>NZ_MRST01000018.1 GCF_001902145.1 Pseudomonas fluorescens
GGGCGGGCACAAGAAGTGGCGGTGGGGTATGTGCTGGCGATGGAGAACAGTTTTATGACTGGCAGCATCATTGACATTGACGGCGGGGGGCAACTGTAAACCACCCCGCCAGTGAACCGATTGACTCAGCGGCGGGCCCTGGTCAGTCGAAACCTCCCCTCGGCAGTGAACACAGGTCCGTCATTTCTTCGAAAGGAACAGGAAAATTCACCTGAACCATGATCGTCGGTGACTTCTTCGTTGAGTTTCAGCTTACCCGCATGGGCTGTCACCGTCCCGTACGTGTCGAGTCGTTGAAACTGAACCCGGACGTTGTTGTTATCGGCCAAATCATGGATCAGTCCTTTCGCCTCCTTATTGATCACGATGGAAAAAATATTACGGGTCAGCGGCAGGTCTTTATCGTAATGGTCGCCAATAAATATTCGGCGGTCTGGGCGGTGGCCGCCAAAATCAGAGCTATCGATCCTAAATTCAGTCGCGAAAAATTTCGAACCAGGTAATGGTCCGCCCACGAAATCCACGCTCAACTCGCCCGTTGCCGGGTATTGTGCGGTCAAGCCAGCTGAAAGACCGGTCAGGTCTACCTCTCCGTTAGAAAGCGTCAGCTGGCGACTTCCAAATGCAGCGGTACAGGAGAACGATGCTGTTATATGCGTACCGTCTAAGGCCACTTTTACTGATCCATCAACTGCGACATAAGTTTGGCTGCCTTGATTTTCACGGGTCCAAAAGTGAAGTCTGGCTGTGTTGTTTCCAAACTGGTAAATCTTTGGGGTTCCGTCCGTGGGTAGATCAGCCGGCAGATACACATCACAAGCTTCATAGTCCTCGGGCTTATTGGATAAACGGCGGAGTCCCACCAAATGCCATTCATTGTTTAACTCGCGTTCCAGCCGCATTTCGTTGGGATCGCCTTCGAAGTCTATGGTTTGGGCACCTCGGACTGTGACTACAAACGTCCCGTTGGTGCCTTTTACTGTTTCGCTGCGCATGTCAGTGCCCCTCTCAGGTGAATGTGGAATAGCCACACCGGCAGCGTACGTAACTCTGGAGGGACTGAGTACTGTCAAATATGACAGGTTTAAAACGCATTATTCTTATTCCACCTTGTACTTGCGGCCGGCGCCCTTGAGGCTTACCTCTGCTTCAAAGACGCTTATCGCGACGTTGTTACGCCTTCAACGTCCGCGTCATCCGCAACGCCAACACACTCCCGCCCACAATCACCGCCGCCAGCAGATACAAAGCCACATCCGTGGACCCGGTGGCATCCTTCACAAAACCCACGATATACGGGCTGAGAAAGCCCGCCATCTGCCCCATGGAGTTGATCAGCGCCAGGCCACCCGCTGCCGCGCCCGCGCTGAGCATGGCGGTGGGTACCGGCCAGAACATCGGCAGGCCAGTGAGGGCGCCCATGGTGGCGATAGTCAGGCCGAGAATGGCAATAGCTGGGGTGGTGGCGAAGTTGACCGCAATGACCAGGCCGACTGCGCCCATCAACATCGGCACAACCAAATGCCAGCGGCGTTCCTTGCGCAAATCGGCGGAGCGGCCCACCAGCAACATGAACACCGCCGCCAACAGATACGGAATCGCGCTGAGCCAGCCAATCACCAGGTTATCGCTGAAGCCCAGGTTCTTGATGATCGAAGGCAGCCAGAAGTTGATCGCATACACGCCACTCTGGATGCAGAAATAGATCAGGCCGAATGCCCAGATCGCCGGGTTCTTGAACACTTCGGCCAGAGAGTCGCTGGTGGTTTTCGGTTTGTTCGCCAGGTCCGTGGCCTGGTCGGCTTCCAATACTGCACGCTCATGGGGCTTGAGCCACTTGGCGTTGGCGAAACTGTCACTGAGCAGGAAGTAGGCGAGGGCACCGAGGATTACGGTCGGGATGCCTTGCAGCAGGAACATCCACTGCCAGCCCGCCAAGCCACCTTGGCCGGCGGCGAAGTGATTGAGAATCCAGCCGGAAAACGGGCTGCCGAGTAAGCCGGACACCGGAATAGCCGACATGAACAGCGCCATGATCCGGCCCCGGCGGAAGGTCGGGAACCACTGCGAAAGGTACAACACCACCCCTGGGAAGAAGCCGGCTTCAGCGGCACCGGTAAACAGGCGCAAGGTGTAGAAATGCGTGGGCGTGGTCACAAACAGCAGGCATGTGGAGAGCGTACCCCACACGATCATCATCAACGCGATCCAGCGGCGCGGGCCGAACCGGGTCAGCGCCAGGTTACTCGGCACGCCGCACAGCACGTAGCCGATAAAGAAAATTCCGGCCCCCAGGCCGTATACGGTTTCACTGAATTTCAACGCATCGAGCATCTGCAACTTGGCAAAGCCAACGTTTACCCGGTCGAGGTAATTGAACAGGTAGCAGATAAAGATGAAGGGGATCAGGCGCAGGGTGATGCGCTTGTAGATGGCGTTTTTATCGTCATCGCTGGCCAGTGCGGCAGTGGCGCTCTGTGACATGGGATTCTCTCTTTATTATGATTTTTCGCGGTGTGAGGGTAACGTTGACCGCCCCAACAGTCTCGGTGACATGATGGGCGACTGTCTTTGTGCTGACGCACAGCGAAGCAGCCTTTGCGCTGTGCCGGTGAACAACCTTTTTCAGGAAATTAGCCCCATGTTCGAGCTGGATCATGCCCTGGCGCAGGAGATTGTCGATCGCACCATGGCGATCCTGCCCTATAACGTCAATGTCATGGACAGCCAGGGCTTGATCCTCGGCAGCGGCGAGCCGGAGCGTATCAACACTCGCCATGAAGGGGCGCAACTGGTGTTGGCCAATGGGCGCGTGGTGGAAATCGACGGGCCGACCGCCAAGCATCTCAAGGGCGTACAGCCGGGCATCAACCTGCCGTTGCTGCATGATCAACGGCTGATCGGCGTGCTGGGCATCACCGGTGAGCCGGACGGGTTGCGCACCTATGCCGAACTGGTGCGCATGACCGCTGAAATGCTGGTCAGCCAGCGCCACCAGCAAGCCGAACAACAATGGCGGCGCCAGCGTTGCGATGATCTGCTGGCCCTGCTGTTGGCCGACAGCGGCGACTCCCCGCGCCTGGTGGACGAAGCCAGGCAACTGGGTCTCAAGCCACAACTGGCGCGCACACCGTACCTGTTTGAACTGGGCGCGGGCCAAACGGCGGAGGCCCTCAGCGCCTGGCTCGCCAGCCGCTACCCAGACAGTTGGTGCGTCAGCTCTGCGCAGTTTTCCTTGCTGTGGTGCCGACCTGCTGCGGTGCAGGTCGATAACCCCCGCTTGCTGGAAAAGCTCGACGGCCTGGGTTGGAACATCCTGCGCGTTGCCATCGGCGGGCAAGCGGAGGGTTTGGCGGGGCTGCGCCGCTGCTATCGGCGGGTGGGTGATCTGCTTGCTTATGGCCGCGATATCCTGCCGCAATCACGCCTGCTGACCCTCACCCGTTATCGCCTGCCGGTGATGCTGTGGCGTCATCGCAACGACGACGCCCTGGAGGAACTGCTCAACCCGTTGCGCAAAGTGTTGGCCAAGGACAGCAACGGGCAACTGCTCGCCACGTTGCGCAGTTGGTGCGAGCACGATGGGCAAAGCCAGGCGTGCGCAGATGCACTGGGCATCCACCGCAACAGCCTGCGCTACCGCATGGAGCGCATAGCCGAACTCAGCGGGGTAGACCCGCTGACCCTCGACGGTATGCTTGCCCTGTACCTGGGCGTGCAACTGTTGCCCCATCCCCTGTAGGAGCGAGCTTGCTCGCGAAAAACGTCAACGATAACGCAGGGAACCTGATTCTCTGCGGCGCGCTCCGGTTTTTCGCGAGCAAGCTCGCTCTTACAACGGGCATTGTAGGAATGAACAATAAACCTCACCCACACTTGTGCATCGGCCCCGCGTCATTGCCCCAGCCAACTGGCAGCATGGGCGTTATAAAAACCGGAGAAAGCCCATGAAAATCGTGATCGCCCCCGACTCGTTCAAAGACAGCCTGAGTGCCGCAGGTGTCGCCCAGGCGATTGCCGAGGGGTGGGCCGAGGTCTGGCCGGATGCGCACATGCTTCAGTGCCCGATGGCCGATGGCGGTGAAGGCACGGTAGATGCGGTGCTTGCCGCATGTAAGGGGCAATTGCGCAGGCAAACGGTCCGAGGCCCGCTGGGCGGCAGCGTCGAAGCGCGTTGGGGATGGTTGGCCGACAGCCATACCGCGATGATCGAGATGGCCGAGGCCAGCGGCCTGCAACTCGTCGCGCCGGGGCAGCGCGACGCGTGTGCAAGTACCACCTATGGCACCGGCGAGTTGATCCGCGCCGCGCTGGATGCCGGGGCGCAGCGAATTATCCTGGCGATTGGTGGCAGTGCTACCAACGATGGCGGCGCGGGGGCGATGCAGGCCCTTGGCGTGCAGCTATTGGATAGCGAACGCCAGCCACTGCCGGCGGGTGGGTTGGCGTTGGCACGCCTGGCCCATATCAGCCTCGAACAACTGGACCCGCGCCTGGCACAGGTGCGTTTTGAAATCGCGGCCGACGTCAACAATCCCTTGTGCGGCCCTCACGGAGCGTCGTCGATTTTCGGCCCGCAAAAAGGCGCGAGCCCCGAGCAGGTGGCACAACTGGACGCGGCCCTTGGGCACTTCGCTGACCATTGCACCCAGGTGCTGCCCAAGGATGTGCGCGACGAACCTGGCAGCGGCGCCGCCGGTGGCCTGGGCTTTGCTGCCAAGGCGTTCCTCGCCGCCCAGTTTCGTCCAGGGGTCGAGGTGGTTGCTGAATTGGTTGGCCTGGATGAAGCGGTGCGTGGCGCCGATCTGGTGATTACCGGCGAAGGCCGCTTCGACGCCCAGACCCTGCGTGGCAAAACCCCGTTTGGCGTGGCGCGCATTGCCCAGCGACAGGGCGTGCCGGTGGTCGTCATCGCGGGGACATTGGGCGAGGGCTACGAGCAGATGTATGCCCAGGGTGTGGACGCAGCATTTGCTTTGCCGTCGGGTCCGATGTCACTGGAACAGGCCTGTCACGAGGCGCCGCGCCTGTTGCGTGAGCGGGCCTCGGACATTGCGCGGGTGTGGCGCTTGGCAGCTACTCGCTGACCCCGCGCGCCAACGGGTCCACGGCGTTGGCGTCATAACCGCAAGCAACGATGATCAGCTCCGGCTCGAAGCGCTCCAGCACCGGTATTACGATGCGTTCCATGGCGTGTAGATAGGTGGCGTGACCACTGCCTGGCGGCAACGGAACATTGATGTTGGCCCCAACGCCGGCCCCGCGGCCTCGATCCTGCTCGCCGCTGTAGCCAGGCGGGTAGCAGCCGTCCTGATGCAGGGAAATCGTCAACACATCGGCTCGTTCTTCGAAGATCGACTGCGTGCCGTTGCCGTGGTGCACATCCCAGTCGATCACGGCGACTTTGCCCAGCCCGCTGCGGACCTTGGCGGCCTCGATGGCAATGGCAATGTTGGCGAGAAAGCAAACGTTCAGATGCAGGATGGTGCTGGTTGACCGGTGGGAAAACTCCCGGCTCGTCAGCTATGCGCCTTAGCCTCTACACTGGCCGTCCCCCTGTCTTTCATAGGATGAAATGCAATGCACCCACCTGAACCGTCTATCGTGATCCAGCGTTTTACCGAGGCCCACCTGGAGGGCGTGGCCGCGCTCTACAACGAACCGGCTGTTTGCCGCCAGGTGCTGCAAATGCCTTTTCAGTCGGTTGAGATGTGGCGCAAGCGCCTGGTGATGGATAACGAGCGGCGCCTGCAACTGGTGGCGGTGCAGGGCGGTGAGGTAATTGGCCAACTGGGGCTTGAGCAATACCTGCGTGTACGCCAGAGCCACGTTGGCTCGTTGGGTATGGGCGTGGCGCCCGCCTGGCAGGGCAAGGGCGTAGGCTCGCGGCTATTGAAGGCTGCGCTGGAGGTGGCTGACAACTGGATGAACCTGCACCGTGTGGAGCTGACGGTCTACGCGGACAACGAGCCTGCACACAACCTGTACCGCAAGTTCGGTTTCGAAGTGGAAGGGCTGCTGCGCGATTACGCCCTGCGCGACGGTATGTTTGTCGACACCCTGAGCATGGCGCGCCTGCGCACCTCGGCTTGATGCTGTAGAACTGTGGGAGCGGTCTTGCCCGCGAAGGCGGAGTGTCAGTCACTGAATCTTCAACTGAACCACCGCTATCGCAGGCAAGCCAGCTCCCACACGGGTCATGCATTGCCCACAGAATCAGCGCCCGGTACAGATGCCCTGTAAGGCAAACCCCACTGCGGCCTGCGCGTGCAACGCGGTGGTGTCCAGCAGCGGCAGGGCGCTGTGTTCGGGCTGGATCAGCAGGCAGATTTCCGTGCAGCCCAGGATGATTGCCTGGGCGCCTTGTGCAGCGAGTGCCTGGATCACCCGCTGGTATACCTGGCGCGAGGTGTCACTGATGACACCCACGCACAATTCTTCATAGATGATTCGGTGTACCGCCTTGCGTTCGTCCGCGTCTGGCACCAGCACGTTGAGCCCCTGGGCGGCAAGGCGGGACTTGAGGAAGTCCTGCTCCATGGTGAATGCGGTACCCAGCAAGCCTACCGTCAGGGTCCCAGCCTCCAGAGCCGCCGCCGCCGTGGCATCAGCAATATGCAGGAAGGGGATCGACACCGCCGCCTCAATACGCGGAGCCACCAAGTGCATGGTGTTAGTACACAGCACCACACAATCAGCGCCCCCGACCTGCAAGCGCCGTGCAGCATCTTCCAGGATCAGCGCGGCATCGTCCCAACGCCCGGCATGCTGAGCCTGTTCCACCGGGCCGAAATCCACGCTGTACATCAACACTTGCGCCGACCGCAGCGGACCAAGACGGTCGCGCACACGCTGGTTGATAAGGCGGTAATACTCGGCGCTGGACTCCCAGCTCATGCCGCCGATAAGGCCGATGGTGCGCATAGGGTGCTCCTGAAAAGGGATGTGCCTTCACCTTACCCACTCGAGGCTGATGAGTCATACGCAGTTGCCGACCAATTCACCGGAGCAGTTCAAGCAACGTGGGTGATCGATCATTGTTCGGTGCTCAGCACGAACGACCGATCAGCCCATGAGCGCTCATGAAACGGCTGCGTGCGCATGCGCTTGCTTGGCGCAGCGATACGGTTTGATCGGCAGGCGTGGCGCGCGTCGGTTGACCACCACGGCACTGCTCGACCTGGGAATAGCATTGTGCGGGCGGGCGCCCACGCACCGAGCGCAGACTCTGGTGTGTTGGTAGGGGCCCGCGATCCAACTGTGTGCGGGCTTGCCAGCGAAGGCTGCCTCACTGCATGCCTCAATTGCCAGGTCAGGGTTTGGAACTGTTTTGCGTAGGAATACCACTGATACTCAGGTTACGGGTCGGCCGCCAGACGAGTAAAAAATTCCCAGTTCCTTCAGGACCACCTGATGAATATTGATCCGAACACTGCTCTGGCAAGGGCATATGCCACCAGCGAGGCACACAGGACTGTCGTCGAGATTGCTCATGCAGGCGACCGCGGCAATCAAATTAAACATCGCCAAGCTTCATTGTCGATGGACCAGGTATTAGAGGGGGCAAAACATGCAGGCGGATTTGCGGGTTCACTGCGTTCCGGGGACCCCGCGCAAGTAACGTATGAGTTCTCCAATCGTCCCGAAACGGGCGCCACGACCAGCCAGTTCACAGAAGCACAAAAAGGCGTCGTCCGTGAGACCCTGAATAATTTCAGCGATGTTGCAAAAGTTCGGTTCGAAGAGTCTGTCAATGCAAAATCCCATCATATGCAGCTTAAGGTTGATGGCAGTAGCTTCAAGTGGCAGGCCCCCTGGTATGCGCCCGTTTCCGATGACGAGCCCGGCAAGGTGCAGGTAACGCTGAACCAGAGCAATGCCGATGGGCTGGAAAAACCCAATAATTTTGGGCGGCACATCATTGCAAAGGCTGCGGCCTTTAAATTAGGTCTTCCTGACCTGGCGTCCGCAGCACCGGGAAACAAGTACGCGGAAAATACGCTGGCTTACACGGTAAGAAGTCCTTTTCTGGAAACCCGCTCAGACCATCGCTTCAATAAAGGGCATGGGGAGGACAATCAGTATTCAAGTACACCGATGATGGATGATATTGCAGTCATGCAAGATCAATTCGGTGCGAACCTCCAAACGCGTACCGGAGATACGACGTATGGCTTTAACTCCAATGCCGATCGTGAAGTATTCAAATTGAAGTCGGTCGATGATTTACCAGTGTTTTGCGTGTGGGACGCCGGTGGTAGAGACACATTCGATTTTTCCGCATTCAAGCAAGATCAGGTTATCAACTTGAGATCGGGCAGCTTCTCTAATGTCGGGGGAGGCATAGGGAACGTTTCGATCGCCAATGGCGTCACCATCGAACGGGCTATTGGCGGTGCTGGCAACGACATTCTTATTGGGAATGACTCCGGCAACGAACTGGAGGGCGGCGAGGGCGATGACATTCTTTATGTCAAGGCGAACTCTGGCTTTAACAGGCTGTCAGGCGGGCCTGGTAAAAATACCTTCGTTATCGGCGCGAGCGACTCATCCGCCAGCTTCGCAAACACCGCAATAATGGACTTCGTCAGCGGCAAGGATAAATTGGATATTTCAGCCCTGCGCGCCGCCCACCCTCAACTCACCGTCACCCGGGAATATTATCGCAGCCATAATCTCACCTTGTTGCGTTTCGATTTCGATGGCGACAAAAAAGAGGACTTCATGATGAGCACAAGTGGGCGAATCGTGCCTTCCGATTTCCGTGCTTGACCTGAATGTTTTGATGCTTGCAATGGCTGGCACCGAGCGAAATTAGGTGTACTGCCCAAGTATTGGCTATACCTACAACTCATTCTTACGATGATGGTCGCCAGGGAGTTCACTAATGAAGCTAAGGCTAATGATCGGCACACTGTGTGTTGCCTCGTTCGGTTTGGCCGGTTGCGCCAGCAAGGTGGTGCAGCCGGATGAGTATTCAGGGTTTCTTTCCAACTACAGCCAGCTCAAGGAGGCCAAGTCACCCTCGGGGGCCGAGGTGATGCGCTGGGTTGATCCACAGCTGGACCTGAGCCGCTACACCGCGGTCTACATCGAGCCCACCCAGTTTTACCCCAAGCCCCAGGCCACCTCCCGGATTCCCGAGAGCACGTTGCGCGGCATCAATGACTATTACAACCAGGCGCTCAAGCGCGAGCTGGCCCAGTCACTGCCCGTGGCCAATGCCCCAGGCCCAGGGGTGATCGTGGTGAGGGCGGCGATTACCGCCGTGAGCAGCAAGACCGAAAGCCTCAAGCCTTATGAATTTATTCCCGTCGCCCTGGTGGCTGCGGCAGTGAGTACGGGCACCGGCATTCGCGACCAGGAGACCACCTTGGGCACCGAGGCGCAGTTCCTCGATGGTGCCACTCATAAAGTTCTGGCCCAAGTGGTGCGCAAAGGCACCGGCAAGCCGCTGGCTAATGACTCCCAAGTGATGAAGGCCGACGATGTGAAAAGCGTCATCGACGGTTGGGCGTCGGACCTGCACCAGTCCTACGTGAAACTGAAAAAACACTGAGCCAAAAAAAAGCGCGGCGGGTAATCACCCGCCGCGCTTTTTTATTCGCAAAGCTTATTTAAGCGGCGTCAACGCTGGTAGCTTCCACTGGCCGCTAGCGACTTCAGGCTTGGGCAGGTAAATACGCAAGACCGCATAGAACGGCCCGGGCGGGGCCGGCAACCAGTTGCTCTGCTCAGCCTTGGGGGGCTCGTGGTGTTGCAATGCCAGGGTCAAGCCACCCTCCGCGTCGAGCTTGAGGCTGGGCAACATCTGCGAGTTGATCAGGTAGCGCTTCTTGTGGTTTGGCACCAACAATCTGGTCTTGGCGTCGTACATCGTCAGCGACCAGAACGCATCAGCCGGCGGCAGCTGGTCCTTGGCAAAATGCACGGTGTAGCTGTGACGTGCACCATTGGCCGGCTTGCCCTCGCTGTCGATGACATAGCTAAAGTGCGCGGCTTCATCACTGGAGTTGCCGAACATCCCCAGCTCGGCACCGGCGTAGCGGTACAGGTAATTGTTTTGCAGGTGGTCGCGGTTGCCGTACAGGTCTGCGCTGTTCACTTGGTGGGTATCCACCTTGGACTTCTTGAACGCGGCGTATTCGGCGCGGCCATCGGCGATGCCGTCTTCCAGGGCCTTGCGCTGCTCGGCGGTCAACTGGTTCACCTTGAACGGCCCGCCCGGGACGATACCGATTTTGGCAAAGCGCGCCAGCAGGTCTTTTTCGCTGTCCTGGGACGCGGCGAAGGCCAGCATGAAATTCAGGTAGCGAAACAGCTGCGGGCCTTCGGTCATGGTTGCCATCGGCTTGGGCCACTGGATCTTCGGCACCTTGGCCGGGGCCGGTTGCTTCACATAGCTGCTCAGCGCCTGCACTTTGTAGCCGCTCTGGATCTGCTTGACCTTGCCCAGGTCTTTGTCATCAAACAGTTGCGTGCGGTAAAGGGCGTAGGCGATGTTGCTTTCGCTGTAGACCACACGGTCAATGTCCACCGGCTGCTGACCTTTCCAGTCTGGCCCGGCAATCATGTAGTGGCCGCCGTTATTGCCGGTACTGCGGGTACCCAGGTAGGCAAAATTCTGCGTATAGAGGTCGATCAACTGCACCGAGTAATAGCGGTTGTCTTCAATCTTGGGCAGGGTCAGCACCAGAGGCTCTTTGCGCAGGTCCATCCACACGAACGAGTAGGGCGTGTCGACGTTCGGGGTGGTAACTGCGCTGTCCTTGGGGGGGAGCACCTGGGCATTGTTTTCGATACGGTTGAACGGCGCCTTGAAGTGGGCGCCGCCCTTGTCAACGGCCTGGGTGTAGAGCGTCTTGTACATCTGCACCACCGGGAAGCCGTACAGGTAGGCTTCCTTGGCGATGGCCCTGGCTTCGCTGGGGCTTGCGGTGAAGTCAGCCCAGGCGCCTGAACTTATGAGTATCGAGAGGCTCGCCAACAGCAGGCGCGTCGGTTTTCCAATCATGTTGTTGCGTCCTTCCTGAGTGCTAGCTAAGAGCGTGGCGTAAAGGCGCTGAGTTTCCTGTTTTATTGGCCGGTCGTCACGTTAATCTCTGCAAAGGACGATGGAAGAGGGGCGTTAGAGCATGGATTTGACTTTGTCACGCAATTGATCGATCGAGAACGGCTTGCCAATCACCTGCATGCCGGCGGGCACATCAATATTTTCGGCATAGCCGCTGGCAAACAGAATCGGCAGAGTGGCGCGCAGTTCGCGCACTTGGGTTGCCAGTTGTTTGCCGTCCATGTCGGGCAGGCCAACGTCGGTCATCATCAGGTCGATGATCTGGTCGGTATTTTTAACCATCGCCAACGCTTGCTCAGCATCCGCGGCTTCGAGCACCTGGAACTCCAACTCTTCGAGGACATCGACGATCAGCATGCGCACGATGGCGTCGTCTTCGACTACAAGGATGGTGGAGGCGTGGGGCATAGTGAACTTTCCTGAACAGTGAGAGCGCTGGGCTTAAAGGCAACTAGATTGTGAGTGATAACAATGCCAGCAAGTTCCGAAGCAATTGCTGGCATTGTGACCTTAGCGACGCAAAAAGTCCCGTCAGCTTGTGTGCTGACTCAAAAGGTACCGTCGCCATCCGCTTGAGCGCATCCGCTGCCAATCGACGCACAAACATAGCGTTGAGCCATGTTATTCGGGCAAACTTGCGGTTTTCCCGCATTTGGCCAAGGCATGCCCATGACTCCCGCGTCATCCGTCGATGAAAAGAGCTTTCGTACCCTGCTGAGCCGAAACGTGGCCCTGCCGTTGGGCGTGGGCGTGCTCAGCGCGGTGTTTTTCGTCTGCCTGATTACCTATCTGCTCTCGGTGATCCAGTGGGTGGAGCACACCGACCGCGTCATTAACAACCTCAATGAGACGTCCAAACTGACGGTTGACCTGGAAACAGGTATGCGCGGGTTCCTGATCACCGGTGACGAGCACTTCCTTGATCCGTACGAAGTGGCCAAGCCGCGGATCATTGCCGACCTGCGCAATCTGCAAGACCTGGTAGCCGACAATCCGCAGCAGGTTGACCGGCTCAAGCGCTTGGAAGCCTTGCAGATCGAATGGAACAACTACGCACAGTCGATGATTGAGCTGCAGCGCAACAGCGGTGATTATCGTGGCGCCGTCAAGGGGGGCCGGGGCAAGCGGCTCACCGATGAAATTCGCAAGGAATACGAAGACGCGGTAGCGATGGAGCAACAGTTCCGTATTACCCGTAACGCAGAGGTCACTCGCACGACGGTGATCAGTGTCACGCTGTACTTGGTGTTTGTCCTGGGGTTGAGTGGGTTTCTGGCCTACATTGGAAGGAGGAATTTACTCTCACTTTCAGTGAGCTACAGTGCAAACCTCGCGTCGCAACAGAAGATTGCACGGCGCCTGGAGCAAACCGCCTGGCTGCGCAATGGCCAGACCGAACTGGCCGAGCAAGTGCTGGGCCAACTGACCCTGAACATGCTGGGACGCAATATCCTGCAGTTCTTCGCCCAGTACATGGGCTCGGCCGTCGCCGCACTGTATGTGCGCGAGGAACATGGCGGCCTCAAGCGTGTGGCCACGTATGGCTTCTCCCGCGAGCAGGAACAACACGAACAGTCGATCTACAGTGACGAAGGCATCGTTGGGCAGGCCGCCCAGCACGATCGCCTGATTCGCCTGGACGATGTGCCGGTGGATTACTTCAAGGTCAGTTCCGGCCTTGGCGAAGGCGCCGCCCGCAGCGTATTGGTGGTGCCCACCAGCGATGATGACCGTGTCAATGGCGTGGTCGAGCTGGGTTTCCTGCGCCCGCTGGATGAGCGTGATATCGAACTGCTGGAACTGATCGCCGGCAATATCGGCACCTCCATCGAAGCCGCGCGCTATCGCCAGCGCTTGCAGGAGGTGCTGGCCGAGACCCAGCAGCTCAACGAAGAACTGCAAGTGCAGCAGGAAGAACTCAAGACCGCCAACGAAGAGCTGGAAGAACAGTCGCGCATCCTCAAGGAGTCCCAGGCCCACCTGGAGACCCAGCAGGCTGAGCTTGAGCAGACCAACGAGCAATTGGCCGAACAGACCCAGACCCTGGCCGACCAGCGCGACGCCATGGACCGCAAGAACATCGAGCTGAACCAGGCCCAGCTGGAGCTGGAAGACCGCGCCGATGAGCTGCAGCGCTCCAGCAAGTACAAGTCCGAATTCCTGGCCAACATGTCCCACGAGCTGCGTACGCCGCTGAACAGCTCGCTGATTCTGGCCAAATTGCTGGCAGATAACCCTCAGGAAAACCTCAGTGCCGAGCAGGTCAAGTTTGCCGAGTCGATCTATTCGGCCGGCAATGACTTGCTCAACCTGATCAACGACATCCTGGATATTTCCAAGGTCGAAGCCGGCAAGCTGGAAGTGCGCCCCGAAAACGCCAGCGTCGAGCGCCTGGTGGATGGCCTGCGCGGCATGTTCGAGCCGCTGGCAAAGGACCGCAAGCTGGGCTTCCAGGTGGACGTGCAGCAAGGCTCGCCAACCTTGCTGTTTACTGATCGCCAGCGCCTTGAGCAGATCCTCAAGAACCTGTTGTCCAACGCCATCAAGTTCACCGAACAGGGCGAGGTCAGCCTGTCGGTTTCCCGCGCGCCGGGGGAGGGCATTGCCTTTACCGTGCGCGATTCCGGCATTGGTATCGCCCCGGATCAACAGGAAAGCATCTTTGAAGCCTTCCGCCAGGCCGACGGCACCACCAATCGCCGTTACGGCGGTACAGGCCTGGGCTTGTCGATTTCCCGTGACCTGGCCACCTTGCTGGGCGGCTATATCAGTGTGACCAGCGAACCGGGCAAGGGCAGCATTTTCACGCTCGTATTGCCTGAACAGTATGTCGAACGCGACGCGGACGCGGCGCCGATCGAGCCACCGCGCCAAGTGGTGGTCGCACCAGCGCCTGCGCCGGTCAAGGTTTCGCCGCTGCCGGTAGCCGACGCCAAGCTGATCCCACGTTTTGCCGACGACCGCGAAAAGGCGCCGTTCAGCACCCGTTGCATCCTAGTGGTGGAAGACGAGCCGAATTTTGCGCGAATCCTGTTCGACCTCGCCCACGAGCTGGGTTACCACTGCCTGGTCGCCCACGGTGCCGACGAGGGCTACAGCCTCGCCGAGCAATACATCCCCGACGCCATCCTGCTGGACATGCGCCTGCCAGACCATTCCGGGCTGACCGTGCTGCAGCGCCTCAAGGAACACGCCAACACGCGCCACATCCCGGTGCACGTGATTTCCGTGGAAGACCGCGTCGAAGCCGCCATGCACATGGGCGCCATCGGCTACGCGGTCAAGCCCACCAGCCGCGAGGAGCTCAAGGACGTGTTCGCGCGCCTGGAAGCCAAGTTGACCCAGAAGGTCAAGCGCATCCTGCTGGTGGAAGACGATGACCTGCAGCGCGACAGCATTGCCCGCCTGATCGGCGACGACGACATCGAGATCACTGCCGTAGGCTTCGCCCAGGAAGCCCTGGACCTGCTGCGCACCAACATTTATGACTGCATGATCATCGACCTCAAGCTGCCGGACATGCTCGGCAACGAGCTGCTCAAGCGCATGGCCACCGAGGACATCTGCTCGTTTCCGCCCGTGATCGTCTACACCGGGCGTAACCTGACCCGGGATGAAGAGGCC
Source organism: Pseudomonas fluorescens (assembly GCF_001902145.1). GTDB lineage: Bacteria > Pseudomonadota > Gammaproteobacteria > Pseudomonadales > Pseudomonadaceae > Aquipseudomonas > Aquipseudomonas fluorescens_BV. Next base: position 14,699 of record NZ_MRST01000018.1, read on the forward strand.
GAACTGCGCAAGTATTCACGCTCGATCATCATCAAGGGTGCGCGCTCGCCCGAGCGTCTGCTGGATGAAGTCACGCTGTTTCTGCACAAAGTCGAATCCCAGTTGTCCCATGACCGCCAGAAGATGCTCAAGACCGCCCGCAGCCGCGACAAGGTCTTCGAGGGGCGCAAGATACTGTTGGTGGATGATGACGTACGCAATATCTTCGCCCTGACCAGCGCCCTGGAGCACAAAGGCGCCGTGGTGGTGATCGGGCGTAACGGCCAGGAAGCCATCGACAGACTCAATGAAGTGGACGATATCGACCTGGTGCTGATGGACGTGATGATGCCGCAGATGGACGGTTACGAGGCCACAGCCTTGATCCGCCAGGACCCACGCTGGAAAAAACTGCCAATCATTGCCGTGACGGCCAAGGCCATGAAGGACGATCAGGAGCGTTGCCTGGCAGCAGGCTCAAACGATTACCTGGCCAAGCCGATTGACCTGGACCGCCTGTTCTCACTGATTCGCGTATGGCTACCGAAGATGGAACGCATTTAAGTGGAGCAGTGTTTCTTGGATAAGAGCAGCGATATTGAGCTGCGCCTGTTGATCGAGGCGATTTACCTCAAGTACAGCTATGACTTTCGCGACTACTCGGGCGCGTCGGTCAAACGCCGTGTGGCCCATGCCTTGCGTCAGTTCGACTGCGCGACCATTTCCGCACTGCAAGAGCGCGTGTTGCACGACCCGGCCGCGTTCATGCAGTTGCTGCAGTTCTTGACCATCCCTGTGAGCGAGATGTTTCGCGACCCGTCGCACTTCCTCGCGATTCGCCGGGAAGTCGTGCCGCTGCTCAAGACCTACCCGTCGATCAAGATCTGGATCGCCGGCTGCAGCACGGGCGAGGAGGTGTACTCCATGGCCATCCTGCTGCGTGAAGAAGGCTTGCTGGAACGCACCATCATCTACGCCACGGACATCAACCCGGCGTCGCTGGATAAAGCCAAGCAGGGCATCTTTTCCCTGGAGAACGTGCGCGCTTATACCGCCAATTATCAGCAGGCCGGCGGGCAACGTTCATTTGCCGACTACTACACGGCGGCTTACGATTACGCGATCTTCGACAAGACATTGCGCGAGAACGTAACCTTTGCCGACCACAGCCTGGCAACTGACAGCGTATTCTCAGAAACTCAATTAATTTCATGTCGTAATGTATTGATTTATTTCAATAAAAAATTGCAAGATCGAGCGTTTGGCTTGTTTCATGAATCGCTGTGTCATCGCGGCTTTTTGGTGCTGGGCAGCAAGGAAACCCTGGATTTTTCCGCCTACAGCAAGCAATTCGAGCCCTTGGTCAAGCAGGAACGGATCTACCGAAAATCATGAGCGACGCGCCAGACACCCCGATTCGCGGGATCGAAGCCATCGTCGTCGGCGCTTCCGCCGGCGGCGTTGAGGCGTTGCTGAGTATTTTCGGCCAGTTGCCGAGTACCTTCGGCCTGCCGATCATTGCCGTGCTGCACCTGCCGGACGAACGCCGCAGCCAACTGGCGGAAGTCTTTGCGCGGCGCCTGAACATCCCGGTCAAGGAGGCCCGCGACAAAGAAGCGCTGGAGGCGGGCACCTTGTACTTTGCCGGGCCCGGTTATCACCTGTCGGTAGAGCAGGACCGCAGCCTGTCCCTGAGCCAGGAAGACCGGGTGCACCATTCCAGACCCGCCATCGACTACCTGTTTTCCTCGGCGGCCGATGTGTATGGGCCTCGCCTGCTCGCCATTTTGTTGACTGGCGCCAACCAGGACGGTGCAAGCGGGCTGGCCCACGTCAAGCAATCGGGTGGCATTACCATTGTGCAGGACCCACAAGAGGCACGCATTGCCGTCATGCCCCTGGCGGCCCTGGCCTTGCACACACCTGACCATATTCTTTCCTTGAGCCGAATCGGCTCATTGCTGGCTTCCCTGGAACCCTTCCCATGTTAAGTACTGTCCAGGCCAAACTGCTGATCGTCGACGATCTGCCGGAAAACCTGCTGGCCCTCGAGGCGCTGATCAAGCGTGAAGATCGCCAGGTCTTCAAGGCATTGAGTGCCGACGAGGCGTTGTCTTTGTTGCTGGAACATGAATTCGCCATGGCGATCCTCGACGTGCAGATGCCTGGCATGAACGGTTTCGAACTGGCCGAACTGATGCGCGGCACCGAAAAGACCAAGAACATCCCCATCGTGTTCGTCAGCGCCGCTGGCCGCGAACTCAACTACGCCTTCAAGGGCTATGAAAGCGGCGCGGTGGACTTCCTGCACAAGCCGCTGGATATCCATGCGGTCAAGAGCAAGGTCAATGTGTTCGTCGACCTGTATCGCCAAAGCAAGGCGATGAAGCTGCAAGTCGAGGAACTGGAGCGCAGCCGCCGTGAGCAGGAGCTGTTGCTCACGCGCCTGCAGGCCACTCAGGCTGAACTGGAGCAGGCGATACGCATGCGTGACGACTTCATGTCGATTGTTGCCCACGAAGTGCGTACGCCCCTCAACGGGCTTATCCTGGAGACCCAACTGCGCAAGATGCACCTGGCCCGGGACAACGCCGCGGCGTTTACCCTGGACAAGATGCACGCCATGGTTGACCGTGATGAGCGCCAGATCCAGAGCCTGATCCGCCTGATCGAGGACATGCTCGACGTGTCGCGCATCCGTACCGGCAAGCTGTCGATTCGCCCCGCACGCATCGACCTGGCGCAACTGGTCCGCAACCTGGTGGATAACTTCGCGCCGCAAGTGGCAGCCGCCGAGTCGTCCATGCAATTGCAGGCCGAAAGCCCGGTGGAAGGCTGTTGGGACGAGTTCCGCATCGAGCAGGTGATCACCAACCTGCTGACCAATGCCCTGCGCTATGGGGCCAAGAGCCCGGTGCAGGTGCGGGTGTATACCGAGCATGGCGAAGCGCGGGTAGAGGTACGCGACTATGGCATTGGTATCAGCGAGGAGAACCAGAAGCGTATTTTCCAGCAGTTCGAACGGGTTTCGGCCAACCATTCGGCAGCCGGCCTGGGCCTGGGACTGTTTATTTCCGAGCAGATCGTGGCAGCCCATGGCGGCACGATTGAGGTCGAGAGTCAGATAGGTGAGGGCGCCCTGTTCCGGGTATGCCTGCCCTTGGAAGTGGCCGAGTGAAATCAATCGTCACCCCGACGCAACCTCTGCGTGACCCCATGGTCGTAACTGCAGCAATTGACCGGACAAAGGCTTCCCATGAGTGAAGATGCACAAGATGTCGTACTGATCGTCGAGGACGACGAATCCATCATGTTTGTGCTGGGCGAGTACCTGGCAGGCTTGGGCTACCGGGTCTTGAAGGCGATCGACGGGGAGCAGGCCTTCGAAATCCTTGCGACCAAGCCGCACCTGGACCTGATGGTGACTGATTACCGCCTGCCGGGTGGGATCTCCGGCGTGCAGATTGCCGAGCCGGCAATCAAATTGCGCCCGGAGCTGAAGGTGATTTTTATCAGCGGTTACCCGCAGGAAATTCTGGACTGCCACAGCCCCATCACGCGCAATGCGCCGATCCTGGCCAAACCGTTTGATCTGGATACGCTGCAGGAGCATATCCAGCGGTTATTGGCGTAATACCAGACAGTCAAGTTTTTTGTAGGAGCGAGCTTGCTCGCGAAAAACTCACAGTCGCCGCGTTCACTCAGGAAGCACGCTTTATTGTTGACGTTTTTCGCGAGCAAGCTCGCTCCTACAGAAGGGGATCTGCGCTTGACTGACTGGCATTAGCCCTAGGCCTTGATCATTTCTCGGACCTTGGCGGTCAATAAATCGAAGGTAAACGGCTTGGTGATCAACTGCATGCCAGGATCCAGGAAGCCCCCTCGCACGGCGGCGTGCTCGGCATAGCCGGTGATGAACAATACCTTGAGTTGAGGACGAATCTGCCGGCCGATTTCCGCCAGTTGCCGGCCGTTCATACCGGGTAAGCCGACATCGCTGATCATCAGGTCGATGCGCTGTTCGGATTCAATGATCGGTACCGCCGTATTCGCGTCCCCAGCCTCGATAAACCCATACCCCAGTTCTTTGAGCACAGCGCTGACCAGCACCCGAACCGCGGGGTCATCCTCGACAATCAATACCGTTTCCCCAGCATTGGCAAACGGCAGCAGTGTCGGGTTGAGCGGCGCCTGTGCCTGGGGCTCACCGATGAAGCGCGGCAGAAACAGGCTGACCGTCGTGCCTTTGTTGACTTCGCTGTGGATGGTCACATGCCCACGAGACTGGCGAGCGAAGCCGTAGATCATCGACAGCCCCAGCCCCGTGCCCTGGCCGATGGGTTTAGTGGTGAAAAACGGATCGAACACGCGGCCCATCAAGTGTTGTGGAATACCGCAGCCGTTGTCGCTGACACTCAGCTCTACGTAATCGCCTGGGGTCAAGGTGCCGTAGGCGGCGGTAAAGACACTGTCGAGGTGGCGGTTAGTGGTTTCCACGGTCAGTGTGCCACCGGCGGGCATGGCGTCGCGCGCGTTGATCACCAGGTTGAGCAGGGCGCTTTCGAGCTGGTTCGGGTCGGCTTCGGCGGTCCACAAGGCATCGTTCAGACGCATGTCCAGGCTGATGCTTTCGTTGATACTGCGTTGCAACAACTCACCCATGGCGGTGACCAACTGGTTGATCTGCACCGGCTTGGAATCCAGCGATTGTCGACGGGAGAATGCCAACAGTCGGTGGGTGAGGCTGGCCGCGCGGTTGGCGGAGGTCACGCCCAGGTCGATCAGGCTGTCCAGGTCATCCAGTTTGCCTCGCGCTACACGCCGGCGCAGCAGTTCCAGGCTGCCGATAATGCCGGTAAGCATATTGTTGAAGTCATGGGCGATACCGCCGGTCAGCTGGCCGACGGCTTCCATTTTCTGCGACTGGCGCAGGGCTTCTTCGTTGTGACGCAGTTGAGCTGTGCGTTCTTCTACTTGCTGTTCGAGGGTTTCCAGGGTGCGTTGTAGACGCAGCTCACTCTCGCTCAAGTCAATCAACCGGTCCCGCGCTTCGTACTGGCGACGCCGACCGCGCAGGGCGGCGCTGACCAGGCTGATCAAGGTGATGGGATGGAACGGCCGCTCCAGAAACGTGACGTTGCCCAGCAAGCCGCTCAGCCGGGTCGAGCCGTTCTGCTCTTTGCCGCCATGCTGGGTCATCAGCACGATAGGCAGGTCGGACCAGGCCGGTTGCTGATGCAACTGCTCAAGCAAGGGTTCCAGATCTACGCCACGTAGCGCCTCAGCGGCAATGATGAGCAGGCCGGCGCCCTGCGTCAGCTCTTGGCACAAGGCTGCCAGGCTGTCGGCGACGATGCCGCTGTAGCCGGCTTCGTTAAGCATCATCAGCGCCAATGAGCCATCGCGGCCCATGGGTGCCAGCACGATGGCGCGCTCGGAGGCGGGAGAAAGGGCCGGCACTAGCCCTCATCCTTGAGCAGAGGAGAGCCGGCGCCCATATAGGTCGGAATGCCCCGCAGCACACCCTGGAAGTTATCCAGTGGGACACCCACCGTCATGCCGCGGCTGCCGATGCGATATTCGCGAATGGTCGACTCATGGGAGCCGGTTCTTTTCTTGATGACCGAAATCGCCCGGCGAACTTTACCCAGAGCCTCGAAATAACGCAGCAGGATCACGGTATCGGCCAGGTAGGTGATGTCGACCGGCGTCTGCATGTCGCCCACCAGGCCATGCTGGGCCACCGTCATAAAAGTCGCGGCGCCTCGGCGGTTGAGGTACAGCAGCAGCTCATGCATATGCAGGATCAGCGCGTTCTCTTCGGGCATGGCGGCTTGGTAGCCGTTGATACTGTCGATGACCACGGTCTTGATGCCGCGTTCATCCACGCAGCGGCGAACCCGATGCGAAAATTCGCCGGGGGAGAGTTCCGCGGCGTCGACCTGTTCGATCAGCAGGTTGCCGGTGTCTCGCATAGCAGCCAGGTCGATGCCCATGTTCTTCATGCGTTCGAACAGCAGGCCCAGCTCTTCATCGAAGATGAACAGCGCAGCCTTTTCGCCTCGCGACACGGCGGCGGCGGCGAAGACCATCGATATCAGCGACTTGCCGGTACCCGCCGGACCGAGAATCAGGCTGCTGGAGCCGGTCTCGATACCGCCGCCGAGCAAAGAGTCCAGCTCCTCGATGCCACTGCTCAAGGTCTGACGGTTGTAACCGCCCCGATGCTCGGCCGCCACCAGGCGCGGGAATACGTGGATGCCGTCGCCCATGATGGTGAAGTCGTGAAAGCCGCCACGGTATTTCTGGCCACGGTATTTCACCACCCGGACGCGACGACGCTCGGCGCCGTAGTCGGGGGTCAGTTCCTCCAGGCGAATCACCCCGTGGGCCACGCTGTGCACGGTTTTATCCAGGGACTCGGTGGTCAGGTCGTCCAGCAGCAGTACGGTGGCGTCATAACGCACGAAGTAGTGCTTGATCGCCAGGATCTGCCGGCGATAGCGCAAGGAGCTCTGCGCCAGAAGGCGGATCTCAGACAGACTGTCGACCACCACGCGGGTTGGCTTGACCCGTTCTACCACTTCAAAGATCTGGCGGGTGGCTTCACCCAGCTCCAGGTCGGAGGAGTACAGCAGGCTTTGCTGGTGATCGGCGTTGAGCAGGCTTTCCGGTGGAGTCAGCTCGAAGATATGAATATGTTCATCCAAGTCCCAGCCGTGGGATTTGGCACCCTGGCGCAATTCGTGCTCGGTTTCGGACAGAGTGATATATAAGCAACGTTCGCCATTCTGCGCACCGGCTCGCAGAAAGTGCAGGGCCACGGTGGTTTTACCGGTGCCGGGTTCACCCTCGAGCAAAAACACGTGGCTTCGCGATAGCCCCCCGGCAAGAATGTCATCAAGACCTTCGACGCCGGTGGCCGCCTTTTCACTCAACAGCTGTTTGGATGTACTCAAGAAGTGCCCTCAGGTCACGTACAAGTAAAGGGGCACGCCGACTGGGACGCGCCATATTCACTTGACCGTAGTGGCACGTAGCGGTTCAACGTTTTGTACGAATTGCAGCGGTGTAGGAGCGAGCTTGCTCGCGAAAACCCCACAGGCGCCGCGTTCATTCAGCAAGCACGCGTTATCGTTGACGTTTTTCGCGAGCAGCTCGCTCCTACAGGCCCTGCTGTAGCGCCGGATCATCCGGGTTCTGTTGCTCCAGTTGAGCGAGCAGCACCTGGACGTTCTGCAACTGGCCGGTCTCTTTCCAGTAGTTGACCAGCAGCACGCGGGCTTTGCGGTTGGCGGGATGACGCTGGACGATTTCTTCCAACTGGCGCTGGGCCGCCTCTACTTCGTCCTGGGCGTGCAGGGTCGTGGCCAGGTCGTAGCGATAATCCGGGTTGTCCGGCGCAAGCTCCACCGCCTTGGACAGGCCTAGCAGGGCGTAGGGGCGCTCGCCATGGTGCAGCAGCCACATGCCCAGAGCATGTTGCAGGTAGGCCGATTCGGGGTGCGCAGCCAACTGTCGGGCCAGCAGTTGACGCGACTCGTCAGTCTTTCCTTGTTTGTCCAGCAGTTCGATTTGCGATACCACCGCTTGCAGGTTGTCCGGCTGCAAGCGCATTGCCTGCTCCAGGGCGTTTTGCGCCTCCGGCAGCAGGGCACTGTGGATGTACAGGCGCGCCAATTGAATCCAGCCTTCAGCTGTTTCGGGCTGGGCCTTGAGCGTTGTCACGAATTCATCGAGCACCTGCTGCAGTGGGCCAAAGTACAAGCCCAGGGTATCGGGCGACAGGCCGAGCAAGGCGTTGGCGGCGGCAAAGCGCACCGGTTGTTCGGGATCGTCCAGCACTGGGCCGAGCAGTAAGGTGCGTTGGCCAGTGGGCACCAGGCCGACGATGCTGTGAATCGCGGCTTCGCGCACCAGCGCCGACTCATTGGCCAGGTCTTTATCGGCCAGTTTCAGCGCCTGGGGGCTGGGGTAATTGGGCAGCTCAGCGTGCAAGGCGGCGCGGCGCTCGGGCGACAGGTCCGGCCGGCCCAGCTGTTGGTACAACACCCGTGCTGCGCCTGGCTCGCCGTTATGCGCCTGCTTCAAGGCCTTGGAATAGCCATGTGCGATGGCCGGGGGGACGGCCACTGCCGGGGTGCGGGAGAAAAACCAGGTGATCAGTACGATCAGCAACAGGGCGCACAGGCCGATGATGGAGTAACGGCGTGACTTTGACATGCAGGCGTCCGAAAGCTTGGGCAGCAAAGTTCCAAGCTTCGGTCAGTGCGAGGCGAGTGTCAAACCCGCGTCAGGTCAGCACGTAGTCCGCTGGCTCCAACGCAGGCGGCAGGTTGACTTCGCCAAGGGCGGCGAGGATCTCGCGCTCCAATGTCCGCAGGATGGCGTCACACGGCAAGTCGTTTTCGTCGAAGCCGAAGGGGTCTTCCAATTCATCGCCAATCGCATCCAGGCCAAAGAAGGTGTAGCTGACAATCGCGGTGAACACCGGCGTCAACCAGCCAAGTGGCTCGGCCATGGCGAATGGCAGCAAGATGCAGAACAGGTAAATGGTACGGTGCAACAGCAGGGTGTAGGGAAAGGGCAGCGGCGTGGTCTTGATGCGCTCGCACGCCGCCTGCACCTGGCTCAGGCTGACCAGCCGGGCTTCCAGTTGGGTGTAGCGCCATTCGCTGATCACGCCCTGTTGTGCCAGGACCGAAAAGCGCGCACCGACCGTTTGCAGCACGCTGTCCGGCAGGTTGGGGTGGCCCGCTGGCACGCTGATCCACGGGTGTATCGCCCGGGATTGATCTTCATGGCGCAAATGCGCGACCAAACCATGGGCAAAACCGCACAGGCCGCGCAGCAGGCCAGCACGCTCGGCGGTGTCCCCCAGCACCTGCGTCTCGCGAATCAGCGAGCGCACGTCAATGACCATTTGCCCCAGTTGCTTGCGGCCCTCCCACCAACGGTCGTAGCAGGCGTTATTGCGAAAACTCATGAAGATCGACAGTGACAGGCCCAACAAGGTGAAGGGCGTAGCGTTGACCTTGGAAAAATAGGCGGGGTGCAGGGTTTCCACCAGCACGATGACCGAGGCCAACAGCGTGACCAGCAGACTGCGCCAGGCAATGCGCTTGGCAATGGAGCCTTTGAGGGAGAACAGGATACCCAGGACGTTGGGTTTAGGGCGAACGATCATGGAGGGCTTCTGTGGCGGAGCAGGCCGTCAGATTAGAAGCTGCTATGCATCGCGTCCAATCACTTGGATCGACCGTCTGATCAGTCGACTCAATGACTAACGTGGGAGCCGGGCAGTACATAACCCTCTGTAGGAGCGAGCTTGCTCGCGAAAAACGTCAACGATAACGCGTGTGTCCTGATTGAACGCGGCGCCTGTGAGTTTTTCGCGAGCAAGCTCGCTCCTACAAAAAGCCTTAACTGAACGGCATTAGGGCAAGCCCGCTCCCAGAAAGCGAAAAAGCCCCCCGCGTTTCACTACGGACTGGCCAAACCAGTCAGCCAGGTTGAAGGCTTTGACCATTGCCGCTGCGCCGCTCTGGAGCGACTATTTCAGCGGTTTATCGAGTTGTAAACGTCCTGAAAATAAAAACACAGAAGGATAGGAAGCGATGCGTGAGTATTTGGCTGCCACCAGCGAGTTTGATTACCAGCACACCGTCGACGCCGCACTGGCCGGCAATCTGCAGGCGCTCAATGCCTGTGTGGAATGCTGTGACCGTCACGCACTGCCGGGGCGCATCGCGTTGTTCTGGGAAGGCAAGGACGGGCGCAGCGCCACGTCGACCTTTACCGAACTGCAAGAGCAGGCCGCACGTTTCGCCAACTTCCTGCTGGCCCAGGGCGTCAAGCGCGGTGACAAGGTGGCGGGCCTGTTGCCCCGCACTGCCGAACTGTTGGTGGTCGTGCTGGCGACGTGGCGCATCGGCGCGGTCTATCAGCCGCTGTTTACCGCGTTCGGCCCCAAGGCGATTGAACATCGCTTGAACAGCTCTGGCGCAGCGCTGGTGGTCACCGATGCAGTGAACCGCCCCAAGCTGGGCGAAGTCGCCGACTGCCCGACCATCGTCACAGTCGCCGGGGCCAAGGGCGAAGGTATCGTGCGGGGCGACTACAGCTTCTGGGCCGAACTGCCCAATTACTCTTCTCACTGCGAGCCGGTGCTGCTGGGCGCAGAGGAGCCGTTCCTGCTGATGTTCACCTCCGGCACCACCGGCCCGTCCAAGGCGCTGTCGGTACCGCTCAAGGCCATCGTCGCGTTCCAGGGCTACATGCGCGACGCCGTGGACTTGCGCCCCGAGGACGCGTTCTGGAACGTTGCCGACCCTGGCTGGGCCTATGGCATCTATTTCGGCGTGACCGGGCCGTTGTCCATGGGGCACCCGATCACCTTCTACGATGGGCCGTTCACCCTGGAAAGCACCTGCCGGGTCATCAATAAATACGCGATCACCAACCTGACCGGTTCGCCCACGGCGTATCGGCTGTTGATTGCCGGTGGCGAACAGTTCGCCCGTTCGATCAAGGGCAAGCTGCGCATCGTCAGCAGCGCCGGCGAGCCATTGAACCCGGAGGTGATCCGCTGGTTCGCCGACAACCTGGGCGTGACCATCCACGACCATTACGGCCAGACCGAGCTGGGCATGGTGCTGTGCAATCACCATGGTTTGGCGCATTCGGTGCATGTCGGCTCGGCGGGTTTTGCCTCGCCAGGGCATCGCATCGTGGTGCTGGATGACAACCATCAGGAGCTGCCGGCCGGCCAACCCGGCATCCTTGCCATCGACCGCGAGCAATCGCCCATGTGCTGGTTTGCCGGGTACGACGGCGTGAAAACCAAGGCGTTCGTCGGCAAGTACTACCTCAGCGGCGACACCGTGGAGCTGAACCCGGACGGCAGCATCAGCTTTGTCGGGCGCAGCGACGACGTGATCACTACATCCGGCTACCGCGTCGGCCCTTTCGATGTGGAAAGTGCGTTGGTGGAACACCCGGCGGTGGTCGAGGCTGCCGTGGTCGGCAAGCCTTGCCCGGAGCGCACCGAGCTGGTCAAAGCCTTTGTGGTGATCAGTGAGCAATACCGTGCCACCCCGCAGCTGGCTGAAGAACTGCGCCTGCATGTACGCCAGCGCCTCGCCGCCCATGCGTACCCGCGGGAAATCGAATTTGTCAGCGACTTGCCCAAGACCCCGAGCGGCAAGCTGCAACGCTTTATTTTGCGCAATCAGGAAATCGCCAAGGCCCAGGCGGCCGTGGCTTGATCCCTTTAAAAGGAAACAACGATGCAGATTGAAAACAAGGTATTCCTGGTCAGCGGCGGCGCGTCGGGCCTCGGCGCGGCCACGGCGCAAATGCTGGTCGCCGCGGGTGCCAAGGTGATGCTGGTGGACTTGAACGCCGACGCTGTGGCCGCCAAGGCCGAGCAACTGGGCGACAACGCCCGCAGTGCTGTAGCAGACATCAGCCAGGAAGCCGCTGCAGAAGCTGCGGTGAAGGCAGCGGTCGAGGCCTTTGGTGGCTTGCATGGCCTGGTCAACTGCGCGGGTGTGGTGCGTGGCGAGAAGATCCTCGGCAAGAATGGCCCGCACGGCCTGGCAAGCTTTGCCCAGGTGATCAACGTCAACCTGGTCGGCAGCTTCAACCTGCTGCGCCTGGCCGCTGCGGCTATCGCTGAAACCGAGGCGAATGCCGACGGCGAGCGCGGCGTGATCATCAATACCGCCTCGGTGGCGGCATTCGATGGGCAGATCGGCCAGGCTGCGTACGCCGCCTCCAAGGGCGCGATCGCCAGCCTCACCTTGCCGGCCGCACGGGAGCTGGCGCGCTTTGGTATCCGGGTGATGACCATTGCACCGGGCATTTTCGAAACCCCGATGATGGCCGGCATGACCCCGCAGGTGCGCGACTCCCTGGCTGCCGGCGTGCCGTTCCCGCCACGCCTGGGCAAGCCCGCCGAATATGCCGCGCTGGTACGCCACATCATTGAAAACAGCATGCTCAATGGCGAGGTGATCCGTCTCGACGGTGCCTTGCGCATGGCCGCCAAATAAGGAGCAATGGCTATGAACGACCCTATTGTTATTGTCAGCGCCGTGCGCACGCCCATGGGCGGGTTCCAGGGCGACCTCAAAAGCCTGACCGCACCGCAGCTGGGCGCAGCCGCCATTCGTGCGGCGGTCGAGCGTGCCGGTATCGCCACCGATGCTGTCGATGAAGTGCTGTTTGGCTGCGTGCTGCCCGCCGGGCTTGGACAGGCGCCTGCCCGCCAGGCTGCCCTGGGCGCCGGGTTGGACAAGGGCACGCGCTGCACCACCCTCAACAAGATGTGCGGTTCCGGCATGGAAGCGACGATTCTGGCCCACGATTCGCTGCGCGCTGGCAGTGTCGATGTGGTGATCGCTGGCGGCATGGAAAGCATGTCCAACGCCCCGTACCTGCTGGACCGTGCGCGCAGCGGCTACCGTATGGGCCACGGCAAGGTGCTCGACCATATGTTCCTCGACGGCCTCGAAGATGCTTACGACAAGGGGCGCCTTATGGGCACCTTTGCCGAGGACTGCGCCGAGCACAATGGTTTTACCCGGGAAGCCCAGGACGCGTTTGCCATCGCTTCCCTGACCCGCGCACAAGAGGCCATCACCCACGGCAGCTTTGCCAGTGAAATCGTCCCGGTGCAGGTCACCGTGGGCAAGGAACAAAAAACCATCCTGCACGATGAGCAACCGCCAAAAGCCAAGCTGGACAAGATTGCCAGCCTGAAACCGGCGTTCCGTGACGGCGGTACAGTGACAGCAGCCAACTCCAGCTCGATCTCCGATGGCGCCGCGGCGTTGTTGCTGATGCGTGAGTCCGAGGCGCTCAAGCGCGGCCTCAAGCCGTTGGCAGTGATCCACGGGCACGCCGCGTTTGCCGATGAGCCAGGGCTGTTTCCGGTGGCACCGGTGGGAGCGATCCGCAAGCTGATGAGCAAGACCGGCTGGAGCCTCGACGAGGTGGACCTGTTCGAAATCAACGAGGCCTTCGCCGTGGTCAGCCTGGTGACCATGAGCAAGCTGGAGATTCCCCACGAGAAGGTCAACGTGCACGGCGGCGCCTGCGCATTGGGCCATCCCATTGGTGCCTCCGGCGCACGCATCCTGGTGACATTGCTCGCGGCCCTGCGTCAGAAGGGCCTCAAGCGTGGTGTCGCCGCTATCTGCATTGGCGGCGGTGAAGCCACGGCGATGGCCGTTGAATGCCTGTATTGAGGATGACCCATGTTGCCCAATGACGAACAACTGCAGATCAGCGACGCAGCCCGGCAATTTGCCCAGGAACGCTTGAAACCCTTCGCCGCCGAGTGGGACCGCGAGCATCGTTTTCCCAAGGAGGCCATTGCGCAAATGGCCGAACTGGGCTTTTTCGGCATGCTGGTCCCGGAGCAGTGGGGCGGTTGCGACACCGGCTACCTGGCCTACGCCATGGCCCTGGAAGAAATCGCTGCGGGCGACGGTGCTTGCTCCACGATCATGAGCGTGCACAACTCGGTGGGTTGCGTGCCGATCCTCAAGTTCGGCAATGACCAACAGAAAGAGCAGTTCCTCACGCCCCTGGCCAGCGGCGCCATGCTGGGAGCTTTTGCGCTGACCGAACCCCAGGCCGGCTCCGATGCCAGCAGCCTGAAAACCCGTGCGCGCCTTGAAGGCGACCACTATGTACTCAACGGCTGCAAACAGTTCATCACGTCCGGGCAAAACGCCGGGATAGTGATTGTGTTTGCGGTCACCGACCCCGCCGCAGGCAAGCGTGGGATCAGCGCGTTTATCGTGCCCACCGATTCGCCCGGTTATACCGTGGCACGGGTGGAAGACAAGCTGGGGCAGCATGCCTCGGACACTTGCCAGATCCTGTTTGAAGACGTGAAAGTGCCGGTGGCCAACCGCCTGGGCGAGGAGGGCGAGGGCTACAAAATCGCCCTGGCCAACCTGGAAGGCGGCCGCGTGGGCATCGCGTCCCAGTCGGTAGGCATGGCCCGCGCCGCCTTCGAAGCGGCCCGCGACTATGCCCGTGAGCGTGAAAGCTTTGGCAAGCCGCTGATCGAACACCAGGCCGTCGCCTTTCGCCTGGCCGACATGGCCACCCAGATCGCCGTCGCTCGGCAGATGGTGCATTACGCCGCCGCCCTGCGTGACAGCGGTAAACCGGCTCTGGTCGAGGCGTCCATGGCCAAGCTGTTTGCCTCGGAAATGGCCGAGAAAGTCTGCTCGGCCGCCTTGCAAACCCTGGGCGGTTACGGTTACCTGAACGACTTCCCCCTGGAGCGGATCTACCGCGATGTGCGGGTCTGCCAGATTTACGAAGGCACCAGCGATATTCAACGCATGGTCATCTCACGCAATCTTTAAGGAGCCGATACATGAGTTACGAAACCATCCTGCTAGACGTCCAGGGCCGTGTCGGGCTGATCACGCTTAACCGCCCCAACGCGCTGAACGCCTTGAATGCGCAACTGGTCAGCGAACTGAACCAGGCGTTGGACAGCCTGGAAGCCAACCCTGAAATTGGCTGCATCGTGCTGACTGGCTCGAAAAAAGCCTTCGCGGCCGGTGCCGATATCAAGGAAATGGCCGATCTGACCTACCCGCAGATCTATATGGACGACCTGTTCAGCGACAGCGATCGCGTGGCCAACCGCCGCAAGCCGATCATCGCCGCCGTGAATGGCTTCGCCCTGGGCGGCGGCTGCGAACTGGCCTTGATGTGTGACTTTATCCTCGCCGGCGACACCGCCAAATTCGGTCAGCCGGAAATCAACCTGGGCGTGCTGCCGGGCATGGGCGGCACCCAGCGCCTGACCCGTGCAGTGGGCAAGGCCAAGGCCATGGACATGTGCCTGACGGGGCGCTTTATCGACGCGGTAGAAGCCGAGCGTTGCGGGATTGTGGCGCGCATCGTGCCCGCTGATGAACTGCTGGGAGAAGCACTGAAAGTGGCCACCCTGATCGCCGGTAAATCCGTGCCGATCAGCATGATGGTCAAGGAAAGCGTGAACCGTGCGTTTGAAGTCAGCCTGTCCGAAGGCGTGCGCTTTGAGCGCCGGGTGTTCCATGCGGCGTTCGCCACCCAGGACCAGAAGGAAGGCATGGCCGCATTCGTGGCCAAGCGAACGCCGGAATTCAAGGATAAGTAACCCCTGCCAAACGTCGCAGACAGTTAAGGCTTTTTTGTAGGAGCGAGCTTGCTCGCGAAAAACTCACAGGCGCCGCGTTTATTCAGGTAGCACGCGTTATCGTTGACGTTTTTCGCGAGCAAGCTCGCTCCTACAGAAGGCGATTGTGTGATGTCCGTTAGAGCTGGTAGTTTTTCAACTCCCGGGCAATCACCATCCGCTGAATCTCGCTGGTGCCTTCGTAAATCTGTGTGATCCGCGCATCGCGGTAATAGCGCTCCACCGGGTAATCCTCCAGATACCCATACCCACCATGAATCTGCATTGCCTTGGAGCAGACCCGCTCGGCCATTTCCGAGGCGAACAGCTTGGCCTGGGAGGCTTCGGACAAGCACGGTTTGCCGGCAGTGCGCAGGCGCGCGGCGTGGAGGATCAGCAGGCGCGCAGCGTTGAGCTGGGTTTGCATGTCGGCTAGCAGGTTGGCCACGCTCTGGTGTTCGATGATTGCCTTGTCGAACTGCACCCGATCACGGGCGTAGGCCAGCGCGGCTTCAAACGCGGCGCGGGCAATACCCAGGGCCTGGGCGGCGATACCAATGCGGCCGCCTTCGAGGTTGGAGAGGGCGATGGCCAGGCCCTTGCCGCGCTCACCCAATAGATTGGCTTCAGGAACCTTGCATTGGTTGAGGGTGACGGCGCAGGTGTCTGACGCGCGAATGCCCATCTTGTGCTCGGTGCGGTCGACCACGAAACCTGGGGTATCGGTGGGCACCAGGAACGCCGAAATGCCTTTCTTGCCCAGGTCCGGATCGGTCACGGCGAACACGATGGCCAACTTGGCCCGCTTGCCGTTGCTGACAAACTGCTTGGCGCCATTGATGACCCATTGGCCATCACGCAGTTCGGCACGGGTGCGCAGGTTATGGGCTTCGGAACCGGCTTGGGGTTCGGTCAGGCAGAAGCAACCGATGGCCTGGCCGCTGGCGAGTTCCGCCAGCCAGGTGTGTTTCTGTTCGGTTGTGCCGTAGTTGAGGATCGGCCCGCAACCGACTGAATTATGGATGCTCATCAACGCGCCCGTCGCAGCGTCACCGGCGGATATTTCCTCCACGGCCAGGGCGTAGGCGACGTAATCGACATAGGTGCCGCCCCATTCTTCCGGGACGACCATGCCCAGCAGGCCCAGCTCGCCCATCTTCGCCACCAGGGCGTCGTCGATCCAGCCGGCTTTTTCCCAGGCTTGGGCATGGGGGGCGATTTCGCCACGGGCAAAATCGCGCGCCATGTCGCGGATCATCACTTGTTCTTCAGTGTATTCAAGATCTTGCATGGCTTATTTCCCAATCTGCACGAAGTCGCGAAAGAAGCTCTCCACGTGGCTGGCATCCAGCGCATGGAGGGTGGGCGGGTTCCACTTCGCAGACTTGTCCTTGTCGATGATCAGGGCGCGAACCCCTTCGATCAGGTCGCCGCGCTCGAACCATTGGCGATCCAGGTGCAGTTCCAGGGCAAAGCACTGTTCCAGTGGCAGGTGGCGGCCACGGCGCAGCATCTCCAGGGTCACGGCCATGGCCAGGGGCGAGCGGGTCTGCATGAGGTTGGCGGTGGTCAGTGCCCAGTCGTGGCTATCGGCCACGGTTACTTGCTGCAGTTGCTCGACGATGCTGCGCACGTCCGGCAACCCGAAAAAGTGGTCAATGGCCGGGCGCAAGGCCGCCAAGGGGGCGTCGGGCAATTGCTGCACGGCGAGCTTGGCGAGTGCGCCTTGCAGGTCCTTGAGCGGCGAGTCGTGCCAGTGCAGACCGTCGAGTTTCTGATCCAGCTCAACCAACTTGGCGCTGTCGATGTACCAGTCTGCCAACCCGCAGTACAAGGCATCGGCCGCACGGATCTGCACGCCAGTCACCCCAAGGTAAGTACCCAGCTCACCCGGGATGCGTGAGAGGAAATAGCTGCCGCCCACATCCGGAAAGTACCCGATGGCCACTTCCGGCATTGCCAGGCGGCTGCGTTCAGTCACCACCCGCAGGTCTGCGCCTTGCACCAGGCCCATGCCACCGCCGAGGACGAAGCCGTCCATCAACGCGAGTACGGGTTTAGGGTAGTGGTGGATGACCAGATCGAGGGCATATTCCTCGACGAAGAAGTCCTGGTGCAGGGTGTCGCCTTGCTTGAAGCTGTCGTACAGCGAACGGATGTCGCCGCCGGCGCAAAAGGCTTTCTCACCGGCGCCGCGCAGTACCACGGCGTAGACCTCGGGGTCGTCGGCCCAGGCCTGCAAGTGCGCGGTTAACTGGCGGACCATGTCCAGGGTGATGGCGTTCAAGCCAGCGGGACGATTGAGGGTGAGGTGGCCGATATGGTTGCGCACGCATGCCAGGACAGCGTCCTGCTGCACCTCGGCGTGGCTTGCTTGGGATGAAACCTGAGCAGTCATCTCTAACTCCCTGCTTTTATTGTCTTTATCAAGATGTTCGCGGGTGAACTCTCTCGTGATCGTACCAGTGCAAATTTGCCCCGTACAACCCGGAATCCTGCAGGTCGTTGTTGCATTTATGCAGTGCCGGTCAAACCACCCGGCTGGCCAGTACCTCACCGATACTGCGACGTCGGGCATGGCCCTCGGCGGCGTGGATCAGTTGCTCCAACTCTGTCGGTTCGACATCGTAGAACTGCTCCATCTCGGCCAACGCGAGCTTGAGGTCGGCTGCCGTGATGCTCGGCTCGCTCACGGCGGTGGTAGTGCCCAGGATAACCGGGGCAGGCTCGGCAAGGCCCTTGGGATAACGCGTGCGCGTGGCATTGTTATAGGCCAGCGCGCAGACGAGCAGGGCGCCGGCACCGAGCATCACCGGCGCCAGTTCATACCAGCCAAGGGCGATGGACGCAGGATCGGCCAGCACCAGGGTCATGGCCAGGCCACCGGCCGGCGGGTGCAGGCAGCGCAGCCAGCAGATGAGGATCACGGTCATGCCCGCCGCCAGGCACGCGCTGCCCAAGGTGCGCCCCAGGACGCGGGCGACCAGCAACGCGACGACGCCTGCACACAGGTAACTGCCCATGATCGACCAGGGTTGAGCCAGCGCCCCCGACGACACGGCAAACAGCAGTACGGCCGATGCGCCAAGAGGGCCGAGCAGGTGCAGGGCCACTTCCATGCCGAACACCTGGGCACAGGCCCAGACACTGAACAGCGTGCCCAGGGCCATACCGATGGCTGCACGGCTCCATTCGGCGGGACGGGTGTTGATTGCAGCGGGTAACCAGCGAGCGAGCATTGAAAGACGGTCCATAAACAGCGGGCGAAAAAAAAGGCCTGCCTGGTTTCCCGGAACAGCCCTTTGAAGGTTCCAACATTGGGGGAAGGAACCTGTGCAGTGTGCCGTGCTTGATAACGCGGCGCCAATGCAGATTAATGAGGGTTAAATGCAAAATAAATGCAGCTAAAAGGCCTCGCCGTAGGTAATCGGCCCGGAGTCTGCGGGTGTAGCCGGATTGATCTTGCCCAGCACGCGACGATGGGTTTCTTCATTGAACAGGCGTGCTTGCAGGTCTTCGCGCAGCCTTGGATCGTCGGCCAGCGGCCCCTTCAATGCCACCAGTGCGTCACGCAATGCCATCAAACGATCCAGCCTGGGTAAAGGTACGGTTAACAGGTCTTGTCGCACGGCATTGTCCTCTCAATGAAGTAAGCCATCGCGCGTGGGCAGCCTACAACGTCCTTGTTGTCATGAAGTACCCTGACCCAAGCGTTTCAGGGCAGTCCTGACGGTCGGGTGGTAGATAATAAGTGCACGTGGCAGCGAGTCTACCGTTGGGCTCCGAGCACCGAAAGGGAAAGTGCACCAGCCATTACGCAAACAAATGTAGGTGTTTTCTTGATACCTATGATGAAAATCGCCCACTCGTGGAAGAGTGGGCGTTCTTTCTTACACTGCAGCCGCAAAAGCACTCAAGGCGTCGAGGTTTTTGCCAAATGCAGCAACACATAGGGGCTTTTGTCGAACGCTGCGGTGAGTGTCGGCGTGATTGAACGCAGGCGCGGATCGTCCAGCGCCTGGAAGTCGGCCTGGCTCATGACCAACCATGCCGGCGCCTGGACCGTTTTCAGTTCGGCGGGCAACTGGGTAAACAGCGGGACCTTGTCGCAATCGAAGTTGACCATGAACTTGATGGCTTTCGCGTCTTTGCCCAGTGCGTGCAACACCAGCGGCGCCGGTTGCTGCTGAACGTGCGCCTTGACCGCGAGGCTGAAGGTGCGGGTGTCGTACACCTGACGTTGCAGGGGTTCGACCACCATGATGTAGGTGCTCCACAGGGCGAACACGGCGGCCAAGGCAGGGCCGTAGGTGCGCAGCCGCGCTCGGAACAATGCCAGCAGGGCCAGCACCTGTAGCATGCCAAGCACGACAAAGATCAGCGCAAGGTCGGCCAGCGGCTCCGGGTAGCGCCGCCGCGCCACCACCAAGCCAATGGCCAACAGCGTTGGCAACAGCGTCCAGATGCCCAGCATCAAGGCGCGTAGCCACGCAAACAGCCGCCCTTGCGTGACCACGAAGGGATACGCGGCAATGATCGCGGCCATCGGTAACATCGGTAGGATATAGCGCGCTTTCTTGGCTTGGGGTACCGACAGGCCCAGCATCACCAGCACAGCCGCTGCCGCGCAATAGAGCACAAGCTCCAAGGCTGGGTCCGGCGCACGTCGACCGCCCATCAGCACCGCCAGCAGCACTAACAAGGCCAGTGGATAGGCCAGGGCGTAATTGCCCAAAGAACTGGTGAAGTAATACAGCACGCCGCCGGAGCCTTCGCTGCCATCCATGCGCCCCAGGAACTGCATGCGAATCACGTCATGCATAAAGTCTTCGCCGCCGCTGAGCTTGGCCAGCAGCAGCAACAGGCCGACGCAGGCTGCCAGCAGCGCCAGTGCCAGCAGGCCGAAGCTGAACAGCTGGCGCCACTGGCGGTTGATCAGGTAGTAGCTGCACAACATGCCCGTAGGGATCACCAGGCCGATCGGGCCACGGATTGCAAACCCCAGCAGCAACAGCAAAAACACCCAATGCAGGCGCTTGGCAGCGGCGAAGTGGTCATGAGCATAACCCAGGTAGAACACCGCCAACGCCACGGCGGCGAGCATCTGGTCGAGGGAGACTGCGCGGGTTTCGCTGACGAAGGTACTGCTGAGCAGCAGCATCGCAATACTCAGCAGGCCCCAACGCGGCGAGTAGGGCGCCGTGAGGCGATAGACCAGCACCACAATCAGCGCCGACGCGACCGCCGTGGGCAGCCACGCCGTCAGGCTGGTGACCTGGCCCAAGGGTACCGACAGCAGCCACGTCAACAGGGTCGACGTCGCCAGGTAATCGGCATACGGCTGACCATAGGTGGTGGGAAAGAAACTCGGGCCATGGCGCAGCATTTCCTGGGCAAACAGCACAAAGCGCGAATCAAAGCCGATGATCGCCTGGTGCCAGTTGGCGGCGATAAACAACACCAGTGCCATGAGCCCCAGCCCCAGGGACTGGTGGCGGATCGTTGCACGCTGCG
Source organism: Pseudomonas fluorescens (assembly GCF_001902145.1). Taxonomy (GTDB): domain Bacteria; phylum Pseudomonadota; class Gammaproteobacteria; order Pseudomonadales; family Pseudomonadaceae; genus Aquipseudomonas; species Aquipseudomonas fluorescens_BV. Next base: position 35,385 of record NZ_MRST01000018.1, read on the forward strand.
CGGACGGTAAGGCGATGTTCACCTAGCAAGCGTCCTTGACCTGTTCCACCCAGTTTTGCTGGGGGATCGGCAACTCGCAGGAGTCGCCGCGGCCGATGGGGAAGTACTTGAAGCCTTTGCGCGTCAGGCGTTCACCGTCGTACAGGTTACGGCCGTCGAAGATCACCGGGGTTTTCAGGCGCTGGTGAATCAGGTCAAAGTCCGGCGCCTTGAATTGCTGCCATTCAGTGCACACGATCAACGCATCGGCGCCGCCCAAGGTGGACTCCGGGGTGCCCATCAGCATCAGGCGCGGGTCATCGCCGTAGATCCGCTGGGTTTCCTGCATGGCTTCCGGGTCGAAAGCACGCACATTGGCGCCGGCGGCCCACAGCGCTTCCATCAGCACGCGGCTGGGAGCGTCACGCATGTCATCGGTGTTGGGCTTGAAGGCCAGGCCCCACAGGGCGAACGTCTTGCCCTTGAGGTTGCCCTGGAAGAACGCCTTGATGCGCTCGAACAGCTTGCTCTTCTGGCGCTGGTTGATGGCTTCCACGGCTTCGAGCAAGTCGCTGGAGCAGTTGGCCTGCTTGGCGCTGTGGATCAGGGCGCGCATGTCTTTGGGGAAGCACGAGCCGCCATAGCCGCAGCCGGGGTAGATAAAGTGGTAGCCGATGCGTGAGTCGGCACCGATGCCCAGGCGCACCGACTCAATGTCGGCACCCAGGTGTTCAGCCAACTCGGCGATCTGGTTGATGAAGCTGATCTTGGTGGCCAGCATGCAGTTGGCGGCGTACTTGGTCAGTTCGGCGCTGCGCAGGTCCATGAAGATGATGCGGTCGTGGTTGCGGTTGAAGGGCGCGTACAGGTCGCGCATCACCTCGCGCACCTCTTCACGCTCGCAGCCGATGATGATGCGGTCCGGGCGGCGGCAGTCGGCAACGGCTGAGCCTTCCTTGAGGAATTCCGGGTTGGAGACGATATCGAACTGCAGCTCACGGCCAGCGGCGCGCAGATTCTTGAGAATATGGTCGCGCAACGTGTCGCCGGTGCCGACCGGCACGGTGGATTTTTCCACCAGGATCACTGGTGCCACGCGATGGCGGGCAACCGCATCACCGACCGACAGCACGTATTTCAAGTCGGCCGAACCGTCTTCATCCGACGGTGTGCCCACGGCAATAAACAGCACTTCGCCGTGCTCGACGGCGAGTTTTTCGTCGTGGGTAAAGCGCAGGCGCCCGCTTTCCAGGTTGTCCTTGACCATGGCTGCCAGGCCCGGCTCGAAGATGGTCACGTGACCCTTCTGCAGCGATTCGACCTTGTGCTTGTCAACGTCCATGCAAATGACATCGTGACCGACTTCGGCTAATACAGTGGCCTGGACCAGACCAACGTAACCACTACCAAATACACTGATTTTCATGGGGTATTCCTGGGACTTGAGGTGCTGGTACGACGAGAGTTGATAACCAGTACGCCGAGGATGACCAAGGCCACCCCCAAGGTTTTTGAAAGCGAGAGCACTTCGTTGAACACCGGCAGGCTGGCGGCCAGCAAGTACACCAGCGCATAACTGATGCTGAGCAGCGAATAAGCGCGGCCCAGGGGTAAGTGCTTCAGTGCGGCGAGCCAGCACAGCATTGACAGCGCATAGGCGATGATCGCCAGGATCACCACGCCCAAGGCGCCCAGGTCGATACTGTTGTGGGTGAGGGCAGCCAGCCATTCAGTCGGGAGCGGCAGGCGCGTCATGCTCCAGCGCATGCCCAATTGGGCGCCACTCACCAGGCCGACACTGCCCAGGGCCAGGGCGAAACCCCGCGCGCGGCTCATACCTGACGCCCCAGCAAGACGACGCCGGCAATCACCAGCCCCACACCCAGCCAGTGACGGCCATCAATGGGTTCGTGAAACACAAAGCGCGCCATCAGCGTGACCAGCACAAAATTCAGGCTGAGCATGGGGTAGGCAATGCCCACTTCCAGGCGCTGCAATACCAGCAGCCACACCAGCAAGCCCAGGCCCAGGCACACCAGCGCCGACCACAACCACGGCGAGCGCAGTTTCGATACCCAGCCGTCTGGCACGCCACGCCAGCTTTCCACGGCAAATTTTTGCGAGACTTGGCCCATGCAGGTGAGCAGGCAGGCCGTGAGCAATAACAGCAGGGTGATCATGGCGCGACCTGCGGGAAAATCAGGATCACGATCTTGCCCTGCGCATAACGCTTGCCGTCGGTAGGCAGCAGCGCGAGTTCTTCTTTTTCGCCGGTGCTATTGACGCGCATCACCACGCCCACCGCGCCGGTACGGCGGGTTTCGGCCATCCACGCCTGAATGCGATTACGGTCGACCAGACGCGGGGCGGTGTCCTCGTAAGCCAGGCCGTACTTGACCTCACCCGAGGTGTTGTACAGCGTGATATCGGGGCGTTTGAGGCGCCAGGACAGCGCCGAGGCGGCGCCCAGGTCGTTGCTCAGCAGGGCAACGCTGGGTTGCAATTCGTCGATGTGATCAATGATGAACTGGTCCGGGGTCTTGTTGTAAACCACCGAATGGGGCAACGCCGCAGGCACCAGCAGCACCAGTAATCCACTGCCGATCAGCGGCGCGGCCCACAATGCCAAGGGGCGTGCCGCTTGCAGCAGATTGACCACGATCCAACCGAACAGAAAGATGAACACCAGCACCAGGCTGAGGGTTTCCTCACCCGGTTCGTATACCGGCTTCTTCAACTGGAACCAGCTGAGGGCCAGCAATACCAGCACGCCGATCACCAGGTTCAACCAGCCATTGATGCGCAGGACGCGGCCGTGGCCTTGAGCCAGTTTGTCGCTCAGGGCCGAGCCCATCAGCAAGGCCAGGGGGAGCATGCACGGCATGATGTAGGAGGGCAGCTTGCCTTTGGCCAGGCTGAAAAAGGCCAGGGGCATCAACAGCCACAGCAGCAGGAATGCAGTTTTCGGCACACGCTTTTGCAGCCAGGCTTGCTTGAGCGCGGACGGCAACAGCGCGACCCACGGCAGCGCGAACCCTACCAGCAGCGGCAGGTAATACCAGAAGGGTTCGGCGTGCTGGGCGTCTTCACCGGCAAAGCGCTGAATGTGCTCGTGCCAGAAAAAGAAATGCCAGTAGTCCGGCTCCTGCAGGTGCACGGCCAGCGCCCACGGCACGCTGACAGCAATCGCCACCACCACGGCAACAGGGCCAAATTTGCACAACTCGCCAAAACGTTTTTGCCAGACGGCGTAGGGCAGGGCGACCAGCACCGGCAGCAACCAGGCCAGGAAGCCCTTGGTCATGAAACCCATGGCGCACGCCAGGCCCAGCAAGGCCCAGGACCACAAGCGCGCACGCCGTGTGGTGCTGTCGAAACAGAACCACAAGGCCACGCCCGTCAGGTTGACCCAGAAGGTGAACTGCGGGTCCAGGTTGGCATAGCCGCCCAGCGCGGCCACGCTGACGAAGCTCATGTAGAGCAGCGTGCTGACCAGGCTTTTTTGCGGGTCGTTCCACAACCGGCGAGAGACCAGATACACCAGCAGAATGCTCAAACCGGTGCTCAATGCCGAGGCAAACCGCACGCCGAACAGGTTCTGCCCGAAGATCGCCTGGCCCAGCGCGATCATCCAATAGCCTGCGGCGGGCTTTTCGAAGTAGCGAATGCCCATGAAGTGCGGCGCGGCCCATTTGCCGGTCAGCAGCATTTCCTGGCTGATTTGCGCATAGCGGGTTTCATCTGGAATCCACAGGCCATGGGTGGCCAGCGGCAGCAGGTAGAACACGGCGAACGCCAGTAGGAGCAGGGGCAAAGCCCAGCGGCGGATCATGCCTGCTGCACTCCCAGCCAACCCTCACGGCCGCTCAAGGCGCCGCGCACCAACTGTTGCTGGGGCAGGGTGTTCGCATCCGTGGGCAACAGCTCGCCCAAGGGTTTGAACTCGATGCCGCGCTGCACGGCCTGGGCGAGCAACTGGCGAAAATCATTGGCCATCAGAATCCCTTCTACTTCCGCGTGGATCGTGTAGACGTTCAGCTTTGACGCGTTGAACCGATCAAGAATGAAGCGGTTGAAATCGTTGGCAGCCACCACCGGCCCGACGACTTCGTCGAAGGTCGGCAGGTCTACCGGAATTTGTGGGGTGCCCGCGCTGCCATCGGCCAAGGTGGGTCGAAACAGGCTGGTGCCCCGGCAATCGCTGTTGTAGCGAAAGTTGAAGCCTTGCTTGGCTTGCACCACTCGCTCATCGGCACGCCAGCCGGCGGCCGCTGAACAGTCGATGCGCTCGCCGAGGATGTCGCTCAAGGTGTCTACGCCGCGTCGAATCTGCTCGACCAGCTGTGCCTCGCTCCAACGCCCGGTGTTGGCCTGCCAGCCATGGTGGTCCCAGGCGTGCAGGCCGACTTCATGCCCGGCAGCCTTGGCCTGGCGCATCAAATGCCCCAGGTCACGGCCAATCGGCTTGCCTGGCCAGGCGGTGCCGGCCAGCAAGATGTCCCAGCCATACAGGCCGGCAGCGTTGGAGCGCAGCATCTTCCACAGGAACTGCGGGCGGATCAGGCGCCACAAGTGACGCCCCATGTTGTCCGGCCCGACACTGAAGAAGAACGTCGCCTTGACCCCGGCTTCGGCCAGGGAGTCGAGCAACCGTGGCACACCTTCACGGGTGCCGCGGTAGGTGTCGACGTCGATGCGAAGACCTGCCTTCATTATTTGGCTTCGTCAATAGACTGGGCGATTTCAAGCATGGCCTCGCGTAAGAAGAAATCGAGCGTGTTGCCGATGGTTTCGCTCATCTGCACGCTCGGCTCCCAGTTCAGCAGGCGCTTGGCGTTTTCGATGCTTGGCTTGCGGTGCGCCACGTCCTGGTAGCCCGTGCCGTAGAACGCCTTGCTCTCGACGTCGCGGAAACCGGCGAACGGCGGGAAGTTGTGGCGCAGCGGGTGAGCCTCGAACTGACGCAGCAGTTCTTCGCCCAGCTGGCGAATGCTGGCTTCGTTTTCGGGGTTGCCGATGTTGATGATCTGGCCGTCGCACACGCCATTGTCGTTATCAATGATGCGCGCCAGGGCTTCGATGCCGTCGGCAATGTCGGTGAAGCAACGCTTCTGCTCACCACCGTCGAACAGACGGATCGGCGTGCCTTCCACCAGGTTCAGGATCAATTGGGTAATGGCGCGGGAGCTGCCGATACGCGCCGAGTCCAGGCGGTCCAGGCGCGGGCCCATCCAGTTGAATGGACGGAACAGGGTGAACTTCAGGCCCTTGTCGCCGTAGGCCCAGATCACGCGGTCCAGCAGTTGCTTGGACACCGAGTAGATCCAGCGTTGCTTGTTGACCGGGCCCACCACCAGGTTGGAGGTGTCTTCGTCGAAATACGGGTCTTGGCACATGCCATAGACTTCGGAGGTCGACGGGAAAATCACGCGCTTGTTGTACTTGACGCAGTAGCGCACCAGCTTGAGGTTTTCTTCGAAGTCCAGTTCAAACACACGCAACGGGTTGCGGGTGTATTCGATCGGCGTGGCGATGGCCACCAGCGGCAGCACCACGTCGCATTTCTTGATGTGGTACTCGATCCATTCGGTGTGGATGCTGATATCGCCTTCCACGTAATGGAAATTCGGGTGACTGCGCAGGCGCTCGATCGCGTCAGAGCCAATGTCCAGGCCATAGACTTCGTAGCGGTCGTCACGCAGCAGGCGCTCGGACAGGTGGTTACCGATAAAACCGTTCACGCCCAGGATCAGCACACGGGTACGGCGCGGCTTGCGGCCCGATTCGGCGCCGCGCAGTACGGAGCCATCCACCAGGCCCAGTTCATCGGCCAGGGACGGGCCGGCCAGATACAGGCCGTTTTCGTTGCGCTGGCCGAACTTGACCACCAGGGAATCTTCACCGCAGGCAATGCGCAGCGGGTTGACGCTGATTACACGGCCAGGCGCCAGACCTTCGTTGCCCTTGACCACATCGGCTTGCCACACGATCAGCTTGTGCTCGCCCACGGCGCAGAAGGCGCCCGGATACGGCTGGGTCACTGCGCGCACCAGGTTGAACAGCTGCTCGGCGGGGTTTTTCCAGTCCAGCTTGCCATCGGCGGCGGTGCGACGACCGAAGTAGGTGGCTTTACTCTCGTCCTGGGCGGTTTCGCTCAGCGTGCCCTGGGCCAGCTGTGGCAGGGCATCGCGCAGCAGAGCAGTGGCCGCATCACGCAGCTTGGCGTGCAGGCTCAGGCCGGTATCGGTGCGCTCGATGGTGACTTTCTGCTGGGCCAGGATGGCGCCGGCATCGGCACGCTTGACCATGCGATGCAGGGTCACGCCGGTTTCGGTTTCGCCGTTGACCAACACCCAGTTGGCTGGGGCGCGGCCACGGTACTTGGGCAGCAACGAGCCGTGCAGGTTGAACGCTCCTTTGCGGGCGGTGGCCAACAGCGGCTCGCTCAGCAGGTTGCGGTAGTAGAACGAGAAAATGTACTCCGGGTTCAGCTTGGCGATGCGTTCGATCCACAGCGGGTGGTTGGCGTCTTCCGGTGCATGTACCGGGATGCCATTGCGGGCGCAGAGTTGGGCGACGGAACCGTAGAAGTTGTTTTCCTTGGGGTCGTCGGCATGGGTAAACACGGCAGCAATGTCGTAACCGGCGCTGAGCAGCGCTTCAATGCCTGCGCAGCCAATATCGTGATAGGCGAATACAACAGCTTTTGAACTCATGACTGGACCTGATCCGAAGAAGAAGTAGAAGTAGAAGTAGAAGTATGGGAAGGCACCAGGCCGTCAACCACGACGACTGGAGCCGGTGCTGCCGGTTGGTTACGCAGTACTTTTTCAATAAAGAAGCGTGGGCGGGCGCGGACATCGCTGTACATGCGGCCCAGGTATTCGCCCAAAAGGCCCATGCCGATGAACTGGCCACCGGTGAACACAAACAACACCGCAAACAGCACGAACAGGCCATCACCGGCCCAGTCGGCGCCGAAGGCCAGGCGCATGACGATCAGGGCAAAGGCAAACAGCACGCCCAGCGCCGCCAGGCTGAAACCGACGATGGACAGCAGCCGCAAGGGCGTGGTGGTCATGCAGGTCAGCAGGTCGAACATCAGGCTGATCAGGCGCATGGCGCTGTATTTGGATTCGCCATGTTCACGTTCGGCGTGGTGCACCAGGATTTCCGTGGTGTGGCGGGCGAAGCCGTTGGCCAGGATCGGGATGAACGTGCTGCGCTCACGGCAGGCGAGCATGGCGTCGACGATGGTGCGGCGGTAGGCACGCAACATGCAGCCGTAGTCGGTCATGGCCACGCCGGTAGAACGTTGCACGGCGAGGTTGATCAAGCGCGACGGCCAGCGGCGGAAGGCCGAGTCCTGGCGGTTATTACGCACGGTGGCGACCACGTCGTAGCCCAGGGCGGCTTGCTCGACCAGGCGCGGGATCTCTTCCGGCGGGTTCTGCAGGTCGGCGTCGAGGGTGATCACCACTTCGCCACGGCACTGTTCAAAGCCGGCCATGATCGCCGCGTGCTGGCCGTAGTTGCGGTTAAGGATCACCGCCACCACATTGCTGCCGTCTTCGGCGGCGGCGTCTTCGAGCAGTTGTGCGGAGTTGTCGCGGCTACCGTCATCCACCAGGATGATTTCGTATTCGTAAGCCAGTTGCTTGCAGGCTGCCGTGGTGCGACGCAGCAACTCAGGCAGGCTTTCTTGTTCGTTGTAGACCGGTATAACGATCGACACGCAATGAATAGGGTAGGGTTTCAAAGATTCATGACCTCGGGTTGGAGCAACTTGGAGCGCGAAAACGGCAGTGATTATCGGGCAAAACTACAGCCCGCAGACTACAACGCGGAGCTAAAGATAAAGTGTAATCAACAGGTTAGTCGATAAACCCCGGATTGCTCTGAAGTGTTGGGTACAAGGTTAAGCGCAAAAATGTTCAACGAATATGAAAGGCGGATGAAAAACCCGTTTATTTGACAGGTAGACAGCTAGGGTTCAGTTAGGTAATCAAGGCGTTACATCTAGATGTCAGATGGCAGTATCGGAGCGTTATACAGGGCGCTTGGTTCAATCTCAGCCTTGTGATCAGGCCAATGCGCGCCCTTCAACAATCTTCTCTGCATTGGCGCTCAAGTGCCGGTAAAGTAAGCGCTCTCTTGCCAGGGTACTCGGATGAATAGCGTGCAGCTTTTACGCGGCCAGTTGCGGCCAGCGCTGATGGGATTGTTGATGACGGTGGCCTGTGTCACCAGCGTGCGGGCCGATCAAGGCGTCGCGCTGACCCCACTGGACCAAGTGCCGGACGGGGTGGAAGTGCGCGGCAAGCAGGTCGCGGCTTATACCTGGGATGACCGCCAAGGCAAAAACCTGCTGGTACTCGCCGAGCAAGTCGGTGAGCGCGATGACGATGGTACCCAGTCGGCCTTTGTCTACGCGGCGCAGTATGTGCTGAGCGGCGAGCGCCCCAAGCGCGTGTGGATGCTGTACGACGATGTGCAGCACTGCGAATTCGACGCCGGGCTGCGCTTTGACCGGGCTGCCACCAAGGTCACCGACCTGCTGGGCGACGGCAATACCCAGGCCACGGTCGGTTATTCACGGGCCTGCACCAGTGATGTCAGCCCCAACGAATTCAAGCTGATCATGCATGTCGGCAAGTCCGGGAAGTATCGTCTGCGTGGCCTTGACCGCGTGGGCGCCAGCTGGTGGGACGAGGACGCTGGTGCTTTGCGCGGCATGCCCCTGCCCACCGACTGCAGCGTCGCGGCGCAGCAAGCGTTGGTCAGCCAATACAAGGAGCAGGGCACCGAACTGCCACTGCCGGGTTGCTATGGTGACGAGAAGGACTTTGCCAAGGCGCCGGACAGCTACCTCGCCTTTATGCGCCAGCATTGGTTCGCGCTGATGCAGCAACAGGACGCTGACTGGAGCCAGTCCCTGGCCCAACCTCAGGCAGCCAGCGAAGACGATGAATCGGCCCCGTGATTTTGTGCCTGGGCCGGTCCTGGGTTAGACTCGGCCTTCGCCAATCCACTAAATACATCGACTAATCAAATAGTTGGTCGATGTATTTAATCCAAAGGCTGATCTACCTTGACCGAGTCCATCTGCAACCCGCTGACCCTTTATCTCACCCGCCTGGCGCCTTCCAGCCAACTGACCATGCGCTACGTGCTGCAGGATGCCGCCGACCGCCTGGGTTTCGAAGACCTCAACCTCGACGAGATTGACTGGCACCTGCTGCAGCCCGAACACGTCACCGCACTGGTGGCTGCCTTGCGCGAGGACGGCTTTGCGCCGAACACCTCGTCGCTGTATGTGAATGCGGTGCGCGGGGTGATGAATGAAGCGTGGCGCATGAGCTTGATCAGCCAGGACCACCTGTTGAAGATGCGCTCGGTCAAGGCCACACCCGGCACGCGCCTGGGCCAGGGCCGCAACCTGCGCCGCACCTTGATCCGCGAGATGCTCGACGTCTGCGCCGCCGACCCTCGGCCTCAGGGCCTGCGGGATGCCGCAGTGATCGGTCTGTTATATGGCTCGGGCATGCGCAAGTCGGAGTCGGTGAACCTGGACCTGGCGCAGATCAACTTTGACGAGCGCAGCTTGCGCGTGATCGGCAAGGGCAACAAAGAGCTGGTCAAGTACGCGCCGGACTGGGCGTTTGCCAAACTGCAGGCCTGGCTGGCGTTCCGTCGCGAGCACCTCAAGGAAGGCGAGCAGGACGACAGCTTCCTGTTCAACCGCATTCGTCGTGGCAGCCATATCACGCGGGAACGCATCACCAAGCATGCGATTTACTACATCGCGCGCCAGCGCGGTGATCAAGTGGGGGTCAAGATCATGCCCCATGATTTCCGTCGTTCGTTTATCACCCGGGTGATCGAGGAACATGATTTGTCGATTGCGCAGAAACTGGCGCATCACACCAACATTCAGACCACTGCCAGCTATGACGTGCGCGACGACAATGAGCGGCGGCGGGCGGTGGATCGGTTTGATTTGTAGGCGGCCAGAGATCAAACGCTAGGCTTGTGGATACACCACTATCCAATGTGGGAGCTGGCTTGCCTGCGAAGAGGGCCTCACAGGCGACCAGGATGCTGGATCAGGAGGGTGGCGGAACGCTTGAGGCCAGGTGAGCTGGCAAGCGGCGCAAGGTCCACAGCGTGGTAACCATCGCGGCAAGCGCACACAGCGCAATGCCGATCAACATCGGCGCCGGTGTATGGTCGGCAAAGATACCCACCAAGGTCATCGCCACAGCCGCCGTGACCATCTGAATCGCGCCCAGCAGTGCAGATGCAGAACCTGCCACCGCACCATGATCCTCCAGCGACAGTACCCCGGCCGCCGGCAATAGCAGGCCAAGAAAGCCGAAACCGATAAACAGCAGGCCCATCATCAAGGCCAGGCTGTCACCCCACAGTGTGGTGCCTGCCAGCAAGCTCATGACCGCCGCCACACCGACCACCGACCAGCGAATCAACGGCGCCAGCCCAAAGCGGGCGCTGAGGCGTGCGGTCAGTTGGCTCATGGCAAAAAACGAGGCTGCGTTGAGCGCAAAGCACAGGCTGAACTGGGTTGGCGTCAGGCCAAAAAACTCGATGTACACGAAGGGCGCGCTGCCGATGAACACGAAGAAGGTGGCCAGGCCAAACCCGCACACCACCGACAAACCCGTAAAGACCGGGTCGCGGAGGAGGGCGCCATAACTGCCGAACGCCTGGCCCAGTGTCTTGCCCAGGCGGCGCTCGGCCGGGTGGGTTTCTGGCAGTTGTACGGCGGTCATCACCAGACACAGCACGGCCACCACCGCCAACACGGCAAACACTTCGCGCCAACTCCAGATCGAAATCACCAGGCTACCGGCCAGTGGCGCGAGGATCGGCGAAACACTCATGACCAGCATCAGCAAAGCCATCAGGCGCGCCGCTTCATGGCCGGTGTACAGGTCACGGACAATCGCCCGCGGGATCACCATCCCCGCACAGGCTCCGAACGCTTGTATGGCTCGAAAGCCGATCAACACTTCGATAGTCGGGGCCAGTGCGCAGCCGACGCTGCCAATGGCAAAGATCACCAACCCTGCATAAATCGGTGGTTTACGCCCGAACACATCGCTGAGGGGGCCGTAGAACAACTGGCACACGCCGATAATCATGAAGAACACCGTCAAGCTCATCTGCACCGCCGCCGGCGAAGCCTGGAGGCTGGCGCCCAGGGTGGGCAGCGCCGGCAGATAGATGTCGATGGCAAACGGGCCGACGGCGGTGATCAAGCCCAGCAACAGGGCGAGACGGGCGATACGTTGAGGCATTTGGCAAACCCAGGTAGAGCAATGGACGGTCAGCTTAAGGGAACCGCGCAGATCCGCAAACTTAGGCTTCACTACAAGCAACAGCTGCCGATACAGCTAGCAGCGACACTGAAACGGTTGGGCTCCCAACCGGCGGTCCTGGCACAGGGATACCACTATGACGATCAAATTACGCTTGGTGCTGTTGATTGCGACCGGGTTGCTCACCGCCTTGATCATGAGCGTGGCCGGCTACCTGGGTAATACGCGCATGGCCGATGCGGTACAGGACAACGACGTCAGCATGACGGTACTGCGCAATCACATGGAAGCCGACATGATGCACGACGCCTTGCGTGCGGATGTGCTGTCGGCCATGTTGGTCGGACTGGGCAAAAGCACCAGCACAGCGGCCGAAGTCAACAGTTCGATCAAGGAGCATGCCGAGCACTTCCACGAGGTGCTGGCGGATAATTTCAAGCTGCCGCTGGACGACTCGATCAAGGCCAGCCTGGAAAAAATCAAACCCAGCCTGGATACCTACATCAGCGCCGGCGAGCGCATCGTCGCACTGGCCCTGGATAATCCCGAGGCCGCGCGTGGAGAACTGCAGACCTTCAATGCTGCGTTCAGCCAACTGGAAGACCAAATGGCGGCGTTGAGCGAATTGATCGAAAATCATACCCACCTCACCAGCACCAGTACCCAGCAAACCATCAGTCACGCCAACTGGACCTTGGCCATCGTATTGGGGGCCAGCCTGCTGTTGCTGCTGGCACAAGGACGTTGGGTGACCCTGAGCATCATGGGGCCGTTGCGCACCGCCAGCCGTATTGCCCAGAGCATTGCCCATGGCAACTTGAGTGAACCGATTGTCGAACCCAAGAACCAGGACGAAGCCAGTGCACTGATTCGCAGCCTGGCGACGATGCAACGGGATTTACGCGGCATGATCGAAGTGGTTCGCAGCAATGCCCATGGCGTGAATGGCATGAGCGAGCGCCTCAGCCAGGGTTGCCATGAAGTGGCAGGCAGCAGCCAGCAACAAAGCGTCGCCGCCAGCACCATGGCCGCCGCCGCGAGCGAAATGACCGCCAGCATCGAAGAAATCACCCGTCACGCCCAACGTGCCCTGGACATGGCCAGCCAGGCTGAAACCCTGGCCAAGGACGGCGGCCGGGTCATCCACCAAGTGGTCAGCGACATGGACGGCATCGCCCGTTCTGCCCAGCAGTCAGCCCAAGTGATCCGCACGCTGGACAAGGAGTCCGAGGCGATCTACAGCATTATCCAGGTGATCAAGGGGATTGCCGACCAGACCAACCTGCTGGCCCTGAACGCCGCCATCGAAGCCGCGCGCGCCGGTGAACAAGGGCGCGGCTTTGCGGTGGTGGCCGACGAAGTACGCAGCCTGGCCGGACGCACCAGCGCCTCCACCCAGGAAATCGCCAGCATGGTCGGGAGTATCCAGCAGAACACCCGGGAAGCGGTGATCAGCATGGAGGAGGGCGTTGCCCAAGTGGACAAGGGCATGGCGGTGACTGCCGAAGTGGAGCGCGCCATTCGCGAGATCCTTCAGGCTACGTTGAGTACCACTGAATTGGTCAACGATATTTCCCGCACCATCAGTGAGCAGAGCCTGGCCAGCAATGAAATTGCCCATCAGGTGGAAAGGATTGCGGGCATGTCGGAAAGCAACAGTCGAGTGATTGGAGAGACGGCGTCGACCACGGACGAATTGTCGAGTTTGGCGGGGAAGCTATCGCAGTCGGTTGATCGGTTTAGGCTGTGATGGATAACGGCTGGTTATAACTCAACTAAATGACTATTTAGTTGAGTTATGCCAACCGCATTTGCCAGAGAAAGGGCGGTTATAGCGCTTTATTTGAGACCGGTCCTAGAGGTTAGCGGGCATGAAATCGCTAATCTATGGGCCCCGGAATGCTGGCCAGAAGGCATTTCATTTAAGGCGCAAGAGATTAAAACATGTTGAAGGCTATACCCGCGTTGTTGCTTGCCACGTTTGTCATCCACACGCCGGTGGCGGTTGCCGAAACTCACTGGACTTATGGCGGCAATCACGGCCCTGCACATTGGGGCGAGGTGGGTAGCCAACTGTGCGCAGAGGGCACCCAGCAGTCGCCGATCAATGTTGATATGAAACAAGTCAAGCCGATCAAAGGGCACGAGTCAGACTTGAAGATCAATTACCACGCGGCGCCGCTCGAGCTGGTCAACAACGGCCACACTGTCCAGGCCAATGTCATTGGCGGCGGGACCGTCGACTTCAAGGACGATCAGTACCGCCTGGTGCAATTTCATTTTCATACGCCTAGCGAACACCAGATCAATCACCAGTCTTATCCGATGGAAATGCATTGGGTGAATCAAGACAAACACGGTCATTTGCTCGTGCTCGGCGTCATGCTCAAAGAGGGAAAAACCAACAAGGCGCTCTCAGAGTTCTGGCGTCAGCTTCCTGCCAACGAAGGAGGAAAAGTTGCGTTGGACGCCAAAGCCTCGCCGGATCTTGGTAGCGTCCTGCCCAGTGCAAGCCACCATCTGTTCTACAAAGGCTCGCTGACGACGCCGCCCTGTACAGAGGATGTTCAGTGGGTCTTGTTCGAACAGCCCATCGAGTTGTCAAAAGCGCAGATTCATAAATTCCTTCAGTTGTTTCCCGAAAATCATCGGCCACCCCAGCGAATCAATGATCGTGAGGTTGATGAGGACTGAGACGCACAGGTTTTGAGGTGGCAGCGTGTAAGTCGTTTTACACGCTGAAATCTGACGAGTACTGGGCCTGATTACGTAATACGATATTACGCATAATGTATATTATGTTAAATAACATGTCATGCCGGAGATGCATTGCCAGTACAAGCGGCCTTTCGTCCTCAGCTTGATATCACTGAGCCATCAGTGCGTAAATTCAACCTCGATAACTCCAACACGAGATTGAGCATGGACGTGCTGCACAGGCTGAAAGATACCTACGTCAAAGAACGCGAAGCTACAACGATGAGACACCATTTCACCTTGCGAGGATTCTTTTCTCGCTTGTTTAATGCTGAGAAATACTGGGATCAACTGACCACGCATGAAAGCCGTTTGCTCGATCTAAGCGCTCAAACGTTGTCCGACATCGTTGGCCAGGAACCCAAAACCCCGGCGGAGCTGAAAACCTACCAACTGATTCTGAAAAACATCAACGCCAAACTCACAGAACGAGGAAATTTTCTTTTAGCGCTTGTCACACTGATCACTGCCTTTGGTTTGACTAAGACTACCGACATGTTCGATTGGAGCAGTATGTCCACGGGCAAGGTCAAGCTGCTTGCGTCCACAGACAGCCTGATGTTGCTTATCATTGCGGGCATTATGATTGTGTTTGCAGTGAAAGATGCGCTGCGCATGCGTAACCGCGCAGCGATACACGAAGAGTTAGTCAACGTAATCGAGCGGTATCTGCAGGGTACGGAAATCAGAGTTGCTCCACCCCCCCCAGCCGATTAACGAATCAAACGGCGTGGAAAGCGCATCTTTAAAATGATTTTCAACCAGAAAACCTATTCCGCTCTGTTCAAGGCAGGCGCTGTGGTGATCGGTATTGCGTTAGTCGGTATGTCGCAAACCGCACTCACACTTTACGAAAAAGAAGTGGATGCTTACACCAGTAAATTCAAATTGGAAGCCATTACCCACCGACCATTGGAACAACCGGACTGCAAATTTCTTGGGGCGCTGGAAGCTGAGTGTTTTATGGCAAAGCACAAAGTCAATACTTCCGACAGCGCTGTAGGTTTGTTGGGCACCGTAGTGAACATCGCATTAGGAGGTGGTTTATGCTGCTTTTTAGCTGCGATATTCGTCTTCGTTTGCACGCCATTTGTTTGCCAAACCATTGCGAAATAAGCCCTGACAAGCTCGACGCGCCCTCACCCATAACTCGGCTTGTTCCCATGGTGGTCCAGGCGGCCAAGCTTATACGAGCTTGATGACGTCCATAAAAATGCGGAGGAGCTTCCCAGCCTCCTCCGCTCTGCCGAGGCGGGCTCAGCTTAAAAACAAGATCAGACGAGTTGATCGCCTTCTGGGGAACAGAGCTCTACAAAGCAATATACCAATGATTTTGATGAATATTATTTCTATGCTGACCGGGCGGTTATCTGTGGACTGGAGTGGTTATCCGTCACAGGATAACCACGTACTCAGGGCCGGCTTTTTATGTGACGGGCGCTCACACCACTTGACAAAAAATACTTCTCTGGCTATACAAACACTGCACATGGTTTTTTTCTAAACAAGAACTATTAATTAACGAGAAATGATATGACCTCATCATCACTGAAAGAAGCACTGCGATTTTTCGAGGAGACTCAGGCTGAAAATGAATTCAAAAGACTTGACTCTGATGAAGATGGCTTTATCACTAAAGCCGAATTTGTTACAGATCTTCTTAGTAGTCTTAGTAATATTGGATGGGATGAAGAAAGAATTAAAAAACAAATCCCACTGCTAGACGAAAATATAAAAAGGCTAGATCTTGATGGCGATGATAAAATTAACCTGCACGAATTTACAGAAGAGCATCTGCGTCTGAAGAAGATAATATAGGTGGCAGCATTAGTTATATCTATAAATTTATCCCAATAGGCTGCTCTCAGCCTTGAATGCTAATATCAATTCATTCTCTTCTCATACGTGAGGTTACGCAAGTTTGTACATTTCAAAAGGAAAACGATACTTTTGCGTATCGTTTTCCAACACTTAACCCGCCAGACACTTCGTTGCACATCCACATTCAAGTCGAATGCTTGATTGCTATCGATATAAGCTCCGACAATATCATTGAAGTCAAACGAAAGTTCACCCTCCTCCTTTGCTAAACGCCTTTTTGCCGCTGACTCTCGCTCCCAGGTTGTCAATTTGCGCGCTCGAACATCGCTAACAGTTCTATGCTCAGTTTATCTGGGTGCATTTGCAGTTCTGTGGAGAGTGATCTAGCTCCCTCGCAGTCGTTTATCAGCAAATAGTCATCAAATACAGCCGGAAACTCCTCGGGCGGCAGGACAAGGCCGCGTGCATGAGCGATTTCGAGAGCAAGCATGCCAATGCTGCTGAATCTTTCCACTTGCCACCCAACGGTGGCAAGTTGATCGAAGGGCCTAAGTTTTATTCGCGCTGTATACGCCGGTACCGTCACCCAAGCAGCCGGCGGCTTGGGCGGCGCCGCCGCCAGCGGCGGCGGTGGCGTATTGAGCACCGCCCCAGTTGGTGGCGTCGCTGGCGTTGCCGATGCCAGCGTTGCTGGTGCCGGTAATTCTAACGTTGCCGTCAGGATGTAGTAAGTTTGCTTGATTTTTTGCGTCCTCTGGGCTACTAGCCTCAACGGTGTCAGTAAGTACGACCTTACTATCGTAATTATAAGAATACGTAGGCATTTTTATGCTCCTCAATATAGTAAGCAAAGGGACCAAGCATCAGAATGAACGTTGCTGCGTATATAAAATAGATCAATTTCAAAAGTCCGCACTCAAGCAACTATATTTTTTTGGAATTAAGCCAGTCACTCTTGCGTCTAAGGAAGTATGAGCGCTCAAAAAATAGGTGACCTGATAAAATCAGGTTTTGACGCTTTTTAATTCATGTCTTTTCCTTGAATTACACCTTTTCTCTGTGCATTTCGCGCATCACAGGCGCACCTCTCCCGCAACCAACAGCCGTTTTCGCATCATTCACATGTTCGACAGGGCAAATAGCGCGGTCTGTTGCAACTTGCGATGATTATTTGTCGAAGCTCGCAACGGTCATTTACTCTGCACTCGATAAATATGCGAAACCACCCGCCTAGTCGCCTCCTCAACCGTTCCTTCATTCCGGCATAGAACCCAACCGTTATCTACGACAGCTCGCTCAAACGCCTCAGTACAAACAATCTGCTCCTCCAGCTTATACATCACCGTACTGCTCAAGCCCCGTGGCCGCGCTGCCGCCCTGGCCCATGAAATCTCGGCAGCGGTAACCACCCCAACATGCAGGTCTGGCATTCGTACCTGTCGATCAAGGTTCATCTGAAGAATGTCGGCAAACGGAATCAGCCGCCGAAACGCCGCATCTGACGGGTACCAGCGGTCCATCAGGATGATGCTGTCAGTTGGCTGTTGAGTCAGCACGTGCTGGGAGATCCAGCGACGGCTCTCGGCAAAGCGTTCACAAACCTCAATCTCCAAGTCCCGGCTGGGGTTTCTGGCGAGTTGGTTAACGAGGGTCATTGTTTCAGCCCTGTAGGGATCGCTTTTTTTCTCGCACAGTCGCACCACCTTATGCTTGTCTGCCCTCAGTGCTTTGGTGACGGCCTCCAACAGCGTGGTTTTGCCGGTTCCCTTGGGCCCATCCAGTGATACAAACAGTGCACGATTCATTTCGATAACAGTCGGTTCTTTACGAGCGCCGATAGTATCTCAATCGGCTGATACAGCCATCAGCAGGTTGGCCTCGCCTTTGAAAGGCTCAGGCGTGTGTGAGCCCCCTCCTCGCTACCGCCCACGTCGCAATCAACCGCTGCGGGGTCTGGCAGGCTTTGCGCTTGAGCACGAAGTTGCGACACTTCTCGGCAAACTGCTGGTGGTTTTCCACCATGTCCAATCGCATCTGTGCCAACTCGCGTTCGCGACAGCGTTCAACTTGCTGGATATCCAGCGTGGCTTTACGTGTGCGTGCATGAAGGTACTTATCATCGGTCAGCGCGCGCTCGGCCTGTTGCAACAGCCACAGGCCAAATGCCTGTGGGCAACGGGGGCCGATAGCCTGAACCATGCCGTACTGCTGGGCCTGGATGGCGCTGATGGGCAGGCATTCTTCGGTAAGCTTATGCGCGATTTCGCTGCCCACGGCCCGTGGCAGGCTGTAGGTCCAGTATTCGGAGCCGTAGAGTCCCATGGTCTTGTAGTGCGGGTTGAGCACGACACCTTCGCGGGCCAATACAATGTCGGCGGCCAGCGCCAGCATCACGCCGCCTGCGCCTGCGCTGCCGGTCAGGCCGCTGATCACCAGTTGCCTGGCGGTGAGCAGTTCCAGGCACACATCGTCGATGGCTTGAATGTTGGCCCAGGCTTCCAGCCCCGGCACTTCGGCGGCCTGGATGACGTTGAGGTGCACCCCATTGGAAAAGCTGCCGCGCCCGCCCTTGATCAGCAACACTTGGGTATCTCGCGCCTTGGCCCAGCGCAACGCAGCGACCAGCCGCTGGCATTGTTCGGTGCTCATGGCGCCGTTGTAGAACTCGAACGTCAGTTCGCCGATGTGGCCGAACTCCTGGTAGCGAATCGGTTGATAGACCCGCTCGTTGAACGGCTGGCGGGCGATTGAGCTGTCCAGCACCGGAATGCCGGCCAGCCTTTGCGCCAATACGTGCCGTGCCGGCAGCTTGAAGGTCTCCGGGCCTTTGGGTTTGAGCGAGCCGATCCACAGGCTGTGATCTCCGGCCGCCACCAACACAGCGTCGTCCTGTACCGCGAGGATTTCTCCGGGAGTGCCCTGGCGGGCGTCCAAGTGCGCGTCGTAGAGGTAATATTGCCCGCCCAGCAGACTCGCCAGCACACCGGGCTGGCCATCGGCAGCGTCGATGCTGCGCTTGATAAAGGCTGCGCAATCGAACCAACTGAAGGTGCGGTCAGCCTGGGTCATGTTCGGCTGCAAGCGTCCGATGACACTGGGTTGGGTGTAATCAAGCGGTGTCGGCACGAAGCCCTTGGCGAATTTCGCCACTACGTCACGGATGCAGGTGATCGCGGCGTCACTCACCAGGCCGTTGTACAGCTCGGATTTGCGCACCTGGTCGGGCATGCCGAATTCACAGGTGGACCATATCGGCCCTGCGTCCATTTCCTCCACCGCTTGCAAGGCGGTGACGCCCCAACGGCGGGCTTGCAGGGTGATGGCCCAATCCAGCGCACTGGCACCACGGTCACCAACGATGCCCGGATGGATGATCACCACCGGGCGCTGCGGATGGCTCCACAGTTGGTGCGGCACACGGTCCTTCAAAAATGGGCAGATCACCAGCTCGGCGCCTGACGCCTCGACCTGCTGGCACACGGTGGCTTGATCGGTGAATACCACAACGCTGGGGTCGTGACCCGCCTGGCGCAGATCCAGCCAGGCCCGTTGGGTCAAACCGTTGAATGCCGATGATAACAACAGGATCTTCAGTGATCGCATGGCTGACTCTTCCTTGAGAATGTGCGACCAGAGCTGCTCGTTGAACCGTCCCTGGCCTTCGATGAGCACCAAAGATTATAGCGCGGGCCAGCACGGTCACCTGATCGAGATCAATAGTCGGGTTCTGTTGTTCTCAAGGCTCGGCCGATGAAAGCGGCTTATTTTTTCTGAATCACTGCGCAGCCCACTCATCAAACGAACATGCCCTGCTCGGGTTTGCCTTGTTAACCGTAACGGAGCCACGTTCATGTTCGAGAAAGCGCATTACCTCATCAGCTTCATCCTCGACAACCAGCCACAAAGCCGCACGCTTGAGCACGATGCCGACACGCTGGACCCGCAATGGGCCGAGTCCCTGCTCAGGCAGCGCTTCGCAGAGCTCAAGGACGCGAAATTGAGCGACGTCCAGGTGCAAAAACGCAACAAGCCCGCCGATGAAGGGCATGACATTCCAGGGCATTACCAGCAGCCATGATTGGCGTATCAGAAAAGCGCTGCCCGTTTATCAATCACTGAATATTCGGAGGACCTATGAACCCGACAACTCAAGGTTTGACCTGTGCCTGCCCAGGCTGCACCTGCCAGGTGACCCATGACACGCGTCACCAGCGCAACGGCAAAGCCTACTGCAGCCAGGCATGCGCCGACTTGCACCCCCAGGGTCAAGCGTGCCCCAGTGCCGATTGCCATTGCGAGTCGAATGTGAAGGTGCAAGACCGCGCTGTCAGCGATAGCCAGCTCGACGAGGCGATCGAAGAAACCTTTCCTGCGAGCGATCCCATATCGCCTTGATCATTCAGACACATTAGGAAAACGGGGGCTGCATCGTGGCTCTAGGGTCTAGCAGTTGACAGCCCCCGGCAAAACTCAACAACCTGCACCTCTCACCGCCCTGCCCTGAGGCTGCCCTTGGACTATTTCACCGCGCTCACCGCCTTCATCGAAGCCGCCGAAGGCAACAATTTCTCGCGTGCCGCCGAGCGCCTGGGAATCAAGGCCTCAACGGTTTCACGCTATGTGAAGGACCTCGAGCAGGACCTGGGCATAGCGCTGTTCAACCGCTCCACACGCACGCTGCATCTGACCGAAGGCGGCCAGACCTTCCTGATACACGCACGCAAGGTATTGGATGAGCTGGAACACGCCAAGGCCGCCACGTCTGCGCTGAACCAGCATCCCCGCGGCGTGTTGAAACTCAACCTGCCACCGGCGTTTGCTCGGCATCACATCCTGCCGGCGTTGAATGACTTTCTGGTGCGCTACCCGCAAATCAGCGTGGAACTGGTGCTGGATAACACCCAGGTCAATCTGATTCATGCCGGCGTCGACTTAGCCATACGCATTGGCGAGCTGGCCGATTCGACGCTCAAGGCACGCAAACTCAGTGACGGCCTCTACCGCTTGGTGGTCAGCCCGGCGTTTGGCATGCAGCACCCTCCTCCTTCCACGCCCACGGACCTGGCCGGTTTGCCTGCGGTGCTGGGCACGGCTATCGCCGGCGATATCAGTTTTGTATCCGCCAGCCGCGCGTTGCCGTTGCTGCATGACGGCGTTATTCGAATCAATGACCTGGACGCGCAACTCATCGCCGTGCGCCAAGGCCTGGGCTTTGCGCTGTTGCCGGACTGGCTGGTGGCACGAAGTATCGAGGCCGGCGAGTTGGTAGTCTGGCTACCGCAATGGCATATCCAGGGCGTGGAGCGGGCGTTTGCCGTGTGGTTTGTCTACCCGCCCAAGCGCATCGTGTCATCCAAGGTCCGGTGTTTTATCGACTTTATCGTTGAACGACTGGGCGAAACACCGCACTGGAAGTGACTCAACTGAAGCGAATATCCAACGCGCGCAAGTAGGTTTGCAGCCCAGCGTCCTGAATCGGGATCAGGAACGCCTCGCTAGCCGATTCATTAAAATGCGCATGCCAGTAACCCGGTGGCGTGACAAACGCCAGGCCGGGCGACCAGTCCACCCGCTGCGGGTTACGGATCTGCCCATCCGCGTCCAGCTCGGTACCCACCAGGGAATAACAACCCTTGGGGCAATCAATAATGAAGTCCAGTGCAATCGACTGATGCCGATGGGGTTTCTGCACCGATCCTGCCGGCAGAATCCCGTACATGGCCCACAGCACGTGGGTCACCGTGCGTGTCTGCGGAAAATGGCGGTTGCCCAGCAGGATGCTGATGCGGCTGCGGTCCTGTGCCCTGGGATCATCGGCCGCTTCACGCAACTTCGCGTTGGCCAGTGCTGCTGGGTACAGGGTCGGCGCAAAGCGATCGGCGCTGGGTGTCACCCCCAGGTAACGCAGCAACGGCTCATCGTGCACATAGTAAAGGCGCGCATCCTCGCGGGCACTGAAGTGCGCCTGCTGTAATCCCGGCAGGGCGATAAAGCAGCCCTTGGACCATTGAATCTCATACTCCCCCTGAACCAGGCTGCCCTCCCCGGCAATCACGTAGAACACCTGGGAAGTGGCGTTGGGTTGCAGGGTCAGCGTGTCGCCACGGTTAAGGCGCATGAAGTTCGCGCATAACCCGGGGCCTGTCGCAGGACCTTCGCAGCCCAAGGCGTCGCTGAGGTCCAGCGGTACCAAGCGGGAGGGGCCACTGTCATACAGCGAGGCCGGAAAGCTGTGGTAGGGAATGCGGGAAATCAGGTTGGCACTGATGGGATTCGCCGCCTTGCTGTACTCGAAGTACTCGGCGTCCACTTGGTTGATATCCGTCAGTGCGGGGTCCAATTCACGGTTCATCAGGCTCACCTCAGTCTTGGGCTGGATCGCGCAGCGCGGTTGAACGCGCTGCACGGGGTGAGTGGACTATAGGCATTGCGCCGGGGTGGATTAATGCCTGTGACGGCACAGCAGTTATGCGAAACGGGGCAGTTAACGCAACTGGAACCAGGTGGTTTTCAACTGCGTGTACTTATCAAACGAATGCAGCGACAAATCACGCCCGAACCCCGACTGTTTGCCGCCGCCAAACGGCACGGTCACGTCCAGGGCGTCAATGGTGTTGACCGACACGGTACCGGCATTCAGGGCACGCGCCACGCGATGCGCACGGTTCAGGTCATCACTCCACACCGATGCCGCCAGGCCGTAGACGCTGTCGTTGGCTTGCTGTACGGCCTGTTCTTCGGTATCGAAGGCACTCACCGCCAGCACGGGGCCAAACACCTCCTCACGGGACAGGCTCATGTCAGCGGTGACGTTGGCGAATATCGTCGGCTGGATGAAGTTTGAACACCCCTCGATGTTCACCTGTAGGCCACCGGTCAACAGCGTGGCGCCTTCTGCGCGAGCCTGCCCGATGGCTTGCATGATGCGTGCGGTTTGCCCGCTGTCGACAATTGCACCGGCGGCGCTGGCGGGGTTCAGTGGGTTGCCGGGCATCCAGGCGTGGGATTTATCGATCAGGCGCTCGATGAACTCGTCGTGGATGCAGCGTTGCACGTAGAGGCGCGAATTGGCCGAGCACACTTCGCCCTGATTGAAGAAAATCCCAAAGGCTGCCTTCTCTGCCGCCAGGTCCAGGTCCTGACAGTCTGCAAACACCAGGTTCGGGCTCTTGCCACCACACTCCAGCCACACCTGTTTGAGGTTGGACTGCGCGGAGTACTGCATGAAGTACTTGCCCACTTGGGTCGAACCGGTAAACACCAGGCAATCGACGTCCGGGTGCAACCCCAGCGCCTTGCCGGCGCCCTCGCCCATGCCTGGCACCACGTTCAGCACGCCCTCGGGCATACCCGCCTCCAACGCCAGTTGGGCCAGGCGCAGGGCGGAAAACGGCGATTGCTCAGCGGGCTTGAGCACCACGCTGTTGCCGGCCGCCAAGGCGGGTGCCAGTTTCCAGGCGGCCATGTCCAGCGGGAAATTCCACGGCACCACGGCTGCAATCACGCCCAATGCTTCGCGGGTGATGGTCGCCAACGCGCTGTGGGCAGTCGGCGCGACCTGATCGTAGATCTTGTCCAGGGCTTCACCGTACCAGGCGAAAACATGGGCCGCGCCGGGCACGTCGACGTTATAGGCGTCCATTACCGGCTTGCCCATGTTCAGGGAGTCCAGCAGTGCGAGTTCTTCGCGGTGGGTCATCAATAGGTCGGCGAGTTTGATCAGGATTTTTTTGCGTTCGCCTGGAGGCATGCGCCGCCAGGGGCCGTTGTCAAAGGCGCGGCGTGCAGAGCGCACTGCCAAGTCCACTTCAACCTCATCGCAGGCGGCGACACGTGCAAGGAGCTGGTTGGTCGCCGGGTTGATGGCGTCAAAGGTCGCCCCGGACTGCGCGGCGACGGCCTGGCCGTCGATCAAGGCGGTGTTGATGAAGGCTTGACGGGCAGCGCGTTGCTGCCAGTAGTCGAAGTTGAACATGCTGTACTCCTATGTAATGGGGTCTAATCCAACGCGGCGGCAAACCCGACGCCGAACGCAATGCTCAAGGCAACGCAGTGCCAATGTGGGAGCGGGCTTGCTCGCGAAGGCGGTGTATCAGTCAATATCAATGTTTGCTGGGCCGACGTTTTCGCGAGCAAGCCCGCTCCCACAGGGGGCCTGCGCTTGACTGATTGGCATTAGGGAAAACCGATTTTTTTCTTATTCGGCTATGTGCAGTTCCGGCATCCCCACCCGGAACCCGCGGGTAAGGCACAGCAAACACAGCAGCCCCAGGCCCATCCAGCACAAGCCGATGGTGAACGACAGGCCGGACAGGCTCGTCCACAACCACAGCGTGCTGAGAAACCCCAGGCCCGGCAGTGCGGCGTACAGCAGATAGTTGCGCGTACCGCGCAGCTTCTGGTCGCCCAGGTAATGCTTGATCACGGCCAGGTTCACCGCCGAAAACGCGAACAGCGCGCCAAAGCTGATCATGTTGGCCACGGTGTCCAGGCTGATAAACAGCGCAATCAGCGAAAACAGGCTGACCAACATGATCGCGTTGGCCGGCACGCGTTTTTTCGTCACCAGCTTGCCGAATACCCTGGGCAATGCGCCGTCGCGGCCCATGGCGAACAGCACGCGGGACACGCTGGCCTGGGAGACCATCGCGGAGGCGAAACAGCCCGCCACATAGGTGGCGGTAAACGCACTCACCAGCAGCTCGCCGCCGACCCGGCGCATCACATCGACCGAAGCGGAGTCGGGATCGGCAAAACTATTCCATTGCGGGAAGACCATCTGGGCGCAATACGACACCACCAAAAACAGCAACCCACCGATCAGCGACACCGCCATGATCGCCTGCGGAATAGTACGGCGCGGGTCCGGCGTCTCCTCGGCCATGGTCGATACCGCATCAAAACCCAGGAACGACAAGCACAGCACCGCCGCGCCGGTCATGATCAGCGGTACGCTGAAACCTTCATGGTGAAACGGCTTGAGCAGCGAAACCGGCTCGGCCTGCCCACTCAGGTTGTGGATCGACAACGCCACGAACACCACGATGAACACCAGTTGGGCCACGATCAGCACCCAATTGACCCGGGTAATCGACTCGATACCCACCAGATTCAGCGCCGTCACCAGGGCAATGGAGCCCAATACCCATACGGCGGTGGGCACGGTAGGAAAGTATTCGGACAGGTAGATGCCGATCAGCAAATAGCTGAGCAGCGGCAGGAAGATGTAGTCCAGCAGCAAGGTCCAGCCGGCGATAAAACCGAAAGAGGCGCCAAACGCCTTGCGTGTGTAGGTGTAGACCGAGCCCGAATAAGGGTGCGCCTTGACCATGCACCCATAGCTGTAGGCCGTCAGCAGCATGGCCGCCAGGGTCAACAGGTAAGCGGTGGCCAGGTGGCCCTTGGTCATTTGCGTCACCAGGCCGTAGGTGGTGAACACCGCCAGCGGCACCATATACGCCAGGCCGAACAGCACCAGGCCGACAAGGCCCAGGGGTTGTCGAAAGCGGCGCGATGAGGTTGGTTGGGTTGGGGTTTGATGGGCGGGAGTATCGGCTACGTTTGTTATTGTATTCATTGCTGACTCCTGGAAAGTGGAATGCAGGGCGCCGCGGCGTTCGATCAAATCGACGCCTTTGATGAGTCATCCATTGGGAGCGGTGGGCAGGCCGCTATGGGGCGCCCACTCTGTTCAACCGAAGCGGCATGCAGGGGCTCAGCCCTTCACAGTTTTCCCGCGATCCGTGCGGTGCGGTCCACCGCAATGCGGGTCTTGTCGACCAGCTCATCGAGCTCCGCGCGGCTGGCCACCAGGGCCGGCGCCATGATCATGCGGCCCAGGGTCGAGCGGATGATCACGCCTTCTTCAAAGCCAAAAGTGCGGCATTGCCAGGCCAGGTCGTTTTCATTGGCAAAGCGTTTGCGCGTGGCCTTGTCCTCGACAAACTGCAAGGCTGCCAGCAGGCCGGTGCCCTGGATCTCGCCGATCAGCGGGTGGTTGCCAAAGACTTCGTGCAGGAGCTTGTGCAAATACGGCCCGGTGTCGTCCTTCACCTGGCGCACGATCCCTTCGTCACGCAGGGCCTTGAGGTTGGCCAGGGCCACCGCCGCCGCAACCGGGTGCCCGGAATACGTCAGGCCATGGGCAAACACTCCACCCCGCTCCACCAAGGCTTCGGCCATGCGCTTGCTCAATACCAAACCACCCATGGGCAGGTAACCGGAGGTCAGGCCCTTGGCGATCGACAAGGTGTCGGGTTCGAAGCCGAAATACTGATGGGCAAACCACTCACCGGTACGGCCAAAACCGCCAATCACTTCATCAGCGCACAGCAGCACGTCGTATTGGCGACAGATACGCTGGATCTCTGGCCAGTAGCTTTCTGGGGGGAAAATCATGCCGCCGGCGCCCTGGAAAGGTTCAGCGATAAAACCGGCGACGTTTTGCGCGCCCAACTCCAGGATCTTTTCTTCCAGTTGCAGGGCGCAGCGCCGCCCGAACTCGGCCGGGGTCAAGTCACCGCCCTGGGCGTACCAATAAGGCTCATCAATGTGCGCGACGTCCGGGATCAAACCGCCCATCTCGTGCATGAATTTCATGCCGCCCAGGGCAGACGCCGCCAGGGTGGAGCCGTGATAGCCGTTCCAGCGGCCGATCATGGTCTTCTTCTGCGGCTTGCCGAGCACCTGCCAGTAGCGGCGTACGGTGCGGATCAGCACCTCGTTGGCTTCGGAACCGGAATTGGTGTAGATCACATGGCTGTAGTGCCCTGGCAACAGGCTGAACAGCAACTCGGACAGCTCGATCACCGCCGGATGGGTGGTGTGAAAGAACATGTTGTAGTACGCCAACTGATCCATCTGCGCAGCCGCCGCAGCCGTCAGGTCCTTGCGGCCATAACCCAACTGCGTGCACCACAGGCCCGACATCCCGTCCAGGTAGCGCTTACCCTCGCTGTCCCACAGGTACAGGCCCTCACCGCGGACCATTACGCGTGGGCCTTCGGCATTCAGCGCCTTTTGATCCACAAAGGCATGGATATGGTGGGCCGCGTCCGAGGCCTGGTAGTCCTGGGTCTGGCGTTGCGGTTCAAAGGGTAGGTTCATGGCTTTTTCTCTTGTTGTGGGTGGTCATGCAGCCGGTCAACGGCCTTTGCTCATGTAGCGTTCGAGGGGGTCTTTACTCAGCCCGCCCTGAGCCTCGGCCAGCGAGTCGATAAACAGGGAAAACAGTTCCGATTGCGTGCCGATGTCGAGCTTGCTGTAGATGTGCTTGCGGTGGGACTTGATGGTGTCTTCCGAGACCCCGAGGCGCTCGGCCAGTGAGCGCGTGGAGTGGCCGCGCAGGATCAACTGGGTGATCCTGCATTCGCGTTCGGTGAGCAGCGAGGAGCCGAAGTTGTTGAGTGCCGAGTGAATACGCTGTTCCAACAGGCTTTCGAAACGCGCGCCCTGAGCCTCCAGGCCGACGAAGTGCTTGCCCAGCACTGCCAGCACCCAAGGTGCTATGCGCTTGAATAGCTCGGTGGTGGCCGCGTCGAGCTTTTGCGTAAAGGCCAGCGACACCGCCAGGCTCAAGCCGTTGCTCGCCTGCAGGATGTAGTTGAGCTCATCCTCCAAGTGCGAATGCTGGTAAAACGACTGGTAGTACTCGCTGTGCTCAAAGTGGTCGGGGGCCACATCGGCGAGGTCGTAGCAGCCTGAAGCGGCGCCTTCCACGCAGGCACCGTAGAACGGGTCGAGCAAGTAGAAACCAGAGAGGTACTGGCGCACATTGCCCTGGGGCAACCACGGCCCGTCCAGTTCGAACAATGCGCTGGGCATGCCGTCGTTGGGGTACAGGTACAAGGTCGTGGCCTGAATGGGGCGGATACACCCCAGGGCACCGAACAAGGTGGCGGCAAACCCCGCGTGCCCGATGCTCTCGGTCACCCTGGCTATCTGTTCGAACCACTGGGCTGAAGACAGTCGATCATTATCCACTTCGAAGACTCGCCGTCATAACGGTTGGGTACGACACCAGGTCACTGGCGCCGGGGACTGGAGTGATAGTCCCACACCCGCAAAGTCATCGAAATCACCCCTTAGGGTGAGGGAGTGCGCTGGAACCTCGGAATCGCCAGGCCCAGGCTTTCGCGCAAGGTCGAGCCCTCGTAGGCCGTGCGATAAACACCGCGCTCTTGCAGCAAAGGAATCACCTCCTGAGTAAAGCGATCAAATTGCCCAGGGTGCCCGATGTAGATATTGAACCCATCCACCGCCCGTGCCTCGAACCAATCCGCCATTTTCTGCGCCACCGTGGCGGCGCTGCCCACGAACGCGCCTGGGCGCAATTGCCGGCCAAATTCGACGGCCTGGCGCAGGCTGAAGCCCTTTTCCCGGGCCTGGTCGGCGATGCGTTTGGCGGCGGTGAAAAAACTGCTGCGCGCCGCCTCCAGGCTCTCTTGCGGGAATGGCGCATCCAGGTCGTACTGGCTGAAATCATGCCAACCAAAATTGCGCCCGAACTCCTTGAGTGCCAGCGCAAAACTGTGGTCGAGCTGATGGTAGTGCTGCTCGATTTCCCGGGCATGGGCATCGGTGTCGCCCACATAAATTTCCGCACCGGGCATGATCAGGACCTGTTCCGGATCGCGCCCCCGTTGTGCCGCCCTGCCCTTGATATCCCGATAAAACGCCTGGCCCTGCTCGATACTGGCCGCGTGGGTGAAGATCACATCGGCGGTGGCGGCGCCCAGGTCGCGGCCTTGTTCCGAGTCTCCGGCCTGGAAAATCACTGGTTGGCCCTGGGGGGAACGCTGGATATTCAACGGGCCCACTACAGAGAAATGCTCGCCCTGGTGATTCAGGCTGTGCAGCTTGCTCGGGTCGAGAAACTGTCCGGTGGCACGGTTGCGCACAAACGCATCGTCTTCATAGGAGTTCCACAGTCCCTGCACCACCTGAACATGTTCAGCGGCGCGGCCGTAGCGGGTGGCGTAGTCGTAATGTTCGTCACGGCTGTAATTGCCGGCGGTACCGGCATCGCCACTGGTCACCACGTTCCAGCCGGCGCGGCCTTTGCTGATCAGGTCCAGGGAGGCCAGGCGCCGGGCGACGTTATACGGCGAGTTATACGAGGTGGTCAGCGTACCGACCAGGCCGATATGCCGCGTGCTCACGGCCAGTGCCGCCAGCAACGTCAGCGGCTCCAGGCGATTGAGGTAATGGGACGGCGAGCCCTCGGTGATGAACTGGCTGTCGACGATGAACATCAGGTCGAACAGCGCCGCCTCGGCCTGGCGCGCTATCTCGATGTACCAATCGACGTTGACGCTGGCATCGGCCGGCAATTGCGGGTCAAGCCACAGGTTATGGCGGCCCGGCCCACCGCAGCCCATGGTCAAGGCGCCCAGTTTGAGCTGTCTTTTAGTCATTGCGCAGTAGTCCTTCAAGCGGTCAGGGCTGGGTGGTGGCGACGGCAGGCTGCAAGGCGGCCGCGAATGAAGGGTCGAACAACGTGGCAGCCGAGTAAGACTTGACCAGGCCCAGGCCGGCAAAAAAGTCCACGGTCTTTTGCGCCTCGATGGGCGCCTGAGGCGTCAGCGGCTCGACGGTGGTGCGTGCGCGGGCAAACCAGACGCGAGCGATGTCGGCATCCGCGCGGGTGCGCTTGGCCCAGGCATCGGCATACGCGTTGGCGTTGGCCGGGCTTTGACGGGCCCAGTCGCGGGCTTTTTTCAGGCGCTGGAGGAAGTCGCTGATGGGTTCACGCTTGGCCTCGACAGCACTGGCGTTGGCGGCAATGAAACTCTGGGCCGGGATCAAGTCTTCAGCGGTTGCCAGCACCCGCGCACCTTGGCGTTCCTGTTGCGTGACATAGGGTTCCCAGGTGGCAATCACGTCAACGGCACCGCCTTCCAGCGCGTGGGAGGCATCCAGGGCGCTGAGGTAGCGCCATTGCAGCGAATCCCGCGCAACCCCGGCCTTGTCCAGCGCGGTCAGCAACAGTTGCTGGCTCCAGGAACCTTTCCAGATCGCGGCACGCTTGCCTGCCAGATCGGCCAGGCTGTGGATCGACGAGTCCTTTTTTACCAGGATGGCGACGCCGTCGAGATTCTGCCGGCTGACGGCAATCACCTTGATCGGTGCACCCAAGGCGCCCAGGAACAATACCGGGGCATCCCCGAGCAGGCCCAGGTCCAGGCTGCCGACGTTGAGCGCTTCGGCCACCGGCGACCCGGCCGTGAACTGCTTCCAGTCCAGCGTGTAAGGCAGGTCATCCAGCACCCCCGCCGCTTCCATCACGGCCTGGGCGTTGTAGCTCTGGTCGCCGACCACCAGGGTTTGTGCCTGTGCCGTTAGGCACAGCAAAGAGGCGGCCAACCCGGCCGCGAGGGTTTTGAGGTAACGCACGTTCGTCTCCAGATGCCTTGTGGGGCATTCAAGTCGATCCGCACGCACGGTCTCGGTTTAAAAGGTTTTTGTCTATGGCTATAGGGTGTGAGGGCTATTCTTGCGGGCTGAAGGCGAGATGTAAAATACTGATAACGCATAACCTAATTCAATAATAATGCGTATATCGCATCAAGCTAGCGCGGCAATTCAACCCGGGCCACCAACCCCGAACCACGTCGATTGCTCAGGCTCAGCTCACCGCCCTGCTCGCGCACAATGGCCCGCGCCGCCGAGAGCCCAAGCCCCACCCCACCGGTATTGCGGTTGCGTGAGGTCTCAAGGCGAAAGAACGGGTCGAATACACGCTCCAGGTCTGCTTCGGGAATCCCGGGGCCCTCGTCGCTGACCTCGATGCACACCCTCTGATCGTCAACACTCAGAGCAATGCGGGGGTGCCGGGCGTACTTGGCGGCATTTTCCAGCAGGTTGACCACCACCCGTTTAAGCCCCAGTGGCCGGCCGTTATAGACCAGGTGGGGCGGCCCCCGGAAGTCGACCACCAGTTGCTGGTCGCGATAGTCGTCGACGATGGTTTGCAGCAGTTCGGACAAATCGAATGCCGTGCTGTGCTCCAGCACCGTATCGTCGCGGAAGAACGCCAGCGCAGCGTTGATCATCGACTGCATTTCCTCGACGTCACGAATCAGCTTGTGCTGATGGTCCAGATCCTCCATGAACTCGCAGCGCAGGCGTATCCGCGTCAAGGGCGCGCGCAAGTCATGGGAAATGGCCGCCAGCATCTGGGTGCGCTCGCCGATGAAGTGCTGGATCTGCGCCTGCATGGTGTTGAAGGCGATGGTGGCCTGGCGTATTTCGTGGGGGCCTTCGATGTCGATGGGCGGTGCCCGCAGATCGCCTCCGAAGCGTCTGGCAGCGCTGGCGAAACGCTGCAACGGCTTGGCCAATTGCCGGGTGGCGATCCAGGCGACCAGCAAGGTGGCGATCAGCCCCAGAATAATGATCACCGCGATCCGTGTGGGTGCGCTCAGGCCCCAACTGCGTTCGGGAGGGATGAAGGACAACCAGCTGCCATCGAGTAACTGCACCAGCGCCACATAATGCGCGTCGGGGCTGCCACGCGGCCAATCGTCCGGGCTGTACACCTCAATGGTGCGTCCGGTGCCAAACAACGCCTGTATCCCGGGGACTTCGCCCGCCTGTAGCACGTTGCCGCCGCTGGGCAGGCCGAAATCCACGGGGTCGGTATGCCATGTCACCTGCAACCGGGCATCGCTGGCCGCTGTCGCCAGGTGCGAGCGCAACGGCGCAGGCGCGGCCTCGATCACTTTCAACGTCGCGGCCATTTGTTCCAGCAACCCCGTGCGGTCGATGGGCGGACGCGCCCACACCCCGGCCACCTGCACGAACAAGGCATTGAGGGCCAGTGAGGCGAGCATCGCGGCGAGAATGGTCAGGGCGATCCGCCGGTTCAGAGTATCGCGGCGCAACAGGCGGCGGATCACGAGCGGGTCACCGGGGCAGTGAACAAATAGCCGCCATTGCGCACGGTGCGGATAAGGTCCGGGCGCTTGCAATCGGGCTCAATCTTGCGCCGCAGCCGGCTGACCTGCACATCGATACTGCGGTCGAAGGCGTCGTGGCCCTGGCCGTGGGTCAGGTCGATCAACTGGTCGCGGGTGAGGATGCGCTGGGGGTGTTCGAGAAACACCACCAACAAATCGAACTCGCCACCGGACAATGGGATCATGACGCCCTCGGGCGAACGCAGCTCGCGGCAGGTGATATCCAGGTGCCAACCGGCGAAGGCAATCACCGGGCGTGAGCGCTCGTCGGCCGCACTGACCGACTGTCCCGCACGCCGTTGCACAGCGCGCAGACGGGCCAGCAGTTCGCGCGGGGCAAAAGGTTTGGTCAGGTAGTCGTCGGCGCCCAGTTCCAGGCCAACAATACGGTCACTCAGCTCGCCCATGGCCGTGAGCATGATGATGGGGATGCCGAACTGCGCCCGCACTTTCTGACAGAGGCTCAGACCGCCTTCGCCGGGCAACATGAGATCAAGAATGATCGTGTCCGGCCGCTGCTGTGCGATGGCCGCCCACATGGCCTCGCCGTCGGCGGCCACGTCAACTTCATAGGCGTGCTGGACGAAGAATTTCTTCAGCAATGCCAGCACTTCCACGTCGTCATCGACGATCAGCAGTCTGCTCACGTTCACAGATCCCCAGGCCAAAAAAGAAAGACATCTAAAACCATTCCGGCGCCGGGGTCATTTATTTCAATCGAGCAACATTCCTTCGCCACGGACACAACCCGGACATCTTCGGGCAAAACCTGTCGGGCATTCTGCACGCCTTCCACTCACGAAAGACGCCTATGAAAGTTTCGAGCAGCAGGTACAGCGAGCAAGCAGCTGGCGATGCGCCGCCATTGGTACTGAGCCAGCGCACTTCTTCCCCGGCTCAGGATAGCCCGATGCTGTTCCAGGAATCCTGCCTGGGGCTGAACGCGGGCCTGGACCGTATCGTGCTGCGCCGCTACTTCGAACATTACAGCCCCGACGCCGGGCGCTGGGTCGAGTACGCCCACTCCATTCCCATCGCCGAGCTTGTCCACTGGATCATGACCCATGGCCAGTTGCACATCGAATCCTCACACGACAATCCAAACGAACAGGCAACCCATTGATGGCCCGTAAATGTTCACTCCTGCTACTGATGACGGCCACCCTGAGCCTGACGGCTTGCAGCAGCAACAAGGTCGAACCCGAGCGATATACGGGTTTTCTTCATGACTACAGCCTGCTTAAAGAACAACAGAGCCCGTCGGGCCAGACCGTAATGAGTTGGATCAGCCCGGCCTTGAAGCGCGGCCGCTACAAGCAGGTCTACCTGGCGCCCAGCCAGTTTTTCCCGGCTGTTGAACCCACCGCTCAGATCCCCCAAAGCACGCTCTCCCACGTCACCGGCTACTACGACCTGGTACTGCGCTCGGAACTTGGCAAATACGTTTACCTGGCCTCAAAACCTGGCCCTGACACCCTCACAGTACGCCCCGCCATCACCCGCATCGCCACCAGCCCCCAGGGACTGCGGTTTTATGAGTGGCTGCCGATCACCCTGGTCGCAGCGGGCGTGAGCACTGCCACTGGCATCCGCGATCGAGACAGTGAAATCGCTACGGAGCTGTCATTGGAAGATGGTTCGACCGGCGATGTCGTGGCGGCCATGGTGCGTAAAGGCACCGGCACTTCCCTGGCCAATGACAAACAAGTCATGACCGCTGACAACGTCAAGGACGTGCTCGACGGCTGGGCCCGCGACCTGGGTACGTCGTACAGTGCAGTCGCTCGATAACCCTCGTCTTGCTCAAACGTCATAATCACAGGGGCATCTGCGTGGTAATCTCCCGGCACCACGAATAGACATAGATCGTCACTTGACGATGACCAAAGCCAGGAAAGACCATGCCCAAGATTTCTCACTCAGCGCTACGCCGTAATTTCCGTGACCTGCTGGCAACGCCCCTGTGCGTTGAAACCGCCTCCGTATTCGACCCCATGTCTGCCCGCATCGCGGCCGACCTGGGGTTTGAAGTGGGAATCCTGGGCGGCTCGGTCGCCTCCCTGCAGGTGTTGGCGGCCCCCGATTTTGCGTTGATTACCCTGAGTGAGTTCGTCGAGCAAGCCACCCGCATCGGCCGTGTGGCCCAGTTGCCCTTCATCGCCGATGCCGACCACGGCTATGGCAACGCCCTGAACGTGATGCGCACCGTCGAAGAACTGGAACGCGCCGGCGTCGCGGCGCTGACCATCGAAGACACCCTCTTGCCCGCGCAATTCGGGCGTAAATCCACGGACCTGATTTCCGTGGAAGAAGGCATCGGCAAGGTCAAGGCCGCGCTAGAGGCACGTGTCGACCCGGCGCTGTCGATCATTGCGCGCACCAACGCCGGCGTGCTGCCCACCAGCGACGTGATTGCGCGTACCAAGGCCTACGAAAAGGCCGGCGCTGACGGCATCTGCATGGTCGGCGTCAAGGACTTCGACCACCTGGAGCAGATCGCGCAGAACCTCAGCGTTCCGCTGATGCTGGTGACCTACGGCAACCCACAACTGCACGACAGCGAGCGCCTGGCCAGCCTGGGCGTACGCATCGTGGTGGCCGGGCATGGCGCCTACTTCGCCGCGATCAAGGCCACTTACGACAGCCTGCGTGCCCAGCGCCAGCTGACCCACAGCACCTCGAACCTCAGTGCGACGGAATTGACCCATACCTACACCTTGCCTGAGAGCTATGTGGCGTGGGCCGAAGAGTTCATGGATGTAAAAGAGTAATCAATCACTCACGGCTCAGCCGTTGGCGCATCCCTGCGCTGGCGGCCGGGCCGGGCTGTACCACGCACTGATCCATTGCCACCAAGGCACCTTCCTCCGTCGCCATCACTGGCTGCACCGGTAGGCCCGTCTCGCGTTCCACCACCTCGACACTGATGCCCTCCTCGGCGTAATGCCGATTGCCCCACGCCACCAACGCCATCAGCACCATACGAAAGTCTTCGCCCCTGGCCGTCGGCACGTATTCGTACCGTGGCGGCCGCTCGCTGTAGGCGCGGCGCTCCAGCATCCCCGCTTCTACCAAGCCATTAAGGCGGCGCGTGAGCATGTTGGGCGCTATGCCCAGGCTGCGCGAGAACTCGTCAAAACGGCGCAAGCCGTGCAAGGCGTCGCGCATGATCAGCATGCTCCACCACTCCCCTACCCGCTCAAGGCCGCGTGCGATAGGGCATTCGTCACTGATTAGCGATTTGCGCTGCATAGGTATTCCTGTGGGCGAGTACACAACTTGTATGACGCCATGTTACTTTCATGATGATAGTGACGTCCATATGCGGTGTATCCTTCAAGCAACAGGAGTCGATTGAACATGAATAAACGTATTGTCGTGACGGGCATGGGCGCGCTGACGCCGCTGGGGTCGAGCGTGGAATCCACTTGGCAGCGCTTGCTGGACGGGCAGTCGGGCATCCGCCGTTTGCCGCAAGAGTTGATCGGTGATCTGGCGGTCAGCATCGGCGGCCAGGTGCAAAGTGTGTTGCAAGACCCCGAAGCCGGTTTTGATCCTGATCGCCTGTTGGCAGCCAAGGAACAACGCAAGATGGACCGCTTTATCCTGTTCGCCCTGGCGGCCGCAGATGAAGCCCTGAAGCAGGCCAATTGGGCCCCCGAAACGCCCGAGGAGCAGGAACGCACGGCGACCATCATCGCCTCCGGTGTCGGTGGTTTCCCAGCCATTGCCGATGCGGTGCGCACCACCGACAGCAAGGGCCCGCGTCGTTTGTCGCCCTTCACCATTCCATCGTTTCTGAGCAACATGGCGGCCGGGCATGTGTCGATCAACTATGGCTTGAAAGGCCCTCTGGGTGCCCCAGTAACCGCGTGTGCCGCCGGGGTTCAGGCGATCGGCGACGCAGCGCGAATGATCCGCGCCGGGGAAGTCGACGTCGCGGTCTGTGGCGGTGCCGAAGCGGCGATTCATCGCGTCAGCCTTGCCGGCTTCGCCGCAGCGCGAGCGTTGTCCAGCGATTTCAATGCCACGCCGGAGCGTGCTTCACGCCCCTTCGATCAGGCGCGCGACGGCTTTGTGATGGGCGAAGGCGCCGGCATTCTGGTGATTGAAGAGTTGGAACATGCCCTGGCGCGGGGTGCGCAGCCGATTGCCGAATTGGTGGGCTATGGCACCAGTGCAGACGCCTATCACATGACCGCAGGGCCTGAAGACGGTGACGGTGCGCGCCGGGCAATGACTCAAGCGTTGCGCCAGGCGGGCATCGAGGCGTCGCAGGTGCAGTATCTGAATGCCCACGCGACCTCTACACCGGTGGGCGACAAAGGCGAGCTGGCAGCGATCAAAACGGTATTCGGTAGCGGCGGCAGCCCGGCGATCAGCTCGACAAAATCCGCCACCGGCCACTTGCTCGGTGCCGCGGGGGGCATCGAAGCCGTCTTCACCGTGCTTGCCCTGCGTGACCAGATCGCGCCGGTAACACTCAACCTGGAAAACCCGGACGCCCTCGCCGACGGCCTGGACATGGTGCGCGATGAGGCGCGGCCCATGCCGATTGAATATGCGCTGTCCAATGGCTTCGGCTTTGGCGGCGTGAACGCCAGCGTACTGTTCCGACGCTGGATATAAGCCGGGGTTTGCCCTTGGGCTGAATTTCACCGACCATGGCGCCTTTCTGTTCCTGCCAACACGAGGTGCCCATGGCCAACCACGACCTGTCTTATACCCCTGACCCGGACGCCGATTCCATCTCCTCCGACGTGATCGGCTTCAACGGCATCCTGGTCTCCACCCAGATTCCCACCCATGCCGATGGCAGCCTGGAGCTGGGCGATATCACCCTGCAAAGCGAGTGCACTCTGCAAGCGCTTAAAGTTGCCTTGGAAAAGGCTGGCAGTTCGATGGACCGGGTCATGCACCTGACCATTTACCTCACCGACATGGCCGACCGTGCTGCGTTCAACGAAGTCTACAAGCGCTTTTTCGCCAAGCCCTGGCCAGTGCGGGCAGCAGTGGGCGTTGCCGCCTTGGCGGTGGACGGTATGCGGGTGGAAGTGACGGCGATGGCTGCCAAGGCTTGAATCTGTGGTGCCGTTAGCGCCGATCTGATCGTAATGTCGAACGCGGTCAAAAAGGTGGGAGCTGGCTTGGCTGCGATAGCCATAGGTATCTACACAACTCTGTAGCGCTCAACGGTAATCACGATGCGAAGCGAGCCGCTCTTGATCTTGATCTGCTTTTGATCTCAGGCGCCCCGTTAAACCACGCTGGCCGGAATTCGACAGTGATTTGGGGGGTAAACCGGCAGGGATGCCGGTTTAGCCGCCCCGCGCCATGGATGGCGCGTGGCGGCGGCCCCCCAAATCACTGGCGGATTACGGGCACACCGAGCCTGAGCGAGGTGCCGAGTGGTGGGGCAAGAGCGTTTTGCTTACTTTTGCGCTTTTCAAAAGTGAGCCGCTGTAAAAGCGGAACCCTAAGTGGCCGTTACCGCAGGAATGGATATGTACACGGTCCAGCTGTGTTGACTGTCAGGCCGTCTTCGCAGGCAAGCCAGCTCCCACATTGGTTCTTCGTTGCGTTGAGTAATGCGTTCGCTCAACGGACTTGCATTAGGCCCGACAGCCCTGCGGTAGATGCCGCCCAGGCATTTCACGGCTACAATGCGCGCCTCAACCGTGACAAGCCTGACTAAAAAACTATGTCCTTGCCCAAGCATCACCTGGAATTGCTCAGCCCTGCCCGCGATGTCGCCATTGCGCGCGAGGCTATCCTGCACGGCGCCGACGCCGTTTATATCGGCGGGCCGAGCTTCGGCGCCCGCCATAATGCCTGTAACGAGGTGAGCGATATCGCTCAACTGGTGGAATTCGCCCGCCGTTACCACGCCCGCGTCTTCACCACCATCAACACCATCCTGCATGACAACGAGCTGGAACCGGCGCGCAAGCTGATCCATCAGCTCTACGATGCCGGTGTCGATGCGCTGATCGTGCAAGACCTGGGCGTGATGGAGCTGGATATTCCGCCGATCGAGCTCCACGCCAGCACCCAGACCGACATCCGCACCCTGGGCCGGGCCAGGTTTCTCGACCAGGCTGGTTTCTCGCAGTTGGTACTGGCCCGCGAGTTGAACCTGCAAGAGATCCGCGCCATCGCCGACGAGACCGATGCCGCCATCGAGTTCTTTATCCACGGCGCCCTGTGCGTAGCGTTCTCCGGGCAGTGCAATATCTCCCACGCGCAAAATGGCCGCAGCGCCAACCGTGGCGACTGCTCCCAGGCCTGCCGCCTGCCCTATACCCTGAAAGATGACCAAGGCCGCGTGGTGGCCTTTGAAAAGCATCTGCTGTCGATGAAAGACAACAACCAGAGCGCCAACCTGCGCGCCCTGGTCGAAGCGGGTGTGCGTTCGTTCAAGATCGAAGGCCGCTACAAGGACATGGGCTATGTGAAGAACATCACCGCCTACTACCGCCAGCGCCTCGACGAGATCCTCGAAGACCGCCCGGACCTGGCCCGCGCTTCCAGCGGCCGTACCGCGCACTTCTTCATGCCCGACCCGGAAAAAACCTTCCACCGTGGCAGCACCGATTACTTTGTCAGCGACCGCAAGATCGACATCGGCGCCTTTGACACCCCGACCTTTACCGGCCTGCCCGTGGGCACCGTGGAAAAAGCCGGCAAGCGCGACTTGCAGGTGGTCACCCATGAGCCGCTGTCCAACGGCGACGGCCTCAATGTGCTGATCAAGCGTGAGGTGGTGGGCTTTCGCGCCAACATCGCCGAGCCCAAGGGTGAGTTCGAGGAAGACGGTGAGAAGCGCTACCGCTACCGCGTCGAGCCCAACGAAATGCCGGCCGGCCTGCATCAACTGCGTCCGCATCACCCGCTCAATCGCAACCTGGACCACAACTGGCAACAGGCCCTGCTCAAGACCTCGGCCGAGCGCCGTATCGGCTTGTCATGGGTCGCATGCCTGCGTGAAGAGCAGCTGCAAATCACCGCGACCAGCGAAGAAGGCATCAGCGCCAGCGTCACCCTGCCCGGCCCGTTTGGCGTGGCCAACAAACCGGAACAGGCGCTGGACACCCTGCGCGACCTGCTGGGCCAACTCGGCACCACCGAGTACCACGCCACCCGTATCGAACTGGATGCGCCGCAGGCGTTCTTCATCCCCAACTCGCAGCTCAAGGCGTTACGCCGTGAAGTGATCGAAGCACTGACCGCCGCACGCGTCGCCGCACATCCGCGGGGTGGGCGCAAGGCTGAAACTTCGCCGCCGCCGGTGTATCCCGAGGCGCACCTGTCGTTCCTGGCCAACGTCTACAACCAGAAGGCCCGGGACTTCTACCACCGTCACGGCGTGAAGCTGATCGACGCGGCCTTCGAAGCCCACGAAGAAACCGGCGAAGTGCCGGTGATGATCACCAAGCACTGCCTGCGTTTCTCGTTCAACCTGTGCCCTAAACAGGCCAAGGGTGTGACCGGGGTAAAGACCAAGGTGGCGCCGATGCAATTGATCCACGGTGACGAAGTGCTGACCTTGAAGTTCGACTGCAAACCCTGCGAAATGCACGTGGTGGGCAAGATCAAGGGGCATATCCTCGGCCTGCCGCAGCCTGGCAGCGCGGTGGAGCATTTCAACCCGCAAAACCTTATCTACCAGGGCACGCACTAACCGCTCTTGTAGGAGCGGGCTTGCCCGCGAAAAACCTGAGGACGCCGCGTTTCAACCAGATGCGCTGCGTTTTCGTTAACGTTCTTCGCGAGCAAGCTCGCTCCTACCCAGGTTGCGGGGCCACCACCAGCCCCGCTGCAACCCTGCCGCGGCCAACAGAATCGCCGCCACGCCCAGCCATTGCAGCCACCCCAGGCGATGCCCGAACGCAATCCAATCCACAAAGATCGCCGCAATCGGGTAGATGAACGACAGTGCGCCGGTAATGGCCGTCGGCAGTTTCTGGATCGCGCCATACAGCAGTACATACATCAAACCCGTGTGCACCACCCCCAAGGTGACCAAGGCCGCCCACGTCGTGGTGGATGCCGGCAGGCCATTCCAGGGCACCAGTGGCGCCAGCAATAGCGCGCCAGTCGTCACCTGGATCAATGCCATCAAATGCGGCGGTACTTCCTTGAGGCGCTTGATGATCAACGCCGCCACCGCATACAAAAATGCCGCACCCAGGGCCAGCGCGATGCCTACCAGGTAATCACCGCCACCCGTTTGTTCGCCATGGGCGGTGACAATCGCCAACATGCCCAGGAACGCCACGCTCAACCACGCCAGTTTCTGCACGGTGATTTTTTCACCGAGAAACACCGCCGCCAGCATCACCAGGATAAACGGCTGCACGTTGTACACCGCGGTGCTGATAGCGATGGAGGCACGGGAATAGGATTCGAACAGCAGCAACCAGTTGCCGACGATGGCCACGCCGCTGAGCACGGCCAGCCCCAGTTTTGTCCAACTGAGCAGGTCCAGGCGCAGGTAACCCAGCCAGGCGCACACCAGTACCAGCGTCAGCGCACCGATCACGCAGCGCCAGAACACCACCTCGATCACCGACACGCCAGACACCAGCACAAACCAGCCAATGCTGCCCGAGATCAGCATGGCGGCGACCATTTCCCACGACCCGCGACGGATGGATGAATCCATGATTGAGGCTCCTCAAGTGAGGCTCCAGTATGGCAATCTGTTCGCAACGGCTATAGCGACTAAAAAAGGCAAACCCCCGAAATCACCTTTTCTTATTAGGCACAGACCATGATCGACACCATCGACCAGCAATTGATCGCCGCTTTGATGGACGACTCGCGGTTGTCCCTCAAGGCCCTGGCAGGCATCACCGGGCTGTCCTCGCCAAGCGTCAGCGAACGCCTGCGGCGCCTGGAAGAACGCGGCGTGCTGACCCACTACACCGTCGACATCGACCCCAGGCACTTCGGCTACCTGCTGCAAGCCATCGTGCGCATCCGCCCCCTGCCCGGCAAATTGCAGGAAGTGGAGCGCCAGATCCAGGCGATCCCCGAATTCACAGAGTGCGACAAGGTCACCGGGGACGACTGCTTTATCGCACGCCTACATGTGCGCACCATGGATCACCTCGACAGCTTGCTTGACCGTATCAATGCGTATGCCGAAACCAACACCGCCATCGTCAAGAAAACTCCGGTGAAACGGCGGTTGCCGCCGCTGTCGGATCAGTAATGGCGATTGTTGTGTTTAGCGGCCTTCCTGTGGCGAGCAGGCCTTGTTGTGGCAAGTGTTTGTCGTGCCGAGCGGGCTTGCCCCGCGTTGGGGCGCGAAGCGGCCCTGATCCGGCCAATGAGGTCTGCCTGGTAGAACGCGGTGACTGTTCTGGGGCCGCTTCGCAGCCCAACGCGGGGCAAGCCCGCTCGCCACAGGGGGGCGTTCAGTCACGCAGCTTTTTGGCTGCGCTCAGCAACCCATGAAACCTGGCATAGCGCGTCTCCAGCACCGACCGCTGTTCATCATCCGGCACATGGTGCACCTTGACCCCCATCCCCGACTGCAGCAGGTCTGCCCCCTGCCCAATCGCCATAAATCCCAACTTCGCCGCACCAATACAGGCGCTCAATTCACTGCCCTGCAAGGTGTATATCTCCCGCTCCCCGCGGCCCACCGTCGGATCAATCCTGATCTTTGGTATGGCCGGCGTCCGCTGCGTCATCCGGTTCTTTAAGCGGCACCTCGGCATCGTCCATCAACGAACCGGGGTCTTCATTTCCAGGATCGTTGGGACCTTCGTCCAGTTCTTTTGGCATGAGCGTCTCCTTTCTCTATCTGCCTTGGGTATCGATATCGGTTTCAGGCTTGAATATAGGTAAGGCGCTGCGCCCGGGGGTGAAGTTCCATCCAGTCGCTACGCGGTTGCGCCAAACCTCACTTGAACCACCCGGCACGCAGTGCGCCTGACTCAAACGTTAACCCTCAAGGAAAATGGCGCGGCCTATAATTGACGATTACGTCATGACTGGACGGAGAGCCACCCACGGGCGTCGTGTCGATGACTATTCTCTGGCCGTGGTTTTTAAAGACCTCATGAGGTGCGCCTGTGGCAGCCTCCTGTCGAATCAGGAAATTGGCCATCGACTTCGCTTCATCTGGCTTAAGTGCCGGATACCGTTGATTGACTTTCGCTGCGAGACGATTTCGGTCATCCGTCACCGGGCTGGCGCCGTAGTTAAGGGTCACGGGGCCTTCGAACGCTTTGACCGGCCGATCGACAATCTTCTGGAATTCGTGCGCGAAGGAGGTGCTGACACCATCCGCGCCGTGACATACCAGCAAGCGGACATTATCGTAGTGCGTGGGGTTTACCCCTTTTCCTTTCAACAAGTTAAACAGGCCTTCGGCGTCATACGCGACACCGTCAACCACGACGCGGGTCCCGTTGAACAGGTAGGGGTCTGCTTGGCCCGGCGCGAGGCCGTGGGCGGAAATGTTCAGGCGCTTGGTACCTTTGTAGGTGTCTTCAAAGGTGTGAATCTCGTTGCCGATAAAGATCAGATTCTCCATCGGGCCGCCCATACGCACCACATTGTCACTCGCCAACCCCCGGCTGAGCAGGCTGTCGTCGAGCGTGCCCGCGGCGCGACCGTTGACCAGGCTGGAACTGTCGGCGGTGAAGCCTTCCAGTGGTTTGCCATACATTTTTTGTTGCTGCGGGTCATAGGCATACCATTTATTGGTGGGTTCATCGAACATGGCCAATACTCTGCCTTCATTGCTGCCCTGCGCTGTCTTGACGGTGCCCTGGGCAATGTCGGGATGTTTGATCACATCCAGCACGTCCACGTTGCGCATCGCACCGCGCAAGTAATTGACGGTGTTTTGCCCGGCGGTGATCGTTCTGCGCGCGCCGGCCCAGAGACTGCGGGCCAGATCAGTGGCACCGTCTAAAGGGTTGAGGCTACCCACGGCCGTCCGCGCGACAATCTTGGCGACGTGACCTGCCTTGCTGAGAGCCGAAGCTCCGGACGCCACGGCCTTGGCGCCTTTGGCTGCGGCACCGACGCCCACAACGAAACCAAAAATGTCCAGCATCAAGTCGTTAGCTGCCTCATCCAAATTGCCCTTTTGAAAGTTGACGATCGCCGAACGAAGTGGGATCAAGTTCAGGGCAATCTCACTCGCGGTTTTATAGGTGGGCACTTCTGTATCGAAGGTGGTCACGCCTTTGGCGGCTTGCCTGGCAGCCGGCAGATCGATGTCCTTGATCACTGCATCGGCTATATAGGCGGTTCTTTCACTGCTGAAGCTACGTGGAATACCCGGGGTGCCCGTGCGTTCGTCGGTCAACTGCGGTGTGTACTCACCCGAAGGCGTGATGACTTCGAACATTGTATAAGGGCGGCTGCCTACAGATGTACGCTCACCTGTCTGGAAGTCCCCCAGGTCGCGGCGCTTTAGAATCGTATTATTCAAGCGATCAATCTCGTAAGTGTGGACTTGATCGTCGCGTTCAGTCTTGACCAGCACTCTTCCTTCAGTAACTCGCGATCGTCTGGGCTGCCCGTTATTTTCCCTGGCCAGGTTCATTTGCTTGGTGACGGTTATTTTCCCGTACTCCAGATTCTGACGGTCCTCGAGCGGCAGTGTCGAAATCAGGTGCTTGATCTGAGTTCTGGTGGTTTTTTCCAGATCAGCAGCGAAGCTCGAAAATGCCGCATTGAACGGCTGGGAAATATCCGGAAGCGACTTAAGCGACTTGAGCGCATTCAAGACCTTCGGGATATCGACGTCGGGCGATGAAGAAAACCATGAGCCTGGTTTTTGAGTGTTTGCGGCGGTATTGAGGCTTGGGACAAAGCTCCATGGCATCCACGCCAAGGCAGAGGTTCCCCAGTCACTATTGGCGCCTGGCGGCGTAGAGCGCAGTGCCCGTCCGTCCATGCACAGGTCCGCCACTGAATAGGGACCAGGGAAATGCCTGTTTGGGGGTTGGAGGGTAATGCATTTTTTCTCGAACTGTTCGAGGGTCATCTCCGGAAGTTCTTTTTTCACCAAGGCGTACGTGAAATCACGCATCCTCGGAGCCGTTGCAATCGAGGTTTGCGAGGCAGCCTTCAGTTCGTTGATCTGTGCATTGAACGCCGTACGTACTACCGTCATCGCTTCATTCGTTGAAGGAAACCCCATCCCATTGGCCACCGCCCAGTCCCTGAGCGCTTCGGTTTGAGCGAGGTATTCATGACGCTGTTCTTCACGTGTGACGGGAGCAATGCTGGCGTGCTTCATCACCTGCCAATACGTCATCGTCGCTGTCGCACCAGGGGATTTAGCTGCGATTCGCCTCGCGGCGGTCACAAAGCTGACCCAGCCATGCGAGCCCAGGACGATCTCATTCGGTATGTCTTTGACGAGCAACTCGGGGGCACGGCTGGACAGCAGCAGATGAGTATACGTGGAGGCGGTTTGCAGGTTGGTTGCCTTACCTCCCGTTACCAGCGCCAGGCGCAATTCGTTCACCACCGCCTGGGCGGTCTTGCCTGCGTTTTCGGCTGACATCAGCCGATACCCTTCGACGTTCAGGCGTGAGTTGGCCTGTCCAACCGTTACCTCGGCGTGCTTATCCTGGCTAATGGCAGCCAGCAGCCAATCATTTGCACTGCCCTTGATGGACTTCGCGTCGAAATGGGCTTTAAGGGCAGCGCCCAGCGTCCTGCCCTTGGGAGAATCGACCAGGTTGTCGATCAATTGCCGTGGGCTACGGGCCTCAGACGCGGAAACCGGCCATTTATCCAACAGGTATTCGAGTACGTTCTTGAAGGCACCCAGCTCAATATCACCCACCTTG
Organism: Pseudomonas fluorescens; assembly: GCF_001902145.1. Classification (GTDB taxonomy): domain Bacteria; phylum Pseudomonadota; class Gammaproteobacteria; order Pseudomonadales; family Pseudomonadaceae; genus Aquipseudomonas; species Aquipseudomonas fluorescens_BV. The sequence goes on from NZ_MRST01000018.1 coordinate 80,070, forward strand.
CCTTGCGCGAGTACGGCCCTCAGGTCCTGATAGATTACCGGGTCGACAGGTTGAGGCCACCCCAGTGCCCCCGAGTAATCGCCATGCACCTGCGCGCGCGGTTCGGGGGTCATCAGTGCTTTAGCGAGGTTATCCAATTGTTCACGGTTGGTAGGGATGTTTAATCCGTGGTCATCCAGATACTGCATCAGGCTGATGCGATTGAATGTACCTGCATTGGCCGGTTTGTAGCTGCCCTCCACCGGGGCATAGAGCTTCTGTCGGACCAGTTCGTCGCCAATGGCGACTTCCTCGTACTGACCTTCCTCCAGGCAACGAGATAGATCCAGCAAGCTATAGCCTGCCTGGTATCGCAAATTGATATCGCCCAAGGCAGCCTTATGGCGCTCAAGCACCTCGTGGCTACGGCTTTGACCCAGCGCGCGATCCTGATCTGCAGACAATTGAATAAATGTCTTATCCCTTAGCAGCTCTGCAGCGCGTGCCTGGGCAGCGGCCTGCGTGGGCGTCGCTGTTTCTTTATAAAACAGCCTGACGGTTTCCAGTGGCGCGCGCTCACTGCCTGAATCCAAGGGGGGATGTACACGCGCCACCGGGTCATCCGCCACGATAATCCTTGCGGCCGCCAACACCGGCCCGCTCACCGCCTCCCACCGTGTGTCACCCTGACCCAATGTGTGCAACACACGCTGCGGATCACGTTCGCGCCTGAGCCTGTATGTGATCTCACCCGAGCCGGGCTTGAGGACGACTGTCGAAGGATCCACGCCAACCGCCTCCATCCATTGGCGCATTTCCTGCGAACTCATTGCGCTGCCCAGTTGCGACCACCACCGCCCGAATGTCGAGGCCGAGGGAATAGGATAAACGTGGATCCCGGCATCGCGAGTCGCATTTCCCTGAATTTCAAGCAACGCAGCACGATAGATCGGCGCCAACTCGTTGTCGGCTTCGGTGTGGTAGTCACCCGGCAGCAATGCGTGGGTCGCACTGTCGCTGCGGTGTGTGACTGCAGTCTGCGTGTCAGCCAATATCGGCACACTTTGCAAATGGCTAGATCTGTTCTGCATAGGAGAAACGAGGGAGGCATCTGTCATTTTTCAAAAGCTCTCTAAGGGAATATCGGAGTGTCTTTCTCCCGACCCCCTCTCTTTGTCTGAAACCCCTAAATGATTCCATGAAAGCCGCTATGTATGCGTTGCCGGATATTTGCCCTGTTGATCTGAGCGCTGCTGCGTCGTTGTTACTCATCGGATGGGATTGTCGATTTGGATATAGAACGCATAGACACCCAGCACTAGCCAAAACACCATGAACAACCACGGCGCGCGCATGGAAAACAACAATGACTTGCGATAGCCCTTGTGGCTCGACTCCACCTCGGAAAACAGCGGCGATTCATCGTAGGCCAGGCCCATCACCGGCTCGCTGTGCAGCAATTCGCTTTGCTTGTAATGCCAGTGGTCGATGATTTCATACGCGGCACGGATACCCGGCCAGGCATTCAGCGAACTGAGAATGCCCAGCGAAACCAGGAAGATCGGCACCACCAGGGTGAACAATTTGCCCCATTCCGGGTTGAGGTTGCCCATGCCGGAGACAAAGGCAATCACCAGGAAGGATTGCGCAGTCAGGTAGGCGTCGGTGCGGTTGGCCAGGATGCTGGTTTCGTACTGGATCTCGCGCCGATAAAAGTCGAGGCGGTCCTTGGGCGAGCCGAATATCTTTGCGTTGTGTTCGCTGTGGTCGTTCAGGGCCGCTTCCGGAGTGTGGGGGGAGATGATTCTGGACACGACGGTGCTCCACAAGGTGACGAAACTCCTTAGAAGAATCGGGGCTCGGTGAAGTTCAAGTGGGTTGACGCACCAGTTTAGGGCAACCGCCGCCCTCTGTAGGAGCGAGCTTGCTCGCGAAAAACTCACCGGCACCGCGTTTATTCAGGAAGCCCGCGTCATCGTTGACATTTTTCGCGAGCAAGCTCGCTCCTACAGGGGGTTTACCGCGGATTAACGGCATTCCGGCACAGGCATTGCTTTATCCATTCACCACCCGGAAAACAGGAGCATGCGTTACCCCCCGACCCAGAGCCGCCCCCATAAGAAAGTAAGGACCAGGCCTGTTGGCACCTTCAGCCACGGGCTCATAAAAACATGCGTTTTTTTAAGCGGCAGTGCCACCCAAAGCCACACTGGGCACTGACAAGGTACTGGAATGGCTCGATCTTTCTTTGATGAAATGAATGACGCAAACGGCGTATGCCGTGCGCACTATCAGGACTTCTCTCGCTGGCTGGCCAATACGCCGCCGGAACTGCTGGCCCAGCGTCGCCGTGAAGCGGATTTGCTGTTCCATCGCGCCGGGATCACCTTCACCCTGTATGGCGACGAGCAAGACACCGAACGCTTGATTCCCTTCGATATCATTCCCCGCAGCATCCCCGCCAGTGAATGGAGCCTGATCGAGCGTGGCTGCATCCAGCGGGTCAACGCACTGAACATGTTCCTCGCCGACATCTACCACGACCAGCGCATCATCAAGGCCGGGATCATTCCGGCAGAACAGGTGCTGGGCAACGAGGGCTATCAGAAGGCGATGGTCGGCCTGGACCTGCACCGCGACATTTACTCGCATATCTCCGGTGTCGACCTGGTGCGCGACGGCGACGGTACCTACTACGTGCTGGAAGACAACTTGCGCACCCCCAGCGGCGTGAGCTACATGCTCGAAGACCGCAAGATGATGATGCGCCTGTTCCCGGAAGTATTCGCCAAGCAGCGCATTGCACCGGTGGACCACTACCCCAACCTGTTGCTCAAGACCCTCAAGAGCGCCAGCCGCCTCGATAACCCGAATGTGGTGGTGTTGACGCCTGGGCGCTTCAACAGCGCCTTCTTCGAACACGCGTTCCTTGCCCGGGAAATGGGTGTGGAACTGGTGGAAGGCGCTGATCTGTTCGTGCATGACCTCAAGGTGTTCATGCGCACCACCGACGGCCCCAAGGCGGTGGACGTGATCTACCGGCGCATCGACGACGCCTTCCTCGACCCCCAGGCGTTCAACCCCGAGTCGATGCTCGGCGTGCCGGGGCTGGTGGCGGCTTACTGCGCCGGCAATGTGGTACTGGCCAACGCCATCGGCACCGGGGTGGCTGACGACAAGTCGATCTACCCCTATGTTCCGGCGATGATCCGCTTCTACCTGGACGAGGAACCGATCCTGCAGAACGTGCCGACCTTCCAATGCCGCAAGCCCGATGAACTGTCCCATGTGCTGGCCAACCTCGAGCAGTTGGTGGTCAAGGAAACCCAGGGCTCCGGCGGCTACGGCATGTTGGTGGGCCCGGCGTCGACAGCCGCCGAGATCGAAGACTTCCGCCAGCGCATCAAGGCCCGTCCCCATGCCTATATCGCCCAACCCACCCTGAGCCTGTCCACCTGCCCGACCTTCGTCGAAAACGGCATTGCGCCCCGGCATATCGACCTGCGCCCGTTCGTACTCTCGGGCAAGGAAACCCGCCTGGTGCCCGGCGGCTTGACCCGCGTGGCGCTGAAGGAAGGCTCGCTGGTCGTCAACTCGTCGCAAGGCGGCGGAACCAAGGACACCTGGGTGGTGGAGGGCTGAGTATGTTAAGTAGAACCGCTGCGGACCTGTATTGGATGTCGCGCTACCTGGAGCGCGCCGAGAACCTGGCGCGCATGCTGGAAGTCAGTTATTCGCTGTCCTTGATGCCCCAGGCCGGGCGCAGCGATGGTCTGGATGAGTTGGCCATGTCGTTGCTCAGCAGCGGCACCCTGGACAGTTACCTTGAACGTCACCAGACCCTGGATGCCGAACGCATGCTGCACTTCTTCGCCCTCGACGAAGAAAACCCGGCCAGCATCTACAACTGCCTGCGCGCCGCCCGAGGCAATGCCCACGCCGTGCGCGGCCGCATCACCGCCGACATGTGGGAAAACCTCAACGCCACCTGGCTGGAAATGCGCAGCATTGCCGCCGGCGGCCTGGCACGGCACGGCATCAGCCACTTCTGTGACTGGGTCAAACAGCGCTCGCACCTGTTTCGTGGCGCCACTTCCGGGACGATCATGCGCAATGACGCCTACCGCTTCATTCGCCTGGGCACCTTTGTCGAGCGCGCCGACAACACCCTGCGCCTGCTGGATGCACGCTACGAGATGTTCGGCGAAGAGTCCGAAGAAGTCAGCGACCTGTCGGCCCGCGGCTACTACCAGTGGAGCGCCCTGCTCCGCGCGTTGTCATCATTCGAGGCGTACACCGAGCTGTACCCCAATGCCCTGAACGCCCGCTCGGTGTCGGAACTGCTGCTGTTGCGCAGTGATGTGCCGCGTTCGCTGCATGCGTGTATCGAGGAGTTGAGTTATATCCTTGCGGACCTACCGGGCAGTTATGGGCGCACGGCGCAGCGCTTGGCCGCCGAGTTTGAAGCGCGGCTGCGGTATACGGGGATTGATGAGATTCTGGAGGATGGGTTGCATCGGCGGTTGACGGAGTTTATTGATACCGTACGGGAGTTGGCGCGGGCGATTCATAGTTCGTATCTGGAAGTGGTCTAAGGCCCGTCGTCCTATAGGTGATGGAAGGTACGGGTGGATTTACTTTAAGTAAATCCACCCGCACCTTCGCCCGCTGACATCTGATAGTTAGAGCCGCCTGACCACAATATCATCCAGATTAAATACTGTACTCCCCGTTCCGCTCACCACCTCTAGCCAAATTTCGACCGTATTAGTACCGCGCATCATAAGTGGCACTGAACAAATCGTCCAACTATAAACAGGTGACGGAACAGATATTCTCTTATAGTCATTATGGGTTTTAACAAGCAGCCCTGCGCTGATGGTCCCCGTTTTCGTATATCTATACTTGAAGCTTATTTCGTAGATGCCATCAATAGTATCTCTATAAGATTTCATAAGGCCTGAAGCTCCATGACCTGCATCGGTTCCAGTATGAAAATAGGTATTGCCACCCTCCACCTCGATGAAGCCTCTCCCTTCCCAACCATTCCGCTGCCCACCATCAAATCGGGTGATATCTTCAAAAGGTGGAGGTGAATTAATTACATATTCGGTCCTCGGAAAAGTGACAGCCCCCGCCTCACTGGCGTTCGGGTCATAGGCTACTTTAAAATCAATTGACACTCGACTGTTGTCTCGACAGGCTTTTAGCCAGCTTACCGGTGCCGTGATGTCAACCCCCGATGTAGAGTGGTGCAAATGGGCGTTCCAATAATAATAAGGATTCGGGTTCGCACCGACGCAATGGAAAATCAACCAGGCTTTCATACCCGAATACTGAAGTGGCCACGCCGCGACCGTGAGTTTGGTGTTATCCGGTAAGTTGAGAACATTCAATGTGCCATTGTGAGCAACATTATTAATCAACGGCCTCGGCAAGTTGGTCACCTGCGTCACCGTCACCGTCAAGACCTTGGACGCCACGGTTATCCCATCTCGAGTCACGTCGTATTTAATGGTAAACGTCTTGTTGCCATTGCCTATGTTGGCCGCAATTCCAGTCTTGGGAATATTAAAAGTCACCACCCCGCTGGTCACCCCATTTTTGGCCGGAATCGCTGGAGACCCCGAACCGGCCGTTCCCACCATCATCACCTTGATACTGTCAGTGGTGTACATCGGCGTGTACTCCACCGAGACCGTGCCGCCGTTTTGCGCATTCAAGGGATTGAGCGTTACTGAGGTGCCGGTGCCACTGGCTTGGGTCAACCTGGGAACGGGGAATTCAGCCAGTAATTTGCTGACGGTGTACTCCACTATCGGAAAATCGATGGCCTGGGCTTCATCCTTACTTAGACTGAAAGCTGCTTTGAATTCCATCTTCAGTTGGGTGCCATCACCCAACCCATCCAAGTATGTGCGCAGGAGGCGATACTCATAACTCCCGTTGGCGACCCACGCTTGATTGACATAGGAGCTGTTTATGTTGAACAGGGTAAGAGGATGATCAGCACCTTGGGCTGTTTTCCCAAGAAACTTCAACGAAACCGGATACAGATTAGTGATAAATGGCCATGTGCCTATATGGGCCATCGCGTTTCCAGTGAAGCTGTCAATGTCCAGAACGTTCGTCGCGGCATTGGCTTGATTGAGCCTGATCACCGTCTTGGCCAACTCAGCCTGCGGTATCGGCGTTACCGTCACCGTCAAAATCTTCGACGACACATCTTCCATACCCCGCGTCACGACGTAGTCAAGGGTAAACGTCCTGTTGGCATTACCAATGTTCGCCGCAATCGCCGCCTTGGAAATATCAAACGCCACCCACCCTGCCGCCGCATTCCCCGGTTTGCCGGGGATAGTCGGCGAACCGGCACCTGCTGACCCGACCATCCTGGGCTGAATAAAGTCGTCATCGTGTATGCCGGGATAACTGATGATCAGGGTGCCGCCTTCGAGCGCATTCAAGGGAGCCAGCGTGGCCGTTTCCGGACCGGTAATGCTGGCCTGGCGCAAATCCGCTACCGGCAAATCCGCCAGCCCACTTCCAATAAACAGCTCGGTGACGTTGGAATAGCGCAGCTTTTGCTCGCCACGTTCCAGGGTATAAAACACCGAGACCCACTCATCCAGGTTAGGCCCGATGTAGTCGTACAACACGTGGAAGTTCACAATCTCGGCGTCCGCCGCCACCTGAACCCGCAGGGGTGGCGAGCTCACCAGGCCGTACCAGTACAGGGTCAACCAGTCGCCTTTCTTGGTCTCGGCAAAGGGGGCCGTCACCTTGGCGCCGTCACGGACCTCATCCGGATCCAGTTGCCCCCCGACAGCCTTCTCGACCTGCGGTTTGTCCATATCGCGTACGGGCTCACCCACCTGATATACCTGACGCAGGGATTCCTGGGGTGGTTCGTTGTTGTGGGACACGCTGTAGAACACTTCAACCAGGCGCCCGTCAAAACGCGCAAGCTCAGTGCCAGGAACGTCAAACGTCATCTCCTCATCTGGGAGGAACTCACCGACCTCACGACCGGCGGTGTAGTCGACGGTGCCGTTCGTAGCGCTCGCCAAGAGTGTCACTTGCAACCGGTCGGCACTGCTCCAACTGGCCTGAGCCGGGAAACGCAGGGTAATCAACGCCAGGCTTGGGTCCAGTGTCCAGCCCTCGGCCTGGTCCACGGTCGGCGCCGGCCATCTGACCACCTCGCCAATTACCGTCAGGTAGCGGTTGTGCGAGCGTTTGTCGTCGACGTCGGCACCTTTCAACTCGTAATACACCGTGGCACTGCCCTGGGCAATTGCGCGGACCAGGTCGTTATCGATATCGAAAAAATAGCCCTTTGCACCGGCCAATACCCGATCTTCAAAATGGGAAACCGAGCCGCCCTGGGCATTTACACCGTTCCAGTACAGAAAAACATGGCTGTAGAGCCTGGCATCGGCAACCCCGATCGACAGGCCCAGTTGTACGTTTCGACTGCCCAGTAGGTCGAGATCGATTTCCCGGTCCGTCTCAGGCACCTGCACCCACGGTGCAGTGAGGCGATCCGTTTCCAGGTACACCGCAACCAGCGCCGTTTCAGACCAGGGGGCCCAAGGGTCGGGGGTATTGCCGGTATTGCCGCGTACTTGAAACCCGACCGGCAGCAATTCACTGTCTCCGGCTTCCTTGATATCGGCTTCGCTCAGGGTGTAGATGATATCCCTGCCGACTTCGTCGGGTTGGATCAGCCGCTCGATTCGCACCGACCCCCATACAAAGATAAGCAGGTCATAAGCCGCCATGTGCAACCAAGACCTGAAAATGACCTCCACGCCTTGCTCCGCCCGTGCGGCATCGACCCCACCGAGTCGTACGTCCTCCGGCAACTCAAATACGAGGTTCTGATTACCCGGTGCCGGGCCAGGGTCCTGCCCGCCGGGATATTGCAGGTTGACCCGCAAGCGTAAGGGTTGGGTTTGCAGAGGACTATCACTGGGCCGACTCACCACCACGTACACCGGGTCGGCCCAGGACTCGCGAATATCGTCGGTTGGGACAGTGAAAGGGATACGCCTGAGCTGCTCGTCGCCTTCACGGATCAGGTTGAACGCCACCGGATTGCCCGGCCCCCAGAACAACTCAAACAGCGTGTCCAAGGGTGTGTTGTCCGGCCTGTCGATGTGCACCACCAGGGGCCGCAGGGTATGCGACACGCCAATTCCACCATCGGCCTTTTCGATATCGCCTTCGATTGCCGGATGCAGCAACGGGATGTCCACCGGTGGCAGTTCCGAGTGTGGGGCTGGGCGACGATAGGAATGGTTGGCCATGGCGATGTCCTCGGTGGTGTCGTGCCCCTCGTGGCGGGGACGTGCCTGAGCCAATCAAACACCCAAGAGCCAGGCATTGGCTACTGTCAGAATTCACAGGTGAACATGCGGGCCTACCTGTGAACTTTGACAGTAGCCAGGCGTGAGAGACGGGTGTTTGATAACGCCACAGTCACACGACTTTGACGGCGAGATCCCATGCTGGGACCTGCTCAGGAGAAAACCATGGTTACCCAAAGCCCCCAGACGTCCCCTGTGCAACCCAAGCAACTTCCTCGTTTGTCGATCCCCGGCATGACACCCAATGTCGATGGCTACGACGGAGGTATTGCGGCCTGGTTGATCGTGTCAGGCCTGTCAGTCCGCGTTGAGAACAGCTGGGCCACCAGTGCGGGTGACATCATCAGCGTCGTGGAGATGCCCAGCATGCATTTGCTGGCCATTAAAGTTGTGCAAGCCGGTGAAGAACAGAACAAAAGTTTTTTCTTTGCAATTGCTCCCGACAAGCTGCCTGACGGAGAGCTGCGCCTGGGTTACGTCGTGAACTTCAAAGGGAGTAAGGATGACTATGAGGTTTCATTTCCACTAAGTGTCCTGATCAAGACAGACCTGCCCGGTGGTATCGACAAAAATCCGGGTGAACCGGGCCACTCAGAACTCACGTTTACCCTCTCGACCCAGGAAGTGTATCCGCCGGATGCGGCAAAAGGGGTCAGTGCAATCATCCCGCCTTACCCGCATATGCACCCGGGGGATTACATTCATTTCCAATGGGGGGGCGTGACGATTGTGCAGCGGGTCAAGGGGGTAAATCAGCCCACCACGATCATCATCAATCACGCGCAGATCACCGCAGCCGGTAACAGTGACGGCCTGCTGGTGGGATTCTATATTGTCGACCCCGTCGGCAACGCCTCTTGGCCAAGGTCCGCATATACTCGTGTGCTGGTAGCGCTTGACGACTCTCAACGGGACGGCCCGTTCATTCAGTCGGATGATTCACCGGGCTATATCGACATCGACAAGCTCGATGGGGCCAACCTGAGCATTGGCATGCACACCCCCGCTAACGTCGGCCGAACGGGCGATTGGTATGTCGTGACCTTCCAGGCCTACCCACCGCTCGGCGGCGAGGTGGTCCATCGACGTGTCGAAACCATTACCAGGGCCGGAACGGCGACGTTTCACCCAGTGCCCTACAGCAAAGTCCGCGCTGCCGCCGGCGGGCATGTGCAGATCAGCTACGCGTTGATCCGGGCTGATGAACTGGACACTCAAACCTCGCAAAATACCTTCGCCCAAGTGACAGGGACTGCCGTGCGGCTGGAGGCCCCCTATTTCGATAAATACCCCGACGATATCGTCCCCATCGAAAAAACCCTGGTCATCAACATCCCCTGGTACGCCTGGCGCAAACCTACCGACACCCTCACGCTCATCCTGCGCTACGTGAAGTCGCTCAACGACATCATTCTATTCAGCGTGACAAAGCCCGTCGGGACGTTCTGGGCAGATGAGCAGCCGGTGCAATGGGTCATCAACGCAGCGGACCTGGAGCAGTTCGTTGGCTATGCCCCGGATCTTTACTTCGTTTATGAATCCGAGTCCGCCTCCATCAGGGCGCGTTCCGTGGATTTGAACGAGTCGGTGCGTCGACGCGTGCACATTCTTGCAGGCGCGTGAGTGCGCACATACCGTTCGTCGATACCTGTCAATTATGACAGTAGCCAGCAACTCACATAAGGCGTTTGATATTCACAAACCCAGGAACAGCATCCTGTAATGCGCACCAACTTCTAGCCAGGAGAACACCATGCCTAGCAAAACCAGCAAGCCGGCTACCACTGATAAAAGTAAAAAGGTGTCGCCAATAAAGCCCAAGTTTCTTGACACCCTACGCGTGCCTGGGATGTCCCCTGCCTTTAAAGGCTATGACGGCGGTATCCCGCTGTGGTTGTTGACCAGAGGCCTGACTGTGACAGTGGATAAAAATTGGCCGGCCAAGCCCAAGGATAAAATCCAAGTGCTGTCCATCGCTGAGGGTATGAAGGTCCTTGCCGAGAAAACCCTGGAGCCCGGAGAAGAGCAGCGCAATAGTTTTTCGTTCTCTATCTCGGACAATGACCTGCCTGAGGGTGACGTGATACTGGGCTACAAGGTGTTGTATGAAGGTGGCCCGGATAATGACCTCTCCTATCCGTTGACATTAATGGTCAAGAGAAGCATGCCCGCAGGTGACGACAAGGATCATATCGAACCTGGTCATTCCGCACTCAACTTCACGCTGTCTGACTTAGAGATCCGAGAAATACAGGCCGGTCGAGGCGTCACTATTACCTGTCATCCTTACCCGAACATGCATGAGTTGGATGTGATTGAGGTCCAGTTCGGCAACTATTTTCCGCCAAGACAGCAAGTAGCTGGGGTAGGCCTGCCGACCGTGATAAGACTCAACCGCGATCAGATTATTACCGTCGGAAACGGCACTAACCGATTAGTGAGTTTTCAAGTGGTTGACGCAGTGCGCAACGTGTCCACTCCCCGATCAAGAAATGTCCCGGTGCTGGTGGATATCGGTACTGCGGATTTGGCTGCTCCTCTCTTCAAGAAAGAGCAACAGCCGTTCCCCGGTGTCATCGATCTTGAAACACTCAACGGCAATGCCCTGCAAATGGAGCTTTTCACCTACCCGTGGGAGGGGCCTGTAGGGCACACGTATTTTGCGACTTACCGGGGTAGGCCTAAGTTGGGGGGCGTGGTGCTGCATGAGGAATACGTTTCGATTACAGCGGCTGGCAGGCCCCATGACTTCCATATACCTAATGACAAAGTGCGAGCCTGCGCCGGCGGCACGGTCGAGCTCAGCTTTATCTTGCTCAAAGGGCTCGACAGGGTGGGTTACTCGAAGTTTGCCTCTGCAGAAGTACAGGATGCCCTTGTCCGGCTACAGCCGCCGACTTTTTTGCGCTACCCCTCTCATGTGGTCAACCCTATTCCCGTCAATGGCGCCGCCGTGGAAATCCCGTGGTACGCCTGGCGCCAACCCACCGACAAGCTCATGTTGATCATGCGTTATGAAGTACCGGGCGGCCATGACCTTATCCTCTACGATGACCCGTTTACGGTCGGCCAAGTACCCGAGGGGGTGCCGATCAGGCGCCTGATTCCGTATGACGCGCTGTTGAAATTCAATGGCACGACGCCGGACCTCTACTACGTTTATGAACCCGCAAACATTCTGGCCAGCAGCAGGGACCTGAACGAGTCGATACGTCAGCCAGTGCAGATTGGGCCGCTCGGGTACCAGTGAAAATCTATCACTGCACCCATGAAAGCCTTGTCCTGGAGGTAGAACAATGTCCGGTAAAACGATAGAAGAGACGGTCGCCCCCCTCGAAGACTACGACCTTGGTCCCGTCTTGATCAGCGGTATAGAACCTCCGATCAACGGTGATACCTCGTACGACGGTGCCCTCGGCGCGCGACACGTCGAACATGATCTGGAGGTGCTGCTCCTCGGGTTTCCCGATCAGGCATTGGACACCGAGATCTACCTGATCTGGAACAATCCTCATGCGCCAGCGGACTATCTCATCATCCAACCGGAGAACCAGGGCAACCGGTTTTTCAGCTTGATGGTGGATAAGGAACTGATCCTGCCGGAATGGGCCGAAGTCTATTGCCTCATCAAGCGCCCCAGCGGCAACACCTCCAAAACCAAGCCGTTGAAACTCAGAGTGAAACGCAACCGCCCTGGCGCCCCCGACCAGCACTCTGAAAGCGGTCATCGAGGCCTGGTATTTTATCTGCCGCCCGACCTGGAAGCCGGTAGTCACGTAGACATGGCCAGGGCAGAACGGGGTGTGAGGCTTGAAATTCAGCCCTGGGAATATATGGCTGAGCTGGATACTTGTCGTATTGCCTGGGGCTCAACGATTATCGAGAAAGTGGTGACGGCCCTCGAGGTGGGGCGTGAGTTTGAAATGATGATATCCCTTGAGGAAATCATCAAAAATCCCCACTACGTGAACATGCCGGTGGCCATGCAGGTCAAGGATGTGGCTGGTAACTACCCTGCTGATCCCAATTCAGCGTCGAATTGGTCGGAGAAGAAACGCGTCGAGGTCAACCTCGGCTTGTTGCGCCCGCGCCCACCCTTCCTGGAGCAGGCCGGGGAGGACGTGGACCTTGACAAGTTGGGAGCCGCAGACCAGACAGTCCAGGTGTTTGTCGATAACGATTTTTTTGAGCGGGGCGATACAATCGCGTTCGAGTGGGAGGGGCGCGATGTTAAAAATGTGCCCTTTTTCCACTCGGAAGAGAGATCTGTCGTACAGACCAATGTTATCGAAGATTTCTACATCCCGAATGAATGGGTGCGTGCCGTCGCGATGGGTACGGTGATCATGTACTACAGCCTCTACAAGCACCGGGACGACAAATGGCTGCCATCGAGAAAAGTCCGAATCACCGTAACCGGCGATGTCTCCGAGTGGCCTGCACCGCGCATTGTCGAAGCCCCCGGTGGAGAGCTGGAGCCAACGTCCATTGCCACGATGAAGTTCAACGTACAGGATGGTTGGACCACCGCAACCAAACTACGCATTGTGTGGGCGGCCCATTCGGTTAATTTTACCGAAGAGTTTGATCTAGATCCTTTTCCGGTTGACCGAGTGATTTCATTTACCGTGCCGAACGAGCAAGTCAGACGTTTCAACACGTTGCCTGTCGACGTGTATTACGAACGTATCGACCTAAAGCCCGAGCGTCAGTCGCAACGCTTACCGATTCACGTTGGCGAGCCGGCCAGAACATTACCTGCCGTGGAAGTCGAACAAGCATGGGGGAACTACTTGGATCCCAATGATGTTGACGACCATGTGAACGTGATTGTTCCACTTACCGATAGCCTGAAGGATGACGTTGTAACGTTGGATTGGGAGGGCAGTATTACGGGCACATCAGTGCCCGTCACGGTGACGAAGGAGCAGGAAGGCGCGACACTGGTCATTCCTGTCCCGCGCAATTTTGCAAGTGAGAATTTGAATGAGTCAGTGAGGATCAAATATAACTTGGTCAGGGCCAATGTCCCTAGACGCTTTTCGCCAATTAGCGTGCTATACATTCGAGAGGGGCGTGACCACATTACTGATTTTTACAACGCCAACATTAATGGGTGGATATATGGCCCCGCATTCAGCGATCTTCGAGACAGGCAGTTCATAGTTACTGCAGACGGCACATGGTATCTATTCAATAATACCTTTGAAACCTATGACAAAGATGGCGTTCTGTTGAGTCAGCATTTTCGCAACCTGCGTCAAGGTCAGCGATACTCGTTCAGCTTACGCGTCCAGCGAGCTAACGACCTTCTTGAATATCCAATATTGTCTCTTAGTACATCGCAAGGGCCTCTGACTGAGGCAACCACTATTGGTGAAGAAGTAAATATTTCGGGATCGTTCACTGCCAACAGTACGGAAGTTATTTTATATATCAACAGCCATCAGTCGAGCCCTGTGGGTAACGATTATAATCTATATAGAATTCGATTCAGGATGATCTAAATAACCTGTCCTCCCTTGCATGTTTGCTCTATAAGATAGGAGTCACGCTCATGTCTCAGGTCATTCCCGCTATCCCTCAGCCCGTTACTGAACTGGGCGAACTTCACATTCCAGGACTACATCCAGCAGCGCCTGGTGATGTCGGGGTTGACGGTAACCTGGGGCTCAGAAATATCGCAACACCCCAGCTTGTCTACTTTAAAAAAGGGCCCCATACATACCCCGGGCAACTGTTCGAACTTTTCAGCAACGACCAAGTAATTCCAATTGCTCACACCTTTGTCATGCCCGCTGACGTCCCGAGTGAATGGCTGCCGATTCTCCTGCCCGAGGGCAGCATCAAGCCTCAATGGATAGACCCGCTGGTGTGCCGGATCAACCATACCGGCGTATCAACCCTCCCGTTGCGCTTGCGGGTCAATCTCGATATACCGGCAGGCAATGATCCGGACCCCAGCAAACCGGGACACCAAGGGCTGGTTATCCACCTGCCTGACGATGTGCTGGTTAACGGTGTCAGCGAAGAGCGAGCCCGCGAAGGGATCGAAATCACGCTCATGCCTTATCTTCACATGGCCGAAGGTGACTGCATCCTGCTGTGCTGGGGGGATCAGCAGATCACTTATTACGTGAGCGTCACAGACCTTGGCCGCGAGATACGCCTTGTGGTGCCTTACGCGAAAGTCATGGCCGCCCGCGACGCCATAGAGCTGAACGTACGGCTGCAAGTACGTGGGCCCACTGGTAACTTTACCGACCCCGCCGCCCGTTGGTCGGCGACCAGCAAGGTGCTTGTGTATGCCCAGCGGGACATTTTGAGAGAGCCTTTTACACAGGCTGACCCACAAACCGGGGAAATTGATCTGGGTAAATTGCAGGGCAAGCCGCTGATCGCTTCTGTATTTGCCTCACCCGATTATTTCGAGCGACAAGACACCTTGGAGTTCTTTTTCACGGCAACCAACGCCCAGGGCGAGCTATCGACCCATAGTGAAAAACGAACAGTGGACAGGAACAGCAGTATTTTTGACTTCGAGGTCCCCTATGCATTTATGGCGGACCTGATCCATGGCCACGCCAAGCTCCATTACGTACTGCACAAATACATCGACCCCATGCAGATGTATTCGCAAGCAGCCTACGTGAGTATCGAAGGGGCGGACGTGGAGTGGCCTGCGCCGTACCTGAACGAGGCTATGCCCTTTGCCGATGCACGAACCGCCCAAGTCGACAGCCATGCCTACGTACCTTACCAAGCCAGTTGGAAGCCCCAAGACCTGATCACCCTGGTCTGGGTATTACCTGACCCTGAAGGCACCGTGGAATACCGCTCTAGCCGTAATGCCGGCGCACGCCCGGAGCACGGCGCCATTGAGTTCGTACTACCGGCAGAGCAGATCAAGCGGTTCGAGGGCCGCCCTTCGCAGATGTACTACGAAGCCAACGACAGTGAGGGGGGCTCGCTGGGGGCCTCAGCGCGCAAGCCCCTGCAAGTAGGTGAGCGGTGGGCCCCCATGGCGGCGCCCGTCGTCGACAAGGTCATCGGGTATCAGCTCGACCCGGACCTGGTAGCTGACGGTGTCTGGGTGACTATCCCTGCCCCTCCAGTAGGCCGGGAGGTTCGCTTGCACTGGTACGGCCCAAGTAACCGCGTTGAAATGCTCAAGTACATAGAAACCCCTGGCGATGTACGGATCAAAATACCCGCCCACTATGTGATGGATGACCTCAACCACCTCGTAAAAGTCTATTGGCAAGTCAGCCTGAACGGTACTGCGCACCGCTATTCCAAAGTCGTCACACTGCGGATTGCGCGTCGAGGCATAGATGGCTGTGAAGACAGGCCGCAGGTGTGATCATCATGCCCAGCGCTGGCGTGTGTACCTCAATGGCAACGCTCTCTCAACCGTGGAGATTTCACAATGCCTCGTGCTCCTGAAAAAAACGCTGGCGGTTCAACTACGGATGACCAACCTGAGTTGTATATCCAGAATCTGGGCAGGCCTATCGCTGAAGATACTGTGCCGGATGCATGCGTTGGCCTGCGGCACGTCGAACATGACCTCACCCCCCAGCTTTTTCGATCCCCTCAGCACAAGTTCGCGCTCGACACCGTGCTGTATCTGTACTGGAACGGCCCGACACCGGAGGATTACCTGGTCATCGACGACAGCAACGTGAATGACCTGGTTTATCTCCTGACGATGCGAAAAGAGAGCATTCTGCCGGCAATGGCCAAGGTGCACTGCACAGTGGAAGAGCCCGCTGCCGACCCGGTCGACTCCAATATCCTCACGCTGCGGATCAAATTGAACCGTCCCGGCGACGGCGACCCAAACGAGGACATCCCAGGGCATCAAGGGCTGGTGGTGTTCTTACCTGAAGATATTGAAGCTGGCGCGGTGGTGGATCTGGAGAGGGCCACCTCCGGGGTCATTCTGGACGTCCAGCCCTACAAAAACATGGCGGAGTACGACACGTGCCGGTTTGCCTGGGGATCACAACAGTTCACCCATGTGGTTCTCCCCAGAGAGGTTGGCAGAGGCTTTCAGACCAAGGTTCCCACCCAGGTCATCCTCGATGCCGGCAGCGACCCTTTCCTGAAAATGGCGATGCAAGTCATCGACGCCGTTGGCAATTATCCAATCTATGACCCTGAGTCGGACGCCAATTGGTCACCGACCCAGACGGTGGCGGTTGACCTCGGCACCCGACCACTGGAGGCGCCTTTTATTGAACAACCAGGCGAGATCGTTGACTTGAAAAAGCTGGGTGATAAGCCGCAGAAGGTCCTGTTGTTTCTTCACCCCGAGGTCTTCGGTAAAGGTGATTGCGTACGCCTGGACTGGGCGGGTCGAGACGCGGAGAACATCCCGGTACCCTATCGCGAGGAGAAAACCGTCGAGCGCACCAATAGTTTCATGGAATTCAATATCCCCAATGAACGGCTCACGGCTCTGGGAGGCGGTATTTCGTTCTTGTCTTGCAGCGTCCAAAAGGCGAGAACCAGTGACTGGCGGGTTTCGAAGAAGGTTCGACTGAACATACGCGGTGCCGCCAGCCCCTGGCTCGCACCTCAGGTTCTGGAAGCCTCGGCAGGTTATCTGGACCCCACTCTTGCCCAGGTTACCGTGTCCATGATAGCGCCCGATGGATGGGATGCTTCGGTGCCAATACGCCTGGTGTGGGTAGGCCGCTCGACGATCTACACCCAGGAATACACGCTGGTCGCCCTCCCGGAAGATCGTGTCGTGAAGTTCACGATCGAGGGTGAGCAGATCAGGCGTTTTAATCACCAACTCACCGAGTTGTACTACGAACGTGCCGATCATGCCTCTGCCCGTGCGTCCCAACGTCTGCGACTACAGGTCGGCGAGCCGCTCGGCCGACTGCCAAAGGCTCGAGTTGAAGGCTCGACGGTTGAGCACCAGGTGACTGTCGTGCTGCCGTTTACCGAAACAGTGCCCGGCGATACCCTGACCTTGCAATGGAGCAGCAGCCACTTCAGAACCTCGGTGCCCACAACACTGACTCCGCAAACAGCCGGCTTGGCACTGTCTATTCCAATTTCGGTGGATAACCTCAAGGATGGCGAGATCGTGAGGGTGTTCTACAGCCTTAGCCGTAGAGGCCAACCCACTCGGTATTCGGAGCTGCTGGTATGGATAAAGAGCCAATGAAGGCAAGTGTCAATGCGCGGGTGTCCACCAGCGCGGCAACAACCGCCGCACCCGCGCCTCCCCAAACCGATCATCAATCAACATCACCACCCCACGATCATGCTGGCTGCGAATCACCCTCCCCGCCGCCTGCACGACTTTTTGAATGCCGGGGTACAGGTATGTGTAGTCGTACCCCGCACCAAAAATTGCGCCCATGCGCAGTTTCATCTGCTCGTTCACCGGGTTGAGCTGTGGCAGGCCCAAGGTGGCGATGAATGCGCCGATCAAGCGCGCGCCGGGCAGGTCGATGCCTTCGCCGAACGCGCCGCCCAGCACGGCAAAGCCGATGCCCTGGCTGTGCTCGGTGAATTGGTCGAGAAAGGCCTGGCGCTCGGCCTCGGCCATGCCGCGTGATTGCAGCCACAGCGCAATGTGCGGGTGCCGCTCAGCCAGCAACTGCGCGACCTGTTGCAAGTAGTCAAAGCTGGAGAAGAACGCCAGGTAGTTACCCGGTTGTGCGGCGAACTGCCGGGCGATCAATGCCACGATGGGCTCCAGCGACGCTTGGCGATGCACGAACCGCGTGGAGATCCGCTCAACGATGCATACCCGCAACTGCTCGGCCTTGAACGGTGACTCAACGTCGATCCAGGCGGTATTCGCCGGCAGGCCGAGCAAGTCGGCGTAATAGTGCCGTGGGCTCAAGGTCGCAGAAAACAACACGCTGCTGCGTGCGGCCGTCAGCCTGGGTCGGATGAATTCGGCGGGCACCACGTTGCGCAGGCACAAGGTCGAGCTGCTGCGCTTGCCGCTGGACTGGCGCTTGCTGATGTCGAAGATGAAGTGTTCGTTGAACAGCTCCGCCACCTTGGCCCATTGCAGGGCTTCGAAATAGAAGGCTTGCAATTCGCCGTTGAGGGCCTCGGGGTGGTCGTTGAAGTAGTCGCCCATGGCGCTGGTGCACAGGCTCAGGGCCTGGAGCAGCTTGTCGGGTTTGGCGGCGTAGGCCTGATAAGGCGCCAGTTGGTCCTTGTGCAACGCGTTCCACTCACGGTTGAGGCGCTGTAACGGTTTTTTCAGCGCCTCGGGTGCGCTGTCGCGCACGGCCTTGAGGCTGTATTGATCCAGGCTGGCGCTGTACATCGAGCGCGCTCGCTCGACCAGGTTGTGCGCTTCGTCCACCAGCACTGCGACGCGCCATTGGTTGAGCTGGGCCAGGCTGAACAGCATCGCGCCAAAGTCGAAGTAATAGTTGTAGTCGGCGACGATCAGGTCGCTCCAGCGCGCCATTTCCTGGCTCAAATAGTACGGGCATACCTGATGAGCCAGCGCGACGTTGCGCAGGCTGCGTTGATCGAGCAGGCGTACCTGGGACGCGGCTTGGCGGGCGGCGGGCAGGCGGTCGTAAAAACCCTTGGCCAACGGGCAGGAGTCGCCATGGCAGGCTTTGTCCAGGTGTTCGCACGCCTTGTCCCGTGCCACCAGTTCAAGCACGCGCAGCGACAGCTCGGGGCTGCTGTCGTACAACACTTGGGCGGCATCCAGGGCCAGCTTGCGCCCGGGCGTCTTGGCGGTGAGGAAGAACAGCTTATCCAGTTGCTGAGGGGCCAGGGCCTTGAGCAGCGGGAAGATCGTTCCGATGGTCTTGCCAATGCCGGTGGGCGCCTGGGCCATCAGGCACCGGCCCGTACTCACCGCTTTGTAGACCGACTCGGCCAAGGTGCGCTGCCCGGTACGAAAGTCGGCATGGGGAAATGCCAGGCCCTGCGCGCCAGCGTTGCGTGCCTCGCGATGCTGTAGTTCTTGCCGGGCCCAGTCCAGGAACAGCGCGCATTGTCGATTGAAGAACTGCTCAAGGTCTGGCGCATCGAATCGCTGGTTGAGCAAGGTTTCGCCTTCGCCGACGATATCGAAGTACACCAGCGCCAGGTCGATGTGATCGAGCCCGAGTTTCTGGCACATCAGCCAGCCATACACCTTGACCTGGGCCCAGTGCAGTTGCCGATGGTTGGCGGGTTGGGCAGCAAGGTCGCCACGGTAGGTTTTGACTTCTTCCAGCCGATTGGCGTCCGGGTCGTAGCCGTCCGCCCTGCCCCGCACCTTGAGCTGTTGGTAGTCACCCTCAAGGGCGACCTCATGCTGGTAGTGCGCACTGCGCCGGGACGCCACTGTGCGATGACCGACGATGCCTTCCTGAGCACTGGGCGACGGCGTAAAACGCAGGTCCAGGTCGCCGACCTTGGCCGTGAACTCACACAGCGCCCGCACGGCCACGCTGTAACTCAAGCGGGTTGCTCCGCCCAACGCACGTAGCAGACGGTGACTGGCATCTGGTGCTCGCCGCAGAATTGCAGCCAACGCAACTGGTTGTCTTGCAGACGGTCGCCGGGGCCTTTGACCTCGATCATGCGATAGGTATTTTGCGCGGGCCAGAACTGGATGAGGTCCGGCATCCCGGCACGGTTGGCACGGATATCCTGCAGCAGGCGCGTAAACCAATGGCGCAAGTGTTCGGCGGGCAGGCAGGCCAGGGCTTGCTCGAGCAGTTCTTCGTTGAGCAGGTTCCAGAACACAAAAGGCGACTGGATGCCCGATTTCTCTACATAGCGTTGGCGGATGCTGGCCTTGTAGCGACCGTCCTCCAGTTGTGCAAAGCACGCGGCAAACAACGCTTCTCGACGTTGATAAAAGTCCTCGCCGTGCAAATCCGCCGGCCCACGCTGGAACGGGTGGAAAAACGCCCCCGGCAGCGGGGCGAAAATCGCCTCCCAGCACAGCAAGCCGAACAGCGAATTGATCAGGCCGTTCTCGACGTAATGCACCGGCGCATCCGGTTCGCTCAGGTGCGCCAGCACACAGGATTCCACCGACAGCAGCGGCTCCTGCACCAGTGCCAGGTCCAGGCGCGCCACCGCTTGGGGCTTGGCCCTGGGCAGCGCCGGCCCGCCAAGTTTGCGCCGCAGGCGCGGCACTACCCGTAGCAGCTGTTGGTGTTCGGCGGCGCTGTGTGGGGCCTGTTGTGCCTCGGTCGCCAGGGCCATGGCTTGGGCGTAATCCTCCTGGCGCTCCAGTACGCGGATCAGCCGCGCACGTGCGCCGGGGTGCGTGCAACGGCGGTAGATCTGTTCGGCCAGCTCCAGCTCGGCGCAGCGTTCGCAATACTGGCCGATCTGGAACAACAGCTTGGCGCGGCGCTTTTCCAGCCAGGGGTTGTCGGTGCACAACGTGGCGACCTGCGCCAACACGGTATCCAGTGCCTCACCGGCTTCAAAGGCTTGCTGGCACTGGTGCAGGAACAGGAACCCATGCACATCGTCACGGCTGCGTAACCCGCGAGACTCGGCGCAGAACTCGACTTTTTCATAGGTGTAGATGCCCAGGTCTGCCAGCACGAATTCCGACCAGTCCTGATGCAGGTTGCCGAAGAACATCAGGCGCAGGCGATCACACAACTCCATTACCGTCAGGCTATAGAGCGCGTCGTCCACGTCGGGGCACCACTGGGCAAAGCTGCGCGGTTCGGTAAATTGCGCGGCCAAGGGTTCAAGCCAGTCGGCCTTGTTGCCCTTGGGTTGGTCGATCCAGGGCCTGAAGGCGCCGAGCAGTTCACTCTTTTGCAGCAGGGCGAACAGGGTGGCAAACGACAGCGGGCTTTGATCTTCCACCCATCCCAATTCACGCAATGGCCCCGCCGCCGCATGGGGGCAACCGATTTCCAGGTAATGGAGTTTAGCGGCGCGAAAATGCACGCCCTTGCGCATCACCATGCGCACCAACAACGCCTGGGACGCCTGGGGCAAGCTGTCAAATTGCTGAATGAAATGCTGTTCGTGCGCATCGAGCAAATCGGCGTAGCGTTGCCCCAACCAAACCAGCACTTGGCGGAAGTTATGCAGGTAATACAAGGGGTCTTCGAGGGGGTTGGCCATGGCGCAGAGCAATCAAGTACTGGTTATGCATACAGAGTGCCGGGGCAAAGCCGTTGTTGCAATCAGTAATAGATAAATGGCGCCTGCAACTTTCTGCAAAAAAACAATCTGATGAGGGGGTTGATCGCGTAATATTTATGGCCCCGCAAGCAGACGCTGCGGGACTTTTCAGGGTTAAAGGTAAGGGTTATGAACATGAAGAATTTGGGTCTGCCGCTGGTTGCACTCACTTTTCTGGTATTGGCCGGTTGCTCCACGCAAACCGTGGTGACCTTGCAAAATGGCACGCAATATTTGACCAAGGACACGCCCAACGCCAAAACGGCCGACGGCTTCTACGAGTTCACCGATATTGCCGGCAAGCGCATTCGTATCAAGGCCGATGATGTGGCCACGGTGCGTAAGGAAAAATAGTTGTAACCTTTTTAGATGTGGGAGCGGGCTTGCTCGCGAATGCGGTTGGATCAGCCACTGCAGATGCTATCTGACACACCGCATTCGCGAGCAAGCCCGCTCCCACATTTTGACCGCATTTTATCCTTAGCTGATGACTATCCCCTCCCCCGACAGATTGCTCACACCCACCAGCGTCACCGAATCCGTCCCAAAGCCAATGACTGTATCCCCGCCTACCACCTTGATGTGATCGCGGTAATCATCGCTGCCCGCCACGTCGTTGAACACCAGCTTGTCCGTCGCCTGGTAGCCAATCACTCGGTCATTGCCAAACTGCCCGCTGAACAAAAACGTATTGTGCCCACTGCTGTCGCGGATCGTGTCATTGCCCTTGCCGCCTTCGATAAAGTCCGTGCCCCTGCCGCCTTTGATCAAATCGTCGCCGTCGCTGCCGATGATGAAGGTATTGCCCTTGTGCGCCTCGGCATTGCGGTTGAGGTCTTGCACCCAGGTGGTGGCCCGTGCCGGGTCGGACAGGTTGGCGACGATCACCGTGGAGTCGCGGGTCATCTGTTCGTAGAACCCCGAGTCGAGGATGCGGGTCATGCCGTCACCGTAACCGGTGGGCAAGTGCGAGACCCAGGTGGGCAGGTTGAGGATGGAAAACGGCAGGACGTTCCACAGGGATGAGGCGTAGTGATCGTTGAAGCTGACGATGTTGTCGGTGCTCGATTCGTGGGGCTTGTCGTGCACGCCCAGGGACGACAGGTTAAATGATGAGCCATCCAGGGCGCGGAACACCGGATCGTTTTCATAACCGACGTTAAGCACCTTGTCGCCGGCGCTCTGGGTCGGCGATGCGTAGGCCACGTAGTTGGCGTCCTTATAAAAACCCGACCAGGTGCTGTCGCTCAAGTCGGCCATGCTGTTGACCGCCATGCCGCCGAGGCTGTGCCCGCTGACCACTACGTCATTGCCGCCCAGGCCCTGGGCAGTGGCGTAGTCCGCCACGTTCTTGAGCAACCCGCCAAAGGCTTCCCCCGCGTAGTTCTTGGCATAATCCTTGGGCCCGAACGCGGCGAGCAGGTCGTTGATCACATCGCCGATGGAATCGGTGATCACGTTTTCCCGAGGCCCCGAAGTGCCGCGGAAACTGATGCCGATTTCCAGCAGTTTGCCAGCGTCATCGTACTTGCCCAGCACCTCGGCCTGCGCCGTGCCGTAGCCGAATTTTTCGCCAAAGAAGGTGCCTCGCGCATCGACCTTGCCGCTGTAGCCCAGGGTGCTGGCGCTGATGGGCGTCCAGCCGGCTGCTTGCACCGCTTCAAGGGCGGCTTTTTCCGAGTCGGGGTTCCAGGGGATGCCGGGGATAACCCCTTGGGCATTGCTGCCGCCAACCAGCGCGCTGACCAGGGTAGCCGGTAAACCCAGACCGAGGCCGTTGTTCTGGTAGCCGACGGCAAAGCCGTTATCCAGGTTGTGGTAGGAATACAGCGTGATCGCCATGGCATCGGCGAACAACGCCTTGGAGTCCTCGGTACCGAGGTTTTTATAGTCAAAGATACCCATTGGTAGTGCCTCTCTGTTGTTGGATTTGTAGAGAAAGCCAAAACACCTGTTATCCGTTACCACCTGTAGGAGCGAGCTTGCTCGCGAAGGTCGTCAACGATGACGCGTTCTACCTGAAGGAACGCGGCGCACTTGAGTTTTTCGCGAGCAAGCTCGCTCCTACAGTGTTTTTTCAAAACTTTAGAACGCCCAATCCAGGCTCAAGCCGACGCCGTGCACCTTCTCCTTGCTGGCCAGCAGGCCGTTGTAATCGAAGTTCACCCGCGCATCCTTGCTCAATGCCAGGCTGACCCGTGCCCCGACCAACGCCGCATCGCGCACCATTGGCGCACTTTCCACCGTGAACGAAGGGCCGCCCGAGGCAAACGCCAGGTGCTGCTCCGAATCGGTGCTGCTCAGGTTGTGCTGCCAGCCCAGGGTGCCGGAGACTTCCAGTTGCTGATGGTCGTTGATATTGAAGGTCTTCAAGGCACGCATACCCAGGGTACTCAGCACCAGGTCACGGCTGTCGTCGCCACTTTTCAGTGCGGCGGCGTCGCCCTTCTCTTTGAAGCTGTCAGTTGCCAGGTGCACGTAGGCCAGGTTGGCGAACGGCTCCAGGGCCAGTGGTTGCAGGTTGATGCGGTACGCCGCTTCCGTGAACACCTGGGTACTGTGGGCATCGACCTTGGCTTTTTGCTTGCCGCTGACGTCGCCGTATTGCAGGTCGCGTTTGACATCGGCGCGGTGCCAGCTGTAGGTCGCGCCGCCACTCAGGCGCCAGGCGCCGATTTCATGCCCGGCATAGGCGCCGAAATGGTAGCTGTCGACCGAGGCACGGCTGTGGGTGCCGCTGCCCATGTTCAACGACGTGTCGCTGTAACCGGCCACCAGGCCAATGCGTGTTGCCTCATCGAGGGCGCCGTCCACACCGGCGAGCATGCCGCCGATAGAGGTGGTGTAGCCCGCCGTGTCATTGCGGCTGTCGGTGTTGCCCCATGCGCCCAGTGCCTTGACCCACACGTTGCCACGGCTGTCGATGGCTTGGCTGGTAGCGCCCATCTCGCCATTGCGCAGGCGCTCGCCCACCGCTTCACGTACGTAGCGGCTGTCATTGACCAGTGCGGTTTCCAGCGCCGGGTAGACTTCCCCACTCAGTTGCTGAAACGCGCCTTGGGCCGAAGCGGCCGTGGGTGCCAGCAGCAGGCTTTCATACACGCCATTGCCCGCGCCCAATTGCTCGGCGGCTGCGGCCACGGCGCGCTGATTCGGCGTGGCGGCCACACTGGCGAAGCTGTTGGTGCGTGCCACATCCAGCTGCACGCCGTTGGCGGCATAGTTCAAGGTACCGCCGACAAACAGGTAATCAGGCAGCACCGCAGCAAAACTGCCGGTGACCCCACCTGCCGCTTGCAGGATGTTGTATTGACGGCCGATCAGGCTTTGGGCCTGGGGCGCGCTCAACAAGGTCGGGCTGTTTTCCAGGGCCAGGGTCACGGTGCCACCGTTGAGGGTGGCCGTGCCGCCCGCGACGATACGATCGCTGCTGGTGGGCGACAGTTCTACCGCATAGGTCGAGCCCGGTTCAAAGTTGACGTTGCCCGCCACGTTCAAGGTGCCAATGGAATTGCCCGGTGCCACAGTACCGCCGCTTTTCGCGCTCAGCGAACCGATACGCCCCGAACCACCGACCACGCCGCTCTGGCTCACGGTGACGTCGGAGGTGACCGAACCGTTGATCGCCAGCAAGCCCTGGTTGACCAGCGTCGGCCCGCTGTAGGTGTTGGCGCCGGTGAGCACCAAGGTACCGATGCCCTGCTTGGTCAGGCCGCCATGGCCCGAGATGTCGTTGCTCCACACATCCCGCCCGCAGTGCACGTCATCGCACAGGCGCTGGGTGGGTTTGCCGGCATCCACCACCGCGCCAACGCCCGGCAGGTCCGCCACGAACTGGCCGCTGCCATAGGCGCCATCAATGCGGAACTCGGCAGGAATATCCTCGGCGGTGATAAACATCCCCGGACCGTTGACCGCCTTGCCCAGGTTGATCATGCCCCAGCCGTACAGCGAGTCGATGCCCGGCGCGCCGAGGTCGGTGGCGGTGGTCTTGAGCAGCGTGGAGATCTGGTCGCCGCTCATGTACGGGAAGCGTTCCATCAGCACCGCCGCACTGCCGGCCACGTGAGGCGCGGCCATGGATGTGCCGTTGAAGTTGGCGTAGTCGTTGGTGAGGTTGTCCAGATTGGTGCCGTTGATGATCGAGCTGTAGATCTTGGTGCCGGGCGCCGATACGCAAAAGCTCGCCGCATAGCCACAGCGCGACGAGAAGGTGCTGATCACGTAGGGGTTGGCACTCGCGGTGTCCGGGTTTTGCTGCAAAGCGGCTACCGACAGCCAGTTCGGGGCAATTTCCGGCACAAAGTACGCCAGACCGGAAATGGCATCCGGGTTGTTGCGGTTGTAGTCATTACCCGCGGCGAAGATGGTCAGCACACCGCTGCGGGCCGCATCGATGGCGCCTTGATAAGCCCCCCCTGCGATTGTGCCGAGGATCGGCCGAATGGTGTTGAATTGCGCCTGGGCTTCGTTGACGGTGAAATTGGGAAACGCCGGATCGCGCCCGCCCTTGGCGTACTGATCACCGATGCCGATACCCCAGCTGTTGTTGATGATGCGAGCGCCGCTGGCAACCAACGCATCCCAACCGGCTTTGTACACCGCGCCATCGTTGCCCAGGATAATTCCGTCTTCCGGGCCCGGGTCACCGTTTTCGGCACTGATGATTTGCGCATTGAACGCCACGCCATGCATCGGCCCGCCATCGCGGTTACCCGCAGCAATCCCGCCGACATGCGTGCCGTGGTTGCCCAGCTTGCCGTTGGAGCCCAGGGACGGAGTGCCATCGTAACGGAATGCATCACCGGCCTTCACCGGGATATACGGGTCGGTGTATTGGCGGATGCCCTCGGTGACAAGGGTCACCACTTTGTTGGGGCTGGCGAATTCCGGATGTGGGGCGTACACCGGCTGGTCGAAGATCCCCAGCTTGACGCCCTTGCCGGTATAGCCGGCCGCATAGGCGGTGTCGGCGTGCACGGCGCCCAGGCCCCAGTCGGCCTTGAATTCATTGCTGCGCCAGCTGGCGGCGTCGCCCAGTTTGCCGGTTTCCACATAGGGTGCGGCCTGGGCGGTTCCCAGACTTGCCAGGCAACACAGCAACGCGCCGTATGGCACGCAGCTCAGCGCCTTGAGCGGATAGCCCGGGCCTGTGTGGATGGCGGTAGTTAACCCTGACTTGCATTTTTTCACGGTGACCTTCCTTAGTTTTCTTATTGCACGTGTGTAAATCACTTTCTCCAGAACACCGCCGCTTCCATGTAGGAGCGAGCTTGCTCGCGAAAAACGTCAACGATAACGCTGGCTTCCTGAATCAACGCGGCGCCTGTGAGTTCTTCGCGAGCAAGCTCGCTCCTACAACTGGCGTTTTTAGTTCGCGGTGTTCTTAGAACTGCCAGTTCAGGCTCAAGCCCACGCCTTGGGTTTTCGCGCGCCCACCCAGTTGGCCGTTGTAATCCAGGTTGACCCGTGTCGATGCATTCAGCGCCAGGCTGGCCTGCACGCCCACCAGGGCGGCATCGCGCAGCAACGGTGCACTGCGCACCGCAAATGAAGGCCCGCCTGCGACAAACGCCAGGTGCTCTTCGGACTCCACTGCGGTCAGGCTGTGTTGCCAGCCCAACGAACCGGACAACTCCAGTTGCTGATGGTCGTTGAGGGCCAGGGTTTTCAGGGCCCGTACGCCAAGGGTGCTGAGCATCGCATCACGCCGGTCGCTACCGCGTTCCAGGGCAGCGGCGTCGCCTTTTTCGTGGAAGGACTCGCTGTTCAGATGTACATAGGCCAGGTTGGCGAACGGCTCCAGGGCCACCGCTTGCAGGCGGATGCGGTACGCGGCTTCGGTGAAGACTTGCGCCGTGGTCGCGTCCAGCTTGGTTTTTTGCTTGCCGCTGACATCACCCCATTGCAGGTCGCGCTTAACATCACCGCGATGCCAGCTGTAGGCACCGCCGACGCTCAGGCGCCAGTCACCCAGCTCGCGCCCGGCGTACGCGCCAAAGTGGTAGCTGTCGATGGACGCCGATGAATGGGTACCGCTGCCCATATTCAGTGAGCTGTCGCTGTAGCCGGCGACCACACCCACGCGGGTCTGCTCATCCAGCGCGCCATCCACACCGGCCAACAGGCCACCGATGGAGGTGGTGGAACCCGCCGTTTCAGTGCGGCTGTCGGTCTTGCCCCAGGCGCCCAGCGCCTTGAACCACAGGTTGCTTTCACCCGTCACTGGCACATGGCGCAGGCGCTCGCCCACGGCATTACGCAGTTGCAGGCTGTCGTTGATCAGCATCGCACCCACGGCGGGGTAGATTTCCCCGGACAGTTGCTGCAAGCCCTGCTGGGCCACGGCAACCGATTGCGACTGCAGCAGGCTTTCATACACCGGGTTGCCAGCGCCCAATTGCTCGGTGGCCGCCGCGACGTTTCGCTGGTTGCGGGTGGCGCCGACGCTGGCGAAGCTGGCGTCGTTGCGCCCGACATTCAGTTGCACGGCATTGGCGGCGTAGTCGAGGGTGCCACCGAGGAACAGGTAGTTGGGCAGCACTTGTCCGAACTGGCCCTGGATACCGCCCGCCGCCTCGAGAATCGAGTACTGGCGGCCAATCAGGCTTTGGGCCTCGCCCTGGCTGAGCAACGTGGGGCTGTTTTCCAGTGCCAGCGTGACGGTACCGCCGCCCAGAACCGCCTGGCCGCCAGCAACAATGCGGTCACTGCTGGTGGGCGTCAGCTCCACGGCATAGGTCGAGCCGGCGCCGAGGTTTACGTCCCCTGCCACTTGCAAGGTACCCACGGAATTGCCCGGGGCCACACGGCCGCCACTGTTTACCGACAACGCGGCGATACGCCCGGAACCGCCGAGGGTGCCGCTGCCATTCACCGTCACTGCCGAAGCCAGCGAGCCATTGACGGCCAACAGACCGCCGTTGACGAGGGTCGCGCCGCGATAGGTGCTGTCGCCGCTGAGCACAAGGCTGCCGGCACCGGCCTTGATCAGGCTGCCCTCGTACACGCGGTTGGCAGCGGCCTGGTCGCGGGCGTTGCCGATGGCGTAATCGGTCTGGTCCTGCTGGCTGGCAGTGGCGCCCACGCCGTTTTGCCAGCCCTTGTCGATCAGGGTTTGCTGCCAGGCGCTGCGCTCGGCGCGGTCCTCGGCCTGGCGCTGAAGCAGCGCCTGGTCGGAGATGCCATTGCTCCACACATCGCCCTGCCCGGCGGCCAGGTTCACCTCCATAGGCCCGAGCAATTGCCCCGGGCCATGCATCGCCCGGCCCAGGTCAGGCACACCCCAGCCAACGATCGCATTGGGCGCCTGGGTGATCGAGCCGTCGAGTTGCGTGGCGGTGGTCAACAGCACCTGCAACGCCTGCTCGTTGGTCATGTAGGGATAACGTTCCATCACCAGCGCCAACGCACCGGTGGCATGGGGCGCCGACATCGAGGTGCCGGATTTGACGCCGTAACCGCCGTCGGGAATGGTGCTGTTGATCAACGCGCCCGGCGTGGAAATGCACCAGTATTTGGCGACGCCGCACTTGTTGTATTTCTGGTTATTGGCCTTGTCCAGCCCCGACACGGCAAGCCAGTGGCCTTCCAGTTCCGGCTGGAAATACGGCAAGGCCGAGCGCACGCTCGCGTTGGCATAGCCGCTGTTGCCGGCGCTGAACACGTTGATCACGCCGGCCTCGGCCACATCCGCTGCCGCGTCCAGCCAGGTGCCGCGGTTGTAATGCTGGGCGTACGCCGCGTGCATGTTGTCCAGGGTCTGGTAGCTGACGTCCTTGGGCTGGCTGCCCCAGCTGTTGTTGATGGCACGCACGCCGGAGTCCACCAGGGCGGTGTACACGGTCTTGAAGTATTTGGAGTCAGGGGTGGGGCCGAACAGGAAGCTGTCGTTGGCGTTGGTGTTGCCCACATAGACTTGCGCGTTGTAGGCCACGCCATGCATGCCCACGCCGTCACGGGCGGCGCCCATGGTGCCGGTGACGTGGGTGCCGTGGGAATCGTTGTTCGGGTTGAGCGCGCCCGTGGTGCTGAAGGCGCTGCCATCGACATAGGTGCCAGTGGCGGTGACCGGGTGGAAACGGTCTTTGGAGGCTTCGGGGTGATTGGCATCGAACCCTGAGTCCAGCGCGCCGATTTTCACGCCTTGGCCGCTGATCCCGGCGGCATAGGCTTCATCGGCCTTCATGCGGCCCAGGCCCCAGTCGCTCTGGTACTCGGCAGAGCGCCAGCTGGCGGGGTTACCCGGCTGGCCGGTCTCGGTGTATTGCGCCTGTGCCGCAACGGACAGCAAGAGCAAGGAACCTGCGGTGAAGGGCTTGAAACGCGGTGAATCGGTGATCATGTGCACACTCCCTATTATTGTTATTCCCCCTGTAGGAGCGAGCTTGCTCGCGAAGAACTCACTGGCACCGCGTATCGCCAGAATGTCCACGTCATCGTTGACGTTTTTCGCGAGCAAGCTCGCTCCTACAGTTTTTTATCCGGGCCGAAGGCTTCGTCCACTTTGGCCAAGTCGGTGTCACGCAAGTTGCCCGCGTAGTAGTGCAATTTGGTCCAGGCCATCAAGTAGTCATAACGCGCCTGGGCCAGGTCGCGGCGGGTGCTGTACAGCTGCTGTTCGGCGTTCAGTGCGTCGAGGTTGACGCGCTCGCCGCCGAGAATGCTTTGCCTGGTCGACACCACCAGCGCCTCGGCGGATGCCAGCGCTTTCTGATAGGCGCGCAACTTGCTCACGCCTGACAGGCATGCGCTGAACTGGCGACGCAGTTCGATCAGGGTTTCGCGGGTCTTGCCTTCCAGCTCGTACTCGGCCTGCTCCATCGCGCGGCTGGCCTGGCGGGTGGAAGCCGAGATACCGCCACCGGCATACAGCGGCATGCTCACTTCGACGCCGATGGTGTTGGTGTCGTAGCGCTGGTTATAGGTGTTGCCGCTGTCGGACTCCTGCTTGCGCGAGGTGGCATACGCGGTGATTCTGGGCAAATGCCCGGCGCGGTTGCGTTCCACTTCATAGCGCGCCACTTCCAGGGACTGGCGCTGCGAAGCCAGCACCGGGTTGTTGGTCAGCGCCAACTCATGCCAGGTGTCGTAGTTGGCCGGGGTCAGGGTGAACGCGGCAAAGCTCTGGTTCAGCGGTGCCAGGTCGTTGATGTTGACGCTTTGCACGCCGATCAACGCGCCCAGCTCCCGGAGTGAGGCGTCCTGCTCATCCAGGGCCTGGATCTCTTCGGCGGTGGCCAGTTCGTAGCGCGACTCGGCTTCAAGGATATCGGTGCGGGTGCCCTCGCCTTGCTGGAACAGGTGCCGGTTCTGCTGGAACTGTTGTTCGAACGCCTTCTTCTTGGCCCTGGCAATATCGATCTGGTCCTGGGCAAACA
This sequence comes from Pseudomonas fluorescens, assembly GCF_001902145.1. Taxonomy (GTDB): domain Bacteria; phylum Pseudomonadota; class Gammaproteobacteria; order Pseudomonadales; family Pseudomonadaceae; genus Aquipseudomonas; species Aquipseudomonas fluorescens_BV. Next base: position 110,959 of record NZ_MRST01000018.1, read on the forward strand.
GTGCCTGGGTGTAGTAGCTCAACACCCGCACCAGCAACGCCTGGCTCTTGTCGCGAAAGCTTTCATCGGCGAACAGCGCCTGGGCTACGCCCTTGCGGTAGTTGGCATAGGCTTCGTAATCGAACAGCGGCTGTTGCAGGCTGAAGGTGGAACCGTAGCTGTTGTAGTTGCGGTCGTCGCGGTAACTGCCGCCGCGCCCGTCAGGCAGGTGCGCTTCGGAGTTGTTGCGGCCCTTGTTGTAGTTGTAGGACAGCCGCGGCAGCAAGCCGGCGCGGCCAATGGTGCGGTTTTCCAGGCCGGCGTCGCGCTCCTTGATGGCGCCCAGGAACACCGGGTCGTTGCGCAGCGCTTGCTCGTACACATCGAAGGGCCCCATGGCCGCCTGGGCACTGCCACACACCAATAACAGCGAAATGAACACTGACTTCATGCTCATTCCTCAGTCAACGCGGAGCCGGCGCGGTCCAGCAGCGGCTTGAACAGATAGTTGAGCAGCGAACGCTCGCCAGTGCGCACGAACATCTCGGCGGGCATGCCGGGCTTGATCACCAGGCCATTGAGTTTTTCCATCGCCGCCTCGCTGACGCTGGTGCGCAGCACGTAGTACGGCGCCCCGGTTTTTTCATCGAGCATCTGGTCGGCGGAGATCAGGCTGACTTCGCCCGGCACCCGTGGCGTGCGGCTTTGGTTGAAGGCGGTGAAGAGAATGTCGACCGGCAAGTGCGTGCCAACCTTGTCCACCAGGTGCACCGGTAGATGCCCTTCCACTTCCAGGCGCGTGCCCTGGGGCACGATCTCCAGCAGGGTTTCCCCGGCGCGCACCACGGCGCCTTCGGTGTGCACGCTGAGGTTGACCGCGATGCCATCGGCCGGCGCGTTGATCTCGCTGTGTTGCAGGTTGAAACCGGCGGAGGTCAGTTGTTGCTCAAGGGTCAGGCTGCGCAGCTGCGCGTCGGCCAGTTGGCTGCGCACTTCCTTTTGATATTCCTCGCTGTGTTGCTGCAATTTGAGCCGCGACTCGACAATACCTTGCTCTATCCGGCCGCTTTCTCCCGCGTTTTGCGCCAGGTCTTGCTGCACCTGGGACAACTGCCGCTGGTAGTCCATCAGCCGGTTGCGCGGGATATAGCCGTTGTCGGCCAAAGGTTGCAGGTTGCTCAGTTGCGCGCGCAGGGATTGGGCCTGGGCGGTCAAGTCACTGCGGGCACGGCGCATACCGCTCAACTGCGAGGTAGCGCCTTCGATGCTGGCACGGATCCCGGCTTGTTCACGGGCGAAAGCGTCGCGACGGCTGCTGAACAACTGGCGCTGGCCTTCGAGCACCAGCATCAGGGCCGGATCGGGATTGGCGCTCAGTTCTGCGGGAAAGGTAATGCCGGGCAGGTTGTCACGCTCGCTCTGCCAGCGCGCCACACTGGCCCAGGCCATGCGGTACTGGGCTTGCAGCGATTGCACATCGGCCTGGTTCTGGGTCTGGTCAAGACGGAACAGCGGCTGGCCTTGCTTGACCAGTTCGCCCTCTTTTACCAGGATGCGGCTGACCACGCCGGGGCTGAAGGTTTGTACCGCCTTGCGCTTGCCCGACACCACCACGGTGCCTTGTACCGGGATGCCCTGGTCCAACGGTGCAAGGCTGGCCCAGAGGAAAAACCCACCGGCACCGACAAGGGTCATCACCCAGCCCATTTTTACGAAAAAGCCGGCATCGCGTTCTTTGATTTGAGGTTCAACGGTAAGGCTGCTCATGCGCCTGGATTCCTTCCGGCCTGGTACTGACGACTGAAACTGACGCCGGTTTTTTCTTTCGGCGCTTCCTGCTGCCCGGACAACGCCCGTAGCACCTCCTGGCTGGGCCCGAACGCTTGCAACTGGCCTTCGCCGAGCACCAGCAATTTGTCGGCCTGGGCCAATGCCGAGGAGCGATGGGTGACCAGCACCACGCTGCTGCCCTGGGCTTTCATTTGCATGATGGCGCTGGCCAATGCGGCTTCGCCGACGGTGTCGAGGTTGGAGTTGGGTTCGTCCAGCACGATCAGGCGCGGCCCGCCGTACAGGGCGCGGGCCAGGGCCACGCGTTGTTTCTGGCCGCCGGACAAGCCACCGCCGTTGTCGCCCAGCACGGTGTCGTAGCCCTGGGGCAGGCGCAGGATCAATTCATGCACACCGGCCTGTTGCGCAGCCTTGACCACCAACTCCGGGTCGGCCTCGCGAAAGCGCGCGATATTGTCGGCGATGCTGCCGCTGAACAGCTCGATGTCCTGGGGCAAATAGCCGATATGCGGGCCGAGGTCGTCGCGGTTCCAGCGGTGAATATCCGCGCCGTCCAGGCGCACGGTGCCGGCCAGGGTCGGCCACACGCCCACCAGCACGCGGGCCAGGGTGGACTTGCCGGAGCCCGACGCACCGAGCACGCCCAGCACTTCACCGGCAGCCAGGTTGAAGCTGACCTGATGCAGGGTCGCCATGCGTCGCCCTGGCGGGCCGGCGCTGACCTGCTCGAAACTGACCTGTCCGTTGGGCGCCGGCAAGGCCATGTGCTCGACCTCTGGCGGGAATTCACGCAGCAGTTCGTCGAGGCGCTGGTAGGCCAGCTTGGCCGAGCTCCATTGCTTCCATACCGCAATCAATTGGTCGATGGGGCTGAGTACGCGGCCCATCAAGATGGAGCCTGCGATCATCATCCCGGCGGTCATGTCGCCCTTGATCACCAGGTAGGCGCCCAGGCCCAGTACCAGCGATTGCAGGCACAGACGCAGGGATTTGCTTAAGGAGGTGATGATCGAACCGGTGTCGCTGGCTGTGTTCTGGAGGCCCAGAAACTGTGAATGCACCCCGAACCAGCGCTGGCGCAGCGCGCCGAGCATGCCCATGGCCTGGATGGTTTCGGCGTTGTGCAGATGGCTGGTGGCCAACTGGGTCGACTGCTGAGAAAACACACTCGCCTCGCCCAACGGCTTTTTGGTCAGGTATTCATTCAGGCACGCCAGTGCAATCAACAGCACTGCGCCGGCCGTGGCCAGCACGCCGAGCCAGACGTTGAACAGGAAAATCACAAACAGGTAGATCGGGAACCACGGCGCATCGAAAAACGCGAACAGCGCCGGCCCCGTGATAAATTGGCGCAGAGCGGTCAGGTCGCCCAAGGATTGCCCGGCGTGCCCCTGGCCGCGCTGCAGGTTGCGTTCGAACGCGGCTTTGTACACGCGCAAGTTGAAACGTCGCTCCAACTGGCTACCAATGCGGATCACGATAAAGCTGCGCACCACTTCCAGCAGGCCAATAAACGCAAAGAAGCCCACGACCATCAGCGTCAACATCACCAGGGTGGTTTCATTCTGGGAGGACAACACACGGTCATACACTTGCAGCATGTAAATCGAGGGCACCAGCATTAATAGGTTAATCAATGCCGTGAAACAGCCAACGCTGATCAAAATACTCTTGTATTCACCCAGCGCCCTGAACAAGGGCGCCACCCCATGGGACTTCGCCATATTAGTTATTTTTCCTTGCAGCGAATTACGCAAAAGGGTCACCCCTACCGAGTAGGGTACGGCCACCTAATAAATCGAGTTCTATGCTTATAACTTTTAATTAAGGCTTTCGTTGCAGCGTTACAACTTCGCCAGTTTTAGTGCGGGCTTGATAGTCGCCCTCTTTCTGGCGATTCAAATGGGTGATCCCCGAGCCTTCAGCGTTAAACAGCCAAATACCATCCGGCGTGGGCGACCACGTCAGCGGCTTGTCGCCCAGCCACTGCTCGACACAGGCAATATCGCCCTCCAGGGCATTGGCTTGCTCCACTAACTTGAGCGCGCACACCTGATCCTGCTGCTTCAGCTCCCACTGTCCGGCAAGCTGCGCGGCGGTGGGTAATACAAGACTGCTAGCCATTGCGTGGGCTCCTGCCGACACGAACAACACCTGCACAACACAGGCGATCAAATGGGAAAAACGTGGCATATCCAACTCCAGCCTGGAGCGCGGCGCCGAAGCGCCGCGCGCTTTACATCAGGCTACGATGTCACTGGCAGCCGCCTGGCCAACGGTGGTGACGAAGAAATCCGCCGCGCCTTGCCCGGTGAAGTCCACGGCCAAGGTGCCCAGGTTGGTACCTGAGGCATAGGTCAGTACAGCATCGCCGGCATGCCCGGTAAATGCGTTGACGAAGGTCACGCCCGCACCCTTGGTGATACCGGACAGGTCGATCTTGTCCGAACCGGAGGTGAAGTCGAAGATCTTGTCCGCAGCCCCTGGCCGGGAATCCGAACTGGCACCGTACACAAAAGTGTCGCTGCCGGCGCCGCCCCACAGTTGGTCCGCACCGCCACCGCCGTAGATGAGATCGCTGCCGGCCCCGCCCTTGATGGTGTTGGCGACTTGGTTGCCAATGATCAGGTCGTTACCCGAACCGCCGAACGCGTTCTCGATGGTGACGCCCTTGGCGATGGACACGTTGCCCACCAGGCCGCCTACATCAGAGAACGAAGTGGCAGTGAGGTTGATCTTCTGGTTCTGGGTGAAACCGGAGAAGTCCAGGGTGTCGTTGCCGCCACCGTCCCATACCGAGAACACCAGCTTGTCGGCATTGGACGTGGCGCTGAGGAAATCACGCCCGGTGTTGGAGTTGAACCCATAGGTGGTGTCAGTGGCACGGGTGTTGAGGTTGGCACCGTAGAGCTTCTGGATCGCGGCGATGTCGTCGATCAGCGGGCCGGAAGCGTAAGCCTCGACGCCGCCTTTGCTGAAGTTCTGGTTGGTGTTGCTCTCGCTCCAGTAACTCATGAGGCTATAGCCACGCGTGTCCTGTCCATAGGTTGCGTCGTTATAGGTCGGGTTGCCGTTCCCGGCGTTGTAGTCGCCAGGGTGAGCCAGGCCCAGGGTGTGGCCGATTTCGTGGGTCAGGGTCTGCCGGCCATAGTTGTTCAGGTCCGGGGTCTTGTTCGGCGTGTAGCTGCTGTTGGTCAGGTACCACGAAGTGCCGTCGTAGCCTGCACCGGTACCGGGCAGGTAGGCGAAGGCCGCGGCGCCGTCCTGGCCGCTGCTGTAGTTGCCGAAGGTCATGTGGCCGTCACCGCCGGAAGCCTTTTCGGTAAAGGTCACGTTGGCAACATCCGCCCAGGATTGCATGGCCAGTGCGGCCTGTGCTTTCTGCTGGGTGTTGAATTGGCTGAACCCCGAGATGCCATGTTTGTTCATGGTGCTCTGGGTAGCCGAGGTGAGGAAGGTGTAGGTCAGATCGATCTTGCCGTTGCCATCAAAGTCCCGGTACGCAGCACCATCCCGCAGCAGCTGGGTCGCTGCCTGGTCCACGGTGTAGGACGGTTTGCCATTGACCGTGAGGTTACCGCCACGGTCATACAAATGGCTGAAGCTATCGATTTGCGAGTAAGCAGTGCTGGCTTGCGCGGCAGATACAATAGCCTTGTCTTTTACTTTTGACATAAACGTACTTCCTTGTTTGCAAGTGCATCAGTCTTTGTTCGATAGGAACCTCGCGGGCGAGGATAGTCCTATCACTCACCTCTTTTGAAGGCGTAAGAAAACTGACACAACTTGAAATCTTTCGTCTACATCTATTTCCATCGCACAATTGTGACGCAGGTTCAAGTTGCAGAAGTCGAGCGCAGTGTTTATTGGGGGCCGTTGCGTTTGTGTGGCCGAATCGGCACAGAGCACTATTTAAATATTAAATACAAGTAAAGCCGCTCTAAGCGAACGGCCCACTTAATTAATGGATCCAATATATTGTCACGGTGTCATTAGCAACATTAAAGAGCCACTATTCGCACTAATAAAGTGCGCTGTCCCCCATTACCGGGACATACTCCAGCCACACTGTTGCAGGGCTGCCAAGAGGGTTTCGCCAGCCAGGCCCGGCACCTTGACGCCGTCTTGGGTGGTCATGTCTTCACCTGCCAGAATGGCGTTGATGATCGCCTCCTCCACCGCCTCTGCCGCCGCGCTGAACAGCGGCGAAATATGATCGTTGTTGACCATCTGCAACCCGGTGCTGAGCGGCAGGTCCTTGCGCCCATAGTCCGCTGGTGGCAAATCACGGTTACCGGTGGCAAACGCCAGGAACAGGTCGCCGCTGGAATCCTCGGTGCCGCCACCGGTGCGCGCGATGCCGATGGACGCGCGTTGTGCCAGGCGCTGGCATTGGTGGGGCAGCAAGGGTGCGTCCGTGGCGATGATCACCACGATGGAGCCCATGCCGGGCGTGCCACGCTCGGCAAAGGGCGAAGCAATGTCCATCAAGTGACGGCCCACAGGGTAGCCATCGACCCGCAGCTCCTGGCGCTTGCCATGGTTGGCCTGCACCAATACCCCGACAGTCCAGCCGCCCTGCTCTGCTGGCAACCGCCGTGACGCGGTGCCGATGCCGCCCTTGAACTCGTGGCAAATCATGCCGGTGCCACCGCCTACCGCGCCTTCCTGCACCGGGCCGCTTTCAGCCTGGTCCAGGGCCTGGCGCACATGCTCTGGGCGCACATGTTGGCCCCAGATATCGTTGAGCAGGCCATCGTAGGTTTCCATGACCACCGGCATGCACCAGTACACCGCAGGGTCCGCCAGGCGCTCGCGCTCCAGGGCGATCAGGCTGTCGCGCACCACCCCGATACTGTGGGTGTTGGTGATGGCCATCGGCGTGGTCAACAGCCCCGCCTCGCTGATCCATTCAAGGCCCGTGGCGTCGCCGTTACCGTTGAGCACGTGGTAGCCAGCAAAACACGGTTGCTGGCGCGCTTCCCCGGCTCGCGGCTGGATCAGCGTGACGCCGGTGCGCACCTGCTTGCCGTCGACATGCGCCTTGAGCGTGGCATGGCCGACGCGAACCCCGGGAACATCGGTGATGGCATTGAGTTCGCCGGGCATGCCCAGCCCCAACGTAATGCCCAATTGACGTGCACGCATACCCACTCCTTACAATTTCTGAAACGCCGGACTCAACCGGCCACTGATGCAATACAAAATCACCGACAGGGCCAGCAAGCCGATGATGATCATGATGTCGCGTACCGAGGCCTCCAGGATCAAGGTGACCAGCAGGTAACCGGCACCCAGTACCGCCAGCAATGCCGGCAGCGGCCATAACGGCATGCGATAGGGATGTTCGCGATCACGCAGCAGCACCCGGCTCATCAGCGCGCTCAGCGCCACCACCAGGTACACCAGCATGATCAGCAATACGCTGAACGACGTCAGGTCGGCCAGGTTCGAGCTGAAACTCAACAACGCCGAGGGTATCGCCAGGAACAGCGTCGCCAGCCACGGCGAGTCCCAGCGCGGGTGAATACGCGTGAACAGCTTGTTGATACTCGGCGTCCACAGCGCATCGCGACCGCTGCTGAACACCACCCGGCCAATCTGGATCACGATGGCAACGATGGCGTTGAACACCGACAGGAAAATCCCGGCACTCACCAGCCGCGACAAGGTTTCGTTGCCATGACTGGTCAACAGATAGCCGATCGGGTCGGGGCTGCTGATCATTGCGCTCAGGGAAGGCGCGCCGATCAACAGCGCGGTGATTGGCACCAACTCGATGACCACCACCAACCCCAACGACCACAGCACCGCCTTGTGCACGCCCTTGCCGCCGCACTTCATGTCTTCGGCCAGCAACACCGCCGGGCCGTAGCCATTGAACGAGAACAGGCCGATGCCGACGGCGCCGATCACCAAGGCCCAGGGCGCCAGGTGCAACGCACCGTTTTCGACGATCTGCGGGTACAACAACACACTGGCCGGCTGCACCGGGTTACCGAAGCCGATCACCACAATCACCAGCAACGCCGCCACTTCCAATAGCAGACAGGTGCCGGTAATCCAGGCGTTGAGCTTGATATTGAGGATGCCCAGGGCGTAGCTGCACACCACGATCACCAGGGCGACCGTTTGAGCATCGAATGTCGTGCCCAGGGCGTTATTCAGATAAGTCGCTGCACCGGTCGCCAATACCGGCGGGATAAACAACAACATCACCAGCACTGTCAGGAAGGTGGCATAACCGGCCATGCCACCAAACACACGCTTGGCATACACATACTCGCCGCCGGCGCTGTTATGGGCGCGGCCGAGTTCGGCGTAACAGAAGGCGAACATCAACGCGAGCAACGCCGCCATCACAAACGCCAGGAACACGCCACTGCCCGCCTGCTGGATGGCAAACGGGGCGATCACGAAGACGGAACTGGCCGGCGTTACCGCTGAAACGGTAATCGCCACGACATCAAAGACGCTCAGGGTGGGCTTGAGCACGCCATCGGGCGCGGGGGTGGCACTCATATCGTTATCCTCTGTCGTTGTTTTTGGTGTGAGGCAGAAACGAAAAATGATTGTTCCTCGGGATATGCTTCCCGTTGGACAGTGTCGACGTTATCGGCTGGCGGGGCTGCCGGCCAATTCCCCTATTGGCGTACTCCCCTTGACGGTGCCCGGCAGAAGCCTAACCCTTGGCCGATCATTTGAGGGTGGGGATGTTGAGATGAGCCTGTTCCGGGAAATCGGTATGCACGCGGGGTTGGGCCGCACCCTGTCACAGATCGGCACCGAGCGGTTCTGGAAGCAACTGGTGTTGTTATTGCACCAGTGCCTGCCCTTCGATAATGCCCTGGCGATTTTCTACCCGCTGGATGGCCCGCCCCAGGCCCTGGAGGAGTACGACGCCCAACCCAGCAGCAAGCCGGCGTCGATGCTGGTGTACCTCAACGGCCTGTACCTGCTCGACCCGTTTTACCAGGCGTGCCGCGAAAACTATGCCAGCGGCGTATACCGCCTGGAGGAAGTGGCGCCGGACCATTTTCGCCAGAGTGAGTACTTCCTCAATTACTTCCACGACAATGTGCTGGAAGACGAAGTGCAATTGATCCTGCAACTGCCCGGCGTGGGCACGCTGTCGCTGTCGTTGGGCATGCAGCGGCGCTTCAGTTTCGAAGAAACCGGGCTGTTGACCACGCTATCGGCGTGGGTGTTGCCGCTCATGCACCAGCATTGGCAGCAAAGCACCCAGCGGGCACCGGCCATGGACAGCCAGATTCGCGATGCCCTGAGTCATTTCGGCAGCGGTGTGCTGTCGGACCGCGAGCTGGAAGTCGCCCGGCTGGTGTTGCGTGGGTTCTCCTCCAAGGCCATGGCCGAACGCTTGAAGATCTCGCCGGACACCGTAAAAGTGCACCGCAGGCATTTGTACGCCAAGCTGGACATTTCGTCGCAGCCCGAGTTGTTTTCACTATTCATCCAGTCATTGGGGCATGACCTGGAGAACCCATAAACCTCATTCGAGCCAAAAGCGGGGTTGGCGCCTGTCAACGCCCCGTGCGTATGGTATTCCACACCCGAGTACGCACCCGGTCGATATTCAACGGCATGGCTTGCAGTGCAAAGAGCTTGTCCATCATTTCCGGGCTCGGATACACCTTGGTGTCGGCCTTGATCGCCGGGTCTACCAGGCTGTCGGCCGCCGCGTTGCCGTTAGCGTAGTGCACGTAGTTGGTGACACTCGCCATCACGTCGGGGCGCAGCAGATAGTTCATGAACGCATAGCCGGCTTTTTCATCCGGCGCGTCGGCGGGCATGGCGACCATGTCGAACCAGATCGCCGCGCCTTCCTTGGGAATGTTGTAGCCGATATTCACGCCGTTCCTGGCTTCCTTGGCGCGGCTTTCGGCCTGCAGGATGTCGCCGGAGAAACCGACGGCCACGCAGATATCACCATTGGCCAGGTCAGCGGTGTATTTGGATGAGTGGAAATACGCCACGTAAGGCCGCACTTGCATCAGCAGGGCTTCGGCCTTCTTGTAGTCCTCGGCTTTTTTGCTGTGGTGCGGCAAACCCAGGTAATTCAGCGCGGCTGGCAGCAGTTCGGGGCCGTTGTCGAGGATGGCAACCCCGCATTTCTGCAGCTTGGCCATGTTTTCCGGCTTGAAGATCAAGTCCCATGAATCCACCGGGGCGTTGTCTCCGAGCACCGCCTTGACCTTGTCGATGTTGTAGCCAATGCCGGTGCTGCCCCACAGGTACGGAAAGCCGTGGGCATTTCCAGGGTCATTGTTTTCCACGGCCTTGAGCAGCACCGGGTTGAGGTTTTTCCAGTTGGGCAACTGGCTCTTGTCGAGCTTTTTAAGGGCGCCGCCCTGGATCTGCCGAGCCATGAAATGGTTGGAGGGAAACACCACGTCGTAACCCGATTTACCGGTCATCAGCTTGCCATCGAGGGTTTCGTTGCTGTCGTACAGGTCATAGGTGAAACCGATGCCGGTGTCTTTCTGGAAATTCCTGGTGGTATCCGGTGCGATGTAGTCCGACCAGTTATAGATCTTCACGGTCTCGGCGGCCTGGCTGGTAGTGGCCAGCAACATCATGGGCAACAGGGCAATGGCTTTCATGGTTCGATTTCCTGGCGGTTTTAGGGCTGTTTTTATGGCAGGCGATCAAGGATCAAAGCGTTACAGAATCAGGACGTAGGTCTTGCGCACGGTTTCCTGGATATCCCAGATACCGGTGCTATTGGCTGGCAACATCAGTGCGTCACCGGCTTGTATGTGCAGGGTTTCCCCGTTGTCGGGCGTGAAGGTGCAGCGCCCTTGGATGAAATGGCAAAACTCCTGGGACTTGATCTGCCGACGCCAGCGCCCCGGGGTGCAGGCCCAGATGCCGGTCTCGACCCCGTCGTTGCGCTCCACGCTCAGGGTCGAGGCCACGGCGATGGGCTCGCCCAGGGGCGCCGCCACCGGTGATGAATCTGGCAGAGCGGTGTTCAGCGTGTCTTTGAACTGGGTGATGCTCATGGGTTTTCCCCTGTGGGTGGAACGAGTCAGTGCATGAAGCCTTCCATGAAACCGGCAACGCCGGTTGCCAGCTTGCGGCGCCAGGGCGGGGTGTTGGGGTTGGCCAACACCTGGTCTTCATGGACAAAGCTACGAATGATCGCGTTGTAACCCAGCCAGCGGCACGGCTCGGGCTCCCAGGCCTTGAGCGCCTGGAGGCCGCCTTCGCGAATCACCCAGGGTTGTCGGGTCAGCGGGGTGTCGCGGCCCAGGATCAAGTCCGCCAGGGTGCGGCCGCCGAGGTTGGTGGCGCCCACGCCCTCCCCGCCATAACCGCCGGACAGTGCGATGCCAGTGGCGTGGTCACAGAGCATGTGCGGACGAAAACGGCGCGACATGCCCAGGTTGCCACCCCAGGAGTGGGTAATCCTGGCCTTTTTCAGTTGTGGGAAAAGCTCGCCAAACAGGTAGCGACGCAACTCCACTTCGCTGTCCGTCAGGTCGAAGTTGTGCCGTAACTTGCCGGCAAATTGATAGCCACCACGGGCGCCGAACACCAGGCGATTGTCGGCCGTACGCTGGCCGTAGGTGACTTGTCGGCTGCTCTCGCCAAAAGCCTGGCCCTGGCTGAGCCCGATTTCCTCCCAGGTGCTGGCAGGCAGCGGTTCGGTGGCGACGATCAAACTCTGCACCGGTAACTGGTAGCGGCCCAACGGCGGCAAGGTATTGGCATAACCCTCGACAGCTGGCACTACCCAGGCGGCGCGCACGCAGGCCTTGGCAGTACGCAGGCTGCCGGACTGCCAATGGGTCACTGGGCTGTTTTCGTAAATGGTCACGCCCAGGTTCTCAACCGCCCGGGCCAGGCCACGCACCAGTTTCGCCGGGTTGATGGTCGCGACATGAGGGGCATAGATGCCGCCATAAGGCTTGGCAATGCGGACCTGCTCGGCCAATTGCTGCGGGCTGAGCCAGCGGTAGTCGTCTTCGGTGAGGCCCTGGGCGTACAGCTTGTCCAGATAGCGGCGCAGGCTGCCTTCCTGCTCGGGGTAGCGTGCGGCGCAATACAAGGCGCCGCCTTTGCGGTAATCGCAGTCAATGCCTTCGCGCGCCAGCACCTGGGCTACTTCATCGGGAATGCCATGCAAGAGGTCAAACGAAGCGCGACGCTGCTGGGAGGCAAGTCCAGCCAGCAGACGGTCCTCTCCCAAGAGGTTGCCCATCAACCAGCCACCATTGCGCCCGGATGCGCCGAAACCGGCTGTTTGCGCCTCGATGATTGCAATTTTCAGCTCGGGAGCCTGGCGCTTCAGGTAATAGGCGGTCCACAGGCCGGTGTAGCCCGCGCCAATAATCGCCACATTGACGTCCAGGTCGTGTTCCAGCGACGGGCGCGCTACCAGCGGGTCGTCCAACTGGTCCATCCATAAACTGATACTGCGCCATGCTGGCATGCCAGGTTCCCCCTACCTCGGTTCGATAGGGCCGATCCTAGAGCGCAGCGTCAGGGGTTGTCTTGCGCGCGTGCACGCACAGAAATTTGTTTGAGGTACGCCTTGGGCGATTGCCCGGTGTGCTGGCGAAAAGCGCTGTAGAACGCCGAGAGTGAATTGAAACCGGCGGCAAAGGCCAACTCATCGACTTTGACCGGCGCGGTGGCGTGGTCCAGCGCGGCCAGTACATGCTGGAGTCGCGCCTGATTGACGTAGCGATAGAAGCTCTGCCCCAGCACCTGGTTCAACAGATAGGACATCTGGTTGCGACTGTAGCCACAGGCCTTGGCGACCCGTTGCAGGTCCAGCTCCGGATCCAGATACGGCTGCTGACGCTCGAAATATTGTTGCAGGTCATTGGCCATATAACCCAACTGCTGGGGCGACAAACCCAGGCGGCTGACCGTGGGACGCAGCGCCTGGGTCGGTTGCTCGTGCACCAGAGATGCATATTCATTCACCCGCCAGATCAACCCGTCGCGCACCGTAATGGCCTCACTGGTACGAAACGACACCAGGCCCTGGCCGCCACGCAAGGTAATGCGGTACTGGATAAACGCGGTATCGCCATCGACGCGGATGCGATCAGTGTGTTCAATCGCCTCATCTGCCTCACGAGGCATGCTGGCCTGCAAGTACTCGCGCAACTCGGCATAGCCCACCACACGGTTCTGGAAGAAATCGTGGTACAGGATCTCGGGGTGGTAGTAAGCCATCACCCCGTCCAGATCGCGATGTCGCCAGCACAGGTGATGGCGCAGCACCAGCGCGCCGGTAGCGTGGGAATTGTGACACTCATCGTCTGGAGCGATGTCGGACATATCGGGCTCTACGGCGGGGAAAATGCTCGAGGATGCCGAAGTTTACCCTTCCCTTCAATGGTCAGATCGAGCGTCTGACTAATGGCCTTTTGCCTATTCCTCTGTAGGACATGATCCATATCAAAACTCGGCGAAAGAACCGCCGAACGGGCCGAAAAAAGTCACCTCGCAGTTGCGAACGAATGCTATTTTTAAGCCCTTAGCTGTCATGACCAACGACGGTCCTGACCCCTGCCGCGAGCTAAAGGAAGCGCTCAATGAACAAGGTGGGCAACATGAACAAAGTGACATTCCCCAACGCCTGCCAGCTGATGCGCTGGCATTTTCACCCGATGGGCTTCGAGGGCAGCATGGACGCCCCCGGCAGCATGATCGCCCGCCTGTTCGACCGGGCCAGCGGCGAGACATTGATCGCCATCGCGGGGATCCCATGTGCAACGGTGATGAACGCGGCTGATGTGGAGCGCATCATCGAGGCAGTGGAAGATGAATTGGAGAGTTTCGTGCCGCCGGTTTCGTTGCGGGCCTGAATAGTATTGAAGGGGCCAGCCCCAGCGCCTGTAGGAGCGAGCTTGCTCGCGAAAAGCGTCAACGATAACGCGTGTTTCCTGGATAAACGCGGCGCTTATGGTTTTTCGCGAGCAAGCTCGCTCCTACAGATATTGGGGCAAGCCCCCTGCCACATTCAGCTGTGTGTCAGCTGAAGGTCAGCGCTGATCATCAAAAAACGCTTTCCTGCCGTCCACCCGCTCAGACGCCCGGGGCACATTCACACCCTGGCCTTCCGGCTTTTCCACATACCAATAACAATGGCTGACCGCTCGAGTAATCCCCACATAGGCCAGTCGCAAGACTTCGTCTCTCTGCGCGTTGTCATAAGGCTCGCTGTCGCCATCCTTACCCAGGCCCGCCATGCGATACACCTGGTTCTTGTACGGCGAGCTGGTGACATGCTGACAATCGCCCAGCAAAAACACCGCATCCGCCTGCAACCCCTTGGCACTGTGATACGTGAGCTGTTTCAACCTGCGCGCCTGAGGCGGCAAGCTAGAATCCACATTAACCACTGACTGAATATGTTCTTGAATCAATAACTTATCACTGCTTTTTCGATAAAGCATCAGGATCGAATCGCCCCGCTGATAATGCTCCAGCAACCGCTGCCCCAGTGCCGCGTCGTCACGTTCCAACACCGTGACGGGCGCCAGCGCCTTGGGCTCGCCACTGGCCCTGGCCTTCTTGCCCGGGATGGCCGGCGCGCTGCGGACGATATGTTCGGCAGCGTCGATGATGTGCTGGTGGCTGCGGTAGTTCTCCCCCAGCATCACGCGGGTGGTGCTGGGCGAAACGAACTCCTTGTTGAACTCCATGAAGTACTTGGGCGAACTGCCGCGCCAGCCATAGATGGATTGCCAGTCGTCTCCCACGCACAGCAACGATGAGCGTTGCGCACCTCGTCCGACGTGCATGGCCGGCCCACGGGTGCGGATTTCCCGCAGGCTGGCGCGGATCCAGGACACGATCTGCGGCGATACGTCCTGGAATTCATCGATCATCAGGTGCGACATCGGCCGCAACAACGGATCACTCAGCAGCTTGAGGTTCTCAGGGGTGTTTTCACCAAACAGGGAAAACATCCGGTTGTAGGTCATGATCGGCGGTGATTGTTCCAGTAGGTGATCTTCCAGCGCCTTCCAGAAAATGCTCAGGGCCTCGAAGAACAGCCGGTCCGGGTCGTCCTTGGCGAAGCTCATCTGGCCAACCGCCGTAGGTACATCCAAACCGAGGTTCTCGATAAACCCGGCCGCCATGACAAAACTGTCCAACAGGGGGGCTGAAGCGAGTTCACCTTTGACCTTGTAATCAAAGCCCGGCCCGGCCGTGGCATCGCCACCCAGGCTGCTCAAAAGGCGCTTTGAAGATTCGTAATTATCCAGCCATATCAGCGGCTTATTGCAGAAAGCTTGAAACAGCGTGCGCTTCACCGCCCATTCAGCGCGCACCGAGAGTTTCGAGTTCGGCCGACTGATCTGAGGGTTTTCGCGCCCATCGAACCCCAGCACCACCCAGGCATCCAGCTCCGGGATGTAGCCGTGGCAATGAAATTGCGCGCCGTTGATTTCAAAGGTCTGACGGCTGGGTTCGATGCCCTTGATCGGCCAGGCACCGGCGCGAAACCATAGGTCTTCGATCGCATCACAGAGTTCTTCATCGCGCTTGGCCGCCAACTCAGTCACGGCCATGCGCTTTTGCACATCCGGGTGATCGCGCTCCAGCTCCTTGAGCTGAAGGCCATGGCGGGCCAAGGGCGCAATCAACTCGCGAAAACGCTGATGGCGGCCATACAAGCGGTGATAACAAGCGTTCATCTGCTGCCGCTGGGCATCGCTGATACGCAGATCGAAGGCATTACTGTCGGCGTCGTCAAGACCACCACTGAGGTTCTCAAAGGCTTGCAGCCGTTCAAAGCCCGGCAGGCTGCGCACCATGGGCAGGATGCGCGAGTGAAAGGTGCGCACCACCGCCTGGGCTTCCTTGCTGCCAAGGGGTTGGCCCCACAAGCTGAGAATTTCCATGAGCTTGTTGATGAAGTCCTTGCGCGACTCGCGGGTGAACGTCACCACCGTCATGGAACTCAGTTCAAAGCCCAGGTAATGGCTGAGCAGCAGGATGCGCAGGACCAAGGACGTCGACTTGCCGGCGCCGGCACCCGCAATCACCGAGGTCGAGGGGGTGTCGCTGAAGATCATCTTCCATTGCGCCGCGCTTGGCTGCGCATGGGCTGGCAGCAGGCGCGCTACATCGGCCTTCATGCGCTTCTTCACCTCTGCGCTGAGCGGCAATCGCCAATCGTCGAACAGGCTGTCATCTATGCCTGGTGCGCGGTGCTCATCAGGGCGAAAGTCACGAATCAGCAGGACCTGGCGGCCCTCCTCGATGCCATCGGCCTTGCCCTCGCGGTAACCGTATTCAACGCCCGCCTCATGCCCACTGCGAAAGCCGTCGGCCTGGCCATGCAACCAGGAAAACCTGTGCTGCGCGCGCAAACGGGTGAGGCCATGGCCGAACAGGCGCGCGGCGAGCCGCTTCAACAGTGGCATTTCAGCCAAGGGGCGCAGTTCAGGGGGCAATTCAGGCTGTTGTTGCGACACGCGGACTCCTGCGGTGAGCTTGTTTTGACCAGGTTGCCATGGTCGCCGGAAACGCCGCTCAGTTCCAGCCAAATGCTTTGCTGTCATGCAGTTAGGCGATGAAGTGAAAGTGAACACCAGGGTTAACCATCGAATAAATGGATAATAAACCGGCAGTTTTTACGCTTTTTCTCGATCATGCGCTGCCGGATGATGGGCCCATCAACAGGAGACGATCATGCTTGAACTTCGACCTTTCACCAGTCTGGGCGGCGCCCACCATGGCTGGCTTGACGCTCATCACCACTTTTCCTTTGCCGAATACCACGACCCCCAGCGCATGCACTGGGGCAACCTGCGGGTGTGGAACGACGACATCATCGCCCCCGGCAGCGGCTTTCCCCAGCACCCTCATCGCGATATGGAAATCATCACCTACGTGCGCGAGGGGGCGATCAGCCATGCCGACAACCTGGGCAATAAAGGCCGCACCGAAGCCGGCGATGTGCAGGTAATGAGCGCGGGCACCGGCATTGCCCACAGCGAATACAACCTGGAGGCCACGCCGACCAAGATCTTCCAGATCTGGATCATCCCCAATGAAGCCGGCTTGCCACCGTCCTGGGGCGCCAAGCCGTTTCCGCAAGGCAACCGCGAGGGCTTTGTGACGCTGGCCAGCGGCAAGGCTGGCGACACTGAAAGCTTGCGGATTCGTGCGGATGCACGTTTGGTGGCAGCTAACCTGAAAGCTGGAGAAAGCGCGGAGTACCGGCTGGACAGCGGCCGCCGGGCGTACCTGGTGCCAGCAACCGGCGTAATTGAGGTCAATGGTGTGCGGGCACAGGCGCGAGACGGTGTGGCGGTTGAGGATGAACAGGTATTGCGCGTGACCGCGATTGAGGACAGCGAGATCGTGCTGGTCGACCTGGCCTGATCTCACACTCTAACGTGCCATGTAGGAGCGAGCTTGCTCGCGAAGAACTCACCGGCGCCGCGTTCATTCAGGAAGCCCGCGTTATCGTTGACGTTTTTCGCGAGCAAGCTCGCTCCTACAGGGTCAGTTATTGGCTGATCGCGCCGTCTACCAACACCTGCGCCTCTTCCACCAGTTGCTTGAGGTGTTCTTCGCCAATAAAGCTCTCGGCGTAGATCTTGTAGATGTCTTCGGTGCCCGAGGGCCGTGCGGCAAACCAGCCGTTTTCGGTCATGACTTTCAAACCGCCAATCGCCTGGTTGTTGCCCGGCGCATGGCTGAGGATCTGTTGAATGCTCTCCCCGGCCAATTGCGTGGACGTCACCTGCTCCGGTGACAGTTTGCCCAGCAGGGCTTTTTGCGCTGGAGTGGCCTTGGCATCGACGCGAATGGCGAACGGCTCACCCAAGGCATCGGTCAAGCCGCCGTAGATCTGGCTAGGGTCCTGGCCTTTGCGCGAGGTCATTTCGGCGGCCAGCAAGGCCGGGATCAGGCCGTCCTTGTCGGTGCTCCACACGCTGCCGTCCTTGCGCAGGAACGAGGCACCGGCACTTTCTTCGCCGCCAAACCCCAGCGAACCGTCGAACAAGCCATCGGCAAACCATTTGAAGCCCACCGGCACTTCGTACAGGCGACGGCCGATGCGCGCCGCGACGCGGTCGATCAGGCCGCTGCTGACCACGGTCTTGCCCACGGCCGCATCGGCACGCCAGTCCGGGCGGTTCTGGAACAGATAGTCGATGGACACCGCCAGGTAGTTGTTGGGCGCCAGCAAACCACCGGAAGGCGTGACGATGCCGTGGCGGTCGTGGTCCGGGTCGCAGGAAAACGCAACGTCGAAACGTTCCTTGAGACCGATCAGGCTTTGCATGGCATAGCTGGAGGACGGGTCCATGCGAATCTGGCCGTCCCAGTCGACGCTCATGAAACGGAAGGTGGCGTCGACCTCGGTATTCACCACGTCCAGGTTCAAGCGGTAGTGCTCGGCAATCGCCGACCAGTAGCGCACCCCTGCTCCGCCCAGCGGATCCACGCCCAAGCGCAGGTCGGCGCTGCGGATCGCGTCCATGTCGATCACATTGATCAGGTCGGCCACATAGCTGTTGAGGTAGTCATGACGATGGGTGGTGTCTGCCTTGAGCGCCTGGCCGTGAGTGATGCGCTTGACCCCGGCCAGCTTGTTGGCGAGCAGTTCGTTGGCCTTGGCTTCGATCCACTTGGTGACGTGAGTATCGGCTGGGCCACCGTTAGGCGGGTTGTACTTGTAGCCGCCACTTTGCGGCGGGTTGTGGGACGGTGTAATCACAATACCGTCCGCCAGGCCGCTGGTACGGCCACGGTTGTAGCAGATGATGGCGTGGGAAATCGCCGGCGTCGGCGTGTACTCGTCGCCTTCGGCCAGCATCACGTGTACGCCGTTGGCCGCCAGTACTTCCAAGGCACTGGCGCCGGCTGGCGTCGACAATGCATGGGTATCCAGGCCGACAAACAATGGCCCGGTGATGCCCTGTGCTTCGCGGTACAGGCAGATCGCCTGGCTGATAGCCAGCACATGCCACTCGTTGAAACTCAGTTCGAACGAACTGCCACGATGCCCCGAGGTACCAAAAGCCACGCGCTGAGTGGAGATCGCTGCATCAGGCTGGCCGGTGTAATAGGCCGTGACCAGTCGCGGGATATCCACCAGCAACTGGGCTGGTGCCGGCTTGCCCGCAAAAGGACTGATAGTCATGCATAAACCTCGAAAAGAAGGACTCGGAAAAATGACAGTTTACTGAGACTTGGACTACTGCGCGACGGTATCGATCCGACGGCCTGAAGAGAAATTTCACGCATTAATCAGTCTGCGCCTCCAGCAGCGACTGCGCCAGCGTATCCAGGGCTATGTCCAGGTTGGGATGGCCGCTGAAGGTATGGCTCAAGCGCATATGTTGGTGATGCAAACCACTGAGGCTGAACAGTTCGCCTGGGGCAATCACCACCTGCTGGGCAAGCATGCGCTGAAACACCAGGCGCATGTCCACCGGCGCCGTCGACTGCAACCAGAAACTCGCCCCGGCCACTGGCATGCGGTAATGCACAAGCCCTTGCATACGCGCATCCAAGCGGTGACTCATGGCGTGCGCCTGCTCATAGAGGCGCTGGCGCAGCGTCTGCAGGTGCTGGTCGAACCGACCGCTTTCGTACAGCCGCGCAATGGCGCGTTGACGAATGGCGGACAGTCGAAACGAACGCAGCAAGAATTGGCGCTGCAATTCACTGCTCATCTGCCGCGCCAGCAGGTAACCAAAGGGCGCCTCCGGGCCCAAA
The DNA here is from genome assembly GCF_001902145.1 of Pseudomonas fluorescens. Classification (GTDB taxonomy): domain Bacteria; phylum Pseudomonadota; class Gammaproteobacteria; order Pseudomonadales; family Pseudomonadaceae; genus Aquipseudomonas; species Aquipseudomonas fluorescens_BV. The sequence continues at coordinate 130,459 of NZ_MRST01000018.1, forward strand.
ACCTTTTCGAACGAAGAAAACACGATCAGCCGCTCTGGGTTGACCAGGCTGCGCAAGGCCGATCCGGGCGGCGCAAAGCTCAGGTCACCAAAGGTATCGTTCTCCAGCAACCAGCAGCCGTGCTGGCCGAGCAGACGCGCTACGTGCAGCCGCTCGGGGTCGGTCATGGCGTTACCCGAGGGCATGCTGACCACGGATGAGAGCAGCACGAGGTGCACCGGTTCATGGCGCAGCAAGTGCTCCAATGTGGCCAAGTCCGGGCGACCGTCGGCACGCCAGGGCCATTCAATGATCCGCACGCCAGCGGCCTGTAGCAGGCGCAAGACCAGGTAATCGCAGGGCGATTCAACTACCACCACCGTGCCTTTAAGGCCCAGAGCGTCAATGAGGATCTCCAGGACGCCCTGAAGGTCGGCACCGATATACACCTCATCAGCTTGCCAACAATGGGTAGGCGACGCGGTATAACGGGCTGCCAATGCAGCACGCAACTCCCACACGCCACAAGGTTGCGACGGTTGCAGATGATGGGGATACCGGCGTACCAGTTGGCGCTCCAGCGCCAGCAACGCGCCATCGAGCGACCCCAACAGAGCCGGTTCATCATTGCTGAGCACAACCATCGCCGGGCGCCGGGCGGCTGTATACAACCGCTCAAGCAGGTCCGTACCCGCCATGATGGGCATAGTTGCGGCCACGGGCCAGGCGAAGTAGCCGGATTTGGCCACCGAGTACACTCGCCCTTCTTTTTCCAACAGCGAGTAAGCGTACTGAATCGTCGAGATCGACACGTTCAACCGCGTCGCCAACTGGCGCAGGGACGGTAGCTTGACCGGTGCTTCCCGGCTGACTTCATTGATCAGGTTGATCATGTAGCGATACACCGCCTGATAGGCAAAGTCTGCCTGTCGCTCTCCCCTCAGGTTCATCGCTGATCACCCGCTTGCATAGGTGAATACACGCGACTAGCGTCCCGACACTTGAGTGATACGAGCCTTGGACCGCGTGAAACGAGGTTGGCATACACGCGCACTGCGTTTGCCCGGCTGCGGGCATTTGCGGTACAGGTGCTGCAACAACGGCAGCGACAACCCACTGATATCCACCAGCCACTGGTGCAGCATGTCCGCGACGGGCTTGCCCTGCAGGGCCTTATGGAGCTCGGGGAGCGCAACCAGCATGCCGGGATGGCATTGACGCAAGTAACCCTCCAGACGTTCGCCATGCTGGACGAAGGGCGCGAACACCAGGCAGGTCAATTGGCTTTCGTCCAGGCCAGAGAACTCCTGAGCACAAGCTGTAGACAATAGCTGGCCCTGCAGAGCACACGCTTCGGTGATCAACGCAACAGGCATCTGTCTTCGATGCAGGTAGTCCGCCGCCTGACGCAAGAACCCTTCGACGCCATGTTCGTAGGAGAGCTCGCGCAGGCACTGGGCCTGCAATCCCTGCAAATGCGCCATGAGCAAAGGGTTGGGGTAAGCAGGATGGCTGAAGTGGAACTCGAATGGGTCCCGCTTGTGGGCGAGAAATTGAGTGAGCAGTGGCGCTTGGGCAACGTCCACGTCGTCAAGCAAGTCGGCAATGCCGATATACGCCACATGACGGTGCCCGCCCCGGCCAGGACTCTCGGCGCCTGCGTAGTGCTCGCCATACAGGTGGCGGTAGCAACCGACACTCCATTCCTCCATGCGTGCAAACCATGCACTGAGCGACGATGGGTTACCGGGTGCAAATGTCAGGCCGGTTGCCAGGGCGCTTTTTTTCAGCCACGCGATATATTGGCTTTGCTTGCGCACCGAGTCGCCGCTGACCAGGGCATGCACACCGCCGTTCCAGGTGGCGACCCGCTGGTAGAAATCGCCGAGGGCCAAAAAAGTGTCGTTGCACAGGGTGGCGCGAATGTCGCCGGACGTCAGGTGCCCGATCATCAGCTTGTTGCGCCGGCTCACTTCACGCCCGGCACTGGCCGCAGGCCGTTGATGATTGAAGGGCAGCACTTCCTGGTTTTCCACCATCAACAGTTCCACCCGTGGGTCATCGTGGAAAAATAGCGCGCCGTAGCCGTGGTGCAGCGAATCGAGCGTGGTCTGAGTCATGCCCGCGTGCCGCAACGTGGCCACGCGCAAATGAAAAGACTTGGGTGCGCGCCCAGCGATGGTCAGTTGCGCAGCGCGCAGCATTGCCAAGGTGTAGCTGCTGACTGCGCCGCCGCCGTGCCCGATCAGTACTTTGTAATTCCCCACTTGCTCCATGCCACCGGCGGCCACCACGATTCGCTGGATCAGCAATTGAAGCACCGTACGTTCAGCACGGGTAAAGTGCCCCACTAAACGTTGCAAAACTTGCTGGTAAACATAGCTCATGGCTTGTTCGTGAATAGTGCTCATCGTTCTACTACCTGAGTTGAAATATTAGTTTCGAGCAACTACCACACAGGAGCGCTCGACCTATTACACTTGTAGGCTTGTCATCCGTTGCGCAGCACAACATGGATTCAACATTAGCACTCTGCAACAAAAGTGCAGGTACAACCAAAAGAACAGTCGATGACTATCCCAGGACAGAACCACGTAGCTGCGCGCCTTACAGCGCCAAAGACCGCCAGCCTTAGGAAGGCTCTGACAACGTCCTACACTGCTTTAACTAAGAAATTAGAGAAGCATCCGACAAATATTAATCATCCGCTCATCCTGGCCTCTTGCAAAACAACGGGGTGCACACTTTGTACTTTTCGAAAAAAAATCAGACCATCGTTAGTTCCGCAAGCGCGAGATGTTAATGCCCGGCATTCAATCATGGCTCAATCCTTGAGATGACAAAGAAGGCTCAATTATCGGCACTCAAACAATGATTAACAGATACAGAACAGCGTCGAAAAGCAGTTCAGATGGCCCGCCAACCCAACTTGAATGACGCCCACACAGCAGCGCCGCACTGGATTTCAGGGCGGCGTAGGGCAATAACGGTATTGTTTACGGGGCGCAGCGCTCCCGCGGCGGCTCAACCCCGGTGCGGGTTAAGCCCTGTCAAATGGCGCATTTGCCTCATCAGCTCAGGCGCCGGAGTATTCATTTGCGAATACTCCTACAGCTCAAACAGCTTCAACCTGCAACGCCACCCGTTCGCGGCAAGGGCATTCATCCATGTATCGGTGCGCTTCGACGAACTGACTGAACGGAAATACCGTAGTTTTCAGTGGGACAAGCACGCGGTCGGCTGTCAGCTGGTTGATATCGCGCAACGCACGCTGCAACGCCATATGGTCCTGAATAATGCCCAGCTCCGGCTTGCCGGTGAAGTTGCCGATACAGTGCACAAAGAACTGAATGTTCTTCTGGAACGCCGCACAGGCCGGAAATGGCGTCTGGTTGCCACCTTGCAGGCCATACAGCACCAGGCTGCCACGCGGCGCCAGGACGTCACCGAGCAGCGACATCTGCGGGCCACCCAGGCCATCGAACACCACGTCGACGCCACGGTTGTCCGTGAACTTGTTGATCTGCATCAGCAGGTCTTGTTCTTCGGTAACGATGACCTTTTCCGCCCCGAGGGACAGCAGGTATTCGCGCTCAGCACTGTCTTTGGTGGCGGCAATCACCCGCACACCCAGGGCCTTGCCCAGTTGCACAAACGAAGGGCCGGAACAGTGGCTGGCGTCGGTGACCAAGGCAAACTGGCCGGGTTTGACCCGCGCCAGGTCCATGTAGGCAAAGTACGCGATGAGCAACGGCGTGTAGTGCACGCTGGCTTCAATCGGGCTCAAGACATCCGGGTAGCGGGTCAGGGCCGAACGGGGCAAGACGATCTGCTCGCCATACACCGGGTAATCATTGGGGCTCTCGGCCGGGAAACTGGCGACTTTATCGCCGACCGCCAAGTCATCCACGCCATCGCCTAAGGCAACCACAACCCCGGCCATTTCATGGCCCAGGCCAGAAGGCAGCCGTGCATGGGAAGACGCCAGGTTCTGGCGCCACAGAATGTCGTACCAACTGATGCCGATCGCGTCGACACGCACCTGCACTTCGCCCGGTGCGGGCTGCGCGGCCGCATGCTCTTCGCACTTGAGCACCTCGGCCGGACCAAACTTGTGAAAACGGATCGTGCGGGACATCGCAAACCTCGTCAAAGTAACCTCTAATGCCATGAACTTTATCTGGGCTTTGGGGGTAAGACCACCGGTCACCATTAATAGTCGACATGCCTGTCATTGATTCCGCGAGTGAGGAACACACCTCAACTATCGTAGGAAAAATCAATTAGCCGGTGCAGAGTACCAGCCTTTCCCCGTAAGATTCATGCCGGTCATCCTTCTGAATCGAACCTCAGGGGGTTGCTACGTGACCGCTCACATCAAGTTTGCTGACTCTTCCAGGACACAAGATGAACCGTAACGACCTGCGTCGTGTCGACCTTAACCTCTTGATCGTATTCGAAACCTTGATGCATGAGCGCAGTGTGACCCGCGCCGCCGAGAAATTGTTCCTCGGCCAGCCGGCCATCAGCGCGGCGTTGTCGCGCCTGCGCGGGCTGTTCGATGACCCCCTGTTCGTGCGCACCGGGCGCAGCATGGAGCCCTCGGCCCGCGCTGTGGAAATCTTCGCCCTGCTCTCCCCGGCCCTGGACTCGATCTCCACCGCCGTCAGCCGCGCCGCCGAATTCGACCCGGCCACCAGCACCGCCGTGTTTCGCATTGGCCTGTCCGACGACGTGGAATTCGCCCTGCTCCCGCAGCTGCTTAAACGCCTGCGCTCCGAAGCCCCCGGCATCGTGCTGGTGGTACGCCGCGTCAATTACATCCTGATGCCCAGCCTGCTTGCCTCCGGCGAAATCTCCATCGGCGTCAGCTACACCGCCGACCTGCCCGCCAACGCCAAGCGCAAGGTATTGCGCCGCAGCCTGCCCAAACTGCTGCGCGCCGACAGCGTGCCGGGCTCGCTGAGCCTGGATGACTTTTGCTCACGGCCCCATGCGCTTGTATCCTTTGCCGGTGACTTGAGCGGGTTTATCGATGAAGAGCTGGAAAAACTCGGCCGCAAGCGCCACGTTGTGCTCGCGGTGCCGCAGTTCAACGGCCTGGGTACGTTGCTGGCCGGTACGGACATTCTGGCCACCGTGCCGGATTATGCAGCTGAGGCGTTGACCTCGGCGGGTGGGTTGCGTGCAGAAGACCCGCCGTTGCCGGTGCGCTCGTTTGAGCTGCATATGGCGTGGCGGGGTTCGCAGGATAATGACCCGGGGGAGCGGTGGTTGAGGTCGCGGATTCAGATGTTTTTTGGGGACCCTGAGAGTCTTTAGGTATCGTCGAGCAGACTGTTCATCTGATCATTTCTGCCTTCTCATAGACCATGGAGATCCATCCACTTTCAGTGGATTGGGCAGTCGTTTTACCAGGCTACTGAAGGCGAAGACGGCCGGGTGATTAACGTTGTTGAGCCGATTGCTGGGGAACGAGGCGTGCCTATGGCGCAAGTTGCATTGGCATGGGTGTTAGCCAAGCGTGGCGCCTCAGCACCTATCGTTAGCGCTTCTAAGGCGCCCCAACCTGACGACGCAATCGCTGCGCTGGAGTTGGCATTGAGCGGCAAGGAAGTCAAACGCCTTGAAGCCCCATATGCACCCCATGCGGTGACTGGATTCTCCTTACACGGCGGTAAAAATAATCCCGCGGACCGAAAACTGACCCAGTAACGGCTGTTCGGCTCCAGCGACCGGACAAAAAAAGCGCCCTGAGGGGGCGCTAAAAGTTCATCTCTTTCCAAAGGAGCTCACAAAAAAGCTTCAGAGATGAATGCTGCTCGGTGCCTATGGATCAGATAGCCTTCGTCAGCAAATTTAACCTGCGCCAGAACTGGCTCTTGAATGCGAAGCGAGCCCCTCGTACACCTCCGAAGGTCGGCACGACGACGCGCTCAGGCGAGATCACACCCAGTAGATAGTGCAGACTGTCGCCACTGATCCAGGGCATGTCATCGAGAAAGATCGCAGCTGATGCCGCCTCCGCATGCTCGATCGCCTGTATGCTGCCTGCCAAGACAGGACCTATTTCCCGTACAGAAGCGATATGACGTATCACCCTTATTCGGGGTGGTGGTTCGGTTTCAGGAATCATGACGTTTTACCCACCGATGACTTTCATGATCATGACGTCACCCGTGAAATGAGTCGTTTGTTTATCTATTAGGGCACGTCTCGACAATTCACGAATACGTGTCAACGCGAGGTCGCGCGGAAGTTCGAGGATGTCGCCCAAATAGTGGCTTTGGCTGGAGGAAAGACATCCATGCAGCCATCCGCTGGGACTCAGGCGCACGCGGTTACAGCTGCCGCAGAAGGGAGCGCTCGCGTTGGCGATCACGCCGAAGTAACCTCGTCCCGTTATATCGAATCGCATTGCCGTAGCGCTGGGTGCACTCGGTGCTGCATTGAACGAATGGTGCTGACCGATAAGCTCAAGAATCTCGGCCAAACCATAAAATTGCCGGCGAAAAGTTTCATCGTCACGCGCCAGGTGCCCCATGCGCATCAATTCGATGAAGCGCAATTCCATCCCCCGCGCCAGACAGTACTCAAGCAGGGGCAGGATCTGATCATGATTGTGCCCACGAAGCGGAACCATGTTGATCTTCACCTGCAAACCGGCCGCCAAGGCCCGGTCAATGCCTTCCAGAACCGTGGCTAGATCCCCGCCGCGGGCGATGCGCAGGAAAGCCTCAGCATCCAGGGTGTCAAGTGAGATATTGATGCGCTTAACGCCGGCTTCCAGTATTAGCGGGAGCTTGCGCGACAGCAATTGTCCGTTGCTGGTCAGCGACACATCTTCGAAGCCGAGCCGTCGTACTGCCTTCATGAAACCATCGAACAGAGGGCTGAGCAGAGGCTCGCCACCGGTAATCCTTAGACGCTCTAGTGGGTTTACCGTTTTCAGGTATTCCACTGCCAGTAGTAACTTGTCTAGCGGCAAGCTGTCGTCGCGAGCCTGCAGGCGTTTGCCATCAGCCACGCAATAGATGCAAGCGTAGTTGCATGCACTGGTCAGGCTAACGCGTAATTTGCCCAGACGACGTCCCTGCGCATCAACGATCGATTCAGAGGGCATCGCGCGACCGCCCACGCTGGACTCGGATAATATCTGCCATCACTGCCAGAGCGATCTCAGCAGGCGTCTTGCTGCCCAAAGACAGACCTATCGGCATGTGCAGTCGAGCAATTTGCTCGTCGCTTAATCCCCCGATGCGGCGCAGACGCTCCGCGCGCAGTTTAGAGGTTTGCAACGAACCCATGACGCCGATGTAAAAGGCCGAAGTGCATACAGCCTCCATCATTGCCAAGTCGTCGATACGCGGATCATGAGTAAGGGCGACAACGGCGGTGGCTGCATGACATCCGCCAGCACTGATGAACAACGACGGCAAAATAGGTTTAACCTCTATACCTGGTAGCTCAACACCCTCAAAGACTTCCTCCCTGGGGTCGCAGAGGACGACTTCGAAACCAAGTGTGCGGGCAAATTCTGCGCATGCCACCGATACCGGCGACATGCCTGCGATGATCAGGCGTGCAGCCGGACCGATTCGCAGTTGTACGATTTCACGCTCAGTCAACTCGACCACCCGAGGACCTAGGCCATCATCGACCTCGAAGCGGGCTTCACCGCTGCTCAGGTTGACGCATCGCAGTAAATGGCGCTGCCCACGCAATATCGATTGCATGATCTCCAGCTGATCCAGTGTCGTCGAGTTGGCCGGCAGACGCTCGATCAGCACTTTCAATATGCCACCGCAAGGCAGCGTGATTCGCGAATCTTGTGGCCCGTCCTGCGCATCGCCGTAACGCACGATCTGAATACGGTCCTCGAATTGGCCGTCCTGCAGGCGTTCGAGGAAGTTCTCCTCGACGCAGCCACCGGACAGCGAACCGACATGGCGTCCGTCGCTGCGGGCAGCCAGCCAGGAGCCGGGCCCCCGCGGCGATGATCCGAACGTGGCGAGCACTGTGCACAGCCAAACAGTTTCCCCATTCCGGGACCAGGTCAGTGCTTGCTCAATGACCTGCAAATCCAAGTGTTGCATGGTCAAACCGACAATTGATTGCTGATAGGCAGGCGCCGGATACGCTTGCCGGTTGCCGCTGCCAGTGCATTCACCAACGCTGGAGCGAGTGGCGCTACAGGCGGCTCACCGATACCGGTTGGAGGGTTTGCCGAAGGCACTATATGGACCTCAACCTTAGGCATGTCATAGATGCGCAATGGCTCGTTATTGTGAAAGTTGGATTGATCAATCTTGCCTTCGGTGAAGGTAATTGCTTCGTGCATGGCCGCTGAAAGAGCAAAGCCAATTGACCCCTCGACCTGTGCACGTATTACATCCGGATTGACCGCAATGCCGCACTCAACTGAGCAGACCACACGGTCCACTTTGAATTGACCATCGCTTTGCACCGTGACCTCGGCCACTTGGGCGACCACCGAACCAAAGGCTTCGTGAAGAGCGACACCGCGACCTCGGCGCTCACCCTGCTTGCCGGCTGCCAACGGCTTGTCCCAACCTGCCTTCAGTGCCACCAACTTAAGGGTTTCTATATGACGTGAATGCCCTTCAAGCATTGCAAGCCGCCAGGCCACTGGATCCTGCCCAGCCATCTGCGCGAGCTCGTCGAAGAAACACTCAGTGGAAAAGGCGTTATGGGAATGCCCTACTACCCGCCACCACTGTATGGGTACCGGGATATCGCTAGGGGTATGCAGGTCAACGCGCAGATTGGGGATTCGGTAAGGAAGCGTCGATCCTCCCTCCACTGAGGTGGAATCGATTCCATCCTTGATGAAGGCAGCAAATGGTGATCCCGTGAACACGGATTGACCAACCAATCGGTGCTGCCAGGCGACCAGTTTACCTTGGTCATCCAGCCCTGCAGTCAGGCGATGATGGTACATAGGTCTGTAGTGGCCGGCCTGCATGTCGTCTTCGCGCAACCACACCAGTTTTACCGGGGCTTTTCCACCGATAGCTTTGACGATATGCGCATTTTCAACGATGTAATCAGCATCTTTACTAGCCCGCCTGCCGAAACTGCCACCGGCGTAAAGGGTGTGGACCCGGACCTGCTCCGGCTCCAGGCCGAACACCTGCGCCAACACTGACTGGATTTGTGTCTGCATCTGCGCGCCATGCCAGGTTTCGCAACCGTACTTAGTCAGGGCGACCACGCAGTTCATCGGTTCCATGGCCGAATGGGCAAGAAAGGGAAAGTCGTACTCCGCTTCCAGCGTACGTATGGCGCTCGCAAGACCGGTATCAACATCACCGTCGTTGCGCACGACCGTGCCCTCAGTTTTGGCTAACTCGCGGTAGCGTTGGAACAACTGCTCCGAACTCTGCTTGAAGGCGCTGCTCTCATCCCACTGGATCGTTACTGCGTCCCGCCCCTTCTTTGCGCTCCAGGTGTCTTTCGCCACAACAGCCACGCCGCTGGGGATCTGCACCACATGCACCACTCCGGGGATGGCCAGCGCCGCCTTGGCATCAAACGATTTCACCTTGGCGCCAATGCGCGGCGGATGAGCAACCACAGCCGTAAGCATGCCTGGCAAGTGAATGTCCTGGGTGTAGATCGCCTTGCCATTGACCTTGTCAGCCGAATCTTTGCGAGCAAGATGCTGCCGACCAATCAATTTGAAATCACTGGGATCCTTGAGATTGACGTCTGTCGGCACCGGCTGCTCGGAGGCTAGTTTGGCCAGTTGACCAAATGTTGCCTGCTTACCTGACGCAGCATGCCGCACTACGCCCTCGTCCACTTCTATTTCCTGTGCCGGTACCTTCCACAGCCAAGCCGCGGCCGATACCAGCATGGCACGAGCAGTTGCGCCGGCCTTACGAAGCTGTTCCCAAGAGTTTGCGATAGAGCTGCTGCCACCGGTGCCTTGAATACCCAGTAGCGAATTGTTGTAGCGCGACTCAGCCGGGGCGCTTTCAACACGAACTTGCGCCCAGTCCGCATCCAACTCCTCTGCGACCAGAGTGGCCAGACCAGTGTAGGCACCTTGTCCCATCTCCAAGTGTTTGGAGATAACGGTGACGACATTGTCTTCGCCGATGCGCAGGAAGGCGTTGGGCTCGAACGTTCCCTCCTTGCCTGCGCGCGCGGTGCCCTCAGCCAGCGACCAAGGCAAATAGACGGCCAAAGTTAGGCCTGCCGTACCCTGGAGGAAACGGCGGCGACTTTCGTTCTCGATAGACCGGATCATATTTATTACCTCGGTGCTCAAGCCAGGGACTTGGCAGCATCATGGATGGCCGCGCGAATGCGTACATAGGTTGCGCAGCGACAGACGTTGCCACCCATTGTTCGATCAATGTCGGTATCTGAAGGCGAACGATTGGTTTGTAGCAACGCCACCGCACTCATGATCTGACCTGACTGGCAGTAACCACACTGCACTACGTCAAGCCGTTGCCAGGCTTCCTGGACCACCTTGCCTGTAGGCGTTTCGCCGACACCTTCGATAGTGACGATCTTGGCCTCGACTGCAGCCGAAACAGGGGTGACGCAAGAGCGCACGGGCTGGCCATTGAGGTGAACAGTGCAGGCCCCACACAGCGACATGCCGCAACCGAACTTGGTACCCGTAAGCTGCAAACTATCGCGTAGCACCCACAGCAGAGGCGTATCGGGAGCAACGTCGACACGCAGGTCCTTGTTATTGATATTAAGCGTGATCATGAAATCCTCCGACTCGTAGGCGTTCTGTTGGCTGGCGCTCTGCCAGCCTTGCGAAGCGTTTGCCCAAAGGCTGTTTAAAAGGCGAACGCTTGGCGCTCGCAAATTGCTCACCCAACACTGCGTGGCAGTACATCGATAAGTTCTTCATTCGGGACAAGGCTGACCTGCCGCGCCCCAAACGGTCATATCCTGCACGTGCGTCTCGAAGTTGCCAGGTGGTGTGGAGCGACCTGGCCCAGGGACCCAGGCCCACGGAATAAAGCCCTTTATCTTGGCGTCATGGTGCAGGTGCTCGACTAAGCCCGCGGCATCACGGCCCCCATTACGTTTGGGGTCACGCAGCTGTGTACAGATCTCGGCGCCGGTCTTTTCGAACCACTCGAACGCAACTGGGGCGAGCTGCCAGGGAAGCCCTACGTGCGGCGGCATATGGGGAGCAACGTTTGGTGTGTCCGAGCTCGCGTGACACGCCACGCAAGACACTGTTTCAGCGCCTATTCGCGAGTCCCCTGCGTGGATATTCATTCCGTGCGGGCGCGTCTTGTTCTCCCCGGAAATGGTCCACATTGGAATGTTGTTGGGGCCGACATGACAGTTGGCACAACGGGGGTGAGTCACAACAGCTTCTATGCGCTGCCAGGCCTTCAGGCCCTCAGCCTTGCTGACACTGCCTGCGGGGGGCATAGCGCTGCCCGTGCTGTCGGCCAGCACAGTGCCCGCTATGGGCAAAGACAGTAATAATGCAATCAGTCCTATTTTCATTATAAAGGTCCTTCAGGCGAACTCACGGTGTTGGACAGGCGGCTGGTGGATGTCTTTATTCAAAACATTCCAGGTTATCAGGGCGGTATCTTTGTGCCGCTCGCGTTTTGTCTGGTGAAAAGCAATAGCTAATACACAGCTCGAAATTTCTAATGGCGCAGTCACCAATGGGATGTCCAAGCAGATGCTTCAGAGTAGGTGAGCAACGAATTGACCGTTTGCACAAAAGACATGATTACTTGCCTGAATAAACAGATTCGGCAAATAGGGAAGCGGGGAATGAACTATCTTGCGATGCTGGACGTACACACGACACCAGTCGCGGCATGGCTGGCATCTTGTGGGCTGGGCTACAATTGAGAGCTTCTTGCCTGATTCTTGGATTTTCTTTCCTAAAAAGATGGAAATTTCAGGGGGCTACAACTTCCGACGGCACGTGCTGCTACCCTTTCCCTTTTAGCTAGCTCAGGAAATAACGAATGCAGGGCGAACAGGGATCTAAAAACACAAATGTCCCTCAGACAGCGGAGTTGTCCGCCGCAATTCAGCGTTTTGCCAGCACTGACGGCGATTTCAGTACTGAACTTCCCGCGCTCACGATGCATCGTCGTCATGGCGTTAGCGAGCCGATGCCTTGCATCTATAACTTAGGGATAGGCGTCATTACCCAGGGCTATAAACAAATCATGATCGGCGACAAGGTGCACAATTACGGGCCCGGCCAATTGATGCTGTCGACCTTCGACATGCCAGTGACTGCCCATGTCACGCGGGCATCTCGCAGCGAACCACTGCTGGGTATGATGCTGAAGCTGGACATTCGCCAGATCGCGCAAGTGGCCTATGAGATGGAGTTGCCATCTTCGCCCGAGACCGCCTATGAGCCGATCTCTGTCCACAAGCTGGAGCCTGCTTTGCTCGATGCATTTTTGCGATTAGTACGGCTACTGGATGAGCCGCAATTGGTAAGCCCACTTGCACCACTGCTTCAGCAAGAAATCATCGTCCGTTTGTTAGCTGGCCCCCAAGGATCCCAACTTCGCCACATCATTGCCGATGGCACTCCGCGCCAGCGAATGGCCCAAACGCTCTCCTGGCTTAGGAAAAATTTTAAACAAGCCTTGAATCTAGATGACCTTGCTGCACACGCGCACATGACGCCGTCGACGTTTCGACAGCATTTTCGCGACATCACCGGCATGAGTCCTCTACAGTTCCAAAAGCAAATGCGCTTGCAAGAGGCTCGGCAATTGATGCTGAACCAGGCTTTCGACGCAGGCGAGGCCAGTAATCTTGTCGGTTACGAAAGCGCCTCCCAATTCAGCCGTGAATATAAGCGACTGTTTGGTGCCCCCCCTTCACGTGATATTCGTCGGATGCGTCTTGAGACGGATGCGTCTGAGTAAAGAATTCCTTGTACCCACCTATACGCGGCGAACGAAAACGCCTATGTGGGTCGCTGAGAACATAACTTTTGAAACCACCTTTGATACATGGCGCTTGTCAACGAGGGATCACGCATGAGCACATCGGCGTCTGTTACCAAGGCTCTTCACCATCATCTGCGACGGATGTCTGGTCGCGATCCGCAGGAAGCGCACCGTGTTGCTTCGTCTCTCGAATTACTATTCGACCTGACCTTCGCGACCTGCTTCGCGTTCGCGGCTACCCAGCTTGCACATGCTTTAGCAGGGGGCCACTACTCCACCGCATTAATCGGATTCGGGTTCGCGAGCTTTTGTATCTGTTGGGCATGGACCAATTTCTCGTGGTTTGCATCAGCCTACGATACTGATGATTGGATTTTCCGCATTGCGACTATGGTGCAAATGGCTGGTGTGCTGGTACTTGCGATCGGTTTGCCACGTCTGTTCTCTTCGTTAGAGGAGGGCCAGTATTTGGATGCTTCAGTCATGGTACTGGGCTACGTGATCATGCGCGTTGCGATGATATTCCAGTGGTTGCGCGCAGCGAAACAGGACCCTTCAAGGCGCCGCGCCTGCATCACTTATGCTGTCTCAATCGCGGTTGCGCAACTCGGCTGGATGGCACTTTTCTTTTTTCCTCTTTCAATCGACGTCACTATCACGCTGTTTTTTTTGTGGTTTCTAGTGGAGTTTGCCGGTCCGATATTCGCGGAACGCAGGGACGGCGGTACACCTTGGCACGCAGAGCATATTTCAGAGCGCTACAGCCTGTTCGCAATTATCGCGCTGGGCGAAGGATTGGTGGGGACAGTGGCGGCCCTGTCTGCCGAGATGGAGCATGTGGGCTGGACGTGGGCAACGGCACTGGCCTGCATTGCAGGTGTCGGGATCACGTTTGGAATGTGGTGGGTATATTCCATTCTGCCGTCGGCTAACGTGTTGCATGCGTATCGCTCACGCGCTTTCGTATGGAGTTATGGGCAAATACTGATTATTGCCGCGATTGTTGCGACCGGGGCGGGACTGCACGTCGCGGCGAATTTTATCGAGAACAAAGCCCACATTGGAGTGCTACCGGCTCTGCTCGCCACAGCTATTCCGCTGGCGATGTTTCTTGGGTTGATCTACGCGCTTCATTATTTTCTGGTGCGCCGCTTCGACCTGCTGCATGTATGGCTTTTACTAGCGACCGTCGCGGTCATCGCGATTGCGATCGGCTCGGCTATGTTGGGCATGAGTATCGTAGTGTGCCTGGTCGTACTCATGTTTGCGCCGATCATTACAGTAGTGGGTTACGAGGTTCTAGGGCATCGTCATCAGGGAGAAATGCTCAGTGTCCGTTGAGCGACCAGCGCCACCATCACGAGCAAGCTCCCACTTCAGACTGCGGTGAAGGTTATTACGCCGTCAACTCAATCACGCCTCGGATCCGCTGCTGCATATTGATCAAATGCAACCGCATCGAAGCCCGCGCCGCTTCCGCATCGCGCCGCGCCAACGCCGCGTAGATCTGCTCCCGCTCACGCATCACCAACGCCCGGTTTTCACCCGTCACAGCCGGCCCGGCCCTTTGCACTACCGCGATCAACGTATTGCCCACATGGGCCATGGCGTCGATGAAGAAACTGTTGCCGGTGCACTGGGCGATCTGCAGATGGAATTCGAAATCGACCCGAGCGCGTTGGTCTTCTGTTGCGTCACGCGCATTCGCCGTGTCGAGCGCTTCACGCATCGCCAGCAACTGCTCTGGCGTGGCGCGCTGCGCGGCGATGCCGGCCGCTTCCACTTCCAGGCTCAGGCGCAGCTCGATGACGGCCAGAGCGTCGTAGGCGCCGCCCTTGACGTGCTTGCTGCCCTGGAAATCACCTGGGCGGGCGGTGTCGACCACGAAGGTGCCGATGCCGTGACGGGTTTCGACCAAGCCTTCGGCCTGGAGCCGCGACATGGCTTCGCGCACGACTGTTCGGCTGACGCCGCGTTCCTTGATGATAACTTGCTCGGTGGGTAACTTGCTGCCTGCGGGCAACTCGCCGGCCAGTATCTGCTGCGTCAGGTCGACCACCATCTGCTGCGTCATGCTCAGGCGTCGATCGGGTGTGACACGGTCCATTGCACCTATCCATTAAAGCCAGACGATCACGGCATTATAGCCGCGACCTTGCGCTAAAACTCACTATAATGCCCGTTGATCACACTAGAGCACGACGATGACGGATCAAGCGTTATCTCCACTGAACAAGCCACGCCGCCTCGCTGAAACACTGGTCGACCGCTTTGCCCAGCGCATGCGCGACGGCATCCTCAAGCGCGGCGAAAAGCTCCCCGCCGAAGTGCATATCATGGAGGCCGAAGGTGTCAGTCGTTCGGTGGTGCGTGAAGCGCTGTCGCGTTTGCAAGCGGCAGGGCTGGTGGAGACGCGCCATGGCGTCGGCACTTTTGTGCTGGACATGCCGGCGCCGGAAGGTTTTACCCTCGGGCCGGCGACCATTGCCACGTTGTCGGATGTGCTCAATCTGTTGGAGTTTCGCCTGAGCCTGGAAGTCCAGGCAGCGGGCATGGCGGCCCAACACGCAACGCCTGTAGCCCTGGCCGAGCTGGCCCAGGCGCTGGAGGCGCTGCTGCAAGGGCCGGAAAAATCCGGCACCACCATCAATGCCGATTTCCAGTTCCATCTGAAAATCGCCAAGGCCGCCGGCAATTACTACCTGATCGACATCATGAAGCACTTGGGCACGAAGCTGATCCCGCGTACCCGCATGAACTCCGCCTATTCCGGGCAAAGTGACCGCAGTGCTTACTTGCAGGGGATTAATGCCGAACACCAGCAGATCTTCGACGCCATCGCCAGCGGCAATGTCGACGCGGCGCGGGCGGCCATGTACCTGCATTTGAGCAATAGCCGCATGCGCCTGTGTGAAACGCAACAACGCCAGGCGTTCTACAACGAGTAGGGCTTAGAAGAAGCTGTATTTAACACCGATCCGCAGCCGCAACTGGCGATCACTGTCGACCGAATTGACTTTAATATCACCGACTTCAAAGAATGGCGCCCAGCGTTTATCCCACTGGTATTTGACCACGGCATTCTGTTCATAGTCGTCGGTACCGCCGTCATAGCGAATATAGTCGGCATCAAAGTAAGTCAGTTGATATTCATAGGCCCACGGTCCTTGAGGACCATAGTTGATATAAACATCGTAACGGTTGACCGCTTGGTCGTCTTGACCATTATGCGGCACGTCACGGTCGATCTTGTCGCGGTCCAGCTTGGCTGAATCATGACGGTAGCGACCGGCGATGCTCAAATCTTTGGTCACGCGGTAACCCAGGCGCAGGCCCATTTTATACGTGGTGGACTCCTCATCGCTGTCCAGGGCCAGCGAAGGCGTCAGCGTCCAGCGGTCATTGATCTTGTGCTGGTAGTTGATGGTGAATTCATGACCGCTGCCGACAGTATTGTCGAAGGCAACGTCTTGCCGGTCACCGGCGGTCTTGTATTTGAGTTCACCTTCCAGGCCCACACCGTTGTCCAGGCGAATACCAAACTTGGCACGGTCGGCGTGCATGCGAGATTTTTCCGCATATTGATGGCGTACGTTGATATAGCCCGTATCAGCCTGGGCAACAACCGATGTTAACAACCAAGCGACAGAAAGTACCACGAGTGTCTTTTTCATGTTTTTATTCTTGTTAGTTGAATGGTTAGTTGGGTTAAACGCCAAATCACAGGCGAGCGCGTGCGCGGCATTGAAACCTGTGGTTCAACGTCTCCTACGGATTAAAACAAGTGCAACGAATGAGTGATCTCAGACAGCGATAGGTATTCGTTGTATGTCCCGGCTGGCCTGCACCAGCAAACGGGTGTACGCATGGGTGGCGCCGTCGTTCGCCAAGAGATGACTGTCGAGCGTCTCCACCACCCTGCCCTGCTGCATCACCGCCAGCCGATCGCACAGATGCGCAACCACCGCCAGGTCGTGGGTGACCATCAGGTAGGTCAACCCCTCTTGACGGCGCAAGTCGGCCAGCAGGTTGAGGATTTCCGCCTGCACCGAGACGTCCAGTGCCGAGGTCGGCTCGTCCAGCAACAGCACCCGGGGGCGCAGGATCAGCGCGCGGGCAATCGCCACGCGCTGGCGTTGGCCCCCAGACAATTGATGCGGATAACGAAAGCGAAAGCTGTCGTTCAAGCCGACCTTGCGCAGGATCTCGCTGACCTTCTGCCCACGCCCGTCGATGCCGTGGATGCGCAGTGGCTCCTGCAACGCAGCGTCGATGGTGTAGCGCGGATGCAGCGAGGCATACGGGTCCTGGAAAACCATCTGCACGGTGCGGTAGTGGTCCAGCGGCAGCTTGCGCGTCACCGCCTGACCCGCGACGTGCAACCGTCCCGTCCAGTGCTGGTACTGCCCCGCCAGGCAACGCAGCACGGTGGTCTTGCCCGAGCCGGACTCCCCCACCAGGCCAAATGCCTCGCCTTCGCCGACGCTCAAGTCGACGTCGTGCAGTACCGCGTTCAGTGCCGCGCCAGTGCCAAAGCTGAGGTTCAGCCCGGCGATTTCGATCATGCTCATGACAGGCTCCTCAAGCATTCAACCAATGGGGGTCACGCTGCAACACCGGCAGCGTGGCGCGCGGATGGTCCAGGCTCGGCAATGCGGCCAGCAGCCCTTGGGTGTAAGGATGAACGGCGTTGTCCAGGTCGCCGGCGGCTATCGACTCGACCACACGGCCGGCGTACATCACCAGCACGCGGTCGCAGAAATGCCGCACCAGGTTCAGATCGTGACTGATGAAAATCAGCCCTAGATCACGCTCGCTGACCAGCTCTTCGAGCACGTTGAGCACCTGCCGGCGCACCGACACGTCCAGCGCCGAGGTAGGCTCGTCGGCGATGATCACCTGGGGATCGGTGATGACCATCATGGCGATCATGATGCGCTGGCCCATGCCGCCCGAGACTTCGTGGGGGTACAGGTCATAGACCCGCCGGGGGTCGCGAATGTGGACCTTGGCGAGCATGTCCAGCGCACGCTCGCGGGCCTCGCGATGGGGCACCTTGTGATGGGCCAGGTACGCCTCGGCAATTTGTTCACCCACGCGCACCACCGGGTTCAGCGAGTATTTCGGGTCTTGCATGATCATCGACATGCGCGCGCCGCGAATCGCCTGGATCTGCTTTTCGCTCGCCTTTAGCAAGTCGATGTCGGCGAAGCGCAGGGTCTTGGCGGTGACCGTCGCCGTCGATGGGTGCAGACGTAGCAGGCTGCGCCCGACGGTGGATTTGCCCGAGCCGGACTCGCCGACAATAGCGAGTTTTTCCCGCCCCAGGGTGAACGACACATCACGCACCGCCAGGGAAGTTTTGCCGGCATTGCGAAACGCCACGCACAGGTCCTGTACCGCAAGTTTGATATCAGTCATGGGCTGCTCCTCAGGATTGGCTGCGTGGGTCGAGGACGTCGCGCAAGCCGTCGCCCAACAGGTTGAAGGCCAGGCTGACCAGCATGATCGCCGCCCCCGGCGCTGCCACCAGCCACCAGCTTTCGAGCATGTAGCGCCGTCCGGTGGAGATCATCGCGCCCCATTCCGGCAGCGGCGCCTGGGCGCCAAGACCGAGAAAGCCCAGGGCGGCAGCAGTGAGGATGATGCTCGCCATGTTCATGGTCAGGCGGATGATCACCGACGACAGGCACATCGGGATGATGTGGCGCAGGATGATGCGGGTACTCGACGCGCCCTGGAGCTGCACCGCGACGACGAAGTCAGCGTTGCGCAGCGGTAGGGTTTCGGCGCGGGCAAGCCGGGCAATCGGCGGCCAGGCCGTCAGCGCAATGGCGATTACCGCGTGTTCCAGGCCCGGGCCGAGGGCGGCGATGAAGGCCAGCGCCAACACCAGGCTGGGGAACGAGATGAAGATGTCGGTGATGCGCATGAACAGGCTGTCGACCCAGCCGCCGAAGTAGCCGGAGACGGTCCCGACCAACAGGCCGATGGGCCCGACAATCACCGTCACCAGCAGGACGATGTACAGCGTGATCCGCGAGCCATACACCAGCCGGGCGAAGACATCGCGACCGTATTCGTCCGTGCCGAACCAATGCGCGCCGCTCGGCGCCTGCAACGCGCCAGCAAGGTTTTGCAGCAGCGGGTCGTGACCGGCGATCCACGGTGCAAAGATTGCGACCAACATCAGGGTCACGACGACGATCAAGCCGGCGAACGTCATCGGGTTGCGCAACAGGAAACGCAGCAGGCGCAGGGTGCTGGCCGTCATCGCCGCGAAACTTGAATCAGGCAGCGCAGCGGCGCCGGCCGCGTTGGAAGCCAGGGGCAGGGTCATTAGCGAGTCCTCGGGTCGAAGATCTTGTACAACGCATCGCTGATCAGGTTCAGCGTCACGAAGATAAGGCCGATCAGCAGCACGCAAGCCATCACCGCGTTCATGTCGCCAAGCAACAGACTGCTCGTCAGGTATTGGCCGAAGCCGGGCCAGGCGAACACGGTTTCAATCAGCACCGCGCCTTCCAGTAACCCGCCGTAGGCCAGCGCGACGATGGTCAGCAATTGCACGCGGATGTTGCCGAAGGCGTGGCCCCAGACAATCTTGCGTTGGGACAGGCCCTTGACCCGGGCGGTGATGATGTACTCCTGGGACAGTTGTTCGAGCATGAAGCTGCGGGTCATGCGACTGATGTAGGCGACCGAGTTGAAACTGAGGATCACCGCCGGCAGCAGGATGTGGCGCAGCGCGCTGCGAAAGGCTTGCCAATCGCCGGACCAGGCGGTATCGATCAACAGCAGGCCAGTGTGGCTCGGGATCAGCCCGTCATAGGCCAGGCCGATCCGTCCGACGCCGCCGGCCCAGCCCAGCCAGGCGTAGAACACCAGGAAGGCCATCATGCCTATCCAGAAAATCGGCGTGGAGTAACCGAACAAGGTGATCAGCCGCGCGACATGATCACCGGCACGGCCCTGATGCGTCGCCGCGTAGACACCGAGCGGCAAGCCCGCCAGCACGCCGAACAGAATGGCCAGTGTGGCCAGTTCCAAGGTAGCCGGAAAGACTCGGGCAATGTCGGTGATGACCGGGTTGCCGGTCAACAACGCCATGCCGAAATCACCGTGCAACAGGTCGCCGAGGTAGATCGCAAACTGTATCCACAGCGGTTTGTCCAGGCCCAACTCTGTGTACACCTGGGCGTAGGCCGAGGCGTCGGCGTCCGGGCCGACGATGGCCAGCACCGGGTCCAGGGGCATGACTCGCCCGATGAAAAACGTCAGCAGCAACAACCCCAGCAGCGTCACCGCCACCGAACCGCTGCGCCGGGTCGCCGAAGCGGCCCGGTTGGTCCAGATTGAAAAAGATGCAGTCGACATGTTCATTCCTGCCTTGGCCGGATGGCCGTCGATTTCAGCGCTGCTTGTAGACGTCGCGAAGACGCGTGGTAGCGGCGGTATGCCCGATGTAGTTGCGCACGTCGGCGTGGATCACTACTTCGTCCACCATCTGTGAGACCGGCATGATCGCCCCGGCCTGTTGGTCGTAGAGGGTCTGGATTTGCGCGTAGATTTCCCGCTGGCGCTCGGGGTCACGCTCGCGCTCGGCTTGCTCGATCAGCTGATTGAGCTGCGGGTTGAAGAACGAGGTGCGCCAGCCCTGGAAATTGCTCAGCTTGGCCTCGGTGCGGTTGTCCGGGTTGTACACCAGGGCGCGCAGGCTCGAATGCGGATGACGCTCCGCCCCGCCGCCGCCACGACCGACGAGGATGTCGAATTGACGGTCGCGCATCGCCCCGTAGATCTGGTTGCCGGTGCCGGTGATGATCGTTGCCTGTATCCCCGCCTGGGCCAGCGTCGCTTGCAGGCTGGTGGCGATGTTGATAAACGGCGGATCGGTCAAGGAACGGATGGTCACCTTGAAGCCTTCGGCATGTCCGGCCGCCGCCAGCAGGCGCTTGGCCTCGGCCACATCCAGGCGATAGCCCGGATCGTCCAGGCGTGCTGGCAGCCCCAGCTGCAAGGGCCGTTGGTTGATCACGCCATAGTGCGGCATCACCACGTCGTTGATGCCCTGGTAGTCGATCAGCAAACGGATGGCCTGGCGCACGCGAATGTCTTGGAACAGCGGCTGCTGCATGCTCATCGCCACGTAGTACAGCGTGCCGCGGGCGATGCTCTGGATCCGCACCTCTTCGACCTTGCCCAGCGCCTTGATGTCAGTGGCAGCCATGCCGCGAGCGACGTCCAGGTCGCCGCGCTCGACCATCAGCCGCAGTGCCTGGGACTCGGTCATGTTGCGCATGATCACCCGGCGCAACTTCGGCGCGCCGCGCCAATAGTCGTCGTTGCGACTCATAAGAATCACGTCGTTGGCGCGCCAGATGTCGAGCTTGAAGGCACCGGATCCAGCGGTATGCGTCGCCAGCCACGCCGCGCCCTGATCGTCGCCGACCTGATGCTGCAGGGCCACCGAACGATCAACGATGAAAGCACTGGGCGAGGTTGCCAGGGTGTTGAGCACCAGCAGCGGGTCGGTGCTGCGCGGCAACTCCATGACAAAGGTGTGCGGCCCTTCGGCGCGCATCAGTTTGACGACATTGTCGGCGGTAAAACCGTAGGCTTTCCAGGTGGAAGCCAGGGCGCGGTTGAGCGTGACCACGCGCTGCAACGACCAAGCGACATCTTGCGCGGTCAGTGGCGCGCCGGAATGAAAACGGACGTCGTCGCGCAATTGGAAGGTCAGGCGCATCCGGTCGGGGCTGACGTCCCAGCTTTTGGCAAGGGCGGGAACCAGCGTGTCCGGCTGCGCCGCGTCCTGCTCAAGGAGCATGTCGTAGACGTTGGCGTTGACTTCGGCAACCTCCAGCCCCGTCGCAGCGGCCGGGTCCAGGGACAACAGGTTGATCATGCTCATGCCCACCACCAATTGGTCGGCGGGCGTTTCGCCTTGAGCCAGGCTGACGGGCACCTGCACTGCGCACAGGGCCACGATGACACACAGCCGCCTGGTCAGGCGCTTGGGCCAGAAATTCATGGTTCAGTCCTTTCTTATATTTATAAAGACTTGTCGCCTGGGCAATCACCCGCCTCAGGCGTGGAACAGGATCAATGTCGCGACAGAATGTTGGCCTCGATATACGCGAAGTTGATGTCCTCGCCCAACCCCGGCCGATCGGACAGGTGCACATAACCGTCGGCGTCCATGGGGTCGACGATACTGTTGAGGTGCGCGGGCACTTCTTCATAGTCGAGGAACGGGTGCAGCAAGCCGCGCTCATACCAGCGGCAATTGCTGATCGCCCCGACCACCGCCAGGTTCGCCGCGCCATTGCCATGCACCTCGCAATCCATGCCGAACGACTCGGCCAGGTGCGCCACTTTCAGGCACGGCCCGATGCCGCCGACCCCGGCCACACCCGCGCGCAGGATGTCACAGGACTTCTGCGTCACCCAACTGGCGCGGCTATGAAACTTACCGGCGATGCTCTCCGGGCCCAGCACCGGAATGTCCAGGTTGGCGGCCAGCCAGGCATACGACTCCGCCGAATCTTCCATCATGGGTTCTTCGAACCAGGCGAAATTCAGCTTCTGCAGCGCCTTGCCAATGGTCAGCGCGTCCATGCGGCTGTACCAGTGATAACCGTCGAGCATCAGCGCGATATCCGGCCCCACCGCCTCACGCACGGCGGCGCAGGCGTGGATGTCCATTTGCGGATTTGGGGCGAAGGGGATCGGCGGCATCCAGGTGTGCAACTTGATGGCCTTGTAGCCGCGCTGCACCAGCTTTTCGGCGAACTGGCCGTACTCATCCGGCGTCGACAACCCACCCGGCAAATCATCGCCGCACATCGTCGAGCCATACGCAGGGACCTTGTCGCGATAACCGCCAATCAATTTATGCACCGGCAAGTTGAACTTGCGCCCGGCCAGGTCCCACAAGGCTTGCTCCACCAGCGCCAGCGCCCGATCAGTGAACTGCCCGGCGCTGCCGCGCTGCCAGTGCGCAAGGTCTTGCCAGATGCTTTCACGGTCCATCGGGTTGCGGCCGATCAGGACCTTGCGAACGAACGATTCGATGATGTGTGGACGAATCAATTCAGGCGTACCGAAGGCATAACCCTCGGAGCCATCGTCGCAGCTGATTCGCAGCAGGGCCATCTTGATCATGACCTCATCGCCCGGATGGGCGTGACCGGCGCTGTCTTGGGCACGGCGCGAAGGTGTGGAAAAAACTTCGACGTGAACGCCTGTGATTCTCATAGAGGGAGGACCTTGTTGTTATTTATTTGTATGTCGTCATACAACGTAGAGGATTATTCTGACGTTTGGCGCTGGCTGTCAACCAGAAAATTCAATAAAAATGAGAGGAATCGGGATTTACTTTAAGCACGGCTCAATTTTCTTGATCAGGCCTTAGAATGTCGTCATACCACTCATGTGAAAAGTAATACGACTGCCCGCAGGAAGGCCGAGCCGGCAGACTGATCGACAAAACGGTTCGCCTGGCTCAGTGTGCCGGCAGCGATGCTGCCGACATGTCAACAGGTTCCGCGCAGGGTGCGCGTGTTCGTTGAGCACCTGGGAAAAGTGCTCAACAATAAACCCAGCTAACCAGACGACCTTATGCGCCAACACCCCCATAACGAATCCAGGTGCAACATGATCAGAGAGTTGAAAACATTTATCTGCGTTACGCAGCGGGGCACGTTTGCAGCGGCTGGCCAGCAGGTTGGGCTGACGCAGTCTGCCGTCAGCGCCCAGATCAAAAGCCTTGAGGACACATTGGGCGTCAAACTGTTTGATCGTACCGGACGCTCAGCCACGCTTAACTCAGCAGGGCAACGTGCCATTCCCCTGGCCGAGGAAATCCTGCGGCTTTTCGGTCGAATGGGTGCCGCAGACAGCGGTAATGATTTCCACGGAACCCTGCGAATCGGCGCGATTGGCACGGTTCAGACCGGGATCCTGCCGCAGGCGCTGGTGGCCTTGAAATCACAGGCGCCTTTCATCGAAACAAACCTTGTACCAGGTGTGTCTTTGAACCTGCTCAGCCAAGTGGACGCTGGCGAGTTGGACCTGGCCATCATGATCAAGCCACCGTTTTCCCTACCCAAGGATCTGCATGCCGAAGTCATCGCGCGCGAGGCTTTCGTATTGATCACGTCCAAAGAGGTGGTGGGTGACGACCCGCTGGCGATTCTGGCGGAACACCCCTTTGTGCGGTATGACCGAGTCTCATTTGGCGGGCGATTGGTCACCCAGTTTCTCAAGCAGCAAAAAATCCATGTACACCAGGCACTGGAGCTGGATGAACTGGATGCCATTGTAAAAATGGTACGCAGTGGCCTGGGTGTTTCACTGGTGCCCAAGGCGGGTCTATGGCTTGAACATGCGGAGGACGTCAGGGTGATGGAGTTGCGCAAGCTTACGTTTTTCAGGGAAATCGTACTGGTCTCAAAATATCGGCAAAAGCATTCGCCTCTGTTCAACATCTTCCGGACCTGCGTCCTTAATGCGGTGTGATGCCTTCTAAAGCATGCCGGCAATGGAGAAATCAATCGCGATACCGCCAGCTTTTCAGCCTCCATACGAACCAACGTGGTGCAGCGCGAACGACAATGGTGCAAAAGCCTGTGTGACCACCTTAATCATCGAAATTATTCATGCTCAGGACACAGGATTTCCGCTTTTCCCCACCGTATTTCCGGATAAGAATTGACTCAGGTCAAAACAAATCAATAGGAAACCACCCGTGAGCCTCTCCCCTTTCCATCTGGCAATTCCCGTCTACGATCTGGCTACCACACGTCACTTCTACGGTGAAGTGTTCGGTCTTTCCGAAGGTCGCTCAAGCGAGCAGTGGGTAGACTTCGATTTCTACGGCCATCAACTGGTCATCCACGAACATCCCAAGACTGCTTCGCAGGAAAGCGTGCACAGCAACCCGGTAGACGGCCACGACGTACCGGTTCCGCACTTCGGCATCATCCTGGAATGGGCGCAATGGGAAGCCCTGGCCGAGCGCTTGAAAGCGCGCGCAACCAAGTTTGTGATCGAACCCTACATCCGCTTTAAAGGCCAGGTCGGCGAGCAGGCCACCATGTTTCTGTTCGATCCGTGCGGCAATGCGCTGGAGTTCAAGGCGTTCAAGGATATGAGTCAGCTGTTCGCCAAGTAATACGATGTTAATGCGACCGTCGCCATTAGAGCGGCGGCGCACTATCAAGCCGTGAAGCCTTGCTGTGTTGCGCCGGATACCTGTGAAAGCCCGCGCTTTCTCTGTCGCGCTGCACGCGTCTGGCCGATGCTTAGCCTGCCGCATGAGGATAGAGAACACTATGTCCGACCTCAGTCGCATTTTGGATGAGCCGCCAAGAGCGTCTCTCTCCAGCGTTAAATGGCACTTCGAGCCGTGCGGTGATCGCTGCGTGATCCTGATATTTGGCAGCGTATTTTCCATTGACCTCAACCGCCAGGCCGCCTCGGTCGGCAGCCAATTACGTGCCCTGGGCGCTCTAGGCCAACTGCCGGGCGTCACAGATGTTGTATCCGCGATGGTGACAGTCGGCGTTCATTACTCTCCTGAGTCAGTTGCCAGCCTTTTCCCAGGTGTGTCCCCTTACGAATCGATCTGCACACTTGTGACCGAACGTCTTGGGGATTCGCACAGCGCAGTCACAACGATCAGCACCCGCCTCGACATTCCGGTGTGCTACGACCTTGAATTCGCCCCGGACCTTGAAGACATCGCGAAGGCCTGCGGCATGACCGCCAACGAGGTCATCGCCGCACACACAGCAGACTGGCTGGATGTGTTGATGGTTGGCTTCGCGCCGGGCCATCCCTACATCGGCATGCATGACAGCGCCCTGTCGCTGCCGCGTCGCGCGACACCACGCACGCTTGTCAAGCAAGGCAGCATCGGCATCGCCAACCGACAAAGTGTGATTTACCCGGCTGACCTTCCCGGCGGTTGGAACTTGATAGGGCGTACACCGCTGCCCATGTTTTCCCCCTCGAGTGAGCCGCCGTGTCTTTTACAGGGCGGCGACCAGATTCGATTTGTCCCCGTTACCCGCCATGAGTTTGTTCTGTTGGCTCGGGAGAACACGAAGTGACCATCAAGGTAATCAAACCCGGCATGCTTTCAACCTTCCAGGACACCGGGCGGCATGGGTTCCAGCATTGGGGCGTACCCGTGACCGGCGCGATGGATGAGGATGCGCACGCCCTGTGCAACCTCCTGGTCGGCAATCCTCGTACCTTCAGCACCTTGGAAATGACCCTCCAAGGCCCGACGCTGTACTTTCAGGCCAAAGCGGTGATTGCGCTCGCCGGCGCGGACCTCGGCGCCGAGCTGGATGCGATTGCGCTCAAGCCCGGCGTGGCAGCCCTGGTGTCTCCAGGCAGTACCTTGAGTTTCGGCAAACGGCGACAGGGCGCCCGCAGTTACCTCGCGGTGGGCGGCGGTTTTTTGCTGCAACCACTGATGAACAGCACCAGCACTTATTCCCGAGGCGGGTTCGGTGGGCTGCGCGGCCGCGCGCTGCAAACCGGGGATTTGATCCCCATCTGCTCATCGTTTGCCAACCCGCCACGCTTGAGCCCCCGCTCCAACTTTGGGCTGTATGAAGCAGTTGCCTGCGAACCGATCAGAGTGATCGCGGGACGGGAATGGAAGGACTTTTGCGCGGAGTCCCAAGAGCACTTCTTGAACCATGACTACACCTTGAGCGGTGACTCGGACCGTATGGGTTACCGGCTGGACGGCACGCCCCTGACGCTGTCTTCGCCCAAAGAGCTGCTATCGGAAAGTGTCACGTTCGGCACCGTCCAGGTGCCCTCCAGCGGCAAGCCGTTGATCTTGATGGCCGACCGACAAACGACCGGTGGCTACCCACGGATTGCCCAAGTGGCCAGTGTCGATCTACCCAGGCTGGCGCAATTGCTGCCGGGCGATCAGTTGCGATTCTCTCTGATAGATTTGAGCGCCGCCGAAGCCTTGCTGCTCACCCGCGCTCGCACGCTCAAAGCGATGGAGGCCTTCAATGCCTGAAATAGATTTCAACAGCGACCTTGGCGAAGGCTTCAGCATTTATCGCGCGGGCGACGATGCGGCGATTCTTCCACACCTCACCTCAGCCAATATCGCCTGCGGGTTTCACGCTGGGGATTCGCGCTCCATGCGCTCGACCGTGGCGTTGGCCGCACAGTTGGGTGTGGCAATCGGCGCCCATCCTGGCTTTGACGACCTGCAAGGTTTCGGCCGTCGGATGATGATGCTGTCCGAAGATGAAGTGTATGAACTCATCGTTTACCAAGTCGGTGCGTTGCTGGGCTTTACCAAAGCGGCCAATGTCGAACTGCGCCACGTCAAACCCCATGGTGCGCTTTACAATTTCGCGGCGGTGCATCGCCCCACTGCCGATGCAATCTGCCGAGCAGTAAAAGACATTGATCCGAGCCTGATTCTTTTCGGCTTGTCGGGAAGTGCCCTGGTAACCGCCGCCCAAGCCTGTGGTTTGACCGTAGCACAGGAAGTGTTTGCCGATCGCAGCTACCAGGAGGATGGAACACTGACGCCACGCAGCCAGCCTGGCGCAATGATCGAAAACCTCCACGAGGCCATCGACCAAGTCATGAACATGCTGCATTTAGGCGAAGTGCGCACCACCCAAGGGAACTGGGTACCGGTGACGGCACACACGCTTTGCCTACACGGCGACCAGCCCGGCGCTGCAGCGTTTGCCAGTGCGATCAGGCAAGCCCTGCTCAACGAAGGCATCACCATTCAAAAACCCGCACGTGCGCGTACTTAATGACACCCACAACGTTTACTCATAATAAAAAGGAAACAACCATGCCTCGTGAATCAACCCCCTCGTTTAACTGCCGAGCTTAAAACCTCGTCTGAGAGCTGAATAGTCAATGACGGATGCGTCTGGGCGCCTGAATGCCCGGATGAACTGTGCACTGTCGGTTTTCGGTACGTCACTTTCAAGGCAGGACCCTCTGCCACTTAACTCTTTTGGCCATTGGCCAGAGTGGAAGGTATTTATGTCTCGTGTTCTCTCTGAAAATACGCACTCGTCGCACATCGACGTCGAGGCACACACCACCGGAGGCACAACGCAGTCAGCCGTGATTGCCAAGCGCGCAGCCATGGCATCGGCTACCGGCACCGCTGTTGAATACTATGAGTTCAGTATCTACGGCTATATGGCGACCATCATCGCGCCTTTGTTCTTTCCCGGTGATAACCCTGCCGCCGCCCTCCTCGCTACGTTGGCGGTGTTCGGTATTGCCTTTGTCATCCGCCCGATAGGCGGCGTGCTGCTCGGCCGCCTTGCTGATCGTATCGGTCGACGTCGAGTGCTGCTCAGCACCGTGATCGGGATGGGAACCGCCACCGCTCTCATAGGGGTGCTTCCGACCACCGCCCAGATCGGCCTGGCCGCGCCTATCCTGCTGGTACTGTTGCGACTGTCCCAAGGCTTCTTCGCCGGTGGCGAAGTGGTAGGCGCCGCGGCATTTGTGGCTGAGTCATCTCCAAACGGCCGACGGGGGTTCTTTGGTTCATTCACACCGCTGGGCGTTGCCGTGGGTGGCGCCACCGGCGCGATTGTCTGCGGTATCACCACCGGGTTGCTCAGTGCCGAGCAATTGCAGGCATGGGGCTGGCGTATCCCGTTCTTCCTGTCCATCCCGCTGGTTATATTTTCGTTTTACATGCGGCATAACGTTGAAGAAACGCCGGAATTCAAAGCCTTCCTGGAGAAGGAAAAGCCACCTGCAGCACCGGTCAAAGAGGTGTTCAGCAAAAACCTTCCGGCGCTGCTCAGGGTCATCGTATTCGCGTCTGCGCAGAATGCGGGTTACTTCATCGGGATGGTGTTCATGAACATCTATCTCACCACCTACCTGCACTTCGACAAATCCAAAGTCTACTGGGTGATTGCAGTGATCAGCCTGTGCATGGCGGCGATGATGCCCTTCTGGGGTGGTTTGTCAGACCGTATCGGTCGCAGGAAGGCGCTGAGCATCGGCTTCCTGGGCTACGCCATTCTGGTGATTCCCATGATGATCCTGATGGACAGCGGCAGTCTCTGGATCGCTGCACTGGCGATGTTTGTCGCCACCTTGCCCATGCCAATCGTGCAATCGGTGGGCTACCCCACTTATGCCGAGCAATTTCCGACACGTGTGCGCTACACGGCCATGGCGATCAGCATCAACCTGGGCGCCATCCTGGGCGGCGGGGTCACCCCCTACGTGGTCACCTCGATTATCACCAAGACCGGCAATTTACTGGTACCGGGCTATTTCATGGCGGGTGCTGCGGTGTGCGCATTGCTAGCGATTCTCACGCTGCGTGAAACGTCCAAGGGCAACCTCCTTAGATAGGTCGACGCTACGTTAAGCCCCCAACCCAGGCATAAGGTTGCAGCAGCATGGACATTGAAAAAGTAAAAGAACTGGCCAAGTTGATCGAAGGAGCGGGCCTGGCGGAGATCGATCTCAAAGAAGGCAACAATCGGGTTCGCCTTCGTCGTGACCGTAAACCTGCCGCACAAGCTCCTGCGGGGGTACCGCATAAGTGGGCGTCTGGTTAACTACGGAAAATAAGTGATGTAGGCGTAAATGAAAACGGGCGCCTTAATAGGCGCCCGTTTAGTCTAGGGTTACGTGCTGCGAGTTAAGCTGATCAGTGCGATTTCTTTGATACTGCTGTCCCTGCATTGCTCAACCCTTTGGAGTTGTGCTCCCCTGGTGTCGAGGCCGAAATTGCAGTGGCTTTGGACACGCCGCGAGTATCTTTGGAGTGGGCGATGCCTGACGTCGTTGCGCCATGACCGCGCTCACCATTGCGATCATTGCCGTAGTGGTTTGCGCTTTCCCCACGGTCGCGAACAGCCTTCCCGGCATGATCGCTGTTCAGCCCATTACCGCGGCCGTTACTGTTAGCACTGCCGTGATCTGAACCGCTGTGACCACCACCTGTACCGCCGCCGTGGCCGCCGCCATTACCACCTCCGTTACCACCACCACCACCACCACCACCACCGTCCTTCGCATAGGCGGAGTTCATGATAGAGACGTCAGCAGGAAGTAATGGGGCCGCTGCAAGCATCAGGGCGCATGACATGACAGCAACAAGATTTTTGTTCTTTAAAAGCATGATTGCTTCCGTAAGGTTAATATCACACAGGTTAGGACGCATTTTCCCCCAGACAGTTCAAGCCTTGCGACAGACGGAATGCGGTGCGCACAGACCCAATTAACACACCGCCAGAAAAAACCGCAGTCGCCATTCAGGCATTAACCAAAAACCCCGTTGAGCACTTCGTAAATGAGCCCGGCTGCTAGCGCGACGAGTATCAAGTCGGTACCCGCCTGCTGCCATTCGTATCCATCATAATGCGGCAGCCTGCCGATCAATCGACCATCCAGCTTTTTCGCGATGCACATCTTGCACCAGCCCGTTTGGGTGCGGAGTCAGCCTACGAGCGAAGGTTAGTGCGCTGTGAACCAGTTGGGGTGTAGCACAGGAAAATCTTCCTTCAGCCAATCCACAAATGCGTCGACCTGAGGCGCAAGATGCGTTCTGCTTGGATAAAGCACGGAAACCAGGCGAGGCTTTGGACGAAATGCTCTGAGCACTTCAACCAGTTCTCCACTTGCGAGGAATGTCTCAACGGTAATTCCAGGAGCTTGAACAATGCCGAAGCCTGCAACACCGCATTGAACGTAGGCATTGGACTCATTCACGGTGATTCCACCATGAGGCGCATGTGGACGATCTTCGCCGTCTACGGAGAAGTGCCAAGGCAGCGGTCTGTTATTTTGGCCGGAAAGGAAGCTGACACATCGGTGGTCTATTAGATCTTGTAGGGTTATGGGTGCCCCGCAGGCTTGGAGATAACCTGGAGACGCACAGGTCACCATGGTGGCGGTGCCAATTTCTCTAGCCACCATGCTTGAATCCGGGAGGTCACCAATTCGCAATACACAGTCGATGCCCTCGGCTACAAGATCTACCGTACGGTCGGTCACGCCTAGCGCAAGTTCGATGTCGGGAAATGCCTCGGTAAATCTCCTAAGGCTTCCCATGAAGCTGTGCTGGGAAAATGCAGTGGGGATGTCAATTCGAAGCCGCCCTCGCAACGTCGATCCACTACGGTCGAACATGGAAGTGGTTTCTGCGATGGTTGCCAAAATCTCTTTGACACGTTCGTAAAACCGCTCGCCCTCAGCAGTCAGTTTTACTTTACGCGTAGTGCGTTGGAACAGACGGACACCCAGCGAGGCTTCCAAATCCTGAATGGTGCGTGTGACGTGCGGGCGTCCGGCCTGCATTGCCTCAGCGACTTTGGTGAAGCTCCCCAACTCAGCTAGCTTGGCGAATACTTGCATCGACTGTAGAAGCTCCATAAGTACCTTCTCGGGAAGCGTGTTAACTGAATGATTGTTGCTGATCAGGATAACAATCTTGTTGGCTTCTGCACATTTATCTAGAGGCGCGAAACCTCAACAATGTCCTCAGCGTAAACAGAGGAGCTTTCCTCCCCTGCACATTCAAAATTGTTGGAGACAGAAAATGAAAGCGTGGCTTCTGAAAGATTTCGGCTTGGATAATCTGGTGCAGGGCGAAACGGAAACCCCCGTGCCTCAAGCTGGTGAACTGCTGGTTAAAGTAGGCGCTGTATCACTCAATTTCCGGGACAAGGCCATCGTTGACGGCATCTATGAGCCTCACATGGTGCCCAAGCCGCTGATCCCCGTCAGCGATGCGGCGGGGACTGTCGTGGCAGTGGGCGATGGTGTCAGCCGCTTTGCTATCGGAGATCGGGTCAACTCACACCTCTACTCACGCTGGTTGGACGGCATGCCTGGGCCAGATGAACCCAACTACTGCTTCGGCTCGCCATTGCCTGGCGGTCTGGCGCAATACATGATCATCCATGAAGACAGCGCAGTACGTGCCCCCGACAATATGTCAGATGAGGAAGCAGCGACACTTCCAATTGCTGCTCTGACGGCGTGGTATGCGCTTGTCGATTATGGCCAGATCGAGGCCGGCCAAACCGTTTTGGTTCAGGGATCTGGAGGGGTTTCTGTTTTTGCAGCGCAAATTGCTACGGCTTTGGGAGCCCAGGTTATCGTCACCTCCAGCCGTGATGACAATCTGGAAGCTGTAAAAAAGCTGGGCGCTGTTGCTGGCGTGAATTATCGCACTACCCCTGAGTGGGCAGAGGAAGTTCTGAAGCTCACTGACGGCAAGGGAGTGGATCTCCTGCTGGATGTGGCAGGCGGTGACGGCATCAATCAATCGATTGCTGCAACAAAAGCGGGTGGGCGTATCGCACAGATCGGCTTTCTGACAGGCCAAACCTCCGCTCTGAACCTGATGCCTATGATTTTCCGACAAACAACGATTCGCGGCATAGCCGTTGCTCCACGCTCGTCATTTGACCGAATGAACGAATTCTTGAATGAGCACAAGATTCGCCCGGTAATCGACCACGTGTATCCATTCGATCAAGCACGCCAAGCGTACGAACATTTGGCCAGAGGCGCCTTTGGTAAGGTAGTAATCAAAATCGCGCAGGATTAAGCCACTTGGAGTTACGCCGCAAATTTGCGCATTGAAATATGCGCGGTCAGATGTCCACCCAATTCAGGGCGGCAGGGTTCACCCGGTAAGGCAGCTCGCCTGGAAATCGGCAATCTGTTGCCACATCACGATGGGGTTGGAATACATTGGGAAATGTCCGCAATCAGGAATGGGCGCTAGGCGGACCCCCTCCGCCTGGATATGCGAGAGATAGGACAATGAAGCGTTCTGTTCGCCGTACATGAACATCCTTGGGCATTTCAACCCGAGGAATTTGCCCATCAGATCGGCGTTATCGGAGAGATCGACCATCGACTGAAAAATCCCCCGCACCGCACCGGCACGCACCTTGTGCCGCAAGCTCTCGCAATACAGCGCGCTGGCATAGGCCGGGGCGTGTCGGACACGTTCGATGAAGGCCGAAAAAAACGCCTCGGGATCGCTGCTCGGATAGTCGACGACCTGCCGGCTGAGGAAGCAGTCTTCCGGAGCGATATTGCCCTCGATATCGACGAAGCTGAGCACCCGATCCGGAAACTGATGGGCCAGCATCAATGCAGTCAGTCCGCCCATGGAATGGCCGACCAGATGAAAGCGCTCGATGCCGAAATGCGCCAGTACCTGTAATGCCGTCTGCAGCAGAAAGGCAATGGAGATCCTGGAAAGATCATCGCACTGGCTTTCACCACAACCCGGTGCGTCGAACGCCACAAAAGGGTGACCGGAGAATGCGGGCTGCTGCACGATGTCGGCATAATCCTCCTTGGTCGAACCAAAACCGTGCAGGAACACGATCGGCGCAAAGACGCCATCGCGATGGATGGCGGCCACGTTCAGTTGGACACCCTCCACTGTCAGAGGGAGTTGCACATGAGTGAACGTTTCTGGAGAAGACACGTTGTTGACTCCTTGAACGCAAAGGTAGCGCCGAACCTGGGTTGCCGGCAGCCGGGCTCGCAATTTCAAGGAAATCGAGCCTTCTGTAAATTCCTAATGCGGGAAGGCTTTCATACGCCAAACCTATCACTCCTGTTCACGCACAGGGCCTTGGTCGACTCACACACGGGACTGGAGCCGGGTGACCAGTTCCTGCACCAGCGGGTTGGGCCGATCAGCATTCCAGGCCACCGCTGTGGTCACGACATTGACCTTCTGGCTCAGCGCTCGAAATACCACATTGTCCGGCGCCAGTTTTTTCAGCGACACCGGTACCAGTGCGATACCCTGGCCGCAGCTGACAAAGGCAATTTGCGAGGCGACCGAGCGCACTTCATGCAGCACGCGCGGGGAAAAACCGCTGGCGCGGCAGGTCGCGATCAGATTGTCAAAGTAGACCGGGCTGACCTTTCGGGAAAACATCACTAAGGGTTCAGTGGCCAGGCTGGACAGGCTGATTCGCCTGCGCGCAGCCAAGGAGTGATCGCTGGGCAGGGCCACAACCAGGCGGTCCTGAGTCAGCGGCAGTGATTTGATCGAGCCCCCCAGATCACCGTCCAGCCGGGCTAAGGCCAGATCGATATCTCCGGCTTCCAGCGCCGGGACGGCTTCGACGCTATCAATCTCCCGCACGGACACAGTGAGGTGCGGGTAATCACTTTTCAATTGCTCGATCAAATCGGGCAAGACATCAAACATGGCCGTAGAAATCGCGCCGATGGTCAACATCCCGGACTGCCCCGCCACCGCCTCCTCCACGGCGAGTTCCAGCCGCTCCAATTGGTCCGCGAACTTGCGCACGGCCGGCAGAATCGCCGCCCCCACCGGGGTCAGCTTCGCACCACGTCGCGAGCGATCAAACAGCTTGACCTTGAGCGCCTGCTCCAGCACCTGGATCTGCTCGCTCAGCGGTGGCTGGGACATGCCCAGACGCTTGGCCGCTCGGCCGAAATTCTGTTCTTCGGCCACCGCCAGGAACAACCAGAGATGACGAATCAGTCGAAAATTGATCATGATTAATCCATAGGCTTAGCGTATCTAACGCATCTGTGATTAGTAATATACCTATCAAACCGTCTCACTGACACTGGGCGCCTTCGTCACCACCTGGGCTTTCCCATGATCAATAAGAGTTTGCTGGATCGCTTGGCGGCGCTGGATACCAACACGGTCTCCGATGCGCTCGACTTCCTCGGCTTGCCGGGTGCCACCGTTGGGTTGCGCCCGTTGTGGAACTGCCCAAAGATTGTCGGCCGCGCCAGCACCGTACTGCTGGCTCCTAAATCCGACAACGTCCCCACTGTGCACCTGATTACCCCCGTGGTGGAACAGATCGACAGCGATGATCGTGTGCTGGTGATCGCCGGTGGAATTGAAGGCATCTCCTGCTGGGGCGACATCCTCGCCAATGCAGCAGCCAGCAAGAAAGTACGCGGCACGGTAATCGACGGTTTCAGCCGCGACATCGACGGCAGCGAGTCGATTGACTACCCGGTTTATGGCCGCGGCGTGACCATGATCAGTGCCCGCAATCGGGTGGTGCAGATCGATGCCGCCGTAACCATCAACGTGGCAGGCGTCGACGTCAGCGAGAACGACTATGTCATCGCCGATACCTGCGGCACCGTGTTCGTGCCCTCAGCCTATATCGAGAAAGTGCTCGACCTTGGCGAGCGTATTGCCCACCGCCAGGACGGCATGGTCGAGGCTGTTCGCAGCGGTCGCTCAGTCGCCGAAGTGATGCATGACGCCCAATTCGAAGCGATCCACGTGGAGCTCGCGCCCTGATCAGCCAAGGCAAAACCCTTAAAGAAGCCCGGGCCGCACTGGGTTACCACAACCTGCAGAGGAAAGTCTGATGACCACGCTCCCCCTCCCACTGGATGTTCATGCGCGGGTAACTGAGTGGAGAACCCGCGCATGAGCGCCGATATCCAGCGCCTGAACCAGCGTCTGGCCAGTGCGCAGCCGTCCGCGACTTACCGAATCATGGATCGGGTAGCAGAGCGCCGGGCGCAAGGCGCGAAGATTATTTCGCTATGCGCCGGCGAGCCCGATTTCGATACGCCCAAGCATGTACGCGAAGCGGCCATTATTGCCATTGAACACGGGCACACCCGCTACACCCAGGTCGCCGGTGCACGTTCACTGCGAGAAGCGGTGGCGGCCAAGTTCCGCCGTGAAAACGGCCTGGACGTTGCCTGGCAAGACACCGTCATCTGCAACGGTGGCAAGCAGGTGATCTACAACGCCTTGGCCGCGACCCTCAATGAGGGCGACGAAGTCATCGTGCCGGCGCCGTACTGGGTCAGCTACCCGGAGATGGTGGAACTGTGTGGTGGTGAAGCCCGAATCGTTACCTGCGAGGCCGACACCGGTTTCAAGTTGACGCCCTCGGTTCTGGCCGCAGCGATCACACCGCAGACCCGCTGGTTGATCCTCAATTCGCCGGCCAACCCGACCGGCGCGGTGTACAGCCAGGAAGAACTACACGCCCTGGCTGAGGTGTTGCTGGCTCACCCTCACGTGTTGATTTTGGCCGACGACATCTACGAGCACCTGATCTTCGACGATCAAGCGTTCTACACCCTGGCCCAGGTTGAACCACGACTGGCCCCGCGCACCCTGACCATGAACGGCGTTTCCAAAGCCTACGCCATGACCGGCTGGCGCATCGGTTTCGCCACCGGGCCGCGCTGGCTGCTGGACGCTATGGAGAAGCTCCAGGGCCAGCAAACTTCAGGAGCCTGCTCCATCTCCCAACAAGCAGCACTGGCCGCGCTGACCGGCCCGAAGGATTTCATTCACCTAAGCCGCGCCGCGTTCCAGGGGCGCCGCGACATGATGGTCGCGTTGCTCAATGCCACGCCGGGTCTGGCATGTGCCAGCCCCGGCGGCGCGTTTTACGCGTTTGCCTCCTGCGCCGGCCTGATGGGGCGCAGCTCGCCTGCAGGACGGCGGTTGCTCACCGATGAGGACGTCGCCCACGCCTTGCTCGACGAAGCGAACGTTGCGGTGGTCCACGGCAGCGCGTTCGGCCTCGGCCCTTACCTTCGCATCGCCTACGCCCTGGATGATGCTTCCTTGCGCCAGGCCTGCGAGGCAATCCGGCGTTTTTGTGAGGCCTTGCGCTGACCGGGCCGGACGAACAGACTCGGCGAATCGGCATCCAATCACTTCCAACGGTTCTGACTGCACATGATTACCTTCAAACAACTGGAAGCGATCTATTGGATCGTCGAACTGGGCAATTTCGAGTCGGCGGCCATGAAGCTGAACATGTCCCAGTCAGCCATCTCCAAGCGTATCCAGGAACTGGAGGAAGTGTTCGACATGCCCATCTTCGACCGTTCCAGGCGCAGCGCCCGGCTCACCGAGAAAGGCGCCGAGCTGTTCGAGGAAGCGTCGCAGATCCTGCGCCAGCGCGACTATCTGCTTGAGCGCATCAGCGCCAAGGAAGTGCTGGTCAGGCGCTTTCGTATCGGCGTGACCGAACTGACCGCCATCACCTGGTTGCCGGCGCTGATCGAAGCCATTCGCAGCGCCTACCCGAAAGTGGTGCTGGAACCTTCGGTGGAGCTCAGCACTGAACTGGTGGCCAAGCTGGAGAACGATCAGCTCGACCTGATCATCGTGCCCGACATTTTCGCCGACGCACGTTTTGTCAGCACCGCACTCAGTTCGGTGGAGAACGCCTGGATGTGCGCGCCCTCGCTGTATCAGGGCGGCGCCAGCGTGAACATGCAGACCCTGTCGTCGTACACCGTGCTCACCCAGGGCGGCAGTTCCGGGACGGGCTTGATTTACGATCGCTGGCTCGCCCAGAACGACGTACGCCTTAACCGTACCCTCAAGAGCAACTACCTGATCGCCCAACTGGGCCTGACCCTCTCCGGCGTGGGCATCAGCTATTTGCCGCGCCAATGCCTCTCGCCGCTGGTCGACCAGGGGCGGTTGCAGGTGATCGAAACCGAACCTGCGTTGCCGCCGATCCACTACATCGCCGCACACCGTGCCGATCGGCTTCAGGGCTTGAGCGTCGAGGTCGCGCGCCTGGCCGCCGAGCTGTGTGATTTCAGCAAGATGGTCTGGTGATCCCGCGCTCAAAAGAAGAAAAAAAGTGATGGGATTGCATAGATAAATATCGCTAATCCTGGTCAACGACCTTTCTTAAGATGCGCTTATCGCCCGCCAGGGTTATTTGTAAGTGAGGTCGCCATGTCATTGCCCGGTTCACGCATCCACCCTTCTCCACCCCAAGCCCCGAGCTCGCTGCTGGATGCATTCCGGTCCGTGGTCACGCCCCATATCAGCGACAACCTGGGACGCCACATCGGGGCCCGGGGCCTGACGCGCTACAACCTCACCGGCAAGCTGGTAGGCACTGCGCTCACGGTAAAAACCCGCCCTGGCGACAACCTGTACATCTACAAGGCATTGACCCTGATCGAACCGGGCCATGTGCTGGTGATCGACGCCCAGGGAGATGACACCAACGCCGTGATCGGCGAACTGATCAAGCTCTACGCGCAGCAACGCGGCTGTGTCGGCTTCGTCGTCGACGGCGCCATTCGCGACGTCGCCAGCTTCCAGGACACCCCCTGCTATGCGCGCAGCGTGGTGCATTGCGGCCCCTACAAGAGCGGCCCCGGCGAGATCAACGTGCCGGTCTCGATCGGCGGGATGATCGTCAACCCCGGCGACATCCTGGTCGGCGACGAAGATGGCCTGGTGGCGTTCGCTCCAGACGTCGCCGAGGAGCTCCTGCGCAAGGCCCACGAACACGACGCCCATGAACAGGAAGTCAAAGCCGAAATCGCCACCGGGGCGATCGATCAGTCCTGGTTGGACAGGGTGCTGGAAAAAGCCGGGCTGGCGAACTGACGCCCGGTTTACCGGTGCGCTGGCAATGCCCCCATCCGCACCACGAAACGCTTGACCAGACAACCGATAAAAACAAGGTCCGCTTCCATGTCCATGCCCGAAGTCTTGAAGCCTGCGGTGCGCAGCAGATACCGCTGGGTCGTTGCCACGCTGATTTTCCTGATCTACACCATTGCCGCCGCCGATCGCGCCAACCTTGGCGTGGCGCTGCCTTTCATCCGTAAAGAATTCGAGATGAGCAACGCCGAAGCGGGTGGCTTGATGAGCCTGTTCCTGCTGGCTTATGCCATGGCGCAGATTCCCTCCGGTTTTGCCTTTGGACGGTTTGGCGTCAGCAAGATTCTTCCGGGGGCGATGATCCTGACCTCCGCGATGACCGGACTGGTCGGCACCGCCGGCTCGTTGCTGGCGTTGAAACTGTATCGCCTGGGCCTCGGCCTGGCCGAAGGTCCGTTGCCGATCAGCATGACGACCACCATCAACAACTGGTTCCCACCACGGGAAAAAGGCACGGCGTCGGGCATCTTCCTGTCTGCCGTCAAATTCGGCCCGGTGATCGTGCCGCCACTCTGCGCGGTGATCATTTCGGTCTGGGGCTGGCGAGAGATTTTCTACTTCTTCGCCATACCGGGCATCGTCCTCGCCGTGGTCTGGTACTTCATGGTGGCGGACCATCCGTCGCGCAGTCGCTTCGTCAACGAAGCCGAACTCAACTACATCGCCGACGACCAACCCGTCGCCCAGGCCGCCGAGGCCGCCGAGGCTGTACGACCAGCGGAACCGCCGGCGTGGGTCAAGAAACTCGATCGGTTCATTCGCTCCCGTGAAGTGGTTGCCCTTGAAACCAACCGGCAAGTGTTCAAGTCGTGGAATATCTGGGGCTGCGCCACCAGCTATTGCTTCCAGCTCGGTGTCTCGAGCGTGCTGCTGGCCTGGATTCCGACCTACCTGATGACCGTCAAACAGTTCTCGATCATGAACATGGGGCTGGTGTCTGCCGCGCCGTGGGTGGGCGCCGTGCTGGGCAACCTGCTCGGCGGCCTCTGCTCGGACCGGTTGATGGGCGGTCGGCGCAAACCCGGCATGCTCCTGTCGGCCCTGGGTACCTCGGTGATGATGTACCTGCTGATCAACTCCCCCGCAGAGCCCCTGCCCTATGGGCTGCTGCTGATGCTGACCGGGGTGGTCCTCAGCCTCGGGTTTTCCTCCTACATGGTTTACCCGATGGGCCTCACCACCAAGAAAACGTTCCCCATTTCCAACGCCGTGGTGAACATGATCGGGCAGCTGGGCGCGGCCGCGACGCCGTTCATTACCGGCCTGTTGCTGGACAACTATGGCTGGAACTACGTGTTCGCCTGGCTGGCGATCGGCTCGTTCATCAGCTTCATCATCCTGCTGACCATCGCCGAGCCAAGGCCCGCTGCCCGTGCCGATTGACTCTGCCAAAAACCACCCGTGCGCAGCGCCTTGAGCTGCGCTGATCTGAAGAACAAGAGGAATATCTATGTCACCCGAAGACCAGGAACTGGTTGCCCTGTTTGAAGGCCTGGATACGCCTGGCGTGTCCGACGCGCTGGACAAACTCGATCTGCCCGGGCAATGCCTGGGGGTCATGCCGCTGGATAACTACCGTCAGGTGGTGGTCGGCCCGGCGTTCACCGTGCGCTACGTCAGTGCCAGTTGCCCACCGGGAACGGTCGGTGACTTCATTGATGATGTTGCCGAAGGCGATGTCGTGGTCATCGACAATGACGGGCGCACCGACTGCACGGTCTGGGGCGACATCATGACCCAATATGCCGGCAGCAAACGCATCGCCGCGACGGTGATCGATGGCGTGTGCCGGGACGTCAGCAAGGCATTGGGCGACGGGTATCCGCTGTTCAGCAAAGGCCGGTTCATGCGCACCGGCAAAGACCGGGTCGAAGTCGCCTCGGTCAATCAACCGGTCTCCATCGGCCAGGCCCGGGTCTGCGCCAGGGACATCGTGGTCGCCGACGCCAATGGCGTGGTGATCGTTCCTCGAGACAGGGCCCGCGAGGTGGCAGCATGTGCCCGCTCGATTGAAACGGTGGAAAGCCGTATTCGTGAACTGATCGCCGAGGGCAATTCCCTCAGGGAAGCCAGGGATCTGTTGGGCTACCACACCCTGCAACGCAAACCCTGATCGTCCCGTGCGCTGATAGCCGTTTCTCTTGCCCTCACAGCCTGCCCACGACAGTGCAATGTGATGATGTTAGTGCCAAAAACGCGCGGCCCCTGGTCGAAAATGGCCTGAGGCATCTGACAATGCTTGCCGCAGGCCGTACCTGTTTGGCTACATTGCCAAACAGGTGATTGGGCTTAGCGAGTGGTTCAGAAGTTGTACCGGAACGACGTCATGAAGTTGCGCGGGGCGCCATACATGCCGTCGTAGTAGACCATCGAGTAGTATTCACGATCGAACAGGTTGTTGACGTTGAGCGAGGCGCTGAGGTTTTTGGTGATGTCGTAACGGGCCATCAGGTTGGTGACCGCGTAGCTGCCCTGCTCGTAGTAGCGCAGGTCTTCGCCTATCTTCGACTGCCAGTTCACGCCACCGCCGACGGTGATCTTGTCCAGCACGCCGGGCAGGCGATACGAGGTGAAGGTCTTGAGCATGTGGCGCGGCGCGTTGGTGACAATGCGCGCGTCTTCGGCGTTGGTGGTGACGCTGTAGGCGTAGCCCGCAGACGCTTGCCAGCCTTGCGCCAGTTCGCCGTTCAGCTCCAGCTCGACGCCCTTGGTCTCGGTGCTTTGCTCCAGGCGATAGGCTTGGGTGTCAGACATCCATACCGCGAGGTTGTCCTGCTCAAGCTTGAACAGGGCCAGGCTGGTGTTGAGTTTCTCGTCGAAAAATGTGCCTTTGACCCCCACCTCGTAGCCTTTGCCTTCGGTCGGTGCGAGCGACTTGTTGTTGATGTCGCGAACGTAGGACGCCTGCGGGTTGAAGATCTTGGTGTAACTGGCGTACAGCGACCAGTTGTCATCCAGGTCGTAAACCACACCGGCGTAGGGCGTGAAAATACCGGTTTCCCGTTCCTTCACAGTGCTCGCTTCACCGCCGTAGGGTTTGGTGTCGGTGTCACGCTTCCAGTCGGTCAGGCGACCGCCGAGGGTGAAGGTCAGGTCATCGGTGACGTGAAAGCGCGAGGTCAGGTAAGTGCCCAGCTGCTTCTCTTCCATGCGGCCCTTGCTCACGACCGGCGTGGCCGGTTTCGGCGAGTTGCCGTCCCAGTGGTTGATGTCCGGAACGTTGAAGCTGTAGTCGCGCAGCCAGTCGCCGTAGCTCGGCGTGGACTCTTTGTAGTGGGTCGCGGTCACACCGAGGATCAACTCATGCTCGCGACCGAACAACGAAAACGGACCGGTGAGGTAGGCGTCGATGTTGTCCTGGCGCGGCGTGCCGGACCAGCGTACGGGCAGCAGGCCGGTGCCGGAACCGGTGGCCTGGTCGAGGGTGCCGGTGGCCACGGC
Organism: Pseudomonas fluorescens; assembly: GCF_001902145.1. Taxonomy (GTDB): domain Bacteria; phylum Pseudomonadota; class Gammaproteobacteria; order Pseudomonadales; family Pseudomonadaceae; genus Aquipseudomonas; species Aquipseudomonas fluorescens_BV. Next base: position 172,315 of record NZ_MRST01000018.1, read on the forward strand.
ATAGAGTTGGTCGAACTTGTTCTCGGTGTGGCCGTATTCGATCTTGCCGCTCCAGCCGTTATCGAACTGATGTTCGACGGAGGTGAAGAAGTTGGTTTGATCGTGGTCGTTATAAGACCAGTCCGGCGAGGTGTTGAGCGAGCGACGTACGTGGGATTTTTCGCCGTTGCTGAAGTACGACGGATAGCCGCCCCGCATGGGCGAGTCGACCTGGGTTTTCTGATAGCTGAAACCGACGGTCAGCAGGGTGGCCTCGCTGAGGTCGAATTCTGTGATGCCGTAGACCAGTTGCGAGTCCTGCTTGAAGCGATCAACCCACGAACCTTGGGTCTTGTAATCGACGACCAACCGGCCACGCACGTTGCCGGATTCGGTCAGCGGGCCGGAAACGTCCATGCCGGTGCCGTAGCGATTCCAGTTGCCGGCCTCGCCAGTCACGCTGGCCTGGGCTTGGGCGGTCGGACGCTTGCGGATCAGGTTGATGGTCGCCGATGGATTGCCCAGGCCGCTGATCAGGCCGGTGGCACCCCGCACGACTTCCACGCGGTCGTACATCGCGGTGCTTTGGGTATAGTTGTCCAGACGCGTCGAGGTGGGTACGCCGTCGACTTCGAAGTTCTGGATCTGCGAGCCGCGCGACCAGTAAGTGTCGTTCTCGGTGCCCATGCCGTTGCGGGTCACGGTGATACCGGCGGTGGCGTCGAGCACGTCGGTCAGGTTGGTCAGCTTCTGGTCATCCAGACGCTGACGGGTCAATACGGTGACCGACTGCGGCGTTTCCCGCGGCGTCAGGTTCAGACGCGTCGAGCTGCTGGACGAGTAAGTGGTGTACAGCCCGGTACCTTCGGTCTGCGAGCCCGGCGCCTTGCCGGAAATCGATATCGCGCCCAACTCCAGTGCGCTTGCCGCGCCTGGCTGCAACTGATAGCTCCGCTCGCCGGTCTGCACCACCGTCAACTCACTGCCGGCCAACAAGGTCTGCAGTGCCTGGTCCACGGTATAGCTACCGTGCAGCGCCGGGCCTGTCTTGCCGGCGATCAGTGCGGCATTGCCCGCCAGGTAGATCCCGGCTTGGACCGAAAGCTGGTTGAGTTGGTCGGCCAGGGCGCCGGCGGGCAGGTCGAAGCGCTGCTCGCTCGTCTGTGCAGCGGCTGTCGCGAACGACGCTACGCTCAGGCTAGCCGGTAGGGCCAGGGCCAGGGTGATGGTCAACGCCAAGGAGTGTGGTGAGTTACGCAGGCATGAAGGCATAAACAGTTCCGGTCGAAGGAGGCATTAAGCCGTTGTCCTTCTCTAATTCGAATGAACATGCAAAACCGGAAGCACGGGAGTGAAAAAATATCAGCGCGCAACCACCGTGACCCACCAGGCAAATCGCCGCTCGATGCGCACGGGCAGCACGCGCTCGAGCATGGCCAGTACCTGGTCGGTATCCGCCAACGGGAAGATACCCATCACCCGCAGATTGGCAACCTGCGGGTCGATCCCCAGATGGCCATGGCGATAGCTGGCCAACTCATCGATAAAATCTGCCAAGCGCATATCGTCCGCCATCAACACCCCTTTCATCCAGGCTTCGCGCCCAGGCTGGGCGCGTTGCGTAGAGGACAGGCTCTGGCGGTCGAAGGTAAGCCCCTGCCCTGCTGGCACGATGCGGGCTTCATGGGTGTCGCCACAGCTCGCCTGCACGCTGCCTTCGTACACGTTGAGTAACGTGCGACCACCCTGCTCTCGTACGCTGAAGCGCGTGCCGATGGGGCGTAGACGTCCTTGCGGGGTGTCGACCACGAAAGGCCGCCGGTCGTTGCCGGTACTGATCAGGATTTCGCCGCTGTAAAGTTTCAACTCGCGTTGATCGACGCTGAAATTCACATCCAGCGCCGTGCCGCTGTTGAGCCAAAGGCGCGTGCCATCGGCCAAACGCTGCTCACCCAGTGGCGTGGTACCGGTGTAAAAATCGGTGGTCCAGCGCTCTGGCAACCAACGCTGTTGCCAACTGCCCCAGCCCAGGAGTGCGCCCCCCATCAGCACCGACAAGCCGCGCAAGGCCTGGCGGCGCGAGCGCTGGGAATGGCGCAGGGTCTCCAGCGTTTGGTTGGCGCCCGCAACATCGTCCTGCAACGGTGCAAAGCGCTGCCCCACCCGTGCGACATAGCTCCAGGCCAGGCGATTGAGTTCACTGTGGGCATGCCATTGACGCCAGGCCTCCTGCAGCGGCAAGGCATTGGGCTCGGCGCTCAGGCGGGCGAACCAGTCGGCGGCTTGTTGCAAGGTGGCATGGTCCAGGCCGCCAGGGCGGGTGCTCATGACAGCACTCCGTCCAGCTCGGCTTCCAGTACCAGGCACTTGAACATCGCCTGTTGGATGTATTTGGTGACGGTGCGCTCGCTCACGCCAATGCGCAGCGCAATCTCGCGATAGCTCAAACCTTCGATCTGGGCCAGACAAAACGCCTCTGACACCTTGATCGGCAGGCCATCTAGCATTGCCTGCAAGTGCACGAGCGCTTCAAGCACCAAGGCGCGGTGTTCTTCAGACGGTGCGCACGCCTCAGGCCGACTCGCCAATACCTCAAGCCAGGCTTGCTCCACCTGCTTGCGCCGAAAGAAGTCCACACACACGTTGCGAGAAAGCGTGCTCAGGTACGCGCGCGCATGCATCTCGCTGTCAAACTCACGCGGGTGGCCCAACAAGCGCACAAACACATCATGGGCCAGTTCGGCGGCATCACTGACATTGCCGAGTTTTCTCGCCAGCCAACGCTGTATCCAGCCGTGATGGGCGACATACAAGCTGCCAACGCTATACGGCGCAACAGTGGGCTCAGGTAGATAAGGCATCGAAAATGCTTACGAATAGGAATTGTTACCAATAGTAATAGGGAAAGATTCACACCACAACAGGAGCCGGATGGCGCCAGGCTTGAATCCGGACCTGCACAGGCCTACCCTGCACGCGTCGAACAATCACCCAGTACGTCAAGGACGACTTCAAATGTGGGATGGCAGCGTTACCTTTGGCGATTCATGGGCCGGCTACATTGGCCGCGCGGATCAAAACACTGCTCACTCCCATGTCGCCATCCAGCTGTGCATCGGCGTAGGCCAACCTGCCAGCGTGGAGCTGCCCGGAAGGGTACTCCGTGCGGCCGGTGTGATCATCGGCCCCAACGTCGAACACCGTGCCGTGGCCGAGAGTCATCCGGTCGCATTCCTGTATGTCAGCCCCGACACGGTACTGGGCCGCGCGCTCAATGCCTTGCTGCAAGACGATGGCATCGCCCTGGCCAGTGAAGAACTGCTGGAATGCTTTCGCCGCAGCACCTCCCTGTCGCACTTTGTCGACGCCCTCTCACGTGTGCTGGCCATTACCCCGCCAATCGACCATAGGCTTCACAAAGCCTTGAATATTTTGCGCCTGGACCGCGACGGCCCAGGTTGCGTCAGTCGCGCTGCCCAGGCGGTGGGGTTGTCCAGCCCGCGCTTGCGCTGCGTCGCCACCCACCAGATGGGTGTTTCCCTCTCACAGTGGATCATCTGGAACAAATTGGAACGGGCCTCCAAATCCCTCGCCGGGGGGGCGACGTTATCGGACGCCGCCGCCGACGGCGGTTTCTCCGACCAGGCGCACCTGGCCCGCATGATGCGCCGCATGATTGGCATGACGCCGCGCACCGCGGCCGAGGTTTTGCGCAAGGCAAGCGTTTCGTTCAAGACGCGCCGATATCAAAACGCCAATATCGATCGCATCTGATTCGCGACAACGTCAAGCCTCTCCAGCAGACCACCTCAGTGCCACCGAAAGTGAATGAAAAGTGTTCGCCCGGGCGCCCGTGTCTGCGAATCGGCAAGCTGGTCGAAAGTGCCCAGCCCACGGTGGGTCGCCCTGTGCGGGAGGTTCACAGCGTTTCTGGGCCTGCTTGACCTCAACGCGCATCGACAGGGAGTACCACATGACCAAAGGCAAGTTGATAAAACTGACGCTGTGCGGCGTCGTGGTCGGCGGGTTGCTGATACTGGGCTGGCAGCGCTGGCAGTATTCCAGCACCTACGTAAGTACCGACAACGCCGAACTCGACGGAGTGATCATCCCGGTACGGGCCAAGCTTTCGGGCGTGGTGAGCAGTGTGCCGGTGGTAGACAACGTCACGGTACAAAGCGGCGACCTGCTGTTTCAGATCCGCGACAACGAGTACCGCTACCAGTTGCAGCAGCGCGAAGCACAGTGGCATGCGCTGCTCGCCGCCGCCGGGCGCGCAGGCGTTCCGGGGGCGCTGGACAGCCAGGTGCTCGGCGCGGTGGCCATGCGCGAGGCTGCGAAAGCGGCCCTGGCGCAATCGAGTGCCAACCTTGAGCAAGCGCGCAACGACTATCAGCGTGCCCGTCGCCTCGGCGCCCAAGGCGTGCTGAGCACCCAGGACCTGGAAGTGGCCAAGGCGCGTTTCGACGCCCTCAGCCATGCCCAGGAGGCGGCACGCAGCAACGCCCAGGCCGCCGCCCAAAGCACCTTGGCCAACAAGGCCGAACTCAAGGTACAGGACTATCGGATCGCGGCTGCGCAAGCTGAGCTGGAACAATCCAGGATCCAGCTCGACGACACCCGCCAGACCGCGCCGGTGCGCAGCATTGTCTCGAAAAAAGAGGTGGAGCCCGGCCAGTTTGTGGTCGCCGGCCAAAAGCTCATGAGCCTGATCGCCACCGAGCCGCTGTGGATTACCGCCAACTTCAAGGAGACCCAGGTGGGCCGCGTGCGTGTCGGCCAGAACGCCCGCGTCACCGTGGATGCCTTCCCCGGGCACGCCTTTGACGGCGTCGTCGAAAGCCTGGCACCGGCCACCGGGGCGAAGTTCTCATTGCTGCCCCAGGAGAATGCCACGGGCAACTTCACCAAGGTGGTGCAGCGCGTGCAGGTGCGCATCGCGCTCAACGATGTGCCGGATGACTACAAGTCGCTGTTGAGGCCGGGCATGAGTGCGTTTGTCGAAGTGGCCGCACCTGACGACGCCGGCCAGACGCTATGAGGTCGCCCTACCTGATCGCGTTTACCGTCACGCTGGTCTCGATGATGGAGTTGCTCGATGTCACCATCGTCAACGTAGCGATTCCCAGCCTGATGGGCACCTACGGTGCGTCGGTCGATGAAATCTCCTGGGTCTCCACCGGTTATGTGGTGGCCAACGTGGTGATTCTGCCGGTCAGTGGCTGGCTGTCGGCGTGGTTCGGCCGGCGGACTTATTACCTGGTCTCTACTGCGCTGTTCGTACTGGCCTCGTTGGGTTGCGCGATGTCTGCCGAGCTCTGGCAACTGGTCGCGTTCCGGGTGCTGCAAGGTCTGGCGGGCGGCGGTTTGCTGGGGATTTCCCAGGCAATCATCTACGACGTGTTCCCCAAGGAAAAAGTCAGCAGCGGCATGGCGCTGTACGGCGTGGGCGTGATGATGGGGCCGACCCTGGGCCCGACGGTCGGCGGCTACCTGATCGACACGTTGTCGTGGCATTGGATCTTCTTGATCAACGTGCCGATCGGTGCCGTGGCCTTGTTGCTGTGTTGGCTGTGTATCAATGACTCGCCCAACGAACAAAAGCCTTCCAGCGTCGACTACAGCGGCTTCTGCTTGCTGGCCCTGGGCGTGGGCAGCCTGCAGATCCTGCTGGAGCGCGGTGAACACTGGGACTGGATGGCGTCCAACTGGACCGTGGCCTGCCTGTTGCTCAGCAGCTTCAGCCTGGTGGGGTTCTTCTGGTGGGAGCGGCGTGTGGCCAACCCGATCGTCAACGTCGCTTTGTTCCAGAACCGCGAGTTCCTGATGGGGTGCATCTGTGCGTTTTGCGTGGGCTTCGGGCTGTACAGCACCTTGTTCATGGTGCCGCTGTTCTTGCAGACCTTGCTGGCGCAGAGCGCTTACCAGAGCGGGCTGGTGATATTCCCTGGGGCCGTGGCCAGCGCCATCAGCACCTTGGTGATCGGCAAGCTGTCCCAGGAAAACAAGATCGACGAGCGCGTGTTCGTCACCCTGGGCATCGTCATGTACTGCTATGCGATGTTCCTGCACACCCAGTTCACCCTCGACAGTAACCCGGACACGCTGTACTGGCCCTTGGTGATCCGCGGCCTGGGCCTGGGCATGATCTTCGTGCCGCTGACCAACCTGGCAATGCGCCGCCTGCCGCTGACCTTGATCTCCGGTGCTTCGGGCGTACTCAACCTGATGCGCCAGTTGGGGGGCAGCGTTGGCATCGCCATCGCAGCCACCCTGCTCACACGGTTCTCTTGGGAACGCTACCGCCTGCTTTGCGAACATGTCACCGAATCGGGCCTGGTCGCCAGCGGCTGGGGCGGTGTGGAAACCGACCCGCTGTTTCTTTCCCTGGGCCTGGCAAGCCATCAGCAGGCCCTGGCCCTGATGCCTTATCTGCAAGCGCGCGAGCAAGGGCAAATGCTGGCGTTCAGCATGTTGTTCGGCACCTTGGGAGCGGTAATGGCCATCGGTATTCCCATGGTGCTGATGATGCGCAGAAGCCACGTCAGTCGATAAATATTTCAGTGGAGCACACCCCTTGCGTATTCCAGGCCCGCATCTAGACACCACCACCCTGCTCATGCCCCTGTATTGGCTGGCACTCGCCTGCGCGCCCACCCAGGTATCGGCAGATGACTTGTATCACCTGTACCAGAAGGCGCTGACCCACGACATGCAGTTCGCCGCCGCACAGGCCCAGCAATTAGCCACGGCGGAAAAGGAACCGCAAAGCCGTGCCAACCTGTTGCCGGACCTGTCTGTCACCGGCGGCGCGGCCTGGGTCGATGCCGACGACTCTTCGGACTATCATCGCAATCGCAATAACACCAATGCCTACGCCGTGGTCCTCACACAGCCGCTGCTGCGTTGGCAGAATGTGATCGCCCACGACCAAAGCAAACTGTTGATCAGCGCCAGTGAACTGCACACCGAGCAAGCCCGCCAAACGCTGATGCTGCGCGTCGCCCGTGCTTATTTCGACGTGCTGCTCAACCAGGAACTGTTGAACACCCGCACGCAACAGCTGCAAACCCTGCGCGAGAGCCAGGCACGCAGCCAGCGACTGCTGGCCGACGGCGCCACCACCGCTAACGCGCTCGCCCAGGTACAGGCCAAGTACGACCAGGCATTCGCCGAACAGGTGGCCGCCCGTGGTGCACTGGACATTGCCAACGAAACACTCACCCAATTGACGGCCGCACAGGCGGGCTCGTGGTCCGGCAAAGAGCCGCAGTTCAGTGCCCCGGTACCTGCGGCCATCGATGAATGGGCCACGACCGCGCAACAAGGCAACCTCGCCGTGCAGGCGGCGCAGATTGCCCAGCGCCTGGCCGAAATGGACATCGACAAGGAACGGGCCGGGCATTTGCCGACCCTTGATCTGATCGCCGCCCATGGCCGCTTCGCCTCTGTCGGCGGTGATGTCTACGACGTGACGTTGCCGGAAAATCGCTATAACCAGACCGTGGTCGGAGTCAAACTGAGCGTTCCACTCTACAGCGGTGGCCGCACCAGCAGTCGCGTGCGCCAAGCCCATGCACTGCAAAGCAAGGCGGCGGACGAAGTCGAGGATGCACGCCGCACCGCCGGGCTGAAGGCACGTCAGGCCTACCTGCAAGTCACCAACGGCATGAGCCAATACCAGGCCCTCAAGCAGGCCTTGAACTCCAGCCAGATCAACCTTGCCGCCGTGACCCACGGCTTCGAAGCCGGCTCGCGTATCAACACTGATGTACTGGACGCCCAACAGAAAGTCACTGATACCCAGCAACGCCTGGCCCAACAGCGCTATGCGATCCTGATGGCGCAGTTGAACCTGCTGGCATCGACCGGCAACCTGAGCGACGCGCGCCTGCGTGATGTCAGCCGTGCACTGAACTGAGGCGCGGATCAAAGCGCTGACATTCACCCAACAGAGGGGCTAAGTTGGATTAAGCTTGGGCATCTCAAAAATGGAACACTGCCCATGTTCGACCTCAACGAACTCTTCCTGTACGCCAAGGTGGTCGAGCACGGCGGCTTTGCGGCGGCGGGTCGCGCGCTGAACCTGCCAAAATCGACCTTGAGCCGCAGAGTCAGCCAGCTTGAAGCCAGGCTGGGGGCACGGCTGATACAGCGCTCGACGCGCCAGTTCCAGGTCACCGATATCGGCCAGGCCTATTACCGACATTGCGTGGCGATGATTGCCGAAGCCGAGTCGGCCGAAGATGTGATTGCCTTCAACAAATCAGAGCCGCGCGGCGTGATCCGCTTGAGCTGCACCACCGCACTGCTCAACTACTGGGTGGCGCCGATGCTCGCCCAATTCATGGCGCAATGCACCAGCGTCGAACTGAATGTGAAAAGCTTCAACCGCAAGGTCGACATCATCAGCGAAGGCTATGACATGGCCTTGAACCTGTGTTTTCCGCCGCTGGAAAGCAGTGAACTGGTCATGAAGGTGCTGGCTAAAAGTCCTCAGGTGCTGGTAGCAAGCGCGGCTTTTGTGCAGGACGCGCCCCTGCCCCTGCTACCTGCCGACCTTGCAGGGCTGGCGACGATCCATTGGGGCAACCCGTTGCTTCAGTACCTGTGGGATCTGACCGGGCCGGACGGCGCGACGGCCCAGGTCACGCACACGCCACGCCTGGTCAGCGATGACATGTCCACCCTGAAAAACGCGGCACTGGCGGGCGTGGGCATCGCCAACCTGCCGCGGATGGTGGTGCAAGATGAGCTGGCCGATGGACGCCTGATCGTCTTGTTGCCCGAATGGCAACCCACTGAAGGCGTGATCACCGCCGTGTTCCCCTCCAGACGCGGGCTCATGCCGTCGGTGCGCTCCTTGATCGACTTTCTGGGCGATGCGTTTGATGCGCCGTGATTCCCCACGCCGTGCTGTTAGAGCATAGGTATCTACACAACTCTGTAGCGTTCAACGGTAACCACGATGCGAAGCGAGCGGCTCTTGATCTTGATCTTAGGCGCCCCGTTAAACCACGCTGGCCGGAATTCGACAGGGATTTGGGGGGTAAACCGGCAGGGATGCCGGTTTAGCCGCCCCGCGCCATGGATGGCGCGTGGCGGCGGCCCCCCAAATCACTGGCGGATTACGGGCACACCGAGCCTAAGCGAGGTGCCGAGTGGTGGGGCAAGAGCGTTTTGCTTACTTTTGCGCTGTTCAAAAGTGAGCCGCCGTCAGGGCGGAACCCTAAGTGGCCGTTACCGCAGGAATGGATATGTACTCGGTATAACCGTGTCGGCTGTCAGGCCGCCATCGCAGCGATGCGGCGACCCGACAAGCCAGCTCCCACAGTTTGATCGTGGCGTGTCAGGTAGATAAGCGTTGGCCGTCGGGGCCGTCGCGGGAGCAAGCTCCCTCGCCACAAGTTCGGCGTCATACCAAAGTTGTGTAGATACCTATGCTGCTAGAGGTCCTTGCACCCTCAGCAACAGTCTTTTGTCATCACTCCCATTGATAGCTCCCTAACAAAACCCCCATGCTAGAGGGCTGACTCCGCGCTTATATCATTCCGAATGATAGTTACCTTTGCTTCATTCGATTCGTGACCTAGCACCTCCCCGCGCATGATCCGCCCATCTCAAATACATTGGCGGATGCACTTCATGGAACAGTCACTCAAACATTTGCGCTTCCCTTTGGCGATATTGGCCGTGGTGGTGATGAGCGCGTGCGGCAAGACCCCGGAACAAGCGGCCGCCATGCCTCCTGCCAAGGTCAGCGTGGCCAAGGTGCTGGAACAACCGGTCAACGAGTGGGACGAGTTCACCGGGCGCCTTGAAGCGCCTGAAACCGTGCAGATTCGTCCGCGGGTGTCCGGGCAGATTGACCAGGTGGCGTTCACCGAAGGCGCGCTGGTGAAGAAAGGCGACCTGCTGTTCCAGATCGACCCTCGCCCATTCCAGGCCGAAGTGCGTCGCCTCGAAGCCCAACTTGCCCAGACCAAAGCCGCTGCCACCCGCAGTGAAAACGAAGCGCAACGTGGCGAGCGTCTGCGCCAGAGCAACGCGATATCCGCCGAACTGGCCGACTCGCGCACCACCGCCGCCCAGGAAGCCCGTGCTGCCATGGCCGGGATCCAGGCGCAGTTGGACCTGGCCAGGCTGAACCTGAGTTTCACCCGCGTGACGTCGCCCATCAGTGGCCGCGTCAGCCGTGCCGAAATCACCGCCGGCAACCTGGTGACCGCCGATACCACTGCGCTCACCAGCGTGGTCTCCACCGACAAGGTCTACGCCTACTTCGACGCCGATGAGCGTGTATTCCTCAAGTACACCGCTCTGGCCCGGGAAGGCCGCCGTGGCGCAACCACCCCGGTATACCTGGGCCTGTCCAACGAAACCGGCAACCCGCACCTGGGCCAGATGAACTTCGTCGACAACCAGGTCAACCCGGCCACCGGCACCATCCGTGGCCGTGCGGTGTTCGACAACAGCAAAGGCGAATACACCCCTGGCCTGTATGCGCGCTTGAAGCTGGTCGGCAGCGGTACCTATTCCGCCGTGTTGATCAACGACGAAGCCGTCGGCACCGACCTGGGCAAGAAATTCGTGCTGGTGATGGACGGCGACAAGCCGGCTTATCGCGCGGTGGAACTGGGGCCCAAAATCGAAGGCTTGCGTATCGTGCGCAGCGGCCTGACCAAGGACGACACCGTGATCGTCAAGGGCCTGCAGCGAGCACGCCCAGGCTCACCGGTCGCGCCGGAAACCATCCCGATGGCCAGCAAGGAAACCCTCGCCGCCTTGGCCCAACAACGACAAGCGCTTGAAGCCAGCAACCTGGAGCAAGTGGCGCCGGAAAAACCCGCGCCCAAGCTCGCAAGCGTCGCGACTCCACGCGGTTAAGGGATACGACTCAAGATGAATTTTTCCAAGTTCTTCATTTCACGGCCGATCTTCGCAGCGGTGCTGTCGCTGTTGATCCTGATCGCCGGCGCAATCTCGCTGTTCCAACTGCCGATCAGCGAATACCCGGAAGTGGTGCCGCCGACCGTGGTAGTGCGCGCCAACTTCCCGGGCGCCAACCCCAAAGTCATCGGTGAAACCGTGGCCGCGCCGCTGGAGCAAGCCATCACCGGTGTCGAGAACATGCTGTACATGTCCTCGCAGTCCACCGCCGACGGCAAGCTGACCCTTACCATCACCTTCGCCCTGGGCACCGACCTGGACAACGCGCAGGTGCAGGTGCAAAACCGTGTGACACGCACCCAGCCCAAGCTGCCGGAGGAAGTGACGCGCATCGGTATTACCGTGGACAAGGCCTCCCCCGACCTGACCATGGTGGTGCACTTGACCTCCCCGGATCAGCGCTACGACATGTTGTACCTGTCCAACTACGCGATCCTCAATATCAAGGATGAGCTGGCCCGCCTTGGCGGCGTTGGTGACGTGCAGCTGTTCGGCATGGGCGACTACTCGTTGCGGGTCTGGCTCGACCCGAACAAAACCGCTTCGCGCAACCTAACGGCGACCGATGTGGTCACGGCGATCCGCGAGCAGAACCGCCAGGTGGCAGCCGGTGCCCTGGGCGCCCAACCTGCGCCGAGTGACACCAGCTTCCAGTTGTCGGTCAATACCCAAGGCCGCCTGGTCACCGAGGAAGAGTTCGAGAACATTGTGGTTCGCGCCGGTGCCAACGGTGAAATCACGCGCCTCAAAGACATCGCTCGGGTCGAGCTGGGCTCCAGCCAATACGCGCTGCGCTCGCTGATCGATAACCAGCCTGCCGTTGCGATTCCGATTTTCCAGCGTCCCGGCTCCAATGCCATCGACATCTCCAACGATGTGCGCAGCAAGATGGCCGAGCTGAAAAAGAGCTTCCCAGCGGGCATGGATTACCGCATCGCCTATGACCCGACCATCTTTGTACGCGGTTCCATCGAAGCGGTGGTGCACACGCTGTTCGAAGCACTGATCCTCGTGGTGCTGGTGGTGATCCTGTTCCTGCAGACCTGGCGCGCCTCGATCATCCCCTTGGTGGCGGTGCCGGTATCGTTGATCGGTACATTTGCGGTGATGCACCTGTTCGGGTTCTCACTCAATGCCCTGTCATTGTTCGGCCTGGTGTTGGCCATCGGTATCGTCGTGGACGACGCCATCGTGGTGGTGGAGAACGTCGAGCGTAATATCGAGCTGGGCCTGGAACCCTTCCCGGCGACCGAAAAAGCCATGAGTGAGGTGACCGGCCCGATCATCGCCACGGCGCTGGTGCTGTGTGCGGTGTTCATTCCGGCCGCCTTCATCAGCGGCTTGACCGGGCAGTTCTATAAGCAGTTCGCCTTGACCATCGCGATTTCAACCGTGATCTCGGCGTTCAACTCCCTGACCCTGTCCCCTGCCCTGGCCGCTGTGTTGCTGCGCGGTCACGACGCGCCGAAGGACCGTTTCTCGAAGTTCCTCGACAAGATCTTCGGTGGCTGGCTGTTCCGTCCCTTCAACCGCTTTTTCGAAAAAGCCAGCCATGGCTATGTAGGCACCGTACGCCGAGTGATTCGCGGCAGCGGTATCGCCTTGTTCGTATACGCTGGCTTGATGGTGCTGACGTTCTTCGGCTTTGCCCACACGCCGACCGGTTTCGTACCGGCCCAGGACAAGCAATACCTGGTGGCCTTCGCTCAACTGCCCGACGCCGCGAGCCTGGACCGCACCGAAAACGTGATGAAGCGCATGTCGGAGATCGCCCTGAAACAACCCGGCGTGGAAGCTGCGATTGCCTTCCCGGGCCTGTCGATCAACGGGTTCACCAACAGCCCGAACAGCGGCATCGTGTTCGTGACCTTGAAGCCCTTTGACGAGCGTAAAGACCCGAGCATGTCCGCCGGGGCAATTGCCGGTGCACTGAACGGCCAATACGCCAATATCGAAGAAGCCTACATGGCGATCTTCCCGCCGCCGCCGGTACAAGGCCTGGGCACCATCGGCGGCTTCCGACTGCAGATCGAAGACCGTGGCAACCTCGGCTATGACGAGCTGTATAAAGAAGTGCAGAACGTGATTGCCAAGAGTCACAGCGTGCCTGAACTGTTCGGCCTGTTCACCAGCTACACCGTGAACGTGCCGCAAGTCGACGCCGCCATCGACCGCGAAAAAGCCAAGACCCACGGCGTGGCGATCAGCGACATCTTCGACACCCTGCAGGTCTACCTGGGCTCGTTGTATGCCAACGACTTCAACCGCTTCGGGCGTACCTACCAGGTCAACGTGCAGGCCGAGCAACAGTTCCGCCAGGACTCCGACCAGATCGGCCAGTTGAAAGTACGCAACAACAAAGGCGAGATGATCCCGCTGGCGACCTTTATCAAGGTCAGCGACACCTCGGGCCCGGATCGCGTGATGCACTACAACGGCTTCATCACCGCAGAAATCAACGGCAACGCCGCACCGGGCTACAGCTCTGGCCAGGCCCAGGCCGCGATTGAAAAACTGCTCAAGGATGAACTGCCCAACGGCATGACCTACGAGTGGACCGACCTGACGTATCAGCAAATCCTCTCGGGCAATACCGCGCTGTTCGTGTTCCCGCTCTGCGTGCTGCTGGCGTTCCTGGTACTCGCCGCCCAATACGAAAGCTGGAGCCTGCCACTGGCGGTAATCCTGATCGTACCGATGACGCTGCTGTCAGCCATTACCGGGGTGATCATCTCGGGCGGCGACAACAACATCTTCACCCAGATCGGCCTGATCGTACTGGTGGGCCTGGCGTGCAAGAACGCGATTCTGATCGTCGAGTTCGCCAAGGATAAACAGCAGGAAGGCCTCGACCCGCTCGCCGCGGTACTGGAAGCCTGCCGCCTGCGTCTGCGGCCGATCCTGATGACCTCCTTCGCGTTCATCATGGGTGTGGTGCCACTGGTGCTCTCCAGCGGTGCCGGTGCCGAGATGCGCCATGCCATGGGCGTGGCGGTGTTCTCCGGGATGATCGGTGTGACCTTCTTCGGTCTGTTGCTGACACCAGTGTTCTACGTACTGATCCGTCGCTATGTCGAGCGCAGTGAAGCGCGCAAAGCGGCCAAGGCCTTGAAGCTGGAGACACAGCAATGAGTGTGAAAGTATTCCTGCCGAGCCTGTTGGTGCTGGCGCTCGCCGCCTGCGCCGTAGGCCCGGACTACAAGACCCAGCAACTGGAGGCGGCCAATATCACGGCCGCCGCCGACACCAAGAGCTACGACCATGCCAAATACGAAGGTATCTGGTGGCAGCAGTTCGAGGATCCGACCCTCAACCAACTGGTCACCCAGTCCCTGAGCGGCAACCGTGACCTGCGCGTAGCCTTTGCCCGCCTGCGGGCGGCACGGGCCATCCGTGATGATGCGGCCAACGACATCATGCCGGTGGTCACCTCCCGCGCCAGCAGCGATGTGGGCAAGGGCCAGATTCCCGGCCAGACCACCAGACGCGTCAACAGCGAGCGCTACGACCTGGGCCTGGACATGGCCTGGGAAGTGGATTTGTTCGGGCGCATCCGCCGCAACCTGGAAGCCAGCGACGCCGACCAACAGGTGGCCGAAGCCGACCTGTACCAACTGCAAGTCACCATGATTGCCGAGTTGGTAGATGCCTACGGCCAACTGCGCGGGGCGCAACTGCGTGAACGCATCGCCCTCGACAACCTGAAGAACCAGCAGGAATCTCGCACCATCACCGTCAGCCTGCGCGATGCCGGCGTGGGCGATCAGCTCGACGTGGAACGTGCCGACGCGCGCCTGGCGGCGGTGGAAGCCAGCGTGCCGCAACTGCAGGCCGAACAAGTGCGCGAGCGCAACCGCATCGCCACCCTCCTCGGCCAGCGCCCGGACAAGCTGAGCGTTGACCTGAGCCCCAAAGACCTGCCGGCAATCGCCAAGGCGTTGCCGATTGGCGACCCGGGCCAACTGCTGCAACGACGCCCGGACATCCTCAGCGCCGAACGCAAACTGGCCGCCGCCACCGCACGTATCGGCGTGGCCAAGGCCGACCTGTTCCCACGGGTGAGCCTCAGCGGTTTCCTCGGCTTCACCGCCGGGCGCGGCTCGCAGATCGGCTCGGCCGCAGCGAATGCCTGGTCCCTGGGCCCGAGCATTACCTGGGCCGCGTTCGATCTGGGCAGCGTGCGTGCGCGGTTGCGCGGTGCGAATGCCGAGGCCGACGGCGCCCTGGCAACCTACGAGCAGCAAGTGCTGCTGGCCCTGGAAGAGTCCGAGAATGCCTTCAGCGACTACGGCAAGCGCCAGCAACGTTTGGTCTCGCTGATCCGCCAAAGCGAATCCAGCCGCGCCGCCGCCGACCTCGCGGCGATCCGCTACCGCGAAGGCACCGTGGACTTCCTGGTGCTGCTCGACGCCCAGCGCGAACGCCTGGCCGCCGAAGATTCCCAGGCGCAGGCCGAAGTGGACCTGTATCGCGGGATAGTGGCGATCTACAAGGCGCTGGGTGGTGGCTGGCAGCCGGATACGGTGGTTGCCAGCAGCAAGTGAGGTAAAGAGCTCCTTTGGTTGGTCGCATCCAGCCAATTTTTAGCCCTGCGGTCCATTCGGTCGCGGGGCTTTTTTTGCCCTGCCATTAGCGGATCAATCAATGGTGCCGCCCTTGTGGTTCATTCAAACAGAACTTTTTTCATAACACCAAGTGCTCTTGCACATAGGCCTTGAACGCCTGGTCACGTGCCGCCTGATGCGTGGGCGCTCGCTCGGGAAGCACGGTACCGGGAGGCTGCTGCATTAATCGATAAACTCCGATCAGCTTCCTGGAGCCCTGCTCCATCGCGTAGATCAACCCTGGCGCGGGGGCGCGCGCAGAGCGTTTGCTGACGATTTTTATGGGTACCTGATCGGTGATCGGTGATGCCCCAAAAGCCGCCTGCGCGGCTTCAATCATCGCGCGGTTCTGCTTGAACAAGTTGGGGTCCGTCTTGAGCTGAGACAGCAGGGCAACACTGGTCATCGTGGATTCCGCGTTGAGACTGCCGGCGCGCGAGCCAAACATGTTGACGCCCGTCTTGCTCACCAGGTCTGGCGCATCGTCACCTGGATGGACCAACACTTCAGGGTCGGTATGCCCTTTGGCCAGGTTCAGCAGGCCTGCCGCATTTTCTTCGTTTTTTCTCAACCGCGTGAGGTAGGCGAAATCAAGCGTACCTTGGCTCACAGGGCCTGGCAGGTGGTCCAGTTCATGAATCAATGCGTTGCTCATAGCGCCTTCGTGGGAGCCGAAATGCTGGTAATAGCGCTTGGCACCATCGATGTTGACCTCCATGAATTTCCCCGTCTTATCGACCTTGAAATCTTCAGGGATGACCTGCGCAACCCATCGATGGTCCTGGGAGCGCATGAACTTTACGTTTCTGGCAGTCAGCGCTTGAGCGTTGGTCTTGAGCCGTGAAAGGCGGGAGGTCATCAGTTTTCGTGCCTGAACAGGTGACATGCCCTGAAAGCTCTTGAGCACAAAGTCCACGTCTTCAGTCAGCGCAGGGTCTGCTATCGCTTTAAGTGCATCGTCCACCTTGGACACCATCAGCGGCTGCGAACGCTCGATGAGCTCCTTGACCTCTGCGCGTGTGGCTCTCGGCCCAGGCTTGACCTTGCCTTCGTTCGGTTGCGTCGCCACCGGGCGCTCTTCCTGCGGCCTTTCTGTGCTTTTGAGCGAGTCGCGGCGCATTTGCCGAACGCGCCCGACCCGTTGTTCTTCGAGTTGCGCTTTCCAAGCGTCGCGCACCACGCCTTGGGACTTTCCAAGCCGAAACAGGCGGCCGCTTCCTACCCACTTGGCGGCTTTGAGCAGAGGTTCAGAGAGGCCGGCGAATGGATTGAGCAAACTGTTGGTCATTGTCCCCACCGCCCGGGTAGCCGCCGCCAATCTGGAAAAGCCGGTTTGCGCCTGATTGAACGCTGCCGCCCCCTCTGCTGCAGCGCCTGCGACGACAGCAATGGCTGCCGCAACGTCGGTGGCGCACCCTGTCAACGCCCCCAGGTCTTTTTTGACGTGCCCGGACACAATGTCGTCGTAGCAAGCCTTGAAGGGAATCAGTGTATTTATAAGGGTTTTACTGACCCGTTTGACCCGATCATAGAAACGCTCCGAGGCCGTTTGCCCCATCGCGGTAGTGAGGAGTTGTTCGGGATCCAGCACCAGATTGCGTCGTGCTACGTAGTCAGCAATCGCATTGGCCCGCTCCGAAAAAAAACCAAGTGGTGCTAGCGTTTGTGAAGATGTCGCCGCCGGCAGTGTTTCGCGCAATGCCCTGATCTGTACCTCGGATGCCCCCGCCCGTGGACCGTCCACGTGGGACTTCATACGGGTCACCCACAACCGCGGGACCATTGCCTCGCCGTTGGCCAGCATCGCCATGAAGTCGTGCCGTTCGACATAGGTCCCGCTCATGGGGAAAAACTCATAACACTTGGCATCTTTGCCCTGCCCGACGCTGATCAGGAAGCCATAACGCCCCCTCACCGCTTGGAGTTGCTCATCCGCTTCCGTTATGCGAGTGCCTGCGCCATTAATGGACTCGGTCTCGACTTGATAAAAGGTCAGCTCCTGAGTGGCCAGTGCCTGCCTGTCCGCGTAGGGCATTTTGCTGAGAATGTCTTTCAGGCCCGTGGAGACGGCCTTTTGAAAACGCTCGGTATCACCTTTGACAGCCTGGGCAAGGGACTGCCCGGCATGTTTCAACCTCGTGAAGTGCACCCGCAGGGAAGCCAGCCTGGGATCATATTCATCTTTGAACAGCGTGGCGCCAGTCACGCCCTCAAGCCTGGTCGAGCCAAATTCACCGTACTTGAGATTGCCGCTCATGTGCAGGTCAACCAGGCTTTCCTTGAAGCCGATAGTGCGCTGTACCCGGGGTAACCCGGGCCCCAAGCTGATATTGGGCAGCAGCCAGGGCAACCGGTACTTCACGGTATGCTTCGGTTCGTTCAGATCGTGCCCGGGAAGCACGCGTTCGAGGTCAGACTGCGACCGCGCTCGCCGGTCTTTTATCGGGGTGCTCAGTGTTACAAGGGCCTGATGAGAGCTCTCGATATAATCGTTGTATTTTGTCGCCGCGACTTGCAGGTCTTGGGGGGTGTACTGATCGTCAGATCGCCGAGCAATGACCCCGTGCATCGTTGCCCAATCAAGCAGCGGTTCTGTTTCGATAGCATGAAACAACACCGCTTGCTCCGGCGTCTGGGCCTGGAGGATGGCACGCTCCAGCACCTGGTCATAGGTGAGGGTGCGGCTGGAGCCCTCTGCTGACTCCTCCAGCAATGCGACAGTTTTCCTGAGTACCACCCAGGCAGGAGAGCCGATGCGCAACGTATCCGGCGTGTCTGGCAGCACAAACTCTGGAGCGACACTGGCCAGCATGATATGCACAGTGGCATCCACCGCCTCGGGCCGCACGCCCCTATTGCGAACCAGATGTGCCTTCAAGTCACCCTTGACGTCTGCCAGGGTACGCCCGGCGTTAGCCAGTGAGTACAGGTCATAACCTGCGATATGGTTTCTACGCTGCCCCAGCTCGGGGTCAATGCTCAACATCAGGGCAGTCAGCAGCAGCTGGTTGCGCTGGTCATTTGAAAACCCGGCAGGATCACGCCCAATCGCAGCCAGCAATGTGTTCTGCCGATAGCGATTGAGCGGTGCATGGTTACTCAGATGCCGAGTGATCTGATCATCCATGTTTTGCGTGGTCACGTTCATGCTGGTGAGGATGCCGTCGCCGACATACGTTCTTAACGCCTCGACCAAGCGTTGGCGTTCGTCAAGACTCAGGCCTGGGTGGCCTGGCTTCGGTGCCTGCGCAGATGCCCAGGTGTAGTTGCCCAAGGCGGGGCTCGATGGCAGCGCAAGACGTTGCCAATTGATCAGGTTACGCACCTGTGCGGCCGTTCGCGGCAGGTTTTCACCACTCAGTCCTGGAAAACCGCGTTGCAGAAACGCTAGCGCGGTGGTGTCTTTTTCGACGGCGCCAGTGCGGGGTGCCAGGTTAAACCGCAGGTTCGCCAGGTCGACGAAGGCATAGTCAGCCTTATCGAGCACACTGCGCTCCAACACGGTCAACCAGGCTTGCCGGTCAATCGCGTCCGCCTCGCGATGGGTGAATCTGTTTTGCACGGGATCCGACCCGGCAACCCACGATGACGAGACCTCAGGGGTAACAAAAGGTGGGGGACCGAAACGCGCTAAAGAGGGAGGAGGTATTGCTGCAGGAACTTTTGATAACACGTCCATGACCCAGCGTTCAATAAGGGTTTCCAGACTGAGAGAAGGTCTGCGCTGGCTCCATAGGAAAAAGACGAGGCGCAAGCAGGACCTTTCGCTACGCTAAATGCCGCCGACTCAGCTCGCGTCGCGCAGAATCAGGCTGCGCAAGTGCCCCGGATTGGACCCGGACCACTTGCGGAATGCCTTGTAGAACGAACTGGTATCGGCAAACCCCAACCGCGACGCAATCTCGGCAAAACTGATCTGCGGTTCAGCCAGCCACACAATCGCCAGCTCCTTGCGTACACCGTCCTTGAGGCCCTGATAAGTCTGCCCCTCCTCTGCCAGGCGGCGGCGCAGTGTGGACGCGGAAATGCACAAGCTGGCCGCAAGGCCCTCGGTTTCAGGCCAGGTATCGGGCGGCATCTGGCGCAGATCGTGCTTGATGCGGGTGGCCAGGCTTTCGGGATCGCGGTATTTGACCAGGATGTTGGCCGGCGCATGGGCAAGGAAGCGCTTGAGTTCTTCAGGGCTGCGTTTGATCGGCAGATCGAGGCAGTCGGCTGAAAAGATCATGCGAGTGCGTGGTCGATCAAAGCGCAGGTTGTCAGAAAACATCACCCGGTAATCGTCACAGAAGTCCGGCTGCGCGCAACGCAGTTCAATGGCGAGGATCGGAATGCGCCGCCCCGCCAGCCAGCAGGCGACGCCGTGGACGATCATCCAATAGGTGAAATAGGTAAACGCGCGTTTTGGCTCATCGGGTTCGAGCAGGACGATCTCCGCCAGGCTCTGTTGGCGGACCAGTTGGGCCGGCAGATGCTCCAGCATCAACGAGAGAAACCCCAAGCCGGTTTCCAGGCCGGCCGCCAGGCTGGGTTGCGCCATGGAGGCGCGACACAGGAACGCCAGGCTACCGGACTTGAGTGTGCGTGGGTCCATGCCAAAAAATTCATCGTCCCTGCGCCGCGCCAGCAAGCGCCACAGGCGTGCATAGGCCGTGGCCGCCACGCGAGCGTCGGGCTGCTCAAGCAACGCCGGGTCAATCCCGACTTTGCTCAGTGCCTCAACGGTGGCCGCTCCCGGCGCGCAACTGTGCAACAGCGCTTCGCGCACAAGGTGGATGGAGATGGTGTCTTTTTCCGACATGGGGCGTTGAACTATCCGGCTGCAGTCTGGGTGGTCTGCATCATAAAGGCGGTTGCGCTTCGCCACCACCGTTCAGCCCACGTTCAGCAAAGGTCAATATTTCTTGTTTGGCAATGAGTATCATTATGTTACAACTTAGCTCCCTAACTAGTTGTGCCCGGGTGCCCGATGCTCGTTCCTTTTTTAATCATGCTGCGCGAAGGCATTGAAGCGGCATTAATCGTTGGCATTATCGCCAGTTACCTGCAACAGACCGGGCGTGGCCAGTGGATGCCTGCGGTGTGGATCGGCGTCTTCCTTGCGGCAGCGCTGGCGCTGCTGGTGGGCGGCGGCCTGGAGTTGGTCAGTGCGGAGTTCCCGCAAAAGCAGCAGGAATTGTTTGAAGGTGTCGTCGGGCTGGTGGCCGTGGGCATCCTCAGTTCCATGGTGTTCTGGATGCGCAAAGTGGCACGCTCGATTAAACACTCGCTGCATGAGTCCCTCGATCATGCGCTGGCCGGCTCCAGGCATCAGGTGTTCGCCTTGATCGCCATGGTGTTTTTCGCCGTGGCCCGCGAAGGGCTGGAGACGGTGTTCTTCCTGTTGGCCGTGTTCCAGCAAAGCGAAGGCCCGGGCGCGCCGGTGGGCGCCCTGCTCGGCCTGGTCCTGGCCATTGTCGTGGGCTTGCTGATTTATTCCGGCAGTATGCGCCTGAACCTCAGCGCGTTTTTCCGCTGGACCGGCCTGTTCATCCTGGTGGTCGCGGCCGGCATTCTCGCCAATTCGGTGCAAGCCCTGCATGAAGCCGGCGTGTGGAACCACTGGCAGACCGTGCTATTCGACTTCAGCGCCGCGTTGCCCATGGACAGCCCGCTCGGCTCGGTACTGGCCGGTATGTTCGGTTACCAGGAGGCGCCGACCGTGAGCACCCTGGGTGCCTATCTGATTTACCTGGTGGCGGCCCTGGTGATGTTCTTCCTGCCCTCGGCCCCTACCCAGCCCGTTGCCAATACCTCTTCCGTTTCCAGCCAGTAAGGACCGTCTCTTGTCCAACCCAACCCCTCAATCGGCCCCGCCGTCCCGCGCCCTGCGCTGGGGCGTGGCCGGCTCGGTGGTGGTGATGATCACCGCCGGAGGCCTGTTCTACTACGCCTCGCAATTGGCCGCCGGCAAGCGCCAGACCAACCACAATGAAATCGCGGTGACCATCCACGGCCACGCCTGCGAACCCAACGCCCTGACGGTACCGGCCGGGCATACCAGCTTTCGCATCATCAACCGCTCCGACCGCGCGGTGGAGTGGGAAATCCTCGACGGCGTGCTGGTGGTCGAAGAGCGGGAAAACATCGCCCCTGGCCTGAGCCAGGTGATCAACACCAACCTGCTGCCCGGCGACTACGCCATTACCTGTGGCCTGCTGAGCAACCCTCGCGGCATTTTGCATGTCACGCCCACGGCAGAGTCTGACGCGCAGGCCAAGGCCAAGCCGTCGATGGTGGCCTTTATCGGCCCGTTGTCGGAGTTTCGCGTGTACCTGAGCGGCCAAGGCGGTGCTCTGGTCAAAGCCGTAACGGCCCTGCAACAGGCCATCGCTGCCGGCGACCTGGCCCAGGCCCAGGCGCTGTATGTACCGGCCCGCGAGGCGTATCAGCGCCTGGCGCCGGCGTCCCAGCGTCTGGCCGAATTGGATAACGCGATCAATGCCCGCGCCGATTATTTTGAACAGCGCGAGCAGGACCCCGCCTTCAGCGGCTTCCACCGCCTCGAATACAGCCTGTTCCAGCAACACAGCCTTGATGGCCTCGCGCCGGCCGCCCAACGCCTGGTTACCGACGTCACCACGCTCAAACAACAGTTACTGGCCCAGTCCCTGCCCCCGGAGCAACTGGTGAGCATCGTGGTCCGCAACCTCAACAGCCTGGCGGACGTGCGGGCGGCGAGCGGTGAAGAGGAACGCTACAGCCACATCGACTTGAACGGCTTTGCCGCCAATCTGCAGGTCGCGCGCAAGGTGGTCCACCTGATGCGCCCGTTGCTAGTCAAGTCCGCCGCCGACCTGTTGCCCGCTATCGACAGCGCGCTCAACGCCCTCGACACAGAACTCGACGGGCTCAAGGTGAATGACCGCTACCCCAGCTACGACAAGGTTACAGCTGATCAGCGCAAGCAGATCGCCGACAAGGCCAAGGCTCTGGCCGTTGCACTCGATGGAATCGACCCCGCCCTTGGCCTTTCCGGCCTGCAGTGAAGACGACCGCATACATGAGTGATACAGAACAGTTTGACCTCCAACGTCGCCGCGTCCTGTTGGGCATGGCGGCCACCGGCGCTGCGATTGCCGGCAGCAGCCTGACCTGCCCAGCGATGGCGGCAGCGGCTGAGCAAGTCACCACCGCACCGCGCAGTGACAAGACCCAGGACCACCAGGCGTTTTTCGGCAAGCACCAAAGCGGCATCGTCACCCCGCGCCCGGCCTGCGGCATGGTCGTGGCGTTCGATGTACTGGCCAGCGACCGCGAAGACCTGCAACGTCTGTTCCGCACCCTCAACGAGCGCATCGCATTCCTGATGACCGGCGGCAGCGTGCCCCAGGTCGACCCGAAATTGCCGCCTACCGACTCCGGCATCCTTGGCCCTGTGGTCACGCCGGATAACCTGACCATCACCGTATCGGTCGGTGAGTCGTTGTTCGACGAACGCTTCGGCCTTGCCGCCGCCAAGCCCAAACGCCTGAGTCGCATGGTCGGCTTTCCCAACGATGCACTGGAACCGGCGCAGTGTCACGGCGACCTGAGCCTGCAGTTCAGCTCCAACACGCCAGACACCAATATCCACGCGCTGCGCGACATTGTGAAAAACCTGCCCGACCTGCTGCTGGTGCGCTGGAAGCAAGAAGGCAGCGTGCCGCCCCAGGCACCGACCAAGCCCGGCGAACCGGCGCAGAGTGCGCGCAATTTCCTGGGCTTTCGCGATGGCTCGGCCAACCCCAACTCCAACGATGACAAGGCCATGGACCAAATCGTCTGGGTACAGCCCACCAGCGACGAGCCGGCCTGGGCCGCCCATGGCAGTTACCAGGCCGTGCGCATCATCCGTAACTTTGTCGAGCGCTGGGATCGCACCCCGCTGCAAGAACAGGAAAGCATCATCGGCCGTGTCAAACCCACGGGCGCGCCCATGGACGGCCAGCATGAAACCCAGGTCCCGGACTACAGCAAGGACCCGCAAGGCAAGTTGACCAAGCTCGATGCCCACATCCGCCTGGCCAACCCGCGCACTCCGCAGACCCAGGCCAACCTGATCCTGCGGCGGCCGTTCAACTACTCCAACGGCGTCAACAAAAACGGTCAACTGGACATGGGCTTGTTGTTCATCTGCTACCAGGCTGATCTGGAGAAAGGCTTTATCAGCGTGCAAACCCGGCTCAACGGCGAACCGCTGGAGGAGTACCTCAAGCCAGTGGGTGGCGGGTATTTCTTCACCTTGCCGGGGGTCACCGAGCCCAAGGATTTCATCGGACGCACGCTGCTCGCCGCAACGCACCCTCACACCCCTGCCAAAACCTAAAACACACCAGAGCGGAATGTCTCCCATGAAGAAGTCGTCTATCGCGTTGTTGTTGATCAGCCTTTGGCCACTGGCAAGCTTCGCCGCTACTGCGCCGTTGGACCTGGTGGGCCCGGTGTCGGATTACAAGATCTACGTCACTGAAGAAATCGGTGAACTGGTCACACAGACCCAGGCGTTTACCGACGCCATCAATCAAGACGACCTGGCCACCGCCAAGAAGCTCTATGCGCCGACCCGCGTACACTATGAGTCCATCGAGCCGATCGCCGAGCTGTTCAGCGACCTCGACGCGTCCATCGACTCACGCGTGGACGATCACGAGAAAGGCGTGAAGGCCGAAGACTTCACCGGTTTCCACCGCATCGAGTACAGCCTGTTCTCCGAGAACACCACCCAGGGCCTCGCCGCCCTGGCCAATAAACTCAATCATGACGTACTGGACCTGAAAACCCGGGTTGACGGCCTGACCTTCCCGCCGGAAAAAGTCGTCGGCGGCGCCGCAGCGCTGCTTGAAGAAGTCGCCGCCACCAAGATTTCCGGCGAGGAAGACCGCTACAGCCATACCGACCTGTACGACTTCCAAGGCAACATCGACGGTGCGAAGAAAATCGTCGACCTGTTCCGTGGCCAGATCGACCACCAAGACAAGGTCTTCCTGGCCAAGGTCGATAAAAACTTCGCCGCCGTGGACAAGATCCTGGCCAAGTACAAGACCCAGGATGGCGGCTTCGAGACCTACGACAAAGTCAAGGAAAACGACCGTAAGGCTTTGGTGGGCCCGGTCAATACACTGGCGGAAGATTTGTCCACTCTGCGTGGGAAGTTGGGACTCAACTGATCGAAAGCGCCCCCCCTTACGTGACACGGCGAGGGCGCTGCCTGAAGTGTTTCAGGCCGTCATGCGGGCAGTGCTTCAAACCCGTCCAGCGGCGTGCCGGTCGGCAACCCAGTTTTTTGATGGGTCGCGTACCAACGTCCATCTGTCCGTACTGCGTGCACCGGTACCGAATGATTGTGCCCGTTGTGAATAACAGGCTTAACCGCCTGCTCTTGGACATTGTGCGGTGCCTTCAACTGGTTTGATACACTCAGGTAAGTGCGCAGTTTTTCTTCCACCACGCCCAGCTTGAAAAGCGTTGAGGGGTTCGGTGCCCTGCCTAACGCTTTGGGCAGCGCGACAAGCCCTTTCCCGCCGGCGACCATTAGGTCTGCCGTGCCATCCAGTGGGTTCAAGAAACCACTGACCACGGTAATCCCCTTTTCCAACACGCGAAATGCCTTGACGCCGAAGGGAGCAACAGCTTTTGTGGACTTGACGAGCGGTTTCAAGGTTCCAAATGCCCCACCTACGAAAGCCCCCGCGGTGTCGATGATCAGCCCGCGCATCCCTTCGACGATGTTGCCTTTGGCCAGGTCAATGACGGCCCCGACAAAAGGGATCATGCTCAGCAAAATACTGTCGTTGCGTCGCAATATTTCGCGCTGTTGTTCCAGCGGCAACATGCCCTGCGCGACCTTCAGCACGTTGGCACGATGATGGATAAAATTGCCCTGCATGATCCGATCGACAATTGACTGTGTGCGGGGCGACGAAAAACTGTTGGGCACCTGGGTGGATGCCTCGCCCTGCGCAGGGACCGGCGTAGCGTGCAGGGTCTCACCCAGCTTCTCAATAATGACACCCGGCGACGTCACACCCGACCTGGGCAAGGCATTGGAGCTGTAAGCGGTGAAATCAAATGGTTCCACCGCACCGTGCTGCACCGGGACGTTTGTCACCGCCCAAGGCCCATACGTCTTCGGCACCGTTTCAAAAGTTCCTCCCTGGGCCAAGTTACGCGGCAGGTCTTCGCGTTTGACGATCAGCATCTTGTCGGGGAACACCTCGAAGTAGCTGATTACCCCGTTGTAATTGCAGCGTATCAGCGTGCCCTTACGCCCTCTGCGCTCCTCCACCTGCTCCGGTGTTACCTCTATCGTAGTCACACTATCGGTTGCCTCGCGCAAGGCAAACAGTTCCACTTCCCCCCACTCCAAGGCTTGTCGATCAGCCAACGGAAGTTGGGCGATCATGCGTCGTGTGGTGATGCTCAAACCCTGCTTGAGTTTGTCCAGGTAGGCATCGACTTCACCGGGCAACTGGGCTTGCACATCCGGCAAATGGGCGATCCTCGCATTCAACGCCTGTACGTTGGCATCAACGGCTGCCTGGTCGGATTCGCTCAGCCGAGGTGTGACAAATGGAGATGTGCGCCTAGCCGGTTGTGGCGGCTGCTCCCCGGGCGCCAGCAGCATCCAACGGTCCTTTGTAAGGTCGCCGGTCATGTACGCCTCGATCAGCGCACGCGTTCTCGGCTCGGATATCTTCATATTGCGGCGCTCATCCGGGTCTGCGATGTATACCCGCATGGCTTTCAACTGCTCCACGCTCAGGCCTGGAAATACTGTCTGCAAGTTCCTGATCGCCGAGTCTTCTCGTATAGGCAGCGGCAGGTTGAACTGTTCCAACGCATAAACGAGTTGCTCGCACTCCTCATTGAAAGCCGTGATGGCCTGCAGATGATGTTGCTGTGTGTAGCGGCCATCCACCGGCTTGGCAAAGAGCCCGCGCATCAAGCCCCAATCCAATAACACGTCGATCCCATAATTATCCATCACCGCCGCTTCGTCCGGCGTAGTGGCGCTCAGCCGGCTAAGCCCCATGATTTCGGTGTAGCTCATGGCCCGCGAACAACCGGCCCCACCTTGACGCTCGGCAAGCGTGACGCCCAGGCGAAAGTCGGCCCATTCCACCGAGCCTATGCGCAACGTGGAAGGGATATCCCGCACCAGAAATTCGGGCGCGCTATTGGCCAACAACAGATGCGCGGCCAGCGGTACAGTCTTTGGATCGAGCAAGGCTTTCTGAGCCAGTTGGGTCTCGATTTCAGCGCGTACCGACGCCATCGTCCGTCCACTGTTGGCGGGCTGATAGATGTCATAACCGGCAACGTTTCCAGGGCGCCGCGGCATCTCGGGGTCAATCTGCAGCAGGGCCGCCGTGAGTTCCCACTGCTTGGCTTCGAGGGTCGATAAGTCATAGGTACCGGACGCGCCCTGAAAATACAGACTGCGAGCAGCGGCCTTGCCCCAGTCCAGGGCTGACGGGTGGTTGAGGATCCGCTCCAGAATCTTATCGGCGTTGGCACGCACCTCTTGCGGGGTGTTCTCATCGAGTACGCCGCGAAAATCCAAGGCGCGCAAAACACTCGGTTCGCTACGGCTAATGGCATCGTCGCTCATGAATTGCGCTACCAAGCGTTTGTCATTTTCAGACAACATGCCCGGTACCCATGGTCGCGCAAGCAATTGCGCGTAATTACCCAGCGCGGGGGCCGGCGCCACCGCCGCTTGCAACCAGCGAATCACATTGCGCACTTCCTTCGCGGTCTTGGGCACGGGTAAGCCGTGGGAAATCAGTACATCGCGCAGGGCGGCCTTGTCGGCACCGTTTGTGGCAAGCACTGAAGTTGCGCTGATCGGCGTCTGCGCATTGGCCAGCGACACCTCTTCGTCGTCGGGTCGGTTGCGAACCAGATCAGTCAGGCAACCTGCCAGGTATTGACGCTCGTCCAACCGGTCGATGATTTTTCTTGCCGCAAGGCTGCTGCCCTGCAGCCGGTTTTTTGTCTCGGTTGACCAACCGGACCATTCCTCCGCCAACAGATGTCCACGCACCAACGCCAACTCATCGTCGCTCTTTGGCGGGGTGATTTCATGCCACTGCAAGACAGCATTGCGAGAAAACCGGTCGGACTGTTCCGACACATAAACCAGGCCATTACCCGCGCTATCCAGCGCCGCGGCAGCGGCGTGCAATCGGCCCCCGACCTGCCACCAGCCCGAATCGTCGTTCAGGGTGAAGGTCTTTCGCGTTCCCACGCGACCGTTGAAGACCCACCCGGTGATCGAATCCGGCTTTACCACCACGGTATCCAGGGCTATGCCCTTGTTCATAAGCCACGCCTTGACTTCATCGGTATTGAACGCGCTGCGCAAAGCGGCAAAGCCTGCGTAGAAAGTGCTGTCGGTGGGGATCTGGACAAGGGAGTCCGACACTTGGCGCGTTGCTGATGTCGCCAGCTCATTACGCAGGCGGTGATCACCCTCGCTCGACACCAAGGGCGCAGGCTGCAGCGTCCATCGTGGCGGGCTATCAATAGCAGGATTTGAGACTACTTCGCGCTTGCTGCGAACAACGTGTTCGGGGAGGGAGTTTTCCGCCGGGCTCACCGAATGTAGCGGCGGCGTAAACGCAAGGGTGTGGCGACTAGGGCTGATACTCGACATGTCTGTTTCCTCTGAACCAATCAAGGGCAGAGTTCTCGTCCCTAAGAACCGTCGAGAAGCAACGTAGCAGCCAGCGCAAGCTATGCGAGTAGGTAAACTCCTAAGGCGTTGAAAACAGTTCTACAGAATACGGTACAGCAACCGCTCGATGCGCACTCGACTGACCCGGCGCAGGAACTTGCCCACCGCCGGTGGGTAATCCACCAGCGTCTGCAGCTGTTGGTAGCCCTCGATACGGGTCGTGTGTTGGAAGATCTGGGCCAACTCGGTACGCCGCGGCTCCAGCCATTGGCCTTGAGGGTCGTCGATCAACAAGCCGTTTTCCAGGTCGAGGCGAAACGCCCGAGGGTTGAGGTTGTTGCCGGTGAGCAAGGTGTAGCGCTCATCCACCCACATGCCCTTGAGATGGTAGGTGTTATCACCGTCGCGCCATAAGTGCAGGTTCAATTGGCCGCTGTTGATCATCGGCTGATGCCGCTTGGCAAAACGCCGCAGGCTGATCTCGTACAGGTACGGCAACGCCTCAATCACCTTGAAAGGTTCGGTGGGCGGAATGTAGAAGTCGTTGGCGGTCTTGTCGCCCACTACGATGTCGATCTTCACACCGCGTGCCAGGGCGCGATTGATCTCACGGGTGACCGGCAATGGCAGGTTGAAGTACGGCGTGCAGATGGTCAGTTGTTGCTGGGCACTGGCGATCAGTTCGAGGATCACCCGGCTCAACGGGTTGTTCTTGCCGACGCCCAGCAATGGGCTGACCGACAGGTGGCCGTTGGGTAACTGCCCGGCCGTGGTGTCGTAGGTCGCATGCTTGAGACGGCTGCGCAAGTCGCCGATATCGTTGCGCAGGCTGCGAGTGGTGGGCGGGTTCGGCAGGTCGAGGCGATGCACGGCCTTGGACGCCACCAGGCCGTGTTCCACCAGGTGCTGCATCGAATCGGCCAAGGGTTGGCTATGGATCAGGTGGTAACGGTCGAAGCGGTATTTATCGAACTTGTGCAGGTACACATTGTTCAGGCTGGCGCCGCTGTACAGCACGCTGTCATCGATCACGAAACCTTTGAGGTGCAACACGCCGAACAACTCGCGGGTTTGCACCGGCACGCCGTACACCGGTACTTCGGTGGCGTGGCGCTGGGTCATCGCCTGGTACCAGGCGCTGTTGCCCGGTTGCTTGCCCGCGCCGATCAACCCGCGCTGGGCGCGCAGCCAATCAACCATCACCACGATGTCCAGTTCGGGCCGTGCGGCCTTGGCGGCGTGTAGCGCGTCGTAGATTTCCTGCCCCGCCTCATCCTGCTGCAAGTACAAGGCAACGATATAGATACGCCGCGTGGCCTGGGCAATTTTCTCCAACAGGCAGCGACGGTAGGCGTCGGCGCTGGGCAGCACCTCAATGGCCTCGTTGGACAACGGGAAACCGCGCAGCTTGGGCAACAGGGAGCGTTTGAAGAACGACGGCATAGGGCTCGCAATGGGTCGAATCCGAAGAGGCCCAAAGCTTACACCATGAGGCTGTCCAGGTCTCGCAGTGGACAATCCAAAAAAACGGTTGACCATGAAGAACGATCGTTCTACTGTCCGCAACATGAACGATATCACTCAGAGTGAAACCCGCGACATCATCCTCGACGTCACCGAGAAGTTGATCTATCGCCATGGCATTGCTGCCACCGGCATGGACTTATTGGTGAAAACAGCCGGTGTGTCGAGAAAAAGTATCTACCGTTACTTCGCCAACAAAGATGAGTTGGTGGTGGCCGCCCTGCAACGCCGTGACGAGCGCTGGATGCAGTGGCTGCGCAGCGAAGTGGAACGCCGCGACAACAGCGGCGAGCGCCTGCTGGAGCTGTTCAGCGCGCTCAAGCGCTGGTTCGGCTCGGCGGACTTTCGCGGCTGCGCCTTTATCAACACCAGCGGTGAAACCGGCGACGCCCAGGACCCGGTGCGCCTGTTGGCCAAGGCCCAT
Source organism: Pseudomonas fluorescens (assembly GCF_001902145.1). Taxonomy (GTDB): domain Bacteria; phylum Pseudomonadota; class Gammaproteobacteria; order Pseudomonadales; family Pseudomonadaceae; genus Aquipseudomonas; species Aquipseudomonas fluorescens_BV. The sequence goes on from NZ_MRST01000018.1 coordinate 202,496, forward strand.
AAAGGCAAACTGTTCGAGTACGCACTTGAACTTTGCCAAGCACATGGCACCCCCGCCCCGGAACAGCAGGCCGCGCAACTGCTGATCCTGATCGACGGCGCCATTACCGTTGCCCTGGTCATGGGTGATTCAACAGCTGCCGATAATGCGCAATGCATGGCGCGGACCTTACTGCAACTTTGAACCTACCACCCCGGCAACTTCGACCCAACCTTAATTGCTTTGAGGAGCCATCCATGTCAGCCCAAGCAGAAGCCCGCCCGCCCCTGCCACCGTTTACCCGCACGTCTGCCATCGAAAAAGTCCGCCTGGCCGAAGACGGCTGGAACTCCCGCGACCCACAACGCGTGTCTCTGGCCTACACCCTGGATACGAACTGGCGTAACCGCGCCGAATTTGCCCATAACCGCGAAGAAGCCAAGCAGTTCCTGAGCCGCAAATGGGCCAAGGAGCTGGATTATCGACTGATCAAGGAATTGTGGGCCTTTACTGATAACCGCATCGCCGTGCGCTACGCCTATGAATGGCACGATGATTCGGGTAACTGGTTTCGCTCGTACGGCAATGAGAACTGGGAGTTCGATGAGAACGGCTTGATGGCCAACCGCTTTGCCTGCATCAACGATATGCCAATCAAGGAAAGTGAACGCAAGTTCCATTGGCCGCTGGGGCGGCGCCCGGATGAGCATCCGGGACTGTCTGAGCTGGGGCTATAACCCCGATTCTGCAGGTACAGTGAGATCCAATGTGGGAGCTGGCTTGCCTGCGAAAGCGGAGTGTCAGTCGCTGAATCTTTAACTGAACCACCGCCATCGCAGGCAAGCCAGCTCCCACATTTGGATCGCGGCGCATCAATTAGATCTGCGTCTGCTGTCATCCCCCTCCCACACGTTTAGTCCTGATTCAGCCCAACCCGGTACAACACGCCGTCATCCTCATCGGTCAGCACATAGAGAAAGCCATCCGGCCCCTGCCGCACATCGCGAATCCGTGCTTTCAATTCGCCCAACAAGCGTTCCTCGTGGATCACCTTATCCCCCTCGAACTGAAGCCGAATCAGCTCCTGACTCACCAGCGCACCGACAAACAGGTTGTGCTGCCATGGCTTGAACCGGTCGCCGTCATAGAACGCCATGCCACTGACGCCCGGCGACTTCTCCCACACATGATGGGGCGCCACTGTGCCCTCTGCCGTTTTGCCCTTGGCTTCGGGAATCGGCAGCAGGGAATAGTTGATGCCATGGGTTGCCAACGGCCAGCCGTAATTCTTGCCGCGCTCGATGATATTGACTTCGTCACCGCCACGGGGCCCGTGTTCATGTTCCCAGATCGTGCCGCTCCAGGGGTTCAGGGCCAGCCCTTGGGGGTTACGGTGCCCGTAGGACCAGATTTCCGGGCGCACGCCGGGTTGACCGACAAAAGGGTTGTCGTCCGGCACGCGACCATCCGGGTAGATGCGCACCACTTTACCTTGCAGCTTGTCCAGGTCCTGGGCCGTGGGGCGGTCGTTGTTCTCCCCCAGGGTCACGAACAGGTAGCCATCACGGTCGAAGGCCAGGCGCGAGCCGAAGTGGTTGCCGGTAGACAGCTTGGGTTCCTGGCGCAGTATCACCTTGAAGTCCTCCAAGCCGCTCAAGTCGGCCGTCAAACGCCCACGCCCTACGGCTGTGCCGGCCTTGCCACCCTCGCCACCGCCTTCGGCGTACGACAGGTACACCAGGCGGTCCTGCTTGAAGTCTGGCGACAGCACCACATCCAGCAACCCACCCTGCCCTTTGGCCCATACCTGCGGCACGCCCTTCAAGGGCGCAGACAGCTTGCCGTCCGGGCTGACAAACCGCAGGTTTCCAGGCAGTTCGGTCACCAGGAAACCTTGCTGGTCCGGCAAAAACGCCAGCGCCCACGGATGGTCCAGGCCCCTGGCAACCGGCGTGGCGGTGATGCTGCCTTGCTCGCTGGGGAACTGTTGGCTATCGGCGGCATACACCGCGCTCAACGGCAGTAACGCGCTGGCGCACAGGACGGCTAACAGGGTTTTACGTACAAACATAAGGCGAAATCCTTAGCGGCGATTGCCGTTGGCATCATAGGTGGGCGCTTTGGGTGCGGTGGCCGGTCGGCTGGGGGCCGCCTCCTGCTTGGGGTAGCGGTTGCCGATGCCGCCGTTTTCCAGCGTCGGCCGCGGGTTTGCCGGGACAGGCTGGATACTGCGAACTGCCGGTGCATTGGGCTGGGTACCCTGCATGCTATTGGGGTTGGCCCGGTGAATAGGGCCGTGGTCGCTACGCCCTGGCAAGTTTTGCGCCTGGGCCAATGGCGCAAGGGCCAGGCCCAGCGCCAGTGCTGCAAGATGACGTACACAACGGTTCATGGCCAAACCTCTCTATGCCAAGTACTACGTGCTTTCGATAACACGCTACGCCGTGGGTTCGCGTTGTGACACTAAATAGTTTCTCATCAGGTGTAACACGATCTGTCCGAGCATCTATCCGCCGAAACTTTTGCCCTGCGCTGCGAGTCACCAGCACACAGGCTCATTGTTAAGGAATCACACCTATGCCTCGGGCAATCTGGAAAGGCGCCATCAGTTTCGGCTTGGTTCACATCCCGGTATCGCTGGTCTCGGCGACCTCTTCACAAGGCGTCGACTTTGACTGGCTGGACAAGCGCAGCATGGACCCGGTGGGCTACAAGCGCATCAACAAAACCACCGGCAAGGAGGTCACCAAGGACAATATCGTCAAGGGCGTGGCCTTTGAAAAAGGCCGCTACGTGGTGCTCAGCGAAGACGAAATTCGCTCGGCCCACCCCAAGTCCACCCAGACCATCGAAATCATCGCCTTCGTCGCCAGCGACCAGATACCCCTGCAAAACATCGACACCCCCTACTTCCTCGCCCCGGATAAACGCGGCGGCAAGGTCTATGCACTGCTGCGCGAAGCGCTGAAAAAAACCGGCAAGGTCGCCCTGGCCAATGTGGTGCTGCACACCAAGCAACACCTGGCCGCGTTGATGCCGCTGGAGTCGGCCCTGGTGCTGGTCATGCTGCGCTGGCCCGCCGAAGTGCGCAGCCTGGATGAGTTGGAACTGGGCAGCGATGTGACAAAGCCGACCCTGGCCAAAGGTGAATTGGACATGGCCAAGCGCCTGGTGGAAGACATGAGCGCCGATTGGCAGCCCGATGAATACCGTGACAGCTTCCAGGACAAGATCAGGGCGCTGGTGGCGAAGAAAGCCAAGGCCGGCAAGATCGAAGATGTGGAAACGGTCGAAGGCGGCGAAGAGCGAAAATCCGCGGATGTCATCGACCTGACCGAACTGCTCAAACGCAGCCTGGCGGGTAAACCTGCGGCGAAAAAGAGCGCCGCGAAAAAGTCCAATAACAAGGCCTCTTGAGCCTGCCATTGAAGGGAGAACGACATGGCAAAGCCCCTGAGCGAGTACAACCGCAAGCGCGATTTCAAGATCACCGCCGAACCCGCCGGCAGTTCCCCCGCCAGCAAACGTAACGCTTCGGCCCTAAGCTTTGTGATTCAAAAGCATGATGCGCGCAACCTGCACTACGACTTTCGCCTGGAACTCGATGGCGTGCTGCTGAGCTGGGCGGTGCCCAAGGGCCCGAGCCTGGACCCGAGCCAGAAACGCCTGGCGGTGCATGTTGAAGACCACCCACTGAGCTATGGCAGTTTCGAGGGCAGCATTCCCGCTGGCCAATACGGTGCGGGGGATGTGATCGTGTGGGACCGAGGCATCTGGCAGCCCCACGATGACCCGCGCAAGGCCTACGCGGCGGGCAAACTGAAATTCACTCTGGTCGGTGAAAAACTCTCCGGAGACTGGGCCTTGGTACGTACCCGGCTCAAGGGCAGCGGCGACAAGGAACAATGGCTGTTGATCAAGGAAAACGATCAGCAGGCGCGCCCGGCCTCTGAGTTCGATATTGTCGAGGCCGAGCCCGCCAGCGTGCTCAGTGATGCGGTCGTGGGCAAGCCAAAAGCCAAGGCCAAGGCCGCGCCAAAAGCCAAAGCGCCCAAGCGCAACGCTACCCTGCCTGACGAGTTCGTCCCCCAATTGGCAACCTTGGTCGACCGGGCGCCCGAAGGTGATTGGCGCTACGAGATCAAGTTCGACGGCTACCGCATCATGGCGCGCATTCGCGATGGTGAAGTGCGCCTGTTCACCCGCAACGGCCACGACTGGACCGAACGCCTGCCGCGTCAGTGCAAAGCCTTGCAAGCCCTCAAGCTCAAGGACAGTTGGCTGGATGGCGAAGTGGTCAGCCTCAATGGCGACGGGCTGCCAGATTTCCAGGCGCTGCAAAACGCATTCGATATCGGCCGCAGCCTGGACATCGTCTATTACCTGTTCGACGCACCCTTTTTGAATGGCCGCGACCAACGCGAAGACCCGGTCGAAGAGCGCCGGGCTGCGCTTAAATCCGCACTGTCCGCCAGCCGAAGCAAACTGCTGCGCTTCTCCGAAGCCTTTGCCGCCAGCCAGCGCGATATTTTCGAAAGCGCCTGTGACCTGGCGCTGGAAGGCGTGATCGGCAAGCGTGCCGGCAGCCCCTATGTGTCGCGACGCAGTGCCGACTGGATCAAGCTCAAATGCCGCCTGCGCCAAGAGTTCGTGATTGTCGGCTACACCCGCCCACAAGGTTCGCGCAGCGGCTTTGGGGCGCTGCTGTTGGCGGTCAACGATGACACCGGCCTGGTATATGCCGGGCGCGTGGGCACGGGCTTTGATCAGGCGGCGCTGAAAACTATCTATGCCAAGCTCACCCCGCTCGAGCGCAAGGACTCGCCACTGCAAAAGCCATTGACCAATGCCCAGGCCCGTGGCGTGCATTGGGTTGAGCCGAGTCTGGTAGGCGAAGTGCAATTTGCCGAATGGACCCGTGAAGGCGTGGTGCGCCAGGCCGCGTTTGTGAGCCTGCGCACCGACAAGCCAGCCTCGCAGATCGTTCATGAACAGCCGCGCGCGGCCAAGTCGGTCAAGGCACCCGAGGCATCGAAAGCCGGTAAAGCGCAGGCAACGGTGAAGAACGTGAAAATCACTCACCCCGATCGCATTATCGACAAGCACAGCGGCACGCAAAAACAGCAACTGGCGCAGTTCTACACCGATATCAGCGAATGGATCCTGCCCTTTCTGCGCACACGTGCCGTGTCACTGCTGCGGGCGCCAGAAGGGATCGAAGGTGAGCAGTTCTTCCAGAAACACTCAGAGCGCATGGCAATCCCACACATCAAGCAACTGGACCAGGCGCTGGACCCAGGCCATGCGCGCCTGATGGAAATAGACAGCGTGGACGCACTGGTCGGTGCCGTGCAAATGGGCACGGTCGAGTTTCACACCTGGGGCGCTACCGCCGACAAGATTGAAACGCCCGACCTGTTCGTTCTCGATCTCGACCCTGACCCGGCCTTGCCCTGGAAAGCCATGCTGGAAGCGGCCCAACTGACCCTGTCGGTACTTGATGAGCTGGGCTTGCAAGCTTTCGTCAAAACCAGCGGCGGCAAGGGTCTGCACTTGATCGTGCCATTGGCCCGGCGCGATAACTGGGACACCGTCAAGGCATTCGCCAAAGCCATTGCCCGATTCATGACCCGCCAACTGCCTGAACGCTTTACCGCCACCAGTGGCCCCAAGAACCGCGTGGGCAAGATCTTTATCGATTACCTGCGTAACGCCCGCGGCGCCAGTACCGTCGCGGCGTATTCAGTGCGGGCACGCCCGGGCCTGCCAGTGTCGGTGCCGGTGAGTCGAGAGGAATTGAAAGGGTTGCGCGGCGCCCAACAGTGGACAGTGGCAAACCTGCACCAGCGGTTGCAGGCGTTGAAGGACGACCCGTGGGCGGGGTATGCCAATCGGCAGAAGATCAGCAAAAAGATGTGGGACAAGTTGGGCGCGCAACCCCCTGGGTGATCCGCGCCCTGAGCCAGGTCAGATAAGAATGAAGATCAGCGCCAGACCGGCAAAGATCGCCCACTTTTCCAGGTAGTAGCGTGTGCGATTGCGCTTTTTGAGCTCCTTGCCACGCAGGCGAATCTTGTACAGCCGGGTGAAGGCACGGTTGAGGCCGCCGGTCTTGTCGCCCTCATCGTTGGGCGAACCTGCGGCCGCCATCACATTGCGGCTGAACCAACGGTTGAACGCCGCCGCCCAGCGGTACTTCATCGGCCGTTCGATATCACAGAACAGAATGATGCGGTTCTGTTGGGTGGTGTTTTGCGCGTAGTGAATGTAGGTCTCGTCGAACATCACCGGCTCGCCGTCGCGCCAGTAATAACTTTCGCCGTCCACATTGATGTAGCAGCCTGGATCGTTAGGCGTATCCAGCCCCAGGTGATAGCGGTACGAGCCCGCATACGGGTCGCGGTGACGCACCAGCTTGGAGCCCGGTGGCAGTTCGGCGAACATCGCGGCCTTGATCGAGCCGATGCTTTGCACCAGCTCGGTGGTGCGTGGGCACAGCTTCATCGCCGAAGGGTGACTGTCGCCGTACCACTTGAGGTAGAAACGCTTCCAGCCGGTCTTGAAAAACGAGTTGAAACCTACGTCGTTGTATTGCTCCGAGCGCTTGATCTCACCCGCCCGCATCAGATTCTGGCCTTCTTCGCGGATCTCTTCCCAGTGCTCCTGCAATGGGCTCAGGTCCGGAAAGTCGCTGGGCGAGAGGTAGGGACGGCTGGGCTGCTTGGAGAACAGGTACAGGAAACAGTTGATCGGCGCCAGGAACGTCGAGTGATCGCTAAGCTGGCGACCCAGCTTGTGCCGCACCCGACCACGCAGGTGTACATACGCAATGGAAGCAACGTAGAGAGCAACAATGATGAGTTTCAAGGGATTCGTCACACGTCAGGGAGAGAACAGGCTGCTCCTGCGGGCCCACAACGGCCGAGGATGAATAAGCAGCACCTGAAATCACAATTCACATACAGGTGACACGGCCGGCGGGATAACCGCCTGCGTGTGACCATTGGCAGTTATTTAGCCACACTTTGTAACCAAAGGTTAACTAAGAATTGTGAAAAGCTGTCTACTGAGTGTGCTGGGGGTAGGAGCAGGCAGGCCCTTGAGCCTGCCTGTTTGAGGGCGTTTGAAGGGTTACAGCGGTGTGTCTTTACCCTCGCGGCGATCCCCTAATGCCGAATAGGGTACGACCTGAGTGCGGCTGCGAACGAAGTAGCGGATCAGCGCAATCATCAGGCCCAGCAACAGGCCGCCAACGAGGCTCAACGCGATAACCAGCGGCTTCTTAGGTTTGATCGGCGACAGAGGCTCCTGGGCGCGGCGGTCAATCGTTACCAGCTTGAGGTTGCTCATGTCGATGTTCAAACCACGCAACCTGGCGACTTCAGCGCGAAGCGGCTCGACGTCCTGCAAAAAGATGTCTTCATTGCCGCGCTTGCGCAGCACCTCGACTTCGCGGTTGCTTTCCAGCAGTTGCAGGTCTTTGCCGATCTCGGCAATGCGCGGGTTGGTGAAATCGTCGCTGGTACGCTGCTGCAATGCAGCGCGCTCTGCTTCCAGCGCCTCGGTCCCCATGAAATACAGCGGGATCTTCTGGTTGTTCACCTCGGTCCGCATGACCTGGCTCGAACCCGTGCGGGTGGAGTCGGCCATAGAGGACGGCGTTGTCGGTGTACGAATGCCCATGGACTTGGCAATGCTGATGGCTTCGGCCAACTCGGCGAGGCGGTTGGTGCGTTCCATCTTCATCTGCAGGCGCAGGGCGCTGAGTTCATCCTGCAGTTGGGCACGCTTGAGCCGGTCAGCTTCCAGCAGCTTGGCGATTTTCGATTCTTTATCGGTATCGTAGTTGGCGCGGGCGGCGTCGATCTTGCCCTTGAGCTCGCTCAGGCGGTTATTGACGATCACCTTGAGGTCTGCACCCACTTGCTGACGCTCGGCGGCAATGGCGTAGTCCACAAAACCGTTGAGGATCGCGACACCATCGACGTCGGTGGGGTATTGCAGCTCCAGACGAATATAACTGCTCAACGAATCGGATTTCTTGGGGTCGGGCAGAATCAGGTTGACGGAATTGCGGTTGAACGCCTCAAAGCTCTGCTCAAGGGTTTGCCCCGGTTTCTTGAACGCCTTGAACAACTCCTCATGATCCTTGAAGAACCCCAGGCGCGCATCATAAGAGTCCAACTGCGCGCCCACTTTGAGCAGCGCATCGGCAGGCGGCAACTTATACACTTCCGAACGGTTCAAGGCGTCCAGCTCGTTGATAGCCGCAGGCCGTAACACACTGCTGACTTCATAGGTCTTGGGTGCCAGGAAGGCATAACCTGCGCCTAATACCCCGGCCAGAAGCGTACACCCCACCACCAGCTTTTTTTGTCGCCAGATGGCGTGAAACAATTCAAATAAATCAATTTCATCAGACGCTGCGGAAGGCGGAAGCGGGGAAGTACGATTCAAAATAAGAACACCTTAAAATAATACTAAAAGGCCATCATTCTCAGAAGTCTGGATGACTTCAAAAATCAGGGACAGCGCCCTGGATACGGCAGACCGATGGCGATGTGACCACTCAGTCCTCTGAAATATCCCACAGACTTAGGGATTATTTCGGTTTCATTTCGGTGAGTAAGCCAAATCACATAGCCATGTCAGACTGATCTGGTTGCAAGCGTAGTCAATACAACATGAAAAAGCTGTCAAATACCTGTCTTATAAAGAAAAAAATTTCGCCTACATGTGGGACAGTGTCAGTCTCAATACAATTGAACATTTTTTTGAACAGCAATAGGGAGTTTGCATGTCACCGCTTTCAGCCTCGGACTTTCGTGCACTGCAAGGCACTTGGGAGCAAACAGCCCTTGAAGACAATGGCGTGCTGAACCCTGTGGATGCCCACAGCGCGCCAGGAGCGATGACGACAATTGTGGGGGACAGATTCGACGTGATCACGGTCAGTGGCGAAATATTGCTGGCGGGTCGGTTCGAGCTGGACGCCAGTACTACGCCCAAAAGCATCACCTGGACGGACGCCATCGGCGAAGATGCAGGCAAGCAACTCCCCGCCAGTTACAGGCTCGACGGCGATGATTTTGTATTTATCGCAGCAGATGAGGGCATGCCCAGGCCCACTGTATTCAGCACTGGCCCGGGGCAAACCATGCGCACCTTCGTGCGGCGGTCATAAATGCCCTTCTTTTGTAGGAGCGAGCTTGCTCGCGAAAAACTCACAGGCGCTGCATTCATTCAGGCAACACGCGTGATCGTTGACGTTCTTCGCGAGCAAGCTCGCTCCTACCCGGACAGGCATTAAACGTGGCTATCCGATTTGATCACGGCATTTTCACAAGGTCTTCACTTTTCCACCTATAGGGTGAAGCCTACCTACTCCAGTGAATCACTTGGCCCGCCCTCTCCTCGCGGGCCTTTTTTTTGACGTTGGCGGCGGTTGCAGCCGTTACCATCCTTCGCTCGCCATACAACTGTCGCCTGACATATGCGACAATGCGCGCCAAATTCCAACACACATCCCAGATTTTGTGCTCAGCGACCGGGTTTCGCGCCTTGATGTCGCTGTTGACGCATGCCTGAAGGCACCTGCCGTCACGCTCGCAACCCATTGATAGGTAAAGTAATTGATCTCCACAGCTAACATCACCATGCAGTTCGGCGCCAAGCCGCTCTTCGAGAACGTCTCGGTCAAGTTCGGCGCCGGCAACCGCTATGGTCTGATCGGTGCCAACGGTTGCGGCAAGTCGACCTTCATGAAAATCCTCGGTGGTGACCTCGATCCGTCCGGCGGCCAGGTCATGCTGGAGCCGAATGTGCGCCTGGGTAAACTGCGCCAGGACCAGTTCGCCTACGAAGAATTCACCGTACTCGACACCGTGATCATGGGCCACGAAGAGCTGTGGAAGGTCAAGGCCGAGCGCGACCGCATCTACTCGCTGCCGGAAATGAGTGAAGAAGACGGCATGGCCGTGGCCGAGCTGGAAACCGAGTTCGCCGAGATGGACGGCTACACCGCCGAGTCCCGCGCCGGCGAGCTGCTGCTGGGCCTGGGTATTCCCCTGGAACAGCATTTCGGCCCGATGAGCGAAGTATCCCCAGGCTGGAAGCTGCGCGTATTGCTGGCCCAGGCGCTGTTCTCCGACCCGGAAGTGCTGTTGCTCGACGAACCGACCAACCACTTGGACATCAACACCATCCGCTGGCTGGAGAACATCCTGACCCAGCGCTCCAGCCTGATGATCATCATCTCTCACGACCGTCACTTCCTGAACAGCGTGTGCACGCACATGGCTGACCTGGACTACGGCGAGCTGCGCCTGTTCCCGGGCAACTATGACGAGTACATGACCGTGGCGACCCAGTCCCGCGAGCAATTGCTGTCGGACAACGCCAAGAAGAAAGCGCAGATATCCGAACTGCAATCCTTCGTCAGCCGCTTCTCGGCCAACGCCTCGAAAGCCAAGCAGGCCACATCCCGTGCCAAGGCGATCGACAAGATCCAACTGGCCGAGGTCAAGCCGTCGAGCCGTGTGAGCCCGTTCATCCGTTTCGAGCAGAACAAAAAGCTGCACCGCCAGGCGGTCATGGTCGAAAAGATGGCCAAGGGTTTTGACGGCAAGCCGCTGTTCAAGGACTTCAGCTTCCAGGTTGAAGCTGGCGAGCGCGTGGCGATCATTGGCCCGAACGGTATCGGCAAGACCACCCTGCTGCGCACCCTGGTCAACGAACTGACCCCGGATGCCGGCAGCATCAAGTGGACCGACGCCGCCGAACTGGGCTACTACGCCCAGGACCACGCCCACGACTTCGAAGACGACGTGAGCCTGTTCGACTGGATGGGCCAGTGGACCCAAGGCGAGCAAATGATTCGTGGCACCCTGGGCCGCATGTTGTTCTCCAACGACGAAATCCAGAAGTCGGTCAAAGTGATCTCCGGTGGTGAACAAGGTCGCATGCTGTTCGGCAAGCTGATCCTGCAAAAGCCGAACGTGCTGATCATGGACGAACCGACCAACCACTTGGACATGGAATCCATCGAAGCGCTGAACCTGGCGCTGGAGAACTACCCGGGCACGCTGATCTTCGTCAGCCACGACCGTGAGTTCGTATCGTCCCTGGCCACCCGCATTATCGAGTTGAGCCCTAGCGGCGTGATCGACTTCAGCGGTACCTATGACGACTACCTGCGCAGCCAGGGTGTAGTGTTCTAAGAACAGCACTGAGCTGCAAGCTGCAAAAAAAGCCCTGTCCCTGTGACGGGGCTTTTTGCATGCACACTACTGTAGGAGCGAGCTTGCTCGCGAAAAACCTGAGAGCACCGCGCGGAATCAGGCAGTCCGCGTTATCGTTGACGTTCTTCGCGAGCAAGCTCGCTCCTACAGGGAGGCGGGATATGCCATGATACTTTTACCGCCCGCCAGCGATCGAGTCCTCATGCCTGCCGCCCCCTCCTCCCTGTCGATCACCCTGCAGATCGTCTCCATCGTCTTCTACACCTTCATTGCCTTTATCTGCATCGGCCTGCCGATCGCGGTGATTCCAGGCTATGTGCACGAGCAACTGGGCTTCAGCGCCGTGGTGGCCGGGGTCACCATCGGTTCGCAGTACCTGGCCACGCTGCTCAGTCGTCCGATGGCTGGGCGGATGTCGGATAACGTCGGCACCAAACGCGCAATCGTGCTGGGCCTGGTCGGTATTCTGATCAGCGGTGTGCTGACCTTTATTGCCACACTGGTGCAAAGCCTGCCGAGCCTGAGCCTGGGTATTCTGATCGCCGGTCGCCTGCTGCTCGGCGTGGCCCAGGGCCTGATTGGCGTGGGGACCATCAGTTGGTGCATGGGCGCGGTGGGCACTCAACACACCGCGCGCTCGATCTCCTGGAATGGCATTGCCTCCTACGGCGCCATTGCCATTGGTGCGCCACTCGGCGTGGTAATGGTGGCGGAATATGGCTATACCAGCCTGGGAATTGCCCTGTCAGTGTTGGCGGGGTTGGGGCTGGTGCTGATCCGCAATAAACCTTCGGTGCCGGTGGTGCGCGGTGAGCGGCTGCCGTTTTGGGCAGTGTTCGGGCGCATCGCGCCGTTTGGCACCAGCTTGTGCCTGGCATCGATTGGCTACGGCACGCTGACAACCTTCATTACCCTGTATTACCTCAATCGTGGCTGGAGCGGCGCGGCGTATTGCCTCACGGTATTTGGCGTGTGTTTTATTCTGTCGCGCCTGCTGTTCATTTCTGCCATCAGCCGGTTTGGCGGGTTCACCGCCGCCATCGCCTGCATGATCATCGAAACCCTGGGCCTGGCGCTGTTGTGGCTGGCACCGTCTACCGGCGTGGCCTTGATCGGCGCCGGGTTGACCGGTTTTGGTTTGTCACTGGTGTACCCGGCGCTGGGGGTGGAGGCCATCAAGCAAGTGCCGGACAGCAGCCGCGGTGCGGGGCTGAGTGCCTATGCGGTGTTTTTCGACCTGGCCCTGGCGATTGCCGGGCCGTTGATGGGCGCCGTGGCGTTGAACCTCGGCTACGGCTGGATCTTCTTCTGCGCCGCGTTGCTGTCGGTCAGCGCGCTCGGCCTGACCGTACTGCTCAGGCGCCGTGCCTACTGATCAGCGGTCTGCAAGCCCGCGCGTGTCGCCTCACCGAGGGTGCGACTGAAAAAACGCCCGGCCTCGGAGACCATATCGCGGTGAATACCTTCGCGGTCGACGCCATCGGCATCGGTGCAGATGCCCGGCATCATCGCCAGTTGCTCGCTGTCGCACGGGGCCATGAATACAAAGTGCCCTGCCCCGACCAACAGCTTGAAATCCGGTGGCTCTGGCAGCTTGCGCGCCAGGGCGGCGGCGTTTTTGTCTACTGCTACCAGTTGGTCGCCATCGCCACTGTAAAGCAGCACCGGCACATGCACGTCCGCCAGAGTGTGGCGGCCGAACATCAAGCTCAGCGGCGCCATCAGCATCAAGGCATGGATGCGCGGGTCAGCCTGGGGTTGCAAGTCGTCGCGATCGATCACCAACTCGCCCTTGGTGGTGCACGCGTCGCGGTCTTCGGGGCGTTCCTGGCAGTAGCGGCGCAGACGTTCGAAATCCGGCTTGGCGCCCGCCAGGATTAATGCCGTTTCGCCACCGGCGGAATAACCGATGACGCCGATCTGATCGACATCGACAAAGGGCGACAGCATCGGATCGGCCAGGGTCGCGGTGATCGCCTGGGATATCTGGATCGGCCGGCCATATAGATTACTCACCGTGCCCAGGCGGCTGTGGTCCTTATAGTTGTCGCCGGGATGCAGGACCGCCACCACTACGAATCCCTTACGCACCAGTGACGTAGCCAGATCGTGCAGGGCCAGGGGCGTGCCGGTATTGCCGTGGGACAACATCAGCATCGGGAAGCGCCCGATCGCCACCTTGGCATCTTCGCCGGCCGCGACATGGTAGGCGCCCAACGCGGTGGTGCGCTCGGCATCGGTAGAGGGGTAGAACGCAATGGCTTTCATCGGCTGCGCATCCAGCGGGTCGAGAAAACTCATGCGATGAAACCCCACACTCCAATGGGGGTGCGGTGCCGGCGCGGCGTGCACTGAAACCAGGCCGCCCAACAGCGAAAGAACCAAAACAGCACAAAGACGCATCATGGGGATGTCCACCTTTGCTGCATAAAAACCGGCCGTCGAATAAAAAGTCCAGGGTATCGAGTGGATGTCTGCATAACCTGGGCCACAACGAAAAAACTCCGTACTCCGCTCGCGCTCAGGCGATCAGAATACAGAGTTTAGGCGCTCGGTTTCAGAATGAAACCGAGGACACGGCAAATTTACATAAGCCTTACGCTGCGGCGAACAGCTGCTCGTTGATGCGCACGTTGGCGTCGCTCATGGCTTTGCTGCGCACTTCATCACCGTAGGCCAGGCCTTCAGCGCGAACAATCTCGATGTCGGTGATACCGAGGAAACCGAACAGCAGCTTCAAGTAGCCTTCGTGTGCAGCGCCCGAGGCTTGGTCGGCATGCAGGCCACCGGCGGTGGAGACAATAATGACTTTCTTGTTGCCGCACAGGCCTTCAGGGCCAGCTTCGGTATAGCGAAAGGTCTGGCCGGCCACCGCGATGCGGTCGATCCAGGCTTTCAACTGGGTGGGAATGGTGAAGTTGTACATCGGCGCACCCACCACCACAGCATCGGCGGCGAGGAATTCAGCCAGCGACGATGCACTCAGTTCAGCCTCGTGCTTTTGCGCTGCATCACGCAGTTCAGCGGCAGTGCCCAATGCACCCAGGGTAGCGCCGGAGAAATGGTTGATGCCTTCGCTGGCGAGGTCGCGGTAGGTCACTTCCACACCCGGCTGGGCGGCTTGCCACGCCTTGACCACACCGGCGCTGAGCTGACGGGAGGCCGAGTGGTCGCCGAGGATGCTGGAATCGATGTGCAACAGTTTCATGATGGATCTCCGAGGTGGGATCGACAGTGGCGATCAGATGGTGGTGATGCTACGCATGAAACCAATGGTCGATAAGCCAGCTGAAATGCGATAGTTTGTCCCACTGACAGGACAATAGGCCCACCATGCAAGACCTCAACGACCTCTACTATTTCGCCAAAGTCGTCGAAGCCGGCGGTTTTGCTGCGGCTGGCCGGCTACTCGGGATTCCCAAATCCAGGCTGTCACGGCGCATTGCCGAGCTGGAAGACCGCCTGGGTGCACGTTTGCTGCAGCGCACCACTCGGCAACTGACCCTCACTGCCGTCGGCGAACGCTACCTGCGCCACTGCCAGGCCATGCTGCTTGAAGCGGAAATGGCCGACGAGGCCGTGGCCAGCATGTCCAGCGAGCCGCGTGGGCGGCTGCGGGTCAGTTGCCCGGTGGGGCTGGCCCAGCACATCCTGCCGGAACTGGTGGCTGGGTTTCTTGCCGCGCACCCGTTGGTGCAGCTGGATATGAACCTGGTCAACCGTCGCGTTGACCTGGTAGCCGAAGGTATTGACGTGGCACTGCGCGTGCGAGAACTAGGGGATGAGGACCCGTTGCTGGTGACCAAACGTCTGCGCCAGGCACATACCGTGCTGGTGGCCAGCCCCGCGTTCATGCGTGAGCGGCGGGTCGAAACCCTGGAGGACCTCAAACAGCTGCCCATACTCGGCGCGCTCGAGGCAGACCGCATGGTGCATCAACGCATCATCGATCCCCAGGGCAACACGCATGAGCTGGTCATGGAAGCCCGCCTTGGCATCGAAGACTTTATCGTGCGCAAGGCCAGCGCCATCATGGGCGTGGGCTTTACGATGCTACCGATGATGTACTGCGAGGAGGAGCTGGCCAGCGGCCGGCTGGTGCAGCTGCTACCGCAATGGTCATTACCGGGCGGCTGGCTGCAGGCGGTCTACCCGCACCGGCGCGGCGTGCTGCCCGCCATCCGGGCCTGGATCGACTACCTGGAAGAAGGCTTCAAAGGCTGTGGAGATCGGCTGTTATGAGCATGACGGAAGAACAAGTCGCACGTTTCTGCCTGGGCCTGCCAGGCGCACGGGAAGACTACAAATGGGGTGGCGTGCGCGTGTTTTCGATTGCCGGCAACAAGATGTTCGCCTTGCAGAACCTGCGCGGTGAGTCGCTGGCCTTCAAGGTCGACAAGGAGCTGTTCCTGGGTCACGTCGACCGCCCGGGCATTCACCCGGCGCCTTACCTGGCGAGGGCGCAGTGGGTCATCATGAACACACCCTACCCTTTGGGCGCAGAGGAACTGCGCGGCCTGTTGCAGCGCTCCCACCAGTTGGTGGTCAGCAAGCTGCCCAAGCGCACGCAGATTGGCTTGCGGCTAGAGGATTGACAGCAAGGTGCCGCCGAGGAACAGCTGGTCCAGCCAGAACACCTGGTGCAACAGCACGATCACCCAGAACAGCACCTGGTAAGACACCTTGCGCGTCTTGTGCCGGAATACCTGCTGGGCGATCAACGCCCCAGGCCAACCGCCGGCCAGCTCCACCGCGTGCAGGATGTTTTCCGGGGTGCGCCAGCCTTCGGTCTGCGCCTTGCGTTTATCGCTCCAGTACAGGAAGAACGCCACCAGGCTGACCACGCCGTAAGCCATCAACGGGATCACCGTTTCGCCGCGATACCACAGCAACGCCGAACCCAGCAGCGGCGCGGCACACAGCAGCACAAAGAGCAGCGCCTTCAGGCGTGGGTGCTGGATAGTCATGGCTTGACCGCAGTCCAGTCGATCCAGCCGAACTGCCAGGTCGCCAGGATCACCAGGCCAAAGGCGATCCGGTACCAGGCAAACGCCGCATAGCTGTGGCTGGCGATGAATTTGAGCAGGCCCTTGACCGCGATCATCGCGAAGATGAACGAGGTGACAAAGCCAATGGCGAACACCGGCAGGTCGCCGGGCTGGAACAGGTCACGGTATTTATAGCCCGAGTACACCGCCGCACCGACCATGGTCGGCATCGCCAGAAAGAACGAGAACTCAGTGGCCGTCTTGCGCGACAGGCCGAACAACAGGCCGCCGATGATCGTCGCACCGGAACGCGAAGTGCCGGGGATCATCGCCAGGCACTGGGCCAGGCCGACTTTCAAGGCGTCTTTCCAGGTGATGTCGTCGACGGTTTCAGCCCGCACCGCATGCTGGCGGCGTTCAGCCCACAACATGACCACGCCCCCCACCACCAACGCCGCGGCTACGGTGATCGGGTTGAACAGGTAGTGCTTGATCAGGTCGGCGAAGATTACCCCGAGTACCACTGCCGGCAATACGGCAATGATCAGGTTGACCGTGAAGCGGCGGGCTTGGGGCTGGGTCGGCAGGCCAACGACCACATCGAAGATCTTGCGCCGAAACTCCCAGACCACGGCCAGGATCGCGCCGAGCTGGATGATGATGTTGAAGGCTTCGAAACGCTCGCCGCCAAAGTTGATCAGGTCGGCGACGATGATCTGGTGGCCGGTGCTGGAGATCGGCAAGAACTCCGTAAGCCCCTCTACGATGCCGAGAATCAATGCCTGTATGGCGATCCAAAAATCCATGCTGTCTCCAAAGGTCATGCGCGTGGCATGCCTCTTAGTCTTTTTAAGTTCACTGACGACGAGCGCACTCAAGCGCCCGAGGTTGATGCGGGGCGCCGGTCTGCAAAAATTTCGTGAAAAATCAGGCAGTACTCAGGTTTTCCGTTTCCGGGCCGAAAGCCTATCAGACACGCCGGAAATCTCGAAGCAGCACCACAATTATAAAAAGTAGGGAGTGACAGGACGATGAACAGTTTGCGCAGCATGTCGATCAGCCGCCGCCTTTGGCTGATCCTGATAGTCGCCGTGTTGATGCTGCTGGCCTTGGGGCTGTTGATGCTCAACCAGATCCACGGCGACCTCTACCAGGCCAAGCGCCAGCAGACCCAGCACGTGGTACAGACCGCCAGCGGCGTACTCAGCTATTACCAGAACCTGGAGAAAACCGGCGTACTGACCCGCGACGCCGCGCAACAACAGGCCCTGAGCGCGGTGCGCGGCCTGCGTTATGACCACGATGATTACTTCTGGATCAACGACCTCACCCCCGTAATGATCATGCACGCGGCCAACCCCAAGCTCGACGGCCAGAACCTCTCGGCGATTCGCGACCCGGACGGTTTCGCCGTGTTCAACGAATTCGTGAGCCTGGCCAAGGCCAAGGGCGCCGGCATCGTCAACTACCGCTGGCCGAAGCCCGGCGCCGAAGCGCCGGTAGAGAAAACCTCGTACATCCAACTGTTCGAACCCTGGGGCTGGATTATCGGCTCCGGCGTCTACGTGGACGATGTACAGGCTGAATTCAGGGGCCAGGTGTGGAAAGCCTCGGCCATTGGCCTGGGCATTGCGCTGATGATGGCCGTGCTGGTGGTGTTGATCGCTCGCAGCATCGTGCAGCCGTTGCAGGCGGCGGTGAATGCCATGGGCAATATCGCCAGCGGCGAAAGCGACCTGACCCACAGCCTCGACACCCACGGTCGTGACGAACTGACCGAACTGGCCCAGCACTTCAACAGCTTCACCGCCAAGCTGCGCCAGGTGGTCGGCCAGTTGCAGGTGTGCGCGAACGCCCTGGGCCAGTCGTCCACCGAGCTGGGCCACAACGCCAGCCAGGCCCATGACCGCAGCCAGCAGCAGTCGCAGCAGATGGAGCTGGTGGCCACCGCCATCAATGAAGTCACTTACGGCGTGCAGGACGTAGCGAAGAATGCCGAACACGCCGCGAGTGAAATGCGCGATGCCCAGGCCCAGGCACAACAGGGCCAGGTCAACATCGACGGCAGCTTGCAGCAGATCGACCAGCTCTCCACCACCATCAGCCAGGCTGTGGAGGTGATCCGCACACTCTCCAGCGAAAGCACGCAGATCGGCGGGGTACTGGAGGTGATCCGCTCCATCGCCGACCAGACCAACCTGCTCGCCCTCAACGCCGCCATCGAAGCCGCCCGCGCCGGCGATCAAGGCCGGGGGTTTGCGGTGGTCGCCGATGAGGTGCGCCTGCTGGCCCAGCGCACACAGAAATCCACTGCCGAGATCCAGGTGATGATCGAGCGCCTGCAAGGTCACTCGGAAGCGGCGGTCAAGGTCATCAGCGACAGTCACAGCGCCTCGCAACTGACCATCGAGCAAGCCGGCCAGGCCGGTGCAAGCCTCACCGCCATCGGCCAGGCACTGCACAACCTCAACGGCCTGAACGCCTCGATTGCCAGCGCCACCCTGCAGCAGGCCCATGTGGTGGAAGACATCAACCAGAACGTCACCCAGGCCGCCGGGCTGTCCCACAGCACGGCGTTGGCGGCGGAGCAATCGAGCGTGGCGAGTGCGCAGTTGCGTGGCTTGAGTGAGCAGCTTGATGGGTTGCTGCGCCAATTCCGAATCTAGCGCTGATTAGCCTTTTGTAGGAGCGAGCTTGCTCGCGAAAACCCATAGGCACCGCGGTTATTCAGACAATACGCGGTAACCTTGACGATCTTCGCGAGCAAGCTCGCTCCTACAGAGGGCAATGACGCATTGCTGTGTTTGAGGATCGGTGAGCTCTGGGTACAATCACCGCCCTCTCCCACTCTCCCAAGGATCCGCCATGTCCGGGCTTGAACTGTTCGCCGCCGCCCTGGGGGTGATCGCTGTCTGGCTGACGGTCAAACAAAACCCCTGGTGCTGGCCCATCGGCCTGGTGATGGTGTTGCTCTACACCTGGGTGTTTTTCGAGGTCAAGCTCTACTCGGACATGCTGCTGCAAGTGGTCTACGCGGCGCTGCAAGTTTACGGTTGGTGGCAGTGGACCCGCGCTGGCGAGGTCAAGCAAGGCCGCCAGGTCACCAGCCTGAAGGCGCCGGCAATCATGGCCAGCCTGGCTGTGGGCGCCGTCGGCAGTCTGCTGCTGGGCGCCGCCATGGCCCACTGGACTGACGCCGCCCAGCCCTGGCTCGACGCCGCCCTCACCGGCTTCAGCCTGGTGGCGCAGATGTGGATGGCGCAAAAACGCGTACAGTGCTGGCCGTTGTGGATTGTGGTGGACGTGATCTTCGTCGGCCTGTTCCTCTACAAAGGCCTCTACCTCACCGCCGCGCTCTACGCCCTGTTTACCGCGATTGCCGTGCAAGGCTGGCGCGAGTGGCGCGCCGACCCGGCGTTGCGCGCATGAAAGTGGTGGTATTGGCGGGCCCCGAATCCAGCGGCAAGAGCTGGCTGGCGGCGCAGTTGCACGCGCGCTTCGGCGGGTTGATGGTGGGGGAATATGTGCGGCACTTCATCGATCAGCATCAGCGCGACACCACCCTGGCGGATATCCCGACCATCGCCCAGGGCCAGTTGGCCTGGGAGGACGCCGCCCGCGCCAAACGCCCCGCGTTGCTGATCCTCGACACCCACCTGCTGACCAACAAGCTCTGGAGCCAGACCCTGTTCGGCGACTATCCCGGCTGGCTTGATGACGAACTACTGGCGCGGCATTACGACCTGCACCTGCTGCTCTCACCCGAGGATGTGGAATGGAGTGCCGACGGCCAGCGCTGCCAGCCGGAACTGGCGGATCGCCGGGCATTTTTCCAGGCCAGCCTGGAGTGGATGCAGGAGCATCGACAGCCGCTGGT
Source organism: Pseudomonas fluorescens (assembly GCF_001902145.1). GTDB lineage: Bacteria > Pseudomonadota > Gammaproteobacteria > Pseudomonadales > Pseudomonadaceae > Aquipseudomonas > Aquipseudomonas fluorescens_BV. Next base: position 222,580 of record NZ_MRST01000018.1, read on the forward strand.
GGTGATTCGTGGGGATTGGGCGCAGCGCCGTCAGGCGGCATTTACCGCCGTAAAGCAGCTGCTCGCGCTCCCTCTGTAGGAGCGAGCTTGCTCGCGAAAAACCGGAGTGCGCCGCTGTGAATCAGGCACCCCGCGTTATCGTTAACGACCTTCGCGAGCAAGCTCGCTCCTACACAAAGGGTGAAACCCTTAGTAACCCAACGATAAGCCGGTATTACGCCGCGGATCGTTGGCCCCATAGAAGCGGTTGTTACCCACCGGCTTGCCATCCAGAGAAGGCGCACCGACCAGGATCGCCGCCAAATGGTTGGCATCTTGCGGACCGGCAAACTTATGGCCCCAGCTCTCGAGAATCTTCTGGGTATCCGGGCTCACGGCAAACGTCTCAAGGTTGGTGGCCTCAGGCATCCACTGCTGGTGGAAACGCGGCGCGTCCACGGCTTCCTGGATATTCATCTTGTAGTCGATGACATTCAGGATGGTCAGCAAGGTCGCAGTGATGATGCGACTGCCCCCCGGTGTACCGACAACCATCACCGCCTTGCCGTCCTTGGTGACGATGGTCGGGCTCATCGACGACAGCGGCGCCTTGCCCGGTGCGATGGCGTTGGCTTCGCCTTGCACCAGCCCGTACATGTTCGGCACGCCGACCTTGACGGTGAAGTCATCCATTTCATCGTTGAGAATCACCCCGGTCTTGCTCGCCATCACCCCGGCGCCAAACCAGTCGTTGAGGGTATAGGTCACCGAAACCGCGTTGCCCCACTGGTCGACGATGGAATAGTGGGTGGTGTTATTGCCTTCATGGGGCGACACACCCGGTTTGATGGCCTGGGAATCACCGGCCTTTTGCGGCTCGATGGCAGCGCGCAGTTTGGTGGCGTAGTTCTTGTCCAGCAGATGCTCGATGGGGTTCTTCACGAAGTCCGGGTCACCGAGGTAGCTGTTGCGGTCCACGTAGGCGTGGCGCATCGCTTCGATCTGGTAGTGCAGGCCCTGGGCCGAGTGATAGCCCAGGTCGGCCATCGGGTAGCCTTCGAGGATGTTCATGATCTGGCAGATCACCACACCACCCGAGCTGGGTGGCGGCGCAGAGACCACGTGATAGCCACGGTAGTCGCACTCGATGGGTGCCAGCTCGCGGGTTTTGTACGCATCGAGGTCGGCCTGGGTGATGATGCCTTTGCCGGCCTGGCTGGAATCGACCACCGCCTTGGCAACCCAGCCTTTATAGAAACCGTCGGTGCCTTTGGCCGAGATCTCCTTGAGGGTCTTGGCCAGGTCCTTCTGCACCAGCTTCTGGCCCACCTGCATAGGCTCGCCGTTATGCAGGAAAATGCCGCGCATATCCTGGTCTTTTTCGAACTCACCGGTGGCGCTGTGCAACAGGTCGATATCGCCCTGCTCCAGCTCAAAACCGTTTTCCGCCAGCTTGATGGCCGGGGCAATCACTTGGGCGCGCTTGAGGGTGCCGTATTTGCTCAGGGCCAGCTCCATGCCGGAAACCGTGCCCGGTACGCCGACCGCCAAATGGCCTTTGGCGCTGAGGCCTTCGACCACGTTGCCGGCCTTGTCGAGGTACATATCGGCTGTCGCCGCCAGCGGGGCTTTTTCACGGAAGTCGAGGAAGGTCTTGCGTCCGTCAGCCAGTTGCACCGTCATGAAACCGCCACCGCCCAGGTTGCCCGCCGCCGGGTACACCACCGCCAGTGCGTAACCCACCGCCACCGCCGCATCGACCGCGTTGCCGCCGGCCTTGAGCACATCGACACCCACATGGGTTGCCAGGTGCTGGGCCGTCACCACCATGCCATTTTCACCCGCAACCGGGGCTTGGGAAGCTGCATGCACCCCGTGGATCGTTAATACCAGCGCGGTAGCAATCAAGGTGTGACTCAAGGGTTGGTATTTCATCCATGGCTACTCTGATTATTGAGATGCACCAAAATAGCCCCTCGCTGATTCAATCCCCAGCGCAATGGCGTTTTTATTACAGAACTTGTCGGTCATGGAACGCACACCGCTGTGCGAGGCGGTAATCAGCTCTGGCCTATAAAATTAATAGCGCTAGAATCGGCGCCATTCTTTCGCCGCCGCCCTGATACGAGCCTGTCCATGAGCTTTGATTTCGACACGATCCACCCTCGCTTCGATACCGGCAGTACCAAGTGGAGCCGTTACCCGCAAGACGTTCTGCCGATGTGGATCGCCGATATGGACATCGCCGCGCCGCCCGCCATTTTGCGAGCCCTGCACGCGCGCCTCGACCAGCAGATTCTCGGCTACAGCGTGGCCGGCCCGGACGTGCGCGACGCCATCGTCGCTGACCTGTGGGCCAAGTACGCCTGGCGCGTGCAGCCCGAAGAACTGCTGTTCCTGCCCGGCGTCGAGCCTGGTTTCAATATGGCCCTGCATGCATTCGTCCAGCCCGGCCAGGCGGTGGTGCTGCAAACCCCCAACTATCGGCCGATTCGTCTGGCGCCGGGCAACTGGAACCTGCCACGTATCGAAGTGCCGTTCGAGCTGATCAACGACGAATACGTCACGCCTATGCCTGCGATGCGCCAGGCATTGAGCGGTGCCGGTGCGTTGCTGCTGAGTAATCCGCACAACCCCATCGGCAAGGTATTTCCCCGGCAGGAACTGACGGTGGTAGCCAATGCCTGCCTGGAAACCGGCGCATTGATCATCAGCGACGAAATCCACGCCGAACTGTGCTTCGACGGCCGTAGCCACATCCCCACCGCCAGCCTCAGCCCCGAGATTGCCCAGCGCACCATCACCCTGATGTCGGCGAGCAAGGCGTATAACGTGGCCGGCCTGAAGACCTGCTTTGCCGTGGTCCAGAACGCCGAGGTGCGCGAGCGTTTCAATCAGGCGCGCTGCGGCATGGTCGACAGCGTCAGCCCCCTGGGCCTGGAAGCCACCCGCGCCGCCTACAGCGAATGCACCGACTGGCTCAGCGCGCTGGTGCAGTACCTGCAAGCCAACCGCGACTACCTGCTCGACGCGGTAAAAACCCGCCTGCCCGGCGTGGTGATGCATGCGCCACAGGGCACCTTCCTGGCGTGGCTCGATTGCAGCGCATTGGGCTTGGATGACCCACAGCAATTCTTTCTGGAACAGGCCAAGGTGGGCCTGAGCGCGGGGCTCGAATTTGGCGATGACTGCCAGCAATTCGTGCGCCTGAACTTCGGTTGCCCACGGGCAATGCTGGAGGAAGGTGTGCTGCGCATGGAGCGTGCCTTGCGACAGCGCTAACCTGCCCGACGAAGCATTCGTGGGAGGGGTAAGCAATCCCCGCCCACATTATTCATTCACAACTTGGCGATGGACACTTCCGTCGACTTCACAAAGGCAATCACCTCACTGCCCACCTTCAATTCCAGATCACGTACCGAACGCGTGGTAATCACCGACGTCACAATGCCCGACGCGGTCTGCACGTCGATTTCCGACACCACTTCCCCCAGCAGAATCTCCTTGATTACGCCTTTGAACTGGTTGCGCACGTTGATCGCTTTGATGGTCATGTCGGCTTTCCTTTTGGCTGTTGGGTCAATCCGCACGAATGCGCAGGCCCTCAACATGCGCTGCATGAGAGAATATCAAAAGGAATAAATACCTATTTGTTTATTCGATAAAGACATATGCGCAGTTATGCTTCCCGATCAGTTGATTGCTGAATCTGTGTATGGCAGCGACCTATGACCGCACATCTTGTGCGTTGACCAGTTTTGTTACACCCCATATAGTGTGCCAATAAACAGATCAGACCACTACATAGTGTGCAGCATCGATATTTACCGACCACACTACGCGCAGTATTTCAATGCCTTGTAGCCTGCAAAAACTTTTATTTTTCGAGTACCAGGAAGGAGTATTTCCATGCTGAGTTGGGATGAAGTCGACAACGAAGACACCGGTGCAGCGGTGATCAAAGGCGCCAACGCCGGCCACGCCACCGAAGCCAACATGGACCGCCTCGACGGTGCCGGCGCTGCCGCCGCCGTGGAAGCCCGCGCCGTCACTGCCAACGACTCCGCCGCCATCGTGCGCGCCAAG
>NZ_MRST01000017.1 GCF_001902145.1 Pseudomonas fluorescens
GCGGAAGCATCATTTTCAGCAGCGCAGCTTTACGTTCTTCTGAGTAGAAAGGCATGACCATACTCTTGCCGCCCCCGGAATGCTTTTCAAAAAGCGGGGGACACGACAACTACCCTGACACCGGGGGGCAAGATCAAGAGCGGCTCGCTTCGCATCGTGGTTACCGTTGGCTGCGACGCAGTTGCAGGTATCAGGGAGCACAGGATTTTGCATTGTCTTGGTAAGACCGTGTTTGGCTCAGATGCTGATCGAGTCCAGCATGCGCCCCAACATGGCATCACATCCCGCCAACTGCGCTACGCTCACGAACTCATCCGGCTTATGCCCCTGCTCCATGCTCCCGGGCCCGCATACCACGGTGGGAATGCCCGCCGCATCAAACAGCCCGCCTTCGGTGCCAAACGCTACGGTGCCGAACGCTTGCGAGCCGCAAAACGCCGCAATCAGCTGCGCCGCCTGGCTGTGCTCATCCGTGACCAGCCCCGGGTAGGCTGACAGCTCTGTGAACCGAATGGAGCTCTGCTTGCTGACCGCCTGCATACGCGGCAGTACCTGCTGCATGGCGTACGCTTGCAGTTCTTGAGCGACTTCAGCGGGGTCCGTGGCGGGCAGGGCGCGTACTTCAAAGTCAAAGCGACAATCGGCCGGGACGATGTTCAATGCCTTGCCGCCACTGATCAGGCCGGTCTGTACCGTGCTAAAAGGTGGGTTGAAACGTGGGTCCTGGTGCGAACGCAACCGCTGGCCGATACGCCCGAGTTCGCAGATCAGATCGGCGGCATGTTCAATCGCATTCACCCCCGAAGGCGCATACGCCGAATGACATGCTTGGCCCTGTATGTCGCAGCGCATCGCCAACTTGCCCTTATGACCCAACACCGGTTTGAGTTCGGTCGGTTCGCCGATGATGCACAGCATGGGTTTCACTGGGCGCTGTTCCAAAACAGCGAGCAATGAGCGTACGCCCAGGCATCCGACTTCTTCATCGTAGGACAGGGCGATATGCACCGGCAGGCGCAACGGTGTTTTGACCAGTTCGGGTACCAACGCCAGCACGCATGCGATATACCCCTTCATGTCGGCGGTGCCGCGCCCGAACAGCTTGCCGTCACGCTCGGTCAACGTGAACGGCGGCAGGGTCCAGGGTTGCCCATCCACTGGCACCACGTCGGTATGCCCCGACAGCACGATACCTGGCAGCTCAACCGGGCCGACGCTGGCAAACAGGTTGGCCTTGTTGCGTTGCGCGTTGTAGACCAACTCGCTGGCGATGCCAAACCCGGCCAGGTAATCGCGCACAAACTCGATCAACTGCAGGTTGGACTCGCGGCTGGTGGTGTCGAAGCCCACCAGCGTTTCCAGCAGGTCGCGGCTGCGGCTCATCGCTCGTCTCCGGCCACGCCGTAGCCGGGGGAGCGGTCGGGGGCGAGGGCGCGATCGATATAGTCCTGTACCTGTGGGCGGTAGGCGTCCCAGAGTTTTTGCAATTCGCCAATCGGCGCTTCGTCGGCCCAATCCACGCGCAAGTTGATGATCGGCCAAGTCAACTCGCCCACCACCACCAGCGCGGCGGAATGCACCGGGCCGGCTTCGCCACCGGCGGCGATGGCGGCATGCATCGCTGCCAGCAACCGGTCTGCGAGCTGGCCTTCGCCCTGTTCGAAAGCCGAGACCATCGCGGTGATGACTTCACGGTCGGCGAGCATATTGCCCGCCGCCACGCATTGCTCGCCCGATACCGCGTGATGGGTACCCAGGGTCTGGCTGCCGCTGAAATGCACGCTGCGGCCCAGGTGGTCGATCGCCGTCAGTTGCCGATACTGGCTGTAGCCGTTGCGGGTGAGTGCTTTGTCGACGGCATCGGTTGGGGCCAGGCCCTGTTCCAGCCCGTCGAGCACGTCTGGGCCGAGGGCCGGCAAGGTGATGTTCTGGGTCGATACCGCGCCCACGCCGGGCCGCAGCCATGGGCAGCGAGCGCCTACGGCGATACTTGATGAGCTGATGGCAACGCCCAACTGGCCGGTTTCCGCGCAGCGGCCAACGATTGAAAAGGTCATGGCTAGCCTCCTTACTCTGGAATAACCGCGATCACATCAATTTCCATCAGCCACTGCGGCTGGCCCAGGGCCGAGACCACCAGCCCGGTGGAAATCGGGAATACACCCTTGAGCCACTTGCCCACTTCCTGATACACCGGCTCGCGGTAGCGTGGGTCGATCAAGTAGGTGGTGGTTTTGACGATGTGGCTGAGGTCGCTGCCGGCTTCTTCGAGCAGTTGCTTGACGTTTTTCATCGCCTGTTCGGCCTGGGCCCGAGGGTCGCCGAGGCCCACCAGGTTGCCATCGAAATCAGTGCCCACCTGGCCGCGTACATACACGGTGTTGCCGGCGCGCACGGCCTGGCACAGGTCGTTATCCAGGCTCTGGTTGGGATAGGTTTCTTTGGTGTTGAACATGCGGATGCGAGTGTGAGTAGGCATCAAAAAACTCCAGGAAAAGTGATCAGGCGCTGACAGGGGTCTGGCGGGCAACCGGCGCAGCTTCGCGGTACTCGAGGTACTGACGCTGGATAGCGATATGGTCGGCTACGTATTTGGCGTCGTGCCACACTCCCCAGATAAACGACGAGCCACGCCGCGACTGCCACGGCAAACCGAGGAAGTAGATGCCGGCTTCGCTGGATACACCGCGTTGGTGTTGCGGCTTGCCGGCGGCGTCGAAAGCGTCCACCTGTAGCCAGCTGTAGTCCACGGCAAACCCGGTGGCCCAGATGATCGAGGTGATGCCCGCTTCGGCCAGGTCCAGCGTCAGGATTGGTTGCTTGATGCATTCAGCGTCGGGAAACACGCGACGTGCTTCGGGCTCCTGGGGCAGGTCGAGACCATTGCGTTCGATATAGGCGTCGGCCGCGTCCAGCAGGGCCAGGTAGTTCTCATCACCGCGTGCCAGGTTTTCCACCAGGTTGGGTTGGAACGTCGCCACCGTGCCGTCGAAGGCTTGGGTCAGGCCAACCAGGGTCATGCCTTGCTGGGCCAGCTCACGGAAGTCGATGGTCTTGCCGCCGTGGGCGCCGCTCACAGCAATGGTCACGTGTTCACGGCCAGGCTTCATCGCCGCCTGGTCCCACTCGCCCAACACCCCCAGCCACCAGCAGAAATCCCGGTTGCGATAGGCGCGGGGCGGACGGTCATGGGCGCCTACCGACAGGTAGACCTGGCGACCGGCGCGCTGCAGTTCATCGGCGATTTGTACGCCGGAAGAACCGGCGCCCACCACTAATACGGCGCCCGCCGGCAGTTGCCCAGGGTTGCGATAGTCGGCGGAGTGGATCTGGTGCAGTGCCGTGCCTGTAGGCGCTATGCCTGGAATCACGGGCTTCTGGAATGGCCCGGTGGCGGCGACCACGCGGTTGGCTTCGAACACACCTTCACTGGTGTGCACGGTGAAGCCGGGGCGGCCGATGTTACGTACCACTGACGTCACGTCCACGCCAGTGCGGATCGGCGCATTGAATTTGCGTGCGTAAGCTTCAAAGTAATCGGCGACACGCTCTTTTGGCGCGAAGCCATCGGCAGGGACGTCGTCGAATTCCAGACCGGGGAAGCGGTCATGCCAGGCCGGGCCGTTGGCGACCAACGAGTCCCAGCGCCCGGTGCGCCAGCGCTCGGCGATACGGCTGCGCTCCAGCACCAGGTGCGGCACGCCTTGCTTGCTCAAATGCTCGCTCATGGCCACGCCAGCCTGACCTGCGCCCACTACCAGCGTGTCTGTTTTTGTTATTGCTTGAGTCATGTGTCTGTCCTTGCGTAATGCAGTTGGATTCAGCTTGGGCATGACGTCAAGTTAGGGGGCGGGCGATGATTAATAAAATATTATTAAGTTGGGAATTGAGCATAAATATCGGATGCAGAGGGGGCTGTAGGAGCGAGCTTGCTCGCGAAAAACGTCAACGATAATGCGTGTTTTCTGAATGAACGCGGCGCCTGTGGTTTTTTCCCGAGCAAGCTCGCTCCCACAAACAGCTTAGAGCTCTCCGGAGTACTTCACCGCCGCCGCCGCCCGCGACGGTACCTTCAGGCTGCGCAGCAGGGACGACACATGGATGCGCACGGTAAACGGCGAGATATCCAGGGCCTTGGCGATTTCCTTGTTGGTCTTGCCCTGGGCAATCAGGCGCAGCACTTCCTGCTGGCGGGTGGTAAGGGTATGAGTGTCCAGCGGCAGCAGGCCCGACGGCGCGAACTTGACCAGCACTTCGCCGGCGCGTATCGCCAGCAGCGCCTGGCCGATCTCGTCCGGGGCGATGTTCTTGCCGATAAAACCGTCGACGCCCAAGGCCATGACCTGTTCGATCAGCGCAGGGGCGTCCACCATCGACACCACCACCAAGGTGGTGCGTCGCAGTTGCTGGCGCAGTTCGGCCAGTTGGCTGATGCAGGTCAGGCCGGGAAAACGCAAATCGAGGATCAGGGTATCGACCTCGCCCGCCTCGCGCAGCAGCGTATTCACCGTGGCCAGGTCGCCGGCCTCTTGCACTTGGGCGTCGGGCAGCAGGCGTTGCACGGTGCGCGCCATGCCTTCGCGAAACATGGGGTGGTCGTCGGCGATGATGATCCGGCCAGTCATGGTGAGCTCCTTCCTGGGGCCAGGTTGTGTCGAGGCATGCTACTTTATTTACCGTCGGCGCAGGAGCGAGCTTGCTCGCGAAGCACGCCCAGGCACCGCGTACTTCCAGGTCAAACGCGTTGTCGCTGACGTTTTTGGCGAGCAAGCTCGCTCCTACAGATGAGATGTCAAGGATATGACTATGAGTCCCGAGACCAGCTCCGAACTCGATCAGGCTAACCTGCGCATCGTGGTGGCCACCATCGCCATTGTGTATATAAGCCTACTGGGTTTCCTGCCTGGGCAGTCGCTGGACACCTACCTGCCGGTGATCCTGTATATCTTCGTGTTCCTGCTGGCATCCATCGTGTTGCGCCAGGTGATCGCACGCTGGCCCGGGCATTATCCGGCGCGGCGGATCTTCGGCATGATCCACGATTACACAGGCACTTCGTTCGGCCTGGTGGTGGGCGGTGAGGCGGCATTGCCGCTGTATGCGGTGATGGTCTGGGTGAACCTGGGCAACGGCATGCGCTATGGTTCGCGCTACCTGGCAATTGCGACGGGGTTGGCGTTGCTGGCGCTGTTGATCGTGTACCAGCTCACGCCGCTGTGGCAGGCGCAACCCTTCATGATGCTGATGCTGATGATCACCAGCACGGTGATCCCGGTGTACGCCCATATCCTGTTGGAGCGCACACGCAAGGCTTCCGAGCAAGCCATCGCCGCCAACCTGGAAAAGTCGCGCTTTCTCGCCCAGGCCAGCCATGACCTGCGCCAGCCGATCCACTCCATCGGCCTGTTCACTGCCTGCTTGCGCGAAGCCCGCTTGGGGGAGGACGAACAGCGCCTGGTAGACAATATCGACCGCTCTTTGCTTAACGTGTCGCAATTGTTCCGTTCGATTCTCGACCTTTACACCCTCGACAACGGACGCCTGTTGCCCAAATACCAAGTGATTCACCTGGGTGACTTTCTCGCCGACCTGGTGCGCCAGAACGCCGAGGCCGCGCGCTGGGCTGGGGTGGAGTTGCGCTTGCGCGCCTGCGCTCACTGGGTGCTGGTCGACCCGGCCATGTTGGCAACGATGGTGCAGAACCTGCTCTCCAATTGCTTCAAATACGGCGCGCAACGACCAGTGCTGATCGGTGTGCGCGTTCGCGATAACGGCTTGGTGGTGGAGGTGCACGACCAGGGGCGGGGCATTGCCAGGGAACATCTGTCAAAGGTCTTCGAAGAGTTTTATCGCGTGCGCCAACTGCGTGACAAGGACGTTGAAGGCGTGGGCCTCGGGCTGTCCATCGTCAAGCGCCTGGGGCAGTTGATGGGGTTGCAGGTGAGCCTGCGTTCGCGGCTGGGCCATGGCACCTCAGTGAGTCTGCATGGCCTGGCCTTGGCCACCGCGCCGCGTCAACCGGTAGTGCGTGACGATGCTCGCCAGGCCGGTCTGCTCAGCGGTCTGAAAGTGTGCCTGGTGGAGGATGACTACAACGTGCTGCTCGCCACCCAAGCCTTGCTCGAGCGCTGGGGGTGCGAGGTGCAGGCCGAGTCCACAGGGCAGGGCTTGGTCAGCGACTGCGACATCATCGTTGCCGATTACGACCTGGGCAACCATGCCACCGGCATTGAATGCATCGACCAGCTACGCGAGCAACGTGGCTGGGCGGTGCCCGCGCTGATCCTCACCGGGCACGATGTGGAGAAAATCCAGGCCGCGTTGCAAGATCGTCAGATCGCTATCCTGTCCAAACCGGTACGCCCTGCGGAACTGCGTGGCACCCTGCGTGAGCTCAGTCAGGAAAAAATTACTGCATGAACGGCGTCAACCCATTGCCTTTGGCGCCCTTGGGCATGCAGTAGGCCGCGGGCTTCATCAGGCCGAAGCTGGCAATCGCGAACGCGCCGCCGCTCGCACCGCTGGGCACGGAGCAGTTGTACTCGCCGGAGGCTGTGTTAGCGACGTAGTAGGTGGTCATGGAGTCGCTGCGCACATTGGAGATACGTTTTACCGGCTCGCCCAGATTGGTTTCCGAAAGCTTCTTGAGATGATCTTCGGTGGGCTTGATATTGCTGCAACCGGCGACGCCGATGATCAAGGCGCCCAGCAGGGCAAGGCGAGTGACAGGGGAGTGGAGTTTCATGGTGCTTCTTCCTTGGGGTTGTTTTGGTTTTTCCAACGCGCAAAGAACCCGCGCGCACTGAGTGCGCGGTGTGGGTGAGAACGTTGGAAGTGCCGCGCAATATAGCGCCGCCGTGGGGTGGGGTCGATTAGCACAAATGGGCTAGTGGCAGTTTGAGGTCATGGAAGGAGTTTGCGATGCTGGAGATAAAACGTGCCACGCCGGATGACGCCGAGCGTGCGTTCGACATTCGACGCGAGGCCATTCGGGGTCAATGCATTGGCGCCTACAGCGCTGAGCAAATGGCGCTCTGGACCCGAGGTCGCGCCAGCGATGGCTACAGCGTGTTGATGGAAAAACAGTTCTACATGGGCTGGCTGAATGACGAGCCTGTCGTCACCGGTATGCTCGATCTTGCCGACGGTGAAATAGGGGCCTTGTTTGTATTGCCCGCTTACATGGGGCAAGGCATTGGCAAGGCAATGCTTGCTCATCTGGAAGGCGTGGCACGCCAGCAAGCGATTGAACAGGTTGTGCTGGATGCGACATTGAACGCGGTAAGTTTTTATAGAGCGTGCGGGTATGTAGGCGATGAGCAGGCGGTGTATCGCTCTCCGTCCGGGTTGGTGCTGGCGTGTGTGCCGATGGTGAAGCGGCTGCGGGTTAGGAGTCCCGCTTGAATGCAGTGCGCAATTGCTCGATCACCTGCACCACCCCTGGCCCTTGAACCTGCGGCGGGGTGAGGCTCTCGCCAAACTCGCGCCATACAAACAGGGTCAGTTCAGCGCCATCGGTCAGGGGGGCGAGGGGCTGCGTACCGAAAGCGTACAGCGAGCGGTAGCGTTCGTCCTGCCAGAACGCTCGCTCCACCCAGTCATAGACAGGAATGAAGTGAAAGTGCAGCGGGAAACCCGGCATATGTCCGTAGCGGCTGATATATAGCCACTTCGGCTGGAGCTGGGCTTGCATCACTCGTTGGATGTTGGCGAGCAAACCGCCCATTTCGGCCAGCGCGGCTTCTGGCATGTCGGCGAGGGAGTCAACCGGCACCTTGGCGCCAAGCATCAGGTAGCCCGGCAGCTTCGACGCCAGGTGGTGGTTGAGCTGCCAGTGCTCGGTCTGGTGAAGGATGAAGGCCGGGTCGATGTGCATACGCGCGCGTCCGAGTGGGCTGGAGCGCCAGGATAACAAAACTGCCGGCTTGCTCGCGAAGGCGGCCTGATAGCCGACCGGATGTCAGATCAGACCGCGTACATATCCGTTATTCAAGTAACGGCCACCTAGGGTTCCGCAATGACGGCGGCTCACTTTGCAAAAGCGGCAAATCAAGCAAAACGCTCTTGCCCCACTACCGGCTACTCGGCACCTCGTTAGCGGGGCCCTATCGCCCTGCTTAGCCGCCGGCCACTGGACTGCGCCAGTCGTCCGAACCGGACGTCCCGGCGACCTCGTGAGTCCAGATGATCTTGCGATAGCTGAAGTGCACGTCCTCCAGATGGGTGAAGTGGGCGTTTTCGGGGGCCTGGCAGTTGGGCATGCGCGATTGGATGTCCACGATGGTCGCGCCTTCCAGTTCAATGGTGAAGTAGTGCTCCAGGGTCCCGGAGGAAGAGTTGCGCAGCCATTCCAGCCGGCAGGACACTTCTTCGCCGGTAGTCAGGGCGCTGAACAGCAAGGGTGAGGATTTATCGAAAACCTTGCTGATCATCAGCGGTTTGTGCACGCGCTGACCGGTTGGCTGGCCGGATTGCGGGTCGCGAGGAATGATCACCTGGTGAGCAAATGCTTGTACCAGTATCTGGTCCTCATGACCTTCCTGATAAATGCTGCCTACCGAGTCCTGAGTAAATGTGCCTGCCGTAATCAAACCTTGTTTGACACCGGTGATGGAGAGATACGCGGGTGTTGGCATGACGGGTTTCCTTGCCTGATTGAGTAGGTATTGCCGAACAGCAAAAGCGCTGAAGGGGCAGAGGCCTATAACAAGAAGCGTGCCTGAAAGTATGAAAGCCAATGAAATAAAGACCAAGGCGGCTCTGTGTTCGTTTGTTCAGAGCTTATTGTCGAGCGGTAGGTGGATTTCAGCGCTATTAGTTTCACGCCTGCGCGCACTTAGTTGCTCATGCCCTATAAGTTGTAAATGCGCGGCTGTCGGAGATAAAGCGTGGTTTTTTCCGATGAAGAGGTGCGCAAATAGTTGCGCATTCCTTTATTTGTTGGGTGTGTAGGACGTTTCTTAAGTTCCGTTCCGTTACTTGCTGATTGTTTTCGTCGTGGCTAAGGTTCACTCACTTCGATGAGTTTTGAATGGAAGTTCAAGGGCGTTTCGACAATGGCGTTAAGTCCTCCTATTTACCTCGGACGGATGTGTGCAACTCAAAATGGCTTATTCAGAAGAACTTTATGTTCATTACCGCAAGCTTGCACGGAAAGCATGTTGCTCAAGCAGTTTTGTTGGTAGTGACGTGCGTTTTTCGAGCGAGTTTGAAGCGCTGGAGGCCGAGCTTGGCAAAGCCCAGTCTATCCATGTTGCGGGCCAGCCGGATTGGCAGAAGGTCAGCGAAATCAGCGAGCATTTGCTGCGTGATCACTCCAAGGATCTACGCGTCGCCGTCTGGTTGGTCTGGGCCCTGTATCAACGTGATTCATTTGCCGGATTGCTGGCCGGTCTCGGTTTGCTGCGTGACCTGTGTGAACTCCATTGGGAGCAGGTTTACCCTGGCAAGCTACGAACCCGAGCTGCGGCGTTTGGCTGGCTGGTGTCGCGCCTTGAGCAAGCGTTTGCACTCAACCCGTCGCTCAGCGATCAACGGCCTTTATTCCAGGCGCTGTTGGAACACCTGGCATGTCTCGACCAGCTATGGGGCGAACAACTTGGAAGCGATGCACCTTTGCTGCTGCCGATTCGCCGGCAATTGTCGGAGCGCTTGGCGCAGGGTGTATCCGAACCTGGCGGTGTCGCGAACGTCATTGCCCAGGTCAAGCAGACGACCCAGTTGCTGAGTCCCGGGCAACCGATCAACAACGAAAAAGACGCGCACAGACTGCTGCGCACTTTACAGGAGCAGGCCCGCCCGTTATGTGCCTGGTGGTTGCGCCAGGACGCAACCGACCTGCGTGCCTTGCGCCTGGGTCGAACCCTGGCGTGGTTGATGCTCGTCAATTATCCCGACGCCAACAGTGAGCGAGTAACGGCGTTGCGCCCGTTGGTCGCGGACAAGCGCAAGCGCTATCAAGAGCGTCTCAGCCAAGGCCATCACGCCGATCTGTTGCCTGAGCTTGAGGTAAGCCTGGCGGGTGCGTTGTTCTGGTTGGATGGTTTGCGCATGGTCTGGGAGTGCCTGGACGCCTTGCATGCAAACCTGGCCATGACTGAACTGGAGATGCATTTGGCTCTGCTGCTGCAGCGCCTGCCGCACCTGCCTGAATATCGGTTCAACGACGGCACCCCCTTTGCCGACCCTGCGACAGGTGAGTGGATCGCGCTGCATGTGATGCGTCACGTGCACAAGCCCGAGCCCTCCCATGTTGTCACCGACAGTGACACGCAGCCCTGGGAGATCGCATTGCAAGCGGTGATGCCTTGCCTGCGAAAGGACGGCCTCAAGGCAGCAGTGGCCGTACTCAAGCAAGGGCTGCAGGCGGCGTGCGGTGATCGAGCGCGCTTTCATTGGCGCCTGGCGCTGGCCAGGTTGTGCGTGGCGGCTGGCAAGCATGAGCTGGCCAGGCTTCAGCTGGAAGAACTCGACCTTCAATTACAGCGCACAGGTCTGGAAAGTTGGGAGCCGGTGCTGACCTTGCAAGTCGGCAAGCTTCTGTACCGCTGCTATGAGCTGTTGCCACAAACCCAGCCCATATGCGACTGCAAAGACGCACTGTATCGCAGGTTGTGCCATTTCGATCTTGAAGCAGTACTTGAATAGCGCCTCATCAAAAAGGAAAAGCACCATGGCCAAAGACGGTTCGGTAGCCCCCAAGGAACGTATCAATATTACTTTCAAACCCGCCGTCGGTGGGGCCCAGGAAGAAGTCGAGCTGCCGTTGAAGCTGCTGGTGCTGGGAGATTTTTCCCAGCGTGCGGACCCACGCAAACTCGAAGAGCGCAAGCCCATCGGTATCGACAAGCACACCTTTGACGAGGTGTTGGCCAAGCAAGCCTTGAGCCTGACGCTGAGCGTAACCAATCGCCTGCAGGATACCGCTGATGTGGAGGAGTTGCCGATCCAGGTGCAGATCAACGCCATGAGGGACTTCAACCCCGCAAATCTGGTCGAGCAGATCCCTGCGTTGCAAAAGCTGATGGCATTGCGTGAAGCCTTGGTGGCGCTCAAGGGGCCGCTGGGTAACACACCGAACTTTCGCAAGGCTATCGAGCAGGCATTGGCCAATGACGATTCCCGCGCTCGAGTCCTGGCCGAACTGGGGCTGGACAGCCCTCAAGCATTGCCGTTTCAGTAAAGGGACACTGACACCATGAACACGATTGAACACAGCTCGAAAATCGTACAAACCACCGAAACCTGCAGCATCCTCGATAACATCATTGCCCAGACCTTGCTCAGCGCCGACGACGAGGCTTATGGCATCGCCAAGCGCGGCGTGTCGGCGTTCATTGCAGAGCTGCTCAAGCCACACAACTGTGATGAGCCGGTAAAGAAACACCTGGTCGACCGCATGATTGCCGAGATCGATACCAAGCTCAGCCAGCAAATGGATGAAATCCTGCACCATCCGGACTTCCAGGCACTGGAGGCTTCCTGGCGAGGCTTGCAGTTGCTGGTCGAGCGCACCAATTTTCGCGAGAACATCAAGATCGAGCTCTTGAATGTCTCGCGCCAGGACCTTCTGGACGATTTCGAAGACTCATCGGAGATCACCCAGTCCGGGCTTTACAAACATGTCTACAGCGCTGAATACGGCCAGTTCGGCGGACAGCCGGTGGGCGCAATCATTGCCAACTACTTTCTCTCGCCCAACGCACCTGACGTGAAGCTGCTGCAGTACGCATCCAGCGTCGCCAGCATGGCCCATGCGCCTTTTATCGCCGCTGCCGGGCCCGGTTTCTTCGGTTTGGAAAGTTTCACCGGGCTGCCTGACCTCAAGGATCTGCGAGATCATTTCGAAGGTCCGCAATTTGCCAAGTGGCAAAGTTTCCGGCAGAGCGAAGACGCCCGTTATATCGGCCTTACGGTACCGCGCTTTCTATTGCGTACCCCGTATGACCCCCTTGAGTACCCAGTCAAGACCTTTGCCTACCAGGAGAATGTGGTTAATAGCCACGAGCATTACTTGTGGGGCAATACCGCCTATGCCTTTGCCACCCGCCTGACCGACAGCTTCGCGCGATTTCGCTGGTGCCCGAACATTATCGGCCCGCAAAGCGGCGGAACGGTCGAGGACCTTCCGCTGCATCACTTCCAGAGCATGGGCGAGATCGAAACCAAGATTCCTACCGAGGTGCTGGTATCGGACCGACGCGAATACGAGTTGGCACAAGAAGGTTTCATCGCCTTGACCATGCGCAAAGGCAGCGATAACGCGGCGTTCTTTTCCGCCAGCTCCGTGCAGAAGCCCAAATCCTTTGGCATCAGTGAGGAGGGCAGGGCCGCAGAGCTGAATTACCGGCTGGGCACCCAGTTGCCTTACATGATGGTAGTCAACCGCCTGGCGCACTACCTCAAAGTGCTGCAGCGCGAGCAGTTGGGCGCATGGAAAGAGCGCACAGACCTGGAGTTGGAACTCAACAAGTGGATTCGCCAGTACGTGGCGGACCAGGAAAACCCTAGTGCCGAAGTACGTGGGCGGCGCCCGTTGCGAGCTGCACGCATTGTCGTCAGTGATGTCGATGGCGAACCTGGCTGGTACCGGGTCAACCTGACTGTGCGCCCGCATTTCAAGTACATGGGGGCAGATTTCACTTTGTCCCTGGTCGGTAAGCTGGATAAAGAATGAGCAGAGGCTACGGCATGCCAGAGCACAGCAGCCTTTTCGAACGCCTGGAATGCGGTGCGTCGCCCCCGGAGGGCGGGGCGGCGTCCATTGCTGCCCATCTGGGGAAAATGCTCAGCACTCGCGCGGGCAGTGTCAAGACACTGCCTGATTATGGGCTGCCGGACCTCAATGACATGCGGCTTAGCTTGCATGAGTCTTTGAGCCAGTCGCGTCTACATATAGAGCGCTTTATCCAGGCCTATGAACCGCGGTTGACGAATGCACGTGTCAGGCTGTTGCCGGGTGCGCGTGAATCCTTGGAATTGGCGTTTGCCATCGAGGCTGAGCGGGCCATTGACGGCATCCTGCAGCCCGTGGTGTTCCACGTCCGCCTCACGGATGCCGGGCGGGTTGAGGTTTTTACCGATGACGCTTGACCGATATTTTCAAAGCGAACTCAGTGCTCTGCGCCAACTGGGCAGGCGTTTTTCAGAGCGCAATCCCGCCCTGGCGCCGTTTCTCGCCGAGGCTGGCCAGGACCCGGATGTCGAACGCTTGTTGGAGGGCTTTGCCTTTTTGACCGCGCGCCTGCGCCAGAAGCTGGATGACGAACTGCCGGAGTTGACGCATTCGTTGATGCATTTGCTCTGGCCTCATTACATGCGGCCTATACCGGCCTTCAGCATCCTGCAATTCGACCCGTTGAAACGCGCTGGTCCCCGTGTTCGTGTGGGTCGGGACACCACGGTGGAAAGCGCCACCGTCCACGGCGAGCGTTGCCGGTTCCGCACATGCTACGCCACCGATGTCATGCCCCTGCAACTCAGCGGCCTGGAATACAGGAGCCAGGGCGAAGGGGCCCGTCTGGATTTGCACCTGAGCATGAGTGTCGCAGGTAACTTCAGCGAGTTGGCATTTGATTCACTGCGCTTGCACCTGGCCGGAGACCCCTATGTCAGTCAGGGCCTGTATCTGAACCTGTTGCGTCATCTCGATGGGATCTGCCTGCTGCTACTGGATCACGACGGTATGCCGATCATCGCCAGCGATGGCAAGCCCGTGATGCTACGGCTCGCTGCTGACCAGGTCCGGCCGGTGGGGTTCTCAAGGGAGCAGGCGTTGATCCCTTATCCGCAGAATACCCTGGGGGGTTATCGACACCTGCAGGAGTACTTTGCTTTTCCCGAGAAGTACCTGTTTGTCGACGTCGAAGGTCTGAGTGTGCTGCACACGCTGTCTCACGAGCTGCTCCGGCAGGCGCATGGCATGGTGATGCGCTTTGAACATCGAACTCAGGGCCGTGCCCCCCAGCGTCCCACCCTGGACAACATAAAGTTGTACTGCACGCCCATCGTCAACCTGTTCAAGCAGGATGCGATTCCTATTCGCCTGGATGGAAAGCAGGATGAGTACCTCTTGGTGCCCGGGGAATATACGCCGGGTAATGCCAGCGTCTTTTCCGTGGATCAGGTCACCGGTTGGCGCCCCGGTGGCTTGGGCTATCAAACCTACGTGCCGTTCGAGTCGTTTGAGCATGACTGCGAGACTGAGCCCCTGGCGGCACCGCCCAGTTATAGCATTCGCCAACGCTCGTCGATTCAACATGCCGGGCTCGATACCTGGATGGGGTTTGGCAACCGCCGCGAACGGGGCCATGAAACCTTGTCGGTCGAACTGACCTGTACTAATTGCAACCTGCCACGCCAACTGCGTGCGGGTGATATCAATCAACCCGGTGAGCAGACGCCGGAGTCGTTGACGTTCCGCAACATCACCGCGCCAACGGCGAGCTTCGCACCACCAGTGGACCAGGACTTTCTGTGGAAGCTCATCAGCAACATGTCGCTCAACTATTTGTCGTTGACCGATATCAATGCCTTGAAAGTGATTCTGGAGGCCTACGATTTGCCGCGTTATTACGATCGCCAGGCGCTGAAGGTCAGCCAGAAAAGACTGGGCGCCTTGCGCTCCATCCGCCAAGAGCCAGTGGACCGCCTGCACCGCGGGCTGCCCATCCGAGGCGTGCGGATCGACCTGACGGTCGATTCCCAGGGCTTTGTTGGTCAGGGCGACCTGTTTGTATTCGCTTGCGTTCTAAATGAGTTTTTTGCGCTTTATGCCAGCCTCAATTCGTATCACGAGTTGCGGGTCATCAGCACACAAGGAGACGTGTATCTATGGCCATCCCAGATGGGACAGCAACCCCTGCTCTGACTCAACTTTGTCGCGTTATCCGTGAGTACACGTTATTTCAGGCGGTTCTGCAGGTTACAGAGCGTTTGCGCGAGGCCCATCCGCTTTTAGATGACGACGCGCTGTACGACCAGTTGGAATTCCAGGCCAACCCTGGTCTCGGGTTTGCCGCGCACGATATTGACCGGGTGGAGTTCTTTAGGGAACAGGGCCAATTGCGCGCACGCCTGCGTCTGAATGTGTTGGGGTTATTCGGTGCGGGGTCACCACTGCCCGCGTTCTATGGTGAGCAGGCATTCGCTGAGCGCTCGGGTGGCAACCCGACTCGAGATTTCCTCGACCTGTTCCACCATCGGCTGCACCGGCTGATGCTGCCGATCTGGCGCAAATACCGCTATCGGGCGTGTTTCCAGGCAGGTGCCAACGATAGGTTTTCCGAGCAAATGTTTGCCTTGATGGGGCTGGGCGCAGCCGCGATCCGGGGCGTTTGCCAAGTCGATTGCAAGCGCCTGCTGCCGTACCTTGGCTTGCTGAGTTCACGGGTGCATTCGGCGGCGTTGATCGAGTCGGTCCTGCGTTACTACTTCATGCACGAGGCGTTGTTTCTAGAGCAATGGGTTGCACGTACGGTCGAGGTCTGCCAGATGCAGCGCAATGATCTGGGGCGGGCCAATAGTGCTCTTGGCGAGGACTTGGTCCTGGGGCACCGCATCGCTGACCGCAGTGGCAAGTTCAGGGTGCATGTCCGGGCGCTGTGCTGGGAGCGTTTCCACGATTTCCTGCCCACCGGAAGTGCCTACCAACCACTGCGTTCGCTGGTGCGCCTGACCCTGCGGGACCCGTTGGACTACGACCTGCGCCTGATGTTGGCGCAGGGTCAGATCAAGGCCTTGCATATTGGCGAGAACACGGTTTGCCGCCTGGGCTGGACCACTTGGCTGGCGCATGAACAGGCCGATGGCGTGGTCACGCTGACCCACAATTCATCAGGGATTAATGACCATGATTAATGCGCACTTGCACCAACTGATCGGCGCGCTGTCGGCAAGACCGACACAGTGCTGGCCCTGGCGTGTTTCGACGAGTGCAGCCCATGACCGATAACCTGCTTGGTAAAGAGGCCGACCCGCTGGTTTATGTCGACGCGCTGTCTGCCTGTTTCACACGCTTGGGGTTCGAGCGCGATGAACATTCGTTACTTGAAGGATGCGTTACCGGGGCGGCACGGCTGAGCCAGTGTGAGCTCAGCCAATTGTATCTGCTAGACGAAGTGACCGGCCGGCTTGAACTGATCGCTCAACATATGGCCCAGATACCATCGCTCTCCGTTGCGCCTGCGTGTCCCGATCAGTCCCACCAAGGGCTGCTGCACGACACCTTGAACCAGGGCTCTGTCCTGAGTCTTGAGGATGTGCAAGACAGTGGGTACGACACCCGCTTCCTGCCGGCAATGGCGATACCCTGGCGTGCGCTATTGATCGTGCCGCTGCTCAGCCGATGCAAATGTATGACCGGTGTGCTGGTCTTCGCCCGCCAACAGTCGGCCCAGTTGCGAGGCTACGCCTCATCCTTGGGGCACTTGGGCAGCTTCGCCGTGAATCAGTTACTCGCACTGCGCGATATCCAGCCCATCGTTGGCACAAAGCGCAGATGCGACAAACCGTTGGCTGGAACATATGGCTTGATTGGCACCAGTGCGGCAATGGAGCAGGCGTGCCGGCTGATCAGTAAAGTGCTGCACACGCCTTATACCGTGCTGCTGCACGGTGAGACCGGCACTGGCAAGGAAGTGGTGGCCCGTGCCATCCATGCCGCCGGGCCGCGCAAGGCCAAGGCCTTTGTCGTGCAGAACTGCGCAGCGTTCCCGGAGGGGTTGCTTGAAAGCGAACTGTTCGGCTACCGAAAAGGCGCGTTCACTGGCGCCGAGCGCAATCACGCGGGACTGTTCGACGCTGCGCATGGCGGTACGTTGCTGTTGGATGAGATCGGCGATATGCCGCTGTCACTGCAAGCCAAGTTGCTGCGGGTACTGCAGGAGGGCGAGGTTCGCCCACTGGGTACCAGTGCAGCCCATAAGGTTGATGTCCGCATCATTGCTGCCACCCATCGCGACCTCGCGGCGATGGTTGCCGAGGGGCGCTTTCGCGAGGATCTCTATTATCGGCTTGCTCAGTTTCCCATCACTTTACCGGCCCTGCGCGAGCGAGACGGCGATGTACAGCAACTGGCGCGCTATTTCACGGACAAGGTTTGCGAAGCGCTGAAAAGGTCGCCTGTCGATTGGTCGAATACCGCCCTTGATCAACTTTCCAGCCACAGCTTCCCCGGCAACATACGCGAGCTCAAATGCCTGGTGGAGCGCGCCGTGCTGTTGTGTGACGACAGCGTGATCCGACCGGAGCATCTGGCGCTGCCGATGACACTGATGCCAGCCGCTACCGATGAAGCGACCCTGCGCCAGCGCATGGAGCGAGTGGAGCGCACGTTCCTGCTCGATTGCCTGCACAAGAATCGCGGTAATCGCACCCGCACGGCACGAGAGCTAGGGGTTGCCCGGCGTACGCTGCTCTACCGTCTTGCCCGCTTGAACATTCCCTTTGGCGATGCCAGGGAAGAGCGCTGAATGACGCACCTGATTTTCACTATGGGAGAAAGCCGATGCCTGATCGTCCATGGCACATCGTCGTGCTTGTACTGTTTTTGCTGGGGGGCTGTAACGCCAACTATGTGTTCGATGACGCTGAGTACCATCCTGTGGGCGACCCACAGGCGATCACTCGTGGCCGCTGAATGGAGGGTCATGAAGATGCAGCTTGTGTTTGAGATCTGTGCGCCCGAGAGCGAAAAGGACGTGCCCCTGGTCCGCAAAGTGTTTGACGTGAGTGGTGGCGTGATCGGCCGCGGCTCGGAATGTGATTGGGTAATACCTGACGCCAGCCGCGTGCTCTCCAGCCACCATGGACTGGTCGCTTACCGCGAGGGCCGCTATTTCCTCACGGATATCAGCCGCAACGGAATCAGGGTGGCAGGCAGTCATGAGCGCCTGCGCAAGGGGCAGGCGCGATTGATCAGTGATGGCGAAGTGTTCGAGCTGGGAGCGTTGACGATACGTGCGCGCTTGCTGGAGCCACCGCAACCTGCTGGCGGCCTGCAGGCCTCCTCGGCAGTAACGATCCCTGAAGACGCCTTCCTCTCGCTGGGCCCTTCACATCAGTTGGACGTTGATTGCCGTATGCATGCCTTTTCGCAGGATCTGGAGGCATTGAACGAGTTCGCCGATGAGCCGCAAGTGTGGACGGATCGCTACGGGGCTGACCGGGAGCACGTGGTCTTCCCACGTCGGGAAGAACCCGCGGTAGAGGTTGCCACGGTACAGGCAGCGATGACTGTGCCGACTGATGAAGAGTTCTGGCCACAATTTGCAGCAGCCTTGGGCCTGGACCCGAAGACGCTCGATCAACCGTGTCGGCAAGCACTGGTGATCAAGGTGGCGCGCTTATTTCGCCTGACGATCGAAGGGTTGCAACAAAGTTTGCGCACCCGTGACGAATTGAATAACGAATTGGATACAGCGCCGTTCGGCAGCCATGGTGTGGGCCTTAATCCCTTGAAAGCGTGTAGCGACACCGATGCTGCGTTAGCGGCGATGCTGGATATAAGTGTGTTAGGCCAGATGCCCGCTGTACGGGCTATTGCCCAGGCTCACCGGGAACTGCAAGCGCATCAGATCGCGCTGTTGGCCGCCTGTCGAAGCACCTTGCGCAACTACCGTGCGGCCTTTGAGCCCAGCTATCTGTTGGGATGCTTCGAGTCCTCGGGCAAATCGGTCGGGTTTTTCTCGGATGGTGGGCATTGGCGCGCATACCAGCGTCATTACCAGCGTCTGGTGGCGCAAGAGCGATTGAATGATTGTCCTTTGGGGGGCGACTTCGCCAAGGCCTATGAGGAGCAGGTGCGCCTGATCTCCAGCCTGCACATTGATTTTCCAGGATAATGCTCATGTACCGAGTCACCCTTGCTTTGCTGTTGCTCATGTTCGGGCTATTGGCGGGTTGCAGCGCCGTCTCGCCTTTTTCTAAGCTGACCAAGCTAGACATCGCGCTGACCGCCAGTGAACTCGTCAACCCGGATCTGCATGGCCGCCCCTCGCCAGTTGTGGTGCAGTTGATTGAGCTGCGCCAGGGCGCCGCTTTTGAACATGCCGACTTCTTCAGTCTGTATGGCAATGCGCAGCAGGCGCTGTCCAAGGACTGGGTAAACAGCGATGAACTTGAATTGCGCCCTGGGGACCGCCTGGGGCTCAAGCTTCGTATCGGACCTGACAGTCGTTTCGTGGGGGTGCTGGCGGCTTATCGAGACCTGCCCAATGTCCAGTGGCGGCTGCTGATCCCACTGACCGTGCAACAACGTAACCGTGCCGATCTGGTATTGGATCAGACCGGTATCCGCGTTGCCGGCTCACTCGCCGGCCTGGAGGCGCAGTGACATGCAGGCTCAGAAAGTTATCTGGCAAGAAGGCATGCTGTTGCGGCCACAGCACTTGCAGCACAACGACCGTTATTATCACCAGCAACTCACCCAGACGCGCTTGTTGGGCAGTGATACCTGGGGCTTGCTCACGCTGGAACTCAATTTGCAGTACCTCAAGCTGGGCAAGCTGGTGGTCAACCAGGCCAGCGGCGTTTTGCCGGACGGTAGCCTGTTTGAGCTGAGCGCCGGTATGGAACCTCTGGTGTTGCAGGTACCAACCGACACGGGCAGACAAGGCGTTTTCCTGGCGCTCCCACTGGCCAGTGGCAGTCACCTTGAAGTTCGCCAGCCTGGGCAGAGTGATGTGCTGGCACGCTACGTCAGCTGCGAAGTGGAAGTGGGAGATGCCAATGCGGGTGTGGATACGCGTTGCCGGATCAACTGCGCACGTCCCGACTTACGTCTTCTGTTGGGCGAACAACCGCATGACGAGCACTTCGTCAAACTCAAGATTGCCCAGGTACTGGACGCCACCGACGAGGGGGGAGTGAACCTGGATACAGCGTTCATCCCTACGTTCATTTTCGTACAGGAGCATGGGTACGTGGCGTCGTGCCTCAAGGAGGTGATCGGCCTGCTTGTCAGCAGGGGCGATGCCATCGCTGCACGTATTCGTGGCGAGAGCACGACCGCAGGCACACAAATCGCTGACTTCCTGATGCTGCAAGTAATCAATCGCACCGAGCTGGAGCTGCGCCACTGCCTGAGCCAGGCCCGGGTGCGACCCGAAGCAGTGTTCCGCGCGCTGGTGTCGCTGCTCGGTGAGTTATCAACGTTCGCCAGTGACAGTAAGCGTGCGCAGTTGAATGTTCATTACCAACACGGTGATCAGGGCGCCAGTTTTCGTGGGCTGATGGAGCAGGTGCGCCTGGCGCTGTCTGTGGTGTTGGAGCAACAGGCGATAAAGTTGGCTTTGCAGCCGCGCCAATATGGTGTCCTGGTATGCCCAGTCAGCGAGTTGAAATTGCTTGGCACGGCCACCTTCATTTTGGCGGCCACTGCGCAGTGTGAGGCGCAGGAACTGCGCCAGCGTCTGCCGGCACACCTGAAAGTCGCGCCGGTTGAGCGCATACGTGAATTGGTCAACCTGCACTTGGCCGGTATCAAGGTCAAGCCGTTGCCAGTGGCGCCGCGACAGATTCCATTTCATGCCGGCAAGACCTACTTCATGCTCGATATGAGCGCCCGTGATATCGCACAACTGGAGCAGTCAGGTGGTTTCGCTTTCCACGTAGGAGGTGAGTTCGCCGGGCTTGAACTTGACTTCTGGGCCATCAGGAATTGAATGCCATGGAAAGTGAATGCACTCAAGATGAAAAAACCGTCTTGCTCGACCGGGAAAGTCATGGGCCCGCCCAAGGACCATTAACGGACTTCCCGTCGCCGCCGCGTTATGAGCAACTGGAAGATCGCATGATCTACGCCGGCCTCAGGCTCGAGACGCAAAGTTTCCAGGTTGGGCTCAACCCTATAGTCGACGCGGCCTGGGCGGTATTGTCCGAGGTTGTTGGGCTCAGGCGCTGCTCTGGCCGTGAAAGCTGGGACACGCTCAACGATCGGTTGTCGTTGGCTGTCAATCAATTTGAAACCCACGCTTTGCAGGGCGGCGTGGAAAGCAGCCAGATAATATCGGCGCGTTATGTGTTGTGCAGTGTGATTGATGAGGCGGTCTTGATAACTCCGTGGGGGGCGCAGAGCGAATGGTCGAAAAAGAGCCTGTTGAGCCGCTTTCATAACGAAACCTTCGGAGGCGAAAAGGTTTTCCAACTGCTGGAGCGGCTGTCGCGCGACCCCGTCAAGCACCTGGCGATGCTGGAGCTTTTGTACCTGTGCCTGTCTTTGGGGTTCGAGGGCAAATACCGGGTCATGGAGCGGGGCGCGTCACAACTTGAGGCTGTTCGTGATGCCTTGTATCGCCAGATCAGGCATGTACGTGGGGAGCCTCTGAAGGCGCCGCTACTGCCTGCCATACAGGGGAAGGACCTGCACAAGCGGATCCGTGTCATTCCCGTCACCTGGTGTGTCGCATTCACCCTGACCTGTTTGTTGGCTCTGTATACAGGATTTGCCTGGGTACTGAGCAAGGAGCGATTGAATGCACTGCAACCCCTTCAATTCTCGGCGTCGGACCTGATTCGTACGCCCTTGTAAACGCTGGAGCAATGAATGAGCGCATTCTTCAAGAGGATGGGCGCCGTGCTGGGCAGGGTTTGGGTTTGGAGCCTTCTGCTGGCGCTTTCGTGTGCGGCACTCGTGTGGTTTTTAGGGCCGCTGTTGGCAGTGGATGACTATCGTATCTGGCAGGGGACGACTGCTCGCCTGCTCACCATCTGTATCGTGTTTTTGCTGTGGGGGCTGGTGATAGCGCTTACGGATACTGGTAGTGCTACCAGGCGCCAAAGGCCCCCGCGTCAGCAGCCGTTGAAGTGGGTCGAGGATGAGCGCCGTCAGGTAAGCGTTCGATTCAAAAACGCCGTGCAGCTGCTGAAAAAATCCAACCATTATGGCGTGCATAACGCAAGGTGGCGCCATGATCTGCCCTGGTACCTTTTGATTGGCGAGCCGGGCAGTGGCAAAACGCAGTTACTGGCCGCCGCCGGCTTGTCGTTGGCGCTCGACCCTGCCCAAAGGCGGCCAATGGGCAGTAGCGCTCATTGTGATTGGTACTTCGCCGCCGCAGGCGTACTCGTCGACACGCCGGGGCGCTACCTTACCCAGCCTGACAGCTCAGTGGATGCCGCAGGTTGGGCAACCCTGCTCAATCTGCTCAGATGGCGGCGCCGAGTGCGTCCGCTGAATGGTGTGGTGGTGACGCTGTCGGTCGACACGTTGTTGAGCATCAACGAGTACGACCTGGATCATCACGCACGCCGTGTGCACTCCCGTTTGCAGGAGGTCCAGCAGACGTTGCATGTGGATGTGCCGATCTACCTGGTTTTGACCCAGGCCGATCGGTTGTCGGGATTCGCTGAGTTCTTCGACCTACCCCACGCAGAGAGTGCCGACAGCTTGCTTGGGCAGCGCTTGGACGCCCACGTCGACGATACTGACACTACGCAGGTTCGCCGGGCGGTCGAGCAATTGTTACAGCGCTTGAACAGTGAGCTGATTGGGCGATTGCACCAGGAGCGCAATGTCGAGCGCCGGGGGCAGATGCTGGGGTTTACCCAGCAGGTGGCACGAATAGGTGAGCGCGTGAATCTGTTCGTTGACATGGCGTTTTCCTCTCATCGCTACCAACCCATCAATGGCCTGCGAGGGGTCTTCTTGACCTGCGCCGACGGCCGGCACCCGCGATTTGTGCAGGGCCTGTTCAGCCAGGCAATCTTTGCCGAAGCCGACCTTGCGGGCTTGCAGACCGAAGAACAGCAGCGAATCCGTTGGCGCCAGGGGCTACAGGCGATGGCCGTAGCCTTGGTTATTGGCGGTGTCGGCGGGCTGTGGTGGCACAGTTATGCCGTCAACCATCAACGACTGGCGCAATTGGCGGTACTGGTAGCACTCCCGCCGCTTGGCTCGCAAGCCAGCGATGACAGCACGGCGCTGTTGGCACTGTTGGACGCGCGGCTGGCGGCGACCCGGGTTTTTCCCAGGTCGGCAGATGTGCGCCTGGTCGAGCACGTTGGGCTGTATCAGGGCGAGCTGAGTCGGCCCAGTGTCGAACACGCCTATGAGCAGGCACTGCACCAGCAATTGCTGCGTTGGATAACCGTCCAACTGGACGAGCAGGTATATGCCAGCCTGGGAGATCGGGAACGGCTGTTGGACAATCTGCGCGCGTATTTGATGCTCAACTTGCGCGAGCGCCGTGAAACTGCTTGGCTGGCACAACATATGGCGAGCCTTTGGTCGGAGCGTTTTGCCGGGGACATGTCGACACAGAAGCGCCTGAATGATCACTTGGCGCGGCTGCTTGAACGACCGTTTGTCGGGCCGCTCAACGAGGAACGGGTGGCTCAGGCTCGCGAAGCACTGAGGGGCGAGTCGTTGGTCGACGTGGTGTATCGGGTACTGCGCGAACAAGCCCGCGACCTGGAACCCTTGCGCTTGGCCGAGGGCAATGTATTCGCTGGCATCGCCCCCTCCGTACCGGGTTTCTATACCAAAAGGTATGTGCAGTACTTTGAGACGCAGGGCCCACGGTTGGTTGACACCATTGCCCGGGATAACTGGGTGCTTGGTGGGGGTACCGACTTGGGCCATCAAGATTTGAGTCGGCTGATGGCGCAATTGCAGCAGCGCTATTTCAGTGAATATGCCGATGCCTGGAGCGATGTTCTCGGCCGTATCTCGCTGCAAGAGACCGACAGCCTGCGCCAGGACGCCGAGCAGCTCATGAGCCTGACTTCGGCCCAGTCCCCTTTGATTCGGTTGTTGCAACAGCTGCGTGAAAACACGCGTTTGCTGCCAGGTCATGAGCTGCTCGATAAAGTAGTGCAACATTCTGGAGACATGGCCAAGGCGGCGCTGGTGGCTGGGCCAGTGGCTTTTCCTGATGCTGCGCGGCGAGCGTTGCAACAACGATTCGAGCCTTTGCATCAATTGCTGGATGAGCAGCACAACCCTGGAGCAGAGTTGACCCAGGCTTTGCGTCAGTTGGATGAACTGCACTTGCAACTGACGGCACTGAACCGTGACAGCGTACCCGAGCAGGCAGCCTTCCTGCGTGCCAGGCAGCGTATGGAGGGGCAGCAGGATGTCCTGGGTAATCTGCGTGATGCCGCTGCGCGTCTGCCGCTACCCGTTGCCGGCTGGCTTGAGGGCCTGGCCGACGACAGTTGGCGGCATTTGCTGGAGCAGGCCTACGTGCATGTCAACCAACGCTATCAGAGCGATGTACGTAGCCTTTACGCCAAGGCAATTGGCCGACGTTACCCGTTCCATGCCAACGCGAGCAATGACGTAGCCCTTCATGATTTTCAGGAGTTCTTCAAGCCACGAGGGGTGATGGCGCGCTTTTATGAGAACTACCTGCGGCCTTTTATCAGTGTCGACGGCGCTCGCTACCGATTGCGTGGGCTGGATGGCCAGAGCTTGCCGGTTTCGCGTTCGCTGTTGGAGCAATTGACAAAAACCCAGGCCATACGCCGCGGTTTTTTTACCGAGGACACGGAGGAGTTGTCTGTGCGGTTTACCGTGGCGCCCTACAGCCTGGACCCATCGATCAGTCGTGCGATTCTGCGCGTGGGTGACCAGCAATTGGAGTATCGCCACGGTCCCATCGTACCCGTGGCGTTCCGTTGGCCCACCGATGCAGACAATGGGCGCAGCAGTCTGGTCCTGGAGAAAGGCACCGAGCAGCGACCCTTGGGAATCGAGAAGAACACCGGGGCTTGGTCACTGTTCCGGTTCCTGGATCAACTGCAGAGAGAGCCCGCCAGTGGGCAAAATGCTCAGGTTTTCAAGGCGGACCTCGCCGGCCTGCGCGTCAATTACCTGCTGACCAGCCAACGCACGCCTGTCCCGTTTGATGTAGATACATGGCGCACCTTTCGCTTGCCGGAGCAACTGTGAAGGTGGCAGCCCCCTGGCGCAGCGCGGGTCGTACGCAGCAGGGGCAGGCGCGGCTGCGCAACGAGGATGCATTTCTGGACGACCCGCGCCGCAGTTGCTGGGCGGTTGCGGACGGCATGGGCGGGTATCGCAACGGGGATGTCGCCAGCCAATGGGTGGTCAGCCAGTTGGCTGCCGTGTCGGCTCAGGGCAACCTTGATCAGCGTATCCAGGCCGTTCGCAGCTGTTTGCAAGACGTCAACCAAGGGTTGAGGCGTGCATGGACAGAACCTGGCGCACCTGGTGACGCGACGATGGGCAGTACCGTAGTTGCACTGCTGCTGGAGAAAGGCCGGGCGGCTTGTCTCTGGGCGGGAGACAGTCGCTGCTATCTATGGCGCGGGCAGAGTCTCTACCAATTGTCGAAGGACCATTCGTTGCTGCAGCGGCTTATGGACGAACGTCATCTCAGTGTCGCACAAGCCCAGGCCTATCCTGATGCCAGAGCCTTGACCCGAGCCGTGGGCGCGCGTTCGCGATTGCACCTTGAGGCATTGGAACTCAGTACCCGCCCAGGGGATGTATTTTTATTATGCAGTGATGGCTTATACCAGGCCCTCAGCCATGTGGACCTGGGACGGGCGTTGAGTATGCAAACCCCCCAGCAGGCAGTGGAGCGACTATTCGCAGGGGCGTTGCGCAGGCCGGTACGCGATGACCTGACCGCGGTTGTCGTGCAGCCTTGAACGCGTCGCCACAAGCCTTGCGTCTGCTGGTTGGGCGTTATCACCTTGAGCATGTCTTGGGCAGAGGTGGCATGGGCGTGGTGTATCGCGCGCGCGACCTGTTGCACGAGCAATTAGGCGAGCGCTGTTCGAACGTGGCGCTCAAGCTGGTGGACGAATCCATTTCCCAATGTCCCGATGCGCATGTGTTGTTGTACAACGAGTTTGCGTTGACCCGCAGCCTTCGGCACGACCACGTGGTACGGACGTTCTCGTTCGAAGTCGACACACACAGCCAGGTCGCGTTCTTCACCATGGAGTTGTTGCAGGGGCTGACCCTGGACCGTCTCCTTCTGGAATGCCCTTATGGGTTGCCCTGGCGTGAACTGCAACCCATCGCCGTGCAGTTGCTGGATGCCTTGGTCTACACCCACCAGCAAAACGTGCTGCACGGTGACCTCAAACCAGCCAATGTCATGGTGGGCGAGGAGGGCGTGCGCTTGTTCGACTTTGGGCTGGGCCATGCCGCCGGGCAGGCTGGGGTGGGTTTGCCGAGTGTCAGCCGCAGTCGTTTCAATGCCTGGACACCTGCCTACGCAGCCCCGGAACTGTTGGCCGGCGGGGCGTTGACCGCGGCCGCCGACTTGTACGGTATGGCCTGCATCCTGTACGAACTGGCCCATGGCAAGCGCGTTGGCGAACGCTGCGCAATGGACCGACTGTCCCGGCCTGCGCAGTTGCCCAGGCATTGCTGGGCGGCATTACAGGCTGCGTTGGCGGTGGACCCGCAGCACCGAAGCATAACGGTCGCCGAGTTGCGCCAAGTCATGAGGCGCAACCGGCCACGCTGGCGCTTGTAGGGTCGAGGTCAAACGGCCAAGCCGTGCAACTGGCAGTACTCCAGCCAGTCCATGCCCGCCATCTGTGCGACTTCTTTATGCACTTCACGGCGCTGGGCCTCGAAGGCTTCGGTGGAATCGGCCGTCAGCTTGAGGGTCAACTCCCAGGCGAACAGCTGTTGCTGTTCAGCGTGTGCTTCGAAAGCCTCATGCAGGCGTTCGGCGCGATACTGCGCCAGGGTTTCGCCCCTGGCCTGGGCTACCAGCGGATTAAGACTGTCCAGCTCGGCAGCGACCTGCGGTTGTTCGCACAGGAACCTGTCCAGTGCAAGCTGATAAGTATCGTTAGGTGCCGACACAGGTAGACACCTTAATGAGAAGGATGAGAGCTGCTATCGGATGTACGTGCGTTGAGATGATGGCGGGCACGCTTGCGCGACCTGCGTCGCATCCAGTTCTGCAACGGCGCCAGCAAGAAAAACATCAGGTAAGCGATCAGCACCAGCGTCAGGTCTACCCAGGTTTCAGCCACAGGCCCGGTAAACAATTCAATGACGTTCTTGATCACAAACAGCAACGCCACGCTGCACAACCACAGCACAATGGTGACGAATAGAGGACGCATGTTACTTGAGCGCTTGTCTTGCATAGTGAGGTTCTCTCCTTTGGCCTGTTGTCGTTCCAGGCAAGATTCCCTGAGTGCGTACCCATTATCAGACAGGTTGTAACATCCTTTAACACGCACAAACCGCGCGGATGATACCGACTCAGACAGCCTTAGGGGATGATTCAAGTCAGAAAGTTCGATAAATCGGTAGGGAATTAGTCTAGCAACCTTGCATTCACTGGCAAAAAATCGGGGCAGGGACGGGCATAAAGGCTTTCGCTTCGGCTAGCAGGGCGTGTAGCGTTAGCGAGTGTTTCCGGCCCTGATTGTCAGCGCAGTCGGTGACAGGCAGAGGACGGCCCATGGCGCAAACCCTGTTCAAGCTCTTCCTCACCCAGCGCCTGGCGGTCCTGGCCAGCGCGGAGTCGTTGCGTGCGATTCGGGAAGGACTGCTGTGGATCCTGCCATGCCTGTTGGTGTCCGCCGGTTTCCTGATTCTGTCCGAATGCGCCCGGGCGCTGGGGTTCGATCCGCAGGTGGTGAGTTTTCTGGCGGGGTTGCACAAACAGATCAGTTCGGTAATTCCACTGCTGGTCGCGGCCTCCATCGGTTATATGTTGGCGATTCAACACCGTTTGCCACAGCTGCCGGTCGCCTTTCTGTGCCTGGCCCATGTGGTGGTCGCCACCTTCGTGCTGCGTGAGTACCCTCGTGCTTCGGCCACTTTCCTACTGTTTATTGCCATTGCTTCGCCCTTGATCAATGTGCCGGCCATTGCCTGGTTGCACCGCTTTCGCTGGACGCGCCTGGTCAACCAAGACCTGGTAGGCCATAACCTCAAGGGCACTATCAACATGGTGCTGCCCGGCGCACTCACGGCCTTGTCGTTGGTGGCGGTGTTGTCGTTGCTGCTGTTGATCCCCCATGTGGCGCAAATTCGGGGGCCGCAGGCGCTTGATGCGTTGCAGGCGCCTTACGGCAGTGGGTTGTTTGTCACACTGATGAATTCACTGCTGTGGTTCTTCGGCATTCACGGTGTGTATGCCATGCAGCCGTTATTCGATGCACTGGACCAGGCGGTAGCGCTCAATGGCGCAGCGTTGGCGGCGGGGGAGCCGGTGCTGTACTTGCT
The DNA here is from genome assembly GCF_001902145.1 of Pseudomonas fluorescens. Classification (GTDB taxonomy): domain Bacteria; phylum Pseudomonadota; class Gammaproteobacteria; order Pseudomonadales; family Pseudomonadaceae; genus Aquipseudomonas; species Aquipseudomonas fluorescens_BV. The sequence goes on from NZ_MRST01000017.1 coordinate 28,175, forward strand.
CAACAACGGCTTGCTGGGCAGTTTTGCGTTTATCGGGGGTTCGGGCGCAACCTTATGCCTGCTGCTGGCGATCCTGCTGTTTTCCAAAAGCCAGTCCATGCGCTTGCTGGCGGTAGCGAGTTTGCCGTTGTCGTTATTCAATGTCAGCGAGGTGCTGTTGTTCGGTTTGCCGATCATCCTCAACCCGCGCCTGTTTATACCGTTTCTACTAGTACCGGCGTTCAACGCGATGGTGGCGTTGATGGTGGTACAACTGGGCTGGGTGTCGCCGGCGGTGGCCAGCGTGCCGTTTACCGCCCCGGTGCTGCTCAATGCATACCTCAGCACCCACGGCGACGTGGCGGCGGTGGTGTTGCAGATTGTTCTGCTGGGTGCCGGGACGCTGGTGTATGCGCCCTACGTGAGAGCGATTCATCGCCAGTCCAGCGATGGCGGCACGGTGTATCTCAAATCTTTGGACATGACGTTTCGCGGCCTTGAGGAAAAAGGCCGTCTGCTGGAGTTCGACCCGGTGCTGGCCACCCACCAGACATTGGCCCGCCAGGCCGCTGAGTTGAACCGCATCCAGCAGATCAGCGATTACGAGTTCTACCTTGAGTTTCAACCCCAGGTCTCCACCCGCACCGGTTTGTGCACCGGGTGCGAGGCGCTGATGCGCGCCCGGGACAGCCAGGGCACGGTGCATTCGCCGTGGGAATTCCTGCAATGGCTGGCGCACGCCAGGCTGATGCCGGACGTGGATGTGTGGGTGGCATCCCAGGCAGTGCGCCAGTATCAGAAATGGCAGAAGGTGGGTTTTGAACTGCCGATGACCATCAATATTTCCAGCACCACGCTCAAGGACGCCGCCTATGGCGACCGCCTGGTGGAAATTCTTGGCCAGGCCCGTGGGCAAGTTTCAGTGGAAATTACCGAAGACGCGCTGGTCAGCGACATCCCGGCCACCCGCCAGACCATCCAGAAGTTGCAGGCCATGGGGGCCAAGGTCTATCTGGATGATTTTGGCACTGGGTTTTCTGCGTTGAGCTATCTGCACCAGTTTCCTGTGGATTTCATCAAGATCGACCGCAGTTTTGTGGTTGCCCAGCACGACCCTAAAGGCGCCCAGGTGCTCACCGGTATGTTGCGCTTCTGCGAGGCCTTGGACCTGGGTGTGATAGTGGAAGGGGTTGAGACGGCTGAGCAATTGGCGTTCTTGAGTAACGGGCCTGAGTTGTTTATCCAGGGCTGGTATTTCAGCAAGGCACTGCCTGGGGATCAGTTGCCGCGCTTTGTGCTTGAGCGCAGGGCGTTGGTCTGATGACCGACCCTATCTACCTGGCACCCCGATCCAACTGTGGGAGCTGGCTCGCCGGCGATGACCATAGGTACCTACATAACTTTGGTGCGACGCTGGACCTGTGGCGAGGGAGCTTGCTCCCGTGACGGACTGACAGCCGACGCTGATCTAACTGGCGCACCGCGATCTAAATGTGGGAGCTGGCTTGCCTGCGAAGATGGCCTGACAGTCAACACAGTTGGACCGTGTACATATCCATTCCTGCGGTAACGGCCACTTAGGGTTCCGCTTTTACAGCGGCTCACTTTTGAAAAGCGCAAAAGTAAGCAAAACGCTCTTGCCCCACCACTCGGCACCTCGCTTAGGCTCGGTGTACCCGTAATCCGCCAGTGATTTGGGGGGCCGCCGCCACGCGCCATCCATGGCGCGGGGCGGCTAAACCGGCATCCCTGCCGGTTTACCCCCCAAATCCCTGTCGAATTCCGGCCAGCGTGGTTTAACGGGGCGCCTAAGATCAAAAGCAGATCAAGAGCGGCTCGCTTCGCATCGTGGTTACCGTTGAGCTTACAGAGTTATGTAGATACCTATGCTGCGATGGCGGCCTGACAGCCGGCACAGTTATACCGAGTACATATCCATTCCTGCGGTAACGGCTACTTAGGGGGCCGCCCTGAAGCCATCACCTCCCATCCCCAAGCCTTGAAAGAATTTTCCTACAGGTGTTGACCTTGCCACTACGGGAACCTTTAGGCTTTTTTCCGAGTATGCCCAACCACAAAAACAAGATTCAGGGGTTATCAATGGATACTGCTGCCCTGCAACAACGCTCGGATTCCGATCTGTTCACCACCGCCTCGCGGCTGATGGCGAATGCCTTGGAAACCGGCGCCAACTTCACCCAGGTCACCCGCGCGCTGGAAGCGCTGCTCGCGGTGACTCGGCAAGGCCTGGCGGGAGACGCCGACGCCTACGCGCACTACCAGTCAGCCCTGCTGCAACTGCACATTCCAGGTGACCCGCGCACCGAACCGACCCGGCGCTGGATGGCCAGCGAGGTCTACCGCGTCGAAGATGAGTTCGCCGCCGACGTGCCGGGTTTCACCGCGCTGCCGGTGGAGGAGTTCCGCCAACAAGTGGACGCTGAAATCGCAGCACGCAGCCGGGTCAACCACCCGATGTCGGTGCACCTGTTCCAAGGTACGCCGCCGATGCAGGATGTGCGCTTCTTCCTGGAGCATCACTGGACCCGTTCCTACAACTTCTACAGCCTGCTGGCCGAACTGGCCTTTCGCTTCGAAGCCATCGAGGACGCCTCGGTGTTTTACCGCAACCTCTACGGTGAAGCGGGGGCTGAGACACCGGAGCGTTCGCACCCGGCGATGCTCGCCCATCTGATGGAGTATTTCGATATTCCGCTGGCCATCGACTTCCCCGCGCTGCATCCGCTGGAAAAAGCCTACCTGAATAATCGCATTCGCTGTGTGCGCCACACGGATGTCGCCTGGGGCCTTGCGCTGCTGTATGCGGTCGAGTCTGTCAGTTGCGTCAACCATCGGCGCATCTACGAGCTGTTGCAGCGCCTAGACGTTCCAGAGCAGCCCAGCGAATTCCACCGCTTGCATGGCACCCAGGATGAGATCGACACCGAGGAAATGTGGGCACTGATTGCCAAGTTCGCCAGCGAGGAGGGCTTTCAGCGCACGTTCATGCGCGCACTGAAGCGCCACTTTGAAATCAACAAGGCTTACTTCGACAGCCTGTGGCAGCAGATGCAGGCCCAACGCCTGTCTGCCTGAACGACCTGCGATCCGAAAACAAAAATAATGGAGCACATGATGAGCCCACGTAATTTTTCCCTGCCGCAATTGCAGAATATTCACACCGCCGAAGCCCGTTTGTTGGCGGAAGCCTTGAAGCCGGACGCGACGTTCAATCGCATCGAAATTGCCGCCAATATGCTGCGCGCCCTGTGCGAGACCGGCCAACGTGGCGACGCCGCAAATGCAGCGCAGTGCCAGCAATTGCTGTACATCCTGTCGCTGAGCGATGACGTTGCTACAGCCTCGACCCGGCGCTGGCTGGCCAATGCCGTCTATAGCGTGCAAGAGCGTTTCATGCCGTCAGTCGACCTGGCATCGCCCTTGTCCGAGGCTGGTTTCCAGCAACGCCTGGAAGAGCAGATTGCCGCGCAGTCGCGGGAAAACCATCCGATGTCGCAGTATGTGTTTGAAGGCAAAGCTTCTCGCGAGCAACTGCAGGTGTTTTTGCGCCACCAATGGTTCCGCACGTACCGCCTGTACCGGGATGCCGCCGACCTGTTGGTCAACCTGACCGATGTGGACGAGGCCGCCGCCCTGGCGCGTTATCTCTACGGCGAGTTGGGCGAAGAAGACGAACGGCGCTCCCACCCTCGGCTGTTGGCCAAGCTGCTTGCCGCCGTGGGCCTGAATGCCGATTTCGAGGCGCTCTCGACGATGCCCGAGGAAATCGCCTACCTCAACAACCGCGCACGCTGTTTCCGCAACCCAGATGTCGGCTGGGGCCTGGCGGTGTTCTACATCACCGAACTGGTGGTGCCGGGCAACCACGGCAAGCTGTACAACGCCCTGCGCAACGCCGGCTTGAGCCAGGACGACGCGGAGTACTACGAAGTGCACATCAGCCTGGTGCCGCCGCGGGCCAAGCGTGAATGGGCACTGATCTCACGGCGTATTCCGGACCTCGGGTTCCAGAATGCGTTCCTGACGTCGTTGGCCGAGCACTTCCGGCTGGAGCGGGCTTACTACGATGCAGTCTGGGAAGAAGTACAACGTGTGAAGTAGCCCTCCCTGGACAACCCGAGTAACCCGACATGCCAAGTCATATCACTGAATCCCGTATCCACGGGGGCGCTTACTCGTCCCCGGAATTTGCTGCGATCTTCTCTGATGCCAATCAGGTGCAGAAGTGGCTCGATGTTGAAACAGCGCTGGCGGCGACCCAGGCGCAGATGGGCCTCATCCCCCACGAGGCCGCCCGGGAGATTGCCCGGGTAGCCAGCGTGGAACTGCTGGACCTCGACGCGTTGGGGCGCGAAGGCCTGGAAACCGGGCACATCCTGGTGCCGACCCTGCGCGCCTTGCAGGGGTTATGCGCCGATGGGCTGGGCGAATACGTGCATTACGGCGTGACCACCCAGGACATCCTCGACACCGGGCTGATTCTGCAAATTCGCGATGCCTGGGGCCTGGTGGTGCAGCGCCTGTGCGGGATCCGTGGGCATCTGCTCACGCTCGCCCTGCGCCATAAGCACACGCCGATGGTCGCCAGGACCCATGGGCAGCACGCACTGCCCACCACGTTCGGCTACAAGGTGGCGGTGTGGGTCGACGAGATCGATCGGCACCTTGAACGCTTTGACGAAGCCTACGCCCGGGTGATGGTCGGCAACCTGACCGGCGCCGTGGGCACCTTGGCCGGGCTTGGCCCGCAGGGGTTGGAAGTGCAGCGCCGCACCCTGGAAAGCCTCGGCCTGTCGGCACCGTTGAGCAGTTGGCACAGCGCCCGCGACCGCATCCTGGAAGCGGCGTGGTTGCTGGTGCAGGCGTCGGTGACCTTGGGCCGTGTCGCCAATGAGATCTACCACCTGCAGCGCACCGAGATCGACGAAGTGCGCGAAGGGCGGCGAGCCGGGCAAGTGGGGAGTAGCACCATGCCCCACAAGCAAAACCCATCGACGGTGGACCTGATCAGCGCGCTGTCGCGGCTGGTGCGCGCGCAGATGGTTGCGCTGACCGACGCCGCTTTCCAGATGCACGAGCGTGACGGCACCACCTGGCGCATCGAATGGGCGGCCTTACCCGAGCTGTTCATTTACGCCGGTGCGTTGCTCGCTCGTATGGAAGGCTTGCTGCTGGCTGGGCTGCAGGTGCGTGAAGCGCGCATGCGCAGCAACCTGGACTTGCTGGGCGGGCTGATCCTGTCGGAGCGCGTGATGCTTGCGCTGGCGCCTCGGTGTGGCAAGCAGACGGCCCATCATCTGGTGCACGACATCGCCCTGCAAGCCCAGGACGCGGGCGTTTGCTTTCGCGACGCGCTGCTTGGCGACCCTCGGCTGCGCGGTTGTTTCAGCCCGCAAACGCTCGATGACTTGCTTGACCCGACAGCCTACACGGGGCTTGCGGCCGAGATGGTCGATCTGGTGGCAACTAAAGCACGACCTCGCGCTTCAGGCGATGGCGCTGAAGCAGTGATGGCAACCCAAGGCAATACCAGTCAGTCCCTGTACGCTACGGAGGGTATGTGATGGATGCGCAAACATTGGAAATGACAGCCCGTGCGTCTTGCACCGCACGTTCGGACCACCCGGGCTTTGATCATGACGGCGAGCAATGCCGCCACGAACACAGCCACATCCTCGATTCGAAAACCCACGGTTCAGGTTATGCCGGCCCGCAGAGCCGCAAGATCTTCTGCAGTCATTGTCGCCTGCAACGTTGGCTGGACGTGGAAGCTGCGCTGGCCATGGCCCAGGCCGATGTCAACATCATCCCGCGCGAGGCGGCCCTGGAGATTGAAAAGGCCGCGTTGCTATCGGGCATCAATGTGCGCCAACTGGCCGAGGGGGTGGTGGCCACTGGGCATTCGCTGATGCCATTGCTGAGCGCTCTGCAAAAAAACTGCAGCCCCAGTGCCCGTGAATACGTGCATTACGGCGCTACCACCCAAGACATCCAGGACACCGCCCAGTCCCTGGAGATGCGCGATGTTCTTGATGCGATGGACCAGGCCCTGGAGACTTTGCTGGGCAAGTTGTCGACCCTGGCCGATGCGCACCGTGACTCGCTGATGGTCGCCAGGACCCACTCGATTCCCGCCTTGCCGACCACCTTCGGGCTGAAGGTCGCCGGATGGATCGATGAGCTATTGCGCCACCGGCAGCGCTTGGCCGAAGCCCGCCAGCGTGTATTGGTGGTGCAACTGTTCGGCGGGGTCGGCACCATGGCGGCGTTCGGCCCGGACGCCATGCCGATGCTGGAGCGTTTTGCCCAGCGCTTGTCGCTGCAAGTGCCCCTGACGGGCTGGCATGTGTCCCGTGACCGCGTTGCGGAGTTCGTCAGCACCCTGGCCATGGTCACCGCCTCGTTGGCCCGCGTAGCCGATGAAATCCGTACGCTCAATCGCTGGGAAATCGCTGAAGTGGAAGTGGGCTGGAGCGACCAGCAGATCGGCAGCAGCACCATGCCGCACAAACGCAACCCCGAAGGCTGCGAGCAGGTGGTGGTGTTGGCACGGCTGGCCAAGGCCCAGGTCATGCTCGCGCTGGACGCGATGATTCTTGAGCATGAGCGCGATTACCGTGGTACGCGGTTGGAGTGGTGCGCAGTCGCGGACGTTTCCCACTATGCACTGATGGCGCTCTCGATTCTGACCGAGACCATCGATGGGCTCACCGTGAATGTGCAGAAGATGGAAGGCACCGCCCAGGCCTATGGCGATGCCATCTGCACCGAAGCGGTGGTGTTCGAAATGGCGCGCAAGCTGGGCAAGAGCAGCGCCTACCAGATCATCTTCGAAGTATCCCAGGCCAGCCAGCGCAATCACGTGTCGATCCGCGAGGCAATCGAGGCCGATGCGCGGGTGCGTGCTGTCATGAATGACGACACCCTGGCACGGCTGTTCGAGCCCAGGACCCACCTGGGGATGTCCGAACGCATCGTCGATAACGTGCTCTCCAAACTCGCAGCCCGCTAATCACTGATCTCTGAACAGATTTGCAAATTCATCAAGGAGCGACAGATGTCCAACGTTATGGAAGTTGATAAAGCCAAGGTCCAACAATTCTCGGCGCGCATCATGGAGGACTACGGCAACACGCTGCGCGGCGCGATGCTCTACATCGGCGACCAGCTCGGTTTGTTCAAGGCTTTGGCCGACGGCCAGGCGGTGACCCTGGAAGAGTTGGCGCACAAGACCGGCTACAACGCACGTTACTTGCGCGAATGGCTGGGCAGCATGGCCACCGGCAATTATGTGACCTACGACGCGCAAACCCGCCGTTACCAAATGCCCGCCGAGTTTGTGCCGGTGCTGGCCGATGAAGACTCGCCGTATTTTGCCGGTGGCATTATCCAGCTGAGCGTGCCGTTCGTGAGCATGGCGCCCAAGGTCATCGAGGCCTTTCGCCATGGCGGCGGTTGCGCTGAAGAGGCGTTTCCGCTGGAAACCTGGAAAGGCATGGAGCGCATGACCATGCCTTGGTACAAGCACTACCTGGTCCAGCACTGGATTCCATCCCTGGACGGCGTCGAAGAGAAGCTCAAGACCGGCGGCAGTGTGCTGGATTTCGGCTGCGGTGCGGGCCTGGCAGCGATCACCATGGCCAAGGCCTACCCCGAGGCGCGCATTGTCGGCTGCGATTTCCACCTGCCTTCCATCGAGTTGGCGCGGGCCAACGCCGAAGCGGCCGGTGTCGGTGACCGGGTGCAATTCGAGGTGAACGACTCCGATGCCTTGCGCGGCCAGCAATTCGACTTCGTGACCACCTTTGTGGTGATCCACGATGCCACCGACCCTCAGCAGATGCTCAAGGATTTGCGCGCCGCCACCGCCGAAGACGGTACCTACCTGATGGTGGAGCTCAACCTGTCCGAAGAACTGCACGAGAACATGAACCTGTTCGGGCGCGTCATGTACCCCCAGAGCACCCTCTATTGCATGACCTGTTCGCTGTCCCACGGCGGGGCAGGGCTGGGGGCATTCATGGGCGAGAAGCGTGCCCGCCAGATGGCTGAGGCAGCCGGGTTCAGCCGCTTTCGTAAAGTGCCTTCGCAGTGGCCACCGATGCCGGCGCTGTTCGAACTCAAGCCTTGATAGGAAGCACCCGCGAGTCGCTTTGCGCAGTAAGGCAATTTAATGGCCCCTTTGTAACAAAATCCTCGCCAAAATCACTTTTATTTTCAGGTGGTTAGGTGAGGATGCAAATGCGCTCTGTGGGAATGATGCTGATTGCCTGCTCCCTGGCCGGCGGCGCGACTGTCGCGCAGGCCAGGGAATTGCGCGAGGGTGACAAGTACATGTGCAGTTGGGGCGCAGGCACGGCCGCCAGGGCCCAGGAACTCAAGTTATCCGGCGTTTCGCTGTACGCGGCCCGTCAGAAGATCCAGACCCTCAAGTTCAGCAAATCGTGGATGCGCATGATGGCCATGGGCATCACCGAGCAGACCTATGACAGCCGCTCAAGGCTCAAGCCCGAGGCGATTCGTCAAAGCTTTTATCAGGATTGCCTGCGCTACAAGGTCGCGCGCAAGTAATCCGTAGCCCCGCACCAGCCGTGGGGCCTTTACAAATCCACGACAAACCCCGTGTGAGTATTTGCATACAATTGCGCACTTTCTTGATGGAGGCGGGTATGCAAGTGCTGATTCGAACGGCGACACCTGATGACGTCGACACGCTGTGCGCGATTCGCACCTCGGTGGTGCAAAACCACCTGAGCCTTGAACAGATGGCTGGCCTGGGGATTACCCCGCAGGTATTGAGCGATACGTTGCGCGCAGCACCTTGCGGCTGGATCGCGGAAGTGGACGGCCAGGCGGCGGGGTTTTCCATGGTCGACCTGGATGAAGGTGAAGTGTTCGCAATGTTCGTGCTGCCCTCGCACGAGAAGCTTGGGCTGGGCCGTCAACTGATGGCGGTGGCCGAGGCGGCCCTGTTTGAGCGCCACGACAGGCTCTACCTGGTGACTGATGGGCGTGATGAAATCCGGGCCAATGGGTTCTATCAGCGCCTGGGCTGGTCGGTCGTGGGGCCGGTCGATGGTGATGACGTTCGTTATGAAAAGAGCAGGGCGCCATAAGGCCATGAATGCCCCAGAGCCGCCATCGTCCAACAGCTTGCGCTACCTCGCGGTGGGTGTGCTGGGCATCGCCGTGCTACTGGGGTTCTATTTCATTCAACTCAACGCCAAGGTCGACCGCCAGCGCGAAGAGGCGGCTGAACGCCTGACGCTGTGTCGTCATCTGGAGGCCGTGGTGGGCACCACCGCTTCCAGTCGTGAGGCCCTTCAAGAAACATGCAAGCAGTTAAGTGAACAGTTACTTGAAAGCGCTGCGCCCAATTAATAACCATTTTTTATACAGGGGCTTACTATCGTTACTTGCACCAAAAAGTAGCACGACTACTGCCTTCCACCTTAAAAAACATGTGGTTATTGAATGACTTACGAGGCTTTCAATCCGACGAAAGGATTAAAATAATCTTGTTACATGTTTTTGCAGTCGCTACTATAGCCGGGCGTTCACCTCCCACGGTTTATGCATTTTTAAATCCCAAGTTTCCATCAGCTACTTGGGATTTTTTTTGCCCGCGATTTAACCTCCGCCTACCTCAGAGGCGCCGCAGGAAGGATTTGACGATGTGGCGGGTGGCGTCCGTGGTGTCCAGCTCGTTCAGGGCGCTGTAGGCATACCACTGGCAATCGACGATCTCGTTGCACGGCCGTGCCTCGTCGATATTGACCACCGACGCCTCAAACACATGGTGGACGGTGTCGCGGGCCTTGAGCTCCTGCAGGTACAGCAAGCCGTCCACGTTTAAACCGGTTTCTTCTTCCAGCTCGCGTTCCGCTGCGCCTACCGGACGCTCGTGCGCTTCTACTTTCCCGCCGGGCAATGCCCATTTTGATCTGGCCTTGCGCACGAAGAGGATATGCCCCTCATGTTCGCAAATGACGGTCGCCCTAATTTTCATCGAATGTGCCCCCGCGCCGGATGGATGTCACAAAAGTGTAATGCAATTGTCATGCTAAGTGGTTATGGCGCGCCAGGGCCGGTATGTGGATACTGCCCGATTGACGAATACGACCGAGGACATCAGATGAAGACCATACGCTGGGGCATGATCGGCTGTGGCAGTGTCACTGAATTGAAGAGTGGACCGGCTTTCTATAAAGCGCCAGGTTCGGCATTGGTCGCCGTGATGGGGCGGCGTGCCGAGGCGGTGCGCGATTATGCGGCGCGCCATGGCATTGCCCGTCGCTATACCGATGCCCAGGCCTTGATCGATGACCCCGAGGTGGATGCGGTCTACATCGCCACCCCGCCCGACAGTCACCTTGAGTACGCCCTGAGGGTGGCCGCGGCGGGCAAACATTGTTGCGTCGAAAAGCCGATGTCGCTGAATGCTGAACAGAGCGCGTTGATGCAGCGCACATTCGAGCGCGCCGGGCTGCACCTGTTTGTCTCCTACTACCGGCGTTCATTGCCACGCTTCCAGCAAGTGCGCACCTGGCTGCAGGAAGGCCGTATCGGTGAGTTGCGCCACCTGACCTGGACCTTGTGCAAACCAGCTGCCGTAACAGACTCCGACGCAACCAATTGGCGCACCGATCCGGCCATTGCCGGTGGCGGTTACTTTGCCGACCTGGCCAGCCATGGGTTCGACCTGTTCCAGTACCTGGCCGGGGACATCGTCGAGGTCTCAGGCTTTTCGGCGCGACAGGCTGGACGCTACGCGGCAGAAGATGCCGTGACGGCCTGCTGGACATTTGCCAGCGGTGCATTGGGCATGGGCTGCTGGAATTTTGTGGCGGACCGACGCGAAGACCGGGTCGAACTGATCGGCAGTCGCGGCCGTATTCAGTTCTCGGTGTTCGAGGACCAGCCGCTGCGTCTTGAAGGCGAGACCACCGAGGTGTTGGACGTGCCGTGTCACACACATATTCAATGGCACCACGTCCTGAACATGAACGCGCATATTCGTGGCGAGGCCGAGCATCCGTCGCTGGGCATCGAAGCGCTGAAGACCGATATCATCCTGGACAAGGTGTTACGCCGTTACTCCCAGCATCCCTAGTCGTGGCGATAGCGTAAGGCTTTACTCTTTTAAAGGAATACCGGGATGAAATACTGGATGGTGTTGTGGCTGTTGATGGCCACCGCGGCAACGGCGGCGCCACGCAGCCAGGGGCAGGCGGGTGAGTTTGATTTCTATGTGCTATCGCTTTCGTGGTCACCCACGTTTTGCCTCACGCACCCAGGCAACGAACAATGCTCAGGTAAAGGCTACGGCTTTGTGCTGCATGGTTTGTGGCCGCAATACGCGCGGGGAGGGTGGCCGGCGTCCTGTACACCGCAGACACGCTTGAGCGAGGCAGAAATGGACAAGGGCGCGGCGCTGTTTCCCACCCGCGCGCTGCTCAAGCATGAGTGGGCCAAGCATGGCACCTGCAGTGGGCTGGAGCCGTTGGAGTATCTGGAGAAGACCGATGTGGCGCTCGGTGCGGTTGCCATTCCGCAGCAACTGCAGCCGTTCAATACGCCGCCGTCATTGCAGGCCAATGAGATCGAGGCGCTGTTTCGCGAGAGCAACCCACGCATGGGCAACCACGGTATGGCGGTGATCTGCAAGGGCAAGGTACTGTCGGAAGTACGGGTGTGCCTGACCAAGGATCTGGCGTTTGCGGGTTGCCCGCGCAGTGTGAAGAGCCAATGTCGGGGGGGCGATATTCGTATTCCCACCCAGCGCTGAGAGGTGCCCTGGAACCCACTATGAAAGCTGGCTTGTTGGGTCGCCGTATCGCTGCGATGGCGGCTTGCCAGCCGATGGCTATCTACCTGACGCCCCCGCGATCCAACTGTGGGAGCTGGCTTGCCTGCGAAGACGGCCTCACAGTCGACACCGTAATACCGAGTACATATCCATTCCTGCGGTAACGGCTGCTTAGGGTTCCGCTTTTACAGCGGCTCACTTTTGAAAAGCCGGAATGCCGGCCCAGACAAAAGTAAGCAAAACGCTCTTGCCCCACCACTCGGCACCTCGCTTAGGCTCGGTGTGCCCGAACACAGGCTTGAATCCGTGGGCCGCCGTCATGGGCCATCCTTGGCCCAGGACGGCTAACCCGGCGTCCTGCCGGGTTACCCACGAATTCAAGCCTGCGTTCGGCCAGCGTGGTTTAACGGGGCGCCTGAGATCAAGATCACAAGCAGATCAAGAGCCAGATCAAGAGCGGCTCGCTTCGCATCGTGGTTACCTGTGGGCGGCACATTCGACATCTCTGTCGATTGAACGGCCGCTATCCTAGGCAAGCCAGCTCCCACAGTTGATCGCGGGGGCACTAATTAGATCAGCGTCCGTTTCTGAAGTACCCAGGGGCATTTTCTTCAATACCCTCGTGTCCCTGCGCGGTACCGTGATCTCAACCTCGCTTGGGATCACATAAGGAACTGCAATGAGCTTGATTCTCTCCATGGCCGCCTTTGCCCTGGCCACGTCCATCACGCCGGGACCGGTGAATGTGGTCGCTTTAAGTTCTGGCGCACGTTTCGGTTTCGTCGCCAGTCAGAAACATGTCTTTGGCGCCGCCGTGGGTTTTACCTTGTTGTTGGTGCTCATCGGCCTGGGGCTGCATGAAGTATTGGTGCGTTGGCCGATCCTGATTCAATTGATCCGCTGGGGCGGCGTGGCGTTCTTGTTGTATATGGCTTGGAAGCTGGCAGTGGATGATGGCCGGCTGGACGCTGACGGTGCGCACACCGCGCCGTCGATGCTGTATGGCGCAATCATGCAGTGGCTCAACCCGAAAGCCTGGCTGGCGTGTGTGGCAGGCATGGGGTTGTTCGTGGCCGATGGCGATGCGGCGCAGGTGTGGTTGTTTGCCGCGCTTTACCTGGTGATCTGCTACCTGTCGGTGGCGTGCTGGGCGTATGCGGGGACGTTTTTGCGCCGCTACTTGAACAACCCCAAAGGTGTGCGCCTGTTCAACCGCTCAATGGCCGCGTTGCTGGTGGCCAGTGTGGGTTATTTGCTGATGGCTTGAGGTTTTCGCGGTATTGCCCCGGCGTGGCCGCGAAGTGTTGTTTGAAGGTGCGCTGGAAGTGCGCCTGGTCGGCAAAGCCCGCGGCCAGGGCGACGTCGGCAATCAGTGCGCCATTGCGCAGTTGGCTGCGGGCGAACTGGATGCGTCGGTTGACCATGAAGGCGTGGGGCGTCAAGCCGTAATACTGCTTGAATGCGCGGATCAGATAAGACGGCGACAGTTCGGCGGCCTGGCAGATGTCTTCGAGTTTCAAGGCCTGCGTGCAGTGGGCGTGGATGTAGTCGGCGGCGCGTTCCAGTTTGTGGTTGACCTCGCGTACCGGCGTCAGCGAAGGGTTCAGGCGCTGTTGCACCTCGGTGAAGTAACTCACCAGCGCGCTCTGTTTTTGCAGCAGTTCGGCCTGCTCATCCAGCAGTGTCCGGTACAGGTCGAGCAAACCGTGGTACAGCACCGGCTCGCGGGTATGGGGCGTGTCGAATGCTCGATAGCCCTGGTCGGTACTGAACCCCAACTGGTATTGCAGGTCGGTCAGCCAGGGCGTGTCGAGGTACAGCATGTGGTAGGACCAGGGCTGGTCATGGATGGGGTTGCACGCATGCACGTCGCCTGGGTTCATCAGCACCACGGTGCCGGCGCTGATTTCGAAGGTGCGCGCGCCGTAGTGGTAATAGCTGCAGCCCGTGGTGATCGCGCCGATGGAAAAATGCTCATGGGCGTGCCGGGTATAGGTGACCTTGCGTCCGTCGGCGATGCTGCGCGCTTCGATGAACGGCAGGCGTTCGTCGCGCCAGAAGCGTGGCGTGCCTGCGGGGCGGGCGATTGGGCTGAGCGACATGGCGTTATTTCTCCTGCTTTTGCACCCGCGTTACGTCAGGCCGGTACCAAAAAAGCCGCCTTGAGTAACTGCCGGGTATAGGCATGCTGCGGGTCGGCAAAAATAGCCTGGGCATCGCCTTGCTCTACCACCTGGCCTTGCTTGACCACCATCAATTGGTGACTCAGCGCCTTCACCACCGCCAGGTCATGGCTGATAAACAGGTAGGTCAGGTTGTACTTGGCCTGCAAGCCGCGCAGCAACTCTACCACCTGGCGTTGTACCGTGCGGTCCAGGGCCGAGGTGGGTTCGTCCAGCAGGATCAGGCGTGGCTTGAGCACCAGCGCTCGGGCGATGGCGATGCGTTGGCGCTGGCCGCCGGAGAATTCATGGGGGTAGCGATGCCGGGATTCGGGGTCCAGGCCCACTTCCTTGAGCGCCGCGATAATCGCCGCTTCCTGTTCGGCGGGCGTGCCCATCTTGTGGATACGCAGGCCTTCGCCAACGATCTCGCTGACGCACATGCGCGGGCTCAGGCTGCCGAAAGGGTCCTGGAACACCACCTGCATTTCCCGGCGCAACGGGCGTACCTGTTGTTGGCTCAGGCGGTCCAGTTGCTGGCCTTCGAAGCGAATCCCGCCCTGGCTGCCGATCAGGCGCAAAATTGCCAGGCCCAAGGTGGACTTGCCCGAGCCACTTTCGCCTACGATGCCCAGGGTTTGCCCCTGGGGCAGGCTGAAGTTGATGCCGTCCACGGCCTTGACGTAATCCACTGTGTTGCGCAGAAAGCCTTTCTTGATCGGAAACCAGACTTTCAGGTTGTCCACCTCCAGCAGCGGTGGGCCGACCGCGTTGTTGGCCGGACCGCCACTGGGTTCCGCCGCGAGCAATTCCTGGGTATAGGGATGCTGGGGCGACTGGAACAGTGTCTCGCAATCGGCCTGCTCAACGATGCAACCTTGCTGCATGACGCAAACGCGATGGGCGATGCGCCGTACCAGGTTGAGGTCGTGGCTGATCAGCAGCAGCGCCATGCCCAGCCGCGCCTGCAGCTCCTTGAGCAATTCCAGGATCTTCAACTGCACGGTGACATCCAGCGCCGTGGTCGGCTCGTCGGCAATCAACAACTCCGGCTCGTTGGCCAATGCCATGGCGATCATTACCCGCTGGCGCTGGCCGCCGGACAGCTCGTGGGGCAACGCCTTGAGGCGTTTGTGTGGCTCGGGGATACCCACCAGCTCCAGCAATTCCAACGTGCGCTGGGTGGCGACCTTGCCGGTCAGGCCCTTGTGCAGGCCGAGCACTTCGTTGATCTGCTTCTCGATGCAATGCAGCGGATTCAACGAGGTCATCGGCTCCTGGAAGATCATTGCGATGCGGTTACCGCGAATATGCCGTAGGGTCTTTTCCTTGAGGGTCAGCAGGTCTTGCCCGGCATATTCGATGGTCCCGGACGGATGCCTTGCCAACGGGTAGGGCAGCAGGCGCAGGATCGAATGGGCGGTCACGGACTTGCCCGAACCGCTTTCGCCCACCAGCGCCAGGGTTTCGCCACGCTTGATGTCGAAGCTGACGTGATTGACCACGCGATGGTGATGCTCGCCCGTGACGAACTCGACACTCAGGTCGCGGATTTCGATCAGATTGTCCTGATTCATCTCATTTCCTCGGGTCGAACGCATCGCGAGCGGACTCGCCGATAAACACCAGCAGGCTCAACATGATCGCCAGCACCGCGAAGGCACTCATGCCCAGCCACGGCGCTTGCAGGTTGGATTTGCCCTGGGCCACCAGCTCACCCAGCGACGGTGAACCCGCCGGCAGCCCGAAGCCGAGAAAGTCCAGGGCGGTTAGGGTGCCAATGGCGCCGGTGAGGATGAAGGGCAGGAAGGTCATGGTCGAGACCATCGCATTGGGCAGGATGTGGCGAAACATGATCGCCCCGTTCTGCATGCCCAGTGCCCGCGCCGCGCGCACGTACTCCAGGTTGCGCCCGCGCAGGAACTCGGCGCGCACCACATCCACCAGGCTCATCCAGGAAAACAGCAGCATGATCCCCAGCAGCCACCAGAAGTTGGGTTGCACGAAGCTGGCCAGGATGATCAGCAGGTAGAGCACCGGCAAGCCGGACCAGATCTCCAGGAAACGTTGCCCGGCCAGGTCGACCCAACCGCCATAAAAGCCCTGCAAGGCACCGGCAATCACGCCGATGATCGAGCTGAGTATGGTCAGGGTCAGGGCGAAGAGCACCGATACGCGAAAGCCGTAGATCACCCGCGCGAGCACATCGCGCCCCTGGTCATCGGTGCCCAGCAGGTTGACCGAGGACGGCGGCGCCGGGGCCGGGACTTTCAGGTCGTAATTGATGCTCTGGTAGCTGAACGGGATGGGCGCCCACAAGGTCCAGGCGTCCTTGGCCTTGAGCAGCTCCTGGATGTACGGGCTCTTGTAGTTGGCTTCCAGCGGGAATTCACCGCCGAAGGTGGTCTCCGGGTAGCGCTTGAGCGCCGGGAAGTACCAGCCGCCGTCGAAGTGCACCGCCAGGGGCTTGTCGTTGGCGATCAACTCGGCGCCCAGGCTCAGCACGAACAGCACCAGGAACAGCCACAGCGACCACCAGCCACGCTTGTTGGCCTTGAACCGCTCGAACCGGCGGCGATTGAGGGGGGACAGGTTCATCTCAATGCTCCCGGCTGGCAAAGTCGATACGCGGATCGACCAGGGTGTAGGTGAGGTCGCCGATCAGTTTCACGATCAGCCCCAGCAGGGTGAAGATAAACAGCGTGCCGAACACCACCGGGTAGTCACGGTTGATCGCCGCTTCAAAGCTCATCAGGCCCAGGCCATCGAGGGAGAAGATCACCTCCACCAGCAACGAGCCGGTAAAGAAGATGCCAATGAAGGCCGAAGGGAAACCGGCAATCACCAGCAGCATGGCGTTGCGGAACACGTGGCCATACAGCACGCGGCGATTGGTCAGGCCCTTGGCCTTGGCGGTGACCACGTACTGCTTGTTGATTTCGTCTAGAAAGCTGTTCTTGGTCAGCAGGGTCATGGTCGCGAAGTTGCCGATCACCAGGGCGGTGACGGGTAGCGCCAGGTGCCAGAAGTAATCGAGGATCTTGCCGCCCCAGCTCAACTCCTCGAAGTTGTTGGAGGTGAGCCCGCGCAAGGGGAACCAGTCGAAATAACTACCACCGGCAAACACCACGATCAGCAGAATCGCAAAAAGGAACGCCGGTATTGCATAACCGACGATGATCGCCGAGCTGGTCCACACATCGAAATGGCTACCGTGGCGCGTGGCCTTGGCGATCCCCAGGGGGATGGACACCAGGTACATGATCAGGGTGCTCCATAACCCGAGGGAAATGGACACCGGCATCTTCTCCTTGATCAGGTCGATGACCTTGGCGTCACGGAAAAAGCTGTCACCGAAGTCCAGCCGGGCGTAGTTCTTGACCATGATCCACAAGCGTTCCGGCGCCGACTTGTCGAAGCCGTACATCTTTTCGATTTCCTTGATCAGCGCCGGGTCCAGGCCCTGGGCGCCACGGTAGCTGGAACCGGCCACCGCGACTTCGGCGCCGCCGCCAGCAATGCGGCTGGTGGCGCCGTCGAAGCCTTCGAGCTTGGCGATCATTTGCTCCACCGGGCCACCGGGCGCGGCCTGGATGATGACGAAGTTGATCAGCAAGATCCCGAACAGCGTGGGGATGATCAGCAGCAGGCGGCGAGCAATATAGGCCAGCATTCAATTGCCTCCGCTCGCCGCATCGGCGTTCTGCGTGGTGTCGAGGGATACCGCGGGTTTGACGTCGGGTTTGGCCCACCAGGTCGCGGTGCCGACGTCGTAGCGTGGCGAGACCTTGGGGTGGCCCAGGTGGTCCCAGTACGCGACGCGGAAGGTCTTGATGTGCCAGTTTGGGATCACGTAGTAGCCGAACTGCAGCACACGATCCAGCGCCCGGGCATGGGCAATCAGGCTTTGGCGCGAACCGGCGTCGATCAACTCTTCCACCAACTGGTCGACGGCGGGGTCCTTGAGGCCCATGTAATTGCGGCTGCCGGGCTTGTCGGCGCTGGAGGATTTCCAGAACTCGCGCTGCTCGTTACCCGGCGAGGTGGATTGCGGGAAACTGCCTACCAGCATGTCGAAGTCGCGCGAACGCAGGCGGTTGACGAACTGCGAGACGTCCACGCGACGAATCACCAGGTCGATGCCCAGGTCTGCCAGGTTGCGCTTGAACGGCAGCAGGATGCGCTCGAACTCGGTCTGGGCCAGCAGGAACTCGATGGTCACTGGCTTGCCCGTGCTGTCGACCATTTTGTCGTCAACAATCTTCCAGCCTGCTTCCTGCAGCAGTTGGTAGGCCTCGCGTTGCTGGGTGCGGATCATGCCGCTGCCGTCGGTGTGGGACGGTTCGAATGCCTGGGTGAAGACTTCGCCAGGGATCTTGTCGCGCAGCGGCTCGAGAATTGCCAGCTCGTCCGGACCGGGTAGGCCGGTGGCGGCCATTTCCGAGTTTTCGAAATAGCTGCGGGTACGGGTGTAGGCACCGTTGAACAGCTGCTTGTTGCTCCATTCGAAATCCAGCAACAGGCTGATGGCCTTGCGCACCCGCACGTCCTGGAACATCGGCTTGCGCATGTTGAACACAAAACCCTGCATGCCGGTGGGGTTGCCGTTTGGAATTTCTTCCTTGATCAATCGGCCTTCTTTCACCGCTGGAATGTTGTAGGCATTGGCCCAGTTCTTGGCGCTGAACTCCAGCCAGTAGTCGAACTGCCCGGCCTTCAAGGCTTCCAGGGAGACAGTGCTGTCGCGGTAGTAATCGGTGATGCGGGTATCGAAGTTGTAGAAGCCCTTATTGACCGGCAGGTCCTTGGCCCAATAATCCTTGACCCGCTCGTAGCGAATCATACGCCCGGGCTTGACCTCGGCCACCTGGTAAGGCCCGCTGCCCAGGGGCACTTCCAGGTTGCCCTTGGAAAAATCCCGGGTCGCCCACCAATGCTTGGGCAGCACTGGCAACTGCCCCAGGATCAACGGCAACTCGCGGTTGTTTGTGCGCTTGAACTTGAACAGCACGCGCAACGGGTCTTCGGCCACCACCTCATCGACGTCGGCGTAGTAGTTGCGGTACAGCGGGTTGCCTTCCTTGATCAGGGTCTGGAAGGTGAACACCACGTCTTCGGCGCGGATCGGGTGGCCATCATGGAAGCGCGCTTCGGGGCGCAGATAGAAGCGCACCCAGCTGTTGTCCGGGGCTTTTTCGATCTTGCCGGCCACCAGGCCGTATTCGGTGATGGGTTCGTCCAGGCTCTGCATGGCCAGGGTGTCGTAGATCAGCGGCAGGTTGTCTGCCGGTACGCCCTTGCTGATATAGGGGTTGAGGCTGTCGAAGCCGCCCATGGCCGATTCGCGGAAGGTGCCGCCCTTGGGGGCGTCGGGGTTTACGTAGTCAAAATGCTTGAAGTCGGCGGGGTACTTGGGGGGCTCGTTGTAGAGGGTCAGCGCATGTTGTGGCGCGGCGTGCGCCGCGGTGCACAGCAACAGGCTGGCGAGCAGGGTCGTACGCAAGGACATCATTGGGCTTTCTCCGAAGCTTTCAGCCACCACGCGCGCAGGCCGAGGCTGTAGGGCGGCGTGGTGACGAAGGCGAACCGGTTGCGGTACGCCAGGCGATGATAGTTGAGGTACCAGTTGGGAATGCTGTAGTGCTGCCACAGCAGCACCCGGTCCAGGGCGCGGCCGGCGGCCAGTTGTTCTTCGCGGGTCTGCGCCGCCAGCAGTTGATCCAGCAGATGGTCGACCACCGGGTTGGCGATGCCCGCGTAATTCTTGCTGCCCTTGATCGTGGCCTGGCTGGAGTGGAAGTACTGCCACTGCTCAAGGCCGGGGCTCAAGGTCTGGTTGAGAGTCATCAGAATCATGTCGAAATCGAATTGATCGAGGCGCTGTTTGTACTGTGCACGGTCAACGGTGCGCAAGCGGGCGTCGATGCCGATGCGGGTCAGATTTTCGACATAGGGTTGCAGGATGCGCTCGAGGTTCGGGTTGACCAACAGGATTTCCAGACGCAGCGGTTGCCCGTCCTTATCGAGCAGGCGCTGCCCTGACAGTTTCCAGCCGGCCTCGCCGAGCAGGGCCAGGGCCTGGCGCAGGGTTTCGCGGGGGATGCCGCGACCATCGGTGTGCGGCAGGCTGAAGGGTTGGGTAAACAGCGCGGCCGGCAGTTGGTCGCGGTAGGGCGAGAGCATCAACCACTCATGGCCCACGGGCAGGCCTGTGGCCGAGAATTCACTGTTGGGGTAATAGCTCACCGAACGCTTATAGGCGCTGCTGAACAGGGTGCGATTGGTCCATTCAAAATCGAACATCAACCCCAGGGCTTCACGCACCTTGGCGTGGCTGAACGCCGGTCTCCGGGTATTCATGAACAGGCCCTGGCTCTGGGTGGGGATCTGATGGGCGATCTGCGCCTTGATCACATCGCCGCGGTTGACCGCCGGGAAGTTGTAGCCGGTGGCCCAGTTCTTGGCCTGATGCTCGATATAAATATCGAATTCACCGGCCTTGAAGGCTTCAAAGGCTACGTCGCTGTCGCGATAGAACTCCACTTCGACCTTGTCGTAGTTATAGAAACCCTGGTTGACCGGCAGGTCTTTGCCCCAGTAATCCTTGACCCGTTCAAACACCAGTTGTCGCCCTGGCGCAACCTTGGTGATGCGATAAGGCCCACTGCCCAGGGGCGGCTCGAAGGTGGTGGCCTTGAAGTCACGGTTTTTCCAATAGTGCTGGGGCAGCACCGGCAACTCGCCCAGGCGCAGGATCAGCAAGGGGTTGCCGGCGCGCTTGAACACAAAGCGGATACGGTGAGGGTTGAGGATGTCGACCCGGGCCACTTCCTGCAGGTTGGTGCGGTACTGCGGGTGGCCTTCGGTCAGTAGGGTGCGATAGGAAAACGCCACGTCATCGGCGGTGATCGGCTTGCCGTCGTGAAAGCGTGCTTCGGGGCGCAGGTTGAACACCACCCAACTGCGGTCTTCGCTGTATTCCACCGATTGGGCAATCAGGCCATAGCTTGAGGTGGGTTCATCGCCGGACGGCGCGTATTGCCCGGTGCCCACCATCAAGGGCTCATTGAGTTCGTTGACGCCGTACTGCAGGAAGTTGCCGGTGGAAACCGGGCTTGAACCTTTGAAGGTGTAGGGGTTGAGCGTATCGAAGGTGCCAAATGCCATCACCCGCAATGTCCCGCCTTTGGGCGCTGCAGGGTTTACCCAATCGTAATGGGTGAATTTGGCCGGGTACTTGAGTGAGCCGAACTGCGCGTAACCGTGGCTCTCGGTAATCGTCGCGTTCGCCGCAAAGCTCAAGGCCAGACTTATTAGTAGAAGGAGGGGACGCTTCAAGTCAGAGATCCGATCCAGGCGGCTTGGGCTTTATGATCGGTACAGTAACAGCTTGTTCCGGTTGGAAAAAGCATCTTGAAATTGGCTGTAGGCCCATGTGGGAGCGGGCTTGCTCGCGAATGCAGTGTGTCAGTCAACAGAGATGTTGATGTGCCACCCTATTCGCGAGCAAGCCCGCTCCCACATGGGGTCCCCCAGAATGCCTGAAGCCTTAGCGCGGCCCGGAAACCACTAGCATCTGCCCAGGCTTCAATGCCTGGCCTGTGCGCGGGTTCCAACGCTTGAGATGTTGCATCTCGACGTTGAAGCGCTTGGCCACCATGTACAGCGAGTCACCTTTCTTGACCTTGTACTGCACCGGTTTTTTCGCCGCGACTTTGCGCGTGTCCTGCATCACCAGGGTCTGGCCGACCTTGAGGGCCTGGCCGTTGAGCTTGTTCCAGCGCTGCAGGTCATGCACATCGACCTTGTTGGCCTTGGCGATCAGCGTGAGGTTGTCGCCACTGCGTACCTTGTAGCTGCGGGTACGCCCGGCAACTGCCTTGGTCTCGACTTCGTCGAACACCGGCTTTTTCGGGCGCATGCTCAGCAATTCTTCCGGCTTCATCGTCGAAAGGGTGCTGGTCAGCAGTTGGGCCTTGGAGGTCGGTACCAGCAGATGCTGGGGGCCGTCCAGGGTGGTGCGTTGTTTCAAGGCCGGGTTGAGCTGGAACAGTTCGTCTTCGTCGATCTCGGCCAGCGCGGCAACCCGTGACAGGTCCATGCTTTGCTTGACTTCAACGACCTCGAAGTACGGCGTGTTGGCAATCGGGTTCAGGTTGACGCCATAGGCCTCGGGTGCCAGTACCACTTGGGACAAGGCCAGGAACTTGGGCACATAGTCCTTGGTTTCCTGGGGCAGGGGCAGGTTCCAGTAGTCGGTGGGCAGGCCGAGCTTTTCGTTGCGCTCGATCGCCCGGCTGACCGTGCCTTCGCCGGCATTATAGGCCGCCAGGGCCAGCAGCCAGTCGCCGTTGAACATGTCATGCAGACGCGTCAGATAGTCCAGGGCGGCGGTGGTGGAGGCGGTGATGTCGCGGCGGCCATCGTAGGCGCGGGTCTGGCGCAGGTTGAAGTAGCGCCCGGTGGAGGGAATGAACTGCCACAAGCCGACCGCATCGCTGCGCGAATAGGCCATTGGGTTGTAGGCACTTTCAATCACTGGCAGCAGCGCCAGCTCCAGGGGCATGTTGCGTTCTTCAAGGCGTTCGACGATGTAATGAATGTAGAGGCTGCCGCGTTCGCCAGCATTCTCCAGAAAGGAGGGGTTGCTGGCGAACCACAGGCGCTGTTGCTCGATGCGCGGATTGACGCCGACACCGTCCTGCAATTGAAAGCCCCGACGCATGCGTTCCCAGACGTCCTGGGGTACTTCGGGGCTGGGCTTCTCTGATAGCCAAATAGGTTTTTGCTTGATCTTGGCAGCAAGATTCGGTTTGGGTTGCACGGTGGATTGTGCAGCGTAATTAGTCGATTGGCAGCCCGCCAGAGTTGCGGAAACGGCCACCGCCACGGCTTGAGCCAGGCGGGTCAATGCGTCTGAAGAAATGGATTTACGAATAGATGACGACATTGGCTGGAAGTAAGTTCCGGGCAAAAATGTCGGGCGATTCTAGAAAGCGCTTTGGTTCCGGTCAACCATTCAGAAATTACGTATCAGATTGCATCTGGTTAGAACTTATCTTTCCAAGCCCTCAAGCTAGCAAATACCTCGGCCCCAGAGCGGTTGTCGCGGCCGTTCCGTTCGTCCGCTTTTTGTTTAACGGATGTTTCAGCGGTGCGCAGAAAAGGGTTAGTACGTTTTTCCAGGGCCAGGTTGGAGGGCAGCGTCATCTGGCCACGGGCTCGGAGTTGAGCGACATTTTCCACGCGCTCGGCGATGTCGGCGTTGTGCGGTTCCACGGCTTGGGCAAATTTCAAGTTACTTTGCGTGTATTCGTGGGTGCAGTACACCTGCGTATCGGCGGGCAGGGCGGCCAGGCGTTCCAGTGAGCTGTACATCTGTTCGGGTGTACCTTCGAACAGGCGACCGCAACCGGCGGCGAACAAGGTATCGCCACACAGCAATACGCCTTGGTGGTAAAAGGCGACGTGGCCGAGGGTGTGGCCTGGCACGGCGTACACGTCGAAATCCCAGCCCAGCACGCTGATACGGTCGTTATCCTGCAAGGCCACATCCCGCGCCGGGATCTTTTCGTTGGCCGGGCCGTAGACCTTGGCGCCGGTGGCATTTTTCAGTTGCTCGACACCGCCCACATGATCATGGTGATGGTGGGTGACCAGGATGTCGCTGAGGCGCCACTCGGCATTCTGCTTGAGCCAGGCCAGCACTGGCGTGGCATCGCCGGGGTCGACCACGGCGCAGCGTTGGGTCGTGGGGTCTTGTAGCAACCAGATGTAGTTGTCGGTAAAGGCGGGTAGGGCACTGATCTGTATCATTCTTCGATTCGCCAAGCTGAACACATTGGTGCATCTTAGAACGTCTAGGCGAGTTGGAGAATGCAATGACTGATAAAGCGTTCGCCCAGGCCGATCCTGAGTGGCTGGCCCTGATCAGCGCGGCCCGCGAATGGTTGTCGGGGCCGATTGGGCAGTTTTTGCTGGAAGAAGAGCGGCGCATGCTCGAAGACGA
The DNA here is from genome assembly GCF_001902145.1 of Pseudomonas fluorescens. Taxonomy (GTDB): domain Bacteria; phylum Pseudomonadota; class Gammaproteobacteria; order Pseudomonadales; family Pseudomonadaceae; genus Aquipseudomonas; species Aquipseudomonas fluorescens_BV. The sequence continues at coordinate 52,155 of NZ_MRST01000017.1, forward strand.
GCTGGGCCGGTTCTTTGGTGGCTACCTGGTGCATTACGGGCCGTCGGCCGACACGCCGCCCTCGGCGCCGCAGGTGCAACGCAATGTGCGCCTGGGTGCGCCGTTGCCGGGCGTGGAGATCGTTTGCGAGGAACAGGCCTGGCCCTTGAGCGAACACGCCGCCGATGTGGTGGTGTTGCAGCACGGCCTGGATTTCTGCCTGTCACCCCACGGCTTGTTGCGCGAAGCGGCGAGCAGCGTGCGCCCTGGTGGCCATTTGCTGATTGTCGGTATCAACCCCTGGAGCAGTTGGGGCCTGCGCCGTGTGTTCGCCCATGACGGGCTACGCCAGGCGCGTTGCATCGCGCCATCTCGGGTGGGCGACTGGCTCAACCTGCTGGGCTTCGCGCTGGAGAAACGCCGCTTCGGGTGCTATCGTCCGCCGCTTGCGACTGCCAAGTGGCAGGGTCGCCTGGCCGGTTGGGAACGCCGGGCAGGAGCCTGGCAGCTGTCAGGTGGCGGCTTCTATTTATTGGTTGCACGCAAGATCGTGGTCGGGCTGCGACCGTTGCAGCAAGTGCGCCGCGAGCCGATCGGCAAGCTCGTGCCGATGCCGTTGGCCAAGGTCAACCGCGAACAACGCGAACCGTAAAACCTCTTTTTGATTTCAGGCCGAATAACCGATGACCGATAGCGTAGAACTCTTCACCGATGGCGCCTGCAAGGGCAACCCGGGCCCAGGTGGCTGGGGCGCCTTGCTGGTGTGCAAGGGCGTGGAGAAGGAACTGTGGGGCGGCGAAGCCAATACCACCAATAACCGCATGGAACTGATGGGCGCCATTCGCGGCCTCGAAGAACTCAAGCGGCGCTGCAACGTACTGCTGGTGACCGACTCGCAATATGTGATGAAGGGCATCAACGAGTGGATGGTCAACTGGAAAAAACGCGGCTGGAAAACCGCGGCCAAGGAACCGGTCAAGAACGCCGATCTGTGGCAGTTGCTCGATGAGCAGTGCAACCGTCACGACATCACCTGGAAATGGGTGCGCGGGCACATTGGCCACCCTGGCAACGAGCGCGCCGACCAGTTGGCCAACCGTGGCGTGGACGAAGTGCGCGGCTACAAGCAGAGCTGAATCAGCGACACTGCAGCGGCCGTTCGAGCCGCTGCTTCACCGCCCCATCTCGCGTGGCGAATCCACCAGCACGGCATCGATCTTCAGGCAGGCAGCGGCGCAATAGTCGTCATCGTTGTTGACCCCAATCGCCAGAATATTCGATTCGCCGTTGGCGCGAAAACAGTCGACAACCTGGGGCGCAGCCGGCAGTGCTTTCATGTCGAGGATGATCGGGGTGCTTGTGGGAATCTCAGTCAGCGCCTGTTGCAATGAGGGCAGCGGTACGGTGCGGGCGCGATAAGGGTAGGTCACGTAGCCATCTGCTGCGGTTTGCTTGAACTGCCAGCCAGCGTTGAGTTGTTGCAACTGCGCCCAGGTCTTTTCTGCTACCGCACCCGTACCCTGGTCAATCACCTTTGGTGACGGTGTCCGGCATACTACCGGGCTGGCCTGATTGATAAACGAAAGGCACCATTATTTAGTTAATACCGGGCTGAATGCTAACAGGAGTGCGGGATGTCCTCTTCACCTCATGTCGATGTCCAGGCATTTCTTGATGAAGCGGTAGAGAGCGAGCCACAGGGGCTGAGGTACACGCCGCCACGGATTTCGCAGATGATCCGTCGTACGCTGCCGCCCTGGGGCGCGATTGAGTGCGTGCAGGTGGCGCATCGCCCTCATCGCTTTGAAATGCGCCGCCCGCAGCATCAGTTTGTGCTGTATCGGCAGGGGTCGGTCAGCGATGGCGAGGTCAGTATCGACGGCTTGCGCTTGGCTGGGCCCAGGGCCTTGGACCAGTTCATTGATTTTATTCCGGCCGGTGCCTTATTCGAGGGGTGGACGGGGGAGCGAGCCAGGGTCGGCTATGTCCTGGTGTCGGTGGATGAGGGTCAATTGGCAGCAGTCTGCCCGACCTATCGTGTGCAAACCGATCTCAAGCCGCTGATCAGTTGTCATGATGCGTTCTTGCGGGGATTGCTGGAACGCTTGGATCAAGTCGTGCATGGCGGCAAAACCGATGCCCTGTACCTGGAAACCTTGGTCATGCTGCTGATGCAGGAAGTGCGCACATTGCAACAGCTGCCTGAGGTCGCGCCGGTTAACACAGGTGAGTTCGGGCCGGTGCAGCGCCAGCGTTTGACCGACTACATCGAGGCGTCCCTGGCCAATGAAGTGCGCCTGGCGGACTTGTCGAACATCGTCAACCTCAGCCCATACCATTTCTCCCGGGTATTTCGACGCACCTTCGGCATGTCACCGTACCAGTATCTGCTGCTGTGTCGCGTCAATCGAGCCAAGCACTTGATCACCACCACTGACCGCAGCCTGCTGGACATTGCCCTTGACACCGGGTTTGCCGGCGCCAGTCAGTTCTCCCGCGCGTTCCGGCGCATCGTCGGGCAATCCGCCAGTCAGTTGCGACGTCCCTAGGCGTCGTACATTGCGCAAGAAGCGTCAACACAACAGCAGGCAAGGCAAAGCGGCCTGCATAGCTGCTCGTTAGTCTGGCTTCAACGGTTGGTTACCCCGGTAATCAATATTGAGCCACTGATGGTGCAGAGAAAAATCCCATGAAAATCCTGGCTGCCGTGACCGAAGGCAAAGGTCCACTGTTTGACGTGCGCCCGTTGCAACTGGGCATACCGCGCAACGATGAAGTGCGGGTCAAAATCATTGCCACGGGCATTTGCCATACCGACCTTGCCGTACGTGACCAACAGATTTCGGTGGCAATGCCTGTGGTGCTGGGGCATGAAGGCGCCGGTATCGTCGAGCAAGTCGGCGCGAACGTCAGCCATGTGCAGGTAGGGGACAAGGTCATCCTGTCCCTGGGCTTCTGCGGTCAATGCGACCACTGCGCCAGCGGACTGCCGACTTACTGCAATGAGCATTTTGACTACAACTGGAAAGCCTCGCGGGCCGACGGCTCAGTGGCATTGCATGACCACGGGCAGCCGGTGCACAGCCATTTTTTCGGCCAGTCTTCGTTCGCCAATTACGCCGTGGTGAGCGCCAGCAGCCTGGTCAAGGTGGCAGATGATGCGCCGCTGGAGTTCCTGGGGCCGTTTGCCTGCGGCGTCATGACGGGTGCGGGCGCCGTCATGAACACGCTTAAACCGTCACCCGGCACAGCTATCGCGGTCTTCGGCATGGGCGCAGTGGGACTGAGCGCGGTCATGGCGGCGCGGGTGATGGGGTGCAACCCGATCATCGCGATAGACACCCAAGCGTCGCGCCTGGCCGTGGCTCAAGAGATGGGCGCCACCCACGTGATTGATGCGAGCCAGGGCGACGCGACCCAACAGGTCATGGCGCTGACCGTCGGACGAGGCGTGAAATACGCCGTCGAATGCGCAGGTCACGTTGGCGTGATGGCCAGTGCGGTGAACGTATTGGAGGAGGGCGGGGAGGCCGTGCTGACCGGCGTGGTGGCACCCGGCACACAGCTGTCTGTGGATGTCATGCAACTGATTCGGGGCCGCGTGGTGCGCGGCAGCATCATGGGGGACGCGGCGCCTTCAGTGTTCCTGCCGCGCTTGGTGGACCTGTTCAAACAGGGGCGTTTCCCGGTGGACAAAATGGTCCGCTTCTACGACTTGGAACAGATCAATCAGGCGATCGCCGATATTCATTCGGGCGACACCATCAAGGCCGTCCTGCGCATGCCTCATTGAGTCACGCTCGGTAAAGGCGTGCGCGCAATAAAGCCGTAGCAACCCATCAATCAACAGAAAGTGAGGTAATAGGCATGAAAAGTCTTCGTGGATGGTTAGTGGGCCTGTTGGCCGCCACGGCAGTTTTTGCTGCCGGTGTTAACGCTCAACCCAAGGCAACCATCAAGGAGCAGGACGGCTTCTACTACTTGTCGCCGGGTTATACAGCTGCCGACGTGGCGGACTTCTATTGGCGCAGCCTGAATGGCTGGTCGGAGCATCCAGCCGAAATGGCCAAGTACTACCAGAAGGATGGCGTTTACACGCTGACCTACGCGCCGGTCGATGATTTTCCCAATGCCGGCTTCAAGCGCGCCAATAAAGGGCGCCAGGAAATGACCGATTACTTCACCAACTTCAGCAAACAGTTGGGCAACTTGAAGTACAGCGACCCCAAGACCTGGACCTTGCTTGAGACCACCGAAAAGGGGACCTACGTATTTGAATACACCAGCGATGGGGTGATTCGTGCCAGCGGCAAGCCCTACCACCAGACCTTTATCGCTATTCTGCGTATGGCCAAGGATGGGCAAATCCAGTCTGTGCGCGAATATTGGGACCCCTACGTCGCCTTGCGGGACTTTGACCTGATCAAAAAGACTCAGTGATCGTTGCGGTTTCTCGGGGTCAGGATTGCACGGGCGAGTTGCTCGTCCGTGCACTTATAGAGCGTGCTAATATCCCGCCCCTTGAACTGTACCGAACCGTTGAGAGCTGAACCCTGATGGCCATCCGATCTGTTGTACTCGATACCGAAACCACCGGCATGCCGGTGACCGATGGTCACCGGATCATCGAAATCGGCTGTGTCGAACTGATGGGGCGCCGCCTGACTGGCCGCCACTTCCACGTCTACCTGCAACCGGACCGCGACAGTGACGAGGGCGCGATTGGCGTCCACGGCATCACCGATGAGTTCCTCAAGGGCAAGCCACGCTTTGCCGAAGTGGCCGATGAGTTCTTCGAGTTCATCAATGGCGCCCAGTTGATCATCCATAACGCGGCGTTCGACATCGGCTTCATCAATAACGAATTTGCCCTGATGGGGCAGACCGACCGTGCGGACATCTCCCAGCACTGCACGATCCTCGATACCTTGATGATGGCCCGCGAGCGTCATCCGGGCCAGCGCAACAGCCTTGATGCCTTGTGCAAACGTTATGGCGTCGACAACTCCGGCCGTGAACTCCACGGCGCCTTGCTTGACTCCGAGATCCTGGCCGACGTTTACCTGACCATGACCGGCGGGCAGACCAGCCTGTCCCTGGCCGGTAATGCGTCCGATGGCAGCGGTTCGGCGGAGGGCTCGGGCAACCGCCCTTCGGAAATCCGCCGCTTGCCAGCTGATCGCAAACCGACTCCGATCATCCGTGCCAGCGAGCAGGACCTGGCCGAGCATGCGGCGCGGCTGGAGGCGATTGCCAAGGCTGCGGGTGCGCCGGCGTTGTGGACTCAGTTGACCCAACAGTAGCCACTATGTGGGCTCTCTGTAGGAGCGAGCTTGCTCGCGAAAAACGTCAACGATAACGCCTGCTTCCTGAATAAACGCGGCGCCTGTGAGTTTTTCGCGAGCAAGCTCGCTCCTACAGAGGGCATTGAGGCACACCAGGTCCCACAGTCGATCTCCACCGCCTGTGAAATCTTCATTCGCCACTTTTGCTTCCAGCTTCTACCCTTGTGCAAAGCCTCCGGAGTAAGAGTGCTCATGTACAAAGACCTGAAGTTCCCCGTTCTGATCGTGCACCGTGACATCAAGGCCGACACCGTTGCCGGTGACCGGGTTCGAGGCATCGCCAGGGAGTTGGAACAAGAGGGCTTCAGTATTTTTTCTGCGGTGGACTACGCCGAGGGGCGGCTGGTGGCCGCTACCCATCACGGTCTGGCCTGCATGCTGATTGCCGCCGAAGGCGCCGGGGAAAACACCCACCTGTTGCAAAACATGGTGGAGCTGATTCGCCTGGCGCGGCTGCGCGCACCCAACCTGCCGATCTTTGCGCTGGGCGAGCAAGTCACCCTGGAAAACGCGCCCGCTGATGCCATGAGCGAGCTCAACCAACTGCGCGGCATCCTTTATCTGTTCGAGGACACCGTGCCGTTCCTGGCGCGCCAGGTCGCACGTGCTGCACGCACGTACCTGGATGGCCTGTTGCCGCCGTTCTTCAAGGCGCTGGTGCAACACACCGCCGATTCCAATTATTCCTGGCACACCCCCGGTCATGGCGGTGGCGTGGCCTATCGCAAAAGCCCGGTGGGGCAGGCGTTTCATCAGTTCTTTGGGGAAAACACACTGCGCTCTGACTTGTCGGTGTCGGTGCCCGAGCTGGGCTCGCTGCTCGATCACACCGGGCCTTTGGCCGAAGCCGAGGCCCGCGCCGCGCGCAACTTTGGCGCCGACCATACGTTCTTCGTGATCAACGGCACGTCCACCGCCAACAAGATCGTCTGGCATTCCATGGTGGGGCGCGATGACCTGGTGCTGGTGGACCGCAATTGCCACAAGTCCGTGTTGCATTCGATCATCATGACCGGCGCGATCCCGCTGTACCTGTGCCCGGAGCGCAACGAGCTGGGCATCATCGGCCCGATCCCCCTGAGCGAATTCAGCCCCGAGTCGATCCGTGCCAAGATCGACGCCAGCCCATTGACCCGTGGGCGGCCACCGAAAGTGAAACTGGCGGTGGTGACCAACTCTACCTACGACGGCCTGTGCTACAACGCCGAATTGATCAAGCAGCAACTGGGCAACAGTGTCGAGGTGCTGCATTTTGATGAGGCCTGGTATGCCTACGCTGCCTTTCATGAGTTCTTCGCCGGGCGCTATGGCATGGGCACCTCGCGCACGCCGGACAGCCCTTTGGTGTTCACTACCCACAGTACGCATAAATTGCTGGCGGCCTTCAGCCAGGCGTCGATGATCCACGTGCAGGACGGCGGCGCACGGCAACTGGACCGTGACCGCTTCAACGAAGCGTTCATGATGCATATCTCCACCTCGCCGCAATACAGCATCATCGCGTCGCTGGACGTGGCCTCGGCGATGATGGAAGGCCCGGCCGGGCGCTCGCTGCTGCAGGAAATGTTCGACGAAGCCTTAAGTTTTCGTCGCGCCCTGGCTAACTTGCGCCAGCATATCGCTGCCGAGGACTGGTGGTTTTCCATCTGGCAGCCACCCTCGGTCGCGGGCATCGACCGGGTCGCCACAGCGGATTGGCTATTGCACCCTGGGGATGAGTGGCATGGCTTTGGCGACGTTGTCGAAGACTACGTATTGCTGGACCCGATCAAAGTCACGCTGGTGATGCCTGGCCTCAACGCCGGCGGGGCCTTGAGCGATTGCGGTATTCCCGCCGCAGTGGTCAGCAAATTCCTCTGGGAGCGCGGGCTGGTGGTGGAGAAGACCGGGCTCTATTCGTTCCTCGTGCTGTTTTCCATGGGCATTACCAAAGGCAAATGGAGCACCTTGCTCACCGAGTTGCTGGAGTTCAAGCGCAGCTACGATGCCAATGTCAGCCTGGCCAGTTGCTTGCCGTCGGTGTATGCCCAAGGCCCGGCACGCTATCAAGGCCTCGGGCTGCGTGACCTTTGCGACCAGTTGCACAGCTGTTACCGTAGCAATGCCACGGCCAGGCATCTCAAGCGTATGTATACGGTATTGCCGCAAATCACGATGAAACCCGCCGATGCCTACGACCAGTTGGTCAGGGGCGAGGTGGAGGCGGTCTCCATCGACGCGTTGGCAGGACGTATCGCCGCCGTGATGCTGGTGCCTTACCCGCCGGGCATTCCATTGATCATGCCCGGCGAACGCTTCACCGAGTCAACCCGTTCAATCATCGATTACCTGGCATTTGCCCGCACGTTCGATAGCAGTTTCCCCGGTTTTGTCGCGGATGTGCACGGGCTGCAACACGAAGATGACGGCAGTGGCCGTCGTTACACCGTCGATTGCATCAAGGGTTAAGGAAGTTTATGCAAGCTGTGATGAACCCGAAGTATCCAGGGCTCAGTGTGCGAGTCGCCGACGAAGGTTTTGACGCCTATGTGTGGGGCAACGATTTCAGCTTTGAAGTCAGCGCCTATGGGGTGCCGCAAATGGGCCAGCGCGTCGAACAATGGCCGGTGGAGAGGGTGCTGCCGTACCGCAAGTGCTATGGCATCGACCCGGAAGAGTTCGCCAGTTTCCGTGATGCCGCCGACAGCTCAATCTTCATGGCGTACCTGGATGACCGCGCAGTGGGGCATATCGTGGTCAGCACCAACTGGAACGGTTTTGCCCATGTTGACGAGTTGGCCGTGGCGTTACCGGCGCGCAGACATGGCGTGGCCAAGTCGTTGTTGGACGTGGCGCAGTTCTGGGCCCGCAAGAAGAACCTGCCGGGCATGATGCTCGAGACCCAGAACAACAACCTCGGCGCCTGTCGCCTGTATGAGCGTTGTGGCTATGTAATGGGCGGCATCGATCAACTGCGTTATCGCGGGATTGACCCGCAAACCCGCGAGGTCGCGATTTTCTGGTATCGGTTGTTCAAGACGGAAGTGGAAGCGGCCTGACCCTGTGTGATCGTTCACGTTATTCGCGAGCAAGCTCGCGCCTACAGGGGCTTGGTGTCGTTGCCAAGCAGGCTTTCGGCTTTCTGGATGATGATCTCCAGCAGCGCATTCAATGCCGGTGAGGGCGTCGCGTCTTTCAACGTCAGTGCATACAGGCTGACCACTATCGGTGGTGACACCGGGCACGCATCGAGCCCGGATTCTCGCGCACCCAGGGCGGTGAACGGGTCGACAATCGCCAGGCCTTCTCCGGCCTCCACCAGGCCACGCATCATCGGGTAGGTTTGCACCCGCGTCTGCACCACGGGCAATGGCCGCAGGGCTTGCAGCTTGGCGTCCAGCAAGCGACTGAGCGGGTCATGGCCTTCAAGGCCGATCAGCGACTGGCCGGCCAAGTCCTGCAACGCAATGTATTTTTGCTTGGGCTTGAGCCAGCCATGGGGGGCCAGCAACTGCAATTTGCCTTGGGCCAGCACCGTGCTTTGGATCTGTGGATGCTCAGGGTCATGCAGGCTCACGCCCACATCGGCTTCATGCAATAGCAGGCTGTTGATGATCTCGCGAGTGGGGTGGCTCGACAGGTTGCACGGCATGTCCTGGAAGCGTCGACGCAGCGCGGCAATGCTCTGGGGCAGCAGTTGGTTGGCCAGCGGCGGCGTGCAGAGCGCGCGCAAGGGCGGCGCGTGGTGGTGTTTCAAACGGCTGGCAAGGCGTTGCACCGGCTCCAGGGCTTCGTACAGCGCAGTGATGTCTGCCTGCAACGCCAGGGTTTCCCGGGTGGCCTGCAAGCGCCCGCGCACGCTGGCAAAGAGCATGAAGCCCAGTTGCTGCTCAGCGTCCTTGAGAGTGGCGTCTACTTCGCCCACGGGGAGTTGCAACCACTCGGCGGCGGTGCCGAGGTGGCCGGTCTGCAAGATGGCCTGGATCACTTCGATATGACGTAAACGCATGGCCGGAGTCTATGTGCAGTGCGCAGGGGATTCAATGGCGCAGGCCTTCGTGCGCAAAAAAGACTGCCAGGGTCGTCCCGGCCTATGGCGTTCAGCCAGGACCCCACTAGAATGGCGAGTCTGATCAGCAACGACCCCTGCCGGTTTCCCGGTACTTAAAATAAAAAACAGGTCTGGTCTCATATGCCTCAACCCTCGACGTTCTTCGGGGTAACGGCCAAGCAACTCCTGGTCCTGTTGACCGTGGGAGGCCTGGCGGCTTACTTCTTCAATCATCAGGATGAACCGACGCCGGACAAGCTCGCACTGGAAGCCTTTATCCGTTCCCAGCAACAGGTAGGCGAGCAGGTGGGCGCAGTAGTGGGAATTACTCTGGTCAGGGAAGTCGAGGCTTACCCCGCCTACAACGCGCCGGGCTACAAACGCTCGATGTATACCGTGCAAGGGGAGCGCGGCGAGTTGGTGGTGACGCTTAAACAAGGCGAGCAGGGCATAGAGGTAACGCAGATCCGCCGCCCATGAGCGTCCCCAGCCCAGTCGCCAGGACTGAGCAGGTGAACAAGACAGGCGCTCAGGAGACGAGGGTGGTTTGCGATTCGCGCACGAGAATGGTGCCCGACTGGATCAGTTTGAATTCATCACCTTCCAGCTTTTCTACACGGTCGCCAATGGCCAGCTTGTAGGTCGTGGTGGGCGCCGATCCCGCCAGGGCGCCTTGCGCCGGGTCGGATTCCTGGAACTCATGCACCGAATACACGCGGCCTTCCGCGTCTCTGGCATGAAACTGTCCAACAAGTACTGCAGCCATCTGTTTAGAACCTCTGGAGATAAACACTCGATTTGCGGTTCTGTAGACCGTCAGGGAGCGGGGTAGTTTACCTATAAGAAAAAAATACTATTCGCTGATATTTTCAGACGGTTCCTACGCAAGCGCTGGCAAGGAAAACGGCGAGGGAATCCGCACAACCCTCTGGTGAACGCGCCGCGAAGCCTCTATAACTACAAGCTCCTTTATTCAGAAGTCGGGAAACCTCAATGAGCAAGGTCTACACGATTGCCGTCCTGGTGGGCAGCTTGAGAAAAGAGTCGATCAACCGCAAGGTCGCCTTGGCCCTGGCCGAACTGGCCCCTGCCAATCTCACGTTGGACATTGTTGAAATCGGCGACTTGCCGCTCTACAACGAGGACATCGACGGTGCAACACCGCCGGCAGCCTACAGTACTTTCCGCAAACAAGTGAGTTCATCCGACGCGGTGTTGTTCGTTACCCCCGAATACAACCGCTCCGTGCCGTCGGCATTGAAAAATGCCATCGACGTGGGCTCGCGTCCTTACGGGCAAAGCGCCTGGAGTGGCAAGCCGGGGGCGATCATCAGCGTCTCGCCGGGTGCCATTGGCGGTTTTGGCGCCAACCACCATTTGCGCCAGTCCCTGGTGTTCCTGGACGTGTGGTGCATGCAGCAGCCGGAAGCCTACCTGGGCGGGGCAGGCAGTGTGTTCGATGAGGCGGGGAACGTGTCGGAAAAGACCAAGCCGTTCCTGCAGGCATTCATCGATGCCTACGGCAAGTGGGTGGAAAAACAGCAGGGCTGAAATTAGCCCGGCACCTGTAGGAGCGAGCTTGCTCGCGAAAAACTCGAGGACAACGCGTTCATTCAGGATGTCAGCGTTATCGTTGACGATCTTCGCGAGCAAGCTCGCTCCTACAGTAGGGGGTTTATCGCAACCAGTTGGTGCGTGCCAGCTCGATAACTTCATCGCCGCGCCCGCTCATCACCGCCTTGAGCATATACAGGCTGAACCCCTTGGCCTGTTCCAGCTTGATGCTCGGCGGCATCACCAGTTCCTGAGTGGCGGTCACCACATCCACCAACACTGGACCATCATGGGCCAGCGCGCGGCGCAGGGCTGGCTCCAGGTCTTCGGATTGCTCCACGCGTATGCCCAAAATCCCCATGGCATTGGACATGGCCGCGAAGTCCGGGTTTTTCAGCTCGGTGCCGGTGTCCAGGTAGCCCGCAGCTTTCATCTCCATGGCGACAAAGCCCAGGGACGCATTGTTGAACACCACCAGTTTGACCGGCAATTGCAGCTGCGCCAGGGATATGAAGTCCCCCATCAACATGGTGAAACCGCCGTCCCCAGACATCGAGATCACCTGTCGCCCAGGGAATGCCGCCTGGGCACCGATAGCCTGGGGCATGGCGTTGGCCATCGAGCCATGGTTGAACGAGCCGATCAGCCGGCGCTTGCCGTTCATCTTCAGATAACGCGCCGCCCACACGGTGGGTGAGCCGACATCGGCGGTAAAGATCGCATCATCATCGGCCAGTTCGCTGAGCAAGCGCGCCACATACTGGGGATGGATCGGTCGGCCGGCCTTGGACGGTTGCGCCAGGTCATCCAGGCCTTGGCGGGCTTTTTCGTAGTGCTTGAGGGAGGTTTCGAGGAAGCTGCGATCGGTCTTGCGGGTCAGGCGCGGCAATAGCGCGTCGATGGTTTCACTGACGTCGGCGGCGATGCCCAGGTCCAAGGTCGCACGGCGCCCCAGGGCTTGGGGGTTGCGGTCCACCTGGATGATCTTGGCGTCGGTCGGGTAGAACTGGCGATAAGGGAAGTCGGTGCCGAGCATGACCAAGGTGTCGCAGTCGAGCATCGCGTGGTAACCGGAGCTGAAACCGATCAGGCCGGTCATGCCGACGTCGAACGGGTTATCCCACTCCACGTGCTCCTTGCCCCGCAGTGCATGCACCACCGGCGCGCCGAGGGCGTCGGCCAACGCCACTACCTGACCGTGGGCACCGGCACAGCCGCTGCCACACAGGAGGGTGACTTTCTCGCTGCTCTGGAGCATGTCGGTGAGGCGCTGCACGTCCTGCTCAACCGGCACGGTACGGGGGGCGTGCAATGCTGGCCACGGCTTGAGCTTATCTTCCACTTCCAACAGCGACACATCCCCCGGGATCACTACCACCGCTACGCCTCGGTTGAGGATCGCCGAACGCATGGCACGGTGCAGGACATGGGGCATCTGCTCGGGGTTGCTCACCATCTCGATAAAGTGGCTGCATTCCTTGAACAGTTCCTGGGGATGGGTTTCCTGAAAGTAATTCAGGCCAACCTCCGATGACGGAATTTGCGCGGCAATCGCCAGCACCGGCACATGGTTGCGATGGCAATCGAACAAACCATTGATCAAATGCAGGTTACCCGGCCCGCAACTGCCGGCGCACACCGTCAATTCGCCGGTGGCCGCCGCTTCGGCGCCGGCGGCGAAGGCGGCCACCTCTTCGTGGCGCACATGCATCCACTCGATGCTGTCCATGCTGCGCAGGGCGTCGGTCAGGCCATTGAGGCTGTCGCCGGTGAGCCCCCAGATACGCTTGATACCCGCTTGTTCCAGAGTGGTTGCCAACTGCTGGGCCAGGTTGATTTTCGCCATGAGGAACTCCAATCGTCAGTGAGGTTGAAAAACTGCTGATCAGTAGGGGACAGTCCAATCACGGCGAATGCTCCGCCTTTAATGTGAAGATTGCGTCATGCTTGCCCGGTACTGCCGCGTACGTCGAGCGATAAACCACTGGTCACACACCAATGCCAGCCAAGGCGCAACGTTGGGGTTGGGCTTGCGCCCGCGGCTCAGGCGGCGCATCTGGTCGCGCACCACGGCAAGGGTGGCGAGGGCGGCCAGGGGTTTGCGCTTCCATTCCATGGGCCGCAGTTGTGGGTTGAGGTCGCGACCTTCACGCCATTGTTTGATCAGTTGCGGCTCCAGGGTCAGGGCGGTGGCGATGCCGGCCATGGCGATGCCGCTGTCCAATACTTGCTGGACCACCGGCAAGCGGCGAATACCTCCGGTCACCATCAGTGGCATGGTGGCGATGCTCGCCATTTGTGTGGCGAAATCCAAAAAGTAGGCTTCACGGGCCAAGGTGCGGCCGTCCCGCGCCTCGCCTTGCATGGCCGGCGCTTCATAGCTGCCGCCGGACAACTCAAGCAAATCGATCGGCAGTGTATTGAGCATCTCCACTACAGCGCGCGCATCGGTCTCATCGAAACCGCCGCGCTGGAAGTCTGCGGAATTGAGCTTTACCGACACACAAAATGAAGGGCTGACGCTGGCCCGCACGGCGCGGATGACCTCCAGCAGCAGGCGTGCGCGGTTTTCCAAGGGGCCGCCCCAGCGGTCGGTGCGGTGGTTGCTCAAGGGCGAGAGGAACTGGCTCAACAAATAGCCATGGGCGCCGTGGATCTGCACCCCGGTGAATCCGGCTTGCTCGGCCAGGCGGGCGCTGGTGGCGAAGCGCTTGATGACGTCCTGGATGTCGTCTTCGGTCATGGCCTTGGGTTTGGCGAACATTTTGGAAAAACTGCCCACATCCAGCGCAATAGCCGAGGGTGCCAACGCTTGCTGGCCCAGGTTGGCCATGGTCTGGCGCCCGGGGTGGCTGAGCTGTACCCAGAAGTGCACACCCTTGGCCCGGGCTACGTCGGCCCATTCACGGAAGCTGGCCAGGTGCTGCTCGTTTTCCAGCGCGACACCACCTGGGCCCGTCATGGCGCGGCGGTCGATCATCACGTTACCGGTCAGCAGCAGGCCGGGCTCGCCGTCGGCCCAGGTCTTGTACAGCTGCTTCAATGCTTTGGACGGTGCCTGATGCAGGTCCGCCATGTTCTCCTCCATCGCGGCCTTGGCGATGCGGTTGGCGATGACTTGGCCGTTAGGCAGTTGCAGGGGGGTGAAGGGTGACATGGGTTAACTCCTGAGCGGGGAAGGCCTCAGGCTAAGCTTAAAGTTAACTTTAATGTCAAGCGGGAGTCGATCACGGGCGATGCAACTGTAGGAGCGAGCTTGCTCGCGAAGAACGCAAGGGCGCCACATACATCCAGGCGACCTGCGCTATCGTTCAGGTTTTTCGCGAGCAAGCTCGCTCCTACAGGGGCCTAGCGGCGGCGGAACAGCGGCAGTGGCTCATCCGTTGCAGCCTGGTACGTCACCGAAAAGTCTTTGAGACTTTCCAGTGCTTCGTACGGGTCTTTGTCCGCGCGCAAGGCGAAGGCATCGAACCCGCAGCGGTGCAGGTAGAACAACTGGTCACGCAGCACGTCGCCAATGGCACGCAATTCACCCTTGTAACCATAACGGTCACGCAGCAGGCGGGCGTTGGAGTAGTTGCGCCCGTCGGTGAAGGCCGGGAAGTTCAGGGCGATGACCTGGAAGTGCTGCACGTCATCACCGATTTCTTCGGCTTCTTCATCGGCGTCCAGCCACACGCCCAAACCGCCGTCGCGGGCCTTGAGGGCGTGGCCGTGCTCGCGCCACAGGGCCAGCGGCACGATCAGGTCGTCGCAGTTGGAAATGCCGTCGAAGCTCGTGTCCTTGGGCAGCAGGTGCCAGGTTTCGTCGACGACTTCGTTGTTCTTAATGATTCGCTGCATAGACGCGCTCCTTGAACAGGTCGATGCCGATGCGCTGGTAGGTGTCGATGAAACGCTCATCTTCGGTACGCTGTTCGATATACACGTCGATCAGCTTGCCGATCACCTCCGGCATGGCTTCCTGGGCGAAGGATGGGCCGAGGATCTTGCCCAGGCTCGCATCGCGGCTGGCGCTGCCGCCCAGGGACACTTGATAGAATTCTTCGCCTTTCTTGTCCACGCCCAGGATGCCGATGTGGCCGACGTGGTGGTGACCACAGGCGTTCATGCAACCGGAGATGTTCAGGTCCAGCTCGCCGATGTCGAACAGGTAGTCCAGGTCGTCGAAACGGCGCTGGATCGACTCGGCAATCGGGATCGACTTGGCGTTGGCAAGCGAGCAGAAGTCGCCGCCCGGGCAGCAGATGATGTCGGTCAGCAGGCCGATGTTCGGCGTGGCAAACCCGCCTTCGCGCAGTTCGCCCCACAGGGTGAACAGTTGGCTCTGCTCGACGTCCGCCAGAATGATGTTCTGCTCGTGGGAGGTGCGCAGTTGGCCGAAGCTGTAGCGCTCGGCCAGGTCGGCGACCGCGTCCAGCTGCTTGTCGGTGATGTCGCCTGGCGCTACGCCGGTGGGCTTGAGCGACAGGGTCACTGCCACGTAGCCGGGCTTCTTGTGCGCCAGCGTATTGCGGGTGCGCCAGCGGGCGAAGCCTGGGTGTTGCTGGTCGAGTGCGGCCAGCTCGGCGTCCTGGTTGCTCAGGGCCTTGTACTCAGGGTCGACGAAATGCTTGGCGACGCGGTGCACTTCGGCTTCGGTCAGGGTGGTCTGGCCGCCGCGCAGGTGTTCCATTTCGGCATCGACCTTCTGGGCGAACACCTCAGGCGTCAGCGCCTTGACCAGGATCTTGATCCGGGCCTTGTACTTGTTGTCGCGACGGCCGTAGCGGTTGTAGACCCGCAGGATGGCATCGAGGTAGCTCAACAGGTCCTGCCACGGCAGGAACTCGTTGATAAAGGCTCCGACCACCGGGGTACGGCCCAGGCCACCGCCGACCAATACGCGAAAGCCCAGCTCGCCGGCGGCGTTGTACACCGGCTCCAGGCCGATATCGTGCACTTCGATGGCCGCACGGTCGGAGGTCGAGCCATTGATGGCGATCTTGAACTTGCGCGGCAGGTAGGCGAATTCGGGGTGGAAGGTGGTCCACTGGCGCACGATTTCACACCACGGCCGTGGGTCGATCAACTCGTCGGCAGCGACGCCGGCAAACTGGTCGGTGGTCACGTTGCGCAGGCAGTTACCGCTGGTCTGAATGGCGTGCATCTGCACGGTAGCCAATTCAGCCAGGATGTCCGGCACATCTTCCAGGGCCGGCCAGTTGAACTGCACGTTCTGGCGGGTACTGATGTGGGCGTAGCCTTTGTCGAAGTCGCGGGCGATCTTGGCCATCATTCGCGTCTGGCGCGACGTCAGTTGGCCATAGGGCACGGCCACCCGCAGCATCGGCGCAAAGCGCTGAACATAAAGGCCATTTTGCAGGCGCAGAGGGCGGAACTCTTCTTCGCTCAGTTCACCTGCTAAGTAGCGTCGGGTCTGATCACGGAACTGCTTGACGCGGTCCTCGATGATGCGCTGATCGTATTCGTCGTATACGTACATATAGGTCCTGTTCTCGGCAAATCTGCGCGCACGGCCGCGCACTCCCAACGGAGCCGGCGCACGATACCAGTTTGCGTATATGCGCAAAAGTGATGTTTGGGTATATGTAAATAACCAAACTGACTAATGAGAACGGTTATCGCGATACCCACATTTGTCATAGGGACAACTCTGGTCTTTACTGTGATCGAGTCTTAGTGCAGTCACCTATAAAACCGACAAGAGGCGATGCGATGAGCAATTCCACCAAAGCCCGTAAACCCGACAGTACCGTGGATGCCTGGGCCATTTTATTTTTGATCATCCTGGTGGTGGGAACCGCCGTGTTCTGGGTTAGCCACCAGTAAAGCAGCGGGTTGATTGAACCTCGATTGAATGCCTAATTGCCACTATCATGGCGCTCTATATTCAAGGTTCAGACAACCATGTTGAAGGTTTTGATGGCGTGTACGTGGTTGCTGGGGTCGACGTGCGGGGCAATCGCCCAGGCTGCTTCGGTGGTGTTTCTCAACCCTGGCCTGTCTTCGGAAACCTTCTGGGTCAGTTATGCGCAGTTCATGCAGGCCGGCGCCAAGGACCTCGGCCTGGATTTGCGTGTGCGCTATTCAGAGCGTGACCATCAGGCCACCTTGGCCCAGGCGCGCGAGGCACTGATGGGCGATCAGCGGCCCGACTACCTGGTGCTGGTGAATGAGCAATACGTTGCCCCGCAAATCATGCGCATGGCCCAGGGCAGCGGGGTGAAATTGCTGATCGTCAACAACGCCCTGACGCCCGGGCAGGCGCAGCTCTTGGACGCCTACCACGACACCCGGTTGATCGGCAGCATGGTCGCTGACGATGATCAGGCCGGCTACCTGATGTTGACCGACTTGTTGCGCCAGCACGGGCCGATCGCTTGCGGCGCAACGCTGGACCTGCTGGCATTTTCCGGTGCCAAGACCACCCCGGCCGCGCAGCTGCGTGAACAGGGCCTGCGCCGCGCCCTGGCCGAACATCCGCAAGTGCGCTTGCGCCAGTTGGTCTACGGTGAATGGAGCCGCCAGCGTGCCTTCGAACAAGCCACGCAGATGTTCAAGCGCTATCCACAAACGGCACTGGTATGGTCGGCCAACGATGGGATGGCATTGGGGGCCATGCAGGCCCTGCAAGACAGCGGCCGAGTACCCGGTAAAGACGTGTTGTTCAGTGCGGCCAATAGCTCGCCGCAGATTCTCGCGGCGCGCCTTGACGGACGCCTGAGCACGCTGGTCGCGGGGCATTTCACCCTGGGCGGCTGGGCAATGGTATTGATCCATGATGATGCCAAGGGTGTCGATATCGGCGCCCGTGGCGGTCGCAACCGCCAGGAGGCCTTGTTCCAACTGATCGATGCCACCCAGGCACGGCGTCTGTTGGGCCCCCTGCCGGTGGTGGATTTTCGCGCGTTGTCGGCCGTGGACAAACCTGTGTCCTACCGTTACCCCTTCAGCCTGCAACTGCTGCTGCGCTAAACCCCGGCCAGGTGCAGCACCAGCTTGACGATACCGAACAAGGTCAAGGCAAACACTGCGGTGAACAGGATGCCCAGCAACACAAAGTGGCTGGGCTTGCCATGGGTGAAGTCGCGTGCGCGGTTCTTGCCGCTCTGTACGCCAAAGGCCGCCGCCATCACGCTGTGCAGCATCTGCCAAAAGGTCGGCGGTTTGTTATCGCTGGGGTCGTCCATACAGCCCTCGTCAGCAAGGTGGTCGTACAGAGCATAGACAATCCGGCGGCCCCCACTCAGGTCACAGCACCTCCAGCCTCAGGAACAGCTCCTGGTCCAACGGTGGTCTGATCTCGGCTTTCTCCAGGTTGACCACGGCGCGGTTGTCGGCGCGTGCCTGTTCGATCAGCTCTTTGCGGGTGAACCGGCGCTCGGCGATGGTTTTCAGATGGCCAAAGGCAGGTTGGGAAGCGGGTGTGTCGGCGGTCGGGTAGTGGAAGTGGGCGTACCACAACACGTTGTCTTCGCCCTGTTTGCCGGCTTTTATTTGGTTTTTGTCGCGGATTGCATATTCGGTGAGAAAGTCACCGGCCTTCAACTTGATGCGGCTGCGGACCAGGTTGATATCGATAAAGCCATGGCGCCACAAATAGGCGACATTGGCGGCTCTGGGGCGCTGCAATTTATATCCCTCGCTGCACTGCTCGCGGGCTGCCTGCCTGGCGGACTGCGCCTCATCCAGATAAGTAGCCTGAAGTGCGTCGGCTTGCGCGTCGGTACCGTGGTCGCGTTTAAGTTCCGCTGCCAGAGCTTCGAACTTTTCGGCATGCTGGTTGAGCATCACATCCCATTCATGGGGATCGAGGCCTTCACGGCGGCCGGGTTCCTGAAGCTTGCGCTGCTGGAAGCGAATGCTGGCATCGATACCTGCCCGCTCGTCGCTGACGATTTGTGCGTGGGCCTTGATCGTCCTTAACGTACGGACCGCAGGCGCGGCGGGCTGCTGGGCCGGCGGCGCTTGCTCGACGATGTTCCAGAAGCCTTCATTGGCGTGTTCATGGTAAGTGGCGACGGTCTGCCCGGTGAACGGGTCCTTGATGTCGATGAAATCGCCTTCGACACCCGGCTCGCTCGGGCGTAAGTCGCCCACCAGGGTGTCGCGGTTGCGGGTCCTGATGATCCTGCGGGTAGCGGGTTTTTGCCGGGAGGCGGGGGCGGGCGCAGGGGAAAACCCTTCTTCAGCGAGGATCAACTGGGACAGTTGTGCTTCCAGGCTGGAGCGTGCCTCACTCAGGTTTTCCATGAAGGGAATGCGGTATTGCTCGCGTATGAAGCCTGAGTTCATCTCGGTCAACGAGTTGACGGCGTTCTCCAGGCGCTCATACCGCGTCAGCACATTCTTGAGTACGTCGATCTGTTCCAACGTTGAGTAACCGCGGGTGGTGCGCATTTCCGTATGGGCACGCACGCTGAGGGTGGTTTGCGAGTCGGTGAGATCAATGACAAATGGATACTCTGCCGGCAGACGCGAGTCATGCGTGCGATCAACTACCAGATCCATCAGCAGTAGCAGCTGGTGCTGTTTGATGACAACTGACGCCATGGGTTTGACTTCGCCGGGCGTTTGTTCCAACAGATGCTCGCGCAGTTTCGGCTCGGCGTGCTCCAGCAGCTTCTCCATCTGCACTGTCGGCTCAATCAGGTGTTGCAGCGTTTCGATCTGTTGGCGTCTGGCGCTGATGAATTGCTCATAGGCATTCGTGTTGCCTTCGGGCAGCTCTCGATTGATTCGGTTACCCAGCTCATCGTCATTTTCGCCGAACGGGGTTTCAAGTGTGTCTGAAAACTTCTGACTCAAGGATTCATGCATCGATAGCCAGTTGACGTAAATTATTGTGGTCGCGTCATTCCGGGCTTTTGTGTGCTCGGAAGTGCTCCTGTCGGCTTGGATCAGCTCCTCGGCCTTGGCTCGGATGTTTTGCATCGCCGTAATCACCTGCCGTGCGTTTTGTTGGAAGGTGTCGACAGCAATGTTCCACTGCACTCTGTTGCTGGCCGTCGAGCGCTGCCGTTGCGCGTGGCGCTCAATGATTCTAGGGCGCAGTGCCGCAAGCAAACCGGGGTTGTCGAGCATCAGCCAGTCGGCCCGCAGGTTTTTTTTGTGCTCGTCCAAGGCTTTACGCGCATTTTCCATCGTCACCTCAAGCGCACCAGTGCGCTCCGCGAATGGCTTCGCTTGCAGGTTGAGAGCGTTCAATTGTGCCTTCAATTGACTTACGCGCTCGGCGTGCTGTTGCCGCCACTCATTGAGCCTGCCTCGACGCATGCCGCCCTCCAGCCTGGCGTGGCGATCCAGCCGCCAATGCCCCTGGCTGTCGCCGACCAACTTGAAGCCTGGATGTTCCGGATGCTGTGGATGTACCAGATAAACCTCACCGAAACCCGGCACCACGCTAACCTGGAACAGCAGCCCGCCCACACTGGCGTGCCAGGTCCCGTCAATGCGATAGAGCCCTTTGAACGTGCCAGTTTGTTCCGCGAGGGGCAACGGCTCGGGCCAGGGCACATGCACATCGAGCAACGCCTTGAGCAGCTTGGCGCCGGCTTGCGGGCTGGCCAGGGAGTGGCTGAAGTCCAAGGCCGTGTGGCCTGCCGCTGGCGGCTCGCCGGGCAGCGCCACCGCCCCGTGGCGGACCACGGGTGCGTGTTGGCGATGAGGTGCACCCGCTCGGCGGCGCCAGGACTCCAGAGTGTTGTACTCGGTGGCCGGCTTCGGCCGACGGGGTGAGGATGCGGCGTGCAATAGAACCATCGCGGTATTGAGCAGCAGGTCGATCAACGCCAGCTCACGGGTGGTTGGATCAGCGCTGTCCAGGCCGGCCAGATCTTGCTCAACACTGCTGACCAACACCAGCAACCAGCCCGCCAACATGGCCGGCCCTCGCGCCAGTGGCAACAGCAAGGTGTTGAACAGCAGCCAGGCACCTTCCATCAGGATCGCCCAGCGACTTTCGTGGTTGGACACCGACTCGCGGTCCGCCAGGTCGACCAGCGCCCGCGCTGTGCTGCCAAACAAGTGGTTGAGCAGTTGGCCGTTGATTTGCGACTGAAGCCATTCCCCGGCCCCTTCATCGACGGCCAACGTGGCTGGCGCCGGTTTTTCGGCAATGTTGAACTCATCCCCTGGCAGGAAGCGAATCAGGTGTGGTTCCTGGATGCCGCCGTGGTCGTAGATGGGCCGGGCCTTGTCGCTCAACCAGGTCAACACGCTGTCTTGCACTGCGCCGGGCTGGGCAATGGCTGCGAGCAGCGCCTGGCGTGTCGGGTATTCAAGCAGGGCGGGTGCATATAAGGGCCGATACAGCAGGTGCGGGCCCACGCTCGCGTCACGCGCCTCGATAATGAATACGTTGTTGACCTCGTCGGGCGTGGCTCCGGTTTTACGGCACAGGGCCAAGGGGCGCAGGACGATTTCCTGATCGTCGACGATTCTGTCCGCGGGCATTTCCCCCATCAGTGCCTTTACATAGAGATAGCCCTTGAGGGTCACGCCGTGTAGCCGGCGGATCTTGTACTCCAGTGCCTGCATCGGCAGGTGCACCTTGAGTTCGCGGGTGAACAATTGCTCCCTGCGCCGCGCATCGACGCTGTCGGACAACAACAAATCCTTGATGTTTTGCGGATAGCGGGCGCCAATGTCGACGCGCTGGATCAACCCTGTGCTGCCCAACAGGTAGTTCTCGTTCATCCACTCTGGCAACGGCGCGCCACTTTTCAGCGACAGCTTCAGCGTGCCTTTGGGTTTGCCGGCCAGATTGCGGATGGCCAGTTCCGTCAGCGACATGCGCACATGTTCGATGATGCCGGAACCTCCCGGGTACCCGGCAGCTACAGCGAAGTCCAGCAGCACATCATCGGGGTCCAAGGCCTCATGGTCGGCCTGCATTTGCGTGCGCAGCAGGGTGCGGCTGAAGCGCTGGATGTCTTCAATGCCTTCATTGAACGAGCGGCCCTGGCTTTGTCGCAGCACTTGCGCCATATCCTGCAGGTGGCGGTGGTAGGCAAAGCGGTCAGTCGGCTCAGCTTGCATGAGCCATTCAGGCAGTTGCTCGCTGACGGTACGCAAACTCGCCGGGACGGTCGTTGGTTCGGGGGTGAAATACACGGCGGGATCGGTAAGTTGTTCCAGGCGTAGCCCCAGGCTTCGTTCGTCTTGACCTTGAAAACTGAAGGCCGCGAGGTCTTCCAGTTGCTGGTTGAGGATCAGCCCGGCCTGCTGTTCGAACACGTTGTTCTCCGGCTCGTTACGCCGCCAGGTAAGGCTGTCGAACTGGAATTGCTCTTGCATTCTGGCGCCCCAGGCCTGGCCGAACGCATCGATGGAGTCAAATGCCTCGACCACGCCGGCGACGCTGTACAGCAACACCTGTTTGTCGCGCACCAGCAGCATGTCCGGGGTCAGCAAGCGAACCTCATTGCCGGCTTTCAATAGCGTGCTTTCGATGAAATAAACATGCGTCGGCGGCGAGGAATGGGGCAGACGCTCGGCCAGCGTCGGCCAGGCTGCCACGGCCGTCAGCATGTCGCGCTGGGCCTCGCTCAGGCTAGCTCGGCCGGCTGCGGCAGCGATCATTTGGCCGTTGAGCAGCCCGCCCAGCCATTGCCAGCGGCTGTTGCCGTGGTTGTCCTGCTCGCTCCAGTAATCAACCAGGTCGTGCTGCCAATGCAGGTAGAGCGAGGAGGGCAATTCGTCGATGATTTGCGCGATCACCTGCATGTCGATAAGCGCTGGGCTTTGAAGGGCGATAGGCGGCTGTTGGGTCAGAAAGTAGGGCCGCTCACGGGGTGAGTGCAGGTCGAGCAACTGCGGGTCGAGTACATGCGCGACCGCGACTTCCATCAACGATGGGTAGGTGTATTCGCCCGAGGGGAGCGGGGTCGCCAGCTTGACGGCGAGCAGGTCAAGTTGCAGCGAGGGGTAGCGTTCCAGGATACGGCTACGCAGTGCGTTGAAGACCACTGAATACAAGGCGGGACGAGTGGCGAAGCGTGCATGGATCGCCTGGGCGGGCAGTTGGCTCAGTTGTGCGGGGAGCGTGGGTGTGGGCATGACGACATCCTTTTCCTATGGGTATCCGGTGCTGTTTGGCAGCCGGCTTGATGGACCGGTAATCGGTCACGCATAGGAAATCGGATTTTGTGCCTGCGGGGGTGATAAGAGAATATCGCCCCCGTGTCTTATGGCGCTCATGAGCGCCATAAGCAGGTGCCCAGCCTAGTTGTCGTAACCCAGGTTCGGCGCCAGCCAGCGCTCCGTTACGCTCAGGTCCTGGCCTTTGCGCGCGGTGTAGCTGGCGACCTGGTCCTTGTCGACCTTACCCACGGCAAAGTACTGCGCCTGCGGGTGGGCGAAGTACCAGCCGCTGACCGCTGCCGCCGGGAACATCGCGTAGTGTTCGGTCAAGAACACACCGCTGCGCCCGGCCTGCATCTCGCGGGCCTCGGGGTCGAGCAGCTGGAACAGCTGGGCTTTCTCGGTGTGATCCGGGCACGCCGGGTAACCGGGAGCAGGGCGGATGCCGCTGTATTGCTCCTTGATCAAGGCCTCGTTATCCAGTTGCTCGTCCTTGGCATAACCCCAATAGTCTTTACGCACTTGCTGGTGCAGCCACTCCGCGCAGGCTTCGGCCAGGCGGTCGGCCAGGGCCTTGACCATGATCGAGTTGTAGTCGTCCCCCGCATCCTGGTAAGCCTTGGCCACTTCTTCGGCGCCGATGCCGGCGGTGGTGATGAAACCCCCGATGTAGTCGGTCACGCCGCTGTCCTTGGGCGCGACGAAGTCGGCCAGGGAGAAGTTCGGCTTGCCGTCGGTCTTGATGATCTGCTGGCGCAGGTGGTGCAGCCTGGCAATCGGTTGGCCATCGTCGCCATAGACTTCAAGGTCGTCATCCTGCACCTGGTTGGTCGGCCAGAAGCCGAATACCGCACGGGCGCTGATGAGTTTTTCGTCGATCAGCTTCTTGAGCATTTCCTGGGCATCGGCATACAGCGCGGTAGCCGCTTCACCCACTACTTCATCGGTGAGGATGCGCGGGAACTTGCCGGCCAGGTCCCAGGAGATGAAGAACGGTGTCCAGTCGATGTACTCGGCCAGCACGTTGAGGTCGATATTGTCCAGCACCCTGGCGCCGGTAAAGGTTGGCACCACCGGGGTGTAGCTGCTCCAGTCGAACTGCGGCTTCTTGGCAATGGCCGCCGGGTAGCTCAGGCGCTCGGTGCGCGCGCTGCGGTTGGAGGTGCGTTCACGCACGTCGATGTATTCCAGTCGGGTCTTCTCGACGAAACCGGCCTTCAGTTCCTTGGACAGCAACTGCGTAGCCACGCCCACGGCACGGGAGGCGTCGGTGACGTAGATCACCGCGTCATTGCTGTACTTGGGCTCGATCTTCACCGCCGTGTGCGCTTTGGAGGTGGTCGCACCGCCGATCATCAACGGCAGGTGGAAGTCCTGGCGCTGCATCTCGCGGGCCACGTGCACCATTTCGTCCAGGGACGGCGTGATCAGGCCGGACAGGCCAATGATGTCGCACTTCTGCTCCTTGGCCACTTGCAGGATCTTTTCCGCCGGCACCATCACGCCCAGGTCGACGATGTCATAGCCGTTGCACCCCAGCACCACGCCGACAATGTTCTTGCCGATGTCATGCACGTCGCCCTTGACCGTGGCCATCAGGATCTTGCCCTTGGCTTCGGGCTTGTCGCCTTTTTCCAGCTCGATGAACGGGATCAAGTGGGCCACGGCCTGCTTCATCACGCGGGCGGATTTGACCACCTGGGGCAGGAACATCTTACCGGCGCCGAACAGGTCGCCGACGATGTTCATGCCGGACATCAGCGGGCCCTCGATCACTTCGATCGGGCGCGCGAACGACAGGCGCGACTCTTCAGTGTCCTCGACGATATGGGTGGTGATGCCCTTGACCAGCGCGTGTTCCAGGCGCTTGTTCACCGGCCAGCCGCGCCACTCTTCGGTCTCGGCTTCCTTGACGCTGCCGTCGCCCTTGTACTTGTCGGCGATGGCGAGGAGGGCGTCGGTGCCTTCCGGCGTGCGGTTGAGCACCACGTCTTCCACGGCATCACGCAGTTCGGCCGGGATCTGGTCGTAGATCTCCAACTGGCCGGCGTTGACGATACCCATGGTCAGGCCGTTGCGGATCGCATACAGCAGGAACACCGAGTGGATCGCCTCACGCACCGGGTTGTTGCCACGGAACGAGAACGACACGTTGGACACGCCACCGGAGGTCAGCGCATAGGGCAGCTCGTCACGGATATAGGCACAGGCATTGATGAAGTCGACGGCGTAGTTGTTGTGCTCTTCGATACCGGTGGCGACCGCGAAGATGTTCGGGTCGAAGATGATGTCTTCCGGCGGGAAGCCCACTTCGTTCACCAGGATGTCGTAGGAGCGTTTGCAGATTTCTTTCTTGCGTGCTTCGGTGTCAGCCTGGCCGGCTTCGTCGAACGCCATCACCACCACGGCCGCGCCGTAGCGCTTGCACAACTTGGCGTGGTGAATGAACTGCTCCACGCCTTCCTTCATGCTGATGGAGTTGACGATGCCCTTGCCCTGGATGCATTTGAGGCCCGCTTCGATCACCTCCCACTTGGAGGAGTCGATCATGATCGGCACGCGGGAGATGTCCGGCTCACCGGCGATCAGATTGAGGAAGGTCACCATGGCCTTCTTCGAATCCAGCATGCCCTCGTCCATGTTGATGTCGATCACCTGGGCGCCGGCTTCCACCTGCTGCAGGGCGACTTCGAGGGCTTCGGTGTAGTTGTCTTCACGGATCAGGCGGGCGAACTTGGCCGAGCCGGTGATATTGGTGCGCTCGCCGACGTTGACGAACAACGAGCTGCGGTCGATGGTGAACGGCTCCAGGCCCGACAGGCGGCAGGCCTTGGGAATGTCCGGGATCGGGCGCGGGGCATACCCGGCCACAGCCTTGGCGATGGCTTCGATATGCCCCGGCGTGGTGCCGCAGCAACCGCCGACGATGTTCAGGAAGCCGCTTTGGGCGAACTCTTCGATGACCTTGGCGGTTTCTGACGGCAGTTCATCGTACTCGCCGAACTCATTGGGCAGGCCGGCGTTGGGGTGCGCCGACACATGGGTGTTGGCCTTGTTCGACAACTCTTCCAGGTAGGGGCGCAGTTCGCTGGCGCCGAGGGCGCAGTTCAAACCGACCGAGATCGGCTTGGCGTGGGCCACGGAGTTCCAGAACGCTTCGGTGGTCTGGCCCGACAGGGTACGGCCGGAAGCGTCGGTGATGGTGCCGGAGATCATGATCGGCAGCTCCACGCCCAGCTCCTCGAACACCCCTTGTACGGCGAAGATCGCGGCCTTGGCGTTGAGGGTGTCGAAGATGGTTTCGATCAGGATCAGGTCGGCGCCGCCTTCGATCAGGCCCTGGGTGGCCTCGGTGTAGTTTTCCACCAGCTCATCGAAGGTCACGTTGCGGTAGCCGGGGTTGTTCACGTCTGGCGACAGCGAGCAGGTGCGGCTGGTCGGGCCCAGCACGCCGGCGACGAAGCGCGGCTTGGCCGGGTTTTCGTGGGTCTTGGCGTCGGCCACTTTACGCGCCAGGCGAGCGCCTTCCACGTTCAGTTCATAGGCCAGCTCTTCCATGCCGTAGTCGGCCATGGAGATGCGCGTGGCGTTGAAGGTGTTGGTTTCCAGAATATCGGCGCCAGCGTCCAGGTACGCCTTCTCGATGCCACCAATCACGTCGGGGCGGGTGAGTACCAGCAGGTCGTTGTTGCCCTTGACGTCGCTCGGCCAATCGGCGAAGCGTTTGCCACGGTAGTCCTGCTCCTCGAGCTTATAGCTCTGGATCATCGTGCCCATGCCACCGTCCAGGATCAGGATACGTTCCTTGAGGGCGTGGTGAAGGGCTTGCAGACGAACGCTTCGGTCGGACATGGGACTACTCTGGTCAGGCATTTCGGAGGGCGTGAATCATAACAAACCTGCGGGCTTTTGGAGCATGTTGAGCTTTTGCATGAATATCGCTCATGTTGCTGGGGTGCATGGCCCGGTAGAATCACGCCACTTCAAATACCGCACGCCTTGAATCGGGACCGGATACATGTCACTTCGTTTAATCGTCAGCGCCGTCCTGGCCTTGATAGCCAGCAGCGCTCAGGCGGAAGGTCCCGTTTCGGCGATTTCCTACACCCGCGACATCCAACCGATCTTTACTGAAAAGTGCGTGGCCTGCCATGCCTGCTATGACTCCGCTTGCCAGCTCAACCTGGGCAGCGCCGAGGGCGCAGCGCGCGGTGCAAGCAAGATGCCGGTGTATGACGGCGAGCGCAGCCACGCCACGCCAACGACGCGTTTGTTTTATGACGCATTCGGTAAGCAGGCGTGGCAGCAGAAGGGCTTCTATTCGGTGCTGGACGCCCAGGGCAGCCAGGCTGCGCTGATGGCGCGCATGCTGGAACTGGGCCACAACGCGCCGCTGGCGCCCAATGCCAAGCTGCCCGACAACATTGTGCTGGGGCTCAACCGCGAAAATATGTGCGCAACGCCCGGCGAGTTCAATGCCTATGCTGGCGCTCATCCCAAGGAAGGCATGCCGCTGGCGGTCACCGGCCTGACCGATCAGCAGTACCAGACTTTGCAACGCTGGCTGGCCTCCGGCGCGCCGATTGACGAGCAGGGCCTGGCGCCGAGCGCCAGGGAAGCGTTGCAAGTGCAACAGTGGGAAAACCTGTTCAACCAGCCGGGCGCCCAGGAAAGCCTGGTGGCGCGCTGGCTGTTCGAGCATTTGTTCCTGGCGCATATCTATTTCGAGAACGGCGAGCCGGGGCATTACTTCCAGTGGGTGCGTTCGCGTACGCCCAGTGGCCAGCCGATTGACCTGATCGCCACCCGTCGCCCCAACGACGACCCAGGCACCCAGGTGTATTATCGCCTGTGGCCGGTGCAGGGCGTGATCGTGCATAAAACCCACATCACTTACCCCTTCAGCGCGGCGAAGATGGCGCGGATCAAGGCGTTGTTCTACGCCGGCGACTGGCAAGTCACGGCCTTGCCAGGCTACGGCCCTGGAAGCCGCGCCAACCCGTTCGCGACATTCGAGGCGATCCCGGCTAAAGCGCGTTACCAATTCATGCTCGATAACGCCGAGTACTTCGTGCGTACCTTCATTCGCGGGCCGGTGTGCCGTGGGCAGATCGCTACGGACGTGATCCGCGATAACTTCTGGACGCTGTTCCAGGACCCCGACCACGACCTGTACATCACCGATGCGCGTTATCGTGGCCAGGCCACGCCGTTGCTGGCCATGCCTGGGCAGAATGACGACGTGGGCAGTGTGCTGAGCCTGTGGCTGGCCTATCGCGACAAGCGCAACCAGTACGAAGCCTTGCGCCGTGACAACTATGCAGACCTGCCGGCACCGAGCTGGTCGACATTGTGGGCGGGCAATGACAACGCCTTGTTGAGCATTTTCCGCCATTTCGACAGCGCCTCGGTGACCAAGGGCCTGATTGGCGAGGTCCCGCAGACGATGTGGCTGTTCGACTACCCACTGCTGGAACGCACCTATTACCAGTTGGCGGTGAATTTCGACGTGTTTGGCAACGTCTCGCACCAGGCTCAGACCCGGCTGTATTTCGACCTGATCCGCAATGGCGCCGAGCAGAACTTCCTGCGCCTGATGCCCGCCGACACCCGCGAAGACTTCATGGACGACTGGTACCAGAACAGCGGCAAGCTCAAGCTGTGGCTGGACTACGAGGCGATTGACGATGACAAGGCCAGTGGTTTGCACCTGAGCGAGCAAGACCCCAAGCGTGACTTCGCCAACCAGTTGCTGACCCGCTACGGCCATCTGAACGCCAGCCCCGACCCGATCAACCGCTGCAGCGGCGCGTTCTGCTCCCGCGACGGCATCGACCCGGCTTTGCAGGATGCCGAACAAGCCCTGAGCCGCCTGACCTCGCGCCCGGCGGCAGGGCTCAAGGTGATCGAGCAATTGCCCGAAGCCACGATGCTGCGCATCGAAACCGCCAGCGGCAAGCGCGAGGTTTACAGCCTACTGCGCAACCGTGCCCACAGTAACGTGGCGTTCCTGCTGGGTGAGGCATATCGCTATCAGCCGGGTCTGGACACAGTGACGATCTACCCAGGCGTACTCAGCAGCTACCCCAACTTCATGTTCAATATCCCGGCCCGGCAAGTGCCTGAGTTTGTCGCGCAGATGGAGCAGGCCAAGGACGCCAAGAGCTTCGAGAAAATCGTCGACCGCTGGGGTGTGCGCCGTAGTCACCCGCTGTTCTGGCAGTACTTTCATGATTTGTCGCAGTACATCCACGAAACCACGAAGGTAGAAGAGGGCGTATTGGACATGAACCGCTATGAGAACCTATAACTAGGCGCATTGATCCGGTCATTTCTCCACTCGGGGGCTGAAGCAGTCGGATATCTGTCGACAGACTGGAAAAGGTACTCCGACGATGTTGATCTCAGTGCAGGCGCTACGTGCCTTGGCGGCGTGGATGGTGGTGGGTGTTCACTTCATGCAGTTGTTTTTCGACTTTGAGGCACATAACGCGCTGGAGTATCTGCTGGCCGATAAAGGCGGTATCGGGGTGGATATATTCTTTGTCATCAGTGGCTTTGTGATCTTCTTGGCTACCGCGGACAAAGCCCTGACCCCTTGGCGTTTCATGCTTATGCGCGTGGCAAGGATCGTCCCGGCCTATTGGTTTTATACCCTGTTGATGATTGTTCTGGTTGCGACTGTGCCCTCGGTGTTTCCCCAGGAGCATCTTGAGCCGAGCTATGTGCTTATGTCCTTGCTGTTCATCGCAGCGCCAAGTGAACCGGGTGTGGAGGTCTATCCACTGCTGGGTGTTGGATGGACCCTGAACTTCGAGATGGTGTTCTATGTATTGTTCTCGGTCGCTCTGTTGTTTCGCGAATCCTATCGGTTGTGGGTCGCGGCAACGCTGCTGTATCTGGTGTGCTATATCGGCCCCGCCCTGGGGTTGGCCAGCGGGTTCTACAGCAACGGCATCGTGCTGGAGTTTCTGATGGGAGTTATGCTCGGCATGTTGTATCGCCGTGGTTTGTGCAAGGCCAGGCCGTGGCTGCCGGTGCTGGGTATCATCGTTGCGTTAATGGCGATTTATCACGGGGCCGATATACCGCGTGCGCTGGAATGGGGAGTGCCCAGCGCGATAATAGTCATCAGTTGTGTGGCGTTGGAGCCCTGGTTTCAAGGCTCGCGCTTTTTGAAGTTGCTCGGGGATTGTTCCTATTCGGTGTACTTGATCCACGTGCCGGTGCTCGCCGTTGGGTATTTTGTTGCCCAGAGAATGGACGTAGACCCTTACGCGATGCTGCTGATGTGCATCGTGGTGATAGCGTTGGGCGCTTATGCAAGCTATCGCTGGCTGGAGAAGGCAACCTATCGTGTGCTCAAGGGTTGGCTGGGCGTTGAGGATTCGGCAATTATTTCCCGACAAAAATACTAGGACTTTGTACCTCTGTAATGATTTGGCGTAAACTGCGGGCAAGCCTGTGAGGAGTTTCCATGACTGCCATAACCATTACCGACGCCGCCCACGATTACCTGGCTGACCTGCTGTCCAAGCAGAACACCCCGGGTATCGGCATCCGCGTCTTTATCACCCAGCCCGGCACCCAGTACGCCGAGACCTGCATTGCCTACTGCAAGCCCGGTGAAGAGAAGCCTGAAGACACTGCCCTGGGGCTCAAAAGCTTCACCGCGTATATCGACGCCTTCAGCGAAGCCTTCCTGGACGACGCCGTGGTCGACTACGCCACCGACCGCATGGGCGGCCAGTTGACCATCAAGGCCCCCAACGCCAAGGTGCCGAACGTCAACGCCGACAGCCCGGTCAATGAGCGCATCAACTACTACCTGCAAACCGAGATCAACCCGGGGCTGGCCAGTCACGGCGGCCAGGTGAGCCTGATCGACGTGGTGGATGACGGTATCGCCGTGTTGAAGTTCGGCGGTGGCTGCCAGGGCTGTGGCCAGGCGGACGTGACCTTGCGCGAAGGTATCGAGCGCACGCTGCTGGAGCGTATTCCTGAACTCAAGGGCGTGCGTGACGTGACCGATCATACGCAGAAAGAAAACGCCTACTACTGAGTAAGGTGTTCACTGCGAGCATAAAAAACGGCGCCCCGTGAGCGCCGTTTTTTTATGCTTTTAATTCAACAAGTTGCATTACTTGCTTAACGCCCTCTGTAGGAGCGAGCTTGCTCGCGAAAAGCGTCAACGATAACGCGTGCTTCCTGAATAAACTCGGCGCCTAGGGTTTTCGCGAGCAAGCTCGCTCCTACAGGGATTAGGGTAAGCCCCCGACATAATCAGGGTCTGTAAAGGTGGGCATGCCCAGCCCGATACAACGACGACTCACTGAAACTGTCGCTGGCCAGCACTCGGCCTACCACAATCAGCGCCGTGCGCCGGAACCCCTTGGCCGCTACTTTGGCGGCAATATCTGACAGGGTGCCAACCACCCA
Source organism: Pseudomonas fluorescens (assembly GCF_001902145.1). Taxonomy (GTDB): domain Bacteria; phylum Pseudomonadota; class Gammaproteobacteria; order Pseudomonadales; family Pseudomonadaceae; genus Aquipseudomonas; species Aquipseudomonas fluorescens_BV. Next base: position 83,589 of record NZ_MRST01000017.1, read on the forward strand.
ATCCTGATCCGGCCAGGTCGCCCGGTGCACCACGGCAATCGGGCAGTCGGCGCCATAATGCGGCAGCAGTTCGGCGACGATCTTCTCCAAGTGATTGACCCCGAGGTGAATCGCCATGGTCGTACCGTGACGAGCCAGGCTGTCGAAGTCTTCACCAGTCGGCATGCTGGTTTTATCGGCATAACGGGTCAGGATCACGCTTTGGGCGATGTCCGGCAGGGTCAGTTCGGTCTCCAGCAAGGCCGCGCACGCCGCCACTGCCGTGACCCCGGGAATAATCTGGAAAGGGATGCCCAGCTCACGCAAATGGCGGATTTGTTCGCCAATCGCCCCATACAGGCTGGGATCGCCGGAATGCACCCGCGCCACATCCTGGCCTTTGGCATGGGCCGTCTTGATCAGCTCGATGATCTGTTCCAGGTGCAGTTCGGCGCTGTTGACCACCTGGAGTGCCTGATGACCCTCCAGTACGGCGGCGGGCACCAGCGAGCCGGCGTAGATGATCACCGGGCAACTGCGGATCAGCCGCTGGCCCTTGACGGTGATCAATTCCGGGTCGCCGGGGCCGGCGCCGATAAAGTAGACGGTCATGGAGAAGTCCTGTTCAAAAACGGGCGAGCATGAACACGGCTCATGCTCAAGAGCAGCAATTATCGGGATTTTAGCTCGCGCAGGCCAATGCAAGGGTGGCCTGTACGCTTTTCTGGCGGGTGATCAGCAGGCGTGCAGGGCCATTGGACAGGTGTTCGGCCAGGGCCAGGGCGGCGCTTTCGGCCACGCCGTAACAGCCGGTGTGGGCAAAAGCCAGCGCTGAGCGATGGCTCAGCCGATGTTCATAGCCCGACAGTTGCTCGGCGCTGAAGCACTGCAAGGGCAGGTTCAACCGCTGAGCCAGCACCAGCAGCCCAGGTTCATCGCGTTTGCGGTCAATGCTTGCCAACGCGGTCACGCGTGAGCGATCAATGCCTGCCTCGGCCAGGGCGCTGTCCAGCAACGCCAGCAGGCTGTGAACCTCACAGCCGCGCTGGCAGCCTAAACCGACAACCAGGATCATGCCGAGTATTGGTCGTCGCGGCTGCGGCGGAACAACCAGGCGCTGATCAGGCCCAGGGCCAGCCAGAAGGCGACGTTGGTCAAGTGCGAGGCGATCTTGAACTGCGCTTCGAGCGCCTCCGGGGCCAGCATCGAATGTACCTCAGGTTGCGGCGCGCCGATGAAGTGGGGTACGGCAAGGATCGCCAGCCCAAGGCCTTTGAGCAGCCAGTTGCGGCCGAACACGATCAGCGCCAGGCCGGCGGCGGTGGAGGCTGCGGTGCCGATCCACCAGGTCTGGCGCAGCGTCAGGTCAGCCGCCGCAGTGCCCGGCAGTTCCGGTGGCAGTCCCAGGGTGGGTGCCAGTACAAAGGTCACGTAGCCGGCGAGGCCCCAGAGCAGGCCTTGGGCTGTGCGGGTCGGCTCGCGAAGCGTGTAGAGGCCGGCGAGCATCAGTGCAAAGCCTACGGCCACCACCAGATTACCTCCAGTGGTGGACAACACACGCTGCCAGCCATCTTCCGGCTCCCAGGCTTGGGCATCGTGGCTGTGGGCAGCAGCGCCAGCGGTGTGCTCGTGCACCACTTGCGCGGCTGGCGGGGCTTTTTCAAAGCTTTCCGCCTGCAGAATCAGCGGTGCCACCCAGAAACTTTGCAGCAGGGTCAGCAGCAAGGCAGCCAAAAGCCCAGTGAACCCTGCGGTTTGCGCAATACGCTTGATCATGTCGGCAGCTCTCAATGGCACGGGAACGCGGCGCTATGGCGGGTATCGTGGGCGGCGTTGTGCACCGCCTCTATATGCGAGAACCCGGCGAAATACACCAGGCACGCGCCGAGGATCGACGCACCGATGGCGGCGGTCAGGCGTTGGCTGAGGGTGGCGGTGCTAGTGACGGTGTGCGAAGTGCTGCTGATGATCGACATGGCGCGTCCCTTTCAGGTGTCAGGGTGAAACGAGCGCATGAAAACCCCACGCGCCAGGCACGCAGGGTTCCGAACAGCGCCCGCCCACCGCGGGTTTGTTATCTGGATTTTTCGGGCCGGTCTCCGGGCTTGCGAGGGGCGGCTCTTGAAAGAGTCCTCCTGAAAGCATCGCCTTCCCATGCAAAAGCACAGTGGCCGTGACGCTTCGCTCGCTTACCGTTGCGGGGGCAGCACCGGACTGGTCATAGATCTATGACGCACCGGTTTCCCGTTTCACCCTGTGAAGGGCACCCGAAACAAGAGGTGTAGGAGAGCATGGGCCGGGGACGGTAGTCAAATGCTGCAAGCCCCTGTAGCCTTGCACCCTCGAGGTTCTTCGGCCCAGGCCGAAGCTAAGAAGGGAACGCGGTTCAAGCCGCGGCTGCCCCCGCAACTGTGAAGGGTTCAGTTGACTGCCACGCCACTGCCGATAGGGCGGGAAGGCGCAGTCAGCGTCGGTCGCAAGACCTGCACACCCCAAGCCAGGAGACCTGCCTCGCCACTGATTTTCCACTTCAACCGGGCGGGGTGATCCGGTGACGAAATCCGCTGCTGCGCGTCGCCGCAGGGCCTGTCGTCCCGTATGCCCGCCCCAAAGGGCATCCGATGAAAACACTGGCCAAACTTCCCGTCACCATCGTTACCGGCTTCCTCGGCTCGGGCAAAACCACGCTGTTGCGCCATATGCTCGACAACGCGCAGGGCCGTCGCATTGCGGTGATCGTCAACGAGTTCGGCGAGCTGGGCATCGACGGTGAAATCCTCAAGCAGTGTTCTATCGGTTGCACCGAAGAAGAAGCCAATGGCCGCGTCTACGAGCTGGCCAACGGTTGCCTGTGCTGCACCGTGCAGGAAGAGTTCTTCCCGGTGATGCGCGAACTGGTCGCCCGTCGCGGTGACCTGGACTATATCCTCATCGAAACCTCGGGCCTGGCCCTGCCAAAACCGCTGGTACAAGCGTTCCAGTGGCCAGAAATCCGCAACGCCTGCACGGTGGATGCGGTGATCACCGTGGTCGACAGCCCGGCCGTGGCCGCCGGTACCTTTGCCGCCTTCCCGGACCAGGTCGACGCCCAGCGCAAACTTGACCCGAACCTGGACCACGAGTCGCCGTTGCATGAGCTGTTCGCCGATCAACTGGCCAGCGCCGACCTGGTGATCCTCAACAAAGCCGACCTGATCAGCGCCGAAGACCTGGCCCGCGTGCGCCTGGAAGTCGCCGAGGAACTGCCGCCCGCGGTGAAGATCATCGAAGCCAGCAGCGGTCGCCTGCCCCTGGACGTGCTGATCGGCCTGGGCGCCGGTTCCGAAGCGCATATCGACGGGCGTCACAGCCATCACGACCATCACCACGAGGGTGAGGACGACCACGATCACGATGCCTTCGACTCCATCTCCATCGACTTGCCCCAAGCCGATGAGGCGCTGCTGCTCGACGCCCTGACCCAATTGGTGGTGCAGCACGGCATCCTGCGTGTGAAAGGGTTCGCCGCGATCCCCAACAAACCGATGCGCCTGCTGATCCAGGGCGTGGGCACGCGCTTTGACAAGCACTTCGACCGTGCCTGGGGCGCTGACGAAGCACGCACCACGCGCCTGGTGCTGATCGGCCAGGAACTGGACGCAGCCGGCCTCGAAGCGCAATTGCGCGCGGCGCTCAGCGTTTAACCATGCACCTGCTCAGGACCCAACCCGGTGGTTTCGTCGCGGACGACAATATTGCCGACCTTGGCCAGACCCCCGCTGAGCTGGTGATCCTGTGCAGCGGCGATTCCAGCCTGGCGCTGCTCGCCGAAGCCGCCCAGCAATTGCCCGAGGATTACCCCAGCCTGCGCCTGGCCAACCCGATGCAGGTGCAGAACCATGCCTCGGTCGACCTGTACGTCGACGAGGTACTGCGCCACGCCAAGGTCATCCTGTTGTCATTGCACGGCGGCATCGGGTATTGGCGCTACGGCATCGAGCGCCTGGTGGAGTTGGCCGAACGCGGCGTCACCCTGATCCTGGTGCCGGGTGACGACCGCCCAGACCCGGAACTCAGCGGCCTGAGCACCGTTGCTGCCGAACACCGCGAGCGCCTGTGGCACTTCCTGCGCCAAGGTGGCCTGGGCAATGCCCTGGATTTTTACCACTGCCTGGCCAGTGCCCACCTGGGCCGCGACTATGCCTGGGCAGAACCGCAAGCGCTGCCGCGCACGGCGATCTATCACCCGCACTGCGCCAATGCCCGCCTCAATGACTGGCAGGCCGATTGGCACGCCGACTGGCCCGTGGCTGCGGTGCTGTTCTACCGCTCCCATTTGCAGGCGGCCAATACCGGTTTTATCGATGTGTTCTGCCAGCGCTTACAGGCGGCGGGCCTCAACCCGTTGCCTATCGCGGTGGCCAGTTTGAAAGAACCCGGCTGCCTCTCGGTGGTCGAGGACCTGCTGGATGACGTGCAAGCCGCGGTCATTCTGAACACTACCGGCTTTGCCCAATCGAGCCCGGAAGCGCCGCATTTGCGCCCGTTTCGCCGCAATATCCCGGTGATCCAGGCGATCTGTGCCCAGGACAACCAACCCGGCTGGCAGGCCAGCGAACAAGGCCTGGGGCCCCGCGACCTGGCGATGCATATCGCCTTGCCGGAGCTGGACGGGCGCATCATCAGCCGGCCGATCAGTTTCAAGGACCTGGCCTGGCGCAGCGAGCGCAGCCAGTCGGACGTGGTGTGCTACCGCGCAGCGCCCGAACGCATGGATTTTGTCGCTGAGCTGGCACGCCGTTGGGTCGAGTTGGCGCGGGTGCCGAATGCCGAGAAACGGATTGCGTTGATCCTCGCCAACTACCCGACCCGCGACGGTCGCATCGGCAACGGCGTAGGCCTGGACACCCCGGCGGCAGCGCTGAATATCCTGCGTGCCTTGCAAACCGAGGGCTACCCGGTGGCGGATGTGCTGCCCGACAGCGGCACCGCGCTGATCCAGGAACTGCTCGGCGGCGTCACCAACGACCTCGACAGCCTCGACCTGCGCCCCTGTCATCAAAGCCTGGGCCTTGTGGAATACCAGGCGATGTTTGATCGCTTGCCTGCGTCCAATCGCCAGGCCGTGCTGGAGCGTTGGGGCGCCCCGCAAAACGATCCGATGTGCCGCGATGGCCGCATGATGATCGCCGGCCTGCGCCTGGGCCTGACCTTCGTCGGCATCCAGCCGGCCCGGGGTTACCAGGTAGATGCCAGCGCCGTGTACCACGACCCGGACCTGGTACCGCCCCATGGCTACCTGGCGTTCTATTTCTGGCTACGCCATACCTACGGCGCCCACGGCGTGATCCACGTGGGCAAGCACGGCAACCTGGAATGGCTGCCCGGCAAAGGCGTGGGCCTGTCGGAGCACTGCTGGCCGGATGCATTGCTGGGGCCGCTGCCGAATATCTACCCGTTTATCGTCAACGACCCGGGCGAAGGTGCCCAGGCCAAGCGACGCACCCAGGCGGTGATCATCGACCACCTGATGCCACCGCTGACCCGCGCCGAAACCTACGGCCCGCTGCGTGACCTTGAGTTATTGGCCGACGAATATTACGAGGCGCAATTGCTCGACCCGCGTCGTGCGCTGGAGCTGCAAAAAGACATCCTCAAGCTGGTACGCGAAACCCGTATCGACCAGGAGCTTGAACTGGGCAGTGAGGCGGACGCGGCGGTGTGGCTGCCGCGCCTGGATACCTACCTGTGCGACTTGAAGGAATCGCAGATCCGCGATGGCCTGCATATCTTTGGCGAGTCGCCCGAGGGCCGTTTGCGTATCGATACCTTGCTGGCGCTGTTGCGCATTCCCCGTGGCGATGGACGGGGCCCGCAGTCGAGCCTGCTGCGAGTGTTGGCCAAGGCATTCGACCTGGGATTTGATCCGCTCGATTGTGCACTGTCCGAGCCCTGGACGGGGCGGCGCCCGTTGGTGTTGCAGAAGATTGACGATCAGCTGTGGCGTACGGCCGGGGATACCCGTGAACGCCTGGAGTTGTACGCGGCGCGCTTGATCGAGCAGGCATTGGAAGGCCCCATCGAACAGTTGGAAGAGCCCGGCTGGCAGGAGGTGAAGTCGGTGATCGAAGGCCTGCGCATCGTCGTCGCGCCACGCCTGGATGCCTGTGGGCCGGCGGAGATGCGCGGCTTGCTCGATGCCTTGAGTGGGCGCTTTGTCCCGGCAGGGCCCAGTGGCGCGCCGAGTCGCGGTCGGCTGGATGTGCTGCCTACGGGGCGTAACTTCTTTACCGTGGACGTACGCAACCTGCCAACCACCACGGCCTGGCGTCTCGGTTTCCAGTCGGCCAACCTGATTCTTGAGCGGCACCTGCAAGACCACGGCGACCACCTGCGCCAGCTCGGCCTGTCGGTATGGGGCACCGCCACCATGCGCACCGGCGGTGACGATATCGCCCAGGCCATGGCACTGATGGGCGTGCGCCCGGTGTGGGCCACTGGCAGCCAGCGGGTGGACGATTTCGAGATCCTGCCGATCAGCTTATTGGACCGCCCGCGCGTGGACGTGACCCTGCGCGTGTCCGGGTTCTTCCGCGATGCGTTTGCCAACCTGATCCGCCTGTTCGACGCGGCGGTACAGGCGGTGGCGGCCCTGGATGAACCCGACGACATGAACCCGCTGGCCGCCAAAGTGCGCAGCGAACGCCAAGCATTGCTTGAGGCGGGCCTGGATGAAGGTGCTGCGGCCAAGCAGGCCGGCTGGCGCATTTTCGGCGCCAAGCCGGGTGCCTACGGTGCAGGCGTGCAGGGCGCGATTGACGGGCGCTTGTGGCAGAGCCGCGAGGACTTGGCTGAGGTCTACCTGAACTGGGGCGGTTACGCCTACGGTGGCTCCGATGAAGGCACCGCAGCCCGCGAGCAATTTGCCCAGCGTTTGAGCCAGGTGCAGGCGGTGTTGCAGAACCAGGACAATCGCGAGCACGACCTGCTCGATTCCAACGACTACTACCAATTCCAGGGCGGCATGCTGGCCGCCGTGGAAACCCTGAGCGGCGAAAAGGCCGCCAGCTACCATGGCGACCACAGCCAGCCGGACGTGCCGAAAATCCGCACCTTGAAGGAAGAGCTCAACCGGGTAATCCGTGCCCGCGCGGCCAACCCCAAGTGGATCGAGGGCGTGAAGCGCCATGGCTATAAAGGCGCGTTCGAGATGGCCGCAACCGTGGACAACCTGTTCGCCTTCGACGCTACCACTGCGCTGATTGACGATCACCAATACGCCTTGCTCGCCGATGCCTACCTGCTGGACCCTGACACCCGTGCCTTTGTGCAACAGCACAACCCCGATGCCCTGCGCGACATGACCGAGCGCATGCTCGAAGCCCAGCAACGTGGCTTGTGGCAGGCACCGGGGGCGTACCGCGAAGCCTTGGAAAACCTGTTGCTGGATATAGAAGAAGACAGCTGATGACTGATACTCCGCATTTCCCACTGTCCGCGGTGGTCGGCGCTGATGACTTGAAGCTCGCGCTGTGCCTGGCCGCCACCGACCCGAAGATCGGCGGCGTGCTGATCGAAGGGCCGCGGGGCATGGCCAAGTCGACTCTGGCCCGTGGGCTGGCGGACCTGCTGGCCAGCGGGCAGTTTGTGACCTTGCCCCTGGGCGCGACCGAAGAGCGCCTGGTCGGCACCCTGGACCTGGATGCCGCACTGGGCGAAGGCCGCGTACAATTCTCCCCCGGTGTGTTGGCCAAGGCTGACGGCGGGGTGTTGTACGTGGATGAAGTCAACCTGCTGGCCGACCACTTGGTGGACCTGCTGCTGGACGTAGCCGCCAGCGGCACCAACCTGATCGAACGCGACGGGATTTCCCATCGCCATGCGGCGCGCTTTGTACTGATCGGCACCATGAACCCGGAGGAGGGCGAGCTGCGCCCGCAGTTGCTCGACCGCTTCGGCTTCAATGTGGCCTTGAGCGGGCAGACCTTGCCCGCCGAGCGCGGGCAGATCATCCGGCGTCGCCTGGATTTCGACACTGACCCGGCAGCGTTCTGCGCGCAGTGGGCGCCAGCGCAAGCTGCCTTGCGCGAACGCTGCACCCAGGCGCGGGCACGGCTAGACAGCATCGCCCTGGATGACCAGGCGTTGGCCCGCATCACCGAGCGCTGCTTTGCCGCTGGGGTCGACGGCCTGCGTGCCGACCTGGTCTGGTTGCGTGGCGCCCGTGCCCATGCGGCGTGGCGTGGCGGCGCCGCTATCGAGCAGGAAGATATCGACGCGGTGGCGGAGTTCGCCTTGCGCCATCGCCGCCAGCAGCCAACCCCGCCAGGCGCGCCGCCCCAGCCGAATGGCGGGCCGTTATCGTCACCCTCTGACACCTCGCCCGGCCAAGGCCAGTGGGGCGATATGCCCGCACCCGCCTTGCCCACGGGCGCACGCCGCGATGTACCCACCTGGCCAAAAAAGCCCTAGGCATCCGCCCCCGACCTGACGCGGGTGCGGATGCCCGGCCCCAGGCGGGGCGATTGAACACCGGCCGGCAGGGCAAGGCCCGCAGCGCACAGCGCGGGGCGATCAATTGGCCGGGCACGTTGCTGGGTGGGCGGCCGCAATGCCGTGAGGACCTGCTGTTCCACTTGCGTAGCCGGTCGGCTCCTGAACTGTGGTTGGTGATTGTCGATGCCTCGGCATCCACGCGGCGCCATCGGGCGTTGACCGATGCCAAGGGGCTGCTGGCCCAGCTGTTTGACGATGCTTATCGCCAACGGGCGCGCATGGCGTTATTGACGGCCAGCGGGCAATCGCCGAAGTGGCAGGTGCAAGGCTTGAAGGCGGCGAAAGGCTTGGCCGATTGGTTGGGGCAGTTGGGAGCAGGCGGCGGGACGCCGTTGCTGGCTGCGCTGACCGAGTCGGGGCATTGGTTGGCGGCACGGCGCAAGCGCTATCCCGCCGAGCAACAGAAGTTGCTGGTGGTGACCGATGGGCGGCTAAAGGCGATTGGCGCGCTGCCGCGATTGGAATGCCCTGGGATGTTGATTGACATCGAGCGTGGGCCGATCAGGTTGGGGCGGGCTGAGGAGTTGGCGGTGGGGTTGCAGTTGGAGTATCGGCACATCGACAAGCTGTAGCGCCTGGGCTATCGCCATCGCAGCATAGGTATCTACACAACTCTGTAGCGGTCGACGGGAACCACGATGCGCAGCGAGCCGCTCTTGATCTTGATCTGCTTGTGATCTTGATCTCAGGCGCCCCGTTAAACCACGCTGGCCGGAATTCGACAGGGATTTGGGGGGTAAACCGGCAGGGATGCCGGTTTAGCCGCCCCGCGCCATGGATGGCGCGTGGCGGCGGCCCCCCAAATCACTGGCGGATTACGGGCACACCGAGCCTGAGCGAGGTGCCGAGTGGTGGGGCAAGAGCGTTTTGCTTACTTTTGCGCTTTTCAAAAGTGAGCCGCTGTAAAAGCGGAACCCTAAGTGGCCGTTACCGCAGAAATGGATATGTACACGGTCCACCTGTGTTGACTGCCAGGCCGCCTTCGCAGGCAAGCCAGCTCCCACATTGGATCGCGGGGCATCAGTTAGATCAGCGTCGGCTGCCAGGCCGTCTTCGCGGGAGCAAGCTCCCTCGCCACAGGTCCAGCGTCGCCTCGAAGTTGTGTAGATACCTATGGCCATCGCAGGCAAGCCAGCTCCCACATGGAATCGGCGCTGCGGTCAATTCTGTAGGAGCGAGCTTGCTCGCGAAAAACGTCAACGATAACCCGTGTTTGCTGAATGAACGCGGTGCCAGTGAGTTTTTCGCGAGCAAGCTCGCTCCTACAAAAGGCAAGCCAGCAGCGCGGTCAAAATGTGGGAGCTGGCTTGCCTGCGATGAGGCCCTCAAACACACCACACCTATCAGCCTGTCCCCGGCACATTCGGCCAAAGATCCGCCACCAGAAACAACCGCTCGGCTTCTTCCCACTCCTCACCGTTGGGCACCATGCGCACCAGCAACTGCGCCGGGGCCATTGGGTCCAGGTCTGCCAGCCAGCCTTTCATCTGCACTTCACTCCACACTTCATCGGCAGGGTAATGCGCGGGCGCCAGCCAGGCATGGCGGGGCAGGGGTTGCCAGCGGCCTTCTGGTCGGGTGCTGACAAAGTCTGTCCAGTCGCGCTGATGCAACCAGCGCCCACGCAGATGCTGGGGGTGAGCGCCGAGGGGGGAGAGCGCCGCGCCGGGCCAGGGGTAGAGCAGATAGCCGCCGAGCCACAAATGCGCATCGAACGCTTGGATATCCAGCGCCCCCAAAGCCTCGCGGCTTTCTGCCCGCGCGGACATTGGCAATTGATGCTCGGCCAGGTGCGCCAGCTTGCGGTCCAGCCGATCATGGCAGCCAGGCCCCAGCCATTGCGTAGCATCCTGGCCGTTGCCGTCCTGAGGGCCCAGGTAGAGTTTGATCGCCAGTTCCAGGTGGTGCACCCCATCGCGGTCGCGCAGCAGCATGTCCAGCTCGCCCAGCGTGTGCCCGGCACGGCGGATCGGCAGGTTGGCGGCCAGCAACTCCACCCCCGGCGCCTGCTGTACGGCAAATTGCCACAAGCGTTCGTAGTACAGGCCCAGGCGCCGAGTACGTGACAGGCTCAGCCACTGCTGCAACGCGCTGCTGTCCTGGTCCAGCTGGCGCAGCCAGGCTTCGAGTTGGTGAGGGGCTTGCACCCAGTCACTGCCCGCCAGCGGATGGCGCTGTGGCCAAGGCGTCTGCGCCAGCATCGGCGGCGCGAGCATCACCCACGCCAGGTCGCGCACCTCGGGGTGGCGCAGTTGGCGGGGCAGGGTGTGCAAGTCGGGGAATGGCGTCATGGTCCGAGCATAGCCTTTTCAGCGCGCAGAAGGTGCCTGAGAACCATTGTCATCAAGGCGTGGCGGCGACAAAGGATTTTGCCTGAGGCGGCCTTTCGCCCATAATCGCTCTTTTTGCCTCACCCCAGATTCCGCAGGAGCCCCATGGAGCAATTTCGCAATATCGGCATTATCGGTCGCCTGGGCAGTACCCAGGTGTTGGACACCGTCCGCCGGCTGAAGAAGTTTCTGCTCGAGCGCCACCTGCATGTGATCCTCGAAGACACCATCGCTGAAATCCTCCCTGGCCACGGCCTGCAAACCTCGTCGCGCAAGATGCTCGGCGAGGTGTGCGACATGGTCATCGTGGTCGGCGGCGATGGCAGCCTGCTCGGCGCCGCCCGGGCGCTGGCGCGGCATAATGTGCCGGTGCTGGGGATCAACCGTGGCAGCCTGGGCTTTCTGACCGATATACGCCCCGATGAGCTGGAAGTCGAAGTGGCCAAGGTGCTCGACGGCCATTACCTGGTGGAGAACCGCTTCCTGCTGCAGGCCGAAGTGCGCCGCCATGGCGAGGCGATCGGCCAGGGCGATGCCCTTAACGACGTGGTGCTGCACCCCGGCAAATCCACGCGCATGATCGAGTTCGAGCTGTACATCGATGGCCAGTTCGTCTGCAGCCAGAAGGCCGACGGCCTGATCGTCGCCACACCCACCGGTTCTACCGCCTACGCGCTGTCGGCCGGCGGCCCGATCATGCACCCCAAGCTCGATGCCATTGTGATCGTGCCGATGTACCCCCATATGTTGTCCAGTCGGCCAATTGTGGTCGATGGCAACAGTGAGCTGAAAATCGTGGTGTCCAAAGACATGCAAATCTACCCGCAAGTCTCCTGCGACGGGCAGAACCATTTCACCTGCGCCCCCGGTGACACCATCACCGTGAGCAAGAAGGCACAGAAGTTGCGCTTGATCCACCCGCTGGATCACAACTACTACGAAGTGTGCCGCACCAAGTTGGGCTGGGGCAGCCGCTTGGGAGGTGGAGGCGACTGATGCTCGATCCCGCGCGTAGCTACGACCTGATTGGTGACGTGCACGGTTGCGCTCATACCCTTGAGCACTTGCTCGACCAACTGGGTTACCACAAGCAGGGCGGCACCTGGCGCCATCCGTCACGCATGGCTGTGTTCCTGGGCGATATCATCGACCGCGGTCCACGCATCCGTGAGGCGCTGCATATCGTCCACGACATGACCGAGGCCGGCCAGGCGCTGTGCATCATGGGTAACCACGAGTTCAATGCGCTGGGCTGGACCACACCGGCCCCGCCGGGCAGCGGCAAGCAGTTTGTGCGTGAGCACAACCCGCGTCACGCCCGCCTGATCCATGAGACCCTGGCCCAGTTCGAACACCACCCGGCTGATTGGCACGACTTCCTCGCCTGGTTCTACGACATGCCGTTGTTTGTCGACGCTGGGCGTTTTCGCGTGGTGCACGCGTGCTGGGACGACAGTTTTATCCAGCCGCTGCGCGCGACCTTCCCGGACGGCTGCATCGACCAGCACTTCCTGCAAGCCGCCGCCGTACCGGGCAGTTTCGCCTGCAACGCGTTCGACCGCCTGTTGCGCGGCACCGATATGCGCCTGCCCGACGGCCTGACGTTGACCGGTGGCGATGGCCTGACGCGTTCGTTCTTTCGCACCAAGTTCTGGGAAGACGACCCCAAGACCTACGGCGACATCGTGTTCCAGCCCGACGCCTTGCCGGAACCGGTGGCGCGCACGCCGTTGTCGTCGACCGAAAAGAACTCCCTGCTGCGCTATGGCGTCGATGAACCGCTGTTGTTCGTCGGCCACTACTGGCGCAGCGGCAAACCGGCGCCGATCCGCCCGAACCTGGCCTGCCTGGATTACAGCGCCGTGCTGTACGGCAAGCTGGTGGCGTATCGACTGGACCAGGAAACCGAACTGGATCCGCGTAAATTCGTATGGGTCGACGTTGAGCGACCAGAGGCCATTCCATGAGTACCGTAGCTGTATTGCGCTTGCCCCTGAACGTCGATCTGGGGGGCTTCGTCAAGTTGCTGCAACGCATGCAAGTGCCCCATCGCGTCAGTGAGGAGGCGGGTGAACAGGTGCTGTGGGTGCCCGAAACCATCAGCGACGACGTGCGCGTGTTGTATCAACGCTTCCCCGCTGGCGACCCGGACCAGCAACTGGATATTCCCGAACAGGCGCCGGTTGCGCGGCCAGGTTTTGTCCAGCAGGTGCGCCACAGCCCGGTCACCGCGCTGGTGCTGCTGGCCAGCCTCATCGTCGCCGCTGTGACCCTGCTGGGTGAAAACCTGCAAGCCATGGCCTGGTTGACCTTCCTGCCTTTCCGGGTGCTGGGCGAGTACATCCAGTTCACGCCGCTGGCCGACACGCTGGCCTCGGGGCAGTGGTGGCGCCTGGTCACGCCGATGCTGATCCACTTCGGCATCCTGCATTTGGCCATGAACGGCATGTGGTACTGGGAGCTGGGCCGGCGCATTGAAGCGCGCCAGGGCAGTATCAACCTGCTGGGCCTGACCCTGTTGTTCAGCCTGGTCTCCAACTACGCGCAATACGCCTACGGTGGCCCCGGCTTGTTTGGCGGCTTGTCCGGCGTGTTGTACGGCCTGCTCGGGCACTGCTGGATCTTTCAATTATTGTCGCCCAACCCGGCCTATCGCCTGCCCCGTGGGGTGCTGGTAATGATGCTGGTGTGGTTGCTGCTCTGCCTGTCGGGGCTGGTCTCGATGATCGGTTTCGGCGAAATCGCCAACGCGGCCCATGTGGGCGGGTTGGTCATCGGTTGCTTGACGGGTTTGCTCGGCGGTTTGTACAACCGTCGCAAAGCGTCTCTTTGATAAGGAAGAGCCTTATGTCCTCTTTTGCTGAAATGATCGAAAACATCACCCCGGACATCTATGAGAGCCTCAAGCTCGCGGTAGAGATCGGCAAATGGTCCGATGGCCGCAAGCTTACCGCCGAGCAGCGCGAATTGTCGTTGCAAGCGATGATTGCCTGGGAGATCCAGAACCTGCCCGAAGAGCAGCGCACCGGTTATATGGGCCCGCAGGAGTGCGCGTCCAAGTCAGAACCGGTGGCGAACATCCTGTTCAAGTCGGATGCGATCCATTGATTGAAATTGGTCGCGGTGCAGTCAGCAAAATGTCGGCGCAACTCGGCGAGCCGACCGTTCAATACGCCTTTCGCCTGGGCGACACCGAGGTGCCGGTCAATCCGTTGATCGGCACCCATGTGCGCCTGGAATACCTGGGCGCGATTCATTGCAGCCATTGCGGGCGCAAGACCAAGACCAGCTTCAGCCAGGGCTATTGCTACCCGTGCATGACCAAGCTGGCCCAGTGTGACCTGTGCATCATGAGCCCCGAGCGTTGCCATTACGACGCCGGCACCTGCCGCGATCCGGGCTGGGGCGAGACATTCTGCATGACCGATCACGTGGTGTACCTGGCCAACTCGTCGGGCATCAAGGTCGGCATTACGCGTGCTACGCAGTTGCCCACCCGTTGGCTGGACCAGGGCGCCAGCCAGGCGCTGCCGATCATGCGCGTGGCGACACGCCAGCAATCGGGCTTCGTCGAAGACCTGTTTCGCAGCCAGGTGGCCGACAAGACCAACTGGCGCGCCTTGCTCAAGGGCGACGCGCAATCGGTGGACCTCAAGCAGGTGCGTGATGAGCTGTTCGCCTCTTGCGCCGAGGGCTTGCTGGGTTTGCAGGAACGCTTTGGCCTGCAAGCCATCCAAACCATTGCCGACATCGAGCCGATTGAAATCCGCTACCCGGTCGAGCAGTATCCGACCAAGATCGTCAGCTTCAACCTGGACAAGAACCCGATTGCCGAAGGCACGCTGCTGGGGATCAAGGGCCAATACCTGATCTTCGACACCGGCGTCATCAACATTCGTAAATACACGGCCTATCAGCTCGCCGTGCATCAGTAGAAGGATCCCCAGCATGCGCACCGAACAACCGAAGATGATTTACCTTAAGGACTATCAGGCGCCGGACTACCTGATCGACGAGACGCACCTGACCTTCGAGTTGTTCGAGGACCACAGCCTGGTCCACGCGCAGTTGGTGATGCGCCGCAACCCCGAGCGTGGCACTGGCCTGCCACCGCTTGTACTGGATGGCCAGCAGCTTGAGTTGCTGAGCGTCACCCTCGCGGATCAGGAGCTGACCGCCGCCGATTACCAATTGACCGACAGCCACCTGACCCTGCAGCCCCAGAGTGAAACCTTCACCCTGGACACCACGGTCAAGATCCACCCGGAAACCAACACCGCCCTGGAAGGCTTGTACAAATCCAGCGGTATGTTCTGCACCCAGTGCGAGGCCGAGGGTTTTCGCAAGATCACCTATTACCTCGACCGCCCGGATGTGATGAGCGTGTTCACCACCACGGTGATCGCCGAACAGCACAGCTACCCGGTGCTGTTGTCCAACGGCAACCCGATCGCCAGCGGCCCCGGTGAAGACGGTCGGCACTGGGCGACCTGGGAAGACCCGTTCAAGAAACCGGCCTACCTGTTTGCCCTGGTGGCCGGTGACCTGTGGTGTGTCGAAGACAGCTTCACCACCATGACCAACCGCGAAGTCGCGCTGCGCATCTACGTCGAGCCGGAAAACATCGACAAGTGCCAGCACGCCATGACCAGCCTGAAAAAATCCATGCGCTGGGACGAAGAGACCTACGGCCGCGAGTACGACCTCGACATCTTCATGATCGTGGCGGTCAACGACTTCAACATGGGCGCCATGGAGAACAAGGGCCTCAATATCTTCAACTCCAGCGCCGTGCTGGCCCGCGCCGAAACCGCCACCGATGCCGCCCACCAGCGCGTCGAGGCCATCGTCGCCCACGAATACTTCCACAACTGGTCGGGCAACCGCGTGACCTGCCGCGACTGGTTCCAGCTGTCGCTCAAGGAAGGCTTCACCGTGTTCCGTGACTCGGGCTTCTCTGCCGACATGAACTCGGCCACGGTCAAGCGCATCCAGGACGTGGCGTACCTGCGTACCCACCAGTTCGCTGAAGATGCTGGCCCCATGGCCCACGCCGTACGCCCGGACAGCTTTATCGAAATCTCCAACTTCTACACCCTGACCGTGTATGAAAAGGGCTCGGAAGTGGTCGGTATGATCCACACCTTGCTCGGTGCCGAGGGCTTTCGCAAAGGCAGCGACCTGTATTTCGAACGCCATGACGGCCAGGCCGTGACCTGCGACGACTTCATCAAGGCCATGGAAGACGCCAATGGCGCCGACCTCAGCCAGTTCAAGCGCTGGTACAGCCAGGCCGGTACCCCGCGTCTGGCGGTAAGCGAGGCCTACGATGCGGCGGCCAAGACCTATAGCCTGACTTTCCGCCAGAGCTGCCCGCCAACGCCGGACAAGGTCGAGAAACTACCATTCGTGATCCCAGTGGCATTGGGCCTGCTGGACGGGCAGGGCGCCGCGATCAACTTGCGCCTGGCCGGTGAAGCCACGGCTGTAGGCACTTCAAGAGTGATCTCGGTGACTGAAGCCGAGCAGACCTTCACCTTCATCGATATCGCCGAAAAACCATTGCCTTCGCTGTTGCGTGGGTTCTCGGCGCCGGTGAAGCTCAGCTTCCCGTACAGCCGCGATCAACTGATGTTCCTGATGCAGCACGACAGCGACGGTTTCAACCGCTGGGATGCTGGCCAGCAGTTGGCAGTGCAGGTATTGCAGGAACTGATCGGCCAGCACCAGGCGGGCCAGCCGCTCAAGCTCGATCAGCGCTTGATCGACGCGCTGCGCACGGTGTTGAGCGATGAAAGCCTGGACCAGGCCATGGTCGCCGAAATGCTCTCGCTGCCAAGCGAAGCCTACCTCACCGAAATCAGCGAAGTGGCGGATGTGGACGCGATCCACGCTGCCCGCGAGTTTGCCCGCAAGCAGCTGGCCGACAACCTGTTCGAAGGGTTGTGGCTGCGCTACCAGGCCAACCGCGAGCTGTCCAAGCAAACGCCTTACGTGGCAGAAGCCGAGCACTTCGCTCGGCGTGCCCTGCAGAACATCGCGCTGTCGTACTTGATGCTCAGCGGCAAGCCAGAAGTGTTGGCGGCCACCCTGGATCAGTTCGACACCAGCGATAACATGACCGAACGCCTGACGGCGTTGGCGGTGTTGGTGAACTCGCCGTTTGAAGCAGAGAAAGCCCAGGCCTTGGCGGTGTTTGCCGAAAACTTCAAGGACAACCCGCTGGTCATGGACCAATGGTTCAGCGTACAGGCCGGCAGCACCTTGCCGGGCGGGCTGGCGCGGGTCAAGGCGTTGATGGAGCACCCGGCGTTCACCATCAAGAACCCGAACAAGGTGCGCGCGCTGGTGGGCGCATTTGCCGGGCAGAACCTGATCAACTTCCATGCGGCGGATGGTTCGGGCTATCGCTTCCTGGCGGACCTGGTGATCCAGCTCAATACCTTGAACCCGCAGATCGCCTCGCGCCAACTGGCGCCGCTGACGCGCTGGCGTAAATACGACAGCGCACGGCAGGCGCTGATGAAAGCGGAGCTGGAGCGCATCCTGGGCGCGGGTGAGCTGTCCAGCGATGTGTTTGAGGTGGTCAGCAAGAGCCTGGCGTAACCCTCATTGCCTTAACGCGATCCCCCTGTGGGAGCGGGCTTGCTCGCGAAAGCGGTGGGTCAGTCATATTGATGTCGACTGACACGCCGCCTTCGCGAGCAAGCCCGCTCCCACATTTAGGTCAGGAGGCGTCAGTTTGATAAGCGTCGTAACTGCGGCGCGTGCGCTCTATCTCTTCGACCAACCGGTCAATGCCCGCCAACCGCGCCCGGTTGTCATGATCCCAGGGATGAAAGCCCGGCTTGAAATAATGCAGCCACGGCCGGCACATCCGTGGAAACACCCCCTTGGGCCCATACAAGAATTTAACCATGCGCCATAACCCCTTCAGCGTGCCGCCCGAAGTGCGGTCGGCAATCAACAGGCGCACGTGAAAATCCAGCACCACCACCCAGAACAGCACGCTGGTGGTCAGCATGGTGCCGGTGCGAAGCAGGTAACGTGCCGGCCCCGGCTTGATCACCCTGTTCCACACATCGAACGCCACGGCTTTGTGTTCGGTTTCTTCCAGGGCGTGCCAGTACCACATCTGCTGGTAACCCTTGAGTGAGTCGCCAAAGCGCGAAGGGTCGCTCAGCAGGATTTCGGCGAGCATCGCGGTGTAGTGTTCCAGGGCGATGGTCACCGCCAGGTTGAACGACGGCGGCAGGTGTTTTTTCTGCAGGTCGAGGAAGAACTTCAAGCGTCGGTCAAGGCTGTGCGCCGGCAGGCCGGCCGCTTGCAGCAAGTCGTTGTAGGCCACGTGTTCCCGGCTGTGCATGGCCTCCTGGCCGATAAACCCCTGGACCTCTTTTTTCAGTTCGGCATCGTCGATCTGCCCACGGTAGTGGCGCACGCTGTCCATGAAGAACAGCTCACCCTGGGGAAACAGCAGCGACAAGGCATTGAAGAAATGGCTGACCACCGGCCCTTGTTCGTGCCAGTTCTTGATGCGTTCGGCAGGCAAGGCAAAACGGATATCGCGACGGATCGGCAACATGGTGCGTCCTCCTGTTCAGAGTCGAGGCTCGTCGTTGGTTTCAAACACCGGCGTGCGCGGCTTGGGCGCCATGCGCTTGCTGGCAAACACCACCAGCGCTTGATAGGCCGCCGGCAGGCAGCGGGCGAGCAGGTCGAGAAAATAGGCATCGCGGCCAATCAGCACGCGGCGCTTGTTTTTGCGTACGCCCTGCAAGATCACTTTGGCGGCCTGGTCGGCGTCGGTGATGAAGAGTTTTTCGAAATCGGCGCGGGCTTGTTGCTCGCTGTGGATGAGAAAGCCGGTCATGTTCGCGTCGATGCGGCTGCTGCGGCAGATATCGGTACGAATGCCGCCGGGGTGTACACAGGTGGCCGACACGCCGCAGCGTTGCAGGTCGAGTTCCTGGCGCAAGGCTTCGGTGAAACCGCGCACGGCGAACTTGGTGGCGTTGTAGCCGCTCATGCCGGGCTGGGCGAACAAGCCGAACACGCTGGACGTATTGATGATATGCCCGGCGCCGCTGGCCTTGAGGTACGGCAGGAATGCCTTGGTGCCATGCACCACCCCCCAGAAGTTGATGCCGACGATCCATTCCAGGTCGGCGTAATCCACCCCTTCGACGGTGCTCGACAGTGCCACCCCGGCATTATTGAAGACCAGGTTGACCTCGCCGTGCTCGGCCACGCAACGCGCCGCCCAATCGTGCATGGCCTGGCGGTCGGACACATCCAGCACTTGGGTGGTAACAGTGACGGGCGACAAGGTCGAGGCGCGGATCAGGGCCAGGGTGTGTTCCAGGCCCTGGCTGTTCTTGTCTGCCAGCGCCAGGTGACACCCTTCCCGCGCCAGCGCCAGGGCCAGTGCGCGGCCCATGCCGGAAGCCGCGCCGGTGATCGCCGCAACGCGGCCGTTGAATGACTTCATGACAGGCTGCCTTCTGTGGTGGGGTGGGGCGTTGCAACCGCTCGCGGCAGGGCGGGCGCCGGCGCCTGGCTGACGCTGTAGTCCTTGAGGGCAAAATGCCGGGTGACCTGCTTGAAGCGCCAGGTCGAGCCGGGCCACAGCGTGGTGTTCTTGCCGGTGCGCGGGTCGAGGTACCAGCTCTGGCAGCCGCCGGTATTCCAGATGGTGCGCTTGAGCTTGTCCTGCAACTGCTGGTTGTAGGTGTGCTCCACGGCAGGCTTGACCTCTACCGTGGTAAGGCGCTGGCGCTGCATGTGTTTCAGGGCGTCGAGGATGTACGCGACCTGGGCCTCGATCATCAGGATCATCGAGTTATGCCCCAGGCCGGTGTTGGGGCCGACGATCAGAAACAGGTTCGGGTAGCCCGGCACGGTGGTGCCTTTGTAGGCATGGGCGCCATCGCGCCAGGCGTCCATCAGGTCGATGCCGTCACGGCCGATGATGCAGCCACGGGGCAACGGGTCGCTGGCCTGGAAACCCGTGCCGAAGATCAGGCAATCGGCGGGGTGCTTGATACCGTCGGCGGTGATCACACCGTCGGCTTCGATGCGCAGCACGCTGTCGGTGACCACCTCGACATTGCTACGCGAGAGTGCCGGGTAGTAATCGTTGGAGATCAACACGCGCTTGCAGCCGATGGTGTAGTCCGGCGTCAGGGTTTTGCGCAGGGAAGGGCGGGCCACTTGTTTGCGCAGATGACGCAGGGCGATTTTCTGCACCATTTTCATCAGGCGTGGATGCAGGGCAAAGCCCACCACACGGCCTTCCAGCGCCCAGTAAAGCGCAGCGCGCACCAGCCTTTGGGTGAGCGGTACATGCTTGAACAACCAGCGTTCGAACGCTGAAATCGGCCGATCAGGCTTGGGCATGATCCACGGCGGTGTGCGCTGGAACAGGTCCAGGTGCGCTACCTGCGGGGCGATCTGTGGCACGAACTGGATAGCGCTGGCACCGGTGCCGATCACCGCCACGCGCTTGCCCTTCAAGGAATACTCGTGATCCCACTGCTGGGAGTGGAAGCGCTTGCCCCTGAAGCTGTCCAACCCTGGGATATCCGGCATTGCCGGGCGTGACAAACCCCCCATGCCCGACACCAGCACCCGTGCGCTGACGTGGCGGCCGTTAGTGAAGGTCAGTTGCCAGCGCTGCTGTTGTTCATCAAAGAGCGCCCGTTGCAGGCCCATGCCAAAGCGCAGGTAGGGCGCCAGCTCGAAGCGCTTGGCGCAGTCTTCCAGATAGGCGCGAATCTCCGGTTGCGCCGCGAACTGGCGCGTCCAGTTCGGGTTGGGCGCAAAGGAAAACGAATACACATGGGACTGCACGTCGCAGGCGCAACCTGGGTAGTGATTGTCGCGCCATGTACCGCCGAGGGTCTCGGCCTGTTCGGCAATAAAGAAGTCGGTGAGCCCGGCTTCCTTGAGTTTGATCGCCATGCACAGGCCCGCGAACCCGGAGCCAATGATGGCGATGTCGATTGAGTCACTGGGGGCATTCATAGGGCTGCCTCGTCAATAAAGCGCTTGGGCATCGGATGTGCTCCTGTTTTTGTTTTGTCTTTTAGATAGAACACCATTGCAAAGGAAAATTGAATTAATTATTTTAAAAAAGATTTTAAATAATCTACCTGAAAAATTTGCCTACGCTAGGGCCTTGTTGCGCATGAGCGATTTGTCCGACGGACGAACGTGGTATGCATGAAGTGTAGGTCCAGGGTGTGGACGATGGCTGAGGCCAGGCCAATTCCGGTCGGGTCGCCAGCAGCAGGGAAGCAGAGGACCGAGCTATGGCTGTGGAGTGGGTTGTCGCTGCAGGTGTGCTGGCGGGCGCCAGTGCTGCGTTGTGGGGCTTGAGTGCCTGGATGACGCGGCGCATTGAAGCGACCGTGCCGATCAACGGGCGTTTCGTCGAGGTGGACGGCGAGCGCTTTCATTATGTCGAAGAGGGCAAGGGCCCGCCGCTGGTGATGATCCACGGGCTGATGGGCAGTAGTCGCAACCTGACCTATGCCTTGTCCGGCCAGTTGCGTGAGCATTTTCGGGTCATCAGCCTCGACCGGCCGGGCTCAGGCTATTCCACCCGGCACAGCGGCACGCCGGCAGACTTGCCGGCCCAGGCGCGACAAATCGCGGCTTTCATCAAGACGCTGGATCTGGACAAACCGCTGGTACTGGGGCACTCCCTGGGCGGCGCGATTGCCCTGGCGCTGGCCCTCGACCATCCCCATGCCGTATCCGGGCTGGTGCTGGTTGCGCCCTTGACTCACCCCCAACGCATGCTGCCGCTGGTGTTCCTGTCTCTGGCCGTGCGCCCGGCCTGGCTGCGGCGCTGGGTGGCCCACACCTTGACCCTGCCCATCGGCCTGCTGACCAGAGACTCGGTGGTGAAGGGCGTATTTGCCCCCGACCCTGCGCCACCGGACTTCGCCACCCGTGGCGGCGGTTTGCTGGGCATGCGACCCGACAATTTCTACGCCGCGTCCACCGAGATCAACCGGGTCAACGACCACTTGCCGGAGATGGTCAAGCGCTACCCCCGACTGACCCTGCCCATCGGCCTGATCTACGGCGCGCAGGACAAGGTGCTCGACTTCCAGAAACACGGCCAGGCCCTTGCCAGCAAGGTGCCAGGGCTGAAAATGCAGGTGATCGAAGGCCGGGGGCATATGTTGCCGATCACCGCCACCGAGCGCGTGGCGGCGCTGGTGGAGCAGGTGGCCAAGCGGGCTCGCCCCGGCGAGAACGTCCGGCCACTAAACCCACCCGTCGCCCTGGCGAGCCAGTAACAATGCCACCTGACTGCGGCGCTGGCGTTGACGCCTGCCTCTGAGCACCTGACCAGGCGGCTGAAAAGAGACTGCTCGGTCACGGTAAAAAGGGCTGGAGAAACTAGTTGACGACCTAACGATTCCGCGCTATTTATTTAAAAAAATTATTTCAATGTGTAATTTGAAATTATTTTTGAAATGCCTAAGAGCGAATAAAATAATGAAAAAAACGCCTTTTATCGCATGGTTGATTTCTCGGAGCAGTCAGCGCTCCGTATACCTGTCGTCTGCCTCGTTGCCCACCGAATGCGTTCGGAGGCTGCCATGAACCAGACTCTGGCAGCCCCGCATGTCTGGGCCGACGGCAAACGCCACCTGTGGTGGCTGGGCATCATGCCGCTGGCGACGCCCTTGCTCTCGGGCGCCCTTGCCATCACCACAGGTGTGCAACAACTGTGGTGGGTGGGCGTACTGGTGATCTTCGGCTTGATCCCGCTGATTGACGGCCTGCTCGGCGAAGACGTCAGCAACCCGCCCGAATCTGCGGTCAGCCACCTTGAATCCCAACGCTACTACCGCTGGATCGTCTACACCGGCGTGCTGTTTGTGATTTCCTCGGTGGTCATCACCGGTTGGCTCGCTGCTGGCGGTATCGACTGGATCCTCAACGGCGGCCTGTTGCACGCCACGGCCACCCTGGAACCCTCGAATTGGCTGACCAAGACCGCCGCGTTCATCACCGACCGCACGCAGTTGCACGGTGAGATCAGTGGGTTGACGTATGTGGGCATGGCCATGTCCACCGGTGCCGCCACTGGCATTGCCATCAATACCGCCCATGAACTGGGGCACAAGCCCAAACCCCTGGAAGTGTTCCTGGCCAAGGTCACCCTGGCGCCGACCTTCTACGGCCACTTTTACACCGAACACAACCGTGGCCATCACGTACGGGTCGCCACCCCGGAAGACCCCGCCAGCTCGCGCCTCGGTGAAAGTTTCTGGGCATTCCTGCCGCGTTCGGTGTGGTTCAGCGCTGTGTCGGCCTGGAACCTGGAGCGCGAACGCCTGCGCAAACTCGGCCTGCCGACCCTGCACTGGAAGAACGCCGTACTCAGCGCCTGGATGTACAGCGTGGTGTTGTGGGGCGCGATGATTGCCTGGCTGGGGGCGGCGGTAATTCCGTTCCTGATTATCCAGGGCATCTACGGGTTCTCGTTGCTGGAAGTGGTGAACTACGTCGAACATTACGGCCTCAAGCGTCAGAAGTTGCCCAATGGCCGTTATGAACGCTGCTCACCGCGTCACTCGTGGAACAGTAATCGAATTGTCACCAATATCTTTCTGTTCCAGTTGCAGCGCCACTCCGATCACCATGCCAACCCCACGCGTAGTTATCAGTCGCTGCGTCACTTTGATGAATCACCGCAACTTCCGTATGGCTACGCCAGCATGATTGTCTGGGCGTATGTGCCGTACTTGTGGCGGCGTCGCATGGACCATCGGGTACTGAATCATTATGCCGGCGATATCAACCTGACCAATCTTCAGCCGTCAAAGCGCTTGAAGTACCTGGAGAAGTACAGCGGCACTGCCAAGCCATTTTGATACGTATCAAGCGGTAAGGGCGTACTCGGGATCTGTGTATCGCGCAGGTTCTGATCGCCCCCGGTAATGAAATGCAAGAACCTGGTTTGACCCTACAACAATAATTTCAAGGGAAGGACGTACACCATGCAAAGTTCTGCCAAGTTCACCGCCCATATCCTGTTGGCGGCCATGGGCCTGATTGCTTACCACCAGGCCCAGGCTGCGCGTATCGAACCCGCTGGCAGTGCCTTCACTGCCCAAGGGCCTATCAGCTTTTCCAAAGGCAAGCTCATCAGTGCCGACTGCACTATCAAGGTGGCTGGCAAGGTTGCAGCCGACGGTTCATCGGTGAATGTCGACAAAGTCGAGTTCGACGGTGGCCTCAAGTGCAGCCGTGTCGAAGCCATCAACTTGCCCTGGGTATTAATCGCCAAAGATACAAAAAGCGGCTCCATGTCGAAGATCAGCGTGGACGTGCATGCCTTTGGCCTGGGCGGCAAGTGTGGGCCGTCGACGGCCGACGGAACTTGGGATAACGCCACCGGCAAGTTGGAAGCCGCCGATGTTGCGATTGGCGAAGACTGCAAGATCAAGACGGTGTCGATCAAGATGCCGCCCAACTTCAAAGTTGTCGAATAACGCGTTCCGACGGATATAGCGGTAAATGCATTGAAATTTGGCTGGAAAGGGAAGTTCTGCAGTTTCACCGTGACCTCTCGATCATGGCCATTACCCCTGGCGAAAATGAATCGCCATAACATGTGAGGAAAAACAATGAAAAGCTTGAAAACCCTCGTTTGTGCAACTTCGTTTGCTCTGTGCTTTGGCGCGGCTTCAATGGCCAATGCGGCAACTATTGCGCCTGCCGGTCAGGGATTCACCACTGCGGGGTCCATCACGGTAACGTCGCCCGCTTCGTTGAACCTGCCGGTGACGTGCAACATCGTATTTACCGGCTCGGTCGCCGCCAACGGGGCGAGTGCCTCGATTACCGGCGCGCAGGTCAGCGGTTCCAACGCGCTCTGTGGTGTCCCTCAGTTGCTGGGCCTGCCATGGACATTGAACGTGGCAAGTGGCGGTCCTGATGCCTTCAACGGTACGGTTTCAGGTGTGAACTTCAAGATTCTCAACAACTGCTCAGCTTCGCCAGTGACCATCAATGTCGGCTTCAAAAACTCCACCAATACCCTGACCGTACCCAGCGCCCAAACGGTTGGCTCCTGCAAAATTACCGCTCTGACCGCTACCCCAAGCCCGGCTTTTACTGTCACTCCGTAAGTGACGTGAAGGGTTGACGTGATGATCACACGTTGAAAACACCAGTGCCTCGCAAGAGGCACTGGCTGCGGGAACCCAGGTCGGGAAAACCGATCCTGGAGGATAAAAACAATAAGGAGTGGAGCATGAATAATAAGAAACAGCAGGCACGCACGTTATTGAGCCTGGCGATTCTCGGCGGCCTGATCACGGCAACGGGACACGCACACGCCGGCGGTTTTTCGACGCCGACCTTTGGTGCTCCAGGATGGGGGCGTGCCTTCGGCGGTGGCTCACTGTTCCAGAATGATCCTTCCGCGGCTTACAACAACCCGGCCGGCATGGCGTTCATTGATCGCACGATCTCCCAATTTACCGTCGATTACGCTCGTATCAATGTCAAATACAAGGGGACGGCGAAGGATTACGCAGGCAACGCGCCTGTGGCCGTCGACCCAACGGATTTAAGCTCTACGCCGCGCACCGGTGATGGCGGGCAAGGCGGCTTTACCGCTTGGCTACCCACCGGCTTCATGGTGATACCGATCAACGACCGTTTTGCGTTCGGGCTCAGTCAAGTGGTGCCAATGGGCGCGCGCACGACCTGGGATGACGACTGGATCGGTCGCGACTTCGCCGTCGATACGCGCATTGAAACGGTAGGGGTTACAGGCTCCTTGTCGTTCAAGGTCAATGATGAGTTTTCGGTGGGGGCCGGCGCGATTGTCCAGCACACCAAAGGCTTTGTAAGCCAGAATCTGGACTTGTACTCCGCAGCGGCGTTGTCACCTGAAATCGGCATACCGTTCCCCTCCGGTGTGGGCTCATCGCTGATGCGGGTCAAGGTGGATAACACTTCGGTCGGCTGGTTTGCGGGCGTGGTCTGGAAACCCACCGAATTCGATACCCTGGGCTTGAATTATCACGCGAAGATCAAGAACAAACTGGAAGGCAAGTACAGCATTTATGCTGACGAGGCGAACAAGTCACTTATCGAAGGTGGCCTGCCAGCCCTGGCATACCCGGGTCTGGACCTCAACGTCAATGGTGCCAAGGCGTCAACGCAACTGGATGTGCCAGCCAACGCTTCCATCGACTGGGTCCACCAGTTCAACGATCGCCTCACGCTGGGCGCCAGCGTCACCTGGACCCAATGGTCCTCGTTCAAGGCGTTGACATTGAAGTCAGAGGGGACGCAGATCGTGTCGATTCCCTATAACTACAAGGACGCCTGGATGGTGTCGCTCGGCGGTGACTACAAATTCACCGACGACTTTACCTTCCGTGCTGGTGTCGCAACCGACCAGACGCCCACGCGCAATTCCACCCGTGACCCACGTATCCCAGACGGTGACCGGATTTTCGCCTCCCTGGGATTTGGCTACAACATTCGCGCTATTCCAGGTTTGAGTATCGACGGTGCCTACTCGCGGCAATTCGTTGAGAAAGCCAAGCTCAGAACCCACAACCAGGATCGCCTGGGTGGGGCCACGCTCGATGGAAAAGCCGATGCCAAAGGCGAAGTTGTCAGTCTTTCAGCGACTTACGCGTTCTGATCCAGTGCGAGCGCAAGAAGGGTTGAAGGCTGGAAACGGGGTCGCATAGGCGACCCTGATTGATCCTATCCACTCATGACGACTGAGGCGGGCCAGTTCAGCCGCTATTTTTTTCGTCTGAACATTAAATAAAAATTTCAAAACAAAATTTGAATTTGCGCTTTGAAGTTTGTAGTGTGGTTTTTAGCCGCAGTTCATTTCGAGCTGCCGACGCGTTTGCCACGCCCTGAATCAAGTAGAGGTATCCCCATGCTTATCTGGTTATTGGTGGGTCTCGCCGCCGCGATTGCCCTGGCGTATCGACAAGCCGCCGCCACCTTGTGGCTGGGCGCTGGCCTGGTCTGGTTGGCGGCGGGTTATCTGTTCAACGCGGTGGCCGTGCCGGGCGTTATCCTGGCGGCGGTGCTGGTGGTGCTGCCCGCCTTGGTGCTGGCGATCAAACCCCTGCGCCGCAAACTGTTGACCACCAAGGCTCTGGGCCTGTTTCGCACGATCATGCCGGCGATGTCCGATACCGAGCGTGCGGCCATCGAGTCCGGCACCGTGTGGTGGGATGCCGAGCTGTTCAGCGGCAAGCCCGACTGGCAGCGTCTGCTGCAAGCCGCGCCGGCCAGCCTGAGCGCGGAGGAGCAAGCCTTCCTCGACAACGAAGTCGAAACCCTGTGTGACATCGCCAACGACTGGGAAACCACGCAGGTCTGGCAGGACATGTCCCCCGAGGGCTGGCAGTACACCAAGGATGCCGGGTTCCTCGGCATGATCATTCCCAGGCAGTACGGCGGCAAAGGCTTCTCCCACTACGCCCATTCCCAAGTGGTGATGAAGCTGTCGACACGCTGCTCGGCGGCAGCCATTTCGGTGATGGTCCCCAACTCCCTGGGCCCGGCCGAGCTGCTGCTGCATTACGGCACCGACGCTCAGCGCAACTACTACCTGCCGCGCCTGGCACGGGGCGAGGACATTCCGTGTTTCGCCCTGACCAGCCCGTATGCCGGCTCGGATGCAGGCGCGATCCCCGACCTGGGCATTGTCTGCAAGGGCATGCATGAGGGCGAGGAAGTACTGGGTTTCAAAGTGACCTGGGACAAGCGCTATATCACTCTCGGCCCGATTGCCACGGTGCTGGGCCTGGCGTTCCGCGCCGAAGACCCGCAGGGTTTGCTTGGCGCACCGGGTTCCCTGGGCATTACCTGTGCGTTGATCCCCACCTCCCATCCAGGGGTAAACAGCGGCCGGCGTCACTGGCCGTTGAATGCGGTATTCCAGAACGGTCCTACCACTGGCAAGGATGTGTTCATTCCCTTGGAGTGGGTCATCGGTGGCCGCGAACAAATCGGCAACGGCTGGCGCATGTTGATGGAATGCCTGGCCGCAGGTCGGGCGATTTCCCTGCCTTCGGCCAACGTCGGCCTGGGTAAAGTGGCGGTGCGCGGTACCACAGCCTATGCGGCGATGCGCAAGCAATTCGGCCTGCCCATCGGCAAGTTCGAAGGCGTACAGGCGCCCCTGGCGCGTATGGCCGGGCATCTGTATGCCTGTGATGCGGTGCGCAAGGTGTCGGTGGCGTCCCTGGACGCTGGCGAGAAACCGTCGGTGATCTCGGCCATCGCCAAGTACCACGTCACAGAGCGGGCGCGCATCATCGTCAACGACGGCATGGACATCGTCGCCGGCAAAGGCATCTGCATGGGCCCCAATAACTTCCTCGCCCGTGCCTACCAGCAAAGTCCCATCGCCATCACGGTGGAGGGCGCGAACATCATGACCCGCTGCCTGATCATCTTTGGCCAGGGCTTGATTCGTTGCCATCCCTACGTGTTCCGCGAAATGGAAGCGGCGCACAACCCTGACCGACGCAAGGCCCTGGAAGACTTCGACAGCGCGATGTTCGGCCATGTGAGTTTTGTCGTGGCCAACACCGTACGCGCAGCGGTGCATGCCCTGACCGGCGGACGCCTGATTTCGGCGCCGGCCAAGACCGACCCGGCGCTGGCTGCCTACTACCGCCAGGCCAATCGACTGTCGGTGGTGCTGGCGCTGATCTCGGATATTTCCATGGGCGTGTTGGGCGGTGCCCTCAAGCGCAAGGAAAGTATCACCGGGCGCCTGGGGGATATGCTGTCGCAGCTGTACATCCTGTCTTGCGTGCTCAAGCGCTTCGAGGATGACGGCAGGCCCCAGGCGGACTTGCCGCTGGTGCACTGGGCGGCCCAGGACGCCTTGTTGCGCGCCCATGAAGCCTTGGCCGAAGTGCTCGACAACTACCCTTCAAAACCCGCAGCAGCAGTGGTGCGCACCTTGAGCTTTCCGTTTGGCATCCCGCTGCGCAAACCGTCGGACCGCCTGTTGGCGCAGGTGGCGGAGGTGGTGCAGACCCCTGGCGAGACCCGCGACCGTTTGCTGGCCAACTCCTACATCCCCCGTCCGGAAGTCGACAAGCTGGCCTACGGCGAATTGGGTTTCCGTTTGCTGCCCCAAGTGGAGCTGATCGAGGCGCGGCTCAAGCCCGCCATCAAGCAAGGTCTGCTCGGCCCGCTGCCGATTTCTGCCACGGCCTTCACCGACTGGCGCGTGAAAGCGCGGGCGCTGGATTTGATCAGCGACGACGAAGACGCCTTGCTGGCGCGCTATGTGGAATACGCCGACCACGGTATCCAGGTGGATGACTTCCCCCAGGACTTTGGTTTGCTGGAGGCTCTGCAGCAGCGTAAGCAGGCACTCGAGCCGGTGGCCAAACGGCGCAGCGTCCCGGTCAACTAAGAGAACCCGGTCCACAGGTGGGAACTGGCTTGCCTTAAATGCCAGGCAGAAGGCTTTTTGTAGGAGCGAGCTTGCTCGCGAAGAACTCACAGGCGCCGCGTTCATTCAGGAAGCCCGCGTTATCGTTGACGTTTTTCGCGAGCAAGCTCGCTCCTACAGAGGGCAATCCAGTTCCCCGCATTTGATCGGGTTTACCAGGCAAGAACTGTGTTGTGAGTGGAACCCACTATGAGTGACAGCTACCTTTCGTTCGTCAATTCTCCCTGGGGCCGGCGCCTGGCCCAGGCCGTCGGCTTGCCGCAACCCTTGCCCCTGCAAAGGCATCGCAGCGGCCAGGCCGGCCTGGCTAATCCTGTGATCATCGCCGGGGCAGGGCGCCTGGTGGCCTCGGTGCAGCGCGTGTTCAGCGCCACCGACACCGTCGCCGCGACCCCGGCGACGCTCAAGGCACCGTCCACGGTCAAGGTGCAAGGCGCGGTGTTCGACGCCAGCGGCGTGACCGGCCTGCAACAGTTGGATGAGCTCTACCTGTTCTTTCACAGCAATGCCAAGCGCCTCGGCCAGCATGGCCGGGTGGTGGTACTCGGCACGGCACCCGAGCATTGCGACGACTTGCCCCAGGCCATCGCCCAACGCGCCCTTGAAGGCTTGGTGCGGTCGCTGGCCAAGGAACTGCGCCGCGCGATCACCGTGCAACTGCTGTACGTGGCGCCGGGCGCGGAAGACGCGCTGGACAGCAGCCTGGGGTTCTTTCTGTCACGCCGTTCCGCCTATGTCTCGGGGCAGGTGGTGCGCCTGGAAAAGCCGGTCGATGGTCATGCCGCCATCAACTGGGATAAACCCTTTGCCGGCCGGCGTGCCCTGGTCACCGGCGCCTCCCGTGGCATCGGCCTGGCGATCGCCCAGGTGCTGGCGCGCGACGGTGCCCATGTGGTGTGTGTGGACGTGCCCCAGGCCCAGGAAGCCTTGCAGCAGGCGGCGACCAGCGTGGGCGGTTCGGCATTGCCGCTGGATATCACCGCCGCCGATACCATCGCGCTGTTGCAAACCCACGTCAGCCAATACGGCGCCTTTGATGTGGTGGTGCACAACGCCGGGATCACCCGCGACAAGACCATCGCCAAAATGACCGAGGCCGCCTGGCGCAGTGTCCTGGCGGTCAATCTCGAAGCGCCGTGGCAGCTCAGTGAGGCCTTGCTCGACAGTCAGGGTTTGAACCCCGGCGGGCGCATTGTGTGCGTGTCGTCGATTTCCGGTATCGCCGGCAATCTGGGGCAGAGCAACTACGCCACGTCCAAGGCCGGTGTGATTGGCCTGGTACAGGGCCTGGCACCGCGTGCGGCAGCCCGGCAGGTCACGGTGAATGCGGTGGCGCCTGGTTTTATCGAAACCCAGATGACCGCGAAGATCCCGCTGATGATCCGCGAAGCGGGGCGGCGCATGAATTCGTTGTCCCAGGGCGGGCAACCCATCGACGTGGCCGAGACCATTGCCTGGCTGGCGCATCCGGCGTCGGGCGGCGTCAATGGCCAAGTGGTGCGGGTGTGCGGCCAAAGCCTGTTGGGAGCCTGACCGATGAACTACGTGACGCAGATTATCGACCCACCGCCGTCGCGCACGCAGTTGGTGCTCGACGGCCTGCGCGCCTTGCGCAAACCCAAGCTCGACGGTGCGCCACCATTGCCCACTGCGCGCCTGGTGCGCAGTGCGGTGGAGTTTTCGCCGGCCGGTATCGCCGCTTACGCACGGGCGTGTGGCTTTCGTCGCGAGCAGGGCGTGCCACTGTCCTATCCCCATGTGCTGGCGTTCCCCCTGCACCTCATGCTGCTGACCCGGCCAAGCTTCCCGTACCCGGCCAGTGGCATGGTGCACCTGGCCAATCGCATTCGTCAGCACCAGCGCTTGCACGAGGGCCAGGCGTTGCGCCTGGAGGTGTATTGCGAGCGCTGGGTGGCCCATCCGAAGGGGCAGGCGTTGAGCATCGCCACCCGTGCCTACAGCCAGGAAACCCTGGTGTGGGAGAGCGACAGCCTGTATTTGCGCCGTGGCGTCAGCAATCCGGTGGGTGAGCCCTGGAATGACCCTTTGCCGTTGCAGGAAGACGGCCTGTTACGCACCCAGCGCTGGGTACTGCCCGCCGACCTGGGGCGACGCTTTGCCAAGGTCTCGGGGGATTTCAATCCCATTCACACCTCGGTCATCGGTGCCAGGCTCTTCGGCTTTCGTCGCGCCATCGCCCATGGCATGTGGACCCTGGGCCGCGCATTGGCAGCGCAACAGCCGCCCGGTGGCCTGGACGAGGCCGAGGCCCATTGCGACTTCAAATTGCCGATCTTCCTGCCCGGCCAGGTCGCCCTGTGGCGCCACCCGGCGAGCGGGCCACGGCGCGAGTTCGAAGTGCGCAATTTCGCCGGGGACAAGCCCCATATGCGCGGGCTATTCATTTGGAAAGAGAGCCAGCAATGAGTGACTACAGTTTTACCCCAGCCCCGACCCGCCGCGTGGCGATTATCGGCGGCAACCGTATTCCATTTGCGCGCTCCAACACGGTGTATGCCCACGACAGTAACCAGGACCTGCTGGTCGCCGCCCTGCAAGGATTGGTGGAGCGCTACAACCTGCACGGCCAACGCCTGGGTGAGTTTGCCGCCGGAGCGGTGATCAAGCACTCGCGGGATTTCAACCTGGCCCGCGAGGCGCTGTTGTCCACCACGTTGTCTGCGCAAACCCCTGCCTATGATGTGCAACAAGCCTGTGGCACCGGCCTGGAAGCTGCGCTGCTGGTGGCGAATAAAATCGCCCTCGGCCAGATCGAAGTGGGCGTTGCCGGTGGTGCCGACACCACCTCCGACGCGCCCATTGGCATCAACGAATCCTTGCGCCATACCTTGCTTGCGGCCAATCGCGCCAAAAGCCTGGGCGACAAGCTCAAGGCCTTGATGAAAGTACGCCCATCGATGCTGTTCAAACCGTTGCTGCCGCGCAATGGCGAGCCGCGCACCGGCCTGTCCATGGGCGAGCACTGCGAAGAAATGGCCAAGCGCTGGCAGATCAAGCGCCTGGCCCAGGACGAGCTAACCCTCACCAGCCACCAGCGCCTGGATGCGGCTTATAAACGCGGCTTCTTCGACGACCTGATCAGCCCCCATCGCGGCTTGGCCCGTGACAACAACCTGCGTGCCGATATCAGCCTGGAAAAGCTCGCAGGCTTGTCGCCGGCCTTCGACCGCCAGAACGGCACGCTCACCGCCGGCAACTCCACGCCCCTGACCGATGGCGCCTCGGTGGTGCTGCTGGCCAGTGAAGAATGGGCCGCCGCCAATGGCTGGCCGGTGTTGGCCTACTTGCGCACCGGCGAAACGGCTGCGGTGAATTTTGTCGACGGCACCGAGGGCCTGCTGATGGCGCCGGCTTACGCCGTGCCACGCATGCTTGCGCGTGAAGGCTTGAGTTTTGCCGACTTCGATTTCTTCGAGATCCACGAAGCGTTCGCCGCCCAGGTGCTGTGCACGCTCAAGGCGTGGGAAGACCCGCAGTATTGCCGCGAGCGACTCGGCTTGAGCGCCCCCCTGGGCGCCATCGACCGGGCCAAGATGAACGTCAACGGCGGCTCACTGGGCTGCGGCCATCCCTTTGCGGCCACCGGTGGCCGGCAACTGGCGGCGCTGGCCAAGGCTATCCATGAACGCGGTGGCGGTCGCGGCCTGATCTCGATCTGCGCGGCGGGTGGGTTGGGCATCACCGCCATCGTCGAAAAGTAGCGCTATCAAAAACAACAATAAGGACACTGCGATGAACGCTATCAGCCTGGAACACACCGAACGCATCTGGTTGAACACTTACCTGCCCGGCGTGCCGGCGGACATTGACGCCGGGATCGAGGACTACCCGTCGCTGCGCGAAGTGTTCCTGGAGCACCTGGAAAAATTCCGTGAACGGGTGGCCTACGTCAGCATCGGCACGGAAATGACCTATGCCGATTGGCGTACCCAGGGCATTGCCTTTGCCGCCTGGCTGCAGGGCCAGGGTGTGAAGAAGGGCGATCGGGTGGCACTGATGATGCCCAACTGCTTGCAGTACCCGATCTGCCTGCTGGGCACGATCCTGGCCGGGGCGGTGGTGGTCAACGTCAACCCGTTGTACACCGCCCATGAACTCAAGCACCTGCTCAAGGACAGTGGCGCCGAAACCGTGGTGATCTTCGAAAATTTCGCGCATACCCTGGAAAAAGCCATGGTGGGCAGCAGCGTCAAGCGTGTGGTGGTCGCGGCCATTGGCGACTTGCTGGGCGCCTTCAAGGGCGCGGCGATGAACTTCATCCTGCGCAGCGTACAGAAGCAGGTACCGGCCTTCAGGCTGCCCGGCTCGCTGCGTTTCAACCAGGTGCTCAAACAGGGCAGGGCCATGCACCTTTTGCCGGTCAGCCTGGGCCGCGAAGAACTGGCCTTTTTGCAATACACCGGCGGCACCACCGGCGATGCCAAGGGCGTGATGCTCAGCCATCGCAATATCATTGCCAACCTGCTGCAAGCCAAGGCCTGGGTCGGTGACCAGTTAAACCTGCACAAGCAGGAAACCAACGTGACCTTGCTGCCGCTGTACCACATCTTCTCACTGACGGTGAACTGCCTGATGTTCATGTGCCTGGGCGGGCGCAATATCCTCATCGCCAACCCTCGGGACGTGAAGCGCGTGCAGATGATCCTGCGCAAGGAACGTTTCAATGGCATTGCCGGGGTGAACACGCTGTTCAATGGGTTGCTGGAGAACAAGGAATTCTGTGCACGGGACTTTTCCGATTTGCGCCTGGTAATTGCTGGCGGCATGGCCACCCACACCGCGGTGGCCAAGCGCTGGAAGGAGGTGACCGGGCTGCCGATCATCGAAGGCTACGGGCTGACCGAATGTTCGCCCGTGGTGAGCATCAGCCCCATTGATATTTCCCGCATGCGCGAGATGGAATTCACCGGCAGCATTGGCGTGCCGTTGCCGTCTACCTGGGTGCGCTTTGTACGCGAAGACGGCGAACTGGCGGACATCGGCGAGCAGGGCGAGTTGCAAGTACGCGGCCCGCAAGTGATGCAGGGCTATTGGCAACGCCCAAGGGAAACCGCCGAGGTGCTGGATGCCGAGGGCTGGCTGTCTACCGGTGATATCGGCGTGATGGACGCCCGCGGGTATATCCGCCTGGTGGACCGCAAGAAGGACATGATCCTGGTCTCGGGCTTCAACGTGTACCCCAATGAAATCGAGGACGTGGTGGCCATGCACCCTGGGGTTGCCGAAGTGGCGGCCATTGGTGTGGAAGATGCGGTGACCGGGGAGAAGGTCAAGATCATCGTCGTGCGCAAGGACCCGACCCTGACACAGGAGCAGATTCTTGCGCACTGCCGGGAGTACCTGACGGGGTACAAGCTGCCCAAGTATGTGGAGTTTCGCACCACGGAATTGCCCAAGACCACGGTGGGCAAAGTGCTGCGTCGGGCCTTGCGCTGATTGAATGGTTCAGATGACCAAATGTGGGAGCGGGCTTGCTCGCGAAAGCGGCGGTTCAGGCACTGAAGGTGCCGACTGACACAGCGTATTCGCGAGCAAGCCCGCTCCCACTTTTTAAACCGTGCCCACTTTCACCCAGCGTTCCTCAAGGGCGGCCACTCGAATCGCCGTCGCCAACCGCTCCACCTCCCATGCGGCCTCAAAGTCCGTCCCCAGCGCCCCTTGGCCGGCCAGCGCCATGATCAACTCGTGCACTTCCAATGTCTTCAATTCGTTGTAACCCAACTGATGCCCCGCCGCCGGGCTGAATGCCGCATAGCCGGGCAGGGCTGGGCCTGCCAGCAGGCGCTGGAAGCCGTCCTGGCCGATGCGGTACAGGCGCAGTTCATTCAAGCGTTCCTGGTCAAACGCCAGCGTGCCTTTTGTCCCGCTGATCTCGAAACTCAGGTGGTTCTTGTAGCCGTGCTTGAGCCAACTGCTGCTCACCGTGCCACGGGCGCCGTTGGCGAAACGCAACAGGGCATGCACCTGGTCATCCACGGCAATGGCTTTTGAGGTGGGGCTGCCGGCGGTGGCAGGGCGCTGGCTGTGCACGGTCTGGGTATCGGCACAGACATGGGTTACCTCGCCCACCAGGTAGCGGGCCATCGACAGCAAATGGCTGCCCAGGTCAGCCAGGGCGCCGCCAGCATGCTCCACTTCGCAGCGCCACGACCAAGGGGAGGCGGGGTCGGCCATGAAGTCTTCGCTGAACTCACCTTGAAAACTGATGATCTGGCCCAGCTCGCCCTGGGCAATCATCTGCTGCGCCAGCACGATCATCGGGTTGTGCTGATAGTTGTAGCCCACCCGTGTCACCACCCCGGCGGTATGGGCGGCGCGGCGCATGGCGTCGGCTTGTTCTAGGCTGACGGCCAGGGGCTTTTCACAATACACGGCTTTGCCCGCCGCAATCGCGGCCATGGCCATGGGGTAATGCAAATGGTTGGGGGTGGTGATGGCCACGACGTCGACCTTGGGGTCGTTGACCAGCGCTTGCCAATCGCCATGTGCTTGGGCAAACCCCCAGTTGCTGGCGCAACGTTGGGCGCGCTCGGTGTCGGCATCGGCCAGGGCGGCCAGTTTGAGGTGCACCGGCAATTCAAATACTGCCCGAGCGTTATTGAACGCCAGCGCGTGGGCGCGGCCCATGAAGCCTGTGCCGATCAAGCCGATTCCGAGTTCACGCATAGCCGTGGTCCTTTGGATTATTGTTTTCAGGAAAGGCTATTAATGGAATAAAAATTCACTAAATTCAATAGATGGAATAAAAATTCATTTTGTCGGGCGGCGCCAGACGGCAATGAGGCCATCATTTCAACTGATGCAGCTATATTCAGCACATGGCCAAACGCCGCCAGTTAACAAAAGATAACGTAGCGCCGATTGTCAGACGATTCCAAAGCCCGATAGGATGGCTCCTGCTTCCTCCAGGCGCTCTAGATTGCAGGTTTCAAGGTCCTGGCAGAGAAGACGACCTAACAATAATAAATGGGAGAAAGGTCTATGAGTGAGCCTGTCATGGGTTGGGTTGTTTGCCGCCCACGCGCCGCACGCAGGGTTGCGTTGCTGGCCACAGCGCTCTCGCTGCTTGCGGGCAGCGTATTGTCGCTGCCGGTTCTGGCCGCCAGCGATACCTCCGCCGCCGCAGTCTTTGCAATTGAATCCCCCAAGGCCGCCAAAGGCTTGATGATCGACGTGGTTCACGCGGGCAAGCGCCTGGTGGCGGTCGGTGATCGGGGGCATATCCTTTATTCCGATGACCAGGGCAACACCTGGGCCCAAGCCAAAGTACCCACCCGGCAACTGCTCACGGCGGTGTTTTTCGTTGATGATCAGCACGGTTGGGCCGTCGGCCATGATGCGCAGATTCTTGCCTGTACCGATGGCGGCGCCACGTGGACCCAGCAATATCAAGACCTCAAACGCGAAGCGCCGTTGCTCGATGTGTGGTTCAACGACGCTAACCACGGCCTGGCCGTGGGCGCCTACGGTGCGTTGATCGAGACCACCGACGCCGGCAAAACCTGGAACGATGTCAGCGAGCGCCTCGACAACGAAGACCAGTACCACCTCAACGCCATTGCACACGTCAAGGGCGCCGGCCTGTTTATCGTCGGTGAGCAAGGCAGCATGTTTCGCTCCAGCGACGACGGCCAGACCTGGGAAAAACTCGAGGGCCCCTACGAGGGTTCGCTGTTTGGCGTGATCAGCACCGCACAGGCGCAGACCCTGCTGGCGTATGGTTTGCGCGGCAACCTCTACCGCTCCACCGATTTCGGCAGCACTTGGGAGCAGGTCCAATTGAACGCGGCGCGTGGTGCGCTGGAATTTGGCCTGTCGGGGGCGACCTTGCTGGAGGACGGTTCCATTGTTGTGGTCGGCAACGGCGGCAGCGTAGTGGTCAGCCATGACGACGGCCAGACCTTCAGTGTGTTCAATCGCCCGGACCGTATTTCACTCTCGGCGGTCACGGCGGCCGGCAATGGCAATTTGATCCTCGCGGGGCAGGGTGGCGTGCGGGTTGCCACGTCGGCCGGCGCAGAGCTCTCAAAATAATAAGAAGGCGGGGATTCAATGAGCAGTCATCACAACGATAAAGCGACCTTTCTTGAGCGTCTGATCTTCAACAATCGCCCGGCGGTGATCGTCATCTGCCTGCTGGTGAGCCTCTTCCTGTTCTGGCAGGCGACCTTGATTCGCCCGTCCACCAGCTTTGAAAAAATGATCCCGCTCAAGCACCCCTTCATCGAAAAAATGATGGAGCACCGCAACGACCTGGCCAACCTGGGCAACACCGTGCGTATTTCGGTGGAAGCCAAGGACGGGGACATCTTCACCCAGGACTACATGGAGACCCTGCGCCAGATCCACGACGAGGTGTTCTACATCTCCGGGGTGGACCGCTCGGGACTCAAGTCCCTGTGGAGCCCCAGCGTGCGCTGGACCGAAGTGACCGAAGAGGGGTTTGCCGGCGGGGAGGTGATCCCGCAGAGCTACAACGGCTCGCCGCAAAGCCTCGACCAGTTGCGCAATAACGTGCTCAAGTCCGGCCAGGTCGGGCGTCTGGTGGCCAATGACTTCAAGTCGAGCATCGTTGATATCCCGCTGTTGGAGTCCTACCCGGACCCGCAGGACCAGGGCAAGTTGCTGGCCCTGGACTACCGCAAGTTCTCCCATGAACTGGAAGACAAGATCCGCGACAAGTTCGAAACCCAGAACCCCAACGTCAAGATTCATATTGTCGGCTTTGCCAAAAAGGTCGGCGACCTGATCGATGGTCTGGTGATGGTGGTGCTGTTCTTCGGCGTTGCGTTCGTCATCACCCTGATTCTGCTGCTGTGGTTCACCAACTGCCTGCGCAGCACCATTGCGGTGTTGAGCACGACATTGGTAGCGGTGGTCTGGCAACTGGGATTGATGCACTTCTTCGGTTTCGGACTGGACCCGTATTCAATGCTGGTGCCGTTCCTGATCTTCGCCATCGGCATTTCCCATGGCGTGCAGAAGATCAACGGCATTGCCCTGCAATCCAGCGAGGCAGACAACGCGCTGACCGCCGCGCGGCGCACGTTCCGGCAACTGTTCCTGCCGGGGATGATCGCGATCCTCGCCGACGCAGTGGGCTTCATCACGCTGCTGATCATCGACATCGGTGTGATCCGCGAACTGGCTATCGGCGCGTCCATCGGCGTGGCGGTGATCGTGTTCACTAACCTGATCCTGCTGCCGGTCGCGATTTCCTACGTGGGCATCAGCAAGCGTGCCATCGCCAAGAGCAAGAAAGACGCGAACCGCGAACATAGCTTCTGGCGCCTGCTGTCCAAATTCGCCAGCCCTAAAGTCGCGCCGGTTTCGGTGTTCCTGGCCTTGATCGCCTTTGGTGGCGGCCTCTGGTACAGCCAGAACCTGAAGATCGGCGACCTGGACCAAGGCGCACCGGAACTGCGCCCGGATTCGCGCTACAACAAGGACAACAACTTCATCATCAGCAATTACTCCACCAGTTCCGATGTGTTGGTGGTGATGGTCAAGACAAAGGCCGAAGGCTGCTCGCGCTATGAAGCCATGGCGCCCATCGACCAGTTGATGTGGAAGATGCAGAACACCGAGGGCGTGCAGTCGGCGATCTCGTTGGTGACCGTGTCCAAGCAAATGATCAAGGGCATGAACGAGGGCAACCTGAAATGGGAAACCCTGTCGCGCAACCCGGATGTGCTGAACAACTCCATCGCCCGTGCCGATGGCTTGTACAACAACAATTGCTCCCTGGCGCCGGTGCTGGTGTTCCTCAATGACCACAAGGCCGAAACCCTCGACCGCGCGGTGCATGCGGTGCAGGACTTTGCCAAGGAAAACAACAAGGACGGCCTGGAATTCATCCTCGCTGCTGGTAATGCCGGGATCGAAGCGGCCACCAACGAGGTGATCAAAGAGTCGGAACTGATCATCCTGATCCTGGTGTACCTGTGTGTAGCGACCATGTGCATGATCACCTTCCGCTCTTGGGCTGCGACCCTGTGCATCGTGCTGCCTCTGGTGTTGACCTCGGTACTGGGCAACGCACTGATGGCGTTCATGGGCATTGGCGTCAAGGTCGCGACCTTGCCGGTGGTGGCCCTGGGTGTGGGGATTGGCGTGGACTACGGCATCTACATCTACAGCCGCCTGGAAAGCTTCCTGCGCGCCGGCCTGCCGTTGCAAGAGGCGTATTACCAGACGCTCAAGTCTACCGGTAAAGCCGTGCTGTTCACCGGCCTGTGCCTGGCCATCGGCGTGTGTACCTGGATCTTCTCGGCCATCAAGTTCCAGGCCGACATGGGCCTGATGTTGACGTTCATGTTGCTGTGGAACATGTTTGGCGCACTGTGGCTGCTGCCGGCCCTGGCGCGGTTCCTGATCAAGCCGGAGAAGCTGGCGGGGCAGAAGGGCAATTCGTTGTTCGCGCACTGATCCTGCTCCCAAATGGCGGGAGCGGGCTTGTGTGGCAGCTGGCTGGCCTGCGATAGCATCACCGCGGTGTCACTGATACACCTCGGCGCCTGCATCGCGGGCAAGCCCTGATGCCAGTCAGTTAAGCGGTCATCGCCTTCTGTAGGAGCGAGCTTGCTCGCGAAAAACGTCAACGATAACGCGTGTTTGCTGAATGAACGCGGCGCCTGTAAGTTTTTCGCGAGCAAGCTCGCTCCTACATTTAGGGCAAGCCCGGCCCCCACACAAAGCTTTCACATGGGTGCGCTGTTCAACCTGTAGGTTACAGCCTGGGCTATCATTGCGGCTTTCCCCAAAATGATTGACTGCCATGACTGCCGACACCCTGACCTGCGTCCTTGCCACCAGCGATATGCTGATCATCAATGGGCTGCACGCCTTTGACTTCAAGCTTGATCAGCAGCTTCAGATCCAAATCATGGATGGCCGGGAACTCAAGCGTTGGACCTTCAGTCCAGAACAATTGGAAGCGGCTACCTTTGACGAGAGCTTGCAAAGCTGGTTGCTGATCAACGACGACGGTGAACACCGTCTGGTCTGCTTGAGCGCTATCCAGGGCGACAACAATAACGACGAGGACGAAGCAGATGATGCGTAAATTCTGGCCCCTGCTGATGGCAGGCAGTGTCGGTGCGATGTCGGTGCAGGCCGCACCGGCCGATATCCATGAACTGTTGGTCGGCAGCTATACGGCCGGCACCAGTGAAGGGATCTACCGCCTGCAATTCGACAGCAGCACCGGGCAGTTCAGCGGCAAGCCGGTGCTGGCGGCGAAAACCGCCAACCCTTCCTGGCTGACGATCTCCAAAGACCAGAAGCACCTGTTCGTGGTCAATGAGAACGGCCCGGGCCAGGAAGACCCGGTCGGCCGCGTCAGCAGCTACAGCATCGACCCGCAGAACCACCAGTTGACCCTGATCAACCAGGTGCAGAGCCTGGGCAATGAGCCGACCCATTCCAGTGTGGCCGCCGATGGGCGTTACCTGTTCGTCGCCAACTATTCGGTGGTGGAAGACCCGGGTGGCAGCCTGGCGATTCTGCCGGTGGATGCCAGCGGCAAGCTGTCGGCGCCAGTGCAATTGAGCGGGCACCCGGCCAGCCGTGTGAACCCGGAGCGCCAGGCGTCCAACCATGTGCATTCGGTGGTGTCGTCGCCGGACGGCAAGTATGTATTCGTGCAGGACCTGGGCGCGGACAAGGTGTTTGCCTACCGCTACGACCCCAAGGCCAATCACGAGCTGCCACTGACAGCGGCCGACCCGGCGTCGGTGCAGTTGCCACCGGGCAGCGGGCCGCGTCACTTGCTGTTCAGCGCGGACGGCAAACACGCCTGGCTGACCACTGAGATGAGCGCCCAGGTCGCCGTGTTCGACTACAACGAGGGCAAGCTGACGCAAACCCAGTTGCTCGACTATGCCGCCGGCCAACCGGTGTCCGACAAGGCCGGTGCAGCGTTGCATGCCTCAAACGACGGCAAATTCCTGTACGTGAGCAACCGTGGTACGGCCAATCAGATGCTGGTGTTCAGCATCGACCCGGCCACCGCGCACCTCAAGGAAATTCAGCGGCGTTCTGTCGAAGGCGACCATCCGCGTGAGTTCAGCCTCGACCCGAGCGGCAAGTTCCTGCTGATCGCCAATCAGAAAAGCAATGAAATCGTCGTGGTTGAACGCGACCCCAAGACCGGCCTGCTGGGTAAAACCGTGCAGAAATTGTCGATCGATGCCCCCAGTGACCTCAAGTTCCTGGTGCGTCAATAAGCCACAGGCCCCGCAATGCGGGGCCTGTGCCGTTGTATTAATCGCAGTGATAACGGCTACTGTTTCAAAGCATTTCTAAGGTTCAACCCTCGAGCGTAAGTTGAGTTCCAAGGCCTTCCCAGGCCACCCAACAAACGAACACAAGGGTTACCGCCATGAACGTCAATCTCTTCTCGATCATCGCCGCTTCTGCTGTTTCCGCCACTGTGGCACTGCCTGCCGCCGCTAGCGTGGAAGTCACCGGCAAAAAATCCACTGTCACGGCCTACACCCAGAAATACCTGCAACAGAGCGCCAATTTCTATGCCGCGCTGGATCACAAGAGCCAGCACTGAGCCGCGGTCAACTGTGGGAGCTGGCTTGCCTGCGATGGTATCAACTCGGTACTTCAGTTACACCGAGTCGCCAGCATCGCAGGCAAGCCAGCTCCCACAGTTGATTGGATTGGCCTCAGGGTTTTGCCATCACTGCGATAAACAACGGTGAATCCAGAAACCGTTGCAACCAGGCCTGCAAACGCCGATACGGCGTCCCCGCAAACCACTCCCGATCCACATGGGCAAACTGCCGCACAAAAGGCATTAGCGCGGCATCTGCCAGGCTCAGGTGCTCGGCGAGCAGATACTCATGGTCTGCCAGCAACGTTTCCAGTTTCTGCAAGAACATCTCACCCTCCGCCCGATAGTGTTCCATCGGTTGCTCCGGGTAGCGCTCGGCATACTTGTATCGATTCAAATGATGCTTGAACACTTGGTCATTTTCTTCAATGAGCGCATACACCGCCGGGTCGCCCTGTAGCCGCCAGTTTTCGGGATCATGCTGCGCCAGCGCCCATTGCATGATCTCCAGGCTCTCCTCGATCACTCGACCTTCGACACTCAACACCGGCACCGTACCCTTGGGCGACAGCGCCAGCATCTCGGCTGGTTTGGCCTTGAGGCTCACCTCGACGATTCGCACAGGAGCGCCTGAGTAACGCAAGGCCAGCCGCGCCCGCATCGCATACGGGCAGCGCCGGAACGAGTACAGCAACGCTTCGTTCACTTGACCTCCAGGGTACTCAGGCCATTGCCTTGGCGCTGGACCTGGATTTGCACCGGGATGCGTTCATGCATTTCCTGTACGTGGGAGATCACCGCCACCTTGCGGCCCTGGGCCTGCAAGCCGTCCAGGGCGTCCATCGCCAGTTGCAATGACTCGGGATCGAGGCTGCCAAAGCCTTCGTCGATAAACAGCGACTCGATCTTCAAGGTGCTCGACGCCATGGACGCCAGGCCCAAGGCCAACGCCAACGACACCAGGAAGGTTTCGCCACCGGACAATGAATGCACCGAGCGCAGTTCATCACCCATCTCTGTGTCCATCACCAACAGCCCGAGCATGCTGCCGCCGCGTTTAAGCCGGTAGCGGCGCACCAGTTGGCGCAGTTGCACGTTGGCATGGTGCACCAGCAAGTCGAGGTTGTAGGCCTGGGCGATCTTGCGGAATTTGTCACCGCTTGCCGACCCGATCAACGTTTCCAGGCGGGCCCAACGTTGCCATTCCTCATAGGCTTTGGCGGTGGTCAGGGCCAGGGCCAGGTTGGCATTCTGGCGGCGCTGGTCTTCGGACTGGCGTGCGCGCAGTTCGGCGCAGTGTTTCTCACCCTCGGTCAGTTGCTGGTCAAGCGTTGCCAGCGTGGCGTCCAACTGCTCGGCATCCAGGTTGCCGTTGTGCTGGGCCTGGTGTTCGGCCAGGCGCTGTTCGCGTTCGTGCAGCAGAACCCTGGCTTGCTCGACGGCCTTTTCGCTGCTGTGCAGGTGCTGGCGCAACTGCGCGACCTGGGCGTCATCAAGGGCCAACAGGCGTGCCAGGCCCTGATCATCCAGTTCTGGGTGCAGGGCGCGCCATTCGCCGATGCGTGTCGCAAGGGCTTGCTGCTCCGCCTCCAATGCCTGCTGGCGTTGCTGCTGGGCCTTGAGGTCGGCGGCCAGCTGTACTTGCGCCGTGTGCACAGCGTGCAGTTCCTGGTTGGCGTCGGTCTCGCTTTGGCGCGACTGCGTGACGGCTTGCTCCAGTTGCTGTTGCCAGTGTTCGGCGTTGGGATGGTCCCCTAGCAAGGCGCGGAGTTTTTCCTGGACGGCGTGTTGCTGGTCGGCCAGCTCGGCGACTTGCAGATTCACAGCGTCAAGTTGCTGCTGACGATGCTGTTGGTGGGTGTGTTGTTTCTCGATGGCCTGTTGGCGCTCCTGCTGCTCGGCCTGCTCGTCGCGTTGATGGCCCAACTGCTCAAGGCGCTGGCTGACCTGCTGGTCGAGCTGCATGAAGGTCGCCGCAGGCGCGCTGCGCAAGCCTTCCAGCGTCTGGGTGGGCAACAGGCTGGCGAAGGCGCTGAGTTCCGCCTCCAGGCGTTCGCGGTCGCCGGCCAGTTGCCTTTGCTGGTCCACCAACAATTGCCGGGCTTGCTGGCTGGCATCCTGGGCCGCTTGTAATTGTTGCTGCAAACGCCCGGCGTTCTGTTGCAGGTTGAGCAGGGCGCCTTGGCGTTGTTCGTCCTGGCTGATGCTTTGGGTCAATTGGGCCAGTTGCTGGGCCAGCCAAGGGCTGCGCTTGGCGGCGTCCTGATTGAACAGCGAGGCAGACAGTGGGTGGGCTTGCAGGCTCGGTGCCAAACCCTGCTGCTGCGTGGCCAACTGTTCCTGCTGTTGCAGGAACTCTTTTTGCTGAGCGATCAGG
This sequence comes from Pseudomonas fluorescens, assembly GCF_001902145.1. Taxonomy (GTDB): domain Bacteria; phylum Pseudomonadota; class Gammaproteobacteria; order Pseudomonadales; family Pseudomonadaceae; genus Aquipseudomonas; species Aquipseudomonas fluorescens_BV. The sequence continues at coordinate 127,889 of NZ_MRST01000017.1, forward strand.
CCGCCCACTTCACCGCGCAGTTCGGTAAGCTTTTCCTTGAGGCTGTCGACGGCTTTCTGCGCCGCCGCCTCTTCACTTTCATCATGGCGGCCCAGGCTTTGCAGCAGGGCTTCAGGCTGATGATAGGGGTGTTCGTGGCTACCGCACACCGGGCAGGGTTGGTCATCCTGCAACTGCTCGCGTAATTCCTCGACGCTGGCACTGCGGGCCAGGCGTTGGCGCTCAAGCAGTTGCTTGGTCACCGCCAGGGTTTGTTCGGCGACGGTGAGTTCGGCCTTGGTTTGCAGGCCGGTCTGGTTCAGTTGTTCGCGTTTTTGCGCGGCCTCGGCGAGCCTTTGCGTCAGCGCACCTGCCTGTTGATCCAACTGTTGCTGGCTGTCCCACAAACGGGCCAGGTCTTCGAAGGCGCGCTGTTGCTTGCGATTGTCTTGCAGCAGGCTGGCCAGCAATTGGATTTGTTCGGCCACCGCGTGCGGTTCGGCACCGGCCTCGTGGTAGAGCAAATCCAGGACTTCGCGCTGTTGGGTGAACTGTTCGCCGGCGGCGCTGGCGCGCTGTTCGAGTTGCCCCAGCTCGGCCTGGCCTTGGTTGAGGCGATTGCCGATCAACACCAGCTGTTGCAGGCGGTCACGGTAGGCGTTCCAGGCATCGCTCAGCGGGGTGAGGGCGGCGCTATGCTCAAGTTCGGTGGCCAGGCGCTGCAGGCGCTCGGTGACTTGGGCCTGTGTGTGTTGCAAGCCGTCGAGCAGGGCCTGGCCTTCGGTACAGGCGCTTTCGTGCTGGTGCTTTTCCTCGTTGCGCTTGGCCAGTTCGCGGCTCACATGGGCGAGGGTGTTTTGCTCTTCGATGGCCTGGCGCAGCAGGGGCGCGGCGTCGGCCTGGTGTTTCAGGGCCTCGGCCAGTGCTGCCTGGGCGGCCACTTGCTGGTGTTGCGCCTGTTCCTGGCGGGTGTGCAGGGCGGCTTGTTGCTCGAGGTGCTGCGCAATCTGTGCCGCCAGCGGCGTCAGCAAGGTGCCGAGTTCTGCCTGGCGCAGGAAGTGATGGCGTTGCGGTGCCAACTGCTCCAGCAGGCTGAGGTCCTGGCGTTGCTGGCCTTGGCTCGCCCAGGTTGCTTCGTCGCGTTGCAGTTGCTCCACCGCGTGTTGATGGCGCTCCTGCCATTCACGCAGCTCCTTGAGCCAGGTGTGCTGCAACTCCAGCTGCTTGAGCTGGGCTTGCTGGGTCTTGAGCTGTTGCTGGGCTTGGGCCAACTGTTGATCCAGCTCGGCGCGGGCTTCGGGGGCCAGGGGCACCACGCCGGTGGCTTGGTCCTGCAGCTGTTTGTGGGCGTCCTTGGCCTCTTTGGCCTTATCGAACGCACGGCGGCCCAGCTGGGTGTAGAGCGCGGTGTCGGTGAGCTTTTCCAGCAGTTCGCTGCGCTCATTGTCATTGGCCTTGAGGAAGGCGCTGAACTCGCTTTGCGCCAGCAGCACCGCACGGGTGAACTGCTCGAAGTTAAGGCCCAGGGCCAATTCGAGTTGGGTCTTGTATTCGGTTTTCTGGCTGGCTAGCAGTTGGTCGCTGTCTAGGTCGATCAGGCTTTGCCGGCTGTTCTGCAACTTGCCGCTGGCCTTGTCACGGGCGCGGTTGGCTTCCCAGCGCGCACGGTAGCGGCGGCCACTGACACCGACAAAATCCACCTCGGCATAGCCGCCACCGGTGCCACGTCGAATCAGGGTGCGCGGGTCGCCGATGGAAATATCCGTGTCGGCGTCCGGCATCTTGGCCTGGCCGGTGTCACCCAGGCGCGGCACCGCACCAAACAGCGCCAGGCACAACGCATCGAGCAGGGTACTTTTACCCGCGCCAGTCGGCCCGGTGATGGCGAACAGACCCGCACTGGCCAACGGCTCGGCGGTAAAGTCGATTTCGAACGGGCCGGCCAGGGAGGCGAGGTTTTTCAAGCGGATGGCGAGGATCTTCATGGCTGTTCGCCCTCCTGTTGCACTTCCTGGAGTAGCACGGCGAAGTCCTTCAAGGTCTGTTCATCCACCTCACTGCCGTAGCTGTCCTGCCAGGCGCGGCTGAACAGTTCCTGGGGCGTGAGTTGGTCGAGCTCGACCAGTTGCGCATCGTCCGCCTCTGTGCTGCCGCGCGTGCCGGCGTATTCGGTGGCGATACGCACCAGGCGCACGGCCTTGCCTTGTAGCGCGGTTTCGATCTGTTGGCGCAGGTCCGGTTGCGGCTCGTCGAGGCGCACGCGCACTTCCAGCCAGGGGTGGCGCTGGGTTTCGGCGAGCAGGTCGATGTCGGGCAGCTCACCGAGCTGCTTGAGGATATCGGCCAGGGGCGCGGCTTCCAGGCGTTGCAGGTTGACGGAGCGGGGAATCAGGATCGGTTCGCAGCCCACCAGCCTTTCGCCCTGGAACGTCACGTCGAGAATCTGATGCTTGTAGCCGATTTCGGAGAACGACAGGGGGATTGGCGAGCCGCTGTAGCGAATGCGCTCCTCGCCATTGACCTTTTGCGGCTTGTGCAAATGGCCGAGGGCCACATACGCCACGCTTCGGTCGAACAGTGTGGCGGGCAGTGCCTCGGCATTGCCGATGATCAGGCTGCGTTCGGAGTCTTCGGATACCGACCCACCGGCCATGTGCGCATGGCTGATGGCTATCAACGCCTGGCCTTTGTTGCGCTTGGCATTGGCGGCCGCGATCAACCATTCATGCACTTGGCCGATGCCGCGCAAGTAATCATCGCCCAGCTGTGCGCCGGTGACTTCCGCCGGGCGCAGGAAGGGCAGCGCCAGGCACCAGGCGGCGATCTTGCCTTTGGTATTAGGCAGCGGGATCAGCAGGCGGTCGGCATCCAGTTGGCCGTCATCCAGCCACAGCACCCGGCCCAGTGCATGGGTGCGCAGGCGGCGCATCAGCGGGGCCGGCAGTTCGATGCGCGAACCGGAGTCATGGTTGCCGGCAATCATCACAATGGTCAGTGTCGGCTGTTGTTCGTGGGCGCTGATGATGAAGTCATACAAGCGCTCCTGGGCCTTGAGTGGCGGGTTGACCGTGTCGAAGATATCGCCGGCGATCAACAGCACATCCGGGCGCTGGGCCTTGAGTTGGCCCAGTAGCCATTCAAGGAAACAGGCGTGTTCGAAGTCGCGTTCCTGGCCGTGGAGGTTTTGGCCCAAGTGCCAGTCGGAGGTATGAAACAGACGCAAGGCGAACTCCGTGGAGAAGATGAAAAGGAGGGGAGTTTACCTGTAAAAGTGCGCGTGGACTCATGGCCGACGCGATCAACGGTGGGCGATGTAGGAGCGAGCTTGCTCGCGAAAAACTAACAGGCGCCGCGTTTTCTCAGGAAACGCGCGTTATCGTTGACGTTTTTCGCGAGCAAGCTCGCTCCTACAGGGGTTACGGGGTGTTAGTGGGGGTGGGTTGCAGGCAACTACACAACTGTGCAGTTCGCCGCAGCCGCCGGTAACCACGATGCGAAGCGAGCCGCTCTTGATCTGCTTTTGATCTTAGGCGCCCCGTTAAACCACGCTGGCAGGAATTCGACAGTGATTTTGGCGGCCCCCAAAATCACTGGCGGATTACGGGCACACCGAGCCTGGGCGAGGTGCCGAGTGGTGGGGCAAGAGCGCTTTGGTTACTTTCGCGCTTTTCGAAAGTGACCCGCTGTAAAAGCGGAACCAATAGCAGCCATTACCGCAGGAACGGATATGTACGCGGTCTGATCCAACATCCCAATTGGCTGCCAGGCCGTCTTCGCAGGCAAGCCAGCTCCCACAGTTGGATCGTGGGGTGTCAGGTAGGCGGGCGTCGGCTGTCAGGCCGCCACGGGAGCAAGCTCCCTCGCCACAGGTCCAGCGTCGCCTCGAAGTTGTGTAGATACCTATGTTGCGATGGCGGAGTATCAGCCAGCACATCTGCCGACTGTTACGCCGCCATCGCGGGCAAGCTCGCTCCCACAGGGTTTTGTGGTGTTGGTTGAGGCTGGGTTACTTGGGGTAGAGCGGCGGCAAGCTGGTGGTGTCGGTGGCCGGGTCTTGTTCGCGTTCGGCCACGGGGATCGCCTTGATCGCGCGCCACAGGTCATCACCCAACCAGTATTGGCCGCTTTCGCTGTACAGCGCGCCATTCAACCCGTCCAGGGCATCCGACAGCGGCACAAACCGTGCGGCCATGTCGGCCAGGGTTTCGGGTTGTTGTCGCGCCCAGGCGTCGAGGGCCTGGCGGGTGGCATGAGGGTCGTTGGCCTGGGTGGCGCGCTTGAGGTCGTCGAGCAGGGTGCGTGGGCTGGGGCCGGTTTGGGCGGCGCGCTGTACCGCCGGTTGCCGGCGTGCGCGCCACCACAGGCCAAAGCCTAGCAGGGTGGTGCAGGCCAGTATCAGTGTGCTCAGCTGCCATAGCCACAGGCGGTCATCGTCGGGGGCGGTGATGATGGTCGGTGTCGCCGGGGTGTCCACCACCAGGCTGGGGTTCACCGCTACGTGCACGGTGCGCGCCGGCAGGCTGGTGCGTTCCAGATGATCTTCGTGGGTGTTCCACCACACCACTTCCACGGCGGGCAGTTCCAGCTCGCCGGCACGGGTCGGCACCAGGGCTTCGCGGTCTTCACGGCTGCCGGTCAGGCCGCGGTCGCTGGTGCGGTTAGCCATCACTGGTTGGTCGGGGTAGCGGCGCAGGCCGTTAACCTCGGCGCCGGGCAGCGCCGGCAGTTGTGCACTGGACAGGCCTTCGGCCTCCACGGTAAGGCTGCGGGTCAGGGAATCGCCGACTTGCACGTGGTCCGGCGTGGGGTTCCAGCCTTCGCTCAAGGTCAGGCTGCGCGCGGGCAACCAGGGGGTGTCGGCGGGGTAGGCGTCCGGTTTGGGTTTGACCGTCAAGGGCAGGGGCGCGGAGCTGACGTGAATCATCTTGCCCGGCTTGGTGCCCTGCAGGGTGTTTTCCTGGGGCGGTCGTGATTCCACCAGGGTGGCGCTGAAGGTCTGCGCCGGAATTACCACGGCGCCACTGTGTTGCGGGTAGAGGGCGTAGCGGGTTTCGATCACGCCATGGCGGATGCTGTTGATGACCTTTTCATAGGTGCGTGATTCGCCCAGTTGTTCGACACGTGCATCCGGTATCTGCAAGGGCGTGAGACTGCTGTCGTCATACAGCGACACCGAGTGGTACACGCGCACGGTCAACAGGGCCTGGGCCTGCACGTACACGCTGGTCTGGTCGAGGCTGGCTTCGATGAACACCGGGGCCAGTTCGGCGCTGGTGTTCTGGCTGGCGCTTTCCACCACTTGCAGGGTGATCGGCTGGGTCTTGAGTGCGCCCACCTGCAGCGGCGGGATAACCACGTTGCCGTTCACCTTGGGCAGCAGGGTGATGATCCAGCGGGTGGTGGCGTGGTTGTCGCCGTCCAGCGTGGTGAGTTGGTTGATCTGGCGGGTGCCGCTGACTTCGAACTGCGCGTCCAGGGGCGACAGGTCCGGTTTGCCAAACTGGGTCACATCACTCGATTGCACCGTCAGCTCCACCGTTTCCCCGGAGTTGAGGCGGCTGCGGTCTACGCTGGCGACCAGGTCCGCCGCCTGGGCGTGGCCTGCCGACAACGCGAGCAAGAGCAAAAGGGTGGTGCGGCGGCTCATCGAGTGGTGTCCTGATGTTGTTGCTGTTCGTACCAGAATTTGCGGCGCAACAGCTCGCCGGGGTTGTCCGGGATCTCCTGCAACCATTGCTCCAGCGCCTGGCGGCGCTCGCCTTCCAGGCGCGTGTCGGCAGGGCGCAGTGGCGGCGTGGTGGTCTGCTCGTCGCCCAGTTCGCTGCCAGGCACTTCATTACCGCCTGGCTGTGGCGCGGCGCCTGTCTGAGTCTCGGCGGTGCCGGCTTCGCCCTGGCCGTGGGACGACTGCTCGCCACCCTGGGCCGTTTGTGCGCTGGTGCCCGGTTGCGCAGTTTGGCCGGGTTGGGCGGTTTCGTCATCTTCGTTTTTTGCAGGCGGGTCCGGCTCGGGCTGCGTTTGCTCCTGCATCAGCGCTTCAACCAAGGCCTGGTTTTTCAGCGCCGGCTGCAAATCGGGCTGAGCTTCCAGGGCTTGTTCATACGCATCAAGGGCCGCTTCAAGCTCACCGGCCTTGGCCAGGGCATTGCCGCGGTTGTAGTGAGAGTAGGCGTCGCTGCCTTGGGCAAACCGCTTGATCGCCTCGGCGTAATTGCCGGCTTCATACAGCGCCACGCCTTGCCATTGCGGGTCCTGGAAGTGTTCGGCGGCTTCGGCCGGGCGTTTGTGCTTGAGCAGGTACTGGCCTTGTTGGTCGGGGCGCAGCCACAGGTCCTGCAGCCCGAAGGCGTAGCTGGGTTGCGGCGCGCCCATCAGCAGCAAGGGCAGGCAGAACAGCCAGCCGCGACGCCCGGCGCACGCGGCCAGCAGCAACAACGGCAAGAGCAGCCAGTAACCCTGGTCGGCCCAGCTGTCCAGGCGCAGCCGTTGGCCGTCGTCGCGCAGGGCTTGGGCGCTGTCGAGCATGCCGAGTTGGCGCAGGTCCTTGTCATCCAGGCGCGCCGCACGGTAGCGGCCGCCCATTTCGCTGGCGAACGCCTTGAGGGTCGGGCTGTCGAGGCGCGGCACCAGGATCGCGCCCTGGTCGTCCTTGAGAAATTCGCCGCTCTCCTGAGTCACCGGCGTGCCCTCGCGACTGCCGATGCCGAGGATCGACAACGTTGGAGCCTGGGTACTTTGCAGTTGCAGGCGGATGCCTTGGCGCTCTTGTTTGGACAGTGAGGAACCGATCAGCAGCAGGCGCCCCTGGCCGAGACCGCCTTGCTTGAGCAGCCCCAGGGCTTTTTCCACGGCCAGATCGGCACGATGGCCGGGCTCGGGCATGATCGACGGGCGCAGGGCTTCCAACAGGTTGCGACTGGTGGCCAGGTCATCGGACAGCGGCACCAAGGTATGGGCGCTGCCGGCGTAGACGATGATGGCCGTTTGCGCATCGGTGCGCGCTTGCAGCAAGTCGTACAGCTTGCGCCGCGCCTGTTCCAGGCGGTTGGGCGGGCTGTCGGTGGCGAGCATTTGCGGGGTCAGTTCCAGCAGCACCACCAAGGGGTCGGAAGGTTTCTGGCTGGCTTGTTCAACCCGTTGCCAACTGGGGCCCAGTAACGCGAGCACGGCCAACAGCCAGGCGATGCCGAGCACTACCCACGGCGATTTACTCTCGCGGCCATTGCCACCACTGAGCAACTCGGCATGGAACGCCGGCGGCAGGATCATCTGCCAACGCCCGGCGCGCTTTTGCCGATGCCAGAGCTGCCACAGCAACCAGCCAAGCAGGGGCAGCAACAACAGCCACCAGGGGCGCAACCAGTGCGGCCACAGCGCGATCATCGACGCCTCCGCAAACGCAGGCGCTGCAGACGCTGGCGCCATTCAGGGTGTTGCTGCAAAAACATGCCCTTGCTCGACAGTCTGTTGAAGCCTCGCTGCAAAGCGTTGTTCGGCCAGCGCTCCTGGATCACCAGCAACAGGCTCAACACCAACGCCAAGGCCAACGGGCCGCTGTACAGCGCCTGGGCCGGGCGGGCCTGGGTGGGTTGTTGCTCCACGGGCTCAAGGGTGTCGAGGGTGTCCTTGATCTTCAGCAGTTCCTCGCCGTCTCGGGCGCGGAAATACTGGCCGCCGGTGGCCTCGGCCAGAGCCTTGAGCGCCGGTTCGTCAAGGTCCAGGCTCGGGTTCACGCCAAGGATGCCCAGGGAGCCGGTTTGCTCGGGGTCGGCGCCGATGCCGATGGGGTAGATTTTTACGCCTTCCTCGGCCGCCAGGCGCGCGGCGGTCAACGGGTCGATCTGCCCGGCGTTGTTGGCGCCGTCGGTGACCAGGATCAGCACGCGGCTTTGCGCCGGGCGCTGGCGCAGGCGCTTGAGGGCCAGGCCGATGGCGTCGCCGATGGCGGTGTTCTTGCCGGCAATGCCGATGCGCGCTTCGTCCAGCCAGGTGCGCACGGTGCGGCGGTCAAAGGTCAGGGGCGCTTGCAGGTAGGCCTGGCTGCCGAACAGGATCAGGCCCACGCGGTCACCTTCACGCTCCTCCAGAAAGTCTCCCAGCAGGTGCTTGACCAGGGCCAGGCGGCTCACGTTCTCGTCCTGCCAATGCATGTCGGGGAAATCCATCGAGCCCGAGACGTCCACCGCCACCAGCAAATCCCGGCCGCTGGCAGCAATCGGCAAGGGTTCGCCCAGCCATTGCGGGCGGGCGGCGGCGGTCAACAGCAGCAACCACAGCACCACGAATGGGGCTTGCTGGCGCCAGCCGGGCAGGTTGGCGCGGGCACGGCGGCGGGCCAGGCCTTCGAGGTCGCTGAGGTAGCTGACTTTGAGCGCCGGTTCGCCGCTGTCGGCCACCGGCAGCACCAGGCGCATGACCCAGGGCAGTGGCAACAGGGCGAAGATCCACGGCCAGGCGAACTCAAACATGTTTGCGAATCCAGGTGTCGACGGCTTGGGTGAGGCCGGCGATGGCTTTGTCGTCGAGCTTGCATTCGGGCTTGTAGGCGCCTTCCACCAACACCATCCAGCGCGTCAGGCCAGCGGCAGGGCAGCGGTTGTCCAGGAAGGCCAGCCATTTGCGCCCGTTGAGGGTGTGGCTCTGGCTATAAGGGTAGTCGTTACGGCACAGGCGCTTGAGCAGGCCGTTGAGTTGCTGCAACCAGGCGCCCGCAGGCGCTCCGTCGTAGGGCTTGGGCATCAAAGCCAACTCGGCCAGGGCGGCGATACGCAACGGGTCCAGCGGTTGTTCGGCGCGAGCCACAGGGCGGCGGGCCGGCAGGAAACGGCGCAGCCACCACAAGCCCCAACCGAGCAGTGGGATCACCAGCAGCAACAGCCACCAGCCCGGCGCAGGTGGCCAGAAGCCAATGGCGGGCGGGGCGATCAGCGGTTGCAGTTGGTCCAGGCTGCTCATGGTTTTTTAACCGGGCGTTGCGGGTTGAGGTATTCGCGCAGTTGCTCGACCATTTCACTCTGGGTGCTCAAGGGCATCAACAACAGCCGCAGTTTCTGCGCGAGCAGCTCCCAGCGGGCGATACGCGCTTCGGCCTGGGCCTTGTAGGCCTGGCGCAGGTCGATATTCAGCGTGTCCAATTCCAGTTGCGCACCTCTTTGTGCGAAACGCAGCAGCCCGGCGGCGGGCAGGGCGTGGTCCAGCGGGTCGGAGATTGGTAATAACAGCAGGTCGCAATGGCGCGCCAACAGGCTCAGCTGTTGCTCGGCGCCTTCGGTGAGGGCGCGTTCATCACAGATCACCACCACCAGGCTGCCCGGGCGCAGTACCTCGCGGCCACGGCGCAAGGCCATGCCCAGGGCATCCGCTTCCGGCTGACGCTCGGTGTTCAGGCTCTGGTTGACCCGCACCAGCCGATTGAGCAGTTGCAACAGGCTCTGCTTGCTGCGCCGTGGCTTGATCTCGTAGTGCTCGTTGTCGCCGAATACCAGCCCGCCCACCCGGTCGTTATGGCCCAGGGCGGCCCAACCGATCAGGCTGGCGGCCTGGGCGGCAAGCACCGACTTGAACATTTGCCCCGAGCCGAAAAACAGCCGGCAACTTTGCTCGACCATGATGAAAATCGGCCGTTCGCGTTCTTCGTGGAACAGCTTGGTGTGCGGTTCCTGGGTACGCGCCGTCACGCGCCAGTCGATGGTGCGCACGTCGTCGCCGGCCTGGTACACGCGCACCTGGTCGAAATCGACGCCACGCCCGCGCAGCTTGGAGTGATGCAGGCCAACCAGCGGGCTACGCTGGCCAGGCGTGGAGAACAACTGCACCTCACGCACGCGGTGGCGCATCTCAATCAATTCACTGAGGGTTACGCGGATGCCATCGCTTGCGTTCATCGACTTCAAGCGACGGCAACGACGTCGAGAATGCGTTGCACCACGCGGTCCTGGTCGACACCGGCGGCTTCGGCCTCGAACGACAGGATGATGCGGTGACGCAGCACGTCGAACAGCACCGCCTGGATATCTTCGGGGCTGACGAAGTCGCGACCGGCCAGCCAGGCATGGGCGCGGGCGCAGCGGTCCAGGGCGATGGAACCACGGGGGCTGGCGCCATAGGCGATCCACTCGGCCATTTCCGGGTCGAACTTGGCAGGGGTGCGCGTGGCCATCACCAGTTGCACCAGGTATTCCTCCACGGCATCGGCCATGTACAGGCCGAGGATTTCCTTGCGTGCGGCAAAGATGGCCTGCTGGCTGACCCGGCGCTCGGGCTTGGTTTCGCCATTCAGTGCTTCGCCACGAGCTTGCTGCAGGATACGGCGCTCGACGGCGGCGTCCGGGAAACCGATCTTGACGTGCATCAGGAACCGGTCGAGTTGGGCTTCGGGCAGCGGGTAGGTGCCTTCCTGCTCGATGGGGTTTTGCGTGGCCATCACCAGAAACAGCGGCGACAGCTCGTAAGTGCTGCGGCCCACGCTGACCTGGCGCTCGGCCATGGCCTCGAGCAAGGCTGACTGCACCTTGGCCGGGGCACGGTTGATTTCGTCCGCGAGCACGAGGTTATGGAAGATCGGCCCTTGCTGGAATACGAAGCTGCCGGTTTCCGGGCGATAGATCTCGGTGCCGGTGATATCGGCAGGCAACAGGTCGGGGGTGAACTGGATACGATGGAACTGCGCTTCGATCCCTTCGGCCAACTCCTTGATCGCCTTGGTCTTGGCCAGCCCCGGCGCGCCTTCGACCAGCATATGGCCGTCAGCGAGCAGGGCGATCAACAGGCGATCGATGAGTTTTTCCTGGCCGAGAATCTGCGTAGAAAGAAAGGTTCGCAGCGCAAGCAGCGCTTCACGATGTTCCATCGATGACGGTTCCTGGAAAGATGAGCCTGGGTGTCGTGACAGAACACCAGGCCTGGGGCGTTTACTTTAATGCATCGCGGGGTGTGGCGACTAACGGCTTGATGGGTATTTTTGGCGAAACTTACAGGATTGCGGTGTGAGCGGTATAACAGCTGGGTAGGTAGAGCACGGTCACTGTGGGAGCTGGCTTGCCTGCGATCCAGTCAACTCGGTGATTCAGGCACACCGAGTCGATACCTTCGCAGGCAAGCCAGCTCCCACATTTGGATCGCCGTGCCTCAGCCAGATCAGCGTCGGCTGTCAGGCCGTCACGGGAGCAAGCTCCCTCGCCACAGATTTAGCGTCGTGCCGAAGTTTCAAGTGACCGGTTTCAAGTCCGAATGAACGTGCCGGTGCCTGTGAGGATGTTCTGCAGGGTTTGCTGCACTTCGGCCATGTCTGACGCGGCGGTGCCGTGGGTGATCTCCAGCTGGTCCTTGCCGCCCAGGGCGTCGGCATCGCCGGCCGCCAGTTCGATCAATAAGGTGGTGTCGCCCAGCGTCACTTTCAGCCCATCGAGGGTCGAAGGCGCGTAGTCCCAGGTCAGCTCCACTTCGTCTTCATCCGGGTAGCGGGTGAGCATGAACATTTCGCCGTTCTTGCCGTGACAGCAAAGCATGGCCATGTTGTCTTCTTCGTCGTCGCACGGGGTGGCCATCAGGGCGTCGGTTTTCAGCTGCAGCATGGGGCAATCCTGTGTAGGGGAGGGCAATTGTGCCACTACGGCGAATTTTGTGCTTCATCCTGTGTCGGAAGTTAGGCATGACCTGAGGGGCCGGATCGGTCATTTCTGGTACAGATGGTGTGCAAAGTAGCAAGATTTTCTACCGACAATCCGGGGTTGCCCAAGTTGCAACCAGCACCCTGCTTACCGATGACCGAATATGTCGCAGCGTCGCAAGCAGCGTTCTTCCTACACTCGTTAAGCTGCGCAACGGATGTGCCCTGTGCCAGGCGCCTGACCTGCCCGTCGTATCGTCACCTGGCCCAGGGCATGCCGTATGGAAGTTGTATGTGACCTGACTGTCTTGTCCAGCTTCACCCACCTGTCACCCTGATTCGTTTATGGTGCTTGTCAGCACACCAGCGAACAGAGCTGACGGTCTCCCCGCAAGGGGATAACACGCGACGCTTTCATCAATAACAAGCCCAAGCGGAGTACCACAGATGGCGTTCTTCACCGCAGCCAGCAAGGCCGACTTCCAGCATCAACTGCAAGCGGCACTGGCGCAGCACCTCAGTGAACAGGCACTGCCACAAGTGGCGCTGTTCGCTGAACAATTCTTCGGCATCATTTCCCTGGACGAACTGACCCAGCGTCGCCTTTCCGACCTGGCCGGTTGCACCCTGTCTGCCTGGCGCCTGCTTGAGCGCTTTGATCACACCCAACCGCAAGTGCGGGTCTACAACCCCGATTACGAACGTCATGGCTGGCAATCGACCCACACCGCGGTCGAAGTGCTGCACCATGACCTGCCCTTTCTGGTCGACTCGGTACGCACCGAGCTGAACCGCCGTGGCTACAGCATCCATACCCTGCAAACCACCGTGCTCAGCGTGCGTCGTGGCAGCAAGGGCGAGTTGCTGGAAATCCTGCCTAAAGGCACCCAGGGCGAAGGCATCCTGCAAGAATCGCTGATGTACCTGGAGATCGACCGCTGCGCCAACGCCGCCGAACTGAACGTGCTGAGCAAAGAGCTTGAGCAGGTGCTAGGCGAAGTACGCGTGGCCGTGGCCGATTTCGAACCGATGAAAGCCAAGGTCCAGGACCTGCTGGCCGGTATCGACGCCAGCGCGTTCGCCATCGACGGCGAAGAAAAAGCCGAGATCAAGAACTTCCTCGAATGGCTGGTGGGCAACCACTTCACTTTCCTGGGCTACGAAGAGTTCGTGGTACGTGACGAGGCGGACGGCGGTCATATCGAATATGACGCCAGTTCCTTCCTCGGTCTGACCAAGCTGCTGCGCGCCGGCCTCACCGCCGAAGACCTGCGCATCGAAGACTACGCCGTGGCCTACCTGCGCGAGCCGACCGTACTGTCGTTCGCCAAGGCCGCCCACCCTAGTCGTGTGCACCGTCCTGCCTACCCGGACTACGTGTCGATCCGCGAGATCAGCGCCGACGGCAAGGTCATCAAGGAGCACCGTTTCATGGGCCTGTACACCTCCTCGGTGTACGGCGAAAGCGTGCGGGTGATCCCTTACATCCGTCGCAAGGTCGCGGAAATCGAACGCCGTTCGGGCTTCCAGGCCAAGGCACACCTGGGTAAAGAGCTTGCCCAGGTGGTTGAAGTACTGCCCCGTGACGACCTGTTCCAGACTCCGGTCGACGAGTTGTTCAGCACCGTGATGTCGATCGTGCAGATCCAGGAGCGCAACAAGATCCGCGTGTTCCTGCGCAAAGACCCCTACGGTCGTTTCTGCTACTGCCTGGCCTACGTGCCACGCGACATTTATTCCACCGAAGTGCGCCAGAAGATCCAGCAAGTGCTGATGGACCGTCTGAAGGCCTCGGACTGCGAGTTCTGGACCTTCTTCTCCGAGTCCGTACTGGCCCGTGTGCAACTGATTCTGCGGGTTGACCCGAAGAACCGCCTGGACATCGACCCGCTGCAACTGGAAAAAGAAGTGGTGCAGGCCTGCCGCAGCTGGCAGGACGACTACGCCAGCCTGGTAGTGGAAAGCTTCGGCGAAGCCCAGGGCACCAACGTGCTGGCGGATTTCCCCAAAGGCTTCCCGGCCGGCTACCGCGAGCGTTTTGCCGCGCATTCGGCTGTGGTCGACATGCAGCACCTCAACAGCCTGACCGAAGCCAACCCGCTGGTGATGAGCTTCTATCAGCCGCTGGGCCAGGTCTCCGGCCAACGCGAGCTGCATTGCAAGCTCTACCACGCCGATACGCCGCTGGCGCTGTCCGACGTGCTGCCGATCCTGGAAAACCTCGGCCTGCGTGTGCTGGGCGAGTTCCCGTATCGCCTGCGCCATGCCAACGGCCGCGAGTTCTGGATCCATGACTTTGCGTTCATCGCCGCCGAAGGCGTGAACCTGGATATCCAGCAGCTCAACGACACCTTGCAGGATGCGTTCGTGCACATCGTGCATGGCGATGCCGAGAACGATGCGTTCAACCGCCTGGTCCTCACCGCCGGCCTGCCTTGGCGCGACGTGGCGCTGCTGCGTGCCTATGCCCGTTACCTGAAGCAGATTCGCCTGGGCTTCGACCTGGGTTACATCGCCAGCACCCTGAACAACCACACCGACATCGCCCGCGAGTTGACCCGGTTGTTCAAGACCCGCTTCTACTTGGCGCGCAAGCTCACTGCCGACGACCTGGAAGACAAGCAGCAACGACTGGAGCAAGCGATCCTCAGCGCTCTGGACGACGTTCAGGTGCTCAACGAAGACCGTATCCTGCGTCGCTACCTGGACCTGATCAAGGCCACCCTGCGTACCAACTTCTACCAGACCGATGCCAACGGCCAGAACAAGTCGTACTTCAGCTTCAAGTTCGACCCGCGTGCTATCCCCGAGCTGCCCAAGCCAGTGCCGAAGTTTGAAATCTTCGTGTACTCGCCACGGGTCGAAGGCGTGCACCTGCGCTTTGGTAACGTCGCCCGTGGCGGCCTGCGCTGGTCCGACCGTGAAGAAGACTTCCGCACCGAAGTGCTCGGCCTGGTAAAAGCCCAGCAAGTGAAGAACTCGGTGATCGTACCGGTGGGCGCCAAGGGCGGCTTCCTGCCGCGTCGCCTGCCATTGGGCGGCAGCCGGGACGAGATCGCGGCCGAAGGCATCGCCTGCTACCGCATCTTCATCTCCGGCCTGTTGGACATCACCGACAACCTGAAAGACGGCGCGCTGGTGCCGCCGGTCAACGTCGTGCGTCATGACGACGATGACCCGTACCTGGTGGTGGCGGCGGACAAGGGCACTGCGACCTTCTCCGACATCGCCAACGGCATTGCCATCGACTACGGCTTCTGGCTGGGCGATGCGTTCGCTTCCGGTGGTTCGGCCGGTTACGACCACAAGAAAATGGGCATCACCGCCAAGGGCGCCTGGGTGGGTGTGCAGCGTCACTTCCGTGAGCGCGGCATCAACGTGCAGGAAGACAGCATCACCGTGGTGGGCGTCGGCGATATGGCCGGTGACGTGTTCGGTAACGGCTTGCTCATGTCCGACACGCTGCAACTGGTCGCAGCCTTCAACCACCTGCATATCTTCATCGACCCGAACCCGAACCCGGCCACCAGCTTCGTCGAGCGCAAGCGTTTGTTCGAACTGCCGCGTTCGGCCTGGACCGACTACGACACCAGCATCATGTCCGAAGGCGGCGGTATCTTCTCGCGCAGCGCGAAAAGCATTGCCATCTCGCCACAGATGAAAGAACGCTTCGACATCCAGGCCGACAAGCTGACCCCGACCGAACTGCTCAACGCCTTGCTCAAGGCGCCGGTGGACCTGTTGTGGAACGGCGGTATCGGTACCTACGTCAAGGCCAGCACCGAGAGCCATGCCGATGTGGGCGACAAGGCCAACGACGCACTGCGCGTCAACGGCAACGAGCTGCGCTGCAAGGTAGTGGGCGAGGGCGGTAACCTCGGCATGACCCAGCTGGGCCGGGTGGAATTCGGCCTCAATGGCGGCGGTTCCAACACCGACTTCATCGACAACGCCGGTGGCGTGGATTGCTCCGACCACGAAGTGAACATCAAGATCCTGCTCAACGAAGTGGTGCAGGCCGGTGACATGACCGACAAGCAGCGCAACCAGTTGCTGGCGAGCATGACCGACGAAGTCGGCAACCTGGTGTTGGGCAACAACTACAAGCAGACCCAGGCCCTGTCCCTGGCCGCGCGCAAGGCTTACGAGCGTGCTGCCGAGTACAAGCGCCTGATGAGCGACCTGGAGGGCCGTGGCAAGCTGGACCGTGCCATCGAGTACCTGCCGACCGAAGAGCAGCTCATCGAGCGCGCTTCCGCTGGAAAGGGGCTGACCCGTCCGGAACTGTCGGTGCTGATCTCCTACAGCAAGATCGACCTCAAGGAAGCACTGCTCAAGTCGCTGGTACCGGATGACGAGTACCTGACCCGTGACATGGAGACCGCGTTCCCACCGAGCCTGGTGGCCAAGTTCGGCGAAGCCATGCGTCGCCATCGCCTGAAGCGCGAGATCGTCAGCACCCAGATCGCCAACGATCTGGTCAACCACATGGGCATCACCTTCGTTCAGCGACTCAAAGAGTCGACTGGCATGAGCCCGGCGAACGTGGCGGGCGCTTATGTGATCGTGCGGGACATCTTCCATCTCCCGCACTGGTTCCGCCAGATCGAAGCCCTGGACCACCAGGTTTGCGCTGACGTGCAACTGGAGCTGATGGATGAACTGATGCGTCTGGGCCGTCGCGCTACGCGCTGGTTCCTGCGCAGCCGTCGCAACGAGCAAGACGCCGGGCGCGACACCGCGCACTTCGGTCCGCACCTGGCCGCGCTGGGCCTCAAACTCGACGAACTGCTGGAAGGCCCGACCCGCGAAGGCTGGCAGAACCGCTACCAGGCCTACACTCAGGCCGGCGTACCGGAGTTGTTGGCGCGCATGGTTGCGGGTACTACCCACCTGTACACCTTGCTGCCGATCATCGAAGCCGCCGACGTGACCGGGCATGACGCCGCCGAAGTGGCCAAGGCCTACTTCGCCGTCGGCAGCGCCCTGGACCTGCCGTGGTACCTGCAGCAGATCAGCGATCTGCCAGTGGCCAACAACTGGCAGGCCCAGGCCCGCGAAGCTTTCCGCGACGACGTGGACTGGCAGCAACGGGCGATCACCATTTCGGTCCTGCAAATGGCCGATGCGCCACAAGACATGGAAGCCCGCGTGGCCCTGTGGCTTGAGCAGCATCAGGACATGGCTGATCGTTGGCGCGCCATGATGGTGGAAATTCGTGCCGCAGTGGGCACGGACTACGCCATGTACGCGGTGGCCAACCGTGAGTTGCTGGACCTGGCGTTAAGTGGTCAGTCGGTGTTGCAGCCGGCTTGATGCCTCGGTAAACCAGAAGCCCCCGCATCGTGAGATGCGGGGGCTTTTTTATTTGATCTGAAATGCGATCAATGTAGGAGCTGGCTTGCCAGTCAGTTAAGCGGTCGTCGCCTTCTGTAGGAGCGAGCTTGCTCGCGAAAAACGTCAACGATAACGCGTGCTTGCTGAATGAACGCGGCGCCTTTGAGTTTTTCGCGAGCAAGCTCGCTCCTACAATGGCATTAAGGCAAGCCAGCTCCCACAGTTTTAACTTCATTCACTTGGTGTCAGTGGTGTTTGAGTAGTCGGGTTTCCAGGTGATCCAGGTGCTGGGTCATCAAGGCGACAGCCGTGTGGGCGTCGCGCTGTTCCACGGCATCCACAATCGCCACATGTTCCTGCCACGCGCAATAGGTGCAGGCCTTGGCTTCAAATTGCGCAATGATCAACGACGTCAACGGCACCAAGCTGTTGAGAAACTGTGCCAGCGGCGCATTGCCTGCCATGTGCGCCAGTTGCAGATGAAACTCTCCCGAAAACCGGATCGCCGGCCCACGCTGGTCACGCTCAATGGCGTCGCGCTCCTGTGCAATCAGCTCGCGCAGTTGGCGAATCTGCATCGCTGTGGCCTGGGCGCAGGCCAGTTGCACCACGGTGATTTCGGTGAGGCGCCGTGCTTCGAGAATCTGCCGTGTGTGCTGGGCATCCGGCGCGGCGACCTGGGCGCGCTGGTTGGGGCGCAGGATGACCACTTGCTGATGGGACAGCTTGGCGAGCACCCGGCGAATCACGCTGCGGCTCACGCCAAAGAGTTCGCCCAGGCCTTCTTCGGTGAATCGGCTGGCGGGCGCAATGCGTTGCTCAAGGATGGCGTCGAACAAACGTGGGTAGATATCGTCCACCGAGGGCTTTTTTTCCGGCACCCAGCGTAGGGAGGTGAGGGTGAAATCGCGTTGCAGGGCGTGAGCGTTCATGGCCGGTCTCCGAAAATCAACTGCCCAGATGGTCGTCCGGGATATTCAAGCGAATGCCCATGCGCAGGCCTTCCTGAAGGATGTGCCGGCGCATTTCGGCACTGGCCAGGGCGCTGTTCTTGTTGCGGATGGCGCGTACCACGGCTTCGTTCTCTTGCAGGCGTTCGGCCAGGTGTTCAGGGGAGTTGCGCAGTACCTGGGCGCTTTGTTTGAGCGCGGTACTGGTTTGCTGCACCACGTTCTGGAAGATCGGGTTGGAGGTCAGGGCGAAGAGTTCTTCATGGAAGTCGATATAGGCGTTCATGCCGGCTTCGGCATCGCCGGCATCGAGGGCTTCGCGCATGTCCATCAGGGTCAGGCGCAGTTGGCCGATTTCCTTGCTGCTGATGGACTGCGCCACCAGGCCGACGATGAAGGGTTCGAGGGTGTAGCGCAGTTGCAGGATGTCCTCGAGGCTGGCGTCGGCCACGGCGTCGCTCGACTGCGGCTCGCTGACGCTGGTTTCCAGCACGACCACGCCTTTGCCCGGCATGGAGCGCACCAGGCCAAGGGTTTCCAGCACGATCACCGCTTCACGCAGGCTCGGACGGCTGATGCCCAACTGTTCGGCCAGTTCGCGTTGACCGGGCAGCATTTCACCGCGGCGCCACTGGCCTCGCTTGAGTGCGGCGCGCAGTTTTTCTACCACTGAATTGACGACGGTTGAGGTGCTGATCACGTCGATGGCTCCTTGATGTTGCTCATACGATTGCCAAGCGGGCGGTGGTCAAAATGTGGGAGCGGGCTTGCTCGCGAATACGGTGTGTCAGTCACTGGATTTGCAAGCTGAACCACCGCTTTCGCGAGCAAGCCCGCTCCCACATTTGATCCGTGCCGCTCATAAGAGGGGTTAGAACTCCTGATGCGCCGGCAGCACCGGCTTCTTGGCCTGGAAGGCATAGCCTTGCTGGCCGTCGAGCACCTTGTTGGCGCGCTGGATATCAATGTCTTTTTCCCAGCGAGCAATCGCCACGGTGGCCACGCAGTTGCCGATCAGGTTGGTCAGCGCACGGCCGATGCCCATGAACCAGTCCACCGCCAGCACCAACACCAGGCCGACTACCGGAATCGCCGGAATCGCTGTGAGCGTTGCCGCCAGGATCACCAATGCTGAGCCTGGAATGCCATGGGCGCCCTTGGAGGTGATCAACGATACCAGGAGGATGGTCAGCAAGTCGGTCATCGACAGTGGTGTGCCGGTGGCGTTGGCGATAAACACGATGGCCAGGGTCAGGTAGATGGAAAAACCGTCGAGGTTGAACGAGTAGCCGGTGGGAATCACCAGGCCCACGGTGGAGCTGCCGATGCCCAGGTGCTCCAGTTTGCGCATGATTTGCGGCAACACCGCGTCGGACGACGCGGTGCCCATCACGATCAGCAGCTCTTCGCGCAGGTACTTGAGCAGCGGCAACATGCGCAGGCCCGACAGGCGCATCACCAGCCCGAGGATCACCGCCACGAAGGCAAAGCAGGTCAGGTAGAAAAGCCCCACCAGGCTGCCCAGGTGTTGCAGCGAGTCGAGGCCATAGGTGCTGGTGGTGAAGGCGATGGCACCGAATACGCCCACCGGCGCCAGGCGCACGATCATGCCCATGATGCGGAAGATCACATGGCTCAATTCGTTGATCAGCCGCGAAATGCCACTGGCCGCTTCGCCCACCAGGTTCAGCGCGCTGCCGAACAGCACTGAGAACAACAGCACTTGCAGCACGTTGTTGTCGGCAAAGGCGCCGACCACCGAGTTGGGGATCAACTCCATCAGGAACTGGCTGGTGCCGCGGATGTGCTGGCCTTTGTCGGCCAACTCATTCAAGCCGGCAGAAGAGAGTTGCTCCAGGTGAATATTGGCGCCGCTGCCGATGCCGGTGCTGAAGGCCATGATCAGGCCGAGCACCAGGGCGACGGTGGTCAGCATCTCAAAATAGATCACCGACTTGAGGCCGATGCGTCCGACCTTCTTCAAGTCGCCCGCGCCGGAAATACCGCTGACCACCACGCAGAACACGATCAGGCCGATCAGCATTTTGATCAGCTTGATAAAGCCGTCACCCAAGGGTTTGAGTTGCGAGGAGAATTCAGGAAGGGCCAGGCCGCAGACGATGCCGAGTATCAGGCCAATCACGACTTGCAGGAAAATCGAACGCGAGCACCATCTGAGCATGGGAGGGATCTCTATTCGGTGCCCTGGTGGTTCCAGGGCTTAATTGTTGTGGTCTTACCGGTAAGTCCAGTGCGGGGCCAGTCTACGCTCGGTTTTTTTTAAATCACAAGCAAATATTTGGCGGTTGGCAGGTCCCGGTCTGACCAGTTGGTCGGTAAGTGCGATGCTTGAGCGGTTGGCAGGGATCAATTTTTTTTGCGTATCATCGCCCTCGGCATACGAGGTGATGGATGGACCAATCAGGGCTGACAACCGACGAAGCAGGGCGCATGTATTGCGCCTGGCGCACTGCAGCGCCCGCGTACCTGCATTACCACGACCACGAGTGGGGTGTGCCGGTAGCGGATGACATCGCGCTGTACGAGAAGATCTGCCTGGAGGGGTTTCAGGCGGGGATGGCGTGGATCACCATCCTGCGCAAGCGCGAAAACTTTCGGCAGGCGTTCGAGGGTTTTGATTTTCGCCGGGTGGCGCAGTACGGCGAGGCGGACATTGAGCGGTTGATGAGCGAGCCGGGCATCGTGCGCAATCGGGCAAAGATCATCTCGGCCATCAACAACGCACGCCGGGCCTGTGAACTGGTGGAGGAGACCGGTTCGCTGGCGCGCTGGCTGTGGGCGTTCGAACCCGGCGTGCAAGAGCGGCCGGCAGTGGTGGACATGGCTTACTGGACGGCCAATCCGACCTCAGCGGCTTCGGTGCGCTTGTCCAAAGCCCTGAAGAAACGCGGTTGGACCTTTGTCGGCCCGACCACGATGTATGCGTTGATGCAGGCGACGGGGATGGTCAATGATCATCTGGAAGGGTGCGTGTGCCGGCCGCGCATTGAACACCAGCGCAACCTCTTCAGACGTCCCTGACCAGACACGGTTAAAACTGTGGGAGCAGGCAAGCCAGCTCCCACATGGGTTTTGTGGTGTTGCTGATTATTGGGGAAGGGGGGTGAGTACCTCAGCCTTGTCATCCAGCACCATCACCACCAGCAGTTTGGCCGGTTGGGTCTGGCTGGCATTGCTTGACTCAAAATGCCGCGAGCCGGCCGGTTCGTAGAACGATTGCCCGGCTTTGTAGGTGATTGCCTTTTCATCATTGACCCGCGAGGTGATCTCGCCTTCGAGCACATAAGCCACGGCGGTGCCGGTGTGGCTGTGGGGCACGGTGGCCTGGCCGGGGGCGTAGTCCACGGTGAGCATGATGGTTTTCTTGCCCGGCACGTTGGTCAAGGCGTGCTCTTGCAGCACCTTGAGCGTTTCCTTGTTGTAGACCGGGTCGTGGGCAAATGCACTGAGGGAGGCGAGCATCAATGTGGCAGCGAATAAGCGTTTCATGATGAGGGTTCCATCGGGTGAAAGACCGCTTCACCCTACGCCGCCGGGGGCTTGCCACCAATGACCAATGCGTCGGAAAACCGCCTAGCCAATCTGCAGGAGAATATCCCGCACCTTGTCCAGCGCCGGGTCGATGTCCAGGCTCTCGATGGCGCCGAACCCCATAATCAGCCCCGAGCGCACCGGCCGGTCGTGGAAGAACACGTCCAGAGGGTATAGCCCCACCTCGACCTGGCGCGCCCGTTCCATCAGCAATGGAATATTTACCGGCACCTTGCACAGAGCCGCCAGGTGAAAGCCCGCCACCGTCGGTACGGCCTCGAACCACGGCGACAGATCGCCCGCCAGACGCTGCAGGATGCGTTCGCGACGCCCCGCATAGACGCCGTGACAGCGGCGAATATGCTTGAGCAGGTAGCCTTCGCTGATGAACTTGGCCAGTGCCCACTGCGGCAAGGTAGCGCTGTGCTGGTCGGTCAATTGCTTGGCCTTGAGCACCGCACCATAAATGGCCGGCGGCAGCACCGCATAGCCCAGGCGTAGCTCCGGCGACAGGGTTTTGGAAAAGGTGCCGACGTAGGTGACCACGCCGCGGGTATCCATGCTTTGCAGGGAGTCGGTGGGGCGGCCTTCGTAGCGGAATTCGCTGTCGTAATCGTCTTCGATGATGATCGCGCCGAGCGCAATGGCGCGGTCCAGCAGGGCCGCGCGCCGCGTCTGGCTCATGGGCATGCCAAGGGGGAATTGGTGGGACGGCGTCACATAGATCAGACGGGTGCCATCCGGGATCTGGTCGACCTGCAGGCCCTGTTCATCGACGGCGACACTGGCGACGCGAGCGCCCATCGCGACGAACAATTGGCGTGCGGGGCTGTAGCCAGGGTCTTCCATCGCGACCAGGCTGCCGGGCTCAAGCACCACGCGGGCGAGCAGGTCCAGCGCCTGCTGTGCCCCATTGGTGACCACGATATCGCGGGCGCGGCATTTGACCCCGCGGGAAAACGCGATATGCCCGGCGATGGCCTCGCGCAGCGCCGGCACCCCTTCGGGCTGGCTGTAAAAGCCGTTGTTCTGGGCGATGCGACGCAACGCATCCTGGGTGCAACGCCGCCATTCGTCCTGGGGGAAATGGTGGCGTGTCGTCGCGCCGCCGATAAATTCGTAGCGCAGGATTTCTTCGCGGGCAGGGTGGTGCATGGGCGAGGGCAGTGCCGCCCATTTGCCCAGGTTGGCGGCGCACGCCAGGTCGGTGGCAGTCTGTACGTGATGGGGCTGTGGTGCCCACGCATTGACGAAGGTGCCGCGGCCGGTCTTGCCAACCAGCAGGCCCTCGTACGTCAAGGTGGCGTAGGTGTCCGACACCGTCTTGCGCGAGATGCCCAATTGTTCGGCGAGCAGTCGGCTGGGGGGCAGTTGCGCGCCGGCTGCGAGCCGCCCGGCGGCGATGGCCTCGCGCAACTGCTGATACAGCTGGGCGGCGAGGTCCTTGCGACCGGTAATGACGAGGTGCAGTTCCATGTTTCATCCTGGGGCAGATCGATCCGCGACAAGGGTACGCGCAAATCGATCTGAAAAAACCCAGGCGAGATCAGGACAGGAAGCCGCCGTCCACATTCAGCGAAACCCCGGTGGTATAGCTCGACGCGTCGCTGGCCAGGTACAGCACCGCGCCGGCCATTTCGCTGGGGGCGGCCACGCGCTTGAGCGGGATCTGCGCCAGGGCCATTTTCAGGATCGAGTCGTTCTTGACCAGTGCCGAGGCGAACTTGGTATCGGTCAGGCCCGGCAACAGGGCGTTGCAGCGGATGCCAAAGGCTGCACATTCCTTGGCAAATACCTTGGTCATGTTGATCACGGCGGCCTTGGTCACCGAGTAGATGCCCTGGAACACGCCCGGCGAGATGCCGTTGATCGAGGCCACGTTGATGATGCTGCCGCCGCCGTTCTCGCGCATCAGCTTGCCGGCCTCCACCGACATGAAGAAGTAGCCGCGAATATTCACGTCAACGGTCTTCTGGAACGCACCCAGATCTGTGTCCAGGACGTTGCAGAACTGCGGGTTGGTGGCGGCGTTGTTGACCAGGATATCCAGGCGGCCGAACTGTTCGCGGATGCCGGCAAACACTTGGGTGATCTGCTCCATTTCACCAATGTGGCAGGCAATGGCCGTGGCTTTGCCGCCCTCGGCGATGATTGCATCGGCCACGTGCTGGCAACCGTCCAGCTTGCGGCTGGAGACAATCACGTGGGCGCCTTGCTGGGCCAGTAACTTGGCGATGGCCTCACCGATGCCACGGCTGGCGCCGGAAACGAAAGCAATCTTGCCGTCGAGGTCAAACAGGTTGGTCTTGGACATGAGGGTTCCTTGTAGTTGCACTCAGAGCGCTGATTTGCCGATGACATTCAGGCTCATCTGCTCCAGCAGTTTGTTCATGTGGATGAACTGCGCGAAGCGTTTGTCCTGGGTCTGGCCATGGAAGAAGCGGTAGTAGATCTGCTGCACAATCCCGGCCAGACGGAACAGGCCATAGGTGTAATAGAAATCGAAATTGTCGATCTGGATGCCGGAGCGCTCGGCGTAGTAGTCGACAAACTGGCGGCGGGTGAGCATGCCGGGGGCGTTGCTCGGCTGGCGGCGCATCAATTGCACCGGCGCTGGGTCTGCGGCCTCGATCCAGTAGGCGAGGGTGTTGCCCAGGTCCATCAGCGGGTCGCCCAGGGTGGTCAGCTCCCAGTCCAGCACACCGATGATCTGCATCGGGTTGTGCGGGTCGAGGATCACGTTGTCGAAGCGGTAGTCGTTGTGCACGATGCTGGAGGTGGGGTGATCGGCAGGCATCTTGTCGTTGAGCCAGGCGCGTACCGCCTCCCATTTTGGCGCATCGGGCGTCAGGGCTTTTTCATAGCGCTCGCCCCAGCCGCGAATCTGCCGCGCCACGTAGCCTTCGGGCTTGCCCAGGTCGGCCAGGCCGCAGGCGTGGTAGTCGACCTGGTGCAGCTCGACGAACTTGTCGATAAAGCTCTTGCACAAGGCTTCGGTGCGGGTGGTGTCCAGGCCCAGTTCAGCCGGCAGATCGGAACGCAGGATGATGCCGTTGACGCGCTCCATCACATAGAACTCGGCGCCGATCACCGATTCATCGGTGCAGTGCACATAGGCTTTGGGGCAGTACGGAAAGCCATCTTTGAGTTGGTTGAGAATGCGGTATTCGCGGCCCATGTCGTGGGCAGACTTGGCCTTGTGGCCAAACGGCGGGCGCCGCAGCACAAGTTCCTGGCCAGGGTATTGGAGCAGGTAGGTCAGGTTCGATGCACCACCGGGGAACTGGCTGACGGTGGGCGTGCCCTCCAAGCCCGGGATATGGGCCTTGAGGTAGGGATCGATCAGGCTGGCATCAAGTTCTTCGCCTGGGCGAATCTGGGTCGATTGGTCATTCAGCGCCATGCTTATCCCTTCTACTTATTCTAAAGGCCTTGGACTATTTCCTAATCTAATGCGCACAGCCGCCCAGCGACAAGGTCGGGGCGGTTTAATAGGTTAGCGTGTTGAAGGGTGATCAGCGTGCCT
Source organism: Pseudomonas fluorescens (assembly GCF_001902145.1). Lineage (GTDB taxonomy): Bacteria > Pseudomonadota > Gammaproteobacteria > Pseudomonadales > Pseudomonadaceae > Aquipseudomonas > Aquipseudomonas fluorescens_BV. The sequence continues at coordinate 152,841 of NZ_MRST01000017.1, forward strand.
GATTGGTCATTTTGCGGGCGCTGGCAAGGCCACCGGTGTAAGCACAGGGCGGCCCGCAAAGTATTCCAGCAGATTATCAGCGACGCGCTGCACCGTATCATGGGCCGCTTCCGGGGACAGACCGGCCACGTGGGATGTCAGCACGGTATTGCTAAGGCGCTTGAGGGCATCGGGCACGGCAGGCTCATCGTCAAACACGTCCAGCGCGGCGCCGCCGATGCGGCGCTGCTCCAGCGCGGCGACCAGGTCGTCGGTCACCACTACGCTGCCGCGCCCGATGTTGACCAGAAAGCCGTGCGGCCCCAGGGCGTCCAGGGCGTGACGGTCGATCAGGTGACGGGTGCTGGCACCGCCGGGCGTAGCCAGCACCAGGAAATCCGAGGTACGCGCCAGCTCAACAGCCGTCGCACAGTAGGTGTAATCCACGTCATCGCGGGGTTGGCGGTTGTGATAGCTCACCTCCATGCCGAACCCAAGGGCGGCGCGCCGGGCAATCTCCATGCCCACCGCGCCCAGCCCGAGAATTCCCAGGTGTTTACCGCTCAGGGAAGGGCGCATCACCTTCGGCCATTCGCCGCGCCGCACCGCCGCATCCGTCTGGGGAATGCCACGCACCAGCGACAGCAACAACGCCATGGCGTGATCGGCCACCGACGGGGCGTTCACGCCAGCGCCGTTGGTGACCACAATCCCACGGTTGCTCGCCGCCTGCAGGTCCACCTGCTCGTAGCCGGCACCGATCACGCAGATGATCTCCAGCAGGGGCAGCGCGGCGATTTCCTCGGCGTAAAGCCCCAGCGGGCCACGGGTCAGCACTGCCTGGATCTGTCCACCGTGGGTCTTGATCGCCTGGGCGCGTTCAGCGGGCGTCGGCGCCAGGATCACATGGAAATCACTGCTTTCGATGATTTGCAGGTATTCGTTGATGGTTTCAACCAGGACCAGAACAGTGGTGGGCATCGCAAGGCTCTTCCTGAAGGGTTTGAGAGCATGAGTATGCGGGATTTGTAAGACGCAGCGTTTTATTGGGGTGGGAAAACTTCTTCGCTCGTAAGGCCCGTCTGAATTCACAGACTGTCCATCCGCGCCCGCTTTTTTGCGCAAGACTTCAATGACTTTTCCACCAGCAGAGACGATATGGATGCCTGTTCCTGCCGCACCCGAAGAGATCGAATGGACACCGTATGGTTACAAACACTGTCCCTCAGCCCAGGTTCCCTGGAGAACAGTGATTGCCAGTACGCTGATTGGCCCCGCCAAGTACAGGCCAGGCATCGCTATTGAAAAGCTTGAAAGGGAAGCTTATAAAAACGGAATACCCACCACCAACGGAAAACCCTGGAAAGTGATGGAGCTCTCCCACTGCATAGGTGCCAGCCATGGCAAACTCAGCCGCTGGGTGCGAATAGAGCTCAGCGCCGGTGCTATCCATGGTCACCCGATTTCTGAACAGGAATTCAGGAGGTTAACAAATTGATCTCGCTTAACTTTACCGGCGGTACAGTCACCCATGACGACCTGTCGCACCTGCAGGATATTGCAGTGGCCAAGCAGGTCGATCTGCTGAAGGAAGATATGCTCCAGGTGGAGTTCGCCGGGGGATTGTTACTGGATGTGGGTTGGTACCCGGAATTTGATGCAGCGGGTGGTTTTCGGATAAACGTCATCAAGGACTATGACTGGGACCTTCCACTTATGGCGCTGACTGCCCACGAGACACCTGAATTGGTAGAAAAACTGGCTATTGCGCAGAACGCCATACAGGGCGAGCTGCGCAATCCAAACCTGGGAACCTCGGCTACTTAGTTGTTGCGCCAGCTACTGAACAGTCCCCGTTTGCCGGGCTTGGGTTCGCTCTCTTTGTGCGATCGGCATGAAATCGTACGTCGGGAAGAATTCTGTCTTGTAGACACCCCATGCGGTGTTCTCTATGGCCAGGTTGACTTGCGCCAGGCGTGACGCCGGTAAGCGCAGCACAATGACTTGCCCTATGCCCATGGTGATATTCCAGCTGACGACTTCGACACCTTCCGGCGGGAAGACCTTGTGAAATTCCTGCTTGGCCAGTTGGGCTTTCAATTCGCTGAGTGGTGGTGACTGATCGTGTTTAAGGAATACCGTCAACATGACTGCGTTATCGGGTGTGATATCCGTGGTTTTTGCAGCAGAAGGGGCGGTGGGCTGTGCCGTGACTGCGCTGGGTAACAATGCGGCGCCGAGCAGTGCAGTTATTAATAATGAGTTGAGAGAGGAGCGTAATTTCATCGTGAAATAACCTTGGTTGTTATCAACTAAAGGGGCGTTGACGATGGCTCCTTAGCAATGGTGTAAAAAGCTGGCAGTATCTGATTCTGTTGTCAGATGGCTCCTGTTCGTTTGGATTTGCGGATGCTTAGATATCCGTACGTAACCCTGATGCCCTAGGCGTCAACCGCCATAAGCGCTTTTTGGGGCGGCCCCGCCTAACCATTCCTCAGCTAAGTCTTTGCTTCTCCAAGAGAATCCCGGACAATCCGGCCCTTGTTTCGGCCAGGGCGCTGCCTGTCAGGTTTTTCTGACTCGTTCTGGCCGTGTGAATGCGGAGATCCGACCGGATGAATGATCAGGCCAATAGCGTCGACGAACGCTATGCAACGACACCTGCAACCCTCACAAGCTGGAGCCGCCAGGACACCACCTGGATGCTCGGGCTGTTCGGTACCGCCATTGGCGCCGGTACTTTGTTCTTGCCGATCAACGCGGGCCTGGGGGGCTTCTGGCCGCTGGTGATCCTCGCGTTGCTGGCCTTCCCGATGACGTTCTTTGCCCACCGTGGGCTGACCCGTTTCGTGCTGTCCGGCCGCGAAGGTTCAGACATCACCGACGTGGTGGAAGAGCATTTCGGTATCAAGGCCGGTGCACTGATCACCTTGCTGTACTTCTTTGCGATCTTCCCGATCCTGCTGATCTACAGCGTGGCGCTGACCAATACCGTCAGCAGCTTCATGGAGCATCAACTGCATATCCTGCCGCCGCCCCGGGCGATCCTGGCGTTTGTGTTGATTCTGGGCCTGCTGGCGGTGGTGCGTTGCGGTGAGCAGGTAATCGTCAAGGCCATGAGCCTGATGGTATATCCGTTTATCGTCGCCTTGCTGTTCCTGGCCGTGTACCTGGTGCCACACTGGAATGGCGGCATTCTCAGCACCGCCAGCGAAGTGCCGGCACCGTCGGCGTTGCTCAACACGCTGTGGCTGGCGATTCCGGTGATGGTGTTCTCGTTCAACCATTCGCCGATCATCTCGGCCTTTGCTGTAGACCAGAAGCGCCAGTACGGCGCTCACGCCGAGGAGCGCAGTTCGCAGATCCTGTCCCGCGCACACCTGCTGATGGTGGCGATGGTGCTGTTCTTCGTGTTCAGTTGCGTACTGACCCTGTCGCCGGCGCAACTGGCTGAAGCCAAAGCGCAGAACCTGTCGATCCTGTCGTACCTGGCCAACCACTTCGATAACCCGACGATTGCCTTTGCCGCACCGTTGATTGCGTTCGTGGCGATTGCCAAGTCGTTCCTGGGCCACTACATCGGCGCCAGCGAGGGCCTCAAGGGCCTGGTGGTCAAGACTGGCCGCCGTCCTGCACCCAAGACCCTGGACCGCATGACCGCTGCCTTCATGCTGGTGGTGTGCTGGATCGTTGCCACGCTTAACCCGAGCATCCTTGGCATGATCGAGACCCTGGGTGGGCCGGTGATTGCGTCGATTCTGTTCCTGATGCCGATGTACGCCATCCGCAAGGTGCCGGCCATGGCCAAGTACCGTGGGCAGGCGTCGAATGTGTTTGTGACTGCGGTTGGCTTGGTTGCCATTACGGCGTTGGTGTATTCGCTGGTTGCGTAGGAGCGAGCTTGCTCGCGAAGAACGTCAACGATAACGCGTGCTTCCTGGATGAGCGCGGCGCCGGTGAGTTTTTCGCGAGCAAGCTCGCTCCTACATTGGTTTAGGGCAAGCCACACATTTGTTTTGTGGTGCGGCAGATGCCTTGTTCCAGGCGTAAAAAAACGCCGCGTACCTTGCGATACGCGGCGTTCTTCACATCAACACACCGTTAAGCTTGAATCACCGGGATGTTGGCGCTTGCTGCGATCTTGCGGAACTCGGCGATCTGGTCGAAGTTCAGGTAGCGGTAGACGTCACTGGCCATGGTGTCCAGTTTCGCCGCGTAGCCCATGTACTCTTCGACGGTCGGCAGGCGACCCAGGGTAGAGGCCACGGCCGCCAACTCAGCCGACGCCAGGTAGACGTTGGCACCATCACCCAGGCGGTTCGGGAAGTTACGGGTCGAGGTCGACACTACGGTGGAGTTCGGCTCAACGCGTGCCTGGTTACCCATGCACAGCGAGCAGCCTGGCATTTCCATGCGTGCGCCAGCCTTGCCGTAGATGCCGTAGTAGCCTTCTTCGGTCAGTTGGTGAGCGTCCATCTTGGTCGGCGGCGACAGCCACAGACGGGTTGGCAGCTGGCCCTTGACCTGCTCCAGCAGCTTGCCGGCAGCGCGGAAGTGACCGATGTTGGTCATGCACGAACCGATGAACACTTCATCGATCTTCTCGCCAGCGACGCTGGACAACAGACGGGCGTCGTCCGGGTCGTTTGGCGCGCAGAGGATCGGCTCGTTGATTTCCGCCAGGTCGATCTCGATGATTTCGGCGTATTCGGCGTCGGCATCGGCTTCCATCAACTCCGGGTTGGCAACCCAGGCTTCCATCGCTTGGGCGCGACGTTCCAGGGTGCGTGCATCGCCGTAGCCTTCGCCGATCATCCAGCGCAGCAGGGTGATGTTGGAGTTCAGGTACTCGGTGACGGACTCTTTGGACAGCTTGATGGTGCAACCGGCAGCCGAACGTTCAGCCGAGGCATCGGACAGCTCGAAAGCCTGTTCCAGCGTCAGGTCGTTCAGGCCTTCGATTTCCAGGATGCGGCCAGAGAAGGCGTTCTTCTTGCCTTTCTTCTCTACGGTCAGCAGGCCAGCCTGGATCGCGTAGTAAGGAATGGCATGAACCAGGTCACGCAGGGTGATGCCAGGTTTCATCTTGCCTTTGAAGCGCACCAGGATCGATTCCGGCATGTCCAGCGGCATTACGCCGGTGGCGGCAGCAAACGCGACCAGGCCAGAACCGGCCGGGAACGAGATGCCCATCGGGAAACGGGTGTGGGAGTCACCACCGGTACCGACGGTGTCCGGCAGCAGCATGCGGTTCAGCCAGCTGTGGATGATGCCGTCGCCTGGACGCAGCGATACACCGCCACGGGTCATGATGAAGTCAGGCAGGGTGTGGTGGGTGGTCACGTCGATCGGCTTCGGGTAAGCCGCGGTGTGGCAGAAGGACTGCATCACCAGGTCGGTCGAGAAGCCCAGGCACGCCAGGTCTTTGAGTTCATCACGGGTCATTGGGCCGGTGGTGTCCTGGGACCCCACGGTGGTCATCTTCGGCTCGCAGTAAGTGCCAGGACGAACGCCTTTGCCTTCTGGCAGACCACAGGCCTTGCCGACCATTTTCTGCGCCAGGGTGAAGCCTTTGCCGGTGTCGACAGGCGCTTCAGGCAGCTTGAACAGGTCGGTCGGGCCCAGGCCCAGTTCGGCGCGTGCCTTGTCGGTCAGGCCACGGCCGATGATCAGCGGGATACGGCCGCCAGCACGGACTTCGTCCAACAGCACCGGGGTCTTCATTTCGAAGGTGGTCAGGACTTCGTCGGTGCCGTGCTTGCAGACTTTGCCAGCATGCGGGTACAGGTCGATCACGTCGCCCATGTTCATGTTGGTGACGTCGAATTCGATTGGCAGTGCGCCAGCATCTTCCATGGTGTTGTAGAAGATCGGGGCGATCTTGCTGCCGAAGCAGAAACCGCCGGCACGCTTGTTCGGCACGTAAGGCACGTCGTCGCCGAAGAACCACAATACCGAGTTGGTCGCCGACTTACGCGACGAACCGGTACCGACCACGTCGCCGACGTAGGCGATCGGGAAGCCTTGGCCACGCATCTCTTCGATCTGCTTCATCGGGCCGGTCTTGCCTTGCTCGTCCGGCACGATGCCTTCACGGGCCATTTTCAGCATGGCCAGGGCGTGCAGCGGGATGTCAGGACGGGACCAGGCGTCCGGCGCAGGCGACAGGTCGTCGGTGTTGGTTTCGCCGGTTACCTTGAACACGCGCAGGCTGATCTTGTCGGCCAGGGTAGGGCGGTTGCTGAACCACTCGCCGTCAGCCCAGGACTGGATCACGCCTTTGGCGTGCTCGTTGCCGTTGCGGGCTTTTTCGGCGACGTCGTGGAACGCATCGAACATCAGCAGGGTGTGCTTGAGTTGGGCGGCCGCGACGGGCGCCAGTTCGGCGTCGTCCAGCAGCTCGACCAACGTCACGATGTTGTAGCCGCCCTGCATGGTGCCGAGCAGTTCAACAGCGCGTTTCTTGTCGATCAGGGGGGAAGTGGCTTCGCCCTTGGCCAGGGCAGACAGGAAACCGGCCTTGACGTAAGCGGCTTCGTCAACGCCTGGTGGAATGCGGTTGGTGATCAGGTCAACGAGGAATTCTTCTTCGCCAGCCGGAGGATTTTTCAGCAGCTCGACCAGGCCTGCGGTTTGTTCGGCGTTAAGCGGCTGGGGAACGATACCCAGTGCTGCACGCTCTTCGATATGTTTGCGGTAGGCTTCAAGCACAGTTATTACCCTCATCAGTGGTCCCACGGGACGCTCATCCAGAAATGAACGGCACGCATGCGCTCGGGGGCTTTTTGGGCCGCAAAGCCAGCGCTGCCGGCATTCCTTACAGAAGCTGCTTTCAAAGTTTTACGCCTGCAGAACGGAGCTGATGAGGGTTGGCGCGGGCTCTGACCTACCGGGTCGAACCTGCGCCAACACCGTTCTGAAGGAACGACTGTGCTCGTGACGCTTTGAAAACAGCTTCCAGCGGATTATTGGCGCCTTACAAGGCCGGGTGATTCTACGGCAAAAAAAATCTAAAGGTAAGTTGCCTGCTCAAGTTTGCTGGGTGATCAACCTTAGACAAAGGGCTAACATGGCGCACTGTTTCGCTGATCTGCGTGTTGCCGCCCATGCCCAACCAAACCATCAAGACCCCCTGCGTCGGCCTGTGTTCCACGGTCTACGGCGATCTCGTGTGCCGTGGATGCAAGCGCTTCCACCATGAAGTGATCCAGTGGAACGGCTATAACGAAGAAGAAAAACGCGCGGTCTGGCTCAGGCTTGAGCAGCTGTTGGTGCAGGTCATGGCCGGTAAAGTGGAGGTTTTCGACCCCAAGACCCTGCGCGGGCAGTTGGAGCAACGCAAGATTCGCTTTGTGCCACACCAGTCCGAGTATTGCTGGGCCTACCAGTTGATCGCCCGTGGAGCCCGGGTGATCAATAACCTGGAGGCCTATGGCATGGTGCTGTTGCCGGAGTTTCGCGACTGGGCGCTGCCTGAACTGCGCGATGCCATTGATCGCGAGTTCTTTATCTTGTCCGAGGCGCATTACCAGCGCTATATCGCGCCGGGCTTCTTGAAAGATGCGCTGGGTAACTGACTGGCGAGGTCAATGTAGGAGCGAGCTTGCTCGCGAAAAACTTGAAGGCGCCGCGTTTATTCAGGAAGCGCGCGTTATCGTTGACGTTTTTCGCGAGCAAGCTCGCTCCTACATTTGATCTTCAGTGTCTGGGCTTGGTCGCCAGCTCTTGCAGATGATCCATCAGCGTTTGCGGCTTGAGCACCAGCACATCGCCTTGCACCGCATCCAGCACCACTTCTGCGGTGTTGCCGATCAACGCCCCGGAAATCCCCGTGCGCGCCACCGTGCCGATAATGGTCACCGCCGCCTGCAATCGATGGGCAATATGTGGGATCAGCACATCGGCCGGGCCTTCCTCGATATGCAGGTGCCTGTCGTCCACGTCGAACTCGGCCTGGAAGGCCTTGCATTGCTCGCGGTAGCGCGCCTCGATGGTTTCCTTGAGCTGAAAGGTCGGGTCTGCCGCCGACAGCATGGGCGAGGGGTGAGCGCTGATCACATGCAACTGCGCTTTGGCGAGGCTGGCGATATCAAAGCCATGGTCGATGATCGAATTGTGCAGCGAGCGGTGTTCGCCGTCGGCGTTGCCCACGTCGATGGCCGCCAGGATCACGCCGCCCGCCCAGGGGGTGGCGGTCTTGACCAGTAACACCGGCGTTGGGCAATAGCGCAGTAACTTCCAGTCTGCCGGGGTCAGCAGGGCTTTTTTCAGAGGGTTGTCGGGGAAGTGCTGTTTGATCACCAGGCCACAGCCTTCGGCTTGCTGCACATCGATGATGGTTTCATGCAGACTGTCGTTCCAGGCCTGCTCTGTGGTGACGCTGTAGCCGTCTTCTTTCAAGCCTTCCTTGAGCAGGCTCAGCAGCGCCGAATGCTCGTGCTTCTTGTCACAGACCAGCAGGTGCAGGTGCGCGTCGGTCACTTTGGCAATCAGCTTGGCACGCTTGAGGGCCAGGCTTTCCGAATGCTCGGGCTCGATGACCACCAGGATGCTGCGGATGGCTTGCATGGTCGGGATCTCCTGAAAGGGTGGGCGTTGGTTAACTATAGTTGCTCGCCGGCAGCCGTCATGTTGATACACATCAAGGCCGGTGGCTGGTGGTCTGCGGCGGGGTCGGTATAATCGGCGCCCTTTTGTGATCCTTTGCCCGTGAGCCCGATGAACCTGCCCGAAATCCATGAATTCCTCGGCTGCCGCACCCCCGATGCCTGGGTCCAGGCCGCGTTGGCCGATCAGGAAACCCTGCTGATCGACCACAAGAACTGCGAATTCAAAGCCGCCAGCACTGCCTTGAGCCTGATGGCCAAGTACTACGGCCACGTAGACCTGATCAACATGATGTCGCGCCTGGCCCGCGAAGAGTTGGTGCATCACGAGCAAGTCATGCGCCTGATGAAAAAGCGCAAGGTCGAACTGCGTCAACTGCACGCTGGCCGTTATGCCTCGGGTTTGCGCAAGGTGGTGCGCAGCCATGAGCCGGTCAAGCTGGTGGACACTCTGGTGGTGGGCGCCTTTATCGAAGCGCGCAGTTGCGAGCGTTTCGAAGCGCTGGTGCCGCATTTGGACGAAGAACTCGGCAAGTTCTATTTCGGCTTGCTCAAAAGCGAGGCGCGGCACTTCCAGGGTTACTTGAAGCTGGCTTACCAGTATGGCGATGCCAAGGACATCGCCCAGGTGATCGAGCGGGTGCGGGCCACCGAGCAGGACCTGATCGAATCACCCGACGTCGAGTTCCGCTTTCACAGTGGCGTGCCAGCCTGAGGCCACGGCCACACCGATCAAGGCGGTGATCCCCGCCAGCAGCAGGATCACCGTTGGCGTGCCCAAGGGCGCTGCCAGCCCCGCAATCATCAAGCCCGCCAAGGGCTGGGCGAGGTTGTTGAGCAAAGTCATCACGCCAACCGTCTTGCCGAAGTCCTGCATTGGTATCACCCGTTGGCGGGTGCTGCGCAGGTACACGTTGAACATCTTGTCGAAACCGGTCACCAGCAGGAAACCCACCGCGTAGGCCCACATGCCGGGGCTGAGCGCTGTAATCAGCGCGCCGACGGTGATCATCGAGTACGACAACCCGCCCAGTACCTTCAGCTTCAGTGATGAACGCGCCAGGTAGAACAGAATAGCGATTGTCACCAGCGCCCCGGCGGCTTGCAGCAGGGCATAGGCGTCTTTGCCCGCTGCGTAGTGGCCGGTGACCATGGCGGCCGAGGTGGCCAGCGTCACGCCGACTATCAGGTTCACGCCGACCGCCAGGACGATGATGCGCTTCAACTCCACCCGGCTGAAGATATGGCCGAAGGCGGTGCGCAATGGTTGCAGCCAGATACCCGGGTGCTGTTGGTGTATTTCCAGGTTCACCGTGGTGTTGCGCTGCCAGATCAGCATTGCCAGGTCCGCCAGCACAAACAGGGCGGCGACCCCCAGCACCACCCAAGGCCATGCCCAGACTTCCAGCGCCAGCGCCGCTATCAGCGGCCCGAGCACCAGCCCGCTCTGGTCGGCGATCTGCGAATAGGACAGGGTCTTGGCGTAGGTGTACTGCTGGAAAATATGTGGCATCACCACTTCCCGCGCCATGATGCCCTGGGTAGTCAACACGCCGCACAACGCGGACAGCATCACCAGCCAATGAGTACCGTCGAACAACCCATACAGCACCATCGCCACCACGCAGGCCAAGGCCCGATACACCTGGCTGATATGCAGGATGCGCACCGGTGAAAACCTGTCGCACAGTGCCCCGCACACCGGAAACGCCAGGTAGCGCGGCAGTGACTCGACAAAAAACGCCAACCCCGCCCACGCCACGCTTTGAGTGGTCTGGAATACGATCAGTGGCACGATAAACAGCAAAACCTGGTCGGCCAGCCGTGAAAGGAACAGCGAAATGAAGAACGCCAGGTAATCCTTGCGCATAGAACTCCCTGTCAATGGCGTTAAAAAGTGCAGGCTATTTGTTAAAAACTCTTAAAAGCATGAAGCTTCTTCGCTGGGGACTGGTCAGCCACATCTGTCGGCCAGCTTGCCACCTATAATGGCCCTATTTCAATCCGCGCATCCACACTGAGAACTTATGGAAAACCTGGGTCTGGGCAAGGTCCTGCTCGTTGAGGACGATGAAAAGCTGGCAGGGCTGATCTCGCATTTCCTGTCGCAACATGGTTTCGAGGTGCGGGTGGTGTACCGGGGTGATGAAGCCCTGGCGGCGTTTCTGGATTTCAAGCCGAAGATCGTCGTGCTCGATCTGATGTTGCCGGGCCAGAGCGGGCTGCATGTCTGCCGCGAGATTCGCAACGTGTCGGACACGCCCATCGTGATCCTCACCGCCAAGGAAGATGACTTGGACCATATTCTTGGCCTTGAGTCCGGTGCTGACGACTACGTGATCAAACCGATCAAACCGCCGGTGTTGCTGGCGCGCCTGCGTGCGCTGCAGCGCCGTCAAGTGCCCGAGCCCACCGTGCGCGGCGCCCTGGAATTTGGCCGCTTGTCGATTGATCGCAGTTGCCGGGTGGTCCGCCTGGGCGGCGAGGCCATTGACCTCACCACCATGGAGTTCGAGTTGCTGTGGTTGCTGGCCAGCAGCGCGGGCAAGATTCTCTCCCGCGACGACATTCTAAACCGCATGCGCGGCATTGCCTTTGATGGGCTGAACCGCAGCGTAGACGTGTACATCAGCAAACTGCGCGGCAAGCTCAATGACAACCCCCGCGAGCCGGTGTGCATCAAGACCATCTGGGGCAAAGGCTACCTGTTCAATCCGTTCGCGTGGGAGGTCTAGATGCTGCGCTTGTATCTGCGCCTGTATCTGATCCTCGCGCTCGGTCTGGCCGGGGCGATCTGGTTGGTCAACTACGGCCTGGACGCCTACATGCCCGAGTCCAACGAAACCTATAACCGTGAAGCCCTGCGCGGCCCGGCCTGGGCGCTGGTGGAGCAACTGCGCCCCGTGCAGGCAGAGGCGCGCCAGGCACGCCTGGACGAACTGCAACCGCATTACGGCTTGCGGCTCAAACTGGTACAGCGCGACACCCAGGATTTGAGCGAACGGGAACAGAAACTCCTGGCGGCTGACCAGGTGGTGGTGCGCGAAGATTTCATGAAGTTTCTGGCGCCTATCGACGACGGTCCGCAACTGCTCGAAATCAAATTGCCGGAAGAACCCAAGTGGTTGTACCTCTGGGCTTATGGTTTCCTGGGCGGGAGCCTGGCCATCGTCCTGTATTTCTGGGTGCGTCCACACTGGCGCGACCTGGAGCACATCCGCCTGGCGGCGCAACGTTTCGGTGACAATGACCTGGGCTCGCGCATCTTGCTGCCGAGTCGCTCCACCGTGCGTTCATTGGCCGGGCACTTCAACCAGATGGCCGAACGTATCGAAGGTTTGATCGCCAACCAGCGCGAACTCACCAACGCGGTCTCCCACGAATTGCGCACGCCGATTGCGCGGCTGTCATTCGAGCTGGACCAGCTCAGGCAACAGAGCGACCCACGGCAAAGCCGAGCGTTGATCAACGACATGTACGCCGACCTCGGTGAGCTGGAGGAAATGGTTTCCGAGCTGTTGACCTATGCCAGCCTTGAGCCGGGCGCTACCCAGGTCACCCGCGAGCGTATCGAGGCCCACAGTTGGCTCGACAGCGTGATCGGCAGTGTGGCCCTGGAGGCCGAGGCGGAAGGGGTACAGTTGTCGTTGCGCACCTGCGAGGTGGACGTTATCCATATCGAGCCACGCTTTATGGCGCGAGCCGTGATCAACCTGCTGCGCAACGCGATTCGTTATGCCGACCGCCGCGTGGAAGTGTCGCTGGTCAAGTTTGGCAGCGGTTACGAAGTGCGGGTCAACGACGATGGCCCGGGGGTACCGCTGGAGGGTCGCACGAAGATATTCGAACCCTTTCTGCGCCTTGACGCCAGCCGCGACCGCCGCACAGGCGGGTTTGGCCTGGGCCTGGCGCTGGTCAAGCGTGTCAGCCAGTGGCATGGCGGGCAGGTGGAAGTGCAGGATTCGGAGTGGGGCGGGGCGTCGTTTCGAATGACGTGGGCATATGCCGAGTAAGGGCGCTTGCGCCAATCCCATCCTGTAGCAGCAGGGTGTTTTCCTGGTTAAAGATTCAAGGGGGCGTGGGGTGAATGGGTACGTTTGAACGAGTAACCCGAAGCACTCAGGCCGTTGACCTGGCGGCTGACGGTATCGCCCAGGCCGTAGCCGTTGCCGGCCAGTACCGCATGGGCGTTGTCGATGGGCAGCAGGATGTAGTCGGTCAGCGGCTCGCCGTGCAATTGGCCGCGAATCACCAGGAAACCGTCCTCCTGGCGCACGCTGATGCCACTCAATGGCGCGTCGGGTTCATGGCTGCTGAGCACCTGGTAAGTGCCGACCGTGTTGGCCCAGGCGGCGGACAAGGGCGGCGGTTCGATGCGCTCGCCGATGGCAATGCGTTGGCCGTGGCTGCGGGCGGTGAGCATCTGGCGGCCTTGTACCGTGACCACATCCAGCTGCACGCGGCCCAACTCGCCCAGGTCCTTGCGCCAGAACCCCAGTATCTTTTTCTGCGCCCGCAGCCAGCCTTGCTCATCACGCAATAGCTCGAAGTCGTAGCCGGCCAGCTCACCGGTCAAGCGCGCATGCTCATCCCTGATGCGGAACACGCCCCAAGCGGTCGCATAGAAGCCGGCCAGGCGCTTGCGATCCACCGCCGCCGGTACATGGCGTAGCTTGAGGCCGTGGCTGGGGGCCTGGCAGTCATCGGCGCATGCGGGGTTGCCGGTCTGTGCCTGGAGCATCAGGCGCAGGCTGTCGGTGGTCAGTGACACCACCATGTCTTCGGCGTTGCTGTCGTTGGCCATGATGATCACGGCCAGTTGCTGATCCGGCAGCAGGGTCAACTGGGCCACGAAGTCGTCGCCGCCACCGCTGTGCTGGTAGGTGCGCACACCGGGGCCGATGGGCTCGTCACCGCAGGGCGCCAAGAACCAGCCCAGGCCCATCTGGCAGTCGAAGTCCAAGGCGTTGCCGGTGTTTTGCTGGGTGAACATGGCATCGATAGAAGTGCTGCCGAGGATCTGGCTGCCCTTGTACGTGCCCCTGGCAAACAGCATGCGTACGTAGCGGCTAAGGTCTTTGGGGCTGGTCCACAGGCCACCGGCGGCGAGGTCACGCACCTGGGCGTCGGTGCTGGCCTTACCGTCCTCGTAGCCGTGGGCGCGATAGCTCATTTGCGCACCGGTGCCCAAGAAACTGGACTGGTTCATTCGCAAAGGTGTGAGCAGGCTGCTTTGTAACTGGGCTTCGAAGCTTTTGCCGCTGCTGCGCTCAATGGCGGCGCCCACCAAGGCGTAGCCAAGGTTGGAGTACGCCACCTGGGAGCCCGGCAGGCTGCTCAGCCACACACCCGACACTCGCATCGGCATTTGCCCCATGGCATAGGTACTGCGCAGGTCGCGCAGGTGCTCGCTGGGCAAGCCGGATTGATGGCTGAGCAAGCGCCGCAAGGTGATCGCTCGATCCGCCTCGGCTTGATCGCTGTGAAAGCGGGAGCGTACGTAGAACTCACGCAGGGTCTGCTGGATCGGCGCATCCAGCGCCAGGCGTTGTTGTTCCACCAGTTTCAACGCCGCCGTGGCGGTCAGCAGCTTGGAGATGCCTCCGGCGCGAAACGCGGTATTGGGCGTGACCGGCACCCCCTGGTCTTTGTCAGCCAGACCAAAGCCGCGGGCCCAGATCAGCTCCTGACCATTGACCAGGGCGATCGACAATCCCGCCACATTGTCCCGAGCCATCTCTTGGGGAATGCGGGTTTGCAGGTAGCGAATGATTGCGCCGTAATCGCCTTTTTGAATCGGCGGCGGGGCAGGCGGTTGCGAGTGGCAACCGATACTGCTCAACAGACAACCCAATAGCGGAATACCGCGCAATCTGCGAAACATCAAGAGCACCCGAATGATGATTTGGATGCTGGAATGCTAGGGCAGCGGGGGCTGAGAATCTTTGGGTGCTTTGTCGGGAAACTGTCAAAGACTGTTAACGGCCCACTGTAGGAGCGAGCTTGCTCGCGAAAAACTCGCAGGCGCCGCGTTTATCCAGAAAACACGCGTTATCGTTGACGTTTTTCGCGAGCAAGCTCGCTCCTACACGATCACGGCATCAACGTGGCGATCAGCGCGCGAATGGTTCCCGGCAGCGCTTCCAGCTCGCGTACCAGGATGCTGCGCTCGCGAATCGCCCAGGGCTCGTCCAGTTTCACCGTCACCAGCTGCATGGTGCGGCTGTGACGCAGGGCGGCGGACTCTGGAATGATGCCGATGCCCACCCCGGCCTCGACCATCCGGCAGATCGCCTCGAAGCTCGAGACCTGGATACGCAGCGACAACTGCTTGCCCAGGCGCTCGACGTGTTCGCGCAGGAAACTCAACAGCGTGCTGCCTTCATGCAGGCCGATATGCTGATACGCCAGGGTCTGCTCGAGGGTGACCGAAGGCTGGTCGGCCAAGGGATGCCCGACGGGCACCATCAGCACCAGTTCGTCGGTGCTGAAATGCAACACCTGCAGGCCGGAGGCTTCCACAGGGCCGGCGATGATGCCCATGTCACTGGTGCCATCGAGCACGCCGCGCACGATGTCCCGCGACAGGCGCTCCTGCAGGTCGACGGTGACGCCAGGGCGCTGTGACAGAAAGCCTGCCAGGACCTCCGGCAAAAATTCGGTGACCGCCGTGGTGTTGGCGAAGATACGGATATGCCCGGCCGAATCCACGCCGTATTGGGTGAACTCGCTCTTGAGGTAATCCACCTGGCGCATGATCAACCGTGCGTGGTGCAACAGCCGCTCGCCTGCCGGGGTGATCTCCACGCCCCGGCTGTCGCGGTACAACAGGCGCGTGTCGAGCTGGCCTTCCAGGGCCTTGATCCGCGCACTGGCGGCAGCCGGCGACAGGAAGGCGCGCTTGGCACCCTGGGTGAGGCTGGGGGATTCGGCGATATGGATAAACAGGCGCAGGTCGGCGAGATCGAAGTGCATGGTGGCTCCCGGTACAAACACCAAACCTCATCACAATGAAGATCCAAATGTGGGAGCGGGCTTGCTCGCGAAAGCGGAGTGTCAGTCACCGAATACATTGGCTGATCCACCGCTTTCGCGAGCAAGCCCGCTCCCACAGGGATATGCGGTGTTTTTCAATTAATGGCGTTCAGCATAGCCGAACGCTGGTTTATTGAAATGCAAATTCTCAGAACGGGCAGGCCCTTGCATGATCCACGGCAGACACCCACTGCCTGAGGACCTGCACCCGATGAGCGCCACTGATTGGATCGGCCGAAGTGAGACCGCCCACGACCACCTGAGCCATAACCTGCTCAAGCGCATCGCCGCCACGTTCGGTGAAGCCGTGCCCGCCGACGGCGACGCGGTGCCTGCGTTGTGGCAATGGTGCTTTTTCCAGGACCCGTTGCCGGAATCGGCCCTGGGCAGCGACGGCCACCCGGCACGCGGCGGGTTCCTGCCGCCGGCCGATAACCGCAATCGCATGTGGGCCGGTGGGCGTCTTGAATTTCTGCAGCCACTGCGGGCTGGCGAGGCGGCTACGCGCGTGTCGACCATCACCCAGGTCGAAGAAAAGACCGGGCGTACCGGTTCACTGCTATTTGTCACCGTGCGCCATGACTATTCCCAGGAAGGGCGCCTGGCGATCCGCGAGGAACAGGACATCGTCTACCGCGAACCCACGCCACCCAAGCCTGGCAGCGGCGACGCGCTGGCCCGGGGCGAATGGACAGAGGCCGTCGAGCCGACGCCGACCCTGTTGTTCCGCTACAGCGCCGTCACGTTCAACGGCCACCGCATCCACTACGACTACCCCTATGTCACCGGCACCGAAGGCTATGCCGGCCTGGTGGTGCATGGCCCGCTGATCGCCACCTTGAACCTGCGTGCATTCTGCCGGGCGCACCCTGAGGCGACCCTGCGCCGCTTTGCCTATCGCGGTGTGCGCCCACTGATTGCGCCACAACCTTTTGAGGTCGGCGGGCGCATCACCGCGACCGGCGTCGCAGAACTCTGGGCTGGCAACACTGAAGGCCTGGCGCAGACCGCCCAAGTGCATTTCGAATAACCCAATAACAACAGGCGGAGAGCCCTTGATGAATGCCCATGACAACGAAGAACTCAATGCCATCCGCGAAGGCGTGCGCGCCTTGTGCGCCGAGTTCGATGCCGCTTACTGGCGCAAGATCGACGAAGAAAAGGGCTTCCCGCAAGCCTTCGTCAAGGCCCTGACCGACGCTGGCTGGCTGTCGGCAATGATCCCCGAGGAGTACGGCGGTTCCGGCCTGGGCCTGGCCGAAGCCTCGGTGATCCTTGAGGAAGTCAACCGCTGCGGCGGCAACTCGGGCACCGTGCACGGCCAGATGTACAACATGTTCACCCTGCTGCGTCACGGCAGCGAGGCGCAAAAACGCTTCTACTTGCCCAAGCTGGCCAGCGGTGAGTTGCGCCTGCAGTCGATGGCCGTCACCGAACCCACTACCGGCACCGACACCACCAAGATCAAGACCACGGCGATCAAGCGTTGCGACAAGTACGTGATCAACGGCCAGAAAGTCTGGATCTCACGGGTGCAGCATTCCGACCTGATGATCCTGCTGGCACGCACCACGCCCTTGGCCGAAGTAAAGAAAAAGTCCGAAGGGATGTCGATCTTCCTGGTGGACCTGCGCCAGGCCATCGGCAACGGCCTGACCGTGCAGCCCATCGCCAATATGGTCAACCACGAGACCAACGAGCTGTTCTTCGACAACCTGGAGCTGCCCCTGGACAGCCTGATCGGCGAGGAGGGCAAGGGCTTCAAATACATCCTCGATGGCCTGAATGCCGAGCGCACCCTGATTGCCGCCGAGTGCATCGGTGACGGCCGCTGGTTTATCGAAAAGGCCAGTGCCTATGCCCGCGACCGCGTGGTGTTTGGCCGGCCCATCGGGCAGAACCAGGGCGTGCAGTTCCCGATTGCCGAGGCGCATATCGAAATCGAAGCAGCCGACCTGATGCGCTGGCGTGCCTGTGAGGAATACGACAGCGGCAAGAACGCCGGGGCCAGTGCCAACATGGCCAAGTACCTGGCGGCCAAGGCGTCCTGGGAAGCGGCCAACGCCTGCCTGCAAACCCACGGCGGCTTCGGGTTTGCCTGCGAGTACGACGTGGAGCGCAAATTCCGCGAGACCCGCCTGTACCAGGTAGCGCCGATCTCCACCAACCTGATCCTGTCCTACGTGGCCGAGCATTTGCTCGAATTGCCACGCAGCTTTTGAGGGCCTGAGCATGAGCCCTACCCAAGCCCTGTGCCGGTTCCTGGCCGAGCTGACGTACTCACAATTGCCCGAGCCCGTGCTGGCGCGCACCGAAGAGCTGTACCTGGATTGGCTCGCGTCGGCATTGGCCAGCCAGGGCGCGCACCCGATCCCCTTGTTTGAACGCTACGCGCAGAAGATGGGCCCGAGCAGCGGCCCGGCCCAGGTGATCGTCAACGGCACCGGCACCAGCGCGTATTTCGCCGCACTGGTCAACGCCGCTTCCTCACATCTGGTGGAGCAGGATGACCTGCACAACAGTTCCGTGCTGCACCCGGCCACCGTGGTGTTTCCCGCCGCGTTGGCCGCTGCCCAGGACCTCGGCAAGTCCGGCCGTGAACTGTTGCTGGCCTCGGTGGCCGGCTACGAGGCCGGGATTCGCATCGGTGAGTTCATGGGCCGTTCCCACTACCGCATCTTCCACACCACGGCCACGGTCGGCACCCTGGCGGCGGCGGTCGCGGTGGGCAAGTTGCTCGATTTCAACGAAGAACAATTCATCAACCTGCTCGGCAGCGCCGGCACCCAGGCTGCCGGGCTGTGGGAGTTTCTGCGCGATGCCGCCGACTCCAAGCAACTGCACACGGCCAAGGCTGCTGCGGACGGCTTGCTGGCGGCTTACCTTACGGCCGACGGGCTGACCGGCGCGCGCAATATCCTTGAAGGTGACCAAGGTTTGGCGGCAGGTATGTCCAGTGATGCCCAACCGGGCAAATTGTCTGCCGAGCTGGGCAGCCGTTGGGCGCTGGTGGAAACCTCGTTCAAATTCCACGCCTCCTGTCGCCACACCCATCCTGCTGCTGATGCGCTGCTGGACGTGATGCAGCGTGAAGGCTTGAGCGCTGCGCAGATCTCCCAGGTGCAAACCCACGTGCACCAAGGCGCCATTGACGTACTCGGCCGAGTGACGGTGCCGACCACCGTGCACCAGGCCAAATTTTCCATGGGCACCGTGCTTGGGCTGATCGCTGTGCATGGCAAAGCCGGTTTGCCTGAATTCCATGAGCTGGCGTTGACCGATCCTGCGGTCGCGGCGTTTCGCGACAAGGTCAGCATGACTCTGGACCCCGAGGTCGATGGCGCCTACCCGCAACGCTGGCTGGGCCGCGTCACGGTCACCACCACCGACGGCCGCACGCTGCACGGTGCCATTGACGAGCCCAAAGGCGACCCGGGCAACACCCTGAGTCGCGCCGAACTGGCGGATAAGTTCCAGCGCCTGGCCCACTTCAGCAGCGCCCGCACCCCGGCCCAGGCCAACGGCCTGATCGAGCAGGTGTGGAACCTGCGCACTACCGCGTCCATGGCCCATTGGCTTTGAGGGGATTGTCATGACTGAACAACGACCGCTGGACGGCATCACCGTCGTCAGCCTGGAACACGCGATTGCCGCGCCATTTTGCACCCGCCAACTGGCCGACCTCGGTGCCCGGGTCATCAAGGTAGAGCGCCCCGGCACCGGCGATTTCGCCCGTGGTTATGACGAGCGGGTGCGCGGCCTGGCGTCGCATTTCGTCTGGACCAACCGCTCCAAGGAAAGCCTGACCCTGGACCTCAAGCAGGACGAGGCGGGCGCCATTCTGGATGCGCTTTTGGCCGATGCCGATGTGCTGGTGCAGAACCTTGCCCCCGGCGCGGCGGCGCGCATGGGCTTATCGTTCGAGACGCTGCACGCGCGCTTTCCACGCCTGATTGTCTGCGATATTTCCGGCTACGGCGAAGGCGGGCCCTACGAGAAAAAGAAAGCCTACGACCTGCTGATCCAGAGCGAAGGCGGCTTCCTCTCGGTGACCGGTGGCCCAAGTGAAGAGCAGATGGCCAAGGCCGGTTGCTCCATCGCGGATATCTCCGCCGGGATGTACGCCTACAGCGGCATTCTGTCGGCGCTGCTGCTGCGCGGCAAAACCGGCCAGGGCAGTCGCATCGATGTGAGCATGCTCGAAAGCCTGGTGGAGTGGATGGGCTACCCGATGTACTACGCCTTCGACGGCGCGGCGCCGCCACCGCGTGCGGGTGCCGCGCATTCGACGATTTACCCCTACGGGCCGTTTCCCACCGGGGGCGGCGGCACCGTGATGCTCGGCTTGCAGAACGAGCGCGAATGGGCGGCGTTCTGCGACAAAATGCTGCTCACCCCGGCGTTGGCCACGGACGAGCGCTTCAGCGCCAACTTCAAGCGCTCGGCCAACCGCGAGGTGCTGCGCCAGATCATCGTGGAGCGCTTTGCCCAACTGGACGTCGAGGCGGTGATCCAGCGCCTGGAGCACGCGCAAATTGCCAGTGCCCGGGTCAACGACATGCAAGGCGTGTGGGACCACCCGCAGCTCAAGGCCCGCGACAGCTGGCGTGACGTCGACAGCCCGGCGGGGCCGTTGCCGTCGCTGCTGCCACCGGCCCGTAACGCTGCGTTTACCCCGCGCATGGACGGCGTGCCAGCGCTGGGGCAACACAGCCAAGGCATCCTCGACCAGCTGGGTTACTCCATTGAGGCCATTAACAGTCTGCGCGAGCGCGGCGTTATCTAATCAGGAATCACGTGATGCCAAAGCCTTTAGTACGTTCTGCGCTGTTTGTGCCGGGCAGCCGCCCGGAGCGGTTTGCCAAGGCCCTGGCCAGCGGCGCCGACGCAGTGATTGTGGATTTTGAAGACGCGGTGGAAGAACCGCTCAAGCGTCAGGCCCGGGATAATCTGGATGCATTCCTGCGCGCCCATGCTGAAGCTCGGGTGTGGGTGCGCATCAACGCACCCCAGCATGCCGAGCATTTTGCCGATGTCGCCTTCTGCAAGGCCCATGCAAATGTGGCCGGGGTATTGCTGCCCAAGGTCGAAAGCGCGGCCCAGGTGGCGGTGGTGGCCGCAACCGGCAAGGTTATCTGGCCGATTATCGAAAGCGCACGCGGTTTGCTGGCATTGGCGCAGATTGCCCAGGCGCCCCAGGTGGAGCGGCTGTCGTTCGGTGGCTTGGACCTGGCGCTGGACCTGAACCTGAGCAGTCACTCCCGCGCCGCCGAATTGGCCCTCGACCAGGCGCGCCTGGCGCTGATCGTGCATTCGCGCGCCGCTGGCCTGGCGGCGCCGCTGGACGGCGTACACCCGGCCATCGACGACCCCGAGGGCCTGCACCGTTCGATCCGGCACGCCTATGAGATGGGTTTTGCCGGGGCGTTGTGCATTCACCCCAAGCAAGTTGCGGTGATCCATGCAGCGCTGGCGCCGAGCGCCGAAGAGCTGGCCTGGGCCAGGCGGGTGGTGGAGGCGGGTGCCCAGGGGGCAGGGGCTTATCAGATTGATGGGCAGATGGTGGATGCGCCGGTGTTGCTGCGCGCGCAACGGCTGCTCACTGGCGAAACCGAATAAAAATTGTGGGAGCGGGCTTGCTCGCGAATGCGGTATGCCAGGCGCCGAATTCGTTGACTGACCCACCGCATTCGCGAGCAAGCCCGCTCCCACATTGGAACATCAGCGCTTAATAGGCCCGCGTTCGGCCAGGCCGAACGCAGGTATCTAAAATTCGAAATTCACGACACGCGTTACATCAGGCACCTTGCCTTAAACACAACAATAAGAAGGTGATTCCCATGCTCAAGCTTTCCCGGGCGCTGCTGTGCGCCGCCACCTTGTTTACCGCTGGCCTGGCCCAGGCGGCAGACCCGATTGTGATCAAGTTCGCCCACGTGGTTGCCGAAAACACCCCTAAAGGCCAGGGCGCGCTGCTGTTCAAAAAACTTGCTGAAGAGCGCCTGCCTGGCAAGGTCAAGGTCGAGGTGTACCCGAACTCGTCGCTGTTTGGCGATGGCAAGGAAATGGAAGCATTGCTGCTGGGCGATGTGCAGATGCTGGCGCCGTCCCTGGCCAAATTCGAGCACTACACCAAGCAAGTGCAGATCTACGACTTGCCGTTCCTGTTCAACGACCTGGCCGCCGTGGACCGTTTCCAGGCGGCCCAGGGCAAGCAATTGCTGACCTCGATGCAGGATAAAAACATCCTCGGCCTGGCCTATTGGCACAACGGCCTCAAACAACTCTCTGCCAACAAGGCCCTGCATGAACCCAAGGACGCCCGTGGGCTGAAGTTTCGCGTGCAAGCTTCCAGTGTGCTCGAAGAACAGTTCAAGGCGATCCGCGCCAACCCACGCAAGATGAGTTTTGCCGAGGTCTACCAGGGCCTGCAGACCGGCACCGTGAATGGCACCGAGAACACCTGGTCGAACTATGAAAGCCAGAAGGTCAACGAAGTGCAGAAGTACTTCACCGAGTCCAACCATGGCCTGATCGACTACATGGTGATCACTAACGCGACATTCTGGAACGGCCTGGCGCCGGATGTGCGCAGCACCCTGGAGCAGATCATGGCCGAGGTCACCGTGGAGGTGAACAAGCAGGCCGAAGCGCTGAACCAGTCGGCCAAGCAGAAGATCATCGACGCCAAGACCAGCGAAATCATCGAACTGACCCCCGAGCAACGTGCGCTGTGGCGCGAAGCCATGCGCCCGGTGTGGCAAAAGTTCGAAGGCGAGATTGGGGCTGACCTGATCAAGGCAGCGGACGCATCCAACCAGTAATCCCGGGGCATACCGAGATCCAATGTGGGAGCGGGCTTGCTCGCGAAAGCGGTGGGTCAGTCACCAGTGTTATCAACTGACAGACTGTATTCGCGAGCAAGCCCGCTCCCACATTTCGAACCGGTTTTCACCCTGAGCCTTGCACAACCCATCTCTTTTTCGCGAGGTTTTGCCATGCAAACGCTAAGGCGCGTCTGGGAGCACCTGGAGGAGGGCTTTATCGCTTTCCTGCTGGCCGCCATGACCCTGGTGACATTCGTCTACGTCATGCTCAACAACGTCTACACCCTGTTCTTTGCCCTGGCCGACAAATGGGTCTGGAGCAGCCCCTTCTTCAATGCCCTGGGCGACGGCACCATGGCCTGGGCCCAAGAGATGACCTGGAGTGTGGCGCTGACCAAGGCCATGTTCGGCTGGTTGATTTTCTTCGGCATTTCCTACGGCGTGCGCACCGCTGGCCACCTGGGCGTGGACGCGCTGGTCAGGTTGACCCGGCGCCCGGTGCAGCGCCTGCTTGGCATGCTCGCGTGCCTGTGCTGCCTGGCCTATGCCGGGCTGTTCATGGTGGCCAGCTACAAGTGGGTGAGTGCGGTGATGGCCGCGCATATCGGTGCCGAAGACCTCGACCAGTTCGGCATCGATGTCGGCGACATCGTGGTGATCGTGCCCGTTGGCTTTGCGTTGGTGTTGATCCGCTACCTGGAAATTTTCTACCGCATCTTTACCCACCGCCAGGTCGGGTTGGGGTTGGCCGACGAGGCCGGTGAGGCCAGCAAGTTGGCCGGTAGCCATGAGGAGCGTCACTGATGGCCGTGCTCTGTCTGTTTCTGCTGTTGTTCGTGTTCATGTTCCTGGGCGTGCCGATTGCGATTGCCCTGGGGCTGTCCGGTGCGGTGTCGATTTTGATGTTCAGCCAGGACTCGGTGAGTTCCCTGGCGATCAAGCTGTTTGAAACCAGCGATGCCTACACCTTCCTGGCGATTCCGTTCTTCCTGTTGTCCGGTGCCTTCATGACCACCGGCGGCGTGGCCCAGCGGCTGATCGACTTTGCCAATGCCTGTGTCGGGCATATCCGCGGTGGCCTGGCGATTGCCGCGGTGCTGGCGTGCATGCTGTTTGCGGCGCTGTCCGGCTCGTCACCGGCCACGGTGGCAGCAGTGGGTTCGATTGCCGTAGCGGGCATGGTGCGTTCCGGTTACCCGAAGGAATTTGGTGCGGGCATCATCTGCAATGCCGGGACCTTGGGCATTCTGATTCCGCCGTCGATCGTGATGGTGGTGTATTCGGCGGCGACCGAAACCTCAGTGGGCAAGTTGTTCATGGCTGGGGTGATTCCGGGCTTGCTGCTCGGCCTGATGTTGATGATTGCGATCTACATCGTCGCCCGCATCAAGAAACTGCCGGCGCAACCCCGGGCGACGTTCCGTGAGTGGCTGAGTTGCGCACGCCGGGCGTTCTGGGGCCTGTTGCTGCTGGTGATTATCCTCGGCGGTATTTACAGCGGCATGTTCACCCCGACCGAAGCGGCGGCAGTGGCAGCCGTGTATTCGGCATTTGTCGCGCTGTTCGTCTACAAGGACATGAAGCTGCGCGACTGCCCCAAGGTGTTGCTGGAGTCGGGCCGGCTGTCGATCATGCTGATGTTCATCATCGCCAACGCCATGCTGTTTGCCCACGTGCTGACCACTGAGCAGATCCCCCAGGAAATCACCGCGTGGGTGATCTCGGAAGGGCTGACGCCGATTGGTTTCTTGATCATGGTCAACGTGGTGCTGCTGATCGCCGGCAGCTTTATGGAGCCTTCGGCCATTGTGCTGATCCTGGCGCCGATCTTTTTCCCGATTGCGATGAAACTCGGGATTGACCCGATTCACCTGGGGATCGTGATGGTGGTGAACATGGAAATCGGCCTGGTGCACCCGCCGGTGGGGTTGAACCTGTTCGTGACCTCGGCGGTGACGGGGCTGACCCTGGGGCAAACCATTCGCGCGGCGATGCCGTGGCTGATGATTCTGTTGGTGTTCCTGATCATGGTGACGTACTTGCCGTTCATTTCCCTCGCGCTGCCGCAGTGGCTGGGGATGTAAGCGCAGCGGGTTACTACCCCTTAAAGCGCAATTCCCGATAGCGCGGCACGGCCAGATGCCAGGCAATGTTGCCGCGCCATTGGTTATGCAAGGCTTGAGCACACATCATGGCCTGCTCTTGAGTACGCAGGTCATAGCCCAACGCGTCCAGGCGCTGGGGCAACCGGGCTTGCGCCACTGCAAACGCTTTCGCCCATTGTTCTATGCGGTGTGACACTTGGGCAGCGGCCTGCAGCGCCGAATGGCCTTGGGTGTGCCTTAGGTGGGTGAGTAGGTTGTAGATGTCTTCATCAGGGTTTTCCATGATTTGAAAAGACAACAAATCGTTGACTGCCTTGAAGAGATTCATGGCCAGGCTTCGCAGTTCCTGCCAAGGTTGGCTGTAGTAAAGCGAGGACGATAAATGAATGTTTTGCACCAGGTAGGTGAATTCCAGGCAGACTTGAAAGCCGCCTGCGTTTTGCCAGAGAGACTCATAACCCTCCACCCCCGGCTGTGTGTGATTAAGGCGATGCATCAACGCGGTGGTGCAGGGAACCAGGTAGGTTAAGTATTGCTCGGCAACTCGCTGGTGCCAGAGCGAGGGCATCAAGCGTGACGCGCGGCGCATGATATCTGTGAGTGCGCTGGCCAACGGTTCTCTGGGTGTGCTGGCGCGTGTGAACGCTCTTGCGTAGACACCTCGAATCAGGCGTTCGAGGGCTTCGGGGTCATTGCAGTCTTCGTCGGCGAGATCGTCCTGGCAACTGAACCACCCCACCAGATCAGACAGAATGAGTAATAACTCAAGTGGCGCGTCACTCCACATATAACCGGCATACAGACCGGGAATGTAGATGTCCAATTGATGGGTTGCGCGGGATGTTTGTTCCAGCCCCATATTCTTGAGCCATCGGCGTGTGTGCTGCTGAGCCTGTTCCGCAAAGGGGCTCAAAGGATAAGTCGCCGTCTCAAGCCATCGGGGTAAATGAAAGGGGTCGATGGGCTGTTGGACATCAAGTCGTGGTGAAGAGGGTGAGGTTTTTCCCCGTGAGCCTGATCGTGCTGACATACGATGTAACCTGTAACGTTAGCGTGCGTCGATAAGTATGCAAGACAAGTTATAGCACTGAGTGTTGTAGCGTCTGGTGCGCTTTCAATAGGGTTTTGGAATCGATGTGCTGCGCCTTATGAATAAATAAACGGTGTTATTGCGCGCCGTAAAATGTTGTGTCCTTGTGCCTATCTGAAAAACGGGTAACCTTTCCATTATGTTGATGTTGATCACGTAAAGTAGTGGCCTGCGGATGGTTGAAGGTCTTTTACGCGTGGAGAACGTAGAAGGCAGTGAGTGTTGAGGCGCTCACGCGGTCAGCAACGAGGTCTATAGGATGAACCCTTTCTGCTCGTCATTCGATGATACCTGGTACTTAAACGCCAGGGACCAGTGGTCTGAGCCTTTTGCTTATCAAGAGCGCTCCCCTGGGAAAGCCGTAAGAACAGAACTGATGTGGGCGCTCTCGACGTTGTACGGCTTACCTTGTGTGCAGACCCACATCCTCTGTACTGCTATCGAAAAGATGAATCTTTCCTCTCTGATTCATGACGATTTACTTGACGGTGATGCGACGCGCCGTGGTGTTCCAACGGTGTGGAAGCAATACGGTACAGAGGTTGCTCTGGTGTCGGGGATGTATGGTTACCTGGAAGGTCTTCAGGTCCTGGCTAAGCTCAATGACTTGGATGTTGTGCGGGCTGGTATAGAAAGCCTTGAGCATCTGCATGTTGGGCAATACCTCGACGCCAAAGCAAGTGCAGGTGACACATTGCCCACCTTGGAAGACTATGGCTGTATCGCACAGGCTAATACCGGCTGCTTTTTTGTGTTCCTGTTAAAGGCTTGCCAATGTCTGAAACCGTTGGAAGTGCAGACCTATGTTTTGCTTGAACGGATGCTGCTGTTGATGGGCATCTATTATCGTTACGTCAACGACTATTGCGATATCAATCATATTCCGCACTTTGAAAAAAAAGGATTCGCCATGGATTTGGAGGGAGGGCCAAAGTCTTTCCTGATGATCTTGGCAGGCAAGGCCCTGGTCAAGGGCGCGCTCACGTCAGATCAAAAAAAACAGATTATTCGAGGTTATGGAGACGCGGGCGTATTTGACGCTGCCCTGGCGTTGATGGAGGAAACCTATGGGCAGCTATTGCGCTTTGTAGACGCTATAAAGCGGCGAAACAGCGTTGTCAGCATTCACGCATTGGAGGGTTTTTTACGCAACATTCATTTCCAACCTGAGCCCGATGACAATTATTACGCAACGGTACTCAGATAACCCCCATCCTGTGTATCGCACCAGCAACTGAACGTCGCGGTCAGGGGTGGCCGCGACAGTCGGAGACTCTTTCGTGGTTTATTGATTCATCGTGCTCAAAATTTCATAAGCCAACTTTACCCGTTCGGCATTCGGGTAGTTCCGGTTCGCCAGGATCACTACACCCATGTCCTTGCTCGGCACATACGCCACATAGGCGCCAAAGCCGACGGTTGACCCGGTTTTGTTGTACAGCACATTGGCAGGCTGCGGCTGGGCGGATTTGAGCCAGGTGACCTTGTGCGGCTCCATCGCCATCGGTGTGGAGTTGCCGTCCAGCAACGCTTGCAGGCTGATGGGGTAGGGGTAGCGTTCCCAGCCCAGGCCCTGGGTCATGCCGTTGACGGTGTAGTAGCCGGCGTGAGTGGTGGCAATGGCCTGTTGCACCGGTTGTTCCAGGGTTTGCGGTTGCATGTTCGCGATCACGTAGCGGGCCAGGTCCTGGCTGCTGCTCTTGAGGCCGTAGGCTTCGCTGTCCAGGGCGCCGGGGGTGACGCGTACCGGTTTCTGCTGGCTGTCATAGCCCTGGGCGTATTGGCCGGCCTTGTCGGCGGGCACGCGGATATAGGTGTTGCTCAAGCCCAGTTTGGGCAGCAGGTTTTTTTCCATGGCGACGGCGTACGGCTGGCCCAGTTTTTTTGCGGTCACGTAACCGAACAGGCCAATGCTGGGGTTGGAGTAAAGGCGTTGTTCCCCCGGCGCATAAGTGGGTTTCCAATGCTGGAAGTAATCCATCATGGTGGTTGCACTGTCGGCGGCATCCGGAAACTGCAGCGTCAGGCCGCCGGCGGTGTAAGTGGCCAGTTGCAGCAGGCTGATGCGATCGAACGCGCTGCCAGCCAGGACGGGCAGATGTTGGCTGGTCATGTCCGACAGCTTGAGCTTGCCGATGGCCTGGGCATACCCGCCGAGGGTGGCGTTGAAGGTTTTGCTCACTGAGCCGATTTCGAACAGGGTGTTTTCGGTGACGGGTGCCTGAGTGTCTTTGGCGGCGACGCCGTAGTTAAAGTATTGCACCTTGCCGTGTTGGACGACCGCGACCGTCAGGCCCGGGATGCCTTGCTGTTTCATCAGAGGGGTGACGTGGCTGTCCACGACCTGGCGCATATCGGTGGCGGCCATGCAGCTGCCGGCGCCGAGCAACAAGGCTGAAACCGCATATTTTTTCAGGGTGTGTTTCATGGTTCGCTTCCATGTAAATAGGGCAATGACGATCGGAGCCTGCGCAGGCGTGGCAAATGTAGGTGGATTTCCGGGCGTCGGCAAACGATGATATCTCGCACCTGCCATTAGAAAAATTTGGGTCAAGCCATGTTGCGTTCCCACCTGCCGCTCAATGCGTTGCGCGCCTTCGAAGCGTCGGCGCGCCATTTGAGCTTTACCCGTGCGGCCATTGAGCTGTGCGTGACCCAGGCGGCGGTCAGTCATCAGGTCAAAAGTCTCGAAGCGCAACTCAACGTCACGCTGTTCAAGCGCCTGCCACGGGGCTTGATGCTCACCAGCGAAGGCGAATCCCTGCTGCCCGTGCTGCGTGACGCCTTCGACCGTATTGCCCTGACCCTGGATCAGTTTGAAGGCGGCCATTACCGTGAAGTCCTGACGGTGGGGGCGGTCGGTACCTTTGCGGTGGGCTGGTTGTTGCCACGCCTGGCGGTTTTTCACAGCCGCTACCCGTTGATCGACTTGCGCTTGTCCACCCACAACAACCGCGTGGATGTCGCCGCCGAGGGCCTGGATTATGCCATTCGCTTTGGCGCCGGCGCGTGGCACGGCACCGATGCCTGCCCCTTGCTTGAGGCGCCGTTGACGGTGTTGTGCGTGCCGCAGATTGCCGAACAACTGCGCAGCCCGGCTGACGTGCTGAAGCACACCTTGCTGCGTTCCTACCGTGCCGATGAGTGGAACCTGTGGTTCCAGGCCGCCGGTTTGCCCAGCGATATACGGATGCCTCGCAGCGTGGTGTTCGACTCCTCGCTGGCGATGATGGAGGCCGCGCTGCAAGGGACTGGCGTAGCACTGGCGCCAGCCCTGATGTTTTCACGGCAATTGGAGAACGATGTGATCCGCCAGCCGTTCGAGGTGGGGATCACCACCGGCAGCTATTGGTTGACGCGCTTGCAGTCGCGGGCTGAGACGTCCGCGATGTTGGCGTTCAAAGGGTGGTTGCAGGCGAGTGTTGGATAACGCCCCCATTTATGTAGGCGCGAGCTTGCTCGCGAAAAACTCCCAGGCGCCGCGTCTATCCAGGAAGCCCGCGTTATCGTTGTCGTTTTTCGCGAGCAAGCTCGCTCCTACACCAGGTATTGGCGGAACCATCCCAGGGTGCGTTCCCAGGCAAGGTTGGCCGCTGCTTCGTCATAGCGCGGTGTCGAATCATTATGGAAACCGTGGTTGGCGCCCTTGTAGATAAACGCCTCATACCTCGTCCCCGCGGCCTTCAATGCCTGTTCATACGCCGGCCAGCCGTCATTGATGCGCGTATCCAGTTCACCGAAATGCAACATGATCGGCGCCTTGATGCGTGGCACGTCCTTGGCGTCGGGTTGGCGCCCGTAGAACGACACTGCCGCGCCCAGTTCCGGGTAGGCCACCGCCGCTGCATTGGTCACGCCACCGCCATAACAGAACCCGGTGATGCCGACTTTGCCCGTGCTGCTGTCGTGGTGCATCAGCCATTCGATGGCGGCGAAGAAGTCGTTCATCAGTTTGGTCGGGTCGACGGTCTGCTGCAGCGCCACGCCTTTTTCATCATTGCCAGGGTAGCCGCCCAGCGAGGTCAGGCCGTCCGGGGCCAAGGCGATAAAGCCGGCCTTGGCCAGGCGTCGGGCGACGTCTTCGATATAGGGGTTCAGGCCCCGGTTTTCATGCACCACCACCACGGCGGGCAGCTTGCCTGCGGCCTTGGCTGGGCGTACCAGGTAGCCGCGTACGGTGCCGTTGCCTTTGGGCGAGGGGTAGGTGATGTAGTCGGCGACGATGTCCGGGTCGGTGAATTTCACCTGTTCGGCCAGGGCGTAATTGGGGCTCAGGGCCGCGAGCAATGCTGAAGCGGTGAGGCCACCGAGGGTGAACAGCGCGGCGCGGTCGAGAAATTCGCGGCGGTTGATCTTGCCGTGGGCATAGCCGTCGTAGAGTTCCAGCAGTTCGGGAGCAAAGTCTTTCGCGGTGAGACGAGTCATCGGTGCAGTCCTCGATTAGCGGTTGCCGTCACTGTAGACCAGGATCAAACCTCGCGGCCATGGGCGGCAGCGGCCAGTTGCCCGGTGTCGACGCGCACGAACACCGAGTCGCCGATGGCGGTGAGCACGCTACCTGCATACACCTCGCAGACCACGCGGCTTTTACGTCCGACTTCGCCTTCGACCCGAGCCCGCAGCACCAGGGGCACACCCATGGGCGTGGGCTTGATGAATTTGATCCCCAGGTTGCCGGTGACGCAATCGATGCGCGGCAGGCTGCCGGGCTCACGCTGTTCGGCGCGGTAGTGGTAGGCCATGGCGGTCCAGTTGGAATGGCAGTCTACCAGCATGGCGATCAGGCCACCGTAGACCAGGTCTGGCCAGCCGCTGTATTTAGCCTCGGGTTGATGTTCGGCAATGACGTGCACACCATCGTCATCCCAGCGGCTCTTGATGTGCAGGCCATGGGGGTTGCTGCTGCCGCAGCCGTAGCAGATGCCTTCCGGCGCCGTGGTGTCCTGGAGAGAAGCGCTGTGCATGCGGAGTCCTTGTTGTTTTTGGGGGCGACGCTTCTATTTAGCAGGCCAGGGGTTAGCGAGCAAACTTCTTCGCCCCGGCCACGCAGGCAATCACCGCAACTGTCACCAGTACCATGCCCAGGCTGACCTGCTCATGCAGCAAACCCGCCGCCAGCGCCAGGCCGAAGAACGGTTGCAGCAACTGCAACTGGCCGACCGCAGCAATACCGCCCTGGGCCAGGCCGCGGTACCAGAACACAAAGCCGATCAACATGCTGAACAATGCCACATAGCCCAGGCTCAACCACGCCGGCAGGCTGATACCGCTGAGGGTGGAAGGTGCCAGCAACAGGCTCAAGGGCGCCACCACCGGCAGCGACATCACCAGCGCCCAGCAGATCACCTGCCAGCCGCCCAGGCTGCGCGACAGCTTGGCGCCTTCGGCATACCCCAGGCCGCACACCAGCACCGCCAACAGCATCAACACATCGCCGGCGGGTGCGGCGCTCAAGCCTTGGGCAACGGCATATCCCATCACCAACAGGCTGCCCAGGATCGAAAACAACCAGAACACCGGCCTCGGACGCTCACCGCCGCGCAGCACGCCGAACACCGCCGTAGCCAGTGGCAGCAGGCCGATAAAGACGATGGAGTGGGCCGAGGTCACGTGCTGCAGGGCCAGGGCCGTCAGCAGTGGAAAGCCGATCACCACGCCAAGCGCGACGATTACCAGCGGTGCCCATTGCTGGCGCGTGGGGCGTTTTTCCTTGAATAACCCCAGCAGGAACAACCCCAGTAGCGCAGCGAGGGTGGCGCGGACCATGGTCAGGAACACCGGGTCGAATTCCATGACTGCCAAGCGCGTGGCTGGCAGCGAGCCGCTGAAAATCACCACGCCGATAAAACCGTTGATCCAACCCTGGGTGCTGCTGTCCAGAGTGCCGAGGGGAGAAGTGCGTTCCATGGAGGGCGTCCTGAAAAGGCAGTTGCGTGCTGGGCATCCTAGGATTGAAGATTAAGACAATCAAAAAATTGTCATGGATACATCCCTATGCCCCGTGCTCGCTACAAGTCGTTGGTCGATACCTTCGCCGAGGCCATCCGCAGCGGCCAATTGCAGCCCGGCACGCGGTTGCCTACCCATCGGCAATTGGCCGCTGAGCACGGCCTGGCCTTGGTCACCGCCAGCCGGGTGTACAGCGAGCTGGAAGCCATGGGCCTGGTCAGTGGCGAAACCGGGCGCGGCACCTTCGTGCGTGAAATTGCCTTGCCACCGGGGCAGGGCAGTGGGCAGATGACGGTTGCGGCGGGGTTGCTGGACCTGAATTTCAACTACCCGTCTTTGCCGGGTCAGGCCGAGCTGCTGCGCACGGCGTTGCGCCAACTCGCCCTGTCTGGCGACCTGGAGGCGTTGCTGCGTTACCAGCCCCATGCCGGGCGTGTGCACGAACGCGCCGCCGTGGCCCGGCACTTGTTGAACCGAGGGCTGACGGTGCAAGCCGAGCAGGTGCTGGTGGTCAGCGGTGCCCAGCATGGCCTGGCGGTGAGCATGATGACCTTGCTCAAGCCTGGGGATGTGGTCGCGGTGGATGCATTGACCTATTCGGGTTTCAAGGTACTGGCCGAAACCCTGCACCTGGAACTGGTCGCCATCCCAGTCACCGCCAGCGGCCCGGACCTCGACCACCTGCACAGCCTGTGTCGTCAGCGCCCGGTGCGAGCGGTGTACAGCATGCCGACCCTGCATAACCCATTGGGCTGGGTGATGAGCCTGGCGCAGCGCGAGCGCTTGGTGGCAATCGCCCGGCAGCACAACCTGATGATCATCGAGGATGGCGCCTATGCGTTTCTCGCCCAGGAAGCGCCGCCACCCTTGGCGACGCTCGCCCCGGAGCGCACGGTGTACATCGGCGGGCTGTCCAAGAGTGTCGCCACCGGTTTGCGCGTGGGCTTTATCGCTGCGCCTATGGCTTGGGTAAGCGGCTTGGAACGCACGATCATGGCCACCACCTGGAACGTGCCGGGGGTGATGAGTGCGATTGCGGTGGGCTGGCTCGAGGACGGTACGGTGGCGCAACTGGAGGCGCAAAAGCGCGCGGATGCCCAGGCTCGCCAGGCGTTGGCGGCACAGGTGCTGACTGGTGTGAAGACGATCAGCCACCCGTCCTCCTATTTTCTATGGCTGCCGTTGGCGGAAGACGCCCGCGCCGATCAAGTCGCCATGACTTTGCAGCGCGCAGGCATCTCGGTTTCGACCGCCGAACCGTTCGCGGTCTCGGCCCAGGTGCCCCACGCGCTGCGCCTGGCCCTGGGTTCGGTGCCCATGGCGGCGTTGCGCGAGGCGCTGGTGAAGGTGCGCAAGGTGGTGGCGTGGTGAGCGAAGACCCAGCCAGGGCTTGATTTGAAATACGGGCAAAATGTTGTGGGAGCTGGCTTGCCTGCGATAGCGGCCTGACAGCCTATGCCCTATCTACCTGACGCCCCGCGACCAACTGTGGGAGCGGGCTTGCTCGCGAAGACGGCCTCACAGTCAACACAGTTATACCTAGTACATATCCATTCCTGCGGTAACGGCCTCTTAGGGTTCCGCCCTGACGGCGGGTCACTTTGGAAAAGCCCCAAAGTAACCAAAGGGCTCTTGCCCCACCACTCGGCACCTCGCTTAGGCTCGGTGTGCCCGAACGCAGGCTTGAATCCGTGGGCCGCCGCCACGCGCCATCCATGGCGCGGGGCGGCTAACCCGGCGTCCTGCCGGGTTACCCACGAATTCAAGCCTGCGTTCGGCCAGCGTGGTTTAACGGGGCGCCTGAGATCAAAAGCAGATCAAGAGCAAGATCAAAAGCGGCTCGCTTCGCATCGTGGTTACCTGTGGGCGGCACATTCGACATCTCTGTCGATTGAACGGCCGCCATCGCAGGCAAGCCAGCTCCCACAGGTTGACTGCGTTCAGCTGGCTGCCAGCGGCGGCGTACGCGGTGGGATCATCCGTTTGCTGCCGGTGGCTTCGAACGCCGAGGCAAAGCGCAACAGCGCCGAATCGTCATAGGCACGCCCGGCGAAGGTCAGCCCCACCGGCATGCCGATGTCCGCCATCACGCCCATTGGCACGGTGACGGTGGGCACGCCCAGGTGGCGGATGGCGAGGTTGCCGTTGGCGACCCACACGCCGTTGCTCCAGGCGATGTCGGCAGACGCTTCGTTTACATCGGCATCGGCCGGGCCTACGTCGGCCACGGTGGGGAACAGCACGGCGTCGAGCCCAAGGGTGTCCATCCAGTCTTCCAGGTCCAGCCGTCGGGTTCGCTCCAGGCCGCGCAGGCCATCGGGTACGGTGCCGATCTGGTCCCATGGCGTGATGCCGCGTTGGGCCATGCGTACGTATTCGTCCATGCCAGCGGCCAGGTCGTCTTCACGGTTGGGCAGGGTGCCGGGGTCGTGGGGGAAGATCTTCGGCCCGTCCACATCGGTCAGACGGTTCAGGTTCGGGTCGCCGTTGGCGCGCAGGAAGTCATCGAAAGCCCATGCAGACAGTTCCCACAGCTCGTCGTGGAGGAACTCCTTGGAAACCAGGCCACGGGTAAACACCGTCGGCGCGCCGGGGCGATCGCCTTCGCAGTTGGACACCAACGGGAAATCCACTTCGATCACTTCGGCACCGGCGGTTTCCAGTGCCTGGCGTGCGGCTTGCCACAGTTCGATCACCGTAGCGCGGGTGTGGATCTTTTGCCCGGTTGGGCCGCCGATACCGGGTTTTTCGCTGGTGCCAGCATCCGGGTCGGCGTTGATGTACATGCGCGGCACGCCAAAGCGCTTGCCGGCCAGGCTTTCGCTGTTGACTGCCAGGGCCGCGTAGGACGCCGGGCGCACAGAGGTGACGCTGGGGATCGGCACCCAGGGTTGCAGGCGCCACAGATCACCACGTGTGTCCGGGTCTTCGGCCACCACGACGTCGAGCACTTCCAGCAGGTCGGCCATGGTGCGCGCATAGGGCACCACCACGTCCATGGTCGGGGTCAGCGGCCAGTTGCCGCGCACCGAAATCACGCCACGGGACGGCGTGTAGGCACACAAGCCATTATTGGAGGCCGGGCCGCGACCGCTGGACCAGGTTTCTTCAGCCAGCCCGAACGCGGCAAAGCTGGCGGCGGTGGCGGTACCGGCACCGTTGGAGGAACCCGACGCAAACGGCGCGGTGAGGTAGTGGGCGTTGTAGGGGCTTTCGGCGCGACCGTACACGCCACGCTGCATACCGCCATTGGCCATCGGCGGCATGTTGGTCTTGCCCAGGCAGATGGCGCCGCCGGCACGCAGACGCTCAATGGTGAAGGCATCGCGCTGGGCCACCAGCTTGGCAAACGCCGGGCTGCCGGATGCAGCCGTCAACCCCTTGACCAGGTAACTGTCCTTGGCGGTGTAAGGAATGCCATCCAGCGGCCCCAGGGTTTGCCCCTTGGCGCGGCGTGCATCGGACGCCTGGGCTTCTTTGAGCGCTTCGGGATTGCGTACCACCACGGCGTTCAGCGCAGTGGCCGTCTGCGGGCCATCGTAGGCATCGATCCGCGCCAGGTACGCCTGCACCAGTTCAACCGCCGTGGTCTGGCCGGCTTCAAGCGCAGCGCGCAATTGGGCAATGGAGACTTCAGTAACTTGCATCACGTTTTTTTCGCCGCCTTCAAGTGGGGGTATGGCGGCAGTCTACGTACAGATATTTCACAAAACCAGCGCGGCATACTTCGCGTAGGCGGCGCGCAGGACATCTCGAGAAAGACGTCAGCAGGATTGCGAGCGGCAGCCTCTTGTCGCTAAGGTGGCCGCGCTGATTAACGTTGCACTTCAAGGAAGAGACCATGCAAAAACCTTATATCGCCCTGGCTGCCTTGCTGGGATTTACCGTCTATACCGTGGCGACCATGCTCACGGCCGAACAATCACTGCTGGCATTTGGATGGGAACTGATGTCCAGGCCAGATACGGCGCAGGTGGTGATTGACCTGTATCTGATGGCGGTGCTGGCGTGTGTGTGGATGTACCGGGATGCCCGTGGGCGAGGGCGCTCGCTGGCCTCTGTGTTGCCGTATTTTTTACTGACCGCAGTGTTTGTGTCGGTAGGGCCGTTGCTTTACATCGTGGTGAATGGATTTTTCCGTCGAACACTCAATTAAGTGTGTGTGGCAAGGGCCCAAGCTCCCTTGCCACGAGTAGCGCGCGGCCTGTCAGGGATTGAGGAACGCCTGGTAATTGTCCTTGGTGATCTGCTGATAAGGAATGGTCAGCTCCGCCGTGTACGGCTGCTGCTTGACCATCTTCACCGCCAGGTCGATGGAGCCCACTGCCTGGCCCTTGTTGTCCTGGTACACCGTGACCAGCAACTGGCCTTTTTTGACCGCGTCCAATCCGGCTGCGCCGCCGTCGCTGCCGGCCACCAGGATGTCCTTGCCCGGTTGCATGCCCGCCTGGCTGATAGCCATGGATGCGCCGATCGCCATTTCATCGGCATTCGCCGCCACGGCATCGATTTTGCGCCCGGATACGATCCAGTTGTTCATCAAGTCAATCGCCTTGCCGCGTTGCCATTCGGCGCTTTGCTCCTCGACGATCTTGATGTCGGGGTAGTCCTTGAGCACGGTCTTCACCCCCAACGTGCGGTTATGGGTGGCGTTGTTGGACAGCAGCCCGAGCATGATCGCCAGGTTGCCCTTGCCGCCCATTTTCTCGGCCAGGTAGCGCATCTGGATTTCGCCGGCCTTGATCTCGTCCGAGCCGACATAGCCCACGCCCGCTGGCACCTCATTGAACTCGGGGCGGCGGTTGACGTACACCAGCGGGATCTTGGCCTGCTGGGCATTGAGCGTCATCTTCTGGGTGGCGGCCGTGTCCACCGCGTTGACGATAATCGCGTCCATGCCTTGGGCGGTGAAGTTTTGCACCTGGTTGAGTTGGCGCACCACATCGCCCTGGGCGTCTTCGAATTGCAGGGTGACGTCGGGCAGTTCCCTGGCGTGGGCGGCCATGTAGTCGCGCATTTGTGCGAGGAATACGTCGTCCACCTGGGCGATGCTCACGCCGATGCGAATATCGGCCAGCGCCCAAGGGCTGAACGCCAGGACTAACAGTGCTGCAAGGAGTTGCTTCTTCATGGTTGTGCTCCGTTGTTTTTGTTGTTGTCAAAGCAGGGCGTTTCACGCTTGGCGTTTGGCCCGCAGCTGCGCCACGGCGGCGGCGAAGTCCGAGCACGGCCAGCGTTCGTCGAGGGCTTGCAGCATCAGCTGTTGCCCGGTTTGCGGGGCCAGGCCCTGCAAGGGTGGGTCGGTGTCGAGGTTGGTGGGGAAGGAATACCCGTCTGCGGTACAGGCGACCACGGCTTGGGCATCCAGGTTGGGGTTGGCGAGCAGCACCGGGTACACCGCCAGCATCATGCGGTCGCGGTCGATGGCTTCCATTGGCTTGCCGAATGCCGAGGATATTTGCAGCAGGTTGGCCATGCGCTGGCGGTCGGCCGTGCGGTTGGTGCCAGCGGCATGGAACAGCGCCGGGTTGAAGAACAGCAAGTCGCCCTTGTTCAGCGGCAATTGCACCGCGTGGTGCTGGAAGTAATCGATAAACTCCGTACGACGCCACGCCAGGTACCCCAAGGCGTACTGCTGGGAAAAGGGCAGCAGTTGGGTGGGGCCGGTTTCCAGCGGCATATCCGAGTGTGCGATAGCACCTTGCAACGTCAGATGTTGGGACAGCGCATGCAGCGGCAGCGGAAAACGTTCGACCACATCGTTGGTCTGGAAACCCAGGTGATAGTCACGGTGCGGCTGCTGCGCCTGGCCACCTGGATGCACCACATTGACTTGCGCCGTGACTTGAAAGCCCGGCCCCAACCAGGCTTCGGCGATCAACCCCAGCAGCGGGTTGGCGTAGTACTCGGCAAAGGACTCGGGGGACTGTAGGGCCGCCTTCTGCAGCGCGTTCCAGATCCTGCCATTGCTGCCAGCCTTGGCAAAGTGATCGGCGGCCACGCCTTGGGCGGCTTCATGGGCAAAGATCGCGTCGAAGACCTGGCTGTGGCGGTCCACCACTTCCAGGTCTTCATAGGCTTGGCGCACCACCATGACGCCGGGCCCGTCACGGAACAGGTGATGCAGTTCGTTCATGACGACCAGGCGGTCGCTGTTGCGCAAGGTGTGGGCTTGATAGATCGGTACATTGCCTTGTACCTCAAGGCACAGCGGGTAGTCGCTGGCGTGGGTGCGCTGTGCACAGATCCGGCTGAAGTCGGCCAGGCGCACCGCCTCGCCGGTCACGAAAGCCGACATCACGCACCTCCTGGCAGGCTCAGGGCCTGGTGAGGTTGCGGAGTGCTGCTGTCGGTGCAGCCGACCACACCTTGTTCCAGATCGATCACTGCGCCGCTCATCATTCCCGACTCAGCGGACAGCAGAAATGCCACGCTGCGCGCCACCTCTTCGGGCTTGAGCAGGCGCCCAAACGGTTGGGCGCGCTCGGCGTCGGCCAGCCAGCCGTCCTGGGCACCGTGGTACTGGCGCTGGATCTGATCCTCGTGGGGCGTGTCCATCCAGCCGATATTCAGGCCATTCACGCGGATGCGGTTGCGCAAGGCACTGAATGCGACGTTCTTGGTCAGGATCGCCAGCGCGCCCTTGGACGCCGCATAGGCACTCAAGAACGACTGTCCACCATGGCCGGTAACGCTCTGGATATTGACTACCGCACCCTCCACACTGTTGCTGATCATCAGCTTCAGTGCTTCCTGCATCAGGAAAAACGGCGCCCGCACATTCACCGCAAACAAGCGCTCGAACAGCTCCGGCGAGGTGTCGAGAATGGTGCCACGGTCGGACATGCCGGCGCAGTTCACCAAGCCGTGCAAGGTACCGAAATGGACGCGCGCCGCTTCGATGATTGCGCGGCAGTCCTCGACCTTTTCAAGGTCGGCCTCGACAAAAAATGCCTGGCAATCCAGCTGTGCCAGCAGCCGCACCTGCGCTTCGCCCTCGGCACGGCGACGCCCGCAAATAATCAGCCCGGCCGCACCCCGGCGAGCCAAGGTATGGGCCACCGCCGCGCCGAGGCCCTGGGTGCTGCCGGTCACGACAAAGTATTGGCCGCTGAACGAGGTCGCAAGATCGGTGTGGGGCATTAGGGTTCTCCTGGAATTTTTGTTGTTTTGCTGGCCCGGCTCGACGCCGGACACAACTGAGACTAGCATTGCAAAACCTCAGTAACGCCCAAAAAAGACCTCAAAAAAACCTCAGGCGAAACCCATGCTCGAACGTGCAAAACACTTTTCCATCAAGCAACTCGCCACCCAGGCTGGCGTCAGCAAGGCCACGGTGGACCGCGTGCTGCACCAGCGTGGCAGCGTGCACGCCCAGACCCGGCGGCGTATCGAGCAGGCGTTGGAGGAGTTGGAATCCCAGGAGAAAAATGGCTTGGCCGTGGGGCGCACCTTCCATGTGGACGTGATCATGCACACGCCCCAGCGTTTCAGCGCGGCGGTGCAGGCGGCGATCGTTGGCCAATTGGCCAGCCTGGCCCCGTTTCGCATCGCGCCACGTTTTCACCTGTTCGAGGAGATCGAGCCCCAGGCCATGCACGACCAACTGCTGCGCTGCCTCGACACGGGCAGCCAGGGTGTGGTGCTCAAGGCTGCGGATGAGCCGGCGGTGAACCTGGCCGTCAAGCAACTGATTGCGGCCGGCATTCCGGTGGTGACCTTGGTCACCGACCTGCCCCAAAGCGAGCGCATCGGCTATGTGGGCATGGACAATCGCACAGCCGGCCAGACCGCTGCCTACCTGATGTCGCGCTGGCTGCCGACCGATCCTCAGGACGTGGCGGTGGTGATTGGCAGCGAATTGTTCCGCGGCGAAGAAGAGCGCGAGATGGGTTTTCGCGCCTGGCTGCGTGGCCGCGCCGAGCACCTGCGGGTACTGGATATCAGCGGCGGCTACGGCGTGTATGAGCGCACCTTTGAACGAGTGACCCAAGCCTTGCACCAGCACCCCGGGCTGAAGGCGGTGTACAGCGTCGGCGGTGGCAACCGTGCAATTGTCGACGCGTTTGCCGCGCAAGACCGTTCATTGGAGGTATTCATCGGCCACGACCTTGACGAAGAAAACCGCCAACTGCTGCGCGAAGAAAAAGTCGCGGCGATCATTGATCACAACCTGCAGATCGATGCCCGCCACGTATTCCTGCACATCCTGCAATACCACCGGCTATGGAAGGCCGGGCCGATTGCGCCGTCACAGGTGCAGATCGTCACGCCGTTCAACCTGCCGGACTGAAGTGCTGAAACACCCTATCCAATAACAATCCAGGAGTTCGACCATGCTACGTATCGCCGTTCTAGGTGCCGGGCGCATCGCCAAGATCCACGCCGCCAACGTTGCCGCCCATCCTAATGCCACGCTGGTGCTGGTGGCCGACCCCTGGCGCGCAGGTGTCGATGCCTTGAGCACTCAGTTGGGATGCGAGGCCGCGTATGACTGCGCCGCCGTGCTGAGCCGCAAGGACATCGACGCGGTGGTGATCGGCACGCCCACCGACACCCATGTCGATCTGTTGCTGGCTGCGGTGGCCCAGGGCAAGGCGGTCCTCTGCGAAAAACCCATCGACCTGGATATCGCCAAGGCGCGCAGCGCGGCGCAAACCGTGGAGCGCCAGGGCGGCAAGGTAATGCTTGGCTTCAACCGGCGCTTCGACCCCGACATGCTGCGCCTGCGCCAGGCGCTGGATGCGGGCCAGATCGGTGCCGTGCGCCAGGTAATCATCACCAGTCGCGACCCTGGCCTGGCACCGCGTGACTACCTGGAACACTCCGGAGGGATCCTGCGCGACATGACCATCCATGACTTTGACACTGCTCGCCATTTGCTCGGCGAGGAACCCGTGGAAGTCAGCGCCTTCGCCAGCCGCCTGGTGGACCCGACCCTGGAGCAGATCGACGACTACGACAGCGTCATGGTCTTGCTACGCACCGCTTCGGGCAAACAATGCCATATCAACTGCTGCCGCCACGCGGTGTATGGCTACGACCAGCGCGTAGAGGTTTCCGGCGCCAGCGGCGTGTTGCTGACCGACAATCACCGGCCCAGCACCTTGCGCCATTGGAGTGCTGATCACACCGAAGCGCTGGAGCCGCTGCAGCACTTTTTCCTTGAGCGTTACGCGGATGCATATCGCAATGAGCTGACGCAGTTCATCGATGCGCTGAACGAGGGGCGCGAGTTGCCCACCAGTATGCGCGATGGTTTGTATGCGTTGCATCTGGCTGATTGTGCGCTGGAGTCAGTGAGGACCGGGCGCAGTGTGAAGGTCAGTCATGACCTGTAGGAGCGAGGGGGACGCCTAGTTCTTGCTTGCGAAAAACGTCAACGATAACGCGTGCTTCCTGGATAAACGCGGCGCTTGTTAGTTTTTCGCGAGCAAGCTCGCTCCTACAGAAGGTGATGACGGCTTACGATCAAACGCCTTTGGTCGACGGCAGCAGTACCGTCAGGATGCCCACCAGCGGCAGGAACGAGCACAGTTTGTACACGTACTCGATGCCGTGGTGATCAGCGAGCATCCCGAGCAGTGCTGCGCCGATCCCGCTGAAGCCGAACATCAGGCCGAAGAATATCCCGGCGATCATGCCGACATTGCCCGGTACCAATTCCTGGGCAAACACCACGATGGCCGAGAACGCCGAGGCGATGATAAAGCCGATGACCACGCTGAGTACGGCGGTCCAGAACAGGTCGACGTAGGGCAGGGCCAGGGTGAACGGTGCGGCGCCGAGGATGGAGAACCAGATGACTTTCTTGCGGCCGATCTTGTCGCCGATCGGGCCGCCGGCGAAGGTGCCCACGGCAACCGCGCCGAGGAACAGGAACAGGTACATCTGCGAGCTGGCTACTGACAGCTGGAATTTTTCGATCAGGTAGAAGGTGAAGTAGCTGGTCAGGCTGGTCATGTACCAGTATTTGGAGAACACCAGCACGGCCAATACCACCAGGGCGAAGGTCACGCGGCCTTTGGACAAGCCATGGGTCGCCTGGCTGCCTTGCTTGAGCTTGAACAGGTTCAGGTGGTGGCGGTACCAGCGGCTCAAGCCGTAGAGCACCAGGATGGCGAACACCGCAAACAGCCCGAACCAGGCGATGTGACTTTGACCGTAGGGAATGATGATCGCCGCCGCCAGCAACGGGCCGAAGGCGCTGCCGGTGTTGCCGCCGACCTGGAAGGTGGATTGCGCCAGGCCGTAGCGCCCACCGGAGGCCAGGCGGGCCACGCGGGACGTTTCCGGGTGGAAGGTCGACGAGCCCACACCCACCAGCGCCGCCGCGAGCAATATCGCCGGGAAGTTGCCGACAAAGGCCAGCATCAAGATGCCGATCAAGGTGCACACCATGCCCGCCGGCAATAGCCAGGGTTTGGGGTAGCGGTCGGTGTGGTAGCCGATCCACGGTTGCAGCAGAGACGCGGTCAACTGGAAGGTCAGGGTGATCAGGCCGACCTGGGTGAAGCTCAGGCCGTAGTTGGCCTTGAGCATCGGGTAGATCGACGGCAGCACAGCCTGGATCAAGTCATTGATCAGATGCGCCAGGGCACAGGCGCCCAGGACGCGCATGACTAAGGGGCTTACTTGCGGGCTGGTCGAAGGTGCGGCGGGTGACGCTGTGAGTGTGGACATGCGGGCATTCCGTACAAGGCAGCTGACAGGCGTGGAGGCGGGCGGCGGTGATGTGAACCGCCACTCCATCTGAACTCGGCGTTTATGCTAGATTCAGCGCCAATGCCTGTCTCGCGCAATTCGGGCAGAAACCATCGCAAAAAGGGCGAAATGATCAAATCACTGGATAAATTTCTGCGAGAAATCGATGAGGGCGACTGGGCCGTCATCAGCTCGGCCACCGATTACCCCGAAAACTGGGTGATCCCCGAACACAGCCACAACAAGCACCAACTGCTGTACGCCATCGGCGGTGTGATGGTGGTGTACTCGGCCTTGAGGCAATGGACGGTGCCGCCCAATCGTGGCTTCTGGATGCCTTGCGGTCAAGTTCACTCACTGCGCTGCGTGGGTACGCTGCAGATGCGCAGCGTATTTGTGCGCCCGGGCAGCTTTCCCAACGTGCCCTGCGAGCCCAAGACAGTGACGGTTTCGCCGTTGCTGAGTGAGCTGATCAAGGCCTCGGTGAGCTTGAAGCCGCCGTATGCCGAGGATTCACGCGACGCGCGGATCATGCACCTGATTCTTGACGAACTGGCCATCCTGCCGGCCTTGCCGCTGTCGCTGCCCCAGCCTGCCGACCCGCGCCTGCGCCCGATTTGCCTGGCGTTACAGGATGAACCGAGTGATGGCTCCACCGTCGCCGACTGGAGTGCGCGGTTGGGGTTGGATCAAACCACCATCCAGCGCCTGTTCCGCAAGGAAACCGGCATGACCTTCGGCCAATGGCGCCAGCAGGCGCGGCTGCTGCTGGCGCTGGAACGCATTGCGGTGGGGGAGAAGATCATCGATGTGGCGTTTGAGTTGGGCTATGAAAGCCCCAGCGCTTTTACCAGCATGTTCAAGAAACAGTTTGGCAAAACGCCGAGTCATTTTTTCAAGTAGCGCCGCTCGCCATCAACGACAGCGTGGACACCTCGACCGGGTCACGCCTTCCAGGAGCGGGCACAGGCCGCGACCACGCACAGTCAGGTTATTAATTGATGCGCGGGTGTTGCTGCACCAGGTTTTCCCGCTTGCTCTGCAGCGCGGCAATCTCGGCGTCGATGTCTTCGATTCTCTGCTCGATATTGTCGTGATGCTCCTGCAGCAGCTCCTTGGCTTCTTCCATGTCGGAAGCCGCCGGAGCCGCGCCACGCAGAGGCTTGTTGGCGGTTTCCTTCATGGTCAGGCCCGTGATCAGGCCGACTACCGCGAACACCATCAGGTAATAGGCGGGCATGTACAGGTTGTTGGTGCTCTCCACCAGCCAGGCCACAGCGGTGGGCGTGACACCGGCGATCAGTACCGACACGTTGAAGGCGCTGGCCAGGGCGCTGTAGCGCAGGTGGGTCGGGAACATCGCCGGCAAGGTCGAAGCCATCACGCCGATAAAGAAGTTCAGCACCACCGCCAGGATCAACAGGCCACTGAAAATCAGGCCGGTCTTGCCGCTGGTGATCAGCATGAAGGCCGGGATCGACAGGAACAGCAGGCCGATGCTGCCGGCGATGATGAACGGCCTGCGGCCGATCTTGTCGCTGACAAAGCCAATGAACGGCTGCACGAACAACATGCCGACCATGATCGCGATGATGATCAGCACGCCGCTGTTTTCGGCATAGTGCAGGTTGTGGGACAGGTAGCTCGGCATGTAGGTGAGCAGCATGTAGTAGGTCACGTTGGTGGCCGCGACGATACCGATGCAGGTCAGCAGGCTGCGCCAGTGCTTGGTGGCGATTTCCTTGAACGAGACTTTAGGGCCGTGGCTCAAGCCTTCGCGGTCACCCTGCTCGAGTTTGTCGACATGCTGTTGAAAGGCTGGAGTCTCTTCCAGTGCGTGGCGCAGGTACAGGCCGATGATGCCCAGGGGCAGGGCGAGGAAGAACGGCAGGCGCCAGCCCCAGGCCTCGAATTCTGCTTCACCG
This sequence comes from Pseudomonas fluorescens, assembly GCF_001902145.1. GTDB lineage: Bacteria > Pseudomonadota > Gammaproteobacteria > Pseudomonadales > Pseudomonadaceae > Aquipseudomonas > Aquipseudomonas fluorescens_BV. Next base: position 197,061 of record NZ_MRST01000017.1, read on the forward strand.
AGCACGGTGGAGATCAACACCACCACACCCGCGCCGAGCACGAAGCCGGCGATGGAGCCGAAGTCCAGCCAGCTGCCAAGGAAGCCGCGCTTGCGGTCCGGGGCGTATTCAGCCACGAAAATCGACGCGCCGGTGTACTCGCCGCCCACCGAGAAACCCTGGGCCATTTTGCACAGCAGCAACAGGATCGGGGCCCAGATGCCAATGGAGGCATAGCCGGGGATCAAGCCGATGGCAAAGGTGCTCAAGGACATGATCACGATGGTGGCGGCCAGGACTTTTTGCCGCCCGTACTTATCGCCCAGTGCGCCGAAGAACAGGCCGCCCAGCGGGCGAATCAGGAAAGGTACGGAGAAGGTGGCCAGCGCTGCGATCATCTGGACGCTGGGGGAGGCGCCGGGAAAGAACACCTTGCCCAGCACATAGGCGACAAAGCCATAGACGCCAAAGTCGAACCATTCCATGGCATTGCCAAGTGCGGCGGCGGTGATCGCCTTGCGCATCTTGCTGTCGTCGACAATGGTGATGTCTTTCAATCCGATGGGTTTGACGCGTTTTTTACGTAGTTTCATGCGGGCCACTCAAAAGCTGAACAGGGGAGGTGCCATCGCAACGATGGCACCGCTCTGTCAGTTCAGATACAAGTGGACACGAAATAATTCACCGCTTTGTGTATTTTTTCTCACATGGGATGAAACGTTCGGTTTTCGAGGCCTATGCATAACTAGCGGCAAAACAGATCAAATGTGGGAGTTGTCGAGCTGCGGCGAGGCTGCGAAGGCGGCGGTACTGTTGGCATTTTGTGTTGCCTGACCCACCGCCATCGCGGCCTCGCTAAAGCTCGTGCGCTCCCACAGGGGTTGTCATTGTCAGTCAGGCAAACAGGGAAGTCATTCATATGCCAAGCAGCTATTCACGCCTCACCTACCGCCAACCACGGCCTGCAGACGTTCAGCGATTGTTCGCGATCTTCGGCGATCCACAGACCAACTTGTTCAATCCTGCCGGGCCGCTGCCCAACCTGGGTGCGGCACAACGGCTATTGGATCACTGGCTGCAACAATGGGCCTCCCAGGGCTACGGCTGGTGGGCGATTGCCCGCAAAGAGACCCCCGAACACATCATCGGCTTTGGCGGCATTGCGCCACTTGACTACCTGACGCAGCGGCGCATCAACCTTGGTTATCGCCTGGCCGTCGAGGCGTGGGGGCAGGGGTATGCCACTGAGCTGGGTCGTGACGCCCTGGCGCTGGCGTTCGACACCCTATCTTTACCGGAAGTCTTCGGCCTGGTGCGGCCCGATCACGCCGCGTCGATCCGCGTACTTGAGAAACTCGGCATGCAACGCTTTGGCCTGCTCGACGATGTACCCGGCCAAGCGCCCAGCGCGGTTCTCAGGGTTTGTCATCCTATAACCGCACAGCCCTGATATTTTCATATTTCAGATATAACGTAGATAAACGGCAATCTTTGCGATTGACACCCCGTGGGTGTCCCGATATAAAACTTGCAGTTGTACGATGACATATGACGTTACATGTGTCCTACCTAACAAAAATAAAAAGTGATGCCATGAATCTGAACGAGCCCATCAGTGCCCTTCGTGTCGGCCAGGCGGTCGGCAGCTATCGCTGGACGATCTGCGCGATGTTGTTTTTCGCGACCACGGTCAATTACCTCGACCGCCAGGTGCTCAGCCTGTTGGCACCGCAACTGTCAACGCAGTTTGGCTGGAGCAACAGCGATTACGCCAACATCGCGGCGGTGTTCCAGTTTGTCTACGCCATTTCCATGCTGTTTGCCGGGCGCTTCGTCGACAGGATCGGCACCAAGGCCGCCTATGTGGTAGCAATTGGTATCTGGTCCACTGGCGCGATCATGCATGCGTTTTCGGTGCCGATGGGCGAGGGCATCGCAGCCGTCAGTGGTGCCATTGGCCTGGCGGTGATCCCGGTGTCGATTGCCGGTTTCATGCTCTCACGGGCGGTGTTGGCGATTGGCGAAGCGGGTAACTTCCCGATTGCGATCAAGGCCACTGCCGAATATTTCCCCAAGAAAGAACGCTCCCTGGCCACCGGCATCTTCAACTCCGGGGCCAATGTCGGCGCGATCCTGGCGCCGATCTGCGTCCCCTTGATTGCCGGCTTGTGGGGGTGGGAAGCCGCTTTTATAGTCATCGGCATGCTGGGATTTGTATGGGTAGCCATCTGGGCTACCGTGTACGAAAAACCGGAACAGCAAAAACGCCTGTCACCTGAAGAGCTGGCCTACATCCGCAGCGACCAGACCGTACAACCGTTCGGCCCAGTGCCAGCGGACACCGCTGCGAAGAAAGTCTCCTGGTTCAAGCTGTTGACCTACCGCCAGACCTGGGCGTTTGCCTTCGGCAAGTTCATGACCGACGGGGTGTGGTGGTTTTTCCTGTTCTGGCTGCCCACCTACCTGTCTGCCCAATACGGCATGAAAGGCGCCGATATCGTGATGCCGCTGGCGGTGCTGTACAGCATGACCATGGTCGGCAGTATTGGCGGCGGCTGGTTCCCCAGCTACTTCATGGCGCGCGGCGATGCCCCCTATGACGGGCGTATGAAAGCCATGCTGGTGATTGCGCTGTTCCCGCTGGTGGTGTTGCTGGCGCAGCCGTTGGGTTACCTCAGCTTCTGGGTGCCGGTGTTGCTGATCGGTGTGGGCGCTTCGGCACACCAGGCGTGGTCATGCAACATTTTCACCACCGTGTCCGATATGTTCCCGCAGAAAACCGTGGCCTCGGTGGTCGGCATTGGCGGCATGGCCGGTGGCCTGGGTGGCGTGCTCATGACCAAGATCGGTGGCTGGGTGTTCGACTATTACAAGTCCATCAACGACATCCATACCGGCTACATGATCATGTTTGCCATCTGCGCCCTGGCTTACCTGGTGGCCTGGAGCGTGATGAAGACGCTGGTGCCGCGCCACAAGGAAATCACTGATCTGTAACGATACGAACCGCCATGACCACGCCTACGAGCACGGCAGCCAAGCCCACGGCTTCCAGTGGTGTCGGCCAGCGCTGGTGAAAGCCTAGGCCGAGCAGGCTGGCGAAGATTGATTCCAGAGCAATCAATTGGCCGCTCAGTACCATGGGCAGGCGCCGCGTTGCTGCGTTCCAGGCCCAGGCGCCGACCACCGTGGACATTACGGCGATGCCCAGGCTCCAGGTATACAGCGGCCATGCCTGGCTCCAAGCCGCGCCAAGGGTCGGCAACCGGAACAAGCCCAGCGCGTATAGCCACGGCAGCAGACACACAGCCGCGCCCCCTGCGCCTACCAGCATCAGGGCAGTCCACAGGCCGGTTGCGCTGGCTGGCAGGCGCCCCAGTTGCTTTTGATTGATGACGCTGAACCCCAGCCACAAAGCCACTGCGCCCAGGGAGAAGCACAACCCCGCCAGCCAGGACCCGGTGCCGGAGGCGGGCAGGTGGAGGCTGCTGACCGTGGCCAGCAACAGCCCCACCGTGAGGCAGGACAGCGGCATCACCAACTGGCGCCATTGCAGGATCTTGTGACTGGCGTTGCCTATCAACGCCAGTAGCACCGGAACCATCCCGACAAACGCTGGCGTCAGCACCGGCCCGCCGAACATCACACCGCCAGCAATGCACACGCCATAACCCAGGCAACCCAGTGCGCCAAGTGCTGCCGCGAGCACGCACTGGCCGGTGCTGAGTACACTCAATTGCGCCCTGCACACCATCATCCAGACGAGACCCAGCCCACCGGCCATCAGAAACCGTACGGCCATCAAGTCGTAGAGGCTGTAGACGCCCGTGACGTAGGGCGCAATGAAGTTCAGCGCCCAGCCCAGGGTGGCGACAACGGCAAATATCACACCGGTAAAGAGTGAGGCGCGGGCGGTGGTCATCAGGCTGATCCATGAAGTGAGGGATTCATGGTGCCCAGCGCTGCGGCTATGCTACAAACGAGTTTTCGGCCTTGGATGCATAACCACAGATTATGAATGCACTTGGCAAAACCTTACCGCCTCTGGCCAGCCTCTTGCCGTTTGAAGCGGCGGCGCGCCTGGAGAGTTTCTCCAAGGCGGCCGATGAATTGCACATCACTCAGGCAGCGGTCAGTCGGCAGATCCGCGGGCTGGAAGACAACCTGGGGGTCAAGCTGTTTTGTCGGCGCAACCGTGGGGTGTTCCTGACGCAAGAAGGGCGTGAGCTGGAGCGGGTGGTCAGCCAGGCCTTGCACAGCATCAGTGAAGGCGCGGTCAGCCTGAGAACATCGCCGCAGCGCAATCGCGTGGTACTGCTGTGCCAGCTATGCGAGGCGTTCTATTGGTTGATGCCGCGCCTGGCGACCTTCCACCAGCAATACCCGCAGATCGAGATCCAGGTGGTGACCTGTACGCGGCCGATTACGCAATTCGACGGGCATTTCGATGTGGCCCTGCAAAGTACCCGGCGCGCCAGTGGCAGCCATACGCTGATGTTCACCGCCTCCGACGAGGTGTTCCCGGTGTGCAGCCCCGGCTACCTCTGCCCGGAAAAACCGTTAGCGCTGACTGAATTACAGCCCTGCACATTTCTGCACCACAGCGCCGAGCCTCCGCACTTGATGGAATGGGATGAGTGGCTGCAGATGTTCGGCCACACGTTGGCCAGGGATGCACGCAGTGCCACCTTCGACAGCTACCCGCTGATGTTGCAGGCCGCCGTGGAAGGATACGGTATCGCCATGGGGTGGCGTCGTACCGCAAGCCGGCTGATTGAGAGTGGGGCGCTGGTGCGGCCCTGCGCAGAAAGCGTGTTTTTGCCCGAGGCTATTTCGGTCTACAGGCAGCAAGGGGCGGGCAGTCGGGAGGAGGTCGCGGCGTTGTTGGCCTGGCTTGACGCACAATTGCAGAGTGACGGCTGACAGGGGCGTCGCTGCCCCTGTCATCTGCGGTTATTGGTTACGCGTGACGCGCCAAATAGTATTGGCCAAGTCGTCGGCAATGATCAGCGCGCCCTTGGGGTCTACCGTCACCCCCACCGGACGCCCACGGGTCTTGCCGTCGTCGTCGCGAAAGCCGGTGGCAAAGTCGATGGGTTCGCCCGCCGGCTTGCCGTTGCTGAACGGTACGAAGATCACTTTGTAGCCCACTGGGTTGTCACGGTTCCAACTGCCGTGCTCGCCGACAAACGCGCCGTCAGCGAATTTTTCACCCATGGCAGGGATGGAAAAATCCACGCCCAACGCGGCCACATGGGAGCCCAGGCTGTAATCGGGCTTGATCGCCGCAGCCACCTTGGCCGGGTTCTGCGGTTGTGCGCGGGGGTCGACGTTCTGGCCCCAGTAGCTGTAGGGCCAGCCGTAGAAGGCCCCTTCGCGCACGGACGTCAGGTAGTCCGGCACCAGGTCGGGGCCGAGTTCATCGCGCTCGTTGACCACTGTCCACAGTTGCCCGGAGCCCGGTTGGATGGTCAGCGCCGTCGGGTTGCGCAGGCCCGTGGCGTAGGGTTTGTGTGCACCGGTGGCGGCATCGATCTGCCAGACCATAGCGCGGTCGATCTCCACTTCCATGCCGCGTTCGGTGACGTTGCTGTTGGAACCGATGCCCACATACAGATGACGCCCGTCCTCACTCACAGCCAATGACTTGGTCCAGTGATGGTTGATCTGCGCCGGCAGGTCGGTGACTTTGACGGGCGGGGCGCTGGCCTTGGTCTGGCCGTCGGCGTAGTCAAAGCGTACCAGTGCGTCCTGGTTGGCCACATACAGTTTGCCGTCGGCGAATGCCAGCCCGTAGGGGGCGTTGAGGTTGTCGGCGAATACCGTCTTGAGTTCATAGGTGCCGTCACCGTCGGCGTCACGCAGCAGCGTAATGCGGTTGCCGCCCTTGACCTTGGTGTTGCCCTGGGCCTTGATCACACTGGCGATCACGTCCTTGGGCTTGAGCTTGGCCGCACTGCCGCCACGGCCTTCGGCCACCAGGATATCGCCGTTGGGCAGCACCAGGGTCTGGCGCGGGATCGCAAGGTCGGTGGCGATGGCGGTGACGCTGTAGCCTTCGGGTACCTTGGGCTTTTGATCGCCCCACGGCGTGGGCTCGGCAATCTTCATGCTCGGCAACAGGCTGCTTTGTTGTTCGGGCAGCTTGGGGTCAGGGCCGCGCGCCTGGGTCTTGTCACCTTCGCCGCCACAGGCACTCAGCAACAGGGCGGCGCTGAGCAGGGTCAGTGTGTTGAGTGGTTTCATCGGGCAGCTCCTGAGCGCAGGTTGGTCAAGCCGATCCAGGTCGCGACAAGCGCCAGCACGGTGACGATCGCCGACAGCACCAGGCCAGCAGGCATCATGGCGTAGGCATCCTTGGCATGTTGAAAGGCGTTCACCAGCCCCAGCACCCAAGTGCCCAGCACCAGCAGGAAGTACGCCACCGGGCGTCCGCCCTTGTGTTCGGCGCGCACCAGGTTGACCAGTGCAAACAGCAGGGCAAAACCACAGAACACCAGCGCCCCGGCGATCAGCCAGGAGGCAAAATTGGCCCATTGAATCTGGTAGGTCTGGCCGTAGGCGATATCACTGAGCAAGGCCCCGAGAAACAACGGCACGGTGCCGGCAAGCAAAGTCCCGTGCAACGGCCCAGGCCTGACGACGGGGTAAGTGGGGAGGGTAGTCATGTCGGTGGCGGCTCCTTATCGTTGGGCACCCTGGACTCAGGGCGCGCTGACTTCGCATAGGAAAGGAGCCTGTCACTTGTAAGAAAGTTCACTGGAAGGGCGTGTCGAGATGTTTTTCCAACAGGATTCAGTTGATGTGTTTACGACGGTTGCGACATGACGCATCCTCCCGCGCTCGACATTAGGAAATGCTTTATGCCCACCCTACAACCCGCGGGCATCGATGCCGACGGCTATATCCTCACCGTCGCCGATGCGCCTATACAGCCCGAGTTCCAGCCCGTGCTGACGGATGTCTGCGCAACTCTGTCCCAGGCGCAGTTCGGTCTGGAGGGTATTTATCTGTATGGCAGCGTTGCAAGGGGCGAGGGCGAGGTCGGGATTTCTGACCTTGACCTTTCGCTCATATTGATCGAACCACCGGATACGCTAGTGCTTGAGCAGTTGGAGTCGACCCGACTCGCCTTGGAGCACCGGCATCCGCACGTCACCAAGATCGACTTCGATATCGGCCACCGCGCCCAGGTGTTGGCGCCCGAGAACCGAAACAGTTGGGGCTTCTGGCTCAAACATCATTGCCGCTGTATCTGGGGCGAAGACCTGTCACTGCACTTCGAAGCGTTTCGCCCGTCCCGTGCCATCACCTTGGCCGTCAATGGCGATTTTGAACAGGTGCTCGCGGCGTACCTGGTGCGCATCGAACAGGCCGGCACTGAGCACGCACGCCATCGCCTACAGCGGGAAGCGTCGCGGGCCTTGATCCGCGCCACCCACACCCTGCGGACGGAAGACGCGCAACTCTGGCCGCAAACCCTGGAAGACTACGTCGGGCTGTTTTGTCAGCTTTACCCGAACATGCGCGTGCAAATCGCCTACTTCCTGTTTGAAGCGCGCAACCCGAGCGCCGAGGGCGAGGCATTCACTACACGCCTACGGGCGTTTCTGAGCTGGATGGTTTCGGCCCTTATAGAAAGGAATCAATCAGATGCGTGAACGCAAAGCCGCACGATTACTGGTCATAAACCCTGCACAGCAAGTGTTGCTGTTTCGCTTCGTGCATAACGACGGCGCCCTGGCCGGCCAGGATTACTGGGCCACGCCCGGCGGTGGCGTGGAGGCAGGGGAGACCTTTCACAGCGCTGCGATTCGTGAGTTGCGCGAAGAGACTGGGATCACGGTGAGCAGCGTCGGGGAATGTGTAGCAGAGCGCAACGTGACCTTGATGCTGCCCTGCGGCGAAACGGTGCTGGCGGTTGAGCGGTACTTCGTTGTGCATGCGCCCAGCGATGCGTTATCCAGGGCCGAGTGGACGGTACAGGAGACCCAGGTGATGGCGGATCATCGCTGGTGGTCGGCACAGGCGCTGCGCGCGACGAGCGATACGGTATGGCCGCAGGCGTTGCCGCAAATGCTGCAGGATGCCGGGGTGTTTTAACCGTTCAGGCCTGCAAGCGGCCGTCACCGTGCGTTTGCCTGATGCAGGTCTGCCTTTTTTATTGATGACTGGCCAGGATTTCGCTCGTCTGGAACACCCTTGCATAGTCCATCGCCAAGTTACTGAGCGACAACGCATGCACATCTTCTGCGACCCACAGGCGCCCCGACAAGTCGGTTTGATCGAAGGTAAAACACGCATCCGCCGCCACGATCACGTCGAACCCCAGGTTGCCGCCCGAGCGTGCGGTGGATTCCACTGAGTTGTTGGTGATGACCCCGACGATCACCAACTGCTGGATCGAGCGCAGGTGCAGCCAGCGCTCCAGGCCCGTGGCGCTGAATGCATCCGGTACGTTTTTTTCCACCACATGCTCGTGGGCCAGGGGGTGCAGCGCATCCTGGAACTCACAGCCGGGCTGGCCTGGCCGGAACACCGAAGCGGCAGAGCGGGAGATATGCCGCACATGAATGATCGGGCGTTGCGCCTGGCGCCAGGCATTGAGCAATTGCTGTATGCGCAGCTCGGCGTTCGGGTTGTTGCGGCGGCCTAGTGTGGGATCGGCCATGCCTTTTTGCATATCGATGATCAACAATGCGGCGTTCGTCGCTATCGGTTCCATGGCCTGTCCTGGCAGAGGTGAACATTATCTAACTGGCGCAATGCGGTGAAAATGTGGGAGCGGGCTTGCTCGCGAATGCGGTCTATCAGTGACTCATTTATCAACTGACAGCATGCATTCGCGAGCAAGCCCGCTCCCACAGGTTGGACGTTAGCACCGATCGGCAGCCCATACGCAAAACCCTGAGACTTCCCGGCGAAACGCTTCATAATGGCGGCCAATTTGTTTAGCTCGTTATTCTGGTGTGCCCGCATGGAAATTAAGGTCAACTTTCTCGACAACCTTCGGCTTGAAGCCAAGTTCGATGACTTCACGGTCATTGCCGACCAGCCCATCCGCTACAAGGGCGATGGGTCGGCACCGGGGCCATTCGACTACTTCCTGGCTTCGTCGGCGTTGTGTGCGGCGTACTTTGTGAAGTTGTACTGCCAGACGCGCAATATTCCCACCGAGAATATTCGCCTGTCGCAGAACAACATCGTCGACCCGGAAAACCGCTATAACCAGATTTTCAAGATCCAGGTCGAATTGCCCGCAGACATTTCCGACAAGGACCGCCAAGGCATCCTGCGCTCCATCGACCGCTGCACCGTGAAGAAAGTGGTGCAGGCCGGGCCGGAATTCGTGATTGAGGAAGTCGACAACCTCGACGCCGATGCCCAGGCGCTGTTGATGCCCAACTCCACGTCCGCAGCGGGCACCTACATTGCCGGCAAGGACCTGCCGCTGGAGCAGACCATCGCCAACATGTCGGCGATTCTCGCGGGCCTGGGCATGAAGATCGAGATCGCCTCGTGGCGCAATATCGTGCCCAACGTGTGGTCGCTGCATATCCGCGACGCCCATTCACCGATGTGCTTTACCAACGGCAAAGGCGCGACGAAAGAAGGCGCGCTGGCGTCGGCGCTGGGTGAGTTCATCGAGCGCCTGAACTGCAACTTCTTCTACAACGACCAGTTCTGGGGCGAGGACCTGGCCAACGCGCCGTTCGTGCATTACCCGGACGAGCGTTGGTTCCAGCCGGGCCCCAACGATGAGCTGCCGAGTGAAATCCTCGATGCCTATTGCCTGAAAGTCTACAACCGCGAGGGCGAGCTGCGCGGCTCGCACCTGTTCGACACCAACTCCGGCAACGAAGCCCGCGGCATTGTCTCGCTGCCGTTCGTGCGTCAGTCCGATGGCGAGGTGGTGTATTTTCCGTCCAACCTGATCGAAAATCTCTACCTGAGCAACGGCATGAGCGCCGGCAACACCCTGGCCGAGGCCCAGGTGCAGTGCCTGTCGGAGATTTTCGAGCGGGCGGTGAAGCGCGAAATCATCGAAGGCGAATTTGCGTTGCCGGACGTTCCCGCCGAAGTGCTGGCCAAGTACCCCGGGATCCTGGCGGGCATCGAAGGCCTGGAAGCCCAGGGCTTTCCGGTGCTGGTCAAGGACGCGTCCCTGGGCGGTGAGTTCCCGGTGATGTGCGTGACCTTGATGAACCCGCGCACCGGCGGCGTGTTCGCTTCGTTCGGCGCGCACCCCAGCCTGGAAGTGGCGCTGGAACGCAGCCTCACCGAGCTGCTGCAAGGCCGTAGTTTCGAAGGCTTGAACGACCTGCCGCAGCCGACCTTCGAAGGCCAGGCAGTCACCGAGCCGAACAACTTCGTCGAGCACTTTATCGATTCCAGCGGCGTAGTGTCGTGGCGCTTCTTCAGTGCCCAGTCGGATTATGAATTCGTCGAGTGGGACTTCTCCGGCCAGGGCGAAGATTCCAACGCCCAGGAGGCCGCCACGCTGTTCGGCATCCTCGAAGGCATGGGCAAAGAGTCGTACATGGCGGTGTATGAGCACTTGGGCGCTACCGCCTGCCGCATCCTGGTGCCGGACTACTCGGAAATCTACCCGGTGGATGACCTGATCTGGGACAACACCAACAAGGCGCTGTTTTTCCGCGAAGACATCCTCAACCTGCACCGCCTCAGCGAGGAGGAACTGCAGGCGTTGGTAGAGCGCCTGATAGAAAGCGAGCTGGACGACTACACCGATATCACTACGTTGATTGGCATTGAGTTCGACGACAACACGGCGTGGGGCCAACTGACCATCCTGGAACTCAAGCTGCTGATCTTCCTGGCCTTGCAGCAGTATGAAGAGGCCAAGGAGTGCGTGGAGATGTTCCTGCAGTACAACGACAACACGGTTGAGCGTGGGTTGTTCTACCAGGCGATGAACGCGGTGCTGGAGATGGAGTTGGATGACGACCTGGCACTGGCTGACTACGAGGCCAACTTCCGGCGCATGTTCGGCAATGAGCGCATGGACGCGGTGATCGGTTCGGTCGACGGCAGTGTGCGCTTTTATGGGCTGACGCCGACCAGCATGAAGCTGGAAGGCCTGGACCGGCATTTGCGCTTGATTGACAGCTACAAGAAGCTGCATGCGGCGCGGGCCAATATCACCCGAGGTTGAGGCTGACCTCTGTAGGAGCGAGCTTGCTCGCGAAAAACGTCAACGATAACGCGGGCTGTCTGGATGTCCGTGTTGTCTTTGCGTTCTTCGCGAGCAAGCTCGCTCCTACAGGTATGTCGGCGTTATATGTGGGCCAAGGCTTGCGCCAGATCGGCGCGCAAATCCTCCACATCCTCAACCCCTACCGACAAGCGCACCAGCCCATCGCCAATCCCCAATTGCGCCCGAGTCGCCGCCGGGATGCTGGCATGGGTCATGATCGCCGGATGCTCGATCAGGCTTTCCACGCCCCCCAGGCTCTCGGCCAGGGCGAAGATCTTCACGTTTTCCAGAAAGCGCGTCGCGCCGGCCAGGTCGCTGTTCAAGTCCACTGAAATCATCCCGCCGAACCCGCGCATCTGCTGTTTCGCCAGGTCGTGCTGTGGGTGGGATTGCAAGCCTGGGTAGTGAACCCGTGACACTTGTGGCTGTTGTTCCAGCCAGGTGGCCAGGTCCAGGGCATTGCTGCAATGGCGCTCCATGCGCAGCGCCAGGGTTTTTACCCCACGCAGGGTCAGGAAGGCATCGAACGGCCCGGCGATGGCGCCGATGGAGTTTTGCAGAAAGCCCAGGCGTTCGGCCAATTCAGCGTTGTCGCCAACAACAGCGATACCACCGATCACATCAGAATGCCCATTGAGGTATTTGGTGGTGGAGTGCACCACGATGTCGAAGCCCAACTCCAGCGGACGCTGGATCCAGGGGCTGGCAAAGGTGTTGTCGGCCACGCAGATAATCCCGCGGGCACGGCAGATGCGGGCGACGGCGCGCAGGTCGGTCAGGCTCAGCAGCGGGTTGCTTGGGGTTTCGACCCAGACCATGCGCGTGTCGTCCTGCAATGACGCTTCAAACGCCGACAAGTCGCTGAGGTCGACATAGCTGAAGCGGTGCCCGGCACTGCGCTGGCGCACCTTGTCGAACAGGCGGAACGTGCCGCCGTACAGGTCATTGCCCGAGACGATATGCGCGCCCGCATCCAGCAGTTCCAGCACGGTGGAGATCGCCGCCAGCCCCGAGGCAAATGCAAACGCCTGGCTGCCGCCTTCAAGGTCGGCCACGCAGCGTTCCAGGGCAAAGCGCGTGGGGTTATGGGAGCGGCCATAGTCAAAGCCCTTGTGCACGCCGGGGCTGTCTTGCAGGTAGGTGGAGTTGGCGTAGATCGGCGGCATCAGCGCGCCCGTGGTCGGGTCGGGTGACTGCCCGGCGTGGATCACACGGGTGGCAAACGCGCTGTTATCGGGCTGGCTCATGCAAGGGATCTCCGTAGGTGGTTAAGCAGGTCGACGCGGGTGATCAGGCCATGGAAGCCTGAGGCGTCGGCAATGATCGCGACCAGGCCGCGATCCAGCTCGGCCTGCAGTTCGGCCAGGCTGGCGCTGGGGGCCAGGGTGTGCAAGGTGTCGGTCATGGCGCTGGCGACGGTCATGGAAAAATCCGCGGCGTCGTGGTGCAGGCCCAGCAGGATGTCGGACTCGTCGATCACGCCAACCAGGGTCTGGCCATCGACCAGCACCGGCAGTTGCGACACATCCGCCAGGCGCATGCGCTGGAAGGCGGTGAGCAGGGTGTCGCCTGGGCTCACGCTGATCACGCGGCCGTCTTCGAAGCGGCGCGCGATCAGGTCGCGCAGGTCGCCGTAGTGCTTGTACTGCAACAGGCCCGCGTCGTTCATCCACTGGTCGTTGTAAACCTTGGACAGGTAGCGCGTACCGGTGTCGCAGACGAAGGTGACCACGCGCTTGGGCTCGGTTTGCTCGCGGCAGTAGCGCAAGGCAGCGGCGAGCAGGGTGCCGGTGGATGAGCCGCCGAGGATACCTTCGGCCTTGAGCAACTGGCGGGCGTGGTCGAAGCTGTCGGCGTCGCTGATGGAGTAGGCGTGGCGCACGCTGGACAGGTCGGCGATCGAGGGAATGAAGTCTTCGCCGATGCCTTCCACCGCCCAGGAACCGGGGGTTTCCAGCGTGCCGCTGCGGCTGTATTCGGCCATCACCGAACCGACCGGGTCGGCCAGCACCATGGCCAGCTCGGGTTGCACGCGCTTGAAGAAACGCGTCAAACCGGTGAGGGTGCCCGCCGAGCCGACGCCCACCACAATCGCGTCTACATCGTGCTGGGTTTGCGCCCAGATCTCCGGCGCGGTGCTGGTCTCGTGGGCCAAGGGGTTGGCCGGGTTATTGAACTGGTCAGCGAAGAACGAGCCTGGAATATCCTTGGCCAAACGTGCCGCCACGTCCTGGTAATACTCGGAATGGCCCTTGCCCACATCGGAGCGGGTGATATGCACCTCGGCGCCCATGGCCTTGAGGTGCAGCACCTTTTCCGTGGACATCTTGTCGGGCACCACCAACACCACCCGGTACCCCTTGGCCCGGCCCACCAGCGCCAGGCCCAGGCCGGTATTGCCGGCGGTGGCTTCAATGATGGTACCGCCAGGGCGCAAGCGACCGTCGCGTTCAGCGGCGTCGATCATCGCCAGGCCGATGCGGTCCTTGATGGAACCGCCGGGGTTTTGCGATTCCAGCTTGAGAAACAGCGTGCAGGGGCCGGTATCGAAGCGGCTGACCTTGACCAGCGGGGTGTTGCCGATCAGTTCGAGTACAGCAGGACGGGAAGGCGTGGGCATGTCGTCTCCTGGTTACGGGATGGGCGCAGGGCGGGGGACAGCAAAAAAAAGCATGGCTTGGAACATAGGCCGGTATTGACGGTGTCGCAACCGGGCGTCCGTTGTATGACTTTTTTGCCGCATGGGGGAGGGCGCGCGATCCAAGTGTGGGAGCTGGCTTGTCGGGTCGCCGCATCGCTGCGATGGCGGCGGTGCTGTTGGCATTTGTGCTGCCTGACCCACCGCCATCGCGGCCTCGCTAAGGCTCGAGCGCTCCCACAGTTCAGTTCCCGGCAATGGCGGCTTCGATGGCAGCGATGTCGATTTTGGTCATGGTCATCATCGCTTCAAACGCACGCTTGGCGACGGCAGGATCTTTACTGGTAATCGCATCGACCAACACCCTCGGCGAGATCTGCCACGACAGCCCCCACTTGTCCTTGCACCAACCACAAGCACTCGCCTGCCCACCGTTGTCGATGATGGCATGCCACAAACGGTCGGTTTCCTCCTGGTTATCCGTGGACACCTGAAAGGAAAACGCCTCACTGTGCTTGAACATGGGGCCGCCATTGAGGCCCACGCAGGGGATACCCAGTACGGTGAACTCCACGGTCAACTCATCACCCTGCTTGCCGGACGGGAAGTCGCCTGGCGCACGGTGCACCGCCTTTACTTCGCTGTCAGGGAAGGTTTTGGCGTAGAAGGTCGCCGCCTCATGGGCGTCGCCGTTGTACCAGAGGCAGATCGTATTCTTGTTGTTCATCGCAAGGCTCCTTGGGGCGGAAGGTGCATGAAGTCTAGACGAACAACCTGCAACGCTACTCAGGCTTGCACCGCCTCACGGCCAGAGCGTGAATCGGCCCGCCGCGAACGCCAGCTCAGCCCCAATACCATCAGCAAGCCCAAGCCCGCCATGATCGCACCTGCCAGGGAGATAGCCGGGTAGCCCAGCCCGGCGTTGATCACCGCACCCCCCAACGCCGCACCAATCGCATTACCAAAATTGAACGCACCGATGTTCATCGCCGAAGCCAGGTTCGGCGCATCTTTGGCGGCCTCCATCACCCGCATCTGCAACGGTGGCACCAGGGCAAAACTGGCAGCGCCCCACAGCAGGATCGACAACGCAGCGGGCAGCGGCCATTGCATGAGGACCGAGAAGGCCAACAGCACGGCAATCAACACCACCAGCGAGATGATCAAAGTACGGTCCACCGAGCGGTCCGCAGCCTTGCCACCCCACACATTGCCCAGGGTGAGCCCGACGCCGAACAGCACCAGCATCCCGGTGACGAAGTTGGTGGAGGCGTGAGTGACATCGCGCAGAATCGGCGCGATGTAGGTGAACACCGTGAACATCGCACTGGAGCCCACCACAGTCAGCGCCAACGCGGCCAACACCGGCCCGCGGCCCAGCACACGAATTTCCGCCATCAGCCCGCCGCCCTTGGGCGCCGGAGCGTTGGGCAATGCCCACCACAGCGCCGCCATCACCACTGCGCCAAGCCCACTGATGCCCCAGAACGCGGTGCGCCAACCAAAGTTCTCGCCAAACCAGGTCGCCAGGGGTACGCCGCCAATGGTTGCCAGGGTCAGCCCCATGAACATCGCCGCCACAGCCCCCGCGCGTTTCTCGGGCGCCACCAGGCTTGCGGCCACGATCGAGCCAATCCCAAAGAACGCTCCGTGATTGAGCGACGTCACCAGCCTGGCGATCATCAATGTCTGGTAGTTGCTGGCCAACGCCGACAGCAAATTACCCAGGGTAAAAATCGCCATCAGCCCAATCAGCAGATAACGGCGGGGCACCCTGGCCGTCGCCAGGGTCATGATCGGCGCGCCAATCAACACGCCCATGGCGTAGGCGCTTACCAACAGCCCCGCAGCGGGGATGGAAACGCCAAGATCAGCGGCGATACCGGGCAACATGCCCATAGGGGCAAACTCTGTGACCCCGATGCCAAAGGCACCGACGGACAATGCTACAAGGGGGGGATTGATACGCATGGGTGACTCCTCATCTGTGAGCCAAATGCTACAATCCTGCCTTTTGCAGCAGTAGCCCTTGGTTGGGAACTACAGCTTTGCGCAGGAGGCACAAATGGACATCGGCGGGCGGTCGGGAGAGATGGAAGTCTTCACTATGGTCGCCGAGCACGGCAGCCTGTCGGGTGCGGCCAGGGCGTTGGGGCTGACCCCATCGGCCATCAGCCGCATCATCACCCGCACCGAACAGCGCATAGGCACCCGCCTGCTGCTGCGCACCACCCGCGCCATCACCTTCACCGCCGAAGGCGAAGCCTACCTGCGCGGCGCCCGGCGCATCCTCGCAGACATGGCCGAAGTCGAAGATGCCATCACCGACCAGGGCGCGCCCCGCGGACGCCTGCGCGTCAGCGCCGCACTGGCCCACGGCCGCATGACCATCGTCCCCCTGATCGCCGCCTTCAGCGCCCGCTATCCCGCCATCGTCGTCGACCTGATGCTCGGCGATGAAGTCGTGGACATCCTCGGCGGCCAAGCCGACGTTGCCATCCGCTTCGGCCCCCTCGCCGACAGCCCCCTGACTGCTCGCCTTATCGGCTCTACCGGGCAGGTTATCGTTGCTTCACCGGAGTACCTGGCACGGCATGGCACCCCCGTGACGCCGCAGGATTTACTGCAACACAACTGCCTGCGCTTCAACTTCCGTAGAGCGGCGCCGGATTGGCCGTTTCGGGTGGAGGGGCGGGAGTTTTCGCTGAAAGTGGCGGGGACGATTGAAGGGAATAGCGGTGAGGCATTGGCGCAGTTGGCGAAGCTGTAG
>NZ_MRST01000016.1 GCF_001902145.1 Pseudomonas fluorescens
GTGAGCTAAACGGGTGCTGGAAAACATGAGTCAAAATCGAGTCTGAAAAATCCGATTATGACTGATGACCGCTAACAGCAAGGGGGAGCAAGCTCCCCCTTTGGTTTTTACCGGACACTAGTGACGCGGAGCGTGGGGACGATCAATCAAACGGTGATGTTGTGCTTGGCCAGGAAGGCGACGAAGGCCTCTTCGTCCAGTACTTTCAGGCCCAGCTCATTGGCCTTGGCCAGTTTCGAACCGGCGCCCGGTCCGGCCACCACGCAGTGGGTTTTCGCCGAAACGGAACCGGCCACCTTGGCACCCAGGCTTTCGAGCTTGTCCTTGGCCACATCGCGACTCATCAGCTCCAGGGAGCCGGTGAGTACCCAGGTGTGCCCGGCTTCGGGCAAGCCTTCAACGACCTTTTTCTCGCTCTGCCAGTGCATGCCGAAGTCCTTGAGCTGTTGCTCAATGGCCAGGGCATGGTTGGTGTTGTCGACGCTGTCGAAAAACTCCCGTACGGCCTTGGCTTGCTTCTCGGGCAGCGCCTGGCGCATATCGAGCCAGTCAGCCTTGATTACGCCTTCCAGCGAACCGAACTTGTCCGCGAGCTTCTGCGCCGCGCCCGGGCCCACAGACGGTACGTGCAGCTTGTCGAGCAAACCGCCCAAGGTGGTGCTGGCGGCGAATTCCGCGCTGAGTTCGCCTTGCTCCTGCAATTGCAGGCCGCACTCGTCCGGCGACAACAGCGCACCAATCACCTGCTGGTTGTGCCCGTCTTCAAAGAAGCTATGGATCTCATGAGCCACTTCCAGCCCTACATCCGGCAAGTACGTCAGCACCTCTGGCAACGCCTTTTGTACACGCTCCAGGGACGCCAGCGAGCGCGCCAGTACCTTGGCCGTCTCCTCGCCCACGTCGGGAATGCCCAAGGCGTAGATAAAGCGTGCGAGGGTCGGGGTCTTGCTGTTTTCGATGGCGCTGATCAGTTTCTTGCTGGAGATATCGGCAAAGCCTTCCAGGTCGATGATCTGTTCGTACTTGAGCTTGTAGAGATCGGCCGGCGAACCGATGAGCTTTTCATCCACCAGTTGCTCGATGGTCTTGTCGCCCAGGCCGTCGATGTCCATGGCCCGGCGCGAGACAAAATGAATGATGGCCTGCTTGAGCTGCGCACCGCAGGCCAGGCGCCCGACGCAACGGTACACCGCGCCTTCGCTGACGGTTTCCTTGCCCTTGCTGCGCTTGACCAGTTGCGTGCGCTCCACATGGGAACCGCACACCGGGCAATTTTGCGGAATCTGCACGGCGCGGGCGTTTTCCGGGCGACGTTCGGTGACCACAGAGACCACCTGCGGAATCACATCACCGGCGCGGCGGATGATCACGGTGTCGCCGATCATCAGCCCCAGGCGCGCCACTTCGTCCATGTTGTGCAGGGTGGCATTGGACACGGTCACGCCGGCCACCTTGACCGGCTTGAGCCGCGCCACCGGCGTGACCGCACCGGTACGACCGACCTGGAACTCCACGTCGAGCAGCTCGGTGAGTTCTTCCATGGCCGGGAATTTGTGCGCGATCGCCCAGCGCGGCTCGCGGGCACGGAAGCCCAGTTCACGCTGGGAGGCAATGCTGTTGACCTTGAACACCACGCCGTCGATTTCATAGCCCAGCGCATTGCGGCGCTCGCCGATGTCGCGGTAGTAGTCCAGGCATTCCTGGATACCCTTGGCCAGCTTCAATTCGTGGCTGATCGGCATTCCCCACTTCTGCAACTGCTTGAGGTTGCCGATATGGGTGTCACTGATATCCGCGGTCACCTGGCCGATGCCATAGCAGCAGAATTCCAGCGGGCGACTGGCGGTGATCTTCGAGTCCAGTTGGCGCAGGCTGCCCGCCGCGGCGTTGCGCGGGTTGGCGAAAGTCTTGCCGCCCACTTCCAATTGCGAGGCGTTCAATCGCTCGAAACCGGCCTTGGACATGAACACTTCACCGCGCACTTCCAGGGTGGCCGGCCAGCCCGTGCCGTGCAGTTTCAGGGGGATATTGCGCACGGTGCGCACGTTGACGCTGATGTCCTCGCCGGTGGTGCCGTCGCCGCGGGTGGCACCGCGCACCAGCTCGCCATCCTGGTACAGCAGGCTGACCGCCAGGCCATCCAGCTTCGGCTCGCAGCTGTATTCCACCGCCGCGCCAGCGCCAAACAGATCGCCCACCGGCAGGTCAAGGCCCTCGGTGACCCGGCGATCAAACTCCAGCATGGTGGTTTCATCAAAGGCGTTGCCCAGGCTGAGCATCGGGATCTCGTGCTTGACCTGGGTGAACGCCGACAACGCCGCACTGCCGACCCGCTGCGTCGGCGAATCACGCGTCACCAGTTCCGGGTGCTCGGCCTCCAGGGCCTTGAGCTCGTGGAACAGGCGGTCGTACTCGGCGTCCGGAATGCTCGGCTCGTCGAGGACGTGGTAGCGGTAGTTGTGCTGATCCAGTTCAGCGCGCAGTTCGAGGATGCGGGTATGGGCGGCGGTCATGGGTGTTCTCTCATAAAGCAAAAGAGCAGCCGAAGCTGCTCAATATGTTAGTGCACGGATTCTACAGACAACGCTTAAGATCGATCCTCAGCGTTTCTGTGTCAGGGCGCGACGCTCGAACTCGACGATGCGCTGACGGTAGTGTTCGATGGTCTGGGCGGTGAGCACGCTGCGCTGGTCGTCCTTGAGCTCGCCGTTGAGTTCCTGGGACAGCTTGCGGGCGGCGGCCACCATCACGTCGAACGCTTGTTTCGGGTGACGCGGGCCAGGCAGGCCAAGGAAGAAACTCACCGCCGGGGTACTGAACAGGTCGATATCGTCCAGATCGAAGGTGCCCGGCTTGACCGCGTTGGCCATGGAGAACAGCACTTCGCCGTTACCGGCCATGCTTTCGTGACGATGGAAGATATCCATCTCGCCAAAACGCAGGCCGCTTTCGAGGATGTTCTGCAAGAGTGCCGGGCCTTTGAAACCGCCGGCGTCGCGGCAGATCACGCTGATGACCAAGACTTCTTCGGCAGCCGGCTGATCGTTCACCGATTGGCGCGCCGCGCTCTTGGCGGACGTCTCGTCCGGGAAATCGTCATCGCGGCTGCTGAAGCTCGGGCCATCATCGACGTCGAGGTTCAGGTCGCCCTGATGCGGTTCGGCGCCAGCCGCGCTGGCGCGCTTGCCACGCTTGGACGACGGCTCGCGGGCTTCACGCAGCGGCGCGCTCATCGACGGCAAGTCATGCTCGTCCAGCTGCGGTTCCTTATGGGTATCCAGCACACGGGGCGGCCCCAACAGCTCGGCGGCGCCGTCGTCGTCCGGCAAGTTGGACAGGTTCCGGTCCAGCCGGAACTTGAGCTTGCCCTTGCCACCGCGCATGCGGCGCCAGCCATCAAAAAGAATACCGGCAATGACAATAATGCCGATGACGATCAGCCACTCGCGCAGACCGATTTCCATGTAATCCCGTGCCTCTAATAAAAAATGCTGAAAAATAAGGGGTTTAGCACCGTGCAAACCGCTTTAAAACGTGGCGCCAACTCTATGTTCTGACTGACGTTTTGCCCACGCACACGAAAAATTGACATTAAACTAGCACGACCAAAGATAACTTTACACCGTCTGTCAAAATGCCTTGAACAAATATGTCCATTTGCCACTTTCCCCAGACCGGTAAATTGCCCTACGCCGTGCTGTAAATCTCTCTCTCGGCGTGGCTCAGGATTCCACCATCGCCATCGCCTCTTCCACATCCACCGCTACCAATCGCGAACATCCGGGCTCGTGCATCGTCACCCCCATCAACTGGTCGGCCATTTCCATGGCGATCTTGTTGTGGGTGATATAGATGAACTGCACCGTCTGGGACATCTCTTTAACCAACCGAGCGTAGCGTCCAACGTTAGCGTCATCCAGCGGCGCGTCAACTTCGTCGAGCATGCAGAACGGCGCCGGGTTCAACTTGAAGATGGCAAATACCAGGGCCAATGCGGTCAGGGCTTTTTCGCCGCCGGACAACAAATGGATGGTGCTGTTCTTCTTGCCCGGAGGCCGCGCCATGATCGTTACCCCTGTATCGAGTAGATCTTCGCCCGTCAGTTCCAAGTAGGCGCTGCCACCACCGAAAACTTTTGGGAATAACGCCTGTAAACCGCCATTAATCTGATCAAAGGTATCTTTGAAGCGGTTGCGGGTTTCCTTGTCGATCTTGCGGATCACGTTTTCCAGGGTGTCCAGGGCTTCAACCAGATCGGCGTCCTGGGCATCCAGATAACGTTTACGCTCGGACTGCTGCTGGTACTCATCGATAGCGGCGAGGTTGATCGCGCCCAGGCGTTGAATACGTGCGGCAATCCGTTCAAGTTCTTCTTCGGCGTCTTTCTCGTTGGCCTGGGCGGTCAGGGTGTTGAGCACGCCGTGCAGGTCATAGCCGTCTTCCAGCAATTGGTCTTGCAAGGTCTTGCGGCGCACGGTGAGGGCTTGCCACTCCATACGCTGTTGTTCGAGCTGGCCGCGGATCAACTGGGATTGCTGCTCGGCCATGGTGCGGCGCTTTTCGGCGTCGCGCAGTTCGCGGTCGGCGTCTTCCAGGGCGATCTGTGCGGTCTTGAGTTCGACGTCGACGGTCATGCGCTTGTCGAGCAATTCCTCAAGCTTGAGGCGCAGCTCTTCCAGCGGCGCCTCGCCCTCCTCCAGGTTGAGGCTCAGTTGCTCGCGCTTTTCGGTCAGGCGTTCGGACTGCATCTCCAGGCGCTCAAGGGCCTGGCGCGTGGAATCATGCTGGGCGCGCAACGAGCCCAGGCGTACGGCCAACTGATGGGCGTGGTCCTTGTGCTGCCGGGCTTCCTGGCGAACGCGGTCAAGGCGCTCGCGCAGGCTGTCGCGCTGGGCCAGCAGCAACTCGCGTTGTTCGGTGTCCAGGGCCATGCTGTCGAGGGCTTCCTGCAAGTGCAGGCGCGCTTCACCAATCTGTTCGTGTTCCAGGGCGCGCTGTTCGCCCATCTCGGCCACTTCTTCGTCAAGACGCGTGCGGCGCAGGGTCAATTGCTCGACCTTGGCCCTGCTCGCAGACAACTGGGCTTTCAACTCGCCT
Source organism: Pseudomonas fluorescens (assembly GCF_001902145.1). Classification (GTDB taxonomy): domain Bacteria; phylum Pseudomonadota; class Gammaproteobacteria; order Pseudomonadales; family Pseudomonadaceae; genus Aquipseudomonas; species Aquipseudomonas fluorescens_BV. The sequence goes on from NZ_MRST01000016.1 coordinate 5,098, forward strand.
TGCTGGCGCGCTTCGTCCTGCAACAGCCGACGCAGGTGTTCGCGGCCGGTTTCCTGCTGGCGCTGGGTAGCGCGCAGGGTTTGCAGTTCGGTTTCCAGGCTTTCCAGTGTGGCTTCGCGTTCTTCACGCTCGGCGCTCAGGTTGACGATTTCCTGGCCACGGGCCAATACGCCACTTTCCGCCTCACTGGCGCGGCGCACGCGCAGGAAGTGGCGGCCGACCCAATAACCATCGCGGCTGATCAGGCTTTCGCCGGCCGCCAATTGCCCGCGTTGGGCCAGGGCTTGCTCAAGAGACTCCACCGGCCTGACCTGGCCCAACCATGGCGACAGATCCATCGCCGCCTCGACCTTGTCCAGCAAGCTGCCCGGCACCCGTGCACCCTCCGGCGCCGGGCTGAGCAGGCGCAAATCGCCCTGAGCGAAACCGGCCAGGTCGAAGCCGCCGAAATCATCTACCAGCACCGCTTGCAGATCGGCGCCGAGCACGGTTTCCACCGCCAGCTCCCAGCCAGCTTCGACTTTCAAGCCTTCGGCCAGGCGCGGGCGCTCAGCCAAATGTTGGTCGCGCAGCCACTCGGCGGTGCCAGTGCCGGGGTCGAGCGCGGCTTGCTGCAATGCCTCCAGCGAAGCCAACCGACCATTGAGCCGCTGCAAATCGCCTTGGGCCTGCTGCTGCGCCTGGGTCGCGGTGTGCAATTGCTGGCGCAGTTGCTCCAGGCGCTCCACTTGCTGTTCTTCGCTGGCCTCCAGCTCTTCCAGGGTCATTTCGCTTTCGGCCAGTTGTTCGCTCAGCGCCATGATCGCCGCGTCTTCCGGGTCGGCAGCGAGCAGGACGCGCTCTTCCTGCAGACGGCGCTGGCGCTCGGCCAGGCGCTCCATGCTGGTTTCCAACTGCTGGATGCGCGACTGTTGCACCTCCGCCTGGCGGCGTGGCTCGGCGGATCGCAGGTTGAAGGCGTCCCACTGTTCCTGCCAGCCGTGCATGGTGGCTTCGGATTCTTCCAGGGCGGCGGCGGCTTCTTCGGCGGCGGCGCTGGTGATTTCCTGCTCGGGGGTGAGCATGTCCAGCTCTTCGCCCAGGGTCAGTAGCAAGGTACGGTCATGGCCCAGGTGCGATTCGGTTTCCAGGCGTGCGCGTTCGGCTTCCTTCAAGTCATCCTGCAACTGGCGCAAACGCTGCTGGCCGTGCTGGATACTCTGCTCGACCCGGGCAATGTCACCGCCCACCGAATAGAAGCGGCCTTGCACCAGATTGAAGCGCTCGGACAACTCATGGTGGCCGTCACGCAAGCGCTCGATGCTGGCGTCGGCATTGCGCTGCTCGGCCACCAGCGCTTCAAAGCTGACTTCCTGGGTGCCAATAATCGCTTCGCGCTGGCCCACCTGGTCATTCAATGCCTGCCAGCGCAGGGCCGACAGTTGCGCCTTGAGCTGGCGCTCTTCGCCCTTGTATTCCTGATACTTCTCGGCGGCCTGGGCCTGGCGGTGCAGGCGTTCGAGCTGACGCTCCAGCTCTTCGCGCAGATCGGTCAGGCGGGCGAGGTTTTCGTGGGTGCGGCGGATACGGTTTTCAGTCTCGCGGCGGCGCTCCTTGTACTTGGAGATGCCGGCCGCTTCTTCGATAAAGTTACGCAGGTCTTCGGGCTTGGCTTCGATCAGCTTGGAGATCATGCCCTGCTCGATGATCGAGTAGCTACGCGGGCCCAGGCCGGTGCCGAGGAAGATATCGGTGATATCGCGACGGCGACACTTGGTGCCGTTGAGGAAGTAGCTGTTCTGGCTGTCGCGGGTGACTTTACGACGGATGGAAATTTCCGCGTAGGCTGCGTATTCGCCGATCAGGGTGCCATCGGAATTATCGAACACCAGTTCGATACTGGCCTGGCTCACCGGCTTGCGGCTGGTGGAGCCATTGAAGATGACGTCGGTCATCGACTCGCCGCGCAGGTTTTTCGCCGAGCTCTCGCCCATCACCCAGCGCACGGCGTCGATGATGTTCGACTTTCCACAGCCATTGGGCCCCACCACCGCCGCCATGTTGCTGGGGAAGTTGACGGTGGTCGGGTCGACGAAGGACTTGAATCCCGCCAACTTGATGCACTTGAGCCGCACGCTTAGGCGTCCGCCAAGGCTGCGATCACCAGCGAACTGCTGCGCTGGCAATAGGCGGTGAGCACCCCACGAATCTGCGCCAGGTCACGGGCAAGCACCGCGGCGAGCAATTGCTCGAACAACGCCAGGAACTCGCTCATGGACGCCTTGCGCTGATCCAGCGCCAGGTAATAAGCGCGGTTCATCGCCGGCTGCAGGTTTTCGACGGTTTCCTGCAAATACGGGTTGTTGGCGAAGGGGTACGCGGCGCGCATCACATTGAAGCTTTCTTCGACGAAGGCACGGATATCCTCGCGCTCCAGGCTCAGTTGCAGGCGTTGCTGGATCTGCAGGAACGGCGCCATGTCGGCCTGGGTCTGCCAGCCTTCGGCAACCGCATTGCCGAGCAGGATGTACATCTCGCCCATCAACGTACACAGGCTCTGCACCTTGTGCGCGGTGAGCTCGGTGACGTGGGCACCACGACGCGGCAGGATCGCAATCAGATGGCGGCGCTCAAGGATCAGCAAAGCTTCACGCACGGAACCACGGCTGACGTTGAGCGCCAGCGTGACCTTCTGTTCCTGGATCCGCTCCCCAGGCTTGAGATCGCCGCGAATGATACGTTCGGCGAGGTGGTGAGCAATTTGCTCGGCGAGACTGTCCGGCGCCTTGAACGTCATGTTTTCCCTTCAAAATCTGCTATCGGTACAAGCGCGGCAGTGTAGCGCATTGGCCCGCTGATGGCGCTACGCCCACCGTGGCGAATTTGGCACGAAATAAGCAACGTTGAAAGCCTGTAAGCCGCCAAAAACGCCGGTTCCAGAAGACTGGACCATAATTGAAAGTGTTGCGACCGGATTTTCTTGACCCCTAGGTCAGAAAAGCATTGACCGAAAAGTCAGACATGACTAGATTCGGCGCAAAGCGGTTAACAACAATAATGAGTCTGCGAGGCCTTCCGTGATCCAGTTTTTACTTAACCAGGAACTCCGTAGCGAGCACGCCCTGGACCCCAACCTGACCGTGCTCAACTATCTGCGCGAGCATGTGGGCAAATCCGGTACCAAGGAAGGCTGCGCCAGCGGCGACTGTGGCGCATGCACCGTGGTGGTCGGCGAGCTGCACACCGACGAACAAGGCATCGAGCAGATTCGTTATCGCAGCCTCAATTCCTGCCTGACGTTCGTGTCGTCACTGCACGGCAAACAACTGATCAGCGTCGAAGACCTCAAGCACCAGGGCCAACTGCACAGCGTGCAACAGGCCATGGTCGAGTGCCACGGTTCGCAGTGCGGCTTTTGTACCCCGGGTTTCGTGATGTCGCTGTTTGCCCTGCAAAAGAACAGCGATGCCCCCGACAACCAGAAAGCCCATGAAGCGCTGGCCGGCAACCTGTGTCGCTGCACCGGTTATCGCCCCATTCTCGCCGCCGCCGAACAGGCCTGCTGCAACAAGCCCCAGGATCAATTCGACAACCGCCAGGCTGAAACCATCGCCCGTCTCAAGGCCATCGCGCCGACCCAGACCGGTGAGCTCAACAGCGGTGACAAGCGCTGCCTGGTGCCGCTGACCGTCGCCGACCTGGCTGACCTCTATGATGCCTATCCGCAAGCCCGCCTGCTGGCCGGCGGTACCGACCTGGCGCTGGAAGTCACCCAGTTTCACCGCACCCTGCCGGTGATGATCTACGTCGGCAACATTGAAGCCATGAAGCGCATCGAGCAGTTCGACGACCGCCTGGAAATCGGCGCGGCCACCGCCCTCTCCGACTGCTACGCCGCGCTGCACCATGAATATCCGGACTTCGGCGAACTGCTGCACCGCTTCGCCTCCCTGCAAATCCGCAACCAGGGCACCCTGGGCGGCAATATCGGCAACGCTTCGCCCATTGGTGATTCGCCGCCGCTGCTGATTGCCCTGGGCGCCCAGATCGTGCTGTGCAAGGGCAACACCCGCCGCACCCTGGCCCTGGAAGACTACTTCATCGACTACCGCGTCACCGCCCGCCAGGACAGCGAGTTCATCGAGACCATCATCGTGCCCAAGGGCCACGCGCTGTTTAGGGCCTACAAGGTGTCCAAGCGCCTGGACGACGATATTTCCGCCGTGTGCGCAGCGTTCAACCTGAAGATCGACAACGGCGTGGTCAGCGAAGCGCGCGTTGCGTTCGGTGGCATGGCCGCCACGCCAAAACGCGCAACACGCTGCGAAGCTGCGTTGGTAGGTGCCACGTGGAATGCGGCCACGGTGGAAAAGGCCTGCACCGCCCTGGCCGGTGACTTCACCCCACTGTCGGACTTTCGCGCCAGCAAGGAATACCGCCTGCTCAGCGCGCAGAACCTGCTGCGCAAATACTTCATCGAACTGCAAACGCCGCACATCGAGACTCGGGTGACCGCTTATGTCTAACCATCACGCCGTGGTAAAAACCCAGGCCGAACTTGCCGCACTCTTTGCCCAGGACCTCACCACCGGGGTCGGGCGCAGCGTCAAGCATGACAGCGCCGCCAAGCACGTCAGCGGTGAAGCACAGTACATCGATGACCGCCTGGAATTTCCCAACCAGTTGCACCTGTATGCGCGCATGTCCGACCGCGCCCATGCCCGGATCATCAGCATCGACACCGCGCCCTGCTACGCCTTCGACGGCGTGCGCATTGCCATCACCCATGAAGACGTACCGGGCCTGAAAGACATCGGCCCGTTGATGCCCGGCGACCCGCTGCTGGCCATCGACACCGTGCAGTTCGTCGGCCAAGTGGTGCTGGCCGTGGCCGCCCACGACCTGGAGACCGCACGCAAGGCGGCGATGGCGGCGGTGATCGAATATGAAGACCTGGAGCCGGTGCTGGATGTGGTCGAGGCGTTTCGCAACAAGCACTTCGTGCTCGACAGCCACACCCACCAACGTGGCGACTCGGCCACTGCGCTGGCAAGTGCCAAGCACCGCATCCAGGGCACATTGCATATCGGTGGCCAGGAGCACTTTTATCTCGAAACCCAGATCTCCTCGGTGATGCCCACCGAAGACGGCGGCATGATCGTCTACTGCTCCACGCAAAACCCCACCGAAGTGCAGAAGCTGGTGGCCGAAGTGCTGGATGTGTCGATGAACAAGATCGTGGTCGACATGCGCCGCATGGGCGGTGGTTTTGGCGGCAAGGAAACCCAGGCCGCCAGCCCGGCGTGCCTGTGCGCCGTGGTAGCGCGCCTCACCGGCCAGCCGACCAAGATGCGCCTGCCACGGGTCGAAGACATGCTGATGACCGGCAAACGCCACCCCTTCTATATCGAATACGACGTGGGGTTTGACGACAACGGCCGACTGCACGGCATCAACCTGGAGCTGGCGGGTAACTGCGGTTGTTCGCCAGACCTGTCCAACTCGATTGTCGACCGCGCCATGTTCCATGCCGACAACTCGTATTACCTGGGCGACGCCACGGTCAACGGCCATCGCTGCAAGACCAACACCGCCTCCAACACCGCCTATCGCGGCTTCGGTGGCCCGCAGGGCATGGTTGCCATTGAGGAAGTGATGGACGCCATCGCGCGTCATTTAGGCCAAGACCCGCTGGCCGTGCGCAAGGCCAACTACTACGGCAAGACCGAGCGCAACGTCACCCACTACTACCAGACCGTCGAGCACAACATGCTCGAAGAGATGACCGCCGAGCTTGAGGCCAGCAGCCAATACGCAGAGCGCCGCGAAGCGATCCGCCTGTACAACGCCCACAGCCCGATCCTGAAAAAGGGCCTGGCGCTGACCCCGGTGAAATTCGGTATTTCGTTCACCGCCAGCTTCCTCAACCAGGCTGGCGCACTGATCCATATCTACACCGACGGCAGCATCCACCTGAACCACGGCGGCACTGAAATGGGCCAGGGCTTGAATACCAAGGTCGCGCAAGTCGTGGCCGAGGTATTCCAGGTAGAAATCGACCGCGTCCAGATCACCGCCACCAACACCGACAAGGTGCCCAACACCTCGCCCACCGCGGCCTCCAGCGGTGCCGACCTGAACGGCAAGGCCGCGCAGAATGCGGCCGAAACCATCAAACAGCGCCTGGTGGAGTTTGCGGCGCGCAAGTACGACGTGAGCGAGGCGGACGTGGAGTTTCGCAACGGTCATGTGCGCGTACGCGAGCAGATCCTGAGCTTCGAAGCGTTGATCCAGCAGGCGTATTTCGCACAGGTGTCGCTCTCCAGCACAGGCTTCTACAAGACCCCTAAAATCTTCTACGACCGCAGCCAGTCACGCGGGCGGCCGTTCTACTACTACGCGTTCGGGGCGGCTTGCTGCGAAGTGATCGTCGACACCCTGACCGGCGAATACAAAATGCTGCGCACCGACATCCTGCATGACGTCGGCGCCTCGCTGAACCCGGCCATCGACATCGGCCAGGTGGAAGGCGGCTTCATACAGGGCATGGGCTGGCTGACCATGGAAGAGCTGGTGTGGAACAACAAGGGCAAGCTGATGACCAACGGCCCGGCCAGCTACAAGATCCCGGCGGTGGCCGACATGCCGCTGGACCTGCGGGTGAAGCTGGTAGAGAACCGCAAGAACCCGGAAGACACGGTGTTCCATTCCAAGGCCGTGGGCGAGCCGCCGTTCATGCTCGGGATTGCCTCGTGGTGTGCAATCAAGGATGCGGTGGCGAGTTTGGCTGACTATCGCCAGCAGCCCAGGATCGATGCGCCGGCCACACCCGAGCGGGTGTTGTGGGGGTGTGAGCAGATGCGGCAGTTGCAGGCGCTAAAGGCTGTTAAAACTGAAACCGAGATGGCTTCGCTCTAGACCGAGGCGCTGCCTTCGCGAGCAAGCCCGCTCCCACATTTGAAATGCATTCCAATGTGGGAGCGGGCTTGCTCGCGAAGGCGGCCGAACTAACAGCAGAAATGTTGAGGTAGACATGGACAACTGGATCAGCGCCCTAGCCACCCTGCAAAACCAGGGCGAAGCCTGCGTGCTCGTCACCATCATCGAAGAACTCGGCTCCACCCCGCGCAACGCCGGTTCCAAGATGGTCATCAGCGCCGCGCAAACCTTCGACACCATCGGCGGCGGGCACCTGGAATATAAGGCGATGCAGATCGCCCGGGACATGTTGGTGCGCGGCCAGCAGAACACCCATCTGGAGCGCTTCAGCCTCGGCGCAAGCCTGGGCCAATGCTGCGGCGGCATGACCGTGCTGCTGTTCGAACCCATGGGCCAGGTGCAGGCGCACATCGCCGTGTTTGGCGCCGGCCATGTCGGCCGTGCGTTGGTGCCATTGCTGGCAAGCCTGCCCTGCCGGGTGCGCTGGATCGATTCCCGCGAGCAGGAGTTCCCGCAGCACATCCCCGAAGGCGTGCGTAAAATCGTCAGCGAAGAGCCGGTTGACGAAATTGACGACTTGCCCGCAGGCAGTTACTGCATCGTCATGACCCACAACCACGGGCTGGACCTGGAACTGGCCGCCGCCCTGCTCAAGCGCAACGACTTCGCCTACTTCGGCCTGATCGGCTCGAAAACCAAGCGGGTCAAATTCGAACACCGCCTGCGTGATCGCGGCTTTGAGGCCACGCAGTTACAGCGCATGCGCTGCCCCATGGGCCTCCCCGAGGTCAAGGGCAAGCTACCGGTGGAGATCGCCATCTCCATCGCCGGCGAAATCATCGCCACCTATAACGCCAATTTCGGCCAGCACCTTGCCGGCGCCGAACCTATTGCCAAACTGCTGCCGGCTTCGCGCCGCAGCCAAGCTATCTGAATTGAGACGATCATGCCTTTGACTCGCAAAGCCTACCGTGCCGCCATCCTGCACAGCATCGCCGACCCTGCCATCGTGGGGATCGAAGCCTCCTATGAGTATTTCGAGGACGGCTTGCTGGTGATCGACAACGGCCAGATCAGCGCCCTTGGCCACGCCAGCGACCTGCTGCCGAGCCTGCCCGCCGATATCGACATCACCCATTATCAGGACGCACTGATTACCCCCGGCTTGATCGATACCCATATCCACCTGCCGCAGACCGGTATGGTCGGCGCCTATGGCGAACAGTTGCTGGACTGGCTCAACACCTACACCTTCCCCTGTGAAAGCCAGTTTGCCGACAAGGCTCACGCCGAAGAAGTCGCGGATATCTTCATCAAGGAGCTGCTGCGCAACGGCACCACCACAGCGCTGGTGTTCGGCAGCGTGCACCCGCAATCGGTGAATGCATTCTTTGAAGCGGCCGAGAAACTCGACCTGCGCATGATTGCCGGCAAGGTGATGATGGACCGCAACGCACCGGACTACCTGACCGACACCGCCGAATCCGGCTACCAGCAAAGCAAGGCGCTGATCGAACGCTGGCACGGCAGGGGGCGCCTGCATTACGCGGTGACGCCACGCTTCGCCCCTACGAGCACGCCGGAGCAACTGACGCTGGCCGGTCAGTTGCTGGGCGAGTACCCAGACCTGTACATGCAGACCCACATCAGCGAGAACAAGCAGGAAATCGAGTGGGTAAATGAGCTGTTCCCGGAGCGCAACGGCTATCTGGACGTATACGACCACTACAACTTGCTCGGCGAGCGCTCGGTGTTTGCCCACGGCGTACACCTGTGTGACGACGAATGCGCACGGCTGGCAGAGACTGGCTCGGCAGTCGCGTTCTGCCCGACTTCGAACTTATTCCTCGGCAGTGGTTTGTTCAACCTGCCGATGGCCGAGAAACACAACTTGAACGTGGGCCTGGGCACCGACGTGGGCGGCGGTACCAGCTTCTCGCTGCTGCAAACCCTGAACGAAGCCTACAAGGTCATGCAACTGCAAGGTGCGCGGCTGAGCCCGTTCAAGTCGCTGTACCTGGCGACCCTGGGCGGCGCACGGGCGTTGCGTCTGGAAGACAAGATCGGCACCTTGCAGCCGGGCACCGATGCAGACTTTTTGGTGTTGGATTACAACGCTACGCCACTGTTGAGCTATCGCCTGAAACAGGCCAATAACATTGCCGAGACGTTGTTTGTGCTGATGACGCTGGGGGATGATCGGACGGTGTTGCAGACCTATGCAGCCGGCAATCTGGTGCATCAACGCTGATTTCGGGTACACCATCGAACAAATGTGGGAGCGGGCTTGCTCGCGAATACGGAGTGTCAGTCTCTAGGTATATTGACTGATCCACCGCATTCGCGAGCAAGCCCGCTCCCACAATTTTGTCTCCAGTGAGCCCGGGAAACTAGAGCTTTACTGAAGAGCGGCCTGGCTTCTTGGTCTGCAACAAATGCGAAAACACCGCATGCAAATCATCCGACGCACTCTCTTCATCGAGGTTGAGCTTGCTGTCGATGTGATCCATGTGATGCATCATCAAGTTCACCGCCAACGTCGCATCCCGGGCTTCGATCGCGTCGATCAACTGGGTGTGCTCATCGTAGGAACAGTGCGAACGGTTGCCGCTTTCGTACTGGGCGATGATCAATGACGTCTGGGACACCAGGCTGCGCTGGAAGCTGATCAGCGGCGCGTTCTTCGCGGCTTCGGCCAGCTTCAAATGGAATTCGCCGGAGAGACGGATACCGGCGCCACGATCACCGCGCGAGAAGCTGTCGCGCTCGTCGTTGACCATCTGGCGCAACTCGGCCAACTGCTCGGCCGTGGCGTGCTGCACCGCCAACTCCGTGATCGCCCGCTCCACCAGGCGCCGGGCCATGAACACCTGGCGCGCTTCTTCGACGCTTGGGCTGGCAACCACCGCACCGCGATTGGGCCGTAGCAGTACCACGCTTTCATGGGCCAGGCGCGACAGCGCGCGGCGAATGATGGTGCGGCTCACGCCGAAGATCTCGCCCAGTGCCTCTTCACTCAATTTGGTTCCGGGCGCCAGGCGTTGTTCAAGGATCGCCTCGAAGATATGCGCATAGACGATATCGTCCTGGGTTCCGCTGCGACCGGCCTTGCCGGCTCGCGGTTGTTTCTTGAGAGGTTGCAACTGTTCGTTCATGGGCACTCGGGTTTGAGAACGGCGAATTAACGGTAATACGGCAACAGCGTGTCGCTGGCAAGTATCACCTAAAAACAGCGCACATTGTACACAACCCACTGCGCCAACACACTGTACGGCTGTTTGCGGCCTCGGCTGTATTGCAATGACTCGTTACGTTTGAGTTTAGGCTTGATTCCACGATTTCCCACGCCCTCTTTGCAGGAGCGAGCTTGCTCGCGAAAAACCTGAGAGCGCTACGGTTATTCAGGAAGCCCGCGTTATCGTTGACGTTTTTCGCGAGCAAGCTCGCTCCTACAACAAGGATCATCGCTCCATGACCGACGCCACCCAAGCGCCCTTGCGCCCATTGGCCGACACTTCAGCGTCGGCCGTCGTCGCCGGCTTTATCGCCATGATGACCGGCTATACCAGCTCCCTGGTGCTGATGTTCCAGGCCGGCCAGGCCGCCGGCTTGACCACCGCGCAGATTTCTTCGTGGATCTGGGCGATTTCCATCGGCATGGCGGTGTGCAGCATCGGGCTGTCCCTGCGCTATCGCACACCCATCACCATCGCCTGGTCCACCCCTGGCGCGGCGCTGCTGATAACAAGCCTGGGCGGCGTGAGTTATGGCGAGGCCATCGGTGCCTACATCACCTGCGCAGTACTGGTAACGCTCTGCGGGTTGACCGGCAGTTTTGAGAAGCTGGTCAAGCGGATTCCGGCGTCACTGGCGGCGGCGTTGCTGGCAGGGATCCTGTTCAAGATTGGCAGCGAAATCTTCGTCGCCGCCCAGCACCGTACCGGGCTGGTGCTGGGGATGTTCTTCACCTACCTGATCATCAAGCGTGTGTCGCCGCGCTATGCCGTGCTGGCCGCCTTGCTCATCGGCACCGCTTTGTCAGGGCTGATGGGGTTGTTGGATTTCAGCGGCTTTCATCTGGAGGTGGCGACGCCTGTTTGGACGACGCCGCACTTCTCGCTGGCGGCGACCATCAGCATCGGCATCCCACTGTTCGTGGTGGCCATGACCTCGCAGAACATGCCCGGTGTAGCCGTGCTGCGCGCCGACGGCTACACCGTGCCGGCTTCGCCGTTGATCACCACCACCGGCCTGGCGTCGTTGGTGCTGGCACCGTTCGGCTCCCACGGCATCAACCTGGCGGCGATCAGCGCCGCGATCTGCACCGGCCCCCACGCCCATGAAGACCGCAGCAAACGCTACACCGCCGCGGTGTGGTGCGGGGTGTTCTACGGCATTGCCGGGGTGTTCGGCGCCACGCTGGCGGCACTCTTTGCGGCGTTGCCCAAGGAGCTAGTGCTGTCGATTGCGGCGTTGGCGCTGTTTGGCTCGATCATCAATGGCTTGAGCATCGCCATGAATGAGCCGAAGGAACGGGAAGCGGCGCTGATTACCTTTATGGTCACCGCGTCAGGCTTGACGTTGTTTTCCATCGGGTCGGCGTTCTGGGGGATTGTGGCGGGGGTGTTGACGCTGCTGATTCTGAATTGGCGCAAGGCATAAAAAAACGGCGACCCTCAGGTCGCCGTTTTTTTCAGTATCACTTAGCCGCGTTGATCGGCTTTTCCGGATACCACACGTCCAGCAACGGGCTGACTTCAGCCTTGGTCAGCTCGGAACGGGTTTTCAGCCAGGCTTCGACCGCAGCACGCTGCTCTTCGGAGACCGAGCCACGTTTCTGCAGGCAAACCAGACCGTAGTCATCGCCGCCGACATAGCCCAGGCCGTTGGCTTCCATGGCTTCTTTGATGAATGCTTCGAGGAAAGCGTCGATAGCTTCTTCACTCAGGCCTTCGTTGAAGTCCAGGTTCAGTTCGAAACCCAGCTCTTGAAATTCATCAACGCACAGTTTTTTGCGCAGACGCTGGGAACGGTTAGTCGCCATTGGAACAATCCTCATAAGTATTAACGGGCGGCACTTTAGCAGTTTAAGGCGGCAATTGCCCGACTCTCTGGGACCGACGGGCAAATGCGGGCAAAAAAACCGCGATTAGCAGCTATCGTTCAGCTACACGTGGCGCCAGCTTGGGGCATAATGCCTACACTTTCGTGACCAATGAGGGATTTTCTTCCATACCCCTCGCCTTTTTCACCCTCCTCAGCAGTAGGGTTTTATTTCTTATGATCAAATCTTTGCGTTCAGTGTTACTTGCCAGTGTTGTCTTGCCCCTGGCCTTTTCCGTTTCCGCAGCTCCCGTCAATAACACCCTGCCACCCAGCGTTGCGCAGGCCTTGCAGAAGGCCAAGCTGCAAAACACCGCGCTGTCCCTGGTGATGCTGCCCCTGAACGGCCCTGGTACCCCTACGGTTTTCAACGCCGACGTCTCGGTGAACCCGGCTTCCACCATGAAGCTGGTCACCACTTACGCTGCCCTGGAAATGCTCGGCCCCAACCATCAGTGGAAGACCGAGTTCTACACCGATGGCACTCTCAGCGGCGGCGTGTTGCGTGGCAACCTGTACCTCAAGGGCGGCGGCGATCCCAAGCTGAACATGGAAAAGCTCTGGCTGCTGATGCGCGACCTGCGCGCCAATGGCGTGCAGCAAGTCACCGGCGACCTGGTGCTGGACCGCAATTTCTTCAACCAGCCGCAATTGCCCGAGTTCAATGACGACGGCAACGATGAGAACAAGCCGTTCCTGGTCAAGCCCGACGCCTTGCTGGTCAACCTCAAGGCCCTGCGCTTCGTGACCCGCAATGATTCGGGGCGGGTGATCGTGTCGGTCGAGCCGCCGATTGCCAGCATTCGCATCGACAACCAGGTGAAAGTCACCAACGCCAAACAGTGCACCGGTGATGTGCGCTACAGCCCGGTGACCGCCGCCGACGGCAGCGTGACCGTGACCGTCAGCGGCCAATTGGGCGATGGCTGCAGTTCGCAGACCTACCTATCGCTGCTCGACCACGCTACCTACACCGCTGGCGCCGTGCGGGCGATCTGGAAGGAGTTGGGCGGTACCATCCAGGGCCGTGATATCCAGGCCCCGGTGCCCAAGGATGCCAAGGTGCTGGCCCGAGCCTTCTCGCCGGACCTGGCGGAAATCATCCGCGACATCAACAAATACAGTAACAACACCATGGCCCAGCAGTTGTTCCTGAGCCTGGGTGCACAGTTTCGCAACGATGCCGATGGCGACGATGCCAAGGCCGCGCAACGCGTCGTGCGCCAGTGGCTGGCCAAGAAAGGCATCACCGCGCCGCACCTTGTGATGGAAAACGGCTCCGGCCTGTCCCGCGCCGAACGAGTCAGCGCCCGCGAGATGGCGGCCATGCTGCAAGCAGCGTGGAAAAGCCCTTATGCGGCGGAGTACATCAGCTCGATGCCGATCGCCGGCACCGACGGCACCATGCGTAAACGCCTGAAAACCACCGCCCTGCGCGGCGAAGCCCACGTAAAGACCGGCACCTTGAACACCGTACGCGCCATTGCCGGTTACAGCCGCGACAACAATGGCAATACCTGGGCGGTAGTGGCGATTCTCAACGACGCCAAGCCTTGGGGAGCCTCGTCGGTGTTGGACCAGGTGCTGCTGGACCTGTATCGCCAGCCGAAGGCCGTTGCGGCCGCGCCGGTCCTCTAAAGCACCACGTCACCCTGTAGGAGCGAGCTTGCTCGCGAAAAACGTCAACGATAACGCGTGTATCCTGAATAAACGCGGCGTCTATGGTTTTTTCGCGAGCAAGCTCGCTCCTACAGGCATCAGGGCTTCCTCGACCCGATCCCTGCCCGCCTGCTTGGCCACGTACACTGCCGAATCAGCGCGCAGCAGCAACCCATCGATGCCTTCGTCGATCCGCCAACTGGCCACGCCGAAACTGGCGGTAACCACCCCCACCGGTTCCATCGCCGCATCGCGCAACGACTGCCACAACTGTATCGCGAGGCTGTAGGCCTGAGCGCCATCGGTGTTGGGGCACAGCACCACGAACTCTTCCCCACCGATCCGGCAAAACACATCGGTGCGGCGCAAGCGTTGGCCGATACGCTTGCACAACTCCTGCAACACGCCGTCGCCCACGGCATGGCCGTGCTGATCATTGATGCGCTTGAAGTGGTCGATATCGAGCATGATCAACGACAGCGCGCCAGACGTACGATTGAGCCGAAGCATTTCGCTCTTGAGACGATCCTGGAAATAGCGCCGGTTATAGATCCCCGTCAGCGAGTCGGTGATGGACAGCGCGCGCAGTTCTTCCTCGACCCGTTTGAGATCTGAAATATCCGACACATAACCGTGCCAAAGCGTACCGCCTCCCGGCAACTCTTCCGGCGTCGCTTCGCCGCGAATCCAGCGCAGGCCTCGCTGGGGTAATTGCACGCGGTATTCTTCTCGCCAATGGCTCAGTTGCAACGCAGAAAGGCGTATCGACGCACGCACTCGCTCCAGATCCAAAGGGTGAATGCGCTCCAGGACCGTGCTCGCATCCTTCTGCAGCATGCCCAGCTCGATTTCATAGATATCGCGCATGCCTTCGCTGGCATAGATGAAACGCCCGTTGTCCTGGGGCTCCAGGGTGAACTGGAAGATGCCACCAGGCACATGTGCGCTGAGTTTTTTCAACAGGCGGTCGCGGACGGCAAGGGCCTCATAGGCGCGCTTTTGCTCGGTGACATCCAGGTAAATCGCCAAGTGCCCGACCCACAGGCCATGGTCATCCAAGAGCACGGTCGGCAACATGTTGACCGTCAGCTGGCTGCCATCCTTGCGCACCAGCGTCCACTCACGTCCTTCATGTTGACTGTCCGGGCTCTCCACCAGCATCGCCTGGCTCGCTGGAATGCGCTTGCCCAGTGCCCTGCTCAACGGCTCAGCGCGGGCGTCGAGTTCCACGGCCACATGCAGACGGTCCAAGGTCATATGCCCCAGCACCTCCTCGGCCTTGAAGCCCAACATCTGTTCGGCACCGGCATTGAAGGTGTTGATCACACCGCGCAGGTCAGTGGCAATGATCGCCACTTGAGTCGCCGCATTCAACACGCTGCGCAGTTGCCCATGGGCGCCACGCAACTCCTGCTCACGGGCACGCAATTGAACGGTGCGTTGCTCCACCAGTTTCAGTGCGCGCTGGCGCTGGCTGACCAGCATGTAAAGCAGCGCACTGAGCAAGGCGCTGAGCAACACGCCCATCGCCAGAATGGCGTGAATCGAAGAATGGTTGGCCCTGTCGAACACTTCGCTGGCGCTCAGGCTCAGGGCGTAGACATGATCGCCCAGGGTGAGGCGGCGCGCAGCCGTCAAGCCACTGCTGCCCAAGGCGTTACTGGACCCATACAACACCCGTTGCTGGGTGTCGGAGGTGTCTACGATCTGCATCACCAGGTTGTCCCGGTTGGGCCTGGGCAACCCCTCGGCCACCAGCTGGCGCATGCTGATCACCGCCATCACAAAACCATAAGGCTCGGCCCCCGCGACTTTGCTCACGGGCGCCACCAATAACACACCTGCCGCATAAGCGGGCTCCACCCCCACCAATTGCATGGGCTGTGACACCGCCAACTGGCCGCTTTGTTGTGCACGCTCCAGCGCTGAACGGCGCAGAGGCTGAGCCAGCAGATCAAAGCCCAGCGGCGAGCCCAGCAAACTTTGCGTCTGGCTGTACAGCACCGGTACGTATTCATCGCGCTCGGCCGCTGGCGCCAACTCACCGGAGGTATTCAGTTCGCGGATACTGAAGGGGATGCCACGCTGGCGAGAAATGTCCTGTTCAAACAGGCTGCGCTGCGTGCGAAATATCCGTGGTGCCCAGGCGTAAGCACGGGCATGCAACAACAGCGGTTTGGCGAAACCGTCGAACTCGGTGCGGGACACCTCGCCGGAATTGACGAAAAAACGCTGCAGGCTGCCCAGGCGTTGCTCCTGGTCTTCAAAACGTTCCTGGATGCGGCTGTAGCGTTCGTTGACCAGCAACTGGAACCGCTGGCGCACCTGTTGCTGATACAGGTCGGACGCCGCCCATGCGACGACCACCGTCAGCGCGCTACCGACCAATAACACCACCAATGCCACCAGCCAAGCCGATGCCTGCTCACTGATAAAACCAAGGATTTTCGGGCGAACGACTTGCATCGGCATAAGCAACACTCACAGCGCCAGTGTGCGGGGGTGTCACTTTGGCTAGGGCTTAAGTTATAGCCATCGGTCATGGGTTTGACCAGTGCAAAAACAGTAGGAGCGAGCTTGCTCGCGAAGAACCTGAGAGCGCCGCGTTAAACCAGATACGCAGCGCTATCATTGACGATCTTCGCGAGCAAGCTCGCTCCTACAGGGAAAAATCAGCGTGCGGTGATTTTCCAGGCACGGTGGATCTTGGCATTGCGCGCAAAATCCGGGTCGATGGTCTTGTCGCTGATTTCCTCGACCGCATAGCGTTCGCTGAGGTTGTCTTCCAGTTGGAACTTGCGGAAGTTGTTGGAGAAGTACAGCACGCCGCCCGGCGCCAGGCGCGCCATGGCCAGGTCGAGCAACTGCACATGGTCACGCTGCACGTCGAAGATGCCTTCCATGCGCTTGGAGTTTGAGAAGGTCGGCGGGTCGATGAAAATCATGTCGAATTCATCGCGGCTCGCTTCCAGCCACGCCATCACGTCACCCTGTTCCAGGCGGTTCTTGTCGGAGAAGCCGTTGAGGGAGAAATTGCGACGCGCCCAGTCCAGGTAGGTCTTGGACAGGTCGACGCTGGTGGTGCTGCGTGCGCCGCCCTTGGCAGCATGCACACTGGCTGTGGCGGTGTAGCAATACAGATTGAGGAAGCGCTTGCCCGCCGCTTCCTTCTGGATGCGCATGCGCATCGGGCGATGGTCGAGGAACAGGCCGGTGTCCAGGTAATCGGTGAGGTTGACCAGCAACTTGACGCCGCCTTCACTGACCTCGGTGAATTTGCCTTGGGCACTCTGGCGCTCGTATTGCTTGGTGCCGCTCTGACGCTCACGACGCTTGACCACCACACGGCTCTTGTCGACGTTCAGTGCCTGGGGAATTGCCGCCAGGGCATCGAACATGCGGGCCGAGGCTTTTTCCGGGTCGATGGATTTAGGCGCGGCGTATTCCTGTACGTGCACCCAATCGTGGTACAGGTCGATGGCCATGGAGTATTCAGGCATGTCGGCGTCATACACGCGGTAGCAATCCACCCCTTCGCGCTTGGCCCATTTACCCAACAGCTTGAGGTTCTTCTGCAGGCGGTTGGCGAACATCTGCCCGCCTTCGCTCAAGCGCGCCTGTTCCACCACGGCGGCCGGGGCGGGCTTGATCGGGTTGCCGTTCTTGTTGTACTGACGCTCTGCTGGCTCGCTCGGGGCCTGGTCGTAGGCCGCTTGCTCACGTTCGGCCTGACGCTGTTCAGGAGTGCGGCGTTCGCCAGTGACGAACTGATCCGGGTTGACCTTGATCAGCAGCAACTTGCACGGCAATGCGCCGTTCCAGAACGAATACTGTTTGTGGCTACGGATACCCATGCGCTTGCCCAGGTCCGGCGCGCCGGTAAACACCGCCGCTTCCCAGCCCATGCAGGCCTGGCGCAGGCGCTCGCCGAGGTTCTGGTAGAGGTACAACAGGCTGGCTTCATCACCCAGGCGCTCGCCGTAAGGTGGGTTGCAGATGACCAGGCCTTTCTGGTTCTGGTCCGGGCGCGGCTCGAAAGTACCGACTTCGCCCTGGTACACCTTGATCCAATGGCTCAGCCCGGCGCGCTCGATGTTATTGCGCGCAGGCTGGATCAAGCGTGGGTCGGCTTCATAGCCACGCACCCACAACGGCGGCTTGTTCATGCCGATAGCGGCACGTTCAGTGGCTTCTGCGTGCAGTTTTTTCCACAGCGCCGGGACGTGGCCCAGCCAGGTGGTGAACCCCCACAGTTCACGATTGAGGTTGGGGGCCATGTCGGCGGCGATCATCGCGCCCTCGACCAGGAAGGTACCCACACCGCACATCGGGTCTGTCAGCGCGCCGCCTTCAGCGGCAATACGCGGCCAGCCGGCGCGGATCAGGATCGCCGCCGCCAGGTTTTCCTTCAGCGGTGCCGCGCCCTGCTGCAGGCGGTAGCCGCGCTGGTGCAGGCTGTGGCCGGAAAGATCCAGGGACAGGATGGCTTCGCCACGGTCCAGGCGCAGGTGAATGCGCAGGTCAGGGTTGATCTTGTCGATGGACGGACGTTCGCCGGTCGGGGTGCGCAGTTTGTCGACGATCGCATCCTTGACCTTCAGCGCGCCGAAGTGGGTGTTGTCGATGCCCGAGCCGTGCCCGCTGAACTCCACCGCGAGGGTACCGTCGGGGACCATGTGGTCAGCCCATTCGATGTCCAGCACGCCGTGGTAAAGATCCTCGGCGTCCTTCATCGGGAAGCGCTTGAGCACCAGCAACACGCGGTTGGCCAGGCGTGACCAGAGACACAGGCGGTAGGCGGTTTCCATGTCGGCCATGCCGCGCACGGCCGAGGTATGCTCGCGGGCTTCCTCAAGGCCAAGCCCGACGGCTTCCTCGATCAGCAGGCCTTCGAGGCCCTTGGGGCAGGTGAGGAAGAGTTCAAAACGGTCCGACATGGGGCATTCCAGGCTTTTCAGCAATAAGTGAACAGGCGACGCATCACCGGTTCGGTTTTCAATCAAGCACTTTTCTCGAAGAGTGCTCGCGTGGCACGAATGTGCCGTTCCACCCCGTCTGACGGGCCCTTGAGCCTTTATTGGCGAGGCAGAAGAAGAATGTTGAGCAACAGAAAGAAATATTCCGACCCTTCGTCGAATAATAACCGAGTGCAACACGCGGGCATTCTCACCAAGGGATTAAACCTTTCCTCTGTGCAGGGCACATCATAGCTGGCTTTGCCCTATAAAAGGGGCGAATAACCATCCCAGCTTATGGCTATAGCATCGTTATCGTTACGTGCTTATGACAAAACGATCATTGAATACATGTGACCTATTGGTTAGAACTCAACACAGGTTGGCGCCGTTACGGTGCCGACACATTGGCTCGCCACGCCGGCAGCGAGCCCACCAACGGCAGAAAAACTCTGCCCGGCCTTGGACAAGGCCGAAGGACATCTAGACAGTCAACAAGTGAGGGAAACACCCTATGAGAAGACTTAAGCGTGATCCGTTGGAAAGAGCATTTTTACGCGGATATCAATATGGCGTTCATGGAAAATCCCGTGAGCTTTGCCCATTTACTCTACCGTCGGTACGCCAAGCCTGGATCAACGGCTGGCGAGAAGGACGCGGCGACAACTGGGACGGTATGACTGGCACTGCGGGTATCCACAGACTCAACGAACTTCACGCCGTCGGCTAATCAGGGCATTTAATTCCGACACACACCTTTGAATCTGTAACGACTTAACCACGCGCGCCCCATCCGGGCGGCGGGCTTCGGCCCAGGGGCTCCTTTATGGAGCCCTTTTTATTGCCCAGCAGATTGTCAGCGCAAAGCAGCGATGGCGTCCACCGACTGGCGAATCAGCGCCGGCCCTTTATAGATAAAGCCGGAGTACAACTGCACTAGGCTCGCGCCGGCCGCGATCTTCTCAGCTGCATGCTTGCCTTCGGTAATACCGCCCACCGCGATGATCGGCAAACGCCCAGCCAACTCGGCCGCCAGCACCTTGACGATATGGGTGCTCTTGTCACGCACTGGCGCGCCCGACAGGCCGCCCGCCTCGTCACCATGGGCCAGGCCTTCGACGCCCACGCGACTGAGGGTGGTATTGGTCGCAATCACTGCGTCCATCCCTGAGTCCACCAGGGCCTGGGCCACCAGTACGGTTTCTTCATCGCTCATGTCCGGCGCGATCTTGATGGCCAGGGGCACACGCTTGCCGTGACGCACGGCCAGGTCTTCCTGGCGCTGGCGCAAGGCTTCGAGCAGTTGCTTGAGGGAATCGCCAAATTGCAGGCTGCGCAGGCCCGGCGTGTTGGGCGAGCTGACGTTGACGGTGACATAGCTGGCGTGGGCGTAGACCTTGTCCAGGCATATCAGGTAGTCATCCACCGCACGTTCCACAGGGGTGTCAACGTTCTTGCCGATGTTGATACCCAGGATGCCGGTGTATTTCGCCGCCTGAACCCGCGACAGCAGATGGTCGACGCCGAGGTTATTGAAGCCCATGCGATTAATGATCGCCTCCGCTTCCGGCAGGCGGAAAATGCGGGGCTTGGGGTTGCCCGGTTGCGGCCGTGGGGTCACGGTGCCGATTTCGACAAAGCCGAAACCCAACTGCGCAAACCCGTCGATGGCGGCGCCGTTCTTGTCCAGGCCGGCTGCCAGCCCGACCGGGTTGGGGAAGTCGAGCCCCATCACCGACACCGGCATTTTCGCCGGTGCCTTGCATACCAGGCCATTGAGCCCCAGGCGGCCACCAGCACCGATCAGGTCCAGGGACAGATCGTGGGAGGTTTCCGGGGAAAGTTTGAACAACAGCTGGCGGGCCAGGTTATACATGGGCGGGCTAGACTCGGATGGCGGTAAAAGGTGGCGGTGATTATAGCCGCGGCGGTGGGTTGCATGCGAGGCATGACACTCGATCTCATTGACGCTGCGCCATCAAGGCCTCATAGCGCACCCAGATCCTCTCGGCGTAGCGCAGGCGTAATGCCTCACGCTGAGGGCCGGGGCCGGGCCCAACGTTGTAAGCGCCCACTGCCGTCCAGTTGTAGCCAAAACGCTGTATAAAATCGGCAAGAATCGAGGCGCCTACTTCCACCGACAGGCAAGGTTCGTTCAACAACCGCTCTTCGGTAATACCCTGCTTGAGCAAACGAGGCAGGTGAATGCTGTTTATCTGCATCAAGCCAATATCCCGTGTGCCGTTTCGGTTGCTGTAGTTCATCGCTTGCGCACGGTAACCCGACTCGACTGAGGCGATAGCCTGCAGCAACTCCGGCTCGAGATCGTAGCGGCTGGCCGCCTCTTCCCAGCAATAGGCCCATGCCGGGTTACAGCCCATCAGCACACTGAGCAACAGGCCTTTGCCCCCGGCCCTAACCTTGAACATTACTGGCCTGACCACAGACGGCGCACAGGTGCAGGACAGCCCTCGGTTGATCACCCGCGCGTACCGGGCATGTAAAGCGATAGCCCTTGCCATAAATAGTCTTGATAAAGCCTTTGTCGGCCTTCAAGTGCTTGCGCAGAGAATAAATACAACGCGTAAGTGACTCATCGGCCACCTCGCCCCGGGGCCAGGCCAGCTCCAGCAAACGGTCCTTGGTCATCAGTGCGCCACCGGAGGCCAGCAGCAACCGCAGCACATGCCCCTCCTTGGGTGGCAGTTGTATTTCCGAGTCCGCGCCTATCAACCGACCATCGCCGTGCAAGGTCCAGCGAGCGAAGACCAGGGATGCCGCCGTTTCTTGCGTCACGACGGCCATACGCACCTCTGTATCGACTACTGACATTCAAATCCTTACTGTATGAACCGGCTCACCTGCCATTGGCACGACTATAAAAACCGCCCCGCAGACTCGCGTTAGGAAAAAACCCATTCAATGGCTTTTTTTTGGCCGCTGCCGGTCAGACAATTCGCTTGCCCCCCTTATCGCGATAGCCATTCCTGAAAGGTCTCCTGCAACTCAACCCCTAGCCGGTCCTCCAGCTGCACCAACTCACCTAACGCCATCAATTGTCCATTGACCCGCACCTCCACACATCGTGTGACGCCTGGGTCCAAGGGCAGCACTTTTCCCGGCGCGAACGCGGCCAAACGCTTGCGGCTGATCAATTGCTCCTGCAGCAGTATTTCCAGGTGCATGGACAAATGCCTTTTCAAGGGGAAAACTCGCGTTCCGTCCGTAGGAACGCACGTTGCACACGCTCATATTGCGCGGCAGTCAACTGAGGTGGCCCGGCCTGCGGGTCGCCACCACCGGTATGCGCCTGCCCTGGCAAGGTTTCATTCAGCACCTGGGCCACATCCAGCTCGGCCAGTAGCGTCTCGATCGCTTTCACCTGGGCAGGCGAGCCCTTGATCAGCACACTGTTGATATCCGGATAGGCCAGCAACGCAAGGCGGCCGTCGGCCAACTGATCCCTCTGCGCCCGGGATAGCCGGGCCTGGATCATTGAGAGCATGCCTGGTACCCGGCCCCTGTTGGTACCCACGCCGTGCGGGTGATCCTCCACCGGGAAATTGATCACTTGCACCACGCCAAATGCAGGCGGGCGCTCTGGCACCTTGCGAGGGGATCGATCCATCAGTTGCGTCAGCCGCAATATATGATCGACATAGCTGGGAGGCCCGGATACGTAGAACATGCGCGCCCCGTTTGCGCGCAGCGGATAACGTGACTCATCCAGCCCTGCACGCCGCATGATGCCACGCAGCCTGTCGACACTGATATGTTGCAGCGCCACCGCCGAGCTTCTCGCTTCGTCGGCAGCGTAGACGTGCAACACTTGGCCATCGCTGTGCCAGATCAAGCCTTCGCGCGCGGCGAGCGTTTCAAGGACCTGTTGCGGCGCCGCAAAATCGAACGCTCCGCTCACCTGCCTATTAGCCACGGTACGGCTGGTCACCACGGGCAGGCCCAATGACACAGACAGCGCAGCAAAGAAAGCCGGCAGCCCCTCATCCTGTGCCTGGTACACCTCGCCACAGGCCGTGCGACTGCCCAGCAACAGCGCGGCGCACAGCAGCACGCTGTACAGCCAGCGACAATTGAGGGTTGCGAGGAAATCAGCGTGCACCGTGGGAATGCCTGACGGTCTGGCCTGAGGAAGCGGCCATACTGCGAGGCGCACGAGGTTCAATCATGATGGAAAGTTGACGGCCAGTTGCACCGGCCCACCCATGGCATGTGCCTTGCTACGCACTCTGTATCAGGCTCGCACCAACGGCGGCACGGGCCTACGGACAAAGGCGTCGTTCCCCTGCAATGGCCTGTAGCGCCAGCCTGGGAAACGGCGTTTTTTTTTCAGAAAAGGCAGGTATTGATGAACGATCCGCTGGCTTGGGTAAATGGCAGCGATGCCCCGGAAAAGAGCAGCCTGGACCTTGGGTTCATGGCCCTGACCGATTGCGCCTCGTTGGTGGTCGCCGCCACCCAGGGCTTCGCCCAACCCTACGGCCTGACACTCAACCTCAAACGCCAGGCATCCTGGGCCAACCTGCGCGACAAGCTGGTCAGCGGTGAACTGGACGCCGCCCACAGTCTCTACGGGCTGATCTATGCCGTACATCTGGGCATCGGCGGCGTCGCCGCCAGCCCCATGGCAGTGCTGATGGGGCTGAACCAGAATGGCCAGGGCATCAACCTGTCCCACGGCCTGCAACAGCAAGGGGTGATCACTCCTGAGGCGTTGAAGTGCCATGCGCACCAAAGTCGGACAAAACTGACCTTCGCTCAGACGTTTCCCACCGGCACCCACGCCATGTGGTTGTATTACTGGCTGGCGAGCCAAGGCATTCATCCATTGCAGGATGTGAACAGTGTGGTGGTGCCGCCGCCGCAAATGGTTGCGCACCTGCAAGCCGGACGCATCGACGGACTTTGCGTGGGTGAACCCTGGTGCGCCAGCGCAGTGCAACAGAACCAGGGCTTTACCCTGGCGACCAGCCAGGCAATCTGGCCGAATCATCCGGAAAAAGTCCTGGGCTGCACCCAAGCCTTCGTTGACGCGTACCCCAATACCGCACGCGTACTGGTCATGGCGATCCTCGAGGCCAGCCGGTTTATCGAGCAGAACCGTGAAAACCGCCGCTCTACCGCCCAGTTGCTCAGTGCCCGTGAATACCTCGACGCACCTGTGGGCTGCATCGAACCGCGCCTGCTGGGGCACTATGACGATGGCCTGGGCAACCACTGGCAGGATCCCCATGCGCTGCGCTTTTTCGCCGACGGCGAGGTGAACCTGCCTTACCTCAGCGATGGCATGTGGTTCATGACCCAGTTCCGGCGCTGGGGCTTGCTGCGGGAAGACCCTGACTACCTGGGCGTTGCCCGGCAAGTTCAGCAATTGGCACTGTATCGCCAGGCTGCCGAGGCGCTGGGCATTACCGCAGGCGACTCGGACATGCGTCACAGCCAGTTGCTCGACGGCAAGACCTGGGACGGCAGCGACCCCGCTGGCTACGCCCGCAGCTTCCACCTGCATGCCCTGGCCGATGACGCCAATCGCCAAGCGCTGCGCTGACAGGAGCCCGACGATGCTGCGAATCCTGTTGATCAACGACACCCCGCGCAAGGTCGGGCGCCTCAAGGCCGCATTGACCGAGGCCGGCTTCGAGGTGATCGATGAGTCCGGCTTGACCATCGACCTGCCCGCACGCGTCGAAACAGTGCGCCCTGATGTGATCCTGATCGATACCGAGTCACCCGGGCGCGATGTGATGGAGCAAGTGGTGTTGGTCAGCCGCGATCAGCCACGGCCCATCGTGATGTTTACCGACGAGCACGACCCGAATGTGATGCGCCAGGCCATCAAGTCCGGCGTCAGTGCCTATATCGTCGAAGGCATCCAGGCCCAGCGCCTGCAACCGATCCTTGATGTGGCCATGGCGCGCTTCGAGAGTGACCAGGCCCTGCGCGCCCAGCTTCATGCCCGCGACCAGCAACTGGCCGAACGCAAGCGCATCGAGTTGGCCAAGGGCCTGCTGATGAAAATGAAGAACTGTAATGAAGAAGAGGCCTATACCCTGATGCGCCGCCAGGCCATGAGCCGTCAACAGAAACTGATCCAGGTGGCGGAGCAGATTATTGCCATGAGCGAGTTGCTCGGCTGATCTGGCTCAGCTCTTGCTAAAGAATTCTCACAGGTAGCCAACGGCGGTTGCCCCTTCACGACAAAGACGTCGCCCACCCGGTTTGCCCTCGCGAACCCGGTGGCGGCGTTTTTTCGTTTCTAGACCCCCAACCGTTGAGGTGCGTGATGAAATCAAGCTTCTGGAAATCCGGGCACACCCCGACCCTGTTTGCCGCGTTCCTGTATTTCGACCTGAGCTTCATGGTCTGGTACCTGCTGGGCCCCCTGGCGGTGCAGATTGCCGCTGACTTGCACCTGACTACCCAACAGCGCGGCCTGGTGGTGGCCACCCCGATCCTGGCGGGCGCGGTGCTGCGCTTTTTAATGGGGATGCTGGCCGACAAGCTGTCGCCCAAGACGGCCGGGCTGATTGGCCAGGTTATTGTGATCGTGGCGCTGTTCTGCGCCTGGAAACTGGGGATCCACAGCTACGAACAAGCGCTGCTGCTGGGCATGTTCCTGGGCATGGCCGGCGCGTCCTTCGCGGTCGCCCTGCCCTTGGCGTCACAGTGGTACCCGGCGGAGCATCAGGGCAAGGCCATGGGCATCGCCGGCGCCGGTAACTCCGGCACCGTGTTTGCGGCGTTGCTGGCGCCCGTGCTGGCGGCCGCCTTTGGTTGGAGCAATGTGTTCGGCTTTGCGCTGATCCCACTGGTGCTGACCCTGATCGTATTCGCCTGGCTTGCGCGCAATGCGCCTGAACGGCCGAAAGCCAAATCCATGGCCGACTACTTCAAGGCCCTGGGCGACCGCGACAGCTGGTGGTTCATGTTCTTCTACAGCGTGACCTTCGGCGGGTTTATCGGCCTGGCCAGCGCCCTGCCCGGCTACTTC
This sequence comes from Pseudomonas fluorescens, assembly GCF_001902145.1. Classification (GTDB taxonomy): domain Bacteria; phylum Pseudomonadota; class Gammaproteobacteria; order Pseudomonadales; family Pseudomonadaceae; genus Aquipseudomonas; species Aquipseudomonas fluorescens_BV. Next base: position 30,742 of record NZ_MRST01000016.1, read on the forward strand.
AACGACCAGTACGGCCTGAGCCCGGTAACCGCTGGCTACTACACCGCCGCCTGTGTGTTCGGCGGCAGCCTGATGCGCCCATTGGGTGGCGCCCTGGCAGACCGGTTCGGCGGAATCAAAACCTTGCTCGGCATGTACAGCGTGGCGGTGATCTGCATTGCGGCAGTGGGGTTCAACCTGCCCAGTTCCTACGCGGCGCTGGCGCTTTTCGTCTGCACCATGCTCGGCCTGGGCGCCGGCAATGGCGCGGTATTCCAACTGGTGCCGCAGCGTTTTCGCAGTGAGATCGGCGTCATGACCGGCCTGATCGGCATGGCCGGTGGCATCGGTGGCTTCGCCCTTGCGGCGGGCATGGGCGCCATCAAGCAGAGTACTGGCAGCTATCAACTGGCCCTGTGGTTGTTCGCCAGCCTCGGTGTGCTGGCCTGGTTCGGCCTGCATGGGGTGAAACGGCGCTGGAGAACCACCTGGGGTTCGGCCGCCGTGACCGCCGCACGCGTCTGATGAGCTTGCAACTGAGCGTCGCCCAGGCCAGTGCCATCGGCCCGCGCAGCGAGAACCAGGACGCGCTGCGGGTGGTCACGCCCATGGCAGAACTGGCCGCGAGCAAAGGCTACCTGTGTGCACTGGCCGACGGCGTCAGCCAGTGCGCCGACGGTGGCCTGGCCGCACGCTCGACCGTGCAGGCCCTGGCCCTGGACTACTACGCCACGCCACAGACCTGGGGTGTGGCCCAGGCGCTGGAGCGCTTGTTACTGGCGCAGAATCGCTGGTTGCAAGCCAACGGCGGCGGCCAACCGTTGCTCACCACCCTAAGCGCCCTGGTGTTTCGCGGCCAGCGTTTCACCCTGGCCCATGTCGGTGATTGCCGGGCGTATCGTTGGCTTGACGGCGAGTTGCAACGCATCAGCGAAGACCATGTGTGGGAACAGCCGGGCATGCAACATGTGCTCAAGCGCGCCCTCGGCCTGGATCAGCATCTGGTGCTGGACTTCCTCGATGGCCCATTGCGCGAGGGCGAGTGTTTCCTGCTGCTCAGCGATGGGGTGTGGGCCACGCTGGGCGATCACAGCATCGGCGCGATTCTACGCGAACAAAGCGACCTCGAGCTGGCGGTCAACACCCTGGTCAACGCCGCCCATCTGGCGGGTAGCCAAGACAACGCCAGCGCCTTGCTGGTGCGTATCGATCAACTCGGCGCGGCCACCCTCGGCGACGCCCTGGTGCAATTGCAGCAATGGCCACTGCCGCCACCGCTGAAAGTAGGGCAAACCTTTGAAGGCTGGGAGGTGCAAAGCGTGCTGGCGCAGAGTCGCCAGTCGTTGCTGTACCGCGTGCACGACGCCCAGGGGCAACCCTGGCTGCTCAAGACCTTGCCGCTGCGTTGCGACGATACCGACGCCGCCCAGGCCTTGTTATCGGAGGAATGGTTTCTGCGCCGGGTCGCCGGTCGTGCCTTTCCCGAAGTGCATGCCGCCAGTGGTCGTCAGCACTTGTACTACGTGATGCGCGAATACGCCGGACAAACCCTGGCCCAACTGTTCCAACAACAGGGCCCGCTGCCGCTGGCGCAATGGCAGTCGATTGCCGAACGCTTGCTGCGTGCCGTGGGCCTGCTGCATCGCCGGCAGATTCTGCACCGCGACATCAAGCCGGAAAACCTGCTGCTGGGAGAAGATGGCGAACTGCGGGTGCTGGACTTCGGCCTGGCCTATTGCCCCGGGCTCTCCGAGGACCGTGCCCACCTGCTGCCCGGCACCCCAAGCTTCATCGCGCCCGAGGCGTTCGCTGGCGAGCGGCCTACGGCGCAGCAGGATTTATATAGCGTCGGCGTGACCTTGTATTACCTGCTGACCGGGCATTACCCCTACGGTGAAATCGAGGCTTTCCAACGGCCCAGGTTTTCCCAGCCCGTCAGCGCCAGCCGTTATCGCCCCGATTTGCCGGAGTGGTTGCCACACAGCCTGGAACGGGCGGTTACCGCTCTCCCGGGCCAACGCTATGAAACCGCCGAGGAATGGTTGTTGATCTTGGAGCAGGCCGACCGCCGCGAATTGAGCCTACGCCCACGGCCTTTGCTCGAACGCGAACCGTTGAAGGTCTGGCAAACCCTGGCAGCGGCTTCGCTGCTGCTCAATCTGGTGCTGCTGTACTGGCTCCTGCACCACTAACGGGCAGAGTTCGCAGGTTCTTTGTGTAATCGCCCAGTAAAACTGGGGCTATAGGCACTTGGCACAGCTGCTGCATTAGCTTTCTCAACACCTCACATATAGCCGCTCCTTCAACGACGAAGGGCCGAGCTTCCCGAGAGAACGGGACCAGGACAAAGGCGTCCTCGCTAGCTGACTAGCGGGGACGCCTTTTTTGTTTGCGCACGATTTGTCGAGCCATTGCGGAGAACGACATGAAAAAACTCAAACTGGTGATGATCGGCAACGGCATGGCCGGGGTTCGCACCCTTGAAGAACTGCTCAAGCTGAGCGATGAGCTGTACGACATCACCGTGTTCGGCGCCGAGCCTCACACCAACTACAACCGCATCCTGCTGTCGCCGGTACTGGCCGGTGAGCAAACCTTCGAAGAGATCGTGCTCAACGACCTGGATTGGTACCTGGATAACAACGTCAAGTTGCTGCTCAACCGCAAGGTGGTGCAGATCGACCGGGTCAAGCGCAAAGTCGTCGCCGAAGACGGCACCGAGGCCGAATATGACCGCCTGCTGATCGCCACCGGGTCCACACCATTTATCCTGCCAATTCCCGGCAACACGTTGCAGGGCGTGATTGGTTACCGCGACATTGCCGACACCCAGGCGATGATCGACACCGCCAAGACCCACAAGCATGCGGTGGTGATCGGCGGCGGCCTGCTCGGCCTGGAAGCGGCCAACGGCCTGATGCTGCGCGGCATGCACGTGACGGTAGTGCATATCGGCGAATGGCTGCTGGAACGGCAACTGGACAAGACCAGCGGCCAATTGCTGCAAACGGAACTGGAAAGCCGCGGCCTGGTGTTCCGCCTGTGCGAGCAGACCCAGGCACTGCACGATGCCGGCAATGGCCGCGTCGGCTCGGTGCAGTTCAAGAACGGCGACATCATCCCCGCCGACCTGGTGGTGATGGCTGCCGGCATCCGCCCCAACACCGAACTCGCGGAAAAGTCCGGCATCCCCTGCAACCGTGGGATCCTGGTCAACGACACGATGCAAACCTACGACCCGCGCATCTACGCGATCGGTGAATGCGCCAGCCATCGCGGCATCGCCTATGGCCTGGTGGCGCCCTTGTTCGAACAGGCCAAGGTCTGCGCCAACCACCTGGCCCAATTGGGTTTTGCCACTTACAAGGGCTCGGTGACCTCGACCAAGCTGAAAGTCACCGGCATCGACCTGTTCTCCGCCGGCGACTTCATGGGTGGCGAAGGCACCGAGACCATCACCCTCTCCGACCCGATTGGTGGCGTGTACAAGAAGCTGGTGATCAAGGACGACATCCTGGTCGGCGCCTGTCTGTACGGCGATACCGCCGATGGCGGCTGGTATTTCCGCCAGATCCGTGAGAACCACGCCATCGGTGAAATCCGCGATCATCTGATGTTCGGTGAAAATGCACTCGGCGATGTCGGCCACCAAGGCCAGGACAAAGCCATGAGCATGGCCGATAACGCCGAAGTCTGCGGCTGCAATGGCGTGTGCAAGGGCACCATCGTCAAGGCGATCCAGGAACAAGGGTTGTTCAGTGTCGATGAGGTGAAAAAACACACCAAGGCCGCCAGTTCCTGCGGCTCCTGTGCCGGGCTGGTCGAGCAGATCCTGATCAACACCGTGGGCGGCGCTGCCGACGTCAAACCTAAAAGCGAAAAAGCCATCTGCGGCTGCAGCGACCTTAACCACGGGCAAATCCGCCAGGCCATCCGCGAGCAGCACCTGCTGACCATCGACAGCACCCTGCGTTACCTGAACTGGCGCACCCCCAATGGCTGCGCCACCTGCCGCCCGGCCCTCAACTATTACCTGATCTCCACCTGGCCCGGCGAAGCCAAGGACGACCCGCAATCGCGGCTGATCAACGAACGGGCCCACGCCAATATTCAAAAAGATGGCACCTACTCTGTGGTCCCACGGATGTGGGGCGGCGTGACCAATCCTTCGGAGCTGCGCCGCATCGCCGATGTGGCCGACAAGTACAACGTGCCGATGGTCAAGGTCACCGGCGGCCAGCGCATTGACTTGCTCGGTATCAAGAAGCAGGACTTGCCAGGGGTATGGAAGGACCTGGATATGCCGTCCGGGCATGCCTACGGCAAGTCAATCCGCACCGTGAAAACCTGCGTGGGCAGCGAGTTCTGCCGGTTCGGCACGCAGAACTCCACGCAACTGGGCATCGAGCTGGAGCATGACCTGTTCAACATGTGGTCACCCCACAAGGTCAAGTTGGCGGTCTCCGGTTGTCCACGCAACTGCTCGGAAGCGGGCATCAAGGATGTGGGCATTATCGGTGTCGACTCGGGCTGGGAGATGTACATCGGTGGCAACGGCGGGATCAAGACTGAAGTCGCGGAGTTCTTCGTCAAGTTGAAAACCGCTGAAGAAGTGCGTGAGTACAACGGCGCGTTCCTGCAGCTGTACCGCGAAGAAGCCTTCTACCTGGAGCGCACCGTGCACTACCTGCAGCGGGTGGGCATGGAACATATCAAGAAGGCCGTGCTGGAAGACCCGGCCCGCCGCCAGGCTCTCAACGAGCGTTTGCAGTTCTCGCTGTCATTCGAGCAGGACCCGTGGAAGGAGCGCCTGGAACAGCCGCTGCTGAAAAAGGAATTCGACGTGATCCCCGTCAAACAACTGGAGGTCTCGCTATGAACTGGCTGGATATCTGCGCCCTCGATGAAATCAACGCCCTGGGCTCGCGCATCATCAGCGGGCCCAAAGGTGACATCGCGATTTTTCGCACCAGTGACGATGAAGTCTTTGCCCTCGACGATCGCTGCCCGCACAAGGGCGGGCCATTGTCCCAAGGCTTGATCTACGGCAAGCGCGTGGCCTGCCCATTGCACAATTGGCAGATCGACCTTGAGTCCGGCCAAGCCCAGGCCCCGGATATCGGCTGTGCCCACCATCACCAGGCCCGGGTCGAAAACGGCCGGGTGATGCTGGCCCTGCGGGACGCGGGTTGATGAACCGCCAGACCACCGCGTCCACCTGCTGTTATTGCGGGGTGGGCTGCGGCGTGCTGATCGAGCATGACGGCGAACAGATCCTGGGAGTGCAAGGCGACCCCAGCCATCCGGCCAACTTCGGCAAGTTGTGCAGCAAAGGCGCGAGCCTGCACCTGACTGGCGATTTGAGCGCCCGTGCTCTTTACCCGCAATTGCGCTTGGGCAAAGAACTGGCGCGCACCCGCACTGACTGGGACACCGCCCTGGACCACGCGGCCAACGTGTTCGCCGATACCATTGCCGAACACGGGCCCGACAGTGTGGCGTTCTATATCTCCGGGCAACTGCTGACCGAGGATTACTACAGCTTCAACAAGTTGGCCCGGGCGCTGGTGGGCACCAACAATATCGACAGCAACTCTAGGCTGTGCATGTCATCGGCGGTGGTCGGCTACAAGCGCAGCCTGGGCGCCGATGCGCCGCCGTGCAGCTATGAAGACCTGGAAAACAGCGACTGCGTGATGATCGTCGGCAGCAACATGGCCTACGCCCACCCGGTATTGTTCCGACGCCTGGAGCAAGCCAAGGCGCAACGCCCGCAGATGAAAGTGCTGGTGATTGACCCTCGGCGTACTGACACCTGCGACTTGGCCGACCTGCACTTGGCCATCTTGCCGGGAACGGATGTGGCGTTGTTCCACGGGATTTTGCATTTGCTGCTGTGGGAGGACTGGATCGACCGCGCGTTTATCCAGGCCCACACCGACGGCTTGGCCGAACTCAAGCGCCTGGTGCATGACTACACGCCGCAGATGGTCACGCAGCTGTGCGGCATCAGCGTCGAACAGTTGCGCCTGTGCGCGCAGTGGGTCGGCACCTCCAGCAGCTTTTTGTCGCTGTGGTGCATGGGGCTTAACCAATCCACCGCCGGCAGCGCCAAAAACAGCGCGTTGATCAACCTGCATTTAGCCACGGGGACCATTGGCCGGCCGGGCTGCGGGCCGTTTTCCCTGACCGGCCAACCGAACGCCATGGGTGGGCGCGAAACCGGCAGCCTGTCCAACTTGCTGCCAGGCCACCGAGAAGCGGCCAACCCTGAACACCGCGCTGAAGTGGCGGCCTATTGGGGCGTGAAGCAACTGCCGGCGACCACCGGCCTTACCGCCATCGAACTGTTTGAACAGGTGCAGGCTGGCAAGATCAAGGCGTTGTGGATCGCCTGTACCAACCCTGCCCAATCGCTGCCCGACCAGAACGCGGTGCGCGCCGCTTTGGCAGCGTGCCCGTTCGTGGTGTTGCAGGAAGCGTTTCGTACCACCGAAACTGCCGCCTATGCCGACCTGCTACTGCCCGCCGCCAGTTGGGGTGAAAAAGACGGTACGGTGACCAACTCCGAGCGGCGTATTTCCCACGTGCGCCGCGCCATCAACCCACCGGGTGAAGCACGCGCGGATTGGGCGATCACGGTGGATTTCGCACAGCGCCTGGAGCGTCGTCTGCGTCCGGGGTTGCCTAGCCTGTTCGCCTTTGAGCAAGCGGCGCAGCTGTTTGATGAATTCAAACCTCTGACCCAAGGCCGTGACCTGGACATGTCCGGCATCAGCCACGCCCTGCTCGACCAACTCGGCCCGCAACAGTGGCCGTTTCCCGAGGGTGCGCAAGCGGGTACGTCGCGCTTGTACACCGACGGCATTTTCCCTACTGACACGGGCCGGGCGCAGTTTGTCGCCGAGCCTTATCGCGCCGCCAAGGAACAGCGCGATGCGCGATTCCCGTTGACCCTGATCACCGGTCGCCTGCGTGATCAATGGCACGGCATGAGCCGCACTGGCACCGCCGCGCAGTTGTTCGGGCACGTCAGTGAGGCGCTGTTGAGCCTGCATCCGGATGAGCTACGCCGCCACCGCTTCAAAGAGGGTGACTTGGTCAGCCTGAAAAGCCGTCGCGGCAGCGTGATCGTCGCCGTGGGCAGCGATGACAGTGTGCGCCCCGGCCAAGCGTTTCTGCCCATGCACTGGGGCGACCGCTTTCTCAAGGGCGGCGTTAATACTCTCACTCAACCTGCGTTCGACCCTTTGTCCAAGCAGCCGGAGCTCAAGCACAGCGGCGTGCGTCTGGAAGCAGTGCAACTGCCATGGCAGCTGTTTGCGCTGATCGAAGGCGATGTGCAGCAGCACTTCGAAGCCCTGCGCCCATTGTGTGAAACCTTTGCCTACGTCAGCCTGAGCCTGGCTGGCCGTGAACGCCCCGCGCTGCTGGTGCGCGCCGCGCATACCGAGGCGCCCGACCTGCAACTGTTGACCCGTATCGACCAACTGCTGGGCCTCAACGACGGCCCGGTAATGGCCTATGACGACCCGCGCCGCTCAATCGGCAAGCGCGTAAAAATCGAGAAAGGTCGCATCACCGCCCTGCGCCTGGCCGGCGAAACCCTGGCCCGTCACTGGCTGCAAAGCCTCTGGCTGGAAGGCCGGGCCGACGAGCAACTGCGGCGCTGGTTACTGGCGCCATTGAGCGCGCCGCCGGGCGGTACAACGGCCAGCAACAAGATTGTGTGCAACTGCAAGAACGTCAGCGAAAACGCCGTGTGTGCCGGTATCGGCAGCGGCCTGGACCTGGATGGCCTCAAACAGGCCCTGGGCTGCGGCACCCAATGCGGCTCCTGCGTGCCGGAAATCAAACGTCTTTTGGCCAGCAACCCGCAGCCAATCGCCATCAGTGTGTAAGGGGAACAACATGAGCGCAAAAGTGTGGCTGGTAGGCGCAGGACCGGGAGACCCGGAGTTGCTGACCCTGAAAGCGGTCCGGGCTCTGCAGGCAGCGGACGTCGTGCTGATTGATGATCTGGTCAACCCGACAGTACTGGAACACTGCACCAGCGCTCGGGTAATTACCGTCGGCAAGCGCGGAGGATGTCGCTCTACCCCGCAGGATTTTATTCACCGCCTGATGTTGCGTTATGCACGCCAGGGCAAGTGCGTAGTACGCCTTAAAGGCGGTGACCCGTGTATTTTTGGCCGCGGTGGCGAGGAGGCAACCTGGCTGCGCGAGCGTGGAGTCGAGGTGGAATTGGTCAATGGCATCACCTCAGGGCTGGCCGGGGCGACCCAGTGTGACATCCCTTTGACCTTGCGCGGGGTAAGCCGTGGAGTGACCTTGGTCACGGCGCATACCCAGGATGACAGTAGCTTGAACTGGCGTGCGCTGGCGGAGGGTGGAACCACGCTGGTGGTGTATATGGGCGTGGCCAAGCTGGATGAAATCCGCGAACAGCTGCTCAACGGCGGCATGGCTGCGGATATGCCGGTGGCAATGATCGAAAACGCTTCATTGCCCCAGCAACGGGAATGCCGCAGCTCCCTGGCAGCCATGCATGAAGCTGCAAAAGCCTTTGCGCTGAAGAGCCCGGCCATCCTGGTGATTGGCCAGGTTGCCGGCGCCGCACAGATGGCTAGCATAGCTGCCGCGGCAAGCGCCTGAGGCAAATCGCAGGCGAAAAAAAGCCCGGCCTGAGCCGGGCTTTTCTTTACTCAGTAATTACTGAGCTTGAGCTTCAACCGACGCTTCTACGCGACGGTTAACAGCGCGACCAGCTTCAGTTGCGTTGTCAGCAACTGGGCGGGATTCGCCGTAACCTACAGCAGTTACACGGCTAGGAGCAACGCCGTCTTTAACCAGGACTTGCTTGACAGCGTCAGCACGACGCTGGGACAGCTTCTGGTTGTAAGCGTCTGGACCTACGGAGTCAGTGTGACCAGCAACTTCTACGTTGGTAGCTGGGTACTGAGCCATGAAGTCGGCCAGGTTTTTAACGTCGCCGTAGCTGTTAGGCTTAACAACGGCCTTGTCGAAGTCGAACTTAACGTCCAGCTCAACACGAACAACCTGAGCAACCGGAGCTTCTGGCTCTGGAACTGGCTCTGGAGCTGGTGCTGGGGTAGGAGCTGGAGCAGCTGCGCCAGCGTTACCGCCGAAGTTCACGCCCAGGCCAACCAGTGCGGAGTAGTCCCACTTGCCGTTGTCCAGACCGTAGTCAGCTTCAACACCAGCACGAGCGTACAGGTTGTTGGTGAAGTAGTACTTCACGCCGGTACCGATGGTAGCGAAAGTGGTCTGGTCGCGACCGCTGTGGCCGTCAGCCTGAACGTTGGTACGGCTCTGGTGGCCGAAACCGCCTTCAACGTATGGACGCAGGCTATCAACGCCAGCCTGACCGAAGTGGTACTGAGCAACGAGGCTGCCAGTGTCACCTTTGATCTTCTGGTTGCCAGTGCCGTCGTTCGAACGGGTGTGGTTGGTCTTGTCGTACGACAGATTCAACGACAGATCGTCGGTCAGGAAGTAACCAATGCGAGCGCCTGGGTTGAAGCCGTCTTCGATGTGCTTGACGCTATCGTTGTACTGCTTCTTGTAGAACAGCTCGCCTTCAACTGCGCCTTGGCCTTGTGCCAGAACGCCGAAAGAAGTAGCGGCAATAAGAGAACCAATGGCCAAGCCCAAGGTGTTTTTCAGTTTCATCCGTTAAATCCCCATCTGGTGATTGTAAAGCAGTCCCACAAACCGGGGGACAACTCGGCGACAAGTCTAACAGAACTTGCCTACACGTAAGAGATATTTGCTACGCACTAAGTTTCAGTCTCGCCCGCAAATTTCTCACGTAATTTATCAAGAGCACGTTTGTACCGCATCTTTGTAGCACTCAAACCCATATGCATGATGTCAGCGATTTCTTGAAATTCCAGCTCTGCGACGAATCGAAGCACCAAAATTTCACGGTCAATCGGGTTCACATGCACCAACCAGCGATCAAGTCCGCCCTTCTCCTCGGGTGCCGGCGCCTTCTCTTCAGACGCCTCCTCAAGGGGGTCCAGACTCAAAGCGTCCATCAAGCGACGCTTTCGCCGTTCCTTCCGATACTGCGTGATGCACTCGTTGTACGTGATGCTGTACAGCCAGGTCTTGAACTTCGATTTGCCCTCGAAGTTCTTCAGGCCGTATAGCACCTTGAGCATCACTTCCTGACAGACATCATCCGCATCTCTATCGTTCCCTAAATACCTTGAACAAACGTTGAACAGAGTGCGTTGATACCTGCGCATCAATTCTTCGTACGCGCGTGTTACGTGAAACAGCTCCGTGTGCGCGCGCGCGACCAACTCCTCATCAGAGAGCTCACGGGGGTCATAGCGCGTGGACAGCGTTTGGGCTTTATTCAAAACAAGTCGTGCCGACAGTCAGGTCAATGTCCGCTGCAACCCGGTCACCCGGGTTTGCGGCGGCGTACATTAGCAGGATTTGCCGGATTAGCGGCTACTGACCTGCTGCTCCAGGAGAATCCGGTTGGACAGCGACACCAGTTCCCCGTCATCGGTCAGCACGGTCGTCTTGACTGTGCCGATCTCCTCGATTTGCCCTTCGACCTCGCCCACACGCACCTGTTGCCCAACTTGATACAGCTCACGCACATAGATTCCCGCAAGAATCTGACCGGCAATTTCCCGGCTTCCCAACCCCATCGCCAGCGCAACTGCCAGACCAACGGTAATCAAAACAATCACAATCACGTGGTTGAGCAGGTCAGTCTTGACCTCCAACTGGCTGATCGCGACAGAAATACTGATGATGATCACCAGTCCCTGGGCGATTCGCCCCAGGCCTGCCGCGTAGTCCAACCCCACGCCTTCGGCGGCCCCGCGCACCAGCCCGTTGGCCAGTTGCGCGAGTAAAACCCCCACCAGCAGCACCAGCGCACCGCCGAAAACTTTCGGCAAATACAGTGCCAGCATGTCGAGCGTAGCTGAAACTCGCTCAAGTCCAAGGGACTGCGCTGCAGAAACCAGAAAAATAAGTAGAACGAACCAATAGACGATCTTGCCGATCAGGGTCGAAATCGGTACTTGCAACCCCGCACGGCCGAGCAACTTGGTCAGGCCAGTGCCGGCCATCAGGCGATCGAGCCCCAGTTTGGCGAGCAATTTGGACAGCAGGGTATCGAGCAGCTTGGCCACGACAAAACCCAGCAATACCAGGACCAGGGCACCAAACAGGTTGGGAATGAAATTCGCCACCTTGGTCCACAATGCGGTCATCGCGGTGACCAGGCTCTGGGTCCAGAGATCAAGTTCCATATTCAATCAGCCTTATCAGCAGTGCTAGCAAGAGGTTTACGACGGGAAACCGGTGTCACATGGGCCGAACCATTGTTCAGGGCCATCATCAACGCCGGCAACCAACGCCCGAGCAGACCGAACAGGTCACCCGCCCCTACCTGACGGTTGGCGGTTTTCAGTACGCGGCCCAGGCAGGCATCGTCATCACGGTTGGATGGCGAAGCATTGAGCATGTCACGCAAAGACTGTTCGAACGGATCGTGCATAGAGACCTCTCGCAAGTGATTTAAAAGACGAGGGTAAAATTCATCGGGTCACATCGGCCCTTTCTTACGTTCAGGTCATATTCAGCTCAAACCCAGCGCAATCGTCGAAATAGCCACCATTGGCCCAGTGCCACAGACACCATCAACAGGCACGCAACCATAAATCCGTAGGGGCTGTCGGAGAACGGGATGCCGCCCACATTTATACCGAGCAAGCCGGTGAGAAAACTCATCGGCAAGAAGATCCCGGTGATGATCCCGAAGCGGTACATAGTGCGGCTCATGCGCAGGCTCAGGCGTCGGTCTTCGGCCTCAAGCACAAGCCCCACGCGCTCTCTAGCCAATTCAAGCTCTTCCAGGTAACGGGTCAGGCTGTTGTGCAACTCATTCCAATAGTCGGCATCGTCGTCGCAGAACCACGCCAATTTAATGCGCGTCAGTTGGGCAAAAATATCCCGTTGGGGTGCCAGGAAACGCTTGAGCCCGGCCGCCCTTCGACGGATCTGCAGAACGCTGCCGTGCTCCGGAGTATACCGTTCGTCGGCATCGAGTTTTTCTTCCTCGGAATCGACGATTTCCGATAAGCCGGCGACCAGATCCTGCACTCTATTGGTCAGGTACTGGGCCATATAAAGGATGAGTTCAGACGCAGTCCTGGGGCCTTTGCCGTCTGCCAGTTGCACCAGCAACTCATCGGTGGCGCGCAATGGGCGCAAACGCAGGGAGATCACACGGTTGGCGGCGGCGAAGATGCGCACCGACACCATGTCTTCCGGCTCCGCGCCGGGGTTGAGGTTGATCCCGCGCAGAAACAACAGCAATTCGGCATCCGGCAACGGCAACAACCGTGGACGGGTGTTTTCCTCCAGCAGCAGGTCACAGGCAAACTCGCTCAGGCCACTGGCTTTGCGCAGCCAGGTCTGGGTTTGAGGATGGCTGCGATCCCAGTGCAGCCACAGGCTTTCCTGGGGCTGCAACTGCAAATCGTCGAGCTCAGTCCGGGCAATCGAACGCGCACCGCCTTTACCGTCCAGCACCAGGGCATGCACCAGCCCCCATTGCGCGTTTTCTTCTTCGAACATCCTCACCCCGATCGGTTGCGGCAGTTTATTCAGGCATTTTCAGCGGGCTGGGTGACACGATCACCCCGTTGTTATCGGCATAAATGTACTCACCGGGGCGGAACGTCACGCCTGCGAATGTCACAGGGACGTTCAGGTCGCCAAGGCCGCGCTTGTCGGTTTTTTTCGGGTGAGAAGCCAGGGCCTGCACGCCCAGGTCGGTCTGGGCGATGACGTCGACATCACGGATGCACCCGTAGATCACCAGCCCTTCCCAGCCATTTTTCGCGGCTTTCTCGGCAATCATGTCACCCAGCAACGCGCAGCGCAGGGAACCACCACCGTCGACCACCAGCACTTTGCCAGCACCCGGCAGGTCAGCCTGCGCCTTGACCAGGGAGTTATCCTCGAAGCACTTGAGGGTGACAATCTCGCCGCCAAAGGAGTCTCGGCCACCGAAGTTGCTGAACATCGGCTCCACTACCTGCACCAGCTCCGGGTAGGCGTCACACAGGTCGGGGGTCACGTAATGGTTCATCGAGAAACTCCTGTCATCAAAGAAGAGGTCGAACATCCACGGTGTACATCAAGAAAACGCCCCGCGACAGGCATTCTTTAAGCGCCTGCGGGTGGGCCGCGGCCATGATCAAACCACGATCAGCGCAACGCAATACACGTTGAGCGACTGAATATGACCAGAACCGCGTGGCGCGTCATATCTTAGCCGCAACCATTCAAGAGTGAAACGCCCTTGGTAGCGCGTTTCGTCAAACCGCTGCGGACACCTCGGGCTGCGTACCGAATAAGGGTGTCAGCGGGTCGTTCAACCAACGCTCGACCAAAGGCCACACTTCGGCCTGGGCGGCTTTGCTGACCAGCATCTGCACATGGCCGAAATCCTCGCTGAAACCTTGCTGACGTCCCAGGCACAGGTATTGGCGATGCTCGCTGCCCACTTGCTCGAAGAGCTTGTGGCAGGCCCAGTCCGGGTCTTGCCGGTCGCCCGCTGCGCTCACCGCCAACAGCGGCACATCGACCTGCGCCAAGCCTTTCCACCAGTCATGCTCGGCATCGCCAAACCGGCCGAACAGGCCGTTCCAACGCATCGCTTCGATCATCACGCCGGCCGGTTCGTCCTCGGGCCCACGCTTGAAGCGCGGGCCCGACAGATGGGCAAGGCGCTTGAGGATAAAGCGACCGCCCCACTCCACCGGCGGTATTTTCAACGGCCAGTGGGTACGACTGACCTGGCAGCCGAACAACGCCACCGACGCCACCGCAGATGCATCCAAGTGCTGCCCACCCAAGGCCGCAGCCATGGTGGTGGCACCGAGGGAATGCCCGATCCAGTGCGGAATCTGCCCGCTTTGCTCACACACAAACGCCCCCACGGCCGGCAAATCGTAGCGCGCGTAATCGGCGACACGGTTTCTGGCGTAGTCGTGATTGCGCTTGGACAAACCATGGCCGCGCATTTCCGGGATCCACACATCAAATCCGCGACGCGCCAGGTAAGCCCCCAGGCCGATACCTTTTGGCGAATACCAGAAACGCCGATTGGAAAAACTGCCATGCAACAAAATAATCGGCGTGCCCCGGTTTTCCGGGACATCGGCCAGGCCCAAACGGGTAACCGCCAGCTCGACGGTGCCGTCTGGACTGTTACCGGGTTTGAGCCGGTAGACGTCTTCACTCAGGTCGCCGCGACGTTCAGCGCTGATCAGGGCGACAGGAAACAGATGGCTGCTGCTTTGCATAATGCTCTTGCACAAAAAAGGGCGGCGTCCGCAAGGATTCCCGCCCTGTACAGATAAGAATGCCGGTCACCCGCAACGAGTGACCGGCACTTTTGACCACGCGATCTTAGGCGGACGCTTGGCCTTCAGCCAGGAAGAACCAGGTTTCCAGCACGGAGTCGGGGTTCAACGAAACGCTCTCGATCCCCTGTTCCATCAGCCATTTGGCCAGGTCAGGGTGGTCCGAAGGGCCTTGGCCGCAGATACCGATGTACTTGCCAGCCTTGTTACAGGCCTGGATGGCGTTGGCCAACAGCTTCTTGACCGCAGGATTACGCTCGTCGAACAGGTGGGCGATGATCCCCGAATCGCGGTCCAGGCCCAGGGTCAACTGGGTCAGGTCGTTGGAGCCGATGGAGAAACCGTCGAAGAACTCCAGGAACTCTTCGGCCAGAATGGCGTTGGACGGCAATTCGCACATCATGATCACGCGCAGGCCGTTCTCGCCGCGGGTCAGGCCGTTTTCGGCCAACAGGTCCACCACCTGGCTCGCTTCGCCCAGGGTGCGCACGAACGGCACCATGATCTCGACGTTGGTCAGGCCCATCTCGTTGCGCACGCGCTTGAGCGCACGGCATTCGAGCTCGAAGCAGTCACGGAAGGCTTCGCTTATGTAACGCGAGGCGCCGCGGAAACCCAGCATCGGGTTTTCTTCTTCCGGCTCGTAGAGCTTGCCGCCGATCAGGTTCGCGTATTCATTGGACTTGAAGTCCGACAGGCGCACGATGACCTTTTTCGGGTAGAACGCCGCAGCCAGGGTGCTGATGCCTTCGACCAGTTTCTCGACGTAGAAACCGACCGGGTCGTTGTAGCCGGCGATGCGCTTGTCGACGCTTTCCTTGATGTCCAGCGGCAGGCCGTCATAGTTCAGCAGTGCCTTGGGGTGCACACCGATCATGCGGTTGATGATGAATTCCAGGCGGGCCAGGCCCACACCGGCATTCGGCAACTGCGCGAAATCAAAGGCGCGGTCCGGGTTGCCGACGTTCATCATGATCTTGAACGGCAGGTCGGGCATGGCGTCGATGGAGTTTTGCTTGATATCGAAGCCCAGCTCACCTTCGAAGATAAAGCCGGTATCGCCTTCGGCGCAGGAAACGGTCACGCCCTGGCCATCCTTGAGCAGTTGGGTGGCGTTGCCGCAACCCACGACTGCCGGAATCCCCAGTTCTCGGGCAATGATTGCCGCGTGGCAGGTACGCCCGCCACGGTTGGTGACAATGGCACTGGCGCGCTTCATCACCGGTTCCCAGTCCGGGTCGGTCATGTCGGAAACCAGTACGTCACCCGGCTGGACCTTGTCCATCTCGGACACGTCCTTGATGATCCGCACCTTGCCTGCGCCAATGCGCTGGCCAATGGCACGGCCTTCCACCAGCACGGTGCCGGTTTCCTTGAGCAGGTAGCGCTCCATGACGTTGGCCGAAGTGCGGCTTTTCACGGTTTCGGGGCGCGCCTGCACGATGTACAGCTTGCCGTCGTCACCGTCCTTGGCCCACTCGATGTCCATCGGGCACTTGTAGTGCTTTTCGATGATCATCGCTTGTTTGGCCAACTCGCTGACTTCCGCGTCGGTGAGGCAGAAACGCGCACGCTCGGCCTTGTCGACTTCAACGGTTTTCACCGAGCGACCGGCCTTGGCCTCGTCGCCGTAGATCATCTTGATAGCCTTGCTGCCCAGGTTACGGCGCAGGATGGCCGGGCGACCCGCTTCGAGGGTGCCTTTGTGTACGTAGAATTCGTCCGGGTTGACCGCGCCTTGTACGACGGTTTCGCCCAGGCCGTAGGCGCCGGTGATAAACACCACGTCACGGAAACCGGATTCGGTATCCAGGGTGAACATCACGCCGGCAGTGCCGGTTTCCGAACGCACCATGCGCTGCACGCCGGCAGACAGGGCCACCAGCTTGTGGTCGAAACCCTGGTGCACGCGGTATGAAATCGCACGGTCGTTAAAGAGCGAGGCAAACACTTCCTTGGCTGCGCGGATCACGTTTTCGACGCCGCGAATGTTGAGGAAGGTTTCCTGCTGGCCGGCAAAGGAGGCGTCCGGCAGGTCTTCGGCGGTGGCCGAGGAACGCACGGCAACAGCCATGTCCGGGTTACCGGCCGACAGGGTGGCGAAGGCGGTGCGAATTTCTTCGTTGAGCTTCTCGGGGAACTCGGCTTCCATGATCCACTGGCGGATCTGGGCGCCGGTCTTGGCCAGGGCGTTGACGTCATCGACGTCCAGGGCGTCCAGCGCGGCGTGGATCTGGGCGTTGAGGCCGCTCAGCTCGAGGAAGTCGCGGTAAGCCTGGGCCGTGGTGGCGAAACCACCGGGCACCGAGACACCAGCGCCTGCAAGATTACTGATCATCTCGCCGAGGGATGCGTTCTTGCCCCCCACATGCTCTACATCATGGACGCCGAGCTTATCGAGGGAAACTACGTACTCTACCAAGGTGATCTCTCCACTTTCTGTGTTGGAAAAGCTCAGGACGCGGGTTGCTCAGTAGGAGCTAACGCCAGCGCTTGTGGCCTGGACCTGGAAAATAAGTGAGAATGCGGCCCACTGCGGGACGGCAAAATCGCGCCTATCATATCCAAGATTCGCCATCAGCTTAAGGCCCAGGGCTCAAATGAAACGATCTGCTTTCTTTATTTCCGACGGCACCGGCATCACAGCCGAAACATTGGGCCAGAGCCTGCTCGCGCAGTTCGAAAACATTACCTTCGCCAAATTCACCCGGCCTTATATAGACAGCGTGGATAAAGCGCGGGCCATGGTACAACAAATCAATCTGGCGGCTGAAAAAGACGGTTTTCGCCCGATCATTTTCGACACCATCGTCAATCAAGACATTCGTGAGATTCTCGCAACGTCGAATGGTTTCATGATCGACATTTTCTCGACCTTCCTGGCGCCGCTGGAACAGGAGTTGAGTGAACACTCCTCCTATTCCGTCGGAAAGTCCCATTCCATCGGGCATAACTCCAACTATATGGAGCGTATCGAGGCGGTGAACTTCGCCCTCGATAACGACGACGGCGCCCGCACCCACTACTACGACAAGGCCGACCTGATCCTGGTGGGCGTATCGCGTTGCGGCAAGACCCCGACCTGCCTGTACATGGCGATGCAATTCGGTATTCGTGCGGCCAACTACCCGCTGACCGAAGACGACATGGAACACCTGACCCTGCCCGCCGCTTTGCGCGCGCATTCACACAAGCTGTTCGGCCTGACCATCGACCCGGACCGGCTGACCGCCATCCGCAACGAACGCAAGCCCAACAGCCGCTATTCGAGCTATGCCCAGTGCGAATTCGAAGTGCGTGAAGTAGAAAATCTGTTCCGCCGGGAGAATATTGCGCACATCAATTCCACGCATTTTTCGGTGGAAGAGATTTCGGCGAAGATTCTGGTGGAGAAGGGTGTGGAGCGCAGATTCAAATAGTTGTATTGCCTGAACTGGCGCTTTCGCGAGCAAGCCCGCTCCCACAGTTTGACCCTGTTCCAAAGAGGGAACTCGGTCCAATGTGGGAGCGGGCTTGCTCGCGAAGAACGATGACGCGGTCTCACAGATGAAACCGCCCGCCCCCCTGCCCCAACGCCGTCGCCAGCGCATCAAACCCCTCGCGCAGTAACTGATCATCGCCCGACGTGTTGCAGATACTCGCCCGAATAAACTGCGGCACCGCCGTCTGCCCCACGGCAAATGCTTCAGCGGTGGCGATCAGGTAATTGTTCTGCTTGAGCTCCGCCTCGATTTCCGAGGCACGCCAGGGTTCCGGCACCTCGATCCAGAAGTGCGGGCTATTGAGGTGGGTGCGGTAGGCCAGGCCGTTCAATAAATCTTCGACCAGCGTCTTGCGACGGCTGATCTCGTTGATCTGCTGACGCAACAAATATTCCGCCGTGCCGTTTTCAATCCACTGGGTCGCCAGTTCCAGGGTCACAGGTGTGGCCATCCAGCAGGTCGAACGTAGCGCCGCCGAGATACGGCTGACCAGCGCCGGCGGCGCATGCACGTAGCCCACCCGCAAACCTGCCGACACCGCTTTGCTCAGGCTGCTGATCAAGATCGTACGCTCGGGCGCGAAATAGCTGAGGGGCGGCGGACGGTCCTCCACCAGCACGCCGTGGGCTTCGTCCTCCAGAATCAGCAGGTTATGTTCGCGACACACCCTTGCCAAGGCTTCGCGGCGCGCAACCGACAACACTGCGGTCGTCGGATTCTGGATAGTCGGCGTGCAATACAACGCCGAAATCCGGTGATTGCGACAGACCTCATCCAGCGCCGTGGGCAGCACACCTTCCTCGTCCATCTCCAGGCCGATCAGCCGCACCCCCAGCATGCGCGCAGCAGTAATCAGCCCGGGGTAAGTCAACTGCTCGGTGACCACCGTATCGCCAGCGCGCAGCAACGCCATCATCGCGCACAGCAAGCCGTGCTGGCCGCCGTTGACGCAGATGACCTGCTCGGGGATCGGATGAAACTCGCGCTGCACCAGCCATTGCGCGCCTGCTTCCCGGTAGCGCGGCAGGCCAGCGTCCGGGGTGTAGGCGCTGATGTCCTGGAGGAACTTGGCGTTGGTCGACAGGGTTTGGAAGCTCTGGGCGAGAAACACCGTCTCTTGCCCGGGAATGTGCATGTTGCGGCTCATGTCGAAATACTGGCGCGGCTCCTCGCTGAAATTACGGAAACCTTCATCACGCTGGCGCTCCATCCCACGCTTGCGCACGAAGGTGCCGTCACCTACCCGCGCAACCACCAGGCCCAGGCGTTCCAGCTCACCGTAAGCCCGGCTGATGGTGCCGATGGTCACGCCTAAATTGTCGGAAAGCACCCGATGGGGCGGCAGTTTTCGTCCCGGTTCAATCAAGCCTTCGAGGATGCCCCGTTCCATCACATCGGACAGGCGCTTGTACTTCACGCCCTGCCCGTTGGACAAGCCCTCACGCATAATTGACACCATGTCAATATTTGTTTTGACAGCCATCTTTCGCCCTAATAGTGTGCTTTTACGGGTTCAATCGCCGATAAACATAACTCATTACAAGTTCAATATAGAGTTCAATTCCGGCTCAGGGAAGCAATAAACGATGCCAATGTCCGCCGTTATCGAAAACACTGCAAAAACAAAAACGCAAAAACAGTGGCTCGCCGGGCTGGTGACCAGCGTGATGTTCCTTATCGTGTGCCTGAGTTGGGGCACTACCTGGCTGGGCATCAAGATCGCCGTCGAGAGCGTGCCGCCGCTGACATCCGCCGGCCTGCGCTTTCTGATCGCGTTTCCGCTGTTCCTGTGTTTTGCCATGGTGCGCCGTGAGCCGATCCTGTTTCCCCGGGAAAGCCGCTGGTTCTTCGTATTCGTGACCCTGTCCTACTTCAGCGTTCCCTACTATTTGCTCAACTACGGCGAAATGCATGTGTCGTCGGGCCTCACCGCCCTGCTGTTCAGCTGCATGCCGGTGTTCATCCTGATCTTCTCCGCGCTGTTCCTGCGCGAGCGCATCTATTTTTCCCAGGTGGTCGGCATCGGCATCGGTTTCGGCAGCCTCTACATGATCATCAGGAGCCAGGGCCTGCACCTGGACCACGCCGAGTTCTTCGGGGTACTGGCCATTCTCAGCGCCGCGATCATGCATGCCTTGTGCTATGTGATCACCAAGCAAAAAGGCAGCGCCATCAGCGTCATTACCTACAACACCCTGCCCATCGGCATTGCCGGATTGATGCTGTTCCTGGCCGGCCTGTGGTTTGAAACACCGACGTTCGACGACATCACCCTGCGCTCCTGGAGCGCGCTGTTCTACCTGGGGCTGGTGGCCTCGGTGGGCGGGTTCATTGTGTATTTCATGCTGCTCAAGCGCCTGAGCCCGATCATCCTGTCGTTCGTCTTCATCATCTTCCCGGTGTTCGCAGTCATCATCGGTGCCTGGTACGAAGGCGTGGAAATTTCCCGCGACCTGATGCTGTACTCGGCGATCCTGCTGGCCGGCTTTGCGATCACCAAATTGCCGATCGAAAAACTCATGGCCAAGAAAAAGTGACCCTCAACCAACGCGAGAGAAACATGGACGTCCTCCGCCCCACCGCCCTGGAACAGATCTACGCCCACGCTAGCCGCAGCTACCCCGAGGAGTGCTGTGGTTTCGTCTTCGCCGACGGCAGCGTGTACCTGGGCCGCAATATCCAGAATGAGCTGCACCGCAAGAACCCCGAGATGTACCCACGCAGCGCGGCCAATGGCTACACCTTTTCGGTGGCCGACACCCTGCTGATGAACAAGGCGTTTCGCAGTGACAACCCGGTGGTGGTGATCTACCACTCACACCCGGATGTCGGCGCCTATTTCAGTGACGAAGACCAGGACAAGGCACTGTTCCTGGGCGAGCCGATCTTCCCCGTCAGCTACCTGGTGGTGGATGTCCGCCAGGGCCAGGCCCTGGGCTCCAAGCTGTTTGCCTGGGATGGCAAGCATTTCTCCCCTCAACCTTTCAACGACCTGCACACGGAGTTGACCATGAACGCTGTCTCTTTCCCCGACATTCTGGTTCGCGTGGCCAAGCTGCCGGGATCGACCCTCGAGGGCGCCGGATCGACATTGCGCGAAGTCATTGAAAACCTCTGCACCAATCACCCCCAATTGCGTCAGCACCTGTTCCATGAAAAGAACAACCAGCTCAAGGAACACTTCCTGTTTACCGCCGAGGAGGCGCTGATCGAAGCCGATGAAGCCCTGCCGCCGAAATCCCGGATCGAAGTGTTGCTCGCCACCTCAGGCGGCATGGACATCAACACCCTGAGCAACGAAGAAGTGCAGCGCTACGTGCGCCACATCACCCTGCCGGGCGTCGGCCGCGAAGGCCAATTGAACCTGAAGAAAGCCAAGGTGCTGGTCATCGGTACCGGCGGGCTGGGCTCGCCCATCAGCCTGTACCTCGCCGCGGCCGGCATCGGCACCCTGGGGCTGGTGGACTTTGATGTGGTGGAAAGCAGCAACCTGCAACGCCAGATTGTGCATGGCAACAGCACCCTGGGCATGCCCAAGGTCGAGTCCGCCAAGCAGCGTCTGCTGGACCTCAATCCGCATATCCAGATCAACGCGTACAACACCGCGCTCAACAGCGACAACGCCTTGGCACTGGTGGGCGCCTATGACCTGGTGATAGACGGCACCGACAATTTCGACACCCGCTACCTGGTCAACGACGCCTGTGTGCAGTTGGGCAAACCTTTGGTGTACGGCGCTATCTACCGTTTCGACGGGCAGATCAGCGTGCTCAACCATAAAGGTGGGCCGTGCTATCGCTGCCTGTTCCCCAAGGCCCCGCCCGCTGAGCTGGCGCCCAATTGCAGCGCGGGCGGTGTGATCGGCGTGTTGCCGGGCGTGGTCGGTATGATCCAGGCCACCGAGGCGATCAAATTGCTGATCGGCATTGGCGAACCCCTGTCCGGCCGCTTGATGCGCTTCGACGCGCTGGCGATGAAGTTCAGCGAGATCCGCTTCAAGCGCCGCGCCGACTGCCCCTGCTGCTCGGACCTGCGCCATAGCGAAACCGTCGCGTCGGCCACCTGCGCCGATGCCGTACCGAGCCAGCCCTCCCTGGCCGCGGAACGCTACATCAAGCCCCAGGTGCTCAAGCAAGTGCTCGAACACCCCAGCAGCGCCGATGTCTTGCTGGACGTGCGTGACGCCAGCGAACTGGAGGTATGCAAATTACCGGGCGTGGTGCATATCCCGCTGGCGGAACTGGATGGGCAGCTCGCCAGCCTGAGCCGCGACAACACCCACTACCTGATCTGCTACGCAGGCACCCGCGCCGAGCAAGCCGCCAGCACGCTATTGGCAGCCGGCTTTGCCAACACCAAGGTCCTGCAGGGCGGCATGAAACATTGGGTTCGCGACGTCGAACCTGACATGCCGTTGTACTGAGAGTGGGGGCCTGCTGATGCTGCATAACTCCATTCTCGATGTCATCGGCCAAACGCCGATCGTGCGTCTGGCCCAGTTTTCCGAAGACCTCGGCATCGAGGTCTACGCCAAGCTGGAGTCTCTCAACCCCGGCGGCAGCCACAAGGCGCGCATTGCCCTGGGCATGATCCTGGATGCCGAGCGCCGCGGCGTGCTGATCCGTGATTCCGGGCAGACCATCATCGAACCCAGTGGCGGCAACACCGGCATTGGCCTGGTGATGGCCGGCAATGTGCTGGGCTACAAAGTGGTACTGGTGATCCCTGACAACTACAGCCCGGAAAAACAGAAGCTGCTGCGCCTGTACGGCGCCAGGGTAGTGCTGTCCGACAGCCGCCTGGGCAATAACTCCCACGGCGAGAAGTGCATGGAGCTGCAGTTGGAGAACCCCAACTACGTGATGCTCAACCAGCAACGCAATGGCGCCAACCCCCAAACCCACCGCGACACCACCGCCCCGGAAATCCTTCGCGCCTTCGGTGAACAGCGCGTGGACTACTTCGTCAGCGGCATTGGCACCGGGGGACACATCACCGGTATCGGCGAAACCCTCAAGGCCGCCTGGCCCGCGCTGCGAGTGATGGGCGTAGAACCGGAAGAATGCGACCTGCTCAAAGACCGACACGCGGCGCACGGGATCCAGGGCCTGTCGATCGGGCTGATCCCCAGCATCCTGAACCTGGACGTGATCGACGGCATGCTCAAGGTGTCGCACGCCGATTGCCTGGACATGATCAAGCGCATCATGCGCACCGATGCCATCAGCCTGGGGCTGTCTTCGGCCGCCAACATGGTTGCCATCGCCCAACTCGCCCCCGAACTGCCGCCTGAAACGGTGGTGCTGACCATGGTCTACGACAATGCCGACAGCTACCTGCCCAGTTTCGAATAACGGGGCTTCCAACCATTCAACATACGGGGGTGTCTCCATGGGGGGCTTTATCGACATGCAACAGCTGCACGATGAGTTGCTCACCCACCTC
This sequence comes from Pseudomonas fluorescens, assembly GCF_001902145.1. Taxonomy (GTDB): domain Bacteria; phylum Pseudomonadota; class Gammaproteobacteria; order Pseudomonadales; family Pseudomonadaceae; genus Aquipseudomonas; species Aquipseudomonas fluorescens_BV. The sequence goes on from NZ_MRST01000016.1 coordinate 54,077, forward strand.
ATCACCACCCTGACGCCCAGACAGATGAAGCAGCTAGAGCCGCACCTGGCGCCGTTGATCCAGAACGCCGCCCAGGCGGTGGCCGAGGACCTGATTGCCTATGCCTATCGCGACCCCGCGTCCCGTGGGCGCGGTGAGTTGATCCTGGAATCCTACGCCTCGTTCAAGGCCGTGCTGTTCTACCGCCTTGCGCATCTGGTGTGGCATTTCCAGTCCGCTGACCACGGCGAGTTTTCGCGCATGGCCCTCAAGCTGAGTAACCAGGGCAAGATCCTCTCCGGCGCCGAGATTCACCCGGCAGCTCGCATCGGCCGGCGCTTTGTGCTGGACCATGGCTACGGCACGGTCATCGGCGAGACCTGCGTGATCGGCAACGACTGCTACATCCTCTGCGGCGTGACCCTGGGTGCGCGCGGTATTGCCAACAACCCGGACGGCAAACGCCACCCGTGCCTGGGCAACAACGTCGAAGTCGGCGCCGGCGCCCGGGTGCTTGGCTACGTGTCGATCGGCGATAACGTATTTATCAGCCCCTCCTGTGTGATTACCCAGGACGTGCCGGCAGGTACCAAGGTCAAGGTGGTCAACCAGATCCAACTGCAGAAAAACGATGAATCGGACCACACCAACTACCTCGGCGCCTTTGCCCTGGATGAGCGCTTGCACGTGGTGGGCGAAGTGAGTGCCGGCCATAAGGTCACCGTGCTGGACGCCGACTTTCATCCGCTGCAAGGGTTGATGCTTGAACCCACGGTGAAAGAGCGGCACCACTTGCAGTTTCGCCTGCGTCGCCTCGACAACGGCGAACAACTGCCACGCCTGCCGCTGAACCTGAAGGTGTGCGGGCCGGAATTTGAAATCACCCTGCTCTCCCCCCCTGGCTTGAGCGCGCTGGTGCGCCACCTCTTGCAGGCCAGCCCATTGATCGTCGGAGGTTGAACATGTCCGTGCATACCATGGAAACCCTGGCGCTGTTCGACAGCGCGCCCTACCAGAACGCATTCAGCGCCCGAGTGATTGCCGTCAGCGAACAGGGTATCGCCCTGGAGCACACCCTGTTCTACCCCACCGGCGGCGGGCAACCGGGCGATACCGGTCACCTCACTTTGGCCGATGGCACACGGGTGCAAGTGACCGGCACCGTGCGCGACCCAGTGTTGCGCTCGATCATCTGGCACCAGGTGGACCACTGCCCCGAACAGTTGGCCGCTGGCGTTCAGGTCGACGCCGGGCTGGATTGGGAGCGGCGCTACCAGCACATGAAGATGCACACTTGCCTGCACTTGCTGTGCTCCCTCATCGACGCGCCCGTGACCGGTTGCAGCATCAGCGCGGATAAAGGCCGCCTGGATTTCGACCTGCCGGAAATGACACTGGACAAAGACCGCCTCACCCAAGACCTCAACGCCCTTATCGAACAAGCCCACGCGGTCAAAACTCTGTCGATGCCGGCCACCGAGTACGCGACCCTGCTGCAGATCACCCGCACCCAGGCGGTTGCGCCGCCGGTGGTCTCGGGTTCGGTACGGGTGATTGAAATCCCCGGCATCGATATCCAGCCCTGCGGCGGTACCCATGTGCTCAATACCGAGGAAATCGGCCGGGTGTTCTGCGAGAAGATCGAGAAAAAAAGCAAGCACAACCGCCGGGTGATACTGCGGTTTGAACACGCTTGAGCCTGCGTCATTGCCTCTGTGTAGGAGCGAGCTTGCTCGCGAAAAACGTCAACGATAACGCGTGTTTCCTGAATAAGCGCGGCGCCTATGGGTTTTTCGCGAGCAAGCTCGCTCCTACAGTGACCGTGTAGTTTTTCAGATCGTGAACAGGTCCATGAAACGGTTCACAGGTGTCGCCTCAAGCCGCGCCTGGTCCTTGCACAGGGCAAAAATCTCAGCGCTGCGCTGCGCTGTGAACCGCGTGGCCAGGTTGGCCTTGAACTTGTCTTCCAGCAGTGGAATGCCGTCCACCCGACGACGACGATGGCCAATCGGGTACTCCACCACCACCTGCTCGGTGCAGGTGCCATCCGTGAAAAACACCTGCACCGCGTTGGCAATGGAGCGTTTGTCGGCCTCCAGGTATTCGCGGCTATAGCGCGGGTCTTCGACGATGACCATCTTGTTGCGCAGCTCATCGATGATCGAGTGGGCCGCGTGGAAATCATCTTCATACTGCTCGGCCACCAGGGTGCCGAACGCCAAGGGCACGGCGGTCATGTATTGCAGGCAGTGGTCGCGATCGGCGGCGTTGGCCAATGGGCCGACCTTGGAAATAATGCGAATCGCCGACTCGTGGGTAGTGATCACGATACGGTCGATTTCATGCAAACGATGCTTGACCTGCGGATGCAGGGCGACTGCCGCTTCACAGGCGGTTTGCGCGTGAAACTCGGCCGGGAAGCTGATCTTGAACAGCACGTTTTCCATCACATAGGTGCCGTAGGCTTGGGGCAGGCTGAAGGCTCGCTTGTCCTGGGGCTTGAGCGCCAGGTCCTTGTTGGTGTGGCTGAACAGCACGTCGTAGAAGCCCCATTGCGGCGCACTCAACACGCCGGGAATGCCCATTTCGCCACGCAGGGCGATGTCAGCCAGGCGCACGCCGCGGCTCGATGCATCGCCCGCCGCCCAGGATTTGCGCGAGCCGGCATTCGGTGCATGGCGATAGGTGCGCAGCGCCTGGCCATCGACAAAGGCGTGGGACAACGCCGATAGCAGCTGCTCGCGGCTGGCACCCATCAGCTTGGCGGTGACCGCCGTGGTAGCGACTTTCACCAGCAATACATGGTCGAGGCCTACACGGTTGAAAGAGTTTTCCAGGGCAATCACACCCTGGATCTCGTGGGCCATGATCATCGCCTCCAGCACCGCTCGCACGGTCAGCGGCGCATCGCCGTTGGCCAGGCGTTTTTGCGACAGGTGATCGGCCACGGCGAGGATGCCGCCAAGGTTGTCCGAAGGGTGGCCCCATTCGGCGGCGAGCCAGGTGTCGTTGTAGTCGAGCCAGCGCACGATGCAACCGATGTCCCAGGCGGCCTTGACCGGGTCCAGGCGAAACGAAGTGCCCGGCACCCGTGCGCCGAACGGCACCACAGTGCCCTCCACGATCGGCCCCAGGTGCTTGGTGCACTCGGGGAAGCGCAGGGCCAGCAGGCCACAGCCGAGGGTGTCCATCAGGCAGTTGCGGGCGGTATCCAGGGCATCCTGGGAGTCGATGCGGTAGTTGAGGACGTAGTCTGCGATGTCCTGCAAAACCTGGTCGTAGTCGGGACGGTTGTTCTGGTCGACGTTGGCGCTCATGGCAGTTCTCCAAAATAGGTTAGTGATAATCCTCGGGCTTACGATTAATGGTGTGATGGCCGGTCTGATTGCCAGCCTTGAAATAGCGCCCCCTGTGGGAGCGGGCTTGCTCGCGAATGCGGTGGTTCAGTAGCATTTCGGTGCCTGACACACCGCATTCGCGGGCAAGCCCGCTCCCACAGGGGTTCTGTGTAGACCTTTAGAAGGCGTCGCCTGGAATGCGCACGTAGCCTTCCATCAGCACACGCGCACTGCGGCTCATGATGGCTTTTTTCACCACCCATTCACCGTTCACCTGGCTGGCCTCGGCCCCCACGCGCAAGGTGCCGGACGGGTGCCCGAAGCGCACGGCATTGCGCTCTACGCCGCCCGCCGCCAGGTTGACCAAGGTGCCGGAAATCGCCGCCGCGGTGCCAATCGCCACCGCCGCGGTGCCCATCATCGCGTGGTGCAGTTTGCCCATGGACAAGGCGCGCACCAGCAAATCCACATCGCCGGCCTTGATCGCCTTGCCGCTGGAGGCCACGTAATCGGCAGGCTTGGCGACGAACGCCACCTTGGGCGTGTGCTGGCGCTGGGCGGCGTCGTCCAGGTGTTTGATCAGGCCCATGCGCAACGCGCCATACGCCCGTACGGTCTCGAACATCGCCAGGGCCTTGGGGTCGCTGTTGATTGCGCCTTGCAGCTCGGTACCGGTGTAGCCCAGGTCTTGGGCATTGATGAAAATCGTCGGGATACCGGCGTTGATCAACGTGGCCTTGAAGGTACCGACGCCGGGTACCTCCAGGTCGTCGACGAGGTTGCCGGTGGGAAACATCGAACCCCCACCGCCCTCTTCTTCCGCCGCCGGGTCCATGAATTCCAACTGCACTTCGGCGGCCGGGAAGGTCACGCCGTCCAGTTCAAAGTCGCCGGTTTCCTGCACCGCGCCGTCAGTGATCGGCACGTGGGCGATGATGGTCTTGCCGATATTGGCCTGCCACACCCGCACCACGGCCACGCCGTTATGGGGTACGCGGGCCGCATCGACCAGGCCGGCGCTGATGGCGAACGAACCCACCGCCGCCGACAGGTTGCCGCAGTTGCCGCTCCAATCGACAAATGGCTTGTCGATGGAGACCTGGCCGAACAGGTAATCCACGTCGTGATCGGCGCGGCTGCTTTTGGCCAGGATCACGGTCTTGCTGGTGCTCGAGGTGGCCCCACCCATGCCGTCGATCTGCTTGTCATAGGGGTCGGGGCTGCCAATCACCCGCAGCAACAAGGCGTCGCGTGCAGGGCCCGGCACCTGTGCCGCTGCGGGCAGGTCCTGGAGGCTGAAGAACACGCCCTTGCTGGTGCCGCCACGCATGTAGGTGGCGGGGATCTTGATTTGCGCTACGTGTGCCATGGTTATCCTCTTCAGGCGGTCGCCTTTGATTCCAGGAAGTCCTGGGCGAAACGTTGCAACACGCCACCGGCCTCGTAGATCGACACTTCTTCGGCGGTGTCCAGGCGGCAGGTCACTGGCACCTCGACACGTTCGCCATTCTTGCGGTTGATCACCAGGGTCAGTTGCGCACGCGGGGTGCGCTCGCCGACCACGTCATAGGTTTCACTGCCGTCGATCTTGAGGGTGTGGCGGTCGGTGCCTGGCAGGAATTCCAGCGGCAACACGCCCATGCCCACCAGGTTGGTGCGGTGGATGCGCTCGAAGCCTTCGGCGGCAATCGCTTCCACGCCGGCCAGGCGTACGCCCTTGGCCGCCCAGTCACGGGACGAACCTTGGCCATAGTCGGCGCCGGCGATGATGATCAGCGGTTGCTTGCGCTCCATGTAGGTTTCAATGGCTTCCCACATCCGCGTGACCTTGCCTTCCGGCTCGATACGCGCAAGAGAGCCCTGCTTGACCTTGCCGTTTTCCTGCACCATTTCGTTGAACAGTTTCGGGTTGGCGAAGGTGGCGCGCTGCGCCGTCAAATGGTCGCCCCTGTGGGTTGCGTAGGAGTTGAAGTCGACCTCGGGCAAGCCCATTTTCGCCAGGTACTCACCGGCGGCGCTGTCGAGCATGATGGCGTTGGACGGCGACAGGTGGTCGGTGGTGATGTTGTCCGGCAGCACCGCCAGCGGGCGCATGCCCTTGAGTGGCCGTGCTCCGGCCAGCGCGCCTTCCCAGTAAGGTGGGCGGCGGATATAGGTGCTCTGCGGGCGCCAGTCATACAGCGGCGTGACTTTGGGGCCGGTGTCTTCGTGGATGGCGAACATCGGGATATACACCGCACGGAATTGCTCTGGCTTTACCGATGCCTTGACCACCGCGTCGATCTCTTCGTCGCTCGGCCAGATGTCTTGCAGGCGGATTTCCTTGCCGTCGGCGTCCAGGCCGAGCACGTCCTTTTCGATGTCGAAACGAATGGTGCCGGCAATCGCATAGGCCACCACCAGCGGCGGCGACGCCAGGAACGCTTGCTTGGCGTAAGGGTGAATGCGCCCGTCAAAGTTGCGGTTACCCGACAACACTGCGGTGGCGTACAGGTCGCGGTCGATGATCTCTTGCTGGATCACCGGGTCGAGCGCGCCCGACATGCCGTTGCAGGTGGTGCAGGCAAAGGCCACCACGCCGAAGCCGAGTTTTTCCAGCTCATGGCCCAGCCCGGCTTCTTCCAGGTACATGGCCACGGTTTTCGAGCCCGGCGCCAGGGACGACTTGACCCACGGTTTGCGGGTCAGCCCCAGCTTGTTGGCGTTGCGTGCCAACAGGCCGGCGGCGATCACGTTGCGCGGGTTGCTGGTGTTGGTGCAACTGGTGATGGCGGCGATGATCACTGCGCCGTCGGGCATTTGCCCTGGCACGTCATCCCAGTGGCCGGCGATGCCTTTTGACGCCAGGTCGCGGGTGGCCAGACGGGCATGCGGGTTGCTCGGGCCCGCCATGTTGCGCACGACGCTGGAGAGGTCGAAGCTCAGGCTGCGCTCGTACTGCGCGCCTTTCAAGTCGTCGGCCCACAGGCCGGTGTGACGTGCGTATTGCTCGACCAGGGCGACTTGTTCGTCTTCGCGACCGGTGAGTTTGAGGTAGGCAATGGTTTGCGCGTCGATGTAGAACATCGCGGCGGTGGCGCCGTACTCCGGGGCCATGTTGGAGATGGTCGCACGGTCACCCAAGGTCAGTGCCGAAGCCCCTTCGCCGAAGAACTCCAGCCAGGCGCCGACCACCTTCTGCTGGCGCAGGAATTCGGTGAGCGCCAGCACCATATCGGTGGCGGTGATGCCCGGTTGCAGCTTGCCGGTCAATTCCACGCCCACGCTTTCCGGCAGGCGCATCCACGACGCACGGCCGAGCATCACGCTCTCGGCCTCCAGGCCGCCAACGCCGATGGCGATCACACCCAAGGCATCCACGTGGGGCGTATGGCTGTCGGTGCCGACACAGGTATCCGGGAAGGCCACGCCATCACGCACTTGAATCACCGGGGACATTTTCTCCAGGTTGATCTGGTGCATGATGCCGTTGCCCGGCGGGATCACATCGACGTTCTTGAAGGCCTTTTTGGTCCACTCGATAAAGTGGAAACGGTCTTCGTTGCGACGGTCTTCAATGGCGCGGTTTTTTTCGAACGCTTGCGGGTCAAAGCCACCGGCCTCGACGGCCAGGGAATGGTCGACGATCAGTTGGGTGGGCACCACCGGGTTGACCTGCGCCGGGTCGCCGCCCTGCTGGGCGATGGCATCACGCAGGCCGGCAAGGTCGACCAAGGCGGTCTGGCCGAGGATGTCATGGCACACCACGCGGGCCGGGAACCATGGGAAGTCGAGGTCGCGCTTGCGCTCGATCAGTTGGCTCAGGGACGCGTCGAGGGTGGCCGGGTCGCAACGGCGCACCAGGTTCTCCGCGAGGACGCGCGAGGTGTAGGGCAACGTGGCGTAGGCGCCGGGGGTGATTGCCTCGACAGCCGCACGGGCGTCGAAGAAATCCAGGCGGCTGCCGGGGAGTGGTTTGCGAAAATCAGTGTTCATCGTCAGGACTCGGTCACGGTAAGTGCAAAAGAAGCCGGATCCAGAGTTGGAATGAGACCTAAATGTGGGAGCGGGCTTGCTCGCGAAAGCGGCGTGTCATTCAACACACTCGGCGACTGTTACACCGCATTCGCGAGCAAGCCCGCTCCCACACTTTGATCGGGTTTCCAGCCCGAGATAGTAGTTTTTCAGCGACGTTCGATTGGCACGAACTTGCGCTGCTCAACGCCGGTGTACTCGGCGCTCGGACGGATGATGCGGTTGTTGGCGCGCTGCTCGAACACATGCGCAGCCCAGCCGGTCAGGCGCGAGCATACGAAGATCGGCGTGAACAACTTGGTCGGGATGCCCATGAAGTGGTACGCCGAGGCATGGTAGAAATCGGCGTTAGGAAACAGCTTCTTCTGTTCCCACATGGTCTTGTCGATGGCTTCGGAGACCGGGAACAACACGGTGTCGCCCACTTCGTCAGCGAGTTTTTTCGACCAGCCTTTGATCACCTCATTGCGAGGATCGCTGTCTTTATAGATCGCGTGGCCAAAGCCCATGATCTTGTCTTTGCGCGCCAACATGCCAAGGGTGCCTTCAACCGCTTCCTGGGCCGAGGAGAAACGCTCGATCATTTCCATCGCCGCTTCGTTGGCACCGCCATGCAGCGGGCCGCGCAGGGAGCCGATGGCAGCGGTGACGCAGGAATACAGGTCGGACAATGTCGATGCACACACCCGTGCGGTGAAGGTCGAAGCGTTGAATTCGTGTTCGGCGTAGAGGATCAGTGACACGTTCATCACTTTGACGTGCAACTCGCTCGGCTTCTTGCCATGCAGCAGGTGCAGGAAGTGGCCACCGATGCTCGGCTCGTCGGTCACGCAGTCGATGCGCTGGCCGTCGTGGCTGAAGCGATACCAGTAGCACATGATCGCCGGGAACGCGGCGAGCAGGCGGTCGGTGACATCGCGCTGCACGCTGAAGTCTTTCTCCGGCTCGATATTGCCCAGGAACGAGCAACCGGTGCGCATCACGTCCATCGGGTGGGCGTCGGCGGGGATGCGTTCGAGCACTTCTTTCAGGGCCTGGGGCAGGTCACGCAGTTTGCCCAGCTTGTTGCTGTAGGTGGCCAGTTCGGCCTGGGTTGGCAATTCGCCGTACAGCAGCAGGTAGGCGACTTCTTCAAATTGTGCGTCGGCGGCCAGCTCACGCACGTCGTAGCCACGATAGGTCAGGCCGGCGCCGGCCTGGCCCACAGTGGACAGTGCAGTCTGCCCGGCGACCTGGCCACGCAGGCCAGCACCACTCAATACTTTTGCTTGTGCCATGGTTCTTCTCCAATTTTGTAATTATTCAGGGAGCCGTCCAGCTCACACCCTGTAGGAGCGAGCTTGCTCGCGAAAAACGCAAGGGCATCGCGTTTCTCCAGGTTTCCCGCGTTATCGTTGGCGATCTTCGCGAGCAAGCTCGCTCCTACAGTGCAATTACTTTTTCGCGGCGAACAGCGCGTCGAGCTTCTGCTCGAAGGTGTGGTAGTCGATGCGATCGTAAAGCTCCATGCGCGTTTGCATGGTGTCGATCACGTTCTGCTGGGTACCGTCGCGACGAATCGCGGTGTAGACATTCTCGGCAGCCTTGTTCATGGCACGGAAGGCCGAGAGCGGGTACAGCACAATGGAAACATCCGCAGATTTCAACTGTTCGGTGGTGTACAGCGGTGTGGCGCCGAACTCGGTGATGTTCGCCAGGATCGGCGCCTTTACGCGGGAGGCGAACAGCTTGTACATCTCCAGTTCAGTGATAGCTTCCGGGAACACCATGTCGGCACCGGCCTCGATGCACGCAGCGGCACGCTCCAGGGCGGACTCCAGTCCCTCGACCGCCAGGGCGTCGGTGCGCGCCATGATCACGAAGCTGTCATCGGTGCGCGCATCCACGGCGGCCTTGATGCGGTCGACCATTTCCTGCTGGGACACGATTTCTTTGTTCGGGCGATGACCACAGCGCTTGGCGCCGACCTGATCTTCGATATGGATGGCGGCGGCACCGAACTTGATCATCGACTTGACGGTACGCGCCACGTTGAACGCCGAGGAGCCGAAACCGGTGTCCACGTCCACCAGCAGCGGCAGGTCGCATACATCGGTGATGCGGCGCACGTCGGTGAGCACGTCATCCAGGCCGGTGATGCCCAGGTCCGGCACGCCGAGAGAGCCGGCGGCTACACCACCACCTGACAGATAAATCGCCTTGAAGCCGGCGCGCTTGGCCAACAGTGCGTGGTTGGCGTTGATGGCACCCACCACTTGCAGGGGCTGTTCGTTGGCAACGGCGTCACGGAAACGCTGGCCGGGAGTGCTGTTGTTTTTGGAACTCATGACTCACCTCGTGATGAAGGAGCACCGTCCGGGAAGTGACGGGCAATGTTGCGTTTGGAGGCGCCGATATGCCGGCGCATCAACAGTTCGGCCAGTTCACCGTCGCGATCGGCAATCGCGTCCAGAATGCGGTGATGCTCGGCAAAGGCCTGGCGTGGACGATTGGGGGTGGCGGAGAACTGGATGCGGTACATGCGCACCAATTGGTACAGCTCGCCGCAGAGCATTTGGGTGAGGGTGCGGTTACCAGCGCCTTGAATGATGCGGTAATGAAAATCGAAGTCGCCTTCCTGTTGGTAATAGCCGACACCTGCCTGGAACGCCGCGTCCCGTTCGTGGGTGTGCAACACCTGACGCAGCTCCTCGATCTCTGCGTCAGTCATGCGCTCGGCGGCCAGGCGACAGGCCATGCCCTCCAGTGACTCGCGGATCTCATACAGTTCGACCAGCTCGGCGTGGCTCAAAGACACCACCCGCGCGCCGACATGAGGCACCCGCACCAGCAGGCGCTGGCCTTCCAGGCGGTGGATCGCTTCGCGCAGCGGGCCGCGACTGATGCCGTAGGTGCGCGCCAGCTCCGGCTCGGAAATCTTGCTGCCGGGGGCAATTTCGCCTTTGACGATGGCGGCCTGGATACGCCGGAAGACGTTCTCCGACATGGTCTGGGAATCGTCTGATGCCACCGCTGGTTTTTCCAGTTGCCCCAACATATTGTCGACACCTTTAAAATCAATGCCGCAAAAACTAGCCAATAAGCCGCTCGCAGTCAAAGAATAAATACACATTGTCGACAATCGTCTAATAACCCCCTCATTCGCTTGCCAAGGCATGGCCGCCTGCCAGCGCTGGCGCCAAAAAAGCATCATGTTAGAATGCCCGCCGCTTTTGCCTGACATCAGATGATGAAAGGGCGCACCCGAGATTGCGCAGCAATGCCAGTCGCCTTGAAATGAACAGTGCACTGCCCTGCCTCAGGATTTATGAGACTCAAGCCTTACCTACTAGTGATGTGCCTGCTGTGCATACCGAGCCTTGGCGCTGGCGCCGAGAAGACCGTGTACGGCCTGAACGAATACGCCAAGCTTGCGGGTATCGACCTGGAAGTGGCGGCCAAACTCGACACCGGCGCCAAGACCGCCTCGTTGAGTGCCCGCGATATCAAGCGCTTCAAGCGCAATGGCGAATCCTGGGTACGCTTCTACCTGGCCATCGACACCGCCCATTCCCACCCCATCGAACTGCCCCTGGCGCGTGTCAGCAAGATCAAGCGCCGCGCCGGCGACTACGACCCCGATGAGGACAAGAACTACACCGCCCGCCCAGTGATTGCGCTGGATATCTGCATGGGCAGTGCTTTACGCAGCATCGAAGTGAACTTGACTGACCGCAGCGCATTCCAATACCCGCTGCTGATTGGCTCCGAAGCCTTGAAACGCTTTGATGCGCTGGTCGACCCCAGTCTTAAATATGCAGCAGGCAAACCCGCCTGCGCCGCCGACGCTTAATACCGCCGAGTAAACCGAATGCGCTCTCTGACCCTGCACCTGAAAATCCTGATCACCTTGCTGGTGGTGCTGGGCATTTCGGTCACCGCTTATCAGATCTTCGTGCTGGGAATTCCCGTCACCGAAGATGCCACCGACGACTTGTGGAACATCGACGCCAAGGTCGAGTTCGTCGCCAACCCGAAAGACCCGGTCAAGATCCAGATGTTCGTGCCGCCCTTGAGCCGCGACTTCGTCAGCCTCAATGAGAGCTTTATCTCGAACAACTACGGGGTGAGCGTCAACCGCATCGACGGCAACCGCAAGGTCACCTGGTCGGCGCGTCGGGCCAAGGGCAACCAGACCCTCTATTACCGCCTGGTGCTGACCAAGCGCTACAGCGGCGAAAAGGTCAAGATCAAAGGCCCGACCTTCCGCGACAGCATTGCCGTGGAAGGCCCCGAGAAGATCGCCGCCGAAGCCTTGCTGGCCCCGATTCGCCAGCACTCGGCCGACGTCGAGACCTTTATCAGTGAAGCCATCAAGCGCACCAACAACCTCAACGACGACAATGTGAAGTTGCTGCTGGCCGGCGACCCCTCGACGCCGCACAAAGCCAAGATCGTCGAACTGCTGCTGTCCATCGCCCACGTGCCGGTAGAGAAAGTCCACACCATCCGCCTGGTGGCCGACCAACCGCAAACCCCGGAACTGTGGCTGCGCAGTTTCAACGGCAACGACTGGCTGTACTTCAACCCGGAGACTGGCGAACAGGGCCTGCCCGCCGACCGCCTGCTGTGGTGGACCGGCGATGAAAACCTGATCACCGTCGATGGCGGCAAGAAAGCCATGGTGACCTTCAGCCTGAACAACAGCGAGATGAACGCCATCCGCCTGGCCAAGCTGACGGACGAAAACACCGACGCCAACTTCCTCGAATACTCGCTGTACGGCCTGCCGCTGCAAACCCAGCAGACCTTCATGATCATGGTGATGATCCCGATAGGCGTGCTGGTGATCTTGATCCTGCGCAACCTGATCGGCCTGCAGACCCTGGGCACCTTCACGCCGGTGCTGATCGCCCTGGCGTTCCGCGAGACCCAGTTGGGCTTCGGGATCGTGCTGTTCACGGTTATCACGGCCTTGGGCCTCTCGCTCAGGTCGTACCTGGAACACTTGAAACTGCAGATGCTGCCGAGGCTGTCGGTGGTGCTGACCTTCGTGGTGGTGCTGATTGCCGCCATCAGCCTGTTCAGCCACAAGCTGGGGCTGGAACGGGGCTTGTCGGTGGCGCTGTTCCCGATGGTGATCCTGACCATGACCATCGAACGCCTGTCGATCACCTGGGAGGAGCGTGGCGCCAACCATGCGCTGAAAGTGGCGATTGGCACGCTGTTCGCTGCGTCCCTGGCGCACCTGATCATGAGCGTGCCGGAGTTGGTCTACTTCGTGTTCACCTTCCCGGCGATCCTGTTGATCCTGGTGGGCTTCATGCTGGCCATGGGTCGCTACCGCGGCTATCGCCTCACCGAGCTGGTGCGTTTCAAGGCGTTCCTGAAGGCTGACTCTTGATGTTCGGCTTCTGGAAGACCTGGAAGGCCCTGGAAGCGCGGGGGATCATGGGCATTAACCGGCGTAATGCCGACTACGTGCTCAAGTACAACAAGCGCAGCCTGTACCCCATCGTGGATGACAAGATCATCACCAAGGAACGGGCCGTGGCGGCCGGCATCCACGTGCCGGAAATGTACGGGGTGATCTCCACCGAAAAGGAAATCGACAAGCTCGACGAGATTATCGGTGGGCGCAGCGACTTCGTGATCAAGCCCGCCCAGGGTGCAGGTGGTGACGGCATCCTGGTGGTGGCCGACCGGTTCGAGGGGCGCTACCGCACGGTGTCCGGCAAAATCATCAGCCATGAGGAGATCGAGCACCAGATTTCCAGCATCCTCACCGGCCTGTATTCCCTGGGCGGCCACCGCGACCGGGCGTTGATCGAGTACCGCGTGGTACCCGACCAGATCTTCAAGAGCATCAGCTATGAAGGCGTGCCGGACATCCGCATCATCGTGCTGATGGGCTACCCGGTGATGGCGATGTTGCGCTTGCCCACCCGCCAGTCCGGCGGCAAGGCCAACCTGCACCAGGGCGCGATCGGCGTGGGTGTAGACCTGGCCACCGGCCTGACCCTGCGCGGCACCTGGCTGAACAACATCATCACCAAGCACCCCGACACCACCAACGCGGTGGATGGCGTGCAACTGCCCAACTGGGACGGTTTCATGAAGCTCGCCGCCGGCTGCTACGAGCTGTGCGGGCTGGGTTATATCGGCGTGGACATGGTGCTGGACCAGGAAAAAGGCCCTTTGATCCTTGAGCTGAACGCTCGGCCTGGGCTGAACATCCAGATTGCCAACGATTGCGGCCTGACGTTGCGCACCCATGCGGTGGAGGCACGGTTGGAAGAGTTGAAGGCTGCCGGCGTGACAGAAACGCCGGAAGAGCGTGTGAAGTTCGTGCAGGAAATGTTCGGCCATATACCGCCCGTGGAAGGCTGATCCGGTCTTCGAACTGTCTATCCCCGACATCCCCTCTAGGAGCAAATCCTACGGGGGACTACAATCCCCCTCCCCCGCGCCACTGGCTGATCCACCCCCGCATGTCGACCTGCTCCGTATACCCGTTGCCCTACCGGGCCAATCCCGCCGAGTTCTTTGCGGTCATTCGCCACGCCCCTGGTGCGGTACTGCTCGACAGCGGCCGCCCGATGGCTGTTCGCGGCCGGTATGACCTGCTCAGTGCCTGGCCCGAAGCGACCCTGACGGTAGGGCCGGACGAAAGTGGCGGTGATTTCCTGCAACGCTTGCGCAAGAACCTGACGCAGTTGGGTCAAGCGACATTGCCTGACGGCTATGAATTACCGTTTGCCGGTGGTTTGATCGGTTACCTGAGCTATGACTTTGGTCGGCACCTGGAGCAGGTTTCACACCTGGCCGTGGACGATTTGCATCTGCCGGATGCACGCTTCGGGCTCTATGCCTGGGCGCTGGTCAGCGATCACCAAGTGCAAACCAGCCAGTTGGTCTTTCACCCTGCGCTGGCCGACAGCGAGCGGCAACGCTTGATCAACGTGTTCAGTCAGGCAGAAAGCAATGCGCCGACGACCTTCAAGCTTCAAGGCCCCATGATCCCGGACCTCAGCGCCGAGGCTTATCACCAGGCCATCATTCGCATCCAGGATTACATCCAGGCCGGCGACTGCTACCAGGTCAACTTTGCCCAACGCTTTCGTGCGCCGTGCATCGGCGATCCATGGGCAGCCTACTGCGCGCTGCGCGAAGCCTGCCCGACGCCGTTTTCCGGGTTCCAGAACTTGCCCGATAACGGCGCGGTGCTGAGCCTGTCGCCGGAACGCTTTGTGCGCATCAGCGAGCGCCAGGTGGAAACCCGCCCGATCAAGGGCACCCGCCCTCGCGGTTTAACACCGGAAGAGGACGCTGCCAACGCCGCTGAGTTGCTCGCCAGCCCCAAGGACCGCGCAGAAAACCTGATGATCGTTGACCTGCTGCGCAACGACCTCGGCCGCAGTTGCCGAATCGGCTCAGTGAACGTGCCGGAGCTGTTCAGCCTGGAAAGCTACCCCAACGTGCACCACCTGGTGAGCAGTGTCACTGGCATATTGGCCGACGACAAAGACGCCCTCGACCTGATCGCCGGCAGCTTCCCCGGCGGCTCCATCACCGGCGCGCCAAAGATTCGCGCCATGCAGATCATCGACGAGCTTGAGCCCACCCGCCGCGGGTTGTATTGCGGCTCGCTGGTGTACCTGGACGTGCGCGGCGAGATGGACAGCTCCATCGCGATTCGCAGCTTGCTGGTCAAGGACGGGCAAGTGTGTTGCTGGGGCGGCGGCGGGATTGTGGCGGATTCGCAGTGGCAGGCTGAGTATCAGGAGTCGCTGACGAAGGTGCGGGTGTTGTTGCAGACGCTGGAAAATCTGTAGGGCACAGCCCCTTCCTAGCGTTCGAGTAGAACGCCATGCGATAGAAAAAGCCTGAATCAGAACCGCTGTGGACGGGATAGACGCTTGCAGATAGCGTCCGGATCGACCGTCCACCCGCCACCTGTGAAGGATCACATGAAGCGACTACCTCCTCGTCTGGAAATATTTCCGAGATTGCCTATCCACGCAATCGCACCTATGATCTCCCAAAACGGGAGGTCGAAGCGATGCGGATAATCGCTCTATCTACCCTACGAATATTCTGGGAAAGCCATTCAGCTTATAGCGACGCCAGAACACCGCTGGTCGAGTTGTATCGGCACATGGAAAAGGCCAATTATCCAACACCGCAAGCACTCAAGGCCGAACTCAGAACAGCGAGCATTCTTAAGGGCGGCAGGGTCGTGTTCAACGTCGGCGGCAACAAGTATCGAGTGATCATGGCGATCGACTACCAGCGACAACTAGGGTTTATACGGTTCGTGGGGACCCACGCTCAGTACGACCAGATCAACGCGGAGACTGCGTGATGAACATCAAACCTATTCACTCCCAGGAAGACCTGACTGCGGCACTCGTACGAGTCGAGCAGATATGGGGAGCACCACCCGGCTCGCCTGAAGGTGATGAGCTGGAAATCCTGGCAATCCTCATCGAGAAGTACGAAGCCGAGCATTACCCCATGCCCCCTTCGGATCCTGTAGAGGCTATCAAGTTTCGCATGGAGCAATTGGGCATGACCGCCCGCGATCTGGAGCCGTTTATCGGCACCAGTGGGCGGGTGTCAGAGGTGCTGAACCACAAGCGCAAGCTGAGCCTGTCGATGATCAAGCGTCTGCATGAAGGCTTGCGTATTCCTTATGAGCGCTTGCTGGCTGAGGGTTAGGCGGTGACGGCGCCGACGCCATCGCAGGCAAGCTCGGCTCCCACAGTTGACCGCGTCGTTTGACGTTACATGATCGAAGGTGGGAGCTGGCTTGCCTGCGATGAGGCAATCAGCCGCGCCGCATAACTTACAGGCTCAACTGCCGATTCGACGCCTTGATAAACTCTTTCTTCAAGTCTTCAAACGTATGCACCGCCGGGAACTGCGGGAATTGGCGAATCACATTGTCCGGCGCATGGAACAGAATCCCGCGGTCCGCTTCACCCAGCATGCTGGTGTCGTTGTAGGAATCACCGGCAGCGATCACGCGGTAGTAGAGGGTCTTGAATGCCAGCACCGACTGGCGCTTGGGGTCTTTCTGGCGCAGTTGGTAGCTCACCACCCGGTCGTTTTCATCGGTGATCAAGCGGTGGCAAAGCAAGGTCGGGAAGCCCAGCTGACGCATCAGCGGCTGGGAGAACTCATAGAAGGTGTCGGACAGGATCACCACCTGGAAGCGCTCGCGCAGCCAATTGACGAACTCAATGGCGCCGTCCAGCGGCTTGAGCGTGGCGATTACGGCCTGGATATCGGCCAGTTTGAGCCCATGCTCGTCGAGGATGCGCAGGCGCTGTTGCATCAGCACGTCGTAGTCGGGAATGTCACGAGTGGTGGCCCGCAGGGACTCAATGCCGGTTTTCTCGGCAAAGGCGATCCAGATTTCCGGCACCAACACCCCTTCCAGGTCAAGGCAGGCAATTTCCACACGACACTCCTATTAGATGTTGTTGGTTGAGCGAGCAAAAGGACTGCCGACTCTAGCGACTCAAGCACGCCGCCGCAACGCGGGACAGATTTTGATACCATCGCCCCCCTATAGAGCGCTCAGCGCCACTGACCTGTAGGAACCGTCCTGATGAACCAAGCCTTCGACGTCGTTGAACTCGCCACGACTTATGCCAACAAGTCTGCCCAGGACATTCTCAAGCTGGCGTTCAGCCAGTTCGGCGATGACCTGTGGATTTCCTTCAGCGGTGCCGAGGATGTGGTCCTGGTGGACATGGCCTGGAAGCTGAACAAGAACGTCAAGGTGTTCAGCCTCGACACCGGCCGCCTGCACCCGGAGACCTACCGGTTTATCGAGCAGGTACGTGAGTTCTACAAGATCGACATCGAACTGATCTCGCCAGACCCGAGCAAGCTGGAGCCGTTCGTCAAAGAGAAAGGCCTGTTCAGCTTTTATAAGGACGGCCATGGAGAATGCTGCGGCATCCGCAAGATCGAACCGCTGCGCCGCAAACTCGCCGGTGTCAGCGCCTGGGCCACCGGCCAGCGCCGCGACCAGAGCCCCGGCACTCGCAGCCAGGTAGCGGCGCTGGAAATCGACACGGCGTTCTCCACGCCGGAACGCACCCTGTACAAGTTCAACCCGCTGGCGCAGATGACCAGCGAAGAGGTATGGGGCTACATCCGCATGCTGGAGCTGCCGTACAACAGCCTGCATGAGCGCGGTTTTATCAGCATCGGCTGCGAGCCCTGCACTCGGCCGGTACTACCCCGCCAACATGAGCGTGAAGGCCGCTGGTGGTGGGAAGAAGCCACGCAGAAGGAATGTGGGCTGCATGCGGGGAATATCATCAGTAAGGCTTGAGGCCTTTAAGTTCATGTGGCAACAAAAATGTGGGAGGGGGCTTGCCCCCGATAGCGGTAGGTCAGTTGCAGATTTCTTGACTGATACACCGCAATCGGGGGCAAGCCCCCTCCCACATTTGCTTTGTGGTGAGCCGAAAATCTTGTACACAACCATGTAACTATAGGTGCCATTTTTGTGTGCAACTTAAACTATAGCGCACCAAAACGTAACATCCCTCTTTGCTGATTTGCTCGTACGCAAATTGCTCTATTCTCGATTAAAAAATAAATACCTGTTCAAATGGTCAATTTATAGTGCTTTAGATTCAGTAAGTTATTCTAAAACTATATAAAAACAAAATTAGCCAAGATTTTCACATGTCGAAAATTGGCACGCATATGGCTTAGGTAGAAGTACGCTTTGTATACAATCAATACAAAACCTACATACATTTTGCCATCCGCCGTTTTGCTGCAGATGCGCTGGAGCCTGCCGGAATGCGTACAAGCCTCTCGAACACCCTCGCACTGGATCTGCCCTCCTCCCCACTGAACCCTGCGGCCGCAGGCCCCGGCCCGCTGGTGCTCAGCCCGCGCCTGCACAACAAGGACCTGGCGCCCACCAAGGTCGAAGGCCGACGCTGGGGGCGCTATAGCATCTTTGCGTTGTGGACCAATGACGTGCACAACATCGCCAACTATTCATTCGCCATTGGGCTCTATGCACTGGGCTTGGGCGGCTGGCAAATATTGCTGTCCCTGGGGATCGGCGCGGCGTTGGTGTACTTCTTCATGAATTTGTCGGGCTACATGGGGCAGAAGACCGGTGTGCCGTTTCCGGTTATCAGCCGCATCAGTTTTGGCATTCACGGGGCGCAGATTCCGGCGTTGATCAGGGCGGTGATTGCAATTGCCTGGTTTGGGATCCAGACCTACCTGGCCTCGGTGGTTTTCCGCGTACTGCTGACGGCCATTCATCCAGGGTTTGCCGATTATGATCACAACTCGATCCTTGGCCTGTCGACCCTCGGCTGGGCGTGCTTTGTTGCGATCTGGCTGGTGCAGTTGGTGATCCTCGCCTACGGCATGGAAATGGTACGTCGCTATGAAGGCTTCGCCGGGCCGGTGATTCTGCTGACCGTGGCCGCACTGGCCGGGTGGATGTACTTCCAGGCGAACGGGCAGATTGCCTGGTCGATCCGCGAGCCCCTGAGTGGCGGCGAGATGTGGCGCAATATCTTTGCCGGCGGCGCGCTGTGGCTAGCCATCTACGGCACCCTGATCCTTAACTTCTGCGACTTCGCGCGTTCGTCGCCGTGCCGCAAGACCATCCAGGTCGGCAATTTCTGGGGCCTGCCGGTCAATATCCTGGTGTTCGCCGCGATTACCGTGCTGCTATGCGGCGGGCAGTTCCAGCTCAATGGCCGCGTGATCGAAAGCCCGACCGAAATCATCGCGGCGATCCCCAACACATTTTTTCTGGTGCTCGGCTGCCTGGCCTTCCTCATCGTCACCGTGGCGGTGAACATCATGGCCAACTTCGTCGCCCCGGCCTTTGTACTGAGCAACCTGGCGCCCAAGTACCTGAACTTCCGGCGCGCCGGGTTGATCAGCGCCTTCGTTGCCGTGCTGATCCTGCCGTGGAACCTCTATAACAGCCCATTGGTCATCGTGTATTTCCTCTCTGGGCTCGGCGCGCTGCTGGGGCCGTTGTACGGGGTGATCATGGTCGATTACTGGCTGATCCGTAAAAGCCAGGTGGATGTGCCGCAGTTGTACAGCGAAGACCCCCAAGGCATTTATTACTACAGCCGTGGGGTGAATATGCGTGCGGTGGCGGCGTTCATTCCGGCGGCGGTGATCGCCATCCTGCTGGCGCTGTTGCCGGGGTTTGCCAGCGTCTCGCCGTTTTCCTGGTTGTTTGGCGCAGGCATTGCCGGGTTGCTGTACCTGCTGATTGCCAAGCGTCAACCGCACTACGCCGATGTCAGCGGCGAAAGCATTGCCGTCGATAACGTCAGTCATTAAACAAGGACTTTCCATGCGTATCCTCGTGGTTAACGTCAACACCACCGAATCCATCACCGACACCATTGCCCAGCAAGCACGGGCCGTGGCTTCACCGGGCACCGAAATTGTCGGGCTCACCCCGTACTTCGGCGCAGAATCAGTGGAGGGCAATTTTGAAAGCTACCTGGCGGCCATCGCCGTGATGGACCGGGTGATGGCCTACGATCAGCCCTTTGATGCGGTGATCCAGGCCGGCTATGGCGAACATGGCCGTGAAGGCCTGCAGGAACTGCTCAATGTGCCGGTGGTGGATATCACCGAGGCGGCGGCCAGCACCGCGATGTTCCTGGGGCACGCCTACTCGGTGGTGACCACCCTGGACCGCACTGTGCCGCTGATTGAAGACCGGCTGAAACTCGCCGGCCTCTACCAGCGTTGCGCTTCGGTGCGCGCCAGCGGCATGGCGGTGCTGGAGCTGGAAGAAGACCCGCTGGGCGCCATGGAAGCCATCGTGCACCAGGCGGAACTGGCCATTCGCGATGACAAGGCCGAGGTGATCTGCCTGGGCTGCGGCGGCATGGCCGGGCTGGACGAGCAGATTCGCCAGCGCACCGGGGTGCCGGTGGTGGACGGGGTGACGGCGGCGGTGATGGTTGCCGAGTCGTTGGTACGGTTGGGGTTGTCGACGTCGAAGGTCAGGACTTATGCCACACCGCGGCCGAAGAAGGTTATCGGGTGGCCGGGCAAGTTCGGGCGGTAGACCGATGCGCTTGCCCGCGATGGCCACGACTCGATGTAAAGGCGTGCTCAGATAGCACTGAACCGTTGAGCCAGTTTCTGCTCGGCAAACTGCTCAATAATGAAATCCACAAACGCCCGCGTCTTGCCCGGCAGCAATTTATGCTCGGCGTAGTAGATGGAAATATTGCCGTCGTCCACATACCAATCGGGTAACACTCGCACCAACGCACCACTGTCCAGGAACGGCACGGCCATCGGCATGCTCACCAGCGCGATGCCAAGCCCCTGGGCACTGGCGCAGCAAGCGGCTTCGGAGTCGCTCATGGTCATCGCCGGTTTCAGCACTAGAGGGCTGTGCTCGCGCTCACGATTGGTCAGTTGCCATGAACGCACCCGGCCTGTCTGCGGCGAGCGGATCAAAATGCCAAGGCAGTGCGACAGCTCCTCGGGCGCCAGTACCGGCAGGCGGCGCGCCAGGTGATCCGGCGACGCCACCAGCACCCGGTGCGCCGGGGTCAACTTGCGCGCCACCACGCCTTGGGGCAACTCAAACCCGCCGCCGATGGCCGCATCGAAGCCTTGACCGATCAGGTCGACCTGGCGGTTATCGAAATGCCAGTCCGGGCTGATATCCGGACAGCGCCGCATAAATTCGCCCAGCAACGGCACCACGTAGCGGTTACCGAACACTGGCCCCATGCTGACCTTGAGCGTGCCCACCGGCCGCCCTTCGGCACTGGCCAGGTTGGCGACCGCATTCTGAATGGTGGTGAGGCTGCCGCTGACTTCCTCCAAAAACATCTTGCCGGCTTCGGTCAGCGCCAGGCGCCGAGTGCTGCGCTGAAACAGCCGCACACCGAGGCGCGCCTCTAGCTTGGCAACGCTTTTACCCACCGCTGCGGGAGTGAGGCTCAGGTGCCGTGCAGCCTCGGCAAAGCTGCCACCCTCGGCGCTGCGCACAAAGCATTCGATACTGCCAAAGCTTTCCATATCGCCCCACTCTAAACTTTTGGTTTACACAGACTATAGCAACCACGGTCTACCGAGAGGGGCGAGTGAGGTCGATACTCGCTCCATCAACTACCTCGGAGATCGATATGACCACACACAACCTCACCGGCAAAGTCGCCTTGATTCAAGGCGGTTCCCGCGGCATCGGCGCCGCCATCGTCAAGCGCCTCGCCGCCCAGGGGGCAGCGGTTGCCTTTACCTACGTCAGCTCGGCCGCCAAGGCTCGAACACTGCAGAACGAGGTGATCAGCGCAGGTGGTCAGGCTCTGGCGATTCACGCCGACAGCGCCAATGCCACGGCGATTCGCGCTGCGGTCAACGCCACGGTGGAGGCGTTTGGACGCCTGGATATCCTGGTGAACAACGCTGGCGTGCTGGCCATCGCGCCGCTGGAAGAATTCAAGCTGGAAGACTTCGACCAGACCTTGGCGATCAATGTACGCAGCGTATTTATCGCTACCCAGGAAGCGGCCAAGCATATGGGCGAAGGTGGCCGCGTGATCAATATCGGCAGCACCAACGCCGAACGCATGCCCTTTGGCGGCGGCGGGCCCTACGCCATGAGCAAGGCGGCGCTGGTGGGGTTGACCAAGGGATTGGCGCGGGACCTGGGACCACGGGGCATCACCATCAACAACGTGCAGCCTGGGCCGGTGGACACCGACATGAACCCGGCGAACAGTGATTTTGCCGAAAGCCTGATCGGGTTGATGGCGGTAGGTCGGTATGGGCATGTGGAGGAGATTGCCAGTTTTGTGGCCTATCTGGCCGGGCCGGAAGCCGGCTATATCACGGGCGCCAGCCTGACCATCGATGGTGGTTTCAGCGCCTGATTTTGCAACACCGCAAACCAAATGCAGGAGCGGGCTTGCCCGCGGAGGCGGTGTGTCAGTGCCACATCTGTTACTGCACTACCGCTTTCGCAGGCAAGCCAGCTCCCACATTTTTGACCGCGCGGGGTCAGGCCATGGGGGGCAAGCCGTAGGCGGCCAAATCAAAGTCGGCGAGCTTGCGAATAATCTGGTCAGCATGCTGGTACTTGCTGTCAGCCATCGCCTCATCGGGCACCGCAATAGCGGTCATGTGCGCAGCCTTCGCGGCCGTCACGCCGAACGGCGAATCTTCGAACACCAGACAATCCTCAGGGGCTACACCCAACCGGCGCGCGGCAGTGAGGAAGATATCCGGCGCGGGCTTGGCAGCGCCTACTTCCGGGTCGTCCGCGGTGACGATGGTGTCGAACAGGCCAAACCATTCACGGTGCAGGGTGGTCTTGTGGCCAAACGAGTTACGCGATGAACTGGTGCCCACCGCAATCGGAATATTGTGCGCCTTCAAGTGCCGCACCAACGCCTCGGCGCCGGGCATGCCCAGGGCCTTGGGAAAGCGCTCGCTCATCAGCGGTTCGCGTATTTCCAGAAACTCGGCGGGCGTGATCGGCAGGTCCAGCGCCTTGACCACGTAATCGGCCAAATCCTGGGCACCCCGCCCGATGATGTGCTGCTTGATACCCCAGTCGTAGGTACGGCCATAGCGTTCGGCAATGATCTGCGTGACTTCGGTGTAGATGCCTTCGGTATCCAGCAACAACCCGTCCATATCGAAAATCACGGCCTTGATCGGGACAGCGTTACGCGGTGCATTCATCACAACACAACCTTGGGGCGAGGACTAAAAGGATTCAGCACAATAACGGCCACGCTTACCGGCGAGCAACCCTTTAGACTGTCTGCCCCTCTTTTCGAAGTGCTCCCAATGCTCTACCGACTCGCCGCCGACGGCCTCGTGCTGTTTCACCTGACCTTCATCCTGTTCGTGTTGTTCGGTGGCCTGCTCGCCCTGAAATGGCCCCGGATGATATGGCTGCATCTGCCTGCCGTTGCCTGGGGCATTGCGGTAGAGGTGCTGCACCTGCCCTGCCCGCTTACCCGTTGGGAAAACCTGTTTCGCCACTTGGCTGGCCAAGACGGTTATGGCGGCGGGTTTATCGAGCACTACATCCTGACGCTGATCTACCCCGCCGGGCTGACTGCCAATATCCAATTGCTGCTGGGGGCCGTGGTGGTGGTGATCAACCTCGCGGTGTATGGGCGGGTTATCCGGCGTTACGTACAGGCTTGAGACAGCTGCGCTGGTGAAGAATCAGCGCACCTCATTCCGTCGTGGTCGCCCCATGTCCGAAGCCTTCGAAGTCCCCAGCCCCCACGAAAAACACCTTGACACGCCGAAAAGCAAATGTGGGAGCTGTCGAGCCCCAGCGAGGCTGCGATGGGATCACCGCCCAGTACCCGCCAGACTGAGTCATCTGCATCCCTGCCTCGCTGATTGATTTCAATCTGCCAGCTGAGCGCTTAGAGTGTCGCCCCCGAGAATTGAATCTCGAGATTGAATCTATGGAGTTATAAGTGAAATACCTCAGTAAAGTCGTTGCAGCAGCCATACTTGGTTTCACCCTGGCAGGTTGCACCGGCACCGCCATGAAAACCCAGCAATACGACGCCAGCCAATACACCGTGCTGGGCCACAGCGAAGCCAGCGCCACCGGCATCATGCTGCTGGGTGTTATCCCCATCGGCCAGAACAACCGCTTCGTGCGCGCCCAGGATGCGGCCATCAAGGCCAAGGGCGGCGACGCGTTGATCAACACACAAGTGCAGGAAAAGTGGTTCTGGGCTTGGGTATTGAACGGCTACACCACCAAGATCTCCGGTGATGTGATCAAGCTGAAAACCGCGCAGTAAGTATGAAACTGCCAGGGCGCTGACCCCGGCAAGCGGCGTATCATGGGCCTGACCTTCGAGGATGGCCCATGAATCTCAGTATCGCTTACGCACTCGCCGCCGCCGCCCTGTTCGGCGCCAGCACCCCGCTGGCCAAAAGCCTTGGCCTGAGCCTCTCGCCCATCCTGCTCGCCGGCCTGCTCTACCTCGGCAGCGGCATCGGCCTTGCCGGTGTGCGCTTGATCCGTGATCGCGGCTGGAAACCTACCGGGCTAACCCCATCGGAGTGGCCCTGGCTACTCGGCGCCATCGCCTTCGGCGGCATCCTCGGCCCCGTTGCATTGATGTTCGGCCTGACCCGCACCACCAGCGCCAGCGCCTCCCTGATGCTCAACCTTGAGTCGGTACTGACCGCCGTGATCGCCTGGGTCGTGTTCCGCGAAAACGCCGACCGCCGCATCGTCCTCGGCATGCTCGCCATTGTGCTGGGCGGCGTGGTGTTGTCATGGTCCGGTGCTGACGGCAGCCGCCAGGACTGGGTCGGACCGCTCGCCGTTGCGCTGGCATGTTTGTGCTGGGGGATCGATAACAACCTCACGCGCAAGGTGTCCGCGTCTGACGCGTTGTTTATCGCAGGTGCCAAAGGCTTGATTGCGGGGCTGGTCAATTGCAGCCTGGCACTTTACCTCGGAGCGCAGATTCCCGGCATGGCGCAACTGGCGCCGATTCTACTGGTAGGTTTCCTCGGCTATGGCATCAGCCTGGTGATGTTCGTGCTGGCCCTGCGCGGGCTGGGCAGCGCGCGCACCGGCGCTTACTTCTCCACGGCACCTTTTCTCGGTGCCGCAGTGGCGTTGTTGGTATTTGACGAGTCGGTGACCGTGGCGTTCTGGATTGCCTCGGCACTGATGGCCTTGGGCGTGTGGCTGCATCTGACGGAGCGGCATGCCCATGAGCATCTGCATGAGGCAACGGAGCATGGGCATTGGCATGTGCATGATGAGCATCATCAACATGAGCATGGGTTTGAGTGGGACTCGAAAGTGCCTCATAGCCATGTGCATGCACATGGCGTGATGAGGCATAGCCATGCGCATTTTCCGGATGTGCATCATCGGCATAGGCATTGAGGGCGGGCTTACGCATAAGTAGTGATGCGGTGGTGCTGAGTGACTTTGCACTGCTCTGCTCAATTCCGCTGCGGGACGGATGCGATTTGCTCGATGTCATCGGGCGACGAATGGATATGCCGTGCGCATGACCTAACAGCAGGTCTCAAACTCAAAAATTACAAACCTCAGGTTTCTTTCGAAACCTGGGGTTTTGTTTGCTGTGAACGTGGTGAAACGAAAATCAAATCAACCTGTGCCTTTTCCAACTTCTGTTACGAGTGCGATATCGGGCTCAGTTGACGATTCATCGCAACGATATCCGCGTGACTAGGGTTAGGTCCCAGCTTCGCGAAATTCTCTATCATGCGATCCCGAGTTTTTGGCGCCTCACCTTTAACTGCCGCATCAAGGGCCCGGCGCATATCAACGGCGGTGTAGTCGCAGCAGTACGCAGGGGTTGCAGGTTGTTGCCGCCACGACTGCTCAAGTGAACCCGCATTGACTGGATCGAAACCTGATTCGCTCACCAGCTCCATGACTGTCTGCACACCGACCTGATCGTCCCCAGCGACCGCAGCCGCCAATCGTCCGGGCGTGCCCTCGGGCTGGCCGAGTTCAGCGAGCGAATAGGCTAACAAATTGTTGAACGCCTTAATCACCGGCCTCCCAATCTGTTTCGAAACCCAAACGCTTTCGGCCATGCCTTCATCTATTTCCGGAATTTTTGGGTCCCTCAAGCCTGGGTAGTAATTACCGGTATCCACGACAGGGACGTCCAATGGAACAGATACGAACAACTCAGCAGGCAGATCAGCCACTGCAGGTAAAGGGACAGATAAAAATATGACTTCGGCATCTCGGACAACGCCCGAAACATCTGCAGGTACCGCCCCTATCTCGTTGGCGAATGCACGAACCCCCTCAATGCCTTTGGAGTTAGCCACCTGCACTTCATGGCCTGCGGCAATCATCTTCCGGGCAAGGGTTCCGCCAATGTTTCCTGTCCCAATCACTCCAATTTTCATGAGTTCTCGCTCGTATAGTTTCGGGTAGGCGCCTACCTTAGGAGAATAGTGAGATAATGGTAAGTACACACCAAAAGGTAAGTAACGAACCAAATTATGAACAGTGAACGAGAATGGAACTGTGACGACCCAAAAAATCGAGTGAAATGGGCTGAAGCCACCATGGAGACCCTCCGTGTACTGGAGGGAAAATGGAAGATCATCATCCTTTGCCAGTTGTTCGCAGCCAAAGGTCCTCTGCGCTTTTCTGATCTTGAAAAGCTCATAGAGGGCATCAACCAGAAAATGCTTATCCAGCAGCTTAAGCAGCTCGAAAAAGACGCAATTGTTCGCCGCACGGTTTACCCGCAGGTTCCACCGAAAGTTGAGTATGAGTTGACCGAGGATGGATACGCGTTGGGACCGTCGATGCAGGCGTTGATTGAATGGGCCGAACAGAGGCGCAGCCCTTTTGACCAGGCCTGAAACCACAAACCCCCGGCTTCCACGAGCATCAGCATGCACCTCAGTACGCGTGCGCATCACACGTAATAGGGGCTGAAATTATAATCTTCATCGACAACGGCAAGGTCCGCTGCAGCGACCCTCTCTTTTGGATCCAAATTGGGTACCAGGTTCCAAAAGAACAACGCCAGCGAATGGATAGTGCCTGATGACAAGTAAACTCGAAGCCCTTGAGACCGGGGCTTCCGGCCAGCTGGAGCAACTCCAGCCAGGCGCCCGCAATCAGCTTGCGCGCTCCATCGGCCTGGAATTACGACGTAGCCATCGACAGCGGGTTAAAGCCCGAGGCGATAGCAACACCGTGACCGTGGGTTTCACCGGGCGCACTGCCCGAATCGCCAGGGTTCACCAATTCGGTCTAAAGGACCGTGCTGAGCGCAGTGCAGTGCACCAGAGATTCGTTACGAGCAACGTGAATTATTAGATTTCACAGACATGGACCTTGATATAATTCGCGACGCTGCACTGACAAAGTTAACTCAATAAACCCTTTTTGATCGAGAACTAAAATGCAAGGAAAGCAAAACTTGGCAAAGCCAAACTACAAAATGATCGTAGGCTTGTGGGTGGCCGCTTTCATACTAGCGTTTGTATCACCTATCACAGCTGGCATATTCGGCAAACCAGAAATAGCTATATCAACATTAATCCTCGGAGTCTTTTTGACTCTCATCATGATACTTGACCTCAAGCAGGATAGAGTGATCAAGGGGTTATTCATTATAATGTTTGGCGTGTTATTTCAAACTCTATACTTAAAAATAATTTACGTATTTGTTCCTTTTGATACTATTCCGCAAAATTATAAAGATTACCTAGATATCTATTCGCAGGTATTATTATTTGCTTGCTCAGGAGCAGGCGGAAGTATCATTGCAGCTCACGCAGACAAAAGCTCTTTAGATAATGACTCAACAGCCTCCAGCGAAAAACATACCTGTCATGACGTAGAAATCAAAAAACTAACCACCACAATTGAAAAACTCCATAAAAAACTTAATTCTATTATCATGGCGATCGCCTCATTAGGCATGATTACTATAATTCTGGCGGCAGCTATTTTTATTCGATAGTTCGCTATGCTTCACCGCATTAATTTTTTGATAATTTAGCGACTTGTAAAAACGCCCGCTTACAACTCCCACAAGCTGCACCTCCTCACACATGGCGCCCACTTCGGCGCCATGAACGACTTAGCCGCCCTCGCCCGCCCGCTCAAAACCTCATCCGCTCAGTCAGGCGATCATCGACATTCTGACCACACGCATTGGCACGCGTGTAATGCACTGCGAATACGGCAGCCTGGTGCCAGAGCTGGTGGATCACCCCTTCAACGACGTCAACCGTCTGCGCGTACGAATGGATATGCCGTGCGCATAATCTAAGAACAGTAGGTTTTCAAGCTCAAGATTACAAACCCCGGTTTCTTTCGAAACCTGGGATTTTTTTGCTTTGAACGAGGTGGAACGAAAATCAAAAAAAATTCGTCCCCTTCTCCTTGCATTTTCCCGTCTGTAGGCTTGACTGTGAAAGCAGGCAGAACAATATACCCATGCAATAAATTATATTTTACTTGGCGTCCAGCCTTGAGCGCCTCCAGTATCACTTGGATATGGTTTAGCCAGCGAGTTAACCTAACTACGGCTTTTTGTAGCAGTGGCAAGTCTGCAGCTTTATTCTAAATAGGGAGCCAACTCATGGAATTCAAAATCCAAAAGGAATGTACGTATGACTATCACAATCACAAACGGCGCAAGCAGAATTATCAAAGTTGCAGTAAGTTCATGGAAGACTGATAGCAACCCCAGTGAGGACTACTTCCCAATAGAGCAAGGCAGTAGCGACACGTGGTCGCGTAGCGATTCAAGAGGCTATTTAATGCTCGTCCAAGGTCTAGCACAGACGAGCGAGTACTACGTCTCCTCCAGCAGCAAAATCGTTATCGAGGATGACCGTGTCAAAGATCATGGCCAAACTATTAGACCACTAACCTCAATAATTCAGTAATCGGTGTCGGCAATACGTATGTAGAGGCCACTCAAAACAGGGGACAGCCAAGAACATTTATGTCCGGGTCGGAGCTATTGCCAACCCGGAAAAATAGAAAGCATTGGTACGTCCACTTTAGTGTTTTGGTACTTTTATAGTTTCAATCCGGCTATAAAAAACTCCGTAGACGTCAATCTACGGAGTTTTTAAAAGTTGAGGCCAAGGTCGCAATCGAACCGGCATAGGCTTATTTGCAATCCGTTAATCCTTTGCCATTTCATTAGGCCTCAGCCCTCAATACCCGTACCGCCACCAAATCCTTTCGCAGATTTTTCCCTGGTAGCTCATTGGGCTGAAATCAATAGAGATCAGCTCAACGAGCTGCGCACAGACGCCAGCGTGGATTGCTAATACCAAAAAAGCGCCCCATCGAGAGCCACCTGGCGAGGCTACTTTTCCAAAATCCGAATGGAGAACAAATGGTGAGACAAAATCACCAGGCACAAAAAAGCCCCGTAAAACGGGGCTTTTTCATAACAATGTGGCGGTGAAGGAGAGATTCGAACTCTCGATACAATTTCTTGTATACACACTTTCCAGGCGTGCTCCTTAAGCCACTCGGACACTTCACCGTATCTCGTCAAACCAGTTCAGTCTGTCGAGGCGCGCTAATGTAGTCGAAAGCCTTTCTGATGGCAAAGGTTTTTTTCAGAATTTTCATGCGGTTAGACCGTTATGCCATTCCCCGCCCGGCAAGGGGTGGTGATTGTGCCATTCTCAGGCATCGGCGGGACGCGTCTGGAGTGCTTGCTGCGCCCCGCTCCGGGGCGTCTACCCTTGGGCGTGGCGGGAAAGGCTGACTGGGTAGTCAGTCACGGCGCTTTACCCGCGGGGGCGTGGTGAGTAACGTCTGCGCATCTATCTCTATAACAAGCCCTACAAGGAACCGCGTCATGAGTGAGTTGATTGCCTACCACTTCGAAGACGGTATCGCGACCCTGACCCTGAGCAACGGCAAGGTGAATGCCATTTCTCCGGCGGTGGTCAGTGAGTTTAATGCGGCGCTGGATCAGGCCGAGAAGGATCGGGCGGTGGTGATCATCACGGGCACGCCGGGGATTTTGTCGGGTGGTTATGATTTGAAGGTGATGACCGCCGGCCCTAAAGAGGCAATCAGCCTGGTGACCTCGGGTTCGACCCTGGCGCGGCGGATGTTGGCGCATCCGTTCCCGGTGATTGTGGCCTGCCCTGGGCATGCGGTGGCCAAGGGCGCGTTCCTGTTGTTGTCGGCCGATTATCGGATTGGCGTCGAAGGCCCGTTCAGCATTGGCCTGAATGAAGTGGCGATTGGCATGACCATGCACCACGCCGGTATCGAGTTGGCACGGGACCGCCTGCGTAAGTCGGCGTTTCAGCGTTCGGTGATCAATGCCGAGATGTTTGATCCGCAAGGCGCCTTGCACGCCGGTTTCCTCGACAAGGTGGTGGCACCGGAAGAACTGCACGCCGCCGCACTGGAAGCGGCACGGCAGTTGAAGAAGATCAATATGAACGCCCACAAGCACACCAAGTTGAAAGTGCGCCGCGCACTGCTCGAAGCCCTGGACGATGCAATCATCCAGGATCAGGGCCATAGCCTGAGCTAAGTCCTACACTTGCAGTGCCTGAGCCCGATCTTGAGTCGGGCTTTTTCTTACCTATAAATGTGAAATGTCCGTAGCCGCTCTAGCTAGCCGTTATCGGCCCATGTGGAAACATGCGCTTAAACATCGCCTATCTCCCACATCTGTAGGGGCAATTGCCGAATACAGTGCACATCCGTACACTGCGCCACCTTTTGTCCCGATGGGCTGTGTCGATGCTTTTTCTGTTACGTATGTTGTTGATGGGCCTGCATTTTATGATCGCCGGCGTGCTGGGTGTGCTGGTCGGTGTGTGCCGGCCGTTCAATCCGGACAACAGCCGTCTCTGCGCTCGCCTCTATGCGTTGCCGGCCATGCGAATCTTGGGCTTGAACGTGAAGACCAACGTCGACTCGCTACGCAACAAGCCCGGTACCTGCGTGGTGATCGCCAACCATCAGTCCAACTACGATTTGTTTGTGTTCGGCAATGTGGTACCCCGTCGCACAGTCTGCATCGCCAAGAAGAGCCTGAAATGGGTACCGCTGTTCGGCCAGTTGTTCTGGCTGGCGGGCAATGTGCTGATCGACCGCGGCAATGCGCACAAGGCCCGGCGTGCGATGCTGACCACCACGCATACCTTGCAGCATGAGGACACGTCGATCTGGGTGTTCCCGGAAGGTACGCGCAACCTGGGCAAAGGGTTGTTGCCGTTCAAGAAAGGCGCGTTCCATATGGCGATTGCGGCCGGTGTGCCTATCGTGCAGGTGTGTGTCAGCAATTACGTGACGCAGATGAAGCTCAATCGTTGGGACAGTGGCAGTGTGCTGATACGCTCGTTGCCGCCGATTCCTACCTGTGGGTTGACGGTGGATGACATCCCTCAGTTGCTGCTGACGTGTCAGACGCAGATGGATGAGTGTATTGCGCAGATGGACCGTGAACTTGTAGGAGCGAGCTTGCTCGCGAAAAACCTATAAGCGACGCGGGTCACCTGTGGGCGCTGCGTTATCGTTGACGATTTTCGCGAGCAAGCTCGCTCCTACAAGGGGATAGGGCAACATCAGCCCGCAACAACGGAACGCCATTCAGGCTAAGCTGCCCAACATCTGTCCTCTTGATAAGAAGTGATCAGCACCATGGGTAGAGTTGTTGCGGCTGCCGTCTACAGCGCCGGTAAGAAAGTCTCGGATATCACTCTCGATGAAGGCGCGGCCTGGGCCGCCAAACCTGGGCATTTTGTGTGGATCGGCCTGGAAGAACCCAGCGCCCAGGAATTGAACAACCTGCAACGCCAGTTCAACCTGCACGAACTGGCGATCGAAGACGCGATGGAAAAACACAGCCGCCCGAAGCTGGAAACCTTCGGCGACGCGCTGTTTATCGTCACCTACTCACCGGTGCGCGAGAACGGCAAGCTGGAGTTTATCGAAACCCATATCTTTGCCGGTAACGGCTACATCATCACCGCACGCAACGGCCACTCGGCGTCCTACGGTTTTGTGCGCCAGCGTTGTGAGGCGCGCCCGTTGTTGCTGGAGCATGGCGAAGATTTCGTACTCTATGCGTTGCTGGATTTTGTCACCGAAAACTATCAGCCGGTGAGCGAGGCGATCCACGCCGAGATTGATGAGCTGGAGCGTAACGTGCTGTGTAGTTCGCTCAACGAGCGCGATATCCAGCATCTCCATGGCCTGCGCCGCGATGTGTTGCGGCTCAAGCGGCACGTGGCGCCGATGGTGGAGATTAGCCAGGAGTTGCAGAAGCTCAGCTTCCCGTTTATCGACAAGAACATGCGCCCGTATTTTCGTGACGTGCAGATCCATGTCACGCGGCAGATGGAAGACCTGACTACGTTGCGCGATATCGCCAGCCAGACCATCGAGATCGGTGTGCTGCTGGAGGCCTCGCGCCAGAGCGTGGTGCAGCGCAAGTTCGCCGCCTGGGCGGCGATCCTGGCGTTCCCCACGGCGGTGGCGGGGATTTACGGGATGAACTTCCAGAACATGCCCGAGCTGCAATGGCACTACGGCTATTTTGCGGTGCTCGGTTTTATTACCTTGGGCTGTACCGGTTTATGGGCCAGCTTCAAGCGTTCGGGCTGGCTTTAAGCCTTGGCTTCAGGCTGGTGCGCGACAAAGCGCATCATCCACTCCGCCACGGTCACGCCGTGGTGGTCGCGCTCCAGGCTGGCCACGCCGTTGCTGTAGACCTTTTCACCCAGGGTTGTCTGAAGTATTTCCAGCAACTCACGGGAATAGTCGTGAACAAACTCCGGATGGCCCTGGAAGCACAGCACCTGGTCGCCGATGTGGTACGCGGCAAACGGGCAAAATTCGCTGGAGGCGATCACGGTGGCGTTTTCCGGCAAGGTGGTGACTTGGTCCTGGTGGCTGATCAATAGCGTCAGCTGCGGCACCTCAGGGCTCATCCATGGCGTCTTGGCATCCAGCTTGTAAGCGTGGGTGCCCATGCCCCAGCCCTGGCTGGCACGTTCGGCCTTGCCGCCCAGCAGCAGCGCGAGCAACTGATGGCCGAAGCACACACCCAGCAGCTTGTCGCCGCGCTCATAACGCGTGAGCAGGTAGGTCTTGAGCGTCTGGATCCAAGGGTCGGTACCAAACGAATCGGCCTTGCTGCCGGTGATCAGGTACGCGTCAAACACTTCGTCATCCGGCGGGTACTCGCCCTGCACCACGTTGTAGACGACAAACTCGGCGGCAATCGGTTGCTTGGCGAACAGGCGCTTGAACATCTGCCCATAGCCTTGGTACTCATCGATCAAAGCGGGACGCAGAATATCGGTTTCCAGGATGCAGACGCGTAGCGACATAAAAAATACCTGACACGGCGATGGGAATATTGCACACCCCAGAGCCTGCCCTGAAATACACCCCCAAAGCAAGCCCTCAATGGGCGCCCACACTCACTGTAGGAGCGAGCTTGCTCGCGAAGAACGTCAACGATAACGCAGGTATCCTGGATAAAAGCGTTGCCTGTGCGTTTTTCGCGAGCAAGCTCGCTCCTACAGTGAAACGTCTAAAACAGCGCGCCTTTTGCGGCCTTCTCCAGCAACAACGCCGGTGGCGAGAAGCGCTCCCCGTACTCCTCGGCCAGGTAGCGGGCGCGGGCGATGAAGTCGTTCAGCCCGTACTGGTTGATAAACTGCAACGCGCCACCACTCCAAGCGGCAAAACCGATGCCGAAGATTGAACCAACGTTGGCATCCGCCGTGGACATCAACACGCCCTCCTCCACACAGCGCACGGTTTCGATGGCTTGGATAAACAGCAAGCGGTCGCGCACATCCTGAGGGGAGATTTGCTTGCCGGGCTGTTCGAACCGGTTTTTCAGCTCAGGCCACAGGTGCTTCTGGCCGCCAGCGGGATAGTCGTAGAAACCACCGCCGGCCGCCTTGCCCGTGCGCTTGTATTCGTTCACCAACAGATCAATCACCGCCGTCGCCGGATGGTTCGGCATAGCCTTGCCTTCGGCCTGCAGGTCCTTGGCCGTTTGCTGTCGGATATGGCTCATCAGGTTGAGGGACACTTCATCGGACACCGCCAACGGCCCCACTGGCATCCCGGCCTTGCGCGCTTCGGTCTCGATCATCGGCGCCGCCACGCCTTCGCCGAGCATGGCGATGCCTTCGTTGGTAAAGGTGCCGAATACCCGCGAGGTAAAGAAACCGCGACTGTCATTGACCACAATCGGGGTTTTCTTGATTTGCAGTACGAAGTCAAAACCTCGGGCCAGGGTCTCGTCACTGGTGCGCGCCCCCTTGATGATTTCCACCAAGGGCATCTTGTCCACGGGGCTGAAGAAGTGCAGCCCGATGAACCTGGCTTGATCGGGCACCGCCGTGGCCAGGCCGCTGATGGGCAAGGTGGAGGTGTTGGAGGCGATCACCGCGTCAGCGCCCACCACGCTTTGTGCTGCGGCCGAGACCTTGGCCTTGAGTGCGCGGTCTTCGAATACGGCCTCAATGATCAGGTCGCAGCCGGCCAGGTCGGCTTCATCCTGGGTAGGATGAATGCGCGCCAGGGTGATTTCACGCTGTTCGGCGGTCAATTGCCCACGACTGACTTTCTTGTCCAGCAATGCGGCCGAATGGGCTTTGCCTTTTTCGGCGGCAGCCAGAGTGATGTCTTTGAGCACCACCTCGATACCCGCACAGGCACTGACATAGGCGATGCCCGCGCCCATCATCCCGGCGCCGAGCACACCGACCTTACGCGTGACGTAAGGAGCAAAGCCCTGGGGCCGCGAACTGCCGGCGTTGATTTGATTGAGCTGGAACCAGAAGGTGCCGATCATGTTCTTCGCCACTTGCCCGGTTACCAGTTCGGTGAAGTAGCGGGTTTCAATCAGGTGCGCGGTGTCGAAGTCCACCTGGGCGCCCTCGACCGCCGCACACAGGATTTTCTCCGGCGCAGGGAAGCAGCCCTGGGTCTTGCTACGCAAAATCGATGGGGCAATGGCGAGCATCTGCGCGACTTTAGGGTGGGACGGCATGCCGCCGGGAATCGCGTAGCCCTTGTTGTCCCAGGGTTGCCTTACTTCGGGGTTAGCCATAATCCAGGCGCGGGCCTGGGCCAGCAATGCATCGCGGTCTGCCGCCAACTCATCAATCAAGCCGGCCTGCAACGCCTGGGCGGGCCGGACTTTTTTACCTTCGAGCAAATACGGCAAGGCTTTTTCCAGGCCGAGCATGCGCACCATACGCACCACGCCGCCGCCCCCGGGCAACAGGCCAAGGGTGACTTCCGGCAAGCCCAGTTGCACGGACTTGTCGTCCAGCACGACCCGGTGATGGCAGGCCAGGCAAATCTCCCAACCACCGCCCAGGGCCGCACCATTAATCGCGGCCACCACCGGTTTGCCGAGGGTTTCCAGGCGGCGTAATTGCGCTTTCAATACCAAGACACTGTCGTAGAACGCCTTGGCGTGGGCTTTATCGACCTTGATCAGCTCATTGAGGTCGCCCCCGGCAAAAAAGGTTTTCTTGGCCGAGGTGATCACCACGCCGGCGATCTCGTCCTTTTCCGCTTCCAGGCGCGTGAGGGTGGCCGCCATGGCCTCACGGTAGGCGGCGTTCATGGTGTTGGCGCTCTGGCCGGGCATGTCGAGGGTCAGCACCACGATCTGGTCCTGGCCTTTTTCGTAACGAATGGCATCGGTCATGACAAATTCCTTAGGCTCAGAGGCGCTCGATAATGGTGGCGATCCCCATGCCACCGCCGACACACAAGGTGGCCAGGCCGTAGCGTTGCTGGCGCACCTCGAGCTCGTCGAGCAAGGTGCCGAGAATCGCGCAGCCGGTGGCGCCCAAGGGGTGGCCCATGGCGATGGAGCCGCCGTTGACATTGACCCGTGCGGCGTCGATGCCCATGTCCTTGATGAACTTGAGCACGACCGAAGCAAAGGCTTCGTTGACTTCGAACAGATCGATGTCTTCAACCCGCAGGCCGGCTTTGGCCAGTGCTTTGCGAGTGGCCGGCGCGGGGCCGGTGAGCATGATGGTCGGGTCGGTACTAGTCACCGCCGTGGCGACAATACGCGCCCGCGGTTGCAGGCCCAGTTCACGGCCTTTGGCCTCGGAGCCGATCAGCATCAGCGCGGCGCCATCCACGATGCCGGAACTGTTGCCCGGCGTGTGCACATGGTGGATGCGCTCCACGTGGCTATAGACCCGCAACGCGGTGGCGTCGAAGCCCATCTGGCCCATCATTTCGAAGCTGGGCTTGAGCTTGCCCAAGCCCTCGAGGGTTGAGTCGCCGCGGATAAATTCGTCATGGTCCAGCAGCACGATGCCGTTCTGGTCGTGCACCGCGATTAGCGACTTATTGAAGGAACCGTCTGCCCGCGCCCTGGCGGCTTTCTGCTGGGACTGTAGGGCAAAGGTGTCGACATCCTGGCGCGTGAAGCCTTCCAGGGTGGCGATCAGGTCGGCGCCAATGCCTTGCGGCGTGAAGTGGCTGTGCATATTGGTTTGCGGGTCGAGCACCCAGGCGCCGCCATCGCTGCCCATGGGCACGCGGGACATGGACTCGACGCCGCCGACGACCACCAGATCTTCGAAGCCGGAACGCACTTTCATCGCCCCCAGGTTGACCGCTTCCAGGCCCGACGCGCAGAAGCGATTGACCTGCACACCGGCAACACTGACATCCCAGTCGGCCACCAGCGCGGCGGTCTTGGCGATATCGGCGCCCTGGTCGCCCACGGGGGTGACGCAGCCCAGGACGATATCATCCACTTGGCGGGTGTCGAGGTCGCTGCGTTGCGCCAGCGCCGTGAGCAAGCCGGCCACCAGGTTTACCGGCTTGACGCTGTGCAGGGCGCCGTCGGCCTTGCCTTTACCCCGGGGCGTGCGTATCGCATCAAAGATCAAAGCTTGGGTCATGACATCCTCGAACCGCTATGGGTGTGTGCCCCTACCTTAGGCCCGATTGACACGGTTTCAATGACGGATGCGCTCATTGCTTTTGACCCCCTCGCTCGGACGAACGGTAGGTACCTACGGGAAATGCCTGATTAATCGTTTTAGCTGTCTAGCCCTAGGGCTGGCGCCAAGATGGCAATAAGCCTCATGCCGTTTTTAGCGCAAATGCTGATTAGCTGATATGAAATGGATCTAAGCCAAGAAGAATGGGCGCTCTAAGGTTGAATCTGTAA
This sequence comes from Pseudomonas fluorescens, assembly GCF_001902145.1. GTDB lineage: Bacteria > Pseudomonadota > Gammaproteobacteria > Pseudomonadales > Pseudomonadaceae > Aquipseudomonas > Aquipseudomonas fluorescens_BV. The sequence continues at coordinate 91,131 of NZ_MRST01000016.1, forward strand.
GACGCTGCTGCCGGGTTTTGCTGGAGCAGGTGTAAGAAAAGTGCAACGTCACTTCGCGATACTGAAATAAACCAGCACGCATTTGACGCTTAGGAATAACAACAAAAGAAAGGGCAGTCAGCCATGTTCAAACAATCGAAAGTACGTCAGGCGGGACTTATTCTGTTCGCCACCACACTGATTCTGATCTTGCCCAATTTAACCAAGGTTATCGGGTGACCATCGCGCTCCCAGCTTCCGTGCACACACCGCATCAGGCCTGCAGCTTTTGGCAGCACCTGCCAGGACATTGCGCTTAGCGCTCCTGTTGCAGGGGCTGTCTTTTTACCTGCCGTTTTCCGTTATCGTGTGCGCCCTCACTCTCTCGCAACGGGCCTGTGCCTTGAAACCGATCCTCGCCCTTTTTGCCCTGCTGCTGAGCCTGCCTGCGGCGGCGGCACAGTTGACCATCGAGTTGGACCACACCCACAAAACCTGGGAGACCGCCGAGCTGCTCAAGCATCCCGACGCTCAGACGGTGCAGATCGTTGATGATGTGTCCTACAAGCGCAACATGACCTATCGTGCGGTGCCCCTCGCGGTGCTCTTGCCGGGCCTTAAACCTGCGAACCACCTGCAAGCCGTTGCCCTTGATGGTTTTGCCGCCGAACTTGCCGCCGCTCCGTTGCTGGAAAAAAACGGCGCCCGCGCCTGGCTGGCCGTGGAAGACCCGGCCCATCCATGGCCACCACTGGCACAGGGCAAGCCCAGCGCCGGACCGTTCTATCTGGTCTGGAGCAACCCTCAAGCCGGACGTATCAGCCCGGAACAGTGGCCGTTCCAGGTCTCCAGGTTCAAACAGTTGCAGACGGTTGGCGAGCGTTTCCCGGCGTTATTGCCCGACCCGAAGCTGGCGGCGAACGACCCGATCAACCAAGGCTTCGCGTTGTTCCAGAAGAACTGCCTGGCGTGCCATCGCCTCAATGGCGGCGGTGATGCCCAGATGGGGCCGGACTTGAATGTGCCCTACAACCCCACCGAGTATTTCAGCGGCGATTTCCTCAAGCGTTACATCCGCGACCCGCAAAGCCTGAGGCATTGGCCACAGGCGAAGATGCCGGCGTTTACAGCCAGTGTATTGCCAGACAATGAGTTGGATTTGCTGTTGGATTATCTGCGGCATATGGCAGGCCGCAAGCTGTAGGAGCGAGCTTGCTCGCGAAAACCCTGAGAGCACCGTTGGGTATCAGGCTCCCCGCGTAATCGTTAACGTTTTTCGCGAGCAAACTCGCTCCTCCCGTTATCGGTCATTGCTGCGGCGCCACGAATACCTTGGCATGCATCTGCTCATGCCCACCGCCACGGCGCATGCCGCGTACCGGGCAGGCGTCGAGGTAGTCCAGGCCGACGGCCAGCTTCAAGTGCCTCTCCGGCCGCGCCAGTTGGTTGGTCACGTCAAAGCTGTACCAGGCGTCATCCAGCCAGGCTTCGGCCCAGGCATGGCTGGCCAGGTGCGCGCTGTCTTCGGTGTACAAATACCCCGACACATACCGCGCCGGGATCCCCAGGCTGCGTGCGCAGGCCAGGAACGCATGGGTATGGTCCTGGCACACGCCAGCGGCACCTACGAAGGCTTGGGCGGCGCAGGTATCGACGTCGGTCGCGCCGGGTGTGTAGACCATGGTGTGGTTGAGCGCCTGCATCAAGTCGATAAGCGCCGTGCGGTCGCGACGCTGATGGCAGTGTTGCTCGGCAAACCCGCGCAGGGCGTCGTCGGGCTCGGTGAGGCGCGTGGAGCGCAGGAACGGAAAGGCAGACTGGCTTTCGTGTTCGGCCTCGCGCAATTCATCGATCTCCACCACGCCCCGGGCGCCAATGATGATGGCGTCATGGGGTTCGTCCAGCGTGAGCACATGCAGGATGTTGCCGAAGGGGTCCACCTGCGCCCGCACCGGGCGCGGCAGGTCGAGTTGCCAGCTCAGCACGTGCTGGCGCTCGCTGTCATGGGGCGTCAGGCGCAGGTACTGGATGCTGGCCCGCACCTGGTCTTCGTAGTGGTAGGTGGTGTCGTAGCTGATGGAGAGTCTCATGCCGCCTCCAGGTAGGAACTGTAGATGGCGTCGCCCAACTGGCGGACCAAGGGGATAAAGTCGGTCAGCCAGGCATGCAGGCCTTCCTCGAGGATTTCATCGATGGCGGTAAAGCGCAGGCGCGCATCCATTTCGGCGGCCAGACGCTGGGCCGGGCGGCCATTGAGGCCTGGCAGGCTCGCGAGGATCTGGTCGATCTCTTCGCTGCAAGCGCGCAGCGAACGCGGCACATCCGCACGTAACAGCAGCAGCTCGGCCACTTGCCGAGCGCCTGGCGCATCGCGATAAATCTCGGTGTACGCCTCGAACGACGACAGTGCGCGCAGCAACGCACTCCATTGGTAATACGCGTGAGCCGTGCCATCGCTGACCGCCGCCGCCTGTTCGCCGGCCATTTCGTAGCGGGCATCCAGCAGGCGCAGGGTGTTATCGGCGCGCTCGATAAAGGTGCCCAGGCGAATAAAGCGGAAGGCATCGTTGCGCATGATGGTGCCGTACGTGGCGCCCCGAAACAGATGGGAACGCTCCTTGACCCACTCACAAAACCGGCTCATGCCGTAATGGCCGAGCCCCTGCTGGGCGATATCGCGTATGTCCAGCCAGGTGGCATTGATGTTTTCCCACATGTCGGCGGTGATTCGCCCACGCACCGCGTGAGCGCTGGCCCGCGCCGCACCCAGGCAGCTGTAGATGCTCGCCGGGTTGGCAGCGTCCAGGGCAAAAAAGTGCAGCAAGCGTTCAGCGTGCAATGGGCCATGGCGCTCGTGGTAATCGTCCAGGGTGCCGGTGATCAGCAGCGGCATGGCCAATTCGTGCAGGCCATCGCCGCGCCCGTCCTGGGGCATCAGCGACAGCGAGTAGCTGACATCGAGCATGCGCGCGAGGTTTTCGGCGCGCTCCAGGTAGCGCGACATCCAGTACAAATCCGAGGCAGTTCTACTCAACATGGCATCAGTCCTCGACCACCCAGGTGTCTTTGGTTCCGCCACCCTGGGACGAGTTGACCACCAGCGAGCCTTCGCGCAGCGCCACACGGGTCAGGCCACCCGGCACCACGCGGGTCTCCTTGCCGGACAACACGAAGGGGCGCAGGTCGATATGGCGCGGGGCAATGCCGTTTTCGACAAAGGTCGGGCAGGTAGACAAGCACAGGGTCGGCTGCGCGATATAGGCCTGTGGCTTGGCCTTGATACGCGCCCGGAACGCTTCGATTTCTGCGGTTGTAGACGCCGGGCCAACCAACATGCCGTAACCACCGGAGCCCTGGGTTTCCTTGACCACAAGGTCAGGCAGGTTGGCCAGTACGTGGGACAACTCGTCAGGCTTACGGCATTGAAAAGTCGGAACGTTCTGCAGGATCGGCTCTTCATCGAGGTAGAAGCGGATCATCTCGGTGACGAACGGGTAAACCGATTTGTCGTCCGCGACTCCGGTGCCAATGGCGTTGGCCAGCACCACATTGCCGCAACGGTAGGCGGCGAGCAGGCCGGGTACACCAAGCATCGAGTCGGGGTTGAATGCCAAGGGATCGAGAAATGCATCATCGAGGCGACGGTAGATCACATCGACAGCCTTGGGCCCGTCGGTGGTGCGCATGAACACACGGTCATCGCGCACGAACAAATCCGCGCCTTCCACCAATTCCACACCCATTTCCCGAGCCAGGAAGGCATGCTCGAAGAACGCGCTGTTGAAACGCCCGGGCGTCAGTACCACCACACTGGGGTTATCCAGGGGGCTGGCGCTTTTCAGGGTGTCGAGCAGCAGGTTGGGGTAATGGTCGATGGGCGCGATGCGTTGGGCCGCGAACAGTTCAGGGAACAGACGCATCATCATTTTGCGGTCTTCAAGCATGTAGCTGACACCGCTGGGCGTGCGCAGGTTGTCTTCGAGCACGTAGTACGTGCCGTCGCCATCGCGCACGAGGTCCACCCCGGAGATGTGCGAATAGATATCGCGGTGCAAATCCAGGCCCTGCATTGCCAGTTGGTATTGCTCGTTGGCCAGTACCTGCTCGGCGGGGATGATGCCGGCCTTGATGATGCGTTGGTCGTGGTACAGGTCGGTGAGGAACAGGTTCAGCGCCTTGACCCGCTGGATGCAACCGCGCTCGACAACCCGCCATTCACTCGCCGGAATGCTGCGGGGGATGGTGTCGAAGGGGATCAGGCGCTCGGTGCCTTGTTCGTCCCCGTAGAGGGTGAAGGTGATGCCGGCGCGATGGAACAGCAAATCGGCTTCACGCCGGCGCTGGGCCAGCAGTTCGGCAGGGGTGTCGGCCAGCCAACGGGCGAACTCGCGATAATGGGGGCGAACCTGCCCTGCCCCATCGTACATTTCATCGTAATAAGTGCGGATCATGCCGTACTCCTTGTCACCCGGACGCAAGAACCTTCGCAAGGCCCGTGCCAGCGGCATAAACACTTAATAATCAATCAGTTGAATAACCAAAGCGCATTTGCCGCACCGTCCTGGTGCGTGCAATTGCCCAAGTCACGCCGTGCGCCTCATTGCAATGCGGTCTTTGGCTATCAACAGCATAGTCAGAGTTGATTTCACTGCCCGCCTGCACATGCGGATAATCGCCCACATCGGTTGAACAGGACACGTCCTACAGCCAAACCCTTTGCACATTCAGTAACGTATTGACTCGTGTACTGATGACTCCTCGGTCTTCCCTTTCCGCCACCCTATTCGGGTGGCTTTTTTTTGCGCCCAAACAAAATCGGCCGACCCAAAGGTCAGCCGATACGCTGTGCTGCTCATAAATACCAACTACATGGGTAACCCACGCACCTCCTGCTTGACGCCCCATCCTTCGATGATTCCTCCCAGGGGCTCGACCACTGCTTCAAAGTCTTGCTCGAAGTCTCCTATGCCGTCGTAGGTTGCGAACATGATTTTGCTCAGTTCCAGGTACCAGGCGCCATCGTCGCGCGCGCTGACCTGAGCGTTGAGGGACTCCCCACGAAAACGACCCGCAGCCCTGCGCGCCCGTTCCTCATCCGGGAAAATGGCGTAGAACTCGATGGGGTGAAAACGCGAGAAATCAAAGCCGCCTTCTTTCATGCGGCGCAGTACGTTGGTGCTGATGTCTTCTTGATAGGCTGTGCTCATGAAACGTCCTCCTCACACCGATGGATAGACTTTCCGTGCTTCCTGAAGCCCCGCGCCCTGCTGGCGCGGGCACCACGGCATAGCAACACCGCAGGAAAACAAGCATGTAGCTGACAAGACCAGACCTTAGCGATTCATTCGCTGATCTCGATTGCAGAGTAGCGCGAAGCTATCATCGCCACCAGAGGGGCGTGAAGGGTCTATAGAAAATGTTCAGGCCGCGGGTTCGACCTTGAGTTCCTTGATACCATTTTGATCGTGCAGGCTCTTGACCGTAGGATCGGGGACACGGTCGGCAAGATCGTTAAGGTCCAGCTTTTCTAACACCGGCGACACACGCACGCGCACCATTTGTGCGGCTTCTTCCAGCGTCGGCTCATGCTCGCAGTCGAATTGCTCGACTACCGGCTCGCCGCGGTCATTGATGAAAGAAACATTCCACTTCGGCATCGGTGCCTCCTCGATAAAACCCATAGGTGGGCTTACTTGTATCTGGACCGTGAGGGCTCGCCAAACGTTCCGCTCAAGCCCGGAGGCACCGGATCAACTGCACTTATTTTTCAGCGTGATCTTTCAAGGCTTTCAAGGTGTTGAACGGGGCGTCCACCACGAACTTGTTGGCCAGCCACGAGGGTACGCTGCCACCTGGCTCGGTGTGTACCTGGTAGGTGACTTCGGTCTGGTTATCACCCTTTGGCACCAGCTTCCAGAAACCCTCCACCTGGGCGACCCGCACGTAGCCTTTTGCTTCAGGCTTGTAGGTCGGCACACCTTCCAGCTTGCGCGTGACGGTGCCGTCAGCCGCTTTGGTGGTGGTGACGTGAATGTACGAGTCACGGTCCGTCACGGGGAATGGGGCCTTGAACTGGGTGTAGGTCCAAGCCTCATCGCCTTTCTTGTCGACGAGTTTCTGGGATTTGCATTCATGGATCCATGCGCAAGCACCGACCACATCTTCCTGCAGCGCCTGGACCTTGGCCAAAGGCGCCTTGATCACGGTCACGCCGCGATACGCCTTGTACTTGGAACCGGCAATCTCGCTCAGGGACACCTTGATACCGTCTTCGTCCTTGGCGACTTGCCAATCCTCAGCCTGGGCAGTGGCCGCAAACAACAGCGTAAAACCGCACAGCACAGCCACTCGTTTCAGCGAACCCATCGTTGTATTCCTTATTGTTGAAGTTCCGATAGTAAAGCCCATCAAGCCGCCGTCATCTGTTCCCACCAGCCGATCAGGCGGATGGCATCGGCCTGGTCGTTGCCACAGACTTCGATATCTGCCTTGAAATCACTGCACACGGCTGGCCGCTGCGGTTGACCGAACAACTGGCACAGTTGTTCCACCGACAGGTGCACGCAGCGAACGCCAGCGGGTTTGCCCTGAGGCATTCCCGGTAATGGCGAACTGATGGAGGGGGCAATGCAGCAGGCGCCACAGCCTTCACGGCATTTCATGACCAGCAGGTCCTCGACGACTCAATAGGGATGGCCGGGCTAGAGTACGCCCTTAAACAGCCGTTTTAAAATGGGCCAACAGGGGGTTTTTCGCACAAAACAAAAATGACCGACCAGTCTGCGACAGATGGTCGGCAACCTGGGTCACCTGTGGCCCGAAAGTTTATTGCTTGAATTCGAAATCCAGCGCAGCGCCTTCAACATCACGGCGCTCTTCGTTACGCAGTTGCAGCTTCATCTCATTGCTGAGCAAGCGGCCATTGATCTGGAACGCGCTGTTGTCGGTGGGCTTTTCGCCAAACATCGGCGGCAACAGAGGCACGCTCTTGGGTTTGGGCATGGTGCCGATGGGTTGCAAGTGCCTGACCATCTCCGAAGGCAGGGACAGGTCCAACTGTGCCGGTGGCAGTTTGGTCTGGGCGACCTCATGGGCCGACTTGGACTTGCTCGCCACGGGTGCACGCTTTTTGGTCGAAGCGGCTTTCTTTTGCGCGGCGGGGGATTTTTTCGCAGGCGTTGGCTGCTTGGCTGAGGTCTTTTGCTCGGCACCGACAACAGGCTTGCCTTCAGCCACCGGCGCTGCAGCCAGCACGCTACCGGCATTGCACAGGCTCAGCAGACCAAGCATCAACGTAACGCGAAAAATAGAAGTCATATCGCCAACAGCATTAACGGCAGAAGGCCATATGCTCGCTTGTTGTGCGCGGCATGACAAGGGCACAGATCAGTCTTGTCCCCTTTGCTCGCCTCAAAAACCCGCTGCGGCCTCCTGGCACAGCTGGCTGGCAAGCATTCCCAGGGTCATCAACGCCCGCTCCGCCTCGCGGTTCCACGGCGTGCCGCAATTGAGGCGAATACAGTGGTTGAACTGTTCGGTATTACTGAAAATCAGCCCTGGCGCAATGCTGATGCCTTGTTGCAGGGCACGCACATGCAGTTCCTGAGTATTGACCCGCCCCGGCAAACTGACCCACAAGATAAAGCCGCCGGTCGGGCGGGTCATCTGGGTGCCCTCGGGGAAATACTGCTGCACCGCCAATTGGAAGGCGCTGAGGTTCTTGCGGTATTCCTGGCGGATGTAGCGCAAATGACGGTCGTAGCCACCGTTTTCCAGATAGGCCGCGACGCCCATCTGGGTGACGCTGCATGCCGAGTGCGTACTGAACATCTGCAGGCGCTGGATTTCCTGCTGGTATTTACCGGCAATCATCCAGCCAATGCGCACGCCCGGCGACAAGGTCTTGGAAAAGCTTGAGCAATAGATCACCCGGTCGAGGCGGTCATAGGCCTTGAGGGCTTTGGTGCGGCCAAGTTCGAACATCAGCTCGCCGTAAATGTCATCCTCGACGATCTGGATATCGAAGTCCGACGCCAGGCGCAGCAACTGTTTCTGCCGCTCCTCGGGCATGGTGCCGCCCAGCGGATTACTCAGGCGCGTGGTCAGCACCAGCGCCTTGATCGACCATTGGTTGGCGGCCAATTGCAGGGCTTCCAGGCTCATGCCCGTGGCAGGGTCGCTGGGGATCTCGATAACCTTGAGGCCCAGCAGATCAGCCAATTGCAGCAAGCCGTAATAGGTCGGCGACTCAGCCGCGATCAAGTCGCCAGGGCGCGTCAGCACCCGCAGCGACATCTGTAATGCATCGACACAGCCGTGGGTGATCACCACTTCGCAAGGGTCCACTACCACCCCGGCATCGCGCATGCGGATCGCCACTTGGCGGCGCAGTGGTTCAAAGCCAGGGCTGAACATGTAGCTGAACGCCCGTGGGCTCTGGAAACGCGTGACCTTGGCCAACTGTTGATGCAGTGCCCGCACTGGCAGGTAGTCCACACTCGGCACCGCCGCGCCCAAGGGAAACACCCCTTCACGGCGCGACTCGACCAGCACCTGCTGGATGATACTGCTACGGGTGACCAACCCTGGGCGCTCGACCCGTGCGATATCAGGCGTAGGCGCCGTGAGTGCTGGCGTCTGGTGCACGTAGTAGCCCGACTGCGGCCGCGCCCGGATCAGCCCCTGGTCTTCCAGGTTGGCATAGGCCTGCAGCACCGTGGCATGGCTCACATTGAGCTGGGAACTCATCTTGCGCACCGATGGCACGCGCTCCCCCGGTTGGTAGACACCGCGGCGGATGTCCTCAGCCAGTTGCTGGGCGATACGTTGGTAAAGCAACAGATTGGTCATGACGCAGCACTCGATTTCACGGGTATTTTATTTTTGTGTGAAACATACCGGCACAGTTTAGAAGTGTACGGGGACAGTTGCCACAATAGTCGAGCGTGGGCGGGAGTGACAGTAAAAACTGCCGGGGGAGCTGGGGTGGGCATCGCCGAAACGAAATGTGGGAGCGGGCTTGCTCGCGAAGGCGGTGTGTCAGTCAGCACATCCTGTACTGAGCCACCGCATTCGCGAGCAAGCCCGCTCCCACAATTTGGAGCTGCGTCAGCTGTTAGCGCGCAGCGCCCAATTGGCCCTTCTCGTCAGAGAAAACAATTTCCACCCGACGGTTCTGTGCACGACCACGCTCGGAGGCATTGGCTTCCACCGGGTATTGGTCACCATAGCCCTCGACTTCGATGCGCTTGTCATCGATGCCCAGGTCCATCAACAGGTCGGCCACCGATTGAGCACGGTCGCGGGACAGTTTCAGGTTTTCCTGCTCGCCACCGGTGTTGTCGGTATAGCCCTCGACGCGCACCCGACGCTTGGGGTTCAGTTGCAGGAATTGCACGATCTTGAGCACCGTGCGGTTGGCCGAGTTCTGCAGCTCAGCTTCGCCGGTGTCGAACAGTACGTCCCCCAGGGTCATCACCAGGCCACGGTCGGTCTGGGTGGTAAGGCTGGCGATTTGCGCTTCAACCCACTTGCCCTGCTGTTGCACGCTGGCCAGCTTGTTTTCGCGCAAGGCCAGTTGCAGGCGCTGACGTTCCAACTCCAGTTGGGTACCGCGCTCGGCATTCAGGCCCTGCTGGGTGTGCTCTCGGGCGATGGCGCTGTAACGCTGGCTCAGGTAGGCGTAATGCACCACATCGGAGCCGCTGCCCCAGTAGCTGGACAGGCGATCGGCGCGGGCCAGGGACTCTCCGGCGCGGATCACGTCCTTGGGCGCGAAGCGCAGCACGTTGGCGTCTTCCTTGACCTTTTGAAAGTCATCGCCGGCCTGCTGCAACGCCTGCTCACTCGTGGGTTGGCTGGCACAGCCGCCCAGGGCCACGCTGCCCAGCAGCAGTACACAGCTCAGGCCACGGATCATCGGGCTCATTGTGCTTCTCCCAACTGCAGCTGCTTACGCAGGCGAGTGATACGGGTATTGAGCACGTTCAATTGTTCCTGGCTCTTGCCGGTCAGCACTTTGGCTTCGGCCAGGCGTGCGTCCAGCTCAGCCTGCTCGGCGCGCATCCGCGCTCGCTTGTAGGATTGGTCGGCCATGTTGCCCTTGGCCCGGGCGAATTTTTCTTCGGCCAGCTTCAGTTCGGGGGATTCATCGGTGTTGGCCCCGACCGCGGTGGCTTGTTCCAAGGCTTGCTGGGTCAGGCGCATTTGTTCGATCGGCGCAGGATCGGTTGCGCATCCCGCCAGCGCGACAACGGCAAGGGCCGCGAAAAGAGCTCGAAAAATCACTGTAAATCCCTACTTTGTTGGGGTGCCGACAGGTTGTTGCAGTTGCGCTTTCCAACGCTCCAGATTGCGCTGCAGCGCGGCTTGAGCGGCACCGGAGGCGGGCAATTCTGTCATCTTTTTCGTCAGCTGTCCGCGAAGCCAAGGATCATTGCAGGCCGAGTTGTGGGAAATCGCCAAGTACAGGCCAGGCTGATCGACAGGCACCTCATGGGCCACCAGGTCATTACTCATGCCCAGGGTCTGGGCCATGGCCATGCCGGAATAGCGCCCAGCCAGCACGTAGTCCACCTCACCCAACAGCAGTTTCTGGAAGGCCGGCGTCAAGTTGGGCAGGCGTTGCAGGTTGAGTTGCTGGCCGGCAAAGGTCTCGAATTCCGCGCTCAAGCGCGCACGCTCCGATACTGCGCCTTTGTGGCCGTGCAAATCGGCGGCAGTGGAATAGACCAGGGCGGAATCCTTGCGCGTCCATACCAGGTAGTCGGTCTGCATCAGCGCCGGATGGATGTAGTCGAAGTGGTCCAGTTCACCCAGGTTCAGCGGTGCGTCGGCGAGAATGTCCATGCGCCCGCTGCGTGCTTCATCAAGGGCCAGGGAGCGTTTGCCGCCGTAGAGCAGGTCGATTTTCAGCCCGAGCTCCTTGCCCACTTGTTGCAGCACGTCAGCGGTCGCGCCGATCAGGCGCGTGGGGTCCTGAGGGTCGCGCCAGAGTAACGGCGGTGCGTCCGGGCTGCCGGTGATCACCAGGCGCTCGCATTTGCTGGCGGCGAGCGCCAGGCTTGGCAGCAGCGTAAGGCCCAGCAGTACAGTCCAGGGGCGCAGCGCCATGGCATGTTCCTTCCTAAAGTGCTTGGTAGGAGCGAGCTTGCTCGCGAAAAACGTCAACGATAACGCGTGCTTTCTGAATAAATGCGGCGCCTGTGAGTTTTTCGCGAGCAAGCTCGCTCCTACAGGGAATAAAAAAACCCGGTCATAAGACCGGGCTCTTTATAAGTGAAGCGGCTGGATTAGACCAGCTTCGAAAGCTCTGGTACGGCTTCGAACAAGTCCGCCACCAGGCCGTAATCGGCTACCTGGAAGATCGGCGCTTCTTCGTCCTTGTTGATCGCAACGATCACTTTGGAGTCTTTCATACCGGCCAGGTGCTGGATCGCGCCGGAGATACCGACGGCGATGTACAGCTGTGGCGCAACGATCTTGCCGGTCTGGCCGACCTGCATGTCGTTGGGTACGAAACCTGCGTCAACGGCTGCGCGGGAAGCGCCGACCGCAGCACCCAGCTTGTCGGCCAGGGCGTACAGGTGCTTGAAGTTGTCGCCGTTCTGCATGCCACGGCCGCCCGATACGACGATCTTGGCAGCGGTCAGTTCAGGACGGTCCGACTTGGCCAGCTCTTCGCCGACGAAGCTGGAAGTGCCAGCGTCGTGGGCAGCGCAGACGGCTTCAACGGCAGCCGAGCCACCTTCGGCAGCAACCGGGTCGAAACCGGTGGCGCGTACGGTGATGACCTTGACCGAGGCGTTGGACTGCACGGTAGCGATGGCGTTACCGGCGTAGATCGGGCGCTTGAAGGTGTCGGCGCTTTCTACCGAGATGATCTCGGAGATCTGGTCAACGTCCAGCTGCGCGGCAACGCGTGGCAGGATGTTTTTGCCGTTGGAGGTAGCGGCGGCCAGGATGTGGCTGTAGCCAGCGCCAAGCTCGGCGACCAGCGGTGCAACGTTTTCCGGCAGCTGATGCGCATAAGCGGCATTGTCAGCGTTCAGGACTTTGCTCACGCCTGCGATTTTTGCAGCCGCTTCAGCCACGGCGCCAGCGCCCTGCCCTGCTACCAGGACGTGGATGTCACCACCGATTTTGGCGGCAGCGGCCACGGTGTTCAGGGTGGCCGGGGCCAGCACCTTGTTATCGTGTTCGGCGATTACGAGGATAGTCATGATCAGATCACCTTCGCTTCGTTTTTCAGTTTCTCGACCAGTTCAGCCACCGACTTGACCTTGATACCCGCGCTGCGTGCAGCCGGCGCTTCGACTTTGACGGTCTTGTTGGTAGAGGCGGTGGAAACGCCCAACGCGTCCGGAGTCAGCGTCTCCAGAGGCTTCTTCTTGGCTTTCATGATGTTTGGCAGGGACGCATAACGCGGCTCGTTCAAACGCAGGTCGGTGGTGACGATGGCCGGCAGTTTCAGGGATACCGTCTGCGCGCCGCCGTCGATTTCACGGGTGACCGCAACGCTGTCGCCGCTCACTTCGACTTTCGAAGCGAAGGTGCCCTGGCCGTAACCGGTCAGTGCAGCCAACATCTGGCCAGTCTGGTTGTTGTCGCTGTCGATGGCTTGTTTGCCCAGGATCACCAGTTGTGGCTGTTCCTTGTCGACAACGGCCTTGAGCAGCTTGGCAACGGCCAGGGAGGTCAGCTCTTCAGCGGACTCCACCAGAATGGCGCGGTCGGCGCCCAGGGCCAAAGCGGTACGCAACTGCTCTTGAGCAGTGGCAGGGCCGATGGACACCACGACGATTTCCGTCGCCACGCCTTTCTCTTTCAGGCGTACGGCTTCTTCCACAGCGATTTCGCAGAAAGGGTTCATCGACATCTTGACGTTAGCAAGGTCGACGCCGGAATTGTCCGCCTTGACGCGAACTTTCACGTTGTAATCGACAACGCGTTTGACAGCTACAAGAACCTTCATGGATTCCTCGTTACTCTCCGGTGAAAAGAAAGTCGCCTAGGCGAACCTGGCGGTTGATGCTCATCGGCACACAAGGGCACCTCCAAAGACCTCGGCAGTGGCCTTGCACACGGGAAATGACGACCGTTCGTCAGTGGTGACTGAGAGGTCATTCTTTATCGCGGCGTGTAAACTGCGCTCCAACGTTTGGGTGCGCATCACCTTCATTGCCTTCGGCCTGTCTTTGGACGTGCTCTTGAAACCTGCAGTCTGCCTACGGGAAGCGCAAAACCGACCGTATCTTGACCGGAACGCCTATTCTGGTCAATACGGCAAAATGGTCAGTCATAAGCCCCGTTGCTTTGATTTATCTAGGCTGCAGGCAATTCAAACAAACGTTTGTATTGGACGCTGTCAGTGGTCTATATATAATGCGCCACCTAGAGAGACAGGTGGGTGCTGCCTTCGCGCAGAACCACACCGAACCTCCACCCATTAGAAAAAAAAGCCTGTTGAGCCTTGAGTAGGAGATAGCCTGTGGAACGCGAATACATGGAATTCGACGTGGTCATCGTCGGCGCTGGCCCGGCTGGCCTGTCTGCCGCCTGCCGACTGAAGCAGAAGGCCGCCGAAGCCGGTAAGGAAATCAGCGTCTGCGTGGTCGAGAAAGGCTCCGAAGTCGGCGCCCACATCCTCTCCGGTGCCGTGTTTGAACCACGTGCCCTGAATGAACTGTTCCCGGACTGGAAAGCACTCGGCGCCCCGCTCAACACGCCCGTGGTGCGCGATGACATCTATGTACTGCGCAGCCCGGAAGCCTCCACCAAGGTGCCCGACTTCTTTGTGCCCAAGACCATGCACAACGAAGGCAACTACATCATTTCCCTGGGCAACCTGTGCCGCTGGCTGGCCCAGCAGGCCGAGAACCTGGGCGTAGAAATCTACCCAGGCTTCGCCGCCCAGGAAGCGCTGTTCGACGAGAACGGCGTGGTACGCGGGATCATCACGGGCGACCTCGGCGTCGACCGTGAAGGCAAGCCAAAAGACGGCCTGTACACCCCCGGCATGGAGCTGCGTGGCAAGTACACGCTGTTCGCCGAAGGTTGCCGTGGCCACATCGGCAAGCAATTGATCCAGCGCTTCAACCTAGACAGCGACGCCGACGCCCAGCACTACGGCATCGGCCTGAAGGAAATCTGGGAAATCGACCCAGCCAAGCACCAGCCGGGCCTGGTGGTGCACACCGCCGGTTGGCCGCTGGACATCATGGGTAACGAGAACACCGGTGGCTCGTTCCTTTATCACCTGGAAAACAATCAAGTCGTGGTCGGCCTGATTGTCGACCTGTCCTACAGCAACACCTTCCTGTCGCCGTTCGATGAATTCCAGCGCCTCAAGCATCACCCGGTGCTGGCCCAGTACCTGGAAGGCGGTAAGCGCATCAGTTACGGCGCCCGCGCGATTTGCAAAGGTGGCCTGAACTCGCTGCCGAAGATGGTCTTCAAGGGCGGCGCGCTGATCGGTTGCGATCTGGGCACCCTGAACTTCGCCAAGATCAAAGGCAGTCACACCGCGATGAAGTCCGGCATGCTCGCCGCCGACGCCGTGGCCGACCGTCTGTTTGCCGAATCCGAGGGCGGTGATGAGCTGACCACGTATGTCGACAGCTTCAAAGCCAGCTGGCTGTACGAAGAACTGTTCGCCAGCCGTAATTTCGGCCCGGCCGTGCACAAGTTCGGCGCAATCATCGGCGGCGGTTTCAACTGGCTCGACCAGAACATTTTCGGCGGCAAGATCCCTTTCACCCTGCACGACACCAAGCCGGACTACGCCTGCCTGAAGCTGGCCAAAGACAGCCAGAAGATCGACTACCCCAAACCCGACGGCAAGCTGAGCTTCGACAAACTGAGCTCGGTGTTCATCTCCGGCACCAACCATGAAGAAGAGCAGCCGTGCCACTTGAAGCTCAAAGACCCAAGCATCCCGATCGGCACCAACCTGCCGCTCTACGATGAACCGGCGCAGCGCTACTGCCCGGCTGGCGTATATGAAGTGGTGACCAAGGAAGACGGCGAGAAACGCTTCCAGATCAACGCCCAGAACTGCGTGCACTGCAAGACCTGTGACATCAAGGACCCTTCGCAGAACATCACCTGGGTGACGCCGGAAGGTGCGGGCGGGCCGACTTACCCGAATATGTAAGTCGTTCGCTTAACCAGAAAAGGCTCCCGAAATGGGAGCCTTTTTTGTGGGCGACATCGATCAAAATGTAGGAGCGAGCTTGCTCGCGAAAAACGTCAACGATAACGCGCGCAGTCTGAATGAACGCGGCGCCTGTTAGTTTTTCGCGAGCAAGCTCGCTCCTACCGTGTGGTGTCAGGCGGCCCGCTCTTCGCCAGGGTTGCGCAGGAAATAGCGCTTGTACTCCCGACTGAACTGCGACGTACTCTGGTACCCCACCTTGTGCGCCGCCTGCGCCACGCTCATGCCTTCCACCAGCAGCAACTGCTGAGCCTTCAATAACCGCAAGCGCTTGAGGTACTGCACTGGCGACAACAAGGTGCAGCGTTTGAAATGCTCATGAAAGGTCGACGCACTCATGTGCGCATACCCGGCCAACGTCTCGATATTCAGCGGTTCGGCGTAATAGGCATGCAGGTGATTCAAGGCCGTGGCGATCCGGGAAAACTGCCCCTGCTGTTCCACCAGCGCACGCAGCACATCCGCCTGGGGCCCGCGCAAGGCGGTGAACAACAATTCGCGCACACGCGCCGGGCCCATGATCCGGCTTTCCAGCGGATCGTGCAGGCACTGCAACAACCGCTCGACGCAACCGCGCATCGTATCGTCCAGCACCACCGAACTCATCGACTCCAAGGTCTGCGCGGTCGGCGGCGGCCCGGCTTGCATGCCCATGGCAATCACCAACTCGCCCAACACCACGCGGTCGATGCCCACCGTCACGCCATACAGCGGCGCCTCAGGGGCCATGGCAAAGGTCTCGCATTCGAACGGCACCGGCATCGCCTGGATCAGGTAATGCCCGGCGCCATACTCCAACGTGCGCGGGCCGAGGTAGGCGACCTTGCTGCCTTGGGCCACGAACATCAGGCTTGGCTCATAGATCTGCGGCCCACGCGCTACATCGCAGCTGGCACGTAACACCTGCACTCCAGGCAGGTGAGTCGGGGAAAAACCGTCGCGGGGCGTGAGCCCTTCGATCAAGGAAACCAACGTGGCATTGGCGTCCAAATGGCGGGTCAACAGCATGGCAAAAAACTTCGCGAATAAGGGATGACAGCATCATCGCAGGTCTGGCGGCCAATATATCCAAACCTGAGGCACGGCCGGACGAATAGGCATGAGACTCGGAGCATTTGCCATGTTCGCGCCAAAGGCCTGCGCGCAGAATTTGCCGCCTCTGCAGTCCAAGCTTTTGTGAGGTTTACTATGTACACCGCCATCGGTTACGCCGCCCAGTCGGCCACCACGCCCCTCGCCCCGATGTCATTTGAACGCCGCAGCCCGCGTGTCGATGACGTGGCCATCGAGATTCTCTACTGCGGCGTGTGCCACTCCGATATCCACCAGGCGCGCAACGAATGGGGCATCGCCGTGTACCCGCTGATGCCGGGCCACGAGATTGTCGGCAAGGTCACCGCCGTCGGCGCCAACGTCACTGCGCATAAAGTCGGTGACCTGGTGGGCGTAGGCTGCATGGTCGACTCGTGCCGTCACTGCGAAGCCTGCCAATCAGACCTTGAGCAATACTGCCTCGAAGGCCCGACCATGACCTATGCCACGCCGGACCGCGTGGATGGCAGCAACACCATGGGTGGCTACTCCGACAGCATCGTGGTCAGCGAGCATTTCGTGGTGAAGATCCCGGCCAAGCTCGACCTGGCCAGCGCTGCGCCGATCCTGTGCGCAGGCATCACCACCTATTCGCCCCTCAAGCACTACGGCGTGAAAGCCGGCGATAAAGTCGGGATCCTCGGCATGGGTGGCCTGGGCCACATGGGCATCAAGTTCGCCAAAGCCATGGGCGCCGAAGTCACGTTGTTCACGCGCTCGGCCAGCAAGGCCGAGGAAGGCCGTCGCCAGGGCGCCGACCATGTGATCGTCTCCACTGATGCCGAGCAGATGAAAGCTGCTGCCGGGCACTTCGACTTCCTGCTCGACACCATCCCGGTGCAGCACGATCTGAACCCCTACCTCGATGTGCTGCGCTTTGACGGCGTGCATATCCTGGTCGGCCTGATCGAGCCGGTGGACCCGCCCGTCAACGCCGCCAAGCTGGTGCTGGGCCGTAAAGTCTTGGCCGGTTCGCTGATCGGTGGCATTGCCGAAACCCAGGAAGTCCTGGATTTCTGCGCCGAGCATGGCATTACCTGCGACATCGAGATGCTCGACATCCGGCAGATCAACGAAGCTTACGCACGCATGATTGCCGGTGATGTGAAGTACCGCTTTGTCATCGACATGGCGAGCCTGAAAGCCTGATCAGGCCTTGGCGCCCAACTCCGCTGACAGCCGGGCTGCGACCTGTTTGATCACAGGGATCAGCTCGGCCATTTTCTCCAGCGGCATGTAGGGCACGGTACTGGCGATGCTGATGCCGGCGACAATGCGCCCGCTGGCATCGCGCACTGGTGCGGCCACGCAGCGGATCGAAGGCTCGTTGTCTTCGAGGTCAAACGCGTAGCCACCCTCGACATACTCATGCATGCGTTGTTCGAACTGCGCCCAGGATTGCTCCGGGTGCTGCGGCCATTGCAGGCTTCTGCCCGTCGTCGGCAAGCTCGCCTCGTACAAGCGCTGCCACTCCTGCGGCGAATCATCCAGCATTAACGCCTTGCCGATACCGGTGCGCGCCAGCGGCATGCGATGGCCGACCCGCGAGCGCATTTCCGGCCCATTGCGACCGGGGTTCTTGTGCAGGTAAAGCACCTCGTCGTACTCACGAATCGCCAGGTGAATGGTATCGCCGGTCAGCGCCGACAACTCATCCAGGTAGGGCACCGCCAGGTTCACCAAGGGCAACTCTTCACGGGCCTGGAACCCCAATTCGATCAGCTTGGGCCCCAGCAGATAACCGACCTGGGGCACCACACGCAGGTAACGCTCGTCCACCAGGCAACTGGCCAGGCGGTGCGTCGTGCTGCGCGTGGTGCCGATGCGCCGGGCGATCTCCTTGAGATCCCGCGCACCAGCCGCCACCGCTTGCACCACGCCCAGGCCGCGCAACAGGGTCTGGGTGCCGGTGGGGGCGGCGTCTTTGACGGGGATGTGGGCGTTTTCCTGCATATCGGGCCTATAAGTATGAAAGCGGGGGCATTATGGCAAATACCAACTCCCAATACAGCGCAGATCCAAATGTGGGAGCGGGCTTGCTCGCGAATGCTGTGTGTCAATCAGCACATTCATCAGCTGATACTCCGCATTCGCGAGCAAGCCCGCTCCCACATTGGTTTCTGGGTGTTCTTGAGGGGTACTCAACGTTGTTTCATGCGGTCGATTATCACCGCCAGCAACAGGATCGAGCCACGAATCACATACTGGTAAAACGTATCGATGTTCTTCAGGTTCATCGCATTCTCGATGATCGCCAGAATCAACACCCCGGCAATCACATGGCGGATCATGCCGATGCCGCCGCTCAACGACACCCCGCCCAGCACACAGGCCGAGATCACGGTCAGTTCGAACCCCTGGCCAATCATCGGCTGGCCCGAGGTCATGCGTGACGCGAGGATCACCCCGGCCAATGCGCCGATCAAACCGTGCACGGCAAAAATGATGATCTTGGTGCGATCGACATTGACCCCGGCGAGCAACGCGGCTTCCTGGTTGCCGCCAATGGCCATGGTGTTGCGCCCATAGGTGGTGTAATTGAGCAGCCAGCCAAAGAACACAAAGCACAGTACGGTGATGATGATCGGCACCGGCACGCCCAGCAGTTGGCCGTTGCCGAACACGAAGAACCCTTCATTCATCACCCCCACCGCCTTGCCGTTGGAGAAGATGTAGGCCAGGCCGCGCACGATCTGCATGGTCGCCAGGGTGGCAATCAGCGCATTGATGCGCAGCTTGGCGATCACGATGCCGTTGATCAGCCCTACCACCAGGCCCATGGCCAAGGCCGCCGACACGCCGAGTACCACGCTGTCGGTGTCGCGCATCACGATGCCCGCCACCACCCCGGCGCAGGCGATCACCGAGCCTACCGACAAGTCGAAGTGCCCTGAGGCCAGGCAGAACAACATGGTGCACGCAGCAATACCGACAGTCGAAATCGCCAGGCCCAGACCGCGCATGTTCAGCGGCGAGAGGAAGTTGTCGATGAACACCGCGCTGAGCACAAAAATGCCCAGTGCCGCCAGCAGCATCACCCAGTCATCGAGAAATTTGCGCTGATTGAAACCCGGCCAGAAACCCTTTGCAGTTTTTACCTCAGACATAGCCAAACCCTCTTATTCTTGTTCAAGCCCGTGACTGTGGCAGCGCCAGTTGCAGCAGGCGCGCTTCATCCGCTTGGGCGCGGGGCAACTCACCGGTCAAGGCGCCTTCACTCATGACCAGGATGCGGTCGGAGATGCCCATCACTTCCATCAGGTCGCTGGACACCACGATTACCGCAATGCCACTGGCCGCCAGGTTATGGATGATCTGGTAGATCTCCGACTTGGCGCCGATGTCGATACCCCGGGTGGGCTCGTCCAGCAGCAGGACCTTCATCGGCATCGACAGCCAGCGGCCAAGGATGGCTTTCTGTTGGTTGCCACCGGACAGGTACAGGATTTTCTGCTCGGCATTCGGCGTCTTGACCTTCATGGCCTGGATCTGCCGTTCGGCGTTGCCCTTCTCCCAGCCGTCACGCAGCAACCAGCCGAACGAGGCATGGGCACTACGAGCGCTGATGTTGATATTTTCCGCCACGCTGGACAGCGGGATGATGCCTTCCTTCTTGCGGTCTTCCGGGCACAGCAGCACGCCAGCGGCGATGGCGTCGCGGGGTGAGCGCAACTGCAGCGGCTCACCGCAGAGCGCCAGGCTGCCGGCGCTGGCGCGTTCCAGGCCGCTGAGCAGGCGCAATAGCTCTGTGCGTCCTGCCCCCACCAGCCCGAACAGACCCAGGATCTCGCCTTTGCGTACCTGGAAACTCACGGGTTCACGCAGGCCGGGGCCGAGCAAGCCCTCGACCTTGAGCGCCACCTCACCTTGCTCGCGCGGTCGGTAATCGTAGATATCCTGGATATCGCGACCGACCATGCAGGTCACCAACTGGTCGTGGGTCAGCGTGCTCATGTCCTCGAAAGTACGCACGTAGCGGCCGTCCTTGAACACCGTCACCGCATCGCAAATGCGGAACACCTCTTCCATGCGGTGGGACACATAGAGCACCACTTTGCCCTCGTCGCGCAGGCGCGTGATGATGGCCATCAAGCGCTCTATTTCCCGCGCCGAGAGGCTGCTGGTCGGCTCGTCAAAGGCGATCACATGGGCGCCACGGGACAGCGCCTTGGCGATTTCCACCAGTTGGCGCTGGCCCAGGGACAGGCGCCCGAGTTTTTCGTCGGGGTCGATTTCATCGGCCAGGCCCTTGAGGCAAGCCAGGGCCTGCTTGCGCAGCAGGCTCCGGTTGACCACGCCAAAGCGCGTGGGCAAATGCCCGAGGAACAGGTTCTCGGCCACGCTCATTTCCGGCACCAGGTGCAGCTCTTGGTGAATCACCGCCACGCCACTGGCAATGCTGTCGGCAGCGCATTTGAAGGCCATGGTCTGCGCGCCGATCTGCACCGTGCCGCTGGACGGAATGTAGGCGCCGCCGAGGATTTTCAGCAGGGTCGACTTGCCTGCGCCGTTCTCGCCCATCAGCGCGTGCACCGAATGCGGCCGCGCTTCAAAGCTGATCTGCGCCAGGGCTTTCACACCGGGAAACTCCTTGCCGATGCCATTGAAACGCAGGGCTGCGCCGCTCATTTCCACAGGCCGATCTTGGTCAGTTCTTCCTGGAAATTGGCGCGGGTGATCAAGGTCACTTCGTCCATGGCGGTGTATTTGGCCGGTTCCTTGCCGGTGGTGACCCATTCGTACATCGCCAGCGCGGTGTTATAGCCCTCGATATGCGGGCTGGGCAGCATGGAGCCGAAGAAACCGCTGTCGGCTTTCTTCAATTCGCCAATGGCGTCGGTGCCATTGATGCCGATGCCGATCACGTTGGCGGCCTTGAAGCCGGCGCTCTCAGTAGCGCGCACGCCGCCGAGCACGGTGTTGTCATTCATGCCGCCGATGATCAGGTTCTTCGCACCGCCGGGCAGCTTGACCAGGGCCGAGTTGGTGGCGTCCATGCTGCCGGGAACGTCGAGGGTTTTCAGCGCGGCGGTGAGGATGTGGTCCTTGGGAATACCGGCCTCCTCCAGGGATTTGATCGAGCCGTCTGTGCGTTTCTTGCCGGTGTCGAGCTCGTTGAAGGTGTTGATCACCGCATAGGTGTCCTTCCAGTCCCAACCGCGTTTTTTCGCTTCGGCGGCCATGGCGGCGCCCTGCTTCTGGCCCACTTCAAACGCGGCCATGCCCAGGTACGGCACGTCTTCCATGAAGTTGCCCTTGGCATCGACAAAGCGATCATCCACGGCCATCACTTTCAAGCCGTTGGCCTTGGCCTTAGCGACGATGGCCGGGCCCAGGGACACGTCCGGCGGGCAGATCACAAAACCCTTGGCGCCGTTCGCGGCCAGGCTGTCGATGGCCGACAAGGTCTTTTCGCCATCGGGCACGGCGATCTTGATCACGGTAAAACCATGCTCCTTGCCGGCTTTTTCCGCGAATGCCCACTCCGTTTGAAACCAGGGTTCCTCAGCCTGCTTGACCAGGAAACCGATCTTCACTTCTTCAGCCGATACCCAGCCGCAGAACGCCATCGCCAGTGCCACGGCACCGAGTGTTTGCTTGAACATGGACCACCTCCTTCTTGTTATTGAAAAACGCTTTAGTCGTGGTACATCACAGACCGCCCGCCATCGATCATCAGGCAAGTGGCGTTGATAAAGGGCGCCTCGTCGGTCGCCAGGAACAGTGCTGTCATGGCCACTTCGATGGGCTGGCCAATGCGTTTGGGCGGGTGCAGGTCGAACGCGCGCTGGCGTTCGGCGTAGGGGTCTGGGAAACCGTTCCAGTAATCGACGTTGAGCTGGGTTTCGATATAGCCGGGGGCGATGGCATTCACGCGGATGCCCTTGGGCGCGTACTCGATGCCCAGGGCACGGGTGAGGCCGAGCAAGCCGTGCTTGGCGACAGGGTAAGGAAAGCAACCGGGAATGATGTGGCTGGAGTGGGTGGACGCGATATTGATGATGTTGCCGATGCCCTGCTCGATCATGTGCGGCAACACCGAGCGGCAGCCGTACCAGGCACCGTCGAGGTCGATGGCGAAACAGCGGCGCCAGTCCTCGTCGCTCATCTCCAGCGGGTCACGGAACACGTTGACTCCGGCACAGTTGACCAGCACATCCACGCGGCCAAAGCGCTCGATGGCCAGGTTGACCAATGTCTGCCATTGATCCTTGGAAGTGATATCAACCGGTTGGGCGTAAACCTGCGCACCGTGTTCGCGCCAATGGGCGGCGATTTTTTCGACTTTGTCACCCTGGATATCGGCAATGATCAACCGCGCCTGCTGGGCCTGGAAACAGGCAACGATGGCTTCGCCAATGCCTTGGGCGGCGCCGGTGATGATCACCACCTTGTTCTTCAGCCGCTCGCCATAAGTCGGCTCGGGCACGGCGGGTAGGGACAACGGTTGCGCCTGCATCGCTTCACCTTTTTATTTTTTGTAGTGAGTGCTGATGCTGGCGACTATAAACCCATCGCCTGAAACATCTCAATATATAAATTATCGTCCCATATAATGAGCAAACCTTAAAAAAGTGTGGGAGCGGGCTTGCTCGCTAATGCGGTGTGTCAGTTAAAGCATGTGCTGACTGATACACCGCATTCGCGAGCAAGCCCGCTCCCACATTCGATCTTTAGTGACTATACGAAAGAGGCTTCAGCCCAGGGCGAAGTCGCGCAGGGCATCGCCTTCCATGCGATAACGCACCCATTCTTCCTGAGGCTGGGCGCCTATGGATTTGTAGAAGGCAATCGCTGGCTCGTTCCAGTCCAGCACGCTCCATTCAAAGCGCCCGCAACCGTTGTCAAAGGCGATCTTGGCCAAGTGGCGCAGCAACTTCTTGCCGGCCCCGCCGCCGCGTTGTTCCGGGTTGATATACAGATCCTCCAGGTACAGGCAGTTACTGCCCAGCCACGTCGAGTAACTGAAAAAGAACACCGCAAAGCCGATCGGCAAGCCGTCGCGCAAGCAGATCAGGCCATGGGCCGTGGCGCCTTCGCTGAACAGGCTGCGTTCGATATCCACCACACTGGCGATCACTTCATGCCGGGCTTTCTCGTACTCGGCAAGTTCAGTGATAAAGGTCAGGATCTGCGCAGCATCGCTGGGCACGGCGGGGCGAATCTCGATGGTCATGGGCGAGCCTTGGGCAAATTCAAAGGCCACATACTAAGACGGTTTGATGGCCGTTTGCAGTGCAATTGATGCCAATCAGCGCGTTTCACTCCGGCGCGGGGTGAAGCAAGCATCAGCAACCACAGAACAAAGCCTGCGCACGCCCATGGTAAACAATGGGCATAAATCCAACGATCAGAGACCTGCTCATGCACGCCACGCCACCAGTGGGCACGAAGACATTCGCGCTGTTCTGCCTCGCCAGTTTCCTGTTGTCACTGTCTTACGGCTCGACCTTTCTGTTGTCACTGCTGATCCATGCCCGTGGCGGTAATGAACACGACGCGGGCAGTGTCATTGCCACGGCGATGCTCAGCACCTTTGTAGCGGTGGTGCTTTCCGGGCATCTGGCCGATGCGCTGGGCGCGGCGCGAGCGATTGCGAGCACCGGCCTATTGTTGATGGTGGCCTGCCTGGGGTTTGCCCTGACGCCAGGGTTTGGCCAGGGCTTGATGCTGTTTGGATTGTCCCTTGGCTTGGGCTGGGGCGTGTTCTATACCTTGGGCCCGATCATCGTGACGCTGCTGGTGGAACCCCGCCAGCGGGCCAAATATTTCGCCTTGCTCTCGGGCAGTATGTTGAGCGGCATAGGTTCCGGCCCTTTGCTGGGACGCGCCGCCACTGCGCTGGACCTGCCCCTGACAACGGCGTTTTATATTGCCGGGCTCGCCAGCCTCGCCGGGGTGGTGATGTTCTGGCGCATGGGCTCTCGGTTGCGGCAGCACGCGAATGTACCGACCTCCAGGATTTCCTGGGCTGCAAGCCGCCGCGTACTGTCTTCCAAGGCGGCGTTCGCCATCCTGATGGTCGGCCTGGGTGGCTGCGTATTCGGGGGGCTGTCTTCGTTCCAGACCAGCTATGCCGTTGCCCATAAGCTGGACTATTCGCTGTTCTTCGCGGGTTTCCTGACAGCGGCAATTACCAGTCGCCTGCTGATCGCCGGTTTCGTGGTCAAGCGCGATGCATACCAGGCTGCCTGCGTATTATCCGGGGTGATGTTCGGCGCGATCGCGCTGTTCGCGTTTGGTGTCAGCGGTAACCTCAGTTATGTGCTCGCCGCCGCCACGCTAGGGATCGGGTATGGCCTGACGTATTCGGTGATTAATGGCCTGGTGGCCAACGAAGCACCCAGCGGCACCACTTCCCAGGCGTTATTGCTGTTCAGCCTGGCGTACTTTATCGGCGTCTTCGGGTTTCCCTGGCTCGCAGGCAAGATCATCGTCGACTTCGGCCTTGCGACAATGATGCTGAGCGTACTGGTGATCGCCGCACTCAACTGGACGATCACGGTGGCGCGCTTGGTAGCGCGCCGAGTATCGGCACATAAAGTGATACATGTGAGCTGATACCGTTCGTCGCCATCCCGGCACGATCGGCAAACGCGGGCAGACCAATACAGGGTAAGGACATTAATCATATGGAGGCACCCTGATGAAAAATTCCAAATTTGCTGCCCTCGCCCTCACCGGCCTGTTGTCTGCCGCGTCCCTGAGCGCCTTCGCTGGCAGTTCGACCACCGGGCCCACCGACCCTACGCCGGACGCCACCACTGAGTCGCAAAAATCCATGGGCACGGGCCTGGATACCAATGGTGGTGCGATCATCGACAACAGCGCCGACCCACGCACCAAAGGCAATGACACTCAGCGCCAGGCACCGCCTGCCGTAGGCAACGGCAAGATGGGCCCAGGCACGGACAACAATGAGCCGAAGATCAACAAGGGCGACGACTCGAACATCCCGGGCGCGAAGAAACAACCAGCGCCTTGATACACCCTTGGTACGACCTACACCCGACCATTTCCCCGTGAAGAGGTACGCATGAACGTCGATAGAAACCTTGAAAAAGAAGTCCTCACCCGCCTGCTGCACGCTCATCCGCAAGGTTTGGGCAAGGAGGTGCTGGACAATTACCGCGGTGAGAAAGAGGTCGCCGGTGTCTTGGCGTTCCTGCAGGACCGCGGGCTGATCAAGGATGGGCATGTGACCACCGACGACGCCGGTGAATATTCGTTGAACCTGCCGATCAAGCTGACTGCCTCTGGTGTGGATGAGGCACGCAAGCTGGACGGTGCAGTCCCTCAGTAATCCATTTCTGGTCTGGCCTCAGGCCACTGGGGCCAGAAGGAGTTTTAGCGATGCCTCGTGGAAGCAAAGCCAAATACACCGACGAACAGAAACGCAAGGCCGCTCATATCGAAGACAGTTATGAGCACAAGGGGTTGCCCAAGGACGAAGCCGAAGCCCGTGCCTGGGCGACCGTCAACAAACAGTCTGGCGGCGGTGAAAAAGCCGGCGGATCAGGCCGACGCAAGGCGCCAGCCAAGAAAACCCAGGACCGGCAGGAATCGGCCAAGCGCGCCGCTGCCAGTCGTGAAGGGCACCCGCGCAGCAGCCGTGCCTCGCTGGGTACGCAGACCAAGGAAAGTTTGATGAAAGAGGCGCGGGCCAAGGATATTCCTGGGCGCTCAACCATGCGCAAAGATGAGTTGATCCAAGCCCTGAAAAAAGCAGGTTAAACGCAGGACCCATTGTGGGAGCGGGCTTGCTCGCGAATGCGGTGTGTCAGTCAGCACATGTTTTAACTGACACACCGCATTCGCGAGCAAGCCCGCTCCCACATTTTTGAGCTTCGTTTATTCAGTCACTAATGCATCGACCTCAGCAGTGCCAGGTGAAGTCGCCGGCCCCCAACGGGTCACCGCCAGTGCTGCGGCTGCATTCGCTCTGCGCGCCGCTTGAACAGGTTTCAATCCTAGTGCCAACCCGGCAATAAATACCCCTGCATGTGCATCCCCCGCACCATTGCTGTCTACCGCCTGAACCTTGAAGCCTGGTACGTGCTCAGTCTCTGCCCCACGCCCTACCCAGCAACCATTTGGCCCATCGCGCACAACCAGCAGTGCCTGCATGTGCTGATTCAGCATGGGCAGCGCCTGATTAATATCCGTCGCCCCGGTAAACGCGAGGGCTTCAGGGCCATTGCTGGTCCAGATGTCGATACGCGGCAACAAGGCGCGCATCAACGCTGAGTCCGGCGCCTTGACCAGCGGGCCTGGGTCGAATACCACTACGATGTCTCGCGGCAGCGCCAGCAGCCAGTCAAGCAACGGCTGCGCCTTACCGTCAAGCAGCAAGCTGTAGCCACTGACATACACGTAATCATCGACACGCGGGACGATCTGAGCCAAGTCGTCGGCGCTCAGCTCACCCTCGGCGCCGAGATGGGAGATGAAGGTGCGTTCGGTGCTTGCTTCAGTCAGCGACACGCACAACCCGGTATCTTTGCCAGCGCTGGCTGCCAAGGCCATTTCAATACCCTCGGCCTGCATCGCTGCACGCGCCAGCTCGCCAAAGCGGCCCTCGCCATGACGGCCCAGGTAAACCACCGGCAACCCATTGCGTCGTGCCGCAGCCATCACGTTGAACCCGCCACCGACTTGGAAACTGGCGGAGTTGGCCAGCACGTCACCGCCGCTTGCTGGCAGGGTGTCGAGGCCCATGACCAGGTCAACAATGACCTGGCCGGTGTGCAGCAATCTAGACATTGGCGCTCTCTGCTAAAGCAGGACGACGGTCAGCCGCGCCGCCCAGTACCGCATATAGTCCACCCGCTACCAGGAAGGTCACGACCCAGCCCAGGCCGTTGTGGCCCAGCCAGGAGTCGGACAGCGGCCCGGCAAACCAGATGTTTTCGGCGGTGGTGCCGATGGTGGTGAAGCTGAACCCCAGCACAATGGCCACGGCCCAGGCGCCAAATGCACGCCACTCCACGCCGCCGCGATACCAGTAGGCACTGCTGGGGCTGACGTCCAGCAGGTCGGTGGGGCTGTAATAATGACGGTGAATCAGGTCGACCACGAAGATCCCGACCCACGCCGTGATCGGCACCGCCAGCAGCGAAATGAAGGTAATGAACGGGCCATAGAAGCTGTCGGCGATCAGCATGAAGTAGATGGAGCCGGCAAAAATCGCCACGATATCGACGATCACCGCATGCACGCGCTTGACCTTCAAACCCAGGGTCAGGGTGGTGAGACCGGCCGAATACACTGACAGATTGTTCGACAGCAACAGCCCGCCGAACGCGGTGATCAGGTACGGCACGGCCATCCAGGTCGGCAGCATGTCGCGGATCGCGATGATGGGGTCGGTGGCCGATGCCAAGTCATTGTTACCCACCGACAACAGGCCACCCAGGGTGATCAGTAGCACCAGCGGGATACCTGCACCAAACGCGGCGGAGGCCACCAGGCGCACGGCCTTGACGCTGCGGTGCTGGTAACGCGACATGTCTGCACCGGCGTTGGCCCAACCGATACCGGTACCGGCAGCCATGGTGCCTACGCCAATGATCATCGCGCTCAACGGCGCCGGGGTGGCGTTGAACACCGCGCTCCAGTCGATGGTGGCACACAGAAAGCCGCCCACCAGAATGTTCAGGCCGCCGAATACGTAGGTGGCCCACTTCTGGATCACCAGCAATGTGGCGTGGCCCAGGCCCGATACGGCCAGGGTCAGCAGCACGAAGATGGCAATGAAGATCAGGGTGAGCACCGGCGCGCTCTTGGCCTCCACTGCCGAGCCGAACAGGATGGAGCTCAACGACAATAATACGAAGGCTGCGGTGGTGGTGTTGACGGTTTCCCAACCCAGGCGGGACATCAGCGACACCAATGTCGGGCCGATATTGCCGCGCACACCGAAAATGGCGCGGGACAAGGTCAGGCTGGGCGCGCGACCACGGCGACCGGCGATGGAGATGATGCCCACTACGGCAAAGGAGCCAGCGGCACCAAGAATCGCGACGATGATCGCCTGCCAGATGGCCAGGCCACGAAACGCCACCAGCGTCGCACCAAGGGGCAAACCGAGGATGCTGATATTGGCCGCGAACCATACCCAGAACAGTTGCAGCGGATGACCGTTGCACTCGCCTTCCGGGACCGGCTCGATGCCGCGTGTTTCCAGTTGTCCGGCGCTTTGGCCGGAAGAGGGGCTGCTCATTAAGGGGTGCTCCTGGTGCCTGTATTGTTGTGGTTGTGGCGGATATGCAAATCAAACCTCTTACCGGGTCGTCCTGACGCAAAGATCCACTGTAGGAGCGAGCTTGCTCGCGAAGGTGGCCAACGATAACGCGGGGAGCCAGGAAAAAAGCAGCGCTCTGGTGGTTTTCGCGAGCAAGCTCGCTCCTACAGGGAACAGGGACTTATCGCAAAGCGAGCAGCCCCTGGACCAGCGGCTGCAAGTCCAGGCCATTGACCCGCTTGACCTGTTCAACCAACGCCTCAGGCCAGCACTGCATACCCAGGCACGCCCCCAGCATGGCGCCCAGGATCGCGGCAATGGTGTCGGTGTCGCCGCCCAGGCTGGCCGCCAGGCACAGGGCTTCGAAGGCATTCATATCACCCGACGCCACTTGCTGGGCCAAGGCAAACGAGACCACCACCGATTCCTGGGAAGCCACCGAAGTACCGATCAACTCGTAAAGCAGGTCGGCAAACAATGCTTTGTCGCCGCTGCCGACGCTCAGGGTGCGAGCCCAACTGATGCGGGTAGAAATGCGTCCGCCCGCGATCCAGTGACCATGGCTTTCGGCCTGTCGAGCAATCTGGGTCCCGATATTCAGGGCTTCCCCCAGGTCCACGCCATTGATGCCAGCCGAGACCACCGCCGCCACGGCCGCAGCGCTGGAAATACCCAGGCTGGTGTTATGAGTGACCTGGCACGCCTGGATCACCGCCTGGATAAACCGCCCCGGGTCGCTGACATCGGCGGCGATGCCCACCGGGGTGATGCGCATGGCCGCACCATTGGTGGTGCCGTAGCGCCCGGATTCTTCTGGGGTATGGCCGGCGAGGATCATGTCGATCGCGCGTTTGGTGGACGGCCCGAGCAAGTCCTGGGAACCCTTGGCGCGCATCCCCGCTTCCCAGTCGATCAGGCGCTGGGCAAGCACGCTGGGCTCGATCTGGCCCTGGCCTTGCACCAGTAACTCGGCAACCAGGATGGCTTGTTCGGTGTCATCGGTGATGGAACCGGCAGGCATGTTGGGCGCAATGGGCTGGTCGGCGTCGGCGTCTTCCAAGGCGGTGATGGCACCGAAGCGCTTTTGGACCTGCTCGCGGCTCAAGGATTGGGTGGGCATGCCCAAGGCATCGCCCAGGGCCAGGCCATAAAAGGCGCCAAGTGCGCGATTTTCTCGGGTCATTTCGACGCTCCAAACTGCAGATGCAGGCGAAAGTGCAGCGGGTCGAGCAGGCTTTCGACATGCTCCATGAAACGCTCGCGACGATCATAGGTGGTGCGCGACGCCTTGAGAAATACCGTACCGCTGGGGCGCCCGAGTAATTCGGCGTCTTCATCGCTCAGGGGTTCGGCACCGATCCACTGGTCGCCGTCGGCCCCGACGTAGCCGTAGGCGGCCAGGGTGATGGTCAGGGAGTTGTCGATCAGGCCAATGTGGGGCAGGTTTTCCAGATCGCCAACGGCCGGCATCAACGAGCGCTCCAGCGACACCGCTGTACCGTCAGCCGTACGCCGCAGGCGCTCGAGGGTAATGAACTGGTCGGTGCCGAAACGGCTGAACAGATCCGGGTGCGTCACGGCTTCGAAACGCAGGACGTCGGTGCTTACTTGGGCGCCCGTATCGGCCAAGGCCTGGGCCCAACCGCTGCGTTGGTCCAACACCATGCCGTCAAAGGTGACAATCGAACCGACGCCGCTCTGGGTGGCGATGTAGTTGCGACGCTTGAGCTCGGCCAGCGCCTCGCGCAGCGTGCCCCGGCTGACCGCAAACTCCTCGGCCAGTTGGTGCTCGCCCGGCAACAGGAAGCCGTCGGCCATGACTCCACCTTCGATACGGCGGATGAGCTCATCGACGACGCGTTTTTTCTTATCAAATCGAACATGTCTAATCATGTACAAATTGATAACCGAAAGCGCGCGTTTACCGCAAGAGGATTATTTCAGGCTGAAGACAAAAACCGCCTCAGGGCTCCAGGCCGATGGGGAAAAACTCCCCGCTGCTCCAGACGCCAAGCCAGTTCTGACCGTTGATCGGACGGCTCACCGCCAGCTCCACCAACTGGTAAAAAACGTTGCGATGCACGAGGGCTTCGAGGTTGGTGCGAACGCGCACATAGGGGGCGGGTTCTTGGGTGACGGGGTCGATCACCACCCGCAGCGGGTGTTCGAGGCCTGCCTCGAACTGTTCGTCGACGTTGGTGGTAAAGCGCAATAACTGGCTTTCGCCCTGCCCTTGCACTTCGAGGGTCACTGCCACAAACGGCGCATCATCGACGCGGATGCCGACCTTTTCCACCGGCGTCACCAGGAAATAATCGTCGCCATCGCGGCGGATGATGTTGGAGAACAGCTTGACCATCGGCTTTCGCCCGATGGGTGTGCCCTGGTAGAACCACGTGCCATCGCGGGCGATGCGCATGTCGATATTGCCGCAGAAATCCGGGTTCCACAGATGCACCGGTGCCGGCCCCTTGCCCTTGGGCAGTTGGGCCAATAACTCATTAGCCTTGGCGGAATCGGTCATGGCGGGCTCCTCTGTCTTACTGATCACTCATACCCAGCAAACCGCGGGCATATTGCGCCAGGGGGCGGGCGATCAAATCTTGTGGCGATGTGTCGTGGAACGTCAGTAAACCGCCACGACTGCGAATACGTGCAGTATCAATCAAATACTGGGTGCTGGTCTCGATCAACATGACTTGGATCACCCCGCTGTCCAGGCCAAGGCGGTCCAGGGCTTGTTGGTCGGTCCACTCGTCGGCGTTGCCGATACGGTCATCGGCTGCCGCAAAGCGGCAATACAGCAGGTAATGAGCACCCGCGTCGCGGGCTTCGGCCATGGCCTGTTCAAGACCCTCCGGCTGGCGGGCGCGACGGATCATGGGGAAATATTCAACGAAGCCATTGAACGCTTCCTCGGCCACCACATTGGGCCGCGGGTAAGCGCTGCCCGGCGGCACGAAGGCGCCCTGGGCGATAAACACAAAGGAGTCCGGCTGTATGCGCACCGAGGCGGTACGCCGCGTATCGCTGTGATCGAGCAGCCCGGCATCGCTCATCTGATAGCGGGTGCCTTCGGCCATATCACTGACGGTCATGCAACCGCCCAGGGCCAATGACGCCAGCAGCAAAACCAGACTACGCATCCTAATCCTCCAGAGGCCGGTGACAGGAAACCGGCGAATGGGGCGTGGGATGCAGGTTCTACGCCAGTTCGAGCAGCGCATGACAAATGTGGGGGTTGCCTGCGATGACGGCCTGACAGCCGACGCTTATCTACCTGACACTCCACGATCCAACTGTGGGAGCGGGCTTGCTCGCGAAGGCGGCCCGGCAGTCAACACAGTTAGATTGTGTGCATATCCATTCCTGCGGTAACGGCTACTTAGGGTTCCGCCCTGACGGCGGGTCACTTTGGAAAAGCCCCAAAGTAACCAAAGGGCTCTTGCCCCACCACTCGGCACCTCGCCTAGGCTCGGTGTGCCCGTAATCCGCCAGTGATTTGGGGGGCCGCCTAAGATCAAAAGCAGATCAAGAGCAAGATCAAAAGCGGCTCGCTTCGCATCGTGGTTACCGTCGGTGGCTATAAACTAGAAAGTTGTAAGAATCCATCAGCATCGCAGGCAAGCCAGCTCCCACCACTGATGTGCGACCGAATTAAAACGGGATCAGCCGCCGATGATCTTCATGATCGTGGCACCACCGGAAAACGCCACTTCCTGCTTGTCGGCCAAGGCCTTCATCAACAAGCCCTGCAACGCCGGCAACGCCTGGTGACGCGGTTGATCGAGCAAGTCACCGACATAATGGCGATTGCTGGAGGACAGGCACCCATGCAGCCAACCGGTGGAGGACAACCGCAACCGCGAACAGGTGCGGCAGAACGGTACGCTCTCGTTGGCGATCACACCGAAGAAGCCCTTGCCCGGCACTTCGTAGCGTACCGCCGTCGCATCGACGGGTGCGTTGG
This sequence comes from Pseudomonas fluorescens, assembly GCF_001902145.1. GTDB lineage: Bacteria > Pseudomonadota > Gammaproteobacteria > Pseudomonadales > Pseudomonadaceae > Aquipseudomonas > Aquipseudomonas fluorescens_BV. The sequence continues at coordinate 123,630 of NZ_MRST01000016.1, forward strand.
CTTGCAGGTATTCATGTTGCTCGCCGATCAAGCTGAGCAGCTGTTGCAAACTGACGAACTGTTGCAGGAACGCGTTGGAGTCTTTGGCCAGGTGCCCCATGCGCATCAGTTCGATAAAGCGCAGCTCGTAGCCACGCGCCAGGCAGTAATCGAGCAGCGGCATCACCTGGTCCAGGTTCTGGCCGCGCAACGGCACCATGTTGACTTTGATCTTGATTCCGGCAGCACTGGCCTGGTCCATGCCATCGAGCACGGTGGCCAGGTCGCCGCCACGGGCGATGCTGCGGAAAGCGTTGGCATCCAGCGTGTCGAGGGAGACATTGATGCGTCGGATACCAGCGGCCACCAGCAACGGCAGTTTGCGCGCCAGCAGTTGGCCGTTGGTGGTCAGGCTGATGTCGCTCAGGCCCATCTGCCCTACCGCCCTCATGAAGGCTTCCAACTTGGGGCTGACCAACGGCTCACCGCCGGTAATGCGCAAGCGCTCGATACCCGCCGCTTCGATCAGGTATGCCACGCCTCGGGCCATGGCTTGGGCCGACAGTTCATCCTGGGCAGCCACCAGCCGCTTGCCGTCAGGCACGCAATAGGTACACGCATAATTGCAGGCTGAAGTCAGGCTGATCCGCAAATTGCGAAAACGCCTGCCTTGACGATCAACGATCATGGATCACTCCGGCAGAGGATAATTCGGGCGCGCTAAAAGCTGACTCATAACTCAGCTTTTAGCAAGGTCCTTGCCTGAGTATATTCCTGGGTTACTGCGCCTGGCAGTAAATCGTTGCGCCATCACTGTGGCGAATGACTTACGTGGCAGGGGTGTCGCCGCTCTTCTCGGCGCCCGGCAGTTCCGGGCTGTGCTTGCGCTTGTTGCCCATGCGCACGCCGATGTCCATCAGGAATTGGAAGAAACCTTCCTGGTCTTCCAGCACATTGCTCCAGAACGGCGAGTGGTACAGCGCCACAGCGCCATGCACCAAGGCCCAGGCGGCGCAGTAGTGGAAATATGGTGGCACGTCTTCAAGCTTGCCTTCGCTGATACGCCCCTTGATCAGCAGGGTCAGGCGTTCGAAGTTCGAGGCGCGGATCTTGTGCAGTTCCTCGACCATCTCCGGCACTTGGTGACCTTTGACCACCTTCTCTTCCAGGCGGTCGAACAGGCGATAGCGCTGCGGGTCACGCATGCGGAACTCGAAGTAAGCGCGGGACAGGGCTTCCTTGTCTTTGTCGACATCCGCAGAGTGCAGCAACTCGTTCAAATCGCGCTCGTAGTCGAGCATCAGGCGCAGGTAGATTTCGGCCTTGGACTTGAAGTGCTTGTAGATCGTGCCTTTGCCGATACCCACGGCATCCGCAATCATCTCGACGGTGACGCTGTCTTCGCCTTGTTCAAGAAACAACTTGAGCGCGGTGTCGAGAATTTCCTGCTCACGGCGGCGAAACTCACGGACCTTACGGGGTTCTTTGTGCATGAGGAAGAGTCTGCAGAGGTCGGAAATAGGGAGGGTTGCGCAGGGCCATGGATACGTGGCGATACGATTTACCCGATGCGAGGGATTATCCCGACTGAACGGTCGTTGGGCAATGTCTATGTGAACCCGCCAGGCACATAAGTTTCAATGCGCCAACGATTTCGCCGTTATCAGTCAGAAATAATACGCAACACCTGAGCCTGCCCATCAGCGCAATGAGAACTCAAGCGAAGGCCGCGTATTCCAAATCTGTTTAAAAAACGATCAATCACGACTGGACTGAATGGGATAGTGGTCAATACTTCAACTGTCGGCGCGACATCTCCCCCAAGTGACGCGTCGACCTGGGTACCGACGGACTGCGTGCCCTTGTTTTACTCCTAATGGTCTTAGCCCGGATTCACCCCCCAGAACCCGGGTTTTTTTTGCCTGCGATTCAGCCGCTTTAACCGGCTACGTGGGCCAGCGGGAACAGGCGCTTGAAGTTCTCGGTGGTCTGCTCGGCAAAACGCTCGTACGACTCGCCGCGCAGCATCGCCAGGTAATCAGCCACGTCACGTACATATTCGGGCAAGTTCGGTTTGCCGCGATGGGGGATGGGCGCCAGGTACGGCGAGTCGGTTTCCACCAGCAGGCGGTCGGCGGGCACTTGGCGGGCCACATCGCGCAGCGCGTCGGCATTGCGGAAGGTGACGATGCCCGACAGGGAAATATAGAACCCCAGGTCCAGGGCCGCCTTGGCCATGTCCCAGTCTTCGGTAAAGCAATGCAACACGCCAGCCTGCGGCAACGCGGCTTCACGCAGCAAGGCCAGGGTATCGGCACGGGCGCCTCGGGTGTGGACGATCACCGGCTTGCCCGTCTGCTGGGCGGCTTGCAGGTGCAGGCGGAACGAGGCCTGCTGCAACTCGGCAGCTTCAGGCTCGTAGTGATAGTCCAGGCCGGTTTCGCCAATGGCCACCACCCGCGGGTGGTTGAGCTCACTCAGTAACCAGTCCAGAGCCGGCGCTTCGCCAGGCTTGAGGTCCAGCGGGTGGATACCCACCGAGCAATCGACGTCGGCGTAGCGATCAGCCAGGGCTTTGACATCGGCGGCGTTGTCGGCGCTGACGCCAATGCACAGGAAGTGCCCTACCCCACGCTGGCGGGCAGCTTCAAGGGCGGCGTCGAGGGAGCCGCCGTGCTGGGCAAGGTCGAGGCGATCAAGGTGGCAATGAGAATCTACGAGCATAGGAATCAGGGCTTAAGTCACAAAAGAGGTAGGGCCAACGATACACCCGTCGGCCACGGAATTTAACGGCGCCCGAGCAGACCGACCCACTGCACCAGCAACGCCTCGAGCAGCAGCACGCGGTTGAGGTTGGCCTTGCCGAGGACTTTCTGGCGCTGGGCGAGGATCCAGTCCTGGATGTTCAGCACTTTGTCCTGGGGACTTTTTTGCGCGAGGTATTGCACGACCTTGCGCATATCCGCCAGGCCCAGGCCGTTCTCATCCTGGGTAAGCTGGTAGCGCAGGATCAGGCTGGACCAGTCGCAGAACCAGTCGAACAGCAGCAACAGCGGAATATCCTTCCAGGCGCTTTCGGCCAGTTGCGTGGCGGACAATTCCTGCTTGAGCAGTTTCTTCACGCCATCCACGACCAGTGCACGCTGTTCGCGCACGCCCTGAGCCTGCAGCTTCACCGCCGCCAAGGGCGAACCGGCCGCCAGGGTCAGCAACTCGCCTCGTTCTTCTGCACTGCATTCCGGCAACGCCTGCGCCAGCCATTGCAGGCTCATGGCTTCGCTGGGCAACGGGCAAGCCTGCTGCACGCAACGGCTGCGAATGGTCGGCAACAAGCGGCTGGACTGGTGGCTCACCAGCAACAGCACGGTATCGCCGGACGGCTCTTCAAGGCTTTTGAGCAAGGCGTTGGCCGCGTTGATGTTCATCGCCTCGACCGGCTCGATCAGCACCACTTTGCGCCCGCCCATCTGCGCGGTCTGCACCACGAAGCTCACCAGGTCGCGCACCTGGTCGACCTTGATGGCCTTGTCCGCTTCCTCGGGCTCCAGCACATAGTTGTCCGGGTGACTGCCAGCCTTGAGCAACAGGCAGGACTTGCACTCGCCACACGCCTGCAGATTGACCGGGCGTTGGCACAACAGGCTGCCCATCAGGCGTTCGGCGAGGTGGCGTTTACCGATGCCCACCGGCCCATGCAGCAGATAGGCGTGGGCATGCTGGGCACGCCCCGCCAGATGCTGCCAGAGACCGTCCTGCCACGGGTAGGACTCAGCCACGGTTACGCTCCAACAGGGTGGGCAACAGCGCGTCGATAGCCTGTTGCACCTGGCTCAGCGGCTGGGCGGCGTCCAACAGGTAATAACGTGCGGGTTCGGCCTTGGCGCGCTGCAGGAAAGCGCTGCGCACCGCATCAAAAAAGGCCTGGCCTTCCAGCTCGAAGCGATCCAGGCGACCTCGCGCACTGGCGCGGGCCATGCCCACTTCCACCGGCAGGTCGAACAACAGGGTCAGGTCGGGGCGCAGATCGCCTTGCACGAAGGTTTCCAGGGTGGCGATGCGCTCCAGGGACAACCCCCGGCCCCCACCCTGGTAGGCGTAGGTGGAGTCGGTAAACCGGTCGCAGATCACCACGGCACCCCGCGCCAGGGCCGGGCGAATCACTTCGGCCAGGTGCTGGGCACGGGCGGCAAACACCAGGAGCAACTCGGTGTCCGGATTCATCGGCTCGTCACCCGGGGTCAGCAGGACTTCGCGAATGCGCTCGGCCAACGGCGTACCACCCGGCTCACGGGTCAGCACCACCTCGATGCCCTGCGCACGCAGGCGCTCGGCCAGGTAGTCACGGTTAGTGCTTTTGCCGGCGCCTTCCGGGCCTTCCAGGGTAATAAACAAGCCAGTCACAGGCAGTCCTTAGTCAGAGTCATTGCGGGCTTTGAGGCGCGGTAGTGTCCGGCGCGGGCTCGATCGGAGCGTCGGGGGTAGGCGCATCGCTGGAAGGTGCCGAATCTTCCAGCGGTTTCACCACCGGTGCCGGGCTGGAACGGTAATCGGCACGGCGCTTGAGTTGGAACTCACGCACAGCGGCATTATGCGCATCCAGGTTATCCGAGAATATATGGCTACCATCGCCACGGGCGACGAAGTACAGGCTGCTGCCCGGTACCGGGTTCAGCGCTGCATGGATCGCCTCGCGGCCGACCATCGCGATGGGCGTGGGCGGCAGGCCGGCGACCATGTAGGTGTTGTAGGGGTTGGCTTCCTTGAGGTGGGCGCGGGTCAATTTGCCGTTGTAGCGCTCACCCAAGCCGTAGATCACGGTAGGGTCGGTCTGCAGCAGCATACCGATCTTCAGGCGACGCACAAACACACCGGCAATCTGCCCGCGCTCCTGAGGCACACCGGTCTCCTTTTCCACCAGCGACGCCATGATCAGTGCTTGGTAAGGGTCGGTGTAGGGCGCGTCGGCGGCACGCTTGCTCCACTCCTGGGCGAGTACATCGTCCAGGCGGTTGTAGGCTTTTTTCAAAAACTCGACATCAGTCATGCCGCGGACAAAACGGTAGGTGTCGGGGAAGAACCGCCCTTCCGGAAACACACCTGGGTGGCCGAGCTTATCCATCACTTCGCTGTCACTCAGGCCCGCGAGGGTCTGCACGATCTTTTCATGTTTGGCCAGGGCGGTGCGCACCTGACGGAAATTCCAGCCCTCCACCAAGGTCAGGCTGTACTGCACCACTTCGCCGCGCTGCCACAGGCCGATCAAACCCTCGGCGGTTAGGCCCGGGCTCATGCGGTACTCGCCGCTGTGCAGCGGCTGGCCTTCGAGGTTGAAACGCCAGTACAGGCGCAGCCAAAAGGCATCGTCGAGCACGCCGTCAGCTTCCAGACGATTGAAGGTGCCCGTCGGCGTAGCGCCAGCAGGTACATCGAGCAATTGCTCCTGAGGCAGCTTCAGGGGCTGCTTGAGGGCAGAGTCGAGTTTCCAGGCCGAAAAGCCCACGAGCAACGCTGCCGAGACCAGGCTGATCTGCAGCAGTAACACCAGTTTTCGTATCAACTCAAATATCCAATAGCGCGCGAACAATGCCCTGCAGTTTACGGGTGAGCGGCCCAACCGGCCAGCTCATCGCAGCGCAGCCTCGCACCGGCCAAATGCCATAAACGCTGTTGCAGACGAAGACTTCATCGGCCTGTTGCAACTGCTCCACACTGATGTCGGCCACGGCCACCGGGACGCCCAGCGCTTGTGCCTGGGCCAGCACTTCGGCGCGCATCACGCCCGCAACGCCACAACGGCTCAGATCAGCGGTTAGTAACAAGCCGTTGCTCACGAGGAAAAGGTTGCTGAATATGCCTTCGATCACCCGGCCGGACATATCCAGCATCAGGCCTTCGGCATGTTCGCTATCTTGCCATTCGGCACGCGCAATCACCTGCTCCAGGCGATTGAGGTGCTTGATACCGGCCAGCAGCGGCTGCTGCGCCAAACGCGTGGCACACGCAAACAGGCGCACGCCTTCGACTTCATGGGTAGGTGGGTAAACAGCGGGCGCACTGCCCTGCAAGATGCGGCGCACCGGGGCGCCAGGGTTGATGCCATAACCGCGCAAGCTGTCGCCACGGGTGAGGATCAATTTGAGAACACCGTCGCCAAGGGCGGCGGCGAAGCTCAGCACTTCGTGGCGAATCAACCCGTGATCCGCCACCAATGCCAAACGCCTGCAACCCTCTTCCAGGCGTTGCAGGTGACGGTCGAGCAGCAACGGCTGCCCGGCCTTGACGGCGATGGTCTCGAACACCCCATCGCCATAGGCCAGGCCGCGATCTTTCAGGGGCACGCTGTCCGCTGGCTGACCGTCGACCCAGCTGTGCATCACTCGGCGAACCGGCGGAACACCAGGGAACCGTTGGTGCCACCGAAACCGAACGAGTTGGAAATCGCCACGTCGATCGGCATAGGTTGCGCTTCGTGGGGTACGAAGTTCAGGTCGCAGCCTTCGTCCGGCTCATCAAGGTTGATAGTCGGCGGAGCGACCTGATCCCTGATTGCCATCACGCTGAAGATCGCCTCGACCGCGCCCGCCGCACCCAACAGATGGCCGGTCATGGACTTGGTGGAGCTGACCGCCAGCTTGTAGGCGTGCTCGCCGAACACCGACTTGATGGCCTCGGCTTCCGCCAGGTCGCCGGTCGGGGTCGAAGTGCCATGGGCGTTGATGTACTGCACCTGGTCGGGGTTGACCTTCGCATCGCGCAGGGCATTGGTGATGCAACGCGCAGCACCCGCTCCATCGGACGGAGGTGAAGTCATATGGTAAGCGTCGCCGCTCATGCCAAACCCGATCAATTCGGCGTAGATAGTGGCGCCACGCGCCTTGGCGTGCTCCAGTTCTTCGAGCACCAGCGCACCGGCACCGTCGGACAGCACAAAGCCGTCACGGCCCTTGTCCCACGGACGGCTGGCACGGGTCGGCTCGTCGTTGCGGGTCGACAGCGCACGGGACGCGCCGAAGCCGCCCATGCCCAGGCCGCACGCGGCCATTTCGGCGCCGCCGGCGATCATCACGTCGGCTTCGTCGTAGGCAATGTTGCGTGCCGCCATGCCAATGCAGTGGGTACCTGTGGTACACGCCGTGGCGATTGCGTAGTTAGGTCCCTGTGCACCCAGATGGATGGACAGGAAGCCGGAAATCATATTGATGATCGAGCCCGGTACGAAGAACGGTGAAATTCGACGTGGGCCAGTCTCATGCAAAGTGCGGCTGGTTTCTTCGATATTGGTCAGACCGCCAATACCTGAACCCATGGCCACGCCGATGCGGTCACGGTTGGCGTCGGTGACTTCCAGGCCGGCGTTACGCACTGCCTGAAAACCGGCAGCCAGGCCGTACTGAATGAACAGGTCGAGCTTGCGGGACTCTTTGATCGAGAGATATTTCTCGACATTGAAGCCCTTTACCGAGCCGCCAAAACGGGTGGAATAGGCAGAAAGGTCCGTGTGTTCGATCAGACCAATACCACTGCGGCCAGCCAGAATGCCCTGCCAACTGCTCGGCACATCCGTACCCAGTGGCGACAACATACCCATACCGGTGACTACGACGCGTCTACGCGACACAGCACTCTCCTTTTTCTAATGACGACACTTTTCATCGCCGCTAAAGAAAAAACCGCACGCCTTTACAGCAGTGCGGTTTTTCCCTGACAGCAAGCGACGACTACAAACTATTACGCCTGGTGGCTAGTAACGTAGTCGATGGCAGCTTGAACAGTAGTGATTTTTTCAGCTTCTTCGTCCGGGATTTCGGTCTCGAATTCCTCTTCCAGAGCCATCACCAGCTCAACGGTGTCAAGGGAATCGGCACCCAGGTCTTCTACGAAGGAAGCAGTGTTGACCACTTCTTCTTCCTTAACGCCCAGTTGCTCGGCGACGATTTTCTTGACGCGCTCTTCGATGGTGCTCATACCTTGTTTAACTCCTAATGGACAAATTCAGGCAGCTGGCCAGTGGGTAAGTGTATAGAAAGCCATTTCAGCTTTTCAACTGAAAGCTTCACCCTGTACCCGGTCGGCCACCTGCCTATAAATTAAGTTGCAGCTTTATAACGGATTTTAGACAGCTCGTATGACATTTTTTTGAAGCGATCCGTCACAATTTAACTCATGTACATCCCGCCGTTAACCGGGATTGTAGCCCCAGTCACGTATGCCGCACCGTCAGATGCCAGGAAAGTGACCACATTCGCGATCTCTTGGGCCTGGCCCAGACGGCCCAGCGGAATCTGCGTCAGCAAGGCTTCGCGCTGTGCTTCCGGCAGTTCGCGGGTCATATCGGTGTCGATGAACCCAGGGGCCACCGAGTTGACCGTAATCGACCGCGAGCCGACTTCACGCGCCAGTGCGCGGCTGAAACCTTCCAGGCCGGCCTTGGCAGAGGCATAGTTTACTTGGCCTGCGTTGCCCATGGCACCCACTACGGAGCCAATATTGATAATTCGGCCCCAACGCGCCTTGGTCATGCCGCGCAAAACGCCCTTGGACAGGCGAAACAGACTGTTCAGGTTGGTATCGACCACGTCGTACCACTCGTCGTCTTTCATGCGCATCATCAGGTTGTCACGGGTGATCCCGGCGTTGTTCACCAGGATAGCCGGCGCACCGAACTGAGCAGTGATCTGGGCCAGTACGGCAGCCACGGACTCATCGCTGGTCACATTCAGTTCAAGACCGGTACCTTGCACGCCGTTTTCCTTCAGGGTCGCGGCGATACGCTCGGCGCCCGAGGCGGAGGTGGCGGTGCCGATCACTACGGCGCCCTGACGGCCCAGCTCCAGGGCGATCGCCTGGCCAATGCCACGGCTTGCGCCGGTAACCAGTGCAACTTTACCTTGCAGACTCATGCAGGCTTCTCCTAAGTAAGGGATTCAGGCCAGTGCCGCGCGAGCGGCAGCGAAGGCTTCTGGGGTATTGAGGTTGGCGGTCGACACACCGTCGGCGCAGCGCTTGTTCAAGCCGGCCAGGACTTTGCCCGGACCGCACTCGACCAGTTCGGTGGCACCGTTGGCGGCCAGGGTCTGGACCGATTCAACCCAGCGCACTGGCTTGTACAGTTGCTCCAGCAGGTCGCGCTTGAGGGTGTCGAGGTCGGCGGCCACGGCCGCGCTGACGTTCTGCACCAGCGGGATCTGCGGCGCCTGCCAGTTGATGGCCGCGATGGACTCGGCAAAACGCTCGGCCGCTGGGCGCATCAGCTCACAGTGGGACGGTACGCTCACCGGCAACGGCAGGGCACGCTTGGCGCCACGGGCCTTGCAGCCCTCGATGGCACGCTCGACAGCTGCCTTGGCGCCGGCGATCACCACCTGGCCTGGGGAATTGAAGTTCACCGCGCTGACCACTTCGCCTTGCGCCGCTTCGGCGCAGGCCTCGATCACCACCGCGTCGTCCAGGCCCAGGATAGCGGCCATGCCGCCCTGCCCGGCCGGAACGGCTTCTTGCATCAGTTGACCACGACGCTCGACCAGCTTGACCGCTTCAGCCAAGGTCAGGCTGCCCGCGGCCACCAGGGCACTGTACTCGCCCAGGCTGTGACCCGCGACGAAGGCAGGGCGTGCACCGCCTTCTGCCAGCCACAAGCGCCACAGGGCGATCGAGGCGGTCAGGATGGCTGGCTGGGTTTTATCGGTTTGGTTGAGCAGTGCTTCCGGCCCTTGCTGGGTCAGAGCCCACAGGTCGTAACCCAGGGCGTCGGAAGCTTCCTTGAAGGTGTCCAGGATCAGCGGAAACTGCGCGCCCAGCTCGGCCAACATGCCGAGGGACTGCGAACCCTGCCCTGGAAAGACGAATGCGAGGGATGTAGACATGTAACAAGCCCCTAATGATCTGGTCGTCAAAAATGCTCGCGCCTACGGTGGGCGCGAACGAAACTGACTGATTGGATGGTCAATTGAACTGGCCGGTCACATTTAAGCACTCCCGGGCCAATTCGCCTAAGGCAACAGATCCTCGAGACGGCCGTGCAAGCGTTGCGGCAGGTTCTCCTGAATCTCGATCAAGGCCCGTGCAATTGCACTTTGAAAGCCCAGCACACCGGCCGAGCCATGGCTTTTTACGACAATGCCCTGCAAGCCAAGAAAGCTTGCACCGTTGTGCCGTGCTGGCGCCAGGTCAGCCTGCAAGCGTCGCATCAGGGGCAACGCCAAGGCACCCACCATACGTGACGCCAGGTTGCGCTTGAACAAAGCTTCAATACGCGTGGCAATCATGGTTGCCAGGCCTTCGCTGGACTTGAGCAGGATATTACCGACAAAGCCGTCGCACACCACCACATCAGCTTCACCACGGTACAAACCATCACCTTCAACAAAGCCGATGTAGTTCAAGCCCCGCGCGCTTTGTAGCAAGGTGGCGGCAAGCTTGACTTGCTGGTTGCCCTTGATGTCCTCGGTGCCGATATTCAACAGGGCAACCCGGGGCCGGGCCACGCCCAGCGCTTCGGCGGCCACCGAGCCCATTACGGCAAACTGCAACAGGTGCTCGGCGCTGCAATCGACATTGGCGCCCAGGTCCAGCAGCTGGCAATAGCCTTTCTGCGTCGGGATCGCCGCCACCATTGCCGGCCGATCAATACCCGGCAAGGTTTTGAGCACGTGCCGCGACAACGCCATCAACGCGCCGGTATTACCGGCACTGACACAGGCATGCACCTTGCCATCACGCAACAGCTCAAGGGCCACCCGCATTGAAGAATCGGGTTTGCCACGCAGGGCAGCCGCCGGTTTTTCATCCATGCTGATGGTTTCGCTGGCTGGCGTAATCGTCAGGCGCGCGCGATCCACCGCCGGATGGCTGGCAATCAGTTCTTCAAGTAGGGAGGGTTGACCGACGAGGGTCAGGTGCAGCGAGGGCGTGGCAGACAGGCTGGCAATGCAGGCCTGAACAATGCTGCGGGGACCGAAGTCCCCGCCCATTGCGTCAATCGCGATGACTTGAGCAGACAAGTGATTACTCGTCAGCGCCCTTGTCGATCACTTTACGGCCACGGTATACGCCTTCTGGCGATACGTGGTGACGCAGGTGAACTTCACCAGTGGTCTTTTCCACGGACAGGGTGCTAGCCTCGAGAGCGTCGTGCGAACGGCGCATGTCACGGGCGGAGCGGGATTTTTTGTTCTGCTGAACAGCCATAATTGATTAACTCCTAAACGTTTGGGTCACGCTTTAACTGCGCCAATACACTGAACGGGTTGGACCGCGTTACCTCGTCCTCGCTCGGCTCGGCCTCGTCATCGAGACCCTCCGGCTGCTGGCATTCTTCCGGATGATGAGCAGGCACAATGGGCAAGGCGAGCAAAAGCTCCTCCTCGATCAGTGCATGCAGATCCAATGGATCTTCGCCCAGTTCCAGCACGTCATAACCTTTCGGCAACGACTGGGTATTCGCACCCTCTTTCACCACAGCATAACTGCATTCGCTGTGGATCGGCAGGGTGACCAGCTCAAGACAACGCTGGCAAACCATTTTGACTTCGGTGTCGATAACGCTGTGGATTACCACAGATTTACGTTCATCTCGTTCAAAAACGAATTGTGCCTGCACCGTACCGACAGTGTCGGAAAGCGGGTCGCAGAGTCTCTCCAAATCGGCCAGCAGCATCTCACCTTGAAGGGTGGTGCCACGATCAGCCAATTTGCGCGGGTCAACGTGAGGTGGAATCGGGTCATTCAACATAGGCGCAGCATTATAGGGATGCACCCGGCCATGTCAAAGGAAATTCAGCCCTGTGCGTCAGCCGGTCACGTCGCTAGAATCTGCGACTGCCTTGAGGAGACGTATATGCTGCCTTTATTACTCGCGTCCAGCTCGGTTTATCGCCGGGAATTACTGAGCCGCCTGCACCTGCCGTTCACCTGCAGCTCGCCGGATATCGACGAAAGCCACCGCCCGAATGAATCCGCCATCGAGCTGGTCAAGCGCCTGGCCGAACAAAAGGCCCGCGCCCTCGCCGCCAGCCATCCTGGCCATTTGATCATTGGCTCGGATCAGGTCGCCGCACTGGAAGGCCGGATCATCGGCAAGCCGCACACCTTCGAAAATGCCCGCGAGCAATTACTGGCAGCCAGCGGCAAGCGTGTGAGCTTTCTTACCGGGCTGGCACTGCTCAACAGCGAGACTGGGCGCTGCCAGGTGGACTGCGTGCCGTTTACCGTACACATGCGTGAACTGGATGCAGAGCGTATTGAGCGCTATCTGCGAACTGAACAGCCGTATGACTGCGCAGGCAGCTTCAAGGCCGAGGGACTTGGCGTGAGCCTGTTCCAGAGCACGGAAGGGCCTGATGCGACTAGCCTGATCGGCCTTCCACTCGTCAGGCTGGTGGACATGCTGCTGAGCGAAGACGTGAAAATCCCTTAGAACACTGCAAAACCAAATGTGGGAGCGGGCTTGCTCGCGAAAGCGGAGTGTCAGTCGATACAAGTGCGACTGATCCACCGCCTTCGCGGGCAAGCCCGCTCCCACATTTTGAGCTATGTCAGCCTTAAGATTTCAGCGCAGGGATGGCCCTTGGAAGCCCATGTACAGGGCTAGCTTCTCCGCCACACTGGCACCGAGTTTCTTGGAGAAGCGATCAAACGGCGATTCCTCGACCGTAAAATCCACCAACTCCTTCTCACCCACTACATCCCGCGCCACCGAGCTGGCGCTGCCCAAGCCGTCAATCAAGCCCAGCGGCAATGCCTGCTCGCCCGACCAGACCAGGCCGGAGAACAGCTCCGGATGCTCTTTATCTTTCAAGCGATCCCCACGCCCCTGCTTGACGCTGGCAATGAACTGACGATGGGTAGTGTCGAGCACGCCCTGCCAGAACGCGGTTTCATCCGCCTTCTGCGGCTGGAAAGGATCGAGGAACGACTTATGCTCACCCGAGGTGTAGGTGCGACGCTCCACCCCCAGCTTCTCCATGGTGCCGACAAAACCGTAACCGGCCGCCGTCACACCAATGGAACCTACCAGGCTGGCCTTGTCGGCATAGATCTGGTCTGCGGCACTGGCAATGTAATAGGCACCCGAGGCACCCAGGTCGGAGATCACGGCATAGAGCTTGATATCCGGATGCAAGGCGCGCAAGCGACGAATCTCGTCATACACATAACCCGACTGCACTGGGCTGCCACCTGGGCTGTTGATGCGCAGGATCACACCCTTGACCTTGGCATCCTCGAAAGCCGCGCGCAGGCTGGTGACAATATTGTCGGCACTGGCGGGTTCCTTGTCGGCAATCACTCCGCGCACCTCGATCAAGGCGGTGTAGTGACTGCCGCGGGCGGCGCTCTTTTCCATGTCCATCAGCGGACTGAACAGTGCCAGCATCCCAAGCAGGTACACAAAGGTCAGCAGCTTGAAGAAAACCCCCCAGCGCCGAGAACGCCGCTGTTCCTGGACGCTGGCCAGGAGGGTCTTCTCCAGAAGCTTCCAGCTTTTATCATCACTGCTCTCGGCCTTTTCAGGCGCCTTCCACTCGTCACTCATGCCATTAACCCCAGCAAAGACTTATCGGGCCCGGCTGAGCCAGGCCTGCAGTTCGGAAAAATGATCAATCGTCAGCCTCGGCTCGTATTGCTGCAACGCCTCGGCAGACTGGGCGCCGTAGCTGACGGCGACACTATCCATGCCCGCATTGCGCGCCATCATCAGGTCGAAAGACGCATCGCCTACCATCAATGCCTCGCGTGGCGTTACGCCACAGTGCGCAAGGATCTGCTCCAGCATCAAAGGGTGAGGTTTGCTGGCGGTTTCATCCGCAGCGCGGGTGATATCGAAGTAATCCTGCCAACCATGAGCCTTGAGCACACGGTCCAGGCCGCGACGAGCCTTGCCCGTGGCAACCGCCAGGTGATAACCCTCGGCACGAAACGCCTCCAGCGACTGCACCACGCCTTCAAACAGCGGCGAAGGCACAGCCTCCAGCGCGATGTAGTGGTCGGCGTAGTGCTCGCGAAACGCAACCAGCTCGGCGTCACTGATGTCGGGGTACAGGGTACGAATGGCTTCAGGCAAACCCAGGCCGATAATGCCCTTGACCGCCAGATCCGTGCATAACTCAAAGCCCGAACGGGTCGACGCCATGTGCATGGACTCGACGATGCGGCCAATGGAATTGGCCAGCGTCCCGTCCCAATCGAAGATCAGTAGCCTGTAGTCAAGGTGCGACACTCAAACGCTCCACGGTCTTGGCCCACATTTCATCGACCGGCGCCTGCAGTTTCAGCTCGCCGCCATCGGGCAGCGGCACGGTGAGCATGTAGGCGTGCAGGAACAGGCGCTTGCCGCCCAGATCGCGAATTTCCTTGGAGAAATCTTCGTCGCCGTACTTGGTGTCACCCGCAATGCAGTGGCCCGCATGCAGGGTATGCACACGAATCTGGTGAGTGCGGCCAGTGACCGGCTTGGCCTCGACCATCGTGGCGAAGTCACCAAAGCGACGCAGCACCTTGAACAGGGTCAGGGCCTCTTTGCCCTCCTCGTCCACTTCGACCATGCGCTCGCCGGAGCGCAGGTTGCTCTTCTGCAGCGGCGCACGCACGCTCTTGATCGAGCTGGCCCAGTTGCCGCGCACCAGGGCCATATAGCGTTTGTCCACGCCATCGCCACGCAGGGCGGTGTGCAAGTGGCGCAACATGCTGCGTTTCTTGGCGATCATCAACAGGCCGGAGGTATCACGGTCCAGGCGGTGGACCAGTTCCAGCTCCTTGGCATCCGGGCGCAACTGACGAAAGGCTTCGATCACGCCGAAGTTCAAGCCACTGCCACCATGAACCGCAATGCCACAGGGCTTATTGATCACGATCAGCTTGTTGTCTTCGAACACGATCGACGCTTCCAGGCGCTGCAACAACCCTTGGGCCAGCGGTACCGGCTCGTCGCGTTCAGGCACGCGCACAGGCGGCACACGGACGATATCGCCCGCCTGCAGTTTGTACTCAGGCTTGATGCGCCCCTTGTTCACGCGCACTTCGCCTTTACGCAAAATGCGGTAAATCAAGGTCTTGGGCACGCCTTTGAGCCTGGCCAAAAGAAAGTTGTCGATGCGTTGGCCGGCATATTCCGGCGAGACCTCAAGCAGCTGGACGCTGGGGGTCGGGGGGGTGGTAGTCGTCATGGCGGCGATGATAACAATTTTTTATGGAATTGAAGCACTTAATCATTACTGCTATAGTCGCGAACGCCGCCAAAAGCGGCCTGGGCAGAGGACATGCGGCAAACTGCCGGCCCTGACCATCGCAATTCATCAGGACGCGAGGCCGTCCTACGGGGCTTTCGCCACCCAGGAAGGCTCAAGATTGTAACAAGCGCAGGTGACATGAGGCCTGAAGCGAGTGCAGAAAGCAGAGTGAATACTCGCCTTTTGCGCCGATATTTACGGCCAGTTCACAAAGTGCAGTCAGTTTTGAGCCAGACCACGGCGAATGCTTCGGAAACAACGCCTGTTAAGAGCTGAGTGAGAGCGCAACCGCCCACACCTAGTCTTGTTTAGCCATGAGCGTGGACTCCCCATTGGAGAACACGGTAAATGCCAACCCGCTGCGGATTCTGCGCGCGGCAGCACCCGAATTATCAGGGATACGTGTAGGGTGGAGATGCACAACCGTCGGACTGTGTAGCACTAGGCTTGTTTCAGACGCTTCATCTCGTCCACAGTCGCCGGTTGATTCCTCCTCCTGACCTTAGCTTTTGTTGAAGTGGTGCCTTTGTCACCACCGCTAACGAGCAGGACGCGTCCGTCGCGATACCGGCCCAATTGGCCGATTTTGCTGGACACTGGAGTGGCCAACCACTCTTGACGCACCTGACACCGACCGTGAGAAGTCGTGTGTGCCGAACGCCGTTTCCGGCAGCCCGGAAACCGACGGTACAACATGAAAAGAATGCTGATTAACGCAACTCAACCCGAAGAGTTGCGTGTTGCACTGGTAGATGGCCAACGCCTCTACGACCTGGACATCGAATCCGGTGCACGCGAGCAGAAAAAGGCCAACATCTATAAAGGCCGTATCACTCGCATCGAACCAAGCCTTGAGGCTGCCTTTGTCGATTTCGGCTCCGAGCGCCACGGCTTCCTGCCCCTCAAAGAAATCTCCCGCGAATACTTCAAGAAAGCCCCCGAAGGCCGCGTGAACATCAAGGACGTCCTGAGCGAAGGCCAGGAAGTCATCGTCCAGGTCGAAAAAGAAGAACGTGGCAACAAGGGCGCAGCCCTGACCACCTTCATCAGCCTCGCCGGTCGTTACCTCGTACTGATGCCGAACAACCCACGTGCCGGCGGTATTTCCCGTCGCATCGAAGGCGAAGAGCGTAACGAACTGCGTGAAGCGCTGAACGGCCTGGTCGCACCGGCCGACATGGGCCTGATCGTGCGCACTGCCGGCCTTGGCCGCAGCAGCGAAGAAATGCAGTGGGACCTCGACTACCTGCTGCAACTGTGGACCGCTATCAAAGAAGCGTCCCTGGATCGTTCCGCGCCATTCCTGATCTACCAGGAAAGCAACGTGATCATCCGCGCCATCCGCGACTACCTGCGCCAGGACATCGGCGAAGTGCTGATCGACAGCGTTGAAGCCCAGGACGAAGCCCTGACCTTCATCCGCCAGGTGATGCCGCAGTACGCCAGCAAGATCAAGCTGTACGAAGACAGCGTGCCGCTGTTCAACCGTTTCCAGATCGAAAGCCAGATCGAGACCGCCTTCCAGCGCGTGGTCGAACTGCCTTCCGGCGGCTCCATCGTGATCGACCCGACCGAAGCCCTGGTGTCCATCGACATCAACTCGGCACGTGCGACCAAAGGCAGCGACATCGAAGAAACCGCCCTGCAGACCAACCTGGAAGCGGCTGAAGAAATCGCCCGCCAGCTGCGCCTGCGTGACATCGGCGGCCTGATCGTGATCGACTTCATCGACATGACCCCTGCCAAGAACCAGCGCGCCGTGGAAGAGAAAGTCCGCGAATGCCTGGAAGCTGACCGCGCTCGCGTGCAAGTCGGCCGCATCTCGCGCTTCGGCCTGCTGGAAATGTCCCGCCAACGCCTGCGTCCATCCCTGGGCGAGAGCAGCGGCATCGTCTGCCCGCGTTGCAACGGCACCGGCATCATCCGTGACGTTGAATCGCTGTCCCTGGCGATCCTGCGCCTGATCGAAGAAGAAGCCCTGAAAGACCGCACCGCCGAAGTTCGCGCACAAGTGCCGATTCCGGTTGCCGCCTTCCTGCTCAATGAAAAACGCAACTCGATCACCAAGATCGAACTGCGCACCCGTGCCCGTATCGTCATCCTGCCGAACGATCACCTCGAAACGCCGCACTTCGAAGTCCAGCGCCTGCGTGATGACAGCCCGGAAGCCCATAGCGGCCAGTCCAGCTATGAAATCGCCGCGGCTGCTGCCGAAGTCGAAGAAGTCCAGCCAGCCGCTGCGACCCGCACCCTGGTTCGCCAGGAAGCGGCCGTGAAGACTGCGCCGGCCCGCGCCAACGCACCGGTACCGACCGAAGCTGCCGCCCCGGTTGCCGCGCCGGCCGCCCTGCCTGAGCCAAGCCTGTTCAAGGGCCTGGTGAAGTCGCTGGTCAGCCTGTTCGCCACCAAGGAAGAGCCTGCTGCCCCGGTTGTGGTTGAAAAGCCTGCCACCGAGCGCCCAGCGCGCAATGAAGAGCGTCGCAACGGTCGCCAGCAGAGCCGTAACCGCAATGGCCGCCGTGACGAAGAGCGCAAGCCGCGCGAGGAACGTGCCCCGCGTGAAGAACGCGCACCACGTGAAGAGCGTGCGCCTCGCGAAGCCCGTGAAGACACCCCGACCGTAGCCCGTGAAGAGCGTGCACCGCGTGAAGAGCGCGCCCCACGTACCCCACGCGCTCCACGTGAAGATCGCAAGCCGCGTGGCGAGCGTGAAGAACGCGTGCGTGAACTGCGCGAGCCTCTGGACGCGGCACCTGCCGTTGCCGCAGCCGCAGCCGTTACCGCCGACGAACGCCCGGCCCGCCAGCCGCGTGAAGAGCGCGCACCACGCGAAGAGCGCCAACCGCGCCCGCCACGTGAAGAGCGTCAACCACGCGCCGAGCAAGCCGCTGCCGCCAGCGAAGAAGAAGTACTGACCGGCGAAGAGCAGTTGCAGGAAGACGGCCAGGACAACGCCGAAGGCGATCGTCCACGCCGCCGCTCCCGTGGCCAGCGTCGTCGCAGCAACCGTCGTGAGCGTCAGCGTGATGCCAACGGCAACGTGATCGAAGGTTCGGAAGAAGCCGGCGAAAACGCAGAAGCTGCCAACAACGAACCAACAGGCGCCGAACTGGCTGCCGGCTTGGCCGTTACCGCTGCCGTTGCCAGCTCGGTCATCAGCGCTCCTGCTGAGGCCCAGGCTCACGAGCAAGCCGAACGCGCTACCGCCGCTGTCGAAGACACCGGTGCAGCAGAAGCACCAGTGGCCGAAGCCCCAGCGGTTGAAGCGCCGGTTGTTGAAGCGCCAGTCGTTGAAGCCACGACCCCTGTCGAAGCCCCAGTGGTTGCGGAAGTGGAAGTTGCCCCGGTTCGCGATGCACAGCCGGAAACCGACGTGGTTGCCGTTGAACCTGCTCCAGTAGTTGAGCCTCAGCCAGTAGTCGAAGCGGCTGTAGAAGCTCCGGTGGTCGAAGAAGCTGCCCCCGCTGTGCGTGAAGTTCGCGAAGAACAGACCGCCTTCCAGTGGACTGCCGAACCGGCTGCACCGGTTGAAGCGCCAGCGCCTGCCCCAGTGGTAGAAGAAGCACCGGCACCGGTTGCTGAAGTCGTCGCCGAGCCAGCCCCGGTGGTTGAGCCGACGCCGGTTGCTGAGCCCGTGGTTGAAGTTGAAGCCCCGGTGGTTGCCGAAGTGGCCGCCCCTGTGGTTGAAGCTGCACCTGCAAGCGCCCTCACCGAAAACGGCCGTGCGCCGAACGACCCGCGTGAAGTGCGTCGTCGCCGCAAGGAAGCCGAAGCTGCTGCAGCCGCAGCCAAGGCGGTAGAGCACGAGGCCCAGGAAGCAGAGCACGAGCCTAAACCCCTCGTCTGATTCCATAAGCCACTAAAAAGCCCCTCCTGAGTGATCAGGCGGGGCTTTTTTATGGCTGATTATCTCAACCTGGAATGCTCCCACACTTAACCTGCAGTAAAACTCAACCGTTGCGGCACATCCACATCCCACAGCACACCAGGATCATCTACCTGCACCTCTCGCACCTGTGTTTGTGCAAATAAAGGCCTGGCCCCACGATCCCCACTCAGAGCCATCAGCGCCGGCCCAAACGTGTGGTGGAAAGCCACCGGGTGCCCGTACTGCCCGGCAGATACCGGCACAGTGATGCCCTCCACGCTGGCAATCACCCGTTCGATACTCGATGACTGAATAAACGGCATATCCCCCAACACCACCAGCCACCCATCCGTTGCATCGCTGGCCTTGACCCCCGCCGCAATGCTGTCGCCCATCCCGCTGGAGTCCAGCAGCACAACCTGACAGCCATAAGCCTTTGCCAGACGGATAACCTCCCCGCGCTCCGGCGAAGTCACCAACCAGCGCTCTACGACACGCCGAGGTAAATTGCGTAGCACCTGTTCGATGACCGGCCGGCTAACACCATCCAAGCCTACGCACGAGGCGAGCAACTTGTCTTGATCAGCCCCGGCTTCGGCACGAAAACGACTGCCCTGCCCCGCCGCCAGCACAATCGCCGTCACCGTCACCCGGCCACCACTGCCATCGGTTTTTTCTGCATCGGTGCCACACCGTTCTTGATCGCAACAATTTCCGCCATCAGCGACAGCGCAATTTCCGCCGGCGTATGGCTGCCGATGTGCAGGCCGATCGGCCCGTGCAAACGCGCAATGGCCTCCGCCGACAGGCCCAGTGCGGCCAGGTTCTCCCGACGCTTTTGGGTATTGACCCGCGAACCGAGGGCGCCGATATAGAACGCCGCGGAGTTCAGCGCCGTCAGCAACGCCATGTCATCCAGGCGTGGATCGTGGGTCAGGCAGACAATAGCCGTGCGTTCATCGGTATGAATATTCAACACCGCCTCATCGGGCATGCCCGGCACAAAGCGGCCATGCTGGTCTTCCCAGCCGTAGGCGAACTCTTCGCGGGGGTCACAGATCAACACTTCGAAATCCAACAGGCGCGCCATTTCCGCTACGTAGCGCGACAGCTGCCCGGCGCCGATCAACAGCAGGCGCCAGCGCGGGCCATAGATGGCGCGCAAGCGTTCGCCGTCGAAGCTCACCACGTCGCTCTTGCTGGCGGCGCTCAACGTCACCTCGCCGGTGGCCAGATTCAGCTCGCGAGCGACAATCTGATGATCTTCACAACGCGCCAACAGCGCTTCGACCCAACCCCACTCTTCCACGCGCTCCTCGGTGAGCCGCAGGGTGCCGCCGCAGGGCAGGCCAAAACGTGCCGCCTCATCGCGTGTGACGCCGTAGGTCACCAACTGCACGGACGGGCCGTCAGCGGGTAAGCGGCCGTCCTGCAGGCGCGCGATCAAGTCATCCTCGATGCAACCGCCCGACACCGAGCCAATCACCACGCCATCACCACGCAAGGCCAACATCGCCCCCGGCGGGCGCGGCGCGCTGCCCCAGGTTTGCACCACGCTGTACAACATCACGCGCTGCCCGGCGCGGCGCCATTGCAGCACGCTGCGCAGGACGTTCAGATCCACACTGTCCATCAGGCCTCCGGTAAGTACTGTCGCGTTCACTGTAAACCAAAAATATCCGTAGCATCCCGCCAGAAACGCAAACGCCCCGAACCAGTCGGGGCGCTTGCGGATAGCGTTGGCGTCAGTTCACGCCAGCAGTCACTTACTTGACGACAGGCGCCGGGCCTTCAGCCACGCCCAGGTCATCGAGCTCGCGGGTTTCGGAGATACCGGTACCACCGGATGCCAGCTCGCTTTGCAGCTTGTCGGTGTCCAGTTCCTTGACCCACTTGGCCACAACGATGGTGGCAACTGCGTTACCCACCAGGTTGGTCAGGGCACGGGCTTCGGACATGAAGCGGTCGATACCCAGGATCAGCGCCAGGCCGGCAACCGGCAGGTGGCCAACGGCCGACAGGGTGGCGGCCAGTACGATGAAGCCCGAACCGGTCACGCCAGCAGCGCCTTTGGACGACAGCAGCAGCACCAGCAGCAGGGTGATCTGGTGAGTGATGTCCATGTGGGTGTCGGTCGCCTGGGCGATGAACACAGCCGCCATGGTCAGGTAGATCGACGTACCGTCGAGGTTGAAGGAGTAACCGGTTGGAATCACCAGGCCGACCACGGACTTCTTCGCACCCAGGCGCTCCATCTTGATCAGCATGCGTGGCAGTGCGGATTCGGAAGACGAGGTACCCAGTACGATCAGCAGTTCTTCACGGATGTAGCGGATCAGCTTGATGACACTGAAACCGTGGGCGCGGCAGATACCACCCAGCACGATCAGCACGAACAGGACGCAGGTGATGTAGAAGCAGATCATCAACTGGCCCAGCTGCACCAGCGAACCCACACCGTAGGCACCGATGGTGAACGCCATGGCGCCCAGGGCACCGATTGGCGCGAGCTTCATGATCATGTTGATGATGTTGAACATCACGTGGGCGAAGCGATCGATGAAGTCCAGCACCGGCTTGCCGTAGGCACCCAGGCGGTGCAGGGCGAAACCGAAGATCACCGAGAACATCAGCACTTGCAGGATGTCGCCGTTGGCGAAGGCGCCGACGATGGTGTTCGGGATGACGTTGAGGATAAAGCCGACGATGCTCTGGTCTTTACCGGCGGTGACGTAGGCCGCCACTTTGGAAGCATCAAGGGTCGCGACGTCGATGTGCATGCCGGCACCCGGCTGCACCACGTTGACCACGACCAGGCCAATCAGCAGGGCGATGGTGGAAACGATTTCGAAGTACAGCAGCGCGTAGCCGCCGGTCTTGCCGACCGACTTCATGCTTTGCATGCCAGCGATGCCACTGACCACGGTACAGAAGATGATCGGGGCGATGACCATTTTGATCAGCTTGATAAAGCCGTCACCCAGTGGCTTGAGGGCCACGCCGGTCTGCGGGTAGAAGTGGCCGAGCAAAATACCGATAACGATTGCAACGATCACCTGGAAATACAGGGATTTGTAGATTGGCTGACGAGTCGTCATTGCAAAGTTCCTCAAACGTCCCGTGTGGCAAATATCCGCCATTGCCCACGGCACTTGAATTGCGAACCCTCCTGCACTGGAGGGATTTGTTGTTTGCGAAGCCTGTAGGAGCAAGCCTGCGCTGTAATCCTTATCGCAAACAGCGTGCCACTTTGCTTAAACGCGCTAAAGGCCTTTAGACATCAGGGCTTGGGGTTCACGGGCGACTCCGGGGAGTGCAACAAGGTGGCGGATTTCCGCCCACTCATCCTGTCTCGTCCTACAATTTGGCGGATATCCGCCTTGTCGCCCCGCCGGGTGATGGCTACTATCCGCCACTCCATGGATGAGGCCCTTGCATGCGTGAACGTACCATCGCCAGCCATTACGCCCGAGCGGCCCTCGGCGGTGCGCGCCGGGCCGGTTTTGACTACTCGGGGGTGTTGCAGCAGGTGGGCATCACCCCGGAACTGCTGACCGAACCCCGCGCCCGCATCGCTCCAGAGCAATTTACCCGCTTGCTGCAAATGCTCTGGCTGGGGCTGGATGACGAATACCTGGGGTTTGCCGAGGGGCCGAGCAAACGTGGCACTTTCGCCATGATGTGCCACGCGCTGATTCATTGCCGCACGCTGGAGAAGGCGCTGGAGCGCGGCTTATTGTTTTATAGCCTGTTCCCCCAAGGCCCACGCTGGCAGCTGACTAAAGAAGGCGACATGGCGCGCCTGAGCCTGGACGACTCGCAGCTATGGGACCCGGACCACTTCCTCAGTGAATGTCTGCTGGTGATCTGGCATCGCCTGGGCAGTTGGTTGATCGGCCAGCGTATCCGGCTGCAGCAGGCCACCTTCAGCTACCCGATGCCGGCCCATGCCGGTGAATACGACCTGCTGTTCCCCTGCCCCCAAGTGTTCGGCGCGCCGACCAGCAGCCTGGTGTTTCCCAGCCGCTACCTGAGCCTGCCGCTGTTGCAGGATGAACGCACCCTCAAGCACTTTTTGCAGCGCTCCCCTGCCGACTTGTTATCCCGGCCGGATGAAGGCGACAGCCTGAGCAGCCAGTTGCGCCGCCTTCTGAGCCGCGACCGCACGCCCTGGCCAGACCTGGAAGCCGTCGCCCAGCACTTGCACATCAGCCCACAGACCCTGCGCCGGCATCTGCGCGAAGAAGGCACGAGTTTTCAGGCATTGAAGGATGAGTTACGCCGAGATATCGCCATTTACCACTTGGGGCGGGCAGATTTGTCTTTGCAAGAGATCGCAGAGCAGTTGGGTTTTTCCGAACCGTCGGCGTTTCATCGGGCGTTCAAGAAGTGGACGGGGTTGACGCCGGGGGCCTACAGAGCGCAGGAGAGTTAGAGGTGTATTGCCTGCGATGAGCATAGGTATCTACACAACTTTGTAGGCTGTAGCAGCCGACGGTAACCACGATGCGAAGCGAGTCGCTCTTGATCTTGCTCTTGATCTGCTTTTGATCTCAGGCGCCCCGTTAAACCACGCTGGCCGGAATTCGACAGGGATTTGGGGGGTAAACCGGCAGGGATGCCGGTTTAGCCGCCCCGCGCCATGGATGGCGCGTGGCGGCGGCCCCCCAAATCACTGGCGGATTACGGGCACACCGAGCCTAAGCGAGGTGCCGAGTGGTGGGGCAAGAGCGTTTTGCTTACTTTTGCGCTCTTCAAAAGTGAGCCGCCGTCAGGGCGGAACCCTAGGTGGCCGTTACCTACATAACGGATATGCACGCGGTCAGATTCAACATCCTGGTCGGCTGTAAGGCCGCCATCGCAGGCAAGCCAGCTCCCACAGTTGAATGTATTCACACATCAAAATTTGTAAACCCGATCAACTGTGGGGGCTGGCTTGCCTGCGATGAGGCCAGTGCAGATCACAAGGCAGGAAAGTGAATCCTGAACGCCGCCCCACCCAACGCTGAATCCCCCAACGTCAAACGCGCGTGATAGCTTTCGATGATGTCCTTGACCACCGCCAGCCCGATCCCCTGCCCCGGGTGCTGGCGGTCGAGCCGTTCGCCACGCTGCAGGATCCGTGCACGCTGGTCCGGTGGTACGCCGGGGCCGTCATCTTCGATACACAGCTCAATGCCATCGAGGTTTTCCACCAGGCTGATACGCACTTGCTTGAGGCACAGGCGGTAGGCGTTTTCCAGCAGGTTGCCGAGCATTTCGAGCAACGCGCCCTTCTCGATGGGCACTTCGCAGGCCTGCGGTAAATCGAAGGTCACGGTGACCCGCTTGTCGCGGTAAACCTTTTCCAGGGTATCGCACAGGCTTTGTACCACCGGTTCCAGGCGGACCTGGTGGCGCACCAGGCCACTTTTACGCAGGCTGGCACGCTGCAACTGGTAGCCGATCTGCTGGCTCATGCGTTCGATCTGCGATTGCAGCACCCACGCCTGGCTACGTTCTTCGGGGCGCTGGGCCATGTCTTCGCTCACGCCCTGCAACACCGCCAGTGGGGTTTTCAGGCTGTGGGCCAAGTCATCGAGGGAGTCGCGGTAGCGCGCACGCTGTTCGCGCTCGCTGTGCAGCAAGCGGTTCAGGGAGCCGGTCAGGCGCAGCAGCTCACGGGGGTGTTCTTCGCTGAGGCTTTCGCGGGTGCCGCCTTCGATCTGGTCGAGCTCATGGCTCAGGCGCCGCAGGGCTTGCAGGCCCCAGGTCAGGCCCAGCCACAACAGCGTCAACAGCACCAGCAAGGCCGCGCCGAACCCGAGGTAGAGGTTCTCACGCAGGCCTTCGAGGGTCAGTTGGTATTCGCGTACCGGCTGCAAGGCGACAATGCTGAACGCCGCGCTCTTGCCTCCCAGCAGCCGGACCTCGACGTCATACACAAAGAATTCCTGGCCATTGGCCTCGCGAATCCGCGCAAACTCGTTGCCGCGCCCGTCGTAGCGCGGTTTGTAGTTGATGTTTTCTTCCTGGGTCGCCCGCGAGCGCCATACCAGATGGCCTTCACGGTCGTAGATATAGCCCAGCAGCCGACTGTCGGTGAGGTTGAAACGCTCATCGGGCAGCTGCGCCGGCATCAGCAGGCGGTTATTGTCGACCCGCGCCGCAGATATCAGGGTGGTCACATCCGACGCCAGGCGCTGTTCGATGGAATCCTGCAGCGCCAGGCTGAACGCGCCTTGCATGGCTGGCAACAAGCCGAGCATAAACAGCACGGCCAGGGTGGCGGCCGCCAGCATCAGGCGCACACGTAGCGAACGAATCAACGGCAGCGCTCATTGAACAGGTAGCCCAGGCCACGCACGGTGTCGATCGGCTTGAACCCGGCCGGGCCTTCCAGCTTGCGGCGCAGGCGGCCGACCAGCACTTCGATCACGTTTGGATCGCGTTCGTCGTCATCCGGGTACAGTTGCTCCATCAAACGGTCTTTGGCGACCACTTGTTGATGATGACGCATCAAGTATTCGAGGATCCGATACTCATAGGCAGTCAGCGCCAAGGGTTGCTCGTCCAGGGAAGCTTGCTTGCGGTTAAGGTCCAGCAGCAGCGGCCCGGCGACAATAGTCGACTGGGTAAAACCGCTGGAGCGACGCAGCAAGGCGTTCATGCGCGCCTCCAGCTCTTCGAACTGGAACGGCTTGACCACGTAGTCGTCGGCCCCGGCCGCAAGGCCCTCAACCTTGTCCTGCCAGTTGCCGCGGGCGGTGAGGATCAGGATCGGGAAAGTCTTGGCCTGGGTGCGCAACTGGCGAATCAGGTCCAGGCCACCCATGCCGGGCAGGCCAAGGTCGATGATCGCCAGGTCATGGTTGAATTGGCCGGTCTGGTACAGGGCTTCTTCGGCATTGGCCACAGCTTCGACCACATGCCCGCTGTCGGTCAGGCGGGTAAACAGGTGATGACGCAGCAGCGCCTCATCTTCCACCACCAGCAATTTCATAAGGTTCTCCACTGCAATTCAACTAGCCGACAGGGGGATATCATAGCGGCCCTGCAGCTCTTGGGGGCGCAGTTTTATGCCATTGTAGTGGCCGGTCAGGTGCGCGTAGCCGCTGCGATAGTCGGGTTGCGCGGCGGTAGCGCCCAGGGCCTGGCCCCACGGCGCGCCCTGGGTGCCGGCGTCTTCGAAGCTGACACGATGGATCAGGTTGCTGGATTTCTTGGTTTTCTCGCTGCCAAAGGCCGCAAAGGCGCCATCGGACGCCTGCACGCCGGCAGTGGCGCCGAGCATGGTCAAGGCCAACATCAGCTTTTTGATCGCAGTCATGGTGGTTACCTCATACGCGTTTAGGCTGTGGGGTCCAGACTACGCAGGCGCCCCTGAACTCCCCCTGAACAGGCTCTGAACCGCACCTGAACCGCATCGGGCTATCCACTGGCGCGCCAACTCGGCAAAATACCGCGCATGACGCCCCTACCCGCTTGCTGCACCCCACTCGATGATCATTGGCCGTTGCCGGTTTCTTTGCCGGGCACGGTGTTTTTGAGCACGCGATTCGACCCGGTTTTATTGAGCCCCGGCGATTTCCAGCGCTGCGATGTGCCGCCGCCCGCGAGCATCCAACGCTCGGTCGCCAAGCGCCAGGCGGAATTTCTCGCCGGCCGCCTGTGTGCGCGCGAAGCGCTGCAACGACTCGATCATCTGCACTGCATCCCGGCCATCGGCGAAGACCGCGCCCCGGTCTGGCCAGGGCATATCAGTGGTTCCATCACCCACAGCACCGGGCACGCTGCGGCGATTGTCGGGCACAAGGCGCGATGGCGTGGGCTGGGCATGGACCTGGAGAACCTGCTGACACTGGAACGGGCCGAACGCCTGGCCGGAGAAATCCTGACGGTCGATGAGTTGCAGCGCATGGCCACCCTACCCCGTGAGCAACACGCCTTGCTGGTGACGCTGACGTTTTCGGTCAAGGAAAGCCTGTTCAAGGCGCTCTATCCGATCGTGCACAAGCGCTTTTATTTCGAGCATGCCGAGGTGTTGGAGTGGTCAGCGGCTGGGAGGGTGCGGTTGCGGTTGCTGACCGATCTTTCGGAAGAATGGAAGCATGGCAAAGAGCTGGGAGGGCAATTTGTGGTGCAAGGGGAGCAGTTGTTGAGCCTAGTGGCTATCGCAATGTAGGAGCGAGCTTGCTCGCGAAAAACTCACAGGCGCCGCGTTTATTCAGGAAGCACGCGTTATCATTGACGTTTTTCGCGAGCAAGCTCGCTCCTACAGTTAGGGAGTCAGGGCTTATCTTGATCTCTGGGCCAACTCAGGCTGAAACACGCCCCGCCCAGGTTGTTGCTCTTGCTGATCAACGCCCGCCCGCCGTGCCAATAGATTATCCGCCGCACGATCGACAAGCCCAGGCCATGCCCGCCAGAAGCGCGGGTACGGCTGTCATCCAGGCGCAGGAACGGCGTGAAGATCCGCTCCCAGGCGCTTTCCGGCACACCGGGGCCATCGTCTTCCACATCAATGCGACAGCGCACCTGCCCCACCTGATAACTGATCAACACTTGGCCTCTGGCGTGGCGCATGGCGTTACTCACCAGATTTTGCAGGGCACGGTGCAAATAGCGCGGTTCAGCGTCGACCCAGGCGTCATCCCAATGTGCCGAGGACAGGCAAATACCACGGGTGACGGTGACCTGCGGGCGCAATGGCGATAATTCGCCAATTACCTGGTCGAGCAATGCATTAAGGTCCACGCGCTGGAAATTCAGCTCCGGCGCACCCTGCTCCAAGCGGGCATAAGTGAGCATCTCGTCCACCAGGCCATCGAGGTCCTGGATATCGCCATCCATGCCTTCCAGATATTTGCGCCGGGCTTCGGGCGTGGCGGCGTCACCGATCATCTCCAGGCCAAAACGCAGGCGCGCGACCGGTGTGCGCAGCTCGTGGGAGACCGCGCGCACCAGCTCACGCTGAATCGCCAGCAATTGCTGCAGGTGCTCAGCCATGCCATTGAAGGCTGCCGCCAGGCGCCCGACCGAGTCGGCACCGCGAGCGGGTACGCGCACTTCCAGGTTGCCCTTTGCGATACGCGTGGCCGCCGCCTCGAGGCCTTTGAGCCGGCGCTCAAGTTGTCGCACCAGCAGATAGACGATCAAGCCGATCAGGGTCAGACCGATCAAGGTGATCAGGATCAGCCATTGCGCCGGGTACGGGTTCATCTGGTACAGCGGGCCGATCTCCAGTACCCAAGGGGTGCCGACCATGCCGGCAAACACGCGAATCGAATCGCCGCCCTTGCCCAGCGCCATCACCGTATCGCCCTCCGCCACGCGACGACGCTGGTCGTCGTCCATGTCGGCCTGGTCAAGGGCCATCAAGTGCATTTCAAAACCAAAACCCTTGGCCTGCTTGATGTCGGCCAGGCGCTGGGGCTGTTCGGCCACCGGGAAACGCACCAGTTCGTCGGCCAGCAGGTAAATAGTCGCACGGGCCAATTGCTCGCTGATCTGCTGCACTTCGCCGGTGAGCACCAATTGCTCTTGCTCGCTGACCAACCGCAGCACCCGCGCCGCGTGGGGGCCGGTCTGTTCCACCAGGACCTGACCGCGTTGCAGGCGGTTGCGCTGGCCCAGGTCCAATTGCGCATCGGTGAACGTGCGCAGCTCCAGCGGGATGCCCAGCAAACGCTCCCACACCGCCAAGGCGCGCTGCCGTTCAATGGCGCTCATGGGTTGCAGGTTATCGCCCATCAACGCAAAGGTGCCGTGGGCCAGGCGCTCACGGTACTGGCCGCTGCGCACGTCATTAAGCAGGTGCAGTGCGAGGGCGCCGAGCAGCGCCACCAGGATCAGTGCCGCGCACATGCCGCCGTAGATGCGCAGGAAGATCGAGTTCACAGCGGCATATCGGCAGCGGCTTCGGGGACGAACAGGTAGCCTTTGCTGCGGATGGTCTTGATCAGGCGTGGGTGGATTGGATCGTCGCCGATCTTTGGCCGAATGCGCGAGATACGCACGTCAATGGAACGATCCTGGCCGTCATAACCGATACCGCGCAGAGCTATGAAGATTTCTTCGCGGGACAGGATGCGCCCGGCATTCGCAACCAGCAGCCACAGCAAGTCGAATTCAGCGCTGGTCAGTTCGATGCTGCCCTCATGCAACCAGGCTTCGCGCAAGGCATTGTCCACCACCAGTGGCCCAAACTGCAGGCGGCGTTGATTTTCCATTGCGGGCGGCGACACCGGCTCGCTGCGGCGTAGCAGCGCCTGGATACGCGCCAGCAACAAACGCGGACGCACGGGTTTGCACACGTAGTCGTCGGCGCCCATGTCGAGGCCCAGCACCTGGTCCATGTCGTCGGTGCGCGCGGTGAGCATCAGGATCACGCCGTCATAGCGCTCGCGCACTTTACGGCAGATGCTCAGGCCGTCTTCGCCGGGCAGCATCAGGTCGAGGATCACCAGGTCCGGCTGCTCGGCGATGATGCGCGCCGCGGCCTTGGCACCATCGCCTTCTACCGACACACGCAGGCCGTTGCTTTCCAGGTACTCACGGGTCAACTCGGCGAGTCGCTCGTCGTCCTCGACGATCAGTATCTGCCAGGCTTCTTGCTCCATGCGCTACCTCGGTTCTCTATTGTAGGAGCGAGCTTGCTCGCGAAGAACGCAAGGGCACCGCATTTATCCAGGTTTGCTGCATTATCGTTGACGATGTTCGCGAGCGAGCTCGCTCCTACAGTTGTCATATGGAGCAAGCACGCTATCGCCCTGATCAAGGCCGATTGTAGCCATGCACCGGCCCTTGAACACAAGCCGGGAAATCCATTCGGTCATGGCGATTTTTTGTGGTAGGGTTCGCGCCCTCAAAATTCCCGCCTGCAGTTTCTACCCGGGAATATTCGGTGACAAACGGTGTAATCCAGTAGTAATGCGGCCTACACGGGTGTTCCATGATTCATACACATTTTACCCACAGCGTTATCCACAGGTAGTGCGTTGCTAAGCCCCCGAAAACGCATTATCTTGTACCTCGACGCTAAAAAAACCCTACATGTAGGGTTTTCAGCGAAAAGACCAAACACAAATCAGACAAGAAACTCAAGCGCTTTCTTGCTCGTGTTTGGTTGAACCAAAGCATTTTTTGAAAGCCCAAACCGCGCACGCGGATGGCAACCGTTTTCCAGCCCGATTGGCAGAAAACGGTACGGGTGTTGCAGGGCTTGAATGGGGCCACTGTCACCCACCAGGAATACGGCTAAGGGCTCCCCGGCCCCGAACCAAAGACTTCGGCATGGAAGCGGCGCGATGAGCTCCCTTCCTCCTGTCCCGAAGTTGTTATGCCAGGCCCAGGCCTGCTGTAAGTGCTTCAGGACGGAACGGTGGGCACCGTGATGGTGCCCAAATAAATATAGAATGTGGAGACACCCCCTCATGCAAACCGACACAACTCGCGAGAACCCGCAAGGCTCCGTGCCGCAGGCCGCTGATTCGAACCTGGATCTGTCCGCCACTGCACCTGGCCAACTGCGCGTGATCAAGCGTAACGGCACTGTCGTTCCTTATACCGATGACAAAATCACCGTCGCCATCACCAAAGCGTTTCTTGCAGTTGAAGGCGGCACCGCTGCCGCTTCGTCGCGCATCCACGACACCGTTGCCCGCCTGACCGAACAGGTCACCGCGACCTTCAAGCGTCGCATGCCATCGGGCGGCACCATCCACATCGAAGAAATCCAGGACCAGGTCGAACTGGCCCTGATGCGTGCTGGCGAGCAGAAAGTGGCCCGCGACTACGTGATCTACCGCGATTCACGTGCCAAGGAACGTGCCGTACGCTCCCCGGCCGAAGAGGCCGCCGTACAAGCGCACCCGTCGATCCGCATCACCCTGGCCGACGGCAGCTTCGCACCGCTGGACCTGGGCCGCCTGAACACCATCATCACCGAGGCCTGCGAAGGCCTGGAAGAAGTCGACGGTGACCTGATCCAACGCGAAACCCTGAAGAACCTGTACGACGGCGTAGCCCTGACCGACGTCAACACCGCCCTGGTGATGACCGCCCGTACCCTGGTCGAGCGTGAGCCGAACTACTCGTTCGTGACCGCCCGCCTGCTGATGGACACCCTGCGCGCCGAAGGCCTGGGCTTCCTGAAAGTCGCCGACAGCGCCACTCATCACGAGATGGCCGACCTGTACGCCAAGGCACTGCCGGCCTACATCGCCAAAGGTATCGAATTCGAATTGCTGAACCCGATCCTGGCCACCTTCGACCTGGAAAAACTCGGCAAGGCCATCAACCACGAGCGTGACCAGCAGTTCACCTACCTGGGCCTGCAAACCCTGTACGACCGTTACTTCATCCACAAGGACGGCATCCGCTTCGAACTGCCGCAAGTGTTCTTCATGCGCGTGGCCATGGGCCTGGCGATCGAAGAGAAGAACAAAGAAGACCGTGCGATCGAGTTCTACAACCTGCTGTCGTCCTTCGACTACATGTCGTCGACCCCGACCCTGTTCAACGCCGGCACCCTGCGTCCACAGCTGTCGAGCTGCTACCTGACCACCGTGCCGGATGACCTGTCGGGCATCTACCACGCGATCCACGACAACGCCATGCTGTCCAAATTCGCCGGCGGCCTGGGCAACGACTGGACACCGGTGCGTGCTCTGGGTTCTTACATCAAGGGCACCAACGGCAAGTCCCAGGGCGTCGTGCCCTTCCTGAAAGTGGTGAACGACACCGCTGTTGCCGTGAACCAGGGTGGCAAGCGCAAAGGCGCTGTATGTGCCTACCTGGAAACCTGGCACATGGACATTGAAGAGTTCATCGAGCTGCGCAAGAACACCGGTGATGACCGTCGTCGTACCCACGACATGAACACCGCCAACTGGATCCCTGACCTGTTCATGAAGCGCGTCTTCGATGACGGCAAGTGGACCCTGTTCTCGCCATCCGAAGTGCCGGACCTGCACGACCTGACCGGCAAGGCCTTCGAAGAGCGCTACGAGTACTACGAAGCCCTCACCGAATACCCAGGCAAGGTCAAGCTGTTCAAGACCATCCAGGCCAAAGACCTGTGGCGCAAAATGCTGTCCATGCTGTTCGAAACCGGCCACCCATGGTTGACCTTCAAGGACCCATGCAACCTGCGCAGCCCGCAGCAGCACGTGGGCGTGGTCCACAGCTCGAACCTGTGCACCGAGATCACCTTGAACACCAACAAGGACGAGATCGCCGTTTGCAACCTGGGTTCGATCAACCTGCCGAACCACATCGTCAACGGCAAGCTGGACACCGCCAAGCTGGAGCGTACCGTCAACACCGCCGTACGCATGCTCGATAACGTGATCGACATCAACTACTACTCGGTGCCACAGGCGCAGAACTCCAACTTCAAGCACCGTCCGGTTGGCCTGGGGATCATGGGCTTCCAGGACGCGTTGTACCTGCAGCACATCCCTTACGGTTCCGATGCAGCGGTCGAGTTCGCCGACAAGTCCATGGAAGCGGTCAGCTACTACGCGATCCAGGCCTCCTGCGACCTGGCCGACGAGCGCGGCGCCTACGAGACGTTCCAGGGTTCGCTGTGGTCCAAGGGCATCCTGCCGCTGGATTCGCAACAGATCCTGATCGAAGCCCGTGGCCAGAAGTACATCGACGTTGACCTCAACGAAACCCTGGACTGGGCGCCGGTACGTGCCCGTGTGCAGAAAGGTATTCGTAACTCCAACATCATGGCCATCGCACCGACCGCCACCATCGCCAACATCACTGGCGTGTCGCAGTCGATCGAACCGACCTACCAGAACCTGTATGTGAAATCGAACCTGTCGGGCGAGTTCACCGTGATCAACCCGTACCTGGTTCGCGATCTGAAGGCCCGCGGCCTGTGGGACTCGGTCATGATCAACGACCTGAAGTACTACGACGGTTCCGTGCAGCAGATCGAGCGCATCCCGCAAGAACTCAAAGAGCTCTACGCGACCGCCTTCGAAGTGGACACCAAGTGGATCGTTGACGCCGCCAGCCGTCGTCAGAAGTGGATCGACCAGGCCCAGTCCCTGAACCTGTACATTGCCGGTGCTTCGGGCAAGAAGCTGGACGTGACCTACCGCATGGCGTGGTACCGTGGCCTGAAAACCACTTACTACCTCCGTGCCCTGGCCGCCACCAGCACCGAGAAGTCGACCATCAACACCGGTAAGCTGAACGCAGTGTCCAGCGGCAACCACGGTGATGACTCGGTACTCGCAGCGCCAGCCGGCCCGGCACCTGTGCCAAAGGCCTGCGCGATTGACGAGCCGGATTGCGAAGCTTGCCAATAAGCTGAGCCTGCCCAGGGGCATTAACCCACTGGATCGAAAAAGCCCGATAAACCCCGACTGCATAGGGTTTATCGGGCTTTTTGCTGATCGCCCTAGAGGAAGGCGTACGCAATACCCTGCTTCGGCGTGCCCCCCCTGCGCCCCCACAACTCCACGCGCCCATCGATGACCGCCATCGAATGGCGATCGTAGGCCACTACACCGAGCTTGCCGCTCGCTAGCTCACGGCTTGAAGACTGCCGGTAAAGACCTTTCAAACCCAGGCGATCCAATGCTTCGTGGGGCATTTCGCCGTTGTTCAAACTTTGCATCGCATGGGCGAAGCTTCTTTTGGATTGACTTGGGTTGTCGTCCAGCCCATTACCTTCAATCTGTGCCCGCTTGGCGCTCGCTGCAAACATGAAGTTGGCATCGGTCAGCATGCCCGGATTATCCCCCTTGAACTGCGCATACCTGGCCGCCTGCCTTAATTCGTCCTTGGATAAATCAAGTTCGAAGCCATCACGCATTTTTACGTAATAACCGTCTGCTGACTCTTTTACCTCCTTGAAAACGTCAGTGGGTTTTTGACCAAACCTCATCATGGCGCCCTTTATCGCTGAAACTGTAACGCAATTGCCATCGGGCCCCTGGCTGAATCCACTCCAGATGTTGTCCGGTTTTTTCCCTGGGTTACTTTGATCAGGCTTGTAGTTGAAGTGCTTGGAACCTTCCGTAATCGGCAGATTACTCATAGGCTCGCTGGGCCCAAAATTGCCGGGGCTTGGCCTGCCACCACCGCCCCCACCACCGCCACCACCTGGCGACGGGCCAGGTGAAGGCGGCGAGGGCGTGGGTGATGTATCGTCCGTTTCCGGAAACCATTCCTTCATCAGGCGCCGCAGCATCTCCAGCCAGGAGACGTCTGCCTTCTCCATCAACTCCAGCATGATCTCCTTGAACTTTTCATCCCCCAGTTCTTCGCGCTTCTCGTTCAACTTGTCACGAAGGTCTCGAACGGTCTGGCTCTTGGATGTTTTTTCGGCATCCCTCAACTCATTGAGCAGTTGCCTAACCGATTCAGCATCAGAGGACTTGCCTCCCCCGGGTTCATCCGACTGACTTTTGCGTGTGTATACATCGGCGCTTAAATCACTCGGGACAAACCAGTGACTACCTGATGGCGCCCCCTCCCACTGCTTGTACATCGCCATGCATCTCTCCAGATGGTCCATGGGCCACATGCGCCCGTGCCCATGCGTGGCGCAATCGGCGTTGGGCGTTCCAGCAGCAAGGCGAGATGAAACAGGCAGCAAACTAGTAACGCGCGCACAAAAAAGCCCCTCGATTGAGGGGCTTTTTTGTGTGCAGGTATTAGCGCGGTGGCATCAGGTCATCTGAATGATGGTCTGCATGATGGTGCTTTGGGTGGAGATGGTCTTGGCGTTCGCCTGGTAGTTGCTCTGGGCCTTGATCAGGTCCACCAGCTCGTTGGTCAGGTTGACGTTGGAGTTCTCCAGGGAGGTGGCCTTGATCGACCCCAGAGTGCCAGATTCCGGTGCATCGAAGCCCGGCTGGCCCGACGCGAAGGTTTCTTTCCAGGTCGTACCGCCGGCGGGCTGCAGGCCCTGCTCGTTGTTGAAGCTGGCCAGGGAAATCTGGCCGATGGCCTTGCTCTGCTGGTTACTGAAAGTGGCGAAGAGCACACCGCTGCCATCGATCTTCAGGCCGGTGATCTGGCCGGTGGCGTAACCATCTGTGACCGGCGGGTTACGATAGCTGGCCGAGTTGTACTGGGTGACGGTGCCCATGTTGATGGCGATGCCATCCTTGTTAGCCGTCGCATCGTTAGCCTTCCATACGCCATCGGTCACCGTGCCAGGCACCCAATCCTTGATGGTCAAGGTGTTACCGGCAACACCGCCGGTCACGATGCTCTTGAGGTTACCAGCACCATCGAAGCTCAACGTCGACGGCACAGGCGCCTTCACGTCAGCACCGGTACCGGTAGGAGCCGAACCATCAGGATTGCGGCCATCGATCAAGGTGTAGGCCTGCCACTGGTTGGCATCGGTTTTGACCAAGTACTGCACCATCGGGTGCGCGTTGCCCTGGGAGTCGTACAAGGTGGTGCTGTATTGCGTGGTGAAGCTTTCGGACTTGGTTGGATCAAACGGGTTCTTGGACTGATCGATCACAGGCGACGAGGAGTTCAGGTTGCTGGAAGAGTCCACCTTGGTAGACGCCTTCGGTGGCAGGTTCGCCAGGTTCAGCTGCAGATCAACCAGGCCACCTTTGGTGATTTTGCCATTCTCGTCCGCGGCATAGCCTTGCAGGCGCGAGGTGCCGGTATTGTTGGTGATATAGCCGTCTTTGTCAGCGCGGAAGGCACCGCTACGGGTGTATTCCAGCGAGCCGTCGCTGCCCTTCTGCACGAAGAAGCCACCACCCTGGATCGCCATGTCGAGGATACCGCCACTCCCGTTGACGTCGCCCTGGGTGAACTGCTGGGACACCGCCGCCAGGTTCACACCGTTGCCGATGCTGTTCTGGCCGGTGCCCAGCTTGGAGGCCGCGTAGATATCCGCGAATTCCGCACGGGATGACTTGAAGCCAGTGGTCGCGACGTTGGCGATGTTGTTGCCGGTCACGTCCAGTTGTTTGTTGGCCGCATAGAGGCCGCTAAGGCCGATGTTAAAAGACATGTTTCTCTCCTCTGCCGTATTTAGCCGGCTCTATGTACCGATAGTCTGAATTTGCGACAGCTTGACGCTGCCCATGCCGCCTGCAAGGTTGAGCAGCATTTCGCCGCCGGTCTTGCTCAAGGTCACGCTGGTGACCGTGGCTGGTAGCGAGGTGGCCAGGGCCACCGCGTCACCTGTGTCGTTCTTGGTGGAGGCATTGAAGGTGTAGGTGCCGGCTGGGGCGACCTCACCCTTGTCGTTCTTGCCGTCCCAGATAAAGCTCTGGCTGCCGGCACTCTGCGCGCCCATATCCACGGTGCGCACGACGTTGCCGTCCTTGTCGGTGATCTTGACGGACACGTTGCCCACCGCCGATGGCACCGCCACCGAACCGTTCATGCTCTTGCTGGTATCAACCATGGCTTTGTCGGTCTGGATAATGATCGACCGCCCCACCAGCGACGAAGCCTGCAGCGCTTGCGAAGAGCTGAAGTTGCTGGAGATGTTGTTCACCGAGTCGTTCAGGGTGTTGATGCCTTCCAGGCTGCTGAACTGGGCAAGCTGGGCCACGAACGCGCCGTTGTCCTGGGGCGACAGCGGGTTCTGGTTTTTCAGCTGGGTCACCAGCAACTGCAGGAATGCGTCCTTGCCCAGCGCCTGGTTACCCGTGGCAGCTTTGGAAACATTCGATACATTGTTCGAAGCGTCCTTGACCTTGGAGTTGAACAGGTCCTGGACAGCCGTGTTGTTTGACGTATCAACGATGGCCATTATTTGGCGCCCCTTATCACTGACCCAGGGTCAGGACCTTCTGCATCATGGTTTTGGCGGTGTTCATCATTTCCGCGTTGGTCTGGAACGAGCGGCTGGCGGAAATCATGTCAGCCATTTCCTCGACCACGTTGACGTTGGGGTAGTAGACGTAACCCTTTTCGTTGGCGGCAGGATGGTTCGGCTCGTAACGGGCCTCCAGGTTGCTCTGGTCTTCGACCACGCCCAACACCTGCACGCCGGAGCCGGCTGCGTCCTGATTCTGGAACAACGACTCGCTGCCGCCTGCCTGGCCACCCTGGAACATGGTGGCAAACACCGGATGGCGGGCGCGATAGGTCTGGTCAATGCTTGAGGAAACGGTCTCGGCGTTGGCGATGTTACTGGCGACGGTGTTCAAACGCGTGGTCTGCGCGCTCATGCCACTGCCGGCAATATTGAAAACACTGGACAGGGACATGGCTTACTCTCCGCGCAGGGCTGACATCAGCCCTTTGAATTTACTGTTGAGCAGGGTGAAGCTGGCCTGGAAGTTCACCGAGTTTTCGGCGTAGTTCGATTGCTCCAGCTGGGCGTCGACGGTGTTCTGGTCGATCGACGGCTGCATCGGCGTGCGATACAGCAGCGACTCGTCACCATTGCCCAGGCCTTGCGCTTCGATATGACGGCTGTTGGTCATGTTCAAGGCGAAGGTGCCGTTCTTGGTCTTGTCCTGTTGTGCGGCGAGCACGGCGGAGAAGTCCAGGTCCCGAGCTTTGTAGTTCGGGGTGTCGGCGTTGGCGATGTTGTTGGCCAGGACTTCGGCACGCTGGGCGCGGAAGCCCAGGGCTTGTTCGTGGATACCGAGCGCTTTATCGAAGCTGATGCTCATGGCGGAAACCTTTAGGCTGACCTGCTGTTCGTTAGCAGGGTTATAGCAAGGTGCATGCCAAACTTGCGAGAGCCCGTATATCAAGGGTTTCGAGGGGAGTTGCCGGCGACTATGCCAGAAAAGCGGCAAGCGATTTCCGCGTAGTGCCAGTAAAGCGGCAATGGGACTTGCCGCTTTACGCCAGCTTACCGAGAAAACAAATGTGGGAGCTGGCTTGCCTGCGATGGCGTAGTGCCTGCCGACTTATTCATCGACTGACACACCGCCATCGCGGGCAAGCCCGGCTCCCACAGTTTTATTGCATACACCCAGACTACTTGGCCTGGTAGATGATCCCCGGGCTGCATTGCACCATCTGAAAGTGGTCCGGCAGGCCGTTCAATGCCTCGGAAGCACCGAGGAACAGATAACCTCCACGCTTGAGCGTGCCATGGATGCGCAACAGGATGTCTTTCTTCACTTCAGCCGAGAAATAGATCAGCACATTGCGGCAGAACACCATGTCGAACTTGCCCAGGCTGGCGTAACTATCGAGCAGGTTGAACGAGCGGAATTCGACGCGGTTCTTGATCGGCGCCTTGATCGCCCAACGCCCCGCCCCTTTGGGATCGAAGTAACGTTGAAGACGCTCCTGGGACAAGCCTCGGCCCAACGCCAGGCTGTCGTACTCACCGGTCTTGCAGTTGGTGAGCATAGTGCCGGACAAGTCCGTGGCCACAATTTGCGCGCCGGCTTTCAACTGGCCCATGTTGGTCCGCTCGAACTCGTCGATGGACATCGAGATCGAGTACGGCTCCTGCCCCGAGGAACAGGCCGCCGACCATATGCGCAGGCGCTGGCCCGGGCTGGCCTTGATGGCTTCCGGCAAGGCTTTGTTCTTGAGCACTTCAAAGGGATAGGTATCGCGAAACCACAAGGTTTCGTTGGTGGTCATGGCATCGACCACCATTTCCTTGAGCCCGCTGCGCGGCTGCCCCTGAATCCGCTGGACCAACTCACCCAGGGACTTGATGCCCTGCTGTTCCATCAGCTTGTTGAGACGGCTGGATACCAGGTACTGCTTGTTTTCACCGAGCAATATGCCACAGGCCTTTTCCAGGAAGACCCGGAACTGTTCGAAATCCAAATTACCCGTAGACAATGATGCCGCCTCTTAAATCGTGTGACCGCCGGGGGAAATCCCCTAGCCGTGATCTGCTGCCTTGATCCGGTCGACTACCCGGGATGCGAGGTCATCAGGACGGAACTTGGCCAGAAAGTCATCCGCACCGACCTTCTTGACCATTGCCTGATTGAATACCCCCGACAACGAAGTATGCAGGATGATATGCAACTTTTGCATGCGTGGATCGTTACGTATTTCGGCCGTGAGCGTGTAGCCGTCCATTTCCGGCATCTCGATGTCAGAGATCATCATCAAGAATTCTTCTTCAGGCTTCTTGCCTTCGTCTGCCAGCCTGCGCAGGTAATCCAGGGCCTGGCGGCCATCATTGAGGGCTACCACCTCAACCCCGACGGTCTGCAGGCAACGCGTGACCTGCTTGCGCGCCACGGAAGAGTCGTCCACGGTCAGTACACGCAGCGAAACCGCCTTGTGTGCCGTTTCGGCATCCACCACCCCGACGGAGATGGCTTCCGACGTGGGCGCCACTTCGGCGAGGATCTTCTCCACGTCGATGATTTCCACCAACTGGTTATCGACCCGCGTCACCGCCGTCAGGTAGTGATCGCGCCCCGTGCCCTTGGGCGGCGGATGGATCTCTTCCCAGTTCATATTGACGATGCGCTCCACCGAGCGCACCAGAAAACCCTGGGTCTTGGTGTTGTATTCGGTGATGATCACGAAAGGGTTCTGGCGGTCTTGCAAACCCGCGGCCCCCGTGGCCATGGCCAAGTCAAGAATCGGAATGGTCGCGCCACGGATGTTGGCCACGCCGCACACCACCGGACTGGACTTGGGCATGATCGTCAACTTGGGGCATTGCAGCACTTCACGCACTTTAAACACGTTGATGCCATACAACTGTTTGCCATCCAGGCGGAAAAGCAACAACTCCAGGCGATTCTGCCCTACCAGCTGTGTGCGCTGGTTTACTGAATCCATTACACCTGCCATGCCCAGACTCCTAAATCCTAGGGGTACGACGCGTACCCAACACTAAACGGCACGAGCTTTGCTATTTACTGAGTATGGATATTAAAACGACAGTTTCCCGACACCCTGGCCGCTCACGCTACCGCAGACTGCTCTGCGCCGCGATGGCACT
Organism: Pseudomonas fluorescens; assembly: GCF_001902145.1. Classification (GTDB taxonomy): domain Bacteria; phylum Pseudomonadota; class Gammaproteobacteria; order Pseudomonadales; family Pseudomonadaceae; genus Aquipseudomonas; species Aquipseudomonas fluorescens_BV. The sequence continues at coordinate 163,582 of NZ_MRST01000016.1, forward strand.
GCTTGTCTCGGGCCTGGGCGCCACGGCCCGTGCCGACAACGTCACCCTGCCTGATCTACTTATCGGCGTCACCCAAGGCTTTCTTGAGTTCACTGTAGAAGATTATCTGGCGACCACCCAGACGCCGGGGCGTTATGAAATCCAGGTCAACCAGTTGGACCCTCGCTTGCGCATGCCAATGTGCGACAAGGAATTGACAGCCACTCTGGAAAGCCCGGCCCAGCCGATCGGCCGTGTGACCGTAAAAGTACGCTGTGAGGGCGCGTCGCCCTGGACGGTTTTCGTACCGGCTCAGGTCAAGCTGTTTCGCGATGTAGTGGTAGTGGCGCGGCCATTGAAGCGCACCGGCATCATCGGCTACGACGACGTGGCTCTGCGCGAACGGGACATCAGCCTGATCAACCAGGGCTACCTGACGTCGCTGGACCAGGCCGTCGGGCAGAAACTCACGCGGCCAGTAGTCACCGACCAAGTCCTCACGCTGGTTCATCTGGAACAGGCCGAGGTGATTCGCAAGGGTGATCAAGTGGTGATTTCCGCGAGCAGTGGCGGCCTGAACGTAAGGATGCCGGGCGAGGCGTTGTCCAACGGCGGGATGAGCGAACAGATCCGCGTCAAGAACCTCAACTCCAATCGCGTGATCAAGGCGCGGGTCACGGCACCAGGCCAGGTCGAGGTGGCGCTATAGATGACTGGAATCAAATGCCAGCTTTTCCTACACTGTGTGCTGGATATTGAGCCGAACAGGTTTATTGTCAATCGCGCCTAAAGTTTGCCCGGGTATGGCCGAAAACATGGCAAGCGTCCAAATACCCAGAGGTTTTTCAACATGGTCATTGATTTCAGTCGTTTGAATAACGCCCCGGCCTTGCCCGGCAATACGCGCACCGGCGGTGCCAAGGACAGCGTAGAGGCCAAGCAGCCCTTGCCTGCCAAAGCAGAACAGGTCGCCGCCAGCCAGAGCGGGGAATCGGTACACCTGAGCAATGAGGCTCAACAGTTGCAGAAGGTCACTGACTCGCTGCGCGATCAACCCGTCGTCAATAAAGCCCGCGTGGCCGAATTGAAACAGGCTATCGCTGATGGCAGCTATAAAGTCGACAGCAACCGTGTAGCCAGCAAGCTGCTCAACTTCGAAGCCGAGCGCTAGGCAAAGGCCTGCGCAGGGCTTTTGGACGCTTAAAACCCAAGGCCAGCCATGCACCACGACGAACATTTGCTCCAACTGATCATTGATGATCTGGCGCCGACGCAACAATTGCTCGAGCTGCTCAAGGAAGAATCCCTGGCCTTGTACGGCCGGGATATGCCCTTGCTGGAAGAAATCCTGGCGCGCAAACAGTCGCTGATTGTCTTGCTCGAACAGCACGGCAAGAAACGCAGCGAGATCCTGATCAGCCTGGGCCTGCCCGCCGATCATGATGGCCTGGCACAACTGGCCAGCCACTCTTCAGTCGGCGATCAACTGCTGGCACAAAGCAAAGAACTCAATCATTTGCTCGCCCAGTGCCAGGAAGCCAACCTGCTCAACGGTCAGTCGATCCAGCTTCAGCAAGCCACCACCGCCAATCAGTTGCGCATACTGCACGGCGGAGAGCCTCCGGCCCTGTATAACGCCCAAGGCTCCACCTCACGCCTGGTCAAACCAAGCACCCGCAGCCAAGCCTGACGCCGGTTTACAGCGTGACCTATCCAAGGCGCGCTACATACTGGCAAAATGCCGGTTCTTGCGTGTAGTCGTATTTTGCCTGGAGATGGAAGAACCGTGTTCAACGCCCTTAATGCGGAAGATGCACCGCAGCCCCCCAAGGTGCTCACCACGCCTCTGGAAATCGCCAGCACGTTGCGGATGCTGCAAGAAAGCCATGACCCGCTGATCATCACTTTCCACGAACGCAGCCAGCGCTTCCAGAGCTACTTGGTGGACATCGACCGGGACAGTAAAACGCTGGTACTCGACGAAATGATTCCCCGCGACGGTGAACGCTATCTTGAGAACGGTGAAGCCTTCCGTATCGAAGGTTTCCATGAGGGCGTGCGGGTTGCCTGGGAAAGCAACGGCACCTTGATCATCAGCGAAAAAGGCGGCCACCGTATCTACAGCGGCAGCCTGCCCGGCGAAGTGGTTTACCACCAAAGACGCAATGCCTTCCGCGCCGCACTGAAACTCGCGCAATTGGTGGATATTCAGTTAGGTGGCGAGAAGCTCAAGGCGCCTGTCAGCGGTAAGCTGTTGGACATCTCGGCAACCGGCTGCAAATTGCGCTTTGAAGGCGACATCTCCGAGCGTCTGCAGTTGGGCCAGGTCTATGATCGCTTTATCGCTGCCCTGCCCTTCGGCAGCATGACCACCTCCGTGGAACTACGCTACCTGCACTTCGAAGACAAGATCAACACCACCTTTGCCGGCGTGCGCTTTCACAACATGAGTGGCTTGGTGCAGCGGCAAGTGGAACGCTTTGTCTATCAATTACAGCGCGAGGCTCGACGCTTCGATAAAGACGATGATCTTTGAGCTTTAAACGCTGAGATAAAAAACGGGCAGGTCCTGATGGGATCTGCCCGTTTTTTCGTTCAGGGGCGCGCCCTGCTTAGGTCATGGGGATGTTCGTCCGGGTCTGGTGGCTCGTGCGGTTCTTCGCTCGTCGGCTCGTCGGTTTCAGGGGCAGGCTCTGGATCGGGCACAGTGACTTGCATCTGCTCCTGTACCACCTGCTCATCCACCCGCGGGTCAAGGGCAGCCACCAAAGGCGAACTGGACATGCTGTCGGGCATCGCCACGTGGTGCAGCGGCGCGTCGTCGACCTGATGCAGGTTGGTCACCGCCTTGGGGCGAATGCGCCACACCAGGATCAATGCACACAGGCTGAAAAACGCATAGAGCATCTGGCTGCCGAATAGCTTCATTACCACACCGGCCAACAGCGGCCCCACGCTGGCGCCGACCCCGTAGGTCACCAGCAACATGGCCGTAAGCGATACCCGACGATCGCCTTCCACATGGTCGTTGGAAAAGGCCACTGCCAAAGGATAAAGGCAGAACTGCACCAGCGAACAGAAGAAGCCCGCCACGAACAACACTTCCAGCGGTACCTGGGTCATGATAGCCAACGGCAAGGCCGTCACCGCCAGGCACAAGGCAAAACAGCGTATCAGCAGTGCGCGGTCATAGCGGTCCGACAACCAGCCCAGCGGCCACTGCACGACCAATCCAGCAAAAATGCAGCTACCCATGAACAGGCCGACTTGCTCAGTCGTCAGGCCCTGCTGAGAGGCGTAGAGCGGTGCCAAACCGTAGAACGAACCGACGATCAACCCAGCGCCCAACACGGTGCTGAGCGACTGCGGCACGCGCTTGATAAAGAAGCGCGGCTCCATCGGGGCCGGGTGCAGTGGGGCCGGGTGAATGCGTCGAGTCATTGCCACCGGGACCAGGCACAGCGCAAAGCACAACGCCACCAGCATCAACAGCTCAAGCCCAAGATGGGGATGCATGACCAGGATCAGTTGGCCCAGCACCAACCCAAGGTAGGACGCAATCATGTAGCCGCTGAACACTACACCGCGCTGCTTGGCATCCGCCTGCTCGTTGAGCCAACTCTCGATGACCATGTACTGGCACATCATCCCCAGGCCCACGATCATCCGCAGCACAATCCAGGCTGGCAGCCAATCAATCAAACCGTGACCCAGCACCGCTGCACCGACGATGCCCGCGCAGGTGGCATAGGCGCGAATATGCCCGACCCTGGCAATGAGGCGATGTCCGAGCTTGCCGCCCAGCACCAAGCCAAAATAGTTGGCAGCCATCAGCGCACCGACCCACAGGCTGTCGACATTGTCTGCTGCCAGACGCAAAGCCAGATAAGTACTAAGCAGGCCGGAGCCGATCAGCATCATCAAAGAGGCGAAATAAAGGGCTCGAAAAGATTTCCAGATCTGGCGCATCGGCGTTCCGAGCGGCTCCTTGCGGTGAGGGGTAGGGCTATCAGCATGATAGTCCGGGGCGGTTGAGTCCGGACAGACGGCAGGGCCTGTTTCCGGGGATTATTTTGTTTCACAGCTCAGACGCTACGTGGGTGTCTGTGAGGTACATAACCGTGGAGATAAATACACGGCGCACCACCTGTGAACCTTGATAACACGCAAGGTTCGACTGGTATTCGGGTATCTGTACAAAAGGCTTCAGTGGAACACTGTGCAGGCTTCGGAAGTTGGCGTTCTTTTCGAGCGCCCAAAACAAAACCCCAACTGCTTTCGCAATTGGGGTTTCGGAATTTAATCTTGACGATGACCTACTCTCACATGGGGAAACCCCACACTACCATCGGCGATGCATCGTTTCACTG
>NZ_MRST01000015.1 GCF_001902145.1 Pseudomonas fluorescens
GTGAGCTAAACGGGTGCTGGAAAACATGAGTCAAAATCGAGTCTGAAAAATCCGATTATGACTGATGACCGCTAACAGCAAGGGGGAGCAAGCTCCCCCTTTGGTTTTTACCGGACACTAGTGACGCAGAGCGTGGGAACGATCAAACACTTAAATAACCGTAAATCCCCATTGTCGCTCCACGTCCTCATCATTACCTTTCGTAGCTGCCGCGACCACGTACTGCAGGGGCTCCAAACCGTTCACCTCAACGCGGAAGGGAGTGCCTGGCCTAGCGCTCACTTCCCCGAGCACCTTTTTATTCCTCAAATCCCTGATCTCAACAGTCTCCGGAACCGAAGAAGTGATGCGGCCGACAAAGACCAAATCCTTTTCATGCGTATGGCCTCCATCAGGAACATTGACCCCACCTTGTGTTTCAACGCTGGTAATAAAGGGCCCAAGAGTATTAGTAGCCATGGTCAATCTCCATCACGTAAGTGAGCAGCCAGTGAGCCATGAATGGCGAACGGGGGTAACTGTTAGAACTAACAGGGTACAAAGACTTTTCGATGAGCGGTTCGGACCACTTCAGGAATGGGCGAGGCGTTGGAGCGGTTGGTCAGTGGCGTTGAGGTCGGTGCCAGGTTCTAGAGATGTCGTGGCTATTCTGGCCTATTCGCGAGCAAGCCCGCTCCCACATTTGACCGCATTGCCAAGTCAGGCACCGATCAAAATGTGGGAGCGGGCTTGCTCGCGAATGGGTTTTAACTGGCGCCGGAAGGTTTAAGCTAGGGCACCTCGTTCAAGTCCAGCACCCGGTCCACCATTAACTGAATACCTTCCAACATCCGGCAAATCGCCAACACAACATCACGCTGTGCGCCAGCGACTTCAAACGCCAGATGGCTCGTGAGTGCCTGCAGAGACGCGATGTCCTGCGAGGTATTGGCGAGTAAGGTTTCGCTATCGATACTGAGTCGTACGCTGAATAACTGATCGGATGGGGGATTGGGACTGTCTTTGATCATGGTAATGCTCCTCAAAAAATAGGAACTACCAACATCACTTGCAGATGATGGGTGGCAGCTGTGTGCGGGCCTGCAAGACCAAGGAAGGAGCATCCCGGGTAGACCCAAAGGTCTCCCGCACACAGCCACCATAAAGCGATGACCATGAAAAGCGCCACGATTATAGCGGCGCTTATGAGCTCCAACATAATTTCGGCGGGCTTGCAGTCCCGGTCACTGAATTGGCAGCGACTGACGAAGGTTAGTGGTACCCGTTCCGAGGGACAACCTGAAAGGATTGTCGGAAAGGTCTGAGGCGCCCGCACCGGCGCCATCGCAGGCAAGCCAGCTCCCACATGGGATAGATGTACGGTCTGACAACGGGGCCAAATGTGGGAGCTGGCTTGCCTGCGATTGGCACTTACAGCCAACAAAAAACCCGCTGACCAAAGTGGCCCAGCGGGTTTCTTGTTTATGCAGCCAGCCGATCAAAAATCCGCCAACTGCCACACCTCATACGCCGGTGTCTCATACGGGTGACTGCGTTTCAAGGCAGCCACAACAGCCACAATCAACTCATCCGCCACCACCAACTCAACCTTCCACTCTTCAACTACTTCAACCTGACCCACCTGCCCGATAAACGGCTGGCTGCCGTCCAAGGCGCGGAATTGGCCCTGGCCCAGCACTTGCCAGGCGCAGCGGTCGTAGTCGCCGATGCGCCCGCCACCGGCTGCGAAGACGGCGGTTTTCACCGTCTCCACATGGCTGTCGGGCACGAAGAAGGCGAGCTTGTACACGGCCTTAGTTCACCCACACCCGAGCGTTGCGGAACATGCGCATCCAGGCGCCGTCTTCGTTCCACTCTTCCGGGCGCCACGAGTTCTGCACGGCACGGAACACGCGCTCCGGGTGCGGCATCATGATGGTCACGCGGCCGTCGCGGCTGGTAAGGCCGGTGATCCCGCGCGGCGAGCCGTTCGGGTTGGCCGGGTAGCTCTCGGTGACCTTGCCGTGGTTGTCGACGAAACGCAGGGCCACGGTGCCGGACAGGTCGGCTTCAAGCAGCGCTTCTTCGCTGCTGAATTCGGCGTGGCCTTCACCGTGGGCGATGGCGATTGGCATGCGCGAACCGGCCATGCCTTGCAGGAAGATCGAGTTGGATTCCTGCACCTGCACCATGGCAACACGGGCTTCGAACTGCTCGGAACGGTTGCGCACAAAGTGCGGCCAGAACTCGCTGCCCGGGATCAGTTCGCTGAGGTTGGACATCATCTGGCAACCGTTGCACACACCCAGGGTGAAGCTGTCGTTGCGTTCGAAGAAGCCCTGGAACGCATCGCGGGCACGGCTGTTGAACAGGGCCGACTTGGCCCAGCCTTCACCGGCACCCAGCACGTCGCCGTAGGAGAAACCACCACAGGCCACCAGGCCCTTGAACTCGTTGAGGTCAACGCGACCGGCGAGGATGTCGCTCATGTGCACGTCGATCGCATTGAAGCCGGCGCGATCGAACGCGGCCGCCATTTCCACCTGGCCGTTGACGCCTTGCTCACGCAGTACGGCAACCTGGGGGCGGATGCCTTTTTTGATGTAAGGCGCGGCGATGTCCTGGTTGACGTCGAAGCTGAGCATGGTGCTCAGGCCCGGGTTGTCTTCTTCCAGGATCACGTCGAATTCCTGCTCGGCGCAGTCGGCGTTGTCGCGCAGACGCTGGATCTGGTAGCTGGTCTCGGCCCACTGGCGTTGCAGCAAACGGCGCTGACCGGTAAAGACCGTGTCGCCGTTGAACGAGATATTGACTTCGCCGTTGTTGATCGGCTGGCCAATCACCGCCACGCACTCGGCCAGGCCAGCGGCGCTGAATTGTGCGAGTACGTCTGGGGTCGCGTCCTGGCGAACCTGGATCACCGCACCCAACTCTTCGTTGAACAGGATGCCGTTGATTTCAGAAGCAGCCTCGGCAACGCTGTCGAGCACGATGTTCAGGCCGCAGTGACCGGCAAATGCCATCTCGACGACGCTGGTCAGTAAACCACCGTCGGAACGGTCGTGGTAAGCCAGCAGGTGTCCATCGGCGTTGAGGCCCTGGATTACGGCAAAGAACGCTTTGAGGTCTTCGGCGTCGTCGACGTCCGGCGCCTGTTTGCCGAGCTTGCCGTGGGTTTGCGCCAGGATCGAAGCGCCCATGCGATTTTGGCCACGGCCCAGGTCGATCAGGATCAGGTCGGTGGTGCCCTTGTCCATGCGCAGTTGCGGGGTCAGGGTCTGACGGATGTCGGTGACCGGCGCAAAACCGGTGACGATCAGCGACAGCGGCGAGGTCACGCTCTTGTCGGTGCCATCTTCGTTCCAACGGGTGGCCATGGACATGGAATCCTTGCCCACCGGAATGGTGATACCCAGTTCCGGGCACAGCTCCATGCCGACGGCTTTGACCGTGTCGTACAGGCGCGCATCTTCACCGGGGTGGCCGGCAGCGGACATCCAGTTGGCCGACAGCTTGATGTCGGACAGCTTGCCAATACGCGAGGCCGCGATGTTGGTGAGGGTTTCACCAATGGCCATGCGGCCCGACGCCGGAGCGTCCAGCAAGGCCAGCGGTGTGCGCTCGCCCATGGCCATGGCTTCACCGGTGTAGACGTCGAAGCTGGTGGCGGTGACGGCAACGTCAGCCACTGGAACCTGCCACGGGCCGACCATTTGGTCACGGGCAACCAGGCCGGTGATGGTGCGGTCGCCGATGGTGATCAGGAAGCTTTTGCTCGCCACGGCCGGGTGGTGCAGCACGCGTTCGATGCTGTTGGCCAGGTCCAGCGTGCTTGGGTCGAAATCATCGCCCAGTTCGGCTTCACGGTTGGCCGAACGGTGCATGCGCGGAGCCTTGCCCAGCAGCACTTCCAACGGCATGTCCACGGGGCTGTTGCCGAAGTGGCTGTCGGTGACGGTCAGTTGCGGCTCGGCAGTGGCTTCGCCGACCACGGCAAACGGGCAACGCTCGCGTTCGCAGATGGCCTGGAAGCGTGCGAAGTCTTCAGGACCGACGGCCAGTACGTAGCGTTCCTGGGATTCGTTACTCCAGATTTCGTGCGGGGCCATGCCCGGCTCGTCGGTTGGAATGTTGCGCAGTTCGAAACGGCCACCACGCTCGCCATCGTTGACCAGTTCCGGGAAGGCGTTGGACAAACCACCGGCGCCGACGTCGTGGATGAAGCTGATCGGGTTCTTGTCACCCAACTGCCAGCAACGGTCGATGACTTCCTGGCAGCGGCGCTCCATCTCAGGGTTTTCGCGCTGTACGGAAGCGAAGTCCAGGTCAGCCGAGCTGGTGCCGGTGGCCATGGAAGAGGCCGCACCGCCGCCCAGGCCGATCAGCATCGCCGGGCCGCCGAGCACGATCAGCTTGGAGCCGACCAGAATCTCGCCTTTCTTGACGTGTTCTTCACGGATGTTGCCCATGCCGCCGGCCAACATGATCGGCTTGTGATAGCCGCGCACTTCATCGCCACGCGGGGTGGTGATGGACTGTTCGAAGGTACGGAAGTAGCCGGTGAGCGCCGGGCGCCCGAATTCGTTGTTGAACGCGGCGCCGCCCAGCGGGCCTTCGATCATGATGTCCAGCGCGGTGACGATGCGCTCAGGCTTGCCGTACGGCACTTCCCACGGCTGTTCGAAGCCCGGGATCTGCAGGTTGGACACGGTGAAACCGGTGAGGCCCGCCTTGGGCTTGGCGCCACGACCTGTTGCACCTTCATCGCGGATTTCGCCACCGGAACCGGTAGCTGCGCCCGGGAACGGGGCAATGGCGGTCGGGTGGTTGTGGGTTTCAACCTTCATCAGGATGTGCACCGGCTCCTGCACCGCGCCGTACTGGCGGGTTTCCGGGTCCGGGAAGAAACGGCCGGCGACGGAGCCGACGATCACCGAGGCGTTGTCCTTATAAGCCGACAGAACGCCTTCGCTGTGCATCACGTAGGTGTTCTTGATCATGCCGAACAGGCTTTTTTCCTGGCTTTGGCCGTCGATGTCCCAACTGGCGTTGAAGATTTTGTGACGGCAGTGCTCGGAGTTGGCCTGGGCGAACATCATCAGTTCGATGTCGTGCGGGTTGCGCTTCAAGCCGGTGAAGGCGTTGACCAGGTAGTCGATCTCGTCTTCGGCCAGGGCAAGGCCCAGTTCGGTGTTGGCCTTCTCGAGGGCGGCGCGGCCACCGCCCAGCACGTCAATCGCGGTGAGCGGCTTGGGTTCGGCATGGCTGAACAGCCCGGAAGCCTGTTCCAGCTGGCTGACGATGATCTGGGTCATGCGGTCGTGCAGGCTGCTGGCGATCAGCTCGGCTTCGGCATCGCTGAACTGGCCAGCGACGTAGAAGGCGATACCACGTTCCAGGCGCTGGATTTTATCCAGGCCGCAGTTGCGGGCGATGTCGCTGGCCTTGCTCGACCAGGGCGAGATGGTGCCGAACCGTGGCAGAACCAGGAACAAGCGGCCAGTCGGCTCTTGAACGGGAACGCTTGGGCCGTACTTCAGAAGGCGTGCCAGCACTTGCTGTTCGTCGGCGGTCAAGACGCCGGTTACGTCGGCGAAGTGAGCAAATTCAGCGTACAGGCCTGTAACAGCTGGAACCTTCTGGCTCAGTTGCTCAAGGAGTTTGCTGTGGCGAAAGGCAGAAAGGGCAGGAGCGCCGCGCAGGATCAACATCTTCGGGACAGCCTCGGGAAGGGGTGTGCTTTGAGGCCGTGCATTCTAGCGTAAACCTTCGCCAACGGCACCCGAAACGCTACCGGTGGCCGCTGCCGAACGTCAGTTGGCACACTTTGACCGCGATCACGGTGTTATCCAGGGCATTGGGCGCAGTTATTTTAACCGTCACAATCGCTCGCCAAGCCCCGTTTCTGCGGGCTGTAGCACAGTTTTACGCTGGCTAGCAGACAAGTGCGCCGCTGTCGAGATATGGCGCCGTGAGCCGTTTGCGTATACTGCGCAGATGTTCTTCCCAACTGTTTTGCGCCTGCGATGCGTCAAATGGCTCGTCGCCACCCTGCTCTTCCTGATGCTCAGTGCCTGTGTTGATAAACCCAGCACACTGGAGCGAATCAAGGAGGACGGCGTATTGCGGGTGGTCACCCGGAACAGTCCGGCCACGTATTTCCAGGACCGTAACGGTGAGACCGGTTTCGAATATGAACTGGTCAAGCGTTTTGCCGACGAACTGGGCGTGAAGCTGGAAATCGAGACCGCCGACAACCTCGATGACCTGTTCGGCCAGCTGGGCAAACCCAACGGCCCGGTTCTGGCAGCCGCCGGTTTGGTCAGCAGCGAGCAACGCCAGCAGCAGGTGCGCTTCTCCCACCCGTACCTTGAAGTCACCCCGCAGATTATCTACCGCAACGGCCAGTCGCGCCCCACCAACGCCGCCGACCTGGTGGGCAAGAAGATCATGGTGCTCAAGGGCAGCACCCACGCCGAACAACTGGCGACCTTGAAAAAACAGAACCCGGCCATTGAGTACGAAGAATCCGACGCGGTTGAAGTGGTGGATTTGCTGCGCATGGTCGACGAAGGGCAAATCGACCTGACCCTGGTGGACTCCAACGAAGTGGCCATGAACCAGGTGTACTTTCCCAACGTGCGCGTGGCCTTCGACCTCGGCAATGCCAGCAACCAGAGCTGGGCGGTGGCGGCCGGTGAAGACAACAGCCTGCTCAACGAGATCAACAGTTACCTGGACAAGGTCGAGAAGAACGGTACCTTGCAGCGTCTGAAGGATCGCTACTACGGGCACGTCGATGTACTTGGCTATGTGGGCGCCTATACCTTTGCCCAGCACCTGCAACAACGCCTGCCCAAGTACGAAAAGCACTTTCGGGCCTATGCCAAGGCCGAGAAAGTCGATTGGCGGTTATTGGCGGCCATCGGCTATCAGGAATCGCTGTGGCAGCCCACGGTCACGTCCAAGACCGGTGTGCGCGGCCTGATGATGCTGACCCAGAACACCGCGCAAGCCATGGGCGTGTCCAACCGCCTGGACCCCAAGCAGAGCATCATGGGCGGCGCCAAATACCTGGCCAGGATCAAGAATGAGCTGGACGACAAGATCGCCGAGCCCGACCGCACCTGGTTTGCCCTCGCCGCCTACAACGTGGGCACCGGCCACCTGGACGACGCCCGCATCCTGGCGAAGAAAGAAGGTCTGAACCCGAACAAGTGGCTGGACGTGAAGAAGATGCTGCCACGCCTGTCGCAGAAGCAGTGGTACAGCAAGACCCGCTACGGCTACGCCCGCGGCGGCGAGCCGGTGCATTTTGTGGCGAACATCCGGCGTTACTACGACATCCTTACCTGGGTAACCCAGCCGCAGCTGGAGGGTAACCAGGTGGTGGAAGGCAACCTGCATGTGCCGGGCGTGGACAAGACCAAGCCTGCGCAAGACACCCCACAATTGTAAAAACACCACATACCTCATGTGGGAGCGGGCTTGCTCGCGAAGGCGGTGTGTCAGTCAATACATGTGCTGACTGACACACCGCCTTCGCGAGCAAGCCCGCTCCCACATTTGGATCTTCACTTGGCTTAGAGGCCGGTGAGCAGATGGACCACCCCACCCGTCAACACCATCACTGCCGGTATACCCGCTGCCTTCAACGCCGACTCATCCAAACGCCCCGCCTCTCGCAATTGCACGCGCACCCGCGTGAGTGCCACGCGCTGCTGTGACGTGACGTTCCCCTCCCCGCCCAATGCACTCACCACATCGGCCGGCAACAGGCTCGGGATCGTCGGCGTGACCGTCTCGGCCACCAAATCCGGCGTCAGGGCTTTCCAGAACGCCCGCTGCAATTTCTCGAACATGCTCAATGCTCCACGACAGGTGAGGTTTCAACGGTGGCCGCGTGGTACAGGCGCAGGGCCTCGCGTACTTGGTCGGCTTCTTCCAGGCCCAGCACTTGGCGGGCAATGATCTGGCAGTCGTGCAGGTCCAGCTCGCGCACGGTGGCCTTGATGGTAGGAATCAGCGGCACGCTGACCGACAGCTCATCCACGCCAAGGCCGATCAACACCGGCACCGCCACGGTTTCGGAGGCCAGCGCACCACACACGCCTACCCACTTGCCGTGGGCATGGGCCGCCTTGACCGTGATGTCGATCAGGCGCAGCACGGCCGGGTGAAAACTGTCGGCCTGGCTGGCCATGCGCGGGTGGTCGCGGTCCATGGCCAGGGTATATTGGGTGAGGTCGTTGGTGCCGATGGAGAAGAAATCCACATGGGGTGCAAACACATCCGCCATCAGCGCCGCGCTAGGCACTTCGATCATGATGCCCAGCTTGGGCAGTTCATTCAGGCCAAGCGCCTGCGCTTCCTCTTCGAGCATTTTGCGCGCCAGATGCAGCTCCGACAGCAGGCTGACCATCGGCAACATGATATGCAGCCGCGCCAAGCCTGCACTGGCAAGAATCGCACGCAACTGTTCACGCAGCAGTTCGGGGCGTTCCAGGCACAGGCGGATACCGCGCAGGCCAAGGAATGGGTTGGTCTCGCTTTCCATCGGCACATAGGCCAAGGGTTTATCGCCGCCCACATCCAGGGTACGTACCACCAGATTACGCTCGGGGCCGAGGGCGCGGGCGATGGCGCTGTAGGTGTCGGCCTGCTCCTCTGCGCTCGGCGCACGGTTGCGTTCCAGGTAGAGGAACTCCGAACGCAGCAGCCCCACGCCTTCACCGCCCAGGGTCAGTGACTGTTCCACTTCCTGCAATGAGGCGACGTTGGCTGTGACCTCGACGTGGTGACCGTCGCGGGTGACCGCCGCCTGTGAGGCCTGTGCCACCTCACGCTGCAGCCGCAGCTTTTGCTGTTGACGAACCGCCTGCAGTTGCTCGATTTCAGCCAGGTTCGGCTCCAGCTGCAGCTCGCCTTTGTCGGCATTGAGCAGTACCCGCTTGCCGTTGGCCAAGGCCAATACTTGACTGGGTACACCGCAAAGGGATGGCAGGCCAAGGGCCCGGGCAAGGATGGCCACGTGGCTGGTAGCGCCACCGGCGACCGTGACGAAGCCCAGCACTTTGCTGGTATCCAGGCCGGCGGTTTGCGAGGGGGTCAGTTGTTCAGCGACCAGAATGGCGCACTCCGGCAGCTCCATGGAACGCTCCGGCACCCCCAGGATCAACTTGAGCACGCGCTGGCCGACGTCGGCCAAATCCGCCGCACGCTCAGCCAGCAGCGTTTTACCCAAGCCTTCGAAGAGTCTGGCGGTCGCCACCGTGGCCGTATTCCAGGCAAAGGCCGCGCTCTTGCCTTCGGCCAGCAGGCTATGGGCTTGTTCAAGCAGGGTCGGGTCTTCGAGCAGTTCCTGGTGGGCGCGGAAGATCTCGGCCTGGGCACTGCCGGCCGCCTTGGCCTGCAACGCTTGCAACGCCTCGTTTGCCGCCCGCAGGCCGCGCGCCAATGCGGTACGTTCGAAGGCTTCCCCCGCACCGGCTTCGGGGATCTCGAGCGTCGGTTCAGCCACTTGGACGACCTGGCCGAACGCCGAGCCCGGCGACGCACAGACACCTCGCAACACGGACGCTGAAGACACAGGCGCGGCGGGCTGGTGGATCTTCTCGACCGTTACCGGCAGCGTCTCGCCACAGCCCTCGAGCAATAACGCCACCAGCGCCTGGATCGCCGCCTCGGCATCCTCCCCCGCCGCGCTCACTTGCACGCTGTCGCCCTGGGAAGTCTGCAGCGCCATGATCGCCACAAGAGACTTGGCATTCGCGCTCTGGGTTTGCTTGTGCAGGTAAATGCTTGAACTGAACCCCTTCGCCGCCTGGGCAAACACCGCCGCAGGGCGGGCGTGCAAGCCGCTGGCATTGGGCAGGGTCACTGGTTTGGAGAACAGCGCATTGCCCTCCTCCTCGTCCACCTCAACGGGCATCTGCCTCGGTGAGACCTGCAACAGTGGCTGGCCGGGCTCGACCAGCACCTGATCCGCCACCAACTGCACAAATGGCTCGCCGCTCACGATGAGCATCAAGGTCAGCAGGCTGCGTGCATTGAGCGCCACATAGTCGGCATCGAACTCGATCAGCGGCTGGCCGGCTTCCACCCGTTGGCCTTCCTCGACCAGCCGGGTGAAGCCCTGGCCCGCCAGGTTCACGGTGTCCAGACCAATATGCAGCAGCACCTGCACACCGTTATCGGCGGTGACGCTGACCGCGTGGCCGCTATTCTGAATGTTGCTGATCACCCCGGCCAATGGCGCGCAGAGGGTCTGCGAGGTGGGGTCGATGCATAGGCCATCGCCAATCACGCGGCCGGAGAATACCGGGTCGGGGACCTGATCCAGCGCCAGCAAAACCCCGGACAAGGGTGCCAGCAGTTCCAGGGGTTGAGATGTGGTCATGACTTCACCTGTTCGTGTTGTTCTTTAAAAATCATTGAGTCGATGCAAGGTTAGGGATGACGAAGATCAAAGGTGGGAGCGGGCTTGCTCGCGAAAGCGGTGTATCAGGCGACACGTTCATTGACTGACCCACTGCATTCGCGAGCAAGCCCGCTCCCACACTGGCCCGCGTACACCTAACCGGGTTACTTCCACCAATATTCGACCTGCACACCGACGTTCGACCCATGCCGCGCCGTGCCATAGGCGCCGGTGTCGGACAACGCCGAGCCCGCCGCCAGCTCATTGGCCGCACGCTTGGCCGCTTTGTTCCAGGACGCATAGGTGTAATACAACCGTACTTCGGGCCGCGCCCAGAACTCAGGGCCTTTGGGCGACCAGGTCGGAGCGAAGGTAAATTTGCTCAGTTTGCGCGTACCGCCGGTGGCCTCGACCTGATCGTGCCCCAGCTCAGCGACCAGTTTGAATTGCTCGCTGAGCGCATACGCCGGACGCACACCGAGCGACATCCAGTTCTGGTCCTGGCGCCCTGGGCGCACATCTTTCTGGTACACCGCCTCGACTTGCCCGCCGAAACGCGGGGTCACTTGCCAATCAAAGAACTCGACGGCGCGGTAACTTTTGCTGCTTTTGTCCAATGTGGTATTGCCGGTATAACCCAGGCCGGTGCCGGGGCCTTCGCCGTACTGCAGGGCAAACTTGTTCTTGCCGCCCAGGAAGGCAGCTTGCACATGCTGCGCCGTCAGCGCCCAACCGCTGTTAGTGTCACGCCCACCGGCCTTGGCGATGTAGCTCAGGCCAAGCTCCAATTCGCCACCCGGGTTGGTCTTGAAACCTGCGACGTTGAAGTCGTGACGGGTGGCGTATTCCTTCTGGTACAGGTTGTCTTTGCGCGACAGGGCGTAGCTGTATTTCAAGCCGCCGATCAGCACGTCCTCGATCCCACCCCCGGTGGCGCTCTGGTTCCAGTAGTAGAAGTCGGAGATATGGATGTCGTTACGTTTGTAGTAACGCCGCCCGGCCCACAGCGAACCGCCATTGAGGCTGGGCAGGTTGGACCATTGCGCATACATCTGCGGCATGCGCGCCGAGCCATTGTTTTCGCCCTGGAACTTCAGCGCGCGGTCGTACTTGTTGTAGAGGGAGGCCATGGCATCGACGCTCAGTACCGAACCGTCGTCGAGGGTCAGCAGATCCTGACGCAACTCCAGTTCGGCGTACTGCTCGCATTCGTTACCCAAGCGGTATTTGGTTTGCGCACCCGGCAGCTGGAAACATTGCTGCTTGCCGCTGCCTGTTGACGTGCCCACGCCGCTGCGCAAATACCCGGCAAACTCCAGGGCCTGAGCGCCAAAAGGCACGGTGAGGCAGGACGCGATAAGGCCCAGCTTTATTGTTGTTTTCATGAAGCGCTCCTTTTATTTTTATTGTTTTTTCTTACTGTCTTGCGTGACGCGATCACCTGTAGGAGCGAGCTTGCTCACTAAGAACTTGCAGCCTCCACGCAACACTCGGAGGGGCGCGTTATCGTTGACGATCTTCGCGAGCAAGCTCGCTCCTACAGGGGTATTTCAGCCAGTCAGGTGCAGCACAAACGATTCGTAAGGGCGCAACACCACCGTGCTCGTGCGCAGCGGGCAGTCGGGGTAGTTGCTGATCAGCAGGCGTTGCTCGTTCGCGGCGTTGATGACGCCTTCGGGCAGTTGAATCTCGCACGACGATCCATAGAAGTTATTGAGTACCAACAGGCGCTCGCCATGGCCTTCACGCAGGTACGCCCAGACCTGGCGATGGTCTTGTAACAACGGGCGGTAAACACCTTGCTGTATCAGCGGTTCGCGACGGCGCAGGTCGATCAGCCTGCGGTAGTGATGCAACACCGAATCCGGGTCATCCATCTGGCTGTGGACATTGATCTGCACAGCATTCGCGGGAATGCCGATCCAGGGTTCACCGCGGCTGAACCCGGCGTTCGCTTCGGTGCTCCACTGCATCGGCGTACGCCCGTTGTCGCGGGACTTCTGCATGATCGCCGCCATGCTCGAGGCTTCGGACTCTCCCGCGTCGCGCTTGAGCCGGAAGATGTTCAGGGTTTCCACATCGCGGTATTGGGAGATGCTGTCGAAGCCTGGATTGGTCATGCCCAATTCTTCGCCCTGATACACATACGGCGTGCCCTGCAGAAAGTGCAGCGCCGTGGCGAGCATCTTGGCCGAGACCACGCGGTATTCGCCGTCGTCACCAAAGCGCGAGACCACACGTGGCTGGTCGTGGTTGCACCAGAACAACGCGTTCCAACCGCCACCGGCCTGCATGCCCATCTGCCAGTCGGAGAAAATCTGCTTGAGTTGCAGGAAATCAAAGTCGGCCTTCACCCACTTCTGCAGGTTCGGGTAATCGACTTTCAGGTGATGGAAGTTGAAGGTCATCGACAGCTCTTTCGACGCTGGATTGGAGTAACGAATGCAGTGTTCCAGGCGGGTGGATGACATCTCGCCCACGTTGATCAGGTCATGGCCTTCAAAGACTTCACGGTGCATTTGCTGCAGGTACTCATGCACGTTCGGGCCGTCGGTGTAGAAGCGGCGGCCGTCGCTGTGGTCCTCGGGGAAGTCGGCGGGCTTGGAGATCAGGTTGATCACATCCAGGCGGAACCCACCCACGCCTTTGTCACGCCAGAAGCGCATCATCTTGAACACTTCAGCGCGCACCTGGGGGTTGTCCCAGTTGAGGTCGGCCTGGGTATGGTCGAACAGATGCAGGTAGTACTGGCCAGTCTGCGCTTCGTATTCCCAGGCCGAGCCGCCGAACTTGGATTCCCAGTTGTTCGGCTGGTCGCGCCAGATGTAGAAGTCGCGGTAGGGGTTGTCGAGGCTGCTGCGTGCTTGCTGGAACCATTCGTGTTCGATGGAGGTGTGGTTGACCACGATGTCGAGCATCAGCTTGATACCACGCTTGGCGGCTTCGCTGATCAGCAGGTCGCAATCGGCCATGGTGCCGTAGCTGGGGTCGATGGCGTAGTAGTCGCTGATGTCGTAGCCGTTGTCGCGCTGGGGCGAGCGCAGGAACGGGGTGACCCACAGGCAATCCACGCCCAGCCACTTGAGGTAGTCGAGTTTGTCCACGATGCCCAACAGGTCACCGGTGGCGTTACCCGCGTGGCTGTGGAAGCTTTTGGGGTAGATCTGGTAGATCACCGAGTGTTGCCAGGTTTGCATGGTGGGTTCCTTCATTGGAGTTTGGTGCTGGACTTACTGGCCTGCGATAGCGACCTTCAGGCGACCCGGTAACCAGGCCGAACGATCTTCATGCTCAACATGCAAGTCAGCGCAAACGGCACGACCATCGCCACGACCATGCCAATCACGAACATCGGAATGGCGCTCGGCACAATCGAGATAAACCCGGGTAGCCCGCCGACGCCGATGGCCGAGGCCGTCACCTTGTTCAACGACAGGAAAATACTGCCCAGTGCCGAGCCCAGCAGGGCGGCGTAGAACGGAAACTTGAAGCGCAGGTTCACCCCGAACATCGCGGGCTCGGTGATGCCGAAGTAAGCGGAAATCGCCGAGGTCGAGGCCATGCTTTTGTCCCGCGCGTTGCGGGTCATGTAGAACACCCCTAGCGCGGCGCTGCCCTGGGCCAGGTTGGACATGACGATCATCGGCCAGATAAAGGTGCTGCCCTGGGTGGAAATCAGCTGCAGGTCGACGGCGAGAAACATGTGGTGCATGCCGGTGATCACCAGCGGCGCGTAGAGCAGGCCGAAAATCGCGCCGCCGACCATGGGGGCGATCTCGAACAGGGTGACCAGGCCTTCGGTGATCAGGATGCCGAGGTGACGGGTCACCGGGCCGATGATCGCCAGGGCCAGCACGCCGGTGACGACGATGGTGGTGATCGGCACCACCAGCAGTTGAATGGCATTCGGTACCCGCGCTCGCAGCCACTTCTCGATCACGCTCATCACAAAGGCGGCCATCAGGATCGGCAGGATCTGCCCCTGGTAGCCGACCTTCTCGATCTGGAACCAGCCGAAGATATCGAAGTACGGCAGGCTCTGGCCGTCGAGACCGGCGACCGCCTTGCCGTAGTTCCAGGCGTTGAGCAGGTCCGGGTGCACCAGCATCAGGCCCAGGACGATGCCCAGGATTTCACTACCGCCGAACCGCTTGGCCGCCGACCAGCCCACCAGCGCCGGCAGGAACACGAAGGAGGTGTTGGCCATCAGGTTGATCAGGCTCCACAGGCCATCCAGGTTCGGGTAGGCCTCCAGCAGCGTCTTGCCTTCGATGAACATGCCCTTGGCGCCCATCAGGTTGTTCACGCCCATCAACAGGCCGGCAATGATCAGCGCCGGCAGGATCGGCATGAACACATCGGAGAACACCCGCACCAGACGCTGCATGGGGTTGGTCTTATCGCCCCCGGCTTTCTTCACGTCGGCAATGGTCGAGGCAGCAAGACCGGTCAATTCGCGCAGGGCGGCGTAGACCTTTTCCACTTCGCCGGGGCCGATCACCACCTGGAACAGGCCGCCGGTAAAGAACGAGCCCTTGACCAGGTCGACCTGGTTCAGGGCATTGCCGTTGACCAGGCTTGGGTCCTTGAGCGCCAGGCGCAGGCGGGTTACGCAATGGGCAGCTTGCTCAAGGTTTTCGCGGCCCCCGAGGTTGTCGAGGATCTCGCGGGCAATCGTTGAATAGTCGTGGCTCATGCTCGTTTTCCACTGTGATTGTTTTTATGGGTGGCAGTCGTTGGCAGCACGCCGAGGAGGGAAAAGTACTCGTCTGTACGAGTTAAATCAACAACTCGTCTGTACGAGTTACACTTTTGTTTATATCAACGAACTTTCCGTCAGATTTTTCCCCCTCCCGTACGGCTGCCCAATGGACAAACCCCACCTCTGCCACTAAGGTTCCTGCCTTGAACGCGCAGTCCACCTTCATAACGCCGGGCAAGAGCCATCCCATGAGCAAATACAACCAGATCTATACGGATCTGCTTGCCAGCATCACCACCGAGCGCCTGCAGCGCGGTACGCGCCTTCCCTCCGAAACCGAACTGATGGACGCCTACCAGGCCAGCCGTGGCACCGTGCGGCGCGCCATCGAGCAGTTGCAGGAACGTGGCTTTGCGCAAAAGATCCACGGCAAGGGCACCTTTGTGTTGTCGCCCAACCCGATCGAGTTCCAACTGGGCGGCATCGTCAGCTTCCACGAGACCCACGCCGATCTGGGTGATGACGTGCGTACCGACGTGGTCGAATTCACCCAGATCCCGCTGGAAGGCTCACTGCTGCAGCACATCGAGGCCGAACCTGGCACGCTGATCACGCGTATCAAACGGGTGCGCCGCATCGGCGGCAAACGCGTAATCCTGGACATCAACCACTTCATCACCGACCTGATTCCCGGCCTGGACCGCGACATCGCCGAGCAGTCGATCTACGCGTTTATCGAGCAAACGCTGCAGCTGCAGATCAGCTACGCACAACGCACCATCGAAGCCCTGCCACGCAGCAAGGACGACCAGGCGCATCTGGATCTGGATGGGCAAAGCCATGTGATTGTGGTGAGCAACCAGACGTTTTTGCAGGATGGGCGACAGTTCGAGTACACCGAGTCGCGGCATACGCTGGATAAGTTTTACTTTTCGGATGTGGCGCGGCGGTAAGCGTAATCCGGGAAGATCACTGCACTGCGATACTCTTGGCCAGTCCTGCTGCCCAGGCGGCGGTCATCTTCTCCCCTACTGCCTCGAACTCTGGGTGAGTGCTTCGGTATTCGGAAAGCTCCGCCATCGCAAGGCTCATGCCGTCGTGCACCCTGGCCAACAGTTGGTTGCACCGGGCCTCTGTCAGCCCGCACGAACTTCGCCCGAACCGGACCAGCATCTTGCGTTTTGGCCAGGCCTTGGAACCGCCTAGCAGCAAACCCATGATGTCGTTGTTGCTGTACACCGTGGTGGTCACCAGATCGTAAGCAGGGGCGAGCCAAACATCCGCGTCCTCTGCACAATTCTCATACAACAGACCGAAGTTTTTCAGGTGCGCATCGCCGTTCTGGATCCCGGCAGAAAGCGCCACCATCAGAAAGAAGTCTTCCAGTGCCCTGGTGACACGGCTGGGCGTGACAAATGACCTGATCAGCTTTGCGCATCCCTGATAGCTGCCGTCGTATTTCCTCGCGGTTCCCCATCCCGATAGAACGCACATGTCCTCAAATCCGAGGTAGGCGCTTGCACCGATGTCGAACCGTTTCACCACCAGGAACTTCCCATGCCGGCTGAGCTGAAACTCAGGTACCTCCAGGCCGCAATGGAACGCGGCCCGCATGCAGAAAAACTCATTGGCGGCCAATTGTGAAAAGTCAGACTCATTGAACGCCTTCACCAGATGCGTGGCGCCCCTATGCGTGAGACGCTCAATGCCGGGGGTTGTATCGTCAAGATCGCGCACCAGCACCTTGGGTTGAACACCCGACACCCCGGAATAGGCCGCATAGGTTTTCAGAAGTTCATCGAACAGGTCTTTCGCCCCCTCATAGACCAACAACTCTGCGAGCTTGACCTCAGGCAGCGACTCACCACCCGCGTCATGGGCAACACTAATACGACCCAGTTGGTGTGGGCCCACAATGCCGAGCAGAGTAAAGTCATCAAAGCCGCGTACCGACTTGCTGAAGCGCCGCACAAGTTCGTCCTTGAGGTGCCCTTCGGGAATGTGCATCTCGAACAGAGGATGGATCCCATACTCCCAGTTGTAACTCTCCAGGCGTACCGGCATGGTCAAGGAAACTGCATTCTCTTCGACAACAGTATCGTTATACGAAAAAACCGAATCGCGCCTGCTCTCCTCGCCCCGCCCAAGTGTTCCAGCAGGCACACCGCCGACACCGATATACAGCCGTTCACTTTGACTAGTCATGGAAGTTTCCTGATTTGAGCGCGTCAAGGGTCATGCGCCGACGTTTGGGGATGGCGGTCAACTCATATCCCAAGCCTTCAAGAATGGCTGCGACCTTGCGAATCCCCACTTCCGGGATGGTATTGTTTTCAATCCCCGAGATCGTGGCGCGGCTCATTCCATGCCGTTGCGCCAGCTGGCTTTGTGAAAGACCGGCCGCCTTGCGGAGGTTCCTAATCAATATTCCCAGATCGCCCATACAAAAACGCATCCAATACAATGCAAAAACAAAAATGAATCGATAATGCACCTTATACGATGCATTTAATTTTGAATAGTCCTTTATCCCGTACCGTTCTTAGTTGAGCGCTTACACACCAGAAACACAAACCTGCGGCCAAGCAAAACTTGCCAGACTCAAAAAACCAAAAGCCCGCAATTACGCGGGCTCCAGGGCATTTCTTGCTAGATCGTGCCGGACAATGCCGGACGTCCAATCATTCCCACTCAATCGTCGCCGGCGGCTTGCTCGACACGTCATACGTCACGCGCGAAATACCTTCGATTTCATTGATAATCCGGCCGCTGACCGTCTCCAGCAGTTCGTAAGGCAGGTGTGCCCAACGCGCTGTCATGAAGTCGATCGTCTCTACAGCACGCAGTGCAACAACCCACGCGTAACGGCGGCCATCGCCTACAACGCCAACCGATTTCACCGGCTGGAACACCACGAACGCCTGGCTGACCTTGTGGTACCAGTCGGCCTTGCGCAGTTCTTCGATGAAGATGTGATCGGCGCGACGCAGCAGGTCGGCGTATTCCTTTTTCACTTCACCGAGGATACGCACACCCAGGCCCGGGCCTGGGAATGGGTGGCGGTAGACCATGTCGTACGGCAGGCCCAGTTCCAGGCCCAGACGGCGGACTTCGTCCTTGAACAGTTCGCGCAGCGGTTCTACCAGCTTGAGGTTCATTTCCTCAGGCAGGCCGCCCACGTTGTGGTGGGACTTGATCACGTGAGCCTTGCCGCTCTTGGCGCCGGCCGACTCGATCACGTCGGGGTAGATGGTGCCCTGGGCAAGGTACTTGATGTTGTCCAGTTTGTTGGACTGGGCATCGAACACGTCGATGAAGGTGCGGCCGATGATCTTGCGCTTCTTCTCCGGGTCGGACTCACCGGCCAGGTTGTTGAGGAACTGCTCCTCAGCGTTGGCGCGGATCACCTTGACGCCCATGTTCTCGGCGAACATGGCCATCACTTGCTCACCTTCGTGCAGGCGCAGCAGGCCGTTGTCGACAAATACGCAAGTCAACTGATCGCCGATGGCTTTGTGCAGCAATGCAGCCACAACCGAAGAGTCAACGCCGCCGGACAGGCCAAGCAATACGTTGTCAGTGCCGACCTGGGCGCGCACTTGGGCGATGGCATCTTCAGCGATTTTCGACGGGGTCCACAGGGCTTCACACTCGCAGATGTCGAGGATGAAACGCGACAGGATGCGCCCGCCTTGCTTGGTGTGGGTCACTTCCGGGTGGAACTGCACGCCGTAGTAACGACGCTCGTCGCTGAACATGCCGGCGATCGGGCAGCTCGGGGTGCTGGCCAGGATGTGGAAGTCTTCGGGCATCTTGGTGACCTTGTCACCGTGGCTCATCCACACGTCGAGGCCGAACAGGCCGTCGGCGTCGATGTGGTCTTCGATGCCGTCCAGCAGGCGGCTCTTGCCGACCACGTCCACGCGGGCATAACCGAATTCACGCAGCTCGGAACCTTCAACCTTGCCGCCCAGTTGCTCGGCCATGGTCTGCATGCCGTAGCAGATACCGAACACCGGTACGCCCAGGTCGAATACCGCTTGCGGGCAGCGCGGGCTGTTGGCTTCGTGTACGGACTCGGGGCCACCGGCGAGAATGACGCCTTTAGGGGCGAATTCGCGGATCGCTTCATCGTCCATGTCGAACGGGTGCAGTTCGCAGTACACGCCGATTTCACGCACGCGGCGGGCGATCAGTTGGGTGTACTGGGAACCGAAGTCGAGGATCAGGATGCGGTGGGCGTGAATGTCGAGGGCCATGAAGTCAGTCTCGTCTAATGAATCAGAAACAACTCGGGGCTGAAGAACAGCCCCGGTTACTTAACATTTTGCTGGAAGGCTCAGCCTACACGGTAGTTTGGCGCTTCCTTGGTGATCTGCACGTCGTGGACATGGGACTCAGCCATACCGGCGCCGGTGATCCGTACGAACTCTGGCTTGGTGCGCATTTCTTCGATGTTGGCGCTGCCGGTGTAGCCCATCGAGGAGCGCAGGCCGCCCATCAGTTGGTGGATGATCGCGCTCAGGGTGCCTTTGTACGGCACACGGCCTTCGATGCCTTCCGGTACGAGCTTCTCGGCGCCTGCCGAAGAGTCCTGGAAGTAACGGTCGGAAGAGCCTTGCGCCTGGGACATGGCGCCCAGCGAACCCATGCCACGGTAAGCCTTGTACGAACGGCCCTGGAACAGTTCGATCTCGCCCGGCGCTTCTTCGGTACCGGCAAACATCGAGCCCATCATCACGCAGGAGGCACCGGCCACGATGGCCTTGGACAGGTCACCGGAGAAACGGATGCCGCCGTCGGCGATCAACGGTACGCCCGTGCCTTCAAGGGCGGCGGCGACGTTGGCGATGGCGCTGATCTGCGGCACGCCCACACCGGCGACGATACGCGTGGTGCAGATGGAACCTGGGCCGATACCGACCTTGACTGCGTCGGCGCCCGCTTCGGCCAGGGCCTTGGCGGCAGCGCCGGTGGCGATGTTGCCGCCGATCACCTGCACGTCAGGGAAGTTCTGCTTGACCCAACGCACGCGGTCGATCACGCCTTTGGAGTGGCCGTGGGCGGTGTCGACCACCACCACGTCAACACCGGCAGCGACCAGCGCCGAGACGCGATCACCGGTGTCTTTACCGGTACCGACCGCAGCGCCAACACGCAGACGACCTTGGTCATCCTTGCTGGCCAGCGGGTAAGCCTTGGCTTTTTCGATGTCGTTGACGGTCATCATGCCTTTGAGGGCGAATTTGTCGTCGACGATCAGCACGCGCTCGATGCGGTGCTTGTGCAGCAGTTCGCGCACATCGTTCTTGTCGGCGCCTTCCTTGACGGTGACGAGGCGCTCTTTAGGCGTCATCACTTCGCGGACGGTGACTTCAAGGCGGTTCTCGAAACGCACGTCACGGGAAGTGACGATGCCGACCAGGTCGCCATCGTGCAGCACCGGGACGCCGGAGATGTTGTGCATGCGAGTGAGTTCGAACAGGTCACGCACGGTGGCGTCAGCTTCGATGGTGATGGGATCTTTCACCACACCGGCTTCGTAACGCTTGACCTTGCGCACTTCGGCAGCTTGCTGCTCGATGGTCATGTTCTTGTGGATGATGCCGATGCCGCCTTCCTGAGCCATGGCAATGGCCAGACGGGCTTCGGTGACGGTGTCCATGGCAGCGGAAACCAGGGGAATATTCAGCTCGATGCCACGGGTTAGGCGGGTCTTGAGACTGACTTCGTTAGGAAGCACCTCGGAATAACCGGGCACTAGGAGAATGTCGTCGAATGTCAGAGCTTCTTGGCTGATACGCAGCATCGCGGGGGCTCCCGAGCGGGAAAATGGAAGCGCGCCATTATATACATGCACCCTGCCGGGCTCAATGTAAAACTCTGACAAACTTGGTAATACTGATAGATGGAGAAATCCTGCTGCTTTTCTGTAGGAGCGAGCTTGCTCGCGAAAAACCCCAGGACACCGCATAAAACCAGATAACCCGCGTGATCGTTGACGATTTTCGCGAGCAAGCTCGCTCCTACAGTTCGACTTTGACCCAGCTCATTTTTTGATCGAGCCAATCGGCAAATTCGTCGATAAAGCTCTGCTTGAAGCCCGCCTCCGCCCAGTTGTTGAAGATAAAGCCCAGGTTGGAAAAACCGCACTCCTGCAGGAACAGGAAGCCGTTGATGTCGTCCTCATGCCCACATAACGGGCAGGTGAAGTTATCGGTGTGGCCGGGCATCCAGTCTTCCAGGCTTTCGAACAGCGCCTCGCCGACTTCCTTGAGGCACTCCGGGCAGCCGGCTTCTTCGAGGAACCCCTTGGCTGGGGTATAGATGCAACGCTTGTAGATGATCTCCAGGCCATTGACCGGCTCGTTGAACGGCAGTGCCTCGGGGTGCAGCACCACGGCGCGGGCACCATCGGCCAGAGCGTAGCCCATGCGGTTGCCGGTACGACCGCAAGTGGTGAGCTCTTCCTTGATGATGTTCTTGCGCACCAGCCAGCGCACAATCGCCCGGGCGCGGGGTTCGTGGACTGGCAAGGTGGAGATTTTCGGGACAAGGATGCTTTGGGAGTTCATGGGAGTCCTGCGGTGTGCCGTCTGACGCCTTCGCGAGCAAGCCCGCTCCCACATTCGAGCGCGATCCTGCAGGATTAAATGCGGTCAATTGTGGGAGCGGGCTTGCTCGCGAAGAGGCCCTGAAGGCTGGCAGCTTAATCCCTGCTCCACACAGGTCAAGTACTCAAATACCGCCCGATCAACGCAATACCACTGGCCAGCACCAACCAGGTCACCAACCGCACAAACGCCTCACGAGACATGCGCATCGTCAGTCTGCGCCCGCACCACAGCCCCAGGAGCATGGCCGGCAACAGGCAAACCGCCAACATCAATAACGGTAAATCTGCATACACCCCGGCAATCAGGAACAGACTCAAACGCACGACCGTGCTGCAACTGATCAGCGCGCTTTGCGTAGCCCGCGCCGCGTCCTTGGGCAAACGGCTGTTCAGGTAAATCGCATATAAAAAGCCGCCACTCCCAAATAGCGCACCAAACAGACCACCCACAGTGCCCACGGGAATCGACCAGCCCGCTGCCAGCTGAGTCGGTCGTGCTTTCACCGCCAGGCTGTAAATGGCATAGGCGCTGATAAACAGCCCCATCAGCAACAGCAACAGGTCCGAATGCAGGTTGAGCAAAAACACCACGCCCAGCGTGCAACCGATGGCCATGCATGGCAGCAGCCGCAAGAGTTCCGGCTTGTTCACATCGTGTCGTGTTTGCAGCAGGCCACCAAACGCCGCGACAAAATCCAGCATCACCAACAGCGGGATAATCTTCGATAGCGGCATGAACACGATCAGGATCGGCCCGGCGACCAATGCCGTACCGAACCCGGCAATGCCAAACACGACATAGGCCACCACCACACCCAGGCCGATCACCAGCCAATCCACAGCCCCGAACGACCACTGACTCATCAACTCAACCAAGCTCATGGGTTATTCCTTGTTAGATATGGCCTCTACTTTAGCCATCGCCAAGTGTTGCGACTAATATCTTCAAGGCCCGTCACCCATCTCAAAAAGGCATGACCTGTGATCTCCACGCGGCAACTGCGTTATTTCGTCGAAATCGCCGACAGCGGCAGCTTCAGTGCCGCCGCCGAGCGCCTGTTCGTGGCGCAATCGGCCTTGAGCCGGCAGATCAAGGAGCTTGAATCTCAACTGCAAACCCCGTTATTCGAACGCACCGCACGCCAACCGCGGCTGACGGCTGCCGGTGAAGCTTTCTATCCACGGGCGCGCAATTTGCTCAGTGAGTTACTCAAGGCCAGCGAAATGGCAACACAAGTGGGCCATGGCCAGCTCGGCACCCTGCCCCTGGCCGACCCGGATTGCGACAGCACCGTAGCCCTGGCTGGCCTGTGCGCAAGCGCCGAACGCGCTGGTGGAGCAACTCTGTCAAACCCTGCACGAATGCCTATAAACTGCCGCCCATGATTAAAGATCCTTTTGCCCGCTTGGGCCTGGACCGCGAAGTCCTGACTGTCAGCCAGCTCAACGGCCGTGCGCGGGTGTTGCTGGAAGACGTGTTCACTAATATCTGGGTCGAAGGCGAGATCTCCAACCTCGCCCGCCCGGCCTCCGGCCATGTGTACTTCACGCTCAAGGACAGTGGTGCCCAAGTGCGTTGCGCGCTGTTTCGCAACAACGCGGCACGGGTACGCCAGGCGTTGAAGGACGGCCTGGCGGTCAAGGTGCGCGGCAAGGTCTCGTTGTTCGAGGGCCGTGGCGATTACCAACTGATCCTCGACACCGTGGAGCCGGCCGGTGATGGTGCGCTGCGCCTGGCCTTCGATGCACTGAAGGAAAAGCTGAGCACCGAAGGCCTGTTCAGTGCCGAACGCAAAGTGGCGCTGCCGGCGCATCCTCGGCGCATCGGTATTATCAGCTCGCCCACCGGCGCGGTGATTCGCGACATCATCAGCGTGTTCCGGCGCCGAGCGCCGAACGTTGAACTGACCCTGATCCCTACCGCCGTGCAAGGCCGCGAAGCAATCCCGCAGATCGTGCGGGCGCTGAAACTCGCCGACGCCCGTGGTTTCGACGCGCTGATCCTGGCCCGTGGCGGTGGCTCCCTGGAAGACTTGTGGTGTTTCAACGAAGAGGCGGTGGCCCGCGCAGTTGATGCCTGCGTTACCCCTATCGTCAGTGCCATTGGTCATGAAACCGATGTGTCCATCAGCGACTTCGTGGCGGACGTGCGCGCCCCTACTCCCTCCGCCGCCGCTGAGTTGCTGGCCCCCGACGCCAGCCATCTGGTGCGCCAGGTAGAAAACCTGCAGCGCCGCCTGGTGATGCTGATGCGCAACCGCCTGAGCCACAGCCGCCTGCGCCTGGAAGGCATGGCCCGCCGCCTGCGTCACCCGGGCGAGCGCTTGCGCCAGCAGGCCCAGCGCCTGGATGACCTGGACATGCGCTTGCGTCGTGCGTTTGAGCGCAGCCTCAATACCCGTCGCGAGCGCTTGATCCGCCTGGAAACCCGCCTCGCCGGCCAGCACCCGGGCCGTCAACTGGCACTCTTGCGCCAGCGCCTGGACAGCCTCGCCGAACGCCTGCCCCGCGCCATGCGCGAAGGTCTCAAGGCTCGGCGTCTGCAACTGCAGAGCCAAGTGCAGACATTGCAGGTGGTCAGCCCGCTGGCGACCCTGGGCCGCGGCTACAGCATCCTGTTGGACGAGCGCGGCCAGGCGATTCGCAATGCCGCGCAAACCCACACCGGCCAGCGCCTCACCGCGCGCCTGGGTGAAGGCCAATTGCAAGTGCGGGTGGAAGACAACCACCTGACACCCGTCACCCTTTCATTATTGGATTGATTAATGCCACGCCTACTGAGCCTGTTGATGCTGTTGTGCCTCACATTTAACGCCCACGCCGACAGCTACATCACGCGCACCCTGAACAAACCCGTGCCCGGTGGCGTGGCCGTCGTCGATCTAGGCCCTTCGGCCACGGCGCCCAAAGCCACGTACCAGGGCAAGCCGGTGCTGGTGGTCAAGGAGCAGGACAACTGGCTGGCGATTGTCGGTATCCCGTTGACGGTCAAGCCTGGCAACGAGCGCATCAGCAGCGGTGGGCGCAACCTGCCGTTTATCGTCGGCTACAAGAAGTATCCGGAACAACGCATCACCTTGAAGAACAAAAGCCAGGTCAACCCCGACCCGGCCCAGCTCAAGCGCATCGAAGGCGAATTGGCAGTGCAGCTCAAGGCTTACCGCAGCTTCAGCCCGAACCTGCCGAGTAACCTGGTACTGGATAAACCGGTGAGCGGGCCGCTGTCGAGCAAGTTTGGCGTGCGGCGCTTCTTCAATGGCGAAGAGCGCAACCCACACTCGGGCCTGGACTTCGCGGTGCCGGCCGGTACGCCGATCAAGACGCCCGCGAACGGCAAGGTCATTCTGGTGGGCAATTACTTCTTCAACGGCAACACGGTGTTCGTCGACCACGGCCAGGGCTTTATCAGCATGTTTTGCCATATGTCCAAGATCGACGTGAAGGTGGGCCAGCAACTGGTGCGCGGCGCGGTGGTGGGCAAGGTGGGTGCGACCGGCCGAGCCACCGGCCCGCACATGCATTGGAACGTCAGCCTGAACGATGCACGGGTAGATCCGGCGATTTTTATCGGCGCGTTTCAACCCTGAATACCGTGGCTGTGAGGGGCGTCAGTGATTTCCTGCACTGACGCCTGATCTGCCGGAGGTTCGCTGCAATGCACTGTGATCTTCTTACACTTTTGCGATGAACCATCCGACACCCGAGACTCACTCAACCAGCGATTTACACGGACGTAATGAGCAGGACCTGAGCATTGGAGATCCAATTCCCATGAGACTCTTTCCATGTCCCTTACTCCAGCACTGTCAGAGCGACATTCGCAAAACCTCTTGACCTCATCTCACGCCTCACCCGGTACCCGCCCGACCAGCCCGCCTACACCACCCGCAACTCTGCAACAACCTGCATCAATCCCCTTGCGCGCCGCCGCCAATTACGCCCCCGATGACCCGCCTACTCCCGCCTCGTCAGGTATAACACCGGCGAAAATGCGATACCCGCAGTTGGTGAAGCATTTCAAACCCAGCAACGAAATACAGTTCACCGCTGAACACGCGATGCTGACTGAAGACAAGCAACGCCTGCATAGCCAGCAACCCGGCTTCAAGGCCTTTGTACAGTCGCAACTTGAGGAAGCGTTCCCCGCGATCAGGCCGCTGAATCCCGACATGCTCAGTTTCAATCGATACAGAGTGGGCGATGGACGCGAATCACTGGCCTCTTCAGAGCCCCTGATGGCTGCGCTGGCCAGGATGATCCGCGACATCCAGGCCAACCCGAATGCGTTGATGCGCCCGGAGCGAGGCATAAGCACTGAATTCACTTATCGACGAACCATTGCCGACCTGGCGGCACCGGCCTTTACCGAAGGAACGCTGCAATCCATTGCTCGCAGCATTGCCACGCAATACCCGCAGGCGCTTGAAGAATACTGGAGCACACCGCGGCCGGTGGAAAATCAGCCGACTCTCCAGATGTCGCCGCAAGAGCAACTGTTGTTCCTGCACAAAAAACAGCTGTCGATCCTCGCCTCACTGCGCCTGAGCGATGGCACCCTGAGCGCGACCGGCAAAGACCTGATCGACTCCGCGCTGCGCTACCCCACCCTGCAAGACCGAGAAAAACGCTTCACCGACGGTGATCGCTTTGGGGTGTACCCCATCACTGTGGATGACCAAACGGAACATGGCGCGATGCTGCCAGGGGCCTTTCTCATCACCCGAAAAGACGGCTCATATGCTACGCCGCCCACCTGGCCGAATGGGCGCGCACTTGCGCTCAACGATGACAATGGCCCCGTCGTGATGTACACGCCCAGCGAAGGTTTCGAGGAATTCGCAACCCCGGCCCAGGCGCGCCAGGCTTTGGCCAGCCGCCTGGACCAGGGCGGTGTCGAGGCCAAGTTGCTCCTGCAGGGCCTGCCCCCGGCTCTGCAAAACAGGCCCGACCCTATTACCGGAAAAGATCTGATGTCGAGTGTCGAGCCATCGGCCGGGGATGTGTTGGCGCAATCCATCCCCTGGATGCTCAAACGCCAGCGGGCAGACATTAATACCCACCTGAGCACAGCATTGGCGCCAGGCAAAACCGTCAACCCTCTTCTCGACAGTGCCACATTGGAAGGTATCGATAATGCGGCCGACTGGTCGTACCTCACCGATGGCACCAACGCCATGCTGGCCCGGGACGCCAAGCTGACCGACAAACTCCAACCCGAATGGTTGAAGAATCTAAGCCCCTTTCAAGAAGCCTTGTTTTTGCACTTGGACAAAGCGCAGGAACGGAGCCTGGATGCGCTGACGCCCCTGCTTGAAAAAATCCCGGCGCTGAACACCTTCGCCCGTGACCGCCTGAATGCAGCCATCAAACAGCGATACCCGGCAGCAGAAATCGATGCGGATCACCTCATGGTGCAGGTCCACACCCGCACCGCCATCCACGGCGGGAGAGGGACTGGCCAACCGCTCTATTCAAAGCAAGACGCGGTGTCCCTGACCGACTTGGCGCTGAAGAATCGCAGTGGCTTCCCTGCCGTCGAAAGAGGTGTATACACCGATGAGAAAATGACCTTGCCTCTGCGCGACAAGCACGGCAAGCCCTTACTGGACCTGAGCGGCAAGCCGATTACCCTGGACACCCACGATCTCAGGGCACTGGTCAATACCACCGATGTCGGGGGCGAATACACCAAACTGCTCAAACAGGAAATGGCCCCTGATGCCAAATCGGGGAATGCTGTGCACTTGCGCACAGCGTGGAAGGCTCATCTGGCAGACGCGATGGACAAAGAGGCGTTTCTGGCAGAACTCAGCCCCGACGCCTATACGGAACTGGCCAGCGACAACATCCATAAACGCGCGGCGCAGTGGGCGGATGCGGTACTGACTCACCCCGACCCTGCCACCCGCCCTCAAGTCGATGGGAAAACCATCGTCGCCAACAGCCTGCTCCACAGGGGGCTAGCGGTGCAGGGCGTGATGGTGATCGGCAACCAGACAGATCCATCACTGGTGCTGTACACCCCCAAGGCTCCCGACGGCATTACTTATCGCGAAGTGGCGGATCACAAGGCCCTCGACACCCTCCTGAAGAAAAAAGAGTGGGCAACCTATATCGCGCAAAGAAAATCACCGGTCAGTAAAGATGAGATCGATCAGTTCAAGGGAGCGCTTAAAGAAGTGGCGTACAACCCAACGAAATTGATGTCCCCCGAACTGGTGGTTTCGTCGGTCAAGCTGCTGGGAGGCGCCACTCGCCTTGAGCCCATAAAAGGTGATTTCCAAGACCATCTGTACAAGCAACACGTACAGATGGCGATCGACCGAGCGGATCACCAGTCCGTAAGCAGTGCGGAGGTCGCACGGCAATCGCTCAAGAACAAAATCGAGTTCGGCATTGAAGTGGCATTGATCTTTACTGACCTGATACCGGTGGCTGGCAAAGGCGTGTCTGCGGGTTTTCGTCTGGGCAAAGCCGGCATCAGCGCACTGCGTGCCAACAGCAGAGTGTTGCCGCACCTGATCAAAAGACCCGGCCTGGGACGGGCGATCTACAGTGATTTCACCCTGTCTGCGGCGGGTATCTCCAATGTTCGCGCGGCCCCCATGCGCCCGGTATTCAAGTCGTCGACGGCGACAGGCGCGATTACCTCGCGCCCTGGGCCAAGAGCACTGCCTGCGCCCGTCAGCCCAGTGCCGGCGCGCGCCTTCGCCAGCACTGGCAACACTATTGCCGGCTCACGCACGCCCAACGACGCCGTCATTCCTGAGCGCGACTTGAGTGCGTACGCCAGGCCTGGCGATATGATCAACGGTCGGACGCTCAGGAGTGACGGTACCTATAACGTTGGCGACGAGTGGTTCATCCGATTTACCGACAGTACCCGCGTGAGCAGGGTTTATCAGATCGATTCAGCCTTTCACGCTCGCAGTGGCTGGGTCAATATCATCGACCCGAACGTCCCATCAACTGCGCCCAAAAGCAGCAGAATCGTCGCCTCTGTACAACATGCGGGCAACGGTGAATGGCGCCTGAATCAACTGCCCGGTGGAGCCCCCACGCCGACGCCGGGAGCTTCGACGACAGGCGCCGAGGCCCCTGCCCGACGAGCGTTACCAGACGCCGAATATTTCAGCCTCAACAGAGGGCGGCTGGTCGAAGCCGACTTCACCCCTAAAACCCTGCCACTGGCCAGGTATTGGTTCAGGCGGGATATGTATAACTTCTACAAGAACATGCTCACTCAAGGCCAGATACCGCCGCGCCCGCCCCGGCTGGAGCTCGCACCCGGCACCTCGCCGGCCGACCTGTTGCGTAAGGCCTATGAAATCACCGACGTGGTGGTACTGGGGGAGTCCCATAGCGAAATCGCCAGTTTCCAGACGCTCAAAGAGAATATGCAGGCCCTCAAAGAGTCGGGGGTTACCACGCTGTATCTTGAGGGTGTCGAAACCAATACCGCGGGCCAGCTCATGGATGCGGGCATGGGGGGCCACCGTCCTCAAGGCGCGTCTCCTACGCTCTCGGAACTGGTTCAACTTGCCAATGACAATGGAATCACCGTCAAACCCCTAGAGCACCACTACTTGACCCGACGATCGGATATGCCCGATTTCTACAGGTACGTTGGGGATAACGACAACGGCATTACTCGCCTGCAAGAATTCAACTATTTCGCGACCCGTATTCTGCAAACACGCAAGCCGGGCGAAAAAGTACTCGCATTGGTAGGCAGAGCCCATATGAACACGGCCCGAAACGTTCCAGGCCTGGCGGAACTCAATTGAGGGGTGGGCATAGGCGTGTTCCCCGACAAAACATTCAACAAAAGTGTTGCCATCAGCGGCCCATCAATCCCGAGAGATCCCGAGGCTAACGTCACGAATAGCCTCACGGTAGGGGATTATCAGATCTTCCATAAAGTCACTTGAGTAATCACCGTCGTGCGTTGTTTGCGCGATGGTGAGCCTTTCACTGTCGCATGCTGGGACACGTGAAACCTCATGACCAAAATTGCGCCACCACCTACAGCAGCGCAACAATGTGAAGAACATAAGACATTATTAGCAATAAATATCTATAAAGCTTGTTTTAAACAGAAAATCTATCGATTTTTCCTGACCACCTTGCCATCTCACTTGGCCACGGTTAGGGTTGAGCTTATGAAAACCTCTCATACCCTCATTCAGCTCCGCCAGCACCGCAGCCTGTGCCTTGTCAGCGCACGACTGCCAGGCTGAATCGATCTGCCTCGTCCTCAAGTTTTATCCCTAATAACAGTTCCACGGCAGGCCGCCTTTTCTCGGCCCCTACAATCAAGGATTTCCCGATGAGCATGCTCAAAGACCCGTCTTCGAAATACCGCGCGTTCCCGACCATCGACATTCCGGACCGTACCTGGCCGTCGAAGACCATCACCCAAGCGCCGATCTGGTGCAGTTCTGACCTGCGTGATGGCAACCAGTCGCTGATCGAGCCGATGGACGCGGTGAAAAAGCTGCGCTTCTGGAAGACCCTGGTGGCCGTGGGCGTGAAGGAAATCGAAGCCTCGTTCCCGGCCGCTTCGCAAACCGACTTCGACTTCGTGCGTACCCTGATCGAAGACAACCACATCCCCGAGGACACCACCATCCAGGTGCTGACCCAGGGCCGTGAAGACTTGATCGCACGCACCTTCGAATCCCTGCGCGGCGCGAAGAAAGCCATTGTGCACTTGTACAATGCCACCTCGCCGTCGTTCCGCCGCATCGTGTTCAACCAGGACAAGGACGGCATCAAGGCCATCGCGGTCAACGCGGCCAAGCTGTTCGTCAAATACGCAGCCCTGCAGCCGGAAACCCAGTGGACCTTCGAATATTCCCCAGAGACCTTCAGCGCCACTGAGTTGGAGTTCGCCAAGGAAGTCTGCGACGCGGTGATCGAGGTGTGGAACCCGACGCCTGAGCACAAGATGATCCTCAACCTGCCAGCCACCGTCGAGTGCGCCACGCCGAATATCTATGCCGACCAGATCGAGTGGTTCGGTCGCCATATCAACCGTCGCGACAGCGTGATTATCAGCCTGCACACCCACAACGACCGTGGCACTGGCGTGGCGGCCACCGAGTTGGGCCTGATGGCCGGCGCCGACCGTGTGGAAGGCTGTCTGTTTGGCAACGGCGAGCGCACCGGTAACGTCGATTTGGTCACCGTGGCGCTGAACATGTACACCCAGGGCCTGGACCCGCAGTTGGACTTCTCGGACATTGACGGCGTACGTAAAGTGGTCGAGGAATGCAACCAGATCCAGGTGCACCCACGTCACCCCTATGTGGGCGACCTGGTACACACCGCGTTCTCTGGTTCCCACCAGGACGCGATCCGCAAAGGCTTCTCCCAGCAGAAAGACGATGCTTTGTGGGAAGTGCCGTACTTGCCGATCGACCCGGCCGATATTGGCCGCAGCTACGAGGCGGTGATCCGCGTGAACAGCCAGTCGGGCAAAGGCGGTATCGCCTACCTGCTGGAGCAGGAATACGACATCAGCTTGCCGCGTCGCATGCAGATCGAGTTCAGCCAGGTGGTGCAGGCCGAAACCGACCGCGTGGGCCTGGAGATGACCGCGCCACAGATCTACGCCTTGCTGCAGCGTGAATACCTGCAAGCCAACACGCCGTACGCGTTGGTCAGCCACCGCCTGCAGGAAGAGAATGGCAACAGCTTTGTCGAAGTAGAAGTGTCCGGCAAAGGCCAGGGCGAAACCAACCTGCATTGGAAGGGCAAAGGCAACGGTGCATTGGAAGCGCTGGTAGCGGGCCTGCCGATTGGCGTGGAGATCATGGACTACAACGAACACGCGATTGGTGCGGGTACCAATGCCAAGGCGGCGGCCTATATTGAACTGCGCGTGAACGGCGAACGCCCGGTGCATGGAGTGGGTATCGATGAAAACATCACCACCGCCAGCTTCAAGGCGCTGTTCAGCGCACTGAACCGTTCGTTGAGCCAGTTGGAAGCCAAAGCCGCGTAATCGGACGCTGAAATGCGAAAGGCCCCTGGGTGTGAATCCAGGGGCCTTCTCGTTTCAATACCTTGTAGGAGCGAGCTTGCTCGCGAAAAACCCAAAGGCACCGCTGGCAACCTGATAACGCTGCGTTATCGTTGGCGCTTTTCGCGAGCAAGCTCGCTCCTACAGAAACTGAAAGCTATCGGCATCCAGGTTCGCCGGGAACCGGGTGCGATAAGCAGACAACTCCGCCGCATCCAGGATCACCTGGAACACCCCATCCGCCTCCCCCGCACTCAGCAAAGTCTCACCCTGAAAATCCAGCACCTGGCTATCACCGGTGTAGGCAAAGCCCTTGCCGTCGGTGCCCACCCGGTTCACCGCCGCCACGTAACACAGGTTCTCAATGGCCCGCGCCGGCAACAGCCGATTCCAATGCTGACGCCGAGCGCCCGGCCAGTTGGCGGTGTACAGCAGCAAGTCCGTATCCTGGGCGTCGCGACTCCACACCGGGAAGCGCAGGTCATAGCAGATCAGCGGGCGAATGCGCCAACCCTTCAACTCGAACTGCACTTGGCGTTCACCGGGGGTGTAATGGTCATGTTCACCGGCCATGCGGAACAGGTGGCGCTTGTCGTAATGCAATACCTCGCCATCCGGCCGCGCCCATAGCAAGCGATTGCGGTGGCTGCCATCGGCGGCCTGGATGATTACACTGCCGGTAATCACGGCCTGATACTTCGCCGCCTGGGCCTGGAGCCAATGATGGGTGGGGCCGTTTTCCGGCTCGGCGAGGGTTTCTGATTCCATGGAAAAACCGGTGGTGAACATCTCTGGCAGCACCATCAAGTCGGCGCCTTTGACCTGCTCCAGCAGCAACTCGAAGTGTTCGAAGTTGGCCTGGCGGTCATGCCAGGCCAGGCTCGTCTGCACCAGGGCAATGTTCAGATTCGGCAATGTACTCAGATCACGCATAGTTTTTCCGCCGCTTGTCGCAACGTCTCCTCGCGTTTGGCAAAGCACAGGCGCACCAGGCGCTGGCCTTGGGGTGGGTGCTGGTAGAACACCGAAACCGGAATGGTCGCCACGCCATGTTCGCGGGTCATCCACAGGGACATGGCGACGTCATCCAGGTCTGGGCGAATCTGCGAGTAATCCACCAGCTGGAAATAAGTGCCGGTCACCCGGTTAAAACTGAAGCGGGACGGCGCCAGCAGGTCGCAAAACAAATCGCGCTTGGCCTGGTAAAAGGCCGGCAGTTCTTCGACATGTTCCGGGTGTTCGGCCATGAAGTCCGCCAAAGCGTACTGCAAAGGGGTGACGCCGCAGAAGTTGACATATTGATGCACCTTGCGCAGTTCGGCGCTGAGGGCCGATGGCGCGACCACGTAGCCGGTCTTCCAGCCCGTGACGTGATAGGTCTTGCCGAATGAGCTGACCACGAACGCGCGCTGATACAGCTCCTCATGGGCCAGTACGCTGACGTGGGGCACACCGTCGAACACCAAGTGTTCGTAGACCTCATCGCTGACCAGGTAGATATCGCGGTCGCGGATCAGTTCGGCCAACTGGTCCAGCTCGGCGCGGCTGATCAGCGCGCCAGTCGGGTTATGTGGCGAGTTTATGATGATCATGCGCGTGCGCGGTGACAGCGCCGCCTTGATCTTCTCGAAGTCGAGGGCAAAGCCGTCCAGGCTCAGTTGCACATGTACGCAACGACCACCGGCCAGTTCCACCGAGGGCTCATAGCTGTCATAGCAGGGGTCGAACACGATGACTTCATCGCCATTGCCAATCACCGCCTGGATCGCGCAGAAGATCGCCTCGGTGGCCCCCGGCGTGATGGTCACTTCCGTGTCCGCATTCACCGTGGCGCCATAACTTCGGGCGATCTTGGCCGCCACTTGCTGGCGCAGCACCGGCAGGCCTGTCATGGGGGCGTACTGGTTATGACCGAGGGCGATGTGCTTACCGACTGCATCGAGCAAACCCTGAGGGCCATTGAAATCGGGAAAGCCCTGGGACAGATTGAGCGCACCGGTTTCGGCGGCGAGTTGCGACATGGTGGTGAAAATGGTCGTGCCGACGTTTGGCAGCTTACTGGTGATCATAGGAGCCCCCTTCGGGTGAGCTGCAAGTTTTAAGCTGCAAGCTGCAAGCAGGTCAAGGGGCAAACCGCCAGGTACAAAAAAGGGCTCCGAAGGAGCCCTCTCTTGCAGCTTGTAGCTTACAACTCGAAGCTGCCGTTATTTCTTGTCACGGCGCTTCTTGTCGGCCTTCTTGTGGTGAGTCATCAAACGACGCTTCTTGTTCACCTGACGGTCGGTCAGTGTGTTCTTGTTGCCTTCGTATGGGTTCTCGCCACCCTTGAACTCGATACGGATCGGCGTACCAACCAGCTTCAAGACACGGCGGTAGGTGTTTTCCAGGTAACGCACGTAGGACTTGGGCACCTTCTCGATCTGGTTACCGTGAATCACGATAATCGGCGGGTTGGCACCACCCAAGTGGGCGTAACGCAGTTTGATCCGGCGGTTGTTGACCATCGGTGGTGCGTGCTCGCCCACCGCGTCTTCCAGGATCTGGGTGAGACGGTTGGTCGGCCAGCGGGTGACCGCAGACTTGAACGAGTTCTGTACGGACGCGTAGAGGTTGCCCACGCCAGTGCCGTGCAGTGCCGAGATAAAGTGGATATCGGCGAATTCCACGAAGAACAACCGGCGTTGCAGCTCGATCTTGACGAAATCACGCTCGCTCGGCGTCATGCCGTCCCACTTGTTGATCGCGATCACCAAGGCACGGCCGGCTTCCAGGGCAAAGCCCAGCAAGTTGAGGTCGTGGTCCACCACGCCTTCGCGGGCGTCCATTACGAAGATCACCACGTTGGCGTCTTTGATCGCTTGCAGGGTTTTGACCACGGAGAACTTTTCAACTTCTTCGTGGATCTTGCCGCGCTTGCGCACACCGGCGGTGTCGATCAGCGTGTATTTTTCCTCGTTGCGTTCGAACGGGATGTAGATGCTGTCGCGGGTGGTACCGGGTTGGTCGTAGACGATAACGCGATCTTCACCGAGCATACGGTTGACCAGGGTCGACTTGCCGACGTTCGGGCGGCCGATGATAGCGATCTTGATACCGTCTTTTTCGCTCGGGCCAGGAATGCGCTTGGCTTCCTCGCCTTCAGCGACGATCTCTTCCTCACCCTCTTCTTCCTCATCGTCATCCTTGGGAAAGGTGCTGAGGGCGATTTCCAGCATCTGGGTGATGCCGCGGCCGTGAGCACCGGCGACCGGGATCGCATCGCCCAGGCCCATCGGGCTGAATTCGGCACGGGCGGCCTCAGGATCGATGTTGTCGATCTTGTTGGCGACCAGATAGGAACGCTTGTTACGCTTGCGCAGGTGCTCGCCAATCATCTGGTCGGCAGCCGTGTAGCCCGCGCGGGCGTCCACCAGGAACAGCACCACATCGGCTTCTTCGATAGCGAGCAGGGACTGCTCGGCCATCTTTTCGTCCATGCCATGCTCGTCACCGGAGATACCACCGGTGTCGACAATAATGTAGGAGCGCCCTTGCCACTTTGCCTCACCGTATTGGCGATCACGGGTCAGACCGGACAAGTCGCCGACAATGGCGTCGCGAGTCCTGGTCAGGCGGTTGAACAAGGTGGACTTGCCGACGTTAGGTCGGCCCACCAGGGCGATTACGGGAACCATGCGGCTCTCCACTTCGTTATTTCAGAAAATACAAAAGCCGCTGCAGGGCAGCGGCTGGTGCTCGGGGCAGCATTTAAAATGCCACATGCCCTGCTTCTGCCCCCGCCACTGTAGGAGCGAGCTTGCTCGCGAAAAACCCGAGAACAACGCGTTTATCCAGAAAACCCGCGTTATCGTTGACGTCCTTCGCGAGCAAGCTCGCTCCTACAGCAACCGGTATTGAAGCAGGGCCGCCTGGGGGTTACCCCAAGCATAGTCAAACCTTTACTTGATGGTCAGGGCTTCCAGCTTGCCGCCGTTGCCATACACATAAAGCATGTTACCCACCACCAGCGGACGCGCACGCAGGCCGTCGCTGTCGATACGCTGGCGACCGACAAAACGACCGTCCACCTGGCTCAGCAGGTGCAGGTAGCCTTCGAAGTCACCCACAGCTACGTAGCTGGAGAAGACTTCCGGTGCCGACAGTTGACGGCGAGCCAGGGAGTCATTGCTCCAAAGTGCAGTGGTGGAACGCTCATCGACACTTTCAACGGTGCCGGATGCCAGGCTCACATAGACGCTGCCAAACCCTTGGGCGACACCCGCATAGCTGGAGGCATCACGCTGCCAGTTGATGCGACCGCTTTGCAGGTCCAGCGCGGCAACACGACCCTGGTAGGTGGCGACGTAGAGCGTTTCCCCCGACAGCAGCAAGCCGCCGTCGATGTCTACAACGCGATCCAGTTCGGAACGACCTTGCGGGATGGCCACACGAGTTTCCCAGGCCGGCACGCCGTTCTGGGTATTCAGGGCAACCACTTTACCGGTCGACAGGCCAGCAACGGCCAGGTTGTTGGTCACAATCGGACCACTGGTACCGCGCAGGGTCAACACCGCGGGGGTGCTGTCGTACAACCAGCGTTGGTCGCCGGTAGAGGCATCCAGGCCGATCACACGGTCATCCTGGGTTTGCACCACGACGATATCGCCGTTGGTCGCCGGTGCCGAGAGCACTTCACTGGTCACGCGAGCGCGCCATTTCTCTTCACCCGTGCTGGAATCAAGCGCGACCACGTCGCCCTTGAGCGTGCCGATCAGCACCATGCCGTAGCCGACGCCCACACCGCCGGAAACTGGCAGTTCGAGGTCTTTCTTCCACTTGACGTCGCCATTCATGCGATCCATGGCAACCACGACACCCGTGGAATCAGCGGCCACGATGTTGTCGCCGTCAATCGCCGGCTGCAACAGGTTGTAGAGGTCGCCCTGCCCATCACCAATGGATTGGCTCCATTGTTTTTGCAGGACTACTTCTTCCTTGAAGCTGGTCAGCTCGGCAGGAGGCAGTTCTTTTTTGCTGTTGCTGCTGCAACCCGCGGCCAAAACGGCCAGAGCCAGCAATGCTGCATGTTTCCAACGGATCACGTCACGCATCCCCTTTGGCCAAGTCGTCGAGCTTGATTTGTAAGCCACCGACCGCCGCTTCATCAGACAGCGCCGCCTTGGCTTTTTGGTACGCAGCATGGGCTTCGTCGGTACGACCCAATTGGACCAACAGGTCGCCCTTGAGCTCTTCGCGAGTGGCCACGAATGCCTTGTCAGCATCGCCGTCGAGCAGTTTGAGTGCTTCGTCAGCCTTGTTCTGTGCCGCCAATACCTGTGCCAGGCGCTGACGTGCGATTTCACCCAGGGTCGGGTTGGTCGGCTTGTCGGCAATGGCCTTCAGCTCGGTCGCGGCGTCATCCAGCTTGCCGGTGTCGACCGCGACTTTCGCGACGAACAGGCTGCCGTACTGGGCGTAGGTGCTACCGCCGAATTCGTTCTTCAGCTTGCCGGCCAGGTCTGCAACCTGCGCAGGGTCAGGCTTGCCGTCCGGCGTCAGGGTAGTTTCCAGCAGTTGCTGATAAACGATCGAGGCACCTTGGGACTGGTTGGCCTGATACTTGGTCCAGGCTTGCCAGCCGAACACCACCACTAGCGCCAGCAGGCCGCCTGTGACCAGGGGCTTGCCGTTACGCTGCCACCAGTCCTTGAAGTCGGCCAGTTGCTCATCATCAGTACTCGA
Organism: Pseudomonas fluorescens; assembly: GCF_001902145.1. GTDB lineage: Bacteria > Pseudomonadota > Gammaproteobacteria > Pseudomonadales > Pseudomonadaceae > Aquipseudomonas > Aquipseudomonas fluorescens_BV. The sequence continues at coordinate 37,466 of NZ_MRST01000015.1, forward strand.
CACCCCAATACTCCTTAATCGCTAAATTCGGCTGTTCGACAGCTTCAACCCTGCACAACGCAGGTGGCCAAGTGCGCAGCGAGCGCATCAAAGGCAATGTTCTGTTGTTCGCCCTGGCCACGCAGGGGTTTGAAACCTACCACTTGCTGGGCCAGCTCGTCATCGCCGAGGATCAGTGCGTAAAGCGCACCGCTCTTGTCGGCCTTCTTGAACTGGCTCTTGAAGCTACCAGCGCCGGCATTGATCTGCAGGCGCAGGTTGGGCAGTTGGTCACGTACTTTTTCGCTCAAGGCCAGGGCCGCCAGTTCGGCAGCCTCGCCGAAGGCGCACAGGTACACGTCCACCTGACGGGAAATTTCTTCCGGGACCTGCTCCAGGGTTTCCAGCAGCAGGATCAGCCGCTCGATGCCCATGGCAAAACCTACGCCCGTGGTCGGCTTGCCGCCCATCTGCTCGACCAGGCCGTCGTAGCGACCACCGGCACACACGGTGCCCTGGGCGCCGAGCTTGTCGGTGACCCACTCGAACACGGTCTTGCTGTAGTAGTCGAGGCCACGCACCAGCTTGGGGTTGATCACGTAGGGAATACCGGCTGCATCCAGGCGAGCCTTGAGGCCCTCGAAATGCACGCGGGACTCGTCGTCCAGGTAATCGGCCATTTTCGGCGCATTGACCAGCACGGCCTGGGTGTCGGCGTTCTTGGTATCCAGGACGCGCAACGGGTTGGTCTTCAGACGGCGTTGGCTGTCTTCGTCCAGCTTGTCCAGGTGGGCCGACAGGTACTCGACCAGGGCTTCGCGATAACGCCCCCGGGACTCGCTGGTGCCCAAGCTGTTGAGTTCAAGCTTGACCGCATCGCGGATGCCCAGTTGGCCCCATAGGCGCCAGGTCAGCACGATCAGCTCGGCGTCGATGTCCGGGCCGTCCAGGTTGAAAACTTCGCAACCGATCTGGTGAAACTGGCGGTAACGGCCTTTCTGTGGGCGCTCGTGGCGGAACATCGGGCCGATGTACCACAGCTTCTGGGTCTGGCCACCACCGGTGATGCCATGTTCCAGTACGGCGCGAACGCACGCGGCCGTGCCTTCCGGACGCAGGGTCAGGGAGTCGCCGTTACGGTCTTCAAAGGTGTACATCTCTTTTTCGACGATGTCGGTCACTTCACCGATGGAGCGCTTGAACAGCTCGGTGAACTCGACGATCGGCATGCGGATCTGCTTGTAACCGTAGTTATCCAGCAGGCGCGCGACAGTGCTTTCGAAGTAGCGCCACAATGGCGTCTGCTCCGGCAGGATGTCGTTCATGCCACGAATGGCTTGCAGAGACTTGCTCACATCAGATCCTTAAATTCGTTCAATCAGCCGCGAGCGATCAGCGCTGCGTCAGCGGCGACCTTCTCGGCCGCTTTCTCGCGGATCAGCTTTTCCAGCTGATCCACCAGATTGTCATTCGTTAGCTTCTGCGACGGTTTGCCGTCGATGTAAATCAGGTTCGGTGTACCACCGGTCAGGCCCACATGGGCCTCTTTGGCCTCACCCGGCCCGTTGACCACACAACCGATCACTGCAACATCCAGCGGCACCAGCAGGTCTTCCAGGCGCAACTCCAGGTCGTTCATGGTTTTCACCACGTCGAAATTCTGTCGCGAGCAGCTCGGGCAGGCGATGAAGTTGATACCACGGGAACGCAAACGCAGGGATTTGAGAATGTCGTAGCCGACCTTCACTTCCTCTACGGGGTCTGCCGCCAGGGAGATGCGGATAGTATCGCCAATCCCTTCGGCGAGCAGCATACCGAGACCCACCGCAGATTTCACTGTGCCTGAGCGCAAACCGCCCGCTTCAGTGATACCCAGGTGCAGCGGTTGCACGATTTCCTTGGCCAGCAGGCGGTAGGCTTCTACGGCCATGAACACATCGGAAGCCTTTACGCTGACCTTGAAGTCCTGGAAATTCAGGCGTTCAAGGTGTTCAACGTGGCGCAGTGCCGACTCGACCAGCGCCGCCGGAGTGGGCTCGCCGTATTTCTTTTGCAGGTCTTTTTCCAGGGAACCGGCGTTGACGCCGATACGGATCGGGATACCGCGATCACGGGCAGCATCCACCACAGCGCGCACGCGGTCTTCACGCCCGATGTTGCCGGGGTTGATACGCAGGCAGTCCACACCCAGTTCGGCCACGCGCAACGCGATCTTGTAGTCGAAGTGAATATCGGCAACCAGTGGCACCTTGACCAACTGCTTGATACGACCAAAGGCCTCGGCTGCGTCCATGTCCGGAACGGACACCCGCACGATGTCCACGCCAGCCGCTTCCAGACGATTGATCTGGGCAACGGTGGCAGCCACATCGTTGGTGTCACTGTTGGTCATGCTCTGCACTGCAATGGGGGCGTCGCCACCCACCGGCACCGAGCCGACCCAGATCTTGCGCGATACGCGACGTTTGATTGGAGATTCGCCGTGCATGACTATTGTCCCAACTTGAGGCGAGCAGTCTCGCCACTGGTGAACGGCGCCACGTCTACAGGCTGGCCGTTATAGGCCACTTGCGCGCCACGGGCAAAGCCCAGACGCAGCGTCAAAGGAGGCTTGCCGCCCTGGTCAAGCGTATCTCCCTTACGCTTCAAACCGCTGAACAGCACTTTGCCGTTGCCATCGGTGACCTGCGTCCAGCAGTCCGCGATGAAGGTAATTTGTACGCGCCCATCACCGGCGATCAATGCCGGGGTGGTGGGAGGCGACATCGCCGGCGCTGCGGGTGCGGCTGGCGCAGGGGTCGCGGGTGCAGGTGTTGGAACCGCGACCGCCGGAGCCTGGGCCACGGGTGCTACCGCAATTGTCGGAGCAGCCGGGGCTGGTACCACAGCCGTCGCAGTCGGGGCCGTACCGGCTTCTGGCACGGGTTGCTCGGCAGTGGCCGGCGCTTGCGGCGCGGCTTGCCCTTCTACCACGGCCTGGTCTTCCGGCTCATCCAAGGGGTGAATCTGGGTGGTGCCGTCGGCGCTTTCGACTTCGACATGTTCCATGGCGTTGCTGGTCAGGTCTTTGTTGCGCTGGGAGGCCTGGTCTTGCCACCAGACAAAACCGCCGCCGACCACGGCAATCAGCAACAACAGGCTGACAATCCGCAAAATCGTGTGGGAAACCCGCGTTGGCTCTTCGATACGCCCCAACCCATGGACATTACTGCCCTGGGCGTCGGTACCGGTGAACTGGTCGAATTCCTGGACCAGCACGGCCTGGTCGATACCCAGCAATTTGGCATAGGCGCGAATATAGCCGCGGGCAAAGGTGTGCCCAGGCAGCTTGTCGAACGCGCCGGCTTCCAGGTTGGCCAGGGAGGTGCTGGTCAAATTGAGCTTGAGGGCCACTTCCGCCAGCGACCAACCATTGCTTTCGCGGGCCTGGCGCAAGGTTTCGCCTGGGTTGACGCGATTAGCTGCTACATCTTCCGGGTGCGCGGCTTTCATCATTGCTCCGACAGGTATTGCTGATATTCCGGCGTACCGGGATAGAGTCGTTCGAGTTGCTGGCCAAAACGTGCGGCCGTGTCGTGTTCTTCATGAACCGTCGCCAGGCGCACACCGAGCAATAGACTACGTGCATTTTGCCCGCTGAGCAGGCTAAAACGCTCGTAATAGTCACGGGCCGGCACATAATGCCTGTCTTCGTAAGACAACTCAGCCATTTCGAGCAATGCCCGTGGCTGGCGACTGTTCAGGTGCAGGGCTTTTTCCAACTGCTGGCGGGCGCTGTCGCGCTGACCGAGGCGCATCGAGGTCACACCGAGGTTCTCGAACACCCGCGAACGCTGCGGGTAGAGCGTATCGGTGGCGGCTTGCTGAAAATAACGTGAGGCCAGGTCATACCGTTTCTGCTCGAACAGGAAACTGCCGTAGTTGTTCAGCAGGCGCGGATCGGCAGGGCGGGAGGCCAGGGCCTTGTGGAAATAGCGGTCGGCCAGCTCGGGCTCGGCCTGAGCCTGAAACACCAAGGCCAGCGCGGCGTTGGCATCGGCATCATCGGCGTCCAGCTCAAGGGCTTTTTTCAACGGCACCTTGGCCTGCTCGCTCATGCCTTGGCGCAGGTACCCCAAACCCAGTTGCACATAGGCAACTCGCGCCTCATCACGGCCTTTATCAGTGCGCAACGGGCTGTCATGGCCCGATGAAACGCAACCGGCCACGAGGCCGGTAAACAGTAAAAGCAGCGCAAGGCGCAAGGGCATAGAGATCCTCTCTCAGATTCGATTCACAGCGATTTGCGGCAAATCTTCAGCGGCGTTAAGTTCGCGCACGGCGATATAACGCTCACTGCGGCGGGTGCGGTCCATCACCTGCCCTACCAATTGGCCACACGCGGCATCGATGTCTTCACCACGGGTGGTTCGCACAGTGACGTTATAGCCGGCCTGGTGCAGTTGATCCTGGAAACGACGGATGGCGTTGTTGCTGGGCCGCTCGTAGCCAGAATGGGGAAACGGGTTGAACGGGATCAAGTTGATCTTGCACGGGGTGTCCTTGAGCAATTCGATCATCTCGACCGCGTGCTCCAGCTTGTCGTTGACGTCCTTGAGCATGGTGTACTCAATGGTCAGCACACGTTTCTCACCCAGGGTCGCCATATAACGCTGGCACGATTCGAGCAGCATCTTAAGCGGATACTTCTTGTTGATCGGCACCAATTGGTTACGCAATGCGTCATTAGGTGCATGCAGCGACAACGCCAGGGAAACGTCGATGTGCTTGGCCAGCTCATCGATCATCGGTACCACGCCGGAGGTCGACAGGGTCACACGGCGCTTGGAGATGCCGTAGCCCAGGTCGTCCATCATCAAATGCATGGCCGCAATCACGTTGTCGAAGTTCAGCAGCGGCTCACCCATGCCCATCATCACCACGTTGGTGATGGCACGGTCGACGGTCGCCGGGACGCTGCCAAAGGATTTGTTGGCAATCCACACCTGGCCGATGACTTCGGCGGCGGTGAGGTTGCTATTGAAGCCTTGCTTGCCGGTGGAGCAGAAACTGCAGTCCAGGGCACAGCCTGCCTGGGACGAAACGCACAAAGTGCCACGTTTGCCCTGGGGAATGTACACGGTCTCGACACAGCTGCCAGACGCCACGCGCACGACCCACTTACGGGTACCGTCGCTGGAAATGTCCTCGCTGACCACTTCGGGACCACGCACCTCGGCAATGGCCTTGAGCTTGTCGCGCAGGGCCTTGCTGACGTTCGTCATGGCGTCGAAATCGTCGACGCCAAAGTGGTGAATCCACTTCATTACCTGACCGGCACGGAAACGCTTCTCCCCGATTGAGTCGAAGAATTTCTCCATTTCCGGCTGAGTCAGACCCAGCAGGTTGGTTTTAACAGTCGATGTAGTCATGGATTCACCCTCACTCTTTAAGCCGATGCTTAGCGAGCGGTTACTTCAGTAGCAGCGAAAAAGTACGAGATTTCGCGAGCAGCAGCAGCTTCGGAGTCCGAGCCGTGAACAGCGTTGGCGTCGATGGATTCAGCGAAGTCAGCACGGATGGTGCCAGCAGCAGCTTCTTTAGGGTTGGTAGCGCCCATCAGCTCACGGTTCAGAGCGATAGCGTTTTCGCCTTCCAGAACCTGGACAACAACAGGACCGGAGATCATGAAGGCAACCAGGTCGCCGAAGAAGCCACGAGCGCTGTGCTCAGCGTAGAAGCCTTCAGCTTCAGCCTTGGACAGTTGCTTGAGTTTCGAAGCTACAACCTTCAGGCCGGCTTTTTCGAAACGAGTGGTGATCTCGCCGATGACGTTTTTTGCAACAGCGTCAGGCTTGATGATGGAGAAAGTACGTTGAACAGCCATGGTGTAACTCCAGAAACGGTAATTTACGAAAAATTAAACCCGCGAATTATACGCGGGTTATTGGGTATTGCCTAACTGCGTAAAAAGGCGGCTCAGTCTGCTTCTTCGATCCACAGGCCTTGAATCGCCTCCAGGACCTTCTCGCCACCCCGGTCAGGGATGTCGTCAAAATCCGGCAACTCCATTACGAGGTTGCGCAGCTTGACGAAGTTCACCGTAAGAGGATTGACCTCAGGATGAGCCTCTGCAAGTTGTATAGCGATTTCTTGTACATCAACCCATTTCAGGCTCATGACATTTCCTTGAATCAATGCGGCGCTTCGGCCGCATGGTTGAGCGAATATTTCGGGATTTCGACGGTGAGATCTTCAGTCCCCACTTTCGCCTGGCAACTCAGGCGCGACGTCGGCTCCAGGCCCCACGCCCGATCAAGATAGTCTTCTTCCAGGTCGTCGGCCTCATTGAGGCTGTCGAAACCTTTACGAATGATGCAGTGACAGGTGGTGCAGGCATTGACGCCGCCACAGGCACTTTCGATCTCGATGTGGTTGTCATGGGCGACGTCGAGCAGGGACTTGCCGGTCTCAGCCTCCACGACCATGCCGTCAGGGCAATGTTCGGCGTGCGGTAGAAAAGTGACCTGCGGCATCAGTTATTCCTCAATTTCATTCAGGTTGCGGCCCGCCAGCGCGGCTTTAACCGTCTGATCCATACGGCGGGCGGCAAAGGCATCAGTCACTTGCGACAGGCGCTTGGTCTGTTGCTCGATGGCATAGCCATCGTTGCCTTTCATCAGTTCGGCCAGTTCCTGCATCTGCAGGTCAATGACCATGCGTTCTTCGGCATCCAGCAGGCGCTCACCGTCGACTTCAAGGGCGCCCTGCACCGCCTCAAGCAGGCGCTGGGCATCCACTTGCTGCTCGCGCAATACGCGGGCGACCTTGTCGTCACCGGCATACTGGAACGAATCCTTGAGCATCTTGGCGATTTCGCCATCGGTGAGGCCGTAGGACGGCTTGACCTGGATGCTGGCTTCAACGCCAGACGCCAGTTCGCGCGCGGCGACACTGAGCAAGCCATCGGCATCGACTTGGAAGGTCACGCGAATCTTGGCGGCACCGGCCACCATCGCCGGAATGCCGCGCAATTCAAAGCGCGCCAGCGAGCGGCAGTCGCTGATCAGCTCGCGCTCGCCTTGCAGCACATGAATCATCATGGCCGTCTGGCCGTCTTTATAAGTAGTGAAATCCTGGGCGCGAGCGACGGGGATGGTGGTGTTGCGCGGGATCACCTTCTCCATCAGGCCGCCCATGGTTTCCAGGCCCAGGGACAACGGGATCACGTCGAGTAACAGCAGTTCGCCGCCATCACGCTTGTTACCCGCCAGGGTATCGGCCTGGATAGCAGCACCGATGGCGACTACTTGGTCCGGGTCGATTTCGGTCAGTGGCTCGCGCCCAAAGGCTTCGCCTACTGCTTCACGCACGCGCGGCACGCGGGTGGAACCGCCTACCATGACCACTGCGCCAACATCTTCCAACTCGATACCGGAATCACGCACAGCACGGCGGCAGGCCTTGAGGCTGCGGGCGACCATCGGCTCGATCAGCGCATCAAAGGCTTCGCGAGTCAGTGGGGCCGACCAATTGCCGTAGCAAACGTCAACAGAAGCAGCGTCAGTCAGCGCCTCTTTGGCCGCGCAGGCAGTTTGTAGCAGGTTGCGCTGCGCGCCTGGGTCCAGGTCGGCCGACAAGCCGGCACTGCTGATGATCCAGCCGGCAATGGCGTGATCAAAATCATCGCCACCCAGGGCGCTGTCGCCGCCGGTCGCGAGCACTTCAAACACACCGCCGGTCAAGCGCAGGATCGAAATATCGAAGGTACCGCCGCCCAGATCATAAATAGCGACCAGGCCTTCAGCGTGCTGATCGAGGCCGTAGGCCACTGCCGCCGCAGTCGGCTCGTTGAGCAAGCGCAGCACGTTCAGGCCGGCAAGTTTCGCCGCATCCTTGGTGGCTTGGCGCTGGGCGTCATCGAAATACGCCGGGACGGTGATAACCGCCCCTACCAGCTCACCACCCAAGGTGTTTTCCGCACGCTGGCGCAGCACCTTGAGGATATCGGCCGACACTTCCACCGGGCTCTTGGGCCCCTGGACAGTGTCGATGAACGGCATATGGGACTCGCCGCCGACAAAGCGGTATGGCAGTTGGTCACCCAATTGCTTGACGTCGGACAACCCACGACCCATCAAGCGCTTGACCGACAACACCGTGTTCAAGGGGTCTGCGGACGCGGCGAGCTTGGCCGATTCGCCCACTTCAGTGCGGTCGGCGTGATAACGCACCGCGGACGGCAGGATCACCTGCCCATCGGCGTCGGGCAGTGGCTCGGACAGGCCGCTGCGCAAGGCAGCAACCAGGGAATTGGTGGTGCCCAGGTCAATCCCGACCGCCAGGCGACGCTGGTGCGGTTGAGGGCTTTGGCCGGGTTCGGCGATTTGCAGTAGAGCCATGGTAATCAGGTCTTATCTGTCTATCAGGCGTGCATCACGGGCAGCACTGGGTTAATCGTCGAGGCGCTCTTCTAGCTGGCGCACTTCGTAGGTGAGCTTGTCGAGAAACTGCATGCGCCGCATCAGGCGTTCGGCCTGTTCGCGTTGCGTCGCATCATCCCAACAGGCTGCGAAGCTTTCGTTGAGCTCATCCTGGGCCGCCTTCAGACGACGCTTGAAGACCGCGACACCTGCCAGGTCGGCTTCGTCCTGCAAGTCTTCGAGTTCTTCACGCCACTGCATCTGTTGCATCAGGAAGTCAGGATCATGCACCGTGACTTCCAGTGGCAGCTCGCCCCCATTCATCGCGAGCAGGTAGCGCGCGCGTTTCGGAGGACTTTTAAGCGTCTGATAGGCTTCGTTGAGGCTGGCCGATTGCTCAAGGGCCAGGCGCTGCTCACGCTCGGAAGCGTCAGCGAAGCGGTCCGGGTGCACCCCACGCGCCAATTCACGGTAGCGCGTGGCGAGCTGCTCAAGGTCCAGCCGAAAGCTCGGCTGCAGCTCGAATAAAGCGAAATGACAAGGAGTACCCACGAGTAGCCTCAGATGTTGAAGCTTTCGCCGCAGCCACATTCACCGCGCACGTTAGGGTTGTTGAACTTGAAGCCTTCGTTCAACCCTTCCTTGACGAAATCGAGTTCGGTGCCGTCCAGGTAGGTCAGGCTCTTGGGGTCGATGATCACTTTCTCGCCGTGACTTTCGAACACCTGATCCTCTTCAACCACCTCGTCGACAAACTCCAGCACGTAGGCAAGGCCGGAACAGCCCGTGGTGCGTACACCCAGACGAATCCCCTCACCTTTACCGCGCCCATTCAGGGAGCGGCGAATGTGCTGCGCAGCCGCTTCTGTCATGCTGATAGCCATCGTTGACTCCTTACTCGTCGCCAAATGCTTAGATCAAGCCTTTCTTCTGCTTGTAGTCGCGAACGGCCGCCTTGATGGCGTCTTCAGCGAGTACGGAGCAGTGGATTTTCACTGGCGGCAACGCCAGTTCTTCGGCCAGCTGGGTGTTGCTGATAGTGACAGCCTCATCCAGGGTCTTGCCTTTCATCCATTCGGTCGCCAGGGAGCTGGAGGCGATGGCCGAACCGCAGCCGTAAGTCTTGAATTTGGCGTCTTCGATAACGCCAGCATCGTTGACCTTGATCTGCAGGCGCATTACATCGCCGCACGCCGGGGCGCCGACCATGCCGGTGCCGACATCAGGATCTTCCGCGTTCATCTTGCCGACGTTGCGCGGGTTTTCGTAGTGGTCGATGACCTTTTCGCTGTAAGCCATGGTACTGAATCCTCACTCATCAGGGCCGCTCTGGAACCCTGTAGAAACGCCTGCGTTTTCCGCCACGTTCCTACAGAGCTTGGGTGGCGGCTTCTATATTTAGTGTGCCGCCCACTCGATCTTGGAAATATCGACACCGTCTTTGTACATGTCCCACAGCGGCGACAGAACGCGCAGCTTGTTGACGGCTTCGCAGACCTTCTGCGCGGCGTAGTCGACTTGCTCTTCAGTGGTGAAGCGGCCGAACGTAAAGCGGATCGAGCTGTGGGCCAGTTCGTCGTTGCGGCCCAGGGCGCGCAGTACGTACGAAGGCTCAAGGGACGCCGAGGTGCAGGCCGAACCGGACGAGACCGCCAGGTCCTTGAGCGCCATGATCAGCGACTCGCCTTCGACGTAGTTGAAGCTCAAATTCAGGTTGTGCGGTACACGGGCGGTCATGCTGCCGTTGATGTACAACTCTTCAAGGTTTTCGACCTGCTTGTAGAAGCGATCGCTCAGGGCCTTGATGCGCACGTTTTCGGCAGCCATGTCTTCCTTGGCTACACGGAAAGCTTCGCCCATGCCGACGATCTGGTGGGTCGCCAGGGTGCCCGAACGCATGCCGCGCTCGTGACCGCCGCCGTGCATGGTGGCTTCGATGCGCACGCGAGGCTTGCGGCTCACGTACAGCGCGCCGATGCCTTTAGGGCCGTAAGTCTTGTGGGCCGAGAACGACATCAGGTCGACTTTCAGCTTGGACAGGTCGATATCGACCTTGCCGGTGGACTGAGCAGCGTCGACGTGCAGCAACACACCCTTGGAGCGGGTCAGCTCGCCGATGGCGGCGATGTCGTTGATAGTGCCGATTTCGTTGTTCACGTGGATCACCGAAACCAGGATGGTGTCTTCACGCATCGCAGCCTCGATCATGGCCGGGGTGACGATACCGTCGGTGGTTGGCTCAAGGTAGGTGACCTCGAAACCTTCACGCTCCAGTTGGCGCATGGTGTCCAGGACAGCCTTGTGCTCAATCTTGGTGGTGATCAGGTGTTTGCCTTTGGTCGCGTAGAAATGCGCCGCGCCCTTGATAGCCAGGTTGTCGGACTCGGTGGCACCAGAGGTCCAGACGATTTCGCGCGGGTCGGCATTGACCAGGTCAGCCACCTGGCGACGAGCGTTCTCGACCGCTTCCTCGGCTTTCCAGCCGAATACGTGGGAACGGGAGGCCGGGTTGCCGAAGTTTCCGTCGACCAGCAGGCACTCGCTCATTTTTTGCGCGACACGCGGATCAACCGGGGTGGTCGCTGAGTAATCAAGGTAAATCGGCAATTTCATGGACTTTCTCCTAAATCAGGCTGGCTGGCGTGCCGTTAGCTCTTCGGCTGTCACTCGACGGCGGACGCTTCAATCTTGTCCAGACGCGGCGCCTTGGTGTTGCAACGGCGCTGGTCCTGACGCTGGGCTACTTCTTGCACCTCACGGCGAGTCACAAGATCAGCCAAGCTGATACCACTCAAAAACTCATGGATCTGCAGGCTCAAGTCACACCACAAGTGGTGTGTCAGGCAGGTGTCGCCGGCATGGCAGTCACCCAGACCCTGGCATTTGGTGGCATCGACGGATTCGTTGACCGCGTCGATCACCTGGGCCACCTGAATGCCCTGCATGTCGCGGGACAACTGATAGCCACCACCCGGACCGCGAACGCTGGAAACCAGATTGCTACGGCGCAATTTGGCGAACAACTGCTCGAGATAGGACAGGGAAATGCCTTGGCGCTCGGAGATATCGGCCAGGGACACCGGCCCAGTTTGCGCGTGCAAGGCCAAGTCGAGCATGGCGGTCACCGCGTATCGGCCTTTTGTAGTCAGTCTCATGGACAAGTACCAAGGTGTTTCAGAATGGGAGCAAGTATGCGATTCCCGAGTATTTAAGTCAACTATAAGACCTAGTACTTTAGTCAGGATTACCCGTAAAAAGGGCGCGCGAATCATAGCAGGATGGGGCGGGATCGAACAGCGCAACCCATATGGCGGCGAACAACTGTAGGAGCGAGCTTGCTCGCGAAGAACCAGAGAGCGCCGCGCCAAACCAGATGCGCTGCGTTATCTTTGACGATCTTCGCGAGCAAGCTCGCTCCTACAGGGATGGACTTCAGCTTGCCTTGGTAGCGGCTTCGTCCTTGATTTCAGCAAAATCTTCTTCACGCAGTTCAGGCAAGTCTTTGGCACAGTACGGGCTGCCCAACTCCTTCAGCGCCCCGCACATACCCTCCAGCTTGCCATCCACCGCCTGCAGATGATCAAGCAATTGGCCAATCGCACGAGCCACCGGGTCAGGCATGTCTTCACTGACGCCATAGGCATCGAAGCCAATCTTCTCGGCCATCGCCTTGCGCTTGGCCTCTTGCTCATCACCGACTTGCGGCTTGACGATGATGCGGCCTGGAATGCCCACAACCGTGGCACCCGGCGGCACAGGCTTGGTCACTACCGCGTTGGAGCCAACCTTCGCACCGGCACCCACGGTAAACGGCCCGAGCACCTTGGCGCCCGCCCCTACTACCACGCCATCGCCCAGCGTTGGGTGGCGCTTACCCTTATTCCAGGTGGTGCCGCCCAGGGTCACGCCTTGATAGAGGGTGACGTCATCGCCGATCTCGGCCGTCTCGCCAATCACGATACCCATGCCGTGGTCGATAAAGAACCGACGCCCCACCTTGGCACCCGGGTGGATCTCGATACCGGTCAACCAGCGCCCGAAGTTCGATACCAGCCGCGCCAGCCATTTCCAGCCCATGCCCCACAGGGCGCCGGACAAGCGGTGAATCCAGATCGCGTGCATGCCCGGGTAGCAGGTCAGCACTTCAAAGGCGTTGCGCGCCGCCGGGTCACGGTGGAAAACACTTTGGATATCTTCTCGCAAACGCTCGAACATTTTTAATCCTTCCGCTCAAGAAGCTCACCACGGGCCGCTTTCTGGGTTTCCGTGAGGATGCCACGCAATATGTTCATTTCAGCTCGGCTCACCGAGCTGCGGCCGTACAAACGACGCAGGCGCGCCATCAAGTGCCGTGGCTTTTCAGGGTCGAGGAATTCGATGGCGACCAGGGTTTGCTCCAGGTGCTCATAGAACCGCTCCAGTTCGTCCATAGTGGCCAACTCGCCACTTTTGATTGATGCAACCTCTTCCTTTTCCATTTTGCTCGGCTGGCCAGCAGCGGCCAGCCAGGCCATGCGCACTTCGTAAGTCAGCACCTGCACCGCAGCCCCGAGGTTCAGCGAGCTGAACTCAGGGTCTGAGGGAATATGCACGTGGTAATGACATCGCTGCAGCTCTTCGTTGGTCAGGCCGGAGTCTTCACGGCCGAATACCAAGGCGATTTCAGCACCGCCAGCAGCCTCTTCCACCACCTTGGTGCCGCATTCGCGCGGATCCAGCAGCGGCCAAGGGATACGCCGGTCACGGGCGCTGGTGCCGAGCACCAGATTGCAGCCGACCAAGGCGTCCTCCAAGGTGGCGACCACCTGGGCATTTTCAAGCAAGTCATTGGCGCCGGACGCACGAGCATCAGCCTCGTGGTGCGGGAATACCCGCGGTTCGACCAGCACCAGGCGCGTCAGCCCCATGTTTTTCATGGCTCGCGCCACCCCGCCGATGTTGCCGGGATGACTGGTATTGACCAAGACGACACGAATGTTTTGCAGCAAGGGAGGCGCTCGCGGACACAGGAAAGGGGAGCAAATCTTACAGAACCGCCTAAGGTTATGCCATGAAAGCGAACGTCGTCCTTCACCTGAGGAAAGTTTCTGCTAGAATGCTCGGCTTTCTTTAACAACCTTAGGTGACCTATCCATGCAGCCCATGCTGAATATCGCGCTGCGCGCCGCCCGCAGCGCCAGTGAATTGATCTTCCGCTCCATCGAGCGCCTGGATACCATCAAGGTCGACGAAAAAGACGCCAAGGATTATGTCTCCGAGGTGGATCGCGCCGCCGAACAGAAGATCATCGACGCCCTGCGCAAGGCCTACCCTACCCACGGCATCCTCGGTGAAGAAACCGGCCTGCACAAAGGCAGCGGCGAAGGCGAAGACTACCTGTGGATCATCGACCCACTGGATGGCACCACCAACTTCCTGCGCGGCATCCCGCACTTTGCCGTGAGCATCGCCTGCAAATACCGTGGCCGCCTGGAACACGCCGTCGTGCTGGACCCGGTTCGCCAGGAAGAATTCACCGCCAGCCGTGGCCGTGGCGCCCAACTGAACGGCCGACGCCTGCGTGTCAGCGGCCGCACCAGCCTGGAAGGCGCCCTGCTGGGTACCGGCTTCCCATTCCGTGACGACCAGATGGACAACCTGGAAAACTACCTGGGCATGTTCCGCGCCCTGGTTGGCCAGACCGCGGGCATCCGCCGCGCCGGTGCAGCCAGCCTGGACCTGGCGTATGTAGCCGCCGGTCGCTTTGATGCGTTCTGGGAGTCGGGCCTGTCCGAGTGGGACATGGCAGCAGGCGCCCTGCTGATTCAGGAAGCGGGCGGCTTGGTGAGCGACTTCACCGGTGGTCACGACTTCCTGGAGAAAGGCCACGTAGTGGCTGGCAACACCAAATGCTTCAAGGCAGTACTGACGGCGATCCAGCCGCATCTGCCGGCTTCGCTGAAGCGCTAAGCGAGCGAGCACAAAAAAGCACCCTCAGGGGTGCTTTTTTATGCCTGGGATTTGTGCCAGGCCCGTGAATCAGCAGCAATACATATCAAATGTGGGAGGGGGCTTGCCCCCGATGGCGGTGGGTCAGCCAGCTAATCAGGTGCTGACCCACTGCAATCGGGGGCAAGCCCCCTCCCACATTTTGAACTGCACCTGGCCTTTGAATCAGTGCCAGGCCCGGAATTACTGCTGGTTCTGACCCAGGATCAGACGCCCTTCCTTATCCACCGGGATCTGGCTGCCTGGATCACGCTCCATACGCACAGTGCCTTCCTTGCCTTCCAGGTTGTAACGCACGTCATAACCGACCACCTTGTCACTGATGTCGTTAACGGTGTTACAGCGAGTTTGCGTGGTGGTGTAGGTATCGCGGTTCTGCATGCCTTCCTGAACCTTGTTACCGGCGTAACCGCCACCGACCGCACCGGCCACGGTGGCCAGCTTCTTACCATTACCGCCACCAATCTGGTTGCCCAACAGGCCACCCGCAAGGGCGCCCACCACGGTACCGGCGATTTGATGTTGATCCTGCACCGGACGCTGCCGGGTCACGGTGACATCCTTGCAGACCTCACGCGGGGTTTTGATCTGGGTTTTAACCGGCTGTACCGCCAGTACTTGCGCATACTCAGGGCCGCTTTTTACCAGGCTGTAGGTGGCAACAGCGCCTCCGGCAGTCACACCGACAGCACCCAATACCGCACCAACCAGCAACGACTTGTTCACATGAACCTCCTGACCATCACAAGCGGACCGAAAGATCCGCGCTATACCCAGCCTTGGAGCAAAAAAAAAGGCGCGAGTTCAATACTCGCGCCTTTCTTGTAACAGCGGATCAACAAACCCCCATCAAGGACGGTCGTCGACCTCCTTGTCGGTAGCGGCAGGAGGGATCAAGTCTTCGCTGTTGAGGTTCAGCCAGATCAGCACCACGTTGGCGATGTAGATCGACGAGTAGGTACCCGCCAGAACGCCGATAAACAGCGCCAGGGAGAAGCCCCACAGGTTGTCGCCACCGAAGATCATCAGCGCAGCAATCGCCAGCAAGGTGGAGATCGACGTCGCCATGGTCCGCAGCAGCGTCTGGGTGGTGGAGATGTTGATGTTCTCGATCAACGATGCCTTGCGCAGTACGCGGAAGTTCTCACGAACCCGGTCGAATACCACGATGGTGTCGTTGAGCGAGTAACCAATGATCGCCAGCACGGCCGCCAATACGGTCAGGTCGAAGGTGATCTGGAAGTAGGCCAGGATACCCACGGTCACGATCACGTCGTGGATCAGCGACACAATGGCGCCGACACCGAACTTCCACTGAAAGCGGAACGCCAGGTAGATCATGATGCCGACCAGCGCCATCAGCATGCCGAGGCCGCCCTGGTCGCGCAGCTCTTCACCCACTTGCGGGCCGACGAACTCGACGCGCTTGACCGACGCCGGGTTGTCGCCGCCCACCTTTTGCAAGGCCTCGGCTACCTGGTGACCCAGTTGCGGGTCTTCGCCAGGCATGCGCACCAGCAGGTCGGTGGTAGCGCCAAAGCTCTGCACCACAGCTTCGTGATAGCCGGCCTTGACTAGCTCGCTGCGCACCAGGGTAACGTCGGCCGGCTTCTCGTAGGTCAGCTCGATGAGCGTACCGCCGGTGAAGTCCAGGCCGTAGTTCAGGCCCTTATGGAACCAGCTGAACAACGCCAGTACGGTAAGGAGCACGGTGACGCCGAACGCAATGTTGCGAACGCCCATGAAGTTGATTGTACGTAACATGGCAGCCCCTTAAATCCACAACTTCTTGAAGTCACGCCCGCCAAAGATCAGGTTGACCATTGCGCGGGTCACCATGATGGCCGTGAACATCGAGGTAAAGATCCCGAGGGACATGGTCACCGCAAAGCCTTTCACCGGGCCTGTGCCCATTGCGAAGAGAATCCCGCCAACCAACAGTGTGGTCAGGTTGGAGTCGAGGATCGCGGTAAATGCCCGGCCGAAGCCTTCGTTGATTGCACGCTGCACAGTCATGCCAGCGGCGATCTCCTCACGAATCCGCGAGAAGATCAGCACGTTGGCGTCCACCGCCATACCCATGGTGAGTACGATACCGGCGATACCTGGCAGGGTCAGTGTAGCGCCCAGCAACGACATCAAGGCCAGCAGCATCACCATGTTGCCCGCCAGGGCAACAGTGGCGATCACACCAAAGAAGCGGTAGATGGCGATGATGAACAGCGACACGAACAGCATGCCCCACAACGCGGCATCGACACCCTTGGTGATGTTGTCGGCACCCAGGCTCGGGCCGATGGTACGCTCTTCAGCGAAGTACATCGGTGCCGCCAGGCCACCGGCACGCAGCAGCAACGCCAGCTCGGAAGACTCGCCCTGGCCGTTCAGGCCTGTGATACGGAACTGAGCACCCAGCGGCGACTGGATGGTCGCCAGGCTGATGATCTTCTTCTCTTCCTTGAAGGTCTGCACCGGCACGTCTTTCTCGACGCCGTTGACCATCTGCTTGGTGTAGGTGGTCACCGGGCGCTGTTCGATGAAGATCACCGCCATGCTGCGACCGACGTTGCTGCGCGTGGCGCGGCTCATCAGTTCGCCGCCATGGCCATCCAGACGGATGTTCACTTCAGGCGTGCCGTGCTCGCCGAAACCGGCCTTGGCGTCGGTCACCTGGTCACCGGTGATGATCAAACCACGCTCGATCAGCGCAGGAGGACGATTGCCTTCGCGGAACTCGAATTCTTCGGAAGTGGCACGCGTAGCGCCTGGGTCTGCCGCGAGACGGAACTCCAGGTTGGCGGTCTTGCCGAGGATACGCTTGGCTTCAGCGGTATCCTGTACGCCTGGCAGCTCAACCACGATGCGGTTGGCGCCCTGGCGCTGCACGATCGGCTCGGCCACACCCAGCTCATTGACGCGGTTACGGACCGTGGTCAAATTCTGCTTGATGGAGTATTCGCGGATTTCAGCGATCTTGGCCGGGCTCATCGCCAGACGCAGCACCGCTTGACCATTGAGGTCGGCCGGTACGATGTCGAAGTCATTGAAGTTCTTGCGGATCAGCGCACGGGCCTGCTCGCGGGATGCTTCGTCAGCAAAGCCCAGCTGGATGGCGCCGTTGAGCTGCGGCAGGCTGCGATAACGCAGCTTCTCTTTGCGCAGCAGGCTCTTCACGTCGCCTTCGTAGACCTTCAGGCGTGCGTCCAGGGCCTTGTCCATGTCGACTTCCAGCAGGAAGTGCACACCACCGGACAAGTCCAGACCCAGCTTCATCGGGTGCGCACCAATGCTGCGCAGCCATTGTGGCGTGGTCTGGGCCAGGTTGAGCGCGACAACGTAGTCGTCACCCATGGCCTTGCGTACGACATCTTTGGCCGGCAATTGGTCTTCTTGCTTGGTCAGGCGCAACAAGCCGCCTTTGGAACCAGCTGCCAAGGTTGCCGCTTTAACCTGGATACCCGCGTCGTTGAGCGCTTTGCTCGCACGGTCCAGGTCTGCCTGATTGACTTGCAGCGAAGTGCTGGCGCCAGAGATCTGGATCGCCGGGTCATCAGGATAGAGATTGGGAGCGGAATAAATAAAACCGATCGCCAGCACCGCCAGGATCAGTACGTATTTCCACAGAGGGTATTTGTTCAGCATCACGCCGCCCGCTTATAACGCGGGGCGCCTTGCGCGCCCCGTCGATTGGTAAAGGTTGTTACTCAGATCGCTTTGAGCGTGCCTTTAGGCAGCGTGGCGGCGATGGCGCCCTTCTGGAACTTCATTTCCACGGTGTCGGAGACTTCCAGTACCACAAAAGCATCGGAAACCTTGGTGATCTTGCCGGCGATACCGCCAGTGGTCACGACTTCGTCGCCTTTTTGCAGGCTGCCCAGCAGGTTTTTCTGCTCTTTGGCGCGCTTGGCCTGTGGACGCCAGATCATCAGGTAGAAGATGACCAGGAAGCCGACCAGGAAAATCCACTCGAAACCACCACCCATAGGGCCGGCAGCAGCAGGCGCAGCGGCGTCAGCCATGGCGTTAGAGATAAAAAAGCTCATTTAGCACTCCAGTTGCAAATAGTGAATCTTAGGGTCGGAAAACTCAGTCCAAGGGCGGCACAGGGAGGCCACGCTTGGCATAGAAGGCATCGACGAAGGCGGCCAATGTACCCTGTTGAATAGCCTCGCGCAAACCAGCCATCAGGACTTGGTAATGACGCAAATTGTGGATGGTATTCAACATGCTACCCAGCATTTCCCCACACTTGTCCAGATGGTGCAGATAAGCACGGGAGAAGTTCTGGCAGGTGTAGCAGTCACAGGTAGGATCCAGCGGCGAATCATCATGGCGATGGAACGCGTTACGGATCTTCAGTACGCCTGTATCGATGAACAGATGCCCATTGCGGGCATTACGGGTTGGCATCACGCAATCGAACATGTCCACACCGCGGCGCACACCCTCTACGAGATCTTCCGGTTTGCCAACGCCCATAAGGTAACGAGGTTTGTCAGCGGGCATCAGGCCCGGCAGGTAATCGAGCACCTTGATCATTTCGTGCTTGGGCTCACCCACCGACAAACCGCCGATGGCCAGGCCGTCGAAGCCGATCTTGTCGAGGCCTTCCAGCGAGCGTTTGCGCAGGCTTTCATGCATGCCGCCCTGGACAATACCGAACAGCGCAGCCGTGTTATCGCCATGGGCGTTCTTCGAACGCTGGGCCCAACGCAGCGACAGCTCCATGGAGATACGCGCCACGTCTTCATCGGCCGGGTACGGCGTGCACTCGTCGAAAATCATCACGATGTCCGAGCCCAGGTCACGCTGTACCTGCATCGACTCTTCCGGGCCCATGAACACCTTGGCACCGTCGACCGGCGAGGCGAAGGTCACGCCCTCTTCCTTGATCTTGCGCATGGCACCCAGGCTGAACACCTGGAAACCACCGGAGTCGGTGAGGATCGGGCCTTGCCACTTCATGAAGTCATGCAGGTCGCCATGCTTCTTGATCACTTCCGTGCCCGGGCGCAGCCACAGGTGGAAGGTATTGCCGAGGATGATCTCGGCACCGGTGGCGACGATGTCGCGCGGCAACATGCCTTTGACGGTGCCGTAGGTGCCAACGGGCATGAATGCCGGGGTCTCCACGGTGCCGCGCGGGAAGGTCAGGCGACCGCGACGGGCTTTGCCGTCCGTAGCGAGCAATTCAAACGACATACGACTCATAAGTTGTCCTCAGGGCCGCGCGGCGCCGGGTTACGGGTGATAAACATCGCATCACCGTAGCTGAAAAAACGGTACTCGTTAGCGATGGCGGCCTGGTAGGCAGCCATGGTTTCCGGGTAACCGGCAAATGCCGACACCAGCATCAACAGCGTGGATTCCGGCAAATGGAAGTTGGTGACCAGGCAATCGACCACATGAAAGGGTCGCCCTGGAAAAATGAAGATATCGGTGTCGCCACTGAACGGCTTGAGCACGCCATCACGCGCTGCACTCTCCAGCGAACGCACACTGGTGGTGCCCACGGCAACCACTCGACCGCCACGCGCCTTGCACGCCGCCACCGCATCCACCACGTCCTGGCTGACTTCCAGCCACTCGCTGTGCATATGGTGGTCTTCGATGTTATCCACACGCACCGGCTGAAACGTACCGGCCCCCACGTGCAGAGTCACATAGGCCGTGTCGACGCCCTTGGCGGCAATCGCATCCAGCAATGGCTGGTCGAAATGCAGCCCGGCAGTCGGGGCGGCGACGGCGCCGAGGCGCTGTGAGTACACGGTCTGATAGCGCTCGCGGTCCGCGTCTTCATCGGGGCGGTCTATATAAGGAGGCAACGGCATATGGCCGACGCGCTCCAACAACGGCAACACTTCTTCGGCAAACTTGAGCTCGAACAAGGCATCGTGGCGCGCGACCATCTCGGCTTCGCCACCGCCCTCAATCAGGATGCTCGACCCCGGTTTGGGCGATTTGCTGGAGCGCACATGGGCCAGCACGCGGTGGCTGTCCAGCACCCGCTCCACCAGGATTTCCAGCTTGCCGCCGGACGCTTTCTGGCCAAACAGCCGCGCTGGAATCACCCGGGTATTATTGAAAACCATCAGATCACCTGGGCGCAAATGCTCAAGCAAATCAGTGAATTGACGGTGTGCGAGGGCACCGCTGGGCCCGTCCAGGGTCAGCAGTCGACTGGCGCGACGCTCGGCCAAAGGGTGGCGAGCGATCAGCGAATCAGGGAGCTCAAAAGTAAAGTCAGCAACGCGCATGATGGGGTTCGTCTAGCAGGGCCGGGAAGTCTAGCGGAAATAGTGAAAATAGACCATGAAACGTGATTGACCAACGGTAATCTCATCTCTATACTTCGCCGCCATTGAGCCCTGATGGCGGAATTGGTAGACGCGGCGGATTCAAAATCCGTTTTCGAAAGGAGTGGGAGTTCGAGTCTCCCTCGGGGCACCATCTTAAAGAAAGACCTTGAAATTCAAGGTCTTTTTTTTCGCCTGCAAAAAAGTGCCAGGCGTGGAAGTGGAGGGAGCGGGACCATGGAGTTGACGCTTGAGGCGGTTGCGTTGTTTGCATTGAAGCTGGTGCATGAGACTGACGACGGCAGCCCGTTGCTGCGCGATGATCCGGCGATGGAGGGCTATGAGCGCGAAGTGTTTGGGTTGTTGGTACGCCAGAGAAACCTGGCCGAGATCCAAGTGAAGCTCGATGAATGCCTGTCATTGGCACTCGACACCCTGGGCGGCGCCGATACCGTCATGGGTCGCGAGTTGCAGCGGCTCGCAATGGAAGTGCGCCAAGCACCGACCCTGGAAGCACTCGACGCCCCGCTCCACGCACTCAAGGATTACCTGAAAGCCATCCTGTGACGTGCACTTACTTGCGCCCTTCCACCGCCATCCGCACCGCCAAGCCCATCAATACCGACCCCATCAGCCAGCGCTGCAGCACCTGCCAACTAGGCCGGGTGACGAAGAACACCGCGATGGAACCCGCCATGCAGGCAATCACCGCGTTGACGCTCACGCTGATAAGAATCTGCAGGGAGCCCAGCGCCAGGGATTGCACCAGCACACTGCCATGACCGTTCGGGTCGATGAACTGGGGCAGCAACGACAAATACATCACCGCCACTTTAGGATTGAGCAGGTTGGTGACCAAGCCCATGGTGACCAACTTGCGCGGGCTGTCCTTGGGCAAGTCGCGCACCTGGAATGGCGAGCGCCCACCCGGCTTGACCGCCTGCCAGGCCAGGTACACCAGATACAGCGCCCCGCCGAGACGCAGCGCGTCGTAGGCAAAGGGCACCGCCATCACCAACGCCGTGATACCCAGCGCCGCGCACACCATATACACCACAAACCCCAGCGCCACCCCGCCCAGGGAAATCAACCCGGCCGTGCGCCCCTGGCAGATGGAGCGGGAAATCAGGTAGATCATGTTCGGTCCCGGTGTCAGTACCATGCCGAGTGAAATCAGGCCGTAGGCGAGCAAGCTGGACATATCAGGCATGGATTGGCTCCTGGTTTTTTAAGCTGCCAGCGTGAAATCCTTCGCCGACGCGGTAGTGTTGAGCGTCATGCTAGGGGCTTGAAGGCCCAGGCGTTAGATACAGATCCGCAAGCAAAACGTCATACACCGGCGGCACCACCTACCCAGGACAGGCACATGATCGACTTCAACAACAAAGGCTTTTTCAAGCTCAAGCAAAACGACGAATACGCCGAACGCGTAGCGGCCCTGCTGCTGGACGGCGAAGAAGTGGTCGACGCCTACAAAGCCATGCGCGACGGCGTCGTGTTCACCACCAAGCGCATCATCGCGGTGAACGTGCAGGGGATTACCGGCAGCAAGAAGGACTTCACCTCATTGCCGTACAAGAACATCGTGGCGTACTCGGTGGAAACGTCAGGGACGTTTGACTTGGATTCGGAGTTGGAGATTTATTTTTCGTCGTTGGGGAAGGTGAAATTCGAATTCACTGGCAAGGCTTCGATCGTGGAAATTTCCCGGCTGATTTCCAAGCACCTGTTGAGTTGATCCGCAGGCACAAAAAAGACCTTGGTGTTTCAAGGTCTTTTTTATTGCGGTTCAGCTGACGAACACCGGGCTCATCCTGCTCATAGCATCATTTCATAGGGTCCCATTGCCTTGCTAGTCTGCACCAAGCCCTGCCGCATCAACATTTCAAGATAGCTTCCCGCCTCCATCGCGGGCTTCTTCAACGCCCTCCTCTGCTTCTGCGCCGCTCCCAACACTGCCGCCTGATCCAAATCCCAGAGATCCGAAATAAAGTCATCCGGATGCATCGGTTCAATGTAACGAAAAACGCAATATTCGAAACAACCTTGGCGACGCACGCACCAGCCAAACCTCCAGGCTGCGTCTTCATCAAGCCGTGTCAACTGCCTGACGGTATCGCCCATTACTCGAGCCCCACCGGTTTTGTCCCACTGGAACTGATCAAGGAGTACGGCCATTTAAGTCTGTTGGGCGGCCGCGAAGTGGACGCCCGGGGCGCTGTTGCCTTACGCAAGATCAGCGGCAGTACACTGCCAGCCGGCTTAGGGCATTTGGCATTACGTTCGGCGTTTTTGGAGTCGGCGGCCACAGTCGGCGTATCCGTCGCTGGCAGCCTGCTGACAGGATTGGTAGCGCTGGCTTGGCCGTCGGATCTAAGTGATAGCGCGCTCTACAACGAGGAACAGTTGCGTTCGCTGCAACGCGCGCGTTCGCAGATGCGGCTGCATATCGAGCAACGCGACGACGGCACGCTCAAGGGGTATGGGTTTTACACAGGCAACAAGGCCGATTGGCAGATGATTGATGTGGTGCAGTTTCAAAACCGCAGCGGCCAGTTAGTAGCAGATTTGAATAATGGCGTAGAGCTGATCTGGACGCCCTCCGTTGATCCAAATGACACCTTAGGTATTCCGGCATTGGAGGCTGCGCCGCAAGCACCGGTGATCTGGATCTACCCACCGACTGAGACGGCGGAGCAGATTCTGGTTAACCCTATTTACCCACCGGACTATCGAGATTTTATTCTGGTGTTTCCGGCGGGGTCGGGGGTTCGGCCGCTGTATGTGGTGGTAGGTGCCAAGGCTGGGGATCACAAGTACCACAAAGCGCCTAACACTGAACAAATAACTGGCTTTGAAAAACTGATAAAAGCAAAACCCAAGACTCCCAGACAAGGAGGCGCCGGGCTGAGAGAACGCTGGATTGAGGAAAAAGGTCGGAAGATCTATGAATGGGACTCTCAGCACGGGGAGCTGGAGGTTTATCTAGCAAGTGATGGGAGCCATATAGGTGCGTTCAACCACATAAGCGGCGAGCAGCTAAAAGGGCCAATCAAAAAACGAAACATCAAAAAATATCTGTGAGGGCTACATGGGACTGAAAATAAGGTTGGAATGGTTCGACAGAACCACAGAGAGGCTAAACGGAACGGAGAGTTCAGCGGACTGCGGAGATGACTACTCGGTGATTTCCACGCTCGGGTTGTTGAGCGCAGCGGACGTCAATAACGGCATGTTTGAATTGCGCAGGGAATGGCTATCAGTGATACAGCCACACTTTTCTCATAAAATTGCTCTTTCAGAAAGTGACTACTTCATCGCGTTTGATTACGAAGTTGCAAACCAATAATACAGACTCAAAGAATTCAGCCTTAGCTGTAGCAGATAAAAAAGCAAATGGTGCACAAGCGACCCGTTCAGCCATCATCAAAATAGACCTGACCCGCATTCAGAACCCCAAAGAGCTTCACGCCACGCTGGGCACTTCACTCAACTTCCCCACTTGGTATGGCCAAAATTGGGATGCTTTTTGGGACGTCATCACCGGCTTGGTAGAAATGCCCGAGACGCTTGAGTTTTCTGGTTGGGATATTTTTTCAGAGCGCCTACCTCACGATGCCAAGATGCTGCGGCAATGCTTGGCTGAGCTCGCGACCCTGTACCCGGACCTTGCATCGCGGGTTCGCTATTGATGCCAGTCAACAAGGCTTTTTTGTAGGAGCGAGGGGGACGCCTAGTTCTTGCTCGCGAAAAGCTCACAGGCGTCGCGTTTATTCAGGAAGCGCGCGTTATCGTTGACGTTTTTCGCGAGCAAGCTCGCTCCTACAGAGGACGGTGACGCGTGTCAGCCTGGGCAGCTCACTTGGGCTGGAATGTCTCTAAGTACGCCAGGATATTTTCAATCTTCTCCTGATCACTGATCCCCCAGAAGATCATCCGCGTGCCACTGACCACCGCCTTCGGGTCTTCAATGTAGGCCGCCAGTTTTTCCCGCGTCCACACCACGCCCGAGTTCTTCATCGCATCCGAATACTGATAGTCCTCGGTGGTACCGGCACGCCGGCCAATGATGCCGTTCAGTTCCGGGCCAAAACCACCCCGCGCGCCCTCACCAATGCTGTGGCAGCCGCCGCAGGTCTTGGTGAAGAGTTTGCCGCCCGCCTCGGCGTCGCCCTCAGCGAACGCGGGTGCGGCGATAACGGTCAGGGCGAGGGTCAATAACACAGACTTCATTCACGTCTCCCTATCGGCTGTTGCCGTGGATTATGCCTGTTCGACCGGCCTTTCTCCCAGCCGCTGCACCAGACGTACCAGATAACCGTCCGGGTCTTGCACGATGAACTGGCGCTGCCCGGCCTCCACGTCACCGGCTCGGTACCAGGCGTCCTCCACATCGCGGAACAATGGCCAGCCGATCTGCGCCAACCGTTGCAGGATGGGTGCTACGGCGGGCACATCGATTTGCAGGTTGATGCCGCGCCCAAACGGTGGCTGCAACGGCGCGGTCAGCCACTGGCCGGCCTCGGGGTCGTATTGTTCGAGCATGATTTGCGCGCCGTTAAGGTCGAGGTAGGCAAAGCCTTCTTCTGCGCGCTGATAGGCAATAGCGAAACCTAACTGTTCGATCCAGAACGCCAGACTGGCGCTGAGGCCAGTGACAATAAGTTCAGGCACGAGTGGGTTACGGTTGAACATGGCATTCCTTGGATGGCAGGGTGGCGTTCACCTTAACGGATTGTCGTGCCCATGGCTCACAACCAGCCAAATGACCACCCATCGTTTAAAAAACATCCAATCGAACCTATATACCCAACCCCTACTCCACCTTACTGAACCCCTGATGGTGGAGTAAGGATCATGGCTCAGCCATCGATTTTGGTATTGGAAGACGACGAGATCATTCGGGCGTTGATGGTGGATGTGCTGGAAGACTTTGGTGCGCTGGTGACATCGTTTGCATCGGCGGACGAAGGGATGATTTACCTGGAGCGCGGCGATGACCCGGTGGATTTGATTGTCAGTGATATTCAGATGCCCGGTTTGCTCAATGGTTATGACTTGAGCCGTGTCGTCGCCCACCGCTGGCCTGAAGTACAGGTGGTGCTGACCTCAGGCAATACGAAAATCGCCGCCGAGTTGGGCAGTACCGTGCGGTTTCTGCCCAAGCCCTGGAGTACCGACCACTTGCTTGAGTGCGTGCAGACAGCGTTGACGCACTAGGGCCTGTCCCTGCATTGATAGCAGCGCGATATCATTCCAACCGAACTTGAGGGACAGTTCTGCGGTCATGTAAGGTGCAGGGAGCGACTTTTCTGGTCCGCTGGCCAGCCTTTCCGCTTCTGCGTTCAGATGACGACAATGAGTTGTGTAGAATCGTCGCCCATTTTCACGCGTCATTCATGGCCGACAGGCCCACAGTTCGAGCTCATTGAATGCATTCACAGGCCCATGACGTTAGTGCGCCCTCCTTGTTGGAAACGTTGCGCACGGGCACGGGCCTGCTGCATGTGGCGTTGGAACAGCGCCTGCCGTTTTTTTCCGAGCGCCTGGATGCCCAGTGGTATCGGCGCTTGCTGCAAGCGTACTACGGCTTTTATCAGCCGATGGAAGCGGCGCTGTATGACAGCGGTTTGATTCCCGACGGATATGAGTCTGCGTTGCGTGTGAAAACACCAACCCTGATCCATGACCTGCACGCACTCGGCCTGACTGACCACGCCATCCATGCCCTGCCTTGCTGTACCCAACTCCCCCTATTAGACACACCGGCTGCGTGCCTCGGCGCCCTGTATGTGCTGGAAGGCGCCACCCTGGGCGGCCAAGTGCTGCGCCGGGAAATGGCCCTGCGCCTGGATGTGAACGCCGACAACGGCGGTGCCTTTCTCAATGTATACGGCGCCGAGACCGGACGGCGCTGGAAAGATTTCCTCGATTATCTGGGCCGCCAGCCACTGGATACACATGCCGCCGCGCGCGCGGTGATGGCGGCCCGCTCGACATTCAGCGCCTTTGAGCAATGGCTCGACAGCCAGGAGGTATTGCTATGAAACCCGAAGATTTTGAAGAGCTGCTTGCCAACTGCGCCGACGAACCCATTCGTTTTCCGGGGGCCATCCAGCCCCACGGCGTGCTGCTGACCTTGTCGGAACCCGGCCTGAACATCATTCAAGTAAGTGCCAACGTCGGTACGTTGTTCGGCCACGCCCCCGAGGCGCTGTTGGATCAACCGTTGCACAGATTGATTGGCGAGGAGTACGCCCAGGCCGTGCAAACCATGGCCAAGGACAGCGCATTCCTGGACTCGCCGCCCCTGCTGATAACCTTCAAGGGTGAGCCGTTCGAAGGCCTGTTGCATCGCCACCAGGGCGTGTTAGTGCTGGAATTCGAACCACGGCTCAAGGTTTTCAAACCCCGAGCGCACAATGGCCGCACCAGCGACCTGGGCAAGATGCTGCACCGCCTGCAATCGGCAAAGACCTTGGAGGCGCTCTACGCCATCACCGTCAACGAAATCCAGGCCATGACCGGTTATGACCGGGTGCTCATCTATCGCTTCGAAGAGGAAGGCCATGGCCAGGTGATCGCCGAGGCCTCGGCGCCGTCCATGGAATTGTTCAACGGGCTGTTCTTCCCCGCGTCCGACATCCCCGAGCAGGCTCGCGAGCTGTATCGCACCAACTGGCTACGGATCATCCCGAATGCGTCCTACGAACCGGTACCGCTGGTGCCCAAATTGCGCCCGGACACCGGGCAGCCTCTGGACTTGAGCTTCGCCACCCTGCGCAGCGTGTCGCCGATTCACTGCCAGTACATGCAGAACATGGGCGTGTTGTCGTCCATGAGTATTTCACTGATGAAGGGCGACAAACTCTGGGGCCTGATCAGCTGCGGCAACCGTGAGCCGCTGCTGGTGCCCAACGACCTGCGCATGGCCTGCCAGACCATCGGCCAGGTGCTGTCATTGCAGATCAGTGCCATGGAGGCCCTGGAGCTGACCCGCCAGCGCGACGAGAAAGTCCAAGCGCTGGCGCTGCTGGACCTGGCGATGAAAGCCTCTGCCAATAACGTATTCGACGGCCTGGCCCAGCAAGGCCGACTGCTGATGGACCTGACCCTCTCCGGCGGCGTGGCGATCATCGAAGATAAGCAATTGCACCGCTACGGCAACTGCCCGGAACCGGCGCAGATACGCGCGCTGCACAAGTGGTTGCAGGGCAACGGCGCACCGGTATTTTCCAGCCATAACCTGGCCTCGGTTTATCCGCCTGCCGCCGAGTTCCAGAGCATGGCCAGCGGCGTGCTCGCCATGAGCTTGCCCAAGCCTGTGGATAACGGTGTGTTGTGGTTTCGCCCGGAAGTCAAAGAGAACATCCACTGGAGTGGCGACCCGCAGAAGCCGCTGAATCTGGAAACCTGCGACGCGGGCATGCGCCTTCGCCCACGCACCTCGTTTGAAATCTGGAAAGTGGAAATGGCTGGTATCTCCACCAAGTGGAGCCATGGCGACCTGTTTGCCGCCAACGATTTGCGCCGCTCGGCCCTGGAGAACGACCTGTCCCGCCAAGTGCTGCGCGAGCAACAAGCGGTACGTGCCCGTGACGAGTTGGTCGCGGTGGTTTCCCACGACCTGCGCAATCCCATGACTGTCATCTCCATGCTTTGCGGCATGATGCAAAAAGCCTTCAGCTCGGATGGGCCCCACACCTCACGGCGCATCTCTTCCGCCATCGACACCATGCAGCAGGCGGCCGGGCGCATGAACGTGTTGCTGGAAGACTTGCTCGACACCTCGAAAATCGAGGCCGGGCGCTATGTGGTCAAGCCGGTGGCGCTGGACGTCAGCCAGATTTTTGAAGAGGCGTATTCGCTGCTGGCCCCGCTGGCCTCGGAAAAGGGCATCGTCCTGTCGTTCAATGTCGAGCCTGGCCTGCAGATCAACGCCGACCCGGAGCGCTTGTTCCAAGTGCTGTCGAACCTGATCGGCAACGCGATCAAGTTCACCCCGCGCCAGGGCAACATTGGCATCAGCGCCATGAGCAACGGCGAGGAAATTGTATTTTCGGTGCGCGACTCCGGTGAAGGCATTGCGCCGGACGATTTGCCCCATGTGTTCGATCGCTATTGGACCCAGACGGAAAACAACCCCACCGGCAGTGGGTTGGGGCTGTATATCACTCAAGGCATCGTTAAGGCGCATGGCGGCAGGATCGAAGCCGAGAGCAAGCTGGGCCAGGGCAGCGAGTTTCGATTTACCGTACCGAAGGTGACGATTGAGGCAAACAACTGAGCCATTTGCCGGCAGGGACAACCATATTGCCCCTGCTGCCCCATAACCGAGAACAGACAACCAAACATACACTCATACAACATTTCACTCTTTTAACCAAACTTTCAAAATAAAACAACCAAAAAACTTAACAATAAAATCAACTCATTCATCACAAACAGAAACATAGAACACCTCGCAAAAAATATCAAACCCCACTAACTTATGCCGTGCACTGTTACAGGGAAGAACATGCCATGTAAACCATGTTATTAATAGTGAGGCATTACCATGTTCAATTCTATCGGCTTTAATCCCGTCAATACCTACATTTCCCAACCCGCCCCCGACCAAGACACCCAAGCCAGCGAGAAGGTCAACTCACGCTCGAAACGAAGTCTCGATCAAATCGCTCCCGACAATTCGATTAATGACAATGGGGTCGCCGCGGACAGAGGCGGCAAGCGTAATGGTGGTGGCTTGGACAGTCTCGGCAGAGGCCATGTTCTTTGAGTAAACTTACTTAAGCGCAACTACTAAATAAGTAGCGCTCAGGGCGCTGCTTATTCATTAATAGCCACAACGTGTTACTGCCTGACGTTCGTTGACGAAATGCCGACATTTTCAGCGTTATACTGAGTGCTTATCTTATTAGTGAGCCGATCGCGTCATGCCTGAACTGCAGTCACTTCCCCCCGTACTTGCTGGCCCGTTGCTGCGCCGCCTGGAACCAAAGCGTGTGGTGCTATGGCTGGTGGCGAGCCGGGAACTGAAGCTGGTTATGAGGCTGCAGCACGCTCAGGGATCGACGCTGGATATTCACCTACATGCACATTGTCAGATCGTCCCCGTCGGGCGCCATTCGTTTATCCACTTGATCGATGTGCCCCTGACTGACGCCCTGCCTCTGGATGTAAACATCCACTATGACCTGTTTATTGACGGCTGCGGAATAGCCCAGTGGGCACCCCATCTGCTGTACGCAGGCGCCACGCTGCCCGATTTCGTCGTGCATGGGCGCATCCACCAACTGGTCCACGGCTCCTGCCGCAAGCCTCACCATCGCGCTGATGACGGGTTGCTGTGCATTGATCGTCTGCTGGCGCAAGCTCCCACCGTGGCACAACGCCCCGCCTTGCTGATGATGAGCGGCGACCAGGTCTACGCCGACGACGTCGCGGGGCCCATGCTGCGGGCAATTCATGAACTAATCGCGCGCCTGGGCCTGTTCGACGAATACCTAGAAGGGGCCGTGGTTGACGACAGCGCCAGCCTCTATGGGCATCGCGCCAGCTATTATCACCGGGCCGACCTGCTGCCCGCGCTGGACAGTAACGAGACCTTGCGCGAACGCTTTTTCGGCGGCGTGAAGAAACCGATCTTCACCAGCAGCACCGCCGACAATCACCTGGTGACCTTTGCCGAAGTGATCGCGATGTACCTGCTGGCCTGGTCGCCGACACCCTGGACGCTGATCACACCAGAACCGCCGCCGCTGAGCGCGCAAGAGCAGCAACGCTACGCCCGCGAACAGGTTCATATCGATCAGTTCCGCGACGGCCTGCCTGGGGTGGCGCGGGTGTTCGCGCACCTGTCGACGCTGATGATGTTCGACGATCACGACATCACCGACGACTGGAACCTCAGCGCGCAGTGGGAAGAAACCGCCTACGGCCATCCTTTCTCCAAACGTATCATCGGCAATGCCTTGCTGGCGTATCTGTTATGCCAGGGCTGGGGCAACCAGCCCCAGGTATTTGGCGAACTGCTGAGCCAGACCCAGGCACTGACCGGCCAGGCACAGGACAATCATCTCGACGCGGCGGCGCAAGACGCGTTGCTGGAAGCCTTGCTGAAATTCCAGCAATGGCACTACGTATTGCCCACCACTCCGGCGCTGGTGGTACTCGACACCCGCACCCGACGCTGGCGCAGCGAGTTCACCCTCAAGCAACCTTCCGGCCTGCTGGACTGGGAAGCCTTGAGCGAACTGCAACAAGCGCTGCTGGACCACCCGTCAGCCATCATTGTCTCGCCCGCGCCGGTCTTTGGCGTCAAGCTGATCGAGACGGTGCAAAAGGTCTTCAGTTGGTGTGGCTTCCCACTGCTGGTGGACGCCGAAAACTGGATGGCCCACCGCGGCGCTGCCCAAGTGATTTTGAATATCTTCCGCCACTCGCGCACGCCGGGTAACTACGTGATCCTCTCCGGCGATGTGCATTACTCGTTTGTCTACCAAGTGCTGATCCGCCACCGCAACGGCGGCCCCAAGATCTGGCAAATCACCAGCAGCGGCATCAAGAACGAATTCCCGCCGCGCCTGCTGGAATGGTTCGACCGCCTCAACCGCTGGCTCTACTCCCCGCGTTCGCCGCTCAACTGGTTTACCCGCCGCCGCACCATGCAGGTGGTGCCCTATATTCCAGAGCATGCCGAGGCGGGTGAACGGTTGTGGAACTCGGCAGGCATTGGCCAGGTGTTTTTCAATGAGCAAGGCCAACCGCAAGCCATTTACCAGCACAACGCGGATGGGAGGCCTCGGACCAAGATGATGGCGCCAGAAAAATAGCTTTTCGCCACTGGTCAAAAACAGCACACCTGCCCTATTCAAAGCGCGCAAGCGCCGATGTACAGTAGCGCCAGCCACGGAGTATCGGCGTCAACCATGACTGGCCTTGGGCGCCAGCCCCCGCAGGAAGCGTGCAGATGGACGATACATCCGGCAAAGAACCGCTACGCCATGAGGTTTCCGACCTTAACGTAGACCTGTTGCACGCCATCATGGAACTGGTCAGTGACGGCATCTGGGACTGGAACGCCAACACCGGCTTCGTCTACCGCAATCCCGGCTGGTACGAAATGCTTGGATACTCTCACCACTCTCTGGAAAACAGCGTCTTCACCTGGGAGAACGTGATCCACCCCAAGGACTACCCTCGCGTGATGGCGGTGTTCGATGACTACATCAGCCAACGCGCCGCTCACTACCGGGCCGAATACCGTTGTCGCAAAAAAGACGGTACGTACCTCTGGATCGAGGACCGTGGCTACGTCATTGCCCGCAACCCCGACGGTTCAGTGGCGCGCATGGTCGGCGCACACCGCGATATTCATACGCGCAAATGCTCCATCGAACAGTTGCAAAAGCGCAACCAGTCTCTGGAAACGCTGGTCGCGGAGCGCACCCTCGAATTGTCGCGCGTCAACCAGCAACTGCAATTGCAGCTGGACGAAAACCGCTCTTTGGCCGAGCGGGACGCCCTGACGCGCATCGCCAACCGGTACCGCCTGGAAAAAGTGCTACTGGAGGAATGCGACCGCGCCGAGCGCTTCCGCCTGCCCCTGGCCCTGGTGGCCATGGATGTCGATGACTTCAAGCCGATCAATGACCAATACGGCCATGGCGTCGGCGACCAGACCCTGATACGGGTAGTAGAACACCTGGAAGCCTGCGTACGTAAAAGCGACTTGCTGGCGCGCTGGGGCGGCGATGAATTTATGGTGGTGCTGCCCAAAAGCAGCCTGGACATGGCCAAAGAGTTGGCCGAAAGGATTCGCCATAAAATCAAGGAGGCAGCCCCCGTCGGCGCCTTGAACGTTACCCTGAGCCTGGGCGTGGTGGAGCGGCGCATGGGTGAATCCCCGGCTGCGCTGATGGCGCGGGCCGATCAAGCCTTGTACCGATCCAAGGCGGCGGGCAAGGATGGGGTGTCGGAATAGCCGCAGCTCCTTCCAAGGTGGAATGACACGGCGACTTTATTTCGTTTGCGGCAAGGCCGGTCGCGCGGCTTAGATAGCGCTGCGCCCACCACTGCCGAGTCCCAGAGTCATGAGCCACGCTAGCATCAGCCAGTCGATTTCCATCGTTCACCCCATCAGCCTGAGCCACGGTAAAAACGCCGAAGTCTGGGACACGGCGGGCAAGCGTTACATCGACTTTGTCGGCGGTATCGGCGTACTCAACCTGGGTCATTGCCACCCGGCCGTGGTGGCGGCCATTTGCGAGCAAGCCACCCGGCTCACCCATTACGCGTTCAACGCCGCACCGCATACGCCTTACATCGAGTTGATGCAGCAATTGGCCGCGTTTATCCCGGTGGGTTACCCCGTCAGCGGCATGCTCACCAACAGCGGTGCAGAAGCGGCCGAGAACGCCCTGAAGATCGCCCGTGGTGCCACCGGGCGCACGGCAGTGATCGCCTTTGACGGCGCCTTCCACGGGCGCACCCTGGCGACCCTCAACCTCAATGGCAAGGTCGCGCCCTACAAGCAGAAGGTCGGCGTACTGCCCGGTCCTGTGTATCACCTGCCCTACCCCAGTACCGATAACGGCGTGACCGGCGCCGAAGCGCTGAAGGCCATGGAGCGTCTGTTCAGCGTGGAAATCGACATAAACGATGTGGCCTGCTTCATCATCGAGCCGGTGCAGGGCGAAGGCGGCTTTCTAGCCCTGGACACCGAGTTTGCCCAAGCCTTGCGACGCTTCTGCGACCAGCACAACATCCTGCTGATCATTGATGAAATCCAGTCGGGTTTTGGTCGTACCGGCCAGCGTTTCGCCTTCTCGCGCCTGGGCATCGAGCCGGACCTGCTGCTGCTCGGCAAAAGCATCGCCGGCGGCATGCCGCTGGGGGCGGTGGTCGGGCGTAAAGCGCTGATGGACAACCTGCCCAAAGGTGGCCTGGGTGGCACCTATTCGGGTAACCCCATCGCCTGCGCGGCGGCACTGGCGACCCTTGAGGTGATGAGCGACAAAAACCTGCACGCCTGGGGCGTCGCGCAGGAGGCCGCGATTGTCAGCCGCTATGAAGCCTGGCGCGCGCAGCAACTGTCGCCCTACCTGGGCCGCCTCACCGGTGTCGGCGCCATGCGGGGCATTGAACTGGCCCATGCCGACGGCACACCCGCCCCCAAGCAACTGGCGCAGCTGCTGGAACTGGCGCGAGAGGCTGGCTTGCTGCTGATGCCCAGCGGCAAGTCGCGGCACATCGTGCGCTTGCTGGCCCCGCTGACTATTGAGCCTGCGGTGTTGGAGGAAGGCCTGGATATTCTCCAGGCGTGTCTCACACAGCTGGACGAATAACCGGCTGCCTTGACCTGATCCCCTCACCCGCTGAAAATGCCCGACGTTTTTTGTCTCTCCGCATACTACGCAGTGAAATTTTAATGTCTGATTCCTACACCGAAAAATCCGCCGAAGAATCCGTAGTCGCCCTGCACGCCAAAGCCGAATACGAAAACGCCATCAATCTTTCACAGCATGTGCCAGCCGCCAAGATCATCAGCGAGATGGTGCTGGACGCGTTTCACACCTCCAAGGAAAGCGACCAGATCCGCGAGCTGCGCGTTGCCATTCGCCAGGCCCACGATGCCTTCGACGATGACAAAGCCTATGACCTGATGGGCCAGCTCAAGCAATTGAAAGACGCCGAAGCCGCAGACAACGCCGCTCTGGAACACCTGAGCAGCCAGTTCTCGATCAGCCGCATCTTGTCCAGCTTCAAGGACGATCCCGAGTTCCAGGAATTGGTCTATGGCCTGGCCCTCAAGGTGCTAAACCAGTCGCACCAGGCCATCAGCAACCCGAGCGCCGGCAAGGGCAAGGCTGCACGCGCCAAGAAAGACACCGAAGTGTTTGTGATCAGCAAGGATGGCATCAGCGTCACCCTGCCGCTGCGCACGCCGCGCTCCAAGCTCAATGTGGACCGCGAAGCGCTGGAGTTCCTGGGTTTCACCTTTGTGGGCGAAGGCAGCGAGGCGGAACTTGCGAGCGAAACCTTCATCGACAACAGCGGCGCGGAGCAGCCGGTCACGCGCAAGAGCATCGTGACTGCGCTGCAACAGCAAAGCGCCTTTGACGGCTACGCCATCGCCGCCCAGTAAGTAGCTGACGCAACCAGGCGCGCGTGCACGGCGCAGCGCCGGTTGCCGCCTACGCCTCTTTGTTCCACAACACCGCCGAGCTTTTCATCATCCCCACGGCGATTGCGAACAGCAACAACACACAGCCTGCCAGCAGCCACGGTGACGGCAAGGTTGGCCGGGACAGCAACATGAACGCCAACGAGGGCGCGATCATCACGCCGATGTTGACGCCCGCCGAGTAGTAGCCAAGGTTTCGGCCCACGCTGTCGCGGCTGGAAATACTGCTGACATAGTGGGTGATCGCGGGGAACACAATCATCTCGCCCAGGCTCCACAACACCGTAGCGAGCATCAACAGCGCGCCGACCTGACCAAAGCCCATCAAGAAGAACCCGCTGCCTGCCAGCAACAGGCCAATGATCAGCGAGCGACTGCTCGACAAGTGCGCCATGCGCAGGTTGATCGGCACTTCAAATACAATCACCAGCAAGGCATTGATGAAGAAGATGATGCCCACGTAATAGGCCGGCAATTGGGTGTAGTTGATGATGTACGCCGACAGAAAAGTCGGCGGCAATGCGTAAGCCACGTGCACCGGCAGCGCCGCCAACAGGATCACCAGCAGTCGCGAACGCTCATGAGCCGCCACCTCGGGCAAGCCCTCGCCCTTGCCGGCGACAGGCACGCCTTGGGTGGCCGACCGAGACCGACCGAACCGCAGGCAGGCGGCGAAGGCCAGCAGGGACAGCACGGCATTGATGTAGAACACCGCGTCAGCATTGCTGAGGAAGATCAAGCTGCCCAGCAACGGCCCGATGGCCATGCCGATGTTGATCGCCAGCCGGTTGCAGGAAAACGCCACCTTGCGCGACTCAAGGCTGCTGTGAGCCACCGTCTCGGAGAAGGCGGCCGGTGTGAAGGCTTCGTAACAAGCGCCCCAGAGAAACGACAACAGGAACAGCGCCAACGGGTTATCCACCGAGGGAATGACCAGCAGCAACACCGCGTTGAACAACAACGAACCAAGAATGACCCGGTTAGCCGAAAACCGCTTGATCACGGCGCCGATGATCAGGTCGGTACACAGGGCGCCCGCGCCATACACGCCGACCAACAGGCCTGCCGTGCCTGCCGATATCGCGTGTTGATGAATCAGGTACGCCGCGTAAAAAGGAAACGCCAGGGTGCCCATGCGGAACACCAGCGTGATAATGAACAATGCTTGCAACCGCGCGTTAAGGCCGCGCAAGGCGTGAAAAGTACCCATCAGCGCAGCACGCTGGCACAGGTGTGGAGCAAAGCTACAGAGCGGCTCATCCGGATGTCCTTTCGCAATGGCGGCGCCGGTGTGTCCGGCGCCAAACTCCATAGCTGGGCAACCTAATGCAGCACTGTGCGGCGAACAAGCTACCCATTTGGACAGGTAGGTGCTGATTGCGGCCTCAGGCCGGGTGGCGGATATAGCCCAATTGCAGGGCCTTGCCGATTGCTGACTTGCCGTTGGTGACCTGCAATTTGCCGAAGACATTCTTCATATGAAACTTGACCGTATGGGAGGTCATCGACGTCAGGAGTGCCACTTCGTTGTAGGTCTTGCCCAGGCTGACCCAGGACAATACTTCAGTTTCCCGAGGGGTCAGCACCGTCTGTTGTTCCACAGGCGCCGCGTGATCTTCCAGGGCCTCGTCGTACATCGAGACCAACAGCATCTGCAGTTCACTTTGATGGGCCAGCACGGTCTCGCGAAATTGCTGGTCTTCTCCGAAGCTGCACAGATTGAGCACCGAGTAAAAGCCGCGATTGCCATGCACGATAAAACTGGCGCCCTCGCCAACGGGTTTGTAGGGGCCCGGCACCGGCACCGCCTCATCGGCCACGGCCAGCAGGTGTTCATCACTCCAGAAAAACGGTTTGATCCGGGTACGGGTCAATGAAACCAGCTCGCCACGCCGGTAGAAATCGTCGGCCGTGTCGGAAGGCTCCATGGCCTCGGGGTAATTGGACACAATCTGCGCTTGGTCCAGCGTCGGCCCACACTGGTAGACCTCGAAGTGCCCCAGGCCACGGCGGCTCAGCTCGGTATCGAGCAAGCGGCGCATATCCTCGGGCAGCATGGGCGATTTTCTATCGGGTTGGCCATTAGGTCGCACGGGGGTCTTCCTTGAGTATTCAACCCGGTCGAGCATGAAGCATGCCTGGCTTACCTGTCCAGGCAACGGATGCAAACCCAGGGGCTAGACCTGCGCCGCGAACGCCTCGCGAAGCGCTCCATCTCCCGCTCATCCCCCACCGTCACCCGCACCCACTGCGGCCAGTCCTTCCACACCCGCCCGACCAGTACATTCCTTGCCGCCAACTGCTCAATCACCTGCTCTGCCGGGCGCTTCACGTCGATCATGAAGCAGTTGCTGTGGGAAACGGTGCAGGTAAAGCCCCGGCCCTTGAGCCACGCGATCGTCTCATCGCGCAACCTGGCATTGAGCGCTTTGCGTTGGCCCACCAGTTGCGCGTCTTCCAGGCTCGCATGGGCGGCCAGCAAGCTGGCGCCGGCCGGGACGTTGTCGCCGCCGAACACGGCCAACCGCTCCAGCAGCGCCGGGTGGCCGATCGCCAGGCCCAGGCGCGCACCGGCCATACCGTAGATCTTGGAGAAGGTACGCAGTACCAGCAGGTCGTCGTGCTCCTTGATCCAACTTACGCAACTGGGGGCGTCGCAGAAGTCGATATAAGCCTCGTCCACCACCAGCACGCTGCCCTTGGGTTTATTCACCAGCGCGTGGCGGATGGCCTCGGTCGAGGTGAGCGTACCGGTCGGGTTGTTGGGGTTGCACAGGTACAGCATGCCGGCCTGTGGGTCCGCGGCGAGCATGGCGTGCACATCGTGGGCATGCTGGGCGTCGAGGTTAACTTCATGCACCGGCGCCTTGATCGATTCGGCCGCCTGGCGCGGTACTTCGTAGGACGGCGTAGCCATCACCAGGCCGCGGGTCTGGCTGGCGAACGCCAGCACCGCGTAACGCAGGGCGGCCATCGAGCCGGCAAATACCCCGATGTTTTCTTCGGCGATGCCTTGTTGCTCCGCAAACAGCGCGGCCAATGCGTACATATCGGGGTAAGGGTAACGTCCGGAGGCTGCAATCGCGCGCTGCATCGCCTGGCGAGCCGCGTCTGAAGGGCCGTAGGGGCTTTCGTTGTAATTGAGCAGCACCTTGTCAGACTTCGTCGGCGCCGGGCTGGCGAACGCCCAATTGAGCTGCCCCAACACAGG
This sequence comes from Pseudomonas fluorescens, assembly GCF_001902145.1. Taxonomy (GTDB): domain Bacteria; phylum Pseudomonadota; class Gammaproteobacteria; order Pseudomonadales; family Pseudomonadaceae; genus Aquipseudomonas; species Aquipseudomonas fluorescens_BV. The sequence continues at coordinate 75,530 of NZ_MRST01000015.1, forward strand.
CAGGGCCGCGCCCAGGGCGAGAAGGGATCGACGACTGACACGCACCATGATGACTACTCCTTGTAGAGGCGCGAGGGATTCGCGCTGGCCGTTCAGAAGAGTATGACGAGAAAGCCGTTGCCTGATTTACCACCGAGGCGTATCCCTGCACTCAGTACTTTATTGTTGTAGCGGGCGCATGCAACACTTTCACTGCCGCGAACCGTCAAGAACGGGTTCTGCCGGCATGGACTGATGACTAAATGGAAGTGGTGAGCACTTGATACACAGACGGGAAAAAACCGAGCACTTGAAAAGCAACATCAAGTACTTGATCAAGAGTCGTGGCGAAACCCAGCTTTCGTTAAGCAGTGCCGCCGGCCTGACCAGGACCACCATCTATAACATCCTGGAAGGCAAGGTCGTTAACGTACAGCAGTCGACGATTCGCAAGATCTCGGACTTCTTCGGCGTGTCCTACGAAGAAATCGAGACGATCAGTTTTGAGGCCAAGGAAGTCATCGAGAGCAACGTTTCCCCGCTGGGTAACAAGAACCCGGCGGCAGTGCCTGTGCTCAAGGAAAGCCTGCTCATGCAGAACCTGGGCAAGCGCATCGGTGAACTGGCCACGCTTCATCCGCTGACCTACTACTTCGGCAGCGCCTGCAACCTGATCGGCGTGCGCCTTGAACACGGGATTCCCGGCCTCAACGAACCGGGGGACTTGCTGATCGTGCAGAAAGGCTCGTCGAGCGACGATAAAGAAAAACTGGTGTACGACCGCGCCACCAAGAAGCTGTTCATCACCCTCGAACCCTGTGGGAACTCAGAGCGTTTGTGTGTCATCGGCGACATCCTTGAGGAGCGCTTCAATGACAACGTCTGAGGGCGCCGTGGAAAACAGCAAATACAAGTTGCTGGGCTTTGAAAACGACAAGCGCCTGGCGGTGATCATGGTGATCGCCACGGGCAAGGTCCTCAAGATCAAGCTGAGTGAAGTGCTCAGCAGTGAAATGATGGACAACTTCAACAAGATGGAAATCAAGAACCTGTACAAGAAGTTCTACTCCCAAGGCGGAACGCTGACCGCCTACGATATAAACGACCGCAATGAAAACTCTTGGATGATCTACATCATCCTGAACTTGCTGCTGTTCACCTTCTATATCTTCACCAGCATTGCCGCGACCAAACCGATTTACCTGGAGTCGTTGGGCATCATCGTCACGCCGGGCACGTTCCTGTACCCGCTGACCTTCTTGATCGTGGACTTGCTCAACGAGAATTTTGGCTTGCGCCTGGCCAGGCGAGCCATTCTGTTTGCGTTTGCCAGCAACGCGATGATCATCATCCTGCTGTATGGCTCCACGTTCCTGCCGGGGCTACCGGGCTGGAAGCTGGATGGGCCTTATACCGACGTGATCCTGCAAGTGTCGTCGGTGCTGGTGGCCTCTTCGGTGTCGTTCCTGGTGTCGGAGAATATAAATTCCTACTTGCTGTGCAAGATCAAGGAGCTGACTAACTCCAGGTATCTATACCTGCGGATATTCCTCAGTACGTTCTTTGCGGTGATTATCGACAGCTTCCTGTTCTGCTTTATCGCCTTCTACGGGGCGATGCAGACCAGCGACATCCTCAGCATGATCTATGTGCAGATCGCGATCAAAGTCGGCTTTGCGTTCTTCAACATCCTGCCTGCCTACGGGGCACGTTCATTGTTCAAGCGCTATCAGTAATCTTGTAGGAGCGAGCTTGCTCGCGAAGAACCCGAGAGCGCCACGTTCAACCAGATACGCTGCGTTATCGTTGACGTTCTTCGCGAGCAAGCTCGCTCCTACAAGGGTTATTTCAGTTGCAACTTGTGCTTGAGGCTCTGCATGACAGGTGTCTTGTTCTGCAGGTAGTCATTCAAGCCCCGAGCGCGCAGGTTGCACGCGTCACACTCGCCACAGCCGGTACCGATGATGCCGTTGTAGCAGGTCAGCGTCTGCTCGCGCACCAGCTCCAGTTGCCCGTGGTAATCGGCCAGGGCCCAGGTCTCGGCCTTGTTCAGCCACATCAACGGCGTGTCGAGGCGCACGTCGTATTCCATGCCCAGCTTGAGGGCCTGGTTGAGCGCTTTGACAAATTCGTCCCGGCAATCGGGGTAGCCCGAGAAGTCGGTTTCGCATACGCCGGTGATGACGGTCTCGGCCTTCACTTGATAGGCGTAGATCGCAGCCAGGGTCAGGAACAGGATGTTGCGCCCCGGCACAAAGGTACTCGGCAGGCTTTCACCCGAGCTGTTCACGGTCGGCACCGGGATGTTGTCGCGCGTCAGGCTGCTGATCGCCAGCTCATTGAGCAGGGACACATCCATCACTTTGTGCACAGTGGCACCCAACTGCTTGGCCAATTTCTGCGCCACTTCGATTTCTGCCACATGGCGCTGGCCGTAATCAAAGGTAATGCAGTGCACTTCGTCATACAGCGGCAGGGCCTGGATCAGGCAGGTCGTCGAATCCTGCCCACCACTGAAAACCATCACGGCTTTTTTACTCATTGCATTGCTTCCTGCATTTGTAGAATTGGGAGGTAGGAGCGAGCTCGCTCGCGAAAAACGTCAACGATAACGCAGCGCTCAATAAAAAACCCCGCGCGTCTTTCGAAGGCGGGGCTTTTTTACTGCAAGACCACTCAGTGGGCGTAGGTCAGCAACAGCTCTTTCGGCACTTGGAAATCCAGGGACATCATCACGCTGAGCGCGGTGATGGTGAAGATCGAGAACACGAACAGCTTGCGCGCCCAGACGGTGTCATCCACCGCCTTGTAGCCGGTCCAGGCCATGTACAACCAGTACATGCCCATGGCGGCGGCGACGGCGAGGTAGCTCATGCCGGCGTAGCCACTGAAGGTCAACATCAAGGTCGCCACGAGGAAGGCCAGGATGTAGAGCAGGATGTGTTTCTTGGCCACCTGGATGCCACGCTTGACCGGCAATACCGGAATCGATGCAGCCAGGTAGTCATTGAAGCGGAAAATCGCGATGGCGTAGGAATGCGGCATCTGCCACAGGCTGAACATCACCAGCAGCACCAGCGCGGCCATGTCGAAGCTATTGGTCACAGCTACATAACCAATCACCGGCGGCATTGCCCCCGACAGACTGCCCACCAGCGTGCCGTGAACCGACTTGCGCTTGAGGTACAGGCTGTAGAGGCCGACGTAGATGACAAAACCGATCACGGCAAACAGCGCCGCCAACGGGTTGGCCACCTTGTACAACAGGGCCACACCGGCAACACCCAGGACGGTCGCATAGATCAGTGCCAGCTTCAGGGAGATGAGGCCCTGGACCAGCACGCGATTCTTGGTGCGCTCCATCTTGATGTCGATGTCACGGTCGATGCAGTTGTTGAATACGCAACCGGAAGCAACCACCAGGGACGTACCGATCATTGCAGCCAGGAAGATGGCCAGATCGACATGTCCCTTGGAGGCCAGGAAGAAACCGCCCGCCACAGAAAGCACGTTACCGAAAATGATCCCCGGTTTGGTGATTTGGATAAAGTGCTTAAGCGACATCGGGTCTTACCTCACTTCGCCATCATGTAGGTGTGGATGCTGAACATGATCCACAGCGACAGACCAACTAGCAGAACGATCACCAGGCCTGCGAACACAAACGCGATCACGTTCTCGCGCTGCTCTTTGGAGCGGTCCAGGTGCAGGAAGTACACCAGGTGAACCAGAACCTGAATCACCGCGAACGCCAGGACGATCATCAAGGTGATCGACTTCGGCAAGGTTGGGTACATCACCAGGCCGAACGGGATCAGGGTCAGGATGACCGACAGGATGAAGCCGATGGCGTAAGACTTTACGCTGCCGTGGCTTGAATCGTGGCTGTCATGGGAGTGTGCATTAGCCATTACAGAGTCCCCATCAAGTAAACGACGGTGAATACGCAGATCCAGACCACGTCCAGGAAGTGCCAGAACAGGCTCAGGCAGCTCAGGCGGGTCTTGTTGGTGTTGGTCAGGCCGTGCTTATTGACCTGATAGATCATCACCGCCATCCACAGCAAACCTGCGGTTACGTGCAGACCGTGGGTGCCGACCAGCGTGAAGAACGCCGACAGGAAACCGGAACGGTGCGGGCCGTAGCCTTCGGAGATCAGCAGGTGGAACTCGTTGATCTCCATGCCGATGAAGCCCAGGCCGAACAGGAAGGTCAGGCCCAGCCAGGTCAGCACGCCTTTCTTGTTGCCCTTGTAGAAGGCCAACATGGCGAAACCGTAGGTGATCGAACTGAACAGCAGCAAGGCGGTTTCGCCGAGCACGTAAGGCAGTTCGAAGATGTCGTGGCCCGACGGGCCACCCGCTACGTTGTTTACCAGTACCGCGTACACCGCGAAGATCGACGCAAACAAGATGCAGTCGGTCATCAGGTAGAGCCAGAAACCGTAGACGGTTATCGGCCCTGAGTCGTGGTGGTGGTCATCGTGCCCATGGTCATCGACATGGGCGTGTCCAGCATTGGTCACTAAGTTCGACATGGTTTAAGCCTGTTCCAACGAGGTTTCTACACGGTTGGCCGGGATCTTCTTCTCGGCTACCAGGCGAGCGTGCTGCTCGGCTTCGATGCGTTCGATCGTTTCGACCGGCACCATGTAGCCTTGATCATCACGGGCAGCGTGAATGATGAAGTAACCGATAGTGCCCACCAGGCTCGCGATTGCCAGCCACCAGATGTGCCAGATCATCGCGAAACCGAACACGGTCAACAGCGCACCCATCACCACGCCAGTGGCGGTGTTGTTTGGCATGTGGATCGGTTCGTAGTGCTTGGGCTTCTGGTACGCAGTACCGTCTTCCTTGGCTTCGGTGAACGCATCAATGGTGTTCGCAGTAGGGATCACGGCGAAGTTGTAGAACGGTGGTGGCGACGAGGTCGACCATTCCAGGGTGTGGCCGTTCCATGGGTCGCCGGATTCGCACATGTTCTTCTTGCGATCACGCACGCTGACGTACAGCTGGATCAGCTGGCAGGCGATACCCACAGCGATCATCACCGCACCGAACATGGCAACGTACAGGTACGGTACCCACTCAGGGTTGGTGGTGGCGTTCAGACGACGGGTCATGCCCATGAAGCCCAGTGCATAGAGCGGCATGAACGCGACGAAGAAGCCCGAGATCCAGAACCAGAACGCAGCCTTGCCCCAGCCTTCGTGCAGCTTGAAGCCGAACGCTTTCGGGAAGTAGAAGCTGAAACCAGCGATGTAGCCGAATACCGCACCACCGATGATCACGTTGTGGAAGTGAGCGATCACGAACAGGCTGTTGTGCAGCACGAAGTCAGCACCCGGGATGGCCAGCAGTACGCCGGTCATGCCGCCGATGGCGAAGGTCACCATGAAGCCAAGGGTCCACAGGACCTGGCTGGTCATGCGCAGACGACCGTGGTAGATGGTGAACAGCCAGTTGAATAGCTTCACCCCCGTCGGAATGGAAATCAGCATCGTCGCCAGGCCGAAGAAGGCGTTGACGCTGGCCCCCGACCCCATGGTGAAGAAGTGGTGCAGCCACACCATAAAGCCCAGTACGGAAATTGCGCCCGATGCGTAGACCATCGAGTGGTGACCGAACAGGCGCTTGCCGGTAAAGGTCGAGATCACTTCGGAGAAGATACCGAACGCTGGCAGGATCAGGATGTACACCTCAGGGTGACCCCATGCCCAGAACAGGTTCACGTACATCATTGGATTGCCACCAAGTTCATTGGTGAAAATGTGGAAATCCAGGTAACGGTCAAGCGACAGCAGCGCCATGGTAGCGGCCAGGATCGGGAACGAAGCCACGATCAGCACGTTTGCCCAGGTGCAGGTCCAAGTGAAGATCGGCATGTCCATCAGTTTCATGCCAGGGGCGCGCATTTTCAGGACGGTGGCCAGGAAGTTGACCCCCGTCAATGTCGTCCCGAGCCCTGATAACTGTAGCGCCCAGATGTAGTAGTCCACACCCACGCCCGGACTGTATTGCAGCCCCGACAATGGCGGATACGCAACCCAACCGGTCTTGGCGAATTCGCCAACGCCCAGGGAAACGTTGATCAGCACCACGCCGGACACCAGCAGCCAGAAGCTCAGGGAGTTCAGGAATGGGTAGGCAACGTCACGCGCACCAATCTGCAGCGGCAAGGCAAGGTTCATCAAGCCGGTGAAGAATGGCATCGCCATGAAGATGATCATGATCACACCGTGGGCGGTGAAGATCTGGTCATAGTGTTCAGGTGGCAGGTAGCCAGGCGAACCCTCGGTGGCCATGGCCAACTGGGTACGCATCATGATGGCGTCGGCAAAACCACGCAGCAGCATGACCATGGCAACGATGACGTACATGACGCCGATTTTCTTGTGGTCGACCGAGGTCAACCACTCGGTCCACAAGTAGGTCCACTTCTTGAAGTAGGTAATACCTGCAAACAGTGCCAGACCACCCAGCGCGATCATGGCGATAGTCACCATCACGATCGGCTCGTGGAATGGGACCGCGTCCCAACTTAATTTACCAAACATCGTTTACTCCTCTGCCCCAGCAGTTGAATGCGCGCCTGTATCAGAACCTTCAACCGCGGCCACTTCTTTCTTCTCGTGCTTGACCGGTTTGCCTGGCTTCATACCTTCGTACTTGTCGACGATTTTCTGAAACAGGTCCGGCTCATACGCGGAGTACAAGGCGACAGGGTTGTTCTGGCTCGGTTTGGTCAGAGCGTCGTATTCAGCTTGATCAAGCTGTTTAGGTGCGGCCTTGACTGCAGCTACCCAGGCGTCGAAATCTTCCTGGCTTGTCGAGATCGCTTTGAATTTCATGCCGGTGAAGCCAGCACCGCTGTAGTTGGCGGAGATGCCTTCCATTTCAGCTTTCTGGTTGGCGATCAGGTGCAGGCGGGTCTGCATGCCTGCCATCGCGTAGATCTGGCCGCCCAGTGCAGGGATGAAGAACGAGTTCATCACGGCGTCGGAGGTGATCCGGAAGTTAAGCGGGGTGTGCTCCGGGAAGCGGATCTCGTTGACAGTGGCGATACCCAGGTCCGGGTAGATGAACAGCCACTTCCAATCCAGCGCGACCACCTGGATGTTCACAGGCTTGACGTCGGACTCCAGCGGACGATACGGGTCCAGCGCGTGGGTCGACTTATAGGTGATGTAACCCAGGGCGATGATGATGAGGATCGGAACCAGCCACACCGCGATCTCGATCTTGGTGGAGTGCGACCACTTCGGCGCGTAGGTGGCGCTGGTGTTGGACGCGCGGTATTTCCAGGCGAAGGCGAAGGTCATCACGATCACAGGCACCACAACCAGCAGCATCAGCAGGGTAGCGGTGATGATCAGGTTTCGTTCATCCAGACCGACCTGTCCTTTTGGGTCGAGCAAGGTCCACTTGCAGCCTCCCAGCATTAACATCATGCCAAGCAGCGGCAAAAAGCCTAGTAATCGGGGGTACCTGTTTTTACTCATCTCACGACCTCTAAAGCAGCTTGCGCAATGCAGTTGGGTTTTGATCGCCAACACTTCACCCTGCCAAGGGTTGGCATTTCTCTTCGATTGAATAAGAGCCTGCCCGACACGTCATGACTGTACGTTTCACGGACCTGCAGTGAGTTCTTATTCGATTTCGTGGCTAAAGGCCTTGTTACAGACCAATTCCATTTGGTGCGGATAGTTGAAAGGCTGCCGGAACCTGGGGTCGCATTGAGCCTTCCATCTGCTCCTCGACCGCTCCAATGCTCAAATATTGAACAGCACCGGACATTCAGTGCGGGCGATTGTAGTTAGCTAGCGATGTATAAACCATGTCTTATAGAGAAATAATTTTTATCGATTCCAGCAACAATCCTTCACCAAAGTTGCAAAGATTCGCGATCTTATCGCGTTCGATTCTCAACAAAAACCACAAAAATTGCCGTGTTATTGGGCACAGTGCCACTTCCCTTACGGCCTGTAAGGGCATGCCGAAGGTATCCAAGTGCCCATAAAACAAGGCATTCATAGATGCTTCAGGGATTGGGGCCGCACACGAATCGGGCCGCCGTGCGAACCACGAACTGACAGCACAACTTGTACGCCGGGTGCAAATTCAAGGGCCGATTTGGCGGGTCAGAAACGTCCTGCGACAACGTTCATGTGACAACATGTCGCACGCTGCGCGCACCTTCCGTTGCCCCTCGTCACGGTGCTTTCACAAATCCCTACAAACAAAAACGCTCCGCCTTCATTCAGAAGCAACGGAGCGTTCGGCAGGTGCGGCGGCTCAGGCTTTGGGATGACGGTTGCGATAGATGCACAGGGGCACCAGGATCGCCGTCAGCACGAAAGCCACCAGTGCCCATTGGGCCAGGGACAGGCCGAGGACCGGCGGGTAGGGGGTGCTGCAAAAGCCGTCGACCTGGAAGCCCAGGGGAAACACCTTGGCCAGGGGCAGGTCGTCAACGATCGGCTGCAACACATCGATACCGCAACTGACCTGGGGAAAGAACTGGGTGTACACATGGTGGCCGGCCGCAGCCACGCCACCCAAGGCGCTGAGCACCACCAACCCTTCGAAGAACGTCAGCGCGCCCTTGGTGCGCATGGCCGCGCCGATGAACGCGAAGAGCGCAATCAGCAGCAAGGCGTAGCGTTGCAGAATGCACAGCGGGCACGGTGCTTCGCCCAGCACCACTTGCATGTACAGCGCCCCGCCAATCAGCGCCAGGCAGATGATGCCCAGCAACACCAGAAAGCGCCGCTCCCTGCCTAAACGCATGTCGTCAATCATCCCCGTCTTTCCCTTTCTCTGATTATGGTTTGTGCCTGATGGCAACAAGTTTACACACAGGCAGTGGTTAAAACAGAGAGGGGTTAACGGCGGATTAATCAGGCGCAATAGAGTGCCAAATGTGGGAGCGGGCTTGCTCGCGAAGGCGGAGTATCAGAGACACATGTATTGACTGACACACCGCTTTCGCGAGCAAGCCCGCTCCCACATTTTGGACAGTGTTGTTGCTAGGGAGGATTATTCCAGCGCCGCCGCCGGGCCAAAGAACTCATAGCGCGCCTGCTTCTCTGGCACACCCAGCGCCTTGAGATGCCGCTTGATCGCCGCCATGAAGCCCTTGGGCCCCAGGAAGTAGGCATCAATATCGCGCTGCTCAGGCAACCAGGCCGCCAGTTGCTCCTGGTTGAGCATGCCGACCTTGTCCGCCGCCGGGCTGACACCGTCATCCTCGGCATAGCAGTAGAAACGCTTGAGCTGCGGATGCTTGGCCGCCAGGGTGTCCACCCAATCACGGAACGCATGCACCCCGCCGTTACGGGCGCAATGGATAAAATGCACCGGGCGCTCGGTCGCCAGTGCGGCTTCAAGCATCGGCAGCGTGGGCGTAATCCCTACCCCGCCGCTGATCAGCACCAGCGGTTTATCACTGGCGGCCAGGGTGAACTCGCCCGACGGCGGGAACAGATCAATGGTCGCGCCGACATGCATCTGGTCGTGCAGGTAATTGGACACCCGCCCGCCCGCTTCGCGCTTGACGCTGATGCGGTACAGCCCGGTGTCGGTGAGGGCCGACAGAGAATAGTTGCGACGCACTTCCTCGCCATCGAGCACCAGTTTCAGGCCGATGTACTGGCCAGGTGCTGCGGCCAGGATCGGGCCGTTGTCCACTGGCGCGAAGTAAAAAGAGATGATCTCGTCACTCTCTTCCACGCGCTTGACCAACAGGAACGCCCGCGCCCCACGCCAGCCGCCGGGCGCCTGGGCTTTTTCGTCGTAGATGGCCGCTTCGGCGCCGATCAGAATGTCCGCCAACTGGCCGTAGGCCGCGCCCCAGGCACTCATGACCTCGGGGGTGGCAATCTCGCTGCCCAGCACTTCGGAAATAGCCCGCAGCAGGCAGGCGCCAACAATGGGGTAATGCTCCGGCAGGATCTGCAAGGCCACGTGCTTGTTGATGATCTTGGCCACCAGGTCGCCCAGTTGGTCCAACTGGTCGATATGCCGCGCGTACATCAGCACGCCATTGGCCAAGGCGCGAGGCTGGTCACCACTGGCCTGGTGAGCCTGGTTGAACAGCGGACGGACTTCGGGATACTCGGACAGCATCATGCGATAGAAATGCGTGATCAGCGCTTCGCCGCCGCTTTCCAGCAGGGGCACAGTGGATTTGATGATTGCACGGTCTTGGGCACTAAGCATGGGAGACTCCTGGGTCTTCTTACTGATTGCCTTTAGGCAGTCAGTAATCGTGCCAACTTATAAATTCTTTATTTTCAATCACTTAAATATTATGTAGTCAGTATGACCTCTTACACTTTATAGTCATAAGGACTACAAGGAGTCATTATGACTGCACAACCACTGCTCACCACCCTGCTGCCGCTGGTCGCTGACCTGTCCCGGGACTTGCCCGAAGGCGAGCGCTACCGACGCCTGCTGCAAGCCATGCGCGCCCTGCTGCCCTGCGACGCCGCCGCGTTGCTACGCCTGGACGGCGAGTGGTTGGTGCCGTTGGCCGTGGACGGCTTGAGCGCCGATACCTTGGGCCGGCGCTTCAAGGTCAGTGAACATCCGCGCTTCGAGATCCTGCTGAGCAGCCCCGGCCCTACCCGCTTCGACAGTGACAGCGAGCTACCCGACCCCTATGACGGCCTGGTCGCCGGCTTGCACGGCCATCTGGAAGTCCACGACTGCATGGGCTGCCCGCTGTTTATCGACGACCAGCCCTGGGGCCTGCTGACCCTGGACGCCCTCGATACCGAGCGCTTTGAACGAGTCGAGCTGGACGCCCTGCAAGCGTTCGCCAGCCTTGCCGCGGCCACCGTCAACGTGGCTGAACGTATCGAGCGCCTGGCGCTGCGGGCCGAAGACGAGCACCAGCGCGCCGAGATCTATCGCCAGGCCAGTGGCCAGCAGCCCAAGGAAATGATCGGCCAGAGCAAAGCGCACAAGCGCCTGGTCGAGGAAATCAACCTGGTCGGCGGCAGTGACTTGACCGTGCTGATTACCGGCGAAACCGGGGTCGGCAAGGAGTTGGTGGCCCAGGCGATCCACGCCACGTCCTCGCGCGCCGACAAACCGCTGATCAGCCTCAACTGCGCCGCCCTGCCCGAGACCTTGGTAGAAAGCGAATTGTTCGGCCATGTGCGCGGCGCCTTTACCGGCGCGTTGAACGAGCGCCGGGGCAAGTTCGAACTGGCCAATGGCGGCACCTTGTTCCTGGATGAAGTGGGTGAGTTGTCGTTGACCGTGCAGGCCAAGTTGCTGCGTGTGCTGCAAAGCGGCCAGTTGCAGCGCCTGGGGTCGGACAAGGAGCACCAGGTGGATGTGCGCCTGATTGCCGCCACTAACCGCGACCTTGCCGAAGAAGTGCGCAATGGCCGCTACCGTGCCGACTTCTACCACCGTTTGAGCGTCTACCCGCTGCAAGTGCCGGCGCTGCGCGAGCGCGGGCGTGATGTGCTGCTATTGGCGGGCTTCTTCCTTGAACAGAACCGTTCGCGCATGGGCCTGGGCAGCCTGCGCCTGACCGGCGATGCGCAGGCGGCCCTGCAGGCCTATAACTGGCCCGGCAATGTGCGCGAGCTGGAGCACTTGATCGGACGCAGCGCGTTGAAAGCCCTGGGCAATTGCCGCGAGCGCCCGAAGATTCTCAGCCTGAGCGCCCTGGACCTGGACTTGCCCGACGTGACTGCGGCTGCGGCCGAAGAAGCACCGGCCCCTACCCTCCCGGTGGTCAGCGGCGATCTGCGCCAGGCCACCGAGCATTACCAGCGCCAACTCATCAGCGCCTGCCTGGAACGCCATCAGCACAACTGGGCCAGCGCCGCCCGCGAACTGGGCCTGGACCGCGCCAACCTGGGGCGCATGGCCAAGCGCCTGGGCCTCAAATAGACCAGGCGACTCAGTTAAATGTGGGAAGGAGGCTTGTCTTCTGTAGGAGCGAGCTTGCTCGCGAAAAACGTCAACGATAACGCGTGCCTCCTGAATGAACGCGGCGTCTGTGAGTTTTTCGCGAGCAAGCTCGCTCCTACAGGCATTAGGGCTTGCCCCCTTCCACACTTTCAGATTTGTTTAGCATTGAGCACTGGGTTCACAGGCGCAGATGCCCTCCGCCGGCGAAACACCAGCACATTCCCCAGCATCACCAGCACCAGCCCCATCAACGCCGGAGCCGTCCACTGGTAACCCTCGGCCACTGCCGACACATTCAGCGCCACTACCGGAAACAGCACCGTGCAATACGCCGCTTTCTCCGGCCCCATGCGGCCCACCAGGGTGAGGTAAGCGGTAAAACCAATCACCGAGCCTGGAATTACCAGGTACCACAGCGCGCCGATATACCGCGCACTCCAGTCCATCTCGAAGGGAATACCACGTACTGCGCAATAGGCCGCCAGCATCGCCGCCCCATAGGCCATGCCCCAGGCATTGGTGGTCAGCGGCTTGAGCCCGGCCTTCTGCTGCAGGCTCGATAGCAGGTTGCCCGCCGAGAAGCACAGGGTGCCCAGCAGGGCCAAGCCCAGGCCCAACAAGGTTTGCGGGCTGGCGGTATGCCCAACCAACTCCGGCCAGAACAAAAAGCCCAGCCCCAGCAACCCAAGCGCCCCGCCCATCAGCACATTACGCGCCACCCGCTGGCCAAAAAACACCCGGGCATTGAGCGCGTTCCACAAGGTCGCCGTGGAAAACACCACCGCTACCAGCCCGCTGGGAATCCATTGGCTGGCGGTGAGAAAACACATGAAATTGACGCAGAACAGGCACACCCCCTGCGCCAGGCAGATCAGGTGCCCACGCCGGTTCATCACCTGCAACTTGCGACTGAGCAGCAACAACACGAACAACACCAGGGCAGCCAAGCCGAAGCGATAGACAATCGACACTGGAATCGCCACCACGCCGAGTTGCCACTTGAGCGCGATCCAGGTGGTGCCCCAAATCAGTACCGTGAGTGAATACAAGAAGAGGTTCATAGTGGGCTCCGTCGATTGAGCCACAGTGTTGCCTTCAACTGCCCTGAGGTTCTTGCACATTCTTGCGCTTTTGTCGGGCGATGGGCTCACAGCGCCAGCCTTGGAGCGTAGGATGCAGGGTGTCGGAGAACACACCATGCCAGAGCTGCAATCGCTGCACGTCTTCCAAGCCCTCAACCGCTCGCCCCACGCACGCCTGCAAGCCTGCGCCGAGCTCGGTGACGGGTTGGCTGCGGCCGTGTGGAGCAACCACCATGACGCCCAGGATTACCAGGGCCCCAGCCATCACACGCTGTCCTGCTACATCGGCGGCGGCACGGGCACCTTTCGGCGTGATCAGCCGGGTATCAAGGGCGGCCCCGACAAACTGTGCATCCTGCCGGCCGAGCATCAGTCGGCCTGGGTGATCAATGGCGATATTCGCCTGGCCCACCTGTATTTCAGCCCGGAACAATTTGCCCTCGGCTGCGTCACCCTGCTGGACCGTGAGCCACGGCAGTTGCAATTGCGTGAGGGCACCTTCCTTGAAGACCCATTCCAGGCCCAGCGCTTTCACCAGTTGGTCAGCCTCAACTGGCACGAGCCCGGCGAACGCCTGCTGACCAGCAGCCTGGCCCACGAACTGCTCAGCCATACCTTGCTCAACCAGGTCGGCGCCCGCGAAGGCTTGCGTTTGAAAGGCGGGTTGGCCGCGCACCAACGGCGGCGGTTGGTGGAGTACATCGACCAACATATGGAAGACTCCATCAGCCTCGGCCAGTTGGCCGCGATGTGCGCGCTGTCCGAATACCATTTCGCCCGGATGTTCCGTCAAAGCTTCGGCGTGCCGCCCCATCAATACCTGCTGGCACGGCGTCTGGCGCGAGCGAAAAGCCTGCTGCGCAGCGGCGCTTTACCGATCAGTGAGCTGGCCTTGCTGTGCGGTTTTTCCAGCGCCAGCCATTTCAACCAGCGCTTTCGCCACGCCATGGGCGCCACGCCGGGCCAATACCGTCAGGCGTTCGGCGCCTAGACCATCAAGCCCAACGTCTTCGCCTTGGCGACCGCCTGGGTACGTCGCTCTACCCCGAGTTTGCTGTGGATACGCCGCGCATGCGTCTTGACGGTATGCAGAGAGATATACAGGCGCTCAGCGATCTCCAGGTTGGAGTTGCCCAGGGCGATCAGTTGCAGCACCTCCAGCTCACGCTGGCTCAGCGGGTTCTGCGCCGCCCCGGCAGGCGCGGCCTGGGGCTCCAGGCCCAGCTCACTCAAAAGTCCCGGGGCGCGTAAACGCAACTCGCGGACCGCCTGCTGTACTTGGCAACGCTCTGCCAGCGCCAAGCCAGCTTGCAGCGACCGGCGCGCCAACGCCGGGTCGCCAAGTTGCCAGGTCACTTCACCCAGCACCAGGTGCAATTCGGTTTCCAGGCAAAGCATGCCGTGTTGCCGTGAGGTGTCGAGCAAGGCATTGAGCCGTGCGATAGGTTGCTCGGCACAGCCCAGCTTGACCTCGGCCAGCACCAGCAAATATTCCAGGCGCGGGATCAGCTCCAAGGTGGCCGGCGGTGCCTGCTTGGCGCAAGGCCCGCGAAAGTGGCGCAACACCCGGCGCACGGCTTGCACCGTCAATTCGGCGCGACCTTGCTGCAACCAGAAGTGCCCACTGACCAACAGCAGTACCGCACGGTACACCGTGTCGGGCACATGGCGCTGCTGCATCAGGCGCTCGGCGTCGCGCAATTGAATGAAGGCCTGGGCGTAGTCGCCACGATTGGCCGCCAATAGCGCCAGGCCCAGAAAGCCGTACAGAACGCGCTTGTCCTGGCTCTGCAGGCACATGCTCAAGCCGGCCTCGAAACATTCGGCTGCCAGGCCGTCCTGGCCCTGACGCAAGGCCAGATGCCCGCGACGCAGAACAATACGCCCCACCAACGGCCCAGCGGTGAGGCGCTGCCCGGCCAACATCGCTTGCACCGTTTCCAACAGGCTTTGCGCCCGGTACGGCGCGCCACGCTGCTCCAGCAATTGGGCGTGGTCCAACTCCAGCAGGGCCTCCAATACCAGCGAACCGTGGGCCCGGGCCAGGCACAGCGCTTCACGGTTCAAGCTTTGGGCGGCCTCCAACTCACCGCGCAGCAAGGCTTGCTGGGTCAGGCCCGACAGACACATCAGGCGCGATGTCCAGGCGCTGTCGGGCAGCGATTGCAGGGCTTCGATAAAGTGCTCGCGAGAGCGTTCGGCATCGCCGCTCAAATGCAGCAACCAGCCCCACTGCGCCTGCCAGCGCGCCAGCACAAAGCGCTGCGCGGCAGCCGTTGGTTGCGGGGCAAACCGGGCCAGTTGGTCGATACACAAGGCCGCCTGTTCGAAGCGCCCGGCAAACAACAACGCGGCCGTGAGCAGCCCCACCAACTGCGCCGAACCCAACATCAATTCATCGCCCTGCTGTTCATGCAGGCGCAACAGCAGCACAGCGTTCTGCTGGCGAAACAAATCCTCGAAACTGAAGTGCTGCAACAGGCTCACCGCCACTTCATATTCCTGCGCCAGCAACGCCTGCTCGAAGGCGGCTTGCCAGTCGCGCTCGGCGCTGAACCATTGGCAGGCGCGGCGATGCCACGAGCGCTTGGCCGGCCAGGGTTCGTCACGCAGCAGTCGCGCCAACGGTGGAAACACGTGCAACCAGTCGCTGGTGGTTTCCCAGGGCTGGATAAACGCCCCGAGCGCCTGCAGCTCGCGCAGGTACTGATCGCCGTCACCCTGACCGAACAAGTGCTCGCACAGGCTCAGGTTAAAGCGCGGCAGATGGGCCAGTACACGCCAGGCGTCAGCCAGTGGCGCCGGCAAGGTGCTGAAGAGTTCGTGTTGCAGGTAATCCAGCAAGGTCTTGTCGGGGTGGTTATCACCCAGCACGGCGATGCGCACACCGGCACACCAACCACCGCTGAACTGCATTACGCTGTCGACGTCCTGCCCTGGGGCGAGCAGTGCCTGGACCTCCGCAGCGTTGAACGACAACTCACTGCACTCCAGCAACTCATCCTCCAGCAACAGGCGCGGCCAGTTGCACACCGGGCGCCGCCGCGCACCCAGCCACCACGTCAGTTGCGCACTGCTGGCACTGAGCAGACGGTCAAGCAAAGCGTCCAACTCCGGGGCCGGCAGGCGGCAGAAGTCATCCAGAAACAGCCACGTGGGGCTGGACCAGCGGCTGAGGTCGAGCAGCAAGGTGGCTTCATCGACAAACACCAGGCCCAGGTGTTGCGCCAGCCGTGTGCACAAATCCAACGGGCTGAGCGCGACGCCATTGAGCGGCATCCAATAAACCAGGCACCCCGCCGGCGCCTGCAACGCGCACTCGGCGAGCAGGGCACTCTTGCCACTGCCACACGGCGCGCACAACAACCGCACACGCGCCTGCGCTGCGAGCAGAGGCCCGGACAAGCGCGGGCGCAACAGATGGTGTGCGGACAGCCGAGGCATGCATCCAGGACGGTCCAGGCAGCGGGTCATGGCGGTCATTGCTGCATCCTGCTGTTTTTATTGTTGCATCACCCTAGACCTGTGATTGGCGGTTGTTGAAGAAGTATTCAGCGGGGTGATTAGTGACCATGCATAGAACCCAATGTGAGAGCGGGCTTGCTCGCGAATGCGGCATGTCAGTCAATAAATCAGCTGACTGATACACCGTATTCGCGAGCAAGCCCGCTCCCACAGAAATCAGCGCACGCCCGCTGACCTCAGTGCAGCCGGGGTGTAGTCCGCCGCCTTGGCCGCGAAGCCGAACACGAAGCTGCTCTTCTCCTCATTCTTCATGCCCAGCGCGATGTAGCGCCCGGCAATCAGGTCGTACAGGGTTTCCACGGTGTAGGCCGGCACCTGGTGGTCGTAATAGAACTGCGCATGGCCTTCGGCAACGCGCCACAGTTGGCCGCGGCCATCGTAGTGGTCCACCAGGGCGACTTGCCAGCTGTCTTCGTCGATGAACATATGGCGCTTGGCATAGATATGCCGCTCGCTGGGTTTGACGGTGCCGATCACTTCCCATACGCGGTGCAACTCGTAACGGGTCAGGTCCTGGTTGATATGGCCGGCCTTGATGATGTCGTCGTACTTGAGGCTCGGCGAATCGAGCTTGTAGCTGTTGTAAGGGATGTACATCTCCTTCTTGCCCACCAGTTTCCAGTCATAACGGTCGGGCGCGCCGGAGAACATGTCGAAGTTGTCGGTGGTGCGCAGGCCGTCGGAAGCGGTGCCCGGGCCGTCGTAGGACACTTGCGGTGCGCGCCGCACACGGCGCTGCCCGGCGTTGTAGATCCAGGCCAGGCGCGGCTCCTTCACCTGGTCGAGGGTTTCATGCACCAGCAGCACGTTACCCGCCAGCCGCGCCGGGGCGGTGACCGATTGCTTGAAATAGCTGAGCACGTTGGCGGCCTTGGCCGGGTCGATATCCGGGATAGCCTGGGGCACCGCCACTTCCTCTTCGAAGCGAATCGGCGTGTAGCTGCCATTGGTCTGCGGCGTGGCCTGGGTGATGATGCGCCGCAGGTTGCCGCCGTGGTAACGGGTGATGTGATTCCACAGCACCTCCACGCCATTCTTCGGGATAGGGAACGCGTAGTAACGGTTGCCAGTGAAATTCTCCAGGCCGTTGCCATCGTTGATCGCCTTCACATTCACGGCGCTGCGCTTGATCGACTCGTAAATGTCCGCAGGCAAGTTGACCGTGCGGTGGCTCGGGTACACCGGGATCTTGTAGGTCTCGGGGTAGCGCTTGAACATCGCCACCTGGCCGTCGGAGAGTTTGTCCTTGTACTTGTCCACCGTGGCGGCGGTGATCACGAACAGCGGTTTTTCGTTGGCGAAGGGATCAGCCAGGAAGCCCTTGCTGTCCACCGCGCCGGCGTTTTTCGGAATACCGCCGGTCCAGGCCGGGATCGAGCCATCGGCGTTGCCGGCTTTTTCGGCGCCGACCGGGGTCAGGCTGGTGCCGAGTTTGGCGGCTTCGTCGGGCGATACCGCCGCCATTACGTTGGCGGCCAATACGCTCAGGGCCAACACTGCAATCATCTTACGCATAGGGTCTTGTCCTTCTTTTAAGCCAGATCAGAAGTTCACGCCGAAGCTGAGGGCGAGGAAGTCGCGGTCGGTCAGGGTGTTGTAGTCACCGCCAAAAAAGTCGGTGTAGCTCAGGCTTGCGGTGTAGGTGCTGCGATAGTCCGCATCCACGCCGACGCTGATGGCCTTGGCGCCTTTGTTGAACAGGCCGTTGGGGCCGTAGCCCGCGACGTCATGGGACCAGGACAGGTTGGGCTTGAGGTTCACACCGGCAATCGCGTTGTTGTAGTCAAGGATCGCCCGTGCCCGGTAGCCCCAGGAGGTGGAGGTGACAAAACCGTCGGTGTCACCTTGAAAACCGTAGGCGCCGTACACCGAGTCTCGGCCGTAGCGCAGTTTGGTTTTTTCTTCCAGGCCGGCGACGTGCACCACCGCCGCTTCGCCCACCAGGGTCAGGCGCTCGGCGCCCAGTACCTGGTCGAAGAACTGGGTCATGGTGCTCTGGATCTGGGTGATTTCCTTGCGGCGATAGCCTTTGTTGTCATCGCCGAAATTGCTGCGGATGGGTGAGGCCAGTTGGCCCGCAATGGGGTTGACCAGAGCCAGGGTCAGGTCAGTGGTGTTGAGTTGCACCGGCGCATTGGGCCGATAGCTGATCTCGCCGGTCCACGCCGTGCCCGTGGGCAAGGTGGTGGAGAAACTGGCGCCGAACAGGCGAATGTCTTCCGGGTAATCCAGGTAGTACTGGCCACGGCCCAGCATGGTGCTTTGCGCCAAACCGGCGCCGGAGCCAGGCGCCAGGGCGTTGGCGGTGTTGATGATGCGCCCGATGGTGGCGAGGTTGGTATTGGCGGTCAGGGTGCCGACGGTTGGCGTACGGCTGTGGTAGTTCATGAAGTACAGGCCGTACTCAGTGTCATCGCCCAGCCAGCGCAGGGCTGCGCCGAATTGGCCGGAGTCGCGCGCATCGCGGTCACCGGCACGCCGCACAATCACACCTTCATTGGTCACGCCAAACCCTTGGCCAAAGGCAGCCGCCACCGGTTGCAGCGGTCGGATCGCCGGGCTGCCGACGGTGTAGTTATCGGTGCAGCCGTCCGCCGCCACGTCACCACCAAAGAAGGTGCCGCAGTTGTCCAGCACCGTCTGGTCCCATTCCAGTTGATAGAACCCCTCTACGGTCAGTTGATTGGTCAGGGTCTGGGAGGCAAACAGCATGTTCACCGGGATCAAGCCTTCCTTGATCTCGGCACCGGGCCTGCGGAACGCCGACACGTCGATCGGGTTGATGCTGTTGATCGAGTTACCGATGAAGGTACTTTCGCCCCAACTGACCACCTGCTTACCGGCGCGCACGGTGCCGGGCAGGTCGCCCAGGGAGTAGTTGTGGTAGACAAAGGCATCGAGGATCTGCGCACCGCTGGACTTGGCGCCTTCCTTGCGGTTGTGGTCGCTGATGGGCTTGAACTCGCGGTCTTCGTCCTTGAGCTCGAAGTCGTACCAATACTTGCCACGCACGAATACGCCGGTGTCGCCGTACTTCAACTCAAGGTCGTGCAGCCCCTTGAATATCTTGGAGAAGGTCTCGCCCTTCTTGAAGTTGAGGCGCCCGTCATCCCCGGTGGACGCCTGGCCCGTCCCACCATTGACCGTGCCGACCAGGCTTTTATCGGCATCGCGCATGCCCCAACTGGCGCCGACCGACAGCGAGGAGTCGAATTGCCCTTCGATCTCGCCGATATTGAACGAAACAGCCTGCGCCTGGGCACAGCAGCCCAGCGCTACCGCAGTGGCCAGCGCCTGTGGCGTGAAGATGGCGCGCATTATTGTTTTTGTCATGCGTCTTCCCCGGTGAGTGACAGAAGGCTCCACCCTACTGCCGCCCTTGAGGAGCGATAAGCGCACCAAGGAGGTATTCGTGTTGTCGCTCGAAAGGATGACGGGGTTATCTGGCCGGGCGTTGGCCTGGTGACATGCATGCGATGGATGAAGGGTTATCAGAAGAATCGATGGCGCCCTGCAATTATTGCCGAACTGGTAATAGTCCTTGTCCCGATTTGCTATTACTCATTTTGTTACAACCGACTATTCTTGCCTGGCTCTCAGGGCAAACGGCCCGCTCCCGCATTGGGGAGAAAAGCTGATTTATAACGGATTGGTCCTGTAATCAGTCTGTTCCCGGTGTTCACTGACGTTGATTTGTCGCTCCTTGATCCAACGTCTTACTTCGGCCGCTGCCTATGCAGCGGCCTTTTTTATGCCCTAAACAAAACGGGGCGTCATCGACGCCCCGTGGGATTCATTGATTTACCGGCAATGATCAGAGGCTGAACTTCTGCAAGTTGGCCATCATTTCCTTCAACGCCTCGATATTGTCCTTGGGGTGCGCAGCCCCTTCGAAATCGCAGATCTGCTGCCAGTGCGCGGCTACATCCTCCGGCGAAAAACCGGCCTCGGGATCAAAACCCACACCCAGGCTGCGCTCCCAACGGGTCTTGCCGATCCAGCCACCACCCACTTCAAACAAGCCGGCAGTTTCTTCACAAGCTTCACTACCCAGGTACACCACCAACGGGCTGACCAGTTCCGGTTTGAGGCGCTCGAACACTTGCGGCGGGATCAGCCCTTCGGTCATGCGTGTGCCACCGGTAGGAGCAATCGCATTGACCAGGATGTTGTTCTTGCGCCCTTCCAGCGCCAGGGTGCGGGTCAAGCCATACAGGCCCAACTTGGCCATGCCGTAGTTGGACTGGCCGAAGTTGCCGTAGATACCGGACGTCGACGCCGTAAAGATCACCCGGCCATAACCCTGCTCGCGCAAGTGCGGCCAGGCGGCGCGGGTGACTTTGTAGGCGCCTTCGACGTGCACCCGGTAAACCAGGTCCCAGTCGTTGTCGTCCATTTTGTGGAAGGTCTTGTCGCGCAGGATGCCGGCGTTGTTGACCACCACGTCGACCCGGCCGAAGACATCCAGGGCGTTCTGTACGATCTTGTCGCCGTCGGTGACGGAGTCATGGTTGGCTTCGGCAATGCCGCCTGCCGCGCGAATCTGCGCCACCACCCGGTCAGCCGCCGAGGCGTTGGCACCCTCGCCTTGGGTTGATCCACCCAGGTCGTTGACCAGCACTCTGGCTCCGTGCCTGGCGAACAGCAGCGCATGGGCCTGGCCCAAGCCACCACCGGCGCCGGTGACGATCACGACCTTATCCTGCAATTGCACTGACTCACTCATACCGAACTCCGCTGGCGACAATGGGAATAGACAGAGTGTCACGCACGCAGCCTTTGGTCACAATAAAGACGGCCAGGGCTGAATGGTGCTTGATAAGGCAGCGGGATGATGCGCAGGCTCAGGAATAGGCCGCGCGCGGTGAGGGCTGGCCAAGGCGATCACGAAATCCCTGGTAGTGTTTGAGCACCTGGACCGGCGCCTCGATCTGCGGGTAGTGGCCGATATTGGCCAGCAGTATCGTGTCGGGCTCCGGCACCAGTTGGCGATAGCGCTCGACCATATGGGCACCGGAAATCGGGTCCACCTCGCCGTCGATCACCCGCAACGGCACCTCACCTCGCTGCATGCCTGCCAGCCAACGCTCACGCAGACGACGGCGCTGGGGAATATAAGCGATCAGCTTGTGCAGGATGCGCGGGCCGTCATTGCAACTGATCAAACTCCAGAAATCATCCAGCACGCTTTCACTGGGCCGCGTCTGGGGGCCGAAAATCTGGTTGAAACTACTGGCCAAGGCATTGCGCCCAAAGGCCCGGCCGATCATCCAGCCCAACGGGCTGAGCAATAGCTTTTGCACCAGCGCCGGCCGATGGGTTTCCGGAAACAGCCCGCCGTTGAGAAATACACAGCTCGCCATCTGGAACCGCCCCTCGTAATGCCGGGCCAATAATTCCTGGGCGACACTGTCGCCGTAGTCATGAGCCAACACATGCACCGGCTGCTCTACCCGCAGGTGCTCAAGCAGCGCCTGTTGCAGATCGGCCTGTTCCAACAGGCAATAGTCGTGGTTCAAGGGTTTGACCGAGTCGCCAAAGCCGAGCATGTCGCAGGCAATCACCAGGTTGCGCTGGGCCAGGGGTTGCCACAGGTAGTGCCAGTCCCAACTGGCCGTGGGGAAACCATGAATCAGCAGCAACGGCTCGCCCTGCCCGGCCACCCAATACCGCACGGTGTGGCCACGAAAGACGAAGTCCTGGCCGCGCTTGCGCCAGGCTCTGAGCGGTATCTCGGCGAGTGGCATCAGCTTTTATACCCGGGGTCCTGTTGGTCCAATTTGCGCAGAAGTGCCGGCCAGGCCAGCGCACCGCCCATACCTTGGGCGCTTTTTGTGACAGCTGCCACCATCGCCTTGGCACCGGCGAGAATCTGCGGCTCGATGGCTATCAACTCGGTGCCGCCGCTTTGGGCCAGTACCTGAATCTCGCAGGCGCGCTGGAAGGTGAACATCATCAGGAAGGTGTCGGCGATAGTGCCGGCGCAGGTCAGCAGGCCGTGGTTGTGCAGCATCAGGAAATTGTTCTGGCCCAGATCCGCTTGCAGCCGGGCCTTTTCCTCGTGATTGAGCGCCACGCCCTCATAGGCGTGATAGCCCAGGTTGGACAGCACGAACAGCGATTGCTGGCTGATGGGCAATACACCCTGCTTTTGCGCACACACCGCCACGCCGGCAGCGGTGTGGGTGTGCAGCACGCAGGTCACGTCGTGGCGCACTTCGTGGATGGCGCTGTGGATGGTGTAGCCCGCAGGGTTGATCTCGTAGGGGCTGTCCATTTGCTTATTGCCGGCCTGGTCAACCTTGACCAGGCTCGACGCGGTGATCTCATGGAACATCAGCCCATAGGGGTTGATCAGGAAATCTTCAGTGCCCGGCACCTTGGCCGAAATATGCGTGAAGATCAGGTCATCCCAGCCGTGCATGGCTACCAGGCGATAACAGGCCGCCAGGTCCACGCGGGTTTGCCATTCGGCGGCGCTGACCTGGGCTTTGACATTCTGTGGCGATGGAGCAGGGGCTAGGCTCATGGCAATGACCTCCTTGGCGCACTTCTTATTGTGTCTAAAAGTGAGAGCCAGTCTAGTCAGACGCCGAGTTGGAAGGAGTTGCCTTCGCAGCCAGCTTGATGACTGAGCGAGTCAGTCATGAGAATAGTACAAATACGTGTCAAACAAGCGCCGTCAATAACGGCGCTCCCTGGGGTTCAACCGCGCAGCGCGGTGATCAAATCGGCCAGCCAAGGCTCGGCGTCAGCCTCCGGAGTGACGCTTTCGCTGGCGTCCAGGCGCAGCATCGGCTGCACTTCGCGGATGCCCAGTTCGGCGAACAACTCGCGCATTTGCTCACCACCGCCACAGAAGGTATCGCCATAGCTGGCATCACCCAGGCCGATGACCGCACCCGGCAGGCCGCGCCAGGCGGCGGGCAGCTGGTCGCGAATGGTTGAGTACAGCGGTTGCAGATTGTCGGGCAGCTCGCCCATGCCGGTGGTCGAGGTCACTGCCAGGAATGCATCGGGAGCAAAGGCCAGCACGTCTGCCAGCGTGGCACGCGCGTTGTGCCAGGCGTTGAAACCTGCGTCCTTTAGGATTTTTTCCGCGTGGCGAGCGACTTCTTCAGCCGTACCGTAGACCGAGCCGGAGAGGATGGCGACATTCATCAATCTGATCCTGTAGTTGAGTGAAAGCGTGGGATATTAGCAGCCTGTACCAATATTTCAGTGCGCACCGTGCAACATTCGAGACTTGCCATAAACTGGCAAGGTCAAAACCAGGCCAGGGACCGCTCTATGATTAACGCCAAACTGCTGCAAATGGTCGTCAATGCGTCCAACGACGGGATCGTCGTTGCCGAGCGCGAAGGCAAAGACAAACCGCTGATCTACGTCAACCCAGCCTTCGAACGACTGACCGGCTATACCCTCGACGAGATCCTGTATCAGGACTGCCGCTTCCTGCAGTCGGGCGACCGCGACCAACCGGCCTTGATCGCCATTCGTGACGCGCTCGACAGCGGCGGCGCCTGCCGGGAGGTCCTGCGCAACTTTCGCAAGGACGGCACGCCTTTCTGGAACGAGCTATCGCTTTCGACCGTGTACAACGAGGTCGACAAGCAAACCTATTTCGTCGGCGTGCAAAAAGACGTCACCACCCAAGTCAAGGCACAGCAGCGCGTCGCCCAACTGGAAGCCCAATTAGCCGAACTCAAAGACGAGCTCGCGGCACTCAAGGCGACGAGTGGAACTAACAAACTGTAAAAAACGCGGTCTTTAGAGCGATAATGGCTTTTTAATGCCTCAGCCTTGAGCTAGATCAATGCAACGCGACACGCTATTGACGCAGGACGAGCTGGATTTTATCCAGGACATGCAGCACAACCCGCAGCTCAACCTGCGGGATGCATGGTCGAGCCTGACGGTTAATGGCGGGGCACAGATTCGCGATTTGCTCACGCGGCTAGCGGCTCACGACCAGGTCACCATCCAGGCGCAGTTCGACAACCAGCAACTCACCTTCCCGTTGCACCTGGTGGAAGATGAGTTTCATGCCGTGCATTTGCGCCTGGGCGTACCGAGTATTTTTGAAGATGGGCCGATGATCCGCCCGTGGCGCCTGGCGCTTGAAACGCCGGTGGCGCTGGAAAACATCAAGGGCTACCCCAGCGCGTTGTGGGTGCACGAAGTGTCATTCAAAGGGGTGCTGGTAGAAGTGCGTGGCCGGGTCAAACCACCGAAGACGTTTTCCCTGTGGTTCAGCCCTTCCGGTTACGAGCGCATCGCCTTGCGCGGCACGCTGGAGCGGGAAACCGCCCGAGGCCTGTTCGCCTATCGCCTGAACCAGAGCGATGCCGACGAGATCGAACGGCTACGCCAGTTCATCCTGCACCAGCACCGCCTGGTCCATCCTCACGTTCACGCCTGAGACTCGGTACCCAGATGGCCGCTGAGCAGTTGCTGCAAGCGGCGCGGCATCCAGCGCCCATCATTGCCCAGGCAACCAATCGACGAACCTGCCAGGCTGTGTTCGGCAAGATCCGACGCCTCTCCAGCCAGCAACAATGGACAATCGAGGGTGAAGGCCAGGCGATTGAGCCGCGACGCCAATTCTGCGCCAGGCGCATGGTTTGAAAACAGCACCAGGGCTTGCGGCCGGGTGCGCTCGCAGAGCAGCGTCAACTCATCCAGTGGCTGGCCAACGCCCAGGACCTTGACCGCCAGTTTCTCGCTCGACATCAACAAGCCCGCCACCAGCAACTCCAGCTCACGGCACTCTCCGGCAATGGCTGACAGCAATACCCTGGGCGCTGGCGAGGCACAGGCCATTTGCAGGCACCGTGCGACGCGCGAGCGCAGGAAATTGTCGAAGAACAGCCACTCGCTGGCTTGGCCAAAGCGGCCTGGGTGACGTAACAACTGCTGCCACAACGGCATCAAGATGTCTTGGAACACCACCGTCGTCGAATAGACGCTGAAGATCTGGCCGTACAACCGGTCGAGCTCACGATCATCAAAAGCACTGATGGCCTGCCGCAGTTGCGCCTGCCATTGGCGCCACTCCAGTTCGGTATCGCTGCGTGACGCGGTAGCTTGCTCGTTGGGCTGTGGGTCGCGCGCCAAAAGCTTGCCGACTTTGCTCACTGCCACGCCCCGCTCGATCCAGTCGAGGATGCGGTGCACGGTTTCGATATCGGTGCTTGAGTAAAGCCTGTGCCCACTTTCGGTGCGTAAAGGCTGGATCAAACCGTAGCGACGCTCCCACGCACGCAACGTCACCGGGTTTACGCCTGTGAGTCTTGCCACTTCACGAATCGGAAACAGCCCCTCGCAGTCAGTGTGGCTGTCGGGTGTCATTTCGCGAAGAGGCGCAGTGGTTTCGGGCATCAGCGGTCAAAAAACCTGTATGAAATTGAAGAGCATTTAACGCCGATTGGACTGCATGATTCAAGATCTACGGCGATCCATCCGAAGTTTCTGGCGTATTTCGACAAAACCGGAATAATCCTTGCCTGTTTTTTTACGTCGCTGCACCACCCCGCAGCTTCGTTCGTGCGCCGCCTACCCGGCTTGGCGCACCTGCTGACTTGGAGATATACGATGTCTACCTCACCCGTCACCTTGATGGTTGCGCGCCGCGTGGCCAAAGGTCGCTACGAAGAACTGATGGCCTGGCTGCGCGAAGGCGAGCAATTGGCGACGGACTTCCCGGGTTACCTGGGCTCCGGCGTGCTGGCCCCGCCACCCCATGATGATGAATTCCAGATCATCTTCCGCTTCGCCGATGAAAAAACCCTGCATGCGTGGGAATTCTCCGCCTCGCGCAGCGCGTGGCTGAGCCGCGGCAGCGAGCTGTTTGCCGACCCGTCGGAGCACCGTGTCAGTGGTATCGATGGCTGGTTTGGCGCAGCGGGTGCCCGCCCGCCACGCTGGAAACAGGCGGTAGCCATCTGGTTGGCATTTTTCCCGGTATCGTTGCTGTTCAACTTCGGCCTGGGCCCGCTGCTCAGCGAGTTGGACCTGTTCAGCCGCGTACTGGTCAGCACCGCAGCCCTGACCCCGCTGATGGTTTACCTCTTTATACCGCTGTCGACCCATCTGCTGGCGAATTGGCTGCACCCCTCGCCCCCTCGCAAGGTCACCGAAGCCGCCGCTTGAGTACAGGGAGGCCGGGGCGCTGGTATAGTTTCAGCCTGCCAGCGACTTGAGCCTCCCATGAATGCAACCAACGCTCCGATCCTGATCACCGGTGCCGGCCAGCGTGTCGGCCTGCATTGCGCCGAGCGCCTGCTGGATGAAGGCCAAGCGGTGATTTTCAGCTACCGCAGCGAACGCCCTGGCGTGCAGGCGCTGCGTGAACGGGGCGCCGTCGGCGTGTTTGCCGACTTCTCCAGCGAAGCCGGAGTGCTGGCTTTCATTGCCGCAGTGAAAACCCATACTCAAAGCCTGCGAGCGATCATCCACAACGCTTCAGCCTGGGTCGCCGAAACCCCGGGCGACGAAAGCCGTGCCTTTATCGACATGTTCAGCGTGCACATGCTTGCGCCGTACCTGATCAACCTGCATTGTTCATCTTTGCTGCAACGCTCGACACCTGCCGATATCGTGCATATCAGCGATGACGTGGTGCGCAAGGGCAGCCGGCAGCACATCGCCTATTGCGCCACCAAGGCCGGGCTCGACAGCCTCACGTTATCGTTTGCCGCGCAGTTCGCGCCGCTGATCAAGGTCAACGGCATCGCACCGGCGATGGTGATGTTCAACGAAGGCGATGACGCAGCCTATCGCGCCAAGGTCCTGGCCAAGTCGGCCCTGGGCATCGAGCCCGGGCCCGAGGTGATCTACCAGAGCGTGCGTTACCTGCTGGACAATCCCTATGTCACCGGTACCACCCTGACCGTCAACGGTGGGCGGCATATCAAGTAAGCCGTTTACGAGGATGTTGTATGACCTTATCCCTGCCCCACCACTACCGCGAGATCCTCAAGGGCCTGGGCGAAGACCCGCAGCGCGAGGGCCTGCTCGACACGCCCAAGCGTGCCGCCAAGGCCATGCAGTACCTGTGTCACGGCTATGAGCAGAACCTGGAAGACATCGTCAACGGCGCACTGTTTGCGTCCGACAATGACGAGATGGTGATCCTCAAGGACATCGAGTTGTACTCGCTGTGCGAGCATCACCTGCTGCCCTTCATCGGCAAGGCCCATGTGGCCTATATTCCGACCGGCAAGGTGCTGGGCCTGTCAAAACTGGCGCGCATTGTCGACATGTTCGCCCGGCGCCTGCAGATTCAGGAAAACCTCACGCGGCAAATCGCCGACGCCATCCAGGACGTGACCCAGGCCGCCGGCGTGGCGGTGGTGATCGAAGCCAGGCACATGTGCATGATGATGCGCGGCGTGGAGAAACAGAATTCAACCATGAACACCTCGGTGATGCTCGGCGCCTTTCGCGAGTCGAACACCACCCGCATGGAGTTCCTGCAACTGATTGGACGGAGCAAGTAGCAATGCCACAACTTCAACCAGGCATGGCGCGTATCCGGGTCAAGGACCTGTGCCTGCGCACCTTTATCGGCATCAACGAGGACGAAATCCTCAACAAGCAGGATGTGCTGATCAACCTGACCATCCTGTATGCCGCCCAGGAAGCCGTGCGTGACAACGATATCGACCACGCCCTGAACTACCGCACCATCACCAAGGCCATCATCGCTCACGTCGAAGGCAATCGCTTTGCCCTGCTGGAGCGCCTGACCCAGGAATTGCTGGACCTGGTGATGAGCAACGAATCGGTGCTGTACGCCGAAGTCGAAGTGGACAAGCCCCACGCGCTGCGCTTTGCCGAGTCGGTTTCTATCACTCTGGCCGCCAGCCGCTGATACTAAGTGAGCCCTATGAACGACCAACAACGCCTCGAACTCGAAGCCGCCGCCTTTCGCCGATTGGTGGCCCATCTGGACAGCCGCAAGGATGTGCAGAATATCGACCTGATGAACCTCGCCGGCTTCTGCCGCAACTGCCTGTCCAAGTGGTACAAGGCCGAGGCCGACGAACGCCGGATCGAACTCAGCCTCGATGACGCCCGTGAAGTGGTGTACGGCATGCCGTACGCCGAGTGGAAAGCCCAATACCAGCAAGAAGCCAACGCCGACCAACAGGCCGCGTTCGCCAAAGGAAAGCCTCATGACTGATTTGAATACCCTGCGCGCCAGCCTCAACAGCGGCGAACACCTTTTTGCCGATACCCTGGCGTTCGTCGCGGCCGGTTACGACTACCAGCCGCAAGCCTTCATCAACGGCGGTGTGGAAAATGCCGCTGGGCAGAATGAAGGGTCGTGCAAGACCCTGGGCTTGGCACTGCTGGAAGGGTTGAGTGACCAGGAAGCATTGCTGGCGTTTGGCGAACATTACCGGTCGGTGGTAGCCACTCCGGACGGCAGCGACCATGGCAATATCCGGGCGTTGATTGCCCAGGGTTTGGCAGGTGTGAAGTTTGCCCAACAACCTTTGATTCGCCGCTGATTCGATGTGAAAACCCGATCAATGTGGGAGCCGGGCTTGCCCGCGATGACGGTGGTGACTATCACACCGCTATCGCAGGCAAGCCAGTTCCCACAGCGATTGGGTTAACACTTCAGATTGCGGTGCGGCTTGAATCGCAGGCATAAAAAACCGGCCTCGCAGCCGGTTTTTTTATTTCAGCGATTTAGAAGGACGCATCCTTCAAACCGTCGAGGTAACGCTCGGCATCCAGGGCCGCCATGCAACCGGCGCCGGCCGAGGTGATGGCCTGGCGGTAGACATGGTCTGCCACGTCGCCGGCAGCGAAGATACCTTCGATGTTGGTCGCAGTCGCATTGCCTTCACGGCCGCCCTGCACCACCAGGTACCCGTCTTTGGCTTCCAGCACGCCTTCGAACAGCGAGGTGTTCGGGGTGTGGCCGATAGCGATGAACACACCGTCGACTTTCAGCTCGTCGAAGCTGCCGTCGTTGTTTTTCAGGCGAGCACCGGTCACACCCATGTTGTCGCCCAGAACTTCATCCAGGGTGGCGTTGAGCTTGAGGATGATCTTGCCTTCAGCGACACGGGCGTGCAGCTTGTCGATCAGGATCTTCTCGGCGCGGAAGGTCTCGCGGCGGTGAACCAGGGTCACGGTGCTGGCGATGTTGGCCAGGTACAGCGCCTCTTCCACGGCAGTGTTGCCACCGCCGACCACGGCAACCGGCTTGTTGCGGTAGAAGAAACCATCGCAGGTGGCGCATGCCGAAACGCCCTTGCCCATGAACGCTTCTTCCGACGGCAGGCCCAGGTAACGTGCACTGGCACCTGTGGCAATGATCAGCGCATCGCAGGTGTACACACCGCTGTCACCGGTCAGGCTGTAAGGCTTTTTCGAGAAGTCGACCTGGTTGATGTGGTCGAAGACGATCTCGGTTTCAAAGCGCTCGGCGTGCTCTTTCATACGTTCCATGAGCACCGGGCCGGTCAAGCCATGGACATCGCCCGGCCAGTTGTCGACCTCGGTAGTGGTGGTCAACTGACCGCCCGCCTGCATGCCGGTGATCAGCAGCGGCTTGAGATTGGCCCGGGCAGCGTAGACAGCGGCGCTGTAACCGGCAGGGCCGGAACCGAGAATAATCACTCGGGAATGACGGGTATCAGACATGACTCACTCCTACCGACCGCCCGGACCACAGGGCGGCGGGAATAAAAAAGGACCGCGAAGCACTTGGGGAAGGCTTTGACTCGCCAGGTCCTGAAAAATAATGGGTGCAGCGTATCGAGGGGGGCAAGATTAAGGAAATACGCAATAACAATCCAGCTCATAGGTGTTCTCTATGCGTGCAATCAAGCTAATCGACACCTTGTAACCCTGGATGTCGCCTACCTGCCCGCGCTTTCACATCAGGTGCAAAGCCGGTAAGGTCGGCGCGTTCGCCATTCTGCTCGGAGTACTCCATGCCCGCCCCTGCTCTTTCCGGCCCGCAATACCTGCGTGAAGGCCTCAAACTGGTGTTGAGCCCTGGCCTGCGCCTGTTTGTGCTGTTGCCGTTGGTGATCAACCTGGTGCTGTTCGTCGGGTTGATCTATTTCGCCGGCCATCAGTTCAGCCTGTGGGTCGACACCTTGATGCCGACGCTGCCCCACTGGCTAGGCTTTTTGAATTACCTGTTGTGGCCGCTGTTTGTCGTGCTGGTGGTGCTGATGGTGTTTTTCACCTTCACCATGCTCGCCAATATTATCGCCGCGCCGTTCAACGGGTTTCTCGCCGAGAAGGTCGAGGTCGTGGTACGTGGCACCGACGACTTCCCGCCGTTCAGTTGGGGTGAGCTGGCTGCCATGGTCCCGCGAACCCTGGCGCGGGAGATGCGCAAGCTGGGTTACTTCCTGCCACGTGCCATCGGCCTGTTCATCCTGTCGTTCATCCCGGTGGTCAACCTGATCGCGGCGCCGTTGTGGCTGCTGTTTGGCGTGTGGATGATGGCGATCCAGTACATCGACTACCCGGCCGATAACCATAAGCTGGGCTGGAACGAGATGCTCGCGTGGCTGCGCCAGAAACGCTGGCAGAGCATGAGTTTTGGCGGCATTGTCTACCTGGTACTGCTGGTGCCGGTGGTCAACCTGTTGATGATGCCAGCGGCGGTGGCCGGGGCGACGTTGTTCTGGGTGCGTGAGCAAGGCGCCGAGGCGATGGCGCAGCAAGCGGTGGCCAAGTCATAAATCCATCATCGCATTGACACAATGGCGACATGGCCCACGCCGACACTGTGGGTCATGACGACAGCCTCGCTTCACATCACCCTCATTACCGAAACCTTCCCGCCGGAAATCAACGGGGTGGCCAATACCCTTGGCCGTCTGTGCGAGGGTTTGCGCTCACGCGGCCATCAGGTCGAGCTGGTACGCCCACGCCAGAGTGCCGACCAAAGCCGCCCCAGCGACGATGAACTGCTGCTGTGCCGCGGCTGGCCACTGCCCGGCTATCCAGGGCTGCAATGGGGCCAATCGTCAATGCGCAAGTTGCTGCGCCGCTGGACGCGCCAGCGCCCGGATGTGCTGTATATCGCCACGGAAGGGCCGCTGGGGCTCTCAGCGCTGCGCGCTGCGCGGCGCCTGGGGATCGGCGTAGTCAGCGGCTTTCATACCAACTTTCAGCAGTATTCGAACCAATATGGCTTGAGCCTGTTGAGCCGCGTGGTCACCCATTACCTGCGCTGGTTTCATAACCGCTCGAGCCTGACCCTGGTACCGAGCGCCAGCCAGCGCCTGGAGTTGGAACGCCGGAATTTCGAGCGTCTGGATATGTTATCTCGGGGTGTCGACAGCCAATTGTTCCACCCGGCCAAACGCGATAACGCCATGCGTGAAAATTGGGGATTGGAGAACCACGATATTGCCGTGCTGCATGTGGGGCGCCTGGCCCAAGAGAAGAACCTGAGGCTGCTCAAGCTCTGCTTTGATGCATTGCAGGCTGCCTATCCAATGCGGCGGATGAAGCTGATTGTGGTCGGTGATGGCCCCCAGCGCTCGTCGCTGGAACACGATCTGCCCGAGGCAGTGTTCTGCGGAACTCAGCGCGGCGAAGAGCTGGCAAGGCATTACGCCTCAGGGGATTTGTTCCTGTTCCCCAGCCTGACCGAAACCTTCGGCAATGTGGTGCTCGAAGCGATGGCGTCTGGCCTGGGAGTGGTGGCTTACGACCAGGCGGCCGCGAGCCAGCATCTGCGCCATGGCTATAGCGGCGCACTGGCAATGCCTGGGGATGAAGACGCGTTTTGCGACGCGGCCATCTGGCTGTTGGAGGAGCGCGAAACGTTGCGCAGAGTGCGCTTGAATGCCCGACAACATGCCAGCCGTCAGGGCTGGCCGGCGATTATCGAGCAATTCGAGCGCCAGTTGCGTGGGGTATGCGAGGACGGTCAACCGGTGCCGGCCCTCTCACCGCTCACACCAGAGTCATCAACGCCTCACGACTGAAGGGCAAGATGTCACCCTCGCGCCCTTCGCGCACCTTCACCGCCCAATCCGGGTCCACCAGCAAGGCACGGCCCACTGCCACGAGGTCGAACTCATCGTTGTTCAGGCGCTCCAGCAGTTTCTCCAGGCTGGCAGGCTGGGCAACTTTGTCGGTGTTGACCATGAACTGCAGGAACTCGCCATCCAGGCCCACGCTGCCTACCGTGATGGTTGGCTTACCTGTGAGCTGACGCGTCCAACCGGCCAGGTTAAGGTCGGAGCCTTCAAATTCCGGCTCCCAGAAACGACGGGTGGAGCAGTGGAAAATATCCACGCCAGCGTCAGACAGTGGCTTGAGAAACTCACCCAACGCCTTAGGGGTTTGCGCCAGGCGCGCGGTGTAGTCCTGCTGCTTCCACTGGGAGAAACGCAAGATGATCGGAAAGCCCGGGCCGACAGCGGCGCGGGTGGCCTGGATCAGTTCAATGGCGAAGCGCGAACGGTTGGCCAGGCTGCCGCCGTATTCGTCGGTGCGCTGGTTGCTGCCTTCCCAGAAGAACTGGTCCACGAGGTAGCCGTGGGCACCGTGGATTTCCACGCCGTCCATGCCGATGGCCTGGGCATCCTTGGCGGCTTGGGCGAAGGCGTTGATCACGTCCTTGATGTCCTGTTTGGTCATGCCGTGCACAACGACATTGCCGTCCTTGAGCTTTTCCATCGGGCCATAAGCCGGCACGCTGGCGTCAGGTTCGGTGCCGATACGGCGCACACTGCCCACATGCCAAAGCTGCGGGACAATCTTGCCGCCTTCGGCGTGGACTGCATCGACCACTTTCTTCCAGCCAGCCAAGGCGGCTTCACCGTAGAAATGCGGCACGTTGGGGTAGCCATTGGAGGCTGGGTGCCCGACCACCGTGCCTTCAGTAATGATCAAGCCCACACCGGCAGCGGCACGGCGGCGGTAGTACTCAATGACTTTGGAATTGGGTACGCCGCCTGGGGAGAACGAGCGGGTCATGGGCGCCATGACCACGCGGGTCGACAGTTGCAATGCACCGAGCTGGAAGGGTTTGAACAAGGCTTGGACGGGCATGGAGCGCTCCACGGCTAAGGAATTTATGACGTGGATAATATGGAGACTACAGCGCCACTCCTAGCACTATTGATCTAAATGATTAAGGTATTAGAAGTACCCGAATACCTGTAGGAGCGAGCTTGCTCGCGAAGCACCTGAGGACGTCGCGTATTTAAGGAAGCACGCGTTATCGTTGGCGTTTTTCGCGAGCAAGCTCGCTCCTACAGGGGGCGGAGTCAGCTCAGGGCTTTTTCGATGGCCTGGATGATGGAGGGATCGTCTGGGGGCGTACGGGGTGAGAAGCGCACAAGTACACGGCCATCTTTACCTAACAGGAATTTCTCGAAGTTCCAAGTGATATCCCCGGGGAATTCAGCGCCCTCGCCCGCCAGCAAACGGTACAACTGGTGCCGATCAGGCCCGTTGACCTCGATCTTGCTGCCCAGTGGAAAGGTCACGCCGTAGTTCAGGCTGCAGAACTGCTGAATCTGCTCCTCGGTGCCCGGCTCCTGGCCTGCAAACTGGTTGCATGGCAAGCCGAGCACTGTGAACCCTTGGTCCTTGTACTGCTGATAGAGGTTTTCCAACGCCGCGTATTGCGGGGTCAAACCACACTTGGACGCCACATTGACCACCAGCACAACTTGGCCCTTGAAAGGCGCCAGCGGTAGCTCTTGTCCGTCCAGGGCTTTGAGTTTCAGATCGTGGAAAGCACTCATGACGAACTCCAGATATCCCATGTTCTTTGCATTGCAGCCCTTCGGAGCTTACAACCGGCAAAGCTGCAATCATAGACGCCGGTGACAAAACTCGCCTGCAGGTTACTGAGCGGTCGGCCAGGGCAGAATCGGAATTGCCGTTACCGCATTCTGCGGGCTGCCTTCGATCAGACGGTCGCTGTACACCAGATACACCAGGGTATTGCGCTTCTTGTCGAGGAAACGCACCACCTGCATGGTCTTGAACACCAGGGACGTGCGTTCCTTGAACACCTCGTCGCCGTCCTTGAGCTCACCCTTGAAGTGGATCGGGCCCACCTGGCGGCAAGCGATCGAGGCTTCGGCACGATCTTCAGCCAGGCCCAGGCCGCCCTTTACGCCGCCGGTCTTGGCACGCGACAGGTAGCAGGTCACGCCATCGACCTTGGGGTCGTCAAACGCTTCAACCACAATCCGGTCGTTGGGGCCCACGAACTTGAACACCGTCGACACTTGGCCGACTTCTTCGGCCGAAGCCAGCAGTGGCATGGCCAGCAGCAGGCCGAGCAATCCCTTTATCACGCGCATCGTGTATTTCCTATGGTTAAACCAGGATCAGGTTGTCGCGGTGCACCAGTTCCGGTTCCGCCATATAACCCAAGAGTCCGACAATGGCGTCGGAAGATTGTCCAATAATCTTCTGTGCTTCCAGGGCGCTGTAATTGGCCAGGCCGCGCGCGATCTCGCGACCGTCTGGCGCAACGCACACCACCATCTCGCCACGGCGGAAGCTGCCTTGCACCAACTTCACACCCACCGGCAGCAGGCTCTTGTTGCCCTGGGACAAGGCCGATACGGCCCCCGCATCCAGCACCAGCGTGCCACGGGTTTGCAGGTGACCGGCCAGCCATTGCTTGCGCGCCGCCAGCATGCCGCGCTCCGGCGACAGCAGCGTACCGATGCGCTCACCGGCCTTGAGGCGATCGAGCACGCGCTCCAGGCGCCCGCCAACGATGATGGTGTGGGCGCCCGAACGCGCCGCCAGGCGCGCGGCGCGCAACTTGGTCTGCATGCCACCGCGGCCCAGGGCACCGCCGACACTGCCGGCGACCGCATCCAGCGCCGGGTCGTCGGCGCGGGCTTCATAGATAAGCTGGGCATCGGGGTTGTTGCGCGGGTCGGCGTCGAACATGCCATCGCGGTCGGTGAGGATCACCAACAAGTCGGCCTCTACCAGGTTGGCCACCAGGGCGGCCAGGGTGTCGTTGTCACCGAAGCGGATTTCGTCAGTGACCACAGTGTCGTTCTCGTTGATGACCGGGATGACCTTGAGCTCCACCAGCGCGCGCAAGGTGCTGCGGGCGTTGAGGTAGCGCTTGCGGTCGGACAGGTCGTCGTGGGTCAGCAACACCTGCGCCGTATGGCGGCCGTGCTCTGCAAAGCTGGATTCCCAGGCTTGTACCAGGCCCATCTGGCCGATGGCGGCAGCGGCTTGCAGTTCGTGCATCGCGCTGGGTCGCGCGGTCCAGCCGAGGCGGCTCATCCCGGCGGCAACCGCTCCGGACGACACCAGCACCAACTCAACGCCTGCTTCATGCAAGGCCACCATCTGCTCGACCCAGACGCTCATGGCTGCGCGATCCAGACCTTTGCCATCCGCCGTCAACAGCGCACTGCCGATTTTCACGACCCAGCGCTGCGCACCTGTCACTTTGCTCCGCATCATCTTCAACCTTAGAGTGAGGGCCGCGCGACCCAGCGCTGCCCATAACGTTATACCCGGATACCAAAACGCCGCTCCAGAGAGCGGCGTTCAAGTTTATCGCAACGGATCAGTCACGCACGTAAATGATTTCCGGACCGTCTTCATCATCCACGTCTTCTTCGTCCCAATCATCGTCGCCGATGTCGTGGACCGACTTCACGCCGCTGCGGCGCAGGGCGCGCTGGTCGTCCAGAGCCTGCAACTGGGCACGGGCCTCGTCTTCGATCTGCTGGTCGAGTTCGGCGAGTTCGGCCTTGTACACCGGGTCGGCCGCCAGGCGGTCGGCACGGTCTTCCAGGTAACGCATGATGTCGCGGGTCAGGCGCTCGGTGCCTTCTTTGGCGATGGCCGAGATGACGTAGACCGGACCTTCCCACTCCAGGCGATCAACGATCTCCTTGACGCGCTCTTCGTGCTCTTCTTCAAGGATCTGGTCGCACTTGTTCAGTACCAACCAGCGATCGCGCTCGGCCAGGGCCGGGCTGAACTTGGTCAGTTCGCTGACGATGACTTCGGCAGCATCAGCGGCACTGGTGTCATCCAGCGGCGCCATGTCGACGAGGTGCAGCAGCAAACGGGTACGGGACAAGTGCTTGAGGAAGCGGATACCCAGGCCCGCGCCGTCGGAAGCGCCTTCGATCAAGCCAGGAATGTCGGCAACCACGAAGCTTTTCCAGCGGTCTACGCTGACCACACCCAGGTTCGGCACCAAGGTAGTGAACGGGTAGTCGGCGACTTTCGGCTTGGCGGCCGACACCGAGCGAATGAAGGTACTTTTACCCGCATTCGGCAAGCCCAGCAGGCCCACATCCGCCAGTACTTTCATTTCCAGCTTCAGGTCGCGCTGCTCGCCCGGCTTGCCCGGCGTGGTCTGGCGCGGTGCACGGTTGGTACTGGACTTGAATCGGGTGTTACCCAGACCGTGCCAGCCGCCCTGCACAACCATCAGCTTCTGGCCGGCCTTGGTCAGGTCGCCAATCACTTCCTGGGTCGCGGAGTCGATGATCGTGGTGCCGACGGGTACGCGCAGTACCAGGTCTTCACCTTTTTTACCGGTGCAGTCGGTGCTGCCGCCGTTGGAGCCACGCTCGGCATCGAAATGCCGGGTGTAACGGTAGTCGACCAGGGTGTTGAGGTTCTCGTCGGCCATCATGTAGATGGAACCGCCGTCACCGCCGTCACCGCCGTTTGGACCACCGTTTTCGATGAATTTTTCGCGACGGAAACTCATGCAACCGTTACCGCCGTCGCCTGCTTTTACTCGGATGGAAACTTCATCAACGAACTTCATAACAAAACGCCTCTCGCCGCATGGACGAGCCTAAGAAACCAAGACATAAGACTCTTGCAAAAATGAGCGCAGCGACCTCAATCAGCGACCGCAAACCAGCGCCTGAGCTCATCACAGACAGCTTTGCAAGAGACTCACTCCACAAACGAAAAAGCCCCGTCGCAAGACAGGGCTTTTCCAGCGATCTCGCAATTAAGCTGCGACAACGCTCACGTAACGGCGGTTGAACGCGCCCTTTACTTCGAACTTGATCACGCCTTCGATTTTAGCGAAGAGGGTGTGATCCTTACCCATGCCAACACCGTAACCGGCGTGGAATTGGGTGCCGCGCTGACGCACGATGATGTTGCCCGGAATGATTTTCTGGCCGCCATACATCTTAACGCCAAGGCGTTTGGCTTCTGAGTCGCGACCGTTACGGGTACTACCACCAGCTTTTTTGTGTGCCATGAGTCAATTCTCCTAGTGAGGAATTAGGCTGAAATTAAGCCTGAATACCGGTGATTTTGATCTCGGTGTACCACTGGCGGTGGCCCATACGCTTCATGTGGTGCTTACGACGACGGAACTTGATGATGCGGACTTTATCGTGACGACCTTGGGAGATCACTTCAGCCACAACGGTAGCGCCAGCAACAACTGGAGCGCCGATGTTCACGTCATCGCCATTGGCGACCAACAGAACGCGATCAAAAGTAACGGATTCGCCAGTAGCGATTTCCAGTTTCTCGATCTTCAGGTATTCACCTGGGGCGACCTTGTATTGCTTGCCACCAGTAACAATTACTGCGTACGACATGGTATTTCTCCGATAATCCTGCTCACCCAGCGCTTTATAAGAAGAGGTATTGGCTGGCATGGCTGCATGGGATGGACGTCCCGAATGCAATTGCGTAAGGCAGGTGCTGCCCAGGAAGTTCAGGGTGCGCGATTGTACGCAAGGTAAAGGGGCGTTGCAAGGGGGCGTCTATCGCGCCTTGACACTGCGGGGTGAGGGTCCTAGCATGCCGCGCAACCCTTCTGGAGCGACTGTCGCTGATGCAACCCCAAGCTTTCTACCGCGCGGTCGCGGACGATTTTAGCGCCGTCGACGGCATCATCAAGCAGCAGCTGACGTCTAAAGTGCCGCTGGTCTCCAAAATTGGCGACTACATTACGTCGGCGGGCGGCAAACGCCTGCGTCCTTTATTAGTGTTGCTGTGCGGCAAGGCCCTGGGCCGTGAAGGCGATGACCTGCGCCTGCTGGCCGCCACGATCGAATTCCTGCACACAGCCACCCTGCTGCATGACGACGTGGTCGACATGTCCGGCATGCGCCGTGGTCGCGAGACCGCAAACGCGATGTGGGGCAATGCGCCCAGCGTGTTGGTGGGCGACTTCCTGTATTCGCGCTCGTTCGAAATGATGGTCGAGCTGGGCTCGATGCCCGTGATGAAGATTCTTTCACAGGCCACACGCATCATCGCCGAAGGCGAAGTGTTGCAGCTGTCCAAAGTCCGCGACGCCAGCACCACTGAAGAAACCTATATGGAAGTGATTCGCGGCAAAACCGCGATGCTCTTCGAAGCCTCCACCCACAGTGCCGCCGCGCTGTGTGGCGCCACCGCCGAACAGGCCGAGGCCCTGCGCACGTTCGGTGATCACCTGGGCGTGGCGTTCCAACTGGTGGATGACCTGCTCGACTACAAAGGCGACGCCGAAACCCTGGGCAAGAACGTCGGTGACGACCTGGCCGAGGGCAAGCCGACCTTGCCGCTGATCTACACCATGCGCGAAGGCACGCCGGAACAGGCTGCCCTGGTGCGCAAGGCGATCCAGAAAGGCGGGATCGAAGACCTGGAAGCCATCCGTGCCGCCGTAGAAGCCTCGGGTTCCCTGGAGTACACCGCGCAACTGGCGCGTGACTACGTGGCGCGGGCGATCACATGCCTGCAAGCGCTGCCGGCCAGTGAATACCGGGATGCCCTGGTTGAGCTGAGTGAGTTTGCGGTCGCCCGTACTCACTGATTGCGCAATGTGGCAAGTGGGCTTGTGTGGGAGCGGGCTTGCTCGCGAAGACGGCGGGCCAGTTAATACAGCTATTGACTGATCTACCGCCTTCGCGAGCAAGCCCGCTCCCACATTTGGAATTCATTGCCCATTCAAGATCCCGCCCCTGCTACAAAACCCTATATAATGTGCGACTTTTAGCCATCCCTGACTTTCTAGGAGCTTTAGTGAGCACGTTGCCACCCTGCCCAAAATGCAATTCCGAATACACCTACGAAGACGGCGCCCAACTGGTCTGCCCGGAATGCGCCCATGAGTGGTCCGCCAATGGCGAGGCCGAAGTGGCCGGCGATGAGACCGTGAAGAAAGACTCTGTGGGCAACGTCCTGCAGGATGGCGACACCATCACCGTGATCAAGGACCTCAAGGTCAAGGGCACTTCCCTGGTGGTCAAGGTGGGCACCAAGGTCAAGAACATCCGCCTGTGCGACGGCGACCACGATATCGACTGCAAGATCGACGGTATCGGCCCGATGAAACTCAAATCCGAGTTCGTGCGCAAAGTCTGATCCTGCTGCATTCCATCCCGCGCCCGCCGCGGGATGGCGTTTCGCCCTCTGCGTTGATCGAACGCAATACCCACACAGAAAAACCCAGAAACTGCCAATAGACGCTTGCTATTCTACGAATAAGAATTATTCTCATTGAAACCCATCAAGGAGAACGACCATGACTTATTTGATAGATGCCTGGCTGGATCGCCCCCACCCTTACCTGCGAATCCTGCATCGGGAAACCGGTGAAGTCTGTGCGGTGCTTGAGGAAGAAGCGCTGAACGAGCTGCAGGACCAGGGCGATCTGGACGTGAATGGCCTGAGTTCCAGTGAGCCTGGGGTGCTGAAGGAAGTGGTGAGGAACCTGTTTCTGTTCTGCTATGCACGAGCGTTGCGCCCGGCGACCGACTTGAATGGCAAGTTCCATCCATGAAGAAACTGGCAATACCTGTTGGGGCGAACGCGTTCGTCCCAACAGGTAACCAGCAGGTTTTACAGAACGTCGAGCAGCTCGACGTCGAATACCAGAACGCTGTGCGGCGGGATGCTGCCAACGCCTTGAGCGCCGTAAGCCAGTTCGCTCGGCACGTACAGGCGCCACTTGCTGCCGGCACTCATCAGTTGCAGGGCTTCGGTCCAGCCGGCGATCACGCCACCCACCGGGAATTCTGCAGGCTGGCCGCGCTCGTAGGAGCTGTCGAACACAGTGCCGTCGATCAGGGTGCCGTGGTAGTGAGTACGCACTTGGTCTTCACGGGTAGGCTTGGCGCCGGTACCGGCCGTCAGCACTTCAAATTGCAGGCCGGAAGCCAGGGTGGTGATGCCATCACGCTTGGCGTTTTCCGCCAGGAAAGCCAGGCCAGCGCCCGCTGCAGCTTCAGCCTTGGCAGCGGCTTCGGCTTGCATGATTTCGCGGATCACTTTGAAGCTGGCCGCCATTTGCTCTTGGTCCACACGGCTTGGCGAGCCTGCGAACGCGTCGGTCAGGCCGGCCAGGATCGCGTCCAGGCTGACGCCCGGTGGCGGGTTGTCGCGCAGTTGGTCGCCCAACTGACGGCCGATACCGTAGCTGACGCGGGTTTCGTCGGTGGACAGATTAACTTCGGACATGAAGAGGCTCCGCTGTAGGACGCCACGGTTTCCCGCGCCGCCCAGAACTAAAAGGGCCCGCAGACTAGCACACATGAGCGGGCCGTGATCAGCCCCACCCCGGCATCGCCGTTGCGCGCCAGCGACCCTTCGTCGACGAACAATAAAAGTATTTCAGAATCATCCTTTCCCGCCGATACAGCCCTACACATCTTGGCTGGCTCAAACAAAAACACACCGTCCAGCAGACAGACATCACTCTTCAAGGAGCTTTCGATGAACAGCTGGTTCGGTAACATCAGCGTCAATCTCAAACTCGGCCTGGGCTTCGGCCTGGTGCTGGTCCTCACCTCGATCCTGGCACTCACTGGCTGGACCAGCCTGGGCGGCTTGATCGACCGTAGCAATTGGATGAGCGACATCACCCAGCTCAATGCCTCGCTGACCAAGCTGCGTATCGTGCGCTTGCAATACATGCTGGCCAATGGCGACGAAGCTGTCGCGCAGAACGTACAGACCAGCCTCGATGCCTTCGCCGCCCAGCAACAGAAGCTGCTCGACAGCTTCAAGAGCCCGGAAAACCTCAAGCTGCTCAATGAGCAGAAATCCGTCATTACCGCTTACCGCCAGTCCCTGAACAAAATGCGCGAGGCCTACCGCAATGGCAACGCTGCGCGCGATGTCATGGGCGCCAAGGCCGACATTGCCAACGCACAAATCAATGCGCTGGAAACCAGTGTGCAGCAGTCACCCGACAGCCCGGAACGCTTCACGCAGTTCCTGGCCGTGACCCAGGCCAAGAACGAATTCATGCAGGCTCGCTACGAAGTGCGCGGCTATACCAATAGCCCCAACGCAGAAACCGAAGCCCGCGCTGCTACACAGCTGGAAAAAGCTGTCGCTGGTTTGAAAGGCCTCAGCGTTGCCTTCGGTACTGGCCAGCAAAGCGCATTGTCCGCACTGGAAACCGCGCTAGGCGCCTATCGCAGCGCCGTGCAGAGCTACAAGGCGGCCAATGCCAATATTGTCACCGCCCGTGCCGAAATGACCACCCAGGGCGCCGACATCGTGACAATCAGCGACAAGCTGTACGACATCCAACTGGAACGTCGCGACGCCGAAAGCACCCAGGCCCGCAGCCTGCAACTGATCAGCACCTTGCTGGCTCTGTTGGTCGGCGTGATTGCCGCGTGGGTGATCACCCGCCAGATCACCCGCCCGATCCAGGACACCCTGGCCGTGGTGGAGCGCATCGCTTCGGGCGACCTGAGCCACAACATCCAGGTGACCCGTCGTGACGAACTTGGCGTGTTGCAGCAAGGCATCCAGCGCATGGGCACCACCCTGCGCGAGCTGATCAGCGGCATTCGCGACGGCGTCACTCAGATCGCCAGCGCCGCCGAAGAGTTGTCAGCGGTGACCGAGCAGACCAGCGCCGGCGTGAACAGCCAGAAGATCGAGACCGATCAGGTCGCCACCGCCATGCATGAAATGACCGCCACTGTGCAGGAAGTTGCGCGCAATGCCGAGCAGGCTTCCCAAGCTGCTTCCGACGCTGACGGCCAGGCCCGCGAAGGCGATAAAGTGGTGGCCGAAGCCATCGCCCAGATCGAACGTCTGGCGGCCGAAGTGGCGCGCTCCACCGACGCTATGACGCACCTGCAACAAGAGAGCAACAAGATCGGCAGCGTGATGGACGTGATCAAGGCCGTGGCCGAACAGACTAACCTGCTAGCCCTCAACGCCGCCATTGAAGCTGCGCGTGCCGGGGAAGCCGGTCGCGGCTTTGCCGTGGTCGCCGATGAAGTGCGTGGCCTGGCGCAGCGTACACAGAAGTCCACCGAAGAAATCGAAGACCTGGTGGCGGGTTTGCAGAACGGTACCCAACAAGTGGCTAAC
Source organism: Pseudomonas fluorescens (assembly GCF_001902145.1). Taxonomy (GTDB): domain Bacteria; phylum Pseudomonadota; class Gammaproteobacteria; order Pseudomonadales; family Pseudomonadaceae; genus Aquipseudomonas; species Aquipseudomonas fluorescens_BV. Next base: position 118,374 of record NZ_MRST01000015.1, read on the forward strand.
GTGATGAACAACAGCCGCAGCCTCACCGACAGCAGTGTCGAGCTGACGCGCAAGGCCGGTGTATCCCTGGAGAACATCACCCGTACGGTGTCGAACATCCAGTCGATGAACCAGCAGATTGCAGCGGCCGCCGAACAGCAAAGCGCCGTGGCGGAAGAGATCAGCCGCAGTATCGTGAATGTGCGGGACGTGTCCGAGCAGACCGCGACTGCCAGTGATGAGACGGCCAAGTCGAGTGTTGAACTGGCGCGCCTGGGTAGCCAGTTGCAGCAGATGGTCAGTCATTTCCGGGTGTAGGACACCAAAAAGCCGCCTCAGCTTGAACCGAGGCGGCTTCCACTTTTCAGACCTTAACGGTCATCGAAGCTGTCCCGCAGGAACTTCCATACGTGATAAGCACGTAGGCAGTTCACTACGAGGTTCCATGTACGTCGTGCAAACTTAGACATACTCGGCCCTCCGTGAGTTGGGCCTTACCTCCAGCGCACTTACCGGAACATGTGAGCCTTTGGATGCACGTCAGTGCTCCTGTGAGGCGGCTGGGTTTATGGTCCTCCCGCATGAATCCGGCACGGATTACTAGCCCGTGGCGGTCGGTCCAAAATTTGCGCGCTAACCCAGTCAACCTACTTCACGATGTACCCAGAACGAGAGCGATACTAGCTCAGCACTCTGCGCCAAGGTGTGACAAGCACTCCTCAGTTCGCCTTAAAACTTGTTGCTGCTTTTTGCAGATTTAACTAATAAAAAAGATGTGTACTGCGGTGGAAAACCGCTTGTCGTCGAGTGTTGCATAAAGCCCTAAAGCAACAGTAGTATCGCTATCACGTCAGTGCTCCTGTGAAGCCGCGACCCCAGCCACTAACTGGGTTTGCAAAAAAACCGCCCTACTAAGGCGGTTTTTTATTGCCCGCAATTTGCCACTCACCCCTCGCTATCCTCAACAAACACCAACCGATTCCCAAACGGGTCTCTGATGCTCATCTCCCGCCTCCCCCACGGCGTGTCTTCCACCCCAGGCTTGGCATACCGGTACTCCTTGCCCAGCAATTGCTGCTGATACGCATCGACCCCTTGAGCCTGGATCCGCACAGCCGCCCCCGGCGAAGCATCGCCATGATGCTCGGACAAGTGCAGCACACACTCCCCCAGCGACACTTGCACGTACAACGGAAAATTCGCCTCGAAGCGATGCTGCCAATCGACCTTGAACCCCAGGAAATCGACGTAGAACTCCAACGCCTTGGCCTCGTCGAAAATCCGCAGGATGGGGGTGACTTTTCCTAAGTGCATATAACTCTCCAAGTGCCAGTCGCTCGTTGCTGGCGAGCGATCACCCTAGTTCAGCAAGCGCTCAAAGTGAACACGCTCAATGATGGGGAATTTCCCTGATCCTTGCGCTCGACAGTTGATCATTGTCCACATGCACTTCATCGAACTCATAGGAACTTTCTGCAAACTGGCTCAAGTGGCCCGACTTGCGCATCCGCTCGATGGTGCCGGGTGCCACACACTGGCGAGCCTCGACGAACTGTGGGTTTACCTCGATATTTTCGTTGAAAGAGACGACGGGAACACCGCGACTGTCGATTTCGTAAAGGTGGTATTTACCGTCGAGTGCAGCATCACCAAAACGTATCGCCGCCGCCTTTGAGCGAGACGTCACCACGACATTGCCGTCCATCATTTTTTCAGGCCCGGAAAAAAAGTTTGAGTCCCGGAAACCATAACTTTCCGGACCACCGCGACGCTCTACGCGATCCGCCTTTTCGACGCGGTACAACTTGGGTATATCGGTGCGCTCGATCATGCCTCGACTGTTGAAATACCCACCATCAGGCACCTGGACGCCGGCCTTGAACGGATTGACCTTGAGCACGTTGACATCGTCGTACGGCTCGTAATCCCCGGAGGACGTAGCATTGGAAACCACCGAAGACGGCGACTCCTCATTCTCCGACAGTTCGTTTTCCGAGTCCTCGAGTTTGGGCTTCTTCGCCGTAGACGGGCCCTCCTCGACGATCTCATAACGGGGCTGCACTGAGGGACGCTTGGCCCCCCCTTGCAGGTAAATCTCCATGGATGGGTCCCACGCAGGATTCAACCCGTTTGCTGGTTTTTCGGGTAGCCGCGCAGGTTCGGTCGGGCTCATCAGCACACCGATCTGCCCGTTCACGCGGCGATAGTTGAAAAACGGTTTTTGCGCCGTCGCCGGTTGAGCGCCGGACTCGACAGCGGGGTCGGCCGTGGAAGGGCCCGCCTTGCCGAGGGCGTGAAAAAAGGCCATCGTCGCGACGTCCATCACCGCCGAATGCAGCCCGTTCTTGCGCTCGGCCTGAGTGTCACCCTCCACGGCCTGGTCGATTTCCATTCCTACCTGTGCCGTGTAAGAGGCGGCGCCGAGCGCCAGACCAATAGGCCCGAGCAAGGCCATGGGGATGGAGAATATTGCGTTGCCGGCTTGCAACAGAGCCAGTGCGTCGTCCTTGCGCACTTCGGCGTTGGATTTCATTTCGGTGTCTGCATCATTGTCGATGCGTTGGCGCGTCTGGCTGGCCATGAAGGAAAACACGTCCCCGCCGATTGGGTAATTCAACGTATCGATAACACTGTCATTGGCTGCCTGGTTGCCTGCACCCAGCTTGGCCAGGGTGACGTCCACGCCGTTGGCACTCAGGGCGCCGAACACGCCCTGCTGACGATCACGCAGCGAGAAATGTTCCTCCAGCGCCTTGGCTTTGGCGGGATCCTTGCTTTGTTCGAGCACCCACTGGTCCACGGCGGCTCGGTCCTTGAAAGTCTGGATCGCGGGTTTTGCGCCGGGGACATAGAGGGTTTCGGTACCACTCTTGGAGATGAAGCGCAGGATGTCATTGGACTTATAACCATTGATGTCGAAGCAAAACACCCTGGTGTCAGGACCCGGCGTCGTCTGCGCCTGTAACTGGGCCTTGGACACCGGCCCCTCGAGCGGTACACCTGACGCCGCCGCTTTCATCACCTCGGCATAAGCCTGCGGGCTCAGGCCCTGGCTGGAGTCTTGTTGATTGAGGGCGCGCGCGACACGGGCCTCCATCACGAACTGTTGCTTGGCCAGCATCCGCCACTCGTCACCGTGCTGCGTCCAAAAACTGTCCAGCCTGGTCATCACCTTTTTCTGCAGGTCTCCCTCACGCACCAGGTTCAACAGCTCGCTGGGCTTCATGCGCAGTTGGTTGCCGGCGTCGTAGGTGCCTTTTCCCGGGCCATCCAGGTACAGGCCATAGGCGGCGTCCAGATCACGCCAGGTCTCCACGGCGTTGGGCACATCATCGTGAATTTTAGAGTAGAGGTATCCCGGTCCCGTCCGGTCGAAAATGAACTTGCCCAGCCGGCTGAAAAAATCCGGCACACTTTCGCTGTCCAGCAACGAAAACGGGCTGGTATTCGAAGATACGAAATGCGCCAGCGCCTGAGCCTTGCCGGCCGTGCCGTAGCGTTCCGCCGAGAAAAAATCACTGGCCACGGCATCGGTCAGCGTCATGGATGATTCGGGAACTCCGCGATGTTCCCACCCGGTCACGGCGCTGCCAGTGTGGGTACTGTTGGCAGCAGAAAACTGATGCAGATATACCTTGTCTGGGTCGATCCATTGATTGGTCAGGTTCCAGACTTTTTCCTGGATCCAGCCTTTGATCGTGTCGCGCGGAAAAGGGAACGCCGTGATCGCATTGACGCCCTCACTCACCGCTGCGTGAAGCGGCGTGACGGTAGATGAAATGACGGCGTTGGCGGCCCGGTTAGCGAATTGGTGGGGGCTTACAGACTGAGTGTTCATACAGGCTCTCCGTAATAAGACCTGCACATGCTAGAGAGCCGTCCTTTGCAATCAATTAGCTTTTTGTAAGCGCTGTTTGGCCATATTCAGACACGCTATCGGGCCGAGCACTATCAGGTCGCGTCCCGCGCACCAATCTGAAACCCTCGGCGCAAATCACCGCTGCGGGCCAGAAAGCGACCCGCCCGCTGTGCATTCGCCTGCCCTTCGCTGTAGCTCAAGACGCCGTTTACCCACACTCGCTCAATCCCTTCGGCCGCACGCTGAGGCGTCTTGAAATCCGCCATGTCACGCACCCGCGCAGGGTCGAAGAGCACCAGGTCAGCCCAGTACCCCTCGCGAATTTCGCCTCTTTGGGCCAAGCCGAAACGCGCCGCCGAGAGCCCGGTCATTTTGTGTACCGCCGTGTGTAACGGGAACAATCCGACATCCCGGCTGAAATGCCCTAGCACCCGTGGGAAGGCGCCCCACAAGCGCGGATGAGGAAACGGATCTTCAGGCAACCCATCCGACCCCACCATCGACAACGGATGCGCAAGAATGCGCCGCACATCCGCCTCATCCATGCCGTAGTACACCGCCCCCGCAGGTTGCAAACGGCGGGCGGCATCCATCAGCGAAACGCCCCACTGGGCGGCAATCTCCTGCAAATCACGCCCGCCCATTTCCGGGTGCGGTGTGGACCAAGTGATGGTGATGCGAAACGCGTCAGTAACCTGCTTGAGGTCCAGGGTCGAGGAGCTGGCGGCATAGGGGTAGCAATCACAACCCACCGGATGATCTTTTGCCGCTGCTTCCAGGGCCGCCAGCAACTGCGGGCTGCGTCCCCAATTACCGGCTCCGGCGCATTTAAGGTGGGAAATGATCACCGGCACCCTGGCCTCTCGGCCGATCAAGAATGCTTCATCCATCGCCTCCAGCACCGGTTCGAACTCGCTGCGCAGATGGGTGGTGTACACCGCGCCGCAGGCCGTCAACTCTTGGGTGAGTTGCAGCACTTCATCGGTCTCGGCGTTGAACGCGCTCGCGTAAGCCAGACCTGTGGATAAACCCAGGGCGCCGGCTTCCAGGCTCTCCTGCAACTGCACGCGCATGGCCGCGATTTCATAGGGTGTGGCGGTACGGTGCAGGTCGTCCATATGGTTGCTGCGCAGCGCCGTGTGGCCGATCAACGCGGCGACGTTCACCGCCGGGCAGGCCCGTTGCACCGCGGCACGGTAATCGGCAAACCGTGGATAAGAGAACGCCTCGCGGGTGCCCAGCAAGTTCATCGGGTCTGGCGGGTCGCTGCGCAAACTGACCGGCGAAGCGCTGATGCCACAGTTGCCGACAATCACCGTGGTCACGCCCTGGCTGAGCTTGGGCAGCATCTGCGGCTGGCGAATCACTACCGTGTCGTCGTGGGTGTGCACGTCGATAAAACCCGGTGCCAATACCCGGCCATGGCCGTCGATGATCTGCTCGGCCTGGGCTGTGGGCAAGTCACCAATCGTGCGGATGCGCCCTGCGTGCACGCCCACATCGGCGACATACCCTGGGGTGTTACTGCCATCGATGATCAGCGCCTGGCGAATCAGCGTGTCGTACTTCATATCAGTCTCCAAGCGGCAGGCTGCCAGGGCCGCCGCGGTAATCGTCCAGGGCCAGTTTGATCCGGCGCAGGCGTTCCTGGTTGTCGTCCGGCAGAGCCAGCGCCAGCTCAGTGGCGAGCAGGTCGATAGCCAGCAGCATGCCGTAGCGGGCCGCAGTGGGCTTGTAGATAAAACTGGTTTCCGCCGGTTGCAGCGGCAGCACGACATCCGCCAACTGCGCCAGGGGCGAATCGGCAAGGGTGATGGCAATGATCCGCGCGTCGTAGTTGCGCGCCAGCGTCACCACCTCCAGTAACTCGGGGGTCAGGCCCGTGAGCGAGCAGACGATCACGGCATGTTCGGGCCCCAGGGTCGCCGCCGTGACACGCATCATCACCGGGTCATGGCTGGCGGCAATCGGATAGCCCAGACGTACCAGGCGCACCTGCAACTCATCACTGCACAGGCTCGACGGCCCGCCCATGCCGAACGCATGGATCATCCGCGCCTTGCCCAACAGGTTGACCGCATCGCCAAAGCTGCGCTGATTGAACCCCGACAGGTGCTGACGCAACGTCGCCTCGATATCCCCCAGGATCTGTCGATGAAACGCTGACTGTTCAGGCTTGCCCGCCGGGTCCAGGAAGCGGCTGCCCACGCCGCTGGCCTGGGCCAATTGCAGGCGCAAATCGCGTAAATCACGGCAGCCGACACTGCGGGCGAAGCGTGACAAGGTGGCGGTACTCACCTCCGCTCGTTGAGACAACGCCTCCAGGCTGGCGGAGGCGGCAAAGCCCACATCCTCAAGCATCAACTGGGCAATACGCCCTTCACCGGCACTGAAAGAGTCCTGGCGGGCGCGGATCTGATAGAGGATGTCCATGGGGGCTCCGGGTTACAGGCTCATAAAACAAGGGACAGGCCGTAGGTCAGGCCGAAGGCGACCAGCGAAATCAGGGTCTCCAGTACGGTCCAGGTCTTGAAGGTCTGGATGACCGTCATATTGAAGTATTCCTTGATCAGCCAGAAGCCGCCGTCGTTCACGTGGGAAAAGATCACCGAGCCTGCACCGGTCGCCAGCACCAGCAATTCAGGGTGTGGATAACCCAGGCCCAAGGCGACCGGCGCGACCACCCCAGATGCGGTGGTCATGGCCACCGTGGCCGAGCCGGTGGCGACGCGCATCAACGCGGCGAACAGCCAGCCCATCACCAGCGGCGACAACTGGAACGCATGGGCCAGGCCAAGGATTTCATGAGTAACACCAGCGTCCACCAGGATTCGATTCAACCCACCGCCCGCGCCCACCAGCAAGGTAATGCTGGCGGTAGGGGCCAGGCATTCGTTGGTGAATTTGAGAATCGACTCGCGGTTAAAGCCCTGGGCCAGACCCAAGGTCCAGAAACTCACCAGCGTCGCCACCAACAGGGCGATCACCGAGTTACCGATAAACAGCAGGAACTGATTGAAACCTGTGCCCGGGGTGGAAATCACATTGGCCCAGCCACCGATCATCATCAACACCACCGGCAACAGGATGGTGCCCATGGTCAACGCAAAGCTGGGCAGGCGCGTACGCGGTTCACGCTCGATAAACTGTCGCTCCAGCGGGTTTTCCGCCGGTAAATGAATGTGCGGCACGATGAACTTGGCGTAGACGGGCCCGGCAATGATCGCCGTAGGGATACCAATCAGGATCGCATACAGCACCGTTTGCCCGACCGAGGCGTTATAGGCCAGCACCGCCATCATCGCCGCCGGGTGCGGCGGCACCAGCGCATGCACCACCGACAGGCCGGCGACCATCGGCAGCCCGACCATCAGGATCGACACGCCTACACGCCGCGCCACGGTAAAAGCAATCGGCACCAGCAGCACAAAACCGACTTCGAAAAACAGCGGCAGCCCCACCAGGAACGCAATGCACACCATCGCCCAGTGGGCATTGCGCTCACCGAAGCGGTTGATCAGCGTGCGCGCCACCTGCTCGGCGCCGCCCGACTCGGCCATCATCTTGCCGAGCATGGTGCCCAGCGCCACCACCAGGGCGATATGCCCCAGGGTCTTGCCGACACCCGCCTCGTACGAGCCCATGATAGTGTCCGCCGGCATCCCGGCCATCAGCGCCAGGCCGATGGACACCAGGGTAATCACGATAAAGGGGTTGAGTCGGTAGCGTGCAATCAGCACGATCAATGCAATGATGGCGATGGCAGCGTATGCCAACAGCCCGAAGCCCGGTAATGCGGCCATGCGGTACTCCTCGGAAAGGGTCACGTCGAATTGGTTGTGAAACTCATAAATCATTCCCGAGGAGCATTTTCAATTTTTATGAAAGTAATTTTCGCCCATGGATAAGCGCTGTCGCTTGGGGATATGCCCGACGTGGGTGGATGAAAATTCGGGGGGCGTTCTTACATGAAGATCAGAGAAGGCGGAAACTCAATCGCTGCGCTTGAGTCATAGAATGCGCATCCATTGCCCAGGAACCCGCTCATGATTCGCACAACAATCGCCGCCAGCGTCCTGCTCTTGTGCGGCAGCGCTTACGCCGCCGACAACGCTGCCTTGAAAAAATGCATGGACAGCGCCAATACCACCGCAGAGATGGTCAATTGCAACGCCAGGCAAACCAAGGTGCAGGACGACCGTCTGAACCGCGCCTACAAGACCGCCCTCGCCGCCCAGGAAGGGCCGCGCAAACAGCAACTGCAAGACGTGCAGCGCCTGTGGATCAAATACCGCGACGCCAACTGCGCCTTCGCAGGCAGCGCCACCGGCGGCACGATTGATCAGGTAAACGGCTCGGGCTGCGTGCTGGACATGACCCAGACCCGCGCCCAGGAGCTGGAAGACCTGGTAGGGCCGTAATAACGACCTTGCCTCCTGTAGGAGCGAGCTTGCTCGCGAAAAACCCGAGCACGCCGCAGTGCATCAGAATGCCCGCGTTATCGTTGACGATTTTCGCGAGCAAGCTCGCTCCTACAAGAGGTAGGGGTTCAGTCGTGGCGAACCTTGGCGCGCTTGAGCAGTTTTTTGCAGCGCTCGGATAAATGCAGCACCCGCAGGTGCTTGCCAGCCTTGGTGTAGCGATCGCGCAGGGTCATCAGGGCAGCAATCGCCGAATAGTCGACAAAGCTCAGGTGACGGCAATCCAGTGTGACCTGAGCCGGGTCGTTGGCCGGGTCGAACTGATTCAAGAACGGTGTGGTCGAGGCGAAGAACAACGTGCCATGCAGCCGATAGAGCTTGCTGCCATCGGCCTCCAGGTGTTCATCGGCATACAGTTCCCGCGCCTGCTGCCAGGCGAAGTTCAGCGCGGCGATGACGATACCGCACAGCACGGCGGTGGCGAGGTCGGTGAACACCGTAATGATCGTCACTGCCATGATCACCAGCACATCATTGAGCGGCACCTTGTTGATCACCCGCAGCGACGCCCAGGCGAAGGTCTGTTGCGACACCACGAACATCACGCCCACCAACGCCGCCAGCGGAATCCGCTCGATCAGTGGCGACAGAAACAGAATGAACAACAGAATCATCACCCCGGCAAACACCCCGGAGAAACGCCCACGCCCGCCGGAGCTGAGGTTGATCACGGTTTGCCCGATCATCGCGCAACCACCCATGGCACCAAACAGGCCCGAGACCATATTCGCTGCGCCCAGGGCCACGCTTTCGCGGTCAGGATAACCACGGGTCTCGGTGATTTCGTCGGTGAGGTTGAGGGTCAGCAAGGTTTCCAACAGGCCAACCATCGCCATCAAAAACGCGTAGGGCGCGATGATGCCGAGGGTTTCCAGGGTCCAGGGGATCTGCGGCAGGGCGAAAGTCGGCAAGCCACCGGCGATGTGCGCCATATCACCCAATGTACGGGTCGGCAAACCGAGCAGGTACACCGCAAGGCCCACCCCCAGAATCGCCACCAGCGCGGGCGGTACGGCACGGGTCAGGCGGGGCAACAGGTACACAATGGCCATGGTTGCCGCCACCAGCCCGGCCATTACGTACAGCGGCGTACCGCTGAGCCAGGTTTCACCGCTCTTGAAATGCTCCAATTGCGCCAGCGCAATGATGATCGCCAGGCCGTTGACGAAGCCGAGCATCACCGAATGCGGCACCATGCGCACCAGCTTGCCCAGGCGCAGCAGGCCGAAGGCGACCATGATCAACCCGCCCAGCAACACCGTCGCCAGCAAATACTCCACGCCGTGCTGCACCACCAGCGCGACGATCACCACTGCCATGGAGCCGGCCGCGCCCGAGACCATGCCCGGGCGGCCGCCGAACAACGCGGTGAGGGTGCAAATGATGAAAGCGCCGTAGAGGCCCATCAGCGGGTTGAGATGGGCCACCAGCGCAAAGGCGATGCATTCGGGCAGCAAGGCGAAAGACGTGGTGAGGCCGGCCAGGGCGTCGGCGCGCAGACGGGTGAGGTTCATGGAGTACCAGGGAATTGCGGGGGATAAGGCGGGGAATGGTACGGAATTGCGGCGGGTGGGGCTAGTGAAGTGTCAGGTCCGATACACCGAGTCGCTCCTTTCGCGAGCAAGCCCGCTCCCACATTTGAATCTATTCACAGATCCAAATGTGGGAGCGGGCTTGCTCGCGAAGGCAGCACCGCGGTGCTAAGCAAACATCACACCATCTCGTTGCGAATCCACTCCACCACCGAGGTGCGCTCAGGCGTCCACCCCAACAGTTCACGGGCGTGTTTGCCGCGCACTCGACTATTGGAGCCCAACCCGTAGTTGGCCATTTCATAGCCCCACTCGGCCTCAGCCTCGGCCAAGGGCCAATCCTGCGGTTCGCCCAGGTTCAGCGCTTGGGCAATCGCCGTGGTCATGTCGATAAACGCCGCTTCGCTGCTTTCTACAAAGTAGAAAGTCCCCGGTACGTTCTTGGTCAACGCCAGCAGGTACAAAGCCACCACGTCTTCAATATGCACATTGGACCAAATGTTCTGGCCGGGCCCCACATGGCGCACCACCCCGCTTTTGCGCGCCTGCTTGAGCAAGCGCGGCAATTGCACGCTGTCACGCTTCACGCCCAGGCTGTGGCCGTAGATCAGGGTGTTGCAGATCACCGCCGAATTCACGCCGTCATTGGCCGCCGCGAGGATCAGGTTGTCGATGGCCACGCGGGCAGCCTTGTCGACGGTCGGCTCAGGCAGATTGTCTTCGAAGTAGATGGTTTCACTGGCCTTGCCACCCGACGCATCGCCGACAATGCTCGACCCGCTGGTGTGCAGGAACGGCTTGTTCGAGCCTTTCAAGGCGGCCAGCAAGGTTTGCACGGCGCCGCGGTGGTCGCTGCTGGCGGCGTTGATCACCGCATCGGCCTTCTGCGCCTGCTCGGTCAATACGGCTGCGTCGTCGAGGGTGCCGATCACCGGCGTGATGCCCAGGGCAGTCATTTCGGCGGCTTGCTCGGCGCTGCGCACCAGGCCGGTGACCTGGTGGCCAGCCTTGACCAGGCCGGTAGCGATGGAGCCGCCGATAAACCCTGCGGCGCCAGTAACGAATACATTCATGGAGGTTGCTCCTGACTGGGTAAGTAATGAGCCCAGTATCCAGCCCCCACTGCTGTCGAATAAGCCCGTACGACCCAATTCACTCTTGCGTACAGATCACAAATCAGCTCGCATAACGCGCCAGCTTGTCCTGAATGAAGTCCAGGAAGCACTGGATGCGCAACGCCAATTGCGAGTTGCGGTAGAACACGGCGTGGATCGGCTGGCGATAGCCACTGTTGAACCCCTCCAGCAACGGCACCAGGCGCCCGGCGTCGAGGTCGTGGGCCGTCATGAAATTCGACAGGCAGCCAATGCCCTGCCCTTCCAGCGCCAACTGGCGCAAGGTTTCACCACTGGAGGCGCTGACGCCGGGCTGGATCAGCCAGCGGTCTCCTTCGCCATGGCGCAGCGGCCAGTGGTTGAGGGTTTCGGTGTGGGTGAAGCCAAGCAGCGTGTGGTCGGCCAGTTCGGCAACGGTTGTGGGTATGCCGTATCGCTGGAGGTAATCGGGGCTGGCCAGGATATGCAGCGGCGTGCTGCCCAGAAAGCGCGCATGCAGGGTCGAGTCGGCCAGGGCGCCGATGCGAATGGCGATGTCAGTGCTCTGCTCCAGCAGGTCGATGATCAAGTCATCGCTGTTGAGCTCCAACTGGATGTCCGGGTAGAGGCTGCGAAATTCGGCGATGTACGGCACGATCCCATGCAGCATGAACGGCACGGCGGCGTTGATACGCAGGCGCCCGGCCGGTTTTTTCTGGCGCGATGACAGGCGCTCTTCCAGCTCGTCCATCTGCGCCAGGATCAGCTTGGCCTGTTCGAAGAAGTACTTGCCCTCTTCGGTCAGGTCCATGCGCCGCGTGGTGCGGTTGATCAAGGTGGTGTCGAGCTTGGCTTCCAGGCGCGACAAGGTGCGGCTGACTGCCGATGGCGTTTGCCCGACCTTTTCGGCGGCGGCCGAAATCGAGCCGCATTCAATCACACTGACGAAGATCTGTAGCTCATCGGAACGGGCTTTCACGGGCGGTCCTTCATTTATCGGCTGACACGTGCCCGCTCATTATTAACCAGCCAGCAACAAATGGCCTCCCAACAACGCCATGCCGGTGAAAAATCCACGTTTGAACCACAACGCACTGATGCGCCGACGAACCACCTGGCCCAGCCACATCCCCAGCAAGGCCGGCACCAGCGCCAGCAATGACGCGCCCATTTCACCGCCGCCCAGCGCTCCTCGCCAAGCCAGCCCGGCGGCCAGCGCCAATGTCGACACGGTGAATGACAGCCCCAGCGCCTGCACCAACTGGTCACGGCTCAAGCCCAGCGCCTGCAAATACGGCACCGCAGGGATCACGAAGACACCGGTGGCCGAGGTGATGATGCCGGTGATCACCCCGCACAAGGGGCCCAGCCAGCGCTCGGTTCCAGGCGCGACCTTGAAGGCCGGCAGGAATAACCCGCTCAATGCATACACCAGCAACGCCGCGCCCAACGCGCGAACCACCCACGGTCCACCGTCCATGCCCAGCCACACGGAGCCCAGACCGGTGCCGAAAAAAATCAGCAACAACATCGGCCACAGGCGTTTGAGCAAAGCACCCAAGTGCCCCCCAAAGGTCAGTTGCCAGAGGTTGGTGACCGTCGAAGGAATAATCAGCAATGCCGCAGCCTGCGCCGGCAGCATAGCCAGGCCAAGCATACCCATCGCCACGGTGGGCAGGCCCAGGCCGATCACGCCCTTGACCGTGCCGGCCAGCAGGAAGGTAGTAATGACCAGCGCTGTCAGGGCGGGGCCGAGGTTTTGGTAGAACGCTAGGAAGGTATTCATGGGTGCATTCTGGTGCTTTTCCATGGCTTGTGAAATTCGCCATATACTGAGGCAGCCTCTTGTTTTGTGTGAGGCTGATACCGCTATCGCAGGCAAGCCACCGGAAAACCTCATGCACTTTGACCTGATCGACCTGCGCCTCTACCTGCACATCCTGGACACCGGCAATATCACCGCCGGCGCGGCCCGCAGCCACCTGTCCCTGGCGGCCGCCAGCGCACGCATCCGGGCAATGGAGTCTTCACTGGGCATCGCGTTTCTTGAGCGTGGCCGCCGTGGCGTGACCCCGACACCAGCGGGCAAAGCCCTGGCTCGGCATGCTCGCCTGCTGTTGCAACAGGCCGACCACCTGCAACAGGACCTGGCCGAATACGCCAACGGCGTCAAAGGCCAGGTACGCTTGCTGTGCAACACCACCGCCCTTAGCGAGTACCTGCCGGAGCTGCTCGCGCAGTTTCTGCGCGAGCACCCCAACCTCGATATCGACCTGCAAGAATTGCCCAGCCTGCGCATCACCCACGCCTTGCGCCAGGGCACCGCCGACCTGGGGATTATTTCCGATGCGGTAGACACCCAAGGCTTGCAGACCCTGGCGTTTCGCGATGACCCGCTGGTGCTGATCATGCCCCTCGACCATCCGTTGACCCACCCGAGTTTTATCGACAGCTTGCAATACGACTATGTGAGCCTGGCGGCCAACAGCGCGCTGGCGGTTTACCTGGAGGAACAGGCACTGCATGCAGGCTTTCGCTTGCAGACACGCATTCGCGCCGACGGTTTTGATGGGTTGATTCGCATGGTCGCCGGCGGTGCGGGCCTGGGCATCGTGCCTCAGGCCGCTTTAGCGCGCTGGCCGTCAGAACGTCGTTTCAAGGCCCACCCCCTGCAAGAGGAGTGGGCCCGCCGCAAACTGCTGTTATGCGCACGCTCGTTCAAGCAATTGCCAGGTTACGCCAGCACCTTGCTCTCTGCGCTCACCGCCCCCTGTAGGAGCGAGCTTGCTCGCGAAGATCGTCAACGATAACGCGAGCTATCCGGTTTAACGCGGCGCTCTCGGTTTTTTCGCGAGCAAGCTCGCTCCTACAGATGATGTCCGCTTGTGGAAGAAGGTGTAGTAGACCGCCGACAGGATCAGCAGGAATGGCACGCCAAACACCAGCGTCATCTTGAATGCGTCAGTGAAATAGGTGGTGATCATCACCGCCCCCATCAGCACCAGCCCCAGCAACGTGCTGTAGGGAAACAGGCGCAACTGGAACGACAACTTCGCCCCGCCATGACGCTTGCGATAGCGGCGGAAAAACAGGTGCGTGAGGAAGATCATGAACCAGGTGAAGATCGCGCCAAACATCGAGATCGCCATCATCAGGGTGAACGAGCTTTCCGGGTACACCACGTTGAGCAACGTCGCCAGGGCAATGCCCGAGCTGGACAGCAGCAATGCGTTGAGCGGGATGCCGTTCTTGCTCAACGCGCCCATGGACTTGGGCGCAAAGCCTGCGCGAGACAGGCTGAACATCATGCGCGTGGTGATGTAGAGCTGGCTGTTCATGGCCGACAGCGCCGCGATCAGAATCACGAAATTCATCACGCCAGTGGCGCCAGGAATGCCGATGGTCTGCATCACCGTGACGAACGGGCTCTGGGCCTGGCCGGCCTGGTTCCAGGGCACGATGGCGAGCATCAGCGCCAGGGTCAGCAGGTAGAACACCACCAGCCGCACGATGGTAGCGCGAAAGGCTTTCTTCACCGCCTGCTCCGGGTCGGCGGCTTCACCGGCGGCCACGGCGATCATCTCGACGCTGAGGTAGCTGAAGATCGACACGATCACCGCGATCCACATGCCACTCAAGCCATGGGGGAAAAAGCCGTCGTGGGCCGTGTAGTTCTGCACCCCGTAGTCTGGGTTGCCGGAGCCGAACACCACATACACTGCCAGGATGATAAAACCGACAATGGCGCTGATCTTGATCGTCGAGAACCAGTATTCGAAGTTGCCGAAGGTCTTCACGCTGATCGCATTGAGCAGGATCAACACGCTGGAAAACGACACGATCCACACCCACTCCGGCACGTTGGCGAACCAGTACTTCATGTACATCGCCACCGCCGTGACCTCGGCGCCCACCGCCAGCACAATCGCCGCCCAGTAGGCATAACGCACCAGGAACCCGGCCAACGGGCTGATGTAGAACTCGGCGTAAGCGCCAAAGGAGCCGGAGGTGGAATGGGCCACCGTCATCTCCGCCAGGCAGCCCATCAGCAGCAAGGTAATCAACGCGCCGATGGCGTAGCTCACCAGTACGCTCGGCCCGGCATAACCGATGGCGTAGGCGCTGCCCATGAACAGCCCGGTGCCGATGGCGCCACCGATGGCGATCATGCTCATCTGGCCGGAAGTGAGCTGGCGCCTAAGGCCCAGTTCACGGTGGGTAATCTCTGCAAAGCCGTTGTCTGGCGTGGTCACTGGTGTGCCCCTTTATTATTGTGATTGCACAGGAAGCGCTTGTGTTCTGTAGGAGCGAGCTTGCTCGCGAAAAACCTGAGAACGCCGCATGCATTCAGCATTCACGCGTTTTCGTTGATGATCTTCGCGAGCAAGCTCGCTCCTACAGTGGGTTTGCGTTGTTGTCAGGTGACGCTGTTGCGCACTTTGAATTGCGGCTGGTCCCAGGTGGCGTTGTCGAGAATTTCACCGAGGATTTCCACGGCGTCCCACACCTCGGTAAAGCTGGTGTACAACGGCGTGAAACCAAAGCGCATGATCCGCGGCTCACGGTAATCGCCGATCACGCCTCGAGCGATCAAGGCCTGGATCACCGCGTAACCTTCGGGGTGTTCAAAGCTGACGTGACTGCCGCGCCGGGCGTGTTCACGCGGGGTGATCAGTTCCAGGCCGTGGGCGGCGCAACGGCTTTCGACCAACGCGATAAACAGGTCGGTCAATGCCAGGGATTTGCGGCGCAGGCTGGCCATGTCGGTCTGGGCAAAAATCTCCAGGCCGCATTCCACCATGGCCAACGAGGTAATCGGCTGCGTACCGCAGAGGTAGCGGGCAATGCCGGCGCTGGGGGCGTAGGTGGACTCCATGGCGAACTGCCGGGTATGCCCGAACCACCCGGACAACGGCTGGCGCACCACATCTACCAACGCCGGGTTGACCCACACAAACGCCTGGGAGCCCGGGCCGCCGTTGAGGTATTTGTAGGTGCAGCCAATGGCATAATCCGCGCCGGCCTGGTGCAGGTCGACAGGCACCGCGCCCGCTGAATGCGCCAGGTCCCAGATACTCAGCGCGCCACACTCGTGGCTCAGCGCGGTCAGCGCCGCCATGTCGTACATGTAGCCGGTCTTGTAGTTGACGTGGGTGAGCATCACCACCGCCACGTCTGCGTCGATGGCCTGGGGCAGTTCGGCCGGGCTGTTCACCAGACGCAGGGAATAGCCTTGTTGCAGCAGTTCGGCCAAGCCTTCGGCGATGTACAAGTCGGTGGGAAAGTTGCTCGCTTCGCTGACGATAACCTTGCGCGTCGGGGAGCGTTGGCGCTGCACGCTCAAGGCGGCGCTGAGCACTTTGAACAGGTTGATCGAGGTGGTATCGGTGATCACCACCTCGCCCTCCCGCGCACCGATCAACGGCGCCAGGCGATTGCCCAGGCGCTGGGACAAATCGGCCCAGCCGGCGCTGTTCCAACTGCGAATCAGGCCATTGCCCCACTCCTGGGCGATCACCTGTTGTGCCCGTTCCAGCGCCGCCACCGGGCGAGCGCCGAGGGAGTTGCCGTCGAGGTAAATGACCCCATCGGGCAAGGCGAACTGTTGGCGCAGTGGTGCCAACGGGTCCTGGGTGTCTAGGGCTAGGCAATGGCTTCTAGTGGTCATGGGTCGTCCTGGTTTTTATAAGTGAGGATGGGCCAAATAATGAACGAACTTTTAGAGAATTTTCGTGCAAAGTGGTGGGTAAACGACTATTTAAGCTGTAGAAAATTCGAATTTAACCTCCAAACACGCGGATATCTTCCAAGCATGATTCTCGACGCTACCGACCTGCGCCTCCTGCATTTCCTGCAACAGGATGGCCGCATCAGCAACCAGGAATTGGCGGAAAAAGTCGCGCTGTCGCCGTCCGCATGCCTGCGCCGTTTGCGCCTGCTGGAGAGCGAGGGAATCATCAGCGGTTACCGCGCGGTATTGAACGCCGAGCAGTTGGGGATCGAGCTGGAAGCCATCGTGCACCTGTCGTTGCGCCAGGATGTGGAGGACTGGCATGAGACATTCATCAAGAAGGTGCAAGGCTGGCCAGAGGTGGCGAGCGCCTATGTGATCACTGGCGCCAGCAACTATGTGCTGCGGGTGCAGGCGCGCAACCTCAAGCACTTCTCGGACTTTATCGTGAACCACCTGAACCGCACGGCGGGAGTGATGGATATCCGTTCGGAGATAGTGCTGCAGAAGATCAAGGACCGGGATGAGGTGTTGGACCTGGTCGTGCGCAAATAGCACAAACACCCCAAAACCAATGTGGGAGCTGGCCTGCGATAGCGGTGGAACATTCACCACCGCTATCGCAGGCAAGCCAGCTCCCACATTTTGACCGAGTTGATCAGTCTTCCAGGGCACGCACGCGTTGCATCCGTTTCTGCTCTACCGGCGCGGCGGCAGGCTGCAACTCAAAGTCAAAATCAATCTGCGCAAACCGCCCCTGCACGCCAAACTCCCGCGCCAGTTGCGGATCGTCACTGAAGCGAATCTCGGCAATCAGTTCATCCCGGGTGGCATAGGCAAAGTCATCATGCAGGTACGGGTCATCCGACAGGTTGATCTGCGTGGTCAGGTGCCGGTGCCCAGGCGCCGAGATGAAAAAGTGGATATGCGCCGGCCGCTGCCCATGGCGCCCTAGTTGGTCGAGCAACTGCTGGGTCGGCCCGCTCGGTGGGCAGCCGTAGCCCGAAGGCACGATGCTGCGAAAACGGTAGTTGCCCTGGGCGTCGGTCTCGATGCGCCGACGCAGGTTGAATTCCGATTGCGCCGGGTCGAACCACGAATAGGTCCCGCCCGTGTTGGCCTGCCACACATCGACAATCGCCCCTGCCAACGGCTTGCCCTCGGTATCGCGTACTTGCCCGCGCATGAACAACGGCACCGCGTCGTCCTTGCCGTCATCCAGCCGTGCCTCGTACTTGGACAGCGGCGCACCGGCCACGTACAACGGGCCTTCGATGGTGCGCGGCGTGCCGCCAGACTTGCCGGCCTCCTCGTCGGCGGCATCCATCAACAGGTCCAGGTAATGCTCCAGGCCCAAGCCGGCGGCGAGCAGGCCGGCCTCTTGGTTTTTGCCCAGCTCATTGAGGTAGTTGACCGCCTTCCAGAATTCTTCCGGAGTCACTTCCAGGTCTTCGATGATGTTCACGGTGTCGCGCAGGATCCGGTAGATCAGCGCCTTGGTGCGCGGGTTGCCCGCGTCATTGAGGTTACCGCTGGCCTCTTCGAGAAACTGTTGGGCGTGGGCAGTCTGGGACAGGCGGATGGACATGGTGCATTCCTCATCTTGTAGTTATAGGTGGGAGCCGGCTCAGCGGTCGTCCGCATGGATCGACGACGGATGGCGGCACAGCGCATTCACTTCGATGGCCATGTAGGGGAACAACGGCAATTGCATCAGCAGGTCGTGCAGGTCCTGCACGCTGTCGACATCGAACACGCTGTAGTTGGCGTAATGCCCGGCGATGCGCCACAGGTGGCGCCATTTGCCCTCTTGTTGCAGGCGCTGCGCCAAGGCTTTCTCCTCGGCCTTGAGGCTCGCGGCGCGCTCGGGGTGCATGTCGAGGGGCAGGTTCACGGTCATTTTTACGTGGAACAACATGGCAGAGGCCTCTCAGTGTTTGTCACGGCGAAAGAACGCCAGGCGCTCTTCATCGAGCGTCAGGCCCAGGCCCGGCGCAGTGGACACATGCAGCTGGAAATCGCGGTACACCGGTGGCTCGGTGAGGATGTCTTCGGTCAGCAACAGCGGGCCAAACAGCTCGGTGCCCCACGCCAGTGTGTCCAGCGTGAGAAAGGCATGGGCCGAGGCCAGGGTGCCAATGCCCCCTTCAAGCATGGTGCCGCCGTACAAGCCGATGCCGGCCGCTTCGGCAATCGCCGCCGTGCGCAATACGGCGCGCGGGCCGCCGTTCTTGGCGATCTTGAGAGCGAACACCGTGGCCGCGCCTTCGCGGGCCAGGTTGAAGGCGTCTTCGACGCATTCGATAGATTCATCGGCCATGATCGGCACCGGGCTCGACAGGTTGAGCCGGGCCATGCCGCCACGGTTATTGCGTGAGATCGGTTGTTCGATCAGGTCGATACCGTTGTCGCCGAGCACCTTGCATGCCCGCAGGGCCACAGCTTCATCCCAGGCCTGGTTGACGTCGACGCGCACACTGGCGCGCTCGCCCAGGGCTTTTTTGATCGCGATCACATGGGCCAGGTCGCGGTTGACCTCGCCCGCGCCAATCTTCAATTTGAAGAGGCGATGACGGCGCAGGTCGAGCATTTTCTCGGCCTCGCTGATGTCCTGTTCGGTATTACCGCTGGCCAGGGTCCAGGCCACCGGCAACGCATCACGCACACGCCCGCCAAGCAGCTCGCTGACCGGCAGCCCGAGGCGTTTGCCGAGGGCGTCGAGCAAGGCGCTTTCGATGCCGGACTTGGCAAAAGTGTTGCCGCGAATACTGCGCTCCAGACGCAACATCGCCGCGTTGACGTTACTCGCATCCTGGCCGATCAGCAGCGGCGCGAAGTGACGGTCGATATTGACCTTGATGCTGTCGGGGCTCTCGTTGCCGTAGCTCAGACCGCCGATGGTGGTGGCTTCACCGATGCCTTCGATGCCGTCGGTGCAACGCAGACGGATGATAACGAGGGTCTGGTTTTGCATCGTGTGCATCGCCAGCTTGTGCGGGCGAAGGGTGGGCAGATCGACGATGACAGTTTCGATGGACTCGATGGCGCAAATCGGCATGGCAATACCCGTTGGGTTCTTTATAGATTTTCGTCGATTCTGTTCCGCATTTTTTCGGGCTTCCAATATAGAATTGGTCTCGTGCGATACCCTTAAGGTATGAAAGGAGTCGATATGGAACTGCGTCACTTGCGCTATTTCCAGGTGCTGGGCGAAACCCTCAACTTCACCCGAGCTGCCGAACGCTTGCATATCGCCCAGCCGCCTTTGAGCCGGCAGATCCAGCAACTGGAGGATGAACTCGGGGTGGTGCTGCTGGAACGCAGCCGGCCCTTGCGGCTGACCGAGGCCGGACGGTTTTTCTATGAGCATGCCAATGTGTTGCTCGAACAACTGGGCAAGGTCTGCGACACCACTCGGCGCATCGGCCAAGGCGAGAAAACCTGGCTGGGCATCGGCTTTGCGCCGTCGACCTTGTACGGCGTGCTGCCGGAATTGATTCGGCGCCTGCGCACTCACGAGGCCCTGGAGCTGGAGCTGGGTTTGTCGGAGATGACCACCTTGCAGCAGGTCGAAGCGCTCAAGGCTGGCCGCATTGACGTAGGCTTCGGGCGGATTCGCATTGACGACCCGGCCATCGTCCAGCGTGTCCTGGTGGAAGACCGTCTGGTGGCGGTGCTGCCCAGTGGTCACCCCTTGCTCGCCGCCCCCGCCACCCTTGCCCAATTGGCTGCCGAGCCTTTCGTGCTCTACCCCGGCAACCCGCGCCCCAGTTATGCCGACCATGTGATCGCGCTGTTCGACGCCCACGGCTTGAGTGTGAAGGTGGCGCAGTGGACCAACGAATTGCAGACCGCTATCGGCCTGGTGGGCGCAGGTATGGGGGTGACGCTGGTGCCGGCGTCGGTGCAGGTGCTGCATCGGGCGGATATTGGCTATACGCCGGTGGTGGAGGCGACGGCGACTTCGCCGATCATCCTCAGCCAGCGGGTGAATGATCAATCGCCGGGGCTGACTCATTGCCTGCAACTGGTGGAGGAACTGATCTGAGACAGCCCTGACACTACACATCCAATGTGGGAGCGGGCTTGCTCGCGAATGCGGTATACCAGTCGATGCATGTGCCGGCTGACCCAACGCATTCGCGAGCAAGCCCGCTCCCACAGTTTGATCTTCATTGATTTCAGAGGCTGCGCAGGCGCTTGCGCTGCAATGTCTGGCTAGGAGATTCATCGAACAGCTTGCGGTACTCCGCCGAAAACCGCCCCAGGTGCGTAAACCCCCAGCCCAGGGCGATTTCAGAAATAGTGCGCATTGAGCCCTGCTCCAGAATCTCCTGGCGCACCGCCCCCAACCGATGCTTCTTCAGATAAGCCATGGGCGACAGTGCGAAGTACTTGCGAAACGCATCGAACAGTTTGAACCGCGACACGCCCGCAGCCGCCTCCAAGTCTTCCAGGTGCAGCGCTTCACGAGCATTGTCGTGGATGAGTTGGCGCGCACGGATCAGGTAGTGCGGCAGTTTCACCCCCAGCACGTCCCGCAGCTCTTCGGAGTAGTTATTCGGCTGCGCCAGGATCAGCCCCTTGATCAGTGAGCTTTCCAGGTCGCGGGTAAACGCCGCCTGTTCGTACAGTTCACTGCTGCGCTCAAGTTCGGCGATGAAATAACGCGCCATGCGCCACCACGACGCCGGGGCCCCGTCCACGGCATCCATCACCGACTCAAACCGCAGCGGTGCATCGATGGGCCGTTGCAGCAAACCTTCCAGCGACTCGCTCATCGCCGCGCGGGTGATCACCACCTGCAACTTGCGGCAATCACCGGAAATCGCCAGCACCTGATGCTCATTGGGCGAAATGATCACGCCCTGGTCGCGGTTGGAACTGAGGCGCTCACCGTTCTTGCTCAACTCCTGCTCGCCCACCAACGGCAGGCTCAGGCTGTAGCTACTGAAGTGCTCGGCGTCCTCGATGTCGATGGTCACATCGGTGCCGTACTCGATCACGCCCAGGGTGGTGGCGCGGGACTTGAACACGTTGGCGCTGTGGTGAAAGCGCAGGCGCTCAGGGGTTGCCGTCGCCAGGCGATGGGGCCCGCAGATGCCGGACATCCAGCTGCGGGCGCCTTCGAGGTCGAAGCGTTGAATATGAATATCGCGTGTCTGGCTACTCATCAGGGTGCACCCACGGCGGTTAGGCGTTTGCGCGCTCTGGCGGCGCGTCGTTGAACGTCGACAGCAAGTTCCAGGCCACGCCAGCAGCGTGACCACTGGGTGGATAGCAACGGTCGACTATGTGGATAAATCCCAGGGTTTTACGACCATCGCCTGTCATCACAGTAGCGCATGCCGTCACCTGCGCGCACCGCCATGGGTATTTGCTGCCCAATTTTGCGGCCTGCGTTCCCCCATTAAGCGGATAGCCGGCCACCGCCTCGCAGCCTCTTAATGGCTCACCGTTTAGCCATGATCAAAAGGTGCCTCCCATGAGTGGTGCAAGAACCGTCGAGCAGTGGAAATCTTTTATCGAAAGCTGCCTGGACTTTCGCCCGGCCGATGAAGTGTTCCGCATCGCCCGCGACATGTTCACCGAGCCCGAGCTGTTCGACTTGGAGATGGAACTGATCTTCGAGAAGAACTGGATCTACGCCTGCCACGAAAGCGAACTGGCCAATAACCACGACTTCATCACGATGCGCGCCGGGCGCCAGCCGATGATCATCACCCGCGATGGCGAAGGCCGGCTCAACGCGTTGATCAACGCCTGCCAGCATCGTGGCACCACCCTCACCCGCGTAGGCAAGGGTAACCAGTCCACCTTCACCTGCCCGTTCCACGCCTGGTGCTACAAGAGCGATGGCCGACTGGTAAAGGTCAAGGCGCCGGGGGAATACCCGGAAGGTTTCGACAAGGCCACCCGCGGCCTTAAAAAAGCGCGCATCGAAAGCTACAAGGGCTTTGTGTTTATCAGCCTGGACGTGAACGGCAGCAACAGCCTGGAAGACTTCCTGGGCGACGCCAAAGTGTTCTTCGACATGATGGTGGCGCAATCGGCCACCGCTGAGTTGGAGGTGCTGCCGGGTAAGTCCGCCTATACGTACGACGGCAACTGGAAGCTGCAAAACGAAAACGGCCTGGACGGTTATCACGTCAGCACCGTGCACTACAACTACGTGGCCACCGTGCAGCATCGTCAGCAGGTCAACACCGAGAACGGCGCAGGTTCCAGCACGACGCTGGACTACAGCAAGCTCGGCGCCGGCGACGCGAATACCGACGATGGCTGGTTTGCCTTCAACAACGGCCACAGCGTGTTGTTCAGCGACATGCCCAACCCCAGCGTGCGCTCCGGCTACGCCACCATCATGCCGCGCCTGGTAGAAGAACACGGCCAGCAGAAGGCCGAGTGGATGATGCATCGCCTGCGCAACCTGAACATCTACCCCAGCCTGTTTTTCCTCGACCAGATCAGCTCGCAGTTGCGCATCATCCGCCCGGTGGCTTGGAACAAGACCGAGATCATCAGCCAGTGCCTGGGGGTTAAGGGCGAGTCCGACGCCGATCGCGAAAACCGGATTCGCCAGTTCGAAGACTTCTTCAACGTTTCGGGCATGGGCACGCCCGACGACCTGGTGGAATTTCGCGAAGCCCAGCGCGGCTTCCAGGGCCGCCTGGAACGCTGGAGCGACATCTCACGAGGCAGCCATCGCTGGGAGACCGGGCCGACGCCCAACAGCGAGGCCATCGGCATCCAACCGGCGATGACCGGTACCGAGTTCACCCACGAAGGCTTGTACGTCAACCAGCATCGCAACTGGCAGCAGTTTCTGCTCAAGGGTTTGGACCAGCGAGCCCTGGCACTGCGGGAGGTGAAGTGATGAATGCGCAATTGCAGTACCAGATCGAACAGTTCTTCTACCGCAAGTCCGAACTGTGCGACGCCCAGGACTGGGACGCCTACGTGCAGTTGTTCGACCCGCAGAGTGAATTCCACCTGCCGCAATGGGACTCGGAACACGTCTACACCCAAGACCCCAAGCGCGAGATGTCATTGATCTACTACGCCAACCGTTCGGGGCTGGAAGACCGCGTGTTCCGCCTGCGCACCGGCAAGGCCGCCTCGGCCACGCCGATGCCGCGCACCTTGCACCTGATCAATAACCTGCGCATTGCCGAGCAGGCCGACGGCACGTTGGAGGTGCGTTTGAACTGGCATACGTTGTTTTATCGCCTGGCCACGTCCGAGCAGTTTTACGGGCATGCCACGTATCGCCTCAAGCCTGCGGGCGACAGCTGGCTGATCATGCGCAAGCACGCCTTGCTGCTCAACGACACCATCAACTCGGTGCTGGATTTCTATCACCTGTAACGGTGGTGCATCGCCCTGTAGGAGCGAGCTTGCTCGCGAAAAACACAAGTACACCGCGAGCATCCAGGGTGTCGGGCGTCATCGCTGACGTTTTTCGCGAGCAAGCTCGCTCCTACAAGGGGTTCATACTTATCCACGGAGTTATGTGAATGAATCACAAAGTGGCCTTCAGTTTTGCCGATGGCAAGACCCTGTTCTTCCCGGTGGGCGCCAATGAAATCCTGTTGGACGCGGCCCTGCGCAACGGCATCAAGATCCCGCTCGATTGCCGCGAAGGCGTGTGCGGCACCTGCCAGGGGCGCTGTGAGTCCGGCGAATACACCCAGGACTATGTTGACGAGGAAGCCCTTTCCAGCCTCGACCTGCAACAACGCAAGATGCTCAGTTGCCAGACCCGGGTGAAATCCGACGCGAACTTCTATTTCGACTTTGATTCAAGCCTGTGCAATGCCCCCGGGCCCGTGCAGGTACGCGGTACGGTGAGCGCGTTGCAGCAGGTCTCGACCAGCACCGCCATCTTGCAGGTGCAACTGGACCAGCCACTGGATTTTTTGCCTGGCCAATACGCCCGCTTGTCGGTACCCGGCACCGATAGCTGGCGCTCCTACTCCTTCGCCAACCGGCCAGGCAGGCAGTTGCAGTTCCTGGTGCGCCTGCTGCCCGATGGGGTGATGAGCAACTACCTGCGTGAACGCTGCCAGGTCGGTGATGACATGCTGATGGAGGCGCCCTTGGGTGCGTTTTATCTGCGGCATGTCACCCAACCACTGGTACTGGTGGCGGGCGGCACCGGGTTGTCGGCATTGCTGGGCATGCTTGATGAGCTGGCCGTCAACGGCTGCACACAACCCGTGCACCTGTACTACGGCGTACGCGGCGCCGAAGATTTATGTGAAGCGGCGCGTATCCACGCCTACGCGGCAAAAATCCCGAAGTTTCGCTACACCGAAGTGCTGAGCGATGCCTCAGCCGAGTGGAGAGGCAAACGCGGCTACCTCACCGAGCATTTCGACCTGGCCGAATTGCGGGACAGATCGGCGGATATGTATGTATGCGGTCCCCCTCCAATGGTCGAATCCATCCAACAATGGCTGGCGGATCAGGCACTTGATGGCGTTCAGTTGTATTACGAAAAGTTTACCCAGAGTAATATCTGACCCTCAGCAGTTCTGAGGGGCCGATGCGGCGTGCAATCACCCTTGAGAAAAACAAGTAGAAGGGAATGTTAATGGCGGATGACATGGTTAACCCGGTGGGCCTCAAGCGAGGCCTGAAAAACCGGCACATTCAGCTGATCGCCTTGGGAGGGGCGATTGGTACAGGCTTGTTCCTCGGCTCGGCCGGGGTACTCAAGTCGGCGGGGCCTTCGATGATCCTGGGGTATGCGGTAGCCGGGTTTATCGCGTTCCTGATCATGCGCCAGCTTGGCGAGATGATCGTCGAAGAACCGGTAGCCGGCTCCTTCAGCCACTTCGCACACAAATACTGGGGCGGTTACGCGGGCTTCCTGGCGGGCTGGAACTACTGGGTGCTCTACGTGCTGGTGGGCATGGCCGAGTTGACGGCGGTGGGCAAGTACATCCAGTTCTGGTGGCCGGAAATTCCAACCTGGGTCAGCGCGCTGGTGTTCTTTGTCGCGGTGAACCTGATCAACACCCTGAACGTGAAGTTCTTCGGTGAAACCGAGTTCTGGTTTGCGATCATCAAGGTGGTGGCGATTGTCGGCATGATCGTGCTCGGCTGCTACCTGCTGTTCAGCGGCACCGGCGGCCCGCAAGCCTCGATCAGCAACCTGTGGAGCCACGGCGGTTTCTTCCCCAATGGCGGCATGGGGCTGTTGATGTCCATGGCCTTTATCATGTTCTCGTTCGGCGGCCTGGAACTGGTCGGCATTACCGCCGCCGAAGCCAGCGAACCGCGCAAGGTCATTCCCAAAGCGATCAATCAGGTGGTGTACCGCATCCTGATTTTCTACGTCGGCGCACTCACTGTGCTGTTGTCGCTGTACCCGTGGGACCAGTTGCTGCAAACCCTCGGCGCGTCCGGCGATGCCTACAGCGGCAGCCCGTTTGTGCAGATCTTCTCGCTGATCGGCAACGACACCGCCGCCCACATCCTCAACTTCGTGGTGCTGACCGCGGCTTTGTCGGTGTACAACAGCGGCGTGTACTGCAACAGCCGCATGCTGTTCGGCCTGGCCGAACAAGGGGATGCGCCCAAGGCGCTGATGAAACTCAACAAACAAGGCGTGCCGCTGCGGGCGCTGGCGATTTCGGCGCTGGTGACCATGCTGTGCGTGGTGGTCAACTACGTGGCGCCGCACAGTGCGCTGGAGTTGCTGTTCGCGCTGGTGGTTGCTTCGTTGATGATCAACTGGGCGCTGATCAGCCTGACCCACATCAAGTTCCGCAAGGCCATGGGCGAGCAAGGCGTGACGCCATCGTTCAAGACCTTCTGGTTCCCGTTCAGCAACTACCTGTGCCTGGCGTTCATGGTGATGATCATCGGGGTGATGCTGGCGATTCCGGGGATTCGTGAGTCGGTGTATGCGATGCCGGTGTGGGTGGGGATTATCTACGTGGCCTATCGGTTGCGGATCAGAAACGGGAAAGTAGCTGTGGCGCAGTAACCCCTGTGGGAGCGGGCTTGCTCGCGAATGCGGAGTGTCAGCTACACATACGTTGACTGAACTACCGCATTCGCGAGCAAGCCCGCTCCCACATTTTGGATTGCGTTCCAAATGAAAGCCCCGGTAATCCGGGGCTTTTTTATTAGAGCGTGGAACGTACCCGCCACAGTTCGGGGAACAACACCGTGTCGAGCATCTTGCGCAGGTACCCCACGCCTTCAGTACCGCCAGTACCCGGCTGGAAGCCGATGATGCGCTCCACCGTGGTGACATGCCGGAAACGCCACTGGCGGAACGAATCCTCCAGGTCGATAAACTTCTCGGCCAACTGATACAAATCCCAGTAACGGCTCGGGTCGCGATACACCTCGCGCCAGGCCGCTTCCACCGATTCATCGTGCACCGTGGCTGCGGTCGGGTCGCGCTCGGCGCGTTTGGGGTCAATCGCCAACCCCGCCTTGACCATCAGGTTTACGGCCTCGTCATACAGCGACGGCGTGGCAATCGCCACCTGCAATTGCTGCAGCAACTCCGGGCGATGAGCATGGGGCCGCAGCAGCGCCGGGCTTTTGTTGCCGAGGATGAACTCGATTTCGCGGTACTGGAACGACTGGAACCCCGACGACTGCCCAAGGAACGGGCGAATCGCCTTGTACTCCGACGGCGTCATGGTCGCCAGCACCGCCCAGGCGTGCACCAGTTGATCGAAGATCCGCGACACCCGCGCCAGCATCTTGAACGCCGGCGGCAGCTCACCCAGGCGCACATGTTCGCGGGCGGCCTTGAGTTCGTGAAGCATCAGTTTCATCCACAGCTCCGAGGTCTGGTGCTGGATGATGAAGAGCATTTCGTTGTGGTCTGGCGACAGCGGGTGCTGGGCGCTGAGGACTTTGCCCAGGTCCAGGTAGTCGCCATAGCTCATGGACTCGGAGAAATTCAATTCAGCGTTATGCCATTCTTCCGGGGGTTGGTTGTCGGCAGGCTTATAGTCTGGAGAGAAAGGACATTGGCTCATCGCGTGGGCTCCTTGAGTGGGCGGAGAATGGCGCGCACAGGGCTCGCGTCCAGGTTGGCGAAACGCAGCGGCAGCGCGATCAGTTCGTAGTCGCCCTCCGGCACTTCATCGAGCACGATGCCTTCGAGGATCGCCATGCCATGGCGGGCCACGGCGTTGTGGGAATCCATGGTCTTGGACTGTTGCGGGTCCAGGGACGGCGTGTCGATACCGATCAGGCGCACCCCCAGGCTGGCCAACAGCTCAATGGTCTGTGGGGCGATGGCGGTGAAATTCGAATCCCATTCGGTGAGTGGCGCTTGTGGATAAGTGCGCAGCAGCACGCGCTCGGGCAAGTTATCCACACGCCCTTGCAACTGGTGGGGCTGCACCAATGCGCCGCTGCCCAGGCAATGCAGCACCCGGCACGGGCCCATATATACATCCAGCGACACCTCGCCAATCGGTGCACCGTCGGCGCTGTAATGCAGCGGCGCATCCACATGGGCGCCCGTGTGCGGCGATAGGGTTACGCGCCCCACATTCACCGGACACTCCGGGCCGAACTGCCACACCCGTTCTTCCTGAAACGGCGTATCACCCGGCCAGGTCGGGGTGGCCGTGCTCAAGGGCGGGCTGATATCCCACCACGCTTTTATTGGGTTCATTGCAAGGCTCTCACTCGTTACTGAGGTGAATGATACGAGGGAGGGGTGTGAATTTTCTTGCGAATTCTGGCGCGACACGGGAAATCTTTCGCAGTTACTGCGAGGAAACATCGGTTTGATGCACAGATCTGTCGCTCAGATACGCCACGACCTCCTATGGGAGCCGGGCTTGCCCCAATGCCGATCAGTCAAGCGAACACAATGCTCAAAGCAACGAAGATCAAAGGTGGGAGCTGGCTTGTCGGGTCGCCGCATCGCTGCGAAGGCGGCCTGAAAGCCGACCAGGATCTCGGATCAGACCGCGTACATATCCGTTCCTGCGGTAATGGCTGCTATTGGTTCGGCTTTTACAGCGGGTCACTTTCGAAAAGCGCGAACGTAACCAAAGCGCTCTTGCCCCACCACTCGGCACCTCGCCCAGGCTCGGTGTGCCCGTAATCCGCCATGGGTTTGGGGGGCCGCCTGAGATCAAAAGCAGATCAAGATCAAGAGCGGCTCGCTTCGCATCGTGGGTACTGCTGGCAACTGCAAAGTTGTGTAGATACCAATGCCGCGATAGCGGAGTGTCAGGCAATGGAGATGCTCGCTGTGGCACCGTCATCGCGGGCAAGCCCTAATGCCGTTCAGTTAAGGCTTTTTGTAGGAGCGAGCTTGCTCGCGAAAAACTCACAGGCGCCGCGTTCAATCAGGAAACACGCGTTATCGTTGACGTTTTTCGCGAGCAAGCTCGCTCCTACAGAGGGCGATATACGCTTAACTGAACGGCATTAGGGCAAGCCCGGCTCCCACAGGGGACTGCGGTGTTCACGTGACTGCGCTTCTGGGCATCCCAATGTCGAGTTCAGACCATCTGCGCAACGCCCGAGGCCTTAGGGTGCATCTTTTCCTTCCCTGCCTCGGAGTCATCATGTCCAAGCCCATCACCGTACTGCGCGACACTCACCCACTGCCGGTCCTGGATGCCTGCAAATGGGAAAAGCTCGAAGGCGACCCGCACACTGTCAACCTCAACGCCTACACCAGCGAAGACGGCAGCAAGATCATGGGCACCTGGATCTGCACACCGGGCAAGTGGTACGTGGAATACGTGAAGTGGGAATACTGCCATTTCCAGGAAGGCTACTGCGTGATCACGCCTGAAGGCATGGAGCCGATCCATCTGCGCGCTGGAGACATCTTCGTGGTGGAACCAGGCATGAAAGGCACCTGGGAAGTCGTGGAGACCGTGCGCAAGTACTTCGTTTTTGCTTGATCCCCTCACCTGAAAAAGGGTCATCCTGACCCTTTTTGCTTCAGCGCCATGACTTCGTGTCTATGCCCCCGACGCCCCCTCCAAACCACCAAAAAACAAACAACAGTCGTTTTTCCGAGCGATATTTTTCAGCGAACCCCCCGAAAAAAACCGGCATCATGCGCAAAACCACCTGACCACAATCATCAGCCCGCACCTACACTACTTTAGTTATAGATAGTATTAATTTTTGACACCCCTCCCTGCTTCGTATAATTTCATTGGTACCTTGTTAGTACCCAGACTCATTTGATTATAATCAAATGATAATAGGGATATTGGTAAAAGGTGCAGAGGCTCACATTATCTCAACTTTCAATCACCCTTTGTAGAAAATGCCAGGAGAGTTGAATTAGAATCCGGTTGTATTGACTGCACGGCTCTAAGCTATCAAAACCTCTCGTAACACTTACTGCCCGCGGCAGTTGAGACCGCGCTTTTGTATGTAAAAGGACTAGAAAAATGCCTGATAAAACTACGCGCCTGACCATCCTCATCGACGCGCCTACCAAGCAGCGGCTAGAGTCCCTGTCCAACGACGTTGACCTTACTATTTCTCAGGTCATTCGCAAGCTGATTCGCGACCACCTTCAACAACACGAAAACCCCGTTATAACCCCTGTTCGAGAGCCCGCAAAGGGAGACTCTTCGATGTATTCCTGATATATAAATCTGGACATCAGCCTACGTACTGACAATAACTTCTGCCGCGAGAAAGTTTGCGTTTTTGGCGTATCAACACGTCAATTAACAAAGCCATCGCCAAGTTATGATGCATGGAGAGTATCGCCTGTGAAACAGCAACTGCTCGCTTGCTACACTCTTTTGAGCAAACACGTTAACGAGTTGACACGCTCATCAGACGCCCCGCATACCTGCACCTTATTTTTTTCAATAAGTGATAGCACCCACCGTGCGGTGGTTTTTCATATTACGGCTGACAACTTCGAAACTGCCTGGCACTTGGGTGAGCTTGAACTCGAACGTCGCTCTGCCCAGGCAGCACTCCAAAGGACAAATAAAACCGATCGTTCGTGGATTCGCATCGAACGTGCGCTTAACGTGACGCCAATAACCTGGGAACAATTCAGTGAGCGCCTCAAGCGTCACAAGCGCAATTACTTCAGGCACGGCCTTGCATTCGATGCCGATATGCAACTGGCAATCACCGAACAGGAACTGAATGCCAATGCCATCCTGTACGGCGGCAGCGACATTGCCCATGCGACCTTCAATGCAAATAACTTCGCCACCTATGCCAAGCGGCGATTCAGCGGCCCACAGGCCGCAGCGATTGTGGCAAAGCTTGCCCCCGAAACCCGCGTGTTCACCTTCAACACGACCGGCGTATTCTGCGCCGAAGATGGCGTCGCCAACACCCTCAACAGCAGCGGGCCGCAAACCGGCTGGCGTGCCCTGGGAGCACTTGCACCTGATGACGTTCGGGCTTGTATAAACAGCGCATCCGGCTACCTGAGCAAGCAGGTGCAAGACAGCGGGCAGTTTATCTACGGCTACTTCCCATGCTTTGACCGAACCATCAAAAACTACAACACGCTGCGTCACGCCAGCACCACTTACTCGATGATCGAGGCCTGGGCACTGACTGGCGATGAACAGCTTAAGGTCGCTATCGAACGCTCGCTGACCCACCTCACTGAGGTGCTGATCAGGCCCTCTTTGCTGCCCAACGGCAGCGTGGCAGCGTTTCTCATCGACACTGACAATGAGATCAAGCTGGGCGGCAATGCGGTGTGCCTGCTGGCACTGGTCAAGTACAGCGAAGTCACCGGCACTCGCCGTTACCTGCCCCTTCTTGAAGCCCTCGCCAACGGCATGGCCTGGATGCAGGATCCTGTCAGCGGGGCGTTTGTGCACGTGTTGCATGCCCAAGACCTGAGTGTAAAAGAGGCCTTTAGAATTATTTACTACGATGGCGAGGCCGCGTTCGGGTTGATCCGTCTGTATGGGCTGACCCACAACGAGCGCTGGCTGGCCGTGGTGGAGAAAGCCTTCGACTATTTCATCGAGAAAGAGCATTGGCGCGAGCATGACCACTGGCTCAGCTACTGCGTGAACGAACTGACCCACTATCGGCCTGACGAAAAATATTTTCGCTTCGGCCTGAACAACGTCGCGGGCTACCTGGGGTTCGTCCAACAACGCATTACCACCTTTCCTACCTTGCTTGAACTGATGATGGCAGCGCAGCAGATGCTGACGCGCATCGCCCAGCAACCATCACTGCGCCACCTGCTTGAAGAGATTGATCTGCACGCGTTCTACCGCGCGTTGCATCATCGTGCCCGCTACCTGCTCAACGGCTATTTCTGGCCGGAACTGGCGATGTATTTTGCCAACCCTGCGCGCATCGCCGGGGCTTTCTTTATTCGTCATCACGCGTTCAGGGTACGGATCGACGATGTAGAGCACTATCTTTCCGGGCTGATCGCTTACCACCGTTACCTGCTCGATGGCGCCCCCCAGGTCAGTGTGGTCCAGGGCGCAACCGGCCTGGATCGAGCCTGGGATGCTGATACCCTGGCGCAAGTAACCCAGGGCACTTGGGCAACCCCACCGCCGCCCGGCTGGCGTGCAACGGGGCTGACACCCTCCATGCAGTTCTTCAAGCCGCACCGGATCCTGAGTCGCCATCCCAGCCGGGTCGGCCCCAATGAGGCGCAATCGGCACAACGCTGGGCCCAGGCCAAACCCGAACGTCGACCGTCAGCCTTCCTGTGTGTAGACCCGACGCCCTACCTGGGCAGTGGGCTGCCGGTATTGCAAGTTGCCGACACCAGCGAGGCCATGTTGCAGATGGGCCGCCACGCCCGGCAGCACTTCAGTGGAACAGTGTTCGGTGTGACCGGCAGTTTCGGCAAGACCACCGTGGTAGCAATGCTTGCACAGGCGTTGAAACCCTGGGGTAACGTGGGCCAGACCGAAGCCAACGCCAACCTGCCCCATGGCATTGCCTGGAACCTGGCGAGCATGACTGAGCCGGCAGAATTCTGGGTGCTGGAAATGGCCGTCGGGCGTATGCCGATCAACTCGGCGCTGGTTCGCCCGCAGGTTGCCGTCGTCACCGGCATCGCACCGGCGCACTTGGAGTATCACGGTACCCTGGAAAACCTGGCGCGCAAAAAAAGTGCGATCTTCGCCTCCATGGCCCCGGGTGGTCATGCCGTACTCTGTCGCGACATGCCTTACTACGAACTGTTCGCCGAAGCCGCCGAGGTGGCCCGATTGCACGTGATCAGCTTTGGCGAACACCCCGAAGCGGACCTGCGCTTGCTGGACTGGCGCAGCGAGCAAACTCAGGTGACCGTCAACGCAGTCATCGCCGGGCAACCGTTGAGCTTCAGCCTGCAGGCACGCGGCAAGCACATGGCACTCAATGCCCTGGCGGTACTGGCGGCGCTATCCGCACGCGGGCTCGCGGTCGAACAGGCGCTGGAAACACTGGGCGCATTCATGCCCGTCGAAGGCCGTGGCAATACCCTGTCAATCAGTTGCACAGGCGGTCATTTCCAACTGATCAACGATGCCTACAACGCCAACCCGGGCTCGATGAATGCAGCCCTGCGCTCAATGATCGATGTGCCCGCCCCACCGCAACACCGTGTGCTGGTGCTGGGGGATATGCTCGAACTCGGTGCCGACGCCCAGCGTTATCACTTGGAGATGGCCGAGTCTTTGCGGGCGGTAGCGCCAAGGCATGTAGTGTTGTGCGGCCCGTTGATGCACGCGCTGTACCTGTCGCTGTGTGATGAGCTGCCGGTGCAATGGTTCGAGAATGCCAAGGCGCTGACCCAGGCGCTGGCGAACGACCCGCACCCGTGGTTTCAACCGGGCGATTGGGTCATGGTCAAGAGCTCGGGCGGGACGGGGTTGTCGCAGCTGTGTGACGGGTTGACCTCACGCGAACAGCCGGTGCCGGCCTAGCCCTAATGCCAGTCAGTTAAGGTTTTTTTGTAGGAGCGAGCTTGCTCGCGAAAAACTCACAGGCGCCGCGTTCATTCAGCAAGCACGCGTTATCGTTGACGTTTTTCGCGAGCAAGCTCGCTCCTACAACTGGCATCAGGCCTAGCCCGCGCACTGCGCGGCGGTCTTCAGCCCGATGTCATGGCGCAACTGGTGAAAGGCCGTCGGCACGCCCTGCGCCTTGATCAAATGCGCCTGGTGCCCGGCCCGCATCAGCGCCTGGAAGAAAGTTTCCTGCAGGGCAAACGGTGCAACCTGATCGTCCGGGCTGCCAATCACATACAGCGGCCGTGTGGGCGCGACGGCAATGCCATCGATGTGCCGGGCCGGGTCATAAGGGTGCAGCAACCCATTGGTGTCACGCCCAGGCCTTGAAGGCAGGCCTTTGCTTTGGCGGATCATCTGCGCGCGCTGCACCAGAGAGAAAGCACCGGAGGTCATCACCGCGCATTTCACGTCGGTACGACCCAGCGTCAACAATGCAGCGGCGACCGTAGCGCCGCCACTGTGCCCGAGCAACACGAACTGCCCAATGCCATAGCGCTCGCGCAACTGATCCAGTGCGCCATCGAGCGCAATGAACTCCTGCGCCTGGCGCCGTTGCCCATGGTTGCCGCTGGAACCGTAGGTACCGGGGCGGGCCACGATCACCAAGGGCACAGCCGCGCGTTTGGTCAGCGCCCTGGCCTGGCTGACTTTAGCGGCCAGGGTGTTGCCGGCAATCGCCTGCGGCGCGCGATGCATCTCGCTCGTGCGATCGCCATGAAACATCACAATCACCACGGGCGCACGCTCCAGGGCGTCGCCAGCGAAGTAACGAATGCACGCATCGCCTCGGGCAGTCTCGACCCACAGCGCCGAACCTGGCTCAGTGCAGGTGGCGCGGTCGGCGGGGGCATTCCAGCGCAGCGGGGTCTTGGCGTCATCGAACGCCTGCGCACAGGACGCACAGGCCAACGCCAGGCCGAACAGTACACCGGTGCTGAACGTTCTACCCACCCTGCCTCCCTAGCGTTCTCGCAACGCTTCGCGTGCCCGATTCATCGGTTTGATCAGGTAGTCGAGCACGGTTTTCTGACCGGTCTTGATGTCCACCGAGGCGATCATGCCGGGCACAATCGAGAACGTTTTTCCGGCCTTGTTCTTCAAGGTGTCGGCATCGGTGCGAATAAACACCCGATAGTAAAAAACTTCCGGTTTGACTTCGTCCTGGATGGTGTCCGGCGAAATGGTCACCACCTTGCCGTCCATGCCGCCGTAAATGGCATAGTCGTAGGCCGTGATCTTGACCTTGGCCACCTGGTCGGGATGGATGAAGGCAATGTCTCTGGGTGAGACTCGCGCCTCGATCAGCAGCTGTTCATCCAGCGGCACAATCTGCATCAGCCGCCCATTGGGAGGAATGATCCCGCCGATGGTAGTGACCTCGATATCCTTGACGATACCGCGCACCGGCGAGCGCAAGGTCAGGCGGGTTACGGAGTCCGAACGCCCGCGCATCACCGACGACAGCGTCTGGACATCCGCGTTGACCTTGGCCAGGTCCTCACCGGCGCGCACCATGTAATCGGAGCGCGCCTGGCTGAGTTTCAATTCCAGCTCGGCCTTCTGGCGCTTGAGACGCAGCACCTCGACATTGCTGGCAGCCCCGACCTTGGCCAGGTTCTCGGTAATTTCCAATTCACTGCGCACCAGCCCCAGGGAAGAACGCACACCGGCCAGGGACTCCTCCAGGCCTTTGCGTCGGGTGTTGAACAGATCGGTTTCAGCGCTGATCAGCGCCGGGTAACGGGCCAGCTCCGCTGGGAACGCCAACGGCTTGCTATTCACTTCCGCCTGCAACCGCGCCACGCTGGCCAGGGACGCGCGGTACTTGGAGGCGCTTTCATCGAAGTTGGATTCGGTCTTGGTCGGATCAAGCCTGGCCAGGACCTGCCCCTGCTTGACGATATCGCCCTCCCCCACATTCAGCTCCGTCACGATCCCGCCTTCCAGGGACTGAATGATCTGCTCGCGCGAGGTCGGAATGACCTTGCCGCTGCCGGTGGATACCTCGTCTACTTCAAACACGTAGGCCCAGGCGCCAAATGCGACAAGCATGACTGCAACCCACGCCACCACCCGTGTAGCGCGCAGCACCGTGCTGTCATCCACGGCCTCGTGGGGGCGCCCGATGTGTTCGTCTTCACTGGCAAGCAGGGGGATTGTTTTCAGCGCATGGGTTTTCACTGGTTTTTCCCCTTGGGTTTGGATAGCCGCGCAATGGCGTTGTCCTTGCTGTCATCGACGATGACCTGGCCGTTGTCGACCACGATGATGCGGTTGACCAGGCTCAATACACTCATGCGGTGAGTGGCGATGATCAGCGTGCGATGGGCCGCCCAGCGGTCCAGGTTCTGAATCAATTGGCGCTCGGTGGCCTCGTCCAGGGACGCGGTGGGCTCGTCGAGCAGGACGATATGCGGTTGGCGAATGATCAAGCGCGACAACAGCAACGATTGGCGCTGGCCACCAGAGAGGCCGAGGCCGCCTTCGAGGATCAGGTGGTCCATGCCGTCGGCGAATTTACCGATGAAGTCGCCGGCTCCGGTCATCGCCAGGGCCTGGAGGATTTCCTGATCCGATGCATGGGGCGCCCCCATGATCAGGTTGTCACGCAGGGTGCCGTGGAACAGACGCGAGTTTTGTGTCATCAACCCCACATCCCGGCGCACGTCCGCCGGGTCGATATGGCCCAGGGCAACTCCGTCGAGGCTGATGTTTCCACCCTTGAGATCGAGCATTCCGGCCAGGGCCTGCAGCAAGGTCGATTTGCCCGCGCCGTTACGGCCAAGAATAGCGATACGCTCGCCCGGCTGGATCTGCAAATCCGCCACCAACAACGCCGGCACCGGCGCTTCGTCGCAATACTGAAAGGCCGCCTGCTTGAGCACGTAGTGACCTCGCACCACCGGTAAATGCACGCGCTTGCTGCCTTCAGCGTGGTCCACCGGCAATTGCATGATGTGGTTCAAACTCTGCAGCGCCACCTTGGCCTGCTGCCAGCGCGTGAGTACCTGGGTGATCTGCGACATCGGCGCCATCATGCGCGAGGCCAGAATCGAGGCGGCCACCAGGCTGCCGGTGGTCATATCGCTGGCCATGACCATGGGCGCCCCGAACACCACGACCACGGCAAACACCGAGCCCTGGACGTTGTTGCTCCACGCCACCAATTTATTGGTGAGCAGGCGCAGGCGCAGGCTGGCATCACCACAGGTGGCGTTGTAATGGTTCCATTGCTGCGAAAAACGCTGCTCGGCTTGCAGGGCCTTGATGTCGTCAAGGCCTTGTACGGTTTCGACCAGCATCGCGCTGCGCAACGCGCCTTCACGCATCGACTCGGAGGCCAAGGCCGCGAGTTTTTTCTGCGCCAGCAAGCCCGGCACCACCAGAAACAGCACGGCCACCAAGGGTACGGCCACCAGCGGACCGGCGATCAACCAATAGATCACCAGAAACAGTAGGAAAAACGGTAGGTCCGCCAGCGCGGTCGCCGTGCTTGAGGTGATCAGTTCACGCAGTTGCTCCAATTCCTTGAGCTGAGAAATAAACGACCCCGTGGACTTGGGCCGGGCGCTGTTGCGCAGGCGGATGGCGTGCCCGAACACCAGGTCCGAGACGCGCAAGTCGGCGCGTTTGCCGAGCATGTCGGTGATGCGCACGCGGGTGATGCGCATGATGAAATCAAAGACCAGCGCCAACATCACCCCGCCGAACAGTACATACAGGGTGGGCATGGATTCGGCAGGAATGACGCGGTCATACACTTGCATGGAAAAGAGCACCCCGGCCAGGCCAAGTACGCTGGTGACCAGGGACGCCAGCATCACGTAGCCATACGGCCGCAGGTCGCGCAGCACGATGGCGCTGAACCAGTTCTTTTGGTACGGCTTGATGTAGTCGTCGACGCGCGTGTCGCGCACCGCGCGCATTGGCCGCAAGATCACCGTCTTGCGTGCCTGTTCAAGCAATTCGCGGCGGCCCAGACGGCTTTGCAAACCGCCATCACCGCTGTAGGCGATGCCGATGCTGTCATCCTCACCGATGAGCTCCAGCACACCGACCTGCCCGTCCGCAAACTGCACCACCAGCGGCAACTGGCGCTGCATCAGGGTCGAGGCGCAAAAGTCGCCGATCACGCAATTCAACCCGGCCTGACGCGCCATACGCCGCACCACGTCTTCCACCGACGCGCTGTCGCTCCATTGGGCTGCCAGGCGTACGCTTTGCGCTGAACACTCCAGGCGGTAATGGCGAGCCACCCCAAGAACTGCTTCCAGCCATACCTCGTAATCGAACGTTGGTGGCGGGGTGTGGGGAGGCTGCACGGCACTCAGGTCATCTTCAAGTTTCACCGCTTCATTCATGGCCGAATCTCCACACCCTGCAGGGTGCTGTTGTCCAAATGGAACGCCGTGCGAAGCCCGCCCGTGTTGTAGAGGCAATCGATATTCAGGCGACGCAGGTCAGCCGCGGTGTTTTCCCGATCCATGCGCGCCTGGTGGATTTCCTGCTCGGCATTGAGCAAGTCGAGCAACGGCCGTGTCCCCAGCTCAAGATATTGCTGGCGATAAAGGTCACGGGTTTCGGAGATGCTGCGCTCACGAAAATCCAGGGTCGACAGACGTTGCGACAGGCTTGAGATCTGGTCGCGGGCTTCGAGCAAGCCTTGGCGAACGGCAAGCCGCGCGGCGTCGTTGGCCGCCTCGGCCGAGCGCAGCGCCTGTTGGGCCGCGGTTTTGCGCGCGGTGATTGCGCCGCCCTGGTACAGCGGCATCTTCACGTTGAGAAACACGCCATAACGGGTGCGATCGCGGCCGCCGGGCAGGTTGCTCTCGTCGTTGTTGTCCAGGTAGTGCGTGATGGACGGGTCCAGCGACACCGTGGGCAAGGCTTCGGCACGCGCCTGTGCAATCAGTGCCAGGGCATCGACCCGCTGAGCCTGGGCGATCAGCAACGTTGGCGTGACTGCTGCATCGGGTACCACGCCCACGCAGGACTGTTCCAGGCTGGCAGGAAAATCGCTGGTCACGTTCACCGGCGACTGGGCCCCGAGCAAACTGCTCAAGGTGCTGCGCCAGCGGTTGAATTGCGCGGTGAACTGCATTTGGGTCGCCATTGACGCCTCGACCCGCGAGCGGGCCTGGATCAGATCGGAACGGGTGCTGGCGCCCATATCGCTGCGTTTTTTGGCCAATTCGGCAATCGCCGAAATGCCCTCGATCTGCTCGCGGGCCACGGTCACCAGGCGTTGCGAGCGTTGCAGTTCGATCATTGCAAACGAGGTGTCGCGGGCCACCTGGTCAATCGACAACAGGATCGCCGCCTGGCTACCGCTGACCCGCGCCAGTGCGCTGTCCACGGAGCTGGAAACCTTGCCGAAGTCATAGAGCATCTGCGACGCCGACAACGAAAACGCTCGGCTTTGGCCATTGCCACTCAAGCCGCTGTCGTAGCCCGAGTTGAAGCCGCCGCTGACTTGCGGGTAATAGCCGGAACGGGCGATGTTCACGTTCTCGTTTTGTTGGTACAGCTGTCCGATCGCCTCGGCAATTGCCGGGTGCCACTCTACGGCCAACTGAATGGCGCGCATGAGGTCAAGGTTGCTCGGTATGTTGCGCTGGGGTGCCACCGGTGCGCTGACGCCCGTTGGCCCTCCCGGTAAATTCGTGCCCAGGTTGCTGGGGCTGATGATGTTGACGGGTTCTTCATCGTCGAAAAGCGACGTGGCCATGACCGGCTCAATCCCTGGCGCGATCATTGCGGCTGCCAGAACCGTGGCAGACAGTTGGTTGGCCAAACTCTTATGCCTCACTGCAAGTCACCTGACTATTGTCAAACCGGATGGGGACAACAACGAACCGTGACTGGCATCAGTCACGATCCATCGCTGCACGCTCGTTGGTGAGAAAAACCGGGCATTGCTGCCCGGTTGTCGGGAGGTGGCGCTACACCACGTTGATGCCGCTTTGTACCCACAGCTGATGGGCCTGATCTTCCGGGCTGGTGTAGATCACGTACTCCAGACCGTTCTCTACTTGCGTCACACCGCCAGTCCAGTCGCCGGTCAGGTGCACGCTGTCCTGATCGTCGCCGTGGATCATCAAGCGCTCCGACTCAGGCCCGGTGATGGACACCAGGTCTTCCAGGCTCAACGTCAGGTCAACCGCGCTGATATCGTTCAGGTCGATACTGTGCACATCGCTGACTTTGCCGATCAGGTCGGTGAGGTTAATGGCGGCATCCCCCCCTTCCCACAGCAACCCGTTTGCACCCGCGCCGGCATCGACGTGGGTGAAGTCGGTGTCATCAACCACCACGGCATCGTGGTGCTGCGCATCAACGTTGGCGGCGTCATCCGCGGGCTGTTCCACCGCCCCGAGGGTAGCGGCAAAGCCGGCGCCCTCAGTGGCAGGCGCGCCCGGGTTGGCGTCGTCCCAGACCAAGTCACGGTCTGGCGAGTCGATGCGGATGTACACGTCTGCGATTTCTTCCTGCCCCGTCGGCGTGGTGAGTTTGTAGGTGAATTTATCCACCTGGCCAATCTCATCCAGCGTCAGGCCGGCATCCGGCGTGTAGACGTATTTACCATCGGCAAAGACGGTCAACGTGCCGTGTTCACCGACGACTTTCGCCCCCGTCTGCCCAGGTACCACGTAGGCCCCGGCCACCAGCACGCTCAACACCGTCAATGGCGAGCCGAGCACATCTGGCCCGGCCAGGCTGCCAGCCAACAGGTCGCCGGTGGCGTTGGTCATTTCACCGGCCACAAATTGCGTGGTGAAGGTGGTGGTCAAGGTCTGAGCCACCGTGATGGTCGACAATGACAGCACCGAACCTGTGGATGCGGTGACCCGATACGAACCGGCGTCCAGCCCGGTGAACGTATGCGACGCCTGGGTGGTGGTCTGTTGCGTTTCCCAAACACCAGCAATCAGTTTTTGCAGATTGACGGTGGTGGACGGCAACAGGGTCAAGCCAGAAGCACTGACATCGACTTTCAACGCTGCAACAGAGTCGGCAGCCACCACGATGACTTGGCCGGTGCCCGAGCCCGTACCGATAACCGGCAGGTTGTAGCTCAAGGCTGGCTCGGTTACCTCTGTCACCAGGTTGACGATCGCTATCTGCGCCGAGCCCAGATCATCGTTCGCAACCGTGCTGACCGTGCCTGGAGCCGATGGGTCTGTGGCGTTCCAGGTCACGTCGACACTTGGGCTATCGATGCGCACATACAAGGTGGCGGCGGCAGAACCACCTGCACCATTGACCAAGTGGTATTCGAACGCATCCACTTTGCCGATGTTGGCGACATCGCCGTTCGGGGTGTACTTGTAGTCACCGTTGGCAAAAATAGTCAGTTGACCATATTGGCCTTGCAGCACCGTGCCGGTAGTGGCGTCCGCATCGACGAACTCACCGCCGACCTCGACCTGCACCTTGACGGGCCCGCCGTTGCCCGGCACATCCGGGGTGCCTCCAACACCAGGATCGGTGATGACGTTGCCGGAGACTTCGGGACCGGCTTCGCCAGTGAACTCAGTCAGGCTGTCGTTGGTGACGCTCAATACCGCCGTTGCACCCGCACCGATACTCACCAGGTTTGGATCCAGCTTGAGCGTGAAGCGGTATTGCCCGGCCTGCAGCCCTTCGATCTCGGCAGTGGTGCTTTGACCGAACAGGCCCAACAGATCCAGCAAGCCCGAACCGTTACTGCCCTGCTGAACCGGCAACCAGCCACCCGCACCGTCGCTCACCTCCAGAACCGCGGTGAACCCACCGCCTAGCAGCGACACCAGATCCGCCTGGGCAAACTGCAGGTTCAGCGTGCCACTGGAACCCTCGGCAACCGAGAATTCCTGCGCCTTGGTGTGATCGCCCAGGATGATCCCGCCGACACCCAGCAGGGTGAAGACACGCATATCGGCCAGGCTGGTGTTGGATGTAACGGGTTTGATGGTCACTTCGCTTGTGGCGAGGTCGTCGAAGGCTTCGAGGTCGGCGTCGGCATCGGCGTCGGCATCGGCATCGGCATCGGCATCGGCGTCGGCGTCAGCATCGGCATCGGCATCGCTCGGCGTCAGCATCGGCATCGGCATCAGCATCGGCATCGGCATCGGCATCGGCGTCAGCATCAGCGTCAGCATCAGCATCCGCATCAGCATCAGCATCAGCATCAGCATCAGCATCAGCATCAGCATCCGCATCAGCATCCGCGTCGGCATCGGCATCCGCATCGGCATCAGCATCAGCATCGGCATCAGCATCAGCATCAGCATCGGCGTCGGCATCGGCATCCGCATCCGCATCAGCATCAGCATCGGCGTCAGCATCCGCGTCAGCATCGGCATCGGCATCGGCATCAGCATCGGCGTCGGCGTCGGCATCGGCATCAGCATCGGCGTCAGCATCGGCGTCAGCATCAGCATCAGCATCGGCGTCCGCATCAGCATCGGCATCGGCGTCGGCGTCGCCGTCGGCGTCGGCGTCGGCATCGGCGTCGGCGTCGGCGTCGGCGTCGGCGTCGGCATCGGCATCGGCATCGGCGTCGGCATCGGCATCGGCATCGGCATCGGCGTCGGCGTCGGCGTCGGCATCGGCATCGGCATCAGCGTCGGCATCGGCATCGGCATCGGCGTCGGCGTCAGCGTCAGCATCCGCGTCAGCATCGGCGTCGGCATCGGCGTCGGCGTCGGCGTCGGCATCGGCATCAGCATCAGCGTCGGCGTCGGCATCAGCATCAGCATCAGCATCGGCGTCGGCGTCGGCGTCGGCATCGGCATCGGCATCGGCATCAGCATCAGCATCGGCATCGGCATCGGCATCGGCATCGGCGTCAGCGTCAGCATCCGCGTCAGCATCGGCATCGGCATCGGCATCAGCATCAGCATCAGCATCAGCGTCGGCGTCGGCGTCGGCGTCGGCATCAGCATCAGCGTCAGCATCAGCGTCAGCGTCAGCGTCGGCATCAGCGTCAGCGTCAGCATCAGCGTCAGCGTCAGCGTCGGCATCAGCATCAGCATCAGCATCGGCGTCGGCATCAGCATCGGCATCGGCATCGGCATCGGCATCGCTCAGCATCCGCGTCAGCATCGGCATCGGCATCGGCATCGGCATCGGCGTCGGCGTCGGCATCAGCATCAGCATCGGCATCAGCATCAGCGTCGGCGTCGGCGTCGGCGTCGGCGTCGGCGTCGGCATCAGCATCAGCATCAGCATCAGCATCAGCATCGGCGTCGGCGTCGGCGTCGGCGTCGGCGTCGGCGTCGGCATCAGCATCAGCATCAGCATCAGCATCAGCATCAGCATCAGCATCAGCGTCGGCGTCGGCGTCGGCGTCAGTATCATCAATATCAACGGCAACCACGGTAGTCGGGACAGACTCATTCCCAGCAGCGTCCGTCAAGGCGACAGCAAGCGTTTCGCCGTTAACCTGAGGCGTATTCAACGTGACCTGGAAGGTGCCGTCACCACCGACCGTACCGCTGCCGATTACGTTGCCATCGGTATCTTTAATGGTCACCGCGGTATTGGGTTCGCCTTTACCGCTGAGCGTTGAGCCGTCGGTGCTCAACGTCAGGTCGGTCGGTGCAGAAGGTGCGGTGGTGTCACCCGCCACCACAGGGCTGGCAGGTGATTCATTGCCGGCAGCGTCTTTGAGAGCGACGCTCAGCGTTTCGCCGTTTGTCTGCGGCGTGTTCAATGTGACCTGGAAGGTGCCGTCACTACCGACCGTACCGCTGCCGATTACGTTGCCATCGGTATCTTTAATGGTCACTGCGGTATTGGGTTCGCCTTTACCGCTGAGCGTTGAGCCGTCGGTGCTCAACGCCAGGTCGGTCGGTGCAGAAGGTGCGGTGGTGTCACCCGCCACCACAGGGCTGGCAGGTGATTCATTGCCGGCAGCGTCTTTGAGAGCGACGCTCAGCGTTTCGCCGTTAGTCTGCGGCGTGTTCAACGTGACCTGGAAGGTGCCGTCACCACCGACCGTACCGCTGCCGATTACGTTGCCATCGGTATCCTTGATGGTCACCGCGGTATTGGGTTCGCCTTTACCGCTGACGGTCAAACCGTCAGGGCTGACCTCCAACTCCGAAGCGGCGGCCGGCGCCGTGGTGTCAGCAGCGACAACGGTCGCAGGCGGCGACACCTGGCCTGCTGCGTCTGTAAGGGTGACCTGCAGCGTTTCACCATTGGTCTGCGGCGTGCTCAGGTCGATCTGGAAGCTGCCATCGGCACCCACTTTGCCGGTACCAATCACATTACCGGCAGCATCGCTGATGGTGACGGTGGAATTGGGTTCGCCCTTACCGCTGACGGTCAAACCGTCAGGGCTGACCTCCAACTCCGAAGCGGCGGCGGGTGCGGTGGTGTCACCAGCGACAACGGTCGCAGGCGGCGAGACTTGGCCCAAGGCATCCTTGAGGGTGACTTGCAGCGTTTCACCGTTGGTCTGCGGTGTGCCCAGATTGACCTGGAAATTGCCATCTGCGCCGACGGTGCTGGTGCCAAGCACATTACCCGCAGCATCTTTGACCGTTACCGTCGTACCGGCCTGGCCTTTACCGGTGAGGAGCGTGCCAGCGCTGTTGACGGCCAGACCGCTCGCGGCTCCCGGAGCGGCTGGCGGTGAATCGTTACCACCGCCGCCGCCGCCGCCGCCGCTCATTGCCGCAGCAGCACCGCCCACGGCGAGTATCCCCAATCCCCACAGCACCCAGCTCGGGATGGAACTGTCTGCGGCGATGGCGGCCACACCCAGGTCGTCGAGGGTCGAAATTTCAGTGAAGGTGAAACCCGAATAAGGCGTGGAATAGTTGCCAAGCAGCAAAGTACCGTCTGCACCTTCCAGCACCAGTTGGTTCTTCGCACCGTCGGCGCCCACCACAAAGAAGTTCTGAACCGTGACGGTTTCACCGGACTTCAGCGTGACTACCAGATT
The DNA here is from genome assembly GCF_001902145.1 of Pseudomonas fluorescens. GTDB lineage: Bacteria > Pseudomonadota > Gammaproteobacteria > Pseudomonadales > Pseudomonadaceae > Aquipseudomonas > Aquipseudomonas fluorescens_BV. Next base: position 162,968 of record NZ_MRST01000015.1, read on the forward strand.
CTGCCCGGACTGTTGAAACGACTGAACGCTTTCCGGCCCGAAGGGCATTTTTACAATGCTGGTCCCTTTGAGGCTGGTAGTTCCCAAGGCATGTTCCGTCGTCGTCCCCGTCGCCTTGTCAACAACTGTTATATTTTTCATCTCTCACCCGTTTCAATGTATGGACACACAAAGCTCAGCGCGAGCGAATGCCCACGACGGTGATTACCGCCGAGCGCTGAATTTGTTTTTGCGTTATTGGTGAACTGTTCGGAATAAGTGGCGATCAACCCACGCCCGTTTCTTCACGTAGGCGCAAGTTGATGGCCTCGGACTCGCTACTCGCTGGCGGCGATAGATGTGACAGGTTCGCAAGCCTGGAAGGCGCCGCCACCGGCAATGAGTGAGTACGCCCGCAAGCCCACAAATCGAGCAATCGGGAGAGATGGAGAGCCATAAGACTGGTCTTGTCGAGTCCCTGACCGTTTTGGGCCAAAGCAGCCGATCGTTCGGCAACACTCGCTTTCCGCTTCCTTTCGCTAGCCATTTCTAAGGCACCTGCACAACCTGGAAAAAGTAGAACACTGCGGTGAAAACTGCGGCGGTATACCCACCTGAAAACGCCCGCAAACCAGATACTAGCGAGGCAATAGCCGACATCAAAGGGAAAACTAAACAGGTACTAAGCACACATACTTAACGCTCATGCTCATCACATATATGACGCCCATCAGTTATTTTTTCATCATCACACCATGATAATTAATCACTCCACCCATGCGCTCCACATGATGAATCAATGATCAAAAACCGAGAAAACCCATCCAATTTTTCAAAGTTGTAATAATTTATTTCAAGGCGACACACACCTTAAACAGGCTCATGCGAACCAGTTAGTTGATTAGTAATAAAAGCGCATATAGCAGCGAAGCTCGCGTAATGCGAGACAGCAAAAATTGTTAATCACGAGGGGAATTAGATATTAGGGGGATACATCGAGGCACAGGTGCGCAAGGCGCCTGAAATGCTGCGAACGCAGAGACAAGCCAATCTCCGAGAGCCCGCCGAACGGGGCTCTCGGAACTTACCCTTATTGAGGTTTGCGATAGCTATTGATGATGGCCGAGAAGTCTTTACCGCCCTCCCCTCGCTGGCTCATCGACTGATACAACTGCTGGGCCACTGCGCCGAGAATCACCGGCTGATGCGCCTGGCGCGCAGCCTCAGTCGCAAGACCCAAATCCTTGAGCATCAGGTCGGCACCAAACCCACCGGTATAGCCACGCGATGATGGTGCGGTTTCGATCACACCCGGCCAAGGGTTGTAGGTATCGGAACTCCAGCAGCGCCCGGTGGAGCTGTTGATGATGCCGGCCAGCACTTGTGTATCAATGCCAAGTGCATCGCCCAGGGCCATGGCTTCGCTGACGCCGACCATGCTGATACCCAGCAGCAAGTTGTTGCAGATCTTGGCGATTTGCCCGGTGCCGACATCACCACAGTGCACGATGTTGCGGCCCATCTGCGCCAGCACCGGTTGCAGGGTGGCGAACAGTTCCGGGTTGGCGCCGACCATAAAGGTCAGCGTCCCGGCCTGGGCACCGCCGGTACCACCGGAGACCGGTGCATCGGCCACAGCCACGCCTTGTTTCGCCGCTGCTGCCGCTACATCACGGATGGTTTGCGGGTCGATGGTGCTGCAATCCACCGCCGGCACGCCTTGGCCGATGCCCGCGAGCACGCCGTCGTCATTGAGCCACACGCTGCGCACGTGGGCGGCGGCCGGCAGCATGGTAATCACCAGTTCGGCACCTTGGGCCGCATCACGCGGTGAGCTGCTGATGGTGCCGCCCAGTTCGGCGAGTTCCTTGAGTACCGCCTGGTTCAGGTCGAACAGGTTCAGCGCGTGCCCAGCCTTGATCAGGTTGCGGGCCATGGGCGCGCCCATGTTGCCCAGGCCGATAAATGCAATCTTCATGGTCGTCTCCCAGGTTCAGCGCAGGTTGATGGTGGTGTTGACGCCATCGTTGACCGTATCGTCATCGAACCAGCGGCTGGTGACGGTTTTGGTCTGGGTGTAGAACTGCACCACTTGCTTGCCGTACGGGCCCAGGTCGCCAAGCTTGGAACCGCGCGAGCCGGTGAAGCTGAAGAACGGTACTGGCACCGGGATCGGAATGTTGATGCCGACCTGGCCCACATCGATTTCACTCTGGAATTTACGCGCCGCCGCACCGCTCTGGGTGAACAGGCCCGTGCCGTTGCCGAACGGGTTGGCATTGACCAGGGCAATGGCCTCATCGAGGGTGTCGACTTCCAGCACCACCAGCACTGGGCCGAAGATTTCCTCGGTGTAAATGCGCATGTCGGTGGTCACGCCCGAGAACAGGGTGGGGCCGACAAAGTTGCCGTGCTCAAAGCCCGGCACCTTGATATCGCGGCCATCGAGCTCCAGCTTGGCGCCTTCCTTCACACCGCTTTCAATCAGCTCCAGGATACGTGCTTTGGCACGCTTGGAAATCACCGGGCCGACATCCGTGCCCGCTTCGCTGCCGGCGTTGACCTTGAGCTTTTGTGCCAGCGTCTTGAGGTCTGGCAGCCACTGCTTGGCCGCGCCCACCAACACCACCACCGAGGTGGCCATGCAGCGCTGGCCCGCCGCGCCGAAACCGGCACCGACCAGGGCATTGAGGGTGTGTTCACGGTTGGCATCCGGCAGCACCACCGCATGGTTCTTGGCGCCCATCATCGACTGCACACGCTTGCCGTGTTTGCCGGCCAGGTCGTAGACATGGGTGCCCACAGCAGTCGAACCGACGAAGGACACCGCCTTGATGTCTTTGTGAGTGCACAGTGCATCCACCACATCCTTGCCGCCATGCACCACGTTGAGCACGCCGGCTGGCACACCGGCTTCCAGCGCCAGCTCCACCAGCAGCATCGTCGACAGCGGGTCCTGCTCGGACGGCTTGAGTACAAAGGTGTTACCGCAGGCAATCGCCATCGGGAACATCCACAGCGGAATCATCGCCGGGAAGTTGAACGGGGTGATGCCGGCGCACACGCCGATAGGCTGGCGCAGGGTGTAGGTATCCACGCCGCCGGCCACGTTCTCGGCGAACTCGCCCATTTGCAGGGTGCCAATGGAACAAGCGTGCTCGACCACTTCCAGGCCACGGAAAATATCGCCCTCGGCATCGGCAATGGTCTTGCCCTGCTCGGCGCTGAGGACTACAGCAATGCGCTTGGAATGTTCGCGGATCAAGGCTTGCAGCTTAAGCATGATGCGCATGCGCGCGCCGATCGGCGTCAGCTTCCAGGTCTGGAAGGCGCGGTGGGCGGCATCGATGGCGGCGTTGACTTCATCGGCGCTGGCAAACGGGACTTTGGCCAGCACTTGCTGGGTGGCGGGGTTGACGATGTCTTGCCACTCGGTGGTCTTGGACTCGACCCACTCGCCGTTGATCAGCAACTTGACCTGTTGCACGGAAATATCGGCAGATGCGTTCATGTGGTCTCCAGAATCTTGTAGTTATGCAGAGAACCAAGGCGTTGAATCGCCTTGAAGAATGAGGCGTTCGGACTGTTTTTGGAGTATAGATGTGCAAATCTCTAATAAGAACGCACATAAAAGCCGGTCTAATATGCAAAAAAACATCACCTCCCTGGGCGCCCTGAACTGGGATGACCTGAAGTTTTTCCTCGAAGTAGCCCGCACCCGCAAGGCCAGCGTGGCCGCCAAGCGCCTGGCGGTGGACTACACCACCGTGTCGCGGCGCATCAGCTCTCTGGAAGTGTCCCTCGGCACGCTGCTGTTCGAAAAATCCCGGACCAACGGCTTCGTGCTCACCACCGAGGGCCAGCGTTTACTCGGCTACGCGGAGTCGATCGAAAGCACCCTGCACATGGCCTGTGAGCAAGTCTCCGGCTCCGGCGTGGCGCTGTCCGGCCATGTGCGCATGGGCTGCACCGAAGGCTTCGGCAGCTTCTTCGTCACCCCGCAACTGAGCCACTTTGTCGACACTTACCCTGCGATCTCGGTGGATATCCTGCCCCTGCCCCACTTCATCAGCCTGTCCAAGCGTGAAGCCGACATCGTCATCGCCCTGGAACGCCCGGAACACGGGCCGTATGTGTGCTGCAAACTGTGCGACTACAAGCTGCAGCTCTACGCCACCCAGGACTACCTCGACCAACACCCGCCGATCGGCAAACCTGCGGATTTGGCCGAGCATCCGTTTATCAGCTATGTGGATGATTTGGCCTTCAGCTCAGAGTTGCTGTACCTGGCCAACGTCGTGCCCGGCGCCAGCGCAAGTTTGCGCAGTACCAGCGTGATCGCGCAGTACGTGGCGGCGCAGCAAGGCCGGTCGATGGCGATATTGCCGTGTTTTTTGGCGGCGCAGGACCCGCGCTTGTTACCGGTGCTGGGGGAGCAGATTGCGATTACGCGGCAGTTCTGGATGTACTGCCGGGAGGATTTGAGGAAGTTGAAGCGGATCACGTTGTTGTGGGATTACATCAGGGAGGTGACGGAGCAGAATCAGGGGTTGTTGATGGGGCAGACGCTGGAAATGCGGTTTGCGGACTAAATGTGTGGCTTGCCTGCGATAGCGGTGGGTCAGCTCCAGATGTTTAACCTGATGCACCGCTATCGCAGCATAGGTATCTACACAACTTTGTAGGCTGTAGCAGCCGACGGTAACCACGATGCGAAGCGAGTCGCTCTTGATCTTGATCTGCTCCCCCGGTGTCAGGGTAGTTGTCGTGTCCCCCGCTTTTTGAAAAGCATTCCGGGGGCGGCAAGAGTATGGTCATGCCTTTCTACTCAGAAGAACGTAAAGCTGCGCTGCTGAAAATGATGCTTCCGC
>NZ_MRST01000014.1 GCF_001902145.1 Pseudomonas fluorescens
GCTCCCACATTGGATCGCGGGGCATCAGTTAGATCAGCGTCGGCTGCCAGGCCGTCTTCGCGGGAGCAAGCTCCCTCGCCACAGGTCCTGCGTCGCATTAAAGTTGTGTAGATACCTATGCTGCGATTGCGCAGTGTCAGTCGATGAAGTGTTGCCTGGCCCACCGCTATCGCAGGCAAGCTCCCACATTTGGATCGCGGCGCGTCAGGTAAATGGGAGTGCTTAAACCCTCGGCAACCACATCACCGCCGTCAACCCACCGCCCGGTGTATCTTCCAGGCTCAGGTGGCCGCCGAGTCGCTCGACGGCCTCCCTGGCAATGGTCATCCCCAAACCGACCCCTCCCGAGTTGCGGTTGCGCGATCCCTCCAGGCGAAAGAACGGCTCGAACACCGCTTCGCGCTTATCGGCGGCGATCCCCGGCCCGTGGTCTATTACCCGGATCACCAGGGCGCCACGGCTGTCGGCCAGCTCTACCCGGGCGGTGCCGGCATAGCGCAGGGCGTTGTCGATCAGGTTGTTCAGGCATGAACGCAGGGCCATCGGTTGTACTTGCAACGGCGCACAGGTGCCGCAAAATTGCACGTCGCGGCCTTGGTCCTGAGCGTTTTCACTCAGGGACTCCACCAACGCCTGCACGTCGAGCCAATGCCGTGTCTCGCTGGTGCGCTGTTCGTGCAGGTAGCTCAAGGTGGCATCGAGCATACCGATCATGTCGTCCAGGTCCTGGCGCATCTGGCCCTGCAGCTTGGGGTCTTCGATCTGTTCCAGGCGCAACTTGAGACGCGAGAGCGGGGTACGCAGGTCGTGGGAGACCGCGCCGAGCATGCGTGCGCGCTGGCTGACTTGTTCGCGGATGCGCTTTTGCATCAGGTTGAAGGTCGAGGCTGCCTGGCGTGCTTCGCGAGGGCCGGATTCCACCAGGGGCGGGCTGTCGAGGTCGAGGCTCAAGCGCTCGGCCGCCGCGCTCAGGCGCTGGATCGGCCGGCTCAGCAGTTTGGCGCCGTACCAGGCGGCGATGATCAGCGAGATAAATTGAAACGTCAGCGGTACCACCGGGCCGCCAAACCAGGGGCGTGGCGCCTTGCGCAAAGGCGTGAGGCTGCCGTCCGGTTGTTCGACGAAGGCCGCGCGGGGCGGTGGCGGCGGGCCGTAGTGGTGGAACCAGAAGAACGCCAGTACATGGGCCAGCACAATCGCCACCAGCAACAGGCCGAACAGTCGCCCGAACAGCGTATTGAAGGGGGCGCGCATCAACCGATATCCCGGGCGTCGAACAGGTAGCCTTCGCCGCGTACGGTCTTGATCAATTGCGGAGCCTTGGGGTCATCCCCCAGTTTCTGGCGCAGGCGCGACACCAGCAAGTCGATGCTGCGATCAAAGGCCTCGATGGAGCGCCCACGGGCCGCGTCCAGTAGCTGTTCGCGGCTCAGCACACGGCGCGGGCGTTCTATAAACACCCACAACAGACGAAACTCAGCGTTGGACAACGGCACCACCAGGCCATCATCGGCGACTAACTGGCGCAGCACGCTGTTCAGGCGCCAATTGTCGAAACGGATATTGGCCCGCTGTTCGGTGCGGTCATCACGCACCCGGCGCAGGATGGTCTGGATACGCGCGACCAGTTCCCGCGGTTCGAACGGCTTGGACATATAGTCGTCGGCGCCCAGTTCCAGGCCGATGATGCGGTCGGTGGGTTCGCAGCGGGCGGTGAGCATCAGGATTGGAATGTCCGACTCGGCGCGCAGCCAGCGGCACAATGTCAGCCCGTCTTCGCCCGGCAGCATCAGGTCGAGCACCACCACATCGAAGGTCTCGGCTTGCATGGCTTGGCGCATGGCGGTGCCGTCGGTGACGCCTGAGGCGAGAATATTGAAGCGTGCCAGGTAGTCGATCAGCAGTTCGCGGATCGGCACGTCGTCGTCGACAATCAGCGCGCGGGTGTTCCAGCGCTTGTCTTCGGCGATCACCGCGCCTTTTGGCGCGTCGTTTACAGGGTCGCAAGGGGTATGCATAGCGAGGTCATCTGCCTGATTGTGGCTGTCAGCATAGGCGCCCAGTTCCAGGGCTGGAAGTGCTGGGCGGGCGGTCATGTGCGCGAGGCTAGCCGGACGGCGTATTGAGGGCGTGTCGTGAATGTATCGGCGCTGAAACAATCGCCCTGAATCGCCTATATTGGGCGCTTGATCGGTATTTACCGATCATCGGATCCCGCAACGGCGCTGCTTGCGCTACAATCCGCGCCGATTTCGACTTGCCTGAGAGCCCATTCCAATGTCCGTCTGCCAGACTCCTATCATCGTCGCCCTGGATTACCCCACCCGTGACGCCGCACTGAAGCTGGCTGACCAGTTGGACCCCAAGCTTTGCCGGGTCAAGGTTGGCAAGGAACTGTTCACCAGTTGCGCGGCGGAAATCGTCGGCACCCTGCGGGACAAAGGCTTCGAAGTGTTCCTGGACCTGAAATTCCATGACATCCCCAACACCACGGCGATGGCCGTCAAAGCCGCGGCCGAGATGGGCGTGTGGATGGTCAATGTGCACTGCTCCGGTGGCCTGCGCATGATGAGCGCCTGCCGCGAAGTGCTGGAACAGCGCAGCGGCCCCAAACCGTTGTTGATCGGTGTAACCGTGCTCACCAGCATGGAGCGCGAAGACCTGGCAGGCATTGGCCTGGATATCGAGCCGCAGGTTCAGGTGTTGCGCCTGGCAGCCCTGGCGCAGAAAGCCGGCCTAGACGGCCTGGTGTGTTCGGCCCTGGAAGCCCAGGCCCTGAAGAACACTCACCCCTCGTTGCAACTGGTGACACCGGGGATTCGTCCCGCCGGCAGCGCCCAGGATGACCAGCGCCGCATCCTGACCCCGCGCCAGGCACTGGATGCGGGCTCGGATTACCTGGTGATCGGCCGTCCGATCAGCCAGGCGGCGGATCCTGCCAAGGCGTTGGCAGCGGTCGTCGCCGAGATCGCCTGAATGTCCCCATTCTAAAATGTGGGAGCGGGCTTGCTCGCGAAGACGTTGTGTCAGGCACCGAATGGGTTGACTGAACCACCGCTTTCGCGAGCAAGCCCGCTCCCACATTTAGGTCTGCAGTGTGTCAGGCGACCTTTAAAACCAACTTCCCGAAGTTCTCGCCATTGAACAGCTTCATCAGCGTTTCCGGGAACGTCTCCAGCCCTTCGACAATATCTTCCTTGCTCTTGAGCTTGCCCTGAGCCATCCAGCCGGCCATTTCCTGGCCCGCCGCCGCGAAGTTCGCCGCATGGTCCATCACCACAAAGCCTTCCATGCGCGCACGATTGACCAGCAATGACAAGTAGTTGGCCGGGCCTTTGACCGCCTCCTTGTTGTTGTATTGGCTGATTGCACCGCAAATCACCACGCGGGCTTTGAGCGCCAGGCGGCTGAGCACCGCGTCGAGAATATCGCCGCCGACGTTATCGAAATACACGTCCACGCCTTTGGGGCACTCGCGCTTGAGGGCGGCGGGCACGTCTTCACTTTTGTAGTCGATGGCGGCGTCGAAGCCCAGCTCATCCATCAGGAACTTGCACTTCTCGGCGCCACCGGCGATCCCCACCACGCGACAGCCTTTGAGCTTGGCGATCTGCCCGGCGATGCTGCCCACGGCACCGGCAGCACCGGAGATCACCACGGTGTCACCGGTTTTCGGTGCGCCGGTTTCCAGCAGGGCAAAGTACGCCGTCATGCCGGTCATGCCCAGGGCGGACAGGTGGCGCGGCAGAGGCGCTAGCTTGGGGTCCACTTTATAGAAACCACGGGGCTCGCCGAGGAAGTAATCCTGCACGCCCAGTGCACCGTTCACGTAGTCCCCCACCGCGAAGTTCGGATGCTTCGAGGCAATCACCTTGCCTACGCCCAGGGCGCGCATCACTTCGCCGATGCCTACTGGTGGGATGTAGGACTTGCCTTCATTCATCCAACCACGCATGGCCGGGTCGAGGGACAGGTATTCGTTGCGCACCAGCACTTGGCCGTCCTGGGGTTCGCCCACTGGCACTTCCAGGTAAGTGAAGGTCTCTCGCGTGGCTGCACCGACCGGGCGTTTGGCGAGCAGAAATTGGCGGTTGGTCTGGGCGGTCATGGCAAGGACTCTTTAGAAAGGGAACATGAGAGATAGACCCTCAGTGGCAGAAGGGCAAGGGTGTGCGGGGCCGGCGAATGCCCGGCAATAGGCCTCGCTGATAGTCAGCCGGGCGGCTTTATCACTGCGATTCATGTAGCGCCAACCGGCCTTCTGATAGTGCTGACGCGCGGCTCCCGGCGTTGGTTAGACTCGCTCCACGGCAATTAACCCCACAGGACAGTTCCCATGAGCATGACGTTTTCCGGCGAGGTCGCCTTGGTGACTGGCGCCGCCGCTGGTATTGGCCGCGCCACCGCGCTGGCATTCGCCGCCGAAGGCTTGAAGGTGGTGGTCGCCGACCTTGATGTGGCAGGAGGTGAGGGCACTGTGGCACTGATCCACCAGGCCGGTGGCGAAGGGATATTTGTGCGCTGCAACGTCACGCTCGACACGGACGTGCAGCAATTGATGGCACAGACCGTCGCCACCTATGGACGCCTGGACTACGCCTTCAACAACGCCGGCATCGAAATCGAAAAGGGCAAACTGGCCGACGGCAGTCTCGATGAGTTCGATGCCATCATGGGGGTTAACGTCAAAGGCGTGTGGCTGTGCATGAAGTATCAATTGCCTTTGCTGTTGGCTCAGGGCGGCGGTGCCATCGTTAACACCGCATCGGTGGCGGGGCTGGGGGCGGCACCGAAGATGAGCATCTATGCGGCGTCCAAGCATGCGGTGATTGGCCTGACCAAATCGGCGGCCATCGAGTACGCGAAGAAGAAAATTCGCGTGAATGCCGTCTGCCCGGCCGTGATTGATACCGACATGTTTCGTCGCGCCTATGAGGCCGACCCGCGTAAGGCTGAGTTTGCCGCAGCCATGCACCCGGTGGGACGCATTGGCAAGGTTGAGGAAATCGCCAGCGCCGTGTTGTACCTGTGCAGTGATGGCGCAGCGTTTACCACCGGTCAGGCCCTGGCGGTGGACGGTGGCGCGACGGCGATCTAGGACCGCGCTTGGCACGCTGTTTGAAAAGAGCGCGGGGTGATGTGGGGCGTTTCCATAGCTGGCAGAGTGCCGTGGCTGAATATGTTTCCGCAGGTAAATAATCCAATAAAATCAATACTTTAATAAAAGTTGGCGACCAGTTTTACCAGGCTTCTGTGCTTAACTGTTTTGGGTTAACAGACAGTTTAAGTGAGTGGCTCATGGATTTAGGGATCGATCGACAAGCCCTGGTACCGGTTGTTCAGCAGATCGTCGGCGCGGTGGCAGAATGGATTCGCAAGGAGGGGGTGAGCCCTGGCACACGCTTGCCTTCCATTCGCCAATTGGCCCTCGATAACCTGCTGAGCCAGTCCAGCGTGATCGAAGCATTCGAACGGTTGGTGGCCCAGGGGCTGCTGGCCCCCAGGCAGGGTTCGGGGTTCGTGGTGGCGCATCCCACCACGGCCCACGAAAACCACTGGTATGAAGGTGCGGAACAAGGCTGGGGTGCATTTACCGATAGCCCGCTGGGCGAGCTGAAGTTGGGCTGCGGTTGGTTACCCGACACCTGGCGCGAAAGCGATGACATCAGCTACGCGATCCGTGAGCTGAGCCGTACCGACACTGGTGGCCTGTTCAACTACAGCACACCCTTGGGGCTGCCGGCGTTGCGCGAACAATTGCTCAAGCGCCTGACCCAGATTCACGTGCCCACCAGCCTGGACCGTATCCTCACCACCCATGGCGCCAGCCATGCCCAGGACCTGCTGATACGCACCCTGCTCAAGCCCGGTGATGAGGTGGTGGTCGAAACACCCGGGTATGGCAATCTTTATCGCCAACTGGCCTTTCAGGGGGTCACGCTGCTGCAAGTGCCGCGCGCCCATGGCGGCCCGGATATACAGGCATTGGAAGCGCTGCTGCAAACCCATCGGCCCAAGTGTCTGTTCATCAACAGCCTGTATCACAACCCCACCGGCACCAGCCTGTGCCGTCCGGTGGCGGAGCGGTTGTTGGAGCTGGCCCGCGAACTCGACTTCCTGATTATCGAAGAGGATGTGTACGGCGACCTGCAGCATGCCAGTTGCACGCGCTTGTCAGCGCTGGCCCATGATGATCGGGTGATCTATGTGTCGAGCTTTTCCAAGACCCTGAGCAGCGCCCTGCGCGTGGGTTACCTGTGTGCCAGTGCTGCGATCATTACGCAATTGGCCCAGCTCAAGACCCTGACAGGCATCGGCACTTCACGGTTTGCTGAAGCCATGGTGGCGACGTTGTTGAGTAACGGCACTTACCGTAAGTGGGTGCAGCGCCTGCGCAAGCGCTTGAATGCGCAGATGGCTGCCACGCTGCAGGTGCTGGAGGATGAAGAGTGGCAGGTATTTGCCGCACCCGCGGGCGGGATGTTCCTGTGGGCACGACCAGGCTTGGCCGACCCCTTGCGATTGCAAGCCTGCGCCCAGCGGCTGGGTGTGTTGCTGTCGCCGGGGGCGTTGTTCAGCCCCACGGGTGAGCGCAGCGAATGGCTACGCATCAATGTGGCCTACGCCGCTGATCAACGCGCATTGACGTTGTTCCGCGCCATGGGCGCGGCAAGATCGACCTCGACCATTCTGAAAACGACGCGCATGTAGCTTTTTGCCATTATTCCGGCGCCAGCAGCTTGTGCTCAGTGCCTCGGGGTTGCGAATCTCGCTGCTTGTAAACCTGGCTTATGGCATTTGCCATTGCAAGAGGATCAAGCGCAATGAATTCGGGCGTGCAACGACGTTTCGCCAACCTCGGTATGGCAAAAAAACTCGGCTTGGGGTTTACCCTGGTACTGCTGCTGACGGCCTTGGTAGCGGCCATCGGTGTGTGGTCCCTGCAGACCATCGGCCAGCGCTTCGAAGGCCTTACGTCGATGTCGACGCTCAACAGCGACTTGCTCAAGGTGCGCTTGATCGAGCAGGACTATGCGTTGCACGCCGATCCCAAGGCCGTTGATGCCCTGCATGCCAGTGTCGATGCGCTGCTGGCCCAGGCCACGCGCCTCAAGGCTCGGTCCGCCAGCAACGAGCGAGTGATGGGTGATGTTGAGCAAGCTTTGGTCGCCTATCGCCAGGCATTCGATGAGTTCGTCGAATTGACCCAGACCAAGGACCTCGCGTTGGAAATGGCCAGTTGGTCGGTGTCCAGCGTGGCCAATAACCTGGATGTGCTGCAAGCCGGGCTGGCGGACGACGGCGCCTATGGCCTCAAGGAAAGCCAAGGCAAGGAGGGCGCGGAGTTTATCGAGCAGGCAGGGCAGGTCAGCCAGGTGTCGCGCCTGATGTTGCAGGCCATGAACGAAGCGCGGGTGCGCCTGGATCAGAGCCGCAGGGCGGACGCAGACGACGCCGGGCAGGGCAGGATCGAGCAAGCCGACCAGGCCCTGGCTGAAGTCGAGAAACTCAAAACCACGGTCAAGGACCCCGGCTACCAGACCGTGCTCAATGAAGTCGCCGGGCATATCGCGTCGTTCAGTGAAAAGCTCGGTGAATACACCGGGCTGCTGGCTCAGGAAAAAGTGGTCTACACGCAATTGCATGACCGCGCCGAGCAAGTGGTCAGCCGGGTCAACCAGGCTTACGCCGCCGAAGATCAGTCCATGCAAACGCAGTTGCAGCACAGCACGCTGCTGATCATCGGTTCATCCGCCCTGGCGCTGCTGGTGGGCTTGATCGCTGCATGGGTGATCACCCGCTTGATTGTTGCGCCGTTGCGTGCAGTGATCGCCGTGGCCCAGCAGATCGCCTCGGGTGACCTGAGTGGGCGCATGGAGATCAGCCGGCGTGATGAAATCGGCCAGTTGATGCAGGCGATGCAGCAGATGGGCAACAGCTTGAGCCAGATGGTCAGCGGGTTGCAGGCGGGGATCGAACAGCTCGCCAGCTCCGCGCATTCATTGTCCAGCGTCACCGAGCAAACCACTGCTGAAGTCAGCAACCAGAAGGACGAAACCGAGCAAGTCGCCACGGCGATGAACCAGATGACCGCCACGGTGCACGATGTGGCACGCAATGCCGAGCAGGCGGCCCAAGCCGCTCAGACCGCGGATGCCAAGGTCGATAGCGGCCAGCAGGTGGTGCGCATGAGTCTGCAGCGTATCGAGTTGTTGGCCACATCCAGCAACAGTGCCAGCGCTAGTATCGAAAGCCTCAGCGCGCAAATCCAGAATATAGGTACCGTCTTGAGCGTGATCCAGAGCGTGGCCGAACAGACCAACTTGCTGGCTTTGAACGCTGCGATTGAGGCGGCGCGTGCCGGTGAGCAGGGGCGTGGCTTTGCAGTGGTGGCCGATGAAGTGCGGGCACTGGCCAAGCGCACCCAGCAATCGACCGAGGAAATCGAACGGCTGGTCAGCACGCTGCGCAGTGCGGCGCAATCCTCGGTGCAGCAAATCCAGCAGAGTGGCGAGCTGGTGAAACTGGCGGTCAGTGATGCGCTGGAAACCGAAGGGGCCTTGGGCAGCATTGCGGCGGCTGTTTCATTGATCCAGCAGATGAACCAACAGATCGCCGCCGCCGCCGAGGAGCAAAGCTCGGTGGCCGAAGAGATCAACCGCAGCGTCACCAGTATTCGGGCGAGTGCCGATCATTCGGCGTTGAGCATGCAGGGCAATGCCGCCTCGAGCATCCAGTTGGCGCAGTTGGGCGCGCAACTCAAGGGGATGGTGGGGCATTTCCGCCTTTGATCGCAGCGTAGGCGCTGCGATCTGAGGGCAGGGCGGTCAGGCGTGGTTGGCGAGGAAGGTCAGCAGCGCCTCGTTGACGAAATCCGGGTTCTCGCGGCTTGAGATATGCCCAGCCTCGGGGATCAGGATCAGGTCGCAACCAATCTGGTCGGCCATTTCCTTGGATTCTGCAGGTGGCCGGGGTTTGTCCTGTTCGCCGCACATCACCAGGGTGGTGTCGGAGTCCAATCCAGATAATTGCTCCAGGATGTCTTCGCGGCTGAAGATCAGGCGGCCCAGCGGCACGATACTGTCCAGCAAGCGTTCTTTGGGGAAGCCTTGCAGTGACTGGCGAAAGTCCTGGTAGAGCGCGGATTCGCGGTCGATGCCCGGGCGGAAGAAGATCGGTGCGATCACATCCAGCAACGGTTCGGGGATCGCCCCGGCGTCTTCAATCATCTTGAACAGCGAGAAATAGTACTGGCGCGTTGCTTCGGGTTCGGCCCCGAGGTAGGTGTCCATCAGCACCACGCTGTTGATGCGCTCGGGAGCCTGCAATGCCAGGCGTGCGCCCCACATGCCGCCGACAGAGAGCCCCACCAGGTTGGCTTGCTCGATGTCCAGGTGATCCAGCAGCGCCAGGGCCTGGCGGGCGAGGTCATCGAGGGAATGGGTGGGTGCTGGCAAAGGGCCGGACTCACCGTGGCCCCACAACTCGGGGACGATCACGCGGTATTGCTGCGACAGCGCTTCAATCTGCGGCGCCCACATGTCGCTGGCCCACAGGTAACTCGAACCCAGTAGCACGACAGGGCCGGCGCCCTGGTCGATATAGTGCAGCGGTTGTCCATCAATCACGGCGACAGGCATAACAGGCCTCTAATTTCACGGAGTGAGGGGCACTTTTTTACGCTAGTCGGGGGCGGGGGGATAGGTGCACATTGATGGCATGTGGCGATTTGGGGCCTGAGAGGGAGCTTTCTCCCGCGACGGCCTGCCAGCGCGCCCCGCGATCCAGTGTGGGAGCTGGCTTGTCGGGTCGCCGCATCGCTGCGATGACGCCCTGCCAGCCGATGCTTATCTACCTGACACCCAACAATCCAACTGTGGGAGCGGGCTTGCTCGCGAAAGCGGTGGGTCAGTCAACATCAATGTTTGCTGGGCCGACGTCTTCGCAGGCAAGCCAGCTCCCACTTTTGATCTTCGTTGCTTTGAGCATTGCGTTCGCGTTGCCATCAATCGTAGATAGCTTTTTTCTTCCACTCGGCGTCGGCGTCGACGACTTTCAAACCCTCGGTCAGTTCGTTGACTTCGTCTTCGGCAGGCTTGCTGTTGGTCAGCACCGTGGAGTTGGCGCGCGCCAGTTGGGATTCCAGCAGTTGCAGCTGGGCGCTGTAGAGCACCGGCTCCGGTTGTTTGCGCAGGTACTGCACGCCGCGTTCGAACGCCAGGCGTGCCTGGCCGGGTTGGCCTTGCAGCAGGGCGTGCTGGCCGAGGTTGTTGAAAAACTCGATGTGCAACAGCACCAGGATATGACGGATTTCCTTGATCCAGTGCTTGGCCTCGTTGGTTGGCAGGAAGCCGTCCTGGGCGGCGCGGGTGACTTGGCCGTGCAGGGCTTCGAGCAAAAAACGCACGTCCTTGGCCTTGGCTTCGGTCTGGATCGGTGCCGGTGGGTTGGCCACCGGAATGGATTCACCCTGGGCGATCAGCGCATTGAGTTCGGTGATGCGGGCCTTGAGTGGTGTGCTGGACTTGTTGAGATTCAACAGGCGCTGGTTGACGTTCAGTTCCAGGCGAGCCAGCAACAGCTTGAGCGCTGGGGTCATCAGTTGGCCGGGGAAGGTCTCGGTGATTTCACCGCAGCGACGTAGCCGATCGTTAAGCTCGATCTCGGTACGCTTCTTTTCCAGCTTGTTGTTTTCCACCACGTGGTTCATGTAGCCAATGGCGATCAGTATTACGATCCCGGCTATTACCAGCAGGGTGATCATGAGTGGTGTCACCGGTGTGACCTCTTTAATAGGGTGTGCTGTGGAGTGTAGTGACTGGGTCATCCGGCGGATAGGACCGATCGACCAGTTGCCCAGGTGATTTCTTCTATATAGGTAGGCGCTTCCTGAATGGATGCACATTGCCATCATTTGCCAGGGTGAACTATAGCGTCTTGTCGAACGCCAGAATATAGGCGCCAAGGCTCGGACGGTGCCAATGCCCGCAAGGGCCGTGAAACCATGGCGAAGTCATTGATTTAAATAAATTTATCCTTGGGGGTTGACGACCTTTCAATCCATCCATAGAATGCGCGCCACTTACAGCGTAAAGCACACAGCGAAACGCGGTAGGGAGTGAATGTTGTAGGTGTGTCCCCTTCGTCTAGTGGCCTAGGACACCGCCCTTTCACGGCGGTAACAGGGGTTCGAGTCCCCTAGGGGACGCCATATGCGGGAATAGCTCAGTTGGTAGAGCACGACCTTGCCAAGGTCGGGGTCGCGAGTTCGAGTCTCGTTTCCCGCTCCAATTTACAAGCAGTGTGGCCTTCGGGCGGCATTGAGTGAAACCAGGACCAAGTCTTCGGACGAGGCCTCTGGGCACTGGAACACACACCATGTGTTTCGGTAGCGTGTCCCCTTCGTCTAGTGGCCTAGGACACCGCCCTTTCACGGCGGTAACAGGGGTTCGAGTCCCCTAGGGGACGCCATTTGCGGGAATAGCTCAGTTGGTAGAGCACGACCTTGCCAAGGTCGGGGTCGCGAGTTCGAGTCTCGTTTCCCGCTCCATATTCAACGAAAACGCCGATCAGTGATGATCGGCGTTTTTGTTTGTGCTGAGTTTGCCTTGCCGGTTCAAAGCGTTGAAGGGATCTCTTGCCATGGCATGAAAAACCGAGCAAACAGTTCGGACTGAGATTTGATATTCAGTTTGGCGATTTTGATGGTCTGTCACTGATGGTGATCGCGGTCGGCAATAAGCGGTGGTTGTTCCGCTACTACTGGGAGCGGCCGATAAGTGGCGGCGTGTCGTATCCGGTGGTTTGATCCGTTGCTCAGCAGCTGTGATCGAGCGTAAGAGGGAATGGCAAATGGATGTTACGTTTATATTTTTCCGAGTGGGCGTTTTTAGGAGGGAACAGTTAAGACTCAGCTGTTCCCTCGCTATGAAAAACTTACGTAGGTACGTGTGGTTGCGGTTGATATACCAACAGGTCTCCAGGCTGACAGTTTAAATAACTGCAAATTGCCTCCAATGTACCCAGACGTACCCCCTTGACTTTCCCTTGTTTCAACAGAGACAGATTTTGTTCGGTAATACCAATCGCCGCTGCAAGGTCTTTCGACTTGACCTTACGCTTCGCGAGCATCACGTCTAATTCAATAATAATAGGCATTGTCATAGCCTCACACGAAAGCTTTATTTTCAGCATCGAGTTCACCCGCACGGGCCAGAATCCGCGCTATCAAAGCGATACATCCCGCAAGAAATAAAGCGACAAAATCTGCTGACGTGAAGCTAATAGTGAGAAGGCGCTGGCCGGGCGGTGCGTGTAGGGTGACTAAGATGCTGAGTATTGGCGTGAAAATAAAACTTGAGATTACCCAAAGTACGACACTGCGTCCAACTTTGCCTAAGTGGGCCGCAGTGCTACTGGAAAAGTACTCTTCACGAGCAAATGCCTGAAACAGGCGCCGCAAATGATTGAGGCCGCTGGCCAAGGCGATCAAAGGGATGCTTGAGACCAAAATCGCGCCTAACGTTTGCCACCAAGTGAGCATTTCGATGTTTACCGCGAGTTGGCTCAGCATCACTCCGCTTAGCGAAAAGCCGGCTCCTAACCCTTGGCTTGAACCCAATACAGGAAAAATCCAAAGGGCGGCATTTAGGATGAGCATCCCTGCCATGAGCGTCAGCGTCAGAACGGCCATGCGTTGGCTAAATTTAATAAGGTGTCTTAGCGGCATTTTTTTGAACCTTTGAGAGGGTGAGACTCAAAATTACACAATTAATTATCGTAAAACAATAATTAATTGTGATTTATAACTGATTGTCCTCGTTCTGGAGGACGTCCTTGCTTGTGTGCCCCGTGCCTCCATTTTCAGCGTTGTCACAGGTCACGGCATCAATGCCAGCGTGATCCGTAAGTGGCTGGCGCTTTACTGAGCTCAACCTCCCGCAACGCTGCCGGCGTGTGTTCCGGTGAAGTCGCCCGGAAAGGCAGGCAGAGGCGTCAATGATCATCGAGCTTCCATTTGGCGAGCAAACCCTCACGGTAAAATAGCCTGCTTGCGATCCAGAAGGCTGTGCCAGCTTGCGCGCTGGCTAGCACAGTGATCCGCATCGGCTCGACGCCACCGAGCCGATGAAAATGCGTTCTGGCACCAAATAAGCAATCGCCCGCGTCGTGACGCCATTACGCAACTTGCACGCTGATTACGCGCCTGAAAAACAAAAGTAGTAATAGCGCCTGTGGGATAGTGACCTTGCCCCTTGAATCGGATGAACGTCATACCCAGCCGCAAATATGATCTACGCTTCGCTATGAGCTGAGGACTTCTTTGGAGAACGAAATTCGAGACAAATCTTGCATTTAAAAAGAATGTCTTTCGTTAACCTGCGCCCCCTTTATTTCAATCGGACACTTTACGCATGTCGTTATTCAAACGTTCAATTACTGAGTTGATAGGTACCTTCTGGTTGGTGTTCGGTGGCTGCGGTAGCGCGGTTCTGGCTGCGTCCTTCCCAGAGTTAGGCATCGGTTTTCTTGGGGTTTCTCTCGCGTTTGGCCTGACAGTACTGACCATGGCTTTTGCCATCGGCCACATTTCCGGTTGCCATCTCAACCCGGCGGTTTCGGTTGGATTAGTGGTGGGTGGACGTTTCCCTAGCAAGGAATTGCCAGCCTACATCTTCGCCCAAGTGATGGGCGGGGTGGTTGCAGCGGCACTGTTGTATTTTATTGCCACTGGCAAACCTGGCTTCGAACTGGCGAGCGGTCTCGCGTCTAACGGCTATGGCGAACACTCGCCAGGCGGCTACTCAATGCTGGCGGGATTTGTCACTGAACTGGTGATGACCGCAATGTTCATCCTGATCATTCTGGGGGCTACAGATAAACGCGCTCCGGCCAGTCTGGCCCCTATTGCTATTGGCCTGACGCTGACATTGATCCACTTAATCTCGATTCCAATCACGAATACTTCGGTCAATCCCGCCCGCAGCACCGGCCCTGCGTTGATAGTCGGTGGCTGGGCGATTCAGCAGTTGTGGCTGTTCTGGATGGCACCATTGCTGGGGGCAGTGATCGGTGGCGTAACGTATCGCTGGTTAGGTAAAGAGAATAGCTAACTGGTTTAGTCGACGTAGATCGACTCATCAGAAGGTGAGGTGGTTTCTAACTCTTGTAAACCCGGGCGGTACGTGTAATCAGGGCCGTACACCCTACGCTAGCACTCGCCGTCTCGGGTGTCCTTACCTGTACAAAGCGATACTCACGCTCATGCGATAGGGGCTTCTTGCGATGATGGGCAACGACATTCCGGCGCTGATTTTGAGCATACACTATGCTCGAGGGGGCAGATAGCAGGAGAACCGTTTCAGGCGCCCCCTCAGTTGGTTAGCTCAACCCGCCACCGTGCGCTTGATATCGGCTCGACAATGAAGAAAGGTAAGTCAGCGCTCCATTGCCCATCTTGCACGCTCGCACTGTATGAACATTTTTCCACGCCCTCCGCATCCACCACTCGCCAGCCCTGGCGCTCGCCATCGGCCTTGTCACTGCTACCCCGAATGGCCTGAAAGCTGGCATTGCTGCCCACATGAAAACTTTCAGTACGCCAACGGATCGGTGGATGCGATGGAAATGGTACTGCACCGTGAAAATCGAACCAGTCATCATGGCTTAGAACACTCTGACGCAATGTTGGCCAAACGCTCTCCCGCAGAAAAATCTGGTCAGCAAAACGAGTGACGTCTGCCTGCTGCGTCAGCCAGTTTTGCATAAGCGGTTTCAGCTCCATCAGCCCACCCCTGCAGCCTCCCCATAAACCTGCCAGGATGAGCTCGGTGTGGGTGAAATAATCTCGTATGTGATGGAACCAGTAATCGCTGGCCACCCATTGTTCGACTGCGGCTTTCTCGCGCTCTGACAACAGTGAGTCCGCATCCCGAATCAGATAACGATCGACCTCCGGATCGTCCACCACCAGAAAGCGCCACATCAGTGGGTGTACACCGTCCCGCGCTGCGCCGCTCATGTCTATGATCTGTGCGCCAGCGTCCTGCAGCCGCTGATGGACAGAGCTGGGCACCGTATCGTCGAGGTAGATCCGGCAGCGCCAATCGGGGAATAGCTCCTGAGCGACAAGCACGTTGGCAATCGCTGATTCACAATAACGCGGACTGTCACCGAACAAGGTGAACGCGATGATGTTGCGTTGCGGTTGGCTACGCTGGAAGGCGGGCGGGGAGACCGGCAGTGAGTGAAGGGGCCCCTGGCTGTGGCGAGCGCTTGAGCGCTCCAGGGATAACTTGCCGTAACGTAATGCGTCCTCGCGCAGGCCCAGCCACCCACAGACTTCGGCAAGACCATCGAGCCAGGTCTGGCCAGCTTGAGCCTGGAGGTGCGGCGGGGCATCGTAAATGCGTAAGTACACCTTATGGGCCTTGCTGTACTGCTGCTGACGCATCAGGCACAACGCATAGTCGGACATCACGCCCATATGCTGCGGCACAATTTTCAATGCACCTTGCGCGGCAATACAAGCGGCGCCGTAGTCTCGATGAGCCATCGCCGTTCGAAAGGTCTGCGCCAGTTGTTCGAACTGAGCGGCCTGAGAAGGCTGATTCTTGATGGGGCGGGTTCGTAGCCCACCGAATTTTCGTTTGCTCATGATTCACCTGAGAATGGCAGGCCTGTCC
Source organism: Pseudomonas fluorescens (assembly GCF_001902145.1). Taxonomy (GTDB): domain Bacteria; phylum Pseudomonadota; class Gammaproteobacteria; order Pseudomonadales; family Pseudomonadaceae; genus Aquipseudomonas; species Aquipseudomonas fluorescens_BV. Next base: position 15,687 of record NZ_MRST01000014.1, read on the forward strand.
GCAGGCCATTGGGCATAAATAGTTAAATGGTGGTCAGCAGTTGTTGTTCCAGCGTCAGCATGATGTGGACCACCGTTTTGATCTGTCTTTCACAAGCATCGGCGTCCTCCAAGTGGACTAGCGACTCCAACTGCGCGCAGGCCTCAATCAGATTTCGCGCGTCGGCCAGCTGTGCCCCGCCCTTGATCTTGTGGGCCAGTCCGCTGATTTTTTTTAATTCGTTATTGATCATCAGTTGCTCTAGGCGGGCAGCGTCCTGACGGTTCGTATTGATCAGCTCTTCAACCAGCGGACCGTAGGCATCCGGGCACAAAATTCGGAGTTTTTCCAGTTCACCGCCGGTGCTACGAGCGGCTTTGACCTGACGTTCAATCTGGGCGGTGACTGCATGAATCTGCTCAGTAAGAATTTCGATGCCTATGGGTTTGAACAGGCACTGGGTCATACCTGCATCAAGGCAGTCCTGAATAATGTGCGACTGAGCATTGGCGGTGAGGCCAAAGATCGGATGCATGCCCAAACCGCGCGATTGCTCAAGGGTACGGATTCGGCGGGTCAGCTCATAACCATCCATGCGTGGCATGTTGCAGTCGGTGATGGTCAAGTCGAAAGGCGGGTCTGCCGCTTCCCATTGCGCCAGCGCGGTTTCGCCATCATCGCAAGAGATCGCATGATGTCCCAAGTACTCGAGCTGTTGACACAACAGCAAACGGTTGGCGGCATGGTCTTCGGCTACCAAAATGTTGAGGCTCATACCCGGAGCGGCTAGGGGTTGGGCTGATCCCTGCTCGTCTTCCATGACGGTGCGTTCAGCCTCAAACCACAATTGGAAGCACGAACCTTTACCTGGCTGGCTATCCACGCTCACTTGGGCTTTTAGCAGCGTCGCCAGGCGCATACAGATGCTCAGCCCCAAACCTGTACCGCGTGTGCTTGCTTGAGCAGAAGCCACCTGGACGAAGGGCTCAAAAATGGCTTTTTTCTGCTGTTCATCCAAGCCCATACCGGAGTCGCGGACCTCGATAACGTAGCGAGCCAGGTTCGATTCGGAGTCATTGGGCAATTGCTTGAGAGACAGCTGGACGAAGCCCTGCGCAGTGAATTTGATTGCGTTACTGACCAAGTTCGCGATGATCTGATTAAGCATCAGCGCATCAATGATTACGTGTTGGTCCTGGGCGTCGATGACTAGGTCGAACGTTAAATTTTTATTACTTGCGTTGATTTCGAACAGCTTGTGTACCGAGTGGAGTAATTCGCTGAGCCGGGTAGGGCGCGGCGACAAGATCATTGCTCCTGCTTCGATTTTTGACAGGTCGAGAATGTCTCCGATCAGAGATAGCAACGACTGCGCTGACTCATGGGCGACTGCCAGGTTGTCATTGATTTGCTGCGGGGTGCCTCCTCGGACCCGGAGCATTTCGATCAAACCGATCAGGGCGCTGATAGGCGTGCGAATCTCATGGCTCATGCTCGCCAGGAAAATCGACTTGGATTCGTTGGCCTCGTCAGCGGCGTGTTTGGCCACACGCAGTTGCTCCACCAACTGCTCGCGCTCGCTGATGTCCAACCAGCCGCCAATGATCCCGGAGAACTCACCAGCGCTACTTTGGAAAGGAAGCGTCCAGTGATAAATACGGTGTCGCTGATCTTTCACGTTGATTTCAAGGTCGGCGAAGACGGGCTCGGCATTGTGCTCACTGTTCTGATAGATCTGATCATACTGCCCGCTCAAGGATGAGGGGAGAATCTCAGCGTCTGGCAATGTCTTGCCTAGTACATCCTCTTGAGTTGTCTGCAGAAACTCGAGATAGGCGCGGTTGCAATGAACCAGCTTGCCCACTTTATCGCGCACGTACAAAGCAATGGGCGATCCGTCGATCAGCGTCTTGCTGAAGGATAACTGGTCGCTGAGCGCGGTTTCGGCTTTCTTACGCTTCTTAATTTGAGCTTGCAGGTAGTAGTTCCAAATCAGAAACGCCAACGAGAACAACAACGCCACGCCGATGACTTTATAGACGCTGCTCTTGTAGGTACTCCAGGAGCTGGCTACGGCTGGGGCAGCATGGTTGCGCCAGCGATCGCTCAGGGTTTTGAACTCTTCGGGGGGGATCTCCAACAGCACTTTATTGATGATGCTTTTCAGTGGCATGTCTTCGATGGAAACAACCATGCCGATACGCGCAGGGTTGGGGCCCACCATGGCGGAAATCATCAGATCGTTGCGAAAATGGTGCTTGATAAAATAGTTGGCGCCCAGCTGGGTATGGATGCTGGCGGTGGCATCCCCGTTGGACACGAGTTCGACGCCACGCGCTGCCGTTTCAACGGGCACTTGAATGACTCCCGGATGCTGCTGTTGGAGCCATTTCGAAAGTGGGTTTCCAACCGGAATGGCCAGGCGTTTGCCGTTAAGTTCGTTCAGGTCACGAATGGGGGACTGGCGTTTGGTTATGACGACGAAAGGGCTGACGGTATAGGGTCGGGTGTACTGCGATGGGTTCAGGCGCAGGTCCCCAATACTCAATGCGGCGATCAAGTCGACTTGATTGTCCTCAAGCCGCTTTAACATGTCCGACACGCTGTCACTGCGTACGACGTCTATTTCCAGCCCCGTGCGTTGTGCCAGGATGGCAAGCAAGTCTGCGGTCAACCCTTGCAGCCTGTTGTTTTGGTCATAAAACGATAGGGGGGCGTAAGAGGCGGCGAGGACGACTTTTATTTTTTTGTGGTTCTCAATCCACGTCAACTCCTCGGATGTCAGTTCCAGTGCTGATCTATCCGCAACGAAATGGTCACCCAGACCCCATCGACTGGTAATTCGCTTCATATCGTTTTGAGGAAGCGCATTGAGTGTGTCGTTGATCGCTGCTAGTAGCTGCGGTTTTCTATCACTCACGGCAAAATTGATATCGGCTGAGGTAGTCGTCGCGTCGCCAGCAATATAAATATCGTTGTTGTACAAGACTCGGATCAGATACTCCGCAACGACGGCATCGGTCCAGAATGCATCAGCTTGTTCATAGATCAACGAAGTCAGGCCGTTCAAGTGGTTGGAGTATTGGACCAATGTGGCTTCTGGGTATTGCTGTTTAAGCAGCGCACCAACAGTGTCGTCACCCACAAAGGCAAGACGCTGCCCGGCGAGGTCGGGAGATGGTTGTCGGGTTTCACCAATATGACGAGCAATAACCTTGTTATTAAGCAAGTAGGGTCTGGATTGGGTGATCGCACCTTCCTGGCCTTCGCTCACATCATGCAGCGCCAGCATGTCGACACGGCCTTGCAGTAATGCCTCTCTGGCTTCGGCACGGGTGGCGAAACGTAGGACCTTCAGGCGGATTCCGGTAGCCGCTTGTATGACGCCCAAATAATCCGCTGCCACGCCTTCGAACTGATTCTGCTCAAAGCCCATATGCAATGGAGGCCATGCGCCACTCCAGATCGCTGCAGTAACTTCAGGTCGGTTAATGAGCCAGGCACGCGTTTGCGGAGCAAAGATGACCTTGGGCGTGGTAACCGGAGCATGAATCTGCAGCTCAGTCGGCTCCGGTTCCTGAGCATACAGCGTGGTTGCCAGGAGACACGTGAGCAAGCCCAACGACCGGAGGAGCAATAAACGAAGGGTTTTCAAGGCGTTCATTTCCATTGAGAGCACTAATGGCCAGGCGGTTCCTGGAGGGAGTCGTAATGGGTATCCGTAAACGATTCCAACAAGCCTATACCCTCACGTCCTACACTGCTCGACTAGGATGATTCTGACAAAAGCACTGAGCGGGAATGAACGAGATTTGTCTCAAAGGCCGGTTCGGCAGGGCTTGTCCCATCGCTTTCGGTAATGGTGTGCGGAGGTCGCGATGCCTTATGTTTATTTCCCACAACGATTGAGCTATCGTGCGGAAGCGTCGCAGATCTGTAGGAATAGTTCGATCCTATCGTAAGAGTAATGAGGTTTTGAAAAATGCAGTGGTCGGTCGTATCACCTCTTCGGATATTGTTACTCGATGATCATGCGTTGATTCGTGAAGCCCTCAAAGTTCGGCTGAACAACGAGGCGGATTTTCGCGTGGTTGGCGTTTACTCCGGCAGCGCGGCGTTGCTCGCAGGCTTGCGCAGTGAAGAGGCTGACTTGCTTGTACTCGACTATCAATTGACAGACGGGGAGTTGGACGGACTGCGGTTAATTCAACTGTTGCGCAGCCATTATCCGGACTTGCGTATCCTGATTTTTTCCTCCGTAGAGCAACCGGCCACGGTCAACATGGCGATTCGCGCGGGAGCCAACGGTTTTTTCGGCAAGTCCCAGAAAACGGAAGAGCTGATGAAAGCGATACGCATGGTGGCTCTGGACCGTTTATATCTTTCGCCGGCCATGTCTGCAGAGCTGGATTCGACACCGGTTACATCGGCGGCCTCACCTAACGAACAGGCGGGCGTGGATGGGGCCGGAGTGTTGCTCAATAACCCTGCCTTGTCGCCCAAAGAGCGTGAAGTATTGCGCTGTTGCCTGGCGGGTCAGTCTGTGTCGGAGATCGCCGAGAAGTTCCTGCGTAGCCGCAAAACCATCAGTGGCCAGAAACAGGCAGCGTTGCGCAAGTTGAATGTACGGAACGACTCCGAATTATTCAAATTGGTTTTTGAGTCACGGAAAAAATAAATTCACGCCTAGCCAGCCAATACTACTCCGGCAGCATACTGGCGTTGAGTTTAATCAATAACCGGGCTTTACAGGCACTGATGGTTTTGCTGCTCAATGACATGCGCTCGGCGATCTCTTTGTTGGATAGACCTTGAGAAAGTTTTTGCAATATATCGAGTTCGCGAGCGGAGAGGGTTTTAAAAAGAGCCTCTTGCCCATGCTGCAGCAGATCGATACACGTCCAGGGCAGCGCCCTTTGAGCAATGTAACCAAGGCCATCGTTGACGGCACGAACGGCATTGATCAGCTCACATAGGTCTTGGTGTTTATTAACATATCCATGAGCCCCCGCCTGTATGCAGCGAATTGCAAAGTGATTAGATTCCTTTGCAGTTAGCACAACGATTTTAACGGGTAAGCGTAGAGTGGTCAGTTGATCGATGATGGACAGGCCATCAATATCCGGCAAGCCGATGTCCAATACCAGAGTGTCTGGGTGCAGTTCGTGAGTCAGGCGCAGGGCATCTGAGCCATTGTCCGCCTCCCCAACAATAGTGCACCCCTCATTTTCCAACAGGCGCCGAACAGTCATGCGTACAGCCGGGTGGTCATCGACGATTAAGATTCTATTGTTCATGTGGCTGAACCGCTGGGAGAATTGAATGAAGAGATTTTGACGCATCTCCACAACTTAGCAACTCTTGTCGTTGTTTTTGAGACAAATCTTGAAGGATGTCGTAATTAGGTATCTGAAATCTTGGATCGCATAAGGCGAATGTCCATTCGTCGGGCCTGGCTATAGCCATGGCACAAACTAAGACAAATCCTATTCGACGAATGCCACACGCTAAATAGTATGCATCCCATCAAATTTACATGATTGGATGGATGCCGTGTCTAAAATAAAGTTTACTTTTGCTTTGTGCTGTTTGCTCTCGGGCTCCCTGCTAGCCGCTCCAAAGCAGGTTGATTCGCTAAATACGGCATATACGAATCTTGATTCCGGAGCCGTCAAGGCGAGAAGACATGCCGGCAAGATGGTCAGCCGTGCTCACGAGCTCATTGGAACACCCTACCGCTGGGGGGGCGCCTCGGTCAGCAAGGGGTTTGACTGTAGTGGCCTGCTCGTTTATCTGTTCCGAAGCGAGGCTGGCATTCATATCCCACGAACAACCTCTTCAATGCTCAGCTCAACATCTAAAGTAGTTGATCGAAAAAATCTGAAGTCTGGTGATGTGGTGTTTTTCAAGCATAATGGCCGTCAGCGAATGAAGCATGTAGGTATTTATATTGGTGATAATAAGTTTATCCATTCTCCTAGAACAGGCAAGCATGTTCGTATCGATTCCCTTAGCAATACCTATTGGAATAAGAGCTACTTTACCGCCAAGCGATTTCATTGAGGAAGCGGCGGGGTAGCGAACTCTGGTCTTAATTCCTCAAGTATCTAGGACTTCATTTGAGCAGCTGCGACTGACGTCATGTTTGAACTTTGCCCATGTCAAATTTTTTTAACACTCCCATGGTGACGCCGGGTCGATCCTTGCCATCATGCTCCTGATACTCTCAGCATCAAGCATTGTTTTCTGATCTTCATACAGCAACACGCAGTTGATTTTTCTAGTGGTACGCCAGAATAGTTTTAAATTGTCTTCGGTGCTCCAGGCAAACCCTTTATTTGCGATGATTACATCAAACGGCTCAACTAGCTCGTGATCCAGTGCGTGTAAGTCATCAAAGTACTGGATAGGTAATATTCTGAAGTAGCCAAGCCTGCTCAAGGATTTTTCAGCTTGAATCAGTCTCGACAGATCAGAGTCGACAATAATTATCCTGAGCTGTTTGTTAGGCATGATGCTGTATCTCATTTGTAGGGGGAGGGGCGGTGGTCATCTAGCGCAGCGAGTAGCCGGCTCAATCAACCAAGCGGGAGGCCAGCGATTGAACGCGAGACAGATCTCCTTTTGCGGCTTTAGTGACGCCTGTTCCGTACTCAGGGTCTGCTTTGTAAAGGAAAGACAGAATGTGGTGCTTACTCACATCGTCAGAGCTAATCAGTGAACTACCAAAGCTTTCGATCAGATCCTGGCGCTCTTTGCGACTGAACGAGCGATATAAGTCTCCCGCTTGTTTGAAGTTTTGCTCGCGCTGGATTTTCGCCTGCTGGGTGCTGCCTGATAAGGTCAGCGTGCTGTAGCGAGCACTGGACGACTCTTCCTGCACAAACAACCGGCTCGGCTGGTAGTTGATACCTGTCGTGGTGCTGGCTGAGTTCATCGCACCATCTTGATTAGCATTGTTGATGGCGTTTTTGGGGGCATTGATTGGCAGTTGCAACGCGTTGACACCCAGCCGATACATCTGAGTATCGGCGTACGAGAACAGGCGCCCTTGCAATAGGCGATCTTCTGAAGGCTCGATGCCCGGAACCAGATTGGAGGGCGCCATGGCGACCTGTTCGGTTTCCTGGAATACATTTGCCGGGTTACGGTTCAGTACCATTTGCCCGGCTTTACGAAACGGTACGTCGGGCCAAACCTTGGTAGCGTCCAATGGGTCGAAGTCATAGTTCTTCAGGTCTTCGGGCTTGAGCACCTGTACATAGAGATCCCATTTCGGAAAGCTACCCTTTTCGATATGCGTCACCAAATCCCGGGTCATGTGGTTGTAATCGGCACCTTGCCACCTAGCGACATCCTTCGGTGGCAGGTTTCGAATACCTTGCAGGCTTTTCCAATGAAACTTGACGTAATGGGTCTGGTTTTCAGCATTGATGAATTTGTATGCGTGCACGCTGTTGCCATTCATTTCCCTGTAGCTGGCTGGGACTCCGGCATTTGAATACAGCTCAGTCAGGGTGCGTGTGGATTCGGGCGCATGAGAAAAGAAGTCAAAACGGCGGGCATCGTTATCCAGATTGGTGCGCGGGTCTGGTTTGAACGCATGGACCATGTCGGGAAACTTGATTGCATCGCGGATAAAAAAAGTCGGGAAGTTATTGCCCACCAGGTCCCAGTTACCCTCAGAGGTGTAGAACTTGGTCGCAAAGCCGCGAGGGTCGCGCAGCGTCTCCGGCGATTGATTGCCATGGATCACCGATGAGAAACGCACGAACACGGGCGTAACGGCGCCAGCGGTGAATACCTTGGCCTTGGTCAGATCTCCAAGATTGCTGGTGGCGGTAAACACGCCATGGGCTCCGGCCCCACGAGCATGCACCACGCGTTCGGGGATACGCTCCCGGTCGAAACGCTGGAGCTTCTGGACCAACTGTACGTCTTGGAGTAATACCGGGCCGTCGACGCCGGCAGTTTGTGAGTTCTGGTTATCGCCGACCGCAGCGCCATTGTCGCGTGTCAGGTTGATCGCCTGGGCGGAAAATGGCTGGGTACTGATGCCGATCAAGCACATGAGCTTCAGCGAGTGGGATAAACCATAGCGGGAAATGGCCGGCATTTTAGGCTCCGAGATATTAGAGGTGACTGTTTATAAGGGTCGCCCGAAGTGCCAATGAAAAATGTAAGACTTGTCTCAATAAAAATTATAACGTTGATAGTTGATTTTTAAGAATTGAGACAAATCTCAGAGCCTATTAACCATGTCCCGCTTACACTCGAGACGATGACTCTCTAGTTTCGTAAGACGCTGGTTGAAGAGCCTATATTGATCTTCAAACCCTGCGGAAACTTCGGGTGGTCTTAGCCATGTTGGATTTTTTTAGGTTTTGGCGACTTGAGTCGCTTGTCAAAGGCAGGCTGTTTTCTATGGAGTGGAGGGATACTTAATGTCAAGTCGAATCAGAGTTGGCGTGCTCGATGAACAGGAAATTGTTCATTATGGTGTGCGTGCTTATTTTGCCGGTCTGCCTGATATTGCAGTAGCAGGAAGCTACTTTCGGTCCAGCGGCGTACTGCATGCCATAGAGGCGGGAGGCATTGATCTTTTGTTAATGGACTATGCGCCCAAGTGCCAAGACAGCTTGGATTTCATCCGGTATTTAAATATCCAATACTCCAAGCTTCGCGTGTTGGTATTCTTGGCTGTTCCCTGTACAGCGACCGTGACTATGCTGCTGGACGCCGGGGTGCACGGAATCGTCTGTAAGTGTCAGCCTCTTGAAGACTGTGTGCAGGCCATTCGATTGCTGGCCTCAGGGCGGCATTACGATTGCCCCGGTATGAGCGTTGCCCCTTCCGTTTCACCTCCCGTTCTAACCGGTACTGCCGACGTCGAAGCAGTGCTGCTTTCTCTACCCGCATTGAGCCTGCGGGAGCGAGAGGTCCTGCGGCTCTGCATCAGTGGGCTTACCGTCACATGTATTGCAGAGCTGTTCGGTCGAAGCTTGAAGACGGTCAGTACCCAGAAGCAGTCGGCTTACCGCAAGTTGGGGCTGAGGGGGGATATGGATTTGTTTCGGAGGCTGGCGCGGTATGAGGTTTGATTCGGTTGTATTTCACGGCGGTTTCAACACCTCAAGGTTGCTTGGCTCGGCCTGTGGCGATAGCGCTCGCTAAGGGCTATCGCTGCACATAAAACACATGCCCCCCGATCGTCTTAACTTTCTTCAGTGAGTGGCGCCAGACGGGCCGTACCGCGTGCGTATGAAAATGCGTTGCGCCGTCAGTGATGTCATCGTGCTCTCCCTCAATGACCCTGTGGGCCACGCGCTTAGCTATTGCCCAGGCGGCCGGCTCTTGCGGTGTGAAGTCTTTGAGGCGATGGGTCCAAGAGAATTGTTTTTTCTCGTAGACCACCTCGCAAATACTTGCGGTGTCCCAGCTGGCACGGTTCATCGTCACCATCGCTATGGCGATCTGGCCGTCGAGCGGCTCGCCACGCCCTTCATGGTAAATATTCAGTGCCAAGCACATTAAAGCATTTTGGATAATCATCGATAAGCGCTCGAGTTCGTCGATAGAATCGTGTGGATTCAAGGTCGGGATAAACGGGCTGAGCCCATGCAGGCTATGTTGTCCAGAGAACAAGCAATCGAACATGGGATCTGTCTCAAAGCTCGATTATTAATGAAGTGCCTGGTACTTAATTCTATGATTCTGAGTTTTGAGACAAATCTCAAAGACATGGTCCTGCCAAGAGCACATATTGACGTTGTCCCATGGAAGGGACGCCTGCTGTGTTATTGTGAATGTATTGATCGGGAATGCCGTTTGCTGAAAGCGGTATTCCCTTTTTTATATTGAATATAGCTGTTTGTAAAATGGCGTAGCGACTCCAGAAATTTCCTTTCTATATTCAGCATCCATTTATGCCCGCCTTCAGCGGGCTTTTTTTTGTGTGAATAAAAATAGGCCCTCAGCAATAAAATCGCTTTGAGACAGTTCTTATATTTACTCATGTTCAGTCCTTACAGAATTGCGGCATCCCAAGGCCACCTCAAACATGAGCAGCCTGGTTGATTAACCTGCAAGCCGGCCCGGCCGGTGTAAAGACCACCCTGACTAATTAAAGGCAGAAGAACTTGAACGCTAACGTAGTCAACGTTGCCGTAGTAGACGGCAAGACCATTACCCAAACGGTGGAGCTCTCCTCCGTCAAAAACGGCCAGCCTGTGCGCATCAAAGCGGTACAGGGTGGCAAATACATTCTGGCTGAGGGTGCCAACGGCATCGCGCCGGAAAACATCACCATCAAGCGCGTTGGCAAAGACTTGCACATCGCGCTGGAAGGTAGCGATCCAGACCAGCCCCAGCTGATTATCGAAGACTTTGAAGGCAGTGGCGGCCAACTGGTCGGCGTCGCTGAAGACGGTTCCTACCATGAATACATTTCTTCCGATGCTGAACAGGATCGCTCCGCAGCGTTCCTGATTGAAGGCGTCGAAGCTCCGCAAGTGCTGGGCGCGCAACCGCTGACCGGTTTCGGCGACGGCCTGGCGGCGGCTGCCGGTATTGGCTGGTTTTGGCCTGCTTTGTTGGGCCTGGCGGCTTTGGGTGTACTGGGTGGCGTGTATGCCGCAAATCGTGATGATGGCGGCAACGACGATGTACCGGGGGGCAGCAGTGGCAATACCGATAAGGGCTCCATCGGCGGCGTTGACGACAACGTCGGCGACAAGCAAGGCCTGATCGAAAATGGCGGCTCCACAGACGACCGTACCCCGACCTTCACTGGTGAAGGCCGTCCGGGAACCAGCGTTGAAATCATCGACAACGGCAAGACCATTGGTACCGCCATTGTTGGCGAAGATGGCAAGTGGGAGTACACCCCGCCTGTGCCGGGCCTGGACGACGGTAATCACGAAATCGTTATCGTGCCGGTCGACAAGGACGGCAACAAAGGCGAGCCATCACCTGGATATGAAATCATTGTCGATACCGTGGCACCTTCCATGCCGTTGATTGACGGCGTCTACGATGACGTCGCGCCGCAGGAAGGCCAGGTTGGCAGCGGTGGCCACACCAATGACACCACGCCTACCCTGAGCGGTACCGGCGAACCCGATTCGATTATCCATATCTACGACAATGGCGTGGAAATTGGCACTGCGTTGGCCGATGCTGAAGGCAAGTGGAGCTTCACGCCGGATCCGGCACTCAGTGAAGGACCGCACGAATTCACCGTCACCGCTGAAGACGCGGCGGGTAACATCAGTACGCCTTCGTTGCCATTCCCCATTATTGTGGACACCACTGCTCCGGGCAAGCCAGGTGTAGGCACCGGTGGTATTGATGACGCACTGGACAACGTGGGCTCGGACCAGGGCAGCATTGGAGATGGCGACTCTACCGACGACACCACCCCGACCCTGATCGGCAGTGGCGGTGAGCCTGGCGATATCGTGACTGTCATCGACAACGGTGTTGAAATTGGTACCGCAGTGGTCGGCGAAGATGGCAAATGGGAGTTCACCCCGGACCCTGAATTGACCGAAGGCTCTCACGAACTCGTGGTGGTGATTACCGACCCGGCCGGCAACGAAAGCGAGCCATCGGACCCGCACACCATCATCGTGGACATCACTGCACCGGGCAAACCTGGCCCTGGCACCGGTGGTATTGACGACGTACAAGACAATGTCGGCCCGAACCAGGGCAGCATCGATGATGGCGATACCACCGACGACACCACCCCGACCCTGATCGGCAGCGGCGGTGAGCCTGGCGATATCGTGACCGTCATCGACAATGGTGTTGAAATTGGCACCGCAGTGGTCGGCGAAGATGGTAAATGGGAGTTCACTCCTGACCCTGAATTGACCGAAGGCTCTCACGAGCTCGTGGTGGTGATTACCGACCCGGCCGGCAACGAAAGCGAGCCATCGGATCCGCACACCATCATCGTGGATATCACTGCACCGGGCAAACCTGGCCCTGGCACCGGTGGTATTGACGACGTACAAGACAATGTCGGCCCGAACCAGGGCAGCATCGATGATGGCGATACCACCGACGACACCACCCCGACCCTGATCGGCAGCGGCGGTGAGCCTGGCGATATCGTGACCGTCATCGACAATGGTGTTGAAATTGGCACCGCAGTGGTCGGCGAAGATGGTAAATGGGAGTTCACGCCTGACCCTGAGCTGACCGAAGGCAGCCACGACATTGTGGTAGTGATTCGTGACCCGGCTGGTAACGAAAGCGAGCCGTCGGACCCGCACACCATCATCGTGGACACCACCGCGCCAATTGCACCGACCCTAGATTTCGTGGTTGATGACCAGGGCGCTGTGACTGGCAATCTTGTCTCGGGTCAGATCACCGACGACGCCCGTCCGGACCTGTCCGGTACTGCGGAGCCGGGCAGCCTGGTTACCATCTATGATAACGGCGTGCCGATCGGCAGCGTAATTGCCACCGATGGTACCTGGACATTTACCCCCACCTTGCCTTTGAGTAACGGGCCACACTCCCTGACCGTTACTGCGACGGATACCGCTGGTAACGAAAGCGTGCCGACACCTGGTTTCGATTTGGACGTTATTGCCGGTGGCGCACCTACCGCACCGGCCATCATCACGGTTGTGGATGACCAAGGTGCTTCGCAAGGGCCTGTAGGGCAGAACCAATCCACTGATGACGCTCAGCCAACCATCAACGGTACCGGCGCCAGTGGCAACGTGATTACCGTATTCGCCAACGGCCTGCCGCTGGGCACTGCCATTGTGGATGCCAACGGCCAATGGAGCTTCACACCGACCACACCGCTGGCTGAAGGCCTGAATAACCTGACCGCCCAGGCCACTGATGCGGCCGGTAACTCGAGCCCGACCACCGGTGACTACCCGATCAACGTAGATACCGTAGCGCCTGGCGCACCCGTATCACAAAGCTTGACGGATGATGTGGGCGCTATGACCGGCGCGATCAACGCTGGTGACATCACCGACGACGCCAACCCGACCTTTACCGGTACGGCTGAGCCTGGCTCGGTGGTGGTGATTTACGACGGTGTCAACCCAATCGGCAGCGTTACTACCGATCCCACCACCGGGGCCTGGAGCTTTACGCCAGCCACGGCGTTGATTGATGGCCCGCACTCGTTCTCGGCCCAGGTTGTAGACAGCGCCGGTAACGTCGGCCCGATGGGCCCATCCATTCCATTCACTGTCGATACCTCGGCCGTGGTTATTTCTATCACCTCGGTAGCAGATAACGAAGGCAGCATCACCGGTAACCTGACCAGCGGCCAGACCACCGACGACACCACCCCTACCCTGAATGGGCAAGCCACGCCAGGCGGCATCGTCAGTATTTATGACGGCGCCAACTTGCTCGGCACCGTGATCGCTGATGCGACTACAGGCCAGTGGAGCTTTACCACGCCGGTATTGAGCACCGGCAGCCATGATCTGACGGCTACGGTTTCCACGGCGGCAGGTGGCGAAAGCGCGCCAACGGCGGTGTTCGAAACCATCATCGACACCACCGCGCCAGGTATTCCGGTGATTGGTAATGTGGCTGACGATGTGGGCATTAACCAAGACCCGATTGCTGATGGTGGTATTACGGATGACACGACCCCGACGCTTAGCGGTGATGGGTTGCAAGCGGGTGACACTGTTGAAGTCTATGACGGCACCGATCTGCTGGGCACCGCCATTGTAAAAGCTGATGGTACCTGGGCCTACACACCGACGACGCCACTTAACGATGGCAGCCACGAATTCACCGTCGTGGCTGTTGATCCGGCGGGTAATGCCAGCGTTCCTTCCGACTCTTGGACGGTTGTGGTCGACACGGCAACGCCTATTGCTTCGGCGGTAGTCGACAGCATGAGCAAGGACAGTGGTGCTGACAGCGGCGATTTCGTGACCAACGATGGCAGTGCTGGGCGTTTGATTCAGGGGTCTTTGACAGCTGCTTTGGGCGTTGGCGAGAAAGTACAGGTTTCGACCGATGGCGGTGCTACCTGGGTCGATGCAATTGTAAATGGCGACAAATGGAGTTTTATAGATCAGTCAAGCCACAACGCCGACTGGAAAATTCAAACTCGTGTGCTGGATGATGCAGGCAACACCAACCAAACCTCACAAGAGATCTCACTGGATACAGCAATCGATGCGCCAACATCCATTTCCTGGGACGGTAGTAGCATTGAGGTAGGTTTCGACCCCGCAGGCGTCGCGTTGGGAGACAGCGTCCACCTCATTATTGACGGTATAACTGTCGAGCACGTGCTTACGCAAACCGACATCGATGCCGGTAAGGTAACAATGCCTTGGGACTCTAATTTGCAAGGGAATGCGGACAGTATTGATGCGGCAATTGTGGACGGTACGGGTAATGTTTCTCAATATATAGAATATGTGAAAGGTATTACCACGCCGATTACCGAAGGTTTCAACAATGAAGTAACCCGCTCTTTCACATTGGGTGAAACTGTCGACTTCGGTCACTTCGTATTGACAGCGGAGAAGATTAGCGGAGGTTGGAGCGGCGCTACTGGCTTTGGGTCTTTTGCTAACAGTTGGGTGGATAGGCCATCATCCCAGGCTTTGGTTATGATCGGCGGATCACAAATCAAACTGGAAGTGGCTCCGGGGCAGCTGTTTGATAGCATTTCGCTTACTGTTGGCGATTTCAACAACGTTGAAAGCATCGAAGCTGTTTTCTATGATCAAAACGACATCGAAGTGTATAGAGCTGAACTTACTCCGGGAGAAACAGGTCTGCGCTTTGACCTTACACAGGAGTTGCCTTACGGCTTGAGCTTTTCTAGTGTTACGTTGGAGTCAGGCGGTGACGCCGTGAATGGTTTCTGGATTGACGATATTAAACTGGGTACGACTGGTTATGAGCAAGGCGGCACGCTGCATGACGCTGAAGCCCTTCAGGACATCACTCAGTCTGCTGCTTTTTACGGTGGCGATGCCGATAACGTTTTCTCCATTGCCACCGTTGATTTGCTTGACGATGCTGCCAGTAGTATCCAAGGCGGAAGTGGTATTGACACGCTGAAGCTCACTGACCAAGGCCAGGTTCTTGATCTCACAAAGCTGGGTGAAAAGGTTAGTTCTGTGGAGGTTATTGACCTCACCGGCACCGGTAACAACACCCTAAACCTGTCCCTCGGCGATGTACTGGAGCAAGGCGAAACCTCACTCTTCACCGCCGACGACACCACCCAGATGATGATCAAGGGCAACGCCGGCGATGTAGTCAACCTCGACGATCTGCTCCCAGGCGGCACCGATCCAGGTGATTGGGCAACTGCCGGTACCGCCACCGTAGCCGGCGTCACCTACAACGTGTTCCAGCACTCGACCCTCGACGCCCAGTTGCTGATTCAGGACGGAGTCACCACCAACCTGGTGTAAACGCGAACGCCGTGTGCAGGCTCTGCCTGCTCACGGCTGCCGCTGCCAATCGGTTGGTTCGCTCCAGCCTTAATCTCATTCAATAGCTGCGGGCACGTCAGTGGTCGCAGTGGAGTCATCATCATGTTCAAACAACTTACGGTCTTTAACGTTGCCGTCCTGAGTGTGGCCCTGGCCTGTGCTCAGTTCGCCACCGCCGAAGAAATGCAGCCCGGCACGGTCGCCGGCCAAGTCTTCGGTACTGCCTACAGCCCTGTGGCGCCGGTGTCCGATGGCCAGGCTCAGGTGGTCTACTACCGCACCAGCGGCATGGGCCAACAGAAAGGCGCGGCTCACGTTTACGTGGATAGCGAGTTCCATACCGGGCTTTTGCCGGGAGGCTTCAGTACGTTCTGCGTAGTACCGGGCAGCCGCACCCTGGGGGCTTACCTCAATGATGCGCCGGGTTACAAAGGCAAAACCGTCGATATTTACTCTGCCAACCTGGAAGGCGGCAAAACCTACTTCCTGCGCGTGCAGGAAAACGGCAACGGCGCACCGCAAGCCGTGACCCGCGAAGAAGCCGAACGCGAGCTGATGGGTAGCCGTGCCCAGGTGCAGGCCCTGTCCCGTGCTTCGAAAGTGCAGCAGTGCAACAACCTGCCGATGGCACCGGTACAAGCTGCTCAGTTCAAGGACTACGCCTTGTCCGGTGACGTGCTGTTCGCGTTCGGCAAGTCCGGTTACCAGGACATCAGCCACAAGGGGCGTGCCGCCGTGAGCCAACTGGTCGCCCAGTTGCACCGCGAACACGCCAAGCTTGAGCGTATCGAAGTGGTCGGCCACACCGACCCGATCGGTTCGGATTCGGCCAACCAGGCCCTGGGCCTTAAACGTGCACAAACAGTGCGTCGTTTGCTCGTAGATGGTGGTTTGCCATCCACCGTGGTCAGCGCCCGTAGTGCCGGCAGCAGCGAGCCGGTGACCGACGAATGCTACGGCAGCAAGGCCGAGCAGGTGGCGTGCAACGCGCCGAACCGCCGCGTAGTCGTACGCGTGGACGTCAGCGGGCAGTAAGCCTTCGGTTCAACGTCCTCTCCGGGAAGCCGCTTTGAGGCTTCCCTTTTTGCCGCAGCTGCCGAGCAGTTGCGGTTTTTTTTGAATGACATAATTGGCATCGATGTTGCGGTGCCCATGGCGGAGCCACGCCCATGTTTTTACCTGACAGACTACAAGCTGCCGTGTGCTTGAGCGCGGTACTGTTCACCGCTCCCGTACTGGCCGCACCGGCTGGTACCGTAGCCGGCAAAGTATTTGATGACACGTACACCAGCGTCCCGCCCATTGGCGAAGACCAGGCGCAAGTGGTGTATTACCGCGCCAAGGAAGGGGTTCAACGCCAGGGTTCTGCGCACCTGTATGTGGACCGAGAGTTCCATACCGCCTTGTTGCCCGGTGGCCATGCCAGCCTTTGCCTGGCGCCAGGTGTGCATACGCTCGGCGCGTACCTGGACGACATGCCTGAATACAAAGGCAAACGCAGTGACCTGTACCAGGCGACCTTGCAAGGTGGCAAAACCTATTACCTGCGGGTGCGTGAAGACGGCAACACTTTCCCGCAACCGGTCAAGCGCGAAGAGGCCGAGCATCAATTGGTAGCCTCCCGCGCCCAGGCCCATACGCTGTCCCGCGCTTCGGCGGTGGAGCCGTGCCGGTATTACGACTACCTGGTGGATGAGTCGCGGTTCAAGCGCTATGAGCTTTCCAGCGATGTGCTGTTTGCTTTTGGCAAGTCTGGCCAGCAAGACATTCCGGCGGCTGGGCGCGCAGCGGTTCGCGCCTTGATCGATGCGCTACGGCAGGACGATGCGCAGATTCGCCAGGTACAAGTGGTCGGCCATACCGACCCTATCGGTGACGAAGCGGAGAACCAGCAACTGGGGCAAGCCCGCGCCAATACCCTGCGCAATCTGCTAATCGAAGGTGGCATTCCAGATTCAATCATCAACGCTGCCAGCGCGGGCAACCGTGAGCCAGTGGTGTTCAGTTGCTATGGCAAACGCGTGCAGCAAATAGCCTGTTACGCGCCGAATCGGCGAGTGGTGGTGACGGTCGAGCTGGGTAAGCCGGTGGAGCTATAAGCATGTAACGACTTGAGATTGCCTGGTTAGCCACGACAGATGGCTCAGGCTCACGCCACACATTTCAACGCCGCGATTGCGTGCCTTCGCGTGTCATCAGCCGTTGTGGCTTTTGGGACAGATCTCATTCAGTACGGTCCGTCGGTTAGTCAGAATTGTCCTACTGGTTTCCCCTGCATGCACCGCCTCGGCAGCGCCTGCCACGAACCGCCCATTCCATCGTGATCGCCGCTTGGCGCTCCGAATTCAGGATTCTTGTGATGACGACTGACGTGCCTGCTGGCTCAAGCGTTGCGGCCAAGGCTTTGCCCGCGCCCGAAACGACTGTGCAGGACACCCTGCTGCAAAGCGTGTCCTGGATGTGCGATCACTACGGTGTCGGCAAATCCGCCGAAGCCTTGACTGCCGGCTTGCCCAAGGGCGGCTTGCTTGCGCCTTCGCTGGCGTTGGAGGCATTTGCCGCCGCCAACTTGTCGGCCGGCCTGGTCAAGCGCGGCGTGCAGGCCTTGCCCAAGCAGTTGGTGCCGATGGTGCTGCTGCGCAAGGAGCAGGGCGGCTGCATTTTGCTCTCTCGTTTGTTGGTCAAGGATGAGGAAGGCAAGAAAGCTTTCCGCTATCAGGTGATCCTGCCGGAAATGGGCGTCGAGCCGGTCGAGCTTGACCAGGCCACCCTGGACGCGATGTATGCCGGCCATGCAATTCTGGTCAAGCCCCGCGCCAAGGTCGACCTGCGTGCCGGTGACGAAACCCCGCAGCCTGCCGGGCATTGGTTGCTCAGCACGTTGTGGCGTTATCGTAGTTTCTATCGGAGCGCCGCCATTGCTGCGGTGTTGATCAACGTGCTGGGGCTGGCGAGTATTTTTTTCACCATGAATGTGTATGACCGCGTGGTGCCGAACCAGGCGTTTGTCACGCTTTGGTCGCTGGGTATAGGTGTTGCACTGGCCATGGTATTCGAAGCTGTGTCGCGTTATGTGCGGGCGCATCTTTTGGATATGGCGGGCAAAAAAGCTGATTTGGTATTGGGCACTATGTTGTTTCGTCAGGCGCTGTCGATCCAGATGGAACACAAGCCGGCCTCATCTGGTTCATTTGCCAATCAATTGCGCGAGTTCGAGTCGGTGCGCGACTTCGCGACCTCGGCCACCCTCGCAACCATTTCCGACTTGCCGTTCGTGTTGATGTTTGTCGGGGTGATCTTCGTGATTGGCGGCCCGCTGGGCTGGG
Organism: Pseudomonas fluorescens; assembly: GCF_001902145.1. Lineage (GTDB taxonomy): Bacteria > Pseudomonadota > Gammaproteobacteria > Pseudomonadales > Pseudomonadaceae > Aquipseudomonas > Aquipseudomonas fluorescens_BV. Next base: position 34,453 of record NZ_MRST01000014.1, read on the forward strand.
TACCGATGCTGTTGATCCCTCTGATTCTGATCATCAGCATCATCATCCAGTGGCCGCTGGCGCGCACCATGCAAGAAAACATGCGTGAAGCCTCCCTCAAGCAAGGCGTGTTGGTGGAGTCGGTGGAAGGTCTTGAAACCCTCAAGGCTGTCGGCGGCGAGTCTTACATGCAGCGTCGTTGGGAAAACTTCAGTGCCTTGTCGGCAGCGACTTCGATGAAGTCACGTTCGCTGTCCAGCATCGCGACCGGGGTGGTGGCGTTTTTACAGCAATTGCAAACCGTGGCATTGATCATTATCGGCGTGTACCTGATTGACGCCGGCGACCTGACCATGGGCGCACTGATCGCCACGGTGATGCTGGCAGGGCGTGCTACCGCGCCATTGGGGCAAGTGATTGGGTTGGCTGTGCGTTTTCAACAGGCCAAGGCTGCGCTGAATTCCTTGAACGGTTTGATGGCAATGCCGGTGGACCGGGACCCAACCCGCGAGTACCTGTCCAAGCCGCCATTGTCGGGGCAGATTACCCTTAAAAACCTCGGTTTTTCGTACCCGGCCCCGCCCATGCAGCCCAACCCCGTCGTGCTGCAAGGCGTGAGCCTGACAGTGGCCGCTGGAGAGCGTGTGGCGATTCTGGGTCGCATCGGCAGTGGCAAGTCGACCTTATTGCGGGTGATGGCGCGGCTGTATTCGCCGACCCAGGGGCAAATGTTCACCGACGGCCTGGACGTCAATCAGATCGACCCGGCGGATTGGCGTAAAGCGGTCGGGTATGTAGGGCAGGACGCTCGTCTGTTTTACGGCTCGCTGCGCGAGAACGTGATGATCGGTCGCCCGGACTCCACCGCTGACGAGTTTCTGCGCGTGTTGCGCCTGACCGGCCTGGATCACGTAGCCGCCAAGCATCCCAAGGGCATCAACCTGCCGATCGGTGAGTCCGGCGAAGGTTTATCGGGTGGGCAACGCCAGTTGGTGTCCCTCGCGCGCAGTCTTTTGGCACGGCCAAAACTGCTGCTGCTCGATGAGCCCACCAGCGCCATGGACACACAAACCGAAGCGCTGTTTCTCGAACATCTCAAGCGCGCCACTGAAGGCCAGGCGCTGGTGGTGGTCACTCACCGGCCATCGTTGCTGGCCCTGGTGGACCGTATCGTGGTGGTGGACGACGGCAAAGTTGTCGCCGATGGCCCCAAGGCGGAAATCCTCGCGAAGTTGTCCGGCAAGCCTGAAACGTCAGCCGCGCAACCAGCCACAAAATCGAAACGGGCTCCGACCTTCGAGGTGGGTAAAAGCATCAAGGTCTCAGACCAGCATTTAGCAACGCCTGCACCAGCAGCCGTGCAGGAGGTAGCATTGTGATTGGTAAATTTTGGGGTAAAAACCCCCAGGGCACTCTTGAACCCGGCGATGCCGCGTTCATGAATGATGTACAGGAATCCCTGCTTTCACAAACCACCCCAGGTTCCAAGCTGGTGATTTACCTGATCGCTGTGGTGCTGATCATCGGTGTGGTATGGGCCAGTTTTGCTCGGGTCGAAGAGATTACGTTGGGCGAGGCCAAGATCATTTCACTGAGCCGTGAACAGGTGATTCAAAGCCTGGAAGGCGGGATTCTTTCCGAGATGAACGTGCGCGAAGGCGCGATTGTGGAGAAGGGCGAAGTGCTGTTGAAGATTGACGCCACTCGTGCCGAATCAAGCTATCGCGAGGCACTGTCAAAAGTGATCGGCCTGAAGGCCGCCATTACCCGTTTGCGCTCCGAGGCTTACCAGCAACCGCTGGAGTTCGAAGAGATGGTCAAGCAGGACCCGGTGGTCATGGCCCAGGAAGTCCGCGCCTATGAGTCACGCAAGCGTTCGTTGAATGATAGCGTCAGCGCCCTGGAGCGCAGTTATGCGCTGTCTTCTCGCGAGATTCGCCTGGCTGAGCCGTTGGCGGCCAAGGGGCTGATGTCGGAAGTGGAACTGCTGCGCATCAAGCGTTCGGCCAATGACATCAAGTCGCAGATCGTTGAGCGCATCAACAAGTTCAAGGCGGACGCCAGTTCTGAATTGGCAAAGCTGGAGCTGGAACTTTCACAGGTCAGCGAGAACCTGGTCGGCCGCGCTGACATTCGTGACCGCACCACCATCACCGCCCCGGTGCGCGGTACGGTTAAAAACGTACGGGTCAGCACCATCGGCGGCGTGATTCAACCAGGCGAGCACATTCTGGAGATTGTGCCTCTGGAGGAGCAACTGCTGGTTGAGGGCAAGATTCGCCCCTCCGATGTAGCCTTCCTGCGGCCTGGCCTGCCAGCGACCGTGAAAATCACCGCCTATGACTATGCCATTTATGGCGGCCTGAAAGGCAAGGTTGAACACATCAGCCCCGACACCTTGAAAGATGACCAGAAAGCGGCGGCTGGACGCCCCGATGACACCTACTACCGCGTACTGGTGTTGACCGATAGCAGTGAGCTGACGGCAGGCGGAAAGTCGTTGCCGATCATTCCGGGAATGGTCGCTTCCGTTGAAATCCGCACTGGTGAAAAGACCATTCTGGATTACTTGCTCAAGCCCGTGCTGAAGGCGCGCGAAGCGTTTCGGGAGCGTTAATCATGACGACTACAAACTACCTGCAATGTGAGTTGCGGGCTCAGGAACTGTTTGCCCCGCGTAACCGCTTGCCGCTTTTAGCTGCGCTGTTTCTGTGCCTGTCGGTGTGTGCTTCGTCGAGTGTGAATGCTGACGAGTTACTGGACTTCGTTGCGTTTGCGAAAACTGCGCCGCAGAAACCCCTACGCACCCCCGTGACCAGCCCTGCTGCAACGGTGGCATTCATACCTGCGACACCGGCCAACACACCGTCGCAACCGGTGACCATAACTGCCAGGGCGCCGCGCTCGGGAAGTAATACGTTGGAGTTTACGAAAGTGGCTGACCCGGCCGCAGTGGTTTTTGCGCCTGCACGTCCAAGGGAAACCCCTGTGAGCACCCGTTCGATTCCAAGTGACCCAGTGGCTAAGCCGAGGCTTATCACGACGTCAACTTCCGTGGCCCGCCCAACATCGGTTCAAGGTGTCTCGGCATTGGCTGTCAGCGGTGTCTCGGCGCGACTGGCAAGCCGCCAAGGCGCCGCAGCTGGACCTTCGGAGTTGGAGCTGAAGCAAATATTCCAACGCGCCGTCCAGGCTGCCGCCGAGCGCAGCCCCAAGGTGCAACGTGCTCACGCTGAGTTGGCGGCAGCCGATTCCGATATCGACGAAGCCAAGGGCCAGCGATATCCCCAGGTCGACCTGGGCACCACGGCAGGTTCCAAAACATTCGGTAAAGGTGCAGAAGACAATGAGGGCGGCAGTAGCGGCATCACCCTCAATATTGTCACCCCGGTATACGACTGGGGGCGTATCCGCAACACTATCGAAAGCCGTAGTCATCTTTCCACGGCGGCCACGGCGGCCATCGAAGCGGAGCTGGAAAATTCCGCCTTTGAAGTCACCAATACGTTGGTGGAACTGGGCAAGCAGCGCATCATTGTCGACCTTAGCCAGCAATATGTGGACCGCATGAACGAACTGGTGAAAATGTTGGCAGGGATCGTTGCTGTGGATAAAGGCCGCTCCAGTGAATTGACGCAAGCCAAAGCGCGTCTTCTGCAGGCTCAGGCTGCTCGTGATTCGGCTGATACCCGCGCCAAGGACGCGGAAATCAACCTGCGCAAATTGGTGGGAGACCGGCCGGTCATGATTCCACGTACGACGGAGTGGAACATCCGCCTGGCAAACCTTGATTACCTGTTGTCGAAGACCGAGGATCACCCGGTGATCAACCAGGCCAAGGCACAGACCGAATCTGCTGAGTCGCAGGCAAAAGTAGTGCGTTCATCTTCTCTGCCCCAGTTGAACTGGGTGGTCAGCAAGTCCACTGCTGAAGATTCTCTGGGGCGCGAGCAGCCCTGGGAAACCCATCTCGCCGTCACGTGGGGCGCCTTCCGCGGTGGCTCGATGCGGGCTTCGGAACGCGCTGCACTACAGCGTGCTGAGGCAAGTCGGCAGGAAGTGGAGCAGCAGCGGTTGGACCTGGAATACCGGATCCGAACGGCCAATCACGAGGCCAAGACATCTCTGGAGCGTGCCGAACTGTATCGTGACCTTACCGTGGAGTCCGACGGTATCCGCGTCGCGTTTTATGAGCAGTGGTACCACCTGGGGAAACGTACTTTGCTTGATGTACTGTCCGCCGAAAGCGAACACTACGGCAACCGGGTGAGTGAAATCACTAACCGTTTTGACGGTTATCAAGCGATCTTGCGGCAGTACGCCGGGGCTGGGGCGCTGTCGGGTTGGTTGCAGGTGAGCAGGTAACCGCCCCCCAATATTTTCTTTGGCGGTGAACCCGCGATTAGGGCCGTTGTACCTGGCGGCTGAGGGCTAGTAGCCCTAAACGGTTCTCGGTGTTGATGGGTACCTGTGGTTCCGGTTGAGACACTAAGAGTGTCACCTGGCTAAGATAGCTACAAATGGCTTCCAGGGGGACTGGTGCCGCAGGGAGGCATCCACTCAAGCATCACCTAGTTCGTATGGGAAACCTGGCCATTCGGGCTGGCGTTGATCAACAGCACATTTTTCACGGCTGACTCTCTGCTTGAAGGCTTTGCGTAAAGTGCATGCCACGGGCCAGCAACCCCTGACGAAAATAGAAACGTTGGGCCAACGGCTTATGCAGCCCGGTGTCCAGCACGAAATAAGCGCAACCCAGCCGCGCACAGCCTCCTCTCGAACGGCGTTCAATAGCTGGGTCCCCAGGCTGCTGCGCTGCAGGTCAGGCCTCACCACTAGATCATCCACTCGCTTAGTTTTTGTGTGTGCTGAGTTTGCCTTGCCGGTTCAACGTGTCGATGGGATCTCTTGCCGTGGCATGAAAAACCGAGCAAACAGTTCGGACTGAGATTTGATATTCAGCTTGCTATAGATATTGCGACGGTGAACCTTGATGGTTTCCGTCGACAGTGACAGCTTGCCGGCGATCTCTTTGTTGGAGAACCCACTGAGCAGTAACTTGAGCACGTCCTTTTCACGTGCCGTTACTTGCGTTTCCAACTGAGTAAGTGCCTCGGCCCATGGGGCTGGTTCGGCGATGTTTTTTGCCGGGTCAGTTTCAAAGCACATGCGCTGATGCATCATTGCAGTCACCCACGGCTTGATCATGTCCAATACCGTTATCTGCGCCTGGGTGAAGCGCAGGTTACTGCCAAACGACATGCACAGCGTTGTGCCGGCATCGAGCCGTACGTTGTATTGCGCTTCATCGACCGAGATGTATTGCGCGAAATATTGTTGGTAGTACTCGGTTTCCCGGAAGTGTTCCGGCGCAATATCGAGCAGATGGAAGAACCCGTTCTGTGGGTTTTCTCGATCAGCGATATAGAACGGGTCCAGCAGATACAGGCCTTTCACATAGCGGTGAATAAAGGCGTCGATTTCTTCGCTGTCTGCTACTTCGGGCAGGCTGATCACGCGCACCGCGTGGTCGCCAAACACCAGCACCACCCAATTGTCTATCTGCACATATTCATTCAATACGCGAATCAACGAACTCCAGAACTCCGGGCGATTGAGCTGCATGATCAGTTTTCCAACCGATCGGTGCCAAGCCAGGCTATGAAGGTCAAGCGACATGTTCTACCCCTTTAGGGTTAGGGCTTTGCAGGCCAGAGCTAAGTACTTGTAGGTATTTACTATTCGTTGATGCTCGGTATATTCACCCCGAGCTTACGATAGCCATGAAGGCGTGTCGTGTGGACAGGGATAGTCATATGAGTCGAGCACACTTGCGAGCTATTTTTTTAGCTTCGCTCCTGGGCGCTGCAACCAGCACGCCCGCAGCCACCGCTGAATCTTCGGTGTATCTGTATAACTGGTTCGGGTTTCTTGAACCGCAGACGCCTAAGCAATTCCAGCAGGAGACCGGCATCAAGCTGCATATGGATGCTTTCGACAGCGCCGAAATCATGCAGAGCAAGGTCATGGCTGGGCGCACCGGCTATGACTTGGTCGTGGCCACCTCCAATGTATTACCCGGCTTGATCAAGGCGGGGGTGCTGCAGCCGCTGGATCGCGCGCAGTTGAGTAACCTTTCGCACATCGACCCTGACATCCTTTCCCTGCTGGCGGTCAATGACCCTGGTAATCGCTACGCCGTGCCCTATGTCTGGGGTACCACTGGCATTGGCTACGACGTGGATAAAGTCAAGGCGGCGCTGGGCGATGACGCCCCGGTGGACAGTTGGGACCTGATCTTCAAAGAAGAAAACATCAGCAAGCTCAAGTCTTGTGGCGTAGCCATGCTCGACTCCCCCAGCGAAATCATTTCGATCGCCTTGCACTACTTGGGGTTGCCCAGTAACAGTACCGATCCAGAGGATTACCAGAAGGCCCAGGCGCTGCTGTTGAAAATCCGTCCCTATGTGCTCTATTTCGACTCGTCCAGAATCGACGCCGACCTGGCGGACGGCAATATCTGTGCAGTCGTCGGCTGGGCCAATGGTGCGCTGGCCGCTCAGGCGATTAATGAAAAGTCCAACAGCGGCCGCAAGATTGCCTACAGCCTGCCGCGCGAAGGCGCCTTGGTCTGGTCTGAAAACTGGGTGTTGCTCAAGGATGCTCGCCACCCAAAGGCCGCTCTGGCGTTCATCAACTACATGCTGCAGCCGCAGGTGATAGCCAAGACGTCCAACTACATGCTCTATCCCAACGCCAACAAGGATGCCACTGAGTTCGTCGAGCAAAAGTTGCGGGATAACCCTTGGATCTATCCCGATAAAAAGACCATGGCCACACTGGTTCCGCTTGAGCCCTTGCCGCTGAAGGCGGAGCGCATTCGCACACGGGTCTGGACCAAGGTCAAAAGCGGTACGTGACGGGGTCGGGGAGGGAGACAGCATGCGCCAGGGTGGTGATCAGCGTTATTTAGAGTCGGACGACTACAAGGCCTACAAAGAGATTGAAGAACAGATCGGCCTCTGTACGCCAGAGCAAGCCTGGGCCATGTATTACGTTTCGACGGGCATGGTGCGTGAAAACATTACCCTGGCCGTGATGGAGCACATTGGCCGGGGCAATCGTGCCCTGTTGCTTGAGTTTCCAGACCTGGTGCGAATCGCAGGGCGTGACGCTGAGCCGGGGGAGATCGCCTCCAACTGGCCTCTGCTGCGAAGGCGTCGTCGATAAGTCTACTGTGCGTATCTCTGGGTGGGAGAGGTGCAGGCGGTTGTAGGTTATTATTGTGAGGCTTGTAGGGAAAGTCTGTGATTTTTGTAGGGTAGATGCCTCTTCGCCCTGTGCTCTCTACTCTGGCCACCCATTCTCCTTGTCCACTTCAGAGAACTGACCGGATGCTTCAGCTTGATTTCTATTCAACCCTCGTTGCCGCTTCACTGGTGCTATTGCTGGGGCGCGGGCTTGTAGCCCGTATCGGCTTTCTGCGTACTTACAATATTCCGGAACCGGTAGCCGGTGGCCTGTTGGTCGCCATGCTGCTCCTGGCGTTGCGCGCGTTTGCCGATATCGAAGTACGCTTCGATCCTTCATTGCAAACCCCGTTGATGCTGGCGTTCTTTGCCACTATCGGTTTGAACGCCGATTTTGCCAGCCTGAAGAAAGGCGGGCGGATCCTGGCGGTGTTTCTGCTGGTGGTTACGGGCTTGCTGGTGGTGCAAAACGCCATGGGTATCGCGCTGGCCTCGGCGCTCGGGCTTGACCCATTGATGGGCCTGCTCGCGGGTTCGGTGACCTTGTCCGGTGGGCATGGCACCGGTGCGGCCTGGGGCGCGGTATTCAGTGAGCAGTATGGCGTGGCGTCTGCGTCTGAATTGGCGATTGCCTCGGCGACCTTTGGCCTGGTGCTCGGTGGCCTGATCGGCGGGCCCGTGGCGCGTTTTCTGATCAAGCGGGTCGAGGTTCCAGGTATTGGGCAACCGCAATCGAGCCTGGCCAAGGGGTTCGAGCAACCGAACGAAGAGCGCCTGATCACCGCGTTTTCGTTTATCGAGACCCTGGCGCTGGTGGCGATCAGCCTGCAGGGCGGCAACTTGTTGAATGCCGCCATCCACGGCACCGCTTTCGAATTGCCGACGTTCGTGTGCGTATTGTTCGTCGGTGTGGTGCTGCGCAATGGGCTGTCGATGCTCGGCTGGCATCAGGTGTTCGAGCGCGAAGTCTCGGTGCTGGGCAATGTCAGTTTGTCATTGTTCCTGGCGATGGCGCTGATGTCACTCAAGCTCTGGGACTTGGCGGCACTGGCTTTGCCGATTGTCATTCTGCTGGCCGCACAGGCATTGCTGATGGCGCTGTTCGCGATTTTCGTGACGTTCCGGGTGATGGGCCGCAACTACGATGCGGCGGTGCTGGCGGCAGGCCATTGCGGCTTCGGGCTCGGCGCCACGCCTACGGCGATTGCCAATATGCAGGCGGTGACGCAGCGCTTCGGGCCCTCGCAGATCGCGTTTCTGGTGGTGCCGATGGTGGGCGCGTTCTTCATCGATATCGCTAACGCGGTGGTGATCAAGTTGTACCTGGCGTTGCCGTTCCTGGGTGCTGCTGGGTGAGTGTGTCATCGCATGTCCAGGTCGTTCATGGTCTTGGATGGCTTATTTGTGCAAAACTCGCACAGGTTATGTTCGGTGCGCGGTGTGTTCGATGATGGGGTAAAGCCCTAGGATTCTTTCACGCAATCAAACGATGAAGGAAATACCTATGCAGCGTTTTACCCGCCGTTTTCTCGCCGCTTGTGCAATTTCTGGCGTTATCGCCAGTGCCGGAGCCATGGCTGATGATCATCCCACCATTCGGAGCATGTCCGGCGCAAAACCGGTCAGCGAGTTGCCGGCCGGCAAATCCGCATTGCTGGTGATTGATTTCCAGAATGAATATTTTACTGGCCGCATGCCGATTTCCGACGGCGCAAAGGCGCTGGCTAACACCCGCAAACTGATCGAATTCGCCGACCGCCATCACATGCCGGTCTATCACGTCCAACACATTGCGCCGGCCGGTTCGGCGGTATTTGCCACCGATGGCGAAACCGTGAAGTTTCATCCTCAGATGCAGCCTCGCGACAATGACACGGTTGTACAGAAGACGACCGTCAGCGTATTCGCCAGTACCGATCTGGACAGCCGCTTGAAGAAAGCCGGTATTACAAACCTGATCATCACGGGCCTGATGACTCACGCTTGCGTTGCCGGTGCCGCCCGTGACGCGGCCCCGCTGGGATATAACGTACTGGTGGCCTCCGATGCATCGGCAACTCGCGCCATTACCCGGGTCAATGGAGACACGGTTGATAAGGACGCGCTGCACAAGAGCGCCCTGGCTGAAATCGAAGACACCTTTGGCGACGTGATGACCACTGCCCAAGTTCTTGAATTACCGGTGCGATAAGACCCTATGAATCAGATGCTCGCGATGCGTGTCTTTCGTTGCATCGTTGAGGCCCAGGGGTTTTCAGCCGCCGCTGAGCGGCTGGATACCACTCACTCCTCGGTGTCGCGGCACTTGCAGCAATTGGAGTCCACGCTCGGCGTGCGTCTGATCAATCGCAATACCCGGCGCATGAGCCTGACTGCCGCTGGCGAACGTTATTACACGGCATGCGTGGACATCCTGGATCGCGTCGATGCCGCCTCACATGCCGTCACCCTGGAGCAGGATCGACCTTCCGGGCTGTTGCGCATCAGCGCTCCGCTGGTCGTCGGTACTTTGGAGCTGGCCCATTGGTTGCCGGCGTTCCAGCAACGTTATCCGGACGTACAAGTCGATCTGTCCTGTTCGGACTCTTTCGTCGATCTGGTGGCCGATGGCTTCGATGTGGCTATCCGCATTTGTGGTCCGTTAGCCGACAGCAGTCTGGTCGCGCGGTTGCTCACGGTGTCGCCGATGGTCATGGTTGCATCGTCAGCCTACGTATTCCGACATGGTCTGCCCCGCAGTGCCGCTGAGCTCAATGAGCATCGGCTGCTGACATTTGCCTCGACTGATCAATGGTCGCTGCTGAGTGACAAGAACGAGCCGATAACCGTGCCCGCTATTGGCACCTTTCATACCGACACCATCACTGCGTTGTACGCCTGTGCCCTGGCGGGCGCAGGCGTTGCCGCGTTTACCCTGACCACCGTGCAGGATGATCTGCTGGCAGGGCGGTTGGTACGGATTCTTCCTGAATACACGCTGGGCGTGCGTCATTACTATGCGCTGTATCCCCATGCCCGAAACTTGCCCGCCAAGGTCCGGGCATTTGTCGCGTTCATGGTTGAGTATTACCGATTCAAGTCGATATAGCTCCGTTATCTTCTGCTCACGGAAATTGAAGGCCAACTGGGTTTCCAGCGAGTTCTCGTTGGGTATGCGCTGAGGGCTGTGTTGTTGTCGAGTATTGTGCCTGTCGCGATGGCCCTGCAAAGCGTGATTCCACACACACAGCCGATCCCCTATGGGAGCTGTCGAGCTTTAGCGAGGCTGCGAAAGCGGTGGGTCAGGCAATAAATATATTGGCTGTATCGCCGCCTTCTCAGCCTCGCTTGGGCTGCGGCTCGGTCAGAGCTTTGGCAACTGTCCGATGCGGCCCATCATTTCAGTGACGATCTGCAGGTCCAGCAGGAACTGGTCGACGGTCTTGAATTCGCTGTCGGTGTGCCCGGTGTACTTCTCTTCCGGGCGGGCCAGGCCGAATTGCACGCCGTTGGGCAGGTCGTGGACCGAGGTTGCGCCGGCCGAGGTGCCGAATTTGTGCGCCATGCCCAGGTTTTCAGTGGCCACTGCCAGCAAGGCTTTTACCCATTCGCCTTCAGGGTTGCGGTACATCGGCGTGTCCAGCGAGTAAGTGAAGCTCACGTTGACCTTGGCGTTCTTGTCCCAGGCGTTCAGCTTCTGCTCGATTTGCGCCTTGAGCGCCTCCGGGGTTTTACCTTTCGGCGCGCGCAGGTTCACGGCCAGTTTGAAGGCCTTGTCATCCTGCCCGACAAAGGTCAGCGAGGTGGTCAGCGGCCCCATGAAATCATCCGCGTAGCCCACGCCCAATTTGCCGCCCAGGTAATCCAGGCCCCAGTTGTCGGCGGCATACCGTGCGGCGTCGGTGATGTGGTTGTGCTGGAGGGCGACCTTGCCGTCGAGGCTGTGGATCAGGTCCAGCATGCGCGCCACCGGGTTGACCCCGGTTTCGGGCTCGGAAGAGTGAGCGGATACGCCGCTAACCGTGAGTTTGACGTCCTTGCCATCGACCTTGGCCGTCACCTGGAAATTGCCACCGTTGCGCTTGGCATAGTCGGCACCGGCCTGTTGCAGGCTGGCGGCCAGTTCGGCGGGGGTATCACTGACCAGCGTGGCAACCGAGGCCGACGGAATCTGGTTGTTCGCCTTGCCGCCGGTCATCGCGATGATTTCTGCGCCTTTGCCTTCGCCTTTACGCACCGGGAAGGTGGCCATGACCGTGCCCGAGCCTTTCTCGGCGATCACCACCGGGTAACCGCCGTCCAGCGCCAGGTTGTATTGCGGCACGGGATTGCGTTCGAAGTAGTAAGGAATGGCATCACCGGCGGTTTCTTCAGTGGTGTCCACCAGCAGTTTGAACGTGCGCGCCAGTGGCAGTTTTTCTTCCTTGATTACTTTCATGGCGTACATCGCCACGACGATGCCGTTCTTGTCATCCTCGGTACCGCGGCCATACATGCGGTCGCCAATCAGCGTGACCTTGAACGGGTCGAGTTTGGTACCGTCTTGCAGCACCCAGTTTTCCGGGGTCACGGGCACCACATCGGCGTGGGCATGCACACCCACGACTTCATCACCGCTGCCCTCCAGGGAAATTTCGTACACGCGGTTATCGACGTTACGGAAGTTCAGGTTGAAGGACTTGGCCAGGGCCTCGATCTTGGCGGCGATCTTGAGGAATTCCGGGTTTTTGTACTGCGGTAGGCCGTCTACGTTGAACGTCGGGATTTCCACCAGTTCACGCAGGGTTTCGAGCGCGGCTTTGCCATATTTAACGCGGGTGTAAATGCCCAGCAGGCGATTGATCTCGTTCTGCTGCTCGGCGCTCAGGGGTTTGTTGCCCAGAAACGCGCTGATAGCCGGGCCGGTGTCAGCCGCTTTGCCCAGTTCGGCCTGGGCCAGAGTGCCGAGGAAACCGCGAAAATCGGTAACCGAGGTCTCGTTGAACTGCTTCAGGATTGCCGTGCTTTGGTCTGCGCTGATGTTGGCGAAAGCGGGCGTGGCGACGGCCGAAAGGCTGGCGGCGAACAGGGTGGCAACCGCCAATTGCTTAAGTGGAAAGTGCATGGTTGAAGGCATTCCTTTGCAGGTAGTGAGTGGTAGGTTTCTGACGGAAGAGTCAGAAACATTTCCACACACTACCATTACTCAGGTGCCCAAGGTCAATGCTGGCCAGGGTGGGGAGCGGGATACTCTTGCGTCACGCTCAGGGCTCTAGCGTAAGGCCCATCCCACAGTTGTTCATGCAACTGGCCTACACGACTGGCCATCGCCTCACTGCGCATCACCACCTCCAGATTGCGCGAATTATCCAGGTAACCGCCCAACCAATTGCTGGTGCCGACCCACGCCACTTGCCCGTCGATCTCCATGGTTTTGCTGTGTATCACCCGCGCATAAGGGATAAAGCCTTGCTTGGCTTCGGGCAGGGTGACGATCTTGATCTCGACATTGGGCAGCACCGCCAGGCTCTTGAGATACGGCAGCTCCAGTGGGTCGGTGTTCCAGTTGGACACCATCAGTTTGATCGACACGCCACGGGCAGCGGCGGCGCGCACGGCGTTGTCGATCACTGCGTAGTAGGGTCGGGTTCGATCCGGTCCGTAGGACAGCGGCGCGTAGTCGAGCAATTGCACGCGCACTTCTTTTTGGGCTTCGCCCAGCAGGCGCGGCAGTTCCAGTTGTGAGTCGCCCACGCCGGGCGGGTTGTAGCGTTGCGGGCTGGCCACCAGGTAGTTGCCGGTACGTGCGGGTGTCGGGCCGCTGGCGGGTAGCGGCACCGGTTGTTTACCCGCCAGCGCGGCCTGGGCTTGCCAGTCTTGCTCGAAGATCGCCTGCACCTGGCCCACCACCGTTTTGTCAGTGATCCGCAGCCCGGTTTCGTGGATATGTTCCAAGGCGCGCCAGTCGAAATTCTGACTGCCGACAAACGCCTGCTTGCCATCCACCAGCAGGTACTTGGCGTGGATGATGCCGCCGCTCAGTTGCCCGTAGGGCAGCACGCGCAAGGTCAGGTTGGGAATGGCGCGCAAGCGTTCCAGGGTGGCGGCGTCCGACAGCTTGATACCTTTTTCTTCGAGCAGGAAACGAATCTTCACGCCGCGTTTGCCGGCGGCTTCCAGGTGTTCAAGCACCGTGTTCATCACCGAGCCAGGGTGGTCCGCGGCGTAGAACTGGCCGATATCAATGTGGCTTTTGGCGCCGTCGAACAGCTCGATCCATACCGGGCCGGGCTGGCGCAAATCGTCGGTGCCCAGGGCGGTGTCCACAGGCACGGTATGCACCAATTCAAAACCTGGAATGGAAAAGTCCGCCTGGGCCAGCGGACTGAGGAGCAAGCCGGTCAGGCCGGCGATACGCAACTTCATCGAAAGGGACATAAGCGTCTCATCGCACCGAGGGAAAAGGCGAGCGCCTCAGGCGCCCGCCTGCAGGTCAGGCCATGCGGCTGTGCAGCGGGGTGGGCACGCGATGGGTCACTTCGTCCTGCGCGCGGGCGCCGGTGGCGGCGCGGATCAACAGGATCTTCAACTGGTCGTTGATGCGCTCCAGGCTGTCCTGAAAAAAGTTGTGAAACACCACGCAAAACAGCGCGATGGCGATACCTAATCCCGTGGCGAACAAGGCCGTACCGATACCCCCGGAAATCTGCCCTGGGTCCGACACGCCCGCGGTGGCCAGCGCCTTGAAGGTGTCGATGATACCGAGAATGGTGCCCAGCAGGCCCAGCAGTGGGGCGGCGGTGGTGATGGTCTCGATGATCCACAGGCTGCGGGCCAGCGGGGCGCGGGTCTTCAGGTACTGGGTGTCGATTTCGTCGTCCAGGTCCTTGCGCGAACCGTGGGTCGCCTTCTGGGCCAGCACCGGCAAGATCATGTTCAGCGGCAGGCTGTCGCGACGGGTCAGGTTTTCCGGCAGGTCACGCTCGCTGTGCACGTTGGCGCCCAGGGCGTCGATCAACGCGCGAGCCTGGCGGCGCACGTAGGCGAAGTAGATACCGCGTTCGATGGCGATGAAGATCGCAATGGCCATCGCCGCGTACATCACATAGAAGGTGACGTCGTGGAGCAGGTTCATATCCATGATGGTGTTCCTCTTGGGGGGAGTCTTAGAAATTCGCTTCCAGCGATACCGTGACGGTACGGTCCAGGCCGACGATGTACGCAGGGTCGCCATCGAGGAAACCGCTGTAGCTGGCCGCGTTGGTCTTGGTGGTGTACACGCCGTCCAGGTACTTCTTGTCGAACAGGTTGTCGACGTTCAGGCGCAGGGTCGCGTCCTTGACCACTTTCTTGTCCACCGGCAGGTAAATACCGGCGCCGAGGTTGAACACGGTGCGACCGGAGATCGCCTCGTCGTTGGTCAGGTCGCCATAGAGCTTGCTGGTGTACTTGCCGCCGAAGGTGCCGTAGAAGCGTCCGTCGTCATACCCGATGTTTGCCGCCAGCATGTTCTTGGGCACGTTGGCGAACTGCTTGCCGCTGGTGGGCAGCACGATGGGTTTGCCGGCGTTGTAGACGGTCAGGTCATCCTGTTGCTCGGCCTTGGTGTAGGTGTAGGAGGTGTAGTAATTGAAGTGGTGGGGCAACTGGCCGCTCCACTCCAGCTCCAGGCCTTTGTTGACCACGGAGCCGGCGTTGATGTCGGCAAAGTCACCGTTGATGTCCCGGGACGAAACCTGGCGGTTCTTGAAGTCCATGTAGAACAGGGTGGCGGCCAGGGTCATATCGTCGCCGCTGTAGCGCCAGCCCAGTTCGTGGTTCCAGCTGGTTTCCGGTTCGGCGTCGATCGAGCCGGCGCCTTTGTCGTACAGCACGTAGTTCTGCGGCACCCGCATGTTGCGCGACACGCTGTAGAACAACTGGTCACGCTCATCCAGCTGGTATTTCAGGCCGGCGTTGGGCAGCAGTTTGTTGTAGGTCTGGTTACGTTTTTCCGGGCGTTCGTTGAGGCTGCCGTGGTTGGTGCCTTCACGCTCGACGTTCATGTAGGCCAGGCCTGCAATAAAGGTCCAGTCCGGGTTGATGTACCAGGTGTCCTGGGCCCAGACCTTTTGCGCTGGCGTCACGGTGAAACGGTCGCGCCCCTGCACGGTGTTGCCGTTGGCATCGACGATGGCGCTGTTGGAATCTGGCCAGGTGTCCACTGGCTTGCCGTTGCTCTTGAGCGGAATGAACGGCTGGGTCTGGCTCTGGCGTGCGCGCTCGTACCAGTAGCCGAATTGCAGGCTATGGTCGCCCAAATCCCAGGTCAGCTTGGTGGTGATGCCCGGACGCCAGGTCTGCGTGCGCGAAGGGCGGTAGTACACGCCGCTGTTGGGTGTGCCGTCGGCGTTGTATTGGGCGGCGGTGGGCAGGTTGCCGAGGTCGAACACACCGCCCTGGTTGGAGCCACGGTTGAGGGCATAGCTGGATGAACCGACGCCGCTGCCATTGCCCCAGTAGTAATACGGGATCACCGACAGCGCGAGGTTATCGGCCAGTTTGAACTGGGTGTTGAGCACGGCGGTGAAAGTCTGGAACGGGTTCTGCGCCAGGGCGTAATAGCTGTTGTACTTGCCGTTGCTGCCCACGCTGGGTGTTGCCGGGTAAGGGTCGTACTTGCGGCCATATTGCTGGAACTGCGCCTTGGTCAACTGGCTGTAACTGTTGTTGTCCTGCTCGTGGTACTTGAGGATCAGGTTGGCGGTGTTGCCATTGCCGGCGTCGAAGAAGCTGTTCCATTCCACCTTGTCCGCGCGTACCGCGCCCGAGCCGCGCCACATCTCACCTTCGGTATGGGACACCGACAGCCAGTTGCTCAGGCCGTTGATTTCGCCGGTATTGAGGCGGGCAAAAGTCTTGCGCGTGGCATTGCTGCCGACGACCTGTTTGACGAAGGCGCCGGTTTCCTTGGTCGGGCGAATCGTCACGATGCCAATGTTGCCGCCGCTGGAACCAATGTGCGGGCCGTCGGATTCCGAAGCGCCTTGGGTGACGAAGATCTGGTCGATGTTTTCCGGGTCGCCCAGCAGGTTGGAGTACAACGCGTAGTTGCCCGAATCATTGATCGGCATGCCGTCCACCGACATGCCCACCTGGTCGGAGTTCATGCCGCGCATGGTGAAGCGAAAGCCCGACAGGCCAGTGTTGTCTTCACTGGAGATGTTCAAGCCCGGGGTGTACTTGAGCTTGTCGATGGCATTGCCGGTGGCCGCCTGTTTATCCAGTGCTTCCTTGGTCACCGTGGAGCGGCCCTTGATGCTCTCCTCCGGCACCATGTAACCGCCCCCGGCGGTCGCCTTGCCCTGTACCCCAATGGTGCCGACGTCACTGTCGCTGGTCTCTGCCATGACCATCCCCTGGGTCATGCTGGTCGCGGCCACAAGTGCCAGATGAATACGGGTGAATTTCATCACTGTCGTCCTGGTGTCGGTGCTTATTGCACGCTGTAGTTGAAGGTGGCGGTGAAGCGTTGCTCATTGCGCCCCCCGAAGGCTTGCTCGGGGAACGGTTTGACTTGCTTGATGCGACGCAAGCTGTTGGTGGCTGCCCGGTTGAGCAACATGCTCGAGGCCTGGGTTTGTAAACCTGAGTCGAGGACGCGGCCCTGACGGTCTACCAGCAGCCACACCACCACCTCGCCGCTCGGGCGTTCGAGGGACGCCTGGCGCCCGGTGGGGTACTGCTTGTAGGTGTCCAGTTCGTTGCGCAAGCCTTTGAGGTAACCGCTTTCCAGGGCCTGGCCATCGACTTTCGGTGGCGCCGGTGGGGCAGGCGTCGGTGCCGCTTGAGTGACGGCGGCCGGGGCTGGCTTGGCGGCCACCGGTGGCGGCGTCGGCGCAGGCTTGGCGACTACGGGCGCAGGCTTGGGCACAGGTTTTGGCTTTGGCTTGGGTTCGGGTTTTGGCAGCGGCTTGGGCGGTGGCGGCGGGGGCGCCGGCTCGGCCTCTTCCTCTTCGATCACCGGCGGTGGCGGTTCTTGCTCCACCACCGGTTCCGGTATGACTTGCGGTTCCGGCTCGACCAAGGCCAATTCGACCGCCGACTCGTCATACACCGGCTCGACCTTCAATGTCTGGGACTGGATACCCAGTGCAATCAGCACCAGGGCGATCAGGGCCGGGACACTGCCCAGCAGCTGACGCGCACGAAACAGAACGTACATGATCAGGACTTACGCGTGGCGATGGACACGGAGGTGAAGCCACCCAGGCGCAGGGTGTCCATCACTTCCACCAGGCGCGAAACCTCCACGCCTTTGTCGCTGTTGACGATGATCGTCGACTTGGTATCGGGCTTTTCGGCAGCCTTCAGCGCCGGCACCAGGGCCTCCACCGTCAGGTCCTTGCCGTCCAGTTGCAACTGGCCTTCCAGGCCCAGGGTGAGGATGAATTTGTTTTGCGGCTTGAGCTGCTGCGAACTGCTGGCGCTGGGCAATTGGGTCTTCATGCCGAGCGCGGGAATCACGTTCAGGCTCACCAGTACGAAAAACACCAGGAGGAACATCATCACGTCGATCATCGGGATCAGCTCGATGTGCGCCTTGCGTTTCTTGGGTTCGTCCCAGGTTCTCATTCCGTTACCCCGTCATTGAATTAGGGGCAAAACGCTAACAGCCAAAAATGACCGATTGGTTAACTTTACTTGACCGTTTAGAGGCTCTAGGACGCGTCTCTCAGAAAACTTACCGGTCAGTTTTCAGGCGTAATGAAACTGACACTCGGGGCATCCATGCTTGAGAAATTTATCTTGAGAGCCGGCCTCCATGCCCACTGCACTGCCTCAATTGACGACCCCGCGACTGTTGTTGCGTGCACTGCAAATGCACCAGGCGCAGGTGCTTTTCAGGCTTGCCAACGGGCCGAAAATTGCCGACAACACGGCGAACATTCCATCGCCCTACACCCTGGAAACCGCCCAGGATTTTATTGCCGCGGCCGCCGACAAGTACCGCACTGGTGAACTGCTGAACCTGGGGATGCATGTGCTCGGCACTGACGAACTGGTCGGCATGGTCAGCCTGCGCATCAACGCTCGCCATCACTATGGGCACTTGGGTGGCTGGGTGGCGGCGCACTGCCGTAACCAGGGATATGCGGCTGAAGCGGCGAGCGCGGTGATGGACTTCGGGTTCGAGGCGCTAGGGTTGCAGCGCGTGGGCAGCCAGTGTTTCGCGCGCAACAAGGAATCGGCGCGGGTCATGGAAAAGATCGGCCTGCGTTATGAGGGCTGCATGCGCCAGGCGTTTCTAAAGAACGGCGTGTATGAGGACTTGCTCGGGTTTGCCACCGTGCGCGACGACTGGGAGCGCTGTCTGTGAGCGGTGGGGTGGATCACGGCCGACGCCGGGTCCTCGGCGGGTTGGCGGTCGCTACCGCGTTTTCGATTCTCAGCCCTTTTGCGCGCAGTGCCGGGGTGGATTATCCGTTCACCCTCGGTGTGGCTTCCGGCGACCCGTTGCCAGATGGCTTTGTGATCTGGACGCGCCTGGCGCCGTTGTTCAACGCCGCGGATGGCCGTGGCGGCCTGAGTCGCTCGGTGCCGGTGCGTTGGCGGGTCGCCAGCGATGCGGCGATGACGCGCATAGTGAAGCAGGGCGAAGTACTGGCGACGCCGCGTTTCGCTCACGCAGTGCATGTCGAGGTGGCGGGGCTGGCGGCGGATCGGCCGTATTGGTACCAGTTTGAAGGGCTCGGTGCGCAGAGCCCGGTGGGCCAGTCGCGCACGATGCCGCCGCTGCAGGCCATGGCCGCGGCCCGGCTGGGGTTTGTGTCCTGCTCGCACTGGGAACGTGGCTATTTCAGCGCCTACCGACACCTTGCCGCCGAGCAGCCGGACCTGGTGTTTTTCCTCGGTGATTATATTTACGACAGTTCCTATGCTGCGGATTCGGGCAAGGTGTTTCGTTCTCACGGCAGCGGCAATGCGCAAAGCCTGAGTGATTACCGCAACCGCTACGCACTGTACAAGACTGATCCAGACCTGCAGGCCCTGCACGCCGCGGCTCCCAGCGTCGTAACCTGGGACGATCACGAAGTACAGAATGACTACGCCAACCGCTGGTCCCAGGACCCGAAGGTGGCGGTGGCGCAGTTTCTCAAGCAACGGGCCGCGGCGTACCAGGCGTTTTATGAACACATGCCCCTGCGTGCCAGCAGCGTGCCGAAGGGGCCGGATATGCGCATCTACCGGCGCCTGGACTATGGGCGGCTCGCGCGTTTTCATGTGCTCGACGGTCGCCAGTACCGTTCCGAGCAACCGTGCATCGCGGCCAATGGCAGCCACCAAGGGCATATTGTCACTACCCCTTGCAGCGACCTGCGTGACCCTGGCCGCACGTTGCTCGGCTGGCAGCAAGAGTCTTGGCTGGACCAGGGGTTTGCCCAGTCCAGGGCGCAGTGGAATGTGATCGCCCAGGATTTGCTGGTGGCGCCACTGATGCAGCGTGACTTAACCAACCATAAGCTTGGCCGCTGGACCGATGGATGGGATGGCTACATGGCTAACCGCTCACGAATGCTGGCGTCGATCGTGCGCAATCGCGTGAAGAACCCGGTGTTCTGGGGCGGGGATATTCATTCGTTCTGGGCCACCGACCTGCATGCCGACGCCGACAGGCCAGACTCGGCGGTGGTCGCCACCGAGTTTGTCGGCTCGTCGGTCACCTCAGATGGCCCGCCCTATGACGCGTTCATGAAGATCATGCCGCTCAACCCCCATGTGAAGTTTTTCGACAGTCGCCAGCGTGGGTATGTGTCGGTGGAGTTGGCGGCGCACAGGATGCTGACAAATTTTCGGGCAATCAGCGACCCGCGTGACCCGGCGGCGACGGTGTCGA
This sequence comes from Pseudomonas fluorescens, assembly GCF_001902145.1. Lineage (GTDB taxonomy): Bacteria > Pseudomonadota > Gammaproteobacteria > Pseudomonadales > Pseudomonadaceae > Aquipseudomonas > Aquipseudomonas fluorescens_BV. The sequence continues at coordinate 54,517 of NZ_MRST01000014.1, forward strand.
CGTTGAAGTCGTTCGTCAACGAGTCGGGCCGCCCGAGCGTGGCCCTGTAGGAGCGAGCTTGCTCGCGAAAAACGAAAGGGCGCCGATGGGAATCAGGTATCCCGCGTTATCGTTAACATTCTTCGCGAGCAAGCTCGCTCCTACAGTGTCGGGGTATCAGCGAGGCTGTAGCGCACCGAGAGCGCGCCTTTTTTCTCCGACAACGCCAAGATCGTTACCTGGCCCAGTTCGCTCAACGCTTGAACATGAGTGCCGCCACAGGCGTACGCCGGTAATTCCCCGAAGCCGACTTCACGGGTGCCGTCTTCCAGCGTCATATGGCGGGGATAGTCGGCGGCGATCCATGTGTTGACCCACTGCTGGAGCGCCTGCGCGTCCATGTCTTGCGCGGTCTGGCCACGGATAAAGGTGATCTTGCCTTCGCCGGGCCAATGGTGGGCCTTGATCGGCATCCAGCCCAGGCGTTCGCCGGCATTGCCAATCAAGTGCCCCGCCGAATGCAGACGCGTATGCAAGGCGCGGCGCTGTGCGTCGACTCGTGCAACGACGAGGCCAGGTTCCAGAGGTCGGTCGACGTAGTGCACCACCTGTTCGGCTTCTTGCATGACCCGCAGCACCTGGCTGTCGCCGAGCCAGCCGGTGTCGGACGGCTGGCCTCCGCCTTGGGGATGGAAAATTGTCGACTGCACAATCACGGCGAATTGCTCTTCGTACGGGGTGCAACTGAGCACTTCCAGCTCGGCCGTCAGGTGGTCGTGGGTAAAAAACAGGCGCTCGGTCATCATCTACATCCGCATCAGGGTTCTGTGGGCAGTATAAATAGTGCGCAGATGGGTGATAATCCGCTCAATTATCAATGGACCTGTGCGTCATGAGCATCAATCTTCCTTTGCCGTTATTGGGTGAAATGGCGATTTTCGTCAAGGTCGTGGAAACCGGCAGCTTTTCCGAAGCAGCGCGGCAACTCAGCGTTTCACCTTCGGCGGTGAGCCGCAGTATCTCGCGCCTGGAGCAGGCCCTGGCCACGCGCCTGCTGCAACGCACCACCCGCAAGCTGCGCCTGAGCGAGGGCGGCGAGGAGGTGTTCAAGCGTTGCCAGGAGATGGTCAATGCGGCGCGCTCGGTGATGGAAATCAGTGGGCAATTTACCCATGAAGCCGAGGGGCTGGTGCGGGTCAGTGTGCCCAAGGCGGTGGGGCGATTTGTGGTGCACCCGCATATGCCGGAATTTTTGCGGCGCTATCCCAAGGTGGATGTGCACTTGATCCTGGAAGATAGGCATGTGGATTTGATCGACGACAACGTCGACTTGAGCATCCGCATCACCGACAGCCCACCGCCAGGCTTGGTCGGGCGCCAGCTGTTGCCCATCGAACATTTGTTGTGCGCGACGCCGCAGTATCTGGCCGAGCACGGTACACCGAGCCATCCCCATGATCTGCTCGGGCACAGTTGCATTTATCTGGGTGAGACACCGGGAGATTCACGCTGGAAGTTTCGCCAGGCTGGCAAGGCGGTAACGGTCGGCGTACGCGGCCGGTATGCGGCGAACCACACCGGGGTGCGACTGGAAGCGGCGTTGCAGCATGTCGGGATTGCCAGCTTGCCGTATTTCACCGCACGGCACGCCTTGGAGGCGGGGCAGTTGGTGCAGGTGTTGCCGGGGTGGGATTTTATTGCGTCGTACCATGGCGAGGCGTGGTTGCTGCATTCGCCCACACGTTACCTGCCGCCGAAGTTGCGGGTGTTTATCGATTATCTGGTGGAATGCATGGTCAAGGAGCCCACGCTGCGCCGACGGTAAAAACTGTGGGAGCGGGCTTGCTCGCGAATGCGGTGGATCAGTCTACTTATCTATAACTGAAAGATTGCATTCGCGAGCAAGCCCGCTCCCACATGAGTCCTGTGCCGCTCAGAACTGTCAGTGCTTGCTCTGGTCCTGAGGCATCGCCAGCAGCTGTTTTTCCTGGTTCCAGTCGAACGGTTCGTCGTTCTGTTCGGCTTCATGGCGACGTTCTTCCAGGGCCTGGTACAGGTCCAGTTCTTCGTCGGGCATGAAGTGCAGGCAGTCGCCGCCAAAGAACCACAGCAGGTCGCGGGGCACCAGGTGGGCGATTTGCGGGTAGCGCAGGATGACCTGGCTCATCAGGTCCTGGCCCAGGTACTGGCTTTCGATCGGGTCGATTGGCAACAGGGCGCGCAGTTCGTCGAAACGCTCCAGGAACAGCGAGTGGCTTTCCTCGGGTACCTGTTCGGCTTCGCCGACGGCAACCAGGATGCTGCGCAAGTGGTCGAGCAAGACGAGATGATCGGCAACGACGTTGGACACGAGATAAGGCCTCTAAAGCAAAAACGGGCGCGAGAGTATAAGCCTCTCGCGCCCGTTTTTATATGACCGCTCGACTCAGCGGACTTTACCTTCTGCCTGCATCAGCTCTTCCTTGCTGAAATCATCCACGTCGATCACCTTGCGTCGCGCAGCCTCGGCATCGTGCAAGGTTTGTGCCTCGGCCGGTTGCAGCACGCCGGCCTGCAGGGCCGCGTCGATGGCATGCTCGCCGGCAGCCGGCTTGACCTGGCCGCTCTTGAGCGCGCTGTGGAGTTTTTTCTGCAAGGGGTGGCTGGCACCGAGCAGGTCGTAGGCATGTTGCAGGGCGCCCACGGGATCTTCTGCTGATTGTGGGCGATAACAGCCGGCCAGCAATTCTTCCAGGGTCGGGTCGCCTTTGGCGCGGCCGATCACGGCTGCCACTTCGGCATCCAGAGCGTCGGACGGCCCGGTATGACGACGCCCGAATGGGAACACGATTACCCGCAGCAGGCAGCCCAGCACCTTGTTCGGGAAGTTGCCCAGTAGCTCATCCAATGCGCGTTCCGATTCGCCCAGGCTTTCTTCCATGGCCCAGGCAAACAGCGGCTCCAGATGGTCCGGCGAGTCCAGGTCGTGATAACGCTTGAGCGCCGCCGACGCCAGGTACATGTGGCTGAGCACATCACCCAGGCGGGCGGACAGGCGTTCGCGGCGCTTGAGCTCGCCACCCAGCAACATCATGCTCAGGTCGGCCAGCAGGGCAAACGCAGCCGCCTGGCGATTCAGGGCACGGAAGTAGCCCTGGCTCAAACGGTTGCCCGGGGCTTTTTCGAAGTGCCCGAAGCCCAGGTTCAGCACCAGGGTGCTGGCGGCGTTGCTTACGGCAAAGCCGATGTGTTGCATCAGCAGGCCGTCGAATTCCTTCAACGCCTGGTCATGGTCTTCGCGGCCGGCCAGGGCCATTTCCTTGAGCACGAAGGGGTGGCAGCGAATGGCACCCTGGCCGAAGATCATCAGGTTACGCGAAAGGATATTTGCGCCTTCCACGGTGATGAAGATCGGCGCGCCCTGCCAGTTGCGGCCCAGGTAGTTGTTGGGGCCCATGATGATACCCTTGCCGCCGTGCACGTCCATGGCGTGGCTGATGCACTCACGGCCGCGTTCGGTCAGGTGGTACTTGAGGATCGCCGACAGCACCGACGGCTTCTCGCCCAGGTCCACGGCGTTGGCGGTGAGCATGCGCGCGCTGTCCATCAGCCAGGCGTTGCCACCGATGCGTGCCAGGGCTTCCTGGATGCCTTCGAAGGCCGACAGCGGTACGTTGAACTGTTCGCGCACATGGGCGTATTGGCCGGTCACCAGGCTGGTGAACTTGGCGGCGCCGGTGCCGACGGCGGGCAGCGAGATCGAACGGCCGACCGACAGGCAGTTCATCAACATCATCCAGCCCTTGCCGAGCATCTCCTGGCCACCGATCAGGTATTCCAGGGGGATGAACACATCCTTGCCGGAGTTGGGGCCGTTCATGAAGGCGGCGCCAAGCGGCAGGTGACGACGGCCGATTTCCACGCCAGGGGTGTCGGTAGGAATCAACGCCAGGCTGATGCCCAGGTCTTCTTCTTCACCCAGCAGGTGGTCCGGGTCATGGGCCTTGAAGGCCAGACCGAGCAAGGTCGCGACGGGGCCGAGGGTGATGTAGCGTTTTTCCCAGTTCAGGCGCAGGCCGAGGGTTTCCTTGCCTTGCCATTCGCCTTTGCAGATCACGCCGGTGTCGGGCATGGCGCCCGCATCGGAGCCGGCCAGCGGGCCGGTGAGGGCGAAGCACGGGATGTCGTCGCCACGGGCCAGGCGAGGTAGGTAGTGGTTGCGTTGTTCCTCGGTGCCGTAGTGCAGCAGCAGTTCGGCCGGGCCGAGGGAGTTGGGGACCATCACGGTGGAGGCCAGGTCACCGCTGCGGGTTGCGAGCTTCATGGCAACCTGGGAGTGGGCATAGGCGGAAAAGCCCTTGCCGCCGTATTCCTTGGGAATGATCAGGGCGAAGAAGCCATGGGTCTTGATGTGTTCCCAGGCTTGCGGCGGCAGGTCCATGGCCTGGCCGATTTCCCAGTCGCTGACCATGGCGCAGAGTTCTTCGGTGGGGCCGTCGATAAATGCCTGCTCTTCCTCGGTCAATTGCGCCTTGGGGTAGGCCAGCAATTTGTCCCAGTCGGGGCGGCCACTGAACAGCTCGCCGTCCCACCAGACGGTGCCGGCATCAATCGCATCGCGCTCGGTCTCGGACATCGGCGGCAGCACTTTCTGGAACCAGCTGAACAGCGGCTTGGTGAAGTATTGGCGGCGCAGGTCGGGCAGCAACAAAGGCGCGGCCACCACGGCCAGGAGCACCCAGAAGATCAGCAGCAGCCAACCCGGTGCGTGGCTCCAGGCGCCCATCGCCAGCAGGTAGACGGCGACCACGCCCAGGGCGGGCAGGGGGGCAGTACGGCGGTGTGCCAGGTAGGCAATGCCGACCACCAGCACCAGTATCCACAACAACAGCATATCCAATCCTCCGTGAACCAGGGGCGAAACCACCAGGGAGCTTAGTCGGCATCCGAACAAGCCGGGTGATCAGGGTGTAACAAGGTGTACTGGGCAACCTATCAGCCGGCGCCGGCATTTGGCCGAATCGTCGTTATCTCTCTGGCAGGCCTGGTGGTTAAACTCCAGGCTCCCCTCGGAGATCAAGCTCATGAACACGTACTTGAGTCCCAGCCGCTTCATCGATAGTGACCACCCTGTGGTGGTGGAGTTCGCCGAGAAACATCGCGGAACCCACCCGGATTTAAGTGACCAGGCAGTCAGTCTTTACTACGCGGTGCGTGAGGCCATTCGCTACAACCCCTATACCTTCAGCCGTGACCCCAACACCTTGAGCGCCAGCTTCGCCCTGGCGGCCGGCGAAAGCTACTGCGTGCCCAAAGCCACGTTGCTCGCCGCTTGCGCGCGCCACTGCGGCATTCCTGCACGCATTGGCCTGGCGGACGTGCGCAACCACCTGTCCACACCGCGACTGCTCGCCCTGCTCAAAAGTGACGTGTTCGCCATGCACGGTTATACCGAGCTTTACCTGAACGGCCGCTGGGTCAAGGCCACTCCGGCGTTCAACCAGCAACTGTGCGAAGTGTTCGACGTGCCGCCGCTGGAATTCGATGGGCTGCACGACAGCGTGTTCCACGCGTTCAATCGCCAGGGCCAGCGTTCTATGGAGTACGTGGTGGACCATGGGCAATTTGCTGACGTGCCCGAAGCATTTTTCTTCAGTCATATCCGCCAGTGCTACCCGCACCTGTTTGGCGACGATGCGCCCACCTTGCTCGGCGATATGCAGGGCGATTTAAGCCGCGGCTGAACCGGCGTATGCTGCTGCGTTCATCAAGCCATGTTCATCAACGATAAGGCGCGGTCATGCTGAAGATCTGGGGTCGTAAAAATTCATCAAACGTCAGGAAAGCACTGTGGTGCGCCGAGGAGCTCGGCCTGGACTATGAAGCAATTGATGCGGGCGGGGCTTTTGGTGTGGTCGATACCCCGCAATACCGGGCCATGAACCCCAATGGCCGGGTGCCGGTGATCGAAGATGGCGACTTTGTGCTGTGGGAATCCAACACCATCGTGCGCTACCTGTGCGCCAAGCAGGCATCGGATTTTTACCCCAGCGACCTGCAAGCCCGGGCCAACGCCGAGAAGTGGATGGACTGGACCACTTCCACACTCGCCGATCCGTTCAAAGCGGTGTTCTGGGGCATCGTGCGCACTCCGGCTGACCAGCAAAACTGGGACAGTATCAATGCCGGGCGCCAAGCCTGTATCGACGCGCTCAAAACCGTCGAACAAGCCCTCGCCGAGCAACCCTACCTGTCCGGCCAGGCGTTCGGCATGGGCGATATTCCCTTGGGCTGCTTCATCTACGCCTGGTTCGAGATGCCCATCGAACGTCCCGTTATGCCCCATCTGGAGGCCTGGTACCAGCGTCTGCAGCAGCGCCCGGCCTACCGCAAGGCGGTGATGACCGCGTTGACTTAATACACACTATTAATACGGGTGACTGTACTTGTGCGGCATGGGCACGCACCATGCTCGCACTGCATCGCAGGTTGAACTACCTACGGTGTGCCTTCATCTATTCTTTCTATTCCCTTCTTTGGTGCGTATTTCCATATGAGTTCCGCTCTGTCCATCCGGCAGCTAACCAAAACCTACGGCAACGGTTTCCAGGCCCTGAGTGGTATCGATCTGGACGTTGCCGAAGGTGACTTCTTCGCCTTGCTCGGCCCCAACGGTGCCGGCAAATCCACTACCATCGGTATTCTCTCCACCCTGGTCAACAAGACCAGCGGCACGGTGAATATCTTCGGGCATGACCTGGACAAATCCCCGGCGGCGCTCAAGCGCTCCATTGGCGTGGTGCCCCAGGAATTCAATTTCAACCAGTTCGAAAAGACCTTCGACATTGTCGTGACCCAGGCCGGCTACTACGGCATTCCGGCGAAAGTCGCCAAGGAACGCGCCGAGCAGTACCTGACCCAACTGGGCCTGTGGGACAAGCGTGATGTGCCTTCGCGCTCGCTGTCCGGTGGCATGAAGCGACGCCTGATGATCGCCCGTGCGCTGGTGCATGAACCGCGCCTGTTGATCCTCGACGAACCTACCGCCGGCGTGGATATCGAGCTGCGCCGCTCGATGTGGGCCTTCCTCACCGAACTGAACGAGAAAGGCATCACCATCATCCTCACCACCCACTACCTGGAAGAGGCTGAGCAGTTGTGCCGCAACATCGGCATCATCGACCACGGCACCATTGTCGAGAACACCAGCATGCGCAACCTGCTGGGCCAGTTGCATGTGGAAACTTTCCTGCTCGACCTGAAGAACAATCTGTCGGTGGCCCCGCAGTTGCTCGGCTATCCAAGCCGGTTGGTGAACAGCCACACCCTGGAAGTCCAGGTGGATAAGGCCATGGGCATCACCGCATTGTTCACCCAATTGGCGACCCAGCACATTGAAGTGCTGAGCCTGCGTAACAAAACCAATCGCCTTGAGGAGTTGTTCGTGTCCCTGGTGGAGAAAAATCTGGCGAAGGTGGCGGTATGAGTTCTGAACTGCAACCCAACCTTGTCGCGCTGCAAACCATTGTCTATCGCGAAGTGAAGCGCTTTACCCGGATCTGGCCGCAGACCCTGCTGCCACCGGCGATCACCATGGTCCTGTACTTTGTGATCTTCGGTAACCTGATTGGCCGGCAGATCGGCGACATGGGTGGCTTCACCTACATGGAATACATTGTGCCGGGATTGATCATGATGTCGGTGATCACCAACTCCTACGGCAACGTGGTGTCGAGTTTCTTTGGCAGCAAGTTCCAGCGCTCCATCGAAGAGCTGATGGTCTCGCCGGTGTCACCGCACACCATCCTCATCGGCTACACCTTGGGCGGCGTGTTGCGCGGCCTGATGGTGGGGGTGATCGTGACGCTGCTGTCGCTGTTCTTCACCCACCTGCAGGTGCATCACCTTGGGGTCACCATTCTGGTGGTGGTGCTCACGGCGACGATTTTTTCGTTGCTGGGCTTTATCAACGCCGTGTTCGCACGCAACTTCGATGATATTTCCATCATCCCGACCTTCGTGCTCACGCCGTTGACCTACCTGGGCGGGGTGTTTTACTCCATCACCTTGCTGCCACCGTTCTGGCAGACCGTGTCCCTGGCCAACCCGGTGCTGCACATGGTCAACGCCTTCCGCTACGGCATTCTGGGCGTGTCGGATATCAAGATCAGCGTGGCGATCACTTTCATGATCGTCGCCACCATCGTCTTGTATATCGGCTGCGCGCGGTTGCTGGTGAGTGGGCGTGGGATGCGTACCTAGCCGCTGACGGCACGCGGTAAAAAATGTGGGAGCGGGCTTGCTCGCGAATGCGGATCAGTTGCTGATGCATTGACTGACACGACGCCTTCGCGAGCAAGCCCGCTCCCACATTTGCTATGTGCAGGGCTTTAAGCCTTCAGTGCCAGTTCGATCAGGTCATGCAGTTCTTCAACAGCCAACGGCTGGGCCGAAAACAGAATACGAAACACCGTCGGTGCGGCGAGCAGGTTGATCAGATGGTCAACGCTCGGCGGCTGTTCCTGCGGATAGCGATCAACAATCACCTGCAACTGCCCACTCAGGATGCTCACGCAATACCCTGGCGTAGGGCTGCTTTGCACGTCGCGCATCATATTGCGGCCTACGTCCGAACTCATCTCATCCAGATACTGCTCGGCCCAGGCTTGCAGGTCGCCACGCAGGCTGCCGGTGTTGGCAGGTTCGGTATCGGGGCGCATTCGGGCCAGGGCGACGTCGGCGAGCAGTACTGACAGATCGCCCCAGCGCCGGTAAATGGTCGACGGCGTGACACCTGCACATGCCGCAATCATCGGCACGGTGACGCTGGAACGCTCATGGGCTTCCAGCAATTGGCGCACCGCCCTGTGGACGGATTCTTGTACCCGGGCACTACGGCCCCCCGGGCGGAGGCCTTCTTTGATCGCCATGGGCAAGACCTTAACACAAAGAATTTGCTTTAAGCGCCAGCGAATAGCACACTGCACAAAAGCAAAGTATTAGCTTTAGCGGAGCGTGTCCATGTCCAGCGTCATCTCTCAACGGTCCAGCCTGGCGTTTCTGGTGATCACGGTGCTGACCTTTCTCGCCGCCTCCAGCGCGCCGACGCCGTTGTATCAGGTGTATCAAGACCACCTGCATTTTTCGGCGGCCATGCTCACGGCCATCTTTGGTGTCTATGCCGTGAGCCTGCTGGCGGCGCTGCTGACCGTGGGGTCGCTCTCGGATTACCTGGGGCGCAAGCCGGTGATCTTCGCCGCGCTGCTGCTCAATAGTGTGGCGATGCTGCTGTTTATCGTTGCTGACAGCACCGCCTGCCTGCTGGCCGCCCGCGCGTTGCAGGGCTTCGCGACTGGCACTGCCACAGCGGTATTGAGTGCGACGCTGCTCGATACCGACCGCGTCCGCGGCCCGATGCTCAACAGCCTTGCACCGATGCTCGGCATGGCCAGTGGGGGCCTGGGCAGCGGGCTGCTGGTGGAGTTCGCGCCGTGGCCAACCCAATTGATCTATTACACCCTGCTGGGCTTGATGGTGTTGCAGGCTCTGTATGTCTGGCGCCTGCCTGAAACGGTCAGTCGCATACCAGGCGCCTTGAAGTCCCTGGCGCCAACCCTGCATGTGCCGCCGCAGGCGCGCCGCGCGTTGTGGCTGGCGATGCCATTGAATGTGGCCGTGTGGGCGCTGGGTGGGTTCTTTTCCTCGTTGGCGCCGTCGTTGGTGCGCATCGCCACGGGGTCGACCTCGCACTTGATCGGCGGCGGGCTGGTGGCGGTGGTGACCTTGAGCGGCGCGGTGATGATCTACAGCCTGCGCAACCACGTGGCTGACAGGGTCATGCGCCTGTCGGCTGCACTGCTGGCCGTGGGCGTGGGGTTGTTGCTGGTTGCCGTAAACACCGCCAGCCTGTGGCTATTCTTTGCCGCCAGCGTGATCGCAGGCCTGGGGTTCGGCGGCGGTTTCATGGGCAGTGTGCGCAGTATTGTGGGCCTGGCGTTGCCCCATGAGCGGGCGGGCCTGATGTCGGCGTTCTATGTATTGAGCTACCTGGCGTTCTGCGTGCCGGCGTTGTTGGCGGGTAACCTGAGTCGCGTGTTTGGCCTGGTCGCGACCACGGACGGCTACGGTGCGGTGCTTATCTTGCTGTCTCTCGGGGCCCTTGGTGGGTTGTTGTGGCGGGACTCGGCGCAGGCAAGGGCGAGGGCATGATCGTGATTAATATAGATAAAACAGATAACAGTTAGAGATATTACCCGTTATATAGATATTCGATCAGGTTCTATCATGGCCTCAACCTCAAATGAGGAAGAGGATTAGCCCATGACCTGCTCGACCACTCACCGCTACAAACCCTTCAGCCATCTGGCTCGTCCCCGGGAAGTGATTCGCCAGTTCACTCCGAACTGGTTTGCCGCGACCATGGGCACCGGTGTGCTGGCGCTGGCCTTGGCCCAACTGCCAGTCAACTTGCCAGGCTTGCATGCCGTCGCCGAGGGCCTGTGGCTGTTCACCATTGGCCTGTTTGTGCTGTTCAGCGTGCTGTATGCCGCCCGCTGGGTGATGTTTTTCCACGAGGCGCGACGCATCTTCGGGCACTCCACCGTCTCGATGTTTTTCGGCACCATCCCCATGGGGCTGGCGACCATTCTCAACGGCTTGCTGCTGTTCGGCCTGCCGCGCTGGGGCGGTGATGTGATCCCGTTGACCGAAGCCTTGTGGTGGCTGGACGTCGCCATGTCCCTGGCCTGCGGCGTACTGATCCCGTTCATGATGTTCACGCGCCAGGAGCACAGCATCGACCAGATGACCGCCGTCTGGCTGTTGCCTGTGGTGGCGGCCGAAGTGGCAGCGGCCAGCGGCGGCTTGCTCGCGCCGCACTTGGCCGATGCCCATTCGCAACTGGTGATGTTGGTGACCAGCTACGTGCTGTGGGCGTTTTCCCTGCCGGTAGCGTTCAGCATCCTGACCATCCTGATGCTGCGCATGGCCTTGCATAAGTTGCCTCACGCCAATATGGCAGCGTCGAGCTGGTTGGCGCTGGGCCCGATCGGTACCGGTGCCCTGGGCATGTTGCTGCTCGGTACGGATGCCCCTGCGATCTTCGCCGCTAATGGCCTGGCCAGTGTTGGTGAAATGGCCCACGGTTTGGGCCTGATTGCGGGCATCACCCTGTGGGGTTTCGGTTTATGGTGGATGTTGATTGCGGTGTTGATCACCCTGCGTTACCTGCGCGCCGGTATCCCGTTCAACCTGGGCTGGTGGGGTTTCACCTTCCCATTGGGGGTTTACGCCTTGGCCACGCTTAAATTGGCGAGCCTGTTGCAGCTGGCGTTTTTCAGTGTGTTTGGCAGTGTGCTGGTGGTTGCGCTGGCGCTGATGTGGCTGATCGTGGCCAAGCGCACCGTGCAGGGCGCTTATAAAGGCGAGCTTTTTGTTTCGCCTTGTATTGCGGGGCTAGCGAATAAGTAAGCAGGATTAGGTAAAGTCGTGGCCTGATAAACAAAGGCCACTCAGGAACACGGACGACGATGAGCCATCCTTCCCAATTCACCTTGCTGCGCACGCGGCGCTTCTTGCCGTTTTTCATCACCCAGTTGCTGGGCGCGTTCAACGACAACATCTTCAAGCAATCGCTGATCCTGGCCATCCTTTACAAGCTCACCATCGAGGGCGACCGCTCCATCTGGGTCAACCTGTGCGCCTTGTTGTTTATCCTGCCGTTCTTCCTGTTCTCGGCGTTGGCTGGGCAGTTTGGCGAGAAATTCAACAAGGACGCGTTGATCCGCGCGATCAAGATCGGCGAGATCGTGATCATGGCGGTGGGTGCGGCGGGCTTTCTGACCAATCATCTTGAGCTGATGCTGCTGGCGCTGTTTGCCATGGGCACGCACTCGGCACTGTTCGGCCCAGTGAAGTACTCGATCATGCCCCAGGCATTGCACGACGATGAATTGGTCGGGGGGAACGGCCTGGTGGAGATGGGTACGTTCCTGGCGATTCTGGCCGGAACCATCGGTGCCGGGATCATAATGTCTTCTACCCATTACGCGCCGGTGGTGGCGGTGGCGATTGTGGCCGTGGCGGTGCTGGGCTACCTGGCCAGCCGCAGCATCCCGCGCGCAGCGGCTTCGACACCGCAGCTGCGCCTGGACTGGAATATCTTCACTCAGTCCTGGGCGACGTTGCGCATGGGCCTGGGGCAGACCCCGGCAGTATCGCGCTCGATTGTCGGCAACTCATGGTTCTGGTTTGTCGGCGCGATCTACCTCACGCAAATCCCGGCCTACGCCAAGGAGTGGTTGTACGGCGACGAAACCGTAGTGACCTTGATCCTCACGGTGTTCTCGGTGGGCATCGCCCTGGGCTCGATGCTCTGCGAAAAACTCTCCGGGCGTAAGGTGGAAATCGGTCTGGTGCCGTTTGGCTCGTTTGGCCTGACCGTGTTCGGCCTGCTGCTGTGGTGGCACTCCGGCGGCTTCCCGCAGAACGTGCAAGCCAACGATTGGCTCGCGGTGCTCAGCTACGGCCAGGCGTGGTGGGTGCTGTTCGATATCCTCGGCCTGGGTGTGTTCGGCGGCTTTTACATCGTGCCGCTGTATGCGCTGATCCAGTCGCGCACCGCCGAGCACGAACGGGCACGGGTGATCGCGGCCAACAACATTCTCAATGCACTGTTCATGGTGGTCTCGGCCATCGTGTCCATTCTGCTGTTGAGCGTGGCCAAGCTGTCGATCCCCGAGTTGTTCCTGGTGGTGTCGCTGCTCAACATCGCGGTTAACACTTACATCTTTAAAATCGTCCCCGAGTTCACCATGCGCTTCATGATCTGGCTGCTCAGCCATTCCATGTACCGCGTGGAGCATCGCAACCTGCAAGCCATTCCGGATGAAGGCGCGGCGTTGCTGGTGTGCAACCATGTGTCGTTTGTCGATGCGCTGTTGATTGGCGGCGCAGTACGTCGGCCGATTCGCTTTGTCATGTACTACAAGATCTACCGCTTGCCGGTGCTCAATTTTATCTTCCGCACCGCCGGGGCGATTCCGATTGCCGGGCGCCATGAAGACATTCAGATCTACGAACAGGCGTTCGCGCGGATTGCCCAGTACCTGAAGGATGGCGAGTTGGTGTGCATCTTCCCGGAAGGCAAGCTGACAGCCGATGGCGAGATGAATGAGTTCCGGGGTGGGGTAACGCGCATCCTGGAGGAGACGCCGGTGCCGGTGATCCCGATGGCATTGCAGGGGTTGTGGGGGAGTTTCTTCAGCCGCGATCCGAACAAGGGCTTGTTTCATCGGATCTGGTCGCGGGTGGTGTTGGTGGCGGGTGAGCCGGTGGCTCTGGAGGCGGCGACGCCGGTGCAGTTGCAGGCTGTGGTGGGTGGCTTGCGGGGGAGCGTCAGGTAGTTTGTCGTTGTTTGTCAGGGCGTCATCGCAGGCAAGCCAGCTCCCACATTTGACTGTATTCACAATTCAAAAGGTGGGAGCTGGCTTGCCTGCGATAGCGGTAGTGGCTTAAGTGGAAATCTTGAGCCCAATCAGCCCGCAAATAATCAACGCCACGCTGGCCAACCGAAACAGCGCCATGGATTCTCCAAACAGGATAATCCCGGCAATCACCGTGCCCACGGCACCCACGCCGGTCCAGATGGCATAGGCGGTGCCCAGCGGCAGTTCCTTCATGGCCAGCCCCAGCAACCCAAGGCTGACGGCCATGGCGGCAATCGTCAGGGCGGTGGGCAGCGGCTTGCTGAACCCGTCGGTGTACTTCAAGCCGACGGCCCAGCCGACTTCAAACAACCCGGCAAAAAACAGAATGATCCAGGACATGATGACCTCGCTTCTATCAAAGTGGGGTCGTCCCCGGGTAAGCGCTTGATAGCGTCGCGAGGTCGTCCCCGCGAAGTTCGGTAGAGTGCCGAAATTAGGCTAGGCGATCAAGTTACGGCGTGGTTTCCAATGCGCGACGGTCTTCCTTCTCGCTCATGCGGCGGAAATAGGTCGACAGCAATGCCCCGGAAATATTGTGCCAGACGCTGAAGAGCGCACTGGGTACCGCCGCCAGCGGTGAAAAGTGCGCACTGGCCAAGGCGGCGCCCAGCCCGGAGTTCTGCATGCCCACTTCCAGAGCCAGCGACTTGCGTTGCGCCAAGGGCAACTTGAACAGGCGCCCGGTGAAGTAGCCCAGCAGGTAACCGAAGCTGTTGTGCAGCATCACCACGGCCATGATCAGCAGGCCAGACTCGGCAATCTTGCCTTGGCTTGCGGCGACTACGGCCGCAACGATGATCACAATGCTGACCACCGACACCAGCGGCAGCACGTCCACCGCGTGCCGTACCCGATCACCCAGTAAGCGCTGTGCGACCACGCCCAGTACGATGGGCAGCAGCACCACTTGCAGGATCGACCAGAACAACTCCATGAACGACACCGGCAGCCAGGCTGAGGCCAGCAGCCAGATCAATGCCGGTGTAAGCAGCGGAGCGAGGAGGGTGGTGACCGCGGCAATCGCCACCGATAACGCCAGGTCACCCCGGGCCAGCCAGGTCATGACGTTGGACGACGTGCCACTTGGGCAACAGCCGACCAGGATCACGCCAACGGCAATTTCCGCCGGCAAATGGAACGCCTGGCACAGCAACCATGCCACGCCCGGCATGATCACGAAATGCGCGACCACGCCCAGGGCCACGCGCCAGGGGTGGCGAGCGACTTCGGCGAAGTCTTCCAGTTTCAAGGTCAACCCCATGCCGAACATCACCAGGCCCAGCAGTGGGACGATGGCGCTTTTCAGGCCGATGAACCAGCTGGGTTGGAGAAAGGCGACAACGGCAAAGATCAACACCCAGTAGGCAAAGGTGTTGCCGACGAAGCGGCTCAAGGCGGCGAGTGCGCGCATGGGGATGTCCTTTTTTATTCGATTTCTGAGTTGTCGATGCAATCAAATGTGGGAGCTGGCTTGCCTGCGATAGCGGTGTATCAGTCGGCACTACTCTGGCTGACACTGCGCTATCGCAGGCAAGCCAGCTCCCACACTGACCGTGCCCGCATTGGATCGGTGTTGTTTAGATGCCCTGTGGTGTCTCTTCGCCGCCCAGTGCCTCGACCAACGCCGGCAGGAAATCGCCGAAGGTCAGCATCATCAAGGTAAAGCTGGCATCCAGTTGGCCCAGGGCTTCGTCGCCGCCGTCCTGTTCCGCCTGGTCTTGCAGCAGGTCTTCGAACTTCAGGCGCTTGACGGTCATTTTGTCGTCGAGCATGAAGGACAACTTGTCCTGCCACGCCAGGGACAGTTGGGTCACGACCTTGCCGGTGGTCAGGTGCAGTTGGATCTCTTCGCTGGTCAGGTCCTGGCGCTTGCAACGCACGATGCCGCCGTCTTCGTGGGTGTCGCGCAGTTCGCATTCGTCGAGGACGAAGAAGTCATCAGCCGGTTTCTGGGTGGTGACCCAGTCGGTCATGATTGCAGTCGGGGCGGTTTTTACCGTCAGCGGGCGGACCGGCAGGGTGCCGATCACTTCACGCAGGGTCGACAGCAGGTCTTCGGCGCGCTTGGGGCTGGCCGAGTTGACCAGGATCAGGCCCTGTTTCGGCGCGATCGCAGCGAAGGTCGACGAGCGACGGATAAAGGCGCGCGGCAGGAAGGCCTGGATGATTTCATCCTTGATCTGGTCGCGCTCCTTCTTATAGACCTTGCGCATCTGCTCGGCTTCGATCTCTTCGACTTTCTCTTTGAGTGCATCACGCACCACGCTACCCGGCAGGATGCGTTCTTCCTTGCGGGCGGCAATCAGCAGGAAATCTCCGCTGACGTGAACCAGGGGGGCATCTTCACCTTTACCGAAGGGTGCGACGAAACCGTAAGTGGTCAACTCCTGGCTTGCACAAGGGCGCGCCAGCTTGGTGGCCATGGCCGCTTCCAACGCCTCGGCATCAACAGGCAGATCTTGGGTCAGGCGATAGATAAGCAGGTTCTTGAACCACATGGGGTGAGTCTCTCCTCTATACAAAGGGGGGCATTATTCTCTTGATCACGCCGCAGGCCAACCCTGCCTAAGCCATTGGAAGGGCTGAAAAAAAAGATTTAAGAAAGTGCTTGCCAGACTTAAGGTCGCTCCGTAGAATGCGCGCCACACCGAAACGAAGGGTGATTAGCTCAGCTGGGAGAGCGTCTGCCTTACAAGCAGAATGTCGGCGGTTCGATCCCGTCATCACCCACCATTCGCTTCATGTGTTACGCGCAGCGGTAGTTCAGTCGGTTAGAATACCGGCCTGTCACGCCGGGGGTCGCGGGTTCGAGTCCCGTCCGCTGCGCCATATTCGGTCACCTGGAACGCTGAACGCCAGGTAACCAAAGAAAGCCCGCTCATCGAGCGGGTTTTTTTCTGTCCGAAATATGACAAAAAATCGTGCGCTAAACTTTTTTTAAATAAATTACATTTAAATCAAGACATTACGATTTTTTGGTGTATGATGCGCCCACACCGAAACGAAGGGTGATTAGCTCAGCTGGGAGAGCGTCTGCCTTACAAGCAGAATGTCGGCGGTTCGATCCCGTCATCACCCACCATTCGCTTCAAGTGTTACGCGCAGCGGTAGTTCAGTCGGTTAGAATACCGGCCTGTCACGCCGGGGGTCGCGGGTTCGAGTCCCGTCCGCTGCGCCATATTCGGTCACCTGGAACACTGAACGCCAGGTAGCCACAAGAAACCCGCTCATTGAGCGGGTTTTTTTTCGCCTGCGATTTAATGCGTCTTACGGTGCGTTGCGGCTGTGGCGGTAATCGCTGACGGCCTCGTACACCGCTTTGCGCAGCCGGTTGATCCCGCCGATGGGGCGGTGCGCTTCCAGCCCGAACCAGGGGTTGAACGACTGGTTATCGCACGCCAGGTTCTGCGCCGGGGTGTCGAAGTCCTGGGCGGGAATCCTGACCTTGGCCACGGTTTCATACGGCGCGTCGCTTTCCTTCCATTCGATGCTGGTGTCTTCGATGGGCATGAACGCCTGCGGGTTTTGCCGTTGGATCTGCAGCACAAAACACGCGTCTACACGGTCGGTGGACAGTTGCTGGTTGAGCGCGCTGCGCAGGAAGTTGGGCAGGTCCTGGTTCTGTTTGGGCAACACATAATCCGGGCAGCTTTGCGGGTCGGGCGCGACGCGAAACTTGGCGTTGGCCGCACCAAACTTGTAGGGCGACACTGAAAAGTAAGTCGTCTGCGTCGGGCTGGCCGGTGCGGGCGCCAGGGTTGCCAGGGCGATAAACAAGTGACGCACTTGCCAACTGCGCGGGTCGAGCTTGGGAAAGAACGCCAGGACCTTCTTGCCATCCGCTTGCGCACCGATGTTCTGCGCGTATTCCGCGACATCGCTGACAAAGAAGTTCGGGTGGCTGAACATCACGAAATCCTGCTCGGTGCGCGCTTGCTGGTCGGCCATCAGTTGCTTGCCTGGCACATCCAACAGCTTGATCGCCATGCCGCGTGCATCGCGGATGCTGTCGAATTGCGGATAAGCGTTGCCGTTGGACAGGCGCATCGTCGCCTGCCAGGTCTTGCCCGGCTCGGCGAACACGCCCTGGCGCAAGGCCGGGTCGAGATCCGCCAGAACGCTGACCTCGGCTTTCACGCAACCATGGGCCTTGGCATGGGCATCGCGCAGGTAGCGGGTGCCTTCGCGATGCTGGTCAACGATGCGCACGGCGGTCTGGATGATGCCTTGGGTCATCGCCGCTTCACCCGGCGGGATCTGTTCTTTCACCGACACCGGGCCCCTGTGTTGCCAGGCGAACCAGGCCGTGGCCAGCACCCACCCCAGCAGGCCCAGGCCCAGCAGCCACAACAGGGTTTTGCCAACAAAGGCGCCGAGGCGCAGCCAGAGACGGGCGAGCATGGAGCGGTCCTTGTTTTGCGATCGGATAATCATGGCAGTTGTTGCTCCAGCGGGCCGCCCAGCACTTTGAGGTATTCGAGCAGCGCCCAGCGTTCCTGCGGCAGCAAGCCGCGGCCGATCACGCCATTGCCACGTTCGCCGGCACGGAATTCGTGGCCGCTGTTGTGGTTGCCGGTGATTCTGGTATCGAACAGGAAGGCATTCTTGAAGGCGATGGTCTCAAACCCCAGGTGACGCGGGTCGTAGTTGAAGGTGCCTTTATAGAAGGTGGTGCTGCGTTCGTCCTGGGGCGAGAGCAGTTGGTAGATCGTCGGCACCGAACCGTTGTGCAGGAACGGTGGGGTGGCCCATACGCCTGCCAGTGGCCGCGCCTTATAGGCACGCAACTCGCGCACGCCGATGGGCAGGCCGAACCCGTCCAGGCCTGGGCGCTCGGCCGCGGTAACGCCGGCCGCACGGTAGGCATGCTCTTCGACGAAGGCGGTGACATAGGCCAAACCCTGGGCCACCGACATTTTTTTCAGGTCCGGCGGCGCGGTGGGGGTGGGGTGCAGTTCGACATTGAGCCGGGCCAGTTCGGCCGGGTCCCATTGCAGCGCGCTGAGGTCATAGCGTTGGTCGGCAATGTTGTTGGCCGTGCCGGGGTCGGTGCCGATGTAGTTCACCGGCAGCATTTTCAACTGCTGCACCGGGCGGCCGTTTTCTTGGGTGACGGTGGGTACGTGGCAGCCGGCGCAGTTCTCGGCAAAGAGTGCGCGACCCTGGGCGGCGAGGGGCTTGTCGATGGCACCGAACAAGTCTTGCGGCCAGGTCGGCGGTTTGAGCCGTTGCAGGGTTTCTTCGATCAGGTGCAGGTCCCGCACCCGTACGCTGGACGGGTAGCGGGCATCGCCTTTGAGCGGTTGCCCGGCAGCGTCGAAGAACGCCAGGGTCGCGCCTACGCCAAGGGCTTCGCCGATATTGCGCGCCATGGGCTGTTGGGCCGAGCCATTCCACTGCACCCAGTCGAAGGTCCAGATATCCCACAGCTGCGGGTAGTCCACCGGCGCATTGGCGACGCGATAATTGTCTGGGGAAATAGCGTCGCCAAAACTGGCGTTGGCGATACGCCCAAAGGCGTCAGTGCGGCCCGGGCCTTCTTCGGTGGGGTAAAGGCCGCGATGGGTGTCATTCCAGGCGACTTTGAGGAACTGGTTCAGCGATTGCTTGAAGTCCTTGCGCAGTTGATCGCGCTGGGCATCGTACTGATCCCCCAGGACCTTGTGGGCAAAGCGCTCGAACTTCCATGGGTTGTAATAGGTAGCGGCCAGGCTGGCGACCAGGGCCTGGCCGAAACTGCCGCCGCGCAACGTGGGAACGCTGGAGGGCAGCACGTGTTGCGCCGAGCCACCGTCGATGCGCAGGGCCTGGCCCTTGAAGTGCAATTCGCCGGTGTGGCAGGCCGCACAGGTGATATCCAGGTACTGAGCCTTGCTGTCGGCGTTCTGGTGCCGGGCAAACCCTACTGGCAAGTTGCCAGGGTTTTGTGGGGTGGGCACCTGCTTGGGGTCGATCAGGAAGCCAAAGCGCGCCAGGTACTGCGGCGCGGCAAAGCGTTGCTCGGAGAACGGCAGCTCCAGGGCGGTGAACCAGTCGTAGTGCAGGCCTTTTACTTGAGTGCCCTGGGGCGTGAAGTAGTAGGTCTGGCGGTCGGCGGCACTCCATTGCTCCTGGTAGTGCACTTGTTTCACGGGCACGTAATCCGGCAGCTTGGGATTGAGGGTGTAGTAGAGCACCACGGCCAGGATCAGGCCCAGTGCGATCAGTATCAGGAGTAAAACACGGGAAAAAGTGCGCAAGATAACTATCCTTGTCGAATTGTCGCGTTGTTATGCCACTGCGCCACAGGTGCGGCAAGTGACGATTAGCCTGCTATCAGGCGGTTCCGCGATCCGTCGCGGTGCTCCATGATAAATGGAAATGCTTTTAAACACGTGAACTTATCAGAAGTTTCCTGCTCACATGCCGGTAGCCATTGGTCGTGGCCGCCTGATAAGCTCGCGACTTTATTCAAATGCCCTTATGGCGCATGAACAAGGAAATAGCATGAAACAGCATCGGTTGGCGGCGGCGGTGGCCCTGGTTAGCCTGGTACTTGCGGGTTGTGATTCGCAGACCAGCGTAGAGCTGAAAACCCCGGCGCAGAAAGCTTCCTACGGCATCGGCCTGAACATGGGCAAGAGCCTTGCCCAAGAAGGCATGGACGACCTGGACTCCAAAGCTGTTGCCCAAGGCATCGAAGATGCCGTCGGCAAGAAAGAGCAGAAGCTCAAGGACGATGAGCTGGTTGAAGCGTTTGCCGCACTGCAAAAGCGTGCTGAAGAACGCATGACCAAAATGAGCGAAGAGTCGGCAGCCGCTGGCAAGAAATTCCTCGAAGACAACGCCAAGAAAGACGGTGTCGTCACCACCGCTTCCGGCCTGCAGTACAAGATCGTGAAGAAGGCCGACGGCGCCCAGCCTAAGCCGACCGACGTGGTGACTGTTCACTACACCGGCAAGCTCACCAACGGCACCACCTTTGACAGCTCCGTAGATCGCGGTAGCCCGATCGACCTGCCGGTCAGCGGTGTGATCCCGGGTTGGGTCGAAGGCTTGCAACTGATGCACGTGGGCGAGAAGGTCGAGTTGTACATCCCGTCCGACCTGGCCTACGGCGCCCAGAGCCCGAGCCCGGCGATCCCGGCCAACTCCGTGCTGGTATTCGACCTGGAGCTGCTGGCCATCAAGGACCCAGCCAAGGCAGAAGCGCCTGACGCCCCTGCTGCACCAGCCGCCAAGAAGTAATCGGCGCTTGAACACACAACGCCCCGTCTCGACGGGGCGTTGTTGTTTTCGGGGTTGTATCAAACGATGCAAAATTCCCTGTGGGAGCTGGCTTGCCTGCGATGGCGGCCTGGCAGCCGACGCCTATCTACCTGACGCCCCAACGATCCAACTGTGGGAGCGGGCTTGCTCGCGAAGGCGGCCTGACAGTCAACACGGCTGGATTGTGTACATATCCACTCCTGCGGTAACGGCCACTTTTGAAGCCTCTGCAAATCCAAACGAACGTCCGCAACCTCACACAGTCTGATATAAGACTCGAGCACGGGTAGCCGCACATACATGCCAAGTCAATGAATTCTTGGGTTTTTTTTATGTGCGCAAAAAACGCCCGATCTGACTGTAGGCCTTGTAGTCCGTGGCTTTCAGCCGATAAAACAGGCTCTGTTCACAAGGTTATCCACAATTTGTGTGGATAACCTTTTATGTCGCCTGGAACTGGAGTGCCCTATGAAACCACCGTTCAATTTCACCCGTTTCCTGCCCATGGCCGCACGTCTGCTCGGCCGTGGGCGCCTGCCCACCCTGTTGTTTGCCGTCGCTGCCAAAGGCTCAAGCCAGGGCAATCGGCTCGGCCAGCTCAAGGATGATCTCAAATTGCTTCAGGCCCTGTGCCTGGCTTACTGGCGCGGCGAATACCGTGCCATCAGCCCGAAGGCGCTGATTTCGGTGGTAGCGGGGCTGATGTACTTTCTCAGCCCGATTGATGCGATTCCGGACTTTCTCCCTATGTTCGGCATGCTCGACGACATCGCCGTGCTGGCATGGGTCATGAAGACCCTGAGCGGCGAACTGAGCGCCTTTCGTGTGTGGCGCGATGCGCAACGCCCGGAAAAGCTCGCGGTGGTTGAGCGCCTGCCAGCGACGCCTGAGCTGCTGGCCCGGGAAAACCCGCAAAAAAACTAATGATGCCTGGTATCCCCCGGCGACCTTCGTGGCTGTTAGGATTACACTTCTAAGGAAAGAACTTACTTAGTAAGTGTTTTTATCCTACGGGGCAGTCATGGATATTCAGATCATTTCACGCGATGGCGCACCCGAATACGCGGTGTTGCCATGGGACCAGTATCAGGCGCTGCTAAAAGCCGCCGGTCAGCAACAACCTACACCCGCTTCTTCCCCTGCCGCCTCTACCGCCATCGACCAGGACCTGCGCCCGCTCGCAGACCTGCGCGGCCTGCGTGAAGCCAAGGGGCTGGCTATCGAGACCCTGGCACGCACGGTGGGGATCAGCCCCTCGTACCTTGGTTTGATTGAAAGTGGTGAACGCCAGCCGGATGCCGCCATTCGCCGCAGCCTGGCTTGGGAATTGGGCGTAGCAGGTTGGAGGGATGAGTCTTGAGCCTACGTATTAGCCGTCAACACTGGGATGGGTTGCTCAACGAACTGGATCAGGCGCGGCGCCAGCGCCATTTGCTCACGTACCGTGCGCTGCTTGAGCGCCTGCAATTCCCCACGCCGGCCATGCAGACCCTGGCTGCGGCTCTGGAGCACTTGGCGGCGCTGGATGCCAAGGCAGAGCAGCCCCTGCGCAGTTCCCTGGTGATCAGCCAGGGTGCCAGCCGCCTGCCGCGCACCGGTTTTTTCGAATGTGTGGAGCGCCTGGGGCGGTTCAGCGGGCCTTCCGATGGTGTGGCCGCCGCGTCCTGGCATGCATCCGAAGTGGTGCGGGTGTTCGAGTACGAGTACCCGGAGTCCGCTGAGGCCTAAAGCGCCTGTGAGCAGGTGTCCATGCTGTCGATCACGTGGATGCTGTAGCCCACAACACCCTTGGCATGGTGCTTGGCTTGTGACGCCAGCTCTGCCAACTGGCTGGCATCGAGTTGTGCACAGGCCTGTGGATACAAATGCACCACGCCGACGGACAGCGACAACAACGCAAACTCCTGGCGCACGCCCTGGCGATTGAGCGCCACGAAGCACCCAGCCTCAAGGTGTTCAGCGCGGTAGAAGCGTCGGCATTGGGTGTGGAAATCGTCCAGCAGTTGGTTGAGCCGCTTGCGCCAGTCCTGCGGGCCCAGCACCAGCAGAAAATCATCGCCGCCAATGTGCCCGACAAAATCGCGGCTGGGGTCTACCCGGTCGTTGAGGCACTGCGCCAGGCACAGCAACACTTCATCCCCGCGCCCGTAGCCGTAGATATCGTTGAACGGTTTGAAACTGTCGATATCCACATAGCAGATCACCGACTCGCGCTGTTGCTGCAACAGTCGGGTGAGGCACTGCTGGATCGGCACGTTGCCAGGCAGCAAGGTCAGCGGATTGGCGTAGCGGGCCTGCTGGATTTTCAGCTCCGTGATCAACTTGAGCACGTCGATGACGCGACCCAGCCCCAGGTAATCACCGTTCAGGGTGATGATGAAATCCTCTTCGATGCGTTGCCGTGCGCGGCTGGTGAGTAAACGGCTGACCTGTTGCAAGGACTGGCTCAATTCCACCGCCAGGAAATCATCGCTCATCAAGCGACTGATGGGTTTGCGCGCAAACAAATCGGTCGCGAATGGCTTGAGCAACGCGTCCGACAACGAGTGCCGGTGCACAATGCCAACCGGGCAACCGCGGCCGTCCAACACCGCCAGCGAGTTGAGGTTGGCCTGGCGGCGGAATGATTCCAGCACTTGGGCGGTGGCGGTGTCTTGATCCACGGCGGGCTGCTCATTGAGCAGGGCGCTGAGGTCACTGCCTTCGTCATTGAGGGCCAGCGTGGCGTTATCCGGCTTGGGCAGCATCAGGCGCGCTTGCTGCGGCGGCTTTTCCTGAGGGCGGCAGAGCAGGTAGCCCTGGACCAGGTCGACGCCCATCTCGGTCAACACCGCCAGTTCTTCCGGCAGCTCGATGCCCTCGGCAATCACCTGGGCGCGGGACGCCCTGGCGATCTGCAGGATGGAGCCGACAAACTCACGCTTGAGGGCGTCCTGGTGAATGCCGTCGATAAAGTGCCGGTCGATCTTCACATAGTCCGGGCGCAGTTCCGACCACAACCGCAAGCTGGAATAACCGGCGCCCAAGTCATCCAGTGCGATGGCAAAACCCATGTCGCGGTAGTGGTGCAAGGCGGTTTGAAGCAGGGCGAAATCGTCGGTGGGCGCTTGCTCGGTGAGCTCGATCACCACCTGACTGGGAGAAATACCGAAGTCGCGCAACAGTTGCAGGGTGCGCCCTGGCTGATGCGCATGCTCCATCAAGGATTCCGGCGAGATATTGAGGAACAGCTTGCCGGGCAGTTTCTGCTCGCTGAAGCGTCGGCATGCACTCTCTCGACATGCCATGTCCAGTTCGCTCAGGCGCCCGGCATGGCTGGCCACCGAGAACAACGCGACGGGGGAGTGCAGCGGGCTGTTGGACGGGCCACGACTGAGGGCCTCATAACCGAGGATGCGCCGCTCCGACAGGCAGATGATCGGTTGGAACAGGCTGTGCAAACTGCCTTGAGCCAGGATTGAGCCCAATGCATTCAGCTGTTCGGTCGTGGTCATGGCGGTCTCGATCAAAAAAAAGGACCGCAGGCGTAAACCTGCGGTCCTTTTATTTCACGACAGAATGATGTCTATATGATGACACTCCGAAGAGCGATCACATTAAATCGCCATCATTTACTGCTTGGCCACCTGCTTGGTGATTTTCAGGTAATCCAGCAGGATCCGGCCAGTCTCGGCCAAGTAAGCGTCGTCTTCCGGCTTGGTTTTATCCGCCTCGGTCGGCAGTGCGTCTTCATCTTCTTTCTTCAGCTCTTTGAGCGGGTCTTCACCCTTGGCCTTGCGGCGAGTGTTTTCCAGCACCAGTTGCTGATTCTCGATGCTGGAGTGCTGTGCACGGCGATCCACTTCGTTGAGGCTGACGGTCTTCTCTTCCATCAGCTTCTTGGCCAGGGCCAGCTTGTCGCGGATAAACACGAACTCGGCGTCCTTGGCGGAGCGGGTGTCATGGTCAGCCTTCAACTGCGCCAGGAAGGGTTTGAACGGATCCGACGCCGGCTTGATCGCAGGGCGGATGGTGTCCCACGGCATGGCTTCAGGCAGCGCGCTTTCGCCGATTTCCTTGGTGTCGATGATCGACGGGAAATCGATATCCGGCAGTACGCCCTGATGCTGGGTGCTCTGCCCGGATACGCGGTAGAACTTGGCCAGTGTCAGTTTAAGCTCGCCATGATTCAGCGGTTGGATGGTCTGCACGGTGCCTTTGCCGAAGGTCTGGCCGCCGATGATCAATGCTCGGTGGTAGTCCTGCATGGCACCGGCGAAAATCTCCGAGGCCGAGGCCGAGAGACGGTTGACCAGCAGCGCCATCGGCCCTTTGTAGAAGGCCCCTGGGTTCTCGTCTTCGAGCACGTCGACACGGCCGTCAGCGTTGCGTACCAATACGGTCGGGCCCTTGTCGATAAACAGGCTGGTCAGTTCGGTGGCTTCCTGCAGGGAGCCGCCGCCGTTGTTGCGCAGGTCGATGACCACGCCGTCGACTTTCTCTTTCTGCAGTTCTGTCAGGATTTTCTTCACGTCGCGGGTGGTGGACTTGTAGTCCGGATCACCGGCGCGGAACGCCTTGAAGTCCAGGTAGAAGGCCGGGATTTCAATCACGCCCAGCTTGTAGTCCTTGCCATCCTGCTTGAGGTTGAGGACTTTCTTCTGCACGGCCTGGTCTTCGAGCTTCACCGCTTCACGGGTGATGGACACGATCTTGCTGGTCTGGTCGTTCGGTGCATTGGTGTGCGGAATCACTTCCAGGCGCACCACGCTGCCTTTAGGCCCACGGATCAGCTTGACTACTTCGTCCAGGCGCCAGCCGACCACATCGACCATCTCTTTGTCGGCCTGGGCCACACCGATGATCTTGTCGGCGGGTGCCACTTGCTTGGTTTTGTCAGCAGGGCCTGCCGGCACCAAACGTACGATCTTCACCTGGTCATTGTCGCTTTGCAGGACGGCACCGATGCCTTCCAGGGACAGACTCATATTGATATCGAAATTTTCCGCGTTATCTGGCGACAGATAATTGGTGTGCGGGTCGTAGGACATCGCAAAGGTGTTGATGTAGGCCTGGAAGATATCTTCGGCACGGGTCTGGTCCAGGCGCGCCAGCTGATTCTTGTAGCGCTTGGTCAACAGCTCTTGAATGGCTTTGGGCTCTTTGCCGGCGATCTTCAAGCGCAACACTTCGTCCTTGACGCGTTTGCGCCACAGGTCGTCCAGGGCTGCGGTGCTGGTCAGCCAAGGGGCGTCCTTGCGGTCTACCAGAAGGGTTTCTTTCTGGGTGAAATCGAGCTTGTCGACGCCTTTGTTCAGCTCACCCAACGCGAAGTCCAGACGCGCTTTGACGCGGTCCAGGTAACGCTTGTAGATAGTGAAACCGGGCTGCAGGTCGCCGCTCTTGAGGAAGTCGTCGAATTGCGCCTTCCACTTGTCGAACTCGGCGATATCGCTGGCCAGGAAGTAGCTGCGCGACGGGTCCAGCAGCTTGAGGTAGCTGTCGTAGATGATCACTGAGCGAGCGTCGTCCAGCGGCGGCTTGCTGTAGTGATGGCGCTTGAGCAACTCGACGACGTTAAGGCTGGCAATCACCTCATCGCGATCAGGCTGAAGGTTGTCCCAGCTATTGGCTGCGAACGTATTGGTCGACATCGACGCGAAGCCGAGACCAATGAAAAAAGCGAGGGCGGTGCTGGGGAACAGATGCTTCATGCTGATTCGACGCGGGGGCAATTGATAACGCATATTAGGCCGTCTTTGAGGGAGCCGGTTCCATATGGTCCGGTCGCATAATGCAAAAAGCCCGGCGCTACAGCATCGGGCTCAGTCCAGACTCACTATGGAGGCACTGTGAAAGCATTGCAAGGCGTTGAGGGGCATGTGGAGTGTCAGAACAACCCAGTCCTACATTCGATGTACTCCATGTTGCCAGCGGCCTGACCGAATCCCAGATTGAAATGCAGTTAGTGTGGGAGCTGGCTTGCCTGCGATAGCCATAGGTATCTACACAACTTTTTGGGCTGTAACAGCAGACGGTAACCACGATGCGAAGCGAGCGGCCCTTGATCTTGATCTGCTTTTGATCTTGATCTCAGGCGCCCCGTTAAACCACGCTGGCCGAACACAGGCTTGAATTCGTGGGTAACCCGGCAGGACGCCGGGTTAGCCGCCCCGCGCCATGGATGGCGCGTGGCGGCGGCCCACGGATTCAAGCCTGTGTTCGGGCACACCGAGCCTAAGCGAGGTGCCGAGTGGTGGGGCAAGAAGCGTTTTGCTTACTTTTGCGCTTTTCAAAAGTGAGCCGCTGTAAAAGCGGAACCCTAAGTAGCCGTTACCGCAGGAATGGATATGTACACGGTCCAACTGTGTTGACTGTCAGGCCGTCTTCGCAGGCAAGCCAGCTCCCAAAGGTTGATCTCTATTGATTCAGGTCCAGCGGTGGATCGGCCAGCCGGCCTGTTCGGCATGGGCGCGCAATACGGGGTCCGGGTTCACCACCTGCGGGTGATCCACCTTGAGCAGCAGCGGCAAATCATTGCGCGAATCCGAATAGAAATAGGCACCTTCAAGGGTTTCGCCTTCCTGCTCCAGCCATTCCAGCAAGCGCGTGATCTTGCCCTCGCGGTAGGTCAGTACATCGACGGTACGGCCGCTGTACACGCCGTGGCTGACCTCCAGGTTAATCCCCAGCACTTCCGCGATACCGATACGCGCAGCAATCGGCGTGACCAGGTGAGTGCCCGAAGCGGAAATCACCAGGATCCGGTCGCCGTTCGCGCGGTGGCGGGCGATGGTCTTGGTGGCATCGCTGTAGATCAGCGGCTCGATCACGTCCTCGACCCACGGTTCTACCAGGTGCTCGATTTCTCCCGGGGTACGGCCGATCATCGGCTCCAGGCTGAAATCCATGAAATCTTCCATCCGCAGCTTGCCCTGGCTGTAGGCATCCATCAGCTCGTTGTTCCTGCGCATGAATGACTCAGGGTCGACCCAGCCGAGGCGGCCCATCTGTTCGCTCCACAGCGTGGCGCAGTCGCCGTGGATCAAGGTGTCGTCCAGATCAAAAATTACCAATGCCATCGGTGAGGCTCTCTCTCAATAGGTCGCTGCCTGTCAGGCTACTTCACACAGTGCGCTGGGGTCGATGGAAAGTGCCAGGCGCTGGCCGTCCGGGTGCAGGTCGTCGGCCGAACGATTGAGCACGTCCACCACCAGCTCGACGCCACGGGCTTCGATGCGGTAGCGAATCACGTTACCCAGCAGGCTGTGGCTACGCACCAACGCATCCAGCTCGCCGCTGCGGCTCAACTCGATGGCCTCGGGCCGAATCGCGATGCGCCCGCTGATCGGCCGCTGCAGCAGTTGGCTGGCCTTGTCGGCATCGAGCAGGTTGTAGTTGCCGATAAATCCGGCAGCGAACACATCCACCGGCGCGGTATAGAGGGTTTCGGCATCGCCGCTCTGCACGATCTTGCCCTGGTTCATCAAAAAGATGCGGTCGGACATGGTCAGCGCTTCTTCCTGATCATGGGTCACGAAAATAGTAGTCAGCCCTAGCTCGCGCTGGATCTGGCGGATCTGTTCGCGCAAATGCTTGCGAATCCGTGCATCCAATGCCGACAGCGGTTCATCGAGCAACAGCAGGCGCGGGCGGGTGACCAGGGAGCGGGCGAGGGCAACGCGCTGGCACTGGCCACCGGACATCTGGTGCGGATAACGGCCGGCCAGGTCCTTGAGCTCCACCAGTTGCAGCACTTCTTGTACGCGCTTGTGACTGTCGTCGGCGTTGACCTTTTGCATGCGCAGGCCGAAGGCGACGTTCTGTTCCACAGTCATGTTGGGGAACAGCGCGTAGCTCTGGAATACCATGCCGATCTGGCGTTTCTGTGGGCTCAGGGGCACGATGTCCTGGCCATCCAGGAGGATTTGGCCGCTGTCCACCGGCGTAAGCCCGGCGATGCAGCGCAGCAGCGTGGATTTGCCGCAACCGGACGGGCCGAGCAGGGTGACGAACTCGCCTTTGGCGACCTCGCAATTGATATCGCTGAACACCGGGGTGCCGGCGTAGCCTTTTTGCAGGTGTTGGACGCTGACGAAGCTCATTGGCTTTTGTCCTTGTTCAAGAGAGTGGCGGCCCAGGTCAGTACCAGCACAAAGAAGAAATACGAGATCACCACGGCACTGGTGAAATGGCCGCTGCTGTTGCGCATGTTGTTGAGGTACACCTGCAGGGTTTCGTAGCGGGTACCGACGAGGATGTTGGCGAACACGAACTCACCGAACAGGAACGAGAACGACAGCAGCAGCGCCACCATCAGGCCCTTGCGCAGGTTGGGCAGCACCACCAGGATCGCGGCCTGCCAGGTGCTGGCGCCGAGCAGTTGCGAAGCGTCCATCAGGTCGCGCAGGTTGATGGCTTGCAGGTTGTTGGTGATCGCGCGGTACATGAACGGCAGCGCGACGGTGAAGTAACAGCCGATCAAAATCCACGGCGTGCCCACCATCGCCAGCGGCCCGGAACCGTACAGTTGCAGCAGACCCACCGAGGACACCACTGGCGGCACCGCAAAGGGCAGCAGGATCAGGATGTTCATCAGCGCGTCGAGCTTGGGAAAGTGGTAATGCACCACGAACAGCAGCGGCAAGATCAGCACCACTGAAAGGATCAGTGCGCCCACGCAAACCAGCAACGATTGCCCGAAGGCCATCAGAAAGCGCGGGTCGCTCCACAGCTGTACATACCATTTCACACTAAAGCCAGCGGGCAGGATGGTCGCCGACCAACTGCTGGAAATCGAGTAGACAAAGGTGCCCACCAGCGGCAGCACCAGGATCAGGAATAACAGGTACACCACCACCCGATGGTAGAGGGAGGCCGAGCCGGCTTCAGCGCGAGACATGGTAGCTCCTCTTGAGCAGCAGTTGATGCACTACCGTGACCACGGTCATCAGCGCCACCAGCACCACGGCCAGGGCGCTGGCCATGTTCGGGTCCAGCGACACATCGCCGGACACCAGGCCGGCAATGCGAATCGGCAGCACGTTGAAGTTGCCGGTGGTGAGGGCGTAGACCGTGGCGTAGGCGCCGAGGGCGTTGGCCAGCAGGATCACGAAGGTGCCGAGCAGGGCCGGGGTGAGCACCGGCAGGCCGATATGCCGCCAGAACTGCCAGCCATTCG
Organism: Pseudomonas fluorescens; assembly: GCF_001902145.1. Taxonomy (GTDB): domain Bacteria; phylum Pseudomonadota; class Gammaproteobacteria; order Pseudomonadales; family Pseudomonadaceae; genus Aquipseudomonas; species Aquipseudomonas fluorescens_BV. The sequence continues at coordinate 84,370 of NZ_MRST01000014.1, forward strand.
CACCGAGCAGGGCGGCCGATTCACGCCAGTCTTCGCGCAATGCGTCAAAGGCCGGGTAGAGCAGCAGTACGCCGAGGGGAATCTGGAAGTAGGTATAGAGGATGATCAAGCCGGTTTTCGAGTACAGGTTGAAGTCCTCAATGATCCCGGCCTGCTTGAGCATGAGGGTGATACTGCCGTTGAACCCCAGCAGGATGATGAACGCGAAGGCCAGGGGGACGCCGGCGAAGTTGCTGGTCATGTTGGCGAACGCGGTGACGAAGTTGCGCAGCGGCGAATCCACTCGGCGCAGCGAGTAGCTGCCCAGGGTGGCGATGATGATGCCGAAGATGCTGGAGTAAAAGCTGATCTCCAGGCTGAACTGGATCGCCTGCCGGTAGAACTTCGAGGTGAAGATGCGAGTGAAGTTTTCCAGGCTCCAGCCGGCCTCTTCGGTTTGCAGGCTGCTGATCAGCACCCACACCAGTGGCGCGATCTCGAACACGATAAAGAACAGTGCGAAGGGCAGCAGGCATAGCAGGGCCAGCCATTTGCCGCGGGTCAGTGCATTCACTTGAGCAGCTCCCGGCACACAGGTTTGTCGTGGGGCACGCCCAGCAGTTCGCAGACGGTGCCGCACAGGTCGGTCTGTTTCGGCGCGGCATCGGTGTCCAGGCTGAAGGCGTCACCGATGACAAACAGTGGCACTTCCCGTTCTTCGCGCAACAGGCCGTTGTGGGAGCGGTCGTTGTTCATGCCGTGGTCGGCGGTGACCAGTACCTGGTAGCCGGCATCGAGCCAGCCTTGCAGGTAGTCGGCCAGGATAATGTCGGCCGAACGCGCGCTGTTGCGGTATTGCGCGGTGTCGAGGCCGTGCTTGTGGCCGGCGTCGTCGATGTTCATCGGGTGCACCAGCAAAAAGTTTGGCGTGTGCTTGAGCCGCAGGCTTTCGGCATCGGCGAACAGGTGGGAATCGGGGTAGTGGTCATTCCAGTAGAAATGCCCGTGCTGGATCGTCAGCGCCTTGTCGTCGGTGTGACGATCGCGGGCGGCGAGAAAAGGCGTGCGGTTATACAACTCGCTGACCCAATGGTAAGCCGCCGCAGCGGTGCTCAAGCCTGCGTCGGTGGCGTAATGGAAAATGCTGCGCTGGTTGGACAGGCGCGAGACGTTGTTGTGCACGACACCGCTTTGGATCGGCGGCACGCCGGTGAGGATGCATTCATACAACGGGCGGGACAGGGCAGGCAGTTCACATTCCAGTGTGTAGAGGGCTGCGCGTCCTGCGCCGACATAGGCCTGCAAGTGCCCCATGGCGTGCCGGGCAACCTCGAAATTGAGACCGTCGAGCACCACAAGGATGACATTGTGCTTCATGGGGGGCTGGGGCTCCGCAACAGATGGTATGGCTCAGATCACCTTGGAATGGGATCAAATGTGGGAGCTGGCTTGCCTGCGATGGCGGTGTATCAGTGGACACAAATGTTGAATGTCAGACCGCTATCGCAGGCAAGCCAGCTCCCACACTGACCGCATTTGGATCAGAGAGACCGATTACTTCATTTCTACGATGACTTGCTCGTTCCACATCTGTGGCAGCTTCTTGGACGTCGCTTCCCAGGCATCGGCATCCTTGATCGGCTGCGGGTTGGCCTTGGTGTACTGCTCGCCCGGGATCAGGTTTTTGGCGATATCGGCCGGCAGCTTCAGGTCGGTTTCCGCACGGATCGGACGTGCATTGCCTTTGGCCAGGTTGAGTTGGCCGGCATCGCTGAAGATGTATTCGCGGGTCAGCTTGGCGGCGTTCGGGTGCTTGGCATATTTGTTGATGATGGTGGTGTAGCCGGATTTCACCGAGCCATCCGAGGGGATCAGCACCACGTAGTCATCCGGGTTGGCCATCTTGGCCTTGTAGCTCAGGCCGTTGAAGTCCCAGACGATGCCGACTTCGACTTCGCCTTTTTCCATGGTTGCAATGGTGGGGTTGGACAGGCCAAGTCGACCTTGCTGGGCGATCTTGGTGAAAAATTGCAGGCCCGGGGCAATGTTTTTCTCGTCGCCTTTATTGGCGATGGCAGCGGCCAATACCGCGTTGGAGGCTTGGGCCGCGGTGCTTACGTCACCCACGGAGACCTTGTATTTACCGGTTTGGAGGTCGGCCCAACTGGTCGGGACTTCGGATCCGTGCAGCAGCTTCTTGTTGACGATAAAGGCAATGGTGCCGGTGTAGGCCAGGGCCCAGTGACCGTCCTTGTCTTTCGCCCAATCCGGCACCTGCGCCCAGGTGGACGGCTTGTACGGCTGGGTGACTTCCTGCTTCACCGCGATAGGGCCGAAGGCCGCGCCCACGTCACCGATATCGGCGCTGGCGTTGTCTTTTTCGGCTTTGAACTTGGCGATTTCCTGGGCCGAGCTCATGTCGGTGTCAATGTGCTTGAGGCCGTAGGTCTTGGCCAGGTCTTCCCAGGTGCCTTTCCAGTTGGCCCAGTCATCGGGCATGCCGACGCTGTTGACGGCGCCTTCCGCTTTGGCGGCGGCTTCCAAGGTTTTTAGATCGGTATCAGCAGCCATGGCGGCGGTGCACATGGCAATGGTCGAGCCTAACAGTGATGCCAGGAAAAGCTGTTTCATCCGAAGCTCCTTTGGGCGTTTTCAACGCGGCGTTTTATCTGAACGTTAGCGGTGGTTTGGTCTAGGTCAGCAATACCTGAGCCAATCTAGGCCCCATGGATGACAGTTTCATGTCGATGTCGTTTTTGAAGCGCTGATGTCGCTCAGCTCCGACTTAGCGTAGACCATGCCCAAGTGCCCGCAGGCCCTGGACTTGGCCGATGTATTGCAGGGTGTGGTAGAGGCAGTCGACAGCCTTTGTCATCTGTCGGTCATCTGGAGTGCCTAGGCTGGCACACAGCAGCAAAAGCCCAGATAGAGCGCGTTTTGTGCACCTGAACGGTGCTGGTCTAGTCCAGATAGGTAACGTTGATGCGTGATGAGGCAATCAAGGCGGTAACTTCCATCGGCCTGGCGCTGCAAGAGCAGATCGACCACGGCCTGTTGCCGCCTGCCAGCAAACTGCCCGCCGAACGCAAGCTCAGCGAGTTGTTTGGTACCACTCGGATTACCGTGCGGGAAGCCTTGTTACAGCTGGAGGCCCAAGGGCAGATCTACCGCGAAGAGCGTCGGGGCTGGTTCGTCTCGCCGCCACGGCTGGCCTATAACCTGATGCAGCGCAGCCACTTTCACGCCATGGTCAGCGACCAGGGGCGCGAGGCCTCCACGCAGGTTATTTCAGCACGGTTGCAACCGGCTTCGGCGGCGGTGTGCGCGTGGTTGCAATTGCCGGCGTTGTCCAGCGTGATCCAGATTTGCCGGGGGCGCAGGATTGACGGGCGCCTGGTTTTGTATGTGGAGCACTACCTGAACCCGCAGTATTTTCCGGGGATCCTTGCGTGCGATTTGAATCAGTCGATGACTGAGCTGTATGCGGGCAAATATGACTTGCACTATGGACGGGTGCGTTTCGAGATTGTGCCGACCTCACTGCCAGTGGAGGCAGCCGCTGCGCTGCGCGTCTCGGTGGGCAGCCCGGGGTTGCGCATCGCGCGGGTCAACTACGATCAGCATCAACGCCTGATCGACTGTGACCTGGAGTTCTGGCGGCATGATGCGATTCATGTGGGTGTGGATGTGGTGTAGCGGCTGGTGCACCGCGAACCCGTGTGGGAGCTGGCTTGCCTTCGATGGCATCGACTCGGTATGCCTGATAAACCGAGGCGCCTGCATCGCAGCATAGGTATCTACACAACTTTGTAGGCTGTAGCCGCCGACGGTAACCACGATGCGAAGCGAGCCGCTCTTGATCTTGATCTGCTTTTGATCTCAGGCGCCCCGTTAAACCACGCTGGCCGGAATTCGACAGTGATTTGGGGGGTAAACCGGCAGGGATGCCGGTTTAGCCGCCCCGCGCCATGGATGGCGCGTGGCGGCGGCCCCCCAAATCACTGGCGGATTACGGGCACACCGAGCCTGAGCGAGGTGCCGAGTGGTGGGGCAAGAGCCTTTTGGTTACTTTTGGGCTCTTCAAAAGTGACCCGCTGTAAAAGCGGAACCAATAGCAGCCATTACCGCAGGAACGGATATGTACGCGGTCTGACCCGAGATACTGGTCGGCTTTAAGGCCGCCTTCGCAGCGATGCGGCGACCCGACAAGCCAGCTCCCACATTGGATCGCGGGGCATCAGTTATATCAGCGTCGGCTGTCAGGCCGTCGCGGGAGCAAGCTCCCTCGCCACAGGTCCTGCGTCACATTAAAGCTGTGTAGATACTTATGGCTATCGCAGGCAAGCCAGCTCCCACATTGAACCGAGTTTATCCCTGACGGATCGGTGGTTTGCCTAGGGGGTGAGTGCCTTGATCACTTGGTCCACATTGGTTTCCAGCTCAGTCACCGGGTCGGCACCGTCCACATTCAATACCAACAGTCTGGAGCCGCCGGCAGTGACGGCGGTTTTGACTGCATCGCTGGGTTGACGGTGATGCAGCACCACCGCCACATCGTTGTCCTTCAACGCGCTGCTGAGTTTTTGCAGCGCCTCAGGCGTCCACTCGGCATCGGGCCGTGCATCGGTGCCGAGCACTTCCAGGTTCAGGCTGCTGACCAGGTACGCGAAGTGATCGCTCAAGCTGAGCACACTCAGGTTGTCGGCCTTGGCCAAGCGCGCCTCGCTGTCGGCGGTGAGCTTGAGTAAACGCTGTTTGAGCGCGGCCAGGTTAGCGTCGATCCTGGGTTTGGCAGCCGGCGCCAGGCGGCTCAGGTCGGCGGCCATCACGTCGGCCATGCGCCCCATATTGTTGCTCGATTGCCAGGGTTGGCTGTTCAAGCCATCGGTGACACCCGGTTGTACTGCGATACCCGGCAAGCCGCCGTCCACCGGGCGTGCGGCATCGACTTCGACGATGCGGATATTGCTGCGCCGCGCCACGGGGTACAGCGGGTCATCGGCCCACAGCGAGCGCAGGCCGATGGCCGCGTCGGCGTCCAGCGCCAGCTTATTCAGTGCCGCAGCACCGCGGCCGGTGAAGTAGGACACCTGCCGTGAGCCCGGCAGATTGGCCGGCGCGGCGCGTTCAAGCGCTACGTTGGTGCCTTTGAGCAGCGCCTCGGCCAAGCCGTAGGTAATCGGCAGCGAGGCCAGCACCTTGACCGGCTGCCTGGTCTTGGTCAGGGCCGCGTGACCGAGGCCCTGGTTGACTTTGAAGTCCTTGGCGTCGAAACCGTCGACGGCCAGCGCCGACGTACTCATCAAGCAAGCGATGGTCAGGGCCAGTGGGCGAAAGACAGGGCGCATTATCCAAGATTCCCTTTGAGGCTGGGCACAACGCCACGGGCGATGGCGGCGAAGGCGAAGGCGATACCGGCAACCAGAATGATGGCGGCGCCGGATGGGATGGGCAGGTCGAAGATGATCGGCAGCAGGATGCCGCACAGGGTGCTGACGGTAGCGATCAGCACCGAGATCCAGAAAAACCCTTTGAGTGATTGGCTCAACAGGCGCGCCGCAGCGGCAGGAATCACTAGCAAGGCGCCGACCAGGATTGCGCCGATGACCTTGACCGCGGCCACGGTGATCAGGGTCACCAGGATCACGAACAGGTAATCCAGGCTTTTCACCGCCACCCGGCGCACTGCCGCCAATTGCGGGTTGAAACTGGCCAGCATGATGCGGTTGTACAGTGGCAATGCCAGGGCCATCACCAGCGAGCCGACAATGGCCAGTACCAGCAGGTCGTTGCCGTTGACCGTCAGCACCGAGCCAAACAGCACGTTCTCAAGAATGTGCACGTTGATCTTGCCGGCCAGGATCAGCAGCAGGCTTGCCCCCAGTGCCAGGGACACGGACAGGAACACGCCGATCAAGGTATCGGGCGCCAGGCCGGTGCGGTTACGCAGGTAATTGAGCAGGATGCCGAACAGCAGGCAGTAGCCAAACAGGCTGCCATAAGGCCCGGTATAGGGTTCGCCCAGCAGGATGCCCACGGCCACGCCGGTGAGCGCGGCATGGCCGACTGCTTCGGAGAAAAACGCAAAGCGCTTGACCACCACCAGCGTACCCAAGCCGCCGAGTACCGGGCCGATCAACAAGCCGGCGAGCAGGGCGTTGACCACAAACCCGTAGGCCAGGGCTTCGGGCAGGTAACCGGCAGAGGCCCAGCCCTGGACCATCAAGCGAAAGGCTTCATAACTCATGGCGCCGGGCTCCGAGGGTGGGTGGAGAACAGAGTGAGCAGGCGGTCCGGGGTCAGCGCCTCTTTCGGTGTGGCGTCGAACAGCACGCGGCGGTTCAGGCCGGTGACGCGGTCGGCCAGGCGGCCCACGGCCTCCAGGTCGTGCTCGATCCACAGCACGGTTATCCCAGCCAGGCGCCAATCGTTCAACAACCGCTCGAACACCTGGATACCCGCCTCGTCGAGGGCCGACATCGGCTCATCCAGCACCAGCAATTGCGGCGCCGGAATCAGGCCCTGGGCCAGCAGTACGCGCTGACGCTCACCGCCGGACAACGCGCCCATGCGGCGCTTGCGCTTGTCTTGCATGCCAACGCGCTCAAGGGCATCGCCAATTGCCCCCGCGTAATGCCTGGAAAGGCCCAGAAACGCCGGGCGACGCTGGCACATGGCAGCCATGAAATCGTCCACGGTCATCGGCAAGCCCCGGTCAAATTCCAGCGCCTGGGGCACGTAACCGATGGTGCCGGGTGTGGTTGGCCATTCCAGGCTCAAACGCCCCTGGTGCGGCGTCTGCCCCAACAGGGTCTTGATCAGCGAGCTTTTGCCGCCACCATTGGGGCCGACCAGCGCATGGATGCTGCCCGGTTGTACCTGGAAACTCACGCCATCGAGGATCACGGTGCGCCCCAGGGTCAGCGAGACCTGGTCGAAGTTCAGGGTGGGGCCGACGTTGACGGCGTTCAGTTGCTGCGCCGCGGTCATGCTCCCGACTCCTGAATCGCCCTTACCACGGTGTTGAGGTTGCCGGTCATCTCCACTTCGTACTTCTCTGCGCTGTATTCGCCGTAGGAAATATGTGACAGCGGGTACAGCTTGACCCCGGATTCACGCTGGATGGTATCGACGTAGGTGGACGGGAAATCCATCTCCGAGAAGATCACTTTCACATCCAGAGCACGCAGTTCATCGATGGTCTTTTTCAACTGACTGGGGCTTGGCTCGATACCGTGGGCCGGCTCCACTACCGCGGTCACTTCCAGGCCAAACTCGCGCAACAGATAGTCATAGGCCGCGTGCACGGTGGCGACGCGCAGGTCCGGGTTGGGGGCGCTGGTCAGCTTGGCCAGGGCGTCGGCGCGCATCTGGCGCAGGCGCTTGCCGTAGGCGCGGGCGTTCTGGGTGTAGGTCTTGGCGTTGTCCGGGTCGAGCTTGCCCAACTCACGGGCAATGTTATTGACCTGGGCAATCGACGCGCTGATTGACAGGAAGGTGTGCGGGTTGACCACCTTGCCCGCACCGCGTGCTGCGTTGCCGGTAGCGGCGAGCAGCGGCACGTTGGCGTTGGCTTCGATCACCTTGATATCCGGGCGCTCGCTGGTGGCGATCATGCGGTCGGCGAAGTCGTCATGGCCGACGCCGTTGAGCACGATCACATCCAGGGTGCCGATGCGCTTGATGTCTTCGGCGCGCGGCTCGTAGGCGTGAGGGTTGAAACCGGCGGGAATCAGCGGCACCACCTCGGCCTTGTCGCCAACGATATTGGCTACGTAACTGTAATAGGGGTGCAAGGTAATGCCGATACGCAGGCGCTTGGCCGCCTCGGCATTGGCTAGGGGGGCGAGCATCAGGCTGAACAGGCCAACCAGCAACAGGCGCAACAGGGGCGATGACATAGACATGGGCAATCGGTCTTCTCGTTCAGTGACGGTGCTGGCGGGTGACGCCGGCATCGAATTGCGCGACCACCTGCTGCCAGCCGGCCGCGATCAGCGCCTGGTCAGTGAGGTCGGATGGGGCGGCAAGGTTGGCGCTGCGGTTGAGCCAGATATCCGGCTCACTGCCTTGCACGCGCATCAGCAGCGAACCGCTGGTGGCCGGTGCCTGGCTCAAGCCCAGGTAGGCAGCCGGTGCCAGCAACTGCCAGCGGTGGCCGCCACGGCTGACCGAACTGGCGTCCTGGGCAAACGGCGCAAAGCCTTCTTCGGCCAGTTGCTCAGGCGTCGGCAGGGCGCTGTGTTCCTGCTGCAACAGGTGGATTTCATCCAGGGTCACCCGCAGGTCGGCGTAGATGCCTTGCTCGGCCGCGCTCAGGTCGCGGCGGGCGTCCAGCTGATGGCTTGGCACCGCCGCGACTTCCTGGGTTTCCCCATGCAGCGCCACGACCGTGCCCGCCACCGCGAGGATGATCAGGCACAACAGCAACACATAAAGGGTTTCGTGGCCCGCGCCGGCGGGGCGTACAACCTGTGTGGTACTCATTGCGACGGGATATCCGCTTGGTCGATTTCCACTACGTGGCCGGGGCCGGCATCGAATAGCACGTAGAACTCGGCGTCGGGCTTCTTGAAGGTCAGGGTCGAATCCTCGCCGAGCTTGCCCGGCACCAAGATGGTTTCGTCGTAGCCGATCACATCCAGGGTTACGCCGGGGGCGCCACTGCCGTCGGAGAACCCACCTTTGCACTGGATCTGCTCGCCGGGGATTTCCTTGCATTCGCACATCGGGTTGTGGGCGAAGGCGGTGGTGCTCAGGCCGGCGCACAGCAATAGCGCGGCGCGGGTGAGGCGCTTGAACGTCATGGTTTGACTCCTTGCTTGTTCAGCCAGGCAATGGTGGCAGGCGAGGCCTGGCTCAGCGGGATGGAACCCTGGTGCATGCTGCCGTCCCACCCTTCCATGGTCACCCATATTTCGGCGTCCGCCGGGGTGCGTTCTGGGATCGGCAGGGCGGCGCCCATGCGGTACGGCGTGCCGAAGAAGATCACTCCGGCGGCGCGCAGGCTGCGGGGTTTGCCGATACGCAGGTAAGTGGCCTTGACCTGCTCGGCACAGGTATCGCACAGGGCAGCGTTGAAGAACTTCATCGGGCCAGCCGGGTTCGGGCTCGGGCCTTCATTGCGAAACTCGGCCAGCGTCAGGCTCCAGGGGCCGACTTGCACCTGCCCGGCCACGCGCTCGCCGATGCCGGTATCTCCGCGAAACAACGCGGCGTCGGCAAAGTATTTGGGCATGAACCCCAGCGGCACCAGCAACAGCAGGACGTTGATGTGGAAACGCCATTTCAGCCAAAAGGCGCGCAGCGGGGACGGGGGTACGGTTGCGACCTTGCTCATCGCTGAGCCTCCGAGGTGTCGGCGTGCATGGCCGGGATGGGCGCGTGCTGACGTTGCGTCTTGGCCTCGCGCTTGAGGGCGTTGAGGGTGGCCAGGGCGGTGCGCTTGGTCCAGATAAGCAAGCCGCTCAATACCATCATGCTCAGCACCAGGCCGAAGAATGCCCAGATCAGCTTGATCCACAAACCGCCAAAGTCCCCGGTGTGCAGCGGGCGCATCGACTCGGTGACGAATTCCAGCGGGGTACGGTCGGACAACAGGTTCGAGACTGCGATTTCACCGTCATAGGGGTTCAGTTGTGCGGTCTGGAACATCAACGGGTACCAGCCACGCCCGCCGATCTGCAGGTGGCTGTAGGCGTTGCTTGGCATGAACACAAAGCTGGCGTCCAGGCCGGGGATTCGCTCGGCGGCGATGTCGATCGCCTTGTCGATGGGGATCATCGGTGCCGGTACGCCCGGTGCCGACAGCGGCACCTTTTCCCGCGCAATCACTGGCACGATGGGTTCACTGGAAATGGATATCTGGTTGTCGCCCAGGACAGCCTCGATCAGGAACCAGGTGCCGGTGATTGAAATGACCGCGATAAACCAGATCGACCAGATGCCGCTCAGGCGGTGAAAGTCGCCCCAGAAGATCCGCGCGCCGTGGCGGATGCGTAGGGTAGGGCGCAGGAAGCCTTTCCAGAAGCGCTTGTACACCACAAGCCCTGTGATCAGCGAGGCGAGCAGCGGCAAGCCCAACGCGGACACCAGGTACCAGCCCCAACTGTACCCATTGGTGAACGGCACCAGCCACCAACCATGCAGGGCGCGGGTGAATTGCTGGAAATTGAACGAGGGGCTGATGCCCTGGATCGCGCCGGTATAGGGGTTGGCGTAGACCTCCACTGAGCGCCCATCCGGGTAGCTGAGGCCGACGCTTAGCGCGAAGTGCGACTCATCCGGGCGGATGATGGACTGGACGATAGCCTTGGGTTCATCGCGCTTGATGGCCGCGATCACCTGGTCAAAGCTCAACGGCTGGGCTTCATCCGACGGCTTGCTGGCGCGGATATCCGGGTTGGCCAGCCACACGATTTCTTGGCTCACCACGGCCAGGGTGCCGGTGACGCAGACGATCAGTACAAAGAACCAGATGGGCAACGCCAGCCAGCTATGGACGAGAAACCAGAGTTTGGAGCGTGACTTCTTCGACATATGAATGAGGGTCTTGATCGGAGGGGGCGATAGAGGCCCGGAAAAGGCCAGTCGTAGCTTTTGCTGACGCGACAGGCTGTATCTAAGTTAAGACGGATGAGAATGAGAAATCCCTAAGGTGGATATGAAAGAAAATGTTTCAGCGCTGCATTCAGGGTTATGGCGTAACCCTGTGGGAGCTGGCTTGCCTGCGATGACATCGACTCGATTCAACGGATGCACCGAGTCGTCTGCATCGCAGGCAAGCCAGCTCCCACATGGGAGGTGTATTGCGCTGCAACTATCAGCCTTGCTTGAACATCTCCATGGCGCGCTGGCGGATCTGCGCCTCGGTGAGGTCTTCCTTGTGTGTGGCCAGGAACCAGAGATGACCGAACGGATCTTTCACGCTCGCAGAGCGGTCGCCATAAAACTGATCCTTCGGCTCGGACACCACGGTGGCGCCGGCATCAACCGCTCGTTGGAATTGTGCGTCCACATCGTCCACATACAGATGCAGACCAATGCTGGTGTGCTCCTCCGGATTGCGCAGGGCCATTTGATCGCAGGGCGTACCCAGCATCAGCGCCGAATCGCCAATCCGCAGTTCGGCATGACCCACCCTGCCGTCGGGCATGTCCAGGCGCATGACTTGCGTGGCGCCAAAGGCTTTTTCGTAGAACTCGATGGCCTCGCCCGCTTTGTCGATGCCCATATAAGGTGTGAGGCTGTGATAACCGTCGGGAATAGCTTTAACGTTCATGACATTCTCCCTGAGTCGAGGTATGAACATTTCACTATAGGCCACGTAATGCGTGGCCTGCGGGCAACCGACGAGGTGCTTTTATCAAGACGGTGTGGTGGGCTCCAGCAGCTGGGCGCCTGGCCCATACTCAGCGAGCTTATCGTCCTGATTGCGCAACGGGCACGCCTCCATCGATAAGCACCCGCAACCGATGCAGCCATTGAGCTTGTCGCGCAGCAGCACCAGTTTGTTGATGCGCTCATCCAGGTCTTCACGCCACAACGCCGATAGGCGCTCCCAGTCGTGAACATTGGGTGCGCGCTCATCGGGCAAGGTGCGTAATGCCTCGCCAATGGTAGCCAGCGGAATGCCCAAGCGCTGGGCGATCTTGATCACCACTACACGCCGTAATACATCCCGCGGATAACGCCGCTGGTTGCCCGCATTGCGATTGCTCTTGATCAGCCCTTTGGCCTCGTAGAAGTGCAGTGCAGTCACCGCTACGCCGCTGCGAGCAGCGAGCTGCCCGACGCTGAGTTCCTTATTGAGCATGAACATCCCCCAAACAATGCTTGACCTCAACTTAACTAGAGGTTTTACCCTGCGTGGCATCGAATCGCAAGATTCTGCCTACAGAGAGAGGGGAGTGTTCATGCAGGTATCGGAGAAGTGTCGCAGCTTCACCCAATTGATCGAGTTTCAGATCGACCCCCAGCAGCAAGATGCCCTGGTGGCGGCCTTGTCCACTCAAAGCGAGCGCCTGGCCGAGGGCCACGATGGTTTTCTGAGTGCTAGCGTGCAGGTCAGCGATGACGGCCGGCGGGTGCTCAATTACTTGCAATGGCAATCGCGTGCAGATGGCGAGGCGGCGTTCAAGTGCTTCGAGCAGCGCGGCGAAGATTTCTGGACGCTGATTCGCGCCCACCAGGCCACGGCGGTGACCTTCGGTTCGTTCCAAGTGCTGCAAAGTTTCGAGCGCAGCCATGACAACGCGCTGCACTGTCGCCTAAATGGATAAATGCAGCATCCGCCCGCCCTGCACGTTTTCGCCAGGCCGGCGTTTGTTCACCGCCAGCTCGCCGAGCTTGATCAAGCGCGAGCGCGTGACGTTGCGGCTCAGGCCCAGCAGGTTGGCGGTGTGCACCTGGTTGTAATGGCTGAAGCGGTAGGCCGCACGTAAGAGTGCGTCTTCGACCTTTTCATGCAGGGCGCCGGCCTGTTCCTCGAACAGCGTTTGAAACGCCCGCGCCAGCAACGCTTCGGCGCTGTCATCAATGTTGTGCGGGTTGTCGTCCTGGCGCTCGATACGCATGTTCGACAGGCGCAAATCGTCGCGCCCTATCACACCCTTGCGGCAGATCAGTAGGGTGTGATGGATGACGTTTTCCAGTTCGCGGATGTTGCCTGGCCAGCTGTAGCTCTTGAGCTTGTGCTCGGCCTCACGGCTGATAGTGATCGGGCCGTGGCCCAGGCGCTGACTGTAGGTTTCGATAAAGTGCCAGGTCAGCGGCAGGAGATCGCCAGGGCGCTCGCGCAGTGGGTTGAGTTCCAGGCTGACCACACCGAGACGGTAGTAGAGGTCTTCGCGGAAATGCCCGGCGTTGATGGCCTTTTCCAGTTGTACGTTGGTCGCGGCGAGCACGCGCACATCAATCGCAATGCTTTTGCGCGAGCCCAGGCGTACGACTTCACGTTCCTGCAGTACCCGCAACAGTTTGACCTGGATCGCCATTGGCAGATCGCCGATCTCATCGAGGAACAAGGTACCGCCGTCAGCCTCTTCGAACCAACCGGCCTTGGCGCTCAGGGCGCCGGTAAAGGCCCCTTTGTCATGGCCGAACAGCTCGGCTTCCACCAGGGATTCAGAGAAGGCCCCACAGTTCACCGCGATGAACGGCCGGTTGCGCCGCGCACTGAGGTTGTGAATATGGCGTGCCACCAGCTCTTTGCCGGTACCGGTTTCGCCGATGATCAACACGCTTGCGTCGCTGGGCGCCACTTGCTGGATGTGGTTGAGCAACGCCTGGGATTTAGGGTCTTCGAACACCTGAGCGGTGGCGCGGATCGAGGTCGCGAGTGCGGGGGAGGGCGGTAGGGTCAGCAACTGCATGGGCACCTCGTTGAAGGGCTGTCGCCAGGGCGACCGTTGCGTGGCGAACAGTCGGGCTAGGTGACGCCATTTATAGAGAGTTGGAGTTATTCCGTATATGAATGTATTCAAATATTTATAGATCATAAATGAATATAGTAGTCGCGCTATCGAACCTGCTGTAACGGTTGATAGCGACTATCACGGACGTTGATTTTTCATGCCGGGGGGGCGGGAGTAGCCTGTGTTCATTGACTTCAAACCTCCCCAGCAGGCCAGCCGCCATGAACCGTCTACTCGCTATCTCGTCACTGTTTGTCATCTCTGTTCTCGCCGGGTGCGCGACTCACCCCTCGCCTGAGATGCGCCCTTACACGGCAGAAGAAACCAAACAGTTGGCGTTGGAAGCGTTGAGTCGTCGCGGGTTGTCGTTTGACGAATATCAACAGCAGCGTGCCGCCCTGACTGGCCAGCCACAGAAAACCTTCGGCTTTGATCAGCAGGCTGAAATGAACGCACAGCGCGCTGCACAGCGCAGCGGCCGTGCGAGTTGAGAACCAGGTGACGACAGGTACGTCTTCCGGTTTGACGGGCTGATATCTGTCGGCTAGAACTTAGCTTTAGCAACGCATCACGGCTGCATGACGCAGGCGGATGGTTGAGTCGAGTGTCTGATTTTTCCTGTCTCTTTTGGCTTCACGCCATGTCGTAGTTTCGCAGTGGAATAGCATTGCAAGACATTCCAAATTGAATGTACTTCGGGTTGCGTCAGCTGTTCGCGGCGCGTGACTTCGTGCCGGGTGCTTTCTGACGAGATCGTGAAACTGCGCAGTCTTTCTTCGATGGAAATACGCCTGGCCTGCCATTGAGGCTGGTGATCATGAGGATGTCGATCGGGTGGGGTTTGCTTGTTTCGCGCTGTGGTTGGGTTTTGCCTGGCTTGTTCTTCGCGTTGCTGAGTGTGGAGGTATCTGCGGCGGCCTGTACGGCACCAGCCTATAAAGCGGGGACCGGCTACGAACAAGGCGATCAGGTGCAGAACAACAACCAGCAGTTTGAGTGTTGGAAGGATACTGACAACCCGCCGTTAGGGCCGGGCAGTTGGCAATGGTGCCGGCAGAGCGACTACAACCCTGGCTTGCCCGCCTCCAACGGCGCCGTTATTTGGCCTGACGCCTGGAAAGACCTCGGTGAGTGCGGTGGCTACCAGGGTAACCGGTTGACCCTGAACTTCAGCACGTTAAGCGGCCGGGGGCCCATAAGCCAGCCAACGCCGGGTGTATTGCGAGCCGATCAGGTAGTCACTGGCGTATTGCGCTGCAAAGCCGAGGAAATCCCGATCAGTGCCAAGTCGGGTGAAACTATTCACATTGATAATCTAAAGGCCTGCGACTACCAACTGGTGATGAACCCCGCTGGTGGATTTGTGCCCTTGAATACGCCGCGTATCGTTTCCTTCCAGCGGGACGAGGGCGAGGAACAGACGGTCACCTTGAAGTATCGGCCCCCGGTGCAGGTGGAGAAGCTCAGCGGCCTGCCGGGGGTCAAGATTGAACTGTTTGCCCAGGGGCTGATACAGCCTCGGCAGATGGCGATGGGCAAGAACGTCCTCTATGTGGGCTCCAGTGCGATTCCATCCTACGTCTATGACGGGAAAATCGCCGATATGATCTATGCTTTGCCACTGGACAATGCCGGCAAACCCACCGGCATCTACGTGATTGCCAGCGGGTTGGAGGAGCCGCACGGTGTGGTGTATCGCGACGGTGATTTGTACTACTCGACCACTGGCGGTCTCTATCGTTTGCGCGATGCCGATGCGCATTACAAGGATCCTTCGCCTGAACTGGTGTTCAAATTCCCCGCCGATGATGCGCCATTTCCTCTGCCTTCCGTGGCGTCTGGTTCCAGCACACGCTTCTGGCATATGAAGCACCCTTTGCATTTCAACCCGCTGGATCCCGCCGATACTGGCCTGTACACCGCTGTCGGCATTCCCTGCAACTTGTGCATGATCCCGCCTGACCCGCGTTACGGCACGTTACTGCGTTACGACACCGTGACCGGTAAAGCGCAGATTCTTGCAAAAGGGGTGCGCAACTCTGTGGGGTTCGACTGGAACCCGCAGACCGGTGAAATCTGGTTCACCGACAACAACCGCCAGGGCTACCCCAACCCCGACGAAATCAACCGCATCAGCGGCCCAAACCTGCACTTCGGCGTGCCCTATCTGTTTGGCAAAGGCACGCCGGGTTTCACCGATGAGGAGTTTGGTAACCCGGGTGTGATCCAGCCGCCCTTGGTCCAGGGCGCGATTGTTTCCGATAAATCCCAGCAGCAGGTCGACCCGAAAAACTACGTGCCGGCCGCCTTTGAATTGGGGACCAACACCGCACCCCTGGGGCTGAAGTTCTGGAGTGGTTACCCGGCTCGCACACGTTCGCAGAACATGCTGGTTGCCGTGCATGGGGCGGGTACGGCCGAGCGGCCGGGTATGGATGTGCGACTCGTCTCGATCCAGGACGGAACGCGGGTGGTCAATCAGATCCCGTTGATCAACGGGTTTATCCAGGACCCACTGCGTTTCGATGTGTATTGCCTGGATGACTCCTGCATTGGCCGGCCGGCTGACTTCCTGGCGCTAGCGGACAACAGCCTGCTGATCTCCGATGACGTCGCCGGGGTGATCTATCGCGTCAGTTATGACCCTGCGGGCTTGCCGGATACAACGTTGACCCTGCAGCCGGCACTCGCACCGGCACCTGAGCTGGAGAGTGAGATGATCAGTGGGACGCTGATCTCTCCGGGCGGTAATACCCGTCAGTTCCATGCATCCTTCAACCCTGCTGACAGTAATGCCGCATTGGTCCTCAAGGGTTTGCCTTACGGTACTTACCAGGTTCGGCTCAATGATGTGAAAAACTGGATTCCGCAGACGCGCAATACTTCGCTTACCTTGTCTGCCGGCGACAACAAGCACGTGCTGAACATGCAGTACCGTCTGCGACCGATCAAGCTGGATATCAAGATCACGGTGTTGGCGCCTCCCAAGCCTGCGTCGGTAACGGATTCCACCTGGCATTTCACCCTCAAGCTCAAGGGCTCTACGAGCACCGAGCCCAAAGTGGTGCGGGTGCCTTGGGGCGAAAGTGTCACCGAGCTTCTGGACTATGGGGATTACGAGGTCATCTATCCCTTTTACCCACAGGAACTGCCACAGCCGGAACAGGTAGCGCTGCGTATCAACGAGGAAAGCCAGGACGAGCAACTGGCACCTATCAGTTACCGTCATGAACCGAAGTTGGGCGAAACAGTGCTTGCCGAGTCCTGCACCAAATGCCATGCGGTGGAGTTCTTCAATAACCTGCGCATGGCGGTGGCATGGAGCAGTGCCGGCCAGGATGCGTTGGTGCGGCAAATCCAGAGCATGCCGGTGGCCGGGCACTGCGACACCACCTGTGCGACCGAGATCAGCAAGCATTTGTTTGAGGTGGTGTGGGCGCCTTACCTGAGCCCGAGCGAGGCTCACGGTCAGCGCCAGTTGCGCTTGCTGACGCGCGATGAATACGCGGCCAGTGTCAAGGACATACTGGGCGTGGAGGTCAATACCCAGAAGCTGCCGGCGGATAAATCCGAGAAGGACTTCAAGTTTCCGGGCGAATCCAGCAAAGGGCTGTTGCAGGCTGAAGACATCAAGCTGCTGTATGACATGGCGGTGTCGATTGCCGGGCAGGTGGCACCTCAACGTGTAAAACGCTTCAAATCCACTGCCGGTACCCTTGAGGTGAGTGCCCTGGGTTATCAAGTGTTCCGCCGTCATTTGAGTCCGTCAGAGTTGTCGCGTTATCAGGCGGTGCTGGATGAACACGGCGAGCGGGCGCTGATCACTGCGCTGTTGTTGTCGCCCAACTTCCTGTATCGCTCGGAGTTGGGCCAGGCTGTCGCGGGGCAGACCCAGGTCTACAAACTGACCCCTTATGAGACCGCGACCGCATTGTCCTACACCTATCAAGGCACCACTCCGGACGCGCAACTGCTGGCCAAGGCAGAGCGCAACGAGTTGCAGACTGTGCAGCAAATCAGCGCAGAAATAGACCGGATGATGCGCACTGAGCGTGGGCTTGAGCAGTTCAATCGGTTCATCAGTTACTACATCAAGACTCAACGCGGGGTGCAGGAGAAGCCCGGCCTGAGTGCACAGATGATCCAGTTGATGACCCAGGAGCAGGCCCTGCTGACCCGTCATGTGATGCTTGACGGCAAAGGGACGCTGGACGAGCTGTTCAATCCCGGCGTGACGTTCCTCAATAAGGCGCTGGCCGAGCACTACGGTATCGGCGGCGTAACGGGTGACACGCTGCATAAAGTCGCCGTGGATGAGAAACGGGGTGGCTTGTTGCACTTGGGGCTTTTTCAGGCCTCTACCTCTGACTATCAGGTCACCTCACTGGTCAAGCGTGGTATCGCGATTCGCGAGCAGCTTTTTTGCCGCGAATTTGGTGCGCCGGTCGAAGCCGAACCGACGGAGCCAACCTACCCTGCGCGTGCGATCAGTACCCGCGAGCGCTGGGACTTGATCAATGGTGAGCAGGCTTCGCAGGGGCGTTGCTGGCAGTGCCATCAGTACATGAACGACACCGGTGCCTCGATGGAGCATTACGACGCTGCCGGGCGCTATCGCCAGCAGGAGCCTGCCTACAACTACGCGCAGTTCCCTGTGCAGTTGCCGATCAAGTCGTCCGGTCCGTTCATCGGGGTTGATGGCACAGTGCCTATCGACGATGTGCGAGGTATCTCCAAGTTGATCGCGCACAACTCGGCGTCTCTGTTCTGCATGGCTGATAGCTATTTCCGTTTCGCTTCGGGCAACAAATCCGACGAGTCCACTTCCGCAACGGTCAAGGCATTGATCGACGGGCTGAAGGGCAATGGCTCATTACCAGCAATGCTGCGCACGCTGGGCACCTCCAACGCGTTCCAATTCAAGACGCAGAGGGATTGATCATGGATATCTTGAAAAGTCGTCGTCGCTTCCTTGCAGGCCTGACTGCGGTCGGTGTGTTTGGCCCGCTCACCCAATTTGGCCTGGCGCGCATGGCCTTGGCCGGGCAAAGCCAGCAGGCCAAGTTGAAGGTGGTGTTCTTTGTGGTGCCGGATGGCCTGGCGGTCGACTCTGCAACCGCCTATTCCAGTGATGGTCGAGGCCTCTGGCATCCCGCTGCCGAAGCACTGGACACCTCCGACTTTCAGCTCAACGAGGTCAGCCAGGAGCTTGCGGCCTATAAAAACCAGTCCTTGTACCTGCGTGGCACGATTCTGGGCCCAGGCAATGAAGGCCATAACGGCTGGACGTGGGCGTTGCGCGACCGTGAGAAGAAGATGGCGTCGATTGATGTGTTGCTTGGCCGGCATATGCCGGGGACCGATCCGTCCCAACGGAGTCTTTTTGCCGGACCGCATTCGGGCATTGACGGCACCGCCTGGCACGTATCCTGGGAAGGGCCGGAGAATGGCGGCGCAATGCGCAGGCCTGAGCAGGACCCGGTGTTGATGTACGAGAAAATCTTTGGCACGGTCAGTCGTGAGGTGCGTGAGCAACAGGTGCGAAACATGCATGTATTTGATCCGGTGCTGGCGGATATCAACGAGCTGCGAGGCAGGCTTGCGGGGGCGCAAAAGCAGAAGCTCGATATGCAGCTTGATTCGGTTGAACAGGCCATGAAAGACATGGAAGAAACTCTGCCACCCATTGGCGAATGTTCGCCTTTGCAGATGGACACGTTGCCGTTCAAATCTGCGGAGTTTCGTAACCAGGTACAGCATCACCACCATCAGGTGGTTGCCACGGCGCTGGGGTGTGGCATCACGCGTGTGGCGACGATTCAGGTCGGGCGCTCGGCGGAATCGCTCAATATCCTGGACGTCAGTAATGTGACCAACCCCCATGACTGCGCCCATCGTTATGCCGGGTTGGACGTATGGAAACGATCCCGGCAGTGGTATACCCAGCGAGCCAAGTTATTCATGGACGAATTGGCGAAGCATGCCGATCCCGATGTGCCGGGTGACAGCCTGCTTGAACACACGCTTGTGGTATTCACCAGCGAGATGGCCGATGGTGCCCCCGAACATACCAAGGATATGCCGTTGGTACTGATGGGTGGCGCCAGTGGCTTGTTGAAGAGCGGCGATGGCGCAGGGCGCTATTTCAACATCACCGCCCAAGGTGATCGTGATCAGGAAGTTAACCCGGTCATTGGTCGCAAAGCGGTCGATATGCAGCGAATCTGGGCCACCATTGCCCAGGCGGCCGGAACCAGCGTGCCCTACAAGGGAAACATCGATCCGGTGAGCGGGTTGTTTACTAACGTCTGAGTCGCCTGGCGCTGCACTAAAAGCCGGAAAGTCCGTATGGCGGATTTTTCGGCTTTTTGCATTTGCACCCAATCGCCTTTGAGCCTGTTAAGCTGAAAATCAGGAGCGTTCCTACGCACATTTACATCACGTGGTTCTTCTTCAACGGCACTCGATCAGTTAAACCTGACGACCTCTGTTCTGTTCGATGCCCCCGGGACGTCGCTCTCGGGAACACGCTCTGCGAGTTTTTAACGCCATGAATAAACGTCCGTTGTATTTCGACTATGCCGCCACCACGCCGGTGGATGAGCGAGTTATCCAGGTGATGGTCGAGTGCCTGGGTTTCAATGCCAATTTTGGCAACCCGGCGTCCAGTTCCCATGCATTCGGCCAGGCGGCCCGGCAAACGGTTGAGCAGGCTCGACGGCAGGTAGCCGAATTGGTCGGCGCCCAGCCTGAGCAGATTGTCTGGACTTCCGGTGCCACCGAGTCCAACAACCTTGCGATCAAAGGGGTGGCCCAGGCGCGAGGGCTGGCGGGTGGGCATATCATCACCAGCCAGATCGAACACAAGGCCACACTCGACACCGCACGGCAGTTGCAGGAAGTCGGCGTAGCTGTGACCTATCTGGTGCCAGATGCCGATGGCTTGATCAGTGTTCAGGCTGTCGCCGAGGCATTGCGTGAGGACACCTTCCTGGTGTCGCTGATGCTGGTCAATAACGAACTGGGTACCCTTAACGACATTCCCGCCATTGGCGCGCGGGTGCGTGAGCACGGCGCCCTGTTCCATGTCGACGCGGCTCAGGGGGCGGGTAAGGTGGCCATCGACCTGGCGCAGTGGCCGGTGGATTTGATGTCGTTTTCCGCTCACAAGCTCTACGGCCCCAAAGGCATCGGCGCGTTGTACGTCGGGCCTCGTGCGCAGCAGAAAGTGCTGGCGCAGATTCATGGCGGCGGGCACGAAGGTGGCTTGCGTTCGGGCACCCTGGCCACGCATCAGATTGCGGGCATGGGCACGGCGTTCGCCCTGGCGGCAGCGTCCTTTGCTGAAGAGAAGGCGCAGATCGTGGCCTTGCGTCAGCGTTTGCTGGACCAGTTGGCGTCGATTCCCGGCGTACGCCTCAATGGCAGCCCAACCCAGCGTATTCCCCACACCCTCAGCTTGACGTTCAGCGAAGGCCAATTCAATGCTGCCGCCTTGAGTGCGGGCATTGCCTTTTCGGCGACTTCAGCGTGCAATTCGGCTAGCAATGCACCGTCCCACGTCCTGGTGGCCCTGGGGCATGATGCCCGCAGCGCTGGTCGCACTATTCGCTTGAGCCTGGGCCGGTTCACCACCGAGCGGGATATCGACGACGCTGTGCAATTGATCAAGACGGTACAGGCCAGCGCACCAGCGTTCTGGGCTGTCTGATACTTCATTTGCAATACATAACAATTATTAGTGGTTAGCAGGAGACACAATGAGTACGCAGCCTTTGACCCATGGAACGGTTCCCCAGCGCTTGGCGCATACCCGTGAACTGATGCGCCGCGAAGGCATTCACGCCCTGCTGGTGCCGTCGGCGGACCCGCACTTGTCCGAGTATTTGCCAGGTTACTGGCAAGGGCGCCAGTGGTTGTCCGGGTTTCATGGTTCGGTGGGTACCCTGATCGTCACGGCGGAGTTTGCCGGGGTCTGGGCGGATAGCCGTTATTGGGAACAGGCGACCAAGGAGCTCAAGGGCAGCGGTATCGAGTTGGTGAAGCTGCAACCGGGTCAGCCTGGACCGTTGGAGTGGCTGGCCGAGCAAACCACTGAAGGTGGCGTGGTGGCGGTGGACGGTGCGGTCATGGCCGTGGCCTCGGCACGTACCCTGGGTGGCAAGTTGGCCGAGCGTGGCGCGCGTCTTCGTACCGATATCGATGTGCTCGATGAAATCTGGCAAGACCGCCCGGCGTTGCCGAACCAGCCGATCTATCAGCATCTGCCGCCCCAAGCCACCGTCAGTCGTGGCGAGAAACTGGCCGCCTTGCGTGCCAGTTTGAAAGACAAGGGCGCCGATTGGCATTTCATCGCGACGCTGGATGACATCGCCTGGCTATTCAACCTGCGCGGCGCTGATGTGTCGTTCAATCCGGTGTTCGTGTCTTTTGCCTTGATCAATCAGCAGCAGGCCACTTTGTTTGTGGCGTTGGGCAAGGTCGATGCGCAACTGCGGGCGGTGTTGGAGCAGGATGGCGTGACCCTGCGTGACTACAGCGAGGTGGCGCAAGCGCTGCGAGCGGTACCGGCGGGCGCAAGCTTGCAAGTAGACCCTGCCCGCGTCACCGCCGGCTTGCTGGAAAACCTCGACGCGGGCGTCAAGCTGGTTGAAAGCCTCAACCCCACCACACTGGCCAAATCTCGCAAGAGCCTGGCGGACGCGGAACATATCCGCCAAGCCATGGAGCAGGATGGTGCGGCGCTGTGCGAATTCTTTGCCTGGCTCGACAGCGCCCTGGGCCGCGAGCGCATTACCGAACTGACGATCGACGAGCACCTGACCGCTGCGCGTACCCGCCGCCCCGGCTATGTATCGCTGAGTTTCAATACCATTGCCGCCTTCAACGCCAACGGCGCGATGCCGCATTACCATGCCACCGAAGAAGAGCATGCGCTGATCGAAGGTGATGGCTTGCTGTTGATCGACTCGGGCGGCCAATACCTGGGCGGAACCACGGACATCACGCGGATGGTGCCCATCGGTAAGCCGAGTGAAGAGCAGAAGCGCGATTGCACGCGGGTGCTCAAGGGCGTGATTGCCCTGTCCCGTGCGCAGTTCCCCAAGGGTATTCTTTCACCGTTGCTGGATGCCATTGCCCGTGCGCCGATCTGGGCAGAAGGCGTGGACTACGGTCACGGCACAGGCCACGGCGTAGGTTATTTCCTCAACGTGCATGAAGGCCCGCAGGTCATTGCTTATCAGGCTGCTGCAGCGCCACAAACGGCGATGCAGCCAGGGATGATCACTTCAATTGAGCCGGGTACTTATCGCCCTGGCCGTTGGGGCGTGCGCATTGAGAACCTGGTGTTGAACCGTGAAGCGGGCAAAACCGAGTTTGGCGAATTCCTCAAGTTCGAAACCCTGACCCTGTGCCCGATTGATACCCGCTGCCTGGAGCCGTCGCTGCTGACGGCAGATGAGCGTGAATGGTTCAACGCGTATCACGCCCAGGTGCGCGAGCGTTTGAGCCCGCTGCTCAATGGTGCAGCGCTTGAATGGTTGCAGGTGCGCACTGCGGCGATTTGATCGGTTGCAGCCAAGGCATTACCGGCTGCAATCAACATCTAGCTGAGGGCTTCACGCACAAAGTCCAGACGGTCCTGGCCGAAGAACAGCTGGTTTCCTACAAAGAAACTGGGAGCGCCGAACACGCCGCGCTTAATGGCTTGTTCGGTTTTGTCCTTGAGAGCGTCCTTGACGGCTGCATCATTGGACAGGGCCAGTACCTGATCGGGATCGAACCCCTGTTCGGTGAGCACATTGGTCACGACCTCTGGGTCGCCCAGGTGACGGCCCTCTACCCAGAGTGCGCGGAACAGGCAGTCGATGAAGTCGAGGAAGCGCTCAGGCTGGTGGACTTGAATGCCAGTGACGGCTCGCATCAGCACCAAGGTATTGATGGGAAAGTGCGGGTTGAACCTGAGCGGCACGTTGTAGCGTTTGGCGTAACGCGTCAGGTCATCGAGCATATAGCGACCCTTGGCGGGCACCATGATCGGCGAGGCATTGCCCGTGGCCTTGAATACACCGCCCAACAGCATCGGTTGATACACCACCTGTGCGCCGGTTTGGGCACACAGCGCCGGCAGCTGGGTATAGGCCAGGTAAGTGGCGGGGCTGCCGAGATCAAAGAAGAACTCCAGGGTTTTACTCATGGTCTGTGCTCGCTGCTTATTGTTATAGGGGGCGTTACCAGGTTTCGTTCCAGGGGCGCAGGTCCAGTTCGAACGTCCAGGCGTCCCGTGGCTGGCGATGCAGGAACCAATAGTTGTCGGCAATATGGTCAGGGTTGAGGAGGGCGTCCTGATCCTTGAGGGCGTATTTTTGTGGAAAGTTTTCGCGAATGAAGTCGGTATCGATGGCACCGTCGACCACCACGTGGGCGACATGGATGTTCATCGGGCCTAACTCCCGCGCCATGCTTTGTGCCAGGGCGCGTATTCCATGTTTGGCGCCCGCGAAGGCGGCAAACCCCGCGCTTCCGCGCAAGCCGGCGGTGGCGCCAGTGAACAGGATAGTGCCGCGGTTACGCGTGACCATGCGCTTGGCGACTTCCCGTGCGTTCAAGAAGCCGGAGAAGCACGCCATCTCCCAGATCTTGAAATACTTGCGTGCGGTTTCTTCCAGAATGCTACAAGGCACATTGGCGCCGATGTTGAAGACGAACGCTTCAATAGGTCCCAGCTCGGTTTCGATTTGCTCGACCAATGCGATCACGTCTTCTTCTTTGCGGGCATCACAGGCAAAACCATGGGCTTCACCGCCTGCCAATTGAATGCTGTCCACCAGGGGCTGCAGCTTGTCGGCGCTGCGACGGGTGACGCAGGCGATGTAGCCTTCGCGGGCAAAGCGTTTGGCTATGGCGCCGCCGGTCGCGTCACCGGCACCCACTACTAATACGATCTTCTTGTTGTGCGGCATGGGAACTCCATTGGCTCGATGGTCGAGCAGGAGTTTAGCCTTCGTGCCGCAACTGGCCGGAATTTAAGATGAGCAGTCAGGAAAGACTGCTCGGGCAGCTATTTGCAGAGGACGATCATACTGCGGCTGGTATAGCCGGCAGGGTTGAGGCCGAAGGGATAGTCCCCAGGCTCCTCGGAGTTATCGCCGGATTTGGCTATCACCCGGTAGCCCTTGGCACCACATGAGTTGGCTGCACTGGTGTAGCACTGGTCCCAGGAGGAGGACAGGCCCGAACAGTTGATATGCAGCCCTTTTTTACCCCGTTTCACTTCTGTTTTTGTGGTTGCAGCACAGCCAGCGATGCCCACAACCAGCAACAGTATCAAAATTCGTTTCATTCCCATCCTTAATAGCCGCCCTGCAGAAGAACAGAGCCGCTTTACTCGCTCTGGAGCGAAGCGTTCATGCTGTCCGTGTCGAAATTCTCCATGAATGACATTCGGTTACGGACTAAACATGGCCTAAATGAGCGGCAAATACCAGAGCTGGCTTTAAAGATGATCAGTCGGCAGGCACCAGTGGTTTGGATTCGTTGCGCATCGTCAACGTGGCGCCCACCGACGCCAGGATAATGCAGGTGATGGCCAGCCATTGAGCGAGAGAAAGATGCTCGCGCAGGAAGAGCAGGCCTGAGAGGGCACCGAACGCCGGTTCGATGCTCATCAGCGTGCCGAACGTACGGGCGGGGAGGCGAGTCAGTGCAACCATCTCCAGGGTGTAGGGCAAGGCCGTGGACAGAATCGCGACGCCGATGGCGATAGGGATCAGGGCGGGCGTCAGCAGTGCGGCGCCGGCATGCACGATGCCGATTGGTGCGACGAACAGGGCGGCAATCATTACGCCGAGTGCGGCGGTCTGAACACCATTGTCGTTCCCGGCTTTTTGGCCGAACAAAATATAGAGTGCCCAGCACCCGCCTGCGCCCAGTGCGTAAGCCGCGCCGACCCAGTCGATACCGCTACTGGCCTCGCCCATCGGAATCAACAGCAGCAGGCCGATAATCGCCAGGGCAATCCACAGGAAGTCGACAGCTCGGCGCGAGGCATAGATAGCGACGGCAAGCGGGCCTGTGAATTCGAGTGCTACGGCAATCCCCAGCGGTACGGTGCGAAGGGACATATAGAAGAGGAAGTTCATGCCGCCCAGCGCCATCCCGTAAATGATCACCGTGCGCAAGGACTTGGCTGTCAGCGTGGCGCGCCATGGGCGTAATAGCACCAGCATGATCACACTGGCGAAAATCAAACGCAGAGCAGTGGTGCCTTGTGCGCCAACAATAGGAAACATGCTTTTGGCCAATGACGCACCGGATTGGATGGACGCCATGGCGATCAATAGCAGGCCGATCGGAAACAATGCGGATGCCAGGCTGCGAGGTGGGGTGGTCATTGCGGTGGTTCTTCCGAAGTCATGATCGATAAATACGTGGCGCTATGATGCTTAACTGTCAGTGAATGAGCAATATATTGCTCAAACACTGACTTGTCGCTATCTATATAGTGGAAATATCGGGGTTTTGAGGTTTTTGATAGAAAAACCGAATAATTGGGTTGACGGCAGATTCTGGAAGCCTATAATTCGCCCCACTTCCGGCGCAGTCGAAACGGAAAACTCCTTGGTAAACAATGAGTTAAGAGGTTTTCGGCAGCAAGTTGCTTCAGTTCATCGAAGCCAAAAGGAAGTTGAAAAAGAGGTGTTGACAGCAGCGTGTAACGCTGTAGAATTCGCCTCCCGCTTACGAGAGATCGCAAGCGCAAGTGGTTG
>NZ_MRST01000013.1 GCF_001902145.1 Pseudomonas fluorescens
GATTACGGCCAGCGTGGTTTAACGGGGCGCCTAAGATCAAAAGCAGATCAAGATCAAGAGCGACTCGCTTCGCATCGTGGTTACCGTCGACGGCTACAGCCTACAAAGTTGTGTAGATACCTATGGCAATTCGCAGGCAAGCCAGCTCCCACAAGTACCGCGGCGCACCACAGTTAGGTACACCGATCAGTTACAAGGTTTGTCTTCACGACGCACTTGCGCCTGGCTCGCGCTCCAGTCTGTCAACAGGCTGTAGGCCACCGCCAGCAACGTCGGGCCAATAAACAGGCCGATAAAGCCGAACGCTATCAACCCACCAAACACGCCCAACAACACGATCACCAACGGCAGGTTGCCGCCGCGGCTGATCAGGTACGGCTTGAGCACGTTATCCACGCCGCTGATCACGAACGTGCCCCACACACCCAGGAATACCGCGTAGGTGTAATCGCCCTTCCACGCCAGCCACGCCGTGGCCGGGATCCACACCAACGGCGGCCCCATGGGAATAAGGCTGAGCAGGAAAGTCACGATACCCAGCACCAGCGCGCCCGGTACGCCGGCGATCAGGAAGCCGATCAGCGCCAGCAGCGCCTGGGCCGCAGCGGTGCCGATCACACCATTGACCACCCGTTGCACCGTGCCGGCCACCAGTTCGATGTAGTAGCCGGCGCGTTCGCCAATCAGGCGCTCCAACAGGCGGTGCACAAACATCGCCAGGCGCGGCCCGTCACGGTAGAAAAAGAATACGAAGACCAGGCTCAGGGTCAGCTCAAGAATGCCGCCACCAATTTGCGCACTGCGCGCCAACAACCAATTGCCGACCTGGCCCAGGTACGGCTTGATGCTCACCATCAGCGCCGCACCTTGTTGGTCAATGCTGTCCCATGTCGCCACCAGGCGCTCGCCGACGAAGGGGATCGACCCCAACCAGGTCGGCGCCTCGGGCAAGCCGTCGACCTGGATGTCCTTGATCAGCGCCACCGCATCACGCACATGGTCAGCCAGGTTGAACCCCAGCCATACCAATGGCACCGCCACCAGCAACATCCAGCCCAACGTCAGGATGCCAGCGGCCAGGGATTCCCGGCCGCCGAGCCAACGGGTGAGCAAACGCATCAGCGGCCAACTGGCAAATGCCAGCACCGCGCCCCAGAACAGCGCCGACCAGAACGGCGCCATGACCCAGAAGCTGGCACCAAACAGCACCAGCAGCAGGATTTGCACCAGCAGGCGATCGTTATTGAGCATCGGGTATCTCGAAAAGAAGGCTGTAGGAAGAGAGCTTAGGCGAACGGCGCGGGTCCGTTCGCCCTGTGGTGCTTAGCGTATCAGATGCAGATGCAGTCCTTGGGTATCACCGGTGCCGGTTTCCAGACGGGCGGTGCGCACGCCCTTCTCTACCAGCGCCTGGCGCCAGGCCTCGGCCTGCGGCCCGCTCAGGCTCACGCGCAGGGTGGTGTCGAGGTTCAAGGCTCGGGATATCAAGGTCAGCCAGGTGTCATCCGGTTCGGCAACCAGCGCGGGGAAATCCAGCTCGCCGGTGCTTTTGAGTTCACGCAGCAGGGTGGCCGAAGTGGGCAGCAGCTCGCCCAAAGGCGCGCTGGCGTCGAGTTGCTCCACATGCAGGTAGGCGCGGCGATTACCACGGGTGATGCCGTACAGCGCGACCAGGGAATTGTCCTGCGGGGCGGCCAGGCGTAGCAGCAGGTATTCCTGTTGGCCATCGGCGCCCACCAGCTTGGCGTTGCCGAACACCTCGTTGGCCCACAGGCTGCTTTCGCCACAATCGCGCGCCTTGCACCAGAACAACAACTGCGCGCCTTTGGCCTGCAAGGCTTCGCGGGTTCCGGTAAAGGCGGCGCTGGAGCTGTGTTCGGCGGGCAGTTCATAGGTGATTGCAGTAGCTGGGCCGCGTGCGATGGCCTGGCCTTCATAACGCAACTGGCCGCTGATCTTGCGGATCGCGCCCATGGGGTAGATGCGTTCCTTGTCTTCAGCGGGGCGGTAATCGACGATTTGCGCATCAACCTGACGGGCTACCGTCGGTAGATCCTGGCTGCCCGGCACGTCGGCGGCAAATACCAGGGGGCTGAAACAGCAAAGGCCAAGGGCACGGATACATCCTTTACCCAGGCTCATCGGATCAGTGAGCCCTGGCCAATGTTGGTCACAGCGATATCGAGTGTGTTCATGGTTGACTCCCTTTCAATCCGCCCAGCCTCGGCAGTTGACCCCGCCAAGTCAAGGCGTGGAGAAGAACCGATTGAAACAGTCTGCAACAAGAGCCGAACCGGGCTCGTCATTCAGGTGTAAATGATGGCCGCCTGGCAGCGTGGTAACCGTGAAGGGTAGCTGAGAAAGCAATTCGGAATGTTTCGCCAGCATGCCGTCAGCCGCGACCACCAACTGGGTAGGGCACCCTACCCTTCGCACGAAAGCCATGGCTTGTTCATCGGTCAGGCGCATCGGCGATGCCAGGGTCAGGCGGCTATCGCTGCGCCAGGTGTAACCGCCCGGTACGGGCATCAAACCGCGCTGGGCCAGGAGCTGCGCCGCTTCACGGCTGACCGCCACCACGCCTTTCATCCGCGCCTCAACCGCTCGATCAAGGCTGTTGTAGACCGGCTTGCGCTTGTCCTGCAGGCTCAATTGCGCCTGCAAGGCCATGCCCAGGCGCTCGGCCGCGCTCTCGCCGCTGGCGGTCGGTGGGATTACGCCGTCAATCAGGCCCAGGTGTGTCACCCGCTCCGGCAAGGCCCCGGCTAACACCAGGGAGACTATGGCGCCCAGGGAGTGGCCAAGTAATGCAAAACGTTTCCAGCCCAGTTGCTCGGCCACCTGCAGCACGTCGTAGACGTAATCCCACAAGGCGTAACCGGCGCCGGCCGGGCGGTGCGCCGAATGCCCATGCCCCGCCATGTCCAGGGCGACGATGCGCAACCCGTGCAGCTTGGGCGCCAGGCGCGCAAAGCTGTTGGCGTTGTCCAGCCAACCATGGAGGGCAATTACCGGCAGGCCGTCCTCGGGGCCGAACAGATGCGCGGCCAGTTCGATGTGCGGCAGGCTCAGGCGTACCTCTTCGACGGGCGTACTCATGCGCAACTGCGCTCACGGGCCTGCCAGCGGGCGAACAGAGTCTTGATCAAGGCAGCAGTGTCCTGAGGGCGTTCGAGGGGGAACATATGGCCGCCGGGCATGGTGAGCATTTCGCCCATGGGCAAGCGGTCGACACCGCTGGCATGGTGACGCATCACCACCCGGCTCTGGCGGCCACGCACCACCGCCAGCGGCACCTTCAACTGGCGCACCTGGCCCGGGCTGGTGTGGGGCACGCCGCGATAGATGCTGATTTCGGTGGCCGGGTCGAATCGCAGGCGCAGGCGATCGCCCACTTGCTGCAGGCCATGTTGCAGGTACGCGTCAAAGCAATCGGGGTCAAAGCCACGGAACAGGGTCTTGCCGGCGAAATAGCTGCGCGCGGTGTCCAGGTCGGTGAATTCTTCGCGCCGGCCAAGCGTGCGCCCTGCCGGGGTGAGGCGGTCGATAAAACCAAAGCGCTTGGCAGCGCGGATCACCCAGCGGTCTGCGCGGGTGAGCACCGGGGAATCCAGCATCACCACGCCCCGGTACAGGTGCGGGCAGCGCATGGCTGCGTGCAAATGCAGCACACCACCCAGGGAATGGCCCACGCCCCACACCGGCTCTGGCTGCTGCTCCAGATGATGGATCAGCTCGTCCACCAGGTTCTGCCAGTTATCATCCACCGGGAACCTGGGGTCGTGACCGTGCTGCGGCAGATGTGCCACCGCATATTCCGGGGCCAGGGCGGCAAACAGCTTGCCGTAGGTGGCCGAAGGGAAGCCATTGGCGTGGGTAAAAAACACGTGCTGCGACATACAGGTTCCATCAACAAAAACAGAGGGGGATTGTCACCATGCCCGGCCCCTACAGCAATGACTGTAACTGCCAGGAATGATGACACTCACGCCACGCCTATCGCGCCGGCGGTTGTTCACCCAGCGGCACCACGGCCATGGTCAGGCGCGAGACACAACTGGCCTTGCCCTCGTCGCTGCTCAGGCGGATGTCCCACACCTGGGTGGTGCGCCCGATATGAATAGCCTTGGCCACCGCCGTCACCCGGCCGCTGCGCACACCGCGCAGGTGGTTGGCGTTGACCTCCAGGCCCACGCAATAAAACTTGCTTGCATCAATGCACAAGTAGGCGGCCATGGAACCGACACTTTCGGCCAGCACCACCGAGGCGCCGCCGTGCAGCAGGCCGTAGGGCTGATGGGTGCGGTGGTCGACCACCATACTGGCGGTAAGGGATTCGTCGTCGAAGCTTTCGAAACGAATATCCAGCATTTCACCGATGGTGTTTTTCTGGATCGCGTTGAGGTGTTCGATATTCGGTTGGGTACGCCACAGGCTCATACGGTTGTCCTTGTTGGTTTTATTACGGCCCTAATCCTGCCACAGAACGGTTTCGGCGCGCGCGCTCCATGCTTGCAATTGTGCCCCGTACGTCGACTCGATCACGTTGCGCTTGATCTTCAAGGTCGGCGTGAGAAAGCCGTTTTCCACCGCCCAGTGGTCTTTCACCACCACCAATTGTCCTATGCGTTCATGCTTGTCCAGGCCCGCGTTCACCTGCACCAGCCAGCGTTCAAGGCCACTGCCGAGGGCTTGGCGGTCCTCGCCGGGCGCCGACAACACGCACAGCCCTATCGGCGCACTGAGCCCCTCGCCGACCACACACACCTGTTCAATACGTGCATGTTCGGCCAGGCGGTTTTCAATCGGCGCCGGGGCCACGTATTTGCCTTTGCTGGTCTTGAAGATTTCCTTGAGACGTCCGGTCAGGCGCAGGCGACCGTCCGCGTCCTGCTCGCCCTTGTCACCCGTACGCAGGAAGCCATCTGCGGTGAGCGTATCCGCGGTTTTCTGCGGGTCCTTGAAGTAGCCCAACATGGTAGCGCCACTGTGTACCTGCACTTCGCCTGACGGGTCGATACGCACTTGCACGCCTGGGCAGGGCTGGCCGATCCAACCGAGCGTTTGCCCACCTGGGCGACACACATGGGAATAGCCGCAGTTTTCGGTCATGCCGTACACCTCCAGCACATCCAGGCCCAGGCGCTGATACCAACGCAGCAACGCCTCGGGCACCGGCGCAGCGCCGGACAGGGCGATGCGCAGCGCATCCAGCCCCAGGCCGGCGAGAACTTTATGGCCGACGCGCTTGCCGATAAAAGGCAGGCGTAACAGGGTATCGAGGCGTTTTTCCGGGATTTTGGCGTAGACGCCCAGTTGGAATTTGGTCCATATGCGCGGCACGCCAAACAAGGCCGTCGGCCGCGCCCTGCGCAGATCGGTGAGGAAGGTTTCCAGGCTCTCGGCGAAAAAAACGGTTTGCCCGGTATAGATCGAAGCCATTTCTACAAACATCCGCTCCGCCACATGGCACAGCGGCAGGTACGACAGCAACCGGTCGCCCTCCCCCAGGCCGAACAGCTCAGTACCGCGCGTGGCAGCAACCCCCAAGGCGCCGAAACTGTGCATCACCCCTTTAGGCAGGCCGGTCGTGCCGGAGGTGTAGATGATGGTGGCCAGGCTGGCGGCATCCGGTAGCGGGTTGTCCTGGATCGGTGAACAGGCTTGCAGGTCCGCCCAACTGAAATCGAAAGTCCCTTCAGGGGGGCACAGCGGCAGGCTGATAGTCGGCACACCCGCAGGAACGCCAGGTGCCATCGCCGGCCAATCATCGAGCTTACCGATCAGCGCCAACCGCGCCTGCGAGTGAGTCAGCACATGGGCGACTGAGTCCGCGGTGAGGTTGGGATAAAGCGGCACCGACACGTGCCCAGCCATCCAGATCGCCAGGTCGGCGATGATCCAGTGGGCGCAGTTTTTTGAAATCAAGGCAATGTGCGAGCCGTGGGGCAACTCCCGCGCCCGCAGCCAGTGGGCGGCGCAACGAGCCTGGTGGCCGACATCGCCCCACGTGAGGGTCTGCACCTCACCGCCGCCGATGGGCTGAACGAGGAAGGTTTTGCGCGGGTGCCGCGCTTCACGCTCAAAGAAGACCTGCAACGGCAAACGAAAAGCGACAGGCATGGGACGCGCTCCTTTGTGATCCGAGATACAGCCAACCAAGCACTTGCTTGGTTGACTGTATAGCACACGCAAAGGAAACGGCCTGCCGGTAACCACGATGCGAAGCGAGCCGCGCTCTTGATCTGCTTTTGATCTTGATCTCAGGCGCCCCGTCAAACCACGCTGGCCGGAATTCGACAGGGATTTGGGGGGTAAACCGGCAGGGATGCCGGTTTAGCCGCCCCGCGCCATGGATGGCGCGTGGCGGCGGCCCCCCAAATCTCTGGCGGATTACGGGCACACCGAGCCCAGGCGAGGTGCCGAGTGGTGGGGCAAGAGCGTTTTGCTTACTTTGCCGCTTTTGCAAAGTGAGCCGCCGTCAGGGCGGAACCCTAAGTGGCCGTTACCGCAGGAACGGATATGTACTCGGTATAACAGTGTCGACAGTGAGGCCGTCTTCGCGAGCAAGCCCGCTCCCACAGTTGGATTGTGAGGTGTCAGGAAGATAGGTGTCGGCTGGCTGGCCGTCATCGCAGGCAAGCCAGCTCCCACAGTTGGATCGTGGGGGTTCAGGTAGGTAAACGTCGGTTGGCAGGCCGTCGCACGATGCCTAGGGATTCTTCACAGCTACCAGGCTCATCAAGCCAGCCAACGGAAAGTCACCCTCAAGCTGCGCCAAACTGGCCGTGTACATCGGCTGTGGCTGACGCTGATGCCCATGCTGCAAAAAACTGATCAGGCTGCCCACCAGCGGTTGATGACTGACCAACAGCACGTTGTCATCGGTGTCCAGTTGCTTCACCACCTGCTGAACATCCCCATCGGGCGTCAGCCACGGCACCGTGCAGATCTCAGGCTCAAACCCCAGCGCATCGCGCACCAACTGCGCCGTCTGCTGCGCCCGTACATAAGGGCTGGCAATGATGGCGCCCAAGGGCTGGCCAATCAGGTGCGTAGCACTGCGCAATACTTCGGCGCGCCCGTGCTCGGTGAGGTTGCGCTCGGCGTCCGTGCGCGCATGCGCTTGG
The DNA here is from genome assembly GCF_001902145.1 of Pseudomonas fluorescens. Classification (GTDB taxonomy): domain Bacteria; phylum Pseudomonadota; class Gammaproteobacteria; order Pseudomonadales; family Pseudomonadaceae; genus Aquipseudomonas; species Aquipseudomonas fluorescens_BV. The sequence continues at coordinate 7,131 of NZ_MRST01000013.1, forward strand.
GCCTCGCCGTGACGCAGAATCCATACCTTCATAGCTTCGGCTCTTCATCACGCACCGGGTGCGGTGCCGGCGGTACGCTGTGGGCCGCTTCGCCTTCGGGGGCGCGTGGGGTTGGCCAATCGGCGAACGGCCAGGGCTTTTGTTCGGTGTGGAAGCTGCCGAAGCGGCCAATCTGCGCCAGGAACTGGCTGAGGCTGTCGCCAAAGTTCATCAGGCCCAGGTTCGGTGCGCCGTAGATCAGCCGGTAAATCAATTGCACCACCACCAGCGCACCGAGCAGGAATTGGGCTACCTGCCACACCAGCGCAAATACCAGCATCCACAGGATGCGCAAGCCAATCGACTCGTATTGGGGGGCAGCTTTGGGATCGTTCATGACGCGTTCCTCAGTTGAAACCACTGGTGGAAATAAAGTCGACATCGGTCTTGGGCTCGGCCCGCATCAGCAACTCGATGACCTGGTTCAGGGTGCGCCCTTCAAACAGGATCGCATGCAGGCCGGCGACCAGCGGCATGTACACGCCCACTTCCTGGGCCTTGGCCTTCAAGACCTTGAGGGTGTTGACCCCCTCGGCCACTTCGCCCAGACGCGTCACCGCCTCCTCCAGGCTCAGCCCTTGGCCCAAGGCGAACCCGACCTGGTAGTTGCGGCTTTTGGGCGACGAACAGGTGACGATCAAGTCACCCACGCCCGCCAGACCGAGGAAGGTCATCGGGTTGGCGCCCTGGTTCACCGCAAAACGTGTCATCTCGGCCAGTGCGCGGGTAATCAGCATGCTCTTGGTGTTTTCGCCCATGCCCAGGGCCACGGCCATGCCAGCAATGATCGCGTAGACGTTTTTCAAGGCCCCGCCCAATTCGACGCCAAAGCGATCGCCGCTGGCGTAGACCCGGAAGGTATGGCCATGCAGCACCGCCTGGACGCGCTCGCACAAGGCCTCGTCTTCACTGGCGACCACGGTGGCGGTCAACGCGTGTTCGGCGACTTCCCGCGCAAGGTTTGGCCCGGACAGCACGCCAATGCGCGCCTGAGGAGCGATTTCGGTGAGGATTTCACTCATCAACTTGAAGGTGTGGGCTTCGATGCCCTTGGTCAGGCTGACCAGCAACTTGCCGGCCAAACGGTCGGCGTGGGGCGCCAATACCGAGCGCAAGGCGCTGGAAGGCAGCGCGACAAAGCACAGGTCGCAGGTCGTGAGGGTTTCCAGCAGGTCGGTCACCGGCTCGACGGCGGGATGAATCTTGATACCTTTAAGGTAACGAGGGTTTTCGCGATGCACGCGAATGGCTTCGGCCTGTTCGGGATCGCGCATCCACTGGCGCACCGCGTGACCGTTCTCGGCCAGCAGGTTAGCCACGGCGGTACCAAAACTTCCGCCTCCCAGGACCGCAATAGGGCGCTGTTCAGTCATATGCAATCCGTTAATCCATACCAGTGGCGATGGCGGCATTATACGGGGCGCCCCGCTTGCGGCCAGCCCCCGTATCAATTCGCGTTAGTCAGAAAATGCCAGAGGCGTGCGAAGTAAATGCAAGTCCGACGACTGGCAAACAGCCGCACCTCGGTTAACATGGGCGGCTATCCGCAATTAACAAGGCCGTGCCGTGTATCTGGGCCCTCCTCCCCGCTCATCATTATTGTTGCTGCTCTTGTGTGCTACCTGCGCGCAGGCCGACGATCTGTTCCTCGACAGCCAGCCGCTGCCCCAGGTCTTGACCGCCACGCGCCTCAAGCAATCGGCCGCCGCCGTGCCCGGCAGCATGACGGTGATCGACAGTGAGCTGATCAAGGCCAGCGGTGCCCGGGACATCTCGGAACTGCTGCGGCTGGTCCCGGGGATGATGGTCGGCTACACCGGCGGCAACCAGGCGTCGGTGAATTACCATGGCACCAGCGCCAGTGACGCACGGCGCATGCAGGTGCTGATCGACGGTCGCTCGGTCTACCGCGCCGGCCTGGCCACGGTGGATTGGAGCGATATCCCGGTGGCCATGGAGGATATCGAGCGCATCGAGGTCTTTCGCGGCCCCAACACCGTCAGCTACGGTGCCAATGCGCTGATGGCGGTGGTGAATATCCTCACCCGCTCGCCAGCCAACAGCCACGGCTCGCGGGTAAAGGTCATCCGTGGCGAGCGTGGCATCAATGACTTCTATGCCAGCCAGGGTGTGGGCTGGGAGACCGGCGATTTACGCTTGTCTCTGTCCGGGCAACAGGACGATGGATTTGACAGCGACGCAGTCGGCGCCGACCGCCGTGACGGGCGTCGTCTCAACCGTTTCAGCCTGGCGGTGAGCCAGACCTTGAACGCGCAACAAAGTCTCGATTGGCAACTGAACGTCAAGGAAGGCACCAACCAGCGCCCTTATACCTACACCCCGGTGTTTTCCGGGATTACCGAAGGCGGTAGCAATTCCGACGCCACCGCCAAGGACTACGCAGGCTCCCTGCGCTGGAACTTCGACTTCAACCCCGACCACAGCCTGTATATCCAGGGCTCGGCACAGCAATGGGACCGCAAGCAAATCTGGAAAGCCTGTGACGCCAAGGCCTCGTTCAGCCCTGAACTGACCCAGTTATGGCAGCTCAACCCCAACTATGCCGAATTGCTGGCACGGCACATGGACACCTACAGCCAAGGCTCCGCCCCACCGGGCAACGCCGCCGAACAGGCCTTGGCCAACCAGGTGCTGGACCAGTGGCGCAACGGTGCCAACCAAAGCGTGTGCGGCGATATCGACCAGAGCACCCGCGAAAGCCGCTACGACGTGGAGATCCAGGACACGCTCAGCCTCTCCGACAGCCTGCGCCTGGTCAGCGGCATGAATTACCGCTATGACCGCGCCGACTCCGAAACCTACTTCAATGGCACCCTGGACGACACCACCTGGCGCCTGTTTGGCCACCTGGAATGGCGCGCCAGCGAGCACTGGCTGCTGCAAGGTGGCGCCATGTACGAAGACACCCACCTGAGCGGCAACTCGCTCACGCCGCGTGTGGCGGTCAATTACCTGATCAACCCCCGCCACGGCTTGCGCGCGGTTTACTCCGAGGCAATCCGCTCGCCGGACATGTTCGAGAACAACGTCAATTGGAGCTACCGCGTCACCAATCTCAGCTCCCCGACCTACGGGCAAAACGCCGGTCAATATTTTGTCGTGACGCGCGGCCCCGGCAACCTCGACAAAGAGTTGATGCGCTCGCGCGAACTGGGCTACAACGGCTTCTTTGCCGAGCTGGGGCTGAATGTCGACGTGAAGCTGTTCTATGACGAAATCACCGACATGATCAGCTCGCCGCTGCGCAACAACCAATACATCGCCAGCAACGCCAACAGCTCACGTTTTAGCGGTGCCGAGTCGCAGTTCGACTGGCGCGTGAGTAACGCCGACCGCCTGCGCCTGACCTATGCTTATGTAGACGCCACCTCCAGCAACCCGCTGGACAAAGCGCAAACCGCGCGTAACAGCGGCTCGGCCGGTTGGCTGCGTGAGTGGGGCCAGGGTTGGTCCAGCGCCTTGTTCTACTATGGCGACGACGCACTCAACCAATATCGCTTCCAGCGGGTCGACCTGCGGGTGGCCAAGCGCATTGCCGTAGGCAAAGCCAATGTGGAGCTGGCGGGCATGTTGCAGCAACGCCTGGATGACCAGCCCACCACCTGGGCCGACAACAACTACGACCATCGCCACGTTCTCTATTTCAGCGCCGAGCTGGACTTCTGACATGGCCGACCAGTCACGGATGACCCTGTTCTTGGTTTCACGGTTTTGGCGCCGCGGCCTGCTGCTCGCGTGCCTGTTGCTGGCGGCGCCGGCATGGAGCGCAAACATCCTGCTGACGGCCGCCGAAGACAGCGCCGGCGTGCGCGCCTTTACCCAGGCCCTTGCCCAACAACGCCCCGAAGACCAGGTCAGCTTCACGCCACTCAAGCAGTTGCCAGCGCCCAGTCAACTGCCTGCCAGCACACGCCTGATTCTCCTTGACCTGCCGGGTCTGGACTGGCGCCTGCAGGATGCTCAAGGGCCACCAACCCTTGTGCTGCGCATCAGCCGCCTGCAGGCCCGACAACGCCTGGGCAACTTGCACCCGGCAAAAATCAGTCTGTTATGGAGCGACCCGCCGCTGGAACGTCAGTTGCGCCTGATCGCCAATATCCTGCCCCAGGCCCAGCGCGTCGGCGTACTGTACGGCGTCGATAGCGAATTCCTGCTGCGTGAACTGATCCAGTTCGCCAAACCCATGGGCCTGGAAATCATGCCCCAGCTCTGGGACAACACCAGCGACAGTCGCCCGATGCAAACCCTGTTCAAGAACAGCGACGTGCTACTGGGCCTCGACGATCCGCAGCTGTACAACCCCAAGACCGTAAAAAACCTGTTGCTGAGCAGCTACGCCCAACAACTGCCCTTGGTGGGGCCCAACGCTGGGTTTGTGCGGGCCGGCAGCCTGGCCAGCACCTACAGCGATCAATCCGACTGGCTCGCGGTGCTGGACCAACTGCTGGACCAGCCGCCGGCCAGTTGGCCCAACACGCTCTACCCGCAGTACTTCAAAGTCGTGGGCAACCCGCAAGTCGCGCGCTCACTGGGCATCGAACAGGTCGATGAAATCGCCGTTGCCGCCCGCCTGGCCGAAGGAGAAAAACGCCCATGACCTTGCGTCGTCGCTGGGATATCAACACCCGCACCCAGCTCATTACCCTGGGCCCCGCGCTGCTGTTGACCCTGCTGCTCATCTCCTTCTTCACCTTCGTGCGCATCCAGGACTTGCGCCAGGAGCTGGACCACACCGGTCAATTGATCGCCAACCAGCTGGCGCCTGCCACTGAGTACGGCGTGATTTCCGGCAACAACGATGTGCTTGAAACCCTGCTGCGTGCGACCTTGGCCACACCCCATGTGCGCTTCCTGGAGATCCAGGACAGCACCGAGAACATCCTGGTGTACGTGGAGCAGCCGTCCGAACGGCATGACCGCTCACTGTCGGTGAAGGTGTTCCAGGCACCCATCCGCCTGCAACACATCCAGCTCAACAATGACTTTTTCCAGGACAACCTCAGCGAACCCAAGGCACCCCGCGCGGACTACCTGGGACGGGTGATTGTGGGCATGTCGAACGACGCCTTCAGCCAGCGCCAGCAGGAGATCCTGTTCAAGGCAGGGGTCCTGGCACTGTTTGCCCTGCTGTTTACCTTCCTGCTGGCGCGACGCTTGTCGGCCAGCCTGTCCCAGCCGATCAGCGCCATGGGGCACGCGGTCAAGGCCATCCAACAAGGCGATTACAAGACGCCACTGCCCATCGTCGATGACTCGGAACTGGGCGACCTCTCGCGGCATATCAACAACCTGGCCGAGGGCCTTCAACAGGCCAGTCGCGAACAGCAACAAGCCATGGCCCAGTTGATCCAGACCCGTGAAGAAGCCGAGCGGGCGAACAACGCCAAGTCGGATTTTCTGGCGATGATGAGCCACGAACTGCGCACGCCCATGAATGGCGTGCTGGGCATGCTGCAACTGCTGGAAACCACGCAGATGACCGAGGAGCAGACCGAGTACGCGGCGCTGGCTTGCGAGTCCACCGAGCATTTGCTCAAGGTGATCAATGACATCCTCGATTTCTCACGCATTGAACGCGCCGCCCTGGAACTGGAACATATTCCGTTCAACCTGGCCGATCTGATCAACAGCTGCGCCCAGGCTTTCCAGCACAACGCCCAGCAGCGCGGGCTGAGCCTGGAACTGCCCATTCCCATGGGTATGGAGGCTCTGCGTGTGCGCGGCGACCCGACGCGGATCCGCCAGATTCTGGTGAACCTGATCGGCAATGCATTGAAATTTACCGAACATGGCAGCGTGACCGTCGAGCCCCACTGGCAAACCCTGGACCATGAGTTGGTGTGGTTCACCTGCACCGTACGCGACAGCGGTATCGGTATTTCCGCCGAACGCCTGGATTTGATGTTCGATGCATTCCAGCAGGCAGACAGCTCCATTTCCAGGCGTTACGGTGGCACGGGCCTGGGCCTGCCGATTGCGCGCACCCTGGCCGAACGTATGGGTGGCACCTTGCGCGCCCAGAGCGAAGAAGGTCGAGGCTCAGTGTTCACCTTGGAGATTCCGCTGGCCATTGACCAGCAGCACGTGCCGGTCACCGCACCTGACGCGCTTGGCAAAGCCAGCGCCGGCGATGGGCGCCACGTGCTGTTGGTAGAGGACAACCCGGTCAACCGCACCGTGGTCGAAGCGATGCTGCGCAGCCTGGGCTTTGAAGTCAGCCTGGCCACGGACGGCGCCGAGGCGATCCGCAGCGCCGAAAGCCTGATTTTCACCGCCATTCTGATGGATTGTCGCCTGCCCTTGATCGACGGCTACGAAGCCACACGGCAGATTCGCCAACTGCCCGGCTGCGCCGATCTGCCGATCATCGCCCTGACGGCCAACGCCTTGCAGGGCGACCGCGAAGCTTGCCTTGCAGCCGGAATGAACGATTACCTGGCCAAGCCGTTCAAACGCACGGATTTGCAGCAAATCCTGCAGCGCTGGGTGCAATAGCGCCGCGCCATCAGCCAACTGCGACTGGCGTGAAAGACGAAAGTGCGGCAGTCTTAGGCACCCGAACGGGCCGATAAACAGGCCCGGTTTAAAATTTCAGTGAACAAGTGTACATTCAGTGCCTTGCCGCTGTGACTTTCACTACAACGCAATAGTCTATGTGTAGGCTGCCGCTATGAGGCATGAACGCTTCATTCGGTTCGGGAAGATTTGCCCTACCCTGCCGCATGGGATTATTGAGGAGCTCGCATGACCAAACAAAACGCCTTTACTCGGGAAGACCTGCTGCGCTGCAGTCGCGGTGAGCTGTTCGGCCCAGGTAACGCGCAACTGCCCGCCCCGAATATGCTGATGGTGGATCGCATCACCCATATCAGCGAAGAGGGTGGCAAGTACGGCAAAGGTGAATTGGTCGCCGAGCTGGATATCACCCCGGACCTGTGGTTCTTCGCTTGCCACTTCGAAGGCGACCCTGTGATGCCAGGTTGCCTGGGCCTTGACGCCATGTGGCAACTGGTCGGCTTCTACCTGGGCTGGCAAGGCCTGCCGGGCCGCGGTCGCGCCCTGGGTTCGGGCGAAGTGAAGTTCTTTGGCCAGGTACTGCCGAGCGCCAAGAAAGTCACCTACAACATTCAAATCAAGCGCGTCCTCAAGGGTAAACTGAACCTGGCCATCGCCGACGGTTCGGTGACTGTCGACGGTCGCGAGATCTATACTGCCGAAGGCCTTCGGGTCGGCGTATTCACTTCCACTGACAACTTTTAAGGGTTATCCGCATGCGCCGCGTCGTTATCACTGGTCTGGGCATCGTTTCTTGCCTGGGCAATGACAAAGAGACCGTCACCGCTAACCTGCGTGCAAGTCGCCCTGGCATCCGCTTCAACCCGGAATATGCCGAAATGGGTCTGCGTAGCCAGGTTTCCGGCTCCATTGACCTGCCCCTCGAAGAACTGATCGATCGCAAGATCTATCGCTTCGTCGGCCACGCTGCCGCCTACGCCTACCTGGCCATGAAAGACGCGATCGCCGACTCCGGCCTGAGCGAAGACCAGGTTTCGAACGTACGCACCGGCCTGATCGCCGGCTCCGGCGGCGCATCGACCCTCAACCAGATGGAAGCGCTGGACATCCTGCGCGAAAAAGGCGTAAAGCGCGTCGGCCCGTACCGTGTCACGCGGACCATGGGCAGCACCGTTTCCGCCTGCCTGGCTACGCCGTTCCAGATCAAGGGTGTGAACTACTCGATCTCCTCCGCGTGCGCCACCAGCGCCCACTGCATCGGGACTGCCGTTGAGCAGATCCAACTGGGCAAGCAGGACATCGTATTCGCCGGCGGCGGTGAAGAAGAGCATTGGAGCCAGTCGTTCCTGTTCGACGCCATGGGTGCATTGTCCACCCAGTACAACGAAACCCCGGAGAAAGCCTCCCGCGCCTACGACGCCAAGCGTGACGGTTTCGTCATCGCCGGCGGTGGCGGCATGGTGGTGGTCGAGGAGCTGGAACACGCCCTGGCCCGTGGCGCCAAGATCTACGCGGAAATCGTTGGCTACGGCGCCACGTCCGACGGCTACGACATGGTTGCGCCAAGCGGTGAAGGCGCCATCCGCTGCATGCAGATGGCAATGTCCACCGTCGACACCCCAATCGACTACCTGAACACCCACGGCACCTCGACCCCGGTCGGCGACGCCAAGGAAATGGAAGGCGTGCGTGCGGTATTTGGCGACAAGGCTCCGAAGATCAGCTCCACCAAGAGCCTGTCGGGTCACTCCCTGGGCGCCGCTGGCGTTCACGAAGCGATCTACTGCCTGCTGATGATGGAAGGCAACTTCATGGCCGGCTCGGCCAACATCGACGAGATTGATCCGGTTGTGGCCGACATGCCAATCCTGACCAAGACCGTTGAAAACGCCAAGATCGACACCGTGATGAGCAACAGCTTTGGTTTTGGTGGCACCAATGCCACCTTGGTACTGAAGCGCTGGCAGGGCAAGTAAGCCCGCAGGTTGATCACACGAAAAAGCCCCGACTGGTTCGGGGCTTTTTTTGCGCTTTGATTTGAAACCGCGTCGCCTTCATCGCAGGCAAGCCAGCTCCCACATTCGACCGCGTTCATCCTGAAGGAATACGGTCCAGTGTGGGAGCTGGCTTGCCTGCGATTGGGCCAACCCGGTTCCCCGCCCTACACCGAAAACCGCGCCACCATTGAATTCAGATCCACCGCCAACCGCGACAACTCCTGGCTCGCTGCACTGGTCTGGTTAGCCCCGGTCGCTGTCTGGTGCGCGAGGTCGCGGATATTCATCAGGTTACGATCCACCTCCCGAGCCACCGCCGCCTGCTGCTCCGACGCGCTGGCAATCACCAGGTTGCGTTCGTTGATCAAGGTAAACGCCGAGGCAATCTCTTCCAGTGCCATGCCCGCCGATTTAGCGATCTCCAACGTCGAGCGCGCCCGCGTGTTGCTCTGCTGCATCGAGTTGACAGCCTGGTCGGTGCCCTGCTGAATCGCGCTGATCATCTGCTCGATTTCCTGGGTCGACTGTTGTGTGCGATGGGCCAACGCCCGCACCTCATCGGCTACCACCGCAAACCCGCGCCCGGCATCCCCCGCTCGCGCCGCTTCAATCGCCGCATTCAGTGCCAGCAGGTTGGTTTGCTCGGCAATCGAGCGAATCACATCCAGCACTTTGCTGATGCCATAGACCTTTTGCGCCAGCGCTTCGACCTGGGTCGCATTGGCGGTCACATCCGTCGCCAGGGCTTCAATCGACACCACCGTCTGCTGCACCTGCTCACGCCCCTGCTGGGCAATCCGGTCGGACTCGCGAGACGCTTGGGAAGTCGCCACGGCATTGCTCGCCACCTCCTCCACCGCCACCGTCATCTGATTGACCGCCGTGGCCGCCTGTTCGATTTCCTGGTTCTGCTGGTGCAAATCGCGGGTCGCATCCTCGGTGACGCTACTGAGCTCTTCGGAAGCGGACGCCAATTGGTTCGACGATTCTGATATGCGCCGGATAGTGTCGCGCAGGCTTTCCTGCATGCGCTTGAGCGCCTGCTGCAAGCGTGCCGGCTCGTCGCTGCCACTGAGCCTGATCTCGCCCGTCAAGTCGCCACTGGCAACACCCTGGGCCACTTCCAACGACTGCGCCAGCGGCAGCACGATGCTGCGCGTCAGCCACACCGCCAGGCCGATCGTGATCAACGCGGTGACGGCAATCATGACCATCACCCAGACCCGCGACTGGCTGAACACGTGCTGCGCCAACCGGGCAGCCTCGTTGGCGCTGGACTTGTTCAACTTGACCAACTCACCCAGCGTCACGGTCATTTGGTCGGCCATCTGGTTCATTTCGCCATTGACCACCGAAATGGCGTCCTCCAGCCGATTGGCCTTGGATAAGCCCAGCACCTGTTCCTGGCGTTGCAGGTATTGCTGCTCCTCGACCTTGAAGCGATCGAACAGCACGCGCTCCTCAGGCAAGACGATCAATGCCTCGTACACGCCTTCAGCGTTGTGCAATGCGGTTTTGATCTCGGCGATTTTCTGCTCGTTCTGCGCCACCGCCTGGGGGTCGCGGTTGACCAGCAAGCGCAACGTCAGCGCCCGAATGCGCAACACATCCTGGTTCATCTCCCCCACCGCCATCACGCTGGGCAGCCAGTTGGTCTCCACCTGGTCCGACTGCTGGCGCATATTGGCCATCTGCAACAGGGCAAAGCCGCCCAAGACGAACACCATCAACGCCAGCACACCAAAGCCCAGGCCGGCGCGAGGGGCGATATTCAAACTGCGGATATTCATGCCAGGGTTCCTTCCAAAAGTACTGCATCCACCTGCAGCGGGTCTCTTGGACGTTATCGGCACCTCAGGTCATTGGCATAAGACCAAAACGCGATATCAACGTGCGTCGCCATCGCGACGCGGCTTGGGCAGGATGGCGAGGAAGTTGTCACGCGCGACCTTATGGGCAACGTCTTCGGGCAAGGCATCGAGGAAGGGATCGAAACGACGCATTTCCTTGCCTAACTTGTTGAAGCGCCCGACGACGTCGGAGCCGAGCATGAAGCGATCCGGGAAGCGCTCCACCAGCGCAACCCATTGCGGCCGTGGCTTGCCGGCGTCGTCCAGCAGATAGGGCGTGAGCATGCTCCAGGACAGGTCGATATACAGGTTGGGGTAAGCCTCAAGCAGGCGCGCCAAGGTGGGCAGCAAAAAATCCATTTGCACCTGATGACGGTGGATTTCCTTGCTGGTACCCGCATGGGCCCAGATAAAACGCGTGTGCGGGTGGTTGCGTAACGGCTGCTCGACTTCCGCCAGGTACAGTGGGTTGCGCTCACGTTTGGAGGTGATGTTGGAATGCAGCATCACCGGCAGGTCGTTTTCGGCCGCCAGGTGATAGATGCGCGTCATGGCTTCGTTATTGGCGCGAGGCGTGTCACCGGAAGTCAGGGCGGTAAGGTCATCGTGCCGGGTGAACACCTCACCGATGCCCTGCCACAGCCCAGGGTTGAGGTCGAGCATGCGCTGGATGTGGGCGGCGGAGTTCTTATCGTTGGGATTGAAACCGGCGAGGAAAGGATGAAAGTGCTGGCGTTGCTCGGGGGAAAGTATATTGACCGCCGCCGCGACGATGACATCCGTGGCGCTGTACCAATAGGCATCGGCGTCGTCACCGGCGTAGTAGCGCGGGCGCTTGGGCTCGTCTTCGTGCCATTTCTTGGCCACGGGAATCCCGGAAATCATGACGTGCTCAATGCGGTTGTCCGCCATGGCTTTGAGCAGCTTGTCCATGCCGGCGGTTTCCTGGAAAAAATCCACGTAATGCAGGTGCGCGTCGCTGTAGGCATAGTCACGGGCCTGCGCGGCAAGGCTGCTGGCGACGAGAAACACGGCAAGACTCAGGCGGGCTCCAGACACGGTAAAACCTCAATAAGGGTTGATACGGGTAGACCTTGCGCCAGCCTTCAGGGTTCAGCACGGAAAAAACCGGAACACTGGAGTGCCAGCATGCTCTATAACTGCATGACCTTCATCCTGCGCCCTTATGAGGTTTGCCATGCCTGTTACCGTCAATACGCTGAACGCTGAAAACTTCCGTCACAGTGTGAATATCAATAATCACGAGCTGTTTACCGACCTGCCCAAGAGCCTGGGTGGTGACGATTCTGCGCCCTCTCCCCACGATTATTTCGATGCTGCGCTGGCGTCGTGCAAAGCCCTGACCGTGAGGCTCTACGCGCAGAAAAAAGATATCCCGCTGACCGGCGTGACCGTGGAGGTCACGCACGACAGCGACGAAGAGCAAAAGGGTAAATACAAGCTCAACGTCAAGCTGACCCTCAAGGGCGTACTCACCGACGCCCAGCGCGATGAACTGCATCGCGTGGCCGACAAGTGCCCGGTACATAAGCTGATGACCACCGCCGAAGTCACTATCGAGACGAAATTGTCGGAAGGCGCCTTCAGCCAATAGCCCCAACTTCCCATCGAGCGGGTTATGCTCAAAGCATCCAACCCGCTCAGACTGGGATGCCCATGACCACCCTCACCGTGATTCGCCCTCGCCCCGAAGATGTAGAAGGCCAGCCTATCCTGCGGCCCCTGCCCTCGCGTGAATGCCGCAGCGTCGGGCCCTTTGTGTTTTTCGACCATATGCTGCCGACCCGCTACGCACCGGGTAACGGCATGAATATCCGCCAGCATCCCCACATCGGCCTGTCCACCCTCACCTACCTGTTTGAAGGCACCTTGCAGCATAAGGACAGCCTTGGCTCGGACCAGGTTGTGCAAGCCGGCGATGTCAGCTGGATGACCGCCGGCAGCGCGATTGCCCACGTCGAGCGCACACCTGAAGCGGTCAAGGCCACGGGTTTCAACCTGCATGGCCTGCAGGTGTGGCTGGCCTCGCCCAAGGACCACGAGACCGGGCCCGGACACTATAGCCATCACCCAGCCGCGAGCTTGCCGATGAGCGATAACCTCGGCGTGCAGGTGCGTTTGATCGCCGGTGATGGTTTTTGCCTCAGATCACCGGTGCCGGTGCTGTCGCCGACGCTGTATGCCGAGGTACAGATGCAAACCGCCACCACCCTGTTGATTCCTGATGAACATGAGGAACGTGCGGTGTATGTGCTGGAGGGTGAGGTGCAGTTGGACGGTGAAGCCCTGGAGGTCAACAGCTTGGTGGTATTGCCGACTGGGCAGGAGATGACCCTGTATGCCGAGAGTGATTGCCACCTGATGGTATTCGGCGGGGCGCCGCTGGATGGGCCACGGCGGATCAACTGGAATTTTGTGGCGAGCGACCCGGCTGTGATCGAGCAGGCGAGACAGCGTTGGGCGGCTGGGGATTGGCCCACTGTGCCGGGGGAGTCAGAAAGAATCGAGTTGCCGGTGAAATAGCTATCGCAGGCAAGCCAGCTCCCACATTTTATGTGTATACCCATCAAATGTGGGAGCTGAGGAGTCAGCCCTTGAACACTTCATCCAACAAGTTATGCATCGACTGGAAAGCCCGTGCAGCGGTCTTGGCGTCGTACATCATCTTGCCCGGCACATTGGCATGGGGGTCGGTGAAGGAATGCACCGCGCCGCCGTAGCTGAGCAACTGCCAATCCACCCCCGCCGCGTTCATTTCATCTTCGAACGCCGGCAGTTGCTCTTTGGGCACCAACGGGTCCGAGGCGCCATGCAGCACCAGCACTGACCCCTTGATGTTCTTCGCGTCTGCGGGGTTCGGTGTATCCAGGGTGCCATGGAACGACACGGCAGCCTTCAGCGGCGCGCCGGTACGGGCCAGTTCCAGGGAGCAGCAACCGCCAAAGCAAAAGCCGAAGGTGGCCAGTTTCGATGTGTCCACTGCGGCTTCAGTCTGGCCTTGCAGTTGCTCGAAGGCGGCTTGCATGCGCTTGTTCAGCAACGGGCGATCATTCTTCAACGGCATCATCGCCGCGCCCGCTTCATCGCCATTTGAAGGACGTACGTTTTGCCCGTAAAGGTCGGCAATCAGCACCACGTAGCCTTTGCCGGCAACGGCCTTCGCGATCTCTTCAGCCCCCGCACTCACGCCCATCCAGTTCGGCGCCATCAGCAGTCCCGGCAACGGGCCCTTGTGGCTGGCATCGAATGCCAGACGGCTTTCATAAGACTGGTCATCAATTTGATAGACCACGGAACGTACAGTGACTTGGCTCATCATTTTCTCCAATTCAGATGGATTGACGATGCTCCCTGTAGGAGCGAGCTTGCTCGCGAAAAACGTGAGATCACCGCGTTCATTCAGCATTTGCGCGCTATCGTTGACGTTCTTCGCGAGCAAGCTCGCCCCTACAGTAGAGCCAGAACGAAAAAACCCGCCGAAGCGGGTTTTTCTACAACGGTGTTAAACCGACAATTCAACCAACAGCTTGTTCAGTCGGCGCACATACGCGGCCGGGTCCTTCAAGCTGTCGCCGGCTGCGAGGGCGGCCTGGTCGAAGAGGATGTGCGACAGGTCGCCAAACCGCTCTTCGCTCTGCTCGCCATCGAGTTTCTCGATCAGCGGGTGAGACGGGTTGAATTCGAAGATCGGCTTGGAATCCGGCACTTTCTGGCCGCTGGCTTCGAGGATCTGGCGCATCTGCATGCCCAGGTCTTGCTCGCCGATGGCCAGGATCGCCGGGGAATCGGTCAGGCGGTGGGAAACTCGCACTTCACTGACCGCTTCGCCCAGGGAAGCCTTGATGCGCTCAACCAGGCCCTCTTTGGACTTGGCGACTTCTTCGGCTTCTTTCTTCTCTTCTTCGGAGTCCAGGTTCCCCAGGTCCAGGTCACCACGGGCCACGTCGACAAAGGTTTTGCCGTCGAACTCGGTGAGGTAGCTCATCAGCCACTCATCGATACGGTCGGTCAGCAGCAGCACTTCGATGCCTTTCTTGCGGAAGACTTCCAGGTGCGGGCTGTTTTTGACCTGGGCGTAGGTTTCGCCGGTCAGGTAGTAAATCTTGTCCTGACCTTCCTTGGCACGTGCCAGGTAGTCAGCCAGGGATACAACCTGCTCGCCGTCTTCGCCTTGAGTCGAGGCAAAACGCAGCAAACCGGCGATTTTTTCCTTGTTGGCAAAATCTTCCGCCGGGCCTTCTTTCATGGCCTGGCCGAAGTTCTTCCAGAAGCTCTTGTATTGCTCAGGCTCGTTCTTCGCCAGTTTTTCCAGCATGTCGAGAACGCGCTTGGTCAGCGCCGACTTCATGGAGTCGATGATCGGATCTTTCTGCAGGATTTCCCGCGACACGTTCAGCGACAGGTCGTTAGAGTCGACCACACCTTTGATAAAGCGCAGGTACAGCGGCAGGAAGGATTCCGCCTGGTCCATCACGAACACACGCTGCACGTACAGCTTCAGGCCTTTTGGCGCTTCACGCTGGTACAGATCGAACGGAGCACGGGCCGGTACGTAGAGCAGCGAGCTGTATTCGAGCTTGCCTTCAACCTTGTTGTGGCTCCAGCTCAGCGGGTTCTCGTAGTCGTGCCCGATGTGCTTGTAGAACTCCTGGTATTCCTCGTCCTTGATCTCGGTACGCGGACGGGTCCACAGGGCGCTGGCGCGGTTGACGGTTTCCCATTCCACCGCCGGGGCTTCTTCGCCTTCGGCAACGGTCTGTTCCTTGGGCAACTCGATCGGCAACGCGATGTGGTCGGAGTACTTCTTGATGATGTTGCGCAGACGCCAGCCATCGGCGAATTCGTCTTCGCCGGCTTTCAGGTGCAGCACGATGCGCGTGCCACGATCAGCCTTGTCGATAGTGGCGATTTCAAATTCGCCCTCGCCCTTGGAAGCCCAGTGCACGCCTTCGCTGGCGTCAAGGCCGGCGCGGCGGCTGAATACTTCAACCTTGTCGGCGACGATGAAGGCCGAATAGAAGCCCACGCCGAATTGGCCGATCAGGTGAGAGTCTTTTTTCTGGTCGCCCGACAGGTTCTTCATGAAATCTGCGGTGCCGGATTTGGCGATGGTCCCCAGGTGGGTGATCGCATCGTCACGGCTCATGCCGATACCGTTGTCTTCGAGGGTGACGGTCTTGGCGTCTTTGTCGTAGCTCACACGGATCTTGAGTTCCGCGCCGCCTTCCAGCAACTCAGGCTTGGACAGGGCTTCGAAACGTAATTTATCGACAGCGTCAGAGGCGTTCGAGATCAATTCGCGAAGGAAAATTTCCTTGTTGGAATACAGCGAATGGATCATGAGGTGCAGCAGTTGCTTCACCTCGGTCTGGAAGCCCAGGGTTTCCTTTTGAGTTTCCACACTCATGGTCATCAAACTCCAATTGGATGGCAGTGGCCGCGCCCTTGAGGGTTGGCGGCGGGTTGTCATCAAAGTTGGGGGCTCAGACCAGGATTTCAAGGGCGAACCAATTCCTCAATTTTGAAATGTGCCCGGGCAGTGGCAATCGGTTCGGCCGGTGTGCTCTGCCAGGCGGTAATCGCCACGTTGGCCACGCGCCGGCCCTGGCGCCATACCTGGCACTTGGCATAGGTGTCACGAAACTGGCCGGCGCGCAGGTAATCCAGGGAGAAGTCGATAATTTTCGGCAGGCCCGGAGCGCCAGTGAACACCAGCAGGTGCATGGCGGCTGCCAGCTCCATGAAGCCGGCGATCACCCCTCCGTGCAACGCTGGCAATATGGGGTTACCAATATTGTCCTTGTTGGCTGGCAGGCGAAACAGCAACTCATCCCCCAGGCGGGTGCATTCGATGCCGATCAGCCTGGCATAGGGCACCAGCTCGAGCAGCGCGTCGTAGTTGCCGCGATCAAGGGCTTGCTCCAGGCGGGTCTTGAAGCGATGCGTCATGCCTGCTCTCCCTTGATGACAGTGCCCAAGCCTTGGGTGCCTTTGAGGCGCTTGCCCATGCGCATGAACGTGCCCACCACATGGGCAATAGGTTGTTGCGAGTCATCCTGATAGGCAACGCCACGGGTGAAGATCACATCGGTGGTCACCCGGTAGCATTGCGCGAAGCCATACACCGGCTTATGGGGTTCGGCGGGATGCATGTAGTCGATACGCAGGTCCAGGGTGGGGCACACCTCGAACTCGGGCAATACGCACAGGGTCGCCATGCCGCAAGCGGTGTCCATCAATGAGGTCAGCGCGCCGCCGTGGATCACCCCGGTCAGGGGATCACCGACGATATGCGGCCCATAAGGCAGTACAAGGGTCATGCCCTCCTCGCTGGCTTCGTGCACCGTGACACCCAGCACCTGGCAATGGCGCAGGGCCGAAACGAAGCGCACGGCACGCTCTAACAAAGGGTTTTCGGTCATTGTTTTTAGACTCTTATTAGTGTGAATTTGGCGGATTGGAATGACGGGGTAAAGTTCCTGTACGAAACATGCTATATATCTGTGGGACATAAGGAACTAATGCTGGCCCCTTGGGTTCGAAAGGCCAGTAGATATCTTCAATAAGGAGAAACACCCCATGCGTAAGACATTAGCTATTTCCATGATGCTGGCCGCTGCTCTCGGTCTGGCTGCCTGCGACAAGAAATCCGAAGACAAAGCCCAAGACGCTGCTGCACATGCTGAGCAAGCTCAGCAAGATATGGCTAAAGCACAGGATAAAGTGAACGACGCTGCGAAAGAAAACGCCGAAGCTGCCAAAGCTCAGGCCGAATCGAACGAAGCTGCTGCAAAAGAAGCTGCACCTGCCGCACCTGCAGAACCTGCCAAGCAGTAATCGCAGGGTTTAAAGCTGTATTGCAGTAAAAAGAAAGCCCGCTGACTAAGCGGGCTTTTCTTTGTCTGGGATTTGCTACCAGCGTTACGATGCGCCTTCTTTTACAGCGTCGACTGCCGGCATATCGGTCGGGGTGTACACCATCACGTGCAATACATCGGAATGGAACTCGCGGCGGTACAGCACCAACACCACCCCACTGCTCATCAACATGAACAACCAGGGGCTGACAAACCAGGCCAGCATGGTCATGCCGAAGTAATACGCACGCAGGCCAAAGTTGAACTGGTTGGCCGCCATTGAAATCACTCGCGCTGCCCGCAGAGCAAACGCCTTGCGCTCCTGCTCTGACACGTGCCGTTCACCGATCATGGGCGCCGAGCCCACCAGCACCGCCGCGAAGTTGTACTGGCGCATGCACCAACTGAAGGTGAAAAAGGCGTAGACGAACACCAGCGCCAGGCACAGCAATTTAATCTCCGACATGCCCTGGGATGCCTGCTGCACCATGGGAATATCCGCCAGCAGTGACACTGCGCGTTCCGAAGCCCCTAGCACCGTGAGGATACCGGCGAGGATGATCAGGGTACTGGAGGCAAAGAACGAGGCATTGCGCTCCAGGTTGCCGATCACACTGGCGTCGGCGATACGGTTGTCGCGCAGCAGCATGCGGCGCATCCAGTCTTCACGGTACAGGTGCAACACACTGGCCAGGCAGGCCGTGTCCCGGGCTTTCCAGGTGGCATAACGGGTATAGCCGCCCCAGCACAAGATGAACCAGAGCGCGGCAAGCAAATGGACTTGATTGGTTTCGACGAACGACATGCGGGTCCTTGTACACGAGATAGTTGGGCGGACGCGGCCCAAAGTGGGAGCTGGCTTGCCTGCGATAGCGTATCTCCAGCCACCATCGCGCCAACTGATGCGCCGCCATCGCAGGCAAGCCAGCTCCCACACCGACCGGTGTTATCAACTTGAAGTTTTTTGACGCCTTCCCCCAAAAAAAGACACTGCCTGCGACTCAAAAAAAATGCCCCGTATCGTTTGATACGGGGCATTTCAGTACAGCATGAACCGCGTGTTATGCGATGGCTTCGCTGCGCTTGCCCAGCATACGGTCAATCACCACAGCCACGGCCAGCGTCATCACCGACGGCACCAGCCACGCCAAGCCTTGTTCGCTCAACGGCAGGTTTAGCAACTGCGCAGGCATCCAACCCGCCAGGCCCGCCCCCTTGATTGCGTCGATGCAGCCAAAGATGAACGACACCAGCATCACCGGGCCGACAATACGGCCCTGTTCCTGCCAGAACCCTTTGCAGAAGCTCAAGGCCACCAGCACGATGCACGGCGGGTAGATCGCGGTCAGCACCGGGATCGAGAAGGCAATCAGTTTGGTCAGGCCCAGGTTGGACACAAACAGCGAGAACAGCGCCAGGATCACCACCAGGGTCTTGTAGGACAGCGGCAGGATCTTGCTGAAGTACTCGGCGCAGGCACAGGTCAGGCCAACGGCAGTCACCAGGCATGCCAGGGAAATCAGCACGGCGAGGAAACCACTGCCCAGGGAGCCGAATGTGTATTGCACGTAGGCGTGCAGCACCGCCGCGCCATTGCTGGCACCCGCAGCCACCGCATGGCTGCCCGAACCCAGGCGGAACAGGCTGACGTACACCAGCGCCAGGCCCACGCCGGCAATCAGCCCGGCAATGATCGCGTAGCGGGTGATCAGCTTGGGCGACTCGACGCCACGGGAGCGGATCGCGTTGACGATCACGATGCCGAACACCAGGGCGCCCAGGGTATCCATGGTCAGGTAACCATTGATAAAGCCTTGGGAGAACGGCGCGGCAACGTATTCCGGCGTGGCAACCCCCACCTCACCTGCGGGCAAGGCAAACGCCGCGATACCGAGAATGGCAAGGGCGATGATTTTCAGCGGCGCCAGGAAACGGCCCACGGTGTCCAGCAGTCGACCTGGGTACAGGGAGACAAAGAACACCACCAGGAAATACACCGAGCTGTAGAGGAACAGCGCCAACGGGCTTTCACCGGTCAAGGGCGCCAGGCCCACTTCAAACGATACTGTTGCGGTGCGGGGGGTCGCAAACAGCGGACCCACTGCCAGGTAGGCCGCTGCCGCCAGCAGGCCACCGGCAATCTTGCCAATCGGGCTGCTCAACGCGTCCATACCACCACCGACCTTGGCCAGGGCGATCACGGTGACCACTGGCAAACCGACCGCGGTGATCAGAAAGCCCAGCGCCGCCATCCAGACATGCGGCCCGGACTGCAAACCAACGATAGGCGGGAAGATTATGTTGCCGGCGCCCACGAACAGGGCAAAGGTCATAAAGCCCAGCGCCAGGATATCCTGGCTTTTCAACACTTTCATTTGAGGAAATACCACACTACTGAATCGGAATTTAGAGAGGGCTTCCCTATGGATGAGGGAAATGCTGCCGGCCCTTGTGGGGACCGACCGGTCTAGCGCGCAGCTTCCTTTTGAGACGCGGACGCATAAAGAGGCGGCTAGAGTACAGAATTAGGCTGACAAACGCACTGTTGCGGGGCGGACTGTCCGATAAGCGACATTCCTATGTCGCGTTTTCATACTTAATTGGGCAATACAGGTTTTTTGTAGGAGCGAGCTTGCTCGCGAAAAACTCACAGGCGCCGCATTCGTTCAGGAGGCACGCGTTATCGTTGACGTTTTTCGCGAGCAAGCTCGCTCCTACAGAGGGCAATGTTCGCAGGCCCAGAATGCACAAAGGCCACCCGAAGGTGGCCTTTGTGTGGTGAAGCGTCAGCTAAGCGCGAGGCTTACTTGACAGCCCAACCGGTCAGCTCGGCCAGGGCCTTGCCGATGTCTGCCAGCGAACGCACGGTTTTAACGCCTGCGTCTTGCAGTGCAGCGAATTTCTCGTCTGCAGTGCCTTTGCCGCCAGAGATGATTGCGCCAGCATGGCCCATGCGCTTGCCCGCAGGGGCAGTCACACCAGCGATGTAGGAAACAACCGGCTTGGTCACGTGTGCCTTGATGTAGGCAGCCGCTTCTTCTTCAGCCGAACCGCCGATCTCACCGATCATCACGATCGCTTCGGTCTTCGGGTCTTCCTGGAACAGCTTCAGGATGTCGATGAAGTTGGAGCCTGGGATCGGGTCACCGCCGATGCCGACGCAAGTCGACTGACCGAAACCGGCGTCAGTGGTCTGCTTAACAGCTTCGTAGGTCAGAGTGCCGGAACGGGAAACGATGCCGACTTTACCTGGCAAGTGAATGTGACCTGGCATGATGCCGATCTTGCATTCGCCTGGGGTGATCACGCCTGGGCAGTTAGGGCCGATCAGGACTACGCCCAGTTCGTCGCACTTAACTTTAGCGTCCAGCATGTCCAGGGTAGGAATGCCTTCGGTGATGCAGACGATCAGCTTGATGCCGCCGAATGCCGCTTCCAGGATCGAGTCCTTGCAGAAAGGAGCTGGAACGTAGATCACGCTGGCAGTGGCGCCAGTGGCTTCTACCGCTTCTTTCACGGTGTTGAACACGGGCAGGCCCAGATGCTCGGTGCCGCCCTTGCCTGGTGTTACGCCGCCAACCATCTGGGTGCCGTATTCGATGGCTTGCTGGGTGTGGAAACTACCTTGCGAACCGGTAATACCCTGGCAGATAACTTTGGTGTCTTTATTGATCAGGACGCTCATTACTTGCCCTCCGCAGCTTTGACAACTTGTTGAGCAGCGTCGGTCAGGCTGGTAGCCGCGATGATGTTCAAACCGCTTTCTGCCAGTACTTTAGCGCCCAGTTCAGCGTTGTTACCTTCAAGGCGAACAACAACCGGGATTTTAACGCCGACTTCTTTCACTGCACCGATGATGCCTTCGGCAATCATGTCGCAACGAACGATGCCGCCGAAGATGTTGACCAGTACTGCAGCGACGTTGGAGTCGGACAGGATGATCTTGAACGCTTCGGTAACGCGTTCCTTGGTAGCGCCACCACCTACGTCGAGGAAGTTGGCTGGCTTGCCGCCATGCAGGTTGACGATGTCCATGGTACCCATGGCCAGGCCGGCACCGTTGACCATGCAGCCGATGTTACCTTCCAGGGCTACGTAGTTCAGTTCGAACTTGGCAGCGTGCGCTTCGCGCGGATCGTCTTGCGACGGATCGTGGAAAGTCTTCAGCTTAGGCTGACGGTACATGGCGTTGGCGTCGATGTTGATCTTGGCATCGAGGCAGTGCAGATCGCCGTCAGCCTTGATCACCAGCGGGTTCACTTCCAGCAGGGCCAGATCGTGATCCTGGAACAGTTTGGCCAGACCTACGAAGATCTTGGCGAACTGGGCAACTTGCTTGCCTTCCAGGCCCAGCTGGAAAGCCAGCTCGCGACCCTGGAATGGCTGAGCGCCAACCAGTGGATCGATAGTGGCCTTCAGAATTTTTTCTGGGGTTTCGTGAGCGATCTTCTCGATGTCCACGCCACCTTCGGTGGAAGCCATGAACACGATGCGACGGCTCGAACGGTCAACGACAGCGCCCAGGTACAGCTCTTTAGCGATATCAGTGCACGATTCAACCAGGATCTTGGTGACTGGTTGGCCATTGGCATCAGTCTGGTAAGTCACCAGACGCTTGCCCAGCCACTGCTGTGCGAAGGCCTTGGCGTCTTCTTTGCTGCGAACCAGCTTGACGCCGCCCGCTTTACCGCGACCACCGGCGTGGACCTGGGCTTTGACAACCCACTCGCTGCCGCCGATTTTGTCGCAAGCTTCTGCTGCTGCTTCCGGGGTGTCTACTGCGTAGCCCTTGGAAACTGGCAGGCCGTATTCAGCGAACAGCTGCTTACCCTGATACTCGTGAAGATTCATGCTTTTTACCGTCTTCGTTAGGTACTGCGCATTCGGCGCTGCGCTCATTATGAGTGCCGCGCCACCTGTGACTGCTGCTTGCGCAACTTGCGGGGCTTATGGCCCGTAAAGCTGCGCAAGGCTGCGTCCAGCGGATATTCCGCGGTGAGTCTTGCGCGCAAGGCTCACGACGGGCAACTCCGCCGTGGTTTCTTATTATCTCGCTTAACGCTTCTTCTTGTTGGCGATGTGGATGGCGCCGCCATTCACTGCCAACGCGGCTTCGTGCAGCGCTTCGGACAGGGTCGGATGGGAGAAGACCATCATGCCCAGATCCTCGGCACTGGTGCCGAATTCCATGCCGATCGCGCCTTGCTGAACCAGTTCTGCAGCGCTTGGGCCAATCACGTGGACGCCCAATACGCGGTCAGTCTTGGCATCAGCGATGACTTTGACAAAACCACCGGTGTCGTTGGCTGCCATGGCACGGCCAGAAGCGGCAAACGGGAAGGTGCCGACGTTAACTTCAACGCCTTCAGCTTTCAACTGCTGTTCGTTCTTGCCGACCCATGCAATTTCCGGGTGGGTGTAGATAACCGATGGGATCAGGTCGTAGTTCATCTGGGTCTTGTGACCCTTGATGCGCTCAACGACCATGATGCCCTCTTCGGAAGCCTTGTGGGCCAGCATCATGCCACGAACCACGTCGCCAATGGCATAGACGCCAGGCACGGTGGTAGCGCAATGATCGTCAACGTGGATGAAACCACGCTCGTCGATGTTCACGCCGCTGTCGGAAGCCAGCAGGTCGTTGGTCACTGGGCGGCGGCCCACGGCGACGATCAGCTTGTCGAAGGTGATGGTCTGCTCGCCGTCTTTGTCGGTGTAGGTCACTACGACTTCTTCGCCGTTGACCTTGGAACCGGTAACACGGGCGCCGAGCTTGATGTCCAGACCTTGTTTGGTCAGGGTTTTCAGCGCTTCCTTGGACACCGCGGTGTCGGCAGCCAGCAGGAACGTATCCAGGGCTTCCAGCACGGTGACTTCAGCGCCCAGGCGCGACCATACCGAACCCAGCTCCAGACCGATTACACCAGCGCCGATCACGCCCAGACGCTTAGGCACAGCCTGGAATTCCAGGGCGCCGGTCGAATCAACGATCACGTTGTTGTCAACAGGAGCAGGCGGAATGTCGATTGGACGCGAACCTGGCGCCAGGATCACGTTTTCGGCTTCGATGACTTCAACCGAACCGTCTGGCTTGGTGACTTCAACTTTCTTGCCGGCCAGCAACTTGCCGTGGCCTTGAATGGAAGTCACGCCGTTGGCCTTGAACAAGGTGGCAACGCCGGAAGTCAGGCCTTTGACGATGTTGGCTTTACGGCCGACCATTGCTGGTACGTCCATGGTCACGCCAGCATGGTTGATGCCGTGGATCGCGAAGCCGTCTTGGGCTTCGTGGAATTTCCAGGAGCTGTCCAGCAGCGCCTTGGATGGAATGCAACCCACGTTCAGGCAAGTACCGCCCAGCGCCAGTTTGCCTTCCTTGTCGGTGTATTTTTCGATGCAAGCAGTGGAGAGGCCCAGTTGCGCAGCCTTGATAGCGGCAACATAGCCGCCAGGGCCTGCACCAATCACTACAACGTCAAATTTCTGTGTCATGAAAATAGATCCTCTATTTGCGACAAGCTTGTAGCCACACGTTGCAAGCCAAGCTGCTTTTTCCTACAGCTTGTAGCTCGCAACGTGCAGCTGCTTCTATCAGATGTCCAGGAGCAGGCGAGCCGGGTCTTCCAGCAGGTTCTTGATGGTCACCAGGAACGTCACGGCTTCTTTACCGTCGATCAGGCGGTGATCGTAAGACAGTGCCAGGTACATCATTGGGCGGATCACGACCTGGCCGTTGATGGCCATCGGACGCTGGATGATGTTGTGCATGCCCAGGATCGCGGCTTGCGGTGGGTTGACGATCGGCGTCGACATCATCGAACCGAAGGTACCACCGTTGGTGATGGTGAAGGTACCGCCGGTCATCTCGTCGATGGTCAGCTTGCCGTCACGGGCTTTCTTGCCGAAGCCGGCGATGCCGCCTTCGATTTCGGCCAGGCTCATCAGCTCGGCGTTACGCAGCACTGGAACCACCAGGCCACGGTCGCTGGATACGGCAACGCCAATATCTGCATAGCCGTGGTAAACGATGTCGCCGCCGTCGATGGAAGCGTTGACTGCCGGGAAGCGTTTCAGCGCTTCGGTGGCCGCTTTGACGAAGAATGACATGAAGCCCAGGCGCACGCCGTTGTGGGACTTCTCGAACAGGTCCTTGTACTTCGAACGCAGGGCCATGACTTCAGTCATGTCGACTTCGTTGAAGGTGGTCAGCATCGCCATGTTCGACTGTGCTTCAACCAGGCGCTTGGCCACGGTGGCACGTACGCGAGTCATCGGTACGCGCTTCTCGGTGCGGTCGCCAGCGGCAAACACAGGCGCAGCGGCAGCAGGGGCTGCAGCCTTGGCAGGTGCGGCAGCCGGAGCGTTCTTCTTGGCTTCAACTGCGGCAACCACGTCTTCCTTGGTCACGCGGCCATCTTTGCCAGTGCCCTTGATGGAGGCCAGGTTGATGCCGTTTTCTTCAGCCAGTTGACGCGCAGCCGGTGCAGCGATTGGGTCTTCGCCACCTGCAGCCGGTGCAGCGGCAGGCGCCGAAGCAGCCGGTGCAGCAGCGGCAGGAGCAGGCGCTGCAGCAGCGCTGCCCTCTTCGATCGAGCCCAGTACCTGGTTCGACAGAACGGTAGCGCCCTCTTCCGCAACGATCGCGCCCAGCACGCCGTCAGCTTCGGCCAATACTTCCAGAACGACTTTGTCGGTCTCGATGTCGACGATCAGGTCGTCACGCTTGACGGCCTCGCCTGGTTTCTTGTGCCAGGTGGCAACGGTGCCATCGGCAACCGATTCCGGGAATGACGGGGCTTTGATTTCGATAGCCATTATCTGTAGGTCCTTAAAATTCGGTTTCAGTCAGCGCGAAGGCGTTAAACAGTGAAAGCATCTTGCAGCAGTTTTTCCTGCTGCTCGGCGTGCATCGACGCATAACCACAGGCAGGTGCAGCAGAAGCATCACGGCCGGCGTACTCAAGGACCAAGGCCTTGTTGTGGTTGCCGATGCTGCGACGCAGATGATGCTGGCTGCTGTACCAGGCGCCCTGGTTCATCGGTTCTTCCTGACACCACACCACGTTCGTGAGGTTGGTGTAAGGCGCGATGATCTCCATGAGGTCATCTTCCGGGAACGGATAAAGCTGCTCGATACGCACGATGGCGATGTCTTCGCGGCCTTCGGCACGGCGTTTTTCCAGCAGATCGTAGTAGACCTTGCCGCTGCACAGGATCAGGCGATTGACCTTGGCGGCGTCCAGCGTATCGATCTCTGGAATCACGGTCTGGAACGAACCTTGGGCCAGATCTTCCAGGGTCGAAACGGCCAGTTTGTGACGCAACAGCGACTTCGGCGTCAACACCACCAGCGGCTTGCGCAGCGGACGGATCACCTGGCGACGCAGCAAGTGGTAGATCTGCGCCGGGGTCGTCGGCACGCACACCTGAATGTTGTGCTCGGCGCACAATTGCAGGTAACGCTCCAGACGGGCCGAGGAGTGCTCTGGGCCCTGGCCTTCATAACCGTGTGGCAGCAGCATGGTCAGACCGCACAGACGGCCCCACTTGTGCTCGCCGCTGGTGATGAACTGGTCGATAACCACCTGGGCACCGTTGGCGAAGTCGCCGAACTGGGCTTCCCAGATCACCAGCGCGTTCGGCGTGGTGGTCGAGTAACCGTATTCGAACGCCAGTACGGCTTCTTCGGACAGGAACGAATCGTACAGATCGAAACGTGGCTGGCCTTCGTACAGGTTCTGCAACGGGATGTAGGTGCCCGCGTCTTTCTGGTTGTGCAATACAGCATGACGGTGCGAGAACGTACCGCGGCCGATGTCCTGGCCGGTCATGCGGATCGGGTGACCTTCGAACGCAAGGGTCGCGTACGCCATGGTTTCGGCGTAACCCCAGTTGATCGGCAGGCCACCGGCTTGCATCTTCTGACGGTCTTCGTAGATCTTCGCAACCTGGCGCTGTACGACGAAGCCTTCGGGAATTTCCAGCAACTTGGCGGACAGTTCCTGCAACGTCTTCAAATCGAACGAGGTATCGTGACGTGCAGTCCAGGTGTGACCCAGGTATGGGCGCCAGTCAACGAACAGCTCTTTGTTCGGCTCCTTGACCAGGCTTTTCACCACATGCAGGCCGTTGTCCAGCGCGTTGCGGTATTCGTCGACTTTCGCCTGAACACGCGCATCGTCCACCACACCGGCCTTGGTCAGGCTTTCAGCGTACAGCTCACGGGTGGTGCGCTGCTTGATGATCTGCTGGTACATCAACGGCTGGGTGCCGCTTGGCTCATCCGCTTCGTTGTGACCGCGACGGCGGTAGCAAACCAGGTCGATGACTACGTCACGCTTGAACTGCATGCGGTAGTCGACAGCCAGTTGGGTCACGAACAGCACGGCTTCCGGATCATCACCATTCACATGGAGGATCGGCGCCTGGATCATCTTGGCAACGTCGGTGGCGTACTCGGTGGAGCGCGCATCCAACGGGTTGCTGATGGTGAAGCCCACCTGGTTGTTGATGACGATGTGGACGGTACCGCCGGTCTTGAAGCCGCGAGTCTGCGACATCTGGAACGTTTCCAGGACCACACCCTGACCGGCGAACGCCGCGTCACCGTGGATGGAAATCGGCAGCACTTTCTCACCGGTGGCGTCGTTACGACGGTCCTGGCGAGCACGTACCGAACCCTCGACCACTGGCGAAACGATTTCCAGGTGGGAGGGGTTGAATGCCATGGCCAGGTGAACTTCACCGCCGGTGGTCATCACGTTGGACGAGAAGCCCTGGTGGTACTTAACGTCACCGGAACCCAGTTCGACCTTCTTCTTGCCTTCGAACTCGTCGAACAGCTCACGCGGGTTCTTGCCGAAGGTGTTGACCAACACGTTCAGGCGACCACGGTGAGCCATGCCGATCACGATTTCCTTGGTGCCATAGGAACCGGAACGCTGGATCAGCTCGTCGAGCATCGGAATCAGGCTTTCGCCGCCTTCCAGGCCGAAACGCTTGGTGCCTGGGTATTTGGTGCCCAGGTATTTCTCGAGGCCTTCGGCCGCGGTCACACGCTCCAGCAGGTGGCCGCGCACATCGGCGGACAATACCGGACGGCCACGCACGCCTTCCAGGCGGTGCTGGAACCACTGGCGCTGCTCGGAATCGGTGATGTGCGTGAATTCAGCGCCGATGGTGCGGCAATATGTCTGCTGCAACGCTTCGTGAATTTCGCGTAGGCTCGCTTCCTCTTTGCCGATGAACAGGTCGCCGGCACGGAAGGTCGTATCAAGATCGGCATTGGTCAAGCCGTAATGATTGATCGACAGGTCTGCAGGTGCAGGACGCTGCCACAGCCCCAGCGGGTCAAGCTGGGCTGCCTGGTGGCCACGCATACGGTAGGCCTGGATCAGTCGCAGTACTTCAACTTGCTTCTTCTCGTGCTCACTGCTCACGCTGCCGGCGGAAACCGGTTGGGCGCGGCGCTGGTTCTTTGCCAGCAGCACGAACTGATCGCGAATTGTTGCGTGCGATACATCGGTGGCAGCGTTGCCGTCTGAAGACAACGTCTGAAATTTGGTGCGCCATTCTTCTGGCACAGCGTTAGGGTCGTGCAGGTAGAGCTCATAAAGCTCTTCCACATAGGCAGCGTTACCACCTGAAAGATAGCCGCTGTTCCACATGCGCTGCATCACGCTTTCTTGCATGCTTGGTCACCCTCGATTTGGGGACACCACCGGCGAAAACACCGAGTTTGCTTGCAAAAGGCCAAGTGCAGCGACCAAAACAAGCCACTTAGGATCACGCTGATAGTTCGGGTACCAACCCGAATGCCCCTGCTTGTCTCATTTCTTCAAAATAAGAGCCGCGGCTTTGTAAGTCGCTGCTCAAGTTAAAACTACGGCGCCGGTTGAAGCCTGCGCCGCAGCATTTACGGGCACAACGGTCCTGCTTTTACTACAACGTCAGTTACACGCCGCTCTGCAGCAGCATGTTACGGATGTGACCAATGGCCTTAGTCGGGTTCAGGCCTTTAGGACATACGTTGACGCAGTTCATGATCCCGCGGCAGCGGAATACGCTGAACGGGTCATCCAGCGAAGCCAGACGCTCGGACGTCTTGGTGTCGCGGCTGTCTGCCAGGAAGCGATAGGCTTGCAGCAGCG
Organism: Pseudomonas fluorescens; assembly: GCF_001902145.1. Classification (GTDB taxonomy): domain Bacteria; phylum Pseudomonadota; class Gammaproteobacteria; order Pseudomonadales; family Pseudomonadaceae; genus Aquipseudomonas; species Aquipseudomonas fluorescens_BV. The sequence continues at coordinate 35,582 of NZ_MRST01000013.1, forward strand.
CAGCTGGACCCAGGAATTTGTCCGGGTTCCACCAGAAGGACGGGCAGGATGTCGAGCAGCAAGCGCACAGGATGCACTCGTACAGGCCATCGAGCTTTTCACGCTCTTCCGGGGACTGCAGACGCTCGATGGCCGGAGCCGGCGTGTCGTTCTGCAGGAACGGCTTAACTTTCTCGTATTGCTTGTAGAAGATGCTCATATCGACGACCAGGTCACGGATAACCGGCAAACCTGGCAGAGGACGAACGATCAGCTTGTTGCCTTTGACCACGGCGGACAGCGGCGTGATGCACGCCAGGCCGTTTTTGCCGTTGATGTTCATGCCGTCGGAACCGCACACACCTTCACGGCAAGAGCGACGATAGGAGAAACCCTCGTCCTGCTCTTTGATCAGTGCCAATACATCCAGCACCATCAGGTCTTTACCACCGGTATCGACCTGGAATTCCTGCATGAACGGCGCGGCGTCCTGATCAGGGTTGTAGCGATAAACACTGACTTTCAACATGGCAGCCACCCTTAGTAAGTCCGAATCTTCGGTTCAAACGTCGGCACCGTCTTCGGCGAGAAGTTCACGGCACGCTTGGTTACGCGCTTGTCACCCGGGAAGTACAGGGTGTGGCACAACCAGTTTTCGTCGTCGCGATCTTCAAAGTCTTCACGAGCGTGAGCACCACGGGATTCTTTACGAACCTCGGCGGCGATCGCCGTCGCTTCAGCCACTTCCAGCAGGTTTTGCAGTTCAAGGGCTTCGATACGAGCGGTGTTGAACGCCTGGCTCTTATCGTTGATCTTGACGTTGGCGATACGCTTGCGCAGGTCAGCCAGCTGAGCAATACCCTTCTGCATGTATTCGCCGGTACGGAATACACCGAAGTAGTTCTGCATGCAGCTTTGCAGCTCGCGACGCAGGGTAGCCACGTCTTCGCCATCGGTACGCTCGTTCAGAGCGTTCAGGCGCGCCAGGGCGGCCTCGATGTTGGCGTCTGTCGCGTCATCGTATTCGATGCCGTCGGTCAGGGCCTTTTCCAGGTGCAGGCCGGCAGCGCGACCGAATACCACCAGGTCGAGCAGCGAGTTGCCGCCCAGGCGGTTGGCACCGTGAACCGATACGCAAGCCACTTCGCCTACTGCGAACAGACCATGGATGATCTCGTCCACGCCTTCGGCGTTCTGGGTGATTGCCTGGCCGTGAATGTTGGTCGGCACGCCGCCCATCATATAGTGGCAAGTTGGAACTACCGGAACCGGAGCAACCACCGGGTCAACGTGGGCGAAGGTCTTGGACAGCTCGCAGATACCAGGCAGGCGGCTGTGCAGCACTTCTTCGCCCAGGTGATCGAGCTTGAGCAGTACGTGGTCGCCATTCGGGCCACAGCCGTTACCGGCGATGATCTCTTTAACCATCGAACGGGCCACAACGTCACGACCCGCCAGGTCTTTGGCGTTCGGAGCATAACGCTCCATGAAACGCTCGCCGTGCTTGTTGATCAGGTAACCACCTTCACCACGGCAACCTTCGGTCACCAGTACACCGGCGCCAGCGATGCCGGTCGGGTGGAACTGCCACATTTCGATGTCTTGTACCGGTACGCCAGCACGCAGGGCCATGCCCACGCCGTCACCGGTGTTGATCAGAGCATTGGTGGTCGAAGCGTAGATACGGCCTGCACCACCAGTCGCCAGAACAGTAGCCTTGGCGCGGATGTAGGTGGTTTCGCCGGTTTCGATGCAGATGGCGATCACGCCGACGAACTCGCCCTTGCCGTTCTTCACCAGATCGACAGCGTAGTACTCGTTCAGGAACGTGGTACCGGCTTTCAGGTTGCCCTGATAAAGGGTGTGCAGCAGCGCGTGACCGGTACGGTCGGACGCGGCGCAGGTACGGGCAGCCTGGCCACCTTTACCGTAGTCCTTGGACTGGCCACCGAATGGACGCTGGTAGATACGACCTTGCTCGGTACGGGAGAACGGCAGGCCCATGTGGTCCAGCTCGAACACTGCGGCCGGGCCTTCCTGACACATGTATTCGATAGCGTCCTGGTCACCGATATAGTCGGAACCCTTGACGGTATCGTACATGTGCCAGCGCCAGTCATCGTTCGGGTCGGCGGAGGCGATGGCGCAGGTGATGCCACCCTGGGCCGATACGGTGTGGGACCGCGTCGGGAATACCTTGGTGATCACGGCAGTCTTGTGACCGCCCTGGGCCAGCTGCAGCGCAGCGCGCATGCCAGCACCGCCGCCACCAATAATGATGGCGTCGAATGAAATAGTTGGAATGTTAGCCATGAATCAGATACCCCAAAGAATCTGCACACCCCAGACGAAGTAAGCGAACATCGCGACGCCGCATACTGCCTGGAAGAGGAAACGTACTGCAGTCGCGGACTTGCCCAGCGCCATCGGCGTCAGGTAGTCAGTCGCGATGGTCCACATGCCAACCCAGGCGTGAGCGCCCAGGGCTACAAGGGCCAGCAGACTGAAGATTCGCATCGCATTGTGGGAAAACAGGCCGTGCCATTGCTCATAGCCGATGCCCGGGTTTGCGACGAGGTATCCGATCAGGAAAATGAAATAAGCCGCGAGAACGACCGCAGACACACGCTGTGCCATCCAGTCATAGAGGCCCGAACGCGACAGATTCGTTACGCTGGTTACCATATCCAAACTCCTGCCAGAACGATCAGCACCACGGAAATGGCGATGATGATTTTCGAGCCCAGGCGGCCGCCTTCCAGCGTCTCACCGATGCCCATGTCCATGATCAAGTGGCGCACACCGGCTACCAGATGATACAGAAGAGAGGACAGGAGGCCCCATGCTACGAACTTGGCCAGCGGGCTGGTCAAGCATGCCTTCACCTCGGCGTATCCTTCCTCGGAACCCAGGGATTTGCTCAATGCATAAAGCATGATGCCCAAGCCCAGGAACAGGATGATGCCGGAAACACGGTGCAGGAACGACGTAACGCCGGTGATGGGGAGTTTGATGGTCCTTAGGTCTAGGTTTACAGGTCGTTGGCTATTCACGGCTTTTTTTCACACTGAAGAGCCCCTAACAATCAGGGCAAAGTTGTTGGGGAGTGCGACTGGTCAGGTAAGCACCACCCAGGGAGTGCGACCCCCAATGAAAGCAAGCCCAAAAGCCCTTGGCGGTCGGTGGCCGAGTATAGACAGTTAGGTTACTAATGACAACGCGCGCACCTCACCCTAATAGCTGATTGCGCTGGCGGGATAAAAGGCGTAAATGGCAGGCAATTTCGACGAAAAAGTACGGTTAAAGCCTTCTGGCGCAAGACTTTAGGCAAATTGACATCTGGATTTATATCAATATAGTGGTGCGGGCCCTGCGTGGGGGGTCTGTCTGATGATTTGAAGCATAAATAGGAGGCCACATGGCTGACAAAAAAGCGCAGTTGATCATCGAGGGCGCAGCCCCCGTCGAGCTGCCCATTTTAACCGGCACCGTTGGTCCCGATGTTATCGACGTACGGGGCCTGACGGCCACGGGCCGTTTTACTTTCGACCCAGGCTTCATGTCGACCGCTTCCTGCGAGTCGAAGATCACCTATATCGATGGTGACAATGGCATTCTGCTTCATCGCGGCTACCCGATCGAGCAACTGGCTGAAAAGTCGGACTATCTGGAAACCTGCTACCTGCTGCTAAATGGCGAATTGCCGACAGCCGAGCAGAAAGCCCAGTTCGTCAGCACCGTGAAGAACCACACCATGGTTCACGAGCAGTTGAAGACCTTCTTCAACGGCTTTCGTCGCGACGCCCACCCGATGGCCGTCATGTGCGGTGTAGTAGGCGCCCTGTCGGCCTTCTATCACGACTCCCTGGACATCAATAACCCGCAGCATCGCGAAATTTCCGCGATCCGCCTGGTTGCCAAGATGCCCACCCTGGCCGCAATGGTTTACAAGTACTCCATGGGCCAGCCCATGATGTACCCGCGCAACGACCTGACGTACGCGGAAAACTTCCTGCACATGATGTTCAACACCCCGTGCGAGATCAAACCGATCAGCCCGGTGCTCGCCAAGGCCATGGACCGGATCTTCATCCTCCACGCCGACCACGAGCAGAACGCCTCCACCTCTACCGTGCGCCTGGCGGGCTCTTCGGGTGCCAACCCGTTCGCCTGTATTGCCGCCGGTATCGCCGCACTGTGGGGCCCTGCCCACGGCGGTGCGAACGAAGCCGTATTGACCATGCTCGATGAAATTGGCGATGTGTCCAACATCGACACCTTCATTGCCAAGGCCAAGGACAAGAACGATCCGTTCAAGTTGATGGGCTTCGGTCACCGGGTCTACAAGAACCGCGACCCGCGCGCCACCGTGATGAAGCAGACCTGCGACGAAGTGTTGAAGGAACTGGGCATCAAGAACGATCCGCAACTCGAACTGGCCATGCGCCTGGAAGAGATCGCCCTGACCGACCCGTACTTCATCGAACGCTCGCTGTACCCGAACGTCGACTTCTACTCGGGGATCATCCTCAAGGCGATCGGCATTCCAACCAGCATGTTCACCGTGATCTTCGCCCTGGCGCGGACCGTGGGTTGGATCTCCCACTGGAAAGAAATGCTCTCCAGCCCGTACAAGATCGGCCGCCCGCGCCAGCTGTACACCGGCTACGAGTCGCGTGACATTACCAAGCTGGAAGATCGCAAGTAAGCCCTTGGTTTAGTTGCACCGAGAACGGCCTCCCTTAGTGGAGGCCGTTTTTGTTTGTGGTGCCTGGCCTACCGCCATCGCAGGCAAGCCAGCTCCCACAGTCGATCGGGTTCAAACAGTCAACATGTGGGAGCCGGGCTTGCCCGCGATGAGGCCAGCCCAGACAACACAAAGAGCCCAGGCAAAAAAATACCCCAGCCTTTCGACCGGGGTATCTCTTATGCAGCTGACAATTTAGTGGTTGACCGCCCCACTCGCCCCCAAACCAGTCTGCGAACGCACAAACTGCGGGAAGTACAGCGCACGCTCTTTCTCTGCCGCGGCCGACTTGTCGGTGATGGAGAAGAACCAGATGCCGACGAACGCAATGATCATCGAGAACAGCGCCGGGTACTCGTACGGGAAGATGGCTTTTTCATTGTGCAGGATCGAGACCCAGATGGTCGGGCCAAGCACCATCAGGCCGACAGCACTGACCAGCCCCAACCAGCCACCGATCATGGCGCCACGGGTGGTGAGGTTTTTCCAGTACATGGAAAGCAGCAACACCGGGAAGTTACAGCTGGCGGCAATGGAGAACGCCAGGCCGACCATGAACGCAATGTTCTGGCTTTCGAACAGGATACCCAGGCCGATGGCCAACACCGCCAGGGCGATAGTGGTGATCTTCGACACGCGAATCTCATCTTTCTCGTTGGCCTTGCCTTTCTTGATCACGCTGGCATACAGGTCATGGGACACCGCCGAAGCACCCGCCAGGGTCAAGCCGGCAACCACCGCGAGGATGGTGGCAAACGCCACGGCCGAGATGAAGCCCAGGAAGATACTGCCGCCCACGGCGTTGGCCAGGTGCACCGCTGCCATGTTGTTACCACCGAGCAAGGCGCCCGCTGCATCCTTGAACGCCGGATTGGTGCTGACCAAAAGGATCGCGCCGAAACCGATGATGAAGGTCAGGATATAGAAGTAGCCGATGAAGCCGGTTGCGTACAGCACGCTCTTACGCGCTTCCTTGGCGTCACTTACCGTGAAGAAACGCATCAGGATGTGCGGCAGGCCAGCGGTACCGAACATCAGTGCCAAGCCCAGGGAGAATGCCGAGATCGGGTCTTTCACCAGGCCGCCCGGGCTCATGATCGCTTCACCTTTAGGGTGAACCTTGATCGCCTCGGCAAACAGCATGTTGAAGTCGAAGTTGACGTGCTTCATGACCATCAGCGCCATGAACGAGGCACCGGACAGCAGCAGCACCGCCTTGATGATCTGCACCCAGGTGGTCGCCAACATGCCGCCGAACAGCACATACAGGCACATCAGGATGCCGACCAGGATCACCGCCACATGGTAATCAAGGCCAAACAGCAGCTGGATCAGCTTGCCCGCGCCGACCATCTGCGCGATCAGGTAGAACGCCACCACCACCAGCGAGCCACACGCCGACAGGCTGCGGATCTGGGTTTGCCCCAGGCGATAGGACGCCACGTCGGCAAAGGTGTATTTGCCCAGGTTACGCAAGCGCTCGGCGATCAGGAACAGAATGATCGGCCAGCCCACGAGGAAGCCGATCGAATAGATCAAGCCGTCGTAGCCGGAGGTGAATACCAGCGCGGAAATCCCCAGGAAGGACGCCGCCGACATGTAGTCACCGGCAATCGCCAGACCGTTCTGGAAACCGGTGATCTTGCCGCCCGCCGCATAGTAGTCCGCTGCCGATTTGTTGCGCTTGGACGCCCAGTAGGTGATGCACAGGGTGGCACCGACAAACGCGACGAACATCACAATGGCTGAGACGTTCAGCGGTTGCTTGTGCACTTCACCGGTCAATGCGTCCGCCGCCCAAACGGCCGGAGCCAACAGCGAAGCACCGAATAGAGCCAATAGACGCCGGATCATTGCGCAGCCTCCTTGAGAATCGCATTGTTCAGGTCGTCAAATTCGCCGTTGGCCCGACGCACGTAGATGCCCGTGAGAATAAAGGCCGACACAATCAGCCCGACGCCCAGGGGAATGCCCCAGGTGATCGAGGAACCGGGGCTGATCTTGGCCCCCAGTACTTGTGGCCCGTAGGCAATCAACAGGATGAAAGCGGAGTAAAGCCCTAGCATGATCGCCGAGAGAATCCAGGCGAACCTTTCCCTTTTCCTGACCAGCTCCTTGAAACGCGGGCTGTTTTGAATCGAGAGGTAAATGCTGTCGTTCATTGTTTTTATCCTCGCAGCACAGCTTTTTATTATTTTGGAACGTATCCACTGTATGCGGCTGCGCAATGGGTTCCAGACGACCTTAGTAGTAGATCGAGCATAGCGAGGTTTTGTAAGAAATGTAGGAGCGAGCTTGCTCGCGAAAGACGCCGACGATAACGCGTTCATTCTGGATGATCGCGGTGCCTGTGCGTTCTTCGCGAGCAAGCTCGCTCCTACAGTTGGGGCGGGGTTATTTAGCGGTCCACTCGGCCACGCGCTCGGGGTGCTTGGCTACCCAGTCCTTGGCCGCTGCGTCCGGCTTGGCGCCTTCTTGAATCGCCAGCATGACTTCACCGATTTCATCCTTGGAGGCCCACTGGAATTTCTTCAGGAAGGCCGCGACTTCCGGCGCTTTCTTCTCCAGGCCCTTGCTGCCGATGCTGTTGACGGTTTCAGCAGCACCATAAATCCCTTTTGGGTCGTCCAGGAAACGCAGTTTCCACTTGGCGAACATCCAGTGCGGCACCCAACCGGTGACCGCAATCGACTCCTGCTTGTCTTCGGCGCGGGTCAGTTCGGCAATCATCGCCGCACCCGAGCTGGCTTGCAGTTTGTAGTCCAGGCCATATTGCTTGATAGCTTCGTCGGTCTTGAGCATTACGCCTGAACCGGCGTCGATGCCGACGATCTTGTTCTTGAAGGTGGTATCGGTCTTGAGGTCTTCAATGGACTTGGCCTTGACGTACTCCGGCACGATCAGGCCGATCTTGGCGTCCTTGAAGTTGGGGCCGTAGTCGACCACCTTGTCCTTGTTCTTGGTCCAGTATTCACCGTGGGTCACCGGTAGCCAGGCGGAGAGCATGGCATCGAGTTTGCCGGTGGCGACGCCCTGCCACATGATCCCGGTGGCAACCGCTTGCAGTTTTACGTCGTAGCCCAGCTTTTGCTTGATCACCTCTGCCGCCACATGAGTGGTGGCCACGCTGTCGGACCAGCCGTCCACGTAGCCGATGCTCAGGGTCTTGCTGTCGGCACTGGCCAGTGTGGAGCCCATCGCAACTACCAGAGTGGCAGCTGCGCCCAAGAGTCGTCGCATCTTCATAGTACTTCCCCGAAAGTGCTGCGCCCGGCGGATGCCGAGCGACGTCAAACTGTTGTTATAGGGTGCACCGCGCCCCCTTCACGCGCATCGATCCGGTTGCTGAGGCATCAGTGGAGTACTGACAGTTTTATCTTCAACCTGCGTAGCGCTTTGCCCTGCTCTGCCTGCGACCTTGGTTGAGCAAGAAACGACATCACATCGCCAGTAAGACGCTTTGTAGGCGTTATCGCCAGAATCCCGCCCGAAGTTTGCATGTCAAAATTATGCAGCCGCACTGGGCTGTGGCAAATCCGGGTAAGATGCGCGCCTTTGCTCCCCAGATAAGCCGACCATGCCCGCGACTGCCCGCTTTCCTGCCCTCCCCTATTTCTTCGCCTTGATCCTCGGCGTGCTTGCCCTTGTCGGCTACTGGTACGGCCTCGGCCGGCCGGTGGTGTTGCCGGACGTCGCCAGCGCCAGCCATAAGCTGCAATGTGCCTCCTATACGCCGTTCGACAAAGACCAATCCCCATTTGACCAGCCGTTCAGGTTGCGCCCCGAGCGCATGGACGCCGACCTGGCGCTGCTGGCTACGCGTTTTAAATGCGTTCGCACTTACACCATGCTCGGCCTGGAAGCGCTGCCAAGCATGGCGCGCGCGCACGGCTTGAAGGTGATGGCCGGTGCCTGGGTCAGTAGCGATCCAGTGGCAACCGAGAAAGAAATCAAAGCGTTGATCGCGGCTGCCAATGCCAGCCCGGACGTGGTGACCTCGGTGATCGTCGGCAACGAAGCCCTGCTGCGCAAGGAAGTCACCGCCAAGCAACTGGTGGCGCTGATCCATCAGGTCAAAAGCCAGATCAAGCAGCCCGTCACCTATGCCGACGTCTGGGAATTCTGGCTGCAACACCCGGAAATCGAGCCGGCGGTAGACTTCCTGACCATTCACTTGCTGCCCTACTGGGAAGATGAACCGTCCGGTATCGACCAGGCGCTCAAGCATGTGGGCGACGTACGCCAGACCTTCGGCCATAAATTTGCACCCAAGGACATCGTGATCGGCGAAACCGGCTGGCCCAGCGAAGGCCGCCAGCGCGAAACCGCCGTGCCCAGCCGAGTCAACGAAGCCAGGTTCATGCGCGGTTTCGTGGCCATGGCCGAAGCCAATGGCTGGCGCTACAACCTCATAGAAGCCTTTGACCAGCCATGGAAGCGCGCCAGTGAAGGGGCTGTGGGTGGTTACTGGGGGCTGTTCGATGCAGACCGTCAGGACAAAGGCATTCTCGCCGGCCCTGTGACCAATGTGCCGTACTGGCCGTTGTGGCTGGGGGTCGGTGGGCTCATCCTGCTCGGCACCCTGGTGCTCGGCGGCCGTGTTCGCAGCACGCGCCCAGCATTGATACTGCCATTGCTCGGGGCCGTCGCAGCGTGCTCTATCGGCAGCTGGGCCGAATTGACTCGCGTTACCGCACGCTTCAACGATGAATGGGTGTGGGCAGGTGTGCTGGTGGTGTTGAACCTGCTGGTGCTGGCCCATGCCGCCCTGGCCCTCAGCGCCCGGGAAGGCTGGCGTGAGCGCGGGTTCAACTGGCTGGAGCAACGCGCCGGCTGGCTGGTGGCAATCGCCGGGTTCGCCGGTGCGGTGATGATGCTGGCGCTGGTGTTTGACCCGCGCTATCGCAGCTTCCCGAGCGCAGCGCTGGTATTGCCGGCCCTGGTGTACCTGGTACGCCCGGTGACCGGGCCGCGTCGGGAGATTGCGTTGCTGGCCTTCATCATCGGTGCCGGCATTGCGCCGCAGTTGTACCGTGAAGGGCTGTTGAGCCAACAGGCCTGGGGTTGGGCAGTGGTCAGCGTGCTGATGGTTGCGGCTTTGTGGCGTTGCTTGCGAGTGCGCACGGCTTGACGCAATCACCTGTAGGAGCGAGCTTGCTCGCGAAAAACGCCAGGATAACGCGGGGCATCAGGTACCCCGCGTTATCGTTAACGACCATCGCGAGCAAGCTCGCTCCTACAGGGGTGAGGCCACATCAGGCGCCGCGAGGCTTCCTGACCAACCGCAACCCTGCAATCACCACCGCAAACACCGCAAACGTCGTGTTGTACAGCGCCAGCGCCGGCAACCCGAACACCAACCCCGCCACTGCCAACGCCCACCCCGCACGCCCCGGTACAAAAAAGCCCAGCACCGAGGTGATCAACGCCGCCCACCCCAGCAGCTTGAAATGAATCATCAAACCCAGGTTCGAACGCACCTGGCATTCCCAGCGGCTGGCCTCATCAGCGCAGATGCCAACCCATTGCCCATCCTCCATGAAGCCGTAGCGTGCGGCATAACTGGCGGCCAGCCATAACGGCAGGGCAATAAGCAGCAGGATCAACGGCAAACGACGGGACATGGGGCACTCCGATAGGCAAAAACGGCGCCCAGCTTAATCCCACGGCGGGCGTTAGCAAGGTGTTCGCACAGATATCTGTTCAACAAAGCATGGCAAAGTGTATCGTCTCGCTACTATTACCCCGATTCCGACGTTTTTTCCGACTTTTCGTGCCGAGTGCTGGCACTTCGGTGACAAGGCGGTGGTCATAGCCTGCGAACTTCATTCAGCCCGTTCCTCTTAGGGATTAAGTCATGCTCCGTTCCTTGCGCTGTGCTGCCTTGCTGGGCAGCCTATTTTTGAGTGCGTCAGCACTGGCCGTCGATATCGACCAAGCCAGCTATGGCTACCCTTTGACCAACCCGTTCGAAGCGACCATCGCCACCACGCCTCCCGATCTGCGGCCAACCCTGCCGACCGATGACGAGATCAACCAATCCGACTACACCCTGACGATGCGCCCCGAGCGCGAGTTCAGCCTGCCGGACAATTTCTGGGCGGTGAAGAAACTCACCTACCGCATTGCCAAGCAGGACCGCGCCGCGCCTTTGATCTTCCTGATCGCCGGCACCGGTGCACGCTTTGACAGCAGCATCAACGAATACCTGAAAAAGCTGTATTACCAGGCCGGCTACCATGTGGTGCAGCTGTCCTCGCCAACCAGCTTCGACTTCATCAGCGCCGCTTCGCGCTTCGCCACCCCGGGCATCACCCAGGAAGACGCCGAAGACATGTACCGCGTGATGCAAGCCGTACGCGCGCAGAACGCCTCGTTGCCAGTGACCGATTTCTACCTCACCGGCTATAGCCTGGGCGCCCTGGATGCTGCATTTGTCAGCAAGCTGGATGAGACCCGCCGCAGCTTCAACTTCAAGAAAGTGCTGCTGCTCAACCCGCCGGTCAACCTCTATACCTCGATCACCAACCTCGACAAGCTGGTACAGACCGAGGTCAAGGGCATCAACAACAGCACCACCTTCTATGAGTTGGTGCTGAGCAAACTGACGCGTTACTTCCAGCAAAAAGGCTACATCGACCTCAACGATGCCTTGCTCTATGACTTCCAGCAGTCCAAGCAACACCTGAGCAACGAACAGATGGCCATGCTGATCGGCACCTCGTTCCGCTTCTCGGCCGCCGACATTGCCTTCACCTCGGACTTGATCAACCGCCGCGGCCTGATCATTCCGCCCAAGTACCCCATCACCGAAGGCACCAGCCTCACGCCGTTCCTCAAGCGTGCCCTGCAGTGCGACTTCGACTGCTACCTCACCGAACAAGTGATCCCGATGTGGCGCGCTCGTTCCGATGGCGGCAGCCTGCTGCAACTGATCGATCAGGTCAGCTTGTACGCCCTCAAGGACTACCTGCGCGACAGCCCGAAAATCGCCGTGATGCATAACGCCGACGATGTGATCCTCGGCCCTGGCGACCTGGGCTTCCTGCGTAAAACCTTCGGCGATCGCTTGACCGTCTACCCGCTGGGCGGCCACTGCGGCAACCTCAATTACCGCGTCAACGCCGACGCCATGCTGGAGTTCTTCCGTGGCTAAATATCTTCTGCTGCTCGCTGCACTGATATGCGCAGGCGTGGCCAATGCCGACAACAGCAAGGCTCAAGAACCCGTCAAGGTCGATGCCGACGGTTTCAAGGAGCCGCTGACCAAGCTCAAGTTCAACCCAGGCTTGGACCAACGTGAATTCGAACGCTCCACGCTCACCGCGCTCAACGTCTACGACCCACTGGAGTCGTGGAACCGCCGCGTGTACCACTTCAACTATCGCTTCGACCAGTGGGTGTTCCTGCCGGTGGTGAACGGTTACCGCTACGTCACGCCGAGCTTCCTGCGCACCGGCGTGAGCAACTTCTTCAACAACCTGGGCGATGTGCCCAACCTGATGAACAGCTTGTTGCAGCTCAAGGGCCACCGCTCCCTGGAAACCACCGGGCGCCTGCTGGTCAACACCACCATTGGCATCGCGGGCCTGTGGGACCCAGCCACCGCCATGGGCCTGCCGCGCCAGAGCGAAGACTTCGGCCAGACCCTGGGCTTCTACGGTGTACCGGGCGGCGCCTATGTGATGCTGCCGATCTTAGGCCCGTCGAACCTGCGTGACACCGGCGGCCTGCTGGTGGACTACAGCGCCGAATCGCAGATCAACTTCCTCAACGTATCCGAAGTCAGCTCCAACCATCCGGAAGTCTGGGCCCTGCGCGCCGTGGACAAGCGCTACCAGACCAGCTTCCGCTACGGCCAGATGAACTCGCCGTTCGAGTATGAGAAGGTGCGGTATATCTACACCGAATCGCGCAAGTTGCAGATTGCCGAGTAAACCGCAGCGATAAAAAAGGCCATTCGATTGAATGGCCTTTTTTATTGCATTGATTTTGCTCACTTACTCAGATAGAAACTCTGTAATTGGAGGCAAGCCATAATCGTTCCCCCCCTTATCGCCTTGGGTGAATAGGCGGACGGACACCATTATAAAACCAACGACCGGTATCAAAAACCAAAGTGCATACGCCCCCGTAATGTTCACATCATGAAGCCTGCGGAATGTCACTGAAACCGCAGGGGGGATCATGAACAAGACGTAAAACCCAAATGGAACGATAAACCACGGACTCGAGAGAACCTCCGCTAAGTACGCTATCAATATAGAGCCCCAAATCAGCATGATGTCCATCACTACAAACGCCCAATATTCCCTTCTGCAGGCTCGCCCACTGAACTTGGCATAGTTTTTTATTGCTTGAAAACACCAGTTCATCCTTAACCCCTTATCGATCCATTTTTCGCGCCACTTCACATGAAGAAGCGCGACGCATCCTATAAATGCATGGAAAATCGGGCTGTAGGATTAAACTTAAACAGTGTTTCAACCTGCAATCAATGCGAACTCATCAGCGCCTAGCTATTCGCCATACCTTGCCGACTGCTTGGACAACGATCAGCACCAAAGCCCCTGCAACAATCCCCGCCAGCGCATTGAGCAACGTCGGCATCAACCATGCCAGAGCCCCCATGCTTTGGCTTACCGTTTCGATCCAGTGATGCACCACGGGCACGCCATGGGTGAGGATGCCACCACCGACCATGAACATCGCCGCCGTGCCGATCACTGAAAGGCTCTTCATCATGTAGGGGGCCGCACTCAGAATCGCGCCGCCAATACTGCGCGCCACCTGACCCGGCTTCTGCGTCAGCCACAGCCCCAGGTCGTCGAGCTTGACGATACCGGCCACCAATCCATATACGCCGATGGTCATGACAATGGCGATACCCGACAGCACGATCACCTGTTGCGTGAGCTGCGCGTCGGCGACGATGCCGAGGGTGATGGCAATGATCTCGGCGGAGAGAATAAAGTCGGTGCGGATCGCGCCCTTGATCTTGTCTTTCTCGAACGCCACCAGATCGGTTGCCGGGTCGGCCACCGCTTCAGTCAACTGTGCGTGTTCGGCCTGGTCTTCAGCCTTGCTGTGCAGGAACTTGTGGGCGAGTTTTTCGAAGCCCTCGAAACACAGGTAGGCACCGCCGAGCATCAACAGCGGTATCACCGCCCACGGAGCGAAGGCGCTGATCAACAGGGCCGTCGGCACCAGGATCAATTTGTTGATGAACGAGCCCTTGGCCACCGCCCACACCACGGGAATTTCCCGCTCGGCGCGCACACCCGAGACCTGCTGGGCGTTCAGCGCAAGGTCATCGCCCAGCACGCCCGATGTCTTCTTGGCGGCCATTTTTGTCATCAGTGCAACGTCATCGAGTACCGCGGCGATATCGTCGATCAACACCAATAAGCTGCTTCCTGCCATGAACCGGACTTCCGTTAGAGAGAGATGGGGCGAGCATAGCGCGGCGCAAAGCGTTGCGGGTAGATTGTTGAGGCCCGCGGATGGCCGGTGCTACCATGCGCAACCGCCTGTCATGGCAAGGAAACGTCTGGTTTATGAGCAGCATTCGCGAGCGCAACAAAGAAAAAATCCTGCGGGCGGCGAGCGAGGAGTTTGCCGACAAGGGCTTCGCCGCGACCAAAACCAGCGACATCGCCGCCAAGGCCGGTCTGCCCAAGCCCAACGTCTATTACTACTTCAAGTCCAAGGACAACCTCTACCGCGAGGTGCTAGAAAGCATTATCGAGCCGATCCTGGCCGCCTCCACGCCGTTCAACCCCGAAGGCGAGCCCAAGGAAGTATTGAGCAACTACATCCGCTCCAAAATCCGCATCTCCCGCGACCTGCCGTTCGCCTCCAAGGTCTTCGCCAGCGAAATCATGCACGGCGCCCCACACCTGAGCGCCGACCAGGTTGAACAGCTCAATGCCCAGGCCAAGCACAATATCAACTGCATCCAGAGCTGGGTTGACCGTGGCCTGATCGCCGCGATTGACCCCAACCACCTGATGTTCAGCATCTGGGCAGCCACCCAGACCTATGCCGATTTCGACTGGCAGATCTCGGCAGTAACCGGCAAGGCCAAGCTGGATGAAGCCGACTATGAGGCGGCGGCGCAGACGATTATTCGGTTGGTGCTCAAGGGGTGTGAGCCGGATTGATAGACCGCAGAGCCTGTACCATTCGCGAGCAGTAGTGCCAGAAACACATTGTATAAACCGCACAAATCCCCTGTGGGAGCGGACTTGCTCGCGAAGGCGCCCTCCCAGACACATTCTGCCAAAAGCCCAAAGATCAGCATCATCCACCGAGATCTAGCCTCTCAGAACCCCATCTGAAGAGAGGCCAAGGAATGCCTGATCGAGCTACTTCATACCGCCTGCGTATCGGTCGATTCAGCGAGCCCAACCGCATCTATCTGATCACCACCAACACCCATGAACGTGTACCGATGTTCAATGACTTTCATCTGGGCCGCTTGGTCGTCTGGCAATTCAGACTCGCCCAATACCAAGGGCTGGCACACTCTCTGGCTTGGGTGGTGATGCCCGACCACTTCCACTGGCTGATCGAACTGCAAAAAGGTTCGCTGGGAGATCTGATGTGCCAGGTGAAATCCAAAAGCACCCGAAGCGTGAACGGCGCTACTGGCCGCAAAGGTCGGCTGTGGCAAACCAGCTTTCATGATCGGGCTCTGCGTAAGGACGATGACTTGGTGAAAATGGCCAGGTATGTGGTTGCTAACCCGCTGAGAGCTGGGCTGGTGAAGCGTATTGGCGACTATCCGCTGTGGGATGCCGTTTGGGTATAGAGCCAAGACCGAGGCGCCCCTTTCGCGAGCAAGCCCGCTCCCACATTTGGAATGCATTCACCTGTGGGAGCGGGCTTGCTCGCGAAGAGGCCCTATCCATCAACCCAAATTCAAGCCGAAACCCCCGCATCCGCCATCAACCCCACCCCCTCTATCGCCGTGATCGCACACTGCTCGTCAATATCGGACGTGTCCCCGCTGATCCCGATTGCGCCCAGCACCACGCCGCTCTGATCTCGTATCAACACCCCACCCGGCGCCGGCACCACGCTGCCCTGCCCCAGGCTGTTCAACGCCGCGATAAACGCCGGCCGCTGTTGGGCGTCCAGTGCCAGCAAACGTGAACCCTTGCCCAGGGCAATGGCGCCCCAGGCTTTGCCGATGGCGATTTGCGGGCGTAGCAGGCTGGCGCCGTCTTCGCGTTGCAGGGTGACCAGGTGGCCGCCGCTGTCGAGCACTGCGATGGTCAGTGGCGCAGCCGAAATGGTGCGGCCTGCGGTAAGGGCCTGGGTGGCCAGTTGGGTGGCGAGTTTCAAGGTTAAAGCGCTCATAGGTGCCGTCCTTATCTTGTTATGGGTAAAGCGGTGAGGTCTGTGTGATCAGATGCTCGATCGCACAAATAGAACACAATGATATTTGTTTTTGTATACAATATTCTCAAACAAAAGCTCCATACGTCGAAAAAAGCGCTTCCGACGAACGCGAAGGCCAGTTTACGAAAGGCATTGACCAACGCAGCTCGGCGTGAATACACTTTGGACAGACACCACTTGTATACAATTACAAAACGCAAGAGGCACCAAAACCATGAGCAAAATGAGAGCAATCGAAGCCGCCGTCCTGGTGATGCGCCGTGAAGGTGTGGATACCGCCTTCGGTATCCCAGGCGCCGCGATCAACCCGCTGTATTCGGCCTTGCAAAAGGTGGGTGGCATCGATCACGTCCTTGCTCGCCACGTTGAAGGCGCCTCGCACATGGCCGAGGGCTACACCCGCACCAAGGCCGGCAATATCGGCGTGTGCATCGGCACGTCGGGCCCGGCGGGTACCGACATGGTCACCGGCCTGTACAGCGCCTCGGCCGACTCGATCCCGATCTTGTGCATCACCGGCCAAGCCCCCCGCGCCCGGATGCACAAGGAAGATTTCCAGGCCGTCGACATCACCAGCATCGTCAAGCCGGTGACCAAGTGGGCAACCACGGTGCTGGAGCCCGGCCAGGTACCTTATGCCTTCCAGAAAGCCTTCTACGAAATGCGCTCCGGCCGCCCCGGCCCGGTGCTGATCGACCTGCCGTTCGACGTACAGATGGCCGAGATCGAATTCGACATCGACGCCTACCAGCCGCTGCCCCTGGCCAAGCCGCTGGCGACCCGTGTGCAAGTGGAAAAAGCCCTGGCTCTGCTCGACGCAGCCGAACGCCCATTGCTGGTGAGCGGTGGCGGCGTGATCAACGCCGACGCCAGCGAGCTGCTGGTGGAGTTCGCTGAGCTGACCGGCATCCCGGTGATCCCGACCCTGATGGGCTGGGGCACTATCCCGGACGACCACCCGCTGATGGTGGGCATGGTCGGCCTGCAAACCTCGCACCGCTACGGCAACGCGACGATGCTCAAGTCGGACGTGGTGCTGGGCATCGGCAACCGCTGGGCCAACCGTCACACCGGCTCGGTAGAGGTGTACACCGAAGGCCGTAAATTCATTCATGTCGACATCGAGCCGACCCAGATTGGCCGCGTCTTCACACCGGATCTGGGCATCGTTTCCGACGCCGGCTCCGCGCTGACGATGTTCATTGAAGTGGCCCGCGAGTGGAAAGCCGCCGGCAAGCTCAAGGACCGCAGTGCCTGGTTGCATGACTGCCAACAACGCAAGGCCACCCTGCACCGCAAGACTCACTTCGACAACGTGCCGGTCAAGCCACAGCGCGTGTACGAAGAGATGAACCAGGTGTTCGGCAAAGACACTTGCTACGTCAGCACCATCGGCCTGTCGCAGATTGCCGGCGCGCAATTCTTGCATGTGTACAAGCCACGCCACTGGATCAACTGCGGCCAGGCTGGCCCACTGGGCTGGACCATTCCTGCGGCGCTGGGCGTGGTCAAGGCCGACCCGAGCCGCAAAGTGGTGGCCTTGTCGGGCGACTATGACTTCCAGTTCATGATCGAAGAACTGGCGGTGGGCGCACAGTTCAAGCTGCCGTACATCCACGTGGTGGTGAACAACTCCTATCTGGGCCTGATCCGCCAGGCACAGCGTGGGTTCGAGATGGACTACTGCGTGCAGCTGTCCTTCGACAACCTCAACGCCCCCGAACTCAACGGCTACGGCGTCGACCATGTGGCGGTTGCCGAGGGCTTGGGCTGCAAGGCCCTGCGTGTGTTCGAGCCAGGCCAGATCCAACCGGCCTTGCGCCGCGCCCAAGAGATGATCGAAGAATTCAAGGTGCCGGTGATCGTTGAGATTATTCTGGAACGGGTGACCAATATTTCCATGGGCACCGAGATCAACGCCGTCAATGAATTCGAAGACCTGGCCCTGGTCGGCAACGACGCGCCGACTGCCATTTCCCTGCTCGATTAAGGAGAACCCTATGCCGCGCTTTGCTGCCAACCTGTCCATGCTGTTTACCGAACAGGATTTCCTTGCCCGCTTCAAAGCGGCTGCCGATGCCGGCTTCCAGGGCGTGGAGTACCTGTTCCCGTATGAGTTCAGCTCTGCCGACATCAAGGCGCAGCTGGACGCCAACGGCCTGACCCAGGTGTTGTTCAACCTGCCTGCCGGTGACTGGGCCAAGGGCGAGCGCGGCCTGGCTTGCCACCCGGACCGGGTCGAGGAGTTCCGTGCCGGGGTCAAACTGGCGATCGCCTATGCCCAGGTCTTGGGCAACACCCAGGTCAATTGCCTGGCGGGCATCCGGCCACAAGGCGTCGATGACGAGACCGTGGAAAAGACCTTTGTCGCCAACCTCAAGTACGCCGCCGAGAAGCTGCAGGCGGCGGGTATCAAGCTGGTGATGGAGATGATCAACACCCGCGACATTCCCGGCTTCTACCTCAACAACACGGCGCAGGCCCTGTCGATTCGCGAGCAAGTGGGCAGCGCCAACCTGTTCCTGCAATACGACATCTACCACATGCAAATCATGGAAGGCGACCTGGCGCGGACCATGGCCGCGCACCTGGGCGAGATCAACCACATTCAACTGGCGGACAACCCGGGGCGCAACGAGCCAGGTACGGGTGAGATCAACTACCGCTTCCTGTTCGAGCATCTGGACCGCATTGGTTACGCGGGTTGGGTCGGCTGTGAGTACAAGCCGTTGACCACTACCGAGGCGGGTTTGGGTTGGCTCAAAACCCATAACGCCATCTGACAGAACACAAACAGGACTTCATGTGGGAGCGGGCTTGCTCGCGAATGCGATCTGACATTAACGACTGATGTCGACTGACTCACCGCTTTCGCGAGCAAGCCCGCTCCCACAGGGGGATCTCCTGTGCTTAGCAGACCGTGCCAGGCCTGTAGGCCTAATAACAAGAGGATTTTGATCATGGCTAAAATCGGATTTATCGGCACCGGCATCATGGGCCAACCCATGGCCGCCAACCTGCAGAAAGCAGGTCATCAACTGTTTCTCTCCGAACATCATGGCAAGGCACCGGCTGAACTGATCAGCGCCGGCGCCGTGGCGCTGGCCAACCCGCAACAAGTGGCACAGGAAGCCGAGTTCATCATCGTCATGGTGCCCGACACCCCACAAGTCGATGACGTGCTGTTTCGCGCCGACGGCGTGGCTGCGGGCCTGTCACCGAACAAGGTGGTGATCGACATGAGCTCGATCTCCCCCACCGCCACCAAAGCATTCGCCGCCAAGGTCAACCAGGCCGGCGCGCAGTACCTGGACGCCCCGGTGTCCGGTGGTGAAGTGGGAGCCAAGGCCGGCACCTTGAGCATTATGGTCGGTGGCGAACCGCAGACGTTCGAACGCGCGCTGCCACTGTTCCAGAGCATGGGCAAAAACATCACCCTGGTAGGCGGCAATGGCGATGGCCAGACCGCCAAGGTCGCCAACCAGATCATCGTCGCGCTGAACATCCAGGCGGTGGCCGAAGCGTTGTTGTTCGCCTCCAAAAACGGCGCCGACCCGGCCAAGGTGCGGGAAGCGCTGATGGGTGGCTTTGCATCGTCCAAGATCCTGGAAGTGCACGGCGAGCGCATGATCAAGGGCACCTTTGACCCGGGCTTCCGCATCAACCTGCACCAGAAGGACCTGAACCTGGCCCTGGCCGGCGCCAAGGAGCTGGGGATCAACCTGCCGAACACCGCCGGCACCCAGCAAGTGTTCAGCACCTGCGCCGCAATTGGCGGCGGCAACTGGGACCACTCGGCGCTGATCAAGGGCCTGGAGCATATGGCGAATTTCTCGATTCGCGAGAAGTAACGAAAATACGCAATACCCCCCCGGTAGGAGCGAGCTTGCTCGCGAAAAACCTGAGAGCACCGCTGGCTGCCTGGTGACCCGCGTTATCGTTGACGATTTTCGCGAGCAAGCTCGCTCCTACAAATAACAAGAATCCCCCGGGAGCCCGCTTATGTCGGTCGATCCGCAACACCTGCTTCGCGAGCTGTTTGCCACAGCCATCGAAGCCGCCCACCCCCGGCAAGTCCTTGAACCCTACCTGCCTGCCGACCGCAGTGGCCGTGTGATCGTGATCGGCGCCGGCAAAGCTGCGGCCGCCATGGCATTGGTCGTCGAAGATTGTTGGCAGGGCGAAGTCTCGGGCCTGGTGGTCACCCGCTATGGCCACGGCGCGCCATGCAAAAAAATCGAAGTGGTCGAAGCCGCCCACCCGGTTCCGGATGCGGCCGGCCTGGCCGTGGCCCAGCGCGTGCTGGAACTGATCAGCCATCTGGGTAAAGACGACCGCGTGATCTTCCTGCTCTCCGGCGGTGGCTCGGCATTACTCGCCCTGCCCGCCGAGGGCATCTCCCTGGCCGACAAGCAAGCCATCAACAAAGCCCTGCTTAAATCCGGCGCCACCATTGGCGAGATGAATTGCGTGCGCAAGCACCTCTCAGCCATCAAGGGTGGGCGCCTGGCCAAGGCTGCGTGGCCGGCCACGGTGTACACCTACGCAATCTCCGATGTGCCGGGCGACCAGGCCACGGTGATTGCCTCGGGCCCGACGGTCGGTGACCCGAGCACCTCGCAACAGGCCCTGGCGATCCTCAAGCGTTACCACATCGACGCCCCCGCTTCGGTGCGCAGCTGGTTGCAGAACCCGGCCTCGGAAACCGTCAAGCCCGGCGACCCGGTGCTTGCCCGCAGCCACTTCCAATTGATCGCCCGCCCGCAGCAATCCCTTGAAGCGGTAGCAGTAAAAGTGCGCCAGGCTGGTTTCAGCCCGCTGATCCTCGGTGATCTGGAAGGCGAAGCCCGCGATGTGGCCAAGGTACACGCCGGCATCGCCCGGCAGATCGTGCAGCATGGTCAGCCACTGGCGGCTCCGTGCGTGATCCTTTCGGGGGGCGAAACCACCGTCACCGTACGCGGCGACGGCCGTGGCGGGCGCAATGCGGAATTCCTGCTCAGCCTCACCGACAGCCTCAAGGGCCTGCCCGGCGTGTACGCCCTGGCCGGCGATACCGATGGCATCGACGGTTCAGAAGACAACGCCGGCGCGATCATGACCCCCTGCAGCTACCGCCGTGCCGAAGCCCTGGGCCTGTCGGCCAGTGATGAGCTGGACAACAACAACGGCTACGGCTATTTCGCCGCCCTGGGCGACTTGATCGTCACCGAGCCGACGCGCACCAACGTCAACGACTTGCGCGCCATCCTGATCCTTGAGACTGCCAACCATGACGCCTGACAAGAAGGTCAAAATCCTCGCCACCCTGGGCCCGGCCACCGGCGGTATCGACGACATCCGCGAGCTGGTGGAGGCCGGGGTAAATATCTTCCGTCTCAACTTCAGCCACGGCGACCACGCCGACCATGCCCAGCGCTACCAGTGGATTCGCCAGGTCGAGCGCCAGCTCAACTACCCGCTCGGTATCCTCATGGACCTGCAAGGGCCGAAGCTGCGGGTGGGACGCTTTGCCGAGGGCAAGGTGCAACTGGTGCGCGGCCAGGCGCTGCGCCTGGACCTGGATGAAACCCTGGGCGACCAGCGCCGGGTCAACCTGCCCCACCCGGAAATCATCGCAGCCCTGGAGCCGGGCATGGACCTGCTGCTCGACGACGGCAAGCTGCGCCTGCGCGTCATCACCAAGCATACCGACGCCATCGACACCACCGTGCTCAATGGCGGCGAACTGTCTGACCGTAAAGGTGTGAACGTTCCACAAGCGCTGTTGGAACTGAGCCCACTCACCGCCAAGGACCGTCGCGACCTGAGCTTCGGCCTGGAGCTGGGTGTGGACTGGGTGGCGCTGTCGTTTGTGCAGCGCCCGGAAGACATCCGCGAAGCCCGCGAGCTGATCGGCGATAAAGCGTTTCTGATGGCCAAGATCGAAAAACCTTCGGCGGTGCAACGGCTGCGAGAAATCGCCGAATTGAGCGACGCGATCATGGTGGCTCGGGGCGATTTGGGCGTGGAAGTGCCGGCCGAGAGCGTGCCGCAAATCCAGAAAGACATCATCAGCACCTGCCGCCAACTGGGTAAGCCGGTGGTGGTGGCCACGCAGATGCTCGAGTCCATGCGCTTCTCGCCGGCACCCACCCGCGCCGAAGTCACCGATGTCGCCAACGCGGTGGCTGAAGGTGCCGACGCGGTGATGCTGTCGGCGGAAACCGCCTCGGGCGAGTACCCGCTGGAAGCGGTGCAGATGATGAGCAAGATCATCCGCCAGGTGGAAAACGGCCCGGACTACCAGGCACAACTGGATGTCAGCCGGCCCAAGGCTGATGCCACGGTGTCGGACGCCATCAGCTGTGCGATCCGCCGCATCAGCAGCATCCTGCCGGTGGCTGTGCTGGTGAACTACAGCGAGTCCGGCAGTTCCAGCTTGCGCGCGGCGCGGGAACGGCCCGTGGCGCCGATTCTCAACCTCACGCCCAACCTGTCTACGGCGCGACGCTTGAGCGTGGCGTGGGGCGTGCACTCGGTGGTCAATGATCGGCTGCGCCAGGTGGATGAGGTGTGTTCCACCGCGCTGGAAATTGCCCAGGCCCAGGGCATGGCGCAGCGTGGCGATACCTTGGTGATTACCGCGGGGGTGCCGTTCGGGCAGCCGGGGTCTACCAATTCGCTGCGTATCGAAACCCTACTGTAGGAGCGAGCTTGCTCGCGAAGAACGTCAACGATGACGCGTGCATCCTGAATGCACGCGGCGCCCTCAGGTTTTTCGCGAGCAAGCTCGCTCCTACAGGGAGCTGACATGCACAACCCAACCTGCCCCGACTGGGCCGAAGCCCTGCTCAACGGCTTCAGCCAAATCTTCCTGCAGCGCCACCCGCTGTGCGGCCTGCTGTGCCTGCTGGCGATCCTGATCGGCGCCCCGGCCTTGCTTGGCGGGGCCTTGCTTGGGGGTGTCGCAGGGTTGCTCACGGCCCAGCGCCGGGGGTATCCCAAGGCCGAGCGCCAGGCCGGGCTGTATAGCTACAACGGCGTATTGCTGGGCCTGTTGATCAGCCAGCACTTTGCCTGGTCGGCGCTGGTGCCGCCACTGATCCTGGCGTGCGGCGGCGTGAGTGCCATCCTCACTCGGCACTGGTTGAAACACGCGACCCAGCCCCAGGATTTGCCCGCCTACACCGCGCCCTTTGTTGGCCTGGGCTGGTTGCTGCTCGGCCAGGTCCCGGAGAACACCCTTGTGCTGAGCGAGCCCGACACTGTCGCTGTACTGGCCGCGCCCTTCACCGGCCTTGGGCAAATCATGTTGCTGGACCAGCCCCTGGCGGGCGTACTGATCGCCCTGGGCTTGCTGCTGGCCGACCGTCGCGCCGTCGCGTGGGCCTTGGGCGGCGCCACTCTCGGCATGCTGGCCGGCCTGTGGTTGAACGACCCCGCTGGCGCCCTGCTCGGCCTGCACAGCTATAACCCCGCGCTGGCCGCCCTGGCCCTGTGCTCGTCACGTCGCCAGCCCTGGTTATCACTGCTGGGCATTGGCCTGGCCATCCTGCTCACCCCGGGCTTCGCCGGCCTGCACCTGCCCGCGCTGACCGCGCCATTTATCCTCGCGTGCTGGCTGGTGCGTGCCGGTCAGCGAATGCTGCACAAGCCTCACATGGACAGCCCGTTCGAATCGCCCTAGGCTTGCTCGATATTCGTTTCAGGCAGGGTTTATGGACAGCAACAACGACTGGCGCCAGCGCCTCTACATCATGGTGTTCCAAAGCGACACCGTCGCCGGGCGGCGCTTTGACGGCATCCTGCTGCTGATCATCCTCGCCAGCCTGGTGATCGTGATGCTCGACAGCATCGACACAATCCATCAGAACTACGCCGACGTGCTGGCCTATATCGAGTGGGGCTTCACGCTGATCTTCGCCATCGAGTACGGCCTGCGCCTGTATTGCTCGCCCAAGCCGCTGCGCTATGCCTTCAGCTTTTATGGCTTGGTGGACCTGCTCGCCATCGTCCCCGGCATCCTCGCGCTGTACTACAGCGACGCCCAGTATCTGCTGATCATCCGCATCATCCGGATGCTGCGCATCTTCCGCGTGCTCAAGCTCAGCCCGTACCTCAAGCAGGCCAATTACCTGATGGCGGCGCTGCGCGGCAGCAAGCAGAAGATTGTGGTGTTCCTGGTCAGCGTGTGCACCCTGGTGACGGTGTTCGGCACCTTGATGTACGTGATCGAAGGCCCGGAACATGGCTTTACCAGTATTCCCAAGGGCATCTACTGGGCGATCGTCACCCTGACCACCGTGGGCTTCGGCGATATCGTGCCCAAGACGCCCCTGGGCCAGGTTATTTCATCGCTGGTGATGATCACCGGTTACTCGATCATCGCGGTGCCGACGGGTATTTTTACCGCTGAACTGGCCAGTGCCATGCGCGGCGAACAGCTGCATACCGACTGCCCCGTGTGCAAGAAGGACAGCCATGAACCCAACGCTGCGTTTTGCGCGCGCTGTGGCAGCAATCTGTTTCGCAAACTGGAATAAGCAAAGTTCGTTTTAATCTTTAAAGCTCTATGCAGGCCCGGCTATAGTCGCTGGCAAATTGCCTCCCCTCTTCTCGAACAACAAGGAATGAGCAGTGAAAAAAATCCTCAGCGCCTCTCTACTGGCCGCCGGCCTGGCCCTGGCGGGCTCCGCCCAGGCCGCGACCACCCTGCTCAACGTCTCCTACGACGTGATGCGCGATTTCTACAAGGACTACAACACCGCCTTCCAGAAGCACTGGGCAGCCGAGCACCCAGACGACAAGCTGACGTTGCAGATGTCCTTCGGCGGCTCCAGCAAACAAGCGCGCTCGGTCATCGACGGCCTGCCCGCCGACGTGATCACCATGAACATGGCTACCGATATCAATGCCCTGGCCGACAACGGCAAGCTGGTGCCGGACAACTGGGTGACACGCCTGCCGAACAACAGTGCGCCGTTCACCTCAGCCACGGTGTTTATCGTGCGCAAAGGTAACCCCAAGGCCCTGAAGGACTGGCCCGACCTGCTCAAGGACGGCGTGCAGGTAATCGTGCCCAACCCGAAGACCTCGGGTAACGGCCGCTACACCTACCTGTCGGCCTGGGGCTACGTGTTGAAGAACGGCGGCGATGAAGACAAGGCCAAGACCTTCGTTGGCAAGTTGTTCAAGCAAGCGCCAGTGCTGGACACCGGTGGCCGCGCCGCCACCACCACCTTCATGACCAACCAGATTGGCGACGTGCTGGTGACCTTTGAAAACGAAGCAGAAATGATCGCCCGCGAGTTTGGCCGTGATCAGTTCGAAGTGGTCTATCCAAGCGTTTCCGCCGAGGCCGAACCGCCGGTGTCGGTGGTGGATAAAGTTGTCGAGAAAAAAGGCACCCGTGCCGCGGCCGAGGACTACCTCAAGTATCTATGGTCGCCCGAAGGCCAGGAAATCGCGGCCAACAATTACCTGCGCCCACGGGACCCGAAGGTGCTGGCCAAGTACACCGACCGGTTCCCGAAGGTGGATTTCCTGTCGGTGGAGAAAACCTTTGGTGACTGGCGCACGGTGCAAAAGACTCACTTCAATGATGGCGGGGTGTTTGACCAGATCTACTCTGGCCAATAACCCATCTGACTGAATCAACTCGGTCAAACCTGTGGGAGCTGGCTTGTCTGCGAAAGCGATCTATCCGTCATATTTCAGGTGACGGATACACAGCTTTCGCAGGCAAGCCAGCTCCCACTTTTTTCGCGCAAGGCAGATGTATCTGAATGTATCATCACTCGGCATAAGTGATATCACCACAAGCAGCCTACTCACTTGCGAGCCTTGTCTTTACTCTCTCACGCCACTTCCTTCGCCTTTATGAGTGCACCATGAACGCAACCTCTCACGCTGCAGGCACCATGACCCGGGGCATGGTCATGCTGTTCGCGTTTTGCTGCGGCGCTATCGTCGCCAACATCTACTATGCACAACCGATCATCGAGCTGATTGCCCCGGACATTGGCCTGACACCGGCAATGGCCAGCCTGATCGTGTCCCTCACGCAAATCGGCTATGCCCTGGGCTTGTTTTTCCTGGTGCCTCTGGGCGACCTGCTGGAAAACCGCAAGCTGATGATTGCCACCACCGTCGTGGCGATCGCCAGCCTGTTGGGTGCGGCGTTTATCGAGCAGCCGAACCTGTTCTTGCTGGTGTCGCTGCTGATCGGCTTCAGTTCCGTCTCGGTGCAGATCCTGATTCCGCTGGCGGCACACTTGGCGCCGGCCGAATCCCGGGGCCGCGTGGTCGGCAGCATCATGGGCGGCCTGCTGCTGGGCATCCTGCTGGCACGGCCGGTGTCGAGCGTGGTGGCCGATCACTTCGGCTGGCGTGCGATGTTCATGGCGGCCGCCGCACTGATGGCGTTTATCAGCGTGGTGCTGATGCTGACCATCCCCAAACGCCAACCCGATCACAGTGCCAGCTACGGCCAGTTGCTGCGCTCCCTGGGCACCCTGTTGCGTGAGCAACCGCTGTTGCGCCAACGGGCGTTCTACCAGGCTTGCATGTTCGCCGCCTTCAGTCTGTTCTGGACCGCCGCACCGCTGGAACTGGCACGTAACCACGGCCTGAGCCAAAGCGAGATCGCACTGTTTGCCCTGGTCGGTGCCCTTGGCGCCATCGCCGCGCCCATGGCCGGTCGCCTGGCCGATGCCGGCCATACCCACCGCGCCTCGTTGCTGGCGATGCTGTTTGGCGCGCTGAGTTTCCTGCCAGCGTTGGTACACCCGCTCTACAGCGTGATCGGCCTGGCAGTCACCGGTGTGGTCCTGGACTTCTGCGTGCAGATGAATATGGTCCTCGGCCAGCGCGCCATCTACGCCCTCGATGCCAACAGCCGCAGCCGCCTGAACGCGCTGTACATGAGCAGCATTTTTATCGGCGGTGCGTTCGGCTCGGCGATTGCCAGCAGCGTGTATGAACATGGCGGCTGGTTGGCCGTAATGCTGGTGGGCAGTGCATTTGCGCTGGTGGCCTTGTTGCGCTTCCTGAGTGCGTCACGTAAAGCCGCGTTGGCCAATGCCCAAGCGTCCTGACGGGTCCTTCGGCTCATAAAAACTGTTCACAACGCACAAAGGGGCGGGACTTAATCAATCATTGAGTAAGTCCCGCCCCGCGTTGCGTCAAACAATGGCGACCGTCAAACGTGCCCGGTCAAGTCGTTAGAGGTAACCGCCATCTTTTATGTTGAGCCCAATGACATCTTCCGGGCTGATCATTCGGGTGCTCTTGATCAGGAAATCGGTCTTGCCATCTCCATCCAGGTCGATCGCCAGCAAGTAACGTCCCGTCTGCGGATTGAACTTGATGATGGTGTCGCCTGCCGCCCCTGTATAGTTCTCAACGAAGTTCAAGGCTACCTTGCCGTCGCGTGCCATTTGCGACAGGTCGATCTTGTCTTTCCCCGTATTGAAGTCCACCAACAAGTCGGCATGGGTGCGTGTTGAATCGCTAAACGCATTGAACTTGAAGGTATTCCAGCCGCCGCCGCCCTCCAACGTATCAGCCCCTGCGCCACCGGTGAGCACATTATTCGCACTGTTACCTATGATGCGATCATTACCCCGGCCACCCACGGCATTTTCGATCACTGTTTTCTCGTCGATCCTGACATTTTCCTTCATCCCGCCCACGCTGGAAAACGAACCACCACGCAAGCTGATGATTTGATTCTGCTTGAAGCCAGAAAAATCAAAGGTATCGTTCCCGCGCTCATCCCATACGTTGAAGTCTGGTTTATCGGATGCGGACTTCAGGGTCGTTTCCGGCTTGCCGGTATTTGAATTGAATCCGTAGATGGTGTCATCGGTCCTTTTTTTGGTGCTAACTTTTGGCTCGGTGACGCCTGCGTCGTTCTTCGGCCCGTCCGCTGGTGAGGTGGTGGTGCCCTTCGTCCACAAGTCCCTTGGCAAGGGGCGACCGCCCGTCGTCGGCACGTCCCTTGCCAAGGTGGTGTCACCCTTCTTCGACACGTCCGCGGTCGAGATGCTGCCGCCCTTCGTCGACACGTCCGCTGTCGAGGTGGTGCCGCCCTTCGTCGACACGTCCGCTGTCGAGGTGGTGCCGCCCTTCGTCGACACGTCCGCTGTCGAGGTGGTGACGTCCTTCTTCGTCGCGTCCGCGGTCGAGGTGCTGCTGCCCTTCGTCGACACGTCCGCGGTCGAGGTGGTGCCGCCCTTCGTCGACACGTCCGCTGTCGAGGTGGTGACGTCCTTCTTCGTCGCGTCCGCGGTCGAGGTGGTGCCGTCCTTCTTCGTCGCGTCCGCGGTCGAGGTGGTGCCGTCCTTCTTCGTCGCGTCCGCGGTCGAGGTGGTGCCGTCCTTCTTCGTCGCGTCCGCGGTCGAGGTGGTGCCGTCCTTCTTCGTCGCGTCCGCGGTCGAGGTGGTGCCGTCCTTCTTCGTCGCGTCCGCGGTCGAGGTGGTGCCGTCCTTCTTCGTCGCGTCCGCGGTCGAGGTGGTGCCGTCCTTCTTCGTCGCGTCCGCGGTCGAGGTGGTGCCGTCCTTCTTCGTCGCGTCCGCGGTCGAGGTGCTGCTGCCCTTCGTCGACACGTCCGCTGTGCTGGTACCACTGTTCTTCGGAGCGTCCGCTGGAGGTTTGGTATCTTCCACTGGCCTCGTATAGCAACGAGCGGTCACCACTTTGCCGGGATTAACGTCTCCAAGTTGAAGCAGGCCGGAGTTCAGGCTCAATCCATACATTCGCTGCAGGCCAGGGCGCTCACCTACCAGCGGAGCGGAAAGATTAAGCAGCTTGGCGCTTGCCGAGGCTTGGTTGTCTGCCGCTGAGTTCGTCTCACCATGAGATGACTTCACGGCTTCACTGCTGCCTTGGTTGCCAGGATGTGCCAGCTGAGAAGGCTGAGGGGTCACGTTCGGCGTGGGCACATGGTAGTTTACAGCGGATGTATTTACATTAATCATATTCACGTTTTCTCAGTTAGTTAAAAACAACAACACAACACTTCACAAGCAAAACACCCGTGAACTCTTAAATAGCCAGTTTCAACAATGACTACTCGAACTTTTAAGCGCGCGGCAAAAAGCCGCACCATTGACAAACAACAAGTCATTACTTGTAGTTAGCACTTACTATTGGCGTACTGTTTCACTCATCCAACAGGGAACGACTTGACTATATTCAGCGCGCATCTGACGTTGAATGAATTTCCCTCCACGCCCTTGCTGAAATCGCCGACTGATTAAAAACCGACGCTTGCATCGCTCGGTACCCGCCTGGATAGGGACTGAAGCCATAGGCTGGTCTTGCGTTTCGAGTAAAGGCATCCGGCTCGCAAGGATCAGTGCGAGGGGTTGGTTTGGGCTCACAGGGTGCCGGACGCGGCCTCGGCTCACACGGATCTGGTCGCGGCTTCGGTTCGCACGGATCGGGACGCGGCCTCGGTTTCCATGGGGCTGGACGCGGCTGAGGTTCCCAGGGATCCGGGCGCGGCCTCGGTTTCCACGGGTCTGGACGCGGCTGGGGTTCGCACGGATCCGGGCGCGGCCTCGGTTTCCATGGGTCTGGACGCGGCTGAGGTTCCCACGGATCCGGGCGCGGCCTCGGTTTCCATGGGTCTGGACGTGGCAGGGGTTCGCAGGGATCCGGACGCGGCCTCGGTTTCCACGGGTCTGGACGGGGCTGCGGCTCACGCGGGTCCGGACGCGGCTTTGGTTTACTCGGGTCCGGACGGGGCTGCGGCTCACGCCGGTCCGGACGCGGTTTTGGTTCACTCGGCTCCGGACGGGGTTGCGGCTCACGCGGGTCTGGACGCGGCTTTGGTTCACTCGGATCCGGACGGGGCTGCGGTTCAACCGGTTCCGGACGGGGCTGCGGCTCACGCGGAGCCGGACATGGCTGCGGCTCACACGAATCCGGACGGGGCTTTGGCTCACACGAATCCGGACACGGCTGCGGCTCACACAAATCCGGAAGGGGCTTTGGCTCGTCCGGTTTTGGTTCCTTCGGTTTAGGCTCAGGCTTGGGCTTGGGCTTGGGCTCCTCGGGTTGAGGCCGCGGCTGCGGCTTGGGATCTTTCTGTTCAGGGTTAGGCGTTGTTGTATCGCAATACACCAAGATATCAGTGGGTTTTATCCGACCGATGCTTTTTATCAATAGGTCAGCCTTGCCGTTGCCTGTCACGTCAAGGGCCAGACACCCCTCGTTGCTCCCCTCGTCATACCCGATCACAGCCTGGCCGGGCTGGCCAATTAAGCGATCGACGAATTTGAGAGCACTGATATTCGCCCGTTTCAAGACTGCAGATACATCAATCTTGTCTGCGCCACTCTCGAAATCCAGGATTACGTCAGGGCTGTCCGGGGTAGAATCACTAGCGTGGTCATAAACAAATGTGTCTGCGCCGGCACCGCCAGACAATCTGTCGGCCCCTGCTCCCCCTTTGAGACGATTGGCGACATGATTACCTATAAGTGCGTCGTCCCCCTTGCCGCCCACTGCGTTTTCCAGCGTGACGCCTTTGGCAACGGAGACATTACCCTTCAACGCCCCGACATCCGAGAAGGATCCGGCATTGAGGTTGATTTTCTGATTCTGTGAATACCCAGAGAAATCCAGGGTGTCATCCCCGCCGCCATCCCACACACAAAAAACAGGATTGTCGTTAGCCGACTTCAAACCAAACGCTTCACGGTCCGTATTGGAATTAAACCCATATATCGTATCGGTATTGCGCGTTTTAGTATTTGCTCCATAAACTTTCTGGATGCCGGATATGTCATCCATCATCGGCACAGAAGGGTACAACAATTTGAAATTGTGCCCCGACTGATTTTTTTCCGAAAAATAACTCATTACAGAACGCGCTCGAGTATCCCCGGAGTACTCTGCGTCACGCTCATAGTTTCCAGAGCCATCATAGTTTCCCGGATGCTCCAGACCTAAGGTATGGCCTATCTCGTGAGTAAGGACTGAGCGAAAAAAATCGCCTGGTGCAGGGTTCGCTCCTGCATTCGCTACTCCAATATTTGCGAAAGTTCGAACCGTATACATATCAGGGAGTGAGGACTCGCCGCCAGAAGCTTTGGGCATATCGTTGATGTCAATATGGCCGTCAGCATTTTTTCCATTTTCAGTGAATGTAACGTTAGTGACATCCTGCCAGTACTGCAGTGCCCGCCGGGCCTGCTCTGCCTGCTGTGGAGTAAAACCTTTGGAAACGCGATAAGACACTGTAATTTGGCCATCACCGTTACGGTCATGAACTTTGAAACCGTTGCGGGTGATGTGTTTCCCAGCCTGTTCAGCCGTAAAAACTGGCTTTTCGCTATGAAGTGCATATACCTCAACAGAGCTCTCCGAGCTGATACCACTCTTGGGATCTGGCGCCTGCTGCACACTAACATGAGTTGTGGAAGGTCCTGAAACTCTCATAAACCAAAGTCCTCATAAAAATCAGGCCCGAACTATAAACCGACAAATTCGAGATACCGATTTCCGCCCAACAAGAGCAGCAGTAGTTATCGGCACAACCTTAAATTCGCACACCTGCGCGAACCACGCCAGCCGCTAATTAATTCACACCGACACACTCTAAAATTTAAAAACACTTTAGGCTTAACACTGTAAAAACCTGAAATCATGAACACTGAAAAAACCTACAATAAAAACCATAACCCTCTGTTTTATAAAAAATAAAAATCCACAAACAAAATTAAAATCACATTCATTTCAAATAAACAATTCACAAACAGACAAGACCTGAGCCATCCATAAACATTCAGCCAACCCGCAACCTTTTACTTCCTTCCACACAACGACCCGGTTGAATAAAGAATATTAGAACGGGGCATGAAGGACAAAATCAGCATTTTCCATATAGTGGCTTTAATCTCCGGCACAACGGTAACTCAATGCACGGCAACAACCGATCAGACTGACACCCCCAAACTGATCCATGAATAACCATGCCGATCCTACGGCAAGTGGAGGAATCAAAGGGCGATCGTGGCAAGGGAGCTGACTTTCGATACAGGTAATCTGCTCTTACAGCCAGCGCTGTCAAGGTATTTAAAACCTGGAGGTTGGCTGATTTCGAATAATCAAGGATGGGCACTTAGGAGGGAATCACCACGCTCTGTTAGCGTGGTGTAAAGAGCACTACGATAACTGGCCATTTGACGGTGATCTTCGCCCCGAAGGTCACGGCGGTAAATACCGCCCAGCGATCTTTGGGCGGCATTTCCCACAAGCAGGATGTAGAGCGCCAAGGCATCGACGTTGTGGATTATCGGGAACGCTGGTTCGCTGCCCCGCCCGAGCCCGGCTGATCAGGCAGGCGAATAGCGTTGGACTTATCAGGAAATCGACCGCACCTTGTTGAGGAGCGTCCTGAACAACGAAAGAATTTCATTGATAACCCCATCGCCAGGTCGGGGAGCCGGGGCGGGCGATGGGCTAGGTTTTGGGGAAGGATCAGGTTCAGTCGGCTCTGAAACGGGGGGCGGGACGGGGTCAGAAACAGGGGAAACCGTGGGGCCAGGCGTCGGAGTCACTGTCGGCGCCTGACCGTTCCAGATGATGTCCGTCTGTTTGATTTGGCCTTGGCTGGCAACCAGTAGATCCGCCTTGCCATTGCCCGTCGTATCCACAGCCAATGTGTAACGTCCGGTTTTCGAGTCGTGGCCGAGCACAGCCTCGCCCGCTTTGCCGCTGAATTTCTCGGAGAAGTTCAGCGACTTGAGCCCCGCTTCCTGAAGAACACCGGTCAGGTCGATCTTGTCGCTCCCGCTTTGGAAGTCCTGGATGATGTCGGGTGCCTGCGGCGTTGAATCGCTGGCGCGGCGGTAAACAAACGTGTCTGCCCCAGCCCCCCCGTACAGCTTATCGGCCCCCTTGCCGCCCGTGAGACGGTTGTTCCCCTCGTTCCCCTTCAAGGTATCGTTGCCGGTACCGCCAATGGCATTTTCCACATTCACACCCTTGGCAATCGACACATTCCCCCGCAAGCCTCCCACGTCCGAGAATGACTCAGCCTTGAGGTTGATGGCTTGGTCTTGGGTAAACCCGGAGAAGTCGAGCGTATCGTTACCGCCGCCGTCCCAGACGGTGAAAACCGGCTTCTCAGTCCCCTGCTTGAGGCTATAAACCTCCCGACCTGAATTGGAATTGAAGCCGTAGGTGGTGTCGGTATTGCGGGTTTTAGTATTAGCGCCGTAGAGAAGCTGGGAGCCGGCGATATCGTCCATCATCGGGGC
This sequence comes from Pseudomonas fluorescens, assembly GCF_001902145.1. Taxonomy (GTDB): domain Bacteria; phylum Pseudomonadota; class Gammaproteobacteria; order Pseudomonadales; family Pseudomonadaceae; genus Aquipseudomonas; species Aquipseudomonas fluorescens_BV. Next base: position 68,969 of record NZ_MRST01000013.1, read on the forward strand.
AGCCGGGCTGCTCCCGGCAAAATTGTGCCCCGGCTGATGGGTCTCAGCCCAATAGCTCATGACACTGCGTGCCTTGGTGTCCTGGGCATATTCAGCATTGCGCTGGTAAGTGCCTCCGCCATTGTAACCACCTGGATGATGCAGCCCCAAGGTATGTCCCAGTTCGTGGATCAGCAGAGTCAGGAAGCCGCTGCCCATTGTCGGGTTATGCGCACCCTGAGTGCCTACATTGGCGTAGACTCTCGAACTGTGACCGGTCGGCATGATCGCCACGCCTCCCGAGCCCCCAGTCCCGTTGATAGTGATGTGGCCATCGGTATTTGAGCCATTTTCAACAAATTTGATATTGGTGACATCGGCCCAGTATTGAAGGGCTTGCCTGGCACGCTGTTTCTGAGCGGCATTGAAGTTACCGCCAAAGTTAAACCCCACAACAATTTCGCCATCTCTATTTCTATCCTGAAACTTGGAACCACTGCGCGTAATATTTTTCGCCGCCTGATCGGTGGTGAAAGATCTTTTATTATTGGCCCAGAGAAGAACCTGATTTTCATCATGTGAGAAATTGGAGTGCAATGTCTCTGGGGGATGCGACTGGCAAGACTGTCTGACAGGGATTTGCATAGTAATTTGTTACTCTGAACAGTGAAATGACCCATCCATGCATAGGAATTATCGACACTGACTGATCCGTAGTCATCCCGATAAAGCTCCCATATTGAAAACGCCTTCACCACCGCTAAGTCTTTTCAAGAAAACCCTATAAACACGCATGCAAAAAAATCACACACGTTATATTCAACGCCCCCCACCTATGCCTTATCAACCGCTATAAAACGCTGATACAACACACGCAAATAAACTTGCAAAACATTAAATTAATCGGACCAGTCATCAACTTTCAAATATCCAGTAATCCAATCAAACATATCAGCGAAAGATAAGCCTGGCACCAGGGTTTTATCGGAGTGCTGGGATGACCACGCACTACATGAATGGGTTGTCCCAACCTACCGGGATTGGGTCAGGTGCTTACGCTATGCCCGTGCTCCAGGCAACACAGCAAGCGTTCGACGGTATGCGCCAACGGGCCGGAATTATCCAATACGAACAAACCCTCGCCATGACCGGCAATCAACTGAGCAGTGAACCGCGCATTGCGCGCGAGGCGCTCCTCGATATCCGTCAATGACTCCCGCCCACGAGCAATCAGACGCTGGCGCAGCACCGCTTGGTCCACCGTCAGCAGCAATACCAGCAAGGTCGGATAACGCTCGCGGGTTTGCGCCAGGTGCGCACGAGAACCGTTGACCAGAACGTCGTCCCCCGCGGCCAGCCAATCGTCAATTTCCCTGGGGATGCCGTAAGACAAGCCATTAGCCTGCCAGCTCAAGGCAAATGCGCCCTCGGCCTCCATGGCCGCAAACTGCTCAGGGCTCACACCTTGCGCCGCTTCGCCCACCGCCTCCGCGGACCGAGTGATCACCCGTCGTACCATGCGGCACCCACGCTCAACCAGACGTGGGCGTGCGGCATCCAGCAGACTGTCTTTGCCCGAACCCGATGGCCCGATGAGATAGATCAACCTGCCTGCCATTAAAAACCCTCTTCGCTTGTCCCCAGACCGGTGCATTCCCGGGACCACTGCGCAGCGCCTGGTTTGCACCCGGGAGGCCGCGTCGTAGTAGTCGTAGGAAAGTATACCTAGCAATCCTTCCCATGCTAGGCCAGCAATCGCCACATCACTACAGCGCGCTCCGCATTCGGCGCATACGTCGGGCTTTAATTGCTTAGCCCTGCCGTGATCCACACAGTGCATTTGGAAGCCATCAAAAAGGCGACCTTCAGGCCGCCTTTTGTCATTGCGCGTACTGCTTGCTCAACCCCGGCGGCACGCCTTGCACGTTGGTTTCTTCCCATGGCCCGTTGGGGCTGATGGAGCGGCTCCAGCCGTTGCTCCAGCGGTAGTAGGTGCGCTGGCGGTAGAAGGTGTCAGGCTGATCGTCCAGCACGTACACCTGCATCTTGCCGTCCCAGTGGCTGGCGGCGCCCGGCGGTGGGGCGAAGGTCGGCGATTTGCTTGGCAGAGGCTTGGGCGGCGGCGTCACCGGGCCGGAAGGTTTGGTGCTGGGCTTGGTGCTCGGCTGGGTCGAGGGGCCAGACGGTGGAATAGTCGGGCCGGTCGGCGCCGGAGGTGGGCGGTGGACCGCACAGGCGCTCAGGCCGAGTACCAGGCTGAGCAGGGTGATGCGTGCAAATGCGGTCATGGGTGTGTCCTCAGAATTACTGGTCCGGAGTGTCGATGGTCAATTGCTGCAGTGCAGTGGTGCTGCTGGCCAACGGTTGGCTGCGGCCGATCCACTCGCCAGTGGTCGGTTGGCCGGCCCGGGATATGCGCGCAACCAGTTGGACTTCGGGGAAGTTGGACAGTTTCAACTGCGGCATCATCGCGTCGGCATCGCCCAGTTCGACGGTGACCGGCAATGCGTCGACGGTCACACGCTTGGCAGCCAAGGGCGCCGGCGGGCCGTTTACGGCGCGGGCAAAGATGAACACGCTGTCGCCTGGCAGGACGTTGGCCTTCACTTCGGCAGATAAGTCCACCCGCACCGTCAGCAGCGCCTTGGGCGCCGGAGCAACGCTGCCACCGCTCTCCTTGAGCTTCTCTGCCGCGCGGTCGATTCCGCCTTGCAAGGCGACACGGGAATTGTCCTCTGCCGGCAATTGCGCGAGCAGGCGGTTCCAGTAGTCGATGGCTTCCTGATAACGCTGGCCCTCAAAGGCAGCGATACCCAACAGGCCAAGGCTGGTGACTTCCTTGGGGTCGAGCTTCAAGGCTTCGTCGGTCAGCGCCTGAACCTGGGGCGACCATTGTTTGTTGTCAGCAAAGTACTGCGCCTGGGCCCATTGGCCGAGCAGTTCGGGTTGGCGCCCGGCCAACGCAACCGTACGTTCAAAGACTTTGGCGGCATCGGCGGCACGGTCCTGGGCCATATAGGCGCGCCCAAGGAAGTACAACCCTTCTGCCGAATCCGGTTGCGCAGCAGCGGCGCGTTCCAGGCGGCGGGTCATGTCGGCCATGGACACCGGCGGTTGGGAAAACTCACGGGTCAGTTCGACCTTGTCGCTCGCCCCGTAATGCAGGTATAGCGCAACGCCAAGCACGGGCACCAGAAACGCCGCCAAAAACGGCAGCGGTTTGCCCAGTCGCAATTCACGGGGTTTTTCCACGCCCTCGGTATCGGCCAGCAACTCGCGGGCCGCCTCGGCGCGACCAGTATCAAGTTGCACGGCGTTCAATACACCTTCGTCCTGCTGCGCTTGCAGCTCGGCGACGCGCTCTTGATACAGCGCCACGTTCAGCGCGGTGCGATCCTCTTCACGCTGGGCGCGACGGCCACGCAACACAGGGATCAACAGGAAACTCAGGGCAATCAGTAGCAGCAAACCGGCTGCGAGCCAGAAATCAATCATCAGTCTTGGTGTCCAGCAATTGGTCGAGGCGTTTACGCTCTTCAGGGGACAGCGCATCGGCGCCATCAATCGGTGCGACACGGCGGCGACGCACGATCACGGCCATTACCACCACGCCGGCCAGCAACAGCCCGGCCGGGCCAAACCACAGCAGCGCGGTCTTGCCGGTGAGTGCCGGTTTGTAGCGCACGAAATCACCGTAGCGGTCGACCATGAAGTCGATGATCTGCTGGTCGTCCTTGCCCTCCTCCAGCATGCGGAAGATTTCTCTGCGCAGGTCGGTGGCGATCGGGGCGTTGGAGTCGGCGATGTCCTGGTTCTGGCACTTGGGGCAGCGCAGTTCCTTGGTCAGGTCGCGGAAACGCTCGCGCTCGGCGTCGTTGGCGAATTCATAGGTGTCGATGGCGGCGTGGGCCACGCCGGCCAGGCCCAAGGCTAAAACGGCAGCGGTCAACCAACGCTTCATGGCTTGGCCTCATCGACCAGGGCCTGGTACTTGGCGGCCAGTTGCTCGCGCCACACCGTTTCGTCGATCACGCCGACGTACTTGTCGCGGATCACACCTTTGGCGTCGATGAAGAAGGTTTCCGGCGCGCCGTACACGCCCAGGTTCAACCCCAGGTTGCCGTCTTCGTCGCGGATATCCAGCTGGTACGGGTTATGAAACTCCGCCAGCCACTTCAAGGCCGCCGCATTGTCGTCCTTGTAGTTGATGCCGTAGATCACCACGCCCCTCTCGGCCAGCTTGTTCAGCACCGGGTGTTCGACGCGGCAAGAGATGCACCAGGTGGCCCACACGTTGACCAGCGCCGGCTTGCCCTGCAAGTCGGCCTGGGTGAGGGTCTTGTCACCCTGCACTGTTGGCAGGTTGAAGGCGGGGAACGGCTTGCCGATCATCGCCGAAGGCAGCTCGGCCGGGTCCAGGTACAACCCGCGATACAAAAACACCGCCACCAGCAGGAACAACGCCAGCGGCACAACCATCAACCAACGCTTCATACCGCAGCTCCCGAAAGGCCAAGCGCTTCACGCACCCGGCTCTTGACCTTGACCCGATAGCGCCGGTCCAGCGCCGCGAGCAACCCGCCGAACCCGGTGAGCAAGCCGCCGAACCAGATCCAGCGCACGAAGGGTTTGACATGCACGCGCACGGCCCAGGCGCCGTCGCCCAGGGGTTCACCGAGGGCCACATACAGGTCACGGGTGAAACCGGCGTCGATGCCGGCCTCGGTCATCATCGAACTCTGCACGGTGTACAGGCGTTTTTCCGGGTGCAGCACGGCGATTTCCTTACCATTGCGCACTACGCGCACCGTGCCTTTGTCGGAGGTGAAGTTCGGCCCTTCGAAGTGCTTGGCACCTTCGAAGATGAAGTGGTAACCGGCCAGGTCCATGGACTCGCCCGGCGCCAGGCGCAGGTCGCGCTCGGCGCTGTTCTGGCTGGACAGCACGACGCCAAGGGCGCACACCGCGATACCAAGGTGGGCGATCTGCATGCCCCAATAGCTGCGGGTCAGGGTGGGCAGGCCCTTGAGCAACCCCTTGTGGCGCGTCTTGTCGACGATGTCCCGCCCCCCCGCCAACAACACCCAGGCCGCCAGCAGGAAGGTGGCGAGTACCGCCCAATTGAAGTCGCCGTAGGCAAACCCGGCGATCACCGCCAGGGCCACGCTGCCGAGCAGCACCGGCATCAGCATGCCCGCCAGCCATTTCACCGGGGTGTCTTTCCAGCGCACCAGCACGCCGACCGCCATCACCACCATCAGCAGCCCCATCAGCGGTATGAACAACGCGTTGAAGTACGGCGGCCCCACGGACAGCTTGGCGCCGCTGAGGGCATCCAGCACCAGTGGGTAGAGGGTGCCGAGCAGGATCATCGACGCGGCTACCACCAGCACCAGGTTATTGCCCAGCAACAGGGTTTCCCGCGACCACAGGTTGAAACCGACCTGGCTCTTGACCACCGGCGCGCGCAGGGCAAACAGGGTGAGCGAGCCGCCGACGACAAACAGCAGGAAGATCAGGATGAACACGCCGCGCTCAGGGTCTGAGGCAAACGCATGCACCGAGGTCAGCACGCCCGAGCGCACCAGGAAAGTGCCGAGAAGGCTGAGGGAAAACGCCGCGATGGCGAGCAGTACCGTCCAGCTCTTGAACACGCCACGTTTTTCGGTGACGGCCAGAGAGTGAATCAGCGCAGTACCCACCAGCCACGGCATGAAGGAGGCGTTTTCCACCGGGTCCCAGAACCACCAGCCGCCCCAGCCGAGTTCGTAGTAGGCCCACCATGAGCCCAGGGTGATACCGATACCGAGGAAGGCCCAGGCGACGATGGTCCATGGCCGCGACCAGCGCGCCCATGCCGCATCCAGGCGGCCGCCGAGCAAGGCGGCGATGGCAAACGCGAAGGCCACGGAGAACCCCACATACCCCATGTAGAGCATCGGCGGGTGCACGATCAGGCCGATATCCTGCAACAACGGGTTAAGGTCGTGACCGTCCACCGGGATCTGCGGCAGGATGCGGCTGAACGGGTTGGAGGTCATGATCAGGAACAGCAGGAAGCCGATGCTGATCATGCCCATCACCGCCAGCACCCGCGCCAGCATCACTTGCGGCAATTGGCGCGAGAACACCGAGACGGCGAAGGTCCAGCCGCCGAGGATCAAGGCCCACAACAGCAATGAACCTTCGTGGGCGCCCCACACGGCGCTGAACTTGTAGTACCAGGGCAAAGCGCTGTTGGAGTTGTTGGCAACGTAGGCGACAGAAAAATCGTCGGTCATGAAGGCGTAGGTCAGGCACCCAAAGGCGAACAGCAAGAAGGCGAACTGGCCCCAGGCGGCCGGCTGCGCCAGGCTCATCCACAGGCGGTCGCCACGCCAGGCACCGAGCAAGGGCACCACGGCCTGGACCACGGCAAAGCACAGCGCGAGGATCATCGCCAACTGGCCCAGCTCCGGAATAAACAGTGCTGACGTCATGGCTCAGCCCTCCTTGACTGGGGTGGCGGGAGCGGTTTGGCCGCTGTCTTTCAAGGCTTTGGTGACCTCGGGCGGCATGTATTTTTCATCGTGCTTGGCCAGCACTTCGTCAGCCACTACCACGCCATCGGCGTTGAGCTTGCCCAGGGCGACAATGCCTTGGCCTTCGCGGAACAGGTCCGGGAGGATGCCGCGATAGGTGATGGTCACGGCCTTGTTGAAATCGGTGACTACGAAAGTCACGTCCAACGAATCGCCGGAGCGCTTCAACGAGCCCTGCTCCACCATGCCGCCAGCGCGGATGCGCGTATCGACCGGTGCCTCGCCATTGGCGATCTGGGTGGGCGTGTAGAACAGGTTGATGTTCTGCTGTAGGGCGCTCAGGGCCAGGGTCACGGCAATGCCGACGCCGGCCAGGATGGCAAGGATGATCAACAGACGCTTTCTACGCAGCGGATTCACTTTTCGGTCTCCCGGCGCAGACGTCGCGCCTCTTGTTGCAGGTAACGCTTGCGGGCCAGGATCGGCGCGGCGACGTTGAGGGCCAGCACCGCCAGGCAGATGCCATAGGCCGTCCAGACATACAGGCCGTGGTGGCCCATGGCGAGAAAATCGCTGAAAGAAGCAAAACTCATCCACGTGCTCCCAGGCAGTTTTGCACTTCGGCTTTCACCCAACTGGTACGGGCTTCACGCTTGAGCACCTCAAGACGCATACGCAGCAGCAATACGGCGCCGAAGAAACAGTAGAAGCCCAGCACCATCAGCAGCAACGGCGCCCACATTTCCACGGGCATCGCCGGTTTTTCGGTGAGGGTGAAGGTGGCGCCCTGATGCAGGGTGTTCCACCACTCCACCGAGTACTTGATGATCGGGATGTTGATCACGCCGACAATCGCCAGCACCGCGCAGGCCTTGGCGGCGCTGTCACGGTTGCTGATGGCGTTGCCCAGGGCAATCAGGCCGAAATACAGGAACAGCAGGATCAGCATCGAGGTCAGGCGCGCATCCCACACCCACCACGAGCCCCAGGTCGGCTTACCCCAGATCGCACCGGTCACCAGCGCCACGGCGGTCATCCACGCACCGATGGGCGCGGCGCATTGCAGGGCCACGTCGGCCAGCTTCATCTTCCATACCAGACCGACGATGCCGCACACCGCCAGCATCACATAGCAGGACTGGGCCAGCATCGCGGCAGGCACGTGGATATAGATGATGCGAAAGCTGTTGCCTTGCTGATAGTCCGGCGGCGCAAAGGCCAGGCCCCAGACCAGGCCGGTGCCGATCAGCAGGATGGCGGCGATACTCAACCATGGCAGCAGCTTGCCACTGATGCCATAAAACCATTTGGGCGAGCCGAGCTTGTGAAACCAGGTCCAGTTCATTGCTGTTTCCATCACGGTGCTTTTCGTCGTGGCGAAAAGCTCAGGGTCTTTACTGACTCAGCGTCATTGACGCCGGGTCAGACCTCATTATTCACCGACGCTGATTTTCAGGCCGGCGGCTATAGCAAAAGGTGTCAGAGTTACCGCCAGGGCGGTCAGGCTACCCAGCCACAAGAGGTAACCGGTCGCCGGCATGCCCATGAGCGCGGCTTGCAACGCGCCGCTGCCCAGGATCAACACCGGGATATACAAAGGCAGAATCAACAGGGCCAGCAACAGCCCGCCCCGCTTCAAGCCGACCGTCAACGCTGCGCCCACCGCCCCCAACAGGCTGAGCACCGGCGTGCCGAGTAACAAGGACAGAAGCAACACCGGCAGGCATTCAACGGGCAACCCGAGCATCATGGCAAGCAGTGGCGAGAGCAAGACTAGCGCCAAGCCGGAAAAAACCCAGTGTGCCAGCACCTTGGCCAGTACCAGAAGTGGCAACGGGTGCGACGAAAGGACCCACTGTTCCAGGGAACCGTCTTCGAAATCACTGCGAAACAGCCCGTCCAGCGAGAGCAGAACCGATAAAAGCGCGGCGACCCACACCAGTCCTGGGGACAAGGTTTGCAACAGTTTAGTCTCCGGGCCGACCGCCAGCGGGAACAGCGCGATCACGATGGCAAAGAACACCAGCGGGTTGGCCAGTTCGGCGGGGCGGCGGCACAACAGTCGTGCCTCCCGGGCGACCAACAGGGCGAACACACTCATAGCGACCACCGCCCCAGGTCTAACTCACGGTAGCCAGCGGGCATGCGCGCCAAGGTGTGGTGGGTGGTGAGCACCACCAGGCCGCCTTGCTCGCAGTGCTGGGCCAGGTGTGCTTCCAGTTGAGCCACGCCTTGTTTGTCGAGGGCCGTGAAAGGTTCGTCGAGAATCCACAACGGCGGGCCGGGCAAGTACAAGCGGGCCAGGGCCACGCGGCGCTGCTGGCCGGCGGACAGGGTGTGGCAGGGAACATCCTCAAAGCCCTTGAGGCCCACCGCGGCCAAGGCCTGCCAGATGGCATCGCGGGTAGCAGGATGGTGCAGGGCGCTGAGCCAACTGAGGTTTTCTTCAGCGGTGAGTACGTCCTTGATGCCGGCTGCGTGGCCGATCCAGATCAGGTTGCGCGCAAGCTCGCTACGCTGTTCGCTCAACGGCTTGCCGTTGAGACGCACCACGCCGGCCGTCGGTTGCATCAGCCCGGCCAGCAGGCGCAGCAGGCTGGTCTTGCCGCTGCCATTGGGGCCACTGATTTGCACCATGTCGCCACCCGAAAGCCGCAGGTCGAGTTGCTCGAACAGCAGGCGCAGGTCGCGTTCACAGGCAAGCGCTACGGCTTCAAGAAGAGGGCTGGTCAAAAGATCGCGGGCCTTTACGGTTCAAGTCGGCGGTGCAGCGGCCGTTATAGAGAGATGCACAATAACGGCTTTGGCGACCGATTTTAGAGAGCTGGATCAAATAGTTGTGAGGTTTTTACCGCTCTCTTTGCAGACGGGCGGCATTATACATGCGATGCCCTACTCTAAAGAGGGCAATTTCCCCAGAGACGATGCGCACGATGACCGGTGAGATCAACCTTCCCCCACTGCCGCCCTCCCCAGCCCCTGGGCCCGCCCCGCTGCCGGCCGCCGGCGAGCTGCTCAAACTGCTGGAGCCACAGGCCGGGTTGATCGGCCCGGGGAAAACCGTGAACGCTGAGGTCATCGCGCTTAAACAAGGCGGCGAAGCCTTTCAGTTGCTGCTCAAGTTGACCCTCGACGGCGGTCGCCAGACCCTGGTGCAAGCCAGTAGTGCCCAGCCCTTGCCGTTAGGTAGCAATGTGGCGGTGAGTCAGACGCCTGCGGGCAACCTGGCCATCACCTTGCAGCAAGCCATGAGTGCCAACGTCGCCGCCCTCACTCGCCTCGACACCCACCAGATGCCGGTGGGTACGTTGTTGCAAGCCAAGGTGCTGACCACGCAGATGCTGCCCCAGGGCACGGCGCAACCAGCGATCTATCGCTCGCTGGTGAGTGTGCTCAATAACGCCCTGGCTGGTGCCACCCTGACGCTGGAAAGCCCTCAGCCCTTGCGGGTGGGCAGTTTGCTCAGCGCCGTAGTGCAGAATGCGCAAACCCTGAATTTCGTGCCGCTGAGTGGGCTGAAAGACCAACTGGCCGTGGCGCAACAGCTTGCCACTCAGCAAAGTCGCCAAGGCTCGCTGGATGCGGTGTTCACCGCCTTGCAAAACCTGCCCCGTGGCGACAGCACATCGGCCGAGCTGCGGGCCGCCGCCGAGCGATTATTGGCAGCCTTGCCCGATCTGGCACAGGTCAGCAACCCCAAGGTGCTGGCCCAGGTGGTGCAGAACAGCGGCGCCTTTCTGGAAGCCAAACTGCTCGCCGGCCAGAACCCGCAAATCCCACCGCTGGACATGAAAGGCGCGCTGTTGCGCCTGGTCGCAGACCTGCTGCCCGCCCTGCCCGCCAGCACCAACCTGAATGCGATCCTCGCCGCCAATACCCTGGCCCAGGTGTTGCCGCACTTTGTGCGCAGCCCGCTGAACACCCTCGGCCAGGTCGGCGCCCGCCAGATGCCAGCCGGCTTTCCGCTGCCCGAAAGACTGATGGCCAAACTGGAAGGTGAAGGCGACCTGGAAAACCTGCTGCGCCTGGCCGCCGGGGCGATCTCGCGCTTGCAGAGCCATCAACTGTCGAGCCTGGAACAGACCGGCACCACCGCCGACGGCCGCCTGCAAACGACCTGGCAGTTGGAGATCCCCATGCGCACCCTGCAAGACATCGTGCCGTTGCAGGTCAAGTTCCAACGCGAGGAGCCCGCGCCAGACAAGGACCAGCCCGAGCGCCAGGATAAAAAAGACCCGAAACAAATGCTTTGGCGCGTCGAACTGGCCTTCGACATGGAGCCGCTGGGGCCGTTGCAAGTTCAGGCGCAGCTGTCCCAAGGCAAACTGTCCAGCCAGTTATGGGCCAGCCGCCCTTTCACTGCCAGCCTGATCGAAAGCCACTTGGGCAGCCTGCGTGAGCGCCTGGTCTCATCCGGGCTCAACGTTGGCGACCTGGATTGCCACCTGGGCACCCCGCCCCGTGGGCCAAAAACCGGACTGGAGCAACGCTGGGTGGATGAAACCGCATGAAAAACGCCGCCCCGCCCCGCCAGGCCATCGCCCTCAAGTACGACGGCCAACAGGCCCCCACCCTGACGGCCAAGGGCGATGACGCCCTGGCCGAGGCCATCCTCAAGCTGGCACGGGAGAACGAAGTACCGATCTACGAAAACCCCGAGCTGGTGAAGCTGCTGGCGCGCATGGAATTGGGGGACAGCATTCCGGAAGAGCTGTACCGCACGATTGCCGAGATCATTGCGTTTGCCTGGACGTTGAAGGGAAAGTTCCCGGCCGGCTACGACCCGGAGGCAGGGCCGGTGGAGTGGGATGTCACTGAGCGTGGCGACGATTACTGACCGCTCATAGGCATACACAAATCTAAATGTGTTTTTGTAGGAGCGAGCTTGCTCGCGAAAAACCCGCAGGCGCCGCGTTTATTCAGGAAGCCCGCGTTATCGTTAACGTTTTTCGCGAGCAAGCTCGCTCCTACTTTTTTAGCGCGTGGTCAGTTCAGGACTTCGCTCAAAGGGATGAAGTTGACCCGGTCGCCGATGGCCAGCGTGGTCCCTTCCATCACCTCCACAAAGCCTTCAGCCCACGCCGCACTGCGCAGCACTCCGGAGCTTTGGTTGCGGTAGATGATCGCCTTGCCCTGTTCGATCCGCCCGCGCAGGTACTCGCGGCGGTTGCCGGGCTTGGGCCAGACGAACCCTGCCGGTACTTCGAAGCGCAGCGGCTGCACCTCCCGCACACCTTGACGGCGCAGCAGATACGGGCGCGCCAGCAGCGCAAAAGTCACCAGGGTCGAGGCAGGATTGCCCGGCAGGCCGATCACCGGCACGCCACGAAAATGCCCGAAGGTCAGCGGCTTGCCCGGTTTGATCGCCAGCTTCCACAACGCCAGCTCACCCTCTTCCCGCAAGGCAATGCCGAGGAAGTCCGCTTCGCCCACCGACACACCGCCGGTCGAGAGGATCAGGTCAACGCTGCCCAGCCCCGCCAGGCGCGCGCGGGTCTGTTCCAGATCATCCGGTAGAATCCCGGCATCGATCACTTCGCAGCCCATGCGCACCAGCCAACTGCACAGCACGCGGCGGTTGCTGTTGTAGATCTGCCCAGGGCCGAGCGGCAACCCTGGCTCGATCAGTTCATCGCCGGTCGACAACACGGCCACGCGCACGCGCCGCACCACCTCCAGTCGATCACGTCCAAGAGACGCGGCCAAACCGAGTTCGATAGGGCCCAGGCGGGTGCCGGCACTGAGTACGGTCTCGCCGACCGTGGTCTCTTGGCCCTGCGGACGGATGTTGTCGCCCATCTGCAATGGCTCGGTGAAACTCACGCGCTGGTCGGTATGCACCACGGCGTTTTCCTGCATCTGCACGCAGTCAGCGCCTTGGGGCACCGGCGCGCCGGTAAAGATGCGCGCACAGGTGCCGGCCGCCAAGGGTTCAGGGGCAGTGCCGGCGAAAATCCGCTGGCTCACCACCAAGGGTTCGCCGGTCCAGTCCGCCCGGCGCACGGCGTAGCCGTCCATGGCACTGTTGGGCCACGGTGGCAGGTCGAGTGTGGAGATCAGGTCCTGGGCCAATACCCGGGCATCACACTCAGCCAGGGACATTACTTCCTGCTCGCGGATCGGCGCGGCGGCGGCCATGTCGAGCAAACGCTGCAGGGCTGCTTCCACCGGCATCAGGGCGCCGGTCTTGCCGGGCTTATCCACGGGATTCACAAGGTTCGGCCTGCTTCAGATGCGGGACGAAGTTGCATGGGCGGTGACGGTTATCCAGCTGCTCGGCGAGGATGCCGTCCCAACCGGTGCGCACGGCATTGGTGGAACCTGGCAGGCAGCACACAAGAGTGCCATTGGCCAACCCCGCCAAGGCGCGCGATTGCACGGTAGAGGTGCCGATATCGGCCACGGATATCTGGCGGAACAGCTCGCCAAAACCATCGACCTGCTTGTCGAGCAGGCAGCTCACTGCTTCAGGGGTACTGTCGCGACCGGTGAAGCCGGTGCCGCCGGTAATCAGCACCACCTGAACCACGTCTTCGGCGATCCAGTGGGCCACCTGGGCGCGAATCTTGTAAAGGTCATCCTTGAGCAGCACGCGCTCGGCCAGGCGGTGGCCGGCGGCGGTGAGGCGGTCGACGAAGACCTGGCCGGAGGTGTCAGTCTCCAGGGTGCGGGTGTCGCTGACGGTCAATACAGCAATATTCAGGGGTACAAAGGGCGCATCGGCCTTGGCTTTCATGGCACGGTCCGGTTGTCGAAGGAACAGCCCGATGTTATATCACAGGCCCCTGTTTACCTGCCGCAGCGCAACCATCATGACCTTTGAATTTTCCTCCCTGCCATGTTCGATCCTGTTGTTGGCCGGTGGTCGCGGCCAACGCATGGGTGGCCAGGACAAAGGCCTGCTGGAATGGCAAGGCCAGCCCTTGATCGCTCACCTGCACCAGTTGACCCGACCACTCACCGATGACCTGATCATCTCGTGCAACCGCAACCATGAACGCTACGCGCCCTACGCCGACCAACAGGTGAGCGATGACAACCCGGACTTCCCCGGCCCGCTGGCCGGTATCCGTGCGGGACTCTTCGCCGCACGCCATGCGCATCTGCTGATCTTGCCTTGCGATGTGCCGCAGATCGATGCGCGACTGCTGGCCGACCTGCGTGCGACCGCACGACGCAATCGGCAGCGACCGGTGATGGTGCGCCAGGGTGACTTCTGGGAACCCTTGCTGTGCATCATCCCCACTCGCCTGAAAAACCAGGTGGAACAGGCGTGGCAAGCGGGAGAGCGCAGCCCGCGCAAGCTGTGGCTGCAACTGGGTGCCGTGGCGCTGGAATGTCCGGCTGATGACCCGCGCCTGGCCAATCTTAATACGCCCGAGCTGTTGCTCCCCGGGGCTGGCATGTCAGAATGAACCCTGCACAAGGAACTTTGCCGGCGTCCCATACGTCACAAGGTCAGCAATTTAAAAGTATTCTCTCGGAGACAAACTCATGACTCAACGGACCATCGCCGCTCTCATGCTTGCACTGGGCCTCGCCACCCTCGCCGGTTGCGCTTCGCCAACAGTGATCACCCTGAATGACGGTCGCGAAATCCAGGCCGTCGACACCCCGAAGTACGATGAAGATTCGGGCTTCTACGAATTCGAACAACTGGACGGCAAGCACACCCGTATCAACAAAGATCAGGTTCGCACCGTTAAAGACCTGTAAGCCTCAGCGCTTGCACACAAGGCCCGCCTCGCGCGGGCCTTGTTGTTCCTGGGGTTTACCAGTCCAGGGTGATCTGGCTGCGAAAGCTGCGCTCCTGGCCAGTCACCGGGTCGATAAAGCGCACGCCCTGGGCCAGTAGCTTGAGTGGCTTGGCATAATCGTCCTCGGCATCCTTGATCACCTCGGGGTAGAACGGGTCATTACAGATGCTCGCCCCGAGCGCCGTCATATGCACGCGCAGCTGGTGCTTCTTACCGGTCACCGGGAACAGGCCGTAGCGCCATAGATCAGCGTTTTTCTCGCGCACCTCTACCGCCGTCTCGGTGTTGCTGGCACCCGGCCCTTCCTGCATGCGAAAGAAGGGTTCGCCATCCACCAGACGGCTTTTGTGCACCAACGGGAAGCTGAGGTGCGGCAAGGCCGGTGCGATGGCTTCGTAGAATTTGTCGATACGTCGCGTGGGAAACAATTGCTGATAGGCCGAACGGCTGTGCGGGTTGGCCGAGAACAGCACCAACCCCGCCGTGTGCCGGTCGATGCGATGCAGAGGCACCAGGGCGGGATTGTCCAGGCGCCGGATCAAGCGTCGCAACAAGGTGTGCTCGACGTACTCGCCAGCGGGTGTCACTGGCAGGAAATGCGGTTTGTCCGCCACCACGAGGTGCTCATCGGCGTACAGGATGCTTTCCAGCACCGGAATCACTTTCTCGTTGGGCACTTCGCGAAAGTAATAGATGCACAAGCCTTCCTTGTAGCCCAGGCCCAGGCTGATCGGGTTGCCATTGACATCCAGCACCCGGCCGCGAGCAATGCGGTCCAGCCACTGTTCACGGCCAATGGCCGGAAAGTGTGCGCACAGGCAATCGAGCACCGTCACCCAGGAGCCCGGCGGCAGGTACAGGGTGCTGGCTTGGTGCTGGGAGGGGGAAAAAACGGAAGTGGACATGCCGACGCTCAAAGCCTGGAAAACAGGCGGGCATTATCGCCCATGGCGCGCGATTGCCTAGGGCCTATCTCAGGCCTTGGCCAGTTGAGCCCGCAGCACCGGCGAGGCGCTCGCCGCCTCGGTGAATTCCTTGAGCCAGCGCAGCACGTCCACCGCTTCCCAACGGCCCGGGTCATACAGCGCGTAGAGCAAGCCCTGATAACCCACCACATCCAGCTGCTTGTGATAACCGGCGCGCTGGAACAGCGCCTCGATTTCCGCGAAGCAGGTGTTGAAATGCACTTTGTTAAACGGCGTCTTGCCTTCCGTGACCAGGCCATCGAGGCGCAGCTCGTTCACCGCGTCGCGCACCACATCGGCGGACATGCGATTGACGCTGCTTTTAAGTTGTTCAACATTCACCACGGGCGTTCCCTCTATTCAATCGCTGTACGAATATACAGTAACTTAATATTTGGAAAGCCGCCATCGCATAAATCTCAGCGCAGGAAGGCAACCACCTGCTCGGTGTCGAACGGCCAGTCCAGTTCCGCCCCGGTGTCCGTGCGGCGAAGCACCGGAATCCGCAGGCCGTAGACATCTGTCAGGTCCTCGGGGTCGGTGATATCCACCAACTCCACCAGCAGCCCGTGTTCGACGAGCGGCATGACTTCGGCTTCGGCTATCTCACACAGATGGCAACCCAGGGTGCCGAACAGCTGGCATTCAGGAAGCATGGCGAAAGGACTCGAACAAGAAACGAACGTCCATTCTAATCCCAACAAGCCCCTGTAGGAGCGAGCTTGCTCGCGAAAAACTCCCGCGCGCCGCGTTCACTCAGGAACCGCGCGTTATCGTTGACGTTTTTCGCGAGCAAGCTCGCTCCTACGGTGCAAAAAGCCTGATCCAGATCACCATGGCCTATAACTGATTCAGCGATTCTCGCGGCTTTTTGCCGCTCGCCCTGCAACGGAGATGCCTGTGTTCACCAACCTGCTGATTATTCTGGCCTCATCCCTGGTAGTGATTGCGCTGTTTCGCCGGCTGCAACTGCCACCCGTGCTGGGCTACCTGTGCGTAGGCCTGGCAGTGGGCCCCACCGCGCTGGACTGGGTCAATGACAACGAAGACCTGCCGGACCTGGCCGAGATGGGTGTGGTATTCCTGCTGTTTTCCCTGGGGCTTGAGTTTTCCCTGTCGAAAATGTTGGCGCTGCGCAGCGCGGTATTTGGCCTGGGCAGCCTGCAAGTGCTGGGGTGTGGGGCATTGCTGGGCGCTTTGTTGATGGGTTTTGGCCTCGCACCCGGCATCGCGTTGTTGCTGGGCGCAGGGCTGGCGTTATCGTCCACGGCCATTGTCAGTAAGGAGTTGACCAGCCTCGGTGAAATCTTCAGCAGTCATGGCCAGAATGCGATAGGCGTGTTGCTGTTCCAGGATGTCGTGGCGGTGTTGCTACTGACACTGGTGCCGGTGTTCGCCGGCAGCAGCGACCAAGCCTGGTACTGGGCGCTGCCGCTGACGTTGGCTAAGACCGTAGTGCTATTCGTCGGCTTGTTGTTCGCCAGTCGCTGGTTGCTGCCACGGCTATTCCATGAAGTGGCCGCATCTCATTCGGCGGAATTGTTTGTGCTGCTGGCACTGGTGATTGTCTTGCTCACCGCCTGGCTCACCCACCTGCTGGGCCTGTCCCCTGCCCTTGGTGCGTTCCTGGCCGGCATGTTGCTGGGCGAGAGTCATTACCGGCACCAGATAGAAGCGGATATCCGCCCGTTTCGCGACATCCTGCTAGGGCTGTTTTTTGTCAGCATCGGTATGCTCATCGACTTGCAGTTGTTCGTCAGTCACAGCCTGTTGATCCTCGGCCTGACGCTCGCACTGATGCTGGTCAAAGGCATGGTCGTCGCGGCGCTGGTCAAGTGGCGTAACAGCGACACCGAAACGGCCTGGCGCAGCGGCCTGGCGCTGGCCCAGGGCGGCGAGTTCTGTTTTGCGCTGATGGCGCAGATGCAGCAGAGCCGATTGATTCCCGATGAGTTCAACGGCTTGTTACTGGCCGCCACCTTCTGCTCGATGCTGCTGACACCGCTGCTGTTGCGTGCGGCACCGGCCCTCGCCCTGCGCCTGCACCGCAAGCCCAACCAGCAAGTGCAACTGGAACACATCACCGCGCTCAACGCCCAACTGCATGGGCACGTGGTGATTTGCGGATATGGCCGGGTAGGCCAGTCAATCGGGCGCTTTATGCGCCGGGAACAACAGGCGTTTATCGCTCTGGACGACGATCCGGAACGGGTGCAGGAAGCCGCCACCGAGGACAGCAGTGTGCATTACGGCGACTGCTGCCGTGGTGCATTGCTCAGCGCCGTCGGCCTGGAGCGGGCGCGGTTGGTGGTGATCGCCGTGGACAACAGCGATGTCGCCCTGGCCGTGCTCAAGGAGGCGCGGCAGATCAACCCAGACGTACCGATCCTGGTGCGCACCCGCGATGACAGCCAGTTGGCTGAACTGAAGGCCGCGGGCGCCAGCGAAGTAGTGCCCGAGTTGCTGGAGTCGAGCCTGATGCTCGCCGCCCACGCCCTGATCCTGCTAGGCCTGCCGGACCAACAGGTGCAGGCGCGGGTGGATGAAGTACGGCACAACCGCTATCGCCTGCTACACGGCTTTTACCCACCCACAAACACTGACGAAGAAGCGTCGATCAGTCCTGACTGACCGCACCGATCTTGTGAATCGACAGGTCCGCGCCGTAATACTCCTGTTCCTGGCTCAAGCGCAGCCCTTGCACGCGCTTGATCACGCCGTACACCAGCAAGCCGCCGCCAAACGCTACCGCCACGCCCAGCCCGGTGCCGATCAACTGGCTGATCAGGCTCACGCCGCCCAGCCCACCCAGGGCAGCCTGCCCGAAGATGCCGCAGGCAATGCCTCCCCACACGCCACACAAGCCATGCAATGGCCACACGCCCAGCACGTCGTCGATCTTCCAGCGTACCTGGGCAGCGATAAAGCACCACACGAACAAGCCACCAGCGACCACACCCGTGACCAGCGCGCCCACCGGATGCATCAGGTCGGAACCGGCGCAGATTGCCACCAACCCGGCCAAGGGACCGTTGTGCAGAAAACCGGGATCGTTACGGCCAATTACCAGGGCAGCCACGGTGCCACCGACCATGGCCATCAGCGAATTGACGGCCACCAGGCCACTGACGCCATTGAGCGTTTGCGCGCTCATCACGTTGAAGCCGAACCAGCCCACGATCAGAATCCACGAGCCCAGCGCCAGGAAAGGAATGCTCGACGGCGCAAACGCCACCAGGCGCCCTTCACGATAACGCCCATTGCGCGGGCCCAGCAGCAACACCGCCGCCAGCGCCAGCCAGCCGCCCATGGCGTGAACCACCACGGAGCCGGCAAAGTCGTGGAAGCTGGCGCCAAAGGTTGCGAGCAGCCAGGCTTGCAGGCCAAGGTTGCCGTTCCATACCAGGCCTTCGAAGAACGGGTAGATAAACGCCACGATCAGCGCGGTGGCACACAGCTGCGGGGCAAACTTCGCACGCTCGGCAATCCCGCCGGAAATAATTGCCGGAATCGCCGCGGCAAACGTCAGCAGGAAGAAAAACTTCACCAGGCCGTAGCCATGATCGGCGCTGATCACCGCGGCCGGTTGCAGGAAGCTCACACCGTAGGAGATCCAATAGCCTATAAAGAAATAGGCCAGCGTTGAAATCGCGAAATCACTGAGGATTTTCGACAAGGCGTTGACTTGGTTCTTCTGCCGTACCGTGCCAACCTCAAGGAAGGCAAAGCCGGCGTGCATGGCCAGCACCATGACCGCGCCAATCAGGATGAACAGGGTGTTGGAACTGTGGACGAGAGTGTCCACCGCGCTTTGCAAGTTTTCCATGAAGGTTGGCAGGCCTGCATCAAGGCAAAAAGCACCAAAGCGGTTCAAGCCAGGGTTTAGCGCACTAAATTGGCACCGCCGGCTTCGCCGTTCTTCAGAGGGCGTGAACCGCTTTAGCGCAGCGATCAACACAACAGGCCGTTGCCGAAAGGGTTTTTCCGCGAAATTAAGTGATTTAGGGTAAGGTTTTCCAAGGTTTTTACCTCGACCGCCCGGATTCAGCGCAGGCTCCAGAACCTGCGCACCAAGGCAAAGCAAAAGCTGTACCAAACAATTGCAATGAACCTTCAGCGAACGCCGCGACTCGAAACCACACGTACAGATCAGCTACCCACGGAGATAACCATGGCCGGTAAAACAGCAAAGACTGCTCAAGAGATACTGATGGAGGATTTTCAAACCCTGGTCAGCGATACCGAAAAGTTGCTGGACGACACTGCCGTGCTGGCCGGTGACCAGGCTGACGAGCTGCGCACCAAGATCCACGAGAGCCTGCTCAAGGCCCGCGAGACCCTGCAACTGACCGAAGACTCATTGCGCGAGCGCGGCCAGGCGGCGATCACCGCCACCGAAGACTACGTGCAAGCCAACCCATGGCAGTCAGTCGGCATTGCTGCCGGCGTAGGCTTTTTGATCGGTCTACTGGCTACAAGGCGCTAACCATGTCTATCGGCGAATCCAGCTCATCCACGAGCGCACATTCCTCAGCAAGCGGTTCAACTTCCCGACGCCTGGGCGCAGCTGTGCTGGGCTTGCTGCACAGTCATGTCGAGTTGTTCGGCATTGAATTACAAGAGCAAAAGGCCCGTACCGTCAGCCTTTTGCTGTTTGCCGGCCTGGCGTTGGTGTTTGCCCTGCTGTTGCTGGTGGGGTTGTCGACGCTGGTGATGATCCTGGTGTGGGACACGGGCTATCGCTTGACCGGCATTATCTGCCTTTGCGTGTTCTATAGCCTGGCCGCTGCGTTCTGCGGTGTGCGCTTGAAGGCGGCGGTGTTCGATGAATCCACGCCCTTCCACGCCACGCTTGAAGAACTGGCCAATGATCGGGAGCGCCTGCTGCCATGAGCATGACTGAGATCCCGCAAAATACTTCTCGCCGGGAAATGCGCAAGGCCTTGATCCGCCTGCGCATGGAAATGCACCGCCAGGAAATCCGTCATGAGTCCCAACAACTCATGGCGCCCTTGCACAAAATGCGCAACATGCGCCACAACTGGCAGGACAGCCTGGGCATCAAGCACGCGCCGTTGTGGGGCGTGGCGGCGGTAACGCTGATGGGCTTCTTTACCGGCAAGGGTGCCAAGGGCGGCAGTATCAGCAGCATCACGCGCCTGGTGCGGCTGGGTGCCGGGTTGATCCCGCTGATCAAGTTGGCCATGCAAGGCTCTTCGCGCAAAAGCTGACCCTCGTGAGCCGATGACCGCAATGACCAGACACCTGCTGGTCATTGCGGTTTTTCGTGCTGCCTGTTAATTGATACCGACGCGGCCGACCGCTGGATTCGCTTGCCCTTGAAGGCCGAACCGGGAAGCTGGAACTGTCATTCACACTACGGAGAGCCTGCGCCTTGGATTGGCCCACCCTGCTAACCCGCGAACGTCTTGGAAAACCCCTGCATAGCCCTGAAGAACTGGGCCGCAGCCCCTTCCACAAAGATCACGACCGCATTATTTTCTCCGGCGCGTTCCGGCGCCTGGGACGCAAGACCCAAGTGCATCCGGTTTCGAGCAACGACCATATCCACACACGCTTGACCCACTCCCTGGAAGTCAGCTGCGTGGGGCGTTCACTCGGCATGCGCGTGGGCGAAACCCTGCGTAGCGCCCTGCCCGATTGGTGCGACCCGAGCGATCTGGGCATGGTGGTGCAATCGGCCTGCCTGGCCCATGACATCGGCAACCCGCCATTCGGGCATTCCGGCGAAGACGCCATTCGCCACTGGTTCCAACAGGCCGCCGGGCGCGGTTGGCTGGATGACATGAGCAGCGCCGAACGCAATGACTTCCTTAACTTCGAAGGCAATGCCCAGGGCTTTCGGGTACTCACCCAACTTGAATACCATCAGTTCGACGGCGGCACGCGGCTGACCTACGCCACCTTGGGCACGTACCTCAAATACCCCTGGACTGCCCGCCACGCCGACTCGCTGGGCTACAAGAAACACAAGTTCGGCTGTTACCAGAGCGAGTTGCCAATTCTTGAGCAGATCGCCCACAAGCTTGGCCTGCCCCAGTTAGAGGAACAACGCTGGGCGCGTCACCCGCTCGTCTACCTGATGGAGGCAGCCGACGACATCTGCTACGCGTTGATCGACCTGGAAGATGGCCTGGAAATGGAGCTTCTGCAGTACGCCGAAGTCGAATCGTTGTTGCTAGACCTGGTTGGTGATGACCTGCCACAAACCTATCGCCAGCTGGGCCCATTGGACTCTCGCCGCCGCAAGCTGGCGATCCTGCGTGGCAAAGCCATCGAGCACCTGACCAACGCGGCTGCGCAGGCGTTTGTCGAACAGCAGGACGCCCTGCTGGCCGGCACGCTGCCGGGAGATCTGGTGGAGCATATGCACGGCCCGGCAAAGCGCTGCGTGCTAGATGCCAAGGACATGGCGCGCAAGAAAATCTTCCAGGACAAGCGCAAGACATTGCATGAAATCGGGGCTTACACCACCCTGGAAATCCTGCTGAACGCGTTCTGCGGCGCGGCCCTTGAACAACATGGCGGGCGAACACCATCGTTCAAGAATCGGCGCATTCTCGACTTGCTGGGCAACAGCGCGCCGGACCCGGCCTGGTCACTGCACGCCTCGTTCCTGCGAATGATCGACTTCATTGCCGGTATGACCGACAGCTACGCCACCGAAATGGCACGAGAAATGACTGGGCGTTCCAGCCCTCAGTAACGCTTACATCAGCCCGCCTGTTCCCTGAAGCGAATCGCCCTACGATGGGAACAGAGCGGACTGATCGAATTCGTACAAGCATCCGAAGAATAATCACGCGCTCCCAACCGACCGACCGAGCAATTCTACTGCCCCCATCGACGCTTGCCTCACTGTGTGCTTTCTATGCCCAGATACTCTCTTCGTATTCTTTTGGTGGAGGATCACCCGTTTCAACTTCTGGCCACCCAATGCCTGCTCAAAAGCTTCGGCTTCGATCAACTGACCCCGGTGGAAAACGCCGAGCAGGCCATACGCACAATGAGCCAGTCCGAACATCCCTTTGACCTGATGTTGTGCGACCAATGCCTGCCTGACTTGCCCGGACTTGAACTGGTGGAAATCGCCAGCCGTCGGCGCTTCATTACCAGCGCTATTCTGTTAAGCGGGTTACCCACGCCAGAACTGATAAGCCTGACAAAACAAGCCTTGCAACGAAGTCTTCCGCTTCTTGGCTATTTATCAAAACCTTTGAACAAGGACGAACTGGAAAAGTTAATCAGCTTAACTTTTAACCCCCCCCACGTAGGACTTTAAACCTCTCCCTCGACGAAATACGCTACGAAGCCCGCCGTAAAAACTCAAGCATCCCCCCATGCCACGATTGGGTTCGAAACGCTCACATACGCTGCCGCGACTACCCGACAACTTGTAGGCTTATACCTTTTTAATTGTAGGAACTTTCCTGTTTTGCATCTACTGCTCCTGAGCTTCATGCCGTGCCCTTATCTTCTGAGCTAATGTGCCCGCTTTATTTGCACCTGCATGGAATGTGATTATGAACTCAGTTTTTATTATCGATGACCACCCCGTTATCCGGCTTGCTATTCGAATGTTACTGGAGCACGAAGGTTACAAGGTTGTCGGCGAAACAGACAACGGGTGCGATGCCATACAAATGGTCCGTGAGTGCCTTCCAGACCTGGTGATTCTGGATATCAGCATCCCGAAACTCGACGGCCTCGAGGTGCTCTGCCGATTCAATGCCATGAACACCTCGATGAAAACCCTGGTGCTCACGGCCCAGTGCCCGACGCTATTTGCTACGCGGTGCATGCGCTCGGGCGCCGAAGGCTACGTGTGCAAGGAGGGTGACCTGAGCGAGTTGCTGAGCGCCATCCGCGCTGTCCTGTCCGGCTACAACTACTTCCCCAGCCAGGCATTGAGTGGCCCCGGAGCCGAAGGCATGGATGCTCAGGAGCTGGAACTGTTCAAGTCCGTTAACGACCGTGAGCTGATGGTCCTGCAACTTTTTGCGCAAGGTCGCACTAACAAGGAAATAGCCAAAGGTATGTTTTTAAGTAACAAGACAGTCAGCACTTATAAAAAGAGACTCATGCAGAAACTCAAAGCCAAATCCTTGGTAGAACTCATCGAGATGGCAAAACGAAACGCGCTAGTGTGAGAAAGCGGATGCCCAGGCGTATAAAGGACTATCTGATTATATTAAGTGCCGGTTTGTACTTCAGCACTGCCGTGCTGGCGGAGCACCAAACCAGCCCGGAACGTTTCACCCTCTTGAGTCGTGCGGGAGCTGTGCAACTGGACACCCATTTTGACAAGGCCCAGCGCCAGTGGCTGCAGAACAAACGTGAACTCACGCTGGGGACATCCACCCCTGACTACCCGCCCTTCGACCTCACTTCCAGCGGCCATGACTACGAAGGCCTTACCGCCGACTACGCAGGATTGCTGGCCAAGGCACTCTCCCTGCCAATCACTGTGATGCGCTATCCCTCTCGGGCGGCGGCCATTCGTGCCCTGGAAGCGGGGGAAATTGACCTGCTGGGCTCCTCCAACGGGTTTGAAGCTGCGACGCCGAATCTGATCCTTTCCGAACCCTATGCCGTAGACCAGCCGGTACTGGTCACGCGCGAGGGAGAAACCCGCAGCCTCAGCGACGGCCTCGACGGGCTGCGCCTGAGCCTCGTCTATCATTACCTACCGCTCGATGAGGTGGAAAAGCTGTATCCCAAGGCGATCATCCGCGCCTACCCGTCTTATCAAAATGCCTTGAATGCAGTGGCCTTCGACCAGGCGGATGTGTTTCTCGGTGACACCATTTCCACCCATTACATGATCAACAAGGGCTATCTCAAAAACATTCGCATGGCCAACTTCGGCAAGCATGAAGCTTATGGCTTCAGTTTTGCCACGCGCCAGGACAACCGGATGCTCCTCAGCATTGTCGATTCAGCCCTGGCCTCAGTGCCCATCAACGAAAGGGACAGTATTGCCAAGCGCTGGAGCGCCGGCAGCGACATCCTGCTGACCGACCAGAAACTGCAACTGACCCAGCGCGAAGAGCGCTGGCTCAAAGAGCATCCGGTGGTCACGGTGGTCGTCAACGAAACCTTCGCGCCCCTGACGTTCTTCGATACGGACGGCAACTTTCGTGGCATCACCGCCGACTTACTGGAGTTGATACGCTTGCGCACCGGCCTGCGCTTTTCGGTACAGCGCGAGCGCGACGTCAACGCAATGATCGACCAGGTCGCAACCCAGAAAGTCGATATGATCGGGGCCATCGTTCCCAGCGACGAACGAGATTCACAGCTTAATTTCAGCCGCCCTTACCTCGAAAACTCCTATGTGCTGTTGACGCGCAAAGAGCCAGGAGCGCCGTCGAACATGGAGCAAATGGCAGGAAAGCGTCTGGCAATAACCCAGGGCAACCCCTTGGCCGCAACCTTGGGCAAGGACTTTCCAGAGATTCACCTGGTGGAAACCAGTGATACATTCAGAGCATCTGAGCTGCTCGCACAGGGACAAGTGGATGGGGCCGTGAACACCCTGGTGATTGCCAACTACTTCCTGTCCTCCCAGGTTTTCCAGGACCGCCTGCAAATCAGCGCCAGCATCGGCACCACTCCCGCCACCTTCACCCTGGCCACCTCGCGCCAAGCCACGGAATTGAGCTCGATCCTCGATAAGGCCCTGCTCAGCATTGCCCCGGATGAAATGGGTGTAATCAACAGTCGCTGGCGTGGCTACACCGCCGCGTCCGACAGTTACTGGCGTAATTACCATCAACTGATCGCGCGAATCATCATCGGCACCGGGCTGTTGCTATTGATATCCCTGGCCTGGAACGCCTACATGCGTCGCCAGATCAAGCATCGAAAAATGGCCGAACGCGCCCTCAACGATCAGTTCGAGTTCATGCGTGCACTGGTCAATGAGACGCCCCATCCGATCTACGTGCGCGACCGCAATGGGTTGTTGCAGACCTGTAACGACAGCTACCTGCAGGTGTTCGACGTCAAGCGCGAAGAGGTGATCGGCAAAAGCGTGACCCAGATGACCATGGCGCTGGCGTCGGAGGCAGTCCAGTATCATGCTGACTATCTGCGTGTGGTGGCCGAGGGTAACCCGCTGATCCTCGATCGCAGCCTGCATATCCACGACAAGAAACTGACCATCTATCACTGGATCCTTCCCTACCGCGACTCTACGGGTGAAGTCCAAGGCATCATCGGTGGCTGGATCGATATCAGTGACCGACGCCAGCTATTCGATGAACTACGTGCTGCCAAGGAGCGCGCCGACGAAGCCAACCGCGCCAAGAGCACGTTCCTGGCTACCATGAGCCACGAGATTCGCACCCCGATGAACGCGGTGATCGGCATGCTCGAACTGACGCTCAAGCGCGCCGACCAAGGACACCTTGACCGTCCGGCGATCGAGGTGGCGTACAACTCGGCCAGAGATCTGCTGGAGCTGATCGGTGACATTCTCGACATCGCGCGTATCGAGTCCGGCCGCCTCAGCCTGGCGCCGGAGCGCGTCAACCTGCGGGAGGTAATTGAATCAGTGGTGCGCGTCTTCGACGGTCTCGCACGGCAGAAAACCCTCAGCCTGCTGCTGGAGTTCAAACCCGACCTGAACGATATCGAGGTGCTGATTGACCCGCTGCGCTTCAAGCAGGTGCTATCGAACCTTGTGAGCAACGCGATCAAGTTTACCGAACAAGGGCAGGTCAAGATCAAGGTCGAGCTGCAGCCTACCCAGGCACCGGAGCAGATCGAGCTGAAACTGGTGGTGGAAGACACCGGCATCGGCATCAGCCGGGAGGACCAACAGCGCCTGTTCGAACCCTTTGCCCAGGCGGACAATTCCGGGCAACTGGCACGCAGTGGCGCGGGCCTGGGGCTGGTGATCTGCCGCAGCCTGTGCGCGATGATGGGCGGCCAATTGAGCCTGAGCAGCGTGCCCATGGTAGGCACCCAGGTGCACGTCAACCTGAGCATGCCTCGCCTGCAAGCGATCCAGACGGTGGGTGAACACACGCCGCCAACGCCGGCCACCGCACGGGCGCTTAACGTACTGGTGGTAGACGACCACTCGGCGAATCGCCTGCTGATGTGCCAGCAATTGGGCTATCTGGGGCATAAGTTCACCGCTGCCGAGCACGGAGCCGCAGGGTTCCAGGCCTGGCGTAAAGAGCATTTCGACCTTGTGATTGCCGACTGCAACATGCCCATCATGAACGGCTACGAACTGAGTCGTTCAATCCGTGAGTATGAGCAACGCGAACAATTGGTGCCCTGCGTAGTACTGGGCTTTACCGCCAACGCCCAGCCGGAGGAAAGGCAACAGTGCGTGCAAGCCGGCATGGATGACTGCCTGTTCAAACCCATCAGCCTTACCGTACTAGAGCGCCAACTGGCACAGATCGTCCCTGAACCCGTGCTCCAACGGCTGGACCTCGAATGCCTGGAAGCGCTGACCGGCGGTGATCCACAGTTGAGTCGACGCTTGCTGGAGGAGCTGCTGAGCAGCAGCCTTCACGACCGCAGGGTCCTTATCGAACTGCGGGATCGACACGCGCCCCCCTCGGACATCATTGAGCAAGCCCACAAGATCAAGGGTGCGGCCCGCATCGTTCAAGCCCACTCGTTGGCGGGGCAATGCGAAGCCTTGGAGCAAACCTGTTCTCGCAATGAGGAGTGGGCCGTGATCGAAAGCGGCATCAGGGCCCTGGAACAACTCATGCTGGAATTGGAGAAGATGCTGCGGGTTCAACTGGATGAGCTGCAGGACCCATAGCACCAGGCCCCGTCGTGGCGGGAGCGAGCAAATTCGCTCCTACCGCGACCAGCATAAGCACCAACCGCTTCAGCAGTCGGTCAACTGCAGGAAAATCTCCGCCAGCCGCTCAATTCCCACCTGGTCCTGAGGGGTAAACCGGCCCAGCAAGGGGCTGTCGAGATCAAGGACACCAATCAGTTGGCCGTCCTTGACCAATGGCACCACCAATTCACTGTTCGAAGCGCTGTCGCAGGCGATATGGCCTGGGAACGCGTGCACATCCTCCACGCGCTGGGTTTTGCGTGAGGCCGCAGCCGCACCACACACGCCGCGCCCAAACGGAATGCGCACACAGGCGATCTGCCCCTGAAAGGGCCCAAGCACCAGCTCTTCGTTACGATTGAGGTAAAAGCCAGCCCAGTTCAAGTCATCCAGCTGGTTGAACAGGAACGCGGAAAACTGCGCACTGTTGGCAATAAAATCGCGCTCATCAGCCAGCAGTGACTCCAGTTGCGCGCAGAGCATGGCATAGCCATCAAGGCCGCTGCCGGCCTGTTGTAAATCGATCATGGTTGACGTTCCAGCAATTTAAGACCCACCCAGTAACGGGCGAATTGATAGGCGCACCGGCCATTGCGGTTGCCGCGCCCAGTGGCCCAACGCACCGCGAGAACGTCAAGCTGCTCATCGCGTTGCCACTGCAAGCCGGCCTTGCTGGCCAACTCACCGATCCAGTGTTCCACCACATCCAGGAAATGCTCCTGGGTAAAGGGGTAGAACGACAACCACAAGCCAAAACGATCCGACAAGGCAATCTTGTCTTCAACCGCCTCGCTCGGGTGCAATTCGCCATCCACGCGTTTCCAGTTGTCATTGTCGCTCTGGTTTTCCGGCACAAGGTGGCGACGGTTGGATGTGGCATACAGCAGCACGTTTTCCGGCGCCTGTTCCAGGGAGCCATCCAGCACGCTCTTGAGCACGCGATAGTCACCTTCGCCGGCCTCGAACGACAGGTCATCGCAAAACAAAATGAAGCGTTGGGGTAGCTTGATCAGTTGCTCGACCACCCGCGGCAGGTCAGCCAGGTGGTCACGCTCGATCTCGATAAGACGCAGGCCCGCCCTGGCGTGCTGGGCGAGCAAAGCCCGGACCATGGAAGACTTGCCGGTGCCACGCGAACCCCATAACAGGGCATGGTTGGCGGGCAACCCGTCGAGGAACTGTTGGGTGTTGCGCGCCAGTTGTTCACGTTGTTTGTCGACACCGATCAGGTCCGACAGGCGCATGTCCAGGCTCACTTCCAACGGTAACAGGAAGCCATTGCGACCTTCGCGCTGCCAACGGGCGGCCAGGCATTGGTGCCAGTCGATCGCCTGGCGTGGGGCGGGTAACAACGGTTCCAGGCGAGCCAGCACCGCATCGGCGCGCTCAAGAAAGGCATTCAATCGAGAATCCACAGCTATTCCTCTGGCAACTTCTTGCAAAAGATGGCGTATTGGCAACCCTGCGGCAAACTGCAGGGCTGCATCAAACAAACGATTCATGCCGGGCGAGCCAAAGCTTGTGGATGTTCAGCTATGCTTGCCGGGCGAAGGGAAACGCTAAGTGGTTCAACACTCGATGGATATCAAGTTCGCCCACCGCTTGTCTTATAAACAAGCCAGATTGACTGTGCTGGTCGGTTTCGTCTTGGGAACCCTGCTCAGTCTGATCCAAATCGGCATTGATTATGCCAGTGAAGACGCATCCATCAACCGTGAAATACGCTCACTGATTGAAATCAGCCATAACCCGGCGTCACGAATCGCCTACAACATCGATGCCGAACTCGCCCAGGAACTGACCTTGGGCCTGTTGCACTCCCCTGCCATCATCCGCGCGCAGTTGATCGACAACAATGGCATAGTGCTAGCCGACGTCAACCGTCCGCGCAAGGAAAGCAACTATCGGCCGGTCAGCGATTTTCTGTTTGGCGCCAATCGCCAGTTCGAAGACCGACTGTTTCTCAGCCATATGCCCAACGACTCCCTTGGTGTGCTACGCCTGGACGTCGATACCTATGCCTTTGGCAGCCGTTTCCTGCATCGTGCCGAGATCACCCTGCTCAATGGCTTCGCCCGCAGCCTGCTGCTCACCGGGATTTTGCTCGGCCTGTTCTACGTAATGCTCACCCAACCGCTGGTGCGCATTATCCGCGAGCTGAGCACACGCAAACAGGCGCGCCTGGATTGCCCACCGGGGCATGAGCACGATGAAATCGGCGTGCTGGTCAGCGTCGCCAACCAACAATTCGAAAACATGGAAACCGAGATCCAGCAACGGCGCCACGCCGAAGATCGCCTTACGGAGTACCTGGGGCAACTGGAAAATATCGTTTCTGCGCGCACCCTCGAACTCAAGGCCAGCAACCAACGCTTGAGCCAGTCCAATGATGAGCTGGAGGCGGCGAAAATGACTGCGCTGGGCATGGCTCAGGCACGGGCAGCATTCCTGGCCAATATGAGCCATGAAATCCGCACGCCGCTCAATGGACTACTGGGCATGATTGCCCTGTCACTGGACAGCCCGCTGACCGCCGAACAGCGCCAGCAACTGTCCATTGCCCATGACTCAGGCAAAGTGCTGGTGGAGTTGCTCAACGATATTCTTGACCTGTCCAAGTTCGACGCCGGCCAGCTGGAACTGGAGCATATCCCGTTCGACCTGGGCTCATTGGTGGAAGACACCGCCAACCTGCTATCGCAAAATGCCGCTCCGAGTGTGGAACTGACCTGCCTGATCGACCCGCAGTTTCCCGCCCAGGTGATCGGCGACCCTACCCGTGTGCGACAGATCGTCAGCAACTTGCTCTCCAACGCCTTGAAGTTCACCCGCTTTGGCCGCGTCGATGTGCGCCTGTGCGCCTTTGAAGGCCGGGTCAGCATTGAAGTGTGCGATACCGGCATCGGCATCGCCCAAGAAGCCCAGGTGAAAATCTTCCAGCCGTTCACCCAGGCCGGCGCTGGCATCACCCGCCAGTTTGGCGGGACGGGATTGGGCCTGGCGTTGACTCGTAACCTGTGCGAAGCCATGCAAGGCCGCTTGAGTATCAGCTCGGAGGTGGGCTTTGGCAGCCAGTTCAGCGCCGACCTCCCACTGCCCGCGCATTTG
This sequence comes from Pseudomonas fluorescens, assembly GCF_001902145.1. Taxonomy (GTDB): domain Bacteria; phylum Pseudomonadota; class Gammaproteobacteria; order Pseudomonadales; family Pseudomonadaceae; genus Aquipseudomonas; species Aquipseudomonas fluorescens_BV. The sequence goes on from NZ_MRST01000013.1 coordinate 99,138, forward strand.
CCTGCCATGCGCTATGCACCGCTCACGGGCGAGGTGATCGCCATCACCAACGCCGGCGGCGGGCTGACGGAGCTGCTCACCACGCTGCTGCCCTCTTGGGGACTGACACCGCGCTGCTATTCCCAGGACGATGATTTGAGCGGGCTTGTACCCGACCTGTTGATCACCGACTGCCCTGAATGCCTGTTCCGCTTGCGCCCGGGCATCAACGCGCCGATTCTGCTGGTTACCGCCTATGGCAACTTTTTGCCCAGCGAAGAAGTCACGGCCCTGGCGCCGCTACAGCAACAAGCGCGCCCATTGAGCCGCAACGCGCTGTACCAGATCCTGCAACGCAACCTGCGCAGCGACGCGCAACTGGTGCTCGACCCGGTCCAGATAGAAACCGCTCCGCTTGCGCACCGCGCGCGCATCCTGCTGGTGGAGGACAACGCGGTCAATCAACTGGTGGCCAAGGGCATGCTCAGCAAGCTCGGGTGTGAGGTGATCGTAGCGGCCCATGGTGGCGAAGCCCTCAAGCTTCTGGAGGACCAGCGCTTCGATTTGGTGTTGATGGACTGCAACATGCCTGTGATGGATGGCTATGAGGCCAGCCGACAAATTCGCCGCAGCGGGCGTTGGCCGGACTTACCCATTGTTGCCTTGACCGCCAACGCGATGGCCGAAGAGCGCGAGCGTTGCCGGGCCGCAGGAATGAACGATTACCTGGCCAAGCCGTTTCGCCGGGAAGAGCTCAACGCCTTACTGGAACTGTGGGTACCGAAGACAACCAGCCTCTGATGGGTACCCGCAATATTGCGGTCATTTGAGCAGGGCTTCAATCTCCTGGGTCAAGTCCTGGGGCTTGGTGGTTGGCGCAAAACGCTTGACCTGCTTGCCATCACGGCCGATGAGAAACTTGGTGAAGTTCCACTTGATGTTCTTGGAACCCAGTAGCCCCGGGGCCTGTTTTTTCAACTGCACGAACAACGGGTGGGCATCGCTGCCATTGACGTCGATTTTCTTGAACAGCGGAAAACTGACGCCGAAGTTCAGCTCGCAGAACTCGGATATCGCGCCTTCATCGCCGGGTTCCTGCTTGCCGAACTGGTTGCAGGGAAAGCCGAGCACCACCAGGCCCTGGTCCTTGTATTGCTGCCAAAGTTGCTCGAGGCCCTTGTACTGCGGGGTGAAGCCGCATTTGCTCGCGGTGTTGACCACCAAAATGGCCTTGCCGGCAAAATCGGCCAAGGTCTTTTGCTCACCCTTGATGGTGGTGCAAGGGATGCTCAGCAGGGAGTCGCTCATGGCAATGCCTCAGTCAGGGAAAGAAAAACCTTATTTGTAGGAGCGAGCTTGCTCGCGAAAAACTCCCGGGCGCCGCGTTCATTCAAGAGCCCCGCGTTATCGTTGACGCTTTTCGCGAGCAAGCTCGCTCCTACACAGGCCATGGAGCCTAGCGCGGCACCAGCTCCAGGCATACCGAATTGATGCAGTAGCGCAGGCCCGTCGGCGGCGGGCCGTCCGGGAACACATGCCCCAAGTGGGCATCACACTTGGCGCAGGTGACTTCGGTGCGAATCATGCCGTGGCTGACATCGCGGATCTCGACCATCGCGCTATCGGCAATCGGCTCATAGAAGCTGGGCCAGCCACAGCCGGAATCAAACTTCGCCCTGGAATCGAACAGCGGCTCGTTGCAGCAGATGCAGTGGTAGACGCCGTCGGTCTTGGTCGCGTTGTACTTGCCGCTGAACGGTCGCTCGGTACCCTTGAGACGGCACACGTTGTACTGCTGCGGATCGAGCATCGCCTTCCATTCATCTACAGTTTTCTGCAACTTATCCATCGGTACACCTCGGCAACTGAAAAACCCTGATCTGTGTCTTTTCCATGGATCAGGCGGCACGTATGATTGCGCCTCTTCAAAACGCCAGTCTGGCACCCGCGCCATCGGCATTCAAACGTATTTGTGGGTGCGGGCCGTGCAGGCTTCACCCTACGGTAGTGCCTACGCCGTCGGGATCGTTCATTTTCAGGATCACATCGCCATGCAGGTCAGCAAATCGAACAAGCTCGCCAACGTCTGTTATGACATTCGCGGCCCAGTGCTCAAGCACGCCAAACGCCTGGAAGAGGAAGGCCATCGCATCCTCAAGCTGAACATTGGCAACCCGGCGCCGTTTGGTTTCGAAGCGCCGGACGAAATCCTCCAGGATGTGATCCGCAACCTGCCGACCGCCCAGGGCTACAGTGATTCCAAGGGCCTGTTCAGCGCGCGCAAGGCGGTGATGCAGTACTACCAGCAGAAACAGGTCGAAGGCGTCGGCATCGAGGACATCTACCTGGGCAACGGCGTGTCCGAGCTGATCGTGATGTCCATGCAGGCATTGCTCAACAATGGCGATGAAGTCCTGGTGCCAGCCCCGGATTACCCGCTGTGGACCGCCGCCGTGACCTTGGCGGGCGGCCACCCGGTGCATTACCTGTGTGATGAGGGCGCCGACTGGTTCCCGGACCTGGCCGACATCAAGGCCAAGATCACCCCCAACACCAAGGCCCTGGTGATCATCAACCCGAACAACCCCACCGGCGCCGTGTACTCCAGGGAAGTATTGCTGGGCATGCTGGAACTGGCGCGTCAGCACAACCTGGTGGTGTTCTCCGACGAGATCTACGACAAGATCCTCTACGATGACGCCGTGCATATCTGCACCGCCTCCCTGGCCCCGGACCTGCTGTGCCTGACCTTCAATGGCCTGTCCAAGTCCTACCGCGTGGCGGGTTTCCGCTCCGGCTGGATCGCTATCTCCGGCCCCAAGCACAATGCCCAGAGCTACATCGAAGGCATCGACATGCTGGCCAACATGCGCCTGTGCGCCAACGTACCGAGCCAGCACGCGATCCAGACCGCCCTCGGCGGCTATCAGAGCATCAACGACCTGATCCTGCCCCAAGGTCGCCTGCTGGAGCAGCGTAACCGCACCTGGGAGTTGCTCAACGCTATCCCCGGCGTGAGCTGTGTGAAGCCCATGGGTGCACTTTATGCGTTCCCGCGGATCGACCCGAAAGTCTGCCCGATCCTCAACGACGAGAAGTTCGTGCTCGATTTGCTGCTGTCGGAAAAACTACTGGTCGTGCAAGGTACTGCCTTCAACTGGCCGTGGCCGGACCACTTCCGCGTGGTGACCTTGCCACGTGTGGATGACCTGGAGATGGCGATTGGTCGCATCGGTAACTTCCTGAAGTCCTATCGCCAGTAAGGCAATTGACGCTGTACGACTCACAAAGGGTCGTACAGCGATTATCTGGCAACACTTCTGTTTCACTTACTTGCGGTTGTACTTCATTTGGCCCCTGCCAATGACGTACCCCCTATAATCACGGGGCGACGGGGTAGCATCGGGTCGATCAAGGCTGACAATACAGGTCGGAAAATCCCTTCAAGGCCCTACGCCCCCGGTGTAGGACACAGTTTGAAATAGTCCCCCGGTTGAATCACCCCATGCCGCACCTTATATACCCCGCAGTGAGCGACATATTAAGCATGAGGAGAACTCTACAACCATGATGCGCATCCTGCTGTTCTTGGCCACTAACCTGGCAGTCGTACTGATTGCCAGCGTCACCCTGAGCCTTTTTGGCTTCAACGGGTTCATGGCGGCCAATGGGGTTGATCTGAACCTCAATCAGCTGCTGATTTTCTGTGCAGTCTTTGGTTTTGCCGGTTCGCTGTTCTCGCTGTTCATCTCCAAGTGGATGGCGAAGATGAGCACCAGCACCCAGATCATCACTCAACCCCGCACTCGCCATGAACAATGGCTGATGCAAACCGTGGAGCAGTTGTCTCAAGAAGCAGGCATCAAAATGCCCGAAGTCGGGATTTTTCCGGCTTATGAGGCCAACGCCTTTGCGACCGGCTGGAACAAGAACGACGCGCTGGTAGCCGTGAGCCAGGGCCTGCTGGAGCGGTTTTCGCCCGACGAAGTCAAGGCGGTGCTGGCCCACGAGATCGGTCACGTGGCCAACGGCGACATGGTCACCCTGGCGCTGGTACAGGGCGTGGTGAACACCTTCGTGATGTTCTTTGCGCGGATCATCGGCAACTTCGTCGACAAGGTCATCTTCAAGAACGAAGAAGGCCGTGGTATTGCCTACTTCGTGGCGACCATTTTCGCCGAGTTGGTCCTGGGCTTCCTGGCCAGCGCCATCGTGATGTGGTTCTCGCGCAAACGCGAGTTCCGCGCAGATGAAGCCGGCGCACGCCTGGCGGGCACCAGCGCAATGATCGGCGCGCTGCAACGCTTGCGCTCCGAACAGGGCCTGCCGGTGCATATGCCCGACAGCCTGACCGCCTTCGGCATCAACGGCGGCATCAAGCAGGGCCTGGCTCGCCTGTTCATGAGCCACCCGCCGCTGGAAGAGCGGATTGACGCACTGCGTCGCCGGGGCTGATAGCCGGATGACTCGACAAGGGGCGATCTGATCGCCCCTTTTTTGTGTGCGCCCAGCATGGGCGCAATCTTGTGGGTGAGAGTCCCGCCGTGAGCTGACCACAGCGAACGAAGTGAAGCGCAACTGCATGAGGGCGACCGAGTGTGGGGAGGAAGCGTGAATC
>NZ_MRST01000012.1 GCF_001902145.1 Pseudomonas fluorescens
TTTTGGCGGTGGCGGGGCTTCGGGCAGTTGGTAATGACAATAACGAGAATAGAGCATCTACAACCATGGCATTACTGACTGAACACGAGCAGCGCCAAGTCGCCGAAGCGATCGCCCGGGTCGAGAAAACCACCGACGCGGAGCTGGTCACCGTGCTGGCGGCGCGCGCCGACGACTACGCCTATATTCCGTTGCTGTGGGCGAGCTTGATCGCGTTGGTGGTGCCGGGCGTGGTGCATTACCTGTCGGGGTACCTGACTATGTACACCTTGCTGGTGGCGCAGTGGGCGACGTTCATTGTGTTGTGCCTGGTGTTTCGCTTGCCCAAGGTCACCACCCGGCTGATCCCGCGTTCGGTACGCCACTGGCGTGCCTCCAACCTGGCGCGGCGGCAGTTCCTGGAGCAGAACCTGCACCACACAGTGGGCAGCACCGGGGTGCTGATTTTTGTCAGCGAGGCCGAGCGTTATGTGGAGATCCTGGTGGATGACGGGATTTCCAAGCGCCTGGATGACAGCAATTGGGATGCCATTGTCCAGGCGTTTACCCAGCAAGTTAAACAGGGGCAGACGCTGGCCGGGTTCATCGCCTGCGTTGAAGCCTGTGGCGAGTTGCTCAAGGTGCATGTGCCCGTTACCCAAGCCCGCAACGAACTGCCCAATCGCCTGGTCGTACTCGAATAACTGCTTTTTTGTAGGAGCGAGCTTGCTCGCGAAAAACTCTCAGGCGCCGCGTTCATTCAGGAAACCCGCGTTATCGTTGACGTTTTTCGCGAGCAAGCTCGCTCCTACACAGGGCAAGCCAGCTCCGGGTTGATTGACCGTTGATCAAATAACCCCGTGCCCTGAGCCCCCATCCCGCCTAAAATGCCCGGCATTCTTTACCCGAGGCGTTTTTGTTCATGTCCGTCACCGCTCAACCTGCCCGCCCTGCGCCGGATCATCATGCCCAGTTCATCGAACTGTTGAGCGCAAGCTTGGCCCAGAACGCTTTTATCAAGCTGGTGCTGGCCAAGTACGTCGGTGAGGAAGCCGAGCTGCAGCGGCTGATCATCAAGCCGGTGGTGGTCAAGGAGCAGCCTTGCCTGTCGTTCGTCTATCGCTACAAGACCCGCGACATCACCAAGAACTTCCCTTTGGCCGACGGCGTGGCGGCGATCGGCGAGCTGTTGCCCAGCTCGTTCAAGAACGCGCATTTGCTGGCGCTGACCGACGAAGCCCAGTTGGAATACAGCAAGAAGAACAAAAGTTCGCTGTTCAAAAGCAAACCGCAGCAACTGCGCGAAGCGCCGTCGGCCGAGCATAACCGTGAAAAAAATCGCTTCCTCGACCTGAGCCGGCCGTTCCTCGCCGACCTGGGCGTGACCGACGCCAAGCAGGCGCTGATCCCCTCGATGTCGCGCAAGTGGAAGCAGATCAACAAGTTCATCGAAGTGTTCAGCCATGCGTTGACGTCGTCGCCGTTGCAGCTCGACCGCCCGGTGCGTGTCGCCGATTTCGGCTCGGGCAAGGGCTACCTGACCTTCGCCATTCACGATTACCTGCGCAATACCCTCAAGGCCGAGGGCGAGGTCACCGGTGTCGAGTTGCGTGAAGACATGGTCACCCTCTGCAACAGCGCCGCCGCACGCCTGGAGCACCCGGGGCTGGTGTTCAAATGCGGCGATGTGCGCAGCGTGGCGCCCAGTGAGCTGGACGTGATGATTGCCTTGCACGCCTGCGACATCGCCACCGACTACGCGATCCACACCGGCATCCGTTCCGGTGCGTCGATCATCATGTGCTCGCCTTGCTGCCACAAACAGATCCGGCTGCAGATCCAGAGCCCGGCGTTGCTCAAGCCGATGCTGCAATACGGCCTGCACCTGGGCCAGCAGGCGGAAATGGTCACCGACAGCCTGCGCGCATTGTTCCTTGAAGCCTGTGGCTATGAGACCAAGGTGTTCGAGTTCATCTCGCTGGAACACACCAACAAGAACAAGATGATCCTGGCGGTCAAACGTGCCGAGCCTGTGGACAACGCGCAGCTATTGGCAAAAATCCAGGAGCTCAAGGCGTTCTATCACATCACCGAACACTGCCTGGAAACCCTGTTGCGCGGGGATGGCTACCTGGCCTGAAATGGGCGCGGTTCCCTGTGGGAGCTTGCTCCCGTGATGGCCCCGGCGGCCCGCGCATATCTACCTGACGCCCCGCGATAGCGGCCTGACAGTCAACACAGTTGGATTGTGTACATATCCATTCCTGCGGTAACGGCCACTTAGGGTTCCGCTTTTACAGCGGGTCACTTTTGGAAGGACCCAAAAGTAACCAAAAGGTCCTCGCCCCACCACTCGGCACCTCGCTTAGGCTCGGTGTGCCCGAAATCCGCCAGTGATTTGGGGGGCCGCCGCCACGCGCCATCCATGGCGCGGGGCGGCTAAACCGGCATCCCTGCCGGTTTACCCCCCAAATCCCTGTCGAATTCCGGCCAGCGTGGTTTAACGGGGCGCCTGAGATCAAGATCACAAGCAGATCAAGATCAAGAGCGGCTCGCTTCGCATCGTGGTTACCGGTGGCTGCGGCGAACTGCGCAGTTGTGTAGATACCTATGGCTATCGCAGGCAAGCTCCCACAGTTGGAATACGTGCGTGGTTAGAAGAACCGCGTCACGCTGATCTTCGCATCACGCCCTTTGGTGTACGCCCGGTCACCGCTCAAGGCTGGGCGGAAGTTTTTGTTGAACAGGTTGTCCACCGTGAAGTTCACCTCGGTGCCTTTGAGGTATGCCTGCTGCGGTGCCCATTTGGCGAACAGGCCCTGGGTGTTGTAGCGCTTGTTGCCGTACTGGTCGTAGAACACATCGCCGATGCTGGAGCCCGGGCCGCCAGAGTATTTGTCGCTGGGCAGGCGGTCGGTGGCGCCGATGAATTGGCCCATCCAGCCCACCTGGGCATCCCAGGCCGGGATGTGGGTACCCAGTACCAGCACCCATTTGGTCGGCGGAATATCCCGCGCGGCTACGTCCGGGCCCCAGGGATTGGTGTAGGCGCCTTGGTGCTGGCCCTTGGCATAGGCGAACGACACCGAGCCAAACAGGTAGGTGGAGTTGTAGACCGATTCGAGTTCCACACCCTTGATGGTCAGGCTGCCGATATTGCGGTAGTTGGACATCGGCCCTGGCGGGCAAGCTGAAGCGATGCTGCCGCCATTGACAGCCTGGTTCTGGCAGCCCACGCCGGTGGCCTTGAAGATCTCGTCTTCGACTTTGTTGTGGAACAGGGTGGTGCGCAGTTGCAGGTTGTCGTCCTGGGCGATCAGGTTGTCGAAGCTGGTGATGTTGCCAAGGGTGATCGAGGTGATGCGCTCCGGGTCCAGGTCGACGCTGGTGGCGGTGCGACTGCCCACGCCCTGCACTTCGTATTGTTCGTCGATCACCGGGGCGCGCCAGGTCTGGCTCCAGTTGGCGAACAGCCCCACATTCGGCGTCACGGTCCAGAACAGCGCCAGGCGTGGTGACCAGCCAGTGTAGGTGCGGTCGCTGTAGTCGTGACCCACTGCCGGGTTGGGGTTGTTGTAGTAGGGCGCATCGTTGCCTTCGCCGCGGTTGCGCACATGGTCGTAGCGCAGCGACGGCGTGATCGTCACGTCGCCCAACGTCACCGCGTCCTGGATAAAGAAGCTGTTGGTATCGACTTTGCCGTGGGGCATGAAGCCCGGCTGGAAGTGCCCGTAGTTGTAGCGCGGCGTGTTGTAGGTGGCGCCGGGCATCCACATTTCGGTTTCGCGGGTGTGCTTGCGCACTTGCCCGCCGACCGTCACGGCATGCTGCAAGGGGCCGGTGTCAAACAGGCTGACGTTACGGATATCCAGGAGCTTGTCGGTGTAGGCGGTGTCCATCTTGCGCCCGCCGGTGGCCAACTGGAAAAACGCCGTGGCGTCACGCTCATCGGTCTGCTCGGTGTTGGACTGGGAGTACTTGATGCTCAAGTCCACCAACGGGTTGTCCAAGGGTTGGTATTCATACTTGCCCGACCAGGTGGTGTCCACCGTGTCACGGTGGGCGAGAAAACGCTTCAACGCGCCTTCGTAGCCGTAGCGGTCGATGTTGAACTGGGTCGGCGGTGTGGGGTAGCTGGCGGCGGAAAACGGGGTCCAGCGATTGCTGTGGGAGCGCGAGTACGACAGCCCGACGCTGTGCTCATCGGTAAAATGCGCGTTGACCTTGAACAGCTTGCCGTCCACATCCTGTGCGCTGTTGGGCAGGCGCTGGGGGTTGATCGGGTACTCATTGTTGTCGTTGGGCAACTTGGCGGCCACTTTCATATCGCCGCCGTCGCGTTGGGTCAGGTAGGCCAGCGCATCGAAACGGCCATCGTCGGTACGGCCGTAAACGGCACTGCTGTAGACCTGCTCATGGTCGTTGCTGGAGTAGCCATATTTGAGCATTGCACCGCTGTTACGGCCGTCCTTGAGCAGGTCCGGGGCGTCCTTGGTGACCATGTTGACCGTGCCGCCGAAGCCGCCATTACCGGTGAACGGCGAGTTGGGGCCTTTTTCCACTTCGATGCGCTTGATCAACTCGGGCTCGATAAACACCGTGCCTTGCTGGTAACGCTCAAAGCCCGTCTTGGTGGCGCCGTCGACGGTCAGCGGTACGTCTTCGGCATCGCCGAACCCGCGGATGTTGATGGTCTGGCCACCGGGTTTCAGCGAGCCGCCCTGGCTGACACCGGGCAAGGTCTGCAACAGGCTGGGGATGTTATTGGACTGGTAGCGGTCGATATCGGCCTGGGTCAGGGTGGAGCGGTTGACGGTGCTGGCGTTCACCTCGTTGCCGGTGCCGATCACGCTCAAGGTGTCCAACTGGATCGCGCCACCGGTGGTGGTTTTGCCCTCATCGGGGCGCACCACGTAGGTACTGCCGACCTTGAGCAGGATGAGTTCACCGTTTTTGAGCAGGGAGCGAATGGCCACTTCCGGGGTGTAGTCACCGTCAAGCGCCGGGGCCTGCACGTTCTTGAGCAGGGTTTCATCGAACAGCAGCTGGATTTTCGCCTGCTGGGCCACCTGGCTCAGGGACGTGGCCAGCGACTGGGCCGGCAGGTGCAGCTTGAACGACTCGGCTTCGGCGCTGAGGCTCAAGGCCAGGCACGTAGCCACGAGTGTCGGTCGAAGAAACAGGTGCGAAGCGTGGCAAGGCGCGCGAAACATGAAATCCCCCGGAGCGGCTAAATAGCCAAAAAGGTGTGCGTATCAAACACAGACAGGAGGAAGACGGGGCAGGCAAAAAAAACCACACATGCGAATGCAAAATATTCTCATGTGCGGTTTTTGCCGTTTATTTACTCGGCTCGATTCTCATGATGCCATCCGCCGAGAGCACGGTTTTCACTGGCAACAGCGCGGGCAAGGCGTTGAGCAGGGCGTCCGGGTCGCTCACATCAAGGTTGCCCGACACCTTGAGGTGCGCGACGGCCTTGCTGACCTGCAACGGCGTCTGTGGACGGTAGAGGCTCAGTTCGTCGATCAGGCTGGCCAGCTCTCGATTGCGAAACGACAAATGCCCGCTGCGCCAATCGGCGACCTCTTCGGCGCTGAGGCTTTGCGGCTGCACGGTGCCTTTGGCGTAGTTGTATGAGGCCCGTTGCTGGGCGCCGAGCAGGGTGACGGGGCTTTCGCCATTTGGCGCGAAAGCGACCTGGCCATGGGCAACGCTGACCACCAATTGCTGCTGCCCACGGCGCACATCGAAAGCAGTGCCCACCACCCGTACGCTCGACTCGCCGGCTTGCACGTAGAGGGGGCGTTCCTTGTCGGCGGCCACTTCGATGTACAGCTGACCTTTGTCCAGGTGCAGCACCCGTAGATGGGCGCTGAAGTCCACGCGGATATGGGTGTTGGCATTCACATACAAGGTACTGCCATCCGGCAAATTCAACGTGCGCATGCCCTTGGCTTGGGTGGCAACCTGGCTGTGATACAGCTCGCGCGGTGCGCCGATAGAGGTCGCCAGCACGGCGCAGAGCAGAGCAGCGGCCACCGCCAGGGCAGGGCGCCAGAGACTGGGCTTGCGCTTGGGCAGTGCCAGCGGTTTGTTCAGTTGTTGCAATTGGGCGAGGTCGGCCCACAGCTGTTCGAATTCGGCATAGGCGCGCGCATGCGCAGGCACCGCCTGCCAGGCGGCAAAGGCTTTGCGGTCGACGCGGCTTACTTCGTTGCGGTTGCGTGCAAACCAACTGGCGGCTTGGGCGTCGATGCAATCGCTCGCTTCGCTGTCCAGCGCGTCTGTGTCGCTCGGGCGGTTCATTCTGGCTGCTCCGTGCCGGGGGCGGGTTGAAGGCGGCGCTTGCAGTGCAGCAGGGCAAAGGCAATGTGCTTTTCCACCATGCTGGTGGAGATGCCCATGCGCGTTGCTATCTGCGCCTGGCTCAAGCCTTCGAAGCGGTGCAGCATAAGGGCTTCTCGTCGGCGCGGCGAGAGTTCGGCGAGGACTTCTTTCAACTGTTCCAGGCGTTGCAGGCGAAGGGCGGCGGCCATGGGGTCGTTGTGCTCGTCAGTGACCGGCTCGGCATCCATTTCGGTGTGATCAGGGTGGACGGTTTGCCGTACTTTCTGTTTGCGCCAGTGATCGCGCAGCAGATTGCGCGCCATCTGGAACAGAAACGCCCGGGGCTGCTCGACCTTGGCGCGGTCGCGGTAGCCCAGCCATTGGGTAAACACATCCTGGGCCATGTCCGCCGCGTCGCTGGCGTTATCCGTGCGTTTACGCAGGAAATACAGAATATCTGCATAGAACCCGCGACAGGCATCGGCCGACGACGGGTCGGGCTGGGGACGAGACATGGATATCCTTCTTGACGAAGCACGACTTGGAAAAGTCGTGAATGATATCGAGAATTATTGTCATCTGTCTCCAGCTAAATAGATCCCTGCCGTTTGGCTGGAAAAAACTGAGGCATGACCTTTAATCCTACAAGTTTGGGAGCGAAATCCCACTCAAAGGAGAAAGTCATGGCTGGATGGTATGAGTTGAGTAAAAGCAGTAACGGGCAGTTTCGTTTTGCGCTTAAAGCGGCGAACGCAGAAACCATATTGACCAGCGAGCTTTACACCACCCGCAGTGCTGCTGAAACCGGCATTGCTTCGGTGCAGGCCAACAGCCCACATGATGAGCGTTATGAGAAAAAAGTGGCCAGCAATGGCCAACCGTTCTTCAACCTCAAGGCGGCCAATCATCAAGTGATCGGCAGCAGCGAGCAGTACACCTCCACAGCAGCACGGGACAATGGCATTGCCAGCGTCAAGACCAATGGGTCCAGTGTCACTATCAAGGACAAGACCTGACAGCAGTACAAGAAGACCTGCGCCCCGGCTCGCGAGAACCGGGGCGTTTTTTCACACCGATGACAGCAGTGTTTTGAGCTGTCCGATGCCCGTCTCACCCAACGGGAACACCGGCAACCGCGGATTACCCACTTCCAATCCGGTCAAGCGCAACCCGGCCTTGATCGTCGCCGGCAACCCGCCTTTGAGGATGAACTGCAGCAATGGCAACTGTCGGTAGAACAGCTCCCGCGCCTTGTTCAAATCATCGGCCAGCACGGCCTGATACAAGCTCAGGTTCAGTTGCGGGATCAGGTTCGGCGCCGCAGTGCACCAGCCTTTGGCGCCAGCCGCGAAGGCTTCCAGCGCCAGCGGGTTGCAGCCGTTGTAGAACGGCACGTCACTCTGCAGTTTCAACTGGTGCATGCGCTGGATGTCGCCAGTGCTCTCCTTGACCATGGTCACGTTCTCGACCTGCTTGAGGATGCGCAGGATCAGCTCCACCGACATGTCGGTACCGCTGGTGGCCGGGTTGTTGTAGAGCATGATCGGCACGCCGATGCTGTCGCCGATCGCGGCGTAATGGGCGAGGATTTCCGCTTCACTGAGTTTCCAGTACGAGGCCGGCAACACCATGACCACATCGGCGCCGTGCTCTTCGGCGTAGCGGGCGCGGCGCACGGCCTTGGCGGTGGTCAGGTCGGACACGCTGACAATGGTCGGCACGCGCTTGGCGACTTTCTTGATGCTGTAGGCACTGACTTCATCCCACTCGGCATCGCTCAGGTAAGCGCCTTCGCCCGTGCTGCCCAAGGGCGCAATGGCGTGGACGCCGCTGTTGATCAAGCGGTCGATGGAGCGCCCGAGGGCGTCGAGGTCAACGCGCTGGCCGTCGGCGCTGAAGGGCGTGATGGTGTAGCCGATGATGCCGTGAATGGTTGGGTTGGACATGGGAAAAACTCCGGTCGAAAAGGGGGGCAATCAGTTCAGGCAATCGGCGTGCTTGCGCAGGTTTTGCCGGGCGTAGTAGTTGAACGCGGCGCCGTGGCGCTTGGGCTTGGAGATCCAGTCGTGGGCCTCGCGCCCCAGCTCCGGCAGGATCGGTTTGACGGTACCTGCAGACATTGCCAGCAACTGCAACTTGGCAGCCCGCTCGATCAACTGCGCAATCACGCAGGCTTCTTCGATGCTGGCCCCGGTGGACAACTGCCCGTGGTGCGAGAGCAGGATGGCGCGCTTGTCGCCCAAGGCCGTGGTGATGATTTCCCCTTCTTCATTGCCCACCGGCACGCCGGGCCAGGCCTCCAGGAACGCGCAGTCTTCGTACAGCGGGCAAAGGTCCATGTGCGACACCTGCAATGGCACTTCCAGCATCGACAGCGCGGCAATGTGCGTGGGGTGTGTGTGGATGATGCAGTTTACATCCGGTCGGCCGCGGTACACCCAGGTGTGAAAACGGTTGGCCGGGTTGGGAATGCCATGGCCTTCCAGTACCTCCAGGTCTTCGTTGACCAGCAGCAGGTTGCTGGCGGTAATTTCATCAAAACCCAGGCCCAGTTGCTGGGTGTAGTAGGTGCCTGGCGTCGGCCCACGTGCGGTGATCTGCCCGGCCAGGCCGGAGTCGTGGCCGTACTCGAACAGGATTCGGCAGGTCAGCGCCAGCTTTTGGCGGTCGGTCCACGTATTATCTGCCAGGCTGTTTTGCATCTGGCTCAGTGCTTGCTTGACCAGTTGGTCTTTTGGGAGTGCTAATGTCTTGGCCATATCGGTGTCCTTTGGGTGGTTCAATGGACGTCGGATTTGCTGGTCGCCCGCTGCTCGCAAGGTTGTTGGGTGAATGCAAATGACACTAAAGATGCTATATGACACTTTGTGTCATTGGCAAGCCTGTCTCATCGCTTTCTGCATGGATTAACCGCAGCACATGTCTATCCGCTTGAAAATATTAAGAAAAAAACTTGGCGTGACTCTGGAGGCCCTGGCCGAAAAATCCGGGATGACCAAGAGTTACCTGTCGAAAGTCGAGCGCGGGCTCAATACGCCCTCCATCGCCGCGGCGTTGAAACTGGCCAAGGCGTTGAACGTGAAGGTCGAAGAACTCTTCAGCGAGGACAACGTCCGCCTCGACAGCTACAGCCTGGTGCGCAGCCACGAGCGGCCCGACACCTCGCCGGGTTATGCGGTGCTGGCCCATCAAGTCAGTGAGCGCAGCCTGTTGCCGTTCATCATCTACCCGCCGGCGGAATTCACCGACAAGACCTTCAAGGAGCACCTGGGGGAGGAGTTTTTGTTCGTGCATGAAGGCCAGGTGGAGGTGGATTTCATGAACGAGCGCGTGCTGCTGGAGCGCGGCGACGCGTTGCATTTCAACGCACAGAAACCCCACCGGCTTCGCTCGGTGGGAGAGGTGCAGGCGCAGTTGCTAGTGGTGGTGCACAGCGCTGAGGAGTGATCCCTTTCATTCATTGAAATGCAGTCAATGTGGGAGCTGGCTTGCCTGCGATAGCGGTTTATATGTGCCCAATCTGTCACTGACCCACCGCTATCGCAGGCAAGCCAGCTCCTACATTTTGCTCAGCGTTCCACAGGGACGGATAATGCCGGATTGCCCAGTGGGTGTGTACGCGCTGTAAAGAACCTCAGTTCCACAGCAGAGCCCTCGAACAACTCCAGATACCGCCGCTTCTGCTGACGAATAAACCCATCACTGCGCCCCGACACCGAGATCGCCAGGGTGCTGATGCTGGCCTGGCCGATAGCATCTACCAGGTGTTTATCCTGCGGCCCCAAGTCATGGCCGAAGATGCACAGCGCGCCTTCATGGCTCAACAGCTGTTCATAACAGAACGACAGATAATCCGAACTGCGGATACTTTTGAGTTTCTCCTCCACCTTGCCTTCACTGACAAACAGCGGCACATCGTCGAGGGTTTTGATCGTGTTGTTAATGGCAAAACTGCTGAGCAGGGTGCTGTCGGTGGACGGCAATTTACGCGCCGTGCCGTCAAGGTTGCGCACCAGATGCAGGCCGCCGTGCAGGTACAGGATGCGGGTGATGTCGGTGCGCGTATTGCGCAGGTCGAAGCGTGAGTCGGCGCTGCGAAACAGGTCGTCGATGCCCGGTGCGTGCAGGGTCGCCCAGTAGTTGAGCAAGTCGTAGTTACTGGTGAAGACGGTGGCGTAGGTGGCCAGCTCCGCGTGGATCGTCGCCAGCGTCGACGGCTGCACCAGGCGCCAGGGAATGTGCACGGCATGGATGGTGTTGATCAGCGCTTCCTTGATCGCGTAGTAACGGTTACGCGGCGCCGCCGAGCTGACCGCCAGGGCCTTGTTGACCCGGCTGGTGGTTTTCAAGGCGCCCAAGGCTTGCTCGAAACTGCGGGTTTGCAAGGCGTCGAATACGCTGAGTTCGGATGGACTCAGGGGTTTTTCTTCGACGGTACGGGCGTTTTCGAACAGCGAGTCGTAGGCAAAGTCTTCCCAGATCGTGCGGCTGGCGCCGTTACCGATCAGAATCGCGCTGAAGTCGACGGCAGCGCGCAGGTCGCTCCAGTCTTCAAGGTGGGCGTCAATATCCTGGAAATCCTTCATTGCGGCGGGTCTACTCGAAATCGGCTGGGGGCTGACTTTATCACGAGCCGGCATTGATCCTGATCAAGATGCGCCACGCGGTACAGGTTGATTCTATCGGCATAAAGCCTTTGAGGATTGATCATGAGCAGCACGTTCTTCATCCCCGCCGTCAACATCATGGGCATCGATTGCCTCGACGAAGCGATGACCGCCATCCGCAACTACGGCTTTGGCAAGGCGTTGATCGTGACCGACGTCGGCCTGGCCAAAGCCGGTGTGGCCGGCATGATCGCCGAGAAGCTGGCGATGCAGGATATCGACTCGGTGATCTACGACGGCGCCAAGCCCAACCCCAGCGTGGAAAACGTCGAAAAAGGCCTGGCGTTACTGCAACAGAGCGCCTGCGATTTCGTCGTGTCCCTGGGCGGCGGTTCGCCCCATGACTGCGCCAAGGGCATCGCCCTGTGCGCCACCAACGGCGGGCGCATCGGCGACTATGAAGGCGTCGACCAATCGAGCAAGCCGCAACTGCCGCTGGTGGCCATCAACACCACGGCTGGCACGGCCAGCGAGATGACGCGTTTTTGCATCATCACCGACGAAAGCCGCCACGTAAAAATGGCCATCGTCGATCGCAATGTCACGCCGTTGCTGTCGGTCAACGACCCGGCCCTGATGGTCGGCATGCCCAAGGGACTCACCGCCGCCACGGGCATGGATGCGCTGACCCATGCCATCGAAGCCTACGTGTCCACTGCCGCGACACCGATCACCGACGCCTGCGCGATCAAGGCCATCGAGTTGATCAGCGCCAATCTGCGCCTGGCGGTCCGCGACGGCACTGACAAGGCCGCACGGGAAAACATGGCCTATGCGCAGTTCCTCGCTGGCATGGCCTTTAACAACGCGTCCCTGGGTTTCGTGCATGCCATGGCCCACCAATTGGGTGGCTTGTACGACCTGCCCCACGGCGTGTGCAACGCGGTGCTGTTGCCCCATGTACAAAGCTTCAATGCCAGTGTCTGCGCCAAACGCCTGAGCGATGTGGGCCGTGCCCTTGGCGCGGATATCAAGGGCATCACCGTAGAAGAGGGCGCGCAGGCTGCCATCGCGGCGATTCGTCGGTTGTCCCAGGACGTGGAAATTCCTGCTGGTTTGCGTGAGCTTGGCGCTAAGTTGCAGGACATTCCTTTGCTGGCCAGCAATGCGTTGAAAGATGCCTGCGGGCTGACCAACCCACGGCGGGCGGACCAGCGTCAGATTGAGGAGATCTTTCGTAGCGCTTTTTGATCCGAGCTGCAGCGGGCAAGGCATACGCATGTGCCGCCCGCCAACGCCACACACAGCACCGCCAGCGGCCACGCCTGCTGGCTCAACAGTAGGCTTGCCGCACCGCCGATCATGGCTGCCATCCATTGATGCACAAAACCGCTGAGGGCCATGGCGTAGGAGCCGCTGGTGGGAGCCTCATCATTGGCGAGAGACAAACTGATAGGGTAACTGATCGACTGCCCCAGCACCGCCAGGCAATAGGGCAACCACAGCAGCACTGCGAGCCCACTGGCAAGCACGCTGCCAAGCAACATGGTCGCCGTACCGAGCAGTATCAGTGCAACGCCTGCACGCATCATCCTCAAACGACCTGTGCGTGTAACGAAGCGATTGACTATCAACGCACCTGCCAGGTAAGCCCCACTGATCGGCCAACCCAGCCAGCCGTATTCCATTGCGCTCCACTGAAAACTTCCCTGAAAAATCAACGGTGCGCAGGTATTGAATGCAATGATCACCCCATAGCCCAAACCGCCGGCCAGTGCGGCGTGCAGAAAGGGAGGATGTCGCGCAATCGCGTTGTAGACACGCCAAGCGCGGACCGAGGAGCTAGCCTTTGCTTGCGTCGCCAATACCACCCCTTGCAACACCCCTATCAATGCGACAGCCCCGATTGCCAACGTATAGAAAATCGCCTTCCAGCCGAACACCATTTGCAATAACGAACCCACGAATTGGCCGATACCAAGGGCGACCACGAAGGTCATTCCCAGCCACGACAGCCCCTTGGCCAACAGTGCACCGCTGAAGTTGTCGCGCATCAATACACGCGCCATGACGGACATCCCGCCAGCCCCAAAGCCCTGAAGCAGGCGTAAGGCTAGAAATGACTCAATGTTGAACGCTGATGGAATCGTCGCACTCGCCAGGGCATACACCGCTAGGGCTGCAAGTAACACCGGTTTTCTGCCAAATCGCTCAGCCAGGCTACCCCACAGCAGCATTGGCAATGCCATGCCCACCAGGTACACCGCTAGAGCCAGAGCGACATGCTTTTCGACGGCTAAAGCTTGCGCGATTGCTGGGACTGCGGGCAGATAGCTGCTGATACCGGCTTGAGCGAGAAAGGCCGCGCTACAGGCGAGGGGGAGAGCGATATGGCTTTTCAATACAAGTCGTCCTATATCCTAAGTAAGGAAGAAACTGCTAGCTCGGTATCGTTTACACAGTTTTTAATCCGTTTCAGTAATCGTGGCCATTAATGAACGGCCCCATTAGGTAGCTTCTGACTGGGAGTTCAAGCTGAGGCTGGTCTTTGAGAGTGTGATTAGTTGGGTTAGCTGAGAGCAAAATGATTTTATCGTTGTAGGACTCATATCTGCTCGAAGCGTTATGCGTACGGCTGCTTTTCCTTTTGGCACTACCGGGAAAAATACAGCAGATGTAAAAAAAACAGCGTCCGAAAGTCGGATGGCGAGCTCATTCGCTTTTTCAGCTTCTCCACAGTTAATTAAGCGTATGGCCGTCTGTGTGCCGTGCTGCTCTGTATGTATTAGCTGGTCAAATAGTTTGATGTTGAATTGAAGCTTTTCTTGAAGCTCGTATAGCTCTTCAGACTGGTGTATTTTTAGCGAGGCCAGCCCAGCTCCAATAGCTGCTGAGTTCAGACTTTGCGACCAGTTGCTTGGGCCACCGTAGCGGTACATCAAACTTTTTTGTCGTTCGCTGCCAAACATGATCAACCCGCCGCTAGCACCGAAAGACTTTCCTAAGGACGTGACTATTAAGGTCTGATCGTCTTGCGTGTGCATAAATGGCCGGATGTAACCACGTCCTCCTTCTCCGAATGCCGACAGCGCATGCGAGTCGTCCATATAGAGAAATAGCCCGTAACGAGCTTTTAAGTAAAGTAAGTCGTCAACATCCGCAACGCCGCCCATGCTGTATATGCCGTCAGCTATATACGCGACGCATTTGCGGGTTTTGCATAAATCTTCAATGAAAGAGAGATCGTTATGGGGGGCGGTCACTACTTCAGTCTCATCAGCGCAGGATGCTTTAATGTGATTCATCGAGTAATGCGAGTGCTTGTCGAATACCATCGTAGGCGGGCAATTACTAGTAAAGGCTCCGCTCGCGAGCAGAGGGAGCAGTCCAGAGCTAGCAGCACTGCAAGACAATGTGCTTAAACATATGGAGTTAAAGTGGTCCGATAGTTCTAGCTCGTATCGTTCGAGTATTTCCAGTTTGCAACGGTTCTTTGAATTTGCGATTCGCAGGGTTTTGGCCTCCCTTATTCCCTGCATCGCACCTTCTATTATGGTTGGATGGTGATCGAGTCCAAGATATGAGGTTGTGCAGAAGTGATGGAGGTCACGCCCATATTGATCTGTCAGGTAATTATTGTTTTTGACGGTGACATTGAGTTCGCATATTCTCCCGCTCTTTGCCGAGTGCCAGTCCGGTTCGGCCAATGCTATGAGTTTTTTGTAATTTGAGAATTTGTGTGTGTGTATTGAATTTTCCATTTTTCTAGCGTCCTTTGGGGGGGGCTGGAAAACACTATCGGGAAAATTTTGATTCGATAAGTCAGACGATTCCCATGCACGATAGTCCGGATGGAGTATTTCGCGTAGGCACATTCCTACTTTTTAGGGTGGCGCAGTAATGTCATTCGAATAGATGCCTACAATGTCCTGGTGTGTCAATGGACCTGAAGGGGGATATCATGCGATTTAATGGGGCTGTGCGTCAGTGAAGTGAGTAAGGTGCCGGCGTGCAGGGCGGATGTGCCGGTAGCCTTCAAGAGGCTCGTCTATCGACTCGCCAAGTCAGTGGGATGAAGGAATATTTGATGAGAGTTCTGTTATTCGGCGCCACCGGCATGGTGGGCCAGGGTGTGCTGCGCGAGTGCCTGCTGGCGGCCGATGTGCAGGAAGTGGTGGCCGTCGGCCGCACGTCCTTGACCCAGGAACACGGCAAGTTGCATCAGGTATTGCACAACGACATGCTGGATTTCCAACCCCTGGAAAACCTGCTGCAAGGTTTTGATGCGTGTTTCTTCTGCCTGGGGGTTTCGTCGGCGGGCATGAAGGAGGCGCGCTATACCCACCTCACCTATGACCTGACCCTCGTGGCGGCCAGTACCCTGGCGCGGCTCAATCCGCAGATGACCTTTATCTATGTGTCCGGCGCTGGCACGGACAGTTCCGAAGCCGGCAAGTCGATGTGGGCGCGGGTCAAGGGCAAGACCGAAAATGCCTTGCTGCGCTTGCCGTTCAAGGCGGTGTATCTGTTTCGTCCGGGGATCATCCAGCCGTTACACGGTGTGCGTTCGAAGACCGCGTTGTACCAATCCTTCTATAGCGTGCTTGGGCCGGTGCTTTCGTTTGTGCGGCGACTTAAACCGGATTGGGTGGTGAGCACCGAGACCGTCGGCCGTGCGATGTTGCAGGCGGTTAGTCAAGGCGCGCCGCAGCCTGTGGTTGAGCAGGCCCAGATCAATCGCCTGGCGGCTGAGCGCCGCTGAACTGAATCAACGCCACGCCACCGATCAGCAGTAACGCGCCCAGTACGCGGGAGGTTGTCAGCTGGCGTTCCACCAGGCCGAACAGGCCGAAATGGTCCAGCAGCAGCGACGCGAGAATCTGCCCGGCCATGGCCAGCGCAATAAAGCCCGATGCGCCGAGTTTGGGCAGCAGCATCAGCGCCAATGAAATAAAACACACGCCAAAGGCACCGCCGGCCCACATCCACAACGGTGCCTTGCTGATAAAGGCTATGCTCGGCAGGGGTAAACGCAGCGCCACAATCACCGGCAGCAGCACGATGATGCTCACCAGCAAAGACGCCAAGGTGGCCCACAAGGGATGGCCGAGCCCACGGCCGAGGTTGGCATTGATCCCACTTTGAAACGGCACCACCGCACCGGCGAACACTGCCAGCGCTAATAAACCCACCCAATGCAACACTGTCATGTCGACGCTCCCAGATATTTTGCTGGACTCTAGGTTATTCGTCGCGCAAATTTAAATTCCAAATTCTTATGCCGAACATGCAGCCGATGAATGATCTGCGCCGCATCGACCTTAACCTGCTGGTGATCCTCGACGCTTTGCTCAGCGAGCAACACGTCACCCGCGCCGCCGAGCGCCTGCACCTGAGCCAGCCGGCGGTCAGCCATGCGTTGGCGCGGCTGCGCGATATGCTGGGCGACCCGCTGCTGGTGCGTCAGGGCGGTACGTTAGTGCCAACCGCGCGCGCCCTGGAGTTGGCGGCACCCTTAGCCGAAGCTTTGGCCCAGGTGCAGGCATTATTGGCGCCGAATCGTTTTGACCCCACTTCGGCCAAGCGCCGCTTTCGCGTGGCAATGTCGGACTACAGCGCGGCGATATTTCTACCCGGCCTGGTCCGCGTCCTACGCCAGGAAGCGCCTGGCATCGACTTGCAGATTATCCAGGCCAGTCGCGAAGGCATGGTCGAGGGGGTGCTCAATGGCGACCTCGACCTGGCTGCGGGCGTATTTCCCGACATGCCGGCCGAACTGCGTACTACGCCGCTGTTCGAAGAGCATTACACCTGCCTGGTCGACCGCAACAGCCTTGCGCCCAGCGGGGCGCTGGACCTGCCGACCTACCTGTCGCGCCCCCATGTACTGCTGGAGATGCGCGGCAGCGGCACGCCGGAAATCGAACGGGCACTGACGGCCATTCGTGAACGCCGCCATGTGGCTATCAGCCTGCCGCACTGGGGCGTGGCGCCGCAGTTGATTCAGGGGACGGACCTGATTCTGACGGTGTCGTCCCGGGGTTTACTCAATATCGACCTTGGGCAACTGCTGGCCGTGCCACCGCCGTTTCATATTCCTTCGTTTGCCTTTGAGCTGGCCTGGCATACGCGGCGGGGTGGGGATGCAGGGTTGCAGTGGTTGATTGGCAGGGTGCTGGGTGTATTGTCCGCAGACCAGCGATAACGGGAGAACACCTACATGCTCAGCGGTTTCAACCACCTGACCCTGGCCACCACCGATGTGCCGCGCAGCGTCAGTTTCTATCACGACCTGCTGCACCTGCAGCTCGAGGCAACCTGGGACAACGGTGCCTACCTCTCACTGCCTGGGCTCTGGCTGTGCCTGTCGCTGGACCCATTGCGCTCGACTGCTCCTGCGGTGGATTACACCCACTATGCCTTCACTGTCGATGCTGCTGATTTCACTGCCTTGGTCGAACGTCTGCGCGCCGCCGGCGTACAGGAGTGGCGAGACAACCGCAGCGAAGGTGCATCGTTTTATTTTCTCGATCCCGACGGCCATAAGCTGGAGGTGCATGTCGGCGATCTGGCCTCGCGGCTGCAAGCCTGTCGTACCAAGCCCTATGCTGGAATGAAGTTTTACCCATCGCGCTGAAACATGCAGAATCGTTCACCTTCAAGCGTCTGTCGGAGCGTCTACCATGACCCCATCCTTGCTGTTCGCCGTGCTGGCTTCGGGTTTTATCTACGGCATTACCCCTGGCCCCGGTGTCCTGGCCGTATTCGGCATCGGTGCGGCCCGTGGCCGGCGTGCCGGGGCAGGATTCTTGTGCGGTCATTTGCTCGGCGATGTGGTGTGGTGCAGCACGGCGCTGATTGCCATCGTCGGTGCGCGGGAAGTCGGCAGCAGTGCGTTTGACGTACTCGGTGTACTCAGTGGAATGTATTTATTCTGGCTCGGCTGGCGTGCGATCCGTACTCAACGCCGCAACAGCGATGCCCCTCAGGGCGCGGCGCGGCATCCGTTCTGGCACGGTATTCTGTTTGGCTTGACCAACCCCAAGGCCTATCCGGTTGCCGTTGCGACGTTCACCGCGTTGTTGTCCAGCCGGGCCGAGTTGTTGACCTGGTCGATGCTGCCGACGTTGATTCTGCTGAGCTTTATCGGTGGCTTGCTGGCCTACGCGATTCTGATCGGCGTGGTCGGTGCCCAACGGGTGCGCACGCTGTATCAACGCCATGAAATCCTCATCACCAGGCTTTGCGGCGTGATGTTTATCGGCTTCGCCCTCAATGCCCTGGCGCATGCATTGCCGGGCCTGTTCGGCAGCAAACCGGCCTGAGGCGACGACGACCGTTCGTCGCACAGGTAAGTTTTTTCTAAACCTTTACCGCCCTGAAAATTCGAATTCAGGGCGGGGTGTATGCTCCCGCGCCTATTTTTGCCCTGGAGGAACCCATCATGAGCCGCATGGCTATCCGGTTACGCACCGCCAGTTTCGCGATGCTGCTGGGCCTCGGCGCCAGCAATGCTTTCGCCCAGTCGCCTGCAGAATTCATCGAGCAGGCTTCGGCCAAAGGCATGGCCGATATCGAAACCAGTCGCATGGCCCACGCCAAGACCTCGTCCAAGGAAATCAAGGACTACACCATCGAGGTCATCAACGAGCGCACCCTGGCCAACCAGCACTTGGCGGCGATCGCCAAGAAGCTTGATTTGCCTGTGGCTCCACGGGAGAAGATCGTTGATAAAGCCGAAACCCTGATGCCTGAACTCAAGGACGGCGATTCGTTTGACGCTGCCTATACCGCGCAGCAGGTCAAGGAAAACGAAGACGCCATCGCCCTGTTCCAGAAAGAAGGCGCGGCGTCGGATGTGCCAGAGATAAAGGCACTGGTGGATGAGACGCTGCCCAAGCTAGAAGAGCGCCTGCAGAAAGCCCGGGCCTTGGCGTCGACCTACGGCAAGGGCCATCAAGGCGACGGTTGAGGCCGCTGCCTGATATGAAAAACGGCGGTTGGAGAGGATCCAACCGCCGTTTTTCATATGAACAGGGCTGTGGGTTTTTCTGCCGTGCTTTTAGGAGCAAGCCTACGGTATCTCAAGGCGGCGAGCGCAAGACTGGGTTTTTACCTGGATAGCCCCCAATGACCGCATATGCCACCTGCGACCTGCGCACACTTTATCACCTGACTGAAGATCACTATTTCTCTGCCACCTGCGGCCTGCATCGTCGTTATAGCGCCGCTATCAACGCTTATTTCGTTGACGTATGTACTGGCCTGTATGACTTGTTATTTATTCGCGTGGGCAGCGCTCCATTGGGCGAAGCTATAGCTGCACCGTTGGGCTTGATTCATGGTTCCGTCCTTGCAATACGCATTGTGGTTCATGAGGAAAAGGTCGATGAGCTACGCGTGGAGCTCTCCGGACTCGGTTTCCAGCCTGCCGAGCAGACAACCGCGATGGTTCTCGAGCTGTCGCGTTTTATTCCAAGGATGAGCGAGGAGGCTCTACAGATCTGCCTGACGCGGGATTTGAACGAATGGGCGGGACCCGTTGGCAGCGCGTATTCGATGCTTCCCGAGGTCGTTGTGAGCTATCAGGCACGGCACCAGAGGGCGCTTGATGCTGGTGAGGCCCTTTACCACTTCACCTTGTCCGCTGAGGGGCGGGTGAGCTGTTCGTTGACGTTGTCACTGTGTGAAGGCGAGGCCCGTCTGAATGATGTCGGCACGCTCAAGGGCTTTCGTGGAAGAGGCTATGCCACTTGCCTGATTCAAGCTGCCCTGCTTCACGCCTCGAGCCTGGGGGCTCACCGATGTTTTCTCGAGGCAACGGCGGAGGCCATCTCGCTGTATCAACAGTTGGGCTTTGCGCGTTTGTTCGAGTATCAGGCGTTCACTCGCGGAGCGCTTGCACACCGGTAATCAAAAAGCCATTTTTGCCTGGCTGCGATCCTCAAGGGTTAATAGATACTGCTTGGCTTCAAGCCCTCCGGCGAACCCGGTCAGCCCGCCCGAAGCCCCCACCACCCGGTGACACGGCGCAATGATAGAGATCGGATTGCGCCCATTCGCGGCACCGACGGCACGTACGGCTTTGGGTTTGCCGATTTGCTGGGCGATCTGGCTGTAGCTGCGGGTTTCACCGAAGGGAATGGTCAGCAGTGCCTGCCAGACCTGCTTCTGGAAGTCGGTGCCGGTGAAGTCCAGTGCCAGTTCGAACTGGTTACGCGTTCCGGCAAAGTATTCCTTCAGTTGGCGTTCGGTTTCTTGCAGCACCGGGCTGTCGTTGGCCTCGATCAATTCACCCAGGCGTACGCGATTGGCGCGTTCCACTTCCCAGAGAATGGCGCTGAGTTTGCCATCGCGCGCCACCAGTGTGAGTTCACCGACAGGCGAAGGCATGAGCTTGTAATGGTAAGTCATGGGCAGGCTCCTTGAGGGACGTGGATGGGTACGACGTCACTGTAGACCCATCAATGGGTTTGGAAACTACGTTTCTTGCGGTCAAATTCCTCGCCTGCCTAGAAGTTCCAGTAAACCCAGTTGGAATAATAAGAGTACCCGTAGAGCCAGACGATAATGTAGAGCGCCTTCAGCACTGATACCGTACTTAGCACGAACGCAGAAATGATATTGAGCAGGGTGATAATCAAAGCAAATACAGCCACGCGTCGGGTCGCATGACGCCAGGCTAGTTTCACCCCGTAAGCCGACGCGACAATCACGCCCGTACCCAAGAGCAAGCCAAGAGGAAAGGGTAGCCTTACAAACGAGGCCAGCAGTGGCAAAACCAGCACCCAGCCGGCTACTTGGCGCAGGATGGTTGGGGGTGTGGAGTGTTGGGTATCCCGCATTGCCGTGCTTCCGATCTTTGGCGCGATGAGGCGACATTATCGCGATGTGTTGCCGTCCTTGCCGCAAGACTTTGCTTAGGCGTAGCTACCGCTCCTGTTGTAATACCTTGAGCGCTGCGGACGCCAGAAACCCCGAGCGGCTTTTTTCCTGCGGATGATTCAGCACATATTCATCAATGCGATTGAGCAGATAGCCGGGCAGGGTGATATTGAGCTTCTGGGCCTTGCCCAAATACTTGGTCACGTCGATGTCCACCACAGCCCACGTGCAACCGGCGTACTGAGGGTTGGCGGCGTGTACGGTGACTTTCTGCGCGGTGGGGATCGGCGCGCCATCTTCTGCCAGGATCTCGAAGTGCCCTTCGATGGCTTCGCGGGCCATGGCCATGGCATCGTCCAGGTCATCACCGGCCGAATAACAGCCAGGAATATCCGGGACTTCCACGCCCCAGGCGTGGTCCGCGTCGCCCGTTGAGATTGCGATGGGGTAAAGCATGTTCTTGCCCTCCAGGGACGGTTAGCTCAGCAGAGCCTGTTTCAAAATACTTTTGGCGGTTTTATCCAGCAGGTCCTTTTTGGGGTGAGGGCTCGTCACGAGCCCCGGCTTTGTCGGGTGCTTGAAGTGATGA
This sequence comes from Pseudomonas fluorescens, assembly GCF_001902145.1. Classification (GTDB taxonomy): domain Bacteria; phylum Pseudomonadota; class Gammaproteobacteria; order Pseudomonadales; family Pseudomonadaceae; genus Aquipseudomonas; species Aquipseudomonas fluorescens_BV. Next base: position 21,391 of record NZ_MRST01000012.1, read on the forward strand.
TGGCTACCTCGGATGCGCACCAGATACCAACCGTCTGCAACGATGTGTCCTATCAAATACCGGCTATCCACATCACCTCCTTGTGGTGTGTGTTGGTGGTGACTATAACCACTGTTATAAAATTATCAACACTCTACCTACCAGCGGTCGATGTCCGAGATTTCTATAGGTGTTGAATGAAGTGTATGGGCGCGCATAAATGGCGCCGCTTGGAGGTATTACGAAGTACTTCACGTTCTCAGGCTTGGCTCCGGGCAGCAGATGCACGCTGAAGACCAAATTCAAGGCATAAAAAAACCGGTCACCAAGGACCGGTTTTTTGTGCATCTTACGCCAGAGCCCTCCTGACGCAAGTGAAAATCTGAGTGGAGCGGGTAGAGGGAATCGAACCCTCAACTAAAGCTTGGGAAGCTTTCGTTTTGCCACTAAACTATACCCGCTCAGAGCGGCTGACTTTGTACCAGATGTTCGGCTGGATTTGAAGTTTTTCTTTGAAAAATGTGAGAGTTGCGTGTGGCGACAGAGCTTGCTCGCCACAGTGTCAGGCCTGATTTCAAAGCGCCCATGCATGCTGCGCCTGGCCCTGGCTATACCGCAACTGGCTGACGGGCCGCTGCCCTTTCAAGAAGCCCACCACGGCCTCACGGCTATCTCGGCACGCCGCTTTATGTTCCATGTCCAGGAAGTGCCCCGTGGCCTGGATGGTGCTGAAGCTGCTCTTGGCCACATGCTGGCCAAACAGCTTGGCGTCGTCTGCACTGGTGTATTCGTCCCACTCGCCGTTCAAGAACAGCACCGGAATATCGATCTGCCTGGCTGCCTTGAGGTAGCACTGCCGGTCGCTGTTGAGCACGTGGCTGATGTGAAAGTGCATCTGCCCGTATTCGTGTGCGGCCAGGCTGCTGACATGGCGGTAGTTGAAGCGTTTGAACAGCGAAGGCAGGTGCTTGCCGATGGTGCTGTTGACCAGATGGCCGACGCGGTCGCGGTCGAGGTTGCCCAAGTAGTCGACGCCGCGTTCGAGGTAGTCACGCATGGGCGCATTGATCACCGGCGAGAATGAGCTGATCACGGCTTTTTCTACCCGACGGGGGCGCTGTGCGAGGGCAACCAACGTGGCGGCACCGCCCCAGGAGAAGGACAGCACGTGTTCAGCGGCGAAGTGGTCGAGCAGTTCCAGGAGGATCTGGCCTTCGACTTCCTTGGTCAGCATCTGCTCATGACGGTTATGGATTTTGGAACGGCCAGCGTAGGGCTGGTCGTACAACACCACATTGAACTGCGGGTACAGGCTTTTCACGGTTTGAGCGAAGGACGCCGTGGTCGCCATGGAGCCGTTGACCAGGACGATGGTCTTTGCCGCCGCGTCCGCGCGATAGAACTCCGTGTACACCCGATACTGACCCTGTATATCCAGCACAGCGATTTCTGGCCTCATGTCGTAAGACTCCTGGCAAGCGGGTAGTGCGCGCAGATCACTCTGCACGAGCTTTATGACAGGTAGGCATACGCCTGGAAAATGAGGGCCCATGTCGGTCCGATGACGGCTGGCCGGTGGGTGTTGTTATGACGGGCGGTTTGCCGGGAAGGCCCGTGGATCAAGCGTGGGCGAGGCAAGGTGTTTCTTGGAGGTTATAGGCGACTCATCAGTCATTATCTGGCCGAAGCCCTGATTCAAGCAATACGGAACACATGTCGCAAGGCGAGCGGCTGGTTTTTTGCCATCATCGGCTGAACGGTCGTCAGACTTTTAAGATCTCTTCGTCAGTCAGTGGCCGATACTGACCCGGCGCAAGCGACGCATCGAGCACTAAAGGCCCCATTCGCTCGCGGTGCAGGCCGATCACCTTGTTATCAAAATGACCGAACATGCGTTTGACCTGGTGATACCGGCCTTCGATGATGCTCAACCGCGCTGTCCTGGGACCCAGCCGTTCAAGTTCGGCAGGTTGGGTGGTGAGATCTTCGAAAGCGAAATACACGCCTGTCGCGAACGTCACCGCGTACTGCGGGCCGATGTCCTGCTCGGTTTGCACGTGGTACACCTTGGGCAACTTGGTCTGCGGTTGCGTGAGGCGCCGCGACCATTGGCCGTCGTTGGTGATCAGCATGAGGCCGGTGGTGTTGAAATCCAGGCGCCCGGCGATATGCAGGTCGGCTTTGTCCGGTTCGTCCAGCAGGTCCAGGACCGTGGAGTGTTGCGGGTCCGACGTGGCGCTGACGCAACCCTGGGGTTTGTGCAGCATGAAATAGCGCGCCGGCTTGCCCGCTTGCAGGATTTCACCGTCAACGCAGACCTGGCTGAATTCACGTACGTCATGGTGCGGATCGCTGATTGCAACCCCCTCTACGGTCACCCGGCGTTCCACCAGCAGCAGGCGCACTTGCTTGCGATTGAACTGTGGCAGGTTGCTGAGGAAACGATCAACGCGCATGGCGGTTACGCAACTGTTCGTCCACTTGCGCGCAGCGTGGGCACAGGCAGGCTTTATTACGCAACTCATCCGGCAGGGCTTCAAGCACCGCCGGGTCGATGATGATGCTGTAGCACCAGCAGGCTTGATCGGCAGTGCGCGGATCGGCCAGGGAGCAGTCGTTGCGGGCACCACAGGCGGGGCAAAGGGTCGGTGTGGTCATGGGTCGGTTCAGAAGGGAATCGGGTAGGGCGCGTTAGTTGTTGCACGATACAGCGCGGCTGCACGGCATTCCATCATCATGGCGTTTTGGCGGGCTTTCACTTCGTCTGAAACAGATGTTTCCACTTGTGTCGCGAACGCACCAGATTCGGTTTTTGATGTCAGATGTTTCGTCATTCAGTGAAGGCTGAATGCCGCTCGCCAGCGTCGCTGGAGGAGCTCTTCCGCGGTCCAGGAGGCCGCCATGTATCGACGACTGCTGCTTATCGCTTTGCTCGGCCTGACCCTTTCAGCCTGCGTGCCCTATTACGATGGAGGCGCTACCTACTATCGCTCCGAGGTCTACACCGCACCGGCGCCAGCCTATTACTACGGCGGCCCGCGTTATTACCCTTCCGGGCGCAGCTATTACGCGCCAGCGCCTCGTTACTATGCGCCACAGCCCCGTTACTATTCGGCGCCGCGCTACTACCAACCGGCACCTCGCTATTACCCACGAGCCGGTTACCGACCCTATTCAAACCAGGGCTGGGGCGACCGCTGGGGCAATGGCGGGCGTGGACGTGGTTCTGACCATGGAGGTGGCCGCGGCGGTCACCGTTAATATCTTGAAAAACAAGCGGCGCATCATGCGCCGTTTTTTATGGGTACCGTATGTCCGTACTGTCAGATTTAACAGCTATCTTTGAGGCGCTAGCTGTACTTCACTAACGTAAAGCCTCGTGCTTTTGCGTGGTGAGACTGAGCAGATGGAACCCCTATGTTCAAACAATCAATAGGCCTGCTTCTGCTGATGAGCTGCTTCATTGCATCGGCAAGAGCGGAGCAAGGCTGTCCTTATCCGTCGCAGGTCGCGTATGCCGACGGCCATTATCGTGTCAACGACAATGGCCTGCGCTGGCAAAGCCCGAGGGTTGCGTCTCGTGGCGTTATCGACGGGTTCATTGGCGCAGTCTTTGTGCCGGGCGAAGGCGAGGAGAGAGGAAGCGGCTACATGGACAAATGCATCTACCGCACCAGTAGGAATGGGGTGGTAATGTTGAGGCCAAACAGGGGTAATGAGGTTATCAACATGTCGTTGACCGGCACCTTGTATTGGGAGCTGCAGCCCGATGCGTTCAAATTGCCGGTGTACACCTGCAAGGACAGCCAACCGGACAATTGCGCCTTCAAGGTCAACGACAAGCGTACAGACCTGTCAGTAGTCAGATAAGTCTGCCAGAGGGTTCCTACCTTCCCAGGCCTTGTCAAAATGCGCCCGCACCACCGCTTCCGGGAGTGCATTGATATCCGGCCAGTGCCAATGAGGCGTCTGGTCTTTGTCGATCAGGCGCGCCCGAACCCCTTCGGCGAATTCCGGATGACGGCAGCAGTTGAGGCTCAGGGTGTATTCCATCTCGAACACCTGGGCCAATGAGAGGTGACGGGCACGCTGGAGCTGTTCCCACACAAGGTGCGCCGTCAGTGGGCAGCCCTCACTGAGGGTTTTGCCGGCCCGGCTCAATAGCGGGTCGTTGTGGTCGCGCAGCAGGCTCAAGGCTCGCCAGGCACACCGCACATCTCCTACATCCAGCCATTCGTCGATCTGTGCGCGGCGCGGTAGCCATTGCGCTTCGGGCTGATCGCTGATTGCCTCCTGCGCCAGGGCCTTGAGCAAGCTGTTGAGTTGCATCGCGCTCTGTTCCTGCCAGTTCAGCTGCAGCAGGCCATCGATCAGATCATCTTGCTGGTCATCACGCAGGAAACGGTCGGCCAGGCCCAAGTCCAGCGCGTCGCGACCGTTGATATGGGCGCCGGTGAGGCCCAGGAACAGGCCGAGCTTGCCTGGCAAGCGGGACAAGAACCAACTGGCACCCACATCCGGGTACAAGCCAATGCTGATCTCGGGCATGGCCAAACGACTGCTTGGCGTAACGATACGCACGGCGGCGCTTTGCAACAGGCCCATGCCACCGCCCAACACATAACCGTGGCCCCAGCAGATCAACGGCTTTGGGTAGGTGTGCAGGCGGTAGTCAAGACGATATTCGGCAGCAAAAAACTCAGCGGCCAGGGCCGGAACTTCGCCGGGCTGTTCACGGCAAGCATGGGCCAGGCTGCGAACTTCGCCACCGGCGCAAAAGGCTTTGGGGCCGTTACCGCGTAGCAGCACGCAGACGATCTGCGGATCTTTGGCCCAGGCCTCCATGCGCTCATCCAGGGCCAGAATCATTGGCAGGGAGAGGGCGTTAAGGGACTTTGGCGCGTCCAGGCTGGCGATACCGATGCGAGCGCCGCCACTGCCGGTCAGTTCTTCGAAATGCAGGTTCATCGTGACCTCAATCGAGAAGGTGAAGGATGAGTATGATCCCTTCGTGAGAAAGTGCCGGTGCTGTGTCAGATCAATTGACAAGCGGGGTCGGCTTTCCTAGGGTTCGCCTCATTCTTTTTTACAAGACAATTCAACTATGACCGATGGCGACCGTATCAAACTCGAACCCAGCTGGAAGCACGCTCTGCGTGAGGAGTTCGAGAAGCCTTACATGGCGCAATTGCGCGAGTTTCTGTGCCAGGAGCATGCCGCTGGCAAAGAGATCTACCCGCCCGGCCCATTGATTTTCAACGCACTCAATTCAACACCGCTGGACAAGGTCAAGGTGGTGATCCTCGGGCAGGACCCCTACCACGGCCCGGGCCAGGCCCACGGCCTGTGCTTCTCGGTGCAACCGGGCGTGCCAGCGCCGCCGTCGCTGGTCAATATCTATAAAGAGCTCAAGCGCGACCTGAACATCGACATCCCCAACCACGGCTACCTGCAAAGCTGGGCCGACCAGGGCGTGCTGATGCTCAACACCACCATGACCGTGGAGCGCGCCAACGCCAACGCCCATGCGGGCAAGGGTTGGCAGTTCTTTACCGATCGGATTATCGAGGTAGTCAGCGAGCATCAGCCGCACCTGGTGTTCCTGCTGTGGGGCGCCCATGCTCAAAGCAAGCAGAAGCTCATCGACGCCACCAAGCATCTGGTGCTGACCTCGGTGCATCCGTCGCCGTTGTCGGCGTATCGCGGGTTTCTGGGCTGCGGGCATTTCAGCCGGGCCAACAAGTTTCTCGAGCAGAATGGCGAGGCCCCCATCGAGTGGCGTTTGCCACCGGTCTGAGGCCTGGCACATTCAACATGTGGGAGGTTTTAGAGGGGGGTCGGGCTGACGGTTCCAGTGCCGAAACAAAGGCTCGGCCAAGAACAGCACGAACAACAAGCGCATCACCTGCATCGCCGTCACCAAGGGCACCGACAGCTGCAGGGTTTCAGCTGTCAGGCTCATCTCAGCGATACCGCCTGGCATCATGCCCAGGGTCAGTGATCGCAGATCGAGGTGAGTGAGGGCGCTCAAGCCCACCGCCGCTAACGTCGCCAGCAGCATGGTCAATGCCGTGCCAATCAAGGTGCGGCCCATGAATGAGGGCGCGCGACGGAAGAACTGCCGATTGAAGTGGCAGCCCAAACCGCTGCCGATCAACCATTGGCCGATCTGGCTGCCGCCGTCGGGCAGGCCAATGTGTAAATCCCAGGTCACACTGGCGATCGCACTCACCAGCAATGGCCCGAACAGCCAAGGGTTGGGTTGGCGCAAGCGTTGCCAGCCCCAGGCAACCAGCGCACCCACCGGAAACAGCAGGGCCAGCCAGGCCCAGTCCACCGGCGCCGGATGGAACTGCGGCGCGCCGCCTCCGAGCAAATACTTGAAGATCGCCGGCACACACAGCACCACCACCAGCACACGCAGGCTTTGCCCTGCCGCCACTCGGCTAAGTATTGCGCCATTGCGGGCGCCGAGGTTGACCATCTCCCCGGAACCGCCCGGCATGCTGGAGAAAAACGCCGTGGCGCGGTCTTCCCCGCTGCGGCGCATCAACCACACGCCGACCACGCTCGACAAGCTGGTGACCAGTGCACCGAAGAAGATCAGGCCGAAGTGGCTCATCACCTGCTCGATCACCAGTGGGGTGAAGTGCAGGCCAATGCCGATGCCCACCACCCATTGGCCGCATTTGCGCCCGCCGGGAATCTCCGCCAATTGCCAGGGCGTCAGGCAGCGCACCAGGATGATCGCCAGCAACGAGCCGACCATGTACGGCAACGGCCAGCCGACCAGGCTGGCCAGGTAACCGCCGGCCAGGCCGACCAGCGGTGTTCCCCACCAATGTTTAAAGGTGACCTCAGACATCGGCCAGGGCACGACGCTGTTGCACGCGTTTACGCCAGATACGCAGCAGCGGTACAAGCAGCATGATTGCGGTCAGCACCCAGACGCCGAAGGTGATCGGGCTCGACCACAGGATTTCCAGCGCACCGTTGGAGATCGACAGCGCACGGCGCAGGTTCTGCTCCATCAAACCGCCGAGGATAAAGCCCAGCAGCAGCGGCGACAGCGGGAAGTCCAGCTTGCGCAGGATGTAGCCGAAGATGCCGATGGCGATCATCAGGAACAGATCGAAGGTGGTGGCATGCACGGCGTACACGCCAATCGCGGTGATGATGGCGATCACCGGCACCAGCGCCCAGTTCGGCACGGCGAGGATACGGGTGAAGATACGGATCATCGGGATGTTGAGCACGACCAGCATGATGTTGGCGATGAACAACGAGGCGATCAGGCCCCAGACAATGTCCGGTTGCTGTTGGAACAGCAATGGGCCGGGGGTGATGTTGTACAGCGACAGGGCGCCGATCATCACCGCCGTGGTGCCCGAGCCAGGAACGCCGAGAGTCAGCATCGGTACCATGGCGCCGCAGACCGACGCGCCGATCGCGGTTTCAGGGGCGGCCAGGCCGCGCATGTCGCCCTGACCAAATTTGCCGCTGGCGCCTGCGATGCGTTTCTCGGTCATGTAGGCAACGGCCGAGGCCATGGTCGCACCAGCGCCCGGCAATACGCCTATGATAAAGCCCGACACGCCGCAACGAAGATTCACGGTGAGCACCGACAAGGCTTCCTTGACGTTGAACATCATGCGCCCTGTGGCTTTCACCGCTTCCTGGCCACGGTGGGTTTTTTCCAGCAGCAAGAGAATCTCACTGATAGAGAACAGGCCGAGCACCAGAACCACGAACTGGATACCGTCGGTCAGGTGAATATTGTCGCCGGTAAAGCGGTACACACCGCTGTTGGCGTCGATGCCCACACACGACAGGAACAAGCCGATCAGCGCCGCGACAAAGGTCTTCAACGGTTTGTCACCGGCCATGCCGCCCAGGCAGACAATCGCAAACACCATCAGGACGAAATATTCCGCCGGGCCGAAAGCAATCGCCCACTTGGCCAGCAGCGGAGCGAACAGCACCATGCCGCAGGTAGCGATAAACGCGCCGATGAACGAACTCCACGCCGACAACGACAGCGCCACGCCAGCCAGGCCTTTGCGGGCCATCGGGTAGCCGTCGAGGGTGGTCATCACGGTGGACGCTTCGCCCGGGATGTTCAGCAGAATCGAACTGATGCGGCCGCCGTATTCGCAGCCCAGGTACACGGCTGCCAGCAGGATCAGCGCCGATTCTGGCGGCAAGCCCAGGGCGAAGGCGATGGGGATCAACAGTGCCACGCCGTTGATCGGGCCCAGGCCCGGTAACAGGCCGACCACGGTGCCAATCAGGGTGCCGCACAACGCGGTCACCAGGTTATAGGGGCTCAGCGCAACGCCGAAACCCTGGCCCAAATAGCCAAAAGTATCCATATCAGTTCTCCAGAACGTCGAGCAGGCCGAGGGGCAACGGTACGTCCATGGTTTTATCGAACAGCAGATAAAGACCGACGCTCATCAAGGTGATGATCACCACGCTGGGGAACCAGCGGCCGCCGTACAGCCGTGCCATCGGAATACCGATCAGCATGCTGCTGAGAATGAAACCCAAGGATTCGAATGTGCCGGCAAACACCAGCAGCAGGGCCACACAGATGCCGATCTTGATCAACGCGGGTTGATCCAGCGCGGGTTCATCGTCGGTGTGTTTGGTCGCCTGCGGGCGAATCATCATGTAGATGAGCGCCAGGCCCATCAGCCCGAGCAACAGCAGGGGGAAGGCTCTCGGCCCTACGGGTTCGTAGGAAAAGGCCGCCTGATACGGCCAGGCCATCAGTGCCAGGCCGATACAGGCAAGCAATAGCACGGCAGCGAAAATGCGTTGTAAGAGCATAGAAAACTCCAAGGCCCCTCTTGTAGGAGCGAGCTTGCTCGCGAAAAACGTCAACGATAACGCGTGCTCTCTGGACGCACGTGGATGTCCTTGGGTTCTTCGCGAGCAAGCTCGCTCCTACAGGGGCATTACACAAAAGAGGGGCGATTACTGGATCAGGCCGAACTCTTTGGCCAGCACTTTGTAGTCAGCCACTTGTTTCTTCACGTAGGTGTCCAGCTCCTGGCCCGTCATGGCGAACGGGAACAGCTCGCGCTGGTCACGCAGCTTGGCGAACTCCTCGGAAGCCAGCAGTTTGTCGAAGGCGTCTTTCCACCAGGCGTAGTCGGCATCGCTGACTTTTGGCCCCAGGTAGAAGCCACGCACCACCGGCCAGACGATGTCGTAGCCTTGCTCTTTGGCGGTCGGAATATCCTTCATTTCCGGCTCATCCAGGCGCTTCTCGGAGAACACCGCCAGCAGGCGCATATCGCCGCTCTGGATATGCGGCATGGAGTCGGAGATGTCGGTACTGCCTACCTGGATATGACCGCCCAGCAGGGCCGTGGCGATTTCACCGCCCCCCTCAAGAGCCACGTAACGCAGCTCGCGCGGGTTGATCCCGGCGGCCTTGGCGATCAGCGCGGTTTGCATCCAGTCCTGGCTGCCGACGGTGCCGCCGGAGCCGATCACCACGCTGCCCGGGTCTTTCTTCAGGGCTTTTACCAGGTCATCGAGGGTCTTGTAGGGCGAGTCGCTTTTCACCGCGATGGCGCCATAGCTGGTGCCCACTGCCGCCAACCAGCGCACGGCGCTTTCATCAAAACGGCCGAACTTGCCCTGGGCCAGGTTCAGCAGCGAACCGCTCGACCAGGCGACCAACGTGCCGGCATCCGCAGGGCGCTGGGCGACGACCGCGTTGTAGGCTACCGCGCCCACGCCGCCTGGCATGTAGGTCACACGCATCGGCTTGGTCAGCAGCTTTTGGTTCACCAGCGCGCTTTGCGCCAGTTTGCAGGTCAGGTCAAAACCGCCGCCAGGGGAGGCCGGGGCGATGCATTCCGGACGCTTGGGTTCGTCGGCAGCCAGCAGTTGGCCGGCGAACAGCATGCAGCCGGCGGTGAGGGCAAATTTACGCAGTGAAGGGGTCATGGCGATCTCCATCGTTTTTGTTATGAGGGGGTACTACCAAAGTGCGACGCTATAGCTGACCAGCAAGCGCATTTCATCCGCATCACGGGCCGAGTAGTTGGAACGATAGGTGGCGTTACGCAGGCGCACAGCCACATCTTTGAACGTACCGCTTTGCACCACGTACTTGATCTCGCTGTTGCGTTCCCACTCCTTGCCGGTCTCGCCGTTCTTGAGCTTGATGTTGTCACCCGAGAGGTAACGGCTCATGAAACTCAAGCCAGGAATGCCCAGCTTGGCGAAATCGTAGTCGTAACGTGCCTGCCAGGAGCGTTCTTCGGCGCCGGCAAAATCGTTGATCTGCACGAAGTTGACCAGGTACGGGTCGCTGCCATCCACATACGGGAAGGCGCTGTCACCGGACATGTGCTGGTAGCCGGCGCTGAGCTTATGGCCATTTAGGGCATAGCTGAACAGGCCGTTGAGGGACTTGTTGTCGATATTGCCGCCGTGGGCCGAGCCGGTGTCATCGCTGATTGCCAGTCGCAGGTCGGCGGCGAAGGTGCCAGGGCCCATCGGGCGTGATGCGACCATGCCTAGGAAGTGCTGGCGGTAGACGTCGTCGAGTTGGGCGAAGTGGTAGCTGCCGGTGATCTTGTCGGCGAACTTGTAGTCGACGCCACCGAAGTTGAAGTGCTTGCCGGTGGCACCGCTGAGGAAGCGGCTGTTCTTGTTATTGAGCGCGATGTCTTCGTAGTTGGTGTCGTCACGGTCCTTGGCTTTGTCCAGGCGGCCACCGGTGAACACCAGGTTCTTGAATTCCTTGGAGGTGATCAAGCCACCGTTGAAAGTCTGTGGCAGGATGCGCCCGTCGTTGGGCTTGAGGATCGGCAGTTCGGGGATCAGCGAGCCGATCTTAAGCTCAGTCGCCGAGATTTTCACTTTGCCGGTCAGGCCCAGCTTGGAGTACTCGTTGGCGGCGCGCCCGTCATCGTGAGTCGGCAGCAGGCCGGTGCCGGTGCGGTCGGGGCTGGAGTCGAGCTTGACCCCGAGCATGCCCAACGCATCCACGCCAAAGCCGACGGTGCCGTCGGTGTAGCCCGATTGCACGTTGAGCATGAAGCCCTGGGCCCATTCGTCGCGCTTGGATTGCTGCGCACTGGTACCGTCGCGAAAGTCGCGGTTGAAGTACATGTTGCGGGTTTCCAGGGTCGCGCTGCTGTCTTCGAAGAAGGCAGCCTGGCTGAGCGGCGAAAAGCCGGCAAGGGCGGCGGCACTGGCGAGGGCGGTGTGGGTCAGGCGGGAAGAGCGAACAGGCGGGCAAGCCTGTGGCTGTGTCGACAGCATCGTGGTGTACTCCGTTATTGTTCTTATTTTGACGAAAACGCATCGAGGCGTTTTTCGGTCGCTACGGATCAGATAGCTCGGCGGGCATAGACCACCGTAGGTTGGATGCTAAAGGGCGAAGCTTTCACTAACCTTTCAATCGCCTTTCAATGTTTTCGGGCTTCACAGGCCAGGTTGCGGCTGTAAACTGCCGGGCAAAGCGTGGCGCCGACCACCCCTGAACGAGGTAGAAATCCATGCGTGTCCTTCTGGTTGAAGACCATCTGCAGCTCGCCGAAAGTGTCGCCCAAGCGCTCAAGAGCATGGGTTTGACCGTTGATGTGTTGCATGACGGCGTGGCGGCGGACCTGGCCTTGAGCAGCGAGGAATACGCCGCGGTGATCCTGGACGTAGGGTTGCCGCGCCTGGATGGTTTCGAGGTGCTCGCGCGTTTGCGAGCGCGTGGAAAAAACCTGCCAGTGCTGATGCTGACCGCGCGCAGTGATGTAAAAGATCGCGTGCACGGCCTGAACCTGGGCGCCGATGACTACCTGGCCAAACCGTTTGAACTCACGGAACTCGAAGCACGGGTCAAGGCGCTGTTGCGGCGCAGCGTGTTGGGCGGCGAGCGCCAGCAGGCCTGCGGTGTGTTGGTGTACGACCTCGATACCCGGCGCTTCACGGTCGCAGGCGAACTGATGACCTTGACGTCCCGAGAACAAGCGGTGCTCGAAGCCTTGATTGCCCGGCCGGGCCGCGTGATGAGCAAGGAACAATTGGCTTCCCAGGTTTTCGGCCTGGACGAGGAGGCCAGCCCCGACGCTATCGAAATCTACGTACATCGCCTGCGCAAGAAGCTCGATGGCCAGCCCATCGCCATCGTCACCTTCCGCGGCCTTGGCTATTTGCTGGAAGCCCGTGATGCATAAACCCAGCAGTCTGCGCTGGCGCTTACTGTGCAACCTGGCGCTGTTGCTGGTGTTGTTGATGCTCGCCAGCGGCATGAGCGCCTATTGGAACGGTCGCGAAGCCGCCGACACCGCCTATGACCGCACGCTGCTGGCCTCGGCGCGCACCATTGCCGCCGGCTTGACCCAGGTGGACGGCACCCTCAGCGCCAACGTGCCCTATGTGGCCCTGGACACGTTTGCCTACGACAGTGCCGGGCGTATTTATTACCAGGTCAATGATATTGACCAGAAGCTGATTTCCGGTTACGAAAACCTGCCCGGCCCGCCGCCTGGCACGCCCCGCACCGACGATTACCCGGCCTTGGCACGGTTTTACAACGCCATGTACCTGGGCCAGCATGTACGCGTGGTGAGCCTGCTCAAGGCTGTCTCGGAGCCGAACATGAATGGCATGGCCGAAATTCGTGTCGCGGAAACGGAAGAAGCAAGGGTGGCCATGGCCCGTAGCCTTATGGCCGACACGCTGTTGCGCCTGGGCATGCTCGCCATCGGTGCGTTATTGCTGGTGTGGTTCGCGGTAAGCGCCGCACTGCGCCCGCTGGAACGCCTGCGTACGGCGGTGGAAGAGCGCCAGCCTGATGACCTGCGGCCTCTGCCATTGGTGGAAGTTCAGGATGAGTTCGGCCCACTGGTGCGCTCTCTCAACCATTTCACCGAACGTCTGCGCGGGCAGTTCGAGCGCCAGGCGCAGTTTATTGCCGACGCTGCCCACGAGCTGCGCACACCCCTGGCGGCGCTCAAGGCCAGGCTGGAACTGGGCCTGCGTGCCGAAGAACCGGCCACCTGGCGCAGCACCCTGGAAACGGCTGCCCAGGGCACCGACCGCCTGACGCACCTGGCGAATCAATTGTTGTCCCTGGCCCGCATCGAAAATGGTGCTCGGGCCATTGCCGAAGGCGGTGCGCAACTGCTCGATTTAAGCCAATTGGCCCGTGAGCTCGGTATGGCCATGGCGCCGCTGGCCCACGCGCGGGGCGTAGCCCTGGCGCTGGAGGCCGACGAGCCGGTATGGCTGCGCGGCGAACCAACGCTGTTGAATGAGCTGCTGAGTAACCTGGTGGATAACGCCTTGGCCCATACCCCGCCCGGCGGCAATGTGATTCTGCGAGTGACGGCCCCGGCGGTGCTAGAGGTGGAGGATGACGGCCCCGGTATCCCGCTGGATGAGCGGGACCGGGTGTTCGAGCGCTTTTATCGACGCAGCCAGCATGGCATGGGATCGGGCTTGGGGCTGGCGATTGTCGGGGAGATTTGCCGTGCGCACCTGGCACAGATCAGCCTGCATGATGGCGAGCTGGCGGGGCTTAAGGTACGCGTGAGCTTTATCGCGGGTTGATCAGTAAAACATCGAACGCGCTTCGTCCAGTTCGCTGCGCACGGCATCGCTGTGCAGGTCTATGCGCAACTTCGTGAGGGCCGGCAATGTGGCGATCGGCGTGGTCCCCAAGGGATGACCGGTACCGCGGTGGCAGTACAGCGCGGCGACCTGCACCAGGTCGACGTAGTCCAGGCTTGCAGAGTCGCGTGTCAGGTCCAGGTATTGGCCCGGCACGTTCACCAGCATCTCGGGGAAGTCCCAGACCCGCAGCAGCTTGTCCCCCAGCACCGGGTGGATGCTGTCGATGACGTGGTTGAGGCTGACGGGGTCGGCCAGCAGCTCATAGTGATCCTCGGCATACGTGAGGATCGGCAGCACGCCGATCTGATGCACCAAGCCACCCAGGGCCGCCTGGTCCGGCTTGAGCTGGCTGCGGCGACGGCACAAGGCATAGCTCACGCCCGCCACTTCCAGGCTGCGACGCCACACGTCGCGCATTTTCTGTTCGACCACCCCGGAGCGGGCGTGAAAGATCTGCTCCATCACCAAGCCGATAGCCAGGTTGCTGCTGTAGTTGGTGCCGAGCCGGGTGATGGCGGTGTGCAGGTCGGTGACTTCCTGGCTGGCCCGTAGCAACGGGCTGTTGACCACTTTGATCAGGCGCGCCGACAGGGCCGTGTCACGACTGATCACTTTGCTCAGGTCGCTGATGCTGATGTCCGGGTCTTCGGCGGCCTGGCGAATTTTCAGGGCCACCTCCGGCAATGTCGGCAGAACCAGGTCATCGTTGTCGATGGCCGTTACCAACGCTTGTTGGACTTTTTCCGCCAGCTTGTTCATTCATGCTCTCTAGGGTGCTGCAAAAAAGTACGGCGATTAACGCTGGATCTCGCGATCACGGTCCAGTTGGTAGGGTAGGTCAAGCAGGTGCAAGCCCGGCCCCTCCAGGGTTCCCAAGCGCACGTCGCCACTGTCGGCAGCTTCGGCTTGCAGCACGGCGAGAAGTTCAATCGACTGGTCAGCTTTTGCCGCGATGACCACTTCGCCGATCGCGCTGTTATGGCTCGGTGAAAACAGCGGCGTGCCTGGCTCGGGAAGTTCGTCGGCCTCAAGGCTCAGGCGATACAGGCGCCGCTTGAGTTTGCCCAGGTACTGCATGCGCGCGACGATTTCCTGGCCGGTGTAGCAGCCTTTCTTGAAGCTGACGCCACCCACGGCCTGCAGGTTGAGCATCTGCGGGATGAACAGCTCGCGCGTCTGCGGCATCACCTGGCCGATACCAGCACGGATCTGGCCAAGCAGCCAGGCATTCAATTCAGCTTGTTGCAAGTGCGCGGCCAATTGGCTGCGCACGGCGTCGGCGTGTTCGGCAGGTACCCAGAGTTCGGCACGGCCCGGGGAAACGCGGACGGCAATCAACGCCTCGTTGCGTGCCACGCTATCGGTCTCGACCGGCAGCGCGAGGCCCAGGGCGCTCAGGGCCGCGTCTGCGTTCGCCAGGCCGAAGCGCGCCCAGGCAGCACTTTCGTCGGTGAGCTTGGATTTGGAGAACACCGCGTACTTCTTCAAGTCCGCCAGTTGCGGTTCAAGCAACTCGGTGGCCATGGCCAGGAGTACACCATCACCCTGCAGCAGGATCCGGAAGCTGGACTGCATACGGCCTTTTTGCGTGCAGCGCGCGCCCAGGCTGGCCTGGGTTTCACTCAGGTAATTGAGGTTGCAGGTCAGTTGGCCCTGCAGGAACTTGGCAGCATCAGAGCCGCGGACGGCGAGAACGCCTTCGTGGGACAGGGAGCAGAAAAAAGCGGAGTCAGCCATGGGTCATCGCAGGTCAAAAAGTCATGGGTGCATCATAGAGGGGCGTCCGGCAAATGCATAGTTTCGTCTCGGGCGACCAAAGCCGACTGTTCCGGGGGCGTCCGGGCTGTATACTTGCGCTCTATTTTAGGAGGGCTCCATGGTCGAAGATGTAGAAATCAATCGCCTCTACTGGCACAGCCGTCGCGGCATGCTGGAGCTGGATGTGTTGCTGGTGCCTTTCACCAAAGAGGTGTACGCGACGCTCAATCAGGTGGACCGCGACCTCTACGTCAGGTTGCTCGAGTGCGAAGACCAGGACATGTTTGGCTGGTTCATGGAGCGAGCCGAATCCGAAGACCCGGAGCTGCAGCGCATGGTTCGGATGATCCTGGATCGTGTCCAGCCCAAGTAATCGTTTCGAATGCCGCTGGCAGGCCTCACGGCTGTTGCTGGTGGCCTACATGCTTGCCCAGATGGTCGCGCTGGGCAGCCTGATGGCTCTTGACCTGCCTTACTCAAGCCTTGGCATCCCTTTATGCCTGGCTCATTGTGCCTGGGTATTACCGCGGCAAATCCTGCTCACTCACCGTTCGTCGATTCTTGGCCTGCGCCGTGACGACGATGGCTGGCAATTATGGAGCGCCGCGCGCGGCTGGCATCCTGTGCAACTGCGGCCCGACAGCCTGGCGTTGCCGCTGATCGTGGTGTTGCGTTACCGGGTGCAGGGTGAGCGGCGAGTGCGCTCAATCTGCGTGCCCAAGGATGCGCAGGCCGCCGATGTGCACCGGCGCCTGCGGGTGCGCCTGAAGTTCAGCCGCCGTAGGTGGTTGGCACCAGGATAGTGTCCCGGGCTTCGGGCAGCATCTGTGGGTAGTCGAGGGTGTAATGCAGGCCGCGGCTTTCCTTGCGCTCCATGGCCGACCGGATCATCAGCTCGGCCACTTGGGCCAGGTTGCGCAATTCGATCAGGTCGCGGCTGACCTTATAGTTGCTGTAGAACTCGTCGATCTCATCCAGCAACAAGCGCACCCGATGTTGCGCCCGTTGCAGGCGCTTGTTGGTGCGCACGATGCCCACATAGTCCCACATGAAACGCCGCAGCTCGTCCCAGTTGTGGGCGATGATCACATCCTCGTCCGAATCGGTGACCTGGCTCGCGTCCCAGCGGGGCAGGGCGGCTGGTACCGGGATACACGGCAGTTGCTCAAGAATGTCCGCTGCCGCCGAGCGCGCATACACGAAGCATTCGAGCAGTGAATTGCTGGCCATGCGGTTGGCGCCGTGCAGGCCGGTGAAGCTGGTTTCGCCGATGGCATACAGGCCCGGCACGTCGGTGCGGCCATGCTGGTCGACCATTACGCCCCCGCAGGTGTAATGCGCGGCCGGCACCACTGGGATCGGGCCCTTGGTGATGTCGATATTGAAGGTCAGGCAGCGTTCGTAGACGGTTGGGAAATGGGTCTTGATGAAGGCTTCGGGCTTGTGGCTGATGTCCAGGTACACGCAGTCGATACCCAGGCGCTTCATTTCGTGGTCGATGGCGCGGGCGACGATATCGCGTGGTGCCAGCTCGGCGCGCGGGTCGAAGCGCTGCATGAAGCGTTCGCCATTGGGCAGCTTCAAATGCGCACCTTCGCCGCGCAGGGCTTCGGTGATCAGGAAGCTCTTGGCCTGTGGGTGGTACAGGCAGGTGGGGTGGAATTGGTTGAACTCCAGGTTGGCGACCCGGCAGCCCGAGCGCCAGGCCATCGCAATGCCGTCGCCGCAGGCACCGTCGGGGTTGCTGGTATAAAGGTAGACCTTGGCGGCGCCGCCCGAGGCGAGAATGGTGAAGCGTGCGCCATAGGTATCGACTTCACCGCTGGTGCGGTTGAGTACGTAGGCGCCCAGGCAGCGTTCGCCCGGCAGGCCCAGGCGTTTTTCGGTGATCAGGTCGACGGCGACGCGCTGCTCCAGCAATTGGATGTTGGGGCGTTGGCGGGCCTGGTCGAGCAGGGTCTTGAAAATCGCGGCTCCGGTGGCATCGGCGGCGTGAATGATTCGGCGATGGCTGTGGCCGCCTTCGCGGGTCAGGTGGAACTCAAAGCCACCGTCGTCGCTGCCGGCATGTTCATCACGGGTGAAGGGCACGCCTTGGTCGATCAACCATTGGATGGCTTCCCGGCTGTGCTCGACGGTGAAGCGCACGGCGTCTTCGTTGCACAGGCCACCGCCGGCGTTGAGGGTGTCTTCGACGTGGGATTGCACGGTGTCTGTGTCGTCCAGCACCGCAGCAACGCCGCCTTGGGCCCAGAAGGTCGAGCCGTTGGCCAGGTCGCCTTTGCTCAAAACCGCGATACGCAAATGGCTGGGCAGGGTCAGGGCCAGGCTCAAGCCGGCGGCGCCGCTGCCGATTACGAGGACATCGTGTTGAAACTGTTGGCTCATTTGACGGATTCCGCAAAAAGCGATCCAAAGGGGGGGCGCAAACAGGACGCCTGGATCGGCGAATCAAAGGGTCACACGGGCCACTAGTATATAGAGGGGTGGAGCGGCACAATAGCCACGCCTTCGTGGCATTGTGAGATTATGCTGCGCAGCTTTGGGGAACGGCCGGTTGGTGGGACGGGAACTTTTTGCATAAGCCCCGACTCAATAGCAGGTTGCCCGAAAGCTGGGAAAACGTTGAGTTTATTGGCCCGTCGGGAGCATTGGACGCGTCACGAAACCGGCGACAAGATTATTCGCGCAGCCGGCACCGACCGTGCTGCGTTTTTCGTGTGTGCCAAATCAGTGCATGCCGGAAACTTGCTTGAAGGGGGAGAACTTTTGCGAAAAGCCCGAGTCTATGTTTGCAAGCCTGATCGTTTAGTTATGCAAGCCTCCTTCAAGTACAACGAGGAGTGTTCATGCTAACCCAGGAAGAGGATCAGCAGCTGGTCGAGCGCGTACAGCGCGGTGATAAGCGAGCATTTGATCTGCTAGTGCTGAAATACCAGCACAAAATTCTCGGGTTGATCGTGCGGTTTGTGCACGACACCCATGAAGCGCAGGACGTTGCACAGGAAGCCTTTATCAAGGCTTACCGTGCACTTGGAAATTTCCGCGGTGACAGTGCGTTTTATACGTGGTTGTACCGCATCGCCATCAACACGGCGAAGAACTATCTGGTGTCTCGCGGCCGCCGCCCACCAGACAGTGATGTCAGTTCAGAAGATGCTGAATTCTACGATGGTGATCACGGCCTCAAAGATCTCGAGTCGCCGGAGCGTGCGTTGCTGCGCGACGAGATCGAAGGCACTGTCCATCGCACTATTCAGCAACTGCCAGAAGATTTGCGTACGGCGTTAACTTTACGTGAATTCGATGGTCTGAGTTACGAAGACATTGCGAGCGTCATGCAATGTCCGGTGGGGACTGTGAGGTCACGGATTTTCCGGGCCCGAGAAGCCATCGACAAAGCCTTGCAACCCTTGTTGCAGGAAAACTAAAGACAGCGGCGACAGCCAAGAGAGGAACCGCCATGAGTCGTGATGCCCTGCAGGAATCGCTGTCCGCAGTGATGGATAACGAAGCGGATGAACTGGAACTTCGTCGAGTGCTCAACGCATTTGATGACGCCCAAACCCGTGATACCTGGTCTCGTTACCAAGTCGCTCGGGCGGTGATGCACAAGGATCTCCTAATCCCTCGTCTGGATATTGCTGCGGCCGTTTCTGCTGCACTGGCTGATGAAGCCGTTCCGGCAAAAGCCTCGCGTGGTCCATGGCGCAGCCTGGGTCGTCTGGCAGTGGCCGCTTCGGTGACCGTTGCTGTATTGGCAGGTGTTCGCCTGTACAACCAGGACGAGATCGCAGGCAACGAGCTGGCCCAACAGACTCAGCAACCGGTCATGGCCGGTCCGCAAGTCAAAGGCCCGGCCGTGCTGGCTGGCTACAAGGAAAGCACCGATACCACCGGCCCGATGGCCAATGGTGTACTTCAGGGGCAATCCGGCTGGCAGGATCAGCGCCTTCCAGGCTACTTGCGTCAACATGCGCAGGAATCGGCCGCCAAAGGCACTGAAAGCGCTCTGCCATACGCTCGTGCAGCAAGCCAGGAAAACCGCTGATTCGCTAAGGAGCCCTATGCGCGCCATACCGCTCCTTGCGCTTTTGCTCAGTAGTTGGTTTGCACTATCCGCCCATGCCGATGAAGCCCAAGATTGGCTGACTCGACTTGGGCGTGCAGAGCAGCAGCAAAGCTTTGAAGGTACGTTTGTCTACGAACGTAACGGCAGTTTTTCTACCCATGACATCTGGCACCGCGTCCAGGATGGTCATGTCCGTGAACGGTTGTTGCAGCTTGACGGCTCCGCCCAGGAAGCGGTCAGGGTTGATGGTCGGGCACAATGTGTCAGCGGCACGTTGGTTACCGGTCTCGGTCATTCGCCTGAGGCACCCTCGCGTATTCTTGATCCAAAAAAACTCACTTCATTCTATGATCTGGCCGTCATTGGCAAATCCCGCGTGGCCGGTCGTCATGCGGTGATTGTGTCGATCAGCCCGCGTGACCCCTACCGTTATGGGTTTGAATTACACCTGGACCGTGAAACTGCGCTGCCGCTCAAGTCCTTGCTACTAAATGACCAGGGGCAGTTGTTGGAGCGTTTTCAGTTCACCCGCCTGGGTACTTCGGCCACTCCTTCTGACCAGGACTTGCAGCCCAGCAGCGACTGTTCGCCGGTAACAACCTCCGCCGCTAAAGCACCTGACATGTCTGCCACGCAAAGGTGGCATCTGGACTGGCTACCGCCTGGTTTCCAACAGATCAGCAGCGCTACGCGCAAAGATCCCCAAACGAAATCTACCGTCGACAGCCTGATGTATGACGATGGGCTCGCACGTTTTTCGGTGTTTCTTGAGTCAGCCAATGGCGCCGATGTGAATGAAACCCGTGCTCAGCTTGGGCCGACCGTGGCAATCTCGCGGCGTTTGAATACGGTAGATGGCGAAATGATGGTCACCGTTGTGGGCGAAATTCCCATTGGCACTGCTGAGCGCATCGCGTTGTCGGTGCGTGGTGAAAAGGCCGCCGCCAAGCCCTGAGATTGTTAATCTTATGTTCATCCTGTTCTTTCAATCTGAGCCCGAATGTCGTTGGGTGCTGGGTGTATGAAATCTCTGGATCAGCATTTTCACTTGCAAAAACTTCCCATGTTTTTTATAGGTCAGGGTTTGATGGCTCTGGCCTTGTTTGTTCGCGGAACAAAAATGCCGGTCGCAGTATCCGGCGTTTATTGAACCCTGTCGCTTAACCCTGCTCGTCGTAACGGGAGCTGTATGTCGATACCACGTTTGAAGTCTTACTTATCCATAGTCGCCACAGTGCTGGTGCTGGGCCAGGCCTTACCTGCGCAGGCGGTCGAGCTGCCTGACTTCACCCAACTGGTGGAGCAGGCCTCGCCTGCCGTGGTGAACATCAGTACCACGCAGAAGCTGCCGGATCGCAAAGTCTCGAACCAGCAGATGCCCGACCTGGAAGGCTTGCCGCCCATGTTGCGCGAGTTCTTCGAACGCGGGATGCCGCAACCTCGCTCACCCCGTGGCGGCGGTGGCCAGCGCGAAGCCCAGTCCCTGGGCTCCGGCTTCATCATTTCGCCTGACGGCTACATCCTCACCAACAATCACGTGATTGCCGATGCCGACGAGATTCTCGTACGCCTGGCCGACCGCAGTGAACTCAAGGCCAAGCTGATTGGTACCGATCCACGTTCCGACGTGGCTTTGCTCAAAATCGATGGCAAGGACTTGCCGGTGCTTAAACTGGGCAAGTCCCAGGACCTGAAGGCCGGCCAGTGGGTGGTAGCGATCGGTTCGCCGTTCGGCTTTGACCACACCGTTACCCAAGGCATCGTCAGCGCCATCGGTCGCAGCCTGCCAAACGAAAACTACGTGCCGTTCATCCAGACCGACGTGCCGATCAACCCGGGCAACTCCGGTGGCCCGCTGTTCAACCTGGCCGGCGAAGTGGTGGGGATCAACTCGCAGATCTACACCCGCTCCGGTGGCTTCATGGGCGTGTCCTTCGCGATCCCGATCGATGTGGCCATGGACGTCTCCAATCAGCTCAAAAGCGGCGGCAAGGTCAGCCGCGGCTGGTTGGGCGTGGTAATTCAGGAAGTGAACAAGGACCTGGCTGAATCCTTCGGTCTCGACAAGCCGGCCGGTGCCCTGGTTGCGCAGATTCAGGACAATGGCCCTGCGGCCAAAGGCGGCCTGAAAGTGGGCGATGTGATCCTGAGCATGAACGGCCAGCCGATCATCATGTCGGCGGACCTGCCTCATTTGGTCGGTGCGCTCAAGGCTGGCGGCAAAGCCAAGCTGGAAGTGATTCGTGACGGCAAGCGCCAGAACGTCGAACTGACCGTAGGGGCAATCCCGGAAGAAGGCGCCACCCTGGATGCCCTGGGCAACGCCAAGCCAGGTGCCGAGCGCAGCAGTAACCGCCTGGGTATCGCCGTGGTTGAACTGACCGCCGAGCAGAAGAAAACCTTCGACCTGCAAAGCGGTGTCGTGATCAAGGAAGTTCAGGACGGCCCAGCCGCCTTGATCGGCCTGCAACCGGGTGACGTGATCACCCACTTGAACAACCAGGCAATCGATACCACCAAGGAATTCGCCGACATCGCCAAGGCGTTGCCGAAGAATCGCTCGGTGTCGATGCGCGTCCTGCGTCAAGGCCGTGCCAGCTTCATCACCTTCAAGCTGGCTGAGTAATCCGCTAGCCCCATAAAAAAGCCCCGCTGCCGGTTAACGGTAGCGGGGCTTTTTTGTGGGCGGCG
This sequence comes from Pseudomonas fluorescens, assembly GCF_001902145.1. Lineage (GTDB taxonomy): Bacteria > Pseudomonadota > Gammaproteobacteria > Pseudomonadales > Pseudomonadaceae > Aquipseudomonas > Aquipseudomonas fluorescens_BV. The sequence continues at coordinate 43,529 of NZ_MRST01000012.1, forward strand.
GGTCTAGCTCATCATGCCTTTTACCAAGCGCTCCTGTTCGATCAGCTCACGCTGACGGGCGTCGATGCGCGAGGACAGCGGGAAGTTATTGCCAGCACGCCGCTTGGCAAAGTCCAGCTGCTGGATGGCTTGCTGGAAATCCCCCACCAATGCGAAATATTCGGCGCGAGCCTGATGCAGGCCAATAATGTTGCCGGACAAACCGCGGGTTTCAGCAACCTGATACCACACGTCCGGATCGTCCGGCCGCGACTTGAGCAGCCCATCCAGCGCCTTTTCTGCATCGGCGGTACGGTTCTGTTTAAGCAGCAGGTCTACTCGCACCTGGTTCAGCGGATAGTTGCTGGGGTACTGGGTGAGCATGCGGTCGGTACGTTGCTGCGCATCCGGCATGCGGTTGCTGGTGATGTCCAGTTCGATTTGGGCCAGGTTATAGGTGATGTCGTTGGGTGCCTTGGCCAACAGCGGCGCCAGGCTTTCCCGCGCTTCCTTGAGTTGAGTGCCCTTGATCTGGGCGATGGCCAGGCCATAACGCGCCACGTCATTTTTAGGGTTTTCATCCAGCTGTGCCTGGAAGCGCTTGGCGGCCAGACCTGGTGTGTCTTCGTACTTGAGCTGCACCCGTGCGCGAATCAGTTGATAGCGCAGGCTGTCTTCCTTGCCGCCAGGTTTGGCTTGTTCAGCGCGGTTGCGGGTGTCGGCGATACGCGATTCGGTCACCGGGTGAGTCAGCAGGAACTCCGGCGGCTTGGCATCGAAGCGGTATTGACGCATCAGGCGTTCGAACATGGTGGGCATGGAGCGCGGGTCGTAGCCGGCTTTCTCCAGGTTGAGGATGCCGATGCGGTCGGCCTCTTGTTCGTTCTGGCGGGAGAAGCGGCGCTGCTCCTGGATCGCGGCGGCTTGTGAGCCGGCAATCGCGGCGATACCGGCATCGCCGGCACCCGCAGCGGCGGCGATAATGCCGCCAAGCAGGGCGGCCATCATCGGCAGTTGCATGCGTGATTGCGCTTCCACGCCTCGGGCGAAGTGACGCTGGGACAAGTGCGCCAGTTCGTGGGCCAGTACCGACGCGTATTCGCCTTCGGTCTGTGCATTGAGAAACAGGCCGCCGTTGACCCCGACGATCCCGCCCGGTGCCGCAAAGGCGTTGAGCTGTGAGCTGTTGATCAGGATGAATTCCAGGCGCCGGTCATTGACCTGGCTGGTCTCTACCAGCTTGTACACGCTGGTTTCGACGTAATCCTTGAGTTGCGGGTCATTGAGTTGCGAGACCTGGCCGCGCAAATAAGCCAGCCATGCGCGGCCCAGTTGGTATTCCTGTTGTGGCGAGACAATGGCAGAACTGGCGTCACCAAGTGACGGCAGGTCGTCAGCGAAGGCCGGGGAGGCCAGCAGGCAGGCCAGCGTCAGCAGGGTAGGGCGCAAAAAAGTCATGCACAAAGCCTTTCGACAAAGAGCTTACTGTAGCCGGACACTGAGCTTGGGACCAGATATTCTAAGCGGCCCGAATGTTTGCCTGGAGTAACACCATGACCGACGTTGTAGCCTGTGACGCCGAACTCGACGCCAGCGGTCTTAACTGCCCTTTGCCGTTGCTCAAGGCCAAGCTTGCGCTCAATAAAATGGCCAGTGGTGCTGTGCTCAAGGTGACTGCCACCGACGCCGGCTCCCAGCGTGATTTTCGCACCTTTGCCAAGCTGGCCGGCCACAAGCTGCTGCATGAAGAAGACAGCGAGGGTGTGTACCGTTATTGGTTGCGCAAGGCCTGATGGCCTTATCGACGCAGCATCAGGCCTTATTCAGCGCCTGCGCTGCCGCCAACACGGCATCAACATGCCCCGGCACTTTCACGCCGCGCCATTCCTGACGCAGTACGCCTTGGCTGTCGATCAGGAAGGTGCTGCGATCCACGCCCAGGTATTCCTTGCCATACAGCTTCTTCAACTTGATCACATCAAACAGCTGGCAGACCGCCTCGTCCTTATCGCTGATCAGCTCGAAGGGAAATGCCTGCTTGGCTTTGAAGTTCTCGTGAGACTTCACGCTGTCACGCGACACGCCGAACACTTCGGTATTGGCGGCCTTGAATGCGGCGTACTGGTCACGAAAGCCTTGGCCTTCGGTGGTGCAGCCTGGGGTGCTGTCCTTGGGGTAAAAGTAGATCACCACTTGCTTGCCCTTGAGGGCCGCGAGGCTGAAGGTCTGGCCGCTGGTGGCGTGGGCCTCGAAGTCGGCCACGGGTTTATCGATGGCTACCGGCATGGGTGTTTCCTTACATTGGGTTCTGTGGGCGCCATGGCTCGATCAAGGCGTCGAGGTTCAGGGCATCGGCGAAGTCCAGGAACTGGTCGCGCAGCCAACTGATCTGTACGCCGGCCGGCAAGGTCACGGTAAAGGTGGCATTGAGCATGGTGCCGCCGGTTTGTGGCGCCTGGTAGGTGTCACAGGTCAGGTTTTCCAGCTCGACGTTGTGGTCGATAAAGAACTGGCACAGCTCATTGACGATATCCGAGCGGTAGGCCGAGCTGACGTAAGCTACGTACGGCAAGGCCTGGGGGCGGTTTTCCAGGGCGGCGCTACGTACCACGTTGACGGTGAAGTCATGCTTCTTGGCCAGGCCAGGCAGGCCTGTTTCCAGGCGCGCCAAGGCATCCCAGGAGCCAGAAATCTGCAGGACCAGCGCACTGCACTCGCCGTGGCGGGTCAGGCGGGAGGTCACGACGGCGCAGCGGTTCTCATGGCTGGCGCGGCACAGGACGTTGGTCAGCTCCATGGGGTTGGCGCCGAGGGCACTGATAACAAGGAATTGTTCGCGAACTGTGGGGGTGGACATGCAGCCTTCCTAAAGCGATGAGCGGTCGATACCGTGTGGGCTGTATCGATCAAAGGATCAAGGGTAGCGAAAAGCGTCGCCAAGGGCTAGGAGGTGGCGTTTTCATTGCGTGATCAGCCGGCTTCGGGCGGTGCTTTGGCCCGATGATGGCATTGCCCGACGTTTAGTTGCGCCAGAACGCATCCTCACGCGGTACTTCGCTTGTACAAGCATCTTGGCGCCAGTACCATTACGGCTCTCTTTTTCCGGCAGGAGCGGTTGCATGATTGCGGGCAGTATGGTGGCACTGGTCACACCCATGGATGCACAAGGTCGTCTCGACTGGGACAGCCTGGGCAAACTGGTGGACTTCCACCTGCAAGAGGGCACCAACGCCATTGTGGCGGTCGGCACCACAGGTGAATCGGCCACCCTCGATGTGGAAGAGCACATCCAGGTGATCGAGTTCGTGGTCAAGCGCGTTGCGGGCCGCATTGCCGTGATCGCCGGTACGGGCGCCAACTCGACGCGTGAAGCGATCGAGCTGACCAAGAACGCCAAGAAGGCTGGCGCCGACGCTTGCCTGCTGGTAACCCCGTACTACAACAAGCCGACCCAGGAAGGCTTGTACCAGCACTTCAAAACCATCGCCGAAGCCGTGCAGATCCCGCAGATCCTCTACAACGTACCGGGTCGCACCGCGTGCGACATGAAGGCCGAGACCGTGATCCGCCTGTCCACCGTGCCGAACATCATCGGCATCAAGGAAGCCACTGGCGACCTGCAGCGCGCCAAGGACATCCTGGCCGGCGTGAGCAGCGACTTTCTGGTGTACTCCGGTGACGACGCCACCGCTGTCGAGCTGATCCTGCTGGGTGGCAAGGGCAACATCTCCGTGACCGCCAACGTGGCCCCGCGCGCCATGAGCGATATGTGTGCCGCCGCCATCGCGGGCGATGCAGCCACCGCTCGCGCAATCCACGAAAAGCTGATGCCGCTCAACAAGACACTGTTTATCGAATCCAATCCTATTCCCGTGAAGTGGGCGCTGTTTGAGATGGGCCTGATGCCGGACGGTATCCGTCTGCCGCTCACCCGCCTCAGCGAAGCCTGTCACGAACCGCTGCGACAGGCCCTGCGCCAGTCCGGCGTCCTGGTTTAATTGAGGAAGCACTACGCATGAAGCGATTGGCCGGACTTTCCGCACTTGCCTTGATTATCTCCAGCACCAGTGGCTGCGGTTGGGTATGGGGCCCGGAAGGCTACTTCCGTGACCGCGGCAGCGATTACCTGGAAGCGCAAGCAACCAAACCGATGCAACTGCCGCCTGATGTCAATGTCGCCAAGCGCCTTGACCCGTTGCTGCCGATTCCACGTAACGTCGCCGACGACACGGTCAAGGGTGAGTACGTAGTGCCACGCCCACAGCCGATTATGGCCGCGGCCGATGCCAGCGACTACAGCCTGCAGAAAAGCGGCGACAACCGCTGGATCGTGGCTCAGCGCCCGCCTGCCGAAGTCTGGCCGGTGGCGGTGCAGTTCTTCCAGGACAACGGTTTTCGCCTCGACCAGCAACGCCCGCAGACCGGTGAGTTCACCACCGCATGGCAGCAAGGTCGCGAGCTGTCCGCCAACATGGCCCAGCGCCTGCTGGCGGGCGGTGTAGCCGCCGACAGCGAAGCCCGTGTGCGTGTGCGCATCGAGCCCGGCGTGCAGCGCAATACCAGCGAAGTCTATGTAGTCAGTGCCGAGCGGCCTGCCGGTAGCACGGCAGATGTCGATTTCACGCCACGCTCGGTCAACACCGGCGTCGATGCTGCGCTGGTCGACGAGATGCTGGCCAGCATGAGCCGTATCTCCGAGAAGGGCGGTTCCGTTTCCCTGCTCGCCGCCCGTGATTACGACACCCCTAGCCGTGTCAGCCTCACCGAAGACGGCAGCGGCAACGTCGTGCTGAACCTGGGTGAAGACCTCGATCGCGCCTGGGCCAGTGTTGGCCGCGCGTTGGAGCAGGGCCCTTGGCGTGTTGAAGACATCAACCGCAGCCTGGGCCTGTACTACATCAACGTGGCTGAAAAGGCCGAGAAGAAGGATGACGAGCCAGGTTTCTTCGGCAAATTGTTCGGCAGCGCGCCGACCAAGGAAGAGGTCGAAACCCGCGCCGAGCGTTACCAGGTTCGTTTGAGCAAGGTGGGCGAAAGCGTGCAAGTCACCGTCGAGAAGAACATCAACACCGTCGCGCCAGCTGAAACGGCGCGCAAAGTGTTGGGCGTGATTCAAGACAACCTGGGCTGATCCGATGCGTTTTGCCGTTCTCGGCAGCGGTAGCCAAGGGAACGGTACGCTGGTCGCCCACGATGACACGTACGTGCTGGTCGATTGTGGTTTCTCGTTAAGAGAAACCGAGCGGCGCCTGCTGCGCCTGGGGGTTCACCCCACGCAGTTGAGCGCCATTCTGGTAACCCACGAACATGCCGACCACGTGCATGGCGTGGGTTTGCTGTCTCGGCGCTACAATTTACCGGTGTACTTGAGTCGCGGCACGCTGCGCGGGATGCGCAAACCCATAGAGCCGGCAGGCTTCCTGGCCGGTGGTGAGCAGCTGCAAATCGGCGCCTTGAGCGTCAATGTCATTGCGGTCGCTCATGATGCCCAGGAGCCCACGCAATACGTATTCAGTGACGGCCAGCGACGTTTTGGCGTGCTGACCGACCTGGGTTCCTACTGCGCCAAGGTGCTGGAGGGTTACCGGGACCTCGATGCCTTGATGATCGAGTCCAATCACTGCAGGGATCTGCTGGCGCGCGGTCATTACCCTTACTTTCTCAAGCAGCGGGTAGGCGGCGAGCTGGGACATTTGAACAATCACCAGGCGGCGTACCTGGTGTATGAGTTGGGCTGGCAAGACCTGCAACACCTGGTCCTGGCTCACCTCAGCAGCAAGAACAACCTGCCGACGCTTGCCCGGCAATGTTTTGTCGACACCCTCGGGTGCGACCCGGACTGGCTGCAACTGGCCGATCAAGATTCAGGGCTCGACTGGCGACACATCGCCTAGCCCACCTTACTCAAAGCGGAGCCCATCATGGAAAAACGTGAAGAACTCTACCGCGGCAAAGCCAAGTCGGTGTACAAGACCGACGACGCCAACCGCCTGATCCTGCTGTTTCGCAACGACACCTCGGCGTTCGACGGCAAGCGCATCGAACAGCTTGACCGCAAAGGCATGGTGAACAACAAGTTCAACGCCTTCATCATGCAGAAGCTCGAAGCGGCCGGTATCCCGACCCAATTCGACAAACTGCTGGGCGACAACGAGTGCCTGGTCAAGAAGCTCGACATGATCCCGGTCGAGTGCGTCGTGCGTAACTACGCCGCCGGCAGCCTGGTCAAGCGCCTGGGTGTGGAGGAGGGCCTCAAGCTCAACCCTTACACCTTCGAACTGTTCCTGAAGGACGACGCCAAGGGCGACCCGTTCATCAACGAATCCCACGTCGTGGCATTCGGCTGGGGCACCGCTGAGCAACTGGTGCGCATGAAGGAGCTGTCCCTCAAGGTCAACGACGTGCTGAGCAAGCTGTTCGACGACGCCGGCCTGTTGCTGGTGGACTTCAAGCTGGAGTTCGGCGTATTCCACGACGGCTCCATCGTCCTGGGCGACGAATTCAGCCCGGACGGTTGCCGCCTGTGGGACAAGGACACCAAGAAGAAGATGGACAAAGACCGCTTCCGCCAAGGCCTCGGTGACGTGATCGAAGCCTACGAAGAAGTCGCCAAGCGCCTTGGTGTACCACTGTAATCGACGCAAGCATCTGATAGCACGGAAAAAAATCGCTACGGCGCTTTGCATCCATCAATCATGCTGTTATGATGCGCGCCGTTGGAGAGATGCCAGAGTGGCCGAATGGGACGGATTCGAAATCCGTTGTACCTTCACCGGTACCTAGGGTTCGAATCCCTATCTCTCCGCCATTATTGAATAAGGCTAAGCCCCTGTAATCGTTAGAGATTACAGGGGCTTTTTCGTTTCGGTCATATTATTTAGGGCATTTTTAGGGCAAAAACCTTGCCCTGTACACCGCTCTAGTCCGCTCTAAACCCCAGCATTTTTGACACGATACCCGCCATGCTCTTGGTGTCCTTCGGTATCCACCTCCCATAGTGCTTTCTTACCATCGTTGTATCAGCGTGACCGAGTTGGCGGGCTACCCATTCGACAGGTACGTAACTGGACAACATCTGACTGGCGAAGGTATGCCGACACTGGTTTGCGCCTCTATGTCGAACTTCCGCCTTTTTAAGGTGAGCGGTGAACCAGTTGCTCAAAGTCTTGCTGTTCCATAGCAAGCCGCTGGTTGAGCTGTGGAAAAGAAATCTGACCTTCATCTTTTTCGATGTGATGTTGTCGCGCTGAATCACCGCAATTTCTGATATCGGGCTTTTGTTAGCGTCAGCTACTATCTCTCGCATCAGTTGGAGAGCGGGATCAATCATTTCGACGACTCGTACCCTGGATCTTTCTTTGGGCACCTTGAACTCGCCTACCACTAGAGCCCGGCGCACGTGCACCAAACCTAAATCAAGGTCGATATCCTCGACCGCAAGTGCAATGAGTTCGGATAGAGAAAGTCCTGCCCAGCAGTTGAACTCAATCATTCTGGTATCAGCTCGCCGAACGGGATCTGCTCTGCCAATTGCCTCGATCTCTGTGCGGCTGAATGGGTCGGCGTGTTCTAGGTCTACGTCGGCCCCGATGTTACTGATCCTATCCAGAGCGTTAGCTTTCAGGATCCCATCACCGAAGGCGTCAGCCCAAACCCCTCGGACCACGGTAAAAATATCATTCACCGTCTTTGGGGCTAAGCCTTGCTTGAGCAACTGCGCCTGGAACAACTCGATATCGCTCTTGCTGATGTCGACGATCCGGCGTTTACCGAACTTCTTCTCAACGTGTCCAGCCTTGCTTACGTAGTTGATCACAGTACTTGACGCTTTGAGGGCTCGCTGGACTTCTAACCATCGGTCAATGCCTTCCTTCACGGTACGCTTCAGTGAGGGGCCTCCTGTGCCCGTGAACATGGCAGCCCTGGGTGAGTTAGGGAAGTGGGCCGCATAATCGAAGCGACCCTCTTTGATTTCTGCGAGCACGGTACGGCGCTTGTTGTCGGCATAGGCGATAGCTGACTTGTTGACCTTCGCGATCCCCTCCAGTGGCTCACGGCATCGTTGGCCGTTGAAGATGAACCAGATGCGCAACTGTTTACCGTTCATCTCTACGCCGGTCGGCATCTTGTCGATCATGGCTTCCCTTCCATCCAGCGCTCTATGGCTGCACGGTTGTATACGATCACGTTGGCAGGGTCGTAACGCCAGTGTTTGCCCTCAAGCCACAGCCCGCGCGTACGGTATTTACGGACGGCCTCTGTGCTCAGGCCGAACACGGGGTAAAGCAGGTCTTGTCGAAACCAAGCACCGGGCGTGATGTGGAAGTCGAGTTTCTCGGCAGCGCTCATACGGCGATCTCCCTACCATTGCAGGACATGGGTAATTGGGAGGGGTATCCGTGACTAATGAAAGAATGTGCAGGACATTTATCCTCGTGGACTGCGGTGGCGAAAGTGATCAAACTCCTTTTTTGTGTAGTGGCTGGGAGCCATTTATGTGGTCCACTGAGATCAAGTTCAACACCAGTTCGGTGTGCAAAGTCCTCCTGTCTCCTCCTGGAGCCCTTTGTCTTGGAGTTGTAATCACGCTGGTTCTCACTGGTTGGTCTAGGGAGAGTGCTGCAGCGTGGGTTCAGGCTCTCGGAGGGATCGCGGCTGTAGGCGCGGCTTTTTATATTGGGAACAGACAGGCGAGAGATACCGCCCGAGCTCGCCGGCAAAGAGATGAAGTTATATTTCGACTCGTCTGCGGCATAGCTAGGCGAGCCTCCGAAGTCAGCCACGTGCTGTTCGTAAATTTCGATTCGCTGCATGAGACCGATATAGCCAAGCGAGTTGAGGTGCTCACAGAGGCCGAGGAACATTTGATGGCTATGAGGGCTGTTAACCCGGTTGATCTCCCTCTGCCGGATATGGTCGAACCGTTCATGGCTATGCTTGGTGCCCTGGAGAAGGCCACAGTTATGGCCCGGCTCCTCTCCGAGCCCAATGTGGACAGGATGAGGTGCGCAACTGTACTTGCCCATAGCTCCCAAAAGATCAGCATTGCTGCGAATGTTTTGATAAACATGGAGTTCGCGAGCTACTGACTGAAGTTGCTTATACCCCACAGCAGGCTGCGCGAGCGGGCGTTCCTGAGCGTTTAGCGTTGCATCAGCGAGCGCTGCCCCGCGCAGCTTCTCTTGGGGTATAAGTGCCTCGGCAGTGGCGCTTGGAGGAGCAATAATGCCTGCTGCTGCGCAGCAGAGACTGTTTGTTTCTAGCGTGTCGCCACTATTTGCAGTGCGGAGCAAAGCGGACAAGGCGCTGGTGTTGTTCTGTTGGTTCTTCATGCCGCTTTCCTCCGGTGTTCGGTAGCGATTTGGTCCATCAGGCGCTGGTGGTAGGTGTTGCGGGCTTCTGCGGCAGACCATGGGCGGATGGTTTCAACCATGGGTGCGATACCGACCAAACAATCCCAGATAGCCGGATCGGGTGGCATGAGGTCGCGGCGTTCGGTAGCCAGCGCTATCAGGTTGGCCTTGTGGACGCAGGCGGGGAGTTCTGGTGCTATGCCGAACCGATCACAGATGCGCCACCAGATACAGTCCTCGAAGTGCTCATAGGCGCTGATCCATTGCTTGAGTGGCCGCGTCATGTCGCCCAGGTACGCCTCGGGTGCGTCATGAAGTAAGGCCGCGAGTTTGTGTTCTTCCGGCACCAGCTCGGCGACGATGCAGCTGTGCTGGGCCACGCTGTAGAACTCGCGGGTGTGCCCGTTGAAGCGGCACAGGTGGGCCAGGGCGTGCGAGATGTCCCGTGGGTCGATCATGTCGGCGTCGGGTTCGAGCAGGTCAAAGTGTTTGCCTGAATGGGTTAGGATCCAGTTCATGCTGCGTCTCCTAACTCGAAAGGGTCCAGCTGGGCAGCCATGCTCAGTGCCTTGTCACGTAAGGCAAGTGCTTGAGTTGCCTGGTTGTCAGATCTCACTGCTCGGAAGGTGTCGGCCGCTAGCTTGAGCTTTTCGGCAATGGCTAATAGGGTGAGGCGATCCAGTGGCTGATGGTCCAATATCAGCTGCAGGCGCCGACACCGCTCTGAGATCTGCTCCAGAGTGGTGGAGCTCGCTGACTCCCCCTCGTCCATCCCTTCAACGAACCCTTTTGCGTGGCCCTCGTCATAGCCCTGTGCCAGACCATCCGTTAAGCCGCCTCTGTAGCCGATCCAATAAAGGATCGCGAGCGCGATAACGATGGTGATCAGTGCGCAGATTTGAATTACGGTCATGTGGTGTGCTCCTGGTGGTTTTGTTGGCTGGTGGTGGCAGCCGTTGGTGTTACTGCTCTGGCTCGGTGGAATCAGTTTGTAGTCGCGGCATGTCCTCATCCGCCCTGTAAGCGCGGATATCAATCAGTGCCGCGACATGCTTGATGTGGGCATACCTCAACGCCTTGACGCTGTGATCCAGGGTGGTCACCGGCAGTTGAATACGGCCGCTGTTGATCGCCTCCGTGAAAGTCTTCTCGTTGAGGTTTTTGAAGTAATGCACGCGCAGCTTTTCTAGGGGGATAAGCACGTCGCCGAAGAGTTGGTGCAGCATCTCGACGGTTGCGCTATCCGGCGCGGGTTGCAGCCGTAGCGGTGTTTGACTGTTGTTGCTCATGGGTGGCGGCCTCCTTGCGTTTGAGTCGTGATGGGTGGTTCCAGGCATTCACGCAGTGGCGTTTGGTCAGCTCCCGCAGATGCTCCGGCACTTCGAGGAGCGCGGCATTGCGCTCCTCGCGTGTGGGCATGGCGACGATCTGGCGGGCGTACTCCCTAGGCCACGTCACGGTTGTCTGCCGGGATGGCTGGCAGTTCGAGGCCCAACTGACTTGCCAGCCAGGGCATGCCGGCTTGCCGGACCTTCGTCGACTGGCTGTATTGCATTCCGGCGGTCTCGTGGTACCAGTTGCCGTTCTTGATCCGCAGGTATTCCCGGTCCCGTACAGGGAACGCCGGGAGGTTGCGGTCAGTGAGCAAGCCCTTGTCACGCATCAGCGCGATCAGTTTTGGGCGGGTGAGGCCGAAGTACTTGGCGGCCTTTTCCAGGCTACGTTCCATCGCGACCTCCTAGGCTGCATGCGCGGCGGGAGTCGCCACGGCTGCCAGGTGAGTGATGGATTCGGCCACCATGGAGTAGATCTCCACGTCACTGCCGCACACCGTGAAGCACTTGCTGAATGGCTTCTTGACGCCGATGCTCATGATGGTGGTGATGCCAGTGCGGGTTTTGTTGCGATGGATTGCCAGGTTGATAGGTTGCTCAAAACCCATGTCGAGGCTCAGCGCGCCGCCGGTTTGCACAAGGTCGAACACACGCTGCTTGTGTTCAATTTCGAAGACGCCGTAGCGGCGGTCAGCGTGCGGCACAGACGACTGATCGCTTGGACTCGCTGGCCCGTTGACGATCTCCTCGATGAAGTCCGCAAGCTTAAGGTGCATCTTTTTGCTGTTGGTCAGGGTCAGCGTGTGGCGTTCGCTGCCTAGCTCAACGGTGAAGTGTGTGTCGGCTTTGCGGCGCTCAACTCTCAGGCGGAAGGCTAACGCCTCACGCTGAACTTCGGCACGCAGCAGGTGGTTGAAGGTTTCGGTTAGGTTTACCTGGGCCTTGAGCAGGGTCAGGGTACGGTTGTCGAGTTTGTACTTGCTCATGCCGCGTGCCCCCCGCCGTTTGGATCGAACGGGCAGGGCGCGTTGCGTTCTTTCGGCTTAGGTTTGGACACGATGAATTTGCAGCCGAGGTCTTGTGCCAGGCGGCGGATTTCAAAGATGCGGGAGGGGTTAGCAGCGGCCGGGTGGACGTGCAGGGTAGCTGTGGTGTGCATGGTGTTGCCTCGCTCTGTGGTGGAAGAGGGAGGTGAATATCAACCATTGGTTGCGCAAAAGTCAACAACCATAGGTTGATATTTTCGCATTTGTTGATGTCTTCTTGACATTACAGGCGTAATGAATAGATTACCTCAATCTTAAATATTATTTACCGTTGGTAGGGAAAGGGAATGTCTAAAACCTCGGAATTTTATCAAAAAGACTTTTGGTCTGGTCTTTTTCCTATGCAGACAAACCTTCTAATGATTACAAGGAAGGAGAAAGATCTTTCTGATTATGTCTATCAAAAAGTGCTTTCGGAAGATGAAGGTCATAACTTTATTCCTCAGCAACGTGTTCATGCAGACAAACCTAATGGGCATCTTCGAAGAACATTAAAACTAGATCCCGTGGCCGAATACTTTCTATACGATTTAGTCTATAGAAATCGAACGATTTTTAGAAAACCATTCTCCGAAGATAGAAAGTCTTATGGCTATAGGTTTGAAGATGGTGGTGTTGTTCCTATCAGTCAAGCGTACAAAAGTTACAAGCATGATGTGAATCAGAATCTTGCTAAGTTCAAGCATCATCTCAGCTTTGATGTGGCAGGTTTTTTTAACTCTGTGTACCACCATGACTTGGCGCACTGGTTTTCATCGTCCGACAGCGTAACTGAAAAGGACTACGAAGCGTTTGGCAAATTTTTTAGGGAGATTAACGCTGGGCGTAGTGTGGATTTCCTACCCCACGGTTTGTACCCATCGAAAATGATTGGGAGTGATTTTCTGAAGTTCACTGAGCAGTCTGGTCAACTCAAAAGTTCAGTATTGCTCAGGTTTATGGACGATTATCATTTGTTTGACGATAATGAAGATAATGTGAATAGAGATTTTATTAGAATACAGAAGATGTTAGGTGATAAAGGGTTAAATGTTAACCCTCAAAAAACAAGAAAAACTGTGCAAAATGTTCAGGAAAAAGTCTCTGAAATTAGGCAGGAACTTTCTGAAATAATTGAAGTAGAAGTTGGTGAGTCCGTCTTTGGGTCGGGGTTTGAAGGGCCGGAATTTGAGCAGGTAGAGGTCATTTCTGATCTTTCTACGGAGCAAATACAGCGGCTCCTAGACTTTCTTAGAGACGAGGCATTGGACGATAATGATGCAGATCTTATTCTTAATGTCTTAAGGTTTCACTCAACTGACATCAGCGACTACCTTCCATTGCTTTTGGATAGATTTCCAAGTTTGTCTAAAAGTATATTTACGAGCTTAAATAGCTCAAACCCTTTTGTTAGAAAAGTTTCTAATGACAAGATTTCAGTTGCTGTTTTGGATTTTTTGAAGACGGCTGAGTACGTGTCTGAATTTCAGTTGTTTTGGCTCGCGGTAATTACTGAGGTGAGATTGTCTGAAACAAAGCAATACGGGGATATACTGAATTCACTTTATGCTCATTCTTCAGGGAGTATTATAGCAAGAGCTAAAGTTCTCGAGATTCCTACCCAGAAATTTGGAATGAAAGAGCTTAGGGAGGAGCATCTTAAAAATGGAAGCTCAGACTGGTTGTCTTGGTCTTCAGCAATGGGGAGTCGAAGTCTCAAGAAGGCAGAGCGTAACTATGTATTGGCCTACTTTTCAAAAGGCTCTTCTTTGAATCATCTTATATATTCTTGCGTCAAGGATATGGATTAGATTTGGATAACCATCACTCTGGAAGAAAGGTGCCTACTACCTTTCCACAGATATGAGTTTCTTCTGTAATATCAATAATAGGGTATTGCGGGTTTATAGGTTTTAAAAACTGTCGGCCCGCATCCTCCACTAATACTTTAAAGGTGGCTTCATTTGTTCGAGGGACTCTTGCTATGACCCGATCTCCAGTTTTCGCCTCAGCCTCTGGATCAACAAAGATAATGCATCCTGTAGGATAACTTCGTCCTGGTCCCGGGTTCGTCATTGAATCGCCAAGTACCCTTAATGCGTATCCGTTTTCGCTGATTGGCACAGGACAGGACAGCCAGACATTTCCGTCATCATACTCAACGTTTGATTCGCACCATGCGCCCGCTTGTACCCAAGAAATTAGAGGTACTTTTCCGAAACGTCGTGTGATATCACGCACGTTGCTATCGCTGCTGGCGCTTAACTGATGGACGTTTGTATCTCTGGATTGCGATTTTGGTAGTACGCCATATTCAAGCCACTCCCGACGCACTTTCAACCATGAGCACAGCGCGACCATGCTATCTGCCTCGGCGATCGCATCACCATTCAGCCACTTGCTGACGGCCTGCGGGCTCTTATCTACGCCAACGCTCTTCAAATGCTTATGAATATCCACCCCACGCCCCCGGGTGCGTACACCGGCATCGTCGAGTGCTTCGTGAAGGCGCGCCGTGAAGGCTGCCCGTAGCTCGTTCTTATCAACCATGAGTTGATACTCTCACAGGGGTTGCGCAATAGTCAGTTGATGTTAATATCAACCGCGAGTTGATAAATGGAGGTTGCCATGTTGGACCCCGCAGATTTTCCGAATGCCATCGCGTTCGCATTTGAAGCTGTAGGCGGCATAGGTGCCGCCGCCAAGGTGTGTGAAAGGAGTTATCAGGCGCTCAATAAATGGCGCTTGTCCGCCAGCCTTCCGCGCACCGATTACACCGGTGAAACGCATTATGCAAAACGCTTAGCAACCGCTGCAGAGCTGAAGGGCAACGCCTTTGACGCTACCTGGCTTCTCGATGCTTCGGCCCCGCAGAAAGCTGCTGCATAGAAAGAAAAAAGGCGACCCAAGGGCCGCCCAGTTCCTCCCGGCACACACCACCACAGTGCTGTCGGGTCGCGACGAAGGTAGGAGGGCACACCACATGCAAACCACCTCCCTTTATCGCGCTGCCAAGACACGGATGTCTTGGGTTGCTGCCTTTTCCACCACAGATTAGGCAGCTGTTGCGCCAGAGGTGAGCAACGGATTGTTCGCCTCGGCACGGTGCCGGTTTCGATCCCTAGATCTAGCCGGCGTTTGGGCCCTTTCAAGCCACGCGGCAAATGTATCACCACTACACGTCGCGGGGCACTGGCAACTTAGTAGGATTAATGCCATGAGCCGAGTAGCTTTAAGCTGTGTTGATCGAGCGCAAAAGGAAGTACTGACGCTCGAATTAGCCCTGTACCACGCCGCACGGGACTATCCCGGCGGTGCCGCAGCAATCGCCGCCACCACCGGCCGCAATGCCACCACGCTGCAGCACAAGTTGTCTCCCACACATCCTTCGCACACCGTCAACATCCAGGAGTTCGGCGAGATCCTCGAACTGACCAAGGATCGCCGCATTCTCGATGCGGTGCACGCCCTTGTCGGCGACACGATCTGGCAGGAACTGGCTGAGGCGTACACCAACGACATGCCTGAGACCCTGACCAAGGGTATCGCCATGTTTTTCCGGCAGGTCGCCGATTTGTCCGAAACCTGGGCCAAGCACATTGGCGACGGCAAGGTCGATGACCGTGAGCTGGCTGAGATACGCCAGTTGGTGTTTCGTGGCATTCAGGGGTTGCTGGGCATGTACAACCGCGCCCGCTACGTCAACCAGACGACTTGTGGGGTGGAACGTGGCTGATATCGCTGACTTCGCAAATGACCTGGTGCAAGAGCGCATTGATCAGGCCGTCGCTGCACGCTTGGCACTGATTTCCAACACGGCTCAGCATTCGCTGATGTTCTGTGACGAATGCGATGGCCCCATCCCCGAGGCCCGTCGTTTGGCACAGCCCGGTTGCACGCTCTGTATAGAGTGCAAGACCGTCGATGATCAGAGGGCTTCCCGTTATGCTCGATGATGTGATCAATCAGTTCGCTGACTATGGTCTTGAGCCCGCTCAACCCTTGGTATTTGGCAAGCTCACCCGCTGCAAAACCACCCAGGACAAAGGCAAGGAAAAAAACGGCTGGTACGTCATCCATGAACACCGTACCGAAAAAAACGAGGCGCTGATCTTCGGCAGCTTCGGTGACTGGCGTTCTGGCGAGACGCAGAAGATCAAGGTCAAACCCGGACGTATGAGCCCCGAGGAGCGCGAAGTCATGCGCGCTCGCCAGGAAGATGCCAAGCGCAAGGCTGCTGAGATCGCTGCCAATGCATCACGCCGAGCGGCCAACCGTGCTGCCGGCCTGTTCAAGCGAATGCCCGAAAAGGGTAAGAGCGTCTATCTGGATCGAAAGCAGATCGTTGGCTTCAAGGTTCGCTATGCGCCACGTACTGGCGCATTTTTGGTGCCCATGTCCAACGTCCGCGACCAGATCGTCGGCCTGCAGGTGATCTTCCCCGCTAAGCAAGAAGACACTGGGCGGGATAAGCAGTACTGGCCGCCCGGTATGTCAAAAGAGGGCGCTTTTCACCTGATTGGCCCCCACCCAGAGCCTGGCGAACCGGTCCTGGTGTGTGAGGGCTACGCCACGGGCGCAAGCCTGCACATGGCGACTTCGCTCACTGTCGCCATCGCCTTCGATGCGGGCAACCTGCTGCCGGTCTCCAAGGCCATGCGCGAGCGTTTCCCCGGCTGTCCGCTGATCATCTGTCGCGATGACGACTGGAAAACCAAGCGCCCCAACGGTGACCCTTGGAACCCTGGCGAAGAGAAAGCCAACAACGCCGCGCTGGTCGTCGGTGGTCAGGTGGTTGCCCCGATGTTCTCCGGCGAGCGTGAGATCAAGTGGACCGACTTCAACGACCTGCACGTCGCCGAGGGGTTGGAGGCCGTCCGCCGCCAGGTGCTTGCGGTGGTCAAGCCTCCTGCAGCGGGTGGCTGGAAGGATCAACTGGCCCGCACCGAAAATGGCTCCCTGATCGCGCACATGCAAAACGTCGAGCTGATCCTGGGCAATGACGAACGCTGGGCCGGTGTCATCGGCTACAGCGTGTTCAGCTCCAAGATCGTCAAGCTGCGGTCTGCGCCCTTCGGCGGCGGTGCCGGCGACTGGGCCGACATTGACGACATGAGAGTAATGAAGTGGCTCGCGCAGCAGTACAACCTGCGGGTCAAAGCGTCCCATGTGATCGAGGCGGTCAGCGTGGTTGCCCACGACCATGCCTTCCACCCGGTGCGCGAGTACCTGGAGAAGCTGGAATGGGATCGCGTGCCACGCATTGAAACCTGGCTGACCGACGTGCTGGGCGTCCAGGCCAGTGAGTACTCGGCCAAGGTCGGTAAGCGCTGGCTCATCTCAGCGGTTGCCCGTGTGATGCGCCCAGGCTGCAAGGCCGACTCTGTGATGATCCTCGAAGGTGGGCAGGGCGCCGGTAAGTCCACGGCCATGGGCGTCCTCGGTGGCGAGTGGTTCATGGATACGCCTTTTGCCCTCGGTGACAAAGACAGCTTCCAGGCGATTCGCGGCAAGTGGATCGTCGAGCTGGGCGAACTGGACAGCTTCAACAAGGCGGAAAGCACCAAGGCCAAACAGTTCTTCTCCGCTTCCACCGACACCTACCGCGAGAGCTACGGCCGCAGAACGAATGACGTGCCACGCCAGTGTGTTTTTGTGGGCACCACCAACCAAGAGGAATACCTCAAGGACGCCACGGGCAACCGTCGTTACTGGCCGGTGTTCTGCAACAAGGTCGATCTGGAGCAACTTCGCGAGATCCGCGATCAGCTGTGGGCTGAGGCGCTGTTCTGCTTTGAAGCGGGCGATATCTGGTGGGTGAATAAGGACGAATCCAAGATGTTCGCCGAGGCGCAAGACGAGCGCTTTGTGGTGGATGAATGGGAGGGGCCAATCCTGGCCTGGATGGAAGAGTCGCAGATCGGGGAGACCGCTACCGGCAACGAGATCCTGACCCAGGCGCTGAAGCTGGACTTCGGACATTGGGGCAAGCCCGAGCAGATGCGGGTCGGGGCGATCATGCATCGGTTGGGTTGGCGCAAGCGGCGTATGCCCGCGCTGCCAAAAAGCGGCGTGCGGCCTTGGGCCTATGAAAAGCCTGCGGGGTGGGGGCGTGCGTCTGCGTTGCAGCAGGCGGTGATCGAGGAGCCTTGCTTTGATTAAGCGAATCGATGAGATGCTCAAACTGTGGGCGCAGGATCTGCATTCGCCTGTGCCAGACGGTGCTGGCGGGCCGAGTGGCGGCAACATGATCGCCATGCTGATGGAGTGCAAAGGTGAGTTGATACGCGGCACGCGCGGAAGTCGGGTGCTGCTGGATGAATCGGCGGATATCGAGCTGATCGTCAACAAGCACTTGGCGCCCGAGCTGGCCCTAGTGGTGATGGAACACTACTGCAACCACGAAAGCTTCCTCTCACAGAAAATGCTTCATTGCGGTTGCAGCGCGCCGACCTATTACCGTCGGCTACACGATGCCCATGTATCTATCGCCGGCATGCTGATGGGGAAGGCTGCATGATCCTCGGCGTCACTCCGCATACCTCTGTCCTACTGTCCCGCCTTGTCCGGCTGCCATTACGCGCAGTTGGACAGGCGCAGGCCGCGCCGTTGCTGGGCTGTCCTACTGTCCAACCTTTACCCGCCCCACGCACACATGAGCATAGTGGGCACGTAGTCGCGCCCATGGCGCGCACGCGTGCTTTTAAATTTCTCTCTATACACAAGAGAAAAGTAAAAACGGTAGGACAGTAGGGCAGAGCCCCGTATTTAGGCGCCTGTAGCTGTCCTACTTCAATCCAGAATAGTGGGACAAGTAAGACGGGGCACCAGAAGCGATAGCCGATTGAATGCGTTATCCCTCCGTTGCACCTGCGTCATACCCGTATGGCACCCGTATTGCTCCATGGCATTAAAACCTGCTTGCTGCCATGATAATCCACCTGTAAAAAGTACCCATCTTCGATAGGTGCGACCGCAAGCAGCGGGACACACCACCACACTGAACCCGGCCATTGCGCCGGGTTTTTGCGTTTATGGGGTAGGGCGATGACGAACGAGCAGCAAGCGCTTATTGATATGCCGATCTGGATGGTGATCGTACTGTCCCTGGTCGGCGGCATATCCGGCGAGGCATGGCGCGCCGACAAAGCGGGGGTAAGCGGCTGGTCCTTGATACGCCGCTTGCTCCTTCGGTCCGGGGCCTGCGTGGTCTGCGGACTTTCCACCATGATGTTGCTGCACGCTTCGGGCATGTCGGTTCTGGCGGCAGGGAGCATCGGATGTCTCACCGCGATGGCCGGCGCCGATGTCGCCATCGGGCTGTATGAACGCTGGGCCGCCAAGCGGTTGGGCGTGTGCGATCTGCCGCCCTCGGGCAACGGTCAGGCATGATGCGCTAGAGGCCACGGAGTACGTGGCTTGTAGCGGCACGCGTCAAAATGGCGCGCCGAAAGTCGCCGGGGACCCTGGCGGCATTCGAGGGACACGGGGCATGAAACCCGCGGGAAAGCGTTAGCGGCAGGGCTGCCAGCTTACTGAAATTCAATCCATTGAAATTGAAAGGTTTCCATTGAAAAGCCGTTGAAAAGGAGGGCTTATGACGGATCCACTGTTCCTGTCTAAAAGCGCTTTCGCGGTTCGCATCGGCAGGACGCCGAGCTACATCACCTGGCTCAAAGGCAACAACCGGCTGGTGCTGTCGCCGGATGGCAAGAAGGTCGACGTGCTGGCAACCGAAGCGCTGATCCTCGAAACCGCCGACCCCAGCAAGGCGGCCGTCGCGGCTCGCCACCAGCAGGACCGGCTCCAGCGTGACGTTTACAGCCAACTGTCCCCCATGGTCGAGCCGACTAACACGGCTGCGCCGCCGCAGCCTGCTGGCGCGAAGAGCGGGCAACCTGACTTCCAGAAGGCCCGTGCACACCGCGAGTACTACCTGGCCCAGTTGGCCGAGGCCGAGTTTCACAAGGTGCAGGGCTCGCTGGTGGACATGAAGGCGGTCACCACCGGGGCCTACAACGCCGGACGCATGCTGCGCGATCAACTGCTCAGCATGCCCCCGCAACTGGCCCCTGAACTGGCGGCGATGACTGACCCTTGGGAAATTGAACAGCACCTGACCAAGGCGCTACGGCTGTCTCTGGAAGAGGCCGAGCGCATGTCTGCGGCCGACCTTGAACGCGATCTGATCACTACGAGTTAACCCATGCAAACGGAAAAACCTGACGGCGCTGAGGTGTACCGTGAGGCGTATTTCCGTGGGCTGCGTCCAGACCCCAGCCTGTGGGTGGACGAGTGGGCCGACGAGTACATGCGCATCCCGCGTGATACCGGCGCCGCCGAGCCAGGGAAATATCGCACCGTGCGTACACCCTACGCACGCGAGCCGATGCGGTGTCTGTCACCGGCTCACCCGTGCAAGCGCGTAGTGACCATGGTCGCCTCGCAGTTGATGAAAACCCAGATCGCCTTGAACTGGATCGGCGCGCTGATCCACATGGTGCCGTCGAACATTCTCACGCTGCTGCCCAGCCTGGGCCTGGCAAAGCGGGTGTCGTCACGGATCGGCAAGACCATCAAGGCTACCCCGGTGCTGCGTGAACGAGTGGCGGCAAGTCGCTCGCGGGATTCGCGCAACACCATGGACACCAAGGAGTTCGAAGGCGGCTCGCTGTACGTCACCACCGCCGGCTCTGCGGCCAACTTGGCCGAGCTGTCGGCGCGCTACGTGTACGGCGATGAGATCGACCGCTGGGAAGTCGACGTAGGCGAAGAGGGTGACCCCATCGAGCTGGCAGAAACGCGGGGCAGTACCTTCGGCCGCAATGCGAAGTTCTACTTCTCCAGTTCGCCGACGATCAAGGGCGCCTCGCGTATCGACGATCTGTTCGAGGGTAGCGACCAGCGTTACTACTACGTGCCGTGCCCGACTTGTGGGCACATGCAGACCCTGGAATGGGAGCGGCTGCATTACTCCCAGGACTTCAGCGTGGTGCATTACGAGTGCGCCGGGCCTGACTGCGACGTGTTGATCGAGGAGCACCACAAGGGCGATATGCTTGCCCGTGGTGAGTGGCGCGCCCATGCCAAGGGCGATGGCGAGACGGTCGGCTTCCACCTCAACGCGCTGTATTCACCGTTGGGTTGGACGGGCTGGAAGTCGCTGGCAAAGCAATTCGAAAAGGCGAAAAAGGCCCAGGCCAAAGGCGACCTTGAGCCCATGCAGGTGTTCTACAACACCCGTCTGGCTAAGGTGTGGGACAGCGCGCAAGAGCAGACCAAGGCATCGGTACTGATCGAGCGGGCGCGCCGGGAAGGGTTCTCCCTCGGTGCGATGCCCGCTGCCGTAATGATGATCACGGGCGCTGTCGACGTACAGGCCGACCGCCTGGAGTTCATGGCAATGGGCTGGGGCGTCGGCATGGAGCGCTGGGTTATTGATCACCGTGTGATCGCGGGCGACCCTTCGGACGAACGCACCTGGGCGGTACTGGATGAACTGCTGAAAGAACGGTACCGGCACCCCTGCGGTGTCGGCTTGGGCATTCTCGCGGTCGCCGTCGACTCCGGCGGTCACCATACCGACGAGGTCTACCAGTTCTGCCGCGTGAGGCGCTGGCGCAACATCTTCGCCATCAAGGGCGCGAGCAAGCCCGGCAAGCCAGTGATCGCTCAGCGGCCGTCCATGGTTGATGTGACCTGGAAGGGCCAGACCGAACGCGGCGGCGCCGAGCTGTGGTTTGTCGGTACCGACACCGCAAAGGACTGGATCTACAACCGCTATCCGTTCGAGTCCGGCCCAGGTGCGCTGCACTTTGCCAACGACCTGCCGGACGAGTTCTTTGCCCAGTGCGTGGCCGAACGCAAGGTCGCCAAGTACGTGCGGGGCCACAAGCGTATCGAGTGGATCAAGGGCAAGGCCGAGCGCAACGAAGCCCTCGACCTGATGGTGTATTGCCTGGCGATGGCGCATTACCTCGGCATCAACCGGTATCAGGAACACGACTGGGACCGGGTACGGAACTCGCTGGCACAGGCCGGTTTGTTCGATGAAAAGGTGGTCGCTGCTGAGCGTGTAACGGTTGCCCCACAGGCTACCGCGACACCGCAAGTTGCGCCGCAACCCGTTGCCCCGGTCGCCCAACCGCGACCCGCTGCACCCCCACAACGCCGCAGTTCCACCAGCGGTTACCTGAAGAGACGCTGATATGTCGTTTACTCCGAAGCACCTCGAAGCCATCGAGCGCGCCATCGCACGCGGTGAAAAGACCGTGCGCTACAGCGACCGCACGGTGGAATACCGCTCCATCGACGAACTGCTCAAGGCCCGCGACGAGATCCGCACGTCGCTGACCAACGCCGCCGGGCCGCGCTCTCGCGTGATTCGGCTCATGCATGGAGGCAAGGGACTCTAATGGCCCGACATTATCCGACGCTGACCCGTAATGGATTCTTGCTGCCGTCGAACATCAAGGCCAGTTACGAAGGCGCCGGGGAGGGCCGCCGTTCGGCCAGTTGGGAAGCCACCGACAACGGCATCAACAGCATCAACACCCCGGCACTGCGCAACCTGCGGGCTCGCTCGCGGGCGGCGGTGCGCAATGACCCGTACGCGTTCAACGTCATCGACAAGCGCGTCAGCAACCTGATCGGCACCGGCATCACGCCCAGGCCGACCACGGACGACGCGACATTGCGCAAACTTAAGCAGCAGCTGTGGGACGACTGGGTGGATGAGGCGGACGCGGACGAGCTGACCGACTTCTACGGCATGCAGGCCCTGGTGGCGCGCACCGTGGAAACCGCTGGTGAATGCTTTGTGCGGTTGCGGCCGCGCAGTCCGAGCGAAGGTTTGGCGGTGCCGCTGCAGCTGCAGGCGCTGGCGCCTGAGTTTGTCCCACACGACAAGTTTGAGACGGCCAAAAACGGCAACGTCATCCGCGCCGGAATCGAGTTCAACCCGGCCGGCAAGCGCGTAGCGTATTGGATGTACCTCTCGCACCCACGCGATTCGTCCTCCTTAAACGTCGGCTACAACCAGCTGGTGCGCGTGCCGGCGACGCAGGTGCTGCATATCTTCGAACCGATGGAGCCAGGGCAACTACGCGGTGTACCACGCTTGGCCCCGGTGTTGAAACGCTTGCGAAGTCTGGACAACTACGATGATGCGGTGTTGTTCCGCCAGGAAGTGGCGAACCTGTTCGCGGGCTTCATCAAGCGTCCAGCACCTGAGGCCGGGCCGCAAGCGCGCAACCCGATGACCGGAGAGCTCTTGGTCACCGACCGCGACGGCTTCACGCCCATGGTCGCCCTCGAGCCCGGCACGATGCAGGAGCTGGGGCCAGGTGAAGAGGTGGAGTTCTCCAAACCACCGGATGCCGGCAACAACTATCCGGACTTCATGCGTCAGCAACTGATGGCTGCGGCGGCGGGTTCGGGCACGCCGTACGAGATCCTTACCGGCGATATGCGAGAGGTCAACGATCGGGCGCTGCGGGTGGTACTCAACGAGTTCCGGCGCCGCCTGGAGCAGCTGCAATTCGGCGTGTATGTACATCAACTGTGTCGCCCGGTGCGTGCTGCCTGGATGGACATGGCGGTGCTGTCCGGCGCCCTGGTGCTGGAGGATTACGCGCAACGTCGGCGCGAATACCTGCGCACACGTTGGGTGCCGCAAGGCTGGGCCTACATCCAGCCGGTGCAGGACGTCCAGGCGCGGCGGATGGAAGTGCAGGCGGGCTTCGGTTCACGCAGCGAGATGTGTCTGCGCAACGGCTACGACGCGGAAACCATCGACGCGGAAAACGCCGCTGACCTCGCCCGGTCCACGGATCTGGGCCTCAACTACACCACGCTTGATGCCATCGAGCCGACAGATGACAAGGAACAACCATGAGTAAAAAAGCGATCCCGCGCATTTATGACAAGGCTGGCAAGCAGGTAAAAGTCGCGGATAAGAGTTGGTACACCTTCCAGGCCAGCGGTGAAGCCGAGCAGCAAACCATTGAGGTGTTTGTATACGGCGAGATTGGCACTTGGGGTGTCAGCGCTAATCAGTTTGTTCAGGACCTGCGGGCCATGGATGACGGCGCGTCGCCGGTAATCGTTGCGTTCAACAGCATCGGTGGCGACTTGTTCGACGGCCTGGCGATTCACAACGCGCTGTCGCGCTTGGGCGAGCGCTGTACCGGGCGCATTGATGCGCTGGCGGCCAGCGCGGCCAGTGTTGCAGTGTGTGGCGCTCACCGGGTGGTGATCGCGGCCAATGCCATGCTGATGATCCACAACCCCTACACCTTTACCGGTGGTGATGCCGAAGACTTCCGCCGCGTTGCTGATGTGCTGGACCAGACCCTGGAAGCGATCATCGCGGCCTACAAGTCCAAAGCACCGGACATTGACGAGGCCGAGCTGCGGCGCATGGTCAACGCCGAGACTTGGCTGACTGCAAATGAGGCGGTGGCGCTGGGCCTGGCAGATGAAGTGGGCGACGGCCTTAAGGTCAAAGCCTGTCTCGGCCAGGGCAGTGTGTTGCAGCGCTTCCAGAACGCCCCGGCTGAATTGCTGGCCCAGTTAGACGAAGAGCCAGATGTCGAGCCGGCTGATCCTGTAAACCCTCCGGATCCAGCACTCGTATTGGACGCGGCCGGCTTGGCGTTGATGGTTACCAAGGGGTGTGCGGCGGCAGGCATCAGCAACCTGGTGGACCCGATACTCGCTTCGACGAAGCTAGAAAGCGAAGCGGTAGTCACTGCGGCGCTGACCAAGGCAAAAGCGCTGCACGGCTTGTGTGTCGCGGCACGATTGCCGGAACTGACCGGTGAGTTCCTGGCCGCTGGCTTGGATGAAGCTGCTGTCAGAGCGCGCTTGTTTGACAAGCTGGTCAGCAGCGGCGGTGGTTTTGAGATCAACAACAGCCTGCCGCTGGACAACGACCCTGCACCCACTATCAAGGCCAAACAGGTCGATACCCACTCAATCTGGGCTACGCGTCAGGCGGCACAGAACGGAACCTCGAAAGGAGCAAGAGCATGAAAATTGAATCGATGCACGCGGGTGAATTCCTGCTGTCCGAAGGCGCTGGCAATATTTCCCGCGAAGCTATCAACGTCGCCGCCGGCTCTGCCCTGGAGCCGGGCCAGATCCTCGGCCTAGTCACCGCCACCAGCGAGTTTGCCCCGTACCAGCCAACCGCCGAGGACGGTACCGAAAACGCCGTCGTGATTCTCTATGGCCCGCTGGGCGAGTCCGATGTTGCCCGGCGCGGTCGTGCCATTGTGCGGCTGGCTGAGGTCAGCGAGGCGCACTTGACCGGCCTCGATCCCGCCGCCGAAAAGGCCCTGGCCGCCCATTTCGTGATCGTCCGTTAAGGCGCTCACCACATTTATCCATCCCGCCGAGTGCGGGATTTTTCGTTTCTGGAGAGTACCCCATGGCCGATATCGCCATTTTTGAAGACGATGCATTCAGCGTCTCCTCGCTGACCGCTGCAATCAATGAACAGGAATACCTGCCGGGCCGTATCAGCAGCCTTGGCCTTTTCCGCGAAGAGGGCATCAGCACGTTGACCGTGCAGATCGAGAAAGACGGCGACACCCTGGCCCTGGTGCCATCGGGCGAGCGCGGCACCTCGGGCCTGGTGGTTGGCGGGACCAAGCGCACGTTGATCCCTTTCAACACCGTGCATCTCCCTGAGCGCTTCACCATCAAGGCTGATGAGATCCAGGGCATCCGCGCCTTCGGTACCCGCAGCGAATTGCAGGCCGTTCAGGATGTGGTCAACAAGCGCCTGGCAAAAGCCCGACGACAGCTGGATGCCACCCACGAATTTCAGCGCATGGGCGCGTTGAACGGGCAGGTGCTGGACGCCGATGGCAAGACAGTCCTGTTGGATATTTATAAATCCTTCGGCGTGAATCGTCAGAAGCTGCCAATGGGCTTGAACAGTCCAGACACCGAGCTGCGGGTCAAATGCGGTGAAGCCCTGGATATGCAGGAAGAAGCGCTCGGCAGCGTCACCAGCAGCGGCTCCCGCGCCATGTGCGGCAAGAACTTCTGGAACAAGCTGATCGTCCACAAGTCGGTCAAAGAGACTTACCTCAACACCATGCAAGCCGCGTCTCTGCGTGGCGATGCCCGTGAAGCCTTCGAGTTCGGCGGGATCGTCTGGGAGCGTTATCGCGGCAAGGTTGCTGGCGTTGCGTTTGTCCACGACGACAAGGCGCTGCTGATCCCCGAGGGCGTCCCTGACCTGTACATCTCGTCCTTCGCACCGGCCGACTACATGGAAACGGTTAACACCCAGGGCATTCCGTACTACAGCAAGATCGAGCCGCTGCCGTTCAACAAGGGTGTGGCCGGCGAAGCCCAGTCCAACCCGCTGCACCTGTGCACGCGGCCTCGGGCGCAGATCCTGCTGGAGATGTGATCGTGGCCTTCCGGGATCTGATCGACGACATCGACGACGTGGTTTTTGAAACCCTGGGAGACAGCGCCGTGATCGAGGGGCGCCCGGAGCCGGTGCTGGGTATGTTCTCGGCGCCCTGGAAACAGCCCCAGTTCGGCAAGCTCAATACCAATATACGAGAGCCGCGTTTCGAGATTCGCGTCAAGGATTCGGATGGCTTGGTCAAAGGTCTGCGGGTCAGCGTTGATCTGCCGGCGTTGGATGGCGGTGGCGACTATGACCTGCTGCAGCTTGAGCCGGACGGCAATGGCCTGGTGGCCTTGATCTTGAGGAAGCGCGCATGAGCATCGGCAGCTACACCCAGCAGAAGCGCGACGGTGGGATGCTCACCATAACGCCGTCGGCGGTGCATGTTCAGGCGCTGAAAGAGTTCGGCGACATGGTGCCCAAAGCGGCAGTGGCGGCTCAGCGGCGTGCAATCAACAAAACCATCCGTTGGTTGCGCACCCACATTGCACGGGCTGTCGGCAAGCAAGAACGCATCGCTATCGGCGCCGTCCGGCAACGACTTCGGGCGTACCCGGTGACCGGCGGCGATATGCGTGGCAAGTTGTGGTTCGGTATCAATGCCATCGAGGCCAGCCGCGTCGGACGTGCGCGGCAAACTGGCGCGGGTGTTTCAGTCGCCGGCCGGCGTTACCAGGGGGCGTTCTACAAGAAGGTCTACGGCAGCAATGCTGATATTTGGATCCGCACGTCGAGCAAACACTTCAACAGCACCGATTACCCGGATGCCGCGCAGGGTGGCAGACGCTCTGGCTTCGTCGAAGAAAACGACAACCGCTTTCCCCTGGCGAAGGCCAAGGTGTCGTTGGAGCAAGTGCGACCGCACTTTGATGCCTGGGTGAAGCGTGCGGACGAACGCCTGTTGGAGATCCTTACGCAGGAACTCAACTTTGAACTGCAGAAGTATTTGAAGGGGACGCCGCGTGTCTGACGAAACGTTGAGCCTCGACCAGCTTTATCAAGCTATCGAGCAGCACCTGCAGGCGCATCTGCCAGGTGTTCAAACCGTTGCTGCCTGGCCGAACATTGAGGATCACATCCCGTTGCCAGCGGTGTTCCTGGAGATGGCCGAGATTGAGCCGGGGGCTGATATCGGGACCGGTGAAACCACCATGGTCTGCAAGTTCGAAGCGCGGATCATCGTTGACCCCATTCAGGTTGATCATCATCGCCAGGTGGTGCAGTTGGCGACTCAGTTGATTGTGTTGCTAAGGGCACAGAACTGGGGCCTGGAGATCGAATGCGCCGAGTTTATTCAAGCGGTGCAGGACTGGACCCGTCCTGAGCTAGATGGTTACACGGTCTGGCTGGTGGAGTGGAATCAGACGATTTATCTCGGTACCGAAGAGTGGCCTTGGCCGGATGAACCGCCGGGCACGCTGTTGATAGGTGTCAGCCCGGATATTGGCCCAGGCAGTCGAGATCAGTACGTCGCGCCGGAGTTGCTGGCATGAGCTACGCCAGCGGGGAAAGCGACCGCATGATCGCCGCCATGCTGATGGATTGCGTGGTGGCTGCCGTTGATACGACGGCCTCGCCGCCGGTTGTCAGGGTCCGGGCAGGGGAGTGGACCAGCGCCTGGGTGCGCTGGCACAGCGTCGCTGCTGGTAAGGCTCGGCACTGGCGAGTCCCCAGCCTGGGTGAGCAAGGCAAGCTGTTCAGCCCTAGCGGCAACCCGGCAATGGGCACCTTCATTCCTGGCCTGTATGGCGCTGCTGGTTCGCCGCCTGACAACCGGGATCATGTTGAGGTGTGGCGGTTTGATGATGGCGGGTCGCTGGTCTATGACTGGCAGGCCAATAGCTACAGCATCACGCTGCCTACCGGGGCCGTCACCATCAAGGTCGGCGGCACCGTAGCCACCGTTACTGATAGCGCCGTCACGGTGGTGTCCGGGGACATCGGTCTCACCGGCAATGTGACGATCACCGGGCCGCTGACGGTGACGGGTGATATCAACGGTGCCGGCAAAATCATTGATGCGGGTGGCAACACCGCAAATCACAAACACTGATTAACCGCTTATTTCTGCCCGCCGCGTGCGGGCGTTTTCATTTCTGGAGTTTGCCCTTATGAACAAGCCCAAGTCGGACGAACAGCCGCCCGTAGCCCAGCCATTGCCAGCACCGAAGGTAGAGTCATCACCGAAAGCTGTTGGCCTGCCTCGTCGCTTTCGCGACACCGTGTTCACCTCGCGAACGCTGATCATGCCGCACGGCCAAAGCCTGGTGGTCATCAGGGGGATTGTGGGCGCTGACACCTCTGATCAATTCGAATTTCTTCAAAACCATCCTGACCTCGAACCCGCGCCGGAGTAACCCAGATGATCGGAATGGATCGCCGCACTGGGCAGCCCATCTCCGGCATCGAGCATCTGCGTCAGTGCATTGAAGACATCCTGACCACCCCGTTGGGCAGCCGCCGGCAACGGCCCGACTACGGTAGCCAGTTACGCCGCTTCGTCGACCTTCCAGTTACCGAAGGTTGGAAAAGCGCAGTCCAGGCCGAAGTGGCCCGGGCGTTGGGACGATGGGAGCCCCGGCTCAGTATCAGCCAGGTGCGTGTGGTGGCTGTTTTAGATGGCCGAATCGAGTTTGAACTCAAGGGCCTGTTCAAGGGCGAAAACGCGCTACTGAGGGTCGCCGCATGAGCACTGTGGATTTATCAGCGCTGCCGGCGCCGCCTGTTCTGGAGGATCTCGACTTTGAGCAAACCTACGCCGAGGAGCTGGCCGCGTTTCGTTTGTACATGGGCGAAAACTGGACTGCCGAGCTGGAGAGTGATCCAGTGGTCAAGCTGTTGGAATTGGGCGTTTACCGGCGCATCCAGAACCGGGCCCGGGTAAATGACGGGGCCAAGGCACTGATGCTGGCTTATGCCATTGATGGCGACCTTGATGAGTTAGCTAATAACGTCCGGCTGAAGCGCCTGGTGATTCAGGAAGAAAACCTCAACACCGTTCCGCCGACGCCGCGAGTGATGGAGTCAAACGACGCTCTGCGCGAGCGAGTGCAGCTGGTGTACGAAGGGCTAACCACGGCCGGCCCGCGAAACAGCTACATCCTGCATGCCCGCAATGCGTCGGCGCTGGTGGCGGATGCAACGGCTGAAAGCCCGTCCCCTGCTGAGGTGGTCGTCACCGTGCTGCACCTGCAGGGCAATGGTGTCGCCGAGCAGCCGCTGCTGGATGCGGTGATGAAATACCTCAGTGATGACGACATCCGGCCAGTCGGGGATCGCCTCACCGTGCAAAGCGCCGAGGTCATTGAATACCGCATTGACGCGGTGCTGCATATGGCCGGTACCGGCTCGGAAAACGAGGCGATCCTGGCTGCGGCTAAGCAGCGCTTGGCGAGCTGGGTCAATCCTCGGCGTCGCTTGGGTGTGGAGGTACCACGTTCGGCCATCGACGCGCAGCTGCATATCAGCGGCGTCGGTCGGGTGGACCTGCCCAATTGGCAAGACATCAAGCCGACCAAGTACCAGGCGGCTTATTGCGTCGACTTTACCGTGAAGCAGGGAGGGCCGTCGTGAAAAGCCTACTGCCTATAAACAGCACCCAACTGGAACGGGCCATTGAAGCGGCGACCGACGAAGTCACCGATGTGCCGTTGCGCACTTTGTACAACCCTGACACCTGCCCGGCGCACTTGCTGCACCAATTGGCCTGGGCCTGGTCGGTGGACCGCTGGGACAACAACTGGTCGGAAGCCGTCAAGCGCTCGGCCATCCGTTCGGCGTTCTACGTACATGCACACAAG
The DNA here is from genome assembly GCF_001902145.1 of Pseudomonas fluorescens. GTDB lineage: Bacteria > Pseudomonadota > Gammaproteobacteria > Pseudomonadales > Pseudomonadaceae > Aquipseudomonas > Aquipseudomonas fluorescens_BV. The sequence goes on from NZ_MRST01000012.1 coordinate 73,454, forward strand.
GGCACCATCGGTGCGTTGCGTCGGGTAGTTGAGCCGCTCGGTTACCTGATTGAAGTGCAGGAGTGGTGGGAGACGACTCCCATGGGTGTTCCCGGCACCTTTGCCTTGAAGGTAGGCGTATTGGAAACCGGTATCACCGAGGAGATGTACCAGGAGCTGACCTGGCTGATTGATGACGCCAAGCCGGTTAGCCGGCACATGACGGGCCTGGCGATCAGCCTCGAAACCACTGGCCGTGTATTCATTGGCGCCGGACTTTACGAGGGTGACGTACTTAGCGTTTATCCACCGACTCAGCGTGACATTGATGTCAGCGGCTACATTGCCGTCGGCGGCCGTGAACATCATATCGACACAATGGACATTTACTCATGACCGACCAAAACAGCCAGTTCATGGCGATCCTTACTGATATAGGCAGGGCTAAACAGGCAAATGCGGATGCACTTGGGGTGCCCTGGACATTTGCGCAGATGGGTGTCGGCGATGCCAACGAAACCAACCCAATTCCGAATCCTTCGCAGACCAAATTGATCAATGAGCGGCGTCGTGCTCCTCTGAACCAGCTCAAGGTTGACCCGAAGAATCCAAACGTAATTATTGCTGAGCAGGTTATTCCAGAAAGCGTCGGTGGTTGGTGGATTCGAGAAGTTGGGCTATACGATGCAGTTGGCGATCTTGTGGCTATTGCTAACTGCGCACCGACGTATAAGCCGCTATCCAGTCAGGGGTCTGCACGCACCCAAGTTATTCGGATCAACCTGATCGTCAGCAACACATCGAACATTGAACTGAAAATCGACCCATCGGTGGTACTGGCGACGCGGGAGTTTGTCGAGACGGGATACCTGCCTTTGAAGGGCGGCACGTTGACCGGATCGCTGAATCTCATCGAATCCAAGAGCGTCTATATCCAACCAGACAATGCACCCACTTGGGCTGCCGGCCTGATTGCCGGGTCGTTTGGCGGGGAAAAAGCCGGTGTCGGCTTTCTCGGCAGTTACAACGCGTTGAACGTTGCGTTTCTGGGGCTTGGTCCCACACCTTGGTATAGCGGTAACGGGGTCCGCGTCACGCCCGCTGGCGTGGAGCTTGCCGGACCTGTCAGCGGCGTAGGGTCGGGTCTGACGGGCCTGAAGTTCTCCGCACTCACGGGGTTGCCCAATAACTTGGCTGCATACGGTGTGTCGTTCGCCAGTCAAACCGAAGCAGAAACTGGCGCCGATACCAACAAGCCCATGAGCGCTTTGCGGGTGTTTCAAGCTATCGCTGCGAAAGTTATCCAGGCTACCGAAAGCGCACTGGGCACCGCCCGGATAGCCTCCCAAATGTTGGTCAATGCGGGGACCGATGACAGCAGTATTGTTACCCCGAAAAAGCTGCGCTGGGGCTTCCAGATTCTGATTGGTCAATCCGGGTACATCGTCTTTCCCAGCTACCTCGGCGGTTGGATCGTGCAATGGAGTCTCGCAGTTTCGTTGACGGGATCGACGGTCAATCAGACCAACTTCCACATTCCTTTTCCCAACGATGTGGGGACTGTAGTGGTGGGGGCTTTCAACAATACGGGAGGCGGCGAATATTCGGTGCGCCTCAGTGATGGGGCGGGAGGTGCCAATGGGACGGTGAGCAAGACCTGGTTCAAAACCTACAATACTGGGGTTACCGGGCAAGCGGGCCTTAGCTACATCGCCGTCGGTACGTGAGGAGGCATTATGAAATACGCAACGTTTAACGCCGATGGGACCCTGAATCAACGCCTTATCAAGGGCATCCACCCAATTCCAAAGGACGCCGTAGAGGTCGATGACGTTCTGTGGCAGAGAATGATCAAAGAGTTGGATGGTATCTGGTCGCTCGATTCATCAGGGCGGATCACTAAGCACCCGTTACCCAACGTGCCACTGACGCGAGAGGCTATAGAGCGCTTGCGCCTCGCCGCCTATGCGGAGCCTGTCTCAGGTTCCGATCGCTATTTTGCTGAAGCGAACCGAATGCAGGTGATGGGGGAGGCTGGCTGGGAGCACGTCAGGGATGCAGCTATCGAGCGCTTCAACGAGATACAGGCCCGGTATCCCTGGCCGGAGGACGCAGCGCCTCATTAAATGGGCGCTGTCTCGCCCGTTATGAAGCGCGGGGTTGCCCGGCGGGGGTAGGGGGTTGTCGGTTTTTCAGTTTTAGCGCCGGTTTCTCGATGAGGTACCAGCTCGCCGTGGAGAAGAGTACCAGCGCGACGGCCAGCACCGTGCCAGTGAGAAAGGCGTTCTCGGGCTTATACGCTGCATTGATAAAGAGAATCATCGGGATGTGATAGACGTACATCCCGTAGCTCAAGTCAGGGATTTTGGACGGGATCAATTTTGCACCCGCCATGCCGGCCCAAACGACCGCAAATGCCTGCACCACAGAGGGCGCCATGTCGCCGCCTATGCCTGGAATTGGGATATACGTCCACAGGCACACCACCACGAAGAACACCCACGGCAGCACTGAGCCAAATCGCATCAAGCGCTCTTGATGCAGGAACATCAAATTCCCAGTGAAGAACGCGGGCGCCAGGTAGGAGAGGACGTGATAGTAAGGACTGATCGGCATTGAGGTGATTTTCCACGAAATCACGCTCGCCGCTGCTAGCAGCAACCAGATATATAACGGCCTTTTATATGCCCCCAAAGCCCAGAGAATTGCCAGTACTGCATAGGCTAGCTCCTCCCACGCCAAGGACCATAAAGCCGCATTGGTATGGGGCGGCATCATCAACCCGCCAGTGACCCAGACGGTAAGCGAGTTGATCAGAAATGTGTAGTCGAGCAGGACGTATCCCAACAACAACGCAGTGATCAATGCCGGAAATATTCGCAATGCTCGCTTCCTGGCAAACGCAGTCCAAGATCCCGTATTGGCGAAACTCTTAAGCACCAGAAAACCACTGACCGCCAGAAACGCGGGCACCGCTCGGATAAAGCCGGGCCAATCAAAATGAGGATCCAGCGAAGCCCAGGTATGGACGACAACCACCTCGACCGCGAGCAATAGCCGCATCAGGTCGAAGCTGGGGTAATGAATATTAGTGTTCAAAACGGGGTTGGACATGACACGGCCTTTATCAGTAGGCCGCCATCCTAGCCCATAGCCACATCATCCTGTAGCCCCTTGCGCTACAAGCGCTCGACGTCTGCCATTTAAACCTCAGTGGTATGTGCTGACGCCCCGAACGCTTCCTACAGCCACTCAACAACCCCGCCCCCTTTTTGGGGTTTTTTTATGTCTGGAGATTAATCCCATGGCCTCTTCCGGTCGTTTTCACGGCGTTACCGTCACCCTAGTAGATACCGGGGCACGGACCATTGCGCTGCCGTCGTCGTCCATTATTGGGCTATGCGACACCTTTACTGTGGTGCCAGCGGCATCCGCCAAACCCAATGAACTGACGTTGATCACCAGCGAGCGCGAAGCGGTCGCCGCTTGGGGTGAGGACTCGGCGATCACGCGTGCTTGCAAGGCGATTTTCGTCCGTGCAAAAGCCGTAGTGATCGGCTGCGGTGTCGCCAAAGTTGAAGACCCTGCCCAGCAAACCTCCTCAATCATTGGCGGTGTCCTGGCGTCCGGGCAGCGCACCGGTATGCAGGCGCTACTGGACGGTAAGAGCCGGTTCAACGCACAGCCGCGACTGCTGATTGCTCCAGGTCATACCGCGACCCAGGCGGTTGCCACTGCGCTGGATGCGTTGGCCGGCAAGCTGAGGGCCCTGGCGATTCTCGACGGGCCGAACACCACGGACGAAGCCGCAATGGCCTACGCCCAGGAGTTCGGCAGCAAGCGTTGCTTCCTTGTCGATCCGGGCGTGCAGCTGTGGGACACGCTGCAGAGCAAAACCGTCAACGCGCCGGCCTCGGCTTTCGCTGCTGGTTTGTTTGCCTGGACGGATGCCGAGTATGGCTTCTGGTCTTCGCCATCGAACAAGGAGTTCGTCGGCATCACCGGCACCTCGCGGCCGGTCGAGTTTCTGGATGGCGACGAAACCTGCCGGGCCAACCTGCTCAACAACGCCAACATCACCACCATCATTCGCGACGGCGGGTATCGCTTGTGGGGTAACCGTACGCTGTCAGCGGATCCCAAGTGGGCGTTTGTTACCCGTGTGCGCACGGTCGACATCGTCATGGACGCAATCCTGGCCGGGCACAAGTGGGCGGTCGACCGTGGCATCACCAAGACCTACATCAAGGATGTCACCGACGGCCTGCAGGCATTCATGCAAGACCTGAAGAACCAGGGCGCTGTGATCAACTTCGAGGTGTTCGCCGACACCGAACTCAACACCGTCAGCCAGCTGGAGCAGGGCAAGGTTTACTGGAACATCCGTTTCACCGACGTACCGCCTGCCGAGAACCCGATTTTCCGGGTCGAGGTCACCAATCAGTGGCTCACCGAAGTCCTGGAAACCGCTGCCTAAGGAGGCTGCTCAATGATTCCTCAAGTGCTTTTCAACACCAACCTGTTCGTCGACGGCATCAACTTCAAGGGCGATGTGCCCAGCCTGAGTTTGCCGAAGCTGGTGGTTAAAACAGATGAGTATCGCGGTGGCGGCATGGCTGGCCCTATCGAGATGGACATGGGCCTGGAAAAGATGGAGGCCAGTTTCACCACCAACGGCGTACGTCGCGAGGCCATGAAGTTTTTTGGACTGTCCGATCAAACCGCCTTCAACGGGGTTTATCGCGGTTCGTTCAAAGGGCAAAAAGGGCAGACCACAGCAGTGGTGGCGACCTTGCGCGGCATGCTCAAAGAGCTGGACCCAGGCGACTGGAAGGCAGGCGACAAAGCCGAGTTCAAGTACTCGATTGCCGTCAGCTACTACAAGCTGGAGATCGCCGGCCGCCTCATTTACGAAATCGACATGGTCGCCTCGATCCGCGTGATCGACGGTGTGGATCAACTGGCATCCATGCGCAGCGACTTGGGCCTCTAAGGAATTTATCAAATGGCTACCCCTGAACTGAAAAAACTCCCTACCTGGCTGAAGCTCACCGCCGAAAACGCAACCATCACCTTGTCTCGGCCCTCTGAGGTCAACGGCGTGACCGTCGATACCCTGACGATTCGCTCACCCACGGTGCGCGAAGTGCGCGCTGCTGATCGCGCCTCGGGCGACGATGAAGAACAGCGCGAGCTGATGCTGTTCGCCGGCCTTTGCGAAGCCGGTCAGCAGGACCTGGAGGGCCTGAAGCTGGTGGACTACCACCGCCTGCAGGCCGGCTATTTTCGCCTGGTGCAGGACGACGGGGTTTAACCCCGCACTGTTGAAACTGGCGGCCAAACGCTTGGCGGCGGAAACCGGATTTTCCGCCGCCGAGATTCAGGCCATGCCGTTTGCCGAGATGGTCTGGTGGCTCTCGGATTGAGCCACCTACCGTAATCACTCGCTACAGGGAGCCACGACATGGCAAACAAACTCGCGCTCGGCCTAGTGATTGGCGGCGCCGTCAGCTCCACGGTGGGCACGGCCTTCAAGGATGTGCAGGGGCGGATCAAGCAACTGGAAGCTCAAGGCACCAAGGCTCGGGTGCTGCAGCGCACGATTGGCGACACCATCCGACTGCGGGAGGAATGGAAGAAGGCCAATGACAGCGGCGCCGCTGGTGCCAGTACGTTGCTGCGCAAATTGGAGTCCAACCTCAGCACCCTGAAAAAACAAGGTGTCGAGGTACGCAATCTCGCCAAGGCTTATCAGAGCATGGAGCAGGTCGCTCGCAAGGCCGACCTGAAAGCCACTGGGTACTCTCAGATCAAAGATGGCAAAGAGGGGCTTACCGGCACGTTGGGCAAGGCGGCGGCTGCTACCGCGTTGATCGCCATTCCCACCAAGGTATCGGCCAACTACCAGACGCAAATTCGGCAGATGGCGCTGTGGGCACACACTGCCGGCACAGACGCCGAACAGAAAATGGCCGACAAGATCAGTGAGGTGGCCGCGAAGAAGGGGATGGGGCAGCAGGCTCTCGCTCGGGCGGTCGGTGGCTTGATCGAGAAGGGCATCGACTGGGAGGAGTCGGTGGACTATGCGCCGCTGATTGCTGACCTGGTCGACGGCCAGGGCATGGAGGCCGGAACCATCGCCACTTTGTTCAGTGCCTTCAAGGAGGCTGGGGTCAAGAAGGAAGATATGGGCGCCATGCTGGGGCAAGTGGCCGCTGCGGGTGACATTGGTGCGTTCGGCCCAAAGGACATGGCCAAGTACATGCCGGCACTGCTCGGCACGATTAAACGGCTGGGCATGGAAGGCCCGGAGGCCGTGCGTTTCCTCGGTGCGAGCCTGCAGTCGCAGTTCTCGCAAACCCAGGATGCAGCGGCGGCTGCAACCAACATGAACAACTTGCTCAACGCCGTGATCAGCAGCACAAGCCAGGAGCGGTTCGCAAAACAAGGCTATGACCTGACGAATTCGATCCTGGCCGCTACCAAAAGCGGTAAGGCGTCCAACCCGGTTGAAGCCTTCATCATGCTCAGTGAACAGTTGATCCAGAAACAGGATCCGGCCACGGCCAAGAAGGTCGCGGGGCTCAAGGCCAAGATCAAGGCGTCCAAGGATGGTAGCGCCGAAGAAGAGCAGGCGATGGTCGCGCTGATTCAGGCAGCGGGTTTGGCGAATATCGTCAGTGACCAGAGCGCCAGTGACGGCTTGCTCGCCCAGATCAAGTACGGCAACACGATCAAAGACAACATGACCACCATCAAGAAAACCGATGGTAAGGCCAAGATCGAGTCCGACGCGGCGAAAGCTCGTGAGACATCCAACGCCAAGTGGAGCGCGGCGACATCGAGCATGGAAGCGACGATGACCAGCCTCGGTGATGCGTTACGGCCGCTCACCGACCTGGCGGCCGATGGCTTGACCAAGGTTGGCAATAGCATGGCGGGCCTTGCCAATGAGTTTCCTAAAATCGTCAGCGGTACGACGGTAGCTATTGGTGCGATTGGCGCGGCAGTCGCGGCGTTTCAGACATTCAAGATCGGCAAGGGCCTGATTAATTTGGCGCGTGGCGGTTTGGGCGGAAAAGCAGTTGGTGTGCAAAAGGTGTTTGTCACCAATTCGAATGCAGGCGGCGGCAGTGCGGGCAGGGGCAAAGGCGGTACAGCGTTGTCGGTGGTTGAGAAAGGGCTGAAAGCTGCTGCCGCCTTACGAGGTAAAGGTGGTTCTGGGGCTGATCCGAAGGCGGGTGGTTTGGATCCTGTTGCCAAGGGCATCGATGTCGTCTCGATGATTGAAGATGCGGTGGGTGGCGGAGGGGATGCCGCAGAGCCGGTGGGCGGTATCCAGCGTGTGTTTGTCGTGAATATGGCGTCCATGGGCGGCATGGGTAATTCACGTTCGGCAAGGCGTCGAAACCGGAAACCGTCTGCTCCTCGGACTTCGCGGCGCCGACCAACGGCACCGACACCGACACCGCCACGGTCACCGCGTCCGGTTAGCCCGTCACGTATGCCGCCGTTGGCTCCGGCGCCACGTCCTCCTGTTCTACCGAATCCTGGCGCGAAGATGTTGACTTCAGTCGCCGGAGGCGTGGGCAAGGTCGGCAAAGCAGTTAAGGCTGTTCCGGGTGGTTCTTTGGTCGAAGCGGGCAGCATGGTACTCAACACCTACTTGACCGCCGAAACCCGGAACGAGAAAGCGGAAGGTTACGGGGAGGCTGCTGGAACGCTCGCTGGCACTATGGCAGGTGCAGCTGCAGGTGCGGCCATTGGTTCGGTCGTACCGATCATTGGCACTACCATTGGCGGTTTGGTTGGGGCTTACCTCGGCAGTATGGGGGGGCAGCAGTTGGGTG
>NZ_MRST01000011.1 GCF_001902145.1 Pseudomonas fluorescens
GCGGAAGCATCATTTTCAGCAGCGCAGCTTTACGTTCTTCTGAGTAGAAAGGCATGACCATACTCTTGCCGCCCCCGGAATGCTTTTCAAAAAGCGGGGGACACGACAACTACCCTGACACCGGGGGAGCGAGCCGTTCTTGATCTTGATCTGCTTTTGATCTTAGGCGCCCCGTTAAACCACGCTGGCCGGAATTCGACAGGGATTTGGGGGGTAAACCGGCAGGGATGCCGGTTTAGCCGCCCCGCGCCATGGATGGCGCGTGGCGGCGGCCCCCCAAATCACTGGCGGATTACGGGCACACCGAGCCAAAGCGAGGTGCCGAGTGGTGGGGCAAGAGCCTTTTGGTTACTTTTGGCTGGGCCGGCATTCCGGCTCTTTTCAAAAGTGACCCGCTGTAAAAGCGGAACCAATAGCAGCCATTACCGCAGGAACGGATATGTACACGGTCTGACCAGAGATCCTGGTCGCCTTTAAGGCCGCCTTCGCAGGCAAGCCAGCTCCCACAGTTGGATCGCGGAGCGTCAGTTGGATCGGCGTTGACCGTCGCGGGAGCAAGCTCCCTCGCCACAAGAACAGTACCGCTAGAGGGATGACAGCACTTTAGTCGTAATTTGTTACTAACCCATGACCTAAAAATACAGCGCTGTGGCGGCAAAGCGGGACAAAAGGCCATCTCGCCATTCAATTTTCATAAAAATGTAACAACCCTGCTTCACAGTTCGGGAGCCCGTCACCACAACGAGTTCCTTTTAATGAAAAGCTTGATGAAGTCCGCAGCACTCGCCGTCACGGTATCCCTGTGTGCCTCCTCCTTGACCTTCGCCGCCGAAAACGTGCGCCTCACCGGCTCCGGCGCCAGCTTCCCTGCACCGATCTACCTCACCTGGTTCAAGGATTTCAGCAAGAAGACCGCTGGCGTCACCGTGGATTACCAGTCCAAGGGCAGCGGCGCAGGTGTGCAGGACTTCCTGAATAAAACCGTCGACTTCGCCGCCAGTGACTCGGCCATGAAAGACGAAGACATCGCCAAGGTCGCCGAGGGCGTGCAACTGCTGCCAATGACCGCCGGTGAAATCGTGCTGGCGTATAACCTGCCGGGCAATCCCAAGGGCCTCAAGCTGCCACGCGATGTCTACTCCAATATCTTCCTGGGCAAGATCACCAAGTGGAACGACCCACAGATCGTCGCCGCCAACCCGGACCTGAAGCTCACCGACACGCCGATCACCGTGGTGGTGCGCGCAGACTCCAGCGGCACCACGGCGGTATTCACCAAGCACCTGGCGACCATCAACCCTGAATTCAAAACGGCACTGGGGGAGGGCAACACCGTCAACTGGCCGGCCAGCGACAAATTCATCAAGTCGCCCAAGAACGATGGTGTGACCGCCACCGTACGCCAGACCCCAGGCGCGATTGGCTACATCGAGTACGGCTTCGCCAAACTGGCCAAGGTTGACTTCGCCCAGTTGCAGAACAAGGCCGGCCAGTACGTGGTGCCGAACGCCGAAAGCGGCGCCGAGGCCCTGGCCGCAGTGAAGATGCCGGAAAGCCTGGTGGCCTGGTTGCCGGACCCGGACGGTGCCAAGTCTTACCCGATCACCTCGTACACCTGGATGATTTTCCGCAAGGACAACGGCAACCCTGCCAAGGCCAAGGCCATGCGCGAAATGGTTGAGTACAGCCTGACCGAGGGGCAGAAAATCGCCGACTCGATGGGGTACATCCCGCTGCCGCCATCGGTGGTGGAGCAGGTTCGCAAAGCCTCCGCCAACATTCAGTAACACCCGTGAGGCCGCTCTCGGTGTGGGCTGTTTGCCTCGCCGGGGGCGTTTCCCCCCTGTTCCGGAATTAGCCAATGAACAAACCTTTCGTCGTACCGGTTAACCGGGATTCTGCCTGCCAACCTCCCTCGGCCAAAGACTTCCTGGTCGATCGCACCTTCCGTGGGCTCGCGCGAATCGGGGTGGTACTGATTCTGGCGTTGGTCGCAGCCTTGGTATTCGAGGTGGGACGCAAGGCCTTGCCAGGCATGGAAAAGCACGGGTTCGATGTGCTTTTTGGCAGCGTCTGGGACGTTAACCAGGGCAAGTACGGGATCCTGCCGGCCATTTGGGGCACGCTCTACAGCGCTTTTATCGCGCTGCTGATTGCCGGCTTTTTCGGTGTCAGCATGGCGATTTTCCTGACTCAGGACTTTCTGCCGGCCAAGCTGGCGGCGGTGTTTCGCACCATCGTTGAATTGCTCGCTGCCATCCCCAGCGTGGTGTATGGCCTGTGGGGCATCTACGTGGTAATCCCGGCCATTCGGCCACTGACCACCTGGTTGAACAGCGAACTGGGTTGGATTCCGTTTTTCGGCACGTCTTTGAGCGGGCCGGGGTTGCTGCCTGCGGCGCTGGTATTGGCCATCATGATTCTGCCGACGATTGCCGCCGTGTCCCAGGACGCGCTCACCAGCGTACCGATGAAAACCAAGCAGGCCGCCTACGGCATGGGCACCACCCATTGGGAGGCGATCCTCAAGGTGATGGTGCCATCCGCCGCCACCGGTATTTTTGGCTCCCTGGTACTCGGCCTCGGCCGTGCGCTGGGCGAAACCATGGCGCTGGCGATGCTGGTGGGCAACGCCAACAACATTTCCCTCTCGCTGTTCGCGCCGGCCAACACGTTGGCAGCCTTGTTGGCGCTGAACTTCCCCGAAGCCGGGCCCAACGAGGTGGAGGTATTGATGTACGCCGCTCTAGTCTTGATGTTCATCACCCTGCTGGTGAATGTCATCGGTTCCATGATCATGCTCTACGCCCAACGGGGTAACCGATGATGACTAATCTCACATCCCCTATCACCGCTGTGCCGAGCCTGCAGCGCAAGTTCGAAGGCCGCGCCTTGCGCAGCCTGGTGTTGACCACATTGGTATGGCTGGGTGCGCTGCTGGCCAGCGTGCCGCTGATTTCCGTGCTCTACATGCTGATCACCCGTGGCGGCGCCCGCCTGAGCCTGGAGGTGTTCACCGAGCTGCCGCCCACCGGCTTCGAAACGGGCGGTGGTTTCGGCAACGCCATGGCAGGCACCTTTGTGATGGTCGGTATCGCTGCGGCGATTGCGGTGCCGGTCGGCATCATGGCGGCGATCTTCCTGGCCGAACTGGGGCCGGACAGCAAGTTGGCCAACGCTGCACGCTTTGCCGCCAAGATGCTCACCGGCTTGCCTTCGATCCTGGCCGGCGTGTTTGCCTATGCCTTGGTGGTGATGACCACCGGCACCTACTCGGCACCGGCAGGCGGCGTGGCCCTGGCGGTACTGATGCTGCCCATCGTGGTGCTGACGGCTGAAGAGTCGATGCGCATGGTGCCCAAGATCATGAAGGACGCCGCCTACGGCATGGGCTGCACCCGCTCCCAAGTGATCTGGAAGATCATCTTGCCGACCGGCCTGCCAGCGATCCTCACCGGCGTAATGCTTGCAGTGGCACGTGCCGCGGGCGAAACCGCGCCGCTGCTGTTTACCGCGCTGTTCAGCAACTACTGGATCTACCACGACGGCGACCTGGCGGTGATGAACCCGACGGCCTCCCTTGCAGTGTTGATCTACAACTTTTCCGGCATGCCCTTCGACAACCAGCTGGAGCTCGCCTGGGCGGCCTCGTTGGTGTTGGTGATGATCGTGCTGGTCGTGAATATTGTGAGCCGTATCTTCGGCAAGCCTAAGTATTAAGAACGGGAGCATCTGAATCTTGAACGTCTCAACTGCGCAAATAGCCGCTCCGTTTGTCACCCAATCGCCTGTGGTCATGGACTGCAAGCTGGACAGGATTTTCTACGGTAATTTCATGGCGGTGCGTGACAGTCATGTGCCGATCGAGAAAAACAAGATCACTGGTTTCATCGGCCCGTCCGGCTGCGGCAAAAGTACGGTACTGCGCAGCCTCAACCGCATGAATGATCTGGTGAAAGGCTTTCGCTTCGAGGGCCACGTGCATTTCCTGGGGCAGGACGTGTATGGCAAGGGTGTAGACCCAGTGGTGGTGCGCCGTTACATCGGCATGGTGTTCCAGCAGCCGAACCCGTTCTCCATGAGCATCTTCGACAACGTCGCCTTCGGCCTGCGCCTGAACCGCTACAAAGGCGACCTGGGCGACCGCGTCAAGCACGCCCTGCAAGGCGCTGCGCTGTGGGATGAAGTCAAGGACAAGCTCAAGGTCAGCGGCCTGTCGCTCTCCGGTGGCCAGCAGCAACGGCTGTGTATTGCCCGCGCTATCGCCACCGAGCCGGAAGTGCTGTTGCTCGATGAGCCTTGCTCGGCACTCGACCCTATTGCGACTCGCCGGGTAGAGGAACTGATGGTGGAACTGAAGAAGGATTACACCATCGCCCTGGTCACCCACAACATGCAGCAGGCTATCCGCGTGGCGGACACCACGGCGTTTTTCTCGGTGGATATTTCCCAGGGCACGCGTACCGGCTACCTGGTGGAAATGGGCCCGACCGCGCAGATCTTTGGCAGCCCGCGTGAACAAATGACCGAGGATTACATCAGCGGCAAGTTCAGCTGAGCCACGCCATGTTCGATAAAAGCCGCACGTGCGCCACCGTCAGCCCAGGAATGCCAATGTCTGCAACGCATCGTCTTGATTTGTCAGCGATTGAACGCGCGCTCCGTAAAGTGCAGAGCCGCTTTGCCGAGCTCAGCACGCAATTTACCGAGCCGCGCGACCCCTTGACCGACGAAGTGCTGCACAACGTGCTTGAAGGCTACGCGCTGGTTGACGACTATGTCGCACGGGGCGTTGACCTGTTTGACCTTCATCATCTGGACCTGATGCTGGAGATCAACGCCACGGTGCTCTGCGGTAGCGACCCGGCGCGCCGCGTGGAATACGCGCAGCACCTGGCCGCCACCGAGGAGCACTTTTTCAACAACGTTGAGGGTGGTATCAAGGACTTGTTCAATTGGTACTGCGCGTATCGCAGTGAATCGGTGTGGAAGCGGGCGGCCGGTGTGTATGTGCGCATCCTCAGCAAGCCGCAGTTGTTCATCGAAGGCAACAACCGCAGTGGCTCGCTGATCGTCAGTTATCTGCTGATGCGTGCCGGGTTGCCACCGTTCGTGCTGACGCTGGAAAATGCCGAGGGTTACTTCAATCCTTCCTCGGTAATCCGTAACTCGGCCAAACATGGCGTCAAGGCGTTGTATGAATTGCCCAAGATCAAGAAAAAGTACGCCGCCTTCCTGGAGGAACAGGCCCCGGATCCCAAGGCGTTTTTCTTGAGCGACGCACCACAGCCTATTTATCAGGGAGGCCATTAATGCGCCGGTATCCAACACTCGCCCGCCGAGCCGTGCAAGCCATCCAGCAAGCGATCCTCACGCGTGCCGCCAGGCGCCCGCGCGTACGCATCTCCTTTGATATCGACGACACATTGGCTTGCCAACTCCACCACGCTGACGTCGAGAGCAGTTGGCTACCGGCCTGCGCTCATCGTTGGTGGGGAGAACCGCTGCGTATTGGCACCCGTTCGTTGACGCGGGAGCTGCGGCGCCAGGGTTGCAGTATCTGGGTCTACACCTCATCGGGCAGGGCGCCTTCCTACATCAGGCGTTGGCTGATGCTGTACGGCATCCGTGTCGACGGTGTGGTCAACAGCGTGCGGCATAACCACGCCCTTACGGTGCATGGGCTGTCGAACACCCCCTCGAAATTTCCGCCGGCCTTCGACATTGATTTGCACGTGGATGATTCCGAGGGCGTGCGCCTTGAAGGCAACGACCACGGCTTTCGCGTGGTGGTGGTTGACCCACAGGATGAGCACTGGGCGCAAAGAGTGCTTGAAGCGGTCGCGGGCGTGCAGGCGCAACTGGCCCGCCAGCGATTGCCCAGGTTCAAGCAGCCTGTATGCCAAGGTGCTGAGGTTTATTCTTCCTGAAGTCCAGAGAAGCCTGAACTTGACCCCTTATTGCAGTTCACAACTTGCTATAAGGGTTTGAGTTTCTTTGACTCATTAGTCACGAACAACACAACACTTCCCTTCTTGTTCGACAAATAGCGCTTATGGCGCTTTTGTCGTCTATATCCCTAATTACATACCCTTACCATCCGATAGTCGGTCACTTTACGGCGGCACTTCTAGGCTAGTGTTGACGAGCTTCCTTAATGGTCAACCTTGATATTAAGAAACGAAGCAGCCTGAACAGAATGCACAACAACAACTTCAATGCATATTGTTTAGCCCGACGTATCAGGTATTACCGTTGACTTTCGGTGTTGATCGCTGGGCTCAAGGAGTACTGACATGGCTATATTCGATTACAAGGGGCAAGACGCCCGCGTCCTGATTTCAGATGCCTGGAACCTCGCCACCTATACCAGTGGTGTTGCCACCGTAGGCGCGCTCTACAACATCCCGGGGCTTGTGCTGGGCGAGGGCAACACCTTCGCGCTGCCAAAGGGCTGGCGTGAGATCGGCGCGAGCGAACTGCAGGTTGATAGCAGCCACACCGACATCACTGGAAGTTTTACCGGCGACGGCGTCTTTGGTTCTCAAGCCAGGGTGTTTGGTCAATACGATGACAGCGGCCAATTAGTCAAAATGGGTTTTTCCATTGCCGGCACCAACTCGCCAATTGATCTGCTGGGTTGGCCGGCGATGATCGATAACTCTTATATCAACGGCTACGACTACCTGCTCAATTCAATCAAGGATTACGCCACCGACCACAATCTGAGCGGCAAAGATGTTCTGGTAACCGGCTACAGCCAAGGTGGCTCTGTCACCAACAGCATGTATATCGGCAAGGACACTTTGGCAGATGGTTTTTTCAAGGATTCGGACTACTTTGGCATGGAGTCGCCCAAGTCCAGCAACAGCGACGGAATCTTCAACTTCGGTTTTGAAAACGATGTGGTCCACCGTCTCACGGGTCAAGAGACCAACGTGGGCAGCGCCATTATCGATGCGCTTCAAGGCAGTGACGCCAGCTACACCTCGACCACCGACAACATCGTGCTGTTCGACACGATCTACGCGCTGCCAACCTGGCCCAACGGCCCGTTCTCGATTGCCAACCTGTCAGGATGGGCCGCGCACCTGGAAGGCATTTTCATCAACCCTATCCAGCGTATCGCCCAATCGACCTTCTACGATTACATCGAGCGCGACAGCACCATCATCATCAGCAACCTCGACGCCATCAGCCGCAGCTTTACCTGGGTCAGCGACAAACAGACCGCCACCTCCAACCATTACGGCACACCGGCCTTCCTGCTGGGCACCGACAGTTCGGACAAGCTGCAGGACGGTCGTAGCGATGACTTTCTCGACGGGTTCAAGGGTGACGACAGTTTCCGAGTGAGTACCGGTACCGATATCGTCGCTGGCGGCGAAGGCAACGATAAAGTCTTCCTCAAAGGCACCGCGTCTTCCTACGAAGCGGTGAAACTCAGCGATGGCACGTTGTTTCTGAACGACAGCAGCGCCCAATATGGCCTGAAGGAATTGCACGGCGTAGAGCATGTAGAGTTCGAAACCGGCCTGGCCAACAGCCTCGGGCATGTGCCCGTGCTCGGCGGGCTCTTCGGTGGTATCGGCGAGGCCCTCACGCCGGCCTATACGGTGACCAGTGGCAAACTCGACTTCGAAGGCCTGTTCGGCGCCGATAAGGCGTATGCCAGATCCATCGAAGGCAGCCAGCTGGCCGACACCCTCAAAGGCACCGCCGCGCGCGACCTGATATTCGGCCAGAACGGCAATGACCGGCTCGACGGTGGCGCCGGCAATGACCTGCTGCACGGCGGTGAGGGCAACGACACACTGCTGGGCGGCACGGGTAACGACGCGCTGTATGGCGCCAATGGCAATGACGTCTTGATCGGCGGGCAGGGTAATGACCAACTCAGCGGTGGCGTGGGCAGCGACCTGTTTGTTTTCGACCAACGCGGGTTCGGTCACGACGTGATCAGTGACTTCAACATTCATCAGAATGGGAAAGACCTGCTGGTGTTCGCCAAGTCGCTGTTTGCCAGCGCCGATGCTGTGCTCGGTGCGACTACCCAGCACGGCAGTGACAGCGTGATTCTGGCGGGGGACAGCAGTGTCACCTTGGTGGGGTTCAATGCGGCGCAGTTGAGTGCAGAGATGATCAGCGTGGTTTGATGCGGGATCGGTAAAGCTGGCGATATAACCTCACAGGGTCGTTGATGCTGTGGGGTTTTTTCTTTCTTATCGTGTCATAGCAGTGGACCCGTACGAGAAGCAGTGCCAGATTTTGTTTGGCTGGACGCCGGGGAAGGGTTTGCGGAGCGAGGTTCGAAATTGCGGAACAGAAAAGACAAGGGCCTGCCCAGGTTTCCCTGGCAAGCCCTTGATATCTATGGTGCCCGAACCCGGAATCGAACCGGGACGCCCTTACGAGCGGGGGATTTTAAGTCCCATGCGTCTACCAGTTTCGCCATTCGGGCGGTAGCGCGGTGTAACAGGGTTGGGAATATATAGATCCAGCCGCTTCAGCGCAACCTCCAAGCCGGTTTTCCCTCATAAGGATGCGCGTGAAAAAGCTTGGCAGATCAGTGATCTACATGACCTTTGTGCCAAGTCCTGATGAACGCTCGCAACCCAGGAACAAGCCTCACAAATGACAGTCATAGCGATATGCCATTTCGGCATTTCGCAGGGAGTCGTTTGATGCTCAGTATCCGTAAGCAGGCTTGGATCATGGCCGCAGGTGTAGCGGGGTTGTTGGGCACTGGCGCGTTCAACCTGGCGCAGGCGGGGAGTGCGGTGCAGTGGGGCGAATTTAGTGCGTCGTCTTCAGACAAGTTGACGGCCGGCTCGATGGATGTGGGCGGTGCCTATGTGCTGAAGCCGTCGGGTGTTTCGGTGGGTGATGTCGAGTCGCTGCAAGCAGGGCAAAAACAGAGTCAAAGCGAACTGCAAAGCTTGAAAAGCAAAGTGGAGGGGCAGGAACGTGCGTTTGATGAGTTCAAGCGCAAGGACGGTTCGAGTGCCAGTAGCAGTGACAGTCAGCTGTCGAGTCTCAAGCGTACGGTGGATGAGCAGAAGAGCGCGATAGAGCGGCAGAAAAGCGAGATCGAAGGCCTCAAGCGCAGCCTGGATGATTTGAAGCGCAGTGTGGAAACCTTGAGCAGCAAGGTGAAATGATTAGTGTGGGAGCTGGCTTGCCTGCGATGCGACCACCTCGGTATGTCTGCCACACCGCGGCGCTGCCATCGCAGGCAAGCCAGCTCCCACATTGACCGTGTCGGCTTTCAATCAATCAGTGCCAGCAAGTCGGTAACCCCCACGTCCACACATGCCTGGCTCAGTAGTGTCGTCACCTGGCCGCGGTGGTGAGTCTGGTGGTTGAAAAAGTGCACCAGCAAACCGAAGAAGGGCTTTTCGGCGGCCACGCCGCGCATGTTGTGATAGCGCAGGCGTTGGTCGAGATGGGGCTCGTGCAGGCTGTGGGCCCACTCGATGATGAGTTGATCCAGCCAGGCGCGATGGGCCGCTAGTTCGGCAAGGCTGGCGAAGGCCAGTTGCTTGAGGTCGCTGGGCGTGGCAACCCCGTTCAGCGGCGCCAAGGCCGCAAAGTTGGCCGGGTGTTCGGCAAAGCGCTTGAGCCAGACGGTGTCACCCAGCATCAGGTGGTTCAAGGTGCCGAAGATCGAACCGAAAAACGCTTGGCGGTCCTGGGTCAACTGCGCATGCGTGAGGGTGCTGGCGGCGTCGTGGACCTTGCGGTTCATCCATTGGTTATAGGTGGCCATCAGCGCAATGTGCTCGATGCGGTTCACCGCGGTTCTCCCTTGTCGGCGTGATGGCGCCATCATAAAGCTTGCCCGCCCGACGGTCATGGTGTTCCATCGGGGGCGGACTATGTTTGATCAACGCCATTATTGCGCCCCGGGAGGGCGACACCATGAATACCAGCGATCTACTGGAACAACTGTTGCGTGCAGGGCAGCAAGGCGCCGGCGCGTCGGGCGGCGGCCTGGGCGGATTGCTCGGAGGGTTGTTTAAGGGCGCGGGAACAGGCAATGCATCTTCGGCTGGCGGCGGTTTGGGTGGTTTACTCGGTGGCCTGGGTGGACTGGGTGGCTTGTTGGGCGGCGCTCCGTCAGGTGGTACTACCCAGGCGCGTAGCGGCGGTGGGATGAACTACGCGGCGCTGGCGTCCCTGGGGATGGCCGCCTTCCAGGCCTATCAAGCCTGGCAGCGCCAACAGGCCTCGGCACCGCAGCAAGCTATCCAGACCGTTGACCAGCTTGACGGGCCAGCAGCCGAAGCCCATAGCCACGGTGTCTTGCGCGCGTTGATCGCGGCGGCCAAGGCGGATGGCGAGATCGATGGACAAGAGCAACAGATGATCGATAACGAGTTAAGCCAACATACCGGCGACTCTCAATTGAGGCAGTGGTTCAAAGACGAAGTCGCCAAGCCCCTGGATGCCACCGATTTTGCCGAGTATGCCAATGACCCGGCACTCGCTTCGGAGATCTACCTGGCAAGCGTGATGCTGGTCAATGATCAGCAGGACGCCGAGCGCAATTACCTCGACGCGCTGGCCGGTCAGTTGCAAATCGATCCGCAATTGAAGCTGCATCTGGAACAGCAGGCCAAAGCCTAGAACCTCAGCGTCGCCCCAGTGGTCAGCCACTGGGCACGCTCGCCAATCAGGCTGCGCCCGACCAGCAGGTCCACGTCGACACATTCGCCAATGTGCAAACGTGGCCCAGCCTGCCAGGCCTGTTCGCCGCCTTCCTGGCCATAGCGCTCGCCAATCAGCGTGAGCTTCTCTGCCAACTGATATTCGAACCCTGTGCCCCAGGTCAGGCGATGTTGTTGATCACCGTCGTTATAGGCGTGGCTCCAGCCGGCGTTCAGGTTCAGGCGCAAGGGTGCCAGGGGTTGCCATGTCAGCGGGATGTTCAGGTCTGCGCCGTCAAACCCGTGATGGCGATCCAGCGCGACATGCGCCCCGACAGCCATCGCCAGTTCCAGGCCCAAGTCTTGCCGTGACAGCACCTGCACCTTGGCTTGCGGGCTGATCTGCGTCTCGCCTTTGCCTGCATCCACGGCCCGTGACAACGCGGCGCCCCATTGCACGGCTGGCATGGCGCTGAACGTGCAGGCGGGCGACAAGCTGCTGTTATGGGTATTGCCCGCGTGCCGCTGGGCGCTGTACCAGGCGTCGACATTGCATTCACCCGGCGCATTGATCGCGCCGTCGTCGACCACATAAGCGCCGCCTGCGGCTTGCGCTTTTGAAATCAACGCGACCACCAGGACAAGGCCCAGGGTCATGCCGATAAAGATCAGGTTGCGCTGCAATGCACGGCGCTTTGCTGGCGGCAGTAACAGCAGGGTGTGGCGAGAGTGGCGTGCGCGATATTTGGCAAACCCGTCGCGGCGTGTCGGCGTGTGTTTTTTGTGCATGATGCACCTCGCTTGAGTTCAGCTTTCTACGGTCAGCACCGAAATGCCGCTGGCTTTGGCCTGGCAAACCAGCTCCGAGGTATCGTCACCACCCGGCAGGGCGATGATCAGATCGGGGCGGCTGTCGGCCAGCATGAAGTGGTTGCGCTGGCGTTCCGCCTGTTTGCCGTGGCGCTGCCAATTGGGTGGGTAACGCACCACGTCGATACCGATTTCCCGCGCCCATTCCTCGATCTCACTGCCAAGGAACTGGTTGCCGCCGTGGATCAGTACCTGCACCGGGCGCAGGCGGTGGTAAGCGTCCAGCACATGGCGGGACTTTTTGGTGTCGGCGTAATGACGACCTGCACAGATCAACACGCGCATGAGCAAATCCTTGTATTGCACGCAAGCGACCGGGCGGCCGCCTGCGTTTGAACGGCGGGGAGGGTCAGTACCACTGTTTGAAGCGGCGGATGTAGATCGTCTTCATCAGTTGGGCGACGCAGCAGTAAGCCAGCAAGGTGCCCACCAGCCATGGGAAGTACGCCAGCGGCAGCGGTTGCAGGCCCACCAGGGTGCCCAGAGGCGAGAAGGGTACGTAGATGCCCAGGGCGATCACGATGCAGGTCATCATCAACACCGGCCAGGCGGCGGTGCTCTGGAAGAACGGGATCTTGCGGGTGCGCAGCATATGTACCACCAGGGTTTGCGAGAGCAGCCCCTCGATAAACCAGCCCGACTGGAACAGCGTCTGCATTTCCACACTGTTGGCCGAGAACACGTACCACATCAGCGCAAAGGTGGTGATGTCGAAGATCGACGAGGTCGGCCCGATCCAGATCATGAAGCGGCCGATGTTTTTCGCATCCCACTTGCGTGGCTTGGCCAGGTATTCCTTGTCCATCTTGTCCCACGGCAGGGCCAGTTGGGAGATGTCGTACATCAGGTTCTGCAGCAGCAGGTGGATCGCCAGCATCGGCATGAACGGGATGAACGCACTGGCCACCAGCACCGAGAACACGTTGCCGAAGTTGGAACTGGCAGTCATGTTCAGGTACTTCATGATATTGCCGAAGGTTTCGCGGCCCTTGAGCACGCCTTCTTCGAGCACCATCAGGCTCTTTTCCAGCAGGATGATGTCGGCCGATTCCTTGGCGATGTCGGTGCCGCTGTCCACCGAAATCCCCACATCGGCATCCCGCAGCGCTGGTGCATCGTTGATGCCGTCGCCGAGGAAGCCGACGGTGTGCCCGTTAGCTTGCAGGGCCTTGAGCACGCGGGATTTTTGCAGCGGCGTGAGCTTGGCGAATACCGTGCGCTCTTCTACGCGGCGCAGCAGGGTGGCGTCGTCCATGGCTTCGATTTCCACGCCCAGCAGCGGCTGGCCGGGTTCCAGGCCAACCTGGCGGCAGATCTTGCTGGTGACCACCGCGTTGTCGCCGGTCAACACCTTGATCGCCACGCCAATCTGTTGCAGCGCCGCAATGGCCGGGCCTGCGGTTTCCTTCGGCGGGTCCAGGAAGGTCAGGAAGCCCTGGATCACCAGGTTGCGCTCGTCGCTGGTGGTGTACTGCTGGCGTGCCAGTGCTTTGGGGATATTTCGGGTCGCTACCACCAGCACGCGGAAACCGTCTTCGTTGTAGTCATTGGCGAGCGCCAGCAGCGCCTCACGACGGCGGTCATCCAGGGGCAAGGCTTCGCCGGCCTCCATGACATGGGTAGAAATGCTCAGCATCTCTTCCACCGCGCCCTTGCATACCAGCAACTGGTCACCGGCGGCATCCTTGACCACGATCGACAGGCGACGACGGACAAAGTCGAACGGCAATTCATCGACCTTGCTGTAGGCAAACGGCACCTGGAACTTGGGGTTCTGTTCCGAGAACTGCACCACCGCCTGGTCCATCAGGTTTTTCATGCCGCTCTGGTGAAAGCTGTTGAGCCAGGCCAGGGACAGCACGGCGTCATCGCGCTGGCCGAAGGCATTGACGTGATGCTCGAGGATGATCTTGTCCTGGGTGAGGGTGCCGGTCTTGTCGGTGCACAGCACATCCATCGAGCCGAAGTTCTGGATCGCATTGAGGCGCTTGACCACCACTTTGCGCTTGGCCATGGCCGTGGCGCCCTTGGCCAGGTTGGCGCTGACGATCATCGGCAGCATTTCCGGGGTAAGGCCGACGGCCACTGCCAGCGCAAACAGGAAGGCATCGCCCCAGTCGCCCTTGGAGAAGCCATTGAGGAAAAACACGATGGGTACCATCACCAGCATGAAGCGGATCAGCAGCCAGCTGACACTGTTCACGCCCCGGTCGAAGGCGGTTTGCACCCGCGAGCCGACAATCGCCTTGGCCAGGGAGCCAAAGTAAGTGCGGGGCCCCGTTGCCACCACCACTGCTTTAGCGCGGCCGCTGACCACGTTGGTGCCCATGAAGCAGATGTTCGGCAGGTCCAGCAGGTTGCCCTGGTCGGCGGCCAGGGTAGAGGCGGATTTTTGCGTGACATCGCCCAGGGTGTCGTACTTCTCCACCGGCAAGGCTTCGCCGGTCAGCACGGCCTGGCTGATAAACAGGTCGCGGGACTCGATCAGGCGGATATCGGCGGGGATCATGTCGCCGGCTGACAGCTGCACGATGTCGCCGGCCACCAGGTCGCGCATCGGCACTTCGCGCAAGACCGGCTGGGCGCCAACCTGCTCGCGGCGCAGCACGGTGGCGGTGGTGCGTACCATGGCCTTGAGAGCTTCTGCGGATTTGGCCGAGCGGTGTTCTTGCCAGAAACGCAGCAGGCTGCTGAGCA
Organism: Pseudomonas fluorescens; assembly: GCF_001902145.1. GTDB lineage: Bacteria > Pseudomonadota > Gammaproteobacteria > Pseudomonadales > Pseudomonadaceae > Aquipseudomonas > Aquipseudomonas fluorescens_BV. Next base: position 14,217 of record NZ_MRST01000011.1, read on the forward strand.
ACACCATGGTCATGATGATGACGACCTTGGTCGGGTCGGCTTCTTCGCCTTCTTGCATCGGTAGCCAGCAGTCAGTCACAAAGCTGATGCCGCCCAGGGTCAACAGTACGTAGATGAACGGGTTGTTCAACGCCTGCAGGAACTGGATGATCGCGTGTGGCGGTTTGTCGTGGGCGACTTCGTTATAGCCTTCCCGTTGCAGGCGCGCCGAGGCGTCCAGCTCGGTCAGGCCGTCCTGGGTGGCCCGTACATTGGCGAGGGTGGCCGCCAGGCCATTGTGGGCTTCGCGGGCGGCACGCATCGACAGCCTGGTGTCGGGGGCGGTGCTATTTTTCTTGTGCAGAGGCGTGTTTTTTACGGCGCTCATTGTCTGTACTCCTGTCGCCAATTCTCGACAAAACATACCCACTACTTACCTGCAGACAGGCGAGCGAAAGCATGCCGAGTCGCGGACTTCGCGATCGGTTTAAATAAAGTAATCACATAACTTCTGAAGGGCCCGCTAACAGCACGCTAGTTAACTAGCGTGCAGCAGGCTACTACTGGACGTGTTCATAAAGAACTCCAGGGTCATCACTAAGAAAGTTGCTGTTTCCAGCCAGGTCAGGCGGCGCGAGTGCTCAGGTAGAGACCGAGCATCAAGCGCGCTTGCGCCAGGCGGGAAACCTGGGGTCTCTGCGGGTCTTGAGGGTCGGCATGATCCCAGTGCTGCACCAGGTGGCCGCTTTCAGGGCAGATACGCCAGTGCGCCAGCGGCGGGGCCGGGCGCACTTGAGGGGAGGGTGCAGCAAAGGTCGAGCGGGTTGGCGAAAAGCCCACCGGCGCTCGGCACAGCTTGGCGCGCAGGGCTGCGACCAGTGTGCGTGTATCAGGCAAAACAAGGAGTTGGAAGGTCATAACACACCTCGGGACCGGACGGGCGACCGGTGAGGCAGTTACGGTGGAGCATCAAGCTCTAGCGCAGCTTACCGGACCTGGAACGCGAGTCCTGTCATATTCTGGGTTTGGCGCCCGATGCCCGCAGAGGCGGTGCTCGGACAGCGACTAGATACTGTGTCCATTGGCTTCTTTTGTGAGGTTTAAAAAAGGCCCCAGTTGCGGGCACGGGCAATCTACTCAGGGCGTCAGTGAATGTCAACGTATGATTAATTAAATTAACCGGTGTTCAGAGTTTGTTCAGACAAGAGGCGTGTGCAAGTTGCTGGCGGGATAACTTCATATACCTTGCGCGGCGAGGAGTGCCAGATAGATCAATACTAAACCGCAGGCCGCATAACTCACACGCTGCCAAGTCGGTGATGCGTTCTTGCGTAGCAGGTTCACCAAGGCGGCGGTAAGAAAACACGAGAGTACCGACGCCAGCATGAAGCCGGCAAAAAACATCAGGGTCTGCCCGTGGCTGGGGGTGGTGCCGACAATCCCCGACAGTGCGCTGCCCAAGGCGCCCCAGTAGACGATGTTTTTCGGATTAGCCAAGGAAATCGCCGCGCCCACCGCCAACGCATTTTTGCCTGAGCTGGCAGGGGCGTTGTCCATTGCCGGTAACTGCCAGGCATCAATCAGGCTGCGAATGCCCAGCCAGGCCAGGTACAGCGCGCAGACGATTGTAAGTGGAACCCTTACTGCATCATGTTGGATCAGCAGTGCGATACCGGTGAGGCCAATCACGGCCCAGACGGCATCGCCCACCAGCGAGCCGAACTGCACCAACAACGCCGGCGTGAAGCCATGGAGCAAGCCGCGGCGCAGGGTCTCTGCCAGTACGGCGCCGGGGGAAAGGCAAAATACGAAGCCGAATACCAGCGCATAAACAAAAATCGACAGCATGCTCAGCTCCTTTCGAGAAAGTGCCAGAGCATACGTCAGTCCGGGAGGCGGATACCATGCCGTCTGTAGGAGCGAGCTTGCTCGCGAAAAACGTCAACGATAAGGCGTGTTGCCTGAATGAACGCTGCGCCTATGAATTTTTCGCGAGCAAGCTCGCTCCTACAAAGGCTGCGGCGTTGAGGCAATGCGGTGGAGTTCAGCCTTCAATTCATCCGGCGATAGACGTGCAAAGGGCAGCGCAAAAAAAGCCTCGCAGCGTGCGGTGATAATGTCGAGGGTGGCCTTGAATGCAGCGTCTACTTGCGCCTCCTTCCCTTGCACCTCGGAAGGGTCTTCCAAGCCCCAATGTGCCTTCAGCGCCGGGCCGAAATACACCGGGCACGCTTCACCGGCTGCTTTATCGCACACGGTGATGACCACATCCGGCGGGCTGCCTTCAAAGGCGTCATTGCCCTTGCTGTACAAACCTTCGATGCTGATGCCCGCCGCCTGCAGCGTGCTCAGGCTACGGGGCAACACCTGCCCCTTGGGAAAACTGCCCGAGCTGATCGCCTCGAACCCCTCTGGCGCAATGTGATTAAACATCGCTTCGGACAAGATGCTGCGACAGCTGTTGGCGGTACACATGAACAGTACTTTCATTGCAGTCTCCTTTAGATGCTCAGGCGCAAGGCGAGGGCGGCGAGGGTGATCAGCAGCACGGGTAGGGTCAGCACGATCCCGACCTTGAAGTAGTAACCCCAGGTGATGGTGATGCCTTTGCGTGCCAGGATATGCAACCACAACAAGGTGGCCAGGCTGCCGATGGGGGTGATTTTCGGGCCCAGGTCGCTGCCGATCACATTGGCATAGATCATCGCGTCCTTGACCACGCCCACGGCATGGCTGGACTCGATGGACAAAGCGCCAATCAGCACGGTCGGCAGGTTATTCATGGCTGATGAGAGCAGCGCGGTCAGCACCCCTGTGCCCATGGCCGCGCCCCACACACCATAGGTGGCGAAGGTGTCGAGCCAGGTGGCCAGGTAGTCGGTCAGGCCGGCGTTACGCAGGCCATAGACCACCAGGTACATGCCCAGGGAAAAAATCACGATCTGCCACGGGGCTTCCTTGAGGACTTTGCGCGTGGAAATCTGATGGCCTTTGGCAGCAATCACCAGCAGCAGTACCGCACAGAACGCCGAGATCGCACTGATGGGAATGCCCAACGGTTCCAGGGCGAAACAGCCGATCAGCAAAATACCGAGTACCCACCAGCCGGCACGAAATGTCGCACGGTCATGGATGGCACTGGCGGGGTCTTCCAGGTCGGACGGGTTGTAGCTCTGCGGAATATCCCGGCGGAAAAACCACAGCAGCACCGCGAGCGTGGCAGCGACACTGACCAGGTTCACCGGCACCATCACCGCGGCGTATTCGTTGAAGCCAATCTTGAAATAGTCCGCCGACACGATATTCACCAGGTTCGACACCACCAGCGGCAGGCTCGCCGTGTCGGCGATAAACCCTGCGCCCATGACGAAGGCCAGGGTCGCCGCCGGGGAAAAGCGCAAGGCCAGCAGCATCGACATCACGATAGGCGTCAGGATCAACGCCGCACCGTCGTTGGCAAACAGCGCCGATACCAGCGCCCCCAGCAACACCATATAGGCAAACAACCGCCGTCCGCGACCCCGGCCCCAGCGCGCCACATGCAGGGCCGTCCAGGCAAAGAAACCGGCTTCGTCCAGCAACAGGCTGATGATGATCAGCGCGACGAAGGTGCCGGTGGCGTTCCAGATGATGTGCCACACCGCGGGGATGTCCGCCAGGCTGATCACTCCGCAGCCCAGCGCGAGGATCGCGCCCAGTGTGGCACTCCAGCCGACGCCCAGGCCCTTGGGTTGCCAGATGACCAGCACGATGGTGGCGAGGAAAATCGCAATTGCGACAAGCATGAATAAAAGCTCCGATGGCTCAGCAGCAGGTGCTGGCCCGTTGTGGTCTGTCGCCCATTGCATTCAGACGCAGTGCGTCGTCCTGCAACCATGGCTGGTTGGCTTGTAGGGTGGTGTCCAGCACCTGGGTAACCCAAGCGGGCAGGGCCGGATTGATGCGGTAGTAGATCCATTGCCCTTGACGTCGGTCCACCAGCAGCCCGCAACTGCGCAATTGCGCGAGATGACGGGAGATTTTTGGCTGGCTGTCGTCCAAGGCATGGATCAATTCACACACGCAAAGTTCGCCCTCGCGCAGGATCAGTAAGGTCACCCGTGAACGGGTGGCATCGGCCAGGCACTTGAACAGGGTGGGAGGCGAGAAGAGGTCTGACATGGTCAAGGACTTTTCAAGTAGATATATTCGAATATACGTATTTCCATATGTGTAGGTCAAATCTTGTTTCAATTGATATGGATCAAAACCCTTTGAAAGCGCCACAACTGTTTGAAATTAAAATGAAACACAAATGTCCTAACGTGCCTGCCCATTGCTGATGAAGGAAGACCCCGCGTGACCCGAGCCACCCGCAACCTGCGCAAGACCCTGGATTCCGTCGCGGAAAATAACGAAACCGCGGCCTTTGACCTGATGCGCGCCGTGGAAAAACTCGGCGATGAAGTGCTGCGCCAGCGCCTGCTCAATACCATCCACCGGCTGAACCAGGATGCGTATGAATTGCGCGAAGCGCGGGATTCGGTGGAGCAGGTTTCGGTCAAGCTCGCCTGAGCAAGATCGTTCAAGACAAGCCTTCGTTCGTGCTGGCATGCTTGTCGACTGTCTGTCGATGAGCCGTTTCCATGCCCACTGCATTACCTCATTACGCCTTCACCCGCGGCGCCATTGCCGTCATTCCCTTATCCCTGGCCTGTGCGCCCTGGGGGTTGCTGGCCGGCTCCATGGCCATCGACGCGCAATTTACCCCGCTGCAAGCCCAAGGCTTGTCTGCCATTGTGTTTGCCGGTGCCGCACAACTGGTGGCCATCGGCATGGTCAAGAGCGGTGCCAGCCTGATTTCCATCGTGCTGACCACCTTGCTGCTCACATCCCAGCATCTGCTCTATGGCATGCACATGCGTCCTACACTGTCTTCGCTCAACACCCGTTGGCGCATGAGCCTGGGGTTCTTGTTGACCGATGAATTCTTTGCTCTGGTCAACCACTACGACCGCGAGACCTTCAATCGCTGGTACGCCTTGGGCGTCGGCCTGACGTTTTACCTGATCTGGAACCTCTTCACCCTCGCCGGCATTGTGTTGGGCAAAAGCATTCCCGGCCTTGACCAATTAGGGCTGGAGTTCTCGATTGCTGCGACCTTTATCGCCTTGATTACTCCTGTGGTGCGCGACGTGCCCACGGTGGTATGCGTCGCGGTGGCATTGCTGTGCTCGGTCTGGCTGAGTTATCTGCACTGGGAATCTGCGGTGGTGGTCTCGGGCGTGCTGGGGATGAGCGCGGGGTTTGCCTGCAAGCGGCTGGGAGTGGGGCAACGATGATTTACCTGATGATTGTGGCCATGGGCCTGGTGGTGTTCTTCAACCGTTACCTGTTTATCGAGCCACGCTTGCCGGTACGGCTCAATCGCGGCGCGCGTGAATTTCTGGGCTTCGCCGTGCCGGGCATGCTCACCGCGATCTGCGGGCCGATTATTTTCCTCGCTGACCATCAGCTCAACCTGAGCCCGACCAACCCTTACCTGCTGGCCGGTATCTGCGCCGTAGCGTTGATGTACTGGACGCGCAGCGTATTGACCACCGTGCTATTGAGCATGGCGCTGTTCTATCTGCTGCGTTGGTGGTTTTGACACCCAGGCAAAAAAAAGCCCGCGGGGTGGCGGGCAGAAGGGAGACTTCTAAAAAATGAGCCTGCCCACTATAGGCGGCGTGTTTGCCCTTCACAGTGAAACAAAGTTCATGGGCGCGCCAGTTGGCCTCGGCACAGTGGTAGAGTTGTGGTTTTTCCAAGGAAGCAATGGCATGCACAAAGTGGTAATGGGCGCATTGATACTGGCGGCATTGGCCGGTTGCGCTGGTTCGAAGATGAAGGAGGCGCGCGCAGGCAGCCCTTACAAGACCCTGGTATCGGACAAGGCCACCCTGGTCGTTGCCCAGTGCATCCAGTTCGGCTGGCAGGATGAAAGCGTGTTCGGCGTGGATGCCGGCGGCTTCAAGGAAGCGACCGAGGCGGGTGGTTTTACGGTGTACACCACCGGTGGCGATTACTTTGTCGATGTACTCGGCACCGGCGCGGGTTCTACGGTCAACTACTACGCTGTGCAGGACAATATGCCGGCTAAACGTCGCCTGGCAGCACTGGCCACTTGTCTGTAAGTCGGTTGCCTTAGCCATATTCCGAAACGCCTGGCGGGACAGCCGCGGGGCATTGGCTTATGATTCACTCGCTCGTTCGGCGTGATGGCTCTTTACCAGTACACGGATGTCGAGGCTTGAACGTCGAACGAGCTCCTCCACCCCAACCTCAACGGGGCATGAAACCCAAGTGCCAGCGTCGCGGAATCAACAGTGTCGCCACCCCCAAGGCCGCAGCCAAGGCACCACTGACCCACAGTGCGCGCAGGCCCATCTGGTGTTCCAGCAGTGCGCCGATCACCGCGCCGATAAACATCCCCGCCCATGGAATCAATTGCACACGCCAGCCATTGCGGCGTTCGCCCAATAACCAGCGGCCCAACCCGCGACCAAAACGTGACAGCGCCCCGGTGACGTAGGTCAGCCCCACCGGCAGCCCGTTCACCTCCTCGACGGCCGCGTTGAGCATGCCCATGGCAATGATCGCCGCAAGCAACGCAGGTAAGGTGTCGGTCGAGGGCCACAGTGCCGCAGCGCAGAGCAAGGCGCCGATGCACAGCAATAAGGGCAACGCATGGCGCTTGCTGAAACGGCTTACCAAAACCCCCAAGGCATTGCCGACCACGAAGGTGGCGACCAGCAATACCAGGCGCCCGGTGAGTCCCAGGTCGCCCGCACTGATGGCCACCGCCAGGCGCGTGGTGTTACCACTCATGAACGAGACGAAATCGCCGCTGGCCATGAAACCGATCGCATCGGTCATGCCCGCCAGCACCGACAGGCAGGCCACCAGCATCAAACCCACCCGCCCGCGCCAGCGCTGACGACGGGCGAGCGTGGCATTGGTGTAAGGCTTGCGGGACGAAGGCAGCATGGGGCCGGTTTCCTCGGTGAGATTATCCGGCCACTACCGTAGGACGCTTTGCCTGTCCGCGCAATGACCTCAGACACGCTCCAGTCGCCAGCCTGTGGCGTGCCACGTCAGATGGTGAGTCGGCTCTATCGCCTGCAAGAATACCTCGTCATGGGACACGGCCAGCAGCGCGCCGGTAAAGCTCTTCAATGCCTGCTCAAAGGCCAGCACTGATTCCAGGTCCAGGTGGTTGGTGGGTTCATCCAGCAACAGTAATTGCGCCGGTGTCTCACGCCACAAGGCTACGGCCATCGCAGCTTTCAAGCGCTCACCGCCGCTGAGTTGCCCTGCCGGTTGTGTGACCCGCAGCGCGTCCAACTGCAACAACGCCAGACGTGTGCGCAGTTCGGCTTCGGCCAGGGGCGTGTCGAGCAGGTTGAGTTGTTCGACAAGGCTGCGCCGGTCGTCCAGCAGCGCCAGGTGCTGGTCGATATACGCGCTGGGTACCGCCACGCTGCACTTGCCACTGACTGCCCGCCAGTGGCCGGCAAGCAGTTTGAGCAAGGTCGATTTGCCGCAACCGTTCGGCCCACGCACGGCAACGCGAGCCGGGCCTGTCAGGTTGAGCGTCAGGTAGCTGACGGGTGCCAGGGGATCAAGCCAGGGCAATTGCGCCTGCTCCAGCACCAGTACCTGGCGGCCATTGGGGACGGTCGAGCCTGGTAATGCGAGCAGTGTAGGCGTCTCATCCACCACACGCTCGTAAGCCTGACGTACCTGGGCGTCGAGTTGGTTTTTGCACGCATGATGGGCGCTGCGCACGCTGCTGACGACCTCCTTTGCTGCGCTTTTCCAGCGCGCCTTGGTAAAACGGTCGACATTGGCGGTCTCGGCCTGTTTACGTGCGCGTGCGGCGTGGCGCTGCAGGTCGTCGTGGTCTTTTTGCAGGCGCCGACGCTCGCGGCTGCGGACCTGGCGTGCCTGTTCCCACGCGGCAATCGCGGCCTGCTGGTGCGTATCGCGTTGCTGGCGATAGGCATCGTAGTTGCCGCCATAGACCTGGATGCCGAGTGGCGACAGCTCAATGATGCGGCCCATGGCGTTGAGCAACTGTCGATCATGGCTGACCACCACCAGGCCACCACGCCAATCGCGCAACACACGCAACAGCCAATCGCGCCCGGCAGCATCAAGGTGGTTGCTGGGCTCATCCAGAATCAGCAACTGCGGCGCAGCCAATAACGCCCCGATCAGCGCGACCCTGGCAAGTTGGCCGCCACTGAGTTGATCGGCCGGGGTACTGGCGCTGAGGGTCTGCAAACCCGCTGCATCCAGTGCCTGGCGCAGGCGCTCGGCGAGGTCCCAGCGATCGTCGATCAGCTCCAGGTCACCGAGGCGCGCATCGCCCTGGGCCATGCGTGCAAGGGCAGCCAAGGCAGCGGCAGTTGCGGTGATATCGGCGATGGTTTGCCCTGCTTGAACCGCGATGGTCTGGGGCACATAGGCAACATGGGCCGGTTTTCTCAACGTGCCGGAGGAGGGCAGCAGCACGCCGGCCATCAACTTGGCCAGGATACTTTTGCCCCGCCCATTGCGCCCGACGATACCGGTAGGCGTTTGATCAATGGACAGGTTCACGTCGGCCAGCAAGGTTTCGCCATTGGCGAACTGGAAAGACAGGTGTTGCAGGGAAACAAGCGCGGGCAACCGTTTGACGTCAGTCATCAGCACCTCCAAAAAAATGTCGAACAGGCCAACAAGCGCGCCAGGCGGCTCGTTGCAGATACATTTTGGAAGGCTTAGTTGTTCACGTCGGCCGTCATCCCGTGAGTCAGAAGGGAGGCAGAGCCTAACCCACGTTAACTTTGTGCGGCAAGTCCTCGGCCAGTTTTTCCAGGAACATCGCCAGTGCGACTTCTTCGGCTTTCAGGCCTTTGCGCTCCCGCGGCTTGGGCAACTTCGACAATTGACCGAGGCTGAAATGCTCAAGCACCGCCGGGTGGATATAACACTTGCGGCACACCGCCGGCGTGTTGCCCAACTGCCGGGCGACATCCTTGACCATCGCCACCACATGCCGCTTGGCGTCGGATTCGGGCTGCCACGCCAACTCGCGCAACACCGCCAGCGCCATCGCCGTGCCGGCCCAGGTGCGGTAGTCCTTGGCGGTAAAGTCTTCCCCGGTCAGGCTGTGCAGGTAGTCGTTGACGTCCTGGGAGCTGACGGTATGCCGATCACCGTCTTCGTCCAGGTACTGGAACAGGTTTTGCCCCGGTAATTCCATGCAGCGCTTGACCACCCGGGCCAGGCGCCGATCCTTGACGCTGACTTGGTGTTCCACGCCACTCTTGCCACGAAACTGGAACTGGATTTCGCTGCCCTTGATGTCCACATGGCGGTTGCGCAAGGTGGTCAGGCCGTAGGATTTGTTATCACGGGCATATTGGGTATTGCCGACGCGGATCAGCGTGGCGTCCAGCAACATCACCACCGTGGCCAACACCTTTTCGCGGGTAAACCCCGGCTCGGCGATTTGTGCTTCGAGCTGTTTGCGCAATTTGGGCAAAGCGGCGCCAAAAGCCTGCAAGCGCGAGTACTTGTCGCTGTCGCGCACCTCGCGCCAGCGTGGGTGGTAACGGTATTGCTTGCGGCCACGGGCGTCGCGGCCGGTGGCTTGCAGGTGGCCGCGAGGGTCGGCGCAGATCCACACGTCGGTGTAGGCGGGCGGCACCGCCAAAGCGTCCAGGCGTTTGATTTCGTCCGCGTCGGTAATGCGCTCGCCCTTGGCGTTCAGATACTGGAACTTGCCTCGCACTTTTTTACGGCGGATACCGGGCTGGGTGTCATCAACGTAATGCAGGTCGCGGGGCAGGTCGGCGGGTAACGAAGAGTCAGGCATGGGGCGGGTTCCTTGGCAACAAATCAGGCCGGTATGTCTGATTGACCGCAGCGCCCTGCGGTCGTGCCAAATGGTTAAGCCAGTACCGCCACCGCCTTGATTTGCGCCCATAGCGTCTGGCCTGGATGCAGTTGCAACTGGTCGTGTGAGAAGCGCGTGATACGCGCCAGCAATGGCGTGCCGCCGGCGTCCAGGCGCACCAGCACATGGGCGCTGTTGTCCGCGCCGATAGTCTGGGTGACGGTCACCGGCAAGCGGTTGAGGATGCTGCTGTGTTCTTGGGCCTGCAGGCTCAGGCTTACATCCCGTGCCTGGACCTTGACCCGCAGCGGGTTGCCCACCGCCAGCGGGACATGGGCCACGCGCATCTGCAACGGGCAATCAGGCAATTGCAGAGTGAGCAACTGATAGTGCGCGTCGTAGGCAACGACGCTGCCGGCGATCACCACGCCGGCATCGTCGCCCAGCGCCAGGGGCAGATCGAGGCGTGCCAGGGTCTCGCCGATAGGGCCGCTGGCCAGGGCCTTGCCATCGCTGAGCAAGACGATATGGTCGGCCAGTCGCGCCACTTCGTCCTGGGCATGGCTGACGTAGAGCACCGGGATATCCAGCTCGTCGTGCAGGCGTTCCAGGTAAGGCAATATCTCGCTTTTGCGCTGGCTGTCCAGGGCCGCCAGCGGTTCATCCATCAACAACAACTTGGGGCTGGTGAGCAAGGCGCGGGCGATACCGATGCGCTGGCGCTCGCCGCCGGACAAGTGTTGCGGGTGACGCTCAAGCAAGTGCCCGATGCCCAACAGTTCGGTGGCCTGGGCCATGTCCACGCGCCGTTGCGGGCGTGGGACACGTTTGAGGCCGAACTCCAGATTGGCGCGCACCGACAGGTGAGGAAACAGGCTCGCCTCCTGGAACACATAGCCCAGGGCGCGTTTATGCGGCGGTACAAACAGCCCTTTGCGGCTGTCTTGCCAGACCTCGTCGTTGATCTGCACAAAGCCGTGTTCGGCGCGTTCCAAACCGGCAATGCAGCGCAGGCAGGTGGTCTTGCCGGAGCCAGAATGCCCATACAGCGCGCTCACACCACGGCCGGGCAATCGCAGGTCCACATCCAATGCAAAGGCGCAATACTTCAGGTGCAGGCGTATATCCATCATCGCGATCAGCTCCAGCCCATCTTGGTTTTACGGCTGGAATAGAGCGCCAGCAACACGAGGAAGGCGAACACCACCATGGCGCCGGCCAGCCAATGGGCCTGGGCATATTCCATGGCTTCGACGTGGTCGTAGATCTGCACCGAGACGACACGGGTCTTGTCCGGGATATTGCCGCCGATCATCAGCACCACGCCGAACTCACCGACAGTGTGGGCGAAGCCGAGGATCGAGGCGGTGATAAACCCAGGGCGTGCCAGCGGCAGGATCACCGTGAAAAACGTGTCCCACGGGTTGGCGCGCAAGGTCGCGGCCACTTCCAGCGGGCGCGTGCCGATGGCAGAAAACGCGTTCTGCAACGGTTGCACCACGAAGGGCATGGAGTAGATCACCGAGCCAATCACCAGCCCGGCGAAACTGAAGGTGAGGGTGCCCAGGCCCAGCCACTGGGTGAACTGGCCGACGTACCCGTTGGGCCCCATGGCCAACAGTAAATAGAAGCCGATGACCGTTGGCGGCAACACCAACGGCAGTGCAACCACTGCGCCGATGGGGCCGCGCCACTTGGAACGAGTGCGCGACAGCCACAGGGCGATCGGTGTGCCGATGATCAACAGGATCAGGGTGGTCAGTGAGGCCAGTTTGAGGGTCAACCAGATCGCAGAAAAATCAGCACTCGTCAGGGGCATTTACAGCTCGTAACCGTAGGATTTGATAACGGCAGCCGCTTTCGGGCCTTTGAGGTAGTCAACCAGGGCCTTGGCGGCGGCGCTGTCCTGGCCCTTATTGAGGATGACGGCGTCCTGTTTGATCGGGTCATGCAGGGAGGCCGGAACAATCCACGCCGAACCGCCGGTGACTTTGCCGTCTTTGTAGATCTGCGACAAGGCCACAAAACCCAGCTCGGCGTTGCCGGTGGAGACAAACTGATAAGCCTGGGTGATGTTCTGGCCCTCGACGAGCTTGTCCTTGACCTTGTCGCTCAAGCCTTCCCTGGCCAACACTTGGGTGGCGGCCAGGCCGTAGGGCGCTGTTTTGGGGTTGGCGATGGACAAATGTTTGAATTGGTTTTTCTTCAGCACATCGCCCTTGGCATCCACATAGCCTTCTTTGGCCGACCACAGCGCCAGGGTGCCGACCGCGTAGGTAAAGCGTGAACCCTTGACGGTAGCGCCTTCGCTTTCGAGTCTTTGCGGGGTGGTGTCATCGGCGCTGAGGAACACCTCAAATGGCGCGCCGTTCTTGATCTGAGTGTAGAACTGCCCGGTGGCACCGTAGGCCGCGACCAGTTTATGGCCGGTGTCTTTCTCGAAGTCGGCGGCAATCGCCTGGATCGGGGCGGTGAAGTTGGCGGCCACGGCCACCTGCACTTCATCGGCATGGGCCGTACCCAAGGCAAAGGCGGCAAGCAGGGGGGCCAGGCGCGAAACGCGGGTCATCATGAAGCAACTCCTTGAATGTGTACGGCAGGTTGTAGGTAAAAAGGCTTACCGCTATGTATGGGAATATATAGCGGTAGGCTATTGCCGGTACAGCACCAAGTTGCTGCGCAGGTCAGTCGCGGGTGAATCTGGCTATTGCGTGCTCGGCCAATTCGCGGGTCAGGTCATAGGTGGACAGGTCTTTGCCCAGTCTCAGGGCCTGGCCTGCCCACAGGTTGCTGAAACCGGCTTCATCCTTGGCCTTGAGCGGCATCAATGCGCCTCCGGCTTTGGGGAACGCCGGCGCCGCTGGGTTGATTGCGCCGAGTTCACGCATCACCCGGTTGACGATGCCCCGCGCCGGGCGGCCAGTAAACAGGTTGGTCAGCGCGGTTTCGCTGGCTTGGGCATGGCGCAGCGCGTAGTGATGGGAGGCGCTCACACTGGCCTCGGGCGTGAACAGGTATGCCGTGCCGATCTGCACCGCCGAAGCACCCAGGGCAAAGGCCGCGACGATACCTCGCGCATCGCCGATTCCGCCTGCAGCAATCACCGGCACGCTGACTGCGTCGACAATCTGTGGCAGTAGCGCCATCAAGCCGATCTGGCTGTTGAGGTCATCGCTGAGGAACAGGCCCCGATGCCCACCGGCTTCAAAGCCCATGGCGATAATCGCGTCGCAGCCGTGCTGTTCCAGCCACACGGCCTCCTCGACGGTGGTGGCCGATGACAGCACCTTGGCACCGGCGGCTTTTACTCGGTCCAGTAAGGACTTCTCTGGCAGGCCAAAGTGAAAACTCACCACTTCTGGTCGAAACTCTTCCACCACCTGACAGGCCGCGTCATTGAACGGCGCGCGGTTGGACACCGGGGTTGGCGCATCGAAGTCGGCGCCCAGCTCATGGTAGTAAGGTTGCAGCAAGGCCTTCCAAGCCTGGTCCCGCGCGTCATCGGCATCGGGCGGTTGATGGCAGAAGAAGTTGATGTTCAGCGGCGCATGACTGGCCTGGCGAATGAGAGCCAAGGCATCGCGCAGTTGCTCCAGGCTCAGCGCGGCCGCAGGCATCGAGCCCAGGGCTCCGGCTTGCTGGGCGGCGATGACCATGGCGGTGGTCGTCGCGCCAGCCATCGGCGCCTGGATGATCGGCACCTCAATGCCCAACAGGTCAAGAATGCGGGTGTCTGGCCAGGTGCTCATGGGGTGCTTCTCCAGCGTTAGTAGGGCTTTTCGCTGTTTTAGCAGGGCAATCGGCGCCCGGCCAGTCTGTTTTATTCACTGGACGGAAGCGGCGTTTTGTGGGGCGCAGGTATCAGCGTGGCGTTTCGCGGTCCAGCAACTGGCGCTTGCGTTCCACGCCCCAACGGTAGCCCGACAGCTCGCCATCGCTGCGCACCACGCGATGACAGGGAATCGCCACCGCCAAGTGGTTGGCACCACAGGCTTGGGCCACGGCGCGAAAGGAGGTGGGCGCGCCGATACGTTCGGCTATCTGCGCATAGCTGGCGGTGCTGCCCGCAGGGATTTCGCGCAACGCCTGCCACACCCGTTCCTGAAAGGCCGTGCCGCGCAGGTCCAGGGGCAAATCCAGGCCCAGGGCAGGGGCCTCGACAAAGCCGACGACGTGGGCCACCAGTTGTTCGAAACGCTGATCAGCGCCGATCAACTCAGCCTTGGGAAACTGGTCTTGCAGGTCGCGCACCAGCGTGTCTGGATCATCCCCTAGCAAGATCGCGCAGACGCCACGTTGGCTTTGCGCCACCAGAATCGCCCCCAGCGAGCATTGGCCAACGGCAAAGCGAATGGTGTTATTGGCGCCGCCGCCTTTGTAGTCTCGAGGTTTCATACCGAGCACTTGGTCGGCGGCTTCATAAAAGCGGCTATTGGAGTTGAAGCCCGCGTCGTACAGGGTATCTGTCACCGAATGCTGGCCCTTGAGGCCGTCGCGCACTCTGCGCGAACGCAGGGCGCTGGCGTAACCTTTGGGGGTCAACCCGGTGTTGGCTTTGAATACGCGGTGGAAGTGAAAGGGACTCAGCCCGGCGCATCGGGCGAGCATGTCCAGGCTAGGCGGGGTTTGGGCCTGTTCGATTTGCCGGCAGGCCTCGGCCACCAATTGCCCATGGTGAGCGGCCAACTGGGTCTGGTCGCCGGCAGCGCGTTTACTGGGACGATAACCGGCGGCTTCGGCCTGCGCCGGCGTGTCGAAAAACTCGACATTCTCCGGGCGCGGCAAACGCGAAGCGCTGCTGGGGCGGCAATACACGCCGGTGGTTTTCACGCCGTAGACAAACAAGGCGTCAGCCTTGGCATCACGGGCAATAATGGCAGCCCAGCGCGGATCGTGTTCGTTGTTCATGGCCTGCACTCTTGACGGTTCAGGAGCAGATTAAGCCTGCCGCTCGCAATCGACACTCCGAAGCTTGCGGTCAAATTAGCCGGCGGTACGAAAGGTCAGGTTGATGCGCTGCGGTCCCATGAGCGGATGCACGCCTTCCTTGATCGGCATTACGCCATGAAAGCGCAGGCGATCAACGCCGCCCCACACCACCACATCACCATGGAACAGCGAGACCTTGTGGGTTTTGTCGCTGCGCGCATGGCCACCGAACAGGAAAATCGCCGGCAGCCCCAGGGACACCGAGACCACAGGCGCGCTGTAGCGGCGCTCGTTCTTGTCCTGGTGCAGGGACATTTTCGCCCCCGGTACGTAACGGTTGATCAGGCAGGCATCGGGTTGAAAACCGCTGAAACCGGCCTCGATAGCCGCTGCCACCGCCAGTTGGCGCAATGTGTCGGGCATGAAGGGCCAAGGTTGCTGGCTGCGCGGGTCGAGTGGGCTGTAGCGATAGCCACGGGCGTCAGTGGTCCAGCCCAGCTCGCCGCAACTGCTCAGCGCCGCCGACATGGTAAAGCCGCCGGGGGTGACCATCTGCCGAAACGGTGATTGAGCCAGGACACGCCGCAGTTCAGGCAACAACCGCTCGATCCAGGGCAGGGCATAGCCCCTCAGCACGTAGGATTCTTCGCCAATTTGCTCGCGCCCGGCAGGCTGTTGCAGGGCATCATCGGCAAACAAATCGGCGGTAGGGCCCGGCATGACTTACAGCGCCTTGCTCACATTGACGTCGGTAATTTCGTCGCTGGCATCATGAATTTTCGCCAGGGCTTGCTTGGCTTCTTCGACGTCGTTGCTGTGCAACTGGGCAAATTCAAAGCGGCGCTCGCCGTTGAGCTTGTACTTGATGACGTATTTGGTGGTGGTCACAGCTTTTTTCCTGTCGAGGGCTCGGGTCAGCTCAGCTTGGTGCTGGTGCGGCGAACGATACGGATCTTGTGGGACAACGCAGGCTTACGCGTCACGCTGATGGCGCGACGGGTGACCACATCGAGGGTGATGTTCCAGAACCCGGTGCTGGGCGCGGTGATCTTGGCCGGGAATTTATCAAATGCGCCGCCGTGGTAGGTATGGCGGCCGCCATTTTTGAAGCTGCGAAAGTTCGCATCGCTCATCAGGCGAATATTGCAGGTCTGCGAGCATTCGATGACGACGATGTCTCCCTCGTTGAGGTGCTCACGCTGGTGGATGAATTTCATGGGGTGTCTCCAGAAGGGCTTTTTCTGAAAAATCAGAACGATACGTAGGTTAAGATGGAGTTTATCAGCCCCAGCGCGTTTATTATCGGGCCGTCGTCGACGACTTCGACAATTTAAAACAGTTATTTACCGAGTTATCACAGATAAATCCTACGTTGGTGGGAGAAAATTACCATCCCCGCTGTCGTAGGGTCTTTATCGGAGGTTTTTGTATGAAGTGGAGTGTGTTGGTGCTGGCCTTGGCAATAGGTGGGTGTGCTTCGGTTGCAGATATCAAGCAGACCCCGCCAACATTGGTGGTCATCTCAGGGAAGAAACCGCAGGAATATGCGGCGTGTGTAGTGCGCAAATTGGAGGCGACCCGTCGGCCGCCGCAGATCGAACCCCATAAAGACGGCATTCAGGTGATCGTGCCGCAGAAGTTCTCGGCAGATCCCTCGGCGATCTTTGAAATCGAAGACCGCTCCAGCGGTAGCAGCATCAAGCTTTATGAAAGTATGTCCAATGTGCCCATCCGCCCGGGCGACGTGAAGAAGGCTGGGGAAGAATGCATTTCCGGTTGAGCTCCAGACTCATCCCTCAAACCCGATAAAAAAAGCCCTCACCCAGCAGGGACGGCATGCATCCGTTAAACTGTCGGGCATTCACTACAAAGATGCCGCTCAAACCCGGGGTTTGAGCGGCATTTGTTTTTCTGGAAAGTCCGTTATGAAACGAGAACACGTCAAAGCCCGCCATGCCGAAGGGCAGATTTCAGCCACCCATGTCATCCAGAACCCAGCCGACTTGGGCGAGTGGATCGTATTTTTCAAGAAGAGCGGCGGGCGCAGCTACTTCTTGGTGGACGAGCAGGATGAGGTCGAGTCATTTGCTCGTCTGGATGACCTGATCGAAACCCTGCGTGGCCTGGGGATCAAGTTCGCTGAAGTGCACCTGTAGCACCGTTACTTGCAGACCACCACCACGCTGCGGCCTTTGAAGTTGCCCACGTCCTGGCCCAGGGTCTTGTCGCTTTCCTTGAGTGCCGGCGTGCCATTGGTGCCAACGATGCGGTAACCGGTGCCTGCGCAGGATGCGTCCGCCTTCTCGTAGCAACTGGCCCATGAATTGGCCTCTCCCGAGCAGTCGATGGTCAAGCCTTGTTCGCCATTTTTCAGCAAGGTGTCGGAAGCGGTGGTGCAGCCGGCGAGTGCCAGAACCGCAGTCAGTGCCAGGATATTTTTCATAGAGGTTCGTCATCGAGGGTATTGGAAGGGCGCGCTGACACTGTCGTGGCGTTGTTGAAGGTTATAGCGAACTGCCATCTAGGTACAGACAAACAAAAAAGCCCCGCTTAACGGGGCTTTCAGAGCAGTGCAACGAGGCTTACTTGGTTTTCGGCCGCTTGCTCGATGCATGGCCTGCCTCATCCACAAACACTTCGGCTACGGCACTCGCCATGCTTTCGGTCTCGAATACGCCGGCAACGCTGTCACCGTGAAAATTGATCAAGTGCCAGCCGTCTGCTCGCTTCGTGATCAGGTAGCCGTTTACACCTTTTGGTTCTGACATCTGTTGGCAATCTCGTGGTCTTGGTTCAAGGCGTCCATGATAGCGCCAAATGCCGGGGCAGGGCGCAAGTTGTTGCAGGTCAGTGCCTGGGGGGCAAAAGCATGCTAAAACCATTGCAGCCCTGTTAAACAAGGGCCAAGGCGGATTCTGGCTGACCGTTGGTGACACCCATTGCAGGATCAGCGGAACTTACGCCGACATTTTTTCTCTATGATGACATCGCAACGCCAGCAGGACCCCATTGTAAGGTGACTGCGGCCTGATTAGACTGCGCCGAATTCCGTACGCACAGCCCTTTGTAAGGACTCATATGATCAAGAAATGCTTGTTCCCAGCAGCCGGTTACGGCACTCGCTTCTTGCCAGCGACCAAAGCCATGCCCAAGGAAATGCTGCCAGTGGTGAACAAGCCACTGATTCAGTACGGTGTGGAAGAGGCTCTGGATGCCGGGTTGAACGAGATCTCCATCGTCACGGGTCGTGGTAAGCGCGCGCTGGAAGACCACTTCGACATCAGCTACGAGCTGGAAAACCAGATCAAGGGCACCGACAAGGAAAAATACCTGGTCGGTATCCGTAAGTTGCTCGACGAGTGCTCGTTCTCCTACACCCGTCAGACTCAGATGAAAGGCCTCGGCCACGCCATCCTTACTGGTCGCCCGCTGATCGGTGACGAGCCGTTCGCCGTGGTCCTGGCGGATGACTTGTGCGTCAACCTGGAAGGCGACGGTGTGCTGACCCAGATGGTCAAGCTCTACCAGAAATACCGTTGCACCATCGTTGCGGTGATGGAAGTCAACCCGACCGAAACCAATAAGTACGGTGTTATCGCCGGCGACGATATTGGCGATGGCCTGATCCGCGTACGCGACATGGTCGAGAAGCCAGCGCCGGAAGACGCGCCATCGAACCTGGCGATCATCGGTCGTTACATCCTCACGCCGGACATCTTCAAGCTGATCGAAGAGACCGAGCCAGGCAAGGGCGGCGAGATCCAGATCACCGACGCTCTGCTCAAGCAAGCCAAAGACGGTTGCGTGATTGCCTACAAGTTCAAGGGCCAGCGTTTCGACTGCGGCGGCGCTGAGGGCTACATCGAAGCGACCAACTTCTGCTACGAGCATTTCTACAAGACGGGCAAGGCTTACTGATCCACGCTTGCCGGTACGTTTTAAGCGAAAGCCACCTTCGGGTGGCTTTTTCGTTTTTCAGCCCCATGTAAGTCGGTATGCTGGTGTACTGCCGAGGAGAGTGAAATGGCCTACGATTTTGACCTGTATGTAATTGGCGCCGGTTCCGGCGGTGTTCGCGCGGCGCGCTTTGCCGCGGGCTTTGGCGCCAAGGTGGCTGTGGCCGAGAGCCGCTACCTGGGCGGCACCTGTGTGAACGTCGGCTGCGTACCAAAGAAGCTGTTGGTGTACGGCGCGCATTTTGCCGAAGATTTTGAGCAGGCCAGCGGCTTTGGCTGGTCCCTGGGCGAGGCTAACTTTGATTGGGCGACCTTGATCGCCAACAAGGATCGCGAGATCAACCGCCTCAACGGTATCTATCGCAACCTGTTGGTCAACAGCGGCGTGACCCTGCATGAAGGACATGCGCGCCTGGTCGATGCCCATCAGGTGGAGATCAACGGTGAGCGCTTCACTGCCAAGCACATCCTGATCGCCACCGGCGGCTGGCCACTGATCCCTGAGATTCCAGGGCGCGAGCACGCCATTGGCTCCAATGAGGCATTCTTCCTTAAAGAGCTGCCCAAGCGCGTGCTGGTAGTGGGTGGTGGTTATATCGCCGTTGAGTTCGCCGGCATTTTCCATGGCTTGGGCGCACACACTTCATTGCTGTATCGCGGCGACCTGTTTTTGCGCGGCTTTGACGGTTCGGTGCGCAAACATCTGCAAGAAGAGTTGACCAAGCGCGGCCTGGACTTGCAGTTCAATGCCGACATTGAGCGCATCGACAAGCAAGCCGACGGCAGCCTCAAGGCCACCTTGAAGGATGGCCGCGTGCTGGAAGCCGATTGCGTGTTCTACGCCACTGGCCGCCGTCCGATGCTGGATAACCTGGGCTTGGAAAATACCGGGGTCAAACTGGACGAGCGCGGTTTCGTCGCGGTGGATGATCTCTACCAGACCGCCGAGCCGTCGATCCTGGCAATAGGCGATGTGATTGGTCGTGTGCAACTGACGCCGGTGGCCCTGGCTGAAGGCATGGCCGTGGCGCGGCGATTGTTCAAGCCCGAGCAATACCGTGCGGTGGATTACGCCAATATCGCGACAGCGGTGTTCAGCCTGCCGAATATCGGCACAGTCGGCCTGACAGAAGAAGATGCACGCAAAAATGGCCACAACGTGCAGATCTTTGAAAGCCGGTTCCGGCCGATGAAGCTGACCCTGACCGATTGCCAGGAAAAGACCTTGATGAAGCTGGTGGTCGACGCCGACACCGACAAAGTACTGGGTTGCCACATGGTCGGCCCGGAGGCGGGTGAGATCGTGCAAGGGCTGGCGATCGCGCTCAAGGCGGGCGCGACCAAACAGCATTTCGATGAAACCATAGGCGTGCATCCTACGGCGGCGGAAGAATTCGTCACCATGCGCACGCCTGTAGCGGACTGATCAGGTTGGCTCTGCAGCCTCTGGCGCCGTTGCAACGACGGTCGCCAGGCGCAGGGCTTCGATGCTTGCCTGGGCCTTGATCAGGTCCAGCTCAAGCGCCTTGTTGTGCTGCTGATACTCAAGCAGTGACGCTTGGCGCGATTGGCTGTCCAGCACGGCAACCCGTAGGCGTTCCTGGAGCAGGGTGCGTTCGCTGTCGATCTGGCTGAGCTGCTCCTTGAGTTTCAGCTGTAGCGCCTGGTCCTGGCGAGCTTGCTCCTGCAGCGCATTCAATTCCTTGGTTGTCACTCGCTGCTCACTCAGCAGGCGCTCGTTGTCGCGATGCAGTTGGGTGATTTCGTCCTGGCGCACCAGTGCGCTTTGCTGCGCCTGACGCAATTCGGCCTGTACCTGTTGCAACTGGCCCTCATGGCGGCGCTGTTCCTGCTCGCGCTGCTCCTTGATGGCAGTGCGGTAATGCTCAAGCGCATCGCGGGCGTGCAGGTGTTTTTCTTCCAGTGAGCGAATTTGCTCGTCCTTGTCGTTGAGCCTTAGCTCGTAGTCGCTGCACGCCTGGCTCAGCCCGGCGTTACGGGTTTGCTCGGTCTGCAGGCTGGTGCTGGCGGTTTGCAGCGCCGCGCTTTCTTCAGCGAGGGCAGCGGCCTGGATATCAAATTGCTGTTTGAGCTGGGTGTGCGCCTCTTCCAGGGTTTCTACCTGGGCGAGCAGGGCGGCTTTTTGTTGCTCGAATTGCCCCAGGGCCAGGTCGATCGGCTCTTGGGCCTTCTCTTTCAGGCGTTGGGAAAGGCGTGCGACTAGCTCGCCCAGCTCATCATCAATTGGGGCTTGGGTGATGGTCTGGCGCGTCTCGCTTTCGTCCAGCTCTTTCAAATAGCGATGGATGGTGGTTTTCGAGCCGGTATTGCCCATTTCGATACGCACCGCATCGATGCTGGGGTTTTCGCCACGGGCGAGGATCGCCAGGCGTGCCGTTTGCACTACTGCTTTGTTTATGCCGCCGCGAGCCATGGGGTCTCCGTCGATTTAGTACTGTGGTACATAGTATGTATATACATACTATATCATGATTGAAAATTCGTTGAAATTCATGATTTAACAGATGGGATATTGGCGTATTATCCCGTGTCATAAGCATTTTCATCAGTCATCCACCTGTCAGCAGTACGAAAAGACGCCTATGAGCGACCTGGACCGATATCTCAACGCCGCCACCCGCGACAACACGCGCCGCAGCTACCGCGCGGCCATCGAGCATTTCGAAGTCAGTTGGGGAGGGTTCCTGCCGGCCACCAGCGACAGCGTGGCGCGCTACCTCGTGGCGCATGCCGGGGTGTTAGCAGTCAACACCTTGAAACTGCGTCTCTCGGCCTTGGCTCAATGGCATACCAGCCAAGGGTTTGCCGACCCGACGAAGGCGCCGGTGGTACGCAAGGTGCTCAAGGGCATCCGCGCCGTGCACCCGGCGCGGGAGCGCCAGGCCGAGCCTTTGCAGCTCACGCAGTTGGAGCAAGTAATCGCTGCCCTGGACATTGAAGCCAAACAGGCCAGCGAGCATCACGACCAGCCGCGATTGCTGCGGGCCAAGCGCGACGCTGCGCTGATTCTGCTGGGCTTCTGGCGCGGCTTTCGCAGTGATGAGCTGTGCCGATTAAGCATTGAGCACGTGAAAGCCGTGCCAGGCGCAGGCATCAGCCTGTACTTGCCACGCAGCAAAAGTGACCGTGACAACCTCGGTAAAACCTACCAGACCCCAGCGTTGCTGCGGCTGTGCCCGGTACAGGCTTATAGCGTGTGGCTCAGCGCCTCGGCTTTGGTGCGCGGCCCGGTGTTTCGCGGCATTGACCGCTGGGGCAACCTGGGTGAGAAGGGCTTGCACCCCAACAGTGTGATCCCGTTATTGCGCCAGGCCCTTGAGCGCGCAGGCATCCCCGCCGAGCAATACACCAGCCACTCCCTGCGTCGGGGCTTTGCCACTTGGGCGCACCGCAGCGGCTGGGATTTGAAGTCGCTGATGAGTTACGTCGGCTGGAACGACATGAAATCTGCGATGCGCTATGTTGAAGCAACGCCGTTTCTGGGCATGACGTTGGCAACCCAGCCGCTGATTTGAAATTCTTTCTATTAATAGGGTCACTTGATAGAGAAAGCCAATCGTCAGCATCAGGTTTGCCAATGAGCCATCGACCGAAAGAGCCGGTAGGATTCACCTCATCAACTTCTTAACCCCTGACGGAGAGTCAACGATGCCTATCATCAACAGCCAAGTAAAACCGTTTAAAGCCACCGCTTTCAAAAACGGCAGCTTCGTCGATGTGACCGACGCTGACCTGAAAGGCAAGTGGTCGGTTGTATTCTTCTACCCAGCCGACTTCACCTTCGTCTGCCCAACCGAACTGGAAGACCTGGCTGACAACTACGCCGAATTCCAGAAGCTGGGCGTCGAAATCTACAGCGTTTCCACCGACACCCACTTTGCCCACGCTGCTTGGCACAACACCTCGCCAGCCATCGGCAAAATCCAGTACACCATGATCGGCGACCCAACCCTGACCATCTCCCGCAACTTCGACGTACTGATCGAAGAAGCTGGCCTGGCAGACCGCGGCACCTTCGTGATCAACCCAGAAGGTCAGATCAAGATCGTTGAACTGAACGACGGTGGTGTAGGCCGTGACGCTTCCGAGCTGCTGCGCAAGATCAAGGCCGCTCAGTACGTGGCTGCCCACCCGGGTGAAGTCTGCCCAGCCAAGTGGAAAGAAGGCGAGGCCACTCTGGCGCCGTCTCTGGACCTGGTCGGCAAGATCTAAGTCTGTGAACGCGTATCAAGGGCGGGTATCCGCACTTAAGTAAGCTGCATCCGCCCTCAGAACGCCCGGGCGAGATTCGCTCGGGCGTTTTTTTGTCTGCAATAAACCGAATGAACAGGAAATCGCCCGTATGTTGGACGCCAATCTTAAAGCTCAGTTGAAGTCATACCTGGAACGGGTCACCCAGCCGATCGAGATCGTCGCCTCCCTCGACGACGGTGCGAAATCCCAGGAAATGCTTGCTCTTTTGCAGGACGTAACCAGCCTCTCCACGCTGATTACTCTGAACACCGATGGCAATGATGCGCGCAAGCCATCGTTCTCCATCAACCGCCCGGGTGCCGAGATCAACCTGCGTTTCGCCGGCATCCCCATGGGCCATGAATTTACTTCGCTGGTGTTGGCCCTGTTGCAAGTCGGTGGCCACCCGTCGAAGGCCAGTGTCGAGGTGATTGAACAGATCCGCGCCCTCAAAGGCGAGTTCAGCTTCGAGACCTACTTCTCGCTGTCGTGCCAGAACTGCCCGGACGTGGTCCAGGCGCTGAACCTGATGGCGGTGCTGAACCCCAACATTCGCCACGTTGCGATTGATGGCGCGCTGTTCCAGGCTGAAGTCGATGAGCGCCAGATCATGGCGGTCCCAAGTGTCTACTTGAACGGGGTCAACTTTGGCCAGGGCCGTATGGGCCTGGAAGAAATCCTCGCCAAACTTGACACCAGTGGTATCGAGAAAGCCGCGGAGAAAATCAGCGCCAAGGATGCCTTCGACGTCCTGGTAGTTGGCGGTGGCCCGGCCGGGTCTTCGGCTGCCATCTATGCGGCACGTAAAGGTATTCGTACCGGTGTGGCGGCTGAACGCTTTGGTGGCCAGGTGCTGGACACCATGTCCATCGAGAACTTTATCTCGGTACAGGAAACCGAAGGGCCGAAACTGGCCAGTGCACTGGAAGCCCACGTGCGTCAGTACGACGTGGATATCATGAACCTGCAACGCGCCAGTAGCTTGATTCCGGCAAAAAATGCCGGTGAGCTGCACGAAATTCGCTTCGAAAGCGGTGCGACCCTCAAGTCCAAGACCGTGATCCTGGCCACCGGCGCCCGCTGGAGAGAGATGGGTGTGCCCGGCGAGCAGGAATACAAGGCCAAGGGCGTGTGCTTCTGCCCGCATTGCGATGGCCCGCTGTTCAAGGGCAAGCGTGTGGCGGTGATCGGCGGCGGTAACTCCGGCGTGGAAGCGGCCATTGACCTGGCCGGTATCGTCAGCCATGTCACCTTGCTTGAATTCGACAGCAAGCTGCGCGCCGATGCCGTGTTGCAACGCAAGCTCTACAGCCTGCCGAACGTGGATGTGATCACCAGCGCGCTGACCAGTGAAGTCAAAGGCGATGGTCAGAAAGTCACCGGCCTTGCCTACAAGGACCGCGACAGTGGCGAGTTCAAGACTGTCGATCTGGAAGGCATCTTCGTGCAGATTGGCTTGCTGCCCAACACCGACTGGCTCAAAGGCAGCGTAGAGCTGTCGCCGCGTGGCGAGATCATTGTCGATGCCCGTGGCGAGACCTCACTGCCTGGCGTGTTCGCCGCCGGTGACGTAACGACTGTGCCGTACAAGCAGATCGTGATTGCAGTAGGCGAGGGCGCCAAGGCTTCGTTGAGCGCGTTCGATCACTTGATCCGTACCTCTGCTCCGGCGTAATCCTGGGCTGCCAATAAAAAACCCCATGAGCGATCATGGGGTTTTTTGTTGTGCGCGATACGCTTACATCGGCGCCGGCTGGATGATCTCCACCCAATAAGCATCCGGGTCTTTGATGAACGCGAGGCTCTTCATGCGGCCATCCGTCAGGCGTTTCTGGAAATCACAGCCCAAGGCTTCGAAACGTTCGCACGCCGCGACAATGTCCGGCACCGAGATGCAGATATGGCCAAAACCACGCGGGTCGGTGTTGCCGTTGTGGTAGGCAAAGTCGGCATCGTTTTCGGTGCCGTGGTTGTGGGTCAGTTCGAGGATGCCCGGAATCGACTTCATCCACTGGGTGCGCTCGGCCGCGTCGGCCGGGATCTGGGCCTTGTCCACCAGGGCCAGGAAGTACAGGCTGAATTCGGCTTCCGGGAAGTCACGTTTCTCGACCAGGGAGAAACCCAGGATGCGCGTGTAGAAGTCCAGCGACTTGGTGATGTCCTTGACCCGCAACATGGTGTGGTTGAACACAAAGTTCGCCGTGGCGTTGTCGGGTTGGGCAGTGACGCCCGGGAAGGTGTTCAATTCGTGCAGGCTCATGGGCCCTCCAGAAAAAATGTGAGATGAGCGGTCCATTGGCTTGCGGCCTGCTTCCATGCAGGCGGGCCATGATACGCAAGCCGCGCCGGCTGCGCCAAATGAAAAAGCGCGCCCAACCCTTGCGGTCCGCGCGTGCCGGGCCGCACACTTTGCGGCTGGAACCTTGGGTATTTTTTGCAATGATCGAGTTTCGTAGGCCGCTGTTGAGTGCTGTGTGCGTGTTGTTGGGCAGCCCGTTTGTGCTGGCCGCCGAGCCGGAAGTCCATTGGCCCAGCGGTTGGCAGGTCGAGGAAGTCGTGCCTGACGGCGAACTCCCTGTCAAACCCCAAGCAGTGTCCCGGCAACGAGCGATCAAGAATGATGAAAATGGCGCCACGTTGATGGTGATGGAGTTGACCGGGACGCCGATTGAGGCCGGCCATAAAGTTAATCTTCCCGGCGTGTTGCTGGAGATGCGCAAGTCGATCCAGAAAGACTTTGCCCGTGGCGGTTATCAAAGCGTGTGCAGCAAAATGCACCCCACGACATTGAGTCGTCTTGATGCGCTGGAAACTACCTGTGTGATTACCGAGAACGGTCGACACGTATTGTCGCAAACATTAGTCGGTGCGCTGGATGTCGACAAAGCCTATGTTTTTTCATACGCGGGCCAGGCGCAAGCGTACGAGGCGAGCAAGGAGGAAGTCAGTTTGGTGCGTAACAGTCTGAAACTCTGACAGGTTCAAGCTGAGCGAATTTGAACAACATGAACGCTGAGTTAAGTTCGATTCCGAACCGTTAGAGCAAAAAAAGCCCCGCGTATGCGGGGCTATTTTTTAGTGCATGTTTCAACCGCGAAGCCAGGAGTCTACAGTGGCGGCGCCGTACTGCTCTTTCCAGGCTTTGAGGCCGCGGTGGTTGCCACCCTTGGTCTCGATCAGTTCGCCGGTGTGCGGGTTGTGGTAAACCTTGACCACCCGTGCGCGGCGCTGTTTGGGCGCGGCGGCAGCCGGTGCGCCGCCCTTGCGTGGCGCTGGATCGAGGATGGCGATCACATCGCGAAGGCTTTTGTCGTATTTGCCCATCAGCGTCTTGAGCTTTTCTTCGAATTCGATTTCTTTCTTCAGGCCAGCGTCGTTCTTCAAGGATTCCAGCTGGGCAAGCTGCTCTTGAAGGGCTTTTTCTGCTGCGCGAAATTCGGCGAGTCTGGACAAAATCTGTACTCCAATAATGTAGTTGCTGATATCAACTGCAGACAAAGCTATAAGCCAAGAACGTCAAGCCACGTCAACGAAAAAGACCCTTCTGCGAGTTCTGCACAGGCAGAAAAAATTGTAGTAGTTAATTTATCTCGAGTAAATCATGTCTTTTAAAGAAAGACCAATCTTTCATGGTAGGTCGCACAAGGCTATTCAACGATACCCAACGATTTAATGAATTCATCGCAGGGTAATGGTCGACCAAACAGGTAACCCTGTAGGAAATCCACGCCCTGGGCAACGAGGTATTCACACTGTTGGGCTGTTTCTACGCCTTCGGCAACAATGCCTAGATCCAGCTTGACCGACAACTCTATGATGCTGTCGAGAATATGCCGCGACAGCGCATCCGCACCGATCATGGCGACAAAGCTTTGATCGATCTTCAAGTAGTCGACATTGAAATTGCGCAAATAGCCCAAGCTGGAGTGGCCGGTGCCGAAGTCATCAATGGCGATCATGACCCCCATTTGATGCAGCGCCTCGAACAGGCGGCGGGTGGTCTCGGTGGGTTCGATCAGTTCTCGCTCGGTCAACTCCAACACCAGGGTGACCTGGCCGGGTGGGAACGCGGCGAGGAATTCCCGACAGTCCTCCACCAGCGCCATGTCCTGGCAATGGCGCGCTGTGATGTTCACGCCGATATGAAAGCCAGGGCTGAAGCGTGCGGCATGGGGCGCTAATTGCGCGGCGGTCTGGCGCAGCAGGGCGCGGGTCATGGGCACGATCAGGCCAGAGTCTTCGGCCAGGGGAATAAACAGGTCCGGGCGCACCAGGCCTTCTTTGGGATGCTTCCAGCGCATCAGGACCTCACAGCCGGCCCATTGGCGTGTGTCACCCCGCACCACCGGTTGGAAATACGGGATGAACTCATTGGCCCCCAAGGCGCGTAGTAACTCGTGGGTCGGCGCGGACGAGCGTTTTTGCAGCCAGTGAGCGAGCAGTCCCGCCAATATCCCGAAGAACACCACGAGGCTGAACAGCGCTGGATAACGCGCCTGCATGTAGCGCCAGACTTCACCCTCGGGCATCCCGGCCTCGACACTGTATTGATAGCGCTCGGAAGCCAGGCGTTGTGGCGCCACGGCAAATACCGGCAACGCGCCTTGATGCACCTTGCCGTCGGCACCCAGCCAGTTCGGGCCGACATGCAATACCAAGTACGCGTAACGGCTGATCAGGCGCAAGGCGTTGCTGAGGTGGTAACCGTCAACCGAAGCAAACGCGCCTTGATCGCCTTCCACCAGGCGGTACACCAGCAGGGCGGTATCGGGTGTAACAGGGTTGCCTTTCATCAACCACAGGCGCCCATCCACATAGTCGTCCGGGTTGACAGGCGATTGGTAGCGACCGCCAAACAACGAGCTGCAATAGATGTTTTTCTGCCAGGACAGCGTCGTGGCCCGCACAAACGGCCGGCGCGTGACTTGTTCACGTAGCGCCAACTTGGCGGCGCTGTCACAAGGTTTACCGGCCAGCGGCAGCAAAGCCTGGGCAGCGATGGCGGTATTGTCGAGCATCAGGTCGAACTGGCGCACCGCTTCTTGAGCGGTTTGCGCCGTGCTTTGCTCAAGGGTGCGCTCGGCTTGCCAATACAGAATCACAACCCCCAGCAGGATAGGCAATACGCCGCTGGTTGCACTGATGAAATAGCGCGCGGCTCGACTTCGTGGGCCTTTGACGGTCAGGGGCATAGAGGGCAGTCAATCGCGAGTAGAAGAGTGAGATAAGCCGATGATAGATGGCATTACGCAGGCCTGCTCATTTGTTTAAGCGGATTGACCTAGCCGTTCGGTCAGTTGTGCCGGGAATTTCATCTAGGCAACATAAACATCGTTGCAAGAAGTAAGAGACTCAGGACCCATACCCCCTCCAGCTTCTCTCAGTGCCGTGCTAGCCCAATTTTGGCGGGACGGTCGGCGCGTGCCTTTCGAATCTCGGCAGTCGCCTTGCTGCCCTTTAACGACACCACAGGAATTTGCATCAATGAAAAAAATCGCCCTGGCCGTTGCCTTTTGGATGGCTAATAGCGTTGTCGCTCTACCGGCTTTCGCGGCGGACGGCACTATCACCCTGACCGGTGAGATCACCGGCACCACCTGCAGCATTAGTGGCGGGGCAGGCGCTGCGCCTGGCGCCGGGCCGGACTTCGCCATTGCACTGCACAAGGTCCAGACCAGCGCACTCAAGGCCGCCGGCCAGACGGCGGGAGTAAAGCCGTTCTTTATCCAAGTCGGCAGTTGCCCGAAGGATACGGTGGTCGCGGTGTTATTCGAGAGTAGCAGCCCGGCGATCAACCCGGCTACCGGCAACCTGGCCAATCAGGCACCGGCCAAGCCCGGACCCGCAAAGTTCGTTGAAGTACAGATTGTGGACGGCGTCACCAACCAGCCCCTGGACCTTCGACTGGGCCTGAGTTCCAGTACCGCGACAGTGCCTGACGGCGGCGCGGTGACGTTGCCATTTGCGGCGCAATACATTGCCACGGGCACAGCGACAGCCGGCCCGATCAGCACGCAAGTGCTGTATTCCGTGACATTCCCCTGATCAAGGCCAAGGTACCTGGCGACATGCCAGGCCCTGCACAGGCCTTTAAGGACGGACTCATGCTTACCCGCACTTTACTCGTGAGCCTCACCTTGGCGCTTATCGCCAGCTTACCGCCCACGGCCGTCGCGGGCGTGGTGATTGATGGTACACGGCACATCTACCCTCAACAGCGCCGTGAAATCACACTGCGCCTGACCAACGACGACAAACGGGCGCCACGCCTGGTCCAGGTGTGGCTGGACCAAGGCGATGCCACTCGGGATCCCTCCCATAGTGACGTGCCGTTCAGCCTGTCGCCCCCGGTGTTTCGCCTGGATCCGGGTAGAAGCCAGGGGGTGCGGCTGGTCTACACCCAGGATCCGCTGCCGGCAGATCGAGAATCACTGTTCTGGCTCAATGCCCTGGAGATCCCCCCGAAAGTCAACACGGCCGAACTCGACGAGCAAACCCCTGAGGGAAACCACCTGCAGTTTGCTTTTCGCATACGCACCAAAGTGTTTTTTCGCCCGCGTCATTTGCCAGGCAGCGCAGACGAGGCCCCAGCGCAACTGCGTTGGAGCCTGAGGCGCACTGAGCACACAGCCGTACTGCGCGTACATAACCCTACGGCTTATCACGTGACGTTCAACGAGGTGGCACTGGCGCTGGGCCCTCGACCTGACGCCCGCCTGATACCGGTACAGGCAGGCATGGCACCCCCCGGTGCCAGCCTGGAACTGCCTGTACGCGGCGCCCTGCCGACAATCCCGGCAGACGCCCAGGTGCATTTCAAATACATCAATGATTACGGCGCATTCTCTGCGCCGCAGCGAGCTCCCCTGAAGTTCTGACTATGGCTGTTTATTTGCAATCTACGGGTCATCCCTTGTTTACCTGGCTGTGGTGCAACTTACGGCTGATGGTGTCGCTGGGTGTGTTTACCTCCTTATGGCTGCCGGTCGAGGCCGCGCCACTGTTGTTTGATATCGAGGCGTTTACCGGCGGCTTGTCCACTGCCGTGGATATTTCGCGTTTCAATATGGGCAATGTATTGGCGCCTGGGGTCTACCGAGTGGATGTGATACTCAATGGGCAATCGGTGGGGCGCCGTGAGATCAGCTTTGTCTCCCGTGATGGCCAGGACAACGTCGAGCCTTGCCTGAGTGCGCTGGAACTTGCCCAGCTTGGGATCCTACTGCCACCTGCCGAGCGCAACGCCGACACGCCGTGCCGTGATTTTAGTCAATGGATCCCCCTGGCCAGCAGCCAACTCGACATTGAGACCCTGACGCTCGACGTCAGTATCCCGCAGGCCCACCTCAGCCGTGCCGCGCGCGGTTACGTCGACCCGGCCCGCTGGGACAAAGGGCTCGACGTTGCGCTGCTCAATTACACCTTCAGCGCCGCAGCGGTGACTTCGGGTACGGGGGACGATCGGGGTTACCTGGGCCTCAACGGCGGCGTCAACCTGGGCGACTGGCGCCTGCGCCACCAAGGCGGCCAAGCCTGGACCTCCCGCAGCCGATTGTCGCCTTATCAACACACCGCCACGTACCTGCAACGCCCCTTGCCGGCCTGGCGTTCGCAACTGACCGTTGGCGACAGTTTCAGCAACGGCCAAATCCTGGACAGTGTGCGGGTGCGGGGCTTAACCCTGTCGACCGATGACCGCATGCTGGCGCCTTCGCAACAAGGCTATGCACCGCAGGTACGCGGCATCGCCGACAGCAACGCCACGGTGACGGTGCGCCAGAATGGCTACACGATCTACGAAACCCAGGTTGCCCCGGGACCCTTTGTCATCGACGATCTGTACCCCACGGGCTACGGTGGCGATCTTAATGTCAGCGTCACCGAAGTGGATGGGCGCCGCACCACCTTTGTCGTGCCGTATTCCGTGGCCCCACAGCTGCTGCGCCAGGGCGCCACCCACTACAGCACCACCTTGGGCCAAGTGCAGCAACGCGGGGTCAGTGATGCCAGCTCCCTGGTATTTCAAGGCACACTGCAGCACGGCCTTACCGATGGCCTGAGCCTGTACGGCGGTAGTACATTTTCCCAGGGTTACTTACAGGGCAAGGCCGGGCTGGCGATGAGTACGCCCATCGGCGCATTTGCACTAGACACCACGCACTCGCGCACCCGCATTGAGGGCAATGGGGTGGTTGGCGGACACAGTTGGGGCCTGGCCTACAACAAGAACCTGCCGTTCTCCGGAACGCATTTTGCGCTGGGCGCCTACCGCTTCTCCACGGCCGGTTACCTGAGCCTGCCGGATGCGTTGAATGTGCAGGAAATGGCGCGCCAGCATGGGAACATCGAGCGATATGCCCGACAGAAAAGCCGCCTCGACCTGACGATCAGCCAGCAAATGGGGGACGGCACCCTGAGCCTGTACGGCAGTTCGGTTGACTATTGGGCGGGTCGGCAAGGTCGCCAGACATCGTTCACGCTCAGTTATGGATCACGCTGGAAGCGGCTCAACTGGAATATTTCGGCGCAGCGCTCAAGGGTCAGCGATACCCACCAACCCAGCGATCGTGACCACAGTGACGCGATCTTCTTCGGCCGCACGCTGCAACCCGCACGTGTCGATAATCATCTGGCGCTCACCCTGTCGATGCCGTTGGGCCAGGGCACATCGGCGCCGACCCTCAGCAGCGGGTTGTCGCGCGACACCGGTGAATCAAAGGGCAGTCAACAGCAAGTGGGCATCAACGGGTTGCTCGGCGAGGCGGCAGAGGCGCACTACGGCCTGGCGGGCAGCCGCGGCACGGGGAGCCAGGCCGGTTCCAGCTTCAATGCCTACGCCGGGTATCGCAGCAGCACGGCCAACCTGCGCGCAGGTTACGGCCAGAGTGGCAACAATGCGCAAGTGTCCATGAGTGCCGACGGCGGGCTGATTGCCCATGGTGGTGGCGTGACCCTCTCGCAAAGCCTCGGTGAAGCCTCGGCACTGGTGTATGCGCCGGATGCCCAGGGTGCGCAGATCGGGGGCGGTGTACGTATCGACACGCACGGTTACGGCGTGTTGCCGAGCTTGCGGGCCTACCATCCCAATGACGTGGCTATCGACCCCGACGGCATGGCCATGGATGTGGAACTCAAGGAATCGAATCACTCGGTGGTACCGACATGGGGCGCGGTGTCGCTGGTCAAGTTCGAAACCGTCAGTGGCCGTGCGGTGGTGATCAAGGCGACCCATCGAAACGGTCAGCCACTGCCTTTTGCCGCTCAGGTGTTCGACGAGCAGGGCAGGGAGGTCGGGGTGATCGGGCAAGCCGGCAAGGCATTTGTGCGTGGCGTGGCCGACCAAGGCACGTTGACCGTACGCTGGACCGAGGCGGCGAGTGACCGCTGTTATATCCAGTATCGCCTGCCACCGCACCCACCGGGGCACCGTCAGGAAAATGCCGACCAACTGGTCAGCCAATGCCACGTCAACACCGCTAACGATGAGGTCAGCAGCCGATGATCAGCCCCTGTACGCAACGTTTGGCGGCGTTTGTAATGATGGCCTGCGTAGTCTTAGTCGGCGCGCCCCATGCCCAGGCCAAGGCAACTTGTACGCCTGCGGCACCGACGGTGCTGTCGGTGCCGCGCATTACCGTGCCCGCCGACGCTGAGGTCGGCCAGGTCCTGGGCAACCCGGACGGCTATCCGGTCGAGGTGACGGATGGGCTGAGGTGCACTTACCCGTCCGACCTTACTATTGAGTATTGGTCTTCCACACGGATTGCTCGGGAAATTCCCTGGACGGGGCGCAACTTCTTCCACTCCGGGGTCTACATGCCGGTGCATCTGACCGGCGTGCGAGGTGTCGGGTTTGCCTTTATGGCGCAGGATCGTGACGTCGGGTCGATGAAATCCGTAACCACTGGGGTTACGGTGTTGCGCGGCCCCCTCCATCCAGGGCTGCCCACGTGGGGCTTGCGCGGACGCGTGTTCTTCGTAGTGACCGGCCCCATCGAGGGCGGCACCGTTACGCCGCGGACCTTCGCAGGCTTGTACCTGTACACCAGCGACACGGCCCACGCGTTCAACTTCGGCAGTGTCGAAGTAGGCCCACCGAGCAAGCCGACCTGCACGGTCTCGACGCCCTCAGTGGCGATCCCGCTGGGCGCGGTGGAGAGTCGGGCGTTCAAGGGCATTGGCAGCGTGGCCGGCAATGCCACCCGCACGATCACCTTGCAATGCGCCGGTGGCGGTGGCGCTGAGGGCGATGTGCTGTTGACCTTGACCGACCAGACCCAACCGGCCAATCGCAGCGACCAACTGACGTTGACCGCCACCTCCACCGCCGAGGGCGTGGCGCTGCAACTTCTGTTTGGCAACCGCCTGATCAGCTACGGCCCCGACGCCGCCGCCATCGGCACACCGAATCAATGGTTGGCGGGCAGCACCGGTAACGGCACCTTCCAGATTCCGTTGACCGCGCGCTACATACAAACCGGCGCCACTGTCAGCCCTGGCACGGCCAACGGGCTGGCAACCTTCACCTTGGCCTATCGGTAGGCGTGATGCTCCGAGCCTTATTGAAATGCCTGTTCGGCCTGGCACTGACAGCTTATATGGCGATGCTGCAGGCGGAAATTGTCATTGATCGCACCCGGCTCGTTTATCCGGCCACGGCACAGGGGGTAACCCTCAACCTGCGCAACGAGGCGGACAGCCCGAGACTGGTGCAGGTGTGGATCGATGAAGGCGACCCCCAGACGGCACCGGAACTGAGTGACGTACCGTTTACTGTCACGCCACCGATCCTGCGAATGGACCCCGGCAAGGCCCGCTCACTGCGGGTGATTTATCACCCGGTACCGAGAAAAGCCATGGCCGAGCCCCAGGAGGGAGTGTATTGGCTGAATGTGCTGGGGATCCGGCCCACCGACGCGGCGAGCCATCAATTGCAACTGGCGTTTCGCACGCGCATCAAACTGTTCCTGCGCCCCAGCGGGTTGCCAGGCAAGGTGGAAGACTCCGTGACGGCGCTGCAATGGCAACTGGCAGACGACCGCCCGGTGCTGCGGGTGCGCAACTCGAGTGCGTTTCATGTGACCTTGTCCAGCGTGGTGCTCAGCCTTGAGGGTGTCGAATACCGCCATGAAAACCCGCCGATGCTGGCGCCGCGCTCAACGGCAGAGTTGATCATGCCGGATTGGGTTGTACCGTGGCGAGGTACGCCGACGCTGCGTTTCACCACATTGGATGACTACGGTGCGACGCGTGAGAGGACGTTGCGCATAGGCAGGTAACTAAGTGAGCGAGGGATACAGCCCCTGCGCCAGCGCGATGAATGCCAGGGTCGCCGGGGAAGACTGACGCCGGTCCAGCACAGCAAGCCCGATCCGACGCGGCACCCGCGGCGCCAATGGCAACGCCACATAACGCGAGTCGGCATGTTCCGGCAATGAAGCCTGCGCGACCACACTCAAGCCATCGCCACGGCTGACCGCCTCCAACGTACTGAGCAACTGCGCGCAGCGGTACCGCACGTTGGGTTGCAATCGAGCCTGGCTGAACAAGCGCATCACCAGCTCAGACGAACCGGCCTCAGTCAGGATAAAGGGTTCATCGCAGAGTGCTTGCAAGGTCATGGCCTCACTGGCGGCCAACCGGTGACCGGCCGGTAGCAGCGCCACCAGTTGATCCTCCAGCAACGCGA
Organism: Pseudomonas fluorescens; assembly: GCF_001902145.1. Lineage (GTDB taxonomy): Bacteria > Pseudomonadota > Gammaproteobacteria > Pseudomonadales > Pseudomonadaceae > Aquipseudomonas > Aquipseudomonas fluorescens_BV. The sequence continues at coordinate 48,931 of NZ_MRST01000011.1, forward strand.
CCGTATCGAAGCGTTCCTGCTCCAGCACCACAAAACCGATATCCACCCGGCGCTCATCCAGCCATTGGATAACCTGGCGATCAGGCCCTTCATCCACATGCACTTCAATACCCGGATAATCCTGGCGAAAGCGGCTGAGGATAGGCGGTAACAACCGAATCGACGCGGTTGGCCCGAACGAGCCGATACGCAGCGTGCCACGCTTCATCCCGCGTGCATCCGCCGCTTCCTGCTGCAAGGTGTTGGCCAACCCCAGCATTGCCCGAGCGCGCCCCAGCAATTGCGCGCCGATCTCGCTCAGTTCCACCGCCGTCTGATGGCGCCGGAACAACTCCACCCCCAGTTCCTGCTCCAAGGCCTTGATCGCGTGGGACACCGCCGACTGGCTGATACCCAGGCGATGCGCCGCACTGGTAAAACCTTGCAGTTCGGCCACCAGAGAAAAGATTTCCAGCTGGGTCAGGGTCATGAGTAAAGGCTCATTTTACGATGAGGAATGATTAGCGAAAGAATACGCCAATCTTCCCGTCACCTGAGCATTGCCTTATGCGTCACGTCGCCGATGGCCTCACTTATCTGAAGCTTGCCGCTGTCACCATGATCTGGGGCGGCACCTTTGTCGCCGGGCGCTATCTGGCCGATCAGGTCGACCCGTTGCTGGCCGCCACCCTGCGATTTACCTTGGCCAGCGCTGCATTGCTGCTGTTCATGGTCGCCTCGCGCACGCCCTTGGTACGTCCCAGCCTGGGCCAATGGGTGCAATTGGTGGTATTGGGGTTCTTCGGGATCTACTTTTACAACTTGTGCTTCTTTTATGGGCTGCATTACATCAATGCATCACGCGCCTCGTTGATTGTCGCGTTGAACCCGGCGGTGATCGGCCTTGCGTCCTGGTGGTTGTTCAAGGAGCGCCTGGGGCGGATCAAATTGATCGGTATCGCGCTCTGCCTGGCCGGCGCGGTGACCGTCATCATCAGTCGCAGTCCCCAGGCATTGCAGGGCGCGACCATGACGTGGGCCGGTGACTTGTTGATCCTCGGCTGCGTGGCGGGGTGGGGCGTTTACACATTGTTCTCCCGTGGGCTCAATCAGAGCCTGGGGCCGCTGCAGACGGTGACATGGTCGGTGTTGCTGGGCACGCTGATGCTGAGCGTTACGGCGCTGGTTTCACCCAGTGTGACTGTTGACGGGCTTGATACCATTCATCTGCCGCAACTGCTCAGCCTGATGTACCTGGGCGTGTTGGGCTCGGCGCTGGCGTACATCGGCTATTACGATGGCATTCGGCGCATAGGCGCCACACGCGCCGGCGTGTTCATCGCGCTCAACCCGTTGACGGCGGTCATCTGCGGCGCGGTGCTGCTGGACGAACCGCTGACGATGCCAATGTTACTGGGCGGCGCAGTCATCCTGCTGGGCATCTACCTGTGCAACAAACCCCTTGCGCGGGGCAGGGCAATGGGGATTTGATAAGAGTACGGACAAACTTGGTTACGCTGTGTAGAATCGGTTTACGCATACAAGAATATGGACTTGCGCTCACGCAAGCCTCGGCCGTCAGAGACTGATGACACCATGAAGCTACTTGGCTCCCCCCTCATCTTTGGTGACTTCCTCGCCCGCAGCGTGCGAGGCCTTTCTTGTGCGCCACCCTCCAGCCTCATCCTTGCTCGCAACTAAACAATTGCTACCCACAAGAATGATGAGGCACCGAACATGACCGACCAACTCGACAACCCAATGGGCCTGATGGGCTTTGAATTCATCGAATTTGCATCGCCCACCCCAGGCACCCTGGAGCCGATCTTCGAGATCATGGGCTTCACCAAAGTGGCGACCCACCGTTCCAAGAACGTGCACCTGTATCGCCAGGGCGAGATCAACCTGATCCTCAACAACGAACCCGACAGCCTGGCCTCGTATTTCGCGGCCGAGCACGGCCCGTCCGTGTGCGGCATGGCGTTCCGCGTCAAGGACTCGCAGCAGGCTTACAAACGTGCCCTGGAACTGGGTGCCCAGCCGATCCACATCGACACCGGCCCGATGGAGTTGAACCTGCCGGCGATCAAAGGCATTGGCGGTTCGCCGTTGTACCTGATCGACCGTTTCGGCGAAGGCAACTCGATCTACGACATCGACTTCGTCTACCTCGAGGGTGTTGATCGCAACCCGGTAGGCGCTGGCCTGAAGGTCATCGACCACCTGACCCACAACGTCTATCGCGGGCGCATGATCTATTGGGCCAACTTCTACGAGAAGTTGTTCAACTTCCGCGAAGCGCGTTATTTCGATATCAAGGGCGAGTACACCGGCCTGACCTCCAAGGCCATGAGCGCACCGGACGGCCAGATCCGTATCCCGTTGAACGAGGAGTCGTCCAAGGGCGCCGGGCAGATCGAAGAGTTCCTGATGCAGTTCAACGGCGAGGGTATCCAGCACGTTGCGTTCCTCACCGACGACCTGGTCAAGACCTGGGATGCACTGAAGAAGATCGGCATGCGCTTCATGACGGCGCCGCCAGACACTTATTACGAAATGCTTGAAGGCCGCCTGCCGAACCACGGTGAGCCGGTCGACCAGTTGCAATCGCGCGGCATCCTGCTGGATGGCTCGTCGATTGCCGGTGACAAGCGGCTTCTGTTGCAGATCTTCTCGGAAACCCTGATGGGCCCGGTGTTCTTCGAATTCATCCAGCGCAAAGGCGACGATGGGTTTGGCGAGGGCAACTTCAAGGCATTGTTCGAGTCGATCGAGCGCGATCAGGTGCGCCGTGGGGTCTTGACCGCCGACTGATCCATGTGAGGCCGGGCAGGCTGTTCCGGCGCTTCAAGCAAAGGCTCCGTATCGAAAGGTACGGAGCTTTTTTTTGCCTGCCAAACAGGTCCGACCGATTTGGTAACAGACAAAACCTTGGGGGCAAAGGAACAGAATTGGCGTGGCTTCCACTCACGAGTGACGCCAGAGCTGATCTTCTCCCGCGTCGCAACCTTGAGTTTCGCGAACCCCAATTTTTGAGGAAAGACTGATTATGACAAGACAAACTCTGGCGGCTGCAGTGCTCGCTTTGTGCGGCTTCGCTGCCAGCTCCGCGCATGCGGCAGACGGTACCATCACGATCACCGGCTCGGTCAGTGGCACCACCTGCACCATCAGCGGCGGTACCGGGGCCTCGCCAGGTTCAGGCGCCAACTTTCCGGTAGTGCTTGACCGGGTGCAAACGTCGTCCCTCAGGGCGGCAGGCGATACGGCAGGCGCCAAGCGCTACTTTGTGTATGTTGGCGGCTCGGGCGGGTGCCCGAACGGTACCAAGGTTGCCGTACGTTATGAACCGACCAGCCCTGGCATCAACCCGGCAACCGGCAACCTGCGTAACACGGCGACGGCGACACCCGCCTCCCGGGTGGAGGTACAAATTCTCGATGGGGCTTCCAACACGCCAATGGACTTGCGCACAGGTAATAACTCGACCGTTGCCACCGTTACCAGTGGTCTGGCGACCTTGCCGTTTTACGCACGCTACATTGCCAACGGCGGAGCGGCAGGCGCGGGCAATGTCACCAGCAGCGTGCAGTACTCGGTCACCTTTCCTTGATGCAGCCAGGCTGATGACCACTGCGTTTGTTGCCTGAGATCCTCGCTCGACCCAACGGTCGGGCGCAGGACAACTGTTTTCAAGGATTACCGGATGCAGGATTTACTGATGTGCTTAAGTCGTCGCGCAGTGTGGGTCGCGCTGAGCCTGGCCCTAGGGATGGCCTCGCACGGGGTGCACGCGGGTGTGGTTATCGACGGTACGCGACAGATTTACCCCGAGCAGCGACGCGAGGTCACCGTGCGGGTGACCAATGATGACAAACACGCGCCCCGCCTCGTCCAGGCGTGGCTGGACGCAGGAGACCCACAGGCAGCGCCGTCGCAGAGCGATGTGCCTTTCGTCCTATCTCCCCCGGTGTTTCGCCTGGACTCAGGCAAAAGCCAGTCCATGCGCCTGTCCTACACCAAGGCAGCGCTGCCTACGGATAGAGAGTCACTGTTCTGGTTGAATGTACTTGAGGTCCCTGGCACTACCAATGAGTTTGATCCCACGCTTGAAGACAGCCAGCGGAACCACTTCAAGTTTGCGTTCCGTATCCGTACGAAAGTGTTTTTTCGCCCCGCGCAGTTATCTGGAACACCCGAGGAGGCGCCAGGGCTGTTGCGCTGGTCCCTGGAACGGGGCGCCCAGGGCCGCGTGATACAGGTGCATAACCCCTCGGCGTATCACGTCACCTTCAACGACATTGTCCTGCTCATGGGCTCTGGCCCCGAAGCGGAAAAACTGTCCCTGGCGGAGGGCATGGTGGAACCGGGGGGGACGTTGAAGGTGCCGGTGCCGAAAGCCGCGAAGGTAATACCCGCCGATGCGCGGGTGGATTTCACTTATATCAACGATTTCGGCGGCTTTTCATCCGCGCAGCCTGCTGTATTGCACCGCTGAACGCGGCCCCGAAACGTTGCTGATGGCAAGCAAACGTACATTTCTCAGCGTCCACTGAAGTCATAACTATGCCTAGTCACATCCAAGTACGGGTGCATCGCTGCGCCCCGATTTTGCCATTCCAGCACCGCACGATAATGCTGGGCGGTTTGATGAGTGCGGCCGTGATCGCCAGCGATGTCGCGCTTGCGTCTGAGTTGAGCTTTGATCTGAACGCATTCTCCAGTGGCCTGGCGTCGTCGGTTGACACGTCACGGTTCAATACCAGCAACCAGATGAGCCCTGGCATATACCGCGTAGATATCGTAGTCAACGGCCAGACCCTGGGGCGCAGGGAGGTGGAGTTTGTTGCGGCCCATGCAAAGACCGGGGCGCAGCCGTGCTTGAGTCGTGAAGTATTGGAAAAAATCGGTATCGCGATGAATAAAGTCGATACCGATGCCCATGAGCGCGAACTCTCGAACCCTGCCGCAGCCGGCCAGTACTGCGGCGACCTGGGCCAGTGGATTCCGATGGCATCCAGCACGTTCGATCCGGGTGCACTCGAGTTGGCGGCCAGCGTGCCGCAGGCCTACATGAAGCGTTCCATGCGCGGCTACATTGACCCCGAGTTGTTGGATGAGGGCATTGCCGCCGGGCTGCTCAATTACAACTTCAGTACCAATACGGTCACCGCAGGTGAAGGTGACGGTCGCACTTACCTGGGCCTCAATGCCGGTATCAACCTGGGCGCCTGGCGCTTGCGGCACCAGGGTGCCCAGGCCTGGAGCAACCGCACAGGCTTTGAGACTTATCAGAACACCTCCACCTATGTGCAGCGCAGCATCATCCCCTGGCAGTCACAACTGACCCTTGGAGACACCTTCAGCAACGGGCAGATTGTCGACGGGGTACGCGTGCGGGGCGTCACTCTGGCCACCGACGACCGGATGCGCCCGCAGACGCAGCAAGGTTACGCACCGCAGGTTCGGGGGACGGCCGACAGTAACGCAACGGTCACGGTCAGCCAGAACGGCTACACCATTTATGAGACCACGGTGCCGCCCGGCCCCTTTGTTATCAGTGACCTACATGCCACCGGCTACGGTGGTGATTTGATCGTCAGCGTGACCGAAGTCGACGGGCGTCGGAACACCTTCGTCGTGCCGTACTCGGTGGCCCCGCAGTTATTGCGCGCCGACACGACAAAGTACAGCGCCACCTTGGGTAAGGTGCAGCAAAAGGGCGTTGATGCAAAGGGCGCCAACGTCTTTCAAGGCACTTTGCAGCACGGTTTGACCGATGATCTGACGGTCTACGGTGGCGGTAGTGTTTCCAAAGGCTATGAACAGGGAAAGCTCGGTATCGCGTTGAATACGTCCTTCGGTGCCTTCTCTCTGGACACTGCCACCTCGCATACCGAGGTGCCCGATCATGGGCGCCAGTCCGGGCAAAGCCTGGGCCTGGGTTACAACAAAAGCCTGCCGGCCTCGGGTACGCATTTTGCGCTGGGTGCGTACCGGTTCTCCACCGAGGGTTACCTGAACCTGCAGGATGCACTGAATGTGCGCGAAATCGCGAGCCGGGCAGGTGATATCAACAGCTATGCCCGGCAAAAAAGCCGGCTCGACATGACAGTCAGCCAGCAGTTGGGTATCGGCACCTTGAGCTTGTACGGCAGCTCCGTCGACTATTGGGGAGGACAGGAAGGGCGCCAGGTTTCATTCACCGCCAGCTATGGCTCGACCTGGAACAAGGTCAACTGGAACCTGTCGGCACAGCGTTCCAGGGTCCAGGACACGCGACAACTGACCCAAAGCGAGCTCAGCGACGATGTGTTTTTCGGGCGTATCGGCCAACCCGGGCGTATCGATAACCGCTACATGCTCACACTGTCGATGCCGCTGGGGGGCGAATCACGAGCGCCGACGATCAATACTTCGTTCTCCCGGGACACCGGTGATACACGGGGCAGCCAGCAGCAGGTGGGCATCAACGGGTTCCTGGGCGAGGACACCGCGCTCAACTACGGTGTTTCAGCCAGCCGCGCGACCAGTGAAAGCACTCATTCCAGCCAGTTCAACACCTATGCCGGCTATCGCACGGATGCCACCCAACTGCGTGCCGGATATAGCCAGAGCCGCGATAGCTCGCAGCTTTCGTTTGGCTCCGATGGTGGGGTGGTCGTTCATGCCGCAGGTATCGCGTTCTCGCAAAGCCTAGGCGAAGCCTCGGCGCTGGTGCATGTGCCAGGTGCAGAAGGGGCCAGGCTCGGGGGGAGCAGCGGTGCACGGGTCAACAGCAGCGGGTTCGCTGTCGTGCCCAATCTGACGGCGTTCCAGAATAATGCGGTGGAAATCGATCCGGAAGGCATGTCGATGGATGTGGAGCTCCAGGAGTCGACGCGCAACGTCGTACCGACCTCGGGCGCAGTATCGCTGGTCAAGTTCGACACGCTCAGTGGCCGGGCGGTACTGGTCAAGGGCGTCCACGAGAATGGCAGCCCGCTGCCATTTGCAGCACAGGTATTTGATGCGCAAGGGCGTGAGGTAGGCGTGGTGGGGCAGGCCAGTAAAGCCTTCGTCCGAGACATCCCGCAGGAAGGTCGTCTGACCGTCAAGTGGGGCAGCAAAATCGCCGAGCAGTGCGATATCTACTACCACATGCCGCCGATCACCGAGGGCCAACGACAGGCCACTACCGATTACCTTCAGGGGGTGTGCGTGGCAAGCCAAGGGCGCCAGGTTGCGGGGCAGCTATGAGTGAGTGCCGATGGATGACTGTTGCGGCGCATGACTTATTCGATATGACAGAGGTGTTGTTTTCATGACTAGGTTTTCACTTGCCAGCGTGGTGCTGGGAGGATGGATGGTGGCGCTGGAAGCTCAAGCGATCACCTGTGCCCCCGGGCCGGCGGTGAATATTTCCATTCCCCCGATCACGGTTGCGGCCGGGCAGCAAATCGGGCAGGTGGTGGGGTCCGCCAACGGCTATCGCTTCGACAGTCCTCCATCGTCCGCGCTTCGGTGTACCACACGAATTGCTTTAGGGGCACAGGCCAGGCTGGCACTGGTCAATAGCACGCCGACGGGCCGGACATTTTTCGCTAGCGGGCTTTCAATGCCAGTGTATGCCACCAATGTGCCTGGGGTGGGGTTTGCCCTGATGGCGAGGGACCCGAACCGGCCGTTCATGGCCATCAACACGGCAGGTGTCACACTCATTGTTGGAGATGCCAGAGCAAGGCCCATTGTCCTTGGGCTTGATACCCGAATTTTTTTTGTTGCCACAGGCGCCATAACGGGTGGCACGATCACCGCCAGAAACATTGCAAGGTATACGATCACCGGCACGCCCATCAGCGGCGCTGGTTATTACGCAGTGAACTTCTCCAACGTCACCATCAATGCGCCACGAAAACCCACCTGCAGCGTCACAACACCTTCGGTCGCCATGCCTATGCCGGCCGTGGCTGTTCGTGATTTTCGCGGCGTGGGCAGTTTCGCCGGCAGCGTGACCCGCAATATCACACTGTCATGTACGGGTGGCACCAGCGGGGCGACGCGTGACGTATTTGTGACGGTGACAGACCAGACCGCGCCGGCTAATCGCAGCGACGTGCTGTCCTTGACCCGTACCTCTGTGGCCAGTGGCGTTGCTTTGCAATTACTACGGGGGAACACGCTGGTGCGCTATGGGGCTGATTCCACGACGATTGGGAACCCGAATCAGTGGCTGGTCGGCAGTACTGGCAATGCGACTGTCCAGATCCCTTTGACCGCACGTTATATCCAGACCGCGTCCTCGATCCGTCCCGGTAGCGCGAACGGGTTGGCGTCATTCACAATGAGCTACCGATGAGCAGCGCGCTTTGGCGCGGAAGCCTGGGCGTGCTGATGAGCTTGCAGGCAATGGCCGTGCAGGGCGAAATCGTGATTGACCGCACGCGTGTCATCTACCCGGTTACCGCGCGCACGGTGGTGGTCAACCTGCACAATGAGGCTGACAGTCCGCGCCTAGTGCAAGCGTGGATCGATGACGGCGATGCGATGGCGGCGCCCGAGAACAGCGATGTGCCGTTCACGATTACGCCACCCATCGCCCGTATGAACGCGGGTACCGGGCGCGCCTTGCGGATCATGCATCATCAAACGCCAAAACAGGTGGCCGACCGGGAGTCGGTGTACTGGCTGAACGTACTGGCAATCAGACCGAGCGTTGAGGCATCCGATGAAACCAACGCCCTGCAATTTGCCTTTCGTACGCGGATCAAGCTTTTCCTCCGGCCCGCCGAATTGCCGGGACAGGTGCAGGACGTGGCTCATGCGCTTCAATGGTGCCTGAGCCGAGGGGACGACGCGGGGTTGGAGGTGCTTAACCCCACGGCGTATCACGTGACCTTGTCTGGTGTGGTTCTGACACTCGGTGGTGTGGAGCATCACAGCGAAGATCCGCCGATGGTTGCACCTTATGCTACTGCACGAGTTGCGATACCTGAGTTGCCTAGCGCCGGCCTATCCGGCCCGCAATTACAGTTCACCACCTTGGATGATGATGGGGCTACTCAACACCATCAATCACAGTTGCAGTTTGTCGACTGTTCATCGGTCAAACCCTACGCTGCCGCACCAGATGCTTGAACCCTTCGAACACCAGCACCATGACCGCGATCCAGATCGGGATGTAGGTCAGCCATTGGCCTGCCTTGATCCCTTCACCCAGCAGCAGCGCCACCACCAGCAACAGCACTGGCTCGACATAACTGAGCAGCCCGAACAGGCTGAACGCAAGCAGCCGGCTGGCGATGATATAGCTCACCAACGCAGAAGCGCTGATCAGACCCAGTATCGGGATCAGCGCATACAAATTGGGGTGGGCATCCATCACTGCAAAGCCCTGTTCGCCGCTTTGCACAAACCACCATGCCACCGGCAGCATCAGCGCCATGTCCAGCCACAGGCCGCCCAGGTGGTCGGTCTTGAGGTATTTACGCACGATAAAGTACAGCGGGTAACCGATGATCACCACCAGCGTCGCCCAGGAGAACCCACCGGCCTGGTATAACTCGTTGAGTACCCCGAGCCCGGCAAAAAACACCGCGATCTTTTGCAGGTAGGAAAGCTGTTCGCCCCACACCAGGCGCCCGGTGAGCACCATGGTCAGCGGCAGCAGGAAGTAACCGACCGACACATCCAGGCTGCGCCCGTTCAGTGGCGCCCACATGAACAACCACAGCTGCACGCCGAGCAAGACCGACGACACCAGTACGCCGCCGATCAGCCGTGGCGTGGCCGCGAGCATGCGCAGCAGCTCCCATACCCGCCGCCACTCGCCGCTGACGAGCATGAACACCGTCATGCACGGCACGGTAAGCAACATACGCCAGCCGAAAATTTCCAGGCCACTCAAGGGGGTAAGCAATGATGTGAAGTAATACATCACGGCAAACAACACCGAGGCCAAGACCGACAACACAACACCTTTAGACACGCTGTCCTCGCGAAAGCCGATTATTGCGTCGGCAGTCTACAGGCGCGCCAACCGACCGGATACAAAATGCCCCACATCGTTGAACCCCGGCGAGGACGAATGCCCCGGCGTGACCAACGAATCAATGAACGCCTCGTCTTCAGCGCTGATCTTCACCGCCAGCGCCCCGGTGTAGGCGTCCCACTGCGCCTCGGTCCGTGGCCCGACAATCGCCGAGCTTACCGCCGCATTGTTCAGCACCCAAGCGATTGCGAACTCGACGATCCCCACGCCACGCCCTTGGGTATATTGCTGGATCTGCTGGGCAATGCGCAGTGATTCAACCCGCCACTCGGTCTCCAGGATGCGTTTGTCCTGGCGCGCGGCACGGCTGCCGGGCTCGGGCGTGGCGTTTGGAGCGTACTTGCCGCTGAGGACCCCTCGGGCCAGCGGGCTGTAAGGCACCACACCCAGGCCGTAGGCCGTTGCGGCGGTGATCTGCTCGACCTCGGCCTGGCGATTGACGATGTTGTACAACGGCTGGCTGATGATGGGTTTATCGACGCCCAGGCGTTCAGCCACGCGAATCACTTCAGCGATGCGCCAACCCCGGTAATTGGACAGGCCCCAATAGCGGACCTTGCCCTGGCGGATCAGGTCACCGATGGCTGAGACGGTGACCTCCAACGGCGTGTCGTGGTCTTCGCGGTGCAGGTAGTAGATGTCCAGGTAGTCGGTATCCAGGCGTGCCAGGCTGGCGTCCAGCGCGTTGAACAGACGCTTGCGGCTCAAACCGCTGCGGTTGGGCACGCCGTCGGTAGGGCCGAAGCCGACCTTGGAGGCCACCACCCAATCCTGGCGGTTGCGTGCAATCGCCTCGCCAACGATTTCCTCGGAGCGCCCGCCTGTATACACGTCAGCCGTGTCGATGAAATTGATGCCCTGGTCCCAGGCTTTGTCGATGATGCGCAGCGAATCTTCAGTGCTGGTCTGTTCGCCAAACATCATGGTGCCGAGGGTGAGTGCGCTGACCTTCAACCCGGACTGGCCCAATGTGCGGTAATTCATGCAAAGCTCCTCATGGCAGGCAAATGTAAGTGATGCAATACCAGACCCGAGCGCTCTGGAACAAGCCCTGGGCGCATTTCTTCATGTGCGTAGCAAAGTCAGGCAGCGGGCCTGCAAAAAACGGTGCAGCACTTTCACGCGTTCCGACACTTGCAGGCGGTGCGGGCACATCAGGTTGAACGGCGCGGGTTCGCCTTGCCAGTCGGGTAGCAAGGGGACCAACCGCCCAGCCTGGATATCACGGGCCACGTCCAGGTTGGCCTTATAGGCAATGCCATGCCCCGCCAACGCCCAGCGGCGGACAATCTCGCCGTCATCGCTGAGGTAGTCACCGCTCACTTCAACCTCTTGGAGCAACGCCTCCTGGCGGAAATACCAGGTGTTATTGGCCTGGCCCCGGCGCATATAGCGCAGCGCGCTGTGGTGGGCCAAATCTTCGGGCGTACGCGGGGTGCCATGGCGCGCTAGGTAGTCGGGGCTGGCGCAGGCAATGCGATGGTGGTCGGGTACCACCGGCAGTGCTACCAGGCTGGAGTCTCTCGGCACGCCAAAGCGCAGCGCGATGTCGACGGTGTCGCGAAACAAGTCAGCATTGCTGTCGTTGAGCAACAGTTGCAGACGGATATCGGGGTGCTCCAGCTTGAACTCATCCAGCCAGCCCAGCAGCACATTGCGACCAAAATCCGAGGGCGCGGCCAACTGCAATAAACCACTGAGGCTCTGGCCTTGTTGCTTGATGGCGTGCTCGCCTTCCGACAGCGCCTCCAGCGCCACCCGCACACTGTCCAGGTAGCGCCGCCCTTCTTCGGTCAGGCGCATGCTGCGCGTGGAGCGGGCGAGCAGGCGGATACCGAGCCGGGTTTCAAGGCGCTTGAGGGCAATACTGGCTGCCGCTGGCGTGAGGCCAAGGCTGCGGGCGGCGGCCGTCAGGCTGCCGGTGTCGGCGCTGCGCACGAAGACTTCAAGGTCGAGAATCGAGCTCATTGATAAAAATCCTTTAAAGATCTTGTCGTTTTACCCGGATTTTTCATCGATTACCAAGCTGGGAAGATGAACGCTCACTTTCTCACTCAGGTAATTTCCCCATGACCTCTTCCCTCAATGGTAAAACCGTCATCGTCATTGGTGGCAGCAGTGGTATCGGCGCAGCGGTGGCCCAGGCAGCTTTGGCGCGCGGCGCACAAGTGGTCGTGGCCGGGCGCCGCTTGGCGTCAAGTTCCGACAACGGGCTGCGCAGCGAACCGGTGGACGTCACCGACAGCGCCTCGTTGCAGCGACTGTTCGAAGCCGTAGGGCACTTTGACCATCTGGTCTACACCTCGGGGCCATCGGTGCGGGCCAAGCCGTTGAGTGAAACCGACCTGGATGAAGCCCAGGACAACTTCGATGTGAAGCTTTGGGGCGCGCTACGTGCCATTCAACACGCGCTGCCCTTTCTGCATGAACACGCCAGCATCAGCCTGACTTCGGGCCAACTGGGGCGCAAATTGGCGGCGGGGCAGTTCATCAAGACGGGCATTAATGCTGCGACCGAGGCGTTGGGCAAACAGTTGGCCAAGGAACTGGCGCCGCGTCGGGTCAACGTGATCAGCCCTGGGGTGATTGACACGCCGGCCTATGCCGGGCTTGGCGAAGAGCAGCGTCTGGCGATGTTTGCCAAGGCGGGCGGGGCCTTGCCGGTTTGGCC
>NZ_MRST01000010.1 GCF_001902145.1 Pseudomonas fluorescens
GATTCACGCTTCCTCCCCACACTCGGTCGCCCTCATGCAGTTGCGCTTCACTTCGTTCGCTGTGGTCAGCTCACGGCGGGACTCTCACCCACAAGATTGCGCCCATGCTGGGCGCACACAAAAAAGGCGCTCCGTAGAGCGCCTTTTTACCGCCAATTGTTTTATTGCAAGCTGACCTGACGCAGCTCGGGTTTGGCCTCGCCACCAATCATGATGCGTTTTGGCTTGGCCTCTTCAGGCACTTCACGCAGCAGGTCGATGTTGAGCAAACCGTTGGTCAGGGATGCGCCACGTACTTCGATATGGTCCGCCAAGCGGAACGACAACCGGAACGCACGTTGGGCAATGCCCTGGTGCAGGTAAGCGACCTTATCGTCGGTTTCGCGTTTTCCGCCGGAAACCGTCAATACACCCCTCTCGACCTGGATATCCAGATCCTCCTCGGTCAGGCCAGCGACGGCGATCACGATGCGGTACGCGTCATCACCGTGCTTTTCCACGTTGTGAGGTGGATAGGAATTCGGAGCCTCGCTGCGCAGCGCCGACTCGAACAGGTCATTGAAGCGATCAAAGCCCACCGATTGACGGAACAGTGGGGCCAACGACAGGGTAGTAGCCATTTTAAAATCTCCTGAGTTTCTCCAAGTGATTTAGTACGCGACCCGGATTCGGCATCGCGTGATCAAAAATTTATGGACGCGCAAAAGGAATTCAAGAGGGCTGGAAAAAAATTTTCTTGTGCAAGGGGCGATCACCAAAGCCCAAGTGTCATGGCGTGTGCTCTAATCAAAATGCCAGGCGTGCTTTACCCCGTGAGCGCCTGAGACAGCCCTTGAGGTACAAAAAAATGAAAATGACATTCCCGGCCCTGGCATTGGGCATCCTGATCTCCCAAGGGGCCTTGGCCGCTGGAGATGGTACGGCGGCGCTGGGAGGCGGTGTCGGCGGTGTGTTGGGCAATGTGGTGGGCCAACAGCTCGGTGGCTCGACCGGTGCGGCCATCGGCGCCGGCGTGGGGGGCGCAGCCGGGAGTGCGGTGGGTGCGCAGAAGGGCAACAAGACCGAAGCGGCGATTGGCGGCGGTTTGGGCTCGGCAGGCGGTTCGCTGATTGGCAACCGCCTGGGCGGCACCACCGGTTCGACCATCGGCGCCGGCGTGGGTGGCGCAGCCGGTGGCGCGCTGGGTAATAACCTGGCCGATGACGAGAGCGGTCATCGTTCAGGCGGTGGCAAGCACAAAGGCAACAAGCACAAGAACAAGCACCACTGATCGTCTAGCACGGCTTGCCTTGTAGGAGCGAGCTTGCTCGCGAAAAACTCACAGACGCCGCGTTTATCCAGGAAGCACGCGTTATCGTTGACGTTTTTCGCGGGCAAGCTCGCTCCTACACGCGACTTACATCGGCGTGCTGCTCACCACCCGCAACGCCAGCCCTTCATAAGCGTCCAGCGTGATCGTGAACGCGCCCTCCTCGGTCAAATCGCCTTCCACACGCTCATTGATGATATCCACCACCGGCCCCGGTGCGATGTTGGGCAGGTGCAGGGTTTCGGTGATCGGCGTAGCACCAAAGTTCAGCGCAGTGATTTGCGTGCCCTTACCCGCCGGTAGTTCGTGCACCATGATCAGCAAGCCGGGATGCTCGACGTCCGGCACCAGGATCTGGCGGCTGGCGGCAATGTCGTAGGCACGACGCACGGCGAGGATTTTTTGCAGTTGCGAGGCAAAGGACTCCGGGTCCTGCAGTTGGCTGTTCAGGCTGCCATACAGGCTCTTTGAGCGCGGCATCTGCCCCGCCGACAGCTCGGCGTCGGGGTTCAGGTCTACCAGGTCGTAGGCGCCACGATGGATCCAGCGCGTGTCGCCATCGGCCATCAGGTGCGCCACTTCTTCGGCCGCCAACGGCAGCGCGCCCACCAGGTCCCAGCCGGACAAGGCAAACACCCCAGGTTGCATGGCGTTGTACATCACCAACAGCAAGTGGATCTGGCGAATCTGCTGGATATCCGTCGGGGTAATCATCTCCAGGTCACGAATCCCCAGGGCTGCGGTGATGATACTGGCGGTGGTGCAAGACACGCCGTTGGTGACGAACTTGAGGTTATACGGCGCATGCTCACCGGCCAGGCGTTCATACATCTGCTCGCGGATATGCTCGCGCAGGATGTTGCCGGGAAAGGTCTGGCCCTGGAACAGGAAGCTGTCATGGGCGTGCAGCGTCCAGAAGTGCACCAGCTCCAGGGTCAGTTCATCGTGGTTCTGGAGCGCGTGAATCAGCGAGCCGGGGTCGATGCCCAGGCTGTGCATCTGGCGCAGCATCAGGCGCAGGAATTCGGTGTCGCCCATCAGCAATGCATGCTGGTAAGCCGGGCGGGTGATGAAGTCATAGGACAGGTCGGCGCCGCCGTGGGACATGGACGCGATGTCATCCACAGTGAGGTTGAGCTCCTGAAAACTGAAACCGCCCGCCTTGCGAATTGCGCCGCCAAGCAACTGATTGCCGGTGATCGACAACGGATGGCTTTCGGACCACGCCGTGCCATCGAGCTTGCGCTCTACGCCGAGAAAGCCGTTGGCGTCCAGGCGCAGGATTTTCGCGCCCATCACATCAATGGCATGCAGCGCATCACCAATGATCATCTGCTGCGCGGCAAACGAAGGGTCAAGCCAGTTGAGCGACGGCTGGCCTTCCTTGAAGTAATGCAGGTACACCCAGCGCCGCGGCTTGCCATCTACGCCGAGCACTACCGGGGTGGCGCTCCAGTCAGTTTCCTTGACGCCGGGCTCGAAGAAAATCACCCGCTGCAATTGGCCGACGATGTAGTGCTTGTCGCGCAGCGCGTCTACCTGCGATGGGCTGAGGTTCTGCGCATCACGCCCGTCGGCCACCTCGGGCAGCAACGGCCAGTCTTCCTCGCGGATTTCGACCATGTGGTACAGGCCGGGATAGTCCTCATAGGCCATTTCTGCCAGGCGAAAGTCCGCGCCCTTGCCGGTGTGCGACGGAATCACATCGTCGATGATCACCGCATTGTGCGCGGCAGCCATGCGCGTCAAGGCCTGCAGTTGCGCCTCGGTGCCCAGTTGCGGGTCGATGTCAAAGCTGATGCGGTCGAAATTACCGTCGATGGTCGGGGTGTGCTCGGTGCCAGACAAACCACCGGACTTCTTCAACGGGCCGTTGTGAATGCCTTGGATGCCGATCTTGGACAGGGTATGCCACAGGGTTTCGTCCCCCAGCGCTTCCAGTACCGTGCCGCCTTCACGGGTGACAATCGAGGCGGGATAGGCCGTGAACCACACCGACGACAAGGCTGAAGCGTCACGCGGCCGGGTCTGTGCATAAGGCTGCTGCCACAGGCGGCCTTGCCCCGAATAGAGCTTGGCCCGCTGCCGCGCTGCGTGGAGCATGGAATGTTGCACCAGCCAGTTCACATGGTCGTTGTTCGCCGCGGTCATAAGCTCGGTACCTGTGGTGGTGAAAAGGGTCGGTGTAAGCATATGAGGGGCGTGGGCGGCATTCGTTGCATTGCAATAGGGCGCTTACCTTGTAGGAGCGAGCTTGCTCGCGAAAAACTCACAGGCGCCGCGTTCATTCAGGAAACACGCGTTATCGTTGACGTTTTTCGCGAGCAAGCTCGCTCCTACATAAGACTTTCACCTGCGCTGCCGCCTTGCGTCGCTTGCCGGTACTGCCTCGGGGTGAACCCGGTTGAAGACTTGAACTGCCGGGTAAACGCACTGTGATCGGTGTACCCACATTGCAATGCCACCTCGGTAATCTGCAGTTCGGTATGCAACAACCGCCGGGCATGTTCCAGCCGGACTTTCTGGATCATCTGCCGAGGCGTGAGGTGAAACACGCGCTTGCAGTAGCGCTCCAGTTGCGCCACGGAAATCCCGGCGATGCGGGTCAACTCACCCAGGGTGACGCGGCGGTTGAAGTGGCTGCGGATGTGTTCGTCCACCGCCGCCAGACGCTGATAGGCCGGGTGGGTTTCACTGGCTGATTGCAGGTCTACCGAAATCCCCGCCAGGCCGATGATCGCGCCGAGCTGGTTGTACAGCGGCCACTTGTGGGTCAGGCACCAGCCGGGTTCGCGGGTACCGTAGAGGTGCAGTTCGAGTTGATCTTCCAACACCAGGCCCTGCGTCAGCACACGCCGGTCCTGTTCGGTATAGCCGGGGCCCAATTGTGCGGGAAACACTTCGGTGCTGGTCTTGCCCAGCAGCGGTTGCAGCTGCTTGAGGCCACAGCGTTGCACCAGGGTGCGGTTGGCGAGCACGTAGCGAGCGTCGATGTCCTTGATGAAAATCGCGGCGTTGGGGAGTACATCGAGCATCGGCAGCAACTGCTCTACCCCACTCAATAGTTGCTCGATGCTGTGGGGGCGGCTGCCCTGGAAAAGGCTCGCGAACGCGCTCTGCAACATGACTTTCTCAGCCCCTTTATTCGTCGACAGCCAGCAGATTGCGCCATGGGGCGAGCGCTGTCGAGCGCGGCAAATTGTGCTGAATTCGTCATCCATCCCTGCGCAAAACATCAATCGTCAGCCTGGCTGATGGGTTCAGGATAGCGCCACCGCATGCCTATCCAATAACTCACAAGAAGGCGCCGTTATGTCAGGCCAAGGCAAGTTCAAGAAACAGCTGTCACTGATGGACCTCACCTTTATCGGGTTGGGAGCCATCTTCGGTTCGGGTTGGTTGTTCGCCGCCAGTCACGTGTCTGCCATCGCAGGCCCTGCGGGGATTTTTTCCTGGTTGCTCGGTGGTTTCGCCGTGCTGCTGCTGGGCATTGTCTACTGCGAACTGGGCGCCGCCCTGCCCCGCGCTGGCGGCGTGGTGCGCTATCCGGTGTACTCCCATGGCCCGCTGCTGGGCTACCTGATGGGCTTTATCACGCTGATCGCGTTTTCCAGCCTGGTGGCGATTGAAGTGGTCGCCTCGCGCCAATATGCGGCAGCCTGGTTTCCCGAGCTGACCAAGGCCGGCTCCAGCGACCCGACCACCCTGGGCTGGCTGGTGCAATTTGCCTTGCTGTGCCTGTTCTTTGTGCTCAATTACCGCAGCGTGAAGACCTTTGCCATCGCCAATAACCTGGTGAGCGTGTTCAAGTTCATCGTGCCGTTGCTGGTGATCGGCGTGCTGTTCACCTTCTTCAAGCCGGAGAACTTCCAGGTGCATGGCTTCGCGCCATTCGGCTTGTCGGGCATCGAGATGGCCGTGTCGGCAGGCGGGGTAATCTTTGCCTACCTGGGGCTCACGCCGATCATTTCGGTGGCCAGCGAAGTGAAAAACCCACAGCGCACCATCCCCATCGCCTTGATCCTCTCGGTACTGTTGTCTACGGCCATCTATGTGCTGCTGCAAACCGCGTTCCTCGGCGGCGTGCCTACCGAAATGCTCGCCAATGGCTGGGCTGGCATCAGCAAGGAACTGGCCCTGCCCTATCGCGATATCGCCCTGGCGCTGGGCGTGGGCTGGCTGGCCTACCTGGTGGTGGCCGATGCGGTGATCTCCCCCAGCGGCTGCGGCAACATCTACATGAACGCCACCCCGCGCGTGGTGTATGGCTGGGCGCAGACCGGCACCTTTTTCAAGATCTTCACGCGCATCGATGAAAAGTCCGGCATCCCGCGCCCGGCGCTGTGGCTGACCTTTGGCCTGTCGGTGTTCTGGACCTTGCCGTTCCCGTCCTGGGAAGCGCTGATCAACGTGGTGTCCGCCGCCCTGATCCTCAGTTATGCCGTGGCCCCGGTGACGGTCGCCGCCCTGCGCCGCAATGCACCCGACATGGCGCGCCCGTTTCGGGTCAAGGGCATGGCGGTGCTGGGTCCGCTGTCATTCATCATCGCTGCGCTGATTGTGTACTGGTCGGGCTGGAACACCGTGTCCTGGCTGCTGGGCCTGCAAATCCTGATGTTTGTGGTGTACCTGCTGTGTGCACGCTGGGTGCCGACCGCGCACCTGAATCTCAAGCAACAAGTGCGCTCCTCGGCCTGGCTGATCGGCTTCTACGCCGTGACCATCCTGCTCTCCAAACTCGGCAGTTTTGGCGGTATCGGTGTGATCAGCCACCCGTTTGACACCCTGGTGGTGGCGGCCTGCGCCCTGGGCATTTACTACTGGGGCGCCGCCACCGGCGTGCCCGCCCACTTGGTGCGCCTGGAGCAGGAAGAGGACGAAAGCGAAGCCGTCAGCGACGCGCACTACAGCGCCCCACTGTCCCCGACTACCCACTGATGGAGCGCCCTATGAAACGGCTGCACGTGATTGACTCACACACCGGCGGGGAACCTACACGCCTGGTCATGAGCGGTTTCCCCGCGCTGGTTGGCGACACGATCGCCGACCAACTGGAGCACCTGCGCACCCATCACGATCAATGGCGCCGCGCCTGCCTGCTGGAGCCACGGGGCAACGATGTGCTCGTGGGCGCGCTGTACTGCGCGCCAGTCACGCCGGGGGCGACCTGCGGGGTGATTTTCTTCAACAACGCCGGCTACCTCGGTATGTGCGGCCACGGCACCATCGGCCTGGTTGCCTCGTTGCACCACCTGGGGCTGATCCAACCGGGCGTGCACAGCCTTGACACGCCGGTCGGCCCGGTCGCGGCCACCTTGCACGAGGACGGCAGCGTGACCCTGCGCAATGTGCCCGCCTACCGCTATCGCGAGCAGGTGCCGGTTGAAGTGCCCGGGCATGGCGTGGTGCTGGGCGACATCGCCTGGGGCGGCAACTGGTTCTTCCTGGTGTCGGACCACGGCCATGAGTTGCAGATGGATAACGTGGAGGCCCTGACCGACTTCACCTGGGCCATGCTCAAGGCCCTCGAAGCCCAAGGCATCCGTGGTGCAGACGGTGCGCTGATCGACCATATCGAACTGTTCGCCGACGACGCCCACGCCGACAGCCGCAACTTCGTGATGTGCCCCGGCAAAGCCTATGACCGCTCCCCCTGCGGCACCGGCACCAGCGCCAAGCTCGCCTGCCTGGCCGCCGACGCAAAACTGGCCGCAGGAGAACCCTGGGTACAAGCCAGCATCACCGGCAGCCAATTCCTCGGTCGCTATGAGTGGGACGGCGAACGCGTTCGCCCATTCATCACCGGCCGCGCCTACATGACCGCCGACAGCACCTTGCTGATCGACGAACAAGACCCGTTTGCCTGGGGCATCTGAGCCCATTATTTCATTCAACTGAAACCGGAGTTAGCACCATGAGCGACAACATCTTCACCGGCTGCATGCCCGCCCTGATGACCCCTTGCACCGCCGAGCGCCAACCGGACTTCGACGCCCTGGTGGCCAAGGGCCGCGAACTGATCGACATCGGCATGAGCGCCGTGGTGTATTGCGGTTCCATGGGCGACTGGCCGCTGCTCACCGAGGCCCAGCGCCAGGAAGGCGTGGCGCGCCTGGTGGCTGCGGGTGTGCCGACCATCGTCGGCACCGGTGCGGTGAACAGCCGCGAAGCCGTATCCCACGCAGCCCATGCCGCCAAAGTCGGCGCCCATGGTTTGATGGTGATTCCCCGCGTGCTGTCCCGGGGTGCTTCGGTCACTGCGCAAAAGGCCCACTTTGCGGCGATCCTCAACGCCGCCCCCAACCTGCCGGCGGTGATCTACAACAGCCCCTACTACGGTTTCGCCACCCGCGCCGACCTGTTCTTTGAACTGCGCCGCGAACACCCGAACCTGATCGGCTTCAAGGAGTTCGGCGGCGCTGCCGACCTGCGCTACGCCGCCGAAAACATCACCTCCCAGGATGACGATGTGACCCTGATGGTCGGCGTCGATACCCAAGTGGTACACGGCTTCGTCAACTGCAACGCCACCGGCGCCATTACCGGCATCGGCAATGCACTGCCGCGCGAGGTGCTGCAACTGGTGGCGCTGAGCAAAAAAGCCGCCAAGGGCGATGCCAAGGCGCGTCGCCAGGCCCGCGAGCTGGAAGCTGCGCTGGCGGTGTTGTCGTCGTTCGACGAAGGCTGCGACCTGGTGCTGTATTACAAGCATTTGATGGTGCTCAACGGCGACCAGGGTTACGCCCTGCACTTCAACGAAACCGACGGGCTCAGCGCTGCCCAGCGCCGCTATGCCGAGCAGCAGTACGCGCTGTTCCGCCAGTGGTATGCCAACTGGTCGGCCGAACAGAACGTCGCTTGATTTTCTGTAGGAGCGAGCTTGCTCGCGAAGGTCGTTAACGATAACGCGCTCAGCCTGAATGAACGCGTTGTATGCACGTTTTTCGCGAGCAAGCTCGCTCCTACAACACCTCTTTTGTTTTCCAGGATGTCACCATGACTCTGACAGGCAAAATGCTGATCGGTCAGCAATCCATTTGCGGCCATCGCGATGCGATCCGCGCGATCAACCCCGCCACCAACACCCCACTGGAACCCGCCTACGCTGGCGGGGATGAGCAGCACGTCGATCAGGCCTGCGCACTCGCGTGGGCCGCGTTCGACGCTTACCGCGAAACCACCTTGGCAGACCGCGCCGCGTTGCTTGAAACCATCGCCACCCACATCGAAGCCTTGGGTGATGAGTTGATCGAACGCGCCTGCGCCGAAACCGGCTTGCCTCACGCACGTATTCAAGGTGAACGCGGCCGTACCTGCGGGCAACTGCGTGCTTTTGCCCGCACCGTGCGCCTGGGCGAATGGCTCGATGTGCGCGTCGATACCGCACAGCCCCAGCGCCAACCCCTGCCTCGTGCCGACCTGCGCCAGCGCCATATCGCCCTGGGCCCGGTAGCCGTGTTCGGTGCCAGCAACTTCCCTCTGGCCTTCTCCGTGGCGGGCGGCGATACCGCATCGGCCCTTGCCGCCGGTTGCCCGGTGATCGTCAAGGCGCATAACGCGCACCCCGGCACCAGCGAGCTGGTGGGCCGCGCCATCGCCCAGGCGGTTAAAGATTGTGGCTTACCAGAGGGTGTGTTTTCACTGCTCTATGGTGCGGGTAACGAGGTGGGTATCGCATTGGTGCGCGACCCGCGCATCAAGGCCGTGGGCTTCACGGGGTCGCGCAGTGGCGGCATTGCCCTGTGCCAAGCGGCGCAGGCACGCCCGGAGCCGATCCCGGTGTACGCGGAAATGAGCTCGATCAACCCGGTGTACCTGTTTCCTGCTGCGCTTGAAGCTCGGAGCGAAGCCTTGGCCGAAGGGTTCGTGGCATCGTTGACCCAAGGCGCCGGCCAGTTCTGTACCAACCCTGGTCTGATGATCGCCCTGCAAGGCGCCGCTCTGGACCGTTTTGTCCAGTCCGCCAGTGAGCGTCTCTCGCGTTGCCCGTCCCAGACCATGCTCATACCGGGCATCTTCAGCGCCTACGAAACCGGCGTGACCACCCTGGCCCAGCACGCCAAGATCGCCGCCAAGGGCTTGCCAGCGACCGGGCCGAACCAGGGCCAGGCCCATCTGTTCGTGACCCAGGCCGAGGCATTCCTGAACAACGAACACCTGCAAGCCGAAGTATTCGGCGCCGCGTCGCTGGTGTTGGAATGCTGCGATGTCGAGCAAATGCGCGAGCTGTGCGAGCGCCTGGAAGGCCAACTCACCGCCACCCTGCACATGGATGACCACGACCTGCCACAGGCCCGGGCATTGCTGCCGGTACTGGAGCGAAAGGCTGGGCGCCTGCTGGTGAACGGCTGGCCGACCGGCGTAGAAGTGTGCGACGCCATGGTGCATGGCGGGCCCTTCCCGGCGACTTCGGATGCGCGCAGCACCTCGGTCGGCACGGCGGCGATCCTGCGGTTCCTGCGCCCTGTGTGTTACCAGGACTTCCCGGACGCCTTGCTGCCCACCGCCCTGCAGCACGACAACCCGCTGCAACTGCGGCGGCTGCTCGACGGCCAGCAAGAAGCATAACCATGGCCGATCCCAATCAAGCAGACCTCGTGGTGGTCGGCGCCGGCATTATCGGCGTCGCCTGCGCCTTGCAGTTGGCACGCCAAGGCCGGCGAGTCGTCGTGCTCGACGCGCAGGCGCCTGGCATGGGCGCCTCCTACGGCAACGCCGGCCACCTGGCGACGGAACAGGTGTTTCCCATCGCCGACCTGTCGATCCTCAAGCGCTTGCCCGCCATGCTCCTGGACCCCATGGGCCCGCTGCGCCTGGACTGGACCTACCTGCCCCGCGCCCTGCCCTGGTTTATCCGCCTGTTGCTCAACCTGCGGCCAGCGCCTTACCAGCGCACCGTGGCAGGCCTTCGCGCCTTGAACGAAGGCAGCCTGGGCGCGTGGCAACGCTTGCTGCAATCGATTGGGCAAGCGCAATTGCTGCGTGAAGACGGTTCGCTATTGGTGTATGAGCGTGCCGAATCCCGCCCTGCACTGGATGCATTGCAGCACCGCATGACCCAGCAAGGCGTCGCCGTGGACTTCTGGAGCGGCGATGCGGTGCGCAAGGCTGCGCCGCAACTGAGCGACGCCATACAAGGCGGTTTGTTCTTCCCCGCTACCGGACACTTTCTGGACCCGTACACGGTGGTTGGCGAACTGGTGAACGCGGCCAAGGCTGAGGGGGTGCAATTTCTTCAGCAGCGCGTTCTGGACGGCCGCCTGGAGGGTAGCGGCGTTTCCCTGATGACCGACCAAGGCGTACTGACAGCGCAGCACGTGCTGATTGCCTGCGGCGCCCACTCGGCCAAACTCACCGCCGCACTCACTGGCAAGCAGGTCCCACTGGACACCGAACGCGGTTACCACCTGATGCTGCCCCACGAACAACAGCGCCTGCCCTTCGCGGTCACTTCGCTGGAGCGCAAATTCATCATGACGCCCATGGCCGGTGGCCTGCGCCTGGCCGGCACGGTCGAATTCGCCGGCCTCGACCGCCCGGCCAATATGCAACGGGCCTGGCAGTTGCACCGGTTGAGCAAAGGGCTGTTGCGACACGACTTGAGCGACAGCGAAGCCACGCCCTGGATGGGGTTTCGCCCTTCCCTGCCCGACTCGCTGCCGATCATTGACCGGGTATGCGAGGGCAAAGTACTGCTTGCATTTGGTCACCAGCATCTGGGGCTGACACAAGCGGCGGTGACGGCCGAGAGGGTTGGCCAGCTTGCGGCGGGTAAACAGGTGCCGCAATTGCACCTCTACCGCCTGGAGCGATTCTGACAATACCGAGAACCAAATGTGGGAGCTGTCGAGCCCCAGCGAGGCTGCGAAGGGATCGCCGCGCAGCCCCTGAAGCACCGCAGCGTCTGTATCGCCTTGGGCTCGACCTGCTACTTGACCAACCGCTTCTCCTTGGAGGGGCGATAGCCGAAATACGCGCTGTAGCATTTGCTGAAATGGCTCGGCGAGACAAACCCGCACGCCACCAGCACATCCACCTGGGATAACTCGGTGTGCTGCAACAGGCGTCGCGCCTCAGTGACGCGCAGTTCCATGTAGTAGCGCTGCGGCGTGGTACCCAGTTGTTCTTTGAACAGGCGCTCCAATTGGCGGCGGGAACGGCCGGCGTAGACGGCGAGTTGATCGAGTTCCAGGGGCTCTTCGAGGTTGGCGTCCATCAGCTTCACCACCTCGCGCAGCGGCGCGCTGACACACATATTTTCAGTGGGTTTGATGCGGCGGTAGCGCGACTCTTCGAACGCCAGGATATCTTCGATGCCTTCGACCAAGGCTTTGCCATGCAGGCTCTTGATCCAGTCCAAGGCCATATGGAAAGCCCCCGAGGGGCTGGACGCGGTGAGGCGGTCGCGGTCGATCACGTAGGGTTCGCTGGTGACCTGCGCCGCCTTGGACACTTCGGCCAGCGCCGGGCGATGTTCGGGATGGATGGCACAGCGGTAACCCTGCAGCAGCCCCGCACGCCCGAGGAACCAGGAGCCGTTCCACAAACCGGCGAGGCGCACGCCCGCTTCACCCGCACTGCGCAGCCATTGGATAAATGGCTCGCTGGCCTTGAGTTCGGTGCGAAAACCACCGCAGATCACCAACAGGTCCAAGCCCTGCAAGCTCGCCAGCGCCAGGTTCGCATCCGGGCGAATGACCAGGCCCAGGTCACTGATCACTTCGCCCTCACCCCAGCCGAAGGTCCGTGTGGCGAACAGATCGGGGCGCAACAGGTTGGCGGTCACCAGCGTGTCGAGGGTCTGGGTAAAGGCCGGCAAGGAGAAGTGTTCGAGCAGCAAAAAACCGACACCGGTGACCGAGGTTGATTGCTGGGGATTATCACTGAGGTAGCGCAGGTTCTTGCCTTGCATGCCACCGCTGAACTGGCGTCTTTCCATCGAGGGTCGGCCCACGCTTATTGTTGTGCAGTGGGCGCTATCTTAGGGGCAAATGCAGTGCCTGTCTCAGGTGACGCTCAAGGCTGGCAGCGGCCATTGCACTGATCTTGATAAAAACTGTTCGCTTGAAAAGCCACGGCCCAGGCGCTGCGCGATGATCTGATACGGTTTTTTCTTTTCGATCTGCGCCTGTATTGAAAACCGCGTGAGGCGGACAATAGCCCCATCCCGACATTCCTGTCGTCCCCTTCCCCTCGGAGGCCTTATGACCAAGATGGCAATTTTCCTGTTCGGCTTTTTGGTATTGACCATTGGCATCGGCATGTTGGCGACCATCTCGCCGGTCTAAGCCCGCATCGTGGCGAGGGAGCTTGCTCCCGTGACGACCTGATACCCGACGCAGATCTACCTTACGCCCCACGATCCAACTGTGGGAGCTGGCTTGCCTGCGATGGCGGCCTGCCAGCCGACATCTATCTACCTGACACCCCGCGATCAAACTGTGGGAGCGGGCTTGCTCGCGAAGGCGGCCCGGCAGGCAACACAGTTGGATTGTGTGCATATCCATTCCTGCGGTAACGGCCACTTAGGGTTCCGCCCTGACGGCAGGGGTCTAACGGGGCGCTTCAGATCAAGAGCAAGATCAAAAGCGGCTCGCTTCGCATCGTGGTTACTTACTCAGCCCACAAACAGCATCGGATACAGCGACAGCACCAACAGCCCGGCCATGGACCAGTTGAACATCCGCAACCAGCGCGGCTCACGCAGCAAGTTGCGCAAACCGCTGCCACACCCCACCCACACGCACACACTCGGCAGGTTGACTACCGCAAACACCAGGGCGATCACCAGCACATTGGTGACATAACCCTCGGCCGGCGTGTAGGTAGTGATCGCCCCCAGCGCCATGATCCACGCCTTGGGGTTGACCCACTGGAAGGCCGCCGCACCGAGGAAGGTCATCGGCTTGCCATGTTCATTCTGGTTATCAGACATGCCGCCCGCATTGGCAATCTTCCACGCCAGGTACAACAAATACGCGGCGCCGACATAACGCAACAGCGTGTAGGCCCACGGGAACAGCTTGAACACCTCGCCCAAGCCCAGCCCCACACAGATCACCAACAGCATGAAGCCGATACTGATCCCCAGCGCATGGGGCATCGAACGGCGAAAGCCGAAATTCACGCCTGAGGCCAGCAACATGGTGTTGTTGGGCCCTGGGGTGATCGAAGAGACAAAAGCGAACAGCACGAAGGCTGATAACAGGCTGGTAGACATGAACATAGCGCGGCATCCAAGCGGTGGTGATGTGCCTGCGACAGTAGGGGGTTATGGCGCGCTGCGCCCCGTACAGCTAGGGATGGATCGAGGCATACACTTGCACGGAGCTCATCGGGAAGTAGCGCTTACCGAGGCGCATCGGGAACCGGTGTGGGAACCTGCCATGCCGGTTTTTTGCCCTCCTGACTGTCGAAAATACGCCGAGCCTTGCGAAAGTCCTCCACGTTTTCCACCACCCAGGTCCAGATAGGCGACATGCGAATCAAAAGCTCTCGGCCCAGGGGCGTCAGCTCGTACTCGACGCGTGGCGGAATTTCACCGAACTCGCGCCGAACCAACAAACCATCGCGCTCCATGGCGCGAAGCGTCTTGGTCAACATGCGCTGAGTCACACCTGTCATCTGCCGTTTTATCTCGGCATGACGCATCGCACCGTATACACCCAGCGCATGCAGGATGCCCAATGCCCAGCGGCTACCGGCGTGAGCAAGGACTTCACGCCTGACGCCATCGTCCTCCTCCCTGAGCGACTGGCAGATAACTTCTGCCTGGCTGAGCGTTTCCTGATCGGTCATTTCTACCCCTGGTATCACACGTGTGCCTTCTTATGAGCGCTGCCGAATCGTGCCAGCATGGGCTCATCTTATCGCCAACAGGTCTGCGGAGAAATCATGCCTGAAATGACCCTACTTCCCCCTCAATCGATCCTCGTTCTAGGTGCCGGCGAACTCGGCCTGCCGGTTTTGCGCAACCTGGCGCGGGAGGCCAAACGCGCGCCCGGTTCCACCATCAGCGTATTACTCAGGGAATCGACCATCAACACTCAAGCGCCCGAGAAAAAGGCAGACATCGATGAGCTGCGCAGCCTGGGCATCCAGATGGTCGCCGCAGATCTGGTGAACGACTCAATCGATCAACTTGCCAAGGTCTTCGCACGCTTCGATACCGTGATCGGCTGCGCGGGCATGGTCGCGGGCCGAGAAACCCCGATGAAGCTGGCAACCGCCGCACTCAAATCCGGCGTGAAGCGCTACTTCCCCTGGCAGTTTGGCGTGGATTTCGAAGTGATTGGCCGGGGCAGCCCCCAGGATCTGTTCGATGCCCAACTGGATGTGCGTGAGTTGCTGCGCGCCCAGGACAACACTGAATGGGCCATCATCTCGACAGGCATGTTCACCAGCTTCCTGTTCGAGCCGGTGTTCGAGGTCGTCGACTTCGACAACAACACAGTGAACGCCCTGGGCAGCCTCGAGAACAGCGTGACGCTCACGACACCGGACGACATCGGTACGCTGACAGCGCAAATCGTGTTCTTCGAACCGCGCATGCGCAATCAGGTTGTCTATCTCGCCGGCGACACCGTCACGTATGGGCAGGTTGCGAGCATGCTGGAGCGCGTTCTGGATCGCCCGTTCAAACGCAACGTGTGGACGGTTGACTATCTCATGCAGGCACTGGAAAAAGACCCCACGCACCACATCAAGAAGTACCGTGCTGTATTCGCACAAGGCAAAGGTGTGGCCTGGCCTAAGGCGGCCACGTTCAACGAGCAACAATCGATTCCGGTCACCACTGCTGAGCAGTGGGCTCGGGAAAACCTGGCAGTTCATTGAAAACCGGATGCTGAAGCCAGCCGTAAAGGCTGGCACAGGTGAATGGACAGTCAGCGGCTCTGAGCTTCGCGCTGCTGACCAGAGGCATGTTGTTTTTTTACATGCTTGCGCGACCTGAGCTCGTATTGATGGTGAATAAACCAGGCGACCAACAACAACCCAGTGACACCGAAAACCAAGACCAACAGCTCTAGTGCAGTACCTTCATGTGAAAACATTTTTCGTTCCTCGTCCTGAAGCCGTATGACCTAAAAAACAGCCACACCGAAATTGTTTGTAATAATTCAAACATTTTCAGGGTAGTCGGCAAATCCGCACGTGACAACCCCTGATCGGCCCAGAACCCTTGATCTAGACATGTCACTCGTCGAAAAAACGCATAAATCACAGGCAATAAAAAACCCCGTAGACGCTGATCTACGGGGCTTGTGTTCGCTTACTTGCTGCCAGAAGCGTCCTGCTCGACCACCATATCCAACACGTAGACCGTCGAAGGCGCATCCGCTGGCGGATTCTTCCATTCGTACTGCTTGACCCGCAGCACAGTGCGCACGCCGTCATGATGCACAAAGCCTTCGATAGGCTGGTACAGCGGATGCCAGGTGTCTTGGGTCGCCAGTTGCAGGCCCGCGTCGTCATAGCGACGCTCGCGCACTTGCAGGCACTGATAACCTGGGATCAAAGGATGGCTGCACTTGACCGTCTTGGCCGCCACTTCCAGAAACTTGACCTCACCCTCGCTACCGTAGCGGGTCTGCGGGGTGGCCTCGCCTTGCAGCTTGAGCACCGAGCCATCCGCTGTCGTCAGTTGCAGCATCGGCGCCACGTTATCGCCGGTGATCGCAGCGCGCAGATCACCCTTGAACAGCCGCCCTACCTGGGCATCAAGGTCCATCAGGCTCTTGTCACAGGCCATCAGCGTGGAGGCCAGTGGCTGAACCTTCAGAACCCCGTCCTGATAGTGAAAGCCGCCGAACTGACGATTGCAGCCACCGCTGATGCTCAGGTTCTTGTCACCGAAGGCAACACGCAACTTGCGCTCGATGCCTTTGTTCATCGCCACGAGAGGCTTGCCCGACGCATCCGTTGCCGAGACCAGGTTCCAGTCGTAAGCGGATAAGGTTGGCTGGGCTACAGCCGCTGAGGTAGTAGGCATTGAAGGTGATTCTTCATGGCTTTTGGAAGGGGCGGCACAGCCTTGGATGAGTGCAGCACACACGGCTACAAGAAGAATTTTTTGTTTCATGGGTCACTCTGTCAGCTTTGATGAGTGCGGGCGTTATCCTGCACTGGCAGGATAAGCGCGCGGCTAGACCGGCATGAGGAGGTCGCGTGAGGCTTTACTGAGCATAGACCCAATGCGCGCTTGGCGGACCTCGTTCTTGGCCGATAGCAATCGGACATCATTTGCTTCGATCAGTTTCACGCATGACGCGCCGTTATCAACCCACGACTGCCCTTGATGTATGTGTGTTGTCGCCCTATGTTATTGGCATTCATGGAGGATTCTGACTGATGCCACGCGTGGGATTGATACTGACACCCGGTTTTTCGGACTGGGAATACGCTTTCATTGCTGGAACTGCGTCTGTGTTTTACGAGATCGACGTCAGGTTTTTCGCTTCTGCTACGGGGCAATTTCGCTCGCAGGGTGGATTGGCGGTAACGGTCGATAGCAGTTTGCAACAATGTCTGGACTGGAAGCCGGACGTTGTAGCCGTAATTGGAGGAATGGTCTGGGAGCGTGCAGAAGCGCCCGATATTCGAGCGTTTCTTCATGCTAGTCGTTCAAGTGGAGCGACAATTGCCGGTATCTGTGGAGGAACGCTGGCACTCGCCAGGGCCAGCCTTCTCGACACCGTTCCTCATACATCGAACAGCGCTGACTTCCTGCAACAGAATGCCGTGGGTTATAAGGGGGGCACGCTTTATCGAAGCAGTCCAGTGGCTGTGGTTGCAGACCGCATCATAACTGCTCCAGGCCCTGCACCCGTTAGCTTCACCTGCGCAGTGTTCGAAGCTGCCGGGCTATCTTGCGAGACCACTTCTCAATTCAAGATCAATGTTGGCAGCGGAACATCGGTGACTGCGTCGTCCTACAAAACAGCCGGTTAGGTGATGTGTTCGAGTCGCCGCCCATGGACGATTTTTGCCTATTGTGAACGGCTGAAATCGCCATTCAATGAACCGGATCCCGAGAACGTCTTATCCAGGAATACTGGAAGGATTTAGGCTCGACTTGATGGCTCCGCCGCCGATAGCTGCCCAGATCAGCGCTGTGGCAATAAGTACAATGTTCGAGCACCTGAATCTGTTCAATACTCACACCGCTCGCCACCAAGTGGCGCAGCGCATATTTTCGTAGATCAAACCAGGCTTCATTATGTGTGATCTCAGGTTCGACCCAAGGCACACTTGCCGGTGGCACGCGATAGGGGGTCCACGGCGCAGAATCGTTTTGCCAAAGATGGCTGTCGACATGTTCAATACCTTCGACAAACTTCCTGCTCACCTCATAACAACAGGGGCCGATAGATGGGCCTATCGCTATTCTCAATCCCGCAAGAGAAGCACCTTCTTTCTCTAGCCGGCCGATCGAATGACCGAGAATACCTGCTTTCAAACCCTGCCATCCGGCGTGGATTGCCGCTACAAGTGGTTGATCAACCGAAGCAACCAGAACAGGCAAGCAATCGGCAGTGATGACCGCTATCGCACCCTGGACTCCTCTTGAGAATAGTGCATCGGCGACAGGACGTTCATCTCGCCCTTTCCTGTCAGCATCGACGATGTGCGTACCGTGAACCTGAGCACAGTAAAGTGTTCCTTCCGGCAGCGTTAAATTTCCCGAAGTCTCGAAACCGTGGTCCACACCGGGGATTTCGAGCAGCAACGAAGACAGGTAGGTCATAGAGCAGATCCTATCGATGGCAACCCGGGTACCGGCATATCATCCGTAAGAGGGATGGGTCAAGTTCGCTTAGAACTCTATGTTTCGGATGAGGTGAGCCCACGTTTAACGGCGTCTCAAATTTGCTGAAAAAAGGCAGGGTTACGCAAGCGATCCGGAAAATTGCGGAAGCGATGACTAAATCGCAGGCATTAAAAAACCCCGTAGACGTTAATCTACGGGGTTTCCAAGAGTGGAGGCCGAGGTCGGAATCGAACCGGCGTAGGCGGATTTGCAATCCGCTGCATAACCATTTTGCTACTCGGCCTCAAACGATCAATGCCCTTGTTGCTGACATTCACCGCAAACAAACTTGAGTGGGCTACGTGAAGCCTGCCTCTACTCTAACTCATTGAATACAATGAAGTTTTTAATGCTTCGTTGCGTTCGATGGGCGCCATTATGTACTCATTTGCCTATGCCTGCAACCCCTTGATTTCAAAAAATATTCTGCCTTGTCATCAAGGGGTTGCGCCTCCGCCCTAGTCCTTCACCGTGTGGATTTGGTAGTGCGGGTCGGCCTTGATCTGGGCCTCGGTGAAGGGCAATGGGCGCAGTTTTTTCTCGGAGAAGGCTTGGGTCTGGTCCTTTGAGTAGGCGGACGCTGGGTTGCTGGACTCGGAGAATGCCAGGACGCCGACCGCGTTGGGGCCTTTGTCGTCGAAGCTGACGATTTGCAGGTAGCTGGTGCCGCTGACGACTTCGCGTTTGCCGTCGGCGCGGGGCACGGTTTGCATGGCGTTGTAGATACCCAGCTCTTGCGGGCCGCCGTGGATGGGGGTTTGGCCGGAGACTTGGATATCGCCCCAGCGGGTCTGCCCCAGTTTGCTGGCCTCAGCGCTGGAGGCCAGCATGGCTGCGCGCAGGGCTTTGGCGACCGGGGCGCGGTCGATGGCGAGGCCGCTAGGGGTGGTCAGGGGATGGGCCGGGTCGAAGGCCACGCGCCAGGCGTCAGGGGTTTGCTGCAGGTGCTGCACCAGGTTGATGAAGTGCACCAGGCCGACGCCGCTGTCGAGGTTGGCGCGCTGGTCCCAGTTTTTCAGGCTGGTGCACAGCGGCTGTAGCGCAGCGGCGTCAGCGCCCAGGTGTTTGGCGCAGAACGTCAGCAGGTCGGGCATGACTTGGCCCGCCAGGTACACCTCGTTGTCCATGACCATGTCTTGCAGATCAGTGACGGTGATCGGCTGCTGCTCAAGGGTTTGCAGGCGCTGGAGCGCGAAGCGCGCACGCGGGCCGAGGCCGATGTTGTCCTGGCTGATCACCGGCGAAAAGCCACTTAGCGGCGCCTTGGGGTTGGCCATCCAGGCGGAATCGTTGGAGTGTTGCACGTAGTCGGTGCGTTGCAGTTGGGGCAGCTGGTCGGCCGGGAAGATACCCGGCTGGGCCGCTCGCGGGTCGATGTCCCACGCGCAGGCGCTGTGGGCGCCGTCGAGCATGATCATTTGCAGGCCGGCCCGTGGGTCGCTGCATTTTGCCAGCTTGGCGGCGCTGACGTTGGGCACTACCGACAGGTTCATGTACAGGCTTTGGCCCTGGTCATCGGCGGCCAGGGTGTTGACCCAGGGGATGCCTTGCAGGGTATGCACTGAGGTTTGCAGCTCCTTGAGGCTACCGGCGCGGTTCATGGCGTACCACTGTTGCAGCACCCGGTCGTTGCCCAGGTTGGCGTCGCGCAGGCTGAAGGCGTAGTGGCTGTCCCAGTCGAGCTTGCCCGGCCATTGCACCACGGGGCCGAACTGCGAGCTGTAGACGGTGTGGGTCACGGCCTTGAGGCTGCCGTCAGCTTGCTTGACCTGTACCGTTACGGCGGTTTTATCCAGGGGGATGGACTTGCCGTCCAGCAGGTAACGGGTGGCGTCCTTGGGGTCGAGGGTCAGGCGGTACAGGGTGAAGTGTTTGGACGTGTCCACGGTATGGGTCCACGCCACATGCTGGTTGAAACCGATGTTCACCACGGGCAACCCTGGCAGTGCGGCACCCATCACATCCAACTGGCCAGGGATGGTCAGGTGCATCTCGTAAAAACGCATGCCGCCCACCCACGGGAAATGCGGGTTGGCCAGCAGCATGCCACGGCCATTGAATGAGCGGTCACGGCCCACGGCAACGGCATTGCTGCCTCGATCCAGAGTGAAGCGCTGCTGGTTGGCGGCGGCCATGGCAAAGGCTTTGGCACCGGGCTGCACACTGGCGGTGGCTTTGGGTGGTGCTGCCCCGACCAAGGCTTCGGCGAATTGGCCGATGCCCCCTTCCACCAATAGCCTGCGGGTCAACTTCACCAGGTCTTGCACTACCAAGGGCCGTACCCACGCGGCCTGGCACTGTGCGGGTGCGCCCTTATCCTTGAGGTAACGGTTGTAGCCGGCCACGTACCCTTCGATGCGCTGTTGCATCTCGGGCGTCTGGGCTTTCCAGAATGCAGCAACGGCCTCGGGTGTATTCAGCCAGTTGAAGAACACATCGCTGGCAAGGTTGTTGCGCTCTTCCAGGGTCGCCTGGTCCGGCCCGAAAAACCTGGCGCGCTCGCCATTGACCGTGACTATTTCATTGGCCAGCAGGCACAGGTTGTCCTGGGCATAGGCGTAACCCATACCCACCCCCAGGCCCCGCTCATCAGAGGCGCGAATATGCGGCACGCCATAACTGGTACGCCGTATATCCGCCGACGTTTGCGTCACTTGCTCGCGTGCCGATACGGCCAGGCTAAAGGCGAGTAACAGCCCTGCCGTGCTCACTCTGGACAACCCCTTGGAAATAATCACGCCGACTCCACAGTCAAATTGAACAGCCTCACGAGGGATGGTTACCCCACCGTAAGAACGCACATCGACCGGAAAAATTTAGCCGCACAAGGTTGCCTATCGACGGCGCAGGGGATGTGACAAACCTGATACCGACAAATTTTCTACATTCATCGTTTCATGATTTGCGTCACTCGTTCGTCTTATTACCCAAGAGCACCATCTTTTTCCTGATCAGGCTCTGAAAAGGAGTTTTTGCATGTATAACCCGCAAGCGCCCACGGACGGACATTCAAAGGCCGCAGATACCCACTATGGCAACGACACACGGGCATTCGGCAACGCGCCGGAACAGCAGGGCAACCAGCGCATTCGCCATTTGCTCAAGTGTTTCGGTTTGCGCACCAGCCTGATCCGGCTGAAGGTCATCGACGCCCTCCTCACCGCCGCCGACAACCAGCGCGCCCTCGGGGTACGCGGCGTGCACAGCCATTTGCTGGAGCTGGGCATACCGTTGTCGTTTCTCAGCGTGCGCGAGGTACTCAAGCGTCTATGCAGCGAGGGCGTCATCACCCTCAACGCTGACAAGAGCTACAGCCTCCATGAAGAGGCTGCCAAGGTACTCGAAGGTCGTGCCTGACTGACGCCCGTCAGAAGCCAGGCTTGACCTTGCGGCGCATGATGCCGTTGATCACGACGACGACCACGGCAATCGCGATGGCCAGGTACTGGAAGGTTTTTTCGCTGATCACGCCTGTGTTCTGCAGATAAGACAGGCCAAACATCGCGCCCAGTACAGCCAGGGCAATCAGAAGCGAGTATTTCAAGCGTTGCTTTTGGGTCATGACGAGTTCCTGAACCTGAAGAATGTATCCACTGTGTATCGCCGTGCATGCCAAGCACATACCCAGTCAGGGGATGGCGCGGTTTCGGCAAGGTCTTATGTTACAGGCGATGAAAAGTTTTGGCTTGTTCGGCGCCTGACAAGCTTGTGAAGCTTCGTCCCGTCAGCCGCCATGCACCCACCGCCGATGCAACCAACGCGCAAACGCATCCAGCGCAAACCCCAGCACCCCGATCACCACCACCATCGCCATCAACTCCGAATACGCGAGCCGATCACGGGTGTCGAGGATGTAATACCCCAGCCCCGCACTGACCCCGAGCATTTCGCACGGCACCAACACGATCCACAGGATACCGATGGCCAGGCGCACGCCGGTCAGCACATGCCCGACGACGCCAGGAATGACCACCCGACGCAAGGCTTCCCAACGCGTGGCGCTCAAGCTCTTGCTCAGTTGCAACCAGCGCGGGTCGAGCTGACGCACGCCCGCTGCGGTGTTGAGCATGATCGGCCAGACAGCGGCAAAGGCCAGCAGGAAGTAGATTGGCTGGTCGCCCACGCCCATCAGCATCACCACGATCGGCATCCAGGACAGCGGCGAAATCATCCGCAGAAACTGGAACGCCGGCGTGGTCGCTGCCTCCAGGTTACGCGAACTGCCCACCAGCAACCCGAGGGGTACGCCTACCAACAACGCGATAAACAGCCCGACGAAAATACGCTTCAAGCTCACGGCGATATGCAGGTACAACTCCCCGCGCCCGAGCAATTCCCACAGGCTGCTGGCGGTGGCCGCCAGGGAAAAGCGCGCCGACAGGCCATCGGCCTCGCCGAACACTTTCACGCCCAGCCACCACAGCACCAACAAACCCGCCAAGCCACTAAGCCCCAGCCACCAGCCGGGGATTCTGCTGTTGTTCAAACGCCGATCTCCTCGTGCCGCTCATAACCGTCCGGCAAACCGAAGGTCTGCATGCCCCCCACGGCTTCGATCGCGTTGCGCACGAAGCGGTCGTCCACCAGGTCCTTGGCCACGAAGGCTGGGTCCAGGCCTGCAAGAAACTTTTTGTCGCCTTCGATCAAGGTGTCCTTCAAGCGCCGCACCAGTTCTTCGGTGTAGCTGGGGAACGGGTACGGTTGGAAGTCGATGCGATGCTCGTCCCAGTCGGCGTGCTGGATCGCGCCGTCGGCCACATAGGAGGCGCGGTCGCTGGCTGGCGGCGCCAGGACTTTGCTCAACACCGGTTCGGCATGGGGCGTGTAACGGTTCGGGCCGTCCTTGGACAGCAGCTTCACCGCCTCTTCACGGTTGTCGCGGGTCCACACCTGAGCCTTGACGATGGCGTTCACCACCTTCTGCGACCACTCCGGACGGTTGGTCAGGTCGTGCTCGTGCATGAACACCACGCAGCACGCGTGGTTGCGCCACACGTCACCCGTGAAGCGCTGCACGCGACCGACCTTGAGGTTTTCTGCCAGGGCATTGAACGGTTCGGCGACGATGTAGCCGTCGATGCGTTTGCTGGCCAGCGCCGGAGGCATGTCCGAGGGCGGCAACACGATCAGGTTGACCTCATTGGCGGCAATCGAACTGCCGGTGGCACGAGTGACCGGCGTGAGGCCGTTATCGCGAAACAGTTGCTGCACCACCACGTTATGGATCGAGTACCAGAACGGAATCGCCACCGACTTGCCGCCCAGTTGCTTCACGTCGGTAATGCCTGGGGATACGGTCAAGCCCGAACCGCCCACATGGTTCCACGCCACGACTTTGGCCGGCACTTTACTGCCGTAGCGCGCCCATACGGTCATTGGCGACAGCAGGTGTATCACGTTGACCTGGCCGGAGATAAACGCCTCGATCACCTGGGCCCAGCTGCGCAACAACACTGGGCGCTCGGCCTTGATGCCTTCGGCTTCGAACAGGCCGTTGTTGTGGGCCACCAGCAGCGGCGTGGCGTCAGTAATAGGTAGATAGCCAATGCGCACCGGCGCGTCGGGCTCGTTGGCGGCACGCGCCTGCAGGCTGCTCAGCAGAGGCAAGGCGCCGGCGGCACTGAGCACAGCGGAGAGCTTGAGAAAGTCACGGCGCGAGTGGGCCAGGTCATCCAGACACATAAGTAAACTCCTGTTGTTCAAGGGGGTTGGGTTGAGTGCGGCTCGCCTGCCGTAAGGTTTTCAAAATCTCGATACGCAGCGCGCCGATGGCCTCGACCTGTTCTTCCCGAGGGTGCGGCAAGTCGATAGCCCACTCGCCCAGCGTCCGCGCCGGGCGATTACCCAGTAGCAGGATGCGGTCCGACAGCAACAGCGCTTCGTCGATGTCGTGGGTGATCAATACCGCGGCCGAGCCCTGCTCACGATTGACCTTGAGCAACAGGTGCTGCATATCAGCGCGAGTGACTTCATCCAGCGCGCCGAAGGGCTCGTCGAGCAGCAGCACTTGCGGCTGACGCGCCAGGCAACGGGCCAGTGCCGTGCGCTGTGCCATGCCACCGGACAATTGCGCCGGGAACTGCTGGCGCGCAGGTTCCAGCCCTACCGCCGCAATGGCGTGGTCGACACGCCGGCGACGTTCTTCAACACTCAAGTGCGGTTGGCGGGCGAAATCCAAACCAAAGGCGACATTCTTTTCCAGGGTCAGCCAAGGCAACAGGCTCGGGTCTTGAAAGGCCACCACCACTCGCGGATGCGGGCCGCTCAATGGCTCGCCCAACACCTGCACATGGCCAGATTGAGGCACCTGCAAACCGGCCAATACCCGCAGCAGGCTGGATTT
Source organism: Pseudomonas fluorescens (assembly GCF_001902145.1). Lineage (GTDB taxonomy): Bacteria > Pseudomonadota > Gammaproteobacteria > Pseudomonadales > Pseudomonadaceae > Aquipseudomonas > Aquipseudomonas fluorescens_BV. The sequence continues at coordinate 24,463 of NZ_MRST01000010.1, forward strand.
TCCAACACCGCTGGGGCCCAGGATCGACACCACTTCACCCGGTTGCAAGTGCAAGTCGAACCCCTGCAGCACCGGCCCGCTGCCATACCCCAGGCAAATGCCCTGGGCCGTCAATACCGCCTGGCTCATAGACTGGCCTGGCGGTGCAGCTCGGTACGCAGTTGCACCAGGCTGGGCGTCACGATCGGTACAAAGGCCGACTCGCGCCAGCGCCGGGCAAAGCCGCTGCCGTGGGCGGTGAGGTAGGCCTTTCCGCCACTGGCCTGCAGTTCAAGCTGTACAGCGCTGGCGGCGGTTTCAGCCAGGGCGATACGCAGTTTGAACAGCGGTATGGGCTCGGCGGTAAAGCGCCCGGCCAACAGCCCCTTTTCAAGCTCGTTGACCAGATGATCCAGCGTCGCGCGCAGGGCTTCCAACTCGTCGCGCAACACGGTACGACTGGCGCCCAGATGGTGGGCTACTTCGGCCAGGGAACGCCGCGCCAAACCAATCGACATGCCGCACTGCAAGCCCAGAAACGCCGGGCGTACCGCCGGTAAAAACGTGCGCGCATCCTCGTGCAGCAACCACTCGCGACTCAGCTCCACGCCTTCCAGGCCAAGCGCTGCGGTGTTGCTCGATTGCAGCCCGAGCAGCTCCAGGTCGCGGGAGCGCTGCAACCCGGCCACCGAATCCGGAATCGCCAGGATAAACGGCGCCCCGCCCCCTGCATGCTCGACGGCCGCCGCAGCGACAAAGCCATTTTTGCGCAAGTTGGTCACCCAGTGCAGGCGACCGTTGAGGGTCCAACCGTGGTCGTTGGGCTCGGCACTGATCTGCAACGTCTCGATGCCCGACAGAAACTTCATCGCATTCGACAGCCCGGTGGCGCCGGCCAACTTGCCGCTGAGCAGGTCTGGCATCAGTTGCTCGCGCAGGCGCTGATTGGGGCTCTGCAGCAAGTACTCGATAAACGAGCGTTGGCCCCAGCATACAAACGCCGCCGCCAGGGAATGGCTGGCCACATTGGCGATGGCCTCGACCGCCCCCGCCACATCACCGCCCAGGCCGCCCAGTTGGGTGGGCACGCCGATTCTCAGAATATTGGCTTCTGCCAGCCGCGGCAGCACTTCCTGTGGATCGCAACTGCCCACGTCCAGGGCCTGCGCTTGAACATCGAGCCAACGGCTCAAGATTGGGTCAAGCATTCATGTCTCTCCTTTTACAGCAGGTGGGCCAACGCCGAATCAGTTGGCCGGTTTTTCCCAACGGTATTGCGCCAGCTCCGGGTTCAGCGGGGTGCGGGCAAACACATTGGCGAAGTTGCACAGGGTTGCCAGGCTGACACCCAGGATGACTTCCAGCGCGTGGCCGTCGGTGTAGCCGGCGGCGCGGAACGCCTCAAAGCCCGCGTCACTGACATCCCCACGGGTGGCGATCACTTCACGGGTAAACGCGGCAAGTGTCTCATAGCGTGCGTCAGGCAACTCACCCCGGCGGCGCAGGGCCTCGATCACCTCTTCAGGCAACTTGGCTTTGTTGCGGGCAACGGCAGTGTGGCCAGCGACGCAAAAATCACAACCGTGGGCAGTGGCGGCAATCAATTGCACCACTTCACGGTCGGCCAGGCTCAGCTCGGCCTTGGCATTCAAGCCGGAGACGGTGATGTAGGTTTCCAGCGCCGCCGGTGCATTGGCCAGTACGCCCAGTAGGTTAGGGATAAAACCCGAGCCTTTCAGCGCGTTTTCCAGGAAGGGCTTGGCGGCTTCCGGTGCGGTTTCAGGCGTGAGCAACGGTACACGGGACATGAAGTGGACTCCTGTTGGGTTTGAATGCCCCAGTCTGTTGGTTCTAAAAAAAGCGCTCAATAGGCTAAAGTAGCGATTACTTGCTCCTGAGTCTTTCCATTAGATGAATTCGTCCGATGTACTTGTCGATTGGTTATTAGATAGCCTCGAACTCAACACCAGCCTGTTTCACGTCGGCCGTTATTGCGGTGACTGGCACGCGAGCACCCACGGCCTGGCACAGGCGAGCTTCCACTTGATTGTGCAAGGCGAATGCTGGCTGCATATCGACGGTGAGCCAACACCCCAACACCTGAATAATGGTGACGCGGTGTTCCTGCTGCGTGACTTTGCCTTCAGGCTTTCCGGCCAAGCCACGGCGGCCGGCGCCCAGCAGTGCCCACGCCGCTCGATGCTGCCTCTCGATAGCACGGCCACGGACGGCGTAGGATTAGTCTGCGGTTTCTTCCACTTTCAATCCGGCTTGTCGACACTGATCGTCGACACCCTGCCCAGTTGGATCATCCTGCGCGCCGGCGACCCGTCGCTGATGGCTGCACGCAACCTGTTCGAATTGATCCTGCAAGAATGCGCACGCCCCCCAGCGCCCTCTTCCGCGCTGCTTGAGCGCCTGTGCCACCTGCTGTTCCTGTATGTGCTGCGCCAGCAAGTGCTCGACAACACCGAGCTTGGCGGCCTGGCGGCGCTTGGCCGGGCACCGGCGTTCGCACATTTGCTGGAGCAATTGATCGCCCGCCCCGCCGAGCCCTGGAGCCTGGAAAGCATGGCGGCCTGTACCGGGTTGTCGCGCTCGGCGTTTTTCAAGCGCTTCAGCGAACTGTGTGGGCAGTCGCCCGGGCAAGTACTGCTGATGATCCGCATGCGCCACGCCTGTGGGTTGCTCAAGGCGGACCAGACCGTGGCCGAGGTTTCGCTGGCGGCCGGGTATCAATCGGTGGCGGCGTTTACCCGAGCCTTCCATAAAGTCACCGGGCAACAGCCTGGCGCCTATCGCAGGGCGCGAGCCTAGCCTTGTAAGCCGGTGCCGGGCCGAACGCACAACTGCACCAGCCAATCGACGAACACCCTCACCCGCTGCGACAACTGCCGATGAGGCGGGTACAACGCAGTCAGCGCCATCTTCGGCACTGCCACATCAGGGAGCACCTGCACCAGCGTGCCCTCGGCCAGTTGGCGCAGGGCGTGATAACGAGGTGCCTGGATCAGCCCGTAGCCGGCTTCGCACGCAGCGAAGTAACCGGCAGAGCTGTTCACGGCAACCACTTTCGGCAGGTTGATCGGATGCAACTCGCTGCCCAGCAGAAATTCCAGGCCAAAACGTTTACCGCTGGCGCTGGAAACGTACTCGACCATTTGGTGTCCAGCCAACTGCTCCAGGCAAGTGGGCGTGCCCATGCGTTCAAGGTACGCGGGGCTGGCCAGGGTCAGTTGTTCCATCATCGCCAAGGGGCGCGCCACCAGCGATTCGTCCAAGGCCGGACCACCGCGCAACACACAATCGACGCCTTCGCGAATCAGATCCACTGGCCGGTCATTGAGGCCGATCTCCAACTCGATCTGTGGGTACAGCGCGGTGAACGTTGGCAAGGCCGGAATCACAATCAAGCTCCCAATGCCTGAGGGCATATCGATGCTCAATGTACCCCGGGGATTCTGGCGCCGCGTGGAGAACACCGCCTCGGTTTCCTCAAGATCAGTCAGCAGTTGCACGCAACGTTGGTAGTACGCCGCGCCATCCAGGGTCGGGCTGACGTGGCGCGTGGTGCGCTGCAACAGTTGCACGCCAAGATGCGCCTCCAATTGCTTGATCAGGATTGTCACTGAAGCGCGTGGCAATTGCAGGCTGTCGGCGGCCTTGGCAAACCCGCCCAATTCAACAATCCGAGTGAACACGCGCATGGCGTTAAAACGATCCAAGAGAATGCTCCTGTGGAAGATTGTTTAGATATTACGAACAGTGATAGCACTTTTAGCGGGTTTATCTGCATTTTTTCAAGGGTAACAATGGGCCCTCATCACAAGGAACTTCCCTATGCACACTCGACAACTCGGTAAAAACGGCCCGTATGTGTCCGCCATCGGCCTTGGCTGCATGGGCATGACCGATTTCTACACACCCGCCACCGATACCACGGAAGCCACCGCGACCTTGCACCGCGCCCTGGAACTGGGCGTCAACTTTCTTGATACCGCTGACATGTACGGCCCACACACCAATGAGCAACTGATCGGCAAGGCTATTGCCGGCAAGCGCGACCAGGTCTTCCTGGCCAGTAAATTCGGGATTGTGCGCGACCCTGCCAACCCCGTAGTGCGCGGGGTGAATGGCCGGCCCGACTATATCCGCAACGCCATCGACGGCACCTTGCAACGCCTGGGGGTGGATACACTGGACCTTTACTACCAACACCGCATCGACCCCGACGTGGCCATCGAAGAAACCGTTGGCGCCATGGCCGACCTGGTGAAACAGGGCAAGGTGCGCTATCTGGGCCTGAGCGAGGCGTCCGCGGCGACCTTGGAGCGAGCGCATAAGGTTCATCCCATCAGCGCCCTGCAAAGCGAATATTCGCTGTGGAGCCGTGACCAGCAACACAACGGCTGCCTCGCCGCCTGCCAGCGCCTGGGCATCGCGTTTGTGCCGTACAGCCCGTTGGGGCGAGGTTTTCTCACCGGTGCCTTGAGGAGCCCGGATGATTTCGGTGCTGATGACTACCGGCGCTTCAGCCCGCGCTTTCAGGGTGAGAACTTTGCGAAAAACCTGCTGCTGGTAGAACAGGTCAAGAGCCTGGCGGCAGACAAAGGTGTCACGGCCGGGCAACTGGCGCTGGCCTGGGTATTGGCCCAAGGCGATTACATCATCCCGATTCCCGGCACCAAGCGGCGCACCTATCTGCAAGAGAATGTGGAGGCGCTGTCGATTTCCCTCAGCGCTGACGAACTGGCTGCGCTGGATGCGATCTTCCCTGCCGATGCAACCGCAGGGCTGCGTTACCCCAAGGAAGTGCTGGCCATGCTGGATATCTAGCGCCTGCTGAAAACCCTTGTGCGGGCCGTACTCAGCGGGATTGATCAACGGTCTGCCGACTCCCGTGCAAAGCACGGGAGTCAGACTACTCTCACTGCTCCTAGTGTAAAAACCGCCACACAGGAGGTGTGTCATGCACGCGACTGAGCATTCGGTCCGCTTGGAGCAGATCAGTCAGGAACGCGTCATCCAGGCGCCGATCGAGGCGGTTTATGACTATGTGACCCAGCCCGACCGCTGGCACGAATGGCACCCCACCTCCCTCAGCGCCGACACCGGCACCACCGGCTCATTACCGGTCGGCGCGCGTTTTACCGAAATCATCGACCTGCTGGGCATACGCTTCCCCATGAGTTACCGCGTACAAATCGCCCGCCGCCCCAGCGAGTTCAAGACCGTGTTCACCTCCCTGGCGGTTGACGGTTGCATCCATTACTGCTTGCGCGCTCATCAGGGCGGCACCCTGTTCAAGCGGGTGCTGACTTACGAGACCGAACTGCAACTGGCGTCTTTGCACGAACGCATGGTCGCGTTGTCGTCGATTGCGTTGGACCGGCTCAAGCAGCGGCTGGACAATCAGGGTTTCGTATAATTTAGAAACATTACAACGACGTCACATTGCAAACATGCCTGCAAAAGCAGGGAGAATGCCCGGCTTATTGCCGCGCCTTCAGTGAGACCCACGATGAAAACCCCATTGCGATTGGCCCTGCTCAGTGCCCTGTTCACCACCACCCTGGCCCAGGCCGCCGAACTGATTCCCATCGACGTACACCGCGACGCCAACTGCGGCTGCTGCAAGAAATGGATCAGCCACTTGGAGAGCAACGGTTTCAAGGTCAACGACCACGTTGAAGCCGACATGAGCGCGGTGAAACAACGCCTGGGCGTCGCGCCACGCCTCGGCTCCTGCCACACCGCGGTCATCGACGGCAAATTCGTCGAAGGCCATGTACCCGCCGAGCAGGTCCTGGCTCTGCGCAAGCGCAACGACCTGCTAGGCCTTGCCGCACCGGGCATGCCATTGGGCTCGCCAGGCATGGAAGTAGACGGACGCAGCGAGGCGTATCAAATCATTGGCCTGACCCGAGACGGCGAAGACGTGGTGGTAGCGCACTACCCGGCTCACTGACCGGTGCTGATGGGTTACCTGGGGCTGTTCGTCGCGGCATTTGGCGCCGCGACGTTATTGCCCCTGCAATCAGAAGCCGTGTTGGTCGGCCTGCTGCTCAGCGGGCATTACAACCTATGGCTGCTGCTGGGTATCGCCACCCTGGGTAACGTGCTGGGCTCGCTGGTCAATTGGCTGCTGGGGCGCTCGGTCGAGCGCTTCAAGGAGCGACGCTGGTTCCCGGTGAGCGCCAGGCAGCTGGACAAGGCTCGCAGCCATTACGCGCGCTGGGGGCACTGGACGTTGTTGCTCAGTTGGGTGCCAATCATTGGTGATCCGCTGACGTTGGTGGCTGGGGTGATGCGCGAGCCGTTGTGGCGTTTTCTACTGCTGGTAACCCTGGCGAAAAGCCTGCGGTATGGCGTACTCGCAGCGCTGACGTTGCAGTGGGCGTTAATCCCCCGTTAATCGAGGGCAAAGAGCATCCGAGCATCTGTCTCGGAGCCAAAACCCATGCCTATCATCCGTACATTGTGCGTAGCCGGTTTGTTTTCGGTCAGCGCGGCACCCGTGTTAGCTGACATCTACGGCCCTGAGTTGCAGGGCTTTGCATACCCCTACCCTTTGAATCATTTTGCCTTCCAATCCCAAGGCAAATCCCTGCAAATGGGCTATATGGACGTCCCCGCCACGGGTACTCCAAACGGTCGTAGCGTGGTGCTGATGCACGGCAAGAACTTCTGCGGCGCCACTTGGGAAGGTTCGATCAAGGCGCTGAGTGACGCCGGTTACCGCGTCATCGCCCCGGACCAGATTGGTTTTTGCACCTCCAGCAAGCCCGATCACTACCAGTACAGCTTCCAGCAATTGGCAACCAACACCCATCAGCTACTGGAAAAACTCGGCATTCAAAAGGCCACGGTGATCGGCCATTCCACCGGCGGCATGCTCGCCACGCGCTATGCGCTGATGTACCCCCAGCAAACCGAACAGCTTGGGCTGGTGAACCCCATCGGCCTGGAAGACTGGAAAGCCCTCGGCGTGCCTTACCAGAGCGTCGACCAGTGGTATCAGCGCGAGCTGAAACTGAGCGCCGACGGTGTGCGCAATTATGAGCGCACCACCTATTATGTCGGGCGCTGGAAACCTGAATATGAACGCTGGGTGGACATGCTCGCCGGCCTGAATAAAGGCCCGGGGCATCTTCAGGTTGCCTGGAACTCGGCGTTGATTTACGACATGATCTTCACCCAACCGGTGTACTACGAGTTCAAGGACTTGCAGGTGCCCACCTTGCTACTGATCGGCACCAGCGACACCACCGCCATCGGCAAAGATGTGGCGCCGGCGGCGGTCAAGGCCAAAATTGGTCATTACGAGGTACTGGGCAAGCAGGTGGCCAAGCTGATTCCCCGCGCCACGTTGGTGGAGTTCCCCGGCCTGGGCCATGCGCCCCAGATGGAAGAGCCGGAACAGTTTCATAAAGCCCTGTTGCAGGGGTTGAACGCCCTTTGATTGCCACTTTTCGAGGCCCGCGTGCATGTCGATACAGATCGCAGTGATGGATGATTGGCAAAACGTGGCCAGCGACGTGGCAGATTGGTCGGCGCTGGACAGCGTGGGCAAGGTGCATTTTCTTCACGACTACCCCGCCGATACCGCCACCATGATCGAGCGCTTGAACGGGTTCGAGGTGATTTGCCTCATGCGCGAACGCTCAACCTTTGACAATGCCCTGCTGCAAGGGCTGCCCCAGCTCAAATTGCTGGTGACCGGCGGCATGCGCAATGCCGCCATCGACCTTCCCGCAGCCAAGGCCCTGGGCATTCAGGTGTGCGGCACCGACAGCTATAAGCACGCCGCACCGGAACTGACCTGGGCCTTGATCATGGCCTCTACGCGCAACCTGCTCGCCGAAGCCCACTCGCTGCGCGGGGGCGGATGGCAGGTCGGCCTGGGCGGCGACCTGCACGGCAAGACACTGGGCGTCCTGGGGCTGGGCAGCATTGGCCAGAAAGTCGCAAGGTTCGCCCAGGTGTTTGGCATGCGGGTGATTGCCTGGAGTGAAAACCTCACACCGGAGCGCGCGGCTGAATCGGGGGTGACTTGGGTCAGCAAGCGCGAGCTGTTCGAGCAGGCGGATATTCTGACCATCCATCTGGTGCTCAGCGAGCGCAGCCGTGGTCTGGTGGATGCGCAAGCGTTGAGCTGGATGAAACCCACAGCGCGGCTGGTAAACACCGCACGCGGGCCGATTGTGGATGAGCAGGCACTGCTGCAAGCATTGCGCAGCGGACGCCTGGCCGGGGCGGCGCTGGATGTGTATGCCGAGGAGCCGCTGCCGGCTGACCATCCGTTTCGCAGCTTGCCCAATGTGCTGGCTACGCCACACGTGGGGTACGTGAGTGAACAGAATTATCGGCAGTTCTATCAGCAGATGATCGAAGATATCCAAGCCTGGGCCAACGGCGTGCCCATTCGCGCGCTCGCCTGACGCACCATTAAAGTGCGCCTCTTGGCCCTAATCCTGTAGGAGCGAGCTTGCTCGCGAAAAACTCCCAGGCGCCGCGTTCATTCAGGAAGCACGCGTTATCGTGGGCGTTTTTCGCGAGCAAGCTCGCTCCTACAGCGACAGGCAGAGAATAAGGTTAAAAGTTTTTTGTCCTACAAAACCCTCCCGAAACCCCGGCAGGCGCTGGGATCTGTCCTAGACTCATGACCGATGGGTCCGTTCCAAAACAAAAACCCCGCAAAAAATCTAAACTTTCGAAACCTGCCGCTGGTCAAGTTTTAGGTAAGGGCGAGCACCCGCGCTTCAGGCCGAATGCCCGCTCATCCAATCTTTTTAAGCCGACGTTACAACTGGCATACGCCTTGCCAGCTTGTATAGCGCTTGTGTGCCTGGCCGCAGGATGCGGTCACTCGGAGCCAATGGCAGCGGGCCATTAGCCAACCAACAGATGGGAGTGCATTATGATCAGTGCCGCAGTAGATACTCAGGGAGAGCGTTTTAGTCAGCCGGCAGGAGGGCCAAAGTCTTTGGCCGACCTGCCCAACACTGTGCGGCCAGTCGTGAGTCAGAATCCGAATCGAAAGAAAGTCTTGTTTGTCACTTCCGAGTTCGCGGACCTGGTGAAAACCGGTGGCCTGGGCGACGTCTCCGCGGCCCTGCCCCGCGCCATGGCGCACCTGCATGATGTGCGGGTGCTGATTCCGGGTTACCCGCAAGTGATGGAAAGCGACAACCCGATTCATATCGTCGGTGAACTGGGTGGTCATGCCGCGTTGCCACCTTGCAAGATCGGGCGCATGGACCTCAAGGACGGCCTGGTCATCTATGTGCTGATCTGCCCCGAACTGTATGAGCGCGAAGGCACGCCGTACGGCGCCAACAACGGTCGCGACTGGCCGGACAACCATATCCGCTTCGCCCGCCTGGGCTTGGCCGCCGCGGACATTGCCGCCAACCTTGCCCAAATCCACTGGTGCCCAGACCTGGTGCACGCCCACGACTGGCCTGCGGGCCTGGCCCCCGCATATATGCACTGGCGTGGGTCACGTACGCCGACGCTGTTCACCATTCATAACCTGGCCTACCAAGGCGTGGTCAGCCTGGCCTCTACGCCCGAGCTGGGCATTCCGCCCCACGCCCTGCAACAGGAAGGCATGGAGTTCTACGGCAAGATGTCGTTTCTCAAGGCGGGCATGGCTTATTCCAGCCATATCACCACCGTGAGCGCCACCTACGCCCAGGAGATCACCACCCCGGAATTCGGTTGTGGCCTGGATGGCTTCCTCGCCAGCAAGACCCAGCAAGGCCTGCTCAGCGGCATTCCCAACGGCATCGACGAAAGCTGGGAAACCTCCACCGACACGCACCTGACCCACAACTTCAATATCGGCGATTGGGAAGGCAAGGCCATCAACGCCGCCCATGTGCGCGAGCTGTTTGAGCTGCAGCCATCCAGTGGCCCGCTGTTCGCCGTGGTCTCGCGCCTGGTCTACCAGAAAGGCCTGGACCTCACCGAAGCCGTCGCCGGTTTCATCGTCGAGAACGGCGGCCAGATTGCGATCATCGGCCGTGGCGAGCCTGAAGAAGAACAGGCCATGCGTGAATTGGCGCTGCGCTTCCCGGGCCAGGTGGGGGTACGCATCGGCTTCAACGAGACCGATGCGCGCCGCATGTTCGCCGGCAGCGATTTCCTGCTGATGCCGTCGCGCTATGAGCCCTGCGGCCTGAGCCAGATGTATGCGCAACGCTTCGGCTCGTTGCCGGTGGCGCGTAACACCGGCGGGCTGGCGGACACCATTGAGGATGGCGTCACCGGGTTCCTGTTCAATGAATCCACCGTGCAAAGTTATGAAGAGGCACTGCGCCGCGCCTTCAAGGTGTTCGCCTTCCCCGGTCTGCTCAATGCCATGCGCAGCCGTGCCATGACCCAGCCGTTCAACTGGTGCCAGGCGGTGGAGCCCTACGCCGAACTCTACGAGCAACTGGTGGCCAAGGCCCTGGGGAAATCGAACAAGTAGCGATTGGAACAACTTAGGGAGGTCTTCATAGATGCCGTTACGGACTCTGGAAACCTGGCCCCACGGCGCAGTCTTGCTGGACGCGAACCGCACGCGCTTTGCGTTATGGGCGCCAGACGCGTTTTATGTCAGCGTTGAATTGGAACAGGGTAAAACCATCGTCATGCTGCCCCAGGCCGGTGGTTGGTTCGAAGTCGAAGTTGCGTGCCCTGCCGGCACGCTTTACCGCTTTAACATCGATGGTGAAAACACGGTGCCCGACCCCGCCTCCAGGGCCCAGGCGCTGGATGTGCATGGGTGGAGCCGAGTAGTCGACCCCCTCGCCTATGAATGGCGCCACAGCCAGTGGCAGGGGCGCCCATGGCACACGGCGGTGATCTACGAGCTCCACGTCGGCGCCATGGGCGGCTACGCTGCCGTTGAGAAACACCTGCCTCGCCTGGCCGAGCTGGGCGTCACCGCAATTGAATTGATGCCTTTGGCGCAATTTCCCGGCGAACGCAATTGGGGCTATGACGGCGTGCTGCCGTATGCGCCCCACGCCACCTACGGCACTCCCGAGCAACTCAAGCAGCTGATCGACAGTGCCCACGGTCACGGTTTGGCCGTGATCCTCGATGTGGTCTACAACCACTTCGGCCCCGACGGCAATTACCTGGGCCAGTACGCCCAGGGTTTCTTCCAGGAGGACGTGCACACACCCTGGGGCGCCGGCATTGATTTCGAGCGCCGTGAAGTGCGGGATTTCTTCCTTGATAACGCCTTGATGTGGCTGCTCGAATACCGCTTCGACGGCCTGCGCCTGGATGCCGTGCACGCTATCGACAACCCTGGGTTTCTGCAGGAACTGGCACAACGGGTACGCCAGCAGGTGGACGGCGGGCGCCACGTGTGGCTGATGCTGGAAAACGAACTGAACCAGGCCAGCCTGTTGCAGCACGATTTCGACGCCCAATGGAATGACGACTTTCATAATGTGCTACACGTGCTGCTCACCGGTGAAACCGACGCCTACTACAGCGACTTTGCCGAGCAGCCCACCGCCAAGCTGGCGCGCTGCCTGGCCGAGGGGTTTATCTACCAGGGCGAAACCACACGCCATGGTCATGCCCGCGGTGAACCCAGCGCGGGTCTGCCCACCAGCGCCTTTGTCGCGTTCCTGCAGAACCACGACCAGGTCGGCAACCGCGCCCTGGGCGAACGCCTGCACCAGCTGTGTTCGCCCCAGGCACTGAGCGCCGCGACCGCCCTGCTGTTGCTATGCCCCATGATCCCGATGCTGTTCATGGGCGACGAGGTAAATGCCGCCGAGCCGTTCCTGTTTTTCACCGACCATCATGGCGAACTGGCCGAGGCGGTGCGTGAGGGACGGCGCAATGAATTTGCCGACTTCTCGGCGTTTCACGACCCCGAGCAACGCAAGCGCATCCCCGACCCCAACGCGCTGCAAACCTTCTTGCAGTCGATGCCATCCTTCGTGGAAAACGACCACACCCAGCTCTACCGAGACCTGCTGAGCCTGCGTCACACGCACCTAGTGCCGCACTTGCCCGGCACTGTGGCGCTTGGCGTGCAAGTGCTGGGCGACCGCGCCGTCAGCGCGCGCTGGCGCCTGGGCAACGGCCGTGTGCTGCAGATCGACCTGAACCTGAGTGAACAGCCCCTGGATCATCCGGCATCCCACCCGATTATTTTCCAAACGCCTGGCCAGCAAGGCGCGCACTTACCGCCCTTCAGCGCACGCGTTTGCTTATCCCCTGTTGGAGAAACTCTTTGAGCGAAGCGAACCTGGAAACTCTCGCCAACCGCGCGGGCCTGGCCGTCGATTGGATCGATGCCAATGGTCGCCCGCAGCATGTGCAGCCTGACGCCCTGCGCGCAGTCCTCAAAGGGCTGGGCCACCCGGCCGATAGCGATGCCGAGATCGACGCCAGCCTGCAGCAACTGGAGCAGGCACAGCACGACACACACCTGCCGCCCTTGCTGACCACCGACAGCGGTGCGGGCCTGGACCTGGCGCGCTATTTCGCCCCGGATACCCCATGTCGCGTCAGCCTGGAAGGCGGCGAAACCCTGGAGCTGCGCCTGGACGGCGAGGCCGTATTGCCCGGCGTGGTTGCCCTGGGCTACCACCAGGTGCATATCGACGGGCAAACCTTCACCCTGGCCGTCGCGCCCAGCCACTGCTACAGCGTGGCCGACGCGGTCGACAGCCAACCCGCTCGCGCCTGGGGCCTGAGCGCCCAACTCTATGCTTTGCGCCGCCTCGGCGATGGCGGTTTTGGCGACACCCTGGCCCTGGAGCACCTGGTGCGCTCAGCCGCCGAGCGCGGCGTCGACGCCGTGGCAATCAGCCCGATGCACGCGATGTTCAGCGCCGACACTGAGCGCTTCAGCCCTTATTCACCCTCCAGCCGCCTGTTTCTCAACAGCTTGTATGCTTCGCCGGCATGCATCCTCGGTGAACGTGAGGTGCGCAACGCTATCGAAGCTGCTGGGTTGGCTGACGAGTTGCATGCCCTGGAACAGCTCACGCTGATCGACTGGCCGGCCGCCGCCAAGGCCAAGCAACGCCTGCTGCGTATGCTGTACGAAGACTTTCGCCACGGCGCACATCCCCAACATGCCGACTTCCAAAGCTTCCGCCAGGCCGGCGGCGAAGCCCTGGAAAACCACTGCCGCTTCGAAGCCGTGCAGGCCCAACGCGCTGCCGCCGGCGAAGACCTCGACTGGCGCCACTGGCCCGAAGCCTGGCGCACGCCACAGAGCCTGGCCCTGGCACAGTTCGCCGAGGACAACCGCGACGAAATCGGTTATTTCGCCTTCACCCAATGGCTGATCGCCCGCAGCCTTGAGCGCGCCCAACAGGCCGCCCGTGGCAGCGGCATGGGCATCGGCCTGATCGCCGACCTGGCAGTGGGTGCCGACGGTGGCGGCAGCCAGGCCTGGAGTCGCCAGGATGAACTGCTGGCCGACCTCACCGTCGGCGCGCCACCGGACATTCTCAACCGCGCAGGCCAAGGCTGGGGCATCTCTGCCTTTTCCCCGGAAGGCCTCAAGCGCAATGGCTTTCGCGCCTTCATCGAAATGCTGCGGGCCAACTTCGCCCATGCCGGCGGCTTGCGCATCGACCATGTGATGGGCCTGCAACGCCTGTGGGTGATCCCTCTGGGCGCGTCCCCCCGCGAAGGTGCCTACTTGTATTACCCGGTGGACGACCTGCTGCGTTTGCTCGCCCTGGAATCCCACCGCCACCAGGCCATCGTCCTCGGTGAAGACCTGGGCACCGTGCCCGACGGCCTGCGCGAAAAGCTCAGCGCGCGTTCGATCCTGGGCATGCGTGTGCTGCTGTTCGAACAGAACCATGACGGCCAGTTCAAGCCCATCCTCGATTGGCCCGACAACGCCTTGGCCACCACCAGTACTCACGACTTGCCCACCCTCAATGGCTGGTGGCACAGCCGCGATATCGAATGGAATATCCAGCTCGGCCTGATCGACGCACCCACCGTGGACCAATGGAGCGAACACCGCCTGCGCGAGCGCCAGGCACTGCGCCAAGCCTTGAGCCAAGACCCGCAGAACTTCATCGATGAGATCCGCAACGACACCGACCATATGATCGACGCCAGCGTGCGCTACCTGGGCCATACCCGCGCGCCACTGGTGTTGTTGCCCTTGGAGGATGCATTGGGCATCGAGGAGCAAGCCAACCTGCCGGGCACCCTCGATACCCACCCCAATTGGCGCCGACGCTTGCCCGGCGAAGCCGCCAGCCTGCTCGACAATGACAGCGCCGCGCGTCGCCTCGAGCTGCTGGCCGTGGCGCGCAACCAAGCCTATGAGCGTGACCGATGAACGCACTGCCCCTGCGCGCCACCCAGCGCCTGCAATTTCATAAAGGCTTTACCCTCGATGACGCGGTGCCGCTGGTGCCGTACTTCGCCCAACTGGGCATCAGCCACCTGTATGCCTCACCGCTGCTGAGCGCCCGCGCCGGCTCCATGCACGGCTACGATGTGGTCGACCCGACCCGCGTCAACCCGGAGCTGGGGGGCGAAGCGGCGTTGCGGCGCCTGGTCGCCGCGCTGCGTGAGCACGACATGGGCTTGATCCTCGATATCGTCTCCAACCATATGGCCGTGGGCGGGTCGGATAACCCTTGGTGGCTGGACCTGCTGGAATGGGGCCGCCTGAGTCCCTATAGCGAGTTCTTCGATATCCAGTGGCACTCCCCCGACCCGCTGCTCAAAGGCCAGTTGCTGATGCCATTCCTGGGCAGCGATTACGGCCAAGCCTTGCAGAACGGCACGCTGGCGCTCAAGTTCGATGCCGCCCAGGGGAGTTTCTACGTCGAGCATTACGAACACCGTTTTCCGATATGCCCAAGGGACTACGGCTTGATTCTGGGCAGCGACGAGTTACTCAAACCGCTGGCCGAACGTTTCGCCGCCCTCGCCTATCATCACGACGCCTACGCCGAAGCCACCGAGCTCAAACAAGCCCTGGCCGAACGCTCCAGCGAACTGCTATCCGCTATTGAACAACGCCTGGCCGCATTCGACAGTCGCCAGCCCGAGGGCTTCGAGCGCCTGCATCACCTGCTCGAACAACAGACCTATCGCCTGGCCAGCTGGCGCACAGCCGCAGACGACATCAACTGGCGGCGTTTCTTCGACGTCAATGAGCTGGGCGGCCTGCGGGTCGAACGCGCGGCGGTGTTCGAAGCCACCCATGGCAAGATTTTCGAGCTGATCAGCGCGGGGCTGATCGACGGGCTGCGCATCGACCATATCGATGGCCTGGCCGACCCACGTGGCTATTGCCGCAAATTGCGCCGCCGCGTAGACGCACTGTCACCCCGGCGCCACTTGCCCATCTTTGTCGAAAAAATCCTGGGCGAAGGCGAAACCTTGCGTGAGGACTGGCAGGTGGATGGCACCACCGGCTACGAGTTCATGAACCAGTTGTCATTGCTGCAACACCAGCCCGAGGGTTTTGCACCGCTGGCCGAGATGTGGACGCGTCACAGCGAGCGGCCCTCAGCGTTCAGCGAAGAAGCGCGGCTGGCGCGCCAGCAGGTCCTCAATGGTTCGTTGGGCGGTGACTTCGAAAGCGTGGCCCAGGCGCTGCTGCAAGTGGCCCGCGATGACGTGATGACCCGCGATCTGACCCTGGGCGCCATCCGCCGGGCCTTGCAGGAACTGATCGTGCATTTCCCGGTGTACCGCACCTATATCAGCGCCAAGGGCCGCAGTGCGGCCGACGACAAGGTGTTCCAGCACGCCATGGAGGGTGCGCGCAGCACCCTCAACGAAGGCGACTGGCCGGTGCTCGACCACCTGGAACAATGGTTGGGTGGCCAGCCCTGGCGCAATCGCCCGGTGGGCCGCGCGCGCAAGATGCTCAAGCATGCCTGCGTGCGCTTCCAGCAACTGACCTCGCCCGCCGCCGCCAAAGCCGTGGAAGACACCGCGTTCTACCGTTCGGCGGTGCTGTTGTCGCGCAACGATGTGGGCTTCAGTACCGAGCAATTCAGTGCGCCATTGGCAGACTTCCATGCAGCCAATCAACAGCGCCTGAAGAGCTTTCCCGGCAACCTGCTGGCCACCGCTACCCACGACCACAAACGCGGCGAAGACACCCGTGCGCGCCTGGCGGTGCTCAGTGAGTGCGCCCCCTGGTATGCCGAACAGGTCGAGCACTGGCGCCGCCTGGCCGAGCCCCTGCGCGAGAGCGCCGACAGCCCCTCGGCGGGTGATGAGTTGATTCTCTATCAGGTGCTGCTGGGCAGTTGGCCGCTGGAGCCCAACCCCGATCTGGCGGCGTACCAGCAACGCCTTTGGCAGTGGCAGCAAAAAGCCCTGCGCGAAGCCAAGTTGCAGAGCAGTTGGAGCGCGCCCAACGAGGTTTACGAACAGGCGGTGGACGCGTTCCTCAAGCGCCTGCTACTCAGTGAGGCCGGTGCGCCGCTGCGCAGTGCGTTGGACAGCGCTGCGCAGGCCATCGCCCCCGCCGGCGCCCTGAATGGGCTGGCGCAAACCTTGCTTCATCTGACCGTGCCGGGTGTGCCGGATATTTACCAGGGCAATGAGTTCTGGGACTTCAGCCTGGTCGACCCGGACAACCGGCGCCCGGTGGATTTCGCTGCGCGGCACCGTGCATTGCAGGCACAACCGGACATCGGCGAACTGTTGTTCAACTGGCGCGACGGGCGTATCAAACAGGCAGTGATCGCCCAGGTACTGGGCCTGCGTAAAGCCTGCCCCGAGCTGCTGCACCATGGCAGCTATACACCGTTGGAAGTGGTGGGCCAGCACGCCGAGCGCGTGGTTGCGTTCTACCGTGAACATCAAGGCAAGCAGTTGCTGGTGGTGGTGCCGCGCTGGTCTTATCCGTTGCTTGAAAACGGGATGTTTCCCCAGATCAATGCGCAGGTTTGGGGCGATACGCGGGTGAAATTACCGTTCGCCGCCCCTGCACAACACTGGAAGGGACTTTTTCAAACGGGCGTAGTCACACCCAACAAGGAGCTGTTGATCAGCGCTGCCCTGGGGGATCTCCCGGTCAATGTCTTTATCAATCCTGATAATCAAGAAAGCTGAAAATTTTCTGTGAGGAGTTTGTGATGAGTAAAGAAGACAAACGCATTCGCGAACTGGCGCATCAGATCTGGGAGTCTGAAGGCAAGCCCGATGGCGCCCATGATCGCCACTGGGAGATGGCGCGCAAGCTGGCGGAATCCGAGGCGCTGACGCCGAGCAAGCCTAAACCGGCCGCCAAGCCGAAAACCGCGCCCAAGGCTGCGGCCAAGCCCAAACCTGCTGCGCCTGCCGCCGCCAAACCTGCGGCGAAGAAACCCGCCGCCCCGAAGAAGCCCAAACCGCCCGCCCCATGATTTCTCGGGCCTGCAGCACGCATTGCGCGCTGCAGGCCCTTTTCCGTTCACGCCATGCGCTGAAGCACCGTCAGTACGGCCGCATTCGGCCCGAAAAAAGACCTTTTGCAGGAGCAACTCGATGAGCAAACCAGACAACACCACAGCGACGCCGGTTCATGAGCCGTCGCGGATCCGTGAAGGTTTGCCCTTCCCCCTCGGCGCCACCTGGGATGGCCTGGGTGTGAACTTTGCGCTGTTTTCCGCCAACGCCACCAAGGTGGAGCTGTGCCTGTTTGACGATACCGGCGAGGTCGAGCTGGAACGCATCGAACTGCCCGAATACACCGATGAGATCTTTCACGGCTACCTGCCCGATGCTCACCCTGGGCTGATTTACGGTTACCGCGTATACGGTGCCTATGACCCGGCCAATGGTCATCGCTTCAACCACAACAAGCTGCTGATCGACCCCTACGCCAAGCAACTGGTGGGCGAACTCAAATGGTCCGAAGCGTTGTTTGGCTACACCATCGGCCACCCGGACGACGACCTCAGTTTCGATGAACGCGACAGTGCGCCCTTCGTGCCCAAGTGCAAGGTCATCGACCCGGCGCACACCTGGGGCAACGACCAACCGGTACGGGTGCCGTGGGACCGCACGATCATCTACGAAACCCACCTGCGTGGCATCAGCATGCGTCATCCTTCGGTCGGCGAGTCAGTGAGGGGTACCTGCGCAGGCTTGATGGAAGATGACGTGCTCAAGCATATCCGTCAGCTGGGCATTTCCTCGGTCGAGTTGCTGCCCGTGCACGCCTTCGTCAACGACCAGCATCTGCTGGAAAAAGGCATGACCAACTACTGGGGCTACAACAGCATCGCGTTCTTCGCCCCCGACCCGCGCTACCTGGCCAGCGGCAAGATCGCCGAATTCAAGGAGATGGTCGCGCACCTGCATGAGCAGAAGCTGGAAGTGATTCTGGACGTGGTCTACAACCACACCGCCGAAGGCAACGAGCGCGGCCCGACCCTGTCGATGCGCGGCATCGACAACGCCTCCTACTACCGGCTGATGCCCGACGACAAGCGTTTCTACATCAACGATTCCGGCACCGGCAATACCCTGGATCTGAGCCACCCGTGCGTGCTGCAAATGGTCACCGACTCCCTGCGCTACTGGGCCACCGAGATGCACGTGGACGGCTTCCGCTTCGACCTGGCGACCATCCTCGGGCGCTACCGCGACGGGTTCGATGAGCGCCACAGTTTCCTCGTGGCTTGCCGCCAGGACCCGGTGCTGAGCCAGTTGAAACTCATCGCCGAGCCCTGGGACTGCGGCCCCGGTGGCTACCAGGTGGGCAACTTCCCGCCAGGCTGGGCGGAATGGAACGATCGCTTTCGCGATACCGTGCGTGCGTTCTGGAAAGGCGACGACGGCCAACTCGCCGATTTCGCCGGGCGCATGACCGCTTCGGGCGAGATGTTCAATCACCGTGGGCGCAGGCCGTATAGCTCGGTGAACTTCATCACCGCCCACGACGGTTTTACCCTGCACGACCTGGTGTCGTACAACGACAAACACAACGAGGCCAACGACGAAAACAACCAGGACGGCAGCAATAACAACCTGTCCTGGAACCACGGTGTCGAAGGCCCTACCGACGACCCGGAGATCAACGCGCTGCGCCTGCGCCAGATGCGCAACTTCTTCGCCACTTTGCTGCTGGCCCAAGGCACGCCAATGATCGTCGCCGGGGACGAGTTCGCTCGCACTCAGCACGGCAACAACAACGCCTATTGCCAGGACAGCGAAATCGGCTGGGTCAACTGGGACCTGGACGATGACGGCAAGGCCCTGCTCAAGTTCGTCAAGCGCCTGATCAAGCTGCGCCTGGCGTACCCGATCCTGCGGCGTGGGCGCTTCCTGGTGGGCGACTACAACGAAGACATCGGCGTTAAGGACGTCACTTGGCTGGCGCCGGATGGCAACGAGATGACCACCGAGCAATGGGAAGACAGCCAGGGCCGCTGCCTGGGCATGTTGATGGATGGCCGCGCCCAGGAAACCGGGATTCGCCGTGCCGGTGCGGACGCTACCTTGCTGCTGGTGGTCAATGCTCATCACGACATGGTCAATTTCCGCCTGCCACCGGTGCCGGAGGGCGAGTTCTGGACCTGCATGCTCGACACCAACGACCCGGTGGTGCGCGGCCAGGAACGTTTTGATTTCGAGCACGAGTATGCGGTCACCGGCCGCTCGCTGCTGCTGTTTGAACTGCAGCACGAAGGCGAGGCGTGAGATGGCGTTGCGGGTTGGCGTTCTTCAGGGCTACCGCCTGGGTGATGCGCTGAAGGACGTTCAACCGCCGTTGCCGGTTAGCGGCGAGACCCTGGCCCGCCTGCCTGAATAACGGATATGTACTCGGCCTGACATCCCGGTCGGCTGTCAGGCCACCTTCGCGAGCAAGCCCGCTCCCACAGTTGGATCGTGGGGCATCAGGTACTTAGGCGTCGGCTGTCAGGCAGCCATCGCATCAACATTGTGCAGATACCCATGCCTGTCTATGCTCCTAACGCCTCGCACAGCATTCCACTCACTCACCCCAGCGGAGCCTGCGGTGAAAACAAGAGCGTCGTCCCGTCAACGGAGCACGACCCGGTATCAACCGACAAGGATGTGACACCCCATGAAACCTGCCTCCTTAAGCGAAGGCCGTCGCGGCCCCGTGCAAATCTGGAACAGTGCGCCGCAGTTGGCGCAAACCCCCATCATTTCCCTGAACACCCTGGTACCGCCCGGCGCTCGCGTCGTAGTAATCGCCCCTCACCCGGGCGATGAAGTGCTGGCGTGCGGCGGTTTGCTGCAACTGCTCAGCACCCGCGAGCATCCACTGCAATTGATCTCTATCACCGATGGCAGCGCCAGCCATCCAGGCTCTCAAGTATGGCCGGCCAGCCGCTTGAGCGTGGTGCGCCCCCAGGAAAGTGCCGAGGCCCTGCGCCGATTGGGCATGCCCTTGCACAGCCTGAAATGGATTCGTGGCGGGTTTTGTGATGACGCCCTGGCCGCCCGTGAACAGCCCATGAGCCAATTCATCGCGCGCTACCTGCAACCCGGCGACGTGGTGTTTACCACCTGGCGTAACGACGGCAATGACGACCACGACGCCGTCGGTCGCGCGAGTGCCAAGGCGTGCAGCCTGGTAGGTGCGCAACTGTATGAACTGCCGATCTGGGCCTGGCATTGGCCGGCCCGGGAAAGCGCGGTAATGCCCTGGCAACGTGCACGCAAGGTTCGCCTGGACACCTGGACCGTCGCGCGCAAGCTGCACGCCGCCCATGCCTACGCCAGCCAGTTGGTGGGCGACCCGCAAATAGGCTTACCGCCGATGCTCGCGCAGATATTGCTGGAGCGCATGCGCGAGCCCTACGAAATCCTGTTCACCTGAACACCACCCTACCCGCCCTGTAGGAGCGAGCTTGCTCGCGAAAACCTCAAGAACACCGCGCTGAACCAGACAGCCCGCTTTAACTTGACGTTTTTCGCGAGCAAGCTCGCTCCTACAGAGTTCAGGCTTTTCCCTACAGACTCAATCTGCCAAACTGATGCGAATAATTATCAACAGATTTATTATTCGCCACGGACGGCACTTGGGGAGCCCTACTTTCATGTCTGTGCAACAACGCGGCGGCAACGTTTTTACACCCAGCCTGATGGCAATCACTATCACTTTAGCAACCTCCAATGCGGCCATTGCCGCCGACGCACCAGCCACCATCGAGCTGGGCGCTACCCAGGTCTCGGGCCAACAGCTTGGCGCAACCACCGAAGGCAGCGAGTCGTACACCACCGGTTCGATGAAGACCGCGACCAAATTGCCGCTGACCCTGCGCGAAACCCCGCAGGCCGTCACCGTGATCACGCGCCAGCGCATGGATGACCAGGCCATGACCAGCATCAACGACGTGGTCAACGCCACGCCGGGGCTGTTCCTCAATTACTCCAACGGCCCTGGTCGACAAGCCTTCACCGCACGCGGTTTCGATATCGACAACCTCATGTATGACGGTATCCCCAGCGGCTACAACGGTGCGACAGTAGGCGCCCAGCCGAACCTGGCGATGTTCGACCGCGTCGAAGTGGTGCGCGGCGCTACCGGCCTGGTGACCGGCGCGGGCAACCCTTCGGCCGCCATCAACCTGATCCGCAAGCGGCCACTGGATGAGCAGAAAGTCACGCTCACTGGCGCCGTTGGCAGCTGGGACGACTACCGTGGCGAGCTCGACGCCTCCAGCCCACTCAATGACAGCGGCACCTGGCGCGGCCGCGTCGTCACCTCTTACCGCGATGCCAACAGTTTTATCGACAAGGCCGAGCAGGACCATGGCCTGTTCTACGCCGTCACCGAAGCCGACCTGGGCGAAGACACAACCCTGACCCTCGGTTACTCGAACCAGAAGGACAAGACCAACTACTTCTGGGGCGCTTCGATGGTCGGCCTGGATGGCCGCCACCTGGACCTGTCGCGTTCCTATAACCCAGGCACCGACTGGGAAAACAAGGACCAGGAAATCAACACCGTGTTCGCCGAGCTGCGCCAGCACCTGGCCAACGACTGGAGCTTGCAGGTCAACGCCAACTATGCCGAACAGAACGCCTTGTTCTCCGGTTCCTACCAATCGCGCTGGACCAACGACACCCTGGCCCGCACGGTGTACCAGGCCAGCTACGATGAAAACCAGGCCGGGCTCGACGCCTTTGCCAGTGGCCCCTTCGAAGCGTTCGGTCGTACCCATGAACTGGTGGTGGGCGCCAGCAAGCGCATCTACGACATGACCACCCACAACTACAGCCCGTACGACCTCAACTGGCCGATCAATGCCGGCAAACCGAACTTCACCCGCACCAACAACGTTCGCGAAGTCACCACCCAGGACGGTTTCTACCTGACCAGCCGCCTGAGCCTGGCCGATCCGCTGAAGCTGATCCTCGGTGCTCGCCTGGACTGGTATGACTACGACAACCGTGATGCCGCCGGCGACTACAAGGTCACCCGCAACCTCACCCGCTACGCCGGCCTGATCTACGACCTGGACGACCAGCATTCGGTTTACGTGAGCTACAGCGACATCTTTACGCCGCAAAAAGAAAAGAGCACAGCCGGCACCCCACTCAAGCCCATCGTCGGCAAAAATTATGAGGTTGGCATCAAAGGCGAATATTTTGGTGGCGCGCTGAATGCCAGCGTGGCGCTGTTCCGCGTCGACCAGGAAAACCGCGCCGTGGCCGTGGTGGTGCCCAACTGCCCGCAGGCGTCCTGCTCTGTGGCCTCGGGCGAAATCCGCAGCCAGGGTATCGACTTCGAGTTGCAAGGCGCCTTGACCGAAAACTGGCAGGTCGGCGGCGGCTATACCTATGCGCGCACCCACACCATCAAGGACGACGCCAACCCGCAGAAGGTCAACAAGCAATTCGATACCGACATCCCGGAACATCTGTTCAAAGTGACCACACGCTACAACTTCCAGGGCCCACTGGAAAAACTCCGGGTCGGCGGCAATATCTCCTGGCAGAGCCGCATGTACAACGACATCACGTTGGCCGATGGCAGCAACTACCGGCTCAAGCAAGGCGGCTACGCCGTCACCGACTTGATGGCGGGCTACCGGGTCAATCAGCACCTGGACTTGCAGCTCAATGCCAACAACATTTTCGATCGCCACTACTACCAGTCCATCTCCAACGATGTGGACTATGGTGGCGACTCCTATGGCAGCCCCCGCAATATGATGCTGACCGCCAAGTACAGTTTCTGAGCCCCATCGCAACCTCGGCTGCCCGCTCGGGCAGCCGTTCTTAAAGTCCCGCGCCCGCATGCCGATAACACGTGGGTAACCGGCAACAGTCCTGAACATCTGCTTCACTCCACAGCGATGCGCCTGTGTGGCACACCGCATGCTTGCTTGACCTCGACGCCCCCCTCTCATGGAGTAAGAGTGAATGCCCGTCCGTTTTCTAGAGCACTATCGCAAGGCCGACCGCATCATGCTGGCATTGATCTGGTTGATGTTCCTGTTTTCCCTCGGCCTGGCGTTCTGGCACGACACCCTCATGCAGGCGGTGATCGTCGGTGGGGGCACCGGCGTGGTGCTCACTGCGCTGTACCGCGTCATCGGCGGCACCCGCGTGATGCGCTGTGCACTGGGCGCCGGCTTGATGGTGATGGCGGCGTTGCACATCAACCAGGCGCACGGGGTGATCGAATCCCACTTCGGCATTTTCGCGCTGTTGGCGGTGCTGACCTTCTACCGTGACTGGCTGCCGATCCTGGTGGCGGCACTGACCATCGCGGTGCATCACGTGGTGTTCCATGCCTTGCAACATCAGGGTTTCCCTGTGTTTGTGATGGAGCATCACGGCGGCTGGACGATGGTCTTCGTCCACGCCTTCTATGTGGTGATGGAGACCGTCGCCCTGCTCTACCTGGCCGTCCATAGCCAGGCCGAAGCGGTGGAGAGCCAGGAAATGCTTGAGAAGATGCTCGCCGTTACCTCGCAGTTCACCGTGGAAACCGCCCAAGGTGAAGGCAAGGCCCACGTGTCCCTCGCCAAGCGGTTCGACCACTTCCTGCAGCAACTCACCCACCTGATCGACGGCGTCGCCCGCGACTCCCATGGCTTGGGCCAACTCGGTCAGGAACTGGCCAGCGCCAGCGGCACCCTGGAAAAAGGCGCACGGCATCAACTGGCGCAGATCGGCGAAATGACCGGTTCGATGCAGCGCATGGAAGACGCCATGGGCCACATTACGGTGCAGGTCGAACAGGCAGTGGAACATGCGGGCCAGGCCAGCCAGCAGATTGTGCGCGGCCAGGAAAGCGTCGGCCGCGCCCAGCATGAAATCAGCCAACTGGCTATGCGCATCAACGGCACTGAGTCGACCGTAGAATCCCTGGCGGTACAGGCTGAGCAAATCGGCTCGGTGCTGGAAGTGATCAGCAGCATCGCCAACCAGACCAACCTGCTGGCCCTCAACGCTGCCATCGAAGCCGCCCGCGCCGGCGAGCAGGGCCGTGGTTTCGCCGTGGTTGCCGATGAAGTACGCAGCCTGGCTCAGCGTACCGCGCTGTCCACCCAGGAAATCAAGGGCATCATCGAGGGCCTGCAACACGGCAGCCGCCAAGCCGTCGAAGCCATGCACGCCAGCCGCGAAGGCGTAGAGCGCTGCGTGGCAGACAGCCAAGTGGCCGTGGACATGCTACGGGCGGTGGGCGAGGACATCGCGCACATCGATCAACTCAACGGCCACATCGTCACCACCACCCGCGAGCAGACCTCGGCCAATCTGGAAATTGTCGAGCGCTTGCAGTCAGTGCAGAGCATCGCCCAGAACACCGCCGACGACGTCGAGACACTCGCCCGCAGCAGCGAACGCCTGCCACCGATCGCGGTGCGGCTGGATGCGTTGGGGCGCAGGTTTCATCCTTGAGCCCGACCCGAAACGCGGCGAGTCAGAGAGAATAGGTGGGCATACCGCCGCAGTGCATCAAGGTTCCAGATGCGGAGCCATCAAGGCGGCAAACCAATCGATGAACGCGCCAAGGCGACGAGAACGTTGGCGGCGAGTCGGGTACAGGGCTGAAACGCACATGGGGGCCGGCCGATAGGCGGTCATCACCTCCACCAATTCGCCGTTGTCCAATAAATGCTGAACATCGAACAACGGCACCTGAATCAAGCCAAGCCCTGCACAGCATCCTGCGATATAGCTTTCGGCATTGTTGACCACCACGCGGCTCGGCAGCATGACAGCCAGCGCGGTGCCATCGACGCAATATTCCCAGGCCGTTTCCTGGCCGCCTGCGCTCGTGCTGTAGCCGATACAGACGTGCCGGTGTTGCAAATCGCAAGGCTGTGTGGGCACCCCGAATTCCGTCAAGTAGGCGGGGCTCGCGCAATTGACCAGCAACACCTTGCCCAACGGTTTCACCACCAGGCTGCTGTTCTGCGGGGTGCCAAATCGAATCACACAGTCAACGCCTTCCTGTACCAAATCAATGGCGCGATCGGTGGAGCCCAGGCCGAGTTGGAGCCCAGGGTAGCGGTGGAGAAACTCAGCCAGCGCAGGCATCACCAGGCGCCGCGCTATGCGGCTGGGCACGTCCACTTCCAGACGGCCCATGACCTGTTCCTGGTGGCGGTTAAACAGTTGGTCGATATCATCGATGTCCAGCAAGACCTGGCGCGCCTTCAGCAGTAACTGGGTGCCATCGGCGGTCAGGGAGACCTTGCGGGTTGTCCGGTGCAGCAGTCGAGTGCCGGCATTGGCCTCCAGCTGTTGAATGGCGGCCGACACGCTCGCGCGTGGCAGCCTCATCAGCCGTGCCGCTTGTATGAAACTGCCGAGCTCTGCGACCTGAACGAAGACGCGGTACTGTTCGATTCTATCCATGGGCTCTCAATGCTCGGGGGGGCACGGATTGATCGGCGCTCACCACGTCTGCGCCTGCGCGTTGACCGTTTACTTGGTGGTGTAGCCGCCATTGATCA
Organism: Pseudomonas fluorescens; assembly: GCF_001902145.1. Taxonomy (GTDB): domain Bacteria; phylum Pseudomonadota; class Gammaproteobacteria; order Pseudomonadales; family Pseudomonadaceae; genus Aquipseudomonas; species Aquipseudomonas fluorescens_BV. The sequence continues at coordinate 50,349 of NZ_MRST01000010.1, forward strand.
AAATTGTCTGGCCAGTCACCCACCACCCGTCACTCACCAGGTTACGGATGAACGGCACCACATCCTCGATATCTGTCAGGCCCGTGCGCGAGAACGGCGACAGCGCGGCAGCCGTCTTGTGGTAACTGACCGCATCCTCACCTTCGGCCGGGTAGAAGAACGGCGTATCCATCGGCCCCGGCCCTACTGCCGTGACCGAAATACCCCGAACGCCCAGCTCCTTCGCCGCCGCCCGCGTGAATTGCTCTACCGGCGCCTTGCTGCCGGCATACGCGGCGTAGAAGGGCGTGAAAGCGCCCAGCAGTGAAGTGACGATAGTGCAGATCTTGCCATTGTCATTGAGGTGCTTGCCGGCTTCCTTGATAAAAAAGAACGCGGTCTTGGAATTGACGGCCATCATCTCGTCGTACTCCGCCTCCGTGATTTCAGCCATTGGCTTTTTCAGCACCTTGCCCACGGTATTGATCGCGATGTCCGGCCTGCCGACTGCCGCGACGGCATCATTGAAGAGTTTTTCCATCGCCCCCGCCGTGGTCAAGTCCGCTTGCAAGGCGACAGCCTTCGCGCCTAGCGCCTCGATTGCGGCGACGGTTGCGTTCGCATCAGCCTGGCTGGAAGCGCTGTTGTAGTGCACGACCACAGCCTTGGCGCCATGCTTGGCCAGATCGCGGGCGATCAACCCGCCGAGGTTCTTCGCACCACCCGCGATCAGTGCAACCTTGCCATTGATTGAATGATTAGGCATGACAACATTCCTTTAATTGGGAGAAGTACCCCGCCATTCTAGAGTGACCTTCGACAAAGATAAGCACATCCTGGCTGGATGCACTGTTCAGAGATCCTGCCTAATTATTAAGGCCCTATTCGATGAATGAGTAAGCTGTCAGGTACGCTACACTGCGGCCTTGCACACCGGCCAAGGAAGCCCCCCATGAGCACTCGCGGTAAAGACAGACAGATCGACAATATCGAATTCAACGTAAGCGACATCGCCCGCAGTAAAGCCTTCTACGGCGCCGCATTCGGCTGGGCTTTCGTCGACTACGGCCCCACCTACAGCGAATTCAGCGATGGTCGGCTCACGGGCGGGTTTACCACCGGTGAGCCTGTGCGACCGGGCGGCCCCTTGGTTATCGTGTACGCAGATGACCTAGACAGTGTGCAGCAGCGGCTTCAAAAGCTGGGTGCGGTGATAACCCGCCAGACGTTTTCGTTTCCCGGTGGTAGCCGGTTCCACTTCACCGATCCGGATGGGTATGAGTTAGCGGTGTGGAGTGCTGTGTGATATTGAGTTTAAACTCAACAGGGTCTGTGTCACTCAGCGGAGTACCCATTATGGAATACGACGAAAAACTGATTGAGGAAGCCGTACTTGCCCTGCTGACCACCTTCAGCTTTGATAACGGCAACTCATGGAAAGGTTACGACTTCCAGATAACGAACCGACTCCATGAGCAAGGTTTTATCAGAGATCCGGTGAACAAAAGCAAATCCATTTGGCTGACGCCGGAAGGCTTGGAACGGGGCCGGCAAATCGCCGATCGATTATTTGGCGCAGCACCTGAAGCGCTCGCGGGGCCCTAAGACCAGCCACGGATTGTTAACCCATTAATGCGTTACGACCTGCCAACCCGGAGCCGCCATGGACCTCGCCACCCTCGCCCTCTTCCTCCCCGCCTGCTTCGCCCTGAACATGGCCCCCGGCCCTAATAACCTGCTGTCGGTGAGCAACGCCACCCGCTACGGTTACCGCACCTCCTGCCTCGCCGGTCTCGGCCGCCTGCTGGCCTTCGCCGGCATGATCGCCCTCGCTTCTGCCGGGTTGGCGGTGGTGCTGCAAACCTCGGAGTTGTTGTTCTACGGGATCAAGTTCCTCGGCGCGGCGTATCTGTTTTACCTGGCGTATCAACTATGGCGTGCAGACCCGCAGCAGCAGGTGGAAATCGCGACGAGCAAGGTGGGCCTATGGGCCTTGGCGCGCCAGGAGTTTCTGGTGGCGGCGGGCAACCCCAAAGCGATCTTGATCTTCACCGCCTTCCTCCCGCAATTCGTGGTGCCCGGCCAGCCCATCACCGCGCAATTCGCCCTGCTGGGTGCAATGTTCCTGGCCCTGGAATGGGTCGCCATCAGCGCCTACGCCTATATGGGCCTGCATATGCGCCGCTGGTTTGCCGAGCCAAGGGGCAAGCGCCTGTTCAATCGGTGCTGCGCGGGGTTGTTGTCAGCGGCGGCGGCGGTGTTGTTGACGGCGCGCAGGGCATGAGTGAGGCACGAATGCTCCTGTGGCGAGGGAGCTTGCTCCCGTGACGACCTGGCAGCCGACGCTGACATAACTGACGCCCCCGCTATCCAAATGTGGGAGCTGGCTTGTCGGATCGCCGCATCGCTGCGATAGCGGCCTGGCAGCCGACAACGATCCAACTGATGCCCAAGTTGCGTAGATACCGATGCTATCTCAACGGCAAACCATACCTCACCTCCACCAGCGCAACACCGCCCCTCTCAAGATCGCGCTCAGTCCCGGTCTCCTCGACACACCCCGCCCGGCGATAAAATCCAATAGCCCTTTCATTACCGGTCAAGACCCACAGCGTTAAACGCTCATAACCTTGCGCCATCAGATCCTGCAGGCCGGCATTCCACAAGGCCAGCCCGATGCCGGTGTGCCAATGCCCGGCGAGCACGTAGATGGCCATGACCTCACCTGCATTTACCTGCGCGGCGTCTGCATCACGGCTGGCGCCGACGGATATCCAGCCAACCACCTGCTGGCCCTCCTCGGCAACCCATACGGTTGATTCACCTGAGGCAATCGAGCGAACCCAATAGGCTTCGCGCCTAGCCAGCGTTGCTTGCAATCCGCTCAAGAACTGGGCAGGCATCAGGTCACGGTAGGCGTCTTGCCAACTACTGATATGTACCTGGGCAATGGCTTTTGCGTCGGCGGATACTGCCCTGCGAATCATGGAGATGCTCCTGAAATACGGTTATTCCAGTATGCATGCCCGTCGATGACAGAAAGCCCTGCTGTAGGAGCGAGCTTGCTCGCGAAAAACGTCAACGATAACGCAGGGTTTCCTGAATAAATGCGGCGTCTGTGCGTTTTTCGCGAGCAAGCTCGCTCCTACAGTTGCAGGGCGCGGGTTGCGGCGTCGATGAAGTACGCCGGGCCCCGCGTGAAGGCTCCAGCCAATGTCACTCCTTGGTCAGATCCACCAAAGGCGTCTGCCGCACCTCAGTCTCCCGCCCACCCTGAATTTCGCTGACCTGCTTCAAAGCCTTATCAACAGAGGCCCTATCCGCCAACAAGCTGTAGCTGATACGGAACTGCTTATGTTCCTTCGCCCCGATTGTAGGTACCAGGTTCAGTGGCCGCTGATAACGACGGTTGTACGAAAAACTTGTCCCCGGCTCCAACCCCGTGACATAGCCATGCCCTTGGGTATCAGTGTTCTTCCACAGGGAAAACACGGGCAGTGTCTGCGTATTGAACCCAACCGAAACCCCCAGGCTACCTGCCTTGTTATGCAGCACGGTCAAGGTATCGCCCTTGGCATCGGCATACGGCACCACGTTGTAAACCGTTTCGTCATAGTCCTTGGTCGGTGCGCGGTAGGTTTGCCAGTCGGCCAGTTCGCCCTTGGCCTTGTCGTTGAAGGGCGACACCTGCTTCACCGGCGCAACGAAACGCGCGCCCTGCTCCAGGAACGGGGTGCTGAAGTTACTGTGATACAGCGCCTGGTATTCCTTCGGATAATCGCCATTGTTGGTCAGCGTGTCGTTGAGGGCGAACACCACACTGCCAGGCTCGGTGACCAGTTCGGTCGCAACAGAGAAATCGACCTTCTTGAACGCCTGCTCTTTCAACTCGCCGCGCAGGGTGATGGCGTACGGCGGTTTTTCATCGATATGCAGGGTGACTTTATTCGCAGGAATATTCGCGGCCCGCCCGTGCAGGGTCAGCAGTTCGCCGTTGTCGATGCCAGGGTGCCCGACCCATTCGTAGCCGCAGCGGGTGACCAGCTCGTTGAAACCTTCCAGCCAACCCAGACCACCGCGGCCATTGAGCTCGATGAAGGACGGATTGACCACCTCCTTGACCGGCGAATCCCAACCCATGCGCACATTGCCAACCGACGCCTGCAACACGTTCATTCCACGGGTCGGTACTACCGAGAGTTTCATCGTGCCGTTGTCGATATCCACGATGCTCACACCCTCCTGCCGACCACCGTGCAGGGTGCGCAAGGTAACGCTGAAGGGCTTGTCGGTTTGGATGCCGAGCTGCTGGCTGGTGACCTGCCAGTTCTGGGCGGCTTTGTCCGTGTCGAGCAACACGTAATCCCAGGCCAGGGCGTGGGATGCGGCAGAGAGTGCGCTGAGGGCAACGAGGAGTTTTAGCGGGGTCATGGCGGTCGCCTTTATTGGAGTTGTTTGCGCTTTATAAACTCGATGAAACGTTTCAGCAAGCTTAAAAGACGCGACAGTGTGGGGAAAGGCCATGAAGAAGGTGGAACAGATAAGGAGGTCAAGGCGATGCGCTTGCGGGCATGCTGGAGGGACAACGCGAGTGGGCGGTGTATGAGCTTTGGTCCATCCGTGCCGGTTACAACCTTGCGTTGACTCATTGGCTGCAAACGGCCAAAAGCGGTCAATCACCCGATGAAGCTTGCCGTGCCCCCCCTTCAATGTTGTATGTAATCCCACGCACATTCAGTGCATAAAATGGTTCGCAGGAATGGACACCAGTTCCCTCACATTTCAACAGTTGTTTCGTCCGGGAAGCTCCTCAAATGGCTGCACCGTGGCCGAACGATTCTCCATCGATTTTCTGATTAACGGACGTTCGTTGCTCAATGCTCTCGTCTTAGCTGATGGTGGTCATTCAGATTTCATGGGCTGTTTCGTCAAGGGCTTCCCGGAGCCAAACAGCCTATCTAACTCTCGCCTACTTTTACGCGAACACGCTGAAACAGAAAGTGGTCGCATCCTCCTTTACATCTGCCCCGAGTGCGGCGACATAGTGTGTGGCGCCTACTCAGTATATGTTCGCCAAAACGATGACTGTTTCACGTGGGATTCCTTTGCTTACGAGAACGGCTATGACGAGCCTCAAATCATAGACAGTGTTGGCCCCTTCACATTTGAGAAGCATGCATATGAGGCAGCTATCAACGATGCGGCGGCTTTCTAAAAGGTAATTCAACAGCCCCATTGAAGACATTCGCAACGGGTACAATCGGCCAGAAGCGATCATTCATTCTTGAACACCAAAAAATCGATAGGACTGAATATGAGCGAACTCCCCAGGGCCGGCGCGGGCCATGATGATGCAACACGAAATAAAATCAATGCTGCCGTGGCTGCGAGAAACTTGGCAAGCGCATCGAACAATACCAAGTGGGATGAGCTGATCAATCATTTCCGCGAACTTCAGGGGTGGCGTCCGTCCTACCGATCCAAGTGCGTCACAGGATATGTCTCGGAGTGGGATGTCGAGTGGTTTTACCATTTACCGTTTCCATTTGCGTCCGTCGAATGGTTCGACATTGGCTTGTCGGAAGCAGTCCCCTCAAAAGGACGGCTGCTTGCACGTACAACCATTGACCATACAGACGAAATATCGAAGGTGGTTGCACAAATTGGATTCGAGTTTGACGTGCGCGCCGACGTTCTGAGAGTTTGGGGATACTTCCCAAAATCGTATGAAGACTTTCCGCCTGTATGACAGTCTGAGATCTGCTGTCTCCCCAGTAATTACAATATCTGACCTGGATGCTAGAAGGCAGCTTTGGGTCGAAATCAGCCTACTGACACAAACAGGCCTCGCAACGTTTCCCTATTCCTCTTATCCTGTCTCGGACTCGTATTACCGCGGCTGCTGACCCCGGTACCCACGAGGAAACCATCATGGAAAGAACCAGAGCCTGGAGACGCCAGCAAGTCCGTAAACGCGGCAAGAACCAGGCAGCACAACCACTTGTGTTCAAGCCAGAAAAAAACTGGAAGCTGCCGTACAGGCGCGCCAAAAAGTTGAAGGGGGCACGCCAGCTCGGCATATGCTATCCCGTTCGCACCACCCGCCAGTTACTGGACCAATAATGACCAACCTTCTGTTCATTTGCAGCCGTAATCAATGGCGCAGTCCTACTGCGGAAATTCTGTGGCGCCGCCGATCGGGCTTCGAAGCCCGCTCGGCAGGCACCAGCTCAAATGCACGCAGGCCGGTCGGCCCGGCGGATATACGCTGGGCTGATGTCATATTCGTCATGGAGCGTAAGCACCAGCAGCGGCTCCAGGCGGAGTATTCACGTCTGCTTGAACACAAGCGACTGCACGTCCTGGATATTCCCGACGACTACCGCTACATGGACTCTGAACTGATCTCCATCCTGGAAGACACCGTGACGCCCTACCTCAAGGGCTAGCCTTAACGCCCATGGAATTCCACCCTGAGCATTGCTATAGGCATACTTGCGTGGCGGCGCAGCCGACGACAATGTCACGCAGCTGCTCACTAAAAACAGCCAGGGCGAGGGCGCCGATGATCAAAGCAATCCAGCACACTGAAGTCGAGGCCCTGTTGAGCATCGCACAAGAGGCCGGCTGGAACTAACCGGCTTATCGGTTTACTGCCGGGATCTAGGGCTGCGCCCGGCCGAACTTCTGAATGCCCTCTCGATCGAAGTTGCCCGACGATTTGTTCTGAGTGAAATGCCGTATGAGGTTGGCGATGACATAATGAACGGTCTGTTCACTGCCATTTTCGATGTAGGTATGGAGGAGGCGATGCCGCAGCCAGCATTCAACATCTATCTGGCTTTTGATGAGGGAGAGTATCAGCACTTGGGGGACTCGGAACACATAGCCCCATCTGAACGATACACACGACCGTATCTGGTGGAGATACTGCGACGGTTGGTCGACACCGCATGACCGCTTGGGTGGAAAACGGCCAGTGTCCAACGACAGCCGTCGGCCAAAAGCAGCCGATCGGCGTACTGTATGGGTGCGGAAAATTTCTTTGAGGGAAAACCCTCATTGCTGGGCCTGCGTCACGCTATTAGCATTGATTTCAACAATCGGCCCATTCGTAGGAGAAAACCATGACTACCTTGCAGAGTGACGACAAGCGCCCCACTCCGGATCAGGCAGAGGACAATGCCTTTTTCCCCTCTCCATACTCGCTAAGCCAATTTACCTCGCCAAAATCTGATTTGAGTGACGCGGATTACCCTAATCCTTACCAAGGTGGCCGCTGGAAGATATTGCTGATCGGCGCCGACGAGCGCTATTTACTGACCGACAACGGCACCATGTTTTCCACCGGTAATCACCCGGTCGAGACGTTGCTACCCATGTACCACCTCGACAAAGCCGGTTTCGCGTTCGACGTTGCGACCCTGTCAGGCAATCCGGTGAAGTTTGAGTTCTGGGCCATGCCTTCCGAAGATACCGAGGTAAAGAATTTCTACGCCAAATACCGCGAACAGTTCAAAAAACCCTTGAAGCTTTCCGATGTGGTCGAAAAGGCACTGGGCGAGGATTCGGATTACATCGGGGTTTTCATACCCGGCGGACACGGCGCGCTGATTGGATTGCCGGAGAGTGCCGACGTGAAAGCGGCTTTGCATTGGGCAATCACCAACGACAAATTTGTGATTTCCCTATGTCACGGCCCGGCAGCAATGCTCGCGGCGGGTATTGGAGAGTCGAGGGATTCCTACATTTTCAACGGCTACAAGATTTGCGCATTTCCAGACAGTCTCGACGCAAAAACGCCCGACATCGGTTATATGCCTGGGCATTTGACCTGGAAATTTGGTGAGCAATTGAAAGCCATGGGAGTTGAGATCGTCAACCAGGATATTTCAGGTGCAACGCTCCAAGACCGCAAGTTGCTGACCGGCGACAGCCCACTGGCAGGCAATAATCTGGGCAAGTTGGCAGTTGAAGCATTGTTGAAAGAGGTCGCCTCATAGTGAGCGACGGGGCGGCAGAAACAGCGATGCGAGCTGCTCTGGAGATAGAGACGGCGCGCACACTTGAATCAATCAAGAAAGCCGTCAGGGGTTTTGCCACGCCCTACGGCTATGATCGATTCGTGTTGTTTTCTGCATCGCCGGCAAGTGAAGAAGTGGTTGAGCATATCTACTGGGTCGAAGGCGATTGGTTCGATAACGGTCGATCGGTGGATGCCGAGACTTATGTTCGACATTGTCCGGTGACTCGCCACCTTCTGAATGCTCGGCAATCCTTCTTCTGGCAGAAAGAACAGGTCAAGGGAGAAGACCGCTACCGGGTGATTCGTTCTCCAGGTGACCCAGGGATTCAGGGGTTGCAGGTACCAGTTTTCGGCCCGCAGGGGCTTGAGGGCGCGATGAGCTTGGGGGGTGAGCCGGTGGATGGAAGCGCGCGGGTTCGCTTGGGACTAAGCTTGGTTGCGACGGCCGCTTTTTTCGCAGCTAGGCGGTTGCTTGAGGCTCCACTGGACGAAGCGTTACAAAGCCTTTCCCCGCGAGAGCGTGAAGTCATGGAATGGACGGCTGCCGGAAGACGGCAAGCGGATATTGCAGCAACTCTCGGTTTGTCGGAGCGTACGGTTGAAAATCACCTGCGCTCAGCGCGCCGACGTCTGGGCGTGACAACGACAGCACAAGCCATCAGGATGGCCATCCGTAACGGCGATATCGATGGTTAAGGACGCGGCGAGATCGAGTGGTGGAACGTTTGGACCTCCGAGTAATTTCTTCAATGGGCTGATCTGAATGTCGGCTATTGGCCGAAATCCGCCGGTCAGCCCCCTCCTCCCCAAAAG
>NZ_MRST01000009.1 GCF_001902145.1 Pseudomonas fluorescens
GCGGAAGCATCATTTTCAGCAGCGCAGCTTTACGTTCTTCTGAGTAGAAAGGCATGACCATACTCTTGCCGCCCCCGGAATGCTTTTCAAAAAGCGGGGGACACGACAACTACCCTGACACCGGGGGAGCGGCTCGCTTCGGGTCGTGGTTAGCTGATTGAGTTTTGCGCGATGGGTAACTCGACGCAGAATTTCGCGCCGGCCTCGCCGTTGGTGACGCTCAGGCGCCCACCCATGTTTTCCACAATCCCATAGCTCACCGAGAGCCCCAATCCGGTGCCGACGCCTATCGGCTTGGTGGTAAAGAACGGTTCGAAAATCCGCTCCAACAGGCGCGGGTCTATCCCGCCGGCGTTGTCTTCGACCCAGATACGCACATGGCGGCTGTCGTGCTCGCTGTGCAGGGCAATCCAGGGGCGCAGGGCAGGGTCTTTCTCTCGCTGGCTGAGCAATGCGTCACGGGCGTTGACCATGAGGTTGATCAGCACCTGTTCCAACTGATCGACGTAGCCTTTGACCTGTACCGAGAAGTCCGCAGGGCTGATGCGCACGTCCACACCTTTGCCGCGCAAGCCGTCGCTGAGCAGGGCCAGGGTGCCCTCCAGCGCCTGCGCCGGGTCGAACGGTTGCTGCTCGATTTCCGAGCGGCGGCCGAAGACGCGCATGTGGTCGACCACCCGTGCTGCGCGTTGCACCTGGGCGTCGATGCGCTGCAGTTTTTCCGTGAGGTAGTCGATCTGCGCATCGCCATTGCCCAGGCGCTTGAGCACATTGGCGATGGCCATGCGCATCACGTTCAGCGGCTGGTTGATCTCATGGGCCAGGCCGGTGGCCATTTCGCCGAGGGTGGCCATTTTCGCGCTTTGGGTCAGTTGCTGCTGGGAGCGGCGCACTTCGGTGTTGTCGCGGCCCACGGCTTGCACCTCGATCAGGGTGCCTTGTTCATCGAAGACGCCACGGTCCGACCACACCCACCAGGCGTGTTCGCGCCCCGGCAGTTGCAGGCTGATTTCCGCCGTGCTCACCGGGAATTCCGGGGTCAGTTGCTGGATGCGCTGCATAAAGGCGGCGCGCTGTTCATCCGACAGCCACTGGCCCAGGTCGATGCCTGGCAATTGGTCGGGCCGGCATTCCAGGTAATTGGCCAGCGGCGTGTTGCCGAAGGTGAGGATCAGGTCGGGACGGTAGCGACAGATCATCGCTGGCGAGTCTTCCACCAGGATGCGGTAGCGCTCTTCACTTTGGCGCACCTGCTCGGCGGCCAGGGTCGCCTCGGTGACGTCCAGCCACAGGCCCACGGCTTCCACCGGCAAGCCGAGGTCGTCGCGCAAAAGCTTGGCTTCGTCGAGCAGCCAGTGGTAGTTGCCTTGTTTGTCGCGCAGGCGGTAGCGGCTGCGCACGTTGCCTTCGCGCAGCAGTTGGCGGGTGCGTTCGAAGTAGCGCTCACGGTCGTCGGGGTGGATCAGCGCCGCCAGGGTGTCGTGGTTGCAGTCGGCCAAGGTCCAGCCCAGCAGCGGCAACAGGCTGGCGCTGAAAAACGCCGGGTGCAGCGCGCCGTTGACGTAGCGCTGCACATAGATGACGGCCGGTGAGCTGGCGATCAGGTTGTCCAGGCGCGCATGGGCGGCGGCGGCTTGCAGTTGCTGGTTCTGGATGTCGCTGATGTCGAGCATGAAACCGATCCAGCGCCGTTCATTGCCGGCGCCCAGCACTTGGCCTTGTATGCGGTACCACAGGGGCGACTGCTCGGACTCGGTGCGTTGCAGGCGCACGCTGGTCAGCAGTGGCTTGCCCAAGGCTTGCAGGTCTTGCAGGCGGCTGCCGAGGGCCTGGCGGTCGGCGGGGTGGATGAGTTCGAGCCAAGTGCCGAGGGGTTGGCGGGTGGGGCCTTCGTCCAGGCTCAGGTTGCGCAGCAATTGTGGCGCCAGCTGGATCTCCTGGGTGGCGGGCAACAGTTCCCACCAGCCAGTGCCGAGCAGGCCTTGCAGGGCTTCTACCCGTTCCAGTTGCTGGTGGTGACGCTGTTCGCGCAGGCGGCCCAGCAGCGGCGCGGCGAGTGCTGCGCACAGGTTCAGCCAGTCACGCTCGCCGGTGTGGTGTGCCTGGCCGTTATAGAAACCACACAGCAGCCACGCGGCGGCGCCATGGCTGTCGCGGTACGGCACCAGGAAGCCGTCGGCATTGCCAAATACACTGTGCAGGCGCGGGTTGTCGCTGCGGCCCTGGGCAATGTCCAGGCTCAGTGGCGTGTTGCCGTTGATGCTGTCCAGGCTGGTGCCCAGGTGTTGCCCGGTTTGCCACAAGGCCGGGGCGTCGTGAGCGGCGTAGTGGCTGTAGATGCGCCAGCCTTGATCATCCTCGTCGAGCAGTGCCATGGCGACGCAGGGGATGCGCCAGCGCTGGGCCACGCTGCGCAGGTGTTCGCTGAACACTTGGGGCAGGCGGTTGAGGCTGCACACTCGCAGCTGTTCGCTCATCAGGGCGGCGAGTTGGTGATTCTGTTCGCGTTGCTGCACCCGTACTCGGTCGGCCAGCAGGTCAGTGATGTCCAGCAGGTGCAGGGCCCAGCCGTCGCCCTGCGGCTCGATCCAGCCGCGGGTATGCAGGACCTGGCCGGCAGCGCCCTGGAAGTCGAGGTCCAGGCCGTGTCGTTGCCACTCCTGCGGCGTGCCCTCGACACTCAGCGCGCTGTCGGCGCACAGCAAGGTCTGCAAGGGTGGGTTGGGCGCGTTGGCAAGATGCTGGGTAAGCAAAGGCCTCAAGGTGCCTGAGATGTCCAGCACCCGACCCAGGTTGTCCAGTTGCACTTGCAGGCCCGGCGCGGGTGTTGCTGGCGCGTCCAAGGCCAGGGCGCTGGTGCGCCCGCGCAGGCGTGCGAACAATTTATCCCCCGTCGTCAAAATTGAAGGCTCGAGGTGGCGGTGAGGTGGGTGGGCAGGTTCGGTACGGTGCCGACACCGGGCAACACCAGGGCCGGCAAGACGGCTTTGATATTGGCCGAGGGGTAAGTGATCTTCACCGTCAGCAAATTATTGGTGTAGGTGGCGGTGATATAGCCGGGCAAGAAATTCAGTGAGCCGGGGATCCAGTTCAATTGGGCCTGGGCGGCATCCTTGGCGCGTTGCACAACCAGGTCCGAATAGCCTGAGGTGCTGGGGTCCAGGGACACACTGCGGCGTACCCCTTCGGCCACCGCCTGGTGAAATGACTGCATCAACAGCAGCGGCAAGCTGTAGCTGAGCATGCCGTAGAACACCGCAAAGAAAATCACGAAGACCAAGGCAAACTCGATCGCCGCAGCACCTTTTTGCTTTCTCGGGAGGCTCGATTTCATGACTGCGTCTACCCTGAGGCGAGTACTTGATATCAGCATAGAATCATTCAGCCAGAAGGGATGTTTTTTACGTGATCCAGACGCTAGTGATTGTGCTGTGGTTGGGCGTATGTGCCGTGCAGGATATTCGCCAGCGCCAAATTGCCAATACGCTGACCCTGGGCGTCGGGCTGCTGGCGTTGATCTACCTGCTATGGGCGGGGTCGACGTGGCTGGGCGCGCCCCGCAGCGAGGGTGGCCTGGCCCTGGCCTTGGCGCTGGTGCTGACTTTGCCGGGCTATGCGTTGGGCCGCTTTGGCGCGGGGGATGTGAAGTTGCTAGCCGCCTTGGGGCTGGCCTCCAATATCGAGTACTTGCTGGGGTCGCTCATCGGTGCCGGCATCGCCATGGTGGCCTGGGCGCTTATGCATCAAGGGCTTAGCTCAAACCGCGTTGAGCGGGCAGGGCAAGCGTCAACAAAACAGCCCTTTGCGCCCTTTGTTTTGACAGGTTTTGCCGGCAGCTGGTTTTGGATCCATCATTCGCGCGAGTGGATTAATGCTATGTACATAGTCGGAAAGTACGTCTACGTTTAAGGGGGAGTTGTAGGAGTTTTCGTCAGAAAGGATAGGTCAACATTTGGCTTGCCAGGCATGGAGTAGCGCGTGAACAAGCTTACGTCTGCAGTAAAAGTGCTCGTAGTCGACGATCAACCATTAATCGTAGAGGAGCTCTGTGAATTTCTTGAAAGCAGCGGGTACCGTTGTGTCCCGTGCGAGTCCAGCCAGCAAGCTGTCCAGCGTTTTGGCGAAGACCTTCAGATTGGTTTAGTGCTGTGTGACCTGCATATGCCGGACATGGACGGCATCGAACTGGTCCAGGCGCTGCAGCGGATCGCCGGCAAACATCGTGCGTTCGAAGCGATCATGCTCACCGGGCGCGCCGACAAGCAGGATGTGATCAAGGCCCTGCGTGCGGGCATCGCCGATTACTACCAGAAGCCGATCAACCTCGATGAATTGCTCGAAGGCCTCAAGCGCCAGGAAGCGGCATTGGAGGAACGGCAAAAAGACCTGCAGCTGGGAACGCTCAACCAGAAGTTGCAGTACCTGTCCGAATCGATCAACGACTTGTATATGGACTTGGACAAAGTGCGTCGCAACCCGACGCTCCAGGACCATGACGGGGACCCATCGGCCGATGAAGCCGGGCCGTTGGAGATGCCGGCGATTTTCAATCAGCTGTCACCGCGTCAGTTGGACGTGGCACGCCTGGTGGGCAAGGGCCAGACCAACTATCAGATTGCCTGTGAATTGGGGATTACCGAGAACACGGTCAAGCTGTACGTGTCCCAGGTGCTGCGCCTGACCCATATGCACAACCGCACGCAGTTGGCGCTGGCGTTGTCACCGAGCAACTCGGCGATGCGCCAGCGGGTGACTGCGCACTAAAGGCCCGGCCCCGCCCCACTGTAGGAGCGAGCTTGCTCGCGAAGAACGTCAACGATAACGCGTGTTTCCTGAATGAACGCGGCGTCTGTGAGTTTTTCGCGAGCAAGCTCGCTCCTACAGGGGGCAACGTTATTTGCTGCCCTGCGACGTCCCGCCCACTTTCTGATCAAAGAACTCCGGAATCGGATGCTTGTTGCTGTCCAGCCAGCGCTTGAGCGCCTGCTCGCGTTCTGCCGGCGTGGTCTTCTGCGGGTTGGCCGAGGCTGCGCGCCCGCTCAGTTGCAGCGCCATCCAGTTTTCCGTTTCTGCCTGCCGGGGCGAGGACGGCCCCGCTTCGATGGCCGAAGCAAGGAGGGGCAGGGCCAGGCATGCAAGGCCGGCGAGGTAATGGAATTTCATCATCGACTCCCTATTTCACAGAGGCCGGCAGCGTGTCGCTGACCGCCGCTACCTGATCTTTGACTGGACGCTGCGGTGCCGTGCCAGCCTCCTTGAGGTGTTGCGCCCGTGCCTGGGCCCGGGTCACCTGATCAGGGCTCAACCCGAGTTGGCCGACCACTTTCGCGGCTTGCTCCCAATTGTCCTGATAGATCAGCAAGGTCACCAGGTTCACCGCCGCCAGTTGATCGCTCTGCTTGAGTTCGATGGCGGTCATGAATTCAAAGCGCGCGTCTTCCAGGCGCCGTTGGTCGAGGTACACCACGCCCAGGTCATTGCGGACTTTTTCGTCGGTGGGCGCCAGCCGTGCCGCACGTTGCAGATGGGCCATGGCCTGGCCGTTGTCGCCCTTGGCCGACGCCAGTTGCCCCAGGCCGTGCTCACCGTCGGCGGCCAGGCAGGTGCCCAGCAGGCTGCGGTACAAAGGTTCGGCTTCATTGCGGCCCAGCAAGCGATAGGCGCGGGCTTTGCGCTGGCGAACCTGAGGCAGGGCGTCGGGCAGGTTCTGCAGGTTGGCGAGGCTGGCGTGCAGCTTGCCTTCGTTGGCCATGTCATCGGCCAGGTTCAGCGACAGCTCCTGGTCCGAGCTGGGCTTGGGGCAACTGCCCGGCGCCAGCAACCCGGCCCACGGAACCTGGCCGTTGCTGGCACAGCCGCCTAGCATCAGCAGGCTCAAGGCGACGATCAGTGGTTTCATGGCAGGCTCCTCAAAAGTTATTCAAGGCTCGGGAGATGGCGATCATGGCCGGCCCCCCGAGCACAATCAGCAAGGCGGGAAACAGGAACACCATCATCACCACGGACATCTTCGCGGACATCTTCGAGATGTATTCCTGCAGGCGGGTCAGGCGGCGGTCGTCAAGCAACTGCTTGAGGGCCAGCAAGGATTTCATCGCGCCACCGCCTTGGTGGATCAACTGCTGAAGGATGATGCAGGTGTCGGTGAACTCATCCACGGCCAGCAGGCGTGCGGTCTTGCCCAGCTCTTCGGACAGTTCCAGGCCCGAGTCGACTCTCGCCAGGATCAGGCGCAGTTCATGGGTCAGGTCCGGGAGCAGGCGCTGGGCTTCGCTGCTCAATACCCGCAGCGATTGCTCAACCGCCATGCCGGACTCGAACAGGATGCGCAGCAACGGAATGAAGGTGGAAATTTCCCGAGCGATACGCTCCTGGCGGTATTTTGCGCTGAGGGCCAGGATGCGCTTGGGCAGCAGGTAACCGATGCCCAGAGCAATCGCCGGCGCAATCCAGGGCGAGCCGGTATGGGGAAACAGCAGTTGCTGGCCAAGCACGGTCAAGCCCAACAGCACGATGGGCACGCCGATCTGGAAAGCGGCAAACATGGAGCGCTGGTTGGCTTTGCGCCAGCCGACGCGGTTGAGCAGGGTCTGGGTTTCGTTGTCCAGGCTGACCGAGCGCTGGGCCACGGCGCTGGCGCCCAACTGGCGCATCAGGCTGCCGAGTTTGTCCTCGCGGGTCAGTTGACCTTGCAGGCGTTGGCTGACCAGGCGTTGACGGCGCCTTTGCTCCAGCAGGTTGCCGACGATCAAGGCGACGGCGGCGAGCAACAGCAGGATGCTGATCAGGATGGCCATCTCAAATACTCCGCAACATGCGCCACATGACGAAGGTGCCTGTGATGTCGAGTGCCACCGCGGCCAGCAGCAGGTAGCGCCCGGTCCCGTCATTCCACATGCTCATCAGGTAGCCCGGGTTGACCATCAGGAAGTAGCCGACCATGACGATGGGCAAGCCCGCCAACACGTAGGCGGTCATGCGGGTTTCGCCAGTCATGGCCTTGAGTTGGCGCGCACCCTGTTCGCGCTCGCGGATCATCTTGATCAGGTTTTCCAGCAGCTCGCTGGCGTTGCCGCCGTAGCGGTGGTTGACCTTCAGGCCCAGGGCAAACAGGCGCAATTCATCGCGTTCGTAAAACTCGGCAAAGTCGCTGACCGACTCCGGCAGGCTCACGCCCATTTGCACGTTGCGCTGGATGCGGCTCATAGCCTGCTTGAGCGGCGCTTCGGTGCTGTCGATCGCGCCCAGCACGGCGTCCGCCAGGGTGCGCCCAGACTTGAGGCTGCGCACGCTGTGGTCCAGCAGCTGCGGTAATTGTTCGACCATGCGCTGCACTCGCCGTTGGTAGCGCCAGGCGATATACACCCGCAGCAGCAGAGGCGGCAGGATCAGCATGGCCAACAGGCCCAGCCCGCCGGCCAGCAGGTAGCCCAGCAACATGCCCAGCGCCCAGCCGCTCAACCACAAACCCAGGCGGTCGGTGGGCTTGCCCAGGCCGGCGCGCTGGAACATGCGCTCCAGCGCGACCCAGCTGCCGTTCGGCTCCAGGAGCACCGGCTGGCCGTCGCTGAGCCGCTCCAGCACTCGGTCGGTGCCGGCCTGGCGCAGCCCTCGCTGGAACAGCCAGACGGACAGGCTGATCAGCAGGATGCAAATGAGCAGCAAGACAAGTCCGGTCATGAGCCCTCTCTACAACGGCAATGCCGATTCGCGCCGCAGCTTGTCGCCGGCCGGGTTGAGCGCTTCGCGCAGAAAGCCGAAACCGGTACGGCGGTCGAGGCGGAAGAGGGTGTTGGTGACATACACGTCGTCGCGCACCCCCACCACTTCCACCACCTCGCTGACGCAACGGCGCCCATCGGGCAGGCGCGTCAGTTGGATCACCACATCCAGTGCGGCGCAGATCATCTGCCGCAGGGTTTTCTCCGCCACCACACGGCCGGTCAGGCCCACCAGGGTTTCCAGGCGCAGCAGCGCGTCCTGGGCATTGTTGGCGTGCACGGTGCTCATGGACCCGTCATGGCCGGTGTTCATGGCGGTCATCACGTCGAGCACTTCGACGCCACGGATCTCGCCAAGGATGATGCGGTCCGGGCGCATCCGCAGGGCGTTGCGAATCAGGTCGCTGGCCTTGACCTCGCCATGCCCCTCGGCATTGGGCGGGCGGGTTTCCAGGCGCACCACGTGGGGGTGGCCCAGTTGCAGCTCGGCCACGTCTTCGATGGTGACCAGGCGTTCGTGGGGGTTGATCAATTGGCTGAGGATATTGAGCAGCGTGGTCTTGCCGGTGCCGGTGCCGCCACTGATCAGGATATTGCAGCGCTTGCCCACCGCCTCCTGGAAGAACTCGAAGATGTTCTGGTCGATGGTTTGCATCGCCACCAGGTCGCTGCTCTTGAGCATGTCCTTGCGAAATTTACGGATCGACAGGCACGGGCCGTCCAGGGCAATCGGCGGGATGATCGCATTGACCCGGCTGCCATCCGGCAAGCGCGCATCGACCATCGGTGACGACTCATCCAGGCGCCTTCCAAGGGGCGCGAGAATGCGCTGCATCACACGTTCTACATGGTGCGCATCGATAAAACGCAGGTCGCTCTGGTGGAGTACTCCGTCACGCTCGATAAACACCCGGTGCGGGCCGTTGACCAGGATCTCGGTGATCGACACATCGCGCAGCAACACTTCCAGCGGGCCGAAGCCGGTCAGCTCATCGACGATTTCCTCGGCCAGGCGCTCCATCTCATAGCGCGAGATCGCCAGGTGCATGCGCGTGATGTATTCGGCCACTTTGTCGATGACAAATTGCGCCAGGGATTGGCGTGAACCTTCCAGCAGGTTCTGGCCCGACTCTTCGATGGCATCGATGATGTAGCGATGCAGCACCAGTTTCAGGCCGTCGTGGTCGTTGTGCGCGGCGCTTTCACGGGCCGGGGCGCCGAAGAGTTTTTCGCCGTTCATCGACTCGCCCCCAGCAGGCGGTCGAACCAGCGTGACGAAGGTTTCTCTATGGCCTCGGAGCGTTTGGCCAGGCGCTCGCCCAATTGGCGCAGGGTTTGGGTCAAGGCTTCGCGCGGGGCCAGGGTGAACAGGCTTTGCCCTTGGTTCTTGGCGTTCAGGCGGACTTCGGGGCTCAGGGGCAGCACGGCGATGCACTCCAGGCCAAAGCTTTTTTCCAGGGCTTGGGTGTCGGGTGCACAGTTTTTGATATAGCGATCGATGAGCAGCTTGGCATGGTCGAGCTTCATGCCTTTTTCGCGCCACAGGTTCAGCACCGCCAGGTTACGCCGACAGTCGAGCACGCCCTGGTCGGTGCACCACAGCAGCTTGTCGCAGTGGCTGACAAAGGTGCGCAAGGCTTCGCTGTCGGCCTGCCCTGTGAGGTTGACCACGATGTGTTGGAAGTGCTGGCGCAAGGCGCTGAGCAACATGTACAGCTCGGCGGCGCTGGTCATTTCCAAGGCTTCATCGCCGGCGGCGTAGGCGAGGATCCGCAGGCCGTCGTCGGTGCTGGTGACTGCGCTGTTGATCAGCGTGGCGTCCAGGCGTCGCAGGTGGCGCAAGGCGTCGCCGAAATTGAAGGTACTGTCCAGGCCCAGCAGCGCCAGGCTGTCCCCCTTGGGCAGGCCGAGATCCAGCAGCAGCGTCTGTTGGCCACTCTTTTGCACCACCATTGCCAGGTGGCTCGCCAGCAGGGCGCCATCGGTATTGCCCTGGGCACCGTAGAGCACGGTCAGGCCGCCAAGATGGGCGTTGGGCGCGGTGGGCGGCAGACGCTTGCTCAGGCGCCGCACCAGACCGGCCACTTCGCTGGAGCGCGAGCCGTAGGCGACGAAGTCCCGGGCGCCGGCACGCATGGCGTTGAGTACCAACTGGTTGTCCATGCCGTCGCCCAAGGCCACCACCGCCAGCATCGGCTTGGCTTCCAGGGCACCTTCGATCAAGGCGCACTGGGCTACCAGGTGTTCGCGGTCGAGGCCCACGAACACCAGGGTGGCGAAGGTCACGTCCACCAGTGCCAGCAATTCATCGAGGCTGCCGCCGCCCACGCTGATCACTTGGCCAAGGGGGGCCAGCGCGCCCTGGAGCCATTCCAGGTCGGTGCTGTTGCGGGTGATTGCCAGGAAGGTCTGGCTCAGGCTATCGCTCATTGGGAGAGTCCACTGCGACGGTCGAAGTTGCCGTTTTCCAGGAAGAACAGGCGGAACCAATTCGGGTCATAGGTGCGCAGTTTTTCGCCAGGCAAGGACGGCAGTTGCGCATTGGCCGCCAAGGGACGAACCAGGTGCGGGGTGACAATCATCAGCAGCTCTTTTTCTTCGCTCTGGATATTGGAGTCGCGGAAAAACGCGCCAAGAATCGGGATATCGCCCAGGCCCGGAAGCTTGGCGATGGTGGAGCGGTTGGTGCTGCTGATCAGGCCGCTGATCACGAAGCTTTCGCCGTCGGCCAGCGACACACTGGTGTCGGTACGTCGTACGGTCAGGGCTGGCACCTGAATGCCTTCGATCCGGATTGCATTGTTGTAATCCAGCTCGCTGACTTCCGGGGCGACTTTCAGGGCGATGCGGTTGTGGTCGATGACCGTGGGCGTGAGGGTCAGGCGAATGCCGAATTCCTTGTACTCGATGGTGATGGTATCGCTGCCGGCGCTGGGCACCGGAATCGGCACTTCGCCGCCGGCCAGGAAGGTCGCGCTCTGGCCGCTCATGGCCACCAGGCTCGGGCGCGCCAGGGTGTAGGCGAAGCCGCTGCTTTCAAGGGCGTTGATCAGTGCCTTGACCCGGCCACCGCCAAACCCGATGTTGAAGCTGTCAGGGCTCACCGGCAATTTGAAGATGCCCTCTGAAGGGGACAGCAAGCTTGGGCTGCCGAGGAAGAAATTACTGCCCATGCCCAGGATCTTGGTGCTGGCCTCCTTGAGCTTGGTGCGGCTGACTTCGACGAAGCGGATATCGGTCTGCACCTGGCTGGGCAGCGTCGGGTCTTCCGAGGGCGACAGTGATTGGCTGGTCAGCGCCGAGGTGGCCTTGCCTTTGACGAACACCATGCTCTGGCGCGGCGTGGTCGCGCAGCCGGTCCACACCATCAGGCTGGTAGCGCCGCTGCCGACGCCAGTAAGCAGGAAATGGCGGTCGCCGTTGACCCGCACATCGGCGATTTTCGGGTCGCCGATGGCCAGGCGCGTAATCGCTACCGGCGATTGCAGCTCGGTCTGCAAGCCTTCGCCCACCTCGATCACGGCGGGCAATTGGCCCAGGGCGTTGCAGTTGCCCGATGCGCCCATCGCCATGCCCAGGGGCAGGCACGGCAGCATCAAGGCCAAGGCCAATTGAGCGTAGCGTTGGCTCATCCAAGGCATCCTTGTTCAATCAGGGGGTAGGTTGTGCTGCCGCCGCGCCGCGAATCACTTCGACGCCCCGACGCTGGCCGGTGTCGGCCACCGCGGGGGTGATTTTTTTCGGCGGGCCGCTGAGGGCCAATTGGGTGAATTGGTAGAGGTCGCGGTTGGCGCTTTGCACCTTGTCCGGGGTGTCGCTTTCACCGGCCCAGTAGCGGCTGAGCAATTGTTCGTCGGCACTGCGCACGGCCAGGCGCAGCGTGCCGGCTTGGGAGGCGAGCATCAGCCGGCTCAGCAATGGTTCGGGCACCGCCAGCACCACACTGCGCGCGGCGGTACGGCGTTGGGCTGCCTGGGCGCGTTCTTCGGCGGTGGCGGGTGGTGGCACGGCCGGTGTGCCGTCGTTGGCCAAGCCCAATTGGTCGCCGACGCTGAGCAGGCGAATCGCCGGGATCACCACCTGTGCCGACTGCTCGGCATTGGCATTGTCCTGGCGCAAAAACAGCAAGACATCCACGTAATCGCCGGGGCTCAACTGGCCACCGGCACCGATGACTTCATCGACGGCAACGGCGAGTGCGCGTTCATTTGCACGGATCATGCGGGCCAGGGGGCCGCCTGCGGTGAAGCTTTCATCATTGAGCCAGGTGCCAGCACCCAGGGCCCGCATGGGCGTGCGGCCGATGGCCTGGTCGACGCGGGTCAGGCTGCCCGCCGGCACGGTGCGCAGTTTTTCCACGGTGACATCGGCAGCGGTGAGGGGCACAAAAGGTGGAACTGTGTGCACCAGCACCACGACCGGCTGGCGGGTCTGGTCTTCCACGACAGCAACGGTTTTTTCAACAGAAATGACAGGTTCAGGCGAAGGGCTAGCGACCGGTGCCGGTGAACGGCTCAGCACCAGGCCCCAATACCCTGCAACCAATGCTCCGATAAGCAGCAAGCCAGCCAGGACCATGCTGATGCGACTGTTCATGACGGCTCTCCCTATCCTGTTGCACTGCTTTTATTCTCGTTACTTCAAACGAGTTAAATTCGCAACCGGGCTGTGATGAACAACTAACGATTTGGCTATTTGAAGGTAGCTCAGCTAGGACAAAATGCCATTACCGAATGCAAAATTTATCTGAATGCTAAATTTGTGCCAGTAAATAGCTGGCGGAGAGTGATGTCGAGGCGCTTAATACTTTGTGATTAATGCGTTCTTACAGTTGTGAGTGTTAAGTTTGTTGACAATGCTCTAGTGGCACACGGCAATCATTGTGCGGGCCAGCTGTATCGGCGCTTTGTGGCGCACGGAAGGAGTACTCATATGATCTTTGACCTGTTCTTGAAATTTTGCATACACGCTAAGTTATTCCTGCGTCGCAGAGACGGAGCGTCGGCCATTGAGTATGTGATTATCGTAGCGATAGTTGCGTTGGTTATCGTTGGTTTCGGCTCCGAGATTGGAGATAAGATAAAAGATGTCTTTCAGCGAATCTCCGACGGACTGCCGGATCCGGCTTAACGATAAATTGCTTTAGGCTATCGCCCCGCGGTTTCTTTTTTCGTCAGGTACTGCCCATGACCCACCCTTCGTCATCCCGCCAACAAATCCTATTGGTGGATGACGAGGAGGATGCGCTGATCGAGTTGGCCGAATCCCTCGAAAACGAAGGGTTCATCTGTTTCACCGCGACCTCCGTCACCTTCGCCTTGCAAGAATTGACACTTCACCCTGATATCGCCCTGGTCATCACCGATCTGCGCATGCCCGAGGAAAGCGGTATCTCCTTGATCAAGCGCCTGCGCGAACACACCTCACGCCAGCATCTGCCGGTGATCGTGATGTCGGGCCATGCAGAAATGGATGATGTCAGCGATATGCTGCGCTTGCAGGTGCTGGACTTGTTTCGCAAGCCTATCTACCTGTTGCGCTTGCTCGATACCCTCAATAGCCTGTTTCCCATCACCAAACCTCACAGGTAATGTTCGCGCGCCACTCAAAAAATGTGGGAGCTGGCTTGCCTGCGATAGCGGTGGTCCAGTTAAAGATTCATTGACTGACACACCGCCTTCGCGAGCAAGCCCGCTCCCACATAAGCTCCCTCGCCACAGGTTCACAGCTGATAACTGAAGCTCAGCGTATATCGCGGCCTGCGGTTAAAGCTGTCCAGGGCGATATCCGACATTGGCTTGGCCGCTTCCAGCGCGATGTTGTAGTACTTCTTGTCGCCAAAGCGTAAACCCACCGCCGCCGAGGACATGTCGTTGGCCTTGACCGGCAGGTCGTTGAACCAGGATTTGGCGCGGTCTACCACCACATAGGGCTGCAGGATTTTCACCCAGTTGCCGGTACGGTTGAAGCTGTAGTTGACCTCGTATGCCACCCCCCAGCCCTTGTCGCCCGAGCCTTGGTCGTCCGGGTAGCCACGGCCGAAATTCTGTCCGCCGAAGGTGACGCGTTCGCTGTCGGGCAGGGTGTTGTCGCTCCAGTACAGCGCACCGGACAGTACGCCTTGCCAGTTGTCGAAGAACTTGTCGCTTTGCACGCCGGAAAGGCGCAGGCGAAAGAAGTCGAGGTCGGGCTTGGCCACGTCCAGGTCACTGCGGGCCTTGGCGCCCAAACCGTCGATGCCTTGGTACAGGCCAGCGGTGATGATGCGTAGGCGTCGCGCGTCGGCCTTGCGCCAATCACCTTCGAAAGCCAGGGCGCGCAGGTTGGATTCGATGTCGAAACTCAGTGGGAAACCCACCAGTTTGTAGCGCGTGGTCTGGTCGACCACGTACAGGCGCGTGCCCAGGGTGAGTGACTCGGTGGGGGAGGCAATGAACGGGTGGCTCAGGCCAATGGAGTAGCGGTCGATGGACTGGTGCGGCTTGAGTTCGAAACCGCCGTCCAGTTGCACGCGGGTTTTGGGGTCGGCGCGATAGCGCTCGGCGGCGAGCGCCAGTTGGGTGCCCTCGGCATTGATGAACTGGTTGTAGTCCACACGGTAGTAATGCTCTTTGTCCTCGCCGGGTGGGAACAGGCCGCTGACGGTCAGCTGTTCGCCCATGAACGTCTGCGAATTGCTGGTGGCGCTCAGCAACGCTTGCGTGCCGCCACGGCTTTTCTGCACCAGGCTCATGCTGGTGGTGAAAGGTTTGCGGCTGGCCTGGATCTGCATGCGCGTGGCGCCATCGGTGGTGCCCGGTGGCGGCACTTGCGCCTGTACGCTGAGGCCGGGGATGCGGCTCATCAGCGTGGTGTAGCGTTCGAAGGTCTTGCGGGTCAGCGGGCGTTCGGCCAGAAGCTTCTGCGCGAGTTTATCGACGTAGGCCGACACCGAACCAATGTCGCCGGTTTGTTGATAGTCCTTGATGTAACCCTCTACAAGTACCACGCGGACCAGGCCGTTTTCGAAGGTCTGTTGCGGGAGGAACGCGTAGGACAGCAGGTAGCCATCCTCCTGATAACGACGGGTGATGCCACGGGTCGCTTCAATCAGTTGCGCGAGGTTGGTTTCACGTCCAATCAACGGCGCATACACCTGCGCCGTCTCGGCGAGCGGGTAGACCGTTCCGCCTTCGATCTGCAACTTTCGAATAGTGACCTTGGTGTCCATCAACAGCGGCTGGCCTGCAGTCGGCGGCGCCTCGGGTACTTGGGTTTTCGACGTGGGTGGTCGATAGGCGTCAGCGGGCAGGTTGGGCACCGGCAGGGTGCGGACAGTGTCGTTGCTGTTAAGAAAGCTGGGAAGGGTCTCGGCCTGGGCGTAAGCACTGAGGGTGAGCAATAACAACGGGGTCAACACGCGCATAGGACACTCCATGGTCAACTGCAGCAGCGCTTCGGGCCCGCCGGGTTCTGGGACTCGGTTCGGGAGGGCGGCGACTGATCACAGGTGTCTCTGCCCATAAAAAAGACGAGAGACTTATTAAAGGTCTCTCGTCTCAACCAAGCGTAGGCGCTGTAGGGGAGGCCGTCTAATCGGCCAGGTGCATTTCTATTGTCCGGTCAGGCCGTTCAACAAACCGCCCAGACCTCCCGTTGCAGTCGTGCTGCCTGTGGTTGTGGCGGTGCCTGTTGCTGTGGTGGTCGTGCCGATATTCAGGCCGCCGAGCAAGCCACCGCTGGTGCCGCCAGTCACCAGGCCACCCACCGAGGCGACGGTGCCGCCGACCGCTGTGACGGTGGTGCCTACTGCGTTGGTGATCGGGCTGGCATTGGCCGCCGTCAGGTTGGTACCCAGGCTGCTGACTGCGCCGCCGACTTGAGTCACCAACCCATCCACCGGCGTACCGATACCGGTGGTGGTGCCCACGTTTTGCGTCAGCGTGGTGACGCCGTTGGTCACGGGGTTCAAGGCTGCGCCAATGGTGGTGGAGACAGTGGCGAGCGGTGCGGTGGCGCCAGTGTTGGCGACACCCGTGCCGCCGAGTACGGTACCCACGGAGGCGATGGTGCCACCCAATGCGCCGCCGGTTACACCGGCTGCGCTGACCGTGCCGTTGGTGTTGCCGGCATTCAGGCCGGTGCCTACGTTGGCGACCACGCCGCCGATCAGTTCTGGCAGGCCGGGAGCCGCGGTGCCACCGGTTGGGGCGACATAGCCACCCGACGTATCGAGCGTGCCGCCTACGCCAGTCAGCACGCTGCCGACAACAGTGGTGACCGGGTTGCTTGTACCACCCGTGGTAGTGACTTGAGTGCCCAGGCTCGCGACGGTGGTGCCAACTTTATCCAGCACACCACTGACTGGCGTGCCCAGGCCGGTTGCCGTGCCGAGGTTGCCGGTGGTGTTTTCCACCAGCGACACTACAGGCACCAACACTTGGCCGCCCAGGGTGTTGGTCAACGAACCCAGCGGGCCGGTGGTGCTGGCCGTGCTGAGGGTATCGCCGAGCATGGTAACGGTGGTGCCGACTTTATCCACCACGCCACCGACTGCAGTGCCTACACCGCCTGTCAGGCCGCCCACGACGGGGATACCGCCGAGAGTGGTTGAAAGTGATTGGCCGGTGGTCGACAGGCCGTCGCCCAGGTCAGCGACGCCGCCGCCGACACCTGCCACCGTAATGCCCAGCGAATTGGTATTGGTCCCCAGGGAACCCAGACCTGTTGTAACTCCGGTACCGATGGTGGTGACCGCAGTGCCGACCGAGGTGACCAGGCCGCCTGCTGTAGTGCCGACGATCGGAACAGGTGTCAAGGCGCCTCCGAGATCACCCACTGCTGCGCCTACATTGCCTACGGTGGTGCCGAGGGTGCCGGCGATCTGGCCGGTGATCAGCGGGGTGGTTGTCGAACCTGTTCCGCCGCCAGTCCCGCCAGTGCCACCACCAGTCCCGCCAGTGCCGCCGCCAGTCCCGCCAGTTCCGCCGCCAGTCCCGCCAGTTCCGCCGCCAGTCCCGCCAGTGCCACCACCAGTGCCGCCAGTGCCACCACCAGTCCCACCCGTGCCGCCGTCAGTGCCACCTGTGCCGCCACCAGTCCCACCGGTACCGCCGTCAGTGCCGCCAGTGCCACCGCCGGTCCCACCCGTGCCGCCGCCCGTGCCGCCATCACCGCTCCCTGCACCTGCACCTGCATCCGGCGAAGACGCCGCCACGCTGGATTTATGCCCGCCACCACCGCTGCTGCAGCCGCCCAGGCTCATTGCCAGAATCAGGGCCAGCGCGGTACTTGCTTTCCAAAACACGACTTGAGTTTTCATGATTGAATTCCTTGCACCTGGTACAACCTTGGTTGTTTCAAACCTTCGTTACTTCTTTGGATAACGATAGGTTTGTCCGTGTGGCTATCTCAGGCCAGGGCACTCTTTCACGCAACGCTCAACTTGGTATTAACGATTTATATACACTCGACCATCGTCGGCTTAATGACTAATGCCAAAGGTGTAATGGATGGATGTTTAGAGGATAAAAATCAAAGAGTTGTAAGTAAAGACGGACCTCGTAAGGCCCGCTATAACTTAGGGTATATATACAATTAATCAGGGGGCAGGCAACGGCTGCCACTGCCCCACCATATGTTGTATATCCCCAGCGCCTTTGAGTTCCAACGCCCCGCTGGAACCGGCCGCGCTGCTCATCAATATCACTTCACTGGGCAGTCGCACCGGCTTCAAGAATTGAACGTCGATTTCAATATTGGCGGCCGGCAAGTGTTCTGCCAGCGCCGCGAGGGTGCGCGCCTTGTTCCATAACCCGTGGGCGATGGCCTGGGGAAAACCGAACAACTTCGCGGCCGGGGTACTGAGGTGGATGGGGTTGTAGTCGCCAGACACTCGGGCGTAGCGTCGGCCAATATCAGGGGGGGCTTTCCAGCGCGTCAGTTCGGTGAGGGTTCCTGGAGTCTGCAATCCGCTGTCCGCAACTTCGCCTTCAAGCTTTACGCCCCGACATAGCATTTGGCTTTCGCCCTCCCACAAGAGCCCAAGGGCATCCTCTACAACCGTCACGATGTCAAAGGTTGCCCCCTTGGGATGGGGGCTGAGATTGCGTGCGTAGACACCGACACTCACGTCACCCACGCCACCCAACGGCCGATGAATACGGATGCGATTGCGCAGGTGGATCAACCCCAGCAACGGAAACGGAAAGGTCTTGTCCGTCAGCAGTTGCAGTTGCAGGCCGAACGCGAGGATATGCGGATAAGTCGCCGGCAGCATCGGGCTGTCAGCAAAGCCGCACACCTTGCGGTACGCCGCGACGGCGCTGGGGTTGATACTCATCCGGCAGCGCAACCCGCGTTCGGGCAGTGAGCTGCCGGTGATCTTGCGCTTGAGCGCCGCACGCCAATACAGCGGCAGTAGAGGCGGGGTGCTGTCCAACGTTTGCCATTGCATGCTTACGCTCCCAGAAGACTTTGCCCACACACCCGCAGCGCTTGGCCGCTGACCGCACCGGAACCCGGCTGGCTCAGCCAGGCGACGGCTTCGGCCACGTCCTGGGGCAAGCCACCTTGGCCCAGGGAACTCATGCGGCGTCCGGCCTCGCGCAGGGCGAAGGGAATATGCGCGGTCATCTGGGTTTCGATAAACCCAGGCGCGACGGCGTTGATGCTGATCCCACGTTCCTTCAACAGCGGCGCCCAGGCTTGAGCCAGGCCGATGAGCCCGGCCTTGCTCGCGGCATAGTTGGTTTGCCCACGATTGCCGGCGATGCCACTGATGGAGGCCAGCAACACCACCCGTGCGTTGTCCTGCAGGGTGCCGCTGTCGAGCAGGGCCTTGGTCAGCACTTGCGGTGCCTTGAGGTTGACCGCCAGCACTGCGTCCCAGTATTCCGGGGTCATGTTGGCCAGGGTTTTGTCGCGGGTAATACCGGCGTTGTGCACCAGGATGTCGAGCCCCTCGGGCAGGTGCTCGATCAGTTGGCGTGCGGCATCTTCGGCGCAGATATCCAGCGCCACCGTGCGTGCATTCAGGCGTGCGGCCAGGGCTTCAAGGTCGGCCTTGGCCTGGGGCACATCGAGCAGAATGACCTCGGCGCCGTCGCGGGCCAGGGTTTCGGCGATGGAGGCACCGATGCCTCGGGCTGCGCCGGTAACCAACGCCTTGCGCCCGGCCAAAGGGCGCGTCCAGTCTTGCACCGGGGTGTCGCACGCTGACAGGCGAATCACCTGGCCCGAGATATAAGCGCTTTTGGGCGAGAGGAAAAACCGCAACGCGCCCTCCAACTGGTCTTCGGCACCGTCGCCCACGTACAGCAACTGCAGCACGCCACCGCTGCGCAATTCCTTGGCCAGGGAGCGGCTGAAGCCTTCCAGGGCGCGCTGGGCGCTGGCGGCGAACGGATCGCTGAGGCTTTCCGGCGCCCGGCCAAGGATCACCAGGTGGGCACTGTGGTCGAGGTTTTTAAGCAGTGGTTGGAAGAATTCGCGCAGCTGCTTGAGCTGGTCTGTGTGTTGCAAACCGCTGGCGTCGAACACCACCGCCTTGAGCTTGGGGCCGTGCCCTGGAATCCATGCGGGCGCTGTCGAGGCCTCGGCGCCGTAGCTGTAGACGGCGTCGGTGAGTCGGTTGGCAAATGCCAGCACCTGGGTAGCCAATGCGCCACCGCCCAGCAGTAGCGCACCTTCGACCGGGCGCAGGCGCCCGGCTTGCCAGCGTTCCAGGCGTACCGGCGACGGCAGGCCAATGGCGGCGACCAGGCGATGGCCGAGGCTTGAGTTGGCGAAGTCGATATAACGGTCAGACATGGAACGCTCTCCGAAGGCTGGGGTTCAAAGGTTGACCACCCTGGGGTGGCAGTCGTTCGATTGAGCCTAGGCTAGGCTTGATGATTCCACCCACCACCACAAGGGAGCTTTCCATGACTCAATTGCGCCGTGTAGCGATCATTGGCGGTAACCGCATTCCTTTCGCCCGTTCCAATGGCCCCTATGCCACGGCGAGTAACCAGGCGATGCTGACTGCCGCGCTGGAGGGCCTGATCGAGCGCTACAACCTGCATGGCCTGCGCATGGGCGAGGTGGCCGCCGGCGCGGTGCTCAAGCATTCCCGTGATTTCAACCTGACGCGTGAATGCGTGCTCGGCTCGCGCCTGTCACCGCAAACCCCTGCGTACGACATTCAGCAAGCCTGTGGCACGGGGCTTGAGGCGGCGCTGCTGGTGGCCAATAAAATCGCCTTGGGCCAGATCGAATGCGGCATTGCCGGCGGGGTGGACACCACCTCGGATGCACCGATTGGCGTGAATGAAGGGCTGCGCAAGATCCTGCTGCAAGCCAACCGCAGCAAATCCTTGGGAGATAAATTAAAACTCCTGTTACAACTTCGTCCTCATCACCTCAAGCCGGAACTGCCGCGCAACGGCGAACCGCGTACCGGTTTGTCCATGGGCCAGCACTGCGAGCTGATGGCCCAGACCTGGCAGATCCCCCGCGCCGAGCAGGACCAGCTTGCGCTGGAGAGCCACCAGAAGATGGCGGCGGCCTACGCCGAAGGCTGGCACAACGATTTGCTCACGCCCTTTCTCGGCCTCACCCGCGACAACAACTTGCGCCCCGACCTGACCCTGGAAAAACTCGCCAGCCTCAAGCCGGCCTTCGAGCGCAGCGAAAAGGGCACGCTCACCGCCGGCAACTCCACACCGTTGACCGATGGTGCCTCCCTGGTGCTGCTGGGCAGTGAGGCATGGGCCAAGGAGCGCGGCCTGCCGATCCTGGCTTACTTGCGCGATGGCGAAGCGGCGGCGGTGGATTTCGTCCACGGCGCCGAGGGCCTGCTGATGGCGCCGGTGTATGCAGTACCGCGCTTGCTGGCGCGCAATGGCTTGACCTTGCAGGACTTTGATTACTACGAGATCCACGAAGCCTTCGCCGCCCAGGTGTTGTGCACGCTCAAGGCCTGGGAAGACGCCGACTATTGCAAGACCCGCCTGGGCCTGGACGCGCCGCTGGGGTCGATCGACCGCAGCCGGCTCAACGTCAAGGGCAGTTCCCTGGCGGCGGGGCATCCGTTTGCCGCTACCGGTGGGCGTATCGTCGCCAACCTGGCTAAATTATTGGATGCAGCGGGCAAGGGCCGTGGGCTGATTTCCATCTGTGCAGCCGGTGGCCAAGGCGTGACGGCGATTATCGAACGCTGATTGCCGACAAAATTGGCCCATTGAATGCATTCTGAAGGGGTCAGAGGTCAGTAGCCTCTCCCCCCGGCGAGCCGATTGCCGTATAACGAGTGCCACACGCGTGTTTGGTAATACAGGACCCACAATAAAAGCTGATGAAGACTCCTAAACGCATTGAACCCCTGATCGAAGACGGTCTGGTCGACGAAGTGCTGCGCCCACTTATGAGTGGTAAAGAAGCAGCTGTTTATGTGGTGCGCTGCGGCAATGAATTGCGTTGCGCCAAGGTTTACAAGGAGGCGAATAAACGAAGTTTTCGTCAGGCATCCGAATACCAGGAAGGCCGTAAGGTCCGTAACAGCCGCCAGGCGCGAGCCATGGCCAAGGGTTCCAAGTTCGGTAAGAAAGAAACCGAAGATGCCTGGCAGAACGCTGAAGTGGCGGCGCTGTTTCGCCTGGCCGGTGCGGGCGTTCGTGTGCCCCAGCCGTTCGACTTTCTCGAAGGCGTGCTGTTGATGGAACTGGTGGCCGACGAATACGGCGATGCGGCGCCGCGTCTGAATGACGTAGTGCTGGAGCCGGACCAGGCGCGCGAATACCACGCCTTCCTGATCTCCCAGATCGTGCTGATGCTGTGCACCGGCCTGGTGCACGGTGACCTGTCCGAGTTCAACGTACTGCTCACGCCCACGGGCCCGGTGATCATCGACCTGCCCCAGGCGGTGGATGCGGCGGGCAACAACCACGCGTTCAGCATGCTGGAGCGCGACGTGGGCAACATGGCTTCGTACTTCGGGCGCTTTGCCCCGGAGTTGAAGAAGACCAAGTACGCCAAGGAAATGTGGGCGCTGTATGAAGCCGGCACCTTGCACCCGGCCAGTGTATTGACCGGTGAGTTCGACGAACCGGAAGAACTGGCGGATGTGGGTGGTGTGATCCGCGAAATCGAAGCGGCGCGGCTGGATGAAGAGCGTCGCCAGGCGATTCGCGCGGCGGATGATGCGCCACCAAGCAAAGTGCCGGACGAGCCACCGCCGCCGCCTTGGATGCAGTGATCTGCTGGTAAAAGGAGATCAAAAAAATGTGGGAGCGGGCTTGCTCGCGAAAGCGGAGTGTCAGTCAACGTATGTACCGACTGATCCACCGCTTTCGCGAGCAAGCCCGCTCCCACATTTGGTTTGTATGTGTCCAGTCAGATCCTGTCAGGCGCAGCAGTTGCCCGCCGCCAACTCCTTGAGTATCGGGCAATCGGGCCGATGATCGCCCTGGCAGTGCTCCATCAGGTCCTGCAAGGTATCGCGCAGTTGCCCCAGCTCCCGGATCTTGTGATTCAGCTCGTCGATGTGCTGGCGTGCCAGGGCTTTTACGTCGGCGCTGGCCCGCTGCCGGTCTTCCCAGAGGGTCAGCAACTTGCCGACTTCTTCCAGTGAAAACCCCAGGTCCCGCGAGCGCTTGATGAACGTCAGGGTGTGCAGGTCGTCGTGGCCGTACACCCGGTAGCCGCTGTCGGTGCGGTGGGCGGTTTTCAGCAGGCCAATGGATTCGTAGTAGCGAATCATCTTCGCGCTTAGCCCGCTGGTGCGGGCGGCTTGGCCGATATTCATGGGTGTTGATCCTCCAAGTCCTTGGGTTTCCAGGTTTTCAACAACAGGGCGTTACTCACCACACTGACGCTGGACAAGGCCATGGCGGCGCCAGCCAGTACCGGGTTGAGCAGGCCGAAGGCGGCCAGGGGAATGCCGATCAAGTTATACACAAAGGCCCAGAACAGATTCTGTCGAATTTTCGCGTAGGTCTTGCGGCTGATTTCCAGGGCGGCCGGCACCAGGCGCGGGTCGCCACGCATCAACGTGATACCAGCGGCGTGCATGGCCACGTCGGTACCGCCGCCCATGGCGATGCCGATATCGGCAGCGGCCAGGGCCGGCGCATCGTTGATACCGTCGCCGACCATGGCCACCACGCCGGTTTTTTTCAGCTCGGCCACGGCAGCGGCTTTATAGGCGGGCAGTACCTCGGCATGCACATCGTCGATGCCCAAGGCCTCGGCCACCACCCGTGCGCTGCCGTGGTTATCGCCGGTGATCAGGTGGCTGCTGATGTGCTGGGCCTTGAGTTGTTGCACGGCTTGCAACGCGCCGGGCTTGAGGGTATCGCCAAAGGCAAACAGCCCCAGCACACGGGGTTGCGCGCCTTGTTCGATCAGCCAGGACAAGGTGCGGCCTTCGGCTTCCCATTCCTTGGCACGCGGGCCTAAATCGCCTGCGTCCAGGCCGGTCTCTTCCAGCAAGCGGCGATTGCCCAGCGCCAATGGCCGACCGTCGAGCGTACCGGCAATGCCGCGACCTGTCAGGGATTGGCTGGCGCTCACATCGGCCACATCCAAGCCTCTTTCGCGGCAAGCATCCAGCACGGCCTTGGCCAGTGGGTGCTCACTGCCGCGTTGCAAGGCGCCGGCCTGTTGCAACAACAGGGCTTCGTCGCCATCCACGGCCGCCAAGTGGGCAATGTTGGGCGCGCCAGAGGTGAGGGTGCCGGTCTTGTCGAACACCACGGCGCTCACGGCATGGGCGCGCTCCAGGGCTTCGGCGTCCTTGATCAGGATGCCGTGGCGCGCGGCGACGCCGGTGCCAGCCATGATCGCGGTCGGTGTGGCCAGGCCCAAGGCACAAGGACAGGCGATCACCAATACGGCCACCGCATTGATGATGGCGGTTTCCAGGGAGGCGCCATACAGCCACCAGCCCACTACGGTAATCAGCGCCAATACCAGCACGGCCGGCACGAACACTTGGCTAACTTTGTCCACCAGTTTCTGAATCGGTGCCTTGGCGGCCTGGGCGTCTTCGACCAGGCGGATGATGCGCGCCAGCACGCTTTCCGCGCCCAGGGCCAGGGTGCGCACCAGCAGGCGGCCTTCACCGTTGATGGCGCCACCGGTGACCGCGTCGCCGGGCTGCTTTGGCACCGGCAGGCTTTCGCCGCTGATCAGCGCTTCATCGGCATGGCTCTGGCCTTCCACCACTTCACCGTCCACCGGGAAGCGTTCGCCGGGTTTGACCAACACCAGGTCACCGTGCTTCAACGCACTGATGGCGACGTCTTCTTCGCGGCCGTCCTGCACGCGAATCGCCCGCTCCGGACGCAAGGCTTCAAGGGCGCGGATGGCGCTGGCGGTCTGGCGCTTGGCGCGGCTTTCCAGGTATTTGCCCAGCAGCACCAGGGCGATCACCACCGCCGAGGCTTCGAAGTACAGGTGCGGCGTCACGCCTGGGGCTGCGGTGAGCCATTCATAGATACTCAAGCCGTAGCCGGCACTGGTGCCGATCGCCACCAGCAGGTCCATATTGCCGGCGCCGGCGCGCACGGCTTTCCACGCGGCGACGTAGAAGCGCGCGCCCAAGATGAATTGCACCGGCGTGGCCAGGGCAAACTGTATCCAGGCGGGGAGCATCCAGTGCAGGCCGAAGGGTTCCACCAGCATCGGCAGTACCAAGGGCAACGCCAGCACAATGCCCGCCACCAGCGACCAGCGCTCGCGGCGCAGGCGCCGGGCCTGATCGGCGTCGGTGGCGGTTTCGCTTTGGGGCAGGGTGGCGGTGTAGCCGGCCTTGTCGACGGCGGCGATCAACACGCTGGGGTCCATCTGGCCCTGTACTTCGATGTGCGCGCGCTCATTGGCCAGGTTGACACTGACACGCTGCACGCCCGGCACCTTGCCCAGCGCGCGTTCGACCCGCCCGGCACAGCTGGCACAGGTCATGCCGCCGATGGGCAGGTCAAAGGTGGTGGATCCATTCATGGGGCAGTCCTCCAGAAGAAGTTGCCACTAGGATCAACCTTAACCTGTGGGGAAGGTCAAGCCCCTTCAGTATTCCAGTTTCGCGGCTTTGAGGTACATGCCGTCCGGGCCCAGGGCAATGCGCAATTTGCGTACGTCGCCGGCCTTCAAGGTAATGTTCTGCGCGGCAGGCGCGAGCATGCCCGGCTGACAGCCTGGGGATTGGCTCGGCAACAGTTTCAGGCGCAACGACACGTCGCCTGGGGGAAGGTTGAATGAGGTGGCCTGTTCCTGGAACAGGCGCCCGGCCAGTTGGTCCTGAAGATACAGGCCGATCTCGCAGTGGGTCGGCACTTCCAGGCGTTCGCGGGAAATAATCAGCACCGCATAATCTTCAGCAGCGAGGGCCTGGGGCGCAGCGGCAGGCAAGCTCAGCAGGCCGGCAAGGGCAAAAAACGACCAGCGCATGGCGAATGCTCCGTGGTTCACAGCTAGGAAGGTTGAAGCTTGGCCGACGCCGCCTGCGAATACCAGCCCGGCAGAAATACTGAGAACTTGACCTTGCCATCATGGCAAGCTCGACACTGGGCTCAACCTCATCAAAGGAGTCATGTCATGCAAATATTCAGCGTTGAAGGAATGACCTGCGGCCATTGCGTTAAAGCGGTGACCCAGGCGGTACAGAGCCAGGATTCGGCGGCGAGTGTGGAGGTCGACTTGAAGGCGAAAGAAGTGCGGGTGGCAAGCAGTCTGTCCTCGGACCAAGTGATCGATCTGATTGCCGAGGAAGGCTATAACGTCAAGCTGGCGTGATTTTCTCAATCGTTAGCGACCTAACGTAATGTTCACGGCACCCAAGCACGGCTAGACTGTCGAGCTGCCGACTCACTTGGGTGCCTGATGAACTTTCGCATAATCCTGATTCTCGCCTCCTTGAGCGCCTTTGCGCCGCTGGCGATCGACTTTTACCTGCCGGGCTTCCCGGCGATAGCGACGGCTTTTGCCACCGATGACAAACACGTTCAACTGACCCTGGCCGTGTATTTTGCCGGCCTAGCCATCGGCCAATTGATCTACGGTCCCCTGGCCGACCGCTTTGGCCGGCGCGTGCCGCTGCTCAGCGGCGTGATGCTGTTTACCCTTGCGTCTTTCGCCTGTGCCTACGCGCCAACGTTGGAATGGCTGATCGGTGCGCGCTTCGTGCAGGCCCTCGGCGGTTGCGCGGGCATGGTGATTTCCCGGGCGGTGGTCAGTGACAAATGTGATGCCGTAAGCTCGGCCAAGGTGTATTCACAACTGATGTTAGTCACCGGGCTTGCGCCAATTCTCGCGCCGCTGGCCGGTGGGGTGATGGTCGGCATATGGGGCTGGCAGTCGATTTTCCTGGCGCTGTCGCTGTTCAGCGTGATGGCGGCCATTGCCGTGGCGGTGGGCTTGCCGGAAACCTTCCCAGCCCATCAGCCGCGCCAGCCGTTGTCCGGCTCGCTGCGCCGCTACGGTGCGCTGTTGTCAGACCGGGTGTACCTCGGTTATGCCTTGACCGGTGGCATTTCGATTGGCGGCATGTTTGCCTATATCGCCGGTTCTCCGTTTGTGTTCATCAAGTTATATGGCGTGCCCGCGGAGTATTACGGTTGGCTGTTCGGTTCCAATGCCGCCGGTTTTACCCTGGTGGCGCAGTTGAATGCGCGGCTGCTGGCTAAACGCGGCCCGGCGTTTCTGCTGTCGCGTACGGTGTGGGTTTATGCGGCGGCGACCTTGACCCTGTTAGGCGTTGCCGCGCTGCGCACCGAGGCCCTGTGGCCGTTGCTGGTGCCGCTGTTTATCTGCATCGCCAGCCTGGGTGGCATCATGCCTAATACCTCGGCGTGCGCCATGAACGGCCAAGGTGCCCGAGCGGGCAGCGCGTCGGCCTTGCTCGGTTGTCTGCAGTTCGGCTTGGCGGCCGGTGCGGCGTCGTTGGTCGGCGTGTTGCACGATGGCACGGCGATGCCGATGGCCATGGTCATCAGCCTGTGCGGTGTGCTGGCGGTGAC
This sequence comes from Pseudomonas fluorescens, assembly GCF_001902145.1. GTDB lineage: Bacteria > Pseudomonadota > Gammaproteobacteria > Pseudomonadales > Pseudomonadaceae > Aquipseudomonas > Aquipseudomonas fluorescens_BV. The sequence continues at coordinate 26,699 of NZ_MRST01000009.1, forward strand.
GATTGCAATGGCGACCCAGCGCCTGCAACGGGCAAGGGCCGTACAGGCGCAGGTCTGAAGTTGGGGTCAGCCAGCGGAACGTTGCTGGCTGGGAGGGAAGCGATGGGGCGCCTGGATCCGCGCTTGCAGGGTGTCGACGAAGGCGCGCGCCTCAGCTTCACTGCGGAAGGTGATGGCTTCGCCGTCGAGACGAACTTGCCATAGCTTGCCTGGGGATTTTGCTAACGCTCTTATCAGGATTTTCATTGCTGACTTCCTCACGTAAAAGAATCGTGGCAAAGGCGGCCAATATAAACCTGAACGGGCTCATAGATATGACAAGGATCAACTCTCGGACTAATGGTGTCGTCCATTACCTACGTAGATAACGGACGACACTGACAGCCGTTTTTTCAGAACCCTTCCAGCACGATCTTGCCCTTGGCCTTGCCGCTTTCCAGCAGGGCGTGGGCGCGACGCAGGTTTGCTGCATTGATCACACCGAAGTGCTCGCCTACCGTGGTTTTCAGGGTGCCGGCGTCGATCAGTTCGGCCACGCGGTTGAGCAGGTTGTGCTGCTCGATCATGTCTGGCGTCTCGAACATCGAACGGGTGTACATGAACTCCCAGTGCAGCGACAGGCTCTTGCGCTTGAGTTTGCTCACATCCAAGGCCTTGGGGTCATCGATCAACGCCAACTTGCCTTGGGGTTGCAGCGCTTCGACCAGTTGGTCCAGGTGATGCTCGGTCTGGGTCAGGCTGGCAACGTGGGTGACTTGCCCGTGCCCGGCCTGTTTCAACGCTTCGCTCAGCGGCTGGCTGTGGTCGATCACCACGTGTGCACCCAGGCCCTTGGCCCATGCCTGGGTCTCGGGGCGCGAGGCGGTGCCGATGACCTTCAACGCGGTGAGCTGGTTGGCCAACTGAGTCAGGATCGACCCCACGCCACCGGCAGCGCCGACGATCAGCAGGCTCTGGCCTTGATCGTCTTTGCCTTCAGTCACCTGCAAACGTTCGAACAACAGCTCCCACGCGGTGATGGCGGTCAACGGCAGCGCGGCCGCTTCGGCAAACCCCAGGCTGTGGGGCATATGGCCGACGATGCGCTCGTCAACAGTGTGCAGTTCGCTGTTGCCGCCTGGGCGTACCAGGGAACCGGCGTAGTAGACCTTGTCGCCGGCCTTGAACAACGTCACGTCACTGCCGACCGCCTTGACCACACCCGCCACGTCCCAACCCAACACCTTGGCGGCGCCATTTTCCGGGGCGACGTTCTGGCGCACCTTGGTGTCCACCGGGTTGACCGAGATGGCTTTGACTTCCACCAACAGGTCACGGGGGCCGGCCACGGGGGCTGGTAGTTCGATGTCTTGCAGGGATTCTGGATCGTTGATCGGCAGTGAGGCGTAGTAGGCGATGGCTTTCATGGTGGCTCCAAGTGAATACGGTCAAGGTAGGAGCGAGCTTGCTCGCGAAAATCGTTAACGATGACGCGGTGTTTCTGGTTTAACGCGTCGTCCTTGGGGTTTCGCGAGCAAGCTCGCTCCTACAAAAAGGCGGGATCAGGCGAGAAATTTCAGGCGCTTGAGTTCGAAGTGTTCGATCACATCGGCGGCCTTGGCGCGAAAGCTCTGGATATGCGTGCTCTGGTCGTGGTCGGCCAGCGCAGCGTCGTCGCTCCAGCGCTCGAGCATGTAGAAGGTCTCGGGGTGTTGCAGGTCCTGGTGCAGGTCGTACTGCTCGCAACCGGCTTCCAGGCGGGTCGGTTCCAGCAGGCCGCGCAGCAGGGTTTCCAGGGTGGCGTGCTGGCCGGGTTTGGCGATCAGCGTGGCGATGACATTAAAAGCGGTGGACATAGTCGACTCCTGGCACGGGTTAACGGGATGGGCAGATGATTGGCTATTTCCCACGCCGATAAAAGCGGCTAAAACAGCAGGCTGTTTCAACCAAATATTGATAATGAGCGGTAATGCATGCTGCGTTTTGATGATTTGCAGTTGTTTGTGCGGGCAGCGGACTTGGGCAGCCTGTCGGCTGCGGCGCGGGTCATGGACCTGTCACCGGCGGTGGCCAGTGCCGCGCTCAAGCGTATCGAACAGCAACTGGGTACGCGCTTGCTGGCGCGCTCCACCCGCAGCCTGCGCCTGACGGCCGAAGGTGAGGGCTTCCTTGCGTACGCGCGGGCGTCACTGAGCGCGCTGGATGAAGGGCGGCGCCTATTGGCCAGTGGCCAGGATCACGTCAGTGGTGTGCTGCAATTGTCGGCACCCTCGGATTTCGGCCGCAACCAACTGTTGCCGTGGCTGGATGCGTTCCAGCAGGAGCATCCGCAACTGAACGTGCGCCTGTTGCTCGGTGATCGCATCGCCGACCTGTTCCGCCAGCCCGTGGACATTGCCCTGCGTTACGGCGAACCCGAAGACTCCAGCCTGATTGCGCTGCCCATCGCCCCGGACAATGTCCGCGTACTCTGCGCCGCCCCCAGTTACCTCGCCCGGCATGGCGAGCCGCGCCATCTGGAGCAATTGGCCCAGCACAATTGCCTGCTGTACATGCTCGGCAGCCGCGTCCACGACCACTGGGGTTTTTACGATGGCAAGCGCCATGTAAGCCTGACGGTCAGCGGCGATCGCTTCAGCGATGACGCTGATGTGGTGCGCCGCTGGGCGGTGGCGGGCATGGGTATTGCCTACAAGTCCTGGCTGGATGTGAGCACCGATGTGCTGGCCGGGCGCTTGCGTTTGATCCTGCCGGAACTGCAGGGTGAGCGCACCCCGCTCAACCTGCTGTGCGCCCACCGTGCGCAATTGAGTAAACCCATCAATCTGCTGCGGGACATGCTCGTGTCCCGTTGTGCGACATTGACGGCGCAGCGACCGGGGCGAATGGCTTCTCGGCAATAGCCTGCGCCACGCTCGGAAGTTTCACTCATATCCTGTCCTGATCTGTACTGTCAGACGCCGCGGAACCTACAGCCTGCGCACCTATACTTGGGCGTCAACCGCAGCAGACAAAATGGTTTAACAGGGAGTGAATACATGGGAGCAGCACCTTGCATCAGTCAGATCGCCAGCTTGCTCGCCGAGCCTAAACGCACGGCCATGCTCTGGGCCTTGATGGACGGTTCGGCGAAGTCTTCAGAAGAGCTGGCGACGCTGGCCGGGTTGTCGCCGGCGTCAGCCAATGCACATTTGGCGCGGCTGTCCGGCAGCGGCCTGTTGCGAATCGAGGCGCGGCGGGGCCAGCGCCTGTTTCGTGTAGCGGCGGCCGATGTCAGTGCCGCCATTGATGCGCTGGCCAGCACCACTATGGCCAGTGCGGCCCGCAGCACACCTGATGTTTTGCCAGCGGCGCTGCGCGCACCGCTGTTGCTGCGCCGTGCCCGCTGGTGCCATGGCCACCTCGGCGGCGAGCTGGCGGCGCAGCTGTATCAACGGATGCTTGCGGCCGGGTGGATCGAACGCCATGAGCCGCGTACAGAGGTGACGCCCAAGGGCGTGCAGGCGTTGGCGCAGTTGGGCATTTTTACCCAGGCATTGGCATCGCCGCTGGCCTGCGACTGTTTCGACTGGAGCCAGCAACAACCCCACCTGGGCGGTGCGTTGGGGGCGGGCTTGATGCAACTGTTTCTGCAGGCGAACTGGATCAGCGTAATCAACGAGTCACGGGCCTTGTCGGTCAATGACGTGGGGCTTGAGCACATAGCTGGCATTGCCAAGCTGTAGGAGCGAGCTTGCTCGCGAAAAATTTGAGTGCGCCGCGTTTTATCCAGATGCCCCGCGTTATCGTTAACGTTCTTCGCGAGCAAGCTCGCTCCTACAGGTGCTGGCGTCGTTCTCAGCTGTCGTCAGGTCGCATCCAGCAATAGTCGGCGCAAACGATGCGGCACACTCGCAAGGGGGATTTTTCATACGAGGGGTGTGGCATGGGTAGGCAGGGTTATAGCGCGGCGGAACGCCTGGAACGGTTGCCCATCAGCGGTTACCACCGAATCATTTTCATCGTCATCGCCCTGGCGTTTTTCTTTGACTCCATGGACCTGGCGATGATGACCTTCCTGTTGGGCTCGATCAAAACCGAGTTTGGCCTGAGCACGGCCCAGGCCGGGTTGCTGGCCAGTTCGAGTTTTTTCGGCATGGTGGTGGGGGCTTCGCTGTCCGGGATGCTTGCTGATCGCTTCGGTCGCAAACCGGTGTTTCAGTGGAGCATCGTACTCTGGGGGTTGGCGAGCTACTTGTGTTCCACGGCGCAGACGGTGGAGACGCTGACGTTGTTTCGGATCCTGCTGGGCATTGGCATGGGCATGGAGTTTCCTATTGCCCAGTCGATGTTGTCAGAGCTGATCCCCGCCAAAAGACGCGGGCGTTATATCGCGTTGATGGATGGTTTCTGGCCGTTGGGCTTTGTGGCTGCGGGCGTACTGTCTTACTTCTTGTTGCCGGTGATTGGCTGGCGCGACATCTTCCTGGTGCTGGCGGTACCGGCGGTATTCGTGCTGGCTATCCGCTTCTTTATCCCGGAGTCACCGCGTTGGCTGGAACAGGCGGGGCGCCATGAAGCGGCGGACAAGGTCTTGCTTGGCATCGAGCAGAAGGTGCGCGATTCCCTGGGCCGCGACGACTTGCCGGAGCCAATTGCTTTGCCACGGGTAGAGAGTACGCCGGGGACGTTTTTCTCCGCGTTCCAGCAGTTGTGGTCGGCGCAGTACCGCCAACGCACGGTGATGATCTGGAGCGTGTGGTTCTTTGCCCTGCTCGGGTTCTACGGGTTGACGTCGTGGTTGAGTGCGTTGTTGCAGCAATCGGGTTTTGCCGTGACCCAGTCGGTGTATTACACGGTGATCATTTCCCTGGGCGGAATCCCGGGCTTTTTGATGGCCGCGTGGTTGGTCGAGCGCTGGGGGCGCAAGCCCGTGTGCGTGGTGACCCTGCTGGGCGGCGGGGTGATGGCGTTTTTGTATGGGCAGAGCGCAGTGTTTGGCGGCAACGTGGGCCTGCTGATCACCTCGGGGTTGTTGATGCAGTTCTTCCTGTTTGGCATGTGGGCGGTGCTGTACACCTACACGCCGGAGTTGTATCCCACCTCGGCACGTGCGACAGGCTCGGGGTTTGCGTCGGCAATTGGGCGGGTTGGCTCGTTGTTGGGGCCGTTGGTGACCGGGTTGGTGTTCCCGGTAACCGGGCAGGGCGGGGTATTTGCCTTGGGCGCGCTGTGTTTTGCGGTGGCGGCGCTGGTGGTGTGGCTGTTCGGGATGGAGACCAAGGGCAAAACCCTGGAAGAACTCAGCGAAATCTAAAGGACAATGCAAAACCAATGTGGGAGCGGGCTTGCTCGCGAAGGCGGCGTGTCAGTCGATGCAACTGTAGACTGATTCACCGCATTCGCGAGCAAGCCCGCTCCCACATTTAGCCCGCGTTCATCCAATGATTGCCGGTTATGGCTTCACGAGCCGCGCATCCAGGCTGTTCTGCGCCAGGCGTTTGGCCTGGTCCTGGGTCATGCCCAGGGAGGTGTGCAGCGCATGGAAGTTCTCGGTGACATAGCCGCCGAAGTACGCCGGGTCATCCGAATTCACGGTGACCTTCACGCCACGCTCGAGCATGTCGAGGATGTTGTGCTGGGCCATGTCGTCGAACACGCAGAGCTTGGTGTTAGACAGCGGGCACACGGTCAGCGGGATCTGCTCGTCGATGATGCGCTGCATCAAACGCTCATCTTCGATGGCGCGCACGCCATGGTCGATGCGCTGGATTTTCAGCAGGTCGATGGCTTCCCAGATGTACTCGGGCGGGCCTTCTTCGCCGGCGTGGGCCACGGTCAGGAAGCCTTCGTGACGGGCACGGTCGAACACGCGCTGGAACTTGCTCGGTGGGTGGCCCATTTCCGAGCTGTCCAGGCCCACGGCCACGAAGGCGTCACGGAACGGCAGCGCCTGGTCGAGGGTTTTCTGCGCTTCGTCTTCGCTCAGGTGGCGCAGGAAGCTGAGGATCAAACCGCTGGTGATGCCCAGTTGCTGCTCGCCGTCTTTAAGCGCAGCGGCGATGCCGTTGAGCACCACTTCGAACGGTACGCCACGGTCGGTGTGGGTTTGCGGGTCGAAGAAAGGTTCGGTGTGGATCACGTTCTGGGCCTTGCAGCGCAGCAGGTAGGCCCAGGTCAGGTCGTAGAAGTCCTGGGACGTGCGCAGCACATCGGCGCCCTTGTAATACAGGTCGAGAAACTCTTGCAGGTTGTTGAAGGCGTAGGCCTTGCGCAGGGTTTCGACGTCGTTCCATGGCAGCGCAATCTTGTTGCGCTCGGCCAGGGCGAACAGCAACTCAGGCTCCAGCGAGCCTTCCAGGTGCAGGTGCAATTCAGCCTTGGGCAGGGCGTTGAGCCAATCGTACATGTTTAAAATCTCATCAGGTGCAATGGCGGCATTCTACAGGCCATGGCTGAAATAATCGGCAAAACCTGACCAGCAGGAGAGTATTTCTGTCACTCACGCAAGGGTGACCTGAACTAAGGTGTAACGAAACGTTAGCAGCTCGGCGCAGTCTTTACCCCATCAATGACTGATCCGCTGTAAAAAAGGCCCGGAATGCTCACATCCCTCAAGCAAGAAAAATTCATGCTGCTGGCGCTGATTGCCGCCATCGCCGCCTACCCGCTGGAACACTGGATGCTCCACAGCGGCCAACTGGTTGCGCTGCTGGCCGGCTTTGCGCTGATCGCGTTTATCGTGATGGCGTCGATGCGCGTGGCCCATCACGCCGAACAGTTGGCGGAAAAAGTCGGCGACCCCTACGGCACCATGATCCTGACCCTCGCCGCGGTATTGGTGGAAGTGGTGATCCTGGCGATCATGATGAGTAACGAGCCATCGCCCACCCTGGTGCGCGACACCATCTACTCAGCGGTGATGCTCGATATCAACGGTATCCTCGGCCTGGCCGCGCTGATGGGCGGCATCAAGCATGGCGAACAGTCCTACAACGATGACTCGGCGCGCACCTACAGTGTGATGATTCTTACCGCCATGGGGGTGTCGATGGTGGTACCGGAATTTATCCCCGAAGCGGACTGGAAAATTTACTCTGCCTTCACCATTGGCGCGATGGTGGTGCTTTACACCTTGTTCCTGCGCATGCAGGTGGGGCCGCACAGTTATTTCTTCAGCTACAGCTACCCGGAAAAGCGCCGCAAGAAACAACCGGAAGACGAGCACGCGCCGTCTGTCAGCCTGACGTTTTCCATTGCGACTCTGGTGTTTGGGGTGATCGTGATTGGCGCGCTGGCCGAGGTGATGTCCAAGACCCTCGACCTGGGCCTGGAAGGCACAGGCGCACCGCCGGTGATTACCGCGATTGTGGTGGCGGCTATCTCTGCCGCGCCGGAAATCCTCACGGCACTGCGCGCCGCGTTGGCCAACCGCATGCAATCGGTGGTCAACATCGCGCTGGGGGCTTCGTTGTCTACGGTGATCCTGACGGTGCCGGTGATGGAAGCCATGGCGCTCTACACCGGGCAGCCGTTCCAGATGGCGATGACGCCGGTGCAAACGGTGATGGTGTTGATCACGCTGATCGTCAGCGCGATCAACCTCAACGATGGTGAAACCAATGCGATAGAAGGGATGACGCATTTTGTGTTGTTTGCGACCTTTATCATGCTGTCGCTGTTGGGTTTGTAACCGAGTTAAAAGGTGGCACAGATCCAATGTGGGAGCGGGCTTGCTCGCGAATGCGCTGTGTCAGTCAGTACATCTGTGACTGAACCACCGCATTCGCGAGCAAGCCCGCTCCCACATTTTTGATTGGCGCCTGGCTTAGATACCCGCGATCAACTGCCGCGCCGCCTGGCTGTGATCGGCGATCAAGCCCTTGAGGTCCAGGCCTTCGACTTGGCCGTCGATCACCCGCCATTGACCCGCGATCATCACCCGGTCTGCCCGGTCCGCGCCGCACAGCAGCAGTGCGGAAATGGGGTCATGGCTGCCGGAGAAGCGCAGCTCATCGAGCTTGAACAGTGCCAGGTCCGCCTGTTTGCCTACTGCCAACTCGCCAATATCCGTGCGCCCCAGCAACTGCGCCGAGCCCTTGGTGGCCCAGCCGAGTACGCCTTCGGGGGTGATCTTTTCCGCGCCGTAGCGCAGGCGCTGAATGTACAGGGCCTGGCGGGCTTCAAGGATCATGTTCGAGGCGTCGTTGGAGGCCGAGCCGTCCACGCCCAAGCCGATCGGGGCGCCGGCGGCGAGCAGGTCCAGGGTGGGGCAGATGCCGGAGGCCAGGCGCATATTCGAGCTTGGGCAATGGCAGATGCCGGTGCCGGCGGCGCCCAGGCGCGCTATTTCGTCCGGGTTGAAGTGAATGCCGTGGGCCAGCCAGGTGCGCGGGCCGAGCCAGCCGACGCTGTCGAGGTAATCCACGGTACGCAGCCCGAAGCGTTGCAGGCAGAAATCTTCCTCGTCGAGGGTTTCCGCCAAGTGGGTGTGCAGGCGCACGTCCAGCTGGTTGGCCAGCTCGGCGCTGGCTTGCATGATTTCCGGGGTGACGGAAAACGGCGAGCACGGCGCCAGGGCGATCTGGATCTGCGCGCCGTCACCGCGCTGGTGATATTCGCGGATCAGGCGCTGGCTGTCTTCGAGGATCACCTGGCCTTGCTGCACCGTTTGCTGCGGTGGCAGGCCGCCATCGGCTTCACCCAGGCTCATGGAACCGCGGGTGAGCATGGCGCGCATCCCCAGTTCGCGCACGGTCTCTACCTGCACATCAATGGCGTTTTCCAAGCCATCGGGGAACAGGTAGTGGTGATCGGCCGCCGTGGTGCAGCCCGAGAGCAGCAATTCGGCCAGAGCGACTTTGCTGGCCAGGGCGAGTTTTGCCGGGGTGAGGCGCGCCCATACCGGGTACAGGGTTTTCAGCCAGGGAAACAGCGGTTGGTTGACCACCGGGCCCCAGGCACGGGTCAGGGTTTGATAGAAGTGGTGGTGGGTATTGATCAGCCCAGGCAGCACCACATGCTCGCGGGCATCGAACACCTGCGCGCAGGGGTGTGCAGGCGCTTGCCCTTGGGCCAGCACCTCGGTGATGACACCGTCTTGCAGCACCAGGCCGCCACGGGCATCGAAGCCATTGGCAGTGAAAATCGCGAGGGGGTTTTTTAACCAGATACGGGTCGCAGGCATTGGCCGGCTCCTCTGAATGATGGGTTCAGGTTTGCCAGCTCAGTGTTGCCCTGTCTGCTGATCCAGGGTCGCCGGGGAGGGCGAGGTGGGCAGTTTACCTCTGTGGGAGCGAGCTTGCTCGCGAAAATCGTCAACGATGACGCGGGCAGTCTGGTTTAACGCAGTGCCTGGCGTTCTTCGCGAGCAAGCTCGCTCCCACAGTTGGGGGTGGCTACCAGGCGATGGTGTCGCCCTTGTAGTCGACGAAGTGATGACCACCTTTGCCGGTGTAGGCATTCACCTGGTCCACCAGGCCGCGCACGCTGGTCTCGACGTCGATGTGCGCGTTTTCGCCGCCCATGTCGGTCTTTACCCAACCCGGGTGCAGCGACAGCACCGTCGGCTTGTGCTCGCCAAGTTGCGTAATAAAGCTATTGGTCATCGAATTGAGGGCGGCCTTGCTGGCCTTGTACAAAGCCAGGTCCGAGTTGTCGGGAATGGTCACGCTGCCCAGCACCGAACTCATGAAAGCCAGCACGCCGGTATCTTTGCGGATCTGCCCGACAAAGCGCTGGGCCAGGTTGATCGGCGCTATGGCGTTGGTGAAAAACAGCTGGCCGACTTCCGCGAGGGTAGCGTGGCCCGGCTCCTGGTTCGCCGGGCCCTTGACGCCGGCGTTGACGAACAGCAGGTCAAAGGTGCGATCTTTCAGGCGTTGGGCCAGGGCGATCACAGCTTGTTGATCGTCCATATCCAGCTTCTCGATCTGCACCGGCCCCACGGCGTTCAGGGCATCGGCCTTGTTCGGATCGCGCACGGTGGCGATCACGTCCCAGCCGTCCTGAAGCAGTTGCTTGACCAGGCCAAGGCCCAGCCCGCGCGAGGCGCCGATGATCAGTGCGGTTTTTGGCGTAGACATGAAAGGCTTCCTTTGAAATCGCGGTTCAGGGAGTTCAGCACATAACAGTGGCAGTTTCAGCGTTCCAGCAAGATGCGCCCACGGCTCAGGTCGGCGAGCTGGGTTTGCAGGGTGTCGATGTGTGCCTCCCCCAGTGCGAGCTGCAGCTCCACGCCGTTGGCGGTGAAGATTTCTTCCACCACGAGTCCGCCGAGTTCAGCGACACGCAGCTTTACCAGGTTCAGCTCGGAGAACCCGCAGGCGCAGCTCAGGGGCACGCGGCTGATCAGCTCGATGCGCTCGGCATTTTGCAGGCATTTATTGGCCCCACCGCCATAGGCGCGGGCCAACCCACCGGTGCCCAGTTGGATGCCGCCGTACCAGCGGATCACCAAGACGGCCACCTGATCAAAGCCCTGGGCCTCGATGGCCGCGAGGATTGGGCGCCCGGCGGTGCCACCGGGTTCGCCGTCATCGCTGCTGCGGTATTGATCGCCCAGCTTCCAGGCCCAGCAGTTGTGCGTGGCGTTCAGGTCGCTGTGTTGCTCGAAAAACGCTTGGGCGTCCTGCGGGCTGGTAATCGGTGCCGCCAAGGTGATAAAGCGGCTTTTGCGTATTTCTTCACGAAACTCGCAAAAGCCGGTGAGCGTAAAAGGCATAAATCGCTTCGTTTATAGGGCTGGCTTGATGCCGCAGCCTTTGAGAATGATATGGATCAGGTTGGTGCCGGCATCTTCCATGTCCTGCTTGGTCAGCTTGGTGCGACCGGTGACGCGGCAGATCTGGGTGGCGAAGTCGGCGTAGTGCTGGGTGCTGCCCCACAGCAGGAAGATCAGGTGCACGGGGTCGACGGGGTCCATTTTGCCGGCGTCGATCCAGGCCTGGAACACTGCGGCACGGCCACTGAACCAGGCCCGATAGTCTTGGCCGAAATATTCAGTGAGGCATTCGCCACCGCTGATGATCTCCATGGCGAAGATCCGCGAGGCTTGGGGTTGGCGGCGCGAGAATTCCATCTTGGTACGGATGTAGCGAGCGAGCGCCACGGCCGGGTCGTCCTCGGCGGTCAGCGCGTTGAAGGTGCTGTCCCACAGTTCGAGGATATTGCTCAGCACTGCGATATACAGGCCCAGCTTGTTGGTGAAGTAGTAGTGCAAGTTGGCCTTGGGCAGCCCGGCACTGGCAGCGATGGTGTTCATGCTGGTGCCTTTGTAGCCATGGCGCGCGAATTCATCTTCAGCAGCCTGGAGAATCGCTTGTTCGTTCTTTTGCCGAATGCGGCTGGCGGGTTTACCGGCGTGGTTGCTGTGGGCAGGAACTTCGAGGCTCATGGAGGTTTCCGTGCTGATCGATAGAGACGACGTGTGCACAGATAACCCACCCTCAAGCCTCAGACAAGTCCTGATGCAATAAAACCGTCAAAGCGGTTCCAGGCTGTCGCGTTCCGGGCTGGGGTTTGCGGCGGCGGTACTTGCCTTGGCCTCCGGCAGTAACAGGCACAGGAGGATGGCAGTGATACCGCCGCTGGTGATGGCGGAGTCGAACAGGTTCTGCACCAGTGTCGGCATCAGGTGCAGCAGGTTGGGTTGCGCGGCGATACCCAGGCCAACCCCGAACGAGGTGGCGATAATCAGCATGCTGCGTCGATCCAGCGGTGCCTGGGCGAGAATGCGCACGCCGGCCGCGGCCACACTGCCGAACATCACCAGGGTCGCGCCGCCCAGTACCGGCTTGGGGATTTGCTGCAGCACGGCGCCGATCAGCGGAAACAGGCCCAGACAGAACAGCAACACGCCGATGTATAAACCGACGTAGCGGCTGGCCACGCCGGTGAGTTGGATCACGCCATTGTTCTGCGCAAACGTGGTGTTGGGGAAAGCGCTGAAGGCGGCGGCGATCATGCAGCTCACCCCATCGCCGAGGACCCCGCCCTTGAGCCGGCTTATATAAGAAGGGCCGCTGATGGGCTGGCGGGCGATCATGCAATTGGCGGTGAGGTCGCCGACGGTTTCGATGCTGCTGATCAGATAAATCAGCGCAATCGGCAGGAAGGCGCTCCAGTCGAAGTTGAAACCAAAGCGGAATGGCGTAGGAAGGCTGACCAGTGGCAGGTCAGGCAAAGCCTGGGGAACCAGTTTGCCACTTAGCCACGCCGCCAGGCTGCCCAGGGCCAGGCCAATGATGATGGCCGACAGGCGTACCGAGGGGGTGTTCGAGCGGTTGAGCAGGATGATCGTCAGCACCACGAACAGGCCCAGCGCCAGGTTGGCGGGGGCGCCGAAGTCCGGTGCATTGAAACCGCCGCCGAGGTCGGTGATCCCCACTTTGATCAGGCTGATGCCGATCAGCGTAATCACAATCCCGGTTACCAGCGGTGTGATCACTCGGCGCAGTTGGCCGATAAAGCGGCTCAATACAATCTGCACCGCCGCGCCGAAGAAGCACACGCCGAAAATCATCGCCAGAATGTCTTCCGGGCTGCCGCCGCGTTGTTTCACCAGAAAGCCTGCAGACAGCACCGCGCCGAGAAACGCAAAGCTGGTGCCTTGCAGGCAGATCATGCCGGCACCGATACCAAACGGCCTGCGTGCCTGGATGAAGGTGCCTACGCCGGAAACCATCAACGCCATGCTGATCAGGTAGGGCAAGTGGGCGGTGAGGCCGAGGGTGGAGCCAATAATCAGGGGCGGGGTGATGATGCCGACGAACGCCGCCAACACATGTTGCAGCGCCGCGAGTAGAGCGGGCAGTGGTTTCGGCCGGTCGTTGAGGCCGTAGATCAGGTCGCTGGGGCTGGAGGATTCTGGGGGCATGGCGGGTAAACTCAAGGCGGACGGTTCAAGGTCCTTGAGTCCTTGCAAAAAGCTGTCCATGTGCTCAGCTTTTTGTGCGAGGCCCGAATCAGCGGGTGGCGGCCAGGCTTTCGAGGAAGCTTTCCAGCACCAAATGAGGGCGACGGCCCTTGCGCGTGACCGATGCCAGGCTCAAATCGTAAAAACGTGTAGCCGGTTTCAGCGCGCGCAGTCGGCCCTGTTGCACCCACAGGCTGGCGTAATGGTCGGGCAAGTAACCGATATAGCGCCCGGTGAGAATCAGGAACGCCATGCCTTCGCGGTCTGACGCACTGGCGGTGCAGTTGAGCGCCTGGTAATGGGCCTGGATTTCCGCGGGTAAGCGGAAGGTGGGGGCGATGGCGTCCTGGCTGTCGACGCGCTCGTCGTCGAGTTGCTTGTTGTCGGCGTAGAACAGCGGGTGGCCGACCGCGCAATAGAGCAAGGAGCGTTCGCTGTACAACGGCTGGTATTCCAGGCCCGACAGTGCGCTGGCCTGGGGCACCACACCGACGTGCAGGCGACCGTCGAGTACGCCTTGCTCCACTTCATTGGGGGCGATCATGCGGATCTGGATCTGCACGTCCGGGCCGCGTTCCTTCAACTGCGCCAATGCGTGGGTGATGCGCATATGGGGCAGAGTGACAAGGTTATCGGTGAGGCCAATGATCAACTCGCCGCGCAAATGTTGGTGCAGGCCGTTGACCTCGGTGCGAAAACTTTCAAGGGCACTCAGCAGTTGCAGGGCAGATTGATAGACCTCGCGGCCTTCTTCTGTCAGGGAAAAACCGGCGCGGCCGCGTTGGCAGAGTCGTAGGCCGAGTCGTTGCTCAAGGTCGCTCATCTGCTGGCTGATGGCCGAGCGACCGATGCCAAGGACGGTTTCCGCTGCCGAGAAGCCGCCACACTCCACCACACTGCGAAAGATGCGCAGCAGGCGAATATCGAAGTCACTGACTTGGGCCAAAGGGTCGGGACGACGGCTGCTCATAGTTTAGTGAAGTCCTGACTGAAGGTTAGAAGAGTTGAATTTCATCGACTTTATCCCCGTGGCAATTTAGCTGCAACAACGCTTTTTCAATCCCGACGCTGCCTGTTGCCCTGCGAGGTTTTGCTGATGAACATGCCCGAAAACGCCCCATCGTCCCTGGCCAGCCAATTGAAGCTGGATGCGCACTGGATGCCTTACACCGCCAACCGCAACTTCCAGCGCGATCCACGCCTGATCGTGGCCGCCGAAGGTAGCTGGTTGACCGATGACAAGGGGCGCAAGGTCTATGATTCGTTGTCGGGCCTTTGGACCTGTGGCGCCGGGCATACGCGCAAGGAAATCCAGGAGGCGGTCGCCAAGCAATTGGGCACCTTGGACTACTCTCCAGGCTTCCAATACGGTCATCCGTTGTCCTTCCAGTTGGCGGAAAAGATCACCGACCTGACCCCGGGCAACCTGAATCATGTGTTCTTCACCGATTCGGGCTCTGAATGTGCCGATACGGCGGTGAAGATGGTGCGGGCCTACTGGCGCCTGAAAGGCCAGGCCACGAAGACCAAGATGATCGGTCGCGCCCGTGGTTACCACGGCGTGAACATCGCTGGTACCAGCCTGGGCGGTGTGAACGGTAACCGTAAGCTGTTTGGCCAGGCGATGATGGATGTTGACCATCTGCCTCACACCTTGCTGGCCAGCAACGCCTTCTCCCGGGGCATGCCGGAGCAGGGCGGTATTGCCTTGGCCGATGAGTTGCTCAAGCTGATCGAGCTGCATGACGCGTCGAACATCGCAGCCGTGTTTGTCGAGCCGATGGCCGGTTCCGCTGGCGTATTGGTGCCACCGCAGGGTTATCTCAAGCGTCTGCGCGAAATTTGCGACCAGCACAATATCCTGTTGGTGTTCGACGAAGTGATCACGGGCTTTGGCCGCACCGGCTCGATGTTCGGTGCCGACAGCTTCGGCGTGACCCCGGACCTGATGTGCATCGCCAAGCAAGTCACCAACGGCGCGATCCCGATGGGCGCGGTGATTGCCAGCAGCGAGATCTACCAGACCTTCATGAACCAGGCGACGCCGGAATACGCAGTGGAATTCCCCCACGGCTACACCTACTCGGCGCACCCGGTGGCTTGCGCGGCGGGCTTGGCGGCATTGGACCTGTTGCAGAAAGAAAACCTGGTGCAGAGCGTAGCCGAAGTCGCACCGCACTTTGAGAACGCGCTGCACGGTTTGAAGGGCAGCAAGAATGTGATCGACATTCGCAACTACGGCCTGGCCGGTGCGATTCAGATTGCTCCGCGTGATGGAGATGCCATCGTGCGTCCATTCGAGGCCGGCATGGCGTTGTGGAAAGCCGGTTTCTATGTGCGTTTTGGCGGTGACACCCTGCAGTTCGGGCCAACCTTCAACAGCAAGCCGCAGGACCTGGACCGTCTGTTTGACGCGGTCGGCGAAGTGCTGAACAAGATCGACTGATTTCTCCTTCTATATAGAACAATTTTTCAGGAGCCCTGCATGAGCCTTATCCAGCATTTGATCAACGGTGAACTGGTCAACGACAGCGGTCGTAGTGCCGACGTCTACAACCCGTCTACCGGCCAGGTGATTCACCAGGTGCCTTTGGCCAGCCGTGAAACCATTCAACAGGCGATTGACTCAGCCAAGGCGGCGTTTCCGGCTTGGCGCAATACGCCGCCGGCCAAGCGTGCCCAGGTGATGTTCCGTTTCAAGCAACTGCTGGAGCAGAACGAAGCACGGATCTCGCAGTTGATCAGCGAAGAACATGGCAAGACCCTGGAAGACGCCGCCGGTGAACTCAAGCGTGGGATCGAGAACGTGGAGTACGCGTGCTCGGCGCCGGAGATTCTCAAGGGTGAATATAGCCGCAACGTAGGGCCGAACATTGATGCATGGTCGGACTTCCAGCCGCTGGGCGTGGTGGCGGGTATCACCCCGTTCAACTTCCCCGCGATGGTGCCGTTGTGGATGTACCCGCTGGCGATTGTCTGCGGTAACTGTTTCATCCTTAAACCGTCGGAGCGCGACCCGAGTTCGACGCTGTTGATCGCGCAATTGTTGCAGGAAGCCGGGCTGCCCAAAGGCGTGCTCAGTGTGGTGCATGGCGACAAGGGCGCGGTGGATGCATTGATCGAAGCGCCGGAAGTCAAAGCCTTGAGCTTTGTAGGCTCGACGCCGATTGCCGAGTACATCTATTCCGAAGCGACCAAACGTGGCAAACGCGTGCAGGCGCTGGGCGGGGCGAAGAACCACGCAGTGCTGATGCCGGATGCAGACCTGGATAACGCGGTGAGTGCCCTGATGGGCGCGGCTTATGGCTCCTGCGGTGAGCGTTGCATGGCGATCTCAGTGGCTGTGTGCGTGGGCGACCAGGTAGCGGATGCGTTGATCGCCAAGCTGGTGCCGCAGGTCAAGGCGTTGAAGATTGGTGCGGGCACTTCTTGCGGCCTGGATATGGGCCCGTTGGTGACGGGGCAGGCACGGGATAAAGTCAGTGGCTATATAGAAGATGGTGTGTCGGCGGGGGCTGAGCTGGTCGTTGATGGCCGTGGCTTGAGTGTTGCCGGACATGAGCAAGGTTTTTTCCTCGGTGGCAGCTTGTTTGACCGCGTCACCCCTGAGATGCGTATCTATAAAGAAGAGATCTTTGGGCCGGTGCTGTGCGTAGTGCGGGTGGATAGCCTGGAAGCGGCGATGCAACTGATCAATGATCATGAATACGGTAACGGTACCTGCATCTTCACCCGTGACGGTGAAGCGGCGCGTCTGTTCTGTGATGAGATTGAGGTCGGCATGGTGGGTGTTAACGTGCCGCTGCCTGTTCCGGTTGCGTATCACAGCTTTGGTGGCTGGAAACGTTCGCTGTTTGGCGACTTGCATGCCTATGGGCCGGACGGGGTGCGTTTCTATACCCGTCGCAAGGCGATCACCCAGCGTTGGCCGCAACGGGCCAGCCATGAAGCGTCGCAATTCGCCTTCCCTAGCCTGTAAGGCTCGGTAGGTAAAAGGCCGGCCCCTTGGGGCCGGCCTTTGCGTTATTGGGGCTTTTTTGACTGATATGACAGAAATGTGAAAAAGAAGGTTGACGGCAGATTCCAGAGGCCTATAATTCGCCCCACTTCCGGCGCGTTCGAAACGGAAAACTCCTTGGTAAACAATGAGTTAAGAAGTTTTCGGCAGCAAGTTGCTTCAGCTCATCGAAGCCAAAAGGAAGTTGAAAAAGAGGTGTTGACAGCAGCGTGTAACGCTGTAGAATTCGCCTCCCGCTTACGAGAGATCGCAAGCGCAAGTGGTTGAAGTTGTTGAAGAAATCTTCGAAAA
>NZ_MRST01000027.1:0-106426 GCF_001902145.1 Pseudomonas fluorescens
GGTCAGGCGAGACACGCAACTGGAACCCTATCGGGACGGTGTATCTGAACCCTGAAAGGGAGCTGACCGTGGTAATAAAAGTCGCGTAGCACGACGGTGGACGCGACAACTAACTTGAAAAACGCCGCGCTCTTGATCTTGCTCTTGATCTGCTTTTGATCTTAGGCGCCCCGTTAAACCACGCTGGCCGAACACAGGCTTGAATTCGTGGGTAACCCGGCAGGACGCCGGGTTAGCCGCCCCGCGCCAGGGATGGCGCGTGGCGGCGGCCCACGGATTCAAGACTGTGTTCGGGCACACCGAGCCCTAGCGAGGTGCCGAGTGGTGGGGCAAGAGCCCTTTTGGTTACTTTTGGGGCTCTTTTCCAAAAGTGACCCGCTGTAAAAGCGGAACCCTAAGTGGCCGTTACCGCAGGAATGGATATGTACTCGGTATAACAGTGTCGACTGTGAGGGCGCCTTCGCGAGCAAGCCCGCTCCCACAGTTGGATCGTGGGGTGTCAGGTAGATAGGCGCTGGCTGTCAGGCCGTCTTCGCAGGCAAGCCAGCTCCCACATGGCTTCCATGCTCAGCTGAAAATGTGCCGAGGGCATGAGCTGATTCGACCCTCCCACCCCGTCATCCAACCGTCACATCCATCTGCTGTGCTGGCGCCCATTACTCATTTGCCCAAGGACCCGTGGTCATGTTTTCCGTGCTCAAACCCCACCGCTGGAAACTCGCGTTGCTACTGATCGCCGCCAACCTCGGGCTGATCCTGCACCTGGCCTGCGGCGAGCTCAAGAGCGTCAGCGAATGGGTATGGCTGGATATCGTCGGCGAAGGCGGTTCGGCGCTGCTCGCGCTGATCTGGTTGGGCCTGGTGTTGAAAAGTCGCCCCGCCGGACGGGTCACCCAATACCTGGCGCTGGGGCTGTCGTGCATCTTTTTTTCCTGGTGGATCGACAGCCTAGACGAATTCATCCGCCTGCCTGACAGCGTGTCCTGGGATCACTGGCTGGAGTCCGGGCCAATGCCGGTGGGCATGATCCTGCTAACGATTGGCATATATCACTGGCACCACGAACAACTGGCGATCAGCGCGCAGATGGAAAAACGCGAGCGGTTGTTTCGCGAGCACCGGCTATTCGACAAACTCACGCCCCTGGCCGGCGCCGACTACCTCAAGCGCCAACTCGCCGACAGCCTGCGCGACAGCCAAGCGCAGCAACAACCACTGTCGTTGCTGGCCCTGGACCTGGATAGTTTCGCCACCGTCAACCAGGCCTACGGGCATGCCGAGGGCGATGCGGTGCTACAGGCGGTCAGCCATGTGCTGTTGCTCAACCTGCGCCGCCAGGACCTGTTGTGCCGCCTGGCGGGCGATCGTTTTGTGGTGCTGCTGCCCAACACCGGCGAGCGCCAGGCCCAGGGCCTGGCGCTGGAGTTGCAACACGCGGTGCAGAGCCTCGCCCACAAGACCCGGCAACAGGGCGAACGCCTGCAACTGGCGGCGACCACGGCGGTGGTGATGGCCTTGCAGGAGTCACCCCACGAGTTGCTCAAGCGGCTGAATATGGGCCTGGCCCGGGCCAAGCAACCCCTTGCGAAAAGTGCCTGAAATGGCCGTGAAAACCAGCTGGTATGAAAACGACAGCCGCTTCATTCCCGGTCACTATCAACCCGCCACGTTGATCGACCTGGGCTTGTCCCGGGACATCGACAGCCATCGCCTGCTGCGCGGCACCGGCCTGTTCCACGAAGACATCCTGGCCGGCAACGCGCGGTTGAGCCCGCAACAGTTCCTGGGCTTGATCGGCAACAGCCGCAAACTACTGGATGCCGATGACAGCAGTTTCCTGTTTGGCCAACGCTTGCTGCCCGGCTACTACGGCGCCGCCAGTCATGCCCTGGGGCATGCACAGAATCTTCATCAGGCCCTGGATATCCTGATCCAGCAACAAGTGCTGCTCAGCCCGCTGGCCACGCTGCAACTGGAGCTGGATGAGCACCACGCTTACTTGTATTGGTTGGACAGCTGCGGCGCCGGCGAACACTGGCGCTTTCTGCTCGAAGCCAGCATGACTTCGCTGGTTGCCATGAGCCAATGGCTCAGCGGCCAGCGCTTGCCGTGGGTATGCAGCTTCAGCCATGCAGAACCTCGGTATGTCGAGCAATACTGGGTACATCTGGGCGAACACACGCGCTTCGAACGTCCGCTGGACATGATGTGCCTCCCCCGTGAATACCTCACCCACATCTGGCCGGGCGCTTCGGCCACGGCGGGCCAGGTCGCGCGCCAGCAAGCCCTTGAACAAATCGAGCAACTGGGCTTTGCCACAAGTTTTCTGGACTGCCTCTATGCCTACCTGCGCGAACACGTGCGCCAGCCACCAAGCCTGGAACAGGCCGCGCACACCTTCGCCATGAGCCCGGCCACGCTAAAGCGCAAGTTGCAACGGCACGACACCGGTTTTCAGCAACAGGTCGACCGGGTGCGCAAGCATGTGGCGTTGCACCTGTACCAGGCCAAGGGGTTGAGTAACGAGCAAGTGGCGGCGTACCTGAACTTCAACGATGCGGCGAATTTTCGGCGCTCGTTCAAGCGGTGGACGGGCAGCACGCCCAACCTGATCCGCCAACTATTCAGCAGCCGCTAGCCAGGCGTTCGCGCAGGAACTCCACCAGCGCTTGCACCGGGCGTGAACTCTGCCGGTGCTGCGGGTACACCGCCGACAGGGTCAATGCCTCAGGGGCGAAGTCTTCCAATACCTTGACCAAGCGACCGTCCTTCAAGGCATCGCTGACAATGAACGTCGGTAGGTAGGTAACGCCCAGACCGGCAATCGCGGTATCGCGCAGCAGGTCACCGTTATTGACGCGCATGCGTCCGCTGACGCTCAAAGCTTGCAACTTGCCTTTGAAACGCCATTGCACCTGGCGCCCGTGCCCGTAGGGCAGGCAGTCGTGCGCCGTTAAGTCCTCGGGTTTCAGCGGCGTCCCCCGCAGCGCCAGGTAGTCGGGGCTGGCGCAATACACCCTTTCGATAGCGGCGATCCGTCGGGCGATCAGGGTGGAATCTTCCAGGGTGCCGATGCGCAGCACCAGGTCGTAGCCTTCGCCGATCAAGTCCACCGGGCGGTCACTCAGGTCGACTTCAACGCAGACCTGTGGATGCTGGCGCAGGAACAACGGCAACAGGCAACCCAGGTGCGCCATGGCGAACGACAAGGGTGCACTGAGGCGAATGGTGCCTCGCGGCTCGCTGTTTTGGCCGGCGATGCCCTGCTCCACTTGTTCCACCTCACCGAGCAGGCGCAAGGCCGACTCGTAGTAACTCTGGCCCAGCGGCGTGACGTCCAGGCGCCGTGTGGAGCGGTTGAGCAAGCGTACGCCCAGGCGCTCTTCCAGTTGGATCAGGCGGCGGCTGACGAATTGCTTGGACAAGCCCAATTGCTCGGCGGCGGCGGTAAAACTGCCGGACTCCATGACCTGGCAGAACAGGCGCATGTCTTCGAAGGGGTTCATTGTCGCTTCTCGGGGGACGATGGGCTGTTTTATAGCCTGTCAGTGGTCACACCACAAACCAAAATGTGAACACCATTAAATGTGGGAGAGGACTTGCCCTAATGCCCTCTGTAGGAGCGAGCTTGCTCGCGAAAACCCCATAGACGCCGCGTTTATTCAGGAAACACGCGTTATCGTTGACGTTTTTCGCGAGCAAGCTCGCTCCTACAGAGCAGGTTACTTGGCAGCGAACGCCGAGTAGCTGTTCATCAGGTTGCGGTAGTTGGGAATGCGCGGCGAGAGCAGGTTGGCCAGGCCTTCCATGTCGTTGCGCCAGTCCACTTGCAGCTCGCAGGCCACCGAGAACCAGTTGACCAGTTGCGCACCAGCGGCGGTCATACGCGCCCAGGCGGCTTGTTGCACGGTTTCGTTGAAGGTGCCGGAAGCGTCGGTGACCACGAAGACCTCGAAGCCTTCGTCAAGGGCACACAGGGTCGGGAATGCCACGCACACGTCGGTCACCACACCGGCAATGATGATCTGCTTGCGGCCGGTCGCCTTGACGGCCTTGACGAAATCTTCGTTGTCCCACGCGTTGATCTGGCCAGGGCGCGGAATGTACGGCGCGTCGGGGAACAGCTCTTTGAGCTCAGGCACCAATGGGCCGTTGGGGCCGCTTTCAAAGCTGGTGGTGAGGATGGTCGGCAGGTTGAAGAACTTCGCCACGTCGGCCAGGGCCAGCACGTTGTTCTTGAACTCGTTGGGGGAGAAATCCTGCACCAGGGAGATCAGGCCGGTCTGGTGATCAACCAACAAAACAACAGCATCGTCTTTGTTCAAGCGCTTGTAAGTCATGGGTAACTCCTTTAGGGATGGGGTGTTCTTCAAAAGGCAAAGCAGGAGCAGCCGAACGCACCCCAGAAACCCTGGAAGTCGCTGACCGGCACGCTGGAAAGGCGCGCTTTTTCATGGCTGTGGGCATGCACGCCACAAGGGCCGCTGCACTGGTGAACCTGGGCCTGCATCGGCGACGTCGGGCGCCAGTGCCCCGGCACCTTGACCACCGGCGACCAGTCGGGCAGCACCGGCACCCGTGGCGGTGCGAAATCTTCGAAGTCGCCAGCGCCGTACACGACCTTGCCGCCAACCACCGTCAGCACCGATTCAATCCACTTGATGGCTTCTTCCTCGACACTGAAAAAGTCCGCCGACAACGCGGCGACATCCGCCAGTTGACCGACCTTGATCTGGCCTTTCTTGCCCTGCTCGGAGGAGAACCAGGCGCTGCCGTGGGTGAACAGTTCCAACGCGGTAAGGCGCGGCAAGCCCTCGGCGTGCAGCGCCAGGCCGCCGACGGTACGGCCGCTGACCATCCAGTACAGCGAGGTCCAGGGGTTATAGCTCGACACGCGGGTGGCATCGGTGCCCGCCCCTACCGGCACGCCTTCGGCCAGCATGCGCTTGATCGGCGGTGTGGCTTCGGCGGCCTTGGCGCCGTAGCGCTCGACAAAGTATTCGCCCTGGAACGCCATGCGATCCTGGATCGCAATACCGCCACCGAGAGCACGCACGCGTTCGATGTTTTTCGGGGTGATGGTTTCGGCGTGATCGAAGAACCACGGCAAGCCATTGAACGGAATATCGCGGTTGACCTTCTCGAACACGTCGAGCATGCGCGAGATGGACTCGTCGTAAGTGGCGTGCAGACGGAACGGCCAGCGCTGTTCCACCAGGTGGCGCACCACCGGTTCCAGCTCCTGTTCCATGGTCAGCGACAGGTCCGGGCGGGGTTCGAGGAAGTCTTCGAAATCCGCCGCCGAGAACACCAGCATCTCGCCGGCCCCGTTATGACGCAGGTAGTCATCGCCCTGATGCAGGGTGACGCTGCCGGTCCAGTTCTTGAAGTCGCTGAGCTCTTCCTTGGGCTTCTGGGTGAACAGGTTGTAGGCGATGCGCACCGTCAACTGTTGATCCTTGGCCAGTTGCTCGATCACCGCGTAGTCATCGGGGTAGTTCTGGAAGCCGCCGCCGGCATCGATGGCGCTGGTCAGGCCCAGGCGGTTGAGTTCACGCATGAACTGGCGGGTGGAGTTGACCTGGTATTCCAGGGGCAGTTTCGGGCCCTTGGCCAAGGTCGCATACAGGATCATCGCGTTAGGCCGCGCCACCAACATGCCGGTGGGGTTGCCGTTGCTGTCACGCACGATCTCGCCGCCCGGCGGGTTCGGCGTGTCCTTGGTGTAGCCCGCCACCCGCAGCGCTGCGCGGTTGAGCAAAGCGCGGTCGTACAGGTGCAGCACGAACACCGGGGTGTCCGGGGCGGCCTGGTTGAGTTCTTCCAGGGTGGGCATGCGCTTTTCAGCGAACTGGAATTCGTTCCAGCCGCCCACCACGCGCACCCATTGCGGCGTGGGCGTGCGGTCGGCCTGGTCCTTGAGCATGCGCAAGGCATCAGCCAGGGACGGCACGCCTTCCCAACGCAGTTCAAGGTTGTAGTTCAACCCGCCACGAATCAGGTGCAAGTGCGAGTCGTTGAGGCCGGGAATCACGGTGCGGCCCTTGAGATCGATGACCTGGGTGCCGCTGCCGCGCAGGGCCATGGCTTCGCCGTCGGTACCCACGGCGACAAAGCGCCCTTGGTGAATGGCCACGGCGGTGGCGCGTGGGTTTTCCCGGTCCACGGTGTGGAACTGGCCATTGAACAGAATCAGATCGGCGTTCATAGGGTTTCCTTTACAGAGGCTTCAAGCCAGGGAGCGAACAGGCGGGTGGCCGCCGGCATCAGCAGGTACACCACCAGCAACACGATGGTCAGGGTGACCAGGAAGGTGGAGACCACGTAATTGGACAAAAACGGGTGCAACCGCAGGATCGGCCCCCAGATAAACGGCAGCAGCAGGGTTTGCGGCAGGATCACAAACAGGCTGACCACCGCCTGCTTCCAGCGCGGCGGCTTGGCAACGCCCTCGGCCTGGGGCGCGAACCAGAATTCATTGGCCGCGCCGATTTCCGTCTGGTCGCCGTCCGCCAGCATGGGCGCGGCTTCGTCGATCAAGGCCTGGCGTTGCGGGGAGCCGAGCCACAGCTCAAGGGCGCTGGTGGAGCGATAGCGCAGCACGCAAGTGAACAGCGCCATGCCGCTTTGCTGGCTGCGCACCACGTCAACACCAAGGTGCCCAGGGCGTTCGCCCGCGATGCGCACGATGCGGCGCAGCCAGGCTTCGTACTTGACTTCAAAGCCGGGTTTGACCCGGTGCTTGACGACCAGGGTGACGACTTCGTCGGGGCTGGTGTTGGCGGTTGAATCCATGGCTGAGTGCTTCCCCGGGGTATTGAGCGATGGGGAGAGTCTGGCGGCTTGGCGGCTGGGGAGAATTGGATGTATGTGCTGTTTGGCTTTCAGTGAGCGCTGGCACGCCACAAGGGCCTGAAAACAAAACAGTAGCGGCCTCCCCCAGTACCGCCGGTGACCACGTGCGCCCTACCAACAGGCGGACAGGTCGCGGGGCGAATTTTTATTCGGTTGGCATTTGGGTTTTCCCCAGTGCAAGGTTTACCGATAGCCACCCATTCACGGCCGTCTCTCCGGCCTCGGCGAACACGTGCTCCAGTAACTTCACTTGCTCGCGACGCAATGACTGTTCCAGACGCAGCCCAGCATCGGTCAGTTCGAGCAACCGTTTACGCTTGTCGCTCTGCGACTCGACACTGTTTACCAGGCGCATTTCGATCACCTGGCGCAATGGCGTGTTCAGCGCTTGCTTGGTCACTCCGAGCAATGCGAGCAACTCCTTGACGCTCAAGTTCGGATAGCGGGAGATAAAAAACACAATGCGCTGGTGCACGCGACTCAAGCCGCGGCGCTCAAGCATACCGTCGGCCTTGGCAGTAAAGGCGCGGTAGCCGAAGAAGAACGCTTCCATTGCCTGCTGCTGGGAATCGCGATTTTTAAGGTCAATCATATTGACTTATCCTTTCAAGTCGTCGTAGTTTCGGTCAAGCAGTTTGACTAATTCTAATAAACCTTGCCAGCGGTGACCCTCATGGCTTTTTCCGAACGTGTTTCGCGCCTTAAAAGTTCTTTGATCCGTGAAATCCTTGCCGCTGCCCAGCGTCCGGAAGTGATGTCGTTCGCGGGAGGTCTTCCGGCTGAGGTCATGTTGCCAAAAGTCGAGTGGGCTCAGATGCCCGTCTCGATGGGCCAGTATGGTATGAGTGAAGGTGAGCCAGCTTTGCGTGAAAGGTTGGCCACTCAAGCGCGAGCGCTAGGGGTGCCATGCGAGGCAAGTCAGGTCTTGGTCGTCAGTGGTTCCCAGCAAACTCTCGATCTGGCTGCAAAGCTCTATCTCGACAAGGGCACCGAGATTCTGCTCGAAGCGCCAACCTACTTGGCCGCGCTCCAGATTTTTCAGCTATTCGGTGCTGATTGCATCACCGTCCCGCTGGAGGCTGATGGTCCGAATCTTGAGACACTGCGCGCCCGTCTGGAAAAACACCGACCGGCATTTATCTACTTGATCCCGACTTTTCAGAACCCGTCTGCCGTACGCTACAGTGAGACTAAACGTAACGCCGTGGCGACTTTGCTTGATGAATTTGGTGTGACGCTGATCGAAGATGAACCCTACCGGGACCTGACTTTCGACGGCGGCAGTGCCACGCCGATTGTAGGTCGCTTGAAAAAGGCCAGCTGGATTTACACCGGTACTGTATCGAAAACACTGTTGCCTGGTTTGCGGGTCGGTTACCTGATTGCCAGCCCTGATCTATTCCCGCATTTGCTACGGCTCAAACAGTCGGCCGACCTGCACACCAACCGCGTGGGACAATGGCAAGCGTTGCAATGGATCGGAACGGAACGGCTTGCGCACCACTTGGCTGAATTACGAGACTTCTACCGGCTTCGACGGAACGCTTTTCAGATAGCACTGGAAACCCATTTTTCTGATCTGGCCGATTGGAATGTGCCACAGGGCGGACTGTTTTTCTGGCTGACCTTAAAGCGGCCCCTGGATACTCGCACGCTGCTCAAGGCCGCGCTTGCAGCGGACGTGGCGTTCATGCCAGGCGAACCATTCTTTCCAGATCCGGACAATAATCCAGGGTATCTGCGGCTGAACTTCAGTCACATCGATCCAGCACGACTGGACGAAGGCCTCAAACGCCTGGCAGCTGTGGTGCACAACGCCCAGCAAGAGCACACACAACGCGCATAGCTGTATCGACTACACCTTATAAAAATGTAATGGATAGCCCACAGCTCGCTAGAGCACTCTAGCGCTGTGAGCGCGTTGGCTGGCAGGCCGCCGCCGGAGGAAGCTCTCCCGCCATATGCTCCGCAATCCTGCCCCTCAGCCACCGCTCCGCTGGGTCGTTGTCATGCACTCCGCTCCACACCATCGACAACTCCGCTGCATCAATCGCAAACGGCGGGTCCTCGGCGCGCAGGCGTGTGCCTTCGGTCAACGCGCACGCGGCGTAATCGGGCACGGTCGCGATAATCTGCGTCCCCGCCAGCAACGCCCGTAACCCGCTGAACTGCGGCACCGCCAGTACCACCCGGCGCGAGCGGCCGATGCGGGCCAGGTCCAGGTCGATATTGCCGCTCAGGTCGCCGGAGAACGACACCATTGCATGGGGCCTGGCGCAGTAATCATCCAGGGTCAGCGGCGCCTCGCCGTCATCGCCGCGCAGGACCTTGCAGGGGATATCCCGCAGCTTCTTGCGCTTGGCATTGGCCGGCAGGTCGGTGGTGTAGCTGACCCCCACGGAAATTTCACCGCTGGCCAGCAGCGAAGGCATCAACAGGTAATTGGCGCGGCGCACCACCACGATGATGCCCGGCGCTTCTTCGCGCAGGCGGCTGAGTAACGACGGAAACAGCCCGAACTCCGCATCATCGGACAGGCCGATGCGAAACACCGCGCAGCTGGTGGAGGGGTCGAAATCCTTGGCGCGGCTGACGGCGCCCGAGATGGTGTCCATGGCCGGTTGCAGCTCCTTGAGTATCGCCAGTGCACGTGCCGTGGGTTCCATGGCACGGCCGTTGCGCAGCAGCAACGGGTCGTCGAACAAATCACGCAAGCGGCCCAATGCGGCGCTCACTGCCGGTTGGCCGATAAACAGTTTTTCGGCGACTCGGGTCAGGTTTTTCTCGAACATCAAGGCTTCGAAAATCACCAGCAGGTTCATATCGACGCGGCGCAGGTCGTTGCGGTTCATGGGCGCTATCCAAACGTTTTCCAAAGGGGCCAGGGAAGCATGCACTGCACGCCTGGGATTGCATAGCTGTGCTGTCTTTTCCAGCACCGCACCTGGCGAAATTAACAACGATTAACTCGTCAGCCAGGCGCTCCGGCAACAAGATGAAGCCTGTCTACACTGCACCCATCCACCGGGAACGTTCCCATCGACTGCGGATATTTGTCATGGCCCGACTCGAGCAATATGCCCCTCGGTTGCCCGCCACCGGTGGCCTGTGCCCCCGGCGTGAGCGCATCGCCAAGCAACTGATCCTCGCCAACCTCGGCGAAAGCCTGGCGATCGCCGACCTGGCCCAGGCCTGCGCCTTGTCGCGCAGCCATTTTTCCCGCGCCTTCAAATGCACCACCGGGCTGTCGCCCCAGGAATGGATTCGCCAGCAACGCATCCAGCGCGCCAAGGAGTTGATTACCGGCTCGTCCCTGAGCCTCACCCAGATCAGCCTGGAATGTGGCTTTTGCGACCAGGCGCACTTCTGCCATATGTTCACCCGCAGCGAAGGTGTCAACCCGATGACCTGGCGAAATCACCACTCGCGCAGCAAACCTGATGTGATCGCTGCCTAGTGGTCTGCACGTACCTGGAATATGCTGGCCGTTCCCTTCCTCCAGAACCTGGGCAGCCATGAATGACTTGAGCGACCAAGCCGTGCATTTCGGCCCCTACCGCATCCACCCGCGCCAGCGCCTGGTGCTGGAGGCCGGTCGCCCGTTGCGCCTGGGGCGGCGGGCGGTGGACATTCTGCTGATCCTGCTGGAGCACGCCGGCAATGTGGTGAGCAAACAGGAGTTGATCGCAAGGGTCTGGCCCAAAAGCGTGGTGGAAGACGGCAACCTGCGGGTGCACATGGCTGCGTTGCGCAAGGCGCTGGGCGACGGCCAGGCCGGGCAGCGCTATATCGTCACGGTCGCCCAGCGCGGCTACAGTTTTGTTGCGCCACTGAGCATCGAACCCATGACGCTGCCCACCGACGGTGCTCCCCAACGCCCCAGCCATAACCTGCCCCTGCGGCGCACGCGCATGATCGGCCGCCAAGCGCTGATCGACGCCCTGGTACAACAACTGCCGCAGCAACGCTTCATCACCCTGACCGGCGCCGGTGGCATCGGCAAGACCACCGTCGCCCTGCGCGTCGCGGAATTGCTGATCGGGCATTACCGCGACGGTATTCACCTGCTGGACCTGGCGCCGCTCAGTGCCGCGTCCATGATCCTGCCCAACCTGGCCGCCCTGCTCGGCCTGACACCGGGCGAGAATGCGTCCCTGGCCAGCCTCGCCCGCAGCCTGCAGGCACGCCAGATGCTGCTGGTGATCGACAACTGCGAGCACCTGCTCGACGACATCGCCCTGATCAGTGAAACCCTGCTGCGCCATGCACCGCACCTACACATCCTCACCACCAGCCGCGAAGCCCTGCGCGCCGAGGGTGAATATGTGCAGCGCCTTGAACCGCTGGCCTGCCCGCCCGCCACCGGCAACCGCGCCCAGGCCCTGGGTTACCCGGCCATGCAATTGCTGATCGAGCGCGCCATGTCCCACCAGGAGAGCTTTGCCCTCAGCGACGCTGAACTGCCCCTGGCGATTGATATCTGCCAGCGCCTGGACGGCATTCCCCTGGCGATCGAACTGGTGGCCGCGCAAATCGAACGGTTTGGCTTGCCGGGCCTGCTGGTGCAGATGGAAGACAACTTTCGCCTGCTGACCCGCGGCCGACGTAGTGCCCTGCCCCGCCAGCAGACCCTGCGCGCCACGCTCGACTGGAGCTTTGACCTGCTCACCGCGTGCGAACAAATCTGCCTGCGCCGCCTGGCGGTCTTCCGTGGCGGCTTCAGCCTGGTCAGCGCAGCGGCGGTGATCGCAGGTGAACAAGTGGCCCCCGCCGAAGTGCTGGGCTCCATCACGCAACTGGTGGCCAAGTCGTTGTTGAATGTGGAAGCCAGCGATGACGAGATGGTCTATCGCCTGCTGGACATCACCCGCACCTACGCCCTGGAAAAGCTCAGCCAGGCCTGCGAACTGGATGCCACGCGAGAGCGCCACGCTGCACGCTGCCTGGCGCTGATGGAACAGGCCCAGGGCGACTGGGATTTGATCGCCACCCAGCCGTGGATCGACCGCTATGCGCCGCTGCGCGAAGACGTGCGTGCCGCCCTCGACTGGGGCTTTGCTGACGGCGGTGCGCAGTTGCTGGCTATCCGCCTGACGGTCAGCGCGATGCCACTGTGGCAAGAACTGTCGTTGCTGCGTGAGCACGGCGGCTATGTGGACCAGGCGCTGGCGCTGATCGACCGGGTCACCGCGCCCTGCACGCAATTGACCCTGCAACTGCAATTGGCCCTGGGCAGCCTCTCCTACCACGCCATGGGCGCCGCACCTCGGACCATTGCGGCATTCGAGGGGGCCGCACGTCTGGCCGAGGCAAACCAGGACCTTGGCGGCCAGTTGCGGGCAGTGTCCGGGCTGATGGCGGTGAACCTGTGCGCCGGGCGCTACGGCCCAGCGCAGGCGCTGAGTGTGCAGTTCGAACGCCTCGACCCACGCACCGAGCCGTTGCTGGACCTTAGCGCTCAGCGGCTGCGTGCGCTGGGCCAGCATTACACCGGGAACCAGACGCTCGCCCGGCACCACGCCGAGCAGGTGCTGCAGCGCATGTCCCAAAGCGGTCACGTGAACCGCTTTGCCCTCGGGGTTGGCGTGCAATACGACCAGGGCGTCGCCTCCTTGACCGTGCTGGCGCGAATCCTGTGGTTGCAGGGCTTTCCCGAGCGCGCCTGGCGCACCGCCAGCCAGGCACTGGAGTTGGCGCTGCAGATCAACCACGGCACCTCGATCTGCTACACCCTGGCCCTGGCTGGGGTGGTGATCGCCCGCTACAACGGCGCCGAAGACAACGCCCAAGCCCTGCAACGGCTGCTGCTGGAGCAGTCGCACAAGCACTCGGTGCAGTTGTTCCAGACCTGGGCCGGGCATTACGCCGGTATTCTTGGCCACCCGGATTGGCAAGGCCTGGGCCTGATCCAGGACACCTTGATCACCTTCGGCACCCATGCCGTGGATGCACCAACCCTGGAACGCGCGCGCAGTGGCGCGGCCGGCTGGTGCGCCCCGGAGATTCTGCGGGTGTACGCCTTGCAGCTAGACGATGAGCACGCCGCGCAAACCCTGCTGCTGGAGGCGCTGGGCCTGGCGCACCAGCAAGGCGCCCTGGCCTGGGAGCTGCGCTGCGGCGCATCCCTGGCGCAACTGTGGCAACAGCAGGGGCGCATTCAGCTCGCCAGGGACGTGCTCGGTTCAATCCATGCACGTTTCAGCGAAGGCTTCGCCACGCAGGACCTACTGCACGTGCGCTGCCTGCTCGATGAGTTGCAGGACAAACGGCCGGCCTGAGAACGCGCCCAGGCAAGGTACGTAGCTTTGCTGCAAACGCGCGACCTGGCGCGGGTCGCGCAGTTGCCCCAGGGCGTAGCTGCGCACACAGTTGAGCAGCCGATAACGCGCCGGGCCCAGGCCGGGCTCGACGCTCAGCAGCGAGACGTTGACCAGGCGCGCCAGCAGGTAAGACAGGTCGGCATGTTCGAGCTCGGTACCGGTCACCAGGTCACTCAGGGTGGGTAAGGTGACTGCCATCTTGAACAGACTCAATTGCAGAAACAGCCAGCACTCCGGCAGGCTCAAGCGCTCGTAGCTCCAATCCAGGGCCGCGGTCAGTGAGCGATGGCGCTCCACTGCCGTGCGGCGCCCACGGGCCAGCACTTGCAAGCCTGTGCGTACTTGCATCTGCACACCGCCAATGCCCAACGCATCCACCTGGGCGGCCGCCAATTCCAGGGCCAACGGCAGGCCGTCCAGGCGCCGACACAGGTCGCGCAGCGGCGCCAGGTCCTGGGGGCGCAAATAAAACCCCTGCTGATTGGCGCGCGCGCGCGCCACGAACAGTTGCACCGCAGGACAGGCCATCGCCTGCTCGACATTGGCCAACGCCTTTGGCGACGGCACTGCCAGCCGAGGCACGCGCACTACCCACTCGCCAGGGGCCAGCAAGGCTTCGCGGCTGGTGATCAGCATACTGATACCAGGCGCCGTCTCGCGCAGCGCACGCATCAGTTGTCGACACGCGCCCAGCATCAGGTCAGCGCCGTCGAGTACCAGCAACACGTGGCGCGAGGCCAGGCGCCGGCCCAGTTCGTTGAGGCTGGCGGGCGTCGAAGGCAACTGCAACACCCTGGCCAGGCTACCGAGCAGTTCGCTCGGGGTTTGCACAACGGCCATGTCGACCCACCATACGCCGTCGCGATAACGCGGCAATACCCGCTCGGCCAGGGCCAGGGCCAGCGTGCTCTTGCCAATGCCGGCCACGCCGGTGAGGGTCAACAACCGCTGCGCAGACAAACGCCGCGCCAGCACGCCCACCAGCTCATCACGCCCCCACACCGGGCTGAGCCGCGCTGCCAGGTTGTGCTGAGGCAGCAGCGTCGGCAGCGCGTCCTGCGCAGGCGCAGCGAAGCAGTAACCGCGCTGGGGGTGATTGAGGATCCAGCGTTGCCCGTCCAGGGCACGACGCAGCGCGGCGATATGCACGCGCAGGTTGCTGTCTTCAACGACGCTGTTGGGCCACACCCGTTCGATCAAGGTCGCCTTGCTGATGAAGTGCCCGGGCGCTTCGAGCAGTACCGCGAGAATATCCAAGGCTCGCCCGCCCAGTGGCACCGGCCAGCCCGCCTTGCTGACCAGGCGCTGCTGCCGATGAAAGGTGTAGGGGCCAAAGCTCACCGCCGTACCATTTTGCATGTCCGTCACAGCGCTGAAACACCCGTGCTTGAGTGCCTGCGCATCCTTTTTCCATGGGCTCGACGCTATCTTGCCAGTTGGCGATGACAGGACAATGCTGGCACGGGGAGCGATACGGACAATCGGGTGCCTGAGACGGACATTGTGTCGCTAACTGAACTGTTGTCGGTATTGGGTAGGGTTCAGCCCGAGCTTTTCGCTGAACAGAAAGCGCATATGCCGCACGCTGCCAAAGCCTGCGTGGAAGGCCACGGTCTTGAGCGGCAGGTCGGTGGTTTCCAGCAGGTGGCGGGCCCGGTCGATGCGCGCGCCTTGCAGGAACGCCATGGGCGTCATCAGCACGTCCTTGGCGAACAGCCGCGCGAAGTGGCGCGCGCTCATTCCGGCCAACTCAGCCATGGACTCGATGGTAAAGGGTTGATCCAGATGCGCCAGCACGTGGTTCTGCACGCGGGTGATCGGGGTTTCCTGGGGCGCCACGGCCGCGGTCATCGGGCTGAACTGGGCCTGGCCGCCCTGGCGTTTCATCACCACCAGCAGCACCTTGGCCACGTCCACCGCCACTTGCTTGCCGTGGTCCTGGGCAACGACCGACAGGGCCAGGTCGATACCCGCAGTGACGCCGCCAGAGGTGATCAGGCGCCCATCCTGCAAATAGATGCGGTCGGTCTCGACGATGGCGTTGGGGAATGCCTTGATCAACCGCTCGGTATAGTGCCAGTGGGTGGTCACGCGGTGCCCGTCGAGCAAGCCTGCGTGGCCGAGCACAAAAGCGCCGGTGCAGATCGAGCCAAAACGCCGAGCCCGGGGCGCCGCAGCTTTGAGCCAGGGCAACAGCGCGGGGTGGCATTCGTTATAGGCGCCGGGGCCGCCCGGCACCAACAGCAGGTCATAAGCCGCCTGGGCCTGTTCCAACAGCAGGTCGGTCTGCACGCTCACGCCATTGGAGGCCTGCAACGGGCCGGGCTCGGTTCCGATGGTCAGGATCTGGTAGTGATCGGCCGCTGGCAGGTAGCGGTTGGCAATCGAAAACACTTCCAGCGGCCCGGCCATGTCGAGCAGCAGGAAGTCCGGGAACAGCGCCATGGCCACGGTTTTCATAAGCGGGAAATGTCCATCGAGAAGGAGTGCGACGGGCATTATGGCACGACTTTTACTGTCAACTTGAACGAGACAGTTATTCTATTTTCATCTTCTTAATCAATCATTCGTTAACCATTAACCTTCTTCTCAACGCAAGCGCTCTGCATATCGCAGCCCGCGCTCACTTGAGGACTGGACCATGCTGACCCTTCGCAAAGCTTCCGAACGCGGCGCCGCCAATCACGGTTGGTTGAAGTCGTTCCACACCTTCTCTTTCGCCAACTACTGGAACCCCAAGGAACAGGGTTTTTCCGACCTGCTGGTGATCAACGATGACCGCGTCGCCGCAGGCAAAGGCTTCGGCCAGCACCCGCACCGCGACATGGAGATCTTCTCCTACGTGCTCGAAGGCGCGCTGGAACACAAGGACACCCTGGGCACCGGCTCGGTGATCCGCCCCGGCGATGTGCAACTGATGAGCGCGGGCAGCGGCGTAGCCCACAGTGAGTTCAACCACAGCCAGCGGCTTGGCGTGCACTTCCTGCAAATCTGGATCGTGCCCAACGAAGCCGGCGCCAAACCGCGCTATCAGCAGGAGCATTTCACACAAGCGCAAAAACGTGGGCGCTTGCAGTTGATCATCTCGCCGGAGGGCGCCAACGGTTCGCTGACAGTGCGCCAGGACGCACGGGTGTATGCCGGGCTGTTCGACGCTGACGAAAGTGCCCGCCTGGAGCTGGCACCGGATCGCTACGCCTACATCCATGTGGCGCGCGGCAGCGTTGAACTCAACGGCCAGCGCTTGCAGGAAGGCGACGGTGTACGCGTACGGGACGAACGCCAGATCCGCCTGAGCCACGGCGAAGACGCCGAAGTACTGGTGTTTGACCTGCGCCCCAACGAACTGCCGCAAATGCCATGACGGCCGCAGTGATGGTCCCGCCAGCGGGACCATCGTTGGCATCGATAGTCACCATCAGCGCAATGAAGTTCTCTAAAAAAATGCAACGCGTAACATCAAACCCATGCCAAACGGCACCCAACTAAAACACTCGGAGCACATCATCATGAAACGCCAACTCTTGCTTAGCCTCGCTTTCTCGGTACTCGCTGCAAACGCTTTTGCCCACCCGGTTGTCGCTGAAGGCGGCGCGGATCGCCTGATAGAAACCCGTGTCGCCGAAGGTGGCGCGGATCGTCTGCAAGAACGTGGTTTGGCTGAAGGCGGTGCTGATCGCCTGCAGGAACGTGGCCTGGCTGAAGGCGGTGCCGATCGTCTGCAGGAACGTGGCCTGGCTGAAGGCGGTGCCGATCGCCTGCAGGAACGTGGCCTGGCTGAAGGTGGTGCCGAGCGTCTGCTGAGCACCCACGTATAACCCCGCACTGTTGGCGGGACACCCCAAACCGGCCTGATCAGCCGGTTTTTTTTCGTCTTCGATTTGCCTGGGTATCCACACAATGTCGACTGAAGCGATAAGCCGTGCCTCAACCCGGCAGCGGGATCACTCGCAGCGGCCGCACCGACTTGTAGGAAAAACTCGAATAGATCTCCTTGACGCAAGGCAAGGTCTGCAAGACCTCTCGGGCAAACTCACCGAACGATTCCAGGTCCTTGGCCACCACTTCCAGCAAAAAATCATAGCGCCCAGAGACGTTATGGCACGCCACAATTTCTGGAATGGCCAACAGTCGTTGCTCGAACGCCCGGGCAATTTCCTGGGTGTGGCTTTCCATCATGATGCTGACAAACGCGGTCACCCCGTAGCCCAGTGCCTTGGGCGAGAGAATCGCCTGGTAGCCACTGATCACCCCACTTTCTTCCAAGGTGCGCACCCGACGCCAGCACGGTGAAGTGGTAAGAGCCACCCGCTCGGCCAACTCGGCCACGGTCAGGCGGGCATTGCCCTGCAACGCGTTCAAAAGGGCTTTATCGGTGCGGTCCAGTTTGATGGGCATAACGTGCCTCTAATCGTTATTTTTATCGGTGTT
This sequence comes from Pseudomonas fluorescens, assembly GCF_001902145.1. Classification (GTDB taxonomy): domain Bacteria; phylum Pseudomonadota; class Gammaproteobacteria; order Pseudomonadales; family Pseudomonadaceae; genus Aquipseudomonas; species Aquipseudomonas fluorescens_BV. The sequence continues at coordinate 17,607 of NZ_MRST01000027.1, forward strand.
TGATCCACAAACGCGGGTTTTTCCGGGCTTTTTTGCAAGGTTCATCTGTGGTTATGAGCATAGCATTGTAGGAAATAAGGAGCGCCCGACATGCACAATAAACACACCACATTCGGCTTTTCCACCCGAGCCATACACCACGGCTATAACCCCCAGGACCACCACGGCGCACTCGTCCCGCCGATCTATCTGTCGGCCACCTTCGCCTTTCCCACCGTCGAATACGGCGCCGCCTGCTTTGCCGGCGAAGCCAGCGGCCACTTCTACACGCGCATTTCCAACCCGACCCTGGCCCTGCTGGAGTCACGCATGGCCAGCCTGGAAAACGGCGAGGCCGCCGTAGCGTTCAGCTCCGGCATGGGCGCGATTGCCGCGACGTTCTGGACCCTGTTGCGCCCGGGCGACGAGATCATCGTCAGCCAGACGCTCTATGGTTGTACCTTCGCCCTGCTGCACCACGGCCTGAGCGAATTCGGCATCAAGGTGCGGCATGTCGACCTGACCGACCTCACCGCCCTGCAAGCAGCGTTCTCCCCGGCCACCCGCATGCTCTACTGCGAGACCCCGGCCAACCCCAACCTGCGCCTGATCGACATCGCCGCCGTGGCCGAGTTGGCTCATCAGCAACCCAATATCACCGTGGTGGTCGATAACACTTATTGCACCCCCTATCTGCAACGTCCCCTGGAACTGGGCGCCGATGTGGTGGTGCACTCGGCCACCAAATACCTCAGTGGCCACGGCGACATCACCGCAGGTATCGCGGTGAGCAACCAGGCCCTGGCGCAGCGCATTCGCCTGCAAGGGCTCAAGGACCTGACCGGCGCGGTGATGTCGCCCCAGGACGCCGCGTTGCTGATGCGCGGCCTCAAGACCCTGGGCCTGCGCATGGACCGCCATTGCAGCAACGCCCAAGCGGTGGCTGAGGCGTTGCAGGCGCACCCTGCGGTGCAGTGGGTAACCTACCCCGGTCTGCGTTCTTTCCCACAATACGAACTGGCAAACCGGCAAATGAAACTGCCCGGCGGCATGATCGCCTTTGAACTCAAGGGCGGCATCGAAACCGGCCAGCGCTTCATGAACGCACTGCAACTGTTCACCCGCGCAGTCAGCCTGGGGGATGCCGAATCACTGGCCCAACACCCGGCGAGCATGACCCACTCCACCTACACCCCCGAGCAACGGGCGCAGCACGGTATCAGCGAGGGTCTGGTGCGTTTGTCGGTGGGACTTGAAGACGTCGCCGACCTGCTGGCCGATATCCAACAGGCCCTGGCCAAGTGCAGCGCGGCCGACCTGCGGCCCATTGCGACAGCGGCGTATGCGATGAAATAGCGTCCAACCCCATGGGTTATGCGGTGCCTGGGCGGCGGTCGGAAGGATCCGACTGCCGCTCTGCCTGTTTAATGTTTTTTTCGCAGATTGGATCCCCCTCCTTTAGCCAGCCTGTACTAGCATGTCAGCGGCGGGACGCACTATCACTGCAGGTTATTCACATTAGTTACCTTCTTAACCCCCGTCGCTATAAGGCCCAATACCTGCACGAAACTCATGGACGATATGATGAACTCACACCTGTTCCCACAGATAGGCAAGGTCATCGCCAGCACCGGCAGCCGCCATTTCCCACGCATGCTGCATGACCTGATCCTCACCCAATTGGCAGTAGACGCCACTCATATCACCCAATTGCAAGTCAGCCGCGAAGGCCTTGGCCGTCGCAAGATCAGCCCGGTGTACACCGATTCGGTGGCGGCCCTGGGCAGCGAGCAACTCGCCGCACAACTGCACCTCACGCGCCGCAAGGACGATGTGCGCTATGTACTGTCGGTGTATCGCTCGCACCCGTCCGACAGCTTTTCCGCGCAAGAACGCAGCATGCTCCAGGACTTCTCCACGCTGTTGCTGCCCATGGTGGAAAAACACATCACCGCGCTGCAGCCATCGCTCCCGGACAGCCCGTGCGCAGTGCCTCAACACCAGGGCATCGACACCTTGCGCCGACGCATCCAGGAGCGCCTGCTGCAATCGGGGCTGACCTTGTCCAACCGTGAACTGGAGGTGTGCGTAGGCCTGCTGGCCGGGCGCACCGCGCCGGAGTTGGCCGAGCAACTGGCGTTGAAGGTCAACACCATCGAGAGCTACCTCAAGCGTGCGGCGATCAAGTTGGGGATCAGCGGGCGGCATTCGTTGTTGCGGTGGATGTACTCGACCGAGTCTGACACGGCCCTGTAAGCCAAGCAAAAATGCCCTGTGGGAGCCGGCTTGCCAGCTCCCACAGATCAGTCCCGGGCCAATGCCTCTATCGGGTCCAACCGCGCCGCATTCCGCGCCGGTACAAAACCAAACACAATGCCGATCAACGTCGAACAGGCAAACGCGGTAATGATCGAGCCCACCGAAAACACCATCTCCCACTCCTTCACAAACAGCGAAAACAGGTAGCCAATGGCGTAGGACAACGAGATCCCGATGATCCCGCCGATCAGGCACACCATCACCGCCTCCACCAGAAACTGCTGACGAATATCCGATTGCCGCGCCCCCACCGCCATGCGAATCCCGATTTCACGGGTGCGCTCGGTGACCGACACCAGCATGATATTCATCACGCCAATGCCGCCCACCAGCAAGGAAATCACCGCAATCAACGACAGCAGCAGCGCCAGGGAGCGGCTGGTTTTCTGCACCGTCTGCATGATGCTGTCGAGGTTATTGGTGAAGAAATCCTTGGTGCCGTGGCGTTGCAGCATGAGCTTATTGACGTTGTCTTCCACCACCTTGCTCGGCTGGCCGTCCTTGATGCGCACGGTGATGCTGTCCAGATGACGCTGGCCCAGCAGACGGCCCGCCGCGGTTTCGTACGGCACCCACACGTTCAGGGCCTTGCTGGCGGCGAACATGTTTTTATTGTCCGCCGTCACGCCGATCACCGTGCACGGCAGGTTGCCTATCAGGATCACCTGGCCCAGCGGGTCGATGTTGGGCCCGAACAGGCGCTGGCGGGTATTGTGGTCGATCACCACCACCTGGGCCTGGCGCCGTGCATCGCTTTCGCTGAAGGCAATGCCGGCTTCAAGCTTGAGGCCCTTGACCTTGAAGTAGCGATCGCTGACGCCATTGACCTGGGCATCCAGGTCGATATTGCCGTAGCGCAACAACAGGTTGCGCCCCACCACCGGCGTGGCGCTGTCGACGTAATACAGCTGGTTCAGCGCCTCCACATCCGACGGCATCAAGGTCTCGATGGCCGAGGCACGGCTGTCGCCAAAACTGGTGCCGGAAAAGATATCGATGGTGTTGCTGCCGATCGCCTGGATGTCCTTGAGCACATAGCGCTTGGCGCCTTCGCCGATGGCCGAGATCGACACCACCGAGGTGATGCCGATGACAATCCCGAGCATGGTCAGCAAGGTACGCATGCGGTGGGAGATCAGCGCCACCCACGCCATGTTGAATGCTTCCTTGAACAACCCCAGGTTCGCCACCAGGCGCCGCGCCCCGCTGCGTCGGGGCTCGACCGGCGCCTCGACGGGCAATTCCAGGCCGACGCTGTCGTTGGCCTTGTCGCTGATGATCTCGCCATCACACACCTCGACAATGCGCTGGGCGTTCGCCGCGACCTTGGGGTCGTGGGTGACGATAATCACCGTGTGCCCCGCCGCATGCAGCTCGGCGAGGATGCGCATCACCTCCTTGCCGCTGTGGGTGTCGAGGGCGCCGGTGGGTTCATCGGCCAGGATCACTTCACCGCCATTCATCAAGGCCCGCGCAATACTCACCCGCTGCTGTTGCCCGCCAGACAGTTGGCTGGGCCGATGGCTGGTGTGGCCCGACAGGCCCAGGCGTGCCAGCAGTTCCCCGGCGCGGCTATGGCGCTGGCTTTGCGGGGTGCCGGCGTAGATCGCCGGCATTTCCACGTTGTGCAAAGCGCTCAAGTGCGCGAGCAAATGGTAACGCTGGAAGATAAACCCGAAGTAATCGCGCCGCAGCTCTGCCAGTTGCTCATCGCCCAGGGAGCGGGTTTCGATGCCATTGATCTTGTAGCTGCCGGCGGTGGCGTAATCCAGGCCACCGAGGATGTTCATCAGGGTCGATTTACCCGAACCGGAGGCGCCGATAATCGCCAGCATTTCCCCGGCATGGATGGTCAGGTCGATGCCCTTGAGCGCGATGAATTCACGCTCGCCGGCCATGAAGCTGCGGGTGATGCCCTTGAGTTCCAACAGAGGCTGGGTCATGACTCAACTCCCCGCCACGGCAGGTGTAGCATCGCCGATCACCACGGTGTCGCCCTCGGCCAGGCCGTCAAGGATCTGCACCTTGACGTTGTTATTGATACCGGTCTTCACCGTGCGGGCGACCGCCTTGCCCTTGGCATCCAGCACCCGCACTTCGTAGCGGCCATCGGCATTGCGCACGCCCAGCGCCGCCACGGGCACCATCAGCGCGGCCTGGGCGGTGTCGAGCACGATGCGCACCTGGGCGGTCATGGCGATGCGCAGGCGGTGGTCGGGGTTGGGTACGTCGAACAACGCGTTGTAAAACACCGCGGTGTTTTGCTTCGGCGTGCCGGCGGTCTGGGTTTCCAGGAAGTTCTGCGGCGCCGGCTCGGTGCCGCGCAGCTTGGCGTAATAGCGCTTGTCCGCCTCGCCAAGGATGGTGAAGTACACCTGCTGGCCGGGGCTGATATGAATCACATCCGCTTCCGACACTTGGGCCTTGACGGTCATGGTGTCCAGGTCTGCCAGCTTGAGCAGCACGGGCGCCAACTGGCTGGCGATCACGGTCTGGCCTTCCTGGGTGACAATGCCCACCACGTCGCCGTCGATGGGCGCGTTGATGCGGGTATAGGCCAGGTTGACCTTGGCGGTGTCGATCTGGATGTGCGCGCTTTTGATCTGCGCGTCCAGGGACAGCAGGTTGGCCTGCTGCACCTGGTAGGTCGACTCGGCGTCTTCGAAATCCTGGCGTGACACCGACTCATCGGCCTGCAAACCCTTGTAGCGCTCATACACGGACTTGGCCTGCTTGAGCTGCGCGGCTGTCGCCCGGCGTTGGGCCTGGAGGTTTTCTTCATCGACCTGGGCTTTGCGCAGGGTGTTCTGCAGGATCAAGGGGTCGATTTCGGCCAGCCATTGGCCCTTCTTTACCTTGTCACCGACTTTGACTTTCAGCGACTTGAGCTGGCCAGAGACCTGGGCGCCGACGTCGACTTGTTTGACGCCTTCGAGCAGGCCGGTGGCCAATACCGCGTTTTCGATATCGCCGCGTTCGGCGGTAGCGGTGAGGTATTGGGGGGCGTCGGCGGGGGCGTTTACGGTGTAGATGGCCAGGCCGATTACGACGGCCACTGAAGCCAGAATGCCGATTTTGCGGAATTTAGACGTTTGCATGGTTGGCTTCTTGATTGAGTACAAATATGGTTGCGCGCTGACGCTGGCCTGGGTAAAGACCTGACAGCCGACCCCTATCTACCTGACGCTCCTCGGTCCAAATGTGGGAGCTGGCTTGCCTGCGATGGCGACCTTCTGGTCGACCATTTAGTTGGGTTGGAATGAGTACATATCCATTCCTGCGGCAACGGCCGCCTATGGTTCCGCTCTTACAGCGGCTCACTTTTGAAAAGCGCAAAAGTAAGCAAAACGCTCTTGCCCCACCACTCGGCACCTCGCTTGGGCTCGGTGTGCCCGTAATCCGCCAGTGATTTGGGGGGCCGCCGCCACGCGCCATCCATGGCGCGGGGCGGCTAAACCGGCATCCCTGCCGGTTTACCCCCCAAATCCCTGTCGAATTCCGGCCAGCGTGGTTTAACGGGGCGCTTAAGATCAAAGGCAGATCAAGATCAAGAGCCGCTCGCTTCGCATCGTGGTTACGGGGGGCAGGTTTGCCCCCAAATATCTTACTGAGCTCACCCTCAAAAACCGGTCGGCTATAAGGCCGTCGCGCTCTGCTTTTGATCTGAAATCGCCCCGTTAAACCACGCTGGCCGAACGCAGGTTTTGCAGCGTGGTGGGGCGAAGGCCTTTTGGTTACTTTTGGGCCTTTCCAAAAGTGACCCGCTGTAAGAGCGGAACCATAAGTGGCCGTTACCGCAGGAATGGATATGTACGCAGACAGACCGCTATCGCAGCATAGGTATCTACACAACTTGGGTGCGACGCTGGACCTGTGGTGAGGGAGCTTGCTCCCGTGACGGACTGACAGCCGCCCCCTATCTACCTGACGCTCCTCGGTCCAAATGTGGGAGCTGGCTTGCCTGCGATGGCGGCCCGACAGCCGCCCCCCCTCTACCGGACACCCCGCGATCAAACTGTGGGAGCGGGCTTGCTCGCGAAGACGGCCTTCTGGTCGACCATTTAGTTGGGTTGGAATGAGTACATATCCATTCCTGCGGCAACGGCCGCCTATGGTTCCGCTCTTACAGCGGCTCACTTTTGAAAAGCGCAAAAGTAAGCAAAACGCTCTTGCCCCACCACTCGGCACCTCGCCCAGGCTCGGTGTGCCCGTAATCCGCCAGTGATTTGGGGGGCCGCCGCCACGCGCCATCCATGGCGCGGGGCGGCTAAACCGGCATCCCTGCCGGTTTACCCCCCAAATCCCTGTCGAATTCCGGCCAGCGTGGTTTAACGGGGCGCCTAAGATCAAAAGCAGAGCAAGAGCGGCTCGCTTCGCATCGTGGTTACCGGGGGCATGCCTGCCCCCACATTCATCTCCGAGCCCGATCGCACCACCCGGTCGGCTATAAGGCCGCCGCGCTCTGCTTTTGATCTGAAATCGCCCCGTTAAACCACGCTGGCCGAACGCAGGTTTTGCAGCGTGGGTAACCCGGCAGGACGCCGGGTTAGCCGCACTGGGCCAGGGATGGCCCATTGCGGCGGCCCACGCTGCAAAGCCTGCGTTCGGGCACACCGAGCCTAGGCGAGGTGCCGAGTGGTGGGGCGAAGGCCTTTTGGTTACTTTTGGGCCTTTCCAAAAGTGACCCGCTGTAAGAGCGGAACCATAAGTGGCCGTTACCGCAGCAATGGATATGTACGCAGACAGACTGCTATCGCAAGCAAGCCAGCTCCCACACTTGGATCGGTGCCCCCCCCTCAAGACACCACCTCCCCAACGCCAACGACTTCCAACCACCACCTCGCCAACCCCAAAACATTCGGCGCCTTGAGCAACGTAAAGTGATTCCCTGCGCCATACCAAACCTCCAACCCACCTCCCTGCCCTCGCCACCCCTCGATCATCACCCCATGCTCACGCTGGTTCCCCGCCGCATCCAACGCCGGATCCTGCGCCAACACCAAGCGCACCACTCCCTGATACCGCCCTTGCGGCTGATAAACCGTGCGCAACGCCGCCGCGTAAGTGCGCGCCGGCCCATCCATCGCCTCCACCGCCGCACGCGTCGGCAACAACCCCACACTCACCATCCCCCCATGCAACGCTTGCCGCTGCGCCACCTCATCGCGCCCGGCAAAGTCCGCAGGATCAATCCCCAGCGACTTCCCAGCCGCCAACTGCATCGCCTCGATCAACCGCAACAACGCCGCCGTCGAGGTATAAGCCTTGCCCGCACGCCCCGGCGACTCGCTGTCGATCACCGTCAACGACCCCACCTCACGCCCCATTGCCTGCAAGCGCAGCGCCATTTCCAGTGCCACCCAGCCACCGAACGAATGCCCCACCAGATGCACCGGCCCTTCGGGGCACTCCTGTTCCAGCGCCGTCAGGTAACACTGGGCCGCCGCTTCCACCTGGCTATGGGGCACCGCCTCACCATCCAGCCCCCGCGGCTGCAAGCCATACAGCGGCCAGTCGCGCCCCAGCGCTTCGCTCAAACCCACAAAGCCGGTGACGCTGTCTCCCGCGCCTGGCACGCAGAACACCGGCGCATAACCGGCGCGCCCGCTCTGGATACGCAGCAAGGGTGAGTGCGCCGCGCAACTCACCGGAGTGCTCGCCGCCAGTGCTTTGCTCATGGCCTGGCCAAGGCTCTGGATATGCGGCGCCTGCATCATGCTCTGGTGATCCCCCGAGACCTGCACCTGGCGCAGTTGCCCAGGCGCCAGGGCGGTGTCCCAACCCAGCGCGGCACTGCGCCGCGACAGTTCGGTAGGCCGCTGCTCGGCGCTGAACAAGTGAACCGGGATCGGCAACGGGAACAGGCTGTAGTGGGCCAGGGCATGCCCATGGCCGACTTCCCGTTGCAAAAAGCTCAGCAGGTCGGCGTCCGTCGCCGCTGCCATTTGCGCGTATAGCAAACCTTGATCGCGACAGCGTTGCAGCAGAGCCGCAATGTCCAGCTGTCCAAGGCCTGCCTCCAGTTGTTCCAGGCTCGCCAGCTCATCCACACCTCCCTGTGCCTTCCAATAGGCCGTGCACTGCAACAACAAATGCCGCTTGAGGGCGTCCGGCCCGCTCCAGCGCGCCTTGCCCTGGTCGGTCATGCGCGGCACGTAGCTGTCGATCAAGCCGAGAAACGCCACGGCCTCATCCTGCCCCAGCAACTGCATGGCAACTTCATAGGCCAGCACGCCACCAAAGGACCACCCCGCCAGCCGGTAAGGGCCGTGGGGCTGGATCTGGCGAATCAATCCGACCATGCGCGCAGCCAAGCCTTCCATGCTGTCCAGATGCGCCTCGCCCAGGGCCAGGCCCGGCAGGCCATATATCGGGTAGTCGCCAGGCAGGTGCTGGCCCAGCGCCGGGAAGTACACGTCCATGCCACTGAACTCATGCACCAGGAATAACGGTGCCTGCGACCCACGGCTGCGCACCGTGATCACCGCCGTCTCAGGCAGCACATCGTCACCGCGCAGGCGCAGCAGCGCCGCGACCGAGGCCACGCTGGCATGCTCGAACAGCTCGGCCAGCGACACCGGCAACCCGGCCTCGTCCAGCCGATTGACCAGGCGAATTGCCAACAAGGAATGCCCGCCCAGTTCGAAGAAACTGTCATGGCGCCCCACCTGCTCAAGCTTCAACACCTCAGCCCACAGCTGGGCCAAGGTCTGTTCCAGTGCATCAGTTGGCGCTTCGAATGTGCCGCTGGCCGAGGCGTCCCACACCGGCACCGGCAAGGCTTTGCGATCGACCTTGCCGTTGGCCGTCAACGGCAAATGCTCCAGTGCCACAAAGGCCGACGGCACCATGTAGGCCGGCAAGTGCGCCTGCAGATAAGCGCGCACCGGCTCGATGCCGACCGGCTCGCCCGTCCAGGTGAAATAGGCCACCAGGCGTTTGTCCCCCGGCACGTCTTCGCGGGCCAGCACCACCCCCTCGCGGATTCCGGCGAATGTCGCCAAGCGTGCTTCGATCTCACCCAGCTCAATGCGAAAGCCACGGATCTTCACTTGATCGTCATTGCGCCCGATGCACTCCAGCAGGCCGTCTGCGGTCCAGCGTCCGAGGTCGCCGGTGCGGTACAACAAGGCGCCTGGATTGAACGGGTTTTGCACGAACTTTTCCGCCGTCAGTTCAGGGCGGTTCAGGTAGCCCTGGGCGACACCGTCGCCGCCGATGCAGACTTCGCCGGTCGCCCCCAGGGGCAGCAGGTGCAACTGGGCATCCAGCACGTAGACCTGCGTGTTGGAAATGGGCCGGCCTACCGGCACGCTGTCGGCGTCAGCGGCAATGGCGCGCACTTCAAAAGTGGTGGCGTAGGTGGTGGTTTCCGTCGGCCCGTAGCAATGCACCAGGCGCAACCCCGGGGCCAGCGCCAGCAGGTTACGGAACGCTGCCGGGTCGGCACGCTCGCCGCCGCACAACAAAATACGCAAGCCGGCCAGGGCCTGGGGAATCAGCTGCACATACTGGTTGAACAGCGCCGTGGTGACGAACAGCACCGTCACTTTCTCAAGTGCCGCGCCGAACGCCAGCGGGTCAAGCAAAGTCGCGTGGTCGATCACCTGCACCTGGCCGCCGTTGAGCAATGGCCCCCATACGTCCATGGTGCTGGCATCGAACGCCGGGTTCGACGCAAACGCCACACGGTCATTGGGATTGAAATCGGCGTAGCCGTTGTTGAGCACCAGGCGCGTGATGCCACGGTGAGGCACCAATACGCCTTTGGGCATGCCGGTGGAGCCGGAGGTGTACATGATGTACGCCACGCTGTGCGAAGACTGCAGCAGGCCCGGGTTGTGATCGGGGTGCGAGTCGAGGGCCAGGGTGTCCAGGTCCAGGCGCTGCGCCGCGCTCTCCACGCTGCAGTCGCTGTGGGTCAACAGCCAGACCGCGCCGCTGTCTTGCAGCATGAAGCCCTGGCGTTCGGCCGGCGCGTTGATGTCCAACGGCACATAGGCGGCGGCGCATTTGAGAATCGCCAGTTGGCTGACCAGCAACGCCACCGAGCGTGGCAGCAGGATCGCCAGGTTATCGCCGGGGCGCACACCCAGGCCGAGCAGGCGATGGGCCAGGCGGTTGGCGCGGCGGTTGAGTTCGCCATAGCTTATCCGTTGTTCGCCGTGCAGCACCGCCACCGCGTCGGGGCGCGCCTGCGCCTGGGCTTCGAACACCTGCTGCACGCTGTGTTCACGGGGGAACGCACGAGCCGTGGCGTTGAAGCCCTCAAGCAATTGCTGGCGTTCAGCCTGGGGCAGGATCGGCAAGCAACTGAGGGCGATGTCGCTGCGCTCTTCCAGTGCCTGCACCACCTGCGCCAAGGCGTTATGCAGGTAGTCGCCCAAGCGTCGGGCCCCCTGCCCCATGGCCGTGAGGCTGAAACCTTCACCCAGGTCATCCACGCTCACCGACACGCCGTAGTGGGTGTGTTCCTCGGTCTTGAGCACCTCGATCCCCTGCCACGCCTCGGCCACGCCTCCGGCCTGGGGCGCACTGTGGCGGTAGTTGAACAGCACGCTGAACAACGGCGTGGCCATGGGTACGCCGCTGCAACGCTGGGCCAGCGCCAAGGGCGCGTGTTCATGGCTGAGCAGTTGGGTCAGGCGCCCATGGGTGGCGCGCAGCGCGGTCAGTACCGAGTGCCCACCCAGGTCGACCCGCAGCGGCAAGGTATTGATAAACACGCCCATGGCGCGCTCGGCGCCTTCGCCGCCTTGCAGGCGGCCGAGCATTACCGTGCCGAACACCACCTGCTCACGGGCGCAGACCGTGCCCAGCACATGGGCCCAGGCCAGGTGCATGAGGCTGGCGGCACTGACCCCCGCTTGACGCGCCTGATGGCGCAGGCGCCGACTCAACCCCAGGTCGAGGCTCACATGCGCATGCTCCTCGGCGCCCAGGTGCGGTACCTCGGTGGGCTCGTCGACCTGCGCGAGCATCTCGCGGAAAAACGTCTCGTGGTCCTCAACACCCAGACGGGTCTGGGCCACGTAGTTGCGGTACGGCACGGGCGCGGCCAAGGTGTCTTGCGTGCCCAACAGGAAGGCCTGCATTTCGTGCTGCAGGATGTCCAACGCGATGTGGTCCATCACCAGATGGTGGAACAGTAACGTCGCCACCACCCGTTGCGACTCCTCGGCATACACCAGGCGCATCAAGGGTGCCTGGGCGAGGTCCAGGCGTGGCGGCACCGGGCCATTTTCAACACGTAATGAGGCGGTGCGCCACACCACCTGCACCGGCTCCTCCAGCCCGTCCCAGTGGAAGGATGAACGCAGGATGTCATGGCGCTGGATCACCGCCTGCAAGGCATGGGCAAAGGCGTCCAGGCGCAGGCGGCTGTCGAAGGCAAACTGCGCCTGCAGCACATAGGCATCGTCACCTTGCACGGCGCGATGCTGATACAGGATGCCGGCCTGCAAGGGTGCCAGCGGATAAATATCCTGCACATTCGCCGCGCCGCCGGGGATGCTGGCGACGATGCGCTCGATGGCAGCGGGGTCCAGGGTGATCAGCGCAAGCATGTCCGGCGTAATCCGGGTGCAATCGGCCGCAATGCGATTGGCCGGCACCGCCACTTCACGCCCACCGCCCAAGGCCGCAGCCAGGGCGGACAAGGTCGGTTGGCCGAACAGCACTTTCACATCCGCCGACAAGCCCAGGCGGCGCATGCGCCCCATCAGGCTGACTGCCAGCAATGAGTGGCCACCCAATTCAAAGAAATTGTCATGCCGGCCCACGCGCTCCACGTTGAGCATTTCGGCCCACAGTGCCGCCAGGGTAATTTCCGTATCACCCACGGGCGCTTCATAGTCGCGCACACTCAACGCGTCCAGGCCCGGCGCCGGCAGCGCGTTGCGGTCGAGCTTGCCGTTGGGGCTAAGCGGCAGCGCCTGAAGGTGCATAAAGCTCGTCGGCAGCATGAATTCCGGCAGGTGTTGCAGCAGGTGGGCGCGCAGGCTTTCGACCTCGCTCGGCACGCCGGTGTAGTAGGCGATCAGGCGCTGCTCGCGGGCAATCACGGCGGCTTCCTGCACCGCTGGATGCTCGGTCAGGCGCGCCTGGATTTCCCCCAGTTCGATGCGCAGGCCACGAATCTTCACCTGGTCATCATTGCGCCCCAGATACTCGAGAGTGCCGTCGGGCAAGTAGCGACCCACGTCACCGGTGCGGTACATGCGCCCCGGGGTGAACGGGTCGTCGAGGAAGCGTTCGGCGGTCAGCTCGGGACGGTTGAGGTAACCCCGCGCCACCTGCACGCCGGCGATGAACAATTCACCGACCACCCCCAACGGCACCGGCTGCAACTGCTCGTCCAGTACATACAGGCGCGTATTGGCAATCGGCTTGCCGATGGGGGTGTTATCCGGCACCACGGCGCTTGCGCAGTCCCACGCGGTGACATCCACCGCCGCTTCGGTGGGGCCATACAGGTTGTACAAGCCAACCCCCGGCAATTGCTGTTTGAAGCGCCGTACCAGGCTGCCTGGCAGGGCTTCGCCACTGCACATCACCCGCACCAGCCCGGCGGCCTGGCTGACATCGCCATGGGCCAGGAACACGTCGAGCATCGACGGCACAAAATGCAGCGTCGTGACCCCCTCGGCCTCGATCACCTGGCACAGGTAGTCAGGGTCTTTATGCCCGCCAGGGCGCGCCATGACCAGGCGTGCGCCAGTGAACAGCGGCCAGAAGAACTCCCACACCGACACGTCGAAGCTGAACGGGGTTTTCTGCAAGACCGTATCGCTGGCGGTCAACGCGTATTCGTCTTGCATCCACAGCAGGCGGTTGACCACTCCAGGGTGTTCGTTGATCACACCCTTGGGCTGGCCGGTGGAACCGGAGGTGTAGATCACGTAGGCCGCCACGCTGGCCGCCTGGGGGTTATGGGTGGGCTGGTGCTGCCAGGTGGGCGAATCCAGGTTTACCACCGGCACCTCGCCCAGCAACGAAAGTGTGATGGCCTGGGCCAGCACCACCGTCGGCGCGCTGTCATGCAACATGTAGGCGATGCGTTCCAACGGGTAGGCCGGGTCCAGCGGCACATAGGCGGCGCCGGCCTTGAGGATCGCGTACAGGCCGATGACCATGTCCAGGCCACGCTCCACGCAGATCGCCACCCGCGCCTGGGGCTGCACACCCAGGGCTTGCAGGTGATGGGCCAGTTGGTTGGCGCGCGCGTTCAGTTCGGCATAGGTCAGTTGCTGCGCGCCCGCCTTCAGGGCAATGGCGTGGGGTGTACGCAGTACCTGGGCTTCAAACAGGCCGTGCAGGGTCTGGTCGAGGTTGTACTCAACGGCGGTGGCGTTGAAATCCACCAGCAGTTGCCGACGCTCGCGCGCATCCACCAGCGGCACCTGCGCCAGCACCGCCTGGTCGTTATCGACCATGGCCTGCAACACGCGGGTGAAATAGCCGACGTAACGCCGCATCGTCGACTCGTCAAACAGGGCCACGGCATATTCCAGAGCACCGAGGATGCTGCCCTGCACTTCCCCCAGGTTCAACGACAGGTCGAACTTGGCGAAATGGCTGTTCTCGACAATGCTTTCCAGGGCCAGGTCGCCCAGGGCCAGGGTCGGCGCGCTGCTGTCCTGCCAACTCAGCAAGGTCTGGAACAGCGGGCTATGGGCCAGGCTGCGCGGCGGCCGGGTGATTTCCACCACCTGCTCGAAGGGCAAGTCCTGATGGGCCTGGGCTTGCAGCGTCAGCGCCTTGACCCGCGCCAGCAACGCCTCGGTGCTCAGCTCGCCCGAGGTGTCGATACGCAGCGCCAGGGTGTTGACGAACAGGCCAATCAGCCCTTCGACTTCGGTGCGCATGCGGTTGGCCACCGGCGTGCCGATCACCAACTCGGGCTGCCCGGACAGACGCGCCAACAGCGAAGCCCAGGCGCTCATCAAGGTCATGTACAAGGTGGTGCCATGGCGCTGGCTCAAAGCCTTGAGCCCGGCAGTGAGGCGTTCATCCAGGCGCACTTCGACACTGCTGCCAGCGTAGTCCTGCTGTGCCGGGCGCGGGCGGTCGGTGGGCAAGGTCAGCAACGCCGGCGCACCGGCCAACGCCTGTTGCCAGTAGCTGCTTTGGCGCTGCAGCACCTCGCCGCTCAGCCACAGGCGTTGCCACACGGCAAAGTCGGCGTACTGGATCGGCAAGGGCGGCAGCGGGTCGGCGTGGCCGTGGCTGAAAGCCTGGTACAGCGCCATCAGCTCGCGGGTCAGCACGCCCATGGACCAGCCGTCGGAGACGATATGGTGCAGGGTCAGCAAGAGTACATGGTGATCATCGGCCATCACCACCAGGCGCCCGCGCAGCAACGGGCCGCGCTCAAGGTCGAACGGTGCCGAAGCTTCGCCGTGGATCAGCGCGTCCAGGGCCTGTTGCGGCTGCGGATGGCGACGCAGGTCCTGCACTTGCAGCGCCAACACCTCTTCGGCCGGCACGACCAGCACCTGGGCCTCGTCACCCTGCTGGGCGAAGCGGCTGCGCAGGGTTTCATGCCGCGCCACAATGCGCGCCAAGGCCCGTTGCAACGCTTGCACATGCAACTGCCCGCGCAACCGCAGCCCGATGGGAATGTTGTAGGCGGTGTTGGCCCCTTCCATCAAGGCCAGGAACCACAGGCGTTGCTGGGCGAAGGACAGCGGCAGGTCCTCATCACGGTTGGCCGGCAAGATATCCGGCAAGGTGCTGCGACCGGCCTGGGCCAGCACCTCGGCGACCGCCGCCAGTTCGGCGTTGGCAAACAGGTCGCCCAGCGCCAATTCGACGCCCAGCCGCTGGCGCACCTGGGACACCATGCGCATGGCCAGCAGCGAATGCCCGCCCAGCTCAAAAAAATGGTCATAACGCCCCACGCGCTGCACCTGCAACACATCGGCCCAGATCTGCGCCAGCACGGTTTCGATTTCGCCCAGGGGCGCGGCGTACTCGCGGGTAAATACTGCGGCCATGTCCGGCGCCGGTAGAGCCTTGCGGTCAAGCTTGCCATTGGCAGTCAGTGGCAGTGCGTCGAGCTTCATGAACGCGACGGGCACCATGTAGTCCGGTAGATGCGCCACCAGGTGGGCGCGAATCCGGGCCACCGTCAGCGGGTCCAGTTGTGGGTTTTCGGTAAAGTAGGCCACCAGCCGTTCTTCACGCACCACCGCCACCGCTTCCAGGATGCCGGGCAATTGATTGAGCTGGGTCTCGATTTCGCCCAGTTCGATGCGCACGCCACGGATCTTCACCTGGTCATCGTTGCGCCCCAGGTAGTCGAGCGTGCCGTCTGGCAACCAGCGCACCAGGTCGCCGGTGCGGTACATGCGCCCGGGGCTGAACGGGTCGCGCAGAAAACGCTCGGCGGTCAGCTCCGGGCGGTTGAGGTAACCGCGTGCCACGCCCTTGCCACCCACGTACAACTCCCCCGCCACTCCCAGCGGGACTGGGCGCTGGTGTGGGTCGAGTACGTAGACCTTGGCATTGGCGATGGGCTTGCCGATATGCAACGGCTGGCCCGCCTCGACCTTGCCGGAAGTGGCCACCACCGTGGCTTCGGTAGGCCCGTAGTTGTTGATCAGCTCAAAGCGCTGCGCCCGCCCGAACTGGCGCAGGCGGTCGCCACCGACCAGCAAGGTGCGCAAGGTCGGGTGCTCGATGTTCTGGCTGAAGGCGTATTCCGCCACCGGCGTCGGCAGAAAGCTCACGTCCAGTGGCTGTACGCACCACCAGGCCAGCAGTGCGTCAATATCTTCGCCGCCTTCATGGGCCGGTGGCAGGTGCAAGGTGGCGCCCACACAAAGCGCCGGCCACACTTCCCAGGCCATCGCGTCAAAGCCGAAACCGGCAACACTGGCGGTATGCCGCCCGGCGCGCAGGTCGAAGGCGCTGCAATGCCAGTCCACCAGGTTGGCGACGCTGTGGTGTTCCACCATCACCCCCTTGGGCAAGCCGGTGGAGCCGGAGGTGTAGATCACATAAGCCAGGTTCGTCGGGCCGACGGCGATTGTGGGGTTGCTCGCGCAGTGGTGCTGCCAGGTGAAGCGGTCCAGGTTGATCACCGGCACTTCCAGCACCGGCAGGCGCGTCAGCAACGCATGCTGGGTGAGGACCACCACTGGCGCGCTGTCACTGAGCAAATAGTGGAGGCGCTCGGCCGGGTGGGAGGGGTCCACCGGCACATAACCTGCACCGGCCTTGAGAATTGCCAGCAACCCGGCCAGGGTGTCGAGGCCGCGCCGCGCGACAATGGCCACGCGGTCGTCGGGCTTGACCCCCAGTGCCAACAGATGATGCGCCAACAGGTTGGCTTGCT
This sequence comes from Pseudomonas fluorescens, assembly GCF_001902145.1. Taxonomy (GTDB): domain Bacteria; phylum Pseudomonadota; class Gammaproteobacteria; order Pseudomonadales; family Pseudomonadaceae; genus Aquipseudomonas; species Aquipseudomonas fluorescens_BV. Next base: position 34,246 of record NZ_MRST01000027.1, read on the forward strand.
GGTTCAGTTCGGCATAGGTCAGTTGCCGGCCCTGATGCACAGCGGCGATGGCGTGCGGCGTGAGCGCGGCCTGGGCTTCGACGCGGCCATGCAGGGTGGTGCCCTGGGGGAAGACAGTCTGGGTGGTGTTGAACTGTTCCAACAGCAAGCGCTGTTCGGCGGCGGGCACCACCGAGAGTTGATCAAGCGCGGTATGGGGGGCCTGCTCCAGTGCGCTCACCAGGTTTTCCAGCGCGGTGTGCAGGTAGGCGCAGACGCGCTGAGGGTCAACCAGGGTGCTGGCCAGCAAACTCAGGCCGAAGCCCTCACCCAGGTCGTCCACGCTCAGGGTCAGCGGGTAGTTGGTGCGCTCCTCGGCGCGCAGTGCGGTGATGCCGTGCCAGGCCGACACCGCCTCGGCGCTGGCGGCGGGCGCGCTGTGGCGATAGTTGAGCAGCGCGCTGAACAGCGGCGTCGGCGCGAGCACGCCACTGCAACGCTGGGCCAGGGCCAACGCCGCGTGCTCATGGCGCAGCAAGGTGGTCAGGCGTGCGTGGGTGGCCTTGACTGCGGTGCGCACGTCCTGGGCGTCTACGTCCACGCGAAACGGCAAGGTATTGATGAAAATGCCCAGGGCGCGGTCGGTGTCATGGCTGCCCTGCATGCGCCCCATCAATACGGTGCCGAACACCACCTGGGCCTTGCCGGCCAATACCCCCAGCACCTGGGCCCAACCCAGGTGAAACAGGCTGGCGGCGCTCACGCCCAGTTGGCGCGCCTGCCCGCGCAAGCGCAGGGCCAGTGCCGGCGCCAATGGCAGGCTGACTTCAGCGATACCACGCGCATCGCCTTGCACGTCCTGCAAACCGAACGGCAAGGTGGGTTCGCTGATATCGCCGAGCATCTGCCGGAAGAAACGTTCGTGCTCCTGCTCACTGATCCCCAGCCGCGCCTGCGCCACGTAGTTGCGAAACGGTACGGCCTGGCCCAGGGCCGCGCCTTGGCCCAACAGGCACGCCTGCATTTCGTGGCACACCACTTCCAGGGCGCTGTGGTCGAGCGCCATGTGATGGAACAACAGGGTGGCGACGATGCGCTGGTTGGCCGGGTCTTCAGCGCGCACCAAGCGCAGCAACGGCGCCTGGGTGACGTCGAGGCGATAGTGGCGGGCATCAAACAGGTCATGCAGTTGCGCGGCGATATCGCCGTCGGCCGGGTCCAGCATCAAGGCTTGCACCGGCAGGCGTGCCTGGCGCCACACCACTTGCGAGGGTTGCGCCAGGCCATCCCAGACCACCCCGGTACGCAGGATGTCGTGACGGTCCATCACCCGTTGCAGCGCCTGGGCAAACGCATCGAAACGCGCAAGGTTGTCAAAGGCGAACTGCGACTGCATCACATAGGGGTCGCCCTGCTCGGCACTGACATGGTGGAACAGGATGCCTTCCTGCAACGGTGCCAGCGGGTAGATGTCCTGGATATTCGCCACGCCGCCCTGCACCGTGGCGACAATGCGCTCGATCTCGTCCTGGCTCAGGGTCGACAGGGTCAGCATCTGGGGAGTGATGCGCTCGGCATTGGCCGGGATGCCATTGGCCGGTACCTGCACCTCACCGGCCTTGGTCGCGGTGTATTCACCGGCCTTGATCAGTTCGATCAGCGCCGGCTTGTGTTCACGCAAGGCGGCCAATATCGCCGGGTCGCTCAAGGCTTGCTTGTTGCCGTTCACCGACAATTGCTCGCCCTTGAGCGCCAGTTGCACATCCTTGGTTTTCAGGGTTGCCAGCAGCTCGAGGATGTTCACAGGACGATCTCCATTCGTTCGGTCATTGCGGCGTAGCCAGCCAGGGTCGGTTGTTCGAACAAGCCCCGCACATCGGCTTCCATGCCTTCCTGGCGCAGGCGCCCGATCAAGCTCACGGCCAGCAGCGAGTGCCCGCCCAGTTCAAAGAAGTTGTCGTGGCGCCCTACCCGCTCCACCTTGAGCAGCTCGGCCCAGAGTTGGGCCAGGAGGATCTCGGTGTCGCCTTCGGGCGCCGCGTACTCACGTACCTGCAACGCGTCCATCCCCGGTGCAGGCAGGGCCTTGCGGTCGAGCTTGCCGTTGGGGCTCAGGGGCAAGGCGTCCAGGTGCATGAACAGCGCCGGCACCATAAAGTCAGGCAGGTGCTGCAACAGCTGGGCGCGCAGGCTTTCGATGTCGGTGGGCGCGCCGGTGTAATACGCGACCAGGCGCTGGTCCCGGGCGACGGCCACGGCGTCCTTGACCGCCGGATGCTCGATCAGGCGCGCCTGGATTTCCCCCAGTTCGATGCGCAGGCCACGGATCTTCACCTGATCGTCGTTGCGCCCCAGGTACTCGAGCGTGCCGTCGGGCAAGTAGCGGCCCAGGTCACCGGTGCGGTACATGCGCCCCGGAGTGAACGGGTCGTCGAGGAAGCGTTCGGCGGTCAGCTCAGGACGGTTCAGGTAACCCCGCGCCACTTGCACGCCGGCGATGAACAACTCACCGACCACGCCCAACGGCACCGGCTGTAACTGCCCATCGAGTACATACAGGCGGGTGTTGGCAATCGGCTTGCCGATCGGGGTGTTGTCCGGCACGTCAGGGCGGGCACAGTTCCACGCCGTGACGTCCACTGCCGCTTCAGTGGGGCCATACAGGTTGTACAAACCAATCCCCGGCAACTGCTGCTTGAAACGCCGCACCAGGCTGCCCGGCAAGGCCTCGCCGCTGCACATCACCCGCACCAATCCCGCCGCCTGGCTGACATCGCCGTGGGCCAGGAATACATCGAGCATCGACGGCACAAAGTGCAAGGTGGTGATCTGCTCCGCCGCGATCACCTCGCACAGGTACGCCGGGTCCTTGTGCCCTTCAGGGCGTGCCATCACCAGGCGTGCGCCGGTGAACAGTGGCCAGAAGAACTCCCACACCGACACGTCGAAGCTGAACGGGGTTTTCTGCAACACCGCATCGTGGGCCTTGAGGCCATAGGCGTCCTGCATCCACAACAGGCGGTTGACCACCCCGGCATGTTCGTTGATCACGCCCTTGGGTTGGCCGGTGGAACCGGAGGTGTAGATCACATAGGCCGCGTGCCGGGCAATGAGGCCGGGTACTTGCGGGTTGGTGACGGGTTGGTGCGGCCAGGTGCTGTGGTCGAGGTCGACTACCGCCACGTCCCCCAGCAGGGTGCGGGTGGCGCTTTGGGCCAGCACCACCACCGGCGCGCTGTCGTGCAGCATGTAGGCGATGCGCTCTGGCGGGTATGCCGGGTCCAGCGGCACATAGGCACCGCCGGCCTTGAGGATGGCGAACAGGCCGACGACCATGTCCAGGCCGCGCTCGACGCAGATGCCCACCCGTGCATCCGGGCGCACACCGCTATCACGCAGGTGATGGGCCAGGCGGTTGGCGCGCTCATTGAGTTGCTGGTAGCTCAAGGTGTGCGCGCCGGCCTTCACCGCCACGGCCTGCGGGGTACGTCTGACCTGGGCTTCAAACATCCCGTGCAGGGTCTGGTCGAGGTTGTAGTTCACCTCGGTGGCGTTGAACTGCACCAGCAGCTGTTGCCGCTCTTGCAGCCCCAGCACCGGCAGGCGGTTCAGCGCCTGGTGCGGGGCCTGCTCAAGGGCTTCGACCAGACCGCTCAACGCGTTATGCATATAGCCGCACACCCGTTGCGCATCCATCTGGGCCAGGGCGGTGAACGCATAGCCATCGCCCAGGTCATCCACGTTCAAGGTCAGCGGGTAATTGGTGCGCCCGTCATTGACCAAGGTCTGCATGCCTTCCCATGCCAACTGCGCATCCGCCGAGCGGGTGGCGGCGCCGCGATGGCGATAGTTGAGCATCGAGCTGAACAAGGGCGCCGGGGCCGCTACGCCACTGCAACGCTGGGCCAAGGCCAGGGAGGCGTGTTCATGGCCGAGCAATTCGGTCAGCCGCGCATGGGTGGCCCGCACAGCGGCGCGGGCGCCCTGGTCGTCGATATCCAGGCGCAGCGGCAAGGTGTTGATAAACACGCCCAGGGCGCGGTCGGCGCCCTCGCCGCCTTGCAGGCGGCCCACCAGCACCGTGCCGAACACCACTGTGTGGCGCGCCGATACCGCGGCCAGCACCTGCGCCCAGGCCAGGTGGAACAGGCTGGCAGCGCTGACCCCCAGCAGCCGCGCCTGGCTGCGCAGGCGGCGGTTGAGCTGGCTGTCCAGTTGCAGGGTATGTTCGTCGATGGCATTGCCGTCGCCGCGCACGTCCTGCCAGCCGAACGGCAGCGTTGGCTCATCGACATCGCCCAGCATCTGGCGGAAGAACTGCTCATGCTCCTGTTCGCTGACACCCAGACGGGCCTGGGCCACATAGTTGCGATACGGCATTGGCGCGGCGGTGGGCGCTGCGTGGCCCAACAGGTGGCCCTGCATTTCGCGCAACACCACATCGAAGGCGGTGTGGTCCAGCACGATATGGTGATAGAGCAACACCGCCACCACGCGCTGGTTGGCCGGGTCCTGGGCGTACATCAGGCGGATCAACGGCGCCTGGCTGATCTCCAGGCGATACCGTCGCGCATCAAACCGCTCGTGCAGGCCGGCGAGTACATCGCCTTGCAGGTTAAGCTCCTGCACGCACAGCTGCGCCTGGCGCCACACCACTTGCAGCGGTTGCGCCAGGCCCTCCCACACTACCCCGGTGCGCAGAATGTCGTGGCGGTCGATCACCTGTTGCAATGCGCCCATAAAAGCGCGCAGGCGCTCGACACTGTCAAACGCCAAGTGCGATTGCAGCAGGTAAGGATCGCCCTGCCCAGCTGTCAGGTAGTGATAGAAAATCCCTTCCTGCAACGGCGCCAGCGGGTAGATGTCCTGCACGTTGGCAGCGCCGCCAGGCACCTGGGCCACCACCTGGTCGATCGCCGACTGGTCGAGGTTCACCAGGGCCAGCATGTCCGGAGTGATGCGCTGGCAACCGGCACTGATGCGATTGGCCGGCACCTGCACTTCGCGGCCACTGCCCACAGCGGCGGCCAGCGCGGCCAGGGTTGGCTGGCTGAACAGCACGCGCACATCAGCGCTGAGGCCGGCCTGGCGCATGCGCTCGATCAGGCTGACGGCCAGCAATGAATGGCCGCCCAGTTCGAAGAAGTGGTCATGGCGACCCACTTGCTCCACCTGCAACACCTCGGCCCACAGCCGCGCCAGGGTGGTTTCGACGTCACCTTGGGGCGCTTGGTATTCACGGCTGAGCAAGGCGCACTGGTCTGGCTCTGGCAATGCCTTGCGGTCCAGTTTGCCATTGGCGGTCAGGGGCAACTGGTCAAGCCGCATATAGGCGACCGGTACCAGCGCCTCGGGAAGCAGGGCTTGCAGGTGCGCACGCAAGGTCTCGATCTGCAGCGGGCGCTGTTCGGTGAACCAGGCCAACAGGCGGCCTTCGCGCACCAGCACCACGGCCTCGCGGATGCCGTCCAGTGTCGCCAGGCGGCTTTCGATTTCACCCAGTTCCACCCGCACGCCACGCAGTTTTACCTGGTCGTCGTTACGGCCCAGGTATTCAAGGTTGCCATCGGGCAGCCACCGCACCAGGTCACCGGTGCGGTACATGCGTCCTGGGCTGAACGGGTCTTGCAGGAAGCGTTCGGCTGCCAGCTCGGGACGGTTCAGGTAACCCCGCGCCACGCCGCTGCCGCCCACATAGAGTTCACCGGCCACGCCCACCGGTACCGGGCGCAGGTACGCGTCCAACACATAGCTGGTGGCATTAGCGACAGGCCGGCCGATATGCAACACCTGCCCGGCCCGCACGCGGCCGGAGGTGGCCACCACCGTAGCTTCGGTGGGGCCGTAGTTGTTGACCACCGCAAAGCGCCGCTCCTGGGTGAACTGACGCAGGCGGTCACCGCCGATCAGCAGGATGCGCAAGGTGGGGTGCTGCTGGGGCAGGCTGAACGCGTACTCGGCCACCGGGGTCGGCAGGAAACTCACGTCCAACGGCTGTACCAGCCACCAGGCCAGCAGTTCATCGATGTTTTCGTTGCCGATGTCGGCGGGTGGCAGGTGCAGGGTCGCGCCGACGCACAGGGCCGGCCAGACTTCCCAGGCCATGGCATCAAACCCCATGCCGGCCACGCTGCTGGTGTGGCTTACCGCTGTCAGACCAAAGGCCTCACAGTGCCAATGCACCAGGTTTTCCACGGTGCGGTGTTCCACCATCACGCCCTTGGGCTGGCCGGTGGAGCCGGAGGTGTAGATCACATACGCCAGGTGCGCGGGCGTCAGGGCGGGTAGTTGCGGATTGCTGACGGCGTGACGCTGCCAACTGGGGTCCTGCAGATCGACCAGGGCGACGGGCCCCAGCAGCTCCCGCGTGCTGGTCTCGGCCAGCACCGCCACGGGCACGCTGTCTTGCAACAAGTAGGCGATACGCTCGGCGGGGTACGCCGGGTCAATCGGCACATAGCCCGCGCCGGCCTTGAGAATGCCCAGCAGCCCCACCAGCATCTGCGGGCCGCGACGGCAGCACAGCGCCACGCGGTCATCGGCTTGCACGCCGAGTTCCAGCAAGTGATGAGCCAACTGGTTGGCCCGTTGATTGAGCTGCTGATACGTCAGCGCCTCGCTGCCTTGCTGCACGGCAATGCGATGGGGTTGACGCTCGGCCTGCACCTCAAACGCACCGTGCACAGTCTGGCCACGGGGGAAGTCGTGGGCAGTGGCGTTGAACTCGCGCAGCACCGTGTCGCGCTCTGCGGCGGGCAGAATCGATAACTGGCGCAGCGCGCTGTGGGGCGCCGCCTCAAGGGTGGCAACCAGTTGCTCCACGGCGCTGAGCATGTAGTCGCACAGGCGTTGCGCGCCGATCTGCGGCACGGCCAGCACGCTCAGGCCAAAGCCTGCGCCAAGGTCATCCACGCTCAGGGTCAGCGGGTAGTTGCTGCGTTCTTCACCGCCCAGCAGTTGCACGCCTTCCCAGATGCCGTGGCCGTCGCGGGCCATTTCGCCTGGGTTGCTGTGGCGGTAATTGAGCAAGGCGCTGAACAGCGGCGTGCTGGTCGGCACGCCGCTGCAACGCTGGGCCAGGGCCAGTGACGCATGCTCATGCCCGAGCAAGGCGCTCAAGCGAGCATGGGTCGCTTTGACCGCCTGCGTGGCGCCGGCTGCAACATCGACCCGCAGCGGCAAGGTGTTGATAAACATCCCCAGCGCACGGTCTGCGCCCTCGCCGGCTTGCATGCGGCCCATCAGCACCGTGCCGAACACCACCTCATCACGGCCCGAGACCAGGCCCAACACCTGGGCCCAGGCCAGGTGCATCAGGCTGGCGGCGCTGACGCCCAGTTGGCGCGCCTGCTGACGTACGCGCTGGGCCAGGCCCGCTTCCAGGTGTACCTCGGCTTCTTCGATTGCGCGGCCATCGCCCTGCACATCCTGCAGGCCAAACGGCAAGGTAGGCTCGTCGACCTCGGCGAGCATGTCGCGGAAAAATTGCTCATGCTGCGCCACACTGACGCCCAGTCGCGCCTGGGCCACATAGTTGCGAAACGGCGCGGCGGCGGGCAAGTCCTGCGCCTGGTTGAACATAAAGGCACGCATTTCCTGGCCCACCACTTCCATGGCGGTGTGGTCCAGCGCCAGGTGGTGGAACAGCAGGATCGCCGCGACCCGGTTGTGCGCCGGGTCCTGGGCGTAGACCATGCGCAGCAACGGCGCCTGGGTAATGTCCAGGCGGTAGTGACGCGCATCGAAACGCCCATGCAGTTGCGCCATCACATCGCCGTGTGCCGGGTCGAGCATCACCTCGTGCACCCCCAACTGGGCGGTGCGCCACACCACTTGCACCGGGCTGTCTAGCCCTTCCCACACCACAGCGGTACGCAGGATGTCGTGGCGCGCCACCACCTGTTGCAGCGCGCCCATAAAGCCGTACAGACGCTCGGCAGTGTCAAAGGCCATGCGCGATTGCAGCAGGTACGGGTCGCCCTGCTCGGCGCTGATGTGGTGGTAGAGAATGCCTTCCTGTAGCGGCGCCAGCGGGTAGATATCCTGGATATTCGCTGCACCACCCGGCACGCTGGCGACAATGTGCGCGATGGCCTGCGGGGTGAGTTGCACCAGGCTCAGCATCGACGGTGTGATCTGTGTGCAGCCGGCGGGGATGCCATTGGCGGGTACCACGATTTCTCTGCCGCTGCCCACGGCTGCCGCCAGAGCGGCCAGGCTTGGCTGGCTGAACAACACGCGCACATCGGCGCTCAGGCCCACTTGGCGCATGCGTTCGATCAGGCTGACCGCCAGCAACGAATGCCCGCCCAATTCGAAGAAATGATCATGGCGCCCTACGCGTTCAAGCTTGAGCACGTCCTGCCAGATCTGCGCCAGCAGGCTTTCCACCTCGCCTTGCGGGGCTTCGTAGCCACGGCTGATCAAGGCGGCCTGGTCGGGTGCCGGCAATGCCTTGCGGTCGAGCTTGCCGTTGTTGGTCAACGGCAGGCTGGCCAGCGGCATATAGGCCGACGGCAGCATGTAGTCTGGCAGTTGGCCTTGCAGGTGGGCGTGTACCTGGTCAATGCCCAGGTCTGTGCCGGCCCAGGTGAAATAGGCCACCAGGCGCTTGTCCCCCGGTACGTCTTCACGGGCGAGCACGGCAACGTCCTGAATGCCCGCATAGCTGGCCAGGCGTGCCTCGATCTCGCCCAGCTCGATACGGAAACCGCGGATTTTCACTTGGTCGTCATTGCGCCCCAGGCACTCCAGCAGGCCATCTTCCGACCAGCGCCCCAGGTCGCCGGTGCGATACATCAAGGCGCCCGGCTGATCGACAAAGGGGTTGTCCACGAATTTCTCGGCGGTCAACTGCGCACGGTTCAAGTAGCCCTTGGCGACGCCCGCCCCGCCAATGCAGATTTCACCGGTGATGCCCAGCGGAACCGGCTGCAACTGGGCGTCCAGCACATAGATCTGCGTGTTGGAAATGGGCCGCCCCACCGGCACGCTGTCGGCATCTGAGGCCAGAGCGCGCACTTCATAGGTGGTGGCGTAAGTGGTGGTTTCGGTCGGCCCGTAGCAATGCACCAGTCGCAACGCCGGAGCCTGCGCCAACAGGCTGCGAAAGGCCGCCGGGTCGGCACGTTCGCCGCCGCACAGCAAAATGCGCAGGCCGGCCAGCGCCTCTGGAATCAGTTGCACATACTGGTTGAACAACGCGGTGGTGACGAACAGCACCGTAGCGCCTTTGAGTTCAGCGCCAAACACCAGCGGGTCGAGCAAAGTGGCGTGGTCGATCACCTGGACCTGGCCGCCGTTGAGCAGCGCGCCCCACACATCCATGGTGCTGGCGTCGAACGCCGGGTTCGAGGCAAACGCGATGCGGTCCTGGGGGTTGAAGTCGGCGTAGCCGTTATTGATCACCAGCCGGCTAATGCCGCGATGGGTCACCAACACGCCTTTGGGTGTTCCGGTGGAGCCGGAGGTGTACATGATGTACGCCACGCTGTCCGAGCTCTGGGCCACAGCGGGATTGCTCGCCGGCAATGCGTCCAGGTTCAGCTCGGCCAGGTTGTCCAGCCGCTGGCGGGCGCCGCTGTCCTGCACCATGAAGGCTTGGCGTTCAGGCGGCGCGTTGACGTCCAGCGGTACGTAGACCGCCGCGCATTTGAGTACAGCCAATTGGCTGACGATCAGGTCGATTGAGCGCGGCAGCGCCAGGGCGACCGGCTCACCCGGCTGTACGCCCTGGTTGAGCAAATAATGGGCGAGCCGGTTGGCACGGCGGTTGAGGTCGCGGTAGCTCAGGGCGCGTTCGCCATGCACCACTGCCGTGGCTTCCGGCCGGGCCAGCGCCTGGGCTTCAAACAGTTGCGCGACAGTGAGCTGCGACGGGTATTCACGGGCGCTGGCATTGAAGTCCAGCAGCAGTTTGCGCCGCTCCGCCGGCGGCACGATCGACACGCTGTGCAACGCGGTGGTCGGCGCCTGTTGTAGCGCAGTCACCAGGTGGCGCAGCGCAGTGAGCATGTAGTTGCCCACCCGTTGCACATCCAGTTCGGCCACGCCTTGTACGGTCAAGCGCATGCCCGTGCCGAGGTCATCAACGTTGAGCACCAGCGGATAGTTGCTGCGTTCTTCGGAGCTGAGAATCTCGATACCGGAAGCGGCAAAGGGGTTGTCCCCCGGCGCTTCATCGGCTGCGCTGTGCCGGTAGTTGAGCAAGGTGCTGAACAACGGCAGCGAGCCCGGCACACCGCTGCAACGCTGGGCCAAGGACAACGAGGCATGTTCGTGCCCGAGCAACTGCGCCAGGCGGGCATGGGTGGCGCGCACGCCGGCCTGCACGCCGACGCTGCCAAGGCTGACCCGCAGCGGCAAGGTGTTGATAAACATCCCCAGCGCCCGGTCCGCGCCCTCACCGCCCTGCATACGGCCCAGCAACACGGTGCCGAATACCACCTCCTGCTGGCCAGACACCTGGCCCAGCACCTGCGCCCACGCCAGGTGTACCAGGCTCGCGGTGCTCACGCCCAGTTGCCGCGCCTGTTCGCGCAAGCCCAGGTTGAGCGCAGGCTCCAGCGGCAGGCGCGCTTCATGGATGCCGCTGCCGTCACCATTCACGTCCTGCAAGCCGAAGGCCAAGGTCGGCTCGTCGATGTCGCCAAGCATCTGGCTGAAGAAGGCTTCATGCTGGGCCTGGGTGACACCGAGGCGGGCCTGGGCCACGTAGTTGCGATACTGCACAGCATCAGGCAATTGCGCGCTGTGGCCATGCAGGCTGGCACTCATCTCTTCGACCAGCACATGCAGGGCCGTGTGGTCGAGGAGGATATGGTGCAGCAGCAAAATGCCGACCAAGCCGTGGCTGTCCTGCGCATACGCCAGGCGCATCAGCGAGGCGCGTGACAGGTCCAGGCGATAGTGGCGTGGGTCGAAACGCTGCTGCAGGTGCACCCGTGCATCACTGCCCAGGGCACCCAGGCGTTCGATCACCAAGGGGGCCTGGCGCAACACCACTTGCACCGGCTCCTCCAGGCCCTCCCAGAGGATGGCGGTGCGCAGGATATCGTTGCGCTCGATCACCGTGTGCAGCGCGTTGACAAACCCGTCGACGGCGTCCTGGTCGTTAAAACGCAACTGCACCTGCAACACGTAGGGGTCGCCCTCGGTGGTCGCCAGGTGGTGGTAGAGAATGCCGGCCTGCAGCGGTGCCAGGCCGTAGATGTCCTGCACGTTGGCAACGCCACCGGGCACGGCCTCAAGGATATGGTCGATAGCGGCCTGATCCAGCTCGATCAGGGGCAGCATGTCCGGGGTGATGGCCTGCGTGCCTGCTTGAATGGGATTGGCCGGCACCTGCACGGTCTGCTGGCCGCCCACCGCCGCAGCGAGCGCCGCCAAGGTCGGTTGGCCGAACAGCACGCGCACATCGGCGCTGAGGTCGACCTGGCGCATGCGTTCGATCAGTTTGACCGCCAGCAGCGAATGGCCGCCGAGTTCGAAAAAGTTGTCTTCGCGTCCGACACGGTCGACGTTGAGCAGGTCTTGCCAGAGCAGGGCGAGGGTGGTTTCCACCGGGCCCTGGGGCGCCGCATACTCGCGCCGGGCCAAGGCGTCGGCATCAGGTGCGGGCAAGGCCTTGCGGTCGAGTTTGCCGTTGGTGGTCAGCGGCAGCGTGTCCAGGCGCACGAAGGCGCTAGGCACCATGTGTTCGGCCAGGCTCAGCAGCAGATGGTCACGCAGGGCGGCCACGTTGAGCTCGCCGTCGCTGAGCACATAGGCTACCAGGCGTTTGTCGCCCGGCTGATCTTCACGGGCGATCACCACCGCATCGTGCACGCCGCTGGCAGTGGCCAGGTGCGCCTGGACTTCACCCAGTTCGATACGGAAACCACGGATCTTGACCTGGTCATCGTTACGCCCCAGGTACTCGACACTGCCGTCGGCCAACAGGCGGCCGAGGTCGCCGGTCTTGTACATGCGCAAGCCGGTGGCCGGGTCGGCAAGGAAGCGTTCGGCATTCAGCGCTTGGCGGTTGAGGTAGCCACGCGCCACCCCGGCACCGCCCACGTACAACTCGCCCACCACACCCTGGGGCAAGGGCTCACGGCGTTCATCCAGCACATACAACTGCAAATCGGGAATACGCACGCCAATCGGGCTCACGCCGACCAAGTGCGCGTCGGCCGCTTCCAGCGCACGGTAGGTCACATGCACGGTGGTTTCAGTGATGCCGTACATGTTCACCAGTTGCGTACCGGCATTCACCGCCCGTGCGTACCACGGCTTGAGCATGCCCGGTTCCAGGGCTTCGCCGCCGAAAATCACCTGGCGCAGGGAATGGGACTGGGCACTGTTACCCTGGGCCGCGATCAACTGGCGGAACGCACTCGGCGTCTGGTTGAGGATGCTCACCTGGGCGTCGCACAGCAGCGCGTAGCACTCATCCGGCGAGCGGCTGACCAGTTGCGGCACGATCAGCAACTGGCCGCCGTGCATCAGCGCGCCCCAGATTTCCCACACGGAAAAGTCGAACGCGAACGAATGGAACAGCGCCCACACATCGTGCGGGTTGAACCCGAACCAGTGGTGGGTGGCGCTGAACAAGCGCGCGACCTGGCGATGCTCAATCATCACGCCCTTGGGCTGGCCGGTGGAGCCAGAGGTGTAGATGACGTAGGCCAGGTTGGCCGGGCTCAGGTGCAACCCAGGGTTGGTGATGGGCAACGGGCCCAGGTGATCGAGGTCGATCCGGGCCAGTGCGCCGACCCGCTGCGCCGTGTTGGCCTGCACCAGCACCGCCACCGGCTGGCTGTCGGCCAGGGTGTAGGCGATGCGCTCCTGGGGATAGGCCGGGTCGATGGGCACGTAGCCGGCGCCGGCCTTGAGGATGCCAAGCAGGCCGATGATCATCTGTGGGCCGCGCTCCACGCAGATCGCCACGCGCGCGTCGGGGCGCACGCCGTGGGCCAGGAGCGCGTGGGCGACCTGGTTGGCACGTTCGTTGAGTTGGCGGTAGGTCAGGGCTTGTTGCTCGAAGCGCAACGCAATGGCATCGGGCTGGGCGGCGGCGTGGGTTTCGACTTGCTGGTGGATCAGCTGGGTGTCGGCGTAATGCGTGGGGCAATGGTTCAAGGTGTGCAGCAGGTGGTGGCGTTCAGCGTCAGGCAGGATGTTCAGGCCGCAGAGCGGCATTTGCGGTCGTTGTTCGAGGGCGTCGGCCAGGCTTTCCAACGCGGTGTGCAGGTAGCTCGCGACCCGCTGCGCGCCAATGGAGGCATCGACCATCACGGTCAGGGCGAAGTCTTCCCCCAGGTCATCGACGTTAACCGTCAGCGGGTAGTTGGTGCGCTCCTCGGCGCCCAACACCTGGATGCCGTCGGCGACTTCGATCACCGCCGCCATGTCGCTGGCGGCGCTGTGACGGTAGTTGAGTATCGCGCTGAACAACGGCGTAGGCGCCGCCACGCCGCTGCACCGTTGTGCCAGCGCCAGGGACGCATGTTCGTGGTCGAGCAAGCGCGTGAGGCGCTCATGGGTGACCTTGACCGCAGCGCGCACGCCCTGCTTCCCCACATCCACCCGCAGTGGCAAGGTGTTGATGAACATGCCCAAGGCCCGCTCACCGCCCTCGCCTGCGCCCATGCGCCCGAGCATCACGGTGCCAAATACCACCGCCTCCCGACCGGAGACTGCCCCCAGCACCCGCGCCAAGGCCAGGTGCATCAGGCTCGCCACACTCACCCCCAGCGGGCGCGCCATGCTGCGCAGGCGGCGGCTCAGAGCGCTGTCGACCGGAATGCGCACTTCGTCGATCCCCTGGCCATCGCCCTGCACATCTTGCAGGCCGAACGGCAGCGTCGGTTCATCGATATCCGCCAGCATGTCGCAGAAAAAAGCCTCATGAGCCTGCTCGCTGACGCCATGGCGCACCTGGGCGATATAACTGCGAAACGCTACCGGTGCAGGGGCCTGGGCTTGCTGCCCGGCCAGGTACAGCTGGATTTCATGCCGCACGCCATCCAGGGCCGTGTGATCAAGGATGGTGTGGTGGAACAGCAGCATCGCCACCACCCGCTGGTTGGCCGGGTCGTCAACGAACACCAGGCGCAGCAGCGGCGCCTGGCCCAGGTCCATGCGATAGGCGCGGGCATCATAGCGAGCGAGCAATCGAGCCAGGCGGTCAGCACCGTCCAGATGCGCCTCTTCGCAGGCCAGCACAGCCTTGCGCCACACCACTTGCAGCGGCTCGTCCAGGCGCTCCCAGACCATCGAGGTACGCAAAATGTCGTGACGGTCGATGACCCATTGCAGCGCTTCGGCAAAGGCGTCAAGGCGCGCGCGGCTGTCGAACACGAACTGCGCGTGCAGCACGTAGGGGTCACCCTTTTGCGCCGAAAGATGGTGATAGAGCATGCCTTCCTGGAGCGGCGCCAGGGGGTAGATATCCTGCACATTCGCCGCACCGCCGGGGATCGCCGCGACGATGCGGTCGATCGCCGGCTGGTCCAGGTTGACCAGTGCCAGCATGTCCGGGGTGATGCGGTAGGCCGGGCTCAGCCAGTCACCGCCATGTTCGGCGACCAACTGCAACAGCTGGGGTTTGTGCGCGATCAATTGATCCCACAGCGCGTCGTCCAACGCTTCGTCATCGCCCAGGACGATCAGGTCGCCTTCTTCCGTTTGCAGACGGATCGCGTGAGTGGAGATCGCTGCCAGTAAGTCGCTGAACTGCATGGGTAACCTGCCTGATAAGTCACGGTTGACGAGAATGTCCGTATTCAGTTTTGCCGCTTGGATCGGCAGTGCCGGGCGCCCGGGAAAAAATAGCGGGCGCAGCCGGGGCCTGGAGTGGGCATCCGGCAGGCTTGGAAAATTAAGGGATTTGCGCGGTGGGGGGTGACATGGGAAGCGGGGACAAGTGCCCGGCTGGATGGTTCCAGTCTTAACCGGATGCTGGCGGTGCCCCGTTCCTGTGGCGCCGATGCGTTTTTCAAGGCGGGCTTGCTGCCCAATGCAGTGGATGCCAAGGCGGTCCAGACCTGGCAGCCTTAGGGTAAACATGGTGCGCGGGACATGGTAAAACAGGAACCTTGCCCCTTTACCGGAGACCGCCGCCATGACGTCCAAACTTGAACAACTCAAGCAATTCACCACCGTGGTCTGCGACACCGGCGACCTGGAAGCCATCAGCCGTCTGCGGCCCGTGGACGCCACCACCAACCCGTCGCTGTTGCTCAAGGCCGCCGCCATCCCGGAATACGCCGAGCTGTTGCGCACTGCCGTGAGCCTGTCCAAGGGCGATGTGGGCCTGGCCTGCGACCATTTCGCGGTGTCGGTGGGCGCGGGCATTCTCAAGGTGATTCCGGGGCGCATCTCCACCGAGGTCGACGCACGCCTGTCCTTCGATGAAGACGCACTCTGGGCCAAGGCCAACCAGTTGATCGCCCTGTACGATCAGGCCGGCGTTGGCCGCGACCGCGTGCTGATCAAGCTGGCGTCTACCTGGGAAGGCATCCGCACCGCCGAACGTTTGGAAAAGGCCGGCATCCAGACCAACCTGACCTTGCTGTTCTCCTTCGCTCAGGCCGTGGCCTGCGCTGATGCCGGGGTGTTTCTGATCTCGCCATTCGTGGGCCGTATCTATGACTGGTACCGCAAAAATACCGGCTTGGACTATACGGGTGCGGATGATCCAGGCGTGCAGTCGGTGACGCGTATCTACAACTATTACAAGGCCAACCAAATCCCCACCGTGGTCATGGGCGCCAGTTTTCGCACCTTGAGCCAGATCGAGCAACTGGCCGGCTGCGATCGCCTGACTATCAGCCCGGACCTGCTGCAAAAACTTGCGGACGATAACGGCCCACTGGAGCGCAAGCTGGTACCCGGTACCGACGGTGAAGCTCGCCAGGCACTGACCGAAGCGCAATTTCGCTGGGCCTCCAATGAAGATGCGATGGCGACCGAGAAGCTGGCCGAAGGGATCCGGCAGTTTGCGCGGGATCAGGAAAAACTGGAAAAGCTGCTGGCCAGCGCATGATTGCACTCTCTGCTTTGGCCCAACCACGCACGTTGGTGTTCCTGACCTACCCGCACATGGGCTTGCTCGACCTGACTGGCGCCCAGACGGTGTTCTGGGCCGCGACCAAGGCCATGGCCGAGCGCGGTTTGCAAGGTTATGTGTTGCACAACGCCAGCCTCGCGGGCGGACTTATGCCGACCGCCGAGGGCTTGAGCGTCGACACCGTCGCCTTGGCACAGTTTGACCCCGCTGCCATCGACACCCTGGTGGTACCCGGCGCGCCGGCCATTGAGCAAGCCATGCTGGAAAATACCGCGCTGGTGGACTGGTTGCGCAACGCCTCCGACCAGGCGCGACGGACCGCCTCGGTGTGCAGCGGCACCTTTTTGCTGGCGCTGGCGGGCCTGCTGGAGGGGCGCCGCGCGGCAACGCATTGGGCCATGTGCGCGCTGCTCAAGCAACGCTTCCCGACCATCGAGGTGGACGTGGACGCGATCTTCGTACAGCAAGACCGGGTGTGGACCTCGGCGGGCGTCAGCGCCGGGATCGACCTGGCGCTCGCGCTGGTGGAGGCCGATTGCGGGCGCGACGTGGCGCTGCAAGTGGCACGCGAATTGGTGGTATTCCTCAAGCGCCCCGGTGGCCAGGCGCAGTTCAGCCAGGTGCTGCAAGCGCAAACCGCCGACAGCGCCAGCTTTGATGCGCTGCATGCCTGGATCAGCGACAACCTGCGCGACAGCGACCTCAGCGTCGAGCGCCTGGCCGCGCAGAGCCATATGAGCCCACGCAACTTTGCCCGGGTCTATAAGCAAAAAACCGGTCGCACCCCGGCCAAGGCCATCGAACTGTTTCGCATGGAAGCGGCGCGCCGCATGCTCGAAGACTCCCAGCGCAGCATCGACCAGATCGCCGGGCTTTGCGGGTTTGGCGATGAGGAACGCATGCGCTGCACGTTCCACCGCCACCTGGCCATCTCACCCCGCGACTACCGCGAGCGCTTTTCCCGCTAGGCCGGCGGAGCTGGCAGTCATTCAGGGTTATATGTCCTTTCGGACAGACCCTGCTGCTTTTACAGTGACCCGGCAATGCCTTGCGGCTTACCTGGTCTCTGGAGCAACCCCATGAAACAACACATTCTGATCATTGGCGCCGGGTTCGGTGGCGTGTGGAGCGCCTTGAGCGCGGCTCGGCTGCTGGACAAACACGACCGCAACGATGTACGCATCAGCCTGCTCGCCCCCCAAGCAGAGCTGCGTATTCGCCCGCGGTTCTACGAGCCCGATGTGCATACCATGCTGGCCCCGCTTGATGCGCTGTTCGACGCCGTGGGCGTGACCTTTGTGCAAGGCGCCGCCGACAGCATCGACGCCACTATTAAGCAAGTGACCTACCGCAACGCGGCCGGCATCCCGGCCACCCTCGCCTACGACCGCCTGGTAGTGGCCGCCGGCAGTCGCTTGAATCGCCTCGGCATGGACGGCATCGAGCACGTGTTCGATGTGGATCAGATCGAAGACGCCGCGCACCTTGAAGCCCATATCAACGCCCTGAAAAACCTGCCCGACAGCCCCGCCCGCAATACCGTGGTGGTGGCCGGCGGCGGCTTTACCGGTATCGAGACCGCCACCGAAATGCCGGCGCGCCTGCGTGCGGCACTGGGTGAGACGGCCAACATCCGTGTGATCGTGGTCGACCGCGGGCCGCAGATTGCCGCGTCGATGGGCGATGGCATACGCCCCTCGATCATCGAAGCCAGCCAGGCACTGGGGCTTGAATGGGTACTGAACACCTCGGTCGCCTCGGTGGATGCCGGTGGCGTGACCCTGGCGGACGGGCAGCGGATTGAATCGAGCACCGTGATCTGGACCATCGGCTTTCGCGCCAACCCGCTGACCGAACAGGTCGAGGGCACCCGGGATCCCCAGGGCCGCCTGCACGTGGACGCCAACCTCAAGGTCAAGGGCCAGGCTGCCATCTTCGCCGCTGGCGACATGGCCTACGCCGCTACAGACGAGGTGGGCAACTTCGCTGCCATGTCCTGCCAGCACGCCATCGCCCTGGGCCGCTACGCCGGCAACAACGTCGCCGCCGATCTGATCGGCGTGGCCCCCATGGCCTACAGCCAACCCAAATACGTCACCTGCCTGGACCTCGGCGCCTGGGGCGCGGTGTACACCGAAGGCTGGGACCGTCAGCTCAAGCTGGTGGGCCAGGAAGCCAAGGAACTCAAACAGCAGATCAATAGCGTGTGGATCTACCCACCGGCGGCGGACAGAGCGGTGGCGCTGGCGGCGGCGGATCCGTTGATTCCGGTGGCGTAGGATCGAAGGCAAGCCCCAGTGCCAGTCAGTTAAGCGAACGCAATGCTCAAGGCAGTGAAGATCAAATGTGGGAGCTGGCTTGCCTGTGAAAGCGCTAGTGCAGCAACAGATGCAGTGACTGATACACCGCCTTCGCGAGCAAGCCCGCTCCCACAGTTTGATCGCGGAGCGTCAGGTGGGTATGTGTCGTTTATCGGGCCGCCATCGCAGCATAGGTATCTACACAACTCTGTAGCGCTCAACGGTAACCACGATGCGAAGCGAGCCGCTCTTGATCTTGATCTGCTTTTGATCTTAGGCGCCCCGTTAAACCACGCTGGCCGGAATTCGACAGGGATTTGGGGGGTAAACCGGCAGGGATGCCGGTTTAGCCGCCCCGCGCCATGGATGGCGCGTGGCGGCGGCCCCCAAAATCACTGGCGGATTACGGGCACACCGAGCCTAGGCGAGGTGCCGAGTGGTGGGGCAAGAGCGTTTTGCTTACTTTTGCGCTTTTCAAAAGTGAGCCGCCGTCAGGGCGGAACCCTAAGTGGCCGTTACCTAAATAACGGATATGTACGCGCTCTGATCCAACATCCCAGTTGGCTGCCAGGCCGCCTTCGCAGCGATGCGGCGACCCGACAAGCCAGCTCCCACATTTGGACCGCCGTATGGGTCGGCTGCCAGGCCGTTATCGGGGGCCAACACCCTGCCCAAACCGCCGAATCGCCAGGCAATACCCCACCAACGCCAACCCCGCCAGCAAACCACCCGCCGCGCCGATCCAGGCGAAGCCGAAGTGGCTGCCCACCCAACTGCCCATCAACGCGCCGCCGCCGATGCCGATGTTGTAGATCCCGGAAAACATCGCCATGGCCACATCCGTGGCATCCGGTGCCAGCACCAGCACCTTGGACTGCATGGCCAGGCCGAAGCCCATGATCGCCATGCCCCAGAAAATGCTCAGCCCCACCAGGTAAGATTCGGCGCCGCTCAACGGCAGCATCAGCGCCAGGCACGCGGCGAGGATAGACACCGCGCCGATCACGAACAGGTGGGGATTGAAGCGATGCACCAGGCTGAACAACAACGAGCCGATGATGCCAGCACCACCGAACACCAGCAGGATCAGGGTCACGGCACTGCCGCCCAGGCCGGCGACGCCTTCGACGAAGGGTTCGATGTAGCTGTAGGCGGTGAATTGCGCGGTGACGGTCATCGCGGTCAGCACGTAGAGCGCCACCAACGCCGGACGCTTGAACAGCAGCGGCAGGCTGCGCAGGGAGCCGGAGTTCTGGCTGGGCAGCAGCGGCAAGGTGCGCCCCAGCCAGAACACCAGGGCGGCGGCGAAGGCGGCGATCACCAGGAAGGTGGTACGCCAGCCCATGGCCTCGCCCAACAGACGGCCCAACGGAATGCCCAACACCATCGCCAGGGACGTGCCGGTGGCCAGCAAGCCAAGGGCCTGCACCTGCTTGCCCTCTGGCGCCAGGCGCACAGCCAGTGAAGCCGTGATCGACCAGAACAACGCATGGGCCAGGGCGATGCCGACCCGACTGACCATCAGCAAGCCGAAGCTGGTGGCCACGCTGGAAAGGATATGGCTGACGATAAACAGACCGAACAGCACGATCAGCAATTTGCGCCGTTCGACGTTGCGGGTCAGCAGCATCACCGGCAGCGAGGTCAGCGACACGATCCACGCGTAAATGGTGAGCATCAGGCCGACGCTGGCCACGGGCATGTCAAAGCTGGCGCCAATGGCGCTGAGCAGCCCGACGGGGACAAATTCGGTGGTATTGAACACAAACGCGGCCAGCGCCAGGGCGATGACCGGTTGCCAATTGGCTTGGGGGGTTGCGGCTGAAAGGCTCATTGACGGGCGCGGTACTCTGACAGTGATCAAACGGCCACGCGGAACACGCGAAGCCGTTGAGCATTCTATAGGTTTCTCGCTGCGCTGTTGGCGCCGATCGGGCCCAGTTATCGCCCGACGGTTCAGGGCGAGGTCAGGGTAATCACATAGGCGCCCGATTGGATCGGCTTGCCCAGGTTATCGACGAGCACATACTGCTGGTCGTAATAACGCCCGTTGCGGACCTGCGACACCAGACGTGCGCTGGCTGCATCGACACCCGACGCCGTGGCGACGTTGCGCACATGGATGGATGTGTCGCGCGCGGCGGTCGTACATCCGGTCAAGGCCATCGCCGAACTGCTGCGCGCATTTGTCGCACAGGGTGCCTCGACAATGCTGCCGGTGAACTGGATCACACCCTGGGATGCCGCCATGCACGCCCCCGTCCAAAGCGCAACGAATCCTGTCACCAGTGATAAACGTTTTACGTTCATGTCGACGCTCCTTCTGGGTTAGTTAGAAGGAAATCGTCATCCGCACTGGGAACTTGAGATATTTCTGCGCTCTTTTAAGAAACTTCTGACAGGCGCGACTGATTAAACATGCTCAGCAATGCTCTGGCCGGCCCGCCTCCAGGCCACTGCAACGGGCTGCAAACGATGCGCCCCCGAGTCTCGGCACGCCACATCGCCAGGCGACACGCAGGCACGTCATAGATCAATACGTGCACACTTGAGGGAAGGTGCTGCAAAAAGTTGCGCGCATCGAAAGACGCCTCAATCAACAACCGAGCGTTGATCAACAGCAGATCGAAACCACGCTCGCCATACCTGATCAGGTCCAGCGTCTGTTCCAGGCTCGGTATTGGCGCAATGGCGTAATAACCTTGATGATTGAAATCCCGCTCCAGACGCAGCCGGCGAACATGCTGGGCGTCGGCGATCATGATGCGCAGCGCTTTATTGATCACAGGTCGTCACCCTTGAACTGACCGCAAGGTGCGCCACGCTGCAGCCAGTGCAGTAAATCAGCCCCTTTCATCGGTCGTGCATACCAATAACCCTGGCCTTGGCTGCATCCCAACTCCAGCAGCGCCCGGTGTTGCTCATGCGTTTCGATACCTTCAACCACCACGGACATGCCCAACGTCTTTCCCAGGGCCAGGGTGCTGCCGATGACCGCCCGGCAGCGTGGCTCGTGCAGCAAGCCACGGACAAATTCGCCGTCAAGCTTGATCTCGTTGAAAGGCAGTTGGCACAGGCGCTGCAACGAGGAGAATCCGGCACCGAAGTCATCAATGGACAGACGACACCCCATCATGCGCAGACGCACCAGGTTTTCCAGGGACACGGCAGGCACCTCCAGCAAGCCGCTTTCAGTGAGTTCGAAGGTAATGCCAAAACCCAAAGCCTGATAAGCCGACAAGATATCTTTGATTAGAAGCGTTAAACCCGCATCGGCTAATTGGCCAGCCTGCAGGTTGAACGCCAGGTCCAGACTCCCCCCCATCCCTTTGACCTGCCGCTGCAGCGTCAACGCCTGCTGCATCAGGGCCAGCAGTAACGCGTCCATCAGGCCGGCGCGCTCGATCGCCGGCAGAAATACCCCAGGCGATAGAACCCCTTTGAAGGGATGGTTCCACCGCGCAAGCACTTCCACGCCTTGAAGAGCGCCGGTTTGCAAGTCGAACTTGGGCTGATAATACGCCTCCAGTTGCTGGTCAGTGATGGCGCTGCGCATCTGTCGTTCGGTGGCGATATCCTGGCCCGTCGCGGGTTCGCCTGGCACTGGGCCCTCTCTCAACGCGAGCTCAAGCAACGGTTGCAGCGTCTGCTTGAGCAGCGGCTTACCGACGTCTCCCAGCATGTTTACTCCCAGCAACTCCCCCATCTGTCGTACCGCGAGGCGCACATCGCCAGGCAAGCCACTGCTGATGATGATCGCACCCACCTGCCCGGCGGCACTGATGCTCTGGATGAACGCCAACCCGTCCATGCCCTCCATCTGCAGATCGCATACCACGACGTCCACGTAACCCACACGTTGAAGGACGGCCAGGGCCTCGCTTCCGTTGGAAGCCTCCAGCACCTCCCGACACCCCAACTGCCTGAGCAGGCTGACGGCCATGGAACGTTGAAAAAGATGGTCTTCAAGCACCAGTACCCGAAGCGGCAGAAAGGTCATGGCAGGCTCTCAGTAATAATCAATGGTGAACGTGGCCGTGGCGTTTGCAGGGCCGGCGCTGATGCTGTCTTCGGTCTGGATATAACGCGCCTTGAGCGGAATGGAGTAACTGGCACCCTCCTCGGCCCGAGGGGTAATGCCGCTGGCGCGCAACGTGGCCAATGGCAAAGGGGTGCCACTGTTGTCGGCGATTTGCACACCCACGCCAGCGGCAGACGGTGCATCGCCCACCGCACTGGCATTGAGTTTGAAAATGCCCTGCGCCGGATTGATGGCCGCCACGGTCGGATCTATACGCACGCGCAAGGTATTGTTCTTGCGCGACTCCAGGTTGTTCGAACCACCGTCGCTCAGCCAGCGAGGACCGGTGCCCTGGTAATAACCGTTGAAGGCAGGACAGTTGTTCAGCGCGATGGAAAAATCCTTCCAGGGGGTAAAGGTGTTCTTGCCGCTGAACTCGTTCGTCAGATGCGTCCCCATGGGCACAGTGACATCCGGCGTCGAACAGGTGCGCGACACAATGTTGATGTTGCCGGAATAGTTAACCTGCTGAAACTCGACGGTGTTGGAGGTAATGAAGCTTTGCACCACGGTCGGTAATAAAGCGCCTTGAATCGTACCCGCGCTTACCTCTCCGATCTTGATGAATGAAAGGTCAAACGCCAATGTCGGTTGGAGTGTCCATCTACAAGGGTTAATTCCATTGCCACAGTTGGTTCCTAAGTTTGAAATCGGCATGGCACTGCCGGCATACCAGAGCGCAACGCCAATGCCCTTGACGCCGGTCTCATAGACTTTCCCGCCATAGGGGCTGCCGGTCCAATTGGCCAGGGGCAACGGCATGGACGACAGTGAGCGCTTGGTCTCAATGCTGTAATTGCCTACTGAGCACAACACTTGCACCGCACTGACAGGGGTGAACGTTTGCCGATAGATTTCCGCCCCCAGCGGCACATCACGCCCGACGGTCAGATTCCCGCCCAACAGCGGTTGGGTACGCACCATCTTCATCGAGCCGGCGTCGATATTGCAGTCGGCGAACGCTGCCCCCGCCGCCAGCCATAACCCTGCCGCGAGGGCACCTGTTTTCAACCGTTGCATGGTTTTCATCACAGTGTCTCCTGTGCGCTGTTCACAGAAGCAACGCGTTTATCGAATTGAACCATCGAGCACACGACGTCCACTTGTCGCAGCTGTTTGCCATCACTTTTCCCAGGCGGCAACGCCAAGGCACATTGCTGCCCAACCTGGGTGCCCCAACTGATCAACAGCCGACGTGCGTCGTCCTTGACCCGTGCATAGAGCTGACCGCCCTGCCCGACCACGCCGACCGATACGCCACGATCATCGTCGACCGTCGCGCCAAACGGCAGCGCACCGCCATCGGCCAAGGTCACGTTGAGTAACACGGCCTGGCCGTTGCTGGTGCCGTACTTGAGCGCCACCACCGCCCCGGCGCGTGGCGCGACCTGCTGGCTGGTTTCAGTCAGTTCGACATCCAACGAGGTACCCAATGGATCGATCGCCACCTCGTTCAACTCATAAGGGCGCAAATAAGGCACGACGGCATTACCGCGACCGTCGAGTTTCAAACCAGGAAAACCGACCACCTTGGCCCCCTCGGCGCCCGGCGCGCTCACGACCGCCAGGGTTTCACCGCGATAAGGCGTGAAGGTCACGCCCGCCGGATGGGCAACCACGCTGCCGCTGGCATTCACAGACAGGCTGTCATAGCCTTCGCCGCGACTGAGCGTGGCGCCGACGACGGCCTTTGGCCCGATGTACTGGCCGTTGACCGAGGTGCTGTTTGATCCGCTGGCGCCCTCATGGCCACCGGTCAGACTGTATTGATACTGACGGTCCTCGCCTGCGGTACCGCTGAGGGTGGCTTGCTCGCTGTATTGTCCTCGGGCATCGCGCAGGACACGCGCCGACAACTGTGGCTGGTTGGACGATTTACCGAACTCCAACGGCATACTCACCGTGAACAACAAGCTGTTGTCCATCTCGCCCAGGCCCACGCGGCTGCGATTGGCACTGAGGCCGTAACTGACCTGGCGCACTTGTTTGTTGTAGCTGAACTGGTACTGCACGTCCCGCCCGGGCTGGTTCCAGTAGTTCTGGGTGAAGCCGCTGAACGCCACTTGTCCCCAATCGCCAAGGCTCTGGTTGGCAGTCAGCGACAGACGACTGCGCGGACGCCCATACAATGCGGTGTCGAGCCCGTTGCGTTCGGCATCGAGCAGTTGCATGGCGTTGCTGAAATCCAGGTAGTCCTGGGTGGAAAAGCGAGTGGCGGCCACGGCAAAGTTGCTGCCGGTGCTGAGGATGTTTTTGCTGTAGGTGACACGGGCGCTCTGACCATTGGCCTGGCCACTCTTGAGCTGGGTCTGTGCCTGAGTCAGGTCAACGGCCACGGCGCCCACTGGGGTGCTGAAAGCCAGGCCACCCAGTACGGAACGGTAATCGTCGCTGCCCTGAACACCACCGTAGCCGGTAAAAATATTGGTCAGCCCCAACTGGTAAGTGCCCTGCACGAGCCTGGCCTGACGGTCGAGATAGTTATTGCGGGTTTCGCCCGCCGTCACGCTGAAACGCGAAGTACCCGGGCGCAGCAGTTGAGCGGTTGCCGCATAAGGCACGATAAAGCGCTGCTCGCTGCCGTCTGCTTCGTACACGGTGATCTCAAGGTCACCGCCATAACCGGTGGAATACAAGTCGTCGATCACGAAAGCGCCCGGCGCCACCGTGGTTTCGTATAACAGATTGCCAGCCTGGCGCACCGCAACCCTGGCCCCGGTCCGGGCGATGCCGCGGATCACCGGCGCGTAACCACGCTGGGATTGCGGCAACATGCGGTCGTCGGTACCCAGTTGCACACCCCGGTAGGCCAAGGTGTCAAAGATTTCGCCGCTGGTGTTCGCTTCGCCCACGGTCAGCTGACTTTTCAGGCTGGTCACATCACGCTGGGCATAGGTATTGAGCGTCTGGTAAACCTGACCCGTATCCTTCTGCCAGTTCAGCGAACCGTTATGGCGCAAGCGCCAGTCGCCCAGGTTCAAGCCGGCGTTGAGGCCCAGGTAGGCCGAGTCGTAATTGCCGAAATCGGTTTTGTTGTGGTTGGCATTGAAGGTGTAGCTCAGCGTTGCGGCAGACACGCCTCGGTCCCACAGCTCGGGGCTGACATAGCCCCTGGCGTCACGACGCAAGGCGATCTGCGGGAGGCTGATGTCCAACTGTTGGTTGGCCGGAGAAAATGTCGCCGTAGCCCCTTCGATCAGTTGGTCAAGCGCCAGGCACGTAGCGTCGCTTTCCAATGCAGACGTGGCTTGTGCCGATAGTTTGTGCATGTCCACACCGACCAACTCAAGCAAGCCGCGGGTGATACACACCACAGGATGGCTGCCGTCCGACTCGGCGTTGATGCGAATGTCCTGACGACTGGTCAGCGTGCCGTTAACCGCCACGTCCGCACGATACTGACCCGGCAACACCGGGTTGCCCTTCTCGTATTGGGTCAAATCAAGGCTGCGCGAATCCTCTGGCAGGAAGGCGTCGTTAAATTGCACGTCTTCGGCCCATACAGAGGGCGCTGTCAACACAGCGGGCAGCAAAGCCAGGGCCTTGAGCATCAGCGCCGTTACAGAATTCAAGGCAAAGCGAGGGCTAGCCTGGCAGCCGTGGCCCAGGCGGTGGAAAGTCGTCATAAGTTACTCGTGCGCAGGCGCGTTCGCGTGAAGGTCAGGGCTTGAGCGGTTGCTTGATCGGCATCAAAGCGCCGTAATCATTGATGGCGTTGAACTCCACCTGAGCAGAAGCGGACGGCGGCGACTGGAGTGTCGGCAGAGCAAACACTTTGCTTTCACCTGGACCGACCATGCCGTTTTCACTGTCGTAACGCTGGTTGCCGCTCGCCAGTGCCAGCTCTACCTGGGAAACGTGGTAGGCCGTCGGGTTGAACGCTTGCAACGCGTAGCCCTGGCCTTGCTTGATCACCGTCCACTGCACCAGGGCCGGGGCGTCAATCGGCGCACCGGGCAAGCCGTCGGGGCGGTAAAAAATCTTGATGCGCGAGCGAAATGCCATTTGCAACACATTAAGGTCCGACGCGCCTTCGGCCTTCGGCGGAATTTCCAGCACGTTGAGCCAGTACACCGATTCTTTGTTACCCGGCAGCGGCGCCCCGGTGAACATCAGGCGCAGGCTCTGGCCCTTGCTCGGATCGATCCGCGACACGGGCGGAGAAAGTACGAAAGGCGCTTTGGAGCTGGTCGGGCTGGACTTCAGGTCACCGGTATCGACCCAGGCTTGTACGAGTGCGGGCTTCATGCCGTTGTTATTGAGCTTGACGGTGATTTCTTTCTGGTTCGCCGGGTACACCAAGCGGGTGCCGGTAATTACCACCCCGGCCATTGCCTGGGAACAGGCCAATGCAGCAAGCGCCAGCGACGCGCCACGACGAAAGTTTTTGAAACAGGACATAACTCACCTCATCAGCCGAATATCGGCGCGCCGGAACTCGGCGCGCTGACAAGCGAACGGCTTACTGATAGTCGACGTTGTAGGTCACGGAACTGATCACAGTGCCTGGCGTGGTAGCGCCGGTGGCCAGGTACTGCACGGCATACGGCATGTTGGCTGCGCCCGTACCGTCAATGGTGTTGCGGGTAGTCTGGGTACGCTGGTTGGTGTTGCCGGCCTGAATCACCGCGCCGCCCTGCGCATCCACCAATTGCAACTGTACGTTGGTGGCAGTGCCGGTCATGTTGTTCAGATTGCCGGTCACTGGGTCTACAGTGGCACCGGAGTTGAAGAAAGCGGCGGCGGTAGTGGCGGTTCCCACGCAGTTGCTCAGCTGGATATTGAAGCCCGTGCGGCCTTCAGCCTGGCCCGCCGTCGTCAGCAGGCCAGTAGAAATGGTCGGCAGTGTCACGGTGGCCACGGCCGGCGTAACCACCCCGTCCACAGCGATGGTGCAGGTCTGGTTGACCAGTTCACCGTTGAAGTTGATGGTGCCGTCGGCGGCGCTGGCAAACTGGGCAGCGGTGACGCTGAAGAGGGCGACGAGGGTAAGTGCTTGAACTTTCATGATGCAGCTCCAAAGGATAGGTGATGAACACTGTCGCCAAGCCTCGTTGGACTGCCAGACGCCGTAGCGGCTGTGCAACAAACTCAACGGTTGTCTTGTTCGACAGGACGCATCTTCCGCCTACCGGCATGCCCAACCTGTAGTATCGATCCCTCCAAAACGTAGGAAATTTCCCACGAAGATTTCATCCTCAGCGCCTGCCGACACATAAAAAAACCGCATCGTAGATGCGGTTTTTTCGTCCGGGCCTGTGCTATCAGTCGAGGTAGTTATCCAAGCGCTGTTCCAACCGCTCCATGGCCTGCTGCAAGGCATCCACCGCCTCCGTCAGCACGGCAGAATTCAAGCCCTCGCAGGCCACTTCCAGTTCCTCACAGCAATCGACCAACCATTGCGCCTGGATAATCCTCGCTCCCCCCTTGACCCGATGAGCCAAGTCGCTCAGGCCGGTCAGGTCATGCTGAGTGAACAGCTGAAGCAATCGCGCCATATCCTGAGCGTTACTGGTTGCCAAATCCTGGAGTAGGCTGCGCACGGCGCCAGCGTCACCACGGCTCAGTTGTTCGAGACTGGTCAAGTCAACGCCCTCGATAACCGTAGAAAAATCCTGCTCTACTAGCACCGCCGCGACAGGCACCAGCGACATCAATCGTGCGTTAAGGTCATCAAGGCTGATCGGTTTGAACAGGCAATCATCCATGCCGGCGGCCAGGCAACGGTCCTTTTCTTCAGGTTGAGCGTTGGCGGTCAACCCGAGAATCATCGCCGGGGCAATCCTCCTGCTACGCTCTTCATCACGAATCGCCCGGGCCAGTTCATAGCCATTCATGAGCGGCATGCTGCAATCGGTAATCACCACATCAAAATGCTGGTGACGCCAGGCTCTGAGGCCATGGGCACCGTCTTGAGCATCGCTGACGCGATGCCCCAGGTAGTTCAACTGCTGGGACAGGAGCAACCGATTAGCCGGGTAATCATCAATCACCAATATGTTCAACATCTGGGTGGGCTGGGGCAGCAACGCGACAGGGGACGAAGGTTCTTCCAGCGGCTCCAGGGTCGGCAGACCGACACGCACCTCCACTTGGGTACCTTGCGTCAGCTCACTGCTCAAGGTCAGGCTGCCTCCCATCATCTCGCAGAGCGTACGGCTGATCATCAGGCCCAGGCCCGAGCCACTGCGGGCTGACTGCCCCTGGTTCGAGGCCTGGCTGAACGGATTGAACAAGCGCTGCTGGTCTTCGATGGAAATGCCGCAGCCCGTGTCCTCCACCCGCAGGCACAGCGCGACACGCTCAGCATTGGGCCCGGGCTCGGCACTGACTTGTAAACGCACATACCCCCGTGCAGTAAACTTGATCGCGTTGCTCAACAGGTTCGAGACGATCTGCTTGAACCGCAGCGGGTCTATCAGTACCTGACGGTTAAGTGTGGCGTCCAGATCGAGGATCAGGCGCAGTTGCTTTTGCCGCGCCAACCCCTCAAAGATGCGTGCTACCGATTCCACCAACTCCAGCAGGTTGGCGCGCTCCGGAGCCAGCGACAGGCGCCCTGATTCGATACGGGCAATGTCGAGGATATCGCCGATCAGGTCCAGCAACCCACGCGCAGCGCCGGAGGCGACATCGATGGAGACACGGTCCATATAGCCTTGATCGGCTTTTTTCTGTGCCAGTTCCAACATACCGATGATAGCGTTCATCGGCGTGCGGATCTCATGGCTCATGGTCGCGAGGAACGTCGTCTTGGCGCGGCTCGCATCGTCCGCGTGTTCCTTGGCTTCACGCAGGGCCTGCAGCAACTGCTGGCGCTCGCTGATATCGATCCAGCCGCCGATCATGCCGCTGACCGCGCCATCGCTGCCGCGGTATGGCAACATCCAATGGTAGATGGTCAGTACTTGATCGGTGCCCATGGTCAGGCTCCGGTCCTGTACCCGGGGCATGCCCTCTTCCATGACCTGCAAGTACTCTGCGTGATAAGCCGCCGCTTCGTTAGGGTCGCTGAGGACGCCTTCCACTACGGTCTTGCCGATCACAGCGTCGCGCTCTACATCAAACGCACTCAGATAGCCGCTGTTACACGCTATCAACCGTCCCTGGCGATCACGCACGTAAATAGCATGGGGGGTGCCGTCGATCAGTACGCGCATGAATTCCATCTGGTCATTGAGCGCTATCTCAGCCTGCCTGCGCTTGCCCATCAGCCAGCGTAGATAAACGATCCAACCCACTGCCGCCAGCAACAACAGGGTGGCCACGGCGAACGCCTGCAGTATCACGGTACGGTTACGCAGCCAATAGCTGTCATCTACGGCAATTTCGCTGCGCCACCGGTTGGTAATCTCATCCATTTCTTCAGGCGGGATACTGAGCATGGCCTTCTCCAGTATCGAGTACAGCTCCAATGCGTCGCGAGGGGTGGCGAACGCGGTACGCGCCAATTGCGTACCCACGGTACTGGTGATCCGCAATTGGTCGCGATATTGCCGGGAAATCATGTAGCGGGAGATGATCAGCGAGTTGACCGCAGCCTCGGCTTTTCCTTCGGCCACCAATGCCATTGCATCCTGGGCATTGCGCGCCTCCACCAGCACCACCTTGGGGTATTGCTCGATGAGCATGTCGCGAACAGGGTTGCCGTGGATCACCGCCAGCCGTTTGCCCGCCATGTCATCCAGGGTGCCGGGGCTTGAGGGGTTATCGGCACTGACCAGTACGTAAGGTGTATTCAGATACGGTCGCGTAAAACGCAGCAGGCCCTCACGCTCGGTACTCGGCGTCAGGGTGATCAGCAGGTCCGCGTCACGGTCACGGATGCTGTTGAGCATGTTTTCCACCGAGTACGCCCGCTGTACTTCAAACTTCAAACCGGTGCGCAGCGAGACCTTGGCCAGTACATCTGCGCTGATTCCGCGAAACTCGCCCTCCTCATTGAAAAACGACAGCGGTAAATAGCTGTCGTCCACCACGACGCGTAACACCGGGTGGGCGCCCATCCAACGTTGCTCGCTCGCACTGAAATGCAGTGCCGTACGCCCTGGCATGCTGGCGCCACCGGCACTCCAGCGGCGCAGGATATTCATGCGCTCACTGACCGGAATCACCGCCAGCGCGCGATTGAGGATGTGCAGCAAGCGCGTGCCTCCCTCGGGCACGGCAAACGCAAAGTTCCTGGCCTCAATCTGGGAAAAGTCCGCCAATTGCACATTGTTGAGATAGTTCTTGTTGATCAGGAAATCAGCACTGATGGCATCGCCCAGATACACATCGGCGCTTCCGAAAGCCACTGCACCAATGGCGCTCAAGGTTGACGGAAACAACTGCAAGGTGGCCTTGGGATAAAACGCTTTGACCACCTCAGGCGACAGGTAGTGATACAACATGGCGATCTTCTTGCCCGCAAGGTCTGGGGCCAGCGTGCTGCTGTCACCCAGCCGCGTGACCAATGCCGGCATGTCCTCGGCATAGGCAGTCGACAACAGCAGCCCGGCATCGGCGGCTTCATAGCCGTTGGCTACTCCTAGGAAATCCACTTCGCCACGCTTGAGCGCGTCGATCACCTCAACGCGCGAGGCAAACCGGCGCACCTGCACCCGAACGCGTAACAGTTCGCTCAACAACTGCGCGTAGTCGGCCGTCATGCCTTCATAATCGCGATCATTGTTGGCCATACCCAGAGGCGCATAGTCGGGCGCGGAGTCACCCAGCACCAGCACGTCCTTGCTGCGCAGCCAACTCCACTGATCCTCGGTAAGCATGGCCCTGTAACCATCGACGTGGGAGCGTCCCAGCACATGGAAAGTATTTGCCTGCGAGTCCGCCAGTACACTACCGTTGAGGGTCAT
The DNA here is from genome assembly GCF_001902145.1 of Pseudomonas fluorescens. Lineage (GTDB taxonomy): Bacteria > Pseudomonadota > Gammaproteobacteria > Pseudomonadales > Pseudomonadaceae > Aquipseudomonas > Aquipseudomonas fluorescens_BV. The sequence goes on from NZ_MRST01000027.1 coordinate 65,515, forward strand.
GCCAAAGGCCAGTGCCGCGATCCATGTACGCAAGTCAGTGCTCATCAAACCAAATTATTACGTTTGGCAAAATCAGCGAGGTACACCACCGATTTCACGTTGAGCTTTTCGATCAAGCGTGTTTTGTAAGTGCTGACAGTCTTGTTACTGAGCAGCATCGAATCGCCGATTTCCTTGTTGCTCAATCCCAGGGACAGACGCTGCAGAATGGTCAGCTCGCGGTCAGAGAGGCTTTGGATCAGCTCCAGATCAGTGGCTTCACTATCACTGCGCCGCACTGAACTGCCTGCCAGGTTCGGAAAGAACGTGTACCCGCCCATCACTGCTTTGATCGCTTTGGTCAATTCATCCAGGTCGTTGGTCTTGGAGATGTATCCAGCGGCGCCGGCTTTCATACACCGCATCGAGTAGAACAGCGGCGACTGTGAGGTCAACACCAGGATTTTGCACTTGAGCCCCAGCGCGCAGAGCCGGGTGATGACTTCCAACCCATCCAGCTTGGGCATGGCAATATCCAGCACGATCAGATCCGGCTCAAACTCACGCGCCATCTGTACCGCATCCACCCCATTGTCCGCTTCTGCTACGACGTCGAAATGTTCCTGCTGCAGCAACATTTTGACCGATGAGCGAATGAACGGATGGTCATCCACAACTAACGCTTTAAACATATCCACCTCTGGAAGACACACCGGCGAAGCCGATGACTCACATGTCAGTCGCGTAAGACTGTGGGGACACAGTTCGGGAATACGCTGCTCAAAATACACGAGCGTGACACAAGTGTAGGAAGTATCTAAGAAATATCAGGACAATTCGTGGCTATTTTCTGCCCGGCGAAATGTGCTTCAAGCCACGGTATCAGCCGATACCCTGCCATCGGTCGTGCCAGGTAAAACCCTTGCCCGATCTCGCACCCTAACGCCAGCACCCCTTCATGGCTACGTTGAGTGCCAATACCCTCGATCACCAGGCTCATATCCAGTGAACGAGCGAGCGCCAAGGTGCTGGCAACCATGGCCTGATTCTGCGGGTCGTCGACATGGCGTACGAACACTCCATCAAGCTTGAGCTGGTTGAAAGGCAACTGACAAAGCAATTTGAGTGATGAAAAACCCGTACCAAAATCATCGATGGACAAACCGCAGCCCAGCAAGCGCAGACGCAGCAGGTTCTCCTGTATACGCGGTGAGAGGTCCAGCAAGCCGTTTTCCGCTAGTTCAAACAACAATGTGGTACCGGGAAACCCATGGCGCAGCAAGGACTGCTGAATATGTAGCAGCAATTCGTCGTCGAGCAATTGCGATGCATGCAGGTTGAACGCCAATTCGAGCTGGATGTGCTGACGTCGTAACATGCCAAGCAGATTGAGGCCTTGCTCCAAGAGTTGCTTGAATATCGGGTCAATCAGATCGTACGCCAGTACCGCAGCCAGAAACTGCGCCGGTAGCAGCACGCCCCTTGTAGGATGCTCCCAGCGCACCAAGGCTTCCACGCCGGCCAGGCACCCGGTGCCTAACATGAATTTGGGCTGGTACCAGGCACGAAACTCCCCCAATGCCAGGCCCTGATGAATCTCGTGCTCATGGGGCAAGGCTGCCGGCGCTGGGGCCAGTGCCGACGGCAGGCGCCGCCGCCAATAGCTGTGCAGTAAATGCCGCAGGGCACGCAATTGCAGGGGTTGGCTCAACACGCCAAGCATTTGCAGCCCAGAGAGCGAGCGCATCTGAGCCAGCGCCCGTCGTAATTCAGGACGCAGCTCACTGCACAGGGCGACCGCCTGCACGAGCCCAGCCTGGCTGGCACCACGCAGGAATTCCAGGCAGTCCAGACTCCTGTCGGCCAGGTCACAGAGCACAATGTCCACTCCCCCGCACGCTTGCAGCTGCGCCATGGCTTGTTCGGTGCTACTGGCCTGGCGTACCTCCTGCAACCCCAGCCGATCAAGCATCTTAATCAACACGCTGCGTTGAAACCGTTGGTTTTCCAGAACCAGCACGCGGAGATGAGCCATTGTTAATCAACCACCTAGCAGGAGCAAAGGCGGTCATAGTGGTATCGAACTGTCTGAATCAGTAACGGAATCGTCCTTGCGACACGTAGGAAATTTCCTAGAGAGATCCTTGGCGCCGACTCAAGGATCCACTTGCCCCATCAACTCGGGGATGCTTTCTGGCCGCTGGGCATAGCGTTGGGCCAACGCCGCGCAGACCATCAACTGGATCTGGTGAAACAGCATCAATGGCAGGATCAACACGCCCATGCTCGCCCCGGCAAACAGCACCTGCGCCATCGGCACGCCGGTGGCCAGGCTTTTCTTCGAGCCGCAGAACAGGATGGTGATGCGGTCTTCCTGGTTAAAGCCAAACGCCTTGCCCAGCAGCGTGGACGCCACCAGCACCAGGGCCAGCAGCACGCAGCAGGCCACCACCAGACCGCCCAGTTGCCATAGCGGAATCTGGTGCCAGATGCCCTCATTGACCGCTTCGCTGAAGGCGCCGTAGACCACCAACAGAATCGAGCCCTGGTCGACGAATTTCAGCCAGGCTTTGTTACGCCCGACCCAGCCACCGATCCAGCGGCTGGCGACTTGCCCGGCAATGAACGGCAGCAACAACTGCACGCTGATTTTGACAATCGCATCGACTGTGGAGCCGCCATCACCGTGCACGTTGAGCAGCAGCGCTACCAGCAGCGGCGTCAGGAAAATACCGAACAGGCTGGACGCCGCCGCGCTGCAAATGGCCGCCGGGATATTGCCGCGGGCCAGGGAGGTAAAGGCAATCGCCGATTGCACAGTGGCCGGCAAGGCGCAGAGGTAGAGCATGCCCATGTACAGCTCGTTGCCGATCAACGGCGACAGCAGCGGCTTGAGTGCCAGGCCCAGCAGCGGGAACAGTACGAAGGTCAGGCTGAACACCAGCAAATGCAAACGCCAGTGGCCGGCACCGGCGACGATGGCCTTGCGCGACAGCTTGGCGCCGTGCAGGAAAAACAGCAGCGCGATGGCCAGGTTGGTGACCCAGCCGAAGGCCACGGCGGTCTGGCCGCTGGCGGGCAGCAATGAGGCGAGGATCACCGTGGCGATCAGGGTGAGGGTAAAGTTGTCGGGGAGAAACCGGGGCCGGGTCATAAGCAATTCTTCCAGGGGTTGCCAAGAGCTTCGTGACGACTCTAACGTAACCGCCTGTTACCGACTAACGCCAATGAGCCAGTAAATGCCGCCTAAAGGACATGAGAAAGCCGTGCGCCGCAGTGTACCTGGGCTTTCCAGCCTGCCGAGGCCGGTGTACGGGCGTACTGAATCCTTGCCCAACCGGGCGCTGACACGACGCCACAGCCACCCGTGGGTGCAGTTGTCCTACGCGATTTCCGGGGTGCTGGAGATCCAGACCAGCGTCGGTCGTTTCGTCGCGCCACCGCAGCGCGCGGTGTGGATTCCGGCCGGCATGCCCCATCGGGTGTTCAGTTCGCCCCATACGGAAATGCGCAGCTTGTACCTCGATTGCAGCGTCACCGCCTGGGCCGCCGAGCGTTGCCAAGTGCTGGAGGTGAGCAGTTTGCTACGCGAGCTGATCCGCAACTTCAGCCAATTGCCGGTGGAATATACCGAGGACGGGCCGGACGGGCGCCTGGCTCAGGTATTGCTCGATCAGCTCGCCGCCGCACCCCAGGTGGATTTGATGTTGCCACTGCCTCACGACCCACGGCTGCGGCAGATCTACCGCAGCCTGAACCTACACCCCGAGCAACAGACCACCTTGGGTGAGTGGAGCCGCAAACTGGGGGTCAGCGAAAAAACCCTCAGTCGGGTGTTCCTGAGCGATACCGGGCTGACGTTTCGCGCATGGCGCCAGCGCCTGCGCCTGTTGAGCGCCCTGCCCGCCCTGGAACAAGGCGAGCGGGTGACGGATGTGGCATTGGGGTGTGGGTACGAGTCGACGTCAGCGTTTATCAATGCGTTTCGCCAGCAGTTTGATTCCACCCCCGGTGAATTCTTCCGCTAACCCTCCCCCACGATGCAAATAATCCCCAAACCCACGCTCGGCTGGTATTGTGCGGCGCTTTGAAACACAGCAACCGACTGCGAGGAAATGGACGTTGAACACTGACGAAAAAATGACCGGGGACCTGTTCGAGGTTGATAAGCGCCTGTCACTCAAGCCCGTGGTGGACTTCAACGCCTACCTGCGTAGCGCCTTTGGCGACGGCCCTTGCACCTGCGTGCGCTGCACGGCCAACGGCGGCGATGAAAGCGGTTATGAGTTCCAACACACCTTCACCTTCGACGCCAAGGCCCTGCACCGCCGCTTCGCTTCGACGGCAGGCAGTGATGTGTTGATGGCGTTGAAGAAGGCATGGTTGTCGTACACCAAGGCCGAGCTGCCGCTCAGTGGTGCGTTGGCGCTGGACACAGTCAAAGAGTTTGTCGAGCCACAGTTGCACAAACGCCTGGCGCCGCTGTTTGTCGCCAGTGGGTTGGTCAAGGATGTCGAAGGCCAATTGCGCATCCAGCCGCAAGCCGCAGCCTGATACAGGCCAATGTGGGAGCTGGCTTGCCTGCGAAAGCGGTAGTGCAGTAACAGATGCAGTGACTGTCACACCGCCATCGCAGCATAGGTATCTACACAACTCTGTAGCGCTCAACGGTAATCACGATGCGAAGCGAGCCGCTCTTGATCTTGATCTGCTTTTGATCTTGATCTCAGGCGCCCCGTTAAACCACGCTGGCCGGAATTCGACAGGGATTTGGGGGGTAAACCGGCAGGGATGCCGGTTGAGCCGCCCCGCGCCATGGATGGCGCGTGGCGGCGGCCCCCCAAATCACTGGCGAATTACGGGCACACCGAGCCTAAGCGAGGTGCCGAGTGGTGGGGCAAGAGCGTTTTGCTTACTTTTGCGCTTTTCAAAAGTGAGCCGCCGTCAGGGCGGAACCCTAAGTGGCCGTTACCTAAATAACGGATATGTACGCGCTCTGATCCAACATCCCAGTTGGCTGCCAGGCCGTCTTCGCAGGCAAGCCAGCTCCCACATTTGGATCGCGGCGCATCAGTTAGATCAGCGTCGGCTGTCAGTCCGTCACGGGAGCAAGCTCCCTCGCCACAGGTCCAGCGTCGCCTCGAAGTTGTGTAGATACCGATGGCCATCGCAGGCAAGCCAGCTCCCACATTTTTCCGGGTATTGGCTCAGAAGCCGGGAACGCCCTGTATACGCAACTCAGGGGTCAGTTCGCCCACCGGTTCAGTGAGCGGCCGGTCGTCTCCCCCCGGCAGCAGGATCACCTTGCGACACTCCTCCTCAGCTTTATCAAACAGTTCATAACCCCGCGCCGCCTGCTCCAAGGGCAGCCTGTGCGTGATGATCGCCTCCGGGTGCAGATGCCCCAGCTCGATATGCTCCAATAACTCCGGTAAGAACCGCTGCACATGGGTCTGGCCCATCTTGAAGGTCAGGCCCTTGTCGAAGGCATCGCCAAACATGAAGCCATGGATAAACCCGGCATACACCCCGGCGACGCTGACCACACCACCGCGGCGTACGGCGGCGATGCACTGGCGCAGGGCCTTGCCGCTGCTGCCCTCGATCTTGAGGGTGGTGAGCAGGGTTTCCGTGGTGCTGCCCTTGGCTTCGAAACCCACCGCGTCCACCACGCCATCGACGCCGCGCATGCCGGCCGTCTGACGGATGATGGTGTCAGCCGGGTCATCATCCTCTTCAAAATTGATCGGGATCACCCCGTAGGTTTTCTGCGCATAGGCCAAACGATACGGGTGGTCGTCGACCATGAAAATCTGCTCGGCGCCCAGCATGTGCGCGCAGGCTGCACTGAGCAGGCCCACGGGCCCGGCACCATAAATCGCCACGCTGGAGCCTTTGCCGATGCCGGCGTTGGTCACTGCCTGCCAGGCGGTGGGCAGGATATCGGAGAGGAACAGCACCTTCTCATCTGCCAGGGTGCCGGGCACCTTGAACGGCCCGGCATTGGCCTTGGGCACCCGCACCCACTCCGCCTGGCCGCCAGGTATACCGCCATACAGACGGCTGTAGCCAAATAGCGCGGCACCCGGCGGGATCGCTTTTTTATTCAGGATCGCGCCGCGCCCATCGTTGGTGGTTTCGCAGGCGGCGAATTGCTGGAGCTGGCAGAAAAAGCAATCGCCACAGGCAATCACGAACGGAATCACCACGCGGTCGCCGGGTTGCACAGCGGTAACTGCCGGGCCGGTTTCTTCGACGACACCCATGAACTCATGGCCGAAGATATCGCCGTGCTCCACGGTCGGGATCTTGCCACGGTACAGGTGCAGGTCCGAGCCACAGATCGCGGTGGCGGTGACCCGCAGAATGATGTCGTCGGGTTGTTCAATGATCGGATCGGGCACGGTATCGACCTGCACCTTGTGCGCGCCCTGGTAAGTCATCGCTCGCATGCTCTGCGCTCCTGCCGTTGAGGGGTTACTAGTTAAGGGCCGAGCAGCCCCATCAGTGTTCCATCAACGTTGATCGACACCCGATCAATGGTCGCCGCGACTCTGGGCCAACAGCTGGTCGACTACCAGGTGCAAGCTGCCAAGCGCATCGGCACCGCTGGCCTGGGCCTGGGCATGCCAGCGCAACTGCTCGGCCGCACTGTTGCCGCGTCGCAGCAAGGCCTCCAGGGTATCGAACAGCAGCGGCTCGCCCATGGCCTCTGCCGTGGCGGCAAAGGTCTGCCGGGCGCATTGCAGCCATTGCTCAGCGCTGCCCAGGCTGCCTGCGTCGTCTAACGCGAAGGTGCCAGCGGCCCCATAACGCTTGGCCTGCCAGCGATTTTCCTTGAGCAGCCAGCGCGCCTCGGCACTGAACCTGGCGCCAGGGCGCTGCATCGCGCAGGCATGGGTGACCATCACCCGAAACAGCGTGGCGAGGGCCAAGGCGTCCGTCAGCCGTGGGCAGGCGTCGGTCATGCGCAGTTCCAGGGTGGGATAACGTGCCGCTGGGCGAATGCCCCACCAGCCATTGCCATCGGCCTTGATCGCGCCGATGCGCTGTAACATGGCCAGGTAGCGCTGGTACTCGGCCCAATCGCTGAAATGTTCCGGCACACCCATGCGGGGCCACTCGTCGCAAGCGGCCTGGCGGTAGCTCATGAAGCCGCTGGGCGCGCCGTCCCAGAAAGGCGATGAGCAACTGAGCAGCAGCAACAACGGCAGCCACGGCGACACCTGATTCATCACCGCGATGCGGTCCAACGCCTGCGGCACCTGCACATGCACATGCAGCCCGCACAACACACTGCGCCGCGCTACATACTGAATATCGTCGAACAGTTGCCGGAAATGCGCCTGATCGGTCGGCCGTTGCCCGCGCCAATCGGCCAGGGGATGGCTGCCGACGCACACCACACCGAGGCCGAGCTCAGCCAGGGATTGCGCCAGGTTGCCGCGCACTGCCCGCAAGTAATCCGCCGCTTCGCCGCTTGAAGTAAACACCGGTGAGGCCGCTTCGATCTGCCCTTGGAACATCTCAAAAGAGAAGCCCGCACCAATTGCTTCGCGGCAGGCCGCCAGCACCGCCGCCGAGGGCTCGCCGACCATCTGGCGGGTGTGCAGGTCAGTGATGAAGTATTCCTCTTCAATACCAAAGGTGAGCATCGGCATTCAGCGCAGCCGGGTGACGGTCAGCGCGACCACGGCGATGCGCTCCACCTGCTCATAGCCTGGTTTTTCCAGCTCCTCACCGAAAACGTCCGGGTCCAGTTCGCGGTAGGTCCAGCCGTAGGCATCGCTGCCCAGCAATGGCTTGACCGCCTCGAGGAAAGGATCGCTGCCCGCCACCATCGCGACCCCGGTATACAGCAGCAGGCTACCGCCCAGGGCCAGGCGCCCGATGGATTCACTGACGATGCGCAGCGACAACTGCTCCCCCAGGGCGCCGCCGCCATGGCGATAGGCGCGCTGGCGGTCATCTTTCATGTACGGCGGGTTGGCGACGATCAGGTCGAATTCGCCCTCCACACTGGCCAGCACGTCACTGTGGTACACGCTGACGTTATTCAGCGCGGCCAGCTCGGCATTCACCGCCGTCATGCGCAGGGCACGGGGGTTGATATCCACCGCCAGCACCTGGGCGTCATGCCGGGCTTTGGCAATCACCAGCGCGCCGACGCCGGCGCCACAGCCGATGTCCACAGCGCGCTTGAGCGGCTCGAAACGCTGTTGCAGATAGGCTTCGATCACGTGGGCAAAGCGGTAGCTGTCGGGGCCGAAAAACACCGCGTCCGCCTGGTCGGTGGGATAAGGCGAATGGGTGAACAGCAGCTCATCGAGGCTCGACCAACGCACCGTGCTGCGCCATAGCGCGCCGTGTTTTTCGATCACATCCGCTTGCTGCAACTCTTCACGCAAGGCCTCGGGCAGCAGGCCTTGATCGAACGGCATCGACCAACCGAACACATCGCGCAGCGTCATTGCCAGAGGCGTTGCCAGCCGCCGATAGACACGCTCGTGGGTCAAGGGCGTCGGTGTGATAAAGCGATAACCGCCCTCCTTCAACCCCCGGCCCAGGTTCAACAAGGCACGATCAGCCAGTTGTTGCGCAGACATAGGCACATTCCTTAGCGCAGGCGCGCACGCAGTTGGATAAAGCGGCGAGTGGCATACAGCCCGGCAGGCGTGCAATGACGGCGTGCCGACAGCCACGGGATCAACGCATTGAGCTGTTGCACATCGGGCAAGTTGCACAACGATTCCGCCAGGGCCTGGGTATCAGGATCCGCTGGACGATGCTGCTCGCGGGAAAACCGGCTGCCGCGTCCTGGCCGCACGGGCGGCACGCGTCCGCTGGCAACCCATTCACCGGCGATCCAGTCATGGATCAGTTGTTTCTCATAACCGCTGAACACCCCGAACATCGCCGCGCCAGCGCCCTCGATCAATTGCCAGAAGCGGCTGTTGGCGGGGTCCTGGTTATGCTTGATCCAGCCCTTGTCTTCCAGGGCCTTGAGGAATGCGCCGATCTGCCCAGGCTGGGCCAGCCATTGGTTGACAGTCTGGCCTTCGAAGCGGCAATAGTCCGAATGCATGTGCTGGCCGAAGGCGCGCTTGCGTTCGAGCATCGCCACCACCTCGTCGTGCAGGTTGAACTGCTTGATCACAGACGTAGTACCCGGCCCCAGATCGTTCAGGCGGTAGCCAGCGGCCACCCGGCGATAGAAGTCTGCCCTGCCCTCGCCCAGCGGCAACAGGTTCAGCACCGATTGCGCCGCCTTGCTGGCGTGGCCACTGCTGGCGTTGTCGATGGTGACATGCAGCGTGAAGTAATAAGGGTCGATGCCCAGCTCACTGAGTTCATAAGCGGTGATCAACAGGTGCAGCGGCAGTTGCTCGTAACCCAGGTTGAAGCCAATGACCTCCGGCAGGAACTCGTCGGCGCACACACCAAGCGCCAGTTGCAGGGCGCCTTGCAGGTAATGGTCATCCTCAAGGCCGGCTTCGCTGTCGGCATCGTGCTCGCTGAGCAACTTGCGGTAGATCACCACATGGTTCTGCGCGGCTTCACCGTCGCCCAATTCCTCCAGGTAAGTGGTGAGCAGGCCGTCGAAGCGCTGGTCTTGCCAATAGCGCAGCAAGCCGTAGAGCCAGGCGCCGTCGACCTGTTTGGTTGGCGCAACGCACTGCAGGAAATACAACGCATGGGCCTTGCTCTGGAAATACCGCCGCGGCCCCCCTTGCCGGCGCTGTTCAAGGTAGTCGGCATAGGCCTGGGCCACCTCGGCGCAGCGCTGCTCGACCCAGGCCATCAGCTGTTCGGGCGCCTCTGGCAAGTCGCAGGCGGTTGCCTCTACCAGGGCCAAGTGATCGTGCAGGTATTCACGGGCAAGTTCGGTGGCGTCTCGGGTTTCGCCATGCAACTGTTGGTACATCCGTTGATGGCGGCCCTGTGCCGAGTCGGTGAGGGAGGCCGGCTGGCCTGATAGCGCTGTAAGGAGTGTCATGATGGCAGTTTCCGCAAAGTCCGTTACAACGGGCCTCCCACAAGGTGGCCCCGCAAGAGCGCTCAACATCACGCGCTTCTAAAATGCAGAGCCTCGGGGTGTGCAGAAAATTCAAACGAGGTTGGGTTGTGGGGGATAAGCGGTCGTTTTTAAGGGCTCACAAAACCAAAATACCTGTAGGAGCGAGCTTGCTCGCGAAAAACTCGCAGACGCCGCGTTTATTCAGGAAGCACGCGTTATCGTTGACGTTTTTCGCGAGCAAGCTCGCTCCTACAGGGGTTGAGGTGGCGCTATTACTTACGTGCAGCCTCCCACTGCTTGAGCAGGTCGTTGTAGTTCACGGTTTCGCCCTGGGGCTTCTCGTTGGCCAGTTTCGGCTTCGGCGCACCCGGCTGGTCGAACCAGTATTGCGCGTCACGCTCGGGGTTCATTTTCGGGCCGCACACCGGTTGCACCTTGGAGCGTTCCAGGCGCGTCATGATCGCATCCTGCTCCTTGGCCAGGTTGTCCAGTGCCTGTTGCGGGGTTTTCTCGCCGCTGGCCGCTGCGGCAATATTGCTCCACCACAGCTGCGCCAGGCGCGGGTAGTCCGGCACGTTGGTGCCCGTCGGGGACCACTCGGTGCGGGCCGGGCTGCGGTAGAACTCCACCAGCCCCCCGAGTTTGGGCGCCATGTCGGTCATGGCCTGGGAGTTGATATCGGACTCACGAATCGGCGTCAGGCCAACGATGGTTTTCTTCAGCGACACCGTTTTTGAGGTCACAAACTGCGCGTAGAGCCAGGCCGCGAGTTTCTGCTTTTCGGGCGTGGACTTGAGGAAGGTCCAGGAACCTACGTCCTGATAGCCCTTCTTCATGCCCTTTTCCCAATACGGCCCGACTGGGGAAGGTGCCATGCGCCATTTCGGCGTACCGTCTGCATTTACCACCGGCAAGCCCGGCTTGACCATGTCGGCGGTAAACGCGGTGTACCAGAAGATCTGCTGGGCGATGTTGCCCTGGGACGGCACCGGGCCGGATTCGGAGAAGGTCATGCCCGCCGCTTCCGGTGGTGCGTAGGCTTTCATCCAGTCCACGTATTTCTGCGTGGCGAATACCGCCGCCGGGCCGTTGGTGTCGCCGCCACGGGTGACGCTGGAGCCCACCGGGTGGCAGTCCTCCACACGAATGCCCCACTCGTCCACCGGCAAGCCGTTGGGCAAGCCCTTGTCACCGCCGCCGGCCATGGAGAACCAGGCGTCAGTGAAGCGCCAGCCCAGGGACGGGTCTTTCTTGCCGTAGTCCATGTGCCCATAGATGCGCTTGCCGTCGATTTCCTTGACGTCTTCGCTGAAGAACTTGGCGATGTCCTCATAAGCCGACCAGTTCACCGGCACACCCAGGTCGTAGCCGTATTTCTCCTTGAACTTGGCCTTCAGCTCAGGCCGCTCGAACCAGTCGGCGCGGAACCAGTAGAGGTTGGCGAACTGCTGGTCGGGCAACTGGTAGATCTTGCCGTCCGGCGCGGTGGTGAAAGACAGACCGATAAAGTCCTTGAGGTCCAGGGTGGGCGAGGTGAAATCCTTGCCTTCGTTGGCCATCAGGTCGGTGATGGATTCGGTCTTGCCGTAGCGAAAGTGCGTACCGATCAAGTCGGAATCGTTGACCCAGCCGTCATAGATGTTCTTGTCGGACTGCATCTGGGTTTGCAGCTTCTCCACCACGTCGCCTTCCTGCAGCAGGTCATGGGTCAGCTTGATACCGGTGATTTCACTGAAGGCCTTGGCCAGCACCTTGGATTCGTACTCGTGGGTGGTGAGGGTTTCCGACACCACGTTGATCTTCATCCCACGGAACGGCTCCGACGCCTTGATAAACCACTTCAACTCCTCCAGCTGTTGGGCTTCGGTAAGGGTCGAAGGTTTGAACTCGCTGCCGATCCATTTTTTCGCGGCATCTTCATACGCATCGGCCCAGGCCGAAGCGCTCAAACCACTGAGGGCCAGTACGGCGGCCAATGAAATGCTATGTCGCAGCTTATTGTTTTTATTCAACATAGAGACCTCCAGGTTAATTTCAAACGGGGCTTGTAGGAGCGAGGGGGACGCCTAGTTCTTGCTCGCGAAAAACTCAAAGACACCGCGGGCTACCAGGAGCACTGCGTTATCGTTGACGATTTTCGCGAGCAAGCTCGCTCCTACAGGGTCGTAAAGACCTAGCCCCAACGCATCACACTCAACAGCCATACCAGGGAGAGCGCGGACGCCACCCAGATGCTCCAGTCGGTAACGCCAATGACCAGCAAATGCAGGTAGGCGCTGCCGAGAAGACCGATAAACAAGCGATCGCCACGGGTGGTGCTGATCGGCAGCCAACCGCGCCGCGGGATACTCGGCGAACGCAATTCCCAAGTGGTCATGCCCGCCAGAATCAGGGCGATACCGCCAAAGAACAACGCTGTGGGGGTGGTCCAGGCCATCCATTCCATCATCGACTCCTCTAGACCCGGCCCAGGGCAAAGCCCTTGGCCACGTGGTTGCGAACAAACCAGATCACCAGCATGCCCGGCAGGATGGTCAACACCCCCGCCGCTGCCAGCACGCCCCAGTCAATGCCGGAGGCTGACACCGTGCGGGTCATCACCGCTGCGATGGGTTTGGCGTTGACCGAGGTGAGCGTGCGCGCCAGCAGCAGTTCGACCCAGGAAAACATGAAACAGAAAAACGCCGTGACGCCGATACCGGAGCCGATCAGCGGGATAAAAATCTTCACGAAGAACTTGGGAAAACTATAGCCGTCGATGTAGGCGGTTTCGTCGATTTCCTTGGGCACACCGGACATGAAGCCTTCCAGGATCCATACCGCCAACGGCACGTTGAACAGGCAATGGGCCAGCGCCACGGCGATGTGCGTATCGAACAAGCCAATGGATGAATACAGCTGGAAAAACGGCAGCAGGAACACCGCCGGCGGCGCCATGCGGTTGGTCAGCAGCCAGAAGAACAGGTGCTTGTCACCCAGGAAGCGATAGCGCGAGAACGCATACGCCGCTGGTAGCGCCACGCTCAGGGAGATCACCGTGTTCAGGCTCACGTAGTACAGCGAGTTGAGGTAGCCGGTGTACCAGCTCGGGTCGGTGAAGATCACCTTGTAGTTGGCCAGGGTGAAATCCTGGGGAAACAGGGTCAGGCCGCCGAGGATTTCGGTGTTGCTCTTGAAGGACATGTTCAACAGCCAGTAGATCGGCACCAGCAGGAACAGGATGTAAATAAGTAACGGGATTAGCTTGCGTTTGCTCATGTTGGCGGCCTCAGCGGTTGGCGTCGGAATGGGTCATGGCGGTGTAGAACAGCCAGGACACCAACAGGATGATCAGGAAGTACACCAGGGAAAACGCCGCCGCCGGGCCCAGGTCGAATTGGCCGACGGCCATCTGGGTAAGCGTCTGACTCAGAAAGGTGGTGGCATTACCCGGCCCGCCGCCGGTGAGCACGAAGGGTTCGGTGTAGATCATGAAGCTGTCCATGAAGCGCAGCATCACCGCGATCAGCAGCACGCTTTTCATCTTCGGCAACTGGATATGTCGGAACACCGCCCAGGCCGATGCACGATCAATCCGTGCGGCCTGGTAGTACACGTCCGGAATGGCCCTTAAACCTGAGTAGCACAGCAGTGCTACCAGCGAGGTCCAATGCCACACATCCATGACCAGCACGGTGACCCAGGCGTCCATGGTGTTGGCAGCGTAGTTGTAGCTGATGCCCAGGGCGTTGAGGGTCGAGCCCAGCAGGCCGATGTCGGCACGGCCAAAAATCTGCCAGATAGTGCCGACCACGTTCCACGGAATCAGCAAGGGAATGGCGAGGATGATCAGCACCAGCGAGGACCAGCGGCCCTTGGTGGGCATGGTCAGGGCGATGGCGATGCCCAGCGGGATTTCAATCAGCAGCACGCAGGCCGAGTAGATGAACTGGCGCAGCAGCGAGTCGTGCAGGCGCGGGTCGAGCAGCACCTGCTTGTACCAGTCGGCCCCGACGAAATAGCGGCTGGATTGGTCGAAAATGTCCTGCACCGAATAGTTGACCACGGTCATCATCGGGATCACCGCACTGAACGCCACCAGCAGGAACACCGGCAACACCAGCCACCAGGCCTTGTTGTTCTGCACCTTGTTCATGGCGCCACCTCCAGCAGGTAATCGTCGGCGTAGAGCATCAGCCATTGCGCGGGGAAGCTGATGGAGGCCTTCCCTTCCGGCACCGGCTTGTCCTCGGCCAGGCGCACCTTGAGCGTGGCGCCATCAAGGTTGAGGGTCATGATCTTGTAGGTGCCGAGGTCTTCCACATGTACGACGTCGGCTTGCAGGGCGTCAGGGTTGTACTCGTCCCACACGTGGATAAATTCCGGACGAATGCCGACCTGGAGCTTTTTGTAGTCGGTGGTGTTGAGACGTTGCTGCATCGCTTCGGACAGCGGCAACAGGGTATTGGCGAACCCTACACCGCCAGCTCTGACCTGCACCTCAATCAGATTCATCCCAGGGCTACCGATGAAGTAACCGACAAAGGTGTGGCTGGGCCGCTCGAACAATTCACGCGGCGTACCGAACTGCACGATTTGCCCGCCATACATCACCGCGATCTTGTCGGCGAACGTGGAGGCTTCCAACTGATCGTGGGTGACGTAGACCATGGTGATATTGAATTGCTCGTGAATCTGCTTGAGCTTGCGCCGCAGTTTCCACTTCAGGTGCGGGTCGATCACTGTCAGCGGCTCATCGAACAGAATGGCCGACACGTCATCGCGCACCAGGCCACGGCCCATGGAGACTTTCTGTTTTTCATCGGCGGTGAGGTTGCGGGCTTTTTTGCTCAGCAGGTTTTGCAGGTCGAGGACTTCGGCGATCTCCTGCACCTTGCTGTGAATTTTCGCCTCAGCCATGCCCTGGTTGCGCAGCGGGAACGCCAGGTTGTCGAACACCGTCATGGTGTCGTACACCACCGGGAACTGGAACACCTGGGCGATATTGCGTTTTTCCGGAGTGAGCTCGTTGACCACTTGGGTATCGAACAGCACCTGGCCTTCGGACGGGCTGAGCAGACCGGAAATGATATTGAGCAGCGTGGACTTGCCGCAGCCTGACGGCCCGAGCAAGGCGTAGGCACCGCCCTGCTCCCACACGTGGTTCATTTCCCGAATGGCGTAGTCTTCTGGCCCTGTGGGCGTAGGGCTGTAGCTATGGGCCAGGTTGCGCAAATGGATCTCGGCCATCAGGCAACCCTCGCGACACGGCGTCCGGGGGCCTGGACCAAGCGGCCCTGACCATCGAACACAAACAGTTTATGGGTGGGGATATACACGCGGATCGGCGCGTCGACATCGTACTCATGCACCCCCGGCAGGTGCAGCACCAGCAGGAAATGCTCACTGCGCACATGCAGGAAGGTTTCCGAGCCGCTGATTTCGGCGACTTCCACGGTCACCGCCAGCTCCAGGTCATCATCGTTACTGGGCACCAGGCTGATATGGCTGGGGCGCACGCCAAAGCGGAATTCGCCTTCGCCGATAGGACGCAGGTCAACATTGAGTGGGAAATGTACGAAATTGGCGAAGCTCACTTCGTTACCGCTGATGCGCCCTGGCATCAGGTTGATCGGCGGCTCGGAGAACAGCTCAGCGGCGAGCACGGTTTGCGGCTGGTGATAGACCTCGGCAGCCTTGCCGCTCTGGATCACCCGCCCCTCGTGAAGAATGGTAGTGGTGCCACCCAAGGCCAGGGCTTCGTTGGGCTCGGTGGTGGCATAAATGGCGATGGTGTGGCGCGCCTTGAACAGTTCGCGCATTTCCTGGCGCAGCTCTTCGCGCAGTTTGTAGTCCAGGTTGACCAGCGGCTCATCGAACAGAATCAGTTCGGCGTCTTTCACCAGGGCGCGGGCCATGGCGGTGCGTTGCTGCTGGCCACCGGATAGCTCCAAGGGGTGGCGCTGCAGGAATTTCTCGATGCGCAGCATCTTGGCGGTTTCCAGCACCTTGCTCTGGATCACCTCCTGGGACACACCGGCCTGGCGCAACGGCGAGGCGATGTT
Source organism: Pseudomonas fluorescens (assembly GCF_001902145.1). Lineage (GTDB taxonomy): Bacteria > Pseudomonadota > Gammaproteobacteria > Pseudomonadales > Pseudomonadaceae > Aquipseudomonas > Aquipseudomonas fluorescens_BV. Next base: position 81,556 of record NZ_MRST01000027.1, read on the forward strand.
CTCGAACACGGTCATGGTCGGGTAGTTGATGAACTGCTGGTAGACCATCGAGACGTTGCGCAGGCGCACCGGCTTTTGCGTGACATCCACGCCGTTCATCAGGATGCGGCCGCTGTCGGGCTTGTCCAGGCCGGCCATCAGGCGCATCAGGCTGGTCTTGCCAGACAGGGTGCGACCGAGCAGGACGTTGAAAGAACCGGCTTCGAACCGCAGGTTGGCGTCGTCGATCCAGGTTTGGCCGTCGACAACGCGGGAGACATGTTCCAGGGTCAATGACATGACACGACCTTTTTTATTATTGGAATGAATCGGGTCCGTTGTCAGAGCGAGTTTCGTGCCAAAACCGCAAGCGCTTGATGTGTAAGGAGATGGGTGAATCATGATGTTCAGGAGTGAACAATCCGGCTGAACAACTGAACACTGCCGGGGTTGACAATGAACAGTTGTGAACAACACTCTCATGACCAACACAGGAACCAGTGTGGGAGGGGGCTTGCCCCCTCCCACATTGATCGAGTTACATTCGTTAGATTGTGCACGCCCAATAACAATAAAAATGAAGGTCGCACCATGGCCGAACCACTGGCTCACGACACTCTTATCCAGGAATCCTGGCGCCGTTGCCGCGCCTATGGCCTGGACCACCAAAGCGCCCCCAGCTTTGACCAACTGCCCGCCGAGGGCATTCGCCAACTCCTGGAAAGCCAGCATTCCCTGGTGCAGACCACCCATCAGGAAGTGTTGCCCTACTACGAGAACATTCTCAGCAATTCCAATTGCCTCATCATGCTGGCCGACAATCAGGGCCAGGTGCTGACCTCGTGGGGCACCCAGCGGTTTATCGAACCCACGCTGGCCCGTGGCTTCAGCCCCGGCGCCAGCTGGATGGAACGCGCCAGTGGCACCAACGCCATCGGCACCGCGCTGGCCTGCGCCCAGGCCGTGCATATTGAGCACGATGAACACTTCCTCAAGGCCAACCGCTTCATGACCGGTTCCGCGGCGCCGATTTTCGATGCCCAGCGCGAAATCATCGCGGTGCTGGACGTGTCCAGCGACAGCTACCTGCCGCCCTCCCACACCCTGGGCATGGTCAAGATGATGAGCCAGACCGTGGAGAACCGGCTGATCCTCAACCTGTTTCGCGGCGAACATTTCCAACTGACGTTCAACACCGGCTTGAGCAACCTCGACAGCCAATGGGCCGGCCTGCTGATCTTTGATGAAAGCGGCCAGGTGCTGTCGGCCAATCGGCGTGCGGATAACCTGCTGGGCATCAGCCTCTCGCGGGTGATGATCGACAGTCTGTTCAAGGTGTCGCTGCTGGAGCTGCTCAACCAGCCGGAAGGGCTGCCCTTTGCCTTGCAAGCGGCGGGACGCAATCGGTTCCAGTGCCTGTTGAAGCGGCCCAAGCAGATGCCGGTGCAGGCGCGGGTGTTCAGCCACCCGCCGCCGCCAGCGCCGACCCCGATCAACCTCAAGACCCTGCATTTTGGCGATGTGCGCGTGGAAAAAGCCGTGCGCCAGGCCGAACGCCTGCTGGAAAAGGACATTCCGTTGTTGATTCACGGCGAGACCGGCGTGGGCAAAGAGGTGTTCGTCAAAGCCCTGCACCAGGCCAGTTCCCGCAGCCGGCAGGCGTTGATCGCAGTGAATTGTGCGGCGATTCCCGCAGAACTGGTGGAGTCGGAACTGTTCGGCTACGAAAAAGGCGCCTTCACCGGCGCCAACCAGAAAGGCAGCATCGGCCTGATCCGCAAGGCCGACAAGGGCACGCTGTTTCTCGACGAAATCGGCGATATGCCGCTGCCCACCCAGGCCCGCCTGTTACGGGTATTGCAGGAGCGCTGTGTGCAGCCGGTGGGCAGCAGCGAGGTGTTCCCGGTGGACTTGCGCATCATCTCGGCGACCAACCGCGCCTTGCGCGAGCTGGTGCAGGCCGGGCGCTTTCGCGAGGACTTGTACTACCGCATCGGCGGCCTGACCCTGGAATTGCCACCGTTGCGCGAGCGTACCGACAAGCAGGCGCTGTTCCAGCAACTGTGGCAGCAACACCGCGAGCCGACTCAATGGGCCGGGCTGAGCGCCGAGGTGCTGAGGCTATTCGAGCAACACCCGTGGCCGGGGAATTTACGCCAGGTGAGCAGCGTGTTGCAGGTGGCGCTGGCAATGGCCGAGGAGCAGCCGATCCGCGCAGAGCACCTGCCCGATGATTTTTTTGTGGATTTGCAGGCGACAGTACCGCTGTCTAAACCTGAACACTTGGATGAAAGTCTCGACCTGAGCCAACGCTTGGAAGCCGTGGGCGGGAATATTTCCCACCTGGCGCGAGAGCTGGGGGTGAGTCGCAACACCCTGTACAAGCGCCTGCGCCAGCACGAAGGCTGATTTAACGCCAACTCCAGGAGACGCCGGTGTAGATACCACGCCCATCAGCGGGGGTGGAACGTGCAGCGTCCATACCTTTGTCGTCGTAGCCCGGGGTGACGGTGTTGGCGTAACGGCGGTTGGTGAGGTTGCGCAGGTCGACCCAGGCTTGCCAGTCCTGCTTGGGCGCGTCGTAGCCGAAGGTCGCGCCGAGGGTGGTGTAGGCCGCCGCGTAGTAGGAATTGGCGTAGTCCACCGCCACCCGTGATGCATGCTCGGTGTTAAGGCTGGTGTAGAAACCCGTCGGGTGGCTGTAGCGCAGTTGCGCCTGATAGTAGTGCTTGGGAATGCCAGGCAAGGTGTTGTCGCCGAAACGCTCGTCGTCGCGGTAGCGGAAGTCGCTGAAGGTGTAGGCCTGGCGCAGGTCGAGCTTACCGCTGCCGCCGCCGTCCCACAGCGCGCTGAGCAGGCTCAGTTCCACACCCTGGTGCACGGTGGGGCTGGCGTTGGACTCGGCGATGATGGCATTGCTGGTGGCGGTCTGGGCCTGGGTCTCCACGGAAAGCAGCTCGTGGCGAACTTGCGAGCGATAGAGCGCCAGGTCCCATTGGCCGAGCCAGGCTTCACCGCGCCCGCCGATTTCCAGGGTGGTAGCGGTCTGATTGCGCAGCTTCACGCCTTCGCGCTGTAACCCCGTGGCCGCCCCACTGCCCGGGCCAAAGTATTTGTTCGAACCCCAGATCATCGACCACGCATGCGGCGGCTCTACCGAGCGGCTCAGGTTGCCATAGACCTGCAACTGCGGGGTGAAGTCGTAACGCAGGCCGATGCGCGGTGCGTAGTCCCAGTCATGCTGACTGAGCGGTGCCTGGCCGTCGGGATACGTGACCTGGGTTTCGCGGCGCGTGTAAATGGCGGCAAGGCCGGTGGTCAGCCACAGATCCTCCACCAGTTCCAGCTTGTTGCCTACATGCAGCACGGTATCGGAGCCCAGGTAGCTGTAGTCGCGGGTTTTGGTGGCGGCGGCATAGATAGCGGTGTTGCCCGCAGGGATGCGGACGTATTCCGACGCGCCATTGTTCGGCATCGCCTGGGTGGTACGCAGGCCGAGGGTGGTGGTGCTGGCGTGGCCGAACAGGCTGTCCTGGCGGATGTAATTCAGGGTGCCGCTGATATCGGTGTAGGCGACTTTGAGGCGATTGGTGCCTTCGCGCAGGTCCATGGGGTAATCGTGATAGGCCAGCCCGACCTCCACCCGCGCGTTATCGTCCAACCGCAAGGTGGTCTTGTTGGCGATCCAGGTGGAGCCCGGTTGCAAGCGCTTTGAATCGCGGGCGGCATTGAGGCTGTTGGCGGCACGCGGATCATGGCTTATCTGGTCACGCGTGAGCCTGCCGGGAGAATCGTTGGTGGTTTCGCGATAACGCAAGTAGAAGCGCGTTTCCAGGTCCGGGTTAAAGCGATAGCCGAAATTGGCAGCGATGCCCTTGCCGCTGCCGGCGCTTTGGTGCTGATAACCGTCGGACTCCGAATCGGTGAGGCTGATGTAATAGTCGGCGTCCCCCAGCACTTGCCCGGAACTGACTTCGCGCTGGGCATAGCCGCGACTGCCGACCTCATAGCGCACTTGCAGCTTGGGCGCGTCCAAGCCGGTGCGGGTGACGTAATTGACCGCACCGCCCAAGGCCAATGCACCGTGATCGAACCCGTTGGCGCCACGCAGCACTTCCACCCGGCTTTGCCACAGCGGGTCCTTGAGCTCATAGGGCGTGCCGCCTGGCCCGGTAAGCGGCAGACCGTCGAACATTTCATACAGGCCGGAGGCATGGGCACCGGGGGCACGGTTCAGGCCCGAGCCACGAATGGACACCTTCACCCCTTCGTTATTGGCCGCCTTGGCGTACACACCGGCCTGGTACTTGAAGACATCCTCGTTGGTGCTGACCCGTCCCTGTTGCACGCTGTCCATATCGATGTAATTGGTGCCACCGGGCACGCTTTTGAGCTGTGCCTGGGCGATTTCTGCGGCGCTGGCCTCAGCCGTGGTGACTTCAACCGGCGCCAATTGCAGGCCTTCAGCCTGTACCAGCGAACTGAGGGTCAAGGCGGCAAAAACAAACGGGGGGTGGCGCAGCAGCATCGGGGCAGGTCCTTGGAATCCGGGAACGTGCCGGGCCAAGCCCACCACGCGAACAGTGATGGGAAGGCAGGCACGCCCGTCAGGTCACTCCTTAATGACGGACAGGGGCGTTTTAAAAACAGGGGTGAATCAGGTTTGGCCGTCAGGCGTTGCCAATGCCCGCATCAGATCATCGGCATCCGACCCCGGCGGAAAGCGAAAGCCATACATTTGGTCAGTGGCGAGGATCTCCCCCAGAGTGTCACGCAACTGGGCCTCCGTGGGCGAGTCACGCAATAACTTGTGCGCCGGCAGCAATAACTCGGCAGGCACGCCCTGGGCCGTCGCGGCGTCGATCACCGCATAGAGAATAAACCGCAAACGAATTTCGCGATCCGTGGGCCAAACCGTTTTTCGTTTACCCAAGGTAGGGCCTCGTGTTTAAGAAAAATCCGAGGCTATTGCCCGCAGGCAAGCGTTTCAAGCAGTTGGAGGCAAGATAGGCTGCTTCCTACAACGGAAAGGGAAACACCGCACCGATTGGTCGATGCGATGGCCTCACTGTACCGGCAGGAAATTCATCAGCAACAAGCTTTGTGCGTAATTGAGGCCAATGCGCCGGTAACGCTCATCGAGGATTTGGGTGAGCAAGTCCAGCCGCGCGACGATCTTGCCGAACTCAACGGCAAAACTGAGGTTACTGCCCTCCTCCGATATCTCGTTGGAAAACAACAGCAACACGCCATTGGCATCCTGACGCTGACTGAGCAGCCAGGTGGCCTTTTCGATATTGCGCGCGGCATTGCTGACAAACTGCGGGTTGATCGAGTCGGTCACATAAAACTGCGTGCGACCGCCGTGAGCAGTCACGAGCATGCTGCCAATCGCATAGATGAACGCGCCGACGCGGTCGCCGCGAAAGTCAGGGCTCAAGGAATAACTCAGGGCTGCCAGGTCACGCCGGTCTCCCAGTGCGGGCAAGGGTTGGCGGTTTTCGATGGCCTGGCGGATTTGCCGGGCGGCGGTCACCGCATCCGGATACCCCGATTGACGCCATTGGCTGGGGTTGCGCAGGTAGAGCTTGCTCATCAGCAGGTAGAGGCTTTGCAGGTTCTCACGCATGCCCAGGGTGGCCATGCGGTCGACACTGGTCTGGAAGAATTCATCGGGCTTGCCCTCGCTGAACTGTCTGGCGATATCGCGGCCCTCTTGTTGGCTGCAACCTGTTGCGCAGAGCGCGAAAACCGCAGCAAGCAGCAGCGGCCATCGGGAGGTAAAAACAGTTGACGTTCGATCCATCGGCACCGGGTCTGATTCTGTTGGCCACCCGTGTGGGTCGGATGGCTGGGACAGGGTAGATCAGCAGAATGGAAAAAAGTGCAGCGGTGCAGGCCAGATAAGCATCGAACTACAGATGCTGATCTGACCCGGCACTTGATTCCCCGGGGTGTTAGAGCACTACCGTCGCAAACATCCCCAAGGCGCCCAGGCAGAACCCGATCAACGCGCCGCGCCCTGGAGCTTCATGAAACAGCGCCCAGACCACCACAGGCTCCAGAAGCAATAACGAAGTGACCGAGACTACCGTGACAATCCAGATATCACCGACAGCCACGTACCCCAGCCAATAGGCGCCCAGCAGGCAAAGACCGGCAAAACACATCAAGACCACGGGAAGTACAAAGGCCTCCCAGGAACCACTGCCGGTTTGGGCCAACTTGGCGGTCACCACCTCGCTGTAGATTGCACAAAACTCACCGATCACCATCAACCCTAGAGCAAAAACTCCGAGTAATTCTTTGGACATATCAAAAACTCCTTCGTATTCAGCGCACTGTTTTTCAGCTCCCAGTCGGCGGTGCTGCAGCCGTCGTGAGAGTCGTTGCCTTGATACGAAGTGGTTTTGAAAAGGCCTGAATTACCGAAGTGCTTGTCCATGCTCATGTCCTTCAAAGTGTTGAGGCTCAGCGATCCAATACAGTGCGTGCTGATCATAGAGGCATCGTGAAGCCATTCACAATTAGGTGATGGCAATATTGAAGGATCCCGGATGTTCAAGTGAGCCGAAAGCCTCAATAAAAACCCGGCGCTGGGCCGGGTTCATTGATCGGGAGGTCTTCAGGTACCGGGGTGCTCACTGGCCACGGAATCCGCCGCGTCTACATCCGACATGTCCTCCTCGATCGGAGCCTCGTCATCCGGGGGCAGCGGGATATTGTCCTCATCGCGCCTTGGGTCATGCCCCGTCTCATTATCGGTGTTACGAGTAACCGCTTGCTGGGAAGTGTTGCCTGGGGCTTTCTCGTTGATTTCCATGCTGGCTCTCCGTGTATCGCTCGGGATATCCGTGCTTGAGATTGAGAGGTAGCAACGGATGGAGAGTGCCGGACGTTAGACGAATGGTGGTTCGTCGTTGAAAGGTATGAATGCGACAAACAGCATTTGTTTGATTATCAGCACACCCAAACCCCAGAAACGCAAAAGCCCCGCTTTCGCGAGGCTTTCGTGTAAATCTTGGCGGGAAACCAGGGATTCGAACCCTGGAGACGCTATTAACGTCCGCCGGTTTTCAAGACCGGTGCATTCAACCACTCTGCCAATTTCCCTTGTGCATCACGGGATTATAGTAGCCCATCCCGTGTCAGCGGGCGCCATAATACCCGAATGAAACACACTGTCAAACTCTCTGCATCGCTTGTTACAAGGCGTCTGTTATGATCTTTGCGACTGAACGTTTCAAAACTGAAGGAGTGTCGCCATGCGCGAACAGAATTACGCAGTGAATGGCAACGCGCAGGCTGAGCAGCTTGAAGTCAGCCGCGTGTTGCGCAACACCTACGGCTTGCTCGCCCTGACCCTCGCATTCAGCGGCGTGATGGCTTACGTGGCCCAGCAGATGCGCGTCGGTTACCCGAATATCTTTGTCGTGCTGATCGGTTTCTATGGTCTGTTCTTCCTGACCAACAAGCTGCGCGACTCAGCCTGGGGCCTGGTTTCGGCGTTTGCCTTGACCGGTTTCATGGGCTTTATCCTCGGCCCGATCCTCAACCGCTACCTGGGCATGGCCGGCGGTGCCGAAGTGGTCAGTTCAGCGTTTGCCATGACGGCCCTGGTGTTTGGTGGTCTGTCGGCCTACGTGCTGATCAGCCGTAAGGACATGAGCTTCCTGGGTGGCTTCATCACCGCAGGTTTCTTCGTGTTGCTGGCGGCGGTGGTGGCCAGCATGTTCTTCCAGATCAGCGGCCTGCAACTGGCGATCAGCGCGGGTTTTGTGCTGTTTTCCTCGGTGTGCATCCTGTTCCAGACCAGCGCCATCATCCACGGCGGTGAGCGTAACTACATCATGGCAACCATCAGCCTGTATGTGTCGATCTACAACCTGTTCATCAGCCTGTTGCAGATCTTCGGCATCATGAGCCGCGATGACTGATCAATCGCAGCAATAAAAAATGCCCTGTATCGCGAGATACGGGGCATTTTCATTTCCAGGACTGATAAAGCTCAGTACTGATTGGGTTCCATTTCCAGCTCGACCTTGAAGCGCTTGAAGATATCCTGCTGGATACGTAGCGCCAGGTTGGCAATCTCGCGCCCTGTGGCCGCGCCGTAGTTGACCAGCACCAACGCTTGCAGCTTGTGCACGCCCGCATCGCCCTCCCGGAAACCCTTCCAACCGGCCTTGTCGATCAGCCAGCCGGCGGCGAGTTTCATTTGGCCGTCGGCCTGAGGGTAGGCCACCAAGTCCGGATACTGGCTTTGCAGTTCAACCGCCAGGGCCTGGGACACCAGTGGGTTCTTGAAGAAGCTGCCCGCATTGCCCAGCTCTGCCGGGTCTGGCAGTTTCTCGCGGCGAATGCTGCAGATCGCACGGCTCACATCGCTTGGCGTGGCGTGGTTGATGCCCTGCGCGACCAGACGCTGTTGCACCGGGCCGTAGTCGAGTTTCAGTTGACTGGCGCGGCTGAGGGAAAAGCGTACCCGCAAGATCAGCCACCGCCCGACTTCGTGCTTGAACAGGCTGTCACGGTAGGCGAACTTGCATTCGTCGAGGCTGAAGTCCCGCAGTTCGCCCGTCTGTCGATCCAGCGCAGTGAGGCCGGCGAAGACATCCTTGATCTCTACACCATAGGCGCCGATGTTCTGCATCGGCGCGGCGCCGACAGTGCCGGGGATCAGGCTGAGGTTTTCCAGGCCGTAAAAGCCGTGCTCAAGCGTCCACAAGACGAACGGGTGCCAGGCTTCGCCCGCTTCGGCTTCGACCACCACGTGCGTGCCATCGTCGCTCAGCACACGAATGCCTTGGGTCGCCATACGCAACACCAACGCCGGAACATCCTGGGTCAACAGCAAATTGCTGCCGCCACCGATCACCAGCAACGGCACCGCGTGTGCGGCGGCATAGGCGATGGCCTCGCGCACGTCAGCATCACTGTGGGCCTCGGCAAATAATTGCGCGCTCACATCAATGCCAAAGCTGTTGAATGGCTTGAGCGATACCTGCGCACGCACTTGCAAGGTCATAACCGCCCCTTCAATTCGATCACCAATAAGTCACAGGCGCGCTCGATCAGGTCCAGGACCCGTTCGAAACCTTGCTCACCTTCATAGTAAGGGTCTGGCACCTCGTCCACTTCGCCATCAAAGCGACGCAGGAACAAATCCAGCTCCGCCTTGCCCTGCCCTGGCTGCATGGCTTTGAGGTTGCGCAGGTTACTGTTGTCCATGGCCAGGATCAGGTCATAGCGGGCAAAGTCAGCGCGGGAAACCTGCTGGGCACGCTGGCCCGACAAGTCATAGCCGCGCGCCAGCGCCGCACGCTGGCTGCGCTGGTCCGGCGGGTTGCCGATATGCCATTCTCCGGTGCCAGCAGACGCCACCTCAACCTGGCCAGCCAAGCCTGCTTCACGCAACTTACGGCGCAAGATGCCTTCAGCGGTTGGCGAGCGGCAGATATTGCCCAGGCATACAAACAGAACTTCCATCAGGCGCCCAGCAGGCGACGGACGCGTTCGAGGTCTTCCTGGGTATCGACACCGGCTGGCGGTGCTTCCAACGCATCGCCCACGTGGATACGCACGCCGTGCCAGAGGGCACGCAGTTGTTCCAGGGACTCGGTATTCTCGAGCCAGCACGGGCCCCAACTGACGAAGTCGTGCAGGAAACCGGCGCGGTAGGCATAGATGCCGATATGGCGGCGATATGGCACGCCCTCCGGCAACACGTCGCGATTCTTGGCAAAGGCATCCCGCGCCCACGGCAAGGTGGAGCGACTGAACGTCAGTGCCAGGCCGTTGATGTCGCTGACCACTTTCACCACGTTCGGGTTGAACAGCGTCTCGATGTCTTCGATCGGTTCGGCCAGGGTCGCCATACGCGCCTCGCCATGGGCCGCGAGGTTGGCAGCGACCTGGTCGATGACACCCGGCGGTATCAATGGCTCGTCACCCTGCACGTTCACTACGATCGCGTCGGGTGCCAGACCCAGCTGAGTGGCGACTTCGGCCAGGCGATCAGTGCCGGAGTTATGGTCTTCGCGGGTCAGGACCGCTTCGGCACCAAAGCCTTTGCACGCCTCGATGATACGCGGGTCATCGGTGGCCACCACCACCCGTTCGGCGCTGCTCTTGCACGCTTGTTCCCACACCAGCTGGATCATCGGCTTGGTGCCGATCATTTGCAGCGGCTTGCCCGGCAGGCGGGTCGAGGCATAGCGCGAGGGAATGACAACGGTAAAGGCGGTGGTCATTTATCCAGGCGCTCATCGGTGGTCAGGGTGCGGGCTTCGCTTTCGAGCATGACCGGGATGCCGTCACGGATAGGGTAAGCCAGGCCGGCACCTTTGCTGATCAGCTCGGTTTTGTCGGCGCTGAGCTTGAGCGGGCCTTTGCAGATCGGGCAAGCGAGGATATCGAGCAGTTTGGTGTCCATGAGTGTTTCCTGGAAAAAAGCGTTTTAAGGCAAGAGACGGTTGGGCAGCAGACGCATCAGCTGCGTGTCGAACCAGGCGACGAACGCCGGCGACGGTACCGCATCCACCGCAAGGTACCACCAGTCGGGCTGGGCAAAGGCGCGGCACTTCACCGCGTCCTTTTCGGTCATGACCAGCGGCAATGACGGGGTGAAATTCAAGACCTCGGCGCTGTAGGGCGCGTGATCGGCGAAAGCATGGGGTAGCGCCTGCCAGTGTAGCGTTTCAAGGGTATTGAAGAAACGTTGCGGATTGCCTATGCCGGCCACCGCATGCACCTGCTGGCCCTGCGGAAAATAGGTGACCGGCTGGCGCTCGCCGCTGCCCAGGTTAACCAGTGCTGTGGGCTGCAGGCGGAAGGCAAAGCCATCTTCACGGTCTGTAACGGCACCGTTATAAAGCACCCCGTCCACACTCTGCAGGCGCTCCACCGGTTCGCGCAACGGCCCGGCAGGCAGGCACCGATGGTTGCCGAGACCACGGGCGGCATCGATCAGCACCAGTTCAAGATCGCGGGCCAGGCGGTAGTGCTGCAGGCCGTCATCGGAGAGGATCAGGTCCAGGGGCTCGCTGGCCAGCAGGGCCTTTACCGCACGACTGCGGTCAGGATCTATCATCAACGGTACACCGCTGCGCTGCACGATCAACAAGGGTTCATCACCGGCCACCTCGGCACTGTGGCCAGCCTCGACCCGCCACGGCAACTGCGGCGGCTTGGCACCGTAGCCTCGACTGACCACGCCTACGCGCAAGCCGTTGCGTCGGCAGTGCTCGATCAACCATAGGATCAACGGCGTCTTGCCGGTGCCTCCCACCGTGATATTGCCCACCACGATCACTGGCACAGGCGACTGATAAATCTCGCCCTCGCCCGCCACGAAGCGCGCACGCTTACGTTGAACCACACGGCGATACAGCGATTCCAGCGGTCGCAGCAACACTAGTGCTGGATGACCTTCGTACCATGCCTTGAGTAAACGGTCGGAGATGGCCATCAGGGCGGGCTCGCCGCCTCGACGGTGGTCATGCGCAAATGGCTGAAACCGAGCTTGCCGGCAGCGTCCATGGCGGTGATCACGGCCTGGTGCGGGGTTTTGCCATCGGCGCTGATGGACAGCGGTAACTGGGTGTCGCCACCAGATTCCTTCTGCAACGCCTCCATCAGGCTGGCAAGGTCATTTTTCTCCAGCAACTGGTTATTCACCGAAAACACCCCTTCGGCGCTGATAGCGATGTCCAGTTGCTTGACTTGCTGGTCTTCGGCAGGCGAGCCACTCACCGCTTCGGGCAGGTCGACACGCAACTGGGTTTCCCGAGTGAAGGTGGTGGTCACGACAAAAAACAGCAGCAGGATGAACACCACATCGATCAACGACGCGAGGTTGATATCAACATTTTCCCGTTGCTTGCGGCGAAATTTCACGCTTTGCCCTCGACCAGGTCTACATCACGGTCGCCCTGCACCACCTCCACCAGCTTGATGGCTTCCTGCTCCATGCCGACCACCAGCTCATCAATGCGACGCAGCAGGAAGCGGTGGAAGAACACCGAAGGGATACCCACCATCAGGCCGGCTGCGGTGGTGATCAACGCCTTGGAGATCCCCCCGGCCAGGACCGCTGCGTTGGTGGTCATGCCCGAGCCTGTGAACGAGCTGAAGATATCGATCATGCCGAGTACTGTGCCGAGCAAACCGAGCAACGGCGCCATGGCGGCGATAGTGCCAAGGGCGTTGATGTAGCGCTCCAGTTCATGGATGACCCGGGCGGCCGCCTCTTCGATGCACTCCTTCATGATCTCGCGACCATGCTTGGAGTTGGCCAGACCGGCGGCGAGGATTTCACCCAGCGGCGAATTGGCGCGCAGCTCCTTGAGTTTTTGCTTGTCGAGCTGCTTGTTCTTGATCCAGCCCCAGACCTGCCCCAGCAGATGCTCGGGGGTGACGCGACTGGCGCGCAGGGTCCACAGGCGTTCGGCAACGATACCGAGTGCAGCGATGGAACTCAGAATGATCGGCAACATCATCCAGCCGCCGGATTTGACCAATTCCCACACAGTGAATGCCCCCTCGAAAAAGTGCGCCACTTTAACATATAGGTTCGACAGCGGGGTTCGTCGGCTACACACCCGCCTGTTGCGGCTCGAGTCTTTGGTAACACGCGATTACGGTAACGGTTCGCGCCAGAAACGGCGTTGACTGCGCGCAACCATCGGTGGCAGAAACGCCCCCAGGCGCAGGCGTACGGCACCCTGCTCGGCACTGTCGTACACCCGGCTGCCCAACACTTGGTAGCGCTCCAGGACCTGCGGATGAGGATGACCGAACGTATTGCTGCGCCCGCGGGAAATCAACACCGATGTGGGCGCCAGCCGCTGCAGGAACGGCCAGGACGACGAACTGCGGCTGCCATGGTGCGGGGCTTGCAGCCAGTCGGTCTGGACCGCCAGCGAAGAGGCCAGAAAAGCCTGTTCGGCGGCGCGATCAATGTCACCGGTGAGCAGCAGGCGTTCTCCATTGGCCTCGACCTGCAACACACAAGACCTCGGATTGCCATCAAGCCCATCAGCCCACTGCCACAATTGAAATGACACCCCATCCCATTCCCACCGCTCGCCGCTGGTGCAGGGCTGGGTGGCGAGAAAGTCTGGCAAGCCCTCGGTTTCGCCGCCCACCACGCGCTTGACGGACAACCCCCGCGCCACCGCCGCCGCACCCCCTGCGTGATCGGCATCGGCATGGCTGAGCAGCATCATGTCCAACTGGCCTATCCCGAGCTTTTTCAACGACGGCAACACGACGCGCGCGCCCAGGTCGACAGGCCCCGAGCGCGGCCCGGCATCGTAGAGCAACGTATGATGACGGGTGCGCAGGATCAGTGCCTGCCCCTGGCCGACGTCCAGTTGCACCACATCTACCTGCCCGTGGGGCACCCACTCCCTGGGCGCAAATACAGCCATCAACAGCATGGGCCAGCCCAGCACCCGGAACGGCAACCCCTTGGGCAGCAGCAAAATCACCGCGCCAACCAGGCTAACCAACCAATACCCCAAAGGTACCTCGGCGGGTACCCAGGCCGGTAATTGCGCGGCCAGCAGCCCCAGGCTTTTGAACAATCCGCCCAGCGCACCACCGGCCAGCCACAGCAACCCCTCCCCAGCCAGCGGCACCCACAGCAACGCCGTGCCCAGCAGCGCCAAAGGCAGCACTACCAGGCTGATCCAAGGCACGGCAAGGAGATTGGCCACAGGTGCGCTGAGGCTGATGGGCAAACCCAGCACCAACAACACTGGAAACAAACCAATGGCAATCAACCACTGGGGCCGGGTCCACACCTGCCAGGCGCTCCACGGCCCCAGGCGCCCGCCGAACGCCAACAGCAATACCGCAACCGCCGCAAACGACAACCAGAACCCCACCTGCAGGCTGGCCAAGGGCTCCAGTACCAGCACGCCGTTCAGTGCCAGCAGCAACGGCCACCACACGCCCAAATGGCGGAAACGCAGACGCCACAGCAGCACCAGGCCGACCATCATGCAGGCCCGTTGCACCGGCACGCCGAACCCGGCCAGCAGCCCATAACCCAACGCCGCGCCAAATGCCAGACCGCACGCCCACGGCAGCCACGGCCAGGTTCGGGACCAGCAACCATAGCGCGCCAGCATCGCGACCAATCCGTAGATCAACCCCGCCAGCAAGCCGATGTGCTGCCCGGAAATCACCAGCAGATGCACCGTGCCCGTGTCCTGCAACACCTGCCAATCCTCAGGCGCCAGGCCGGAACCGTCGCCCAATACCAGCGCCGCCAAGCCCGCCTCGCGGCCCTGGGCGTCCACCGCCATCAGGCGCTGGCGAACAGCATCGCGCCAGGCATTGCGGGCCGGTGCGAGACGCTCACCGTCTTTTACCGTTGCCGTGGCACCGATACGCTGGGCCAGCAGCCAGGCTTCATAGTCGACCCCATGGAAATTGAGCAGGCCCGCAGGCCGCTTGAGTGTCAACGCCAGACGCCAGCGTTCACCGCTGTTCACCACTGGCCCGCCGTGCCAGGACACGCGGATACGTTTGGGCAGCCGAACCTTGCGCGACCGGCCGTCGGCCAGTTCAAAGCGCACGCCCGTACCCGTCTGCTGAGGCAAGCCCACCACACGCCCCTCCACCCAGCGAGTCTGCCCGTCCAGGGCCGGCTGCAGCCGATCATCCAGCGCCCGCTGCGCGCTGAGACAAGCCCAACTCAAGCCCACCAGAAAGAACGCCACGGGATAGGACCGAAAAGGCAACAGCATCAAGGCCAGCACCAGCATGGCCAACAACCCGGCGCCAGGCGGCAACACCGGCAACCAACGCAACGCCAGCAACCCCAGCGCCAACGCCAACATCCCTGTCTTCATGGATCATCCTTTTCCAGTGATCCACTCAGTCTTAGCCGGCTGAACGACAGCGCCTATGATGTTTTGTCACAAAGTCTGAATTTTCTGTTTATAGAATCCGGGCATACTTGCCCCTCGAATTGACCTGGACCCCTTATGCCCCGGCGCTTATTCAAACGGTACATGCCCGACCCCAGCAGTATCAGGGAACACAAGTCATTACAGTTTCTTGGCACGCTGCTGCATGACCCCAACCTCTGGCACCTGAACCGGCACTCAGTGGCTCGCGCCATGGCGGTGGGTTTATTTGCGGCGTTTATCCCGATTCCGTTGCAGATGTTGCTTGCCGCGGTCCTGGCGATTTCGGTGCGCGGCAATATGCCTATCGCCATCAGCCTGGTGTGGTTGACCAACCCCATCACCATGCCGGTGGTGTTCATCTGTACCTATATGACCGGCGCCTGGCTGATGAATGTGCCGCCACGCAGCTTGCCCGATAACCTTACGTGGGAATGGATCAGCGGCCAGCTGAGCACACTTTGGCAGCCATTCCTGCTGGGTTCGGTGGTATTGGGGGTGGTATTGGGCGCCTTGGCTTATTGCCTGACCATGGCGTACTGGCGCTGGTGGGTGGCGCACCAGTGGAAAAAACGCAAACTGCGCCGGCGCTGAGCGCTAACGGGCCAGCAAACGCAAATGCACCCGCAGACCCTGCCCGGTATTTTCCGCCCATAAGCGACCGCCCTGGCGCTGCACGGCGTTGCGGGCAATGCTCAGCCCCAGGCCGAAACCGCCATCGCCGGGCCGCGAGCCGTCCAGGCGGGTAAAGGGCGCGAAGATGCGCTCCAGATCATCCTCAGCAATCCCTGCCCCCTGGTCCTGCAGCCAGATATGCCAATAGTCCCCCTCCCGACATCCGTCGAGTTGCACGTAGCCGCCCTTGGGCGAGTGGCGTATGGCGTTGCGCAGGATATTTTCCAAAGCCTGGGCCAGTGCATTGAGGTTGCCACGCACCCAACTGTCGGCGGGTAACAGGCACGGCAAGCGCGATGCGGGCCAACCGCTTTCAAAACAAGCATTCTCGCGCAATATGTCCCACAAGGCCTGGAGCTGAATGTCTTCCTGGGGCAACGGCGTAGTTTCGCTGTCGAGCCAGGCCAGTTGCAGGCTGTCTTCCACCAGGCGCTGCATGGCGTCGATTTCCCGACCCAGGCGCTCGCGCAGTCGGGCCAGGTCTTGCTCGCTGTCGCAGGCTACCCGCAGGCGGCTCAAGGGTGTGCGCAGTTCATGGGACATATCGCGCAGCAACTGCTGCTGCAAACGCACCGTGCCCTGCAAGCGTTCGGACATATGGTCAAAGGCGCGACCCAGCTCGCCCAGTTCATCCTGGCGGCTGGTGGCATCAAGGGACATCCGCGTATTGAGTTGGTCCGCACGCCAGGCATTGGCCTGCTCGCGCAATTGATTGAGGGGCATGATCAACAACCGGTAAAGGCCGATGCACAGCAACAGGGTAAACAGACCTGGTATCACACCATTGGTAACCACCCGCCAGAACAGTTGATAGCGCCCAGGCATAAAGCGCTGCGGCAGCTCGATCACCAGCGACCCCGCGCCAGGGTCGACCGGAAACGGTACTTTCATCCAGGGCAAACCGATGACATGCCGGCTGACCGGCCAATCCAATCCACGCAAAAACGTCAGGCGCTGGCTTTCCTTGTCATTCAAGGGCGTGCTGCCCAGGGACTGCAGGTCGTTACCGATCACCCCTACCCAAGTGCTTTCGCGCTCGGCCATCCGCTGCAGCCAGGCATCTACGCCCGCGCTGCCTTGTGTGCTCCACGCCAGTTCGGCACCCGCGGCATAGCCATTGAGAATCTCCCGCGACTTGTCGGACAGGTACGCACTCTGCTGCTCCATGTAGCGGCCCCACGACCAACTGAGCCAAATCATCAGCAAACAGAAGGCGATCAACAGGCAGGCCAGCTTCCAGAACAACGAGTGCTTGCCGGGCAGTCGCTCAAAGCCCTTCATCGTGACCGCTCAGCACATAGCCCTTGCCCCATACGGTGCGTACTTCACGCTCGATGTAACCGATGGCCTTGAGCTTGCGGCGGATCTGGCTGACATGCATGTCGAGGCTGCGGTCATGGGGCGCATAACCGCGCTGCAACACCTGCTGATACAGGAAGGCTTTGCTGAGGACTTCTTCGGTATTGCGGTGCAGGGTTTCCAGCAGGCGGTATTCGCTGCGCGTGAGCGCGGCCCACTGGTCCTGGCAGGACACATCGCAGCGCTCATCATCAAAGTGCAGCACCCGGGCATCTTCAAGTGTCGGGGCGCGCGTCGGCTCGGGCCGGCGATCCAGGGCAACGCGGCGCAGGATCGCTTCAATACGCACGCACAGTTCAACCATGCTGAACGGCTTGGGCAAATAGTCGTCCGCGCCCAGGCGAAAACCGCTGATACGGTCGGCTTCAGCGCCCAGGGCCGACATCAGGATCACGGGCATGGCGTGGCTCTGGCGCAAATGAGTGAGGATCGACAAACCGTCCAGCCCCGGCAGCAGAATATCCATCAGCACCAGGTCGAAGGCCTGGGCGCGGGCCAGTTGCAGGCCCTGCTGGCCGTTCTGGCACCAGGTCACTTGGAAACCGCTGCGGCCCAGTTGCTCGTGCACGTAGGCGCCCAACACAGGGTCATCTTCGATGGTCAGGATACTGGGTAGGCCAACTGCTGCGGGAGTCATTAGCGTCTGCAAGTCATTCTCAATCACTGATTATTCAAGATTAAACGTTCACAGGCAATCGCCACCCGGCGCCGAATGGCCCGAAGATTGCCGCATGTCATTAATTTGCAAGATTCCAGGCCGCGCAAATGGCTACACTGCGCAGGTGGCGCTGGCCGGATGCCGGCGTGGATGATTGATAACAACGTGGTAGCAGGAGAGTGGCGTGCTTAGAAGAATGGGGATAAAAGGCCGCGTACTGTTGCTGACCTTATTACCGACCAGCCTGATGGCGCTATTGCTGGGCGGCTATTTCACCTGGATGCAGCTGTCGGAGTTGCAGACCCAGCTACTGCAACGCGGCGAAATGATCGCCGAGCAATTGGCACCGCTGGTGGCCCCAGCCATGGGCCACAAGGACACCGACCTGCTGGAGCGTATCGCCACCCAGTCCCTGGAACAGCCGGATGTGCGCGCCGTGTCGTTCCTGGCGCCAGACCGCTCGTCCCTGGCCCACGCCGGCCCGACCATGCTCAACCAGCCGCCCACCGGCAACAGCTCGCACCTGTTACAGCGTTCCGGCAACGACGCCACCCGCTATCTACTGCCGGTGTTTGGCCGCCATCGCAACCTGGCGGGCGAGTTGATTCCCGATGAGGCCGACCGTCTGCTGGGTTGGGTCGAAGTGGAGCTGTCCCACAATGGCATGCTGTTGCGCGGCTATCGCAGCCTGTTCGCCAGCCTTCTGCTGATCGCCATCGGCCTGATGTGCACCGCCGCCCTCGCCCTGCGTATCAGCCGTACCATCAATTCGCCGATTGGCCAGATCAAGCAAGCGGTGGCCCAGCTCAAGGACGGCAACCTGGAAACACGCCTGCCACCCTTGGGCAGCCAGGAATTGGACCAGCTCGCATCTGGCATCAACCGCATGGCCGAAACCCTGCAAAATGCCCAGGAAGAGCTGCAACACAGCATCGACCAGGCCACCGAAGACGTGCGCCAGAACCTGGAAACCATCGAAATCCAGAACATCGAGCTGGACCTGGCACGCAAGGAAGCCCTGGAAGCCAGCCGTATCAAGTCGGAGTTCCTGGCCAACATGAGCCATGAGATCCGCACACCGCTCAACGGCATCCTCGGTTTTACTCACTTGCTGCAAAAAAGCGAATTGTCGCCGCGCCAGCTGGATTACCTGGGCACTATCGAAAAATCTGCGGATAACCTGCTGGGCATCATCAACGAAATCCTCGATTTCTCGAAGATTGAAGCCGGCAAACTGGTGCTCGACAGCGTGCCTTTCAACCTGCGCGACTTGCTGCAAGACACCTTGACCATCCTCGCCCCCGCCGCCCATGCCAAGCAGCTCGAACTGGTGAGCCTGGTGTACCGCGACACGCCCCTGGCATTGGTGGGCGACCCGCTGCGGCTCAAGCAGATCCTGACCAACCTGATCAGCAATGCGATCAAGTTCACCCGCGAAGGCACCATTGTGGCCCGGGCAATGATCGAGGACGAGCAGGAAGACAGCGTGCAATTGCGCATCAGTGTGCAAGACACCGGCATTGGCCTGTCCAACCAGGATGTGCGCGCCCTGTTCCAGGCATTCAGCCAGGCCGACAACTCGCTGTCACGCCAGCCCGGCGGCACCGGTTTGGGCCTGGTGATATCCAAGCGATTGATCGAGCAGATGGGCGGCGAAATCGGTGTCGACAGCACACCGGGTGAAGGTTCGGAATTCTGGATCAGCCTGAACCTGCCCAAGACCCGTGACGACGTCGAAGACCTGCCCGCCGCGCCGCTATTGGGGCGTCGTGTGGCCGTGCTGGAAAACCACGAACTGGCGCGCCAGGCCCTGCAACATCAATTGGAAGACTGCGGCCTGGAAGTCACGCCTTTCAATACCCTGGAAAGCCTGACCAACGGCATCACCAGTGCCCACCAGACCGAACAGGCCATCAGCCTGGCGGTGCTCGGTGTCACCGCCAATGACATTCCGCCCGAACGCCTCAATCAACACCTGTGGGACCTGGAACACCTGGGCTGCAAGGTGCTGGTGCTGTGCCCGACCACCGAGCAGATGCTGTTCAACCAGTCGGTGCCCAACCCCAACAGCCAATTGCAGGCCAAGCCTGCCTGTACCCGCAAGCTGCGCCGCTCCCTGGCCGACCTGATCAGCCCGCGCCCTTCACGCAGCGAACCCGGTGAACCGTTGTCCAGCCGTGCCCCTCGGGTACTGTGCGTGGACGACAACCCGGCCAATCTATTGCTGGTGCAAACCCTGTTGGAAGACATGGGCGCCAAGGTGCAGGCAGTGGAAAGCGGTTACGCGGCCGTCGACGCCGTGAAGCAGGAAACTTTCGATTTGGTGCTGATGGACGTGCAAATGCCTGGCATGGATGGCCGCCAGAGCACCGAGGCGATCCGCCAGTGGGAAAGCGAGCGCCACGGCACGCCGCTGCCGGTGGTGGCCCTCACGGCCCACGCGATGGCCAACGAAAAACGCGCCCTGCTGCAAAGCGGCATGGACGACTACCTGACCAAACCCATCAGCGAACGGCAATTGGCCCAGGTGGTATTGAAATGGACAGGCCTGGCGCTGCGTAACCAAGGCCCGGAGCGCACCCACGAAAGCGCGGCCCAGGGCGTGCAACTCTTGGTACTCGATCACGAAGAAGGCCTGCGCCTGGCTGCCAACAAGGCCGACCTGGCCGCCGATATGCTCGCCATGCTGCTGGCCTCCCTGGAGGCTGATCGCCTGGCAATTACCCACGCCCGCGAAGCCAATGACAACCACGCCTTGATCGAGCGCGTGCACCGTTTGCACGGCGCCACCCGCTACTGTGGCGTTCCGCAATTACGAGCAGCCTGCCAACGCGCCGAAACCCTGCTCAAGCAGGATGACGCCAAGGCCATGGCCGCGCTGGACGAACTGGACATGGCGATTGCGCGGCTGGCCAGCGAAGCCAGGGTCAGCGCCTGACCCTGTTCTCATGGGCAACGAATCAACAATGTGGGAGGGGGCTTGCCCCCGATAGCAGTGTGTCAGTAGACGAATCCATCGCTGATGTACCGCTATCGGGGGCAAGCCCCCTCCCACATTCAGTCAGTATTCCAATGTGTAAATTGCAGGGAGCCTTCTTAATGCGCGTCATTCTCTTCAGCAGCCAAACCTACGACCGCGAGAGTTTCCTCGGCGAACCGCTGCCGGCTGGCCTGGAACTGCAATTGCAACCCGCCCGTCTCAACCTCGATACCGTGGCCCTGGCCGAACACCACGAGGTGGTCTGCGCCTTTATCAACGACGACCTCAGCGCCCCCGTGCTGGAGCAACTGGCCAAGGGCGGCACACGCCTGATTGCCCTGCGCTCGGCGGGCTACAACCATGTCGACTTACCCGCCGCCCAGCGCCTGGGCCTGACTATCGTACGCGTGCCCGCCTATTCGCCCCACGCAGTGGCCGAGCACGCCGTCGCCCTGATTCTGGCCCTCAACCGTCGCCTGCACCGTGCCTACAACCGCACCCGCGACGGTGATTTCAGCCTGCACGGGCTCACCGGTTTCGACTTGGTCGGCAAAACGGTCGGCGTGGTCGGCACCGGGCAGATCGGCGCGACCTTCGCCAAGATCATGGCTGGGTTCGGCTGCCAACTGCTGGCCTACGACCCCTTCCCCAACCCGCAGGTGCGGGACCTTGGCGCCCGCTACGTGAGCCTGCCTGAACTGTTGGCCGAAGCGCAGATCATCAGCCTGCACTGCCCGTTGACCGCCGACAGCAAACACCTGATCAATGCCCGCTCGCTCGCGCAGATGCAACCCGGCGCGATGCTGATCAATACCGGGCGCGGTGGCCTGGTCGATACACCGGCACTGATTGAAGCGCTCAAGCTGGGCCAGTTGGGCTATCTGGGGCTGGACGTCTACGAAGAAGAAGCCCAATTGTTTTTCGAGGACCGCTCGGACCTGCCCCTGCAGGATGACGTGCTCGCCCGCCTGCTGACCTTCCCCAACGTGATCATCACCGCGCACCAGGCCTTCCTCACCCGTGAAGCCCTGGCGGCGATTGCCGGCACCACATTGGCCAACATTGCCGCGTGGGCCGATGGTCGCGCACAGAACCTGGTGGAGGGATGATCAGTGGTCACATACCAGGCTCATGATAGGCCGACACCCGTGATAGGATGCCGCGCCTATTTGGAGGATCCATGGCCGAACACGATTTCCGCTTCAGCTTGCTGAGCCCGCAACACACCCTGATCGAATGCCGTGCCCTGGTGCCGGGCCGTTACCAGGTCACCGGCAACGGTGGTTCGATCAAACATGGCGACGTCCTGATCGTCAGCCTGCGCGGCAGTAAAACCCTGTCGATGCGCCTGACGGTCGAAGGTGACGCGCGCTACTCCATCCGCCCGGCGGGCCAGTGGGTCGCCATGGCCCAAGGGCCGAAGTTCGGCGAACTGGAGATTCACACCTGGAAGGTCAATTGCGACAGCTGCGACGCCGTGCTGGAGTTTGAATTCGCGGTAGAAACCAAGCTGACCAAGGCACCGCTGCAACCGGCCGCCAACGCGCGTATCAAAGAACTGGGCTGGGCCAGCGAAGGCGATAAGCACCGCTGCCCGAAATGCCAGCAGGCCGCGCAATGAAAGGCCGGCTGCTGCTCGCCGCAATCGGCGTAGGCCTGGCAGGCTGCGCCGCCGATGGCGCCAAGCTCGAGCGCGACCACAGCTATGTAGTGGAATGGATCGGTGAGCGGCCGTTGATGGACTACGCGCACCTTACCGTCACCCTGGGTGCCGATGGCCGCGCCTATGGCAATGGCGGCTGCAACCACTGGTTTGCGCCGTACACTGTCGAAGGCGACAAGCTCAGCTTCGGCCCGGTCGGCAGCACCCGAAAAATGTGCGCCGAGGCCCTGATGGAGCAAGAGCATCGCTTCTTCCAGGCCCTGCAAGGCGTGCAGCGCTGGGACATCTCGCCGATCGAGCAGACGCGGTTCTGGCCAGCCGAGGGCAAGCCGATCCGCTTGTGGCTCGAAGAAGGTTGATATCCAGCCCTTGCCTTAATGGGATCTAAATGTGGGAGGGGGCTTGCCCCCGATGGCGGCGTAACAGTCAACAGATGTATTGACTGACACACTGCTATCGGGGGCAAGCCCCCTCCCACATTTGATTTGAGGTGTTGTTTTAACCGCGCAGCGCCTTGAGCTTGGCCAACACCCCTTCCGCTGTCTGCTCACCCATCAACTGCTCACGCACCTTGCCCTTGTCATCGATGATGTAGGTCACCGGCAATGCCTCGCTGCGCGGAATCTCGAAGATCCCGTCCGGGTTCTGGGCCAGCACCGTGAACTTGATCCCCAGCTTGTCGCTGGCGGCCTTCAGTTCCTCACCCTGCACATTGTCGAAGTTGACGCCGAACACCCCGACATTCTGGCCTTTCAACTGTTCTGCCAGGGCATTGAGCTCGGGGATTTCCGTGCGGCACGGGCCACACCATTCAGCCCAGTAGTTGACCACCAGCCACTGTTTGTCCAGGCGTTCGGCCGCCACTTTCTGACCATATTGATCAACGCCGTAATCGTTGCCGCAGCCGCTGAGCAGCAGGGTTGTGATGATCGCCAATGCACCGATCAGTCGCCTTGTCATGGGGTATTCCTTCGCAAAAATGAACGTTGGCTGCGGCCTATCGCCTCTTACGGTTTAAGGACAGGCGCCAGCGCAGGTAGAATACCCGCCACCTTACGCAAGATGCGACCCGCACATGACCGATCTGACGCTTTATCACAACCCGCGCTGCTCGAAATCCCGCGGTGCGCTGGAACTGCTGGAAGCCCGCGGCCTCACCCCGACCGTCGTGCGCTACCTGGAAACCCCGCTGGATGCCGCGCAAATCAAGGCCCTGCTGCAAAAGCTGGGCCTCAGCGCACGCCAACTGCTGCGCACCGGCGAAGACGAATACAAAACCCTGAACCTGGCCGACGCCAGCCTCAGCGACACCCAACTGATCGCCGCCATCGCAGCCCATCCCAAACTGATGGAACGCCCGATCCTGGCAACGGCCGACAAAGCCATCATTGGCCGCCCGCCCGAGAACGTGCTGGAGATCCTGCCGTGACTACGCCCTATGTGCTGGTGTTGTATTACAGCCGTAACGGCTCGGTGAGCGAGATGGCCCGGCAGATTGCCCGGGGCATCGAGCAAGGCGGCATGGAAGCGCGGCTGCGCACCGTGCCGGCGATTTCCACCGAGTGCGAAGCGGTGGCGCCGAGCATTCCCGACGAAGGCGCGCTGTATGCCAGCCTGGACGACCTGAAGCACTGCTCGGGCCTGGCCCTGGGCAGCCCGACCCGGTTCGGCAACATGGCCGCGCCGCTCAAGTATTTCCTTGATGGCACCAGCAACCTGTGGCTCACCGGCGCTTTGGTCGGCAAGCCGGCCGGCGTGTTCACCTCCACCGCCAGCCTGCACGGCGGCCAGGAAACCACGCTGATGTCGATGCTGCTGCCGCTGCTGCACCACGGCATGCTGATCACCGGCCTGCCCTACAGCGAACAGGCCCTGCTCGACACCCAGGGCGGCGGCACGCCGTATGGCGCCAGCCACCATTCCGGGCCAGACGGCAAGCGCATGCTCGATCAACATGAAATCACCCTGTGCCGGGCCTTGGGCCTGCGCCTGGCCAAGACTGCCACGCTGCTGGAGAACGGTCGTGGCCAGGAAGCCTAAGGTCCTGCCGCCACGGGAGTGGCTGGAGCCGCGGGTCAAGGTGGCACGCGTGCTGAGCCTGCTGGCGTTTTTGGGCCTGGTGGGCTTGTTGTGCGTGTACTACCTGTTTGTCGCCGACCTGCATGGGGCGCGACCGTGGGTCATCCTGCTGATCGAGCTGGTGCCGCTGCTGATACTTGCGCCAGGCATGCTGATGGGCAGCGCACGCGGGCATTCGTGGATGTGCTTTGTGGTGAACCTGTATTTCATCAAGGGCGCGCTGGCGGCATATGACCCGAACCGCCAGTGGTTTGGTGTGCTGGAAATGCTCGCGAGCCTGGCGGTGTTTTGCACGGCGTTATTGTATGTGCGCTGGCGGCATCAGTTGAATCGGCGACTGGCCGAAGCCCCGGGCGCCTGAAAGTCAGTCTTCGCGAGCAAGCCCGCTCCCACAGGTGGAATGCGTTCCCCTGTGGGAGCGGGCTTGCTCGCGAAGGCATCACCGCGGTCTCAATGGTTGACGGTATAGGCCAACATCATCGACAACTGACACATCGGCCGCCCACTCTCGGCGTGCCACTGGTTGAAGGCGCCCTGCACCGTCGCCAGGTCGCGCA
>NZ_MRST01000027.1:106518-911971 GCF_001902145.1 Pseudomonas fluorescens
GGCATGCTGATGGGCAGCGCACGCGGGCATTCGTGGATGTGCTTTGTGGTGAACCTGTATTTCATCAAGGGCGCGCTGGCGGCATATGACCCGAACCGCCAGTGGTTTGGTGTGCTGGAAATGCTCGCGAAGGCATCACCGCGGTCTCAATGGTTGACGGTATAGGCCAACATCATCGACAACTGACACATCGGCCGCCCACTCTCGGCGTGCCACTGGTTGAAGGCGCCCTGCACCGTCGCCAGGTCGCGCAGGCTGGTCGGGACCTTGTCGACGATCTTCTGCGCATTCAACGCTGCCACCACGTCATCGCTCGGCACAAAGGTGTCCTTGCCGACCATGCGCAGGAAGCGCGGCGCAGACAGCCCGCCCAACTGGTGGCCGTGCTTGCTCAGGTACTTCCAGAGCCCGACGATATCAGTCACCGGCCAATCGGCGATAAACGCGCCGAAGCTGCCTTTTTCCTGCTCGATATCCAGGATCATCTGCGCGTTGCGCGGCACACTCTTGAGCTTGCCCAGGTGGCGGATGATGCGGGTGTCCTGCATCAGCCGTTCCAGGTGCTCGGCGCCCATCAGCACGACTTTTTCCGGGTCGAAGCCGAAGAACACCTGCTCGAACGCCGGCCATTTGGCATCGACCACGCTGTGCTTCAAACCGGCGCGGAACACTCGCAGCGCCAAGGTCGACAGGTAACGGTCATCCGTGATCTTGCGCAATTGCGCCGGGGTCTTGGGCACCGGCAGATGGGCTTCCAGCTTGGCCGCCGAACCGAAGCGGTTCAGACAATATTCGTGCAGCCACTTGTAATCGCGCATGCCCTCTCCTGTCAGTCGAATTGAAAACGGCGCCCGCAAGCGCCGTGTACTAGAGCCTCGGGAAGACTCAGAGGTTCACTACATTGACGAAACGCGATGCGGCGGTCTCATCGATTTTCAGGCTGGTGAAGTCGAACAGGTTGCGGTCGGCCAATTGCGACGGGATCACGTTTTGCAGGCTGCGGAAGATACTTTCGGTACGCCCGGGGGTCTTGCGCTCCCAGTCCACCAGCATCTCCTTGACCACCTGGCGCTGCAGGTTTTCCTGGGAGCCGCACAGGTTGCACGGGATGATCGGGAATTGCTTGAAATCGGAGTAAGCCTGGATGTCCTTCTCGTTGCAATACGCCAGCGGGCGGATCACTACGTTGCGCCCATCATCGGCGCGCAGCTTGGGCGGCATGGCCTTGAGCGAGCCGTTGAAGAACATATTGAGGAAGAAGGTTTCGACGATGTCATCGCGATGATGACCCAGGGCCATCTTGGTCGCGCCGATCTCATCGGCAAAGGTATAGAGCGTGCCACGACGCAGGCGCGAGCACAGCGAGCAGGTGGTCTTGCCTTCCGGGATCAATTCCTTGACCACCGAGTAGGTGTCTTTCTCGACGATGTGGTACTCGACGCCCAGTTCTTTCAGGTAGGCCGGTAGCACATGCTCAGGGAAACCGGGTTGTTTCTGGTCCATGTTGACCGCCACGATCTCGAACTTGATCGGCGCAACCTTTTGCAGGTGCAGCAACACGTCGAGCATGGTGTAGCTGTCTTTGCCGCCGGAGAGGCAGACCATGACCTTGTCGCCGTCCTCGATCATGTTGAAATCGGCGACCGCTTCACCGGCCAGGCGACGCAGGCGTTTTTGCAGTTTGTTCTGGTTGACCGTAAGAGTGCCCATGGCGCTTGGATCCGCAAAGGTGTGTGACGAAAAGCGCAGCATTTTACCGACAAGACTGGTCGAGTTCCAATGTGGGAGCCCGATGGCATGAGTCCAGACAGACCACACCGCGATTAGCACCCCTGTTTACAGCGCAATTTGCTCTAAACGCCCTACGGTTATTCCGGTCATCCCTTTCTATACTGCGACTTGAGGTCGCACATCTATCCGGACCTTTCAGGCCATTTGGCCCGTGGGCGCTCCGATGGGGGGCGATGGTAATAACGACAGGAGTGACTGGCATGATCCATCACGTCGTGGGGCTGTTTACCCATCCCGACCAGGAATGGCGGGAAATCCGTGGCGATAAAGAAGAAAGCATCAGCCACATGTACCTCACTCATACCCTGATTCTCGCGGCGATCCCCGCCATTTCCGCCTTTATTGGCACCACTCAGGTCGGCTGGGTCATCGGCAACCGCGCCCCGGTGATGCTGACCCAGGAAAGCGCGCTGTGGATGACCCTCATGTCCTACGCGGCCATGCTGTGCGGCGTGGCCGTGATGGGCGCGTTCATTCACTGGATGGCCCGCACCTACGACGCCAGCCCAAGCATGGCCCGCTGCGTGGCGTTTGCCACGTACACCGCGACACCGCTGTTTATCGGCGGGTTGGCGGCGCTCTACCCGCATATGTGGCTGGGCATGGTCGTGGGCACGGCGGCGATCTGCTACACGGTGTACCTGCTGTATGTGGGGCTGCCGACCTTCATGAGTATCGACCCGGATGAAGGCTTCCTGTTTTCCAGTTCGGTATTGGCCGTGGGTCTGGTGGTGCTGGTAGCGATCATGGCCTTTACCGTGATCGTCTGGGGCCTGGGCGTCGGGCCGATCTACACCAGCTGACCGAAAAAAACCGTAGGCAAGGCCACCGCAAGGTGGCTTTGTGCGTTATGCATGACCATTCGGCGCCTGACAGATTCGGAAACACCCAGCTTTGCGGCATACTGGGCGTCTCTGGAGATATGTACAGCATGCCCGAGCAACTCAATACCCGCGTCGAAGATTGTTTCCTGCAAGCCGAATCCTTTTTCAAACGAAGCTTCAAACGCCCCCGGGTCAGCCTCAAGCTGCGAGGCCAGAAGGCCGGTGTCGCGCATTTGCACGAGAACCTGCTGCGCTTCAACCCTCAGTTGTACCGTGAAAACAGCCAACACTTTCTCAAGCAGACCGTGGCCCACGAAGTGGCGCACCTGATTGCCCACCAGTTGTTTGGCGAGCGTATCCAGCCCCATGGCGAGGAATGGCAGTTGATCATGCGCGGGGTTTACGAACTGCCGCCCGACCGTTGCCATACCTACGAGGTCAAGCGGCGGCAGGTGACTCGTTATATCTACCGCTGCCCGTGTGCGGACAGTGATTTTCCGTTTTCACCGCAGCGCCATGGGTTGGTGAACCAGGGGCGGCGATATTTGTGTCGGCGGTGTCGGCAGACCTTGGTGTTCACTGGGGAAACCCGGGTGGAATGAGGGCCTCTTCGCAGGCAAGCCAGCTCCCACATTTGGATCTGTGAACGCAATCCAAAATGTGGGAGCTGGCTTGCCTGCGAAAGCGCCCGCTCAGTCAACCTACCACCTTGGCCTGGCGCAATTGCTCTATCCGCTCAATACCGAACCCCAACTCCACCAACACCTCATCACTGTGCGCCCCCACCGCCACCCCCATATGCCTGGGTGCCGGCAACCCCTCTGAGAACTTCAGCGGGCAGGCCAATTGCGCTTGTGTCGAGCCATCCCCCCTGGGCACCTGACTGACCAATGCCCGAGCCTTCAACTGCGGATGTTCAACAGCCTCCGCCAGGCTCAACACCGGTTCCACACACGCATCCACCCCGGCGAACAGCTCGCAAAGCTCCTCAAAGCTGCGCTTCTCAAACTCCACCCGCAGGGCCTGCTTAAGAACGGCCTGCTGTTCAGGCTTCACGCTGTAGGCCGCCAGCTCTGGCTGTCCCAGTGCCTCGCACAATTGCTGCATAAACGCTGGCTCCAGGCTGCCCACCGACATCCAGCGTCCATCACGACTACGATAGTAGTCGTAGAAACTCCCACCATTGAGCACATGGTTCTCCCATGCAGGCTCGACTCCACAAGCCAGGTAACCGGCGCCGGCCATGGCGTTCAGGCTGAACGAGCAGTCGGTCATGCTCACATCCAGGTATTGCCCCACCCCGCTTTGCTGCCTGGCAATCACCGCCGCCAGCAAGCCCACCACGGCATGCAGCGAACCGCCCGCCACATCCGCCAGTTGTACGCCCAGGGGCAACGGGCCGGTGTCCTGGCGCCCGGTATGGCTGGCCACGCCGGCCAACGCCAGGTAGTTTATATCGTGCCCGGCGCGGTCCTTATAGGGGCCGGTCTGGCCATAGCCTGTGATCGACACATAGATCAGCCGTGGGTTGATCGCCTTCAGCGCCTCATAGCCCAGGCCCAGGCGCTCCATGACACCGGGGCGGAACTGCTCGAGCAGGATGTCATGGCCCTTGACCAACTCACGCACGATCTCCACCGCCTCGGCCTGCTTGAGGTCCAGGGCCAGGCTGCGCTTGTTGCGATTGAGGTAGGCGTGGCTGGCCGAGGTGCCACGATCATGGGGCGGCAACACACGCAACAGGTCCATCCGCGTGGGCGATTCGATACGCAGCACCTCGGCGCCCATGTCCGCCAGCATCAAGGAGGCAAACGGGCCGGGCAGCAAGGTGGAAAAATCCAACACTTTAAGGGACGCCAAGGGACCTGACATGGGGACTCCAGTTGGGTTGCGAATACCCACAGACTAGGCAGCCGGGCACCTGCCGGCAATCGTCAGAACGATCAACCACAGTGACCGTTTTGATCACGGCGGGCTTTTTCGCGGCGGCGGCTTTATCATTGGCCGACGTTTGTTGGCAGAGTCTTCCATGAAGTTCGCGATTGCACTGTATAGCGCCGCCCACGCGCCCTCCTCGCGCCGCGCCCTGTTGTTCGCACAGGCGGCGCTGGCTGGCGGGCATGAGATCGTGCGGCTGTTTTTCTACCAGGACGGCGTGTACAGCGCGTCCAATAACATCGTCGCACCCCAGGATGAGCAAGACATTGCACGCCAATGGCGCGAGTTTGTCAGCCAGCACCAGCTCGACGGCGTGGTGTGCATCGCCGCCGCGCTGCGCCGGGGTGTGCTTAATAGCGAGGAAGCTGCGCGTTACCAACGCAGCGCGATCAACCTGCAAGCACCCTGGGCGTTGTCGGGCCTGGGCCAATTGCATGACGCGATCCAGGACGCCGACCGCCTGATCTGTTTTGGAGGGCCGTGATATGCCCAAATCTTTATTGGTGATCAGCCGCCAGGCCCCGTGGTCCGGGCCAAGCGCGCGGGAAGCGCTGGATATCGTGCTGGCCGGTGGCGCGTTCGATCTGCCCATTGGTCTGCTGTTCCTCGATGACGGCGTGTACCAACTGGCGCCGAACCAAACCGCCAAGGCCGTGCAACAGAAAGACCTCAGTGCCAACCTGCAGGCGCTGGGTCTGTTCGGCATTGATGAGGTGTTCGCCTGCGACCACAGCCTGTCCGCACGCGGGCTGCCGCCGCCGGTCCATGCGCAGGCGCTCGACAGCCAAGCCATTTCCCAGCTGATTGATCGTTACGACCAGGTGATTACCCTCTGATGTCGACTCTAAATGTGGTGTCTCATTCTCCCTTTTCCGACAGCCGCCTCGACAGCTGCCTGCGCATCTGCGGCGCTCAGGACGCAATCCTGCTCTGTGGTGACGGTGCCTACGGCCTGCACACGCCCGCCCTGCAAACCAGAGGCGTAAAGGTGTTTGTACTGGCCGAAGACATGCAGGCGCGCAACCTGCCGCTGCCCGACTGGGCTGACAGCGTCGATTACCCAGGTTTCGTGCAACTGTCGATCGACTACGACAAGGTCAACACCTGGCTATGAATACCCTGACCGTAGGCGTACGCACCCTGGAGCTGGACAAGGACGGCTACCTCGTCGACCTCAACGACTGGTCCGATGAAGTGGCGCACGCCCTGGCCGCCGCAGAAGCCTTGGAGCTGACTGCCGATCACTGGGAAATCCTCAAGCTGCTGCGCCAGTTCTACACCGAATTCCAGCTGTCCCCCGCCACACGCCCGCTGATCAAGTACACCGCCTTGAAGCTGGGCCCGGAGAAGGGCAACAGCCTGCACCTCAACAAACTGTTCAACGGCACTCCCGCCAAACTCGCCGCCAAGCTGGCGGGCCTGCCCAGGCCGACGAATTGCTTATGACCGACTTTGCCCCCCTGACCCTCGCAACGCCCCAAGAGCATCCCTTTGCGCAATTCGTGCGCATCCTCGGCAAAGGCAAGCGCGGCGCGCGTAACCTCACCCGCGAGGAAGCACGGGAAGCCATGGGCATGCTGCTCGACGAAAAGGTCGAGGACACTCAACTCGGCGCCTTCCTGATGCTGCTGCGCCACAAGGAAGAAAGCCCGGAAGAACTCGCCGGCTTCACAGAGGCCGTACGCGAACGCCTGCACGCGCCAGCATTGAACGTGGATATCGACTGGCCGACCTACGCCGGCAAAAAGCGCCACCTGCCGTGGTTCCTGCTGGCAGCCAAATGCCTGGCACAGAATGGCGTGCGCATCCTGATGCACGGCGGCGGCGCCCACACTGCGGGGCGCTTGTACACCGAGCAATTGCTGGACGGCTTGCAGATCCCGCTGTGCCGCGATTGGCAACAGGTCGAGAGCGCCTTTGCCCACGGCAACCTGGCGTTTATCCCGCTGGGTGATTGGGCGCCACAGCTGCAACGCATGATCGACCTGCGCAACACCCTGGGCCTGCGTTCGCCTATCCATTCCCTGGCGCGCCTGCTCAACCCGCTGAATGCGCGCTGTGGCCTGCAAAGCATTTTCCACCCCGGTTACCAGGGCGTGCATCGCGATGCCAGTGGCTTGCTGGGTGACAACGTGATTGTGGTCAAGGGCGACGGCGGTGAGATCGAGATCAACCCCGACACCCTCAGTCATCTGTATGGCACCACTGGCGGCCAGAGCTGGGACGAAGAGTGGCCCGCCCTTTCCGCCCAACGCCACGTCAAGCCAGCAACGCTTGAGCCCGAGCACCTAAAAGCGCTGTGGCGCGGCGACGTTGAGGACAGCTACCCGCAACTGGCGTTGATCGCCACCATGGCGTTGGCCCTGCGCGGCCTTGGTCACCCGCGGCAACAGGCGTTCGAATTGGCCCAGCAGTACTGGGACGCACGGGATAAATCGATTTAATCGATCATTCACGCCGGTTCTTTGCGCTTTTAGTTCGAACTCATCCCTTTAGACTGGGCTCCAACGCTTATCAGCCAAGGAGCCAGTCATGGGTTTATTGATCGAAGGACAGTGGAAGGACCAGTGGTACGAAAGTAGCGCCGATGGCGCTTTCCAACGTGAACAGGCACAACGCCGCAACTGGGTAACCGCCGATGGCGCGCCAGGCCCGAGTGGCGAAGGCGGCTTCAAGGCTGAGGCCGGTCGCTACCACCTCTACGTGTCCCTGGCCTGCCCTTGGGCGCACCGCACCCTGATCCTGCGCAAGCTCAAAGGTCTGGAAAGCCTGATCGACGTCTCGGTGGTCAGTTGGCTGATGCTGGAAAACGGCTGGACCTTCGACAAGGCTCACGGCTCCAGCGGCGACAAACTCGACGGTTTCAACTTCATGCACCAACGCTATACCGCCGATACCGCCGACTACACCGGGCGCGTGACCGTGCCGGTGCTGTGGGACAAAAAGCTCAAGCGCATCGTCAGCAATGAGTCGGCGGAGATCATCCGCATGTTCAACAGTGCGTTCAATGAGCTGACCGGCAATACCCTGGATTTCTACCCCCAAGCCCTGCGCCCGACCATCGACGCCCTCAACGAACGCATCTACCCCGCCGTGAACAACGGTGTGTACCGTGCAGGCTTCGCCACCTCACAACAGGCGTATGAAAGCGCGTTTGATGATGTGTTTGCCGAGTTGGATCATCTGGAACAGCACCTGGGCAGCCATCGCTATCTGGCCGGTGAGTACCTGACCGAAGCCGATGTGCGACTGTTCACTACGCTGATTCGTTTTGATGCGGTGTATTACAACCACTTCAAATGCAACCTGCGGCGGATTGCCGATTATGCGAACTTGTCGAATTGGCTAAGGGAGATGTATCAGCGGCCAGGCGTGGTCGAGACGGTGGATTTCGAGCATATCAAGGGGCATTACTATGCCAGCCATCGCACGATCAACCCGACGGGGATTGTGCCGAAGGGGCCGTTGCAGGGGTTTGATAACAGCCATGATAGAAAGCGGCTGCCAGGTAAAGGTGTCTTTGGCTGATCCGGATCATCGGTTGTATTAGATGGCCTCATCGGGGGCAAGCCCCAATGCCAGTCAGTTAAGCGGTCATCGCCTACTGTAGGAGCGAGCTTGCTCGCGAAAAACGTCAACGATAACGCGTGCTTGCTGAATGAACGCGGCGCCTGTGATTTTTTCGCGAGCAAGCTCGCTCCTACAAAAAGCCCTTAACTGGCTTGCCCCCGATGCTTTTGAGGTCAGACTTGGGACTGGGCCCCCTCAAACCACTTGAGCTTCTCACGCAACACCACCACCTCACCCACGATCACCAATGTCGGCGCATGCACTTCATGCTCCGCCACCATGCGCGGCAGGTCCGCCAGGGTGCCAGTGAACACGCGCTGGTTGGAGGTGGTGCCCTGCTGGATCAGCGCCGCTGGAGTATCTGCGGCACGCCCATGTTTGATCAACTGCTCGCAAATGATCGGCAAGCCAATCAAGCCCATGTAGAACACCAGGGTCTGTGAGGGGCCAACCAGGTCTTGCCAAGGCAAGTCCGAGGTACCGTTCTTCAAGTGCCCGGTAATAAACCGTACAGATTGGGCATAGTCGCGATGAGTCAGCGGAATCCCGGCATAGGCCGCGCAACCACTGGCTGCCGTAATACCCGGCACCACCTGGAACGGGATGCCGTGGGCCGCCAACTCTTCGATCTCTTCGCCACCACGACCAAAGATGAACGGGTCACCCCCCTTGAGGCGCAGCACGCGCTTGCCTTGCTTGGCCAGGTCTACCAGTTGCTGGTTGATCTGGTCCTGGGGCACCGCGTGATCGGCGCGACGCTTGCCGACGTACACGCGCTCGGCATCCCGACGGCACAGCTCCAAAATCGCCGGCGCAACCAAACGGTCGTACAGCACCACGTCGGCTTGCTGCATCAGACGCAATGCGCGGAAGGTCAGCAAATCCGGGTCGCCTGGGCCCGCACCCACCAGGTAAACCTCACCGGGCGCGTAAGGCGGCGCGCCGTTGACCTTTTCGATCAACAGGCGCTCGGCCTCCTCGCCCTGCCCGGCCAACTGGCGGTCGGCAATCGGGCCCTGGAACACCTCTTCCCAGAACGCCCGGCGTTGCTGCACATCCGGGTACAAACCTTTGACCTGAGCACGAAAACGCGCGGCCAGCCCAGCCAATTGACCGTAGGTCGAGGGAATCCAGGTTTCCAGCTTGGCGCGGATCAGCCGTGCCAGTACCGGTGCGTCACCGCCGCTGGAGACGGCAATCACCAAGGGTGAACGGTCGACAATCGCCGGGAAGATCACGCTGCACAACGCTGGTGCGTCCACCACATTGACCGGCACGCAGCGACGCTTGGCATCACTGGATACTTGCGCATTCAGTGGCTCATCGTCAGTGGCCGCGATAATCAGGGTGCAACCGTCCAGGTCGGCCTCCTGATAACCGCGCAACATCAGTTCCCCGCCACTGCCCAGCACCAGCTCACGCAGCTGGCTTTCGATCTGGGGAGCAACCACCCGCAACACCGCGCCGGCGTCGGCCAGCAGCCGGGATTTGCGCAAGGCAATCTCCCCACCACCGACGACCAACACACGATTGCCGCGCAGGTTATGAAACAGCGGCAGAAATTCCATTTAGCGGATGACCTCAACGCCCGCCATGTACGGCTTGAGCACCTCAGGTACACGGATCGAACCGTCCGCCTGCTGGTAGTTTTCCAGCACGGCCACCAGGGTACGGCCTACGGCCAGGCCCGAACCGTTGAGGGTATGCACCAGCTCCGGCTTGCCGGTTTCCGGGTTGCGGAAACGCGCCTGCATGCGACGGGCCTGGAAGTCACCGCAGTTGGAGCACGACGAAATCTCGCGGTATTTGTCCTGGCTCGGCACCCACACTTCCAGGTCGTAGGTTTTCACGGCGCTGAAGCCCATATCGCCCGTGCACAGGGCCAGTACGCGGTAAGGCAGCTCCAGCAGCTGCAGCACGCGCTCGGCGTTGGCAGTCAGGCCTTCCAGGGCTTCCATGGAGGTCGACGGTTCTACTACCTGGACCATTTCAACCTTGTCGAACTGATGCTGGCGGATCATGCCACGGGTGTCGCGACCCGACGCGCCGGCTTCGCTACGGAAGCACGGGCTGTGAGCAACCAGCTTCAACGGCAGTTGCTTGGCGTCGAGGATTTCGCCGGCGACGATATTGGTCAGCGACACTTCGGCGGTCGGGATCAGGTACAGGTCGGCTTCGCCGTCGCGGCTGATCTTGAACAGGTCTTCTTCGAATTTCGGCAGTTGGCTGGTGCCCATCAACGCCGGCGCCTGAACCAGGTACGGGGTGTAGGCCTCTTCATAACCGTGCTCGCCGGTGTGCAGGTTGATCATGAACTGCGCCAGTGCACGGTGCATGCGCGCAATCGGGCCGCGCAGCAAGGCAAAGCGTGCGCCGGACATTTTTGCCGCGGTTTCAAAATCCAGGCCACCGGTCAATTCGCCCAGGGCGACGTGGTCCTTGATCTCGAAATCGAAGGCTTTGGGTGTGCCCCAGCGGCGCACTTCGACGTTGCCTTCTTCATCTTCGCCGACCGGCACAGATTCGTGGGGCAGGTTCGGAATGCCCAGCAGGATCGAATCCAATTGGGTCTGAATGCCTTCCAGCTCGATTTTGCCGTCGGACAGCTCAGTGCCCATGCGCTCGACATCCGCCATCAACGGCGCGATGTCTTCACCGCGCTGCTTGGCCTGGCCGATGGACTTGGAGCGCGCATTACGTTCAGCCTGCAGTGCTTCGGTGCGGGTCTGGACGGTCTTGCGCTGTTCTTCCAGCGCTTCGATGCGCGCAACATCCAAGGCAAAGCCACGGGATGCCAGGCGGTCCGCTACGTCCTGAAGGTTGCTACGTAACAGTTTGGAATCGAGCATGTCGGTCTCTCGTTATCAAAGTTTGGTCAAGGACAGGCCAGCCCAGGTGGCGAGCAGCCCGCCGAATACGCTGATGGCCGCATAGCCAATCGCCAGCGGCACTTGCCCGCTTTCCAGCAGGCGCACGGTATCCAGTGAAAAGGATGAAAAAGTCGTCAGGCCGCCAAGAAAGCCAACCATCAGGCCGGCACGTACCTCGACAGGCACTTCCGGGCGTAACAAAAACAGGCCGTATAACACGCCGATCAGCAGGCAGCCCACGATATTAACGGCGAGCGTCGCCGTATAGAAGTGTTTCGGCCAATTGGCGTTGATCCAATTGCCGGTGGCGAAGCGCAACAGCGTCCCGGCAATACCCCCCACCGAGACGGCGACCACCAAAGGAATCATGATTTTCTCCGCTGCCGGGGGCTCAGACGGTCGAGCGTGGCCAGGTGATTGAGCTTTTCACCGATCTTCAGCTCCAGGCCACGGGGCACCGGCTGGTAGAACGGCTGCGGCTCCAGCTCATCCGGGAAGTAGTCTTCGCCGGCCGCGTAGGCGTCCGGCTCATCGTGGGCATAACGGTATTCATCACCGTAGCCCAGTTGCTTCATCAGCTTGGTCGGCGCGTTGCGCAGGTGCAGCGGCACTTCGAGGGAACCATGCTCGGCGGCCGCACGCAGGGCCGACTTGAAGCCCATGTACACCGCGTTGCTTTTCGGCGCGCAGGCCAGGTAAGTGATGGCCTGGGCCACCGCCAGCTCGCCTTCCGGGCTGCCGAGGCGCTCCTGCACCTCCCAGGCGGCCAGGCACAGGCTCAGGGCGCGCGGGTCGGCATTGCCGATGTCTTCGCTGGCCATGCGCACCACACGACGCGCCAGGTACAGCGGGTCGCAACCGCCATCGATCATGCGCGCAAACCAATACAGCGCGCCATCAGGGTTGGAACCGCGTACGGATTTGTGCAGCGCGGAAATCTGGTCGTAGAAGGCTTCGCCGCCCTTGTCGAAACGCCGGCGTGTGTCACCGAGCAAGCTTTGCAACAGGTCGACGCCAATCTCGCCGCCGTCTTCGGCCAGGTCGGAGGCGTTCTCCAGCAGGTTGAGAAAGCGGCGCCCGTCGCCATCGGCGGCGGTCAGCAAAATCTTGAAGCCTTCATCGCTGAGGCTCAGCTGGCGCTTGCCCAGGCCCCTGTCTTCGCTCAAGGCACGGTGCAGCAGCTTTTGCATCGCCGCTTCATCCAGGCTCTTGAGCACATAGACCCGTGCCCGTGACAACAAGGCGTTGTTCAATTCAAAGGAAGGGTTTTCAGTGGTGGCGCCGATAAAGATCAGCGTACCGTCCTCGACATAAGGCAGGAACGCATCCTGCTGCGACTTGTTGAAGCGATGCACTTCGTCGACGAACAGGATCGTACGCTTGCCATATTGCCCAGCCTGCTGCTTGGCGACTTCCACCGCCTGGCGGATCTCCTTGACGCCGGCGAGCACCGCCGAGACCGTTTCAAAGTGCGCGTCCGAGACTTTCGCCAGCAACCGCGCGAGGGTGGTCTTGCCCACGCCCGGCGGCCCCCAGAAAATCATCGAATGCAGCGCACCCTGCTCCAGGGCTTCACGCAAGGGCTTGCCGCGAGCGAGCAGGTGTTCCTGACCGACGTACTCATCCAGGTTGGTCGAACGCAAGCGCGCGGCCAACGGCTGGGCAATCGGGTCACTTCGAAACAGATCCATGGGCAGCGTTTGAAACCTCTGGGCAGTTTATTCCTGGATCACGTCGGCACCCTTGGGGATGTCGAACTTGAACTTGGACGCGGGCACCGGCTGGTTGGCCTTGACCCCGGAGAACAGGATATCGGTGCGCTGGCCGACGCTGTCGACCAGGCGCATGTTGTTGATCACGCCGTTGCCGAACGACAGGGACAGCGTGTCAAACAACGTGTCCTTGGATTTTGGCTTGAGGGTGAACTCGATGACGTTGCTGGTCTGCTTGGAGGTGATGTCGAAGCTGTCGTTGATTTTCGACACGTCCCCCGACAGCAACAGTGCCGGGGTCTGGTTCAGGCGTGGATCGAGCTTCTTGATGGTCGCCTGCTCCAGGTCCGGGTCCCACAGCGTGACTTTCTGGCCGTCGGAAACGATGGTCTGCTCCGCCTTGCCTTCAGTGTGCCAGTAGAACAGCCCAGGGCGCTGTACGGCCATTTCACCGGCGGTTTCCTGCAACTGGGTGCCGCCGGCATCCAGGGTCAGCTGGGAGAAGCGCGCAGTGAGGGTCTGGGATTTGTCCAACAGGTTCTTCAGGCTGGCGACGGAAGCCGGGTCAGCGTGAGCCGAAACAGCGGTCAGGGCCAGGGCCGGCAACAACAGCATGCGGATAAAGCGCATGGGAGTCCTCATTGAGTAGTCAGGGCACGCCGCGTGTTGCCACGCGGCGCGGAATCAGTCGCGCATCTGCCCGGGGGCGATGACTTCACGCGAGCCATTGGTGTTCATTGCAGTCACGACGCCGGCCATTTCCATGGCTTCGATCATGCGGGCGGCGCGGTTGTAGCCGATTTTAAGCTTGCGCTGCACCGCCGAAATCGAGGCACGGCGGCTTTCCAGTACGAAAGCCACGGCTTCGTCGTAGAGCGCGTCGGTTTCAGCATCATCGTCGCCACCGCTGCTGCCACCGTCGAAGCCGCTGCCGGCCTCTTCCACGCCAGCGAGAATGTCGTCGTTATATTCCGGCGCGCCGCGCAGTTTCCAGGCTTCGACCACACGGTGGACTTCGTCATCGGAAACGAAGGCGCCATGCACGCGAATCGGCAGGCTGGTCCCGGGCGGCATGTACAACATGTCACCGTGGCCCAGCAGTTGCTCGGCGCCACCCTGGTCGATGATGGTGCGCGAGTCGATCTTGCTGGAGACCTGGAACGCCATGCGCGTCGGGATGTTGGCCTTGATCAGGCCGGTGATCACGTCCACCGACGGCCGCTGTGTCGCGAGGATCAGGTGGATACCCGCCGCTCGCGCCTTCTGGGCGATACGGGCGATCAGCTCTTCGACCTTCTTGCCGACGATCATCATCATGTCGGCAAATTCATCGACCACCACCACGATGGTCGGCAGCTTGGTCAGCAGTGGTGCTTCATCGTGAATGCTTTCGCGCTTGTACAGCGGGTCGGTCAGCGGTGTGCCGGCGTCCTGGGCTTCCTTGACCTTGGCGTTGAAGCCCGACAGGTTCCGCACGCCCATCTTCGCCATGAGCTTGTAGCGGCGCTCCATCTCGGCAACGCTCCAGCGCAGGGCGTTGGCGGCGTCCTTCATGTCGGTAACCACCGGGCACAGCAGGTGCGGGATGCCTTCGTAGATCGACAGTTCCAACATCTTCGGGTCGATCATGATCAGCTTGGCGTCATCCGGCCCGGACTTGAACAGGATCGACAGGATCATGGCGTTCACACCCACCGACTTACCGGAACCAGTGGTACCGGCTACCAGCAGGTGCGGCATTTTCGCCAGGTCGGTAATCACCGGCTTGCCGCCGATGTCATGGCCGAGCGCCAGGGTGACCGGCGATTTGAAGTTGTCGTATTCCGGCGTCGACAGCACTTCGGAGAACCGCACGATCTGGCGGTCTTCGTTGGGAATCTCGATACCCACGGTGGTCTTGCCCGGGATCACTTCCACCACGCGCACGCTGGTCACGGCCAGGGAACGTGCCAAGTCTTTGGCCAGGTTGGAAATGCGGCTGACTTTCACCCCGGCGGCCGGTTGGATTTCGTAACGGGTAATCACCGGGCCCGGATGGATCGAGTCCACCGACACTTCGACGCCGAATTCCTTGAGCTTGATTTCCAGCAGGTGGCC
Source organism: Pseudomonas fluorescens (assembly GCF_001902145.1). Classification (GTDB taxonomy): domain Bacteria; phylum Pseudomonadota; class Gammaproteobacteria; order Pseudomonadales; family Pseudomonadaceae; genus Aquipseudomonas; species Aquipseudomonas fluorescens_BV. Next base: position 121,321 of record NZ_MRST01000027.1, read on the forward strand.
GACGGCCGCCAGGGATTCGGGGGAATAGTTGAGTTGTTTCTTTTCGGCCGGGTCCAGAATCGAGATCGGCGGCAAGGTGCCTTCGACGGCGCTGTCGATAAACAGCGGCGCCTGTTTCTCTTTTTGCACGCGATGGCTGGGTTCCGGCGCCTTGGGCGGTGCCGGGGCGATCACGGGCGGCACCTGCTTTTCACGGTCCGACATGTGCTTGCTCAGGGCCTGTTCGCGCTCGATCAAGCGCTCCTTGACCTTGGCTTGCTCGCGCCGATCCGGCGTGCTGGGAGCCACCACCTCGTTGACACGGATGTCAACCTCACGCAACTGCGCAACCATCTGCTTGCGCTCGACACGGGCGGCCCACCAGCGGTTGGCGGCGCCCTGGAACAATTCGAACAGGTCGAGAGTGATCTTGCCGGTCACATCCATCACCTTGAACCATGACAGGTCGGTGAACACTGTGAGGCCGAACAGGAACAGCGCGATGAACATCAGGGTGCTGCCCTGGATATTCAGGGTCCTGCGCGCCAGGTCGCCAAGACTTTCGCCCAGAGCCCCGCCAGCGCCCGCCGGCAGGCCGGTCGGTGCATGGAAGTGGATATGCGCCAGCGCCGCGCCCGACAGTACCAGGAACACCAGGCCGATCAGGCGCCAGGAGAACAGCCAACCGCTCCACTGCCACGGCTCGTGACGCTGGCGGAAGATCTGCCAGGTCTTGATCGCCAGCAACAGCGGGAAAATGTAGGCGAAGTAACCCAGGATCATGAAGAGGATATCGGCGCTGTAGGAACCTACAGGGCCACCGAAATTCTGCACGTCATCGATCTTGCTGTTATGGCTCCAGCCCGGATCGTCCTTGCCATAGGTCAGCAAGGCCATCATCAGGAACAGGCACAGCGCACCGATGGCAATCAGTGCGCCTTCCTTGAGTCGGTAATGCAGGTGCTGGCGCCAGGCCGGTACGACTGCTGCTTTAGGTGCTGCGGCGGATTTCTTCAAAACGGGTCTATTCCTGCGCCTTTAGCGCGTCCATCTGTTGAATGACTACACACGACTGTTCTATCCGGAACAGTTGAAAAATGAACGAATGTTGCTGAATCTACTTTTAACACCCGGTGACGGATAGGTGAAATGGCGATAACGCCACAATGGCCGCATTGTACGGGTTTGCGTGCGCGATGCCACACACTTGCCCTTCACCTGACTGCACGGACAATTTGAGCATGCATTACCTTTGCTGACAAAGGCTTATGAGCTGTATTTAGCAATCCAGGCCAGCTTGGCAAATGGCCGGTATGCGCCAGACCCGATTACGACCACACCCTGTGTACAGAGTTGCAGAAACACTCGTGCATGCTAATCCTCGTCAATAGCCTATTCGGGCTGGCCCCATGGCGCAGGGTCGTCAATAATCAACGCTTGCGGTGCAGGTGCATGACCTGCCACTCCCCTCCCCTTCCCTAAGCCTGGATGCCATGCTGACCTGGTTACAACGCGACACCCTGACGTTCCCTCCCTTGGCCAAGGCCATGCGCGAACCCAACGGCCTGCTCGCCGCCGGTGGCGACCTGTCGGCCGAACGATTGATCCAGGCCTACCGCCATGGCTGCTTCCCCTGGTTCTCCGAAGGCCAGCCTATCCTCTGGTGGTCGCCAGACCCGCGCACAGTGATTTTCCCCGACGAGCTGCATGTTTCCCGCAGCCTGGGCAAATTATTGCGCCAGCAGCGCTATACCGTGACCTTCGACCAGGATTTCGCCGCCGTCATCCAAGCCTGCGCCGCGCCCCGTGCCTACGCCGATGGCACCTGGATCACCGAAAGTATCCAGAAGGCTTATCTGGAGCTGCACCAGCGCGGCTACGCGCATTCCGTCGAGGTCTGGGACCAGGGCGAACTGGTGGGCGGCCTGTATGGCCTGGCGATGGGCCAGTTGTTTTTTGGCGAGTCCATGTTCAGCCGCGCCGACAACGCCTCCAAATTCGGCTTCGCCACATTGACCCGGCAACTGCAAGCCTGGGGATTTGTGCTGATCGATTGCCAGATGCCCAACGATCATCTGCACAGCCTGGGTGCCCGCGGTATACCCCGCAGCGTCTTCGCTGACTTCCTGCATAAACATCTGGACCAACCCAACGCTGGGCCGTGGGTTTCCTAGGCGACTTTCGCGCACGTGGCTTACACTTATTTCAAAGCTTATCCCGAGGGTTGATCATGACCGAGCTGGCGCGCTTGAAGTTCTATGCCACTCAAGCCCACTCATGCAGCTATCTGCCCGACGAGCAGGCCACCACGCTGTTCCTCGATCCCAGCCAGCCCATGGACGTGTATGTGTATGCCGACCTGTCCGAGATGGGCTTCCGGCGCAGCGGCGACCACCTGTACCGCCCCCATTGCCAGAACTGCAATGCCTGCGTACCCGCGCGCATCCCGGTTGCGCAATTTTTGCCAGACCGCAATCAGAAGCGCATTCTCAAGCGCAACGCTGACCTGACGGTACACGCCACCAAACCCCAATACAGCGAAGAATATTTCGATCTCTACCAACGCTATATCGAACAGCGTCATGCAGACGGCGATATGTATCCGCCCAGCCGCGACCAGTTTTCCACGTTCCTGGTGCGTGACCTGCCTTTTTCGCGTTTCTACGAGTTCCGCCTCGACGGCCGCCTGCTGGCCGTGGCGGTGACCGACCTGCTGCCCAACGGCCTCTCGGCGGTGTACACCTTCTATGAACCGACCGAAGAGCGCCGCAGCCTCGGGCGCTTCGCCATCCTATGGCAAATAGGCGAAGCGCTGCGCCTGGAGCTGGAAGCGGTGTACCTCGGATACTGGATCAAGAACTGCAAAAAGATGAACTACAAGACCCAATATCGGCCCATTGAGCTGCTGATTAATCAAAGATGGGTCACGCTTAACTAGAACCCCTTGGCTTGAACACCCTTTTTCGGGCACAATGCACGCCGCTTTTGCCTGGCGCAGTTGCACCGGGCCATTCACTGGATACCGAGGGCTTTACTGCATGTCGAAAGAAGACAGCTTCGAAATGGAAGGCACTGTCGTCGACACCCTGCCCAACACCATGTTTCGCGTGGAGTTGGAAAATGGGCACGTCGTAACCGCGCATATCTCCGGCAAGATGCGCAAGAACTACATTCGTATTCTTACCGGTGACAAAGTGCGCGTCGAGCTGACGCCCTATGACTTGAGCAAAGGGCGCATCACTTACCGCGCTCGCTAAGCAAGTCAATACAAAACGCCCGGTTATGCCGGGCGTTTTTGTGTGCGCAGGATTTAACAGTCACTACTTGCCCCTGTGGGAGCTGGCTTGCCTGCGATAGCGGTGTGTCAGGCAAGGGATTCTTTCCTGAGCCACCGCTATCGCAGGCAAGCCAGCTCCCACATGTTGATCTTCATTGTCTTAGCGATTGCATTTCAAGGCAGCAAAAAGGCGCCTTTCGGCGCCTTTTGCAATGTTGCAGCTAACGATCAGGCCATTTCAGCCGTGGTCTCGAACTCGAAGGTCAGCTCGCCGTCCTTAAGGTCGATGTGCACCACGCCACCATGGTCGGAGAGTTCGCCGAACAGGATCTCTTCGGCCAGTGGCCGCTTGATCTTGTCCTGGATCAGACGCGCCATTGGGCGTGCGCCCATTGCCGCATCGTAGCCGCCCTCTGCGATCCAGCTGCGAGCCGCTTCCGTCACATCCAGCTGCACGCGCTTGTCTTCCAACTGCGCTTGAAGCTCGGTGAGGAACTTGTCCACCACGCTTTTGATGACCTCATGGCTGAGGCGACCAAACTGGATAATGGTGTCCAGGCGGTTGCGGAACTCCGGCGTGAAGCTCTTCTTGATCACTTCCATGGCATCAGAGGAGTGATCCTGATGCGTAAAGCCGATCGAAGCCCGCGCCGCGGTTTCAGCACCAGCGTTGGTGGTCATGATCACGATCACATTGCGGAAGTCTGCCTTGCGCCCGTTGTTGTCGGTCAGGGTCCCGTGGTCCATGACCTGCAACAGCAGGTTGAAGACTTCCGGGTGGGCCTTTTCGATTTCATCGAGCAACAATACGCAATGTGGCTGCTTGGTGATCGCCTCGGTCAACAGGCCGCCCTGGTCGAAGCCGACATAGCCCGGAGGCGCACCGATCAAGCGCGACACAGTGTGGCGCTCCATGTACTCGGACATGTCGAAACGGACCAGTTCGATGCCCATGGCCTTGGCCAACTGGCGAGCCGCCTCGGTCTTGCCGACGCCGGTCGGGCCTGCGAACAGGAACGAACCGACTGGCTTGTCCGGCGACTTGAGGCCAGCACGGGACAACTTGATCGCCGTGGACAGCGAGTCGATGGCCGCATCCTGGCCAAACACGGTGAGCTTGAGGTCGCGCTCCAGGTTACGCAGCAACTCCTTGTCGGAACTGGTGACGTGTTTTGGCGGAATCCGCGCGATCTTGGCCACGATGTCCTCGACTTGAGGCACGTCGATGCGCTTCACGCGCTTCTCGACCGGCTGCAGGCGCTGGTAGGCACCCGCTTCGTCGATCACATCGATGGCCTTGTCGGGCATATGCCGGTCATTGATGTAGCGCGACGCCAGCTCAGCCGCCGCACGCAAGGCCTCATCGGTGTACTCGATGCCATGGTGCGCTTCAAAACGCCCCTTGAGCCCGCGCAGGATGCCGATGGTGTCTTCAACCGAGGGCTCGGACACGTCGACTTTCTGGAAGCGACGCGCCAGGGCACGGTCTTTTTCGAAGATGCCGCGAAATTCCTGGAACGTGGTCGAACCAATGCAGCGGATATCACCCGAGGACAGCAGTGGCTTGAGCAGGTTGGAAGCGTCCATCACCCCACCGGAAGCTGCACCGGCGCCAATGATAGTGTGGATCTCGTCGATGAACAGGATGGCCTGTGGACGCTTTTTCAACTCACCGAGCAACGCCTTGAAGCGCTTTTCGAAGTCGCCACGGTACTTGGTCCCGGCGAGCAACGCGCCCAGGTCAAGGGAGTAGACGACACTGCTGGCCAGCAGGTCTGGCACCTGGTTATCGACAATGCGCTTGGCCAGGCCTTCGGCAATCGCGGTCTTACCCACGCCCGCCTCGCCCACCAGCAACGGGTTGTTCTTGCGGCGACGCGCAAGGATCTGCGCTACACGCTCAACCTCATTCTCACGCCCCACCAGCGGATCGATCCGCCCCTGGCGCGCCATTTCATTGAGGTTGCTGGCATAGGCATCCAGCGGGTTGCTTGAAGAAGAAGACTCACCGCCCTCCTCGTCCTGCATATCCTGCTCACCCTCGGAATGATCGCCGTGCCCAGGCACTTTAGAGATACCGTGGGCGATGTAATTGACTACATCAATACGGGCAACGCTCTGCTGCTTGAGCAGGAACACGGCCTGGCTTTCCTGTTCGCTGAAAATCGCCACAAGCACGTTCGCGCCTGTGACCTCACGCTTACCGGAGCTCTGTACGTGGAACACAGCACGCTGCAATACCCGCTGGAACCCCAGGGTTGGCTGGGTTTCGCGGTCCTCGTCATGCACGGGGATCAGTGGCGTGGTGGAGTCGATAAACTCCTGCAGGTCATGCTTGAGCTTGTCGAGGTTGGCGCCGCACGCACGCAGAACGGTGGCGGCAGCTTCGTTATCCAAAAGTGCCAGCAAAAGGTGTTCGACGGTCATGAATTCATGACGCTTCGAACGAGCCTCCTTGAAGGCAAGATTGAGGGTGACTTCGAGCTCGCGGTTTAACATAGCTTCACCTCATACCCAAGTGGTCGGCGTTAACCGTCCTTCTCGATTTCACAGAGTAGCGGATGCTGGCTTTCCCTGGCGTACTGGTTGACCTGCATGGCCTTTGTCTCGGCGATGTCGCGGGTAAACACTCCACATACTGCCCGTCCTTCTGTGTGAACGGCCAGCATTACCTTGGTCGCCAACTCGCGGTTCAGGTTAAAAAACACCTCGAGCACTTCGACGACGAAATCCATCGGTGTGTAGTCATCATTGAACAAAACCACCTTGTACATCGGCGGCGCCTGTAAAGCAGGCTTGGCCTCCTGAACAGCAATGCCTGCAGAACCGTCGTCGTCATGTTCCTGATCCGGGCGATCCTGATTGAATGTTAGTCGAATCTGGCTGTTTGCATGCATGGGAAAGAAAGGTTCGTCAGTGGTTCAATTACAGTGGTGGGGGCGACCTGTCAGAATTTCAACTCTGACCCTTGGGTCACCTTGACTATCGGCGAAACGGTGTTACAACAAATAGAGCCCACAGTGGGTAAAAAAGGTCCGCGCAGTCAACCTTATTTATTCGGGTTAGGACGGATAGACAGGATGATACTCCAGTGATGGAGTCTGGTGCAGAGGGATAAGGGAATGGCTAGTGGTAAGGTCAAGTGGTTCAACAATGCCAAGGGTTACGGCTTCATTAATGAAGACGGCAAGCAAGAAGACCTTTTTGCGCATTTCTCAGCGATCCAGGCGGATGGGTACAAAACGCTGAAGGCGGGTCAACCGGTATCCTTTGACATTACCCAGGGCCCAAAGGGCTTGCATGCGGTGAATATCAAAGGCATCACCACCACGCCTGCTGCAGAAAACGGCGCGGCGCACGGTCACAAATCAAGACAAGAAAAGCAAGCAGGCCTGACCAGCTTCTGAACAAAGCACTGAAAGCAAACCGACCGCCCCGAATCATCAGGGCGGCCGGTTTTGTCTGCCTGTTTACATATGCTTGATCAGCGCGTCACCAAAGCCCGACGACGACACCAACGTAGCGCCATCCATCAGACGCTCGAAGTCATAGGTCACGGTCTTGGCCGAAATCGCGCCATTGGTGCCCTTGATAATCAGATCCGCCGCCTCGACCCAACCCATATGCCGCAGCATCATTTCCGCCGACAGGATCAATGACCCAGGGTTGACCTGATCCTTGCCCGCATATTTAGGCGCAGTACCGTGGGTGGCTTCGAACATTGCCACGGTGTCCGACAGGTTGGCCCCCGGCGCAATACCGATACCCCCCACTTCCGCCGCCAAGGCATCGGACAGGTAGTCACCATTGAGGTTGAGCGTGGCGATCACGTCGTATTCGGCCGGGCGCAGCAGGATCTGCTGGAGCATGGCGTCGGCAATGGCATCCTTGACCACCACGTTCTTGCCAGTCTTGGGGTTCTTGAACTGCATCCACGGCCCGCCGTCAAGCAGGGTCGCGCCGAACTCTTCTGCCGCCACCTCGTAGGCCCACTCCTTGAAGGCCCCTTCGGTGAACTTCATGATGTTACCTTTGTGCACGATGGTCAGCGAGTCGCGGTCGTTATCGACCACATACTGCAAGGCCTTGCGCGCCAGGCGCTTGGTGCCCTCTTTAGAGACCGGCTTGACGCCAATCCCGCAATCCTGGTCGAAACGGATCTTGGTAACGCCCATTTCCTCCTTGAGAAACTTGATCACCTTGATCGCCTCAGGCGAACCGGCCTTCCACTCGATTCCGGCGTAAATATCCTCGGAGTTCTCACGAAAGATGGTCATGTCCACATCACCAGGCTTTTTCACTGGGCTGGGCACGCCTTCGAACCAGCGCACCGGGCGCAGGCACACGTAGAGGTCAAGTTGTTGGCGCAGGGCCACGTTCAGCGAGCGGATACCGCCACCCACCGGCGTAGTCAGCGGGCCTTTGATGGACACCACGTAATCCTTGACCGCATCCAGGGTTTCCTGGGGCAGCCACGTATCCTGATCGTAGACTTGAGTGGCCTTTTCGCCAGCGTACACCTCCATCCAGGAAATTTTGCGCTTGCCGCCGTAAGCCTTTTCAACAGCGGCGTCGACCACCTTGATCATCACCGGGCTGATGTCGACGCCAATACCGTCACCTTCGATGTAGGGGATGATCGGTTGGTCAGGAACATTGAGAGAATGGTCTGCATTGACGGTGATTTTGTCGCCGACTGCCGGAACCTGAATCTTCTTGTATCCCATGCTGAACTCCATCTATGGATTGAACATCTGGCTGCGTTCGAGCCTACTCCAGATAAATGGCGACTGAAACCTCACGCCATGCTCATTTGCATCGAAAACAGCACATTTGGTGGCCTACAAGCCTGAAAGCAAAGGGAAAAGCGCCAATCTTGAGCACATCCCACCGCCCCACGCACCTGCGACCTTTAGACCAATGGACGAGCCCCCTTTTGTATGAAGGCTCAGCGTAAGCATAGCGACCTATGTATAATGCCGCCGCTGACCAAAGAGTCACGACGGCGGACCGCTCTAGAACGTAGCCTTTCGCCAGAAAGCCGGACTATTACAATAGCCCACCCGCTTGACGCTCGACTGATGCAAACCAACATCACCGCGAAGAAACCTCGACATTTCGCTCATGGATGACTTTGAACGAACGCGCTCTACCCGGCGCATCTCGAGTTTCTGCGCACGCTTTCAGCAAAGAAGAGAGTTAATCCGAATATGCCCACCCGCTCGAAGATCATCTACACCTTCACCGACGAAGCCCCAGCCCTCGCCACCTATTCACTGCTGCCTATCGTAGAGGCCTTCACCGCTTCCGCTGATATTGCCGTGGAAACCCGCGACATTTCCCTCGCCGGGCGCATCCTCGCAAGCTTCCCCGAGCAACTGGGCACCAAGGCCATCCCGGACCACCTCGCCGAACTGGGCGACCTGGCCGTTACGCCTGAAGCCAACATCATCAAGCTTCCCAACATCAGCGCCTCGACCCCGCAGCTGCAAGCCGCGATCAAGGAATTGCAGGCCCAGGGCTACGCCCTGCCGGACTACCCTGAAACCGTAACCACCGACGCGGAAAAAGAAACCCGTGCACGTTACGACAAGGTCAAGGGCAGCGCCGTGAACCCGGTACTGCGCGAAGGCAACTCCGACCGTCGCGCACCGCTGTCGGTCAAGAACTACGCACGCAAGCACCCGCACAAGATGGGCGCCTGGGCTGCCGACTCCAAGTCGCACATTGCCCATATGAACAACGGCGACTTCTACGGCAGCGAAAAAGCCGTGCAGATCGAAACCGCTGACGCTGTCAAAATTGCGCTGGTTGCAAAGGACGGCACCACCACCGTCCTGAAGGAAAAGACCAGCGTTCAGGCCGGCGAAATCATCGACACCGCCGTGCTGAGCAAGAAAGCCCTGCGCAGTTTCATCGCCGCTGAAATCGAAGACGCCAAGAAGCAAGGCGTACTGCTGTCGGTTCACTTGAAAGCCACCATGATGAAGGTCTCCGACCCGATCATGTTCGGCCAGATCGTTGCCGAGTTCTATAAAGATGCACTGGCCAAGCACGCGACCGTGCTGGAACAGATCGGCTTCAACCTGAACAACGGCATCGGCGACCTGTACGCACGCATCAAGGCCCTGCCGGCCGACCAGCAAGCGCAGATCGAAGCCGACATCCAGGCGGTCTACGCCGTTCGCCCTGCCCTGGCGATGGTCAACTCCGACAAAGGCATCACCAACCTGCACGTGCCGAGCGACGTGATCGTCGACGCCTCGATGCCAGCGATGATCCGTGACTCCGGCAAGATGTGGGGCACCGATGGCCAACTGCACGACACCAAGGCTGTGATCCCGGATCGCTGCTACGCCACCATCTACCAGGCGGTCATCGAAGACTGCAAGGCCAATGGCGCCTTCGACCCCACCACCATGGGCAGCGTGCCAAACGTTGGCCTGATGGCGAAGAAGGCCGAAGAGTACGGTTCCCACGACAAGACCTTCCAGATCAAGGCTGACGGCGTTGTGCGCGTCACCGACAGCCAGGGCAACCTGCTGATGGAACAGAGCGTCGAAGCTGGCGACATCTTCCGTATGTGCCAGACCAAAGACGCGCCGATCCAGGACTGGGTCAAGCTCGCCGTCAACCGTGCCCGCGCCAGCAACACCCCGGCCATCTTCTGGCTGGACCCCAAGCGTGCCCACGATGGCGTAGTAGTCGAGAAAGTTCAGGCTTACCTGAAAGACCACAACACCGAAGGCCTGGACATCCGCATCATGGCCCCGGTCGATGCGATGAAGTTCACCCTGGAGCGCACCCGCAAGGGCCTGGACACCATCTCGGTGACCGGCAACGTACTGCGCGATTACCTGACCGACCTGTTCCCGATCATGGAACTGGGCACCAGCGCCAAGATGCTGTCGATCGTGCCGCTGATGAACGGTGGCGGCCTGTTCGAAACCGGCGCTGGCGGTTCGGCTCCCAAGCACGTGCAGCAACTGCTGGAAGAAAACTTCCTGCGCTGGGATTCCCTGGGCGAGTTCCTGGCCCTGGCCGCGTCCCTTGAGCATTTGGGTGTGACATACAACAACCCGAAAGCGCTGGTACTGTCCAAGACCCTGGACCAGGCCACCGGCCAGTTCCTCGACAATAACAAGTCGCCATCGCGCAAAGTCGGCAACATCGACAACCGCGGCAGCCACTTCTACCTGGCGCTGTACTGGGCACAAGCCCTGGCCGCCCAGACCGAAGACACTGCACTGCAAGCGCAGTTCGGCGAACTGGCCAAGACCCTGGCCGAGAACGAGGCGACCATCGTTGCCGAGCTCAACGCCGTACAGGGCAAGCCAGTGGACATCGGCGGCTACTACGCGCCAAACCCCGAGCTGACCAGCAAGGCCATGCGCCCGAGCAACACCCTCAATGCGGCGATTGCCAAGTTGAAGTAAGGTTGTAAGGGAGCATCACAAACCCCGGCCATGTGCCGGGGTTTGTGTTTGTACGGACTACATTGAAGAAACCCAATCAAATGTGGGAGCTGGCTTGCCTGCGATTGCAGTCTGTCAGCTCATACAGGTGTAGCTGACCCGCCGTCATCGCAGGCAAGCCAGCTCCCACATTGACCGAGTCACCTTCCAGATACCGAGGCTTGCAATGACCTGGCAACCCCACATCACCGTCGCCACCATCGTCGAAGACAACGGCCGCTTCCTGATGGTCGAAGAACTCAAGGGCGGTCGCGCCGTGCTCAACCAGCCCGCCGGCCATCTGGACCCGAACGAAACCCTTACCGAAGCCGCCGTGCGTGAAACCCTGGAAGAAACCGGCTGGGACGTGGAAGCCACCGGCATCGTCGGCATCTACCTGTATACCGCACCGAGCAATGGCGTGACCTACCAGCGGGTCTGCTTTATCGCCAAGGCAGTGAAACACCACCCGGACTATCAACTCGACGAAGGCATCCTGCGCGCCCGCTGGCTGACCCGTGACGAGCTGATGGCCGTGCGCGACGACTGGCGCAGCGAGCTGATTATCCGCTGCATCGATGATTATCTGGCCGGCCAGCGCCACAGTCTCGAATTGATCCGCCCTTCTCTTTAGCCTTAGCGGCCCGGGCCTGATAGAATCGCGTCCTTTTTCAAGACACCCGTTGAAACCCTATGCGTGATCCAGCCCCTTCTGACACACAAAAGAAGCGCGTCATCGTCGGCATGTCCGGCGGCGTGGACTCTTCCGTTTCCGCCGTTCTGCTCATGGAGCAGGGTTATGAGGTGGAAGGCCTGTTCATGAAGAACTGGGAAGAAGACGATGGAACGGAATACTGCACCGCCATGGACGACCTCGCGGACGCCCAGGCCGTGTGCGACAAGATCGGCATCAAGCTGCACACCGCCAACTTCGCCGCCGAGTACTGGGACAACGTGTTCGAGCACTTCCTGGCCGAATACAAGGCCGGCCGCACGCCGAACCCGGACATCCTGTGTAACCGCGAGATCAAGTTCAAGGCCTTCCTCGACTACGCCATGATGCTCGGCGCCGACCTGATAGCTACCGGCCACTACGTGCGCCGTCGCGATATCGATGGCCGCACCGAACTGCTCAAGGGCCTGGACCCGAACAAGGACCAGAGCTACTTCCTGCACGCCGTGGGCGGTGAACAGATCGCCAAGACTCTGTTCCCGGTCGGCGAGCTGGAAAAGCCCGAAGTGCGCAAGATTGCCGAGAAACACGGCCTGGCCACCGCCAAGAAGAAAGACTCCACCGGTATCTGCTTTATCGGCGAGCGGCGCTTCAGCGATTTCCTCAAGCAATACCTGCCCGCGCAACCGGGCGAGATCAAGACCACCGAAGGTGAAGTGATCGGCCGTCACCATGGCCTGATGTACCACACCATCGGCCAGCGCCAGGGCCTGGGCATCGGCGGTTTGAAGGACGCAGGTGAAGAGCCTTGGTACGTGCTGGTCAAAGACCTGGAAAACAACGTGCTGGTGGTCGGCCAAGGCAATGAGCACCCGCTGCTGTTCTCCGGCGCCCTGCTCGCTTCCGAGATCTATTGGGTCAACCCGATCGACCTGAGCACCCCGCGCCGCCTGACCGCCAAAGTGCGTTATCGCCAGAGCGACCAGCCCTGCACCCTGGAAAAGACCGCCACCGGCTACCGTGCCACCTTCGATGACCCGCAGCGCGCGGTCACCCCTGGTCAGTCCGTGGTGTTCTATGACGGCGAAATCTGCCTGGGCGGCGGCGTGATTGAAGTCGCGCAAGCCTGGAGCAACCCGGCATGAGCCCGACCCAGGAGCAATTGACAGCCCTTGGCGGCGTCTTTCTCGCTGCGGTGCTGGTGGACAAGATCGCCAAGACCGGCCAGGTCACTGAAGCCGGCCTGACCTGCATGCTCGGCAGCCTGCTGATCCGCGACCCCAAGGACACCCTTGAGGTTTACGGCGGCGACGACCTGGCCCTGCGTGAAGGCTATCGCGCCCTGATCGGCGCCCTGGAGCGCGACCCCAGCACTTTGCAGCGCGAGCCGTTGCGCTACGCCCTGTCGATGCTCGGCCTTGAGCGCCAGTTGGCCAAGCGCGACGACCTGCTGGACACCATCGGCAAGCGCCTGCCGCAGATCCAGTCCCAGGTAGAGCACTTCGGCCCGGCCCACGAAAACGTGATCGCAGCCTGTGGTGCGCTGTACCAGGACACCTTGAGTACCCTGCGCCAACGTATCCAGGTGCATGGCGACATGCGCAACCTGCAACAACCCAACAACGCGTCGAAAATCCGCGCCCTGCTCCTGGCCGGTATTCGTTCGGCACGCTTGTGGCGCCAACTGGGCGGTCATCGCTGGCAGTTGGTGATCAGCCGACGCAAATTGCTCAAAGAGCTTTACCCGTTGATGCGCAACGAATAAGTCGCACCAGCAGGCTGTTTTCAAGCCATTACGCGTAATACGCCGGTCAGTTGGCGACGGACCGGCGGATTTTTTCATGTATGATACGCGCCCCATTTCGTTGCCCGACTGTCCGAGAACACCCCATGCAGCTCTCTTCGCTCACTGCGGTTTCCCCTGTTGACGGCCGCTACGCCGGCAAAACCCAGGCCCTGCGCCCTATTTTCAGCGAGTACGGCCTGATCCGTGCCCGTGTCCTGGTTGAAGTGCGCTGGCTCCAGCGCCTGGCCGCTCACCCCGCCATCAGCGAAGTGCCGGCGTTTTCCGCGCAAGCCAACGCTGTATTGAACACCCTGGCGGAAAACTTCTCCCTGGAACACGCCGAGCGTGTGAAAGAGATCGAGCGCACCACCAACCACGACGTCAAAGCCATCGAATACCTGCTCAAAGAGCAAGCGGCCCAACTGCCGGAACTGGCCCAGGTCAGCGAATTCATCCACTTTGCCTGCACCAGCGAGGACATCAATAACCTGTCTCACGCCCTGATGCTGCGTGAAGGCCGTGATGAGGTGATGCTGCCGCTGATGCGCCAGACCGCTGAAGCCATCCGTGAGCTGGCGATCCGTTTCGCTGCCGTGCCGATGCTGTCGCGCACTCACGGCCAGCCAGCCTCGCCGACCACCCTCGGCAAAGAACTGGCCAACGTGGTGTACCGCCTGGAGCGCCAGATCGCCCAGGTCGCCGCCGTGCCACTGCTGGGCAAGATCAACGGCGCCGTAGGCAACTACAACGCCCACCTGTCGGCCTACCCTGAGATCGACTGGGAAGCCAACGCCCGCGCCTTCATCGAAGACGAGCTGGGCCTGGGTTTCAACCCTTACACCACGCAGATCGAACCCCACGACTACATTGCCGAGCTGTTCGATGCGATTGCGCGCTTCAACACCATCCTGATCGATTTCGATCGCGATATCTGGGGCTACATCTCCCTAGGCTACTTCAAGCAGCGCACCATTGCCGGCGAAATCGGTTCGTCGACCATGCCGCACAAGGTCAACCCGATCGACTTCGAAAACTCCGAAGGCAACCTGGGTATCGCCAACGCCCTGTTCCAGCACCTGGCCAGCAAGTTGCCGATCTCCCGCTGGCAGCGCGACCTGACCGACTCCACCGTACTGCGTAACCTCGGCGTGGGCTTTGCCCACAGCGTGATCGCGTACGAAGCCAGCCTCAAAGGCATCAGCAAGCTGGAGCTCAACGAGCAGAAGATTGCCGCTGACCTGGACGCGTGCTGGGAAGTACTGGCCGAGCCGATCCAGACCGTGATGCGCCGCTACAACATCGAAAACCCCTACGAGAAGCTGAAAGAATTGACGCGAGGCAAGGGCATCAGCCCCGAAGCGCTGCAAACTTTCATCGACGGCCTGGACATGCCAGCCGCGGCCAAGGCCGAGCTGAAACTGCTCACCCCGGCCAACTACATCGGCAACGCTGTAGCGCAAGCCAAGCGCATCTGATCCAAGCAAGCTCCTTTGAGACGCCCGGCCGCGCCGGGCGTTTTTATTCCTGTCTTAAAAGTGCTTTTTTTCAATAGGTTACACATGAATCCTGATATTCCTCTTCAACTTCTGGGCGGCATCACGGCACGGGAATTCCTGCGCGACTACTGGCAGAAAAAACCGCTGCTGATCCGCCAGGCCATCCCTGACTTCGAAAGCCCGATCGACGCCGACGAACTGGCAGGCCTGGCCCTGGAAGAAGAAGTCGAGTCGCGCCTGGTGATCGAACACGGCGAGCGCCCGTGGGAACTGCGCCGCGGCCCGTTCGCCGAAGACGCTTTCAGCACCCTGCCCGAGCGCGAGTGGACCTTGCTGGTGCAGGCGGTCGACCAGTTCGTACCGGAAGTGGCCGAACTGCTGGAACAGTTCCGCTTTCTGCCAAGCTGGCGCATCGACGACATCATGATCAGCTTCGCAGCCCCAGGTGGCAGCGTCGGCCCGCATTTCGATAACTACGATGTCTTCCTGCTGCAAGCCCAGGGCAAGCGCAACTGGAAGATCGGCCAGATGTGCAACTCCGAAAGCCCGCTGCTGCAACACGCCGACCTGCGCATCCTTGCCGAATTCGAAGAAAGCGCCGAATGGGTGCTGGAACCGGGCGACATGCTCTACCTGCCGCCGCGCCTGGCACATTTCGGTATTGCCGAAGACGACTGCATGACCTATTCCGTGGGCTTCCGCGCACCGAGCGCCGCTGAAGTGCTGACCCACTTCACCGACTTCCTCAGCCAGTACCTGACCGACGAAGAGCGCTACACCGACGCCGACGCCCAACCGGTCAGCGACCCACACCAGATCCAGGGCGACGCACTGGACCGCCTCAAGGGCCTGCTCGCCGAGCACATGAGCGATGAGCGCATGCTGCTGACCTGGTTCGGCCAGTTCATGACCGAGCCACGCTACCCGGAACTGGTGGCCGGCGAAGAGCTGGGCGAAGAAGACTTCATCAACAGCCTGCAAGACGGCGCAATCCTGGTGCGCAACCCGAGCGCGCGCCTGGCCTGGTCCGAAGTGGACGACGACGTGCTGTTGTTCGCCAGCGGCCAGAGCCGTTACCTGCCGGGCAAACTGCGTGAACTGTTGAAGCTGGTGTGCTCGGCCGATGCACTGCACAGCGAAAACCTCAGCGAATGGCTGGCCGACGAAGACGGCCGCGACTTGCTGTGCGAACTGGTCAAGCAAGGCAGCCTGGGGTTCGCGGATGAATAAAATTCACGTAAGTGTCGCGGATTGGCGAAAGGATATCGACGAGATTCGGCGCATTCGTGAAGCGGTGTTTATCGCTGAACAATCGGTTCCGCCGGAATTGGAGTGGGACGCGGACGACGCCGACGCCATGCATTTCCTGGCATTCGAAGGCGATTTTCCCATCGGCACTGCGCGCCTGCTGCCCAGCGGCGAGATCGGTCGCGTATCGGTGCTCAAAGACTGGCGCGGGCTGAAGGTCGGCGACAAGCTGATGGAAGCGGTGATTGGAGAGGCCGTGAAACGCGGTCAGACCAAGCAGTTCCTGAGTGCGCAGGTGTATGCGGCGCCGTTCTATGAGCGGCTGGGCTTTGAGATTGTCAGCGATGAGTTTCTTGAAGTCGGGATTCCGCATGTGGACATGGTGCGCGAGGGCTAATCCGAGACCGCGTCACCTTTATCGCAGGCAAGCCAGCTCCCACATTTGACCGAGTACATCCCTTGGAATGCGCTCAAGTGTGGGAGCTGGCTTGCCTGCGATAGCTATTTCAGCAACACCCTAAATGCCCTGCCATGCCAGGGCATTTTGCCGTCTACGATTCAACTTGCGACCCACCAGGCCGACAAACTGGCACTATCAAGCCAATTGACTCGCAGAGATAACGGACATGTCCCTACGCACCCTGCTCACCGCCTTCCTCCTCACCGCCAGCGTATCAGCCACGGCCGCCACCGAAGTCGTCAACCTGAACAACCGCACCAGCGCCGACCTGCTGCCCGTGGCGCAGAACTTCATCGGCAAGGACGGCAGCGTCAGCGCCTACGGCAACCAGCTTATCGTTAACGCTGAGCCCGCCAAGATAGAGGGCTTGCGCGCCCTGCTCGACCAATTGGATACACCGGCCAAACGCTTGCTGATCACCGTCGATACCAACGAGAACAACCAGCAGAACAGCGGCGGCAGCCAGACCCGCATCATCAGCCACGGCACTGCCAGCCGCGACGGTGGCGTGCAGCAGATCCAGGCCAGCGAAGGCGTGCCCGCGCTGATCCAGGTCGGCCAAAGCGTACCGCTGACCACCACGCAACAAGACAGCTATGGCCGTCTGCAAAACCAGACCCAGTATCGCAACGTCACCCAGGGTTTTTACGTGACCGCCAGCGTCACTGGCGAGACCGTACACCTGGCCATCAGTACCAACCGTGACCGCATGAGCCAGGAACGTCCCGATGTAGTGAACGTGCAAAGCACCGACACAACCGTCAGCGGCCGCCTGGGCGAATGGATCCCCCTGGCCGGCATCAATCGTGAAACCCAGGCGGACAAATCCTCTACAACCCGCAGCTACTCTACTCAGGGCCACGATGACCTGACTTTACGGGTCAAGGTCGACACCCTGAACTGAGGCACCAAAAACTGACTGGCAAGTCGCATTAGACTAAAGATGTAGTGCTTGAAAAAAAGCACTACAAAACATTTGACGAGCCAAAAAAGCATGGGCATGATGGCCTCGCTCCCGCT
Source organism: Pseudomonas fluorescens (assembly GCF_001902145.1). GTDB lineage: Bacteria > Pseudomonadota > Gammaproteobacteria > Pseudomonadales > Pseudomonadaceae > Aquipseudomonas > Aquipseudomonas fluorescens_BV. Next base: position 138,714 of record NZ_MRST01000027.1, read on the forward strand.
AATCAGGGGCCCTGGCAAGGGCCTTCGGATCGCCGCTCTAAGCTACCCACCTGAGCCGATTCGTGTCTGTACCGCCCACAAGGTGTGTTTGACGTTGGTTGCGACTGGAACGAAGTTGTCCCGAGGGACGGAAGCTAACCAGGTAACCCGGCTACACACTGATGGATCGTACCAAGGCCCACGACGCCCGAAGACCGTTCGCAGTTTGCCCTTACCTGCTCAACTCCCCCTTGAGCCCCATCGTTCATCCCGTCGCCTACCTCCGTCAGATTTGACTTGAACACCAAAGCTTCTGGTCAGCGAGCAACCTACCCAGGCAACGAATGCCGGGCTGGCAAACGGATACTTCAAACAAGACGCGACGAGGTTTTTCCCCATGGCACTGACACGCGAACAGCAAATTGCAGCCCTTGAAAAAGACTGGGCTGAAAACCCACGCTGGAAAGGCGTGACCCGCGCTTATTCCGCTGCTGACGTCGTCCGCCTGCGTGGCTCGGTCCAACCTGAGCACACCTTTGCAAAACTCGGCGCCGAGAAGCTGTGGAACCTGGTCACCCAAGGCGCCAAGCCGTCCTTCCGTCCCGACAAAGATTTCGTCAACTGCATGGGCGCCCTCACTGGCGGCCAGGCAGTACAACAGGTAAAAGCCGGTATCCAGGCGATCTACCTGTCCGGCTGGCAAGTGGCAGCGGACAACAACTCCGCTGAATCCATGTATCCCGACCAATCGCTGTACCCGGTGGACTCGGTGCCAACCGTGGTCAAGCGCATCAACAACTCGTTCCGTCGTGCCGACCAGATCCAGTGGAAAGCCGGCAAGAACCCAGGCGACGAAGGCTACATCGACTACTTCGCCCCCATCGTGGCTGACGCCGAAGCGGGTTTCGGCGGCGTACTCAACGCCTACGAGCTGATGAAGAGCATGATCGAGGCAGGCGCTGCCGGCGTGCACTTCGAAGACCAGCTGGCTTCGGTGAAAAAATGCGGCCACATGGGCGGCAAGGTACTGGTACCCACCCAGGAAGCCGTACAGAAACTCACTGCTGCCCGCCTGGCCGCTGACGTTGCCGGCACCCCGACCATCATCCTGGCGCGTACCGACGCCAACGCGGCAGACCTGCTGACGTCGGACTGCGACCCGTACGACCAGCCATTCGTAACCGGCGAACGTACCCAGGAAGGCTTCTATAAAGTGCGCGCAGGCCTCGACCAAGCGATCGCCCGTGGCCTGGCCTACGCGCCGTACGCCGACCTGATCTGGTGCGAAACCGCCAAGCCAGACCTGGACGAAGCACGCCGCTTTGCCGAAGCGATCAAAAAGGAATACCCGGACCAACTGCTGTCCTACAACTGCTCGCCTTCCTTCAACTGGAAGAAGAATCTGGACGACGCGACCATCGCCAAGTTCCAGCGCGAACTGTCGGCCATGGGCTACAAGCACCAATTCATCACCCTGGCCGGCATCCACAACATGTGGCACAGCATGTTCAACCTGGCGCACGACTACGCCCGCAACGACATGACTGCCTACGTGAAGCTGCAAGAGCAGGAGTTTGCCGACGCATCGAAGGGCTACACCTTCGTGGCGCACCAGCAGGAAGTGGGCACCGGCTACTTCGACGACATGACCACCGTGATCCAGGGCGGCACCTCGTCCGTGACCGCGCTGACCGGTTCGACCGAAGAAGAGCAGTTCCACTAAGTACCGCGTACACGGCCACTGCGGCCCCACGGAAGACCTAACCGCAGTGCCGCGCAACAATCACGCCCCGACTGGTTCGGGGCGTTTTTTTTGCCCGGAAGAAAATCTTACTGGCACACAGCAGATCAAAATGTGGGAGCGGGCTTGCTCGCGAAAGCGGTGGGTCAGTTGGCAATTTTTTATCTGACAGACCGCTTTCGCGAGCAAGCCCGCTCCCACAATGGAACGCATTGCAGCCTGAAGGTTTTGCGCAAAACATTGATCCAGAGCGGTATCGGCGCATATCCGATCGGTTAAAAGAACCGTTGCGACAACTAAGCAGCACTCAAGCAAGTAACGGTAACTTCCCGCGCCACATGAGAAACAATCGCTTAAACCCAACGCAAACAATATTCATTATCATTTGGCGCTTGAAAACTTCGTTACCGCTTAAACAAAACATATTTGATGAAAAGCCCGCTAATGCCCACACCACAAGGGCTACAGCCCCAAGAAGGTGCACTATGTGCTTATTCCACCGAATAATTTCGCCCTGGGAATTTTACTTGCCCGGTGTTTAGCCATAAAATCACCGCGATTGATTGCAGTGCGACATATCGTCACTGCATCGTTACTTTTTCGAGCTCAGAGACCTTTGCTCTCTGTTAAGGATTTCCAGCATGACCGACGCGACAGGACTCATGGCCCACAACTGGGGCTTTGCCATTTTCCTCCTCGGTGTTGTAGGCCTTTGCGCCTTCATGCTCGGCGTGTCCAGCCTCCTCGGGTCAAAAGCCTGGGGCCGCAGCAAAAACGAACCGTTCGAATCCGGCATGCTGCCTACAGGTGGCGCCCGCTTGCGGCTCTCAGCCAAATTCTATCTGGTCGCGATGTTGTTCGTGATCTTCGATATCGAAGCCCTCTTTCTCTTTGCATGGTCTGTGTCCGTCCGCGAAAGCGGCTGGACCGGATTCGTCGAAGCTCTCGTTTTCATAGCAATTCTGTTGGCAGGTCTTGTCTACCTGTTCCGAGTGGGCGCCCTTGACTGGGCTCCGGAAGCTCGTCGCAAGCGGCAAGCGAAGCTGAAACAATGAGGCTTTGGCAATGCAATACAATCTCACCAGGATCGACCCGGATGCTCCTAACGAGCAGTACCCCATCGGCGAACGGGAAACCGTTTCCGACCCGTTAGAAGACCAAGTCCACAAAAACATCTACATGGGCAAGCTGGAAGACGTGCTGAGTGGCGCGGTCAACTGGGGGCGTAAAAACTCCCTGTGGCCGTACAACTTCGGCCTTTCGTGCTGCTACGTGGAAATGACCACCGCCTTCACGGCGCCCCACGACATCGCGCGCTTCGGCGCCGAAGTTATCCGGGCTTCGCCGCGCCAGGCGGATTTCATGGTTATCGCCGGTACCTGCTTCATCAAGATGGCGCCGATCATCCAGCGTCTCTATGAGCAAATGCTCGAGCCGAAATGGGTTATCTCCATGGGTTCGTGCGCCAACTCCGGTGGCATGTACGACATCTACTCGGTCGTTCAAGGGGTGGACAAGTTCCTGCCTGTGGACGTCTACGTGCCTGGCTGCCCGCCCCGTCCCGAAGCGTTCCTGCAAGGCCTGATGCTGTTGCAGGAATCGATTGGCAAGGAGCGTCGCCCACTGTCCTGGGTGGTCGGTGATCAAGGCGTTTATCGCGCCGAGATGCCGTCTCAAAAGGAACAGCGCCGCGAACAGCGAATCGCAGTCACCAACCTGCGCAGCCCCGACGAAGTCTGATCCAGCACCGCTTCTTTTATAGAACGAAAACCTGGCTTCATTCTTTACGTTGACCGAAAGCGATAAAAAACCATGACTACAGGCAGTGCTCTGTACATCCCGCCTTATAAGGCAGACGACCAGGATGTGGTTGTCGAACTCAATAACCGTTTTGGCCCTGACGCCTTCACCGCCCAGGCCACACGCACCGGTATGCCGGTGCTGTGGGTGGCGCGTGCCAGGCTCGTCGAAGTTCTGACCTTCCTGCGCAACCTGCCCAAGCCGTACGTCATGCTCTATGACCTGCATGGCGTGGACGAGCGTCTGCGCACCAAGCGCCAGGGGCTGCCGAGCGGCGCCGATTTCACCGTGTTCTACCACCTGATGTCGCTGGAACGTAACAGCGACGTGATGATCAAGGTTGCCCTGAGCGAGAGCGACCTGAGCGTCCCGACCGTCACCGGTATATGGCCGAACGCCAGCTGGTACGAGCGTGAAGTGTGGGACATGTTCGGTATCGACTTCCCCGGCCACCCGCACCTGACGCGCATCATGATGCCGCCAACCTGGGAAGGTCACCCGCTGCGCAAGGACTACCCTGCCCGCGCCACCGAATTCGACCCGTTCAGCCTGACCCTGGCCAAGCAGCAGCTGGAAGAAGAAGCCGCGCGCTTCCGTCCGGAAGACTGGGGCATGAAGCGTTCCGGCACCAACGAGGACTACATGTTCCTCAACCTGGGCCCGAACCACCCTTCGGCCCACGGTGCTTTCCGTATCATCCTGCAACTGGACGGCGAAGAAATCGTCGACTGCGTCCCGGACATCGGCTACCACCACCGCGGTGCCGAGAAGATGGCCGAACGTCAGTCGTGGCACAGCTTCATCCCGTATACCGACCGTATCGACTACCTCGGCGGCGTGATGAACAACCTGCCGTACGTGCTCTCGGTCGAGAAGCTGGCCGGCATCAAGGTTCCGGACCGCGTCGACACCATCCGCATCATGATGGCCGAGTTCTTCCGCATCACCAGCCACCTGCTGTTCCTGGGTACCTATATCCAGGACGTCGGCGCCATGACCCCGGTGTTCTTCACTTTCACCGACCGTCAGCGCGCCTACAAGGTCATCGAAGCCGTCACCGGTTTCCGCCTGCACCCGGCCTGGTACCGCATCGGCGGTGTGGCCCACGACCTGCCGAATGGCTGGGAACGCCTGGTCAAGGAATTCATCGACTGGATGCCCAAGCGCCTGGACGAGTACCAGAAAGCCGCCCTGGACAACAGCATCCTCAAAGGCCGCACCATCGGCGTCGCGCAGTACAACACCAAAGAGGCCCTGGAATGGGGCGTCACCGGTGCCGGCCTGCGTTCCACCGGTTGCGACTTCGACTTGCGTAAAGCGCGCCCGTACTCCGGCTACGAGAACTTCGAATTCGAAGTACCGCTGGCGGCCAATGGCGATGCCTACGACCGTTGCATTGTGCGTGTCGAAGAAATGCGCCAGAGCCTGAAGATCATCGAGCAGTGCATGCGCAACATGCCGGCCGGCCCGTACAAGGCGGATCACCCGCTGACCACGCCGCCACCCAAAGAGCGCACGCTGCAGCACATCGAAACCCTGATCACGCACTTCCTGCAGGTTTCGTGGGGCCCGGTCATGCCAGCCAACGAATCCTTCCAGATGATTGAAGCGACCAAGGGTATCAACAGTTATTACCTGACGAGCGATGGCGGCACCATGAGCTACCGCACCCGGATTCGTACCCCAAGCTTCCCGCACTTGCAGCAGATCCCTTCGGTGATCAAAGGCGAGATGGTCGCGGACTTGATTGCGTACCTGGGTAGTATCGATTTCGTTATGGCCGACGTGGACCGCTAAGCATGAACAGCACGCTTATCCAGACAGACCGTTTCACCTTGAGTGAAACCGAGCGCTCGGCCATCGAGCACGAGCTGCATCACTACGAAGACCCGCGCGCGGCGTCGATCGAAGCCTTGAAGATCGTCCAGAAGGAACGTGGCTGGGTGCCGGACGGCGCCCTCTACGCCATCGGCGAGATCCTCGGCATCCCCGCCAGCGACGTTGAAGGCGTGGCCACGTTCTACAGCCAGATCTTCCGCCAGCCGGTGGGCCGCCACATCATTCGTGTGTGCGACAGCATGGTCTGCTATATCGGCGGCCACGAATCGGTGGTCAGCGAGATCCAGAACAAACTGGGCATCGGCCTCGGCCAGACCACCCCGGACGGCCGCTTCACGCTGCTGCCGGTGTGCTGCCTGGGCAACTGCGACAAGGCGCCGGCGTTGATGATCGACGACGACACATTCGGTGACGTGCAGCCTGCTGGCGTGACCCAATTGCTCGAGGGCTACCCATGACCCTGACTTCCTTCGGCCCGGCCAACCTGATCAAGCGTTCGGCCGAGACTCACCCGCTGACCTGGCGCCTGCGCGACGACGGCGAGCCGGTATGGCTCGACGAGTACCAGGCCAAGAACGGTTACGCGGCTGCGCGCAAAGCCTTCGCCGACATGGCCCAGGACGATATCGTCCAGACCGTTAAAGACGCCGGCCTCAAGGGCCGCGGCGGCGCAGGCTTCCCCACCGGCGTGAAATGGGGCCTGATGCCCAAAGACGAATCCATCAACATCCGTTACCTGCTGTGCAACGCGGATGAAATGGAGCCCAACACCTGGAAAGACCGCATGCTGATGGAGCAACTGCCCCATCTGCTGATCGAAGGCATGCTGATCAGTGCGCGTGCGCTCAAGACCTACCGTGGCTATATCTTCCTGCGTGGCGAGTACACCACCGCCGCCAAGCATCTGAACCGTGCCGTGGAAGAAGCCAAGGCCGCGGGCCTGTTGGGCAAGAATATCCTCGGTTCCGGCTTTGACTTCGAACTGTTCGTGCACACCGGGGCCGGGCGTTATATCTGCGGTGAAGAAACCGCACTGATCAACTCCCTCGAAGGCCGCCGCGCCAACCCGCGCTCCAAGCCGCCCTTCCCTGCCGCCGTGGGCGTATGGGGCAAGCCGACCTGCGTGAACAACGTCGAAACCCTGTGCAACGTGCCGGCAATCATCGCCGACGGCGTGGACTGGTATAAATCGTTGGCTCGCGAAGGCAGCGAAGACATGGGCACCAAGCTCATGGGCTTCTCCGGCAAGGTCAAGAACCCGGGCCTGTGGGAACTGCCGTTCGGCGTGACCGCTCGCGAGCTGTTCGAGGACTACGCCGGCGGCATGCGCGACGGCTACACCTTGAAAGCCTGGCAGCCAGGCGGCGCCGGTACTGGTTTCCTGCTGCCCGAGCACCTGGACGCACAGATGTATGCCGGCGGCATCGGCAAGGTGGGCACCCGGATGGGTACTGGCCTGGCAATGGCGGTGGACAACACGGTGAACATGGTTTCGTTGCTGCGCAACATGGAGCAGTTCTTTGCCCGCGAGTCCTGCGGGTTCTGCACCCCATGCCGCGACGGTTTGCCGTGGAGCGTCAAGCTGCTGATGGCCCTGGAAAATGGCGAAGGCCGCGAGGGTGACATCGAAACCCTGCTGGGCCTGGTCGGTTTCCTCGGCCCAGGCAAGACCTTCTGTGCTCACGCACCGGGCGCCGTGGAACCATTGGGCAGCGCAATCAAATACTTCCGCTCGGAGTTCGAAGCCGGCATCGCGCCCACCAGCGCCGCCGTCCCGCCTCTGGCGAAGCCGATCGTAGTCGGCGCGTAACACTTAAACAGGCGAAGGGTCCGTGCCCTTCGCCTGCTCATGTGCTGACGCCTTCAAGGCTGTGTAGATGCACATGAATAACAAGATTCCATTAGCCACGCCCGCTGACAACGGGCCAACGAAGAACTTTGAACCATGGCCACTATCCACGTAGACGGCAAAGCGCTCGAAGTCGATGGGGCGGACAACCTGTTACAGGCGTGTCTGTCACTCGGCCTCGACATCCCGTATTTCTGCTGGCACCCCGCGCTTGGTAGCGTCGGTGCCTGTCGCCAGTGTGCGGTCAAGCAATACACCGACGAGAACGACACCCGTGGTCGTATCGTCATGTCCTGCATGACTCCAGCCACCGACAACACCTGGATCTCCATCGACGATGAAGAATCCAAGGCGTTCCGCGCCAGCGTTGTCGAATGGCTGATGACCAACCACCCCCACGACTGCCCGGTCTGTGAGGAAGGCGGTCACTGCCACCTGCAAGACATGACGGTGATGACTGGCCACAACGAGCGCCGTTATCGCTTCACCAAACGTACCCACCAGAACCAGGACCTCGGCCCGTTCATTTCCCATGAAATGAACCGCTGCATCGCCTGCTACCGCTGTGTACGCTTCTATAAGGACTACGCCGGCGGCACCGACCTGGGCGTCTTTGGCGCCCACGACAACGTGTACTTCGGTCGCGTTGAAGACGGCGTACTGGAGAGCGAGTTCTCCGGCAACCTCACCGAGGTCTGCCCGACCGGCGTGTTCACCGACAAGACCCACTCCGAGCGCTACAACCGTAAGTGGGACATGCAATTTGCGCCGAGCATCTGCCATGGCTGCTCCAGCGGTTGCAACATCTCCCCGGGCGAGCGCTACGGCGAACTGCGTCGTATCGAAAACCGCTTCAACGGTTCGGTCAACCAGTACTTCCTGTGCGACCGTGGCCGTTTCGGCTACGGCTACGTCAACCGCGAAGACCGCCCACGCCAGCCCCTGCTGGCCGATGGCGCCAAGCTGAGCCTGGACGCCGCGCTGGATAAAGCCGCCGACCTGTTGCGTGGCCGCAATATCGTGGGTATCGGTTCGCCACGCGCCAGCCTCGAAAGCAACTTCGCCTTGCGCGAGCTGGTGGGTGCCGAGCACTTCTACTGCGGTATCGAAGCCGGCGAGCTGGAGCGCATCCGCCTGGTCCTGCAAGTGCTGAACGACAGCCCGCTGCCGGTTCCGAACATGCGCGACATCGAAGACCACGATGCGATCTTCGTGCTCGGTGAAGACCTGACCCAGACCGCCGCGCGTATCGCGCTGTCCCTGCGTCAATCGGTCAAAGGCAAGGCCGAAGAAATGGCCGACGCCATGCGCGTACAGCCGTGGCTCGACGCTGCAGTGAAGAACATCGGCCAGCACGCGCTGAACCCGCTGTTTATCGCTTCCCTGGCTGAAACCAAGCTCGACGACATCGCCGAAGAATGCGTGCACGCTGCGCCGGACGACCTGGCCCGCCTCGGTTTCGCCGTGGCCCACGCCCTCGACGCCAGCGCACCAGCCGTTGAAGGCCTGGACGCTGAAGCTGTCGAGTTGGCCCAGCGCATTGCCGACGCCTTGCTGGCTGCCAAGCGCCCGCTGATCATTGCCGGTACCTCGTTGGGTTCCAAGGCACTGATCGAAGCCGCCGCCAACATCGCCAAAGCCCTGAAACTGCGCGACAAAAATGGCTCCATCAGCCTGGTGGTGCCGGAAGCCAACAGCCTGGGCCTGGCCATGCTTGGCGGCGAGTCCGTGGACGCTGCGCTGCAAGCCGTGACCGAAGGCCGTGCCGACGCCATCGTGGTGCTGGAAAACGACCTGTACACCCGCACCGCTGCGGCCAAGGTTGACGCTGCGCTCAACGCCGCCAAGGTGCTGATCGTCGCCGACCACCAGAAGACCGCCACCAGCGACCGCGCCGACCTGGTGCTGCCAGCCGCCACCTTCGCCGAGGGCGACGGTACTCTGGTCAGCCAGGAAGGCCGCGCCCAGCGCTTCTTCCAGGTGTTCGATCCGAAGTACATGGACGCCAGCATCCTGGTGCACGAAGGCTGGCGCTGGCTGCATGCCCTGCGCGCCACCCTGCTGAACCAGCCGATCGACTGGACCCAGCTCGACCACGTGACCGCTGCCACCGCCGCCAGCGCACCGCAGCTTGCTCGTATTGTCGATGCCGCGCCGTCTGCCGCGTTCCGTATCAAGGGCCTGAAACTGGCGCGTGAGCCGCTGCGCTACTCCGGTCGTACCGCCATGCGTGCTGATATCAGCGTGCACGAGCCGCGTACCCCGCAAGACAACGACACCGCGTTTGCCTTTTCCATGGAAGGTTATTCGGGTTCGGCCGAACCGCGTCAGCAGGTGCCGTTTGCCTGGTCGCCGGGCTGGAACTCGCCGCAAGCCTGGAACAAGTTCCAGGACGAAGTCGGTGGTCACATCCGCGCGGGCGACCCGGGCACCCGCCTGATCGAAACCAGCGGTGACTCGCTGAACTGGTTCGCTGCGGTACCGCGTCCGTTCAACCCGGCGCCAGGTACCTGGCAGGTCGTGCCGTTCTTCCACCTGTTCGGCAGCGAAGAAACTTCTTCCAAGGCCGCGCCGGTTCAAGAGCGCATTCCTGCCGCCTACGTGTCCGTCGCCAAGTCCGAAGCCGACCGCCTGGGCGTCAACGACGGTGCGCTGCTCAGCCTCAACGTGGCCGGCCAGACCCTGCGCCTGCCGCTGCGTATCAACGATGAGTTGGGTGCCGGCCTGGTTGCACTGCCTAAAGGCATCGCCGGTATTCCGCCTGCCATTTTCGGCAAAACCGTTGACGGTCTGCAGGAGGCAGCGCAATGACTTGGTTCACGCCGGAAGTAATTGACGTGATCATCTCGGTGGTCAAGGCCATCGTGATCCTGTTGGCCGTGGTCGTCGCGGGCGCCCTGCTCAGCTTCGTCGAACGTCGCCTGCTGGGCTGGTGGCAGGACCGTTACGGTCCGAACCGCGTTGGCCCGTTCGGCATGTTCCAGATTGCCGCCGACATGCTGAAAATGTTCTTCAAGGAAGACTGGACCCCGCCGTTTGCCGACAAGGTGATCTTCACCCTGGCACCGGTGGTAGCCATGAGCGCCTTGCTGATCGCCTTCGCGATCATCCCGATCACCCCGACCTGGGGCGTGGCGGACCTGAACATCGGCTTGCTGTTCTTCTTCGCCATGGCCGGTTTGTCGGTCTACGCGGTGCTGTTCGCCGGCTGGGCCAGTAACAACAAGTTCGCCCTGCTGGGCAGCTTGCGTGCCTCGGCGCAAACCGTATCCTATGAAGTGTTCATGGGGTTGGCACTGATGGGCATCGTGGTGCAGGTTGGCTCGTTCAACATGCGCGATATCGTCGAGTACCAGGCACAGAACCTGTGGTTCATCATTCCGCAGTTCTTTGGCTTCTGTACCTTCTTCATCGCTGGCGTGGCCGTGACTCACCGTCACCCCTTCGACCAGCCGGAAGCGGAACAGGAACTGGCCGACGGTTACCACATTGAATATGCCGGCATGAAATGGGGCATGTTCTTCGTTGGTGAGTACATCGGCATCATCTTGATCTCGGCCCTGCTGGTCACGCTGTTCTTCGGCGGCTGGCATGGTCCGTTTGGCATCCTGCCGCAGTTGGCCTTCTTCTGGTTCTTCTTGAAGACCGCGTTCTTCATCATGCTGTTCATCCTGCTGCGCGCCTCGATTCCGCGCCCGCGCTATGACCAGGTGATGGATTTCAGCTGGAGATTCTGCCTGCCGCTGACCCTGATCAATTTGCTGGTGACGGCTGCCGTCGTGTTGTTGAACACGCCAGCTGCCGCGGTTCAGTGAGGATTTGACCCATGTTCAAATATATTGGCGACATCGTTAAGGGTACCGGTACCCAGTTGCGAAGCCTGGTGATGGTGTTCGGTCACGGCTTTCGCAAACGCGACACCCTGCAATACCCCGAAGAAGCGGTGTACCTGCCGCCGCGCTATCGCGGCCGCATCGTACTGACCCGCGACCCCGACGGCGAAGAGCGTTGCGTAGCCTGCAACCTGTGCGCCGTGGCGTGCCCGGTGGGTTGCATTTCCCTGCAGAAAGCTGAAACCGAAGACGGTCGCTGGTACCCGGACTTCTTCCGCATCAACTTCTCGCGCTGCATTTTCTGCGGCCTCTGCGAGGAAGCTTGCCCGACCACCGCGATCCAGCTCACACCGGATTTCGAGATGGCCGAGTTCAAACGTCAGGACCTGGTGTACGAGAAAGAAGATCTTTTGATCTCTGGTCCCGGTAAAAACCCTGATTACAACTTCTATCGTGTTGCGGGTATGGCCGTTGCCGGTAAGCCGAAAGGCGCCGCACAAAACGAAGCCGAGCCGATCAACGTGAAGAGCTTGCTGCCTTAAGGAAGAAAGATGGAATTCGCTTTCTATTTCGCATCGGGTATTGCAGTGGTGTCCACGCTTCGCGTGATCACCAACACTAACCCCGTGCACGCCCTGCTCTACCTGATCATTTCGCTGATCGCCGTGGCCATGACCTTTTTCAGCCTCGGCGCACCGTTCGCCGGTGTACTGGAAGTGATCGCCTACGCCGGCGCCATCATGGTGCTGTTCGTGTTTGTGGTGATGATGCTCAACCTGGGCCCGGCTTCGGTCGCCCAGGAGCGCGTCTGGCTCAAGCCCGGCATCTGGCTCGGCCCGGTTGTCCTCGCAGCCCTGCTGCTGGGTGAACTGCTGTATGTGCTGTTCGCTCATCAGAGCGGCCAGGCCATCGGCCACACCACCGTAGACGCGAAAGCCGTGGGCATCAGCCTGTTTGGCCCGTACCTGCTGGTGGTCGAACTGGCTTCGATGCTGCTGCTCGCCGCAGCCATCACTGCCTTCCATCTGGGCCGCAACGAAGCCAAGGAGCAATGACGATGCCTGCTATCCCTTTGGAGCATGGTCTGGCGGTCGCCGGCATCCTGTTCTGCCTTGGCCTGGTCGGCCTGATGGTTCGCCGTAACATTCTGTTCGTGTTGATGAGCCTGGAAATCATGATGAACGCCGCAGCACTGGCGTTCATCGTGGCAGGCGCACGTTGGGGCCAGCCGGACGGGCAAGTGATGTTCATCCTGGTGATCAGCCTGGCAGCCGCCGAAGCCAGTATTGGCCTGGCGATCCTGCTGCAGCTGTATCGTCGCTTCCACACGCTTGATATCGACGCTGCCAGTGAGATGCGCGGATGAACATGATCTTTCTGACTTTCGTATTCCCCCTGATCGGTTTCCTGCTGCTGTCGTTCTCTCGCGGGCGCTGGTCGGAAAACCTCTCGGCCCTGATCGGCGTGGGCTCCATCGGCCTGTCGGCCATCGTGGCCGCCTACGTCATCTGGCAATTCAACGTGGCACCGCCCGAAGGCGGTCACTACACCCTGGTGCTGTGGCAGTGGATGTCGGTAGAAGGCTTCAAGCCCAACTTCGCCCTCTACGTCGACGGCCTGTCGATCACCATGCTCGGCGTGGTAGTGGGCGTAGGCTTCCTGATCCACCTGTTCGCGTCCTGGTACATGCGCGGTGAAGCGGGCTACTCGCGCTTCTTCTCGTACACCAACCTGTTTATCGCCAGCATGCTGTTCCTGGTGCTGGGCGATAACCTGTTGTTCCTGTACTTCGGCTGGGAAGGCGTGGGCCTGTGCTCGTACCTGTTGATCGGTTTCTACTACAGCAACCGCAACAACGGTAACGCAGCACTCAAGGCGTTTATCGTCACCCGCATCGGCGACGTGTTCATGGCCATCGGCCTGTTCATCCTGTTCCAACAGGTGGGCACGCTGAACATCCAGGAACTGCTGGTACTGGCACCGCAGAAATTCCAGGTCGGCGACTTCTGGATCACCCTGGCCACCCTGATGCTGCTGGGCGGCGCCGTGGGTAAATCTGCGCAACTGCCGCTGCAAACCTGGCTAGCGGATGCGATGGCCGGCCCTACCCCGGTATCGGCACTGATCCACGCCGCCACCATGGTGACCGCCGGTGTCTACCTGATCGCCCGTACCCACGGCCTGTTCACCCTGGCGCCGGACATTCTGCACCTTGTAGGCATCGTTGGCGGCGTGACCCTGGTACTGGCCGGCTTCGCCGCGCTGGTGCAGACCGACATCAAGCGTATCCTCGCCTACTCGACCATGAGCCAGATCGGCTACATGTTCCTGGCCCTGGGCGTCGGCGCCTGGGACGCGGCGATCTTCCACCTGATGACCCACGCGTTCTTCAAGGCCCTGCTGTTCCTCGCCTCCGGTGCGGTGATCGTGGCCTGCCACCACGAGCAGAACATCTTCAAGATGGGCGGCCTGTGGAAGAAACTGCCACTGGCCTACGCCAGCTTCATCGTCGGTGGTGCCGCCCTGGCCGCCCTGCCGTTGGTGACCGCCGGTTTCTACTCCAAGGACGAAATCCTCTGGGAAGCCTTCGCCAGCGGTAACCAGAACCTGCTGTACGCAGGCCTGGTGGGTGCGTTCATGACCTCGCTGTACACCTTCCGCCTGATCTTCATCACCTTCCACGGTGAAGCCAAGACCGAAGCGCACGCAGGCCACGGCATCTCCCACTGGCTGCCACTGTCGGTGCTGATCATCCTGTCGACCTTCATCGGCGCCATGATCACTCCACCACTGGCCGGTGTATTGCCAGAAAGCGTCGGCCATGCCGGCGGCGCAGACAAGCACAGCCTGGAAATCGCCTCGGGCGCCATTGCCATCGCCGGTATCCTGCTGGCAGCCCTGCTGTTCCTCGGCAAGCGTCGCTTCGTGACTGCCGTGGCCAACAGTGGCATCGGACGCTTCCTGTCGGCCTGGTGGTTCGCTGCCTGGGGCTTCGATTGGATCTACGACAAACTGTTCGTCAAACCTTACCTTGCGATCAGCCACGTGCTGCGCAAAGACCCGCTCGACCAGACCATCGGTTTGATCCCGCGTGCCGCCAAGGCCGGTCACACCGCCCTGAGCCGCAGCGAGACCGGCCAATTGCGTTGGTATGCAGCGTCCATGGCCGTCGGTGCCGTGCTGGTGATCGGCGCCATCGTGGTGGTAGCGGTATGACTATGAACATTGCGTACTTTGCGAACTTGCAAAAGGAAACGAGCCCGTCATGATTCTGCCCTGGCTAATCCTGATCCCCTTTATCGGCGGCCTGCTCTGCTGGATGGGTGAACGCTTCGGCGCCACCCTCCCCCGCTGGATTGCGTTGCTGACCATGTCCCTGGAACTCGCGCTCGGCCTCTGGCTGTGGGCCCATGGTGACTATTCATTCGCTCCGGCACCGGGTGTCGACCCCACCTTCGCGCTTGAATTCAAGCACGTGTGGATCCAGCGCTTCGGCATCAACGTGCACCTGGCCCTCGACGGCCTGTCGCTGTTGATGATCCTGCTGACCGGCCTGCTGGGTATCCTCTCGGTACTCTGCTCCTGGAAAGAGATCCAGCGTCACGTGGGCTTCTTCCATCTGAACCTGATGTGGATTTTGGGCGGTGTTGTCGGCGTGTTCCTGGCGCTGGACCTGTTCATGTTCTTCTTCTTCTGGGAAATGATGCTGGTGCCGATGTACTTCCTCATCGCGCTCTGGGGTCACAGTTCTTCGGACGGCAAGAAAACCCGGATCTACGCGGCGACCAAGTTCTTCATCTTCACCCAGGCTTCCGGCCTGATCATGTTGGTGGCGATCCTGGGCCTGGTACTGGTCAACTTCAACAACACCGGCGTGATTACCTTCAACTACGCCGACCTGTTGAAAACCAAGATGTCGCTGACCACCGAGTACGTGCTGATGCTGGGCTTCTTCATCGCCTTCGCGGTGAAGCTGCCGGTGGTGCCGTTCCACTCCTGGTTGCCTGACGCGCACGCCCAGGCGCCGACTGCCGGTTCCGTGGACCTGGCCGGTATCCTGTTGAAGACGGCGGCCTACGGCCTGCTGCGTTTCGCCCTGCCGCTGTTCCCGAATGCCTCGGCCGAGTTCGCGCCGATCGCCATGACCCTGGGTCTGATCGGGATCTTCTACGGTGCGTTCCTGGCCTTTGCGCAAACCGACATCAAGCGCCTGATTGCCTTCTCGTCCGTTTCCCACATGGGTTTCGTACTGATCGGCATCTACTCCGGCAGCCAGCTGGCGCTGCAAGGCGCGGTGATCCAGATGTTGGCCCACGGTGTTTCGGCCGCTGCCCTCTTTATCCTGAGTGGCCAGCTGTACGAGCGCCTGCACACCCGTGACATGCGTGAGATGGGTGGCGTGTGGTCGCGCATTGCGTACCTGCCGGCGATCAGCCTGTTCTTCGCGGCCGCGTCCCTGGGCTTGCCGGGTACCGGTAACTTCATCGGCGAGTTCCTGATCCTGATGGGGGCCTTTGTGCAGACGCCGTGGATCAGCGCCATTGCTACCTCCGGCCTGGTGTTCGGTTCGGTCTACTCGCTGATCATGATCCACCGCGCCTACTTCGGCCCGGCCAAGTCCGACACCGTCCTGCAAGGGATGGATGCGCGCGAACTGATCATGGTGCTCGGCCTTGCGGTACTGCTGATCTTCATCGGCGTGTACCCGCAACCGTTCCTGGACACTTCTGCCGCAACGATGCATGGCGTGCAGCAGTGGTTCGGCACCGCCTTCTCTCAACTCGCTTCGGCCCGGTAAGAGCGCTATGGAATTCACGATCCAACACTTTATCGCGCTTGCGCCGCTGCTGATCACCAGCCTCACCATCGTGGTGGTGATGCTGGCAATCGCCTGGCGCCGCAATCACTCGCAAACGTTCCTGCTGTCCTGCGCCGGGTTGAACCTGGCCCTGCTGTCGATCATCCCGGCCCTCAAGGTCGCGCCTCTGGCGGTTACGCCATTGATGATGGTCGATGACTTCGCGCTGCTGTACATCGCGTTAATCCTGGTCGCAACCCTGGCCTGCGTCACCCTCGCCCACGCCTACCTCGGCGAAGGCGGCACCGGCTACCCGGGCAACAAGGAAGAGCTGTACCTGCTGATCCTGCTGGCTGCGGCCGGCGGTATCGTGCTGGTCAGCGCGCAGCACCTGGCCGGCTTGTTCATCGGCCTGGAACTGCTGTCGATCCCGACCTACGGCCTGGTGGCGTATGCCTTCTTCAGCAAGCGCTCCCTGGAAGCCGGCATCAAGTACATGGTGCTGTCGGCTGCGGGTTCCGCGTTCCTGTTGTTCGGTATGGCCCTGCTCTACGCCGAAGCCGGCAGCCTGAGCTTCACCGGTATCGGCCACGCCCTGGCCGCCACCAACAGCCCGGCGCCGATTGCCCAATTGGGCCTGGCGATGATGCTGATCGGCCTGGCGTTCAAGCTGTCGCTGGTGCCGTTCCACCTGTGGACCCCGGACGTGTACGAGGGCGCCCCGGCGCCGGTGGCCGCGTTCCTGGCCACTGCGTCCAAAGTGGCCGTGTTTGCGGTGATGGTGCGTCTGTTCCAAATCTCGCCGGCGGCCAACACCGGCGTGCTGAGCAACGTGCTGACCGTGATCGCCATCGCGTCGATCCTGTTCGGTAACCTGCTGGCACTGACCCAGAACAACCTCAAGCGTCTGCTGGGTTATTCGTCCATCGCCCACTTCGGCTACCTGCTGATCGCCCTGGTGGCGAGCAAAGGCCTGGCTGTGGAAGCCATTGGCGTGTATCTGGTCACCTACGTGATCACCAGCCTGGGTGCGTTCGGTGTCATCACCTTGATGTCGTCGCCGTACAAGGGCCGTGACGCCGACGCCCTGTACGAATACCGCGGCCTGTTCTGGCGCCGTCCGTACCTGACCGCCGTGCTCACCGTGATGATGCTGTCCCTGGCCGGTATTCCGCTGACGGCAGGCTTTATCGGCAAGTTCTACATCGTTGCCACCGGTGTCGAAGCCCACGAGTGGTGGCTGGTTGCCTCGTTGGTACTGGGCAGCGCCATCGGCGTGTTCTACTACCTGCGCGTGATGGTCACCCTGTACCTGATCGAGCCAAACCTGCGCCGTGTGGATGCCGAGCTGCACTGGGAACAGAAAGCCGGTGGCGTGATGCTGCTGGCCATCGCCCTGCTCGCGTTCTTCCTGGGCGTGTACCCACAACCGTTGCTCACCCTGGTGCAGCATGCGGTGCTGGGCGTTTGATCGCTTAGGTTGATGCAGTAAACAGAACGGCGCCTTTGGGCGCCGTTTTGCGTTTATGAAGCCTGGCTTTTTCCCTTCCTTGCTCGCTGACATTTCCTCTTCAGTCTGCCTCCTCATCTGGCATCTCCCCCGCTGGCGGCGGCCTTAAGGTGTTTGCGTTTTAAGAAAGTTCCCACAGCGCGGCGCTTGACCCATCGCGAGTGGGCCACCAAACTATACGCAGGCTACGTACAGAACATGGATGCTCTATTTATCGAACTGCCGGCATTCGAACGGCATCGCAGGGACTATCTGAGTGATGAGCTTTTCCACGGTTTTCAACAGGAGTTGATGAAAAATCCGGAGGCGGGAGACGTGATCGAAGGAACGGGCGGGTTGAGAAAGGTTCGCTTCGTCGATCAGCGACGAAACAAAGGCAAGCGCGGTGGCCTGCGGGTCATTTACTACTGGTGGTCAGGCGGCACGCAATTCTGGTTATTCACGCTGTACGGCAAACACGAACAGAGCGACCTGGCACCACAACACAAGAAAGCCCTTAAACACATGCTAGACAGGGAAATCAAAGCGAGAACACATCATGAAACGTGACATCTTTTCCGAACTGGTCGAAGGCTTCGACGCCCTGGCCGATGACCGCCAGGGCAAGATCACCCTGCGTACCCACAAAGTCCACCTCAACAAGCTGGCGCCGCTTACCGCTGACGAGGTAATCGCCGTACGCCAGCAGCTCAACCTGTCCCGCTCGGTATTTGCCATGTACCTGCGCACCAACACGCGCACCTTGGAGAACTGGGAGCAAGGCCGGGCCAAGCCGAATGCACAGGCTGTCACGTTGATACGGCTGGTGGCGCGCTTTCCGGAAACCGTGGCGCAACTGGCCGCATTGGGCTGACCGGTAATAGCCGAAAAAAACGCCCCGAGCATTCGGGGCGTTTTTACATCGTAAACAGCGTCAGAACGCGATACCCACCTTGAACCCATACTCATCACGCTTGAGCTTGGTGTTGTCGGCCACATAGGAGTCGTTATCGAGCTTGTACTCGGTGCGGGTGTAGTACAGGCCCGCCATCACTGGCAGGTCGCCCTTCTGGTTCATCAGCAGGCTGACTTCGGCGTAAGGGTTGGTGCGGTCCTTGAGGTCCACGGTGTCGCTGCCAACGCCGTCGACCTTGAGCTTGGCGCGACCGTCGATGGTGTGACGGGCGCCAGCTTCAACGCGCAGGGTCATGTCATCGAACTGGTGGTTGTAGCCCAAGGCGGCCTTGGCAAACGGCGACTTGTTGGTGAGCTTCATGTCGTAGCCATTGGTGTCCGGCTCGTAGCGGGTCCAGGTGTAGCCACCGCCTACGATCACGTCGACGAAGTTGCGCGCATCCAGCGCGGCACGCCAGCCGAGGTCGAGGTCGGCCTGGCCTTCCTTGAGTTTGTTATCGCTTTTTTTGCCGTACTTGGCTTCGATACCGGCCTGGTAGATAAAGCCCGACTCGGCGGTGAGCTTGTTGCCGAAGTTGTAGAACAGGCCGGCTTCGGGCATGTGGTCCTTGTCGCTTTCGCTACCGCCTTCCAGCTTGAAGTCGTTGTAGCTGCCCATGATCCCGAACGTGGAAATCGGGTCGGTGGAAGGTGCAGCCAACACCACGCCAGGCGCAGCAGCCAGGGCCAGCAACGAGGTGTTCTTGAGAAATTTTCCGAATAGTTTGGACATCGTTTTACATCTCCATTTTAAGGTGGGCAAAGTATTCAGGAATACGGTTCGAACCTTGGCGTTTGCAAAAAGTTCGAACTGATTTGCACCAGAATGGAGAAAAAACGGTTCAGCGAAGGCTCTATCTCAAGACTCTTCAGGATCGGCCCTGATCAGGCGCTCAGCCGCTTCGCGAAGTAGGGGCTGACCCGGCAAGCGAATGCCGAAGGTGTCGCGCAATAATGTCAGTAACTCATCAGCACTCTTCAACCTGCGCTTTTCACTGGGTCGATCCAGATAATGGACCGCATAGCGAGCGTTGGCCAAGGTATGACGTTTACCGGGTGCAAGCAGCGCGGCTTTCAACTGCCCTGCGAACGGTGAGCCCGGGTGCGTGGAGACGTACCAGTTGCCGATTTCGTAGTCGATGTCTGCCTGAAACTGCAGGTCGAACACATACAGGCCACGCCATTCTTCACCCACTTGGCCCCAAAGTGTGTAACTGCCTTGGTTGAGCGTCAGACGAAAGAACTCATGAGCAGTGGCCTGGGGGGCGTGGTTGTCCAGCTCCAACGGGCTGCTGGGCACCATGCCGCCAAAACCGACATCGGTGATATAGCGCACGCCGTCGAGGGTCACCAGGCTCAAGCGATGGGTTCGCCCGGTGTGGGCGTCCGGTGGGCCGCCGATCACCACACGCCCGGTGATGCCACGGGCGTCAAAGCCCAGTTCCAGCAACAGGGCCAGGAACAGCTGGTTCAACTCGTAGCAATAGCCGCCACGCCCTTCATGCAGCACCTTGCGCTCGACGCTGGGCAGGTCGATCGGCACCGGTGCATGCATCAAGGTCGACAGGCTTTCAAAGGCAAAGCTGCACACATGGCGCAGTTGCAAGTCCCGCAGGGTTTGCAGGGTGGGCGGCGGTGGCGAGGCATAGCCCAGGCGTTGCAGATACAGGCGGCTATCGGTGAGTGTGTGCATGGCGCGATCCTTGGGCGCAGGGCAAGAGCGTCACTATGCCGCGCCTCGGTGCGCGTTGTCATTTTGAATGAACCTTTTGGAGCGCCGGCCTATCCATCTATAACAGGATTGGGAGGCAGCATGAGTACCGCAAAAATCTACACCGTCCACTATCAGCTACACGGTAAACCCAAGTCTTTCGTGGTGCGCGCCGAGGTGATGAACAACGCCGAGGCCTGGCACTGGGCGGCCGTCGATGCCGACATTGCCCATGTCAGCCGCATCGGCCGCGTGGGTCACGAGCAGGTGAAAAAAACCACCCGGCCCTGGGCGGAAAAATACGGTATCAGCGACGTGAGCTGGTCCCCGCCCAGATAAACACAGCCCCGCACGACGGCGGGGCTCGGTTCACTGCTTCAAGTCGCCCAACGGATCGTAGGGTGGCTTTTTTTTCGCTGTCTCCTCGTCCTTTTTGTCCAACGGCGCAATAGCCGGGCCGATTGGATCGACTTGCGGGTCGGCTACATCCGGCGAGTCCGGATCGAAGCCCAGTTCATCCTTGCCACTGGCATTTTCATTGGAATGGGGGCCATCGGTAGGCTTGTTCATCACGTTCTCCTGTTAAAGCGGGCGGGCTTTGTCGTGGAGGTTTTCCAGGTCTTCTTCGACGCGCTCCACATCGTCGTCCGAGCCCCGCTCTTTCGGGTCATTGGGGCGCAACGCATCGTTGTCGCGTTCCTCTTCACCAGGGGTGCGGTGCGGGTCGGGTGTACCAGGCGGTGGCTGCTTGTAGTCGGGCATGATGGCTGACCTCATGGGGGGTTCACCGTTTTAGAGAAACCGCCCTGCGCCATCGTTCAACTTCATTGCGCCAAGCGTGAGAAGATGACCGGCCTTTTTGGAGACCTGCCCCGGATGTTCGAGCTCAAACCCTGCGACCCCGCTGCCTATCGCAAACAGACCCGCCGCAGCACGTTGATCGTCGCGGTGCTGTTCCTGGCCTTGGCCATGCTGCTGTCGAGCCTGGCGGTGATGCTGTTCGGTGAGCCTGGCGGTGACAATTTTCGCTTCAATGTCGGCGGCGTATTCGCCGGCGTGTTGATCACGGTCGCGCTGGTGCGTGGCCCGTTCTGGGGCCAGCCCTGGTTGGCGCCAGCGGTGTATGGCTGGCAACTCAAGCGCAGCCTGATGAGCGTGACCAACGTCATGCACAAGGTCAGCGAGCGGGTACAGGCCAACGACCCGGCAGCCATCAAGCTGTTGCGCTTCTATCACCTGGGGCTGACGCAGATGCACGAGCTGGACGCCAACTCCAGCGCACAGGCGCAACTGGTGGGCGAGATCGAAGCCCACAAGGCAAAAATGCAGGCGCTGGGCATCGATATCGCACAAACCCGGTTGGATCCGGCCTGGCTGGACAGTCTGAAAAATGCATAAGGCCGGTCAGCGCCTGGGCTAAAAAAATAACGCACTGAAAAACAAGAAAATTCTTACATCATTTCAAGGCGGTCATTCCCACTCTAGGCACCTCCCTCTCTAAACCCGCCTGAGAACCTTGCCTATGTGCGATCGCCACCCCTCTATGAAAGACCGACGAAACTTCCTGCAGCTGGCTGCCGTCAGTGCTGGCGCAACCCTGCTTGCCGGCGCAATGCCCTCCCTGGCGTACGCAGCCCCGACACGCGCGAGTGTGCCCAAGCCCGCCAACGACCTCAGCCCACAGCTTGCCCTGCAGCGGCTGATGGACGGCAACCAGCGTTACGTCGATGGCGTGACCAAGCGTCATGATTTTATGAGCGAACGCGAAGCGTTGGTGGGCGGGCAGAATCCGTTCGTCGCGGTGTTGAGCTGCGCCGATTCGCGGATCGCTCCCGAGTACGCCTTCGACACCGCCCGTGGCGACCTCTTCGCGGTACGCGTGGCGGGCAATTTCGTCACCGATAACGGGCTCGCCAGTCTCGAATATGCCGTAGCGGTATTGGGCACGCCCCTGATCATGGTATTGGGGCACGACATGTGTGTGGCGCCGTCGCGGCGGGGGTCAAGGCCGTCAAGGATAACGCCCGGTTCCCCGGCAAGATCCAGGGCTTGGCCGACACCTTCAAACCCTCGGTGAACAAGGTATTGAAAGCACCCGGCGACCTGCTGGAAAACGCCATTGCACAAAATGTCACCGACACCATGGCGCGGCTCATGGCTGAATCAAGCCTGCTGACCGACGCGGTCGCGGCGGGAAAACTGTTGATCGTCGGCGGCGTGTACAAACTGCACAGCGGCAAGGTGAAAGTGCTCGGTTAGGTCTGAAGCGGCTTTCTGTAGGAGCGAGCTTGCTCGCGAAAAACTCGAAGGCGCCGCGTTGATTCAGGCGGCGCGCGTTATCGTTGACGTTTTTCGCGAGCAAGCTCGCTCCTACATAGAGTCAATGATCGTTTAAGGCAAGCGGCGCCTCAAGAACCAAGCCCAGGTCCAGGCGCCCGCCCTTCAGCGGCGGGCACCAGTAATAGCCTCCCGTCAACGGCGTGCTGATGCGATACAGGCCATCGACAATCCCATCTTCCAACCCACTCATGCGTCGCAACTGCGCTTCGAACGCATCGAAAGAATGACCAAATGCAAGGAACATCAGGCCCGCCTGGCCATTCTCGGCCCAGGGCATGGAGCGGCGCACCACGAAGGCCTCCGGTGTGAAGCTTTCCTGGGCGGTGCGCTTGGTATGGGCCGACTCGGGGGCATCGTCGAGCTCTTCATTATCGCTATGGCGGCGACCGATGATGTGGTCACGCTCCTGGGCAGGCAGCGCGGCGAAACCGTCAAGGTCGTGCTGCCATTGCTGGATAGCAGCGAAGCTGGCGCCGCTGTCGGTCAGCGCGGCTTCCACGGCGGCATCGTCGTGGGGGTTTTCGGTGCCGTCTTCGTAGTCGGTCAGGTCAAAGCCGGTCTTGTAGCGAAAACCTTCAGTCGATTGCACCAGGCGAAACGCCGGAGCCAGTGCTTTTTCCACGGCCCGGCTGCGCAGCAGCAACTCACCGCGATCCACCCCATGCAACCATACCCACAGCGCTTGTTGAGTCGAGGGGTTGTGAGCGCCAGGGCCGCTGACGGCCGGGAATGAGCGCAGCCCTGGGATCTGGGCACCCAGCGCCTTGACCAGCGGCTCACCGAAGCCCACCACGGCCGCCGCATCCGTCAACTGCACCAACGCGTCCAGCGCAGCGGGCACGGCTTGCAACGAATCGAGGGCGAAAAACAGATGGCGTGCCTGCAAAGGCACCGGTGCGGCAAGAATGCCCGGCTGGTACTGACTCATGTGAACTCCTTCTGAAAAGCCGCGCAGTTTACCCGGCGTACACTGCGCTGCGAACAAGAATGCGCTCAAGTCTTGCGTTAGAGCCGCTTGTTGGGTGACTCTCTAGTCATGTTTTGCAACTATTCCAGGGGTAGCGACATGACCACCAGCAACCTGCTCGCCCAGCTGTTTCCCACCTCCACCGCGCAGATTCCCGAGCAATTTCGCCTGGCCGCGCCCATTGAGCAACGTGAATACCTGGTCGATGGCCAGTTGCAGGTGTGGAACGGCCCACTCGCCCGCGTGCAAAGCCCCGTGCAACTGGGTGATGAGCGTGTACACATCGGCAGCACGCCGTTGCTGGATGCCGACACCGCCCTCACCGCCCTGGATGCTGCCGTGCGCGCCTACGACCGTGGCCAGGGTGCATGGCCGACGATGCGCGTGGTCGAGCGTATCCAGCACGTCGAAGCGTTTCTGCGGCGCATGCGCGAACAGCGCGATGCGGTGGTCAAGCTGCTGATGTGGGAGATCGGCAAGAACCTCAAGGACTCGCAGAAAGAATTCGACCGCACCTGCGACTACATCACCGACACCATCAATGCCCTCAAGGAACTCGACCGCCGCAGCAGTCGTTTTGAGCTGGAGCAAGACACCCTCGGCCAGATACGCCGTGTCCCTCTGGGCGTGGCGTTGTGCATGGGGCCTTACAACTACCCGTTGAACGAGACCTTCACCACGCTGATCCCGGCCTTGATCATGGGCAATACCGTGGTGTTCAAGCCGGCCAAGCTGGGTGTGCTGTTGATCCGCCCCTTGCTGGAAGCCTTCCGCGACAGCTTCCCGGCCGGGGTGATCAACGTGATCTACGGCAGCGGCCGCGAGACCGTGAGCGCGCTGATGGCCAGCGGCAAGATCGACATCTTTGCGTTTATCGGCACCAACAAGGCCGCCAGTGATTTGAAAAAGCTGCACCCCAAGCCGCACCGTTTGCGCGCTGCGCTGGGCCTGGATGCCAAAAACCCCGGGATCGTGCTGCCCGAAGTGGACCTGGACAACGCGGTGAACGAAGCCGTCACCGGCTCGCTGTCGTTCAACGGCCAGCGTTGCACCGCGTTGAAGATCCTGTTCGTGCATGAAGACGTGGTGGAACGCTTTATCGAGAAATTCAACGCCAAGCTGGCGACGCTCAAGCCCGGCATGCCATGGGAAGATGGCGTGGCGCTGACGCCACTGCCGGAAGTGGGCAAGGTCGATTACCTCAACGAACTGGTGGCCGATGCCGCGCAACATGGCGCCAAGGTGATGAATGCCGAGGGCGGCAGCAGCCGTGGTTCGTTCTTCTACCCGGCGGTGCTGTACCCAGTGAACCCGCAGATGCGCGTCTACCACGAAGAGCAATTCGGCCCCGTGGTGCCGATCGTGCCCTATCGCGATCTGGAAACCGTGATCGACTACGTGCTGGACTCGGATTTCGGCCAGCAGTTGAGCCTCTTTGGCACCGACCCCGTGGAGGTCGGACGCCTGGTAGACACCTTCGCCAACCAGGTGGGCCGCATCAATATCAACGCCCAATGCCAGCGCGGGCCGGACACCTTCCCCTTCAACGGGCGCAAGAACTCGGCAGAGGGCACGTTGTCGGTGCATGACGCCTTGCGCGTGTTCTCGATCCGCACCTTGGTGGCGACCAAGTTCCAGGAGAGTAACAAGGCGTTGGTCAGCGATATTTTGCGCAACCGCGATTCGAGTTTCCTGACGACCGACTACATCTTTTAAGAACGCCGCCGAACAAAATGTGGGAGCGGGCTTGCTCGCGAAAGCGGAGTGTCAGTCAACAGACTTTTAACTGATACACCGCTTTCGCGAGCAAGCCCGCTCCCACAATTCAGACCGAGCCAGCCCTACTTACTGAGGCCACTTTAATACTGATGAACCTGCCCTTCTTTGCCCGGCGCCTGCTGCGCCCCTTGCTCGATCCCTACCGCCGCTTTCGCCATGCCAAGCTGATCCACGCCGCGCGCGTGTCGGTGGGTTTGCTGGCAACCATCCTGCTGACCACCGGCCTCAACCTGCCCCACGGTGAATGGGCGTCGGTGACCATGCTGATCGTCATCGGCGGGTTGCAGCACCACGGCAATATCGGCAAGAAAGCCGTCGAGCGCGCCTACGGCACCTTGATCGGCGCCAGCGTCGGCTTGCTGCTGGTGGTGCAACAGGCGTACTTCGGCCTGCCGTTGCTCACCTATCTGTTGATGTCCGTGGTGTGCGGGTTCTTTTCCTATCACGCCATCGGCAAGGGCGGTTATATCGCGCTGCTGTCGGCGATCACGGTGTTTATCGTCGCCGGCCATGGCGACAACCCGATCTCCGATGGCCTGTGGCGCACCGTCGATATCCTGATCGGCATTGTGCTGGCCCTGGCGTTTTCCTTTGCCTTGCCTTTGTACGCCGTGTATTCGTGGCGCTACAACCTGGCCAGCGCCCTGCGTGACTGCGCGCAGATTTATAGCCGGATCATTAATGGCCAGTCCGTGACTGACGATGAACACCTCAAGCTGCTCAACCGTTTGAACGGGGCGATGGTGCAACTGCGTTCGTTGATGCCGTCGGTGTCCAAGGAAGTGCGGATTTCCATGACTGAACTGGACGCGATCCAGCGTCACTTGCGCCTGTGCATCAGCACTCTGGAGATTCTGGGCAATACCCGGCCAGACCCGCGTGATGAGCAGGCCACGGCGCGGATGCAAGTCATGTTGAAGGCCGAGCATCGGCAAATTCGGGTGCAGTTGGTGGGGATGGCGCGAGCGTTGAAATCGGGGGTGACGGAGCGGTTGGAGCGTAGTACCGGTCACATCCATGCCAGTGAGCCTGCGCTGGATGCACCGGTGTACAGCGCGCTGGATGGGTATCGCCTGTTGACCCTGCAACTGGCGGCGAACGTGGATCAGATGCGTCAACGGCTTGGCAAAACTGCCGCCCGCTGGAAGATTTAGCGACAGCTGGATGGCATCTTTACGCACATCGACACATTCACACTTTCTCTTACATATTTTTCACGTTTTATTCACAAGCCGAGACGTAGTGTGAAGCCTCATCCGTTACAAACGTTGCATATCAAGCCCGCCGCCCCAGCGGGCTTTTTTTTGCCTGTTTTTTGGCTCCGAAAAAGGGCCAACCTCTGTAGGAGCGAGCTTGCTCGCGCCTACAGGGAGTGGTGCTCGCGTAGGGCGCGCTGGGTATCCAGCACCTTGGCCAGTGCCGTTTCGGCTTCCTGGCTTTGCTGCGGCACCCGAATCGCCGCCGACACCAACGTGATCAGCTTGGCCATCACCTCGGCATCCGTGGCCGGGCGGCCCAGGCTCATGGAGTTCATCAGCAGGCGCAGCTCCGTGCCGGCCATGACCCCGGAAATGGCCTTGAGGGCAAATTGCAGGCGCACCCCCAGTTCATTACGCGGCAAATCCGGCAGGGCCAGGGCGAAGGCTTCGAAGAAGCGCTGGAACACCGGCTGGTAATGCACCTTGAGGTATTCCTGGATAAACGGCGAGGTGTCGCTGTAGACCCGGCCCAGGAAGCGGATGAACGAGCGCCCCTCCCCGCTGGCCGGGTCGCTGCGCTCCAGGCCCATGGCCGGGGCAAACAGCACGCCCAGGAGTGTGTCGCAATCGAGCGGGCCATCGGATTCGGCTTCACAGCGCGCCAGCAGTTCCAGGCGCTGCTCGTTGAGGGGCTCCAGGCGTTGCATCAGCAGGGTTTTCATCAGGGAGTCCTTGTCCCCGAAGTGGTAGTTCACCGCCGCCAGGTTGACCTGGGCACGCTCGGTTATCTGCCGTAGCAACACGGCGTCATAGCCGTACTTGATGAAAAGAGCCTCTGTCGCATCCAGCAGTCGAGTCTTGGTAACGTTTGGAGCGCTGAGTTTCTTCGCGACCATATGGGTTCCACGGCGGAAATATTGTTTTAAAAAATAATTTGATTTTTTATACCGGGGCGGCCCGTCGAAAGCAAGTAGTGACACTCCGCCATATCTTGCAAAGCCCGTGTATCCGGGCTTTTGAGGCAACTCGAAGGATTTTTACCCGCCTCTGACGCCCAGCGAGAAAATCGTTTCAACCCGTAAAACCGCTCTACCTCGACGGCTGGCGAAGCGTCAGGAAGGCGGTTACTATTCAAACAATATTTTAAAAACAAGAAATAAAACCAGTCCGTGATGGGTACAGGCAGCCTCCGAACTTGTTACAAGGAGTTTCTGGGGCAAGGCGGTACCGTCGAGACTGCAGGCG
This sequence comes from Pseudomonas fluorescens, assembly GCF_001902145.1. Taxonomy (GTDB): domain Bacteria; phylum Pseudomonadota; class Gammaproteobacteria; order Pseudomonadales; family Pseudomonadaceae; genus Aquipseudomonas; species Aquipseudomonas fluorescens_BV. Next base: position 166,237 of record NZ_MRST01000027.1, read on the forward strand.
TAGTCATGATGACACAGACCCCCACGCAACCCGGCTTGATTTCCCTGCAAGGCATCGGCAAGCGCTATCAGCTCGCCGGGCAAGAATTGAGCATTCTAAATGACGTGTGCCTGTCCATCGCCAGCGGTGACAGCTGCGGCATTCTCGGTGCCTCTGGCTCCGGCAAAAGCACCCTGCTCAACATCCTCGGCTTGCTGGACCTGCCCAACTGCGGTCAATACCACTTTGCCGGCCACGATATTTTCAACGCCACCCCCGATGAACTGGCGGTGATCCGCAACCAGCAGATCGGCTTCGTGTTCCAGAGCTTCAACCTGCTGCCACGCCTCAGTGCCCTGGACAACGTCGCGCTGCCCTTGAGTTATCGCGGCGTGTCGCGGCATGAATCGGTGGAACACGCCCAGCGCATGCTCGCACAGGTCGGCCTCGCCGAACGCGCCCACCATCGCCCCGCCGACCTTTCCGGTGGTCAGCGCCAACGTGTGGCCATTGCCCGCGCCCTGGTCGGCAAACCCTCAGTGATCCTGGCCGACGAACCCACCGGCAACCTCGACAGCACCACTGCCCAAGAGATCATGGACCTGCTGTTGAACCTCAACCGCGACCAACAGGTGACGCTGATCATCGTCACCCACGACCCCCACATTGCCGAGCGCCTGGAGCGCAAGATCCTGGTGCGCAACGGCGTGGTGCATGAGGCCGGGCGCCCATGAGCCTGCGGGTCGAGCAGAGCCTCAGCCAATTGCTGCACGAAGCCTTTATCAGCCTGCGTACCCTGGGCAAGCGTTCGATCCTGGCGCTCTTGGGGATCATCATCGGCAGTTCCTCGGTGGTGGCGCTGATCAATATCGGCCACAACGCGGCGGTGGATGCGGCGATGATTTTCAAGGACATGGGCACCGACACCCTCATCGCCCAGTTCCCACCCAAGGGCAGCAGCAACGTGCCGATGCGCACCCAGCTCGACCTCGATGCCGTACGCCGGGCAGTGCCGGGCATTGCCCATATCGGCGCGCTCAGCCTGTTCAGCGGGCCCATTGTGTTTCATGGGCGGACCGCCAATGCCAACTTTGTCGGCAGTACTGCGGGTATCCAGGACGCCATGCGCCTGGTGCTGCGCGAGGGACGCTTCCTGTCACCCTTCGATGCCAACGAAACCTACGGGGTGATCGGCGACCAACTCGCCCAGGCCCTCGGCGCGCCAGGTGACCCGCTGCAACTGGGCGACCGTGTACGTATCAACGATTACCTGTTTCTGGTGGTGGGCATCCTGCACAACCAACCCCGGGCCATGCTGATGCCGGTGCAAGCCAATGAATCGCTGTTTATTCCCGCCGAGGGCATGCGCCGCATCTATGCCAACCCGCAGATCAACAACGTGCTCATCCGCGCGGCGCCGGGGCAGGACATGGAACGCATCGCCAGCGACGCCGCCGCCGCGCTGCAACCCCAGCTCAGCGACCATAGCGTCGACATCACGGTGCCCCAGCAAATGATCGATGGCATGACCCGCCAAAGCCGCACCTTCGCCTATCTACTCCTGGCCCTCGGCGCGATCTCCCTGGTGGGCGGCGGTGTCGGGGTGATGAACGTGATGCTGATGAACGTCTCGGAACGCCGCCGCGAGATCGGCATCCGCATGGCTCTGGGCGCGCGCCAGCGGGATATCCGCAACCTGTTTTTGCTCGAAGCGGTCACCCTCACCGCCGTGGGTGCGCTGTGCGGCGCAGTCCTGGGCATGACCGCTGCCTGGCTGTATGCGTGGCTGTCGGGCTGGGCCTTTGCGTTGGCAGTGGCCGCCCTGCCCCTGGGCGTGGGCAGTACGTTGCTGGTGGGTTTGTTCTTTGGCATTTACCCGGCGGTGTCGGCCTCACGCTTGCAGCCGGTCGAGGCCCTGCGCGATGAATAAGTACCTGCCACTGATCATGCTGGTCAGCCTGCCGGGCATGGCCGCCGACGTGGTGATCAACCCTCAGGCGCCCAGCACTACCCGTAGCGGCTACGAGCGTAGCGTCTCGCTGAATGCCCAGGCCACCACCATGACCCTGGGGGACGCGGTGTACCTGGGCCTGCGTAATAACCCGGCGATCCGCAGCGCCTACCTGCAACGGGTGGCGCAGAAATTCGACCTGCGCGTGGCCGAAGACGTGTTCAACCCCAAGCTCACCCTCAACAGCTATTACCGCAGTACCCGTGGCTCCCAAGACAATGCGCGCAACGCCAACCTGGCGCCGACCAGCAGCCTGCTCGGCGAATACGGCACGCGCTTGAGCATGGCCTGGACCCAGCAGTTGAACAACGCCAACCGCGCCGGCCGCTACCGCAGCGACGGCCTGGACCTTGCGATCATCCAACCGCTGATGCGCGGGGCCGGCTGGGATGCCACCACCGCACCGCTGCGCCTGTCGCGCCTGGCCGAGCAGGCCAACCGCCTGAACCTCAAGGCCACCGTGGCGCAGACCATCAGCCAGATCATCGCCACCTACCGCGAATTGTTGCGCGCCCAGGAACAGTTGGTGATCGTCCAGGAAGCGCTCAAACGCTCTAATACTTTACTGGAGGTGAACAAAGCGCTGATCAGCGCCGGGCGCATGGCCGAATTCGAGATCGTGCAGACCGAAGCCGATATCGCCACCCAGCAATTAGGCGTGGAAGAAGCGCGCAACCAACTCGACAGCAGCCGCCTGGCGTTGCTGCGCCTGCTGGCCCTGGACCTGTCGACACCGGTGCGTGCCACCGAGGCCCTGGAAGCCACCCCCATGGAGATCGACAAGCGCCAGGCCTTCAACCTCGCGCAAAACCAGCAACCGGAATACCTCGCTGCCCTGCTCGGCAGCCAGCAGGCCGACCTCGATCTGGTGATCGCCAAGGATTCCGGGCGCTGGCAAGTGGACCTGGTCGCCGGCGCCAACCAGATACGCGCCGCCACCGATAACGACAACGGCCATAACAATAACCGCACCTGGGACAGTTACGCCGGGGTGCAAGTGCAAATCCCTATTGGCGATATCAGCACGCGCCAGGCCGAAGTGCGTGCACGGGTAAATGTAGAAGACCAGGAAATCCGCATTACCGACGCCCGCCAGGAGCTGGAGCGCAACGTCAACAATGTGGTGCGTGACCTTGGCACCCGCTGGCGCCAATATGAAATATCCAAGCGCGCCGTGGAGTTGTCGCGGCGCAAGATCGAGATCGAGCGGGAAAAGCTCAGCGCCGGGCGCTCCACCAACTTTCAGGTGCTGAGCTTCGAGACCGACCTGCGCAACGCCGAAAATGCCCAGCTCAATGCGCTGATCGCTTATTTGAACGCCCAGACCCAGCTCGATCTGACCCTGGGCATGACGCTGGAAAGTTGGGAAATCGCCCTCAATGACTACTAATAAAAAATCCCTGCTGGCCGTTGCCTTGATCCTGCTGTTGGCTGGCGCGGTCGCCGGCCTGCTCAGTCAACGCAGCGGGGCTGAGCAGGCGGGTACAGGCGAACAGTGGCTGGCCGTAAAGCCCGACCCGTTGGTGCACCAGATCGGCCTGGTGGGCAAGATCGAGCCTGACACCACCGTCGTCCTGACGGCACCGTTCGACGGCAATGTGCTGGCCAACCTGGTCGAACAAGGCCAGCGCGTCGAGGCCGGCCAGGTCCTGTTGCGCATGGACCCGGCGACACTTGAAGTACAGCTGCGCGACGCCCTCTCCGCGCAACTCAAGGCCCGGCGCACCGTGCAGGAAATGCAGGACTGGGGCAGCAGCCCCACCGTCAGCCGCGCCCGTCGCAGTTTACGCACCGCTGAAATGACTGCGGGCAACACCCAACGCAAACTTACCGAGAGCGAAAACCTGTTCAAGCGCGGCATCATCCCCCGCAACGAACTGGATGACCTCAAGCAGCAAACCCAGCAACAGCAATTGGACTTGGTAGCGGCGCGCAGTGAGCTGCAACAAGCCCTGGACCAAGGCCAGGGCGAATACCGGCAGATAGCCGAAATGGAGCTGACCAATGCCACGGTGAAGTACGAAGCCTTGCAAACACTGCTCGAAGGCAAGGAGGTCAAGGCGCCCTTCTCCGGCATCGTGGTACCGGCGCCCGGCAGCACCAATACCGCTCAAGGTGGCGGCAACAACAACGCCCCGGTGCAGGCCGGCAGCAAGGTCAGCCAGGGCCAGGTGCTGTTCGGGCTGGCCAATATCGAACGGTTGAAAATCGTGGCCAAGGTCTCGGAGCTGGATATCAACCAGTTGCATCAGGGCCAGGCCGTGGAAGTGATGGGCGATGGCTTTGATGGCGAACGGCTGACGGGTTCGGTCAGCGTGGTCAGCGGCCTGGCCATCGCCAGCGACAGCCAGGGTAGCGCGCAGTTTCCGGTGACCTTGTCGATCCCCACGCTGACGCCCCAGCAGTTGCAACGGGTGCGCCTGGGCATGAGTGCGCGGTTGACTATCGTGACCTACAACAATGACCAGGCGATGGTGATCCCCAGCCAGGCGATCCAGGCGGACATGACGGTGGAGTATCGGACGTCGATGGATAAGTCGGCGCAGCGGGTCAAAGTGACCACTGGACAATCGACGCCCCAGGGGGTTGAGGTGTTTGGGCTCAAATCAGGGTTTGTGAAAATCCCAAGATAAACGAAGATCAACATGTGGGAGCGGGCTTGCTCGCGAAAGCTGTGTGTCAGTCACTGAATCTTTAACTGAACCACCGCCATCGCAGGCAAGCCAGCTCCCACATTCAGCGCTGTGCCAGCCTGGCGGCCAGTGCCTTGGCCTGCAGCGCCACATCGGTCACCGCCGTACTCTCCCACCACATGCCCCGCAACGGCGGCCCCATGGCGAACAGTCGCTGGCTGACCTGGCCGCGAGCATCCAGCACCGCCCCCGTCGCATCCGCCGCAATCCCCAGCGCCAGCGGCCCAGGCTGGACCAACCCACGCTTTAGCAGTTGCTGCGATAAAGGCCGGGCCACCCGGCGCCAGTCGTATTCGATGCCGCTGGAATTGATCAGCGCGGCCCCTGTAACAGGGGTGAACCGGTTCTCGCCGCGATAGCGCACCGCAATGGCAACCCCTTCTTGCGACGGCACCAAGCCCTTGAACGACGCCGCATGAATCCGCAACCGCCCCTGCTGGTGCAAGCGCTCCACCAGTTGCGCACTCAATGGCGGCGAACGGTGGTGATGGCTTTCCCACCAAGGCCGCACATGCCGCACGAACTGGCGCTTCTGAGCCTCACTGGCCTGGCTCCACAGGCGTGCTATGTGCCCGCGCACCGTGTCCAGCGGTGCCTGCCAGTCAATGCCTTGCCCCATCGCGAGCTGGCACTGGCGTCGCACTTCACGCAGCAATTGTCGAGGGCTGCTCAGGCTGTGGTCGGCGGCCAGGAAATCGTCCCAGCTCGGCGGTTGCCGGCGTACATGGGGCAACAAGCCGTGGCGCGAAAAAATCTCGATAGGCCCGCGATGCCCGGCCTGTTCCAGGGAGACCACGGCATCGACCATGGTCAGGCCGGAGCCGATGATCAGCACCGTCGATTGGGGGGCGAGCCGCGTCATCGCGCATACATCCCAAGGATCCAGTGCAGCAGCGTTCAAACCTGTGGAGGCGGTTTGCGGGGTGCGCGCCGCCGGGAACATGCCGGTGGCGACCACCGCGAAAGCCCCCCGCAGTTGCTCGCCATTATCGAGGGTCAACAACACCGAGGTGGCATCGACTTGCAGGTCTACCCCTTCGGCGCGGATGTGCTCGACGCTCGATGTAGAAAGCGCCTTGGCTTGCGCCAGACGCTGCTGCGCGTACAGACCAAAAATCCCCCGTGGCGGGAACAGTTCGCTGATAGGCACATGCTGTTGGTACGACTCGGGCCATCCCCCGGCGCTGATGTAGTCAGTGAGCCATTGGGTCAGGTCGTCGGCATTGTCCGGGTCAACGCTCATGCGTGCGGCATTGCCGTTCAACGTGTGGCCCAGCTCGACCGCGCTGTAGGCTTCACCTCGTCCCAGCTCAGCACGGGGTTCGACTACCAGGATGCGCCGCGTGCCCGGCAGGCGCAGCAGTTGCACGGCCAGCATCGTGCCGCTCAGGCCACCGCCGATGATCAGTACATCTGCAAAGCGGATTGATTGACTCATACCCGTTCACCCTGACTGTTGTTCAAATCACCACATTTCGAACAAACCGCACCGCCGCGTTCCCATCATTGCGATAAGCATGGGGCTGGTGGCTGGCGAACATAAAGAACTCTCCAGCCTCGATGAGATTTTCCTGATCACCTATCACCAGCGTCAGGCTGCCCTCGAACACAAATAGTTGTTCGCTCCACCCTTCCAGGTCAGGGTCCGGGCAATAACGATCACCGGGCTCAAGCCGCCACTCCCATAATTCGACCTCACGCCGTGCCGTAGCCTTGGCCAGCAACACCGCCTTACTGCCGACAATCTCGCCCGCCCAGGCCAGCTCATTGATACGGCTGTGGTCGCGCACATCCGGCGCCTGAATCAGATCACTGAACGCCACGTCCAACGCTTCGGCGACACGGTCCAGGGTCGACAGGCTGACGTTCTTCTCCCCGGCTTCTATCGCCACCAGCATGCGCCGGCTGACACCGGATTTTTCCGAGAGCGCGGTCTGGCTCAAGTCGGCGGCATGGCGCAGGCGACGAACGTTCTGGCTGACGTGCTGCAGGACCGAAGCCCGTTGCGGATTTTCTTTGTGCACTATATTGCTCAATAGGTGGGTGTGCGCAGTATACTGCCCAGCGTGCGGCGCATTGTGCGGTCCGTGCTTTCCCCTTGCAAGACCGAGCCGCCATGACCGCCCCGAACTCCCCTTCGCGTTTCAACCGTTTCAGTAAAGCCGAATGCATCCTCGTAGTGATCACCATGATCTGGGGTGGCACCTTTTTGCTGGTGCAGCACGCCATGACCGTCAGCGGGCCGATGTTTTTTGTGGGTCTGCGCTTCGCGGCAGCGACGATTGTGGTGGGGTTCTTTTCCTTGCGCACCCTGCGCGACCTGACCCTGTTCGAATTGAAGGCCGGGGTGTTTATCGGGGTGGCGATCATGTTCGGCTACGGTTTGCAGACCATTGGCCTGCAAACCATCCTGAGCAGCCAGTCGGCATTTATCACCGCGCTGTACGTACCGTTTGTGCCGTTGTTGCAGTGGTTGGTGCTGGGCCGGCGCCCCGGGTTGATGCCCAGCATCGGCATCATGCTGGCATTTGCCGGCTTGATGCTGTTGACCGGCCCGGCGGGGGCCTCGCTGAATTTCAGCGCGGGTGAAATCGCCACCTTGATCGGCGCAGTGGCAATAGCGGCCGAGATCATTTTGATCAGCGCATTTGCCGGCCAGGTGGATATTCGCCGGGTGACCGTCGTGCAACTGGCCACCGCTTCGGTGCTGTCGTTCATGATGGTGGTGCCCATGGGTGAGGCGTTGCCGGGCTTTTCTTGGCTGTTGCTGTTCAGTGCGGTGGGCCTGGGCTTGACCAGTGCGGTGATCCAGGTGGCGATGAATTGGGCGCAGCAGAGTGTGTCGCCAACGCGGGCAACGTTGATTTATGCCGGTGAGCCAGTTTGGGCAGGCGTTGTGGGGCGGATCGCCGGGGAACGGTTCCCGCCGATTGCGATGTTGGGCGCGGTGTTGATTGTGCTGGCGGTGATTGTGAGTGAGTTGAAGACCAAGGGGCAGAAGGCCGTTGAGCAGGCAGATGCCTTGGAACAGGAGCGTCAGGGCTAACCTGGGAACGCTGTGATGCCAAGGCTATCGTCATCGCGGGCAAGCCCGAATACCAGTCAGTTAAGGCTTTTTGTAGGAGCGAGCTTGCTCGCGAAAAACTTACAGGCGCCGCGTTCATTCAGCAAACACGCGTTATCGTTGACGTTTTTCGCGAGCAAGCTCGCTCCTACAGTAGGCGAGGGCAAGCCCGGCTCCCACAGGGTCGGCATTTCAGTTGAGAGGTAGGCTGAAACAGTGCCAAATGGGAGGTTTCAGCCTACCTTGTAGGATCCTGCCACATCTTGCCGTTTGGTGATCGTGAAAGCGGCACGTATGATGCATCCCAAACTCCCGCAGATTAGAAGCCTATGTCCCTGATAGTTCTACTGCTTCTGCCTTTTATCGGCAGCTGTCTGGCGGCCTTGCTGCCGCATAACGCACGTAACACCGAATCCCTGTTGGCCGGCCTTGTGGCACTGGTCGGTACTATTCAAGTCGCCCTGCTCTACCCCCAGATCGCCCACGGTGGCGTGATCCGCGAAGAATTCATGTGGTTACCCAGCCTGGGGCTGAACTTCGTGTTGCGCATGGATGGGTTTGCCTGGCTGTTCTCGATGCTGGTGCTGGGCATCGGCACGCTGGTGTCGCTGTATGCGCGCTACTACATGTCGCCGGACGACCCGGTGCCGCGTTTCTTTGCGTTTTTCCTGGCGTTCATGGGCGCCATGCTTGGTTTGGTGATCTCCGGCAACCTGATCCAGATCGTATTCTTCTGGGAACTGACCAGCCTGTTCTCGTTCCTCCTGATCGGCTATTGGCACCACCGTGCAGATGCGCGACGTGGTGCGTATATGGCGCTGATGGTCACTGGCGCAGGTGGGCTGTGCCTGTTGGCGGGAGTGATGCTGCTGGGGCATATCGTCGGCAGCTATGACCTGGACCAGGTGCTGGCGGCGGGCGATCAGATTCGCGCGCATTCGCTGTACCCGGTCATGCTCGCCCTGGTGCTGATCGGCGCCTTGAGCAAAAGCGCGCAGTTCCCCTTCCATTTCTGGCTGCCCCACGCCATGGCGGCGCCCACCCCGGTTTCGGCTTATCTGCATTCGGCGACGATGGTGAAGGCCGGCGTGTTCCTGCTGGCCCGCCTGTGGCCGTCGCTGTCCGGCAGCGAAGAATGGTTCTGGATCGTCGGCGGTGCCGGCGCCCTCACGCTCCTCCTCGGCGCTTACTGCGCCATGTTTCAAAACGATCTCAAGGGCCTGCTGGCCTATTCCACCATCAGCCACCTCGGGCTGATCACCCTGCTGCTGGGCCTTAACAGCCCGCTGGCCGCTGTTGCCGCTGTCTTCCACATTCTCAACCACGCCACGTTCAAGGCTTCGCTGTTCATGGCGGCGGGCATCATTGACCACGAAAGCGGCACGCGGGATATCCGCAAGCTCAGCGGCCTGGTGCGCCTGATCCCGTTTACCGCGACCCTGGCGATGGTGGCCAGTGCGTCCATGGCCGGGGTGCCGTTGCTCAATGGCTTCCTGTCCAAAGAGATGTTCTTTGCCGAAACCGTGTTTATTTCGTCGACCCGTTGGGTGGAAATCGCCCTGCCGGTGATCGCGACCATCGCCGGTACGTTCAGCGTGGCCTATGCCCTGCGCTTTACCGTGGATGTGTTCTTCGGCCCGCCCGCCACAGACCTGCCACACACGCCCCACGAGCCCCCGCGCTGGATGCGCGCACCGGTCGAGCTGCTGGTGTTCACCTGCCTGCTGGTGGGGATTTTCCCGGCCCAGATGGTCGGCTCGATCCTCGCCGCTGCCGCCCTGCCGGTGGTGGGCGGTACGTTACCGGACTACAGCCTGGCGATCTGGCACGGCTGGAACGCACCGATGATCATGAGCCTGGTGGCGATGACCGGCGGCGTGGTGCTGTACCTGATGCTGCGCAAGCAACTCAAGCGTGGCCGCTTCGAATACCCGCCGCTGATCGGCTACTTCAACGGCAAGCGCGGTTTCGAGCGTTGCCTGGTGGTGATGATGCGTGGCGTGCGCCGCATCGAGAAACGCATCAGCACCAAGCGCCTGCAAACCCAATTGTTCCTGTTGGTGCTGCTGGCGGTGATCGGCGCGATGATCCCGATGATCAACAGTGGCCTCAGTTGGGGCGACCGCCCGAAAATCCCGGGTTCCATCGTCTTCGTCACCCTGTGGTTGCTGGCGATTGCCTGCGCCCTCGGCGCCGCCTGGCAAGCCAAGTACCACCGGCTGGCGGCCCTGACCATGGTCAGCGTGTGCGGCCTGATGACCTGCGTCACCTTCGTGTGGTTCTCGGCGCCGGACCTGGCCCTCACCCAGCTGGTGGTGGAAGTGGTCACCACCGTGCTGATCCTGCTCGGCCTGCGCTGGCTGCCAAGGCGGATCGAAGAGGTCTCACCCCTGCCCAGCTCGCTGCGCAAGGCGCGTATCCGCCGCCTGCGTGACTTGCTGCTCTCCACCGTGGTGGGCGGCGGCATGGCGCTGTTGTCCTACGCGATGCTGACCCGCCAGACACCCAACGATATCTCCTCGTTCTACTTAAGCCGTGCGCTGCCCGAAGGCGGCGGCAGCAATGTGGTGAACGTGATGCTGGTGGACTTCCGTGGCTTCGACACCCTGGGCGAAATCACCGTATTGGGCGCCGTGGCCCTGACCGTGTACGCCTTGCTCCGTCGCTTCCGCCCGTCCAAGGAAAGCATGGAGTTGCCACCCCAACAGCGCCAACTGGCGCCGGACGTGGCCACCGACCTGGTCAACCCGCGCCAGGCCAGTGACACCGCCCTGGGCTTTATGATGGTGCCGGCGGTGCTGGTGCGCCTGCTGCTGCCGATTGCGCTGGTGGTGTCGTTTTATCTGTTCATGCGCGGCCACAACCAACCTGGTGGTGGCTTCGTCGCCGGGCTGGTGATGTCAGTGGCGTTTATCCTGCAATACATGGTTGCCGGCACCCAGTGGGTCGAGGCGCAGATGAGCCTGCGGCCGATGCGCTGGATGGGCTTCGGCCTGCTGTCGGCCACCTTGACCGGGCTGGGCGCGCTGTTCGCCGGGTACCCGTTCCTCACTACGCATACCTGGCATATCAGCCTGCCGTTACTGGGCGATATACATATCGCTAGTGCGCTGTTCTTTGACGTCGGCGTGTACGCCATGGTCGTAGGCTCGACCCTGTTGATGCTCACCGCCCTCGGCCACCAGTCGGTGCGCGCGCATAAACCGAGCAACCAGCCCAAAGTGGTTGCTGCAACCGAAGGAGCCGCCTGATGGAAGAAGTCATCGCAATAGCCATTGGGGTCCTGGCGGCCTCCGGCGTCTGGTTGATCCTGCGGCCTCGGACATTCCAGGTAGTCATGGGTTTGTGCCTGCTGTCCTACGGGGTCAACCTGTTTATCTTCAGCATGGGCAGCCTGTTTATCGGCAAGGAGCCGATCATCAAGGACGGCGTGCCCCAAGACCTGCTCAACTACACCGACCCACTGCCCCAGGCCCTGGTGCTCACGGCCATCGTGATCAGCTTCGCCATGACCGCGTTGTTCCTGGTGGTGCTGCTGGCATCCCGGGGCCTGACCGGCACTGACCATGTAGACGGCCGGGAGCCCAAGGAATGACGTGGATGAATCAACTGATCGTCGCGCCGATCCTGCTGCCGCTGCTCACCGCCGGGCTGATGCTGATGCTGGGCGAGAAACGCCGCCCGCTCAAAGCCCGAATCAATCTGTGCTCCAGCATCGTCGGCCTGGGCGTCGCCATCCTGCTGTTGTACTGGACGCAACAAGGCGGCCCCGGCTCCATTGGCGTGTACCTGCCGGGCAACTGGCAGGTGCCGTTCGGCATCGTCCTGGTGGTGGACCAACTGTCGGCGATGATGCTGGTGCTTACCGGGGTTATCGGCGTCAGTGCGCTGCTGTTCGCCATGGCCCGCTGGGACCGTGCGGGCACCAGCTTCCATGCCCTGTTCCAGATCCAACTGATGGGACTGTATGGCGCCTTCCTCACCGCCGACCTGTTCAACCTGTTCGTGTTCTTCGAGGTGCTGCTGGCAGCCTCCTACGGCCTGATGCTGCACGGTTCCGGCCGTGCGCGGGTGTCGTCGGGGCTGCATTACATTGCAATCAACCTGCTGGCGTCGTCGCTGTTTCTGATTGGCGCGGCGATGATCTACGGCGTCACCGGCACCCTGAATTTCGCTGACCTGGCGCTGAAAATCCCGCTGGTACCGGAGGCCGATCGCGGCCTGTTGCATGCCGGTGCGGCGATCCTGGCTACGGCGTTCCTGGCCAAGGCCGGCATGTGGCCGCTGAACTTCTGGCTGGCCCCCGCCTATTCCTCGGCCAGCGCGCCGGTGGCGGCAATGTTCGCGATCATGACCAAGGTCGGCGTGTACACCGTGCTGCGCCTGTGGACCCTGCTGTTCTCCGGCCAGGCCGGCGCCTCGGCGCTGTTTGGCGGCGACTGGCTGGTGTACGGCGGCATGGCGACCATCATTTGCGCGGCACTGGCGATGGTGGCGGCGCAGCGCCTGGAACGCATGGCCAGCCTGAGTATCCTGGTGTCGGCCGGGATCTTGCTGTCGGCGGTAGGGTTTGCCCAGCCGAGCCTGACCGCTGGGGCGCTGTTCTATCTGGTCAGTTCCACCCTGGCACTGAGTACGCTGTTTTTGCTGGCGGAGTTGATCGAGCGTTCGCGTTCGGCCAACGACCTGCCACTGGATGAGGAGATTGATGCGCTGCCCAAAGCCATGGAATCGCTGCATCCGCGCCCGGGTGTGAACCTGGACGATGAGCAAAAAGCAGTGATCGGCCAGGTCATCCCCTGGACCATGGCCTTCCTCGGCCTGAGCTTTATCGCCTGCGCGCTGCTGATTATCGGCATGCCGCCGCTGTCCGGGTTTATCGGCAAGCTCAGCCTGTTGAGCGCGCTGATCAACCCACTGGGCCTGGGCAACGCCGTGGACGAATCAATCCGCCCAGCGGCCTGGGGCCTGGTGGCGCTGCTGATTCTCTCTGGCCTGGCCTCGCTCATCGCTTTCGCCCGCCTCGGCATCCAGCGCTTCTGGACCCCGGAGGAGCGCCCGTCACCGCTGTTGCGCCGTTACGAATGTGTGCCGATCTTCCTGCTGCTGGGGCTGAGCATCGCGCTGACCTTCAAGGCCGAGGCGCTGATGCGCTACACCCAGGCCACCGCCGACAGCCTGAACAACCCGGAACACTACGTGATGGCAGTGCTCGCGACCCGGCCAGTGCCCAGCCCTGAAGCCAAGGCCGCCGCCCTGGAGGTGCAGCCATGAAACGCCTGTTCCCTGCTCCCTGGCTGTCGTTGGCGTTGTGGGTATTGTGGCTGGTGCTGAACTTGTCGATAAGCCCGGGCAACCTGCTGCTGGGCGCACTGTTGGGCGTTCTTGCGCCGCTGATGATGGCGCCGCTGCGCCCGCTGCCGATCCGCATCCGCCGCCCTGGTGTGATCGTGCACCTGTTTTTCCGGGTCGGCCTCGATGTGATCATCTCCAACCTGCACGTGGCCTGGGGCGTACTCACTTGCGGCTCACGCCCACCGCGCTCGCGCTTTATCAAGATCCCCCTGGACCTGCGCGACGCCAACGGCCTGGCTGTGCTAGCGATGATCACCAGCGTGACCCCCGGCACCGTCTGGTCGGAACTGGCCCTGGACCGCAGCATCCTGCTGCTGCACGTTTTCGACCTGGATGACGAAGCCTCGTTTATCCAGCAATTCAAGCACGCCTACGAACGGCCCCTGATGGAGATCTTCGAATGAGCGCCCTGCTCGCCAATGCGATCCTGTTCAGCCTGTTCCTGTTTTCCCTGGCCATGGTGCTGACCCTGGTGCGCCTGTTCAAAGGCCCCTCGGCCCAGGACCGGGTACTGGCGCTGGACTACCTGTACATCCTGGCGATGCTGATGATGCTGACCCTGGGTATTCGCTATGCCAGCGACACTTACTTTGAAGCAGCGCTATTGATCGCGCTGTTCGGCTTCGTCGGTTCGTTCGCCCTGGCCAAATTCCTGCTGCGTGGCGAGGTGATTGAATGATGCCGTTATGGGTGGAAATCATAGTGGCGGCGTTGCTGGTGCTCAGCAGCCTGTTTGCCTTGATTGGCGCGATTGGCTTGCTGCGGATGAAAGAATTTTTCCAACGCATGCACCCGCCGGCACTGGCGTCGACGTTGGGGGCGTGGAGTGTGGCGTTGGCGTCGATCATCTACTTTTCGGTGCTCAAATCCGGGCCGGTGTTGCATGGGTGGTTGATTCCGATTTTGCTGTCGATCACCGTGCCGGTCACCACACTGCTGCTGGCGCGAACGGCCCTGTTCCGCAAGCGCATGGCCGGTGATGACGTACCCGCCGAAGTCAGTAGCCGCCGCTGATTCATCAGGCGAACGCAGTAAAAATGTGGGAGCTGGCTTGCCTGCGATAGCGGAGTTTCAGTCAATGATGCTGTGACTGATAAACCGCTATCGCAGCATAGGTATCTACACAACTTTGTAGCCTGTAGCAGCCGACGGTAACCACGATGCGAAGCGAGCCGCTCTTGATCTTGATCTGCTCTGCTTTTGATCTTAGGCGCCCCGTTAAACCACGCTGGCCGGAATTCGACAGTGATTTGGGGGGTAAACCGGCAGGGATGCCGGTTTAGCCGCCCCGCGCCATGGATGGCGCGTGGCGGCGGCCCCCCAAATCAATGTCGGATTACGGGTACACCGAGCCTAGGCGAGGTGCCGAGTGGTGGGGCAAGAGCCTTTTGGTTACTTTTGGGCTCTTCAAAAGTGACCCGCTGTAAAAGCGGAACCAATAGCAGCCATTACCGCAGGAACGGATATGTACGCGGTCTGATCCGAGATCCTGGTCGGCTTTCAGGCCGCCTTCGCAGGCAAGCCAGCTCCCACATTGGATCGCGGGGCATCAGTTAGATCAGCGTCGGCTGCCAGGCCGTCGCGGGAGCAAGCTCCCTCGCCACAGGTCCAGCGTCGCCTCGAAGTTGTGTAGATACCTATGGCTATCGCAGGCAAGCCAGCTCCCACATTTTTAACCGCACTAGGCGAAAGACCGGATCCGCTCTGCCAGCTCAGCCAGTTCGGCATCATCCGCCCGCACATGATCGTGGGAAGAGATATAGCCCTCATAAGCCGCAAAAAACTTATCCACCTTCGAGCTCAACGGCTTGAACGTGCTGTCCTGCCCCGTCCCATGCATGGGAAACAATTTCGCGTGCAGGTGATCCACCCCATACCCCTCCAGGATCATCCCCGTACGCGCCACATCGGGAAACACGCGGTCGATCTGCTGTGCGGTTTTCTTCGCGGCTATCGCAAGCCCTGCCAACACTTCATCCGACTGCGCAAACGCATAACTGCCGTAATGCTGCTTGGGAATCACCACGCTGAAACCCGGTGTGTTGGGGAAGATCGACAGGAACGCCATATGCTGATCATCCTCCCACAGGATATGGGCCGGGGAAGTTTTGCGGACAATGCTGCAGAAAATACAATCCATTTGAATCACCGCCAGTTTCGTCTTGGGTTTGGTCGTGGCAATCATCTAAAGCCAGGAGCAGACGGGCGTCAAACTCAATGGGCATTTTGGGAAATATCCTAAAATTTAGATATTGCTATCGCGCCACGTACGGAAATTTCCGACAGCGTTTTAGGGTTGCCGCTGGGAAGCTGGCTGCCTAATCTTTGGCGGTCGCTGCAAATTCAGCGACCGAGTTTCGCAGCTCGGTTAAACTCTAGACGCACAGCGTCCACCTCAGATAGCGGGCGCTTTTTTATGCCTGATGTTATGGCGGCTGTGCGCGGGATACCTTCGGGTATGCCGGGTGCTAGAGTCCCGGTCTGCGAACCTGCGTACAGCTGCCACCCAAATATCGTTTCGCAGCGATGGGTGGTGACTCCAATACTCTAGGAACTACGCCATGATTAAAGACAGCCCCAATCCGCCTTCAGATTCAACCGTGTTCCACACCGCCGCTCATCGAGCAATCAACCACTATCTGAACCCGTCTGAGAAACCAGAGCCGTCTGCTGAGGGCCATGGTTTGTTTACCGTGCGCGAAGGACTAGACGTCGAGACGCTGCTGGTCAACGCCTCGGAGGATCTAGCGTCGGTTCATGCACTGGCAAGCCATTTGGCATTTGAGATCGACGGCAATCCTCGCAGCGTGGCCCTGGGAATTTGTCGAATGCTGGAGGGGATCCAGTTAATGGTGGATAAAACACTAAGCCTCAAAGACCATCCAACTCACACATAAATCTGAAACCGAAGAGTTCGCAAAGTGGGCACGGTAAAAAATGTGAGAGCTGGCTTGCCTGCGATTGCAGCGGGTCAGCCAACATTTTCGGTAACTGACACTCCGTCATCGCAGGCAAGCCAGCTCCCACAGTGGATCGAGTGAAACGTTAAACAGTGTGCAAAAAAACGCCCCGAACCTGTCGGGGCGTTTTTCATTCAGCGTGCAGCTATCAACCGTCAGTCAGCCAACCGCCACGTCGTCCCACCCTTCCCGTCTTCCAACACCACGCCCATCGCAGTCAATTGGTCACGGATACGGTCAGACTCCGCCCAGTCTTTATTGGTACGAGCCGTCAAACGCGCCTGGATCAGCGCCTCCACTTGCGCCGCATCCACACGCCCTTCAGCACCAGCCTGCAGGAAATCATCAGCTTCCATCTGCAACACACCCAGCACGCTCGCCAGTTCTTTCAAGCGCGCCGCCAAACCCGCTGCCGCGTCGAGATCAGTCTCACGCAAGCGGTTGATCTCGCGCACCATCTCAAACAGCACGGCGCAGGCTTCCGGGGTGCCGAAGTCGTCGTTCATGACTTCGGTAAAGCGTGCCACGAACGTTTCGCCACCAGCAGGCGCAACCGATGGCAAGCCTTTCAACGCGTGATAGAAACGCTCCAGGGCGCCCTTGGCGTCCTTTAGGTTGTCTTCCGAGTAGTTGATGGCGCTGCGGTAGTGGCTGGACACCAGCAGGTAACGCACCACTTCCGGGTGGTACTTCTCCAGCACGTCGCGGATGGTGAAGAAGTTGTTCAAGGACTTGGACATCTTCTCGCCATTGATGCGGATCATGCCGCAGTGCATCCAGGCGTTGGCGTAGGTCTTGCCAGTGGCAGCTTCGCTCTGGGCGATTTCGTTTTCGTGGTGCGGGAACTCCAGGTCGCTGCCGCCGCCATGAATGTCGAAAGTCTCGCCCAGGCAGCAAGTGGACATCACCGAGCATTCGATGTGCCAGCCCGGACGCCCAGGGCCCCACGGCGACTCCCAGCTTGGCTCGCCGGGCTTGGTACCTTTCCAGAGTACGAAGTCGAGCGGGTCCTGCTTGGCTTCGTCGACTTCGATGCGCGCACCGATGCGAAGGTCTTCGATCTTCTTGCGCGACAGCTTGCCGTAGCCCATGAACTTGGCGACGCGGTAGTACACGTCGCCGTTGCCTGGGGCGTAGGCGTAGCCCTTGTCGATCAGGGTCTGGATCATCGCGTGCATGCCCGGGATGTGGTCCGTTGCGCGCGGCTCCATGTCGGGCTTGAGGATGTTGAGGCGCGCCTCGTCCTCGTGCATGGCGGCGATCATGCGCTCGGTCAGCGCATCGAACGACTCGCCGTTCTCGTTGGCACGGTTGATGATCTTGTCGTCGATGTCGGTGATGTTGCGCACGTACGTCAAGTCATAGCCGCTGAAACGCAACCAGCGGGTCACCAGGTCGAAGGCAACCATGCTGCGGCCGTGGCCGATGTGGCAATAGTCGTACACGGTCATGCCGCACACGTACATGCGCACCTTGTTGCCATCCAGCGGCTTGAAGACTTCTTTGGTCTTGCTGAGCGTGTTGTAGATCGTTAGCACGATGTTTCCCTTAAATCACTGGCCCCACGAATCTCGCAAGGTCACGGTACGGTTGAATACCGGCTGACCTGGTTTCGAGTCCTTGATATCTGCGCAGAAGTAACCTTCGCGCTCGAACTGGAAACGGTCTTCCGGCTGTGCGTCGCCAAGCGATGGCTCGGCACGACAACCAGTGAGTACTTGCAGGGAATCAGGGTTGATGTTGTCGAGGAAACTGGCGCTGTCTTCGGCCTTCTCAGGGTTTGGCGAGCGGAACAGACGATCGTACAGGCGCACTTCGCACTCGATGCTGGCAGCGGCCGGTACCCAGTGGACCACGCCCTTGACCTTGCGGCCTTCAGGGTTCTTGCCCAGGGTATCCGGGTCGTAGGAGCAACGCAGTTCGACGATGTTGCCGTCGGCGTCCTTGATCGCTTCGTCGGCACGGATCACGTAGCTGCCGCGCAGACGCACTTCGCCGTTCGGCTCCAGGCGCTTGTAGCCTTTTGGCGGCTCTTCCATGAAGTCGTCACGGTCGATGTAGATTTCGCGGGCGAATGGCAATTTGCGCACGCCGAGTTCTTCTTTCTGCGGATGGCGCGGCAGCTCGAGGTTCTCGACCTGGCCTTCCGGGTAGTTGGTGATCACGACTTTCAACGGACGCAGCACGCACATGGCGCGCGGTGCATTCGCATCCAGGTCCTGACGGATGCTGAATTCCAGCATGCCGAAATCGACCACACCGTCGGAACGGTTGGTGCCGACCATGTCGCAGAAGTTACGGATCGACGCCGGGGTATAGCCGCGACGGCGGAAGCCCGACAGGGTCGACATGCGCGGGTCATCCCAGCCATGCACGTGTTTTTCATCGACCAACTGCTTGAGCTTGCGCTTGCTGGTGATGGTGTAGTTCAGGTTCAGGCGGCTGAATTCGTACTGACGCGGGTGCGCCGGTACCGGCAGGCTGTCCAGGAACCACTCGTACAACGGGCGATGGCTTTCGAACTCCAGGGTGCAGATGGAGTGGGTGATGCCTTCGATGGCGTCCGACTGGCCGTGGGTGAAGTCGTAGTTGGGGTAGATGCACCACGTGTCACCGGTCTGGTGGTGGTGGGCATGGCGGATGCGGTACATGATCGGGTCGCGCAGGTTCATGTTCGGCGAGGCCATGTCGATCTTGGCGCGCAGCACGCGGGCGCCGTCCGGGAATTCGCCGGCGCGCATACGGTTGAACCAGTCCAGGTTCTCTTCCACCGAACGGTCGCGGAACGGGCTGTTCTTGCCCGGCTCGGTCAACGTGCCACGGTACTCCTTGGCCTGCTCCGGGGTCAGGTCGTCCACATAGGCCTTGCCGGCCTTGATCAACTCGACGGCCCAGTCGAACAACTGATCGAAGTACTTGGAGGCATAGCGCACTTCACCGGACCATTCGAAGCCCAGCCACTTGATGTCGCTTTCGATGGCGTCGATGTATTCCTGGTCTTCCTTGGCCGGGTTGGTGTCGTCGAAACGCAGGTGCGTGACGCCACCGAACTCCTGGGCCAGGCCGAAGTTCACACAGATCGACTTGGCGTGGCCGATGTGCAGGTAGCCGTTGGGCTCAGGTGGGAAACGGGTGACGATCTGCGTGTGCTTGCCCGAATCCAGGTCCGCCTGGATGATCGGGCGCAGGAAGTTGACCGGGACGGCAGGTCCGGCCTTGGCATTCGAGGTAGGGTCGACAGTGGGCTTGCTCATAGGATCCTTGAACAGACAGGTGCGTGGCCAGGTGGGGCCAGATAAAACAAAGGGCTCATAATAGCCGAAGCAGTCAAGACACATACAGAGCGTGGCCAATTAATTGCCCGGGCGGTAAAAAACCACCTCGAAATTCCCGCAGGGCACGCTAAACTGCGCGCCTTGGCCGTCGTTTAGCCAGACAGGTAAGGCGCCCAGGCGCCCACACCCACGAATTCCCTGAAAAGAGTAGCGAACATGACTCAAGTCAAACTGACCACCAACCACGGTGACATCGTCATCGAGCTGAACGCCGAGAAAGCGCCGATCACCGTCGCCAACTTCATCGAATACGTTAAAGCCGGCCACTACGAAAACACCGTTTTCCACCGTGTCATCGGTAACTTCATGATCCAGGGCGGCGGTTTCGAGCCAGGCATGAAAGAAAAGAAAGACAAGCGTCCAAGCATCCAGAACGAAGCGGACAACGGCCTTTCCAACGACAAGTACACCGTCGCCATGGCCCGTACCATGGAGCCGCATTCGGCCTCCGCGCAGTTCTTCATCAACGTCGCCGACAACTCTTTCCTGAACCACAGCGGCAAGAACGTGCAGGGTTGGGGCTACGCGGTGTTCGGTAAAGTCACCGAAGGCACCGACGTTGTCGACAAGATCAAAGGCGTATCGACCACCTCCAAGGCCGGTCACCAGGACGTTCCAGCCGAAGACGTGATCGTCGAGAAAGCCGAGATCGTTGGGTGATATTGCTGATTTCAGATTTGCATCTGGAAGAGGAGCGCCCGGACATCACCCGGGCGTTTCTGGATCTGCTCCACGGCCGCGCCCGTGGCGCCCAGGCGTTGTACATTCTGGGGGACTTCTTTGAAGCCTGGATTGGCGACGATGGCATGACCCCCTTCCAGCAGTCCATCTGCGCGGCTCTGCGTGAGCTGAGCGACAGCGGCACCCCGATTTTCATCATGCACGGCAACCGCGATTTCCTGATCGGCAAGGCGTTCTGCAAAGCGGCAGGCGCCACCTTGCTCAAGGACCCGACCGTTGTGCAGTTGTATGGCGAGCCTGTGCTGTTGATGCACGGCGATAGCCTCTGCACCCGCGACCTCGGCTATATGAAGCTGCGGCGCATCCTGCGTAACCCGATTGTGCTGTTTATCCTGCGCCACCTGCCCTTGGGCACGCGCCACAAACTGGCGCGCAAGTTGCGCAGTGAGAGCAGCGCCCAGGTGCGCATGAAGGCCAACGACATTGTCGATGTCACCCCTGAAGAAGTGCCACGGGTGATGCAGCAGTTCGGCGTGCGCACCCTGGTCCACGGCCATACCCACCGCCCCGCCATCCATAAGTTGCAGATCGGCGACCAGGCGGCCAAGCGTATTGTGCTGGGGGACTGGGACAAGCAAGGGTGGGCGTTGCAGGTAGATGAGCAAGGCTTTCAACTGGCGGCGTTTGACTTCGTCAATCCGCAGTTGGCATTGCCTGGCGCATAACCCTGCGACACAACACCGATCAACCTGTGGGAGCTGGCTTGCCTGCGATAGCATCACCTCGGTGCATCTGATACACCGAGGTGTCTGCATCGCAGGCAAGCCAGCTCCCACACTTGAGTGCATTCCAACTTTTGTGGATCAGTGCCCCGAAGCAGCAGGCCCGGCCTTTGCCGTAAACGGTGGCTTGGCCAGCCACACCAGCAACATCAAGCCCGCGAAGATCCACCCCATCAGCGTGAAGTAATCCACGGTGGACATCATGTACGCCTGGCTGGTGAGAATCTGGTCCAGTTGGGTATAGGCCTTCTGCCCTGCCCCACCCAGCGCCTGCAAGGCATCGCGCGTGGTCGAGTCGTAGACGGTCATGTTCTCGCTCATGTAGGCATGGTGCTGGTCGGCCCGGCGAATCCAGATCCAGGTGGTGAGCGAGGCCGCGAAGCTGCCGCCCAAAGTGCGCAGGAACGTCGCCAGCCCCGCACCGTCGGCAATCTGGTGCGGCGGCAGGTCGGACATCAGGATGCTCAAGGTCGGCATGAAGAACAGTGCAACGCCGATGCCCATGAACAGCTGCACCAGGGCGATGTGCTGGAAGTCCACCTCGTTGGTGAAGCTGGCACGCATGAAACAGCTCAAGCCCATCGCCAGGAACGACAACCCCGCCAGCAGGCGCAGGTCGAACTTGTGCGCGTACTTGCCCACGAACGGCGACATCAGCACCGGCAGGATGCCGATCGGCGCTACGGCCAGCCCGGCCCAGGTGGCGGTGTAGCCCATCTGGGTTTGCAGCCACTGCGGCAGGATCAGGTTGATGCCGAAGAAGCCGGCATAGCCGCCGACCAACACAATGGTGCCGATACGAAAGTTGCGGTGCGCGAACAGCCGCAGGTTGACCACCGGGTGCTTGTCGGTCATTTCCCAGATCACGAACACCGCCAGGGCAATCACCGAAATCGCCGCGCCGATGATGATGAAGTTGGACTCGAACCAATCCAGGTCATTGCCCTTGTCGAGGATGATCTGCAAGGCACCGACGCCGACGATCAGGCTCAACAGGCCCACATAATCCATCGGTTGGTGACTGGTGACCACCGGGCGTTTCTTCAACTGCGAACGCACTACCATCACCGCGAAGATACCGATGGGCACGTTGATGAAAAAGATCCACGGCCAGCTGTAGCTGTCGGTGATCCAGCCACCGAGGATGGGACCTGCAATCGGCGCCACCACCGTGACCATCGCCAATAACGCCAGGGCCATGCCGCGCCTCGCGGGTGGGTAGACCGCAATCAACAGCGTTTGGGTCATCGGGTACAACGGCCCCGCCACTAACCCTTGCAGCACGCGAAAGCCGATCAGCTCAGGCATCGAGGTGGAGATACCGCACAGGAACGAGGCCAGCACAAACAGAATGGTCGCCCACAGGAACAGCTTCACCTCACCAAAGCGCCGGCTCAACCAGCCGGTGAGCGGCAAGGCGATGGCGTTGCTCACTGCAAACGAGGTGATCACCCAGGTGCCCTGCTCCGAACTCACGCCCAGGTTGCCGGAAATGGTCGGCAACGCCACGTTGGCGATGGTGGTGTCGAGCACCTGCATAAAGGTCGCCAGCGACAGGCCAATGGTGGCCATCAACAGGCTGGGTGGCGTGAACGAGGCGTTATTGCTCATCAGCGTTGCGCAGCCTTGGGGGCGGCGACGCTGTTGTCATGGATCAGTTGGCTGATCATGGCATCGGCTTCGGCCAATTGGCGGTCGTACACGTTGGTGGTGAACGAGGCTTTTTGCGGTGCCTGTTGCGCCAGCACCGGGCCGCTCTGGTCGTGCAGGTCTACGTTGACCACGGTGCTCAAGCCCACTCGCAGCGGGTGTTTGGCCAGCTCTTGGGCGTTGATATGGATGCGCACGGGTACCCGCTGCACGATCTTGATCCAGTTGCCGGTGGCGTTCTGCGCGGGCAGCAAGGCGAACGCGCTGCCGGTGCCGGCGCCGAGGCTGTCGACGGTGCCGCTGTACTTCACGTCGCTGCCGTAGATGTCCGACTCGATATCCACCGGCTGCCCGATGCGCATATCCCGCAGTTGGGTTTCCTTGAAGTTGGCGTCGATCCACAGCTGGTCCAGCGGGATCACCGCCATCAGCGCGGTGCCCGGCTGCACGCGCTGGCCCAGTTGCACGGTGCGCTTGGCCACATAGCCGGTAACCGGTGCGATCAAGGTGCTGCGCGCATTGGTCAGGTACGCCTGACGCAGTTGCGCAGCAGCCGCTTGCACATCGGGGTGGGACGAGATCACCGTGTCATCCACCAGCGCATTGGTGGTTTTCAGTTGTTGCTCAAGGTTGGTCAAGGCGTTCCTGGCGGCGGTCAGGCTGTCACGGGCGTGGGACAGTTCTTCCTGGGAAATCGCGCCGCCCTGGGCCAGGGTCTTACGGCGGTTGTAGTTGTCCTGGGCGGTTTGCACATCGGCTTTCTGCGCATTGACCTGGGCTTTCATGCCATCGACATTGCTGTACAGGCCACGCACCTGGCGCACGGTGCGGGCCAGGTTGGCCTGGGCGCTTTGCAGGCCTACGGCGGCGTCGTTGGGGTCGAAGTTGATCAGCACCTGGCCTTCGTGGACCAGGTCGCCATCGTCGGCGCCAATGCTGACCACTGTGCCGGTGACCAGCGGGGTGATTTCCACCACGTTGCCGTTCACATAGGCGTCGTCGGTGCTCTCGTTAAAGCGCCCGTAGAACTCATACCAGGCCCACACGCCCACCACACTCAGAATGACGATCAGCGCCAGGCCGATCAGCATCACTTTGCGTTTGCGGGGGTTGGTGTCTTTGGGTTGTTCGGTTGCGTTGGTGCTTTCGGCAGTGGCCATGACAAATACCTCAAATTATTCCGTGCGTGTAGCCGGGGTGGTCGCGGCCACGCTGTTGGCGTGGTACCCGCCACCCAGGGCCTGCATCAATTGAATCGACAGGTCGATCTGCGCCGCATTCAGGGTCGCCAGCTGACGCTGGGCCTGCAGCAATTGCTGCTCGATGCTGAGCACATCCAGGTAGTTACCGATGCCTGAGCTGTAGCGTTGCACCCCGGTGTCGTAGGACTGCTGCGCGATATCGGCGGCATGCTGCTGGGCCTTGATCTGCCGCCCGGTGTCGCGCAATTGCGAGAGGCTGTTGCCGATATCACCCAGGGCTTGCACCAGGGTTTTGTTGTACTGGGCCACGGCCAGGTCGTAGTCTGCGTCGCGGGCATCGAGGTCGGCGCGCAGGCGGCCGCCGTCAAAAATCGGCAACGAGATCGTCGGCGCAATGTTGAAGAAGCGGCTGGCCGAACCGAACATCGCATCGCCCAGCAACGACTCAGCGCCTGCGCTCGCGCTCAGGTTGAGGTTGGGGTAGAAGCGAGTCTTGCTGGCGTCGATGTTCTTGCTCGCGGCCTCTACGCGCCAGCGTGCGGCGACCAGGTCCGGGCGACGGCCAAGCAGCTCGGCTGGCAACACCGCCGGCACGGCCACGGCGCTGGGTTTGAGCACCGCTGGGCGAGCTAACTCATCACCGCGGTCCGGGCCTTTGCCGAGCAATACGGCGAGGGCGATCTTGGCGCTTTGCAGCTGTTTTTCCGCATCGATCAACTGCGACTGGGAGCTGGCTTCCAGGCTTTCGGTCTGCTGGTACTGGTATTCGCTGTCGATACCGGAACTCAGGCGGCGCTTGCTCAGGTCGAGCATCTGGCGGGTGCGCTTGAGGTCATCAACGGCCAGGTCACGCACGATATGGGCCTGGCCCAGGTCGCTGTAGGCCTTGGCCACGTTGGCGGCCAGGGTCAGGCGCGCGGCCTGCCGATCGACTTCGGCAGCGCGAGCCTCGCCCAACGCGGCTTCCCAGGCGGCGCGCTGGCCACCCCAGAGGTCGAAGTTGTAGTTGAAGCTGGCGCCGATGTTGCGCACCGTCGAATAGGCATCGCCCTGCCCGCGTGGGTCCTGATCCTTGGCCAGGCGCGAACGGCTCACGCCAGCGCTGGCATCCAGGGTCGGCATACGCGCGGCGTTGGCGGCATAGGCGGCGGCTTCGGCCTGGTGGGCACGGGCGTCGGCGACTTGCATGTCGGGGCTGCTTTGCAGGGCTTCTACAATCAAAGCGTCAAGCTGTGGGTCGCCGAGGCTTTTCCACCAGTCAGCGGCCGGCCACGCGGCGCTCGACAGCGTCACGCCGCTGAGGGATTTGCCGGTTTGCAGGGTATTGGCGTCGAGGCGCTGGCCCTGGGTGTCGAGGCCGCTGTAATTGGCGCAACCGGCCAGCGTCATCGCCGCCAGCACCAGGCTGAATGCGCGTGTGTTCATGATCTACCTACCCGCTGGATCGTGATGGGGTCACCCGCAGCGATCAGCATTTTCTTCAGGATCCGCTCCAGGGTTTCCAGCTCGCCCGGCTCAAGCACGCCGGCCAACTGGTTGAGGGCCTTGGCGCCAATGTTCGGGAGCATGTCCGCCAGGCGCTGGCCCTCGGCGGTCAGCACCAACTGCACCTGGCGACGGTCCAGCTCGGAGCGCTTGCGGCTGAGCAGGTCTTTTTGCTCCAGTCGGTCGAGCATGCGCGTCATCGAGCCGCTGTCCAGGGACAGGTTGCGGCACAGCTCCGCCGGGGTGTCGACGCCGAATTGGGCCATGATGATCAACACCTTGAACTGCGCGGCGGTGATGCCGTGGGGTTCCATATGGGTGTCGATGATGCGGTCCTTGAGAATCGCGGCGCGGCCCAGCAACAGGCCGAGGTGGCAGTTGTGGAAGTTGTCAGGGGTGAAGTGAGGCATCGAAAGTCACCTTATTACTGCCTAGGCAGTGAATGTGTGACGAGATGTTACTGCTTAGGCAGCGAATGTCAAATGGAATAATTAGGTTGCTTGGTAAATGGTGGATAGGCGGTGGGTTTTAAGGTTTGCCTGATGGGTTGTGGTGCCTGGGCTGTTTAATGTGTCGCGCTTCCCAGCCAATGCAGCCCTATTCATGAAGCCATTAAGACTGCAGCTTGCGCTGCTCGTATTTATCACCACGATGATGATCACGTGTTCGACGATTGCTATAGCGGCGGAGAATTGCGAGTTCAACGGAAACTTCGGGACCGAAAAACTCAACTTCGGCGCAAACCTGACGAGCGATAGCCTGACAATCTCCGCTGACACGCCCAACAAGACAGTGGTTTATCAAGAACGTGTTCTGGGAAAGGAACATATTTGGTTCTGTGCACGGAGTTATCCGTTTGGTTTAGTTCTAAACCCCATGCTGGGCACCGCAACCAGCTGGAGCGACTTATTCCCCCTTGGGAAAACAGGGCTTTCCTACCGTATCAAGTTAAGCTCCAGTCATGGCTATTTAACCCCCCCGGGGTCCCTCCCCGCGACTACCGGCGCAAACCATTTACTTTCTTACATTCAAAAAGGAGATGTCACACTGGAAATCGTCAAATCCAGCACGTTCGCGAAAAAAATAAAAATTGAAGCTGGCCTCTTGGGCAGCCTTAAAGTCGACAATCACACCTTAATAGAATTCAACCTGGCCAACCCCATCATATTCAATACTGCCTCCTGCCAAACCCCGTCCGTGCCCGTCGACATGGGCACCGACTACAACCTCAACGATTTCCCCACCAGCGGCCCCACTAAACGCAAAGTGCACTTCAACATCGCTTTGAATGAGTGCCAGGGCGACATCAGCAAGGTGACGTATTCGCTCAAGGCCAATACCGAAGTCATCGACACGCAAAAAGGTATCGTCGCCCTCAGCAAAGGCCTTAAAAGCGCCCAGGGCATCGGCCTGCAATTGATGGATGATGCCGGGCAACCCATCGCACTGGGCACCACCTACACCTTCAACGGTTTCACCACCACCGGCACCCGTTTCAACATTCCGCTGTCGGCGTCCTACTACCGCCTGCCTAGCGGCGAACTCAAGGCAGGCGAAGGCAATACCGACGTCACGTTTATTGTGAACTACCTGTAAAAAACTAAGGATCGTCTGATTCTCCCCGCGCGCTGGCCCACCCACTAGGTCGCTTGGTAATCGGTCGATTCTAAGGATTACCTGATGGGCTAGCACACCCGCGCTAGTTAGCATAGGACGCTTCTTGAGCCACTCGCATAGCCCTGCCCATATGAAGTACTTGAAGCCGCGTCTTCCCCAGTTCTGCTTTATCACTGCAATCATGCTGGCGTGCTCGACGGCCGCTCAGGCGGGGAGTTGCACCGCCAACGACTCCAAGACTCAGAACCTCAACTTCGGCGCTAGCTTGGCAAACGACGGCATAAGCATTCCCGCCGACACGCCTGATGGCACGGTGGTCTATCGAGAAACTGCGCAAGGGACCGGCCATAGATGGCAATGCACGAATACGTCGATGTATGGCATTAAGCTCAACCCCACGCTGGGCACCGAGACCGCCAATACATCGCTGTTTCCCCTTGGCAAATCAGGACTCTCCTTCCGCATCTGGATGAGTAATCCTGAACGTTACCTAACCGGCTTACATCCTATCAGTGCGAACAACGCGGGCAACTTTTACCAGGTAGACGCGGGTGAGCTAAGGCTGGAAATCGTGAAGACCGGTCCATTGGCAGAAAACACAAAGATTGCTGCAGGCCTCTTAGCCAGCTACCAAGACGACGATCTGATTCTGAAAACCTTCAACCTGGCCAAACCAATCGTACTGAACACCGCCTCCTGCCAGACACCCTCCGTCCCAGTCGCCATGGGCGACGACTATCAGCTTCAGGACTTTAACAACGTTGGTGCGACACCGCGCAAGGTGCGCTTCAGTATTGGCTTGAACCAATGCCAGGCAGGCATCAAGAAGATCACCTATTCGCTCAAGGCCAATACCGAAGTCATCGACGCGCAAAAAGGCATCGTCGCCCTCAGCAAAGGCCTTAAAAGCGCCCAGGGCATCGGCCTGCAATTGATGGATGATGCCGGGCAACCCATCGCACTGGGCACCACCTACACCTTCAACGGTTTCACCACCACCGGCACCCGTTTCAACATTCCGCTGTCGGCGTCCTACTACCGCCTGCCTAGCGGCGAACTCAAGGCAGGCGAAGGCAATACCGACGTCACGTTTATTGTGAACTACCTGTAAAAAACTAAGGATCGTCTGATTCTCCCCGCGCGCTGGCCCACCTAAAGTGCCGACATGCGATTGAAGACCTACCTCCATCAGATCAGCCCGATCCTGTCTACCCCGAACGCCGCCCGCCGCTTGTTGCATTTTTTTGCGCTGGTGCTGCTGGTGGGTATCATCGGTGGGGCTTACAGCTTTCTGCTGTTCACCTTCAACACCGAGATCTCCCAGCGGCGCAGCTATATGAGCAGCGCCATTGCCGAAGCCCACACTTTTTTCACCACCCGCGAAGCGCTGCTGGAAAGCCTCAGCCTGTCAGCTACACGGCGCTACAAAAGCGCCGATGGCGCCGTGTCCGCAGAGGAAGTGTATTTGCTGTTGGGCACGCGCCCCGGCAAGCAGTGGAGTATCTGGCTGACCCAGCGCATGCGCGACTATTTGAAGGCCAGGCAACTCAATCTGATTTACGTGGCCAGCGATGCCCAAGCCAAAGTGGTGCGCCTTTACAACGCCACGCCAACGATCCGCGCGTTCCCAGCGGGTATGCTCGAACAGTTAAAGCGGCTTCAGCAGGAGACTCGTCCGGCCTTGCAGGAGCTATGGCTGACCCAGAACACCGAGGGCCATTCGCAGCTGTACATTTTCATTCGCCTGGATGAGCGCGATATGAATTCGGGTTGGCTAGGCTTGGAAATTGACGACCGGGAAGTTGCCAACACACTGAACGATCACAGCGCCGGGGAGTTCACCATGTTCAACTCCCAGGGCATGCCCTTGTTCAGCAACAGCACCAAGCCGCAGTTCAGCCACAACCTGCCAGGCCTGCAGCAGCAGGATTTCTTTGGTTTTGTCGGCGCGGGATGGCTGCCCGAACAACTGGTGTTGCGCAAACAATTGAAGTCGTCGGACTGGCAACTGGCTTACTCCATCGACCTGCGCGCGGTTCTCGTATCCCTGTGGCCGCAATTGGCCGGGACGCTGGTGTTCTGCGTGTTCGGTATCAGTCTGGTGTGGTTGCTGATACACCGCATTGAACACCGTTTCATTACACCCGCGGTGCAGCGTATCCAGGCCTTGGTGGAAAGCGAGCTGTTCAGCCGTGACGTGATCCAGACCGCGCCCGTGGCCTTGTGTGTATTACGCCGCACCGACGGCCAGGTGGTACTGGAAAACACCTTGTCCCATCAATGGCTCGGCCAGAGTGGCGAACGCGAACAGCTGTGCCCCGGCTGGATCCGCCAAGCCTTCGATGCCCACGAACCGACTTTTACCGATTACTTTGAAACCGCCGATGGCCGCCACCTGTACCTGAGCTGCGCGCCCACCCGTTACAAAGGCGAGGACGTGTTGTTATGTGCCTTCAGCGACATCAGTACCCGCACCCAGATCGAAGCAGCGCTGGAACAGGCGCGCCGGCTGGCCGACAGCGCCAATGAAGCCAAGACCTTGTTTCTGGCCACCATGAGCCATGAAATCCGCACACCGCTGTATGGTGTACTCGGCACCTTGGAACTGCTGGGACGTACCCGTCTGGATGCACAGCAGAAAAACTATCTGAAGGCGATAGAAGGCTCGTCATCCACTTTATTGCAGTTGATCTGCGACGTGCTGGACGTATCCAAGATCGAGGCCGGGCAACTGGCCCTGGAACTGGGTGAGTTCTCCACCTTCGCCCTGGTGCAGGAAGTGGTCCACGTCTATGCAGCGGCGGCTCAAAGCAAAGGGTTGCAGCTCTACGCCTGCATCGAGCCGCAGATGCCGGACCGGATGATTGGCGACATCAGCCGGATCCGCCAGGTGCTCAATAACCTGTTGAGCAATGCCATCAAGTTCACCGACTCCGGGCGGGTCGTGGTGCGAGCCACGCTGTTAAGCCGTGATGGCGAGCGCGCCAGTGTGCAATGGCAAGTCTCGGATACCGGCAAAGGCATCGCGTGCGAAGAGCAGCCGTGCATTTTCGAGCCCTTTTACCAGACTCAGGGCAACCCCAACGTAGTGGCGGGAACCGGCCTTGGCCTGCCGATTTGCCTGCGTTTGACCCAACTGATGAATGGCAGCCTGCGCATGGTGAGTGAGCCGGGCCTGGGAAGCAGTTTTACCCTGGCCCTGCCGTTGGTCGAGTGCGTCAAAGAAGCGCTGCCCACGACCATGACAAGCTTGCTCCCGGAAGTCGTTCTGGTGCTTTCACCGGTTCGCGAGTTGGCCGAAATCATCAGCGGTTGGCTGCGACGCTGGGGCGCACACCCATTGATCGGTCACCCATCCTCTCTCGACCTGCCCACGGCCTGTGTACTGATTGAGCTGCATCCCGGCCCGCTTGAACAACGCCTGGCACCAGATTGGGCCGGGCCGCTGGTGCTGGCCACCAGCGACGGGTGCAATGTACCGCAGATCATGCTGGGAGGCTGGAAGGTCAACCTCAATGACCTGCATGCCCTTCATCAAGCAGTTAGCCAGGCCCAAGGTGTATGGGTTGCATTGCCTGAGCCTGTGAATGAGCAACGCGATCTGCGTAAATTGAAGCTGCATATACTGGTGGCCGAAGACAACGCTATCAACCAGCTGATCCTGCGCGATCAATTGGAGGAGCTGGGCTGCACCGTGGAACTGACGTCGAACGGCGAAGAGGCGTTGTCTCGCTGGCACGAGGGGACGTTCGATATCGTCCTCAGCGACGTCAATATGCCTAAGCTCAACGGCTATGTCCTGGCCCGGGAACTGCGGCGCCTGGGCTGCACCGTACCGATCATCGGCGCCACCGCCAACGCCATGCGTGGCGAAGCCGCCTTGTGCGTGGCGGCAGGCATGAATCATTGCCTCGTCAAACCCTTTACCCTGCGAGCCTTGTTCAATGAACTGGCTCCCTATGAACGAGCCACCCATGAATCGCTGTAGCATTTTGATCGTCGAAGACCACCCCTTTCAACATCAGTACCTGCAGCATCTGTTCGGCGAACTGGGGGACTTCGACCTGGAGTCGGCGCGCGATGGCGAGGAAGCACTGAGCTGTTTGCGCAGGCGCAATTTCGACCTGGTGCTCACCGACCTGATGATGCCCGGCATGGACGGCGTGCAGTTTATCCAGGGCCTGGCCACGCTGCGTGCCAAACCGGCCCTGGCGATCATGAGTGCTGCGTCCCGACGCATGCTGATGAGCGCGAGCCTGGTGGCGAGCAACCTGCAGGTGAATGTCATCGGGTTGATTTCCAAGCCGGTGAACCTTGCAGCCCTGCGTAGCCTGACCGAGCAACTGCTGGACCTGCGCCAGGTAGTATTACCCGCCACCGCCCCGGACATTGAACACCAGGCCCTGCTTGAAGCCCTGGACAACGGCCAGTTGCAGGCGTGGTTTCAACCCAAGAAAGCCCTGATCAACGCACGCATCGTCGCCGCCGAAGCCTTGATACGCTGGATCCACCCGGACTATGGCGTATTGTTGCCGGGCTCGTTCCTGCCCGCACTCAGGGCCTACGGCTTGGAGGAACGCTTATTATGGCGTGTACTGGAACAGGCCATCGCTGCCCAGGCACGCTGGCGGCTACAAGGTTATGACATCCCGGTATCAATCAATTTGCCCACCCATTTGCTCAACAGCTACGACTTGGCTGATCGCATCCTTGCATTCGTCTTGCAACATCAAGGCATTCCTGGACGAATTTGCTTCGAGTTGATGGAATGCTCAGTGCCCAAGGACATCAGTAACTTCTACGCTGGCGCATGCCGTTTGCGCATCAAAGGTTTCGGCCTGTCCCAGGATGACTTTGGCAAAGGCTACAGCTCGTACATGAACCTGGTCTCGACGCCTTTCACCGAGCTCAAGATCGACCGGGCGCTGGTGCAAGGCTGCAATGACAACGAGGAGCTGGCGCAGGCGTTGACCAGCATTGTGGCCCTGGGGCGGCAACTGGGTTTGACCGTGGTGGCCGAAGGTGTGGAAACCGCGCAAGAACTTGCGCTGTTGCGTAAGATCAACTGCACTCAGGTCCAGGGCTTCCTGATTTCCCATGCGGTGTCCTCAGACCAGTTCCAGCAACTGCTGAACCAGGACGGCCCGGCAAGCACCTATTGAGTCTTTGTTCAGAGGTCATTGTGTCCGAGCATACCCCCCTTCCCGTCCGCCAGGTCGCGTAATGAACCACCCCAATGCGTTCCTGGAGAAACTGACCAGCAGCTCTCTGCGCCTTAACAAGGGCTTGATCGTGCTCGGCGCCCTGGTGCTGGTGTTGCTAGGGGTGAGTTACCTGGGTGTAAACCGCATGGTCGGCGAACAGAGCGACACTACACACTTTCATTTTGCCCGGTTGATGGAAAACATTGGTGAGCAGCAAGTATTTCTCGCCAACCTGTCACAGCAAAGCGCCCAGGGCGAACTGCTACCTGCGTCAATCTCTGTGCCACCCGCCCTCAAGGCGTTGCCCGAGCAAGGGCCGGATGTCTACGAGGGGCGCGAATTCAGCTTTTCCCTGCCCTACAGTGTAAAACTCAACCCCAAGCGCTTGGCTGCCAGCCAACAGGCGAAGGTGTTTGATCTGGCAGCGCACCTGGCCGCGTACTACAGCGCCTTCTGGTCTGCCTCGCACTACCAGTCACCTCAGGTTTTATTGTTCAACGGGCCAGACAACTTCAATATTTCGGTGCCTGCCGCCGGCCATCTGCGTGGTGATGGGCAGGTACAGGGCGGGTTTTTTGCCGACGTGGTACGCCAGGTAGAAGCGCGGCTGCATGCCGACCCTCAGCATCCGCTAGACGGCCAAGTGCACTGGAAAGCCTACAGCGACCCCACGAATATGGCGAGCACCCCGACATTGCTGGCTTATATCCACATTGAACTGGCCCCGGCACGCCTGCATATCCAGGGCGCAAGCCCCCATGTGCTGGTAGCGTCACTGCTCAATCCCTCGCAGGTCAATAACATTGAGCGCTTGATGCGATGGTCGATCTTCGACCACTTCACGCTAATCGCTCCATCCGGCGAAGTGCTGGCTGGAGCCCTGAAACCTGACCAACGATTGCAGGAGGGCATGAACCTCACCCGTGACGGCCTGGTGTTCAAATTGACCAGCCGTGGCGAGCAGCACTGGACGGCGATCTACGTCATTGGCTTCAAAAGTTTCCTGGACTCAGCTTTCTGGCCACTGCTGTGCCTGTTCGCACTGGTACTTGCAGGGCTTGGGGCTGGCCGTGCCTTTAGCCGCTGGTACAAAACCCAGGTGGTGTTGCCCGCCCAACAGGCCCACGCCAGCATCACCGAAAGCGAGGCATTCAGCCGTGCCGTGATTGATACAGCCCCAACGGGCCTGTGTGTAATACGCCGCAGCGACCATCAGGTGTTACTGGAGAATCAACGCGCGCTGGCATGGCAAGGCACCACCCGCCTGATCAGCACCTTGCGCCAGCACTACGACCTCTCCGAAGCCGGCCATGCCGATCTGGAAATTGATGGCCGCCATCTGCATATCGCGTTTATCAACACCCGCTATCAAGGCCAGGACGCCTGGCTCTGCGCTTTCCATGACGTGACCCGACACATCGAAGACGCCGCGGCCCTTGAAGAGGCCCGCCACACCGCCGACTCGGCAAACCGGGCCAAGTCCCGCTTCCTCGCCACCATGAGCCATGAAATCCGTACGCCGCTGTACGGTGTGTTGGGTACCCTCGAACTGCTGGGGCTGACTAACCTCGCCCCCCGTCAACAGAATTACCTGCAAACCATTCAACGCTCATCCGCCACCTTGTTCCAGCTGATCAGCGATGTGCTGGACGTGTCCAAGATCGAAGCCGGGCAAATGACACTGGAACTCCAGGACTTCTGCCCGCTGGAACTGACCGAAGACGTGGTGCGCACCTACAGTGCCTTTGCCCGGGCCAAGGGGTTGCAGCTGTATGCCAGCATCGATGTCACACTGCCGGATCGCCTGCGTGGTGACCCGTTGCGGATTCGCCAGATTCTTAACAACCTGGTGAGCAACGCGATCAAATTCACCGATAACGGCCGTGTCGTACTGCGGGTGCGGGTGTTGGAAAACGCTGATGTGCAATGGCAGGTCAGTGATTCGGGCGTGGGGATTTCCAAGGCGCAGCAACAGCAACTGTTCGATCCGTTTTATCAGGTCAACGATGCGACCAGCCAGGCCGGTGCAGGCCTGGGCCTGGCGATCTGCAAATGGCTGTGTGAGTTGATGCACGGCCAGTTGAACGTGGTCAGCGAGCCCGGCCTGGGCAGCAGTTTCAGTCTGCAACTGGCGCTGGAAACCGTACCGGGCAACCTCGCCGATTGCCCGGCGTTCACACCTGATGCACCGGCTGTGTATGTGCGTGCGCCCGTTCCTGAACAAGCGCAGCATCTTATCGACTGGCTCAATCGCCTGGGCCTCGACTGTCATGCCTTCCGGGCTGAGCCATCTACCGCGCTGCTGGTGGACCTGTCGCCCGCAGCCCAACGCCAGCCGTGGCCCAACCCGCGAATCATGGCCACTGCGGGCGGGCCCAACCCTGCGCAGCTATCGCAGACCGACTGGCTCGTCGATGTCGACGATGTGCGCGCAATTGCCTGGGCGGTTTACCTGGCGCATCACGGCAGCCGCGCTGAAGGCCCGCCAGAAGTACCGGAAAAAAACCGCCGTTTGGACCTCAAGGTACTGGTCGTCGAAGATAACGCAATCAACCTGGCAATCATCAAGGAACAACTGCAAGCCCTGGGCTGCTCGGTGGTCGCCGCCACCAACGGCGAAGAGGCACTGGTGCAGTGGCAGCCGGGCCGCTTCGACCTGGTACTCACCGACGTCAATATGCCGTTGATGAACGGGTATCAGTTGGCCCAAGCCCTGCGCCAGCAGGACAAAACGCTGCCGATCATCGGGATCACCGCCAACGCTCTGCGCGAAGAAGGCGAACGCTGTGCCGCTGTCGGCATGAATGCGTGGCTGGTCAAGCCGCTGAGCCTGGCGATCTTGCGCGCTCAATTGGAAAAACATTGCCAAGTCGCCCTGCCCGCGGTGGTCGAACCGCATGCGTTGTCGCCCACCATGCGCGAGCTGTTTGTCACCACTGTACGCCAGGATGTCCACACCACACTGGCAGCGTTGGCGTGTGCCAATGCCAATGAGGTGGCGCAGCAACTGCACAGCATCGCCGGGGCCCTGGGCTCAGTGCAGCTCAAAGCGATGGCCATTGCGTTTATCGAGCTCGAATGCCGCCTGACCGGCATGGCCGTCACGCCCGCTTTGGATCTGGAAGTGCGCCAGCACCTGGCTCGATTGAATACGTTGCTCGATACCCTTGAATAAATTCACTCTGGAAAATCAACCCATGGATACCCTCAACGTCGTCATTGCCGATGATCACCCCATCGTACTGGTGGGCGTGCGCGAACTGATCGAGCGTGATACACGCTTCAGGGTGGTGGGCGATGCTGTCTGTTCGAATGAACTGGTCGCGCTGCTGGAGTCCACGCCGGTGGACCTGGTGATCACCGACTTCAACATGCCCGGCGATTCGCCCTACGGTGACGGCCTCAAGTTGGTGGAATACCTGACACGGCACTTTCCCGAGGTGCGGATCGTGGTGCTGACGATGATCTCCAACCCCTTGATCCTGACGCGCCTGCAAGAGCTGGGGGTGCTGGCCGTGATCCAGAAACACCAATTGCACGATGAAATTCAGGCCGCGCTCAAGGCCATCGCCCGAGGTAAACCGGTTCACCACAACGTGCTACAGCCGGTATCGGTGATAAACGACGGGGCTGACCTTGACGAACGATTCACCCGATTATCGCCTAAAGAGCACGAGATTCTGCGTTTGTTTATCTCGGGGCAAAGTGTCAACGAGATTGCGCGCGGGCTGAACAGAAGTGCCAAGACCATCAGTACTCAGAAAGTATCTGCGATGCGAAAA
Source organism: Pseudomonas fluorescens (assembly GCF_001902145.1). Lineage (GTDB taxonomy): Bacteria > Pseudomonadota > Gammaproteobacteria > Pseudomonadales > Pseudomonadaceae > Aquipseudomonas > Aquipseudomonas fluorescens_BV. The sequence continues at coordinate 202,037 of NZ_MRST01000027.1, forward strand.
CTTGAAGTAAACAGTGACCAGGACTTACTGGCTTACTGCATAGAGCGCAACTTGTTCAACTAATAAATTTGCCCGAAACTACTGGAGTTACCTGATTCTAAGGATCGTCTGATTTCCCACTAAGCGCCGGCGCTCTATTGTGTTGCTTCACCCCCCAATAATGGAAAGCAACATGAAATCTTTCTCCCGAGCACTTCTGGCCCTGTCGATTTTCGCCGCCGCAGGCAATGCCTTGGCAGCCGATGCTGTTCCGACCAAAGCCGGCAGCGGCACCATCAACTTCACCGGCACCATTAACAACGATGCCTGCTCCGTTGAAGGCGCCGCCGCCAACAAGACCATTTCGGTGAACATGGGTGAAGTGTCGATCAAGGACATGGGCACCGCCACCGCGCCAAAAGGCAGCGGCACGCTGAGCGCCGAGAACTTCGAGATGAAGATCAACTGCAACGCCGGTACCAAGGTGGCCATGCTCTTCCAACCGACCTCTGGCAAAGGCAGCGGCCTGGTGACTGGTACTGGCGTGCTGAAAGTCATCGACGGCATGGGCGCCGCCAAGAACATCGGTATTGCCTTGCTGGACAGCAATGGCGCCTTGATCGACCTGAGCTCGCCCGCCACCGCGAAAATTGAAAGCAACCTGCAGGACAACAACGCCTCGCTGAAATTCTCGGCCGCCTATGTCACCACCGGCACCGATCCGAAACTGGCCGTGGCCGGTCGTGGCGACGCTACCCTGCCGTTCACCCTGCAATACGAATAACCCGCACGAGCATTACGGGTCCGTGCAGGGCCAATCGGCCCTGTACCTTCATTCATTTGCGCGGTAGTCATCATGTTTTATCGTCAATCATTGTCCTTCTGCGTGGGCCTGCTGGGCCTGCTGGTGGCCAGCCAGGCCACGGCCGGTATCTCGTTGAGCAGCACGCGCCTGGTGTTCGACGGCAAGCACAAGGAAGCCGGTATCACCGTGCGTAACAGCGGTGAAGACGTGCTGATCCAGTCCTGGATCGACGCCGATGGCAGCGATGCCACCTCGGTCCCCTTTGCCGTCACCCCGCCCTTGGTACGGGTGAGCAACGACGAGCAGCAACTGTTGCGGGTGATCTATGAGGGAACGGGTATGCCGGCCGACCGCGAGTCGGTGATGTGGCTCAACGTGCAGGAAATCCCCAAGGCGTCGAAGACCCAGAACACCTTGCAGCTCGCCGTGCGCCAACGCATCAAGGTGTTCTTCCGTCCTGCCGGGCTCAAAGCCGAGGCCTACTTGGCACCCGCGACATTGAAATGGCGCCTGGTTGAGCGTGGCGGCAAAAGTCTGCTGATGGTGAACAACCCTGGCTCGTATCACGTGTCCATTGCCGAAATCACGCTGAAATCGGGTGCCCTCAGCGAACAGCCATTCGACTCGTTGATGATTGCGCCGGGTGAGCAAAAAGAGTTCCCCCTCAAACAGTTTACGTCGAGCCAGACACCAAATTTGTTATTTCGCAGTATTAACGACTACGGTGCTCAGGACAATTATAGCGCGCAACTTTCCTACTCGGCCGCCGTGCAGGCCAGTGCAATAAAAGACACGCCTTAATACGCCCGTTTATTCAGCGGTCGAACTTTCACTGTATTTATCTTCGCTCCGTTAGTTCGTATCGGAGGTGATATAGGGTTCCTGCATGTTTGTATTCAAGTACGATGGATTGGCGCCGCTGTCGGTCGCCCTGATCTTCAGCAGCGCCTGCCTGGCCGACGGCGAAGAACAATTCAATACCTCGTTCCTGCAGGGCGCAGCTTCTGCGGTTGATGTGCAAGCATTGCTCGCCAGTAGCAGTGTGTTGCCCGGCAATTATCGGGTTGACCTTTACGGCAACGACACCCTGGTGGGCCGGCGCGATATCGACTTTCGTCATAACCCGGCCACCGGCAAAACCGAGGCCTGCCTGACCCTTGAAATGGTGCAGCAATTGGGCGTCGATATCGCCAGGCTGCAAGCGGCCGGCAAACTCGTTGGCGATGATCCCAACGCCTGCATCAACCTGCCCGCCTTGATCGACCAGGCCAGCGTGCGCTACGACGTGCCACGCCTGCGCTTGCTGGTCAGCGTGCCACAGAGCGCCATGGAACGTGGCCGCCGTGGGTATGTAGACCCGGCCTTGTGGGACGATGGCGTACCTGCCGCGTTCATCAACTACCAGTTGAGCAGCAGCCGCAACAGCAACCAGGGTGAAACCACGCTCTCCAACAACATCGGCCTGCGCAACGGCATCAACCTGGGCGGCTGGCGATTGCGCAACGAATCGAACTTCAGCAGCAGCACCGGGCGCCCCAATACGTTCAAAAGCAACCGCAGCTACCTGCAACATGACGTGACGGCGTTAAAGGGCCAGTTCAGCGCCGGGGATATTTTCTCCGACGCCGACCTGTTCGACAGCGTGCGCTATCGCGGCTTGAAACTGGCCTCCGACGACGGCATGCGCGCCGACAGCGAGCGCGGCTATGCGCCGATCATTCGCGGTATCGCCCAGTCCAGCGCGACCGTGGAGATTCGTCAGAATAACTACATCCTCTACACCGCCAACGTGCCACCGGGCCCGTTCGAGATCAGTGACATCTACCCCAGCGGCTCCAACGGCGACCTGGAAGTGACGATCATCGAAGCCGATGGCCGCCGCCGGGTCACGGTGCAGGCGTTTTCCAGCCTGCCGATCATGGTGCGTCAGGGCCAGCTCAAATACAGCGTGTCGGCCGGGCAGTACAACAGCAACAGCGATGACCAGAAGTCACCGCAGTTCGTCAGCAGCACCCTGGCCTACGGCATCAGCAGCAACCTGTCCGGGATCATCGGCGCGCAGGCCACGGAGAACTTCCAGGCGATGTCCATCGGCGCCGGCCGCAATACCGCCATTGGTGCGGTGTCCCTGGACGTGACCCATTCGGTCAGTCGCACCTTTGGCCAGGCGGTCACGGGCAATAGCGTGCGGGCCTTGTATGCCAAGACATTTACCGGCACCGACACCAGCTTCACCCTCGCCGCTTATCGCTATTCGACCGAGGGTTACCGCACCCTCAGCGATCACGTCGAGGAACTGAGCCATGAAGGCGAGAAGCGCACCGGCAACTCGAAAACCCGTACCGACCTGACCATCAACCAGAGCCTTGGCCTCAACCAGCAATATGGCAGCATTTATGTGAACGCCAGTGACCAGCGCTACTGGGGGCGTGGGGGATCGCAGAGCCTGTCGGCGGGCTACAGCAACTATTGGGGTGAGGTGAGCTACAACCTTGGCGCGACTTACACCAAGGATGTCGGCAACTATGGACCGGCCAACAACGACACCCTGGTCAACCTGTCGCTGTCCTTCCCATTGGGCTCAAAACCCCGCGCGCCACGGGCCTTTGTCTCCGCCAGCACGCAGAAAGCCAGCGACACCACCCAAGTGGGCATCAACGGCTATCTGTCGGAAGACAGCGACACCTATTACTCGGTGCAAGGCGGTAACAGCAGCACCGGCGGCAGCACCGGCTCGGCCAACCTCAGCACACGCACCTCGGTGATGGATATCAGTGCCGGTTACAGCCAGGGGCGCGGGTATAACTCGCAGAACCTTAACCTGTCAGGTTCCGTGGTGGGGCATGCGGGCGGGATCAATCTGGGGCAAACCGTGGGCGAGACCTTTGCGCTGGCGCAGGTGGAAGGGGTCAAAGGCGCGAAAATCGGCAGCTTTTCCGGCGCCAAGACTGGCAGCAACGGCTTTGCCGTGGTGCCTAACGCGCAGCCTTATCGCGTCAACTGGATCAGCCTGGACACTCGTGACCTGGGCACCGATATCGAGATCGACAACGCCACCCAGCAAGTGGTGCCGCGACGTGGTGCCGTGGTGTTGGCGCGCTATGCCAGCAAGACCGGGCGACGTGTGCAGTTTGCGCTGTTCGATGCCCAGCATCGACCGATCCCGTTTGGTGCGGCGCTGGAAGACAGTGCGGGCAAGCAGATCGCAATTGCCGACCCTAGCGGCAAGGCCCTGGCGTTGGTTGAGTCCGACGCCGGCACCTTGGCGATCACTTGGCAAGACCAGCGATGTGAGGCGCCTTATGCATTGCCGGAGCGCAACAAGGCGTTGAACTATGAGCGGATGGAGTTGAGTTGCCGTCCTTAGAGGGGCAGCTATTTAACTGATGCATAAAGAACAAAATGTGGGAGCTGGCTTGCCTGCGAATGCGGTGGTTCAGTTACAGATTCAATGACTGACACACCGCCTTCGCGGGCAAGCCCTAATGCCAGTCAGTTAAGCGGTCATCGCCTTCTGTAGGAGCGAGCTTGCTCGCGAAAAACGCCAACGATAACGCGTGATTGCTGAATGAACGCGGCGCCTGTGGGCTTTTCGCGAGCAAGCTCGCTCCTACAAAAAAACCTTAACTGACTGGCATTAGGGCAAGCCCGCACACAGGGATCTGTGCCCGGCGCTGATTCTGTGGGTATTCCACAACCAGTGTGGGAGCTGGCTTGCCTGCGAATGCGGTGGTTCAGTTACAGATTCAATGACTGACACACCGCCTTCGCGGGCAAACCCTAATGCCAGTCAGTTAAGCGGTCATCGCCTTCTGTAGGAGCGAGCTTGCTCGCGAAAAACGCCAACGATAACGCGTGTTTGCTGAATGAACGCGGCGCCTGTGGGCTTTTCGCGAGCAAGCTCGCTCCTACAAAAAAACCTTAACTGACTGGCATTAGGGCAAGCCCGCACACAGGGATCTGTGCCCGGCGCTGATTCTGTGGGTATTCCACAACCAGTGTGGGAGCTGGCTTGCCTGCGAATGCGGTGGTTCAGTTACAGATTCAATGACTGACACACCGCCTTCGCGGGCAAACCCTAATGCCAGTCAGTTAAGCGGTCATCGCCTTCTGTAGGAGCGAGCTTGCTCGCGAAAAACGCCAACGATAACGCGTGATTGCTGAATGAACGCGGCGCCTGTGGGCTTTTCGCGAGCAAGCTCGCTCCTATAAAAAAACCTTAACTGACTGGCATTAGGGCAAGCCCGCACACAGGGATCTGTGCCCGGCGCTGATTCTGTGGGTATTCCATAACCAGTGTGGGAGCTGGCTTGCCTGCGAACGCGGTGGTTCAGGTACAGATTCAATGACTGACACGCCGCCTTCGCGGGCAAGCCCTAATGCCGGTCAGTTAAGCGGTCATCGCCTTCTGTAGGAGCGAGCTTGCTCGCGAAAAACGCCAACGATAACGCGTGATTGCTGAATGAACGCGGCGCCTGTGGGCTTTTCGCGAGCAAGCTCGCTCCTACAAAAAAACCTTAACTGACTGGCATTAGGGCAAGCCCGCACACAGGGATCTGTGCCCGGCGCTGATTCTGTGGGTATTCCACAACCAGTGTGGGAGCTGGCTTGCCTGCGAATGCGGTGGTTCAGTTACAGATTCAATGACTGACACGCCGCCTTCGCGGGCAATCCCCCTCCCACATTTTTTTACAGCGTACCGGTCAGAAATCGCGCTTGTAGAAGATATCCAGGGAGCTGGCCACACCCGTCGCTACTTCCAGATACACCTTCTTGCTCAGCAAATAACGCAAGGCGATGGTGTTAGCCGGTTCGAACACCCCTACCCCATAACGCAGGCTGAGCTTCTCGTTGATCTTGCCGCTTGCAACCACCGCCGTACTGTTGCCAGTACCTTGGGTGTCGAGATCAAAATCCTGAATCCCCAGCTTGTTGGCAATATCCGAGGTCACGCCGGCACTGCCCATCAAGCCCAGGCCCAGGGCGGCTTCGGCGAGCATGTTGTTGTCTTCGCCGGTGTTGGTGCGCGAACGGCCCAGTACCAGGTACGACAGCGCATCTTCCTGGGCCATGGCCGGCTCGGAAAAGATCTGGGTGGTGGGTTGTTCGGCGCTGCCGCTCAGGCGAATACCGGCGGTCACGGTGCGGGACGATTCGACCACCACACGCACGGCTTCGATGTCCAGGAAGGGTTGGTCCAGCGGCCCGGCAAACAACAGCCGTGCGCGGCGCACGTTGAGGCGTTGGCCGTAGGCGCGGTAGCGACCGTCGTTGAGCCACAGCTCGCCACGGGTGTCCATGTTGTCGCCAATGTGCACATGGCCCTGCACTTTGGCGGTCAGGCCGAAGCCGGCGAAGTTGAGCTGGTCTTCACCCACCTCCACGTCGATATCCATCGCCATGGCCATCGGCGGTTTGCCCTCTTCGGTCTGGCTGCCAATGATCACCGTGTCATCGGAGACCTTGACGGTGGACGGCGGCAACTCGCGCACGGTGATGTCGCCACGGGGGATATGGACCTTGCCGGCAATCGCCAGTTTGTCGTCCTTGAGGCTGATCTTCAGGTCGGGCGCCACTTCCAGCTTGGCGTAGGGTTCTACGGTGACCGGCAGTTGCGAGCCCTTGAGGCTGAGGTCGACCACCAGGGCGCGGCCCCAGTCGATCTGGCCATTGAGGCTGCCCTGCCCGGCCTTGCCGCTGCGCCAGCCGCCGTTGAGCTGCACGCTTTCGCCAGCGATCTGCGCCTGCAGGTTAAGCCCCTCGAGGCTGATGGGCAGTTCCGGCCCGGAGACTTCGCCGCCCACCAGGTTCAGGTTGCCGTTGACCAAAGGCGCAAGCAAACCGCCGGAGATGCGACCATTGCCGTTGAGTTTGCCGTTGAGCGTTTCCACCATCGGCACAAAGGGCCGCGCTACGGCGAGGTCCAGGCCGGTGAGGCTGAAGGTGCCGGTGATCGGTTTGTTGTTCGGCAGCGGGTTGATCTGCGCCTGTAGCAACAACTCGCCGAGTTTGCCGCCACGGAAATTCAATTGGGTGTCGATGCGCTTGGGGTTGAGGGTGGTTTCCAGCTTCAGGGTGTCGTAGGGGAAATCCAGCCACTGGCCTTTGTCGCGCACGCGCAGGGTGCCGCCACTGGCGTCCACCGCGACCACACCTTTTGGGCCGCTCTGGGGGAGGTCCAGTTGCACATCGGCGTTGAGCTTGCCCTGCCAGGCGAAGTCTTTGGGCAGGAAGGCCGTGAGGCTGTCGAGGGGGAATTGCTTGAGGTGGTAACGCAACTTCGGCTCGGGCATCAGGCGCTGGTCTTCGCCACACAGGCTGGCGCCGCCGGAGACCCAGCAGTGTGCGCCGAAGGTCAGCTTGCCATCGGCCAGGCGTTCGATCTTCGCCGGGGCTTGCAGCCGCCAATCCTGACCACCGGCTTGCACGTCGCCACTGGCCAGGCGCCCGCGCCAGTTGTCTTTGTCGAGGTTGCCGTCCAGGGCCAGGGCCAGTTTGACCAGCGGGCCCGCCAGGTTCAGTTGGACTTTCTGGCTCTTGATGTCGCCCTGGGCGCTGGTGGTGAGGTTGCCGACTTGCGTCTCGCCGCTTTGAATGCCGTTGGCCTTGAGGTCGAGCTTGGCGCGCTGGGCGCTATCGAGGTTGGCGTCCAGGTTGAGGGTTTGCAGACGGTTGTCGGCAAAGGCCAGTTGCTGACCCTTGAGGTCGAGCTTGCCTTGAGGGGCTTTCAAGGTGCCGGCCACCTCGACACGCCCGTTGACTTGCCCACGCAGTTGCGGCCAGAGCTGGGCCAGGCGCGCCAGCTTGATGTCGATCTGCCCGGCCAGACGCTGTTGCAGGCTGCCGCTGCCGTTGATGCGGTTATCGCCCAGGCGAATGTCCAGGTTGGCGAGGGTCCATTGTTCGCCGGCGCCCTCGGCCTTGGCCGCGAGCACGGCGGTTTGGCCGCGCAGGCGGCCTTTGAGGTCCAGGTCGGCGTTGAGCTTGAGCTGTTCGTTCTTGAACTCGCCTTTGCTGCGCAGCGGCCCTGCCAGGGTGCCGGGCAACTCTGCGACCCAGTAGGCCGGGTTCAGCGCCGACAGATCCAGCGCGGTGTCCCAGGCAATACCGTCGGCAAATTGCAGGTTAAGGTGGCCTTCGGCCTTGCCTTGGCCGGCGCTAAGCTTCAGCTCGGGGAGGAAGACTTGCTTGAGGTCGCCACTGAAGGGCGTGACCACATTGAACTTGCCCGCCGGGCCGTCGAGGTCGGCCTTGAGATTGCCCAGGTAGTTGCCGTCTTTATAGGAGATTTCACCGTTGAAGGTGCGCAGGGCCACTTGCGGTTCGTCGATGACCGGATAGAGGCGATGCCAGGGGAAGTCCAGCCAGTCGATCTTGGCGTCCGCACTGAAACCTTGTTGCCAGTCCAGGTTGGCACTGAGCTTGAGGCTTTGCTTGTCACCGGCATTCAGGTCCAGCCCGGCGATCTGTGCGCCCTTGGCGTCGACCTTGCCTTGCAGGAGTAAATCCATCGGGCCTTTTTCCGCTGGCAGCACGGCCTTGCCCAGCAACTGGTAGCCATCTTTCAGGTTGCCCTTGGCGCTCAGGTCCAGTTGATTGAGTTGCAGGGTATCGGGCAGGTCTGCGCTGGGTTTGAACGACTCGGAGGTGATGTGCACCTGCGCCGGCAGGTTTTCCACCAGGGGTTGCAGCTCGCCAGTGAGCTTGGCCGGCAGGTAGCCGCTGCTGTCGGCGTCGAGCTTGAGGGTCTTGAGCAGGTCGCCATCGAGCTTGAGGGCGATGGTCCAGGGCGCGCCGCCCGGCGCATAGGGCAAGCTCAGGTTACCGGTGGCATTCAGCGGCCAGTCGCCGGTAGGTTGCAGCAGGCCGGCGAGGTCCAACACCAGATCGTCGCGCTGTAGATGCACCGAGTCGATCTGCATACCGGCGGCAGTCCAGTGCGCCGCCAGTTGCAGGCCCTTGAGTTCTTCATTGCCGTTGAACAGCAGGCTGCCGATGCGAACATCGCCCAACTGGATTGCCACCGGCAGCTTCAGTTCGGGCAGCTGGATCGGCCCGCTGCTGCTTTCTTCGGTACTGGGCGCAAATTCCAGGCTGACCTGCTCCACATCCAACTGATCGATGCACAAGGTCATGCGCAACAGGCAGCCAGGCGACCAGTCAAACTTCGGCGCATTCAACTCGACGCGGCTGCCGTCCTGCTGCCACAGCAAATGATCGGCACTCCACTGCCCGCCCAGGCGCCCGTGAAAATTCTCCACGCTCAAACCTGGCACCTGGCCCAAGACCCAGCGACTGCCCGCCTGGGTGCCGAGCACCGACCACAGCGCCAGTAACAGCAAGGCGAGGATGGCGACCAGCGCCAGCCCCGCTATTTTCAAACCACGCATCACAGCTCAGGCCCCATGGAAAAGTGCAAGCGAATGCCGCCCGGATCTTCGAGGGCATGGGCCAGGTCGAGGCGAATCGGCCCCACCGGCGATACCCAGCGCACGCCGACGCCCACACCGGTTTTCAGGCTCGGCAGGTCGAGATTGTTGAAGGAGTTGCCCTGGTCGATAAAAGTCGCGATACGCCATTTGTCGGTGATGGAATATTGATACTCGGCGCTCAAGGCCACCATGTAGCGGCCGCCGATGCGGTCGCCGCGATCGTTCTCGGGCGACAGCGTCTGGTACTCGTAGCCGCGCACGCTCTGATCACCACCGGCGAAGAAGCGCAATGAAGGAGGCACGGACTTGTAGCCGTTGGTGGCACTGCCGCCAAATTGCGCACGGCCCAGGAAGCGGTGGTTATCCCACAAGGTGGTCAGGCCCTTGATGGTCGCTGTGCCGTAAAGCAGATTGGTGTCGGACCCAAGGCCCTCCTTGGCGACCTTGGTGTCGAACATCAGGCGGTAACCATGGTGCGGGTCGATACGGTTGTCACTGCGCAGGTAGGAATAACTCACGCCTGGCATCAGCAGGTTACTCAGGCCCGAATCATTGCCCAGGCGGTATTCTTCGCGCTGGTACTTGAGGGAGATCACCCGCGTCCAGCCACTGGGCAGCTTGCTGTGCCATTCGGGGCCGAGGGTGAGCAACTTGCTCAGGGTGTCGGTGTTGGCGATCTCTTCATTCTGATAACCGCCGGCAAAGCGCAACTTGTCGGTGAGCGGCGGATCGAGCGGGATGTCGTACCACAGGCCGACGTTCTGCCGTGGCGCCGACAGTTCGGCTTCCCAGCCATAACTGTGGCCCTGGGGGTTGACCCAATGGCGCGTCCAGTTGGCTTTGCCCCGTGGGCCGACGTCAGTGGAATAACCCAGGCCCAGGCCCATGGTGCGCGGCTTGCGGGTGTCCAGTTGCACCGCGACCGGGATCACGTCATCGGTGGCGGCGGTGGGGCTGGCATCCACGCGCACGCCTTCAAAGAAGCCGCTGGCTTGCAGGTTCTGGTTGAGTTCGGCGACCAGCTCGGAGTCATAGGGCGTGCCGGGCTTGAACGGCACCATGCGCTGCAACAGCTCTTCATCAAAGGGCGTGTCGCCGCTGAAGCTGACTTTACCCATGCTGTAGCGTGGGCCGCTGTCGTAAATGAGTTCGATGTCGGCCACGCCCGCTTGAGGGTCCACGGCAAGTTTCTGGCTGGTGAAGCGCCCGCTGAAAAACCCGTAGCGCGAGGCCTGGTTCTGGATCAGGCGCTTGGCGTCTTCGTAATGGCCGTGGTTGAGCACGACGCCGGGCTTGAGGTCGTCGCTGGCGGGCACGCGAAACGCCTTGAGGCTCGCGGCCGGGCCATCGACCCGCAGGGTCACGTTGCGCAGATGCACCGGTTCGCCGGGGTCGATGGTGAGAGTCAGGCGCGGGTTCTTGCCGCCCTTCACATCGCTGGCGATCTGTGGCTGATAGTAGCCCAGGGCCTGCGCGGCTTTACGCGCCTGCTCCTCGGCGCCACGGCTGAACCGCAGCAAGGCTTCTTCGTCACGATCGCCCACCCCGCCGATATAGCCTTCGATGTTGGCTTTCAGCGCGTCGTTCGAGGGTTTGATCCGCACGTCCAGTTCGCTTTGCGCCAATGCGCCGCAGCTTGTGAACAGCAGAATCAAGCCGCTGGTAAATCTTCCTGGAAACTTCATAGGCGCGGATGCTACACGAGCGAGAGAGGAACTATGAACCCAGATTCTTCTGAATAATTCTGTCTCAAGCCGTTGCAGGATGTAACGCCTGGGGGTTGGGATGGAAAAACACATGTTCGCGCACCGGCCCTACGGCGACTTCGCCGATTTCCTCATAGCCTTGGCGCTTGTAGAAATCCAGGTAGCGGGAGTTGCCGGTGTCGAGCACCACGCCGGATGAATGCGGGTCGTCGGCACACCAATTGTGGACCGCTTCGAGCAACTGCTCACCATGATGCCTACCCTGGAACTGCGGGTGGATGCCCAGCAGCGGCAGCACATGCACAGACTCGTTGGGCAGGCACGCCATGACGGCCTGATGGTATTCCAGGTAACGTCGCGTGCCGCGCACGCCGGTGCTCAGCCACATGCGAATTTGCCAGGCCCAGCTTTCGGTAATGCCCAGGCGCCGCTGGGGCGGTGCAATCAGGGCGATGCCGATCAGTCGATCGTTGACGAACAGGCCGATGGCCGGGAGTTTCTGGAAAAAATGCTGCTTGACCAGTTCGCGCACAGTGGCACGTACTCGCTGCTCATAGCCCGACCGCTCGGCTTCGAAGATGTAGGCGAAGGTCGGCTCATGGCGATACGCCTGGTACAGCAGGGATCGCGCTTCGCGGGAGTAACCGCTATTGAGCAGGCGGATTTCGGCAGTGGCCGTCGAAGTGTCTGGCATAACAGTCAATCTCCCTGGGCGCCACTCAAACATGGCGTTCTTATGGGTACGAACCTGCACAGCTTGAGTCGTTCCCAGACATTAGCAGCGCATTCATCCTACCGCCACGCTGGCCCCCATCCGACTTGTCGGCTAGCATCGCCCTTTTGCCAGACTTGGACTGCCGACCATGAAAATCGTCTCCTTCAATATCAACGGGCTGCGTGCTCGCCCTCATCAGTTGGCGGCGCTGATTGAAAAGCATCAACCGGACGTGATCGGTTTGCAGGAAACCAAGGTCCACGATGATCAGTTCCCGTTGGCCGAAGTGCAGGCCCTGGGTTATCACGTGTACTACCACGGGCAGAAAGGCCACTACGGCGTGGCCCTGCTCTCGCGCAAAGAAGCACTGAGCGTGCACAAAGGCTTTGCCAGCGATGAAGAGGACGCCCAGCGCCGGTTTATCTGGGGCACCTTCGCCGATGAAAACGGCCACCCGGTGACCATCATGAACGGCTATTTCCCCCAGGGCGAAAGCCGCGACCACCCAACCAAGTTCCCGGCCAAGCAGCGCTTCTATGAAGACTTGCAGCAATTGCTGGAAAGCCAGTTCAGCAATGACCAGGCGCTGGTGGTGATGGGCGACGTGAACATTTCCCCGGAGGACTGCGACATCGGCATCGGCGCCGACAATGCCAAGCGCTGGCTGAAAACCGGCAAGTGCAGCTTCCTGCCGGAAGAACGCGAGTGGATGGCACGCTTGAAGAACTGGGGCCTGGTGGACAGCTTCCGCCACCTCAACCCGGATGTGACCGACCGCTTCAGCTGGTTCGATTACCGCAGCCGGGGGTTTGAGGACGAGCCCAAGCGTGGACTGCGCATTGATGTGATCATGGCGTCCACCGGGTTGGTGCCACGGGTCAAGGATGCGGGGGTGGATTATGATTTGCGTGGACTGGAGAAGCCGTCGGACCATGCGCCGATCTGGCTGGAACTGAGCTGACCTCAATAGATTGTAGGAGCGAGCTTGCTCGCGAAAAACTCACAGACGCCGCGCTCATTCAGGTAACACGCGTTATCGTTGACGGTTTTCGCGAGCAAGCTCGCTCCTACAGTTTGCATGGCGATGTGTCGGTCATATGGCTGCAATCCAACTGACTTAATCTCGCGGCACTCCCTTTGGCTTAAGAAGGTGCCGGCATGATGCTGCGCGTTCTGTTCCTCTGTAGTGCAATCGCCCTCCCCGCCGTGGCAGCCCCTCTGCCCATTCCCGACCAAGGCCCGGCCCTGCGCATCCAGGGCTCCAACACCATCGGCGCGGCACTCGGCCCGGCGCTGGTCAAAGGCTTGATGGCGCATCAGGGCTTGCAGGGTGTGCATGCTGAACCGGGTGCCGGAGCGAATGAACAGCGCGTGGTTGGCAAGACACGCCAAGGCAAGACGGTCACCATCGAGGTCGCGGCCCACGGTTCCAGCACCGGCTTTGCGGCGCTGAAAAACAACCGCGCCGACCTCGCCGCAGCGTCCCGCCCGATCAAAGACAGCGAGCTGGTGGACCTCGATCTCCTGGGTGACTTGAAAAGCCCAGGCGCCGAGCATGTGATCGCCATTGATGGCCTGGCAATCATCGTTAACCCGCGCAACCCGCTCAATAGCCTCAACACCGAGCAATTGGCGCAGATCTTCAACGGCGAGGTCAGCACCTGGGAGGCAGTGGGGGGTACAGGCGGGCCCATTCATTTATATGCCCGGGATGATCAATCCGGCACCTTCGACACCTTCCGGGAACTGGTGCTGAACCGCCGCGGCCAACCGCTTGCGCCGTCGACAAAGCGCTTTGAATCCAGCGAACAGCTTTCCGATGCGGTGAGCGAGGATCCCCAGGGCATCGGTTTTATCGGCCTGCCCTCTGTGCGCCAGGCCAAGACGCTGGCGATTGTCGACGGCGACTCGCAACCGATGTTGCCGCTGACTAGCCTGATCGCCACCGAAGACTACCCGCTGTCACGCCGGCTGTTCTTTTACTTGCCGCCCTCTTCCCGCAACCCATGGGCCAAGGCGTTGGTGGAGTTTACCCAAGGCAGCAAGGGCCAGGCGATTGTGGCTGCCAATGGCTTTATCGCCCAGCAGGTGCAAGCGATCAGTGTGGCGCCGCGCCCGTCGATGCCCGACGACTACCAGGCCATCGCCCGAGACGCTCAGCGCCTGACGGTGAATTTTCGCTTCGACGAGGGCAGCGCCAGCCTCGACAACAAGGCGCGCCAAGATGTGCAGCGGGTGGTCGCCTATATCAGAAGCCACGGCAAGCTGAATAAACAGGTGACGCTGGTGGGATTTGGCGACACCAAGAATGATCCGCAACGTGCGGCATTGTTGTCGAAGTTGCGGGCGATGGCAGTGCGCCGGGAACTGGTGAAAAGCGGCGTGGTGCTCAAGGAAATTCGCGGGTTTGGCGCGCAGATGCCGGTGGCGGCGAATACCGCAGATGAGGGGCGGATCAAGAATCGCCGGGTGGAGGTTTGGGTGTACTGAGGCTTGAGTTTTGAGTTGTTGATACTGGCCTCTTCGCGAGCAAGCCCGCTCCCACACTCGACCGATTTCCAGCTTGAGGATGCGGTCCAGTGTGGGAGCGGGCTTGCTCGCGAATACAGGCGACGCGGTATTACTGCCCGCCGCGCATCAACTCCCGAGGCACATACTTGCCTATCTCGAACTTGCCGATTGCCGCACGGTGCACTTCGTCCGGGCCGTCGGCCAGGCGCAGGGTGCGTTGCATGGCGTACATATAGGCCAGCGGGAAGTCGTTGGACACCCCGGCGCCGCCGTGCAGCTGGATCGCGCGGTCGATGACCTTCAAGGCCACATTCGGCGCCACCACCTTGATCTGGGCGATTTCGCTTCTCGCCACTTTATTGCCCACGGTGTCCATCATGTACGCCGCTTTCAAGGTCAGCAGGCGGGCCATGTCAATTTCCATGCGTGAGTCGGCGATCTTGTCGATATTGCCGCCCAACCGCGCCAAAGGCTTGCCGAAGGCAGTGCGGCTGACCGAGCGCTTGCACATCAACTCCAATGCACGTTCGGCCATGCCGATCGAACGCATGCAATGGTGGATACGGCCTGGGCCAAGGCGCCCCTGGGCGATCTCGAAGCCACGGCCTTCGCCCAGCAACACGTTTTCATAAGGCACACGCACATTGTCGAACAGCACTTCGGCATGGCCGTGGGGCGCATCGTCGTAACCGAATACCGGGAGCGGGCGCAGGATTTTCACGCCTGGGGTATCGACCGGCACCAGGATCATCGAGTGCTGCTGGTGACGCGGCGCATCGGGGTTGCTCAGGCCCATGAAGATCAGGATCTTGCAGCGCGGGTCGCAGGCGCCGGAGGTCCACCACTTCTTGCCGTTGATCACCCACTCGTCGCCCTGGCGTTCAGCGCGGGCGGCCATGTTGGTGGCGTCCGAGGACGCCACATCCGGTTCGGTCATGGCAAAGGCCGAGCGAATCTCGCCACGCAGCAAGGGTTCGAGCCAGCGCTGTTTCTGTTCTTCGTTGGCATAGCGCACCAGCACTTCCATATTGCCGGTGTCGGGAGCGGAGCAGTTGAATGGCTCCGGGCCGAGCAACGAGCGGCCCATGATTTCCGCCAAGGGTGCGTATTCAAGGTTGCTCAGGCCAGCGCCCAGTTCGGATTCCGGCAGGAACAGGTTCCACAGGCCCTCGGCCTTCGCCTTGGCCTTGAGTTCTTCCATGATCGCCGTGGGCTGCCAGCGATCACCTTCGCTGACTTGGCGTTCGAACACCGGTTCGGCCGGGTAGACATAAGCGTCCATGAACGCAGTGACGCGTTCACGCAGTTCCTGAACCTTGGGCGAATAGGCGAAATCCATGAGCAGCTCCCTTCTCTGAGAGGTTGTTTAGGTCATGCATTCGATGCTAGAACAGCGTTGATAATTTACCTAGCCTATTCTCGCCATGTATTAACATTCATCACCGATATATGATCGGCGTATGAGCACCTCACAATAAGAGCGCAACGAAATGAATCTGAGCAAGGTCGATCTCAACCTCTTCATCGTCTTCGATGCGATTTACACCGAGGCCAACCTGACCCGCGCCGGGCAGATCGTCGGCATCACCCAGCCGGCGGTGTCCAACGCCCTGGCACGGTTGCGCGAGACCTTCAACGACCCGCTGTTCGTGCGCACCGCCCAAGGCATGGTGCCTACGCCTATGGCGCAGAACATCATCGGCCCGGTGCGCAATGCGTTGTCGTTGCTGCGCGTGTCGGTGCAGGAAAGCCGCATCTTCAACCCGCAGCAGGCGGCCAAGACTTACCGCATCAGCATGACCGACCTGACCGAGGCCGTGATCCTGCCGCTGCTGTTCCAGCGCCTGCGTCGCCTGGCGCCGACGGTGGTGATCGAGAGTTTCCTGTCCAAACGCCGCGAAACCACTAAGGAACTGGCGGCCGGGCGCCTGGATTTTGCCGTGGATGCGCCGCTCAACACCGACCCGCAGGTGCGTCACGTCAAGCTGATGGAAGACCGCTACGTGTGCGCCATGCGCAAGGGCCACCCGATGGCGGGCAAGGACAAATTCACCCTGGATGATTACCTGTCACTGACCCATATCCATATCTCCAGCCGTCGCAACGGTTTGGGCTATGTGGACCTGGCCCTGGGCAAGATGGGCATCCAGCGCAAGATCGCCCTGCGTTCCCAGCATTACCTGATGGCCTCCCAGGTGCTGCAACAGACTGACATGGTGATGACCGTGCCCGAGCGTTTCGCTCGCCGTCATGAGCTGCACTGGTTCCATCTGCCGGTCAACAACGTGCCGCCGGTGGAAACCCATTTGTACTGGCACGAAAGCACCGACCAGGACCCGGCGAACCGCTGGATGCGTGAACAAATGATCGAGTTGTGCCAGCAGGTGACGGCCCAGGAAAAGAAAGTCCTGCAGCCTTGACGTTTACGTCAACCTGCAATTAGCTTAGCGCCAAGACTTCCTTGAGCATCGCCATGAGCACCACCTACAGCATCTCCGACCTCGCCCGCGAGCTCGACATCACCACCCGCGCCATTCGTTTCTATGAAGAACAAGGCCTGCTGGCCCCCGAACGTCGGGGCCAGGAGCGCATTTACTCGGCGCGGGACAAGGTCAGCCTCAAGCTGATCCTGCGCGGCAAACGCATCGGCTTCTCCCTGGCCGAGTGCCGCGAACTGATCGAACTCTACGACCCCACCGGCGGCAACCAGATCCAACTCAACAGCATGCTGGCCAAGATCGCCGAACGCCGTGAACAGCTGGAACAGCAACTGCTGGATATCGAACAGATGAAGCTGGAACTGGACACCGCTGAAGAGCGTTGCACCCAGGCGCTGGCGCAGACCATCAGCCAAGCCGGCCATTGACCAGAAGGTAACTGCCATGTCCCTCCCCTCCCACGTACGCCTGGTTGAAGTCGGCCCGCGCGACGGTTTGCAGAACGAAGCCCAGCCCATCAGCGTGGCGGATAAAGTCCGATTGGTAGACGCCTTGAGCGCCGCTGGCTTGAGCTATATCGAAGTCGGCAGTTTTGTCTCGCCCAAATGGGTGCCGCAAATGGCCGGTTCCGCCGAAGTCTTTGCGCAGATCCAGCGCAAGCCCGGCGTGACCTATGGCGCACTGGCACCGAACCTGCGTGGGTTCGAGGATGCGCTGGCGGCCGGGGTCACGGAAGTCGCGGTGTTTGCGGCGGCGTCCGAGGCGTTTTCCCAGCGCAATATCAATTGCTCCATCAGCGAAAGCCTGGAGCGCTTCGCACCGATCATGGCCGCCGCCAAGCAGCACGGCGTCAGCGTGCGCGGCTATGTGTCGTGCGTGTTGGGCTGCCCTTACGAAGGCGATATCGCCCCGGAGCAAGTGGCCGCAGTCGCCCGTGAGCTGTACGCCATCGGCTGCTATGAAGTGTCCCTGGGCGATACCATCGGCACGGGCACGGCGGGCGCTACCCGGCGCCTGTTCGACGTGGTCGGCGCGCAAGTGCCAAGGGACAAGCTGGCCGGGCATTTCCATGACACCTACGGGCAGGCCATCGCGAATATCTATGCCAGCCTGCTGGAAGGTATCAATGTGTTCGACAGCTCTATTGCGGGCCTCGGCGGCTGCCCTTACGCCAAGGGCGCCAGCGGTAACGTTGCCACCGAAGACGTGTTGTACCTGCTCAACGGTTTGGGGATCGAAACGGGGATCGACCTGGAACGCTTGATCGGCGCGGGCCAGCAGATCAGTCACGTCCTGGGGCGACCTACCGGGTCCCGCGTTGCGAAGGTACGTAACGCCCGTTGAGTAGCACAGCTGTGACAATGTGTTACCGCACACCTGCACAACGGGTAATGCGGGAACAGAATTCGTCATGGCTAGGCAAAACTATTGACCTCACAAAAACCAACCTATTGATTTTAAATGCTTTTTAAAAGTTGGCACGCCTTCTGCTATCTCTATGGCATAACAAGAATAAAAAGCGCCAAACCTAATAAAAATAAGACGAAACGACTCTGAGATAACAAAAACAACACGGCAGAGACGCAGCTAACAGATTTTTTTGGAGAAGATGTGCTTCCCAGGGTACGGCATGCCGCAACCCGCAACCGGATAGAGAAAAATAAAACTACCTCAGGTAGCTACCCACTGGTTGGATCGTTTACGAAGAAGCAGATCAGCGCTCAAAAAAATACGTTTGCTCTTGACCCCGGATGGGGGTCGCCAAAAAAAGCGGTACGGGCCACGGCTACCAAAAACAACAACAGGCCGCCCCTCAATAATAAGAAAAGAGCACGCAACGACAAATTAAAGGGGACCTTCGGGTCCCCTTTGTGCTGTCTGCATTTATTTGGCTTAAGCGGATGCCGCCTTCTTCGCCGAGAAATTGTTAAGCACCGTGACCGTCAAGGCCTGCATCGCCGTTGTTTCCCTGGATTGTCGCTGCGCACCCAGTTGTTTCATTTGCTGATCATAAAAAGCATCGGTCATGGATCCGTCGATCAGAATTTGACCCCGGCTTTTACCCAACAGGCTGGCAACTCTGTTCACCGCTGTCTCGTGCTCCAGCTGCCATGCCTGTCTTGCATCTGGCACCAGGTGGTCACCTTG
This sequence comes from Pseudomonas fluorescens, assembly GCF_001902145.1. Lineage (GTDB taxonomy): Bacteria > Pseudomonadota > Gammaproteobacteria > Pseudomonadales > Pseudomonadaceae > Aquipseudomonas > Aquipseudomonas fluorescens_BV. The sequence continues at coordinate 220,771 of NZ_MRST01000027.1, forward strand.
CGTTTGCTGCAGGTCGGCCACCTTTTCCAACGCCTCTTGTTTTTCAGTGATCGCTGCAAAATCGTCAGTCGTTAGGGTGTTGAGCTCCTGTGGGTATTGGGCGCGAAGGTGGTTTCTCCAAAACTCCATGTCCACAAAAAAATGGCTCTTTTCGCTGATATTTTTTCCGTCCTCAAGCACTTGTACATAAGTAGCATCAAGGGTTTCGGGGCTCACACCAGCGATAGGGCGATAGAGCATTTCAACGGATTTGACGGGTAAATCCAATCTCGTGGCCAAGCCAGTCCGATAGGCAAGAATGACTTCGGCCTGCTCCGCAAAGCCCGTTCCTCGCGCCTCGACATCACGCTGAGCGATGGTATCCACCAACATCAGGCGAAATAACCGCTCTGCGGTGCCGATCAGGGTCGCTTCAATTTCATGCGTCCCCACCTTCTCGAGCGCTTTTTCCACCAACAGCTCAACTTCCAGGTTCATGAACTCAAGCGCACTCCCATCACCGCAGGTCACGCGACGGTCGGCTGATTGAAACAGTACATCCCGGGTCTGGTGGCTTTCATGGACCGCTTCAATCATGTCCCAGACGCGTTCCGCCAGTGGCGGCCGGGTAACTCCGGACCGGTACTCTGCACAACGTGTTGTGTCCGCCACCACAGTGAAAAACGCCGACGCCTCAGGCATGGCGCTGAGCAGGTCCCACATTTCACTGCGGCTGGCCTGCATGTGCGGGGGCGTATCGTGAAGCCACAACCTGCGCGCGTCGGCACGCGTAACGTGGTCACCGGCAACGTGCATGCCCGCTACGAGATTGTCATGCACGTTGATTCGGTCCGGATGCTCGATGGCGTACTCAGGCAACTGAGTAATAGCGTTTGTATGAAGATCAATCCATTCCAGGTTGTGCAGGCGTTCGGCGCCTCTGGGGAACATTGTGGTTCCGGTATTCGCCAGGTTCAGTCGGTTCAAGTCACGCATGTTGCTCAGGTCGGCGGTCCATCCCAAGTGACGGTTATCGGAGAGGTTCAGCGTGGTCAAACGCTGCATGCCCTCAAGCTGCGCCTGGCTTGGCGCCGTCAGCCGAATATCGTTGCCGCTCGCATTGATCGTGACCAAACCCTCACCACCGTTGGCAAACTCCGGCAGACGCATGAAGTTGTTGTTGCTGATATCCAACCAACGCAAATCGCCAAATGCGCTTAAGAAAGGCAAGGATGCATCCGAAAGATACATTCTCGATAAGTCCAGACAGTCCACATGATCCATATTCGCTGTGATCGGCGGCAACTCACCGACTTGCTCATCGGCCAAACGCAGGATGTACCTCATAGGCTCCTGCTCGGCAACCAGAGCCTGTTGCGGCGACCTGCGTTGCCATGCGTCTTTGAGAATATTGGCCACCCGGCCCCGGGTCCTGCGCTGTTGCCACTCACCTGCGTCGCGCCACGCATCCAGGTCGGCCTTGAATTTCGTAAATTCGCGATTGAGTTCTTCCATTTTTGCCAGGAACTCAATATCGCCGACGCCTTGCAGCCCCCACATCTGCTCCACCTGCTCAATGGACTGGGTTGGATAAAGGTCTAGCGCTGCCTTTTCACACGCATAAGGCCGACGGCCCGCTGCACCTACCGGACTCAAGGGGTAACCCACACGCCCATCAGCCAGGCGCATTGGTGGTTTGTAGCGTGGTTTGACAGGCTGCATCCGTAACAACCTGCGCAGTTCCTTGCGCGGCATCAGTGGCATTTGCTCCAACGCCTGCTTCAGGCTCGCACCACCATCATGGGTAGTCAGTTTCATCGATCTCCACGCTTCGGGCGAAACCGCTGACTGGACAGCCCCATAAATATCAGCCTGCGAATTCAACACCGCAAACTTGTCGTCCTGGACTTCATAAAGGTTCTTGGGGCCAAACTTGATAAAGCGACGCTTGACGGCCGCATTCTCTGGTCCCAACGAATCCAGCAGACGCTCTCCTGCGGGCAGCCGTTCAACGATATCGATGCGCAAGTCGGATGGCCAACCAGGCAGCTTATTCAGGCTGTGCAGTACCATGCGTTGTGCGTCGTCATTGCCCAGGGTTTTGCGATACAGCCCTTCATAAGCCCGCGCCAGACGTACTTGTTGTTGATAATGGCGAGCCTCTTCAGCCAGGCGCAATGGCAGGCGATTGTGTTCCGTGAGCATCTGCATTTCTGCGCCATTGGCACCGTTCAACAGCTCTTCGACCACCGCCTTGGGCAGCGAGGGGAATGAACGTTTGATTAGTTTTGCGAGCTCGCTACCTGCGCTCTCGGCTGCGATATAACGCTGGGCGAAAAGCTCAGACTGATACGCCGCCCTTCGTGAAGCGCTGACAGTGCCGGACTCCTGTGCTGCCACACTGTCTATTTCAAATCGCTTCAAGGTATCGGCCAGCAGCGCAGGCAGTGCTGACTGATGGACATGCACCTTGCGCAGCATGTCCACGTCGATTGCAGCCATTTGCATGATGCGGTTGAGCTTGAGCGGCTCATCAGCAAAACGCTCAGCCACCGGGCCCAACCGACGCATCAACTGCGACTCGGTCAGTGCCAACGGGTTCTCGTGCTCATGGGCCCAGGCCTCGGCGCTCGTACGGCTTACCCGTGGGGTATAGGCTTTCGGATCGTGTGGATGCAAGATCTTGTAGTCATTACCTGACCCGACCTGCTCCACCCGGTAATACGCCGTGTTTTCCCGCAGGTACAACCCTCCTTCATGTTCAATCAGCCCGTCCCCATTTACAGTGAGTTCCTCAGGAATCGATACCTGTTGCTGGTAGGGCCTCAGATCAGGCGCATGCAGGCGGATATTTCCGTCAGGACAACGCACATGGGCCAGGCTCTCGACAAATGCGCTCTTGGCCCAGGGTAACAATCTGGCGCCCACGACGGCGATCGCCACATTGAAGCCAATGGCTGAAACGTGAGCCCAGGCCGCTTTCTTATCCCCCTCCTCCCAGGCCTCTATACCCGAGGCGACCTCTTGCAACATTTGCAATGCGCCGACCACCAACATAACGGGTGCCAGCTCTGGAAAGACAAAGACAGCCACGTTTAATACATTCAACGCGGTACTGCCCAACCTGACCAGCCAGGCGTTACGCGCGCGCACGTCCGCAGCGTCGGTGGAGACGGCCATCGCTCGGGCGTTGCTCAGCATCAAGTCCAGCTTTTTCCGCGAATGGTCCTGCCAGAGCAAGGAATAACGCGTTCCGTAGCTGGCGGTGAGCGACTTTATATTTTTCTTGCTCGAGTCGAAGTCTTCAAACTCTGCCAACTGCCCAGTGGGATCGAGATGCTGCTTGAGCCTGGAAAAAAAATCCCCCTGCCGCTCGTGGGGTATGAACTGACAGAAAAACTGCCGATAGCTGGCCATGCATAGTCGCTCGACCAAATCAAACTTGAGCGCCGCCAGGTCCGTGTACTCCTTCAGCATGCAAACGGGGTCTCCCGGAATAAACGCCAGGCAAGGCTCGCTCAAGAACACCACATTACCGCGCACGGGATAGTGAATATTCACATGACCGATGACGATGATTTGCTGAAGCGGTTGCCCCAGGAAGTTCAAGCTGGAAAAGGTGACTGCCTTACCACGCCATTGCAGACCCTGCTGACGTCTCATCAGCTGTTGTATCAGTTGGTAGGCATCGTGACGGATGTCCCCGCACCCAACTGCGACCTCAGCGGCGAATTGCAACTGATGCCGGGTCGCATTCACCATAAGGTTACGCACAGCCCTGGTCTTGCTGCCCATCTCGGTTCCAGGGAGGTCCAGTGGGCTAATGAACGACTCGACATGGGCCTGGTAGCGCCCTCCCAAGTCCAATTCGCGGCACAGGCTGGCGAACGCATGCGGCGCTATCGAGACTTTACGGTGGAGAACGTCCGACTCGTTGAATGTGCCGCGCCCAGCGTGCTCATGGAAATCATAGCGAGTGACAAGGCTGACGCTCCCGTCGGCCTTCTCAAACGTGTCTTCCAGGGCAAAATTGCCCAGCGCCGCCTCGATTAGGCTCACGCCTTGGTAGTAGCAATACCCGGAAGCTTCAATGCTACCGACCTTTGAACGATCGGGGGGCATGAACGCCTTACGCGCGAAGAACAGCCGTTTTACATCGTAGTCTCCAGCAAACTTTTCTTTCAGTGCCGCCACCAGCAGCGGCTCGGAAAACGCTATGACACCTTCTAGCCCGTTAAAAACACTATCCAGCCGGTTCAGCGATTGGAAGCTACGCGCATAAGCGTCACTCAGTGCCGATTTCCTGTCCGGCGAAAGCGCTCCATACCATTGCGGCATCGTGAATTGCGTTTCAGAAAACTCCTTTTTACGCTTGAGGTCGGCGGCGCCATACCAGGATGGCAACCGATCCTGTATCACCCGTGTATGCACGCTCCGAACCGCCAATGATTGACTGCTGCCAGGTTGATCAAGCTCACTCATTTACCGAATTCCATTTGATAGAACAAACGACCAATCTGCGGTCATTCGCTTTTCAAACAGCGGTATTCATCTACCTCGCACTCAGGGTATACAGGCCGCTACCGCTCATTCGCGGACAGACGCCAACTCCTCAATGCTGATCTCGCGCATGCGAAATTTCTGAATCTTGCCCGTCACCGTCATCGGAAACTCATCCACGAATTTGAAATGCCTGGGTGTCTTGAAATGGGCGATACGGTCCTTGCACCAGCTCAACAGTTCCAGCTCGTTGGCCATCTGGCCGGGATGGAATTTGATCCAGGCCACGATCTCTTCGCCATAGCGCTCATCCGGAATGCCAATGATCTGCACGTCCGCCACGGCCGGATGGGTAAAGAAAAACTCTTCCAGCTCGCGCGGGTACACATTCTCGCCCCCACGAATGATCATGTCCTTGTTACGCCCGGCAATGCACACGTACCCCTGCTCATCCATGGTTGCCAGGTCGCCAGTGTGCATCCAGCCGGCATCATCGATGGCCCCGCAGGTGCCTTCAGGGTTGTTCCAGTAACCGAGCATCACGCTATAGCCTCGGGTGCACAGCTCACCGATCACACCGCGGGCCACGGTGTTACCGGCCTCGTCGACAATCTTGGTTTCCAGTTGCGGCTGGGTGCGGCCCACCGTGGTGACACGCCGTTCTATATCGTCATCCGCGCCGGTCTGCAGCGACACCGGGCTGGTTTCGGTCATGCCGTAGGCGATCTGCACTTCACGCATGTGCAGTTCGTGGATGACCCGGCGCATCACTTCGATAGGGCATGTCGCCCCGGCCATGATGCCGGTGCGCAGGCTGGCCAAGTCGAACTCGGCCCGGCGTGGGTGATCAAGCAGGGCGATAAACATGGTCGGCACGCCATACAGGCCGGTGGCTCGTTCTTCAGCGACGGCAGTCAGCGTCAGCAACGGGTCGAAACCGTCATTGGGATAGATCATGGTGGTGCCATGGGTAATGCAACCGAGGTTACCCATGACCATGCCGAAGCAGTGATACAGCGGCACCGGGATCACCAGACGGTCCCCTGCCGTCAGGCCCAGGCTTTCACCAACCATGTAACCGTTATTGAGGATGTTGTGGTGACTGAGGGTGGCGCCCTTGGGAAAGCCAGTGGTGCCGGAGGTGTACTGGATGTTCACCGGTTGATCGAAATGCAGGCTGGCCTGGCGGCTGTGTAGTTGCTCCACCGGCACGCCTGCGCCAAGGGCCGCTAACTGCGACCAGGGCAAGAACCCCGGCGGCGGGCTGGGGTCGAGGCTGATGAGGCTGCGCAGGTCGGGCTTCAGCGCCTGGAGCATGGCGTGGTAATCGGAGCTCTTGAACGAACCGGCGCATACCAGCCATTGGCAGCCGGATTGCTTGAGCACATAGTCCAACTCGCCGCTGCGATAGGCCGGGTTGATATTGACCAGGATCACCCCGAGCTTGGCGCTCGCCATCTGGCAGACCAGCCACTCGGCGCAATTGGGTGCCCATATCCCCAGGCGGTCGCCGACTTGCATACCCAGGGCGAGAAACGCCCGAGCGTGCAGATCAACCGTCTCGGCCAGTTGCCGCCAGGTGTAGCGCCGCTGTTGGTGACGGACCACCAAGGCTTCGCCATCAGGATATTGCGCGACGGTGTGATCGAACGCCTGGCCGATGGTCATGGCCAGCAAGGTCTTGTCCTGGGAGCCACGGCTGTAACTCTGGTTCGGTTGATCCATAACGACCCCTGTTATCTTTTTTGTAGGTTGACGTATACGTAAACTACGATTGACAGCGCCGTAACGCAAGCTTACGTTAACGTAAAGGTGAGCGCCCTCCTCCCGCGCCCTGCCCACACAACAACAAAGCTCACATTAAGGTGCCTGTCCATGAGTTACCCGTCCCTGAACTTCGCCCTCGGCGAGACCATCGACATGCTGCGCGACCAGGTGCAGTCCTTCGTGGCCAAGGAGATCGCACCGCGCGCGGCCCAGATCGACATCGACAACCTGTTCCCCGCCGACCTGTGGCGCAAGTTCGGCGACATGGGCCTGCTGGGCATCACCGTGCCCGAGGAATACGGCGGTGCCGGCCTGGGTTACCTGGCCCATGTGGTGAGCATGGAAGAAATCAGCCGTGGCTCGGCCTCGGTGGCGTTGTCCTACGGGGCGCACTCCAACCTGTGCGTCAACCAGATCAACCGCAACGGCAACCACGCACAAAAACTCAAGTACCTGCCCAAGCTGATCAGCGGCGAACACATCGGCGCCCTGGCCATGAGCGAGCCGAATGCCGGTTCCGACGTGGTGTCGATGAAACTGCGCGCCGACAAGCGCGGCGACCATTACGTACTCAATGGCAGCAAGACCTGGATCACCAACGGCCCGGACGCCAACACCTATGTGATCTACGCCAAGACCGATCTGGAAAAAGGCCCCCACGGCATCACCGCCTTCATCGTCGAGCGCGACTGGAAAGGCTTCAGCCGCAGCAATAAATTCGACAAGCTGGGCATGCGCGGCTCCAACACCTGCGAGCTGTTTTTCGACGACGTCGAGGTACCCGAAGAAAACATCCTCGGCGTGCTCAATGGCGGCGTGAAAGTGTTGATGAGCGGCCTGGACTACGAGCGCGTGGTGCTCTCCGGTGGCCCTACCGGGATCATGCAGGCATGCATGGACTTGATCGTGCCCTACATCCACGACCGCAAGCAGTTCGGCCAGAGCATCGGCGAATTCCAGTTGATCCAGGGCAAGGTGGCCGATATGTACACCCAGCTCAACGCCAGCCGCGCCTACCTCTACGCGGTGGCCCAGGCGTGTGAACGCGGCGAGACCACGCGCAAGGACGCTGCGGGCGTGATCCTCTACAGCGCCGAGCGCGCCACGCAAATGGCCCTGGATGCGATCCAGATCCTGGGCGGCAATGGCTATATCAATGAATTCCCCGCCGGGCGCCTGCTGCGTGACGCCAAGCTCTACGAAATTGGTGCGGGCACCAGTGAGATTCGGCGGATGTTGATCGGTCGCGAACTGTTCAACGAAACCCGCTGAAGGAGCACGCCCATGGCCACCCTGCACACCCAGCTCAACCCGCGCTCGGCGGAATTCGCCGCCAACCGCGCGGCGATGCTTGAACAGGTCGACGCCCTGCACAGCCTGCTCGCCCACGTCCACCAAGGGGGCGGCGCCAAGGCCCAGGAACGCCACACCTCCCGCGGCAAACTGTTGCCCCGCGAGCGTATCAACCGTCTGCTCGACCCGGGCTCGCCGTTTCTCGAGCTGAGCCAACTGGCCGCCCACCAGGTGTATGGCGAAGACGTCCCGGCTGCCGGGGTGATTGCCGGCATCGGCCGGGTGGAAGGCGTCGAATGCATGATCGTGGTCAACGATGCGACGGTCAAAGGCGGCTCCTATTACCCACTGACCGTCAAAAAACACCTGCGCGCCCAGACCATCGCCGAGCAGAACCGCCTGCCGTGTATCTACCTGGTGGACTCCGGCGGCGCTAACCTGCCGCGCCAGGACGAGGTGTTCCCCGACCGCGAGCACTTCGGGCGGATCTTCTTCAACCAGGCCAATATGAGCGCCCAAGGCATTCCCCAGATTGCCGTGGTGATGGGCTCGTGCACCGCCGGCGGCGCCTACGTGCCGGCCATGGCCGACGAAGCGATCATGGTGCGCCAGCAAGCCACCATCTTCCTCGCCGGCCCGCCGCTGGTGAAGGCCGCCACCGGTGAAGTGGTAAGCGCCGAAGACCTGGGCGGTGCCGATGTGCACTGCAAGGTCTCCGGCGTGGCCGACCACTATGCCGACAGCGATGAACACGCCCTGGCCCTGGCTCGGCGCAGCGTGGCCAACCTCAATTGGCGCAAGCAAGGTGAGCTGTTGCAACGCCCGCCGGTGGCGCCGCTGTACAGCAGCGAAGAGTTGTACGGCGTGATCCCGGCGGATGCCAAGCAACCCTTTGATGTGCGCGAAGTCATCGCACGGCTGGTGGACGGCTCGGTGTTCGATGAGTTCAAGGCCCTGTTCGGCACGACCCTGGTGTGCGGCTTTGCGCACTTGTATGGCTACCCGATAGCGATCCTGGCCAATAACGGCATCCTCTTCGCCGAAGCCGCGCAAAAAGGCGCGCACTTTATCGAACTGGCCTGCCAGCGCGGGATTCCGCTGCTGTTCCTGCAAAACATCACCGGCTTTATGGTCGGCCAGAAGTACGAAGCCGGCGGCATTGCCAAGCACGGCGCCAAGCTGGTCACCGCCGTGGCGTGCGCCAAGGTCCCGAAATTTACCGTGATCATCGGCGGCAGCTTTGGCGCGGGTAACTATGGGATGTGTGGCCGCGCCTACGACCCGCGCTTTTTGTGGATTTGGCCCAACGCACGCATTGGCGTGATGGGTGCCGAACAAGCCGCCGGGGTGCTGGTGCAGGTCAAGCGCGAACAGGCTGAGCGCGCCGGCAACGGTTTCAGTGCCGAGGAGGAAGCCGCGATCAAGCAACCGATCCTCGATCAGTATGAAACCCAGGGCCACCCTTACTACTCCAGCGCGCGCTTGTGGGATGACGGCGTGATCGACCCGCTGCAGACCCGCGACGTGCTGGCCCTGGCCTTGTCTGCCGCACTGAACGCCCCCATCGAGCCGAGCCGCTTCGGCGTGTTCCGCATGTAACCTGTAGGAGCGAGCTTGCTCGCGAAGAACCTCAGGGCAACGCGGTCATTCAGAAGCCCCGCGTTATCGTTGACGACTTTCGCGAGCAAGCTCGCTCCTACAGGAGGCCTCTCATTATCATGGAGCTCCTTGCATGAGCGATTTCAACACCCTCGAACTGATCACCGACAGCCGTGGCTTTGCCACGCTGTGGCTCAGCCGTGAAGCCAAGAACAACGCGTTCAACGCCGAGATGATTCGCGAATTGATCCTGGCCCTTGACCGCGTACAAGGCGACCCGTCCCTGCGTTTCCTGGTGCTGCGCGGGCGTGGCAAACACTTCAGCGCCGGTGCCGACCTGGCCTGGATGCAGCAGTCGGCCGAGCTGGACTACCACACCAACCTGGACGACGCACGGGAACTGGCGGAGCTGATGTACAACCTGTCCAAGCTGAAAATCCCCACGCTGGCGGTGGTGCAGGGCGCGGCCTACGGGGGCGCGCTGGGCCTGATCAGCTGCTGTGACATGGCCATCGGTGCCGACGACGCGCAGTTCTGCCTGTCAGAAGTGCGTATCGGCCTGGCACCGGCGGTGATCAGCCCGTTCGTGGTGCAGGCCATCGGCGAACGCGCTGCCCGTCGCTATGCACTGACAGCCGAGCGGTTCGGCGGCCAACGCGCACGGGAGATCGGCTTGCTGGCGGAAAGTTATCCGGCCGAGAGCCTGGATCAACAGGTGGACCAGTGGGTCACCAACCTGCTGCAAAACAGCCCGGCGGCCATGCGTGCCAGTAAGGATTTGCTGCGCGAAGTGGGCAACGGGGCCCTCACCCCCGCATTGCGACGCTATTGCGAAAACGCTATTGCGCGCATTCGGGTGAGCGCCGAGGGCCAGGAAGGTTTGCGCGCGTTTCTGCAAAAACGTGCGCCAAGTTGGCAAACCCAGGAGCCGCGTTCATGAGCACACTCACCACCGTTCTGGTGGCCAACCGTGGCGAAATCGCCTGCCGGGTCATGCGCACCGCCAAGGCCATGGGATTGACCACCGTGGCTGTGCACAGCGCCATCGACCGCGATGCCCGCCATAGCCGTGAAGCCGATATCCGCGTCGACCTGGGCGGCAGCAAAGCCACCGACAGTTACCTGCAAATCGACAAGCTGATCGCCGCCGCCCACGCCAGCGGCGCCCAGGCGATTCACCCCGGTTACGGCTTCCTCTCGGAAAACGCCGGCTTCGCCCGGGCCATCGAGGCGGCAGGCTTGATCTTCCTCGGCCCGCCCGCCTCGGCCATCGACGCCATGGGCAGCAAATCCGCGGCCAAGGCTCTGATGGAAACGGCTGGCGTACCTCTGGTGCCGGGTTATCACGGCGAGGCCCAGGACCTGGAGACCTTCCGCGCCGCCTGTGAGCGTATCGGCTACCCGGTGCTGCTCAAGGCCACGGCGGGTGGCGGTGGCAAAGGCATGAAAGTGGTCGAGGACGTCAGCCAATTGGCCGAAGCCCTGGCTTCCGCCCAGCGTGAGGCGCTGTCGTCCTTCGGCAACGGGCAGATGCTGGTGGAGAAATACCTGCTCAAGCCGCGGCATGTCGAGATCCAGGTGTTTGCCGACCAGCAGGGTCATTGTTTGTACCTCAATGAGCGCGACTGCTCGATCCAGCGGCGCCATCAGAAAGTCGTGGAAGAAGCCCCGGCGCCAGGCCTGAGTGTTGAACAGCGTCGGGCCATGGGCGAAGCGGCGGTGCGCGCCGCCCAGGCCATCGGTTATGTCGGCGCGGGTACGGTGGAATTTTTGCTGGACGCCCGTGGCGAGTTTTTCTTTATGGAGATGAATACGCGCCTGCAAGTGGAGCATCCGGTGACCGAAGCGATTACCGGCCTCGACCTGGTGGCCTGGCAGATTCGGGTTGCCCAGGGCGAGGCGCTGCCGATCACGCAAGAACAGGTCGCGTTGAACGGTCATGCGATTGAAGTGCGGCTATATGCCGAGGACCCGGCCAATGACTTCCTGCCGGCCACTGGGCACCTGGCGCTGTATCGCGAGTCCAACCCCGGCCCTGGGCGCCGGGTGGACAGCGGCGTCGAGCAAGGGGACAGCGTGTCGCCCTTCTACGACCCGATGCTCGGCAAGTTGATTGCCTGGGGCGAAGACCGCGAACAGGCGCGCCTGCGCTTATTGAGCATGCTTGATGAGTTTGCGGTCGGTGGGCTCAAGACGAACCTGGGCTTTTTGCGGCGCATCATCGGGCACCCTGCGTTCGCGGCGGCCGAGTTGGACACTGGCTTTATCCCGCGCTATCAGGATGAGCTGTTGCCAACGCCAGGGGCCTTGAGCGATGAGTTCTGGCAAGCGGCGGGCTCGGCGTTCATGCAGAGCTTGCCGGTGGGTGACGGGCCTTGGGCCAATCGCCAGGGCTTTCGCGCGGGCCTGCCTGCCGAGATGTCGCTGCACCTGAGTTGCAATGGGCAGGACCGGCTGGTGACGCTGGCGGGGCACACAGCGCAGTTATGCGATGAACAGTTGCTGACTGAACATCAGGGCGTGCGCCGTGCTCATCTGGCAGTGCGCAATGAAGGCAGCCTGTTCCTGCGTTGGGAAGGCGAGATGCATGCCGTCAGCCTGTTCGATCCGATTGCGGCGGTCGAGGCCAATCAATCTCATCAGGGCGGCCTCACCGCCCCCATGAACGGCAGCATCGTGCGGGTGCTCGCAGAGGTGGGCCAAACCGTTGAAGCCGGGGCTCAACTGGTGGTGCTCGAAGCCATGAAGATGGAACACAGTATCCGTGCGCCCCACGCCGGGGTGGTCAAGGCGCTGTTCTGCCAGGAAGGTGAAATGGTGGCCGAAGGCAGCGCGCTGGTGGAGCTTGAAGCGGCCGGCTAGAACTTCGCCGTGGCTTGCACCACCACACCCAGGAGGCGGCAGCCGTCGGTGAGCAGCACCTTGGGGTAAGTGGGGTTGAGCGGCACCAGGTAGTGCTGGCCGCTTTCTTCCTGCAATTGGCGAAAGGTCGCCTGGGGATTACCGGCCCATTGGGCCACCACCAGTCTGCCGGGCTCGGGCGCGATGGCCGGGTCAACCAGGATCATCATGCCAGCCGCAATGCTCATGCCCGTGGGGGCGGTCATGGCGTCTCCCGTCACCGGCAGCCAGAATGCCTCGCCTTGAGCGTGGTAATCGGTCAGTTCGTAGCGCTCGGCTCTATACGGCGCACGCTCCTCACGCAGCTCGCAGGCCTGCTTCCAGTCGCTGACCGGGTAGCGGAAATACGGGTTGTAGTGCGGTTCCAGTTCTGGCGCTTGCGCAGCCCGCTCACGAATTTCCAGCGCCACCTCCAAGTACCCCAACCCCAGTTCGGCCAGCACGCGGTTCATGTCCGCCAGGCTCGGCACGCGGCGTTTGTTGAGCCAATGGCCGACGCCGCCCTGGGACATGCCCAGGCGCTGCGCCAGTTCATCCTGCGTGACCTTGCGGTCTTTCATGTTGGCTTTGACCAACGCTATCCAGTTATCCATGGCGCATCACAATACGGCGCCCATTTTTGCGGGCAATAAACAGTTTGTAGTAATCCATAAAACGACATGAATACGATACGTACTATCATCAAGCCCAAGGATTTCGACACCCACCGGAGTACTGCCGCTTATGACGACCCGCACGCACCCAACGCCCGAACTGACTGAAGTAAACGACATGTGCAACAGTGGCGCGGCCCAGCGCGCACTGGACTATTACTTGAAAGAAAATCGGTCGACGCCCGATGCGGACGGGGCCATGTTCGCGATCAAACCCGAAGTCAGCCAGGAGGAAGCCCTGGTACACGCCTCGGACCTGTTGCGCAGTGCAGCGGCTACCGCCTACGAGTCGGCGTGCAGCCATCAGGGCAACCAGCGCGACCTGGCGTTTTCGGTGGTGTATTTGATCGATATGGCGAAGGCGATGGTGGAGCGGTCGTTGCAAGCGCCAAGAGCAGCGGCAAACGCATAGCAGGCATGAAAAAAAATATTTCTATCCCACGGATAAAAACATTTGACTTGCAAATGATAATGATTATTATTGGGCTCAGCTGATCGCGAGATCAGTCGATAGACCAAGAGACCTTAGGTCGGACTCTTGGAATATCTCCTCATCAGGCTAATCACGGTTTTTGACCCGGCTCTTTGGCCGGGTCTTTTTTTTGCCAGTTTTCCTGGCGTGGCTTCAGGCTAATGAAGACTGTGTGTTGCTTGATGGCGCGCATGGTAGCAAAAGACTATCGCCCAAAGAAAGTCGTCCGAGTGCTCTAGCGCGTATCTCTGCGAATTAGCGCTTGAGAATCAATCTCATAGACTCTAAGCTGCGGCGGCGTCACGGATGACGCCCCCTCCCCTGCAACAATTTTTGCATCCAGGTTTTACCGAACGCCTGTGTAAGATAGCCGCCACATCACTCATATTCAGGCAACCAGACTATGACCGTGGCCTTGACCTCTATCAAGATCAGCACCGACTTCGACAGCGGCAACATCCAGGTCCTGGATGCCAGCGACGCTTATCAGTTGTTGCTGGCAATCAAACCCGACACCCGCAGCGATCACTACCAATGGTTCCACTTCAAGGCCGAAGGCATGCACGTGGGGCACACCCATACCTTTCGCTTGAGCAACGCAGGGCGCTCGTCCTACAAGCATGCCTGGAGCGGCTACAACGCCGTGGCGTCCTATGACCATATCAACTGGTTCCGGGTACCGACGCGCTTTGATGGCGAGATCCTGCACATCACCCTCCAGACCCGGCAAAAGCACGTCTGGTTCGCCTACTTCGAACCCTACAGCCGTGAACGCCACGACTGGCTGATCGAGCAAGCCCTGAAGTACGCCGGGGTCACCCTGCTGGCCACCGGCAAGAGCGCTGAAGGCCGCGATATCCAACTGCTGCGCCGAGGCAAAGGAATCGAAGGCCGGCGCAAGGTGTGGATCATCGCCCAGCAGCACCCCGGTGAACACATGGCCGAATGGTTTATGGAGGGCGTGATTGAGCGCCTGCAAAAGGACGGCGACGCCGAACTGAAAAAACTGCTGGCCGTCGCCGATCTGTACCTGGTACCGAACATGAACCCGGATGGCGCCTTCCATGGCCACTTGCGCACCAACGCCATGGGCCAGGACCTCAACCGCGCCTGGCAAAGCGCCAGCCAAGAACGCAGCCCGGAAGTCCTGTTCGTCCAGCAACAGATGGAAAAGTACGGCGTGGATATGTTCCTCGACATCCACGGCGATGAAGAGATCCCCTACGTGTTCACCGCCGGCTGCGAAGGCAACCCCGGCTACACCCCGCGCATCGAAGCCCTGGAAACACACTTTCGCAGCCATTTGAGCCACCTGACCCGCGACTTCCAGACCACCCACGGCTACACCCGTGACCTCCCCGGCGAAGCCAACATGACCCTGGCCTGCAACGCGGTGGGAGAAAAGTACGACTGCCTGTCCCTGACCCTGGAAATGCCCTTCAAGGACAACGACGACGCGCCTAACCCGCAAACCGGTTGGTCAGGCGACCGTTCGAAACAGTTGGGCAAGGACGTATTGAGCAGCATCGCCGATATCGTCGGGCGCTTGCGCTAACCCCTGAGGCGAGCTCTTGTGGCGAGCGAGCTTGCTCGCTCGCCACAAGAGCGGTCAGTCCTTGCTGCCGGTCATGCTTTGCAAGACACCGTCGCGGCGGATCAAACCGTGGAACAACGCGGCCGCCAGATGCACCAGCACGGTGAGAAACAGCAGATAGGCCAGGTAGCCGTGGGCCTTGCGCAACAGCGCGAACAACGGCGCATTCGCCCCCACCAGCGCGGGCAGTTGCAGGTTACTGCTCAGCATCACCGGGTCGCCAGCCGCTGAAATCATCGCCCAGCCCAGCAGCGGCAACACCAGCATCAAGGCGTACAACAGCACATGGGAAGCCTTGGCTGCGAGCCTTTGCCATACCGGCAAATCCGCTGGCAACGGCGGCTGACGCGTGGAAAAACGCACCACCAAACGCACGACCACCAGTGCCAGAATCGCAATGCCCAGCGGCTTGTGCAGGTGGATCAGCCACTCATGGCGCTCCGACACCGACGCCGCCAAACCCGCGCCGATAAACAGCATGGCGATGATCATCAACGCCATCAGCCAGTGCAGCACGCGCGCCAGGGGCGCAAAGAACCGTGGTTGAGCATTCATGGCTTCGACTCCTGAGGGGCGCTGTGCAACGGGCTGACTTCACCGGCGCGGCGCAGGTACGAACTGGCATACGCGGCCGAACGGGCGGCCAGCAAGGGGTCGTTGGAGGCTTGGATACCACTGGGCAGAATCAACGGGTCAAAGTTGATATCGCGGCAATCACCGTCTGCCTGAGGCTGGCTGCTTTGCAGCACCAACGTACCGGCGTTGAGTACCTTGTGCGCGCCGGTCCAGGGCTTGCTTGCGTCGTCCAGCGGG
Source organism: Pseudomonas fluorescens (assembly GCF_001902145.1). Lineage (GTDB taxonomy): Bacteria > Pseudomonadota > Gammaproteobacteria > Pseudomonadales > Pseudomonadaceae > Aquipseudomonas > Aquipseudomonas fluorescens_BV. Next base: position 236,342 of record NZ_MRST01000027.1, read on the forward strand.
TCGCCGGGGTTGGCCAGGGTCATGTTCAACTGCCAACGCAACGGCCCGGCGCTCAGGCGTCGCACCAAGTCCTGCTCGAGGAAGTCACTGCCAGCAGGTGTGGTATCACCCGCCGCGTCCTGGCTCTGGGGCACCACCTCCCAACGCACGGCCTGACGCGTACCATCGGCAGCCACCAGGTAAAACGCGTTGATGCCGTTATAGGTTTCAGTCGCATAACTGGCCGATGGCTTGGCGGTCTTGACCCAGGCCAGGAATGGCGCTGTCTCCGGGTGTGCGGCGAAAAACGCCGGCATGCTTGACGGGTTCGGCTTGCCCGTGGCCGGGTCTGGCGCGCCGGCCTTGAGCAACTGGTAAAACGCCTCGGGCGTGCCCACCGGGAACACCGGCATGCTGTTCATCCCCGTACGCCATTGCTGGACGTTGGCCTGGCTGAACTGCACGGCGAAACTGCGAATCGGCACACTGCTGTCCGGCGCGTAGGGGTTACCGCTGGGCAAGGCAAACCGGCCGATGATCGGGGTCTTGGCCTCGCTGAACACCTGGGCGCTGGAATAGGCACGGGCCTCGGTACTGCTCTGGAAATAACCCGCCACGCATACGCCCTTGGCATGGTTACGGCGAAAGCCCGGATGCACGCCGTTATTGGTTTCCAGGGCATTGACCAAGGTTTTTGGCCGCAGGCGTTGTGGGTCGAGCGTGCCATTGACGTAGGCAAATGCGCCGGCAACAACCGCAACCACAGCACCGATGCCGGCGAGTCGTGCGATCAGGCTCGCAGTGCTCAAGGGAGGACGGGGGGGTGATGAGTGATCTACCATGCAGGAACTCCAGGGCCAGAGGCCTCAGGCTGAAACATAAGGTCGGAGCATTAAGACGAACGCCGATTGGCTCTATTCCCAGGCCCTGGATTTATTTTGCGGGACGGGGAATAACCTTCAACGCCGAACGTCTCTCTAGTCCCAGCGTAGTGACCAGCCAGACGCCCATGCATGAACTCGACGAACAGTTGCGTGAACTCATCCCCAGGTTGCGGCGTTTTGCCGTGTCCCTGACGCGCAACAGCAGCAGCGCCGATGATCTGGTGCAATCGACCCTGGAGCGCGCCATCGTCGCCTGGGCCGATAAACGTATCGAGGGCGACCTGCGCGCCTGGCTGTTTTCGATCCTCTACCGCCAGTTCCTCGACGCCCACCGCCGCAGCCGCCGCTATGCGCGCATGCTTGAATTCTTTACCGGCCGCGATGACGTGCAACCTTCGGTGGAACGCACGGTGCTGGCCCAATCCACCCTGCAAGCCTTCGACCAACTGAACACCGAACAGCGCGCCCTGTTGCTGTGGGTGTCCGTCGAGGGCTTGAGCTACAAGGAAGTGGCCGAGATCCTCAAGGTACCCATTGGCACTGTGATGTCACGCCTGTCCCGCGCACGCCAAGCGTTACGTCAACTCAGCGATGGCGAAATGACCGGCCCTTCCCTGCGGAGACTCAAATGATCAGCCTGCCCCCCAGCGAACGCGATTTACATGCCTACGTCGATCACCAATTGCTCGACAATGATCGCCGTGTGCTTGAAACCTGGCTGGCCAGCCACCCCGAAGTGGCGGCCCAGGTACAGGCCTGGCAACAGGATGCGCAGTTGCTGCGTGCGTCGTTGAGCGGCGCCCTGCAACAGCCGCACAACCCGGCATTGGACCCGGCGCTGATTCGCCAGCGCATCAAGAAACAGTCCCGTCGGCACCTGGCCACGGCGGCGTTGTTGCTGATCGCCGTGAGCCTCGGCGGGTTTGGCGGTTGGCACGCCCGTGAAGCCACCCAGCCGCCGCTGTTGCCGATGACCGACGCCATGCAGGCCTACCGCCTGTTTGCCCAGGACGGCATCATGCCCGCCGACTACAACGCCCAGGACCGCGGCACCATGCAAGCCTGGCTCGACCGCTACTTCAATCAAGCCCATCGTTTGCCGGACCTCAGCCAAGCCGGTTTCAAGCCGGTCAGCGGGCGCCTGCTCACCACCGACCAAGGCGCGGCGGCCATGGTGCTGTACCAGGATGCCCAAGGCCGGCGCATCAGCTTCTACATCCGCCCGCCGGGCCCGAACAACGGTTTCCTGCCTCGCGGCAGCCGCAGTGCCGATGGCTTGCAGGCCGACTACTGGTCGGGCGGCGGCTACAACTACGCGATGGTCAGCCCGGTGGATCAGGCCGCCGCGCTGCAGGTGAAATTCTAGAACCCGGCGCCCAGCATGGAGTTAGCCATTTCAGTTCGCACGCCCTACAGTGAACGACCACCGCAATACAGAGTGATTATTCTTGGCCGTGCTTGCCCTGCTCCAGCGCCTGCTGGGTAAAAAAACCGACGCCTCGGACGCCTCGCCTATCCCGGCGTATTTTCAAAAAAAAGCCGTACAACAGGGCTATACCCTCAGTGATGGGCAAATCCGGGCGATTACCGCCCTGAATCGCGAGGCCCAGCACCTGCTCAACGGCCAGGCCACGCGCAGCCTGTACCTGCACGGCCCGGTGGGGCGCGGCAAAAGCTGGCTGTTGGACGGATTTTTCCAGGCACTGCCCATCGCCGAGAAACAGCGCGTGCATTTCCACGAATTCTTCACCCGGCTGCACCAGGGCATGTTCCTGCACCGTGAGCATGATGACGCTCTGGGCGTTACCTTGGATAAGCTGCTGGCCGGCTGCCGCGTGCTGTGTTTCGACGAATTCCATGTGCACGATATCGGCGATGCGATGCTCATCAGCCGCTTGTTCAAGGCCTTGTTCCAGCGCGGCGTGCTGGTGCTGGTGACCTCCAACTACCCGCCGGAAGGATTGCTGCCCAACCCGCTGTACCACGAACGCTTCAAGCCGGTGATCGAGCTGATCGCCGCGCGCATGGAGGTGCTGGAAGTCACTGCGCCTCAGGACTTTCGCAACCTGGCTCAGGCCCACGCCCAACAACGCTTCACGGGCGGCCAGTATGTCTGGCCAGGTACGGCAGACCAGCGTGAAAGCCTGGGCCTGCCTGCCACAGATTGCCCGGCGCAAACCCTGAAGGTCGGCACTCGGCAGTTGCAGTGCCGAGGCCATCAGGCACGAACCATCGCGTTCACCTTCAACGACCTGTGCGAACAGCTCACGGCGGTCATGGATTACCTGTTGTTGTGCCAGGACTTCGACCACTGGATCATCGACGGCCTGCCGCAGCTGGCCGAATGCCCCATCGCCGTGCAACAGCGCTTTATCAACCTGGTAGACGTGCTCTACGACCAAGACAAGCAACTGACACTTATCGGTCACCAGCCCCTGGATAAATGCCTGGAAGGCCAGGCCATCGACCTCGCCCGCACCGCCAGCCGCCTGCGCCAATTGCACACGCTCTGCCCGCAACCCGCGCCCGAGCCGCTATCATGAGCGCCTTTTACGCCTCCTTCCGAGCACTGCGCCCTGCATGAATACCCTCGCCCAACTCAAGGCTGGCCAATTGGCTGGCGTTACGCGCCTGGACCTGGCCTGCGGGCTGACCGAGTTCCCCCGGGAAATCTTCGAACTGGCCGATTCGCTGGAAATCCTCAACCTCACCGGCAACGCCCTGAGCAGCCTGCCCGACGACCTGCACCGCCTGACGCACCTGCGTGTGCTGTTCTGTTCGGACAACGCCTTTACCGAACTGCCGCATTGCCTGGGCCAGTGCGCCAAGCTGAGCATGATCGGCTTCAAGGCCAACCAGATCAGCCAGGTACCCGCTGCCGCCCTGCCGCCGCTGTTGCGCTGGCTGATCCTCACCGATAACTGCATCAGCCAGTTGCCCGATGAACTGGGCCAACGCCCCTTGCTGCAAAAGTTGATGCTGGCCGGTAACCAGTTGGCCGACCTGCCGCCAAGCCTGGCCCAGTGCCAAAACCTGGAGTTGCTCCGCATCGCCTCCAATCGCCTCACCCACCTGCCGCAGTGGCTGCTGACCCTGCCGAGCCTGACCTGGCTGGCCTACGCCGGCAACCCGGTGGAAATGGCCGTGCAGGTAAGCGCCGACGAGGCGACGCCGAACATCGCCTGGCAGGAACTTGAAATGGGCGAAGTCCTGGGCGAAGGCGCTTCGGGGATTATTCGCAAGGCGCTGTGGAAACCCCGTGCGTTGCCAGTCGCGGTCAAGCTGTACAAGGGCACCATCACCAGCGACGGTTCACCGCTGCATGAAATGCAAGCCTGCATTGCCGCCGGGCTGCATCCCAACCTGATCAAGGTGCAAGGACGCGTCATCGGCCACCCCGACAACCAGGCCGCGCTGGTGATGGAGCTGATCGATCCGAGTTACCGCAACCTCGCAGCCCTGCCGAGCCTGGCGTCGTGCACGCGGGATGTCTACGAACCCACCACCCGTTTCAGCCTGGACGTGGCACTGCGCATGGCGCGGGACATTGCTTCGGTGGCGGCGCACCTGCATCGGCACGGTATTACCCATGGTGACCTGTATGGTCACAATATTTTGTGGAACGCAGCAGGTGATTGCTTGCTCGGAGACTTTGGCGCGGCGTCATTCCATGCCACGGCGGACACGCCGGAAACCCGTGCGTTGCAGCGTATTGAAGTGCGAGCGTTCGGGGTGCTGCTGGGGGAGTTGTTGGAGCGGGTGGGAACCAGCGACGAAAGCTTGCAGGCACTGAAACAACGCTGCTGCCAGCCGGATGTGCTGGCGCGACCGAGCTTCGAAGAGATCGAAGCCTTGCTGCACGCTATCTAACTGTAGGAGCGAGCTTGCTCGCGAAAAACTCACCGGCGCTGCGTTTATTCAGGATGCACGCGTTATCGTTGACGTTTTTCGCGAGCAAGCTCGCTCCTACAAGGCAATTTGACCGCGTGTACTCAGATAGAAATCAGCCCGCCAGGCCGACAAACATATCCTGGACATCATCATGGTTGTCCAGGCCTTCCAGGAACGCCTCGACTTCAGCCATCTGCTCATCGGTCAAACCGCTGACCGGGTTCTTGGAGATATAGCCCAGCTTGGCCGACAGCACGGTAAAACCCTGCTCCGGCAACGCTTTCTGCACGGCATCCAGGTCGGTGGTTTCGGTGATGAACAAGGTGGCGCCTTCTTCACCCTCTTCAAAGTCCTGGGCGCCTGCTTCGATGGCGGCCATTTCTGGATCGGCGTCCGGCGTGTCCGGCGATGCTTCGATCAGGCCCACATGGTTGAAATCCCAGGCCACCGAACCGGAAGCGCCCAGTTGGCCCTTGCGGAAGGCCACGCGGATTTCCGCCACGGTGCGGTTGATGTTGTCGGTCACGCACTCGACGATCAAAGGTACCTGGTGGGGCGCGAAACCTTCGTAGGTCACGCGGTGGTATTGCACGGTTTCACCGAGCAGACCGGCGCCTTTCTTGATCGCGCGGTCCAGGGTTTCCTTGGGCATCGAGGCTTTTTTGGCCTGTTCCACCACCAGGCGCAGGTGCGCGTTGGTCGCGGTATCGGCGCCGTTGCGGGCGGCGATGGTGATTTCTTTCACCAGCTTGCCGAAAATCTTGCCCTTGGCATTGGCTGCCGCTTCTTTATGTTTGACTTTCCACTGTGCGCCCATGACTCACTCTCTTATTTCCATCGCGCCGAAACGTCTACTGGCCGGCGCTTTGGGGGCAGAGTTTATAGCGCAAGAACGCTTCGTTCCACCAAAAAACCGGCCAGGGTACTCAGGTGCGCAAGGGTTAGATCGCGATGTGTGCAAGCGTCTTCACGCCAACTCGAAAAACGCCTGAATCAAGCGCAGCGAGCGACGGCGCTCCATGCAGCCGAGCATATGCCGGTTCAGCAGGCCATCGCCGAGGATCGGCACCGCCTGTACACGCGGGTCCGGGCTGACCTCCATCGACGACACCACGCCCACGCCCAACTCTGCCGCCACCGCCTCGGCCACAGCTTCCCGACTGTCCAGTTCCAGCAGCACTTTGGGTTGCACATTCGCCGCCAGGCACGCGTTATCAAAGGTGCGGCGGGTGATGGAACTGGGCTCGCGCAGCACCATGATCACCTCATGCAGCTGCGCCAGTTCAATACCCTCAGGCTGCTTGGCCCACGGGTGCGCGGCCGGCACCAAGGCGCAAATCCGTGACTCGTCCAGGGATTGCAAGTGCAGGCCATTGCGTGGCTCCACCTCGGTGAGCACCGCCACATCCGCATGTTCGGACAGCAGTGCCGCCAGGGTCTCCTGGGCATTGCCCAAACGCAGGTTCACGGTAATGCCAGGGTAGCGCGCGCGCAGGCTGGCGATCATCGGCATCACCAGATGCGGGCCATCCGCCGCCACTTCCAGGCGCCCGGTGAGCAACTGGCGGTTGGCCTCCAGCATGGTTTGCGCCTCGTCGACCAAACCGAAGATCGCCCGAGTGATGGCCGCCAGGCGCGCGCCTTCCTCGGTCAATTCCACCCGGCGTGCGGTGCGGCGCAACAGCGGGATCTGGTAGTGCTCTTCCAGCGCCTTGATATGCCCGGTCACCGCCGGCTGGCTGATAAACAACCGAGCCGCCGCGCGAGTAAAACTGCCCTCGCGGGCCACCGCATCGAATGCACGCAATTGGAACAGGTTCATAGCTATCGGCCTCACTGATAGCTCGTATAACAACAAACAATTTGATTGATGACAAGCCAAACTGCAATTTAGGCGCCGTAGCTTCAACCCCGACCCTTGCGAGGATTTGAGATGACCACTGCCGCGCCGATCCTGTTGACCCCTGGCCCCCTGACCACTTCGACCCGCACCCGTCAGGCGATGATGGTGGACTGGGGGTCATGGGATGATCGCTTCAACCAGCTCACTGCCAGCGTCTGCACACAGTTGCTGGCGATCCTCAACGGTGCCGACAGCCATCATTGCGTACCGTTACAAGGCAGCGGCACCTTTGCCGTCGAAGCCGCCATCGGCACTTTGGTGCCCCGCGAGGGCAAGGTGCTGGTGCTGATCAATGGCGCCTATGGCAAGCGCCTGGCGAAGATCTGCGAGGTGCTTGGCCGCGCGTTCAGCACCTTTGAAACCGCCGAAGACGAGCCCACAACCGCTGCCGATGTGGATCGCCTGCTGCGCGCCGACAGCGCCATCACCCACGTCGCGCTGATCCATTGTGAGACCAGCACCGGCATTCTCAACCCGCTGCGGGAGATCGCCCAGGTGGTCGAACACCACGGCAAACGCCTGATCATCGACGCCATGAGTTCCTTCGGCGCGCTGCCGATCGATGCCCGCGAAGTCCCGTTCGAAGCGTTGATCGCCGCCTCCGGCAAATGCCTGGAAGGCGTGCCGGGCATGGGGTTTGTCTTCGCAGAAAAACATGCGCTGGCCGCTGCCCAAGGCAACTGCCATTCCCTGGCGATGGACCTGTTCGACCAGCACAGCTACATGACCAAAACCGGCCAGTGGCGCTTCACCCCACCCACCCACGTGGTCGCCGCCCTGCATGAAGCGCTGTTGCAATACGCCGAGGAAGGCGGCCTGCCCGCCCGTCACCAGCGCTACGCGAATAACTGCCAGGCATTGCTGGACGGCATGGCCGAACTGGGCCTGCGCAGCTTTCTGCCAGCGGCGATCCAGGCGCCGATCATCGCCACCTTCCACGCCCCCGACGATCCTCGCTACGAGTTCAAAGCGTTCTACGAACGGGTCAAGGCCAAGGGTTTCATTCTGTACCCGGGCAAATTGACCCAGGTGGAAACCTTTCGCGTGGGCTGCATCGGCCATGTCGACGCGGCCGGCATGCGCGCAGCCGTCAAGGCCATCGCCGAGGTGCTGCAAGAAATGTGTAGGAGCGAGCTTGCTCGCGAAGAGCGTTAACGATAACGCGGGCATCCTGAGTTAACGCGGCGCCTGGATGTTTTTCGCGAGCAAGCTCGCTCCTACATAGATGAATGTCATTACCCACAGGATCTGAACCATGAACTATCAAAACCCCAACACCCTCCAGGCCGTTATCCTCGACTGGGCCGGCACCGTGGTCGATTTCGGCTCCTTCGCCCCCACGCAGATTTTTGTCGAGGCCTTCGCCGAGTTCGACGTGCAGGTCTCTATCGAGGAAGCCCGTGGCCCGATGGGCATGGGCAAGTGGGACCATATCCGCACCCTCTGCGACCAGCCGCAGGTTGCCGAACGCTACCGCCAGGCGTTCGGCCGCACGCCCACCGACGACGACGTGACCGCCATCTACCAGCGCTTCATGCCGCTGCAGATCGAGAAAATTGCCGAGCACTCGGCCCTGATCCCCGGCGCCCTCGACACCATCGCCACCCTGCGCGGCCAAGGCATCAAGATCGGCTCCTGCTCCGGCTACCCCAAGCAGGTGATGGACAAGGTCGTGGCCCTGGCCGCCACCAATGGCTACGTCGCCGACCACGTCGTGGCCACTGACGAAGTGCCCAACGGCCGACCATGGCCGGCCCAGGCGCTGGCCAACGTGATCGCCCTGGGCATTGATGATGTGGCGGCCTGCGTGAAGGTCGACGACACCGTGCCGGGCATTCTCGAAGGCCGTCGTGCCGGCATGTGGACGGTGGCCCTGACCTGCTCCGGCAACGCCCTGGGCCTGACCTACGAGCAGTTCCGAGCCCTGGACAGCGCCACCTTGGCCAGCGAGCGCACGCGTATCGAAGCGATGTTTGCAGGTTCGCGCCCGCACTACTTGATCGACACCATCACCGACCTGCCGCAGGTCATCGCCGACATCAACGCGCGCCTGGCCCGTGGGGAAATGCCGCAGGCTTACTGACAGAGGTCAAAACAACGGCATTGGCAACAAGCGCACCACTCAAAACAGGCATAGAGTTAATGCACTCCATCGCTAAAGAATGGAGGTATGCCCTGATGAGTGAGGAACACAGCGATGCCGTGGAAAAATTCCGATACACGCTACAGCACTATGTCGATTGCGTTGCACTGGTTGATGGTGGTGCTGCTGGCGGTGGTCTACGCCTGCATTGAACTGCGCGGCCAATTCCCCAAAGGCAGCGGTGCGCGCACCTTGATTGTTGAGATGCACTTCATGCTCGGCCTTACCGTGTTTGTACTGGTATGGCTGCGCCTGTTTGCACGCAGCCTGGGGATGGCGCCGAAGATCCTGCCGGCACCGCCACAATGGCAGAGCCTGCTGGCGACGCTGATGCACGCTGCGTTGTACGCGTTGATGATCGGCATGCCGATTGCCGGTTGGTTGATTGTCAGCGCCGAAGGGCACTCGGTGATGTTCTATGGGATGGAATTGCCGCCGTTGATTGGGGAAAACAAGGCACTGGCCAAGGAGATTGAAGGCTGGCATGTGCTGTTTGGCCAGATCGGGTACTGGCTGATCGGGCTGCACGCGTTGGCGGGAATCTTTCATCATTACGTGATGCGCGATAACACGGCGCTGCGCATGATGCCGGGTGGGCAAAAACGCATCAGCTGATAGCCGCTACCCTGTAGGAGCGAGCTTGCTCGCGAAGAACTCCCAGGCAACGCGATCATCCAGAATGCACGCGTTATCGTTCAGGTTCTTCGCGAGCAAGCTCGCTCCTACAGGAAGCCTCGGCGGCCTTGCAGGCCGCCGGTATGGATGAAGATCAGGCGCGTGCCGGGGGCAAAGCGTCCGGCCTCGATCTGCTGTTTCAACGCCAGCAGCGCCTTGCCGGTGTAAAGCGGTTCCAGCGGTAGACCGCACGTTTGTTCGGTGCGCTGGATGAAGTCCAGCAACAGCGGATCGACCTTGGCAAAGCCACCGCGACTGGCGTCCAGCAATGTATAACCGTCCTGCACGATGACACTCACGTTCTGCGCCACACCGTGATCATCCGGCACCGCCAGGGCGCCATACACCGGATGCGCGCCCGCCTCCGCCAGTGCCAGCCCGGCCAGTGTCGTGCCGGTACCCGCCGCCAACCACCAGGCGTCGTAATCGCTCCAACCGAGCTTGCCCAACTGCGCCCGCGCCTGCTCGACCAACACGCCACAGCCCTGCGCCCCGGCCAGCCCACCGCCGCCTTCGGGTATCGGATAAAAGCCAGGATACTGCTCGCGCCAAGGCAACCAGAAACCCGCTTCATGCCGCCCCCGATAACCGCCATAACCGAGCCAATGCAGCTGCATGCCAAACGCTTTGAGGTCGAGAACCGTGGGGGTGTCTTGAGGATGGCCCCGCAGCAGGCCGACCGTGGGAAAACCAAAGCGCTTGCCCGCCGCCGCCAGCGCATGCAGATGGTTGGAGTAGGCACCGCCGAGACTGATCACACCGGTAGCCCCAGCGCGTCGGGCCTGGGCCAGGTGCTCGGTGAGTTTGAACCACTTGTTGCCGCTGATCAGCGGGTCGATACGGTCCAGACGCAGCACGGCCAACTCGACCCCGTTCAGCCAATCAAGCTGCAAAGGTTCAAGGGGCGCGTGAGGAAGCCAGTCGAAAGGGCCCATCGGCAGGTATCTGAATGAAAAAGGGGCGGTAGTCTAACACCGCCCCTCTTGTCGCCTTACAGCTCGGCAGCCAAGCGCGAGCCCTGGTTGATGGCGCGCTTGGCATCCAGCTCGGCCGCCACATCGGCGCCGCCGATCAGGTGCACTTTCTGGCCGGCAGCGACCAGGCCGTCGTGCAATTCACGCAACGGATCCTGGCCGGCGCAGATGACGATGTTGTCCACCGCCAGCACCTGCGGCTCGCCCTCGGCGCCGATGCGGATATGCAAGCCCTCATCGTCGATCTTCAAGTACTCGACGCTGTTGAGCATCTGTACCTGCTTGTTTTTCAAGCCGGTGCGGTGGATCCAGCCGGTGGTTTTGCCCAGGCCGTCGCCGACCTTGGAGGCCTTGCGTTGCAGCAGGAACACTTCACGCGCCGGCGCATGCCGTTCGGGCTTGATCCCGGCCACACCGCCACGGGCCTCGAGTTGGGTGTCGATGCCCCACTCTTTCCAGAACGCTTCGCGGTCCAGGCTGGTGGATACGCCTTGGTGCACGAGGAACTCCGACACGTCAAAACCGATACCGCCGGCGCCGATCACCGCCACGCGCTTGCCCACCGGTTTGCGCTCCAGGATCACGTCCAGGTAGCTCAGCACCTTGGCGTTGTCGACACCGGGAATCGCCGGAGTACGCGGAGCGATACCGGTGGCCAGGATCACCTCGTCATAACCACCCGCTACCAGTTGCGCAACATCCACACGGGTGTTGAGGCACAGCTCGACGTGGGTGGTCTGCAATTTGCGTTTGAAATAACGCAGGGTCTCGAAGAACTCTTCCTTGCCCGGCACGCGCTTGGCGATATTGAACTGGCCGCCGATCTCGCTGGCGGAGTCGAACAAGGTCACCTGATGCCCGCGCTCGGCGGCCACGGTGGCAGCGGCCAGACCCGCAGGGCCCGCGCCGACGACCGCGACCTTTTTGATCTGCTTGACTGGCAGGTAATTGAGCTCGGTTTCGTAGCACGCCCGCGGGTTGACCAGGCAGGTGGTGAGCTTGCCGCCAAAGGTGTGGTCCAGGCAGGCCTGGTTGCAGCCGATACAGGTATTGATTTCATCGGCACGCCCGGCGGCGGCCTTGTTGACGAACTCGGGGTCGGCGAGAAACGGCCGCGCCATCGAGACCATATCGGCGTCGCCTTCAGCCAGGATCTGCTCGGCGATTTCCGGGGTGTTGATGCGGTTGGTGGTGATCAGCGGGATCTGTACCGAACCGCGCAATTTGGCCGTGACTTTACTGAACGCACCGCGGGGTACCTTGGTGGCGATGGTCGGGATACGTGCTTCGTGCCAGCCGATACCGGTGTTGATGATCGTCGCGCCGGCCTGTTCGATGGCCTTGGCCAACTGCACGATTTCTTCCCAGACGCTGCCGCCTTCCACCAGGTCGAGCATCGACAGGCGGAAGATGATAATGAAGTTCGGGCCTACGGCTTCGCGTACGCGGCGCACGATTTCCACCGCCAGGCGCATGCGATTTTCAAAGCTTCCGCCCCAACGGTCGGTGCGATGGTTAGTGTGGGCGGCGAGGAACTGATTAATGAAATAGCCTTCGGAGCCCATGATTTCGACGCCGTCATACTCGGCGACCTGGGCCAGCAGCGAGCAGGTGACAAAATCCTGGATCTGCTTTTCGATGCCCTCTTCATCCAGTTCCTTGGGCTTGAACGGGTTGATCGGCGCCTGGATAGCGCTCGGTGCCACCTGCTTGGGGCTGTAGGCGTAACGCCCGGCATGGAGGATCTGCATGCAGATCTTGCCACCCGCGTCGTGCACGGCTTGGGTAACGATCTTGTGCTTGCTCGCCTCTTCTTCGGTGGTCAACTTGGCTGCACCGGCGTACACCCCGCCTTCATCATTGGGGCCAATGCCGCCAGTGACCATCAGGCCCACGCCGCCACGGGCGCGCTCGGCAAAATAGGCCGCCATACGCTCGAAACCGCCGGGCTTTTCTTCAAGGCCTGTGTGCATCGAACCCATCAGGGTACGGTTGCGCAAGGTGGTAAAACCCAGGTCCAACGGGGCCAGCAGGTGCGGGTAGGCAGCAGCGGTCATGGTACAGCTCCACAACGGATCATCACGGGACGTGGCGCACTCGAACGGCGTGCCATCGGTTTATGTCCCACAGACTAAGAGGCGGTGGACCACGGCTCAATGACTGAAACTGACAAGTTATTGATCCAAATGCACAGCGCCCCTTGGCAAGCCACGCCATGGGCCCTACCCTAGTCGCGAACCCTGCACCTGGTCTGTTGTCTGTTGCCCCATGCGTAAACTTCTAGCGTTCACCGTCATCATGGCCCTGGTTGCCTCCCTCGCCGCGTATCTGGTCTGGACCCAGGAGCGCCCCGTGGCGCATTACCTGTCCGACCTGCGCATCACCCTCGCCGTCAATGAGGGCGAACCGGCCGATCGGGGCAACCTGCTCGGCATTCAGCCGGAACTGTTCCCTGCCGACTACCAGAGCCTGGAACGCCTGCACCTGAAGCTGTCGGCCTACCTGCAACACGCCCGGGACCTTGGGCTGATCAATGCCAAGACCGTTGTAGTGCTGCCGGAACATATCGGCACCTGGTTGATGCTCGGCGGAGAAAAGAATGAGCTGTACCAGGCCGCTCACCTCAAGGACGCCATGAACTGGCTGTCGATCAGCAACCCGCTGCAATTTGCCAAAGCCTGGATCAGCGCCACTGGCGACAACCGCATGGACGATGCGTACCTGCGCATGAAAGCCCCGGCCATGGCCCGCGACTATCAAGTGGTGTTTGGCGGCCTCGCCAAAGAATTTGGCGTGACCCTGGTGGCCGGTTCCATCGCCCTGCCTAACCCGAGCGTGATCCAGGGGCAACTGGAGATCGGCCACGGCGCGCTGTACAACGCCAGCATGGTGTTCGCCGCCGACGGCTTGCCGCTGGGCCAGCCGCAGCGCCAGCTCTACCCGATCTACGATGAACGTGGCTTTATCGAGCCTGGCGATGAGCATGTCGTCAACGTTGTCGATACACCTGCCGGGCGCCTGGGCATTCTGGTCGGCAGCGACAGTTGGTACCCGGACAACTACCGCAAACTCAACGAGCAAGGCGCGCAACTGATCGCAGTGCCTGCCTTTGTTACCGGCCGCGACACCTGGGAGCGTCCATGGCGCGGCTTCAAGAGCGTATCCACGCCCTCTGAAGTGAGCCTCAAGCCTGAAGAAACCAGCGAGGGCGCTGCCTGGCGTCGTCTCACCCTGATCAGCCAGCCCCCTGTCAGCCAAGCCACCGCAGGCATGAGCGTGTTTCTGCGCGGGCAGTTCTGGGACCTGGGCAGCGCCGGCCAGAGTTTTCTCAGCCGCAATGGGCAAGTCTTCGCCGATGGCGACGCCCGTGGTGCACGCCTGCTGAATATCTGGCTGTAGCGCCTTGAAGCCGGTGCGCCTGGGGGATCTGTCGGTGGGCTTCGTGCACACCCTGGCCGACGCCATCCACAGCCACGGCCTGGATCCACAGCCCCTGCTGCTGCAATACGGCCTCGATCCATCTCGCCTGGCTGAGGCCGGCGCACGCTTGTCGATCCCGCGCTACATGCGCCTGGGCCACGCGGCCATCCAACTGACCGGCAACCCCGGCCTGGGCCTGCGTATGGGCCAGCTCAGCCGCTTGAGCCAAGCCGGTCTTGCCGGCGTCACTGCCGCCCAAGCGCCCACAGTGCGCGAAGCGGCACGCACGCTCACACGCTTTGAAGCACTGTACGGCTCTAACTATCGCGGGCAATCAAGCTTTCATGAAGACGCCGAAGGCGCGTGGCTGAGGTTTTATTCCATCAGCCCCTATAACGCCTATAACCGCTTTGTGGTGGATTCGATCATCGCCGGCTGGCTGCAGCAACTGTCCGGCCTGGCGCAACAGCCGGTGCAGGCCCAGCGGATTGAAATCGAATTCGACGCGCCGGACTACCACGACCACTACAGGATCCTGGGAGAGGGCGTGGTCCACTTCGGCGCCGACGTCAATCAACTGCGCCTTAGCCAGTCAACCCTGGCGCTGCGCAACCCGCAGCATTGCCCAAGCACCTGGCACCTGTTGCTACAGCTGTGTGAAAGGGAGTTAGAGCAGTTGACCCGCACCCGCAGCCTGCGCGAGCGCATTACCCGGTTGCTCGGGCCGATGCTCAATGGCGGCCGGGAACCCGACCTGGAAGAAGTGGCCGCACGCTTGAAGCTGCCAACCTGGACATTGCGGCGCAAACTGGCCGAGGAAGGCACACAGTTTCGCGCGATTCTCAATGACACCCGTCGCGACCTGGCCATGACCTACATTCGCGATACGGAACTGGCGTTCGGCGAGATCGCCTACTTGCTCGGTTTTGCTTCGGCCCAAGCCTTCCAAAGGGCCTTCAGACGCTGGAACAACCAGACCCCAGGGGAATTTCGCCGCAGTCAGCGACAATCCGCCTGAAGTCAGTGTTACAGCTCAGTGGCATCGTCGACAGGGTCCAGTGGGTCTAGCTCGAATGCCTGGTACTCCAGCAGCTCTTCCTGGTAATCGTCCATGGTGGACTCCTTTTCGTGTTGAAAGCGGTTGCAGATTAATGACCTGCGAACCCAGCCTAAAGTGCCGTCATGACGAAAAAATGTCGACGTCGTGACATTCCTGCTCTTGAGATTAAACGTAGCAGGGCTGGAGTGATTTAGCGGACGGCCCACTTTAATGCAATTGCAATCATTGCAAGTGCAATCATATTTCCATTAGGGTACAAGCCTACGTTGCCAGGAGCTTGAACCATGCCCGCCTCTACCGCGCACGCTGCGCAGCTCTGTATTCACGCACTGAACAGCGCCGAATACTCCGCCAGCTCGCCGCTGGACGCCGTCTTGACCATGGCCGACACCCTGGAATCCGCCCGGCAAGCCTGGGTGATTCGTGGCCAATCGCTCAGTCGCCGGGTCGACAACTGGCCCATTTGGTTCGCGCGCGATACGGGCGAAAAGCCGATGCTGTACCTGCACCGCGCGTCGTCCTCTGCACAGTTGTGCGCACTCTCGAAGCTGACAGCCCAGCGTGGCATCTTGTGCAATGACATTGAAAACCAACCGTCCCCGTGGCCCAAGGGAGCGCGCCCCTCACTGCCGCTGTGGCTGGCGACTCATCCACAGTGCACACCCTATGACCCTGCCTCGGGGGACGAAGCGAGGGCGATTGTGCTGGCGGGATTACGCACCTTGTATGTCGACGGCAAGCCCGGCTTTTACTATCTGGCGCTGCATGATCAGGACGGCAACGCGACACTGGGTACACAGGACCATGAGGGCGCGCACAAAGGTATGTACCCGATCCAACATGGCCCGGTGGCAGATGTGCGCTTGCTCGGTGCTGGTCGGGCTTTCGAAGAGGTGCTGCAGGCCGCTCGGCTGCTGGAACAGGACTGGCAAATTATCGCGCACGTGTGGAGTTGCCCCAGTTATACGCGGCTGGCCCGTGAGGCGGCGGCGGCCGCACGCTGGAACCGCTTGCATCCCACAGCGCGCAAACGCAGCTGTCATTTACGTGATTGCCTGGCGGCAAGCACAGCGCCGGTGATTGCCGTCACTGGCTACCCGCAGGCTATCGTCGACCCGCTGGCAGCGTATGTGGATGCGCGGTTTGTGGCGCTGGGGGCAGGTTCGGTGCAGGCAGCCGCGCCGAGTCGTTATTGGATAGCAGTGTCAGCACTCAGGGCATTGGCGCAGGAGGGCCGTATCGACAATCGAGAGGTTGAAACAGCAATGAATCGTTATGCACTGACAGGCGCCCACAGTTGATTGCTCAGGGCTTGCGCCGGCTTCGAGTCTGCACGCCGGCCTCCATCGCCAACCCTGCTGTGCGTTCCAAGGCGTCGGCAAACGCTTGGCGTTGCTCGGGCTCGATTTGCGACAGAAATAGCTCATCCACCGTATTTTCGTAGATCTTCCACATCTTTTTACGCAGCGCGCGACCGGCATCGGTGATCGAGGCAAACGCCGCACGCCCATCGCCATCTGAGCGAGAGCGCACCACCAGGCCGTCCTTTTCCAGGCGGTCCACCAGACGCGTGAGGTTGTAGCGCTCGATGGCCAGCACATCGGCCAATTCGTGCATGCGACGGGTTCCGTCGGGCCCGCTTTCCAAGCCCCACAACGCGTCATACCAGGCGTAAGGCGGCAGGTCCGCCGCAGCCAGCCGCCGCTCGATTTCACGGATGACTGTCCTGTGGGCCCTGACAAAACGGAACCATACATCCGGTTCTTTCGACGACATGCAACACCATCCGGGGAATTTCAAGAAGGTTGCAATAGTAGCTCATCCCGCGCTAGATTCCGGCATGTAGTTGCAATTGCAATTATATTTGCATCACTCCCACGAGGAGCTCGCTGCTTGAATCCGCCTACCCTGGAGCCTCACATGACCCCGAATGACGCAGTAAGACTCGACGATGATCCACAGGAAACCCGCGAATGGCTGGAGTCCATCGAATCGGTGCTGTCCACCGAGGGCCGCCCCCGCGCTCATTACCTGATCGATCAGTTGCTGGATTTCGACGTAGCACGGCATGGCGACTTCTACGGGCGGGTGACCACCCCCTACGTCAATACCATCCCGGTTGAGCGCCAGCTGCCCTACCCCGGCAACCAGGCTATCGAGCGACGCACCAATGCGTTTATCCGCTGGAACGCCATGGCGATGGTATTGCGCGCTGGCAAACACTCAGGCGTGGGTGGGCATATCGCTACTTACGCGTCAGCCGCCGTGCTGTATGACGTAGGCTTCGATCATTTTTTCCGTGGCCGAACCGACACATTCGATGGCGACCTGGTGTACATCCAGGGCCACTCCTCACCAGGCATTTATGGTCGCGCCTACCTGGAGGGCCGCATCAGCGAAGCGCAGCTGGATAACTTCCGTCGCGAGGCCGATGGCAAGGGCCTGTCCTCCTATCCTCACCCACGGTTGATGCCGGACTTCTGGCAATTCCCTACGGTATCCATGGGCCTGGGCCCCATCACTGCGGCTTACCAGGCGCGCTTTATGCGGTATCTGGAGTTCCGAGACCTCAAGCAGCATCAGGGTCGCAAGGTCTGGGCATTCCTCGGTGATGGAGAAATGGACCAACCCGAATCCCTGGCGGCGATTTCCCTGGCGGGCCGCGAAAAACTCGACAACCTGATCTTCGTGGTCAACTGCAACCTGCAACGCCTGGATGGTCCGGTGCGCGGCAACGCCAAGGTGATCCAGGAATTCGAGAGTCTGTACCGCGCCGCCGGCTGGAATGTGATCAAGGTGATCTGGGGCGGCGGCTGGGACGCACTGCTGGACAAGGACCAGAGCGGCCTGCTGCGCCAACGCATGATGGAATGCGTGGACGGCGACTATCAGAATTACAAATCCCAGAATGGCGCCTATGTGCGTGAACACTTCTTTGGCAAATACCCGCAGTTGCTGGCGCTGGTTGCGGACATGTCCGACGACGATATCTGGAAACTTTCACGGGGCGGGCATGACCCGGACAAGGTCTACAATGCCTACGCCGCCGCCGTGCGCCATAAGGGCCAGCCCACGGTGATACTGGCCAAGACGGTCAAGGGCTTCGGCATGGGTGAAGCTGGCGAAGGCCAAAACATCAACCACCAGTTGAAGAAGATGGGGGCCGACGCGGTAAAAGCTTTCCGCGACCGCTTCGGCTTGGAGGTCGACGATGACCGGCTCGAAGAAATCCCTTACCTCAAACCCGCCGTCGACAGCGAAGAGGCCCGCTACTTCGCCGCACGACGACGGGCACTGGGAGGCTATGTGCCGGCGCGTTACACCGGCACTGCGCCGTTGCAAATCCCCGCGCTGAGCGCCTTCGCCACTCAACTCAAAGACACCGGTGAGCGCGCCATCTCCACCACAATGGCCTTTGTGCGCATCCTCGGCACGCTGCTCAAGGACCCGCATTTAGGCAAGCTGATCGTGCCTATCGTGCCGGATGAGTCGCGCACCTTTGGCATGGAAAGCCTGTTCCGCCAGATCGGTATCCACTCAGCCGTCGGCCAGCTCTATACCCCACAGGACGCCGGGCAATTGAGCTACTACAAAGAGAGCAAAGACGGACAGATCATGCAGGAAGGGCTGAATGAATCCGGCGCTATTTCTTCCTGGATCGCGGCAAGTACGTCCTATAGCAACCATGGCCTGATGACCGTGCCGTTCTATATTTTCTACTCGATGTTCGGCTTCCAGCGCGTCGGCGACCTGGCCTGGGCGGCGGGCGATGCGCGAGCGCGGGGTTTCCTGCTGGGCGCCACGGCCGGGCGCACCACGCTGATGGGTGAAGGCTTGCAGCATGACGACGGGCACAGCCATATCCTGGCCTCGGTGATTCCCTGCTGCGTGGCCTACGACCCGACTTTTGCCTATGAACTGGCGGTGATTATTCGCGAGGGTATGCGGCGCATGTATGTCGAACAGGAGGACATTTACTACTACATCACCCTGCTCAACGAAAACTATCCGCACCCGGCGATGCCGGAAGGCGTTGAAGAAGGCATTCTCAAGGGCATGTATCCGCTGAGCACGCACCCGCAAGCGCAGGTGCAACTGATGGGCAGCGGTTCGATCTTACGCGAAGTAATCGCCGCGGCTGAGCTGCTTGCCAAGGATTTCGAGGTGCAGAGCGATGTCTGGAGTGCCACCAGCCTGACCGAGCTACGCCGTGACGGGCACGCGGCAGAACGCTGGAACCTGCTGCACCCGCAAAGCGAACCACGCCTGAGTTACGTCGAAACCTGCCTCACCGGGAAAAGCGGGCCAATGGTGGTGGCGACGGACTACATGAAGTTATTCGCCGACCAAATCCGCCCTTTTGTACAGGGTCGCCGTTTTGTAGCCCTGGGCACGGATGGGTTCGGGCAGTCGGATACACGGGAAACGCTGCGTGAGTTCTTCGAAGTAGACCGCCACTTCATCGTGCTGGCAGCCTTGAAGGCTTTGGCCGATGACGGCCTGATCGGTCGCGACAGAGTGGTCGAGGCCATCAGCCGCTACGGGATCGACGTCGACAAAGCGAACCCCGTAGCCGTCTGAGTTACTGGGCCGGCGTTGGCAGGGCTGGAATCGGCTCTGTCGGTGCCGGCAGGCTTGGGATGGTTGGTTCAGGCGCGGGCTCAGTGACAGGCGCCGGGTTCACCTGCGGGTTCGGCGCGATCGGTGCCGCCTCAGGTGGAGGTGCAAGCAGTTGCGCAGCGGGCGCCATCGGTACGTCCTGGGGTGCCTCGACCTTCTCGGCTACCGGAGCGGCCTTGGGCTCGGGCACGCCCAGGTCGGCCTTGGGCTGCTCTGGAATATGCTCGGCCTGCTTTACTTCCTGCGGCAGGAACACGTCCACCAACGCGAAGTAACGCTCGTAGAACTTCGGTGCAGAGACGGTCTCGCTTGCCACCTTCACCATCGAGTCGTCGGTGGAGCCAATCGGCATCGACACCGAGCCCAGCACGCCCACACCGAGGCTCGCGGAGTTGTTGACCTTCTTCAGTGCATAACGGTCCTGCAAGGCGTTGGCAAACATCGTCGAGTGATTGCTGCCCTTGCCATCAGCGGCGCACACCACATTGAAACTGATCTGCAGGTGGGTCTCGCCGGTCTGCTGGAAGCTCTTGTTGCCGGCCACCAACTTCGGATCGCTGCTGGTGATGATGTAGCCCTGGCTCAGCAGGGCACGGCGCGCAGCTTCACAGGCCGCCACATCGCTGACCGGGTAATCGCGGGAAAACGTACCGGAATCGTCGAAGTTCTCATGTTCGTAGATAGCGGTCTTGGGTGACGAGCAGCCCGCAGCGCCCGCCAGCACCAGCGCCAACCCGAGATTGCGCAAGTGAAATGATGTCGACATTGAAAATCCTGAAGAAAACGGTCCGGACGGTATTGTGCAACAGAACGCGACATCGAAGCGCGCATTCCTGTCGGTAAAACATCTCAGGCTCAGGAAGCGGCGTCAGTAGGAAAAAGCCCGGCGCACATGTGATCGATAAAGACCCGCAGCTTGGCCGAAGCATGGCGACTGGCCGGCCACAGTAACCAGAAACTGCCGCGATGTTCGAGGTGCTCGTCCAGCACCCGCCGCAACCGCCCTTGCCGTACGGCCTGGTTGACCATGTAGTCCGGCAGGCACGCGATGCCAAGCCCTTCCTGAACCACGTGATTGAGGGACTCGATGGTGGTGCTGACCAGCGGTGCACGCAAGTTCAGCTCTGCGGCTCCAGGCACGTGGCGCAGTGGCCAGGGCTCCAGTTTGCCGGTGGCGCAGAATTTGTGCCGCAGGCAGGCGTGATGATTCAGGTCCTGTGGCCGATGGGGGGTGCCGTGCTGGTCGAAGTAGCCGGGCGTACCGACAAGGACCAACTGGTAATGCCCTAGATGGCGCACCATCAAGCGCGAATCTTCTGGCTTGCCGGTGCGAATCACCGCGTCGAAGCCCTCCTCTATCACATCCACCATGCGGTCGGAAAAATCCACATCCAATTCGATGTCCGGGTAGGCACGCATAAAATCGCTGATCACCGGCATCAACAAACCACGCACTTGGGGCACACTGACCCGCAGCTTGCCGCGAGGCTTGGCAGTGACCCCAGTCAATTCCTGTTCGGCCGCTTCCAACTCCGCCAGGATGCGCCGCGAACGCTCCAGGAACAGCGCGCCCTCGCTGGTCAGGGTGATGCTGCGGGTGCTGCGATGAAACAACCTGACGCCCAGGCGCTCTTCCATCCGCGCAATGCTTTTACCCACCGCCGACGATGACACGCCCAGTGCGCGGCCCGCAGCGGTAAAGCTAAGGGTTTGCGCGACCTGCACAAAAACCGAGAGACTGCCCAGATTGTCCATGGTGATGCCTTTGTCGATTGCGGACATCAACATCCGATAAGTTCGGAACCTTAGCCTGTTTTTCCGCGCCTCGCAGCCACCTACCCTGGCTCCTTGCCCTTTTCAAGGAGAGCCCCGATGAACGACAGTCCCCAATTGGTCGATACAGCCCCCCACGCTGAACCCCTGCCCCTGGCCGGCCTGCTGGCGTTGGCCTGCGCCGGCTTTATCACCATTCTCACCGAGGCAATGCCCGCCGGCCTGTTACCGCAAATCGGCGCAGGGCTTGGGGTATCCCAGGCCCTGGTCGGGCAACTGGTGACGCTCTATGCGCTCGGCTCGTTGCTCGCCGCTATCCCGCTGACATTGCTGACCCGTGGCTGGCGCCGGCGGCCGTTGCTGTTGATCGCCATCGGCGGCTTTGCATTGGTTAACAGCGTCACCGCGTTCTCCAGCCACTATGGCTTGACCTTGGCTGCACGATTTTTCGCCGGTGTGTTCGCGGGCTTGCTGTGGGCCTTGCTGGCGGGTTACGCCAGTCGTATGGTCGCGCCTCATCTGCAGGGCCGGGCGATTGCCGTGGCCATGCTGGGCGCGCCGCTGGCCTTGTCCCTCGGCGTGCCCGCCGGCACCCTGCTGGGTACTCTTGTCGGATGGCGCGCCAGTTTTGCCATCATGACTGGCCTGACCCTGTTACTGCTGGTATGGGCGCGTTGGCAACTGCCAGATTTTGCCGGTGAACCGCCAAGCAAACGCCTCGGCTTACGTCAGGTACTGGCGTTGCCAGGCATCCGGCCGGTGCTCTGGGTGACCTTTACCTACGTGCTGGCCCATAACATTCTCTATACCTACATCGCCCCTTTGCTGGTGCCCGCCGGTATCGACCGCGAGATTGATCGCGTGCTGCTGGTGTTCGGCCTGATGGCCCTGCTGAGCATCTGGCTGGTAGGCATCTGGATTGATCAACACCTGAGGCTGCTGACCCTCATCAGTTGCGCGATGTTCGCCGTTGCGGCCCTGCTGCTCGGATTGTGGTTCAACTGCGTAGTCGTTATTTATGTCAGCGTGGCGTTGTGGGGACTCGCCTTCGGCGGCCTGCCCGCTTTATTGCAAACCGCGCTGGCCAAATCGGCTGGCAATTCGGCCGATGCCGCCCAATCGATGTTGGTCACAGTATGGAACCTGGGCATCGCCGGGGGTGGATTGGTGGGCGGCCTATTGCTCCAACGTTGGGGAGTTGTGGCATTTCCATGGGCAGTTCTAGGATTGGTCGTGTTGGCGCTAGGCGCAATTCGGGGCAAAGCGCAGCCCGCACGATGACAAGTTTGTTTACAACTTATTCCTCACCTTCCTATCATCGCCCCAGGGTGCGTTGCTGCATAAAGCACGGCGCAGGTTAAAAGCCAAGCATTGGTCGGGCCGCCAATGGAGATTTGTCGTGCCTGATAAACACCCCGCCATCCCCCGCCCCCAGCGTTTGACTGAGGGCGCGCTGTCCGCCCTTGAGCGCTTTTCACACATCGAAGCCGTCAGCGGTATCGTGCTGCTGTTGGCCGCCATCGTCGCGCTGGTGTGGGCCAACAGCCCCGCCGCCGCGACCTACGAGCATTTCTGGAACACGCCCATCACCCTCGGGCTGGGCGATTACAGCGTGTCGCGCTCCCTGCATTTTCTGGTCAATGACGGGCTGATGACCATTTTCTTTCTGGTGGTCGGTGCCGAGATCCGCCAGGAAATCAAAGACGGCGCCCTCGCCAACCTGAAGCTGGCCACGCTGCCGTTGGGCGCGGCGTTGGGCGGCGTGCTGATGCCCGCACTCATCTACACTCTGCTCAACCACGGCACCGCCGCCGCGAGTGGCTGGGCGGTACCCACCGCGACCGACATCGCCTTTGCCGTGGGCGTGCTCGCGTTGCTGGGCAAATCGATTCCCAGTGGCGTGCGCATCCTGCTGCTGGCCTTGGCGATCATCGATGACATCGTGGCGATCCTGATCATCGCGATCTTTTTCACCGCCAGCCTCGACTACATGGGCTTGGTGATTGCTGCTGGCGGGCTGGCCCTGGTGCTGGTGTTCCAACGCATGGGCATCAGCAAGGCGGCGATCTACCTGCTGCCAGGCGCTATCGTGTGGTTTGGCCTGCTCAAGACCGGCGTGCACCCAACGCTCGCCGGGGTGATCCTGGGCTTGATGACTCCCGTCAATTCCAAGCCCACCAGGGAACGCCCGCTGGAAACCATCGAACGCACCTTCAACGAGCTGATGGACCGGTTCTCGCAACCAGCCGAAGGGGCCCAGCAAGTCGCCACGCCCCTCAAGCAATTGCGCGAAGCCCAGCGGGAAATACTGCCGCCGGTGCAGCGTGTTCAATCGGCGTTGCACCCCTGGGTAGCGTTCGGCGTGATGCCGCTGTTTGCATTGGCCAACGCCGGTGTGAGCCTGGACGGTTTCAATCTGGATGACCCGCTGGCCCACGGTGTGTTCATGGGCGTCATCTTCGCCCTGGTGCTCGGCAAGCCTCTGGGCGTGATGCTGGCGAGCCTGGCGTTGGTCAAACTCAACATCTGCAAGCTGCCGGACGGTGTGACCTGGACGGGCGTTGGCCTGGTCGGCCTGTTGGCGGGGATCGGTTTCACCATGTCGATCTTTATCTCTTCCCTGGCATTTTCCGACCCGGCCCTGCTGGCGGCTGCGAAGCTGAGCGTATTGGCCGCTTCAACCCTGGCGGCGGTGATCGGGTTGACGTGGGGCAAGCTCAAGTTTGCAGCTAAGAACGCCTGAAGCGCATTCAGCACTCACTTTATCAAGGGCAAAAAAAGACCCCGGCCTTTTCAGGTCGGGGTCTTTTTATTCAGGCCGGCATCAGTACTTCTTGATGTCTGCCTGGGTTTCCAGCTGCTTGCGGTAGGCCGCAAAGTCCTGCTGGCCAATACGGGAAGCGAGGAAGCGGCGGTATTGCGCCTTTTCTTCGTCCGTAGGGGCCGCCGCTTCGTTCACGCCGTTCAAGCGCACGATCACCAGGCTGCCATCGCGCAGGGTCACGGTGGTGAAGGTCGGCTTGTCCTTGGCCGCAGGCTTGGGCATGCGGAACAAGGCTTGCAGCACGGCCGGGTCGATGGAGTCCTGACCACGGGTAGCTGCCTCAGTCACCTTCCAGGCCTGGCCGTCAACCGGCTGGTCCAGCGCGGTCTTGCCATCACGCAGGCTGGCGATCAACTCGTCGGCATGGGCTTTGGCGGCAGCGCTCGCGCGCTCCTTGGTCATCTGGGTGCGAATGGCCGCAGCGACGCTCTCCAGCGGCAACTGGGCCGGCTTGAGATGCTCTTTGGCACGCAGCACGATGATGGTTTCCGGGTCCAGCTCGATAGCGCTGCTGTTGGCACCTTCATCCAGCACTTCCGGGCTGAAGGCTGCAGTGACCACGGCACGATTGGCCGCAACACCTTCGCCACCTTCACGGCCAAACGGCGCGGAAGTGTGGACGGTCAGCTTCAAGTCAGACGCCGGCTGGGCCAGGTCAGAGGCTTCGAATGCCGCATCTTCCAATTGCTTGGTCGCTTCGACAAAACGCTGTTCCACCTGCTGTGCCTTGAGCTCGCGGGTCAGCTTGTCTTTAAGGCTGGCGAACGACGGCACCTCAGGCGCTTCAACGCCCAGCAACTTGATCAAGTGCCAGCCGAAGGCAGTGCGCACCGGCGTCGACACCTGGTCTTGCTTCAAGCCGTACAGCGCGGTTTCGAAGTCCGGGTCATAAACGCCAGGGCCGGCAAAGCCGAGGTCACCGCCATTGTTGGCCGAACCTGGATCCTGGGAGAACTCCTTGGCCAGGGCTTCGAACTTCTCACCCTTGGCCAGGCGCGCCTGGATGTCTTCGATCTTGGCCTTGGCTTGCGCCTCGGTGACCTTGTCGTTGACCTCAATCAGGATGTGCGCGGCACGACGCTGTTCAGCGAGGTTGGCGGTTTCCTTCTCGTAGGCAGCCTGCAGCTCATCGTCCTTGACGCTGACCTGGTCGAAGAAGGACGACTTCTTCAACTCCAGATAGTCGATGACCACCTGGTCCGGGGTCATGAACTCTTTGGCGTGCTGGTCGTAGTAGGCCTTGACCTCGTCGTCGGTGAGTTTCACCGCCGCAGGGTCAGCCTTGATGTTGACGGTAGCGAAGTCGCGGGTCTGTTTTTCCAGACGTGCAAACGCCAGCACCTCGGCGTCGGTCACAAAACCACTGCCGGCGATACCTGCGCGAACCTGGCCGATCAGCATTTCCTGGGTCAGCATCTGACGGAATTGCATGCGGCTATAGCCCAGCTGACGGATCACCTGGTCAAAGCGTTCGGCGTTGAACTTGCCGTCCACCTGGAATTCCGGCGTCTGCAGGATCACCTGGTCCAGCGCCGCTTCCGAGAAGCCGAACTTGGAATCGGCAGCACCTTGCAGCAGCAGCTTGCGGTCGATCAGGCCCTTGAGGGCAGCATCGCGCAGCAGTTTTTCGTCCAGCAGGGAAGCATCGAAATCCTTGCCCAACTGTTGCATCAGCTGGCGCCGTTGCATGTCGACGGCCTGGCTCAGCTCGGTCTGGGTGATTTCTTCACCATTGACCTTTGCCACGTCCTGCGTGTTATTACCCGAAGCCTGGAAAATGGCTTCGATACCGGTGAACGCCATCAAAGCGACGATGATCCCGATAATGGTCTTGGCAATCCAGCCTTGTGAATTGTCCCTGATATTTTGCAGCATGCGTCCCCCAGAAACGGTTGAACTTCAAAAATTAGGCAACCGTGGAGCGTGGGTAGAGTCCGGATAGAAGAAAGGCGCATCCGAGGATGCGCCTTCTCGTAACTGGCGGAGCGGACGGGGGTTCGAATCTGCACCCCCGGCGTGGCGACCCGATAAGGGGGTCAACTACCGCTCCGCTGCCAGGCCAGACCTGCGTCCGACCCGGGTAAGCAAAGGCTTGAACGAAGCTTAGTTAACGGCTTCTTTCAGGGCTTTACCGGCTTTGAAACCTGGTTTCTTGGCAGCAGCGATTTGCAGTGCTTTACCGGTCTGTGGGTTACGGCCAGTGCGAGCTGGGCGGTCAGTCACAGAGAAAGTACCGAAGCCTACCAGTACCACGGAGTCGCCGGCCTTCAGAGCGCCAGTGACGGATTCGATTACTGCGTCCAGCGCACGGCCAGCAGCAGCTTTCGGGATATCAGCGGATGCAGCGATAGCATCAATCAGTTCCGACTTGTTCACTCTAAGTCCCCTTATATATCTATTGAGTATGATTCTAAGTTTTTTGGTAAAAAGCAAAACCAGTGCTGAATGGCCTACAGACACTTAAGAGCCGCTTTATAACAAGGGCTCTAAAAAGCTGTCAAGGAAGCCCCCCAGGCTCCAACACATTAATGCGTGCTAATTCTTTCCTTGGAATCGGACTCGCGTTTTTCGTCCTTCGCGACTATCTCCGGGACCACATCCGGCAAGGGCTCCGGCGCGTATTGCAGCGCAATTTGCAGGACCTCGTCAATCCATTTAACCGGTTTAATCTGAAGATCCTGCTTGATATTGTCAGGAATTTCCTTCAAGTCGCGAACATTCTCTTCAGGAATGATCACGGTCTTGATTCCACCCCGGTGCGCAGCGAGTAATTTCTCTTTCAGACCACCGATCGCCAATACCTGACCACGCAGGGTAATTTCCCCGGTCATCGCCACATCGGCGCGCACAGGAATGCCGGTCAGCGCTGATACCAGCGCCGTGCACATGCCTACGCCAGCGCTAGGGCCGTCTTTGGGGGTCGCCCCTTCCGGCATGTGGATATGGGTGTCGTGCTTCTCGTGGAAGTCCAGCGGGATGCCCAGGCTGCGGGCGCGGCTGCGCACCACGGTCTGCGCGGCGGTAATGGATTCGACCATCACATCACCCAGGGAGCCGGTCTTGATCAATTGGCCTTTGCCCGGAATCACCGCGGCTTCGATGGTGAGCAATTCGCCACCCACCTGGGTCCACGCCAAACCAGTCACCTGGCCGACCTGATCCTGCTGCTCGGCAAGGCCGTAGCGGAATTTCTTCACGCCCAGGAAGTGTTCCAGGGAATCGGCAACTACCTTCACAGAGAAGCGTTTTTCCAGCGCGTGCTCCTTCACGGCCTTGCGGCAGATCTTCGCGATCTGGCGCTCAAGGCCCCGTACACCGGCCTCGCGGGTGTAGTAGCGCACGATGTCACGGATCGCCTCGACCTCGAATTCGATCTCGCCCTTCTTCAGGCCGTTGGCCGAAATCTGCTTGGGCGCGAGGTACTTGACCGCGATGTTGATCTTCTCGTCTTCGGTGTAGCCCGGCAGACGAATCACCTCCATCCGATCCAGCAAGGCTGGCGGAATGTTCATGGAGTTGGAGGTGCACAAGAACATTACGTCAGACAAGTCGTAGTCGACTTCCAGGTAATGGTCGTTGAAATTATGGTTCTGCTCGGGATCAAGCACTTCGAGCAAGGCAGACGCCGGGTCGCCACGCATGTCGCTGCCCATTTTGTCGATTTCATCGAGCAGGAACAGCGGGTTGCGCACCCCCACTTTTGTCATCTTTTGAATCAATCTTCCTGGCATCGAACCGATGTAAGTACGGCGATGACCACGAATTTCCGCTTCGTCACGCACGCCACCCAAGGCCATGCGCACGAATTTGCGGTTGGTCGCGCTGGCAATCGATTCCGCCAGGGAAGTTTTACCCACACCAGGAGGCCCGACCAGGCACAACACAGGACCGCGGATTTTCTTCACACGCTTTTGCACGGCGAGGTACTCAAGGATGCGCTCCTTGACCTCTTCCAGGCCGTAATGGTCAGCGTCGAGGATCTCTTCAGCACGGGCCAAGTCCAGGCGCACCTTGGTCTGGGCCTTCCACGGCACTTGCACCAACCAGTCGATATACGAGCGCACCACGGTGGCTTCGGCCGACATCGGCGACATCTGCTTGAGCTTGTTCAGCTCCGCGGTGGCCTTGGTCAGGGCGTCTTTGGGCAGGCCAGCGGCATCGATACGCTTCTTCAGCTCTTCGATTTCGTTGTGGCCTTCCTCGCCGTCACCGAGTTCCTTCTGAATGGCCTTCATCTGCTCATTCAGATAGTACTCGCGCTGGCTGCGCTCCATCTGCTTCTTCACACGGCCACGGATGCGCTTCTCAACCTGCAGCAGGTCGATTTCGCCATCCAGCAACGCCAGCACGTGTTCGACACGGGCCGACAGGTCGATGATTTCGAGGATGTCTTGCTTCTGCTCGATCTTCAGCGCCATGTGGGCGGCCATGGTGTCGACCAGGCGGCTTGGCTCATCAATGCTGTTGAGGGACGACAGGACTTCAGCCGGAACTTTCTTGCCCAACTGCACATACTGCTCGAACTGCGAGAGCAGGCTGCGCACGAACACCTCGGACTCACGCTCCGGGGCTTCGACTTCTTCGATCAGCGCCACTTCTGCGCGCAGGTGGCCGTCCACCTCCATGAAACGCTCTACGGCGCCGCGCTGCTCACCTTCGACCAACACCTTGACGGTGCCATCGGGCAGTTTGAGCAATTGCAGGACAGTGGCAATGGTGCCGACGCGATACAGGGCGTCTTCACCCGGATCGTCATCAGCAGGATTCTTCTGGGCCAACAGCAGGATTTGCTTGTCGCCCGTCATCGCGGCCTCGAGGGCTTCGATAGACTTCTCGCGCCCCACGAACAGCGGGATAACCATGTGCGGATAGACGACGACATCACGCAACGGCAGGAGAGGCAATTCGATGGTTGTCTTCATGATTTCGCCTCTATGACAGTTCAAAAATAAGCTTGAAACCAAGATGGGGGTTACATGCAAAAAAAACAAGCTCAATGCCAGTAGTTAAACGCATGAATACACGCGAATTTAACCACCGCTCCGAGAAAAGCCCCAAAAAAACAAGGGGCCCCTAGAGGCCCCTTGCTTGTACCGCAACTGCTGAACGCTTACGCGTCGGGTGCAGCCTTGGCAGCCGGCTCACTGTTTTCGTAGATATACAGTGGCTTGGACTTGCCTTCGATCACGCTTTCGTCGATCACCACTTTACTCACCTCGGACTGCGAGGGGATTTCGTACATGGTGTCGAGCAATACGCCTTCAAGAATAGAACGCAGGCCACGTGCACCGGTCTTGCGCTCCAGTGCCCGCTTGGCCACTGATTTCAACGCGTCGGTACGGAACTCGAGGTCTACACCTTCCATCTCGAACAATTTGCCGTATTGCTTGGTCAGTGCGTTTTTCGGCTCGGTGAGGATCTGGATCAAAGCCGCCTCATCCAACTCGTCCAACGTGGCCAGGACCGGCAGACGACCAACGAACTCCGGGATCAGACCGAACTTGACCAGATCGTCAGGCTCGACTTCACGCAGGGACTCGCCCACCTTCTTGCCTTCTTCCTTGCTACGCACTTCCGCACTGAAACCAATGCCGCCACGGGTGGAACGTTGCTGAATCACCTTCTCCAGACCGGAGAACGCACCGCCACAAATGAACAGGATGTTGCGTGTATCAACCTGAAGGAATTCCTGCTGCGGGTGCTTGCGGCCGCCTTGTGGCGGTACGGAAGCAACCGTGCCTTCGATCAGTTTCAACAGGGCCTGCTGCACGCCCTCGCCGGAAACGTCCCGGGTGATCGACGGGTTGTCAGACTTGCGCGAGATCTTGTCGATCTCGTCGATATAGACAATACCCATCTGGGCTTTCTCTACGTCGTAGTCGCACTTCTGCAGCAGTTTCTGAATGATGTTCTCGACATCTTCACCCACGTAGCCAGCCTCGGTGAGGGTGGTGGCGTCGGCGATGGTGAACGGAACGTTCAGCAGGCGAGCGAGGGTTTCTGCAAGCAGGGTTTTACCCGAGCCTGTAGGACCGATCAGCAAGATGTTGCTCTTGCCGAGTTCAACCTCGTCACCTTTCTTGTCACGCTGGTTCAAGCGCTTGTAGTGGTTGTACACCGCTACGGCCAGAACCTTCTTTGCACGCTCTTGACCAATGACGTACTGGTCAAGGATGCCGCTGATTTCTTTAGGCGAAGGTAATTTATGCGCACTGCTCTCGGCCTGGGCTTCCTGCACCTCCTCACGGATGATGTCATTGCACAGGTCGACGCATTCGTCGCAGATAAACACCGAGGGGCCGGCAATCAATTTGCGTACTTCATGCTGGCTTTTGCCACAGAAGGAGCAATAGAGCAGCTTGCCGTTGTCCTCGCCGTTGCGGGTGTCAGTCATTCGTTCGATCCAAATCCGATAGGCTTGCAACACAAGATGAAGGCTTATGCGGGCTTTTTCAAGCCCGCCAGTGGTCGGACATGCCGACCAGCCCTATTTTGAGCGGCTTATATTAAGCGGGGCGCTTGTCGATCACTGCGTCGATCAACCCGTATTCCTTGGCGGCTTCAGCGCTCATGAAGTTGTCACGGTTGGTATCGCGCTCGATTTCTTCCAGGGTACGCCCGCTGTGCTTGGCCATCAGCGTGTTGAGACGCTCACGAATGAAGAGGATTTCCTTGGCGTGGATTTCGATGTCCGACGCCTGGCCCTGGAAACCGCCCAGTGGCTGGTGAATCATCACGCGCGAGTTCGGCAGGCAGAAACGCTTGCCTTCGGCACCCGCAGTCAGCAGGAAGGCGCCCATGCTGCACGCCTGGCCAATACAGGTGGTCGACACGTTTGGCTTGATGAACTGCATGGTGTCGTAGATCGACATGCCCGCAGTCACCGAACCGCCCGGTGAGTTGATGTAGAGATGGATGTCCTTGTCCGGGTTTTCCGCTTCAAGGAACAGCAATTGCGCACAGATCAGGTTGGCCATGTAGTCCTCTACCGGGCCAACCAGAAAGATCACTCGCTCCTTGAGCAGGCGCGAGTAGATGTCGTAGGCGCGTTCGCCACGAGCGGACTGCTCGACAACCATCGGGACCAGGCCGCCTGCGGCCTGGATATCAGAGTTCTGCTGAATATAGGAATTACGGAACATGCTCTGCAGTTACTCCCAAATAGTCATGTCTTGAAAACGCATAAGCCAGCACGAGGCTGGCTTATGGTTGAATTTCCAACGAGTTGGACAATCAGTCGGCTTGTGCTGCTTCCGCCGGTTTGACTGCTTCTTCGTAAGAGACCGCTTTATCGGTCACCTTAGCCTTCTGCAGAACAGTATCCACAACTTGTTCTTCCAGCACAACCGAACGTACTTCGTTCATCTGCTGCTCGTTCTTGTAGTACCAAGCCACGACCTGCTCAGGCTCCTGGTAGGCCGAAGCCATTTCCTGGATCATTTCGCGAACGCGGTCTTCGTCTGGCTTGAGGTCGAACTGCTTGACCACTTCAGCCACGATCAGGCCCAGCACAACGCGGCGCTTGGCTTGCTCTTCGAACAGCTCGGCCGGCAGTTGGTCAGGCTTGATGTTGCCACCAAACTGCTGAACCGCTTGAACGCGCAGGCGATCCACTTCGTTGGACAGCAGGGCCTTGGGCACTTCGATCGGGTTGGCGGCCAGCAGACCGTCCATGACCTGGTTCTTGACCTTGGACTTGATAGCCTGGCGCAGCTCACGCTCCATGTTCTTGCGAACTTCGGTGCGGAAGCCTTCGATGCCGGTTTCCTTGATGCCGAACTGGGCGAAGAACTCTTCGTTCAGCTCTGGCAGCTTAGGCTCGGAAACGCTGTTGACGGTAACGGTGAACTCGGCGGCTTTGCCAGCCAGGTCCAGGTTCTGGTAGTCAGCAGGGAAAGTCAGGTTCAGAACGCGCTCTTCGCCGGCTTTGGCGCCAACCAGGCCGTCTTCGAAACCAGGAATCATGCGGTTGGAACCCAGCACCAGCTGAGTGCCCTTGGCGGAGCCGCCAGCGAAGACTTCGCCGTCAACCTTGCCAACGAAATCGATGTTCAGTTGGTCTTCGTTCTGGGCGGCACGGTCGGCCACTTCAAAACGCGTGTTCTGCTTGCGCAGGATTTCCAGCATGTTGTCCAGGTCCGAATCAGCCACTTCGGCGCTCAGACGCTCGATTTCGATACCGTCGAAACCGGCCACTTCAAATTCCGGGAACACTTCGAATACGGCAACGTATTCCAGGTCCTTGCCCGCTTCCAGGGACTTGGGCTCGATCGAAGGCGAGCCAGCCGGGTTCAGCTTTTGCTCGACAACGGCTTCGTAGAAGGAAGCCTGGATCACGTCACCTACAGCTTCCTGGCGCGCATCGGCACCAAAACGACGCTTGATTTCGCTCATAGGCACTTTGCCTGGACGGAAACCAGCGATCTTGGCCTTTTGGGCAGTCTGCTGCAGACGCTTGTTGACCGCAGTCTCGATACGCTCTGCCGGCACGGTGATGCTCAGGCGGCGCTCGAGAGCAGTAGTATTTTCAACAGAAACTTGCATGGATATTCCTCGTTGCACAGACATTAGCCGGCCATTTCCGACCCCAATCAAGGGCATGCATTCTAGTGGGTCAAACTCAAGAAGTCACCCTACTGAAAACACCGCGAAAAACAGCCGGCAATTTATCGGTACGAAAGCACTGAAGTACCTCGCCCCGGTGACAAATACAGCCAAATTGCGCCAGGGCTCTGCGCCGCCCCTCTCTATATATAGAAGGAACAACCATTCATCTCCCTGGCGGCCCGCCCTGCGAACAAAGCGAGCAAGCAACGCGGCATCATCGAGATACATAAATACGACGACACGCCCTGCCGGGGCAGCCCAGCACCTGCAACCACCCAATCTCAAACCGCCAAAACCAAAAAAGGCGCCAGACTGTTAAATCTGGCGCCTTTCGAATATGGGGTGGACGAAGGGGATCGAACCCTCGACAACGGGAGTCACAATCCCGTGCTCTACCAACTGAGCTACGCCCACCATATTGCGTTAACAAAGAAACCAAACCACTTCTTTGTTGAGCCCTGCCCCGCCTGACGACTGGGAAAAGCTTTAATTGGTGCGGATGAAGAGACTCGAACTCTTACGCCTCGCGGCGCTGGAACCTAAATCCAGTGTGTCTACCAATTCCACCACATCCGCGCTTGAAGCTCTTAAAACAAAGGCGCCAGACTGTTAAATCTGGCGCCTTTTCAGAATATGGGGTGGACGAAGGGGATCGAACCCTCGACAACGGGAGTCACAATCCCGTGCTCTACCAACTGAGCTACGCCCACCATATAGCGCTACTTGTGCCAAAGCTGCCTAATGGCGCACCCGGCAGGACTCGAACCTGCGACCATCCGCTTAGAAGGCGGATGCTCTATCCAGCTGAGCTACGGGCGCCTTATTAATCTGTACTCTTGGAGGATTACAAACTAAGTGCTTCCAGCCTTGCAGTACAACTATTCTGCTCGGCCTTCTTAACCAGTGCTAGGCTGTGCCCGACAAGTGCGACGAATAGTATAGATGCCCTGGAAACCCGTCAAATCTTTTTTGAAAAAAACTGATTTTATTTAAGGGGTTAGGGCAATTTGCGGACCAAGCGCCTTTGCCCTCGCGGCTTGGCATGCGAGAATGCGCGCACTTTTCTTCCCCCTCTCGATGGTTAATCACGCGTAATGACTGCACAACTTATCGACGGCAAATCAATCGCCGCCAGCCTGCGCCAGCAGATCGCCAAACGAGTCACCGAGCGTAGCCAGCAAGGCCTGCGCACGCCTGGCCTCGCGGTGATCCTGGTCGGCAGCGATCCTGCCTCTCAGGTTTATGTCTCGCACAAGCGTAAAGACTGTGAAGAGGTCGGCTTTATTTCCAAGGCCTACGACCTGCCTTCGGACACCACTCAACAGGCCCTGACCGACCTGATTGACAGCCTCAACGATGACCCGGGCATGGACGGCATCCTGCTGCAATTGCCGCTGCCCGAGCACCTGGACGCCTCCAAGCTGCTGGAGCGCATCCGCCCGGACAAAGACGTCGACGGTTTCCACCCTTATAACGTCGGCCGCCTGGCCCAACGCATTCCCCTGCTGCGCCCATGCACTCCTAAAGGCATCATGGCGCTGCTGGAAAGCACCGGTGTGGATCTATATGGTCTGGACGCCGTCGTGGTAGGCGCATCCAACATCGTCGGTCGCCCGATGGCCATGGAACTGCTGCTGGCCGGCTGCACCGTGACCGTCACCCATCGCTTCACCAAGGACCTCGCCGGCCACGTCGGCCGGGCCGACCTGGTGGTAGTCGCCGCCGGCAAGCCGGGCCTGGTCAAGGGTGAGTGGATCAAGGAAGGTGCCATCGTCATCGACGTGGGCATCAACCGCCAGGAAGACGGCAAGTTGGTGGGCGACGTAGTGTATGAAACCGCCCTGCCCCGTGCGGGCTGGATCACGCCGGTCCCCGGCGGTGTCGGGCCGATGACCCGGGCCTGCCTGCTGGAAAACACCTTATATGCAGCGGAAACCCTGCACGGTTAATAACCAGACGTAATGAAAAAGCCCTGCCTTAGCGCAGGGCTTTTTCATTACGCGTAAAAAACCCGTTTTTTCTTAGTTTTTAAGCACTTTCGTCTGGTTCTAGAAGAACATTCGACAGTTCTTCATCCATACTCCTAAAATGTAACGCCATTTGTCATAAGACCCGTTCTACAACGGCATTTCCTTACTTTTAGCGAGTTCATCCGCGTGAAAATTCGTCTTTCTATCATCAGCCTGTTTTTTGCGTTAACAGGCACCTTCGCCCACGCCGCCGAATCCACCCTGGCCCCGCGTGACGCCTCCAAGCTGCAGATCGCTTCCGGCAGCGCCATGCTGGTGGATTTGCAAACCAATAAAGTCATTTATTCCAGCAATCCCGACGTGGTGGTACCCATCGCTTCCGTGAGCAAGCTGATGACCGGCCTCATCGTGCTGGAAGCCAAGCAGAACATGGATGAATACATCGACATCAACATCACCGACACACCGGAAATGAAAGGCGTGTTCTCACGGGTGAAGATCGGCAGCCAGATGCCACGCAAGGAAATGCTGCTGATCGCGCTGATGTCTTCGGAAAACCGCGCCGCCGCCAGCCTGGCCCACCACTATCCGGGTGGCTATGCGGCGTTCATTGCGGCGATGAACGCCAAGGCCAAGTCCCTGGGCATGACCAGCACCCACTACGTGGAGCCCACCGGCCTGTCGATCCATAACGTGTCGACCGCCCGCGACCTGAGCAAGCTGCTGGCCTATGCGCGCAAATTCCCGATGCTGAGCCAGTTGAGCACCACCAAGGAAAAGACCGTGTCGTTCCGCAAGCCTAATTACACCTTGGGCTTCTCCAACACCGACCACCTGATCAACCGCGCCAATTGGGATATCAAGCTGACCAAGACCGGCTTCACCAACCAGGCTGGCCATTGCCTGGTGTTGGTGACGAGCATGGGCAATCGCCCGGTGTCGCTGGTGATCCTGGATGCCTTTGGCAAGTTCACCCATTTTGCCGATGCCAGCCGTATTCGTAGCTGGGTCGAGACCGGCAAAGGGGGCGCAGTGCCGGATGTGGCGCTGCGTTACAAGGCCGATAAAAACCTCAAGAATCGAGCGACCGCTACGGAAGTGCGTCGATAAGCCCGCTCCCACATTATTTGAGCTTCACTTCTTCTCTGCCAACACCTTGAGCGCTTGGGCCGCCGCTTGCTCCTGCCCCGCCTGGGCCGTGGCATTGGCCGCATCGCGCCAGCGCTGCGCGTCCACATTGGCCGGCAACTGGCTCGGGCGCTGGGTCAGGATGGCCCATTGGCCCGCGTTCTTCCACGCCGACTCGAAGTCGCTGAAGCTCATGATCAGCCGGCGCTCCTTGCCTGAGCGCAACAGCACCGTACTCTTCTGCTGGTTGAACCCCACCACCACGACATAGCGCGCCCCGGACCAATAACTGGCGTTGATCCGCGCCATCACCGGGTAACCCGCCGCCACCTGCGCCAGCACGGCGGTCAGCTTGGCCTCCAGTGGATACACCATCAGCCCGTATTCACGTGCCAGCACTTGCATGTTGCGCTCAAGGTCCGCCTCGGCGCCGGGCAGGTGCAGCGGTTTATCAAGCAAACCCGGTGTCATGACAATGCCTTGTTGCGACAGCATGCTGGCAAGTGCCGTAGGACCGCTCTGATAAGCCTCGCTGCGAAAGGTCGGCACACCAGTGAGTTCAACACGCTCCGGCAATCCAGGCAGTTTCGATGGTGTGCTGCTGGCACAGGCCGCTAGCCCAAGGGCAGCGGCGAGCAGCAAGGAAGTTTTAAGGTTCGACCGTAAGCGCAATTTTTTCACTCTCTTGATCAACTGCCGGTAAAGGCCCCGATCATAGCCCAATCGCGCTTTCTCTATCCCGTAGGAGCGAGCTTGCTCGCGAAAAACTTACAGGCGCCGCGTTTATTCAGGAAGCCCGCGTCAACGTTGAGGTTTTTCGCGAGCAAGCTCGCTCCTACAGGGGGGGCCGCGCATGACATCTATAGCCGACCCGTGCAGTTAAGCCGTGACGATAGAGCAAAGAAGTTGGACAGACTCGACCATTGGTCAATAGCAGGCAACCGCCAGCTGACTAGACTGTCCATTGAGAAGACTGTGTGTGCCCCAAGTGGGCGAAAGGAGGCCCGAATGAGCCTTGCGACAACGATTTTCCTGTTGATCTGTGGTTGGCTGGCCGTCGCCGCCGCCATGCTGTGGGGGGTCATGCGCGTGACGCGCCGGCATCATCACCCCCACGTCAAACCTGCTACACCCGCAGAACCGCACAAGGCGACGGCGCATCACGCCTAGCCAGGCATGCAATTGAAGTCCTGGGTCGCCGCAATCTCCTTGCCGTGGCCGTCCTCAAGGGACGCGCGCACCGTGGTGCCCAGGCTCGACTCCACCAGGGTGTAGTGCTCACCTGCCTTGAAATGCTTGTACTCGATGCGACCCTGGCAGTCCTGCTGGTTGTTATCACCCGGCTCGTCTTCAAATAAAGTCACGTCCAGGCGATGGTCCCCCGGGGTCACTTCAAAATAGCGCCCATCGTCCACCCGCTTGCCATCGACACGCTCGGCCATCAGGTCATTCGGCGCTTCTTCCTGCAAGCCGATCCAGGCTTCGCTGGGGTCCGCCTTGGGGATCGGGCCGGCGCAGGCCGACAGTAAACAGACAAAGCCAAGGACGGGAACTAACAACAGTGGTTTGAGTGACATGACAGGGCTCCAAAGGGCATGAATGAAAAGCTCGTATCCGATGGCTGACAAGCTTGATGAACCGCCCTTCCTGGAACAAATGAATCCCTGTGAAAGTATCTTCAGCCCTTGACTAAAACTTCCTTCACCTGGCTGAAAGGTGCGTGTTAGGTGGGTCGGGCAAGACTGCCGGGGTTTGCAATCCTGCTCTTCTCGGAGACTCACGCATGCTCGGGCTGGTAAAGACCGCACTGCAAAAGCCGTACACCTTCATCGTGCTGGCTATATTCATCTGCATCATCGGGCCCATGGCGGCCCTGCGCACGCCCACGGATGTTTTTCCCGATATCGGCATTCCCGTGGTCGCCGTGGTGTGGCAGTACAACGGCCTGTCTCCGGACGCCATGGCCGGCCGGGTGATCTACACCTACGAACGCTCCCTGAGCACCACCGTCAACGACATCGAACATATCGAGTCGCAATCGCTGCCCGGCATGGGCATCGTCAAGATCTTCTTCCAGCCTGGCGTCGATATACGTACCGCCAATGCCCAGGTCACGGCGGTGTCACAGACCGTGCTCAAGCAAATGCCACCGGGCATCACCCCGCCACTGATCCTCAACTACAGCGCCTCCACGGTGCCGATCCTGCAAATGGCGTTCTCCAGCCCCAGCCTTTCGGAAGCCAAAATTCGCGACCTGGTGCAGAACAATATCCGCCTGCCCTTGAGCGCCCTGCCCGGCCTGGCCATGCCCACCCCAATGGGTGGCAAGCAACGGCAGATCACCCTCGACCTCGACCCTCAAGCCCTGGCCGCCAAAGGCTTGTCGGCCCAGGATGTGGGCAATGCCCTGGCGCTGCAGAACCAGATCATCCCGGTGGGCACCGCCAAGCTCGGCCCCAACGAATACACGATCCTGCTCAACAACAGCCCCAAGGCCATCGATGAACTCAACGACCTGCCGATCAAAACCGTCGACGGGGCGTTGATCACCATCGGCCAAGTGGCCCATGTGCGCGACGGTTCACCACCGCAAACCAATATCGTGCGGGTCGACGGCCATCGCGCCGTGCTGATGCCGGCGCTGAAAAACGGCAGCATTTCCACGCTGTCGATCATCGACGGTATCCGGCAGATGCTGCCGCGCATCAACGAAACCTTGCCACCGTCGCTGAAAACCTCGCTGCTGGGCGATGCCTCGGTGTTCGTCAAGCAGTCGGTGGGCAGCGTGGCCCAGGAAGGCATCATTGCCGCACTGCTCACCAGTGCGATGATCCTGCTGTTTCTCGGCAGTTGGCGCTCGACCTTGATCATCGCCGCGTCGATTCCCCTGGCAGTGCTGTCGGCCATCGCGCTGTTGGCCGTCAGTGGGCAAACCCTCAACGTGATGACGTTGGGCGGGCTGGCGTTGGCGGTGGGCATCCTGGTGGACGACGCCACGGTGACCATCGAAAACATCAACTGGCACCTGGAGCAAGGCAAGGCGGTGAAGGCCGCGATTCTCGACGGCGCCGCGCAAATCGTCGGCCCGGCGTTCGTCTCGCTGTTGTGCATCTGCATCGTGTTCGTGCCGATGTTTCTGCTGCAAGGCATCGCCGGTTATCTGTTCCGGCCAATGGCGCTGGCAGTGATCTTTGCCATGGCCAGTTCGTTCATTCTCTCGCGCACCCTGGTGCCGACGCTGGCGATGTTTTTGCTCAAGCCGCACAGGCCAGAGCAAGGCGTGGGGCACCATCCCGAAGACGAATTCATCAACCATCATGAAGGTGAGCAACACGCGAAACCGCGCAATGCGTTGCTGCAATCGGTGCTGAATTTCCAACAGGGTTTTGAGCGCCACTTCTCCAATATCCGTGACACTTACCATGGTGTGCTCACATTGGCACTGGGCGCACGCAAGCGCTTCATTGTCGGGTTCCTGGCCTGCGTACTCGCGTCGTTCCTGCTGTTGCCGAGCCTGGGCCAGGACTTTTTCCCGGCCACCGATGCGGGTGCCTTGGCCCTGCATGTGCGCTTGCCACTGGGCACGCGCATCGAAGAAAGTGCCGCGGCGTTCGATCGCATCGAAGCACGGATCCGCGAGGTCATCCCCGCCGAAGAACTGGACACCATCGTCGACAATATTGGCATTCCGCTCAGCGGCATCGACATGGCCTACAGCAGCAGCGGCACCATCGGCCCGCAGGACGGTGACATCCAGGTCAGCTTGAAAACGCACCACGCGCCCACCGCCGACTATGTGAAAAAACTGCGTGAAGCCCTGCCGCAAAGTTTCCCCGGCAGCCACTTTGCGTTCCTGCCGGCGGACATCAGCAGCCAGATCCTCAACTTCGGCGCTCCCGCCCCTCTGGACGTCAAAATCTCCGGGCGCAATGACGCGGAAAACCGCGCCTATGCCGTCGAGCTTGAACGGCGCTTGCAACATGTACCGGGGATTG
Organism: Pseudomonas fluorescens; assembly: GCF_001902145.1. Lineage (GTDB taxonomy): Bacteria > Pseudomonadota > Gammaproteobacteria > Pseudomonadales > Pseudomonadaceae > Aquipseudomonas > Aquipseudomonas fluorescens_BV. The sequence continues at coordinate 276,188 of NZ_MRST01000027.1, forward strand.
CCGACCTGCGCATCCAGCAGTCCACCGGCTACCCCTCGCTGCAAGTAAACGTGGACCGTATGCGCGCCAATGGCCTGGGCATCACCGAGCGTGACGTCACCAACAGCATGGTCGCCTCCCTCGCCGGCAGCTCGCAAACCGCGCCGACCTTCTGGCTCAACCCGGCCAACGGCGTGTCTTACTCCATCGTCGCCGCCACCCCGCAATACCGCCTCGACAGCCTGCCGTCCCTGGAAGCGCTGCCAGTGACCGGTGCCGATGGGCAGGCGCAAATTCTCGGCGGCGTGGCAACCATCTCCCGGGTACAGAGCCCTGCCGTGGTGACCCACTACAACATCGAGCCGACCCTGGACCTGTACGCCAACGTGCAAGGCCGCGACCTCGGCGGTGTGGCCCGCGATGTGCAAAAGGTGCTGGATGACACTGCGTCCATGCGCCCCAAAGGCGCGACCATCAGCCTGCACGGGCAGATCGATGCGCTGCATGAGGCGTTCAGTGGTTTGAGCTTCGGACTGCTTGGCGCGGTGGTGCTGATCTACTTGCTGATCGTGGTCAACTTCCAGTCATGGGCCGACCCCTTTGTGATCATCACGGCGTTGCCGGCAGCATTGGCGGGCATCGTGTGGATGCTGTTCCTCAGTGGCACCTCGTTGTCGGTGCCAGCACTCACCGGTGCCATCTTGTGCATGGGCGTGGCGACCGCCAACTCGATTCTGGTGGTGAGCTTCTGCCGTGAGCGCCTGGCCGAACATGGCGATGCGTTGAAAGCCGCGCTGGAAGCCGGCTATACGCGCTTTCGCCCGGTGTGCATGACCGCCCTGGCAATGATCATCGGCATGCTGCCCCTGGCCATTTCCGAGGAGCAGAACGCCCCGCTCGGCCGGGCTGTCATCGGTGGTTTGATCTTTGCCACCATCGCCACTTTGTTGTTTGTTCCCGTGGTCTTCAGCCTGGTCCACGGTCGTCATCCTACTCGCGCAACTGCTGGAGAAACGCCCCATGTCGCCTGATCAAAAACCCTCGCGCAAGCGTCTGATGCTCATGGGTGCCGGTGGCCTGACGTTGGCTGCCCTGTTAGTCGCCAGCGGCCTGCACGCACGTACGCTGCACGAGCAGTCGGTCACCGCCTGGACCGAAGCCGCCGCCGTCCCGCAGGTGATGGTGTTCCAACCCAAGCCAAACGCCGGCGGTGACACCCTGCGCCTGCCCGCCCACCTGGAGGCATGGAGCAAGGCGGCGATCCATGCGCGGGTCAGCGGCTACTTGAAGGACTGGAAAGTCGACATCGGAGCCCAGGTCAAGGCCGGGCAAATCCTCGCCGAAATCGACAGCCCCGACCTCGACCAACAACTGGCCCAGGCCCATGCCCGCCTGATCCAGCAGCAAGCCAATGCACGCCTGGCAGCCACCACGGCGACCCGCTGGCAAAACCTGCTGGCCAGCCATTCGGTATCGCGCCAGGACGCCGATGAGAAAACCTCCAACGCCGCAGCCGCCAAGGCCAACACCGAAGCCGCGGCAGCGGACTACGCACGACTGTGCGCCCTGGAAAGCTATAAGACCCTTCGAGCGCCATTCGCTGGCACCATCACCGCCCGCAACACGGACATCGGCCAGTTGATCAAGGCCGATAACGCCAGCGATCCGGAACTGTTCAACATTGCCGACACCCACCAATTGCGCTTGTACGTGCCGGTGCCGCAGAACTATGCAGCGGTGATTCATACGGGCCTTGAGGCTGAACTGACCGTCCCTGAGCACCCCGGCGAGCACTTCAAGGCACGCCTGATCGGTGACTCCACTGCCATCGACCGCCGCTCTGGCACCCTGCTCGCCCAGTTCGTTGCCGACAACCCCAACGGCGAACTGCTGCCAGGCGATTACGCCGAAGTCACCCTGCCGATTCCGGCCGATACCCGTGGCGTGAGCATCCCGGCCAGCGCCTTGATCTTCCGCGCCCAGGGCACCCAGGTTGCGGTACTGGACGGTCGCAACCATGTGCACCTGCAAGACATTCATATTGGCCTGGACCTCGGCGAGCGCCTGGTGATCGACCAAGGCCTGAAGCCTGCTGACCGCATCATCGACAACCCGCCCGACGCTCTGCGCGAAGGCGACCCGGTGCAACTGGCCGACGCCTTGGGAGGTGCGCATGCGCCCAAGGCTTAAGCCGCTGGCGGCACTGATGGTGCTGGCGTTGCAGGGTTGCTCGATGGCGCCCACCTATACAGTGCCGTCGATTGACCTGCCCGCCCACTACCGCGAACAAACCAGCGATGGCCCCTGGCACAGCGCGCAACCGTCGGATCAACTGGCGCCCCAGTGGTGGCAGCTTTACAACGATTCGCGCCTGAACGCGCTGCAACAGCAACTGCTCAAGGCCAACCCGGACCTGGCCGCGGCGCTGGCGCACTTCGATGCGTCCCAGGCCTACGCCAGTCAACTGCACGCGGGCCTTTTCCCGCAAATCACCGCCAGCGCGCAACCGCTGCGCCAACGTCAATCGGATTCACGACCGCTACGCGGCACTACACAGCCGTCGGTGTACAACAGCAATACCGCTGGGTTCTCCCTGGGTTACGACCTCGACCTGTGGGGCAGAATCCGCAACCAGGTCGCTGCGGGCGATGCCCAGGCGCAAGCGTCCTTTGATGATCTGGCGGTGGTGCGCCTGAGCCTGCAACAGCAGTTGGCGAGCCTGTATGTGCAGCTCAATGGGCTGGATGCACAGGGCCGAATCCTCAACACGTCGTTGCAGGACTTCAGCCAAGCGTTGCAACTGACCCGCAGCCGTTATGAAGGCCAGATTGCGTCGGAACTGGACCTGACCCGCGCGCAAAACCAACTAGCCGAAGCCAAGGCGCAGCTGGACGAAGTGCGTGGCCAGCGCAACCTCGCCGAGCATGCCATCGGCGAATTGGTGGGCGTGACGGCCAGTGATTTTTCATTGCCGCCCAGCCCGCAGTTAATGGCGTTGCCAAGCATTCCGGCGCAGTTGCCCAGCCACCTGCTGCAGCGTCGCCCGGATATCGCCGCGGCTGAAAGACGGGTGTTTGCGGCCAACGCAACGATCGGCGTGGCCAAGGCGGCGTGGTTCCCGGATTTCAGTTTGACCGGTGTGCTGGGCGGGCAGACCCAAGGCGTTGGCAACCTGCTGTCCGCTGGCAACCGGTATTGGGCACTGGGGCCACTGATGAATCTGCCGATCTTCGACGGCGGGCGCTTGAGCGCCAATGAGCGCCAGGCCAAGGCCGAGTTCGAAGAGGCCTCGGCACAGTACCGTAGCCACGTATTGAAAGCCGTGCGTGAAGTGGAAGATAACCTCGCGCAACTGCGGGATTTGCAGCAGCAAGCCGAGGACGAGCAAGCGGCGGCAGATGCGGCGCAACATACCCAGGCCTTGGCGATGAACAGCTATCAGGCCGGGGCGGTGAGTTACCTGGATGTAGTCACCGCCCAAACTGCCGCCCTGCAGGCGCAGAGGACGTTGCAAGCGGTGCAGACCCGGCAGTTGCAGGCGAGTGTGGGACTTTTGACCGCAGTCGGCGGCGGCTGGCAGCCGAGTTAATACCCTGTAGGAGCGAGCTTGCTCGCGAAAAACCCACAGGCACCGCGTTTTCTCAGGAAGCACGCGTTATCGTTGGCGTTTTTCGCGAGCAAGCTCGCTCCTACATTTTTTAGCGCATTTCAGGCCGCGAGTTTGCCGCTGGCGATGGCCGCTGAAGCGGCTACCATGGCGCGCAACAACACCGCACACCCCGCCGCCAAGTCATCCGGTGCGGCGTTCTCGATTTCGTTATGGCTGATACCACCTTCACACGGCACGAAGATCATCCCCGCCGGGCCCAGCTCAGCCACGAAGATCGCGTCGTGCCCTGCCCCGCTGACGATGTCCATGTTCGACAGACCCAGGCCATTCGCGGCATCGCGCACCGCCTCCACACAGCCTTTGTCAAAGTACAGCGGCGGGAAATCGGCGGTGGGTTCCATCTCATAAGTCAGACCATGTTTGGCACAGGTGTCGTCGATCACCTGGCGCACCTGGGCAATCATCGAATCCAGCCGTGCCGGTTCCAAGTGACGAAAATCCAGGGTCATGCGCACTTCACCGGGAATCACGTTGCGCGATCCCGGATACGCTTGCAGGCAACCCACCGTGCCGCATGCATGGGGCTGGTGCGCCAACGCCGCCGCGTTCACGGCGGCCACCACCGCCGCCGCGCCTACCAGGGCATCCTTGCGCAAGTGCATGGGTGTAGGGCCGGCATGGGCTTCAACACCGCGCAGCTTCAGGTCAAACCACTTTTGCCCGAGGGCGCCGAGCACCACGCCGATGGTTTTGTGTTCATCCTCCAGAATCGGCCCTTGTTCGATATGGGCCTCGAAATACGCGCCGACCTTATGCCCGCTGACCGGCCGCGTTCCGGCATAGCCAATCGCGTTCAACGCATCCCCCACGCTGACGCCGTCCGCATCGACCTTGGCCAGGGTATCGGCCAGGCTGAACTTCTCGGCAAACACCCCTGAGCCCATCATGCACGGCGGGAAGCGCGAGCCTTCTTCGTTGGTCCATACCACCACTTCCAGCGGCGCCTCGGTTTCCACATTAAGGTCGTTGAGGGTGCGCAGCACTTCCACACCGGCCAGCACGCCGAAGCAACCGTCGAACTTGCCGCCGGTGGGCTGGGTGTCGATGTGGCTGCCGGTCATCACCGGTGGCAGGTCGGGATTGCGGCCGGGGCGGCGCGCGAAAATATTGCCGATGCCGTCGATGGTGACCGTGCAACCGGCAGCTTCGCACCACTGCACGAAGAGGTCGCGGGCCTTGCGGTCGAGGTCGGTGAGGGCCAGGCGACACACCCCGCCTTTGGCGGTGGCGCCGAGCTGGGCCAGGTCCATCAGCGACTGCCACAGGCGGTCGCGGTTGATGTGCTGATGGGTCGATTGCAGAACGTCGAGGGCAGCGTTCATGGGGATCTCCTCAGGCTACAGGTTCTTATGAGTCGGCTCGATTCAACTGTGTAAAGAAGTCAAAAATGTGGGAGCGGGCTTGCTCGCGAAAGCGGTGTATCAGTCACCAAAAATGTCGCTTGGACTACCGCATTCGCGAGCAAGCCCGCTCCCACATTTGGATTGCATTTCAACGAATTACAACGGGGCCTTGGCGGTGATCGGGCTCGCCCCGCGCTTGGCATTCAAGCCGTAATACAACACCCCGCCCAACGCCGAGCCGGTGAACCAGCCGTAGCTGTAGAACCAGCTGAACGCATCGCTGCCCAACGACAGCAGCGTCAGCACCACCGGTACGCCAAAGGCGATAAAGCCGCTCCAGTTCCAGGCCGGGTACACGTCGTCGCGGTACAGGCCGGCCAGGTCCAGCTGTTGTCTGCGAGTAATGAAGTAGTCCACCACCATGATCCCGGCAATCGGCCCCAGCAGGCTCGAATAGCCGAGCAGCCAGTTGGAATAGACGGTTTCAAGACTCACGTCCGAGACGATCAGCCCGAGTTTTTTCAGCAGTTCATGGGCCATCAGCGCCAGCCCTACCAGGCCGGTGAGGATCACCGCCGTGGTGCGGTTGATCAGCTTGGGCGCGATGTTCTGAAAGTCGTTGGTGGGCGAGACGATGTTTGCCGCGGTATTGGTGGACAAGGTCGCGACGATGATCAGCGCCATGGCGATGGCCACCCACACCGGGCTCTGGATATGACCAATCAGGCTCACCGGGTCGGAGACGCTCACCCCCACCAGTTTCACCGAGGCGGCGGTCATGACCACGCCAAGGGCGGCGAACAGGAACATGGTCAGCGGCAAGCCGAAGATCTGCCCGAGGATCTGATCTTTCTGGCTCTTGGCGTAGCGGCTGAAATCAGGAATGTTCAATGACAACGTGGCCCAGAAACCCACCATCGCCGTGAGCCCCGCCATGAAGTAACCCGTGAGACTTGCGCCTTCGGGGCGCTTGGGTGGAATAGCCATCAGCTCGCTGAGGGACACGTTGGGCATCGCCCATACCAGCAGCCCAATTCCCACTGCGACCAACAGCGGCGCCGACAAGGTTTCCAGGCGCTTGATCGACTCGGCGCCGCGCAGCACCACCCACAGGTTCAGGCACCAGAACAGCATGAAACCGATCACCTCACCGGTACCGCCGAGGGCTTTCCAGCCGTCGAAAATCGAGCCCAGGAACAGGTGGATCGCCAGCCCGCCGAACATCGTCTGGATACCAAACCAGCCGCAGGCCACCAGCGCGCGGATCAGGCACGGTACGTTGGAGCCGAGGATGCCAAAGGACGAACGCAACAGCACCGGAAACGGAATACCGTACTTGGTGCCGGGAAACGCGTTGAGGGTCAGCGGGATCAACACCACGATGTTGGCCAGCAGGATCGCCATCAGCGCCTCCCCCACCGACAGCCCGAAATACGCCGTGAGCACCCCGCCAAGGGTGTAGGTGGGTACGCAGATCGACATGCCGACCCACAGCGCCGTGATGTGCCATTTGTTCCAGGTGCGCTCGTGCACTTTGGTGGGTGCCATGTCGTGGTTGTAGCGAGGGCTGTCGAGGACGTCGGGGCCGGCGTCGAGTTCGTACAGGCCGTTGCGCTCGATAACTTGCGATCTGTTCTGTTGCATGGCCGCTCCACGGTTTTTTTAAAATTATTGTTGCTCACCTGCACGCTGGGTTCAGGTGGCCGGAGTACCGCATCAACAACATGACATCCAGGTTCCGGCCAACTGCCCTTGCACTCAATAACCGTGCCGACAACCGCCTCTGAACCCGCACCACTTATATAACCTGCTGATGTTTATCAGCTTTCCAATTGAGCCTGCGGTACTTGCCGCACGCGTCAGGCTAAACAACACGCAAGTTGCCCGAACCTTCAGGTCTCAATCTGGTGCATCACAATTATTTTTATTTCTCGACGCCGTCAAGCGGCATATCTCAAGCGCCTGATTTGCAATAAGAAATATTGATCAAATCAAGAACCTGTCAAGTGCGTCAAAACAGGGTTGGTGTGCTTCATTTTGGTGAAGACAGTATTTTTACTATATGAATCAAACAGATAAAAACCTCAAAGGCTTGATAAAAATCTTCTTGCTCATTCGAAAAACTCGGGCTAGTTTCTATTCCTGTCACCGACGACAGGAATTAACCAACCCTCGGTACGCAGTATTACAACACTTAGAACTGGCACAAGCCGGTCAAGCCTGTGAGGAACTCGACATGTCGCTGTTGATCCGTGGCGCCACCGTTATTACCCATGATGAAAGTTACCGCGCCGATGTGTTATGCGCAGAGGGTCTAATTCGCGCCATTGGCACGAATCTGGATATTCCCGCAGGCTACGAAATACTCGATGGCAGCGGCCAATACTTGATGCCAGGCGGCATTGACCCCCATACCCATATGCAACTGCCCTTCATGGGCACCGTGGCCAGTGAAGACTTTTTCAGTGGTACGGCGGCAGGCTTGGCCGGTGGTACCACATCGATCATCGACTTCGTGATTCCCAACCCGCAGCAATCGCTGATGGAAGCTTTCCACCAGTGGCGCGGCTGGGCCGAAAAGTCTGCCGCCGACTACGGGTTTCATGTAGCGATCACTTGGTGGAGCGAGCAGGTACGCGAGGAAATGGCCGAGCTGGTCAGCCATCACGGCATCAACAGCTTCAAGCATTTCATGGCCTACAAGAACGCGATCATGGCCGCCGATGACACCTTGGTTGCCAGTTTCGAACGCTGCCTGGAACTCGGCGCGGTGCCCACGGTGCATGCCGAAAATGGCGAGCTGGTGTATCACCTGCAACGCAAGCTGATGGCCCAGGGCATCACCGGGCCGGAGGCCCATCCGCTGTCGCGCCCGTCCCAGGTGGAAGGCGAAGCGGCCAGCCGCGCTATCCGGATTGCCGAGACCATCGGCACGCCGCTGTACCTGGTGCATGTGTCGACGAAGGAAGCCCTGGATGAAATCACTTATGCCCGGGGCAAGGGCCAGGCGGTGTACGGTGAAGTGCTCGCCGGCCACCTGTTGCTCGATGACAGCGTGTACCAGCACCCCGACTGGCAGACCGCCGCCGGCTATGTGATGAGCCCGCCATTCCGCCCACGCGGGCACCAAGAGGCGCTGTGGCACGGCCTGCAAGCGGGCAACCTGCACACCACCGCCACCGACCACTGCTGTTTCTGCGCCGAGCAAAAAGCCGCCGGGCGTGACGACTTCAGCAAGATCCCCAACGGTACCGCCGGCATTGAAGACCGCATGGCGCTGCTGTGGCACGAAGGCGTCAATACCGGGCGTTTGTCGATGCAGGAATTTGTCGCGCTGACCTCCACCAACACCGCGAAGATCTTCAACCTCTACCCCCGTAAAGGCGCGATACGCGTGGGCGCCGATGCCGACCTGGTGCTATGGGATCCCGAGGGCACGCGAACCATTTCCGCCAAGACCCACCATCAGCAGGTGGACTTCAACATCTTCGAAGGCAAGACCGTGCGCGGCGTGCCCAGCCACACCATCAGCCAGGGCAAGCTGGTGTGGGCCGATGGTGACCTGCGCGCCGAGCGAGGGGCTGGACGGTATGTGGAGCGGCCGGCATATCCGTCGGTGTTCGAGCAGTTGAGCAAGCGGGCAGCGCTTTGCAAGCCAGTGGCTGTGAAGCGCTGAACCACCCTTCGCGAGCAAGCCCGCTCCCACATTTGATCCCATTTCAACAGGACAAATGCGGTGGAATGTGGGAGCGGGCTTGCTCGCGAAGAGGCCAGCACAGGCAACAAAAAACCAATGCCCATCAGAGGCAGCACCTCAATAACCGTGAGGCCAACACCGTGATCCAGACCCTGACCCACCTCCCCCACCCCCGCGAAGACGGGGCCACCCTCGCCAGCCAGTTCACCGACCTGGCGCCGCCCCTCAACGCCCGCCAGGCGCAGCTGGAAGCCTCGCGCTGCCTGTACTGCTACGACGCACCCTGTGTGAATGCCTGCCCCAGCGAGATCGACATCCCGTCGTTCATCCGCAATATCCACACCGAGAACGTGCAAGGGGCCGCGCAGAAAATCCTCTCGGCCAACATCCTCGGTGGCAGTTGCGCCAGGGTTTGCCCCACAGAGATCCTGTGCCAGCAAGCCTGTGTGCGCAACAACGCTGAAGAATGCGCCCCCGTGCTGATCGGCCTGTTGCAACGCTATGCCATCGACAACGCGCACTTCAGCGAACACCCGTTCCAACGCGCCGCGCCCACCGGCAAGCGCATCGCCGTGGTCGGTGCCGGGCCCGCGGGTTTGGCCTGCGCTCACCGCGCCGCCTTGCACGGCCATGACGTGGTGATATTCGAGGCGCGGGAAAAAGCCGGCGGCCTGAATGAATACGGAATCGCCAAATACAAACTGGTGGACGACTTTGCCCAGAAGGAACTGGATTTCCTCCTGCAGATTGGCGGCATCGAGGTTCGCCACGGCCAACGCCTGGGCGACAACCTGACCTTGAGCGAACTGCACCAGCAATTCGATTCGGTGTTCCTCGGCCTGGGTCTCGCTGCGAGCAAACAGCTGGGCCTGCCCTTTGAGGACGCCCCCGGCCTGCTCGCCGCCACCGACTATATCCACGAACTGCGCCAGGCCGACGACCTCACCCAACTGCCCCTGGCCGACCGCTGCATCGTGCTCGGCGCCGGCAATACCGCCATCGACATGGCCGTGCAGATGGCCCGCCTCGGTGCCCGCGATGTCAATCTGGTATACCGCCGTGGCCTGGCCGACATGGGCGCAACCCACCACGAACAGGACATCGCCAAGGCCAATCAAGTACGGCTGTTGACCTGGGCCCAACCCGACGAAGTTCTGCTCGACGACCTAGGCCGCGTACGCGGCATGCGCTTTGCCCGCACCCGCCTGGAAAACGGTCGCCTGCTGCCTACCGGGGAAACCTTCGAATTGGCTGCCGATGCGATCTTCAAGGCGATCGGGCAAGGCTTCGACAACGACGCCCTGCACGATCCGCTGGCCCAACAACTGCATCGCGTCGGCGAGCGCATCTTCGTCGATGAGCAACTGCGCACCAGCATCCCAGGGGTGTATGCCGGCGGCGATTGCGTCAGCCTCGGCCAGGACCTCACCGTCCAGGCGGTACAACATGGCAAGCGGGCCGCCGAAGCCATGCATGCCCAACTCATGCTGACTGTGGAGGCTGCGTAATGGCCGATCTCTCGATTGTATTCGCCGGAATCAAAGCGCCTAATCCGTTCTGGCTGGCCTCCGCGCCGCCCACCGACAAAGCCTACAACGTGGTGCGCGCCTTCGAGGCCGGCTGGGGCGGCGTCGTGTGGAAAACCCTGGGGGAAGATCCGGCGGCGGTGAACGTGTCGTCGCGCTACTCCGCGCACTATGGCGCCAACCGCGAAGTGCTGGGCATCAACAATATCGAACTGATCACCGACCGTTCCCTGGAGATCAACCTGCGGGAAATCACCCAGGTGAAAAAGGACTGGCCGGACCGCGCGCTGATCGTCTCGCTGATGGTGCCTTGTGTCGAAGCGTCCTGGAAAAACATCCTGCCCTTGGTGGAGGCGACCGGCTGCGACGGCATCGAGCTGAACTTCGGCTGCCCTCACGGCATGCCCGAGCGGGGCATGGGCGCTGCCGTCGGCCAAGTGCCGGAGTACGTGGAGCAAGTGACGCGCTGGTGCAAGACGTATTGTTCGCTGCCGGTGATCGTCAAGCTCACGCCGAACATCACCGACATCCGCGTGGCGGCGCGGGCGGCCTATCGCGGCGGCGCCGATGCGGTGTCGCTGATCAACACCATCAACTCCATCACCAGCGTGGACCTGGAGCGCATGGTCGCGCTGCCGGTGGTCGGTACCCAGAGCACCCATGGCGGTTACTGCGGCTCGGCGGTGAAGCCGATTGCACTGAACATGGTCGCCGAAATCGCCCGTGACCCACAGACCAACGGCCTGCCGATCTGCGGCATCGGCGGCATCGGTACCTGGCGCGACGCCGCGGAATTCGTCGCCCTGGGCTGCGGCGCGGTGCAGGTGTGCACGGCGGCGATGCTGCACGGGTTTCGCATCGTTGAAGAGATGAAGGATGGCTTGTCGCGCTGGATGGACAGCCAGGGCCATGCCAACCTGCAGGCGTTTTCCGGGCGGGCGGTGGGCAATACCACGGACTGGAAGTACCTGGACATCAACTACCAGGTCATCGCCAAGATTGATCAAGAGGCGTGCATTGGCTGTGGGCGTTGCCATATTGCCTGCGAGGACACCTCGCACCAGGCCATTGCCAGCTTGAAGCAGGCCGATGGCACGCATCTGTATGAGGTGATCGACGATGAGTGCGTGGGCTGCAACCTGTGCCAGATCACCTGCCCGGTGGCCGACTGCATCGAGATGGTGCCGATCGACACCGGCAAGCCGTTTTTGAATTGGACGCAGGACCCGCGCAACCCCTACCGGGAAGCGGTGTAGTTCTTTAGATCGCTATCGCAGGCAAGCCAGCTCCCACATTAACGGTGGGAGCTGGCTTGCCTGCGATAGGCATAGGTATCTACACAACTCTGTAGCGCTCAACGGTAATCACGATGCGAAGCGAGCCGCTCTTGATCTTGCTCTTGATCTGCTTGTGATCTTGATCTCAGGCGCCCCGTTAAACCACGCTGGCCGGAATTCGACAGGGATTTGGGGGGTAAACCGGCAGGGATGCCGGTTTAGCCGCCCCGCGCCATGGATGGCGCGTGGCGGCGGCCCCCCAAATCACTGGCGGATTACGGGCACACCGAGCCCAAGCGAGGTGCCGAGTGGTGGGGCAAGAGCGTTTTGCTTACTTTTGCGCTTTTCAAAAGTGAGCCGCCGTCAGGGCGGAACCCTAAGTGGCCGTTACCTAAATAACGGATATGTACGCGCTCTGATCCAACATCCCAGTTGGCTGTAAGACCGTCTTCGCAGGCAAGCCAGCTCCCACATTTGGATCGCGGCGCATCAGTTAGATCAGCGTCGGATGTCAGGCCATCACGGGAACAAGCTCCCTCGCCACAGGTCCAGCGTCGCCTCGAAGTTGTGTAGATACCTATGCTGCGATAGGGCCTTGAGCCTCACTACAAGGCTTACGGCTCCAACCCAATCCCGCGCAAAATCACACCGGTCACTGTCTGAATGGCCTTCTCGAACTGCCTGTCCGACAACGGCTGGTGGTCATTCAGAATCTTCACTTGGTGGTCGAAGTCGGCATAGTGCTGGGTCGAGGCCCAGATCATGTACAGCAGGCTCGAGGGCTCCACCGGCAGGATGCGTTTGTCTTGCACCCATTGGCGAATCTTCGCTTCCTTCATCTTGGCCCAGTCATACAGGCTTTCATCCAGGGCCTCGCCGAGTGTGGGCGCGCCGTGGATGATTTCATTGGCCCAGACCTTGGAGCCATACGGGCGCGTGCGCGAGCGCTGCATCTTGGCGCGGATGTAGCTGCTGAGCACTACACGGGGGTCGTCAAAGGTTTCAAAGCTCAGGGCGTCCTGCTTCCACAACTCCAGCAAGTCGAACAGCACCGCGCTGTACAGCTCGCTCTTGGTGGTGAAGTAGTAATGCAGGTTGGAGCGCGGCAGTTGCGCTTCTTCGGCGATGTCGGCCATGGCGGTGCTGCCATAGCCTTTGTTGGCGAAGACCTTCTCCGCCGCCAGCAGGATTTTCTCGACGTTGACCCGACGAATTCCGATCTTGTGATTGCCCATGAGGGCTCCCTGACAACAACACGGCCTAAAGACTACCACCGGCTCTAGATCGGGGCGACAGGCCAAGCCGAAACTTCGTACACTGCCGGCTCCTTTCCTCTGATCGGTATTGAACAATGTTGCTCAAGAAGTCCCTGACCGCTGCTGTCCTGTTCACTGCCCTGCTGGGCGCTTCTGCGGCGTTTGCCCACGCTCACCTCAAGAGCGCGGAACCTGCGGCTGACAGCCACGTCGCCGCCCCCAAAGACCTGCGCCTGACCTTCAGCGAAGGCGTCGAAGCCACCTTTACCAAGGTCTCCTTGAGCAAGGACGGCATCGAAATCGCCATCAAGGGCCTGGAAACCCCGGACGCCGACAAGAAAACCCTGGTGGTCACGCCCGCCGCTCCGCTGGCAAGCGGCACGTATAAAGTCGAATGGCATGCGGTGTCGGTCGACACTCACAAAAGCGAAGGCACTTACAGCTTCAAGGTCGGCCAATAACCTATGGCAACCCTGCTGGTGCTGTGCCGCTTCCTGCATTTTTGCGTCGTGTTGCTAATGTTCGGGGCCTGGGTGTTCAGGCCCTGGCTGCTCGGCGCTCATGTGCAGCCGACACTGGACCGGCAATTGCTGCGCATCACCCGTGGCCTGGCCGGCTTGGGGCTGTTCACCGGGGTTGTGTGGTTGCTATTGATCACCGCCAGCATGGCCGGCAGTTGGGACTCGGCGCTGCAACCGGCCACGGTGCAGTTGGTGCTGGGCAAGACCTTTTTTGGCCAGGTATGGGCCTGGCATCTGCTACTGAATCTGCTGCTGGTGATCGTGCTGATCAAGCCCTGGCCGGCCTTGCGCTTGCCGCTGCTCGCCCTGCTGCTGGCGACCCTGGCACCCGTAGGCCATGGCGCCATGCTCGACGGGCTGAGTGGGCGGTTGCTGATCCTTAACCAGGTGGTGCACCTGCTGTGCGTTGGGGCCTGGCTCGGTGGGTTGCTGGTGTTGGTGCTGATCCTTGGGCAGGTGCAAGGCCAGCGCTTGGAACCGATTCTGCGTCGCTTCAGTGGTGTGGGATATGGCCTGGTCGGCGGCCTGCTGGTGACCGGTCTGATCAACGTGCGCGTGCTCACCGGGCAACTGTGGCCCACGCCGCTGTTCGAGGGCTTCGCCTTGATCCTGCTGATCAAGGTGGGGCTGGTGCTGGGTATGCTGGGGTTGGCGTTGTTGAACCGGTTGCGTATCAAACGCTGCGAGCAACGCCTGGGCAGTTTGAGAGCCAGCGTGATGATGGAGTGGCTGTTGGGCATTGCGGCGGTGGCTGCGGTTTCCCTGCTTGGCACCCTGCCGCCGATGGTCATGGCTGGCTGAAACCTGCGTTGCAATGCAATCAATGTAGGAGCGAGCTTGCTCGCGAAAAACGTAAACGATGACGCGTACTTCCTGAATGAACGCGGCGCCCGTGAGTTTTTCGCGAGCAAGCTCGCTCCTACAGGGGGGCGACCGTGCCGCTGCGTTGAATCGTTTCACCCAAGTCATCGTATAACTTCTGCTTGACACGCCCTCAAAACCTCGCAAATATCGCGCCCAATGTTGTACGACGACGTATGACAAATAATAAAAACAACAAAACAAAGGGAGCCTCACTGTGAGTCAATCCGCCCGTCATTCCTGCACGCGCCTGGGCCTTCTCGGTCTCGGCAGCCTGGCCGTCACCCTGCCGCTGGGTGCCAACGCCGAAGGCTTTATCGACGACGCCAAGGCCACGCTCAACCTGCGTAATGCCTACTTCAACCGCAACTTCACCAACCCGACCAACCCCCAGGGCAAGGCCGAAGAGTGGACGCAGAATTTTATCCTTGATGCCAAATCCGGCTTTACCCAGGGCACGGTCGGCTTCGGGATTGACGTGTTGGGCCTGTATTCACAAAAGCTCGATGGCGGCAAAGGCACTGCTGGCACTCAACTGTTGCCGGTGCATGACGATGGCCGCCCCGCCGACAATTTCGGGCGCCTGGGTGTCGCGCTGAAAACCAGGCTGTCGAAGACTGAATTGAAGGTGGGCGAATGGATGCCGGTGCTGCCGATCTTGCGTTCCGATGACGGCCGCTCCTTGCCCCAGACCTTTCGTGGCGGCCAAATCACCTCCAATGAAATCGCCGGCCTGACGCTCTACGGTGGCCAGTTTCGCGGCAACAGCCCGCGCAACGACGCGAGCATGGAAGACATGTTCATGAACGGCAAAGCCGCGTTCACTTCGGACCGTTTCAACTTCGGCGGCGGCGAATACACCTTCAACGACAAACGTACCCAGGTCGGCCTGTGGTACGCCGAACTGACTGATATCTACCAACAGCAGTACCTCAACCTCACCCACAGCCAGCCGCTGGGCGACTGGACCCTGGGCGCCAACCTCGGGTTCTTCAACGGCAAGGAAGACGGCAGCGCCCTGGCCGGCGACCTCGATAACAAGACCCTGTTCGCCCTGCTCTCGGCCAAATACAACGGCCACACCTTCTACGTTGGCCTGCAGAAACTCAGCGGCGACAGCGCCTGGATGCGCATCAACGGCACCAGCGGCGGCACCCTGGCCAACGACAGCTACAACGCCAGCTACGACAACGCCAAGGAAAAGTCCTGGCAGGTGCGCCACGACTTCAACTTTGTGGTGCTCGGCGTTCCGGGGCTGACCCTGATGAACCGCTATATCAGCGGCAGCAATGTACACACCGGGGCGATCACCGACGGCAAGGAGTGGGGACGTGAGTCGGAGTTGGCCTACACGGTGCAGAGCGGTGCGCTGAAGAACCTCAATGTGAAGTGGCGCAACTCGACCATGCGTCGGGACTTCAGCAATAACGAGTTCGATGAGAACCGGATTTTTATCAGCTATCCGATTTCGTTGCTCTGAATGTGGGAGGGCTTCGTCAGGTTTTTGTAGGAGCGAGCTTGCTCGCGAGAAACCCATGGGCGCCGCGTTTAATCAGAAACACGCGTTATCGTTGACGTTTTTCGCGAGCAAGCTCGCTCCTACAGAGAGCTGGACGTTGACAACATCCGGAATCCCTAACACTATTTCCCCATAGTCATACGACAACCTACAACAAAAATCTGGAAGGCCCATGACCACCACTACCCCCACTCCCTTCAACCGCCTGTTGCTCACCGGTGCCGCTGGCGGCCTGGGCAAAGTCCTGCGTGAACGCATGCGTCCTTATGCCCAGGTGCTGCGCCTTTCGGATATCGCTGAAATGGCCCCCGCCACCGATGCTCGCGAAGAAGTGCACATCTGCGACCTGGCCGACAAACACGCCGTGCATCAGTTGGTAGAGGGCGTCGACGCCATCCTGCACTTTGGCGGCGTTTCGGTGGAGCGCTCGTTCGAAGAGGTGTTGGGCGCGAACATCAGTGGCGTTTTCCATATCTACGAAGCCGCCCGCCGCCACGGGGTCAAGCGGGTGATCTTCGCCAGTTCCAACCACGTGATCGGTTTCTACAAGCAGGGCGAACAACTCGACGCCCATTCCCCGCGCCGCCCGGACAGTTATTACGGCCTGTCCAAGTCCTACGGCGAAGACATGGCCAGTTTCTACTTCGACCGTTATGGCATCGAGACCGTGAGCATCCGTATCGGCTCCTCGTTCCCGCAACCGCAGAACCGCCGGATGATGCACACCTGGCTGAGTTTCGACGACCTGACCCAACTGCTCGAACGCGCGCTGTATACGCCCAACGTCGGGCATACCGTGGTCTACGGCATGTCGGCCAACCTCGACACCTGGTGGGACAACCGCTACGCCGCCCACCTGGGCTTTGCCCCCAAGGACAGCTCCGAAGTGTTCCGCGCCCAGGTCGAGGCCCAACCGCCCGTCGCCGCCAATGACCCGGCCAAGGTCTACCAGGGCGGTGCGTTCTGCGCCGCAGGGCCGTTCGGTGACTGAGTGCCCAGCAACCCAAGGGAATGACCATGACTGCTGAACTGATTGTCGATGCCCGCAATGCCGTGGGCGAATGCCCGGTGTGGGTAGCGGAAGAAAACGCCCTGTATTGGGTGGATATCCCCAAGGGTGGCCTGCAACGCTGGAACGCCGCCACCGGCCATCTGGCGGCCTGGAAAGCCCCGCAAATGCTCGCCTGTATTGCCCGCACCAACACGGGTAACTGGGTCGCCGGCATGGAAAATGGCTTCTTCCAGCTCACGCCCCACAACGATGGAAGCCTGGGCACCACGCCCCTGGCCAGCATCGAGCATTCGCGCCCGGACATGCGTTTGAACGATGGCCGCTGCGATCGCCAGGGCCGTTTCTGGGCCGGCAGCATGGTGCTGGACATGGGCTTGAACGCCGCCGAGGGCGTCCTTTATCGCTATGGGTCCGGGGCTGCGCCCCACGCGCAATTGGACGGGTTCATCACCCTCAACGGCCTGGCTTTCAGCCCCGATGGTCGCACGATGTACGCTTCCGATTCGCACCCGCAGGTGCAAAAGGTCTGGGCGTTCGACTACGACATCGAGACCGGCACACCGTCCAATCGCCGCCTGTTCATTGATATGAACGACTTCCCCGGGCGTCCCGACGGTGCAGCCGTGGACGCCGAGGGCGGTTACTGGATCTGCGCCAACGACGCCGGGTTGATTCACCGTTTCACCCCGGACGGTCGCCTGGATCGCTCCCTGAGCGTGCCCGTGAAAAAACCCACCATGTGCGCCTTCGGGGGCAGTCGCCTGGACACTCTGTACGTCACCTCCATCCGTGACGACCCGAGTGAGCAGTCGCTGTCCGGTGGCGTGTTCGCCCTCAACCCCGGCGTCCAAGGGCTGCCCGAACCCCGCTTCATCGCTTAATCGCTGTGCCTTGAATACAACAATAACAAGACAGGAGTGACTTCCATGGACTTCAAACGCACCTTGCTCGCCGCTGCAATCTTCACCCTCAGCAGCGCCGCCCACGCGCTGGAAATCAAGTTCGCCGACATCCACCCCGCGGGCTACCCCACCGTGGTCGCCGAAGAGAACATGGGCAAGGCCCTGACCAAGGCGAGCAACGGCGAGCTGACCTTCAAGTACTTCCCCGGCGGTGTGCTGGGCTCCGAGAAGGAAGTGGTCGAACAGGCCCAGGTCGGCGCCGTGCAAATGACCCGCGTCAGCCTCGGCATCGTCGGCCCGGTGGTGCCGGACGTGAACGTGTTCAACCTGCCATTCGTGTTCCGCGACCAGGCGCATATGCGTAAGGTCATCGATGGCGAGATCGGCGACGAGATCCTCGCCAAGATCACCGACTCCGAATTCGGCCTGGTGGCCCTGGCCTGGATGGATGGCGGCACGCGCAACCTCTATACCAAGAAACCGGTGCGCAAGCTCGAAGACCTCAAAGGCATGAAGATTCGCGTCCAGGGCAACCCACTGTTCATCGATGCTTTCAACGCGATGGGCGCCAACGGCATTGCCATGGACACCGGCGAAATTTTCAGCGCCTTGCAGACCGGCGTCATCGACGGCGCGGAAAACAACCCGCCAACGCTGCTCGAGCATAACCACTACCAGAACGCCAAGTACTACACCCTCACCGAGCATTTGATCCTGCCCGAGCCCATCGTGATGTCGAAAATCACCTGGAACAAGCTCAGCCCCGCCCAGCAGGACATGGTCAAGACCGCCGCCAAGGCCGCCCAGGCTGATGAGCGCGTGCTCTGGGATGCCAAGTCCGCCAGCAGTGAAGAGAAACTCAAGAAGGCCGGCGTGGAATTCATCAGTGTCGATAAAAAACCCTTTTATGAGGCCACCGCCGGGGTTCGCGCCAAGTACGGCGCGCCGTACGCGGACATGATCAAGCGCATCGACGCCGTTCAATAACCTCCCCTGCTCCCTGCACAAGGCCCGGCGCGGTCGGCATCGACGCGCCCGGTCACGGTGAACGCCATGAAGAATCTACTGCTGCGCTTCAATGACCGCCTCTACATGACCTGCATCTGGGTCGCCGGCCTTTCGGTGCTGGGGGTCGCCTTGATCATTCCCTGGGGTATCTTCGCCCGCTACGTCCTCGGCACCGGCTCCAGCTGGCCGGAGCCCACCGCTATCCTGCTGATGCTGGTGTTCACCTTTATCGGCGCCGCCGCCAGTTATCGTGCCGGTGCGCATATGTCGGTAGCGATGGTCACTGACCGCTTGCCGCCGGCCCAACGCCGCCTCGTCGGCATTTTCTCGCAACTGCTGATGGGCACCATCTGCGTGTTCATGACGATCTGGGGCACCAAGCTGTGCCTGTCCACCTGGAACCAATTCATGAGTGCCATCCCTACCCTGCGCGTGGGCATCACCTATATGCCGATCCCGATTGGCGGCGTGCTGACCTTGGTGTTCGTGGTCGAAAAGCTGCTGCTGGGTGACCAGAGCAACCGCAAGGTGGTGCGTTTCGATGTGGTTGAAGAAAGCGAAGGGGCCGCCTGATATGGACGCATTGATTCTATTGGGCAGTTTTATTGCCTTGATCCTGATTGGCATGCCGGTGGCCTATGCGTTGGGGCTGTCGGCGTTGATCGGCGCGTGGTGGATCGACATCCCGTTCCAGGCCCTGATGATTCAGATTGCCGGCGGAGTGAACAAATTTTCGCTGATGGCGATTCCGTTCTTCGTGCTGGCCGGGGCGATCATGGCCGAGGGCGGCATGTCACGACGCCTGGTGGCCTTTGCCGGGGTGCTGGTGGGCTTTGTGCGGGGCGGCTTGTCCCTGGTCAATATCATGGCCTCGACGTTTTTCGGCGCGATTTCCGGTTCATCCGTGGCCGATACCGCCTCGGTCGGCTCGGTGCTGATTCCGGAGATGGAACGGCGTGGTTATCCGCGCGAATTCGCCACTGCAGTGACCGTCAGCGGTTCGGTGCAGGCGCTGCTGACGCCGCCCAGCCATAACTCGGTGCTGTACTCCCTGGCGGCGGGCGGCACCGTCTCCATCGCCTCGCTGTTCATGGCCGGCGTGGTGCCGGGCCTGTTGATGAGCGCGTGCCTGATGGTGCTGTGCCTGATCTTCGCGAAAAAGCGCGACTACCCCAAAGGCGAAGTCATCCCCTTGAAGCAGGCACTGAAGATCGCCGCCGATGCGCTCTGGGGCCTGATGGCCATGGTGATCATCCTGGGCGGCATCCTGTCGGGCATCTTCACCGCCACCGAGTCGGCGGCGATTGCGGTGTTATGGGCGTTCTTCGTGACCATGTTCATCTACCGCGACTACAAATGGCGCGAACTGCCCAAGCTGATGCATCGCACGGTACGCACCATTTCCATCGTAATGATCCTGATCGCTTTCGCCGCCAGCTTCGGCTACATCATGACCCTGATGCAGATCCCGGCGAAGATCACCACGCTGTTCCTGACCCTGTCGGACAACCGCTACGTGATCCTGATGTGCATCAACGTCATGCTGTTGTTGCTCGGCACGGTGATGGACATGGCGCCGCTGATTCTGATCCTCACGCCGATCCTGATGCCGGTGATCCTCGGTATCGGAGTGGACCCGGTGCACTTCGGCATGATCATGCTGGTGAACCTGGGCATTGGTTTGATCACCCCGCCGGTGGGCGCGGTGCTGTTTGTGGGTGCGGCGGTGGGCAAGACCAGCATCGAGAAAACCGTGAAGGCACTGCTGCCGTTTTATGCGGTGTTGTTTTTAGTGTTGATTGCGGTGACCTACATCCCGGCGTTGTCGCTGTGGTTGCCGAGCGTGGTCCTGTAAACCCTCTCTCAGAAACCAAGGTGAGCAACTGTGGGAGCTGGCTTGAACTGCGATAGCGGTATATCAGTCATGAATGCGTTGACTGACCGATCGCTATCGCAGGCCAGCTCCCACACTTGAACCCTCAGTGTTTGTTTTGACTTCATGAGGCAGGTCAATCGTGATTGAGCTTACTGATCAACTCACCCAACTGGTGCTCGCCCCCGCCATCGGCGGCAGCCTCGTCAACTGGACGGTACGCGCCACCGGGCAGCCGCTGTTGCGGCACAGCGACGGGCACGCGATCAATACCGGGCTGCCGGGAAAGCTGGGCTGCTATCCATTAGCGCCCTGGTCCAACCGAATCGCCCATGGTGGCTTCGACAACCCCAATGGCTGGCTGGCCCTGGCACCCAATAGCCTCACTGATCCCCTGCCGATTCACGGTTCGGCCTGGCAAGAGGCATGGCAGGTGGTGAGCCATACCAAGAATGAAGTGGTGCTGGAGTTGGAATCCACCAGGCCCTTCGCCTATCACGCCCGCCAGCGGGTGCGCTTGAACAACGGTGAGTTGAATATCCAATTGTGTGTGACTCACCTGGCCGAGCAACCGGCGTGGCATGGGCTGGGTCTGCATCCCTACTTGCCACGTCGGCCTGGCACACGGTTGCAGGCCAAGGCTGGGCAAGTGTGGATGAGCGATGCAGCCAAGCTGCCCACGGCATTGGCATCAATTCCCGAAGCCTGGGATTTCCGGCAACTCACAGAATTGCCAGAGGGCCTGGTGGATAACGGCTTTTGCGGCTGGGATGGGCGCTGCTTGATCGAACAACCGGAGCTTGGCTACCGCCTCGAATGCCAGGCCAGCGGCGCCGATTACTTCCTGCTGTACTGCCCGCCGGGGTTGGAGTTTTTCTGCATCGAGCCGGTGAGCCATCCGGTGAATGCCCATCACCTGCCGGGCAAGCCTGGCCTTAAGCTGCTGGAGCAAGGCCAGTCAACCCGCTTGGCATTCAGCCTGAAATGCACTCCAAATGCCTGAACTGTAGGAGCGCGCTTGCTCGCGAAAAACGTCAACGATAACGCGTGCTTTCAGAATGAACGCGGCGCCTGTGAGTTTTTCGCGAGCAAGCTCGCTCCTACAGTTAGAGGATGCGTCAGTGTCAGGGTGGGCTGTTTTTCAGGCGCCCTGCCGTATCGATACTCACCACCACCGACAACCCCGGCCGCAAGCGCTCACTCTCGGCCTGGTCCGGGTCAACGGTGATACGCACGGGCACCCGCTGGGCGATCTTGACGAAGTTGCCGGTGGCGTTGTCCGCCTGCAACAGGCTGAACTCGGAACCGGTGGCCGGTGAAATATGCTGCACCGTGCCATGGAATTTGCGGTGGTTCAGCGCGTCCACGGTAAACGTCACCGGCTGGCCGACCTGCACATTGTCCATCTGGGTTTCTTTCATATTGGCAATCACCCACAACTGCTTGGGCACCAGCGCCATCAGTTGCGCGCCGGAATTGACGTAGGCGCCCAGGCGCACGCCGATCTGCCCGAGCTGACCATCCCGTGGCGCCGTGATGCGTGTATTGGACAGGTCGATGCGCGCCAGTTCCACCGCCGCCTCGGCACTCGCGACGGCAGCCTCCAGGGAGCCGCGGTTGACGATCACCGTCTGCAGATCCTGGCGGGCAATTTCCAGGCTGGCCTGGGCCTGGGCCACGGCGGCAATGGTCTGGGCATTGGCTGCACGGGTCACATCCAGTTCGCGTTTGGACACCGAACCGTCACTGATCAACTCTTCATTGCGGCGCAAGTCAGCGGTGCTTTTACGAGCCTGGGCCTGGCTGTCGACCAGCGCGGCCTGACGCAGCTTGATGGTCGCTTCGGCGCTGTTGCGTTGCTGCACCACGTTGGCCAACGAGGCCTTCTGCACCGCCAGTTGCGCCAGCGCCTGGTCGAGGCGCTGCTTGTAGATGCGGTCGTCCAGGCGCACCAGCAGGTCGCCGGTCTTGACGTACTGGAAGTCTTGCACCGGCACTTCGAATACATAGCCGCTGAGCTGCGGGCCGATAATCGTCACCTGCCCACGCACCAAGGCGTTCTCAGTGGTTTCCACCGCGCTGCTGAACGGCGGCAGTTGCCAGGCGTACAGCACGATCAGCACACCGATGATGGCGATGGCGGCAAAGCCCAGGGACGAGATGATACGCACGCGCAAGGGCCGCAATTGGGTCGGCACCGCGCCCGGTGGCGTGCTGCCTTCCGGCGTGGCGGCGATGGCGGTCGTGGTGGTGGTAGAAGGTTCAGTCATGAAGTCGCGCCGCTGGGTTGAACAGGAGGAATTGCCTTGGTGGTGCTCATCAACCACAGGCTGCGGGTGAAGATCCAGAGCATGGTCAGGATCGCGATAATCGCGATCAGCATGAAGACATCGTTGTAAGCCATGACGTTCGCCTCGCGAGTGGCCGCCGTGGCCAGGCTGCGGATGCCCATGAGGTTGCGCAGTTCCGGGTCAGCGACGATCTTGCCATAGGCCGCCCCACCACTCTGCACCCGCGCCGCCACAAGCGGGTCGATCAGGGTCAGGTGCTCGACGATCATGCTCGAATGATACTTCTCGCGCACGATCTGGAAGGTGCCCAGCAACGCCGCGCCGATCAGGCCGCCGAGGTTCTGGCAGATGCCGAACATCACCGAGAAGCTCACCAGGTTGCGCGGGTTGGTCAACACGTTTTTGGTGCCCAGCACCATGGTCGGCCCCAGGAAGAATGTGCCGCCAAAGCCTAGCAGGAACTGGCTGATATAGAGATTCTGCGGGCGGGTCAGGTTGCTGGAAAAACTGTCCATCACCGAACCTGTCGCCATCAGCGCCAGGGAGATGATCAGCGGCATCAGCAAGTGCGCCGGGTTGATGGTCAGCGCACTGATCACCAGCCCGGCAATCGCCCCGGCCAGCATCACCACGTACAGGGTGTGCATCTGCTGGTAGCTCATGTTCAGCATCTGCATGAACCCTACCGCACCAGTGGACTGCTCGGACAGCACCATGCGAATCAGCACCACCGCCAATGCCAGGCGAATCATCACACCGCTGCCCAGCCAGCGCGTCATCAGCATCGGGTTGCTGCGGTTATGCTCGATGGCAAGCCCCGCCATGATCAGCACCAGGGAGCAGGCCGAGGCTACGCCGATCCACGGCGCTTCCAGCCACCAGTCGATGCGCCCCAAGGACAGCACCGCACAGAGCAAGGCCACGCCGCTGGCGAGGATGGCAAAGGTGAGAAAATCGAGTTTTTCAAAGGTCTTGAAGCGATCGCCCGGCGGCAGCTTGAGCAGGAACACGCAGCCCAGGCAGATCAGCGCCAGGCCCAGTTCGAACAGGTACAACCCGCGCCATTCGGCAATCTGCAGCAAGTCTTCGGAGAACAGCCGCGCCAGCGGTAACGCCAATTGCGCGGTGCCCAGCCCCAGTACCAGCGCTTTCAACCGCCACTTGGCCGGGAATGCCTGGATCATGTAGTACAAGCCCAACGAACTGAGCGCCGCACCCACCATGCCATGGGCGGCCCGTACCGCAATCGCCGAACTGAGGTCATTGACGAACAAGTGCCCGAAGGTCACCAGTGCGTAGAGCACCAGGAACACCTCGGTAAACGCACGCAGGCCGAACTGCTGACGAAACTTCACCAGCAGCAGGTTCATGCACACGTTGGTCATTACATACGCGGCGGGCAGCCAGGCCATTTCCGCGGTGGTCGCGCCCAGGGCGCCTTGCAGGTATTGCAGGTTGGCGATGACCAGGGCATTGCCGAGACCGCCGGTGATCGCCACCAGCACCCCGACCATCGCGAAGAGCCAGCGCTTATGCGTAGGGTGCAGCGGCGTCGACGGCGAGCCAGGCAGGCTCGGCCGCTCGTGGGGCTGCCAGGTGTGAGGGGTGTATTTATCCATTCGGTGACCTTGATGAGCCGACGTGCAAGGCCGGAGAGTTGACTCACAGGCAGTATAAACCTGAGCGGCGCTCATCTTGCCATGCCGAAGGGCAATTGGTCGCAGTCGAAGGCGTAAGACTGCATTGGCGCCCGACAAATCGCCACCCACCTCGTCCTACCCACACGTCGAGCCCTTCGATTTACCGACCTGGGTCCGGCTTGATCGCTATATCAGGCACCGGTTCATAAAGCGGCCCATAGTCAAGCAGCAACTCATCGCCCTTCTTGATGTCCTTCAACGCGACATAAAACGTCAGGTTTTTCCCGACCGCTATGGAAACGACATTGTTCAACTTCCACACTGGCCCATTGCGCAGTTGCGAGGTATTGATCAGGCTCAGGGTGTTGCCCGTGTGCAACCCACTGACGGCCCGCGTACCCGAACGTGTACCGAACAGGTAGGTCAGCACAGCTCGCGAACCTTGCTTGCGTTGCTCCTGGAACAATGACGCCTCGTCTGCATGATATTTGCCTGCATACGGGCCTAGCACTTCAAACTGCGCAATATCACGTCGCGCCCACACCGAAGCACCGCGAGCCGGCCCACCATCGTCCAGCGCAGTGACCACCTCCATAGACTCATCAAACCAAGACTGGTGTTGACCTTCGGCCCGCAGCCAGTCTTTTATCGACGCCTTGATTTGGGCTGAAACGCGCGCCTTCGTTGCGCTATCAAGCCCGTCAAGTACACCATTCCAGTGGGCAATACGGATGTCATCGATAGGGCCCTCCAGCGATCGGGTCAAGCTGAGTTTGGGGTTTGTCGGATCCTGCAGAATCGGCAAGGTATTGTCGATCTGATGGCGAGGGAGTAAAGGAGAAACGTCAGGTTCAACCTTGATAACGACGACGTCGGTCGATGATCCAGGGATCTGTTCGCTCTGTGGCGTGTCAGTGGGCTTATGCAGATCTGAAGATTTCGACGGCGGCGGATCCAGAAGGTCTTGCGCGGGCCGTTTTCGTGTTGCCCTCACAGCAGTTTGCCCGGCCCGATTGAGGCGTTGCACCGTCGCTGCTTTCAAACAACCATCGACGTTAACGTGCTGACGCCAAGTGTTTGGGTTGAGCCCATGTTGGTTCAAGAACTGCGACTGCGTGACTGAGTTGCTCGGTTGAGCAAAGAGCGCTCCCCACTGGCGCAAATAGTCATCGGTAAGCACGGTGTAGGTTCGACCGGCCGCCCTGTTTAACAAGGCTTCACCGGGCGGGCCCAGGCCACCGTCTCGCCGCGCACAGTTTGTGAAGGTTCTCGGATTGAGATGATGATGACCGGCAAATCCGTGCATAGTCATGGCATCGCGTGCCTGCTGTGTCATGCTTTGCCAATCACGGATATGGTTTTCAGTCACCATATTGAACGGTGTACTAGCGAGGCGTTCGCGCACAATCTTGCCGGTATCGCTCAACTGACCGTCAGGCTGCACATAGTAGGCAAAGGTTTTCGGGGGGAGCCCCCTCTGTCGGGCAAAGCCCTCTCGGGTAATGCTTCGCTGTTGCGCGGGCGACAACGCCTCCCACTCATGTAAATGTTCAGCCGTGATGATCTGTTGACGTGCCGAAGTCTGGAACGTGGAGCGCGCGGTGTTTTGCTCTGCCTGATTGAGACGTCGCACGGCCGCCTCTTTCAAGGAGCCATCCTTTTTAACGAAACGGCTCCAACTGCCTGGGCTGAGCCTGTGTTGGCTTATGAACTGCGCTGACGTAACTGAGTTGTTCGGTTGCGCCAAGAGCGCGCGCCACTGGCGTAAATGCTCATCGGTAATCACCTCATAGGCAGCACCGGCAGCCCTGCCCAACAGCTCTTCACCCTCCGGCCCCAAGCTGCCATCTACCCGTACGTAGTTCTTGAGCGTATGGCTATTAACGTGATGATGACCGGCAAAACCGTCAATGGTCATCGCGCCACGCTCCTGCTGTGTCATGCCCTGCCAGCTACGAATATGCGCTTCGGTCACTTTATTGAAAGGGGTATCGCTGGGGCGATCACGCACGAGTATCCCGGTCTCGCTCAACTGGCCGTCAGGCTGCACGTAGTATGCAAAGGTCTTCGGGGAGAGGCTCTCTTGTTGGGCAAAGCCTTTAGGAGTGAGCCTTAGCTGTTCGTCGCGCGACAACGCCTGCCAAGCCCGCAAATGATCACCTGTGATTCTCCCTCCTCCGGGCGCCCCAAGTCGTTGCCATTGATCCCCCTGCACGTGCTGGACCAACAACTCGGTCTGCCGGTTATTGTGATAAACCCGCGCCTGCACAACGCCGTCCTCCGTGCGAGCAACTTGCCGGACCTCGTACACCGCCGCTTCACCGCTGCTGTCGACATGGCGTATGTGCGACGAGTGCCCATCGACGGCCACATATACGCCCTGGCTGTTGCGTGACAGCCCATCGATGTTGGCGTCCGGCGCTTTGAAGTGCCCGAACAGCTCATGGCGCAGCTCATCGATATGCGCCGTGTCCACCTCACCGGCTACAGCCCGGGTTGCGACCTTGAAGTCTTCGAGCGGGCTGCCGTAAGGTCGCATGGTGTCAGCGTCGAACGCATACCAGTGGCCGCTCTTGAGTACGGCAGCGCCTTCCACCGTCTGCTCGCCCACCTTCACCACGCCTGTGGCCGCCTCGTCGTACTGTTTGCTGATCGCCTTCAATACATCGTAACTACCGGTGGCGCCTCTGAGCTTGTTGACGGCTTTGGCGCCTTTGGACACTGCATACAGCACAGCGCTGCCCACCAACTTAGGCACATCAGTCACACCTCCCACCGGATTGAGCACCTCAATCGTGGCAACGCCGATGACTTTGACGGCCTTTAGCGCCTTGGCGCCGATGGAAAGCGCAGAACGGCCTACCTTGAGCAGTTTTCCAGCGGTGGCGGTGCCGGCGGTCAGAAAGCCGAAAACATCCAGTAAGAGATCGAAAACCCCGTCGCCATTCCTGCCATTCTGGAAATTGACAATGGCGGACCTGAAGGGGATCAGGTTTAGCAAGAACTCGCTCAACTGCGCGTTTGATTTGTCCAGTGCGGTTTGGCCGCGAGCTTGCTGTTTGATAGCTGGATCGTCGAGATTCAGGTGCTCGACGAACGCGGTGGCAATCCCATGGGATCGCACGCTGGTAAAGCTCTCCCAGAGTGAGTTCTTCACCGGCTGCTCACGCCCCAGATCATCTGCGTTGTGACTAGGTGTGAACACTTTGGTGGTGGATACCTTGTTGCCTGTCCTGGACTCCTTGATCCGCGTTTCGGACAGGCTCGCCCGCTCAATCGTGCCTTTGTTGAAGTCGATGACATAGGCTTGCGACGTACCCTGCAGCTGGGTTTCGAGCAGCAGCCCAGGTTTGTTTTGCCCATACGTATTATTGAAATTACCGTCCATGACGTATGAGCCTTCTTGGAAAAAGCTGATTTTTCCAAACTCAAAATGCTTGCGATCCTCCCATGGCAGTTGCGAAATCATGTGCCTGACCGTTGTGTTGACGGCGGCCTTTTTTTCCTCGATGGCGCAGGTGAACTGCCTCTCGAATTCAGCCGGCACACCAAACTGCGGGTTCTCGTTCAGCGTCGTTAACACCTTGCGCAGGGCTTCGCCCTTAAGTGAACTGCTGGCCTCGTGCGCCTTGAAGGGTCTGGATTCGAGCCAGTCAATCATGGCGATATCCAACAGCGAATGTGTGCCCCCTTCAATCGCCACGTAATGCTGATCGACGGAAAATATCTTTTCTTTGAAAAACGCGCCAAGGTCGCCAAAGCGCTCCTTGAGTGTGGCCAGCGCGATCTCTTCTCGTGTGGGTAAGCCTTTGTCCAGTACCTGGGAGGCTGCGAGCCGGGTGTCCAGTTGCGTGTTGAAGGTGGTTCTTACCGATTCGAGTTGGGTGGGGAGATAGTTGCCACCACTGTTTTTTGTGAGCACGCCATTGGCCACTGCCCAATCCTGCAACGCGGCCGTTTGTGCCGTTTGGGTAACCGCCGGGTCAACCAGTCGCGCCTCATCGGCTGCGCTCATGACCTGGGCAAACGTCATGCTGAGGACTTTGCCCGGGGTCTGAGCCTCGATTGTCATGGCTGCGATCGTCAGGCTGGCCCATGCCTGGCTGCCAACTTTCACATTCGGGGGAATATCTTTGATCAGAAACTGCGGGGCCGACCTGGCCAGTAACAGGTAGGCCCCCACTTTGCCCAACCCGGTACTGGTTCTGCCAGTGCTGCTTAAGTGTTCAGCCAAGCCGTCCATGACCGCAGAGGGCGCGCGCCCCCAATGGTTGTGACTGTCCAGATCGAAGCCGGCTATCGTGTGGCGATTGGGGGCGCTGATCGACTCATGATTCATCTGCAATGCGATGGCCGCCAGCAGGTAATCCGTCACGCTGCTATCACTTTCAATACCCTGCATCCGTTGTTGCAGCGCTTTGCCCATCAGTTGGCCCTGGGGGGAACGGACCAGCGCTTCGAGCATCTTGGCAGGGTCGTTACCCACCGATGCCGGGAGGGGCCGGCAATAACGCAGGAACTCCAGCACACCGCCCTTGGTTTGCATCACCAGCGGCTGATCGCCCAGATGGTGTGCGTGATTCATCGTGATAAGCCGCAAGCGCCGCCGTTCGTCTGCGCTCAAGGGAATCGGCCAGGACAATGCCCCGCCCAGGTTACCCAGCGAGGCGATGGGGCTGCTGGGTAACGCTAAATCTGGGTTTGGGACAGCTCGGATAGCAGCGGGCGACTGATGTTCAGGTGTCAGTAGTAAAGGTGAGGAATGTGGGGGTGCAGGGTAAATAGTTGTCATGAGAGATGCCCGTCCAAAGTCAAAAACATGCTGGCGGCTGCAGCGCTCACTGAGTGTCTAGATAAATGATAAGGTTCCTCACCCTGTACAGTGCGGTGTGACGGGTAATGGGCCGCGGTCCTGCTCGACGTCGGCAGAGGGTCAGAACAGAGCGTTAAACAGCATCCCAGTCGCCACCAGCACGCACAGGCTGGCAAACCCGACCTGCAACGCTTGCGCAGGGATCACCGAACATAGTTGCCTTCCCGCCAGCATGCCGACGATGCTCGCGCCGATAAACGCCCACCCCACCGGCGCGATGCTCACACCGGCATGGAAAGCCCCCACCACGCCGATCAGCGACAGCAGGCTGACCACCATCAACGACGTGGCGACGATTCCGCGCATTTGCACGTCGGTCAGTTGCTTGAAGGCCGGCACGATCAGGAAGCCGCCGCCCACCCCAAGCAACCCCGAGACCGCGCCGGTCACCGCGCCCAATGCAGCCAAGGTGGCCGTGCATTTGGCGGTCCAGGAAAAACGGCCAGTCTGCTGGTTGAGCATGCAGTTTTTCTGGCCCCACGACGCCGCGCCATGATCACTCGGCCCAGCCTCGCGCTTTTCCCGTTGCAGCATGCGCCAGGCCACCAGCACCATCAGCGCGCTGAACAGCCCCATCAGCACCGGTTCCGACAGTTGGTGGGCGACGAACACGCCCAATGGCGAAAACAGCGCGCCGAGCAAGGCGATCAGTAACGCCGCGCGGTAACGCACCAGGCCATGGCGTAAACCATCGATGGCCCCGACCGCCGCCGCCGCGCCCACTGCGAGCAGTGACACCGGCGCGGCCTGGGTCATGGTCAAGCCCAGCCCCAGCACCAGCGCCGGCACCCCAAGGATGCCGCCGCCCGCGCCAGTCAGGCCCATGACCAGGCCCATCAACACACCCAACAGACTGGCGAGCAGCATTCAGTCCACCTTGCTCAAACGGGTCAGCCACTCGCGGCCTTTGAGCATACCATTCCAGTAAAACCACGGCAGCAGCGTGGCCTTGAGGAACCACATCGAACGGCGTGCCTGAGTAGGATCAAGGGGAAAGGTCGGCAGCAACTTGCCGCCATAGCCGAACTCGGCCAGCACCACCTTGCCCTTCTCCACCGTCAGTGGGCAGGAACCATAGCCGTCATATTTGAGCGGCAAAGGTGCCTGCTTGCGCAGGGCCAGCAGGTTCTCGGCCACTACCACGATCTGCTTGCGCACCGCCGCGGCAGTCTTGGCGTTGGTGGTGCCGCACACATCGCCCAGGCCGAAGATGTGCGGGTAGCGTAGGTGTTGCAGGCTATGGGGGTTCACTTCGCACCAGCCGGCGGCGTCGGCCAGCGGGCTCTGGCGGATAAAGTCCGGGGACAACTGCGGCGGTACGACGTGGAGCATGTCGAAGGTTTTCTCTTGGACCGTCGCGTTGCCTTCGGCGTCTTTGATTTCAAACCAGGCTTTGCGCGCCGGGCCGTCGACTTTCACCAGGTTGGAGTTGAACGCCAGGCGCGCGTTGTATTTCTCGACGTATTTCATCAACGGCGGCACAAAGGTCGGCACGCCGAACAGCGCAGCACCGGCTAGGTTGAACTCCACCTCGATGTTTTTCAGTGCGCCCTGCTTGAGCCAGTGATCGCAGGACAGGTACATGGCTTTTTGCGGCGCGCCGGCGCATTTTATCGGCATCGCCGGCTGGGTGAACAACGCCTTGCCGCCCTTGAGTTGCTGCACCAACTGCCAGGTGTAAGCGGCGTGCTCGTAGCTGTAGTTGGAGGTGACACCGTGTTGGCCGAGGGTGTCTTGCAGGCCTTCGATTTTTTCCCAGGCCAGGCGCAGGCCGGGGCAAACAATCAGGTTCTTCCAGGTGACACGCTGGCCGCTGTCGAGCACCAGGGTGTGCTCATCGGGCAGTACCTCGCTGACGGCGGCCTGCACCCAACTGACGCCATTGGGCAGCACATCGGCCAAGGGCCGGCGGGTCTTGTGCAGGTCGTAGGCGCCGCCGCCAACCAAGGTCCAGGCCGGCTGGTAGCAGTGGTAGTCGTTAGGTTCGATCAGGGTGATGTTCAGGTGCGGGTCGCGCTTGAGCAGGCTGGCCAGCAGGCCGATGCCTGCCGAGCCGCCGCCGATGACTACGATATCGCCACTGATGGTGGGTCCCCAGTGTTGTTCGGTCATTGTCTACTGCCTTTTTGAGTCAATGCACACAAGGGTCGCTGCCGGATGGCGTCACGCCCAGCTTTTCATGACCGCGCCGCAATACAGCCCGGACAGGGTCTTCATCACTTGAATCACTTCGTGGCTGGCCAGCCCGTAGAAAATGTATTTGCCTTCCCGACGGGTGGCGACCAACCCTTCATCGCGCAAGATGCCCAACTGTTGTGACAGGGTGGGCTGGCGTACACCCGTCAGGGCTTCCAGCTCGCCGACATTGCGCTCGCCCTGGGTCAACTGGCACAGGATCAACAAGCGGTCTTCATTGGCCAGGGCCTTGAGCAAGGCACAGGCCTTGGACGCCGATGCACGCAGCTGGGCGACCTCGCCCTCACTCAACGTAGATTCCATTTGCCTCGGGTCCTTTAAGTCACTTAAGCTCAAAACATTATGTGTAAACGTAAACTGATTGTAACCACTTTTTTCTTCATCAGAGACAGCCGCCATGCCAGCGTTGATTCAAGCCTTTCTGGATGACGCATCGTCGACCTACACCTATATCGTCTATGAAGCCGATGGCGGCCCTTGCGCCATTGTCGACTCGGTGCTCAATTACGACCCGGCGTCCGGGCGCACCGACACGACGCAAGCCGACAAGGTGATTGCCTTTGTGCGCGAGCATGGCCTGCACGTGCAGTGGCTGCTGGAAACCCACGCCCACGCTGACCACCTGTCCGCCGCGCCCTACCTGCGCCGCACCCTTGGCGGCAAGATCGCGATAGGCGAGTCGATCAGCAAGGTGCAGGGCGTGTTCAAGAACCTGTTCAACCTCGAGCCGGAATTTCGCGTGGACGGCTCGCAGTTCGATCACCTGTTTGCGCCGGATGAAATCTTTCATATCGGCAACTTGAAGGCCCAGGCGTTGCATGTGCCCGGACACACCCCCGCCGACATGGCCTATTTGATCGATGGCCGCTTGATCCTGGTGGGCGACACCCTGTTCATGCCCGACGTCGGCACCGCCCGTTGTGACTTCCCCGGCGGCGATGCGCGGCAGTTGTATGCGTCGATGCGCAAGCTGTTGGCGTTCCCTTCGGACACCAGGCTGTACGTGTGTCATGACTACCCACCCGAGGGTCGAGAGGCGAAGTGCCAGACCACCGTGGCGGAACAACGGGCGGGGAATATTCATGTGCATGACGGGGTGGATGAAGCTGCGTTTGTAGAGATGCGCACCCAGCGTGATGCCGGGTTGGGGATGCCGACCTTGTTGCTGCCGGCGATCCAGGTGAATGTGCGAGCGGGCAACCTGCCGCCGGCGGAAGAAAACGGCGTGACCTACCTGAAGATCCCCCTCAACCAACTCTAGAAACACCGACCCCCAGTGGGAGCTGGCTTGCGATACCGGTGGATCAGTTGGCCCATTTGCCCGATCCAACAGTAACCACGATGCGAAGCGAGCCGCTCGTGACCTTGATCTGCTTTTGATCTCAGGCGCCCCGTCAAACCACGCTGGCCGGAATTCGACAGGGATTTGGGGGGTAAACCGGCAGGGATGCCGGTTTAGCCGCCCCGCGCCATGGATGGCGCGTGGCGGCGGCCCCCCAAATCACTGGCGGATTACGGGCACACCGAGCCTGGGCGAGGTGCCGAGTGGTGGGGCAAGAGCGTTTTGCTTACTTTGCCGCTTTTGCAAAGTGAGCCGCCGTCAGGGCGGAACCCTAAGTGGCCGTTACCGCAGGAATGGATATGTACACAATCCAGCTGCGTTGACTGTGAGGCCGTCTTCGCAGGCAAGCCAGCTCCCACAGTTGGATCGTGGGGATGCCGTCATCACAGGCAAGCCCCACATTTTTCCCGTATTGAATCAGGAACCGAGGCTGATGCCGTTGGCTGGCAACGGCAATGCAGTTTTGTAGCGCACCTGCTTCAAGGCAAAGCTGGAGCGAATGTTCGCCACCCCTGGCACCTTGGTCAAAAAGTCCATCATGAAGCGCTCCAGCGACTGGATCGTGGGCACCAACACGCGGATCAAATAGTCCGGGTCGCCAGCCATCAGGTAGCACTCCATCACCTCAGGCCGATCCGAGATCGCCCCTTCGAATTGCTGCAGCGCCAGCTCGTTCTGTTTTTCCAGGCTCACATGGATGAACACATTGACGTGCAGCCCCAGCAAATCAGCATCCAGCAGCGTGACCTGCTCACGAATCAGCCCCAGTTCTTCCATCGCCTTGACCCGGTTGAAACACGGCGTGGGCGACAGGTTGACCGAGCGGGCCAGGTCGGCGTTGGTGATGCGGGCATTCTCCTGCAGGGCGTTGAGAATGCCGATATCGGTACGGTCCAGTTTGCGCATGAGACAAAATCACCTGTTTATTATGTTTATGCAGTTTTTTTATCCGCAAATGGCCAGCGGCGCAATGAAACAGAGATAAATATTCTTCTTCGCCACGCCTATGATTGTTGTAGGACAAGATTTCTTCTACCCGAAGACTGACTGTCAGCTAGCGCGCCCACTACAAGAAATTCACAAGATAGAGCGTAGAAAGCCATGACCCAGCCGTATGCACCGCTGCGCCTGCACGTTCCCGAACCCTCGGGCCGCCCAGGCTGCAAGACCGACTTCACCTACCTGCGTCTGACCGACGCCGGCCTGGTACGCAAACCCGCCATCGACGTAGAGCCCGCCGACACTGCCGACCTGGCCAAGGGCCTGATCCGCGTGCTCGACGATCAGGGCCAGGCCCTGGGCCCGTGGGCCGAAGGTGTCTCCACCGAGATCATGCGCAAAGGCATGCGCGCCATGCTCAAGACGCGCATTTTCGACAACCGCATGGTGGTCGCCCAGCGTCAGAAAAAAATGTCGTTCTACATGCAAAGCCTTGGCGAAGAAGCCATCGGCAGCGCCCAGGCCCTGGCCTTGAATATCGACGACATGTGCTTCCCCACCTATCGCCAGCAAAGCATCCTGATGGCCCGCGAGGTGCCGCTGGTGGACCTGATCTGCCAACTGCTGTCCAACGAGCGCGACCCGCTCAAGGGCCGCCAGTTGCCGATCATGTATTCGGTCAAGGAGGCGGGTTTCTTCACTATTTCCGGCAACCTCGCCACCCAATTCGTCCAGGGCGTGGGCTGGGGCATGGCCTCGGCGATCAAGGGCGATACCAAGATCGCCTCGGCCTGGATCGGCGACGGCGCCACTGCTGAATCGGACTTTCACACCGCCCTCACCTTCGCCCACGTGTACCGCGCGCCGGTAATCCTCAACGTGGTCAACAACCAGTGGGCGATTTCCACCTTCCAGGCCATCGCTGGCGGTGAAGCCACCACCTTCGCCGGACGCGGCGTGGGTTGCGGCATCGCTTCCCTGCGCGTGGACGGCAACGACTTTATCGCCGTGTACGCCGCCTCGGCCTGGGCTGCCGAGCGTGCGCGCCGCAACCTGGGGCCCACCCTGATCGAGTGGGTCACCTACCGCGCCGGCCCGCACTCCACCTCCGATGACCCATCCAAGTACCGTCCCGCCGACGACTGGAGCCACTTCCCCCTGGGCGACCCGATTGCCCGCCTCAAGCAGCACCTGATCAAGATTGGCCAGTGGTCCGAAGAGGAACATGCGGCGGTCAGTGCAGAACTTGAAGCCGAAGTGGTCAAGGCGCAGAAGGAAGCCGAACAGTACGGCACCCTGGCCGGTGGCCAGATTCCAAGCGCCGCGACCATGTTCGAGGATGTCTATAAAGAGATGCCGGAGCACTTGAAGCGCCAGCGTCAAGAGCTGGGGGTGTGACATGAACGACCACAACAACAGTATCGAACTGGAAACCGCCATGACCACCACCACCATGACCATGATCCAGGCCCTGCGCTCGGCCATGGATGTGATGCTTGAGCGTGACGACAACGTGGTGGTGTTCGGCCAGGACGTCGGTTACTTCGGCGGCGTGTTCCGTTGCACCGAAGGCTTGCAGACCAAGTACGGCAGCTCGCGGGTGTTCGACGCGCCCATCTCGGAAAGCGGCATCGTCGGCGTGGCCGTGGGCATGGGCGCCTATGGCTTGCGCCCAGTGGCGGAAATCCAGTTCGCCGACTACGTCTACCCCGCCACCGACCAGATCATTTCCGAGGCGGCGCGCCTGCGTTATCGCTCGGCCGGCCAGTTCACTGCGCCCTTGACCATGCGCATGCCCTGCGGTGGCGGCATCTATGGCGGCCAGACGCACAGCCAGAGTATCGAAGCGGTGTTCACGCAAGTATGCGGCCTGCGCACGGTGATGCCGTCCAACCCCTATGACGCCAAGGGCCTGCTGATCGCCTCCATCGAAAACGATGACCCGGTGATCTTCCTCGAACCCAAGCGCCTGTATAACGGCCCGTTCGACGGCCACCACGACCGCCCGGTAACGCCGTGGTCCAAACACCCCCAAGCCCAGGTGCCGGACGGTTACTACACCGTGCCCCTGGACGTAGCCGCCATCGTGCGCCCAGGCTCGGCCGTGACCGTGCTGACCTACGGCACCACCGTGTATGTGTCGCAAGTTGCCGCCGAAGAAACCGGCATCGACGCCGAGGTCATCGACCTGCGCAGCCTGTGGCCGCTGGATCTGGAGACCATCGTCAAGTCGGTGAAAAAGACCGGCCGTTGCGTGGTGGTGCATGAAGCCACGCGCACCTGTGGCTTTGGTGCCGAGTTGGTCTCGCTGGTGCAAGAGCATTGCTTCCACCACCTGGAAGCGCCGATTGAGCGCGTCACCGGTTGGGACACCCCCTACCCGCACGCGCAAGAGTGGGCGTATTTCCCAGGGCCGTCCCGAGTGGGCGCGGCGTTGAAACGGGTCATGGAGGTCTGAATGGGCACGCACGTTATCAAGATGCCAGACATTGGCGAAGGCATCGCGGAAGTTGAATTGTCGCAATGGCATGTGAAGGTCGGCGACCTGGTGGTTGAAGACCAGGTGCTGGCGGATGTGATGACCGACAAGGCGATGGTGGATATTCCCTCGCCGGTCCACGGCAAGGTGATTTCCCTCGGCGGCGAGCCGGGTGAGGTCATGGCAGTGGGCAGTATTTTGATTAGCATTGAAGTGGACGGCGCAGGCAATACCAAGGATATGCCGGTGGTTGCCGAACCGGCGAAGGCCGCGCGGCCTGTGGCCGAAACCAAACCGGTAACGGCACCGGTAGAAAGCAAGCCCGCTGCGGTAGTGGAGGCCGCGCAAGCACCCGTCGCCCGTGAAGCCAGCGAACGCCCGCTGGCCTCCCCTGCTGTACGCAAACATGCGCTGGATGCCGGGATTCAACTGCGTCTGGTCCAGGGCACCGGCCCGGCGGGCCGGATTCTGCACGAAGACCTGGAGGCTTACCTGCGCCAGGGCCCGGCAACGGGCGCCAGCGCCGCCAACCCGTATGCCGAGCGCACTGACGAGCACCAGATCCCGGTGATCGGCATGCGCCGCAAGATCGCCCAGCGCATGCAGGACGCCACCCGCCGCGCCGCGCATTTCAGCTACGTGGAAGAGATCGACGTCACCGCCCTCGACGAGCTGCGCGTGCACCTCAACGAGAAGCACGGCGCGACACGCGGCAAGCTGACCTTGCTGCCGTTTATCGTGCGGGCCATGGTGGTAGCCTTGCGCGACTTCCCGCAGATCAATGCGCGTTACGACGACGAAGCCCAGGTCATCACTCGCCTTGGTGCCGTGCACGTGGGCGTCGCCACCCAGAGCGACGTGGGCCTGATGGTGCCGGTGGTGCGTCACGCCGAAGCCCGCAGCCTATGGGGCACTGCCGAAGAAATCGCGCGTTTGGCCAACGCCGCACGTACAGGCAAGGCCAGCCGTGAAGAGCTGTCCGGTTCGACCATTACCCTGACCAGCCTTGGCGCTCTGGGCGGCATCGTCAGCACGCCAGTGCTGAACCTGCCGGAAGTGGCCATCGTCGGCGTCAACCGCATCGTCGAGCGGCCGATGGTGATCAAGGGCCAGATCGTGGTACGCAAGATGATGAACCTCTCCAGCTCCTTCGATCACCGCGTGGTCGATGGCATGGACGCGGCGCAATTCATCCAGGCCATTCGCGGCCTGCTCGAACAACCCGCCAGCCTGTTTTTGGAGTAAGGGCATGACTCAGACATTGCACACCACGCTGCTGATTATCGGCGGCGGCCCCGGCGGTTATGTCGCGGCGATTCGCGCAGGCCAACTGGGTATCCCCACCATTCTGGTGGAAGGCCAGGCACTGGGCGGCACCTGCCTGAACATCGGCTGCATTCCCTCCAAGGCGCTGATCCATGTGGCCGAGCAGTTCCAGCAAACCGTGCACCATAGCCAGGGCTCGCAACTGGGCATTGAAGTGGATGTGCCGACTTTGGACATCCGCAAGAGCGTGGAATGGAAAGACGGTATCGTCGACCGCCTGACCACCGGCGTCGCCGCACTGCTGAAAAAACACAAGGTGCAGGTAATCCACGGCTGGGCCAAGGTCATCGACGGCAAGACCGTCGAGGTGGGTGAGCAGCGCATCCAGTGCGAACACCTGCTGCTGGCAACCGGTTCGAAGAGCGTCAACCTGCCGATGCTGCCGATTGGCGGGCCGATCATCTCCTCCACCGAAGCCCTGGCACCGACACACGTGCCCAAGCGCCTGATCGTGGTGGGCGGTGGTTATATCGGCCTGGAACTGGGAATTGCCTACCGCAAGCTCGGTGCCGACGTCAGTGTGGTCGAGGCCCAGGCCCACATCCTGCCGGCCTACGACGCCGAGCTGACGCTGCCGGTGGCTGAATCCCTGAAGAAACTCGGCGTGAAGCTGTACCTGGAACACAGCGTCACCGGTTTTACCGACGGCAAACTGCAAGTGCGTGCGCCCAGCGGCGACACCTTGGCACTGGACACCGACCAGGTGCTGGTAGCCGTAGGGCGCAAACCCAACACCCAAGGCTGGAACCTCGAAGCGCTGAACCTGGACATGAACGGCGCAGCGATCAAGATCGACAGCCGCTGCCAGACCAGCATGCGCAACGTGTACGCCATTGGCGACCTCAGCGGCGAGCCGATGTTGGCGCACCGGGCCATGGCCCAGGGCGAAATGGTTGCCGAACTGATCAGCGGCAAGGCCCGCGAATTCAACCCGGCGGCGATACCCGCGGTGTGCTTTACCGATCCGGAACTGGTGGTGGTCGGCCAGACCCCGGACGAGGCCAAGGCTGCGGGCCTGGATTGCATCGTGTCGAACTTCCCGTTCGCCGCCAATGGCCGAGCCATGACGCTGGAGTCCAAAGCCGGCTTCGTGCGGGTGGTGGCGCGACGTGACAATCACTTGATTGTTGGCTGGCAAGCCGTGGGGGCTGGGGTGTCCGAGCTGTCGACCGCGTTCGGCCTGAGCCTGGAAATGGGCGCGCGCCTGGAAGATGTGGCCGGCACCATCCATGCCCACCCGACCCTGGGTGAAGCCGTGCAGGAAGCCGCGCTGCGGGCGTTGGGGCACGCGTTGCACCTGTAAGAACACAACCCCTGTAGGAGCGAACTTGCTCGCGAAAATCGCCAACGATAACGCGGACCACCCGATTAAACGCGGCGTCCTTGCGTTCTTCGCGAGCAAGCTCGCTCCTACAGGGGATGCGAACAGCCCCGTGAATGCAGTATTGTTGCGCCATCCAGAAAAAAAACCGACTTGACCAGAGATAGAGGGTGTCATGGGTAACGAGAGCATCAATTGGGACAAGCTGGGTTTTGACTACATCAAGACCGACAAGCGGTTTCTCCAGGTCTGGAAAAACGGCGAATGGCAAGCTGGCACCCTGACCGACGACAATGTGCTGCACATCAGCGAGGGCTCCACTGCCCTGCATTATGGCCAGCAATGCTTCGAGGGCCTGAAGGCCTACCGTTGCAAGGACGGTTCGATCAACCTGTTCCGCCCGGACCAGAACGCCGCCCGCATGCAGCGCAGCTGTGGTCGCCTGCTGATGCCACAAGTGCCGACCGACGCGTTCATCGACGCCTGCCAACAAGTGGTCAAGGCCAACGAGCGCTTCATCCCGCCGTACGGCAGTGGCGGCGCGCTGTACCTGCGCCCGTTCGTGATCGGCACCGGTGATAACATCGGCGTGCGTACCGCGCCGGAGTTCATCTTCTCGGTGTTCTGCATCCCGGTCGGTGCCTACTTCAAGGGCGGCCTGGTGCCGCACAACTTCCAGATCTCCGGCTACGACCGCGCCGCGCCGCAAGGCACCGGTGCCGCCAAGGTCGGTGGCAACTACGCCGCCAGCCTTATGCCGGGTTCGGAAGCGAAGAAATCCGGTTTCGCCGACGCGATCTACCTGGACCCGATGACCCACTCGAAAATCGAAGAAGTCGGCTCGGCCAACTTTTTCGGGATCACCCACGACAACCAGTTCATCACGCCGAAGTCGCCTTCGGTATTGCCAGGCATCACCCGCCTGTCGCTGATGGAACTGGCCCAGACTCGCCTGGGCCTGGAAGTGGTAGAAGGCGAAGTGTTCATCGACAAGCTGGACCAATTCAAGGAAGCCGGCGCCTGCGGTACCGCTGCGGTGATCTCGCCGATCGGCGGCATCCAGTACAACGGCAAGCTGCACGTGTTCCACAGCGAAACCGAAGTCGGCCCGATCACCCAGAAGCTCTACAAAGAGCTGACCGGTGTGCAGACCGGTGACGTGGAAGCGCCAGCGGGTTGGATCGTCAAGGTCTGACAGCCATGTGGGAGCGGGCTTGCTCGCGAATGCCGGTCTATCAGCACTGAATCCAGTGACTGACACTCCGCATTCGCGAGCAAGCCCGCTCCCACATTGGATCTCAGGCATTTTCAGGATTGAGCTGGGATATTCTCGGCAATCTTCTTGCCCATACTGATCCTCGGCTCCACCCCATACCCCAACGCCTCATAAAACCCCACCACCACGTCATTGCCGCCGGTGATCTGCAGGTTGATCTTCATGCAACCCAGCGCTGTCAACGCCTGTTCGGCATAGCGCACCAGCGACGATCCCAGGCCATGGCGCCGATAGTCGGTATGCACCGCCACCGAATACAACCAGCCACGGTGCCCGTCATAGCCTGCGAGAATGGTACCGATCACAGCTTTGTTGTCGGTGGCAACGAAGAACAACCCGTCATTGACCGCCAGTTTCTTATCAATCGCCAGGCTCGGCAGGTTATGCGCGGTGTCATAGCCAAACGCCTGCTGCCATAACTCAATCACCTGGGCACGGTGTTGACGGTCGCGATACGGCCCGATGGGGTGGCGGGACAACAGCGCCTTTTCCATGACCAACGTGCGCTCGTTGCCGTGGTACACGTCACGCACGTTGTGAAAACCCAACTTGGCGTAGAAGGCTTGCGCCGTCAGCGAGGACGGCACGCTCAAGACCGTCACGCCGGCTTCACGGGCGCGCAGTTCGATCTCGATCATCAATAGCCGGCCAATGCCCTGCCCTTGCAGCGCCGGGTTGACGAACACCGAGCGCACCACATTGCCATCCAGTGCGGCCGTAGCGACGATCAGTTGATCCTGAGTCGCCACCAACACCACCCGGCGCTGGAGTAAAGCCAATACCGCGTCGGGGGTGAAGTTGCTGGCAACCCGCGCGATCACATCCGCGGGGTAATCACGTGCGTTGCTGCTGTGCAGCGCAGCCAGGATGACTTGGCTGATGCCCTCGGCATCTGAAGATTGGGCAAGGCGAACAGCGGTAGACATGGTTCCTCCTGGCTGACACAGCATTAACAATCACCACAATACCAATGTGGGAGCTGGCTTGCCTGCGATAGCGGTGTGTCAGTCCCATTAATCTACCTGACACACCGCTATCGCAGGCAAGCCAGCTCCACAGGTTGATCGCATTTCAATCAGGCAGCCGATTCGGCTGTGCCGCCGCCAGTTTCAGCTTTCTTGGCTGAGCCTCCCCGCTGTTTCAGCCGGGATCCTTTCCCCACAACGCACACAATAGCGGCACAAGATCCCCAACGGACCCGTGCCCCCATGCAAACCACCAACACCGTCCTGATGATCCGCCCGGCGCGCTTTGCCTTCAACCCGGATACCGCGATCAACAACCGTTTCCAACGCCCGCCGCTGGACCCGCTCAGTGCACAGCACAAAGCGCTGGAGGAGTTCGACGGTTATGTCGACACCCTGCGCCGGCATGGCGTGGAGGTGCTGGTGGTGCAGGACACGCCGGCGCCCCACACGCCCGACTCGATCTTCCCCAATAACTGGTGGAGCAGCCATGCCGACGGCAGCCTGGTGCTCTACCCCATGGAAGGCCAGAACCGCCGACTGGAGCGCAACAAGGGCGTGCTGCAAGTCTTGGAGCAACGCTTTGCGATCAACACCACCATCGACCTCAGCCACTTGGAACAACAGAACATCTTCCTGGAAGGCACCGGCAGCATGGTGCTCGACCGCCAGCACCGCATCAGCTACGCCTGCCATTCGGGGCGCACCCACCACGCGGCCCTGAGCCAGTTTGCCGAACGCCTCGACTACCAACTCTGTGTGTTCCACGCCCTGGACCGTCACCAGGCCCCCATCTATCACAGCAACGTGATGATGAGCGTTGGCCGCGACCTCGCGGTGGTGTGCCTGCAGGCCCTGCCCGACGACAGCGAGCGCCTGGCCCTGGAACGCTCCCTGCGTGACACCGGCAAGGACATCCTCAGCCTGGACTTCGACCAGTTGGAAGCCTTCGCCGGCAACATGCTGGAGGTCCACGACCGGGACGGCCAGCCGTTGCTGGTGATGTCCGCCAGTGCCTGGGGCGCCCTGCATCCGGCGCAGCGTCAGCATGTGGAGCGCCATACGCGGCCGGTGGTGGTGAACATCGACAACATCGAACGCATCGGTGGCGGCAGTGCCCGCTGCATGCTGGCCGAAGTGCATCTGCCGGCCCGTCCCTCATTTCAATAAGGAGTCTTGCCATGACCCGTTATATCGACGTCAACGACCTCAGCTACCTGGTTTCGCAAAAAGGCCTGCAAACCTGCATCACCGAGATGGCCGACTACATACGCGCCGACTACCTGCGCTGGCAGGACTTCGAAAAATGCGCGCGCCTGGCCAACCATTCACCGGATGGGGTGATCGAGCTGATGCCGGTGTCCGACGCTTCGCTGTACGCCTTCAAGTACGTCAACGGCCACCCGAAAAACACCCTGGCCGGCATGCTCACCGTGATGGCGTTCGGTGCCTTGGGCGACGTCGACACCGGCAAACCGGTGCTGCTGGCGGAAATGACCCTGACCACTGCGATCCGCACCGCTGCCACC
The DNA here is from genome assembly GCF_001902145.1 of Pseudomonas fluorescens. Lineage (GTDB taxonomy): Bacteria > Pseudomonadota > Gammaproteobacteria > Pseudomonadales > Pseudomonadaceae > Aquipseudomonas > Aquipseudomonas fluorescens_BV. The sequence goes on from NZ_MRST01000027.1 coordinate 318,809, forward strand.
TCGGCCTTGGTCGCCCGCTACCTGGCCCGCGCCAACAGCCGCAGCATGGCGCTGATCGGCAACGGCTGCCAGAGCGAATTCCAGGCACTGGCCTTCCACGCCATGCTTGGCATTACTGAAATCCGCCTGTTCGACATCGACCCCCAGGCCACCGCCAAGCTCGCCGCCAACCTCAAGGCGTTCCCGGCGATCAAGGTGATCCTGGCCGCCAGCGTCGCCGAGGCGGTCAAAGGCGCGGACATTGTCACCACCGTCACTGCGGACAAGGCCTACGCCACCATCCTGACTGACGAGATGATCGAGCCAGGCATGCACCTCAATGCCGTGGGCGGTGACTGCCCGGGCAAGACCGAGCTGGACCGCCGTATCGTCGAGCGCGCCAGGGTGATCGTCGAGTACGAACCGCAAAGCCGCATCGAAGGCGAAATCCAGCACATGCCGGCAGATTCGCCGGTCACCGAGCTGTGGCAAGTGATCAACGGCCAACAGCCGGGCCGCGAGAATGAACGCCAAATCACCCTGTTCGACTCGGTGGGTTTTGCCATCGAAGACTACTCGGCCCTGCGCTATGTATTGGACGTGGCCAAAGCGCTGGAAGTAGGCAGCGAGCTGGAGCTGGTGCCGGACCTGGTCGACCCGAAAGACCTGTTTGCACGCCTGGCCCAGCAACCTGTGGTACAGCATAAAAAGCGCGCCTGAAACCGCTCTGGCTTGCCGCTTTGCGCCCAGGGCAGGCCAGATTCTGGTGGGTTAAAAGCCGATTTTGCCGGTGTCGCAGCCGATTCCGCTGCATTGCTTGTTTTAACAGCGCAATTTGCGCTTTGCGCAGGGGGTAAACGACACAAAAAACGCACCATCATGAAGCATTCTCTGCTCCCAGTTATTCACTGCCCCTGACATCAATTACAAAATATAGGGACCGACACATGACTCCTCTGCGATCACTCTTCGCTGCGTTGCTGTTGCCACTGTGCGCCACTGCTGCCCACGCCCAGGACTGGAAAGAAATCCGGTTTGGCGTGTTTCCCGAATACCCGCCCTTCGAATCCGTCGCCGCTGACGGCAGCCTGCAAGGTTTCGATATCGAACTGGGCAACGCCATCTGCGCCAAGCTCGAAGTGAAATGCACCTGGGTGCACAACGAATTCGACGGCATGATCCCGGCCCTGCGTGCGCGCAAGTTCGACGCGATCATGTCTTCCATGGCCGTAACCCCGGCCCGCGAGAAAGTCATCGACTTCACCGACCGGCTGTTCCTCAGCCCCACCTCGGTGATCACCCGCAAAAACGCCACCTTCGGTGACACCCCCGAGTCGCTGAACGGCAAGCAAGTGGGCGTGCTGCAAGGCTCGTTGCAGGAAGCCTATGCTCGCGCGCACCTGGCCAAGCTCGGTGCACAGATCAAGGCGTACCAGTCCCAGGAACAGAACTACGCCGACCTGCAGAACGGCCGCCTCGACGCCACCCTGACGGACAAGCTCGAAGCCCAGCTCAACTTCCTGTCCAAGCCCGAAGGCGCCGACTTCAAGACCGGCCCGGCCTTCAAGGACCCGACCCTGCCCCTGGACATCGCCATGGGCCTGCGCAAGAACGACCAGGCGTTGCGTGAGCTGATCAACAAGGGCATCGCCGCCGTCCAGGCCGATGGCACCTACGCCCAGATCCAGAAGAAATATTTTGGCGATCAGGACATCTACAACGAGTAATGCCCGCGCCAGCAAAATCCCCTGTAGGAGCGAGCTTGACTCGCGAAAATCGTCAGCGATAACGCGCTAAGCCAGCATGAACGCGGCGCCCTTGAGTTTTTCGCGAGCAAGCTCGCTCCTACATATAAAGAGACCTCCTTTCCATGAACGACCTCCTCAACCTGCAAGGCTACGGCCCCATGCTGGCCCAGGGTGCCTGGATGACGCTCAAGCTGGCGTTCCTCGCCCTGGCCCTGAGCCTTACCCTGGGCCTGGTCGCCGCTGGCGCCAAACTCTCCAGCGCCAAATGGCTGCGCGTGCCGGCCACGCTCTACACCACGTTGATTCGCAGCGTGCCGGACCTGGTGCTGATCCTGCTGATCTTCTACAGCCTGCAACTGTGGCTCAACGACCTGACCGAAGCGTTCGGCTGGGACTACGTTGAAATCGACCCGTTTACCGCCGGGGTGATCACCCTGGGGTTTATCTACGGCGCGTATTTCACCGAAAACTTCCGAGGCGCGATCCTCAGTGTGCCAGCCGGCCAACTGGAAGCCGCCACCGCCTATGGCCTGAGCCGCTGGCAGCGCTTTCACCTGGTGCTGTTCCCGCAACTGATGCGCTTTGCCCTGCCGGGCCTGGGCAATAACTGGCTGGTGCTGCTCAAGTCCACGGCGCTGGTGTCGATCATCGGCCTGTCAGACCTGGTCAAGGCCGCGCAGAACGCCGGCAAGTCCACCAGCGAGCCGCTGTACTTCCTGATCCTCGCGGGCCTGGTGTACCTGGTGATTACCACCCTCTCCAACCGCATCTTCAAGCGCCTGGAACGGCGCTATAACCTGGGCATCAAGGGGATGGCGCGATGATCGAACTGTTCCAGCAATACGGCCTGGCCTACCTGTTCAGCGATGGCAGTGGCCTGTCCGGTGTCGCCATGACCTTGTGGCTGTTCATTATCTCGGTGGTGCTCGGCTTTGGCCTGTCGATCCCCCTGGCGCTGGCACGCGTGTCAGAGCACTTCTGGCTGCGCTGGCCGGTGGAGGTCTACACCTACCTGTTCCGCGGCACGCCGCTGTATATCCAACTGCTGATTTGCTACACAGGGCTGTACAGCCTGGAGGTGGTGCGGGACAACGCCCTGCTCAACCAGTTTTTCCGCAATGCGCTGAACTGCACGCTGTTGGCGTTTGTGCTCAACACCTGCGCCTACACCGTGGAAATCTTCGCCGGGGCAATCCGCAACATCCCCCATGGCGAGATCGAAGCGGCACGCGCCTATGGCCTGCACGGCTGGCGGCTGAACCTGTTTGTGATCGTGCCCGCCGCGTTGCGTCGCGCCCTGCCGGCCTACAGCAATGAAATGATCCTGATGCTGCACGCCACGTCGCTGGCGTTCACCGCCACCGTCGCCGACATCCTCAAGGTCGCCCGCGATGCCAATGCCGAGACGTTCCTGACCTTCCAGGCCTTCGGCATCGCCGCCCTGCTCTACATGCTGCTGTCCTTTGCACTGGTGGGCCTGTTCAGGCTGGCCGAACGTCGCTGGATGCGCTTTCTTGTTCCTACCCGAGGCTAACCCATGAATCAGTCCGCGCAGGCCCTGGCCGCTTATCCGGTGGATGTACCCGTGACCAACGCTGCAACTGCCGCGATCAAGCTGCAAGTCGAAGGTATCCATAAACGCTACGGCGAACACGAAGTACTCAAGGGCGTGTCCCTCAATGCCCGCCAGGGCGATGTGATCAGCCTGATCGGCGCCAGCGGCTCGGGCAAAAGCACGATGCTGCGGTGCATCAACTTTCTGGAACAGCCTGACGCCGGGGTGATCACCCTGGACGGCATCAGCATCGAAATGCAACCAGGCCGCGCCGGCACCCGCGCGCCGCACCAGGCGCAACTGCAAAACCTGCGCACGCGCCTGGCCATGGTGTTCCAGCACTTCAACCTGTGGAGCCACATGACCGTGTTGGAAAACATCACCATGGCCCCGCGTCGGGTACTGAACGTGAGCGCCGCCGAAGCCGAGAAGCGTGCGCGGTTGTACCTGGACAAGGTTGGCTTGCCGAGCCGCGTGGCGGACCAATACCCGGCGTTCCTGTCCGGCGGCCAGCAGCAGCGCGTGGCGATTGCGCGGGCGCTGGCGATGGAGCCGGAGATTATCCTGTTTGATGAACCCACCTCGGCCCTGGACCCGGAGCTTGTAGGAGAAGTGCTTAAAGTCATACAGACGTTGGCCGAGGAAGGTCGTACCATGCTGATGGTCACCCACGAAATGGGCTTTGCCCGCCAGGTGTCCAGCCAAGTGCTGTTCCTGCACCAGGGCCGAGTCGAAGAACACGGCGGCGCCGAGATCCTCGACCATCCCACCAGCGAACGCTTGCAGCAATTTCTTTCCAACCGTTTGAAGTGAACTCATGGATACCAAGGCCAACGGACCCCATTCTTCCCCTACGCTGGATCGCATCGACGAAGCGATCATCGACGTACTCAGGCATCAGGGGCGTATTACCTACGAAAAGCTCTCGTCATTGGTGCACCTCACCCCCAGGCCCTGCCTGGAGCGGGTGCGCAAGCTGGAGCGACGCGGGGTGATCCGTGGGTATGGGGCGATCATCGATGTGCAGATGGTCTCACCGGGGCTGTCGCTGCTGGTGCTGGTGGCCTTGTCCAACCAAAGCGGGCGCTCGGCGCAAAAGGCTTTCGAAGCCTGCGTGAAAGCCTGCCCGCAGGTATTCGAATGCCAGTTGATCAGCGGGCCGTTCGACTACAGCCTGCGCATGCGCTGCCGGGATATGGAACATTACCGGGTGCTGACCGAGACCTGGTTGAACAATGATGAGTTGCACATTGATAAGTTGGTGGCACATCCGGAGTTGGCGGTGGTCAAGAACACCGCGACTGAACTGGCCTGATACCCACTCCTCCAGGCTGCGAAAATCAAATGTGGGAGCTGGCTTGTGTGGGAGCGGGCTTGCTCGCGAAAGCGGTGGGTCAGTTACACATAAGCTGACTGACCCACCGCTTTCGCGAGCAAGCCCGCTCCCACAGTTTTTAACCGTGCCCACTTAATATTCTCTTGCCTGGCTTGGCCCCCACCAACTTCGCCTGCCCATCCTTCTGCTTGCCCGTGCGCGCCTCGCTGATCAACCCCGGAATCAACTTGCCCTCCGGCAAATTCTTCCAGAAGCGGCTGGGCAAATGCCCTTCCATCACCTTGGGGTTCAGCCGCGCCGGGTTGAAGATGTGGCTGTAGTAGGTCAACCACATCGCACTGTGGGGATCTTCAACATTCTGCGCCAGTTGCTGCCAGGCCTCGGGGCACTGGCGCTGATGAATCAATTGCTCGCCGTCGTAATACACCCCGTCCAGGGGCGTGGCGATCATCCAGCGATGGCGGCCCATGCGCCCGATAAAATGCTCGCTGGCGCTCTTGAGAATGTCATGGGCTGGTTCATGCCAGGCCACGTACTCCGGCAGTTCCGACCCGGCCCCATCCGGCAGCGCGATGAAGCGCACAAACGCATGCAAGTGGTGGGCTTCCCGGCTGACTTGCTTGATGCGCCGCTGCAATTCGCTGCCAAGCTTGTCCCCCGCGAGCATGGCCGTGCGATCACCATGGCTGACCCGCCACAGCACTTCATACAACAGGCTCCAGCGCTGATCACCGTGATAACAGGCAGCGGACTCCAGCAATTGCAACAACGCCTTGGGTATACGCGCCTGAAACGGCCCCAACCCTGGTGGGATCGGTTCATCGGTAGCGAACAGGTCCGCCGCCTGCACCTCGCCCCAGCTCACCTGGCTGGGGTCGACCTGATGGCTGAGCAACCAGCGCGCCTGTTCGCGCCAGGTGCTGAACAGGTTGTCGCACTCCAGGCTGATCATCCCCACAACCCCATCTGTTGCGGCTGCGGACGGTCCCGCAATTGTTCGCGCAACAACACACTGGTGCTGTCGGCCTGCTGCGGGTGGTAGTCGCTGGTGATGAAAAACGGCTTGGCCTTGGCCAGCACGCAGCGCATACGCGCCAGGTCTTCGAAGCGGATCTTGCGTTCACGGCGCAGGTCGACCAGGCGCTGGGTGGTGCGCAGGCCGATGCCGGGGATACGTGCGATCAGGGTCGGCTCGGCGCGGTTCAGGTCCAGGGGGAACACCTCGCGATGCTCCAGGGCCCAGGCCAGCTTGGGGTCGATATCCAGTGCCAGGTGGCCGGGGCCGGCGAACAGCTCATTGGCGCTGAAACCGTAGCTGCGCAGCAGGAAATCAGCCTGGTACAAGCGGTGCTCGCGCATCAAGGGCGGCGCAGCCAGGGGTACGCTTTTCGGGCTGTTGGGGATGGGGCTGAACGCCGAGTAATACACGCGGCGCAGCTTGAAATTACCGTACAACGCCTCGGCACCGTGCAGGATGGTGCTGTCGTCGGTGTCGTCGGCGCCGACAATCATCTGCGTGCTCTGCCCGGCCGGGGCGAAACGTGGCGCGCGGGGTTCGTTGAGCACCGTCTGTTCGCCGGTGTAGATGGTCTGCATGGCCTGCTTGATCGAGACAATCTGCTTCTCCGGCGCCAGTGTCTGCAGGCTGGCCTCGGTGGGCAGTTCGATATTCACACTGAGGCGATCGGCATAACGGCCAGCCTCGGCGATCAGGGCCGGGTCGGCATCGGGGATGGTCTTGAGGTGGATATAACCGCGAAAGTCATGCTCTTCGCGCAGCAGTTTGGCGACCCGCACCAGCTGCTCCATGGTGTAGTCCGACGAACGGATGATGCCGGAACTGAGGAACAGCCCGCTGACGCAATTGCGCTTGTAGAAATCCAGGGTCAGGGTGACCACCTCCTCCGGGCTGAAGCGCGCACGGGGCACGTCGCTGGAGCGGCGGTTGACGCAGTATTGGCAGTCGTAGAGGCAGAAGTTGGTGAGCAACACCTTGAGCAACGACACGCAACGGCCATCGGGCGTGTAGCTGTGGCAGATGCCCATGCCATTGGTGGAACCCAGCCCCGGCTTGCCCTCGGAACTGCGCTTGGGCGCGCCACTGCTGGCGCAGGACGCGTCGTACTTGGCGGCGTCGGCGAGGATGCTGAGTTTTTCGATCAACTGCATGGAGGGCTACCGATACTGGTTTTTTGTACAGTATCAATAGCCACACTTTGTCACAAGTGCCGTCTGTAGGAGCGAGCTTGCTCGCGAAGAACCCAAGAGCGCCGCGTTCATTCAGATGAGGCGCGTTATCGTTGACGTTCTTCGCGAGCAAGCTCGCTCCTACGGAGAGGCCGGTCAGCTGGCGGTGGCCAGGAGCAAGTCCTGCACCGAACGCGCCTTGCCACGGTGATGGTCCAGCGCATACAGCGACGCCGCAATCTCATCCGCGCGAATCGGCAGCACCGACAGCAAGGTATCGCTCAAGCCATGGCTGGCCTGGCTGAAGCCCTGGATGTAGATGCCAGCCTTGCAGCGCTCGTCGGTGACGATGCGGTAGTCGCGGGCCACTTCAAAGTCGCCCATGTAGGCTTGCAGCGGCGCCAGCAGTTCACGGTGCATCTGGCGCTCGTAGCCGGTGGCCAGGATTACCGCGTCGTAATGGTTGAGGCTGGTTTCGCCGGTGGCGGTATTGCGCAGGGCCAGTTCGATGCCCAACGGGCCAGGGGTGGCCTTCTCCACTACGGTCAGTGTGCGGAACGCCTGGCGGGCGATGCCGGAGACTTTCTGGCGGTAGAAAATCCCGTAGATTCGCTCGATCAGGTCCAGGTCCACCACCGAGTAGTTGGTGTTCTGGTATTCGGCGACCAAACGCTCACGCTCGGCACCGACTTGCTGGAACACCAGGTCAGTAAAGGCCGGCGAGAACACTTCGTTGACGAACGGGCTGTCGTCGGCCGGTTTGAGCGCCGAGCCGCGCAGGATCATGTCGACCTGCACCGACGGGAAGCTGTCATTGAGGTCGATAAAGGCTTCTGCTGCACTCTGGCCGCCGCCGATCACGGCGATGCGCATCGGCTTGCCGTCTACGCACGGCTGGCTGGCCATGCGCTCCAGGTACTGGGAATGGTGAAACACCCGGCTATCGCCCTTGAGCGCCTTGAATGCCTCGGGGATGCGCGGTGTGCCACCGGCGCTGACCACCACCGAACGGGTGGTGCGCACATGCTGCTCGCCCTGGGCATCACGGGAAATCACGCGCAACGCCTCGACCTGCTGCTGATGCAGGATCGGCTCGATGGCCAACACTTCTTCACCGTAGTTGGCCTGGGCCTGGAACTGCCCCGCCACCCAGCGCAGGTAGTCGTTGTACTCCATGCGGCAGGGGTAGAAGGTGCCCAGGTTGATGAAGTCCACCAGGCGGTCGTGGGCCTTGAGGTAGTTGACGAAGGAGTACGGGCTGGTGGGGTTGCGCAGGGTCACCAGGTCCTTGAGGAAGGAAATCTGCAGTTCGCTCTGGGTCACCAGGGTATTGCCGTGCCAGCGGTAGTCGGCTTGTTTGTCGAGAAACAGCACGTCCAGCTTGCCCTGGGCCTTTTCACGCTCCTGCAGGGCGATGGCCAGCGCCAGGTTCGAAGGGCCGAAACCGATCCCGATCAGGTCATGAACCGCGGGCGAAGCAATTGCCTGTGTCATTCCAGTGTCCTCTGGATAAGCCCCTTGGCGGTGGGGCGGGAATACCTTCATGGCCTGAACAACAGGCCGTGTGTTGATAGGAAACGAGGACAGTGAAATAAAATTTAACTAACAGCCGATCAGTGCGCTTCCCACTCGCGCATGCGCACCCGGCAGTGCTTCATCGCGTTGACGATATGTTTTTCCACCAGGCTGCGGGAAATGTTCAGGCGTTCAGCGATTTGCAGATGGGACAGGCCTTCGAGTTTGCGCAACAGGAAACTGTCGCGACAGGCCGCCGGCAGCTCGGCCAAGGCGCGCTCGAGCATCTCCAGGCGCTGGCCCTGGTCATGGCTGGAGTGGGGGGAACAGGCGGCGAAGCGCTCTTCGCTGTCCAGCACCTCCAGGGGCTCGGCCTGGCGCAAGGCGTTGCGCCGGTGGCCGTCGATCACCAGGTTCAAGGCGGTGCGGTACAGGAAAGCGCGGGGTTGTTCTATCGGGGTGTCGCTGGAACGCTCCAGCACCCGCACATAAGCGTCATGCACCACATCTTCGGCCACCTGACGGTTGCCCAGCTTGGCGTTGAGGAAACACACCAGCTCGCGATAGTAGTTTTCCAACATGACTCCTGACCCCACGGCCTTGGTACAAACGACACCCACCCCTGTAGGAGCGAGCTTGCTCGCGAAAAACCCGAGAACGCATCCCCTTACCCTGGACGCACCCGCAACCATTGACGGTTATGCCATCACCGATGATGGCAGTTTGAGTGTGTGCAATTTATAGTAATTCTCATCTACTTTTAAAGAACTCTCTCATCAGCGGTCGGTTTTTTTCGCAATTGGAGCTGTAACTACTTATGTAACAGCCTAAATTACGGAGCATTTTCCTCGTTTACCTGTCAGCTCTGCGCGACTGCGCCCCGAACTTTCCTGGCTGGAAGCTACCCATGAAACGCCCTCGACCTGCCCGACGCGCCCTGCTTGTGGTGGCGTGCCTGATTCCCATCGTTGCGTTTGCCACCTGGCAGGGCCTGACGCAGGGCCGCGACGCCCTGGCCACCGTCACCGTGACCCGCGCCGACATCGAAAACAGCGTCACCGCCCTGGGCACCCTGCAACCGCGGCGCTACGTGGACGTCGGCGCCCAGGCCTCCGGGCAGATCCGCAAGATCCACGTCGAGGCCGGCGACCAGGTCCAGGAAGGCCAATTGCTGGTGGAGATCGACCCCGCCACGCAAAAAGCCAAGCTCGACGCCAGCCGCTATGCCATCGAAAACCTGCAGGCCCAGTTGCAGGAGCAGAAAGCCCAGCACCAACTGGCCCGCCAGAAGTACCAGCGCCAGCAACGCCTGAATGCCGGCAACGCCACCCGCGAAGAAGACGTGCAGACCGCCAAGGCCGAACTCAGCGCGACCCAGGCACGGGTCCAGATGTTCCAGGCACAGATCCGCCAGGCCCAGGCCAGCCTGCGCAGCGATGAGGCCGAGTTGGGCTACACGCGCATCTACGCGCCGATGACCGGTACCGTGGTGGCCGTGGACGCGCGCGTCGGCCAGACCCTCAACGCGCAACAGCAAACGCCGTTGATCCTGCGCATCGCCAAGCTGTCGCCAATGACCGTGTGGGCGGAAGTCTCCGAAGCCGACATCGGCCATGTCAAACCTGGCATGAGCGCGTATTTCACCACCCTGAGCGGTGGCAGCCGGCGCTGGACCAGCACCGTGCGCCAGATCCTGCCGATCCCGCCCAAGCCCTTGAACGAAACCCAGGGCAACGGCAGCCCGAGCAGCACCAGCAAGAGCGGCACAGGCCGAGTGGTGCTGTACACGGTGCTGCTGGACGTGGACAACGCCGACAACGCGCTGATGGCCGAGATGACCACCCAGGTGTTTTTCGTCGCCAGCCAAGTCAAGGACGCCCTCTCCGTACCCGTCGCCGCCTTGCAAAGCGTGCCCGGCTCCGCAGCGCAAATCGCCCGGGTGGTCGCCAAAAACGGAGCCATCGAAGACCGTGAAGTGCGCCTGGGCATCAGCGACCGCCTGCGGGTGGAAGTGCTCGAGGGGTTGAGCGAGGGCGACCACCTGTTGATCGGCCCGGTTGATAGCCATGGGGGCTGAAATGGCCACGCCCCTGATTGAGCTCAAAGGCATCCGCAAATCCTACGGCGGCGGCGACAGCCCGCAGGTCGATGTGTTGCGCGGCATTGACCTGTCGATCCATGCCGGCGAGTTCGTCGCCATTGTCGGCGCGTCGGGCTCGGGTAAATCGACGCTGATGAACATCCTCGGCTGCCTCGACCGCCCCACCGAGGGCGACTACCTGTTCGCCGGGGAAAACGTCGCGCACCTGGGCAGCGACGAACTGGCCTGGCTGCGCCGCGAAGCCTTCGGTTTTGTGTTCCAGGGCTACCACTTGATTCCCTCAGGCTCAGCCCAGGAAAACGTCGAGATGCCGGCGATCTATGCTGGCATCAGCGCCGCCGAGCGCCATGCCCGCGCCAGCGCCCTGCTCACCCGCCTGGGCCTGGCCGAGCGCACCGGCAATCGGCCGCACCAGCTGTCGGGTGGGCAACAGCAACGGGTGTCGATCGCCCGCGCCCTGATGAACGGTGGTCATATCATCCTCGCCGACGAACCCACCGGCGCCCTCGACAGCCACAGCGGCGCCGAGGTCATGGCCTTGCTCGACGAACTGGCGAGCCAGGGCCATGTGGTCATCCTGATTACCCACGACCGTGAAGTGGCAGCGCGGGCCAACCGCATCATCGAGATTCGCGACGGCCAGATCATCAGCGATTCGGCTGACACCCGCGCGGCCACGCCCAGCGTGGCGGCCGGCGCCTTGCACGCCGTGGACCTGCGCCAACGCCTGGTCGACGGCGCCGAGCACAATGGTGCCTGGAAAGCCGAATTGCTGGACGCCGTGCAGGCCGCCTGGCGGGTGATGTGGATCAACCGTTTTCGCACGGCGCTGACGCTGCTGGGCATCATCATCGGCGTCGCGTCGGTGGTGGTGATGCTGGCAGTGGGTGAAGGCAGCAAGCGCCAGGTCATGGCGCAGATGGGCGCGTTCGGCTCCAATATCATCTACCTCGGTGGCTCCTCGCCCAACCCGCGCACGCCGCTGGGTATCGTGACCCTTAACGATGTCGCCGCCCTGGCGACGCTGCCTCAGGTCAAGCGCATCATGCCGGTCAACGGCACCGAAGCTGGCGTACGCTTCGGCAATGTCGATTACATGGCCTACGTGGGTGGCAATGACACCAACTTCCCGGACATCTTCAACTGGCCGGTGGTCGAGGGCAGTTACTTCACCGAAGCCGATGAACGCGCCGCAGCCACGGTCGCCGTGATCGGCTCCCGTGTGCGCCAGAAACTGTTCAAGGATGTGCCCAATCCCATCGGCCAGTACATTCTGATCGAGAACGTACCCTTCCAAGTGATCGGCGTGCTCGCGGAAAAAGGCGCAAGCTCCGGCGACAAGGACAGTGACGACCGTATCGCCATTCCCTATAGCGCCGCCAGTGTCCGCCTGTTCGGCAGCTACAACCCCGAATACGTGGCAATTGCCGCCACCGATGCGCACAAGGTGCATGAAGCCGAACGCGCCATCGACCAGTTGATGTTGAAATTGCACAACGGCAAGCGCGACTACGAGCTGACCAACAATGCCGCGATGATCCAGGCCGAAGCGCGCACCCAGAACACCCTGTCGCTGATGCTCGGCTCGATTGCCGCGATTTCCCTGCTGGTGGGCGGCATCGGCGTGATGAATATCATGTTGATGACCGTGCGCGAGCGCACCCGTGAAATCGGTATCCGCATGGCCACAGGGGCACGCCAGCGCGACATCCTGCGCCAGTTCCTCACCGAGGCGGTGATGCTTTCGGTGGTCGGCGGCCTGTTCGGCATCGCCCTGGCATTGCTGGTGGGCGGCGTGCTGGTGCTGGCCGAAGTGGCGGTGCAGTTTTCCCTGGTGGCGGTGCTCGGTGCGTTTGGCTGTGCGCTGGTCACCGGCGTCGTATTCGGCTTCATGCCGGCCCGTAAAGCTGCCCGGCTCGATCCGGTTAAGGCGTTGACCAGTGAATAAACGATCAATCACCCCGCCGTTGTCCGCGCTCAGCCTGTGCCTGTTGCTCACGGCCTGTGGCGCTAACCCGCCCGCCATCGACAGCGGCCTCGCCGCGCCCGCCGCCTGGCACTATGCCGAACGCGATGCAAACCAAGCCACCAATCAACGCTGGTGGACGCAGTTTGGCAGCCCGGCGTTGAACCGCCTGATCGACCAGGCCCGCCGTGACAGCTTCGACGTGGCGGCCGCCATGGCGCGTGTCCGTCAGGCCCAGGCCACGGCGGTGATTGCCGGCGCACCGCTGCTGCCGGAGCTGAAGTTCAACCTTACCGCCAGCCGGCAAAGGCTGTTGCGCGGCAGCGGCAACTCGGACCTGGACGCCACCGAAAGCAACAAGACCGTCAACAGCTATGACGCCAACCTTACAGCCAGCTATGAAATCGACTTCTGGGGGGGCCGCGCCGCTGCGCGCGACAGCGCCGTGCATAGCCTGCACGCCAGTGAGTTCGATCAGGCCAACGTGGAGCTGACCCTGCTCAGCAATGTCGCCGACCGCTACGCGCAAACCCTGGCCGCACGTCAGCGCCTGCAGATTGCCGAGCTCAACCTGGCGAATGCGCGCAATGTGCTGAACCTGGTACAGACCCGCCACGACGCCGGTTCCGCCACGGCCCTGGAACTGGCACAACAGAAGAGCCTGGTGGCCAGCCAGCAACGGCAACTGCCGCTGATCCAGCAATCGGTCGAAGAGTCGCAAATCACCTTGGCCGCCTTGCTCGGTCAACCCGTACAGGCACTGGAACTGGGCACTGAACCCTTCCAGGCATTGACTTGGCCGAGTATCGGGCCCGGCATACCGAGCCAGTTATTGAGCCGGCGCCCCGACCTCGCCCAGGCCGAGGCCCAGTTGGCAGCGGCCCGTGCCGACGTCACGGTGGCGCGTGCAGCGATGCTGCCTTCGGTGACATTGGGCGCGACGCTCGGCTCTGGCGCATACAAGGCCCAAGAGGTCCTGCGCAGCCCCTTCTACACCCTGACCTCGGGCCTGATGGCACCTATTTTCAACAATGGCCGGCTGAGCGCCGAGCGCGACAAGGCTCGGGCACGCCAGGATGAACTGCTGCAAAACTACCGCGGGGCGATCATCAACGGCTTTGCCGATGTGGAAAAAGCCCTCAGCAGCATCACCCGCCTTGACCAGCAACGCCAATGGCAAAGCGAGGAGCTGCAGCAGGCGCAGACCGCGTTTCAGATTGCGCAAAGCCGCTACGAAGCGGGTGCCGAAGACCTGCTCACAGTGCTGGAAACCCAGCGCACTTTGTACGGCGCCCAGGACCAGAGCGTGCTACTGCGCCTGTCGCGCCTGCAAGCCAGCATCGCCCTGTACAAGGCATTAGGCGGTGGCTGGAAAACCAACATCTGATAAACGAAACTCATATTTCATACACGAGCTGTTACTTCACCCTACATTCTCCACCTCAAGGTCCTTGGTAAAAAAGCCGTTATCACACGGAAGCCCGGGACCTCATGATGAAACCCAGCGTTGTTGTAAAAGGCCTGGCCTGCATTGGCTGCTGGTTGATACCGAACCTGGCGCTGGCCAAGCCCTTGATTGCCCCCACCGCCATCGACTGGCTGCTGGACTGCCCCCTCACCACGACGGCGCACTTGAACCCACAAGTGGTTGGCCGCACCCAATGCGGCCTGGTCAACGTACCTCGCGACCATGCCGCCCCCCAGCGCGGCCGCCTGCGCCTGAGCGTGACACGGGTAGGCGCACGGCAACCGCTCAACCGTGAAGGTGTCGTGTTCATCCAGGCCGGCGAACCCCTCCAGGCCAAGGACGCGCCTTTCGTTCTTCACCTCGCCAGTCGCTGGGAGTCGCTTGCCACCCAGGCCTATCGCACCCTGGTCGACCGTTATGACGTCATCGAGCTGAGCGCCCGCGACCTGCGCGAGGGCAATGCCGTGGAACAGGCTGCGCGGGACATGGAGTTCGTGCGCGGGCAACTTGGCGAGGCGCGCCTCAACTACCTGGGCAACGCCGCTGCCACCCGCCTGGGCAGCCGCTACGGCACGCTGTTTCCCGAGCGTGTCGGGCGCATGGTGCTGATCAATGCCGAGCCTGGCGAAGCAGTCGCCACCGGTGTCGAGCAACTCTTGCTCAAGGAATCGGCGCGCGCAGGCACCGACGGCTGTGTCAGCCGCTGGCTGGGGGATTTTCTCGCCTATGGTAGACAACCGCCGGCGTCCACGCGCTGTCTCGACCTCAGCGCCTGGGAATAATTAATCCACGCATTTACGACCTCTTGCCACCGAAAACGACAGCCTGCGTTGACGCACTTCCCCAATCGTTATTAAGTGCTATTTATCCGCATTAATACGATAAATCACCGCCATGCTGACTCGCCCGCTACGCCGCAAACGCCAGAAGCTGTCCGATGTGATTGTCGAGTCGGTCAAGCGCTCGATCGTCACCGACGCCTTGAAGCCCGGCGACCGCCTGCCCACCGAACGCGAGTTGATGGAAAGCTTCCAGTGTTCCAAGGGCTCGGCACGCGAAGCGCTCAAGGCGTTGGAGGTCGAGGGCTTGGTGAGCACGCGCACCGGCCCCAGCGGCGGGGCTTACTTGAACCAGGCCGGCACCGAGCCGGCCAGCCGCGCCTTGCGCAACTACCTGCACTTCCAGCACCTGGATGGCGAGCAGGTCTACCAACTGCGCAAGGTCATCGAAGTGGAATTGGCGGTGTCGGTGCTCGGGCGTTTGAGCGAAAACGATTACACCGCCCTGCAAGCCAATGTGGACTTTTGCAGCGCCCCCGAAGACAGCGAAGCCGGCCAGCGCGAACAGCGCCTGGCGGAACTTGAGTTCCACAACCTGTTGGCCCGGGCCTGCCCCAACCCGCTGCTGAGCTTCATGGCGCAGTTTCTCAATGACTTGCTGCGCGACCTGGTGGTGCTGAAAAAAGCCTACAAGCCCAAGCGCAAGCAGTTCGACGCGGCCAACCTCGACTATCACAAGCAACTGCTGATCGCCTTTCGCGCCGGGGATGAAAGCGCGGTGCGCAGCTTGATGCATGAACACATGTGCGATGCCGAACACCATATGACCGCGCTGGAAGGCCAGGTCAGCCCACACTTCCTTCTGGAGTTTGATCACCGTTAAGCACACCGACCACCCAATGTGGGAGCGGGCTTGCTCGCGAATGCGGTGCATCAGTCACTGCATGCGTAGCTGACCCACCGCATTCGCGAGCAAGCCCGCTCCCACATTTCGATCTGGTTCCAACCTTTAGATCGTTTCACTCAGTCCAATAACAAGCCTGCCCACAGGCCCTTGCTCCACCGTATCGCCCTTGCCGCTCCTGCCAATAACTAAACCAGGGAGTCACCCCATGCAGCGTCGTACGTTATTGAAAGCCAGCCTCACCGCGGCCGCCGCCCTCAGCCTTCCGCTGAGCGTGCGTTCGGCATTCGCCGCCGAGCCCTTTACCTTTTACGGCCTCAAGTCCATGTCTGGTGCTTTTGCCAGCTATGGCAAATTTGCCGACATGGGTTCGCGCCTGGCGGTGCAGCAACACCCCCAATTGCTCGGCCGCCCGCTGAACTACAAGGTCATCGACACCGAAGGCAACGCCGGCAAGGCAGTGCGCAAGGTGCAGGAGGCCATCGCGCAGGACGGCGCGCGGTTCTTCCAGGGCTGCACGCTGTCGTCTTCCGCCCTGGCAGTGGCCAAGGAAGTGGACAAGGTCGGCGGCGTGTTCATGACCCCGGTGGGCGCCGATGAAGTGACAGGCAAGGACTGCAACAAGGCGACCTTCCGCTGGTCGGTGCCCACCTACGGCGCGATCCGCGAGACCATGGTGCCGCTGATCAAGCTGCTGCCGGACGCCAAGCGCTGGTACACCATCACCCCGCAATACGTGTTCGGCGAAGCCTTGCTCGAAGGCGCCAGATACGTGCTCAAGGAGCATGGCCTGGAACACGTGGGCAACAGCTACCACTCGTTGCAGGAACAGGAATTCTCCGGCTACCTGACCAACGCTATTTCCACCAAGCCCGATGTGCTGGTGCTGCTCAACTTTGGCAGCCAATCGTCCAACACCCTGCGCCAGGCCGTGAACTTCGGCATCAAGGAGCGCATGAAAGTGCTGCTGGTGTGGTCTGCCGGACTGGACCAGTTCCAGGAACTGGGCAGCGATGTGCTCGAAGGCGTGTACCTGGGCGCGCAGTACTGGCACCAGGTCGACACCCCACTCAACCGTGAACTGGTCAAGCTCACCCAGGCCAAGTACGGCATCAACCCCACCTACCCGCTGGCCGCCGACTACATCAGCACCAAAGTCATGCTCGACACCATCATCGCCACCGGCAGCTTCGACGGCCCGACCGTAGCCAAGGCCATGCAAGGCTTGAGCTACGAAGGCCCGACCGGCAAGGAGTCGATCCGCGCCGGCGACCACCAGGTGATCAAGGATTACTACCTGCTGATCGGCAAGGCCAGCGGCGACATGGCCGACAAGGACGACCTGGCCAAAGTGCTCAGCGCTGGCCAATCGTTCCCTGCGGTCGAGGCGACGGGCTGCACGCTCGGCTGACCGCTTAATTTTTGTCGCGCAGGGCCGCGCAAGCGGCCGCCTGCGGAGGGTGTCTGCATGCTTAATCTGTACCTGTTCCAGATTCTCAACGGCCTTGGGCTGGGGATGATCTACTTCCTGATCGCAGTGGGGCTGACGATCATTTTCGGCCTGCTCAACTTCGTCAACTTCGCCCACGGCGCGTTCTTCCTGCTCGGCGCCTACATCTGCTACACCGCGGTGAGCCTCACCGGCAACTTCTGGCTGGCGCTGCTGATCGCGCCGCTGGTGGTGGCCGCACTGGCCTGGGTGATCGAGCGCTTGCTGATCCAGCGCATCTACCACTTGCCGCACATGTTCCAGATTCTGGTGACCCTGGGGATCGCCCTGATCATCCAGGAAGCCAGCGTGATGATCTGGGGGCCGGTGGGCAAAAGCGTCGCCGTGCCGGAACTGTTGCGCGGCGTGCTGGTGCTGGGTGACTTCGTCTACCCCTACTACCGCCTGTTCCTTATCGTGTTTTCCGGGCTGGTGGGCCTGGGCCTGTGGCTGCTGCTGGAACGCACGCGCTTCGGTGCCCTGGTGCGCGCGGGCAGTGAGAGCACTGAAACCGTCTCGCTACTGGGTACCAATATTTTCCGCCTGTTCTCCATGACCTTCGCCTTGGGCGTCGCGCTCGCCGGTGTCGCGGGGGTGTTGTTCGCGCCGTTGCGCGGCGCCCAGCCCTTTGTCGGCCCGGAGATTCTGGGCATCGCCTTCGTGGTGGTGGTGATCGGCGGCATGGGCTCGTTCAGCGGTGCGCTGGTCGGCGGTTTGCTGGTGGGCGTGGTGCAAAGCCTGATGACCACACTCTGGCCCCAAGGTGCGAGCCTGATGATCTACGGCGCCATGGCCGTGGTGATTCTGGTGCGCCCTTACGGCCTGTTCGGGAGAGCCTGACATGAGCGAGAAAAACCCCCTGCCGTTTGCCAAGACCCAATCCAGAGCCATGTTGCTGTGGGTGCTGGCCGTGCTGATCGGCCTGCCGTTGGTGCTGCCCTCGGCGACCCTGGCCACCGAGATCCTGATCTTTGCCATGGCCGCCCTGGCCTGCAACCTGCTGCTGGGCTACACCGGGCTGTTGTCCTTCGGCCAAGGCATCTTCTTTGGTGCAGGCGCTTATTGCGCGGCGCTGCTGATGATCCACCTGCAACTGGGCCTGTTCACTGCGTTGCTTGGCGCAGCGCTGGCCGGTGGCTTCCTCGCCTTACTGGTGGGCGCCCTGGCGATTCGGCGCACGGGCATTTACTTTGTGATGCTCACGTTGGCGTTCAGCCAGATGGCCTACTTCGTCGCCTACACCCTGAGCGACTGGACCGGCGGCGACAACGGTCTGCTCAGCGTGCCGCGCCCGGAAATTCGTGTGGGCGAAACCGTGCTGCTGTCCCTGGCCGATGCCCGTGCCTTCTATGGTTTTGTCGCGGTGCTGTTCCTGCTGATCTTCATCGGCGCACGCCGGGTGATCGCCTCACCGTTTGGCAGCACGCTGATGGCGATTCGCGAAAATGAAACCCGCGCCTCGGCCATCGGCTACGACACGCGCCACTTCAAGATCCTGGTGTTCGTGCTGTCCGGCGCGGTCACGGGGATTGCCGGGGCGCTGTACGCCATGCTGCTGCACTTTGTGCCGCTGTCGAATATCGACCTGGCGATGTCCGAGAACATACTGATCATGACCATCGTCGGCGGCACCGGCTCGCTGTTCGGCTCTCTGCTGGGCGCCGGCTCCATCGTGCTGCTGGGCGACTTCCTTTCCGACCTGTGGCCGCGCTGGCTGATGCTGCTGGGGGTAATCCTGATCCTGGTGGTGATCTTCATGCGCGGCGGTTTGTGGGGCGGCCTCGCATCGCTGTTCGAGAAGCTGCGCGGCACGCGCAAAACCGCAGTCGTCGCCAAGGAGGACGGGCTATGAGTATCCTGCTGGAAACCACAAACCTGGAGCTGGCCTACGGCGCGTTCCATGCGGTCAATGGCGTCAACCTCAAGGTCGAAGCCGGCACCATCCACACCATCATCGGTCCCAACGGCGCGGGCAAGACCAGCCTGTTCCACTGCCTCACGGGTGAACGCCAGGCCACCGCCGGGGCGATCCATTTCGACGGCAAGAACCTGATGCGCAAGCCCGCCCACGGCCGCGTCGGCCTGGGCATGGCGCGCTCGTTCCAGCTCACCAGCCTGTTCCAGAACCTCAGCGTGCGCGAAAACCTGCGCCTGGCCGCCCAGGGCCGCGATGGCTCGCGTGCCTTGAACTTCTGGCGTCGGGTGGACAGCAAGCGCGAACACCTGGAGATGGCCGACCAGGTGCTGGAACGCCTGCAACTCATGGCCCGCGCCGACACCCTGGCCGGTGAGTTGTCCCACGGCCAGCAACGGGTGCTGGAGGTGGGCATGTCGATCTGCTCCAAACCCAAACTGTTGATGCTCGACGAGCCCACCTCGGGCATGGGCATCGACGATATCCCGATCATGACCCAACTGATCAGCGACCTTGGCCGCGACCATACGGTGCTGTTGATCGAACACAACATGAGCATCGTCATGTCCATCAGCCAACGCATCACGGTGATGAGCCATGGGCAGATCCTGGTGGAAGGCACGCCGGAGTTCGTGCGCGCCGATGAACGTGTGCGCACTGCCTATCTTGGGGAGGCTGCCTGATGCTGATCGTCGAGAATATCCATTCCTACTACGACAAAAGCCATGTGCTGGAGGGCGTGTCGCTGAGCGTCAACCCTGGCGAACTGGTGACCCTGCTCGGCCGTAACGGTGCCGGCAAGACCACCACCCTGCGCAGCATCCTCGGCATCATCTGCCCGCGCCAGGGCCAGATCCACTTCAACGGCCAGGCGTTGGTGGGGCAAAAGATCTTTGAAATTGCGCGCCAGGGCTTGGCGCTGGTGCCGGAAAACCGCGGGATTTTCCGCCTGCTGACGGTGGAGGAAAACTTGCGCATCGCCGCCCGCAAGCACAGCCGCTGGCAACTGGAAGACGTGTACGCCATGTTCCCGCGCCTCAAGGAGCGGCGCAAAAACGCCGGCCATGCGTTGTCCGGCGGCGAACA
Organism: Pseudomonas fluorescens; assembly: GCF_001902145.1. Classification (GTDB taxonomy): domain Bacteria; phylum Pseudomonadota; class Gammaproteobacteria; order Pseudomonadales; family Pseudomonadaceae; genus Aquipseudomonas; species Aquipseudomonas fluorescens_BV. Next base: position 338,837 of record NZ_MRST01000027.1, read on the forward strand.
GCAGATGCTCGCCATCGCCCGCGCCCTGCTTAACGACCCCAAGCTGCTGATCCTCGACGAACCCACTGAAGGCCTGGCCCCGGTGATCGTCGACGAGCTGGTGAAGATCCTGCGCAAGGTCAAGGACGAGGGCCTGCCGGTGTTGCTGGTGGAACAGAACCTGATGGTCTGCGACAAGCTCGCCGACCGCCATTACGTGCTCGAACAGGGCCGCGTGGTGTACGAAGGCAGCGCCGCTGACTTGCGCGCCGACCCGACGATCAAAAACCGTTACCTGGCCTTGAGTGCCTGAGTGGAGATTCCTGATGAATAGTCTTGCGCAACCGCTCCAGAGCAACGCCCCGCTGATCAACCGCGACCGCTTGTGGCAGTCATTGATGGACCTGGCCCAGCTCGGCGCCACGGCCAAGGGCGGCGTGTGTCGCCTGGCCCTCACCGACCTGGACCGCCAGGCCCGCGACCTGTTCGTGCAGTGGTGCGAAGCCGCCGGGTGCAGCGTCAGCGTGGATGCCATCGGCAATATTTTCGCGCGGCGCCCTGGGCGCAACCCCGCCCTGCCCCCGGTCATGACCGGCAGCCATATCGACACCCAGCCCACCGGCGGCAAGTTCGACGGCTGCTACGGGGTAATGGCCGGGCTGGAAGTGATCCGCACGCTCAATGACTTGCAGATCGAAACCCAGGCCCCCATCGAAGTGGTGGTGTGGACCAACGAAGAAGGCTCGCGCTTCCCGCCGTGCATGATGGGCTCCGGGGTATTTGCCGGGAAGTTCGACTTGCAGGACACCCTCGACAAGCGCGACGACCAGGGCCTGTCGGTGGGCAGCGAATTGCAGCGCATCGGCTATGCCGGTTCGCGTGCGGTGCTGGGCCATCCGGTGGGCGCTTATTTCGAAGCGCATATCGAGCAAGGCCCGGTGTTGGAGGACCAGGCGATTACCCTGGGCGTGGTGATGGGCTGCCTGGGCCAGAAATGGTTCGACCTGACCCTCACCGGCGTAGAGGCGCATGCGGGCCCTACGCCCATGCACCTGCGCAAGGATGCCTTGGTGGGCGCTGCCGAGGTGGTCAGCGCAGTCAACCGTATCGCCCATCAGCATCAGCCTCACGCCTGCGGCACCGTCGGCTGCCTTAACCTGCACCCTGGCTCGCGCAACGTGATCCCCGGCCAGGTGCACATGACCATCGACCTGCGTCACCTGCACGCCGACGAGCTGCAATCCATGGTCGATGAAGTGAGCGCAGTGATCGAAGACGCGGCCGCCCGTCACGGCTTGACGTTTGAACTGACGCCCACCGCCGACTTCCCGCCGCTGGACTTCCACCCGGCCTGCGTCAACGCCGTGCGTGAAGGTGCCAAGGCACTGGGCTTGAGCCATATGGACATCGTCAGTGGCGCCGGGCATGACGCGATTTTCGTCGCTGAACTGGGCCCGGCCGGGATGATCTTCGTGCCTTGCGAAGGCGGCATCAGCCATAACGAAATTGAAAACGCCGCGCCGGATGATCTGGCCGCAGGCTGCGCGGTGTTGCTGCGTGCCATGGTCAACGCGGCGCAGGGAGTTCAAGCATGAGTGAGATCGGCCAATTGACGGCGGTGCAACTGCTGCAGCATTTTCGCGACAAGACCTTATCGCCCGTGGAGGTCACCGAAGACGCGTTGCTGCGCATCGAACGCTATAACCCGGTGGTGAATGCCTACTGCCATGTCGACCTGCAAGGCGCACTGGACGCTGCGCGGGCGTCGGAACAACGCTGGCTCAAGGGCGAACCTTGCGGCGCGCTGGATGGCGTGCCGGCGTCGATCAAAGACCTCACGTTGACAGTCGGTATGCCCACGCGCAAAGGCTCGCGCACCTCATCCGCCGAGGGCCCATGGAACGTAGACGCGCCATTCTCGGCCTTCGTGCGCAAGGCCGGCGCGGTGCTGCTGGGCAAGACCACCACCCCGGAATTCGGCTGGAAAGGCGTCACCGACAACCCGCTGTACGGCATCACCCGCAACCCGTGGGACACGCGCACTACCGCCGGTGGTTCGTCCGGGGGCGCCGGTGCGGCAGCGGCGTTGAACCTGGGCGTGCTGCACCAGGGCAGCGACGCCGGCGGCTCGATCCGTATTCCCTGTGCGTTTACCGGCACCTTCGGGATCAAGCCGACCTTCGGCTATGTGCCGCAATGGCCGGCCAGCTCCATGACGATCCTGTCGCACCTGGGTCCGATGACGCGCACCGTGGAAGACAGTGTGCTGATGCTGCAAGCCGTGGCGCGGCCGGATGCACGGGACGGCTTGATCGGCGCGCCGCGAACCACGCCCTGGCTCGCTCCAGGGGCAGACTTGAAAGGGCTGCGTGTCGCCTACAGCCCCACGTTCGGCTATGTGAAAGTCGACCCGCAAGTCGCCCAGGTAGTGGATCAGGCTGTGCAGGGCCTGGTGCAACTGGGCGCCCATGTCGAACAAATCGACCCCGGCTTCAGCGACCCGCTGGACGTCTTCAGCACCTTGTGGGCCGCCGGTGCCGCTCGCCTGACCGGTGCCATGAGCGAAGCGCAAAAGCAACAGCTCGACCCCGGATTGCTGCGCATTGCGCAACGGGGCGAGCGTTTGAGTCTGGATGATTTCAATGCGGCCCTGGAAGCGCGAGCGGCGCTGGTCGCGCGGATGGCAGCGTTCCATGAGCATTACGATGTGCTGGTGTCGCCGATGATGCCGATCACCGCGTTCGAAGCCGGGCACAACGTACCGCCAGGTTCGGGAATGGCTGAATGGATGGAGTGGACGCCGTTCACCTACCCGTTCAACCTCACCCAGCAACCGGCCGCCTCGGTGCCGTGTGGGTCGGCGACGAATGGCTTGCCGGTGGGCTTGCATGTGGTGGGTGCGCGGTTTGCCGATGAGCAGGTGTTGAGGGTGTGTCACGCGTACGCACAGGCATTCCCCACAGAGCACTTGCACACACCGAGAAACCCGACCTGAAATACACATAACTGTGGGAGCTGGCTTGCCTGCGATGGCGGCGGTTCAATCGACAAAGATGCCGAACGTTCCGCCCCAGGTAACCACGATGCGAAGCGAGCCGCTCTTGATCTTGATCTGCTTTTGATCTCAGGCGCCCCGTTAAACCACGCTGGCCGGAATTCGACAGGGATTTGGGGGGTAAACCGGCAGGGACGCCGGTTTAGCCGCCCCGCGCCATGGATGGCGCGTGGCGGCGGCCCCCCAAATCACTGGCGGATTACGGGCACACCGAGCCTAGGCGAGGTGCCGAGTGGTGGGGCAAGAGCCCTTTGGTTACTTTGGGGCTTTTCCAAAGTGACCCGCCGTCAGGGCGGAACCCTAAGTGGCCGTTACCGCAGAAATGGATATGTACTCGGTATAACAGTGTCGCCTGTCAGGTCGTCATCGCAGGCAAGCCAGCTCCCACATTTGGACCGCGGGGCGTCAGGTCGATAGAGGTCGGCTGTCAGGCCGTCTTCGCAGGCAAGCCAGCTCCCACATTTGGACCGCGGGGCGTCAGGTCGATAGAGGTCGGCTGTCAGGCCGCCTTCGCAGGCAAGCCAGCTCCCACATTTGGACCGCGGGGCGTCAGGTCGATAGAGGTCGGCTGTCAGGCCGCCTTCGCAGGCAAGCCAGCTCCCACATTTGGACCGCGGGGCGTCAGGTCGATAGAGGTCGGCTGTCAGGCCGCCTTCGCAGGCAAGCCAGCTCCCACATTTGGACCGCGGGGCGTCAGGTCGATAGAGGTCGGCTGTCAGGCCGTCTTCGCAGGCAAGCCAGCTCCCACATGGATCGCATTCCAATCCTGCATCGCTCTACAATACCCCCATTCATCCCCGGGGGCTTCATGGACATCGAACTGGCACGCACCTTCCTCGAAATCACCCGCTGCGGCAGCCTGGCCGCAGCGGCCGAGAAACTGCACGTCACCCAGACCGCTATCACCGCTCGTGTCAAAAACCTCGAGAACCAACTCGGCTGCACGCTGTTCGTGCGCAACCGTGCCGGTGCGCGGCTGACCGCCGACGGCGAGGCCTTCGTGGTGTACGCCAACCAGTTGCTGCAAACCTGGGAAGCCGCCCGCCGTGACCTGCCATTGCCGGACGGCTATCGCAATGTCCTGCATATCGGCGGGGAGGTCAGCCTGTGCAACCCGTTGATGCTCGGCTGGGCCAAGGCGCTGCGCGAGCAGATACCGGGGCACGCGCTGCGTACCGAAGTGCGTGAAGGCGAGTACCTGCTGCGCCAACTGGAGCTGGGTGTGCTGGATGCCGCCTTGGTGTTCCAGCCGCAATACTGGCCGGGCTTGCAGGTGGAGCAGGTGCTGGAAGAAAAACTGATTCTGGTGCAACTGGCGAGCAAACCCTCGCCCTACGTGTATATCGACTGGGGCCAGGGTTTTCGCCAGCAACACGACGCCGCCCTGCCCGACCGTGCGCGTGCCGCGCTGAGTTTCAACCTGGGGCCGCTGGCGTTGCAGTACATCCTGGAGAATGGCGGGGCTGGCTACTTCCGCACGCGGGTGGTGCAGAGCTACCTGGACAGCGGCGTGATGCAGCGCGTGCCCAAGGCGCCGGAATTCAGCTTTCCGACCTACCTGGTGTATTCGCGGGCGCGGGATTCAGCGGTGTTGCAACAGGCCCTAGAGCTGCTGCGCGAGGTGGTGAAGGCCGAAGGCGACTGGTCGCAACGCTGGGACCCGCTGATTTGAATCACTCTACGCCTGCGCGCATGCTAGCCTGCTGGTGTTTCCCCTCGCAGCCTTACCGATGAACAAGAAAAAGTCCGTCACCATCAGCGACATTGCCAAACGGGTCGGCATGACCACCATTACAGTGTCCAGGGCCTTGAGCAAACCCGACCTGGTCAAACCCGCCACCCTGGCGCGCATCCTGGAAGTGGCACGCGAGCTGGACTACGTGCCCAACGCCTTCGCCCGTGGGCTCAAGCGCAGTGAAAGCCTGATCATCGGGGTCATCACCGCATCGGTAGACAACCCGTTCTACAGCGAGATGATCAAGGCGATTTCCCGCGAGGCGAAAAAGCACGGCTACACCATCATGCTGGTGGACACCGATGAGCTGGAAGAACTGGAAAGCAAGGCGGTCGATACTCTGCTGGGCTATCGCGTGGCCGGGATCATCCTGTCGCCGGTCTCCGACGAGCCGAGCTACCAGCCCGACTACCTGGAGCGCCTGGGCAACGGCAAGACCCCGGTGGTGCTGCTCGATCGCACGATCCACGACAGCCCGTTCAGCCGCGTGGTGCTCGACAACTACCACAGCGGCCTGCAAGCCGCGCACTACCTGTTACGCCAGACGCCGAACCTCAAGCGTCTGCTGGTACTGACCGGCCCCGAGCACTCGCGCATCAGCGTGGAGCGCCTCAAGGGCCTGCGGGAAGTGCTGGCAGAACATCCCGACATTCAGGTCCAAGTGCAGGCTGGCGACTACACGCTGATGCCGGCTTACCTGCATACCCTCGATTACCTGGCCGCACACTCGGCACCGGACGCGATCATGGGTTTCAACCAGTTGATTACCCTGGGCGCCCTGCGTGCGTTGCGCATGCACAACATCGCCCATGACAGCCTGACCATCTGCGGCATCGACCGCCTGCCCTTCGCCGATATCTTTGGCGTGCCCATCGCCTGCGTGGCCCATGACGCGTCCCTGGCCGGCAGCAGTGCCGTACGCCTGCTGCTCGACCGCCTGCAAGACCCGCACAAGCCACGGGACAAGGTGGTCATCGCCGGGCAGTTGGAGAACGGCTAGCGGCTGGTGTAGCCGCCGTCCACCGGCAGGCTGACGCCACTGATCATGCTCGCCGCATCGCTAAGCAAGAACAGCACCGGCAGCGCCACTTCCGCCGGTTGCGCAAAACGCCCCAACGGAATCGCAGCCAGCGCCGGGTCGCGCTTGGCCGGGTCGGACCAGGCCATGGCTGCCATCGGCGTCAAGGTCACGGTGGGGTTGACGCTGTTGACGCGTATGCCAAAACGGCCCCACTCGGCGCATTGCACGCGGGTGATCGCATCCAGTGCAGCCTTGGAGGCGCAGTAGCTCAGGTGATCGTCCAGCGCCACCAACGACGCCTGGCTGGAGACGTTGACGATGCTGCCGGCCATGTTCGCCTCGATCATCTTTGCCGCGACCCGGCTGGCCACTTGCGCAGCGGCGCGGGCGTTGACGCTCATGACCTGGTCGAAGGCGTTGGCGCTGATGGCAGCGGCGGGCTCCAGGCGTGAGATACCGGCGCAGTTGACCAGGCCGTGCAAGGGCGGCAAGTCTTGCAGGGCTTTGTCGAGCGCGATGCTGTCAGCGATGTCCACGCACAAGGTGTGGCAACCCAATGCCGCCAACGCCTGGGCGTCGCGACCGAGAGCGAAGACTTCAGCGCCGCTGGTGATCAGTTGCTGGGCAATTTCGCGACCGATGCCGCTGCTGGCACCGGTGACGAGGATGCGCTGGTGCGAGAAGTCGAAGGTGGTAGTCATAAATAAAGATCTCAAAACCAATGAAGACCCACTGTGGGAGCTGGCTTGCCTGCGATAGCGGAGTGCCAGTCTCCTTATCGGGTGCTGATACACCGCTATCGCAGGCAAGCCAGCTCCCACAGTTTTGGACAGTGTTGAATCAGGTAGCTTGCAGGTTGTGCATGACCGGTTTCAGAGCCGGGTACAGCTTCAGGTACTCGGCAAACGCTCGGTCATAGGTCATGACATTCTCCCGCTTGGGCTGCGCCCGCAATTGCAACTGCACCCAGCCGGTGTCCATCTGCCCATCACTCACCAACCCCACCGTATGTGCCGCCAGCAACGCCGCGCCCAGGGCCGCCTCCACCTCCTGCACAATGGTGTAGACCGGGTAGCGCGTGACATCGGCAATGATCTGCATCCACAGGTCCGAATGGCTCGCCCCGCCCACCACAATCAGGCGCGGGTCCAGGGAATGCGCGCCCTGGGTGCCCGCTTCGATATTGTGGCGCAGGGCAAAACTCACACCCTCCAGCACTGCGCGGTACAGGTGAACGCGACTGTGGTACAGGTTGAGCCCGACAAAACTGCCGCTGGCGCGGTCATCCCATACCGGGCTGCGCTCGCCCATCAGGTAAGGCAAAAACACCACGCCTTCGCTGCCTGCCGGAACCTTCATCGCGCTCTGCTCCAACAGTGCCAGGCTGTCTTGCCCCGTGGCCTGGGCCTGCTGTTCTTCGGCCTGGCAGAACTGCTCGCGAAACCAGCTGACCGAGGCCCCGGCGGTGATCGCACCGCCGAAGATGTACAGGTCGCGGTGGCCGTTGTACACGTGGGGCATGCTCACCAAACCGTGGCGTGCATCCACCTGTTGGTTCAGATAGCCCCAGCACATGCTGGTACCGATCATCGCCACATGGTTGCCCGGTTGGGTGACACCCGCGGCCAAGGTCGCCATGGCCGCGTCCACGCCACCGGCCAGGATGGGCGTGCCCGCCTGCAAGCCCAGGCGTGCGGCCCAATCTGCGCGCAAACCACCCACTACCTCACCGGAATACACCAACCGCTCGGGCATCATCGACTGCGCGATACCCAGCGCATCCAGCATCTCGCCTGACCAGTTGCGCGCCGCCACGTCGTACACACCGCCGATATTGCCGGCGCTGCTGTGGTCCACCGCCAACTCGCCGGTCAGGCACCAATTGATGTAGCTATTGGGCGGCAGCAGGTAGCGGGTATTCGCCCACACCTGGGGCTGGTGCTGCTTGAGCCAGAGCATCTTGGTGAAGCCGTAGTAGCTGTCCACCGAGTTGCCGGTGATGGCGAACAAGCGCTCCAGGTCCACCTGTTCACGCACCCAGGCCACCTGCTCGCCAGCGCGCCGGTCCATCCAGATCAGGCACGGGTGCAGCGGCGTCATCTGCGCATCCACGGCGATGCCCGAACCACCGTACAAACTGCTGATGCACAGCGCCTTGACCTGCGGCGCCGGCACCGCAGCCTTGGCCATGCACTGGGCCACGCAGGTCTGGACGGCATCCAGCCACACCTGCGGCCACTGCTCGGCCCAGCGCACTTTCGGGGTGCCCACCCGGTAGCCGTGGCTGTGCTGGGCGATGATCGTGCCCTGGGCATCCACCAGCAGCGCCTTGGTGCTCTGGGTGCCAATGTCTACACCGATGACGTAGTCCATCTCAGAGCACCGGCTTCAACAGCACCTTGATCGACTTGGTCGAATTGGCCAGTTCAAAAGCCTCGGCCCAGTCGTCCAGCGGGAAATCATGGGTGACGATGCCTTTGGAAGTGACCAGGCCACGCTCGAACAGGTCGATGGCGATCGGGTAGCAATACGGGCCCAGGTGCGCGCCGCGCACGTCGAGTTCCTTGCGGTCGCCGATGATCGACCAGTCCACGCTGGTCTCGGCGCCAAACACGCTGAACTCGACAAAGCGCCCCAGCTTGCGGATCAGGTCCAGGCCCTGGGTGACGCCGGCCGGTACGCCGGTGGTTTCGATATAGACGTCACAGCCGTAGTTGTCCGTCAGCCCGTTGATGATCTCGCGAGCGTTGTCACGGGCGGGGTTGATCACCACATCGGCGCCGAACTTTTTCGCCAGTTCCAGGCGCTCGTCGACCATGTCGATCACCACCAGTTTTTTCGGGGTCTTCAGCGCGGCGACCTGGACCATGCACAGGCCCAGGGTACCCGCGCCGGCAATCACCACCACGTCGTCGAGCTGGATATCGCCACGGTTGACGGTATGGATCGAGCAGGCCATCGGCTCCACCAGCGCCGAGTCTTCCAGGGACACCGACTCAGGGATCTTGTGCACGATGGCGGTCTTGGGAATGCGCATGTACTGGGCCATGCCGCCTTCGGCCACTTCGCGCTGGAAGCCGAAGATGTTGTGCACTTCGCACATCCAGTATTTGCCCGATTTGCAGAAGCGGCACTTGCCACACGGCACGATCTGTTCGGCGATGACCTTGTCACCCACCTTGACCTCAAAGTGCTCCTCGGCGCCCTCGCCGGCTTCGACCACGTAGCCGAAAAATTCGTGGCCCGGTACTACCGGCGCCTTGACCCAGGGGTTGTCGCCGCCCCAGAACATCGCCGCGCCCGAGTGGCACTTGCAGTCACTGGCGCAGATGCCGCAGGCGGCGATACGGATCACCAGCTCATTGGCACGCGCCTGGGGTTTGCCGATGCGCTCCAGGCGGTAATCTTTCGGGCCGTGGCAGACGACGGCTTGCATGTGAGTGTGCTTGTCCATGTGTTCGGTCCTGTGTGGTGAGGTATTAACGATGGCGCTGACGGCTGATGAAAATCGCCAGCAAGATGATCCCGCCCTTGATCACGCTCTGCACGTAAGGCGACACGCCAAGCATGTTCAAACCGTTGTTCAACACGCCCAGCAGCATGGCGCCGAGCAAGGTGCCGATGATCACTCCGCGGCCGCCGGCAATCGACGCGCCACCCAGTACCACGGCGGCAATCGCATCCAGCTCGAACGACACACCGGCATTCGGCTGGCCGCTCATCAAGCGCGAGGTGAGCACCAGCCCGGCAATCGCGGCGGTGAAGCCGCTGATGCCATACACCAGCAGCTTGAAACGCGCCGCTCGCACACCGGACAAGCGCACCGCTTCTTCATTGCCGCCGATGGCGTAGATGTAGCGGCCGATACGCGTGTGCTGCAGCAGCACATAGGCCGCGAGATAAGTGACCAGCATGATCAGGATCGGCACCTGCAGGCCAAACACACTGGCGCGACCGAAGAACGCGAACCACTCTGGCAAGCCGGAAATCGGGTAGCCGTCGGTGTACATCAGCCCGAACCCGCGCGCGATGCCCATGGTCGCCAGGGTCACGATGATCGGCGGCATATGCAGGTACGCCACGAACAGCCCGTTGCCGATGCCGAAGGCCACGCCCACCAGCAGCCCGGCGCCAATTGCCAGGCCCGGCGGCAACCCGGCGACCATCAGCCCGGCGGTCAAGGTGCCGGACAACGCCATCACCGGCCCCACCGACAAGTCGATGCCACCGGTGAGAATCACGCAGGTCATGCCCACCGCGATGATCGCGTTGATCGACACCTGGCGGGCGATGTTGGAGAGATTGCTGGCAGTGAGGAAGGTGTCACTGGCGAGGATCATCACCAGGGTCACCACCACCAGCCCGACAAAGGGATAAAACGCCGGCGAACGCAGCAGTCGCGCCAGGTTCAGGCGCAACCGGCCGGTGCCGGCGGTGTTAATGGACGTATTCACTTGAGCCCCCTGTTGCATGGCGCATGACCTCTTGAGGATTGACGGCGGACGCTTCCAGTACCTTGACGATCGCGCCCTTGTGGAACACGGCGACGCGGTCGCACATGCCGATGACTTCGGGCAGCTCGGAGGAAATCATGATGATGGCGTAGCCCTGTTCGGTGAGGCTGCGCATCAACGCGTAGATCTGCGCCTTGGCACCGACGTCGATGCCACGTGTGGGTTCGTCGAACACCAGCACGTCGCAGTGGTGGTTGATCCAGCGGGCGATCACAACTTTTTGCTGGTTGCCGCCGCTGAGGTTCACCACAAGGCTTTCGCCGCTGGGCGCCTTGATCGACAGCTGGCGCATCAGGGCTTCGACGCTGGCGCACTCGCGGGCCTTGTCAATCAGGCCCGAGGCGTTCTGATACTTGGGCAGGTTGTTCAGGGAGATGTTTTCGCGAATGCTGAAGGCGGTGATCAGCCCTTCGCTCTTGCGGCTTTCCGGAAGCAGGCCGATGCCGTGGGCCAGGGCTTGGGCCGGATCATCGAGGCTGACTTTTTCCCCGCGCAGCCACACGTCTTTGCTCACCGTGGGCAGCGCGCCCATCATGCCCAGGGCCAGTTCGGTGCGGCCCGAACCCACCAGGCCGGCGAAGCCCAGGATCTCGCCTTTGTGCAAACTGAAACGGTTGTGGGGGCCATTGCGCACCAGCTGGATGTCCTTGACCTCCAACAGCAAGGGGCCGCGTGCGGTAGTGGGTTTAGGCGGAAAACTGCACTCCAGGCGGCGGCCGACCATCATCTCGACCAGGTGATCGATATCGCTGTCAGCCACCTCGGTGACGCCTGCATTGCCGCCGTCGCGCAGTACGCTGATGCGGTCGCAGACCTGGAAAATCTCCTCCAGGTGGTGCGAGATAAAAATCACCGCCACGCCCTGGCGCTTGAGTTCGCGCATGATGTCGAACAGCAACTCGGCTTCACTGGGGGTCAGTGTCGCGGTCGGCTCATCGAGCACCAGCAGGCGTGCATCCAGGGCCAGGGCCTTGGCGATTTCGACAAACTGCTGCTCGGCCACGCTCAGGTGCTTGACCGCGCAGTGCAGGTCGATGCTGACCCCGAGGCGCTCGAACAACGCCTGCGCGGCCTCGGCCATTTCGTGCTTGCGCAACAGGCCGAAGCGGTTGCTCAGCTCATGGCCGAGGAAGATATTTTCTACCGCCGTGAGGTAGGGAATCAGGCTGAATTCCTGGAACACAATGCCAATCCCGGCGGCAATCGCATCCCGATAGGTCGCAAACTGTCGAGCCTGGCCATCAATCAAAATCTGCCCTTCGTCCTGATGTTCGACGCCACCGAGGATTTTCATCAGGGTCGATTTTCCCGCGCCATTTTCCCCGAGCAACGCGTGGATTTCGCCGCGCTCCACTTGCAGGTTGATGGCCTTGAGGGCCTGTACCCCCGGGTAACGCTTACAGATGTTTTCCAGCTTCAGAAGACTGCTCATACCGCCGACCTCACGCTCAGAAGGAAGACCTGGGCCCCACGAACTGCGTGGGGCCTGGGGGGTTTACCAGCTGAAATCCTTGGCCTTGGCCTGGTCGATCAGGGTGATGTCGACCGGCACGCTGGCCGGTACTTGGGCGCCCCACTTCTTGGCCAGGGCAATGCCCAGGGCGAGGCGGATCTGATCGCGGGGGTATTGGGCCGAGGTGGCGATGAAATGGCTGCCGGGTTTCTGGATCGCCTTGATCGCTTCCGGCGCGCCGTCGACGCTGACCAGCTTCACGTCCATGCCGCTGGCTTCGATGGCCGACAGTGCGCCGAGGGAGCCGTTGTCATTCACGCTGAAAATACCCTTGAGGGTGGGCTGGGCCTGCAACATGTTTTCGGTGACGGTCAGGGCCTGGTCACGCTCCTGCTTGCCGTTCTGGATGCTGACAATCTTGATGTCCGGGTGCTTGGCCACCGCCTCTTTGCAGCCGCGCACACGTTCGAGGATCGGCACCACGGCGATGCCGTCGAGGATGGCGATATTGCCTTTGTCACCAATGGTTTTTGCCAGGTACTCACAGGCCTGGAAACCGGCGTCGAAGTTCTTCGACCCCACGAACGAATCCAACGGACCATCCGCCTGGGCATCCACCGCCACCACTACGACGCCGGCAGCATGGGCTGACTTGACGGCCGATTGCACGCCGACCGAATCAGTGGGGTTGATCAGCAGGATATCGATGCCTTTTTGCAGCATGTCTTCGACGTCACTGACCTGCTTGGACACGTCGTGGCGGGCGTCGGTGATGATCAGCTTCGCACCGATGGTCGCGCCGGCTTCTTCCAGGGCGTTTTTCATGGTGACGAAATACGGGTTGTTGATTTCCTGGAACGAGGCGCCGATACGGATGGGCTTGGCAGCGTCGGCAAACGCGGGGGTCGCGCTGCCCAGGGTGATGCTTGCGGCCAGTAAACACAGGGTTTTTGGGAGCATTTTCATGGCGTGGGTCTCTGTTTTGTTTTTATTTTTAGAGCAAATGTTATCGTTAACATTTTGCCAGAAACTAACAAGTAATTCAGACCTGTGCAAGCCTCCACTGGTCGGTCTCGGGTAAAAATGTGGGAGCTGGCTTGCCCTCCTGCTGTAGGAGCGAGCTTGCTCGCGAAAAACTCACAGGCGCCGCGTTTATTCAGGAAGCCCGCGTTATCGTTGACATTTTCGCGAGCAAGCTCGCTCCTACAGGGGGCAAGGGTTGCCAGTAAAACTCGCACATCCGCCTAAGCCAACTAAGCTCAGCCTCAAATAAAAACACAGCGAGCAGCCGGCCATGTCCCATCCCACCGAGACCTTCCGCGCCCGTTACCGCGCGGGCGTCAACCGGCATTACAACCCCTGGCTGCACGCAGCGTTCGTGCTTGGCTATGGGATTGTCTGCATCACGCTGGCCTGGTCCTCCACCGCCGATATCACCGCCCTGCAGTGGCTGACTGTGCCCCTGACCCTGCTGTTCTTCAACCTGTGCATCTACCTCGTGCACCGCCACCTGGGCCATCACAAACATGCATTCGCCCGGCTGTTCTACGCACGCCACACTGGCGATCACCACAGCTTCTTCACCCCAGGTCACATGACCTACGACAGCCCCCGGGACTGGCGCGTCATCCTGTTTCCGGCCTGGCTGATCGTGCTGCACAGCCTGGCCATCACCCTCCCCGCCTGGTGGCTGCTCAGCCAACTGAGCCCCAACGTTGCCGGGCTGTTTGCCGGGTGCATGATCCTCGGCTACATGCTCTACGAAGTGTTCCACGCCTGTGAACATCTGCCTGCCGGACACCCGGTGGCGCGCCTGCCGTGGATTCGCCAGATGCACCGCCTGCATGCCTTGCATCACCGTCGCGAGCTGATGCAGGGGCGTAATTTCAATATCGTGCTGCCGCTGATGGACTATCTGTTTGGCACCTTGCATTGGGAGCCGGCGTCATCCCAAAAAAAGGGGCAGCCCAATGGACTGCCCCCTGCTTCACTCAAGTAAATCTATCAGCGCACGATGCGTTGGCTGCAGATATGACCCATGCTGACGGTCTGCACGATGTTGCCGCCTACCCCAACGCCCGGGAACTCTTTGAGCTCAATGCGCCAGCCCCCTTCGTTGAACCAGGTCTCCCAGTTGTAGGTCTGGCCCGACCCACTGTCCGGGTAGACCACACGGTAATCACCAGAGCAGGTGCCCAGGTCGACGTTACCCGAAGCTGCACCAGTGATGCCGGTCCTGGCCTCGTAGTTGGTGAAGTTGTAGGGGCCATTGAAGTGCTTATCGACCCTGAGGACCGGAGTGACACCCCGCAACGGCTCGCCTGTGCTGTCGGACCACTGGGTGCTCCAGCTCAGGCTCCGGGCCGCCTGGGTGGCCAGCTGCGCGATTGAACTGGGAATGCGCACCACGTTGTCGCCGTTCACGTTGTGCTGGTTCAGCCGTGGTGCCGAGCCCAGGGTCAACTTGTATTGCGCCTGGGGGTTGAGCGCCACGTCCGGGTTGGCACGCACGCGGACCTTGACGGTATAGCCTGGAGTCAGGCTTGGGTAAGTAGACGTCGTTTGCGGCGGGATCACTACCCATTTGGTGCCATCGAAGCGCTCGAAGATCCACTGGTTGCGCGTGCCCTCTTCGTCATCGCCGAGGAACATGCCCACCCCTTGACCACGCAACGAAGTGAAAGCGAAGTAATCGACATCATTGACAGTGTCGAGATTACCGGCCACCTGATTCAGCGCATCCGGCAGCACAAACGCGGTTTGCTCAGTGTCGTTGGGCTCGTAGGCATCAATGTTGCTATCCACCGCCACGCCGAAACTGAACTGCGCATTACTCGCGGTATTGGCCACCATGAACCAGTAGTAGTCACCCGCCGGCAACACGCCGTTGAGGTATTCATCGGCACTGCCAGGGTTATCAGAAGTGCCCAGTGGCGTCAGGTTACCCTGGCCGTCGTCGTGGAACAGGGTCAACGACATGTCCGTACCGGCGCTCTGGTTCAGCAGCTGCACCTGGATTCGCGAGTTTTTCGGCAGGTTGAAGTGATAAGCGATTTGCGCGCCGGTCTCCACCCCGGTAAGGGTGTAAAGGGTATTGATATCCAGGGTCGGAAACAGCGGCGTGAATGCAGCAATTGCAGACTGCTTCGCTTGCGCCGGATCAGGTTTTTGCAACGCCTGGACCTTAGTGTCAATCGCCACGTTGCTGGCGACTGCTTTGCTCTTGACGACTTTGGGCTGGCCGCCCTTGGCCGCATTGAGCTTTTGCTTGAGCGCGTCCGAAACGGTGGCCGTCTCCAGCGTGCCGCCAGGTTTCAACGCTTTATCCACGGCCTGCTTGACCGTCTGCGCGCTGAGTTTTGCCGGGGTTTGCTCGGCCAGGGCAAAGGCCGAAACGAAGCAAGAGGCCGTCATGGCCGCGCCCAGAATGAAGGCTTTTTTCGATTTCATTTTTTATCCATCCATAGTTAAAAAATTGAAGCTCAGGTAACCGGTGACATCCGGTCACCTGGGATGGACTGTAGGACAAGACTGTATGCATGTACAGTTCTTTTTGAAGAATCTGTGGGAGTATTACCCGGCGAGTCGTAGGACAAAATTAACTTAGCTGTAGTCTCCTAGTACCCCGTCATCTCCAAATACCCCACCCCACCCTCAAACCGCACGGGCCCTTCCCAGTAGGGAATACCCAGGTCCATCCACGCCTTCGGATTGACGGCCTCGGTGGTGATATCCAGGTGTTTGCCGGGAATTTTCAGCGACCAGCGTGTGGGAATGCTGCGCCCGTCGATGGCCGTGGTGGTCAGTGGTGTCAGTTGGATGTCGCTGTTGTGCAGGGTCTCGGTGTCGCCTTGGGCGTCGATCCAGGTGCCGGTGAGGTAACCGTCGCTGTCTTTCTGCCGCACGCGAAACAGCATCAGCTGCGCGCCGCGGTCCAGGTGCAGGGAGAACCAGTCCCAGCCGGTCTGGCTGGCGGCCAGGGGTTGGCTGCTCCACTCGCGGTCGAGCCAGGCTGGCCCGCTGACCTGGTAGGTGTGGCCGTCGAGGCTGACGCTGCCGCTGGCGGTGAAAAACGGCTGGCTGTAGTAGTACGACGCCTGGCCCTGGTCGGATTTGCGGCTGTAGCCATGGTCGCCTTGCAGCACCAGCGGGCGGCTGGAGGTCAGGTGCAGATCGTAGGCAAATTGCGCGCCACTGGCTTTGAGTTGCATGTCGGCCAAGGGGCTGGCGGCGCCGGGGCGGCTGGCGAAGTTCCAGTCGTCGATCCAGGCATTGAACGGCAGCGCCTGGGCTCCGGCCTGGCCGACGCCCCCCCGGGCCAAACGTTCGGCGGCGTAGTGGCGGCTGGCCGAGGTGACGGCGGCGTGCCCGAGCCACACGGTTGAATCGCGCCAGCCCGGTTCAACAGGGCCAGCCTTCAACGCGTTGCGAAACAGCGTCCATTGCACGCCAAAGACATTGCCCTGGGCATCCTTGAGGTTGGCCGTGACGTACCACCATTCGATACGAAAGCCGTCATGGGGCCCGTGATCCTCGGGGAAGTTGAAGACTTTGCCGGGCACCACCTGGGCAAAGTCCGCCGCATCGCTGCCCAGCCCGGCGAAACTGTCCTCGGGTGCGGGCGCCTGGTCGCACCCGCTCAACAGTAACCAGGCGATGCACGCCAATGCCTTAATCTTCATGGGCGAACGTCCTCAACAAATCCGCCGGGCGGCTGCGGTACAACTGCCATAAGGGCCAGGCCGACGCCAGCAACGTGGCAAGCATCGCCAGCCCCAGCAATTGCGCAAGCTGCCCGGGGAATACCTGCAGCGGCAGGCGCCAGCCGAAGGCCTGCACGTTGATCACCGCATCCAGGCACCACGCCAGCAGCAGCCCCAGCGGCAACGCCAGGATCAACGTGAGTACCGCCAGCAGCCAGGTCTGGCCGAGGTTGAGCAGCATCAATTGTCGGCGCGTCACGCCCAGCGCCCACAACGGCGCGAGTTGGCCGAGGCGGCTTTGGCTCTGGGTCAGCAGGCTGATGAACAACGCCACGCCGGCGACGCCAAGGGTCAGGCTGTTCAACGCGGCGGTGGCAGCGAAGGTGCGTTCGAAGACCTGGCTGGACCAGCCCTTGAGTTGCTGTTGGTCGACGATGCGGCTGTCTTCCAGGGCGAACTCACGCTGCACTTCACGTATCAGCGGCGGCACGTCGGCTGGCGCCACCCGCAGGTTGAAGCGTGCCGGTGAGAGCGTCGGCCAATGCGCCAACAGATGCCGGGCATTGACCAGCAGATGGCCCTTGGGGTTGCCGTAATCGGCATAGATGCCGACGATCTTTGGCGCCCAGGTGCCCTGCGGGGTGGGGATGGAAACCGTATCGCCCAGTTGCACCTTCAGGCGGCGCGCCAGTTGTTCGCTGAGCATCAGGCTGTCGTCTTGCAGCAAGCGGTCCCAGGGTGCGCTTGTCGCTTCCAGCAGCGGCCAATGCTGGCGATAAGTAGGGTCGTCGACCACGCCGAACACCTCTGCGGGCCAGCCTTGCAGTTGCACCGACACCTGCCAGGCGGGCAATACGGCCTGCACCAGGGGTTGGCGGGTCAACCATGCTTTCAGTTGCTCGGCCTGCTGCGGATTTTGCGGGTTGAGGTACAGCTCGGCGGTGAGGCGTTGCTCCAGCCAATGGGTGAAGGTCTGGCGAAAGCCCGAGGTCATGGAGCCGGCGCCGATATTCGCCGCCAGGGCCAACAGCAACGCCATCAGCGCCAGGCTCAAGGCCGGCAGTTGCTGGCGGCAATCGGCCAGGAACCACTGGCCCAGCACCGAGCGACTACGCCCCAGCACCGCTTTCAATAACCCGTTGAGCAGCACCGGTAACGCCAACGCCGCGCCCAACAGCAAGGCCGCCATCAGCACAAACCCGGCGGCCAGGCTATCGCCCAGCCACAGCGCCAGCACCGCGATCGCCAGGGCCGCGGACGCCACCCACCCCTGGCGCCGCAGCCAGCGCCCATGGGCTTGATGCCAGGCCTGGGCGTTGGCCAGCGCCAGTAACGGCAAACGCGCTGCGCGCCACAGGCTGCTGGCCCCGGCGAGCAACGCGCCGAGCAGGCTCACACCCAGGCCGGCCAACCACCACCAGGGGCTCAAGTTCAATTGGCCGGCGACTTCAGCGCCGTACAGGCCGCGCAAACTGGCGGCGACATCCGGCAGCAACAGGCTGGCCAGCAGGTAACCGCTGGCAATACCGAGCACACCGCTCAACACCGCCAAAGCGCCCAATTCGAGGCCCAGGCTCAGGATCAACATGCGTGCGCTGACCCCACAGGCGCGCAAGGTTCGCAGCAGGCCACGGCGCTGTTCCAGGGCCAGGCCGATGGCCGCATGCACGATAAACAGCCCCACCACAAAGGATAAAAAACCTACCGCATCCAGGTTCAGGTGAAAGCTTTCGGTGAGGCGTGACAGGCTGCTGTCCTCGCCCTGCTTGAGTTGCAACGCGGCGGGTGGCGTGGGGTGGCGGGCGGCGAAGGTGTTGTCCAACAGTAGGCGCGACAGGCGCCCGGGCATGTTGAGCAGGGGTTGGGCAAAACCGATATCGGTCAGCAGCAGGCCGGGCGCCATATCGGCCTGTACCTGCAACGGTGGCAGGCGTTGCCCGGTGGACGTCAGCGGCTGCTCGCCCGCCTGCAACCCCAGCGCCTCTAACGTTTGCGCAGCGACCCAGGTACGCCCCGGCGGCTCGAAAAACGCCAGCATCTGCGCCTGGCTCAAGCGTTGCCCCGCCACGCTGCCGCTGCCAGGCAACGACACCGGGTCGATGCCCATCAGTTGCAGACGCTGTTGCTCACGCCCCTGGAGCACTACCCGCCCCTGCACCACCGGGGATACCGGCCAGCCGGCGCGGCGCAGCTCGGCAAACAGTGCCTGGGGGAAACTGGCGGCGTCCGGAGCAACCAGGCTGGCTTGGGGTTCGCCACCGATCAATTGGCTGGCGCGTGCGTAGCTGTCCCGCGCCTGGCTGTTGAGGGCCTGCACACCGGTCAGGAGCGCGGTGGCCAGCCACAGGCCGGTGAGCACGCTGAAAAACTGCACCGGATGACGCCGCCAGTGGCTCAGCAACGCGCGCAGCGTCCAGTAGAACAGCGCCATCTCAGCGAGCGTCCATCGGTACGACACGCCCACGGTGCAGCACCACTTGCCGGTCAAGCCGTGTGGCCAGGCGCGGGCTGTGGGTGACCATCAGCAGGCTGGTGGGGCTGTCCCGCAGCAGGTCCAACAGCAGTTGCAGCACTTCATCGCTGGTGGCTTCGTCGAGGTTGCCGGTGGGTTCATCGGCCAGTAACAAACCCGGTCGAGAGGCCAGCGCCCGCCCGACGGCAACGCGTTGCTGCTGGCCACCGGAGAGTTGCTCGGGGTAACGCCGGAGCAAGTCGCCCAACCCCAGGCGCTCCACCAATTGCGCTTGCCAGTGCGGGTCGAAACGCCCCGCCAGCCGCGCCTGGAACGCCAGGTTGTCTTCTACGCGCAAGCTGCCGATGAGGTTGAACTGCTGGAAGACCAGACCGATTTGCGTGCGGCGCCAATGGGCCAGTTGCCCTTCGTTGAGTTGGTCAAGGCGCTGCTCGCCGATGCGGATGCTGCCGCCGTCCACTCGGTCCAGCCCGGCCACCAGGTGCAGCAAGGTGCTTTTGCCGCTGCCCGATTCGCCCATCAGCGCCAGGCTGCTGCGCTCACCCAGGTGCAGGTCGACGCCGGCCAGGACGGTCAGCGGGCCTTGCGGGGTCGCGTAGTTTTTAACAACACCTTGCACCTGCAACATAAGAACGCTCATCTGAAGGACCAGCAATGAGAATAACGGCTGACGCTCCTGCCCACGCAAATTTTTCACATGGATTTCACCGTCTGCCCATCCACCGAACTTTAAAGTGCCCGCCAACTCGTGGTAACTCACAACTTATTAGTTAATCCAAGTGACACTCTTAACATGCAAGTGTTCAGCGAAAAGACAGCAGTGCTGTGACAGTCTCCTGCCTCACCAAGGGCAACTGCCCAGTCGTGCAGCCTTTTTATAAACACAATAAACAGTGCCGAGGATAAACCGCATGGCAGACATGATCCTGGCCAACCCCCAACCCAAAAGGTCAAGGTTAAAACGCCTGCGAAAATACCGCCTGCACCTGCTTGGCATCAGCGTTACCGCCTTGTTGTTGGCGGGCTTTTTATTCTGGCCCAGCTCGCCCCTGGACCTGGGCGTGGGCAATCGCCTGGTGACCTCCGGGGTGCTCGCCAGTTGGCGCCAGGGTGAGCTGGTGGTGCTGGTGCGCCATGAAGAGCGCTGCGACCGCTCGACCAACCCCTGCTTCGGCCCTGCCGATGGCCTGACCATCAACGGCACTGAACGCGCCGTCGAACTGGGCAAAGCCTTTGATTCATTGGGCATGGCTCTGACCGACGTGCTCAGCAGCCCCACCACGCGAACCGCCCAGACCTCACTGTTCATGTTCGGCAAGACCGAGCTGTCCCCCGGCCCGCTGGCCATTTGCGGCGACGCCATGGGCGATGAAATCCTCGGCCACAAACAGCCGGGGCGCAACTTGATGCTGATCACCCACAGCGCCTGCATGAGCGACTTCCAGACCAGCCTGGGCTTCCCTCACGCAGCCGCTGCAGAGTACGGCAGCGCACTGTTCGTCAAGGTGCTGCCCAATGGCACCTTCAAGGCCATGGGCACAATGAACAGCGAAGAGTGGAGCGCCGCACTCAAACAACTTTAATTACACTTGTTTACATATTGAGCCGTGAGACGTTCAGCAAAACGACAGCCCCACTCTGGCATGTTTAGCCGCGCCTGTTAGTTATGCTCCCCTACAACAACTTAGTGACCCTTACGATGCTTCGCCCTATTAACTTAATACCGCCACTGCCCGTACTTGAACGTTATGGAGCGATGTGCGCATGACCCGCATAAATCCTTTGTCCTGGCTATTGCTGGGCATTGCCGTGTTCTTTCTGTTGCCCCTGGGCTTTCACGGTTTATGGACGCCGGACGAAACCCGCTACGCCCAGGTCAGCCAGGAAATGCTGATGAGCGGTAACTGGGTGGCGCCGCACTTCATGGGCGTGCGTTATTTCGAGAAGCCCGCCGCCGGCTATTGGCTGATCGCCCTCGGCCAGGCGGTGTTCGGTGAAAACCTGTTCGGTGTGCGCATCGCCTCGGTCCTGAGCACAGGCCTGAGCGTGGTGCTGGCCTACCTGCTCGCCCGTCGTTTGTGGAGCGACCCACGCAAGAGCTTTGCCTGCGCCCTGCTCTACATGAGCTTCGGCCTGGTGGCCGGGCAAGCCGGGTATGCCAACCTCGACCCGCAATTCACCCTGTGGGTGAACCTGAGCCTGGTGGCGTTGTGGTTTGCCCTGGACTGCCGCACGTCATGGGAACGCCTGGGTGCCTGGGCAGTGTTGGGCGTGGCCTGCGCCATGGGGTTCATGACCAAGGGGTTCCTGGCCTGGCTGTTGCCGGTCTTGATCGCCGTGCCCTACCTGGTCTGGCAGCGTCGCGTCGGTGAGTTGATGCGCTACGGGCCGCTGGCGGTGCTGGTTGCCGTGCTGGTGTGCCTGCCATGGGCCCTGGCGATCCACCTGCGGGAACCGGATTACTGGCCTTTCTTTTTCTGGCATGAGCACATCCGCCGCTTTGCCGCCGACAACGCACAACATGCGCGGCCGCTGTGGTTCTTCCTGCCAATCATGGTGGTGGCGTGCCTGCCATGGGCTGCCTTGTTACCTGGCACCCTGCTCAAGACCTGGCAGGAAAAGCGCCAACCGGCGATTGCCTTTCTCGCCCTGTGGCTGCTGCTACCCCTGGGCTTTTTCAGCCTGAGCAAAGGCAAATTGCCGACCTACATCATGCCGTGCCTGTTGCCCCTGGCCTTGTTGATGGGCCACGGTTTGATCGACCTGATCAAGCAAGGCAAGGCGCGCACGCTAGTCGTCAACGGCGCGCTCAATTTCGTACTTGGCATGACGGCCATGGTGGCGCTGATCTACCTGCAAATCACCCGCCCGCTGTACGGCAATAGCCATGCGCAGATGTTCAACCTGTCGCTGACGTTTATCGTGCTGCTGGGCTGGATCCTCGCCAACCTGCTGCAAGCGGTGCGCCCGCTGACGTTGTGGGCGATGCCCGCCCTGGGCATTGGCTTGCTGGTGGCACTGCTGCCGGCGGGCATGCCGGCCCTGATCGAAGATAACGAGATGCCCGACCAGTTCGTGCTGGAACATCTGGACGAACTGCAACCTACCCGTGCTTTGCTGAGCAATGACCTGGGCCTGGCATCGGCCTTGACCTGGCGCCTGCGCCGGCCCGACGTGGCGTTTTATAACACCCAGGGCGAGCTGCGCTACGGCTTGAACTACGAAGACGCGGCACAGCGCAAGATCACGCCGGACAGCGTCCAGGCCTGGCTGGCCGAGGCCCGCCAACACGGGTCGGTCGGCGTGCTGATGCAGGTCAAGAGCACCAGCGAACACCGCGAAGAAGGGCAACTGCCTCCCGGCGGCAAACGCTATCGCAAGGGCAATCTGGTGCTGACAATTTACCCCCGACAACCTTGAATGCAGCGCCTGCCACAGGGACCATCCCATGAGCTTCTGGAAAACCGAACGCGGCGCCCTGGTGTTACTGCTGGGCACCTCGGCCTTGCTGCTCTTGCTGGGCCTGGGCAGCCGCGACCTGTGGGGGCCGGAAACGCGCTGGGCGAATATCGCCTTGCAGATGCTGCAAAGCGGTGACTATTTCGACCCGTATCTCAAAGGCACGCCGTATTACGACAAACCCCTGCCCTCCTACTGGCTGATCACCGGGTTTGCCCACCTGCTGGGCGGCCTTGGCCCGTGGTCGCTGCGCCTGTCCTCGGTGATAGCCGCGTGGTTGAGCATCTGGCTGGTGTACCTGATCGGTGAACGCCTGTTTCGCAAAGGCACCGGGCTGATCGCCGGGTGGATGCTCGCCACCACCTTCTACTTCCTGTTCTGGGCCCGCGTGGCCACCGCCGATGTCCTCACCGTGTGCGGCGTGCTGGCGGCGGTGTGGTGGTATTGGCGCGGGCCGGATGACATGCGGTTGGGGCGCTACACGGTGTTTTTCCTGTTGCTGGCCGCCACCTCGCTGTTCAAGGGGTTGATCGGTGTGGTGCTGCCGGGCCTGGTGCTGTTGCCACACTTGCTCAGCGAACACCGCTACAAGCGCCACCTCAACCTGCGTCTGGTGCTGGCCCTGCTCATCGCAGGCATCGTGTACGCGATTCCCTTTGTGCTGCCACACCGCTACGGCGCCCCCACTTACGGCGAGAGCGGCCTGGCATTGGTGTTCCGGGAAAACGTGGTGCGCTTCTTCGACCCGTTCGACCATATGGGGCCGATCTATACCTACCTGATCTACCTGCCGGTCTACACCCTGCCCTGGACACCGTGCTGGATACTTGGCCTGTGGCTGGCCGTGCGCAACTGGCGCAGGGCGCCGCCCAACGTACGCTGGCTGGTGTGGGGCCTGGGCCTGTTGTTTGTATTCTTCACCGCCAGCGGCAGCCGCCGCAGCTACTACGTGTTGCCGCTGGTGCCCTTTGCCCAACTGCTCGCCGCCTGGTGGCTGGGTGAACGCCTGCGCAAAAAATCTTCGAGCTGGCCGCGCTGGCAAACAGGCTTTGGCCTCAGCGCAGGCCTGCTCTTGCTGGTGCTGGGCGTGATCTACCCCTGGACCAACGGCAACGGCGGCGTCACCCGCTTCGCCGCCGACCTGCAAGCCCAGGCAGAAAAAAGCGCGCCCTGGAACCAATGGCAACTGGTGCTGGTAGAGGTCGACAACAAACTGCCCATGTCCCTGCAAAACCACGGCAAACCTTTCTACTACGTCAGCGAAAGCCAGGACTTCCCGCGCCAGGGCAACAGCGCCGCGTTCATGGCCTGGCTGGAAAAAACCAGCGGCCAGGGGTTTGATCCGCAACGCACGATTATCGTCACGCAGTATTCCAAGGACGAGCCGACACCGTTGGCGTTTCTGGGGGTGGATCATCAGGTGGTGACAAGCCAGCCGGATAATGGGGAGCGGTTGTTCAAGAAGCGTGAGGGAGGGAGTGTGGCGTTTGTTCCGGGGATACGCTGAGGCGAAGCAGCAACTCGGCTTGCGTAGGCTGGCGAGCAAGGACAATGGGGCGGCAGTTAAACTTCATGCACAAATTCATCAGCCTGTGCCTTGAGCCATTCAAACAACCGAGCGATATTCGGCTCCGTCTGACGTCCACTTCGGCAAATCATGTAATAGGCGGCGGGCGACATCATCACCGGAGCTTTCAATGCAACCAAGTCGCCCGCCTTCAAAGCGTCGTCTACCAGAGCGGTCCTGCCCAAGGCAATGCCCCCGCCCTTCACCGCCAGGCTTATCGCCAAACTGGAATCGGGAAAGCGTGGGCCATGGTGATACGGCGGTGCTGCCAGCCCTTGGAACGCAAACCAGCTCTCCCACCCCGGACACACCTGATCATCCACACGATGGATCAACGGGTATCGGGCGATATCTGCCCAGTCAATATCGCCGTGTAACTGCTGAAAAGCTGGCGAGCACACAGGAAATACCGCATCGCGCATCAGCAGCTCGACATGGTGGTCGGGGTAGTCGCCGTACCCCATCACCACCGCGACGTCGTATTGATGGGCACCTAAGCTGGCGTTGCTCATATCCGCGCTGGTCAACACCAGATCCAGATTGAACGAGGCTTGTGCGTGAGAGCCATGCATCCGGGGAATCAGCCAGGTTGAACACAGCGAGGACGTGCAAGAGAGGTACAGCGGCTGAGATTTACCAGGGTTGAGCGAATGCAGCACAGCCTCCAGCTCTTTGAAAAAACCTTCAGCAACCGGCAACAGCGCCTGCGCCGCCGCCGTGAGTTTGACACCGCGTGAATGGCGCTCGAACAACTGCACCCCCCACCACTCCTCCAGGCCTGCAATTTGATGACTGATAGCGCTGGCGGTGAGGTTCAACTCGGAGGCGGCGCGCGCAAAGCTGCCGGTTTGCGCGGCACTGACAAAGGCTTGAAGCATAGGGGTGGGGGGCGGACGTTGGGCCATCAGTTGCTCACTTTGATCAGGACGATCCCGCCAACAATGACGAATGCCGAAAGCATTCGCCGCCAGCCAAACCGCTCATGAAAGAACAGCGCGGCAATAATGGCGCCGATAATAACACTGGTTTCCCGCAGGGCAGATACCTTGGCGACCGCATCCAGCGACAGCGCAAACAACACCAGGCCGTAGGACGCCAGGTAAAACACCCCGCCCAACATACCCACTCGCCAATGGCTGCGGATAGCCTGTGTCAGTTCCGAGCGCTCCTTGAAAAACGCCAGCAACGGGATCGGAATACTCTGAAATACCGTCAGGTAAATGATGTATTGCAACACCGTCTCACTGGCTCTCACGCCTTTGGCATCCACCACCGTGTAAGAAGCAATGAACGCTCCCGCACACACCGCCATCAAGATCGGCTTGAACAGGTGCGCTGTCATCCTGCGCACAACCGTCAAGCTGATAATCCCCACACAAATCATCAGCACACCCGCCATTGCCTGGAATGACAATTGCTCATGCAGCAAAAAGTAGGAAAACAATGCCACCAATACCGGCGGCACGCCGCGCATTATCGGGTAAACCTGGCCGAACTCCCCGGTCTCGTAAGCCTTGATCAGAAACAGTCGATAGATCGTATTAAGCACCACCGAGACCAGCACATACCCCCACACCTCCAGACTCGGCACGTGGACCAAAGGTAGAGCGGCCAGGCAGATCAGCAATGCGGTGCCATCGACCATTGCCAAGGTCATGAACCGGCTGCTGCCGGCGCGTACGACGGCATTCCAAGTGGCGTGCATGAAGGCTGAGATCAACACGAGGGTGATGGCGATATCGGAGTTGTCCATGGGGCTCGACTGTGCAGAAAAACAGGACTGTATTTAACGCGGCCCAGCTCAGGGGGCAGAAGCGAAAGCTCATCAGCACTGCCGTGAATATTCGTCATGGTTTGTAAAGGGCCAGCAAGCCGTGTCCCTTTAAATTGCAGGACGTTTTCCGAGACAATCCCCGCCGCCTTGTGCCGGTTGGAATCGGTTGCTAGTCTGCGGCCCGTCACTGCTCATCAGTGATCGGGTTTAGTCGCTCGTATCTTCCAACACGGCATGGTCCTCCATGAGTTTTATGGTGGCTGTGCGTAGGGCACCTTCGGGTGCGCCGGATGTTTCGTGTTGGCCGGTCGACTAACCTGCGTACAGCCGCCACCCTCGTTTAGTCGCGACGGGTGTCGTCTCCTAATCCAACGCGGAGCTACACCAAGAATAAAGTCCTACCCGATCCACCCCTCGATCCTGCAAAAGACCGTGCTGCATTCAACCGCGCCATCGACCATTACCTACCCATCCAGGGTTTCCACAACGTCAACGACGATCTGAGTTTTGAAGATGCCTTGCTCTACACCGCCAGCTTGCTCGACAGCGCTTCGGCAACGGCGCTCGACTGTGGCGAGTTGTTGGATAGCCCAGGGTGGGCGAAGATTCTGGCGGTGTGGCATTTGCTGGAGATGGCCAAGACGACGGTAGATCGCTCTCTGTAGGAGCGAGCTTGCTCGCGAAAAACTCACAGGCGCTGCGTTTATTCAGGAGGCGCGCGTTATCGTTGAGGTTTTTCGCGAGCAAGCTCGCTCCTACCTTGGTATGGATGCAAGTACCTTGGTAGTTCAGGTGAACCGAGTCGATGCCATCGCAGGCAAGCCAGCTCCCACATGGGTTCGCAGGGCATCAGTTGAATCAAGGTCGGCTGTCAGGCCGTCACGGGAGCAAGCTCCCTCGCCACAGGTTACTGGTTCAGTCTCAACTGACAGGCGTCAGGCTTGCCCGCGATGGTGATATCTCCATCGAGGCATTCGGTTGCTGATACATCACTATCGCGCAGAACCTCGTTCCCATCTCGCAAGCGCTCAGACACAGCTACCAGCATCTCAAGTTCTGGGCAGACTCGCCGCGTGAATAAATGCCTCATCCAAAGTACTGCCGCCATACCTGCTCAAAAAACCCTCGGCATTGGAAAAACGATTAAAGCGTTGTTGGCTCAGCATGTAAAAGTCATCGCAGTGAGTGACGATCTCATCGATGTTATGCGACGACACGAGTATCGCCACACCTTCCGCCGCCGCTCCCTCCAGACACCGCCAAATGTGGTACCGGAATTCCGGGTCAACCCCCGCAGTGGGCTCATCCAAAATCACAAGGTCTGCGTTAACGGACAATAACGACAAGGTGAAAAACCAACGCTTTTCGCCATAGCTGCAAAGGGATGATTTCTTCTTCCAGATTTCGCAATAGCGTTCAGCAATACCAGGGCTCCACTTTTCAATTTTTTCCAAGGCGTGCTGCTGGGTAACGCGCGTATCGGAGCAAAAAAGCATCATCATGTTAAAAACATCGACCATTCGAAATACTGGAGGCGTTGCGATGATCTGTGATAGGTAAAGTAGCTTGGAAAATGAATGTTGCACTTCACCGCCATTCAATTTCTTCAGGCCACAGATCACGTCAAAAAACGTAGTTTTTCCGGAACCATTAGGCCCCAACAAACCTATCATTGTGCCGGCCTCGACTTCCAATGAGGCACTCTTGAATAAAATGTGCTGACCGTACCTAACGTCCAGTGCATCCACGATTAACCGTTTCATCAGTACCGACTCCAAACGGGGTTGATGAGTAAAAAACGGAACACAAACCACCCTGTGACAATGATCATTCCTAAAATCGACGCTACCAATGTAGCGGACCCGGTCACCCCCACCAACATCAGGCGATTGGCCCACCCCATCGGATTAAAAAGATCGATTACGTTAAATAGTGAATACGATGTGCTAAGGCTACCGATACCCAGCGCCAACATAGAGACTGATAATATGGAAAAAAGAGTATTAGTATTTTGAAAGCCTATGGGCACCAGCGTCAACAATAAGGATGGAGTAGAGAAAAGCAAAAAACACATATAGAAACGACCAACAATAACCAACCACTCTTCCAAGGCCATCAAACCAAAATAGCCCCGCGTCAGCACATAAAATACCGAACAATAAATCAGCGACATAAATGAGTACGCTAAAAACTGCCCAGCGAGAAAGGTGATCTTAGTACGCTTTGTATACACAAAGGAACGCAAAAAACCGCTTTCTCTTCGCCCTACTATATAAAACGCCAAACCAAAAAGTGCCACGCTTGAAGAAATGAAAGCGTAAAACCATGAAGT
This sequence comes from Pseudomonas fluorescens, assembly GCF_001902145.1. GTDB lineage: Bacteria > Pseudomonadota > Gammaproteobacteria > Pseudomonadales > Pseudomonadaceae > Aquipseudomonas > Aquipseudomonas fluorescens_BV. Next base: position 366,902 of record NZ_MRST01000027.1, read on the forward strand.
GGCAGATGCGTAGTCACGCAAAGATTCTCCGCCAGTGTACCCAGCGTAAGTAATCAAGTAGAAGGTTACCACTGGGAATATTACGATCCACAACAGGGCGACCGGCTCTTTCAATTGTTCCTTGATAAAAAGCTTTGCCAGCAAGAAAGGTTTAGATAATGGGTAGATACGCATAGTTCACCTTATGAAATGGCACCATTTTATCCAAGCGAGACGAAAACAAAAAATGCGAACTGAAGTACCACCCATAACCTAGTAGACAAAGAGAAACATGCAACAAAAACAATTTACCCCTGTAGGAATTCAGTTACACCTGATTAAGAAATTTCACTCATTAAAATCAGAAAACCAATAATTGCCAGAAAGGAGGCACAATAAATGAACTTTCACACACCAAATTATTTCCTCATAAAATAACAACTTAGAAGTTGCCAACTCCGAAACTCAACAACCCTTCCCTGGCGAGTTCTCCATAGGAAGCGACGTAAAATTACAAATAAAAGGTAATAAAACCGACAAGTGGTCCGCCGAGTTAGCGCCTTCAAACACTTTTAAAAGGCCAGCAAGCCGTGTCCCTCGTTTAGACGCGGCGGGTGTCGTCTCCTATCCAAAGCGGAGCTACAACATGAATAAAGTCCTACCCGATCCACCCCTCGATCCCGCAAAAGAACGTGCCACATTCAACCGCGCCATCGACGGCCTGGTTTGAAGATGCCTTGCTCTACACCGCCAGCTTGCTCGACAGCGCTTCGGCCACGGCGCTCGATTGTGGCGAGTTGTTGGATAGCCCAGGGCGGGCGAAGATGCTGGCCGTGTGGCATTTGTTGGCGATTGCCAAGACTACGGTGGATCGCTCTCTGTAGGAGCGAGCTTGCTCGCGAAAACTCACAGGCGCTGCGTTTATTCAGGAGGCGCGCGTTATCGTTGAGGTTTTTCGCGAGCAAGCTCGCTCCTACAGTGGTATTGATGCAAATACCTTGGTAGTTCAGGTGAACCGAGTCGATGCCATCGCAGGCAAGCCAGCTCCCACATGGGTTCGCAGGGCATCAGTTGAATCAAGGTCGGATGTCAGGCCGTCACGGGAGCAAGCTCCCTCGCCACAAGTCAGCTAAATCCGCCGGCGGCGGTTGAGTTGGGGGATGGCGGTTTGTGGTGCTTCTACGCGCGGGGCCTGCGCCACTGTTTTTGCGGCCAGTTGCGCCAGCGTGGGCTGGCTGAACAAGGTGCGTGCGTCCACGTCCAACCCGGCCTTGCGCAGGCGGGCTACGAGGTTCACTGCCAACAGGGAGTGCCCGCCCAGTTCAAAGAAGTGGTCATGGCGCCCTACCCGTTCGAGTTTCAACACGTCGGCCCAGACCCCGGCCATCAGGGTTTCCACCTCGCCCACTGGCGCTTCGTAAGCTCGGCTAAGCACGGCCTCCAGCCCTGGCGCCGGCAGGGCCTTGCGGTCGAGTTTGCCGGCGGGGTTGAGGGGCAGTGCGTCGAGTTGCACGAAGGCGGCCGGCACCATGTATTCCGGCAGGTGCTCCAGCACATGGTCACGCAAGGCTTGCAGGCTCGGCGCCTGGCCGCGCAGGGTGAAGTAGGCCACCAGGCGCTCATCACGAATCAATACCGCCACCTCGTGCAACTCCGGGTGGGCGGCCAGGCGTGCTTCGATCTCGCCCAGTTCCAGGCGCACGCCGCGCAGTTTGACTTGGAAGTCGTTGCGCCCAAGGAATTCAAGATTGCCGTCGGGCAGGTAGCGCACCAGGTCACCGGTGCGATACAGACGGTCACCGGGCACGAAGGGGCTGTCGATAAAGCGTTCGGCAGTCAGCTGTTCCAAGCCCAGGTAACCACGGGCAACGCCGACGCCGCCGATGTGCAGTTGGCCGCTGATGCCCATGGGCACCGGCGCATCATGGACGTCCAGCACGTACAGGCGGGTGTTGTTGATGGGGCGGCCAATCGGCAGTTGCAGGGTGGGCACCGGCGCGCCGGGTTCGAGGGTCCAGGCGCTGCTGTCCACCGTGGCTTCGGTGGGGCCGTACACGTTATGCAAACGCACCCTGGGCAAGCGTGCCTGTACGCCACGGGCCAGGGCGGCGGTAAGTTCACCCCCGCCGCACAGCACGTCGGTGAGGCTGGTGCACAGGGCCGATTCGTCCAGGTCGAGAAACTGCTGCAGCATGGCGGGCACGAACTTGATCACGCTGATCTGCTGCGCGCGAATCACCTGAGCCAGGTACGCCGGCTCACGATGCCCATCGGGGCGCGCCAACACCAGGCGCATGCCGTTGCTCAACGGCCAGAACAGCTCCCACACAGAACCGTCGAAGCTGAACGGCGCACGCTGCAACAAGGCGCCGCCTTCGGCGTTCGGGCACAGGTGCGAGCCCCACTGCAGCAGATTGCCCAGGCCGCGGTGCTCGATCATCACGCCCTTGGGCGTGCCGGTGGAGCCCGAGGTGTACATCACATAGGCGAGGTTGGCGACGCTCAAGCCGGGCACGATTGGGTTGTCGATCGGTGCCTGGCGCCAGGTGCAGCGGTCAAAGTCGATCAGTGGGATCGAGACATCGCCCACCACTTTGCGGGTGGCGGCCTGTACCAGCAACGCCACCGGCTGGCTGTCGGCGAGCATGTAGGCCAAGCGCTCACGTGGGTAACCGGGGTCGAGGGGCACATAGGCACCGCCTGCCTTGAGAATGCCCAGCAAGCCCACCACCAAATCCAATCCTCGCTCCACACACAACGCAACCCGCGAGTCGGGCTGTACGCCATGCTCGCGCAAGTGGAAGGCCAGTTGGTTGGCGCGTTCGTTGAGCTGCCGGTAGGTCAATGCCTGCTCATCCGTCTGCACCGCGATGGCATCGGGGATTCGCCGCGCATGGGCTTCAAACAGCGCTTGCACGGTCAACGTGTGGGGGTAGTCGGTGGCGGTCGCGTTGAAGTCCACCAGCAATCTGCGCAGTTCGCTGGCGGGCAACACTGGCACTTCGCGCAACGGCATTTTCGGCGTGTTTTCCAGTGCGGCCACCAGGCCGTTCAGCGTGGTGTCCAAGTAGTCCAAGACCCGTTCAGCGCCGACTGCGCGTGGCGTTTTAGCCTTGAGCCGCAAGCCACTGCCCAGGTCGTCCACCGTGAGCATCAACGGGTAACTGAGGATGTCTTCACTGCTGAGCAAGGCAATGCCCGGCACCAGGTTCAGCTCGGGGTCGGCCGAGGTGTGACGGTAGTTGAGCAGACTGTTGAACAGCCCGGTCACCCCACTGCAGCGCTGGGCCAATGCCAGCGACGCCTGTTCATGGGCGAGCAAGGCACTCAGTTGCGCGTGGGTGTCGTGCAGCGCCTGCGCCACGTTTTGCCCGGCCAGGCACAGGCGCAGCGGCAAGGTGTTGATGAACATGCCCAAGGCCCGCTCGGCGCCCTCGCCGGCTTGCAAGCGGCCGAGCAGCACCGTGCCGAACACCACGTCTTCGCGGCCCGCGACACAGCTGAGCACCTGGGCCCAGGCCAGGTGAAACAGGCTCGCAGCACTCACCCCCAGGGCTCGGGCCTGGCTGCGCAGGCGCAGATTGAGCGTGTCGCTGAGCGCGCGCTGCGCCTCTTCGGTCTCGGCACGATTGGCCTGGCGCTCCTGCAGGCCGAACGCCAAGGTCGGCTCATCGACATCGCCCAAACGCGCTCGAAAGAACGCTTCGTGCGCCGCCTGGCGCACGCTCGAACGGGCGTGCGCGACCATGTTGCGATAAGGCACGGGCGCGGGCAGTTGCGCCTGTTGGCCCAGCAGATGGGCGCGAATATCGTCCACCAGCAGCGTGGTCGACGTGGCATCGTTGACCAGATGATGAAAGCGCAGCCTGGCGACCCAGCGCTGGTGCTGGGGCTCCTCGGCGTAATCCAGGGCCATCAGCGGCGCCTGGCGCAAGTCCAGGGGTTGCGCCGGTTCGCGCAGCGCTTCGACCCGCAGCTGCGCCTGGCGCCACACCACCTGCATCGGTTGTTCCAGGGCATCCCACACCAGGCTGGTGCGCAAAATATCGTGGCGATCGATCACCTGTTGCAGGGCATTGGCGAAGGCATCCAGTTGCTCGCGGCGCGCAAAGCTGAACAGCGCTTGTTGCTGGTACGGGTCGTGCGCATCGGTGAGGTGGTGATAGAGCAACCCTTCCTGCAACGGCGCCAGCGGGTAAATGTCCTGCACGTTGGCGGCGCCACCAGGGATGCTGGCGACGATGCGGTCGAGGCTGGTTTGGTCAAGTTCGGCCAGGGCGAGCAGATCCTTGGTGATATGGGTGCAACCGGCCGGGATTCGATTGGCCGGCACCACCTGTTCGTGACCGGCACATGCCGCCGCCAGCGCCGCCACGGTGGGCTGGCCGAACAGCACCTGCACATCGGCGCGCAGGCCGGCCTGGCGCATGCGCTGCACCAGTTGCACCGCTAACAGCGAATGCCCGCCCAGCTCGAAGAAATGGTCATGGCGGCCCACTGGCTGCACGTGCAGCAACTCGGCCCAGATCTGCGCCAGTGTGGTTTCCACGCCCTCCTGTGGCGCTTCGAAGCAGCGGGTGATAAAGGCTTCCTGGGTCGGCGACGGCAAGGCTCGGCGGTCGAGCTTGCCGTTGCCGGTGAGGGGCAACGCGTCGAGGCGCACGTAAGCCGCCGGCAGCATGTAGTCCGCCAGCGTGGCTTGCAGATGAGTGCGCAGTGCTTCGATTTTCACAGGCTGACGTGGCACAAACCATGCCCATAATTGCCCGTCGCGAAACTGCACCACCGCGTCCTGAAGCGCCGGATGGCTGGCCAGGGCCGACTCGATTTCCCCCAGTTCGATGCGCACACCACGGATTTTTACCTGGTCGTCATTACGCCCCAGGTAGTCGAGATTGCCGTCTGGCAGCCAGCGCGCCAAGTCGCCGGTGCGGTACATGCGACCGCCGTTGAAAGGGTCGTCGATAAACCGTTCGGCACTCAACTCAGCACGGTTCAGGTACCCCCGCGCCACGCCCTTGCCGCCGACATACAACTCCCCCGCCACGCCAATCGGTACCGGGCGTTGCTGCGCGTCCAGCAGGTAGACCCGGGCATTGGCGACCGGCGCGCCGATATGCAACGGCTGGCCCACCTCAACGCGCCCCGAGGTCGCCACTACGGTGGCTTCGGTGGGGCCATAGTTGTTCACCACCGCAAATGTCTGCGCCTGGGGGAAGGTGCGCAGGCGGTCGCCGCCGATCAGCAAGGTGCGCAAGGTAGGATGCCCCAGCCCCTGGCTGAACGCATATTCGGCGACAGGCGTGGGCAGGAAACACACATCCAACGGTTGCGAGCGCCACCAGCCGAGCAACGCGTCGATATCTTCCGCGCCTTCATGGGCCGGTGGAAGGTGCAAGGTCGCACCCACGCACAACGCCGGCCAGACCTCCCAGGCCATGGCATCAAAACCGAAGCCGGCGACGCTGGCGGTGTGGCTGCCCGCGTGCAGGTCGAACGCCTGGCAATGCCAGTCCACCAGGTTCGACACGCTGTGATGTTCGACCATCACGCCCTTGGGCAACCCGGTGGAACCCGAGGTGTAAATCACATAGGCCAGGTTCGACGGCGTGACCGCAACCTGAGGGTTGCTGTCGATGGATGCGCTGCCAGGCTCCAGCGCGATCACAGGTACCGTCGAGACGGGCAGACGCTGGCGTAAATCGTGCTGGGTCAGGATGGCAACGGGCGCGCTGTCGTGCAGCAGGTACTCCAGGCGGTCGCCGGGATGGGCCGGATCCAGCGGAACGTAGCAGGCGCCGGACTTGAGGATCGCCAACAGCCCCGCCAGGGTGTCGAGGCCACGCCGGGCCAGGATCGCGACGCGATCATCGGGCTGTACGCCGAGCGCCACTAGTTGATGGGCCAGTGCATTGGCCTGGCGGTTGAGTTGGGTGTAGCTCAGTGAGCGGTCCTGATACACCGCCGCAATAGCGTGAGGCGTGCGGGCGGCCTGGGCCTCGATGCGCTGGTGCAGGGTTTGCGGCGTGGCGTTGGGCTGCGCAGTGGCGTTCCAGTGCAGCAGTCGGGCCTGCTCCTCGGGCTGCAGCATGCAAAACTCGCCGATGGGCAGCGCAGTGTTCTCCAACCCCTGCTCCAGCAGCCCGATGAAACGCTGGGCCAGCGCCTGCACGTCGCCCGCCTGGAAATAAGCCTCGTTGTAGACGCAATGCAGCCACGCATCGTCCTGGTAACGGTTGCTGCGCAGGTGAAGGGCGAGCGGTAGCGCTTCATGGTGATTGGAGACCTTGATCGCGCGGGCCTGAACCTGACCGAAGCGCAGGTCGTGGTCGTCCTGCTCGAACGATACCGACACGTCGAAGAGTTGCCCGCGATCTGTTCGGCGCAAGCCCAGCTCGCGGTTCATCTCACTCAACGGGAAGCGCTGATGACGAAAATCCTGCTTGAGCTGATCACGGATGCCACGTACCAGGGCACCGAAAGACACGCCCTCGCTGAACGCAAAACGTACCGCGCTGACCTGGGTGAACAGGCCCACGGTGGCGCGAAAACGCGCGTTGGAGCGGTTGAGAATCGGCAGGCCCACCCCCCATTCCTGCCGTTGGCTGGTGCGGGTGAAATACACATACATCGCCGCCAGCAACACATGAAAGGCCGACGCCTGGTAGTGGTTGGCAACCTGCTCCATGCGGTTGAGCAACTGCACCGGGAAGCCTTGCACCCAGGTGTTGCTCGACGTCTTGGCGTTGTGCCTGGGGGTGAGCAGCGGCTCGGGCAGCACCTGGTATTTGCCCAGCCAATAGTCGCGGTCGCGGGCGTAGCGGGCCGATTGCAGGTAGCGTTGGTCGGTGTCGATAAAGTCGATGTAGGACGGCGCCAGTGGCTCGGTGGCCCGCCCCTGCTCCAGGGCGCTGTAGAGCTGCGCGAGGGATTGCAGCATCTGGCCGAAGCCCCAGCCATCGAGGATCAGATGATGAGCCTGGGTGCCGAGGCGGTAGTGATCATCATCAAGTTTGACCAGGAAAAAACGGCACAGTGGCTCGCCGCCAAGGGCGTAGGGCCGAGCCATTTGCGCCTGCATCAAGGCTTGGGTCGCTGCAGGCGGGTCGGGCAGCGCGGAGAAGTCATGCAGCGCCATCTCCACCTTCAACTCAGGGGCGAATGTTTGCCCAGGCAGGCCATTGGCGTCGGTGTGCAGTTGGGTGCGTAGTGCATCGTGACGGGCCACCAGCAGTTCCACAGCATGCTGCATGCGTTCGGGCTCGACGGTGCCGGCAAAATCCAGGTAGCCGCCAATGTTGTACAGCGGCGAATCACCCACGCGCAGTTGGTCAAGCCAAATGTCTTGTTGGGCGCCAGTGAGGGGAAAGCGGGCCGGCTGGCTGGAGGAATGCTGCATAAGATCCTTCTCATGGGGGTCAGGCACTGGCCGCGCAGAGGTGGCCCATTACGCCGAAGTTGCCAGATTGGAGCATGGGCGCCGGGGGGTGTCTGACACCCGAAACCCGGACATTCAAATGGATGGAAATGGCTTGGCCAAAGGTTCATGGCTGAAACGATTAAATCGCTGTAGGACATTGGCTATAGCTGATTTATACCGGGCTTTGTGACCAACGCTGGATTTTATAAAATCCTCATATACATCAATACGTTAAAAGCCCCTAAAAATAACTTACGTCTGTACGTAGCCGGCTGTATTCGTGAGAAGCGTCGGATTAATGGCGCAATTTTTATGGCAGCTTGTGTCCCTCGTTTCCGCTACATACGTAGGACAAATCCCTATGGCTAAATAAAATCTCGAACGCCGAGTTACGTTCAAGCAGTACGGAGCGCCCTGCACAGGCCCTGGGCAACCGTTGACGGTTTTCGACATCAAGGATGAGATGGTTATGAGTCTGACCCCAAGTATTGGCGACACCTGCGGCCCGCATTTTTATGCCGAAATGGGCGAGTTGATTTCAAACAGCGGCGACGAACACTTCGCCGCCACGATGTTGCAGCTGGTGGGCAAGTGGGTACCGATTCACCTGGTAGACCTCAGCGAATGGACCCTGGATGAACTGCGCGACCGCGTGCTGGACATCAAGTTACTGGGCAGCGCCGGGGTAAAAAAGGATTTGTCGGTGCCCCAGACCTTGCATGCGCTGAACGACCACCCGTTGCTGCAGCAGATGCTGCACATGCAAGACCCGCTGCTGATCCAGATGAACGCCAAGGCCAACAGCGCGCATCCGCGCGGCACCTCGCACCAGTGCAATCTGGTATCGCGCCAGGGCAATCGACGCTGTGTGATTTCGTTCTACCGCCCGCCGACCCAGCAGGGGTTTTCCCTGGCTGAGTTGTCGTTTCTCAAGTGCCTGTCGGACACGCTATTGCCATTGATGGAACGGCACGCCCAGAGCCTGCGCCAGGCGCCGCACGCCGAGACTGAGCCGGCCCATACCCTGCTGGAACAATCGCAGTTGCAACGTGAGTTCTACAAACGCTTGTCTTTGAGCGACATCACCCTTTCGGCGCGGGAGCAGGAGGTGTGCCTGGGCCTGCTGACCGGCGGCACCGTACCGCAAATCGCGGAGAAACTCAGTGTCAAAAACAGCTCGATCGAGACCTACCTCAAGCGTGCCGCCGCCAAGCTGGGCGTAAGCGGCCGGCATGGCCTGGCCAAATGGATGGTGGGCGCTTGATGAGCACACGGACGCTGTGCACCGTTGGCATGGCCTGGATGCTCGGCGGTTGCTCGCTGATTCCCGAGTACCAGCGACCAGCCGCGCCGACGCCTGCGCAGTACCCCCAAGGCGGCGTGTACCGCCTGGCACAGGCCGGCACCCAGGCGCAAAACCCGGACTGGCAGCAGCTGTTCCGCGACCCGGCGCTGCAACAGCTGATTAATGATGCGCTGGTCAACAACCGCGACCTGCGAGTGGCGGCCCTGAATGTGCAGGCGTTCCAGGCGCAGTACCGTATCCAACGCGCGGACCTCTTCCCGGCACTCTCTGCCACAGGCGCCGGCAAGCGCCAGAAGGTGCCAGGGAGCGTGACCGGCACCGGCAAGTCAGCGATAACCTCCAGCTATTCCGCCACCTTGGGCCTGAGTGCCTATGAGCTGGACCTGTTCGGCCGCGTGCGCAGCCTCAGCGAACAGGCGCTGCTCACTTACCTGGGCACCGAACAAGCGCGGCGCAGCACGCAATTGAGCCTGGTGGCCAACGTCGCCAATGCCTACCTGACCTGGCGGGCCGATCAGGAACTGCTGGCCCTGGCCGAGCAAACCCTGGTCGCCAACGACCACAGCTGGCAATTGACCCACCGCAGCAAAAGCGCAGGCAAAGCCTCGGCGCTGGACGTGGTGCAAGCGCGCACAGCGGTAGAAAGTACTCGCGCCAGCGTAGCCCGCTATGAACGCCAGGTGGCCCAGGACCTCAACAACCTCACGCTGCTGGTGGGCGGCCCGGTGGATGAACACTTGCCCGCGCGACCGCTGGCCGACGATCTGGTCGCCCGCGTGCCCGCCGGCTTACCCTCCGACCTGCTGCAACGCCGCCCGGATATCCTCCAGGCCGAATACCAGCTGCAGGCGGCCAACGCCAATATCGGTGCGGCCCGTGCCGCGTTCTTTCCTTCCGTGACCCTGACGGCAAACGCCGGCAGCACCAGCAAGGAGCTGTCGGGACTGTTCAAGGGCGGCTCGGGCAGCTGGACCTTCCAGCCGCAGATCAACCTGCCGATTTTCAACGCCGGCAGCCTGCGCGCAAGCCTCGATTACGCCAGGCTGCAGAAGGACATCACGGTGGCCCAGTACGAAAAATCCATCCAGGGCGCCTTCCAGGAAGTTGCCGACGGCCTCGCCGCACGCCAGACCTTCAACGACCAACTGGCGGCGCAACGGGATTTCGTCGCCGCCAACCAGAACTACTATGACCTGGCCGAACACCGTTACCGCAGCGGCGTGGACAGCAACCTGACGTTCCTCGATGCGCAGCGTTCGCTGTTCAGCGCGCAACAGGCGCTGATTGTGGACCGGCTGGCGCAGTTGGTCGCCGAGGTGAATTTGTATACCGCACTGGGTGGCGCCTGGGATATCAGCGCAACCCCGACTGCCGCAGCCGGTACTCCTCCGGTGTCATCTGTGCATACCGCAAAAAAAACCGGCTGAAATACGCAGGGTCCTTGAACCCCAACTGATAGCAGATTTCATTCGCGGAACTACCGGTAAACAACAGCAGGCGCTTGGCCTCTTGCATCAGCCGCTCAAGGATCAGGCGCTTGGACGGCAAGGGGCTGGTGGAACACCCCGGCACGCACAAGGTGTCCTTCACCGGCTCAGTGCCCACCGGTATTGCGGTGGGCCGCAGTGCCATGGGCGCCGGGCTGACCCGCGCGACCCTGGAACTGGGTGGCAAGAACGCCGCCGGCTTCCTGCGCGACATGGATGTAGACAAAGCGGTGGATGGCATTATCGAAGCGGGCTTCCTGCACTCGGGGCAAATCTGCGCGGCGGCCGAGCGTTTCTTCGTGCAGCGCTCGCAGATCGACGCCGTGCTGGAAAAACTCAAGGCACTCATCAGCCACCTGACCATCGGCTCGCCCCTGGACGAACACACCGACTTCGGCCCCGTGACCCACCAGCAACACCAACACAAACTGCTCGGCTACTTCAACCAGGCCCGCGCCGAAAACAACACGATCATCCACGGCGGCCACCCCATCGCCACCTTCCTGCCCTACGACGATGAAGACGAACTGCTGGCCATGATGAACCACGGGCCCTACGGCTTGAGCGCCAGCCTGTGGACCAATGACCTGGGCAAGGCCCTGCGCATGATCCCGGCGATCAAGGCGGGGACTCTGTGGGTGAACATGCACACCTTGCTCGACCCGGCAGTGCCGTTTGGGGGCAGCCGGTCTTCGGGATTAGGGCGGGAGTTTGGCAGTGCGTTTATTGAGGATTACACCGAACTTAAATCGGTGATGATTCGGTATTGAATGGCTGTAGGAGCGAGCTTGCTCGCGAAAAACGTCAACGATAACGCGTGCATCCTGAATAAATGCGGCGGCTATGGTTTTTTCGCGAGCAAGCTCGCTCCTACAAAAGCCCTAACTGAACGGAACCACCGCCTCCGCCTCAACCTCGATCAACCATTCCGGCAACGACAACCCACTGACGATAATCCACGAAGACGGCGGCGGGTTGTGCGTGAAGCGCTGGCGCAGCGCCTCGGCAATCGGCTCCTGCTGATCCCGGGCAGACTCGACGATATACAGCCGCAGCATGATCACATGAGACAGGTCGCCACCGACCTCGGCCAGCACCTTTTCGATATTATCCAGAGCAGCGGCGGTCTGTTCGGCGATGCCGAGGCCCACTGTACGCTCTTGAGCATCCACCCCCACTTGCCCGGACAGCATGATCCGTCGCCCCTGCGGCACTTCCATGGCCTGGCTGAAACCGTATTGCAGCGAATTGAATACCGTCGTGGGATTAATGACCTTTCGTTGCATGACCAATCCTTGTTTGTCAGTAGGAAAACAAGGCTAACCCAAAGGAACCGCTCAGGATGATGGTTCAACATCCAGCAACATGTTCGTGGGTGAAGCGCTGAACCTTGAGTGCCCCGTGGCCTGATGAAAACGCGCAAACCCAACAGGCAATCACATCCCCCTGTAGGAGCGAGCTTGCTCGCGAAAAACCCGCAGGCGCCGCGCTTACTCAGGAAGCCCGCGTTATCGTTGACGTTTTTCGCGAGCAAGCTCGCTCCTACATGGGTTATTCAGCGTACCCGCAATGGCGCGGTTGTCGGACCGCTCTTACGCAACTTTCGGGTTGCGTCCGATGAGCCTCGCCGCTAACCTTCGCGGGTCGCTGCAAAATCAGCGAATGGGTGTGGTAGCCCAGTTCTTTCATAGACCCCAAAAACGCTCAAGGGCGTTTTTTTATGCGGGCTGCTTTGTGGCGGCTGTGCATGGGAGGCTTCGGCCTGCCGGGTTTCTATGACCGGTCTACCACCCCGTGTACAGTCGCCTCCTTACTTCGTGTGGTAGCGAAATGGAGGTGCTCATTCATAGGAGCTTCGCCATGAAAAAAGTCACACCCAATCCCCCGCCCTCCCCCTCGGATGACAACCCGCAACTGCCTCCCGATGTCATCTTCACTGTCCGCCCCGGACTCAGCACTGAAGCCGCCTTGAGCAATGCCAGCGAAATGCTGGAGTCCGCGACTGTCTGCGCCTACGACTGTGCCGAACAGCTTGACGGTCACCCCCGCAAGCAGGTGCTGGCGGTGGTGCAGATGATCGAGATTGCGCAGTTGCTGGTAGATGAAGCGCTGAACCGTGAGTGCCCGGCGGCCTGATGAAAACGCGCAAACCCAACAGGCAATGACATTCCCTGTGGGAGCCGTCGAGCTTTAGCGAGGCCGCGATGGCGGTGGGTCAGGCAATGAATATTGTTGACCGGGCCGCCGCCATCGCAGCCTCGCTAAAGCTCGACAGCTCCCACATTGGATCGGCTGCGTCTCAGTAGATAGTGATCCATGCTGGAACTTCACTGCTATCATCCAGCCACTACTTATGACATGGAGGTCGCTATGCACCAGGTAACAACCCTCGCTTGCTTACTGGTATGCGGCGCCCTTACCGGCTGCAGCATCACGCAAACCGTCACCCCCGTTCCCTCCTCAACTATTCACTCGCCCGAAATCTGCATGATTCCCGCCGCAGGCCTGCGCGAGGGTTTCAACACCACCTACACAGCTCAACTGCGCAGCAAAGGCTTTCAGACCCGCGAGTTGCAGCCAGGTAGTCCGCCCGCCAATTGCGCGCTATCGACCACTTACATTGGCACATGGAGCTGGGACATGGCGCTGTACATGAGCTTCGCCGATATTCAGGTGTTCGAAAACGGCCGAAGGGTCGGACAGGCGCTGTATGACTCAACCTCAGGCGGCGCCCGTATGGGCAAGTTCATTGATGCACAAAGCAAAATCATCGAGATGACCAATCAGCTGTTTCCCAATGCTGATTACGGCATGACTCGACGTCTGGCTGACCGTCTTCCCTAGAGCGAGCTCATCCACCAGCCTGCGCCACCCTCGAAAATGTGGGAGTTTCACATCTCATTCTGTAGGAGCGAGCTTGCTCGCGAAAAACCCACAGGCACCGCGCTTACTCAGGAAGCCCGCGTTATGGTTGACGTTTTTCGCGAGCAAGCTCGCTCCTACATGGCATTATCGTGCCAGGCTACCAGGTGCCCATCGCTAGGCTGTGCGGCGAAAACTCCTCGAACTGCCACCGCAACGCCAATGCTGCCGGGCGGCTGACCCCATGTTCCACCGTCACCGTCCACAAGCGCTGCGCGCCTTCGAACTCAGCCACTTGCGGCCCGCCCAGGATCAACGAAGTACGCCCGGCCACTTGCAGCACGTCGCCGGTCTCAAAATCCACAAACAACAACCCCGCCACCGGGTTGGCGTGCAGGTTGCCGAGCGTGTTGAAAAACAGGTTGCCGGCAAAGTCCGGGATGGTCAGCACGTTGCCTTCCACGCGTACAAATCCTGTATTGCCACCTCGGTGGGAGACGTCCACCGAGCGTTCGCCGTGCAGGTCGACGTAGCTGGCGACGAAGAAGGTGTCGGCGTGGCGGATCAGTGCTTGTGCGGCGTCGTCCAGGCGGTTGCTGCGCTGGGCCAGGTTGCCGGGTTTGCGCGCAATGCCAGCGACGGGGCGCAGTTGGATGTACTTGGGGCAATTGCCGAAGGTGTGCACTACGTCCACCGCAAAGCCCTCATCCTCATGCGATCCGATCCGGCCATTCATGCGATTACGGCGGCGGGTGTTGAGGTCGATGCCCAGCAGGCCGATCGCCGCGCCGTCCGTTATCCCAGCCCAGGCGGGATCGCTTTTGGCGGGCAGGCTGTCGATCTGCAGCGTGTGTGGGTCCGGTGAATGCGCAAATCCTGGTGCGCCTTCCAGCATCGTCGCCCAGGGGATGCCTTGTTCGTCCACCACACCCGCGATCAAGTACGGCAGCAGCGGATAGAAATCGCGGTGCTGCTCAGGCAAATGATCACGAATGACCTTGGGCCCGATCATCGCCATGCGTTCAGAAACGCCGGCACTTTCCTGCATGTGTCGTTCGCCGACATGCCAAGGGGTTGGTTCAATCGAGTGCATGGCGCTCACCTCCGGTTAGATACCAGCATGCTGCGCCCAGGCCGTGATGGAGAGAATGCCCACCCAGGGCAATCCACTATTACGCCAACTGAAACGCCGGATGCTCGCGCAACGCGCTGACGCAGTAGTCGACAAAGCTGCGCATGCGCATCGACGCATGACGGCCTTCGCGGTAGACCACATGCACCGGCTGGGGCGGCAACTCGAAGGTAGGCAACAGGCGCTGCAACTGGCCGCTCGCCAGGTGTTCGTGCAGCGGGTAACTCAAGGCTCGAATCACGCCCGCCCCCTGCACCGCCGCATTGATCGCGCCTTGGACAGTGGCGCAACTCAGTCGGGCGCGTGCCTTGAGGGTGTAATGCGGGAAATCCCAGTGCACCGGGTCGGCGCTGGCAATCAGATGATGCTGCTTGAGTTCAGCCGGATGCCGGGGTTCGCCCCGGGTCGCCAAGTAAGCGGGGCTGGCGCAAAGGACAGTGCCCACCTGCCCGACCTGCCGCGCAATCAGCGAAGAGCTGGGCAATTCGCCGACCAGCACCGCCACGTCCAGCCCTTCTGCGTGCAGGTTAGGGAAATAGTCGTGGTAGTGCGCAATGACACGCACCGCCGGGTAGCGATCCGCATAGCCGGCCAACAACGGCGCCATGACATAGCGGCTGAACAGTAACGGCAGGAATATCCGCAGGTCGCCCTGGGCCTGCACATGCAAACCGTTGGCCGAGGCCTCGGCCGCGTCCACCGCTGCCAGCAGGCGTACACAGTCGGCAAGGTAAGCCTGGCCCGCGTCGGTGAGGCTGACCCCGCGTGTACTACGTTGCAGCAACACCACCCGCAGGCGTGCCTCCAGGCGCGCAACCGCACGGACCAGGGTCGGGCCGGAGACCAAGGCACGGCGTGCCGCCGAGGCCAGGCTGGGTTGCCCGGCCAGCGCGGCAAACAACTGCATATCGCGAAAGCGCTCCATCAAACGCGCCGCTTCGTCGCTGGATTGAGGGCCGCGTCCTGTCCGAGGCGCTGGCTTAAGAAATCCACAAAGGTGTTGACCTTGGCCGGTATGCGGCCGTTTTGCTGGAACACCACGTGGATCGGCAGCGGTGCCGGTTCGAAAGCCTCCAGCACCAGCTCCAGCTCACCCGCCGCCACCGCTGCCGCCACCTGATAGGACAGCACACGCGTCATGCCCCAGCCCAGGCGCGTCAGGTTGATTGCGGCATTGTTCGCCGTAACGCTCAGACGCGGCTCAATGGCTATCTTCAGCGGCCGCCCGGCGTCGACGAACGTCCACTCACTGACCAGTTGGCTGGACGATGAGGTGACAATCTTGGCTTCCCGCAATTGCTCAGGCCGCTGCGGGCGCCCATGTTGGTCCAGATGAGCCGGCGATGCGCACACCACCCGGCGCACTTCGCCGACCTTGATCGCCTGCTGCCCGGGTTCGTGCAGATGGCCGATACGCACCGCCACATCGACGCCTTCATCGGCCATGTTGACCACACGGTCGACCAGCAAGGCACTGATGTTCACCAGGGGGAACTGGTCGAGGTACTCCCCCAGCACAGGCGCCACATACAGCTCGCCAAACAGCACCGGTGCGGTCACTGTCAGGTGGCCGCCAGGGATGGAGTAACTGCCCGCTGCCGCCTCCTCGGCCTCTTCCAGTTCGGCGAGAATGCGTCGGCAATCTTCCAGGTAACGCTGGCCGGCATCGGTCAGGTGCAGGCTGCGCGTGGTGCGCGACAGCAGTTGCGTACCGATGCGCTGCTCCATGGCAGCAATGGCGCGGGTCACGCTGGGTGGCGAGGTTTTCAGGCGGCGCGCCGCAGCCGCAAACCCCTCCTCCTCGGCCACCGCCAGGAACACCTGCATTTCATGAAATCGGTCCATCGGCGCCTCTTGATCGTTACTGTGATTGCAGCCCCACCGCCGTGCGCGGCATAGCGACAAACCCCGGCAAGGCTTCGATGCTGGCAAGCCACGCACGCACCTCAGGGTAGTCGGCCAGCGATACGTTGCCTTCCGGCGCATGGGCCACGTAGGTGTAGAACGCGATATCGGCAATGCTTGGCTGATCACCGGCCAGAAAGCGGCTCTCGCCCAGTTGCTGCTCCACCACGTTCAGCAGTGCATGGGCTCGGTTGATTGCGCTGACAGTGTCCACCTCGGCGCCAAACACCGTGGCCAAGCGCGCCGTAGCGGGCCCGGCATGGAGTTGACCGGCGGCGGCCGAGAGCCAGCGTTGTATCCGCGCTTGGCCGATGGGATCGCTTGGCAGCCACTGCCCTTTGCCATAGGTACTGGCAAGGTAGACCAGAATCGCGTTGGAGTCGGCCAACACAGTGCCGCCGTCGTCGATCACCGGTACCTGGCCGAAGTGGTTGAGGTTGGCGATGAATTCGGGCGTTTTATGCGCACCTTGTTTGAGGTCCACCAGGATAAATTCAGTGGGCAGGCCCAGCAGGGATAGCATCAGCTCGACCCGGTGGGAGTGGCCGGATAAGGGAAAACCATACAGTTTGATTGCAGGCTGGGTCATGAAAGGCTCCAAAAGAATGGGTATCGACGCCAGGCATATTCCACTGCCGCCTCAGTCGGCGGAATGACCAGGATTTACAATCCAGCATTTCATTAGGCGAAACAATCACCTGTCCGAAACTCTCGGCGCCGGCGTCGCAATTTCATGAAAAAAATTCAAACTATCGCCCTCCCCATCGTTCACACCTTCACGTGCAACGTTAAGTAGGAGGCAACATGCAGTACCGACAACTGGGTCATTCCGGCCTGCTGGTCTCGGAAATCATCCTGGGCACCGTGCCCTTTGGCGGTCGCGCAGAGTTTGAAAAATGCGGTGCGGTGGACGTGCCCCTGGCCAAGCGCATGTTCGATATGGCGTTCGACGCCGGAGTGAATATGGTCGACACCGCCGACCTCTATTCCCACGGCCTGGCCGAAGAAGTGGTGGGCAAGGCGCTGGGCGACAAGCGCAACGACATTCTGCTGGCCACCAAAGGCCGCAGCCCGGTGGACGACAACCCCAACAACTCCGGCTCGTCGCGCTACCACTTGATCCGCGCCTGCGAAGCCAGCCTCAAGCGCCTGGGCACCGACCACATTGACTTGTACCAACTGCACAACTGGGACGGCATGACGCCAATCGAAGAGACCCTGGAAGCCCTGCGCCTGTTGGTCGGCTCAGGCAAGATCCGCTACTTCGGCACCAGCAATTTCACCGCCTGGCAGATGATGAAAACCCTGGGCAAGGCTGAACTGCACGGCATGCTCAAGCCGATTACCCAGCAGATCTACTACACCCCGGAATCTCGCGAGGCCGAGTACGAGTTGCTGCCGTTGGCCCTGGACCAGCAGGTTGGCACTTTGGTGTGGGGCCCGATGGGCGAAGGCTTGCTGACCGGCACGACCCGACGCGGGCACAAGCCGCCCGCCAATACCCGCCAGGGCAGCGGTTGGCCGGAACCCTACGTCCACGACCAGGAACGTGCACTGGACATTATCGAGACCCTCGCCGCCGTCGGTGATGAACACGGCGTCTCGGTAGCCCGCACCTGCCTGGCCTGGCTCAAGGATCGCCCGGGGATCACCTCGCTGATTATCGGCGCCCGTACGGAAGCACACCTGCGCGATAACCTGGCGGCCACCGAGCTGAAACTCACCGAAGAGCAGTCGGCGCGCATCGAAGCCATCACTCGCCGTCAGCCGTTGTACCCCTACTGGCACCGCTTCACCGCCGGGATTGATCGTTTTGATCCAGCGGAGCAACCCTTCCTGGCCGAACATCAAAAAACACTGGAGGCGCGCCAGGACAAATAAAACAGCACCCGCCCCAATGCCGATGAATTAAGCGAACGCAATGCTCAAAGCAACGAAGATCCACTGTGGGAGCGGGTTTGCCTGCGAAAGCGGTGATGCAGTAACAGGTAGCGACTGACACACCGCCTTCGCGAGCAAGCCCGCTCCCACAAGGGAACTGCGCTTAAGTGACTGGGGTTGGGACAAGCCCACATTTTTGGGTTGCACGCGATGGCAATGCTGCCTATATTTCCCGCCTGGCGCTCTCTACGCCACCTTCCGCGGAAAGGGCTGCGCCCAAGACATCCCAGCTCTACCTCATTTCTACGACTCCCAACCTTGAAGCGGAAAAGGTTTGTACAAGGAGCTCGTATGTCGCAACGCCCTTTAGCCTCCACTACCAACGGCCGTCTCAACCTTGAGCAGCAGCGCAAACGTGCCAAGGAACTGTTGCCGCAGCTGAAAAACCGAGACCCCAGCGCCACGTTGGCCCAGGCCCAGTGGCAGGTCGCCAAGCAATTGGGCTTTGCCAGTTGGCCCAAGCTCAAGGCGCATATCGATGCCCTGGACTTTGCTGCACGCCACCAAGGTTTCGAGGCCAGCGACGAGGCACGCACCCGCCATTGGCGCTGTGGCAATGACATTGCCCACAGCTTGCAGGTGGCTGGGTTCAAGGGCCGCTTCCAGATGCTCAGCGACCCGCTGTGCATGGGCCCCGTACGCGATCTTCCCAGCGCCGAATTCCGCCGCCTGCGCAGCGCTTTTATCAGCCAGGCCTTTGCCCTGGCCCCTGCTGATGTAAACCTGCGCGTTGACGATGAATACACCCAATTGGACTCACTGGCCGGCGCCGAACATAGCGTGCTGTGGTGTGAAGCGGACGCCTATGACCAACTGTTCCTGATACGCGCACTCTCAAGCCTTGAACGTGCGCCAAAAAAGCTTGAGCTGATCGAGGTCGACCGCATACCGGGCGTCGAACGGTTTATCGGCATCGGGCAACTGGCGCCCGACGTGCTTGCCTGGCTGTGGCCTCAGCGACGCTTGATCGACGACGCGGCCGTGCACCTGGCCAAACAAGCCTGGTCGGCTTACTGCGATCCCTCGCCGATCAAGCTGGCAGAACTGGCCCGTACCGCTCACCCGAGCCTGCCGCTTCTTGCACCGGCGCTACGCCGCCAATTGCAGGAGTTGCCAGGGATTGAGGATGGCCTCTCACTGACCGAGCGCTTGGCGCTGAGGTATATCGCCGAAAGCGGGCCAGTGGCGTTTGCCCGGGTCTTCGCGGAGTTGATGGCCAAGCGCGAACCACTGCCGTTTCTCGGCGATCTGATGTTTCATGCGCTGATGCGGCCGTTGATGGATGGCGAGCAGCCATTGGTGGTGGAAACAGAGAGGGATCAACCCTGGCCTCAGCGCTACTTGGCGTTGACATCATTGGGACAGGCAGTCGCAAATGGCGACGCCAATTGGATGGACCACGTCAGCCATGAGCGTTGGGTCGGCGGTGTGTGCCTCAGGCCTCGGCAGCCCCATTGGCGAATGGGCAATCACCACCTGCCCACCTGGGGGCGCTGACGCTCAACGCTTGGGCGACATCCCGGCGACGCGCGTCATCGCCGCCGGGTCGAGCATTTCCAGGCAACGGCACAGGGAATTGAAATCCGGTGATTGCGACAAGGACAGATGCAAGGTCTGGCTGGCCGACACTGGCACCACCGACCGCTGCGCGCACTGCCCGTCATAGATCAGCGCGTGCCGGATCATCGGGTTTTCACGGCAGAACTTCAGCAGGTCGACCTGGCGCGAACGCACCAGCGCGGTGTTGATGATCAACAGGTCGAACATCACGCCGTTCGAGCACGTCAGCGCCTGAACTTCGTCGAATGAGCTCAAGGGGGCGATACGGTAATAGCCCAACTGGTTGAGCATTTTCTCGATCTTGACCCGCTGCAGATGCTCCCCGTCGGCGATCAGAAAACGTAACGTTTTATTGGACATAGGCAAACCAGGCAGGTGGGCAGCGACGACGATCCTTCAACGCTCGCTACATTACCCGCCAAGGGTGAAGCCTGGCTTTAAGACGATTCCGAAACAGCACCGAGCCGCGAGCCTCGCAAATGATTAGACTGGCGCGCCGACCACGCCACCACGTTCCTCGAGACCCAGCCCATGCGCAACCTGTTCTTCGCCAGCCTCTGCTTGCTCACCACCGCCCTCGCGGGCTGCCAGCAACACCCGCCGGCCAATGACCAACTCGACGCCGTGCTCTGGACCCAGACCTCCATCGAGCACGAGCTGATCTACCGCCAGCTCTTCGCCAATGCCACCCGCCAACTGGATGTCGCCCTGGCCGACCCGAGCTGGGACGCCCTGCCCTTTGCCCCACGCAACCTGGCCGGCTTGCCCCCGGCAGTGGTGGTGGACATCGACGAAACCCTGCTGGACAACGTGCCCCTCAACGCCCGCGACATTATCAATAATCAGGTCTATTCCTATGATCGCTGGAACACCTGGGTCGACCAGGCCAAGGCCCAGGCACTGCCAGGCTCGGTAGCGTTCCTGCAGGCGGCCAGGCAAAAAGGCATCCAGGTTTACTACCTCACCAACCGCGAACACAGCCAGGTCGCGGCCACCGCCAAAAACCTGCGTTTGCGCGGCTTTCCGATTGAGAGCGACGCACAGATCCTGGCCGCCAGCACCCCCACCGGCCACTGCGAAAGCGCGGGATACGGCAAGCAGTGCCGCCGCCAGTGGGTCGCCAGCCATGCCCGCGTGCTGTTGATGGCCGGTGACTCGCTGGGAGATTTCGTGCAAGCCGAACACAACACCCTGGATGCACAACGCAAGGCCGTCAAACCCTATGTGAATTGGCTAGGCCAGCGTTGGTTCCTGCTGCCCAACCCTAGCTACGGCAACTGGTACAGCGCGCCGTATGGGGATGATGAAACACTGCCGTTTGCGCAGAAACGCAGGCTCAAGCAGAGCGCACTGCTCATGCAAGAGTAGCCTTGGTAGCATAAGAACGTTTTTGAGTGACTGCTCACGAGCAACGCACCAGCAAGAACACTTTTACTTGACAGGAAGTCCACCAAAATGACCATCACAATTATCAGCATGCTGATACTTTCGTTTGTTGCATTCGCTTTTCTCAGCAGAGTGGCGATCGTCCAATTACGCAAAGAATATGGTGATGATCTAAGAGTCACCTTCTATCTATTTTCCCTAACGATGGTCATTACCCTCGCGTTAGCGACGTACGCATTCATAACGGGCGCAATCGGCAATGGAACATTCCAAGGACCGATTGGATCATTCCTCAGTCGCCTATTGACTGTAATGCTTGACCTTGAAAAGGACTTGATGATCTTGCTGGTGATCGTAGGCATCATCTTAATACCCCAAGTGCTGAACTACATAATCTGTGGATTCATAGGCTGCGCGTCTCCGGTGATTTTTATTGAAGGTAGCCTGACATTTCTGATATGGGGCGTCATCAAAGCTTTTTCCGTGTCCGCGGCCATATTTGCTTCGCTATTCATTCTTTATGCAGGCAGTGTCCTTAAAACCAACGGACATGAAATGCTTGGAACGCTGTACATGGCGTCAATGTCGCTGTCCTTTTCACTTACCACACTTATGCTTTATAGGGACTCGCATGGCGCGGTTGTCGCACTTCAGACGAAATTTCCAAAACTCATGAACAAACTCGCCAGCCTGCATGCATTGGCTGCCCGACATGAGCAAAGCTCTGCTTCAAATAAGAAAATCAAGCTTGCGGAGCAGAGCAAGCAATCTACAGCGCATTTATCATCCAAAAGAACGACTGATGACACACATGCGCAGACCTCATCGAGCCCCCAAGAAGCACAGTCTTAAGGATCAAAGGTTCCTTGCCGCAATTGCCTCCACCTCCACCAACGCCCCCGGCAACGGCAGCGCCACTACTTGCAACGCGGTGCGCGCCGGTTTGTTTGGCTGTTCGGGCGTGCCAAAGAACTGGGTATAGCCGCGCTGCAACCCGGCAAAATCCAGCTTGCCACCGGTCTCTTCGGCGCCGACCAGAAACACCCGTAACTGCACGATGTCGCCCAGGTCCAGGTCGTGTTGGCGCAGGATCTGGCGCAGTTTGTTGAACACTGAAACGCTCTGCACTTCGGTGTCGCCATACACCCCAGGCACCTTCGGGTCGGCGGAGTCCGGCAGCGTGCCGCTGACAAACACCAGGCTGGCCGAGGCCGGCACGGTGACGGTTTGCGAGATGGGGAATTCGCCGACGCTGGTGCGTTGGATACTGTCGCTCATGGTGCTGCTCCTCAGGATGCGGCCAACGCCGCGAGTTGGTGTTGTTGGGTGATGCGCTCGGCCAGTTGCGCGACCACATGGCGCGCCGAGTTGGCTGCCGATTCCTGCCAGATACCCACGCCGCTCTGCACCAGGCCATCGCCGGCGAAGTACACCCGGCCATGGGGCTGTTCAAGCAAGGCGTGGGCCTGGGCGGGGAAGTTTTCGCGTTGCAACCACGGGCCTTCGCTGTAGGGGATCTGCTCCCAGGACACCGCCAGTGGATGGCGCAAATGCCTGGAACAATCTGGATGCAACAGCTCCACGGCTTGCCGGGAAGCGGCGTACTGCTGATCGAGGGGCTGGCCGCCAAACACGTCGGCGCCCTCGCCGGTCACGTAACCGGCCACCAGCACGCCTTCGCGGGTGTTGAGGTCGTTGCTGGGGTACCACAGCAGGCGCGCCGGGTGCTCGATCCACGACAAGCCGCCGTAGGTACGGTAGTCGGTCTCCCAAAAGCGCGGGGATTGCCAGGCCACCTTGGTCGCCTGGTCGCTGCGGGTGCTGAGCAAGGCCGCCTTGACCGGCGCGCTGAAGTCGGTATCGAGCTTGGCCAGCAGGGGCAGCGGCAAGGTAGAGACCAGAAAGTCGCCACGCACCACCTGTTCACGGCCACTGTGCTGGTCGTGGTAGGTCACGGCCACGCCGTCCTCCAGCTGGCGGATCTGCCGCACCTGGGCGCCCAGTTGCACCTGCTCCTGCACGCGCCGGTAGAAGGCTTCGGTGATGCGGTCCATGCCGCCCACCGGCTGGAACATGGTGGCCGAAAATTCCGGGAACTCGGTGTGCAGTAAAGCCCCCCAGAGTTCCGGGTGCAGCAACCGCTCTAACGTCAACGGGCTGCGGCGGTCGGGCAAGGCGCCAGGGTGGGCGGCGGATTCAAGGTGCCCCGAACGCAGGGTGCCCTCGAACGCCAACGCCTGGGACAGGTCGCCATAGACCTGCAAAAAGGCCAGCAGGCGCGTGCGCTCTTCGCCACTCAGCACATCGTCAAGGGCATCGCGTTGCACCGCCTTGGCCAACAAGCCGGATAAATGCCCCCGCGTATCGTTGAGCGCCTGGCCGACGCTGAACGCTGCCTGGCTCAGGTCCGGTCGCACCTGAGCACCATGACTGCTGTTGACCAGCACTTCCAGGGGCACGCCCAGTTCACTGCAATAGTCGAGGATCGTGCGGTGCTGGCTGGGGATGCGCGCCGGGCCGGCGTTGAAATACTGGCCTGGGTCAAACCCCACCGTTTGCGAGCGACCGTCCTTATAGTCCACGCGGTCGCCGTTACGCAGGGTCCAGGTGCGTCCACCCACGCGCTCACGGGCCTCCAGCACCTGCACACTGAAGCCGGCGCGCGTCAATTCCAGCGCAGTGACCAGCCCGGCAATCCCGGCGCCCAGCACCAGAACCCGAATGCCCTGCCCCAGGTCGTCCTTGAGTTTCAGCGGTTGCGGTCGGCGGTGTGACGATGGGCCCAGGCCCAACACCGCCAATGCGTCCTTGACCGCCTTCTCACCGCCGACTGCGGCAATACTCGATAGCGCTTCACGTCGTGTCAGTCCCATGTCGATGCTCCTAGTCCGGCAGGCCCGGTGGGTTGATCAGCGACTTGTCGACGCGCTCGACATCCAGGCCCCAACGTTGGAGCACCTGCTCGTATTGGCCGCCGGCAATCGCACCCTGCAGTGCCGTGTGGATCGGCTGCACCAGGCCGTTGTCCTTGCGCGTGGTCACCGCGATATCCGCCTGCAACGGCCAGCCACCATTAACGGTGCCCACACGCTTGATGCCGCCGGTGATCGCTGCCGAATAGGCATACACCGAGTTCGGCCCGAACAGTGCGTCGCTGCGCCCAGACTGCACCGCCAGTTGTGCGGCGGCCTGGTCGTCGAAGTACTGCAACAGCGCAGGTTTGAGGCCGGCTTTCTCATTGGCCTCGTTCCAGGCCAGCAGGACTTTTTCCTGGTTGGTGCCGGAGCCGACGATGATCTTCAGCCCGGCAATGTCCGCCGCCTGCTTGATCTCACTGATCTTGCTGGTGCTCTTGACGTAAAACCCGAGCACATCCTGGCGGTAGGTGGCGAAGTCGAAACGCTTTTTGCGCGCCTCGGTCACAGTGACGTTGCTGATCACCGCGTCGTACTTGCCCGAGCTGACGCCCAGGGGCCAGTCTTCCCAGCTGGTCTGCACCACATTGAGTTGCAGGCCAAGGCTGTCGGCCACCAATTGGGCGGTGTCGGCCTCGCTGCCGATGGTGGTTTTGTCGTCACTGGCCAGCAGCGCCAGCGGTGGCCCGGCTACGCCTGATACGGCCACGGTGAACTTGCCCGGCTGGGCGAATTTGAAGCCTGGCGGGATCTGCGCGATGGCCGCTTCATTGCGTGGCGCATGGATGCGCGGGCGATCGGGGCTGAGGTCGACCTGTTGCACGGCAAATGCGCTGTGGGCACCGGCCCCGGCAATTGCCAACAGGACGACACGGGCAGTGGTGATAAACATGGGCAGTCACTCCTTGAACTAAAGCACTTTGCCGAGAAAGGCCTGGGTGCGGGGATGTCGGGGTTGGCGCAGGATCTGTTCGGGCGGGCCTTCTTCGATCAGTTGGCCGTCGCAGAGGAACACCACGTGGTCGGCCACTTCGCGGGCAAAGCCGATCTCATGGGTGACGATCACCAGGGTCACGCCCAGTTGGGTCAGGCCCTTGATCACGTCGAGCACCTCACCCACCAGTTCCGGGTCGAGGGCCGAGGTGGGCTCGTCGAACAGCAGCACTTTGGGGTCGAGCGCCAAGGCCCGGGCGATGGCGACGCGTTGCTGTTGGCCGCCGGAGAGCTGGCGCGGGTAGGCGTCGGCCTTGTCCGCCAGGCCGACCTTGGCGAGTAATTCATCGGCCTTGTCACGGGCCTGCAGCCGGCTCCAGCGCTTGTGCGCCAGGGGCGCTTCGGCGATGTTTTCCCAGGCGGTGAGGTGGGGAAACAGGTTGAAGTTCTGGAACACGAAGCCCACGTCGATGCGGCGCTTGAGGACCTCGCGCTCGGTGAGTTCATAAAGCAGGTCGCCTTTGCGCCGATAACCGACGTATTCACCGTCGATGGTGATGTGCCCGCTGTCGATCTTCTCCAAGTGGTTGATGGTGCGCAGCAAGGTGGACTTGCCCGACCCGGACGGCCCGAGGATCACCGTGACCTTGCCAGGGTCAATGCTCAGGTCGATATGATCGAGTACCTGCTGATTGCCAAAGCGCTTGCCCACGCCCTGGATCTGGATGCGCCCGGCGCGTGCTTCAGGCATGGGCCTTCTCCTTGAACCAGCGGCGCACGCGCTGCAACGGCGTGGGTGGCAGCACCCGCGCGGTGCCCCGGGCGAAGTGGCGCTCGACGTAGTACTGGGCGCTGGTGAGCACGGTGGTGATGATCAGGTACCAGACCGTGGCGACGATCAGCAACGGGATCACCGCCTGGGTGCGGTTGTAGATGACCTGCACGGTGTAGAACAGCTCGGGCAAGGCCAGTACGTAGACAATCGAGGTGCCCTTGACCAGGCCGATGATTTCGTTGAACCCCGACGGCAAGATCGAGCGCAGCGCCTGGGGCAGGATGATCCGGAAGATGCGTCGAGAGGCCGGCAGCCCCAAGGCCGCCGCCGCTTCATGCTGGCCGGCATCCACGCCGATCAGCCCACCGCGAACGATCTCCGCCGCGTAGGCCGCCTGCATCAGGCTCAAGCCCAGGACGGCCACGGTAAATTGGCTGAGCACATCCACCGTCGACCATTCGGCGAACACCAGGTCGGTGAACGGCACGCCTAACACGATGTGGTCGTACAGGTAGGCAAAGTTGTAGAGGATGATCAGCACCAGCAGTGCCGGCATCGACCGGAAAAACCAGATATAGCCCCAGGCCAACGCCGCCAGCAACGGCGAACCCGACAGCCGCGCCAGGGCCAGCGCGGTACCCAGCAAAATGCTGAACACTGTGCTCAGCAGCGTCAGCAGCAACGTCTGGCCCAAGCCGCGCAGCACCGAGGGCGAGAAGAACCACTGGCCGAACACGCCCCATTCCCAGCGCGGGTTGGTGGCCAGGGAGTGCACGATGGCGAGTAATACCAGCGCGGCGAAAATCGACCCGGCCCAGCGCCAGGGGTGCCGGGCCGGCACCACGCGCAACGTCTTGATCGGCGTGGCGACATGGCGCTGGCGCAGCGGTTGGGCGCTGACTTCATCCAGCAGGTCATAGGGTTTGGCGACAATGGGCATGTTCTTTTCCTCGCAGGCCTCAGAAGGCGTAAGTCAGCCGGGTGTAGTAATACCCACCGGTAAAACCGTAGGGCGAATAGGTGCCGTAGCTGGCAACCATGGTGCTGCTCGGCACTCCTTGTTTCTTGGGATAGAGGTCGAACAGGTTCTTGGCGCCGATGGCGATGTTCAGGTCTTTGGTGAGGCTGTAGCCCAGGTCGAGGTCGGTGATCCAGCGGGCGTTGTAGACCCGGTCCAGGTCACGATTGGCCGATGAGTTCACTTCCTTGTACGAGCCGTAGCGGGTCAGGGCCAGGTTGAGGTTGAAACGTTCGATACTCCAGTCACCGCCCAGGATCAGCTTGGTGTTGGGTTGCACGCCGGTGATCAGGTTGCGCGCCTGGCGGTCCATCAGGTCGTAGGACGTACCAAGAATGTGGGTGGATTCCTTGTAGTTGAGGATCTGGGTCTGGTTCCAGTTGAACGCGGCGGTCCACTTCAGCGCGCCGAACGCGCCCAGGTCCTGGTTGTAGCTGCTGACCAGGTCCAGACCCTTGGTGCGAGTGTCGGCGCCGTTGATAAAGTACTGGCCGCCGGAGGTGGAGTTGATGCCGTTGTTCTGCAGCACCTGGGTGACTTCCGGGCCCAGCAAGGTGCCGGTAAGGGTGATGCGGTCACGCAGGTTGATCACGTAGGCATCGGCGGTGAAGCTCAGGCGGTCGGTGGGCGTGAGCGTG
This sequence comes from Pseudomonas fluorescens, assembly GCF_001902145.1. Classification (GTDB taxonomy): domain Bacteria; phylum Pseudomonadota; class Gammaproteobacteria; order Pseudomonadales; family Pseudomonadaceae; genus Aquipseudomonas; species Aquipseudomonas fluorescens_BV. The sequence goes on from NZ_MRST01000027.1 coordinate 394,159, forward strand.
AAACCAAGGCTGAAGTTGGTGGATCGCTCGGGCTTCAACGCCTGCGCGCCTAGCGCCTGGGCCGCCGCCGAGCCCACGGGGAGCACGCCATAGTTGATCGACTGATACACGCCATCGACGACGCCATAGGTGGTGGAGCGCGCACTGAACAGACTGTTGGCCAGGGACGGCGCACGAAAGCCATTGCTCACCGTGGCGCGCACTGCGAACTGCGGGGTGAAGTCGTAGCGGGTGGTCAGCTTGCCGCTGCGGGTGGCGCCCACGCCCTCGTTGTAATGCTCATAACGCACCGCCGTGCCGACGTACCAGTCCGGCAAGGGGTTGAAACCCACATCCACATAACCGGCCAGGCTGTTGCGTGACGTACTGCTTTCTTCGTCCGGTGAAATACCGTTGGTGACCTGTGCCCCGGACGATGCGCAGTTACCCGGCGCCACGCAGTAACCGCCATTGGCATAGGACGCGTAATCGCCGGCTTGCACCTCGTAAGTGTCGCGCCGATGCTCGAAGCCGTAGGACAGGTCCAAGGGCTTTTGCAGGCCGATATCGAAGCCACGCTTGAAGTCCAGGTTGGTGGTCAGCTCGGTGGAAATCCAGGTGCCGGAGGTGAAGCTGTTGGGCGTGGCTTCGCCCAGGGAAGGGTTCTGGTTGTGGGTGGTGCCCTGCTCCGCTTCGTTGCGCCCGTAGGTGGTGGACAGGTCCCAATCCCACTCGCCCACAGTGCCCTTGCCACCGAACGCCGCCTGGAAGTCGTCTTCGTCGATGTACCAGGTCGGGGTGTACCCGGCCGGGTAACCGTTGGGCCCGGTGGTGATGGTGTTGGTGATGGTCGGCAGACGGTAGTTCTGCCCCTGCTCGGCCTTGCGTCGCGAGTAGGTGGTAAAGGAGTAGAGGCTGAGGCTGTCGTCGATCGGCAGCTCGGCGTTGTAGCCCAGGGTCAGCAGGTTGGTCTTGGGCGTGCCGTAGCCGCCATAGGTGGACTTGCCCGCCAGGCCATAGGCTTGCTCATAGGTGTAGCCGTTGGCGCTGGCCTTGTTGTCATCGTTCTGGCTGCGCGCATCCAGGGCCAGTTGCACGATGCCGCCGTTGCCGATTTCGAAGCCCTTGTTGAGGCTTTGCTGCACGGTCTGTTTCTTGCCGTCGTAGCCAAGGCCCGCGTGGGTCACCGAGGTACCGCGGGTGTCGGCCTTGAGGATCACGTTGATCACCCCGGCGATGGCGTCGGACCCGTATTGGGCAGCCGCACCATCGCGCAGCACTTCGACATGGTCGATGGCGCTGATGGGGATCAGGTCCAGGTCAGCCGGCGCCGCGCCGGTGTTGATGCCGTTGATATTCAAGGTGGCACTGGTGTGGCGGCGCTTGCCGTTGACCAGCACCAACACTTCGGCGGCGCTCAAGCCCCGCAGGTTCGGTGCCCGGGCAATGCCGCTGGCGTCCCAACCGGTTTTTTCCGGCAGGGTCAGCGAGGGGATTACCGCGCTCAAAGCCTCCATCAACCCGGGCTTGCCGGTGTTTTGCAATTGCTGGGCGCTGACCACGTCAATCGGCACCGGGCTGCTGGTGACCGTGCGCTGCTCGGCGCCACGGTTGCCGGTCACGACGACCGTCGACAAGGTGCTGTCATCCTGGGCCTGTGCCGCTGCGGCGAACAGCGACAGGGTCAGGGCAGCAGTAGGTTGCAGAATTTGCTTCATATCCATTCCCAGCTTTTTCCAAAGCGCAAAGTCGGGCAGGCACGCGCCTGGCGCGGCGTGGCCGGTATTCAAAGGGGCGATGCGGCTTGGGCTAGGTGTGGGGCAAGCGAGGGGTTTGAAGTGGCAACATACGTTGAGCTCCCGTCCAACGACTCTGCTGCGGCGGGATGATTACCCGGTCAGGCGCGCAGAATCTGAATCACGCTGGGTACCATCCGAGGTCAGGGGTAGGCTGTTGGGATCAAACATAACGGAATGGATTTTAAAAATATAATGCTATTTGGGCATAAGCTAATATTCCCTACTTTCATTATTTCTAAAAATAATTATTCATAAAAATGATTTTTCATCTGAGCGCGCAGAGCGCTCAAAGTGTGGCAGGGGGCTTGCTCCCGATGACTGTGGGCCAGTCAAAATGCATTTACTGACACGCCCCCATCGCAACGGTAGCTAACGACGGTAACCACGATGCGAAGCGAGCCGCTCTTGATCTTGATCTCAGGCGCCCCGTTAAACCACGCTGGCCGAACGCAGGCTTGAATTCGTGGGTAACCCGGCAGGACGCCGGGTTAGCCGCCCCGCGCCATGGATGGCGCGTGGCGGCGGCCCACGGATTCAAGACTGTGTTCGGGCACACCGAGCCTAGGCGAGGTGCCGAGTGGTGGGGCAAGAGCCCTTTGGTTACTTTGGGGCTCTTTTCCAAAGTGACCCGCCGTCAGGCGGAACCCTAAGTGGCCGTTACCGCAGCAATGGATATGTACTCGGTATAACTGCATCAGCTGTCAGGCCGCTTTCGCGAGCAAGCCCGCTCCCACAGTTTGATTGCGGGGTGTCAGGTAGATAGGCGTCGGCTGGCAGGCCGTCATCGCAGGCAAGCCAGCTCCCACATTGGTACTCGGTGCAGCCGGGTTTATTGAGCCGGGCGCAACAGCTGCATCTGCTGGCGATAATCATCCGTCACCTGCCGCGCCTGGCTGCTGCTGGTGATCACCCTCGGCGTAATCAGCACAATCAGCTCCGTGCGGTCCTTGGATTTGCCGGTATTGCCAAACAACCAGCGCAACCCCGGGATCTTCCCCAGATAAGGTACGGCGCTGACACTCTCAGCGTTGTCCTGCTTGATCAACCCACCGAGCAGCACAGTCTGGCCACTCTGCACCGCCACCTGGGTCGATACCGAACGCGTGGAAATACGCGGGTTCACCGGCGTCTCACTGCTGCCCGCCGGGTTCTGGGCATCACTGACCTGTTGCTGGATATCCATGTACACCAGCCCACCCGGGTTGATACGCGGCACCACATCCAGAATCACCCCCGTCTGCACATATTCCACACTGCTCAAGGTGGTGTCGGCGTCCCCGGTATTGACGGTGGTCTGGCTGATAGGAATGTTGTCCCCCACCTGGATCTGCGCCGGCTGGTTGTTCATCACCACCAGCGATGGCGCCGACAGCACCTGGGTGCGCCCGTTGGTTTCCAGGGCGTGCAGGGCCACTTGCAGGTTGGAGCTGACGAAAGAGTAGAACAACGAGTCCGCCGCGCCCAGCCCTGCCCCGCCACCGCCGAGGGCGCCTTGGCTGCCGGAGGCGTTGGCCACCGTGGTGCTGGTGGAATTACCGGCCAGGCGGCCCAGGTACCACTGCACGCCCAGGTCCAGTTCACCGGTGAGCTTGACCTCCAGAATGCGGGTCTCGATCTGCACTTGCAGCGGTGGGTTGTCGAGGCGTTTGATCGCCGCTTCGATTTCCTTCCATTGCGCCGGGCGGGTGCGCACCAGCAGTTGGTTGCTGCTTTTTTGCGCGGTGATGCGCGTGCCGGCTTCGAGGGCGCTGGTGGGCAATGCCTGGGTGTTTTCGGCAGGCTCGGATTCAGGTTCTTCGGCTGCGGGCACCGGGGCGCTCGCCTGCAAACCGGCACTGGTGGACGAGGACAAAGTGGTGGTACGCAAGCCCGGCGCTACTTTCGCCGGGGCGTCATCCTTGATCGCGCCGTTGCCGTAGATCTGCCGCAGGTACTTGGCGAGGTCGGCGGCCTTCATATTGCGCACGTCGTACACATACATCTGCGGCTCGTTGCCGCCGCCCTCGTCGATGGTGCGGATCCAGTCGCCCACTTCGCTGAGGTACTGGGGCTGGGAAGAAATCGCCACCACCGAGTTGGTGCGCTCGACCGGCAAGAACCGCAGCATGCCGGCCAGGGGTGTGCCACTGTCCGCGCCGAACATGGCTTGCAGCTCGGGCATCAGCTCGGCCACCGAGGCGCGTTGCAGGCCGAACACCGCCACCGACATGCCCTTGAGCCAGTCCACGTCGAAGGTGTCGATGGTGTCCTGGTAGTTGGCCAGTTCGTCGGGCGTGCCGGCCAGGCTCAGGACATTGCGCGCCGGGTCTACCAGCAAAAAAGCGTTTTCACGGGCGAAGGGCTTGAGCAGTTTCTGCATCTCGGTGGCCGAGATATAGCGCAGTGAAAACAGACGTGCCGAGAGGCCGCTGGCCGGTTGCGCCACGCGCATCTGCGGCACCAGCTTGCCCGCCACTGCCTGGTTGGCCGGCAGGATCACATAGCGGTTGCCCTGCTTGATCATGGCGTTGTCGGTCCAGGACAGCAAGGTTTCGAGAATCGACAGCGCCTGCTGTTTGTCCACGGGCTTGGAGGTGGAGAAGCTGACAGTGCCCTTCACGCCCTCGGCGATGCTGTAGTTCTCGTGCAGCAGGTCGCCCATCACGCTGTTGATCACGGCCTCGATGGGCTGATCGGCGAAGTTGAACACGATGTCGCCGCCCTGCTCCGGCACGTTTACAGGCGCCTTGGGCTGGCGCACAAACGCTTGATTGCCACGAATCAGCTGGCGCTGCGGCGGAGCCTGGGTGGCAGGTGGAGGGCTTTCGGCCACAGGCGCCTGAAGCGGCGGGCGTTGTGCGCCGGTGCCCTGCAGGGCCTCGTGCAGCAGGTCGTTGTCCGGGTCGAGGGTGTCGGGAAAAGATCCACAGCCGCCCAAGGAGACGGCGGTAGCCAGGCAAAACAGCGAAGTGCGCATATCGATCAAGGGAGAGACTCGCGGGGAAGTGAGATCAGGGGTAACCGCTTACCGTAGAGGCTCAGGGTCTGGGTGCGCCCGTTGAGGGCGAAACGGGCGTATTGCGGGGTCAGGTGTTCCAGGCGCCAGCCGTTGGGTAACGCCTGGCCCAAGCGCACCGTGAGCGTTGGGCCACCGGCTTGCTTGAGCATGGCCATTTGCAGGTTGCCGGTGATCATGATGCCGCTGAGGGTCAGGTTGGCCAGGCTCGCCACCTGGGCTTTGCCCACCTCCCGGTCCGGGCGGCGATCCGGGCTGAACAGCGGCGCTTGCCAAGTGCCGGCAAGGTCTTGCAACGCTGGCGTGGGAGCGGCCTGCACCTGGAACGAGGGTGGCGCGTGCACCGGCGCATCGGGTAACCACCGCGGAGCATCGCCGATGCTGCTGAGGATCATCGCCATCAACAGCCCCAAGAGCCCGGCCACGCCGAGCCAGCCCCATTCAAGAGGACGCAATGGGCCAATCATGGTGCCACCCGCGCCGGTTGCAGGTAGCCGCGCACCAGCAGTTGCACCGCCAGCTTGCCTGCCCCGCCACTGGCTGGCGCCTGTTTGTCGCGACGGATATGCAGCTCATCGACGAACAGAAAAGGCGGTTGATATTCCAGCCCATGCAGGATCGCGGTCAGCGGTTCGATGGCGCAATTGAGCGTGAGGCTGACCTTGACCTGGCGATAGGGCTCGCTGTCATCCTGTTCGGGCGTGATCGGCTTGCGCTGGGTCAGGTTGCAGCCGCCGCCGAGGTTGGCGTGGCTGTTGATCAGGTCGGCGAGACGCTGCATCAGGTCGGCGGCGACCACATCCGGGTCGTCCCCCGGCAACAGGCTGGCGCTGCTGGCCGGGTCTTGCTGTGCTTGCGCCAGCTGTTCGCGCAAGGCATCGCCCTGGCGTATGACGCTGGCATAGCGCTGCTGCTGTTCACGCAACTGTTCGGCCTGTTCACCCATGGCCCGCAGCGGCCCGGCGAACCAGCTGTCGATCAACAGCCAATAGGCCGCGCCGAGCACCAAAGCCAGGATCAACAAGGCGGCGCCGCGGCGTTCACGGGGTGTGAGGGGTCGGCGCATCGGCGGCCTCCTGGCGTAAGTGGGCACGCAAGGCAAACTGGTCCTTGCCGGTGCGTGCGTCGGGTTGAATCACCCCTTCGAACTGCGCGTTGTCCAACCGCTGGCAGCCTTTGATGCGGCTGATCAGGCCACTGGCCTTGGCGCTCTGGCCGGAGAAACTCACCTCGCCGTCCTTGACGTCCAATTGGTCGAGCCAGGTGTCGGCGGGCAGGCAGTTGGTCAAGTCATTCAGCAACGCGGCCAGGGGGGGTTGCGCCTGTTTGCGCCGGGACAGGTACTGCGCCGCGCCACGGGTGTTGAGCAGTTGCTGGCGCAGGGCGTGCACCTGGGCGACCTCGGCTTTTTGCTGCTGGACAGTGGCGTGCATGCTGTCGAGTACCCGCTGGCGGTCGTTGAGCCACAACAGCATCGCCGCAATCAGCAACGCGCCGCACAACCACGGCAGGCTGCGCTGCAATTGCTTGCCGGCAGGCCGCGAACGCGGGCGTAACGGCGCGGGCAGCAGGTCGATACCCAGGCCCGCCACATCCACGCGGTGTGGGTACAGGCCGAGGGCGGCGCAGTCAGTGAGGACTTGGTCAAGGCGCTCGCGTAGGATCGTCACCACCCTCACCTCCAGGTGGCTGGGTGTGCGCCGCTCCTGACGGGCGACAAAGTAGAGCTGCTCGGCGTTGAACGGGGTGTAGCGGTCCAGTTCATAGCCAACCACCTCCACGAGGTTGCGCGCGGCAGCCAGAGGCAGTTGCACGCTTTGCTGCAACACGGCATCAGGAGCAAGCATCAGCACCTGGCGCGCATTGCCTGGCACCACCGGTGCCGTCAGCGGCCAGTGATGAACGTGCTCGGGCGGTTCCTGGAACGCCAGCCACTTCGGCATACAGCCGCGTAACTCCGTGAGCCACAGGCGCCAGCCTTGTTGCAGCAGGCTGCCGCGCCAATAGCGGGCAATCGGTTCGAGTTGAATCATTCTTGCCACCGCACCACCCGATAGGGCTGTGCGCTGTCCTCCGCAGGGCTCAATAAAAGGGTCAGTCGCAGGCGTGCCTGATAGCCGCCGGGGCGCTCAGCGCGGCTGTCGATTTCCACGACCTGGCCGGGGTCGACACCCTCGGCGTTCTGGCGTGGCAGGTTCAACGCCTTGCGCATCAAGGGGCTGGCGAATGCCGGAGCGGGCCGGTCGAGGTCGCTCCACAAGGTGATGTGCGGCAGTAGTTGGCTGTAGAGCGCCTGGGTCATGCCGGGGAGTTGACGTACCTCCTCCAGCACCCGAAACGGCGCCAGGCCCTGATGGCGGCGAGTCTCAAGGGCCTTGGCCAATTGCTGGGCCTGAACCGGTGTAGCGCCGCAGGCCAGGGCCAGGCGCGTGAGGTCTTGGGGGGCGGCGTTGACCAGGTACAGCTTGCCGCGCTCACTGCGCACACTGACCTGCAAGCGGGCGTCGTCGAAGGTCAGCGCAGTAGAACGCCCGTCCGCCACCCACTGCCCTTGCGCCATGACCTGTGCGATACCGGCCTGGGCGGCCAACAGTGTCTGAGTGTGCTGACGCAGCCACAGCGCCTGGCGACTTTGCAGTTGCACCCACCCGGCCAGGCCACCCAGCAATACGCTGAGCAAGGCCAGCACCCACAACACCAGCAACAGGGCCGCACCGCGTTGGCGCTTCATTCTTCGCTGCTCGCGCTGGACAGGTTCAGGCGCAGCGCAACCACCAGGGTGACCCACGACACCGGCCCGTCGACGGTGGCGTCGATACGCACCGCTGTGGGCAGGCGCCGGGGCCAGGGCCACGGGCTCAACCAGTCGGTGGGCTGGCCCAGTGGCGAGACACCGCGATAGCTGAACTGCAGCGCCTCGACGTCATGCAAAAGCACCTGCGGCTCATCGCGCTGCGCGTTGGCGTGGGAGGCCCTCTGCGAAAAAGCCACCTGCAGATCCTGCCCGACCCGTTGCAGGGTAAAGCGCTGGATACCCCCGCCCAATACACCGGGCAAGGTCGCCACAAACTGCAGACGTTCAGGCGTGCCGATAAAAAAACCTTCGGCCTGGCTGTCATCGTCAGTGAGCTTCAGCGGCAGCGCCTCGCTGATCGAGGTGCGCAAAAACTGTTGGGCGGCGCGCATTTCATCCAGGCTGACGGTGTAGGCCTGGGCCTTGGCCACCGCCCGATTGGCCCCCAGCAACGCTGCGCTCACCAGCAGCAACAATACCGACAGCAAGCTGAGCACCACGAGCACTTCCAGCAACGTGAAGCCCTGCTCACGGCGCTTCACAGGCGCGCCTTCAAGGTGCTGAAGTGCGCCTGATGCGCGCCTTCACGCACGTTCAGGTCGAGACGAAACAGGTGCGGCTGTTGGCGGGTACTGGTCAGTTGCCAATGGATACCCTCGAGTTCGCCTTGGCGGGTTCCCTCCGTCAGCGGGCCGGCGGCTTCCTGGTCCAGCAGCGTGAGCGCGGCATGGCTGAGGCGGTCGCTGTGGGCCACCTGGGACAAGGCGCGCGCACTCTGGCCGAAGGCAACCAGTAACACGCTGCTGCACACAGCCATCAACGTCAGGGCGGCGAGCATTTCCAGCAAGGTGAAACCGGCCTGATGCTTCATGGCAGCGCCTTGGACTGCACACTGCCGGTAAGCCAGCCAATGTCGATGCGCCAACGACGGCTGCCGTTGGCCAGCAGCAGGTTACCGCCGGTAGAACTGCCGTCGGGATAGAACACCACGGCGGACCCTGCCTGCTCGGCACTGTGCAAGGTCACTTGCACCTGCGCTGGCCACTGCTGTGACGCACGCCCTGGCGCCTGGAATGTGCGGCCCTGGAGGTCAAATTGAGTGTGCGCCGCCTCGCCGCTGACGATCGCGCTCGCCCGCGTGGCGCGCAGCGCCTCGACCATCTGCGCGACCACCCGCCGCTCCTTGGCCACCTGCAGCCCTTGCCGTACACCCAGCCCCAACAACCCCGCCGCAATGCCGATCAATAGGATGACCACCAGCATCTCCAGCAGGGTAAAGCCTCGCTGGGCCACGGGCGGGTTATTCCCAGTTGCCCAGGTCGGCACTGTAGCCCTCGCCGCCGGGTTGGCCGTCCTGGCCGTAGAAGATCAGGTCGAAGGCGCCGTGTTCACCAGGGAAGCGATAGCCGAACCCATGGCCGAACGGGTCTTTCAACTCCGAAGGCTTGGCGTAGGGGCCGGTCCAGTTGGAAGCACTGGCCGGCTTGTCGAGCAGCTGTTGCAGGTTGTTGGGTGGCGCCCCCACGTCCAGAGCGTAGCTGTCGATCTTCATGCTCAAACTGGCCAGTTGCGCCTTGCCCGCGCCGTATTTGCCTTTATCCACATTGCCACCGACCTGGCGCACCACAATGGTCGCGACAATGCCGAGCAGCACGATCACCGCCAGCATTTCCAGAAGGGTGAAGCCGCCTTGGCGGTGTCGGGTTTTCATCGGTTCTGCTCCTTGAAAGTTCATATATGGCTGGTGAGGCTCATCAGCGGCAGCATGATCGCAAGCATGATCACCGCCACCAGCACCGCCATGACCACGGTCAGGGTCGGCACCATTGCCGCGAGCAAGCGTTCGATGGCGCGCTTGGCCTCGACGTCGAAGATGTCGGCGACCTTGAGCAGCATGCTGTCCAGTTCACCGGCCTGTTCACCGACTTCAATCATGTGCAGCGCCAGCTCCGGTAGCAGCGGCTGGCGGCCGAACGCATCGGCCAGGGTGCCGCCGCCCTTGACCCGTTGCGCTGCCAGCGCCACTTGCGCCTGGAGTGCACGGTTGCTGCAGACTTGCCGGGCGATCACCAGCGCGGGCAGCAGCGCCACGCCATTGCTGAGCAACGTGCCGAGGGTGCGGGTCAGACGGGCGGCTTGCACCTGTTGCAGCAGCGGGCCGATCACGCGGATGCCCAGCAGGTGACGGTCGTGACGCTCACGGCGCAGGGGGTCACGCAGGCGCGCCGCCAGGATCCATCCACTGATCGACAACCCGGCCAGCACCGCCAGGCCATAGGCGCCGAGGAACTCGCCGAGCGCCAGGATCACCTGGGTGATCAGTGGGATCGGTACGCCAAGGTCCTGAAAAATCGGTACGAATTGCGGCACCACATAGGCCAGCAACAGCGCGAGGGAACCCAGTACACCCACCACCAGGAACGCCGGGTAGATCAGCGCATTGATCACCTCGCCGCGCAGCAACTGGCTGCGTTCCAGATAGTCGCTGAGCTGGCGCAGGGTGCCTTCCAGCGCCCCGCCGGCTTCACCGGCGCGCACCATGCTCAGGTACAGCGGGGAAAACGTGCCGCCCTCCTCCTCCAGCGCCGCCGACAGCGGTTTGCCGGCCTTGACCTGGTCGCGAATGCGCTCGATCAAGGCCCGCACCTGAGGATGGCGGGCTTGCTTGAGCAACAGGTTTAAAGCGCGTTCGAGGGGCTGGCCGGCGCCCAATAACGTGGCCAATAGCTGGGTGAAACTCACCAGCGCTGCGCCCTTCAAGTGCCCGCGTGCCTGGCGCAACAAGGGGCTACTGGCCGTTTCGATGTGCAGCAGCAACCAGCCACGCTGATGCAAGACGGCGACGGCAGCGGCCTGGTCAATAGCTTGCAGCGTGCCGCTCTGGGCCACGCCCTGGCTATCCAGGGCGCGGAACTTGAACAGGCTCACGCGTCATCTCCACGGGTGACGCGCAGCACTTCTTCCAGGGACGTCACACCGGCCAGGGCCTGGCGCAAACCGTCTTCATACAAGGTGCGCAAACCGGCGCGGCGGGCGGCGTGCTCGAGGCTGGCGGCGTCGGCGTGGCCCATCAGCAGGCCACGCAACTCGTCGTTCATCACCAACAACTCAGTGAGGGCGCTGCGGCCGTGATAGTCACCGCGGTAAAGCAGGATCGGGCGCTGCTCGGTCAGGCGATCCAGGCCGTGCTCCTTGATCAATTCCGGCGGGGCCTGGAAGGCCACGCGCGTGGCAGGGTCCAGGCGCCGCACCAGGCGCTGGGCGAGAATACCGCTGACCGTGGAGGCAATCAGGTAGCTCTCCACGCCCATGTCCAGCAAGCGCGTGATGCTCGCAGCGGCGCTGTTGGTGTGCAGGGTCGAGAGCACCAAGTGACCCGTGAGGGAGGACTGCACGGCGATACGGCAGGTCTCAAGGTCGCGGATTTCGCCGATCATGATCACGTCCGGGTCCTGGCGCACGATGGCGCGCAGCGCTCCGGCAAAGTCCAGGCCGATGGCCGGCTTGACCTGGATCTGGTTAATCCCTTCAAGCTGATATTCCACCGGGTCTTCCACGGTGATGATCTTGCGTTCAGCCGTGTTGAGCTGCGACAACGCGGTATAGAGCGTGGTGGTTTTGCCCGAGCCCGTGGGCCCGGTGACCAACAGGATGCCGTGGGGCCGCGCCAATAGATCCTGGAAGGCCGCCAGGCGCGGGCCATCAAAGCCCAGGCTGGGGAAATCGAACTGCACGGTCTGCCGGTCCAACAGGCGCATCACCACCGATTCGCCAAAGCTGGTGGGCACCGTGGACACCCGCAAGTCCAGCGCCTTGCCCTGGATACGCAGCATGATGCGCCCGTCCTGGGGCAGGCGTCGTTCGGCAATGTCCAGGCGCGCCATGATCTTCACCCGCGAGATCACCGCCGCCGACGAACTGGCGGGCGGCGCTTCGGCGTCGTGCAGCACGCCGTCGATGCGGTAGCGCACCTTGAGTTGGTGTTCGAAGGGTTCGATATGGATATCCGAGGCGCGCTGTTCCACCGCGCGCTGCAGGATCAGATTGACCAGGCGAATCACTGGCGCTTCGGAGGCCATATCCTTGAGGTGTTCGATGTCTTCCTGCACGCCGCCCTGCTCATCGAGGTTTTCGATCAGGCTGCCCATGGCGGAACGGCCCTGGCCGTAATAGCGCTCGATCAGCGTGTCGACTTCATTACGCGAACCGACGGCCAGCCAGACCGGCACCTCACAGGCATACGCCAGGGCCTGGAACGGATACCACTGCGCCGGGTTGGCGGCCATTACGCGCAACCCGCCCTGATGCCAACCCATCGGCACGACCTGGTAATGACGCATAAAGCGCTCGGTGAGCACGGGGAGCGGGTCGAGCAACGGCGGCGCGGCGTCGGCCAACAGCAGTGGCGCATTCAGCAAATCCGCCCAGGCGCGAGCCAGTTCGACTTCGGACACCAGGCCCAGGCGCGTGAGTAAACCGAGCAAGTCGCCAGGCTCAGTGGATAAACGCTGGGCGCGTTCCAGATCAGCGATTTTGAGCCCGGCGTGCTGCATCAGCCACGCGCACACCTGGTCGGTATGCGGGATCTGCATCTTGCAAGCATCGATGGGCGCTGACGACATCATTGAGGAATATCTAACGTTGCGAAAAGTATGGCTATTTAGAACTACCGAACAATGCCATTAGTTCGCCATAGCCCAGGCAGGCGTTAGCCGGGTGTATCGACTGGAAGTTATAGCCCTAGTTCCGGATGAGGGGGTAATTAAATACAAAACATTGCCAAATGCACTGATTTAGAGCGCTGGCAGCCAATAGCCACTAGTTGCAATTAGCCATATTCAAGGTTGTTCAGGTGCTCTCTCGTTCAATTAACTGACAGTGCAAAAGATTCAAGCGTTTAACTTCCTCATTGGTGGCTAATGCACCCAGACTTTGCAGGACGCGTGTGGCGGCGAGCACACCGATCTCCAACGCGGGTGGCTGGAGGGTGCTGAGGCTGGGCAGCAACATGTGGGCAAACGGGTAGTCGCCAAATCCCAATACGGCGCAGTCCTGGGGGATGCTCAGCCCGGCGCGTTGACCGGCCAGCAAACCGCCGGCGGCGAGGTTGTCATTGGCGAAGAAAATCGCGTCGGGCGTGATGGCCTGCCCCATCAGCGCTTCCATGGCCTGCTTGCCCGCTTCAAAGGGTGCACGGTCGGCGTCGGGCACAAAGACCCAGGGCTGCACACCCAACTCGCAGAGGGTCGCGCAAAACCCATCGCGCCGCTCCAATGCGCTGAAGTCGCCCACCGCACTGTTCTGTACAAAGGCGATGCGCCGATAGCCCTTGCCATGCAAATAGCGCGCAGCGGTGACGCCCACTTCATAATGGGAAAACCCCACTTGCAACGGCGTGCGTTCAGGCACGTAGTCCCAGGTTTCGACGATCGGTATATCTGCCTCGGCGATCATCTTCTCGGTGCCAGGGCTGTGAAAGCGGCTAGTCAGCACCAGCGCTGCCGGCGACCAGCCGAGAAAGGCACGCACCGCGCTTTCCTCCTGCTCGATGCTGAAATAGCTGGAGGCCAGCAACAGCTGGTAGCCGTGACGACTGAGGGTGTCGCTGAAGCCTTGCAGCGTATTGGCAAAAATCGGCCCCGAGATATTCGGAGTCACCATCGCAACGATTTTGCCGCGCGCGGAGGCCAACCCGCCGGCCACCAGGTTCGGCACATACCCCAACTGCGCGACCACCTGGGCGATACGTTCACGGCGCTCGGGTGAAACCTGTTCAGGTTGGTTGAAGTAACGCGACACCGTAATGGCCGACACCCCGGCCTGGCGCGCCACGGTGTTCAGGGTGACGCGGCCGGCGCCCCGGCGCTTGCGCGGTGTGTGTTCGTCCACGGCAAAACCTCAAAAAAGGAATATAAAACTAATTTTTTAGTATTTGACGCTCTAAACGGCCCGCTTCAATAATGCCGATGTTAGCGCTAACAAAGCGCGCTGTCTGCTACTCGCTCGAGCGAATGCCCAAGACATTTTCACAGGCGCTGACGGTCGCAGAACCGCAGCGGACCAGGGTATTTTTTCGAGCGGGCACAGCATGCATAACTTTCCACGACACTCCCATTTATTGCTTCTGGCTGGCCTCAGTGCCCTGCCCGTCTGTGGCGCTGTTGCGGCTGACGAGCAGGAACCCACGCTCCAATCCGTGACAGTCACCGCTACCCGCCGCGAAGAATCGCTGCAAAAAGTCCCGGTGGCCGTCTCGGTGCTCGATGGCGAGCAACTGGAGCGTGACAATCGCAACGGGGTGGCGAGCATCGCGCAGCAAGTACCGTCGCTGAACTTTCGCACCGGCGCGTCGAACAAGGACACGTCATTGTTCGTGCGCGGCGTGGGCACCATTTCAACCTCGCCGGGCGTTGAGCCAACGGTGGCTACGGTGATCGATGGCGTGGTCTATGCACGCCCCGGCCAGGCCACGCTAGACCTGCTGGATTTGGAGCGCATCGAGGTGCTGCGTGGCCCACAAGGCACGTTGTTCGGTAAGAACGCGTCGGCCGGTGTGCTGAATATCACCAGTAAGGCGCCGACCGCCCAGACCCACGGTTTTATCGACCAGTCGTTCTACAGCGGCAATGAAAGCCGCACGCGCTTCGGCATCGGCGGCAGCCTGGTGCCGGAGGTGCTCAAGGGCTCGATCAGCACGTTGTTCGGCAGCTACGACGGTAACGTCGATAACCGCCACAACGGTCAGGAGGTCAACGGTTACAACCACAAGGGCATTCGCGGCAAGCTGGAATTCACGCCCAACGATGACGTGAGACTGACCCTGATCGCCGACTACATGCAGTCCCACGATGACGCGCCCAATGGCGTGGTCAGCAAGTCCCTGAGCCCGGCGTTCAGCAATGCGCTGGGCCCGGTGCAGGCATCCCGCGACAACCGCGATATCAATACCGATACCCGCAGCCATGTGGAAGACACCAACAAGGGCTTGTCGGCGCAGTTGGACTGGAACCTGGGCGACTACACCCTCACCTCGATCACCGCCTGGCGTGGCTGGGACAATACCCAATATCAGGATGGCGACCGTCTCGGCACGGTCACCGCCGTGTTCCCCGGCACCGCCGACAAAGGCGACCTGGCGTTCGACCAGTACTCCCAGGAGCTGCGCCTGGCCTCGCCCAAAGGTGAGTTCCTTGAGTACGTCGGCGGCCTGTTCTACATGCATGGCAAGGATGAGGAAACCTACCAGCGCACCCTCACCACCACGGCGCGGGTCGATAGAGGCGTTGCCGACTACAGCACCACCAGCGACAGCTACGCGGCGTTCGGCGAGACCACGCTCAACTTCACCTCGCGCTTTCGTGGTATCGCCGGGTTGCGTTACACCCATGACGACTTGAAGTACGACCATCGCCGCGTGTCCACCTCCCCCACGACCGTCAGCGGCATCCAACCGGCAACATCAAGTTCGGGTTCGGTGGACGAGGACGGCTGGTCCGGTCGGCTGGGTGTGCAGTACGACCTCAGCGACAACATCACCAGCTACCTCACCTACTCGCGTGGCTACAAAGGACCTGCCTACAACGTGTTCTTCAACATGCAGCCGCGCGACACCGACGCGCTCAAGCCGGAGACCTCCAATACCTGGGAAGCCGGGATCAAGGCCACTGCCTGGAACAACCGCCTGACCACCAACCTGGCGGTGTTCCACAGTGACTACGACAACTACCAGGCCAACTTTTTCGACACCGTCGCCGGCCAAGTCGTGACGCGCCTGATCAACGCTGGCAGCGTCAGCACCGAAGGCGTCGAACTCGATTACGCGTTGCAAGCCACCCAGCGACTCAAGCTCTCCGGTGCCCTGGCCTATACCCGGGCACGCATCGATGAGTTCACCTGCCCGCCAGGCGCTGCGGCAACGTGCAACGTCAATGGCAAGCCACTGCCGTTCAGCCCGGACTGGAAAAGCTACGTGCGCGCCGACTACAGCATCCCTCTGGATAACGGCCTGGATATCGAACTGGGCACTGACTACAGCTGGCAGAGCGAAGTGCAGTACGACATCAGCCAGAACCTGGACACAAAGCAAGGCGCGTACGGCATCTGGAACGCCAGCGTGGCGGTGGCTGACTACACCAATGGTTGGCGCGTTGCGCTGTTGGCGAAGAATCTCGCCGACAAATCCTACTCACCGCTGCTGGCCAGCGGCGGCAACTACATCTACCGCGCCGTGCCTCGTGACGATGAGCGTTACTTCGGCGTGCAACTGCGCAAGGATTTCTAGCATGAGCCGTCAACTCAAACTCGGCGCCTTCCTGATGGCTACCGGGCACCACGTGGCCGCCTGGCGCCACCCCGATGTACCGGCAAATGCCGGGCTGGACTTCGCCCACTACAAGCATTTGGCACGGGTGGCGGAAGCGGCGAAGTTCGACGCACTGTTCGTAGCCGACAGCATCGCCGCCGCCACTGGTGAGGTCGCCAGCCAGATGGCGCGTTCGGATCATTTCGAGCCGCTCACCCTGCTCTCGGCCCTCAGTGCCGTGACCGAGCATATCGGCCTGATCGCCACCGCTACCACCAGCTACAACGAGCCGTACCACGTGGCGCGCAAATTCGCCTCGCTGGATCACCTCTCCGGCGGTCGCGCAGGCTGGAACCTGGTGACCTCGGACAACGCGGCCGAGGCGCTGAATTTTGGTCGTGACGAGCACCTGGGTCACGCCGAACGCTACAGCCGCGCACGGGAATTTCATCAGGTGGTGACGGGGCTGTGGGACAGCTGGGACGACGACGCCTTCGTGCGCGACAAGGCCAGCGGGCGCTATTACGAGCCGAGTAAACGCCATGTGTTGGACCATGTGGGCGAACACTTCCAGGTCCAAGGCCCCCTGAACGTGGCGCGCTCGCCCCAGGGCCAGCCAGTGATCGTGCAGGCCGGCTCCTCGGAAACCGGCCGTGAACTGGCCGCGCAGACCGCCGAAGTGGTGTTTACCGCGCAGACCTCACTGGCCGACGCGCAGGCCTTCTATAGCGACCTCAAAGGGCGCCTGGGCCAATACGGGCGCGAGGCCGACTCGCTGAAAATCATGCCGGGCGTGTTTGTGGTGGTGGGGCAAACCGAAGCCTTGGCCCAGGCCAAATTCGAAGCGTTCCAGGCGCTGGTCGAACCCGAGGTGGGGGTGGCGTTGCTGGGGCGCATGCTGGGCAATTTCGACCTGTCCAGCTACCCGCTGGATGGGCCGCTGCCGCAGCTACCCTTGACCGACAGCGGACAGCGCAGCCGTCAGCAACTGCTGAGTGACCTGGCCCAACGCGAACAACTGACGCTGGCGCAACTGGGCCGACGCATTGCCGGTGGGCGAGGTCATTACAGTCTGATCGGCACGCCGGTGCAGATCGCCGATGAACTGCAGCGCTGGTTCGAAGAGGGTGCGGCGGATGGCTTCAATATTCTGGTACCGCACCTGCCGGGCGGGCTGGAGGACTTTGCCCGCCTGGTCGTTCCCGAGTTACAGCGGCGCGGCTTGTTTCGTCGCGAATACACCGGCACCACACTGCGCGAAAACCTTGGTTTGGCGCGCCCGGGTAACCATTTCAAGGACACTTGATCCTGATGAGAAGAACTCGGCGGCGAGACGTTTTGTCATCAGGAAACGCCTTGAAGTAAGGTCAAAGAGTTGGAGCCTAACAACCGGGTACGGCGGCTGGATGTGGAAAATTTCCTTGGCGCATGTCACTGATGGACACGCGCCAACCACGCACGCTACCAGGCGCATGCCTATGCGGTTTCCAGCGCCACTGAGGTGGTTGCCGCTTTCGGCGCCCTGCCGAGCATGGACACGGGAATGGCCAGAATCAGCCCACCACTGACGAACAGACACAGGGCCAATACATAGGTGCCGTTGTTGATGTTGCCGGTGAGGTTCTCAGCCACCGCTGTGATCATCGCCCCCGTGAACCCCGACAGGTTGCCGATGGCGTTGATCATGCCAATGCCGGCTGCGGCCGCGACGCCCGACAACAAGGTCCCCGGCAGGGTCCAGAAAATCGGCATCAGGCTCAGAATCCCGGAGGCGGCGACGCTCAGGAAGATTACCGACAACACCAGGTTGTCGGCGAAGAAGGCACTGAAGATCAAGCCGACCCCACCGATGAAGGCGGGAATGGCCGCGTGCAGGCGCCGCTCGCCGGTACGGTTGGAGTGTCGTGCGTTGAGCAGCATCACCACAGTGGCGATGGCGTAGGGTATGGCGGTCAGGAAGCCGATGTGCAAACTGTTGGTGATACCGCTGCTTTTGATAATCGAGGGCATCCAGAACGCCAGGCCGTAGAAGCCCGTGTTGAAGGTCAGCAAGATCAGCACCAGCAACCATACCTTCGGGTTGAAGAACACCTCACTCAAGCGCGTCGCCTTGCCGTGATTATCGGTTTGCAGATTGGCTTTGAGCAGGTTTTTTTCCGCCGTTGAAAGCCATTTGGCCTTGTCGATGTTGTCGGCCAGGCAAACGATTACGATCACAGCCATGATGATCGACGGAACGCCTTCGATGATCAGCATCCACTGCCAGCCCGACAGGCCGTGCACGCCCTGCATGCTGTTCATCAGCCACCCGGAGAGCATCCCGCCCAGTGTCAGGCTGATCGGCATGGCCATCAGGAAGCCGGACATCACACGGCTTTGCCGATGCGTTG
The DNA here is from genome assembly GCF_001902145.1 of Pseudomonas fluorescens. Lineage (GTDB taxonomy): Bacteria > Pseudomonadota > Gammaproteobacteria > Pseudomonadales > Pseudomonadaceae > Aquipseudomonas > Aquipseudomonas fluorescens_BV. The sequence continues at coordinate 412,418 of NZ_MRST01000027.1, forward strand.
GAAACCAGTAATTGAGGTACAGGATGACGCCAGGGAAGAAGCCGGCTTCACACACCCCCAGCAGAAAGCGCAACACATAAAACATGCTGTTTGACTGGATACCGAAGAACCCCGCCAGTGGCACGGTGTATGCCACTGCCATGGAGATCACTGCCCAACTGAGCATGATCCGGGCGATCCAGAACCGTGCCCCGAAGCGATGCAGCAGCAGGTTGCTGGGGACTTCGAAGAGGAAATACCCCCAGAAAAACATACTGGCGCCCAACGCATAGACCGTGTTGCTAAATTGCAGCTCATTGAGCATATCCAACTTGGCAAAGCCTATGTTGACCCGGTCCAGGTAGGCCGCCATGTAACACAAGAGCAGCACGGGAAGGATGCGCCAGATGACTTTGCGGTAGGTCTGGTTTTCGAAATCAAGTTCGCGAGATTGCGCCTGCGCGGGCAAGTGCTCGGAGATGGTTTGCATGAGGTAACCCCTGGGCATATGGATATGCCTGATTATTTTTATCGAATGGGTCAAACCGGATGAGTACTCATCCGGCGGTACAGCGGTCATTACAGTGGCTGGGCCGTGTGCTCTCCATTGACCAGGCGCATCAGCCCCAAGGGATTGCTGTTCTTCAACGCATCGGGAAGCAAGGTATCGGGGACGTTCTGGTAGCACACCGGTCGCAGGAACCGATCGATAGCCAAGGTGCCTACCGAGGTGCCACGGGCATCGGACGTCGCCGGCCAGGGGCCGCCATGGACCATGGCATCGCAGACTTCTACCCCGGTCGGGTAGCCGTTGATCAGCACGCGTCCGACTTTTTGCTCAAGTACGCCCACCAGGTCGGCGCATTGTTCAAGTTCAGCCGGTTCACCGATCAGGGTGGCTGTCAGTTGACCGCGCAATCCCTGCAAGGCCGCCAATAGCTCGGCCCGATCAGCCACCTCCACCACCACCGTGGCCGGGCCGAAAATCTCTTCCTGCAGCAAAACACTGCCTGTCAGAAGCAGCTCGACGTCAGCCTGGAACAACTGCGCGCGCGCCTGGTTACCCGGCTGTGAGTGCCCGGCCAAATGGGTGATCTGCGGGTGCCCCAGCAAGGCTTCACAGCCCTGGACATAGCTGCGCAGGCCGTTGGCATTGAGCATCGTTTGCCCCGGCTGATCGGCCAGCAAGGTACTGAGCGTTTGCACGAAGCGGCTGAACGCCGCTGAGCGAATGCCAATGACCAAGCCAGGACTGGTGCAGAACTGCCCTGCCCCCATGACCACCGAAGCCGCCAGTTCGGTCGCCACACGCTCGCCCCGTACCTGCAAGGCTTCTGGCAATACCAGTACCGGATTGATGCTGCTCATCTCGGCAAACACCGGGATCGGTTGCGGACGCGCAGCGGCCATGTCACACAGCGCCCTGCCGCCCTTGAGTGACCCGGTGAAGCCGACGGCTTGAATCATGGGGTGCTTGACCAAGGCTTCACCCACACCGGCACCGAAGACCATGTTGAACACGCCTTTGGGCATGTCGGTCTGCTCAGCGGCCCGAATGATGGCTTCGGCCACCCGCTCAGCGGTCGCCATGTGCCCGCTGTGGGCCTTGAACACGACCGGGCAGCCAGCGGCGAGCGCAGCAGCGGTATCACCGCCTGCGGTGGAGAATGCCAGCGGAAAATTGCTGGCGCCGAACACCGCTACCGGGCCGAGGCCCAGGCGGCATTGGCGCAGATCGGCCCGAGGCAAGGGTTGGCGAGCGGGCAGCGGCAAGTCGATACGCGCCCCGTAAAAGTCGCCGCGACGCAGGGCCTGGGCGAACAGGCGCATCTGGCCACTGGTGCGGGATCGTTCGCCCTGTATACGTGCCGCCGGCAAGGCAGTCTCCTGGCAGACGAGGGCCACGAAGTCATCGCCCAAGGCGTCCAGTTCACTAGCGATGGCCTCCAGAAATTGCGCTCGGCGCACGGCCGACAGGTTGCGATAAGCGGGATAGGCTTGGCCGGCAGCCGTGGCAGCGGCATGCACTTCCTCGACCGTAGCCTGGACGAAAGCTGTGGGCAGTGGTTGCCCGGTTGTAGCATCCACGCTGTGCAGTAGCACCGACCCGGCAGCGCTGCGGCCACCGGCGATAAAGTTGTGTCCGGACAGTTGGGGCATGACAGTCTCCTGACCCAGATAGGAATCTGGTCGGTACTCTACTGCCGCCAATCGATTCTTTCCCAATGGCATTTGTTGATTATCCGATAACGATCCGTTATCGCAGCAGTCGCAGATTTTCTGCCTTTAGCCCGGCTGATCCCTGGCCAGGCGTGCGTTTTCCTTGAGTATTTCGGCAAACTCCAGCGCCGCCCCGATCAGTGGTTCGCCTTTGCGCGTGAGGATGCCGTAATCCTGTGGCACCAAGTGCAGCGGGGTATCGAGCGTTTTGAGTTGGCCGCTTTCGAGCAGCGGGTTGACCATGGCGCTGGGCAGCATCCCGATCATCGGCCCGCGCTGCAAAACCTGAAGAAAGGTCTGCATGGAAATGGTGTCGATGGTGTTGCGTGGCATCCCGACCCCGGCTTCGGCAAAGGCGTGTTCCATGCGGCCACGAATCGGCGTGCCGACCGGGTAGAGAATCCACGGCAAGTCCACCAATTGTTGCAATGAGAGAGGGCCGGCATCTGCCAGCGGGTGACGGCCGTTGACCACGATAGAAAACGGTTCGGGGGCCAAGGGCTCGAAGTCATAACGGCGCTGCTGGCTTTGATCGGTAAACCGGGCCACTGCCAGGTCCAGCTGCTTCTCTTCGAGCATTTCCATCAGGCGATTACTGGTCTGCTCCACCACTTCAATCGAGAGCAACGGCCAGCGCTGCTTGATCTGCAGGACCGCTTCGGGCAAAGCCGCCGCCGTGGCGGCAAAAATCCCACCGACCTTGAGGGAGCCATGACCGCCCTCACGCAGGCTGCTGATTTGCTCGACAAACGAACGTGCGTCGTTCAAGGCGATCTGCGCATACCGCAGCACATGCTCGCCCAGGGCCGTCGGCGGCATGCTGCGCGGCAATCGTTCGAACAGGGCGAAGCCGAGCAGGCTTTCGATTTCCTTGAGCATCTTGCTAATGGCCGGCTGACTGAGGTTCATCTGCTGCGCCGCCAAGTGCATGTTGCGCGTGCGCCCCAGCGTATCGATCAACACCAGGTGACGGAATTTCAGCCAGCCGCAGAAACTGGAGAAGGACAGATCGGACATGGATATTCCCTGGGCAAGCAATAACCTGACGTTATCAAATATTGAATATATCTCATTGGAGTTTATCGCCTCGCCGCCCTAGCGTGAAGGCTTTAACACACCAGGAAACTACGCCATGTCGTTATTGCTGACCCCCGAAAATACCCTGCCGGTTGATGGCATGGCTGCCACCTTGATCGGCCGCGCCTGGGTGCCAGGCAGTATCGCAGGCCCTTCGCCGATAGTGCTGCGCAGCGACGGCGTGTTTGATCTGTCGGCGCATTTTTCGACCCTGAGCGAGCTGCTGGAAACGCAGTCTCCACTGGCAGCCGTAAGGCAGACGCCCGGTACCTTCGTCACCAGTGTCCAGGCGCTACTCGCCAACACCGGCCCCGATCCCGATCCGTCCCGACCCTACTTGCTGCCGCCCCTGGACTTGCAAGTGATCAAGGCCGCAGGGGTCACGTTCGCAGCCAGCATGATCGAGCGCGTGATCGAAGAGCAGGCCGGCGGTGATGTGGCAAAAGCCGACGCTGTGCGCGCCACCGTTCAGAGCGTAATTGGCGACAACCTGCGCTCGATCGTACCGGGCTCGGAGCAAGCCATGCGCCTCAAAGCCTTGCTGATCGAACGGGGGATGTGGTCGCAATACCTGGAAGTCGGCATTGGCCCGGATGCAGAAATCTTCACCAAGGCGCCTATCCTCGCGGCGGTGGGAAGCGGCAGCCACATCGGCATTCATCCCGGCTCGCAATGGAACAACCCGGAACCCGAAGTGGTGCTGGCGGTGAACAGCCGTGGCCAGATCCACGGCGCCACCCTGGGCAACGACGTCAACCTGCGCGATTTCGAAGGCCGCAGCGCGCTGTTGTTGAGCAAAGCCAAGGACAATAATGCGTCGTGCGCCATTGGGCCGTTTATTCGTCTGTTTGACGAACACTTCGGCCTGGATGATGTGCGGGACTGCGTGGTCAATCTCGAAGTACACGGCGAAGATGGTTATCGGCTGCAAGGCTCAAGCTCCATGAGTCAGATCAGCCGCGACCCACAGGACCTGGTGGGTCAGACACTCAACGCCAGTCACCAGTACCCGGATGGTTTTCTGCTGTTTCTCGGTACGCTGTTCGCCCCCACTGAAGACCGTGATCAAGCCGGCAGCGGTTTCACCCACAAGCTGGGTGACCGCGTCCGTATCAGCAGCCCGTTGCTCGGCAGCCTGCATAACCAGGTGACCCACAGCTCTGTCGCCACCCCCTGGACGTTCGGGGTGGGCGCCTTGTTGCGCAATCTGGCGTCCCGTGGCCTGCTCACCCGCTGAATCCCAACCGATTGTCGATTCAGCCAATAATGACAAGAGAGAAATGAATCATGAGTGAAATGCCAAAACGTCGCCTGCGCAGCGAGCAATGGTTCAATGACCCTGCCCACGCGGACATGACTGCCCTGTATGTCGAACGCTACATGAACTACGGGATGACCCGCGAAGAACTGCAATCGGGCCGCCCGATCATCGGCATCGCCCAGACCGGCAGCGACCTGACCCCCTGCAACCGTCATCATCTGGAGTTGGCGCAACGCGTCAAGGCCGGTATTCGGGATGCCGGTGGCATCCCCATGGAGTTCCCGGTGCATCCGATCGCCGAGCAATCGCGTCGGCCAACGGCGGCACTGGACCGTAACCTGGCGTATCTGGGGTTGGTGGAGATCCTCCACGGTTACCCTTTGGACGGCGTAGTCCTTACCACTGGTTGCGACAAGACCACCCCCGCCTGCCTGATGGCTGCCGCAACCACCGACCTGCCCGCCATTGTCCTGTCCGGCGGCCCGATGCTCGACGGTCACCACAAGGGTGAATTGATCGGCTCTGGTACCGTGCTGTGGCATGCACGCAACCTGATGGCCGCAGGAGAGATTGATTACGAAGGTTTCATGGAGATGACCACCGCGGCCTCGCCGTCCGTGGGGCACTGCAACACCATGGGCACCGCGCTGTCGATGAATGCGCTGGCCGAAGCCCTGGGGATGTCGTTGCCGGGCTGTGCGAGCATTCCGGCGCCCTACCGTGAACGCGGGCAGATGGCTTATGCCACCGGCAAGCGCATTTGCGAGCTGGTCATGCAAGACATACGGCCGTCGCAGATCATGACGCGCGAAGCCTTCGAGAACGCGATCGCCGTCGCCTCGGCACTCGGTGCATCCAGCAATTGCCCTCCGCACCTGATTGCGATCGCCCGGCACATGGGCGTCGAGCTGAGCCTGGATGACTGGCAACGCATTGGCGAGGACGTCCCGCTGCTGGTCAATTGCATGCCGGCGGGCAAGTACCTCGGCGAAGGCTTCCACCGCGCCGGCGGCGTGCCGGCCGTGATGCACGAACTGCAAAAAGCCGGGCGCCTGCATCAAGATTGCGCGACGGTCAGCGGCAATACCATCGGCGAAATCGTCAGCAGTACCCTGACCAGTAACGCCGATGTGATCTACCCCTTTGAAACCCCGCTCAAACACCGCGCCGGGTTCATCGTGCTCAGCGGCAACTTCTTCGACAGCGCCATCATGAAAATGTCGGTGGTGGGCGAAGCGTTTCGCAAGACCTACCTGTCTGAACCCGGCGCAGAAAACAGCTTCGAGGCCCGGGCGATCGTGTTCGAAGGGCCAGAGGACTATCACGCCCGCATCGACGACCCGGCGCTGGATATCGACGAGCGCTGCATCCTGGTCATCCGCGGCGTGGGCACCGTGGGCTACCCCGGCAGTGCAGAAGTGGTGAACATGGCGCCTCCCGCCGCCCTGATCAAACAAGGCATCGACTCCCTGCCCTGCCTGGGCGATGGGCGCCAAAGCGGCACGTCGGCAAGCCCGTCAATTCTCAACATGTCCCCCGAAGCAGCGGTAGGCGGTGGCTTGGCGTTGCTCAAAACCAACGACCGCCTGAAGGTCGACCTGAACACACGCACGGTCAACCTGCTGATAGACGAGGCCGAGATGAGCCGGCGTCGACTCGAGTGGACGCCGAACATCCCGCCCTCCCAGACACCCTGGCAGGAACTGTACCGGCAGTTGGTGGGGCAGCTTTCAACAGGTGGGTGCCTGGAGCCTGCGACGCTGCATCTGCGCGTGATTGCCCGCAGTGGTGAGCCGCGGCATTCGCATTGACAAGCGAGCAAGGGCATAGCCGCCCCGCGTGAGATCAGTTAAACGCAGATCCCCTGTGGGAGCGGGCTTGCCCGCGAAGGCGGTGTGTCAATCACTGCATCTGTTACTGCACTACCGCTTTCGCAGGCAAGCCAGCTCCCACCTTTGATCTTCGTTGCTTTGAGCATGCGTTCGCTTGACTGAAAGACATCAGGCACCGGGCCGCGCTTTTACTGGTTGCTCAATATTAGGCTTCTCAGACGGAGAAAACAGGAATACAGTCGCGACACCTACATAAAAAGTAACTATCGCTACATGAACAACTGGATTGCTCTGATTCTCGGTTTACCCACCGCCCACGCCACCGAGCGCATGCGAGCCTGGCGCGCCTTGAAAGCTTCAGGTGCGGCGGTACTGCGTGACGGTGCTTATCTACTGCCCGATACCCGTGCTTGTCGAGAAGCTTTGAATGCAGTCGAGCGAGATATTCTGGCAATCAATGGAACCGCTTACCTCCTGCCTGTAGCCGACCCTGACGGTGAGCGATTTATCGGACTTTTCGACCGCCACGATGACTACAACAAGCTTCACGCAGAGATCGAAGCATACCGTGCGCAGCTGAATGCCGAAAATGCGCTGGCGACGGCCAGACACATTCGTAAGCTGCGCAAAATCTACGATCAGGTAGTCAGCATTGATTACTTCCCAGGCAGGCCAAAGCAGCAGATCGATTTGGCGTTACAGGAGCTAGAGACGGCAGTCAGCAGAGCCCTGTCCCCAGATGAGCCGCACAGCAGTAACCAACCAATAACGGCACTCGATCTTGCCCAATATCAAGGGCGTACCTGGGCAACGCGCAAACGTCCCTGGGTCGACCGTCTGGCCTGTGCCTGGTTGATTCGGCGTTTCATTGACCCGCAAGCTCAGATCCTCTGGCTGAACGCTCCACAGGACTGCCCAGTCGATGCCTTGGGTTTTGACTTTGATGACGCAGCCTTCAGCCATGTGGGTAACCGCGTTACCTTCGAAACCCTCCAAGCCAGTTTTCAGATCCAGAAACCCGGTCTAGGGCGCATGGCTGCCCTTGTGCATTACCTCGATGTCGGCGGTATCCAGCCGGTGGAGGCTGCCGGCATCGAACGTGTACTGGCAGGGCTGCGAGACACCCTTACCAACGACGACCAACTACTGGCTGCCGCAAGCGCTATCTTCGATGGCCTGCTCGCCGGGTTCGTGAAAGAGGAGCAACCCAATGAGTAAGGCTCTGGCACCCCCGGCCCAGGCGGATCTTTCGAGGCCTGAAGAGATCAGCCTGCGTGAGGCGTTCTGGTTCTGGTTGAAACTCGGTTTCATCAGCTTCGGCGGGCCAGCAGGCCAGATTTCGATCATGCACCAGGAGCTTGTTGAGCGCCGACGCTGGATGTCAGAGCGCAGATTTCTGCATGCCCTCAATTACTGCATGTTGTTGCCTGGGCCAGAAGCCCAACAGTTGGCGACCTATATTGGCTGGCTGATGCACCGGACCTGGGGAGGCGTGATCGCCGGGGCGCTTTTTGTGCTGCCATCACTGTTCATCCTGATCGCGCTGTCGTGGATGTACATCGCGTTTGGCGAAGTACCCGTGGTCGCCGGGCTCTTTTATGGAATCAAGCCCGCCGTGACGGCCATCGTTGTGCAAGCCGCGCACAGGATCGGCTCTCGGGCATTGAAGAACAATTGGCTGTGGGCGATAGCGGCGGCCTCATTTACCGCGATATTTGCGTTCAATGTTCCGTTCCCCCTGATCGTCTTGGGGGCAGCATCGATTGGCTATTTCGGGGGGCGACTGGCGCCTGAGAAATTCAGGACCGGGGGCCATAGCGCTTCCACAAAGTCTTTCGGCCCGGCCTTGATCGATGACGACACCCCTTCTGCGGAACATACCCGTTTCAGCTGGTTGAAACTGGCTTCGCTCGCAATGATCGGCGCGGTGCTATGGGCCTTGCCGATGGGCGTTTTGACCGCGCTTTTTGGTTGGGAAGGCACCCTGACTCAGATGAGTTGGTTTTTCACCAAGGCGGCGCTATTGACCTTTGGCGGGGCTTACGCCGTGTTGCCGTATGTCTACCAAGGCGCAGTCGGTCACTATGGCTGGCTAACACCTACACAGATGATCGACGGGCTTGCGCTGGGGGAAACCACGCCTGGGCCGCTGATCATGGTGGTGGCATTCGTCGGTTTTGTCGGTGCGTATGTCTTGCAAGTGTTCGGCGCAGATCAGGCATTTCTCACGGGCGCTGTGGCCGCCGCCCTCGTGACCTGGTTCACCTTCTTACCATCGTTTCTTTTCATCCTGGCAGGCGGCCCGCTGGTGGAGTCGACCCACAATGAACTCAAGTTCACAGCGCCGCTTACCGCAATCACTGCCGCCGTCGTTGGGGTGATTCTCAATCTGGCGTGTTTCTTTGGCTATCACGTGCTTTGGCCAAAAGGTTTCAGCGGTCACCTCGACTGGCCGTCTGCGCTCATTGCCATTACCGCGGCGATAGCCTTGTTCCGCTTCAAGCGCAGCGTCATTCAGGTACTGTTTGCCTGCGCGCTTGCCGGCCTGGCAGTACATCTGCTGCGCTAGCTTGCACGCGCGGATTAAAGAACATTCGCTGGGCGTCCGGCTCTCCAGGACACTGAATATGCGTTCAGGCCGATCCAGCCATGGAAGCCGACATACAGACCAACACCAATGATCAGTACGCTGGACAGGTACGGAGCGCGGCGCGCCACCGTGCCCAACCAGGGCCAACGATTGGACGCCTGTTTAGCACCTATCGCTGCAGCAGCGCCGACAGTGACCAAAGTAAGCGCCAGGCCGATGCTGAAACACAGGACGAGCATGCCTCCAAGCGCAACTTCTTTAACCTGAAGACATAGCAGCAGAACGGTGATGGCAGCTGGACAGGGAATCAGGCCGCCAGTCAGACCGAACAGGATGATCTGGCCCGTGGTGACTTCGCGGTTAGTAAAGCGTTTACGGATATCGTTGGCATGAGCGCGTTCGTGCGCATCCTGATAGCCGTCAATCGATAGCTCCAGGCTTTTCAGTTCGCAATCATGATGATCGTGGTCGTGTTCACCGTGGTGGTGGTCATCACCCTGCTCGAACTTGAACATCTGCTCACCGCGCCAGGTACGCCACAGCATCCACAGTGCAATCAGGATGATCAGTGCGGCAGACGCGAGCTGGAAGTACGGCTCGGTGGTTTGCGCGTCCAGGCCTTTGCCCAGGTACATGCCACCGATTGCGACCAACCAGACCACTGCGGTGTGCGACAGCGTCGCCGCCAGTCCCAACAATACAGCCTGCTTGACCGACCCACGGATGGCCACAATGAACGCAGCCATCATGGTTTTCGAGTGTCCCGGTTCCAGGCCATGCAAAGCACCCAGCAAGATAGCGCTCGGGAAATACAGCCAGGCGTTAGCCCCGCCTTGTTGCAGCAGTTCAGCGAAGTTCGGCATATCGACCTAGAGGTACTTTGTGATTTGTTTGAACGCTTCAAGCGGCGCGCGCTCGCCATTGCCTAACGCCGAAACGGTGTCCTCCCAGGCAGTGATCGATATGATCCTGAATGAGCGTACGTTTGGCTTGGCAAACTGCCTTTTCAACCGCATGAAGCTGCTGGGCGATATCCACGCACTGACGCCCCTCCTCGATCATGGTGATGATGCCGCGTAAATGCCCATCTGCCCGCTTGAGGCGTTTGATGATCGCCTCGTGACTCTGGTGGGTGTGGGGTGGCGGTGTTCGTGTTCATGCTCACTCATGACTTGAGCCTCAGGCCTCAATGGATTACGCCAGCATCGCATCCCCCCATGGGGGGATCCGGTCAAATCGCATAAAAGCCCTGAAAGCGAGTTGAAACACTAACGCCGTGTTCAGCAAAACACTGACAACGACGGGGGTCATCGCGCTTGCTCTCGCCATGTTTGTGGCACCAAGGATCCCGCCGAGGGGCTCACGCGATATCCCTGTATGTCATCTGCCTTGGCCTGATTGGGTAGCTTCAACCCATCAATGACTCTCTCGTCGAGGCCCCTTATGTCGCCTGCTCACACCGCTTCTGTCGTTTTGTATTTGCTGCTGCTCAGCGTTGTCTGGCCCAGCCACGCCAGAGACCTGGCCGAGGGCCTTACCGAACAGTCACCTTCCGTGGCACTTGAAAATAAAAACCAACGGTACCCGCAGTGGACCGGCATCGGTTCACTCAAAAACGCCTTGGGTCAGACCTGCAATGCCGTTCTGCTCGACACGCGCAACCGCCAGGGTAAGGCCGTGGGCCCGGCTTATGTGCTGACCGCCGGGCATTGTGTGTTCTACAGCTACGGTACGGCGCGCGTCCGCCAGGCATTCACCGCCGATGTGACCTTCAATTACTTTCATGACACACCCGAACAGCGCGTCACTTACCCCGTCAAGACCGCACATTGGAGCAGCATGGCGGGCACTGACCTGGCCGTGCTCGAACTGGATACATCACTGGGCGTGCTGGTGGCCGGCGCGATCATGCCACTCAAGCTGGCCTCCCATCGGCAGACGTCGGATCGAGAAGTGATCAACGTGGGAGCGCCGACCGGCTTTCTGAAAAAGGGCCTGCGCATGAGCGCCTGCGTGGAGTCGACCCTCAACAGTTTTGCCGAGCATCCTGGCGTGTTCCCCAGCGCCTTGCGCAATCGCTGCAACGGCCTGCGCCCAGGCAGCTCCGGCAGCCCGATGCTGGACCGTAACACCAATGAAATCACCAGCATCATCAGCAAGGTCGCGTCTGCCATTCAGAAAGACATTCTCAATAGCTGCCAGAACAACTCGGCATGCGAAGCCGCCAAATTCAACTACAGCTATCCCGCCAACGACCTGTACTACTGCTTTGTAGACGGCGTTTTCCGTAACGACACCCCGAACTGCCAGCTCAAGGCCGTTGACATCACGCTGGACGAGCCGTGGAACCTGAAACCCTATGTGCATTTACAACGTGACGCCGACAAAATTACCCGTCCGACCTGGAACCTGAGGTTTTCGATCCAGGAACCGTTCTACCGATTCAAGGCCGTGAATGACATCAGCGATTGCGCACGCACGCACGGCTACCAAGTGGCTGCCGCCTCTGACGAGGCCTACATCAACCAGCCCCTCGGCCCGGTGCTGGGGCCGCATGTGCTGTGCATCCTCGGGGTGCAAAAGGCCGAGCAGCCGCTGACCGAAGCACTGCTGCGCAATGTGTTCACCCATTCGGTATTCCTGACCAACCCGGCACCGGCACCGCAGCTCAAGCACCGCTATCACGTCGCCTGGGAAAACCAGCACAACGGCTTTAGCCAGCATTACTACTACAGCGTGAATGCGGCGGTCAGCACCACCTGTGGCGATATTGACGATGATCGCTACACCCTGGCCCTGGACGGCATTTTCATTGACAGAGCAGAGCTGCCGATCACGCTATGCAGCTATGCACGCAACAACGCTGGGCAACCGTCGGCCATTCGCGCAGATGTGATCAGAGGCGCTACGGTTCGCTCGCAACGTCATGCCAGGTGATGCAGCAATGTTTTCCAGCAACTTTTGGTGTGTAGGGAGGCTTTAGCATGGCAGCCACAGCCAAGCTGGTTGCACTTCGCGCAATGCGGCATAGCTGGCGCAACATTAAAAAAGACCCGCCTAAGCGGGTCATGTCGTTCAAGTCAGTTATGTTTCAGCAGGACCGAGACGTGCTCGATCAATGGCCTCGTCCAGAACCATCTCGAGACGCGCCATCTTGGTGCTGATCGAATAGTTAGCGCCGTGGGTGGTTGCGCGACCACTAAAGTCGAGATTCGCTGCCTGCATAGATTCAACTAACCCCTTCGCCTGCTCAGGCTCCTGTTGGCAGAACTCGATGACCCTCAGGTTAATTTTCTTGAATGTTTCGGCCAAGACACGACTGAATCTGCCCGCATTCTCGTTGGTAAATGCCACAAAGTATTTGGCGCTACTACAATCGGGGGAGTTGAGATGGCACTCAGCGCACAGGAGAAAGCAATTGAATGGCAAATGTGTACCGCCCAGGGAGTGCGCAATTATGTGCGCTACTTCCTGGTAACCCGTAACGCCACAGCACCAGCAAATACGCAAATCTTCGTGATCGTCCTCGATGGCCTCTCGGACATATTCACAAAAGCCATAGTCGTCTACCCACTGCAAATTCTGCAGCCATGCATTACGCACCGTAGTGCGAGTGACCGCCCGACGCTTTGATGGAAGCTCCATTAGCTACTTTCCTGCCACCCGACTCAGATGCGTCGATCATCGCAAACCTGCCCTTCCAAAAGCCAGTGGTGCCAAATCTTTCAACTGTACCCAGGCAAGTTGCGCGACGTTGCGATCAAGCCGCTGGTCTCGCTGTCCAGCGTGGCCACCCACTGGACTTCATCGACGATACCGCTACTCAGGCGCACCCGCCATGGCGATCAACTCACGCAACCGGGAATCCTTAGGCTCAAACACATCAAGGAGCCCGATCGCCTTTAGAGCGGGTAAAGATTGAATAATCTCTCGCTCGGCTAGCAGTTGATCATCCATGCTCGCGTCCGAATCACTCCAAACCCATACGTTTGCCAAAAAGGCACCCACCGTCCCCTTACGTACGGTCACTCCTTCGAATGTTGCTTCGTTTGTGTCGTCGGCGAGAATGTCTTCGGCACGCATATAGGCGCCGCCGGCCAACAACACACCGGCAAACGCAACCAGTTGCCTGATGATTTGTTGGGTGGAACTGCAAATGACGATCAGTGACCACGCGTGAGGCCAGCGTTTCCAGAAGCATACAAGCCCTCCCGCCCATGCCCAGGCGTGGCAGGGACGGGTCGCTATCGACGAATGACACGAAGTTTCTCCGGGCTCAGGGTGAAGATATGCGCCCTCGATCAGGGCTTCTTTTAATCGGGATTAAAGATTTGGCTCTTGGCCTGAATTGCGCAGATAGGCCCAGTGGACATCGGGCCGAAGCTCTTCACAGGTCACCGCCCTGCTCGACTCTCGTTCGAGATTGATGGCGAGGCCTGGGCCTGCCCGGCGAAAGCCATGGACGATCTGTTTAAGGTTCCCGGCACTGATGCCGCTGCGCTTGGCCAACGACTCCACCGAAGGTGCGTCGAGGGACCGGATGAGTTCGAGTAGCGTCATGTTTGTCTCCGAAAGAAGCTCGGATTACATTTTGCTAATCCTAATAGAGATATCTTTAATAATTTACCGTTTGCTAACGCAGGGACACTATTCGCCTATGGATATCAAAACTCTTCGGGTCGACGCGCTGCGGCGCGTCATCGGCCCACTCAGCCAGAAAGACTTCGCCGACCAGCACGATCTGGACGCTTCGTATTTGTCACAGATACTCAATGGGCACCGCTCATTGGGTGAGAAAGCGGCGCTCAACCTCGAGAAGAAAATCGGGCTCGCGCCTGGTGTGCTGGTCAACCCGAATGGGCACGGGCCGGCATTGATCGAGGGTGAGTACACTCGTCAGGATGTGGTGCGAGAGGCCGCGTCTGCCTACCAGGCCCTTCAGGACAAGGCTACGCCGCGGGCAGTTGCGGTTATCGATAAACTCGCCAGGGCCGCGGCAAAGGGAAGACTCAAGGAGTCGGACTTGGTTCTGCTTGAGGGCATAACAACGCTGTGAGACTTGGCCATAGCAGCGCAGAGGTTCATCTATCCGACCTTGGTCTTGAATCGATACCTGCTAAAGACCTGAACGAAATTCATGAATCCTTCAGCGAGATGCTAGCCGAGGCTGGTTATGGATTTGAGTGGGATGGCGGCGAATCGCTTTGGATTGACTTTGAAGATCGGGGTAATACCGCCCATCAAGATAACTCGGTTGAAAAACCAATGGTCTCAATTAGCATCAAAAAGCACACTGCATAGCACCTCATCGGGAGCCCTATGCTGAACATAGCCCTAACTTTAAGCGAGGGCGTTAAGAAAAGGGTACTGCCACTCCCTCCCCCCAAGCCCGGCCTGTCGGGCTTTTTCTTGCCTGTACAAATCGAGTAGAGCAGCGTTGTGGATGCAGCACAGCCACGCCTAGCGAAAGTTGTCTTCTGGGAAATCGAAGTATGCATGACCATCGTGCGCCTCTCGGAGCTTCTGTAGTTACGATGGTTTCCAATTATTCACACAAAACCAGCAATTGGAAGCATATGGCAGGCGCTTGCCATACCACGACAAAAAGACCAGAATAAAGACCTATATAGGAGTCTTATCTATGCAAAATATTCTGGCTGACGTGGCAGTGAGCGTTTCCGAACTCAAGAAGAACCCCTCCTCCGTCTTGAGCGGTGCCAACGGCCTGCCCGTGGCCGTGCTGAACCACAACCGCGTTATGGGCTACATGGTCCCCGCCAACGTCTACGAGGCAATGGTTGAGCGCCTGGACGAGCTGGAACTGGTCCAACTGGTCAAGGCTCGGCTCGATGCTAAAGAAACACCTGTTCGAGTATCCCTCGACGATCTGATTGGCGAAGCCGAGGCAGATATCGCCAATGGCCACTGAGTACGAAGTTGAGTGGGATCCGAAGGCGCTGAAGGAATTGCGTAAACTCGACGGCGCAATCCGTCTCCAGTTTTTGAAAAAGCTTCAGGAGCGGCAAACCGGGCCTCGAGTGCCAGGCGATGCGCTTCATGGCATGAAGGATTGCTACAAGATTAAATTGCGCGGAGCCGGCTACCGTCTTGTATACCGCGTCGAGGATGAGCGAATTGTCATCCTGGTGCTGGCCGTCGGTAAGCGCGAGCGAAGCTCCGTGTACGAGCAGGCTGCGAAACGGTAGGTTCAACGAAAAAGCCCGCACATCGGCGGGCTATAAACGTTTGCTGCTGGATCAATCCGGCTCTTGAGCTCTCAACCTGGCCAAGCCTTGCTTGATGTACCCAGCGTTCTCGCCGATCGTCTCCAGGGCACCACGCACGTTGCCGCCAGCCTCGACGCTGCCTTCGCGCTCGACGAGCAATGTCAGCTCCATCAGTGTCGCTTCCAAAGCAAGCTGGTTCTCGTAGATTCGTTCAAGCGTATCAGGGAGTGAGTATTGCGGGGGCGGGCATGGCTTCGACTCCATTCGAGGGCATAGAAAAATGCAGCTTAGGTAAATACTGGCGTGATTGGCAAACTCCAGGCAAAGAAAAGCCCGCGATGGGGATAAGAACGGCAGCATCACCAGCCACTATTCTACCCCGGAGCTGCAGCATCTGATTGAGGCTGCGAACAAAGTATCGGCAACTGACTCTCGTGGGCCAGCGCTAACCATCTTGAGGAGGAAATTGGGATGATCCCCCGCAAAAGTCCCTACGCATGAAAAAGCCGAACTGGTTAGAGTTCGGCTAAGTCATTGAATAATATGGTCGGGACGGAGTGATTCGAACACTCGACCCCTAGCACCCCATGCACGCAGTACATCTGTAAAACCTTGTTAAGTAGCTGTTTTTATTGGCGCTCGCTGCAATCGACTGCCCACAAGAGCTTACAAGCGCGTGAGAGAGTCACGCAAATGTCACGCACCCGCCCCGGCGTCCTGCCGACGAACACCACTCCCCAAACCTGCACCACCTCGATTACTGTACGCACATACAGTATTTGAGATTCACGCTATGAACGTTGACATGGACACCGATGATTGGCTCGGTTGCCCCACTCCCCTTGAGATGTATCAGCACCAATGCTCAATCCTCGTAGATGAGCTGGTGGAGACCGAGCGCATGCTGCGTCGAGCACGGGCGAATATCGCCGGCCTGGTGCAGATGAATGACCTGCTGATGACGGGAAAGGCTGAGACAGAGGAGAAGCTCGCCGAGGCGCTTGAGAAAATAAGCAAGCTGGAAAAGCAGTACTCGTTTGCCTCAGTGCAAAGCGTGAAGATCATCACCGGGCAGCGCGACCATTTGCTCAGGGAGAATCAGCGCCTGCTGGTCGAGCTTAGCGTTTACAAGCAGCCATTAGACTAACTCGTCGGCATAGGCCGCTACAGCTTCCTCAGTCAGTTCCCGCCACTCACCTTCGCTGATCAGCCCCTGTTGCTTGAGGTCGTCAGCCAGGGCCAATCGCGTTTCGTAGCGCTCCTCAGGCGTGGCCGATATGAAGGCTGGATCATTGCGTAGAGCAAACCACGCCTCCATTGCGTTCACCTGATCAATGTTGATCGCCATGACGAATACCTCGAGCCAGTGTCTACAGTGTAGAGATTGGCCGGGGACCGGCTGTTCATCGGGGGCGACGAGCGGAGATGCTTATGTGCGGGAGACTTTCGCAGTACCGGGGAATCCACGATTTCGTTGCAGCGCTGAGCATGCCCAATGCTCTGGCGAACTCCGTGGGCGATCAGCCAATTGAGCGGTACAACGTGGCGCCATCAACTGCGGTTGCACTGCTGCACCTGCAGGGCGACCTGCTACATGCTGACCCGGTGCGCTGGGGATGGCGCCCGCACTGGGCGAAAGACCGGGCGGCACCTATTAACGCACGCGTAGAGAAAGTCGCCCACGGCCCTTTCTTCCGGGCCATCTGGCCGCACCGTGCAATCACGCCTATCGACAACTGGTTTGAGTGGGTAGATGAAGGTGGGCCCAAGAAGCAGCCCTACCTAATCCGCCGGCGGGATGGTGCACCGATATTCTGCGCTGCGATTGGCCAATTACCGGATGCTGATGAAGGCCCGGGCGAGCATGACGGCTTCGTGATAATCACCGCCGACAGCGCCGGCGGCATGGTAGACATTCATGACCGCCGTCCAGTGGTGCTGACGCCGGACTTGGCCCGGGAATGGTTGGACCCTGGCACACCCAAGGAGCGTGCCGAGCAGATGGTGCTGCACCAGGGCGAGCCCGCAGAAATCTTCGAATGGTTTAGAGTGAGCATGGCGGTAGGGAACATTCGAAATCAAGCTGCTAACATAATCAAAGTAGCGCCCTAATGAGGAATCATATAGGGTAAAATATGTTGAGCGCATCACAATTCAAAAACAATCATAGCACTTAACATCAAAAAGAATCATAAAATGTCCAAGCTCGAAGATATATACATACTGGCACTACAATACGCAGAAAACAAAGAGTCTTTCAACCTGGGAGAGCTGGCCACTGCACTTAATTTAACGCCAAACCAAAAAAATATATTAGCATTGCAAATAGACAGAAAAGAAATTTTTCTCCACAATCAAGTTGTATACTTTAAACATACACAGCGAGATTTCATAGAACTATTCTTTACAGTTTCAGACAAGTTTAGACTGCTAAGCCATGCCGAACTAGAGGAAGCTCGACTATCGGCAAACTCCGCCTCTAAATACGCAACTTACGCCCTGATAATTTCAATAGCAGCCGCAATGGTTAGCTCAGTTCTTTCCTTGATACAAATCAAGTCAGACATCTCACTACCAGAGCACACAACAAAAACACTTGAGAATATAAACCAGTCCCTATTACCCATAAACCAAAACATAAACAAAATCATCGAACAAACAGAAGCACCCACAAAAATCCAGCAATACTTCATCATTCAAAACACACTACCCTACTTTCCCACACAAGCTATCAATTCAAGTAAAAACCCGTAATCACAATTTTATTTTTTAGAGCCGCAGTAACTCAATTTATAAATAGCCCTAACATACGCTTGGCACGCCCGTAGCGCGATCAATCCTTGGTCGCCGGCATCGGTGACGGCGATAATTCGTTGCGCATGCGCTGGGTCAAGTTGGGCTCGACGGGCTGCATGAACCACGCCGACGGCGCCGGGGGCGGCAGGCACGTTGCAGCCACTGGCTGAATCCTCAATGAGGACTGACAGCCGGACATCAGCAGTAGCAAGCTGGTCACGCAGGCGAGCCTGGTTGCGCTGGGCATCGGATAATTCCTTGGTGTGTTGTTGGTCCTGGAGCGCGAGCTGTTGTTCGGTGGCCACGCGCTTATCCAGTTCGGCCGACTGCTGGCGCCAGGCCTCGCCAGTGATTGCATCCAGTTCCTGTTGGTGGCGGGCGCCCTGCTCCGCGATACGCTCAGACATCCTCTTGCCCAGGCGCCACTCCTGAACCTGCCACCCACCGCCAAAGCCGATGGCCAGCGCCAGCAGAATTGCCAGCCCCAGGCCGATCAGCTTCTGTACCGGCGTCATCACGGCACATCCTTGAAGAATATGTGGTGACCAAGGCGCAGCGTCTGCTTGGCCTTTGCCGCCCAGACCGGGGCCTTTGGCATCGTGGTCGCGTAGTAATGCGTGGCGCCGCCGGTTGGATCAGGCACGGCGCCGGACATCACCTGGTCAGCCGCACGCTGGGCCTGGGCGAACTGGGCTGCCGGGATCTGCTTGGCACCGCTCAGGTAGGCGTAGTTCGGGTCGTTCTGGTTCCAGCAGCTGAACTGCCATGGCTTCAGGCACACGCCGGCGTATCCCTCCCCCCACCAGGACTTGGCCTTTCCATCGAACACACGGTTGCGAATGGTCCAGGCCACGGCAATTTGACCATCCATCCCTTCGCCGCGGGCCTCGCCCCACAGGGTGCGCGCCAGGATGTCCCGGTCTTTCTCGGTTGCGTTCATGCTTTTCTCCAGGCAATAAAAAACCCGCTCAGTGGCGGGTATCAGTCAGACGGCGGCAGTTACGCTGGGGCGACGGGCCATTCAATAGCGTCCGGATACTGCTCTTGGTCCGGTACACGGCTTAGTGACACACGGTATTTCTTCCATTCCTTTAGCAAGGCGATCTCCGCATCCGTGGCTTCGTCGACATCTACAGCATCTTGAAGCGGCGCTACTGCATAGTCGGCAATGGCGCGTAGGCGGACAATCTCAGCCTGGGCGGCCTCGAACGGGTCAACAACAATCGGCGGAGGCTCCGGCACTTGCTCCAGCGGGATATCGGGCACAACGATGTGAAGCGTGATCATTGTTTTTAGGTCGTAGGGCTCACCGCCCATAGTGACCGTCACAGTCAGAAGATCATCAGCGAAGGTAATTTCAACCTTGGCTGTGTTCTCCGAAGGATGCAGCGAGTAACCCCAGCCCTGGTCTACAGGCGGGAAAGGCACCATGCCCTGGGTGCCGGTGACGCAATACACGCCCACACCGGAACGGTAACTGTCGATGTCCTTGCCACCGAGCGATGTGATGTCAAACAGAGAGCCGGTCTCGCCCACGATATTGATTGCTGCTCTTGCCATGGTCAGATCGCCTTAAGGGTGCCGTCTTGGGCACGGGTGGTATTGCCAGTGGTATAGATTTCAAGCGGTGCATACCAGGGAGCGCCAGCCGAACTGGAGCTATAGCGGAAGTAGAGCTTCGGACTCCAGGGTTGGGCCATTAGCTCAAATCCCTGATTAAGGCCGGCCCCAAAACTGTACTTAATGGAGAACTTCCCGTTCGCTTGCGAAGCCCCGCCAGATTGGTCGTCGT
Organism: Pseudomonas fluorescens; assembly: GCF_001902145.1. GTDB lineage: Bacteria > Pseudomonadota > Gammaproteobacteria > Pseudomonadales > Pseudomonadaceae > Aquipseudomonas > Aquipseudomonas fluorescens_BV. Next base: position 432,192 of record NZ_MRST01000027.1, read on the forward strand.
AGTAGTTGAAACCGCTGCCAATACTTGAGCTATCGGGGTTTGTGGTGACATAGCGCGATGCCCCCCAAGGCCGTAAGCACCAACCGGCATAACGTTGCCGGCCGCTGTGCCAACCGTTGCAGTGGCAGCAGTACCAAGACCAAGATTCACTCGGGCCTGCGCTGCCGCAGTCGCACCGGTACCACCCTTGGTCACAGGCACTACGTTCTCCGTGGAAACAGAACCCAGGCCAGCGAGAGTCGCGCCCCACTGCTGGACCATCAGATTGACCGCATCAGCCAAAGCCTTTGGATAGCCGTTCACTGGCACGATGCCGTAAGCAGCGCCCGCTGAGGTGGCGCCACGGTAGGCTGGCGAGATAGAGACGGACGTGTCGCTGGATGGGTTGATCACCTGATAGATGCCGTTATCTGGACCGACAAACATGTCGCCAGATCGGCAGTTAGAAAACTTCGTACCGACGCCAATTACAACGGCATTGCCGTTCGTAACAGTAACGGTTCCTTCTGAAAACCAAGAAGCCATGTTTTTCTCCAATCAAAATTTATAACAGCAGGATTAACCTCAAGAGTCACGCTTGCATTTTCGCGAACACAGCGGGTATATAAAGAGTGTTTTGTGGTGTTACCCCTATAGTAATCGCCCATAACCGATTCGCGGGAAAATCCCACCAACAATACAAAGCTGAAGCCCGAAATGAACTCCCGGCGACATCCATACCGAAGTTATTAATCAGCATATACTCATTACTAGAGAAGACAAAAGGGACACTAAAATAAACCATGGTCTGGCCTTGCGCGTCACTTCCTGATGTCACGTAACTCCAAGAGGCCAAAGATTTGCTGAACACTGCGCTGGGAGTTCCCGTGTCAAAAATCAAAGACTCATTCTGATCGTAAAGCCGGCCTCCCCATAGAGCTGTAGGGCTTGCTGAGAATGCTGCTGCAAAGTAGTTACCCCTGGGCTGAGCCGTGTTCACGTCATATGCTCGAACGTAAAAGCCTGTCCAGTTGCCCGGCGACCCAAGTATGAGGACCCTGCAGAGACCAGCAATTATTCCAATATTGTCAGGTTTGACAAATACCAACGGCGGTTCTTGGGTGGTTATAACTCTCTCAAAGTTTGTCGACGAGCCAAGACCAGACTCTTGTGTAGGGACAAAACGCCCTTTAGAGAGAATTGAAAGACGCGCATATTCAGAATCGAGAATAACGACATCGTCATTATTCTTAAACTCAAACCCCCAGCTCATTATTTGTACCTCGACACTATAAGGCGCTGGGTCCCAGTCCCAAACCTTCCATCAACAGCGGTCCTGTGCCCCCTCCACACCCTAATTTGATCCGTAAGTATTTCAGGTTCGTATTGAACTACTGTGTGTAACCCGGTTGTATATGGCCCAATCGGCACAACGATAGCGATGCAGTTTAGTGGGGTCACCCCTGGCACAGAGAAGACCTGCGCAGCGCCGGCGCCAGTGACCGGTCCAGAGAAGGTGACCAGCGTTGAGAAAACGGTGCGTAGCGTGAAAGATGCGGGGCCAAGTTGTTGAACTTCGTTCTCGTCCCAGGTAGCTAGGCCATATTCATCCATCAGGTAAGCCTCCCGAACTTGCCTCGACGCTTCTCGTTCGCATCGAAAACCGAGAGACCGCTGTTATCGAACAAGCTCGAACCGTCGGTGCCTTCGCCACGCACAGTCATCGTGCCCGCCGGAATGTTGATTTCCAGCAGTGGACGGCCTTTCGAGTCCACCGTCGGCGAGCGAAGTACCATGCCAAGGATGATTTCCTGAATGATCGCCTTGCTAATGATCGCCGTGTTGAACACCGCTTGGCCGTTCTCAATGACGAACATTGGGTCGATCTTTCCGTCTATCTCGTTAACGACGCCGAACCTTTGAGCGAAGATCAGAAATTCCGACTGCTCTCCGTTCGAACCAAAGGCCAAGCCCGATACAACCCTTTGGCCATTTACGATGGTTTGAGCCTTCATAGTGGTCTGGGCCAGTACCTTGCCGTCAAACTCCACGCCCATTCTGTCCCAGATGCAAAAAGCCCTGCGCGGGGCTGGGCAATTCCAAGGACAGCTGTCTGTCGAGGGCGAACTCAGACGTGTTCATGAGCGCGCTATTGCCTATTTTCGGGAGTACTAAATACAGCAAGATGCTCGCGATTGTTCCTGACAAGCACCACAGCTATGATTGCTAGCTATTTTTAGGGGCAGGTCAAGGAGGAGCGATGGCAGTCTGGGAGCCGATTAACGGCGTGTATATGGCTTCGACGCCATTTCTTGCAAGCCTAGGGTGGCTTGAAAAATGGTTAAATTCGCAGCTTAGTTCGGCTGTTATCGGTGGCATGATTGGTGCTGGTTTCGGGGCCTGGGCCGCAGGGATGATCGCAAAGAGGAGCAAACGATTCGATTCCGTTAATGAGGAAATTCGGGCTTGCAACTTGGCAATGCTGCTGGCCCAACAAGCCTTGAATCTTACCGTAGCGCTAAAGATTGATGCGGTAAAACCCATGACAGATTCCTATAACAAAGCTCGTAGTGAGTCTCTTGATCCTAAGGTTGGCACTATCTCAGAGATGCAAAACCTGCAAAAAATCAGCCCGATAAACCCACCGCTCGACGAGTTACGCACCATAGCCCTAGAACGTATCACTTTGCGAGGCCCCGCCACTCGTGCGGTATTGCAGGTAGTCGAATCAGTGAATTGCCTCAACCGAGCGCTTACAACCCGCAACGAGATGACAGATACCTTTTTACACCAGCAGTTTCCGCCAGGCATGGATTTCCACCACATGTATTTCGGAATACAGAAGGAGGGTTACTGTCACGCCGGCTACATGGACTGTATGAGGAACATGGCTAGGTACACTGATGAAGCGGTGTTTTTCACCATGACTCTGTGCCAGATGCTGGATGAACAAGGGCTGTTGCTGCGGAAAGAGCGTAAAAAGATAGCACGGGGCAAAGTGTCCCTTATTCGTTTCCGTTTGGCTGCCAACATTCCCGATGGAATCATCCCAGACGCTGAGAACTACGCGACATGGTTCGCTGGCTATGAAGTGAAGACCAATAATAGAAAATGGTGGCAGTGGGGAAAAAAATAAGACTGGTCCCCACACTCTAATGACGCTGTCGTAGCACCCCTATGCTCCAACGAGCACGGACCTTTTTGCGCAATAAATTAGTCGCACATGGTCGTCAGATAGATGAATGCCGCTTAGGTGATAGTTAACCGGTAGCTTTGGGTCGAAAGCGGACGTCACCAATTTCGTCTGCTTGGCCAAGTGCCCCCTACCCTTGCTACATTCCCGCAACGCCTTGCAGAAGATTCAAATGCTGCTCTCTTTGGTTTGGCGGGACTGTAGCACTGAGGGGTAGGATGCAAAAAGCATCGCGCAAAACCTCAGCGTTTTTTAACCGAGCAACGGAACATGACTGAAACTTTCGAAATGGAAATCAACGGTACACCTCCGGACCTATCCGGCCTGATATGCGACTCCTTCATCTGCGAATCATTTGCCTGTGACGGAAAAGTGATCGCCCCGGCGAACGTGAGTCACATCAGTTTCGGAGGTCAGTTGTACAGAGCCTATTTTGATTGCGGCATTATATTCTGGAGATCCTCCTCAACACCACCGCAACCCTGGAGCGATTCGGAAGAAGGCTGGAATTGCCCACATATCGATGTTGGTGCGCTCGCAGGCGTTGTGGGCGTAGCGTTATGCGGATACGTCATGGCACCAACCGTCACCGGAAGCGTCATAGCATTTCATTTCGAAAATGGGGTGCAGATCAAGCTAGAGGATGTGAACGATGAAACCCATTTCAGCATCCTGTGAACGCTGTTCGCCGATTCAGGCTAATCACACTGAAAACGCGAGTCTGGCCTGGCATCCACTTCACTTAGAGGCGGATGCAAAAAAGTCCAGCGCGGGGCTTGGTTTGTTTCGTGCCTGTTAAGAACGCTCGGGCTTTGCTGCAACGTACCCATTGACCTCGTTATGGCAATCAACCGTCAGATCATTCAGAAAAGGGCTTATCTCCGGATGCTCCATCAGCCCGAGCAGATCAGTGGCTGAATCACGGATGGGCTGCCAATCTTGATGATCGAATATCAACCGGTCGCCGCAGTGAAATGAGTCTTCAGTCAGGCCATTGCATAGCTGCCAGATACGGTGCAAACCGCTTCTAACTTCGTCTGGCAATGCGCTGCCACACGCGGTAAGCGTATCGTTCAACGGCAGCATTGCTATAGACCACGCTTCGCATGCAGGGCAGTCCGGAATTGTTTCTCGCTGCTCATCTGCACTCGTCGCCAAGAACTCCAGAGCAGGAAACGCTTCACAAGCGGCGAGTACCCGTCTGTACTCCCCCTGCCCATACCACTCCCAGAGTGTTGCTGCGAACCCCATCTTAACGCTCCGAAACTGCCACCGCAGCTATCAAAATCCGTATGTCGCTCCCTCTTTGGTTTAGCGGGACTGTAACACTGGATCAAGCTTCATGGAGCTGTGCCAGTGATCAGCCTGTGCCAGGCTTCCTTGGCCTCTTCATAGGATGCAAGTACTTGTATTTTGGGAAGCCAAAACTGTCCCTCATTCACGACACATTCCAAAGTAGAGTCTTGAAAAGTAAAGACATAGTGGACAAGATCGCTTAAAAAACGCTTTCGATCGTGTCTTGGATGAATAGAGTTTTGCCGCTCGAGCTCTTCAATCCAAGGCGAATTATCTATGCGATGCACTTGGTACTGCCTGAGGCCAAACGCAGTCAGAGGATGACCTCCCAGCGCCTCATCGTTTGGTGAACCAAATTGAAATTTCTTGACTAACGAAAACTGGATTACAGCGGTTTCATCGTAGTCAGTGCCGTACCGCAGGAACAACAGTGTGTCTGTGGCAAACACGATTGGCTCAGGAGATGTACTTGGCTGTGGCCAAGAATTGAGTAGCACTACAATCGGAGATGGCATAAGGAAGCCTAACGAAAAACAGAGGCCGGAATAGGGTGATCAGTCAGATATATCACAACCCATAAGGTGCATGATCCATTTTACGGCACGGCCCACTGTAGGACGCCGCCAGATGCAGAAAGCCCAGCGCGGGGCCAGGCCACCGCCGCTGGCTAAGCAGGCAAACGTCTAAGCACATGACCAATATGATCCCCAAAGTTGACAGCCCAGCTATCACCCAAAGGTGCCAAATAACCTATACGTGATCCATCGGTATCGAAGAGAACGCCGTCCCTAACTTGAAACACCCCCTCTCCCTGCCTAACAGGCTCTCCGACTCCGTCGATCAAATGGCCAATAGGACTGCCCGGCCCTCGATCCTTGAATACACCCCAGCGGCCTTCTTCATACGACTTGCTCGGCATAAATCCTCCTATCCGTGTTGCTGGCTAAATATCCGGAGAGCTTGCCTTATTAGCGATGCCGGTTCCAACCTCTTGCGCTATTCTTGTCCAGGCATCCAGCGTGGATGGAATGCCAGTGGCGCGGCCATTCTTTCTGGTAGTAGCCTCAGACCTTCAATCTTAACCAAGGAAAGGTCATGTCAATTCGAAGCATTGCGCAAAACCTACCCAAAGATCCGGATAACAAGGGCTGGGTTCTTGGCTGGGCGGTCTTCAAAGATAGGCCCAATAACTGGCACCTGGTCGATGTGTTCCCTAGTAAAGCTGTGGCTGAGGCGGAAGCAGAAAGGCTGAATGACGGTTACTTAGTGGAGTATGGATCCCATAAGCTCGGCTCTGACGATTTCGTAAGCGGACTCACGCCTCCGGAGTAAAACCTCCAGCCTAAACCACCTCGAAGTCAATACGACCGGGGCCTGACATGATATTGGCGCTCAGCCCTGGCTTGCCGTAGTAGCTTCGGCAGTAGCCACCTTTGCTCTGGCATTTGCCGGAGAATTTCACGCGATCAACCTCGACGCCACAATCCAAAATGGCGACCTCGGCTTCGGCGCCGCAGATTCCGCCTTCGGTAGCGGTCAAAAGGTCGTGGATGGTCAGATTGTAGCGTTGCGCGGTTTGCATGCCATTCTCCTGCGGCTATGCCGCATCATGTTGGTTGTCTTGCATCTTTGTGCCTGAGGATCAGGCGCGTTCGGTCGTGCCAGGGGCCGCCGTAGACGATGATTTCCGACGGCCTACCGTACAGGTGGTGCAGCAGGAATGGGCCGGGGCCGACTGCGCCCGCCTCCTCGCCTAGTAGTGCTGGATCGGCGCCCAGGTAAATCCCAGCGTGGTTTGGATGCACAGTGCGCCCAACCTGCATGACGATCATGTCACCACGCTGTGGGCGGTCGACACGCACGAAACCTGCAGCCTCGTAGTTCGCCTCGTACAGGCTGGCGTTCTCCGCACTCTCCCACCAGCCATCGGTGCGCTGGAAGGATTCAAACTCAATCCCCCATTCGCGCTGGTACCAATCTGCGCAGACCTGCCAGCAGTCCCAGGCGCCATGTACGAACGGGCGCTTGAGCAGCGGCGTGCTGCCGGTCGGCGTGATCGTTCGCAGGTCGCCCTCGGGCCAGGAGAGAATGTGCCAGGGCAACGCAGTGGATTCGCACATGGCCAGGTCGTGCGGTGAGGGCCGGCTGGTGGCGTCCGGGTGAGAGTGGACGATGCCGATCACCTCGCCCAGGTCTTCCGCAGCGGCGTAGCCCTCTGGATCAAGCCTGAACTCTTCGTTCGGCTCCGTGGCGATGTTCGTGCAGGGGAAGTACTTCTGCGCTCGGCCCATGGCAAGCAACAGACCGCAGCACTCTTTCGGGTACTCGGCCGCCGCGTGCGCCTGGATTGCCGCAACGATGTGTTTTCGCATGGTCAGCTCCGGGCAATCAGGGAAACGGCGGGGAATCCGCCGAAGGACAGCTCGTTGTTCTCGCCGAAGCGCAACTTGCAGGACGACAGACAGCCCTTGCACTGGTCTAGGGCCGGGTCATCCGTGGGGTTATCCTCATCGTCGAACATGACCGCGCCGGTGTAACCACAGTCCGGCCCACGGTATCCGTTGGTCATAGCCCAGTGGCAGAACGTCGTCATCTGGCGCCCGGGAAGCCCATGGTTGTCGATCTCGCCCGGGGACGAAAGCTCCCAGACTACTGCCTCACCGTCTTCGCTGGTTTTCTGGTCGATGTACCAGATCTCCAATGCTTCCTGGGTAGGGTCAGCAGTTGGGTTGCCTTCGGGAAAGTTAACCGCATCCAAGTACTGGGCCAGGGTCTCGCGAACCGTCAGCTTGAACTTCAGCAGGTCCTCGAAAGCCAAGCACAGGGCAGTCACTCGGCCATTAATGTTGCCGGCGGCGAAAGTCGGGCGAGAGGCGGTGCCGTCGCTACTGGAAGAAATCCCTTCGATCTGGACCGGCCAGGCCGCGTACTCGGCGCCCTGCCACCAAATCGACTTGGCGGGCAGATCCTCTTCCGAGCCCTCATAGGCCAGCAGTTCCTCGGGCGTATGCGGAATGGCGTGCCCATGGAAGCGCAGGTATGGGCGCGCAACAACTGATACCGCGGTTCATTCGAGCAAAGGAAGCGCCCGGATACCTGGGCATGTGCCGGGCAATTTTCGACGAGACCGTCAGGCCCTTCGTCAGCGAGTTCCCGATCGGCGGGCGCGGCGTTGGCTTTGATCGACAGGAGCTGGACGACTGGGCCACGGCGTACGTCGAGGCAAAGGCGATTGATAAAAAAGGCGCAACGGAGCAACAATCGCCCCGCAGCGAGCGCCAGAAAGGAGATAAATCATGGCGCGAAAATCGATCACAGGCCTCTCCCAAAGGAAAGGCATCTGGCATATCGACAAGAAAATCAACGGAGAACGACTTTACGAAAGCACTGGAACTGGTGACCGGGAAGAAGCGGAGCGCTACCTGATCTTCAGGCTGGAGCAGATCCGGCAGCAGAAGGTATACGGCGTGAAGAAGGTTAGGACCTGGCGGGAGGCGGCGACTCGCTTCCTGCTGGAATTCAAGGATCAGCCTTCAATCAAGCTATCCGCGCACCATCTTTCACAGCTCGACCCATTCATTGGCGACATGCCGCTGACCCACATAGATGACCATGCCCTGGTGCCATTCATCAAGGACAGGTTGGCGACGAAAAGGCTTGAAGATGGGAAGGTAAAGAAAGGTGTCAGCAACAGAACGGTGAATATCTCGATCGAGCGTGTGGTTCGGGTTTTGTCGTTGTGTGCCAGGAAGTGGCGAGACGATGAGCGCAGGCCGTGGCTGGATAGCGTGCCGATGCTCACGAAGCTGGAAGAGAAGAAGTCGAGCCGCAAGCCGTACCCAATGTCGTGGCCGGAGCAGTCGATTCTTTTTGGAGAGTTGCCGGCTCACCTGCAAACGATGGCGCTGTTCAAGGTGAACACCGGTACTCGGGAGCAGGAGGTCTGCAAGCTGAGGTGGGATTGGGAGATCGCGGTACCGGAACTGGGCACCAGCGTTTTTCTGATACCCGCCGACTTTGGTGGCAGGCATGAGCGCTCTGGCGTGAAGAACGGTGACGAGAGGCTGGTGGTGCTGAACAGCGTGGCCAGGTCGATCATTGAGAAGCAACGCGGCATCAGCAAGGAATGGGTTTTCCCATACAACGGCACCGCGATGCACCGAATGAACGACTCGGCCTGGAAGAAGGCACGGGTGAGAGCGGCGAAACTCTGGCAGGAGGAAAACCTTCGCCCCGCTCACCCTGGGTATGCATCCATCAGGATCCATGACCTTAAACACACGTTTGGTCGTCGGCTACGCGCAGCAGGCGTAACCGAGGAAGATCGCAAGGCCCTTCTGGGGCACAAGAACGGCAGCATCACCAGTCACTACTCGGGCGCCGAGCTCGGGCATCTGATTGAAGCTGCGAACATGGTATCAGCAACCGATTCTCGCGGACCGGTGCTGACAATCTTGAAGAGGAAGCAGGCGTGAAAAAACGACAAGTCACGCAAATGTCACGCGCATGAAAAAGGCCAATGCTGTGAACATTGGCCTAAGTCATTGAATAATATGGTCGGGACGGAGTGATTCGAACACTCGACCCCTAGCACCCCATGCTAGTGCGCTACCGGACTGCGCTACGCCCCGACTAGGCGTGTTACTGGGTTCGCTTCTTAACGAAGCGAACCGGAATATACCGCAAGCTTTTGAAATGTGGAAGTATTTTTAAAGCTTGAATCATTTTTTCAGCACCACCAGTACATCTTCCAATTCGGAGATCATCTGGCGGATCAGTTGCTTGTACTGGGTGGTGTCGTCTTTGGCTTCATCACCGGACATACGCTGGCGTGCGCCGCTGATGGTGAACCCCTGGTCGTACAGCAACGCGCGGATCTGTCGGATCATCAGCACGTCCTGGCGCTGATAATACCGACGGTTCCCGGTGCGTTTAACGGGGTTGAGTTGAGGAAACTCCTGCTCCCAATAGCGCAGCACGTGCGGTTTTACCGCACACAGCTCGCTGACTTCACCGATGGTGAAGTAGCGCTTGCCTGGGATGACGGGTAGCTCGTCGTTATGACTTGGTTCCAGCATAAGCCTCAACTCGGGCCTTCAACTTCTGCCCTGGACGAAAGGTGACCACACGGCGAGCCGTGATCGGGATTTCTTCTCCCGTTTTTGGATTGCGGCCAGGCCGCTGGCGTTTGTCTCGCAGGTCAAAATTGCCGAAACCGGACAATTTGACCTGTTCGTTGTCTTCCAGAGCGTGTCTGATCTCTTCAAAAAACAGCTCGACCAATTCCTTGGCCTCGCGCTTGTTCAGACCCAACTCTTCGTACAGACGTTCCGCCATCTCAGCTTTCGTCAAAGCCCCCATACGTCACTTCCTTAACGTGGCGTTCAACCTTTGTTCGAGCGAGGTGAGGATATTTTGCGTCGTGGTATTCACCTCATCGTCATTAAGAGTGCGCGATGGATGCTGCCAGGTCAAGCCAACTGCAAGGCTTTTTCTATGCGGATCAATGCCTTTACCCTGATAGACGTCAAATAGCCTGAGGTCTGTCAGCCATTCCCCTGCATTTTCACGGATTACATCCAGAACCGCAGTGGCAGCGACTTCACGGTCGGCGATCAGGGCCAGGTCGCGACGCACTTCAGGGAAGCGCGACAACTCGCTGAATTTAGGCATTTTGCCCGACGCAACTTCAGCCAAGACTAGCTCAAATACGAAGACTGGACGGTCCAGCCCCAAGGTTTTCGACAGTTCTGGGTGAATGGCGCCCACGAAGCCCACCAAGCGACCTTCACGCTCGATACGTGCAGTCTGGCCTGGATGCAAGGCTGGGTGGCTACCCGGCACGAACGTAAAGGCGTCCAACGCACCGGCAAAGCCGAGCACCGCCTCCACGTCTGCCTTGACGTCGAAGAAGTCCACGACCTCACGGCCTTGCGCCCAGCCTTCCGGCAGACGGCTGCCGCAGACGACGCCCGCCAGCATCGGCTCTTGCTTCAAGCCATCAAGCTGGCCGACGAAACGCAAGCCGCTTTCGAACAGACGCACGCGGTCTTGCTGGCGGTTCAGGTTGTGGGAAAGTGCCTTCACCAGGCCCGGCCACAGCGACGAACGCATGGCAGCCATATCGTTGGAGATCGGGTTGGCCAACAACAGCGGTTCAACACCGGGGCTGAACAACTCGAACTGCTTTGGATCGATGAAGCTATAGGTCACAGCTTCCTGATAACCACGGGCCACCAGCAGGCGGCGCAGTTCAGGCAGGTGCGCACGCGCTTCAGCCTTGGGTTGCGGTGCCAGGCGTGCTTGCGGATAGCGAACCGGCAGGCGGTTGTAACCGTACAGGCGCGCCAGCTCTTCGATCAGGTCGACTTCCAGGCTGATGTCGAAGCGATGGCTAGGTACTGCAACTTGCCACTGCCCTTCCCCGCCCGCGGAAATACCCAGGCCGAGCGCGGAGAGCAGTTGCTCGATTTCAGCCGGTTCGATGACCAGGCCGAGCATTTGCTCAACGCTTTTGGCACGCAAGGTGATCGGTGCAATCGACGGCAGGTACTGTTCGTTGACGGTTTCGGTAATCGGGCCGGCTTCACCACCGGTGATTTCCAGCAGCAGGCCGGTAGCGCGCTCCATGGCTTCACGGGCGAGTTTCCAGTCCACGCCACGCTCGTAGCGGTGCGACGCATCGGTGTGCAGGCCGTAGGAACGAGCCTTGCCAGCGATCGCGATCTGGTCGAAGAACGCGCTTTCAAGGAATACGTCACGAGTGGTCGCGGATACACCGCTGTGCTCGCCACCCATCACGCCGGCAATTGCCAGGGCGCGAGCGTGGTCGGCGATAACCAGGGTGTCGGCACGCAGGCTGACTTCCTGGCCATCGAGCAGCACCAGCTTCTCGCCTTCTTCGGCCATACGCACGCGGATGCCGCCATTGATTTCGGCAAGATCAAACGCATGCAACGGCTGGCCAAGTTCCAGCATCACGTAGTTGGTGATGTCGACGGCGGCGTCGATGCTACGCACGTCGGCACGACGCAGGCGCTCGACCATCCACAGAGGGGTTGGCTTGGACAGGTCGACGTTACGGATCACACGCCCCAGATAACGCGGGCAGGCGTTTGGCGCCAGTACCTCAATCGAGCGTACTTCGTCGTGTGCCGCCGGTACGGCAGCGACCACTGGGCGGGTGACAGGTGCGTTGTACAGCGCGCCCACTTCACGGGCCAGGCCAGCCAGGGACAGGCAGTCGCCGCGGTTGGGGGTCAGGTCGACCTCGATGATGGCGTCTTCCAGCTCCAGGTAAACACGGATGTCCTGACCCACTGGCGCGTCGGCCGGCAGCTCCATCAGGCCATCATTGCCCTCACCCACTTGCAGCTCGGCCTGGGAGCACAGCATGCCGTTGGATTCAACGCCACGCAGCTTGGCCTTCTTGATCTTGAAGTCGCCCGGCAGCTCGGCACCGATCATGGCGAACGGGATCTTCAGGCCCGGGCGCACATTAGGCGCTCCGCACACGACCTGAAAGGTTTGCGAACCGTTGCTGACCTGACACACACGCAATTTGTCGGCATCCGGGTGCTGCTCGGTGCTCAACACCTCGCCCACCACCACGCCACTGAAAACACCGGCGGCCGGCGTAACGCTATCGACCTCAAGACCGGCCATCGACAGGCGAGCAACCAGCTCGTCGCGATCTACCTGCGGGCTTACCCAGCCACGCAGCCATTGTTCACTGAATTTCATCCTGCTCTCCTAAAGATTCGTTACGACTAGCGAAATTGCGCGAGGAACCGCAAGTCGTTGTCGAAGAACAGACGCAAGTCGTTCACGCCGTAACGCAGCATGGCCAGACGCTCAACGCCCATGCCGAAGGCAAAACCCGAGAACTCTTCCGGGTCGATCCCGGACATGCGCAGCACGTTGGGGTGAACCATGCCGCAGCCCATCACTTCCAGCCAGCCGGTCTGCTTGCACACACGGCAGCCTTTACCGCTGCACATCACGCATTCCATGTCGACTTCAGCGGATGGCTCGGTGAACGGGAAGAACGAAGGACGGAAACGTACCGCCAACTCTTTTTCGAAGAACACCCGCAGGAATTCTTCGATGGTGCCTTTGAGGTCGGCGAAATTGATATCGCGATCAACCAGCAGGCCTTCGACCTGGTGGAACATAGGCGAATGGGTGATATCCGAGTCGCTACGGTACACACGGCCTGGGCAGACAATACGGATCGGCGGCTTGTTCGCTTCCATGGTGCGGACCTGTACCGGCGAGGTATGGGTGCGCAGCAGCATGTTGGCGTTGAAATAGAAGGTGTCGTGCATCGACCGGGCCGGGTGATGGCCTGGGATGTTGAGCGCCTCGAAGTTGTGGTAGTCGTCTTCGACCTCAGGGCCTTCGGCAATGCCGTAGCCGATGTGGGTGAAGAACTGTTCGATACGTTCCAGAGTCCGGGTGATCGGATGCAGACCGCCCGAGGCCTGGCCACGACCAGGCAAGGTCACGTCAATGGCCTCGGCGGCGAGCTTGGCCGCAAGATCGGCCTCCTCGAGCGACGCCTTGCGCGCATTGAGAACCTCTGTGACACGCTCCTTGGCGACGTTGATCAGCGCACCGACTTGCGGACGCTCTTCAGCGGGCAGATTTCCCAGGGTCTTCATCACCTGAGTCAATTCACCCTTCTTGCCAAGGTAGTGAACCCGGATTTGCTCCAGGGCATTTACATCTTCAGCGCTTTGCACAGCCTCAAGGGCTTGGGCGACGAGCGCGTCCAGGTTTTCCATGTACAGACTCCAGATACAAAATAGGGGAAGAGCTTGAAGGCTCTTCCCCTATTTATGACGTTTACCACCTTGGGCCACAGGAGTAGCCCAGGGTGACTGTCGGGGGTACTTAAGCCAAGGAGGCTTTAGCTTTCTCGACAATCGCAGCAAACACCGCTTTTTCGTTCACGGCCAGTTCAGCCAGAACCTTACGGTCGATTTCGATGGACGCTTTTTTCAGGCCAGCGATGAAACGGCTGTAGGACAGACCGTTAACACGTGCACCAGCGTTGATACGAGCGATCCACAGAGCGCGGAACTGACGTTTTTTCTGACGACGGTCGCGGTAGGCGTATTGGCCTGCCTTGATTACCGCTTGCTTGGCAACACGGAATACGCGTGAACGCGCGCCGTAGTAGCCTTTAGCAAGTTTCAGAATTTTTTTGTGACGCTTACGGGCCATGACGCCACGCTTTACACGAGCCATGAGTTACTTCCTCTATTCTTGAACCAAAATTAACGAAGGCGCAGCATGCGCTCGACTTTTGCCACGTCAGACGGATGCAGCAAGCTGCTACCGCGCAGTTGACGCTTACGCTTGGTCGACATTTTGGTCAGGATGTGGCTCTTGAAAGCGTGCTTGTGCTTGATGCCGTTAGCAGTTTTCAGAAACCGCTTAGCAGCACCACTTTTAGTTTTCATCTTTGGCATGTTCGGTACTCCGCATTCAGTTGATAAACATAATCAGAAGGCCTGCCGTGCCCTGTTGATTACTTCTTCTTTTTCGGGGCGATGACCATAATAAGCTGGCGTCCTTCCATCTTAGGATGCTGTTCGACCGAACCGTACTCCAGCAGGTCAGCTTCAACCCGCTTGAGGAGTTCCATCCCCAGCTCCTGGTGGGCCATCTCACGGCCGCGGAATCGCAAGGATACCTTGGCCCTGTCCCCATCACTCAGGAAACGTACCAGGTTGCGCAGTTTTACCTGGTAATCCCCTTCCTCCGTCCCTGGACGAAACTTGATTTCTTTTACTTGAATCTGCTTCTGGTTCTTCTTCGCTGCGGCAACCTGCTTCTTCTTTTCGAAGATCGATTTGCCGTAGTCCATCACCCGACAAACAGGTGGGATTGCATCGGCGGAGATTTCCACCAGGTCCAGCTTGGACTCTTCTGCAATACGAAGCGCTTCATCAATCGAGACGATGCCAATCTGCTCGCCATCAGCGCCAATTAACCGAACCTCGCGTGCCGAGATATTCTCGTTGATCGGGGCTTTCGGTGCAGCTCGTTTATCTTGTCTCATTTCACGCTTAATAATAATTACTCCGAATCTGGGCGACCACGCCGGGAAACCGCTTGCGCGAGGAACTCAGCGAACTGGGCGACGGGCATCGAGCCCAGGTCAGCACCTTCACGAGTACGCACAGCGACAGTCTGCATCTCGACTTCCCGATCTCCGATAACCAAAAGATAGGGAACCTTGAGCAAAGTATGCTCGCGGATTTTAAAGCCGATCTTTTCATTTCTCAAGTCGGACTTGGCACGAAATCCGCTTTCGTTGAGAGTTTTTTCAACTTCAGCGGCAAAATCTGCCTGTTTATCAGTGATATTCATGATCACTGCCTGGGTCGGAGCCAGCCACGCAGGGAACGCGCCCTCGTAGTGCTCGATCAGGATACCGACGAACCGTTCGAACGAGCCGAGGATCGCCCGGTGCAGCATAACCGGGTGTTTACGGCTGTTGTCTTCGGAGACGTATTCGGCTCCCAGACGGATCGGCAGGTTAAAATCGAGCTGCAGGGTACCACACTGCCAGACACGGCCAAGGCAATCTTTGAGCGAGAACTCGATCTTCGGACCGTAGAAGGCGCCCTCACCCGGCTGCAGATCGTACGCAAGGCCCGCACTGTCCAGCGCAGCGGCCAATGCCGCTTCGGCGCGATCCCATAGTTCGTCGGAACCGACGCGTTTTTCCGGACGAGTGGACAGCTTCATCTCGACTTCGGTAAAGCCGAAATCGCGATAAACGTCCATGGTCAGCTTGATGAACGCTGCGGACTCGGCCTGCATCTGCTCTTCGGTGCAGAAGATGTGGGCGTCGTCCTGGGTGAAGCCACGCACGCGCATGATGCCGTGCAGCGCACCCGATGGCTCGTTACGGTGGCAGGCACCGAACTCGGCCAGGCGCATCGGCAACTCGCGGTAGCTCTTCAGGCCCTGGTTGAATACCTGCACGTGGCATGGGCAGTTCATCGGCTTGATGGCGTAGTCGCGGTTTTCCGACTGGGTGGTGAACATGTTGTCGGCGTAGTTGGCCCAGTGCCCGGATTTCTCCCACAGGCTGCGATCAACCACCTGTGGAGTCTTGATCTCCAGGTAACCGTTTTCGCGCTGCACCTTGCGCATGTACTGCTCAAGCACCTGGTACAGGGTCCAGCCATTCGGGTGCCAGAACACCATGCCTGGCGCTTCTTCCTGAAGGTGGAACAGGTTCAGGCGCTTGCCGATCTTGCGATGGTCGCGTTTTTCAGCTTCTTCGATGCGCTGGATATAGGCGGCCAGCTGCTTCTTGTCAGCCCAGGCCGTGCCGTAGATCCGTTGCAGCTGTTCGTTCTTGGCGTCACCGCGCCAGTAGGCACCGGACAGCTTGGTCAGCTTGAACGATTTGAGAAAGCGCGTGTTCGGCACGTGCGGGCCACGGCACATATCCACGTATTCTTCGTGGTAGTACAGCCCCATGGCCTGCTCGTCCGGCATGTCTTCTACCAGACGCAGCTTGTAGTCCTCGCCACGTGCAGTAAACACGTCGATCACTTCGGCACGTGGGGTGACTTTCTTGATGACGTCGTAATCTTTTTCGATCAGCGCGTGCATGCGCTGCTCGATGGCCGCCAGGTCGTCCGGAGTAAAAGGACGCTCGTAGGCGATGTCGTAATAGAAGCCTTCTTCAATGACCGGGCCGATCACCATCTTGGCGGTTGGATACAGTTGCTTGACCGCATGGCCAATCAAGTGCGCGCAAGAGTGGCGAATGATCTCCAGCCCCTCTTGATCCTTGGGCGTGATGATTTGCAGGCTGGCGTCGCGGGTGATCAGGTCGCTGGCGTCAACCAGCTTGCCGTCGACCTTGCCGGCCACGGTGGCCTTGGCGAGGCCAGCACCAATGGATGCGGCGACCTCGGCTACGGAAACCGGCTGATCGAATGAACGTTGACTGCCGTCGGGAAGAGTAATAGTTGGCATGGCGCCTCCTCTCCTAGTGGTGACCCCTACCAAAGGTCACGTGGGTTGGGATGAGCCAGTACAAGATCCAACACCAGGCCGTTCAATGATGAACGCCTGCCTTACAGCGGCAGGAGCCTTTCGGCCAACCGATAATCGAACCAGAGTGACTGGAGTGAACAAAAAGAACCTGGCAAGGCGGCACATGGCGCGCCCGGAAATAGCCAGGCAAGGATGCTAGCACAGATGAACGGTCATCGCGTCGGCCAAGCGTTGGGTAAAGAGCAATTCATGGCTTTATAGCTGCAAAAGTGAACTTGAGCTGTACGCAGGGCCTCAAAGCCACTGAGAATCGCCGTTCGTCCTCGACCCAAAGGAGCATCCCATGATGCGTTTTACCTCTACCCTCGCTGTCGCCGCTACCCTGAGCCTCCTTTCCCTCGGCGCGCAGGCTGCAGCCCCTTCCAACTGGCCAGCCGGCGCCCGTGACAGCTTTGTCAGCGACTGCAGTGCCGCCGCCAGCCAGAACGTGGACGCCAAAACTGCCAAAGCCCACTGCGAATGTGGTGCTGACAAGATCAATGCCGAATTGAGCACTGCCGAGATCAAGGAATTGATGACCAACCAGAACGCCAGCGCGGACCTTAAAAACAAAGCGGTCGCGGCTATTTCGTCCTGCAAAGTGGTGAAGAAAAAGTAAGATTGCCTGACGATTCGACGGCCATTTCGCTGAAAAAACAGCCTGAAAACTGCCTTTTCACACAATTTATGCAGGTTTTACGGCTTTTTTTAACAGCTGATATTTCGTCGAAAAGCCCCGTAAATCGGGGCTTTCAGCCCAACGATGGATCAAACGCAAAGCGATTGATTAGCAAACAGTGCCTTGGGGGGGCTCCCAAGCCGAACATTTCGACTATGATAGCCCTGTGTGCCCAGTTGGCCTGAGCAGCACAGCACTACTGAAAATATATGTTTCTTGGAGATACACCATGTCTAATCGCCAAACCGGCACCGTTAAATGGTTCAACGATGAAAAAGGCTTCGGCTTCATCACTCCTCAAGGTGGCGGTGACGACCTGTTCGTACACTTCAAAGCTATCGAAAGCGACGGTTTCAAAAGCCTGAAAGAAGGCCAAACCGTTTCCTTCGTGGCTGAGAAAGGCCAAAAGGGTATGCAAGCTGCACAGGTTCGCGGCGAGTAATTCTCCGCTGAGCTAAAAAAACCCCGTCCATGTGACGGGGTTTTTTATGGGCGATGCAAAAACCGTATCAGCCGCAGTTAACCCGGTTGATCACCAGGTTGTCGTCGGTGTTCAGGTTCAGGCGGTCGGAGCGATACTCCAGCGTGACCATGTCATTGGGCTTGAGGATGCGTGCGTTCTGCGCGCCAGCACGCGTGCGGGCTTGCTCCAGCAACTGGGGCGAGGCTTTCTGGCCGATGGCGAACTCTGCAGCCTTCGACTCACAGCGGCTATGACCGGCATCGGTCACAGTGGCAGCTTTGCCTGGCTCAGAGGCACCCGGGGTACTGCAACCCGCCAACGCGAGCGCAGCCAACAAAGTACCGAATGATGCGAGCTTCCAAGGCATGAAGCCTCCTATGATAAAAAGTGGACGGAGATCGTGCGACAGTATTTAAAGCGATTGGTTTCAAGACATTAACCGCCTGTGGGCAAGTCTGCCTGAGTCACGGCCTGCAATCGCTTGGTGAATCGTGACTAGATATGAACGTATTCAGTAGATATCGATGTAGTCCGACGAAGGAGTAGGCCAATTCTGCTTCAGCGCGTTGAAAATCTGCATGACCCAGACTTCATCGCTGGCCGCCACGTTGCCGACATAGCCGGAACCTTTGGCCCAGGTCTCCAGGCGAAACACCAGGCCACCGATATCAGCCCCCCCGACGACGCCGGAAGAAATGTAGGCGATGCCTTTTCTGGTCACCCGCAGCTGGGTATGTTCGTCGTCACTGGCGCTGCCAAGCAATTGGCGCACGGCGTCCAGCGTCAGGTTGTCAGGCTTGCTCAAATCGATTTGCACGCGGTGTTTCCCGGCCATTTAACAGGCCGACAGTGTCGCACAGCCGCTGCTTCATGCCTAAGTAGCAGTGCCAAATGCCGTACAAAATGCTTAACTGCGCCCCTCTGGAACGGCGTTCCAGTGCATTGCCCCGCATTTTCAGCCCGTGAGATTTCCATGACCACCGTAACGCTTCAAGCCGACATCAAAGCCAAGTGGCCCCAAGGGCAAAGCTCCTACAGCCCCGGAAGCCCGGAAGAACTGGCGATCATTGGTATCGACCTGCTGGTCAAGGAACTGGGCACCCAGGCGGCGCAAGCATTCATCGGCCAGATATTCGAGAAATACCCGGCCGACTACATGGGCGCCCAAGAGCGCGAATAGAACCGGGCGACGAGCGCCGCCCCGCTAACTTACTTCAGGCGCGCCAGGCGCTCGGTCAGCAGATCGAAGAAGCCCTGGGCGTCGCCATTCTCGACCCAGAACACATTCTTCGGCTGCTTGAGGCCGTCGTACCAATCGACGATGGTCTGGCCGAAGGTCGGGCCTTCGCGGCTGTCGACCACCATATTGGCCTCACGACCGCTGAACAGCGAAGGCTTGAGCAGGTACGCCACCACGGTAGCGTCATGGACCGGACCACCCGGAATGCCGTAGTGCTCCATATCGCCTTTGACGTACTCATTCAGAATACTGCTGACGACCTTGCTCGCGTTGTTGTTCAGGTCCGCAATCTTCTTCAGGCGGGCGTCGCTGGTGAGGACTTTATGGGTCACGTCCAACGGCAGGTAGGTCAGCTTCACACCGCTTTTGAGCACGATCTCAGCCGCCACCGGATCGGCGAACAGGTTGAACTCGGCCACCGGGGTGATATTGCCTCCATTGAAGTGGGCGCCCCCCATCACAACCACTTCCTTGATGCCTTGAGTGATTTCGGGCGCCTGGGTCAGTGCCAGTGCCAGGTTGGTCTGCGGGCCGAGCATGGCGATAGTGATGCTGTGCGGCTTGGCGCTGCTCAGGGTCTTGATCAGGTAGTCGACTGCATTGCCTTCGGCCAGACCTTTTTTCGGTTCATGCACCGTGACGCCCGAGATGCCTTCCTTGCCATGGATATTCTCGGCGTAGATCGGTTTGCGCAGCAACGGCGCTGGCGCACCTGCGTACACCGGGATGTCCTCGCGCCCTGCCCACTCGCGCGCCAGGCGCGCGTTGCGGGAGGTCTTGTCCAGGCGCACATTGCCGGCGACGGTGGTCAGCGCACGAATGCTCAACTCCTCCGGCGAGGCCATGGCGAACAGCAAGGCCACCACGTCATCGGCACCCGGGTCGGTGTCAATGATCAGGTCGATTTTTTCCGCCGCTTGGGCGCTTGCAGCAGTGAGCGCGGACAAAAGCAGAACACTCCGGAACAGGTTTTTCAGGGTTAGACCACGTTGCATAAAGCACTCCTTGTCATAGGGGGGACGCTAGAACGTTACGCCGGACACCAGCGCGATATTGCAGTACGGCTGGCACTCGCCAGTGCGCACAACAGCGCGGGCATTGCGGCTCAATTGCTTGAATTGGTCATGGCTGAGCAGGCGTCGCTCGCCCAGTGCAGCCTGCTCTGTGAGCGCATTTAGCGAAGTCAGCGCGGGCGGTTGCTTCAGCAGGATCTCTTGCGCCAGCACATGGCTTTCTACCTGCATTTCGCTAAGCACGATACGCAAGGTGCTGATAAAGTCCGGGATGCCCTGGGTCAGTGCCAGGTCGATCAATTCGACGCCGGGAGGTACCGGCAGGCCGGCATCACCGATGACGAGGATGTCACCATGGCCCAGGGACGCGATCACGCGCGACAGGGCGATATTCAGCAAAGGTGTCTTTTTCATGCGGGCACAAAACCTTGTACGTCGTGCAGCGTGGGAATAGAAGGCTGAGCGCCGGCACGGGTCACCGACAACGCCGCCGCCACCTGACCAAAACGGATCGCCTCGGCTTCGCTCTGGCCCGCGGCCAGCGCGGCGGCAAAGCCACCGACAAAGGTATCGCCAGCAGCGGTGGTATCCACCGCCTTGACCTTCGGCGCCACCAAGTGCTCAAAGCTCTTGCCGTCGGCAAACAGCGCGCCCTGGGCGCCCAGGGTGATGATGACCTTGCCGGCACCCGCCTGGATCAGCGCGGTCGCGGCGACCTTGGCGCTGTCGAGGGAGTCGACCGCTACGCCGCTCAGGGCGCTGGCCTCACTTTCATTGGGGATCAGATAATCGATCGAGGCATACCAGTCAGCGGGCAACGGTCCGCTTGCCGGGGCCGGATTGAGGATGACGGTCTTGCCCAGCTCGCGACCCCGCTTGAGCGCATACCCAACGGTCTCCATTGGCACCTCAAGCTGACAGATGATCACATCTGCCGCCTGCAGCACAGCGTCGCACGTTCGCAGTGACGCGGGCGTCAGCTCACCGTTGCTGCCGGCCACAATGACAATGGCGTTCTGGCTGCTGTCATCGACCACGATCAACGCCACACCGCTGGAGCCGCCCACCGTGCTGACTGCCTGGCAATCGATCCCTTCCACCAACAGCGCATCGCGCAATTGGCTGCCATAGGCGTCGGTACCGATGCATCCCACCATTGCGACACTCGCCCCCAGGCGTGCCGAGGCGACGGCCTGGTTGGCGCCCTTGCCGCCGGGCACAGTGGAGAACGTCTGGCCGATCAGGGTTTCACCGGCACGCGGCAAGCGACTGGCGCGGGTGACCAGGTCCATGTTCAAGCTGCCTATTACCACTACTTTTGCTGGCATACATCAGTACTCATCAATTCGGTTCAGCGGTATTGGGCGAACACATCAGCCAATGGCGCGGTCGACTCACGCAAAACAATACTGGGCGTCACGATACGTTGATCGATCGGCAGTTGGGGTGTTGCTATTCGTTGCAGTAATAATTCGGCCGCAGTCTCGCCCAACTGCAGGATCGACTGGCCGACCGTCGTCAGCGCCGGGTAGACGTAGCGCCCCATCTGGATGTCATCGAAACCGATGACCGACAGCTCGCCCGGCACACGCACATTACGCTCGGCGGCGGCGCGTAGCACGCCAAAACCAATCATATCGTTGCTGGCGAAAATCGCGCTGGGCGGGTGTTGCGATAATAACTGTACGGCTGCGGCATACCCGCCCGTGCTGGTGAAGTCGCTTTCCAGGGTACGGCTGGCCAACACCTCGATGCCCGCCTCGCGCAATGCACGCTGGTAACCCGCCAGGCGCATCTGTGCAACGCGGGTATGCCCAGGGCCGCCGATACAGGCGATGTCCCGGTGCCCCAATTCCAGCAAGTGCCGGGTCGCCAGGTAAGCGCCCTCTTCGTGATCGATGCGCACCAGGTCCACATCAATCCCATCCAGCGCCCGGTCGACAATCACCATGGGCGTGCGCACTGCACTCAAACCTGCGGCAAGGCCACTGTCATCACCGCCCACGGATGTCACGATCAAGCCGTCGACACGCTTTTCCAGCAACACGCGCAAATAACTGCGCTGTTTCTCTGCGTCGTCATCCGAGTTGCAGAGGATCACGCAATAGCCATTACGCTCGCAGTAATCCTCGATACCCCGAGCCAGCTCGGCAAAATACGGGTTGAGGCTGTTGGGCACCAGCAGGCCAATGGTCGCGGTGGTCTTGGCCTTGAGCGAGCGCGCGACGGCACTGGGCACGTAGTCCAACTGCTTGATCGCAGCCTCGACCTTGATGCGTACCGGCTCGCTGACTGGGCGCGTCTTGTTCACCACATGGGACACGGTGGTGTAGGAAATACCTGCAAGCGCTGCCACATCCTTGATCGTTGCCATGGGTCAGCCCCGCCGACTGGCGCGCTGGCTGCGATAAGTATCGAGGACCACGGCAATCACGATCACGGCACCGGTAATGATGCGTTTAGTCGGTTCCGTCGCACCAATCTGCGCAAGCCCGGCGGCCAAGACCGAAATAATCAACACCCCGAAGAACGTACTGATGACCGAGCCACGCCCGCCCATCAGGCTGGTGCCACCGATCACCACGGCGGCGATCACTTGCAACTCCAGGCCCGAGCCGGCATTCGGGTCCGCCGCTTCCAGGCGCGAAATCTGGAACAGCGCCGCCACACCGGCCAACAGGCCCATCAGGCTGAACACCAGGATCTTGTAAGGCTTGGGATTGATACCCGCCAGGCGCACCGCTTCTTCGTTGGTGCCGATGCCGATCAGATAACGACCGAAGACCGTACGGGTCAGTACCAACTGGGCCGCGATGATCACCAGCAGGGCGATGATGAACGACGGGGAAATACCGAAGGCAATCGGGTTGGACAGCCAGGCAAACGAGTCACCAATATAAGCGGTGCGCGAGCCCGTCATCTGGTAGGCCACGCCGCGGGCCATCTCCAGCACGCCGAGGGATACGATAAATGACGGAATGCGCCAGGCCACCGTGATGGAACCGGTGATGGTGCCGGCCAACGCCGCGCAGCCCATGCCCAACAGGGCGGCGGGCAACACGCTCCAGCCCCAGCCCAGGATCGCCACGCTGACTGCCGAGGCCGCCAATGCCAATACCGATCCCACAGACAGGTCGATGCCGCCAATGATCAGGATGAAGGTCATGCCCACCGCCAGCACCATCAGGTCTGGGATCTGGTTGGCCAGGGTGCTGAAGGTGTCATAGGACAGGAAGTGATCGCTGAGCACCGAGAACAGCGCAATCATCGCCAGCAAGGCACCTGCCAGCCCCAGGTAAGTACCCAGGCCATAGAAGTTGCCGCCAGTTTTACCGGGGGAAATGTTTGTTTTCATGGGGTATTCCTAGGCGCTGCTTCGTTGAGCAGCGCATCACGTTTCTGATAGCCGGCAAAGGCGGCGGCGAGCAATTCGTCCTGGGTCCAGCTGTCACGCTCGAAGGTCTCGATCAGGCGCCCGGCGGACAGCACACCGATGCGGTCACAGATCAGCATCAGCTCACGCAGGTCACTGGACACCACCACCAGCGCTTTGCCCTGGCGGGTCAGTTCACCGAGCAAGGCATAGATATCGAACTTGGCACCGACGTCGATGCCGCGGGTGGGCTCATCGAACAGCATTACTGCGCAATCGCGCTCCAGCCAGCGGCCAATCACCACCTTTTGCTGGTTACCACCCGACAGCTCGGACACTAGTTGCGTCGGGCTGGAACTGCGGATACGCATGGCGTCGATCTGGCGCTTGGCCAGAGCGGTTTCGTTGCGGCTGTTGACGACGCCACCGCCGGAAATTTCCGGCATGTTGCCCAGGGCGATGTTGGCGCTGATGGACTGGGTCAGCAGCAGGCCCTCACCCTTGCGGTCTTCGGTGATCAGGGCAATACCATGACCGACCGCGTCGACCGGCGAGCGAATGCTCACCACCTTGGCCGGCGAGCCCAAGGCCACGGTGCCGCTGTCGGCCGGGTCGGCGCCGAAGATCAGGCGCAGCAATTCGGTGCGGCCGGCGCCGATCAGGCCGGAAATGCCATAGATTTCACCGGCGCGCACTTCAAAGGACACATCGCGGACCTTGTCCGAACGGGTAAGGCCCGTCACGGTCAAGGCCGGGCCTCCGATGCTGCGCGGGCCCAAATCGATGTGTTCACCCAGTTCGCGACCGACCATCAAGGTCACCAACTGCTCACTGTTGTAATTGGCCATCGGCTCGACGCAGACCAGCTTGCCGTCGCGCAATACCGCAATGCGCTGGGCGACACGGGCCAACTCTTCGAGCCGGTGCGAAATATAAATGATCGCCACGCCTCGAGCCTGCAGGCGCGTGATTTGTTCAAACAGCATCTCGACTTCACGAGCAGTAAGCATCGCCGTGGGCTCGTCGAGGATCAATACGTGGCAGTCGCCGATCAGGTTACGGGCGATCTCGACCATTTGCTGGTGACCAATGCCCAGGCTGCCCACCAGCGTGTCCGGGTCGATCGCGTCCAGACCGACTTGGGCCATCGCTTCGATCGCGGCTTTGCGCAGTTGTTTGCGGCTGATCCAGCCACAGCGGCTCGGCAGGTTATCCAGGAACAGGTTTTCAGCCACGGTCAGCGTCGGCAGCAGGTTGAGTTCCTGCATGACCATGCGCACGCCCAAGGCTTCGGCCTGGGTGCGGCTGGCCGGGCGGTAATCCTGACCGTTGAATTGCATGTGCCCGGTGGTGGGCGTGACCAGGCCGCCGATGATCTTCGACAAGGTACTTTTGCCTGCGCCGTTCTCACCGGTCAGCGCCAACACTTCCCCGCGATTGAGCGTCAGGGTGATGTCGGACAGAACCGGTTGGGCATAGGTCTTACCGATACCGCTGACCGAGAGGACAGCGTTCGGGGCGGAAGATGACATAGGAAAATCTCCAGGCGCCCGCTCAGGACGAGCGGGCGCTGTTGGGTACTGCCAGGATTACTGCTTGATGACGAGTTCGACCGGGGTTTCGATCACGCCATCTTTGGCATCGACTTTCTCACCCTTGACCAGCTTCAGCGCGTTCTGGATACCGAACACGGCTTGCTGGGCGGCGGCCTGGTCAGCGGTGGCCAACACACGGCCGTCCTTGAGCATTGGTTTGATCGCGTCAATGTTGTCGTAACCTACCACCAACACCTTGCCGGCCTTGCCTGCCGCACGCACGGCGGAAACAGCACCCAGGGCCATGTTGTCGTTACCGGCCAACAGCGCCTTGATATCCGGCGTTTCGCTCAGCATCGCTGCCGCGATCTTGTTGCCCTGGTCGATTTCCCAGTTACCGGATTGGGTGGAAACAATTTTCATGCCTGCCGCGTCCATCGCATCCTTGAAGCCTGCGGTGCGCTGCTGGGCATTGGTGGTAGTGGGTACGCCCTCGATGATGCCGACCTTGTCACCGGCGGCCAGCTGCTTGGCCAGGTAGTCGCCCACCAGCTTGGAGCCTTTGCGGTTATCCGGGCCTACGAACGGGATATCGAGGTTTTTGCTTTTGAGTACTTCCGGGTCCAGGCGGTTGTCGATGTTGACCACCTTGATACCGGCATCGGAAGCCTTCTTCAGCACACTGGCGAGTGCCTTGGAGTCGGCGGGAGCGATGACAAGCGCATCGACCTTGGCGTTGATCATTTCGTTGACGATGGCGATCTGCGCGCTGGTATCGGTTTCGTTCTTGATGCCGTTGGAGATCAACTTGAATTCTGTCGGGTGCTCTTTCTGGTATTCCTTCGCACCGTCGGTCATGGTGACGAAAAACTCATTGGCAAGGGACTTCATGACCAAACCCACGGTAGGCGTTTTGGCAGCGTCATCGGCAAATGCAGAAGAGAGAGGCAAAGCGGCGGATGCGGCAGCAAGCACAGCAACAGCAAGAAGACGTCCAGCAAATGGCAGCTTCATGGGTTCACTCCGATCTTATGATTATTGTGAGCAACGCTTGCACCGAAGAGCCCTTCGGCAGCCCTCCCACCCGGGCGGCTGATACGAGCTGTCACGATTGTGCCAAGGGCGCAGTGAAACATCTCGCAAACGTTTGCGTTGAGAGAACTATGAGAACCTTGTCGGGATTTGTCAACGGTAGCTGCAAGCCTGTCATTGGCGCCCTCCAAGCTCTCCCTTGAGCTACCGGCCGCTGATACGTTTAAGCCAGCTCGCCCTTTCTGCCGTTCTCTGAAACGACAGGCTGCACTGCGAATGATCGACCAGAGCACCCGAACAAATTGTGAACGCTTTCGGACAACCGAACACCACAGCTCTTCGCGTTCGGAAAGCCGGACAACGCCAAGCCCTGTTAAACTTAAATATTAGATTAAGTTGTTTTAAATCAATAAGTTAATTTATAAAAACCAACATGCTCAGCCTGGTACAAATCCTGCTCTTTCTCAGCACCTCGCGGCGTTCAGAACCGCCCGGGTGTTCTAGATGAACCTGCTACAGCACTCATCAAAAACCAGAGAGAAAAATAATGAAATCTGCATTGAAGAACGCTATTCCGGGCGCCCTGGCCCTCCTGCTGCTGTTCCCCATTGCCGCCCAGGCAAAGGAAGTTGAAAGCAAGACCAAACTCTCCAACGTGGTCATCCTTGCCACCGGCGGTACCATCGCTGGCGCCGGCGCCAGCGCGGCCAACAGTGCCACCTACCAGGCGGCCAAAGTCGGCATCGAACAACTGATCGCCGGCGTTCCTGAGCTTAGCCAGATCGCCAATGTTCGCGGCGAACAAGTGATGCAAATTGCGTCGGAAAGCATCAATAACGAAAACCTGCTGCAACTGGGTCGCCGTGTCGCCGAACTGGCCGACAGCAAGGACGTAGATGGCATCGTGATCACCCACGGCACCGACACCCTTGAAGAAACCGCCTACTTCCTGAACCTGGTGGAAAAAACCGACAAGCCTATCGTGGTAGTCGGTTCCATGCGCCCAGGCACTGCCATGTCGGCAGACGGCATGCTCAACCTGTACAACGCCGTTGCGGTCGCGGGTAGCAAGGATGCACGGGGCAAAGGCGTGCTGGTGACCATGAACGACGAGATCCAATCGGGTCGCGACGTCAGCAAGATGATCAACATCAAGACCGAAGCGTTCAAGAGCCCATGGGGCCCACTGGGCATGGTCGTCGAGGGCAAATCCTACTGGTTCCGCCTGCCGGCCAAGCGTCACACCATGGATTCTGAGTTCGACATCAAGACCATCAAAAGCCTGCCTGACGTTGAAATCGCCTATGGCTATGGCAACGTGAGCGACACCGCCTACAAGGCATTGGCCCAAGCGGGCGCCAAAGCGATCATTCACGCCGGTACCGGCAATGGGTCAGTATCGTCCAAGGTCGTTCCAGCGCTGGTGGAATTGCGTAAACAAGGCGTGCAGATCATTCGCTCTTCCCACGTCAACGCCGGTGGCATGGTTCTGCGTAACGCCGAACAGCCAGACGACAAATACGACTGGGTCGCGGCCCTTGACCTGAACCCGCAGAAAGCCCGCATCCTGGCCATGGTCGCCCTGACCAAGACCCAGGACAGCAAGGAACTGCAGCGGATCTTCTGGGAATACTGATCCCTGCTGATCTACCTGTAGGAGCGAGCTTGCTCGCGAAGAACGCTAACGATAACGCGCAAAGCCTGACTCACTGCGGCGCTATCACGTTTTTCGCGAGCAAGCTCGCTCCTACAGCTTCTTTGTCCCCCTCAACAACAAACTCCCTGATTCGCTGTCAGACGAACTTCTTGAAATTTAAGCAGTTGCGAAATTGCCTACAGTTAAATACTGTATGTGCGTACAGCCTATTAAGGAATGCTCTGTGGCAAAGCCCTCTTCCGCAGCACTTACAACGCCTGACGCCTATCAGCGCCTGGCCATTCGCGTGCAAAAAATCATCAATTCGACCAACGCGCAGAAAGCCAAGGCAGCGTTGATCTTCCGTTTACCCGATGAACCGGAGGACGATTGGCAACGTTTACTGGAAGAAATTGCGGAAAACGACAACGTCACCCTCGCCTACCGAGATGACGGTGGCGTGCAGATTTTCTGGGTTGTGCCGAAGGAAGATTGATTGAATGAGTGCCCGTTTTATTGCTGCGTGCTGTCTGTTATTTACCGTCACCGCCAACGCCCAAGCCCCTCGCACCTTCAGCGAAGCCAAGAAAATCGCCTGGAAGCTCTACGCGCCGCAATCCACCGAATTTTATTGCGGCTGCAAATACACCGGTAACCGGGTGGACCTGAAAGCCTGCGGCTACATCCCACGCAAAAACGCCAACCGCGCCGCGCGCATTGAGTGGGAACACATCGTGCCGGCCTGGCAAATCGGACATCAGCGCCAATGCTGGCAGAGTGGCGGGCGAAAAAACTGCACGCGCCATGATGATGTGTTCAAGCGCGCCGAGGCAGACCTGCACAACCTGGTGCCGAGCATCGGCGAAGTGAATGGCGACCGTAACAACTTCAGCTTTGGCTGGCTGCCGGTGCAAAGCGGGCAGTACGGCTCTTGCCTGACCCAGGTGGACTTCAAGGCGAAGAAAGTCATGCCTCGCCCGTCCATTCGCGGAATGATCGCGCGCACGTATTTTTATATGAGCAAGCAGTATGGCCTGCGCCTGTCAAAGCAGGACCGGCAATTGTATGAAGCCTGGAACAAGACCTATCCGGTGCAAACCTGGGAGCGTCAGCGCAACCAGACTGTGGCCTGTGTGATGGGGCGTGGTAATGAGTTTGTCGGCCCGGTCAACCTGAAGGCTTGCGGCTGAACGTGGGCGGGGTTGCCGCCCACCTGGCACGTCACTGCGTGGCGTTGTGTTCGATAATTTCAGACACGGTATCGGTTTTCTTCGCACGAGCCATTTTTTCGTTTAGCAGCGCCTGCTTGGCTTCGGCCTCGGCTTTGGTCGCGAACGGCCCCAATAGCACCTCATCCTTGCCCTCGACCTTCACGATATAAAAATTGAAACCATGCTCCAGCAGCCAGGCGGTCAGATCGGTAATCGCCTGCAGCTTGTGGTCCGGCGGGCCGACGCGCACATCCCATTCCTGAGCGGCAATCGCACCGGTTTGCGGCAGGCTTTCGGTCACGGCAGGCTTGGCCTTGGGGGCATCGACCGACTTACCTTCACCGCATCCGGCCAACGCCAACACCACAATTGCCATCGCTACTTTACGCACTGCCCTGCTCCTTTGAGGATCAAAGAGGCAACTTTACCATTCACTGTCTATTCTGGCCGTCATAAACGTTGGCTTAAACAATGCGAATCATGTATCGCGACCTGTATGATACCGCCATGGGAATTAATGTCGCCTCTATGCGTCCTAAAAGAGGCAGTCACAGGGAAGCGCTTCGCAGTAAGCTACACACATCCGACACCTGCCCTGTCTGAAACATGTGTCCTTAAAAGTAATTCAAGGAGAAGTCCATGCTTATACTCACCCGCAAAGTCGGTGAAAGCATAAACATCGGTGATGATATTACGATCACCATCCTGGGCGTTAGCGGCCAGCAAGTACGAATCGGCATCAACGCGCCTAAGGATGTTGCCGTGCATCGCGAGGAGATTTACCAGCGTATCCAGGCCGGCCTGACTGCACCCGACAAAAACCAGACGCCTTGAAACGCCTCCAGTAGCCAGCCTTTTCGTTCACTGTAATGGCTGGCGAAAACCCAATTGGCCTGTTCGCGTTTCCCCGCGTGACCAGCGCGCCTTGAGCTTTCCCTTCGCTGCAAGATGAAACTGTCAGGGTATCCGGAACTTGTCGCGCTATTGGCAGCCCAACTTCTGACACTTTATCCTGCCGTTCGAGTGCATTTCGGGAACACGTCGATGAGGCCAGCCGCGTCGCAACCGCTTGTTTCAAGATCCTGGATGATCGCCCTGCTGATAGGGCTGGTCTTCGTGGCACTCGGGTGCTGCTTGAGAATGGAAGTGGAAGGGGCCGATCCCGACACCCATTCCTGGTTGGATCTTGCGCTTCTGCTCTGTGGCTACCTGCTTGCGTTCTGCCTCAAACCCATCCAGAAGGTGATCTTGCGCAAGCTGCGCCAGCGTGCCGCTCATTGCACCCATGAAAAAACCGCACGCTGAGGGCGTTTACCTGTTATCGGATCGCCGGTATTTACAGCAGCGCCGCACCACCTATCATTGGGCTTGCGCAGTCAGCCAAAGGTGCAGAAACAGATGGACACCCTTAGCAAAGCCCAGATCGAATCAGCACTGGCAGCGCGCCTGCCCAGCTATACCGTTGAGTGCACGCTACATGCCGACGGTACTCTCTCAGCCGTTCTCAGCGGCCCGGGAACCGATCACTTCGCCATTACCGGCATCGTGCGTGCGCATTATCACGGTACAGAAGCCATCAACCGGCTCGCCACCGAGATACTCAGGGAAATGGTGGTGTCGCGCCAGGGGATGAAAAACAGCCGGCTGCAGGCACTGTCCGATCCCATCGACTGCATGGAAGGCCGAGACCGGTAACGGGCTCGGCCTTCCACGTATCATGGCGCCAACGAACTTAAGGACAGCAAGCCATCAGCCCCACGCTCGGCTTTCAACGCGCCGTATTCCTCGATGCAAGCATGGGCGGTCACCATCGGCGCCAAGTGTGTCGAGGTCACCACCATGATATCCGCCCCCGCCGCTTCCCCAGCCTGAATACCCACTGTGGCATCCTCGAACACCAGGCAGTCTTGCACCGGCACGCCTAGGTGCTGGGCACCCAGCCTGTAACAGGCCGGATCGGGCTTGCCCGTCTTCACGTCTTCGGCTGTCACCAGTACCGCCGGCACGGGGATGCCCGCCGCTTGCAGCCGGCGCACGGCCAACGCTTTTGGCGCTGAGGTGACCAACGCCCATTGATCGACGGGCAGGCTCGCCAAAAACGCCACCGCGCCGGGAATCGCCACGATGCCATCGACATCGTCCAGCTCAGCTTCGGTGATCCATTGGGCTTCTACCTGTGGATCGACACCAGGCAATGCCTGGCGGGTGATCGTATCAATCGCGCGAGCACCATGAATGGTGTGCAGAAACGCTTCCACATCCAAGCCATGCCGTGCAGCCCAGATGCCCCAGACGCGCTCTGCAGCGGCAATGGAGTTGAGCAGGGTCCCGTCCATATCGAACAGGAAGGCGCGGTAACGCCGGCTAAATACACTTGGATTTGGGCTGGACACTGCGCGGCTTCCTCATGGGCTGGGCCCTGCAATCTACGGATCACCTCGACGCTTGTAAACGCCGAGACCTGGCCCGTCAGTCCCAAGGCAAAAATGACGAACTTGTCATGATCCTGTTGGTTGGCTGTTGGGGTCGCCTGGTTACCGTGAGCTCACTACCAACCCGGAACGTGAGACACCACCATGAAACTGATTGCCCTGGGCTTCGCCGCTTTGCTCGCCACTGGCTCGGTATTCGCTGCCGATACCGCCCCCGCCGCCAACGTGATCCATGACAAAACCGGCTTCTTCGTCCACCTGGACGTCGCCAAGGTGCTGTCGAGCACCGATACCTACGGCCAATGCGGGGTTGTGCCGGCGCAACTGCGCTACCTGGACCACCAAGATCGAGAACATGTGCTGGATTACCAAGTCCAGGGCACCGGTTGCGCCAATGACAATTGATCGGGCTACACTGGCGCAACTTATTGAAGCAGAGCACCTTCCATGAACATCCTCGTAGTCGAAGACGAACCCAAGGCCGGTAATTATCTGCTCAATGGGCTGCAGGAGCTGGGGCATTGCGTAAGCCTGGCCCGCGATGGCGTGGACGGTTTGCACCAGGCCCTTGAAACGCCGTTCGACGTGATCGTACTGGACGTGATGATGCCGAAAATGGATGGCTGGGAAGTGCTGCGCCGCCTGCGCAAAGAAGCCGATACGCCGGTGTTGTTCCTCACCGCCCGCGATGACATCGCCGACCGCATCAAAGGCCTTGAGCTGGGTGCCGATGACTACCTGATCAAGCCCTTTTCGTTCGCCGAACTGGTGGCGCGCCTGCGTACTCTTAACCGTCGTGGCCCGAGCCGGGATGAAGAGCAACTGCAAATCGCCGACCTGCACATTGACGTACTCAAACGTCGGGTCACCCGTGCCGGCACGCGCATTACCCTGACCAACAAAGAGTTCGCCCTGCTGCATCTGTTCGCAACGCACCAGGACCAGGTGCTGTCCCGCTCGCTGATTGCTTCGCGGGTGTGGGACATGAACTTCGACAGCGACACCAATGTGGTGGATGTCGCCGTGCGCCGCCTGCGCCTGAAAATCGACGACCCGTTCCAGCTCAAGCTGATCCACAGCGTGCGGGGCATTGGCTACCGCTTCGATACCCAGCCATGAGCCGCCAACACCCTTACTCCCTGACCCTGCGCCTGGCGTTGATCTTCGCGCTGCTCGCCTTCGCCCTGCTGGCAACCCTGGGCGTGGCGCTGTACCGGGAACTGGAGCGCGAACTGATCCGCCGCGATGACGCCGCGCTGATATCCCGAGTGGATCAGTTACGCAACCTGCTCAACGACAGCAATACCCTGGATCTGATCAAGACCAAGCCAGAGCTGTTCCAGAACATGTTGGGCAACCGCGAATCCGTGCTGAGCATTGCCGCCCCCGGCAAACAGCCACTGCTGCTGGTAAACCCCGGGAATATTGAGTTGCCGTCGATCCAGCCGCTGCCCAAGGATCACAAACTCATGTTGAGCGACGTACAACATTTGCCAGGCCTGAACGGTATTCCCTTCTCGCTGGTGGCCGTGGCTATCGACTCCGGCGACCTGGGCAGCCTGCAAATCACCAGCGGCCGCCTGATGACCGAGCGCACCGCGGTGCTCGCCAGTTATCGACTCAGCGTATACATCCTGGCGAGTATCGCCGCGATCATCCTGGCACTGGTGGGTTACCTGCTGGTTCATCGCGGCTTGCTGCCGTTGCGCCGCCTGGCCCGGCATGCCCAAGGGATCGGCGTCAGCAACCTGGCCGAACGGCTCGACAGCCACGGCGCACCGAAAGAATTGCTGCCCATGATCGACTCGTTCAACACCATGCTTGAACGCCTGGCCAAAGGCTTTGTACAACTGGGCCAAGTGTCCACCGACATGGCCCATGAACTGCGCACCCCGATCAACAACCTGCTCGGCGAAACCCAGGTTGCCCTGCAGCAGCAGCGCAGCATTGAAAGCTACCAGCAACTGCTGGCCTCCAATGTCGAAGAGCTGGAACGCCTGGCGCGAATGCTCGACAACATGCTGTTCCTGGCCCGCACCGACCCCGCCAGCGCACTGCGCCAACGCCAGGCGCTGGACGCGGCGGATGAAGTGGAACGCATCGCGGATTACTTCGAGGGGCTGGCCGGTGATGTGGACATGCACATCACCGCCTTCGGTGAAGGGGTGATCTGGGCTGAACCGATGTTGCTGCGCCGTGCCTTGGCCAACCTGTGCGCCAACGCCATCAAATATGGCGCGCCGGGCTCGGAACTGAGTATCCAGGCAGTGCCGGATGGCGCGGGCATCAACCTGAAGGTCAGCAACCACGGCCAGACGATCCCGGCCGAGCACCTGCGGCGGCTGTTCGAACGGTTCTACCGGGTGGATGAATCCCGCGAGCGGTCATCCCAGTCCAACGGCCTGGGACTCTCGATCGTGGCGACCATCATGCAGCTGCATAACGGGCGGTACCGCGTAAGCAGTGAAGATGGCGTGACCTGTTTTGAGTTGTTTTTCCCCGGCCGTGAAGCCTGAGGGCGCTGCAACTCAATCAAACGCACCGTTCAGAACTTCGTAGATGATACCCGTCGCAATGGCCACCAATATCAAGTCGGTTCCCGCTTGCTGCCACTCGTAACCGTCGTAGCGAGGCAACTGCCCCAGCAAGCGGCCGTCCAGCTTTTTGGCAATACCCGGCGGCAGGGGCTTGCCGCGTGCCAGGTTTTTCTGAATGCCAGGCGGCAAGGACGGCCCAGGGCTCCAATAATCGCGGTGACCGCCCAGCACGTTCAGTACAAGGCCGCGATCAACGCTGAAGTCATTCCTGGAGGGCCCGCCATTGTCTTTGCCCTTGCCTTGCCCACCTTGGGCATTACCTTTGTTGTTACCCTGGCCTTTGCCCTTATCCTGCCCGCCGTAGGCATCACCCTTGTTATTACCTTGGCCTTTGCCCTGCCCGCCATACACATCACCTTTGCTATTACCCTGGCCTTTGCCATTACCCGGATCCGCAAGGGCAAGGCCACTGGTCACGGACAGTGCAAGCGACAACGCAACCGACACGAACTTCGTACGCTTTAACATGGCAACTTTCCAAGGCAATGATGTACTTGAACTGTAGTTGAAATCGCAACACAGCGTACAGCGTCAACAACGCCTGGCGTCAGCTGATCTGGCCACCGGCAAGGACGACATCCGCCTGGGTTTGCCAGGCTGCCAACGCCGCAACACGCAACCCTTCCACGGTTGTCGATAGCGCCATCGACGGCTCGCCCGACTCAGGCAAGCCAGGCACATGAATAAACCCACTGCGCACCCCACTCCCCGCCAGCGCATGCTGCAAGCGATAAAACACCTGGTTGCACACAAACGTCCCCGCCGTCTGCGATACCGAAGCCGCAATACCCGCCTCACGCACCGCCTTGACCATGCCCTTGATCGGTAACGTCGAGAAGTACGCCGCCGGGCCGCCATCCACCACCGCGATGTCAATCGGCTGAGCGCCCAGATTGTCGGGAATACGCGCATCGTTAACGTTGATCGCAACGCGCTCGATGGAAATATCACTGCGCCCAGGCCCCAGGCCCGTGGCGATGACCATTGCCGGCCGCAGTTCGTTGATCAATTGCAGCAAGGTTTCGGCAGCGGTGGCGAATGCGCAGGGCAAGCAACGCGAAACCATCTGCACCCCCTCGCACAACTGCACCCCGTCCAACTGGCGCACGGCCTCCCAAGAGGGGTTTACCGCCGCCTTATCAAAGGGCTCGAAGCCCGTCAGCAATACGTTTTGCACAGTGGCCTCACATCAACAGATAGAGCAGCACGATATTGACCACCAGCATCATCAGCGCCGTGGGTAGTTGGGCTTTGATCACCGCATTTTTATCCGGTAGCTCCAGCAGCGCCGCCGGTACGATATTGAAGTTGGCCGCCATCGGCGTCATCAACGTACCGCAATAGCCAGAGAACATACCAATCGCCGCCATCACCGCAGGATTGCCGCTGTAAATCCCCACCAGCACCGGCACGCCAACGCCACCGGTCATGACCGGAAAGGCCGCAAAACCATTGCCCATGATCACGGTAAACAAGGCCATGCCCAACACATAGACCATCACCGCCACCAACTTGTAGTCAAGGTTGATGTAGGTGGTGGTGACATGAGCGACCGCCGTGCCCACCCCGGCCTCATTGAACAACAGCCCGAGCATCGCCAGCATTTGCGGGAGCACCATGGCCCAGCCCAGGGCTTCGGTCAGGCGACGGGATTCACGCAACGCTTGTACCGGCGTATCACGGGTCAGCCAGCAGGCCAGGCCGAGGGCGATGAGGCAACCGATGCCGAGGGAGACGAAGGTGGTGTTCTTCGGGTCCAGCAGCGGTACACCGCCGATTTCGGTGTGTTTGAGCAACACCGAACCAATCACAGTGGTCAGCGGAATAGCCAGCGCCGGAATGAACAATTTGTGGCCCAGGCGCCCGGCACTGGCGCGGGACGCCTTGTCGTGCAATTCGGCATGCTGGCCACGACCAACGCCGCCCAAGCCCGCAATCAATGCCATCACCACCACACCCGCCCCGATGACCACCGAAGGCAGGCGCTCGCCTATAAGGAACGGTACGGCGAACAACAACCAGAACAGCGCACTGGACCAGCGCTTGGGGTGGGAACGGTCGAGCAGGATCATACCGGCGGTGATCAGCAACAGCACGCCCGCCAGCCAGTACAGGTATTGAATGGAAATAATCATTGAGCCGCCTCCACCGGAGCGGTGGCCGAGCTCATTTCGCGGGTCAAGCGCCGGTCGAAACGATGCAACCGGATAGCGTGAATGATGAAGGCGCAGATCGCCGTCGGGATGCCCCACACCGCAATGTGCAGCGGCTCCACATCAATCCCCGAGCCAAGCAGGAAGGTGTGCATCAACGCAATCGCACCAAAGGCCACGAAGATGTCCTCACCAAAGAACAACCCGACGTTGTCGGTGGCAGCGCACATGGCCAGTACCTTGTGGCGCAGCTTGTCAGGCAGCTTGCCATAATGTTTTTCCGCTGCGCCCTCGGCCATCGGCGCCAGCAGCGGCCGCACCATCTGCGGATGCCCACCCAGGCTGGTCAACCCCATGGCAGCCGTGGACTCACGCACAAACAGATAGATGATCAACAAGCGCCCGACCGTGGCGCGTTCAAAGCGTGCGATCCAGTTCTGCGCATGCAGGCGCAGGCCATGGCGCTCCAGCAGGCCAATCACCGCCAGCGGCAATAACAGAATCAGTTGCAAGGCACGGGTCCGAAGGAAGCCATCGCCCATGGTGGCGAGAATTTTTTCCAGCGGGAACTGGGCGGCAAGCCCGGTGGCGATGGCGGCCGCGGTGACCACCAACAGCGGATTGAAGCGCAATACAAAGCCGACCACGATGACAAGTACGCCGATCAACGGCCATAAGTTCACAACAGTTTGCATGGCGGGGAGGTCCTTTAGTGCGCGCTGCGGCGCCATTGCAGCAGGATGTGGGCAAAGGGCTCACAGCTTGAAAGTGGCGTGCAGTCGGCTCGGTTTTTTTATTGTTGACCTGGAAGGTCGAGCGTCAGTGGCAGCAACTTTGCTGCCTGGGGCCGGGGGTGTCCAACAAGAAAAATTGTTGCTGCAAACCAATAATTTTTGTGGGGGGATGGCATCGGGCGGTACGGTGCCATGCAGAGATTCAGCGCAGTTTTTTGGAAAAGTCGTGAGGATGAACTCGCTAGGGCGTCGGCAGGGAAAATTCCTGATCAGCGCCTATACTCCACGATGCAGCTGTGTGTACTTGCAGTTCATTCACGGCGTCACGCCGACAATGAGGGTTCCCGCTATGTATGCCGGACAAATGAGTAATATGGCGACCACGCTTGGCGAAATACGCTGCCAGCTGATCGCCCAGGTAATTTGCCTGCTGGCGGTGGCGACGCTTTTCGCCTGATCGAACATTCACGCCCTGAAACGACGCCGTCAGGCGTCTTGGCTTTCCTTTGTCCAAATTTCAGTGTCTACAAACCCGAACACGCAGTCCTACTGACCCTACTGAAGAAACACAGGAAGGCGGCAGGCCTGAACCAAGTACAGTGTTCAAAGGCTCTGGACGTCCACAGTCGTTCATGAGTAACGTTGAAAGCGGGACATGCCGCATGGATATCGTGCAGCTCCGCGAGCTGATCGCTGAGTTTGAACGATCTTTGGACGAGAATTGATCGAGCAGCGGTTGCAGGGTTGAAGTGCTGGACTTACACAGCATGTGCTGTTGGAAATCCTGGCCTTCCCATCTAAAGCCATAGCACCACCACTCGCCATTAGTCCCGCCAGTGCAAGCGCTACCGCGATCCCTGCTTTCATTTTCGTTTCTCTTTGCGCGATATCAGTAGCAATCGGTGCTCACGGTCTGGCCGTAAGCCGTGGAAGTGCAGTGTGTTTGCTTGGGTATCACGTAGGGCTGCGGTGCCGGCTGCTGACTCTGTGAATTCAACATTTTCACTATATTCTGACGCCTTTCTTTCTCAGCCTGAGCCTGCAAGTCAGTCGCGGTCTTATCGAGCTGAACACGGCAGTTTACGTAAGCATCAGAACCGGGGGTTGCCCCATATGACTGACACTGAGCATCGTCCTTGACAGCTGCAGTTCTTTTGCAGCTGCAAGGTTACTCAAGCTTTCCTGCCGGATGGCATATCCCTTAGTTCCGGGCAGGCAGTCGTCCCACGCAATCAGCCCTGTAGCACAGTCCAATGGGTGATTTGCACACCCAGACATTAACAACGCTACAGTCGCAATCGCCCATGCCTTCATTGGTTAAGTCCTCGTGTTAGATCGGTGAGCTTACAGTCTCGGTTGACACCCTGCCATCACGTCACACCTTCTCCCAGGAGCTGGTAATCAATCCTCCTTGAACCCCGGCAAGCCCTCAACAGCACGCCATTCATTTAGCGTTTGGATAATGCCTTGGGCTGAATCGTCTGCATCGTCTTCGGGGAAAAAGATCAAGTCCGAGCCTGCGGAATGTTCACAGATTGCGTTGAAGTGATGCACGAGCTTGTTCTCTTCTTCGCTTGCGTCGTTCCCGATGATGCGTTGAAGGTGTTGAAAATCGGCGGGGCATATCATTGGCTGGGAATCTCATTCGCTTCCGGCTAGTCTCCAAGCTTCATTACAGGGAGTTACCATGAGTCCAAGATTTCTTCTGATTGTCGCAGGCATCGCCCTCTCTTTCATGGCAGTAATCGTGGCCGTATACCTTGATATGTTCGGTACCAACCGGGTACATGATCAGGCGATATGGGGAGCTTTCGGCGATTACTTCGGCGGCATCCTGAATCCGATATTTGCGTTGTTTGCGTTTCTCGGTGTGCTTTGGTCGCTTCATCTGCAAATGAGGCAGGTTAGGCAGCTCGCGTTGGACAAAAAGGCGGACGAAATCTTGCAGGTCGTGAAAGACATTGATGCTCGTCTCTCGGCTCTTCAGTTGACGTTTGTGGGGAAGACATCAGGCATTGATCTTCACATACTGCACATGGTCGCAGAGGCTGAGCGTGGAGCGAAGAAGGCTGGTGATTCACGCGCCTACACAGATTTTCTGCGAATCTCCAACGACCCCGGAGCGGTGATTGAGTCAGCAGTCAGGGAAATGGGATATCAGGTTTCAATGATGTGTGAATTCCTTAAGCGCCACCCGCAGCAGCAGGATGGTGGATACGCCCCCATTATCGACTACTACACTGCCAAAACCTCCCGCCTGATGCCGATGCTGAATGACATCGGGGGTCTGCCCGAGTCCACACGAGCATTTTTCGAAGCAAAGATCAGGAATGTATAACCCGCTAATCGGTATCGTGATTGCGGTTGAGCTATTGGATGCTAGGAGAAAGATCGTGGGTGAAACGGATACGCCAGATTTCAACAAAGCCCGAAGCTACTTGATAGGCTTTTCAACTGTAGTCCTGTTGTTGTGGTACTTCGGTGCTGACCTTTCGACGTTCAAGCTGCTAGGGAATGAGATCAGACTCAAGGAAAACGTTCAAAACGTCTGGATGGTTCTTGCTGGAATCAACACCTATCTGTGGTTGAGGCTGTATCAACGAACCCCCGAAGGCAGCTTCCGCTTTGATCTTGCAATGCACGACCTGTATGAGAAGACGCTCATCAGAGTCGTCAGGCGTCTAGGCAAGAAACAGATGCGAAATCATGTTTGGGAGCTGATTGAAAAGACACCTGGCACTGTTGAGGGCGAGTTCAAACTCATTAGCTTCAACCCCACGGGAAAGATGACTCACCTCGAAAGAACTCCACCAAAAGGCAGTGAACCCCCAGACAAACTCGCGATGGTTCGAAAGCTGGACAGCAGGACGAGAAACGAAATTCGCTATTCTTTTTATATCCACTACACGGTAGGCGGAAACGAACACCATCAGAGTGGTGGCCAAGCATTCACAACAACTCCTTCTCGCCTCGTTGCAACGCTAGTCAGGTGGTATGTTTTTGCCAGAGGCGCGATTGTATCGCCTTGGTTCTTCGATCATGTCACCCCTTTCGTTTTGGGTGGCATAAGCATATTTGTTGCTCTGTTCAACTGGTGGCAAATCAACTATCCGCACTCATGAGGCCGGTGTCGAATGATCCCGTCCGAAAAGCACATAAAGGAATCACTTCATGCTCCACATGATGCTGCCACTTGATAAGCATTTTGATTCTGGGTTTGGCGCTGTCGCAGATTCATTCAAGAACGCGGCCGATGCCCTCGAAGACGCAATAGAAAAGCCCAGCTTGAACCTTCACCTTCCAGTGAGCTTCCTGTATCGACACGCCATAGAACTCTACTTGAAGTCTGGGATCATCACTCTTCATCGCAAATTCAACATCCCGTATGGGGACATAACCTCCACAGGCGAGCCCTGTGTACCGGTGAAAGGGAAGTGGTGCAAAATCCATACAGTGCACAGCCTACAGCTTCTATATGCGCACCTACGCTCTACTCTCGACTCCCTGAACGATACGCTGTCTCCAATTCCAAATACCGATTGGACTCTTCCTCCAGAGCTCGACCAGTGGATCATCGCCATTGAAGAAACAGACTCGTCGAGTACCTTTTTTCGCTACCCAGTGACTAAAGACAAGAAAAAAGATCAGGATAAATCAACAATTCATCCTGAAGACGTGGATCAAATGCTTTCAAAAATGCACGGCAACGGCCCACGCGTTAAAGCACTACTAATGCTCGATGGAAACGACAATATCGTCGAGGCTTTCTCACATGACGATACACGAGCAAAGGAAATAGTCGGTACTCTGAAGCAGACAGCTGAATTGTTTTATTGCCTTCGAGCAATGATGTCATTCGTGCTTGCTGGAGGCAGGTAATTATCTTTCCAGCCAGAAGCTTGTGGAGATAGTAAATCGCATACATTCTCCAGCGACGAACTGGCACTGCTGTTCCAGCCTGGGCCATAGGAAAAGGAGCAATCATGCGAAGACGATGGAATTTACTCGCACTGAAGGAACATATTCGCACCATCGAGCCCGACAAGAACTGGTTGCTCAGCACGGTCGATTCTGTGAGTCATTCACTGTACATCTACCAGTACCACAAGAGTCTGGCTCGTGATGCGTTCGCCGCCTATCACGTTGAGCACGACCCAGATGGCATAAAAATGTTTGCTGCGACAATGATGATGGGGGGCGATGATGAGTTTGAGGATGCAAAACTTGCAAGCGAGGCCAACCTGATCGCCGCCATCAACATAACTCGCAATACCTTTGATATCCTCGCCCAGTTAGTGAACGCCCTAGCACTTCCTCAGCCGCTAGCTATCGACCGATGCGACTTCACCAAGGTTCGTGACAAGCTCCAAGAGAGCACGCTGAAAGCCGAGATATCGCGAGTTTCTCAACTCCATTGGTATCGCTACTTGGCGGGCTTCAGCAACACGATCAAACACCGCCAACTCATAACGCACACACCATCCCAGAAGCACGAAGAGAAAACGGGCAAGTACCTTGGAGGTGGTGCAGAAGTAGCCCCCTTCGATTATCGAGACGATAAATTCACGAGTTACTGGGTGCAG
This sequence comes from Pseudomonas fluorescens, assembly GCF_001902145.1. Classification (GTDB taxonomy): domain Bacteria; phylum Pseudomonadota; class Gammaproteobacteria; order Pseudomonadales; family Pseudomonadaceae; genus Aquipseudomonas; species Aquipseudomonas fluorescens_BV. The sequence goes on from NZ_MRST01000027.1 coordinate 473,410, forward strand.
GAAGTGCTGGAAGCCACCGTCGAAATGCACAATGAAATTGTCACTCTCGGCAACACTCTCAACGAATACTGCCTGACGCCATCTCCACGCTGCCCCCCAAAAGCATCGTGCAAACCAACGTTCACATTGTCGGGTGTGAACGAACTCGATATTTTGTGAACGTTCTGCAAGAAATCCAAGACAACAAAAAAGGGCCCACCTTTCGGTGAGCCCTTCCAGACCGCCCAGCAGAGCGGATTTTGTTTGGTAGGCGCGATTGGACTCGAACCAACGACCCCCACCATGTCAAGGTGGTGCTCTAACCAACTGAGCTACGTGCCTGCTGTGAGGCGGCATTCTACGGAATTCCGAAGGGGTGTCAACATCTTTTTTGCAGCTAACCCTATGAATATGCGAATTTTTTATTTGCTGCGGGTGCACCCGTGGTTTTCGGGTGGCTGGCAGGCAATTTTCAACTCAGGTAGGATCGGCGCACTCGTAAAAAATATAAAACAGAGGTTCCAGGATGGCGAACACCCCCTACCCCCAGTCGTATTACGCCGCTTCTGCGAATGCAGTTCCGCCCCGTCCTGTGCTGCAAGGTGAAGTCGAGACCGATGTGTGCGTGATCGGGGCTGGCTATACCGGGCTTTCCAGTGCGCTGTTCCTGCTGGAAAACGGCTTTCGCGTCACGGTGCTGGAAGCCGCCAAGGTGGGTTTTGGTGCCTCGGGTCGTAACGGTGGGCAGATCGTCAACAGTTACAGCCGCGATATCGACGTGATCGAGCGCAGCGTCGGGCCCCAGCAGGCGCAGTTGTTGGGGCAGATGGCGTTTGAAGGTGGCAGGATCATCCGTGAGCGCGTGGCCAAGTACCAGATCCAGTGCGACTTGAAGGACGGCGGTGTGTTCGCCGCCCTCAACAGCAAGCACATGGGCCACTTGGAGTCACAGAAGCGTCTGTGGGAGCGCTACGGCCATACGCAACTGGAGTTGTTGGACGAGCGCCGCATCCGCGAAGTGGTGGCCTGCGACAACTATGTGGGCGGTTTGCTGGACATGAGCGGTGGCCATATTCACCCGCTCAACCTGGCGCTCGGTGAAGCAGCGGCCGTGGAATCCCTGGGCGGCACGATCTATGAGCAATCGGCAGCGGTGCGCATTGAACGCGGCGCCAATCCGGTGGTGCACACTGCTGAAGGCAGGGTCAGGGCCAAGTTCATTATCGTCGCGGGGAACGCTTACCTGGGCAACCTGGTGCCGGAGCTGGCGGCCAAGTCGATGCCGTGCGGTACCCAAGTGATCACCACGGCGCCACTGGGCGATGAAGTGGCCAAGACGCTGTTGCCTCAGGATTATTGTGTCGAGGACTGCAACTACCTGCTCGACTACTACCGCCTCACTAGCGACAAGCGCCTGATCTTCGGCGGCGGCGTGGTCTATGGCGCGCGGGACCCGGCGAATATCGAAGCGATCATCCGGCCGAAAATGCTCAAGGCATTTCCGCAACTGAAGGACGTGAAGATCGACTACGCCTGGACCGGCAATTTCCTGCTCACCCTGTCGCGTTTGCCGCAGGTTGGCCGCCTGGGCGACAACATCTATTACTCCCAGGGCTGTAGCGGCCATGGCGTGACGTACACCCACCTGGCGGGCAAAGTGCTGGCGGAGGCCCTGCGAGGTCAGGCGGAGCGTTTTGATGCGTTTGCGGGCTTGCCGCATTACCCGTTCCCGGGTGGGCAGATGTTGCGCACGCCGTTTGCGGCGCTGGGGGCTTGGTACTACGGGTTGCGGGATAAATTCGGGATGTAAACCCTGTAGGAGCGAGCTTGCTCGCGAAATACTTCAACGATAACGCGTTTATTCTGAATGAACGCGGCGGCGGTGAGTTTTTCGCGAGCAAGCTCGCTCCTACCGGGCTGCGCTTCAGAGCTGGTCGCGAGCAATCCCGCTACGAATCCGTACGATATCGGCCAATACTGCCAGCGCGATTTCCGATGGCGTCCTGCTCCCCAGATTAAGCCCGATGGGCGCGTGTATCCGCGCCAGTTCAGGCTCCCCCAACCCACCGATGCGGCGCAGTCGCTCAAAGCGCTTCTGCGAGGTCTGCAGCGATCCCATCACGCCAATGTAGAACGCGTCGGTACGCACCGCTTCCATCATCGCCAGATCGTCGATACGCGGGTCATGCGTCAGCGCAACCACCGCCGTATCACGGTGACAGCCGCCGTCGGCAATAAACACCGACGGCAACTGGCGACGAATCTCCACGCCATTGAGCACCACGCCTTCGAGCACTTCATCACGTGGGTCGCAGAGAATCACTTCGAACCCAAGGCCGACTGCAAATTCGGCACACGCCTGCGCCACGCTTGAGTACCCGGCCAGCAACAGACGCTGAGCCGCACCGACGCGGATGCGCACCCGCTCACTGTCACGCTCGATGCGCACGCCCTGCTCACAATCAGCGACCAGGCTGCGCGCCCCGCTGGCCAGGTCCACCTGGCGAATCAAGCGTCGCTGCCCGAGCAGCGCCGACTCCACTTCACGCAGGTGCGCCTGCACCTCGCCGTCAGGCTCGAACTTCTCAACCAATACATCGAGAATGCCACCACAGGGCAGGCTGACCCGCGAGCGCGGATCGTCCCCTGCGCCGTAGCGCACCACGTTGACCGCCTCGAGAAACACACCTTCGGCGACGCGTTCGAGAAAGTCTTCCTCGACGCAACCACCCGACAACGACCCAATCCACTGCCCGGCGGCGTTCACCGCCAGCAGCGAACCCGGTGCGCGGGGCGCCGAGCCGTAGGTGGCCAGAACGGTGCACAACCAAATGCGCTGCCCCGCCACCGACCACTCCAGCGCCCGTCGCACCACTTGCAGATCCAGATGCTGCATGTCAGTGCGCCTTGTGTTCGATGGACGGCGCCTCAGCCTGCAGCTTCTGCACGTCGCTCACCGCCAGCTCCGCCGATTGCCCGCCCCAGCCTTGGCGCAGGTAATTGATCAGGTCGGTGAGTTGCTCCGGGCTGAGTTTCCCAGCGAAGCCCGGCATCGGTTGCATGTGCTCGAACCCGGAGAACTTCTGCTCGCCGATCCCGTCCTCGATCACCCGCACCAGGTTGCGCGGGTCTTCCAGACGCAGCGTGGTGTTGCCGCGCATCGCCACCGCGATGTGCGGCTTGCCTTCACCACCGGCGGCATGGCAACCGGCACAGACGTTCAGGTATTCCTGGCGGCCGCGCTGAGCGCTCGGGCCGAGCTTGTCCACCGGAACTTCGACCAACGCCTTGGCTGCCGGCGGTTTATCGCCGAGCAGGAAGGTCGCCATCGCGGCCAGGTCCGCATCACTCAGGCCCTGGGTGCTGTTGTGGAACACCGGGAACATCTCATTGAACATGGTGCCTTGGGCGCTCATGCCGTGCTTGAGGAATGTGCTCAGATCCTGCTCATTCCAGCCGCGCGCGGCCAGGTCAGTGGCGAGCAGGCTGGGCGCCAGATAGCCATTGAGGATGCCGCCGGTCAGGCGCTTGTCCAGCTCCATCGCACCGGGCAGGCCACGTGGCGTGTGGCATTCGCCGCAGTGGCCGAGCACTTCGACCATGTACTGGCCGCGCTTCCAGGCTTCGCTCTTGCCTTGGGCCGGTTCCAGTTTCAGCGCTTTGCCGTACAGCACGTTCCAGCCCATCAGGCCCGGGCGAACGTTGAACGGAAAGCTCAGGCTCGTCACCGGCGCTGCGCGCTCGATCGGCTCGATAGTTTTGAGGTACGCATGAATCGCGTCCGAGTCTTCACGCGGCATCAGGTGGTACGAGGTGTAGGGCATCGCCGGATACAAGTACGCACCGTCGCGACGCTTGCCTTCAGTCAACGCGGCGAAGAACTCGTCATCGTTGTACAAGCCAATGCCGTGTTCTTTGCTTGGCGTGATATTGGTGCCGTAGATCGTGCCGAACGGCGAGACAATCGGCAGGCCACCCGCAAACGGCGCGCCGCCCGGTGCAGTGTGGCAGGCCATGCAGTCAGCGGCGCGGGCGAGGTATTCGCCGTGTTTGGCTTGATCATCAGCGTGGGCAAACAATACCGGCGCGGCCAGGCCGACCGCCAAGGCCAGGCGGGTCAGAAAAAGCTTCATGCTTAACCCTCCTTGACCAGGCCGAGATCGGTCAGCACGTTGCGGGTGGCGTTGTAATAACGCACGTACCCGGTACAACGGCAAACGTGATGGCCGAGGCTGTCCTCGATGACTTGTTCCAGCTTGCTGTGCACGGTCGGCTGGCGTTGCAGTTTCTCCACCAGCACGGTGGCCGCATTGACGAAGCCCGGCGCGCAATAGCTGCACTGAAAGGCGAACTCGTCCACGAAGCGTTGCTGGATCGGGTTCAGCTCAGTGACCTGGCCCGACTCATCGCGCTTGGCGTGGCCCTCGATAGTGCGCACTTGCTTGCCTTCGAAGTAATGCGCGCCAGTGATGCAGGTGCGCACTTCCTCGCTGGTGCCGTCCGGGTTGTCGACGATCACCACACAGGCGTGGCAAATGCCCTGGCCGCAGCCCAGCCGCGAGCCAGTGAGGTTTTTGTATTCGTGCAGGTAGTCGATCATCGGCAGGTCATCAGGGATGTCCACCGGGCCGACGGATTGACCATTGAGGGTCAGTTGAAGCGCACGGTTAGCCATTGAGGGCCTCCTTGATGCGTGCAGCCGTGATTGGCAGGTCGCGAACACGTTTACCGATGGCGTGTGCCACCGCATTACCGATGGCCCCGACAATCGGGATCATCACCACTTCAGCGATACCTTTGGATGGGTCGCTTGGCGACAGCGCCGGCAGAATCTCCGAGGTCTGTTTCCACACGGCAACGTGACGCGCCATCGGCAGGCGGTAGCGGTTGAAGTTCCAGTCGCCCTCCCCCGGCCCACCTTCGTACAGCGGCATTTCTTCCATCAAGGCGTGACCGATGCCCATGGCCACACCGCCTTCGAGCTGGCCCTTGACCAACTCTTCAACCAGCACACGGCCGCACTCGATCCACGAATGGTGATTGAGCACTTCGACCTGCGCCGACCCCTTGTTGACCTTCAACTCCACCAACGTGGCGACGGGGCTGTAGTACGTCACCGCAGCGTTGTTCAACTGGGTGGCGGGATAGCTGATGTTCTGGCGATCGAGCAGGTGGAAACCGGCAGTGCTCATCAGCGCCTGCTTGGCTTTCGGTGCGCCGTCGCCATATTTCACCGCCAGACCGTCGAGCGGCAGGCGCTCGCGCACGCCGTCGATGCTGTACTCAGCCTCGGCCCAGCTCCAGCGGTTAAACCCGTGGACCGTGGCAGCGGTGACCAGGCCGCGCTCATGAGCGCGCTTGGCCAGTTCTTCAAAGCTCAATGGCTGCATGCCGTTGGCGGTGAGCTTGCCGTCCACCCAATGCGCGTCCTCGCGGCGCACCACATAGGGGTTGGCCTGGCCACCGAACGGGCCCTGGCGCCAGATCTCCAGCGCTGCCGGCCACAAGCCGTGGTTGAACAGCACGCGCGCCGCTTCACGGGTGGCGTGGCTGAAGTAGTACGCCGAGTTGGTCGCCGAAGACGCCGACGCCAGCTTGCCGACCCAACGCGGGTTACGCAGCAGGTTGTCCTGCTCGGCCTGGCTCATGGTGTAAGGGTTGCCGCCGGTGACCAGTTGCATTTCCTGCCATTGTGTTTCGCCGGTTTTTACTTCGTGGGCCGGGCTGCCGAGGAAATCGGCGACCACCAGCGATTGCGAAGTGGACATACCGGTGCCGATTTCGATCCCGATGTGGCGCAGGCTGATGCGACCGTCAGCGTTGAATTCAACACTGGCCATCGGCGCTTCGGAACCGGTGCCGAAGTCTTTCTGGCAGATGGCGAAACCGACGCCATACCAGTTATCCGGGTCTGCGGCTTCGCGCTGTTGCTTGATCGCGTCGCGGTTTTTCCACACGTCGTGCACAGCGGCCTTGTCGAGAATTTCGTGCAGCCGCAACGCACCGGCAGGGATCGCGCCCTGGGTGTTCTTCATGCCCGAACGCAATGCGTTCTTGCGCCGCAATTCAATGGCATCCACACCGAGGCGACCGGCGATTTCGTCGACCATCATTTCGGTCGCCGCCATGCTTTGCAGGGTGCCGTACCCACGCATCGAACCGGCTTCAACGCCACGGGAGTGGTACGCAGTGACTTGCAGGTCGTTCTGCGGCATGTAGTAGATCGACTGCGCCGCCGTGGCGCCGACCGCAGCGACCGATGGGCTGTAATTGACCCGGCCACCGCCGTCGACGCTCATGTCGGCGAGGAAGATTTTGAAGCTGTGGTCGTTTTTGTCGACTGCCAACTGATAGCGGATATCAAACGGGTGACGCTTGATGCCGCTCTGGAATTGCTCGTAACGGTCGTTGGCCAGGCGCACCGGTACACCGGCGCCATACAACGCAGCGAGGGCGGCGTAGTAGACGAAAATATTGTGGTCTTTGGAACCGTAACCCACGGTGTAACCCGGGTGCATATTCAGGTGGGCCAGGCCGAAGCGCGACGGCGAGATCATCTTGGCGGTCTCTGTCGCAACTTCCAATGGGCACTGGGTAGCCACCACAAAGTGCAGGGTCTTGGTTGCCGGATCGTACCAACCGTTGCCGTTGTCCGGCTCCAAGGCGGCTGGTTCGATCGATGGGGTTTTGTAGCGCTCGTCAAACACCAGCCAGTTGTCCGGCGGCGTGTTGATCTGGCTCTTCATGCGCTCGGCGTAGAACAGCCCGCGCTCGGTCAGGTTGCCGTGCAGGTTTGGCTGGGAATTCCACACCGGGCGACGGTTTTTCAGCATCGGGAACAGGATCGAATCCTTGAGGCTGGCGAATTCGTCTTCGTCGGCCGAGGTCGGGCCACCCACGCGCACGTAGCGGAAGCTACCGTAGGGGTCACCTTCGTAATACGGCACTTTGACGCCGTAACGAATCGCCTTGTCATTGAACTTGAGCTTGTTCTTGGCCTGACGGAAACGCTCGAAGTCGTTCCAGATCAGGATCGCCACCGGGTGACCGATGAACATCGGCACTTTGCCCTCGGGCAGCAACGGGTCCGGCGCATGTTCTTCCGGGAAGACGATACCGTCCTTGTCCAGGTCGGCAGCGGTGACAATACGGTCCGGCTGCAGCTCGGCACCAAGCCACGACAGGTCGTAGCCCGCGTAGATGCGGTCGGCCTTGATGGTTTTGAGCAACATGGCGTGACCTTGCTGCTGGGGCCAGCCAGGCATGTCCTTGGAACGGATGTCGCGGGCAAACACCTTGCTGCCGCAGACTTTCGACAAGGCATCGTTACGCTGGCGCGCTTTGCCATTATTGCCGAGCCATTTTTCAGGCGGCACGGTCACGCTGTTTTCCATCAAGGCAGCCAGCGCCTGGGTGCTGAGCGGCGTGAGCGTGACACTCACACCCGCCACCAGCCCGCCCTGGAGGAACGAGCGCCGGGTTATTTCACGGTTGGACATGGATCATCCTCTGAGCGGTTATAAATCCGCCCTTATAGTTAAGTACACCGAATCTGGAGACTTGCAGAAGCCTTTCTCGACGAATCAAAAGGCCATGATGAAAGTGCAAAGTTGACCGAAGGGTTAACTTTAAAGGTTTCTGCGCCTGCGGCAAATAACCACATTGAAATTTTTTGACACAAGAACGCAAAACGGCCGACAGAATCAAAATGATCTGTCGGCCGTTTGCCGATAATGAGCGCTGGTGGTAGCGAAGAAGATGAGGTTTTTTCAAACCCCAGACACAAAAAACCCCGGTCTTTCGACCAGGGTCTTTGCTATCGGATCAAGGTGAGCCAGTGGCTTTCCTTGTGCTTCAAGGCGTTCAGTGGGCCTTGAGGCAGATATGGCGCAGCGGACGGGACTCGAACCCGCGACCCCCGGCGTGACAGGCCGGTATTCTAACCGACTGAACTACCGCTGCGTATCGCTTGGCTGGTTGAGCATGAACCCTCAACCACCTTTAAACATCTGACCGATCAGCCTTGGCTGTTCAATCTCAAGTCCGACACATCGAACCTGGAAAATATGGCGCAGCGGACGGGACTCGAACCCGCGACCCCCGGCGTGACAGGCCGGTATTCTAACCGACTGAACTACCGCTGCGCGTCGGTGCAACCTTTAACGTTGCGTCTTGCCCCAAGGCAAAACTCTCAAGAAGTGGTGGGTGATGACGGGATCGAACCGCCGACCCTCTGCTTGTAAGGCAGATGCTCTCCCAGCTGAGCTAATCACCCTTTGCTTCGTTGAGGCCGCGAAATTTACGCAGGTAGCGGACCTAAGTCAATAGCCTGCTTGAAGTTTTTCTGAAAAAGACAAAATGACTTCAAGGCGGCTACCCGCCCTACTCGCTGTAAATCATCTTCTTGCTCATGCCACCGTCCACCACGAACTCTTGCCCGGTGACGAACCCGGCCTGGCGTGACAGCAACCAGGCGACCATGGCCGCGACGTCTTCCACCGTCCCTACCCTGCCCGCCGGATGCTGGGCATGATCGGCGTCAGTGAGCGGTTCTGCGCGCCGCGCAGCCGGGTCACGTGCGTCGATCCAGCCAGGACTGACCGCATTGACCCGCACTTCGGGCCCCAGGCTCATGGCCAGGGCGTGGGTCAGGGCCAACAACCCACCTTTGCTGGCCGCATAGGCTTCGGTGTCGGGCTCCGATTGACGCGCCCGGGTCGAGGCCAGGTTGACGATGGCTCCGCCGTGGGCACGCAGGTAAGGCGCGCAGTGCTTGGCCAGCAGCATCGGCCCACTGAGGTTGACCGCCAGCACGCGATTCCAGTACGCCAGGTCGAGGCTTTCCAGGGTGATATTGCGCGGGTCGGCCACCGCCGCGTTGCACACCAACGCATCCAGGCGCCCGAACTGCCCCAGCACCTCGGCGACACCCTGGGCCACTTGCTTCTCGTCGGCCACGTCCATGGTGATAAACCAGGCATTGTCGCCCAACACCTTGGACACCTTGGCACCGCGCTCGCGGTCCAGGTCGGTCAACACCACCTGCCAGCCTTCACTGATCAGCCACGCGGCAATCCCGAGGCCAATGCCACGCGCCGCGCCCGTCACCAACGCCACGCGCCCGTTACTGGCCGCCGCAGCCTCCATGGACCACTCGATCACAAGGCCGCCAGCCCGCGGGCCAGGTCTGCCTGCAAGTCAGCAACGTCTTCCAGGCCCACCGCGATGCGGATCAGGCTGTCACGGATGCCGGCCGCTTCACGCTCCTGCGGCGCCAGGCGCCCGTGGGAGGTAGTGCTCGGGTGGGTGATGGTGGTTTTGCTGTCACCCAGGTTGGCGGTGATGGAGATCAAGCGTGTCGCGTCGATAAAGCGCCAGGCGCCGTCTTTGCCGCCCTTGACTTCGAAACTCACCACCGCACCGAAACCACGTTGCTGGCGCTGGGCCAATGCGTGTTGCGGGTGGCTCTTGAGGCCGGCGTAATGCACCTTCTCGATACCGTCCTGCTGCTCCAGCCACTCGGCCAGGGCCTGGGCGTTGGCGCAATGGGCTTTCATACGCAGGCTGAGGGTTTCCAGGCCTTTGAGGAAGATCCAGGCGTTGAACGGGCTCAGGGTCGGGCCAGCGGTGCGCAGAAAGCCCACCACTTCCTTCATCTGCTCGCTGCGACCGGCCACCACGCCGCCCATGCAACGGCCCTGGCCGTCGATGAACTTGGTTGCCGAGTGCACCACAATGTCCGCACCCAGCTTCAGCGGTTGCTGCAAGGCCGGGGTGCAGAAGCAGTTGTCCACAACCAGCATCGCGCCCTTGGCATGCGCGACTTCGGACAGCGCAGCAATGTCCACCAGCTCAGCGAGCGGGTTGGACGGCGATTCGACGAACAACAGCTTGGTATTGGCCTTGATGGCCGCCTCCCAACCGGACAGGTCCGCCAGGGGCACGTAGTCCACTTCAATACCGAAACGCTTGAAATACTTCTCGAACAGGCTGATGGTCGAGCCGAACACGCTGCGCGATACCAGCACATGGTCGCCGGCGCTGCACAGGCTCATCACCACGGCCAGGATGGCCGCCATGCCGGTGGCAGTCGCCACGGCCTGCTCGGCACCTTCCAGGGCCGCGATGCGCTCTTCAAACGCACGCACGGTCGGGTTGGTGTAGCGCGAATACACGTTGCCCGGCACTTCGCCAGCAAACCGCGCAGCGGCGTCGGCGGCAGTACGGAACACGTAGCTGGAGGTGAAGAACATCGGGTCGCCGTGCTCACCTTCCGGGGTACGGTGCTGGCCGGCGCGCACAGCCAGGGTATCGAAAGCTACGCCATCGAGGTCGCTGTCCAACCGACCGGCATCCCATTCCTGACTCATGCTGCGACTCCTTATTCAATTCTTTATTTAAGATACAAAACCGGCCCCTCAGGGCCGGTGTTTACTCAGTTGTTATACAGGTCGATGATCGCGCTGACCGCCTGGGTCTTGATCTTCGACGAGTCGTTGCGCGCCTGTTCGATCTTGTTCAGGTAGGCCTCGTCGACATCGCCGGTCACGTACTTGCCGTCGAACACGGCGCAGTCGAACTGCTCGATCTTGATCTTGCCACCGCCAACCGCTTCGATCAGGTCCGGCAGGTCCTGGTAGATCAGCCAGTCGGCGCCGATCAGGTCGGCCACGTCCTGGGTCGAACGGTTATGCGCGATCAGCTCATGGGCGCTCGGCATGTCGATACCGTACACGTTCGGGTAACGCACCGCAGGTGCGGCAGAACAGAAGTACACGTTCTTCGCCCCGGCTTCGCGGGCCATCTGGATGATCTGCTTGCAGGTGGTGCCCCGCACGATGGAGTCATCCACCAGCATCACGTTCTTGCCGCGGAACTCAAGCTCGATGGCGTTGAGCTTCTGGCGTACCGACTTCTTGCGCGCAGCCTGGCCGGGCATGATGAAGGTACGACCGATGTAGCGGTTCTTCACGAAGCCTTCGCGGAACTTGACACCCAAATGGTTGGCCAGCTCCAGCGCGGCGGTGCGGCTGGTGTCCGGGATCGGGATGACCACGTCGATATCGTGCTCGGGGCGCTCGCGCAGGATCTTCTCGGCCAGCTTCTCGCCCATGCGCAGGCGCGCTTTGTATACCGAGACGCCGTCGATGATCGAATCCGGACGCGCCAGGTAGACGTGTTCGAAGATGCACGGGGTGAGTTTCGGTGCTACGGCGCATTGACGGGTGTGCAGCTTGCCGTCTTCAGTGATGTAGACAGCCTCGCCCGGCGCCAGGTCGCGGATCAGGGTGAAGCCCAGCACGTCCAGGGACACGCTTTCGGAAGCGATCATGTACTCGACGCCTTCGTCGGTGTGACGCTGGCCGAACACGATCGGGCGAATGCCGTGGGGGTCGCGGAAACCAACGATGCCGTAACCGGTGATCATCGCCACCACCGCATAACCACCGACGCAACGGTTGTGCACGTCGATCACGGCGGCGAACACGTCTTCTTCGGTCGGCTGCAGCTTGCCGCGCTGGGCCAGCTCGTGGGCGAACACGTTGAGCAGCACTTCCGAATCGGAGCTGGTGTTGACGTGGCGCAGGTCAGATTCGTAGATCTCCTTGGCCAGTTGTTCAACGTTGGTCAGGTTACCGTTGTGCGCCAGGGTGATGCCGTAAGGCGAGTTGACGTAGAACGGTTGAGCTTCGGCCGAGGTCGAGCTACCGGCAGTCGGGTAACGCACATGGCCAATGCCCATGTGCCCGACGAGGCGCTGCATGTGACGCTGATGGAACACGTCACGCACCAGGCCATTGTCCTTGCGCAGGAATAACCGGCCGTCGTGGCTGGTCACAATACCGGCAGCGTCCTGGCCGCGGTGCTGGAGGACGGTTAGCGCGTCATACAGCGCCTGATTGACGTTCGACTTACCGACGATACCGACGATGCCACACATGCGACGCAACCCCTACTTAATGAATCTTGACTGAACACAGCTTACTGAGGCGTTTTGGCCGGTAAGAGGTGTTCCTTGAACGGAAGATCAGCGGGTACGCTGATTCCGCTGGCCAGCCACTGACTGCTCCACCCCAGGATGAGGTTCTTGGACCAATCTGCAACCAATAGAAATTTTGGCACGAGTACCGACTCCTGCCACCACGAATCCTGCTGTACCGGCCCCAGACTCAACAGCCCGACCGCCACGACCACCAGCAGCGCGCCACGCGCAGCCCCGAAGGCCATGCCGAGAAATCGATCGGTCCCGGAGAGGCCGGTGACACGTATCAACTCGCCAATAAGATAATTGACCATTGCCCCCACCAACAGCGTGGCGATGAACATGATGGCGCAGCCCGCGATGACGCGAGCCGAAGGTGTCTCTATGTACCCGGCCAGGTAGACCGACAGTGAACCACCGAACATCCAGGCTACGACTCCTGCGATGATCCAGGTCAGCAACGACAGTGCTTCTTTTACGAAGCCGCGGCTCAGACTGATCAAAGCGGAGATGGCGACGATTGCAACGATCGCCCAATCAACCCAGGTAAATGGCACAGTGCAGCCTACGTACGGATAAGGCGGCGCATTTTAGCAGAGCGCCGGGCTATCGGTAAGCGGTGATTGCGGGTGCTTTGCAAATCAATAGATTGGGGGCAAGCAAGTCGATCTCAACCCCATCACAAAACCAATGTGGGAGCGGGCTTGCTCGCGAATGCGGCGGGCCAGCAACAAATAAGTCGACTGAACTGATCTACCGCATTCGCGAGCAAGCCCGCTCCCACATTTGAACCACGCCGCCAGCCAAAGCCGGCGGTTATTCAGCCGCGCTCGGGCTGGAAACGCACCACAAACCCGTTGAGGTTCTGCTGGCGACCCAACAAGTCCCGCAGGCGATCTGCCTCGGCACGCTCGATCAGCGGGCCGACAAACACACGGTTCTTGCCGTCGGCGCTGCGGATATAAGCGTTATACCCCTGGGCACGCAGCTTTTTCTGCAGGGCGTCGGCACTTTCGCGGTTGGCCAGGCTGGCCAACTGGATCGACCAACTGATCGGCAGGCCATTAGGGTCGATGCGACTCTGGCCTACATCCGGCTTGCCCGGTGCCGCAGGCTGCGGCGCTACGGGCTTGGGCGCTGGCGCCGGTGCGGCCGGCTTGGCAGCAACGGCCGGGGCCGGCTTGACCACCGGGACACTTGGCTGCACCGGCATCGAAGGCGCCTCTTGCGCGGCCACTTCCTCATCAGTGGGCACAGGCTCTTGCGGCAACGCCTGGGGCTCAGGCACCACTACCGGCTCGACTTGAACCTGCGGCACCACCGGCGCCTGGGGCGCAGCGGGTGCTTCAACCACCACCTGGCGCTGTTCGTCCTGGCGAGAAAACAGCATCGGCAGAAAGATTACCGCCAACGCCACCAGCACCAGGGCCCCGACCATTCGCTGCTTGTATGCGCTATCCAGTAATGCCATGTGCAGCTTCCTCCGTGGAGCGCCGGGCCAGCCATTCAAGCGCCTCGGCAACACAATAAAATGATCCGAACAACAGGATTTCGTCCTCGGCCGTCGCTACCGCACACTGCGCCTCCAGGGCTGCAGTGACGCTTGCATACGACGTCACCGGCGCGCCAAGGTTCTGCAAGGCAGCTTCCAACTCAACCGCAGGACGGCTGCGTGGCGTGTCCAGCGGCGCAACGGCCCAAGACTGGACGCTGCCCAGCAGTGGCGCAACCACGCCGTCCAGGTCCTTGTCGACCAACAACCCGAACACCGCCAGGCGACGCCCCACCGGCGGCGTACGCGCCAGACGCTGAGCCAGGTACTGCGCAGCATGGGGGTTATGGCCTACATCCAACATCAGGCTCAGGCGCTTGCCTTGCCAGTCGAAGGTTCGGCGATCGAGGCGCCCCACCACTTTCGTTGCCAGCAAGGTCGCGGCGATCTGCGCGGCGTCCCACGGCAGGTCCAGCAGCAAATAGGCTTGCAGCGCGAGCGCGGCGTTTTCCATCGGCAGGTTCAGCAACGGCAAATCAAGCAGCTCTACCCGTTGGCCACGTGCATCCTGCCCACGCCATTGCCAACGGGTGTCGCCGATGTCCAGGGTGAACTCGCGACTCCGTAGGTAGAACGGGCAATCCAGTTCGCGCGCCCTGTCGAGCAAGGGTTGCGGCGGGTCCAGGTCACCACACAGCGCCGGACGGCCCTGACGGAAGATTCCGGCCTTTTCAAAAGACACCGATTCGCGGGTATTGCCCAGGTAATCGGCATGATCGACACCGATGCTGGTCACCAGGGCCAGGTCGGCATCCACCACGTTGACCGTATCCAGGCGCCCGCCGAGGCCGACTTCCAGCACGACCACATCCAGTTGCGCACGCTCGAACAGCCAGAACGCCGCCAGGGTGCCCATCTCGAAATAGGTCAGGGAAATGTCGCCACGACCGGCCTCCAGGGCAGCGAAGGCTTCGCACAGCTGGGCATCAGTGGCTTCTACGCCATTGAGCTGCACCCGCTCGTTGTAGCGCAGCAGGTGCGGCGAGCTGTACACGCCGACGTTGAGACCCTGGGCCTGCAACAGCGCGGCGACAAAGGCACAGGTGGAGCCTTTGCCGTTGGTACCGGTCACCGTGATAACACGCGGTGCCGGCCGGCCCAACCCGAGGCGGGCCGCTACCTGTTGCGAGCGCTCCAGGCCCATGTCGATGGCGGACGGATGCAACTGCTCAAGGTAGGCGAGCCATTCGCCCAGGGTACGTTGGGTCATAGGTTTGCAGGCACCGGCGGCACGATGATCGGCTCGACCTTAGGCGCGATGTACACAGGCGTCGGCAGGCCCATCATTTGCGCGAGCAGGCTGCCCAGGCGCGGGCGCAGTTCGCCACGCGGGATGATCAGGTCGATCGCACCGTGCTCCAGCAGGAACTCGCTGCGCTGGAAACCTTCCGGCAGTTTTTCCCGCACGGTCTGCTCGATCACGCGTGGGCCGGCAAAACCGATCAGGGCCTTAGGCTCGCCAACGATCACATCACCCAACATCGCCAGGCTTGCGGACACGCCGCCGTAGACCGGGTCGGTCAGTACGGAGATGAACGGGATACCTTCTTCACGCAGACGCGCCAGTACCGCCGAGGTCTTGGCCATTTGCATCAGGGAAATCAGGGCTTCCTGCATACGCGCACCACCGGAGGCGGCGAAGCAGATCATCGGGCAACGGTTTTCCAGGGCGTAGTTGGCAGCGCGAACAAAGCGCTCACCGACGATGGCACCCATGGAGCCGCCCATGAAGGAGAATTCGAAGGCCGAGACCACTACCGGCATGCCCAGCAGCTTGCCGCTGACCGAAATCAGCGCGTCTTTCTCGCCGGTCTGCTTCTGCGCGCCAACCAGACGGTCCTTGTACTTCTTGCTGTCGCGGAACTTGAGACGGTCAACCGGCTCCAGGTCGGCGCCCAGTTCATTACGGCCGTCGGCATCCAGGAAGATGTCGATACGGGCGCGTGCGCCAATACGCATGTGGTGGTTGCACTTGGGGCAAACGTCCAGGGTCTTTTCCAGCTCCGGGCGATACAGCACCGCATCGCAGGATGGGCATTTGTGCCACAGACCTTCAGGAACCGAGCTTTTCTTCACCTCGGAACGCATGATCGAAGGGATCAGTTTGTCTACTAACCAGTTGCTCATGCTTTCTTTTCTCCAGTACCGGTGGCTCGAACACAGCCCCGCGTATGCCCTTGAGCTAAATTCATATGTGGCGATGATACAGGCGGGACGGGGTCAGACGTTGGACCTGCCATTTCCCGCCCGTATCCTCAGCCTTCCAGACAACCTGCCAGCGCAGGGTTGCCACTTCGTTTCCGGGCCACCCACAGGCGGCGCCGGGCTGTTTTACACAGTGGTAGTTATGGACGGCGGCAGACTGCCAGCCGTCACATCCCAACCCTGCTGTTGCGCACGGCCTGCATGAACGCGCGAATCTTGCTCGGGTCCTTGATCCCCTTGCTCTGCTCCACCCCACCGCTGACGTCCACGGCATACGGCCGGACCTGTTCGATGGCCGCCTGGACATTCACGGGAGTGAGCCCACCCGCGAGAATGATCGGCTTGCTCAACCCCTCGGGAATCAGCGTCCAGTCGAACGCCTCGCCCGTGCCACCGGGTACGCCTTCGACGTAGGTGTCCAACAGAATCCCGCGAGCGCCGGTATAAGCGGCGCAGGCTGCGGCGATATCGTCCCCGGCCTTGACCCGCAACGCCTTGATGTACGGGCGCTGATAGCTTTCGCATTCCTCTGGCGATTCGTCGCCATGGAACTGCAACATATCCAGCGGCACCGCATCCAGGGTTTCGTTGAGCTCGCAGCGGCTGGCGTTGACGAACAACCCCACGGTGGTCACGAAAGGCGGCAACGCAGCGATGATCGCTCGCGCCTGCAGCACATTCACCGCCCGTGGGCTCTTGGCATAAAACACCAGGCCAATGGCATCCGCCCCCGCTTCGACTGCCGCCAGCGCGTCTTCTATGCGGGTAATCCCGCAAATCTTGCTGCGAACGGCTGACATGTCGTAGGAACCTCAGGGTTGGACCGAGAAAGTCCCGGATGGTAACAAAAGCTTTTCCGGGCGTCAGCCGCCAAGTTCGCTGAAACCGGTGAGGAAGTGCGGGCCGATAAAGCGTTCCGGTAATTCGAACTCGTCGCGGTACTCCACATCCACCAGGTACAGGCCGAACGGATGCGCCGTGACCCCGCCCGTGCGGCGAATGCGGCTTTCCAGCACTTCCTTGGCCCACTCCACCGGGCGCTCACCAGTGCCGATGGTCATCAGCACGCCAGCAATGTTGCGCACCATATGATGCAGAAAGGCCCCGGCACGGATATCCAGCACAATCATCTTGCCGTGCCGCGTCACCCGCAGGTGGTGGACTTCCTTGATCGGCGACTTGGCCTGGCACTGGCCGGCACGGAAGGCGCTGAAGTCATGCACCCCGACCAGATGCTGCGCGGCTTCGGCCATGCGCTCGGCATCCAGCGGGCGGTGGTTCCAGGTGATTTCTTCATTGAGGTGCGCCGGGCGGATCTGATCGTTGTAGATCACGTAGCGGTAACGCCGGGCGATGGCCTTGAAACGGGCGTGAAAATGCGCCGGCATGACCTTGGCCCAGCTGACGCTGACGTCATGGGGCAAATTGATATTAGCCCCCATCACCCACGCCTTCATCGAACGCTCGGCCTGGGTGTCGAAGTGCACCACTTGGCCACAAGCGTGCACGCCGGCATCGGTACGCCCGGCACACATCAGCGACACTGGCGAGTTGGCGACTTTGGACAGGGCGTTTTCCAGGGTTTCCTGCACCGTCAGCACCCCGGAGGCCTGACGCTGCCAGCCGCGATAGCGCGAGCCTTTGTATTCCACGCCCAGAGCGATGCGGTAAAAGCCTGCGGCCGCCATTTCGGCAGCCGCGTTATCTATATTAGCCAAGAACTGAGAGCCTGATGAGTTGCGCAAAGGCGGGCATTATAGGGCGTCAGGGTGCGTGAGTGGACTTTAAATGTGGGAGCGGGCTTGCTCGCGAATACGCCGTATCATCCAGCACATCAGCAGCTGAACCACCGCATTCGCGAGCAAGCCCGCTCCCACATTTTTCTGCGTCGCTCGTTAGATTCTGCCGAGCATTTCCTTGGCTTCGCCACGCTGGCCTTCGTTGCCCTCGGCCAGCACCTCGTCCAGGATGTCACGCGCGCCGTCAGCATCGCCCATGTCGATATACGCCTGGGCTAAATCGAGCTTGGTGGCCACTTCATCGGTGCCCGAGAGGAAGTCGAAATCCGGCTCATCCTCAGCACCCAGCGCGGCATCTTCAGCCGTGAAGGAAGGCTCGATCGAGGGGTGCTCCAGGCTCTGGGACAAACGATCCAGTTCGGCATTGACGTCGTCCAGCTCCGAAGCGAAAGCATCAGGCTTGGCCGCAGGCTTGCTCGGCTCGTCCGCCAGCGACAGGTCAAAGTCTTCCGGCAGGTCGAATTCGTCCAGCGCAGCCGGCGTCAGGGTCGGCGGCTCCACCGACGGTACATCCTTGATCTGCTCTTCAAGGCCCGACAAGAAGTCGTCATCGGTTTGCGACGCGGGCGGGTCCAGTTGCAGATCCAGGTCAAAGTCCGATAGGTCCTGTGCATCGGCCTTGGGCTCAGTCTGTTGTTTGAGCAGTGCTTCAAAGGTTTGCTGGTCTTGCGCGATCTCGGCCGGTGAGGCGACTTCCAGGTCATCCAGGCTCAGGTCGAAGTCGGTGTCTAAGGTATCTGCCTGCGCAGCCGAGGCCGGCTTGTCGTCGAGCAGGTCCTTGACGTATTGCGCATCCAGGGCCGCGGCAGCCACCGCGGCACTGACACCCGCCGCCAGCACGGCCATGGCCGGGAAGCGCGCCTTGAGCTGCTCGACCTGGGCATGGTTCTCACCGTTGGCCACCAACTGGCGCTCCTGGGTGACGAACCCGTCCTTGTTGTTCTGCAGGCCATAGACTTCCATCAGCTTCAAACGCAGGTCGCTGCGCTTGGGCTCGTGCTTGATGGCTTGTTCAAGCACATCCGCCGCCTGGTTCAGGTGGCCACGGTCGATATGGGATTGGGCCTGGGCCAGGGCGTCGCTGGAATTTTCCTGAGCCAAGGCAACCGCCAACGGCGCCAGCACGGAGGCGACCGTCGGTGCCACAACCGTCTCGACCACCGGTGCTGGCGCGGGTGCGGGTGCTGGCGACGCCGGGGTGGCGAGCTTAGCGCTCGGTGGCGGCACTTCAAGGCCCTCGAAGCTGTCAGGCGGCAGGTCTTGATCGATATTGGAAACAAACTCGGGCTCTTCGGCCAACGCCCGTGCCATGCGCAGATGTTTCTCTTCTTCGCGGCGAGCATTGCGATGGCGTGCCCATAGCAGCAGAAGCAGCAGCACCACCAGCAGGGCCGCACCGCCAAGGATGCCGAGCACAATCGGGTTGGTCAGCAGATCATTGAACTTGCCTTCGGTACTGGCCGGCGCGGCAGCCGGCTTGACCGGTTCAGGCGCTGGCGTTGCAACGGGGGCCGCAGGCTCGGCTGCAGGCTCACCGGGCAACTGCGCGGGGATCGCGGCTATAGGTGGCTCACCCGTTTGCGCTTGCAAACGAGCCAATTGGTCATTCTTCAGCTGGATCAGCTTCTGCAGCTTGTCCAGCTGGCTTTGCAGGTCGGCGGCACGGCTTTTCAGTTCTTCGTTGTCGCGCCGCGTGGTGTCGAGCTCTTCCTGGGTCATCGCCAGCTTGTCGCTCAGGGCGCGGCTGTCACCGACGGCGCCCTTTCCACCTTTCTTGGCGGCTTGCGCCGATACCAGGCTCAAATTGTCCTTGGCCTGGGTGCTTGACGGCGCATTGCCGGCCTGGGTGCGCCTGGTTGCATCCAACTGCGGCTTACCGGCCACTTGCCCCTGAGGACTACGCTGGCGCTGGCGCCAGGCGGCGTTCTGCGCACTCACTTCGGCAATCGCTTGCGGCTGGGCCAGGGCTGTACTTTGCGTGATATCCGGCAGGCGCAGCACCTGGCCGGTTTTCAGGCGGTTGATGTTGCCGTCGACAAAGGCATCCGGGTTAAGCGCCTGGATAGCCAGCATCGTTTGCTGGACCGAGGCGCCATGACGGTTCTTCGCGGCAATCTCCCACAAGGTATCGTGGGGCGTGGTGGTGTGCCGGGCAAGCGTGCCAGTGGCAGGCGCGGTGCTGGTCGGCGCGCTGGCAGTCGGTGCCGGCTGGTCAAACTTGGCCGGGTCGAGCAGCACGCTGTAGTCACGCATCAAGCG
This sequence comes from Pseudomonas fluorescens, assembly GCF_001902145.1. Taxonomy (GTDB): domain Bacteria; phylum Pseudomonadota; class Gammaproteobacteria; order Pseudomonadales; family Pseudomonadaceae; genus Aquipseudomonas; species Aquipseudomonas fluorescens_BV. The sequence continues at coordinate 493,187 of NZ_MRST01000027.1, forward strand.
GCCATTGGGCCATTGCACCTGCATCAGGAAACGCACGTAGGAATCAGGCAACGGCTTGCTGGAGGTCACACGTACCACGCTGCGACCTTCGGGGTTGATCACCGGCGTGAACGTCAGGTCATCGAGAAACGCCTGGCGATCGACACCCGCATCCACGAAGGCCTGGGCCGAAGCCAGGCTGGGGGTGATCTCGGACGCCGTGAGCCCACCCACATCGCGCAATTCGATTTCCACCGACAGCGGCTGGTTCAACTTCGACTTGAGCGTCATCTCCCCAAGTTGCAGCGCCTGCGCCATACCGGAGGACAGCGCCGAGGCGGCCGCTATTGCTAACACCAGTTTGCGAACTTGAACCATAGCCTCATCCTTTGTTTGAACACTTCCCGCCCTGCGAGAAGGTTGGTAACCGCTGCCATAAGGCATGGCGAGCCGATAGGTCACCGACGCGCTTGTGTTTCACTTGGGTCCAAGCATAGCGCCTGGCTAGAATCAATCTACAAATTGCCGCCAAGTATCTTTTACACAAGGTCTTTTATCAACAACTGCGCCAGTTCCACGGCGTTCAGGGCCGAGCCTTTGCGTACGTTATCTGACGTCAGCCAAAGATTTAGTTCCGCCGGGTCGTCGATACCTGCGCGAACTCGCCCGACGTACACCACGTCCTGGCCGACGGCATCGCCTACGGCCGTGGGGTAATCGCCCTCCTCGACCAACTCGATTCCCGGCGCAGCGTCGAGGGCGCGGTTCACCGCGGCCAGGTCGACCGGCGCGGCCAGTTGCAGCGACACAGTCAGGCTATCGCCGAAAAACACCGGGGCTTGAACACAGGTGGCGGAAATCTTTAGTGAAGGTGTTTCCAGCACCGCACGCAGTTCGTGTACGAGGCGCTTCTCCAGGGCGGTATGACCTTGGACGTCTGGCGTGCCGACTTGCGCCAGCAGGTTGAACGCCACTTGCCGATCGAAGAACGCCGGCTCCAAGGGACGCACGTTCAACAGCTCGGCAGTCTGGCGCGCCAACTCGCTGACAGCCTCGCGGCCCTGGGCAGAGATGGCCAGGTTGGCGGTGACGCTCACGCGCTGGATGTCCACCACACCGCGCAACGGTGCCAGCACCACCGCGAGGTAAGTGGCACAGGGGCTCGGGCTGCCGAGTTGAAAAGGCTTTTTCAACGCGTCCAGCACATGGGCGTTGGCCTGCGGCACCACTTGCGGCGCCTGCTCGGCGGGCAATGCGCCAGACAAGTCGATCACCGCGCAGCCAGCGGCAGTGGCTCGCGGGGCGAAGCTCAGGGTCACCGCTGGGCCTGCAGCGAAGAACGCCAACTGCACCTTGCTGAAATCAAACGTGTCGACCTCTTTGACCCGCACGTTCTTGCCCCGAAACGGCACCGAAGCCCCCGCCGAGTTGCTGCCCGCCAGCAGGTACAAGGTGCCCACCGGGAACTCCAGCTCTTCGAGAATCTGCACCAGGGTTTCGCCAACGGTACCGGTGGCGCCGATCACGGCGATTTCAAAGGTCTGGGTCATGGGATTGCCTCGGGCATTACGGGGGAGCGGCACTTTACCGGGTGGTGGCAGGCGAGGCAATTAGCCTGCTTTTTGCGGTGTTGTTGATGGCCTCATCGCAGGCAAGCCAGCTCCCACATTTTGACCTGTGAATACATTCAAGTGTGGGAGCTGGCTTGCCTGCGAAGACGGCCTGACAGTCAACACAGCTGGACGGTGTGTATATCCATTCCTGCGGTAACGGCCACTTAAGGTTCCGCTTTTACAGCGGGTCACTTTCGAAAAACGCGAAAGTAACCAAAGCGCTCTTGCCCCACCACTCGGCACCTCGCCTAGGCTCGGTGTACCCGTAATCCGACATTGATTTGGGGGGCCGCCGCCACGCGCCATCCATGGCGCGGGGCGGCTAAACCGGCATCCCTGCCGGTTTACCCCCCAAATCCCTGTCGAATTCCGGCCAGCGTGGTTTAACGGGGCGCCTAAGATCAAAAACAGATCAAGATCAAGAGCGGCTCGCTTCGCCTCGTGGTTATCGGCGGCTGCGACGAACTGCACAGTTGTGTAGATACCTATGCTGCGACGAGGGTTTCAAAGGGCAACAAAAAACCCGCGCCTGTCACCAGAACGCGGGTTTCTCTGATTGCCTCAGGCGATCAACGCTCCAGCAAAATCCGCAACATGCGACGCAACGGCTCAGCCGCGCCCCACAGCAGTTGGTCGCCGACGGTGAACGCGCCGAGGAACTGGCTGCCCATGTTCAGCTTGCGCAGGCGGCCCACCGGTACATTCAGGGTGCCGGTGACCTTGGTCGGGCTCAGCTCCTGCATGCTGATATCGCGGTTGTTCGGCACCAGCTTGACCCAAGGGTTGTGCTGGCTGATCAGCCCTTCGATATCGGCGATCGGCACGTCTTTGTTCAGCTTGATGGTCAGCGCCTGGCTGTGGCAACGCATGGCGCCAATGCGCACGCAGATGCCATCCACCGGGATCGGGTTCTTGAAGCGACCCAGGATCTTGTTGGTTTCGGCCTGAGCCTTCCATTCTTCGCGGCTCTGACCGTTGGGCAGTTCCTTGTCGATCCAGGGGATCAAGCTACCGGCCAATGGCACGCCGAAGTTCTCGGTCGGGTAGGCGTCGCTGCGCATGGCCTCGGCCACACGGCGGTCGATATCGAGGATTGCGCTGGCCGGGTCAGCCAGTTGATCGGCGACAGCGGCGTGGGTCGCGCCCATCTGCTTGATCAGTTCACGCATGTTCTGCGCGCCGGCGCCGGAGGCCGCCTGATAGGTCATGGCGCTCATCCACTCCACCAGGCCGGCTTCGAACAGGCCGCCCAGGCCCATCAGCATCAGGCTGACGGTGCAGTTGCCGCCCACGTAGTTCTTGGTGCCGGCGTCCAGTTGCTGGTCGATGACCTTGCGGTTGACCGGGTCGAGGATGATCACCGCATCGTCCTGCATACGCAGGCTCGAAGCGGCGTCGATCCAGTAACCCTGCCAGCCGGCTTCGCGCAGCTTGGGGAAGACTTCGCTGGTGTAGTCGCCACCCTGGCAGGTCAGGATCACGTCGAGGCTCTTCAACTCTTCAATGCTGTAGGCATCCTTGAGCGGGGCAATATCCTTGCCCACGGACGGCCCTTGGCCACCTACGTTCGAAGTGGTGAAAAACACCGGCTCAATAAGATCGAAATCCTGCTCTTCCAGCATCCGCTGCATGAGCACGGAACCGACCATACCGCGCCAACCGATCAGACCTACACGTTTCATCGCAACTACACCTTGTTAAAAAGTGGGCCGCCTTGCAGCAACAACTGCAAGCGGGCCCGAGAGATTACAGATTCCGCAGCGCGGCGACTACTGCGTCGCCCATTTCTTGCGTCCCGACCCTGGTGCAACCCTGGGACCAGATATCGCCGGTGCGCAAGCCCTGATCCAGCACCAGGCTGACGGCCTTCTCGATTGCGTCCGCCGCATCGCCCAGGTTGAAGCTGTAGCGCAGCATCATCGACACCGACAAAATTGTCGCCAGCGGGTTGGCAATGCCCTGCCCGGCGATATCTGGCGCCGAACCGTGGCACGGCTCGTACATACCTTTGTTGTTAGTGTCCAGGGACGCCGACGGCAGCATGCCGATGGAACCGGTGAGCATCGACGCCTGGTCGGACAGGATGTCGCCGAACAGGTTGTCGGTGACAATCACGTCGAACTGCTTGGGTGCGCGCACCAGCTGCATGGCGGCGTTGTCCACGTACATGTGGCTCAGTTCGACGTCCGGATAATCCTTGGCGACTTCTTCAACGATTTCACGCCACAGTTGGCTGGAAGCCAGCACGTTGGCTTTATCCACCGAGCAGACTTTTTTGCCGCGCACGCGCGCCATGTCGAAACCGACACGGGCGATACGGCGGATTTCGCTCTCGCTGTATGGCAGCGTGTCATAGGCCTGACGCTCACCATTTTCCAACTCGCGCACGCCCCGTGGCGAGCCGAAGTAGATACCGCCGGTCAGCTCACGCACGATGAGGATATCCAGGCCCGCTACCACTTCCGGCTTGAGGCTCGACGCGTCAGCCAGTTGCGGGTAGAGGATGGCCGGGCGCAGGTTGCCGAACAGGCCCAGTTGCGCACGAATTTTCAGCAGGCCGCGCTCAGGGCGGATGTCACGCTCGATTTTGTCCCACTTCGGCCCACCCACGGCGCCGAGCAGTACCGCATCGGCAGCCCGGGCGCGGTCCAGGGTCTCGTCAGCCAGCGGCACGCCGTGCTTGTCGATGGCGGCGCCGCCGATCACGTCGTGGCTCAGCTCGAAGCCCAGGCTGTACTTGCTGTTGGCAAGCTCAAGGACCTTGACCGCTTCGGCCATGATTTCCGGACCAATACCGTCGCCAGGGAGAATCAGAATCTGCTTGCTCATGCGTTCCTCATTTCATCAAGCGACCCGCCCGTGGGCAGGTCGGGAAAAATCAATCAGCGTTCGGCGAAGACCACCAGCACATCGGTGCTGAAGGTGCCGTCGGCTTGAATTTCGTAATAATCGCGTACTTCCTGGCCCATCGCCTTTTGCAGCTCAAGGATTGCTGCACGCAGTACCTCTGGCGTGCGCATGCGCTCGACCCACGAGGTGTATTCCAGGCGCAAGCGCTGGCGACTGCTGTTGCGCACGTGCAGGCCGGCCTCACTCAACTGGCGCATCCACTCGGCGCCGGAATAATCACGCACATGACTGGTGTCGCGCAGCACTTCGACGGTTTGCAGGTAAGTGTCCAACAGCGGGCTGCCCGGTGACAAGACATCCACAAATGCCGCCACGCCACCCGGCTTGAGTACACGGCGCACTTCACGCAGGGCCAGGCCGAGGTCGCTCCAGTGATGGGCCGAATAACGGCTGAACACGAAGTCGAACTCACCCTCGGCAAAGGGCAAGCGCTCGGCGGCGCCGTGCACGGTGCGGATGTTGGCCAGGTTGCGGTCTTTGGCGGCGGCGGCCACCACGTCGAGCATAGGCTGGGACAAGTCGTAGGCCACCACTTCTTTGACCAGAGGCGCCACATGGAAGCTGACATGACCGGCACCGCAGCCCAGGTCCAGCAGGCGTGCAGCGCCCTGCCCGGCCAGCTCGGCTTGCAGCACAGCGAATTCGGTGCCCTGGGCGTGCACGGCACTGCTCAGGTAGGCCGAGGCTTGCTCGCCGAATTGTTTTTGCACGACTTGGGTGTGGGCGGCGCTCGTCATGGTGGCTGTCCTTGAGATCTGTGTTGCTTGTAATACCGTTTTCGCGAGCAAGCCCGCTCCCACATTTGATTGCATTTCAACTGAAGAAACTCGGTCGAATGTGGGAGCGGGCTTGCTCGCGAAGGAGCCAGCGCGGCCTACATAACGTCAGGCATCGCGAAACAACCAGGGCTGGCTCGCCCGGTGCCTGGCTTCAAACGCGGCAATCGCATCGCCGTCCTGCAAGGTCAGGCCGATGTCGTCCAGGCCGTTGATCAGGCAATGCTTACGGAAGGCATCCACTTCAAAGTGGTACACCTTGCCATCCGGTCGTGTCACGGTTTGCGCGGCCAGGTCCACCGTCAACTGGTAACCGACATTGGCCTCCACTTGCTGGAACAACTCGTCCACTTCAGCATCGCTCAAGATGATTGGCAACAAGCCGTTCTTGAAGCTGTTGTTGAAGAAGATATCGGCGTAGCTCGGCGCGATGATGCTGCGAAAGCCGTACTCTTCCAGGGCCCAAGGGGCGTGCTCGCGGCTGGAACCGCAGCCGAAGTTTTCCCGGGCCAGCAGCACGCTGGCGCCTTGGTAACGCTCGGCGTTGAGCACAAAGTCTTTGTTCAATGGGCGCTTGGAGTTGTCCTGATAGGCGTAGCCCACGTCCAGATAGCGCCATTCGTCGAACAGGTTAGGGCCGAAACCAGTGCGTTTGATCGACTTCAAGAACTGCTTGGGGATGATCTGGTCAGTGTCCACATTGGCACGGTCCAACGGCGCGACTAAACCTGTGTGTTGGGTAAAAGCTCTCATCGGGTTTTCCTCAGATCAATTCGCGAACGTCGATGAAACGACCGTTGACGGCAGCGGCAGCGGCCATGGCCGGGCTCACCAGGTGGGTACGGCCACCAGCGCCCTGACGCCCTTCGAAGTTACGGTTGGAGGTCGACGCGCAATGCTCGCCCGACTCCAGGCGATCCGGGTTCATCGCCAGGCACATCGAGCAGCCTGGCTCACGCCATTCAAAACCGGCTTCGAGGAAGATCTTGTCCAGGCCTTCGGCTTCAGCTTGCGCTTTGACCAGGCCCGAACCCGGCACCACGATGGCTTGCTTGATGGTCGAGGCGACTTTGCGGCCCTTGGCGATCACTGCGGCGGCGCGCAGGTCTTCGATCCGCGAGTTGGTGCAGGAACCGATGAAGACGCGGTCCAACTGGATATCGGTAATCGCCTGATTGGCTTTTAAACCCATGTACTTCAGGGCACGCTCGATGGAACCGCGCTTGACCAGGTCGGCTTCCTGCGCCGGGTCCGGCACGTTCTGGTCGACGGCCAGAACCATTTCCGGCGAAGTACCCCAGCTGACTTGCGGCTTGATCTGGGCAGCGTCGAGTTCAACCACGGTGTCGAACACTGCATCGGCATCAGACACCAGGTCTTTCCAGGCCTCTACCGCGGCGTCCCAATCCGCACCGCTTGGCGCGAATGGACGCCCCTTCACGTACTCAACGGTTTTTTCGTCCGCCGCCACCATGCCCACGCGGGCACCGGCTTCGATGGACATGTTGCAGATGGTCATGCGGCCTTCAATGGACAGGTCGCGGATTGCACTGCCGGCGAACTCGATGGCATGGCCGTTGCCGCCCGCGGTGCCGATCTTGCCGATCACGGCCAGTACGATGTCCTTGGCGGTCACGCCAAACGGCAATTGGCCTTCGACGCGTACCAGCATGTTCTTCATTTTCTTGGCGACCAGGCACTGGGTCGCGAACACATGTTCCACCTCGGAGGTGCCGATGCCATGAGCCAAGGCGCCGAACGCGCCGTGGGTGGAGGTATGGGAATCACCGCAGACCACGGTCATGCCCGGCAAGGTTGCGCCCTGCTCCGGGCCGATGACGTGGACGATGCCTTGGCGCACGTCATTCATCTTGAATTCGGTGATGCCGTATTCGTCGCAATAGTCGTCGAGGGTCTGCACCTGCAACCGCGAAACCTGGTCGGCAATGGCTTCGATGCCGCCTTTGCGCTCAGGAGTGGTCGGCACGTTGTGGTCCGGCGTGGCGATGATGGAGTCGACGCGCCAAGGCTTGCGCCCGGCCAGTCGCAGGCCTTCGAACGCTTGGGGCGAGGTCACTTCATGGATGATGTGACGGTCGATGTAGATCAGCGACGATCCATCATCGCGACGTTTCACTTCGTGGGAATCCCAAAGCTTGTCGTAAAGCGTTTTGCCGGCCATCAGTCGGTCCTCATCAGCGGTGCTTCTATACGCCGGGCTTTTCAATAACCCTTTGGCTTGTGAGGCTGATGGTATGGCGCTACATTAAATAACTCAAATTCATATTTTTTATGCTTTGGATTACCAACTGGAATAGCACCATGGACCTGGCCAACCTCAACGCCTTTATCGCCATCGCCGAGACCGGCAGTTTCTCCGGCGCCGGCGAACGCCTGCACCTGACCCAGCCGGCCATCAGCAAGCGCATCGCTGGCCTGGAACAACAATTGAAGGTCCGGCTGTTCGACCGCCTGGGTCGGGAAGTCGGCTTGACCGAGGCCGGGCGGGCCTTGCTGCCACGCGCCTATCAAATCCTCAACGTATTGGATGACACCCGCCGCGCCCTGACCAACCTCACCGGCGAAGTCAGCGGGCGCCTCACTCTGGCCACCAGCCACCATATCGGCCTGCACCGTCTGCCGCCGATCCTGCGCACCTTCACTCGGCAATACCCGAATGTGGCGCTGGATATTCAGTTTCTGGATTCAGAAGTGGCCTACGAAGAAATCCTCCATGGCCGTGCGGAAGTGGCGGTGATCACCTTGGCGCCTGAGCCTCACAACCTGGTACGTGCTACCCGGGTGTGGGACGACCCGCTGGATTTTGTGGTGGCGCCGGAACACAGCCTGATCAGCAACGGTTCCGTCAGCCTGGCCGATATCGCCCGGCACCCGGCGGTGTTTCCCGGTGGCAACACCTTTACCCACCATATTGTCAGCCGCCTGTTCGAGGCTCAGGGCCTTACGCCCAATATCGCAATGAGCACTAACTACCTGGAAACCATCAAGATGATGGTCTCCATCGGCCTGGCCTGGAGCGTGTTGCCGCGCACCATGCTCGACGATCAGGTGGCAAGTATCGCTTTGCCGGGCATACAGCTCAGTCGCCAGCTAGGCTATATCGTGCACACCGAAAGGACGCTGTCGAACGCTGCGCGGGCTTTCATGAGCCTGCTGGATGCACAGGTCGATCTGCCAGGCTTACCGGCATGACACCGTGCGGGCCAGGGGTTTAGGTCAAACCGCGCGGTTTTCTCAATGAGCCAAGGCCCTTTGATAATGCGCAACCCCGTTGACCCGGTTCCACCCCTGCCCCGCATCTACGCCCTGGACCCTCAAGCGGCGGAGCAAAGCTGGGAAGGCGCCCCGCAACTGCTGGCGGCCCTCAACGCCGCGCGGCTGGGTGCCTGGTGCTGGGAAATCGACACAGGAAAAATCAGCTGGTCACGGGGCACCCAGGCCTTATTCGGCTTTGACCCCCGCCAGCCTCTGCCCAAGGACCTCGACTACCTCGACCTGCTGGCTCCGCAAGACAGTGCGCGGGTGGTGCGCGGCTTTCATGCAGTGCTCGCCGGAGAGCCGTTCGACCGCGCCATGCACCACCGCATCCAATGGCCCGATGGCAGCATGCATTGGCTGGAAATCAGCGGCAGCCTGGTTCCCGACAAAGCCGGACGGCGGCGCATGATCGGGGTGATCCGCGAGATCACTCACCAACGCGACCGTGAACACGCCCTCAGCCATTCGGAAAAGCGCTTCGCCACCCTGTTTCACCTGTGCCCGAACATGGTACTGCTGACGCGCCAGGCCGACGGATTGATCAGCGAAGCCAACCAATACTTCGAGATGCTGTTCGGTTGGCCAGTGGCAGATGCCATCGGCCGCACCACATTGGAACTGGGCTTGTGGCGCCACCCGGAACAGCGGGCACTGCTGGTCAAGGCCACGCAGCGCAAAGGCGAACCCATCACCATGGAAGTGCAGTTCTGCGCCAGCAACGGCCAGATTCACGACGGCACCCTCAGCGCACAAAAGGTGGAACTGGACGGCGAGGCGTACCTGATCAGCACGTTCCTGGACACCACCGAACGTAAAAATGCCGAGCAAGCACTCAAGGACAGCCAGGAACGCCTGGACCTGGCCCTGGATTCCGCGCAACTGGGCACATGGGATTGGCACATCCCCAGCGGCATGCTCTACGGCTCGGCGCGTGCCGCCCAGTTGCACGGGCTGGAACCCGCGCCGTTCCATGAATCCTTCGATGCGTTTTTTGAAGGCATGTCCGATGAAGACCGCGAAGGCATGCGCCATGCTTACCGCAGTTTGCGCGAAGGCCCGGACGGCAACTATCAATTGACCTACCGCGTACAAATGGAAGACGGCAGCCCGCGCTACCTGGAAAGCCGCGCACGCCTGTATCGCGATGAGTCAGGCAAGCCCCTGCGCATGGCGGGGACCTTGCTGGACATCACCGACCAGGTCGAGCGCGAGCAACGGCTGACCGCCTCGGAAGAGAAGTTCGCCAGCCTGTTCCAGGCCAGCCCCGACCCGATCTGCGTGACCTGCCTGGACAGCGGCGCCTTTATCGAGATCAACCCGGCGTTTACCCAGACCTTCGGCTGGACAGCCGCCGAAGTGCTCGACAAAAGCGCCGAACAAATCGGCCTGTGGGACGACTCCAGCAAGCGCCTGCAGCGCATCGAGCAGGTGATACGCGAACAGGCCCTGAGCAATGTGGCCATCGTGGTGCATCACAAGGACGGCCAAAGCCTGACCTGCATGATTTCCAGCCGCTTGATCAAGGTCTGCGACCAGCCGTGCATCGTCACCACGCTGCGCGATATCACCCAGCAGCAACGCTCGGAAGCCGCACTCAAGGCCAGTGAAGAGAAGTTCGCCAAGGCGTTTCACTCCAGCCCCGATGCGATATCCATCACCGAACGCGACACCGGCCGTTATGTGGAGGTCAACGACGGCTTTTGCCGCCTGACCGGTTACCGCACCGAAGAAGCCATCGGCCTGACCCTGTACCAGATCGGCATCTGGGCCGATGAGAACCAGCGCGCCGCACTGTTGGCCGAGTTGCACATCAAGGGGCGCATTCACCACCTGGAAATGCTCTGGCGCAACAAGCGTGGCGACGTGCTGGCGGTGGAGGTCTCGGTGGAGCCGATCACCTTGAATGAAACCCCCTGCCTGCTGCTGACCGCACGGGATGTAAGCCTGCTGAAGAATGCCCAGGCGCAGATCCGCCACCTGGCCTATCACGACCCGCTGACCAACCTGCCGAACCGGGCACTGCTGATGGACCGCCTGAGCCAGCAGATCGCCTTGCTCAAGCGCCACAACCTGCGCGGCGCCCTGCTGTTTCTGGACCTGGACCACTTCAAGCACATCAACGACTCCCTCGGCCACCCCGTTGGCGACACCGTGCTGAAAATCGTCACCGCACGCCTGGAAGCCAGCGTGCGCATGGAGGACACCGTGGCGCGCCTGGGCGGCGACGAGTTTGTGGTATTGCTCAGCGGCCTGGAGGGCACCCGCCAGACGGTCAGCAGCCAGGTGCAAGCGCTGGCCGATACTCTGCGCGAATTGCTCTCGGAACCGATGTTTCTCGACGGTCATCGGCTGCAGGTCACGCCCAGCATCGGCGTGGCGCTGATCCCCGACCATGGCACCACCCCCGCCGATCTGCTCAAGCGTGCCGACATCGCCCTGTACCGCGCCAAGGACTCCGGGCGCAACACCACGCAGATGTTCCATAACAGCATGCAAAAAACCGCCAGCGAGCGCCTGCGCATGGAAACCGACTTGCGCCTGGCCTTGTCACGCGGCGAATTCAGCGTGCATTACCAGCCCCAGGTGGATGCGCGGGGCAACAGGATAGTCGGCGCCGAGGCCCTGGTGCGCTGGCAGCATCCACAATTGGGTGCGCAGTCACCGGCGGAATTTATCAAGGTATTGGAAGACAGCGGCCTGATCCTGGAGGTCGGCACCTGGATTCTCGATGAAGCCTGCGGCGCCTTTGCCCAGTTGATTGCCGAGGGCCTGGTGGACCCGCTCAATTTCAGCCTGTGCGTGAATATCAGCCCCCGGCAGTTTCGCCAGAACGACTTTGTGGAACGGGTGGAGCACAGCCTCAAGCAGCACGGCCTGCCGTTCAGCCTGCTGAAACTGGAAATCACCGAAGGCATCGTGATCCAGAACCTGGACGATACCGTGGCGAAGATGCGCCGCCTGAAAAAACTCGGCGTGAGCTTTGCGATGGATGATTTCGGCACAGGCTACTCATCCCTGACCTACCTCAAGCGCCTGCCGGTGGACGCGCTGAAGATCGATCAGTCGTTCGTGCGCGATGCGACCCACGACCCCAATGATGCAGAAATCATCCGCGCCATTGTGGCCATGGCGCGCAGCCTGAACCTGGAAGTCATCGCCGAGGGGGTGGAAACCCTGGAGCAGCTGGCGTTCCTGCAAAAGCTCGGCTGCCATTTATTCCAGGGGTATTTGCACAGCCGACCGTTGCCGATCGAGGGGTTCAGGCGGCTGCTGGATGCGGCATACCCAGCAGGCGGCTGACTTGGCTCAAGTCCGTCTCGCGGCGCAGGGCCGTGAACAACTCCACCGCTTGCGGGTAGTTGCGCGTGAGCATCGCCAGCCACTGCTTCAAGCGGCCGGGCGCCTGCTTTTCCGTCAGTTGCGCCACCGACTGGCGCCAGAATTCCTGAAGCATCGGCTGCATCTGCGCCCAGGTCATCTCGACCACTTCTTCGCCGGCCTTGGCCGCCACAATCTGCCGCGCCAGGTCGGGCCGCGCCACCAGGCCACGGCCCAGCATGATGTCTTCGGCACCGCTGATTTCGCGGCAGCGCTTCCAGTCTTCGACGCTCCAGATATCGCCATTGGCAAACACCGGCACCTTGACCACGTCCTGCACCCGCGGGATCCATTCCCAATGGGCCGGCGGCTTGTAGCCATCGGCCTTGGTGCGCGCATGCACCACAATATGCGCCGCGCCGCCCTCGGCCAGGGCCGTGGCACACACCAATGCGCCATCCGGGCTGTCGAAGCCCAGGCGCATCTTCGCGGTAACCGGAATATGGGCGGGTACGGCGCGGCGCACGTGCTCGACGATCTGGTTGAGCAACTCCGGCTCTTTGAGCAGCACCGCGCCACCTCGGGATTTATTCACGGTCTTGGCCGGGCAACCGAAGTTCAGGTCGATCACTTCAGACCCCAACTCACAGGCCAGGGCGGCATTTTCCGCCAGGCACACCGGATCGGAGCCGAGCAACTGCACCCGCAGCGGCACACCCGCCGCCGTGTGGGCACCGTGCAGCAGCTCAGGCGCGAGCTTGTGGAAATAGGCAGGCGTGAGCAGGCGGTCGTTGACACGGATGAACTCGGTCACGCACCAGTCGATACCGCCCACGTGGGTCAACACGTCCCGCAGGATGTTGTCGACCAACCCCTCCATGGGCGCCAAAGCAATTTGCATGGAAAACACTCAACAAAAATCGTGGCGCAGTTTACTGGGTTTCCTGCGGCAACCGTTAACCCCCTGTCAGGGCGGGGCCGTAACCTTCAATAAACTCGGCGGGCATGCGCTTGGGCTTGCCGCTGGACAACTCGATACATACGAAGGTTGTTTGCGCACGCAGCAGGGTCGCGCCGTCACGGGGGCGTACCAGTTGGAAGCGACGGGTCATTTTCAGGCGTTGGTCCCAATCGACGATCCAGGTGGCCAGTTGTAACTCATCGCCCTCATAGCCAGCCGCCAGGTAGTCGATCTCATGGCGCACCACGGCCATGGCGCGGTCCAGGCGGCGGTATTCGGTGAGGTCCAGCCCCAGGCGCTGGGAATGGCGCCAGGCACAGCGCTCCAGCCATGAGACATACACCGCATTATTGGCGTGCCCCAGGCCGTCGATGTCCTCAGCCGCAACCTGCAGATCGATGATGAACGGCGTTGCCAAATCCCAGCCCATGCCTTGCTCCAGTCGATTGATGTCGGCGGGGCAGTGTATCAGGCGCTCTGGCGCTCCTGTAGACGACAGCCGGCCAATAGGGCGAGTACCGCGTCGATGACCTGCGGGTCGGCGAGCACTTTCTGGTGGCCGCCCTGCTCCAGGCGCAGCAGGCGGCTGTCGAACCAGGCTTCGTGAATGGCTTGAGCCGCCCTGACCGGAACGAAGGTGTCGTCTTCGGCGTGCACGATCAGGCCGGGAATATTCAGTTGGTAGTGGGCCACGTCCAGATGCTTGAGCGGCATGCCCATGCTCAACTCCACCTCTTGGATAAAGGCTGAGCGCGCCCGTGGCGGCAACCCGACCATGCGGGTGAACCCGCGCAGCACATCCAGAAAGCGCGACGGTGCGGCAATGCTGGCCAGTGCCTGCGTACGCAACCCCAACTGCACCGCCAACATCGCACTGGCGCCGCCCATGGAATGGCCGACCACCGCATACAGAGGTGGCAGCTCGGCCGCCGCCTCAAGCATGGCGCGGGCAAACAGCAGCACATGGGCTTCACGCCCTGGCGAACGGCCGTGGGCGGGACCGTCCAGGGCTATTACCGAATAGCCGTTGTCGACCAACGCCGTGATCAAGCTGGCGAATTGAGTCGGGCGGCCTTCCCAGCCATGCATCACCAGCACCGCCGGGCCATGCCCCCAACGCAATGCCGACAGGCCGAAACGCAGAGTGATGCGCTCCGACAGGGCCAACAGCGGCAACTCCCAGTCACGCGGCGGCAGATCGCGCGGGGTCATGAAGGTGCGACGCATCTTGCTGGCGACCGCATGCGGCGCAAGGCGCCCCACCGTGCCATTGAAACCACGTACCCAGGTCAATGCGCCCATCTTGCGTCCCCTTTTTCAGCGTACCGCCGACTTGGCCGCACGTATCACCCGATCTGATAACTCGCCGGGCCCGAGCGCTCGCGCCAGGGTCAGCCCCCCTACCATCAAGGCCATGTCCGCCAGGGCCTTGTCGATGTCTTCGGGGCTGCCGGCCAATTGCGCGGCCATCAACTCGACGTGCTCGCTCAAGACCTCGCGAAAAGCGTCCGGCAAGCGCCCCATCTCCCCCACCGTCGCGGGCAACGGGCAGGCCTGGGTCGTGGAGTCGCGGTGCTTGCGCGACAGATAAAACGCCGCGACCAAGGTGCGGCGCTCTTCGCCGGTCAGCTGTTCGTCCAAGTCATCGATAGAGGCGCGACGCTGCGCCAGCAACTGGCTGAACGCTTCCAGCATCAGCGCGTCCTTGCTTTCAAAGTGCGCGTAGAAGCCGCCGACCGTCAGCCCCGCCGCCCCCATCACTTCGCCCACACTGGGCTCAGCCGGGCCACGCTGGATCAACGCCGCGCTGGCAGCCTGCAAAATACGTTCGCGGGTTTGCGCTTTTTTATCGCTCATCGAAGCCTCCGTCTCTCATGGGTTGAATATTATTACCATAATAATATTTGGCAAGCGACAAGCACGACCGCCGGTCAGAACAGAAAAATGGGTAATAAAGGAGGGAATTGGCCAAACGCCAGACAAACAAAAGGGCCATTCAATAATTGAATGACCCTTAAAAATCCCGCAGAGCGGGTAATCGTGGCGTCCCCTAGGGGACTCGAACCCCTGTTACCGCCGTGAAAGGGCGGTGTCCTAGGCCACTAGACGAAGGGGACACAAACCTTCTATACAACAGATCAGCGCTGAGAACTGATCGATTCAAGGACGGTGTGGCCGGAACCTTGAACCTGTAAAATTGGTGGAGCTAAACGGGATCGAACCGTTGACCTCTTGCATGCCATGCAAGCGCTCTCCCAGCTGAGCTATAGCCCCGGATTTTTCGTCTCGCGACGCAGCAGACCTTTCGAGCTGCTTGTTGAAACTGGCGTCCCCTAGGGGACTCGAACCCCTGTTACCGCCGTGAAAGGGCGGTGTCCTAGGCCACTAGACGAAGGGGACAAAACCTTCTGTACATCTGATCAGAGCTGAGACCTGATCAATTCAAGGACGGTGTGGCCGGAACCTTGAACCTGTAAATTGGTGGAGCTAAACGGGATCGAACCGTTGACCTCTTGCATGCCATGCAAGCGCTCTCCCAGCTGAGCTATAGCCCCTCATCGGTGAGGACGGGGCGAATCTTAATGGCGGTTTGGAAACGTGTCAAATTTATTTTCAACAATTTCCAAAAATTTTTGCCGGGATAACAATCACTTACCGACGAAACCCCGGAAAACCGGGGTTTCGTGCCCTGAGCGGCCTGCTTAGGCGATAGCGCCCAGCAGCTTTTCCCATTCCTTGTTTTCTTTCTTCGACACACCACCAAGCAAATCAAGGGCTTGGCGCAGACGGAAACGGGTCAGGTCCGGGCCGAGAATTTCCATCGCATCGAGCACCGACACCGAACTGGCCTGCCCGGTAATCGCGGCAAACATCAGCGGCATGGCGTCACGCAGCTTGAGCTCAAGGGATTCCACCACCGCCTGGATGGTCGCCGTGATCGCATCCTTCTCCCACTGACGCAGGCTTTCAAGCTTCCACAGGATCAACTGCATCAGCTGGCGAACCTGGTCACCGGAGAGCTTCTTGGACTCGAACAGCTTGGGATCGGGATTCACGCCGCCGGCAAAGAAGAAACTGGCCAAGGGTGCGACCTGGCTGAAAGTCTCCACCCTGCCCTGCACCAGTGGCGCGATCTTCATCATGTACTCGGGGTTCAATGCCCACTGCTGCACACGGCTGGCGAACTCTTGCACCGGCAGGTCACGCAGCCACTGGCCGTTGAGCCACGAAAGTTTCTCGATGTCGAAGATCGGGCCGCCGAGGGAAACACGGGACAGGTCGAAGTTGTCGACCATTTCCTGCAGCGAAAACTTCTCGCGCTCATCCGGCATCGACCAGCCCATGCGGCCCAGGTAGTTGAGCATCGCCTCGGGCATGAAGCCCATGCGCTCGTAGAAGGTCACCGAAGTGGGGTTCTTGCGCTTGGACAGCTTGCTCTTGTCCGGGTTACGCAGCAGAGGCATGTAGCACAGCTGCGGTTGCTCCCAGCCGAAGTATTCGTACAGCAGGATCAGTTTCGGCGCCGATGGCAGCCACTCTTCGCCACGCAGCACATGGGTGATACCCATCAGGTGATCATCAACCACGTTGGCCAGGAAGTACGTCGGCAAGCCGTCGGTCTTCATCAGCACCTGCATGTCCATGCGGTCCCACGGGATCTCGACATCACCGCGCAGCATGTCCGGCACCACGCACACGCCTTCGCTTGGCACTTTCATACGGATGACGTGAGGCTCACCGGCCGCCAGGCGCGCAGCCACTTCTTCCTTGGACAACAGCAACGCGCGGCCATCATAGCGCGGGGTCTCGCCACGGGCCTGTTGCTCGGCGCGCATCTGGTCCAGCTCTTCAGCCGTGCAGAAGCACGGGAAGGCATGGCCCATATCGACCAGTTGCTGGGTGTACTGCTTGTAGATGTCGCTGCGCTCGCTCTGGCGATACGGGCCGTGAGGGCCGCCCACGTCCGGGCCTTCAGCCCAGGTAATGCCCAACCAGCGCAAGGCATCGAAAATCTGCTGTTCGGACTCACGGGTGGAACGCAGTTGATCGGTGTCTTCGATCCGCAGGATGAACTCACCGCCATGCTGCTTGGCAAAGCAGTAGTTGAACAGGGCGATGTAAGCAGTACCGACGTGGGGATCCCCAGTGGGCGATGGCGCAATGCGCGTGCGGACGGTGGTCATGGCAGGTCTCGAATGGGCGATAAAACTGAAAATTGAAACAAGGGGCGAATGGTAACAGCCTGGGGGATATCTGGAAAACCGAGGCGCGGCCATCGCAGGCAAGCCAGCTCCCACATTTTGACCGCATTCACAGACCAATGTGGGAGCCGGGCTTGCCCGCGATGGGGCCAGCCCAATCAACGCAAATCAAACAGCCAGGAGGCGCTCACGCAACTTGCCAATCTCATCGCGCGTCTGCGCCGCCGCTTCAAACTCCAGGTCCCGCGCCAGCTGGTACATCTTCTCTTCCAGCTGTCGAATCCGCTTGGTGATCTCACTCGGTGAGCGCAGTTCGTTCTCGTACTTGGCGCTCTCCTCGGCCGCCTTGGCCATGCCCTTGCGCTTCTTGCTGCGCGAGCCAGGCACGGTGGCGCCTTCCATGATGTCGGCAACGTCCTTGAACACGCCTTTGGGGGTGATGCCGTGTTCCAGGTTGAACGCGATCTGCTTGTCGCGACGACGCTGGGTCTCGCCAATCGCCCGCTCCATGGAGCCGGTGATGCGGTCGGCATAGAGGATTGCCCGGCCATTGAGGTTACGCGCCGCTCGGCCGATGGTCTGGATCAATGAACGCTCGGAACGCAGGAAGCCCTCCTTGTCTGCATCCAGGATCGCCACCAGCGACACTTCCGGCATGTCCAGGCCTTCACGCAGCAGGTTGATCCCCACCAGCACATCGAAGGTGCCCAGGCGCAGGTCGCGGATGATTTCCACGCGTTCCACGGTATCGATGTCCGAGTGCAGGTAACGCACGCGCACGCCGTGGTCGGCGAGGTAGTCGGTCAAGTCTTCGGACATGCGCTTGGTCAGCGTGGTGACCAGCACCCGCTCTTCCAGGGCCACACGCTTATTGATCTCCGACAGCAGGTCGTCGACCTGGGTCAGCGCCGGGCGAATTTCGATTTCCGGGTCCACCAGGCCGGTCGGCCGCACCAGTTGCTCGATGACGCGGCCCGCGTGCTCGGCTTCATAGTTGCCGGGCGTAGCGGAGACAAAGATGGTCTGCGGGCTGATGGCTTCCCACTCATCAAAGCGCATGGGCCGGTTGTCCAGCGCCGACGGCAGGCGGAAACCGTATTCCACCAGGGTTTCCTTACGCGAGCGGTCGCCCTTATACATGGCGCCCACCTGCGGCACGCTGACGTGGGATTCGTCGATCACCAGCAAGGCGTCCGGCGGCAGGTAGTCATAGAGGGTCGGTGGCGGCGCGCCGGATTCGCGACCCGACAGGTAGCGCGAGTAGTTTTCGATGCCGTTGCAATAGCCCAGCTCCAGAATCATCTCCAGGTCGAAGCGGGTGCGCTGCTCCAGGCGCTGGGCTTCCACCAGCTTATTGTTGGAGCGCAAGTATTCCAGGCGCTCGGCCAGCTCGACCTTGATGCCCTCGATGGCGCCCATCAGGGTTTCGCGCGGGGTCACATAGTGGCTTTTGGGGTAGAAGGTAAAACGTGGCAGCTTGCGGATCACCTCGCCGGTCAACGGATCGAAGGCTGACAGGCTTTCGACCTCATCATCGAACAGTTCGATGCGGATGGCTTCCAGGTCGGATTCGGCCGGGTAGATGTCGATCACATCGCCGCGCACCCTGAAGGTGGCTCGGGCAAAATCCATGTCGTTACGGGTGTACTGCAGGCTCGCCAGGCGGCGCAGCAATTCGCGCTGGTCGAGTTTGTCACCACGGTCAACGTGCAGCACCATCTTCAGATAGGTTTCCGGGCTGCCCAAGCCGTAGATGCACGACACCGTGGTGACGATGATCGCGTCTTTGCGCTCCAGCAGTGCCTTGGTGGCCGACAGCCGCATCTGCTCGATGTGGTCGTTGATCGACGCATCCTTCTCGATAAAGGTATCGGAGGATGGCACATAGGCTTCGGGCTGGTAGTAGTCGTAGTAGGAAACGAAATACTCCACCGCGTTGTTCGGAAAGAACGCCTTGAATTCGCCGTAGAGCTGCGCCGCCAGGGTTTTGTTCGGCGCCAGCACCAGGGTCGGGCGGTTGGTCTGGGCGATCACGTTGGCGATGCTGAAGGTCTTGCCGGAACCGGTCACCCCAAGCAGCGTCTGGTGCGCCAGGCCGGCCTCGATGCCTTCGACCATCTGACGAATGGCTTCCGGTTGATCGCCGGCGGGTTCAAAACGGGTAACGAGCTGGAAATCCGACATAACGTACCTCGTGAAGTCACCCCAGACTCGACACCGCCAGGGACGAAATAGCTCAGCAACCCGCGAATAACCATCGCAGGTTGCAGGAAAAAACCATGATAGCTGTAGAAGTGGTGTCGAATGTGACGGGTTTCAAGGCCGTCGTCCTACACGACCTTTCTCGTCAATGTTGCAATAAGACTAACGGTCAGCAAATAAACCGAAAAACTTGGCCGAAAAGCCGTTTCCGTTGTCGCTCTCAGCCGTGATGGCCTCTATACTAGCTCCCCGTTTGTGCACCGCTCTAGTGCATTCGGCTGGAGCGCGACACGTCCCTCCCTTCCCCCATAGAGCTGCCGCAAAAATGAGCCTGTTCTCCGCTGTCGAAATGGCACCACGCGATCCAATCCTGGGCCTCAACGAAGCATTCAACGCCGACACACGAACCACCAAGGTGAACCTTGGCGTGGGCGTTTACTGCAACGAGGAGGGGAAGATTCCACTCTTGCGTGCCGTTGCCGAAGCGGAAGCCATTCGTGTGGCGCAACATGCCGCCCGTGGCTACTTGCCAATCGACGGCATCGTGGCGTACGACCAGGCCGTGCAAAAGTTGCTGTTTGGCGCTGAGTCGCCACTGTTGAGCGCCGGCCGCGTGATTACCGCCCAGGCCGTGGGCGGCACGGGCGCGCTGAAAATCGGCGCCGACTTCCTCAAGCAACTGCTGCCCAACGCCGTCGTCGCCATCAGTGACCCGAGCTGGGAAAACCACCAGGCGTTGTTTGAAAAAGCCGGTTTCCCGGTGCAGACCTACCGCTACTACGACGCCGCCACCCACGACGTAAACCGTGCCGGCCTGCTCGAAGACCTCAACGCCCTGCCACCACAGTCCATCGTGGTGCTGCACGCCTGCTGCCATAACCCGACCGGCGTCGACCTCAGCCCGGCCGACTGGCAAAACGTGCTGGACGTGGTCAAGGCCAAGAACCTGGTGCCGTTCCTCGACATGGCCTACCAGGGCTTCGGCGATGGCATCCACGAAGACGCCGCCGCGGTACGCCTGTTTGCTGAGTCGGGCCTGACTTTCTTTGTATCCAGCTCGTTCTCCAAGTCGTTCTCGCTGTATGGCGAACGCGTAGGCGCGCTGTCGATCGTCAGCGAGTCCAAGGAAGAAAGCGCGCGCATCCTGTCCCAGGTCAAGCGTGTGATCCGCACCAACTATTCCAACCCGCCCACCCACGGCGCAGCCATCGTCGCCGCCGTACTCAACAACCCGGAACTGCGCGCCCAGTGGGAAGCCGAACTGGCCGAGATGCGCCTGCGCATCCGGGGCATGCGCGAGCAGATGGTCGCCGAACTGGCCAAGGCAGCTCCAGGCCATGACTTCAGCTTCGTCGGTCGCCAGCGCGGGATGTTCTCCTACTCCGGCCTGACCGTTGAGCAAGTCACCCGCCTGCGCACCGAGTTCGGTATCTACGCACTCGATACAGGGCGTATCTGTGTGGCGGCGTTGAACCAGTCGAACATTGGTGCGGTGACCAAGGCGATTGTCCAGGTGCTGTAAGCGGGCACACGTTATACGAAGGGGGAAGCCAATGGCTTCCCCCTTTTTATTGGCGAACACACTAGACTGAACACCGACTGCCCCTTGCTGTGAGAGTTTTATGAGAAACGACGACCTGGACCTGCGCGCCGACCGCGACGAATTGCACGACTATGCCCCACGCGCACCGCAAGCCAAGCGACAGAAGAGCTTGGTGCTGCAGGTAGCGCTGGGAGTATTCCTCGGTGGGTTGGCGTTATGGCTGGTACAACTGGGCGCGACGGCAATCATGGCCAAACTGGCCATGGGCACCCTGCAATTTGGCGGCTGACCCCGCCTCTCCTGTAGGAGCGAGCTTGCTCGCGAAAAAACCAAAGGCACCGCGTTCATCCAGAATGCCCGCGTTATCGTTAACGGTCTTCGCGAGCAAGCTCGCTCCTACAAAACCCGCGTTCTTCCAGCAGTTTTACGAAACTGTTCAAACTCTGCGACACCGTGCCCCGCCGCCAGATCAGCCAGGTATTCAAAATACGGAACGTGTCGGGCAGCGGCCACACGCTCACCGCCGCACACCCCGGCATACTCTCCAGCATACTTCGCGGCATCAGCGCCAGCCCGGCCCCGGCGCTGACACAAGCCAACATGCCGTGGTACGACTCGATCTCGAAGATCCTGCCCGGTACCGCGCCATCCTGTGAGAACCAGCGCTCGAAATGATGCCGGTACGAGCAGTTGGAGCGAAACGTATAGATGTTCTCGCCATTCACCTCCTGCCCCCGGGTGATCGGCGCGTGATGCAGCGGCGCAATCACCACCATCTCCTCTTCGAACACTGCCACGCCTTCCAGCGTGGGATGCAGCACCGGCCCATCGACAAAGGCCGCCGTCAGTCGGCCCGACAGCACGCCTTCGATCATAGTGCCCGAAGGGCCCGTGCTCAGGTCCAGCTCGACCTTGGTGTATTGCTGGTTATACGCCGCCAGTAACGCCGGGATACGCACGGCCGCCGTGCTCTCCAGCGAGCCAAGGGCAAACGCGCCCTGGGGCTCCTCCCCCGCCACCGTCGCACGGGCTTCTTGCACCAGGTCGAGAATGCGCCGCGTATAGCCGAGGAAATTCCACCCCGCCGGTGACAGGCGCAGCCGGCTTTTCTCGCGGATAAACAACTCCACGCCCAGGTCCTGCTCCAGTTGTTTGATGCGCGTGGTGAGGTTCGATGGCACGCGATGAATCAACTGCGCGGCGGCGCTGATGCTGCCTTGCTCGGCAACGGCCTTGAAGATTTCCAGCTGCACCAGATCCAAATCATTCTCCAATCGTGAACGTATTACTTAATATTATTCAGTTTCCAGAAAACATACAGCCCCGTACGCTGGCCCCATTCCACTTATTCAGCCGGACGGTGCCATGAACAATGCTATCTCCCACCAGACCCACGCCCTGTCGATCAACCCCGCCAATGGCGAAACAGTCGGCAGCTATCCCTATGAAAGCGCAGAACAGCTGAACGCAGCCCTCGCCCGCTCGACCGATGCCTTCCGCACCTGGCGCCGCACGCCTGTGAGCCAGCGCGCCGAATACCTGCTGGCCCTGGCTGCCGCCCTGCGAGAGCAAGCTGAAGACATGGCGCAAATGATCACCCTGGAAATGGGCAAACCCATCGTCCAGGCCCGGGCCGAAATCGAAAAGTGCGCCCAACTGAGCGAATGGTATGCCGCCCACGGCCCGGCCATGCTTGCCCCGGAGCCTACCTTGGTGGACAACGGCAGCGCCCGGATCGAATACCGCCCACTGGGCCCGATCCTCGCGGTAATGCCGTGGAACTTCCCGGTATGGCAAGTGCTGCGCGGCGCGGTGCCGACCCTGCTTGCCGGCAACACCTACGTGCTCAAACACGCGCCAAACGTGATGGGCAGCGCCTATCTGATCCAGCAAGCGCTGCGTAAAGCCGGTTTCGCTGAAGGCGTGTTCGAAGTGATCAACGTCACCCAGGAGGGCGTGTCCGCTGCTATCGCCGACCCGCGCATCGCCGCCGTGACCCTCACCGGCAGCGTGCGCGCCGGCATCGCCATCGGCTCCCAGGCCGGGGCCGCATTGAAGAAATGCGTGCTGGAACTGGGCGGCTCCGACCCGTTTATCGTGCTCAACGACGCCGACCTCGACGCTGCCGTGCAAGCCGCCGTGATCGGCCGTTTCCAGAACAGCGGCCAAGTCTGCGCCGCCGCCAAGCGCTTGATCATCGAAGCGGGCGTGGTTGAAGCCTTCACCGCCAAATTCCTTGACGCCAGCCGCGCCCTGGTAATGGGCGAGCCCACCTCGGACACCACCTATATCGGCCCCATGGCGCGCTTTGATCTGCGCGACGAACTGCACGGCCAGGTCCAGACGACCCTGGAAGAAGGCGCCACGCTGCTGCTGGGCGGCCATAAAGTCGCGGGCACGGGCAATTACTACGAACCGACCGTCCTGGCTGACGTCACCGATCAAATGACGTCGTTCAAACAGGAACTGTTCGGCCCCGTGGCCTCGATCATCACCGCCCGCGACGCCGAGCACGCCGTGGCGCTGGCCAATGACAGTGAATTCGGCCTGACCGCGAGCATCTTCACAGCCGACTCGGCAAAGGCGCGGGCGATTGCCGACCAGCTGGAAACCGGCGGGATCTTCGTCAACGCGTTCAGCGTGTCGGACCCGCGGGTGGCGTTTGGCGGCGTGAAGAAGAGCGGGTTTGGCCGCGAGCTGTCGCACTTCGGCGTACGCGAGTTCTGCAACGCCCAAACGGTGTGGCTGGACCGCAAATAAAGCGGCAACGGCTAGGCGTCGTCGGCACGCGCATCAAACGCCGCCTGCGCCTGCAGCACCGTTTCCGAATGGCTGAGCGTCCAGGCGTAGAGTGCCTTGAACGGCTCCTTCAGCGTCCCCCCCAGCGGCGTAATGCTGTATTCCACCGCCACCTGGGAAGACGGAATGACCCGGCGCGCCAGGATGCCACTGCGTTCAAGACGGCGCAGGCTCTGGGTCAACGCCTTTTGCGTAATGCCGTCCAGGCGACGCCGGATTTCATTGAAACGCAGCGGTTTCTCGCACAGCGCGCCAAGTATCAAGACCGACCACTTATCGGCGATCTGATCAAGCAATAATCGGCTGGTGCAATCGGCCTTGAACACCTCGGGCACCGTACCGTGTTGAGTCGGCGCCAGGTCATGATCGAGCATGTGGTTTCCTCTGGGATACCTGATAGCTTTGAAGTGCCTAATTGATATTAGGTATACGCAATATACTATGAAGACTCCTTTCAAATGGAGTCTCTCGCAATGAGCCTTGCACATCCAGATGCCCTGTTTCAGCCCTTTGCGCTGAAATCCCTGGCCCTGAAAAATCGCATCGTCATGGCACCCATGACCCGTTCATTTTCCCCCACCGGTGTACCGAAAGAAAACGTCGCCGCCTATTATCGCCGACGTGCCGAACACGACGTCGGGCTGATTCTCTCAGAAGGCACCGCCATTGATCGCCCCGGCGCACGTAACGACCCCGGCGTCCCGCTGTTCCATGGCGACGAGGCTCTGGCGGGCTGGAAACAGGTCATCGACGGCGTGCATGCGGCAGGCGGCAAAATGGGGCCGCAAATCTGGCATGTGGGATCGGTGGGCAATCCCTTCAACGATTGGGCGCCCGAGACAGGTATCGAAGGCCCTTCCGGCCTCGCCGCACCCAGTACGCCACGCGGTGACGCGATGAGTGATGAAGCCATCGCCGACACCATCGCGGCTTACGCCAAGGCTGCCGCCGACTCCAAACGGTTAGGGTTTGATACCGTTGAAATACACGGTGCGCACGGTTACTTACTCGATCAGTTCTTCTGGGAAGGCACCAATCAGCGTCCCGACCAGTTCAATGGCGCATCGATCAAGGAGCGCTCGCGTTTCGCGGCAGAGGTGGTCAAGGCGATACGTGCAGCAGTAGGCCCGGCGTTCCCAGTGATATTGCGAGTGAGCCAGTGGAAGCAGCAGGATTACAGCGCGCGCCTGGCGACCACGCCGGACGCCATGTCGGACTGGCTGGTGCCGTTGGTGGAAGCGGGTGTCGATATCCTGCATTGCTCACAACGGCGTTTCTGGGAAGCCGAATTTCCCGAACTGGATGGCGAGCAGGGGCTGAACTTCGCCGGCTGGGCCAAGAAACTCACCGGCGCGGCGACCATCAGTGTGGGCTCGGTCGGCCTGTCCGGGGACTTTCTTGCCTCCTTCGGAGGCGAAAGCTCTCAACCCGCCAGCCTGGATAACCTGGTGCACAGGCTGGAGCGCGAGGAGTTCGACCTTATCGCCGTTGGCCGCGCATTGCTGAGCGACCCACAGTGGGCCAGCAAGATTCGCACGGGAGAGACCGCCAGCCTGAAAGCCTTCAGCCCCTCGGACCTTGCTGAGCTCATCTAGCCAATAGGCCCAAGTCAGCCCCGACTATGCCGTCGCACGCACTGCACCAACCCCTCCAGTGCCGGAGAATTCACCGGCGCGAGCACACAGACCGTGTGCTCGCGCTTGCCCTCCGCCACGGTCAGGGTGTAATGCACCCGGCCTGGGTTGCCAGGCTCGGGATCGGTGCTTTGCGGCAACTTGAAAAAATCGGACGCTTCAATCAGTTGCCGCAACTCCTGCTGATCAGGCTCGGGCAGCGCGTCCAACTCTACCGTGCGCGGCTTGGCCAACCCCGGAAAAAACGCCGGTCCGCCGCTTTCCTTGATTGAAATTCGCATGGCTGTTCCTCGCCGCACAGGCGGCTTCGTCAAACGTTTATGCCCACCGCTTTCCAGCCTTCCTTGACTGCCTTCTGCTCAGCTTTGTTCACACCATAAAGCTGGCCGGCAATATCGTGGGTGATGCGCGCAAAACGCAAAAACCCGGAGTTGGGTCGCAACCGCGAATCGCGCAGTGCGTCATACCAGATACGCCCGGCACGCTCCCAGGCGAACCCGCCAATCCGGGTGGCCACCTGATAGAACGCGTGGTTGGGAATGCCGGAATTGATATGCACCCCGCCATTGTCCTCGTAAGTTTGCACAAAATCATCCATGTGCCCAGGCTGTGGGTCTTTGCCCAGCAGCTTGTCATCAAACGCAGTGCCTGGCGCCTTCATCGAGCGCAGCGCCGTGCCCTTGATCTTTTTGGTAAACAACCCCTTGCCGATCAACCAGTCGGCGTCCTCGGCCGTTTGCTTCAGCGCGTACTGCTTGATCAACGAGCCGAATACGTCCGACAACGACTCGTTCAGCGCGCCGGACTGGTTGAAGTACATGAGCTTGGCCTCATCCTCGGTCACGCCATGGGCCAACTCATGGCCAATGACGTCGAGTGCCACGGTGAAGCGGTTGAACAACTGCTGGTCGCCATCGCCGAACACCATCTGGGTCGAATTCCAGAAGGCATTGTTGTAGTCCTGGCCGAAGTGCACCGTGGCGTCCAGCGCCATACCCGCATCGTCGATGGAATTGCGATCAAATACCTGGTCAAAAAAATCGAAGGTCGCGCCCAGGCCGTCATAGGCTTCGTCTACTGCGGCATCGCCACTGGCAGGCTGCCCTTCGCCGCGAATCAGCTTGCCGGGCAGGCTGTCGGTGTTTTCGGCACTGTAGATCGAGCGTTGCTTCTCGGCGCCCACGGCCAGTGCCATGCGGGCCGGGCCTTTGGCGGGTACTGCGAGCATACGCAGCGAGCGGAACGTGCTGTCCTTGGCGCGCGTGCGTAGTGCGACCTCCCGTTGGGCTTTATCCCCGTGGCGGGCGATCTGGTCGAGCATGTACGGTGGGATCAGGCAGAAAATCGGGTTGCGCGGCTGGCGAACACACATGAGCTGGCTCCTTTTTGGCGCGTGATGAACGTCCGGGTAACGGTTTTCAGGATAGCCCTGAGTTCGCCACCTGGGCCAAATTGTCATGGGTTTGTGTTTCAGTGGTGTTTATTCCAGGCCCATAAGGAACATGCCCATGCCCGCCCGCACAGCCAACATCGACCTTTCCCACCGCCCAAGGCTTGCCGACCTGCGCCCATTGGTCGCGCTCAGCCCCACCCTGCTGGAAGCCAGGGCTGCGACGCCGCGCGTCACCGCGGCCAAGGACCTCAAAAACCGCGCTGGCTATGCCGACGACTTCCTCAGCGACTTCGTGGTGCCATGGCCCACGGTTGACCAGCCACTGGCGGGCGATGTGCAACCCAAGCGCCTGGACTACACGCATTTCTCCATCACCATGTCACGCTCCCGACGACTGGCGCTGTACGTGGGGGTGAATATCGACGGCGCCAAGCATGTGGACATCACGCGTAGCAACGACACCTGGGCCTACGATGGTCGTCTGCCCCTGGAGGCGCAGGCAGGTGAAGACCTCTATGCCGGCAATGGCCTGGACCGCGGCCACCTGGTACGGCGCCAGGACCCCAACTGGGGCGACGAGGCGGCCACCGCCAACTTCGACACCTTTCACTTCACCAACTGCTCGCCACAGATGAGCGGCTTCAACCAGAAGACCTGGCTGGAGCTCGAAGACTACATCCTCGACAATACCCAGCGCTGGAAAGCCCGGGCCACGGTGTTTACCGGGCCAGTGTTCGCCGATGACGACCGGCTTTACCGTGGCGTAAAAATCCCCAAGGCGTTCTGGAAAGTAGTGGCCTACCTCAGCGACGATGGCAAGCCGTCCGCCAGCGCCTACATGATTGACCAAAGCCGCGAGCTGGGCCAACTCGACCTGGTATTCGGCCCGCTTCGAACCTACCAGCGCAGCGTGATTGCAATCGAACAATTGACCGGCATCCGCTTCGCCAACCTGGCCGACTACGACGGGTTCAGCAACGAAGAGCGCGCCACAGGCACCCGGATCGAAGCGCTGATCCGCGGCCCCCAGGATATTCGGCTCTGACGATCCCTTTGTAGGAGCGAGCTTGCTCGCGAAGAACATGAAAGCGCCGCGGCGCACCAGGCTCCCCGCGTTATCGTTGACGACCTTCGCGAGCAAGCTCGCTCCTACAGGGTGTGATCGCTTACCATACCGGCGCCGGTTCCCGTATGGGACTAACAGGGAATTCGAAACGCCGCACGCGACGTGAACCGAAACTGCCCCCGCAACTGTAGATGCCGAGCCTGCCCTTGAATGCCACTGGACCACGTCCGGGAAGGCGGGGCATGGCGACGACGCATCAGTCAGGAGACCTGCCGGCCCAGCTAATTCACTAACCGGCGGGGTGTCCGGGAAGGACATCCTGGCCCTGCGCATCAGCAGCCTCCATGGGCGTATTTCCGAGCCGTACCTCCCCTGCTGCACCTACGGCTCACAAGGAGATCGCCTCATGCTGCCACGCGTTACCGCCCTGATCGCAGGCTTGAGTGCCTGTGCCCTGGCTCACGCCACGCCAAGCCACTACCCGCTGACCGTGGAAAACTGCGGCAGCACCCTGACCTTCCAGCACGCCCCGGCCCGCAGCGTCACCATCGGCCAGGCCGCCACCGAGATGCTTTACGCCCTGGGCGTGGGCGACAAGGTGGTCGGCACTTCGCTGTGGTTCAACAACGTGGCAGCGCAGTACAAGGCCCAGGACGACCGCAT
This sequence comes from Pseudomonas fluorescens, assembly GCF_001902145.1. GTDB lineage: Bacteria > Pseudomonadota > Gammaproteobacteria > Pseudomonadales > Pseudomonadaceae > Aquipseudomonas > Aquipseudomonas fluorescens_BV. Next base: position 521,525 of record NZ_MRST01000027.1, read on the forward strand.
CGAGCGCCTGGCCAACAACGAGCCCAGCTTCGAAGCCGTACTCGCCAAGCGCCCGCAGCTGGTGGCCGCCGAGCTGGAATGGGTGGTGGGCCCCCAAGGCGTGGTCGGCACCCGTGAGCAGTTTCATGAACTGAAGATCCCCACCTACCTGTTGCCGTCCGATTGCGAAGGCAAGGACAACCTGGTCGGGGCCGATGGCACGCGACTGGAGCCCTTTCGCATCGAGACGATCTACCAGAGCCTCCACCAACTGGCGCAGATTTTCGACGTGCAGGATCGTGGCCAACAACTGACCGACGAACTCAAGGCGCGCCTGGCCAAGTCCGTCGCCACGGCGCAGGGCAAGGGCTTGCAGCAAGCCAGCGCACTGGTGTGGTTCTCCAGCGCCGACATGGCCAGCGACCCTTACGTAGCCGGCCATAAGGGCGTGCCGCAATTCATGCTGCAAACCCTTGGCCTGCGTAACGTGGTGCAGTCCGATGAAGAATGGCCCGCAGTCGGCTGGGAAACCATCGCCAAGGCCAACCCCACCTTCCTGGTGATCGCACGCATGGATCGCCGTCGCTACCCGGCCGACGACCATGAAAAGAAGCTCGCCTTCCTGCGCAGCGACCCCGTGACCCGCAACATGGACGCGGTGAAGAACAACCGCATCATCATCCTCGACGCCCTGGCGTTGCAGGCGAGCCTGCGCACCTTCGAGGGCCTTGAACAACTGGCGGCCGCCATCGACGGCTACGACCTGGGCCAATGATGCGCACCCTACTCGCCCTGGCGCTGCTGCTGCTCGCCCTGCTCGCTGGCGTCGCCATCGGTGAAACCGCCATCGAACCGCAGGTGGTGCTGCAGGTGCTCGCCAATAAACTCTGGGGCGCCGGCTATACACTGGACCCCATCGACGAAGGCGTGGTGTGGAACTACCGCCTCACCCGTGCCCTAGTGGCTGCGGCCTGCGGCGCAGGGTTGGCAACATGCGGCGTGATCCTGCAATCGCTGCTGCGTAACCCGCTGGCCGACCCGTACCTGCTGGGCATCAGCGCCGGCGCGTCAACCGGCGCGGTGCTCGTTGCCTTGATTGGCGTGGGCGGTGGCCTGGTGTCGTTGTCCGCGGGCGCGTTTGTGGGGGCGATGGCGGCCTTTGCGCTGGTGACTCTGCTCGCGCGGGCCAGCGGTTCGTCCAGCGGCACCGGGCAGATCATCCTCGCGGGTATCGCTGGCTCGCAGCTGTTTAATGCCCTGACCGCGTTCCTGATCACCAAGTCCGCCAGTTCCGAGCAAGCCCGCGGCATTATGTTCTGGCTGCTGGGTAACCTCAGCGGTGTGCGCTGGCCATCGGTGTGGTTGGCGGTGCCGGTGGCGGTCGTGGGGCTGGCGGTGTGCCTGTGGCACCGGCGCGCACTGGATGCGTTCACCTTCGGCAGCGACTCGGCAGCCTCCCTCGGCATCCCGGTGCGCCGCGTACAATTTGTGCTGGTGGCCTGCGCCGCGTTGGTGACGGCGGTGATGGTGTCCATCGTCGGCTCCATCGGGTTTGTCGGCTTGGTGATTCCCCATGCGGTGCGCCTGTTGCTTGGCACCGGGCATTCGCGCTTGCTGCCGGCCAGTGCCTTGGGGGGCGCGCTGTTTTTGATCGCTGCGGACGTGCTGTCGCGCACCTTGATCAAGGGCCAGGTGATTCCCGTGGGTGTGGTGACGGCATTGGTGGGCGCTCCAGTGTTTGCGCTGATCCTGATTGGCCGGAGGAATGCGCGATGAGCGTGCTCAGTTGCCGCGGCCTGGGCTTCAAAGTGCGTGACGCACAGCTGCTGCGTGACATTGACCTGGACGTGCAATTGGGTGAAACCCTCGGCATCGTCGGGCCCAATGGTTCAGGCAAATCCACCCTGCTCAAATTGCTGGCTGGATTACGTGTGCCGGCCATCGGTGAGGTTCGCCTGGGTGACAAGCGGCTGGGTGAGTTGCCGCGCCGCACCATCGCGCAACAGCTGGCGGTGGTGGAGCAACAGGCCGACACCGACGACGCCATCCGCGTGTTCGACGCCGTGGCCCTCGGCCGCACGCCGTGGCTGTCGGCGCTGAGCCCGTGGTCGCGCGAGGACGACGCCATCGTGCACCAGGCCCTGCATGACGTAGACGCTACCCACCTGAGCCACCGCGCCTGGCGCAGCCTCTCGGGTGGCGAGCGCCAGCGCGTGCACATCGCCCGCGCCCTGGCGCAACGGCCGCAGATTTTGTTGCTGGACGAGCCGACCAATCACCTGGATATCCAGCATCAACTGGCGATCCTCAAAGGTGTGCAAGGCTTGCCGGTGACCACCCTGATTGCCCTGCATGATCTGAACCAGGCGCTGACCTGTGATCGCCTGGCCGTACTGGATCGCGGGCAACTGGTGGCGCTGGGCGCGCCGCTGCAAGTGCTGACACCGCAGCGCTTGCAAGAGACCTTCGGGGTACAGGGGCATTACCTGACAGACCCGTTCGACGGCGCGCAAATCCTGCGCCTGCGCTCCAACTGAACCTGTACGTTGGGGCAGCTTGCTCTGGTGACGGTCTGACTGCCAACTGTGGTCCAAATGTGGGAGGGGCTTGCCCCCGATGAGGGAGTGTCAGCAAATACATCGGTGACTGACCCACCGCCATCGGGGGCAAGCCCCCTCCCACATTGGTTCTACAGAGGCAGGTGCATGTGGGTTGTCTGCCAGATCGGGTCGGCCTCGACATCCACCACCTCGAACCCCTGCCGCCGCCAGAAATCAATCGCGCCGGGCAGAAACGGATGGGTATGCAGGTACATCATCTCCACGCCATCGGCCCGCGCCAGCGCTTCCAGCGAGCGGTATAACCGGCCTGCCAGGCCCAAGCGTCGTACTGCTGGGAGCACATAAAGGCGCACCACTTCCACCGTCTTGCGACCCTGGTAGTTCAACTGCGGGAAGCGGCCGTCGTAGGGCCGATAAGCCACCGCGGCAACGATCCGGCCTTCGGCACGAGCAATCAAAAAACGCCCGCCGCCCTCAAGGTAGATGGCTTCAAACTGCGCCAGATCGTGGGGGACACCGGTGGCACTGAGCGTGGGAAACAGTTCATCACGCGCCTGCAAAGCAAAGCTCAGCACCTCGGAAATGTCAGCGGCCTGCACCGCCTCGATACTAACGCTCATCGCCAAGGATCCGGCTCGTTATCCACTGGCGAGCGTAAGCCAACACGCGATCGGCCATCGCCACCGGAAAGTGAATAAACCCATGGGCCGCTTCCGGCAACAGATGGGCCTCAACCGTCGCCCATCGCTCGACAATCAGCAGGGTGTCATCTTTGAGCGGGTCCAGTTCACCCACAAACATCAACGCGGGTGGCAGCCCTTCAAAGTCCCCATACAAGGGCGACAACGGTGGCTGCCGGCGCGTCTCGTCGCTGATCCCCGGCGTCAGCAGACGCAGCGCCTGGACCATGCCCGGCCCGTCCAGCAACAAGGTGTCCGGCCCGGCCGTGCGCACACTGGGCGTGCCGGTCAAATCGTAGACGCCGTAATACAACACCGCGCCGCTCACCCGCTGGAGCAACTCTGGCCATTGCTTGAGCGCCAACAAAGTGGCCGCCGCCAGGTGCCCGCCGGCCGATTCACCGACAAAAAACACCGGCAGGCCGGCAAACTCCGGGCAGTCCGCCAGGAGCCAGCGCGCAGCCGTCAGGCAGTCGTCCAGCAGCCCTTCGATCGGCGTATCCACCGCCAGCCGATAATCCACCGACACCACCGCCACATCGCACGCGTTGACCATGCCGAGGTTAAGGTCGTCATCCATTTGCGCATTGCCGATCACCCAGCCACCGCCGTGGATGTCCAGCACTACGCCTCTGGGCGGGCCAGCGGGCCGCAGGATGCGCAAGGGGATCGCCCCGAGCATTCTGCGTTCCGCCAGAGGCGCCTTCTTGAAGGTCTGGCTGGCACGCAGCAGCGCCTGGATCAGACGCGGCATCACGCGGTTGCGGACCTTAAAGCGCGGCATCCACGCCAGTTTGCGATTGAATCGACGCATCTGGGCCAGCTCGGGCTCGCTGGCAGGCCAGTGTTGGACGCCCATCAGCGGTTATTGCGCAGGATCGAGAAATTCAACGCCGCGGCCACGCACAGCCACGCCAGGTACGGGAACAGAATCAGGCCGGTAATCAAATCCAGGCGCACGGCCAGCACCACCATCGCTGCTACGGTGAGCCACAAGAGCACGATAATCACCATCCCGGCGAACAACCGATGGGCACCGAAGAACACCGGCGTCCACAGCGTGTTCAACGCAATCTGCGCTGCCCACAGGGCCAACACCCTTTCGCTGCCGGGGATCAGGGTCAAGCGGTAACCGGCCCAGGCCAGCAGCAGGTAGATGATCGTCCATGCCACCGGGAACAGCCAATTGGGCGGGGTAAAGCTGGGCTTGACCAGGGATTCGTACCAGGCGCCGGGTTTGAAGATCACGCCAGTGCTGGCGGCGGCGGCGCAGGCAAGCAGGAAGACGAAAAAGGTCATGGTCGGTCCTTGAGGTCCAGTGGATGGAAAACAGTACACTGCTTTTAAGTGACTCGAACAACTGCGGATAAATTCAATGGGGCGGCAAAACACCCGCGCTTCTACGCGTCATGAAAATTGGTTATGGTCAGCAAAATCCAGCACCGTTGCCCGAGACATCCCCTTGCCCCAGCTTGCCGATCACCGCAGCAACCCCTGGTCAGTGTTCCTGATCTTCCTGCGCCTGGGCCTCACCTCCTTCGGCGGGCCGATTGCACACCTGGGCTATTTTCGCCAAGAGTTCGTCGCCCGCCGCCGCTGGCTCAGCGAGCGCAGCTATGCCGAACTGGTCGCCCTGTGCCAATTCCTCCCCGGCCCGGCCAGCAGCCAGGTCGGTATCGCGCTGGGCCTCTCCCGTGCGGGCTACAGCGGCGCGGTGGCGGCCTGGGCCGGGTTCACTTTGCCGTCGGCCATCGCCCTGATCCTGTTTGCCCTGGGGCTGGCCCACTACGGCAGCGCCCTCCCCCATGGCGCGCTGCATGGCCTCAAGGTCGTCGCCGTGGCCGTAGTGGCCCAGGCCGTGTGGGGCATGGCACGCAACCTGTGCCGAGGCGTTCTACGGGTGGCGTTGATGTTGATCGCCGCCTGCGTGGTGCTGCTGCAACCCTCCGCCTGGGCTCAAGTCGGGGTCATGGTGGTCGCAGGCGTGGCCGGCCTGTTGCTGTTCAAGCCCGAGAGCAGCGCCGAGCCCGACGCCCTGCCCATCGCCATCAGCCGCCGCGCCGGAGCCCTGTGGTTGATGCTGTTTTTACTGTTATTGGCGGGTTTGCCACTCCTCGCCACATGGGCGCTCAACCCCACGCTGGCGCTGATAGACGCCTTCTACCGCAGCGGCGCGCTGGTATTCGGCGGCGGCCACGTGGTGTTGCCGCTACTGCAAGCCGAAGTGGTGCCCAGCCACTGGGTAAACAACGACGTATTCCTCGCCGGTTACGGCGCCACACAAGCCGTGCCCGGCCCGCTATTCACCTTCGCCGCCTTCCTCGGCGCCTCGATGACCCACGCCCCGAGCGGCTGGCTTGGCGGGGTGATCGCGCTGCTGGCGATCTTCGCCCCGTCGTTTCTGCTGATCTTCGGCGCCTTGCCTTTCTGGGCCAACCTGCGCAGCAGCCCGCGTACCCAGGCGGCGCTCGCCGGGGTGAACGCGGCAGTGGTTGGCCTGTTGTTGGCGGCGCTGTACCAGCCGGTATGGACCAGCGCGATTTTCAATGTGTATGACGTGGCGTTGGCGCTACTCGCACTGGTCGCGTTGATGGTGTGGAAGCTGCCGCCTTGGCTGGTAGTAATAGGTTGCGGCGTACTCGGCGCGGCACTTTTGTAGGAGCGAGCTTGCTCGCGAAAAACTTACAGGCGCCGCGTTTAATCTGAAGGCACGCGTTATCGTTAACGATTTTCGCGAGCAAGCTCGCTCCTACAGCTATGGGGCTCAGCCCGGCTCGACAATCTTGAGCCACGGCCAACGCGCCTGATAACTCCTGGCCTTGTGCAAAAACAGCTCCGGCTCCGGATGCAAAGGGTTGATACGCAACACCCCCTGCTCCACATCCTCCAAACCATAAGGCGCATACACCTCACCGGAAGCGATATCCAACGCAATGCACGTGCCCGCCACCAGGTAACGGTCAACCCCCTGCCGAGCCGAATGCAACTGCGGGTAAGGCCGGCCAAACCGCTGACCATACCAAAGGTGCACCCGCGCCTGATTCCTGACCTCCACATTCACGCCCAGGTCTTGGAATAGCACCTGCGCCGCACGAATTACCGCGTCTTCCGCCTCGTAGGACAGGTCCTCGTCAAAGTAAAAAACGTCGTAGTCCTTCACGCCCTGAGCCGCCGGCAGATTCGCCTGATGGTTCCACACCGCCTGGAACAAACAGCCCGCCGTGAGCATGCACTGCTGCACACCAAGATCCGGCAGGCGCGCGGTGATTTGCGCATTGATAGGGTTGGCCATGGCCAATTCGAGCAGGGTGTCGACAGTCAATGTCATGTTCAGTCCTCCATAATCTGGCGCAACAATACCACCCCAACATGTCACTTCTGTAGGCGCGGGCTTTTAACACCGAAACGAATCAGAAGTTTGACGAAATCACCTCGCGCCCTGCGTACAACTCAGCGCGAAGCCGAACAAATGAAACCAACATGAAGAATGCCCCCGCCTGCTTGTAAAGCAGCTTTACGCAGCACTACCCTTACACGCCTTACCTCAGCTTGCCCTCCGCTGAAATTGATCAGGACACCGGCTAAATGGAGTTCGCCCCTTGCACGCGCCACTGCTCACTCCCCAAGGTGCGTATCGCGATACCTGCAAAGCCTTCTCGCGCCTGAAGTGTGAAGGCCGAGTGCGCTGCATAAATGTGTCTAACTTTAACGCCGAGCATCTAAACCCACACCGTTGATGACACCGGCGTAGTGCCATCATCGTTTTCGGCGCAGATAGAGCGTAAAGGTCAATTCAAGGAGAATGACAGTGAAGTGGATGGATGATGTGCTGGACACGATCGACAATGCCCGAACCGAAGCTGAATTGTTGGCTCGGATCGTCAGCACGGCAAAACACCTGGGGTTCGACTATTGCGCCTATGGAATCCGAATCCCTATCCCCGTCACCCGCCCCAAAATCGTGATGAGCAGTAATTTTTTGCCTTCATGGCGACAACGCTACGCCCACTGCAAATACATCGCCGTGGACCCGACGGTACAACACTGCACAAAATCGACGATACCGATTGTCTGGGACGAGCAAATGACCCGGCAAAACCCGCAGATGTGGGAAGAAGCCCGCGGCGCCGGGCTGGCCCATGGTTGGGCGCAATCCTGCCTGGACAGCCGCGGCAGCGGCGGCATGCTGACACTGGCGCGCTCCAATGACTCTATTACGGCCCAAGAGCTTGCCGCCAATCAAAAATACATGCGGTTTTTGGTGCATGTCGCTCATCAGGGGTTCTTGCGCGTGCTGATGCCGCACTGGCAGTTACCGCAGGAAAAAACCCTGTCGCAGCGTGAATGTGAAGTGCTCAAGTGGGCAGCCGATGGCAAGACCGCCCACGAGATCGGTTTGATCCTCTCGCTATCGCGGGAAACCATCAAGTTTCACCTGCGCAATGCAGGCTCGAAACTGGGCGTGCATAACTGCACCGCTACCGTAGTGCGCGCCACTTCACTGGGCTTGCTCGTCTGACACACACCTGATTGGCGCACCCCTGATGCGTTAATGTCGCTCAGTGTGAACAACAACAATAATACGCGCGCCCTCACGACACACCTGCCCAAAAGAGCAGTACCTAAGTGTTCGATTATTCTGCCGAATGGCCCCTCGATTTTTTGCCGAGGGTTCCTCATGTATATAACCACGGGTACGCGCCTGACATTACCGACCGAACTGTGGCAGGCCCTGTTGCTGTATCGCTATCGCGTATTTGTCGAAAAACTTGGGTGGCATCTGGACTGCGCGGTCGATAAGGAACTGGACCAATTTGACCGCGACGACACGGTATACGTGATCGCCCGTCAAGGCCCGCACATCGTCGGTGTGGCGCGGCTGCTGCCCACGCACAAGCCCTATCTGCTCAAGGAAGTGTTCCCCCAGGTGCTGGGTGGCCAGGCACTCCCTCATTCTGCGCACATCTGGGAAATCTCCCGGTTTGCCGCCGTCGACCTGCAACAGCAGACCTTCACGGGCCACTCACTGTCATCGCCCAACGCCGTAGCGCTGCTGCATGAAGTGCTCAAGGTCGCCGCTTGCCACAAGGTTCGCCAATTGATCACGGTATCTCCGCCGGGAATTACCCGCTTGTTGCGCAACGCGGGTTTCGATGCTCATTGCGAGGGCAAGCTGACCGTGATCGACGGGCACAAGATCATGGCCAACTGGATCAGTGTGCCGCCCTGCCTGGCTGATCGAGAAGTGGCCTGAAGCCGCGAAAATGGCCTGCCGCTGCGGGCAAGTCGGCCGAGCCGACTCCCCAAAAGGTTAGGTTACAACCTCAGGCGCCTGCTCTTAAATAACGCTGCATCGGCATTCCAACCGACTATAAATGGGACACACGATCTACATGAAAAAAGTCATTGTCATTTCTGGCCATCCTGATCTTTCGGTTTCCCGCGTCAATACCGCGATCATGGGCAAGATCAGCCAGCGTGGCGTCAAGGTCCATAGTCTGGCCAGCGCGGTGACGCCCACCGGGTTCGATATTGGTGCAGAGCAGGCATTGCTCAATGCCCATGACCGCATCGTGTTGCTGTTTCCGTTGTACTGGTATTCCTGCCCGGCAATCATGAAACAGTGGATCGATGAAGTCTTCACCCCCGGCTATGCCTACGCACGCGGCGGCGACAAGCTCAAAGACAAGGAATTCATGATCATCACCACGGTCGGTGCGCCCTCCACCGGCTACCGCGCTGGCGGGTTCAACCGTTACACCCTGGATGAATTGCTCAGGCCTTTGCAGCAGACGGTGGCGTACGTCAAAGGCATCTACCTGCCTGTAGTCGGGATTTACGAATCGGTGTTCATCGATGACGAATCAATCGACGTCACCGCTCGGAATGTCGCCGCACAAGTGATTGAGGACCAGGCCAGCGCCGACCAACTCTACGAGAACATGCTGTTGCAGGCCGAGCAGGCACAAATCGCCCTGCTGCAATAAGGTGCCCTCACGCATGAAGACGTCAAATAACCAGATCCCACCGTGCGCCAGCCTGGTGGCCGCGCGCAACGAGCTGGGTTTTCTGCACTCTGCCAGCGCACTCATCGACACCCAAGCCACGCCACTGGAACTGTACTGCCAGATGACCGCCGCGACGCCCGCCTGGCTGAGAGGCGCGTTCAGGTTGCGCGACAGCATCTCACAGCACTTTCACGTCGAGCGGATCGGCGGGTTCTCGGGTGTCACACCACAGTGCGCCCCGGTGGTCGGCGAAAAACTCGACTTCTTCACCATCGAAGCCATCAGCGCACAGAAGCTGGTACTGACCTCACGCGATACCCACCTGGCGGTCATGGTCTCGATCGATACACCTCTCACGCAACCGCGTTGCCTGCATATCACCACCTCCGTCAAGACCTTCAACACGTTCGGCCGCCTGTACATGCTACCGGTGGCGCCGGTACATGGGCTCATCATCAAGCGTTTGCTGTCCCGTCTCCCCCTACATTCCCCAACTCGCTCACCTGGAGATCGCAACTCATGAACAGCGCAGACTCAATTGACCCTCATCTGTTGCACAAAGACACACCCAGGGATGTATTGATCGGTCGACCCAGGCTGATTCTGCCCAGCTTTCTCAATGCTTCGATCGGTGCCGACATACTGGCTGGCAACCCCCAGGGTCAGGACCTGTTCAAACAGCTGTACCGTGCCCAAGACGGCCGGTATGTGCTGCGCCATCTGCCCCTGACCCTCAGTGCGGAACAGGCCGGCACTCTCTCCACCTTCGAGATCCGCCTGGCTGACTTCTATACCGAGTGCGACGACCACTTCATCCTCACGGCTGAATTCATCCCCCACCAGGCCCAACGCTACCTGGCCCAGCATTTTCAGGGCGGTGATGCCCACATACCGCCCGACCAGGTAATACGCATGATCGAATGCCTTGAGGCGCTCGCGCAGTGGGACAAGGCCAGGCAGGGCTCTTACCTGTTGATCAACGACACCAAGAATTACTACTTCTACAACAAGCAGCACGAACATGTACCGGGCCTGATGTTGATCGAAGTGGCCAGGCAAGCCATGTACCACTACGTCTACAACTACTTGGGCCATCAGCGCGGTGCGGTTTCCATTTCCATCGAAGACTTGCGCATTTCCTTCAATGCCTACACCGAATCGGCTTACGAGGTCGAAGTCGTGGTGCAACAAACCCACGGCCTGAAGCGATCGCAACCCAAGTCCATCGACAAGTGCGCAAACTTCTATCAGAACGGCCGGCTGGTATCGCGTCTCTGGCTGCAAGGCGCAGTGATCAAGTTACCGCTGTTCAAACGCATGCGTTCGTTGAACTACCCTCAGGACCACTGGTTCACCCCTTCTGATCGCTTGCCCAAGAATATCCTCGTGCATCACGCCGACAGTGCGCTGCAAGCCAGGCTGAGCCTGCTCTCGGTACTGGGCGTGCTGGTGACTCACCAGGCCGAAGGCATCAATTGGAGCACGGTCACGACCGTATCGCTGTATATCGAAGGGGGCGGCTTCCTCAGCCTGCCCGTTGCCTCGACTTGCTCCACCGGCGAACCCGACCAGCGCGTGCTGGTGTTCGACAAGCTGTCCAAGAGCCAGGCCAGCGAACTGCGTGAAACGATCAAGTGCCACTGCTTCTTTGCCGGGCAGATGCAATGGAACGCTGGCTCTTCACCTGACCCTCTGGCCCCCGAGCAAATCGTGGCATGAGGATCCTGCGCCCATGAGCTATGAGTTATCACAGCGCCCACTGATGATCGGTCAGGGCGTTTCGCTGAAAAACCGCCTGTATTTCGCGCCGATGGGCATCGACCTGGCCACTTCGGACGGTTCGCTGTCCGAGGAAATGCTCAGTTTCTATCAACATGTGATCGACGGTGGCTGCGCCATGGTGGTGCTGGGCAACTCCTCCATAGCGCCCTCCACGCGCCTGCATGCGCGAGGCCTGTGCCTGCACAGCAATGCCAACGTGGAAAAGCTCGCGCCGCTGGTGGAGTACGGTCGCCAGCGGGACTGTCCAGTGGTGGTACAACTTCAGCATTACGGCGCCCAAGGGGGCACACAGATCAGCGGCCAACCGCTGCTTTGCCCGAGCCGCAGTGCGTTATCCGGCAGCCGCGGCGCCGAGGCATTGGAGATGAGTGTCGAGGACATCGACGTCGTTTGCGATCAATTTGCTCAAGCGGCTCTGCGAGCCAGACAGGCCGGCGCCAGGATGGTCCAGCTTCAGGCCTCCAATGGCTACCTGCTGAGCAGTTTTCTATCGCCCTGGACCAACCATCGCAATGACGCTTACGGCGCAAGCCCGCTCAAGCGAGCGCGGTTTCTGTTGGAAGTCATCGACCGCATTCACAGGGTTACCGCAGGAGAACTGGAGGTTTCCGTGCGCCTGGGCATTGATGATTGCGTAGGCGCCAACGGGCAGCAACCGGAACTGCTCCAGGATGTGGTGGCTGCCCTGGAAAACGCCGGGACCTCGGCAATCATGTGCTCGATCACCATCAAGGAAACCTTCCGCTACATGCTGTCTGCCCATCCGACGATTCAGCAACAGTTCGTCGAAGGGGTACGCCTGATCAAGTCGTTCACCTCGCTGCCGGTCGGCTATGCCGGTTTCATTGGCTCCCTGCAGGAAGCAGAAAATCAACTGCGGTTGGGTCACTGTGACCTGATCGGTATGAGCCGAGCTCTTTTTGCCGATAACGACCTGATCAGCAAGTCGCTCGCCGGCCATGCAGACAAGGTTCAGCAATGCCGGTTTGACGGTAACTGCTTTCGGGACAAGAGCAACCCGCAACTCGACCGGGTGTATTGCTGCGTGAATGAGCGCTACAAGCGTCCCGCTCACATCCATTACGGGAATCAATAACATGGAATTTCAAGACAAGAACATCGTCATTACCGGCGGTGCCAGCGGCATCGGCCTGGCGGTGGCAAAACAGTTAGCCAAAGCGGGCGCACACCTGTTCCTGATGAGCAGGAACCAGCAGAAGGCCGACGCCGCTCTAGAGATACTGGGGGCTTCGGCGCAGTTCATCTTTTGCGATGTGGCGTCGCACACGTCGGTAGCCGAGGCATTCGCGACGGTGGCTGGCGAGGTGGATCAGTTGCACTTTGCAATCAACAACGCAGGCATTACCGCCCCCTACGCGCCAATCGCGACCAGCGCACCGCAGGACTGGGACAGGGTCATCCACACCAACCTGAACGGCCCCTTTTACTGCCTGCAAAAAGAACTGGAACTGATCAGCCGGTACCCCGATGGAGCGATCGTCAATGTGTCTTCGTGCGCGGGCGTGATGCCTATGGCCAATCAGGCGGCCTACGTCGCCAGCAAGACCGCGCTCAATGCCTTGACGCAGGTCGCCGCCATAGAGAATGCCTGCGACAGCGAATCCGGTTTTGCCGTACGCGTCAACGCCGTAGCGCCCGGGCCGACACTGGGCGGTATGAACTCTGCGGAACGGCTCGCGGCCCATCCGGAAAACACCCAGCGCAAGCGTGACGTGACCGCCATGAAACGTTTTGCCCATCCAGAGGAAATCGCCGACGCGATCGTGTTTTTGTTGAGCCGCAGATCCAGTTACATCACCGGCTCGGTGCTCAGCGCCGATGGCGGCTATCACATCGGCAAATTCTAGGGGCAATCATGGCTAGCATATTGATCACCGGTGTGAGCACCGGTATCGGCAACGCTCTGGCACGTTATCACTTGGCCAGGGGCGACGAGGTGCTCGCGGTATCACGCAATCCTGCGGCCAATATCCCGTCACAGGAGCGCTTTCACTTCCTCAGGTGCGATTTGACCGATATCGACCGCGCCCCGGCAACCTTGCAGGCGTTGCTATCGCGCTCCCCTGCCCCGGTAGACACCGTCTACCTGAATGCGGGTCGGTTCGGCAGCCCTCCACAACTGGCCACGCAAACTTCGATGCAGGAGTTCAACAGCGTCCTGGCGCTTAACCTGGGCGCGGTGAAAATGGTCCTGGATATCCTGCTGAGTGCGACGCAGCCTCCCAGCACCGTGGTGTTTTCATCATCGATTTCGGCACTGCGCCAACGTGCCGGGATGCTCTCATATTCGGTCTCCAAGGCGGCGCTGAACGCTCTGGCAAAAATCTATCACCTGGAAAACCCACACACATTCTTTGCCGTGCTGGGGCTCTGCAACGTCCAGACGACGGTGGCGAAGACCATCATGGCGGCGGATGAACGCTTCAGTGACCTTGTCGCACTCCGCCAACGGGCGGCAGTGCCCGGCTACATCGTCGACGCAGAATCCCGCGCTGCGCATATCGTTCAGGTCTTGGCCGAGCGCCATCATCTTGGGCTGAAATCGGGTGAGTTCCAGGAAATCCGCGACTTGTTGAACCAGCCACTCCAGGAGGAGACCCGCAATGACCCAATCCACCCATGAAAAAATCGTACGTGTCGGCGCTGCATACGACATTCTCGCGATGGCTCCCTTCGCCTTGCCGATCGTGTCCATCTGGGCCTATGCACTGATCCAATGGGTTGATCTGCAACTGGGCTTCGACAGCCACTTCTCGGCGCTAGACCCCACGGCTATGTTCCTGCTCAACATCGGCGCCTGGGCATACCTTGTGTGGGGCGTTGTACGTTGGCGAGCCCCCACACGCGAACATGCCCGTCTCAGCGCCCTGCTACGCGTGATCGTAGTAGTAGTGCAGGTAGTGGCCGTCAGCAGTGGCGCTTCACCTTTCCTGCTGGTGCTGGGTGCCGTTCAATTGTTGCTGGCGGTGCTGGAGTTTTCGCATAGGTTATTCGAGCGCAGCGGTGCACCATCCAGCCGAGAAGAGGCACGCGCTTACTGATCCTGCCGGGGGCCATCCACCCACTGAGCGTTCCTGCTTACCCCTAGCTTTAGTCGGATATTTCAGGGGGCTCAAGCGCAACGGCTAACAACCCCACAATGCCGCAGTGTTGTGGGGTTGCTCTCTGTCGGCAAGTTGGCTTTGGATGATGTAGGACGCGGATTACCGTGCGGTTGCCGGCAGCTCCTGACACCACTTGATAGAACGCAGCGCTTCCTCGGCAGGCACAAGCGCGTAGCGCGAGTAAAACATTGTTCCGCTGAAACGACGGCCGTCGACTTCACCCAAGGTCTGCCCATCCTTGTAGTCAGAGGTGCTGAGTTGGTCGGCGATGTAATACACCTTGCCATTCTCGACGGTGATATCGAAACGCTGGTTAACCATACCGCTGATGATAGGTGGCGAGGTGGAGGCGACGCTGTGCTTGCCGGCGGGAATGCCGGCCTTGAAAAAACTACCGGAAGGCAAGCTGCCGATGGTGCGGCCATCGACCTGAATAGTCGGAGCGACCCCGCTACCGATGCTCGCCGCCGTGCGATAAAAGTAAACCGTGGCCTCATCCGCACGGGGCTCTGCCGGTGATGTGAAGAATGGTTGGCCTTTGAGGTCCGGACCGCTGATGCAGCCGGTCAGTGAGACCAGGCCTGCGAACAGGCTGGCCCAGAGTAGCGTACAGCGCATGGCATGAAACTCCTTGAACGTGGATCAATGGGCGGCGGGTTCAATGACCGTCACCGTTACCGGATTCAGATCGTGCACAACCCTTTACCGAAGTCAGTGGCATCAGAACTCGGCCAAGGCGCAAAACCACTCTTCGGCGTCAGATTGACGATGTTCCGGTCCTTGAGCATCGGGTACTTGCGCTTGAGCGCCTGCACCGTGTCCTCGGCATTGTTCACGTTGGACAGGCAAAAGCGCAGCGCATCGACGCGCAGATCGCCGATATAGAGAGTTTCCCCGGCCTTCACCGAGAAAACCGCAGGCACCGGGCGCGGCATCGACTTACCCGCGTAATACACGTAATGCCACTGCGTGTACTCATACTCACCCGGCGGCACTTCATACATGAAGTAATGGCCCAGCACAGAGGGAGATGGCTGATCATCTTCATTGCCCAGCGTCGTCAGCCGTAATGCGGTGCCGGGGGCTCCCTGTTGCTTGATCTCAACCACCAGCCCATGGGGCTGCATCATCGGAAAGCTCTCACCAATCGAACCCACGATGATTGCCTTACTCGGGTCCGGTGCGTGCTTGCCGTCGTAGCGTGGCGTCGCGCACCCGAACAGAAGGGTCGCGCAGAGCACGCCCGTGGCCCAGAAGAGATACTTACTGCTGACTTTCCCTAGCATTGGTTTTTTTCCGATCAATAATCTTGCAGTTTGTAGATCCCACCCGAGCAAACCAAGAGTTCGCACATCTGGTGCTTGGTTGCTGGCTCGTCGGCCTCTATTGTCCAGCTACCCGCACCTTGATAACAACCCACTCCTGTAGGAGCGAGCTTGCTCGCGAAAAACTCAAACGATAACGCAGCGCCTGAAGGCAAAATCCGATTCCCCTGCCGCACCTTGCTCCATTGCCTACGCCTGCGTCAGAATCCGCCGGTTTGTGCGCTGGGGTAGCCGTCTCTAAGGTGGCTCGGTCGCTGAATTGTTCAGTGATTCGGGTTTAGTAGCCTGAGCTTGGGTACGCTGACGTTTTCGCATGACGGGGAAAGCGAATGGCAACGGTGTACCAGGGAAGCTGCTTATGCGCAGCCGTCACTTACGAACTATCCGCCACGCCCAAATCAGTGAGCCACTGCCATTGCCGCCAGTGCCGCAAAGGTCACGGGGCTGCATTCGCTTCTTACGGCAGTGTTCCTCGTAACGCGCTACGGATACTTTCCGGCGCCAACAGCATCAAAACCTATGCATCCTCAGAGGCGGTGTCACGCGAATTTTGCACGCACTGTGGCTCGGCATTGTTCTGGTCACGGTCTCAAGGCGAGTTTGCCGACTGGGTGTCGATAGCGCTGGGCACGCTCGATACGCCCTTCATAGCTGAAAAGCAAAAACACATTCATGTCGACTCCGCAGTCCACTGGTGCGGCTGACTGCTTCGAGTCATTCAAGCTGGTTATGACCGGCTGAAACCGGCCAAGCTGCCCGCCTCAGAAACCGCCAAGCCGCATGATATGAGTCGCCTGAGCATCATCTGTCCGCTTGAAGCCGCAGCGCTCATAAAAGGCGCTTCCTTCAGCCGTATCCGTGAAAAGACGCACGACCTGAAACCTGAGAGCGGCACGTTCAACAAGCGCCTTTACCAGCGCCTGCCCGACGTGTTGCCCCCTTGACGAAGCTGCGACGTACACCCGCCGTAGTCTGGCCACATTGTTTTCAGCATAGGGATCAACTGAAAGACCTCCGATGCCTATCAGTTGCTGATTCAAATAAGCCGCCATCAGACACTCGCCTGGTGCATCAAAGCGGTTTGCTCCAGAGTGCCATTCGTTAATCAGACGAGTGAGGAATCTGAAACCCTCCCCAACGGCTTCCTCTTCCAGCGCTTGTATCTGGCGCGGAAGGTGGGTGATCCGTTGAACCTCATATCGTTTCATCCATCCCTGCCTCCAATATGAAACTCGTTCAATGCTAACAATTTCGTTTGAGGTGATGAACACTGCAAGGTCACTCCTGTAGGAGCGAGCTTGCTCGCGAAAACCCCAAACGATCACGCAGCGCCTGAAGGCAAAATCCGATTCCCCTGCTGCACCTTGCTCCATTGCCTACGCCTGCGTCAGAATCCGCCGGCTTGTGCGCTGAGGTGGCCGTCTCTAAGGTGGCTCGGTCGCTGAATTGTTCAGTGATCGGGTTTAGTAGCCTGAAGGTTAATCCAGACAACGTGCACAAGCTTCACCGATCAGACATTACGTCTGTGTTTGATGGTGGCTGTGCGCAGGGCACCTTCGGGTGCGCCGGCTTTGTTTGGATTCCCCGGTCTACTAACCTGCGCACAGCCGCCACCCTTATGTTTAGTAGCTAAAGGATGATGGCCCTAAACGGGAATTCAAACATGCTCAAACCAGATTCAACCACCCTCTTCACCGTCGCCCCCAACGCCAGCAACGAAACCCTCATCACCAACAGCTACGAAACCTTCACCAGCGTCAGCACCCTGCTGCTCGACCTGTCCGAAGACCTCAACGGCAAACACCGCGACATCGCCCTGGCGATCCACCAACTGAGCGAACTGGGCGTACTCCTCACCGCCAGACTCCTGGACCGCGAAGCGGCCTGCCCTGGTTGATGATTAACCCTTCAATTCAATAGCTCGATAACTCGTCGCGTCGTTATAAGCCACGTACAACGACTCGGCGAGTTGGCGCTTGGTGGCCTTGATGGATCAGCCTCGGCACAAAGCCCTCTGCGATGACGAGAGCGGCGACTGCGTTCGGCCGGTTAGCGACGGTCTGACTTCGACCGTCGACTGAACCGCCCGCAGGTTCTTCGTCCTGCGATAGATCAGTGATGCCTCCGTGCGTCTCATTGTGTGTGTGCCATACATGACTGGATCAAGGCCCACGGCTTTCACCCAACCTTTGACGATACGAGCGTATTGACGAGTAGATAGATGGTCTGAAGTATGCAGCCGGCTAGGAAAAAGGTAGTCCTCGCTGCGTAGCTGGGCCCGATGTATCCAGGCCCCGAGAGCAGATCGTGTTTGATCAGTGATCTCAAACTGCACAGGCCGCTGCGTTTTCTGCTGCATCACCATGGCTCGTGATGATAAGTGCTCGCCATGAGCAACATCGCGTACGCGGAACTTGGTTAAGTCGCAGGCTCGAAGCTTGCTGTCGATGGCCAGATCGAAGAGAGCCAGATCTCGGGTTCTTTCCGCAATTTGAAGCCTTACTCGGATGGCCCAGATATATCTAAGTCGGAGTGGGGTTTTCTGCCCGACCAGTTTTCCTTTGTTCCAGGACTGACATCTGCAGGTAGCGATGATGTTCATGACAAGTCCTCCACGTGTGGAAGGACAAGGATGGCTAATCGGAGCAACGGTCGCTAACCGGCCAGGAGCAGTCATCCGCACAGTAGTATTTTTTCCGACCCCAGATTGCGGACGCATCAGCTGCCAACGGATTTGGGGGGCGTTTTACAGGTTGCTCCCACGACTAATCCACAATGAACAACTTCGCCCCGATCGTAGTGAATGACCGATGTCCCTCAGCATTATTGCCCACCTGATAGCTCATGCCTGGTGTCAGTGTGAACTGACGACCATCTTCCAGTTCTGTATGCAACTGACCCTCCAGGCACAACAGGATGTGCCCTCTCCAACACCAGTGATCGGCCAGATATCCAGGGCTGTATTCGACCATCCGCACACGCTCTGAACCAAACTGGCAGGTACGCCAATAGGCTGTGCCTGTCTGACCGGCATGTGCCACCGGCTCTATCGTTGACCAATCGGTGGTACCAAATGGGATTGCAGTGAGATCCATTGTTGCCTCATCGAAATGCAATAAATGCAGACCGTATCATTCGGGCGATGGTGCCGATAGACACAGAAGGCCCGCATTTATGGGATACAGGCGCGGTGAGAGAAACTGCCTTCACCCTGTCAATGGATAGCCATTTGGTGCTGCTATCGCAGGTAACTCATAGACCGCTTTGGGTCGAAAGCGAGCATTCAACGAGACATACTATCCTCCGCGCAACTCTGCCGGTCAGTGCGTGGTTCCACCACCAAAGTGCATCCTTCGCTGCTTACACGCGCATTGGCGTTCTAAGCAGCAGCCGCCAGAAGGGGTCACGAGCTATGAGCAGCGATACGCTTAAGCGTTTTGTGCGCAACTACTCCCCAAAATCAGGGGAATTACGTAGTCTACGTCGATCGTAAACTCTGTTTAAATTAAGAAGGACCAGCAGTGATTGACTTGAAGAAGGACACCTACACAATCTTGAACTTCAATTCGGATTTAGAAGAGCTGATCAAAAAACACAAAGATCCGCTTTTGGCTGCTCTAACAGACGACACTCAACGATTAATCATACGACACTACCTACGCATAATTGGTGAGTTTTGCCGTCAAGCTTGCGAATGCCTTAAGAACAAATCATATTCGACGCTTGAAGCCCTATCGCGCGTAGTGATGGAGCAATCTGCCAATAAGCTCTACGTGGGTATGGATGAAGGAGATAATGGCCGTGCCCTACTGCGTAGCAGCAATCAACTGATCGAAAGCAACGGAAAAGCTTGGGCAGCATATCTTGAGTCGCAAGATGCTAAAAACCCTGCGGCCCAAGCGAGGCAGAAAAATGGTTCTTCTATGTTATCGCATTTCAATGAAAAATGGGCCGATGTCGCTAGATATCCTGGTGGCAAAGGTTTATTCAAGGCTTTGGGATGGGAGAATACTTACTACGCTTATTATGCGCCGTTGTGTGATTCCGTTCATAGCTTTTCAGATGAAATGTCGGCCTTAGTAGGAATTGGCGAAATATTTGAGCACTCTGAAGCAGAGGGTGTAAAAACACTGCAATATTGGGACAAGGAACGTCGGCGCCTTGCTGTTTATCATTTTGCGGTAGCTCTTGGACTTCGAGCAGAAGCTTTTGCACGCTTATGCGAATTACAATTAGGTGAGTTCATAGACGAAAAAGCGGATAAGCTTTTCACAAAGCTGAGAAATCTGATCGAAAGTCACGACAGATTCGACCACGCCAGGCTAGACGCAATGAGTAAGGGGTCAGTGGCGTATCAAAAGTTTCCTATAAAAGTATTGTAGTTAAATAATTCAAACCGAAGCTGAGCACGGTTGACTATAAATCAGTGAGGACGGCTAGAAGTGGCCGTGTATAAAAATTTTCGAAACCCACGGGCCTCAAGTAATGTTTTGCATGCGAGGCAGACGCTTTCGTCCACCATTAATCTGAGTCGTCACTGTTTCGTTAGTACTTCAATCGGCCGTTTTGAGTGATCGGCCAATGGCCGCTACAGGTCGAAAGGTGTCCGTCGTAGAGTCAGCGCTGCGACTCTTAGGCAAATAGTGGTACAAAACTGAGGCTATGACGACATGGATAGAGCCGAATGAATCAGCTGAGTCCCGATGTGCGTGAAGACCTCCTCGAAGTGCTGGATGAGGTCTCTACACTGATGTCCGCTGCATATGCGCAGCTTAGCCCCGTGCCTGATGATCATCCACTGGCACAGTCTGGTCTTGAGAATGGGGCAGAGATCGTTCTGGACTACATCGCGCACGGCGAGGCAGGTGTCGCACTTGATCATCTGCTCTATATGATCAAAGAGCCTTCTCTCGCTATCTCTGCCAGATCTGCCGAGAAACTGGCTCGGGTTGCCAAAGTGTTCGAAATACCCTTGAATTGGGGGGCATGAGGTCTGATCGGACATGAGAACAGGACGCGCCACTGTCGGAGCGGAAGACGTCTATCGGCCAGAAGCAGCCTCTCACAAGCGACCGTTTTCGACCCAAAACGGACGTCGAGAGCGACCATATGAGAAGCATCGCTGATCTATCGCAGAACGAAAAACCGGAGAGCAGCGCAACTGCTGCTTGGCCATACGAAGCTTGAGAGCACCGTTAGGTACTTAGGTACTTAGGTTGATGATGCCCTAAGCGGGGCGCCAGGCATGAACATCGCCGCCAGGTTCCGTTTATTGCCGCTCCTAGTGCATTACTTGGGTGATACGAAAGTGTAATGCGTCCTCGCTCATAAACCTCGAAATTCGCAGGGGGAAGGTTTTATCGATGATTTTCAACCACATCGTGCGTGCTTGACGGAAACAGAGGCAGATGTCAATTTAACATCAAAGCGAGAGGTCAAGGAGTGACGTGTGAAGATCACCATCAACGTGTTCCTGCTCAAGGAAGGGCGAACCGTTCAGGACGCACTTTCCGATGAGGTCAACTTGCGACCTATCGCTTTTTCATTGGGCGATGTTGAGTGCCTCTTTTACCATCAGAAAAACCCTTCCCATCCGAAGTGGACGCAACTATTCGGTGCCATCCCAGATGTGGCTGGCCTCGACCTTACCGGCAGATCGCTCAAAGCCCTCCTCGTCCTGGCAGTCAGCGGCAGGGTCTTTTGCTTCACTTTTGGCCACGCCAGGCACCTGATCGATCCGCTAGCCATTGAACGTTATTTCGGGCTGCGCACGGCGCTTAGCTTGACTGATCCATTACTAATCAAGTCCGTGGAAAAGTCCAATATTGACCGCACACCGCTGCGCTCAAAGGCGCAGTCATCGAGGCTGCTGTCGATTTCGGAGTTCGATTTCAAGTTTGACTCGGAGATCCTGAAATCGCTAACCGGCATCGTGGAGAACGATCAGGATGAGGGCGAGTACGTCAGCGGTTCGGACTCATTGGCGCTGCATTCCGATGTAAAGCTCGAAGACTTCCCGGAGATCGCGCTTCGACTGTTGACGGCGTACGAAGACGAGCACTGCAAGGAAAAATACCCTTGGATGGACTTCATCGTTCCAGTACGCGACTCCACACTCATGGGCCAACTGGATGAGCTTTTAGTGGCTGCGATAAATATAGAGCAGTTCGATCGCGTCCGTGCGGCGCCACCCGAGCTACTTGGTAATGACATCAGCGGCTTCGGCTATGTGAAACACAGCGCTCGATCTCGCAACGGCCCGACGATTACATTCGATCTGGATCTGCGGCAGGCGCTACTCGCCAAGCACCTTCTGCGAGATCTCACCCGCCAGGCGCTGGCATCCGAACGTATCTACCTTTACGGTGCAGACGAGCAACGACTTGCTGCGTGGCCTCTGTATACGTGCCTTGAGGCGGAGATCGAACACGAAGGAAAAATCTATCTGCTCAGCGAGGGTGATTGGTACCAGATTGACCGCGATTACACCGAGCAAGTGAACCGCTTCTTTGACGCCGCAGTTCCATGCAACCTGGTGTTTCCTCCGTATGGCACCGACCACGAGGGCGCTTACCTTAGACGCATCGCAGACAACATAAATTTCTATCTGCTGGACCAGAAATTGGTGAGGTTAACGGGTGCTGGTGCCCCATTCGAATTTTGTGACCTGCTCACGCCGGATCACCACATCATCCATGTCAAGAAGTACTCATCGTCGAGCGTGCTGAGCCATCTCTTTTCTCAGGCCTATGTGTCCGCTGAAGCTCTGATCAACACCCCCGATGTCGTTACTCAGGTGAACGCCCATCTGGCGGAGTTGGGTAATTTTCAGTTCGCCTTCAACCCTGTTGCGCAACCGCGCAACAGAATCGTGTTCGCTATCATGCAACCCAACGATACGTTGCACATGCCGTTTTTCTCGAAGGTGAACTTCCGGCAGTTCGCCCAGCGGCTCGGTGCAATGGGCTACCAGGTTGAGGTTTGTAGAATCGGTAATTGACCCATCAGGCCACGGTCAATCAGACCGGCCAGCACATTTCATTGGGCGAGCAGTGATGCTCTAGGTTGAAAAGTCAGAGGACCTCGACGCCACACATGTAGGGCCTCAGCACGTCTGCACACGGATCGATCCATCAGTCTTGGTAGTTCTCCAAGACGGCCACCAGGGTACGTTCAACTGCGAGGCCCATTCCGCTGAGTGTATGTAACAGCGCTGTACGAAATCCCGAGAAACCCAATCGACGCTCCTAGCAAGCTTAAATTTTATAGAGTTTCCGGCCATCTACGGAAAGGTATTCTGTGATGACAAGCCCAAGGCGCAAGCGGGCCTGACGGGATGACTTTGGCGTCGTCCAAACCAGCGAAGGCGAGTAAGGCGCAAATCAGCGCGGACAACAAATTTTTATCTGATAAAGGATCGTCCAGCGCATAACCTGGCGATTGCAAGGTGGGCTGGATCAGTCGTGTAACGTTACTCTCCCCGAAACCGGAATACGACCGACCACCAGGTCATTGGCCGCTGCAGCTTGATCGACGTGGCCGAACGAGATTCCGAAGAGCATCTCATTGATGCTGCGCTGCCGATCGCCGGTGCTGCTGAAAAGCCCAAGGCCCAAGTATCAGGACTAATTGTCTATGCCAGCCGCGTGTGCTGAAGGGCACCCACTTACTCTGCCTCGCAAGGCCGCCGTCGCAGCTTCGTCTTCTCACTGGACAGGTTGCCCACGTCCCTATAGCGTGAACCGCAATGGCCTTACGCCACACCGGTCGCCGCTACTTCATAAGGATTTGAAACGTGCTTATAGAATCGCTACGCCTGATCAACTTCAAAAAGTTCAAAGATCAGACTTTTGACTTCAACGAAGATGTGAATATTTTCGTAGGTGATAATAACGCAGGCAAAAGTACGATTCTGGAGGCTTTGGAGATCGTGCTCAATTTTCAGTATCGCGGTCGGCCATTCAATAGCGAATTTTCCCCGGATCTGTTCAACGCAGAGACAGTCGCTGTGTTCCGCGCCTCGCCAAAAGAGCCTGCAGACTTACCGATCCTCGTGATCGAGGCGTATATGAAGAACGTGCCCGACTACCGCGGTGCGAACAACAGCCTGAAGAAAGATGCTCAGGGGGTTCAGATCAAAGCCAGCTTTGATCCAGATTTTACTGATGCCTATAACGATTACCTAGCCTCCGGTGCCGCGATAACCAGCATCCCAGTGGAATTCTACCAAGTCGAATGGATGGATTTTGCCTGGAATGTTATCAAACCGATGACCAAGCAATTTAGAGCGCTCTACATCGACCCCACTCGCATTCATCCCACCTTCGGCAAAAATCAGTACATCTCGAATGTGCTGAGCACCGCACTCAGAAAGGACGAAGAGTACCGTCTGAGCCTGAACTACCGTGAGACCCTCCAATCCTTCAACAACACAGATGAGGTCACCACCGTCAATAAGGATTTGGATTCCGATAACAGGATCACGGAGAAGAAGCTGACCATCGCCGCCAACACCATGCCCGCTGGCGCTCTCCAGAACGCTCTGCAACTTGAAGTAAATGCCGTTCCGTTCCACATGATCGGCAAGGGTGAGCAGAGCAAGGTGCAAATCAAACTGGCACTGCACAACAAGTCAAAAGACATCGACCTGGTGATGATGGAAGAGCCGGAAAATCACCTGTCGCATGTCGAGCTGAGCAAGTTGGTGCAAGACATCGAGGACCAGCGAGACGGCAAGCAGCTATTCTTGACGACCCACAGCTCTTATGTGCTGAACAAACTGAGCATCAATAAAATTTGCTTGCTGCATGACGCATATAAGCGACTACACCTCCTGGACAAGGGGGTGGTCAAGACGCTGAAGCGGCTACCAGGCTACGACACACTGCGTGTCGCACTTTCCAAGAAGGTAGTGTTGGTCGAAGGCCCATCTGATGAGTTGATCCTCAAAAAGATCTACAAAGACACTCACAAGGGGCGACTGCCAGAGCAGGACGGGATCGATATCATTGTGGTGCGCGGCGTCGGGTTCAAGACGTTCATTGCGATCGGCAAAGAAATCGGTACCGCGATTAATGTCTTGCGGGATAACGATGGCAATTACGAAAAGAACGTCGTTGAAGCACGCAAGGAATACGCGGCTTTCCCAAACATAAAGCTGGTTTCGTCAAAGAACAAAGATGAATTTTCGCTTGAGCCAGCGATGATTTTAGCCAATGCCGCATCGGAAAAAGAGTTGCAGGCATTTGCAGAAGTTGTCCTCTCCGCCGAGACCTTCAAACTACTCGCTGCCAAACCTACTTTTGCTGAAAAGCTCGAGTTCATCGTGGAGTGGTTCCGAAGCAGTGACGGCGACGGCAAAGGCAAAAAGAAAGTCGATTCTGCCATCAGGGTTTTTGAGACTGATAAGCCTTTCAAATATCCGGCCTTCCTCGCTGAGGTACTGAACTTTGCCTAATAAACTCTGCATCGCGGGTGCCGGTTCAGGCAAGACTCACAAGGTCATTACCGAATCAATCGCCGAAATCGAGCGCGGGGGAAAGGTTCTGGTGGTGACCTATACGACCAGTAATCAGCAGGAACTGAGACGTCGATTTCTGGAGGTCTTTGGTACGCACAGTGATCGGTTCGTGGTCAAAGGTCTGTTCTCTTTTTACTTGGAAGACATGGTGAGGCCGTATCAGCAGGCATTGTTCCAGCGACGGATCGATGGCATCTGCTTCAACCAGCGCAATCCTCATATGAGGCCAGATTCAACGTTTATGCTGCCGGGGCGCGCCGAGCAGCTGGACGATAAGAGCTACAACCCAAAACACTTCCTGACTCCATGCGAGACCAAGGCTCACACCGGCTTTCTCGCAAAACTGGCGAGCCGGATCATGAAGGCCACGAAAAACTCTGCTGCAGTACGACTAGGGGAGATTTATACCCAGTTGTTCTTTGATGAGGTTCAAGATCTGGTTGGGTGGGACTATGAGGTGCTCAAGGGGCTGAGCAAAGTGATGCCGATCCCCATCACGTGTGTGGGAGATTTCCGGCAGACGGTGTACGAGACGACGTTTGGCCAAAAAGCACCTAAAACGGCCGCTGAGAAGGTCGCAGCTTTTAAGTCTATGGGTTTTGTGGGGGAGGCATTGGTGCTCAACCGTCGGTGCATTCAGCCGATTTGTGACGTCGCTGACGCAGTACACAAGGGCGCTTATGAAGCGACGGAGTCG
Organism: Pseudomonas fluorescens; assembly: GCF_001902145.1. Lineage (GTDB taxonomy): Bacteria > Pseudomonadota > Gammaproteobacteria > Pseudomonadales > Pseudomonadaceae > Aquipseudomonas > Aquipseudomonas fluorescens_BV. Next base: position 547,202 of record NZ_MRST01000027.1, read on the forward strand.
GCGGTGAAAGAGGCCCCACCTGAGTTTGCCCATCACCTCGGCACCTTCATCGTCAGGGAGTCGGACGTCGCCGAATATATCAAGGTGTTCGACCCTATGGTGTTGCGCTGGAGTGTAACGTCCGGGACGAAGCTTCTTCCTGTCCAGGCGCGATGCTACAACTTTGGAGGGAGCAAAGGTCTGGGTTTTGAACGGGTGTTGGTGCTTCCCGCGGAAAGCCAACTGCATTTCGTCTTAGACGGCCAAAAGCCGTTTCCAGCGAAGGACGAAACAGCTCAAAACAAGCTGTACGTCGCCATCACGCGCGCGCGATACAGTTTGGGATTCATCGTGCCAGACAAGAAGGCCGCTGGCTTACGGTTCCCGATCTGGGAAAAAGCTCCTGCTTGAAGGAAGTTTGTGACTTCACGCAGTGATGGCTTCAAATGGATAACGTTTCTGATTAGCGCCTCAATTTTGGGTAGTGCTCACGTACTACCTGAGGAATAGGGGCATCAGATCTGCACTTTCCCCAAGAATCCGCGAACGTTTGCCCGTCCGCTTTTGGCCGATTTCTGCCGTTCGTGAAGGACAGCAATCGGCCAACCTGATACCCAGAGTTAAACCACCGGTATCCGGTACACAACCGAATCATATTTCTCCGCCATCCGCCTCTCGATGACCACTCCCCCCAAACCTTCGGCAATACGTCGACTCGCACGATTCTGCGTCGCAACAGGATAGATAAAGTACTTTGCCACCACCCACTGGCTAGCCCACTCAACAACCGCCCGCACCGCCTCACCACCAAACCCCAACCCATGTTTATCTTCACGGATCCAGATACCCAACTCCGGTGTTTCACTGCCGATATGGTGCAACCCAACCAAGCCGGCAAAACGAGCATTCACCCGCTCCCTGACCGTGAACACGATGTCGCTGCCATCCGCTATAGCAGGCAGCCACCGCCCCCAGACTTGCGCGTACTCTTCCAGCGAGGCAGGCGGTTCCCAGGACATGTAGCGAGTCAGAGACGCAGTGATACAAGAGAAGGACTCAGCAGCGTCGCGCTCGCAGAAGGGCTCAATGCTCAGGCGTTGCGAGAGAATACGGATTGGGTGGGTATCCACTGACATTGCACTTTCCTTCCTGGGGCCGTTACTCCATGTATGCCGTGAACATACCATGCAGGTCGCTTCATCAGTATCAGGCTCTCTATACTGAGCCCCCAGGATGGTAGTTGGAGCACCCATATGCCCGTCGCACCCAATCAAAATTCCCCGATCATTTTGGCCCCGGTTCAACAAAGCGACTTGGATAATCTGGTAGCCATTCGAATCGAGGCCATGCGCGAAAGTCTGGAGCGTGTTGGGCGATTTGATCCAGCCCGTGCGCGGGAGCGGTTTGTCGGCGGCTTTGAAGCTCGCGACACACGCTATATCGAGGCATCTGGAGAGCGGGTGGGTTTCGTAGTGGTGAAACGTCACCACCATGAACTCTTGCTCGACCACTTGTATGTAAGGCCGAGCGCGCAAGGGTCAGGGGTGGGGTCTGCTGTTCTCACGCAGATTTTCAAAGAGGCGGATGCGGCTGCGCTTCCTATCAAAGTGGGGGCTCTCAAAGAAAGCGCTTCGAATCGCTTTTATACCCGCCATGGCTTTCAATTCATCGAAAGCAGTGACTTCGACAATTATTATGTGCGCCAGCCTGTTCCGGCGATTGGCGCTCATTCCGGAACCATGGGCTGACGTGCACTAGCTCTTCAGTTCAGCAGCCCGATTGCTCGCCGCGTCGTCATACGCCACATACAGCGACTCTGCGATTTGGCTTTTGATCGCCTTGGTGGCCTCCAGCCCCAGCACAAAGCCCTCGGCTTTACCGCCAGCACGGTTAAGTTCTTCATGGGTGGAGGCGCCAGTAATAGCGTCAAGCAGCTTGGCGGCGTGGGGGCCGACGCCTTTGGGGAGGGAGATCTGGTCGATGGACATTATCGCTACCTTGAAAAATGGAGTACGGGAGCGAGTGGAACCACTGCCGGGGCTGGCATGGTAGACCTGTTTGCCATGAAAGGGGTCGCTTTACGCGCAGCGGCGCTATTCTTTGCGGCTACGCAGTCAGATGGGGCCATTGATCAATCTGGAGGGGCTTATGGAGTATTGCGTTGAGGGCTACTGCCTTCGGCCATTGTCGTGCGACGATTTCGAGAGGGTCAGCCGTTACGAACGCGTCAATCGCAGGCATCTGCAACCCTGGGAGCCGCTCAGGGAGGAGGAATACTTCACCACTGGCAACGCCAAGGCCAGGGTGGAGCAGCAGGTCAACAATATGCAGGCTGGCAACGCTCTGTGTTTCCTCTTGCTTGAACCCGAGAGCGGAGAGGTTCTAGCGCGGTGTAACTACACGAACATTGTGAGAGGCGTTTTTCAGGCCTGTCATCTCGGCTTCTCGCTAGCAGAATCTGCCCAGGGTCGCGGCCTGATGAAGAAAACACTTCAGGTCACTAACCAACACTGTTTTGAGCAACTGGGTCTTCACCGGATCATGGCCAATCATTTACCCCACAATGTGCGAAGTGAACGCCTTCTGGAGTCGCTGGGGTTTGAGAAGGAAGGACATGCGCGAGCCTATCTGAAAATTGCTGGTGTCTGGGAGGACCATACGTTGAGATCGTTGATCAACCCTGAACAATAAGCGCCCCACCCCACTCAGGAAAAAGCAGATGTCTACCGAGCCCCTCTGCCTGGTTTTTGTCCCCGCTCTGGCAGCCTTGCTGACAGCCGCCGAATCGAAAAAAGGCGCCCTCTCAGCGAAGTCGAAGTGTGCAATATCCGCGACCAGGCCACCTGCATTGCGGTAACCTTCTCCACCGCGCTGGCGATGGAACAAGAACGGGGTTACCTCCTAGGTGGCCGTTACTGCAGGAATGGATATGTACACGGTCCAACTGTGTTGACTGTTAGGCCGTCTTCGCAGGCAAGCCAGCTCCCACAGTTGGATCGTGGGGTGTCAGGTAGATTGGCGTGGGCTGGCAGGCCGCCATCGCAGGCAAGCCAGCTCCCACAGTTGGATCGCTGAGTGTCAGGTAGATTGGCGTCGGCTGGCAGGCCGCCATCGCAGGCAAGCCAGCTCCCACAGTTGATCGTGGGGTGTCAGGTAGATTGGCGTCGGCTGTCAGGCCGTCACGGGAGCAAGCTCCCTCGCCACAGATTTAGCGTCGTGCCGAAGTTGTGTAGATACCTATGCTCTGATCAGCCTCTCGCCTGACGCCCCAACCCACTCCCAGGATTCACGGACCTCCTTTTTATGCCGCCAGCCTCACGCGACCACGCCCGTATCGAACGCCGCCTCATCGCAGCCCTGACCGACGCCTGCGAGATCGCAAAAACCGAAATCCCGGGCTTCGACTGGTTGACCCACACCGTCGACTACCGCGCCTTCCCCCAAAGCCTGCGGGTGATCTGGGTGTTCGACAGCGTTGCGAGCAAGGCTCACGCCCTTGCGACCGGCGCGGACGCCCGTATGCGCGAGCTGACCACCGCCGCGCTGGATGACGCTGACGTACACGTCCCGAACATCGCCCGCTGCGTCAGTTTCGACTCTGAAGAGGAATGCCACCTTCGGCATGGCGGCGATTGGCGTCGACGGCTGGCTACTCTCCGGGCGATCTGAATCGTGCCACGGGTTGCTGACTTCGCTATTGCACCTTACAACACGTCAGCCAAGCCCCCCAGAACAGGCTGCTGAAGAAACGGGTGGTGTCGCCGAAGCCGGCGTCGTGCAACAGCCTCTGAACCGCGGCCTCGGAATGCGGCGGGTCAGCGCCTTGAAGGATTTTGCCGAGCTTGGCCTTCACTTCGTCCGGGGTGGCTCCATGCTGACGCCAGCGTTGGCCCCACGCCGCCAGCAGCAGCGGCTGGCTCGCATACGCGTAATGATTGCCCGCGACGATCAGCGGTGCCCCCGGTTTCAGGTGCGCCCGAATCGATCGCAGCATCCGGTCCTTGGCCTCATCACCCTCCAGATGGTGGAGCACACCGATCAAGGTGGCGGCGTCGTATGACGCGTCTGCTGCCAGGTCTTCAAGCGTCCCGAGATGCAGGGTTGTTCTATCCAGCAAGTGGTTGGCTTCCAACTGCTGCCTTGCCGCGTCCAGCATCGGCTGGGAGGGATCAACCGCCATGAAGCGCCAGCCCGGTTCAAGGCTGGCCATGGCGATGATCTCCTGCGCCGTACCGCCGGCGCCGACCACAAGTACCTTGGCCGAAGGGGCATCGCCAAGGCTCGCCGCGAGCATGCAGGCTGCCAGATCCTGGCACGCGTCATAGCCCGCCAATGCGATACGGCTTTGTCGCGCGTACTCGTTGGCTCTTGAGGTGTCGAATTTTTCAGCAGGGTTGGGTGAGGATGAGTTCAAGGCGGTTCTCCGTGGCCTTGAAGGAAATTACGTTAACCGTGGCAGCAAGAAAAATGCATTAATTTTATGTACTGCATTCCCATGGGGAATGCAGGGCCGTGCGAGTGGAGGGGTTGCAGGATCGTACAAGCCTCTGCGCCTGATGGCCGGATAGTCTGGCTTCTCACTGACAGGAAGGCTCAGCATGACTCACTTACAGCACCCTACCCAACCAATAAACCTCGCGCACAAAGCCTCGCTCATCGACCAGCAATGGAGCCCAAGAGTGGTTGCCGAAATGAACGACTACCAGTTCAAGGTCGTGCGCATCGAGGGCGAGTTCATCTGGCATTCGCACCCCGAAACCGATGAAGCGTTCCTGGTGCTTGAAGGCACGCTGCGTATCGACCTGCCTGATGGCCCGGTGTATGTGAAGCCGGGTGAGTTGTATGTGGTGCCGCGTGGCATTGAGCACAGGACGGCGGCCGAAGGTGAAGCCAGGCTGATGATGATCGAGCCAAGGGGCATTCTGAATACCGGGCATGAAGGCGGAGAGCGCACCGCGTTGAATGACCAGTGGATTTGAGCGCTGAGGCTTATTGCCCTCTGTAGGAGCGAGCTTGCTCGCGAAAAACGTCAACGATAACGCGTGCTTCCTGAATGAACGCGGCGCCTGTAAGTTTTTCGCGAGCAAGCTCGCTCCTACAGAGGGCAAGCCCCTCCCCGTCCAAGTTGTCGATATTTATGGCCAGGTGGGTGTCAAACAATGCCCCAAGCCCTATCGCCTTTGAATCTGCACCGTAGCAAACGTCGGCTCGTCACGCGCCTGCTCCAGTGCATTCCTGGGCTTTTGCGGCGCCCGGGATTGCCCCTCTGGCCGTAACGCAGGCGGCGGATGCAGGCGCATGTCCGAGCGCTCATCGCTGGGCGCCACGCCGAAGAAATCCCGGTAGCACTTGGAAAAATGCGGCGTGGACACAAAGCCGCAAATCACCGCCAGCTCGACAATCGAAATGGGCGTCTGCATCAGCAACTGGCGGGCACGGGTCAGGCGCAGCTTGAGGTAATAGCGCGATGGCGTGCAGTACAGGTGCTTCTGGAACATGCGCTCCAACTGGCGGCGGGACACGTGCACATAGGCGGCCAGTTCGTCGAGGTCGATGGGTTCTTCCAGGTTGGATTCCATCAGGGCGACCACTTCTTGCAGCTTGGGCTGTTGCGTGCCGAGCAGGTGCTTGAGCGGCACGCGTTGGTGGTCGCGCTCGTTGCGAATGCGCTCGTACACGAACATCTGGGAAATCGCCGCCGACAGCGTGTGCCCGTGATCGCGGCCGATCAGGTGCAGCATCATGTCCAACGGCGCAGTGCCGCCGGAGCTGGTAAAGCGGTTGCCATCGAGCGTGAATACGCTGGAGCTGACCTTGACGCGGGTAAACGCCTCCTGCATCGACGCCATCAGCTCCCAATGCACGCTGCACTGGAAGCCATCGAGCAACCCCGCCTGGGCCAGCGCCCAACTGCCGGTGCACACCGCGCCGAGACGTTTGCAGTACAGGCGCGCCTGGCTGCGCAACCAGGCGATGAGCGCAGGGCTGATAGCCTGTTGAATGCCCACGCCGCCGCACACGATCACTGCATCGAAGCCGCGCTGGTCCTGCGCGCACGCGTCCGGGGTCACCGACACGCCATCGCTGGCCCACACCGGCTGGCCGTCCAGGCTCAGGGTTTGCCAACGGTAGAGCTCTTCGCCCGCCAATTGGTTGGCCATGCGCAGCGGCTCGACCGCACACGACAGCGATATCAGGGTGAATTGGTCCAGCAGCAAAAAGCCGATGGTCTGACAAACAGGTGCCTCGGTTTCCATCACCGCTACCCCAGAGGCGTGATCAGGACTGTTCCAGCGCCACCGGCTTGGGTGCCCGGTTGTGCTGGCGCGCCGTGACCAGGCCGATGAAGGAAATCACCAACGCCAGGCCAATGGTCGAGGACACTTCGGTGCGGTGCTCGGGCGTCACCATCATCACCCCAAGGGCGAGGCAGATGAACACGATCACCAGGTAAGTCAGCCACGGAAACAGCCACATGCGAAAGGTCAGCTCGACGTTTTGCCGAAGCAGCAAGCGACGCATACGCAGTTGCGAGATAGCGATCACCAGGTACACCAACAACGCGATGGCCCCGGAGCTGGCGAGCAAGAACTGGAACAGACCGGCCGGCATGAAGTAGCTCAGCAACGTAACGCCCGCACCGATGATGGTGCTGGCGATCACCGCCGCCCGGGGCACGCCCGCCTTCGAGGTGATTTTAAGCGCCGGCGGCGCATCGCCGCGTTTGCCCAGGGAAAACAGCATGCGCGAAGAAATGTAGATCGAGGAGTTCATGCAACTGGCTACTGCGATCAACACCACCACATCGACCATGAACTTGGCATTGGGGATGTTCATCAGTTCCAGTGCGCGCTGATAGGAACCCACGGATGCCAGCAGCGGATCGTTCCACGGCACCACGGAGATAACGATGGAGATCGATAACAGGTAGAACACGCCGATGCGCCAGATCACCGAACGTGTGGCCTTGGCGATGTTCTGCGCCGGGTTGCTCGATTCCGCCGCGGCGATGGTCACCGCTTCGGTGCCGATGAAACTGAACATGATGGTAATGAACGCGCCCACCACCGCCGACAGGCCGTTGGGAGCAAACCCGCCGTGTTCCTCCATCAAGCGGCTCAAGCCGCTGGCTTCGCGATCCGGGATCCAGCCCATGAGTACGCTGAAGCCCAGGCCGATAAAGCCGACGATGGCAATCACTTTGGCCATGGCGAACCAGAATTCGAATTCGCCGTATTTGGCCACGCTGAATAGATTGGTGATCACCAGCAAAACGATTGAGATCAACGCAAACAGCCACGCATCAACCTGAGGGAACCACTGATTGAGCACATGCCCGGCGGCCAATGCCTCGATGGGAATGACCAGCACCCAGAACCACCAATACAACCAGCCGATGGTAAACCCCGCCCAGGGGCCAATGGCCTGGTCGGCGTAGGTGGAAAACGAGCCGGTGTCCGGGCGCGCCACCGCCATTTCCCCCAGCATACGCATGACCAGCACCACCAGCAGGCCGGAGAACAGATAGGCCAGCAACACCGCTGGCCCGGCGGCGGCGATCGCATGCCCGGAGCCGACAAACAACCCCGCGCCGATGATGCCAGCGATGGACAACATGGTCACATGGCGCGGCTTGAAGCCCTGCGCCAGCTGACCGTTGGAATCGTTGCAGTTGAGGCTAGTCATTGTTTTTGTTGTTCTCGGGCGGCCAATGACCCTCACCTTAAGTGCCCTAGGCCAGGCACAAGTAGCCTGGTTACGCCACCATCGTGCCTGATATCGACATTGGCGATGGCCCTCAACCGCGCCGCTCACCCGTTGCCCAGCATCTGCCACAACGACGCGCCCACACCGGTAATGCTCTCCCCGGCGATCAACCCCGCCGCCGCCGTGATCGCAAAGCGCTGGGTCACGCTTGGCCAGCGACGGCTCACCGCCCAGGTCATGATCGCGCCCAGGGCCATCATCAGCGACACCGACGCAGGCAAGACAAACGCCAGTCCCAAGGCTGCCGCACTCGGCAGGTAGCGGGCGCGATGGGTGGGTAATGTGCTGTCGAGTATGCCCAGCAGTACGCCGCACAGGCTTGCAACAGCAATGGCCCAGCGGATGCTGGGTGACAACGAATCCAGCCCGTGGGTCAGGGTTTGGGCCACAGCTTTCCAGGTGGCGACGGCCGGGGCTGGCCACTGTTCGGTGAGCAGCATGGTTTGAGGGTCGGGGATCAACGCCAGGTAAGCGAATACGCCGACGATGCTGCCGACAAAAATCCCGAGGATCTGGGCGATCACTTGTTTGTGCGGCGTCGCGCCAATCGCCTTGCCCACCTTGAAATCGTTCATCAAGTCCGTGCACTGCCCCGCCGAACCGCCAGCGGTGTTGGCGCTCATCAGGTTGATCGGCACCTGGCCCGGCGCAACGATGCCAAAACTCAGCTGGGACAGTTGCCCGATGGCGCCGATCGGCGGAATACCGGTTGCCCCCACCACCCGCGCCGCCACGGCGGCCAGGCAGATCGCCAGGGGAATGGTCAGCAGCGCCATCCCAAGGTTGATACCGAACAACAGCGCTTGCAGGCTCACCACCAACACTATCGCCAGGGCGAACCCCACGGCAGGCCCAGGCTTGGGAACCGTCCAAGACGTGCCGCCAGCCACTCGGGTTGAGCGATGCAACGCCCACAGGCGAATCGCCAGGGACGCCAGGGTGGAACACACCATCAGGCTCACCCCTGGCCAAAGCAGCCATTCCACCAGCGCGGCAAATTGCGGGCCGCTGCTGTCGGCGGGCAGGCTCACCAAGCCATTGGCCAACAGCCACGGCCCCAGCCCGCCCCATGCCAGCAAGGCGCCGAGCAGCAGGGTCAGGCCCACGCGAATGCCGATAATGCCGCCGAACCCCAGCAACAGCAGCGAAGGGTCTGCGGTGAAGGTCAGGCGCTCCAACGCAGGGCTCGGCGACCAGCGTGGGAAAACCCACATAAAGGTATCCACCCACTTGACCAGCCCCGACAACAGCGCCGCGCCGAGCAGCACTTTCAAGCGCGTTGCGGCTTCGCGCCCGTGGTTGTAAATGTGCAGCAGGGTCTCCAGGGTAGCCATGCCTTCGGGAAACTTCAGCGCCTTGTCATTGAGCAATGAAGGCCGCAGGTACCACGCGATCCAGATCCCCAGGAAACTCACCGAAAACACCCAGGCGATCATCGGCAGCGCTGCCAGTTGGTTGCCGGTGAGCAAGGTATAAGCCGGGATGGGCGCGACCAGCCCGCCGGAAATGATCGACGCCGCGGCAGAGGCCACGGTCTGGTTGATATTGCTCTCGTGCAGGGTCCACGGCAGGTGTTCAGCGGAACGCCGGGCCAGGCCTTGCCAGATGCCATAGCCGATCAGCAAGGCGATGATCGACATATTGAACGACCAGCCGATCTTCAAGCCTGCGTAAACATTGGATGGGGTCAGCAGGATGCCCAGCACGATCCCGGTGATGACTGCCCGCAGGCTCAGTTCGCGCTCTACGGGCGCGATTGACGAGGTGGGGTGCATGCAGATTCCTTTCGAGAAAAGCCAGTGCCACCTTTTAAGTGAGCGCTGGGAGACTCGAAGGTTCACCTGCCGAAATAGGTTCTGTAGGAGCGAGCTTGCTCGCGAAAAACCCAAAGGCGCCGCGTTCATCCAGGAAACACGCGTTATCGTTGACGTTTTTCGCGAGCAAGCTCGCTCCTACAGGAGGCGGTGTCGGTGGGCCCGCTATTTGGCGAACGCGTATTCCCCGCCCCGCTCCACCGCCTTGCGGTAAGCCGGACGCGCCTGAAGCTTTTGCAGCCATGCCGCCAGGTTCGGGTAAGCCTGCAATTTGCCCTGGGCCTGGGCGACTTCGCCGATAAAGCTCATCTGGATATCCGCGCCGCTGAGTGCGTCGCCCACCAGGTACGGCGTGTGCCCCAGCACATCATTCAGGTAGCCCAGGTAGTTGGCCAGCTCCGATTCGATCCGCGGATGCAGCGGTGCGCCTGCTTCACCCAGGCGTCCGACGTAGAGGTTGAGCATCAGCGGCAGCATGGCCGAGCCTTCGGCGAAGTGCATCCATTGCACATAGCTGTCATAGGCGTCGGTAGCCGGGTCGGGTTGCAGTTGGCCGTTGCCGTGGCGGCGGATGAGGTAGTCGATGATCGCAGCAGATTCGATCAGCACCTGGGAGCCGTCTTCGATCACCGGGGATTTGCCCAACGGGTGGATGGCCTTGAGTTCAGGCGGTGCCAGGTTGGTCTTGGCGTCGCGCTGGTAGCGCTTGATGTCGTAGGGCAGGCCCAGTTCTTCAAGTATCCAGAGAATGCGTTGTGAGCGGGAATTGTTGAGGTGGTGGACAGTGATCATCGAGGGCAGCTCCGTTAGGGTTAAGCAGAAGACTACACGACGGAGGTGGAGTGCCCTGAATGTTGTTCGCCTCAAGAGCAATCCCGTAATATCACTCAAGGCTCGACTGTTCCACAGCAAAGGATGGCACATGCAACGCATCGTGATACTTGGCAACGCAGGCAGCGGCAAATCGACCCTGGCCCGCGAACTTGGCACACGCTTGAATTTGTCCGTGGTGCATCTGGACAGATTGTTCTGGGAGCCTAATTGGATAGAGGCCGACAATGAGGTCTTCCGCGCACGGGTCCGGCAAGCGATTGCATCGGACAGTTGGGTCTGTGAAGGCAATTACGCCCGACGCACTTTCGATCTACGCCTGCCGCGCGCAGACCTCATCATCTGGCTCGACACCCCTCGCACCACCTGCTTGCGACGTGTGCTTATACGCAGTCTGCTGGACCGGCCGCGCGCGGATAAACCCGCAGGCTGCAAGGAGAAACTGGACAAGGAGTTTCTGAACTTCCTGAGCTTTTGCTGGAACTACGATCGGCTGAGCCGACCTGGCATTGAAGCGGCGCGCATGAATATCGGGCCGCAGATTCCAGTGATTCACTTGCGCAACGCACAGGAAGTAGACGAGCTTCTGAACTGCGAAGATCAACCCTGTGGATTCACCCGCATGTACTGACTGAAATTATTGATGTGATCATCCAGGTTATCCTCGAGCATCATCCGATACTGGTCGCAAAAATACTTCAACATCGCTTCCCGCGCATCCGCCATTTCGGTGCCGGACTTGAAGTTGCGCGCACTGGCCCAGGCATTGAAGCGTGTAGTGCCGAACATCATCGATGCGCTGATCTCGCCGAGATTTTCGCAGGTCTTGAGCTGTTCGTTGGACAGTTCGATATGGGCGTCTGCCCGGTCGTAGAAGGCTTGGTCAGTGGTGTCGGCCATGGCGGGTTCCTGGTGAGCTGATGATGCGGCTATTGGAGCATATCCGGCGATCACAGTTCTAATGTGGGAGATGTCGAGCTTTAGCGAGGCTTCGATAGCGGTGTATCAGGCAACATTTATGTCGCGAGTGCCGCCGCCTTCGAAGCCTCGCTAAAGCTCGACATCTCCCACACTGATCGGTGACGCTCAGGCGAGCAACTGATCGATCCACTGCACCTGCTGCACGATCTCCTGCATTTTCTGCTCGGGCACGGCCTGCCGCGCTTGTTCGAGGCTGGCCAATGTCTTGCGTTTCTCGCGCAATATACGTTGCCACTTCGCAAGGAATTCCGGGCGACGCGCCTGCATTTGCAACGGGCCGAAGTACAGCTGCTCGGCGGTATAGGTCATCGCCTCGGTGCGTTCGGCGACGATGATTTCGTAGTAGAAGCGGTTTTCCCGCAGCAACTCTTCATGGAGGATCTGGTAGCCGTTGTCCATCAACCATTGGCGCAGCGGCTGCTCGCCGCCGTTGGGTTGCAGGATCAGGCGTTCGCGGCCGTTCAGGTGCGCCTTGCCGCTGTCGAGGATGTCGCGGATGGTCTCGCCACCCATGCCGCACAGGCTGATGGCGGTGATCGCGTCGGCCGGCTCGATGGCCGTCAAGCCATCGGCCAGGCGCACCGTGATGTGCCGCGCCAGGCCGTTATCGTTCACGGTACGCTGGGCGGCGTGAAAGGGTGTAGCGGCCACTTCCCCCGCCACGGCCGCCGCAATGGCGCCACGACGCATCAAGGCCACCGGCAGGTAGGCGTGGTCCGAGCCGATATCGGCCAGGCGCGCGCCGGCTGGCACGTGGGCCGCCACGCGCTCCAGGCGCATGGACAAGGTGTGTTGATTCAATGAGGGTTCCTTAGGATTGCCCGGAAAATCGATCCCGGCTGTTGGTCAAGTGCAGCACCATGGCCGCCCGTGCGGCGTCCGGGTCCTGGCGCTTGATAGCGTTGTAGATGGCCTCGTGTTCCAGGTTCGCCAACTGCCCCAGTTGGGTAAAGTCCGCGCCGCCGCGCTCGACGGCATTCACCTGGGTGCGCGGAATCATCGCCGTGCCCAGGTGCTGCATGATGTCGGTGAAAAACGTATTGCCGGTGGCTTCGGCGATCAGTTGGTGAAAGCGCTTGTCCTCCTCCACACAGCTGTCGTTGTTGGCCAGGGAGGCTTGGTAGTCGTCCAGCGCCTGGCGCATGTGGGCCAGTTGTGCCTCGCTCCTGCGCAGCGCGGCCAAGGCCACCGCCTGCACTTCCAGGCCCAGGCGTAATTCGAGCATGTTGCGCACGCTGGCGACCGTGTCTACATGCAGGCGCAGCCCCGGCTGCGTGTGCTGCTCCAGCACAAAGGTGCCAATGCCGTGACGCGTCTCCACCAGCCCCGACGCCTGCAACTTGGACAAGGCTTCACGCACCACGGTGCGGCTCACCCCATGCTCAAGCACGATGGTGGATTCGGACGGCAGTTTTTCACCGGGTTTGAGTTGCCCGAGCAGGATGCGCTGGGTCAGCGCCTCGACCACGCCCTGGGCCAGGTTGGTTGAGCGTTTACGCACAGGCGTCGGGCTTTCAATGGGCATGGGCTGCGGGTCCAAGGGGTTGGGCACAAGCGAGCTTATCACTCTGCCTTGAAGCAGCGCCCGTTTACCGCAAAAAACCTTTAACTTGTATGACAACACATCAAAAAATCAAAAATTTTCTGATCACAACCTTGAAGCACTCCACCTGCCTCAGCTTCTCAACATCCAATAAAAACAGCCACATAACCGAAACAGCTGGTCGACAGCTGTCCTTATAAAAACAAATTCACCCATCAACACATTGCGATTCCCAGAAAACCACTTGTATGATGTCTGTCAACAAAACAGCTAAACCCACATAAAAACAATCAGGGGGAAGTTTTCACATGGTGAGCCATTCAAGCCCAGCATCTGCCGTACCCGAAAGTGATTCAGCGCTCGCCCGCGCCGTGAGCAAAGTGAAGGGCCATGTGCTCCCGCTGTTCGTGGTCATGTTCATCCTCAACTACATCGACCGGGTCAATATCGGCTTCGTGCGCACGCACATGGAGCATGACCTGGGTATTGGCGCAGCGGCCTACGGCTTCGGCGCCGGGCTGTTCTTCATTGGCTATGCGCTGTTCGAAGTGCCGTCCAACCTGCTGCTGCAAAAAGTCGGTGCGCGTATCTGGCTGACCCGCATCATGTTCACCTGGGGCATCGTCGCCACGCTGATGGCGTTTATCCAGAACGAAACCCACTTCTACATCCTGCGTTTCTTGCTGGGTGTGGCAGAGGCAGGGTTCTTCCCCGGCGTGATCTATTACTTCACGCGCTGGTTGCCCGGCGTGGAGCGTGGCAAGGCCATCGCGATCTTCCTCAGTGGTTCGGCGGTGGCGTCGTTGATCTCCGGGCCGTTGTCGGGCGCGTTGTTGCAGATCGAAGGCTTTGGTTTGCATGGCTGGCAATGGATGTTCGGCATCGAGGGCCTGGCCTCGGTGGCGCTGGGCTTCTTCGTGTGGTTCTGGCTGGACTCCAAGCCACATGACGCCAAGTGGCTGAGCCGCGAAGAACAGGATGCGCTGGTGGGCGCCATCGATCAGGAGCAACGTGATCGCGAAGCCCTGACCACGGTAAAACCCACCCTCGGCAAGCTGCTCAAGGACCGCCAGATCCTGCTGTTCTGCGCTCTGTATTTTTGCATCCAACTGACGATCTACGCCGCCACCTTCTGGCTGCCCAGCATCATCAAGAAGATGGGCGACCTGAGTGATGTGCAGGTGGGGTTCTTCAACTCGATCCCCTGGCTGATCTCGATCATTGCCATGTACGCCTTTGCGTCGCTGTCGGGCAAGTTCAAGTTCCAGCAGGCCTGGGTCGCGGCGGCCCTGCTGATCGCGGCGGCCGGCATGTTCATGTCCACCACCGGCGGGCCGATTTTCGCTTTCGTGGCGATTTGCTTTGCGGCCATCGGGTTCAAGTCCGCGTCGTCGCTGTTCTGGCCGATCCCCCAAGGCTACCTGGATGTGCGCATCGCCGCCGCGGTGATCGCGCTGATCAATTCCATCGGCAACCTGGGCGGCTTTGTGGCGCCGACTACCTTTGGCTTTCTCGAACAAACCACCGGGTCGATTCAGGGCGGGCTGTATGGCCTGGCCTGCACTTCGGTGCTCGCGGCCATCCTAGTGTTCTTTGCCAAGACCTCACCCTCTGCCGTACCGGCCGTGCCCAGCGGCGCCGCCATCAGCAAACCTCTTTGAACTCAGCCAGGAACGCGCCATGAATACCCCTGTCGTTACTCATTTCCAAGTCATCCCCGTCGCCGGCCACGACAGCATGTTGCTGAACCTCAGCGGCGCCCACGGGCCCTACTTCACGCGCAATATCGTCATCCTCAAGGACAGCAGTGGCAACACGGGCGTGGGCGAAGTACCCGGCGGCGAGCGCATCCGTCAAACCCTGGAGGATGCCCGCAGCCTGGTGATCGGCCAGCCGATTGGCCAGTACCAGCACGTCCTCAACCAGATGCGCAGCACCTTTGCGTCCCGAGACAGCGCGGGCCGCGGCCTGCAAACCTTCGATCTGCGCATCACCATCCACGCCGTCACCGCCATGGAAGCCGCGCTGCTCGACTTGCTGGGCCAGTTTCTTGAAGTGCCGGTGGCCGCCTTGCTTGGCGAAGGCCAGCAACGCGACGCGGTGAAGATGCTCGGCTACCTGTTCTATGTGGGGGATCGCAACGCCACCGACCTGGCCTACCGCAACGAGGCCGACGCCGATGACGAGTGGTTCCGCCTGCGTCATGAAACAGCCCTGACCGCCGACGCGGTGGTGCGCCTGGCCGAAGCGGCCAAGGCCAAATACGGGTTCAACGATTTCAAGCTCAAGGGCGGCGTATTGAGCGGCGACGCAGAAATCGAAGCCGTCACCGCGCTGGCAGAGCGCTTTCCCGATGCGCGCATCACCCTTGACCCCAACGGTGCATGGTCGTTGAAAGAAGCCATCCGCTTGTGCCGCGACCAGCATCATGTGCTGGCCTACGCCGAAGACCCCTGCGGCGCAGAAAACGGCTACTCGGGCCGCGAAGTCATGGCCGAATTCCGCCGCGCCACGGGCCTGAAAACCGCCACCAACATGATCGCCACCGACTGGCGTGAAATGGGCCACGCCATCCAGCTGCAATCAGTGGACATCCCCCTCGCCGATCCACACTTCTGGACCATGCAGGGCTCGGTGCGCGTCGCGCAGATGTGCAACGACTGGGGCCTGACCTGGGGCTCGCATTCCAACAATCACTTCGATATTTCCCTGGCGATGTTCACCCAGGTGGCGGCGGCCGCACCGGGCGAGATCACCGCCATCGATACCCACTGGATCTGGCAGGATGGCCAGCGCCTGACGCGCGAACCGTTGAAGATTGAAGGGGGTTACGTAAAGGTGCCGGCCAAGCCTGGCCTGGGTGTGGATATCGATATGGACGCCGTAGCCAAGGCCCATGAGCTGTACAAAGGCATGGGCCTTGGGGCGCGGGATGACAGTGTGGCGATGCAATTCTTGATTCCGGGTTGGAGCTTTGATAACAAGCGGCCTTGTCTGGTGCGGTAATCGGCTTTAAAAACGCTCAGCGCAATTTGAGCGTGACGCAAAAAATCCGATGCCCAAACAGGCATCGGATTTTAGTCAGATCAGAAGCTCGGCTGTTTGACCTCTGGCACGTCTGCCAGAGGCCCCCTTTGCGCTACTGCCGATTGGCGATCTCCAGATCCGCCGCATCCTGCTCCAGGCCAGAGAGATCAGTGCCATTGATCATCGGCCCATAACGGCGGCTGAATTCCCAGTTGTAGGGCACGTGGTCTTTGCTGATCCCGTTGTCCCAATTCACCGACCAGGTCATCAGGCCCTTGATCGACAATCCTTTGTCGTACAAACGCTTGAATGCATGGGTTACGGCTGTCGGGTTGATCACATAACCGGTGGCAGCCGCATCGACGTTGGCGGGCAGGCCAATGACGAACTTGTCTGCCGGGATTCTGGTAAACCCGCGCGTTCCGCTCACCAGACTTTCGGTGAGGTAAAACAGGAAGTCCTCCTTCATCGCGTCGTTGTTCTGGGCAATCCAGGCGCCATTGCCGTTGTTGACCTCCTGCACCCAGATGCCGTCGCCCCCCTGGTTGTAATACTGCGGGGCGATAAAGTCGTAATAGCCTTCCAGCGCCTGGATGTAACCGACGTATTTGCCGGCGCTGGTGAGGTACGGAAACTCCGGCGCCATGCTGATGATGAAGTGTTTGCCTTGACCTGCGTAGTGGTCCTTGACCAATTTCAAGGCGGCGGGCAGGACAGTCTTGTTGTCGGCGAAATCAATCGCGCTCTGTTCAAGGTCGATATCCAGGCCATCAAAGCCATAGGTTTCTACCAAACGGATAATCTCGTTAGCCAGTGGCTGTTCGTTGCCTTTATGCAGTTCGATGTGTGCATCGGCGCCACCAAGGGAAATCAGCACCGCCCTGCCCTGGCTGTTCAGCACGCCTACCTGACGACGGAACTCGGCGTCGGACAGGTTGTACGGCTTGAAGGTTGGGATACCGTTGCCCTTCATGAAGGCCACGGCCACCACGTTGTAATCCTTTGGCACATCCGCCAGGTTCATATTGGCGAACTGGCCACGCTGGTAGCCATCGCTCGGGCCGGCAGGCCAGTTGTGCCAGAAGCCCATGAGGATCTTTTTGCCGGCAATGCTCGGCATCAGCGAAGCGGCATCGTTGAGCGGCGATTGCAGTGAGGTAAAGTCAATCTTTGACATGTTCTAATCCTTGAGAACGTGTGGGTTTAACGGCGCGGGCTTATTTGAAGTCCACATCGAAGGCTTGATAGAAGGCGTTGCCGGTGTTGGCGACGATCCACATCAACACAATCACATGCTGGCCCTTTTTGTTGGCCGGCAGTTTCACTTCATGATTGACCTTGGCCTTCAGTTCACCTGCATGGCTGTAGTACGGCACCTGGGCATAGAAGTCTTCAGCAAACGGCTGGGTTTCCAGTTGTGCGCGGGTGATGCGCTGTTTCGGATCCCAGCCATCCTTGGTGATCAGCCAGCGATAGCCACGGGTGGTGTGCGCCGCGGTGTATTCCCAGGTGACCTTGAAGGTCTGACCCGGCTCGACATTGAGCAACGGCCAGGTGAAGGCGCGGCCGAGTTTCTTGGCCATTTCCTCATGGGTGAAGTTGACGCAGTCACGGGCATCGGTCTTGCCACCGCTGAGGATGAAGCCGTCGGCGGGTGGAGTGACGCTGTCACTGTCGGTTTGATAAGGCGCCGGGAACGGACCGGCCGTCAGTGCCGGGAAGTTCTTGCCGCCTTCCATTTCATTGACCTGCCAGGTTTCCAGCAGGCCAAGATCCACGGCAACTGCGCCACGGCTGGAAGGGGATGTGACACGACCATGGCGAAGAGGTGTCTGGGTTTGTGGTTTGTTCATGTTGTGACTCCATTCACTTGATTAAGAACTCTCCTTTCTTGAAGGAGAGGATCTCAACCTAACGGAGTTGCTTTTTTTTGCCACAGGCCCATTTTTCACTCATTTTCGTTTCGTGAGCGCGCCGCCCTGAAAATACTGGATATATAACCAGTTCAATGGAGGAAACCTTACGCTGCCAGAGGTCGATTTCCTACAAGATCAGGCGCACATCAACACGCCTTCTCTCGTAAATGGCTTATCCCGTTCGTAACGGATGGGCGCTATGTCGACAAAAAGGGACGTATCTATTTTCAATCAAATAAACCGTCCTGTTTTTGGTTCATCACGTTTTGCCAATGACGACCGTTTTTTTAATTGCGGTCGCGGTAATCGGTTGCACCGTCAATTCCACCCCCAATGCCAGCATCAGCTTCTGGACCGTCTCATAACGCGTCTTTGAGCCGCCTTTCAGGGTTTTATACAGACTCTCCCGATTCACCCCCGCCGCTTCGGCAACCTTGTTCACTCCCTGGGCCTTGGCAACCTCGGCCAGCGCCTTCATAAGGACTTGCGGGTCATGGCACGCCATACTTTGCGCAAGATAGGCACTGATGGTTTGCGGGCTATCAAGGAAACGTGAAGCCTCATAGGCGCTGGTGCCGGATGTATCCAGCTCGAGGATCGGCATGTCCTCTGGTTTGAATGTCGACTTACTCATGTCATTGACCTCTCAGGGCATTGAGAATCTCTTTCGCCCGCATGTAGCCTACTGGCTACATTCTGCATAAGCCAATATTTTTTCTGATGCCAGCGGGAGCGGCAGGAACAGTCTCAACAAACATCCAATGTGGGAGGGGGCTTGCTCCCGATTGCGATGTATCTGCCACTGAAAGGTTGGCTGACCTACCGCTATCGGGCGCAAGTCGAATCGTCGCACAGCGCCTCCCACATTTTGACCTGCGCCTGGCGTCAGAAGGCCAACGAAGCGCCGTCTTCTGGAATATCCACACGCCCCTCGATGCCGTGCTGCTTGACGTAGCTGCGCAACGCCTCGCGGGTCAGGGACATGTGATTAATGGCGTCCATATGGACGGCCACGATTTTCGCGTTTTTCGCCACCTGTGCAGCGCGCAGCACGTCTTCCTCGCCCATGATGATCGAGCCTTCATACCCCGTCATCATGGCTTTCCCGGCATTAAGCACGATCACCTCGGGGTTGAATTTCTCGATGGCTTGGTCGACCTCTTTACGCCATACCGTGTCACCCGCCAGGTACAGGGTCTTGTAGCCGGGTGCTTGAAAAACCACGCCCATGGCTTCGCCTAACGGCTTTGCCAGCGCCGGCACGGCATACATCTCATCGGTGCCATGCTGGCCGCCGGTCTTGGTGATTTTAACGCCACCAAATTCCGCTTCGTCGGTCAACACACGCACATTCTTGAAACCCTGGGAACGGATCAACTGCGCGTCTTCTTCATGCTGGGCAAACAACGGGATGTCTTTGGGCAGCGCTTTTTGTGCCGCGTCGTCCCAGTGATCAAGGTGCGTGTGGGTGACGATCACAGCATCGACACCGGCAATGACCTGTGCCGGCGACTCGGTCAAATCCACCAGTGGGTTGCGCAGCTCGCTACGGTAGGTATGTTCAAACCCTGGATAGGTGCCCTTTTTGGCCAGCATCGGGTCAATCAGGAAGGTGGTACCGCCATAGGTGATCTTCACCGTCGCGTTACGCACTTGCTGAAGGTCCACTTTATGGGCGGCGTCAGGGGTGGCCGAGCCTGCCAGTGCGGGTGTGGCAGCCGCACCGCAAGCGATGCTGAAAACCAGGGGGAGCGTTGTAAGTTTCATGAATTGAGCCCTGTTGATGGATCGAGGCGTTTATTCTTGCCGAACCCCGCGAGGGCCAACAGTGGCCTGAATGACAGATAACGATATAATCGGGCCATTCGACTCCACACCAGAGGTGGCCTGATGCTCCCTATCCGCGTAGCCGTTCTCGCCTTCGATGGCGTAAGCCTGTTCCATCTTTCCGTGCCGGGGATGGTGCTGGGAACCGCCCAATCCACACCCGATGAGCCCTATTACCAGATCAATTACTGCGCAGAAGTGCCTGGCATGGTCAGCAGTGACCAGGGCCTGGGCCTTTCGGTAAGCAGTGGCCTGGAACTGATGCACACCGCCGATGTGATCATCATCCCCGCCTGGGGCGATCAATCGGTCGTGGCCTCCCCCACGCTCATCAACGCGCTACAGGTGGCCAATGCACAGGGCAAGCTGATCGTCGGCTTGTGCCTGGGCGCATTCGTGCTGGGCGATGCTGGCCTGCTGGACGAAAAGGAAGCCACCACCCACTGGGCCGCCCGCGACGAGTTTGCGCGACGCTTTCCCAGCGCGCGATTCAGGCCGGAGGTTCTTTACGTGTGTGCCGACAACATCATCACCTCCGCGGGCACCGTCGCGGCCATCGACTGCTGCCTGCACTTGATACGCCAGCGACTCGGCGCCGATGTGGCGAACCGCACTGCAAAAATGCTGGTGACCCCGCCACATCGCCAGGGTGGCCAGGCCCAATACGTTGAACACCCCGTGCCGCAACTCTTAAGCGAGACACACCTGTCGGAGGTGCTGGCATGGGCGCGCACCCATCTGGCCAGCGACCTGTCGCTCGATGTGCTGGCCGACCGGGCGAAGATGAGCCGGCGCACCTTTACCCGCCGCTTCAAGGAAGCCACCGGCACCACCGTGTCCAAATGGCTGAACGCTGAGCGCGTGGCCAGGGCGCAGGCGCTGCTGGAAACCACGGAACTGCCGGTTGAATGCATTGCAGGCGAAGTGGGGTTTGGCACCGCGCTGTCATTGAGGCAGCATTTTGCCGCGCAACTGGGCACGTCGCCTTCGGAGTATCGGAAGATGTTTTGCCTGGGGATGGGCGAGTCGGCGGCTTTCCTCGGGGTGACGCAGATCGGTGGCAGCCCATTGTAAGATGTGGCCTGAGCCCACTGCCCTACCCTCAACAGCGCGGCTCTATCTTCCCTCCCCGACATCGGAAGCGCTCTGCATGAAGCTACCTGAGATCAGTACATTCATTGCTCAATGGCCCTCCCTTGGCCTGACGCAGCCTGCCGCCTGGCGGGTGTCTCAAGACTGCGAAAACCAGGTTCTGGCCTTACTGTCACGCCTGGGCACGGGCTACCGACGCCACGGAAATTGTGCCATCCACGAAAGCGCCATTGTCGAAGAAGGCGCTGTGCTGAAGGGGCCAATCATCATCGGTGAAGGCTCATTCGTAGCAGCGGGAGCGTACCTGCGTGGGGGCGTTTATTTGGGCAGCCATTGCATTGTGGGCCCAAGCTGCGAACTGAAAAGCACCTTCATGCTTGCCGCGAGCAAGCTGGCGCACTTCAACTTTGTCGGCGACTCGTTGATAGGCGAAGGCGTCAATATTGAAGCCGGGGCGATCATCGCCAATTACCGTAACGAACTGGATGGGGCGGCTATCAAGATTCGCTATGCAGACACTGTGATCGAGACTGGTGTGAACAAATTCGGCGCCTTGATAGGCGACGGCTGCAAAATTGGCGCGAATGCAGTGATTGCTCCAGGCGCGTTACTAAAGCCAAACAGCCATGTTCCGCGTTTGGGGTTGATTGACCAGTTCGCCTACGAGTAGCGACACCCGGTAGACATGTCCTACAGCGCGCTGCACCACCTTGCTCCGTTGCCTACAGTTGCGTCAGAATCCGCCGGCTTGTGCGCTTGGATGGGCGTCTCTAAGGTGGCTCGGTCGCTGACAACTCAGTGATCGGGTTTAGTAGCCCGAGTGACAACATAAAGTGCATGAGCCTCATCGAGCAGATGTTCTTGTCTGTGCTTGATGGTGGCTGTGCGCAGGGCGCCCTCGGGCGCGCCGGCTTTGTGTGTTTCCCCGGTCTACTAACCTGCGTACAGCCGCCACCCTTTCGTTTAGTAGCGATGAGGTGCTGGCCCTAAAACAGGTACAACACACATGTATAAAGTCACGTCCAACCCTCCAAACGATCCAGACCTCAAGCTTGATCAGGCGACCCATCGCGCAATTGATCAACCCCTCGAACCATCTCCCCCACCCTCGACACCGCTGTTCAGCGTTGCCGACGACGCCAGCAACGAAACGCTCATCGCCAATAGCTATGAAACCTTTTCCTCGGTGACCGCCTTGCTGCTTGACCTCTCTGATGAACTGACAGGCAAACAGCGCGATGTCGCGTTGGCGATTCATCAGTTAAGTGAGTTGGGAGTGCTGTTGGTCGATAAGTTGATGGCGCGCGAGGCTGCTCTAGCGGCTGGCTAAACCGTCAATACCGCCGAAAACGCCGAGCCGTCGCGCCCCACGACAACTCGGCGTTTTTTTTGCCAAGGCAGGGGTTGACCTTAAAGCGAGGTTTAAGGTGAGCATGCACCAATCGGCAGGATTACTGGACTCTGGATCATGCTCAAAACCCTTATTTCCTTTGCGTTGGTCGTGATAGGTGGCGCGCTTATGACATTTGCACAGGCTGAACCCGGCCCTTCCACGGCCACTGCGAACAATCGCCAGATACTGGTGATCATGACCAACCACGCCAGCTACCCCTCAAGGACCGATACCACGGGGCTGTGGCTGACCGAGCTGACGCATTTCACCGAGGTTGTGGAAGCCGCAGGCTTCACGACGGTGTTTGCCAGCCCCAAAGGGGGTGTTGTGCCTCTGGACGAGCGCAGCCTCGGTTGGCTGTACATGGACAAGGCTGCCCGTGAACATCTGCAATCACCCACCTTGCGGGCCAGGCTGCAAAACACGCGGCCCATTGCCGATGTCGATCCGTCGCAATTTCGCGCGATCTATTTCACCGGCGGCCACGGTGTCATGTGGGACTTTCCAGGCAACCCCGACCTGCAGCGCGTCGCCCAAACCATTTACAACCAGGGCGGCATCGTCTCGGCCGTGTGCCACGGTGTGGCTGGCCTGCTGGATCTGAAGGATGAACAGGGCAAGGCGATCATCAAGGGTAAAAACATCACCGGCTTCTCCAATCGCGAAGAGCTGCTGTCGGGCATGAAGCGTGAGGTGCCGTTCTTGCTTGAAGACCGGCTGCGCAGTCAAGGGGCGCGTTACCGCAAGGGCTGGGTGCCGTTCACCTCATTTGTCATCACCGATGGCCGCCTGATCACAGGCCAGAACCCGCAATCGCCCAAGGCCGTCGCACACGCCGTGATAACCGAGCTATCCAAAGACCGATAGCGCCTGCCCCCCCCTGGAGAAGACCGATTGAACATCCAAAGCGCCGTTTTAACCGGATTGCTGCTCACCCCTTTTGCCAACCTTGCGTTGGCGGGAACGCCCGAGATGCCCAGCCCGAACGACACAACCCACATCGATATCGCCGGCCAGCAGGTACCCGTCGTCAAGGGCGGCTTGTACGACCGCTTTCGCTCCAATCCGCCGTTGTCGGTGATTGCGGCTGAAGTGCCTGGGGTTGATTTAAGCTGGTTCAAGGGGCTGGAAAAGCACAAGGTCGACATCGGTTTTGAATCCTACTCGCCCAATTTTTACTACCAGAACAGTCGGGTAACAGCGGTCTATACGGCCGACATCGATAAGCTTAGGGCGTTGATGCCGCCGCAGGTGCTGGCAGCCGTGCAGCCCTTGCAAGTCTGGCCGGGTCGCGGACTGATCGCGTTTACTGCGTACACCTATGAGCATTGCGATAACGACGCCTATAACGAAGTCGCCGTGTCGATCATCACTAACAAACCTGGCAAAGCCAACCTGGGCCCCTTCACGCTGGTGGGCCAGTCGATGTCGCAGGATTTCTGGGGCTATGTGCTCAAGCTGCCGGTCAATACCGAGCTGGCGCGGGTGCGCGGGGTGGTCGGTTACAACCTGCCGAAATGGCTGACCGGCATTGATCGCAAAGAGGACGGGCACGCGGTGGTGTATGACATTACCGATAGCCAGACCGGCAAACTGGACGTGTCGTTCAAGGCCAGAAAGCTTGAGAAACTGTCCCGTGATGTGGATCTGGTCACCAGCAGTTTCACCAATCTCGATCACCACGGCCAACTGGCCTACGGGTACGCGGTTTCCCGCCAGCTCAGCCACGCCTCCAGCCGTGACGCAGGCTCAGCCACCCTCACGCTGGGCGATGGCAGCCTGTCCAATTACCTGCGCGACCTCAAGCTGGGGAAAATGGTGAAGTACGAATACGTACCCGAGTTTCAGGGCGCGCTCTATGCGCCAAAGCCACTCGCCAGCCTGGTTGGCGAACGCTGAAGCTTTTGCGCCGGTCAGGCCCTCGGGGCCCGGCGGGCGCTTTTTCTTGTGGATGAGGCTGGAGCCACCCCTTCCTCGCGCAGACGGTTAATCAGCATCTGCGCATTCTCCGCACAGGCCATGCCCTCGGGCTTGCCTTCGATGCCCTTGATGACGTTCAGCAACTGAGCCTTGTTCTGGGCCAGCCTTTGTTGCAGAACCTCGATTTCCTCGACCTTGTGCTTGAGCCCGCTGAGCAGTTCGTCATGCTGCCAGCCACCGGCGCTCCTGGGCATTAACTGCCGAATTTCTTCCAGAGAGAAACCGGCGGCCTGGGCCCCCTTGATGATTTCCAACACCGCCTCGGTGCCGGGTGCATAGTCCCGATAGCCATTGGATTTACGCTCAACCGATTGGATCAGGCCGCTCGCCTCGTAAAAGCGGATGCGTGAGGCCGCCAGCCCGCTGATTTTTGCCAACTCGCCTATTCTCATGTCCCACCCACAAAAAACCATTGACCTTAAAGTTGACTTTAAACCTAAAGTCATTGGGCGGCCAAGGCGGCGATTCGTAGACGGCGCGCTTGCCAGACACGAATGGGCCGCAGTGGGTTAATCCGGCGCCATGATCGCGATTCGATCAGGCCATCATTTCATTTGGGAGAGGCGAACATGGGCTACGTCACCACGCGGGACGGTGTTGAAATTTTCTACAAGGACTGGGGACCACGCGATGCCCAGGTCATTTTCTTCCATCATGGCTGGCCACTGAGCGCAGATGATTGGGACGCGCAGATGCTGTTTTTCCTGGGCGAAGGTTACCGTGTCGTTGCCCACGACCGACGTGGCCATGGGCGTTCCAGCCAGGTCTGGGACGGGCACGATATGGACCACTATGCCGACGACGTCGCGGCCGTGGTCGAGCACCTGGGCGTACAAACCGCGGTGCATGTCGGTCACTCCACCGGCGGCGGTGAAGTGGTTCATTACATCGCCCGCCACGGTGAAGACCGAGTCTCGAAGGCCGCCATCATCAGCGCCGTGCCACCGCTGATGGTCCAGACCCCGAGCAACCCAGGCGGCCTGCCCAAGTCTGTGTTCGACGACTTGCAGGCGCAACTGAAAGCCAACCGGGCACAGTTCTATCATGACGTTCCGGCGGGCCCTTTCTACGGCTATAACCGCCCAGGCGCCAAGCCGTCCGAGGGCATCATCCTGAACTGGTGGCGGCAAGGCATGATGGGCTGTGCCAAGGCGCACTATGACGGGATCGTGGCGTTTTCCCAGACCGATTTCACCGAAGACTTGAAACGCATCCAGATCCCCGTTCTGGTCATGCACGGCGACGACGACCAGATCGTCCCCCATGAAAATGCCGGGGTGCTGTCCGCCAAACTGCTGAAAAACAGCACGCTGAAGATCTACCCGGGCTTCCCGCACGGTATGCCGACGACCCACGCCGATAGGATTAATGCGGATTTGCTGGCGTTCATAAGGAGCTGATCAACGGGGGGCGGGTGACTGCCCCCTCCTTAGCTTTTTGGATTTTTCATCAATTCAAATAAATACCCAGGCCAGCGCCATGGTGTAGTGGAGCGGTCGGGGGGGGGCTGCAAGGGTGTCTACCAGAGAGCGCGTCTTCAAAGGGTCGGCTGCGGCCTCCCCGACAACGCTGCGCGGCGGCCTGCCGTCGACTGAAAGAGCCGCCCGATGCGGCTTTCCGGTGGCCGGGTCCGTTGTGTAACCCGCAGCCTTACCTTTTTCGGTGATAGTCCAGATGCCATCCGTGTTGATAAGCACGGGCTCTTCGAATGTGAGTGTTACCTCTTCAGCCACTGTGACCACCATATTGTCGTTGATACTTATCGGTGTGTAAGTCTCGAACTCCCTGCCCAACGAAGCTTGCGTGGCACCTGCACTGGAAAACTTCAGCACCATCTGCTCAAGGAATGCAATGCTGCCCATATTGCTCAGCGCGCCGAAGTCCGGGTTCAGGACATGGCGTAAAAACCCCTGTTCGAGGCGGGTAGAGTCAATGGCCGAGCCGTTCAGAATGCGTGATGCCGTAGCTACATCATGCTCCTTGAAGTTGAACGTCACCCGACGGCCCTCCTGATTGTAGCCATTGTTACCGCTCAAGAGCTGGCGACCATTGTCGTGATGGCGGTAATTGCCCAGGTCATAGGCCAGCATGTCGACATATGCCAAGTTGGCTCCTTGCTCCTGCGCATAGGCGTACATCTCTGACAACAGGCTACGATCATCACGAGTCAGGAAGTCGTAACTGCTCTGGGCCATATTGCTAAAGGTCAGGGTGCCTTCGGCCACCGCAGGTTCATGTCCCAGGAAGAGCCGAGAAATCATGAGTTCACGCCCGATAGCGGAACCTGAAGAGGCGCTGACCCGCTGTTCATTCAGGCGAAGCTCCTGCCAGGCTGCGCGCCGTTCGTTGACGGTGAACGCACCGCTTTCGTCGCGAGCAATCAGCGTCAATTGATCGACCGAAAGGCCTCTGAAAGGGTTACTGGCCAAACCGTTGGCGAAGGCGGTGGCTTGCTTGGCGCGCTCAAGCAATTCCAGAACGTGAGTATCGGGAACCTCAGCATCATGCTGAGCCTTGTCAGCGAAGTATCGTTCGTCGCTGATCGCATCGAGCGGGTTGGAGCGGTTGTTGCCTGGGTCTGCCTGGCGAAGACGGACGTCACGGCTGGCAGCGTCACTCAATTGCCTCGCCAGGATCGATAAGGTGTTGACAGCATCGGCTTCAACTTCAACAACGGCGGGCGCGCCGATAGGGTCTCGAAGAGGCAACACCGAGGCTGAGCTCAAGTCACGGACAACAGTACTCCCCAGGCGGTTATTGGCTAACGACGCATCAACGCTGATAGTTACCATAAATAGCCTCGCGATCGATTAACAACGCTTTTGAGCTGCAAGTAAGCCCCGCAGGCTGATAGAGAGCGGGGCTTGCAACTTAGTCCCTATACCGAACTGTCACCGTGTCGCTGCCAGCGGGATAACCCAGTCGTGCACCGCCACCCAAAACATGATGCTTGATGGTTAGGCCCGCACCTTGGCCGAAGGGCTGCTCATTGAAGTCGGTCGACGTTCCGGAAGAGCCAGGCCAAATCGGCACGCACGTTCGCTGGGCGGTGTTATAAGGTCGCGAATAGCACAACTCAACGCTTTCTTTTATGTTTTCGGGGTAGGAGGTTGTATTCCAATCAATCCCCAACAACTGCTTGGGAACGCCAAAGGATCCGGCTGGAAAATCGGTGGGGGACAAGCTAAAAATGGCCAATCCAGTCCCACCGATAGAAATGACGTTGATAACAGTGGGCGTGACCGTTTTACTGATCATTTTTTCTTCGGCATTAACTGCACCGTAGGGGAAAAAAGTCATTCCGATCAGCAAAAAGACTAAATAACTACGGCCAGACAGGTCATACCTCGGCTTCGAATCAAGTGATGCACTTATAATCTCCATAACCTTCACCCTTTAAGTCAAAGATCAGTGTCGACACTTTAAGTAGGATTCACGCTCCAACACTGCATGACTTACAGCGTCAAGTAAGCCAGCCACTTCCTAAAAACTTGAAGTCCCCATCTGTAATACCAAGCAGTAGGACTTTGTCAGCCACTTCGTAGTCCCGCCGCCCCTCTACCTGAACCGGCCGTTTCAGGTCATGCTGCGTCCCCCCCTTTCAAGGACGAAAAAAAGCATGAAAGCTAATCTCGCCGCTCTGATCCTGATGATGTGCCTGACCGCTCCCGCATTCGCCAACGACAACCCCGTCGGTTTCCAAACCACCACCCTGCCCGACACCCTTAACAACCGCCCGTTGGAAATGGCCGTGTGGTATCCCGCCACCACCACTGCCAACCCCAAGCTGATCGCCGACAACGTGGTGTTCATCGGCGTGCTGGCCGTTCCCGATGCGGCGCCGACGCCCGGCAAGCATCCGTTGGTGGTGCTCTCCCACGGGTACGGTGGCAATTGGGGCAAACAGGCGTGGCTGGCCAGTGCGTTGGCGCAGCAGGGTTATATCGTGGCGGCGGTCAACCACCCGGGCACTACCAGCCAGGATCGCAGCGCCCAGGCCGCTGCGCAGTTATGGCAACGGCCCAGGGATTTGAGCCGGGCCATCGATGCGCTGCTGGCGCAGCCCGAGCCATTCGGTGCAGTGGATAGCGGCCGGATAGCGGTGGTGGGGCATTCCCTGGGGGGCTGGACGGTGATGGAAACGGCCGGTGCGCGTTTTGACCCGGCGCTGTTTGCCCGGGACTGCAGCGCCCATCCGACGCTGGTCGCGTGTACCGCTTACCGCGAAATGAACCCTGAAGGCACGCCGAACGGGAAGGAGCAATTGGCCGCAGACTTGAGCGACAAACGCGTCAGCGCCGTGGTGTCTTTGGACCTGGGCCTGTCGCGCGGGTTTACCGATGCAAGCCTGGCGGCGCTGCCGGTGCCCGCACTGGTGATCGCCGCCGGTGTGCCGTCAGCGGATCTGCCGGCGCAGATGGAGTCGTCCGACATGGCCAGGCGGCTGCCAAACGCCTCCACGCAGTACATGCAGATCAGCGATGCCAATCACTTCAGCTTTATGTTGCAATGCAAACCGGGCGCAGCGGCGGTGCTCGACGCGGATGTGCCCGGTGACAGCATCATTTGTCAGGATGGACCTGGCGCACGGCCACGACCCGTGATCCAGCAGCAGATAATCACGCTGATCAGCCAGTTCCTCGCACGCTGATCAGGGTTTGATGTAGGAGCGAGCTTGCTCGCGAAAAACGTCAACGATAACGCGCGCTTCCAGGTAAACCGTGGCGCGCTGAAGTTCTTCGCGAGCAAGCTCGCGCCTACAGAACAGCGGCTCACATAAGTATGAATACAAGCAAAGACACCTTCGCCTATCAAGCGGTGTACCGCTACCTCATCGAACTGATCGAGGCCTGCCCGGCTGACGGCGAACGCAAATTGCCGTCCCTGCGCCAATTGGCCCTGCGCCTGGGCGTGTCGGTGTCGACCACCAAGTACGCGTATGCATTGCTTGAGGAGCAAGGGCGGATCCAGGCCAGGCCCAAGCTCGGCTTTTTCATCGCCCCGAACTCGGCCCCCGCCATCAGCCCAAGCTCATCCCCCCTGCTCGACCAGGTATTCGCCAACGCGCGCCAACCCGGCATGCTGGCCCTGAGCAGTGATGCCCCGGCGATGCTGTTGTCGCTGGAGCAGCCCTTGTTGATGATGGAGCGCGAACTGGCCCGGCAATATCCGCGCTCGTTGACGCCGCTGTACCTACCGTTTGGCGAGCCCGAGTTGCGCACAGCCTTGGCCGAACGCTATAGCCGCTCTACTGACCATTACTGGCAAGCCGACCAGGTGTATATCGGCTCGGACCTGCACAGTGTATTGGAGGTCTCGCTCAATGCCCTGGACCTGGTGGGTACGCTCGCACTGGTGGAGTCGCCGTGTTCGTGGGCGATTCTGCGGCAATTGCAGGCGGCGAAAGTCCGTGTGATCGAAATGCCCCTCGGCGCAGATGGCCGTTTTGACCTGGACGCCCTGAACGCGCTGCTCAAGCGTGAGCCGATCCGCCTGGCGGTGCTGTCATCGACGGTGAATATGCCCCAAGGCGGTGTGATGCCCACGCAAGATAAACAGCAGATCTGCCAGTGGTTGGCCGAGCGCAATATCTGGCTGTTCGAAAACGACACCTACGGCGAGCTGTATTTCGGCCCGCCACCGGCGCGTTATCGCGACTATGCCGACCCGCACAGACTGCTGGTGTTTTCGACCTTCGACAAAATCATCGGCTCGGAAGCGCCCTACGGCTATGTGCTGTGTCGCGGGCATGCCTCAGCGTTGCAGCAGCTGTTCCTGGAGCGCAGCTTTCGCCTCTCGCCGATCCGTCAGAAAGCCATCGCCAGGCTGTTTGCGTCCAAGCGTATCGACCCCCACCTGAAGGCGTTGCGGGCACGGTTGCTGGAGCGCATGACGCAGCTCAAAACCCTGCTATTAACCCACGGCAATAGCCAGTGGCAGGTGGTCGAACCCCACGGTGGCGCTAGCTTCTGGCTCGAGGCCGCCCGCCCGGTGGAAATGCGCCAGGTGTTTGCGGACCTGCTGGGCCAACGCATCGTCATCGCGCCCGGCGAACTGTTCAGCCAACAAGGCGCCTGGCCACATCACCTGCGCCTTTGCTACACACTCGACTGGAGCAAGGACATTGCCCAGGCCGTCAAACAGCTGGCCCAGGCGCTGCGTCAAAGCCCGTAGCAATGCCGCGCTTCGGGGAACCGGCCATGGCGTACATCGTCGGCGTAACGCTCGCACGCATCGCGAATCACCGCACCGACATCCGCATATTGCTTGACGAAGCGCGGCATCGAGCCGCCGCCCAGGCCCAGCACATCCTCGGTGACCAACACCTGGCCGTCACACGCAGGCGATGCGCCAATGCCAATGGTGGGTTGGCTCGAGTCCAGGGTGATCTGCCGGGCCACGCCTTCGGCCACCCCTTCGAGCAGCAGGCTGAAGGCCCCCGCTTCCAGGTTGGCGCGAGCATCTGCGGCAATCACCGCAGCGGTTTCAGCGGTCAGGCCCTGGGCCTTGAACCCGCCCATGACGTTGACGAATTGCGGCATCAGCCCCACGTGGGCCATCACCGGCACGCCTCGGGCAACCAGGAATTCCACGGTGCCCGCCAGTGCCTGATTGGCCTCCAGCTTGACCGCATCGCAACCGGTGCGCGACAGCACCTGAGCGCAGTTGCGAAAGGCCTGCTCATACGACTCCTGGTAACTGCCAAACGGCATGTCGGCGATGACACAGGCCAAGCGCGTACTGTCGACCACCGCCCGGGTGTGGCCGATGATTTCTTCCAGTTGCATGCTCAAGGTCGAGGCCCGGCCGTAGCCGACCATGGCGGTGGAGTCACCGACCAGGATGAAGTCGACAATCGGATCGATCAGCTTGGCGATAGCGCTGGTGTAGGCGGTCAGGGAGACGATTTTCTGATGCCCCTTCATGGCGACCAATTGAGGGACAGTCATGCGTTTGGTGCGGGTGTGAATGCTCATCGGGGCTTTTTCCGTTTGCGCTGGATACTCGACCCGATTATTGGCGAAACGAAGGATGATTCAATGCACAGATCAGCGCTAAAAAGCGACCCAGGGCCCGGTCATATGTGTTGAAACTGGTATCATCCGCGCCTTTCCCTCTCAGGCACCGCGACATGAACCGCCAGAAAAAACTCCAGCAGCTGTTCAAGGCCAAAGCCAAAAAGGCCAGTGCCAAGCTGGCGCCAAAAAGCAAAGACAGATACATCAGCAAGGCCGACCGTTTGAAGCTGGAAACCGAAGCTGGCCAGGATCCGGTTACATCCCCCGAGACGCCTGCTGAGTAAGACGCATGGCTGAAGGGGTTGCCGCTTCATATTTGCCCCAGATCCGCCGCAGATGACGCGCCGAACCAAAGCCTGCGCGTTCGGCGACGGTTTCAATATCCAGGGCCGACTCGGCCAGCAGTTCACGGGCTACGGCCAGGCGCAGGCGATGCAGGTAATCCAGGGGGCTGATCTGTACGTGCTCCTGGAACAGGCGCGCCAGGTGCCGGCTGCTGGTGCAGGCCAGGCTTGCCATGCGGGTGAGTGTCCAGGCTTCGCAGGGGGCGGCGGTGATGGCATCTTGCACGCGATGGACCGCCGGGTGCAGGTGATTGCGCCCGCTCACCCAAGGCGATAGCTGCGGGTCGCTGCCGCTGCGGCGCAGGTACACCACCATGTCTCGCGCCACCGCGCACGCCAAGCGTGGCCCGGCCAGTTCGGCAACCAGGTGCAACATCAGGTCGATACCCGCTGTGACACCGGCGCTGCAACTGACCAGGCCATCGGTGACGTACAGGCGGTTTTCCAGAACCCGGGCCTTGGGGGCGAGGGCCTGCAAGGTGGCGCACAGAGAATGGTGCGTGGTGCATTGGCGCCCATCGAGCAGCCCGGCCCTGGCGGCACTCAACGCGCCGGCGCACACGCATACCAGGCGCTCGGCCGAGGGCACGAAGACGTTTTGCAACCACTGGATGAGCTGATGGCTGGCCGATTCGAAGGCCTTTTGGTGGGCTTTCGACACGTTCATCGTGGAACCCACCAATACCACCAGCGTACCGGGGGCCAGGGTCGGCGGCAGTGGCGCCAGCCCCGTCAGCGGCAAGCCGATGGAGGTGTGCAGCGTTGCCACCGGGCTGACGTACTGCAAGTCGAAATCCACCGCCGCCGGGTCATCGACTTGCGCGGCCAGGCGCAGCACTTCGGCAGGCCCGGCCAGGTCGAGCATCAGCACGTTTGGCAATAGCACGAACAGCACCGGTACGCTCACCGCTTCACTCCGCCAGTGCCTGGGCGACCGTCACGATGCGGGCGAAGCGGTCATCGAGGACCAACTCCGTGCGTTCGCGAATCTGGGCCGGCGTATAGACCCGGCCGCTGCGCGTGTGGGTCATCGGGAAGGTCAACGTCGCCTCGCTGACAAAATCCACCTTGAAGCCGCTGTCCGCAGCCTGCCGCGTGGTGGTCTCGCAGCATTGCTCGGTGCGGATGCCGCTGATGATCAGCGTGGTCACGCCCATTTCCACCAACCGAGCGGCCAGTGGCGTACCGGCCAAAGCACTGTGGTAGCGCTTATGGATCACCAGTTGCGGTTCGATCGACAGCTCGCTCAATGCCCTGACGTTGCCCGACTGCATGGAGAAATGCCCCTGGTCTTCAACATGGAAGACTTGTATCACCGGGATGCCGCGTTGAACACAGCCGTCGATGAGCGCCTGCTGTTTTTCCAGGTAGTCGGGCAGGTCATTTTCGGACCAGTAGGTTGAATGGCGGAAGGAATGTTGCGCGTCGATCACGATCAGGGCTTTATGGGTCATGGACAATCCTTGTGGCTTGCATCAGCGGGTAAACGATGCACGCCATGGTAAGGACAACCCACAGCGCACGACAGACGCAAGGCAGACCACTTCAGGACGGATTCGGACATGTCACCGGGCACGCCATGGCACAACGGCTGCCGGGTTCGAAGCCATGGGCGTATTCATCCGCCAGGATCGTTTCCAGACGCGGATCAAGGTGAGGCGCAAAGCCCAGGCGCCGGTAGAACGGAGCATTCCAGGGTACATGCACGAAGGTGGTCAGTGTCACCGCACGCAGTTGCTGGGCGCGGGCATGGTTCATCGCCGTTTCCACCAGCCTGCGCCCCCAGCCCCGGCCTTGCAGCGGCTGGGCCACCGACACTTCATGGATATGCAGGTCGTCGCCAAAGCGTTCTGCGCTGAGGAAGCCTTGAGGGTGGTCGTGATCATCAACCACCACCCAACAGGTCGATAGCGCGATCCACTGCCGATGGCGCTCGACACTGATCGACGCGGCATCCGCCAGCCAAGCCAGCCCTTCGATTGCGCGAAACGCCTGGGCCGCGCACTGCTCGATGGCCGGCAACAAACCGGCATCTTGCGTGCGCGCCAGGCGAATGCGGGCGGACTGCTCAGCAGCCACTCAAGGCCACCTGGGGCCGTTCGCCCGCAAAGAAGAAGGGCCGCAAACGCACGCCCACGCCGTTGCCGATAAAGGCCGCCACCAGCCACACCCAGCCATGCAGGCTGCCCGAGGCGATGCCACTGAAGTACGCGCCGATGTTGCAGCCATAGGCCAGGCGCGAACCGTAGCCGAGCAGCAGGCCGCCGATCACGGCGGCGACCAACGAGCGTGCCGGAATGTTCAAGCTGGGCGCGAAACGCCCGGCCAGGCCTGCGGCCAGCAGCGCACCGAGAACAATG
This sequence comes from Pseudomonas fluorescens, assembly GCF_001902145.1. Classification (GTDB taxonomy): domain Bacteria; phylum Pseudomonadota; class Gammaproteobacteria; order Pseudomonadales; family Pseudomonadaceae; genus Aquipseudomonas; species Aquipseudomonas fluorescens_BV. The sequence continues at coordinate 581,075 of NZ_MRST01000027.1, forward strand.
CCGATGTCCATGACGCTGGTGATGTCTTCCCACACCGGTGCAGCCAGGGCCTTGGCATTGCCCGGCATTTGCCAGAATGCCCAGCTGGCAACGTCCACGCCCAGCCCGCTCGCTACCTTGGCGCCCCACAGCGCGAACGCCGAGGTGATGCCCCACGGCCGCCCGGCCAGGGCCAGGGTGGCGTAGTTGAGCAGCGCCAGGCCAATCGCGCCCCATACCAGCGGCCAGGGCCCACGCAGAAAGCGGCGTAGCCCTTGATGCTCGCTCTGCACGCCTTGTTCAAGCTGGCCGTGACGGCGCTTTTCCAGGCGCACGGTCACCATTGCAATCAGCGCGAACACCGCCAGGCTCAGGACCAGCGCCGGCAGCACACCGAAACTCTTGACGATGGAAACCGCCGGGAACGACGGCAACGCAAACCACCAGTCGACGTGGTGGGTGGCGATCAACGAGCCACAGATAAAGAACAGCAGTGTCACCAACATCCGCGCATTACCGCCACCCACGGTGAACAAGGTGCCCGACGCACAGCCGCCGCCCAGTTGCATGCCGATCCCGAAGATAAACGCCCCGAACACCACCGACACACCGGCCGGCGCCACCAGCCCGGTCACCGGCTGGCCGAACAAGGTGCCCGCCCCGAGCGCCGGGAAAAACAGCACCACCGCCACCGCCAGCATCACCATCTGCGCACGCAAGCCAGCGCCGCGCCGATCATTGATAAACACACGCCAGGCCGAGGTAAAACCGAAGGCTGCGTGATACAGCGTCAGGCCCAGCGCGGCGCCGACCACCAGCAGCAACACCTGGCGTGCGCCGACCATGTTTTGCAGGAACAGCGCACCCGCCACCAGGATGATAAAGGCGATCAGTGGCGCGACGGGCTTGCGCACGGGCGTCAGGGAAAGAGACGTGCTCATGGGGTTCTCGATTGGTTGGAAGGAGGCAAGTATAGCCTCAGACGGAATTTGATCAGGTGGGCTATTACCGAAAGGATCATCGTTTGAACCACCGCTATCGCGGCCTCGCTAAAGCTCGACAGCTCCCACAGGGGATTGAAGCAGGACTGACTAACCCAGGCTGATCGACTTCCACGCCGCTTCAGCCAGCAGTTCGCGGTATTCAAATGGACTCTTTTTGACCTTCGCCGACAACCACGCACGCGAGTAACTTTCCGCCGCGCCGATGATCAGCGAGGGAATCAGTTCTGCTGGCAAGTGGCTGAAATACTCCTTGCGCCCTTCCCCGCTCATCCATTCCTTCAACTGCTGGTTGCGCTGTTTGTTGCGCGCAAGCAGCTCGTCCTTGAATGGGCCGCTGGAGACGGCAAAGCGGCTTTGGAACACAAAACGCGCCCAATCCGGCTGTTCGGTCACCCATTCAACGTAGCTGTACACCAAACCGACAACGCCTGCGTGGGCCGTGTTCGCCGCTTGCAGATAGTGGTCACGCAGGCTGGCCTGGTCTTGCAGCGCGGCGAAGAACAGCGCAGCGACCAGCCCCTCTTTATTGCCGAAGTGGTGATAGATAGCGCCCACGCTGGTGTCGCAGCGCGCGCGAATGGTTTCGATAGAGGTCGCCTCGATGCCCACCTCGTTAAAACACGCCAGTGCTTCACGAAGGATGATGCGCTTGAGGTCGCTGCGCCTGCCGGGGAAGGTGCGCTCGATGAGATCGATGGAGTGCATGAGGGAACGCCAAATCAAAGCAGTTTATAGGCTGAGCGCCCGGCAGAGAAAGCTCAGGTTGACAGCCATGGATTTTACAGAATATTGTTCCGTTACAGAATATTATTCTGCAATTAACCCTTGAGGATATTCCGATGAGCCAAGCCCTGAGCATGTTCAATAGCGTAGGCCCCGCCGCATTCAGCAACCTGGCCTGCCAGATGGCGCCCTACTTCAGCACAATCAACCCCGAGATTGCGGAACTGAAACCCAACCACGCCGTGGTTACGGTGCCATTTCGCAAGGAGATCACCAACCACCTCGCCTCGGTGCATGCCATCGCGCTGTGCAACGCCGCCGAACTGGCCGGCGGCATGATGACCGACGCGTCGATCCCCGCTGGCGCACGCTGGATTCCCAAGGGCATGAGCGTGGAATACCTGGCCAAGGCGAAAACCGACATCCGCGCCGTGGCCGATGGCAGCGCGATCGATTGGCAAACCGCCGGAGACAAGATCGTGCCGGTGGAGATCTTCGATGCGGACGGCGTCAAGGTTTTCACCGCTCACATCACTATGAATGTGAAACTTGCTTAGGCATTGAGCAACTCAGTGCCCCACCACCGCAGGCCCAGCGGCAGACCGCCGTCCCGATTTAAAGCCATGGGCCTGCGCCGACCAGGCAATCACTAGAGCGACGATCACCAACACCAGCATCGCCCAAGGAAACGCGGCCACGCCCCAGCGGTCCAGCAACACCCCGCCGAGCACGCCACTGCCGGCAATCGCACTGTTCCAAGCCACTACGTTCAGCGACAGCGCCACATCCGCACCGTCACCCGCAGCATCGGCCAGGGCGGTTTGCAGCAAGGTGGCGGCACCGCCGAAGCTCAGGCCCCATACCGCTACGCCAAGGTAGACCACTTGCGGCCGGCTACCCAGCAGGCCGAACGCCACGCAGATCGCCGCGAATGTTGCCAGGCTGACCAGCACGGTCTTGCGCAGTAACGGCTCGACCAGCTTGGCCGTTAACCAAATGCCCACCAATGCGGCAACACCGAACACCAGCAGCACAAGGTCTACCCGATCCGCCAGACCGGCGCGCGCCACGAACGGGGCGATGTAGGTGTACAGAATGTTGTGCGCCAGCATCCAGCTGATCACTACCGCCAGCACCGGGCGCACGCCGGGTGTAGTCAGCACGTTGCCAAGGGACAGGCGTTGGTGCGCGGGCTGCGGCGGGTAATCCGGCACCTTCACAAGTACCCACACGATCAGCCCCAGCGTCAGCGCCGACATCAGGCCGAACGTGGTACGCCACCCCAGCAGGCCACCGAGCCAGGTGCCCAGAGGCACACCCAGAGACAGCGCAATCGGCGTACCCACCATTGCCAACGCCAGCGCCCTGCCCTGTTGATGAGGCGCGACCATACGCCGGGCGTAACCCGCCAGCAGGCTCCAGGCCAGCCCCGCCGCCACACCGGCAAAAAAGCGCGCCACCAGGGTTACCCCATAGTGGGACGACAGCGCGGTAATCGAGTTGAACAGCAGAAAGCCAACGATGGTCAGCAGCAGCACATTCCGCCGGCGCCAGCCACGGGTGGCGATGGTCATGGGGATCACCGCCAGTACCGAGCCCAGGGCGTAGGCGGTCACCATCTGCCCGGCCATGGACGGTGAAATCCCAAGGCCATCGCTGATCAACGGCAAGAGCCCGGCGGGTAGGGTTTCGGTGACGATGCAAATGAAACCGGTCATGGCCAGGGCAAGCAAAGCGCCGATGGGCAGGCGTTCGGAAGATGCAGATAGGCTGGATGAGGGTGTCACGGGATGCTCCTTGGGTTATTTAAATACCGATCGGTATAAATGTTGCGCAGCACACCGCTGCATTGTCAACGACTTATGTATCGACTAGTATTTATATCGTTATTCCCAGAGAGTTCTCGCCATGGCACAAATGGGCCGCCCCCGTAACTTTGACCGCGAACACGCCGTGGAGCAGGCCATGCACCTGTTCTGGCAACACGGCTATGACGCCACGTCCCTCGCCCAACTCAAGGCCGGCCTGGGCGGCGGTATTTCCGCACCGAGTTTCTATGCAGCGTTCGGCTCCAAGGAAGCACTGTTCGATGAATGCGTGCAACGCTACCTGGCGACCTACGCCCAGGTCACCGAATGCCTGTGGGATGAAAACCTGCCGCCGCGCCTGGCGGTCGAAACCGCACTGCGCCAGTCGGCACGCATGCAGTGCGACAACGCCCACCCCAAGGGTTGCATGGTGACACTGGGGGTGATGAGCGCACCGAGCCCGGAGCATGCGCGAGTGGTGGACGCCTTGACCCAGTCACGGGCCCGCACAAGGGCCGGCATTGTCGCGTGTGTGCAACGGGCGATGCAGGCCGGTCAGTTACCGGACACGCTGGACGCGGGGGCGATGGCAACCGTGTTTGATTGCTTCTTGCAGGGCGTGTCGATCCAGGCACGGGATAACACGCCCCACGAACAGATCGATGCGGCGATCAACCATCTGCTGCTGACCTGGGACATTGCAGCCTCTACGGCTGCGCCCATTCGCCAAAACACGCCAGCCCTGCAGAAACGATAACGGCAAGCACGCAATGTGCGATTAGGGTCTGCACACCGTTGCGGCCGTTGCGAATGCGTGGATTTGCTCGACGATCTGCTGCGAAGCGGTGCGGATGGCCGTGGTGGTATTGCCGGCGATATGCGGCGTGAGTTGCGCGCAGGGAATGCCCACCAACGGCGAGCTGAAGCGGTCTTTTTCCAGGGCGAAGGTATCGATGGCAACCGCCTTGATATGCCCGGAAAACCGGACCATGAAGGCGGCCAGTTGCTGCTCGTCGACGATGCCACCGCGAGCGGTATTGATCAGTATCGAACCCTGGCGCATCCGCTTGAATTCGGCGCTGCCGAACAGGCCGCGGGTCTGCGGGGTGAGCGGCACATGGATCGAAACGATGTGGGCCTCGTCCAGCAACTGTTCCAGGGTTTGCCTGCGTTGCAGCCCGAGGCGGCGCGCCTCCTGCTCGGTAAAGCGCTCGGACCCGGTGGCTATCACCTTGATCCCCAAGGCGCTGGCTTTGCGCGCCACCTGCTGGGCAATGCTGCCCGTGCCCACGAGCCCGAGGGTGAGTTCGGCGTATTCAGCAGCAGGCGCCAAGGTGCCTTTCGACCAGTGGCCTTGGTGGGTTTGCGCGTTGTAGTGGTCCAGGTCGCGAAACAGAAACAGCGCCTGGGCCAACACGTATTCAGCGACAGCGGTCGCGTTGGAACCCGGCGTATGCAGGACCTTCACCCCAGCCTGCTCGCACGCGTGCCGGTCAATATGGTTGAGGCCGGTCCCGGCCTGAGCGATTGCACGCAGCGGCGTGGACAACCCGGATGAGCTGGCGGCGCCAATCAGTTCGCCGCCCAGCGGGATGTTCAAGCGTGTCTTGAACACGCTGTAACCCCCGGCCTGGTTCACCGCGGCGATAAAAGCCCGCTCGTCGTGGCCGTTGATATCGGCATACCCGATGCGGGCGCCGTAGTGCTGCTGGATGCTGTGTTTATCGCTGAAGTAGTAGAGGTTGAGGATGACTGCCAAGCCCAGATCAAGGAAGCGATCGATTTCCTCATAGAGCAGCGGCGGACCGGGCGCATCGAGTATCAGAGTGGTGAATGCCATGGGTTTGATCCTTTTGAAGGCATTGATGACTCGAACAATGCTTGCTTGATTGCCGCTTCGAAGACCGCACCACCCAAGGCGGCCGCCCGCTTGGACCAATAAAGCATGGGCCTGATTTTTCGGCAAAGGACCTATTTGGAATAAAACGAACGGGAAAAAAATCATCGTCCGTCAAAAAAACACGCCCGTGTCTCATGAACATAATCGAGGTTTTTAACTTTTTGATTAATCGGGGCTAAATAAAATCCTTCGAAAACGTTTAACTCAAATGAAAATCTAGGCACGCATGACGTGCGAGAGAAACCTAAAAAAATCTTCATAACCCCCCTTGTACGTCAGCCCAATGAATAGGCGAAGCGCTTGCGAGTCCTATCCATCGGCTTATTCAGGAACATACGCCCCGGTGAAACGGCGCGCCCCTTGCCCAGAAGGATCTCTATGCAAAGCCTCCCGCTCTCTGCGTTACGCCTGTTCGGTGTGCTGGCAGTCATGGTCTGCGTGCTGTTGACGACGCCAGCCCGTGCCGATTACACCGACCTTTCCCTGACCCACGAAAAAAACATCCAGTCCTACGTCGTGAATGCCGACGGCAGCTTTGTACTGGATGTCGAACGAGTTATGCGGATCAATGAAGAGCGCGCGATCACCTCCAACGCCCAGCGTTCGGTCACCTACAATCGCACCCTGGAAACCCTGGATATCGTCGAGGCCTACACCCTCAAACCCGACGGCCGCAAAGTCGTGGTGACACCAGACCGGATCAAGGAGCAGCAGGAGCTAGAGTCTGCCCAGGCGCCGATGTTCCAGGACTCGCGGATCAAGGTGGTGATCTTCCCGGAGCTGCAAGCGGGTGATCGCATGGTGCTGCGGTACCAGCGCCATCGCAATACGCCGTTGTTTGCGGGGCAGTTCGAAGACCTTTTCTCGCCGGACTTTTACCAGAATGAGCGGGTGCGCCTGAGTTACGACATGCCCGCCGAAATGAAGCTGTACGCCGACTCACGGGGTTTCAAAGCGTCCACGCCAGCCAACGCCAACGGGCGAACGGTGTACCGCTGGGACTTGGAACAAACCAAGAAAAATCGCGTGGAAGAAGGCTCCGTTGCCTACACCGACTACGGGCAACTGCTGGCCGTGTCGACGTTTACCGACTACAAGCAGTTTGCCCAGGCCTACGCCGCCAGGGCACAGGTAGAAGTGACCCCGGCCATGACCCAACTGGCCAAGGAACTCACCGCCAACCTCGACAACCCACGCAGCAAGGCCCTGGTGCTGAGTGACTGGGTACGCAACAACATTCGCTATGTGGCCGTGTACGTCGGTGCCGGTGGCGTGGTGCCGCATTCAGCGCAGGCCGTGCTGGATAACCGTTATGGCGATTGCAAAGACCATGTCGCCCTACTTGAAGCGCTGCTCAAGGCCGTCGCCATTGAAAGCTCGCCCGCCCTGATCAACGCCGGCAACGCCTACGAACTGCCCGAGGTACCGACCCTGGGCGTGCTCAACCATGTAATCACTTATGTACCCAGCCTCGACCTGTACCTGGACTCCACCGCGACGCCCATCGCTGCTGGCTACCTGCCTCTGCCCGAACTCGGCAAACCGGTATTGCTGACACAGACCGGTGAGCGTACGCAGACACCGTCCCGCCAGCCTGGCAAAGTGGACACAACCATGGCGTTCAAGGTCAACACCAAAGGCGCTGCCGACTTTACCAATGACTCCACCATCGACGGTTGGGGCGCAGAGCTTAACCGCTTCATGCTCAAGGCCATGCAGCCTGCCGACCGTAATCAGTTGGTGCAACAGGTCCTGAGCATGTTTGGGCAATCCGGTAGCGGAGTGATCGAAACTGACGCTTTGGACAGTACTGCCAATACCTTCAAGTTCACGCTCAAAGGCCACACCAGCAACCTGGTCAACCTGCCTGGCCCGACCGGGGTGCCGACCCTCTCCAGCCTGGCCGGCGGTATCGGCCAGAGCGTGTTTTCCTTGATGGCCGAAAAGGAACGCACTCAGAACTTCTCCTGCCTTTCGAGTGAGATATCAGAAGTAGCGCGCCTGGAGTTCCCCGCCAAGGTGAAGATCCTCGCGGTGCCCAAGGCAGTGTCGGTGAAACACGCAGGCTTCGACTATCGCTCCACCTATGTGAAGAAGGCCAATACGGTGCTGATCACGCGCCAATATGTGTTTAGCAAGCCAGAGATCCTCTGCACCCCAGAGGACTTTGCGGCCATGCAACCGGCGATTGAAGGCATGGTCAACGATTTGAAAAGCCAGGTGATTGTGCAGACGTTGTAACGCCCTGGCCCTGCTTGCGTGTCAGTGGTTATGCACTGGCGCGCGGGAAGCGTGGACTGCGATGCTGAGGCGCAGCTATAAAACCGTTCCTAACCCGGTTGGCGCTTCTGTAAGGCGCTATCAGCTTTTAACGTTCTGACTCGACAGCCCGCACGTTCGTAAAATCAAGCATGACCGTAAACCGCTGCTGCTCACGAATCACCTCAATCTGCCAGCCCAGTTTTGCGCATAACTGGCGCATCAACTGCAGCCCAAGACCATAGCCAAAATCATCCGACTCCTGCTGCGGACCAGTCTCCCTGATGTGGTTGGCGATCATCAGTCGGGGGTATTCGAAGCTGATTTCCACTGTGCCTTCTTCGGCGTATTGCAGCGCATTGCGCAGGAAGTTGCCGATCACGATGCGGCATGCGGTGGGAGGCAATCGGCAAGGTCCGTCCTGGATGTCGACGCTCAACTCGATATCCCGGTTACCGATCAGGTAGCGGTGTTTTTCAATCAACTCGCCCACCAGTTCGCTCAGGTCAACGTCTTCTTCCGGCAGCGGCTCGGGACGCTCGCGGCTCATCCACAGTAATGTCTCGGCGATCAGTTGCATGTTCAGCACAGAACGTTCTATGCGCTGCAACGAGGGTGGTAGCACACCGCCCGATTGCAGGGTCAACAATTCGATAGTGGCCTTGAGCACCGCCAGCGGCGTACGCAGTTCATGGCTGGTGTAGCGCAACAAGCGGCCTTCACGCTGGCTGGCGGCCTGCACCTGCTCAACACTTTTGGCCAGGGCATCGGCCAGCATATTGAACTCCTTGAAGTTGAAACCCGGCCGCTCGCTGGCCAGGGCGTCAGGATTATTCAGGGTGCTGGACCATTGGATCAGACGTCCCAGCGGACGCACCAACCACCACACCAACAGCGCGATGATAATCAGCGCCGGCACGAATACCGCCAGGCTGATGAGCTGGACGCTTTCCAGTACCTGGTCGAAGTAGGCGTCGGACAATGGCGTCTCGACCTCACCCCCTACTTCCTTATCGTGGTCGATGTCATACATGTAGAGGGTTTTGCCGTCGCCCAGAGGTTGTTCGAGAACTATATGGAACGGTGCGTCGTCGTCATCGGAATAGAGATCGCCGAAGATATTCACCGCACCGAAGGACAGGCTCGGCGGGGTATCGAGCAACTCACGCACGTCCTGCTGCAACGCCTCCTTGCCGATGACGCTGGTATAGAAGTAATTGTGCGGCGTCGGCGTGGTCGGGTCCTGTTTGTAGTGCCGGAGAAAATACTGGGCTTCCTCCTCCATCATCGCGCTGGCGGTATAGAACAGGCCGCGCACGGTAAATTCAGGCAGCAGCTTGCTGTAGATCACCAGCACCACAGCAATCAATAACAGAAAGCTGCCACTGATCACCCACTTCAAGCTCAGGCCATTACGCATGAGGTTTTACCTGAATGCCGACACCCGCCAGGGTGTGGATCAATGGCCGGCCAAACGGTTTGTCTACCGCCTTGCGCAGCCGATGCATGTGCACTTTGAGCGTATTGCTATCGGGCGGCTCATCGCCCCAGATTTTGCTTTCCAAACGTTCCCTGGGAACAGGCTCGGGACTGGCGCGCATCAAGTGCTCCAGCAAGGCCCAACAGATGGGTGACAGGTGCAGCTCCTGCCCCGCCCGGCTGACTTTGCGGGTGGTCAGCTCCATGACCAGGTCGTCCACTTGCAGGCGGCTGGTCTGGCCGCTGCGCCGCAGGCTCAAGGCGCGAATCCGCGCCACCAGCTCGGCAAGCTCGAACGGCTTGACCAGATAGTCGTCGGCTCCCGCGGCAAAACTGGCGAGCTTGTCGGGCAACGCATCCAGCGACGTCAGCATCAGGATGGGGGTCTGGATGCCTTGCTGGCGCAACCTTGCACACACCTGCTGGCCGTCCAGGCGCGGCAGCATGATGTCCAGCAGGATGACGTCGTAATGCTGGTTGAGCGCCAGGTTGAGCCCGGCCTGGCCATTGCTGGCGTGATCGCAGACGATGCCGCTGATCTCCAGGTACTCGATGACGGTGATAGCCAGGTCCAGGTTGTCCTCGACCAGCAGCAGATGAATATGCACGGAAAAAACCCCTCGGGCAGGCAGTGCGCAGCGGTGTGAAGGATAGCGGAAGTCGGGCTGTATCCCGCGATGTTTACCTGGCGTTAACCCGGTGCCGCTTAGGCTAAGGCTCTTCTTATCCAGAGCTCGTCACCGTCATGAACCTGTATTCGATGATCAAAGGGGTGCTGTTAGCCGTGATTTTCCTCGCGCTGATGGTGGGCATCCTTCCACAGCAAACTCAGTTGGTACGCATGGGAGGCAGTGGCTGGTTTCTGATTGGCCAGAATGTTGAGCAGACAGGGTCGTGTCATGTCGCCCGTGCGTCGTGATGAGCTGGGCGCCAGCTATGCCAGCCAGTTGGTCGCTTGCGTGGTGCTGGTTATTGGTGTGGCGGTTTCGATGGGTGTCTATATCGCGCGCTTGAATGCGCACCTCGATGAGCAACGCGACCTGTCCTCGGTGTATCTGCCCGACTGCCCTGACGGCCGTGGTGGTTTTATGGTCTATCCCGATGACAGGCGCAGTGGTGACCAGTGTTACAACGTCGATGAAGAGGAGTCGATCGATGTCGATGAGGCGCAGCAGCTATCAGGCTCGAACCTTGCGCAATGGTTCGATTACATCCTGCCTGCGGTTGAACCCGAGCAGGCTTTAGATACCTCGCACACTGCGCATAATGCCGTTCGGTTAAGCGTATATCGCCCTCTGTAGGAGCGAGCTTGCTCGCGAAAAACGTCAACGATAAAGCGTGCTTCCTGAATGAACGCGGCGCCTGTGAGTTTTTCGCGAGCAAGCTCGCTCCTACGGGCCTATGGCTTGCTCAATGCAGTGGCCAGCCGCAGCATGGCGACTTCGATTTCATGGGCGGTCAAGGATGAATACCCCAATAACCAACCTTGTTTCTTCTCCTCGCCGGCATACAGCCGACTGAGGCCGGGCAACTGCACACCTGCGCTGGCAGCTTGGCGGATGGTGTCTTCCTCCGACCAGCCATCGGCCAGCAGACAAGGCATCTGCAGCCCGCCATGGGGGCATAAGGCTGTGGCAATCCCCTTCAGATGTTTGCCGATGGCGGCGAGCATGACGGCACGGCGTGCGGCGTAAAGTTTGCGCATGGTCCGGACATGGGCGTGGTAGTGGCCGTCCTCCATGAAGCGCGCCAGGGTCAGTTGCAGGGTCTGTGGCGTGTGGCCGTCCATGATGCTTCGCGCATAGGTGAAGGCGCTGACCAGCTCGGCAGGCAGCACCATGTAGCCCATCCGCAACCCGGGGTAGAGGGTTTTGCTGAAGGTCCCGAGGTAGATCGTGCGCTGGTAGGGGTCCAGGCCCTGGACGCAGGCGATCGGCGGCCCGTCGTAGTGAAACTCGCTGTCATAGTCGTCCTCGATAATCCACTTGCCCTGCTCGGCCGCCCAGTTGATCAACTCCAACCGACGCTCCAGCGCTAAAGTGGCGCCGGTGGGGTATTGATGCGAAGGCGTCACATAGACGCAATTGGCACCGCTGCGGTCTGCTCGCAACAGGTCGGTGCGGATGCCCAGTGCATCGACGTCAATGGGCACCACCTGGGTCTCGGCCGCTTCAAAGGCCTTCTTGGCGCCGTAGTAACCTGGGTTTTCCAGCAGGATGGGTTTGCCGGCGTCCACTAATAATTGGGCACACAGGTACAAGGCCTGGCGAGTGCTGCTCAATATCAGAATCTGGTTGGGTGAGCATTTGGCGCCGCGTTCGAGGTTCAAGTAGGTGGCGATCGCCTTGCGCAGAGGCTCGACGCCTTGCGGATCGCCATGCAGCAGGACGCTACCCCGGTAATCCTTCATGGCCTGGCGTTGCAGGCGTTCCCATACGGCGGTGGGAAAAGTACGGGTTTCCGGCAGCCCTGTGGCAAAGGCCCTGACCGTCTGTTGGTCGGTCACGCCCCCTGTGTCGAGCATCATCTGGCCGCGCCGGCTCAAGCCCGACCCTGGCGCTGCATCGCTGCGCTGGGTTTCTTGCATTTTCATGCGCCGGCGCGCAGCCCCGCGTAACTCGGTGCCCACCGTCGCGGACACATAGCTGCCCGAACCCTCGCGCCGCACAATGAAGCCATCCCGGTGCAGATGCACATAGGCGTTCTCGACCGTGTCGCGGGCAACCCCGAGTGTCTTGGCCAGCACCCGGGTCGCCGGCAACTTCAGGCCCGCCTCAAGCGCCCCCTCCAGGATCAATGCACGCAAGGCGCGCTGGATCCGCTGATGCAGGTCCAGCCGCTGAAACTCGGCATTGTTGAGCCGTATCTTCAGTGTTTCGAGCTCAAATAATTTCGCCATGCGGTCTGCCCCATATGAATAAATTGGCAGGAATGAGCAGGCCAGTTTATTCGTAGACTCTGCGTATCGCCACTTGCAAGGAGCAACGTAAAGCCATGCCCTCATCAACATCCCACTCATCTGTCCGCCTCAGCGACCTCATCCCCCCGATTGTGGCCGGCTTGATCTCGGTCATCGTCAACTATGGCGGCACCTTCATTCTGGTGTTCCAAGCCGCCAAAGTCGCTGGGCTGAGCCCTGAGTTGACAGCTTCCTGGGTGTGGTCGGTGTCGATCGGCGTGGGGGTTACCGGGCTGTTTCTGAGCTGGGTTTCCCGCACACCCATCATCACCGCCTGGTCGACACCAGCGGCGGCGTTTCTGGTCGTGGCGCTGTCCACTACCCCTTATGCCGAGGCGGTGGGCGCCTACATGATCTCGGGCGCGGCCTTCGTGCTGCTGGGCTTATCCGGCTATTTCGAAAAAGTCATCCGCCTGATCCCGCCTGGCGTGGCCGCCGGGTTGCTCGCCGGTATTCTGTTGCAGTTCGGCATCGGTGCTTTCGGCGGCATGAGCCTTGACCCGATGCTGGTCGGCTTGCTGATTGTTGCCTACCTCGTGCTCAAACGCCTGACCGCACGCTACGCGGTTGTGGGCATTCTGGCTTTGGGGCTGGCCTTCTTGCTGGTTCAGGGGCGGGTCGACTTGTCGGGCCTGGTACTGCAGCTGGCGGCGCCCGTGTTCACTCGGCCTGAGTTCTCGCTCAATGCCTTGCTCAGCGTCGCGCTGCCGCTGTTTTTGATCACCCTGACCGGCCAGTACATGCCCGGCATGCTGGTGCTGCGCAACGATGGGTTCACCACCAGTGCCAACCCGATCGTGACCATCACCGGGCTGGGCTCCTTGCTCATGGCGCCCTTTGGTTCGCACGCGTTCAATATCGCGGCGATCACCGCCGCCATCTGCACCGGCAAGCAAGCCCACGAAGAGCCCTCCAAGCGCTGGATTGCCGGGATTGCCGCAGGCGTCTTTTACATCCTCGTCGGGGTCTTCGGCGTGACCCTCGCCGCGCTGTTCATGGCCTTTCCGGCCACCTTCATCACCACCCTTGCCGGGCTCGCCCTGCTCGGCACTATCGGCGGCAGCCTGGCCGGCGCCATGGCCGATGCCAGCTCCCGCGAAGCCTCGCTGATTACCTTCCTGGCAGCGGCCGCCAACATTACGTTATTCGGCATTGGCGGGGCGTTTTGGGGGCTGCTGATTGGGTTGGCGGCGTACGTCGTGCTTAATGGGCGGTTGCCGCGTCGGGAGCCTGCTGCCCGTGAGAACGCTGCTAGCTGATGCACGTCCAGGTTTTTGATTTCTTCCGGCCCGCTTTGGGTTGACGGGCCAAATCCGAGGCAAAAAAAGCCTGCATCTCTGCGTAATGCCGTTCAGTTAAGCGTATATCGCCCTCTGTAGGAGCGAGCTTGCTCGCGAAAACGTCAACGATAACGCGTGTTTCCTGATGGAACGTGGCGCCTGTGATTTTTTCGCGAGCAAGCTCGCTCCTACAGCTACATAAACAGACGCCCGTTGCGCACGGAAATCCCCAGGCAATCTCTGCAAGATCAAGCTCCAACTGATCGGAGAGGAAATGGCGTGTCCGAAATATAGATCGTCACGACTGCCCTTTCTGTTTGATCGTCCATTCAATCGGCGCCAGTACCTGGAGGTTTGAACCATGAAAGACGAATATGACTTCAACAACGCCAAGTGCGGCGCTGTCGCCAGCAACAAAGGCAAAACCCGTATCACGATCATGCTGGACGATGCAGTGATCGAAGCCGCTCGTGAGCGTGCGCAGAGTGCAGGCACTGGCTATCAGACCGTGATCAACAACCTACTGCGACAGGCGTTGCTTTCCCAAGACACCTATAACCTCGCGGCCACCCCGAAGAAACCAGCCAAAACCTTACAAGTCATCAACAATGGCATCAGCGTTTCAGAGGTCGAAGCGTTGGAACAGCAGTTGATAGCGCTCGCTGGAGAATTGAATCGAATGCTTGTTAATCCACTACCTGCCAAATCAAAAAGCAAACCTGTCTGAAGCGAAGGACTCGAGATGGCTTCTTGGGAATCGCGCCATGCAGGCCAAATCCCAAGCAAAAAAAGCCTGCATCTCTGCAGGCTTTTCCCTATCTGGCACGACCTGGACTCGAATAGAACAATAAACATCTGTTTTACATTGAAACTATGCTGATTTCTAAAATTTGTATCCCTACTATTATCCTAATCAAGCCCGTATTTTGTGCAAATTCTTTCTATATCCATCAGCACGAAAGCAGCAAGCTGCCAAAGGTGGCGTACGCAGGCCATTCTGTGCGGGATCAGAAAAGCACATCCGAGTGACTGCTTTTGGTTGTGGCGGCCTGTCAAAACTTCAAGCCAGTCGGCCAAGCGCTATCTAGTCTTTTTTGCAAGCATCCGGCCTACAAAGCATTCTTATCCCAACGCTTAAGGTGACGATGTCCACCTCTAGGGGGAAATTTACGCGCTAAGAACGTAACGCTGGGGGACGGCTTATGGCCCGATAGCGAGGACCAGGCTCAGAACGCCGCTACCCGGTTGCCGCAGGCGGCTCCAAGTGAGGTATGAAGTCTTGGCTGCACACAAAACACTTTATAAACTCGATTACATTCACAACGAGGTTCGCTACTCATGACAGGTATTCAAAAGATTGCTCAGATTGGTTTCTCATCGCAAGCCAGTACCTATGCCAAGGGGCGCCCGGGCTATCCAATTGAACTACATACATGGCTTAGAGAAGTACTCGGCACCCTTCCGGGATCGACGGTTATCGATTTAGGGGCTGGCACTGGAAAATTCACTCGATTGTTGAAATCCATGGAGATCGATGTTGTTGCAGTCGAACCTGTTGAGGCTATGCGAACCGAGTTTGCCAAGAGCCTACCGGACATCAGGATTCTGGACGGTACGGCCGAATGTATCCCGTTCGGATCTGAAACAGCGCAAGCACTGGTGTGCGCCCAAGCCTTCCATTGGTTTGCAAACGAAAGGGCTCTTGCCGAGATTCATCGAGTGCTCAAACCGAACGGACGACTGGGACTGATCTGGAACGTACGCGATGAGTCGGTGGACTGGGTGGCTGCCATCACTGATATCATTACTCCTTACGAAGGCGATACTCCGCGCTTTCATACCGGGTTCTGGCGGTTACCATTCACGGGGCACCACTTTTCTACCCCCGAACTGACCTGTTTTCGATACACGCATTCAGGTAGTGCCAAGGAAGTCATCATTGACCGGATCCTGTCGGTAAGCTTCATCGCCGCCCTGCCTCCTGCCGAAAAGGCGAAAGTAACCGAGCAGTTGCAGAACCTGATCGAAACTCACCCATTCTTGCGCGGGCGTGAAACTATTGAGTTCCCATATCAAACCCAAGCCTATTTATGCCGTCGTTTGGATTGATTGACAGAGTTGCGCCTGCTAAATCTTTGCCGGAGGCATTACGGGTTGTGGGCGACTAAAGTCGCCCTCATAGGCAAAAAATTTTAGCTTATCGTCAAACTCCAAATCTCTCGCGGATTGGATTCCACTATGTTCTCGCTATTTAGTCGTTCACTTAGTATGGGGTACCGTCCGTGTGCATACCTATTGTTATCCATTATTATTAAATCTCCTTCTTCCATTGCATAGTAGTTGTGCGCATCTAATTGCCTGACAGACTCAATAAAATACTTGAGCTCGGAATAATAGGTCTCAGTATTTTCCAGCGAATCGGAAAATGTACAAAATTTTTCAAGGAGATCCTGTTTCAATCGAACGCCGTAGTCGAACTCGCTCTTTGCATCCGAAAGTGTATATATCAAGGGTGAATTCAGTGTATCTTCTTTGACGTTGTCAGCAGAAAATTTTATATTGGTATTAAGGAGGCGTTTCAAGCATTTGTCGTATTTCTCCGGGCTCAACGAATGAAACTTCTTAAAAAAAGACTCCCATCTGACAATTTTAGACTCACCTCTATTACCTTGTTGGGTATCAACCCAGCCAGAATTAACCATGAGCATTGCAAAATAAGAGGGTCTTGGGTTAAGCCAGGAACGGGCATTGTGAGGCTTCAAGTCGTCACTAATATAACGAACAGAGGTCGCTTCATTAGTATTGGTTTTTTTTACTTTTACCCGGTTTATCACTGGGTCGGGAGCGTCATCGTTAAGCGTGCTTTTTGAAGAATAGTTGATCAGCGGCGTTCCAAATTGTTCCGCCAATGACACGTATGCGCTTGAGGCTAAAGGGAAGCACTTTATATATGCTATGCCGCTGTCTCGTAGACTTTCTTTTGTGCGTTCGATCAGTAGGTGATTGGTTTCGTACCTAATGCAATTAAATTCCTGCTTGGCTGCAATAATCATTCTTAATGTCCTCTCAAGCTGAAACAAAGTTTAGGATGGATATTCCTTCGTTAGTACCATGAGCGAATTACTTAGCTAGGCATAAACTGCTGATGATCAATGAATCACTCGCGCAGGGCAAAATGATCATTAGGCCCCATGAACTTTGGAGACTTCCAAGTGGCATTCCGTAGATTTTTTTCGATCTGAGACTCTACGCCCATTAACATTGAAAATAGAGCCATTCGAATAGGGACGCCATTGTCGGTTTGACGAAAAATTGCGAGCCGGGGATCACCGTCTAAATCTGTGCTCAAATCATAAGCTTCCTCCCTGCTATCCCTGGGTAACGGGTGCATTACAATTGCGTTAGATTTGCAGTGAGCCTCAATAAAAGATTTATTAACCTGGAAATCAGGTGAATAGCCTTCGACCTCTTCAGAGGTAAAACGCTCTTTCTGAATCCGGGTGGCATAAATTATATCAATTCCTTTTAACTCTTCACCAAGAGTTGTTCGCTGCTCAATTACATTCCCACTATGTTCCACCACGTCGAGAATATAACTTGGCATTTGCAATGAAGTTGGAGATATAAGTGTAAATTTGATTCCTTTGTATAATGACAACAATTGGATAAGTGAGTGAACTGTGCGTCCATACTTCAAGTCTCCCACCATTGCGATGTGAGATCCGTTAATGCTTTTCCCAACTCTGGAGAACTCGTTGATTATGGTATACAAATCAAGAAGTGCCTGGCTCGGGTGTTCCCCAG
This sequence comes from Pseudomonas fluorescens, assembly GCF_001902145.1. Lineage (GTDB taxonomy): Bacteria > Pseudomonadota > Gammaproteobacteria > Pseudomonadales > Pseudomonadaceae > Aquipseudomonas > Aquipseudomonas fluorescens_BV. The sequence continues at coordinate 598,270 of NZ_MRST01000027.1, forward strand.
GTCCGTCGCCACCGTTAATGAGGGGTAAGTTTGTGGCAGCAGCAAATTCAGAAACTGCACCTTTTTCGGGATGACGTACAACGATTGCATCTACGTAACCGCTGATTACCCTGCTAGTATCTGAAATTGACTCTCCCTTCGCCATTGACGAAAAAGTGAATCCCGTTGTATCGCATACAGCACCCCCCAGTCGAGAAAATGCAGCGCCAAAACTTATGCGCGTTCTCGTGCTGGCTTCGAAAAACAAGTTAGCTAAAACAGCGCCTTCAAGAATCCTGCACACTTTTACACGTGATGCCACAGGCCTGAGCATGTCCGCGTAGTGAAAAAGCTCAGCAATACTGTCCAATGTAAGCTGTCCTACAGACAACAATTGAGGGTTAGCGTTGTACGAAATTGAATACGACATTTGTTAACGTCCACATTTATATTTGCGTAGTTTTATGGGGTGAGCAAATCCAGCAGTTATTCCGAGGGTATAAAATTTACCATGGAAAACTTAATGTTTTTAAATTTGTATAGTTCTTGAACGCTTCTCGCACACCTTCTTTATGGCCAAGGCCGGAATCTTTAATGCCGCCAAATGGCGTTAGTTCAATTCTAAAACCAGGTACCTCCCAGACATTAACTGAACCAACATTCAACTCTTTGGAGAACTGAGTAATCCAATCCAGCCTATTGCTGCAAATCCCAGCAGATAATCCATAAGAGGTCGAGTTACTGATAAATATTGCTTCATCGATTGAGTTGAAAGTCAAAATCGGGGTGACCGGTCCAAAGGTCTCGCGCATGACCACTTCCATCTTGGGCGTAACATTGTCCAGAACAGTCGGGGAATACAGCGCTCCGCAACGATTATTCCCTAGTAACAGTCGGGCCCCTCCCAACATGGCGCCATTGACCCTCTCTTGAATATGTTGCGCAGCGGCCTCATTAATAACCGTTCCAACTTTAACGGTAGGAGAGAACGGATCACCGAACTCCCACTGTCTGGTCTTTTCAACTACAAGCTCCGTAAATTTTTTGACAACGCTTTTTTGTACCAGCAGCCGTTTTACTGCTGTGCACCTTTGACCCGAATTAGCATAGGAACCTCTAACAGCAAGATCTGAGGCCAAGTCCAAGTCAGCGTCCTCCATTACAATCAAAGGATCATTCCCACCCAACTCAAGAATGGTACGTCGATAACCCGCGGCTGCCAGGAGTCTCTTACCTGTCTCTACTCCACCGGTGAAAGAGACTAACTTAACGCTAGGTGAATTAAGAACGATAGACGTGATTCGATCTGGATCCCCCACAATAATTTGCAACATCGGCTCTGGCAGTCCTGCGTCGTAAAGAAGTTGAGCAAAAAACAGAGCAGATAGTGGAACTTTTTCTGACGGTTTTAAAATAACTCTATTGTTGGCTGCAATGGCTGGGGCAACTTTGTGAGCCACTTGGTTGATCGGGTGATTGAATGGGGTTATTGCAAAAATTATTCCATCCAATGGTTCTCTCATTGTCAATAGCTTACGAGATTTTCCATGATCGGTTACATCACATGAATAAACCTCGCCGTCATCTCGCAAAGCCTCAATGGCTGAAAAAGTCAGTACATCAATAACTCGGCCTATTTCATAGATAGAATCTTGTTTCGATAAGCCGCTTTCACTGGAAATCAAATCGGATGCAGAGTCTATTTTTTCGGACAGTGCATGAGCCGCATGACGCAGTATTTTTGAGCGATCGGAACGAGACAGTTCAGATTTGTATTCAGAACAAATTGACAATGCACGATCTATATCATACTTTGTAGCCTGTGCTAACTCGCCCACTTCACTCCCGTTAAAGGGATTTCTGATAGTGATAACCTGAGGTTGCATGTCATATACTCCCTGGCATTCATAGTGATGCTATAGCATCAACGCTATAGCACTAAATACAAAAAATACATTTATGATCAGTGTGAAGCTTGACTCGGAAATGCTTGAGATAATTTTTTTGCCGAGGTAAGTTCCCAATAGCGAAACAATCAGTAATGGCAACGAATCGAAGAGTACATTCCTGCTGATAACTCCTCCCTGTACATAGATAAAAATCTTGGGGATGTTCAATAGAAACGAGGTCGCCGCATACGTTGCAACATAGGTCTCTTTAGTCAAACCTGCGGAGCTAAATAACGGCCCCTTTACTGCGTTTCCACTCCCTACGACTCCTGAGCTAAAGCCATATAAAAAGCTAAAGATGGGGATTTGGTAGGGCTTGAGTTGCGCTGGTGTCACCTCTTTAGCCCTAAACTTAAGCAAGTCCTTTACGACATATGCAAGTATTGCAAGCCCCAGTATCTTCTGAAAAAAACTGATATTTATATAGAGAAGCAAAACACTTCCTGCGATAGTTCCCGGAAATCCATAAATCAGAAGTTTCTTTGAGATGCTCCAGTCGATGAATCGCCAAAAAAAACCAAGCTTTACTATGTTTTGAAACGTGAAGTAAAGTGACGCCATTGCAACGCTTTCTTTTGCAGTAAAAAAGAAAGTGAATATAGGAATTAGTACAAAGCTACCAACACCGAAGGCCGTTGATAAAACAGAGGAAATCAACACCAAGAGGTAAAGCGCTATCATCTTATAAACTATAATCATCGCTACCCTTTGCTAGTTAGTCTTGAAATCTAAAGCGGATTAATCCTGGCCATCACCTTTTCTACGGTAGCATCGGAGTCTTCATCTGAAAGAGGGTCATAAGCTTCCAGTCCGAATTGAAAAAGACGCTCTTTAGTTCCTATCGGATTGCGACCTTTTGGCAGCGTTAAGTAGACTGGTTTCGAGTAATTCATTTTTTTATACAGCTCAAGTGAACCAATTATACCTAGCACGTCGCCTGAAACTTGTACAACTCCAACTACCCGATCCATAATGCTTTGATCTTCAAATATGGCTGGTATATTGGCCTCAATGATATCGCCTCCAAGCTCAGCTAATATGATGTCAGCACCAACAGACGCAGTATTCAAAACGTCTGATATCGCTGATATGGCTTTTTCTTTGTCGGTATAGGTAGAAGACAAACCAACGCTCGGAAAATCTAGGCAAAAGTCCGCTCCTGCGTCCTGCATGGCCAAAATATCTCTCAGTCGTCCCGTTCCAGTAAGCTTCGTGGCAGATACTCGAAGTCCTTTTCTTTTTAGTGCCTTAATCAAATTGGTTGTCGCCGTTGTCTTGCCTACTTCGGCTGAGGTTCCACATATAAATAAAATTGGAGTGTCGGTTGGGTGGTTCTCGCTATATGGGCTACCACGTAAATCTCCAATATTTAAGTTGCCATGGACTCCAGGAATCCCAAGAAAACCTTCGACTTGCACTTTTAAGAATTGTTTGACTGTTCGTAAGGGGGAAACGGCTTTCCCGTAACCTAGAATTCCGCCAACTGCAAGTAGATCAAGGGTGATTGGGTCATCCGGAGAAATAGTAATTTTGTCATCAATGCCGCCGTATTCTGAAGTGCTGGATTTTCTATTGCCTAACACGCCAAAGAATAGGTCTCCTTTATAGAGGGTGACATCTCGACCATTATTGTTTTCGATGTAATTTACCGCGCCGACGCTACTAATAACTTTCCCTAGAACGATGTCGCCTTCTATGCCTTCACCGGACGTTATTAAACTTGCTTGCTGCAATACATGGGCAGGTAGATGCCTAATGTTAGACGCGATGGATTTGACGGTGACGTCCCCAAGCTTTACATTGCCAGCAATTTTATTCAATCCTAACTCTTTCAACTCGCTCATAAATAGCTCTCTCATAGAAGTAGCGCAGCAGAATTCAAAGTCCACCCAGAAAATTCATGTATTGCACTTTGTTTTCTTTTGGTGTGTCCACAGGCCTCCCTAGATTTTGACGAGATCCCGTTCTGCAACGAACTTCAATAAACGCGCTTCCTTGTGTTTCGATCGCATCAATCAAGCTCATGACTAACTCATGTCTGGATACCACAGTTTTAGACGTTATATACCCGCAGCTTTTGGCAATGTCGGCCATACTTCGAGTGGCCGCCATAGTCGGTTGTCCGCCGACGGAGTCATGCGCTCCATTATTAATTAGTACGTGAATGATGTTCGACATGGCTGAATTAAGTAGTCCCCCCATGTGCATGATTGCTGCGCCATCTCCATCCAGGCACGCAACTTTTATCAAAGGCTTACTTATGGATATCCCCATCGCAATTTGTGATGCATGCCCCATCCCACCCACGGTTAAAAAATCTTTTTCATGGGATTGACCCAGACTGGTCCTGAGTTCATATAGTTCTCTTGACAACATACCAGTAGTACTCACTATCGGCATTGCCTCGGGAAGAATATCCACGCAACAAGCCACTGCCTCCTCTCGAGACATCAGCTCCGGGAGAGATGAGTTCGTGTGTTCCTTCTTATCACCTCCGAAAGTTCCCTTGCGCACCACAATGGCGACAGGGCAGCCATTATTTACTGAGATCTCCAAGAGCGAGTCCAACTCGATGGAGATATCATCAGCATCTGATTCTGATATCACTAAGTAAGGGATGCCGAGTACGTCCAATTGAGGCAGAGTGATTTTTCCCTGCTTTACATGCTGAGGCTCATCATGCTTTTGGGTTCCTGTAGCATCAATTTCCCCGCGCCACCCGATAATCATCAGTATCGGAATTCCGTATACCTCCGGAGCAGCAAGCGAACAGAAAGGATTGATAAGGTTTCCAATACCGGAGTTCTGCAAATAGACCAACGGGACCTTGCCGGTGGCGAGATGATGTCCAATCGCTACACCTAATGCTGTCCCTTCATTGCAAGCGGTGACATGGTCGATATCTAAATTTGAATTTTGAATGGCGGAACAAAAATTTTTCAGCAGTGAATCAGGGACGCCCGTATAAAACTCAATATCTTTACTGAACAAAAGTGTAAGAAAATCCTTTGCAACAATCATAAAAACGTCCTATGAGCTTAATCAGCAAAACTTGCACGTTCTAACGTCTAATATCATCGTGTTCCAGGTATAAGAGATAGAATCTCTTGAATATCAAGACATCTATCCTCAACCTCCAGTGTTCTACCATATTTTAATATTTGATTGGCCACCGACAACATTGCAGGATAAGCTGCTCGGAGCATATGATTTGCGTAAATGACGACATTAAAACCATTATCGACGAGAGTATCAAATTTTATGTCATTGAAACTTGTAGGTACGCAGACCAGTGGAACAGATGGATAGTGTGTTCTAAATCGTTTTGCGAATTCGATAATTTCACTGGGGTCTTTCTTTCTGCTATGAATCATTACACCGTCTGCGCCAGACTCTACATAAAGCAATGCACGTTTGAGCGCATCATCGAGCCCTGCGTCCAATATAAGACTTTCGATACGAGCGATAAGCATAAAATCTGATGATAACTGAGCGTTTTTTCCCAATCTGATCTTTTCGGCAAACTCTATTGGATCCGCCTGGGTCTGCTTCACATCATTTCCGAATAGTGAGTTTTTCTTTAATCCGGTTTTATCTTCAATGATTACTGCGGATACCCCCATACGTTCGGCCGTTGCGATGTGATAGGGTAAATGCTCGGCTTTTCCACCGGTGTCACCATCAAGTATTAAGGGCTTGGTCGTCACCTCAAAAATATCAGAAACTCCATTCAGTCTACTTTTAAGATCCAGTAATTCAGTATCAGGTTTTCCCCGCACTGTAGAGTCAGTTAAGGAGCTTGACCAGAACGCATCAAATTCAACAGTAACATTGCCGTTGGTGTAGCTAGCTTTTTCAACTAACATCGCCGAAAGAGGGCTATGTGCTTCAATAACTCTTATTCCTTTTTTTTTCGAGAGGAGCTTTCTTAAAGATTGACCGCGCAATTCCGAGGTAACAGATTTCATAGGCAATTCCATTTGTGGCACCTTTTTTTGACGGAAAGATAGCAACTATCAACGAACTCTATACTCGTATTAGTATTTTTGGATTCGATCTGAATGCCGATATAACGATGCATCATCAAACTGAAACATTACAATATGGCTGCTTATAATTATTGGCTATAGAATTATTTATAAACCTGCATAAAAATTATTTTTCTATAAAAATCAATCATAAGGAGTGCGTCACTAATTTGTTATATACACCCAAAAGGGCAAAGATGAAAAATAAGTTACATTCGACAATGAAGCTATTTAATTTTCTTTACCGCAATGATGAGCTACAGCTCGCCGCTGACATTCAGCGCAAAGCGATAAAGAGTTTGGAAGCGACTTTGAGGGTGCATTGCGAGCAGAAGTACGTGGCATCAGATTCTTGAGGCGAAGGCGCCCATCAGCAGCATGAAGCAACAAGCTTCCAAGCTGATTTATCGGATCATTCGAATGGTTCGGTGAGAGATTAGGGATGAAGGTCTTGGAAATGACCTGATCGGCACGCGTCTCGTTATTGGCGATCAGTTGGTAGGTCCCGTCCGGCGCCTCATGCGTTAGCGTATAGAACGAGGACAGTGACGGCTGGGTATCGAGATCGATGAGTAAGGTACGAAGACCCGCGTCGGCGCAGAACGCGCCTAGATTGGCGCCAACCGTGGTTTTCCCCGGCCCGCCTTTGGTTGAAACGACTGCAGCGACTTTCATTGACCTTACCTCTGAATCGATGGATTAGAGACGGCTTCATGCAAATCACGCTGTGCGCTTTGGTTTGCTGGGTCAAATCCCAAGCAAAAAAAAGCCTGTATCTCTACAGGCTTTTCTCTATCTGGCTCCACGACCTGGACTCGATCCAGGGACCCAATGATTAACAGTCATTTGCTACCTGTTAGCCTCAACGGTGCCACGACAAACGTGGTGGAGGCATAGAAACGCTGTGTAGCGCGAGCGCATGAACGCACCACGCCATGAAAGTTAGTCGCGTTGGATTAGCTTGTCAAAGCAGGGTAATTCATTGGGCTGCAGGAAAAGGAGACGGTAATCGCTCATACGCCGTACCGCTTGTTACCGCCAGAGGTAATGCAGTATCGACCCCCCCTAGGCCCTATACACACGTTTCCAGAGGAACAGGGGCACGAGGAGCCGTAAGCTGGAGTCTGTTGGCGAGCAGGCTGTACTGGCTGAGTCACTGGTTTGGGTTTCGAAACGAAGTAGCAGCCCGACCCGCTGCACAGGCTTTTTGACGAAAGCCACTTAGGTGATTGACCATCAATACTGATGCGTGCCCAATCGTTGCGCGTCTCGAAAACCTGGACCTTTTCCCCGCGCTTCAGCTTTGAGACAACCTTACCGCTTGGTTGATTCCGGACATTGAGATTATCAGCGCTTACAAAGTGCTCAGTCGCAGAGACAGCGGCCGGCGCTGAGGGTGAGGCTGGAGAAGTCGACTCAAACGTACTCGGTGCGCTCAGAACGCCTGACTGTGCGGGGGCTGGAGGCGTGTCCTTCTTCCCCACTGCCCACAAGACGGCAAAAACAAGCAGGAGCGGGACAAACCATGACCGGGACTTCTTGCGCATATCCATTGCTCTCATTCGGCACGTATTACAACGGGTGTCTTCCTGACCCACCTGACGCATCACCTATTGCGAGCTTAGCCAATCTTCCGTTTTTTGCAGCCCGCCAGATAAGCCTCCGGCTAGCTAAGCGATATTTTTCACTCGAGCTCCCCTTCAAAAAAACAGCATAAATCTGCCCATTAAATTGCATTGATATTAAAAATCACCATGAACTCGTTGAAACCCTACCAACTGGATGGTAGCTTTATTGCATACTTTAAATCCCTGCAACCAACGACATCCCTGTGAGAATCCCATGCAAGACTGGAAGCAAACCCGAAAAGACATCAACACTCGTTTGGTAGAGCTGAATGGCTTGTCACCTGAAACCATGAAAGGTATGGCTGCTCTCGGTGCAGCCGGAAGCAAAACCAATCATCTGGACGCCAAGACTCGCGAGCTCATCTCCCTCGCAGTGGCCGTGACGACTCGCTGCGATGGCTGCATTGCATTTCACGCCGCTGAAGCAAAGAAGCTCGGTGTGACCAGTGAAGAGGTCGCCGAAGCACTGGGTGTAGCTATCAACATGAATGCCGGTGCCGCGCTGGTCTACAGCACCCACGTACTCGACGCGTTCGATAAGTCCTAATTCAAACGCCGATGTTCTTCCCCTTCAACGACGTCGAGATTAATTATGAATAAGCTGTTCACACCTTACGATCTGGCCGGTACTCCGCTGAAAAACCGTGTTGTCATGGCCCCCATGACTCGCACCCGAACCTTGAACAACATTCCGAATGAATCCAACGCGCTTTACTACGCGCAACGAGCTTCCGCCGGCTTGCTGATCACCGAAGGCCTGCCTATTTCCGATGAGGCTCGCGGCTATCTGTACACCCCTGGCATTTACGAAGATGTGCACTTACCAGGCTGGCGCAAAGTGACTGACGCGGTGCACGCCAAAGGCGGGAAGATTTTCGCGCAGCTCTGGCACGTAGGCCGTATGTCCCACACCTCGGTACACGGCATGGTGCCAGTCTCTTCGGGCACGGTGCCTGCGGTAGATACCACGGTGTATGCCTGGATCGAGCCCGGCAAATCTGGCCCTGTACAGCCCAGCTCTCCACGTGCGCTGGAAACTGAAGAAGTGAAACGCGTCATCGCTGACTTCGTGAAGTCCGCACGGATGGCCATGGACGCCGGCTTTGACGGTATCGAAATCATGGCAGCCAACGGCTTCCTGTTCGACCAATTCCTGAGCAGCGCCCTGAACACTCGTACTGATCAGTACGGTGGCTCTATTGCGAACCGTCAACGCTTCCTGCTGGAGACGATTGATGCGATTGCTGCTGAAATCGGCGGATCGAAGATCGGTGTTCGCTTCTCTCCGTTTGGTCGACTGTATGACTTCGGTGTGTACGAAGGCGAAGAAGAAACCTGGATGAGTATGGCGGCTGCCCTCAACGAAAGAGAGCTGGCATTTGTTCACCTGAACTACCAACCGACCATCCTCGCCGCGCAAACGCCACCAGGTTTCGGCGCTGCATTCCGTGAAGCGTACAAGGGCACCTTGATGGCTGCGGGCGGCTTCACCAAAGAGATCGCAGAGTCTGAGTTGGCCAAAGGCGAGCTAGATCTGATTGCCTTTGGCAACGCCTACATTGCCAACCCTGATCTGGTAGAGCGCATGCAGAACAATTGGCCATTGGCCGAGGGCGATCGCGCGACCTACTACGGCGTAAGCGGTTCGATTGATAAGGGCTACACCGACTATCCGGAATACGCAGCGGCCAAAGCCTGATATTCCTTCACAAACATTTAGGAGAACACCATGCCACTCGTAACTATCAAAGGGATTGAAGGCGTTTTTTCCGACGAGCAAAAAGCTGAAGTGATTCGCAAAGTGACTGACGCTATGGTGTCGGTTGAAGGCGAAAACATGCGCGCTCTCACGTGGGTCATCTTCGAAGAGGTAAAAAGTGGAGACTGGGGTATTGGTGGCAAACCTGTGACCGCCCAAGAAGTATTGAAGCTGCAAGCCGGCGAGTAAGGCTTCACCTTCAGATCAGGTAACTGACTTGTCTTACAGGTCGAGGAGGATGCTTGATTAACTAACGTCCTCCAGCTCAGTGATAATTGCTTTTTTCAAGGCTGAAACTGATTTAGACCCAGCGAAGACCTTCAACAATCGGCCTTCGTGGAACACTGCCAAGGACGGCACTGATCGAATGCCATACATCTGCGCAATCGTCGGCGATACCGCAATATCAATCTTCCCAAACACTGCGAGAGCATGGAGCTTTTCCTCCAAATCGACGAAGACTGGCTTCATCTCTTTACAAGGTTTGCACCAGGATGCTGAGAACAGTAAGACACTGCTGCCTTTGGCTACAAAGCGGGCAAATTGGGGAGCGCTCAATTCAACGATACGGCTCATTTGGATCTCACATGTTGTGTTAAGGAAAAGGGGGCACCTTCTGAGTACCCCCGTTCCGTTGTCCATCAAATTTCGCAGCCATCGATGCCGCAGACTTGGCCCACCAATGAGCTCTCCTCGACTCTCGCTTTAGCAACCATTTGATCCAGCGCTTCAAGAAAGGCCGCTTCTGGCTGAGCGCCTGACACCGAGAACGTGTTGTTGAAGACAAAAAGTGGCACGCCGGAACCCAGTTGGGTTGCGAAATGCTCGTCCTCTACCATCTCAACGCGCAGCTCCACGGATGACCACGCCAACTGAATTGATTCATCGGGCACACCTGCCTCCTTCGCAATCGCCTCCAAATTGGCGCGATCAAAAAGCGACTTGCCGTGACTGGTACTTTGCTCGTACAGCGCCTCAACAAGGCGCTTTTTCACTGTCGTGTCTTCAACTGCTTTCACCAGGATATGAGCATCCGCTGTGTCACCAAACATCATGGTGTCGAAGCGATAATCCAGCCCGTCAGCCTGGCCATATTTACTGACCGTACTCATCATCGCCTCTGCGGAGTCTGGGTTGCCGAGTTTACGTTTCAGTGCCGCGATCATCGGTTCAGGGGCGTGATTTGCAGCCAGTCGATAGGCCCGAATATTGACCTGTACATCGTCCTTCTGCGGGAAGTTTTCGAGTGTTTTTTCAAAACGACGCTTGGCAATCCAGCACCAGGGACACACATAATCAGACCAGATATCGACTACATATTTTTTCGAAGGGGTTTGCATATTTTATCCTGCACGGAGAAGTGAAGATTGCATTGCGGCCATTTCAAGCAAATGGTTAAAACCAGCAACGGGTCGGCTGAGCGACCCAGTGTCCAATCAATGAGGCTTGCTCCCTCCAACATGCTCAGAGGAAAGTGATGGTGAATGCTGGCTTTTCTGATTCCGACTTTCGCTGCGAGATCCGCATAACTGAACGCTGAGTAACCCTTTGAGCGCATCTGGGTTTGCGCGTAGCTCAGCAGCGCGGCTTTTGTCGTGATGGACATTTGAAACTCCTACAACCAGCACCTTTGTCACCGGAGCAGCGCGCTGGAGAGCGCCCCAAGGCGCTACACGCAGAGCTTGCCTCGGTGTTTAGGCACGCACCGCCATCACCCCTGCATCAACGTCCCAGATAGCACCAGTCACCCAGGAGGTCTTATCGGAGAGTAAGAAGAGGATGGTGTTGGCGACGTCTTCAGGAACACCGATTCGACCCAGTGGGTGGAAGTCGTTCAGCGACTTCATCGCATCCGGGATCGCGTCCTTGTCCATGAAACCTTCATAGATCGAGGTGTGAACGATGCCAGGCGAAACGGCATTGACTCGGATACCTGAGTGAGCCAATTCAATTGCCAGGTTTCGGGTGACTGCGTGCAGGCCCGCCTTGGCCATCGAATAAGCGGTCGCTGGAGAGCCGGCCAGCGCGGCCTGCGCGCCAATCGAACCGACGTTGACAATGGAGCCTTCGCGCTTGGCAGCAAGCATATTCTTGACCACGGCCTGCGTGATAAAGAATGTGGCGCGGTTCAGATCCAGGTACATGTCGTAGTCAGCCTCATCGTGCTCGATGAAAGGCTTCGGAATGAATATGCCTGCAGAGTTCACCATGAAGCCGATGTCACTGTGGTTGGCATTGATTTCGCTGCGTACATGATTCATCCCTTCCTCGGTCATGAGGTTGGCAACGATCACTGATACGCTCCCCAGCGGACTCAGCTCGGCGCGCACAGCATCGGCTTTATCTTGTTTACTGCCGGTGAGAACCACGCTGCCACCTGCCTTTAAAAACTGGCGCGCTGTTTCCAGGCCCATGCCGCTCGTGCCGCCAACAACCAACAGTTTTTTACCAGCAAAAAAAAAGCTCATTACAGACTCCGGTATTAGAGTAGTGAGAGGTCGCCAGCGGCAAGGTGCCGCGCTGACCTGTGGCCAGGACGGTTAGCCTTCGATGACTTCGAGCTTAGGGAGCATGCGGATGGCTTTAGAGAAGTTTGCGTAGTTGACCGAAGTCTTGAGCACTACGTTGTGCAGCTCCTCTACACGCTCACGGGAGGCATCGGTGTGCAGGCGAATGACGACACTCACCTCGTCGTAGCCAGGGTTAACGCTTTCGTCGATGCCCAGGAAACCGCGCAGGTCGAGGGTGCCGTCAGTCTCGATTTCCAGGCTGTGAATCTTGATGCCCATCATCGCGGCATTGGCGGCATAGCCGACCGACATGCAGGCGTTGAGAGCAGCCATCAGCAGCTCCTGAGGGTTGGGCGCGGTGTTTTCGCCAAGCAATTCATTCGGCTCATCGGCTGCAATTTCAAAATCGCGGGAATAGGTTTCACCAGCCAGGCCGTAACGGCTGACCTTAGCTACGGAGCGCGTCTGGCCCTTCCACTCGGTCTTAACATTGAAGCTCGCGTGGCGCTTGCTCGCATCCCCAGCAACACCTTCGGCGAAATTCTGCAGTGCGGCTACATCGATACCATTCAGATTGCTGTTCATGTGGACGTTCCTCTTTAGAAAAACCGGACGATTAGACCGGAAGAGAAACAAGCCTACCAAGTAGTAGGTTGGATTTCAAGAGAGGTAACGATACCCATAGCTTTGAAAAGCTAGCCTGCATATAGGAGTTGGGAATATTGATGACAACACAGCGGGAGTCGTAACCGACAGAATCAGGGCTGTTTATGCCCCAGGCCACCTGCTGGGATGAGATGGAGGTTCGTTTCAAGAGGTCACTTTGAACGCAGCCAAGAGCGCGGTCGCCGCTAAGCATGAGCGGTACTGTACAATTCGCGATCACGAAAAAGCGCCGCCTACAAGCAAACCTTCCCGTCATTGGATGCAAATCTACCGCACACCAGATAATACCGAGTGTTCTATCTGGTAGTTTTAGTCTGCGCTAATTAAAACAGCGTAGATTGGCTCGCGACCCCGAATCAGATAATTCAAGGCCGCCTGCTCTTGGCAGGCGATCAAGTCGAGAGGCTATTGGAATATGGACCAAAGATACAGCGATGAAAGATGCCCCCTGGAAAGAGAATGCAGCGGTAGAGTCTATAAACGTGCTTGCTAACGTCTTCAGTGACGAAGGGTAGATAAAATCAAATCAAATCCCGAAGATTTTTCGTAATCATCGCTCATCGCCCAAGAAACAAAGCTCGCACCTTCTAAAGTGTTCAATATGACCCTTGAAACCCTGATTACATCCAGGTCGGCTTTAAGCTCTCCTCGATTTTGACCCTGCTTAATATTTGCTTGGAGCCAAGTGAGATGGATCTCAAAGAAATCCTTTGTCATTTCTTTGAGGCTTTCAGGCAGGGCCAGAAGCTCTGCGGCCAAGGCTCCACAGAGTGGAAGCATTCCGTTCAGGCTGCTGTGAGCGAACATCAAGGCGAACGCATTCAGCCGGTCGACAACACTGACGTGTTCATCATTGATAGCGTCCAGCTGCTTTTTAAACCGGAACAGGTAGCTCTCGACGATGGCAATTGCCAAGCCTTCCTTGGTGGGGAAGTGATGGTGAATACTCGCCTTTTTAATGCCGATGTCGTCCGCAAGGTCGGCATAGCTGAAGGCCGCATAGCCTTTCGTGCGCAGCAGAACTTCGGCGCTGGTCAAAAGGTCTGAACGTGTACTCATGATGCTGCATCCGAATTTATCATCCTGGCATCATAAATTAGTCACACCTCATAAGACAGCGTTCGCCGAACGCTGAACTGAGCTACCGATGTGATTGCCGATTTCGAGTGCATGCCCTAAGCCGCATGAACTTCCTCGAATAGCCAATCTCGAAACGCTCTCAACCTTTGCCTCGCGCATGATGCTCTGCAGGTAGTTTTGTACCCTTAAAGCAATGTCTATCGTTCCGCGCTTCTTAATCGCGTCCAGGGGCCGCATAAGGTCGTGGGTATCAAGGTCGACAATGGCGCGGGCGCCGATCAGCGGGAAGAGGTGAGTTTTGAGGCGACTCATCACTGTCTTGGAATAGTCCGGTGCCCACTTGGCTGACATTTCCGTGTGCCAGCCGAGGGCAACGCTTTCAAAGGTGCGGCCTTTGATCAGAGCGTCGGTCTTGGCTTGGTTCTTGGCTCCTTAGGGCCAATGCCATCCACCAGCATTCGCTTGACCTCCAAGCGCTTGCGGCGCGCATCTGCGAGGCCAACGATGGGGTAGTTGCCGAACGAGGTCGGTCCTTCCCGACCATCAGGTTTGACGTATCTAAACTCTGCCCTTAAAACGGCTGGTACCCACCGGAATCCGACAGAACGCCAAAAACGCAAAAACCCGCCAGAAGGCGGGTTTTCGGGGGTTTCAGAGATTTTGAAAGCTTTCTCTGGAACCTTGTCTGGCTCCACGACCTGGACTCGAACCAGGGACCCAATGATTAACAGTCATTTGCTCTACCAACTGAGCTATCGCGGAATGCGCCGTATGTTACTGATTAAAAAGAAGAAGTCAAGCGTCCTCAGAAATTTTCCGCAAATCGCCCCCCTGCTCGCTTGAATACGACGGTTCCCTGGCCAGATCCAACCAAGCCCGCGCTGCCGGTGGCAGATGAGCGCTGGCGCGCCAGGCCAGGGCGATGTGCCAATCGGTATGGGGCTCGTCCAGGGGGATCAAGGCGATGCCGGGATGTTGGTGTTTGTACGCCAGCATCCTAGGCAGGAAGGCGATGCCCAGCCCGGCGGTGACCAGGTCGACGATAAAGTCTATTTGCCCGCTGCGGGCGGTGACTTTGGGCGTCACGCCTTTGCGTTCGCAGGCGCTGAGGATCTTGGCATTGAGGGCAAAGCCGGCCTCGAACAGGATGAAGGGTGAGTCGGCCAGGTCGGTGAAATCGATGCGCTCGCGCTGGGCCAGTGGGTGGCCCATGGGCAACACGGCGATCAACGGCTCGTTGCGCACCGGTTGGTAGTCAAAACCTTCATCAACCGGCAACAGCAAGGCGGCCAGGTCCACCTCCCCCGCTTCCAGGCATTCGCGCAGTCTTTTACTGCCGTACTCGGTCAGTTCGATGTCGATGCCCGGGTAACGGCTGCGGTAAGTGGCGAACATCGCCGCAAACAACACGCCGCACCCTACCGGCGGCAGGCCGATGCGCAGCACGCCGCGCTTGAGGCCGCGCAGGTCGTTGATTTCGGCCATCAAGTCGGTGCGTTCGGCGAGCATCACCAAGGCGCGGCGGTAGGCAATTTCGCCAGCGGCGGTGAGTTCATTCCTGTGGCCGAGACGATTGAGCAACGGCATGCCCAGTTCGTCCTCAAGGGTCTTGACCGCTTTGCTGACGGTGGACTGGGTCAGGGCAACCACTTCGGCCGCCTGGGAGAACCCGCCCTGGCGCACCACTTCGACAAACGCACGCAAGGTTCGCAGGTTCATCAGTATTCCTTTGGCGACTGGATGACAGTGATAAAAGTTGTTTTCATCATGGCATAACTTTGCTTAGGGTGTAGCACTTTGCCCAGGGGAGACACCGTTGATGATCATCTCGTCCGCTTCCGACTACCGCGCTGCGGCCAAACGCAAGTTGCCGCGCTTTCTGTTCGATTACATCGACGGCGGCGCCTACGCCGAGCATACGCTGCGCGCCAACAGTTCGGACCTGGCCGAGATCAGCCTGCGCCAACGCATCCTGCGCAATGTCGACAACCTGAGCCTGAGCACCAACCTGTTCGGCACGGAACTGGCGATGCCGGTCATCCTTAGCCCGGTCGGCCTGACCGGCATGTATGCGCGACGCGGTGAAGTGCAAGCAGCCAAGGCGGCGGCCAACAAAAACATCCCCTTCTGCCTGTCGACGGTGTCGGTGTGTTCGATTGAGGAAGTGGCCTCGCAAAGCCCGCAGTCGATCTGGTTCCAGCTGTATGTGCTCAAGGATCGCGGCTTCATGCGCAATGCGCTGGAGCGGGCGCAGGCCGCCGGGGTGACCACCTTGGTGTTCACCGTTGACATGCCGACACCGGGCGCACGCTACCGTGACGCTCACTCGGGCATGTCCGGCCCCTACGCAGCGCAGCGGCGCATGTTGCAGGCGGTGACCAAGCCGCAGTGGGCCTTCGATGTGGGCTTGATGGGCCGCCCCCACGACCTGGGCAATATCTCCAGATACCTGGGCAAACCCACCCACCTGGAAGACTACATTGGCTGGCTGGCCAACAACTTCGACCCGTCGATCAGTTGGAAAGACCTGGAGTGGATCCGCGAGTTCTGGAAAGGCCCGATGATCATCAAGGGCATCCTCGACCCCCAGGATGCCAAGGACGCGGTGAGTTTCGGTGCAGACGGTATCGTGGTTTCCAACCATGGCGGCCGCCAGCTTGACGGGGTGCTGTCCACGGCCAAGGCGTTGCCGCCGATTGCCGAAGCGGTGGGCGATGACCTGACCGTGCTGGTGGACTCCGGCGTTCGCTCCGGGCTCGACGTGGTGCGCATGCTCGCCCTGGGCGCCAAGGCGTGCCTGCTGGGGCGTGCCACCGCCTACGCGCTGGCCGCCGAGGGCCAGCATGGGGTAGAGAATCTGCTGGACATCTTCGCCAAGGAAATGCGCGTGGCCATGACCCTGACCGGGGTCACCTCCATCGCCCAGATCGACCGTACTACCCTGGCCTAGTGGCGACGGGCGCGCTGTACTTCGCTCGCGGTTTAAACAAGGCGTTGTTTATTTGCGACAAGCAACTCACACCACCCAAACAGTCACGTTAACCGGGCCGGCGGTAACGCTGGCCCCACTCAGCCAAATAACTGGCGTTATGCTTTAACGGACTGTGCTTACTTCAAGAACAGATAATTGATTCATAAGAAATTTTGCTAACCAAACACAGTTGGCATGAATCTCGCTCTAGTACTGTTCAAGCAGGTTCGGCGATGACAAGACGTGCGGCAGTGCCATGGGGTTATAACCCAATGAAAAGCGGTTTAAACTGTTTCCAATGTTTTACGGAACTGAAGGATCAGTAAGACGCTTGGCACTCGCCACCCTCATCCCGCCTGTAAGACAGCCCAGTGCTTAGAGGCCCCGCGCTTATGAAAACCCCCACCCAGACCAACGCAATTGACTTTGACAGCGCCAAATTGCAACGCCTGGGATTTGGCCAGCCATCCTTGCGCCCACGCCGCCCCACCACCCTCGCCGAACTTCGCCAGCAACTGAACCAGCAGTTGCAGACCAGCCTGGAGCCGGAGCGCATCCTGGGCCTGTTCTTTCGTGAGGTTCAGCGCCTGGTGCCGCTGGACGCGTTGCAATACCGTCACGCCGCCAGCGACCTGCGCCTGGAGTTTGGCCACCGGGGTCATCACTCCGTCAGCTACACCCTGAGCCATGAAGGCGAACACCTGGGGGAACTGGTCTTTCGTCGCAACCAGCGGTTGCTTGAAGAAGAACTGAGCCAACTCGAACTGCTGCTGGTGACCTTGCTTTATCCGATGCGCAACGCCCTGCTCTACCGCGCCGCCACCCGCAGCGCCCTGCGTGACCCGTTGACCGAAACCGGCAACCGTGTGGCCATGGACCAGACGTTGCAGCGAGAAATCGACATGGCACGCCGGCATTTGCACCCGCTGTCGTTGTTGATGCTGGACATCGACCACTTCAAGAAAATCAACGACACCCATGGGCATGCCGCGGGCGACAGCGTGCTGCGCGCCGTAGCCGGGGCGATCAAACGCCAGCTGCGCAACGTGGACATGGTGTTTCGGTTTGGCGGGGAAGAGTTTTTGATCCTGCTCTCCAACACCGGTCGCGATGCCGCGAGAATGGTGGGAGAACGCCTGCGCCAGGCGGCACAAGCCCAGGACTACTGGGTGGAGGGCACGCGAATCGAACTGACCGTGAGCCTCGGCTGTTCGACGCTGCTGGCGGCCGAGTCGGCTGAAAGCCTGCTGCGCCGGGCCGACAATGCGTTGTATGTAGCCAAGCGCGAAGGTCGCAACCGCTTGGCGATGGCGGGGTAAGACCCAATCAGGGTTGCATTGTGGCGAGGGAGCTTGCTCCCTCGCCACAACTTACCATCAGAACAATTACATCACGCCTCGCTGGCGATGCGCACAGGGCGCTCGCGAACGGCTGGCGCCTTGTCTTTCTCCGCATTCTCTAGACGCATGCAGCTTTCCAGGAACAAGTGCATGTAGTCGTAGCTCTTGCACACCGCCTGGCGCAACTCTTCCTGCAGGGCCTTGCTCGGGTTGGTCCCGGCCAGTGTGCAGATGATTTCCAGGGCTTCCCAAGGGTGGGCGTCGTCGTATTGGGCGTGCATCTTCAGCCACTTCATCGCCCGCTTGCGATCTTCCTCAGGGAAGGCGGCAGCATACACACCGGTAGAGCAGACCACGGCGGACCACTCCCCCGTCGCCCCCTCGATCGCGTAGTTGGTGGCGGCAATCGCGACGATCAACGCATCCGCCGAGCTGGTGTGCCAGCACCAATGGCTCAGGGCGTGCAACTCGGGCGGCACCTCCTGCGCTTGCAGTTCTTCAAGGCTGACGCCATGAGCCCGCGCCCAATTGACCCAATAGTCGGCATGGTTGAGCTCCACGCGAATGTTGCGCATCAGCCAACGGCGCGCCATATCCTCCCCAGGATGACGGGCAAACTTGGTCTTGGTCAGGTTCTGCGCCATGTACAAGGCAAACTGTTCCACCACCGGCCAACCACCAATCAGGTAGTGGCGCATGGTCTTGGCGCTGAGGGCGTTGTCACGCATGCGCTGGTACAGTTCGTGCTCGACAACCCGACGCTTGCTCTCGCTACAGTCCTGGATCAGTTGCTGTGCCCAGGCGGGGTAACTCGAGGCTTCCATAAGCGGGCCGGTTCTGTTGAATGTGTCGATCACTGTGGAGCTCCTTTTCAAGTGTGATTGTACAGACCAGCAAACGTTTCAGCGGAAAGTGCCGGGCGCCTTGAATAACAGTGGCTGCGGCCGCACGGGTCGACACTGCAAGCTATCAAAGGTAAACAATTGCGGGCGTTCAATCAGGTAGCCCTGAGCGTAATCCACACCTATCTCAAGCAGAGCCTGTTCGATCTGGGGTGTTTCAACAAACTCGGCAATCGTGCGCTTACCCATGACGTGGCCGATGTGGTTGATCACTTCGACCATGGCGCGGTTAATCGGGTCGTCCAGCATATCCTTTACGAAACTTCCATCGATCTTCAGGAAGTCTACAGGTAAATGTTTCAAATATGCGAATGAGGACATTCCGGCGCAAAAGTCATCCAGGGAAAAATGACACCCTAACGCTTTGAGTTCATTAATAAATCGAATCGCACTGCCCAAATTGGCTATAGCGCTGGTTTCGGTTATTTCAAAACAAATCATTTCCGGTGGAATGTTGTAACTATCGAATTTCTGACGTAAAAAACCCAAAAAGTCATCATCGCCAATGGTTATGCCTGACAGATTAATCGCACACATGGCCATGGGTCGGTCCGGGCGCTCATGCATGCAGCGGGCGATAATCTTGAATACGTTTTCCACTACCCAACGGTCCAGGGACGTCATCAAACCGTAACGTTCGGCCGCCGGAATAAAACTGTTGGGCAAAATGATCCGCCCCGCTTCGTCATGCAGGCGCAGGAGAATTTCAATGTGCCCGTTGCCGGCGTCGGTAGGGCCCAGCGGCGCAATTTCCTGGGCGTAGAGGCAAAAGCGGTCTTCCTCAAGAGCGACATGCAGCCGCTGTACCCAGGCCATCTCGCCAAACCGCAGAGACAGTTCCGAGTCGTCGACGTGGTAGACCTGCACCCGGTTGCGCCCCTTTTCCTTGGCCATGTAGCACGCCATGTCGGCGGCGCGCAGGGAGGTTTCCAGGGTGGTCGGGGTTTGCGAGATATGCACCAGGCCGATGCTGACGGTGGTCATGAAGGGCCGCCCCTTCCACACGAAGTGCAAGCTCTGCACGGTATGGCGCAGGCTCTCGGCGATTTTTTCCGCCACCGGCACCGGGCAGTTTTCCAGCAGGATGCCAAACTCGTCGCCGCCCAATCGAGCCAGGGTGTCGCCTTCGCGCAAGTCTGATTGCAGCAGCGCGCAGATGTGGCGCAGCAATTCATCGCCCGCCGCGTGGCCACAGGTGTCATTGACCAGCTTGAACTGGTCGAGGTCGAGGAACATCAAGGCATGTCGCCCACTTTGCTGGCGCGCGACCTGTTGCAGCACCTGTTCAAGGCGGAACTCGAACTCGCGACGGTTTGCCAGGCCGGTCAAGGCGTCGTGGGTGGCCTGCCAGGAAAGATTGGCGATGTACTGGCGTTCCTGGGTCATGTCGTGCAGCACCAGGACCGCACCGCTGATCTTGCCGGCACTGCGGATCGGCGCGCCCACCAGGGTGACCGAGACCGTGCTGCCGTCCAGGCGCTGGATCAGCTTGGAATGCTCGCTGCCGCCGCTGAACTGGCCCTTGACGATGTGTTCAATCAGGGTGAATCCGTCGGGCTCGGCGTTTTCATTCAAAAGTTTGAACAACGCCGCCAGCGGCAGGCCCTGGGCCTGCTCCGAGCGCCAGTGGGTCAAGGCTTCAGCGGCAGGGTTCATATAGGCAATGGCCCCGTCGACATCGGTGGTAATCACCCCGTCGCCAATCGACTCCAATGTAATCTGCGCCCGCTCCTTTTCCGCTTGCAGCGCGTCGGCAAAGGCATGGCGCTGGGCCAGCAGCTTGTGGGTGCGCAGCAACGCCAACACGATCAGCCCCAGGGCGGTCGCCAGGTTGGTGAGCAACAACAGACGCAGGATCATCCGCGAACCTTCGCCCAGGGCATCGCTGAACGCCTTGGCGGCGGGCGTGACACCTTCATTGATGGCAATGATGCGCGCCTTCCAGCCATGGACATCGTCACTGCTGACGTGGCCGGAGGTAATGGCGCCGTGCATCTCCTGGGCCAGCTCATCCAATTGCACCAGGTAACCGTCGCCCACCGTCCACAGCTCAATGGCTTTTTCCAGGTAGCTGAAATGACGGAAGTTGAGGTACAGCCAGATCAGGCTGGAAACGTCGTCCGGATGGTTGCCGCCCTTGAGAATGCCCAGGCGCGCGGCGTGCATATCCGGGGTGGGACGGTCCAGGGCAATGCGCAATTCATGCCCGCCCTGGGGCACGGCAATGGCCTGCTGATATTTGAGGTAGGTGGTGTCGTTGCGGTTATCGGCGTAGAGGGTCAGGTAGTAAATGGCATCTTTCTGGCCCTTGGACCACAGGCTTTCGCCCGCCACATAGCCCCGCACCGCCGAAAGCACGTAGAGACTGACGCAGCCCAACAATGCCTGGAACAACACGACGGCAATAAAGGGCCAGACAATACCCAACAGGCGTGGCGTTCCTAGAGTCCGCTTTTGCTTCATGAAGTCCCTTGCACATGCACAGCTTAATACGCACGCGAAAATCCGCTCCCGATAGCACAGCCTAAGCTAAATCAACGCACTTGTTGCAAGTGTCCGTACAGTTTGGCGTACAGCCCGCCATCGGCAATCAACTGCTGATGGTCGCCATCCTCGGCGATGTGCCCGCCATCGAACACCAACACTCGGTCAGCCTGCTTCACCGCAGACAACCGGTGAGCGATGATCAGTGTAGTACGCCCGCTGAGAAACCGCGCCAGTGCCTGGTGCAGGTTGTACTCGGTCGCCGCATCCAATGCAGACGTGGCCTCGTCCAGAATCACCACTTTAGGCTCGGCGAGCACCATGCGGGCGATCGCCAGGCGTTGCCGCTGCCCACCGGAAAAGCGCACGCCCGAACGCCCGACCACGCTGTCCAGGCCCAAGGGCAATGCCTTGACAGTAGCATCCAGTTGGGCGATTTCCAGCGCCTGCCAGCAGGCTTGATCGGTGCGTGTGCGGCCCATGGTCAGGTTGGCGCGCACGGTGTCGTTGAACAGCGCCGGGTGTTGCAGCACCACCGCGACGTTCTCGCGGATGGTCTCCAGGCCGATCTCCGGCTGGGTGGCTGTGCCAAAACGAATACTGCCGGCCTGCGGCGTGTAGAGCCCCAGCAACAGTTGCACCAGGGTGCTTTTACCGCCGCCGCTGGCGCCGACAATTGCCACCTTTTCACCCGGTGCGATGGCCAGGTTCAACTGGTTGAGTACCAGGTCTTCGCCGTAGCCAAAGTCGAGGCCACGCACTTCGATGCCGACCGTCTCGCGCCCGCTGAACGGGTCTGCGCCGCCTGGGTATTGCGGCTCATCGGCACGCGCCAGCAGCTCGTTGATGCGCGACAGCGCGCCGCCCGCCGCGTAATAGGCGTATTGCAGGTTCAGCAGTTGCTCCACCGGGCCGATCATGAACCACAGGTAACTGAACACCGCGAGCATCTGGCCAATGGAAAGGTCGGAAAACAGCACGGTGAGCATGGCCGCGGCGCGGAAGATGTCGATACCGAACTGGAACAGCAAGCCACTGGCGCGGCTCGACGCGTCGGTTTTCCATTGGGAATGAATGGCGTAGTCACGCACTTCCTGGGCACGCTGGCCCAGGCGCCCGAGGAAAAAGCCCTGGCGGTTGCCGGCACGTACTTCCTGGATGGCATCGAGGGTTTCAGTCAGCGCCTGGGTAAAGCGTGAAGTACTATCGTTTTCCAGCTTCTTGAGGTGCTTGACGCGCTTGCCCAACTGCACCGTGGCGTAGATCACCAATGGGTTGAACAACAGGATCAACAACGCCAGTTGCCAATGCATCCACACCAGGATCGCCGAGGTGCCGACCAGGGTCAGCATCGCCACCAGGAAGCGGCTGAGGGTTTCACCCACGAATTTGTCCAGGGTGTCCAGGTCGGTCACCAGATGAGTGGTGACCGTACCGCTGCCCAGGCTTTCGTACTCACCCAGGGAGATACGCTTGAGACGCTCGATCAGGCGCACGCGGATGCGGTACACGATGTCCTTGGCCAAGCGCGCAAACAGCCGCGCCTGCACCACGTTGAACACCAGCGCGCCGCAACGCAGGGCCAGGGTGACCAAGAGCATAAGGCCGATATAGCCTGCGGCTTTTTGCCAACCCAGGGGCAGCGCGTGATTCATCACCTTGAGGGCGGCATCGCCATGGCCCAGCAGCACTTCGTCCACCAGCAACGGCAACAACAGCGGGATAGGCACGCTGCACAGGGTGGCGAGCACGGCGACGCCGTTGGCGACCCACAAAGATTTCTTGTGACGCAGGGCCAGGCGGCGAATTTCTGCCCAGGTCAGGCGGTCGGTGCGCGGAGGCTGTTCATACACAGGCAGCTCGCTCCAGCCATCGACCCAGTAACGGCGACAGCTCGGACAGCGGCTGGTAACCATTGGTCAGCAAGGCCAACTGGCCGTTGCGCTCGCCCAGCAGGGTCGGGAACCCGGCAATGCCCAGGTCTTGCACCCAGGTGAAATCGGCCGCCGTGGCCGCGTGCTGATCGGCACGGTCGAACTCGCCGGCAAACTCGATACGTGGAATACCGGCCTGCTCGGCCAGCTCAACCAACACATGGGCGAGGGTCACGTCCCGTCCTTCGACATAGAACGCGTGCTGGATCAGCCCCAGCAGCGTCCAGGCGCAATCCGGCGCCAGGCTGCGTGCGGTGACGATAGCGCGGCATGCCGGCTCCGTGTCGTAGACAAAACCGTCGGGCAGCGCGCCGTCACGCTTGAAAGGCTGGCCGGTGGCGTCAGTGACGGCCTGCCAGTGTTCAAGGATGTAGCGCCGGGTAGTCGGCTCCAGCGCCGCGCCGCTGCCGGTGCGCAAGCCGCCCACCACCAGGTGCACGTCCACGCCGGCCGCCTGGGCCTGCTCCACCAGCGCTTGTGCCACCGGGGCAAAGCCCCAGCACCAGGAACACATCGGGTCCATTACATAGAGCAGGCGCGCAGACATGGCTCAGGCCTCGGAAGGGGTTTGCTTGTAGTTGTAACCAATCGGGTGCGGCATGTTGCGGGCCTTGGCCAGTTCGATCTGCTTCTGGCGGTCGATCGCACTGCGACGGGTCTTCTCCGGCAGCTTATCCCAGCAATGGGGGCAACTGATGCCCGCCACGTAATGCTCGGAGGCGCGGTCTTCTACGCTCACGGGTGTGCGGCAGGCATGACATTGATCGTAGTCGCCTTCGCTCAAGTCGTGGCGCACGGTCACGCGATTGTCGAACACAAAGCAGTCGCCCTGCCATTTGGTTTCTGCCTGGGGCACCTCTTCGAGGTACTTCAGGATACCGCCCTTGAGGTGGTAGACCTCATCGAAGCCTTCGCCGAGCATGTAGCTCGACGCCTTCTCACAGCGAATGCCGCCGGTGCAGAACATGGCGACCTTCTTGTGCTTGGCCGGGTCGAAGTTGGCTTTGATGTAGTCGGGAAATTCGCGAAAACTGGTGGTTTTCGGGTCGATTGCGCCTTCGAACGTGCCAATTGACACTTCGTAGTCGTTACGGGTGTCGATCAACAACACTTCCGGGTCGCTGATCAACGCGTTCCAATCCTGCGGATCGACGTAGGTACCGACCTTTTTGTTCGGGTCGACGCCTTCAACGCCCAGGGTCACGATCTCTTTCTTGAGCTTGACCTTGGTGCGATAGAACGGCTGGTCGTCGCAGTAGGATTCCTTGTGGTCGATGTCGACCATACGCGGGTCTTTTTTCAGCCAGGCCATCAGGCCGTCAATGCCTTCGCGGCTGCCGGAAACGGTGCCGTTGATGCCTTCTTCGGCGATCAGCAAGGTGCCTTTGATGCCGTTATCGACCATCGCCTGCAACAGGGGCTCGCGCAGGGCGACGTAATCTTCAAGGGTGACGAACTTATACAGTGCCGCCACGACAATCGGTTGAGTCATGGGTGTTCTCTCCAGGTGGCTACCCTCGTAAGGGGTGAACCGGATGCAAAAAAAACGCGCCGGCTAAGCGGCGCGTTGCGGATTCTATCAGGGATCAAACGCCAACTGTAGGAGCGAGCTTGCTCGCGAAGGTCGTGAACGATGACGCGGTTAACCTGACACCCAACGCCGCTCTCAGGTTTTTCGCGAGCAAGCTCGCTCCTACAGTAAATTAAATACTACCCCGTCAGTGTCCGCCGGCGCAGGTCGGCGAGGCCGGGGCTGCGTCGATTGTCGCCCACTCGTCGGGCGTATAGGTATGCAGCGCCAGCGCATGGAACTCGCTCATCAGATCACCCAGGGTGGCGTAGACCTTCTGATGGCGCTTGACGCGGTTGAGCCCCTCGAACTGCTGGCTGACCAGCACGGCCTTGAAGTGGGTCTGCAACCCACGGCTGTGCATGTGGCTTTCATCCAGCACGCTCAAATGTTGCGGGGCCAGGGCGGCAAGGGCCGTTTCGATACGCTGTTGCATGGTCATTCCTGCTTACTTCTTCTTGGCCGGTGCAGCGGCTTTTGGCGCCAGCTCGTTGGTCATGTCTTCCAACAGCTTGTTCACCACAGGTACCGCGCTTTCCAGCTTGGCCTGGGTCATCTGGGCCGATTGCTGGGTCAGCTGTGGCATTTTTTCCAGGACTTTTTTGCCAAGTGGCGACTGGTAGAACGCTACCAGGTCCTTGAGCTCGGATTCGCTGAAGTTGGTGGTATAGAGCTTGACCATGTCAGGCTTGAGCTTCGGCCAGCCGATGGCCTGGTCCAGAGCGGCGTTGGCCTTGGCCTGGTAGCTGTCCAGTACCGACTGCTTGGCGGCAGGCGCCTTGGTCTGTTCGAAACGCTGGGCGAACATTTGCTGCACTTGCATGTACACCGGGGTCCCCAGCTTGTCAGCATGGGCCAGGGTAAGGAAGGCTTCGGCACTGGCGTTGTGGCTGGCGGTATCGGCAAGAACCTGGCCGCTGGCGCAAACCAGAGCAACCGCGGTACAGATGGCACGAAGACGAGTCATCGAGTTTCCTTTTCTAGCAGGCGAGGTAAGACCCCAAGGGCGACCATTCTGCGCCTAAAAAACCTCGCGGCTCAACCCCACCCCTTGGCAAGCCCCGGTTTCACGGGGCGCGATGGCACAAATGCGCTTTTAGGGAACCCACGCTGGCCGCCAGGGCCTAAACTGACCAATCACGACTGCATAAGGAGGGTGACCGATGAGCCGTATCGAAACCGACAGCCTGGGGGAAGTACAGGTCCCTGATGACGCCTATTGGGGCGCGCAAACCCAACGTTCGCTGGTCAATTTCGCGATTGGCGAGCAGCGCATGCCGCTGGCGGTATTGCATGCCCTGGCCTTGATCAAGAAGGCCGCCGCGCGGGTCAACGACCGCAACGGCGACCTGCCCGCCGATATTGCCCGCCTGATCGAACAGGCTGCTGACGAGGTCCTGGAGGGCCAGCATGACGACCAGTTCCCGCTGGTGGTCTGGCAGACCGGCAGTGGCACCCAGAGCAACATGAACGCCAATGAAGTGATCGCCGGCCGCGCCAACGAACTGGCCGGTAACAACCGGGGCGGCAAGAGCCCGGTGCACCCCAACGATCACGTCAACCGTTCCCAGAGCTCCAACGACTGCTTCCCCACCGCCATGAGCATTGCTGCGGTGCAAGCGGTGAACAAGCAACTGCTGCCGGCGATCGCCACCTTGTCCGGTGGACTCGCGGAATTGGCCGCGCGGCATATGAAGCTGGTCAAGACCGGCCGTACCCACATGATGGATGCCACGCCGATCACCTTCGGCCAGGAACTGTCGGCGTTTATCGCCCAGCTCGATTACGCCGAACGTGCGATCCGCAGCGCCCTGCCCGCAGTGTGCGAGCTGGCCCAGGGCGGCACCGCGGTCGGCACCGGGCTCAATGCGCCCCATGGCTTTGGCGAGGCGATTGCCTCCGAGCTCGCCGCGTTGTCGGGCTTGCCCTTTGTGACCGCGCCAAACAAATTCGCCGCCCTCTCCGGCCATGAGCCGCTGGTGACCCTGCACGGCGCGCTGAAAACCCTGGCCGTGGCGCTGATGAAGATCGCCAACGACCTGCGCCTGCTGGGTTCTGGCCCACGGGCCGGGCTGGCTGAAGTCAAGTTGCCGGCCAACGAACCGGGCAGTTCGATCATGCCGGGCAAGGTCAACCCGACCCAATGCGAAGCGTTGTCGATGCTGGCCTGCCAGGTGCTGGGCAACGACGTGACCATCGGCATGGCCGCCAGCCAAGGGCACTTGCAGTTGAACGTGTACAAACCGGTGATCATCCACAACCTGCTGGAGTCGATCCGCCTGCTGGCCGATGGCTGCAACAACTTCCAGGAGCATTGCATTGCCGGCCTCGAACCCGACGCCGAGCAAATGGCCCAACACCTGGAGCGCGGGCTGATGCTGGTCACCGCGCTGAACCCGCACATCGGCTATGACAAATCGGCCGAAATCGCCAAGAAGGCTTACGCCGAAGGGCTGACACTGCGTGAGGCTGCACTGGAGCTGGGCTACCTCACCGAGGCCGAGTTTGACCAGTGGGTTCGCCCGGACAACATGCTGGGTAGCTAACTACACCGCCGTACGCAGCCGCCGGGCCTTGAGCCCGGCGAGCAGCGACGGTGCCAGCGCCACGGTCGCCGACCCCAGCACCACCACAAAGGCGCCGAAATACCCCAGGGCATTGATCTCCTCAGCCTGCACATAGTCCGGCCACAGCCAGGCCGCCACGGCCACCGCCACAAAAGTCACCAAGGGCGTCAACGCCAGGGTCGCACTGACCCGCGAGGCTTCCCAATGCGCCAGGGCTTCGGCAAACGCACCGTACGCCACCAGGGTATTCATGCAGCACGCCAACAACAACCAGCCTTGCAGCGGGCTCAACTGCAGCGCCTCCAGCGGATGTGCCCAGGGCGTGAGCAACAGCGCACACGACAGGTAGATCACCATCATCACCTGCAGTGAATTCCACACTGTCAGCAACTGCTTCTGCCCCAGTGCATAGAATACCCAGATGGTGGTGGCGAGCAGGATCGTCAGCACACCGGCGGTGTAGGTGCCCATGGAGGTCAGCAGTTCCACCAGGCGTTGGTTGAAGAACAAGCCGAAGCCGACAATCAGCACCACCAGCCCCACGCCCTGCCCCAGGCTGAAGCGCTCCTTGAACACAAACACACTGGCAACCATCAGAAAGATCGGCCCCATCTGCACCACCAACTGCGCCGTGCCTGGGCTGAGCATCTTCAGGCCCACCAGGTACAGCACGTAGTTGCCCACCAGGCCACACACCGCCATGCCCACCAGCCAGCCACCTTTGGGGCCGAGCACTTTGCGGCTGGGCAGGCGTTTGCTGGCGGCCAGGTAAACGAACAGGCAAGTACCCGCGACCATGAGACGAAACCAGGTCACGGTGATCGGGTCCATCACCTGCAACACTTGCTTGAGCTTGATCGGAAGAATGCCCCACAGAAACGCGGTCAGCAGGGTCAGGAAGAAACCGTAGACCCAGCGGCCGGAAGAAATGTGCATGGATGCCCCAGATGCCAGAGGAAGTGGAACAGGCATTCTAGGGGCAAGTCACTGAGTTCGGATACGTCACAGTCTTGAATGTGGGAGCTGGCTTGCCTGCGATGGCCATAAGCCCACGGTAACCACGATGCGAAGCGAGCCGCTCTTGATCTGCTTTTGATTTTGATCTCAGGCGCCCCGTTAAACCACGCTGGCCGAACGCAGGCTTGAATTCGTGGGTAACCCGGCAGGACGCCGGGTTAGCCGCCCCGCGCCATGGATGGCGCGTGGCGGCGGCCCACGGATTCAAGACTGCGTTCGGGCACACCGAGCCCAAGCGAGGTGCCGAGTGGTGGGGCAAGAGCGCTTTGCTTACTTTCGCGCTTTTCGAAAGTGAGCCGCCGTCAGGGCGGAACCCTAAGTGGCCGTTACCGCAGGAATGGATATGTACACAATCCAACTGTGTTGACTGCTGGGCCGCCTTCGCGAGCAAGCCCGCTCCCACAGTTGGGTTGTGGGGTGTCAGGTAGAGAAGTGCCGGCTGGCAGGCCGTCATCGCAGGCAAGCCAGCTCCCACATTGGCGGTCTTCCAACCTGACTCAGCGCACAGCTTCGAAGAGCCCGGTGGCGCCCATCCCGCCCCCCACGCACATGGTGACAATCCCATAACGAAGATTGCGCCGTTGCAGCTCGCGCACCAGGTGCCCTACTTGCCGCGAGCCGGTCATGCCGAACGGGTGGCCGATGGAAATCGAGCCGCCGTTGACGTTGTACCTGGCGTTGTCGATTTCCAGGCGATTACGCGCGTACAGACACTGCGAAGCAAAGGCTTCATTGAGTTCCCACAAGTCGATATCTGCCACCTGCAAGCCCTTGGCCTTGAGCAACTTGGGCACCGAGAATACCGGACCGATGCCCATTTCATCCGGCTCGCAACCGGCCACGGTAAAGCCACGGAAGAACGCCTTGGGCTTGAGTCCCAGTTCCAAGGCTTTTTCCAGGCTCATCACCAGGGTCATCGACGCGCCGTCGGAGAGCTGCGAGGAGTTACCTGCCGTCACCGAGCCATCCTCGGCAAATACCGGCTTCAAGCCGCTGAGGCTGGCCAGGGTGGTTTCCGGGCGGTTGCAGTCGTCACGGTCTACCACGCCATCCAGGATCTGCACCGCGCCAGTGTTCTTATCCTCGACCTTGTACTTGACCGTCATCGGCACGATTTCATCATTGAACAAGCCATCAGCCTGGGCCTGGGCAGTGCGCCGCTGGCTTTGCAGCGCGTAAAGGTCTTGGTCTTCGCGGCTCACGTGATAGCGGCGGGCAACGATTTCAGCGGTCTGGCCCATGGGGAAGTAAATGCCTGGCACCTGCTCTTTAAGCAGCGGGTTGATCAGGTTATCGGTGTTGACGCTCTTCATAGTCAGGCTGATGGACTCCACGCCACCGGCGACAATGATGTCGCTGCAACCCGACGCAATCTGGTTGGCCGCAATCGCAATCGCCTGCAAGCCTGACGAACAGAAACGGTTGAGGGTCATGCCCGCCGTACCGGTGCCCAGTTGCGAGAGCACCGCCACGTTACGCCCGATGTTATAGCCCTGGGCGCCTTCGTTGGAGCCGGCACCGACGATGCAGTCTTCCACCGTCGCAGGGTCGATACCGTTGCGGGCCAGCAGCGCATTGACACAATGGGCCGCCATGTCATCGGGGCGGGTCTGGTTGAACTTGCCGCGAAAGGATTTGGCCAGGCCGGTTCGCACGCTGTCGACGATCACTACTTCACGCATGGGGCTTACCTCGATCTTGTGGTTGTGGATCGAGGATAGAGCCGGGCCGGGCCGACCGCGATGATCATTCACTGCATGGATGCAAAAGCATGGACCCTCTGTAGGAGCGAGCTTGCTCGCGAAAAACGTCAACGATAACGCGTGCTTCCTGAGTAAACGCGGCGCCTGGGAGTTTCTCGCGAGCGAGCTCGCTCCTACAGAGAGCGAGCAAGCCCCCTCAGGCTATTTCTTTTTCTTTTTGTCGTGCTTGTCGCTTTTATCAAACGCTTCTTCCAGCGCACGGTTGATGGTGCGCAGCACCTTGACCCGCGCCCAGCGCTTGTCGTTGGCTTCTACCAGGGTCCAGGGCGCCACCTCGGTGCTGGTGCGGTCAACCATGTCGCCCACCGCCGCGCGGTAGTCGTCCCACTTGTCGCGATTGCGCCAGTCATCTTCGGTGATCTTGAAACGCTTGAAGGGGATTTCCTCACGGGCCTGGAAGCGCTCCAGCTGCGTCTCCTTGTCGATGGCCAGCCAGAACTTGACCACGATCACGCCCGCATCGCGCAGTTGCTCTTCGAAGTCATTGATCTCGCCATAGGCGCGCATCCAGTCCGCTGGGGTACAGAAGCCTTCGATGCGCTCCACCAGCACGCGGCCATACCAGGAGCGGTCAAACACGGTGAACATGCCGCGCGCCGGGATCTTCTGCCAGAACCGCCATAGATAAGGCTGGGCACGTTCGTCCTCGCTGGGCGCGGCAATCGGCACGATGTGGTACTGGCGCGGGTCCAGTGCTGCCGCCACCCGACGGATCGCCCCACCCTTGCCCGCCGCGTCGTTGCCCTCGAACACGCTTACCAGCGCGTGCTTGCGCATGCGTTTGTCGCGCATCAGGCCAGAGAAGCGTGCCTGTTCGGTAATCAGTTGTTCTTCGTAGTCGTCCTTGTCCAGGCGCAGGGTCATGTCGAGGCTGTCGAGCAGGCTCTTGCGGTCCACCGAGGCAAGCAACGGCGCAGGGTTCATGCCGCTGGCCTTGACCTTGGCCTGCTTCAGGGCACTTTGCAGCCCATCGAGCAGGATCTTGCCCACGGTCAGCCCACGGTAATGGGGGTCGACGCCTTCGATTACATGCCACGGCGCGTAATCGCGGCTGGTGCGGCGCAGCACACGCTCACCGAAATGCACGAACTTGTCGTAGGTCTTGGACTGCTGCCAGTCCAATGGGCTGATGCGCCAGCTGTGCAGCGGGTCGTCGGCAAGGGCTTTGAGGCGTGCCTTCATCTGTTTTTTGGACAGGTGGAACCAGAACTTGAAGATCAGCGCACCTTCATCGCAGAGCATCTTTTCCAGGCGTTCGGCGCCGGCGATGGCCTGGTCCAGGCGCGCATCCTTGATCTGCCCATGCACGCGGCCTTGCAGCATCTGGCTGTACCAGTTGCCGAAGAAAATGCCCATGCGGCCCTTGGCCGGCAGTTGCCGCCAGTAGCGCCAGGCCGGTGGACGCGCCAGTTCTTCGTCGGTTTGCTGGTCGAAGGTACGCACTTCGATCAGGCGCGGGTCCATCCATTCATTGAGCAGCTTGACGGTTTCACCCTTGCCCGCCCCCTCGATGCCGTTGATGAGGATGATCACCGGGAAGCGTTTCTGCTGTTGCAGCTCGTACTGAACTTCCAGCAAGGCTTCACGCAGGGCCGGCACTTCGGCGTCGTAGGTGTCTTTGTCGATGGCGTGACCGATTTCGGCGGATTCGAACATGGGCAGCTCCGTTTCAAGATGGCTCAAGACTAGCGGATTGGGCCGCAACAGGTAGAAGGAAATTCCACCGCGGCTTGCCGTGGGTCAATCCCCAGCCGTTTGATCGGCTAGAATGGCCGCCTTGTGTTTGCCTGCCGTTATTTTATGAGCCGCCCATGACCCCCATCACCCACGCCCAGCTCGACTGGGATGACCAAGGTCGCCCGCATTCGCGAGTGTTCGACGACGTGTACTTCTCCGACCAGTCGGGCCTTGAAGAAACCCGTTATGTATTTCTCGAACAGAACCGCCTGCAAGAGCGCTTTGCCGCCTTGCCGGTGGGCGGGCGGCTGGTGATCGGCGAAACCGGATTCGGCACCGGTTTGAATTTTTTGTGCACCTGGCAGTTGTTCGATCAACACGCGATAGCCGGTGCGCGTCTGCATTTTGTCAGTGTGGAAAAATACCCGCTCAGCCATGCCGACCTGCAACGCACCCTCGCCCTCTGGCCGCAACTGCAACCCTATGGCGAACAATTGCTGGCCCAGTACATCGCCATCCATCAAGGCTTCCAGCGCCTGGTATTGGACAATGGCCGGGTAACCCTGACCCTGTTGATTGGCGACGCTCTGGAGCAATTGCCGCAACTGGATGCACAAATAGATGCGTGGTTTCTCGACGGTTTTGCTCCGGCAAAAAACCCGGATATGTGGACCGCCGAACTGTTCGCCGAGCTGGCGCGCCTGGCGGCACCGGGCTCGACCATCAGCACCTTTACCAGTACCGGCTGGGTCCGCCGGCTGATCAATGCCGCCGGGTTCAAGATGAAGCGCACGCCGGGCATCGGCCATAAGTGGGAGATCCTGCGTGGCGAGTTTGTCGGTTGGCCCGCCGACTTACCCGCGCCGGCCCCACGTAAACCCTGGTTCGCCCGACCACCCGCCATCAAGGGTGAACGCCACGCCCTGGTCATCGGCGGTGGCCTGGCCGGTTGCGCGACCGCCGCCAGCCTGGCCGCCCGGGGTTGGCGTGTCAGCCTTCTGGAGCGCCACGCCGGTTTGGCACAGGAAGCTTCGGGCAACCCACAGGGTGTGTTGTACCTCAAGCTTTCGGCCCATGGCACGGCCTTGTCCCAGCTGATAGTCAGCGGTTTTGGCCACACCCGACGCCTGCTGGAACACTTGCACCGAGGTGTCGATTGGGACGGCTGTGGCGTGTTGCAACTGGCGTTTGATGCCAAAGAGATCCAGCGTCAGGCTCAATTGGCAAACGCCTTTGCTCCGGACCTGTTGCATCTGCTGGACCGCGAGCAGGCGCAGCAAAAGGCGGGAATCGAACTGGCCCACGGCGGGTTGTTTTTTCCAGAGGGCGGTTGGGTGCATCCGCCCGCGCTGTGCCAGTGGCAGGCCAAACATCCACTGATTGAAGTGCTCACCCACCACGAGGCACTGGAACTGCGCCGGCTCGACGACCAATGGCAAGCCCGCGCCGGTGACCGCGTACTGGCCAGCGCCGGTGTCGTGGTGCTCGCAGGGGCTGCGGAGATCAAGCGTTTCCCCTTCAGTGCTGACATACCGCTCAAGCGCATCCGTGGGCAGATCACTCGGCTAGCGCAAACCTGCGCGAGTAAAGCGCTGGCCACGGTGGTCTGTGCCGAGGGCTACGTCGCGCCGGCCCGACTTGGCGAACACACCCTGGGCGCCAGTTTTGACTTCAACAATCAAGACCTCACGCCCACGCCCGCCGAACACAGCGGCAACCTGCAGATGCTGCGCGAGATGTCTACCGACCTGCTGCAGCGCCTGGGTGCCGACCGCCTGGCGGCCGAACAACTGGAAGGCCGTGCCGCGTTTCGTTGTACCAGCCCCGACTACCTGCCCATCGTTGGGCCACTGGCCGACCATGCGGCGTTTGAGCAGGCTTATGCGGTACTGGGCAAAGACGCCCGACAAGTGCCGCAAACGCCATGCCCGTGGCTGCCGGGGCTGTTTCTCAATAGCGGCCATGGCTCGCGTGGCCTGATCACTGCGCCGTTGTGCGGCGAACTGCTGGCTGCATGGCTGAGTGATGAGCCCCTGCCAGTGCCAACCAGCGTAGCCGAGGCTTGCCACCCCAATCGATTTGCCCTGCGCGCGCTGGTGCGAGGCCAGGGCGCTGCACAAAAAAAGCCGGATTAAAGGCAAGGCGGCTATCTGCCTTATAACTTATCGGTCTAAAACTCCACGCATAGCACTGGGTCAGTTTCTGAGTACGCGCCCTTTTGGGCGTATTGAGTATTGACCCCTCCCCAACGGAAAAACCGGTAAGGAACTTATGTGTGGACTAGCTGGAGAGTTACGCTTTGATCATCAACCTGCCGACCTGGCAGCCGTAGAACGCATCACGCACCACCTCGCCCCCCGAGGCCCCGACGCCTGGGGTTTTCATGCCCAAGGGCCGATTGCCCTGGGCCACCGCCGCCTGAAGATCATGGACCTGTCGGACGGCTCTGCCCAACCGATGGTCGACGCCCAACTGGGGCTGTCCCTGGCCTTCAATGGCGCCATCTATAACTTTCCGGAGCTGCGCCAAGAGCTGGAAGCCCTGGGTTACGCCTTCTATTCGGGCGGCGACACCGAAGTGCTGCTCAAGGGCTACCACGCCTGGGGCGAAGCGCTGCTGCCCAAGCTCAACGGCATGTTCGCTTTCGCCATCTGGGAGCGTGATGCCCAGCGTCTGTTCATCGCTCGTGACCGTCTCGGTGTGAAGCCCTTGTACCTGTCGCGCACGGGCCAACGCCTGCGTTTCGCCTCGGCGTTGCCAGCGTTGCTCAAGGGTGGGGATATCAACCCGATTCTCGATCCGGTCGCCCTCAACCACTACCTGAATTTCCACGCCGTGGTACCCGCGCCGCGCACGCTGTTGGCCGGCATCGAAAAACTGCCGCCTGCCAGCTGGATGCGCATCGACGCCAGCGGCAAGACCGAACAGAAAACCTGGTGGACCCTGCCCTACGGGCCCCGTGAGGATGAAAAACACCTGACCCTGGAAGACTGGACCGACCGCGTGCTCGACAGCACCCGCGAAGCCGTGGCCATTCGCCAACGTGCGGCGGTGGATGTGGGGGTGCTGCTGTCAGGCGGCGTCGACTCGAGCATGCTCGTCGGCCTGCTGCGTGAAGTGGGTGTGGAGGATTTGTCGACTTTCTCCATCGGCTTTGAAGATGCCGGCGGCGAACGTGGCGATGAGTTCCAGTACTCAGACCTGATCGCCAAACACTACGGCACCCATCACCACCAACTGCGTATTGCCGAAAGCGAGATCATCGAGCAACTGCCGGCCGCCTTCCGCGCCATGAGCGAGCCGATGGTCAGCCATGACTGCATCGCCTTCTACCTGCTGTCGCGGGAAGTGGCCAAGCATTGCAAAGTGGTGCAGAGCGGCCAGGGCGCCGATGAATTGTTCGCCGGTTACCACTGGTACCCGCAAGTGGACGGCGCCAGCGACCCGTATGCGGCCTATCGCGAGGCGTTTTTCGACCGCAGCTACGACGACTACGCGGCGACCGTCGCGCCCAAATGGCTGACCACCAACGACGCTGCCGGCGACTTCGTGCGCGAGCATTTCGCGATGCCTGGCGCCGACGCGGCGGTGGACAAGGCCCTGCGCCTGGACAGCACGGTGATGCTGGTAGACGACCCGGTCAAACGCGTGGACAACATGACCATGGCCTGGGGCCTGGAGGCGCGCACGCCGTTCCTCGACTACCGCCTGGTAGAACTCTCGGCCCGTGTGCCGGCCCAGTTCAAGCTGCCCGACGGCGGTAAACAGGTGCTCAAGGAAGCGGCGCGCCGGGTGATCCCCAGCGAAGTCATCGACCGCAAGAAAGGCTACTTCCCCGTGCCCGGCCTCAAGCACCTGCAGGGCGATACCTTGAACTGGGTGCGCGAGTTGCTGCTGGACCCGAGCCAGGACCGCGGGTTGTTCAACCCGGCCATGCTCGACCGCTTGCTCACCGACCCGCAAGGCCAACTGACCCCACTGCGCGGCTCCAAGCTGTGGCAGTTGGCGGCGCTGAACCTGTGGCTCAGCGAACAAGGAATCTGATCCATGAAACCGAATGCCGCGGCTTACAGCCAACGCTTACTCAAGGGCCAGGCACCGACCTACGAGCGCCTGCAAGCGCGCCTGGCCGAAGATGGCAGCGCACTGGCCGCCGACCCGATTGCCGTGCATTGCGGCTGGGGCCGTTTGTTGATCGGCCACACCTTTCCCGACCCTGCAAGCCTGGCCCAGGAACTGCTCAACGAGCAGCCCGGCGAGCGTGATATCGCGTTGTACGTGGCCGCGCCCCAGCAGATCCTCGGTATCGACCCGCAGCAACTGTTCCTCGACCCGTCCGACACCCTGCGCCTGTGGTTCACCGACTACCGCCCGGCCACCCGCGTGTTTCGCGGCTTTCGCATTCGCCGGGTGCAGAGCGACGCCGACTGGCAAGCAGTCAACCACCTGTATCAGGGCCGCGGGATGCTGCCCGTCGACCCGCAGCGCCTCACCCCACGCCATCAAGGCGGCCCGGTGTACTGGCTGGCCGAAGATGAAGACAGCGGCGCGGTGATTGGTAGTGTGATGGGCCTCAATCACCACAAAGCCTTCCACGACCCGGAGAACGGTTGCAGCCTCTGGTGCCTGGCCGTCGACCCTCAATGCACACGCCCTGGCGTCGGTGAAGTGTTGGTGCGCCACTTGGTGGAGCACTTCATGAGCCGAGGCTTGAGCTACCTGGACTTGTCGGTGCTGCACGATAACCGTCAGGCCAAGAACCTTTACGCCAAGCTCGGCTTTCGGGCGTTGACCACCTTCGCGATCAAGCGCAAGAACGGCATCAATCAACCGCTGTTTCTAGGCCCGGGGCCCCAGGCGGAGTTCAACCCTTACGCACGCATCATTGTCGAAGAAGCCCACCGGCGCGGCATTGATGTGCAAGTGGACGATGCCGATGCGGGCCTGTTCACCCTTAGCCACGGCGGGCGTCGCGTGCGTTGCCGTGAGTCCCTGAGCGACCTGACCAGCGCCATCAGCATGACCCTGTGCCAGGACAAGAGCCTGACCCACAAGGTGCTCAAGGCTGCGGGCTTGCATGTGCCAGTACAACAGTTGGCGGGCAGTGCCAACGACAACCTGGAGTTTCTCGACGAACACCAGCGCATCGTGGTCAAGCCGCTGGATGGCGAGCAAGGTCATGGCGTCGCCGTGGATTTGCAGAGCATCGAGGAGGTGCAGCAGGCGATCGAAGCGGCGCGCCAGTTCGACAGCCGCGTGTTGCTGGAAAGTTTCCACGAAGGCCTGGACCTGCGCATCCTGGTGATCGGTTTTGAAGTGGTCGCGGCTGCGATTCGTCGCCCCGCCGAAGTGATCGGCGACGGTCAACATTCGATTCGAGCGCTGATCCAGGCGCAAAGCCGTCGTCGCCAGGCGGCCACCGACGGCGAGAGCAAAATCCCGCTGGATGCAGAAACCGAGCGCACCCTCAAAGCCGCAGGTTACGACTACAACAGCATCCTGCCCCGTGGCGTGCAACTGGCCGTGCGACGCACCGCCAACCTGCACACCGGGGGTTGCCTGGAAGATGTCACGGCGATCCTGCACCCGACGCTGATGGACGCAGCCGTGCGTGCGGCGCGTGCCCTGGATATCCCCATGGTCGGCCTGGACCTGATGGTGCCTGCGGCCGACCAACCGGAGTATGTGTTTATCGAAGCCAACGAACGGGCCGGCCTGGCCAACCATGAACCGCAACCCACGGCCGAGAAGTTTGTGGATTTGTTGTTTCCACACAGTCAGCCGTCGACTTGAGTGATGTATCGCCTGTACCGGCGCCTTCGCGAGCAAGTTGAATCGTCGCACCGCCGCTCCCACAGTTGAAATGCATTCCAAATGTGGGAGCGGGCTTGCTCGCGAAGAGGCCGGCACAGGCAACGAGTCTCCACCCCTCATCGAAACCATCGATGCCCTCAACTCATCAGGAGTTTCCATGACCCGAACCATTCCCGAACCCGATCTCGCGTACCTGCAAAAAGTGCTGCTGGAGATGCTCGCCATTCCCAGCCCCACCGGCTTTACCGACACCATCGTGCGCTACGTCGCCGAACGCCTGGAAGAGCTCGGCATTCCGTTTGAAATGACCCGGCGCGGCACCATTCGCGCCACCCTCAAGGGCCAGAAAAACAGCCCTGACCGCGCCGTCTCCGCACACCTGGACACCATCGGCGCCGCCGTGCGTGCGATCAAGGACAACGGGCGCCTGACCCTGGCGCCGGTGGGCTGCTGGTCGAGCCGCTTTGCCGAAGGCAGCCGCGTCAGCCTGTTCACCGACAACGGCGTGATTCGCGGCAGCGTGTTGCCGCTGATGGCCTCCGGGCACGCGTTCAACACCGCCGTGGATGAAATGCCGGTGAGCTGGGACCATGTGGAGCTGCGCCTGGACGCCTACTGCGCCACGCGTGCCGATTGCGACTCCCTGGGGATCAGCATCGGTGACTATGTGGCCTTCGACCCACTGCCCGAGTTCACCGAGAGCGGGCATATCAGTGCTCGCCACCTGGACGACAAGGCCGGCGTCGCCGCCCTGCTCGCCGCGCTCAAGGCCATTATCGACAGTGGCGAACCGCTGCTGATCGACTGCCACCCGCTGTTCACCATCACCGAGGAAACCGGCAGTGGCGCAGCAGCTGCCCTGCCCTGGGATGTCAGTGAGTTTGTCGGCATCGACATCGCCCCGGTTGCCCCGGGCCAGCACTCCAGCGAACACGCGGTGAGCGTGGCGATGCAGGATTCCGGCGGGCCGTACGACTATCACCTGTCCCGACACCTGCTGCGCCTGGCTGCGGATAACGACCTGCCGGTGCGTCGCGATCTGTTCCGCTATTACTTCAGCGATGCGCACTCGGCGGTCACCGCCGGCCATGATATTCGCACCGCCCTGCTGGCGTTCGGTTGTGACGCCACCCATGGCTACGAGCGTACCCACATCGACAGCCTGGCCGCCCTGAGCCGCTTGCTGGGCGCCTACATCCTCAGCCCGCCGGTGTTTGCCAGCGATGCGCAACCGGCCCAGGGCTCCCTGGATCGGTTCAGTCATCAGATCGAGCATGAAACGCAAATGGAGAGCGACACCCGCGTGCCCTCGGTGGACAGCCTGGTCGGCCAGAAGTCCTGACGCGGTGAGTTGATACTGGCAACAAAGGTCCCGGCGCAGTAGCATCGCCGGGACCTGACACCTGAGGCTTGTATGCTGATTCCCTACGATGCACTTGAAGTCGACACCCTGACCCGCCTCATCGAAGACTTCGTCACCCGCGACGGCACCGACAATGGCGACGACACGCCCCTGGAAACCCGCGTGCTGCGCGTGCGCCAGGCGCTGACCAAAGGCCAGGCGCTGATCGTCTTCGACCCCGAGAGCGAGCAATGCCAGTTGATGCTCAAGCACGATGTGCCCAAGCATCTGTTTGACTGAAAAGCTGCGCCTAAGGGTTGGGCACCGGCACGGGATGGGTAGCCTGGCCCTCGCCTTTGAGCATCTTGCGGTACACCTCGGCGCGGTACACATTGACGCCCATCGGTGCCTCGATGCCGAATTTCACATGAGTACCGTTCACTTCAAGGATGTACACGGTGATGTCATCGCCAATGGCGATGGCTTCGCCTATGGAACGGCTTAAGACCAGCATGGCGGTTGTCCTTTGCAAATAACAGGACCCCGACCATGCCCCCTTGGCAGCGGACCGGCAATGGCTTGCGGGCAAATCAGGCGACGCCTACACAGGTAGGTAATTTGCCTGACAGACCCCAGCCAAATCAGCCCTTCACGGCCTGCGCCTTGGCGCGCATCTTGTCGGCCATCAGTGTCATTTCGTCATACAGCAACTGCGGATTTTTCTGTTTCAACGCCCAAGCCATGCGGCCTTGCTCGTGGGGCAGGATCATGAATTCGCCTTCGGCCACGCGCTGGTAAATGTAGTCGGCAATATCTGCTGCCGAGATAGGCGAACTCTCAAGCAACTTGCCCACTTGAGCCTTCATGGCTGGGGTTGGCCCACGGAACGAGTCGAGCAGGTTGGTCTGGAAGAACGACGGGCACACCACGTGCACGCCCACTTCCTGTTGCTTGAGCTCCACCAACAGGCTCTCCGACAACGCCACCACGCCCGCCTTGGCCACATTGTAGTTGCTCATCGCCGGGCCTTGCATCAGCGCTGCCATTGACGCGATGTTGATGATGCGCCCCTTGCTCTTTTCCAGCAGCGGCAGGAACGCCTTGCAGCCTTTGACGACGCCCATCAGGTTGATTGCGATCTGCCAGTCCCAGTCCTCAAGGGACAGTTCAGCGAAGAACCCGCCCGAGGCCACGCCGGCGTTGTTGACGATCACATCGATGCCCCCGAGCTTCACCTCACAGGCCTGGGCAAAGGCCGTGAGCTGGCTGTAGTCACGCACGTCACAGCGCTGGGTAAAGCCATCACCCCCCGCTTCGCGAACCTGCTTGAGGGTTTCCTGCAAACCGGGCTCGCTGACATCGGACAACGCCAATTGCCAGCCTTCACGGGCCCAGCGCAAGGCGATTTCGCGACCCAGGCCAGACCCGGCGCCAGTGATCATCATGCGGTTTTGCATAGGAGGTAGCCTTGTGGTTCACGAAAGAAGTGACCGGCAGTGTAGCGAAGGTTTTTGCTCTACCCACGCACCATCAGGGTGATGAATGCCCCGGGCAAACCGTGGGCTCGGTCGCAGGCGTGCATATAGACTAAGTTCAATTTTTTTCAACTGATTAGTTCAAGTTGCGCACGCGTTAAAAGAAATAAGCGACACATCAAAATGTTTTATAAAAACAATGAATTTTCTACGAAGTGGCAGAGTCGGAATGGGTAAGGCGTCCCACTGTACATGGACGAACCAACGGTTAAACAGCCGGTTTTTGCAAAGAACCTATAAGGAATAAAACCATGAGCCTCATTCTGATTATTATCCTGATCCTCCTGCTGGTCGGTGGCCTGCCCGTGTTCCCGCACTCGCGTAACTGGGGGTATGGACCGTCGGGTATCCTGGGTGTGGTACTGGTTGTTCTGCTGGTGCTGTTGTTGCTCGGCAAGATATAAACGCCGCGCTACGCTTTTGTAGGAGCGAGCTTGCTCGCGAATAACTTACAGGCGCCGCGTTTATTCAGGAAGCGCACGTTATCGTTGACGTTTTTCGCGAGCAAGCTCGCTCCTACAATAAGGAGCAAAAAAAGAGGCCCTCTCGAGGGCCTCTTTTTTATTGCCGGTCAGTTAGTCCGGCTTGCCGTCCACCACACCTGCGGTGTTATCCAGCAGGCTCTTGGTCGCGGTCTGCAGGAACGACTCGAGCTTCTGCTTGAGCGCAGCTTCGTCCGGCGATTCAGGAATCACCTTGCCCGTCGGCTCGGCGCCCAGTGTGTATTCCCACAACTTGGGTGGCATTTCCTTGGGCAGTACCAGTACGCGGTCGCCGGTGAGCAAGGCCACGGTCTGGTCGCTACCCGATGGCTTGATCACGCCGAAACCCTTGTCACCTTCCGGCAGGTTCAGCAGGTCGCGCCCCCAGCACTGGTGCAAGGTATCGCCGCCCAGGCGGCCCATGATGGTAGGCACGATGTCGATCTGGGTGCCCACAGTATGGTCACGCTCACCGAACTTCTCGCGCATGCCCGGTGCAATCATCAGCATCGGCACGTTGAAGCGGCCCAGGTCCATCTCGGTGATCTGCTGCTCATTGCCAAAGCCGTGGTCACCGACGATCACGAACAGGGTTTCCTTGAAGTACGGCTCCTTGCGGGCCTTTTCAAAGAACTGGCCCAAGGCCCAGTCGGAGTAGCGCATGGCCGTCAAATGCTCGTTGAGGCTGCCACGGTCGGTGACTTTCTCAACCGGCAATGGGGTCGGCAATGCGTACGGCGTGTGGTTGGACAGGGTTTGCAGCAGTGCGTAGAACGGCTTGCCGCCTTCGCGCGCCTTCAGTTCTTCCAGGCCACGGTTGAACATGTCCTGGTCGGACACGCCCCAGGTCGGGTCAGAGAACACCGGGTCGACGAAGTCATTGCGGCCGATGAAGTTGGTCATGCCCTGGTTGCTGAAGAAGCCCGACTGGTTGTCCCAGGCGAAATCGCCGTTGTAGACATACACATCGTCGAAATCACGCGCACTGAGCAACTGCGGCAGGCCCGACAGCTTGTGGCTGCCTTCCGGAGTCTGCATCAGGTATTCGAAACCTGGCAGGTTCGGGAAGCAGGCCATGGTGGCGAACATACCCTGGTGGGTGTGGGTGCCGTTGGAGAAGAAGCGGTCGAACAGCAGGCCCTCCTGGGTCAGCTTGTCGAAGTACGGAGTGATATTGCCCGGACGTCCCAATGCGCCCACCGAGTGACCGGCGAAGCTTTCCATCAGGATGACCACGACGTTCTTGACCGGCAGGGTTTTCTCCGCCGGTGGGGTGAAGTCACGGCGCACGGCAGCGGTGTCGGTATCGACCAGTTTCTCGGTCGGTAGCACCAGCATGTCACGTACGGTCTGGGTGGCCAGAGGCTGTTCCAGGGTGGCTTTCCAGACGTTGTCACGGTGCTCGGAGAAACGTGCCTTGGCTGCACCGATCAACGACAACGTACCGTTGAGGCCCAACTGGTTGGCGAAGTTCGAGTCGGTGGTATAGACGTCACCCCAACGCAGCGGCGGCCCCTGGCGCAGGGTGCCACGGATGGCGACCACGGCGACCAGCAGGCAGACCATGAACACCGCGATGCGGCTGTACCAAGGCGCCACCTGGCGCGTGCTGATGGTGCCACCGCTGAACGGGCCACGTGGGCGCGTTGCGCGGTCAGCGCCCTTGAAGGCCATGCTCAGGATCAGCGTGCCCAGGGTCCAGGCCAGCAGGTAACGCACCACCGGGAAACCGTACCAGAGCATGCTCATCACGGTTTTCGGGTCTTCCTTCACATACTGGAAGACTAGGCCGTTGAGGCGCTGGTGGAATTCGCGGTAGAAGTCCATCTCCATCAGGCCCAGGAACAAGGCGATGCTGGACGCGACGGTCAGCCACAAACGGAAGAACCCGCGCGCCGCCATGGCCCGCACGCTGAACAGCGCCAACAGCAGCGGAATCAGCAGGTACATCACCAGGCGAATGTCCAGGCGCAGGCCGTTGGCGAACGCTTCGAGGAACGTCGAGGCCGGCGTATCGAGGATCATCTCGCGGTTGTAGACCAGCAACGCCAGGCGCAGCAGGGAAAACATCACCATCATGACCAGTGCGCAGAGCAGCGTGTACGCCAGATGGGATTTGACGGTCGGTTGCAGCAGGCGATTTGAAGCTCGCTGCTGATTCAGGGCGTCCGGGTTTGCCATGTCGTTTTAGGACCCATTGGAAGTTTAAGTTGCGAAATAATGCAGTGGCGTCCGTCCCTCGCCCAGGCTGGCTGGGGTAGGCGGTTAACGCGGTGGCGCAAATGGTGCCCGATCAAGGCCGGCAAGGCTATTAATTACTGAACGCATGCCACGGCCCTGCCTTTAAGGGCGCTGGAGATAGAGCCCTGGCAGCCGGATAAAGCCGGCGAATTGTCTTGGATGGGATGTGAAAATTTCGTGCGGCGAATAGTTTCGACACACAAATCTAATTTTTGTAGGAGCGAGCTTGCTCGCGAAAAACTCACAGGCACCGCGTTCATCCAGAAAGCACGCGTTATCGTTGACGTTTTTCGCGAGCAAGCTCGCTCCTACACTTGCATTAGGGCTTGCTCAGGTTTAGATCCGCACGTTACCGCGCGGCCCGGCGATAGCCCAGATGATCAGGCCCAGCACTGGCAACAGCAGGATCAACAGGATCCACAGCACTTTGGCGCCGGTGCTGGCGCCGCTTTTGAACACGTTG
Source organism: Pseudomonas fluorescens (assembly GCF_001902145.1). GTDB lineage: Bacteria > Pseudomonadota > Gammaproteobacteria > Pseudomonadales > Pseudomonadaceae > Aquipseudomonas > Aquipseudomonas fluorescens_BV. Next base: position 641,971 of record NZ_MRST01000027.1, read on the forward strand.
ATGATCGCCCAGATATCCAGCGCGAGGATGATCAGGCCAATCAGACTATTAAACGTGGAACCCATGGTGTCGCTCCTAAGTGAGGGCATGCACTTGTAGGATAGTCAGCCTTGGCGCGGGTTCCGTTTTATTTCAGACGTGTACGGCAATCTTCAAGGCTTCAAGCGAGGGCTCGGCCTTGATGCCGACTTCGGCACACAGTTCCAGCACTCGCGCCAGGTCGTTGCCGAACACCAGCACTGCCTGGATCTCGTCATCCAGCAACTGGCTGAAATTCATCAGCACATAACCGCCGTCTTCCGGGCTCAGGGCGCTCATCTGGATCTGGATGCGGTTGAGCGCGGTCAGATCTTCGGTCTTGGCCAGTTGCTTGGGCTTGAGATTGAACGCCACTCCCGGACCGAACGACGCGACGATCTGGGCAAACAGGTCGCCATAGGTATCGGCCTGGAACAACACCGTGTCCGGCAGGCTACCGACCACCACCCACTCTCCCAGCGGGATCGGGAAACTGTCGTCGTAGTTGATATCAGGATTGGCCGCCAGGAACGCCGCCGGGTCCGCGTAGGCCTGGGCCGCTTCGTCGGCGATACGCGCTACTTCGTCCTCACCCATGACGCCGGCGCTGATTTTACTGATGAGTTCGACGAGGGCGGTTTGCATGGGGCGATCCTGTAACGGGCAAGTTTTCGAGGGCGCGTAGCCTACACCAGTTTCTGCAACTGCGCCGCCGTATCCACCGCGCCCATGGTCTGCGCAGCGGCCAGCGCCGTCGCGCCTTGTGCATCGGTGGCCTTGGGGTTTGCGCCTTTACCGAGCAGGTAATCAACCATGTCGACGCGGTTGAACATCGCCGCCATCATCAAGGCCGTACGCCCGTCCGAGGAGGCCGCCTCAACCGGCGTGCCGCCTTCGATCAATGCCTGGACCACCGGCAGGTTGCCTTTGAACGCCGCGCCGGCAATCGGCAACTGGTTCTTGTCGTTGGCGATCAGGGGGTCAGCCTTGAACTCCAGCAGCACTTTGACCGCCTCGGCATGGCCGTGGTACGCCGCGAGCATCAACAAGGTGTCGCCATTGTGATTACGAAAGTTGGCCGGCAGGCCTTTCGCCAACAGAGCGGCAAGCATGGCGGCGTCGCCGCGCCGAGCGACGTCGAAGACTTGCTCGGCAAACTCGGCGGCTTCGTCTTCGGTCATTTGTTTAGGCTGATCTGACATGGGGGCTCCTTGCTGAGGCGACTGACATAACTGTTTAAGGCGCCCAGTGTCGCGATGGAGTTCCCCGGTGTCATGGCTTTTTTGTCAAAAGCCGCCATAGCCAGAATCAATAACGGAATTGCCCGCCCTGGATCTGCGCCAGCAGTTGCCCGGTCACCGGCACATAGCTGTCCGAACCCGGCAACCAGGCGTAGACCGGGTCATTGCCAGCCTTGTCCGGGTCGAACCCTTGCTCCTTGAGTTTCACTTTCTGGTACTTGAACGTGCCGGTGGTTTCCATCTTTACCTTGATCCGCAAAAACAACGGCACCGCATAAGGGGGCAACTGGCCGTGGGCGAATTGCAGCAGTTCGCGCATGTCCAGGCTGGCCAGGGATTCGCTGGGGGTGATGGCGACCATGCCGGCGCGGCCGTTGGTGTTGTCGATCTCGACGCCATAGGCCACCACTTCAGCGATCTGCGGGTGTTTCAGCAAGATGTTTTCCACCTCGGTGGTCGAGACGTTTTCGCCCTTCCAGCGATAGGTATCCCCTAGGCGATCGACAAATTGCGCATGGCCGAAACCGATGCTGCGCACCAGGTCGCCGGTGTTGAAATAGCGGTCGCCTTTTTCAAATACGTCGGTCAGTACTACCTTGCGGTTCTTTTCCGGGTCGGTGTAGCCGTCGAAGGGCGACTTTTCATCAATGCGCGCCAATAACAGGCCCTGCCCGCCGGTGGGCACCTTGACCATGAACCCATTGCTGCCGCGCAGCGGTTCGCCGGTGTCATGGGCGTAATCCACCAGCGCCCAATGCTGCAGGCAAAAGCCGATGGTGTTGTCAAAGTTCAGCACGTTGGTAAAGCCGATATTGCCGTCGCTGGCGGCATAGAGCTCGCAGATATGCTCCACACCATAACGCTGCTTGAACTGCGCCCACACACCGGGGCGCAGGCCGTTGCCGACCATCTTGGTCACCTGGTTATCGCGGTCCTGCGCACTCGCGGGCTGGTCGAGCAGATAGCGGCACAGCTCACCGACATAGCCCAGGGTGGTCGCCTTGAACTTGCGTGCATCGTCCCAGAACTGGCTGGCGCTGAATTTGCGCCGAATGGCAAAGCCCGACGCGCCGATAATCGCCGCCCCCCAGCACACGCACAAGCCGGTGGCGTGGTACAGCGGCAAAGTGCAATACAGGACGTCCTGCGGCCCCATGTCCAGGGCGATACTGCCGAAGCTCACGGCGGTTTTGGTCCAGCGCCCGTGCTTCATGATGCCGGCCTTGGGCAAGCCGGTGGTGCCGGAGGTGTAGATATAGAAGCAGGGATCGTGGAAGAACACCTGCGCGGAACTCGCCGGGTTGTCCACCGGGCTTTCGGCACTGGCGGCCATCAGGTCGATGTAGCCGTCGGGCACCGCACTGCCGGGCTGATCGGCCACGAACCAGGTGCGCTCGGCCGGGATCCGGACTTGGTCGCGCACCGCCGCATAAGCGCTCAGCAATTCCGCGCCGACCACCATGGCAACCGGGTTGACCAGGGTCAGGCTATGTACCAGCGCCCCTTGAGTTTGCGCCGTGTTGAGCATGGCGCAGATGCCGCCCAGCTTGGCCACGGCCAGCACGTTGAGCAGCAACTCGGGGCGATTCTCGATAAACAGCGCCACCACGTCACCCTTGCGGATGCCCTGGGCCTGCAAGTGATGGGCAATGCGATTGGCGCGCTGATTGGCGTCGCGGTAGCTGATCACGCTGTCCCCATAAAGCAGGGCAGCACCGTCCGGGTTGCGCAAGGTGGCTTGTTCGAAATGCCAGCCCAGGCCGCAGGGTTGCCTGGGGTCGGTGACGTTGGCCTCACGCATGCCGCGCATTACGCGCGGGAGCGCCCGAACGATGGCTGGCACCTTTCGCAGCATCATGCTCCAGGTAATCATGTCGTTTTGCTGATGACTCATGGCAGGACGTCCTTTTCTTATTCTTGGTCTGGTCCAGGCACATCGACTGGTGTAGCGGAAAATACGTCAGCGGTTCTTTGGCTGTACACGCGGGATTTGAAAAGTTTTGTATCCCGTGGCGGCGGCCAGCCGATGCTTATCTCTCTGACACCCCACCATCCAAATGTGGGAGCTGGCTTGCCAGCGATGACGGCCTGACAGCCAACCGGGATTTTTTCCCAGCAAAGGGCGGTCAGTCGTTACAGCCCTCCCCTTCCTCCCAGGTAAATCACCGGGCAGATAGCGCAAAATGCAGGATGCACGATGGCTCTTCATGCAAATTGCACGAAAATGAAAATCCTGAAAATTTATAACTAATTGATTTATAACGATTTTTCAGAATAGCCAATACTGGCACAATCACTGCACCTACCACTCCATGCTTGCCAACTTGAGCCAATGGAGCTGATAGACATGAGCCTGATCCAAGATAAATTCGCTTCGGTATTCTCCAACTACGACGTCACCACCCAGCCACGTCCGGACGGCGGCATCCTGTTGACCCTGCGCAACAGCGAAGGTAAGCAGGTCAAGCGCTCGATCTCTTATCAACAGCTACACACAGCCGACCAACTGACCTGGGTCATCAGCGCTATTCGCCGTGACTTGGCTGAACAAGCCAGCGAACTGCCGCAGATTTCGATGCTGCAAAGCCAGAACCGCTTTGCGCTGCCGACTTATCATTCGGCCTAAGCTGGAAATCTGAAAAAAAGGGCCGCGACGCTACTCAGCGTCGCGGCCCTTTTTCATGCCGTTAACATAAGCCCTGGCGGGCAGCCTCATTCTTTGCCTGTACACGGTTGGTGACATCCAACTTGCCGTAGATGTTGCGCAGATGAAATTTCACCGTGGCTTCAGAGGTGGCGCGAATCTGGCTGATTTCCCAGACGGTCTTGCCCTCGGAGGCCCATCGCAGGATTTCCAGCTCCGTGGAAGTCAGCGGCTTGCCGGACAAGCTCATGCGTTTTCTGATAGCCGTCGGCACGATAACCAACGGGCGATACGTCTCCTCGGGGCCACTCATTGTTCTCTCCTTATATCTGCTGATGCGCTGCCATCTTTCGGATTCCTCCTATTGACAGATGGCATAAACATTGACGCTGAACAGAGAGTTACATAAAGAGTGGAATCAAAGCGCACGGCACAGAACAAACAGCTGTGCCCTACAAATAATTAAGTTTCTTCCCACAGCAACTTCCAACTTGCCAGGGTTGAACATTCCGTAATCTATGCTTAGTCATCCAGCCCTGGAAAGCGGGTGGCAATCGCATCGCCGGTAAAAGAAGGCACAACGCCTTGGGCCGTGTTGAACAAACGCAGTGTCACACAGTGCGGGTTTTCGCCCATGTCGAACCAGTGCAGTACACCGGCCGGGATGATCAGCAAGTCATTCTTTTCACAGCGCAGGCTGTAGACAGAGTCGCCTATGTGCAGCGTAAACAGCCCCTGGCCTGCGATGAAGAAACGCACCTCGTCTTCACTGTAGGTACGTTCGTCCAGGAACTGCGCACGTAACTCATCCTTCTGTGGATGGTCGTGGGTCACGCTGACCACTTTCACAGCGGCGTAGCCGAGGGCTTCGATCTGAGCCTGGTAGGCGGCAATCATTTCAGCATCAGTGGCGCCCTTTTCTATCGGGCGGGGCTGCCAGCGTTCAAAACGCACACCGTGCTCGGCCAGGGTCGACTGGATGTCGTCGGCATGGGTCAACACCTTGTTCGGGGTGTCCGGGGTGGCGATGGAGTAGACGGCTACATAGCTCATTGCACGGTTCCTTGGTTCGGCTCTTGCAATCGAAGGCCAATGATAATGGCGGCGGCCAGGGCCGCGAGGCTGGCGATACTGAACGTGAAGGTTGGCCCCAGCAGGTTCCAGCTGTAACCGGAATACAGGGCACCGAGCGCGCCGCCGGTGCCGGCCAGCGCGGCATAAAGGGCCTGGCCCTGGCCTTGCTGGCGGTCGCCGAAGCTGCGTTGCACAAAGGCAATCGCCGCCGCGTGGAAGCTGCCAAACGTGGCGGCGTGCATCAGCTGCGCCACCAGCAGCAGCCAGAAAACCTCGGCAAATGAACCCAGCAGCCACCAGCGCAGCGCCGCCAGGAGGAAACTGGCGAGCAGCACCCGGCGCACCGAAAAGCGTGCAAGGATACGGCTCATGGCCAGGAACATCAGCACTTCCGCCACCACCCCCAGCGCCCACAGCAGGCCGATCACGCCACGGCTGTAGCCCAAGTACTCCAGGTGCAGGGTGAGGAAGGTGTAATACGGGCCATGGCTCATTTGCATCAGCGCCACGCAGGCGTAAAACGCCAGCACACCAGGGCTGCGCAATTGCTTGAGAAAGCCATCGCCGGCCAGGCGGTTGCCGTGGCTGGCCGGCTGCGCGTTCGGTACCCAGAGGCTGGCGCCAATGATGCCGGCCATGATCACCACGACTACCACCGGGTAAATATCCAGGCTCAGCCAATCGAACAGCCGCCCCATGATCACCACGGTAAGGATAAATCCAATGGAGCCCCACAGACGGATCTGGCTGTAGCGCGAAGTTTGCTTGTGCAGGTGCGCCAGGGTGATGACTTCAAACTGCGGCAGCACCGCGTGCCAGAAGAACGCGTGCAGGGCCATCACCAGCGCCAGCCAGGCGTAGGTCTTGCTGACGAAAATCAGGGAAAAACTGACCAGGGTACACACCGCGCCGAATCGCACGATGGCCAGGCGCCGGCCGGTGTAGTCGCCGATCCAGCCCCACAGGTTGGGTGCCACGCAGCGCATCAGCATGGGAATGGCCACCAGCTCGCCGATGCGCGCGCTGGAGAAACCGAGGTGATCGAAGTACAGCGCCAGGAACGGCGCTGTCGCCCCGAGCAGGGCGAAGTAGAACAGGTAGAAGCTGGAGAGGCGCCAGTATGGGAGGGCTGGGGTCATTTTATTCAGGGCTGCTTCGCAGCCCAGCGCGAGCAAGCTCGCTCGCCACAACAAGCTCGCTCGTTGCCCCAGGCAATCACAGTTGGCCCAGTATCGGGGTACTCACGCGCACTTCGGCATTTTGCCCGCGGTTACGCAGCAGGTGGTCCATCAGCACGATGGCCATCATGGCTTCGGCAATCGGCGTGGCGCGGATGCCGACGCACGGGTCGTGGCGGCCCTTGGTGATCACATCCACCGGGTTGCCGTGCACATCGATCGAACGGCCAGGCGTGGTAATGCTCGACGTGGCCTTGAGCGCCAGGTGCGCCACGATCGGCTGGCCGGAAGAAATACCGCCGAGGATGCCGCCCGCGTTGTTGCTGAGGAAACCTTCAGGGGTCATCTCATCGCGATGCTCGGTACCGCGCTGGGATACGCAGGCGAAGCCGGCGCCGATTTCCACGCCTTTCACCGCGTTGATGCTCATCAGCGCATGGGCCAGTTCGGCGTCGAGGCGATCAAAGATCGGCTCGCCCAGGCCCGGCTTTACGCCTTCGGCCACGACGGTGATCTTCGCGCCGACCGAGTCTTGGTCGCGGCGCAACTGGTCCATGTAGGCTTCCAGTTCCGGCACCTTGTCCGGGTCGGGGCAGAAGAAGGCGTTGTTTTCGACGCTGTCCCAGGTCTTGAAGGGGATTTCAATCGGGCCCAACTGGCTCATGTAGCCACGGATGACGATGCCCTGGGTGGCCAGGTATTTCTTGGCGATGGCACCGGCAGCCACGCGCATGGCGGTTTCACGCGCCGAGCTGCGGCCACCGCCACGGTAGTCGCGTTCGCCGTATTTGTGGTGGTAGGTGTAGTCGGCATGGGCCGGGCGGAACAGGTCCTTGATCGCCGAGTAGTCCTTGGACTTCTGGTCGGTGTTGCGAATCAACAGGCCAATGGCGCAGCCCGTGGTGCGACCTTCGAACACTCCGGAGAGGATTTCGACTTCGTCCGGTTCCTGGCGCTGGGTGGTGTGGCGGCTGGTGCCGGGCTTGCGGCGGTCGAGGTCGCGCTGCAGGTCGTCCAGGCTCAGCTCCAGGCCTGGCGGGCAGCCGTCGACAATGGCGACCAACGCCGGGCCATGGCTTTCGCCCGCGGTGGTGACAGTGAACAGCTTGCCGAAGGTATTGCCGGACATGCAGGGCGCTCCGTGAAATCAGTTGAATCAAGTCAACCGTAATAACTTAAGGCGGCCAGTATACGCAGGCTAACCGACTAGTTCATCCTCGAAACCTTACCGGTAGACGTTGGTCCAACCGGCACCTCTCCAATGATGGCGCGATGATGCTGCGAGTTCTGCTGTTCACCCTCACTCTGTTTACCGCCGTGGCCCAGGCCGCCGCCCCTGTCGTATTGCAACGCCCGATCAGCCTGGACACCGGCAGCGGCCAACTCTTTGGCTCGTTGCTGTTGCCGCAATCGGATAAACCGGTGCCGGTGGTGCTGATCATCGCCGGCTCCGGCCCCACCGACCGCAACGGCAACAGCGCCGACGGCGCCCGCAATGACAGCCTCAAGCGCCTGGCCTGGGTACTGGCCCGGCATAACATCGCCAGCGTGCGCTACGACAAGCGCGGCGTGGCAGCGAGCCTGGCGGCCACGCCGGACGAGCGCAACCTGACCCTGGAGGCCTATGTGGCCGACGCCGTGGCCTGGGGCAAGTTGCTCAAGGCCGACAAGCGCATGGGCCCGCTGATTGTGCTGGGCCACAGTGAGGGGGCGCTGGTCGCCGCCCTCGCCGCGCCGCAACTTGAACCGGCCGGGGTCATTTCCTTGTCTGGCAGCGCACGCCCGGTGGACCAGGTTATCCGTCAGCAACTGGCCGATCACTTGCCCCCTGCCCTGCTGCTGCGCAGTAATGAAATACTCGATCACCTCAAGGCCGGCCAGGTGGACGCCGACGTGCCGCGCCCACTGGAGGGTATTTTCCGACCCAGCGTGCAGCCGTATCTGATCAGCCTGTTCCGCGCCGATCCGTCGGCCGCTTTTGCCCGATTGGACATGCCGGCGCTGATCATTCAGGGCACCAACGATATCCAGGTTGGCGTAGGCGACGCCCGGCAACTGAAGAGGGCCAAGCCCGATGCGCAGTTGACGGTGATCGAAGGCATGAACCACGTGATGCGCATCGTGCCCAATAACGTGAAGCAGCAATTGGCCTCCTACAACGACCCGAAACTGCCGCTGGCAGCGGAGCTGGGCCAACGTATCGTCAGCTTTATCGAAGGACTTCAACCCCGTTAAGCGGCAATTGGCCTCCAGTCCTGTGAAAACCGGCCGATAAGTCCAGAGTCGACAGTAAAAAGACTGTCGGCTCGCAGGGCTTGGACAGGATCGCGCCGCATGACAACCACCGAAACAACACCCGACTCTACCGTCGACACCCCGGCCGCAACCGAGGCCGCAACAGCACCGGCCCTGCCGTGGGCGGACGTTCACGCCGAGCATTTCAAAATGCTGCGCCTGGCCCCGCTGGCCACCGACCGCGCGACCGGCGCACGGCCGTTGCGCTTTGTGCAGTTTGGCTATGCCGAGCGCCACGACAAACACCACAGCCTGTTGCGCATGGTCATCGAGTTACCGGGCCAGCGGGTACGGCGCGAGCAGAACCATTTGGATATCTGGGTGGATCACGATAAACACCGCGTGCACTTCGGCCCAGGCAACAGCCTGGAAATCGAACCGGCCAACCGCGGTATCGGGCGCTTTCTGGTGGCCCAAGGCGCTGCATGGGCGAAGAAGAAGTGGTCACACTACCGCGTCGACGGCGTGGACCTGGCCAACAAGGACGCCCTCAACGAAGCCACGCGCCTGCGCCGCGATCACTTCCTGCGTATCCAGGGTTTCGATGTGGCCTACGCCGATGTGCAGCACCTCAAGGGCAATGTGCAACCCGGCAAGGTCAGCGACGTGCTGGACAGCTGGAATACCGAGAAAGTGCAGTTCGTCGAGATCCTGGAAGCCGCGCAAATGCTGCAACAGGCCGAGCAGAACCTGGCGGAGCAGGAAGTGAAACTGCGCAAGGAAGAGGAAAAAGTCACCAAGTTCAAGCGTGAGGACAGCGGGCTGCGCTTTACCATCACCTGTCTGGTGGCGTTTACGGTGTTTCAGGCGGGGTTGTTGATCTGGATTGCCACGCACCGTTAACAGACTGAAATGCTACCAATGTGGGAGGGGCTTGCCCTGATACCAGTAGGAGCGAGCTTGCTCGCGAAAAACCCATAGGCGCCGCGTTTATTCAGGGAACACGCGTTATCGTTGACGTTTTTCGCGAGCAAGCTCGCTCCTACAGAGTTCTACAATTAGATCCGGGCAGCGAAAACGGCCTGGTGCTGACGGCACTGTTCAGCCGTCAACATGAACACCCCATGCCCACCGCGCTTGAAGTCCAGCCAGGCGAAGTCCACTTCCGGGTACAGCGCCTCGACATGCACCTGGCTGTTGCCCACTTCGACAATCAGCAAGCCCTTCTCGGTCAGGTGGTCCGCAGCTTCAGCCAGCATCCGGCGTACCAGGTTCAGGCCGTCGTCACCGCAGGCCAGGCCCAGTTCCGGTTCGTGCTGGTATTCATCGGGCATGTCGGCGAAATCTTCGGCATCCACGTAGGGCGGGTTCGACACGATGAGGTCGAAACGCTGGCCGGGTAACCCGTCAAAACCATCGCCCTGCACGGTGTAGACCCGTTCGTCGACGCCATGGCGCTCGATATTCTGGTTCGCCACTTCCAGGGCTTCGAAGGACAAGTCTCCCAGCACCACTTCGGCCTCGGGAAATTCATAGGCACAGGCGATGCCGATGCAGCCGGAGCCGGTGCACAGGTCGAGGATGCGTGCCGGCGGCTGGGCCAGCCAGGGTTCGAAGCGGTCTTCAATCAGCTCGCCTATGGGTGAACGCGGGATCAATACGCGCTCATCGACGATAAACGACATGCCGCAAAACCAGGCCTCGTTCAACAGGTAGGCCGTTGGCACTCGCTCATGGATACGGCGATGCAGCAAGCGCTGCACATGGGAGATTTCCTCTTCTTCGAGGTTGCAATCGAGGTAGCTGTCGGCGATTTCCCATGGCAGGTGCAAGGCGCCCAGCACCAATTGCCGGGCTTCGTCCCAGGCATTGTCGGTGCCATGGCCAAAAAACAGGTCTTCCCCATGGAAACGGCTGACAGCCCAACGGATATGGTCGCGCAAGGTGCGCAGGCGGGAAGTGATCACGGGGGCAAGCTCCTGGAAAAAACGACTGGCGATTCTAACAGCCTTCACCTGTACCGACGATGTACGAAAAACCTGGCGCCGTACGTCGGATTTCATCCAATTTGCCCGCATTGTGTTAAACAGGCCTGCCTCTTGACATGGCTGCACGCCAGCAACGGCGTACCTTACGATAGTAGCGATTCACAGAAGCGCTCAGCCAGTGGACAATGTCGCAAAAGCCCCACTCACAGGAGCCCCAGAATGTCCGTTCCAAAGACGATGTTTCAACTCAGCGGTCGCGGTTACGCAGCAGCCAACCTCAATCATGCGACCCTGGTGATCATCGACGCCCAGAAAGAATACCTCAGCGGCCCGCTCGCCCTCTCGGGCATGGACGCGGCGGTAGAGAACATCAAGCAGCTTGTGACCGCAGCGCGCAGTGCCGGGCGCCCGATTGTGCATGTGCGCCACTTGGGCACCGTGGGCGGCTTGTTTGACCCTCAGGGCGAGCGCGGCGAATTCATTCCGGGCCTTGAGCCTGAGGGTGACGAAACCATCATCGGCAAACTGCTGCCCAGCGCCTTCCATGGCACCGGCCTGGAAAAACACCTGCAGGACCTCGGCTCCCTGGACCTGATCGTCTGCGGCTTCATGAGCCACTCCAGCGTCAGCACCACCGTGCGTGCGGCCAAGAACCTGGGCTTTCGCTGCACCCTCGTGGAAGACGCCTGCGCCACCCGCGACCTGCCGTACAAAGGCGGCATCCTGAGCGCCGAACATGTGCAGCAAACCGAAATGGCCATCATGGCCGACAACTTCGCCACCCTGACGCTGGCCAAAGACCTGATCTGATCATGCTGGCGGTGAGCGGCGTGTTTATTGCTCCGCTCATCCGCAAAGCCCTTTCATTTGGCGCATTTACCCCTCCCCCCGGAACAACCTGTGTATCTTCCGGTCGAAGGGCCGATACCCTGGAGGAAAGGTCGGAATGAAGATATCCGATGGTTTTGATGCTCGTCGCTTGCGCCCCAAGGGCCCGAGCAATTGGCGTCTGCGCCTGGTAGCGTGCATTGCCGCGTTGCTGGCGATAGTAGGCTTGTTGTTGGCGGGCGCTGGTGGCGCCGGCCTGTTTGGGCATTCGCCGGCACTCGGCGAACTGAATGCCAACCCGGGCGGCTCGGCACTCCTGCTGGGGATCGGCTTGCTGGTGCTGTGGTTGGGTGTGTGGTTGTGGCGTCGCAGCCGTCGGAAAATGCGCCAGCCGCTGTCGTTGAATATCGCCTCTCACCTGATGAAAAAGCACGACTGATGGCGCTTGGATAGCGTTTCCTGCGCCCTGGCCGCCGCGATTTAGGTAAACTGCCCGCCCTTCGCGGAGGCTGACATGCAAGACGACGATTTTTCCCTGTTCAAAAACGAGCTGCGCGGCGTCAAGCCGATCAAGCACGACCGCGCCGACACCGGCAAACCCAAGACTGACCGGGCGCAGATCGCCAAGCTGCGCCAGGCCGCGACCGTGCGCACCGATGCCACTACCGTGGACGGCCTGTCGGACCAGTTCGTGATCGACGTCGGCCCCGAAGATGAACTGATGTGGGCCCGCGACGGCGTGCAGGAAAGCCAGATGCGCAAGCTCAAGGCCGGCCAGATCCCGTTCGAAGGCAGCCTCGACCTGCACGGCATGACCGTGGAAAAAGCCCGGGAAACCCTCTGGGCCTTCCTGGCCGAAGCGACTAAATTCGAAATCCGCTGCGTACGCGTCACCCATGGCAAGGCTGTGCGGTTGGACGGCAAGCGCCCGATGATCAAGAGTCACGTCAACACCTGGCTGCGCCAGCATGCCCAAGTGCTCGGTTTTACCTCCTGCCAGGCCCGTCACGGCGGTGCTGGCGCGGTGTATGTGATGCTCAAGCGCACCATGATGGAGGGGCGCGACGAGTAACAAGTGCCATCGTCAGGCTTGCAGCGATGTGTCCGCCACCGTAACCTTGCGCTTTGCGAAAATCCCACAGGTAGTTTCATGTCCCTGGAACAGAATTACACAGAGATTCTCGGCCAACTCGGCGAGGACGTGTCCCGCGAGGGCCTGCTCGACACGCCAAAGCGTGCCGCCAAGGCAATGCAGTACCTCTGCCGCGGTTATGAACAGACACTCGAAGAAGTCACCAACGGTGCCTTGTTCAGCTCTGACAACAGCGAAATGGTGCTGGTCAAGGACATCGAGCTGTACTCGTTGTGCGAGCACCATCTGCTGCCGTTTATCGGCAAGGCCCACGTGGCGTATATCCCGAGCGGCAAAGTGCTGGGCCTGTCGAAGGTCGCGCGTATTGTCGACATGTATGCGCGCCGCCTGCAGATCCAGGAAAACCTCAGCCGCCAGATCGCCGACGCCGTGTTGGAAGTGACAGGCGCCCTGGGCGTGGCCGTGGTGATCGAAGCCAAGCACATGTGCATGATGATGCGCGGTGTCGAGAAACAGAATTCGTCGATGATCACCTCGGTGATGCTGGGTGAGTTCCGCGAGAACGCGGCCACCCGCAGCGAATTTCTCAGCCTGATCAAATAACCGGCCAGGCAGGAAAAAACCGGCGTTCATCGCCGGTTTTTTTTCGCCTGCAGAATTCAGGTAAGCTGCGCCCCCTCAGTCATGGGCAAGAGGTTTCAGCCATGTTCGTCAAAGCACTTCGAGTGGGCCTCGGCCACGTCATCATCGCGGGCGACTTTCTTACCCGCCCACGCAAAAAACAACGCCCGGCCGAGCAACAGGCCAAGGTCAATGCTGCGGCCAAGGACCTGACCCTGTATCAGTTCCACGCCTGCCCGTTCTGCGTGAAGACACGTCGCACCCTGCACCGCCTGAATGTGCCGGTGGCGCTCAAGGACGCGAAGAACAACGAACAGGACCGCCAGACCCTGCTGGAGCAAGGCGGCAAGATCAAAGTGCCGTGCCTGCGCATCGAAGAGAACGGCCAGACCACCTGGATGTATGACTCCAAGGTGATCATCGACTACCTGGACAAGCGCTTCGCTGCGATCTGAAGCCCGCTGCGATCAATGTAGGAGCGAGCTTGCTCGCGAAAAACTCACAGGCACCGCGTTTATTCAGGAAGCACGCGTTATCGTTGGCGTTTTTCGCGAGCAAGCTCGCTCCTACATAAATCAGGTCGGTATTGTCAGGTCGAGATCCAACAGTGCCGAGCCCAGGCACTTGCCGTGAGCATCCAGCGCCAGCGAGCGGGTCACGCCGCCGCGCAGGATGCCCGGCAACACGAAGTTCAGCGCCTGCACATTCGGCAACTCATAACGCTGAACGGGGGCCGCTAGCGGCTCCAGCAAATCCTTGAAAAATGCCGTGACGCGCTCTGCCGTCAGTTGCTCGCACAGCAATGGGTAGTCCTGCGCGCGATAGGCAATGATCGAGATGTTTGACGTGTCGCCCTTATCCCCGGTGCGGGAATGGGCCAGCGTATGCAGTTTCATTCTTCAATCCTCGGTTTGACCGCTTCACGGGGCAACAGCAACGACGCCACCGCCACCACCTGGCGTACGCTCTTGCTCGCCCCACCGCCGCCGGCAGGGCCGTTGGTGTAGAGGGTCTCCACTTCATTGCCGACCCGCACGGCGTCGCTGCGCTCGTCACAACGGGCGGCAACCCGCAGGCGCACTTCCCAAGGCTCGACGCTGCTGCGAGGACCGTGCAATGAATCCATGCCGATCAACTCGGCGCGCAGATCCTGCATGTTTACGCCGATCAACGCGAGACGCTTGAGCACCACTTCCCGCGCCAACTCAGCCCGTGCGACAGCGCCGGGACCGCCGTAAGACATCTGCCCTTCACCAATCCAACCGTCCAGATAACCGACGCTGACCTTCAGTTGTTCAGGCCGGGCACGCCCACTGGCTCCCTGGGCACGCACCCGGTCCACGCTCTCCTCGACAAATCCCACCTGGGAAAAGTCGGCCGTCACATCCGGGGTCAAATACGCCGCAGGGTCGTGAACTTCATAAATCAACTGTTCGGCGCAGGTCGCGCGGCTGACCCGCCCACCGGAGCCTGCCACCTTGGTGATCAACGCATTGCCGTCGGCGTCGATCTCGGCCAGAGGGAAACCCAGGCGCGCCAAGTCCTCCACATCCTTGAAGCCTGGATCGGCGAAGTACCCGCCGCTGACCTGCCCCGCGCACTCGAGCAAATGCCCCACCAGCGTGCCCCGGCCCAGTCGCGGCCAATCATCGAAGGCCCAGCCGAACTCGAACATCTGCGGCGCCAGGAACAGCGAAGGGTCGGCCACGCGCCCGGTGATCACCACATCGGCGTCGGCTCGCAGCGCTTGAACAATGCCCTCCACGCCCAGGTAGGCATTGGCAGAAATCAGCCGCTCACCCAATGCACCTACGGTCTGGCCGTTATCCAGCAGCTGCTCGCCAGACAAGGTATGCAGCACGTCATCCCCGACCACCGCCACGACCTTGAGGCCCAGGCCCAGCTCGCCGGCAATGCGCCGCACTTCCCCGGCCGCCGCCAACGGGTTTGCCGCCCCCATGTTGGTGATCAATCGCAGGCGTCGACGCCCCGTCCCCTGCCCCACAAAGGGCAAGACACGGCGCATGCGCTCAGCGAGCAGCGGGTCATAACCGCCCTGGGGGTCGCTGATACGCGCCTGTTGCGCCAGGGCGATGGTGCGCTCGGCCAGGCATTCGAAGACCAGGTAATCCAGGTCGCCGTGTTCGGCCAGTTCCACGGCAGGTTCTATACGGTCGCCGGAATAGCCGGCGCCGGACCCGATACGCAAGGTGTTCATTTCAAATCACTCCCAGGAGCAACGCCGTCAGGGTCATCAACACCGAGGCGGCAAACAGGAAAGGAATGGTGAAGCGCTGGTGATCGGCCAGTTCGATCTTGCACAGGCCCACCAGCAGGAAGGTCGCAGGAGTCAGCGGGCTGACCGGGAAGCCGGTGGTGTGCACGCCCAGCAGCGAAGCCTGGGCCACTTGCAGCGGGTCGACGCCCAGGGCCTTGCCGACTTCGGCGATCACCGGCATCACGCCGAAATAGTAGGAATCGGGGTCAAACAACATGCTCAGGGGCATGGACAAAAAGCCCACTACCGCCGGGATCAGTTTGCCGTGGCCCGCCGGAATCTGCGCCACCGCCACTTCGGCGATGGCCTTGAGCATACCGGAGCCCTGCATGATGCCGGTGAACACCCCGGCAGCGAGCAGGATACTGGCCATGGTCAAGGCGGTTTTCGCATGGGCGTCGATGCGCGCACGCTGGGCGTCCACGTTGGGGTAGTTGATGCACAGCGCAACCACGGTGCCGAGCATGAACATCACCACTGGGTCGACCCAGCCGGCGATCATCACCACCATGACCAGCACGGTGAGGATCAGGTTGAGCCAAAACAGCCGTGGGCGGCGCAGCTTGAGGTCATCCTCACTGAGCACCCGGCGCGGCACCGCGTCCACCGTGGAGCCCGCGCCCAGGCCCAGGCGTTTTTCTTCACGATGGCCCAGCCACCAGGCGCAGGCGAAGACAAAGATCAGCCCGACGATCTGCACCGGAATCAGTGGCTGGAACAGGTCGGCCACCGGCACATGCAGCGCCGCCGACGAGCGCAGCACCGGGCCGGTCCAGGGTAGGAAGTTGACGCCGGCGGCCATCGCACACACGCAGGCGAGGATGCGTTTATCAATGCCCAGCCGCGTATACAGCGGCAGCATCGCCGGCACCGTCACCAGAAAGGTCACCGCGCCAGAACCGTCCAGGTGCACCAGCAACGCCAGGGTCGCGGTACCCACCACAATCCGCGTAGGACGCGTGCCGACCGTGCGCAGGATGCGATCAATGATGGGGTCGAGCATGCCCGCGTCGGTCATGATCCCGAAAAACAGGATCGCGAACACAAACATGCCAACCACAGGGGCGACGTTCTTGATACCGGTAATGATGAAGGCGCTGGTTTGCAGGCCGAAGCCGCCGACCAGCGCAGCGATGATCGGCAAAGCGATCAACGCCACCAGAGGCGAGAGGCGTTTGCTCATGACGGCAGCGAGCAGGCACAGGATGGTGATGACACCCAGGGTTGCGAGCATGGGTTACTCCAGGGCGGCCTTGTTGGCCGGTTATTGTTTTCCCTGGAGTATTGGAATCGCGCTAGGCTTTGTAAATTGCAATATTCAACCACCAGCGTTCGGAAAAACAAAATGAAGCGACGCGCATGAAAAACAGCATCCAGCACATTCAAGCCTTCCTTGCGGTTGCCCGCACAGGCAGCTTCACCAAGGCGGCCAACGAACTGCATCTGTCGCCGTCGGCCCTCACCGTGCAGGTGCAACAACTGGAAGACTGGCTCGGCGTCGCCCTGCTCGACCGCAGCCCGCGCCACGTGAGCATTACCGCCGCAGGCCAGGATGCACGCGGGCCCATGGAAAAACTGCTGCTGGACCTGGACAACATCGTCACCGGTTCGCGCGACCTCGCCGCCTTGCGCCGCGGCGTGGTAACCATCGCCGCCCTGCCTTCAGTCTGTGCTGGCGCCCTGCCCCCGGCCTTGCGCCTGTTTCGCGAACGCTTCGCCGGCATCGAAGTGCGCCTGCATGACCTGGTGGCCCAGCGCATTCATGCAAAAGTTCGCAACGGCGAAGTGGATTTCGGCATCGGCGTGCGCGCCCGCCTGAGCCACGGCCTCGACTTCGTGCCGGTGCTCAATGATCGTTTGTGCGCATTTGTGCCGTCAGGTCATGCGCTCGCCCGCCACCGCCAACTGACTCTGGAACAATTGGCGGACCAGCCGATCATCCTGACCGGACGCGACAGCAGTGTGCGCGAGCAAGTGGATACGCTGTTCGATGAGACACGCCTGACACTGAACGCCGGCATGGAGGCCAACTACATGTCGACCGTATTGGCCTTGGTGCGCCAGGGCCTGGGCGTCAGTGTGTTGCCGGAGTCAGCGGCGGATAGCCTGGAAGGTTTGAAGCGGATCAGCATTGATCATCCCGGGGTGAATCGAGAGATCGGGTTGATCAGCCGTAGCGGGATGGGCTTGAGCCCGGCGGCGCAGCGCTGCTTTGAACTGCTAAATAACCAATTATCTGACTCACCATTGAACTAAATGTGGGAGCGGGCTTGCTCGCGAATGCGCAGTGTCAGTCGCTGAATGCTTAGACTGACCCACCGCTTTCGCGAGCAAGCCCGCTCCCACATTCTGACCGCGTCAGCTCAATTGAGCATCGCCACGTACTTGGGATGACTGGCCACCCGCTGCAACCATGCCTGCACCGCCGGATACGGCGCCAGGTCAAAGCCGCCTTCATGGGCCACATGGGTGTAGGCATACAACGCAATATCGGCAATGGAAAATTGCTCGCCCACTAAATAAGGCGTGGCTTGAAGTTGACGCTCCATCACCCTCAAGGCCTTGTAACCGCCTTTGTGGGTGGTCTTGTATTCCTCCAGCCGATCCTCGGGCATGTTCAGATAAAACTGAATAAACCGCGCCACCGCAATGTAGGGCTCGTGACTGTATTGCTCGAAGAATTGCCACTGCAGGACTTGCGTGCGCAGGCGGGGTTCGGTCGGCAGGAACTCGCTGCCATCGGCGAGGAAGTTGAGGATCGCATTGGACTCCCACAGGCAGGTGCCATCTTCGAGCTCCAATACCGGGACCTTGCCATTGGGGTTCTTGGCCAGGAACTCCGGAGTCTGGGTATCGCCCTTGAGGATATCGATATCGACCCATTCATACGGGATGCCCAACAGATTGAGCATCAATTTGACCTTGTAGCAATTGCCCGACTTGTAATCGCCATAAACCTTGTACATGGGGCTCCCCTTTCGCCGCGCTGACCGAATGCTTGCGCCCACAAGGTGCGGGTATCGAGGGCTTGTTTCAAGGCGTCGCGCAGAATAAATCCCTTGGCCTAGGCCTTTCATCCCTTTTCACCGGGACAATCGAAAACATTATTTGCTTTATTTGTATACAAAAGCATAATTCGCTTCGTGCGAGTTCCTGACCTTTTGGTCAACAAACCCGCCAGTACCTCAAAGCGCTGTTGCCCACTCATGTGACCGGCGCTGGAAATAACAATAAAACGATTGAGGAGTACTCGCTGTGGATAGCCGCAAAACCGAAGCCCCTACGTTGGACCTGGCCGCGCCCCGAGGCGGTTGGCTGGAACGCCTGTTCAAACTGCGCTTGCATGGCACCACAGTGAAGACCGAGCTGATCGCCGGCCTCACCACCTTTATCACCATGGCCTACATCATCTTCGTCAACCCCAACATCATGGCCGATGCCGGTATCGATCACGGCGCGGCCTTCGTTGCCACCTGCATCGCGGCAGCGCTGGGTTGCCTGCTGATGGGCCTGTACGCCAACTGGCCAGTGGGCCTGGCGCCGGGCATGGGCTTGAACGCGTTTTTCACCTACACGGTGGTCGGCACCATGGGCTACACCTGGGAAACCGCCCTCGGCGCGGTGTTTATTTCCGGTGTGCTGTTTATGATCCTGACGCTGTCGCGCATCCGCGAATGGCTGCTCAACAGTATTCCGGTCAGCCTGCGCCACGCCATGGGCGCCGGCGTGGGCTTGTTCCTGGGGGTGATCGGCCTGAAAACCGCCGGCATCATCGTCGACAGCCCGGCCACGCTGATCAAGCTCGGTTCCCTGCACGAGCCGGCACCGCTGCTGGCGGCAGTGTGTTTTCTGCTGATCGCCATCCTCAGCTATCACCGCGTGTTCGGCGCCATCCTGATCAGTATCATCGCTGTGACCCTAGCCGGCTGGGGCCTGGGCCTGGTGCACTACAACGGCATTCTCGCCACCCCACCGAGCCTGGCACCGACCTGGATGGCAATGGACGTAATGGGTGTGTTCAATGTGAGCATGATCAGCGTGGTATTTGCCTTTCTTTTTGTACACATGTTCGACACTGCCGGTACACTGATGGGCGTTGCGCAACGCGCAGGCTTAGTGAATGCCGATGGCAAGATCGACAACCTGTCCCGCGCATTGAAGGCTGACAGTGCATCCAGCGTGTTCGGCGCCATGGTCGGTGTACCTCCGGTGACCAGCTATGTAGAAAGTGCCGCCGGTGTGGCTGCTGGCGGCCGTACGGGGTTGACCGCGGTGACCGTGGGCGTGCTGTTCGTGGCGGCGATGTTTTTTGCGCCGCTGGCCGGCATGATTCCGGCCTACGCAACGGCGGGCGCGCTGATTTATGTAGCGATGCTGATGATGGCGAGCATGGCCCATATCAACTGGGATGAGGCCACCGACAGCATTCCGGCAATCGTCACCGCGATCATGATGCCACTGACGTTTTCGGTTGCCGATGGGATCGCCCTGGGCTTTATCACCTATGTGGCGTTGAAGGCCGGCACCGGTAAGTACCGCGAGATTTCCATCAGCTTGTGGGTGCTGTGCGCGATCTTTATCGCCAAGTTCATCTTCCTGTAGTTCGGGAACGGCTGAAAAACCGCCTCACCTTCGGGTGGGGCTTTTGCACGAATGGAGGAACGTAAATGACCTTGGAAACCTGGCTGCTGTTCAGTGGCGCTGCGCTGGTGGTGATCCTGATTCCCGGCCCGCTGTCCCTGCTGATGATCAGCAACAGCCTCAACTATGGCCTGCGCCGCTCCTACCCGGCGTTTCTCGGCGGGGTGTTTGCCTCGATCTGCCTGTTGAGCGCCTCGGCCCTGGGCCTGGGTGCATTGTTGCTGGCCTCCGAGCAGTTGTTCAGCGCCTTGAAAGTCCTTGGCGCACTGTACCTGTTTTATCTCGCCTGGCAGAGCTGGCAGCAATCGCGCCTGCCGGCCCACGCTGCGCAAGTGCCGCAAACACCGGCCGTGCCGCGCTTTCGCGCCTTGTTTGGCCGTGCTTTTGTACTGGGGGCGAGCAATCCCAAGGACATCCTGTTTTTCGCCGCTTTCCTGCCGCAGTTTCTCACCAGCCAGCAGCCGTTTTTGCCGCAACTGCTGATTATGATAGCCACCTGGACGGTGCTCGACCTGCTGTGCAAATTGGCCTACGGCCTGGGTGCCCATGGCGCGGCGCGGTATTTGCGCAGCGGTGCGGGCCAGAGCTGGTTCAACCGTATCAGCGCCGCACTGTTTGGCGGCGCCGGCGCTGCGGCACTTATCAACGTGAGGGGCTCACTTTGATGAAGTAAACAGTTGGCTCGAGATTACCTGCACTAGCCCATTGGATGCCGGCCACAATCCGCCCCAAGCGCTGTTCTTGCATGGCCCGGGCCACCTCCCTTAATAATTCAGAGTCGGGGTGTGCCTTGATGGCGACTCCAATCCACTTGTCCGTAAGCTTGTTTCTGAGTGTCATTCGCCCCGAGTCAAGCCATTGGTAAGCCACGTAATACACTTGGTTCGAACGGGGATGAGTCACAACGGATTCGTCACTGAATTCCCCGGCGCGCCGCCCCGCACGCAGTACAGACAAGTCATCAACTCTGAAACCTTGCTGCTCCAGCACGGTTCTGACTGCAGCACGCTCTGCTGCAAGCCGGGGTAGCCTGACTGGCGTCGCGTCAAATTGCAGACGCGGTTCCAATGGATCCCGCAGATTGAAATCAACCCGCGTAAAGCCCGGTGCCTTGCCTTCATAACCGACGTATACATAGGCGTTACGCCTGTCATTAACCCGCAACATCCGCAGTAAATCGTCCGTCTGGCCGCGCTTGACCGGGCTGGGAGCCAGCCATTTATCCAGCGTCGCGCGGACTTTCAGCAGGTGGTTGGCATTGGTGGTGGTGGAAGGGTCTGCCATTTCAATCAGCCGCAATACCGCAAACCTTCGGCTGTTGCCGGTCATTGAGGGGAAGGCAAGGCTCATATCAATGTCCAGCGAGTGCTCGAATAAACGCGCGTGCATCTGCCATTCACCCGCAGGCGTGCGCGACACTGGAATTGGCTGTTCTTCCACTGCCAGGCGTGTCCAGCGTTCAATGTCCATGAAAGGCGCTGAAACCCTGGATTCATCCCGCGTGATAAAGGTGATATCCGTCAATGGATCCTGCTGCCCGCGGGGGAGCACTCGGTAATAACTGTTCCTCGGATCCTGCAGCTGTTCATACCTGGCGCCTATTCTGACGACTGAGCGGGAAACTTCTCCGGTCTGTGAAGTAATAAGAAATACCCCGGGTTCAGGGGACTCCCATCGATCCGTGGCGTGAATTTGCGCACGCCAGTTCACCCAATCGATGTGCGTCGTAGAGGAGTTGCGAATCCGGCTTAGCAAGGCCTGATGAAAATCCGTCAACTGCAAATTCGGCACTGCCGCAGGCACTGCCACAGGCCACGGGTTGCGCATCGCAGAGCTCGGACCGGCCACCGGCTCGGGTGCATCGGCACCGAGTAGCCATTCCTTGGGTCGATGGATATGCAGTATCAACTCGTCTTGCCCTGGAGTTTCGGTGTTTTTAAGGCGAAACACCGACTCATCGGCGCGCCGGTAAACCGGGTAGTGGTGCGTTTCGTCGGCCACGAACGACTCGCCATTCTTCACATAGATACCTTCCTCTCCCGGCCCCTTCAATGCGACAGCGCCATCGGGTATGCCCTTGATCTTGTAGGGCTCCAGGGCTTTGACTCGAGCTACCGCAGACGGCGTCGAGCGAGAAACGGCGCCAACCCTCATGCGCAAGCGGTGTACCCTCCCCAAGGTAGCGCGCACAGGCCGCGCTACCCGAGCGACGGTACCGCCCAGCTTCTTGGGGCCAGGTACGAAGTTCAGTAACAGATCAATTGCCAAAAATCCGCTCATGAAGCCTACATCCACAGCGTCAAGCGGATCGCCAAAGCGATGATAACGCCGCGCCACAATCAGCAGCTCGTAGAAGTCATTGAACATCCCGAACAACGGCGAGAAAAAGGCCACCAGCGCACGGTTACGGGTATCGCTCTGCCCATCCAGGCGCTGACGTCGGTAGGCCTCCAGCGCCTTGCCAGAATGGCTGGCAGCCTGGGTCTGGCGTTGCAGCTCAAGCACGCCAGCTTGATATAACAGGGCCTGGGCGTCGCTGTGCGAGGTGGCGACCAACGTCAGCCAGTTCTGCGGATCACTGGCAATCTGCTCATGGGTTTGTTGCTCGATTTGATCAAGCAATGCCGTCGGCTCCAGGTGCCTGACTGAAAATGAGCGGACGAACTCCACCCCGCGCCAGATCCACCTTCCCGCTGAATAAACTGGCACGCCTCCCAGTAAATCGAACGCCATAGCCGAAATATCGACCTCGACCTCGGCCGGATGATGGCTGATGGCCTCGAATGCCCAGCCGGGTGCAACCTGGTGCGCCAGCGCACGGGCGTTGGCAGGCACGGCGCCGATACGGTTCAATTCAGCCTGGGCCTGTTGCAGGCAGCTGTATTCGGTGAGGATCAACGCTTGCGGTGCCCTGGGCCAGTAGACCACGCAGAGTTCGGTACGCTTGTCTTGCACCACCACGATTCCAGCAATATAGCGGTCGTGTTGCATCGTGTGGCCCACCAGATGCACCACATGCAACCGCACCTCATGCTGGTTTTTCAGCAGGTCCTGCTGTGTCCGGGCTGCCATCGCGGTCTTGAACAGGCTTTGCGCATTGGCCGTCAGCCCCTGCTGAACCGCCGAAAAAAGATGAAGATCTACGCCGGTTTGCAAGGTGCGTTTCAATAACGCGGGAATGCGTCCTTGACTGAGCCGGTGGGTGGGGTTGGTACGTGGATAGAACGTTCGGTTGATCAACGCATCGTACTCGCCGCCAATATCCAGCGAAGACACCAGCTCGATCAGATAAGCGTCATTGAGCTGTTGCCTCCACTGCGGTTGCAAAAAACGCCCGCGGTTCAATCGCCATTGTGTCCAGGGCGCCAAGGGGTCCAGGTTATGCAGCGCCAGTTGCAGCAAACTGAACGTCGTCCGTGTGGCGGTCGGGGTCATTATTATTTTACGATCGCCCACGGTACAGCCGCTGGTCCACCCGCAATAACTGCCTTGAACATCGTCGGGCATATCGATCAAGGGCTGATCGATGTCAAACAGTGGCGAAATACCGTCCTTGCTCAAACGCTCGGTCAAGGCGCGACGAGCGAATGTTTCCAGGTCGGGCTGCCATTGCTCCAGACGAGACTTGAAGGCGAAGGCACTGCTCAGGTAGAGACCCTGCAAATGCTTGAAGCGCCGGCGCTTGACGCGCGTTGACTGTGCCAAATAGGCCGGCAGGTTTTTCGCTTCTGCCGCCGTCTTGCGCACCAGTTCAATATTGGCCTGCGCCTGCCTCAATGCGCTATTGACGGGCACCCTCAACTGTTCTTTGAGTTCAACCAGCAACAGCGCGCGGCCAAGGGTAGGATCCTTGACCTCACTGAACACACGCGTGATGTCCTCGGTACTTCTGTACAGACGATCGCAGGTCCCCAGCACTTTCTTGATCGACGCCAGCGCCGGCTTGCCTTTTACAGGGACGTAGCGCACGGCCAAGGTTTGACGTACCGCATGTGTGCGTAAGTCGCGACGTTTGTCGCGCTCGACACCGTGCCATAGCACCGAGTCATCCCAGCCGCCAAGGCTCGCCTTGAGGCTCTGAGTCAATGCCTCCAGGCTGGAAAAACCCAGTACGCCCCCCTCTGCCCCGAAGGCGTACAACACCACCGGATGCCTGCGGGCAGGCACCCGCACCGCTGGGGCCGTGGTCACCACCCATATGTTATGCAGCGTGTAGAAGGCGTCAGGCTCGCTCCCCACCGCGATCGTCAGCACCTGGGTCTCACTGCCTGGGCGCTTGGTTGGCAGAGGCTGATCCACCACCTCAATTATCAGGTCGCGATGTGCCGTACTCAGCAGTTTGAGCCGGTGTTGCAACTGGGCCTCGCAGCGCAGGGCTGCGGTTTGGGCGTTAATGAACAGCGAACCGCGGCGCAGCGTGCCATTACCACCGGGACGCTCAGCCCAAAAATCCACGTCGAGCAACCGTTGTTGCTCTGTTTGTATCAACCCATCCAGCGTCTGCGCATAGCCTTGTTGCTGGCTTATCAGCGACAACAACTCCAGGTATTGCGGCGTATCCGCGCTCAGGTCCTGCGAGTCGAGCAACGCGAGCAAGCCTTTTTCGTATCGCTTGATCTGCTGCTCTCCCGTGCGCTGGGCCAAGTCAGGAGCCGTACTGGCAAAGATGATTTCTGTGGACCGTCGACGCTGGTCCCATTCAAGCAACTCCTCACGCAGGGGGCCGAGTCGCGCGCTACCGACCAATTGCTTGCGTACGCCTTCCACCTGGGCGAGAAGCTGTACGGCATCCAGCCGCTGCGGTCGAGGCCGTGCTTTGGAAAAAACGTGCTCGTAATTGATCATCACGGTACACGCCAATTCATTTTCCCACTGCCCGTCCAGCAACGCCTGCGCACCCAGCGCCAGCGCATCCCCCATGACCTCCAAGCCGCGAGTGATACAGGAGGCCGGCGATAAATCCCCGGGGCGATACAACGTATCGCGACGACGCAACGGTAAGCACTGCCAAAGCTCGTTGAACCGCGACCTGTTCAGTTCGAGCAGGCCGCATTGAATGGCGAAGAACGACGGATACTCATAGAAATTGCGCCCCTCCCCCGGCAGGTAAACAACGTGAGGCACAGCACTGGGATCGCCCTCGCGATAAAAATGCAAGGCGGCGGGGATCGCTGTCGCAGGTGTACCGGGCCAAAGCAATTGGCCCACGCGTACGCTGGCCCAGCCGCCGCCAGCACGCTGACGAGCCTCGACAGTCGGCGCATCGATCGCGGCTTGAACCATGGCTATTCCCGCACTCGAAAGCTCGTCCAGTTGCCGCGCCATGTAGGCTTGGTCAGCGAACAGCCGCTTGTACAGCTCAACCCAGCGCTCTCGCCGCGTGAGCCAGGACCCTTGCGCCAGGCCGTCCCAATAGCCGCTCTGCGCACTGGCCAACCGCTCGAACAGCCTCAACTCGATCACTCGCCGCAGTGCTTGCAGCGGCGTAAAGGGCAACCGGCGATCCGGATCGCCCTTGACGCTCAAGGTAGTGAATAAATTGACGTTGATCGGCACCGAGGGCAAAACCAGCAGTTGCAGCGCACGGTCAGTCAAGCTGTCGACTTTCTCCGGCTCGCCTGCCAGCTTCGGTTGGGTAAACAACAGGTTGTTCGGGTCGATTTCAAACGCTTTGCGCAACTGCGCGCGAATGACTTTCAAGACTCTGGGTGACCGCGCTATCAAGCGGCTGAGTGCTTGTGCCGACTCGCTGGACCGAACGTCGACAAGGCAGACCTGATTGATCAGGCGGCTGGGCTGGGTGTAAGTGTTGATTCGCCCTCCGAGTTGTTTACGAATGGCCTGCAATGCGGCTTCGGCGGCAACCTCGGCATCGAGGGGATCGGGCGAATGGCTGGCGGGTTGCAGTACATCGGGCATGGTCATGGCGTTTCCTTCATTCATGAGGAAAACAGCCAGCCTAAGTACTGCCCAGGGCCTGCGGGCGTTAGATAGTTGAACGCATTACCCGGCAAAAAAAAGCCCGCAGTGTGCGCGGGCGAAACCAACGAAGAGCATTTGGGGGTGTGAAGCGAGGTGACGACTCAGCTACCGCGATAAGTGGAGTAGCTGTAAGGCGAAATCAGCAGGGGTACATGGTAATGGTCCTGTTCGGCACTGATACCAAAGCGCAGTACCACCACGTCCAGAAAAGCCGGCTCGGGCAACTGCACGCCACGGGCACGGTAGTAGTCACCGGCGCTGAATTGCAGTTGGTAAACGCCGCTACGGTAATCGTCGCCTTGCAGCAGCGGTGCGTCGCAACGGCCGTCGCTGTTGGTGGTGGCGGTGGCAACCAGCTCCAGCTGCGCGCCTTCGACGCGGTACAGCTCAACCTTGATAGCGCTGCCGGGGCAGCCGTGCGCGGCGTCCAAAACGTGTGTGGTCAAACGTCCCATGGCGTCTATGCGCCTCCCGAAGTCAGTAAAAAGAGAACCTGCACTTTTTCAGAGCATTGAAAAAGCCGGCGATATTCGATTAAGACACTTTTTACGAAAATTGTACACAATAAATTCCACAGCACTTCAACCCCTCTGTAGGAGCGAGCTTGCTCGCGAAAAACACCAACGATAACGCGGGCTTTCAGCATGAAAAGTGGCGCACTCAGGTTTTTCGCGAGCAAGCTCGCTCCTACAGTGGGCTTTTTCATCTTAACCTGACCGCTCAGGCAAGTTTCTTGCAGGTAGACCGTTCAGAAAAAATGCAGAAATGCAGGCTTACAAAGTTCGCGATAAGTTGTATACAATCACTCATCGCTGTGACGCCACTCAGTCATTCCACTGCCCGGTCGCCACACATTTGCTACCACGAACAAGAAGGAAGACTGCAGTGAGCGCTGACTACCCACGCGACCTGATCGGTTACGGCAGTAACCCTCCTCACCCCCATTGGCCGGGCAAGGCACGCATCGCGCTGTCGTTCGTACTCAACTACGAAGAAGGCGGCGAGCGCAACATTTTGCACGGTGACAAAGAGTCGGAAGCCTTCCTTTCGGAAATGGTCTCGGCCCAGCCGCTGCAAGGCGAGCGCAACATGAGCATGGAGTCGCTGTACGAGTACGGCAGCCGTGCCGGGGTGTGGCGCATCCTCAAGTTGTTCAAGGAATTCGACATTCCGCTGACCATCTTCGCCGTGGCCATGGCCGCCCAGCGCCACCCGGATGTAATCCGCGCCATGGTCGCCGCCGGCCACGAGATTTGCAGCCACGGCTACCGCTGGATCGACTACCAGTACATGGACGAGGCCCAGGAACGCGAGCACATGCTCGAAGCCATCCGCATCCTCACAGAGCTGACCGGCGAACGCCCGCTGGGCTGGTACACCGGCCGCACCGGCCCCAACACCCGTCGCCTGGTGATGGAGGAAGGTGGCTTCCTGTACGACTGCGACACCTACGACGACGACCTGCCCTACTGGGAACCCAACACCCCCACCGGCAAGCCGCACCTGGTGATCCCCTACACCCTGGACACCAACGACATGCGCTTTACCCAGGTGCAGGGTTTCAACAAGGGCGATGACTTTTTCGAGTACCTCAAGGATGCCTTCGACGTGCTGTATGCCGAAGGTGCCGAGGCGCCGAAGATGCTTTCGATCGGCCTGCATTGCCGCCTGATCGGCCGCCCGGCACGCCTGGCCTCGCTCAAGCGCTTCATTGAATACGTCAAAGGCCATGACCAGGTGTGGTTCACCCGCCGTGTGGACATCGCCCGTCACTGGCACCAAACCCACCCTTTCCCGGGAGCGGCGAAATGACTGCGTTCCAAACCCTGAAACCTTCGACCTTGAGCCGCGACGCCTTCGTCCAGGCCTTTGCCGATATCTACGAACACTCGCCATGGGTGGCCGAAAAGGCCTTCGACCTGGGCCAGGACGCGTCGATCGACCAGATCGAAACCCTGCACCAGCGCATGAGCGATATCCTGTTGAGTGCTGATCACGCCTCGCAACTGGCGCTGATCAATGCTCACCCGGACCTGGCCGGAAAAGCTGCCGTCCAGGGCCAACTGACCCAAGCCAGCACCGATGAACAAGCGGGCGCGGGGATTCACCAATGCACGGCCGAAGAGTTTTCTCGCTTCACCGAGCTGAATGAGGCCTACAAAGCCAAGTTCAAGTTTCCCTTCATCATGGCGGTAAAAGGCAGCAACCGGCACCAGATCCTCGCCGCGTTCGAAACGCGCATTCATAACTCGGTGGACACCGAGTTCAAGTGCGCGCTGAACGAGATCAACAAGATCGCGTTGTTCCGCTTACTGACCCTCTAGCAGTCCATCCCCAGCCACTCTATTTAAGGCAGACAAGAAGAATGAAAGCTTACGCCGTACCTTTCGAAAAGTTCGTCAACCTGGCCGACGCCCGCCTGGGCACCAAGATCATCTCGGTGACCGACGACTGGTTCGCTGACGCCAACCGCCTGTTCCAGCCGACCCCGGCCGTGTGGAAGGAGGGCGTTTTCGATGACAACGGCAAGTGGATGGACGGCTGGGAGTCGCGCCGCAAGCGCTTCGAAGGCTACGACAGCGCGGTGATCCGCCTGGGCGTGCCGGGTTCGATCAAAGGCGTGGACATCGACACTTCATTCTTCACCGGCAACTTCCCGCCATCGGCCTCCCTGGAAGCCTGCTTCCTGGCCTCGGGTGAACCGGATGCCAACACCCAGTGGGTGGAAGTACTGTCGGCGGTCGAGCTGCAAGGCAACAGCCACCACTACCACGAGATCAACAACGACCAGGCGTTCAGCCACCTGCGCTTCAACATCTACCCGGATGGCGGCGTAGCCCGTCTGCGTGTGTACGGCGTGCCGTTCCGCGACTGGTCTTCGGTGGGTGACAACGAACAGATCGACCTGGCTGCCGCGCTCAATGGCGGCCGTGCCCTGGCCTGCTCCGATGAACACTTCGGCCGCATGAGCAACATCCTCAACCCGGGCCGTGGCATCAACATGGGCGACGGCTGGGAAACCGCACGCCGTCGCACGCCAGGCAATGACTGGGTGATCGTCGCCCTGGGCCACCCGGGCGAGATCGAGAAAATCGTGGTCGACACCCTGCACTTCAAGGGCAACTACCCGGATACCTGCTCGGTCCAGGGCGCCTTCGTGAAAGGCGGCACCGACAGCCAGATCGAAACCCAGTCGCTGTTCTGGCGCGAACTGCTGCCGGCGCAGAAGCTGGAAATGCACGCCGAACACACCTTCGCCGAGCAGATCAAGGCGCTGGGGCCGATTACCCACATCCGCTTGAATGTGTTCCCGGATGGTGGTGTGAGTCGCCTGCGGGTACTGGGCAAGGTCGCGAAGTAATGCTGAGACTGTAGGAGCGAGCTTGCTCGCGAAGATCGTCAAAGATAACGCGCCCATCCTGGATACACGCGGTGTCTTTGAGTTTTTCGCGAGCAAGCTCGCTCCTACACAGATCCAATAACAACTCAAGATTAAGAAGACAGCCATGCGCACACTGATGATCGAACCTTTGACCAAAGAAGCCTTCGCCCCCTTCGGAGACGTTATCGAAACCGATGGCAGCGATCACTTCATGATCAACAATGGGTCGACCATGCGCTTTCACAAGCTGGCAACGGTCGAAACAGCACAGCCTGAAGACCACGCCATCATCAGCATCTTCCGCGCCGACGCGCAGGACATGCCGCTGACCGTGTGCATGCTGGAGAGACACCCGCTGGGCAGCCAGGCGTTCATTCCGCTGCTCGGCAACCCCTTTCTGATCGTGGTCGCGCCACTTGGCGATGCACCTGTATCAGGCTTGGTCCGCGCCTTCGTCACCAACGGCAGGCAGGGCATTAATTACCATCGCGGCGTCTGGCACCACCCGGTGCTGACGATCGAAAAGCGGGATGACTTCCTGGTGGTTGATCGCAGTGGCACAGGCAATAACTGCGATGAGCATTTTTTCAAAGAGGATGAGCGGTTGATCCTCGCCCCCCACCAATAAGAGAAGGCCGGATCACCCGACAACAAGGGTGACAGGCGAGAGGTAAAGACTGTGGAAGCACATCTGTTGGAATGGCTGAACCTGAGCGTGCGCTGGGTTCACATGATCACTGGCGTCGCCTGGATCGGCGCTTCTTTCTACTTCGTCTGGCTGGAAAACAACCTTAATCGCGTCAACCCCAAGAACGGCCTGGCCGGTGACTTGTGGGCGATCCACGGTGGCGGTATCTACCACCTGGAAAAATACAAACTGGCCCCCCCGACCATGCCGGACAACCTGCACTGGTTCAAATGGGAAGCCTATTTCACCTGGATGTCGGGCGTCGCGCTGCTGTGCGTGGTGTTCTACCTCAACCCGACGCTGTACCTGCTCGCCCCCGGCAGCAGCCTCAGCGGCACCGAAGGCGTGTTGCTGGGCATCGGCTCGTTGTTCGCCGGCTGGTTCATCTACTCCTTCCTCTGCGACTCGGCCCTGGGCAAACGCCCTGCCCTGCTCGGCTTGATCCTGTTCGTGCTGTTGATTGCGGCGGCCTACGGCTTCAGCAAGGTGTTCAGCGGCCGTGGCGCCTACCTGCACGTGGGTGCGGTGATCGGCACGATCATGGTGGGTAACGTGTTCCGCATCATCATGCCGGCCCAGCGCGCGCTGGTGGCGGCCATCGCCGAGAACCGCACGCCCGACCCGGCGCTGCCGGCCAAGGGTCTGCTGCGCTCACGGCACAACAACTACTTCACCTTGCCGGTGCTGTTCATCATGATCAGCAACCACTTCCCGAGCACCTATGGCAGCCAATACAACTGGCTGATCCTGGCCGGGATCGCGGTGGCGGCGGTGTTGGTGCGCCACTACTTCAACACCCGGCATGACAGCCAGAAGTATGCGTGGACCTTGCCCGTGGGCGCCTTGGCGATGATCAGCCTGGCCTACGTGACCGGGCCAAAACCGGCTGAACCGATTGCCAAGGCACCAGCTGCCATCGAGTACCAACCCCTGCCGGAAACCGCATTGGGCGGTGGCTTGAAACCGGCCGCGCCTGCCGCACCCGCCGCTGAACCGGCACCGGCCCAGGCCACCACGGACTTCGGCCAGGTGCACCACGTGATCGAGCAACGCTGCACCGTGTGCCATTCGGCCAAGCCCACTAGCCCGCTGTTCAGCACCGCCCCGGCTGGGGTGATGTTCGACACACCGGCACAGATCCAGCAGCAGGCCGCGCGGATTCAAGCGCAGGCGGTGGCCAGCCAGATCATGCCGCTGGGCAACATTACCCAGATGACCCAGCAGGAGCGGGATTTGATTGGCACCTGGATCAATCAGGGGGCCCGCACCAACTGACAGTCTGACGCAGATCCAAATGTGGGAGCGGGCTTGCTCGCGAATACGGTGTGTCATTCAACCCTTAAGGTGACTGAACCGGCGCTTTCGCGAGCAAGCCCGCTCCCACAGGAGATATGCAGTGATTTGAAATCGCGTTCCAAATGGCAATTGAATGCCAAACAACACAAAAATAAAAAGATCCGAGGTGTTGCATGTCCCAGTTAGAAACGCAGACTCCTGCCGCGCCCGCCATGGTGCGGCTGCCCCTCTTGCAACTGATCCTGGTAG
Organism: Pseudomonas fluorescens; assembly: GCF_001902145.1. GTDB lineage: Bacteria > Pseudomonadota > Gammaproteobacteria > Pseudomonadales > Pseudomonadaceae > Aquipseudomonas > Aquipseudomonas fluorescens_BV. The sequence continues at coordinate 673,407 of NZ_MRST01000027.1, forward strand.
GCCTGCAACACGTCTTGCTGATGTACGGCGGTGCCGTCGCCGTGCCCCTGATCATTGGCCAGGCCGCAGGCTTGAGCCGTGAAGAAATTGCCTTTCTGATCAACGCCGACCTCCTGGTGGCCGGTATCGCCACCATGGTGCAGTCGTTCGGCATCGGCCCCATGGGGATCCGCATGCCGGTGATGATGGGCGCCAGTTTTGCAGCCGTAGGCAGCATGGTCGCCATGGCCGGCATGCCCGGCATCGGTTTGCAGGGCATCTTCGGCGCGACCATTGCCGCCGGGTTCTTCGGCATGCTCATCGCACCGTTCATGTCCAAGGTGGTGCGCTTTTTCCCGCCGCTGGTGACCGGTACGGTGATCACCGCCATCGGCCTTTCGCTGTTCCCCGTCGCGGTGAACTGGGCCGGCGGGGGCAGCGCCGCCGCCACGTTTGGCTCGCCGGTCTACCTGGCGATTGCCGCCCTGGTGCTGGGCACTATCTTGCTGATCAACCGCTTCATGCGCGGCTTCTGGGTGAACATCTCGGTGCTGATCGGCATGGGCCTGGGTTACGCCCTGTGTGGTGTGATCGGCATGGTCGACCTCAGTGGCCTGGCCCAGGCGCCGTGGGTGCAGGTGGTGACGCCGTTGCACTTTGGCATGCCCAAGTTCGAGTTGGCGCCGATCCTGTCGATGTGCCTGGTGGTGGTGATCATTTTTGTCGAGTCCACCGGCATGTTCCTCGCCCTGGGCAAGATCACCGGCCAGGAGGTCACGCCGAAGATGCTGCGGCGCGGCCTGCTGTGTGATGCCGGCGCGTCGTTCTTTGCCGGCTTCTTCAACACCTTTACCCACTCCTCCTTCGCGCAGAATATCGGCCTGCTGCAGATGACCGGTGTGCGCTGCCGCTCGGTCACGCTCATGGCCGGCGCGTTCTTGATCGTGCTCAGCCTGTTGCCCAAGGCGGCCTATCTGGTGGCGTCGATTCCACCTGCGGTACTCGGCGGCGCGGCGATTGCGATGTTCGGCATGGTGGCGGCGACCGGAATCAAGATCCTGCAGGAAGCCGACATCGCCGACCGCCGTAACCAGTTGCTGGTGGCCGTGAGCATCGGCATGGGCCTGATCCCCGTGGTACGTCCGGAGTTCTTCGCGCAGCTGCCATTGTGGATGAGCCCGATTACCCACAGCGGCATCGCCATGGCCACCCTCAGCGCGTTGTCGCTGAACATCCTGTTCAACATCCTCGGCGGCGCTGAGCGCCCCGAAGTCGCGCATACGCATTGATTCCTTTGTTAGTACAAAAATAACAACAACAGGGAACATCCACATGCACAACCTTGACCTGGGGCCGGCCACACGCCGCGCCCCATTCTTGCCCCTCGCGCTCTGTTACAGCGCACTTGAGCCCAGGCCTGGGAGCCAGTATTCTCCGCGCCCGCTCGAATCGACTCAAAAAAAAACAGCGAATGTAAAAGCTGACCTCAAGGCCAACTTATCCCGGCCTGATGTTTGCTGCCAAAGTGCACAAAAGTCCCCTGAATTCGACTGCATCCGCTGCAGCCGACGGGGATTTTTTGGCTTTTTTAACACCTTGGCGCAGCTCTTGCTAAAAGCATCAAAGCTGACCGAACAGACGATTTTTGCAGCGAACCAAAAGGCGCCACACCAGAGCGCCTGCGTAGAAGAAAAACCATAAAATTTTAACTCGGGAGCAACCGAATGAAACCTATGTTCAAAGGCCTGATGCTGGCGGGATCACTGCTGGCTGGTGGCCAGGCCGTCGCCGGTGACTTGTTGCAGTGGCAGAACAACAGCCTGACTTACCTGTGGGGCAAGAGCTTTACCGTCAACCCGCAGATCCAGCAAACCGTCACCTTCGAACATGCCGACGCATGGAAGTACGGCGACAACTTCTTCTTCCTCGACCGCATCTTTTACAACGGCAAGGAAGACGGCAATCTGGGGCCCAACACTTACTACGGCGAGTTCAGCCCGCGCTTGTCCTTCGGCAAGATTTTCAACCAGGACCTGTCATTCGGCCCGATCAAGGATGTGTTGCTGGCCTTCACCTACGAGTTCGGCGAAGGCGACAACGAGTCCTACTTGCTGGGCCCGGCATTCGATTTGAACATTCCCGGTTTCGACTACTTCCAGCTGAACTTCTACCAGCGCCAGACCGAAGGCAATCGTCCGGGTGACGGCGTATGGCAGATCACGCCGGTATGGTCGTACACCATTCCCGTGGGTAACTCCGACGTGTTGATCGACGGCTTCATGGACTGGGTGGTGGATAACGACAAAAACGCCCGCGGCACTTCTCACGCCAACCTGCACTTCAACCCGCAGGTCAAATACGACCTGGGCAAAGCGCTGCATTGGGGCGACAAGCAGTTGTATGTGGGTTTTGAGTACGACTACTGGAAGAACAAATACGGGATTGAAGACAGCGGGGCCTTCAAGACGACTCAGGACACGGCAAGCTTCCTGGTCAAGTACCACTTCTGACCGTCCTGTGTAGGAGCGAGCTTGCTCGCGAAAAACTCACGATCACCGCGCCCATGCTAAATAAACGCGGCGTTCTCAGGTTCTTCGCGAGCAAGCTCGCTCCTACAGAGGCTCATGCCAACCCCAGGAAACGGGTGATCTCCTCACGCTTGGCCAGTGCATCCTTGCGCCCCAGCTCGATCAACTCACTGCAGTACCCCGCCTCGAACAACAGATAACTCAACACCCCTGCCCCGCTGGTCTTGGTCGCCCCAGGCCCGCGCAAAAACACACGCAACGCCGCCGGTAATTCCTGACGATGCCGCGCGGCGATTTCATCGATGGGCTGGCTGGGGGCAATCACCAGTACCTCTACCGGTGCCAGGCCCTGCACCGCCGCATCCGCCGGCACGACGCGGCTGAACTGGTTCAAGCGCTCCAGCAGCTCGATATCGCTTTCCAGGCTGTCAATGAACGTGCTGTTGAGCATATGCCCACCAATTTGCGCCAGGGTCGGTTGCTGGCCGGTATAGGTACGCTGCATCGACGGTTCATTGCCACGCGGGTTACCACTGACGCCCACGACCAGCACGCGGCTGGCGCCCAGGTGCAAGGCCGGGCTGATGGGCGCGGACTGGCGCACCGCGCCATCGCCGAAGTACTCCTGGCCAAGCTTGATCGGGGCAAACAACAGCGGAATCGCCGAACTGGCCAGCAGGTGCTCCACCGTCAACTGGGTGGGCACGCCGATACGCCGATGGCGCAGCCAGGCATCAATGGTGCCGCCGCCCTGATAGAAGGTCACCGCTTGCCCGGACTCATAACCAAATGCCGTCACCGCCACCGCCTGCAAATGCTGGCGACGGATAGCCTCGTCGATGCCGTTCAGGTTCAAGCGCTCCTGCAACAAGTCGCGCAGTGGCGAGCTGTTGAGCAACGCCACCGGCACCTGGGCGCCCACCCCCAACAGGCTATGGATCAGGAAACGACTGGCCTGGCGCATCACTCCCGGCCAGTCGCTGCGCAGCACCTGATGGCTGCGAAAGCCCTGCCAGAAGGCCACCAGCCGTTGGATAGCGGCCGAAAAATCACTGGCGCCACTGGCCAGGCTCACCGCATTGATCGCGCCAGCCGAGGTGCCGACGATCACCGGAAAAGGATTCGCTGCCCCCGCAGGCAGCAACTCGGCAATCGCCGCCAACACCCCCACCTGGTACGCCGCTCGCGCCCCGCCGCCGGAAAGAATCAAGCCTGTGACCGGTTCAGCTGGGCGCATTGCGTCACTCCATGTGGCGAAAGGGTTGGGGTTATCGACGGCGCTTTTCGTACAACTTGGGCTCACCCGGTGGCCGGCTCTTGAAACGGCGGTGGGTCCACAGGTATTGCTCGGGGCATTCGCGCACCGAGGCTTCGACCCACTGGTTGATGCGCAAGCAGTCGATCTCGTCGGTTTCACCCGGGAAGTCGGTCAGCGGCGGGTGGATCACCAAACGGTAACCGCTGCCATCGGCCAGGCGCTCCTGGGTGAACGGCACCACCAGCGCCTTGCCCAGGCGTGCGAACTTGCTGGTGGCGGTGACGGTGGCCGCCTGGATACCGAACAGCGGCACGAAGATGCTTTGCTTGGCGCCGTAGTCCTGGTCCGGTGCGTACCAGATGGCCCGGCCGGCGCGCAGCAGCTTGAGCATACCGCGCACGTCGTCGCGCTCCACGGCAAGGGAATCGAGGTTATGGCGCTCACGACCACGGCGCTGGATAAAATCGAACAGCGCATTGCCGTGCTCGCGATACATGCCATCGATGGTGTGCTTTTGCCCCAGCAGCGCCGCACCGATTTCCAGGGTGGTGAAGTGCAGCGCCATGAGGATCACGCCCTTGCCTTCCAACTGCGCCTGCGTGAGGTGCTCCAGCCCTTCGACATGGGCCAGGCGCGCCAGGCGCGGCTTGGGCCACCACCAGCTCATGGCCATTTCAAAAAAGGCGATACCGGTGGAGGCAAAGTTTTCCTTGAGCAGGCGTTTGCGCTCCTGCGCGGATTTTTCCGGGAAGCACAGCTCAAGGTTGCGCGCCGCGATACGGCGACGATCACCCGCCACGCGGTACATGCCCGCGCCCAGCAGGCGACCAATGGTCAACAGCGCCCGATACGGCAATTGGGTGACCAGCCACAGCAGGCCGAGCCCCAGCCATAGCAGCCAAAAACGCGGGTGAAGAAATACAGCTCGAAAACGCGCGCGATCCATTACAGATTCCGGTAAAGACAAGGGCCGCGCATTCTACAACGGTTCGACTCGGCTTGCGGCGGGTGAGTGTTCTCGTTATAAGTCTCGACACTTTTCGTGACAAGCCGCTTTCGCCGACCATGAGCCAAACCGAACCGCTAGACCAAGATCCCGTGTTCCAGCTAAAAGGCAGCATGCTCGCCATTACCGTGCTGGAACTGGCCCGCAATGACCTCGACGCCCTGGACCGCCAACTGGCCGCCAAGGTCGCCCTGGCGCCGAACTTCTTCAACAACGCCCCGCTGGTGCTGGCGCTGGACAAGCTGCCGGCTGGCCAGGGCGTAATTGATTTGCCCGGCCTGATGCGCGTATGCCGTTCCCATGGCCTGCGCACACTGGCCATCCGCGCCAGCCGCATCGAAGACATTGCCGCTGCCATCGCCATTGAACTGCCAGTACTGCCACCGTCCGGCGCCCGCGAGCGTGCGCTGGAACCGCTGGTCGGCGAAGAAAAGAAAAAACCGGAAAAACCACCCGAGCCTGCGATCAGGCCTACAAAGATCATCACCTCGCCGGTACGCGGCGGGCAGCAGATTTACGCCCAGGGCGGCGACCTTGTGGTGGTTTCCTCGGTCAGCCCGGGGGCGGAACTTCTTGCCGATGGCAACATCCATGTATACGGCCCGATGCGCGGACGCGCCCTGGCCGGCATCAAGGGTGATACCAAGGCGCGTATTTTTTGCCAGCAGTTGACCGCCGAGCTGGTTTCCATCGCGGGTCAGTACAAGGTTTCCGAAGATTTGCGCCGCGATCCACTGTGGGGCGCTTCGGTACAGGTCAACCTGTCGGGCGATGTGTTGAACATCATCCGTCTTTAACGGATACTGCCGCATTTTCCAAGCATCTCTAGACTCTGATAGCAAAGCGAAACCGGCAAGACTTGTGTAGGACTTTTTGGAAGTTGGTGTTTCCCCATGGAAACCCCGTCTTTTTCCTGCAAAGGCTGTCCGCCTGCGGCGAGCTCCAAGAGATGTTTTTCAGGGACCGAAAGTCCTTTTTCCTTAGGGGTGAAACACCTTGGCCAAGATTCTCGTGGTTACATCCGGCAAGGGTGGTGTGGGTAAGACCACCACCAGCGCCGCTATCGGTACCGGCCTCGCTCTGCGCGGCCACAAGACAGTCATCGTCGACTTCGACGTCGGCCTGCGTAACCTTGACCTGATCATGGGCTGCGAGCGTCGCGTGGTGTATGACTTCGTCAACGTGGTGAACGGCGAAGCCAACCTGCAACAGGCCCTGATCAAGGACAAGCGCCTTGAGAACCTGTACGTGCTGGCCGCCAGCCAGACCCGTGACAAAGACGCGCTGACCAAAGAAGGCGTCGGCAAAGTGCTCGCCGAGCTCAAGGAAACCTTCGAATACGTGGTGTGCGACTCCCCGGCCGGTATCGAAACCGGTGCTCACCTGGCGATGTACTTCGCCGACGAAGCCATCGTGGTGACCAACCCGGAAGTCTCCTCGGTACGTGACTCGGACCGCATGCTCGGCCTGTTGGCCAGCAAGTCCAAGCGCGCCGAAGAAGGCCAGGACCCGATCAAGGAACACCTGCTGCTCACCCGCTACAACCCGGAGCGCGTCAACAACGGCGAAATGCTGGGTGTTGAAGACGTGAAGGAAATCCTCGCCGTGACCCTGCTGGGCGTGATTCCGGAATCCCAAGCCGTCCTGAAGGCATCCAACCAGGGCGTACCGGTGATTCTCGACGACCAGAGCGACGCCGGCCAGGCGTACAGCGATGCCGTGGATCGCTTGCTGGGCAAGACCGTGGAACACCGCTTCCTCGATGTCAAGAAGAAGGGATTCTTCGAGCGTATCTTTGGAGGCAACTAAACAATGAAATTTCTCGACTTCTTTCGCGCCAACAAAAAGCCAAGTACCGCGTCGGTAGCGAAAGAGCGTCTACAGATCATCGTGGCGCACGAACGCGGCCAACGCAGCACCCCGGACTACCTGCCAGCCTTGCAGAAGGAACTGGTCGAGGTGATCCGCAAGTACGTCAATATCGGTAACGATGACGTGCATGTCGCCCTGGAAAATGACGGCAGTTGCTCGATCCTGGAACTCAATATCACCCTGCCCGATCGTTGATCGAACGGGCGGTCGCCACGGCGGCTCTGCTACCTGGCCCCTGTACTGTTGTAGGAGCGAGCTTGCTCGCGAAGAACCTGAGAACACCGCGTTTCACCTGAATGAACGTGGTGCCGATGAGTTCTTCGCGAGCAAGCTCGCTCCTACAGGGTGAGGGGGCAGTCAGTGGAGCCGCCGTTGGCGTTTGTTACGAGACTGTTTAATGCCGCTGTCCAATATTCATATCCTGCATCAGGACGATGCTGTCCTGGTGGTGAACAAGCCGACCCTGCTGCTCTCGGTGCCTGGTCGCGCCGACGACAACAAGGACTGCCTGATCACCCGCCTGCAGGAAAACGGTTACCCTGAAGCCCGCATCGTCCATCGCCTGGACTGGGAAACCTCGGGGATCATCCTGCTGGCCCGGGACGCGGATACCCACCGTGAACTGTCCCGCCAGTTTCACGACCGTGAAACCGAAAAAGCCTACACCGCCCTGGCGTGGGGCCAGCCGGAACTGGACAGCGGCAGCATTGACCTGCCCCTGCGCTACGACCCGCCGACCAAGCCCCGCCATGTGGTCGACCATGAGTTCGGCAAACATGCGCTGACCTTCTGGAAAGTGCTGGAGCGTTGCGGCGACTGGTGCCGCGTAGAGCTGACACCCATCACCGGGCGCTCGCACCAGTTGCGCGTGCATATGTTGTCCATCGGGCATCCGTTGCTGGGAGATGGCTTGTACGCCCATGAGCAAGCCCTGGCTGCATGGCCGCGCCTGTGCCTGCATGCAAGCATGCTCAGCTTCACCCACCCGCAAAGCGGCGAGCGCCTGCGCTTCGAGTGCCCAGCCCCTTTTTAAGACAAAGACGATGACCTTGTAGGAGCGAGCTTGCTCGCGAAGAACCTGAGAACACCGCGTATAACCTGAATGGCTGCGGTGCCGTTGAGTTTTTCGCGAGCAAGCTCGCTCCTACAATGAATCGGCGGGGCCAATACGGTAAACTCCGCGCATTGCTGTCTGGAGCTATTTATGCGCGAAGCGTTGAATCAAGGCCTGATCGACTTCCTCAAGGCCTCCCCTACTCCTTTTCATGCCACTGCCGCCCTGGCCCAGCGCCTGGAAGCGGCCGGTTACCAGCGTCTCGACGAGCGCGACACCTGGGCCACCGAGGCCAACGGTCGCTACTACGTGACCCGCAACGATTCCTCGATCATCGCCTTCAAGCTCGGCCGCCAATCGCCGCTGCAGGACGGTATCCGCATGGTCGGCGCCCACACCGACAGCCCGTGCCTGCGGGTCAAGCCCCAGCCGGAGCTGCAACGCCAGGGCTTCTGGCAACTGGGCGTGGAAGTCTACGGCGGCGCGCTGCTGGCGCCCTGGTTCGACCGCGACCTGTCCCTGGCCGGGCGTGTCACCTTCCGCCGCGATGGCAAGGTCGAGAGCCAACTGATCGACTTCAAGCTGCCGATCGCCATCATTCCCAACCTGGCGATTCACCTCAACCGTGAAGCCAACCAGGGCTGGGCGATCAATGCCCAGACCGAGCTGCCGCCGATCCTGGCGCAGTTTGCCGGTGACGAGCGCGTGGATTTTCGCGCCGTGCTCACCGAACAGTTGGCCCGCGAGCATGGGTTGAATGCCGATGTGGTACTCGACTACGAGCTGAGCTTCTACGACACCCAAAGTGCCGCCGTGATCGGCCTCAATGGCGACTTCATTGCCGGTGCGCGCCTGGACAACCTGCTGTCGTGCTACGCCGGTTTGCAAGCCTTGCTCACCAGCGACACCGATGAAACCTGCGTGCTGGTGTGCAACGACCACGAAGAAGTCGGCTCCTGCTCGGCCTGCGGCGCCGATGGCCCGATGCTGGAGCAGACCCTGCGTCGCTTGCTGCCCGAAGGCGAAGAGTTCGTACGCACCATCCAGAAATCCCTGCTGGTGTCGGCAGACAACGCTCACGGTGTGCATCCCAACTACGCCGAGAAACACGACGCCAACCACGGCCCGAAACTCAACGCCGGCCCGGTGATCAAGGTCAACAGCAACCAGCGCTACGCCACCAACAGCGAAACCGCCGGGTTCTTCCGCCACCTGTGCATGGCCCAGGAAGTGCCAGTGCAAAGCTTCGTGGTGCGCAGCGACATGGGCTGCGGCTCGACCATCGGCCCCATCACTGCCAGCCACCTGGGGGTGCGCACCGTAGATATCGGCTTGCCGACGTTCGCCATGCACTCCATTCGAGAACTGTGCGGCAGCCATGACCTGGCGCATTTGGTCAAAGTGCTGGGTGCGTTCTACGCCAGTCGCGACTTGCCCTGAGACCGAGGCGCGCCCATCGCGGGCAAGCCCGCTCCCACATTTGATCTGTGAATGCATTTAAGTGTGGGAGCGGGCTTGCCCGCGATGGGTTTCCAACCAGACATAAAGCTATCTGACTCACATCAACTGCACTTCTGATAATCCGGCCTAGACTTGTCAGAACTTCCACTGCGACAAGGCCACCCTCTTCATGATCTCCATGTCCTCATTCCACGCCATGCTCATTCCCATCGTGATCGGCATGATCATGCTCGCGGTCGGCTTCAACTTTCGCGACAAGCCCCTGGGCGTGTTTGGCATGTGGATCGGCATGCTGTTGATCCTCGGCACCGTGCTCTACAAGATCCTCGCCAAACTGGCGCAGTGACAAATGCGCTCGCATTGGGCATAGCGGCCTCGTACACTCGGTCAATTCGTCGTTTTCAAGGTTGACCGCCTCGTGTTCTCCCGTCTGTTTGCCCTGCCCTGCTACCTGCTGATCGCCCTGCTCACATTGCTGCCAGTGACGCCCGCCCAAGCCGTGGGCTTGCCCGGGATGCTGGGCGGCTCCAGCAAGACCCAACCCCAGGCGGAAGTGCCCTTGGGGCAGTCGCTGGACGAAGTGATCAAGACCCTGGAAAACGACCAGCAACGCACCCAGTTGCTCAGTGACCTGAAGAAACTGCGCGCCGCCACGCAAAAGGCCCAGCCCGCCGCCGAACTCGGGGTACTCGGGTTGATCGGCAGTACGCTGTCGGGCTTTGAGCAGCAGTTTTCCGGCGCCGACAGCCCGCTGGGGCGCTGGTCCAATGAAGTCGACCTGGCCAAGGATGAACTGGCCGCCCTGATGTTGCCGGCCAGCGAATGGCTGCCGATCATCTTCGGTTTTGCCGTAATCCTGGCCGTATGGAGCCTGCTGGCCGCCGCGCTGATCTGGCTCAGCCATCGGGTACGCGAGCGTTTCGGCTTACCCGAAGAGTTACCGCAACATCCACGCACCTGGGACATGCTGCGCTTTGCCCTGCGCAAGCTGGGCCCCTGGCTGATCGCTTTGGTGATCACGGTTTACCTGAGCTACGCCCTGCCTTCCTCCCTGGGCAAATCCCTGGCGATGGTGCTGGCCTATGCCTTGGTGGTCGGCACCTGCTTCTCGGCCATCTGCGTGATTGCGTTCTCCGTACTCGATGGCCCGCACCGCCACCGCGCTCTGTATATCCTGCGCCACCAGGCGTTCCGTCCGCTGTGGTGGATCGGCAGTTTTGCCGCCTTTGGTGAAGCCTTGAGCGATCCGCGCCTGGTTGCAGCGCTCGGCCAGCACCTGGCCCACACTGCCGCAACCGTGGCCAATGTAATGGCGGCGCTGTCCACCGGTGTGTTTATCCTGCGTTTCCGCCGACCGATTGCGCACCTGATCCGCAACCAGCCGCTGTCGCGCCGCCTCAACCGCCGGGCGCTCACCGATACCCTGTCGATCATCGGCACCTTCTGGTACCTGCCGGCGCTGTTGCTGGTGGGCATTTCGCTGTTCGCCACCTTCCTGTCCGCCGGCGACACCAGCACCGCCCTGCGCCAGTCGCTGCTGTGCACGGTGTTGCTGGTGTTGTGCATGGTGATCAACGGCCTGGTGCGCCGCCACGCCCTCAAGCCGCACCGCGGGCACAAGCGCCATGCGCTGTATTCCGAGCGCCTCAAAGGCTTCGTCTACACCCTGGTACACCTGGCGGTGTGGCTGGTGTTCATCGAGCTGGGTTTGCGCGTGTGGGGCCTGTCGATGATTCGTTTTGCCGAAGGCGACGGCCATGAAATCGCCGTCAAGCTGGTGGGCCTTGGCGGGACCCTGCTGTTTGCCTGGCTGATCTGGATCCTCGCCGACACGGCCATTCACCACGCCCTGACCCGCTCGCGCAAAGGCCTGGCCAACGCGCGTGCGCAAACCATGATGCCGCTGATCCGCAACGTGCTGTTCGTGACCATCTTCATCATCGCCGCCATCGTGGCGCTGGCGAACATGGGCATGAACGTGACGCCCCTGCTGGCCGGTGCGGGCGTGATCGGTATCGCCATCGGCTTTGGTGCGCAATCGCTGGTAGCCGACTTGATCACCGGTTTGTTCATCATCATCGAAGACTCCCTGGCCATCGACGACTACGTGGATGTCGGCGGCCACCTCGGTACCGTAGAGGGCCTGACCATCCGTACCGTGCGCCTGCGCGATATCGACGGCATCGTGCACACCATCCCGTTCAGCGAAATCAAGAGCATCAAGAACTACTCCCGCGAGTTCGGCTATGCGATCTTCCGCGTGGCGATCCCCTACAACATGGAAATCGACGACGCGATCAAACTGATGCGCGAGGTCGGCCATGCCATGCGCAACGACCCACTGCAACGCCGCAATATCTGGTCGCCGCTGGAGATCCAGGGTGTGGAAAGTTTCGAGTCCGGCAGCGCGATCCTGCGCGCACGCTTCAAGACCGCGCCGATCAAGCAGTGGGAAGTGTCGCGGGCATTCAACCTGTCGCTCAAGCGGCACCTGGATGAAGCCGGGCTGGACCTGGCGACACCGCGCTTGAGCGTGCAGGTGCAGACTGCCGGCAGCGTGCAGGAGAAAGATCCACAACAATAAGCAAGGAGAGGTTGGTATGCGAATGAACGGTCTGACACACCAATGGGTCTTGGGTCTGCTCGGCGCGGTCGCGAGCAGTGCAGTGATCGCCGCCAGCAGCGGTCAGGACAGTGCCCGGGAGGAAATTGCCGCCCAGGCAAAAATCCTCGAACCCAGCCTGTTGGAAACCCGCCGCGATATCCACGCCCATCCGGAACTGGGCAATACCGAAACCCGCACCGCCGAGTTGGTCGCCAAACAGTTGCGCGAACTTGGCCTTGAAGTAAAGACCGGGGTGGCCCGCACTGGCGTCGTCGCCATCTTGAAAGGCGCCCTGCCCGGCCCGACTGTGGCCCTGCGTGCCGACATGGATGCGCTGCCGGTCAAGGAAGTGGCCGACCTGCCCTTCGCCTCCAAAGCCAAGGGCACCTATCTGGGCAAAGAAGTCGACGTGATGCACGCCTGTGGCCACGACGCCCATACCGCCATCTTGCTGAGCACTGCGAAGATTCTTACCGGCATGCGCGACCGCCTGCCCGGCACCGTGGTGTTTTATTTCCAACCGGCCGAAGAAGGCCCCAGCGACTTTATCCCCGACGGCAAGAACACCTGGGGCGCGAAGATGATGGTGCAGGAAGGCGTGATGAAAGCGCCCAAGCCTGATGCGGTGTTCGGCCTGCATGTGTGGGCTGGCGTGCCTGCCGGGCAAATCGCCTACCGCCCGGGCCCGACCCTGGCCAGCTCCGATGACCTGCGCATCAGGATCCTCGGCAAACAGACCCACGCCGGCCGCCCCTGGGACGGTATCGACCCGATCACCGTCGGCGCGCAAACCATTGTCGGCCTGCAGACCGTGGTCAGCCGCCGTACCGATATTTCGTCATTCCCCTCTGTCGTGAGCATCGGCACCATCAACGGTGGCACCCGCTACAACATTATCCCCGAGTCGGTAGACATGAGCGGCACCATTCGCTCCTACGACTACGGCATCCGCCAGAAGCTGCATGGGGATGTGCGCCAGACCGTAGAAAAAATCGCCGAAAGCGGTGGCGCCAAGGCCGAAGTGACGATCATCGAGAAGTACGACCCCACCATCAACAACCCGGCGCTGACCGAAAAAATGCTGCCGAGCCTGCGCTGGGCAGCTCAGAATGATGTGGTGCAAGGCCCGCTGGTGGGTGGCGCCGAAGACTTCTCGTTCTATGCCAAGGAGGCGCCGGGGTTGTTTGTCTTCCTGGGGGTAACGCCAAGGGACCAGGACATGAGCAAGGCGGCACCGAATCACAACCCAGGGTTCTTTGTGGATGAGTCGGCGTTGGTGGTGGGCGTGAGGACGCTGGCGTCGTTGGCGACGGATTACCTCTATACCCACCCCCCCTTGTAGGAGCGAGCTTGCTCGCGAAGAACTTAAGAGCGCCGCGTTTACTCAGGGTAACCGCGGCGTTCTTGCGTTTTTCGCGAGCAAGCTCGCTCCTACACAGGGTATTGGGGTGAATCAGTTGGCGAGGGCCGCGCCGTCCATTTTCTGGCGCAGGCTCAACGGCCGCATGTCGGTCCACACTTCCTCGATATACGCCAGGCACTCCTTCTTCATGCCACTCTTGCCCACGGTACGCCAGCCTTCCGGCACGGCCTTGTAGTCGGGCCAGATCGAATACTGTTCTTCATGGTTGACCACTACCTGAAACAGGATGTCGTCGCGGTCAAATACTGAGGTCATTGCTGTTCTCCATCGCTCAAAGGCTGGCTGCGCACCACGCGCAGCGCTGATATCTGTAGAAACGTACCAAGGGCCTGGAAAATTACACGCTGGCCACGGCCGCCGCCAAGGCGCGCCCGAAAATCTCGGCCACCTGGTCGACTTCGCCTGCGGTGATCACCAGCGGTGGCAGGAAACGCACCACACTGCCATGGCGCCCGCCCAGTTCCAGGATCAGCCCGCGCTTGAGGCATTCACGCTGCACCAGCGGCGCCAACTGGCGATGCACCGGTGGGTGGCCCTGACTATCAGGCGTGCCCGTTGGGTCTACCAGTTCCACCCCCAGCATCAGCCCACGCCCGCGGATATCCCCCAGGTGCGGGAAGTCGCGCTGCAGGATGCGCAGGTGTTCGCCCAGGCGCTCGCCCATGGCGGCCGCATGGCCTGCCAGGTCGTGATCCTTGAGGTAGCGCATCACCGCCGAGCCCGCCGCCATCGCCATCTGGTTGCCGCGGAAGGTCCCGGCATGGGCACCCGGCAGCCAGGTGTCGAGCCAGTCGCGATACACCACCACCGCCAGCGGCAGGCTGCCGCCAATCGCCTTGGACATGACCACCACGTCCGGGATGATGCCGGCGTGTTCGAAGGCAAACATTTTGCCGGTACGCCCAAAACCACTCTGGATTTCATCGACGATCAGCGCCACCCCCGCTTGCGCGGTGATGCGGCGCAGGCCACGCAGCCAGTCGAGGTCCGCCGGGATCACGCCACCCTCGCCCTGGACCACTTCGACAATCACCGCGGCTGGCAGCAACACGCCGGCCTCCGGATCGTTGAGCAGGTTTTCCAGGTAATGCAGGTTGACCCGCACACCTTCGGTACCACCCAGCCCAAACGGGCAACGGTAGTCATACGGGAATGGCAGGAATTGCACGCCATTGCCGAGCAAGGCGCCCAAGGGTTTCTTGGGCCCCAGGCTGCCCATCAAACTCAGCGCGCCCTGGCTCATACCGTGATAGCCGCCCTGGAACGACAGCACGGTGCTGCGCCCGGTAGCGGTGCGCACCAGCTTCAACGCAGCCTCCACCGCATCGGTGCCGGTGGGGCCGCAGAACTGGATTTTGGCTTCCCGCGCCAGTTCCGAGGGCAGCAAACCGAACAGGTCCTGCACGAATTGATCCTTGACCGGCGTAGTCAGGTCCAGGGTATGCAGGGGCAGTTCGTCGCTCAGCACTTGCTGGATGGCCTGGATCACCACCGGGTGGTTATGCCCCAGCGCCAGGGTTCCGGCACCGGCCAGGCAGTCGATGAACCGGCGCCCCTCCACGTCCTCCACATAAATGCCCTTGGCGCGCTTGAGTGCCAGGGGGATGCGCCGCGGGTAGCTGCGGGCGTTGGATTCCTGCTGGCGCTGGCGGGCCAGCAGCGGGCTTTCGTCAAACTGATAGAGCGTTTCCGCGGCCTGCACCGGGGCGTCTTCGATACGGCTGGTAGCGACTGACATCTCTGGATCCCTCAATACGCTGATGATGGTGACCAAACTGCCGATCCGTTGGCGTCTGGCCCAAGGGCATGCGCACGGATTTCCTGTTGTGGAGACGCTTCAGATGCACGGGGATTTAGGAGGTTGGTCGGATATTTACCGACTGTGCAGTTCGCCGCAGCCACCGGTAACCACGATGCGAAGCGAGTCGCTCTTGCTCTTGCTCTTGCTCTCAGGCGCCCCGTTAAACCACGCTGGCCGGAATTCGACAGGGATTTGGGGGGGAAACCGGCAGGGATGCCGGTTTAGCCGCCCCGCGCCATGGATGGCGCGTGGCGGCGGCCCCCCAAATCACTGGCGGATTACGGGCACACCGAGCCAAAGCGAGGTGCCGAGTGGTGGGGCAAGAGCGTTTTGCTTACTTTTGCGCTTTTCAAAAGTGAGCCGCTGTCAGAGCGGAACCCTAAGTGGCCGTTACCGCAGCAATGGATATACACACAATCCAACTGTGTTGACTGCCAGGCCGCCTTCGCGAGCAAGCCCGCTCCCACAGTTTGATTGTGGGGTGTCAGGTAGATAGGTGTCGGCTGTCAGGCCGTCATCGCAGGCAAGCCAGCTCCCACATTTGGATCGCGGCGCGTCAGGTAGATAAGCGTCGGCTGTCAGGCCGTCTTCGCAGGCAAGCCCCCCTCCCGCATGGGGCCCCACATTTGAACAGTGCTCGGCATCAAATCCCGCGGTACTTTTCGTTCAGTGCATACAAGACCGCACAAGTCTCTGCATCCAGGAACCCACAATAATCCTCTGACCGAAAGTGCATCTGGAACGCCCGGGTGCGCTGCTCAAAGGCCAGGCGGTTCTGCGCGGGCTTGTAGCCATAACGCTGAAACGCCCGCTCCACTTCGACCTCCGGCGGCAAGCCGACACAAAAGCGGCGCTGGTACATCGCCCGGGTCGACTCATCAAACCAGGCCCCGATACCGGCTTCATGCAGCGCACGCCAGGGCAGCCGAGGCCCAGGGTCGCTCTTGCGCCAGTAGGCCACATCCGAATGCCCGAGCCAGTCAGTGGGGCCCACCTGCGGATAGCGCTCCAGCAGGTCGCGAAGCAATTCAATCAGTAGGTCAATCTGTGCCGGTGCGTACTCCGGAAAGGTAAAGACCCCCGCTTCATCCCGCGCCAGGTTGACGATTTCAATGCCCACCGAGCGGCTGTTGAGATCGGCCTTCCCCGCCCAATAGCTCACGCCTGCGTGCCAGGCGCGCTGGTCCTCGCCCACCAGGCGAAACACCCGCAACTCTTCATAACCGGCAGCGCGGTAGCTGGGTTCAGCGGGGTCGGGCAGCAGATAGTGGGCGCTGACGCCATCTTGGGTGAGGGTGCGTAGCGAGGAAGCAAAGGGCGCAGCGGTGTAGTGCACAATCACCTGCTGCACGGATTCGCCGCGGCGGTCGTTGAAATCCCTGGCGGGGAAACTGGTGTCTATCACCAACATAAGAACAGTCCTTTTCAATTCAGGCCGACTCATTCGGCCCGTTCAAGCACAAAAAAATTACCGCCATCCTGAAGATTTGAGCCTCAGGCGGGCGGTAATTATTTGCCACATGAAAAGGGCAGCTCAGCGCCGCAACGGCATGCCCAGGTCGACCCGCATACCATCGGGCTGGCTGTCGAAGTGCAACGAGCAGGAACAGCGCTGCACGATCGCCTGGACAATCGCCAGGCCCAGGCCACAGCCTTCGCTGCTGCCATTGCGCCAGAACCGCTGGGTGAGGTATTGCAGGTCTTCGCTGGAGATCTGCTGGCCATGGTCACGCACGCGGAACACCACGTTATCCAGGGTAGAAAACACCTGCAGTTCCACGCGGGTATCGGCCGGGGTATGGCGCAAGGCGTTGTCCAGCAGGTTACGCAGGGCCGCGACGGCAAGGCCCACGGGCATTGCTACTGGAACAGGGGAAAGATCCGGCGCCAGGATCAGATCAATGCGTGAATTGTCGCCGGCGTTGGCATCCTGGATCGCCAACCTGGCGACTTCCTCGGCACTGGACTGCAGGCCATCGTCAAACGACAGGCTGCCCTCCACCCGCGCCAGCAACAACAGTTGCTCCAGGGTGCGATGCAAGCGATCGGCGCCCTCCTCGGCGTGCGCCAGGGACTGGTCGCGGGCCGCGCCCTCGGTCATGCGCGCGACTTGCAGGTGGGTCTTGATCGCGGTCAACGGGCTGCGCAGTTCATGGGCGGCGTCGCCGGTCAGGCGACGTTCGCGCTCGATGGTCTTGGCGATACGCTGCAGCAGTTGGTTCTGGGTGTCGAGCAACGGCTTGAGTTCACTGGGCAGCGGGTGAATCTGCAAGGGTTCGAGGGAGTCGGCACTGCGCCGCATCAAGGCATCACGCATACGGTTGAGCGGCACCAGGCTCTGGCCAATGCCCAGCCACAGCAGGCACAGGCAGCCCAGCAACGCCACGCCGACCGGCACCGAAGCCGCCAGCAGGATCGACAGGTTGAGGGCCTCGCGCTCCACCTGGCGGTCGGCGGTGGTGATCAGCAGGTCGCCACGGGACAGGGTAAAACTGCGCCAGCCCACGCCGTCGATGATCTGGTCACGAAAACCGCTGCGGCGCGACTCCAACCCTTCCTCTGGCGTGGTATGGCTGCGCGCCAGGATCTCGCCACGCAAGGAACTGACCTGGCAAGCCATGCCGCCCGGCACATTCAGTTGTTCGGTGCGCAAATGCGCGCCCCCGCTGACGCTGGCCAGGCCCGGCATCTGCTCGGTGAGCCCGGCCACCATGCGCGCCGAAGCCACCAGGCGCTGGTCGAGGGAAAACATCATCTGGTTGCGCAAGTCGTTGAGCATCCAGGCGGCCGCCAGCACCCAGATCAGCACAAAAGCGGCGCCCAGCTTGAACGTCAGGCGCAGACGCAAGCTCATCACGGCGTGTTTTCTCCCCCATCAGCCGTGCCCAGGCGATAGCCCAGCCCCCTGACGGTTTCGACGATGCCGTTGCCCAACTTGCGCCGCAGGTGGTGGATATGCACGTTGAGGGCGTTGCTTTCCAGTTCGTCGCTGAAGCCGTAGACGCTGTCCTTGAGCTGTTCGCTGGACAGTACGCGGCCCTTGTTGTGCAACAGCGCCTGCAACAACGCCTGTTCACGCCGGGACAGGTCCACCGGCTGGCCGCCGAGGAAGGTCTCGCGGCTGCTGGGGTCGTAGGCCAGGCGGCCATGTTCGATCAGGTTGACGCTGCGCCCCGCCACGCGGCGCAACAGGGTTTGCAGGCGAGCGGCGAGCTCACGCAGGTCGAAAGGCTTGAGCAGGTAGTCGTCGGCGCCGGCTTGCAGGCCGTCGACGCGGTTGGTCACCGAGTCCCGCGCGGTGAGGATCAGCACCGGAATGTCCAACCCCTGGCTGCGCTGTTGTTGCAGCAGCTTGAGGCCGTCTTCGTCGGGCAGGCCGAGGTCGAGCACCATGATGTCGAAGGCCGCGGCCTTGAGCATCGCCCGCGCAGCCGAGGCCGTGGCCACGCGCTCCACGGTAAAGCCCTGGGCGGTCAGGCCGGCCACGATGCCACTGGCGATCAGTTCGTCGTCTTCACAGACCAGTACGTGCATGGTTAACCCTTCATGAAAGATGGCGCGATTAGAAAAGCCACGGATTAAGCGCGCATTATGCCGCTAAAGTTCGCAACACCGGATAACACCTACGCTCTAGAATAGCTGCGGTTAATCATCGGTTAATCAACGCCACACATTGTGTGCCTCACTTGCATCGAACTAAGGCTTGACCATGCGGCATCTGTTTACCCTTCTGCTGGTGTTGTTCGCGGGATTTGCCCAGGCAGCGCCGGGCAGCCCCTTCGAAACCAAACCCGACTTCCTCCCGGTGGGCAAAGCCTTCGCCTTTACCTCCGAACGTCTAGAAAGCGGCGAAACCCAGCTGTTTTGGCAGATTGCCGACGGTTACTACCTGTACCAGCAGCGCATGAAGTTCGACGGCCTGGCCGAAAAACCCGTGCTGCCCGAGGGTGAAGCCCATAGCGACGAGTTCTTTGGCGAACAGCAAGTGTATCGCCAGGGCCTGGAAGTGAAGATCCCCGCCGGCACCACCGGCCAGGTCAAGCTCGGCTGGCAGGGCTGCGCCGATGCGGGCCTGTGCTATCCACCGCAGTCGATCACCGTCGACCTGGGCGGCAACCCGGCCGTCGCCGCGACCGCGCAAGCCCAGGATCAAAGCCTGGCCAGCGGCCTGCAGCAGCGCAGCCTGGGGTGGAGCCTGCTGGTGTTCTTCGGCCTGGGCCTGCTGTTGGCGTTTGCGCCCTGCTCGTTGCCGATGCTGCCGATCCTCGCCGGCCTGGTGGTGGGCAGTGGCGCCAGCCCGCGCCGTGGCTTTGCCCTGGCTGGCAGCTACGTGGTGTGCATGGCGCTGGTGTATGCCGCCCTGGGGGTGATGGCCGCATTGCTCGGCGCCAACCTGGCGGCGTTGCTGCAAACGCCGTGGATCCTCGGCAGCTTTGCGGCGTTGTTCGTGTTGCTCGCCCTGCCGATGTTCGGCTTCTTTGAACTGCAACTGCCCGCCTTCCTGCGTGACCGCCTCGATAACGTCAGCCGCCAGCAAAGCGGTGGCAGCCTGGTGGGTGCCGGTGCGCTCGGCGCATTGTCCGGCCTGCTGGTGGGGCCGTGCATGACCGCGCCCCTGGCTGGCGCCCTGCTGTACATCGCCCAGAGCGGCAATGCGCTGCACGGTGGCCTGATCCTGTTTGCCATGGGCATCGGTATCGGCATTCCGCTGTTGCTGCTGGTCACCGTGGGCAATCGCTTCCTGCCCAAGCCAGGCACCTGGATGAACGTGCTCAAGGGCATCTTCGGCTTCCTCTTCCTGGGCACCGCGGTGCTGATGATTCGCCCGGTAGTCAGCGACAGCCTGTGGATCGGCCTGTGGGGCGCCTTGGCGCTGGTGATGGCCTACTGTGGCTGGACACTGGCCCGTGAGTTCGGCCTGGCGGCCAAGGTGCTCGGCGCCGGTTCCCTGGTGCTGGGCCTGTGGGGCGCGGTGCTGGTGGTGGGGGCGGCCGGTGGCAGCGATGAGCTGTGGCAACCGTTGAAGGTCTACAGCGGCTCGCGGGTCGCCGGTGCACCCAGCGCTCACGATGCCTTCACCACGGTAAGCGACCCGACTGTACTGCAAAGCCAACTCGACAGCGCCAAGGCCCAGGGCCAGTGGGTGTTGCTGGACTACTACGCCGACTGGTGCGTGTCGTGCAAGATCATGGAAAAACAGGTCTTCGGCAAACCCGAAGTGATGGACGCGCTCAAAGACGTGCGCCTGTTGCGCCTGGACGTCACCGCCGACAACGCCGCCAGCCGCGAGCTGCTGGGCCGCTACAAAGTACCGGGGCCACCGAGCTTCGTATGGATCGGCCCGGACGGTGAAGAACGCCGCGCCCAACGCATCACCGGCGAAGTAGATGCCGCCGCCTTCCTGCAACGCTGGACCCAGACGCGGGACGCTCTCTGATGCTGACCCTCACCATCGGCACCTTCGCAATCGCCCTGAATCACCTGCTGCTGATCAGCGCGCTGATTCTCGCCACCCTGGTGGGCTGGCGCGTGGCCAAGCGCGGCGGCGAAAACCCGGAGTCGGTGCTGTTCAGCCTGTTCCTGCTGGGCCTGCTCGCCGCCCGGGTCAGTTTTGTGCTGATGTACTGGAGTTATTACAGCAACGACTGGGTGGAGATGGTCGACCTGCGTGACGGCGGCTTTCTCGCCTGGCCCGGCATCATCGCGTTGATTCTCGGCGCGCTGGTCTACGGCTGGCGTCGCCCTGCCCTGCGCAAGCCGCTCAGCGCCGGGGTGATCACCGGCCTGTTGTTCTGGGGCATGACCAGCCTGTCCCTCAGTCTGTACGAAAAAGGCACGCGCCTGCCGGATATCACCCTGCGCAATGCCAATGGCGAGGTGGTGCAACTGGCGGATTATCAAGGCGGCCCGTTGGTGATCAACCTCTGGGCCACCTGGTGCCCGCCGTGCCGACGCGAAATGCCGGTGCTGGAAAACGCCCAGCGCATGCGCCCCGACGTGACCTTCCTGTTCGTCAACCAGGCCGAAAGCATGCAAAGCGTCAGCACCTACCTGGCCACGCAGGGCCTGAACCTCGACAACGTGCTGTTCGACGCCAGCGGCCGCCTCGGCCAGGCTGTGGGTTCCATGGCGCTGCCGACCACGTTGTTCTACCAAGCCGATGGGCGCCTGATCAACAGCCACTTGGGCGAACTCTCCGAAGCCAGCCTGGCCCGTGCCATGGAACCCTTCGACAACACCACGACAAGGAAACCGACATGCCTCGCCTCCGCCACCTGCTGACCCTGCTGCCTTTGACGCTAGCCGCTACGCTGGCCCAGGCCGAAGACCTGCCGGCCCCGATCAAACAGATCGAAGCCAAGGGTGCCAAGATCATCGGAAAATTCGATGCGCCCAGCGGTCTCACCGGCTACGCCGCCCAGTACCAGAACCGTGGCATGGCCCTGTACCTGACCGCCGACGGCAAGCACGTGATCGCGGGCAACCTGTACGACGCTCAAGGCAATGACCTGAGCACCGCGCCCCTGGAAAAACTGGTGTACGCACCGATGGCCAAGGAAGTCTGGGCCAAGATGGAAAACAGCAGTTGGATCCAGGACGGCGATAAAAACGCCCCGCGCACCGTCTACCTGTTCAGCGACCCCAACTGCCCGTACTGCAACATGTTCTGGGAACAGGCCCGCCCGTGGGTGAAGGCCGGCAAGGTGCAGTTGCGCCACATCATGGTCGGTATCATCCGCGAAGACAGCCCAGGCAAATCCGCCGCCCTGCTCGCGGCCAAAGACCCGCAAAAAGCCCTGCAAGAACACGAAGCCGCCGGCAAAGGCAGCAAGCTCAAGGCGCTGGAAAAGATCCCGGCCGAGGTCGAGGCCAAGCTCGATGCCAATATGAAGTTGATGGATGAACTGGAGTTGTCGGCGACGCCGGCGATTTTCTATCTGGATGACAAGGGTGGGCTGCAGCAGCAGCAAGGGGCGCCTTCGCCGGATAAGCTGGTGAAGATTCTCGGGCCAAAATAAGCGCCGCCATCGCGGGCGCCATCGCAGGCAAGCCAGCTCCCACATTTGAATGTATTCGCAACTCAAAATATGGGAGCTGGCTTGCCTGCGATGAGCATAGGTATCTACACAACTTTGTGGGTTGTAACAGCAGACGGTAACCACGATGCGAAGCGAGTCGCTCTTGCTCTTGATCTGCTTTTGATCTTGATCTTAAGCGCCCCGTCAAACCACGCTGGCCGGAATTCGACAGGGATTTGGGGGGTAAACCGGCAGGGATGCCGGTTTAGCCGCCCCGCGCCATGGATGGCGCGTGGCGGCGGCCCCCCAAATCACTGGCGGATTACGGGCACACCGAGCCTAGGCGAGGTGCCGAGTGGTGGGGCAAGAGCCTTTTGGTTACTTTTGGCTGGGCCGGCATTCCGGCTCTTTTCAAAAGTGACCCGCTGTAAAAGCGGAACCAATAGCAGCCATTACCGCAGGAACGGATATGTACGCGGTCTGATCCGAGATCCTGGTCGGCTTTCAGGCCGCCTTCGCAGGCAAGCCAGCTCCCACATTTGGATCGCGGTGCGTCAGCTCGATCAGCGTCGGCTGCCAGGCCGTCACGGGAGCAAGCTCCCTCGCCACAGGTCCAGCGTCGCGCCGAAGTTGTGTAGATACCTATGCTGCGATAGGGCCCTTACAGACAACGAAGATTAAAGCCCCTCCAACTCCGCCATCAAATCACTCAACCGATCCACCTTCTCGGCACTGATCTCGTTGCCCACCACCCCCTCGATATACTCGGCCAACTCCGCCACCGTGCTGCACTCGAACATCGCCCGCAACGGCACATCGCGCTGCAGCGTCTTCTGCACCCGCGAAGCAATCTGCGTGGCCAGCAGCGAGTGCCCGCCCAGTTCGAAGAAATTGTCCTGCACCCCGACCCGTTCGACCTTCAGCACCTCGGCCCAGATACCCGCCAACGTGGTTTCCAGTTCAGTGCGCGGCGCCACATAGTCCTGATTGTGCAACTGACCGATCTCCAGGACCGGCAGGGCCTTGCGGTCGAGTTTGCCGTTGGCATTCAGGGGCAGGCGTTCAAGCCATAGCCAATGCAGCGGCACCATGTATTCAGGCAGTTCGGCACGCAGGCGTTGCTTGATGCGCTCCAGCTGTTCGCTCGGGTCGAGCGTGGCATCGGCCGCCACCAGGTAGCCGACCAGATGCTTGCCGTTGATGCCCTCTTGCACACCCACCGCCGCGTCACGCACATGTGGTTGTTCATGCAGGCGCGCTTCGATTTCACCCAGTTCGATGCGGTAGCCGCGAATTTTCACCTGGTGGTCGATACGCCCGACATACTCCAGCACGCCATCGCTGCGACGCCGTGCCAGGTCGCCGGTACGGTAGAGCCGCTCACCAGGCGCGCCAAAGGGGTTGGGTACAAACACTTGGGCGGTGCGCAGCGGATCGCTGACATAGCCACGACCGACACCGGTGCCGGCGACGCACAACTCGCCCACCGCCCCTTGAGCCACCAGCTCTAAAGCGCCATCCAGCAGGTACAAGCGGTTGTTGTCGGTCGGCGTACCAATCGGCAGGTAAGTACCACGGGTCGAGGCCAGATCGACGCGGAAGAACGCCACATCATCTGAGCATTCCGCCGGGCCGTAGGCATTCACCAGACCAATCTGCGGGTAACGCAGCAGCCACTGATGGGCCAGCTCAGGTGGCATGGCCTCCCCGGTCGGCAGCATCCAGCGCAGGCCCTCGAGGCTGATACGCTCCTGGGCCAGCATGCCCTGGATCAGCGGCGGCACACTCTCCAGCACGGTGATGCCCTGTGCTTGAACGTGGGCGAGCAACCCTTGCGGATCATGGGCGATAGTATTGGGCACAATGTCCACCCGTGCGCCAAACAGCGGCGCGGCGAGGAACTGCCACACAGAAATATCGAAGCTTTGCGACGCGGTCTGGGCAATCACATCGGCATCGCTCAGGTCCAGGTACGGCACTTTGCTCAACTGGTTATTGAGCATGCCACGCTGTTCGACCATCACGCCCTTGGGCAAGCCGGTGGAACCCGATGTGTAGATCACGTAGGCAAGATTGTCCGGGCCGCTGTAGATACCTGGGTTTTCGCCACGGGCGGGCACTTCCTCCCACACCAGCAGTTGGCAATCAACCCCTTGCAGCAATTCGATGGCCTGCTCGCGGCACGCCTCGGTACACACCAGCAGCGGCGTGCGGCTCAGGTCGATGATGCGGCTCAGGCGCGGGCCGGGCAGCCCTGGGTCCAGCGGCAGGTAACCGGCACCGGCCTTGAAGCTGCCGATGATCATGCCGAGCAAGTCCAACCCACGTTCAGCCAGCAACGCCACCGGCTGGTCCAGGCTCACACCGGCCGCAATCAACGCGTGGCCCAGGCCGTTACTGCGACGGTTCAATTCGTCGTAGCTCCATTGCTGGTCCAGGCAACTGGCGGCGATGCGCTGCGGATGCCCTGCCACCTGGGCCTCGAACAGCTCGATGTAGCTCGTCTCCAGCGGATAGGCTTGCTCACTCTGATTACAGCCCGCCACCAGGAACTCGCGCTCCTGCTCGCCAATCAGCGGCAGCTCGGCCATGTCACCGTGGAAGCCCTGCACCAGCGCCAGCAACAGGCGCTTGAACTCAGCGAGCATGCCTTGCACGGTGCTTTCGTCGAAATAACGCTGGTCGTAGGACAGGTGCAAGCCGAGGTCATCGCCGGGATAGCACACGGCCGTCAGCGGGAAGTTGGTGTGGGTACGCCCGGAATCCGAGGTGGCGTTCAGGCTTTGCGCACGGTCCAGCACCGAGACTTCCACCGGCGCGTTCTCAAACACGAACAGGCTGTCGAACAGCGGCTGGCCCTTGGGCAATTCGCTGTGCTCCTGGATGGTCACCAACGGCAGGTATTCGTACTCGCGCAGTTGCATATTGCTGTCGAGCAAGGCGCTCAACCACTGGCGCACGCTGCACGTCTGGCCGTCATCGGGCAGTTTCACCCGCAGCGCGATACTGTTGATAAACAGCCCCACGGTGCGTTGCATCTCGGGCATGTCCACCGGGCGCCCGGCCACGGTGACGCCGAACAGCACGTCGCGATCGCCACTCAAACGCCGCAGCACCAGGGCCCACGCCGCCTGGGCGAAGGTGTTGACGGTGAGCTGATGCGCCTGGGCCAGTTCGCGCAGCTGCGCACCGTCGCGGGCATCCAGACGGGTGTAGCAGTCGCCCACCACCATGCCGCCGCTGCCACCGGCGTGTTCGCGCAGGAACGGGCGGTCGCTGGGGATCGGCGTGGCGCGCTCGAAGCCTTGCAAGTTTTGCTGCCACCACTGGCGCGCCTCGTTGAGGTCCTGGCGCTGCAGCCAGGCAATGTAGTCGCGATAGCGCGGTGGCGTCGCCAATTGCGCATCGCGGCCTTCGCCCAGGGCTGTGTAGATATCGAAGAAGTCATTCATCAGCAGCGAACGGCACCAGGCATCGATCAGGATGTGGTGGTTGCTCATCATGAACCAGTAGCGCGCCTCGCCCACGCGAATCAGGCGCAAGTGGAAAGGCGCCTGGTTGAGCAGGTCAAAACCGGCTTCGCGCTCGGCCTTGAGCAACGCTTGCAGGCGCGGCTCCTGCTCATCCTGCGGGTCGGCGCTCCAGTCCAGGTATTCAACCGGCGTGTTGCCGGGCTTGTGGATCACTTGCAGCATGTCTTCGCCGACGTTCCAGCAGAACGAGGCGCGCAAGGCTTCGTGACGGGCGATCACCGCTTGCCAGGCCTGGGCAAAACGCTCCGGGTCCAGGGCGCTGTTGATGCGGTAGCGGTCCTGCATGTAATACAGGCCCGTGCCGGGCTCCAGCAGGGTGTGCAGCAGCAAGCCCTCCTGCATCGGGGTCAGCGGGTAGACGTCTTCGATGGCGCTGGCCGGTACCGGCAAGGCGTCCAGTTGCACCTGGGTCAGGCGCGCCAGGGGGAAGTCGGACGGCGTGAGGCCGCCGGCATCGTCCTGCAGGCAATGGGCGATAAGGCTGTGCAATTCGGCCAGGTAAGCCTCGGCTAACTCGCGAATGCACTGTTGATCGTGGCGCTCGCGGCTGAAGGTCCAACGCAGCACCAGTTCACCGCCATACACCTGGCTGTCGATGCTCAGTTCATTGGGCAACGACGCATCCGGGTCATGGGCCAGGCCGGCGGATTCCTCCAGCGGATGGAACAGCGCATCAGTGCCAAAGCTCTGGTCGAACTGGCCCAGGTAGTTGAAGGTGACCTGCGCGCTCGGCAATGCGGCCATGCTCTGCTTGCACAGGTCATCGGCCAGGTAACGCAGCACGCCATAACCCAAACCTTTATGGGGCACGCCACGCAGTTGCTCCTTGATCGCCTTGATCGAGTCGCCTTGCTCGGCCTGCGGCGTCAGGCGCAACGGATAGGCACTGGTGAACCAGCCCACGCTGCGGGTCAGGTCGATGTCGTCGAACAAGGTTTCGCGGCCATGGCCTTCCAGTTGGATCAGTGCCGAGGCCTGCCCGCTCCAGCGGCACAGCACGCGGGCCAGGGCGGTCAGCAGCAGGTCGTTGACCTGGGTGCGATAGGCACTCGGCGCCTGTTGCAGCAACTGCCGGGTGCGCTCGGCATCCAGGCGCACGCTGACCGTTTCGGCATCGCTATTGCGCCGTGCACCTTGGGGACGCTGTACTGGCAAGGCCACGGCGGGGCCAGCCAATTGCGCTTGCCACAGGCTCAACTCTTCGCGCAGGGATTCACTGTGGGCATAGGCTTGCAAGCGCGCAGCCCAATCACGCAGCGCGCTGGTCTTGGCCGGCAGGCTGACGGACTGGCCTTCACTCAGTTGGCGATAAACGTTTTGCAGGTCTTCCAGCAACACGCGCCACGACACACCGTCCACCACCAGGTGATGGATGGCGATCAGCAAGCGTTGCTGGCCTTGCGGCCCGTCCACCAGCAAGGCACGCAACAGCGGCCCCTGTGCCAGGTCGAGGCTGCGCTGGGTATCGGTGAATAACGCCGTGCATGCCTGCATGTCGCGCACCTGAGCCTGCAGCAGCACGCCGCCTTCCGGCACGCCCAGGTGTTCGGCATGCCATTGCGCGCCACGCGGCGTAAAGCTCAAGCGCAGCGCGTCGTGGTGTTCCAGCACCGCCAGCAGCGCTTGCTCCAGGCGATGGGCGTCGAGCAGTTGCAGTGGCTTGAGCACCAATGCCTGGTTCCAGTGCTGGCGCGCCGGGATGTCGGTGTCGAAGAACCAGTGCTGGATCGGCGTGAGGCCCGAGGGGCCGGTCAGCAAACCTTGCTCGGCGGTGATGTGCTCCGAGCGGGTCGCCACGGCAGCCAGACTCTGTACCGTCTGGTGCTGGAACAGGTCACGGGGGCTGAAATGAATCCCGGCCTGGCGCGCACGGCTCACCACCTGGATCGACAGGATCGAGTCGCCGCCCAGTTCAAAGAAGTTATCGTCGAGGCCCACTTGCTCTACGTTCAGCACCGCGCACCAGATGGCAGCCAGGCTGTGTTCCAGCTCGCTGCGCGGCGCCACGTAGGCTTGGCGATTGGCCTCCGGGTCCGGCTCCGGCAAGGCGCGGCGGTCGAGCTTGCCGTTGGCGGTCAGCGGCATGCTCTGCAGCACGATCAGATGCGTGGGCACCATGTAGTCCGGTAGCTGCGCCTTGAGGTGCGCCTTCAACGCGTCGCGCAAGACGGCGTGCTCGGCATCGCTGACCAGGTACGCCACCAGCTGCTTGCCGCTCGGCGCATCCAGTGCCAGCACCACCGCTTCGCGCACGGCCTCGTGTTCGAGCAAGCGCGTTTCGATTTCGCCCAGCTCGATGCGAAAGCCGCGGACCTTCACCTGATGGTCGATGCGCCCCAGGTACTCCACCAGGCCATCGGCGCGTTGGCGTACCAGGTCGCCGGTGCGGTACAGGCGCCCGCCCTTGCCAGCAAACGGGTCTATGACAAAACGCTCCGCCGTCATCCCCGGCCGCTGGTGATAACCCAGGGCCAGGCCGGCGCCACCGATGTACAGCTCACCGCTGGCGCCCTGCGGCACCAGCGCCAGGTCGGCGTCGAGAATGTAAGCCACGCGCTCGCCGACGATGCTGCCGATCGGTACGCTGCCTGCGCCCTCCTCCAACTGCTCGGGCGCCAGGCTGGCCAGGGGCATCACCACGGTTTCGGTGGGGCCGTAGGCGTTGAAGAACAGCTGGGGCGTGAACGCTGCGCGGATGCGTTGCAGGTGTTCGCCGGTCAAGGCTTCGCCACCGGTGATGCACATACGCACCGGCAGCGTCTGTTGCTGGGTCGCCAGCCACTGCGCCAACTGGCTGCCGTAGCTGGGGGTGAAACCGAGCACATTGATGCGATGGGTACGGATCAGCGCGCAGATTTCCTCCGCATCCCACTGGCCCTGGGCGCGCAATACCACCCGCGCCCCGCACAGCAGCGGCACCAGCAAACGCTCGGTGGCGGCGTCGAAGTTGATCGAGTAAAAGTGCAGCTCGCAGTCATCCGGGCGCATGTCGAACCGCTCGATCACTGCCTGGCAATGCATGGCGATCTCACCGTGGGACACCACCACGCCCTTGGGCTTGCCCGTGGAACCCGAGGTGTAGATGAGGTACGCCTGGTGTTGCGCCAGACTCACGAACGGCAGCGTCTCGGTGGGGTAATTGGCCAGCACCGGCGAGTCATCCTCCAGGCACCAGCACGCCACCGTCGCCGGCAATTCACCAAGGGCTTCGAACAGGGCCGCATCACTGAGCAGCAGGCCGATGTCACTGTCTTCGATCATGTAGTGCAGACGGTCCAGCGGGTATTCCGGGTCCAGCGGCACATAGGCACCGCCGGCCTTGAGGATCGCCAGCAAACCGACGACCATTTCCAGCGAACGCGGCAGCGCCAGGCCCACGCGCACCTGCGGGCCCACGCCACGCTCGCGCAGCATCCAGGCCAGGCGGTTGGCGCGCTCATCCAGTTGCGCATAAGTGAGGGTCACACCGGCAAAGGTCAGCGCCGGGGCATCCGGCCGCTGGCTCGCCTGCTGGCTGAACAGTTGATGGATGCACTGGTCGAGGCGATGCTCGCCCTTCTCCACCCCCAGGCTGTCTTGCAAGGCGCGTTGCTCATCCGCGCTCAGCAACGGCAATTCGCTCAGACGCTGGCCGGGATCGGCGACCAACGCTTCGAGCAGGTTGCGCCAATGCTCGGCCATGCGCGCAATGCGTGGCTCGTCGAACAGGTCGGTGCTGTAGGTCAGGCAGCAACCCAGGCGATGGTCGAGGTCGGTGACTTCCAGGTTGAGGTCGAACTTGGTCGCCCGCGCATCGTTGGCCATGTACTCCACGGTCATGCCAGCCAGTTGGCGGCTTTGCTGGAATTCCCAGCGCTGCACGTTGCACATCACCTGGAACAACGGGTTGTACGCCGCGCTGCGCGGCGGTTGCAGGGCTTCCACCAAGTGGTCGAACGGCAGGTCCTGGTGGGACTGGCCCTCGATCACGGTATGACGCACCTGCTCGAACAACTCGCTGACCCGCATCTGCCCATTGAGCTGGCAACGCAGCACCTGGGTATTGAGGAACGCGCCAATCAAGCCTTCGCTTTCCGGACGGATACGGTTGGCCACTGGCGCGCCAATGCGCAGGTCGGTCTGGCCGCTGTAGCGGTAGAGCAACACCGCCAGGGTCGCGGTCATGGTCATGAACAGCGTGAGGCCGTGTTGGGCGTTGAAGCCACGCACGCGGGCGGCCAGCTCATCGCTCAAATCAAACCGGTACAGCTCGCCCCGGTGGCTTTGCACCGGTGGCCGCGGACGGTCGCCGGGCAGTTCCAGCAATGGGTGTTCGTTGCCCAGTTGGGCGGTCCAGTAGTCCAGCTGACGCTGGCGCTCACCGGCTTCCATCCACTGGCGTTGCCATACGCTGTAGTCAAGGTACTGCACCGGCAACGCTGGCAGCGGTGAGTCGCGCTCGTCGATAAAGGCTTCGTACAAGGCGCTGAGTTCACGGGCAAAGATGTCCATGGCCCAGCCTTCTGTGACGATATGGTGCAGGGTCAGCACCAGGTAATGTTCCTGCTCGCCGGCCTTGACCAGGCAGGCGCGCAACAGCGGCCCGGTTTCCAGGTTGAACGGCGTGTGCGCCTCGACATCGGCCAGTTGCTGCAAACGCTGCTGGCGCTGCGGCTCATCCAGCACGGAGAAATCCTGCCAGCCCATGCGCACATTGGTTTGCGACGAGACCTTCTGACAGGCCACACCGTCAACGCTTGGGAAAGTGGTGCGCAGGGTTTCATGACGCATGATCAAGGCTTGCAAGGCCGCCTCGAAACGCCCCACATCCAGCACCCCGCGCAGGCGCGCCATACCGCCAACGTTATAGGCCGGGCTGTCCGGTTCCATCTGCCAGAGGAACCACATGCGCTGCTGGGAATAGGACAAGGGTACCGGCTGGCTGCGGTCGGCCTTGGCGATGGCAGTCTGTTGGTTGCGCTGGCCCGCCGCCTGGATCAGCCCGACCTGCTGGGCAAAATCGCCCAGCTCGCTGGCTTCGAACAGGGTGCGCAGGGGCAGTTCGACGTCACAGGCCTGGCGGGTGCGGGAGATGATTTGCGTGGCCAGCAACGAGTGCCCGCCGAGTGCGAAAAAATCATCGCGCAGGCCGATGCGTGGCAGGCCAAGCACCTCGCGCCAGATCGCGGCGATTTGCAGTTGCAAAGGTGTGTGCGGTTCGACGTGTTCGCGGGTTTGCCATACCGGCTCTGGCAAGGCACGCCGGTCGAGCTTGCCGCTGGGGCTCAGGGGCATGGCGTCCAGGCGCATCAGCAGCGCGGGCACCATGTACTCCGGCAACTCGGCGGCCAGGGCGATTTTGACCCTTTGCTCATCCAGTTCGGTGTCGGCGGTGTAGTAGCCGATCAACTGTGCATCACGCACCAGCACCACGGCCTGGGCGATGCCGCCCAGGGCCAGCAGGCGCGCTTCGATTTCTTCCGGCTCCACCCGGAAACCTCGCAGCTTGACCTGCTGATCGAGGCGCCCGAGGTATTCGAGCACGCCATCGGCATTCCAGCGCGCACGGTCACCGGTGCGATACAAGCGGGTGCCCGCCGCGCCCAGGGGGTCGGCGACAAACCGTTCGGCCGTCAGCCCGGCACGGCCCAGGTAACCCCGCGCCAGGCCGATACCGCCGATGCACAATTCGCCCGGCACACCGGTCGGCAGCGGGTTGAGCTGCTCGTCCAGTACGCGGCAGATCACATTGCCCAATGGCCGGCCAATCGGCGAGCGCTCGCCATCCGAGGCAGCGCACTGCCAGTGGGTGACGTTGATCGCGGTCTCGGTCGGGCCATAGCGGTTGTGCAATTGCACCGCTGGCAAGCGCGCCAGTACGCGGTTACGCAGCTCGGCGGGCAAGGCTTCGCCGCCGGAGAACACACGACGCAGGCTGGTGCATTCGGCCACCAGCGGCTCGTCGATAAACAGCTGCAGCAGCGGCGGCACGAAGTGCAGCGTGGTCACCCCATGCTCCCGCACAAGCTGCGCGATACGGTG
Organism: Pseudomonas fluorescens; assembly: GCF_001902145.1. Lineage (GTDB taxonomy): Bacteria > Pseudomonadota > Gammaproteobacteria > Pseudomonadales > Pseudomonadaceae > Aquipseudomonas > Aquipseudomonas fluorescens_BV. Next base: position 704,967 of record NZ_MRST01000027.1, read on the forward strand.
TGGGTCGCGATGTTCGCCCGGCCCGGCCAATACCAGGCGGCAGCCGGTAATCAACGGCCAGAAGCATTCCCACACCGACACGTCGAAACTGATCGGCGCCTTTTGCATCAGCACATCGGTTTCATTCAGTTGATAGGTGGCCTGCATCCATTGCAAACGCTCGGCAAGGGCGCCGTGGGTGTTGCCCACGCCTTTGGGTTGGCCGGTGGAACCGGAGGTGTAGATCACGTAGGCAAGATTATCGCCGTGCAGGTGCAAGCCTGGCGCCTGGGTGGGCCAGCTGTCGAGGTGCAGGCTGTCCATGGCAATCACGCACACGCCTTCGGCGCTGGGCAGGTGGGGGAGCAAGGCGGTCTGGGTGAGCAACAGTTGCACGCCGCTGTCCTTGAGCATGTAGGCCAGGCGCTCGGCGGGGTAATCCGGGTCCAGCGGCACGTAGGCGCCACCGGCCTTGATGATGGCGAGCAGGCCGATCAGCAGTTGCGGCGAACGCTCGGCGGCGATGGCCACGCACACGTCCGGGCCGACGCCTTTGTCGCGCAGGTAATGGGCCAGGCGGTTAGCCTGGGTGTGCAGTTGGGCAAAGGTCAGGCTGCCGTCCTGCCAGACCAGTGCGGTGGCGTCCGACGTTTGTTGGCTGAGCAGGTCGGGCAGCCAGCGTCGAGCCGGCGCGCAGGGTGCTTCACTCCAGGCCTGCTGTTCGTCGGCCTGCATCAACGGCAGGTCACCGATAGCGTGTTGCGGTTGCGCGCACACCGCGTGCAGCAGGTGAATGAAATGCTCGGCCAGGCGCTGGATGGTCGCGCAATCGAACAGCTCGTCGGCGTAGTCGAACGACAGGCTCAAGCGCCCATTGCGGTCTTCTTCGCTGTGCAGTTGCAGGTCGAACTTGGCTTCGCGGCTGTGCCAGGGCAACTCATCGGCCAGCAGGCCCGGCAGGCGGCGCAAGGCACTGAGGTCACGTTGCTGGTGGTTGAACATGACCTGGAACAGGCCCTGTTCGCGGGCCTGGGGGAAGGCTTCCAGCAGTTGCTCAAAGGGCAGGTCCTGATGGGCCTGGGCGGCCAATGTGGTCTCGCGAGTGGCGGCCAACAGCTGGTTGAACGGCAGGCGCCCGTCCAGCTCGGCGCGCAGCACCAGGGTGTTGATAAAGAAGCCGATCAGGCCCTGGGTTTCCTGGCGCGGGCGGTTGGCATTGGGCACGCCGATACGGATGTCGCGCTGGCCGCTGTAGCGATAGAGCAAGGTCTGGAACGTCGCCAGCAACAGCATGAACGGCGTCGTTTCATGGGCCTGGGCGGTCTGGCGGATCGCCGCACTGAGGCGCGCATCCAGGCGCTGGCTATGGCGCGAGGCGCTGTGCCGATGCTGGGCGGCACGCGGGTGATCGGTGGCCAGGTTCAGGGCTGGATGCTCGTCACCCAACTGCGCTTTCCAGTACGTCAGCTGTCGCTGGCCCTCGCCTTCGGCCAGCCATTGGCGCTGCCAGCTGCCGTAGTCGGCGTACTGCAAGGCCAACGGCGGCAGCTCCAGGGGCTGGCCTTGGGCGGCAGCGGCGTACAAGCGCGAGAACTCGTCGATCAGGATATTCAGCGACCAACCGTCGGCAATGATGTGGTGCAAGGTCACCAATAGCTGGTGCTCTTCATCGTCCAGGCGCACCAGGTTGACCCGCAGCAACGGGCCTTTTTCCAGGTTGAACGGGCTGCGCGCCTGGTCTTCGCGGACCTGTTGCGCACGGGCTTCGCGTTCGGTGTTGGGCAAGTCACTGAGGTCGATGACCGGCAGTTCGAAATCCGCCGTAGCCTCGACACGCTGGAACGCCTGGCCGTCGCGCTCGTAGAAGCGCGTGCGCAAGGCTTCATGACGCTGGATCAGTTGCTGGAAGCTGTGGCGCAGTGCGTCTTCATCCAGCTCGCCGCGCAGGTGCAAGGCGCCGGGAATGGTGTAGGCGCTGCTGTGGGGGTCCAATTGCCAGGTGATCCACAGGCGGTTCTGTGCCAGGGATTGAGGCAGGTCTTCTTGACGTGACAGCACGTGGATTGCGCCTTGGGCAACGCCGCCATCCTGTTGCAGCTGCGCGACGGCCGTGGCGAAGGCGGCGAGGGTCGGCGCTTCGAACAGCAGGCGCAGGTTCAGCTCCAGCCCCAGGCTTTCGCGCAGGCGGGCGACCACTTGGGTCGCGGTGATGGAGTTGCCCCCCAGCAGGAAAAAGTGATCGTCGCCCGCCACATGAGCCACTTGCAGTTGCTCGCACCAGATCGCCGCGATCTGCTGTTGCAGGTCCGATTCCAGCGCCACTTCGCTCGCCTGCCCCGGCTGCCCAGGGAACTGCGCGTAGCTGTCGAGGCTGCCATCGGCATGCCGAATCGCACAGGCGGCACGCTGCACTTTACCGCTGGAGGTCTTCGGCAAGGCGCCTGGGTTGAGCAGCACCACCACGCTCGGGGCTTGCTGGCAGGCCTCGGCCACCGCTTGGCGGATCGCCTTGATCAGCGCTTCGGGCGGCAGGATTTTTTGCACGCTGCGGCTGATTTCCGCCGCGATGCCGATGCCTTCCAGGCCCTGGTCATTGACCGCAAACGCGGCGACCCGGCCCTTGCGTACCACCTCCACTTCGCGCTCGATGGTCTGTTCGATGTCCTGGGGGTAGAGGTTATGGCCGCGCACGATCAGCAGGTCTTTCAGGCGCCCGGTGATGTACACCTCACCGTCGCGGATAAAGCCCAGGTCACCGGTGCGCAACCAGGTACGGCCAGCGTGCTGGACGAAGGTCTTGGCGCTGGCTTCGGGGTTGCGCCAGTAGCCGTGGGCGATGCTCGGGCCCGTGGCCCAGAGTTCACCGACGCACTGGTCGGGCAGCTCGGTGAGCGTGTGCGGGTCGGCGATCAGCACGGCGTGGTCCGGCTGGCTGGTGCCGCAACTCATGATCGCAGGGCCCTGCCCCGGTTCGGCGCGGTTGGCGGCCAGCGCCTGTTCGTCCAGGCGCAGGGCGGGAATGCCATGGCCACGGGTGCCGCCGGCGACAAACAGGGTGGCTTCGGCCAGGCCGTAGGAGGCGAAGAAATTATTCGGGGTGAAACCACAGGCGGCGAATTTTTCCGCGAAGCGTTCCAGGGTGTCGAGGCGGATCGGCTCGGAACCCGAATAGGCCACGCGCCAGCGGCTCAAATCCAGGCGCTCCAGGGCCGACTCACTGACCCGTTCGCTGCACAGGCGGTAGGCGAAGTCCGGGCCACCGCTGATGGTACCGCCGTATTCGCTGATCGCCTCCAGCCAGCGCAAGGGCCGGCCGAGGAAGTAGGCCGGCGACATCAACACGCAGGGCACGCCGCTGAAGATCGGTTGCAGCAGGCCGCCGATCAGGCCCATGTCGTGGTACAGCGGCAACCAGCTGACGATCACGTCATCGGGGTTGAGGTCGATGCCAAAACCACGGCGGATCAGCACTTCGTTGGCCACCAGGTTGCCGTGGCTGACTTGCACGCCCTTGGGCAACGCGGTGGAGCCGGAGGTGTATTGCAGGAACGCAATATCGTCGGCCTTGAGGTCGGGCGCGACCCACTGGTCGGCCTGCTGCGCATCCAGGGTATCCACGCTCAACACCGGCGGTGCGTTTTCAATCTGCGCCAGGCCCTCGCTGAGGCTGGCAATGGTCAACAGCAGCCGCGGCTCGGCATCGCTGATGATCGACAGCAGACGCTCCTGGTGATGACGGCGCGTGGATTCCGGCGGATACGCCGGCACCGCGATCACCCCGGCGTACAGGCAACCAAAGAACGCCGCCACATAGTCCGGGCCACTCGGGAACAGCAACACCGCACGCTCGCCCAGGCCAGCGTTGGCTTGCAAGGCGGCGGCGATGGTGCGGGCGCGTTGGTCGAGGTCGCGATAACTGAGCACCACACTGTGCTCGGCGCTCTCGGCGAGGAAGCGCAACGCCACCTGGTCCGGCGTCTGCGCAGCACGCTGTTGAAGGGACTGGACCAGGGTACGGGGGAGTTCGAAGGCGTCCATCATGGGGTTCCTGCCTGAAATCGGCTTACGGGGAATTCGGGAAGTCGGTGGGGTTCAGCCGGCGACGAGTTGCCGCGCCGCGCCAATGCGCCAGCGGGCCAGGTGCTCGTCGGCATAGCGACGCACGCAGCGCAGCACGGCGCTTTCGTGCTGCACGAGGAAGAAGTGGTGGCCGTCAAACATGTCCAGGGAGAACCCACTGGCGGCGTCGAGCTGCCAGTCGAGCAACTGGTCGGCACGCACGCTGTCTTGCTTGCCACCCAACACATGGATCGGCAGCGCCAGGGGCTGGCGCTCGCCATAGGTGAAACTGCCGCACAGCAGGAAATCAGCGCGCAGGATCGGCAACATCAGTTGCATCAGCTCGGGGTTGGCCAGGGCTTCTTCGGCGGTGCCCTGCAATTCGCGCAGGCGGGCGATGAGTTGGGCATCGGTTTTTTCGACGGCGTACTCGCTCACATCACGACGCGCCGGGCCAGCCGTGCCGGACGCGAACAACGCCAGGGGCGCAGGCAGATTGCGTGCGCTCAAGGCGTGAGCCAATTCAAACGCCAACAGCCCGCCAAGGCTGTGGCCGAACAAGGCATAGGGGCCATCGAGATCACGGCTGATTTCTTCAGCAAGCTGCGCGGCCAAGGCCTTGATATCGCGCTGCAACGGCTCGTCCATGCGCATGCCGCGTCCCGGCAATTCCAGCGGGCACACTTGCAGCCAGTCCGGCAGAACCCGGCGCCAGCGAGCGTAGACCGAGGCGCTGGCGCCTGAGTGGGGCAGGCAAAACAGGCGCAGCCGCAGGGACGTACTCATCCCGCGAGGACTCCGAACTGAAACACGCTCAATGCACGATAAAAACCCATCTGGTCCTCCTGCGGGTGCTGATCCTTGGCCGTTGTACTAACGAACCTGTCACCCATGAGAACGGACGGAGCCTGCAAATAATTAGTCGCCGGGGGCGAGCGAGACGTGGTTCACACCTTCGCCCAAGGCATAAGATTAGTTCGCCTTCTCATTTGACAATCATTATCATTAAGCATAATTTGTTGCCCGATGTGTAGGAGGCCTCAGCAGGGAAGCCCTCCCCTAACCTATTCGCAGCAAGGTGATTTCCATGACGGAACAAGTATCCACAGGCAGGTGCGATTCACCCCTTCTCCAGGCGTTCGTCGACAATCGACTGATTCTGGTGAAGATCGCGGCCCGTATCACCGGGTGCCGCTCCCGCGCCGAAGACGTGGTGCAGGACGCCTACTTCCGGCTGCAGTCGGCGCCGACCATCACCTCATCGTTCAAGGCCCAACTGAGTTATCTGTTCCAGATCGTGCGCAACCTGGCGATCGATCATTACCGCAAGCAGGCCCTGGAGCTCAAATACTCCGGGACCGAGGAGGAAGGCTTGAATGTGGTTATTCACGGCGCTTCACCGGAAACCTCCCACATCAATTTCAACACCCTGGAAAACATCGCCGACGCCCTGACGCAACTGCCCCAGCGCACCCGTTACGCGTTCGAGATGTACCGCCTGCATGGCGTGCCGCAAAAAGACATTGCCAAGGAGCTTGGGGTGTCTCCGACCTTGGTGAACTTCATGATTCGCGATGCGCTGGTGCACTGCCGCAAGGTGTCGGGCAGTCATAGCGATACGTTTGCGCGGCGGATTTGAATATCCCTCTGATCGTTCCCCCTCAAGGGAACGATCGATTTCAAGATTTTGAGTAAAGAAAGGCAGCGAACGCATTTATTTTCAGGGTTTGATCCACATACTGAAAAAGTCCAAAAAACTATAGTCACGAGCGTGCACAACCATAGTCTTGATCCCCGCCGCGGAACTGAAATCGGCCCAGACATTCGACCAGCCTGTCAGCTCCAGATCATCAATCAATTTGCCTTGCTCATCGTATAATTCGCAACGCAGGTAAAAGTGAACCCACGTGATCGCGAACTTCAAACGGGTCAATGGGTTGGCAAACGTAATTTTCATCTGTTGTTGATCAACATCAGAATGAATATTTCTACACAGAGCGATAGATTGCCCAAAGCGCATGCCAGGTAGAATATTCTGATACCCGTCAATCCCGGCCTGCCCATTAGAGTTCGGCAATAAATCAATCGTCAACGAGTTAACGGTTACTTGGCCGCCGGCCGTAATCAACTGATGTGGCGCCGCTTCGAAGTCCTCTGTTTCAAGACGCAATTGCTCAATCTGGCGAATCTGATAGATATAACGACGCAACTCCGTAGCCGAGTTTTTATCAGGCTTCCTCTTATAGTTCAGATAACAGACATAGGTAAGCCCAGAATAGTCCTGAAACAAATGTAGGAAGTCCCGATCAATAATCTCCGTTATTCCCGAAACCGCTTCCTCAGCTGTCAACGACCGCCCTTGAATCAGATGATATAGGATCGGTTTTCCGTCGACATCCAAACCTTCAATATCCACCCATATGAGCATCCCTTCCTCGGCATAGGGCGGAACGCCCATAGTGACTCGAACAGGACCACGAATTTCCCTGAGATCCAATACATTCTCTTTGGCCTGGGGCATGAACGGTAGAGGTAGATCTTTATCGAGCAGGCGCTGAATCCTAAGTTTCAGCGTCAAAGAGGTCACACTTATCTTCCCGCTGGTCACGGTGTAGGTAATATAAACATCTGAGTCGATACGTGGACCTATAATATCTTCAGTGAGGAAAAAGTGAACATAACCCTTGGCACTATCACCCCACAGGGGAGGTAGAACAACATCGTTCAAGCCTTCCGCAGCGATCGTCACCGTGATTTCATGGCCATCCTCCATGTCGGGGTATTTAACTTCAAGCGTAAACCTCCAAGGGCTTACCCCCACAGCAGGAATGGGATACAACTGAACGCCACCAATCGCTTCAAGTACTGTGGGCGCTGGCGGCTCTGAATTAAATTTGCAAATACTATTATTTGAAATAACCGAAGTAGAACTCATGTCATTGTCTCCCGCTGTTGAGAAGTTAAATCCGACAACAGACAAAGAGCTTGAGCTGAGCGCAGATGATTATCTACTGTCAGATCTGACAGTACTTCGACAATCCCGACAAACGGTAATAGCCACCCTGAAGCGGCATGAATCCCCTTCGTCGATGTAACACGCTGGCAGTGTGGCGTGAGAGGAGTGACAGCGCAGGATGCGCCAGAACGCGTGAAAACCTTAGCGCTTGGGCATCACATCAATGCGATACGGCTCGAAAATCTTCAACATCTGGCCATTATCACGCAGCCCCTTGAGCAACCCGGCAAACGCCGGCCCGGTGATCGGGCCTTGGGCCGTAGAAGCGCGTAATGGTGATACACCTGGTCAATGCGCTCCGACACCAGGAATTACCGCGCCATGTCCGCGTTGCGCACCATGAAGTCACTCAGGTACGAGCGGGGTGACCCGCACGATATCCACATACCTAGCAGGTTGCTGTCATCGCGACTTCGAATCGCCCAGACAAACGGTAAGCTCTGCTCTCAGCCTGGGAGCCACTCGTCGGGCACCTGAAAAACCCGGTAATTCTAACAGTATCCGCCACAATTGATTTTGGTTTTACTCGCCAAGTCCCAAATGCCGCGCGAGCAAAATTTGGTCGTTAACCAATGAATGGAGCGTTGAACAATGTCAAATAAGACCACGAAAGATAACACTGATCTCAGCGAAGATTTCGATACTTTACCCCCCAAATAAATAAAAAAGGGGGAAGACATTATTGCGAAAAAACTAATAATCAACTTCTTAGACGGATTTGGAAAAGCTGGAATCAAAAAATACAGCAACGTTCCTGGCATGCATGTTGGGAATGTTTTCGCACTGTGTATTGACCAGCATAACGTAGCGCATACGCAACATCTGAAATTTCACTTTGGCCAATACATTAATGATATAGAGTTCGCCCTCACCTGGTTGCACAAAAAAGCCACCATTGGCGCTTATGACAGAGATGACACCCTCTTGAATGAACAGGTATTTCTAGGTTCTGATGAGGCGGGCGGCAAATTAAACCATTGGGTAAAATTCACTAAACCTGAAGACAAAAACATGTTTTATATTAAAATATCGGTTAGCGACTATTGCTTTGTTGACTTCTTTAAAGCAACCCCCGCTTGGTAAGAGTAGCGCCTCAATTGATCAGTGAGCTTTTCAAGCCAGTTGTTCAGGTAGAACGATACCTTATCGTCGTACTGGCTGATGGCTTGTGAAGCTTTCGGGGGGCCTTAAGTAGCTCATCGTAGATCCCTCAATACCCCGCCATCACATCGATTCGGTACGGCTCGAAAATCTTCAACATCTGGCCATTATCACGCAACCCCTTGAGCAACCCGGCAAACGCCGGCCCGGTGATCGGGGCCTTGGGCCGTAGAAGTGCGTAATGGTGATACACCTGGTCAATACGCTCCGACACCAAAAACTGCCCCGCCATGTCCGCGTTGCGCACCATGAAATCACTCAGGTACGAACGGGTAACCAGCGCAATATCCGCACGCCCACGAGCAACCATCAGCAGATTACTGTCATGGGAATAGGTCAACGTCGCGTTGAAACGCTCGGCCATGTTCTTGGGATCGGAATTGAAGTCAGCAAAGGCATAGTGATACCCGCTGAATACCGCCAGGCGCTTGCCGGTAAGGTCGGAAAAATAACTCTGGTCGCGCCCGGGCTGACGCTGAGCGACAAAAATCTCCGCATCTTCCAACCCCATATCAACACTGGTATGGGCAATATTCTGCCAACCCCAGGCCGGGTTTTCGAAGATGGCCATGTCGACCCGGCCTTGCTCGAAGTCACGAAAACGCCGGGGGATCGAGGTGGGCACCACCACAAACTGGTAGTCGGTTTGCGCAGCGTTCAACGCCTCGACCAATTGCGGCAGCAAACCGGAGTCGGCACCTTGTTCGGGGCGCACGGTGTAGGGCGGAAAATGCGCCGCGCCGATTCTCACCAACTGCGCGGCACCGGCCTGCGTCCACGCGGCGGTGCCCAGTGCCCATAAAGTCAGTCCTGCAGCCAGCCGCCATGGCGAAAACATCGAGGCACACACCGTTGAAGAGTTCAATGCCGATAAGCTAGGCGTTTTTACTGGGGGAGACAACTTTCGCCAGCAAATTAATAACTTGCGCCTCAGTCCGACTTCAGCACCATCAACAAGGCCTCTTCGGCCAGCTCTTCAAGGGTCAGGCTGCCTTGAGCGCGAAACCAGGTGGTGGTCCAGGACAAGGCGCCGGTGAGGAAGCGCCGGGTGATAAACACATCGCCCCGGATGTAGCCAGCGGCCTTGGCCTCGCCCAGCACCTGCAACCAGATCTGCTCATACACGTCACGCAGGGCCAGCACGTGCGCCTGGCCTTCGGCCGACAGCGAGCGCCATTCGTAGACCAGCACCGCCATGGCCTCGCCACTGCCACCCATGATCGACTGCAACTCGCAGCGGATCAGCGCCAGCACGCGTTCGCGCACCGTGCTCGCCTCCTCCAGTGAAGCGCGCATCATCGCGGTGTTGTAATGGATGGTTTCCTCCATCACCGCACGCAATATCTCATCCTTGCTCTTGAAGTGATGAAAGATGCTGCCGGACTGGATGCCCACGGCGCTGGCCAGATCTCGCACGGTGGTGCGCTCGAACCCCTTGTTGCGAAACAGATGAGCCGCGGTTTGCAGCAACTTGCCGCGGGCGCTCTCGGGGTCCGTCAATTGGCCACCATCGACCATGGTGCGCATCACCCCCAGGGCTTTGTGCTCATCCATGCTGCTCTCCTTCACGTCTGTCGTCTTGGCCGGCAATTTAGGCCGTGACTGCCACCCAAGCAAGCGCTTGGGTAAAACTTGTGTCTGGAGTTTACAAACCAAGCGCTTGCTTGGTAGTCTCGGCACCAGCCCTTGGAGGAAGGATTTCTCATGAGTAAGACGGTACGTATCGGCTGCGCCAGCGCGTTCTGGGGCGACACCTGCACCGCCGCCGCCCAATTGGTGCAGGGCGGCGCCTTGGATTACCTGGTGTTCGACTACCTGGCGGAAGTCACGATGTCGATCCTCGCCGGTGCCCGCCTGAAAGACCCCAAGGCCGGTTACGCCACGGATTTTGTCGAGGTGCTTACGCCGTTGCTGGCGGATATCCAGCGCCAGGGCATCCGGGTGATCAGCAATGCCGGCGGTATCAACCCCCAGGCCTGCGCCGCCGCCCTGCAAGCGGCCTGCGACAACGCGCACATCCCGCTGAAAATCGCCGTGTTGCTCGGCGATGACCTGCACCCTCAACTCAAACACCTGTCGCCTGTCACCGATATGTTCAACGGCGCCCCCCTGCCGCCCCTGTGCGTGTCCGCCAATGCCTACCTCGGCGCACCGGGCATTGCCCAGGCGTTGGGGCTCGGCGCCGATATTGTCATCACCGGCCGGGTGGTCGACAGCGCCGTGGTCAGCGCGGCACTGGTGCACGAATTCAACTGGTCGTGGCAGGACTACGATCACCTGGCCCAGGCCGCCCTGGCCGGGCATATCATCGAATGCGGCGCCCAATGCACCGGCGGTAACTTCACCGACTGGCGTGACGTGCCCGACTACGAACACATCGGCTTCCCTATCGTCGAAGTCAGCGCCGACGGCCAGTTCACCGTCAACAAGGTCGAAGGCAGCGGCGGGCTGATCAGCGAACTCAGCGTGGCCGAACAACTGCTGTATGAAATCGGTGACCCGCGCGCCTATATGCTGCCGGATGTGATCTGCGATTTCAGCCAGGTCAAACTGCAGCAACAAGGCAAACACGCGGTGCGCCTGCACGGCGCCAAGGGCCTGCCACCCACCGACCAGTACAAGGTCAGCGCCACCTACCCCGATGGCTTTCGCTGCACCGCCAGTTGCCTGCTCGCTGGCATCGACGCGGTGGCCAAGGCTGAGCGGGTCAGCCAGGCGCTCATCAACAAGACTTCGCAGCTGTTCAGCCAGCGCGGCTGGGCACCTTACACCGACGTCAATATCGAACTGCTCGGCAGCGAAGCCACCTACGGCGCCCACGCCCGGCGTGCGGATTGCCGTGAAGTGGTGGTGAAGCTGGCGGTGCGGCACCCGAGCAAGCAGGCGCTGGTGCTGTTCGCCCGCGAGATCGCCCAGGCGGCCACCGGCATGGCACCGGGGCTGACCGGCATTGTTGGCGGGCGGCCGACGGTGTATCCGCTGATCCGGCTGTTTTCGTTCCTGGTCGACAAATCACGGTGTAGCGTCGCCATCGAGTACCAAGGCCAGCGTTATGCCGTTGAGCTGCCCGTCTTGACGCCACTGCTCGCGCCCGCTGCGCCCATCGAGCCGGCCAAGCCCCAGGGCCGTGCCGACGCCAGTGTGCCGCTGGTGAAACTCGCCGTGGCGCGCTCCGGTGACAAGGGCAACCACAGCAATATCGGCGTGATCGCCCGCCACCCGGACTACCTGCCGTGGATCGCCGAAGCCCTGACCCCGGAGGTGATCGTCGACTGGATGGACCACGTGCTCGACCCGATCCATGGCCGCGTCGAACGCTGGTACTTGCCCGGCAGCCACAGCCTCAACTTCCTGCTGGAAAACGCCCTGGGCGGCGGCGGCATCGCCAGTTTGCGCATCGACCCCCAAGGCAAAGCCTTCGCCCAGCAACTGCTGGAAATCCCCATCGCCGTACCCCAGCACATTGCCGATCAACTCACCTAAGGGACCGTTGCCGTGGCCTTCGACTCGATCTTCAAAGCCGACCTGTTCCAGGGGCAAACCCTGATCGTCACCGGCGGCGGCAGTGGCATTGGCCGCTGCACCGCCCACGAACTGGCAGCCCTTGGCGCCCGCGTGATCCTGGTGGGGCGCAAGCCGGACAAGTTGCAGCAGGTAGCCAAGGAAATTACCCAAGACGGCGGCGTCGCCCATTGGCAGGCCTGTGACATCCGCGATGAAGAAGCGGTGAAGGCACTGGTCACGCAAGTTCTGCACGACCACGGCCCCATCCATGGCCTGGTGAATAACGCCGGCGGCCAATACCCGTCGCCACTGGCCGCGATCAATCAGAAGGGCTTTGAAACCGTACTGCGCACCAACCTGGTGGGCGGTTTCCTGATGGCGCGGGAAGTGTTCAACCAGTCGATGAGCAAGCACGGTGGCGCGATCGTCAACATGCTCGCCGACATGTGGGGCGGCATGCCTGGCATGGGCCACTCCGGCGCGGCGCGCTCCGGCATGGACAACTTCACCAAGACCGCCGCGTTTGAGTGGGGCTATGCCGGGGTGCGCGTCAACGCCGTGGCGCCTGGCTGGATTGCCTCCAGCGGCATGGACACCTACGAAGGCGCCTTCAAGGCGGTGATTCCCACCCTGCGTGAGCATGTACCGCTCAAGCGCATCGGCACCGAGTCGGAAGTCAGCGCGGCCATCGTCTTCCTGCTCAGCCCGGCTGCGGCCTTTATCAGCGGCACCACCCTGCGCATCGACGGCGCCGCCAGCCTGGGCAGCCGCGCATGGCCGCTGCACCAGGCGCAGGCACCGAGCGAGCCGTTCAATGGATTCCACCGCGCCTACCTGCCGGATGTGCTCAAGACGGAGCAATAACCGCATGCCGATGATTGAAAGTCTGATCGATCCCCACAGCCCACAGTTCGCGCAAAACCGCGAAGCCATGCTGGCGTCCATCGCCCAGTTGCGCCAACTGGAACACAACCTGCTGGCCAAGGCCCAGGAAGCCAAGCCCAAGTTCGACAAGCGCGGCCAATTGCTGCCCCGTGAGCGCCTCAGCCTGCTGCTGGACCCCGGCGCGCCGTTCCTGGAGCTGGCCAGCCTGGCCGGCTACAAACTCCACGACGACAAAGATGGCAGTGCCGCCGGGGGTGGGCTGATCGCCGGCATCGGCTATGTCAGCGGCGTGCGCATGCTGGTGGTGGCCAACAACAGCGCGATCAAGGGCGGCACCATTTCCCCTTCCGGGCTGAAGAAATCCCTGCGCCTGCAACAGATCGCCATGGAGAACAAATTGCCGGTGGTGACCCTCGCCGAAAGCGGCGGCGCCAACCTCAACTACGCCGCCGAGATTTTCGTTGAAGGTGCGCGCAGCTTTGCCAACCAGGCGCGCATGTCGGCCATGGGCTTGCCGCAGATCACCGTGGTGCACGGCTCGGCCACGGCCGGCGGTGCGTATCAGCCGGGCCTGTCGGATTACGTGGTGGTGGTGCGCGGCAAGGCCAAGCTGTTCCTCGCCGGGCCACCGTTGCTCAAGGCCGCCACCGGCGAAATCGCCACCGATGAAGAACTGGGGGGCGCGCAGATGCACGCGCAAACCGCCGGCACCGCTGAGTACTTGGCCCAAGACGATGCCGACGGCGTGCGCATCGTGCGTGAAATTGTGGGCCTGCTGCCCTGGAATGACCGCTTGCCGCACGCGCCACAACGCGCCTATCGCGAACCGCTGTACCCGATTGAAGAGCTGTTGGGGCTGATTCCCGACGACCCGAAAAAACCCTACGACGTGCGCGAGATCCTGGCGCGCCTGGCCGACGGTTCGAACCTGCTGGAATTCAAGGGCGAGTTCGACCCCCACACCGTCTGCGCCCATCTGCATATCCAGGGGCGCGCCGTGGGGGTGATCGGCAATAACGGCCCCATCACCCCGAAGGGCGCGAGCAAGGCCGCGCAGTTTATCCAGCTGTGCGACCAGAGCCGTACGCCGCTGCTGTTCTTGCATAACACCACCGGCTTCATGGTGGGCACCGAGTCGGAACAGCAAGGGGTGATCAAGCACGGCGCGAAGATGATCCAGGCGGTGGCCAATGCCCGTGTGCCTAAACTCACCATCGTGGTCGGTGGTTCCTACGGTGCCGGCAACTACGCAATGTGCGGCCGCGGCCTGGACCCGCGCTTTATCTTCGCCTGGCCCAACAGCCGCACCGCGGTGATGGGCGGTGCACAAGCGGGCAAGGTGCTGCGCATTGTCACCGAGGCCAAGCAACTCAAGGACGGCCTGGTGCCTGACCCCAAGGTGCTCGACATGCTCGAACAGGTCACCGCGCAGAAGCTCGACAGCCAGTCCACCGCCCTCTACGGCAGCGCCAACCTGTGGGACGACGGGCTGATTGACCCACGGGATACCCGCACCTTGCTCGGATTTTTGCTGGATATCTGTCACGAAGCCGAACTGCGGCAACTGCAACCGAACAGCTTTGGTGTGGCGCGTTTCTAATCAGGAGAACAATAAAAATGATCTTCACCCAGGAACACCAGGAACTGCGCCGCACCGTGCGCGCCTTCGTCGACCGCGAGATCAACCCGCACGTGGATGAATGGGAAAAAGCCGGGCGCTTTCCCATTCACGAAATCTTCCGCAAGGCCGGCGACCTCGGCCTGCTGGGCATCTCCAAACCGGAAAAATTCGGCGGCATGGGCCTGGACTACAGCTACTCCATTGTCGCCGCCGAAGAGTTCGGCACCATCCGCTGCGGCGGCATCCCCATGTCCATCGGCGTGCAGACCGATATGTGCACCCCGGCCCTGGCGCGCTTCGGCTCCGATGAACTGCGCGAAGAGTTCCTGCGCCCGGCCATCAGCGGCGAACAGGTCGGCTGCATCGGCGTCTCGGAAACCGGTGCCGGCTCCGACGTGGCCGGGCTCAAGACCCATGCGCGCAAGGATGGCGACGACTACGTGATCAACGGCAGCAAGATGTGGATCACCAATTCGCCCAGCGCCGACTTCATCTGCCTGCTGGCCAACACCTCGGACGACAAGCCGCACATCAACAAATCCCTGATCATGGTGCCGATGAACAGCCCCGGCATCAGCGTCAGCCCGCCGTTGGAAAAACTCGGCATGCACAGCTCCGAGACCGCCCAGGTGTTTTTCGACGGCGTGCGCGTACCGCAACGCAACCGCATCGGCCACGAAGGCGCGGGCTTCATGATGCAGATGTTGCAGTTCCAGGAAGAACGCCTGTTTGGCGCGGCCAATATGATCAAGGGCCTGGAGTACTGCATCGACAGCACCATCGAATACTGCAAGGAGCGCCAGACCTTCGGCAAGGCGTTGATCGACAACCAGGTGATCCACTTTCGCCTGGCGGAACTGGCCACCGAAATCGAATGCCTGCGCGCCTTGGTCTACCAGGCCACCGAGCAATACATCAACGGCCAGGACGTCACCCGGCTGGCCTCGATGGCCAAGCTCAAGGCCGGGCGCCTGGGCCGTGAGGTCAGCGACAGTTGCCTGCAGTATTGGGGCGGCATGGGCTTCATGTGGGACAACCCGGTGGCCCGCGCCTATCGCGACGTGCGCCTGGTGTCGATTGGCGGCGGTGCCGACGAAATCATGCTGGGCATAATCTGCAAACTGATGGGCACCCTGCCCGGTAAAAAGCCATGAACACCTTGCTGCTAGAAGCCCATAACGGCGTGCTGCATATCACCCTCAACCGGCCCGAATGCCGCAATGCAATGAGTCTTGAAATGGTGAATGAGCTGCGTGCGGTACTGGCGCAGTTGGACAGCCAGGTGCGCGCCGTGGTGATCAGCGGCGCGGGCGGGCATTTTTGCGCGGGGGCCGATGTGAAGGATCTGGTCGGCGCGGGGGGTCAGTTGCAAGCGTTGAACCGCGCATTTGGCACCTTGCTGCAAGAGGTGCAGGCACTGGCACCCGTGGTGATCGCGGTGCTGCAAGGCGCGGTGCTGGGCGGTGGGTTCGGGCTGGCGTGCGTGAGTGATATTGCGATTGCAGAGGGCCAGGCGCAGTTCGGCTTGCCCGAGACCCGCCTGGGGTTGTTGCCGGCGCAGATTGCGCCGTTTGTGGTCAAGCGTATTGGCCTTACCCACACTCGGCGCCTGGCGCTGACGGCGGCGCGGTTTGATGGGGTGGAGGCTGGGCGGCTGGGAGTGGTGCATTTTGTCGAGCACGACTCCCAGGCATTGGCGCAGCGGGTGGATGAGGTATTGGGGCAGGTGTTGCAGTGTGCGCCGGGGGCGAACGCACGGACTAAAGCGCTGTTGCTGGCCAGTGTGGATGAGCCCCTTGAGGCCGTGCTGGATCGCGGGGCGCAGTGGTTTGCCGAGGCGGTGAGGAGTGAAGAAGGGGTTGAGGGGACGCAGGCGTTTGTGCAGAAGCGAAAGCCGAGTTGGTGCAAATGACGCCTTCGCGAGCAAGCCCGCTCCCACATTTGAAATGCATTCCAACCTGTGGGAGCGGGCTTGCTCGCGAAGAGGCCAGAACAAACACCCCATCAGCCAAGGGATAACCCAATGCCCGCATTCACCAAGATCCTGATCGCCAACCGCGGCGAAATCGCCTGCCGCATCCAGCGCACTGCCCAGGCCCTGGGCTACCGTACCGTGGCCGTCTACAGCGACGCGGATACCAATGCCCTGCACGTGCAAATGGCCGACGAAGCCGTACACATCGGCCCGGCGCCCGTACACCAGTCCTACCTGAACACAGAGGCCATCCTCGCCGCCGCCCAACTGACCGGCGCCGACGCCATCCACCCCGGCTACGGCTTCCTCTCGGAAAACCCAGACTTCGCCCGCGCCTGCCAGCAGGCCACGCTCACCTTCATCGGCCCCAGCGCCGAGGCGATCGAACTGATGGGCAGCAAACGCCTGTCCAAACTCGCCATGCTCGACGCAGGCGTACCTTGCATCGCCGGCTACCAAGGCAGTGCCCAGGATGATGCCACCTTGCAACGGGAAGCCGAACGCATCGGCTTCCCGCTGATGATCAAGGCCAGCACCGGTGGCGGCGGGCGTGGCATGCGCCTGGTGCACCAGCGCGAACAGCTGCCAGAGCAACTGCGCACCGCACGCTCGGAAGCCATGAATGCGTTCGGCAGCGACGAGCTGATCCTCGAACAGGCGCTGATCGACCCGCGCCACGTGGAGGTGCAACTGTTCGGCGACAGCCATGGCAACCTCATCTACCTCGGCGAGCGCGACTGTTCGATCCAGCGCCGCCATCAGAAAGTCATTGAAGAAGCGCCCTGCCCCGTGATGACGCCCGATCTGCGCCAGGCCATGGGCGAAGCCGCGCTCAAGGCCGGGCGGGCGGTGAACTATGTAGGTGCCGGCACCGTGGAGTTTCTACTCGACCGCAACGGCCAGTTTTATTTCCTGGAAATGAACACGCGCCTGCAAGTGGAACACCCCGTCACCGAGATGATTACCGGCCTCGACCTGGTGGACTGGCAGTTGCAGGTCGCCGCCGGTCAAGCGCTGCCACTTACCCAATCACAGGTCACCCTGACCGGCCACGCCATGGAAGTGCGCCTGTACGCCGAAGACCCGGCCCAAGGCTTCCTGCCGCAAACCGGTGACGTGTTGCGTTGGGAACCTGCCCCCGGCGTACGCATCGACCATGGGTTGCTTGAAGGCCAAACCGTCAGCCCGTTCTACGACCCGATGCTGGGCAAGATCATCGCCCACGGCGCCAGCCGCGAAGAAGCCCGGCGAAAACTGCTGCGGGCCGTGGAAGACAGCGTACTGCTGGGCCTGGCGACCAATCAGCGCTTGCTCATCGACCTGCTCAAGCACCCGGACTTTATCAACGGCGACTTCAGCACGGGGTTGATCGCCGAACACTTCAGCGTCATCCCACAGCACACGGCGACCGCTGAACAGCTCTCGCTGGCCGCCGCGCTGTTTTATCAACACAGCGCCAACCAGCACTCACACGCCCTCGCGCGATGGCGCAACACAGCGAGTGCCCCCGTGACGTACCGCCTGGAGGCCAACGGCCAACTCCACAGTGTCAGTGCTGACGACCTGCAACTCACCACCGACGGTCGCGACGCCACCTTTGCCATCAAGGGTGTCCGCCGCCGCATCGTCTATCACCTGGACGGCAACCGGCTATGGTTGCCAGGGCTGACAGTCACCGACCGCACCCAGCAAGTTGCCAGCCGCCCGGCCGACGCCAGCAGTGGCACTGTCCAGGCGCCCATGGACGGCGCCATCGTCGATGTACGGGTGTGCGTCGGTGAGAGCGTCAGCAAAGGCCAGCTTTTGCTGGTGCTTGAAGCGATGAAAATGGAGCACCCGCTGAAGGCCGGTATTGATGGCACGGTCAAGGAGATGCGCGTCGTGACGGGCGATCAGGTGCGCAACCGTCAGGTTTTGCTGGAGATCGAATAACGCCCCTAGGCGGAACTACAGGGCCGGGCTACGCTCTATCCCCATCAGGAAGGGACGAGTACGGGAACCTGCACCATGCCTCATTGGCTGATTATTGACCTTGAAGCCACAACGGATGACGGCGGCTGGCCCGTGACGGAGATGGAAGTCATCGAGATCGGCGCCAGCCTGGTCAACCGCCAGGGCCGCGAACTGGACCACTTCCAGCGCTTTGTGCGGCCCTTGCGGCGGCCATTGCTGACACCCTTTTGCCGCAAACTCACCCATATTACCCAGGGCAATATCGACATGGCCGCGCCGATCACCGAGGTGTGGCCGCTGTTCGAGCGCTGGCTGGGCCAACATCAGCCACGCCTGGAAGGCTGGGCCAGCTGGGGTGACTATGATCGCGTGCAGCTTGAGCTGGAGTGGCAGCGCCATGGCCTCGCCAGCGCCCTGGGCGAAACCCCGCATGTGAACCTCAAGCAACGCTTTGCCAAGGCCCGGCGCCTGGACAAGCCGCTGGGGCTCAATGGTGCGCTGCAATTAGCCGGAATGCAGTTCAATGGCCAGCAGCATCGCGCCCTGGAGGATGCACGCAATACCGCGCGCCTGCTGCCACTGATTTTGCCGGTCTAGGCAGCGCCCACAGCCTTGGGCATACTGGCCAGCCATTTTCTTGCTGCTCTGTAGGAGCGAGCTTGCTCGCAAAGATCGCCAACGATAACGCAGCGCTTCTGGTTAAACGCGGTGTTCTCAGGTTTTTCGCGAGCAAGCTCGCTCCTACAGTGGTTGGCGTAAGCCTTGACCCTTTTCCGAGGATCCACCCATGTTCAAAGTCAACGAGTACTTCGACGGCACCGTCAAGTCGATCGCTTTCGGCACCGCAGAAGGGCCGGCGACCATCGGCGTGATGGCTCCGGGTGAATACGAATTCGGCACCGCCCAACGTGAAATCATGCACGTGGTCTCCGGCGCCCTGACCGTGAAGCTGCCCGACAGCAGCGACTGGGAAACCTTCGCTGCCGGCAGCCAGTTCAACGTACCGGCCAACAGCAAGTTCCAATTGAAGGTTGCGGTGGACACCGCCTACCTGTGCGAATACCGCGGCTAAGCACTCCCCGCCACAAAAAAAAGCCCGTCTCCCACGAGACGGGCTTTTTTTATTCCAGCACCGTTACCGGCATGCCGACTTCCAGGTGCCCGATGCCATCGTTGACCAGGTTCTGGCCGAACATCGCGCCCTTTTCGGTCTTGCGGTAGGTTTCCAGTGTCGCGAAGGGCTCGCGGTCGGGGCTGCGCTCACCGGTCTGGGGGTCGATGGTGGTGAGGATGCACCGCGAGCACGGCTTGACCACCCGAAATTCCACGTCGCCGATGCGCAAGCGCTTCCAGCCGTCTTCGGCGAAAGCCTCGGCGCCTTCGATGACCAGGTTGGGACGAAAACGCAGCATCTGCATCGGGCGGCCGATCTTTTCACACAAGTCGTCGAGGGAGCCCTGGCCGATCAACAGCAATGGGTAGCCGTCAGCGAAGCCCACCTTGTCGTCATCCTTGCCATACCCGGCTTCGGTGGTACGCGCACGTTCCAGGGGCAGTTGCACCAGGCGCGTCGGCTTGCCAATGAATGCGCTGACCCAGGCCGCGGCCTCATCGCCAGCATCCGGCACACGCAGGGTGTCGCGCCAGATGGTCACACCGCGCAGTTCGCTGGCGCTGCCAGGCAATGCCACATCCAACGGCGCGTAGCCCGGCGAACTCAGGGTCAGGCCCCCGCTGCTGTTCCACAACGCCGAGAGCTGGCTCATCTTCGCCACGGCCCGCTGCGTCAGGAAGCGCCCGCTGGCTTCATCCACCAGCATCCAGCGTCGATCCCCGTCCAACCCGAGTTTATCCAGGCCAGTCTGCTGCAAGGCTTCGGCCCTGCCGGACTTCAAGGGGTAACGGTACAACGCGCTGAGACGCAGCATGGGCCTGCCTTCCTAGGAAACAAAGTGTCATCCTAAAGTCAGGCGGGCATTTCGTCCAACATCAGTCGCTGGCGCACCACGTCCACCAGCTTGTCCGGCTGGAATTTGGAGAGGAAATTGTCGCAGCCGACCTTCTTGACCATCGAGTCATTGAAGCTGCCCGACAGCGAGGTGTGCATCACCACGTACAGACCACGCAGGCGCGGGTCGTTGCGGATTTCGGTAGTGAGACGGTAACCATCCATCTCGGGCATTTCGGCGTCGGTGAAGATCATCAGCAGTTTGTCGGTCATCACCTGGCCGCTGTCGGCCCAGGCCTTGAGCATGTTCAGGGCCTTGAGGCCGTCGCTGGCGACGTGCATCTTCACGCCCAACTGGCCCAGGGTGTCACGCAGCTGCGACAAGGCCACATTGGAATCATCCACCAGCAGCACTTCGCGGCCACGGGCACGCTCCAGCACCGGGTCTTCAAGTTTGTCCCGGGAGACCTTGGCGTTGTAGGGCACGATCTCGGCGAGGACTTTTTCCACGTCGATGATTTCCACCAGTTGCTCATCGACCTTGCTGATGGCGGTGAGGTAGTGCTGGCGACCGGCGCTGGTCGGCGGCGGCAGGATGGCTTCCCAGTTCATGTTGACGATGCGGTCCACGCCGCCCACCAGGAACGCCTGCACCGAGCGGTTGTACTCGGTGACGATGATGGTGCTGTTGGGGCCCGGCACCAAAGGGCGCATGCCGATGGCCTGGGACAGGTCGATCACCGGCAGGGTCTGGCCACGCAGGTTGACCACCCCGCACACGAACGGGTGGCGCTGGGGCATGAGGGTCAGCTTGGGCAATTGCAGGACTTCCTGCACCTTGAACACGTTGATCGCGAACAACTGCCGCCCGGCCAGGCGGAACATGAGAATCTCCAGGCGATTCTCCCCCACCAATTGCGTGCGTTGATCTACCGTGTCGAGAATGCCGGCCATTGAAAGCTCCTGGTGTACACGCAGGTGTGCGCTGAAGGGTGTGCGGTTCGTATAGGCGGTTATCGGCGGCAAGCACCAAACCTTGACCCTGCTAAAATGCCATGCAAACACATTGATGTCACACTGACATCATGCTTTACTGCATTCACCTCTTCCGAACCCTTGCAACGACCCCCGCACGACACTCGAATCGGCGCGCGGTTCCACCTCGTAAGGGATTCCCCTATGCGCAATCAGGCCCAACCTGATATTCGCGATATCTAATAGCCATTAATGTGACGCCATTCTCATTGCATGAATGGAGTCAGGCTTTTGTTTGCCATCCCCAGCCCTTGGCCCACAGGCCTTTCAGGCACTCACGTATCGGCAACTGAAGTCGTGTCATCCCTCACACCCGGGGCTACATACGACTTTCGTGAGCATTTCAATAAACGTCCTACTGGAATATCGGAATCGACCTACAAGTCCGAGTCGTGTTTCAGCGCTAGTTTTAAGCCATTCACCCGGTGCGACATCTCATCACCCGATCTTTTGTTAGGGAGACTTGCATGATGAACGACGGTAAGGAGTGGCAACTTGCATTTCCCGAGTTCCTGCACGAGGCTGAAAAGCTGCTGAACAAGTCAGAAGAGTGCTTGAGCCACCTGCATTTGATTCCAAACGACAGTGACGCCGTCGAATGCATGAAAGTCAGCTTGAGCAAGCTCGCCGAGCGTGCGGACTGCCTGGCCTTGCAGGCGATCAGCGAGTTTTCCCGGAAAATTCAATACCTGATCGCCAATGCCGTGAGCCCCATGCAATTGCATGATCAGGCGCTGGATGCCTTGCACGACTGCCTGACGCTGCTGGCCTGGCAACTGGAATTCATCGACCCCCACACGGGCATATTGAGCCTGGATGATGGTGAGCAAAGGTCATTGATTGAGGCGGCCAGCATGCAGATCCCGCAAAAAGATCAAAAATACACGGCGCAGCCTGAGGTCCGCCTGCAGTAAATATCAATTAGCCATCAATGCGATCGTTATACAAACCAACTTCGTTAATACAACTTTCCACTTTCAACGCTGGAATTACCGCCCAGAGTATTCGTGTGGGTCATACACCAATCAGGCGACCAACGGTAAGAGCGGTGGTACTATGCCCCGCTCGAAATGTTTTAACTTTACCCTGTTTAAAAACGATTCGGCTGCGCATTCCAGACAGAGCCCGGTCAACCGGCCTCCCCGCAGTGAACCCTCATTGGCTCCATCCGCTATGTACGCCAGTCTCAAGTCACTTATCGTCAGGTCCGTGTCCCGCAGCCATGCCCGCCGCCTCATCCTTGCCCTGTGCCTGTGTTCATCGCTGGTCAGCCTATGGGTTTACCTGCAGGGCGCGCCGCTGCCGTTATTGATCCTGCTGCTCAACCTGGCCACCTTGGCAATGGTGGGCCTGCACCAGTGGCGCTCGCGCAAAGCCATCAGGTTCCAGCCCCAGGAACTGGCCGACCGCCTGCTGCAAGTCCAGGAAAACGAACGCCACCGCCTCAGCCGCGAGCTGCACGATGACATCGGCCAATTGCTGACCGCCGCCAAGCTGCAAAGCGAATGGCTGCAGCGCCGCCTGCCCCCAGACCTGCAAAGCCATTGCGCGGTGCTGTGCAACACGCTCAATGAAACCCTGGCCAAGGTGCGCGACGTGTCCGCGATCCTCAACCCTCGCCAACTGGCAAGCCTGGGGCTGGAAGCCAGCCTGCGCGCGCACCTGCTCAAGACCCTGGAAAATACCCAGGTGTGCTGGAGCCTGGAGTGCCAGCAACGGCTCACCGGCGTTCCCGAAGAAATGGCCGTGGCGGCCTTTCGCATCACCCAGGAAGCGGTTACCAACATGCTGCGCCATGCGAAGGCACACAACCTGCTGGTGCGCCTGCAACGTTTGCCTGAAGGGCTGTCGCTGACGATCTGTGATGACGGCCAGGGCTTCGCGCCTGCCGCCGACCCCGGCAAGGAAGGCCAACGGGGCATGGCCGGCATGGGCGAACGGGCACACCAGTTGGGCGGTACCTTGTCCGTCAGCAGCCAGCCGGGCAAAGGCACACGCATCCACGCACTTTTCCCCTGGGCACCCCGCGCCCTCGAACGGGCCAGTGCCCATAAGGTTCTCCAGTGACCTGCAATCTGCTCCTGGTCGATGACCATGCCTTGATTCGCGCCGGCGTGCGCGCACTGGTCCTGGATATCCCCGGCTACAGCGTGATCGGCGAGGCCAGCGATGGCGCACAACTGCTGGAGTCCTTCAGCGCCCTGCAGCCCGACATTGTGCTGCTGGACCTGTCGATGAAACACACTGGCGGCCTGGATGCCTTGCAGCAACTCAAGCGCGCCTATCCCAAGTGCAAGGTGCTGATCCTGTCGATGCACACCGACCCCGAGATGATCATGCGCGCCCTGGAGTCTGGTGCCCACGGCTACCTGCTCAAGGACACCACCGCCAACGAGCTGGAACATGCCCTGCTGGCGCTGCGTAACAACGAACGCTACCTGAGCCCCGCCATCGCCCACACAGTGATCAACCAGGCGCTGATCCGTAGCCAGGCCCCCAGCGCGCCTGTCGCCCACAGCCACAACCTGACGGCGCGGCAACTGGAGATCCTGCGCTTGATCGTGCGCGGCAAATCCACCCGGGAAATTGCCCACGGCCTGGGCCTGAGCATCAAGACTGTCGAAGCCCACCGCTCGCAGATCATGAAGCGCCTGCAGATTTTTGACGTGGCGGGCCTGGTGTTATTTTCCGTGCGTGAGCAGATCATCAGCCTGGACGACTAACGGCGAACCCAGCGGCAAGTGCACGCGCAGGGCCTTGGGCAGCGCCTCGAAGTGCAGGTCGTCGCCTTCCAGCGGCTCGCCGTCGAGGTTGATGTACAAGCCTTGCGCGACCTTGATCTTCACCCACGGCAGGCGTGCCCGCACGAACATGGTGTCCAGGCCCCAGCCGTTGTTCATCAACTCACGCAACGTGCCCACCACTTCCTGGGGCGCCGGCAGGATGCTGACATCCAGCAGCCCGTCATCAGCCAATGCACCGGGGCACAGCACATGACCGCCACCGGCCTGGCGACCGTTACCGATGCCCAGCGCGAGCAACTCGCCTTTCCAGTGGAAATCCGGGCCTTCCAATTCACCGTAGGCGGCTTTCAATTCGCTGAAGCGCGACAAACCGGTGAACAGGTAGGCGGCGCCGCCCAGGACCTTCTTCAAGTCTTCGGAGGTGTTGGCCGTGACCTGACTACCGAAACCGCCGGTGGCCATGTTCAGGAAAATCTGCCCGCCCACCTGGCCGAGATCGATGGCCCTGGGCTCAACGTCCAGCAACGCCAGGGCGCCGGCCGGCTCCAACGGCACGCCCGCGGCCTTGGCGAAATCATTGGCGGTGCCCAGGGGCATCAGCACCAGGCTGGCGTCGGTGTTGGCATGGGCCATGGCTTCGGCCACATCGCGCAGGGTGCCGTCGCCGCCGCCGGCAATGATGTGGGTGTACCCCTCGGCCAGGGCTTCATTGACCAGTCGCCGGGCATCGCCGCCCTCCCAGGTCACCCGCACCGCCAACTCCCCCCCCTGCTCACGCCGGGCCAGCACGGCAGCGCGCACATCCTCGTTCAGGGCTTGTTTGCCGTGGAGGATCAACAGGGCTTTGGGGGCGGTCATTTGGGGGAATCTCCTGGGTCAAGGTGCTTGAAGGATGTTGACCTTTGGGGAAGAGGAAAAGTCTGTGGCTGGAGAAAATTGATTGAAGTACACAGATCAAGAAGTGGGAGCTGGCTTGCCTGCGATGGCCATAGGTATCTACACAACTTTGTAGGCTGTAACAGCCGACGGTAACCACGATGCGAAGCGAGCCGCCCTTGATCTTGATCTGCTTGTGATCTTGATCTCAGGCGCCCCGTTAAACCACGCTGGCCGAACGCAGGCTTGAATTCGTGGGTAACCCGGCAGGACGCCGGGTTAGCCGCCCCGCGCCATGGATGGCGCGTGGCGGCGGCCCACGGATTCAAGCCTGCGTTCGGGCACACCGAGCCTAGGCGAGGTGCCGAGTGGTGGGGCAAGAGCGTTTTGCTTACTTTCGCGCTTTTCGAAAGTGAGCCGCCGTCAGGGCGGAACCCTAAGTGGCCGTTACCGCAGGAATGGATATGTACTCGCTATAACAGCGTCGCCTGTCAGGCCGCCTTCGCGAGCAAGCCCGCTCCCACAGTTGGATTGTGGGGTGTCAGGCAGAGAAGTGTCGGCTGATAGGCCGTCATCGCAGGCAAGCCAGCTCCCACAGTTGGATCGCGTCGGCTGCAAGGCCGCTATCGAGAATCAGCTCTTGTGCAACTTGCTCATCAACTGCGCCTCAGCCTGGGTCAGCCCACACGACTGGGTCAGCTCATCCACCGTGGCCCCCATGCCGACCAGCTTGGCCGCCTGGGCAAACGACAAGTTCGACGGATCACGCTGTTCCAACTGCACCAACCTGTCGGGCAACGGCGCGAGAATCGCGCTCAGTTCGTGCACTTCATCCCCAACCCGCACCGCACTTTGCTGGAAATGATCAACGCGCTTGACCAGTTCCAGGATGCGCCGGTCACGCACCGCATCGCGCTCGGCCTGTTGCAAGGCCGACTCCCGCTGCTGGCGCATATAGCGCAGCACAAACGCCAAGGTCCCGGCCCACAACAGGGCCAGGACAATCACCGCTGCCTCAAGGAACAATCAGATGCTCTCCAGTTCCGACCACTCTTCTTCGCTCATCATCTTGTCCAGCTCAACCAGAATCAGCAATTCGCCGTTCTTGTTGCACACGCCCTGGATGAACTTGGCCGACTCTTCGTTACCGACGTTCGGTGCGGTTTCCACTTCCGATTGGCGCAGGTAGACCACCTCGGCCACGCTGTCGACCAGGATGCCGACCACTTGCTTGTCGGCTTCGATGATCACGATACGGGTGTTGTCGCTGACGTCAACCGTGTCCAGGCCGAACCGCTGGCGGGTGTCGATCACCGTCACCACGTTGCCGCGCAGGTTGATGATGCCCAGCACGTAGCTTGGCGCGCCTGGAACCGGGGCGATCTCGGTGTAGCGCAGCACTTCCTGCACGCGCATCACGTTAATGCCGTAGGTTTCGTTGTCCAGCTTGAAGGTCACCCATTGCAGGATCGGATCATCCAAACCTTGTGCGGACGCTGACTTGTTCATTCATCTGACCCCTTCAAATGCCGCTATCGACGGCGTGTGTGCAAGTGGGCCGCGCAACCGCACGGCCCTTATTGTTCAATCAACTGCGTTTGTTCTCTGGCATTGCCTTCACCGCACCGCTGGCGATCAACTCGGCCAGTTCGGCGACATCCAGCAACGCGCACATGTGTTCAATCACCGTGCCCGCCAGCCACGGCCGCTGGCCGCGGTGGCTGCGCCATTTGATTTCATTCGGGTCCAGGCGCAGCGAGCGGCTGACCTGATGCACCGCCAGCCCCCACTCGTAGCCCTGCACCGAGATCACGTATTGCAGGCCTTGGCGAAAGTCATCGCGGTAACGGTCGGGCATCACCCAGCGCGCCGTGTCCAGCACCTTGAGGTTGCCCGCCTGGCTGGGCAGGATGCCGAGAAACCACTCCGGCTGCCCGAACAACGGCGTCAGCTCCTGGCCTTCCAGGGAGTAGATCGAGCCCAGGCACACCAGCGGCACCGCCAGGGTCAAGCCGGCGACGTCAAACAGCAGGCACTCGAACGGCTCGGCAGCCCATGAGGGGCGACCGTCGCCCGTCACCGGCGGCGGCGTGATGCTGGGCGGCAGGTACACGTCCACCAGCGGTTCGACCACCGGGGGCGCCACCACTGCCGGCGCGCTCGGCACCACGACGGGCGCCTCCACCACCTGCGCATCGCGCGCCTGTTCTTCCATCACCGCCTGCTGGAATTCGTCCAGCGGGCTTTCGGGCTCGACAGCAGGCTCGAGTACCAGAATCGGTTCCGGCATTTCTTCGGCTGTCGCATCCTGCAGCAAGGCATCCAGGTAGGATTCCAGTGCCAGTTGCGGGCGGGTCTTGAATTCGACAGGACGGTTCATCACGCCACCTGCGCCACAAGCTGTTGCGACAGCAGGTGCTTGAGCAAGGCACGGTAGGCCAGCACGCCACGGCTCTTGCCGTCGAACTGCGACGGTGTGAGCCCGGCACGGCTGGCGTCACGCAGGCGCGTGTCCACCGGGATGTAGCCGTTCCAGATGGTGTCCGGGTAGGCATCGCGCAACACGCGCAAGGTGCCGAGGGACGCCTGGGTGCGACGGTCGAACAAGGTCGGCACGATACTGAACGGCAGCGCCTGCTTGCGCGAGCGGTTGATCATCGCCAAGGTGCTGACCATGCGTTCCAGGCCCTTGACCGCCAGGTGCTCGGTCTGCACCGGGATCACCAATTGCTGGCTGGCCGCCAACGCATTGACCATCAGCACGCCGAGCAACGGCGGGCTGTCGATGATCGCGTAATCGAAGTCCTGCCACAGCTGCGCCAGGGTCTTGGCGATCACCAGGCCCAGGCCGCTCTGGCCTGGCGACTGGCGCTCCAGTGTGGCCAGGGCGGTGCTCGACGGTAGCAGGGAAATGCTTTCGTTGCTGGTGGGCAACAGCAGTTGCCCAGGCAGATCCGCCGGCACGCTGCCCTTGTGCAAAAACAAGTCATAGCAGCTGTGTTCCAGCGCATCCGGGTCGTAGCCGAAATAGCTGGTCATGGAACCGTGGGGGTCCAGGTCAACCACGACCACACGCTTGCCCGCTTCGGCCAGCAAGCCGGCCAAGGCGATGGAAGTGGTGGTCTTGCCGACCCCACCCTTTTGATTGGCAACTGCCCAGACTCTCATTCGGTTGGTTCCTCCCGGCGGGCACAGGCGCGACCGAGACAGTGCATACGGTTATTGAGCCGGCGACGGAGAATTGACGTTACTCGGTCGGACCGGCGGCTTGACAACGGGCGGTGCAGTTTGTGTGCCAGCACGCTTCAACGCCGCATCCGGGGTGGCATTGGCGGTGCCGGTACCGGTCAGGCTGCGACGCACATCCAGGTTGCGCGACACCACCAGCACCACCCGACGGTTGCGCGCACGCCCTTCCACCGTGGCGTTATTGGCCACCGGCTGGAATTCACCATAGCCCACCGACGCCAGCCGCTGGGGGTTAACACCCTGCATGGCCAACATGCGCACGATGCTCGATGCGCGGGCCGAGGACAGTTCCCAGTTGGTCGGGTACTGCGCGGTGCTGATGGGGAAATTGTCGGTGAAGCCTTCCACGTGGATCGGGTTTTCAAACGGTTTGAGGATCAAAGCGACCTTGTCGATGATCGTGAACGCCTGGTCACTGGGCAACGCATCGGCACTGGCGAACAACAGGCTGGAGTTCAGCTCGATCTCCACCCACAACTCATTGCCGCGCACGGTCATCTGGTTGGAGCTGATCAGGTCGCCAAAGGCGGCACTGATGTCGTCGGCGATGCTTTTGAGCGGGTCGCTGGTGCCGCCGATGCCGGCGGCGGTTTCATCACTGTCATTGACCAGGGGCTTGGCCGGGGTCACGGTCTTGGGCCGCTCTTCGCCGATGGGGATCGGCTTGAGCGCCCGCTCGGCATCGTTGAACACGCCCACCAACGCCTGGGAAATGATTTTGTACTTGCCTTCGTTGATCGACGAGATCGAGTACATCACCACGAAAAACGCGAACAGCAAGGTGATGAAGTCCGCGTAGGACACCAGCCAACGCTCGTGATTGACGTGTTCTTCAGGCTCGCGACGGCGACGGCTCACAGGCACTCCCCTCCACACACCCACCCCACTGTAGGAGCGAGCTTGCTCGCGAAAGACGTCAATACAGACACGGGCATTCTGGATGCACGCGGCGCTCTCAGGTTCTTCGCGAGCAAGCTCGCTCCTACGGGGACACGGGTGTTCATGTGCATCAATCCATGAAGCCCTGGAGCTTCAATTCGATGGAGCGCGGGTTTTCGCCCTCGGCAATCGACAGGATGCCTTCGAGCAACATTTCGCGATAACGCGACTGGCGCATGGCAATCGACTTGAGCTTGCTGGCCACCGGCAGCAACACCAGGTTGGCACTGGCCACGCCGTAGATGGTCGCGACAAACGCCACGGCAATACCGCTGCCCAGTTGTGAAGGGTCGGCCAGGTTGCCCATCACGTGGATCAGGCCCATCACCGCGCCGATAATGCCAATGGTCGGCGCGTAGCCGCCCATGCTTTCAAAGACTTTGGCTGCATTGATATCACGGCTTTCCTGGGTGTAGAAATCCACTTCGAGGATGCTGCGGATCGCTTCCGGCTCGGCGCCATCGACCAACAGTTGCAGGCCTTTGCGCGCGTAGCTGTCAGGCTCGGCATCGGCCACGCCTTCCAGGCCCAGCAGGCCTTCCTTGCGGGCGGTGAGGCTCCAATTGACCACGCGGTCGATGCCGCCTGCCAGGTCGACCCGTGGCGGAAAAATGATCCACACCAGAATCTGCATGGCACGCTTGAACGAGCTCAGGGGCGACTGCAACAACGCCGCGCCCACGGTGCCACCGATCACGATCAGCGCTGCCGGGCCGTTGGCCAAGGCGCCGAGGTGGCCGCCTTCCAGATAGTTGCCACCAATGATGGCGACAAACGCCATGGTGATGCCGATCAGGCTCAAGACATCCATCAGAGGCAGGCCTCCACCAGGTGCTTGCCGATGTCGTCCAGGCTGTAGACCGCATCGGCCAAGTCAGCCTTGACGATCGCCATGGGCATGCCATAGATCACGCAACTGGCTTCATCCTGGGCCCAGATGGCGCTGCCGCCCTGCTTGAGCAGGCGCGCGCCTTCACGGCCATCGGCGCCCATGCCGGTAAGCACCACCGCCAGAACTTTGTCGCCATAGGACTTGGCTGCAGAACCGAAGGTGATGTCCACGCACGGCTTGTAGTTGAGGCGCTCATCGCCCGGCAGGATTTTGATCGCGCCACGCCCGTCTATCATCATCTGCTTGCCACCCGGCGCCAGCAGTGCCAGGCCAGGACGCAGGATGTCGCCATCCTCGGCTTCCTTGACGGTGATACGGCACAGCTTGTCCAGGCGCTCGGCGAAGGCTTTGGTGAACGCCGCCGGCATGTGCTGCACCAGCACAATCGGCGCCGGGAAGTTGGCCGGCAGTTGGGTCAGCACCCGCTGCAAGGCCACCGGGCCGCCGGTGGAGGTGCCGATGGCGACCAGCTTGTAAGCCTTGCGCTTGGGCGCGGGCGAATGCGTACTCGGCGCTGCGGCGGTACGTACCGGCGCTACCGCAGGCCGGGCCACGGGCGCAGGCGCCGGGCGCGCAAACGACGAGGTCGGCGCCGCCGCTGCGGGCGCAGGCGTAGGGGCTGGTACGGGTGTGCTGAACAGGCTGCGACGGTTACTGCGGGAAATGCTGTGCACCTTCTCGCACAGCATCTGCTTGACCTTGTCGGGGTTGCGCGAGATGTCTTCGAAATTCTTCGGCAAAAAATCCACCGCGCCGGCATCCAAGGCGTCGAGGGTCACTCGCGCGCCTTCGTGAGTCAGCGAGGAAAACATCAATACCGGTGTGGGGCAGCGTTGCATGATGTGGCGAACGGCCGTGATGCCGTCCATCATCGGCATCTCGTAGTCCATGGTGATCACGTCCGGCTTCAAGGCAATGGCTTGATCGATCGCCTCTTTGCCGTTGGTGGCCGTGCCGACCACCTGGATCGTTGGATCAGCGGAAAGAATTTCCGAGACGCGGCGGCGGAAGAAACCCGAATCGTCCACCACCAGGACCTTGACTGCCATAAACACTCCGTTAGGCGGGGCGGGCATGACCGCCCTGCCCCACCAGAATCAAATACGCCGTGCGGCGTAACGCTTGAGCATGCTTGGAACATCGAGAATCAGTGCGATGCGACCGTCACCGGTAATGGTTGCGCCCGACATGCCCGGGGTGCCCTGCAGCATCTTGCCCAAAGGCTTGATCACCACCTCTTCCTGGCCCACCAGTTGGTCGACCACAAAGCCGATGCGCTGGGTGCCCACGGACAGGATCACCACATGGCCTTCGCGCTGTTCTTCATGGGCAGCCGAGGCCACCAGCCAACGCTTGAGGTAGAACAGCGGCAACGCCTTGTCGCGCACGATCACCACTTCCTGGCCGTCCACCACGTTGGTGCGCGACAGGTCGAGGTGGAAGATCTCGTTGACGTTGACCAGCGGGAAAGCGAAGGCCTGGTTGCCCAGCATCACCATCAGGGTCGGCATGATCGCCAGGGTCAACGGCACCTTGATGACGATCTTGGAGCCCTGGCCCTTGGTCGAGTAGATATTGATCGAGCCGTTGAGCTGGCTGATCTTGGTCTTCACCACGTCCATGCCGACGCCACGGCCGGACACGTCGGAGATCTCGGTCTTGGTCGAAAAACCCGGGGCAAAGATCAGGTTGTAGCACTCGGTGTCGGTCAGGCGGTCGGCGGCGTCCTTGTCCATCACGCCGCGCTTGACCGCGATATTGCGCAAGATGGTCGGGTCCATGCCCTTGCCGTCATCGGTGATCGACAGCAGGATATGGTCGCCCTCTTGCTCCGCCGCCAAAATCACTTTGCCGTTACGGGACTTGCCAGCGGCTTCGCGTTCTTCCGGGGTTTCTACGCCGTGGTCGACCGCGTTGCGCACCAAGTGGACCAGCGGGTCGGCCAGGGCCTCGACGAGGTTTTTATCCAGGTCGGTTTCTTCACCCACCAGCTCCAGGTTGATTTCTTTCTTGAGCTGGCGCGCCAGGTCGCGAACCAGGCGTGGGAAACGGCCGAAGACTTTCTTGATCGGCTGCATCCGCGTTTTCATCACCGCGGTTTGCAGGTCGGCGGTGACCACGTCGAGGTTCGACACGGCCTTCTGCATGGCTTCGTCGCCGCTGTTCAGGCCCAGGCGCACCAGGCGGTTACGCACCAGCACCAGTTCGCCGACCATGTTCATGATGTCGTCCAGGCGCGCGGTATCCACGCGCACGGTGGTTTCGGCTTCGCTGGCGGGTTTTTCCGCAGCAGTCGGCGCCGCTGCACGTGCAGGGGCCGCAGCAGGCTTGGCGGCCGGTTCGGGTTTGGCGGCAACCGGGGCAGCAGTAGCAGCGGCTGAAGCGGCAACCGGGGCAGCTGCGGCCGGGGCCACTTCGCTGAACTTGCCTTTGCCGTGCAGCTCGTCGAGCAGGGCTTCGAATTCGTGATCCGAGATCAGCCCGTCGCCGGCCGGTGCGGCACTGGCCGCTGGCGCAGCAGCGGCAGTCGCCGCCACCTCGGGCAGGGCTTCAGCCACAAAGGTGCCTTTGCCATGCAGTTGGTCGAGCAGTGCCTCGAATTCGTCGTCGGTAATGTCGGTGCTGGCGTTGGCAGCGGGTGCTTCTGGCGTCGCCGCAGGAGGTGCCACGGCATCCGCCGCGAACTGGCCTTTGCCGTGCAACTGGTCGAGCAACGACTCGAATTCGGCGTCGGTAATGTCTTCGCTGGTCGGCGTCGCGGCAGGCTGCACCGGCGCTTGCGCTTCGGCCTTGACCGCGCTGAGGGAGTTGAGCAGTTGTTCGAACTCGCTATCGGTCACGTCCGGCTCGGCGTGCGCCACCGGCTCCGGCGCAGCCTCGACCACCGGCGCAGCCGCGGTGTCGGCAGGTTCGGCCAGGCGCGCCAGGGCGGCCAGCAGCTCCGGGGTGGCGGCGGTGATCGGTGCACGTTCACGCACCTGGCTGAACATGCCGTTGACCGCATCCAGGGCTTCGAGAATCACGTCCATCAATTCCGAGTCAACGTGACGCTCACCCTTGCGCAGGATGTCGAAGACGTTCTCGGCGATGTGGCAGCACTCCACCAGCTCATGGAGCTGGAGGAAGCCGGCGCCCCCTTTTACAGTGTGAAAACCGCGAAAAATTGCATTGAGCAGGTTCGCATCATCCGGTCGGCTTTCCAGCTCGACCAGTTGTTCGGACAGTTGCTCTAGAATTTCGCCGGCCTCTACAAGGAAATCCTGAAGGATTTCTTCATCGGCGCCGAAGCTCATGGGTGTGCTCCTTAGAAGCCTAAACTGGACAGCAAATCGTCTACGTCGTCTTGCCCGGATACAACGTCTTCACGTTTATCGGCATGAATCTGCGGACCTTCACCCTTGGCGAGATGTTTTTGTGGATCTTTTTCCGAGAGGATCGCTTCGCGGTCATGTTCGATGCCGGCAAAACGATCGACCTGGCCGGCCATCAGCACCAATTTGAGCAAGTTGCTTTCCACTTCAGTGACCAACTGGGTCACGCGCTTGATCACCTGACCGGTAAGGTCCTGGTAATCCTGGGCCAGCAGGATGTCGTTGAGGTTGCTGGCCACCGTGCGGTTTTCCTGTTCGCTGCGCGACAGGAACCCGTCGACGCGACGCGCCAATTCACGAAACTCTTCAGCGCCGACTTCACGGCGCATGAAGCGGCCCCAGTCCTGGCTCAACGCCTGGGCTTCGGTGGCCATCCCATTGACCAGGGGCGTGGCGTTTTCCACCAGGTCCATGGTGCGGTTGGCCGCCGCCTCGGTCAGCCTGACCACATAGGACAGGCGCTCAGTGGCATCAGTGATCTGGGAAATTTCTTCGGCCTGGGGCATGCGCGGGTCAATCTGGAAATTGACGATTGCGCTGTGCAGCTCGCGTGTGAGCTTGCCCACTTCCTGGTACAGGCCGCGGTCACGGGTCTGGTTAAGCTCATGGATCAACTGCACCGCGTCGGCGAACTGGCCTTTTTCCAGGCTGTCGACCAACTGGTGAGCATGTTTTTTCAAGGTCGACTCAAAGTCGCCCTGTGACGTTTCGTTATGCTCCATAGCTCCCCCGCGATGGCATTAGCCGTGGATGCGTTCGAAGATTTTCTCGATCTTCTCTTTCAAGGCCAGTGCCGTGAATGGCTTGACCACGTAACCGTTGACCCCGGCTTGGGCGGCTTCGATGATCTGTTCGCGCTTCGCTTCGGCGGTCACCATCAGCACAGGCAGGCTGCGCAGTTTTTCATCGGCGCGCACGTGGCGCAGCAGGTCGATACCGGTCATGCCCGGCATGTTCCAGTCGGTCACCAGAAAGTCGATGCTCCCGCTGTTGAGAATCGGAATGGCCGTCAGGCCGTCATCCGCCTCGACCGTGTTGGTGAACCCAAGGTCACGCAACAGGTTTTTAATGATCCGCCGCATCGTTGAGAAGTCATCAACGATGAGGATTTTCATGTTCTTGTCCAATTCGACCTCCAAGCAGTCTTAAACGCGCCCAGCACCTGGACGCGCCATTTCAATCAACAGGCGTTACACAAAAAGGACTGCCCAGGGCACCACGGTACTCACCCGCAAAACCCTGCGGTTTCGCGGTAGCGTCTGCAGTGTCCCCACACTGCCTGTCAGCGCGCGCGCCATTCTCCCAATCGCCCCCGCAAGCGGGCTGCGCACTGGCTATGCAACTGGCTGACACGCGATTCGCTGACCCCCAGGACCTCACCGATTTCCTTGAGGTTCAGCTCTTCGTCGTAGTACAGCGCCAGCACCAGCCGCTCACGCTCCGGCAAATTGGCGATTGCATCGGCCAACGCGCCCTGGAAACGTTCATCTTCCAGGTCGCGTGACGGCTCCGTATGCGCGCTCGCGCCGTCCTCGTGCAGCCCTTCGTGCTCGCCGTCCTGTAAAAGGTCGTCGAAACTGAACAGGCGGCTGCCCAAGGTATCGTTCAAAATCCCGTAGTAATCGTCGAGACTCAATTGGAGTTCGGCCGCAACTTCATGATCTTTAGCGTCACGACCGGTTTTTGCTTCAATTGCACGAATTGCATCACTGACCATGCGCGTATTGCGGTGTACCGAACGCGGCGCCCAATCACCTTTACGCACTTCATCGAGCATCGCGCCACGGATGCGGATACCCGCATACGTTTCGAAACTGGCACCCTTGCTGGCATCGTATTTGGTCGAGACTTCAAGCAGGCCGATCATGCCGGCCTGGATCAAGTCTTCGACCTGCACACTCGCTGGCAGGCGCGCCAACAGGTGATAGGCAATGCGCTTGACCAACGGCGCATAGCGCTCGATCAATTCGCCCTGGCTGTCACGTGCCGACTTTTTGTAAAGGTTGTAGCCGCTGGATGTCATAGCACCGGTCCTGCGCTCGTCTGATGCACCAAACGCTCGACGAAAAACTCCAGATGCCCCCGCGGGTTGGCGGGCAACGGCCAGGTATCGACCTTCTGGGCAATGGCCTTGAACGCCAGTGCGCACTTGGAACGAGGGAACGCTTCATAGACCGCACGCTGCTTTTGCACGGCCTTGCGCACACACTCGTCATAGGGAACTGCGCCGACGTATTGTAAAGCCACATCGAGGAAGCGATCCGTGACCTTGGTCAACTTGGCGAACAGGTTGCGCCCTTCCTGCGGGCTCTGGGCCATGTTGGCCAGCACGCGGAAGCGGTTCATGCCGTAGTCACGGTTAAGCAGTTTGATCAGCGCGTAGGCATCGGTGATCGAGGTGGGCTCGTCGCACACCACCAGCAGCACTTCTTGCGCTGCGCGCACAAAGCTGACCACCGACTCGCCGATGCCGGCGGCGGTGTCGATCACCAGCACGTCGAGGTTGTCGCCGATGTCGCTGAACGCCTGGATCAACCCGGCATGCTGCGCGGGGCTCAGGTGCACCATGCTCTGGGTGCCCGAGGCCGCCGGCACGATGCGAATGCCTCCGGGGCCCTGGAGCAGCACATCGCGCAGCTCACAGCGGCCCTCGATCACATCGGCCAGGGTATGTTTGGGTGTCAGCCCCAGCAGAACGTCGACGTTCGCCAAGCCCAGGTCAGCATCCAGCAGCATGACGCGACGGCCAAGCTCTGCCAGGGCCAGGGACAAATTCACTGACACGTTAGTTTTGCCGACGCCACCTTTGCCGCCGGTCACCGCGATCACCTGTACGGGATGCATGCTGCCCATTTTATTTCTTTACCTTGTCTTGCTTAGACGCAGGCTACATGGCTTGGCCGCGTGAAGCGCTTGCAGACCATCGATGTAGGTACTTTTCACGGTGTTCATCCTGCCTCAACCCACCCGTTTAGCCGGGTGGTGGTAAAGGTCGGCGAACATATCGGCCATCGCTTCCTCGCTAGGCTCGTCTTGCATTTGCACACTCACGGCACGGCTGACCAACTGATGACGGCGCGGCAGATGCAGATCATCCGGGATCCGCGGCCCGTCGGTCAGGTAGGCAACCGGTAATTCATGGCTGATGGCCAGGCTCAACACTTCGCCCAGGCTCGCGGTTTCGTCGAGCTTGGTGAGGATGCAGCCGGCCAGGCCGCAACGCTTGTAACTGTGATAGGCAGCGGTAAGAACCTGTTTCTGGCTGGTGGTTGCAAGCACCAGGTAATTTTTCGACTTGATGCCACGCCCGGCCAGGCTTTCGAGCTGCATGCGCAGCGCCGGATCACTGGCTTGCAGGCCGGCGGTATCGATCAGCACCACGCGCTTGCGCAGCAACGGCTCGAGGGCATTGGCCAGGGACTGGCCCGGGTCGACATGGGTCACCGGCACGTTGAGGATGCGGCCCAGGGTCTTGAGCTGCTCCTGAGCGCCGATGCGGTAGCTGTCCATGCTCACCAAGGCGATATTCTGCGCGCCATATTTAAGCACGTAACGGGCGGCCAGCTTGGCCAGGGTGGTGGTCTTGCCCATGCCGGCGGGGCCGACCATGGCGATTACACCGCCCTCTTCCAGAGGTTCGATTTCCGGCGTGGCGATCATGCGCGCCAAGTGCGCCAGCAACATGCGCCAGGCCTGGCGGGGTTCTTCGACTTCGGCGGTCAAGGCCAGCAGGTCGCGGGACAACGGGCCGGACAGGCCGATGCGTTGCAGGCGACGCCAGAGGTTGGCTTGCTGCGGCTTGCTGCCTTGCAGTTGGGTCCAGGCCAGCGAGCCGAGCTGCACTTCGAGCAATTCACGCAGGCCGTTGAGTTCAAAACGCATCGAGTCGAACACGCGCTGGTCAACTGCGGCAGCCGGGGCAGGCGCTGCAGGACGCGGCGGTTCGACAAACGTAGGCTCCACCAGCGGCTCGGCGGCGGTCAGCGGCAGGCCGGCGAACAATTGGCGATTGGTGGTGGCGTCGCTGTCACCGCGCATGCTCAGTTCAGCCTGGGCCGACACGATGCGCGAGGCGGTCTTGCGCAACTCGTCTTCGAGTTCCATGTTCGGCACGCGCGGGGCCAGCGCCTGGGGGGTGTAATCCAGGGCAGCCGTCAGCTCGACACCGCCGGCAATCCGACGGTTACCGATAATCGCGGCATCGGCGCCCAGCTCATCACGGACCAGTTTCATGGCCTGACGCATATCGGCGGCGAAAAAACGCTTAACTTGCATAACCCACTACCTCAGCCATTGGGCCCAACTGTCGCGACAATAGTCACTTGCTTATTGTCAGGAATTTCCTGGTAAGCCAACACGTGCAAATTCGGTACAGCCAGGCGTCCGAACCGCGACAACATCGCGCGAACCGGGCCAGCCACCAGCAGGATCACCGGGTTGCCCTGCATTTCCTGGCGCTGTGCGGCGTCGATCAATGAACGCTGCAGCTTTTCAGCCATGCTTGGCTCCAGTAAAACACCCTCTTCCTGGCCTTGCCCTGCCTTCTGAATACTATTGAGCAATATTTGTTCCAACCTGGGCTCCAAGGTGATCACAGGCAGCTCGGACTCAGTCCCTACAATGCTTTGCACGATTGCACGGGACACGCCGACACGCACCGCCGCCACCAGAGCGGCAGTATCTTGACTCTTGGCGGCATTGTTGGCGATGGCCTCGGCAATGCTGCGAATGTCGCGCACCGGCACCTGTTCGGCCAACAGCGCTTGCAACACCTTGAGCAACTGCGACAGCGAAAGCACGCCCGGCACCAGTTCTTCGGCCAGTTTTGGCGACGATTTGGCCAGCAAGCCCATCAATTGCTGGACTTCCTCGTGGCCGATCAGCTCATGGGAGTGCTTGTAGAGAATCTGGTTGAGGTGCGTGGCGACCACGGTGCTGGCATCTACCACGGTGTAACCCAGCGATTGCGCCTGGCTGCGCTGGCTGACTTCGATCCACACCGCTTCCAGGCCGAAAGCCGGATCTTTGGCGGTGATGCCGTTGAGCGTACCGAACACTTGCCCTGGGTTGATCGCCAGTTCGCGGTCCGGGTAGATCTCGGCTTCGGCCAGGATCACCCCCATCAAGGTCAGGCGGTAGGCGCTGGGAGCCAGGTCGAGGTTGTCGCGGATATGCACGGTGGGCATCAGGAAACCCAGGTCCTGGGACAGCTTCTTGCGCACACCCTTGATCCGCGCCAGCAGTTGCCCACCCTGGTTGCGGTCGACCAGCGGGATCAGGCGGTAGCCGACCTCCAGGCCGATCATGTCGATGGGCGTGACGTCGTCCCAGCCCAGCTCCTTGGTTTCCTGGGCGCGGGCCGGGGATGGCAGCAGATCCTGCTGGCGGGCGATCTCTTGCTCGGCCTGGACCTTGACCGCGTTCTGCTTCTTCCAGAACAGGTAAGCCGCGCCGCCGGCCAGGGCCGCCATGCTCAGGAACGAGAAGTGCGGCATGCCCGGCACAATGCCCATGATTGCCATGATGCCCGCCGCCACAGCCAGAGCCTTGGGCGAGGCGAACATCTGCCGGCTGATCTGCTTGCCCATGTCTTCGGAGCCCGAGGCACGGGTAACCATGATGGCTGCGGCTGTGGATAACAACAGTGATGGCAATTGCGCCACTAAACCGTCACCGATGGTCAGCAAGGCGTACACCTTGCCGGCATCGCCGAAGGTCATGCCGTGCTGGAAGATCCCCACCGCCATGCCGCCGATCAGGTTGATGAACAGAATCAACAGACCGGCGATGGCGTCGCCGCGCACAAACTTGCTGGCACCGTCCATGGAGCCGTAGAACTCGGCTTCCTGGGCGACTTCGGCCCGGCGCGACTTGGCCTGGTTCTGGTCGATCAGGCCGGCATTGAGGTCGGCGTCGATGGCCATTTGCTTGCCGGGCATGGCATCGAGGGTAAAGCGTGCGCTCACCTCGGAAATCCGCCCGGCGCCCTTGGTCACCACCACGAAGTTGATGATCATCAGGATGGCGAACACCACGATACCCACCACGTAGTTACCGCCGATCACCACCTCACCGAAGGCCTGGATCACCTTACCGGCGGCGGCGTGACCGTCCTGGCCGTGGAGCATCACCACCCGCGTGGAGGCCACATTGAGCGCCAGGCGCAGCAGGGTCGCCACCAGCAGAATCGTCGGGAATACCGCGAAATCCAGCGGTCGCAGGGCGTACACGCACACCAGCAGCACCACGACGGACAGGGCAATGTTGAAAGTGAAGAACACATCGAGCAGGAACGGCGGCATCGGCAACATCATCATTGCCAGCATCACCAGCAACAACAACGGCACACCCAGATTGCCCCGCGACAGATCAGTCAGGGTGCCACGGGCCGTGTTGAGCATTTGAGAGCGATCTACCACCGGTATTCCTCGGGTCCTTGAAGCAAAGTTTTGACGCTGGAAGGCGACTTGAAGGCGGGGTTGCAAGAAGCCTTCCAACTTTGGTTTTGGGTGATCGTCGGGTGGTAACCGTTTCAAATGTGGGAGCTGGCTTGCCTGCGATTGCGGTGTGCCAGTCACTGGGATATTGGCTGTGAGTCAGCCATCGCAGGCAAGCCAGCTCCCACATTTGGATTTGTGTGCATCGTGGATATCGAGGAAATTTCCGACATGGATTTGGGGTTGCCCATGTGATCTCTAGTCTAAACGCAGCGGTCGGGCGTCGCGGCGATCAGTGGCGGCATTTCCACGCGGGAGCGTGGGAACGATCAAAAGTCAGCTAATAGATCGCTCCCGAACCGCAGTACGGGAACGATCCAAGATGACGAGAGCACTAGTTGATGCCAAGCAGTTCCACGTCAAAGATAAGTGTTGCATTTGGCGGAATTACTCCTCCGGCGCCACGTTCCCCGTAACCAAGCTCAGGCGGGATGGTCAAGGTTCGTTGCCCGCCGACCCTCATTCCTTGTACACCCTCGTCCCACCCACGAATAACCTGACCTTGACCCAAAACAAACTGGAGTGGGTCGTTGCGATCTTTGCTCGAGTCAAACTTAGCTCCTTTTGCGCCCTCCTTCCAAAGCCAACCCGTGTAATGAACGCTGACTTGCTGGCCAGCCTTTGCTTCAGCACCTTCACCCACTGTCGTGTCCTCATACTGCAGACCGCTGTCAGTTGTGATCATCAGAACTCCTCCATCCTCAATCAGATTTACCGCGCCAATGGCGCGTTTCGCTCTCTCAAGTCGCACGGGTGTGGCGGTGACGGCTGTCAGCGTTGACAGGTATTGGCTGTTTTAAGACGAGCGACTGAGAGAATGATAGCCATAGATAAAAAGGGGGCTCATTTACTTTCAGCCTACAGATTCCGATAGGCTGATCACTCCCATGGGCAAGCATGGGAATAATCGGATCTACGTTTTAAAGGGGCCGTATATTCTCAGCCTGTGGGCCTTTTGGACCTTGTGTGACGTCAAACTCTACTTTTTGGTTTTCTTCCAAAGATCGAAACCCGCTCGACGCAATTGCCGAGTAATGAGCGAACACGTCCGCACTCCCATCATCCGGGGTAATAAAACCAAACCCTTTCTCCGCGTTAAACCATTTCACAGTACCCGTTGCCATTGCCGCTCTCCTTACCCTTACTCAAAACCCAACCCACCTCGATGATGCACCCGGACGGGCAACGCATAGATGCCCTTGGGCCGATGGACCATTTCAAAGCTCAGACGCTTCCCCACCGACAGCGCCGTCCGGCGCCAATCCTTGCGATTGATAAATACCTCTTCTGTCCCGTCATCCAATTCAATCAGCCAATCGCCCCTGATCCAGTCATAGGATTTGACAGTTCCTGTAGCCACGCTCAATCCCGCTCTCCCTGCATCTCGTTGACTACATACGCGCAGTGTCTGGTTCAGCTATAGAACAACGGTAAACGTGCTTTGGCTACTGTCAGAGTTGACAGGTAGACGCGAGTGGCCGAGGGGTGCTAGCGATAGCGCAGCAGATGCATCATGCACCTGATGATTTTTTGCGCTTGCGGGGTTTGCGCGGCTTGGGAGGAGTGGGTGGAGCGTCACCGCGTTGAGCGCCCGCCGACTGAACGGCAACCTCGTTGCCATCGCGATCCCGGGCAATAAAACCAATGCCCTTGACCGCATCGAACCACCTGACCGTACCCCTGTCCATCACCGCCTCCCGAGCCGCGCACGGCTGCGCGCCTCATCGCTGTATCAAACAGTGAAGGCGGCGTTATGGCTACTGTCAAAGTTGACAGGTAAAAGGCCCACCACTGTAGGAGCGAGCTTGCTCGCGAAGGTGGGTAACGATAACGCGGGGAGTCAGGACGAACGCGGTGAAGGTGAGTTTTTCGCGAGCAAGCTCGCTCCTACAGTGGGCAGCAGCGTTCAGGAATCGCGACGCAGGTCCGGCGGGATCGGCAAATCCTTGAGCGGATCAGGCCGCTTGCCCTTGCCGGCGCGGTATTGGCGGATTTGGTAAACGTAAGCCAGTACCTGTGCAACGGCCAGGTACAAGCCGGCCGGGATTTCCTGGTCCAGATCGGTGGAGTAGAAAATCGAGCGCGCCAATGCCGGTGACTCCAACAGCAGAATGTCGTTGGCCACGGCGATTTCGCGGATTTTCAACGCAGTGAAGTCGCTGCCCTTGGCCAACAGCATCGGCGCGCCGCCCTTCTCAGGGTCGTACTTGAGGGCCACGGCGTAGTGAGTCGGGTTGGTGATGATCACGTCGGCGTCGGGCACCGAGGCCATCATCTTGCGCTGGGACATCTCGCGCTGCAGCTGACGGATGCGTTGCTTGACCTCGGGGCGCCCCTCCTGGTCCTTGTGTTCGTCACGCACTTCCTGCTTGGTCATCAGCAGTTTCTTGTGGCTTTCC
Source organism: Pseudomonas fluorescens (assembly GCF_001902145.1). Lineage (GTDB taxonomy): Bacteria > Pseudomonadota > Gammaproteobacteria > Pseudomonadales > Pseudomonadaceae > Aquipseudomonas > Aquipseudomonas fluorescens_BV. Next base: position 747,070 of record NZ_MRST01000027.1, read on the forward strand.
CACAGCTGGATCGGCGCATCCACGGCGGCGATCAGGATCAGCCCCAGGGCCATCCACAGCGAGCTCCAGCCCACCACTTGCACGCTGTGGATGATCGCCGACTCCAGCGGCTCATGAGCGATGCGTTGCAAGTCGTCGATGTCCGACGACAACACCGCCAACGCCACAAACAAAATCAGGAAAAACTTGGCCAGGGCCTTGAGCAATTCCACCAGGGCCTTGGCGGAAAACATGCGCTTGAGCCCCGCCCCCGGGTTCATGCGGCTGAACTTGGGTGCCATGCTGCCCGCAGCAAACAGCCAGCCGCCCAGGGCCACCGGGCCGATCAGCGCGGCCAGCAGCAAGGTGATCAGGATCGGCTGCACCGCCAACAGGGCGATTTTGCCCGAGTGCAACAGGTACTGGCCCATGGCATCGGGGTTGAGCAGCACCTCGCGCGGCAAGCTGAAGTTGTGCTTCATCATCTCCAGCAGGTCCAGCGCCAGGCCACCGCCGTAGATCAGCAACGCACCGGCACCGGCCATCATGGTGGCGAAGGTATTGAGCTCTTTGGAACGGGCAATCTCGCCCTTTTCCCTGGAGTCCTTTTTACGTTTCTCCGTGGGGTCTTCTGTTTTGTCCTGACCACTCTCGCTCTCGGCCATGGCTCAGCGCGCCCGTGCCAGATCACGTAAGAACTGCAAGGCGTCGCTCGCCAGCGGTTGATACTGATTGAGAATGTCAGCCAGGCCGATCCAGAAAATCCCCATGCCCAATACCAGCGTCAGGGGGAAGCCGATAGAGAAGATATTCAACTGCGGCGCCGCTCGGGTCATCACGCCAAAGGCAATGTTGACCACCAGCAGTGCGGTGATCGCCGGCAACACCAGCAACAGCGCCGCGCCCAGCACCCAGCCGAGGCGCCCCACCAGTTCCCAGAAATGGTTGACCACCAGCCCCGAGCCCACCGGCAAGGTGGTGAAGCTTTCGCTCAACACTTCGAACGCCACCAGGTGGCCGTTCATGGCCAGAAACAGCAAGGTCACCAGCATGGTCAGGAATTGCCCGATCACCGCCGCCGACACGCCGTTGGTAGGGTCGACCATGGACGCGAAGCCCATGCCCATCTGGATCGAGATGATTTGCCCGGCGATCACAAAAGCCTGGAAGAACAACGTCAGGGAAAACCCCAGCATGGCGCCGATCAGGATCTGTTCGGCGATCAGCAGCAAGGCGCTCAGGTCCAGCGCGTTGACCGGCGGCATCGGCGGCAAGCCCGGCACGATCACCACCGTGATCGCCACGGCAAAATACAAGCGCACGCGACGCGGAACCAGGGTGGTGCCGAACACCGGCATGGCCATCAACATCGCGGTGACGCGAAACAGCGGCAGGATGAACGAAGCCACCCAGGTGCTGATCTGGGTGTCGGTCAACGCCAGCAAGGACTGCATCGGCTCAGCCGATCAACTGCGGAATACTGCCGTACAACTGCAGGATGTATTCCATGAAGGTTTGCACCAGCCACGGGCCGGCGACAATCAGGGTCACCAGCATCACCAACAGGCGCGGCAGGAAGCTCAAGGTCTGTTCGTTGATCTGGGTGGCGGCCTGGAACATCGCCACCAGCAGGCCGACCAACAGGCTCGGCACCACCAGCACGGCAACCATCAGGGTGGTCAGCCACAGCGCTTCACGGAACAGGTCGACGGCGACTTCTGGGGTCATAGCGCTATACCCCTCCGAAACTGCCGGCCAGGGTGCCAATAATCAGCGCCCAGCCGTCCACCAGCACAAACAGCATGATCTTGAACGGCAACGAGATGATCAGCGGCGACAGCATCATCATGCCCATGGCCATCAATACGCTCGCCACCACCAGGTCGATGATCAGGAACGGGATGAAGATCATGAAGCCGATCTGGAACGCGGTCTTCAATTCGGAGGTGACGAACGCCGGTACCAGGATGGTCAGCGGCGCCTGGTCCGGGGTGGCGATGTCGGTGCGCTTGGACAGGCGCATGAACAGCTCAAGGTCGCTGGAGCGGGTTTGCGACAGCATGAAATCCTTGATCGGGCCCTGGGCCTTGTCGATCGCGTCCTGGGCGTTGAGTTTTTCCGCGAGGTAAGGTTGCAGGGCTTGCTGGTTCACCTTGTCGAACACTGGCGCCATGATGAACAGCGTCAAAAACAGCGCCATGCCGGTGAGGATCTGGTTCGACGGCGTCTGTTGCAGGCCCAGGGCCTGGCGCAGGATCGAGAAGACGATGATGATCCGCGTGAAGCTGGTCATCAGCATCACGAACGCCGGGATAAAACTCAGCGCCGTCATGATCAGCAGGATCTGCAGGCTGACCGAATATTCCTGCGCGCCCGCCGCGTTGGTGCCCAGGGTGATCGCCGGGATCGACAACGGGTCGGCGCCCAGGGCCATCGGCGCGGCCAGCAACAGCATGAGCGTCAACAAAACGCGCATTACTTCTTATCCTTCTGATCCTTGCCCAGCAATTCCATCAGGCGCTGGGCGAATTCTGGCGTGGCGGCTTCGGTCTTGACCGCGTCCACCGGGGTCTTGAGTACATGCAGCGGGGTGATGCGGCCGGGGGTGATGCCGAGCAGGATCTGCTCCTCGCCCACCTGCACCAGCACCAGCCGATCACGCGGGCCGAGAGCGCGCGAGCCCACCAGCTCGATCACCTGGCCGTTGCCCGGGCCGATGCGCTGCACGCGGCGCATCAACCAGGCCAGCACGAAGATCAGGCCGATCACCAGCAACAGGCCCAGCACCAGCTGCGTCAACTGCCCGCCGACGCTGCCGACCGCTGGCGCCGCAGCCACCTGCGCCACCGGCTCTGCCGCCAGGGCGCTCAATGGCAGCGCCAGCAACAGTCCCGCCATCGAGTACTTCATCTCAGCGCAACTTCTTGATGCGTTCGCTCGGGCTGATCACGTCGGTCAGGCGGATGCCGAACTTCTCGTTGACCACCACCACCTCGCCATGGGCAATCAGGGTGCCGTTGACCAGCACGTCCAACGGCTCGCCGGCCAGGCGGTCCAGCTCGATCACCGAGCCCTGGTTGAGCTGCAAGAGGTTGCGGATGTTGATTTCGGTGCTGCCCACTTCCATGGAAATCGACACCGGGATGTCGAGGATCACATCCAGGTTCGGGCCGTCGAGGCTCACCGGCTCGTTGTTCTTCGGCACGCTGCCGAATTCTTCCATGGCCAGGCGGTTGCCGGCCGGCGCGGTGGCGGCGTCGGCGGCCAGCAGCGCGTCGATGTCGTCCTGGCCAACATCGCCGGTTTCTTCCAGGGCCGCAGCCCATTCGTCAGCCAGGGCCTGGTCTTCGGCGGAAGTGTTTTCGTGTTCGGTAGCCATTACATGTCCTCGGCGCAGCAAACAATCATGAATTAGGGTTGAATCAGCGGCGGTTGATCGGCTCAACCACTTGCAGCGCCAGGTTGCCCTTGTGGGAACCGAGCTTGACCTTGAATGACGGCACGCCATTGGCGCGCATGATCAACTCTTGCGGCAAGTCGACGGGGATGATGTCCCCAGGCGCCATGTGCAAAATGTCCCGCAGGCGCAACTGGCGGCGGGCCACGGTGGCGCTCAGCGGCACGTCGACGTCCAGCAGGTCTTCGCGCAGGGCCTTGACCCAGCGTTCGTCCTGGTCGTCGAGGTCGGACTGGAATCCGGCGTCGAGCATTTCGCGCACCGGTTCGATCATCGAGTAAGGCATGGTCACGTGCAGGTCGCCGCCACCGCCATCGAGTTCGATGTGGAAGGTCGACACCACAATGGCCTCGCTCGGCCCGACGATGTTGGCCATGGCCGGGTTCACTTCCGAGTTGATGTACTCGAAATTGACTTCCATGATCGCTTGCCAGGCTTCCTTCAAGTCGATGAAGGCTTGCTCCAGCACCATGCGCACCACACGCAGTTCGGTAGGGGTGAATTCACGCCCTTCGATCTTGGCGTGACGGCCGTCGCCACCGAAGAAGTTGTCCACCAGCTTGAACACCAGTTTGGCGTCGAGGATGAACAGCGCGGTACCGCGCAGCGGTTTGATCTTGACCAGGTTAAGGCTGGTGGGCACGTACAGCGAGTGCACGTACTCACCGAACTTCATCACCTGCACGCCGCCCACGGCCACATCCGCCGAACGGCGCAGCATGTTGAACATGCTGATACGGGTGTAGCGGGCAAAGCGCTCGTTGATCATCTCCAGGGTCGGCATGCGTCCCCGCACGATGCGATCCTGGCTGGTCAGGTCATAACTTTTGACGCTGCCGGGTTCGGCAGCCATTTCGGTCTGTACCAGACCATCGTCCACGCCATGCAACAGCGCGTCGATTTCATCCTGGGACAGCAGGTCTTGCACGGCCATGTCGTGATCCTACTGCAATACGAAGTTAGTGAAGAGCGCCTGCTCGACCACGACTTTGCCGAGTTCTTTCTGGGCCACTTCCTGCACGCTGGCAGTGACCTTCTGGCGCAGCATTTCCTGGCCGACTGGCGTGGCCAGGCTGTCGAAGCTCTGCCCGGAGAACAGCATCACCAGGTTGTTGCGGATCACCGGCATATGCACCTTGAGGGCATCCAGGTCCGCCTGGTTGCGCGCCAGCAAGGTAATGCTCACTTGCAGGTAGCGCTGACGACCGTTGACGTTGTAATTGGCAACAAAGGCCGGAAGCATCTGCTCGAAGATTGCCGGTTGCTTGACGTTCGTGGCAGTTTCGGCGGCAGGTGCCGGTGTGCTTGCACTGCTGTGCATGATGTACCAGGTGCCGCCAATCGAGGCCCCGATGGCCAGGAGCAGGCCCAGCACAATCAACAGGATCAGCTTGAGCTTGCCTTTGCCTGCGGGGGGAGTTGCTGCGTCGTCGCTCTTCGCCATGCCAATAATCCGTCACTATTCGGGGATTCGTAGATCTATGGCAAGGCAAGAGCAAGTGTTATGCCAGAGTTGTCTGGTAATGAGGGAAGAGCGAACACCAAAAAACAAATGTGGGAGCGGGCTTGCTCGCGAATGCAGAGTATCAGTCACACATATACTGACTGACACTCTGCATTCGCGAGCAAGCCCGCTCCCACATTCAGACCTGTACAGGCCTCAAGTCAGGCGTAGTAGTCGACGGCGCTGGAGCCGATCAGGCTCTGGCTCACGGGCGCTGCCACTTCGGCCACATCTACAGGGGCACCGGCGTCGCCGCTGTCAGCGCGCCTGCCGCTGCTACTGACGCCTCGCGCCTGGCCCTGCTGTTGCTGCTGTTCCTGGCCCCGCGACTGGTCGGAGACATTCACATCCACCTGCCCCATACCCTGCTGGGCAAACATCTCGCGCAAACGACCAGACTGGCTTTCCAGCGCTTCACGCACCACCGCATGGCCGCTCATGAAGTTGACCTGGGCCTGCTGGTCTGCCGTCATATTGACCTTGATGTCCAGGCGCCCCAGCTCAGCGGGCTGCAACTGGATCTCGGCCGACTTGAGGTTGGCGCTGGAGAGGTACATCACGCGGTTGACCACCTCTTCGGTCCAGCCGCTCTGGTGCATGGCCAGGGGCGCATTGGTGACGGGCGGCAAGGCATTCGCGGTTTTCGGCGTGGCCGCCTGGGTCAGCGCCGCCAGGCGGTTGGCGAAGTCGTCCACGCGGGTGTCGCTGCTGGCGTTCTTGAGGTCCTTGAGGCCGTCATCGATCAGCGCGCCGAAGGCCTTGTCGCCGCCTTGGTCGGTGCTGTCCTTGGTGGCTTGCTGGTCGACCATGCTGGCCAGGCCGGCGGCAAAGTTCTGCGCGGCGGTCGGTTGGTCCTGAGTGGTGGGCGCGGCTTTCTGCGGCGCCTGGCTGCTGGCCGAGACGTGACCGCCCTGCTCCATCGCCAGGCGCACGGCCGGCATCGAATCCAGCGGGTCGGCCTCAGGGTCGAAGGCCGGCTGCTTGGGCTCCTCGGTCACGGCAATGAGCGGCTGGGCATTGTCATCTGCGGCCGTGACGGCAGGCGCTTGTACGGGAACAGGGACCGCCACGGGCGCCACGGTGGCAACCAGCGCCGGGTCGGCCACCGGTTGCAGCGCCAGGGACGGGTCGGCAGCTTGCTCACCCTCACTGTCAGCGCTGTCGTCGCTCTTGGCCGGCGGCTTGGCAGGCAAGGGATTGCCGCTATCGGCAACCGCTGGCGCGCTGGCGGCAGGTTTGGCGCTACTATCAGCCGCTTTGTCGCGCACGGGTCTGGCTGGCGCGTCGTCACTCCTGCCCAGCGGCTTGGCAGCTTGCTTGGCAAACACTTGAGCGAAGCCAGGGCCCTTGTCCTGCGAGGCCGCAGGCGCTACCGCAGGCGTGGCGGCCGGCACTTGAGGCTTGGCCGCAGTGGCAGCCTGAAGAAGCGAATTGGAGGCGACTGGCATAAGTAAGGGTCTCCACTGCATGGGGTCGGGAATGCAGTCTGTGGAGATAGAGCAAAAGTCGGGCCAGCTTTACAAAATGCCTGGATATATCAGATTCAATGTAGGAGCGAGCTTGCTCGCGAAGCACCCAAAGGCAGCGCATTTATCCAGGAAGCACGCGTTATCGTTGACGTTTTTCGCGAGCAAGTTCGCTCCTACATTCATACAGTGGCTTGACCAGCGCGAACTCATGATCAATCTGATCAACCAGCGCGCCTAGATCCGAGGCCGCCTCGACGGCCTCGGTCTCCAGCAGCTCACACAATCGGGCCAAACGCACCGCCCCTAGATTGCCGCTGCTGCCTTTGAAACTGTGGGCAATTCGTCCCAACGTTTTGGCGTCGCCCCCAGCCTTGCGCAGTGCTGCGACGCGCTCTTGCGAGTCCTCGATAAAGGTGTCGAGCAACGTCGGATACTCGCTCTCCATCACTTCCTGCAAGTCCGACAACACGTCGGGGTCCAAATGAATCTCAGCCACTTGCTCGCTCCTTGATCAAGAATCGGCGGATTATGCCAGAGCCTCCCAGCAAAACTCCACGCAGACGCAGCGCCCGCCATCGGACCAGCGCACCGCGCTGCTCAGTTGACGCACCAGGCTCAGGCCCCGGCCAGACAGACGGTCGATGTCCACGGGGCGTGCCAGCTCCTGCTCCACATCAAAACCCTGCCCGCTGTCTTCGAGGCGCAAGCTCAATTTGCCGCCCTTGTCGGTGGGTACCACCTGCACATGCACGCGCACGTAACCGCTGTCCAACTGCGCCAGCCGCTCATGGCGCTGGCGATAATACTGCGCAAACCCCTGGGCATCGCGCTTGAGCCGTGAGTCCAGGCCCAGCACGCCATGCTCCAGCGCGTTGGAATACAACTCGGCCATCACACTGTAAAGCGCCCCACTCTGCTCACGCAGGCCGTGGATCTCCAACAGCAGTTGCAGCAAGTACGGCAGCGGGTTGTAGGTCCTGAGGGTCTGGGCGCGAAATTCGAAACTCACCGACCAATCCAGCGGGCACGACTGGCCGCTGTCGGCATACATAGGTTCGGCCGCCCGCAAGGGTTGGCCCGCCTGCAAGGTGATCTCGACCATGCTGACGTCATCGCGTGCCTGGCCGCGAAAGGCCGCCAGGGCCTGCTCGATGTCCGCGAACAGGCGGTCGGGCTCGCGATTGGTGGCGAACACCTGCTGCAAGCGTTCGGCGCCGAACAGTTGATCGTTGGCATCAGAGGTGTCCAGCACACCGTCGGAGAGCAAAAACACCCGGTCGCCCAACGTCATGGGCCAGACCTCGGTGCTGTCATCGAACGCCTCTGCCGACAACACCCCCAAGGGCAGATGCCGCGACATCAATGGCGTGCGCCTGCCCGTGGCGACTTCATGCACGTAGCCTTCGGGCATGCCGCCGTTCCACACCTCCACCGCCCGCCGCTGGGCGCTCAGGCACAGCAAGGTGGCACAGCAGAACATGTCCACCGGCAGGATGCGCTTGAGCTTGGCGTTCATCTCCCGCAGGGTCTGCGTGAGGCCGTAGCCCTTGGCGGTCATGCCGTAGAACACTTCGGCCAGGGGCATGGCACCGATGGCGGCCGGCAAGCCATGGCCGGTGAAATCGCCCAGCAACACATGCATGTCACCCGATGGCGTGTAGGCCGCCAGCAACAAGTCGCCGTTGAACAGCGCATAAGGCGATTGCAGATAGCGGATATTCGGCGCGGCGTTGATACAACCGGAATGGGCGACCTTGTCGAACACCGCCTTGGCCGCCCGCTGTTCATGCATCAGGTGTTCGTGGTGCCTGGCGATCAGGTCACGCTGTTGTAAAACCGTGGCCTGCAGGCGGCGCAGGCGGTCCATGGCGTTGATCTTCGCCGCCAGGATCAAGGGGTTATAGGGTTTGGGCAGAAAGTCATCGCCACCGGCGTCCAGGCATTGGGCCAGGGCTTCGTTTTCGCGCAGCGACGTGAGGAAGATGATCGGCACCAGCGCCTCCCCCGCCAGTTGCTTGATCTGCCGCGCGGCTTCAAAGCCATCCATGACCGGCATCAGTGCGTCCATCAACACCAGTTGCGGACGCTCGCGGGCAAACACCTCAATCGCTTCGGCGCCATTGCTCACGGTCAGCACCTGATGGCCCTGGCGACGGATGATGCTCGCTAGCAACAGGCGGTCGGCGGCGCTGTCTTCGGCGATCAGGATGGTCAGCGCTTCAAGGACCGGGGCCAAGGCGCTCAACTGATGTCGAACAGCTTGTCGAAGTTGGAGATGGCGAGGATCTTGCGCACGTCGCAGTTGCTATTAACCACTCGGATATCGGACTTATCGCCACCCGCATGGTCCCGCAGCAACAGGAGCATGCCCAGGGCCGAACTATCCATGTAGGTGGTACCCCTCAAGTCCACTACAACAGTCTCGGGCTTAGGGTAAATACCTTCGTAGACATTGCGAAAATTTTGGTGGCTGCCGAAATCGAACCGGCCCTTGATTGCGATCGTCAACTTCTTCCCGTCCAGGGATACTTCTGACTCGACTGACATGTGACTGCTTCCTTGTCATTGCACTAGACACAAGGTGTAGCAGCTGAACCCCATCCAAGCAACACAGCAAATGCCCTTTGTAGGAGCGAGCTTGCTCGCGAAAAACTCACAGGCGCCGCGTACATCCAGGAAGCACGCGTTATCGTTGACGTTTTTCGCGAGCAAGCTCGCTCCTACAGATGACATGGGTGCGTTAGAACTGTTCTTGGCGGGGAAGGCGCTGGGACAATTCATCGAGCAGTTTTTGCTCGCGCTTGTCTTCGATGGCTCGCGCTTCGTCGATGTAGCGCTGCACCAGCTTGCGCAGCCCCTCGACCCGGGCAAACGCCTGTTGCCAGGCTTCGCGAGCCTTGTCGAGGTTGGCCTCGTGCCAGACCAGGCTCTGGCGTTGCTGGCCGACGGCGGTCTCAAGCTGATTGAGAAAGCCCTGGTACCCCATCAGCCACTGGCCGGACACCCCCTGGCTGCCGCGTTCGATCCACTGCTGCTGGTACTCGCCACGAAAACGCTCCAGGTCGCCCAGCTTGCTTTGGGCCAGACGCACCTGACCCTGGAAATAACCCAGGCGTTGCACGGCGGCTTTCTCGGCCTTTTCGGCCATGTCCACCACCGGGGCCAGGCGTGCGGCGCGGCTGTTGGCCATGGCTTAGCCGCCCAGCGCCGGGGCGAAGATGGACTGCAAGTGCGACTGGCTCTCGCCCATGGTGATCTTGTCGTTGAGACCCTGGCGCAGGTAGGTCACCAGTTGCGGCTGCAAGGCGATGGCCAGGTCGGTGTCGCGGTCACCACCGGCCACATAGGCGCCGACGCTGATCAGGTCGCGACTTTGCTGGTAACGCGACCACAACTGCTTGAACTGCTGGGCACGGGCCATATGCTCCGGCGTGACCACCGCCGGCATCACCCGGCTGATGGACGCTTCGATGTCGATGGCCGGGTAATGCCCCTCTTCCGCCAAGCGCCGCGACAGCACGATGTGGCCGTCGAGCACGCCCCGCGCCGAGTCGGCAATCGGGTCCTGTTGGTCGTCGCCTTCGGACAACACGGTGTAGAACGCGGTGATCGAGCCACCGCCGGCTTCGGCATTACCGGCACGCTCCACCAGCTTGGGCAGCTTGGCGAACACCGATGGCGGGTAACCCTTGGTCGCGGGCGGTTCACCGATGGCCAGGGCGATCTCGCGCTGGGCCTGGGCGAAACGCGTGAGCGAGTCCATCAGCAACAGGACGTTCTTGCCCTTGTCGCGGAAATATTCGGCGATGCGCGTGCAGTACATCGCCGCACGCAGGCGCATCAGCGGTGCATCGTCTGCCGGAGAAGCGACGACAACGGAACGCTTGAGCCCTTCTTCACCGAGGCTGTGCTCGATGAACTCCTTCACTTCACGGCCCCGCTCACCGATCAGCCCCACCACGATGATGTCGGCCTCGGTAAAGCGCGTCATCATGCCCAGCAACACCGACTTACCCACGCCGGTACCGGCGAACAGGCCCAGGCGCTGGCCGCGACCGACCGTCAATAAACCGTTGATGCTGCGAATGCCCACGTCCAGCGGCACGCTGATGGGGTTGCGCTTGAGCGGATTGATGGTGGGGCCGTCCATCGGCACCCAGTCTTCGGCCTTCATGCCGCCCTTGCCGTCCAGCGCACGGCCGGCCCCGTCGAGTACGCGGCCCAGCATGCTCATGCCCATGGGCAGGCGGCCGGTGTCGGCCAGCGGCACCACGCGGGCACCGGGGGCAATGCCGGCGAGGCTGCCGACCGGCATCAGAAAAATCTTGCTGCCCGAAAAGCCCATCACCTCGGCTTCGACCTGCACCGGGTGGTAGCTGTCGTCGTTGATCACCAGGCAGCGGCTGCCCATGGCGGCGCGCAGGCCCTCGGCTTCGAGGGTCAGGCCGACCATGCGCAACAGGCGCCCTTCGAGGATCGGCTGGCCGGGCAACTCGGTGGCCTCGGCGTAGCTGCCCAGGCGCTTGGCGAAGCTGGTGCGATCAAGGCGCATCGGTGGCGTCCAGGTCAACGCTCAGGTCAGGCTCGGCGGGATGCAGGGCCTGTTCATGCAGTTGATCAAACAACTTGGCCATGATCTGGCTGATACGGGTTTCCACCGTCGCGTCAATGCGGCTGTGTTCGGTCTCGACGCGGCAACCACCGGGCTGCAACGAGGCGTCTTCGACGATGCGCCAGGTTTCTTCATGGCGCTCGCGCAGGGCTTTGACCTGTTCGAAATCCTGCGGGTTGATGTACAGCCGCACATTGCCAACGCCCAGGGGCAGCAGCTTGAGGGCTTCACGCATCACACCTTCGATCTGGCTGGAATCGAGCACCAGCTCGCGCTGGATCACCTGGCGCGCAATGTGCTGCACCAGGCCGACCATGGACTTTTCCAGCTGTGAATCCTGTTCGGCGATAGGGTCGAACAGGTTGCCCATCAAGCGCTCCAGGCTGCCCAGCTTGGCGGCCAGCGCCACCTCGGCTTCCTGGCGAACCTTGAGGGTGGTGCTGCGAAAACCGTCTTTTTCCCCCGCCGCAAAGCCTTCGTTGTAAGCCTCCTGGCGGATGGTTTCCAACTCTTCGAGGGTCAGTGGCTGGACTTCATCCAGCGGCACTTCTTCCATCTCCGCCGGCGGTTCCTCCACCGGTTCAGGCTCGGGCTGCGGCACATGGGGGTCGAAGCTGGGCAGCGACCAGATGTCGAAGCCGCCGACATCACGCGCGCGAATCAGATCGCTGGGCGCCTCATCTTTATTCGACATGCAAGGCGCCTTAGATCATTTCTTCGCCGCCCTTCCCGCCGAGAACGATTTCTCCGGCTTCGGCCATACGGCGGGCAATGGTGAGGATTTCCTTCTGCGCGGTTTCCACATCGCTGACGCGCACCGGGCCCTTGGCTTCCAGGTCGTCGCGAAGCAATTCGGACGCACGCTTGGACATGTTCTTGAAGATCTTTTCTTTGACGTTTTCGTCCGAGCCCTTGAGCGCCAGCACCAGCACGTCCGAGGACACTTCGCGCAGCAGCGCCTGGATGCCACGGTCGTCGACATCGGCCAGGTTGTTGAACACGAACATCAGGTCTTCGATCTGGCCGGACAGGGTGTCGTCGATCTCGCGGATCGAGTCCATCAACTGGCCTTCGACCGAGCTGTCGAGGAAGTTCATGATGTCGGCCGCGCGCTTGATGCCACCCAGGGTGGTGCGCGAGGCATTGGAATTGCCGGAGAACTGCTTCTCCAGAATGGTGTTGAGTTCTTTGAGCGCCGCCGGTTGCACCGTGTTCAGCGATGACACACGCAGGATGATGTCCAGGCGCACTTTATGGTCGAAGTGACCAAGCACTTCGCCGGCCTGGTCCGGGTCGAGGTAGGCCACCACGATCGCCTGGATCTGCGGGTGCTCGTAGCGGATCACGTCGGCCACTGCCCGCGGCTCCATCCACTTGAGGCTGTCCAGGCCGCTGGTGTTGCCACCCAGCAGGATGCGGTCGATCAGGCCGTTGGCCTTGTCTTCGCCCAGGGCCGAGGTGAGCATCTTGCGAATGTAGCTGTCGGAGCCGACGCCCAGGCTGGTCTGGTCGCCGACGATCTCGACGAACTCGCTCATCACCTGCTCGACTTGCTCACGGTGCACATTGCGCATCTGCGCCATGGCCACGCCCACCCGCTGGACCTCTTTGGGGCCCATGTGGCGCAGCACTTGGGCAGCGTCGGTTTCACCCAGGGACAGCAGCAACACGGCGGCTTTGTCGACCCGGGAGAGCTTGGCCACAGCGGCTCGATCATTCATCTGCGTTAATCCACTCTTTCACGACCTGAGCCACACGGCCCGGGTCTTCTGCCACCAGACTCTTGATTGCGTTCAACTGAGCGTCATAGCCTTCGCTCGGGCTTGGCAACAGGATGCTTTGCGGGCCGCCGAGGCTGACGCGGTCGTTGGCCAGCTCGCCATCCAGGCCGCCCATGCCCCCCAACTCGACGTCGCCACCGGCCAGCGCCAGTTGTTTCTTGCCGCCACCGGTGATGTTGTTGAGCACCGGGCGCAATACGCCGAACACCAGCACCAGGATGAACAGCACCCCCAGCACTTGCTTGACGATGTCCCAGAACCACGGCTGGGTATAGAACGCCGGGTCGGCGATGACTTCACCGCGCTCGGCGGAGAACGGCATGTTGATCACGCTGACGCTGTCGCCACGGCTGGCGTCGAAGCCCACGGCGTCCTGCACCAGGCGGGTGAACCGTGCCAGTTCGTCAGCCGTCCACGGCGCACGGGTCACCGCGCCGTCCGCTGGGTTGACCTTGACCTGGTCATCGACCACCACCGACACCGACAGGCGATTGATCTTGCCCTGTTGCTGCTTGGTGTGGCTGATGGAACGGTCGAGTTCGAAGTTCTTGGTGGACTGGTTACGTTTGTCCGCAGGATACGGCGCAAGCATCGGCTGGCCGGTGGCCGGGTCCATGATCTGCTGGCCGTTGGCGTCCAGCAATGGTTGGCCAGGCTGGATCGCGCCAGCGGTAGCGGCGGCGCCACCGGTGGTCTGCGGTGCGGAGGCCGGCGCTGGTGGCTGGTTGCTCAGGGCGCCCGGCACACCTTGCGGGCCATTGCTGGCGGTGCGTTGTTCGCTGGTGGACTGCTCGCTGCGCAGGGCCGGCTGGTCCGGGTTGAACTGTTCGGAGGTGGACTCGACGGCGCTGAAATCCACGTCGGCGGAGACTTCAGCCTTGTAGCGGTCGTTGCCCAGTACCGGTTGCAGGATGTTATGCACGCGCTGGGTGAGCATGCTTTCCATGCGGCGGCTGTAGTCGAACTGCTTGCCGGCCTGGGTCAGCGCGGAGTTTTCGGCCATGTCGGACAACAGGTTGCCCTTCTGGTCCACCACGGTGATTTGCGACTTGCTCAATTCGGGAACACTGGTCGCCACCAGGTTGACGATCGCCAGTACCTGGCCAGGCTCCAGGGAGCGGCCGGCAAAGAGTTCGACCAATACCGAGGCGCTGGGCTTGCGCTCGTCACGCACGAACACCGAGCTTTTCGGAATCGCCAGGTGCACACGGGCGGCCTTGACGTTATTGAGGCTGGAAATGGTGCGCGCCAGTTCGCCTTCCAGACCCCGGCGATAGCGGGTGGCTTCCATGAACTGGCTGGTGCCCAGGCCCTGGTCTTTGTCGAGGATTTCAAAACCGATATTGCTGTCGGACGGCGCCACGCCAGCGGCGGCCAGTTTCATCCGTGCACGGGCCACGTCATCGGCCTTGACCAGCAAGGCGCCGGAGTTGGGCTCCACGGTGTAGGCGATGTCGGCGGCGGCGAGGGTTTCCATGATCTGCTTGGAATCCATGCCCGACAGGCTGCCGTACAAGGGGCGGTAATCGGGTTGCTGCGACCACAGCACCACGGCAAAACCAATCGCCACGCTGGCTGCCAGGCCCACCATCAGGCCCACCTGACGCAGCATGGTCATTTGCGAGAGGTTTTCCAGGAACGACAGGCCAAACAACGGCGGTTTGCCGTCGGCCTTGGCGGGGAGGTTGTCGGAGACTGCTTCAGCCATGACTTAAATCTCGTCCTTAAACCGGCATCTGCATGATGTCTTGATACGCCTGAACCAGCTTGTTACGCACTTGGGTCAAGGCTTGGAAGGACACACTGGCCTTTTGCGAGGCGACCATCACATCGGTAAGGTCCACGCCGCTTTTACCGATCTCGAAGGCCGTCGCCAACTGGCTGGACGCCTGCTGGGTATCGCTGACTTTATTGATTGCCTGGCCGAGCATGTCGGCAAAATTGCTTTGGCCCAATTCCGGCGCTGGCGCGACGGATTTCGGTTGAGCCATGGCATCCATTTGCATGGCGCGCATATCCAACATCAACCGATTGAACTCAATACCCTGGCTCATGACCTTCTCTCTCCGACGACCCGCAATTTTTTGACACTACGCAGCGGTTACTAGGGGTGGTAGCAACAAGGGTGCCAGCTCTGGAGCAACTCGTAAGAAAAGGCGACAAAGCTTGTCGAACTTGTTACCGCACGTTTTTTGGCCCTTCTTACCGCACGGTTTTTTGTAGGAGCGAGCTTGCTCGCGAAAAACGTCAACGATAACGCGTGCTTACAGGATGCCCGCGGCGCCTATGGGTTCTTCGCGAGCAAGCTCGCTCCTACACACGGCATTGGCGCGCGTTCATGTGGCGAAAAGATAGGCTTCCACGTCCATTCCGGCGTCGCGCATCTGCGCCAGCTTGTAGCGCAAGGTGCGCGGGCTGATGCCCAGGCGCTCGGCCGCTTCTTTGCGGCGGCCACGCTCGGCGCGCAGGGTGTCGATGATCATCTGGAATTCGCGGCGGCGCAGGTCATCGCCCAGGGCACCGGCTGATTCCGCCTCGGCGACCACTGGAGCCGGCGCCAGGCTCGGCAACGGTGCCGCCCCGCTGCCCATGGCCAGGCAGAAATCCTGGGGCTGGATCAAACCGCCCTGCTGCAAAATCAGCGCACGCTGGATCGCGTTGTCCAACTCACGCACGTTGCCCGGCCATGGGTAACTGACCAGGCACGCCTGGGCCTCAGGCGATAAACGCGCCTGGGCATGCTTCATTTTTTTGACGTGGTTGTTCAGCAGGCGCTCGGCCAAGGGAATGATATCCGCCGGGCGCTCACGCAATGGGCGCCAGGCCAGGGGGAACACCGAAAGGCGGTAGAACAAGTCTTCACGGAAGCGCCCCGCCGCCACTTCGCCCGCCAGGTCGCGGTTGGTGGTGGCGACCACGCGGATATCCAGCTGGATCGGCTTGCGTGCGCCCACGCGCTCCACTTCACGCTCCTGCAATACCCGCAGCAACTTGGCTTGCAGGCCCAGGGGCATTTCCGAGATTTCGTCGAGCAGGATGGTGCCGCCGTCGGCCTGTTCGAACTTGCCGGCCTGGGCCGCGATGGCGCCGGTGAACGAGCCCTTTTCATGGCCGAACAAAGTGGCTTCAAGCATGTTGTCAGGGATCGCCGCGCAGTTGATCGCAATGAACGGTTGCTTGGCACGGCCCGATTGCTGGTGGATATACCGCGCCAGCACTTCTTTACCGGTGCCGGACTCGCCGGAAATCAGCACAGTGGAATCACTGCGCGCCACCCGCGCCGCCAGCTCCAGCAACTGCGCGCTGGCCGGCTCAAAGGCAATCGGGCCATCGCCATCGACTGCGGGCATCACGCCCAGGGCATGCCGGGCGACCAGTTCGATCAACGCCTTGGGTTCGAACGGCTTGACCAGGTAATCCGCCGCGCCCTGACGCATGGCATCCACCGCCCGCTCCACCGCGCCATGGGCGGTCATCAGCAGCACCGGCAGTTGCGGCTGGCGCACCCGCAGCAGGCCGAGCAACTGGTGGCCGTCCATGCCGGGCATGTTGACGTCGCTGACCACCAGGCTGAAGGTCTCCTGTTCGACCGCCTCCAAGGCTTCTTCGGCAGAGCCGACCGCACGATAGTCATGGCCCGCCAACAGCAGCGTGTCAGCCAATGCTTCACGCAGGGCGCGATCGTCTTCCACCAATAAAACCTTGATAGCCATCATCTTCTTACTCCGCGCTTGCCGCGCTGGAAAACAGCGGCAAGGTCATCAATGCACAGGTGCCACGCCCCAGGCGGGAACGCAGCTGCAATTGTCCCTGATGGGCACGGGCCACTGCCTTGACCACGGTCAGGCCCAGGCCAGTGCCGTTGGTCTTGGTGGTAAAAAACGGCTCGCCCAGGCGCTGCAGTACCTGCGGGGCAATACCGCTGCCGCTGTCGCTGACGCACAGGCGCAGGGTTTGCCCGCGGGTGTACAGGTGCACTTTCAGGCGCGCCCCGGGGCCACTGGCCTGGGTGGCGTTTTCGATCAGGTTGAGCAGCGCGCCCACCAGGGTGTCGCGGTTGCACAGCAATTCGCCCTGGTGGCTGTCGCACTGCCAGCGCAGGTTGGCCTCCTGCACATGGGTCGCCGCTGCCGCTTGCAGCGACTGCATCAAGCCGGCAGGGGTAATGCGATCGGTCAGCGGCAGTTCGCCGCGGGCAAACACCAGCATGTCGCGCACTTGGTGTTCCAACTCATGCAGGCGTTCCTTGAGGCGCCCGGCAAAGCGTTGGTGGGTGGCCGCCGGTAATTGCTCGTCAGTCAAATGGCTGGCGTAGATCAATGCCGCCGACAACGGCGTACGAATCTGATGCGCCAAGGAAGCGACCATCCGGCCCAGCGAGGACAGCCGCTCATGGCGAGCCAGCTGATCTTGCAGGTGCCGGGTTTCTGTCAGGTCATTGAGGAGCACAAGCTGGCCCGGCTCGGCGTCCAGGGAACGGGTCGCAATGGACAGCCGGCGCCCGTCCTTGAGGGAGACTTCGTGGCCGTCGTCTTCACGGGGGGCAAAACAGCGGGTGATGACTTCACGCCACAGCTCGCCTTCCAGCGGCAGGCCGAGCAGGTCGCAGGCTGCCGGGTTGGCTTCGCGCACGCGGCCCTGGTCGTCGATGACGATCACGCCACCGGGCAACAGGTCCAGCAGGTTTTGCAGGCGGTTGGCCAGGCGTTCTTTCTCGGCCAGCTCTTGCATGCGCTGGGCGCTGACCACCGCCAGTTCGCCTTTAAGCTCCGAAACCCGGGCCTCAAGCAGACTGTAGGAGTCGGTCAGCTGGCTCGACATCTGGTTGAACTGCGAGAACGCGTGCTCCAGGCCCTGGCGGGTCGGCGGCTCTACAGGCGAAACCAGCCCCTGGATGGCAGGGGCCGAAGATAGTTGGGCGGCGTGGGGCATGATGCTCTCTCGCTTGGCTGACCGTCAGTTAAACGGAACGTTGCGAGGGTTGTAGCAATACCCGTGCCGAAAAAAATCTACCTATAAATCAAGTAGTTGAAAAACAGGCGTCAATCATCCGCCTGTTCATCACCTTCTTTGCGGCTCATACCGTACTTGCGCATCTTCTCCACCAGGGTGGTGCGACGGATACGCAGGCGCTCGGCGGCACGGGCGACGATGCCGTTGGCATCATCCAGCGCCTGTTGGATCAGGCCTTGCTCCAGGTTGCCGAGGTAGTCCTTGAGATCCAGGCCTTCGGGCGGCAACATCGCGCTAGCGCCGAAATCTGGAGTATGGCCGTTGATTGCCACGCGCTCTTCCATGTCGCTGCGCAGGCTGTCCATCTGCTCGTCCTCGTCGTCGACGTAGCGGAATTTCTTCGGCAACTCGACCACACCGATCACCCCATACGGGTGCATGATCGCCATGCGCTCCACCAGGTTGGCCAGCTCGCGGACGTTGCCCGGCCAGCCGTGACGGCACAGGGACATGATCGCCGCGGAGTTGAAACGAATGGAGCCGCGCTTCTCGTGCTCCATGCGCGAGATCAGTTCGTTCATCAGCAACGGAATGTCTTCCACGCGCTCACGCAGCGGGGCCATCTCGATAGGGAATACATTGAGGCGGTAGTACAGGTCTTCGCGGAAGCTGCCGACCTCGATCATGCTTTCGAGGTTCTTGTGGGTGGCGGCAATGATGCGCACATCCACGCTCTGGGTCTTGTTGCTGCCCACGCGCTCGAAGGTGCGCTCCTGCAACACGCGCAGCAGCTTGACCTGCATCGGCAACGGCATGTCGCCGATTTCGTCGAGGAACAGGGTGCCGCCATTGGCCAGTTCAAAGCGCCCGGCACGGCTGGTGATCGCCCCGGTAAAGGCGCCCTTCTCATGGCCGAACAATTCGCTTTCCAGCAGCTCTGCCGGGATCGCCCCGCAGTTGACCGGCACAAAGGGCCCGTCGCGGCGCTTGGAATGATAGTGCAGGTTGCGCGCGACCACTTCCTTGCCGGTGCCCGACTCGCCGAGGATCAACACGCTGGCGTCGGTATCGGCCACTTGCTGCATCATCTGACGCACGTGCTGGATGGCACGGCTGGTGCCGACGAGGCTGCGGAACAGGTTGGGTTCACGGTGACGGCCGCGCTCGCGGGCCTGGTCGTACATCTCGCGATAGACCTGGGCGCGGTGCAGGGAATCGAGCAATTTACTGTAGCTGGGCGGCATTTCCAGGTTGGATAGCACGCGGCGGCGCTGGTCTTCCGGCAGGTCCACGGAAGAAATATCGCCCATTAGCAACACCGGAAGGAACTCATCCCAGGTAGACAGTGTCTTTAACAGGCCCAGAACTGCGCCAGGAGCGTTTACCGTCCCGATCAATACACAAATGACTTCACGGCTCGACGACAACGAGCTGACCGCCTGCTGCCAATCGTGGCTGCCGCAGGGCAAATTTTCTTCACCGAGAAAATTTAAAATCACCGCTAAATCGCGGCGGCGGACGCTATCGTCATCGATCAGCAGAATTTTGGTTTCACGCCACATGCAATAGCAACTTCCCTAGTAAAACTTCCTGCCCCGGAATGAGGGCAATCTAGACGTCTGTAAGATTTGTTACCTACTAGACGTCTGAAATCTGAAAACAGCACTAGTTAAGTCAAAAATGCTGGCACAGTCAAATATATGACGCGCCGTGCGGATTAACTGCGCCCGTTCAACCGAACAGATGGTAAACCTTTGACGCATTTTTCGCTTGGTTGATCTGCGACATCTCTTCGAAAATGGCCTGGCGCTCGCCGGTCGTCACCTCAAGCAACTGCCGATACACCACCAACAAACTTTCAAGCTTCTCGCGCAGTGCGTCCTCATCTACCGGCGCCTCGCTGAGTACCTCATCAATCACCGCGCGGCACCCCAGGTCCAACTCGCCCACGGCTTCCCAGTTGCGCTCGGCCAGCGCGCCGATCAGGGCTTCGCGGGTTTCGTCGATGCGTTGCAGTGCGTGGCTCATGATGTGTCCCTCAAGGCAATCGGCCTTATTGTGGAGCGATGGCATCCCAGCCGGTCTTGACGGTGATCAGCAGGCGGGCGACTTCGTCGATCATCTCGACATCATTGACTTGGTTGGCCTCGACCAGGCGATTGCCCATGTAGTTGTACAGGGCATCCAGACGCTGGATCGCGGCCGGATCTTCGGCTTTCTCCGGCTCCAGGCCATCGCGCAGGCCCGAAATAATTTCAATCGCCTTGCCCAGCATCAGGCCTTTTTGCGCGATGTCCCCGCGACTCAACGCGCCCTTGGCCTGCGCCATGCGATCCAGGCCACCTTCCATCAGCATCTGCACCAGGCGGTGCGGGCTGGCTTCGGAGACCTGAGCGTGGGCGTTGACCTTCTGGTACTGACGAAGGGCTCTCATTGGGTTCATGTTGCTACCTCGTAACTGGGCGACAATCGAATAGGTTTGCTTAACCAGTTTTTCGACCGTGACGACCAAAACTTTAATCCAGCACCCTGCGCCAGGGCCCTCTAAATGGGGGCCCTGCACACACCGTTTATCAGTTCGACTTAGGATTGTTCAACGAATTGAGGGTGGTCAGGATGCTGGAGCTGCTGGCGTTGATCTGCGCGATCATGGTGTCCATCGCCGTGTACTTGGCGGTCAGGGACTTCTGCAAGGCATCCATGCGTCGCGTCAGGTCGTCGGTCTCTTTGGTCAAGTCGGTCAACTTGTTGTTGAGATCGGTAGCCCGGGTCGCCAGGGTGCCAGTGGTGCCCACGTAGCTCTTGGTCGCCTTGTTCATGCGCGTGATCAAGCCAGTGTCGCCAGTGAACAGCTTGGCGATATCGCCAGCGCCCTTGACCACGGCCTTGTCCCAGGTCTTGTCGTCCAGGCTCAGCAGGCCGGTTTTCTGGTCAGTGGTAATGCCCATCTGCGCCAGGCTGGTCATGGTGCCCGCGCCGGAGCCGTTGACCAACTCGGAACGCAGGCTGTTCACCAATTGACGCATCGACGCATCACCGGTCAACGCACCTGCGGTGGTGGTGGAGGCATCACCGGTGGCGGTGACTTTGGTTTGGGTATTGATCGCCGTCATCAGCGTGTTGTACGCACTGACGAAGGACTGCACCGAGGTTTTCAAGGTGTCGGTGTTGCTGGCCACGGTAATGGTGGTCGGTTTGGTGATGTCTACCGTGTCCAGCAAGTCCAGGGTCACGCCGCTGATCGCCGAGGTGATCTTGTTGCTGGTCGATGACATTTCAATGCCGTCGATGGAGTACTTGGCGTTGGTCGGCGGCGTGCCTTTGTCATACCCGACTGCCAACTGCGAATCACCACTAAGGGTGATGTCGGTGCCTTCGCCCATATTGGTCGAGGTCAGCACCAGGCGTGCGCCGTTAGAGTCACTCAGGACGTTGGCACTGATCCCTTGGGACGAGAGCTGGGTATTGATCGACTCGCGCACCTGTTGCAAGGTCGCGCCGCCGGGGATCACCACGTCGTAGCTTTTGCCTGACTGGTTGATGGTCAGCGTCTGGTCTTCGTCCGTGCTGTTGGCCTTGCCCGATGCGCCGTCCGCGTTCACCGCTGTGGTGACTTTCGAGGCGGTCGCAAGGTTTGCGATCTTCAACAGGTATTTGCCACTGGAGGCGCCGTCACCCAGGGTGACTTTGACGTTTTTCTCTTCCGAAGAAGTCGCCGCCAGCCCGTTGAAGGCCGAGGCATTGTTCAACTTGGTGATCGCCGCCTGGTAGGCTTCCAACGCCGTCTTGACCGAGCCCACGGCAGACAACTGCACGGTGGCTTTCTTCTGCTCGTTGGTGATCTGAGCCTGCTTGGGCGCCTGCTCGGCCCCGACCAGCGCCTTGACGATTGCTTGGGTGTCGTAGCCCGAACCTGGGCCGGAAATCGTTGAACTAGCCATTTGCCATTCTCCTTGTCCTGCGGCGGCCGTTTTTTGGCGCTTATACGCCTAGACCGCAATCAGAAACATGTTTCGTGCCAACTCAAGCCTTGCTATCAAACAACAGGCTGCCGGCATCGCTCAGGTTCTGCGCCAATTTGAGCGCGGTCTCCGATGGAATCTGTCGAATCACTTCACCACTGTCAGTGGCGATCACCTTGACCACTACCTTGCCGGTGGAGTCATCGATGGAAAAATCCAGGTTGCGCTGTGAAGCCTGCACAAACTCACGCATATCGGTAACAGCCTTTTCCAGCGCCGCGCGCTGAGGCTCTTCACTTTTGATCGGCTCATTGCTGGCCGCAGGCTTGGCCTGGGTCACCACTGCGCCAAGGTTGGCCGGGGCCGTAGCTGCGGGGTAAGACGAGGTCAGCTTGATGCTCATGTCCATGTCACCACCTCCAAACTGAAAAAACGGAAGGGCACGTCGTTAAACGCACCCTCCCGTTATTTAACCGCTAGCGCTATTACTGAAGCAGCTTCAGAACAGACGATGGCAGTTGGTTGGCCTGGGACAGGATCGCAGTGGAAGCCTGTTGCAGGGTTTGTTGCTTGGTCAGTTCAGCGGCTTCAGAGGCGAAGTCAGCGTCTTCTACGCGGCCTTTGGCAGCGGAGGAGTTCTGCGAAATGCTCTGCAGGTTGGCCACGGTGCTGGCGAAGCGGTTTTGTACGGCACCCAGCTGCGAACGCTGGCTGTCGATTTGCTGCATGGCGTCGTCCAGAGCCTGGATGGCCTGCTGCGAAGAAGCGGCAGTCAGGATGTTCAGGTCGGAAACGCTGGTTTCCATGGTGACGGCGGTTTTGGTGCCGGCAGCTGCAACAGCGGTCAGACCCAGTGCAGCCAGGCCAGTACCGGCGCTGCCGTCCTTGATGGTGATGTCTTTGTCGGCGAACAGGTTCAGGGTACCGTCAGCGTTTTTGCTGGCTTGAACACCGGTGCTGGCGCTGTTGATCGAAGCTACGATCGCGTCAGAGGTGTCGCCCTTCTTGAATTTGACTTCAACTCCGTTCACGTCGATGGAAGTGTCAGCGGTCAGTTTGGCTTGGGTAGTGCCGGCCGACAGGCCCAACTGCGACAGAGAACCAGCAGAAGTGTTGGACAACTTGATATCAGCACCGTCACCCGACGTCAGCTTGACACGACCGTCAACGAAAGTGGCCGAAGCGCCAGTGGCCGCACCGCCTGCAGCGTTGGTAAGGTCGGTGAGAACGCTCGCCATGGTGGCGCCTTTTGCCCAGTTCACCGCTGTGCCGTTAACCGAAATGCTACCGGCAGCAGTGAGGTCGCTGGAGGGAGCAGGGGAAGCACCCGCCGCAACGTTGAGCTTGGCCAAGCCATCGTTAGTTGCACCAGCGCCAAGAGTGAAAACCTTGGTCGATGAGAGGCTCAAAATACCTGTAGCATCAGCGCTGGCAGTAACACCAGTTGTAGCCGTTTGTGCGTTAATAGCTGCCACTGCATCAGCGGCAGCAGCAGTAGCAGTAGCACCACCAGCCAGAGTGATCGTTGTGCCGTTAATGGTGAAGTTATCACCAGCAGTGGTAGCGCCGGCGACAGCAGTACCCGTCACGGTTGATTTATTAGTCAGAACCGAACCAGTAGCGGTAGCGGCCAGGCCTTTCATCGCAGCGCCATCTACAGCCGCTTCTTTGTAGTTCCCCTTCAGCGCAGTCGAGCTGATATCAGTCATACCGAACGAGATAGTCTCGTTGGCGTTGGCGCCGATCTGGAACGCTACGTTGCTGAACGAGCCGTCCAGCAGGTTACGACCACCGAAGGTGGTGGTGCTGGCGATACGGTTCAGCTCGCCCACTTTAGCGGTGAATTCTTGCTGCAGGGAAACACGGTCAGCGTCGCTTTTATCACCGTTGGCCGCTTGCAGGGCGAGTTCACGCAGACGCTGCAGGGTGTTGGTGGATTCTTGCATCGCGCCTTCAGCGGTCTGGGCAATCGACACGCCGTTGTTGGCGTTGGCGATGGCAACGTTCAGGCCTTTGACCTGGTTGTTCAGACGGTTGGCGATCTGCATGCCGGCAGCGTCGTCTTTGGCGCTGTTGATTTTCAGGCCGGAGGACAGACGGTTCATCGACTGGCTCAGAGCGTCGGAAGCTTTGTTCAGGTTCTTCTGGACACCCAGGGAGGTGATGTTGGTGTTTACTGATAATGCCATGACGAAATCCTCGTGGTTTGGATACTGCGGCTTCCGGCCCTGGCGACCGCCGGGTGTGGCCTAGAGAACCTACGTAATAGTTATCGTCGTGGTAGCCAGTTGCTTGAGGATTTTTTTGATTTTTTTTAGTAGCCCTGTGCCAGCCCTTGTATTTCAAGGCCTTATAGAGGCGTGAAACGCCCGTAATCACGGGTTACTGGCGCCAAAGCGTCGCCTGTAGGAGCGAGCTTGCTCGCGAAGAACGTTAACGATGACGCGGGCATTCAGGATGCACGCGGCGCTCTCAGGTTCTTCGCGAGCAAGCTCGCTCCTACAGGGGGCGCAAAAAAAACGCCGATGATCGTGGGATCATCGGCGTTTTTTTGTGCAGCGGCTAAAGCATCACGGGCGGTAGAGAATCGCCGAGCCCCACGACAGGCCCACGCCAAAGCCGCTGATTGCCACGCGCTTCCAGGTGGCGTCCATCACGTGCTTTTCCAGCAGCAGCGGGATGCTCGACGACACGGTGTTGCCGGTCTCGACCATGTCCTTGATGAACTTGTCCACCGGCGCCTCTTCAAAACGACGCGCCACGGCATCGACGATGGCCGCGCTGCCCTGGTGGATGCAGAACGCATCGATGTCATCGGCCTTGAGGTCCGACTCGGCGAGCAGCTCGTGCAGGTGCGCAGGCACCTTGAGCAAGGCGAAGTTGAACACCTGGCGGCCGTTCATGAAGAACACGCCGTCGCTGACTTTCAGGTGCGGCGCACCGGAACCGTCGGTGCCGAACTTGGACTTGCCGAGCAACCACGGCGCGTCTTCACCCATCCAGGTGGCGGTGGCGGCATCGCCGAACAGCATGGTGGTGTTGCGGTCTTCCGGGTCGACAATCTTGGAATACGGGTCGGCGGTGATCAGCAGGCCGTTTTTCAGGCCAGCGGCTTCCATAAAGCCTTTCATCGCGTAGATGCCATAGACGTAGCCGGAGCAGCCCAGGGAAATATCGAAGGCGGCCACGTGAGTTGGCAGGCCCAGTTTGTCCTGCACGATGGCGGCGGTGTGAGGCAAGCCCTCTTCATCGCCGTTCTGGGTGACGACGATCAGCGCGTCGATGGACTCGCGCTTCAATTGCGGGTTGTTGGCAAACAAGGCGTTGACCGCCTCGACACACAGATCAGAGGTTTCCTGTGCAGCTTCCTTGCGCGGCAGGAACGCCGAACCGATCTTGCCGATGATGAATTCTTCATCCTTGGCGAATTTGGCACCCTGGGCGTAGTTATCGATCCCGTCTGCCGGCACGTAACTGGCGATGCTTTTTATGCCAATCATTGTGGCTTCCCAATACTAAATAGCTGGAGAACACCCCTCGGGCTACGCCGGAAGTGCTGACAATAAAGGGGATAACCCCATAAAAATCCCGCTGAAAGCCGCCCGACACAGGCCCTGTGACGACTTATCCTTTTCACACGATACAGTGAAGATGCGCTTTATGACTCACAGGTCACTCAATTTTGTCCGCTTTGTGCAAAACCTTTCAACAAATAACCCCCATAAACAACAACGGCCCGCCCTGTTTCCAGAGAAGGCCGCTTGACGAAACGCCCATTACATCTTGTTGAACAGGCTCAACTGCGAGATTTTCACAAAGGCCAGCTGCGAGGCCTGCAGCATGGTCTGCTGCAAGCTCAGGTTGATGGCGGCTTCGGCGAAATCGACATTGCCCAGGTCGTTCATGGTGGTGGTATTGGCCAAGTCCAGGCTGATGTTTTCCTTGGACTGAATATCCAGGCCATTGAGGCGCGCGCCCAGGGAGCCGCGTGCCTGGTCGATCTGGCTGTAGGCGTTGGTCAGGTTGCCAATGGACTTGGCCACCACATCCTTGAGCTCCTTCTGCGCCGCCGGGTTGCCGTCTGACGGGGTTTCCAGGATTTTGCGCAGATGGCTCAGGGTGTCGAGGACGTTCTCGTTCTTGTTGCTGGTGGCACTGATCGAAAACTGGTCGCCGGCTGCCGGCGCCGGTGCGGTGGTGATATCGAAGGTCACCCCTGCCGCCGTGATCGAGGTTGCACCGGCCGCCAGGGTGCCACTGGCGATGGATTTGCTGTCTGCGGTATACGGCTGCGCATACAGGTCATAGGCACCGGCCGCGCCAAACTTGACGACGACACCCGAGTTGGGAAAGGTGTTGGCGTAAGCCGCCGGGTCGCTCACCGTGCCGCCGCTCAGTTGCGCGGTGGACGGATTGCTCGGGGTGCGCGAAACACTGAAGGTGTCCGGCTTGACCGACAGGCTGAACTCGCGATCCTTGACGATGGCGTCCGACGGCGCGCCGGGCAGTATGTCTTTGCCCAGTGCATCCTTGCCCAGGTTCAAGCCGATGTCGAACTTGACCCCGCGCAGATTGATACTCGAACCGCCTTCCTTGGTGGCATCGAAAGTGCCGTTGCCCGGGATCTCCGAAGTGATGTCCTTGCCGGCATTGTCCGTTACTACGTATTGGGTGCTGCTGGTGAAGGTCAGCTTATACGGCTGACCGTCGGAAAAACTGCTGTTATAGCTGGTGTTGGCCGCGATAAGCCCTGCCGATACGGTGACCTTGCCATCGTCGACCGCGGGCGGCACGAGGATCGGCGCTGTTTGCGTACGGCCCGTATTGGCCGAGCTTTCCAGCATGCTCTTGGCGGTATTGCCCATGGCGACCGACAGGTTTTCCGCAATCTTCAGGCTCAACGGCGTGTCATCGCCCTGGTAGCTGTAGGTGCCGTCATTGTTGCGGGTGTAGGGAGGCGTGTCGGTCTTGCTCCCGGAGAACAGGTAATTACCGCTGGCGTCCTTGGTGTTGAGCAGGCCCAGGATCTGGTCTTCAATGGCGCCAATTTCGGCGGCGGTCGACTTGCGGTCAGCGTCGCTGATGCCGACGTTACCCGCCTTGAGCGCCAACTCACTGGCCCTTTGAATCGCGATATTGATATTTTCCAGCACGCCGTCCTGAGTAGTCAGCGAGTTCTTCAGGGTGTCGATGTTGCCATTGAACTGCCCCAGCATGTCTTTCTGCTGTTGCAGCATCAGCAACCGCGCCGCCGCTACTGGATCATCGGCGGCGGTTTGCACGCGCACACCGGTGCTGGCCTGTTCCTGGGCCTTGACCACGCTGGAATAGTTGCTCTGGTACTTGGCAGAGCTGGTCTCGAAATACTGCTGTGTAGAAATACGCATCGTCCCAGCCTCCCTTAAAGAGCATTCATCAGTGTGGTGAAGGTTTCTTGCGCAGCCTTGATGATCTGCGACGACGCGGTGTAGTACTGCTGGAACTTGATCATGTCGCCCGCTTCGTCATCCAGGTTGACGCCGGACACCGAGTTGCGCGCATCTTTATTGGCGCTCAGCAACGCGCCGGTGGCCGCGCTGTCGACCCCGGCCTGGCTGGCCTTGGCGCCGACAGTGGAGACCAGCTTGCTGTTGGCCCCCACCAGGCTGGTGCCCCCGTTGCCCTCGCCCATGCCGACGGTGGCCTTGGTTTGCAGGTTCAGCAGTTCCTGGGCGTTACGGCCATCGGACTTGCCGCCACTGTTGAAGGCGAAGGTGGTGCTGTCGCCGTCTGCCGGGGAGCCGTTGACGGTGGTGTCGAACTTGAAGCTCTTGCCAGGGATGGCTGCGCCGCTGGCGTCGCGCATCGGTACGTCGACGGTGATCTTGTTGCCCTGCCCCGGAATAATCGAACCGGTACTGATCGGGTTGCCCTTGGCGTCGCTGATCGTATAGGACTGCGTGCCGTCGGCGGCGGGCTTGCCGAATACCATCTTCACCGGCATCGAGTTTTCAATACCGGCGCGCAGTTGCGCGGTGTCGGTGCCGCCATGGATATCCAGCGGCACGGTCAACGACGGCTGGGTAAAGGTGCCCGTGCCGCTGTTGGTCGTGCTGCTGGTACCCTTCAACGGGCCGGCAAACGCCAGCTTGTTCGCATCGGTGAGCGCCACGCCAATACCGCTTGCGCCGGTGGCGGTCGGGCTGACTTTGAAACTGTCGCCAAACGCCATGGTGCCCTTGCCGTCCAGCGCCAGGGTAAAGCCATCCATGGTCGGGGGCGGTGCGGAACCCATGTCAAAGGTGCCCATGGCCTTGCCGTCCGAGCGCAGTACCGTGACCTTGTTGGGGTCGGTCTTGTCGCTGAAGGTCACGGTGTAGTCAAACGTGGACAGCTGGCTGCTGTCCTTGATCGTCACGTTCAGGTTGCCTGCCCCGGCACTGTTGCCTGAGGCGCCCTGGCTGCGCGAAGCAATGGCGGCGGCGCTGTTGATGTCTTTGAACAACGAAACGCCAAAGTCACCATTGAGGTCCAGGCCTTGGCCCAACTGGTTATTGATGGTGTCGGCGGTCGCGATGGCGATACGGCCCAGGTCGTTGATAGCCGGCATCAAGGCATCACTGCGATAACGCAACAGGCCACCGATGCTGCCGCCACTGATGACGCCGCCCAGGTCCATGGTGGTGCCGTTCATGTCCAGTTGAATGGTGTACTGGCTATTATCGGTTTTGCTCGGCACCGCCGAAATCGTATTGGAAATCCCGCCTTCTACCAGCGACTGGCCGCTGCCGGTGGTCACGCTGAACTGGCCGTTTTTCTCGGTGGCCGTGACGCCGATCAGTTCATTGAGCGAGCGTACCGCCTCGTTACGCGAGTCCAGCAGGTTGGCCGGCGCATTACCCGACGCGCCCTGCACTTGGGAGATCTGCTTGTTGAGCGAGGCAATCGAGGCAGTCAATTGATTGACTTGCTCGCTCATGCTGCCCAACTGGTTGTTGATGGTTTCTTTCTGCTGGGTCAACTGCGTCGAGATCGCGTTGAAACGGCTGCTCAGGGTCTGGGCGTTGGTCACCAGCAGTTGGCGGGCCGACAGGTCGCTGGGGTTGGACGCTGCGGTTTGCAGGGTGGCGAAGAACGAGCTGAGCACCGAAGACAGACCGGTGGTCTTGTCCGACAGCACTTTGTCGACGGCGCCGACCTGATCCAGGTACGCCTTGGCATCGTTATTCAGGGCCGTGCTGTTCTGGTAGGCGGTGTCCAGGTATTGGTTGTACACCCGGCGCACGTCGGCCAGGGTGGTGCCGGTGCCGATGAACACCCCGCCGAACGGGTTCGACGCGTTGGTATTCTGCGTGGTCTGCTGACGCGAATACCCCGGGGTGTTCACGTTGGCGATGTTGTTACTCAAGACCGACAACGATCCTTGAGCGGCGTTGAGCCCTGACATCCCGATACTGAGCAAACTCATGGTTCAGACCTTATAAATGTGTGGTTGCGCCAGCGGCAGCGTAGTTCTGGTAACTGTTCATGGTTTTGGCGATCTGCGAAATCTTGCTGGCGTAATCCGGGTCGGTTGCATAACCGGCTTTTTGCAACTCGCGTACAAACTGTTCCGGGTTGTCGGCTGATTTCACAACTTCTTTATAGCGATCATGGCTTTGCAGCAAGGTCACGAGGTCGTGGAAGCTGTCCTGATACGAGCTGTAGGAACGGAACTGCGCCGTTTCCTTGACCATCGCACCATCGCGAAACTCGCTGGTGATCGCCCGGGCCTGACCGCCCTGCCAACTCTGGCCGGCCTTGATGCCGAACAGGTTGTGGCTGCTGCTGCCGTCTTCGGCGCGCATCACCGATTTGCCCCAGCCGGTTTCCAGCGCGGCCTGGGCCACCAGGTACTTGGGGTCGATACCGATACGCGCGGCGGCGGCCTTGGCCATCGGCAGCATGGTGGCGACAAATTCATCCTGGGAGCTGAAGGCTTTCTTGGCCGGCGCCAGTGGTGGCTGGGCAATGGCGCGGCCATACACCTGCATGCGCCCGCTCGGCACGGCAAAGCTACGCGCGCTGCTATTGATGACAGTGTCGTCGGCAGCGCTGTTACGCAGGGGCGCGGCTTTGGCTTCGACCGGAGCGTTCGGCACGATGCCCGCCAGCAGGCGGTCGGCCAGCTTGCTGGGCAAGGCGATACGGCGCTGGTTCATCAGTTCCATGTCGTTGGCATGGGTGCTGGCGCCCTCAGGCACGGCCACGCGATACGCCCACAAAGGCCGCTGGCCATTGGAGCGGCCCAACGGGCCTTCGGCCTGGGTACCGGCGGCAATCTCGGTCGGCACATCGACTTTCTTCACCGGCACATCCGCCGCCGGGCCTTGCAAGGTGGCGGCCTGGGCCTCCACCGGCTTGTTCTTCTGCATCTGGCGCATCAGCACATCGGCCAGGCCGATACCGCCGCCTTCGCGCGACATCGACACCGCCAGTTGCTGGTCGTACATTTCCTGGTACTGCTTGGCGGCCGGGGTGTTCAGCGGGTTGTCCTTGCCCAGGGCCTCGGTGGCCGAACGCATGGACTTGAGCATCTCGTTCAAAAACAGCGACTCGAATTCCTGCGCCACTTTGCGCAGGTTGCCTTCGCTGTTTTTGTCGTCGCCCACCTTGAGCTGGTTAAGCCGGTTCAGGTCGGAGTAAGACCCCGAGTCCACCGTGCTGCTGATGCCGCTCTTGCGCATATCCATGGCCATGGCCTCAGATCACAATCAGGTCGGCTTGCAACGCGCCGGCCTGCTTCAAAGCTTCGAGGATCGCCATCAAGTCGCCGGGCGCAGCGCCCACCTGGTTCACCGCACGGACAATCTCGTCCAGGGTGGTGCCGGGGCCGAACTTGAACATCGGCTTGGCTTCTTGCTGGGCATTGACGCGCGAACGCGGGACCACGGCAGTCTGGCCACCGGACAACGGCCCAGGCTGGCTGACGATCGGGTCTTCGGTGATGGTCACCGTCAGGCTGCCGTGGGTTACCGCCGCTGGCGAGACCTTGACGTTCTGGCCGATCACGATGGTGCCGGTGCGCGAGTTGATGATGACTTTCGCCACGGCCTGGCCTGGGTCCACCTCAAGGTTTTCCAGGATCGACAGGTAGTCCACGCGCTGGCTTGGGTCCAAAGGCGCAGTGACGCGAACCGAGCCGCCGTCGATGGCCTGGGCCACGCCAGGGCCGAGCATGTCATTGATCTTGTCGACCACGCGCTTGGCGGTGGTGAAGTCGGAGCGGTTGAGGTTCAGGGTCAGGCTGTTGCCCTGGTTGAAACCACTCGGCACGGTGCGTTCAACCGTGGCGCCACCAGGAATACGCCCAGCTGACGGCACGTTGACGGTGATCTTCGAACCGTCGCGGCCTTCGGCGTCAAAACCGCCGACCACCAGGTTGCCCTGGGCGATGGCGTAGACGTTGCCGTCGATACCTTTGAGCGGTGTCATCAGCAAGGTGCCGCCGCGCAGGCTCTTGGAGTTACCCATGGACGAAACAGTGATGTCCACCACCTGCCCCGGCTTGGCAAACGCGGGCAGATCGGCGCTGATCGACACTGCTGCGACGTTCTTCAACTGCACGTTGCCCGAGCCAGGCGGCACCTTGATGCCGAACTGGGAGAGCATGTTATTGAAGGTTTGCAGGGTGAACGGCGTCTGGGTGGTCTGGTCACCCGTGCCGTTGAGCCCCACGACCAGGCCATAGCCGATCAACTGGTTGGAGCGCACGCCAGAAATACTGGCGATGTCCTTCAAGCGCTCGGCCTGGGCCACAGCGCTCAAGGCCAGCAAAAGCGCCATCGCCATCAGCTGTTTGAACTTCAAAATGGCCACCTAGAAAGGGAACAGCGGGCTGAGGAAGAAGCGGTCGAACCAGCCCGGCTGGCTCGCATCGGCAAACGAACCGGTGCCCGAGTAGGTAATGCGTGCATCGGCAATGCGCGTCGACGGCACGGTGTTGTCGGTGGAGATGTCATCAGCGCGGACCATGCCGGCGATACGCACCAGCTCGTCGCCGGTGTTGAGGGTCATCCACTTTTCACCGCGCACGGCAATGATGCCGTTGGGCAATACATCGGCGACGGTCACGGTGATCGAACCGGTCAGGCTGTTGCCCTGCCCGGCCGCGCTCTTGCCGTTGGTGGCGCGGTCACCGCTGTAGCCGGCGTCCAGGCTCAGGTCACCACTGCCCAGCGGGTTGTTGGTGTTCAGGCCACCGCCGAACAGCGAGGTCAGGCCGATGCTGGTCTTGCTGTTCTTGCCGATCTGCGAGTTGGCGTTCTTGCTGGCCTGGGTCTTCTCGTTCAGGGTGATGGTGATGATGTCACCGACCCGGAACGCCTTGCGGTCGCTGTACAGGTTCTGCTCGAAACCGGCCTGGTAGATCGAGCCGTTGTTGGCCGCCGCCGGCAGCGGCGTGCGTGGCAACACCGGCGCGTAGTACGGGTCATTGGGTTTTGGCGTGGGGGCGACACAGCCCGCAAGCACGGCGATCCCACTCAATGCCAACACACAAACATAGCGATTCATGACCCTAACCTCACGGTGTTGCAGGCACCCTCAAGGGCGCCTCATAGACTGATTACAGATTCTGCGTAACGAACGAAAGCATCTGGTCGGCGGTGGAAATCACTTTGGAGTTCATCTCGTAGGCGCGCTGGGTGGTGATCATGTTGACCATCTCCTCAACGGTGCTCACGTTGGAGGTTTCCAGGGTGCTTTGCAGCGTGGTGCCAAAACCGTTCAGGCCAGGGGTGCCGATTTGCGGCGCGCCACTGGAGGCGGTTTCCAGGAACAGGTTGTTGCCCATGGCCTGCAGGCCGGCCGGGTTGATGAAGTCGGCGGTTTGCAGGTTGCCGATCACTTGGGACGCCGGGTTGCCAGCGACGGTGATGGACACGGTGCCGTCGTTGCCGACAGTGAAGGTCTTGGCGTCGGGTGGCACCACGACAGCAGGCTCCAGGGCGAAACCGTTGGCGGTCACGATCTGGCCGTTGGAGTCCAGGTGGAAGGTGCCGTCACGGGTGTAAGACGTGGTGCCATCCGGTTGCAGCACCTGGAAAAAGCCCCGGCCATTGATCGCCATGTCCAGAGGCTGGCCGGTTTGCTGCAGGTTGCCGGCGCTGAAGTTTTTCTGGGTGCCGACGATCTGCACACCGGTACCCAGTTGCAGGCCCGACGGCAATTCGCTGTCCTGGGTCGATTGGGCGCCCGGTTGCTTCTTGATCTGATAGAGCAAGTCCTGGAACTCGGCGCGGTCACGTTTGAAACCCGTGGTCGACACGTTTGCCAGGTTGTTGGAAATGGTCGTCAGGTTGGTGTCCTGGGCGGACAGGCCTGTCTTGGCAACCCATAGAGCCGGAAGCATGCTGTTCTCCTTCGTGCGCCGGATGGTTGGCGCTGCGTTGCAAATTAGTTAATGGGCCTGGATCAGCTCATCTGCATGACGCGGGTCATGGCCTGGTCGTCTTCTTTAGCGCTGTTCATCATCTTGATGTGCAGCTCGAACTGCTTGGCCAGCGCCAGCACCGCGGTCATTTCTTCCACGGCATTGACGTTGCTTGCCTGCAGGAAACCCGAGGTCAGCCGCACGTTCGCGTCGGCCTGGGCCGGTTGGCCATCCTTGGTGTGGATGGTGCCGTCCAGGCCCTTGGTCATGTTCTTGAGGTCAGGCTGGACCATCTTGATACGGTCCACTTCCGCCATCACCCGCGGGCCTTCGCCCATGGCACGGATGCTGATGGTGCCGTCCGAACCCACTTCGATTTTCTGCTGGGGCGGCACGGCGATCGGGCCACCGTTGCCCATGATCGGCATACCGTTGCCGGCCCGCAGCACGCCCAGGGCATCCACGTTCATGCTGGCGCTGCGCACGTAGGCTTCGCCGCCATCCGGGGTCTGCACCGCCATCCAGCCATCGCCGCTGACGGCTACGTCCAGGTCGCGACCGGTCTCGATCATCGCGCCCGGTGAAAAGTCGGTAGCCGGACGTTCGGTCATGGCAAACGCCCGCGCCGGAAAGCTGTCACCAAACACCGGCATCGAACGCGCCTGCTCCAGATCGCGCTGAAAACCGTTGGTGGAAATGTTCGCCAGATTGTTGGCATGGGCCTTCTGCGCCAGTGCATTCTGGCTGGCGCCGGTCATTGCCACATAAAGGTACTTGTCCACGCTCTATCCTCTTTCTGACGGACGCTTGCCGCCCACCGCTGTACTGAGGAGGCTTAAGCAATTTGCGAACCAACTTTTTAAAAGAGGCGCAAATCCAGACGCGGCGGGGGTTTCGTGCAGGTATCTGAAATAGGGGGCGGGAGAAACAGTCGAAAAAACGGCGGACTACTGCCGCCTGCGGCAAACACCGGCCTTAAATCCGGTACGGAGCAAAGCTGGCTTGCCTGCGATAGCCATAGGTATCTACACAACTTTGTAGGCTGTAGCCGTCGACGGTAACCACGATGCGAAGCGAGTCGCTCTTGATCTTGATCTGCTTTTGATCTTAGGCGCCCCGTTAAACCACGCTGGCCGTAATCCGATTTTGATTTGGGGGGTAAACCGGCAGGGATGCCGGTTTAGCCGCCCCGCGCCATGGATGGCGCGTGGCGGCGGCCCCCCAAATCAATGTCGGATTACGGGTACACCGAGCCTAGGCGAGGTGCCGAGTGGTGGGGCAAGAGCCTTTTGGTTACTTTTGGGCTCTTCAAAAGTGACCCGCTGTAAAAGCGGAACCAATAGCAGCCATTACCGCAGGAACGGATATGTACGCGGTCTGACCCGAGATACTGGTCGGCTTTAAGGCCGCCTTCGCAGCGATGCGGCGACCCGACAAGCCAGCTCCCACATTGGATCGCGGGGCATCAGTTAGATCAGCGTCGGCTGCCAGGCCGTCTTCGCGGGAGCAAGCTCCCTCGCCACAGGTCCTGCGTCGCATTAAAGTTGTGTAGATACCTATGCTGCGATAGCGGTGGTTCAGTTGCAGACTCATTGACGGACCCGCCGCCATCGCGGGCAAGCCCGCTCCCACAGGGGATCGGTGCCGGACGCTGATGCCGTGGGCAATACCCAACCAATGTGGGAGCTGGCTTGCCTGCGATAGCGGTGGTTCAGTGACAGACTCATTGACTGACACGCCGCCTTCGCGAGCAAGCCCGCTCCCACAGGGGACTGATGCCGGACGCTGATTCCGTGGGCAATACCCAACCAATGTGGGAGCTGGCTTGCCTGCGATAGCGGTGGTTCAGTGACAGACTCATTGACTGACACGCCGCCTTCGCGAGCAAGCCCGCTCCCACAGGGGACTGATGCCGGACGCTGATTCCGTGGGCAATACCCAACCAATGTGGGAGCTGGCTTGCCTGCGATAGCGGTGGTTCAGTGACAGACTCATTGACTGACACGCCGCCTTCGCGAGCAAGCCCGCTCCCACAGGGGACTGATGCCGGACGCTGATTCCGTGGGCAATACCCAACCAATGTGGGAGCTGGCTTGCCTGCGATAGCGGTTGGGCAGGCGCTGATATGCCAACTGACAGTCCGCTATCGCAGGCAAGCCAGCTCCCACCGTTTTAACTGCGATCAGCCTTGAGCACTTCGTAATCACGCAGTTTGTTGGCAATGGTGGTGTGGGACACCCCCAGGCGCTTGCCCAACTGGCGACTGCTCGGGTGTTCGGCATACAGGCTTTCCAACACCGCCTTCTCGAAGCGCCCGACGATATCCTCCAGGCTCCCCACCAGGGAAAAATCGCCCAGCGGCTGGCGTACGCCATAATCCGGCAACCGAATATGCTCGACCTTGACCGTACCACCCTCACACAACGACACCGCCTGGAACAGCACGTTTTCCAGTTGCCGCACATTGCCCGGCCAGTGGTAGTGGCTGAGCTTGTCCATGACGGCGGGGGCCAGCTTGGGCAGTGGGCAACCGATCTGCCGGCTGGCCTGGTCGAGAAAGTGCTCGACCAACGGCGCGAGGCCATCCAGGCATTCGCGCAACGGCGGGATATGCAACGACAACACATTCAGCCGGTGATAAAGGTCCTGGCGAAACTCACCCCGGGCGCAGAGCTCCGACAAATCCACCTGGGTCGCGCAGATCACCCGCACATCCAGGTACACCTCTTCATCACTGCCCACCCGGCGAAAACAACCGTCCTGCAGAAAGCGCAGCAGCTTGACCTGCAAGCGCGCGCTCATTTCTCCCACACCATCCAGAAACAACGTACCACCCGCCGTCAGCTCAAGCAGGCCCAACTTACCTTCCGCCCGCGCCCCTTCAAATGCGCCGGGGCCGTAGCCAAACAGTTCGGTCTCGGCCATCGACTCGGGCAACCCTGCGCAGTTGAGGGCCATCAACGGCGACTGCCCGCGCGGGCTGGCCAAGTGGCAGGCTCGGGCCAACAGTTCCTTGCCGGTGCCGGT
The DNA here is from genome assembly GCF_001902145.1 of Pseudomonas fluorescens. GTDB lineage: Bacteria > Pseudomonadota > Gammaproteobacteria > Pseudomonadales > Pseudomonadaceae > Aquipseudomonas > Aquipseudomonas fluorescens_BV. The sequence continues at coordinate 783,206 of NZ_MRST01000027.1, forward strand.
TTCGCCTTCTATTAATAGCGGCGCATCCAGCGGCGCCATGCGCCGCGCTTCACGCACCACTGCGGCCATGACCTTGGAGCTTTGGAAGATGCTGTCGAAACCGCGCAGCTCTTGCTTGCGCACGTTATAGATACGCTCACCGACACGGTCGGCCCGGTGCAGGGTGAGCACGGCGCCGGCCATGGCTTCGCTGTCATCGTGCTCGGAGGATTGCAGGGGCGCGATGTCCGCCAGAAACACGTCGCCCTTGACCTTGACCCGCAGGCCATTGATTCGCGACTTGCTGGCGCGCACCAGTTCCGGCAGGTCGAAATCCTCGGCATAACGCGACAGGGGAATCCCCGGAACTTCATCCACCCGTACGCCAAGCAACTGCGCCGCCGCCCGGTTGGCGGCCACGATGGAGCCGCCCATATCAATGGACAGCACCGGGAATTCCAGGGCGCCGAGCAATGCGTTGAGTTCCATATGCCGCCGCTCGCTGGGCATCAGCCCTACCCGCTTGACCCCGAACACCCCGGCAATCGCCTCGAACTGCGGGCGCAACGCCTGGAATTGCATGTTCACCAGGTTGGGGCAGAACAGGTAAATGGCGTTGCCATGCTCACCGCCGACTTCGCCCTTGGCGACGTTGACGCCGTACTCCACCAGCAGGTTGAGGATGTCCCGCAGGATGCCGATGCGGTTCTGGCAGTGCACTTTGATACGCATGGAAAGACTCGAAAAGGGAGTAGGCGCCGCGTCTTTTTGTCGCCGGGCGCAGATAGTCGTCAAGATTATGTGACAGCGCGATGGCTTTTCCCAGCCCATAGCTACGACGAGCGGGCCTATCGTAACGAATTCTTTACGATAATCAGTAATTTTTCCTACACCCGTCCGTTAAAGGCTGATGGAATCCGGCGCCTATCCGGTTATCAATAGGTGCATCCCAGGACATAACAAGAACGAATGCCTAGCAGGAGAGCCGTATGAAGCAGACGCACTACGTGGCCCGCGAGCCCGATGCGCAAGGTTTTATCCACTACCCGCCAGAAGAACATGCGGTGTGGAACACCCTGATCACTCGCCAATTGAAAGTGATCGAGGGCCGTGCCTGCCAGGAATACCTGGACGGTATCGACAAGCTCGGCCTGCCCCTGGACCGCATTCCCCAGTTGGGCGAAATCAACAAGGTGCTGGCCGACACCACCGGCTGGCAAGTCGCCCGCGTGCCGGCGCTGATTCCCTTCCAGACCTTTTTTGAATTGCTGGCCAGCAAACAGTTTCCGGTAGCGACCTTTATTCGCACCCGTGAAGAACTGGACTACCTGCAAGAGCCGGATATTTTTCACGAGATCTTTGGCCACTGCCCGCTGCTGACCAACCCTTGGTTCGCTGAGTTCACCCACACCTACGGCAAGCTCGGCCTGGCGGCCACCAAGGAGCAACGGGTGTACCTGGCGCGCCTGTACTGGATGACCATCGAGTTCGGCCTGGTGGACACGCCCCAGGGACGGCGTATCTACGGTGGCGGCATTCTGTCGTCGCCTAAAGAAAGTGTGTATTGCCTGTCGGACGAGCCCGAGCACCAGGCCTTTGATCCGCTGGAAGCGATGCGTACCCCCTATCGCATCGACATCCTGCAACCGCTGTACTTCGTATTACCCGAGCTCAAGCGCCTGTTCGACGTGGCGCAGGAAGACATCATGGCCATGGTCGAGCGCGGTATGCAGCTGGGTCTGCACGCGCCGAAATTCCCTCCGAAGCCCAAAGCCGCGTGAACCTTGTGTTTTAAGGCCAGGTGAGTCTGTTCCCTGGCCCCGCGTTGCTTTAGGGTAACGCCACTGACCTTCAATCTTTCGAATTCAGGACACCTTCCATGACCACCTTGAACCAAGCCCACTGCGAAGCCTGCCGCGCCGATGCCCCGCAAGTCAGCGATGAAGAACTGCCGGTGCTGATCAAGCAGATCCCTGACTGGAACATCGAAGTGCGCGACGGCGTGATGCAGCTGGAAAAGGTTTTCCTGTTCAAGAACTTCAAATTCGCCCTGGCCTTCACCAACGCGATGGGTGAGATCTCCGAAGCCGAAGGCCATCACCCTGGCCTGCTCACCGAGTGGGGCAAAGTCACGGTGACCTGGTGGAGCCACTCCATCAAGGGCCTGCACCGCAACGACTTCATCATGGCCGCGCGCACCGACGAAGTGGCCAAGACTGCCGAGGGCCGCAAGTAATGCATTTCGATGCCATCGACCGCGTGCCCGGCGACCCGATCCTCGGGCTGATGGACCTGTATACCCAGGACGCCAACCCGAACAAGTTCGACCTGGGCGTAGGTGTCTATAAGGACGACCAGGGCCTGACGCCGATTCCTCACTCAGTGAAGCTGGCGGAACAGCGCCTGGTCGACACCCAAGTGACCAAGACCTATATCGGTGGCCATGGCGATGCAGCCTTCGGCAGCCTGATCAGCGAACTGGTGCTCGGCGCCGACTCAGCCTTGCTGCGCGACCGCCGTGCTGGCGCCACGCAAACCCCAGGCGGCACCGGCGCCCTGCGCCTGAGCGCCGACTTTATCGCCCACAGCCTGCCGGGCCGTGGCGTGTGGCTGAGCAACCCGACCTGGCCGATCCACGAAACCATTTTTGCCAAGGCCGGGCTCAAGGTCAGTCATTACCCTTACGTGGGCAGCGACAACCGCCTGGATGTGACGGCGATGCTCGCGACCCTGTCCAGGGTGCCCAAGGGCGACGTGGTATTGCTGCACGCGTGCTGCCATAACCCGACCGGCTTTGACCTGTCCCAGCATGACTGGCGCCAGGTCTTGCAGATCGTGCGTGAGCGCCAGTTGCTGCCGCTGATCGACTTTGCCTATCAGGGCTTTGGCGATGGCCTGGAGCAGGATGCCTGGGCGGTGCGCCTGTTTGCCGCCGAGCTGCCGGAAGTGCTGATTACCAGTTCCTGCTCGAAGAACTTCGGCCTGTATCGCGACCGCGTGGGTGCATTGATCGTCTGTGCGGCGGATGCCGAAAAGCTCACCGATGTACGCAGCCAACTGGCGAATATCGCTCGCAACCTGTGGTCGACACCGCCGGATCACGGTGCTGCCGTGGTGGCGACCATCCTCGGTGATGCACAGTTGAAAAAGCAGTGGAGCGAGGAAGTCGAGGCCATGCGTTCGCGGATCGCCCAGTTACGCTCCGGATTGGTGGAAGCGCTTGCGCCCCATGGCCTGGCCGAGAAATTCGCACATATCGGCGCGCAGCGTGGGATGTTTTCCTATACCGGCTTGAGTGCCGAGCAGGTCAAGCAACTGCGCGAGAAGCACAGCGTGTATATGGTCAGTTCGGGGCGGGCTAACGTGGCCGGGGTTGATGCGACGCGCTTGACGTTGCTGGCTCAAGCCATTGCTGACGTCTCCAACTGAAGACACCGGTTTTTTTAATGTGGCGGTTGCCCCACGCCCTCTGTAGGAGCGAGCTGGCTCGCGAAGAACCTCAACGATGACGCGTGCATCCTGAATAAACGCGGCGCCTATGAGTTTCTCGCGAGCAAGCTCGCTCCTACAAAAGCCTTAAGGCCATTCAATCGAGCTGGTTTTTAGCCAGTGACCAGCTCAGCCTTGAGTTGGGCTTCCCTGGCCTGCGCATCCGCCAACCGATACAACTCGATATGCCCATCCCAGTGCTCGATCAGGGCCGTGCACGACTCCACCCAATCCCCACAGTTGAGGTAATCCACCTCGCCCACCTTGCGAATCTCGGCATGATGAATATGCCCGCACACCACCCCGTGCAATTCCCGCTTGGTCACTTCGTGGGCAATCGCCTCTTCGAAATCGCTGATAAAACTCACCGCCGTCTTGACCTTGTGCTTCAGGTACGCCGACAGCGACCAGTAACCGTAGCCATACCGCGCACGCCAGTGGTTCAGCCAGCGGTTCAACGTGAGGGTGAACTCGTAGGCCGAGTCGCCAAGGAAAGCGAGCCAGCGGTGATAGCGCGTGATCACATCAAACTGGTCGCCATGAATCACCAGCAAATGGCGGCCATCGGCGGTGACGTGTACAGCCTCATCGACCAACTGGATATTGCCCAGGATCAGCTTTGAATAGCGACGCAGGAACTCGTCATGGTTGCCGGTGACATAGATCACCTCGGTGCCACGCTTGGCCATGGTCAGCAAGCGGCGGATCACGTTGGTATGGGCTTGAGGCCAATACATGCCACCGCGCATTTTCCAACCGTCGATGATGTCACCGACCAGGTAGACCTTGTCGGCGTGGTAGCCCTTGAGAAAGTGCGACAGGTGTTCGGCCTGGCAGTCCCGAGTGCCCAGGTGTACGTCGGAAATCCACAGGGTTCGCACCCGTTGCTTGCGGCTGGGCTTGGTGAACTCGGCACGGGTCATGGGCATCCCTCGACGCTGTTTTGGCGAGCTTGCGCCTTGGCGATTAATAGCCCATGACAACTGTGAGTCAGACTGATGACAGCGCACTCGCCGACAAGCGTTGTAGACTACCGCCCTGCCCCCCCTGCTGCTAAGGATCGCAATGACTCCCCGCTCAGCCCTCGGCGCCCTGCATATCGGCGCACTGATGTTTGGCCTTACCGGCGTATTCGGCAAACTCGCAGCCGCCTCCCCCGCCATCATCGTGTTTGGTCGCGCCGCTTTCGCTGTGCTCGCCCTGACGGTATTTGCCCGCTTTGCGAGTAATGCGCCCTGGAAGAAACTGCAGATGCGCGACTGGCGTCGCCTGCTGGTCAGCGGCGTCTTGCTGGCCGCCCATTGGGTGACGTTCTTTATCGCCGTCAAAGTCGCCGGCGTGGCCGTGGCGACCCTGGGGTTCACCGCCTTTCCGGCCTTTACCGTGATCCTTGAAGGGCTGATCTTCCGCGAGCGCATTCGCGCCAATGAAGTGCTGCTGGTGGTGCTGGTCACCGTTGGCCTGGTGCTTGTGACCCCGGATTTCAATCTCGCCAGCGAGGCCACGGGCGGCCTGCTGTGGGGCATCGCCTCGGGGCTGTTGTTCTCGTTGTTGTCGCTGAACAATCGCGCCAGTTCCGGGCGCATTCCTGCGGTACAGGCCGCGCTGTGCCAGAACGTCGTAGTTGCCGCCTGCCTGCTGCCCGTGGCCGCGCCGGGGCTGGCGGATGTGCGTGCAATCGACTGGCTGTGGATCGGGCTGCTGGGGGTGTTTTGTACCGGCCTGGCCCACAGCCTGTTTGTCGCCAGCCTCGCCGTGATCAAGGCACGCACCGCCTCGGTGGTGTTTGCCATGGAACCGGTCTACGGCATCACCGTGGCCTGGCTGCTGTTTGCCGAAACCCCAACCTTGCGCATGCTGCTGGGCGGCGCCTTGATCATTGTCGCCATCGTGCTTTCCGGCCTGATGGGCAGTGCCAGCCAGGCCAAACAGCCGGCAGCCACAGCCTGATCTATACTTTAAACGTCCGCAACAGTCTGTAGTCGTTCAACGGATAAAGACTCCTCGACGACAGCCATGGTGTTTTCTGAAGTTGCTGCAAGCGAGTGGTCATCCCTCAATGCGATGCAGGAGCTTTATCATGGAAATGCTCATCAGCGTGCTGGTCCAGATTATCAGCGGTGCCGTCGGCGGTAACATCGCCGGCATGACCAAACAAGGCCAGGGAGCTGGGCTCAATACTGTTCTCGGCGGGGTCGGTGGCCTGGTGCTGGGCCAGATTGTCGCCGCACTCACCGGCACCACCGGCGGCGAAGCACTGGATGTGGCCGCAGTCGGCAGCAATATTGTCGGCGGTGGTGTCGGTGGGCTGGTATTGACCTGGGTCGTCGGCTTTATCAAGCAAAAGCTCGCCGCCAAATAGCGATAGAGGTCACCGCCCAGCGGCGGTGGCCCTCATTGCGTACGATCGTTATGGCCCAGGTCGCGCTCGGGATCAATCTGGTCGCGCACTCGCTGCTTGAGCACCTTGGCCTCGGGAAAACCGCCATCGGCCTTGCGCTCCCAAATCTGCACGCCATCGCAGGTGATGCGAAAGGCCCCGCCGGTTGCCGGCTCCAGCGCCACGCGCCCCAGGTCATCGGCAAACGTACTAAGCAATTCCTGGGCCAGCCACGCTGCGCGCAGCAACCATTGGCACTGGGTGCAATAGGTGATCACGATCTCGGGTTTGCATGCAGACATCATTAAGCGGCTCCTGGCGTAACAGGCTCAGCGAATCGGGTGGCTATAATAGCGGCCTTTGTCGCCCAGCCACGAGATTGATGATGCGCCGCCTGCTGTCTTGCCTGTTCCTGTGCCTTGTTCCCCTACTTGCCGACGCGGTAGAAGCCTCCCGCCCAAAAATCGGCCTGGTGCTGTCCGGTGGTGCCGCCCGTGGCCTGGCGCATATCGGTGTGCTCAAGGCACTTGAAGAGCAAGGTATTCATATCGATGCGATTGCCGGCACCAGCATGGGCGCGGTGATTGGCGGGTTGTACGCGTCGGGCTACAAGATCGACGAGTTGGAAAAGCTGGCGCTGGGGATCGACTGGCAGCAGGCCCTGTCCGACGCGCCACCGCGTGAAGACGTACCGTTTCGGCGCAAACAGGATGACCGGGATTTCCTGGTCAAACAAAAACTCAGTTTCCGCGACGATGGCAGCCTCGGCCTGCCGCTGGGCGTGATCCAGGGCCAGAACCTGGCGCTGCTGCTGGAGAGCATGTTCGCCCACAGCAGCAACACGCGTAACTTCGACAAGCTGCCGATCCCCTTCCGTGCCGTGGCCACCGACATCACCACCGGCGAAAAAGTGGTGTTCAGCAAAGGCCACCTGCCCCAGGTGATACGCGCCAGCATGTCGATCCCCGCGGTGTTCGCCCCCGTGGAGCTGGATGGCCGCCTGCTGGTGGACGGCGGCATGACCGACAATATCCCGCTGGACGTGGCGCGGGAGATGGGCGTCGATATCGCCATTGTGGTCGACATCGGCACCCCGCTGCGCTCGCGCAAGCAACTGGCCACCGTGGTGGACGTGCTCAACCAGTCCATCACCCTGATGACCCGGCGCAACTCCGAGGAGCAACTCAAAGCCCTGTACCCCAAGGACGTGTTGATCCAACCGCCGCTGGCGGCTTATGGCGTCACCGATTTCGGCCGCGCCAAGGACATGATCGACGCCGGCTACCGCGCCACCCGCGCCCTCGACGTACGCCTGGCACACCTGCGCCCTGCCGAACCCATCGACGCCGACCTGATAGCCGCACGCACGCCGGGCGAACGCACCCCGGTGATCACTGCGATCCAGGTGGAGAACGACTCCAAGGTCAGCGATGACGTTATCCGCTACTACATTCGCCAAGGGTTGGGAGAACCGTTGAACCTGGGCCGCCTGCAATCGGACATGGGCACCCTGTACGGCCTGGATTACTTCGAGCAGGTGCAATACCGCGTGGTTAAAAAAGGCCAGGACAACACCCTGGTGATCAGCGCACGCGGCAAGCGCAGCGGCACCGATTACCTGCGCCTGGGCTTGAACCTGTCGGACGACATGCGCGGCGACAGCGCCTTCAACCTCGGCGCCAGTTATCGCGTGAACGGTATCAACCGCCTCGGCGCAGAGTGGCTCACGCGGGTACAGATCGGTGATCGGCAAGAGCTGTACAGCGAGTTCTACCAACCGATGGACACCGGCTCGCGCTACTTCGTCGCCCCCTACATCAGGGCCGAGGCACAGAACGTCGAGTTGATCCTGGACAACGACCCCATCTCCGAATACCGCCTGGAACGCTATGGCTTTGGTCTGAATGTGGGCCGACAGATCGGCAACAGCGGCGAGATCCGCTTTGGCGTAGGTGAGGCGTGGGGCAAGGCGGATGTGCGGATCGGCGACCGCGACCTGCCGAGCGTAAGCTTCAGCGAAGGCTTCTATGAGCTTAAATATTCCTTCGACTCCCTCGACAACGTGTACTTCCCCCACAGCGGTGAGGACATCGGCCTGGCCTTTCGCGAGTTCGAACCTGGCCTGGGTTCGGACCAGCGCTATCGTCAGTGGGAGTTCAAACTGGACAAGGCCATGAGCCATGGCCCGGACACCCTCATACTCGGCGGTCGTTATGGACGCACCCTGGATAACTCGGATGTGGTGATCTCCAGCTTCCTGCTGGGTGGGGCGCGGCAATTGTCGGGCTTTCGCCAGGATGCGATTTCGGGACAGAACATCAGCCTGATGCGCGCGGTGTACTTCCGCAGGCTCACCCCGCGCTCCTACCTGCCGCTGGACTTCCCGTTGTACCTGGGTGCATCCCTGGAACGGGGCCGGGCGTGGAACAACGATAACGAGTTCGACAGCGGCTATATCAACGCCGCGAGTATTTTCCTGGGGTTTGATACACCACTGGGGCCGCTGAATTTCAGCTATGGGTTCAATGATGATAATCAGAAGGCGGTGTACTTGAACCTGGGCCAGACGTTCTAAAACTCTGCGCAAATCAAATGTGGGAGCGGGCTTGCTCGCGAATACGGTATACCAATCAATGAATGTGCTGACTGACACACCGCATTCGCGAGCAAGCCCGCTCCCACATTTTGATCCTCGGCGAATTGCAGATCAGGACTTTTCCAGGTTCGCCAAAATGTGCTCATGCACCCGCATGCACACCCGCAGGTCTTCTTCATTCACGCCCACGAACAATTCATGGCGCAACGCCGTGGCGATGGTTTCGATCTGGTCGATCAGCGGTTGGGCGGTATCGCACAGCAGGATACGTTTGGCCCGGCGGTCTTCCACCACGGCTTGGCGTTGCACCAGGCCCTGGCCTTCCAGGCTGTCGAGCAGACGGGCCAGGGTAGGCCCTTCCACGCCGACACTTTGGGCCAATTCACGCTGGGTGGGTGCTTCCACAAAACGGGCCAAGTGCAGCAGCACCAACCAGCGCGCCTGGGACAAGCCTAGCCCCGCCAGGCGGCGGTCCAGTTCGGCGCGCCAACCTCGCGACATTTGCGCCAACTGCATGCCAAAACGGTGTTGATCGGTTAACGGCATAAAAAACTCATGTTTAAGACTGAAAATAAAGTATGGCTAATTATTAGTCAGCTAAGCATGAGCCCTGCCTGTAGGCAAGGCCCGGTATGTACTGATTCGTTACATTGTCGTAATTGGCACACTAAATTTCGAATTCAGACTGCAAAGCGGCACGCACGCAGTACAAAACGCCTTCCGGAACACGCCCGGTAAACAACGGCGCAATTTCGGTGACGGCCGGCAATTGGCCTTCTCCATCGAGAAAGGCATCCTGGATTTCACCGAGCAAATCCTCAGGCAAATCAAGGGCCTGCTCCAGGGACAATTGCTGCTTGCCAATGGCTTCGGCGAGCAAGGTATACACGTTTTTTTCCGAGCATTGCAGTTGGCCAGCGATCTGGATCGGGGTCATGCCGGCACGGGCCAGGCTGATCAGTTCGTGGCGAATATCGGCGATTTCCTTCGGCGCTTCGGCCTGGCCACCGAGCACTTCCAGGAAGGCCTGGCCGTAGCGCTCCAGTTTGCGTGCGCCCACGCCGCTGACCCGGGCCATCTCGGCCATGGTGGTGGGCTGCTCGCGGAGCATCTCCAGCAAGGTGGAGTCGGGGAAGATAACGTAGGGTGGCACGCTGTGCTCCTGCGCCAGTTTGCGCCGCAGGGTGCGCAAGGCTTCCCATTGTTCGCGCTCTTCACCCCGCACCAGTTGGCTGGCCTGGCTGGTGCTGCTACTTTTGGCGGTGGTCTGCGGCTTGAGGTCACGGCGCAGCTGGAGGCTCACTTCGCCCTTGAGCAACGGCCGGCAACTGTCATTCAGGCGCAGCCCGCCGTAGCCTTCGATATCGATGTCGACAAGCCCACGGGCAACCATCTGGCGAAACAACGAACGCCACTCACCTTCGGCGCGGGCTTTGCCGACACCGTACACCGACAGTTTTTCGTGGCCGAAGCTGCGGACTTTCTCGTTGTCCTTGCCCAGCAACACATCCACCAGATGGCCCACGCCGTAACGCTGACCGGTGCGATAGATCGTCGACAACGCCTGGCGCGCCGGCTCGGTGGCGTCCCAGGTTTGCACGCCATCGATGCAGTTATCGCAGTGGCCGCAGGGCTCAGGCATGTCTTCGTCGAAATACGCCAGCAGGGTCTGGCGGCGGCAGCGGGTCTCTTCGCACAACGAGAGCATGGCGTCGAGCTTGTGCTGTTCCAGACGCTTGTGGCGCTCGTCGCCCTCGGAGTTCTGCAGCATCTGCTTGAGCATCACCACGTCTTGCAGGCCGTAGACCATCCAGGCATCCGCTGGCAGGCCATCGCGGCCGGCACGCCCGGTTTCCTGGTAATAGGCCTCAAGGGACTTGGGCAGGTCCATGTGCGCCACGAAACGCACGTTGGATTTGTCGATACCCATGCCAAAGGCAATGGTCGCCACCATGATCAGGCCTTCCTCGTTCAGGAAGCGCTTCTGGTGCGCTGATCGCGTTTCATTGGGCAGGCCGGCATGGTAAGGCAGTGCCGGGTAGCCTTGTTCACAGAGGAACGCCGCGACCTCGTCGACCTTCTTGCGCGACAGGCAATACACGATGCCCGCGTCACTGCGCCGCTCGGACAGGAACGCCAGCAACTGCTTGCGCGGCTGCTCCTTGGGCACGATTCGGTAGAAAATATTGGGCCGGTCAAAACTCGACAGGAAGCGCTCGGCGTTCTGCAAATGCAGGCGCTCGACGATCTCTTCGCGGGTCCGCTTGTCGGCGGTGGCGGTCAGAGCGATACGCGGTACATCGGGAAACAGTTCTGCCAATTGGCCAAGCTGCAGGTATTCGCGGCGGAAATCGTGACCCCATTGCGACACACAGTGGGCTTCGTCGATGGCGAACAGAGCGATCTCAAGGCTCTGCAAAAAGGCCAGCATGCGTGGCTGCACGAGGCGCTCCGGCGCCAGGTAAAGCATTTTCACCTCGCCACGCTTGATGCGTGCGGCCAGGTCGCGCTGCTGCTCGGCACTGAGGGTGGAGTTCAACGACGCGGCGGCGACACCGAGTTCTTCAAGGGTGGCGACCTGGTCGTCCATCAACGCAATCAGCGGCGACACCACCACGGCCAGGCCATTGCGCAACAGCGCCGGCACCTGGAAGCACAGCGACTTGCCGCCACCGGTAGGCATCAGCACCAGGGCATCGCCGCCACTGGCCACGCGCTCAATGATCGCACCCTGACGGCCACGAAAACTGTCGTAGCCGAAGATGTCCTTGAGGACGCGTTGAGCCTGCTCGAGCATGTAAAACTCCAAAATGGTGCCGAAATCCCTCTATACAGGCTGGCCGAAAAAATCCGCGTTCACGAAAAATAATCCGTAAGCGAAGTTTTCCCGGATTGGCGGTGGGCCTGCAGGGGCATCACAAAACGCGGCAGTATACCCGAGCGTTATCCGCCAAAGGGCGCGACTGACGAATAGACGCACCAGGCTAAAACCGGGCAAATGTGCGGTGCGGCTGGCCTGGGCGCTCAAGAAAGCCTAGAATTCAGCATCGTTTATTCCCAAGGTAGCCCTTCAATGTCCTTCGCTGAGCAACTAACCCGCCTGCAAGCCTTCCTCGACGCCGATGAGCTGCATGACGAGGCGCTGGACTACGTGGCCGCCCACGGCTACCTGACCGCCCTGTCGATCTGCTCCGACCCCGTCCCGGACCGTGAATGGATCGACGCGCTGTTCGCTGAAGAGCCTCATTACAGCGACGACGCCCAGCGCGAAGAAATCGAATCCACCCTGCTCGCCCTCAAGGCGCACATCGCGCGCCAACTGGCCTCCGACGAAGAGTTCGAGCTGCCGTGTGAGCTGGACCTGGGCGACGATCCGGATGACTCCGACCTGCGCGGCTGGTGCATCGGCTTCATGGAAGGCGTGTTCCTGCGCGAAGCCGCCTGGTTCGAAACCGCCGAAGAAGAAGTCAGCGAAATGCTGCTGCCGATCATGGTCGGTTCGGGCCTGTTCGAAGAGGAGGCAGAGTTCTCCGACATCGCCGCCGACGCCAACCTGATGGACGACATGATCGTGCAGATCCCGGAAGCCCTGACCGCGCTGTACCTGCTGTGCAACGCGCCTGACGAAAAACCGGCGATCCTCAAGCCACGCCACCACTGAGTCGCTTGCCCGTGGCACCCATGGGCAACCGTCCACTGCTCCTGCGCTATGCGCTGCTGGCCATCGGCTGGCTAAGCGTAGCGCTGGGAGTCATCGGTATTTTCCTGCCGGTATTGCCGACCACACCCTTCCTGCTACTCGCCGCCGCCTGCTTCGCTCGCAGCTCCCCGCGCTTCTACCACTGGCTGGTGGAACACCCCCGCCTGGGACCCTGGGTGCGCGATTACCTGGACGGCAATGGCATCCCGCTCAAAGGCAAGGTCTACGCCATCGGCTTGATGTGGCTGAGCATCTCGATTTCCTGCTACCTGGTACCACTGCCATGGGCCCGGGGCTTTATGCTGACCAGTGCGGTGCTGGTGACGATCTACATCCTGCGCCAGAAAACCCTGCCGCCACGCTGAGCGCCACCTGCGACATTCGATCCCACACGACCTTGGTCGACACTGACTAACTCCAGGCATCATGCGAGACTGTCCAACCGGGCCTGGAATGCCCGGGTGTTCTTATGCTCGGAGTTACCATGACGCTGTCCAGCGGGCTGATCGCCGCCGTTGCCCTGGCCTATATGGCCACTATGTTTGCCATCGCCTTTTACGGTGACCGCCGCCATGCGCCGCTGCCGCCGCGCGTGCGTGCCTGGGTGTATAGCCTGTCGCTGGCGGTGTACTGCACCAGTTGGACCTTCTTCGGCGCCGTAGGCCAAGCGGCCGAACAACTGTGGGCATTCTTGCCGATCTACCTGGGACCTGTGCTGTTGCTGGTGCTGGCACCCTGGGTGCTGCAAAAGATGATCCTGATCAGCAAGCAGGAAAACATCACCTCCATCGCCGACTTTATCGCCGCCCGCTACGGCAAGTCCCAGTCCCTGGCGGTGGTAGTGGCGCTGATCTGCCTGGTCGGCGTGCTGCCCTATATCGCGCTGCAGCTCAAAGGCATCGTGCTGGGCGTGAACCTGCTGATCGGCGCCGGCCCCGACACCACCGGCACCCGCGCCCAGGACACGGCCTTGATCGTGTCGCTGGTATTGGCGCTGTTTACCATCGTGTTCGGTACACGCAACCTCGACGCCACCGAACACCATCGCGGCATGGTGCTGGCGATTGCCTTTGAGTCGCTGGTCAAGCTGTTCGCTTTTCTCGCCGTCGGTGCGTTTGTCACCTACGGCTTGTACGACGGTTTCGGCGATCTGTTCAGCCAGGCGATGCTCGCCCCGCGCCTGGAGGAATACTGGAAAGAGACCATCAACTGGCCTTCGATGGTGGTACAGACCGGCGTCGCCATGATGGCGATCATCTGCCTGCCGCGACAATTTCATGTGACGGTGGTGGAGAACATCGACCCCCAGGATTTGCGCCTGGCCAAGTGGGTGTTCCCGGCTTACTTGATCCTCGCGGCACTGTTCGTGGTGCCCATCGCCCTGGGCGGCAAGATGCTGCTGCCAAGCTCAGTGTTGCCGGACTCCTATGTGATCAGCCTGCCGATGGCCGAGGCCCATCCGGCCCTCGCCGTGCTGGCATTCATTGGCGGTGCTTCAGCGGCCACCGGCATGGTCATCGTGGCGAGCATCGCCTTGTCGACCATGGTCTCCAACGACATGCTGCTGCCCTGGCTGTTGCGCCGTTCCAGCGCCGAGCGGCCATTCGAAGTCTTCCGCCACTGGATGCTGTCGGTTCGCCGGGTAAGCATTGTGATCATCCTGCTGCTGGCGTACGTGAGCTACCGCCTGCTGGGCTCCACCGCCAGCCTGGCGACCATCGGCCAGATCGCCTTTGCCGCTGTGACCCAACTGGCCCCGGCGATGCTCGGTGCGCTCTATTGGAAGCAGGCCAACCGGCGCGGGGTGTTTGCCGGCTTGGCAGCCGGCACCTTCCTGTGGTTCTACACCTTGGTACTGCCGGTGACGGCGAAAAGTCTGGGCTGGTCGCTCAGCCTTTTCCCCGGCCTGACCTGGATGCACTCCCACCCGTTCGGGCTGTCGGTCACCTCGCTGACCTTGGGCACCGTGTTTTCATTGGCAGGTAACTTCACCCTCTTTGTGTGGGTGTCGATGCTGTCGCGCACACGGGTTTCCGAGCACTGGCAGGCAGGCCGTTTTATCGGCCAGGAAATCAGCCAGCGTGCGAGTGCGCGCTCCATGCTGTCGGTGCAGATCAGCGACCTGCTCAGCCTGGCGGCACGCTTCGTCGGGGAAGAACGGGCCCAGCAGAGTTTTATTCGCTTCGCCTATCGCCAGGGCAAAGGCTTCAACCCCAACCAGAATGCCGATAACGATTGGATCGCCCACACCGAACGCTTGCTGGCCGGCGTACTCGGGGCCTCCTCGACGCGGGCAGTGGTGAAAGCGGCGATTGAAGGGCGGGAAATGCAACTGGAGGACGTGGTCCGTATCGCCGACGAAGCCTCGGAAGTGCTGCAGTTCAACCGCGCCCTGTTGCAAGGTGCCATTGAGAACATCACCCAGGGCATCAGCGTGGTGGACCAGTCGCTCAAGCTGGTGGCCTGGAACCGGCGCTACCTGGAATTGTTCAACTATCCGGACGGCTTGATCAGCGTCGGCCGGCCGATTGCAGACATCATTCGCTACAACGCCGAACGCGGCCTGTGTGGCCCCGGCGAAGCGCAAGTGCACGTGGCGCGTCGCCTGCACTGGATGCGCCAGGGGCGTGCGCACACCTCCGAGCGCCTGTTCCCCAATGGCCGGGTGATCGAGTTGATCGGCAACCCGATGCCCGGCGGCGGGTTTGTCATGAGCTTCACCGACATCACCGCGTTCCGCGAAGCCGAACAAGCGCTGACCGAGGCCAACGAGGGCCTTGAGCAGCGGGTGACCGAGCGCACCCATGAACTGTCGCAACTGAACGTGGCCCTCACCGACGCCAAGGGCGTGGCCGAATCCGCCAGCCAGTCGAAGACGCGGTTTCTGGCGGCAGTGAGCCATGACCTGATGCAACCGCTGAACGCTGCGCGGCTGTTTTCCGCCGCCCTCTCCCACCAGACCGATGGCCTGTCCGGCGAGGCTCGGCAGTTGGTGCAACACCTGGACAGCTCGCTGCGCTCGGCTGAAGACTTGATCAGTGATTTGCTGGATATTTCGCGCCTGGAAAACGGCAAGATCAATCCACAACGCCAGCCTTTTGTCCTCAACGAGTTGTTCGACACCCTGGGCGCAGAATTCAAGGCACTGGCCCAGGAGCAACACTTGCGCTTCCGCTGGCGCGGCAGCCGTTTGCGAATGGACAGCGACATCAAGCTGCTGCGGCGTATTTTGCAGAACTTTCTGACCAATGCATTCCGTTATGCCGACGGCCCGGTGCTGCTGGGCGTACGTCGTCGCAAGGGCGAACTCTGCCTGGAGGTCTGGGATCGCGGTCCTGGTATTGCGCCCGATAAACAAAAGGTGATCTTCGAAGAGTTCAAGCGCCTGGACAGCCACCAGACCCGTGCCGAAAAGGGCCTGGGCCTGGGCCTGGCGATTGCCGACGGCCTGTGCCGCGTGCTGGGCCATCGCCTGAGCGTGCGCTCCTGGCCGGGCAAAGGCAGCGTCTTCAGCGTGTGCGTGCCGCTCGCCCGTAACCAGGCCAGCGTGCAACCCAAGGCGCCGGCAGAAACCGGCCTGCCCTTGAGTGGCGCACGAGTGCTGTGTGTGGATAACGAAGACAGCATCCTGATCGGCATGCGCAGCCTGCTCACGCGCTGGGGCTGTGAAGTCTGGACGGCTGCCAACCAGGCCGAATGCGCGGCATTGCTGGCCGAGGGTATCCGCCCGCAACTGGCGTTGGTGGATTACCACCTGGACCACGGCGAAACCGGTACCGAGTTGATGGGCTGGCTGCGTGCGCAACTGGCCGAGCCGATTCCCGGCGTAGTGATCAGCGCCGATGGGCGACCGGAGATGGTGGCCGAGGTGCATGGGGCGGGGTTGGATTACTTGGCCAAACCGGTGAAGCCGGCGGCGTTGCGGGCGCTATTGAGCAGACACCTGCCCCTGTAGGAGCGAGCTTGCTCGCGAAAAACGTCAACGATAACGCGTGTTTCCTGAATAAACGCGGCGCCTATGAGTTTTTCGCGAGCAAGCTCGCTCCTACAATTTAGCCCCGTATTTATTCCGGGAGATGCGCCACGCCATCCGAATCGGTCATCGCCCGCTCCAGCAGATCCGCCGGCAAGCTCTTACTGGCGCGGGCGCCGAGCAACCTTAATTGCTCGGTACGGCTGACCAGGTTCCCACGCCCATCCGTCAGCTTGTTGCGCGCCGCGCTGTAGGCCTTGTCCAACTGTTGTAGCCGGTTGCCCACTTCGTCCAGGTCCTGGATAAACAGCACGAACTTGTCATACAGCCAACCGGCACGCTCGGCAATTTCCCGTGCGTTCTGGCTCTGGCGCTCCTGCTTCCACAGGCTGTCGATCACGCGCAGGGTGGCGAGCAGAGTCGTAGGGCTGACGATCACGATATGGCGGTCAAAGGCTTCCTGGAACAGGTTGGGCTCGGCCTGCAATGCGGCAGAAAAGGCGGCCTCGATCGGTACGAACAGCAGCACGAAATCCAGGCTGTGCAAACCCTCCAGGCGCTTGTAGTCCTTGCCGGCCAAGCCTTTGACATGATTGCGCAGGGACAGCACGTGTTGCTTCAAGGCGGCCTGGCCAATCACTTCGTCATCCGCCGCGACGTACTGTTGATAGGCGGTCAAGCTGACCTTGGAGTCGACCACCACCTGCTTGTCGCCCGGCAACATAATCAGCACGTCAGGCTGGAAACGCTCGCCATCCGGGCCTTTGAGGCTGACCTGGGTCTGGTACTCACGGCCCTTCTCCAGGCCCGCATGCTCCAGCACCCGTTCAAGAATCAGCTCACCCCAGTTACCCTGGGTTTTCTGGCCCTTTAGGGCGCGGGTCAGGTTGGTGGCTTCGTCCGACAAACGCAGGTTCAATTGCTGCAGGCGCTCAAGCTCTTTGGCCAGGGAAAAGCGCTCACGGGCTTCGTTCTGGTAGCTTTCTTCGACACGTTTCTCGAACGACTGGATACGTTCCTTGAGCGGGTCCAGAAGTTGACCAAGGCGTTCTTGGCTGGTTTCGGCAAAGCGTTGCTCACGCTCGTCGAAGATCTTGCCGGCCAACTCGGCAAATTGCGCACGCAGTTCGTCTCGTGAGCCTTGCAGGTCGGTGAGGCGTTGCTGATGGCTCTCTTGCTGCTCGCGCAATTCGGCGCTCAGGGCCGCGGCCAAGGCGTCGAGGCGACGCAGTTCGGTTTCTTTGGCGCTGCGGTCGAGGTTCCAGGCGTGCGCGGCATCGCGGGCGTTATCGCGGTCGATCTGCAACAACTCGACTTCACGGCGCAGCGCCGCCAGGTCGGCTTGTTTGGCAGCATTGGCCTGGCTCAGGTCACTGATCTCATCGCGGCTGGCGTCCAGTTGGGCGGCGAGCCCTTCCTGGGCCAGTTGTGCGGTCGCCAGGCGTTCCTCCAGCAGCTCCCAGCCGGTGGTGCGTGCGGTCAGGCGCCGCTGGAGTTGCCAGCACAATGCCAGTAGCGGCACGGCTGCGCCCACAAGACCCAAGGCGATACTGGTCCAGTCAAACACCATAACCATTTCTGCCATCACCGAAAAAGATCAAGGGTAACCAAGCCCAGCGCCGGAGGACAGCTCAGTCTTCGACCTGGCCCAGTTCGCGCTGGGCGCAACGGTCGCCGGCGCGAGCGGCCGAACGCAACAAATCATGGCCAATGCGCCGATCACGGGCGTTTCCGCACTCACGGCACATCAGTTGGCCAAGGCGACTCTGGGCGGCCACCACGCCTTCCCGGGCGGGCTGCTTGAGCAAGCGTCCGGCAAGATGCTTGATATTAGTGCTCTGCCCCAAGCGGGGGCTATCGAGCAGCCACAAAGCGACCTTCAAGGAAAAACGCTTGGGGGCGGTAACAGTTTGGGGCGTGTCGGTAACAGAAGGTGATACTGAGCGAAACTTCATATAGCACTGTGGGGCAGAACGGAAGGCGCGCCACTCTACTCTTTTTTTCGTACAGGTAAAGCTGAAAAAACCGTGCACGCCCGTCCTAGAGCAAGCGCTCGGGACAATCCACAGAAGCTGTGGATAACTCAGTGGACAACCCCCCATGAACAGGCGCAAAGCCCCATGGAACGGGGGCCGCAGTCAAACTGACGATTTTTTCACCAATAAATAAAAGCGAGATTTTTCATTGACTTAAATTTTGATTACAGGCAAATGGGCGCACTTGCACATCAGTGGCGGCAGGGTTACACCCTTGGCCACAAATGTGCACAAGTCCCGATCGACTGGTTATATCGTCGGCGTTTTTTGATTCAACTCCGGTTAAACATGTTACTGACCGGGCAAACCCGAGGGCTTTTCAAATCCGCCTCGGCTCGCCACACTGCGCCACCGACAATGCAAACCAGGTAGGGCCGATGAAAGGAATTCTGATATTCGCCGGGCTGCTACTGGCCATCTGCGCGATCTCCCTGGGAATCAATGCCGCGCTCCCCTCTCCAGACGGCGCACTGTTCGCCATTGCTATCTTGCTGTCAGCCGCCTTTACCGCTGTGATCCTGTGTATCGAACTCAGTGACGGAAGGATCAATGACATGCGCGAGGTGATCCATATGGTCGAGACCGGCCAGTCCTTGCGACTGACGCTCGCCGCCTACGGGCTGGGGTGCGCACTGGCCGCGTCCATGACCGTGCTGGTCTATCGCGAGTTGCTCGGCGGCTGATCGAAGTTTTTTTGCAATCGGCCTTCCCTTCCCTGTTTCAATCCGTTACTATCCGCGGCGTTAGTACCAAGCTGAAAGTCAATTCTGGTCGAACACGTCCCCTGAACCACATGGGATCGGCCACCTCGATGGTTTCCAGGTATTCCTTGCGACGACACTGCCTTTGAACAAGCAAAGGGTGTCGCGAAGTTCCAATACTCTGACCGAACCAACCTGCAAATTGATCAGGATCTTCACCCCGGGCCCAGAACCTTTGCCCCTGTTGTGTTGCCTGCCCTCCTAAGTACCTACCTGCCAGCCCAAGCGCGCCTAATTCAATAGCGCTTCAAACTGGCTGCTTTGTTCCAGTCGGGTTCTTCGTTTGATCAATGGTGATCAGCGTTACTGGAACGTTTTAACGTTGCACGGTTCTTATCCGTGTCATTTGTAGGAACACCAATAATATGAACGCTCAAATCCACACTCAGGATGCCATTCGCACCCTCACCAACGCTTTTGCCCCAATGAACTGCCTGATCATGGCCGCTCGCAAAGGCTGCTTCAGCTTCACCCTGGTCAACGAACACGGCATCGCTCGTCACAGCGAACGCCTGTACCCCGATCAATACTCCAGCGCAGAACCGCTGCAGGCCGTGATCGATCGTACCCGTCAGGCACTCACCGCCTGATCGACCCGCGTCGCTGAAACCTCAAAAAACCCTGTTTGAATAACAGGGTTTTTTATTGCCTGGAATTTGGGCTTGAGTCCGTGGCGCTAAGTACAAATCGATATAAACGTTATAACCGATTGCAGAAGATGTTTTAAAAACAGTCCTTTACATCGGGAATATGACACTACACTTCAACTCAAGCGGCATGATCCGCTTACGACGGGCCTGAGATCCGATTCATTGCTGCCAAGCTCCCCTTCTCAGGCTCGTCCACTCTTTGCAAGGACTGAGGCTCGTATGGGTATTGCCGCCAGTGAATTGTGTCGTTATGTGATCCGGCCGACGCTGATGTACCTCGGCCGTCACAGCTCGACAGCCGAATCCCTGCTGCTGGGCATTGCCGCCAGCCAGTCAGAACTGGGCTCGGCGCTGCATGACCGGCGCGGCCATGGCCTCTACAGCATCACCGAACCACGCCACCGCGCCCTCTGGGATGACTACCTGGCCCTGGACCCGGAACGCGCCAGCCTGGTGCGCGGGCTGGCCAGCCAACATGCGTTCCTCAGCGCGCCTCAGTTGGAGTTGACGGTGAACCTGCGCTACGCCACGGCCATCGCCTGGTTGCTGGTGGAACAACAGCGCCCTGCCCTACCCCCACCCGGCGATGTGCTGGCCATGGCGCGTATCTGGAAAGAAATATTCCATCCACAAGGCCGCCTGCGAGATTTCACCCAAGCGTGGCAAACCTGTGTAAGCCCCATGAAACAGGCAGCTTGCTGACCGGGCAAATTGCAAGATTCGGCAAAAACCGGCAATCTTGGTCGGATTGTCCTACAAAACCGCTCTATCTCCCGCATTACAGCCTATAGCGCGATGTGAAATTTATTGATACTTTCCGCAGCGGTGATCACACGGAGTTCTAATAATGAAAAAAGTAATGCTCAAGACCACACTTAGCCTCGCCGTTGCCATGGCATCCTCCCAACTGTTCGCCAGCGGCTTTGCCCTCAACGAACAGAGCGTCAGCGGGATGGGTACCGGTTTCGCAGGTCGCTCTTCTTCTGCCGATGATGCGAGCACTGTGTTCGGTAACCCTGCCGGTATGGCACGCCTGGAAGGCCAACAGATCACCGGTGGCGTTGCAGCCATTGATGCCTCCACCGATATCAGCAATGTCAGCGGCCGCTCCGCTGGCAGCAACAAAGGCGATATGGTGCCGTTCACTGCCGTGCCTTTCGGTTTCTACACCAATAAACTCAACGACCAGTGGGCTGTCGGCTTCGGCGTCTATGCGCCGTTCGGCCTGGTGACCGACTACGAAAGCGGCTTCCAGGGCCGTGGCTTTGGCAGCAAGAGCGAAGTGAAAGTCATCACCTTGCAACCGACCGTCAGCTACGCCTTCAACGATCGCGTTTCCGTGGGTTTTGGCCCGACTATCAACCGCATCGCTGGCACCCTGGAATCGGACCTGACGCTGAACCCTCGCGCGCCAGACACCAATATCAAGATCAAGGGTGACGACACCGCGCTGGGCTTCAACATCGGCGTGCTGGTCCAGGCCACCGATACCACCCGTGTCGGCCTGACCTACCACTCCAAGGTCAGCTACAAGCTGGACGGCCACACGGAAGTCACCGCACCGACAGCGACCTCGCCGTTCCTGCGCAGCAACCGCTATGACGCCTCGCTGAAAATCGACACACCTGAGTCCTACGACCTGTCCGTCACTCAAGACCTGACCGACGCATGGAAACTCTATGCCGGTGCGACCTGGACACGCTGGAGCCGCCTGAAAGACATCACCGTCAAGAACGAAGGCGTCAGCGCCGCTACCGGAGGCGCGCTTGCCCCAGGCCTGGTCGGCACGATCAAGGAAGACCAGAACTGGCACGACACCTGGGCCTACGCCGTGGGTACTTCGTACCAGCTCACCAAACAAGTGGTACTGCGTACCGGCCTGACATTCGACCAGTCGCCTACCAACAACACGGATCGCTCGCCGCGCATCCCGACCGGCGACCGTACTATCTTCAGCCTGGGCCTGGGCTACCAGGTCATGGATAACATGACCATCGACCTGGCCTACTCCTACCTGAAGGAAGAGGACGTCAAGATTTCGCGCTCCAACCAATTGGCCAGCTACAACGCCAAGTATGAAAACAGCGCCAACGGTTTCGGCTTGGGCATGACCTACAAGTTCTAACCCGCACGCGTAAAAAAAAGCCCCGCGCTCCTGTGAAGGAGGCGGGGCTTTTGTTTGGCTGGCGATCAGGGTTTGGAAGCCAATGCCTGTTCCACCGCCTTGATCAGCTCCGGACTGTCCGGCTTGGTCAGGCTGGAAAAACTGGCAACCAGATTGCCCTGGCGATCCACCACATACTTGTAGAAGTTCCACTTCGGCGCAGCGGCCTGCTGCGCAAGCATCTTGAACAGATGCACCGCATCCGGCCCCTTGACCTTCTGCGGCTCGGTCATGGTGAAGGTCACGCCATAATTCACGTAGCAGACCTTGGCGGTTTCTTCCCCGGTCTTGGCTTCCTGCTTGAAGTCATCGGACGGCACGCCGATCACTTCCAGGCCTTCGCCCTTGTAGCGCTGATACAACGCTTCCAGGCCTTTGAATTGCGGGGCAAAGCCGCAGAAGCTCGCCGTGTTGACGATCACCAAGGGTTTGCCAGCGAATTGCTGGCACAGGTCGATGGATTCCTTGGCCCGCAGCTTGGGCAATTGGCCCTCCAGCAACGGTGGGCAACTGGCGGCCATCGCCACGCTACCAATAGCCATCAGGACGGGTACAGCGAGCCAGCGCATCTGCATGTCAAAAGTCCTTGAGTCAGTTCAGACCCACAACTTAGCAGATCGCCATGCCCAGTTGCATCAATGCCAGGCCGCCCCGCTGCCAGCCCCACCAGGCCAGCAGCAACAGCCCCAGCGCCGCCGCCAACAGCATAAGACGCGCTGTCATGCTCATGCCGCCTCCATCTGCGCCTGAATACGTGCCACCGGCCGCTCACGCACCGGCCAATTCAGCGCGGCGGCGAGCAGGCTGAGTAAAATTGCCACCTGCCAGATCAAATCGTAGCTGCCGGTTCGATCATAGACCACCCCGCCCAGCCACCCGCCGAGGAACGAGCCAAGCTGGTGGAACAGAAACACAATCCCGCCGAGCATCGAGAGGTTACGCACTCCAAACAGGGTCGCGACGGTGCCATTGGTCAGCGGCACCGTGGACAACCACAGGAATCCCATCGCCATGCCAAACAGATACGCCGTGACTTCGGTGACCGGCGCCCAC
The DNA here is from genome assembly GCF_001902145.1 of Pseudomonas fluorescens. GTDB lineage: Bacteria > Pseudomonadota > Gammaproteobacteria > Pseudomonadales > Pseudomonadaceae > Aquipseudomonas > Aquipseudomonas fluorescens_BV. Next base: position 805,987 of record NZ_MRST01000027.1, read on the forward strand.
AGGAACAACACAATCACTACCGCCCGCAACAGGTACAAGCCGGTGAGCAGACGCGGCTTGGACATGCGGCCACCGAGCCAACCCGCCGTGTAGGTGCCAAATACGTTGAACAGGCCAATCAAGGCCAGCACCGTGGTGCCCACCGTGGCTGGCAGGTGCTGGTCGACCAGGTACGCCGGCAAGTGCACACCGATAAACACCACTTGGAAACCGCACACAAAAAAGCCGAACGACAGCAGCCAGAAGCCGGAGTGAGAACAGGCCTCTTTCAGCGCTTCGCCCAGGGTTTGCTGGCCCACCGTGACCGCCAGCGGCCGGTCCTTGAGCATGGCGACCAGCGGCAGGATCAACGCCACCATCAAGCCCAGCGCCAGCAACGCTGCCGACCAGCCGAGCCAACCAATCAAGCCGAGGGTGCCGGGCACCATGGCGAACTGGCCGAACGACCCTGCCGCACTGGCAATGCCCATGGCCATGCTGCGTTTTTCGGGCGCTACGGCGCGGCCGACCACGCCGAGGATCACCGAGAACGAGGTGCCGGACAGGCCAATGCCAATCAGCAAGCCTGCGCTCAACGACAGTGACCAGGCAGAGTCAGACATGCCCATCAGCACCAGGCCGACGGCGTACAACACCCCGCCGACAAACACCGCCTTGGTCGCGCCGAAACGGTCGGCCAAGGCCCCGGTAAACGGCTGCGCCAAGCCCCAGATCAGATTCTGCAAGGCGATGGCAAAGGCAAAGGTTTCACGCCCCCAACCGAATTCGCTGCTCATCGGCGCCAGGAACAGGCCAAAGCCATGCCGTACGCCCAAGGACAACGCCAGGATCAGCGCACTCCCTAAAAGGACCCAACCACTGGTGCGCCACATCGAGGTCATTTCTTATTCTCCGTTCGCGGGTATATACCCGCTTGTAGTCGAACAAACCGCCGTTCAGGCGAGTTCATCCAGCAAGGCCAACAACATTTCGCGCTTTTCGGCGCCGAGCTTATCAATCAATTTCTGTTGCGCCGCTTCCCAGGCCGGTAACGCGGCAGTCAGCCGCTCTTGCCCCGTGGCAGTCAACACTACCAGGCGATTGCGTAAATCGTCGCCCTCCACCAACTGCACCAGCCCCTCACCTTCCAGGACGCGCAGGTTGCGCCCCAGGGTGCTGCGATCCAGGCCCATGGCGTCCGCCAGGCTGGAAATGCTCGGTTGATCGAGGCGCTGCAGGTTGCACAGCAAAGAATACTGGGCAACGTTGATCCCGAAGCCGTCGAGAGCGCCGTCGTAGTGCCTGCTGACGCCACGAGCGGCACGTCGCAGGTTGGTGCATAAACATTGGGAGGCAAGCATAGAGCGTGTATATACCCGGAGTTAACCAATTGCAAGAAAGGGTTACAGCGCCAGCCCGACCAGCACCGCGACTTCAAGCAGCTCCAGCAGTGCGCCAGCAGTGTCGCCCGTGGTGCCGCCCAGACGCTTGACCATCAACTGGCGCAGCCATACGAAACACAGGGCGGCCAGCAACACCGCGATGCCGCCGCTGAAACCGCCGATCAGAATGCAGGCCAACCCGCTGAGGATCAGCACCTGTTGGCCGACAATTCGCGGCAGATGGTCTGACAGTGCCTGGCCCAATCCGCCCGCCCGCACATAGCGCGTGGTGAGAAACAGCGCCAGCATCGAAGCGCGTCCGATCAGGGGCGCCAGGATCAAGGCGGCGCCATTGTGTTGCTCGATCAACGCCACCAAGGCACTGAACTTGAGCAGCAGCACCAGCCCCAGGGTGACCACCGCAATGGGGCCGCTGCGCGGGTCTTTCATGATGCTGAGGGTGCGCTCGCGATCGCCAAAACCGCCCAGCCAGGCATCGGCGCTGTCGGCCAGGCCGTCCAGGTGCAGGCCACCGCTGAGCAACACCCAGGCCGTGAGCAGCAATGCGGCGTGCAACAGCAACGGGGCACCCTGCAACACCTGGTTGAGGCCCCATAACAGCACGCCGAACAGCAACCCTACCAACGGATAAAACAGCAACGAACGGCCCAGCTCTTGAGGCTGCGGCATGCCCGGCAAGCGAATGGGCAGGCTGCTGAGAAATTGCAGGGCGATCCAGAACGGCAGCATCGTCAGCGTCCTTCCTTCAACACGCCATCGGCTTCAACCTGCAGGCCGAACAAGGCGCCGTGACCCACTTCGACATTCAGCAGTTGCTCACGAGGCAACCTTCGCGCCTGAGCCAGCAGCAGGCGCATCACACCGCCATGACTGATCAACAGCACCCGCTGACCCGCATAGGCCTGATGCAGCCGGGCGACAGCGCCAAGCACGCGCTCGGAAAACTGGATGACAGGCTCACCCTCCGGTGGCGTGAAGCCATAGGGGTTGGCCCAGAACAAGCCCAGCCCTTCGGCATCCGTGTTCATCAACGCGGCTGCGCTCTGCCCTTCCCAGGTGCCGAAGTGAAGCTCCTGCAAGTCAGGCTCCAGACTCACCGGCAAAGCAAGTTGCGTCCCCAGCTCCTGGGCGAACAGAGCGCAGCGTTGCAGCGGCGAGCTGATCAGCCGATCCCACGGCCCTTGCCCCACCACTGCGTCGCGCATCTGCTGCCAGCCGTTGGCTGTCAGCGCATCGTCCAGGCTGCCACGCAGGCCGCCGCCCAGTTCGGTTTCACCGTGGCGCAGCAGGTCCAGGCGCAAGGTCATGCGGGGCGGTCCGCCACAGCGGCTTCGGCGAAGGTCGCCATCTGCCCGTGCAGCGCACACGCCAGGCGCAACAAGGGCACCGCCAACGCCGCGCCGCTGCCTTCGCCCAGGCGCAGGCCCAGTTCCAGCAACGGTTGCGCATCGAGGCTGTGCAGCACATGGCGATGGCCCGGCTCGGCCCCCCGATGGCCGAACACCAGCCATTGGCGGCACGCCGGGTTCAAGCGCACCGCCACCAGCGCGGCCACGCTGCAGATGAACCCATCCACCAGCACCACGATGCCTTCCTGGGCGCAGGCCAGGTAGGCGCCAACCAAGGCAGCAATTTCAAAACCGCCGAGATTGAACAGGGTTTGCAACGCATCGCCGCGCTGACCGGCGTGCAACGCCAAGGCGCGCTCGATGACCGCGACCTTATGGCTGACCCCTGCGGCGTTCAAACCGGTACCAGGGCCTGTCAGGTCAGTGACCTGGCAATCCAGCAATGCGCAGGCCAAGGCACTGGCCGCGGTGGTGTTGCCGATGCCCATCTCGCCGCCGATAAACAGCTGCGCGCCGCCTTCCAGGGCGCGGTGTGCGCTGTCTCGCCCGGCTTGCAGGGCCAGTTGCCCCTGGGACTGGGTCATCGCCGGGCCATGGACAAAGTTAGCCGTGCCCGCGCCGATATTCAGGTGACGAACGCCGGGCAAATCCAGGGACGGCGTGACCGTGCCGAGGTCAACTACTTCCAATTGCGCTTCCAGCTGCCGCGCCAACACGCTGATTGCCGCACCACCGGTGACGAAGTTTTGCAGCATCTGCCCGGTCACCGCCTGGGGAAATGCCGACACGCCTTCAGCGACCACGCCGTGATCGCCGGCAAAAATCGCGATCCACAGGTGATCCACCGACGGTTTGACCTGGCCCTGCAAACTCGCCAACTGCACCGCCAGGGCCTCCAACTGGCCGAGGGAGCCGGCGGGCTTGGTCAACTGCTGCTGGCGCGCCAGCGCCTGTTCGTGGGCCGTGGTATCCACCGCCTTGCAGGGGTTGAGCCACCAGGAATCGGTCATAACGCAGTACCTTTCAAAGTCAGGGGCAGGCCGGCAACCGTCAGCACAACGCGCTGACATCGCTCGGCCAAGGCTTGATGCAGCCAACCGGCTTCATCCACATAACGGCGAGTCAATTCGCCCAGCGGCACGACACCCAGGCCGGTCTCGTTGCTGACAAAAATGATTTCCCCCGGCAGCGAGGCCAGGGTTTGCAGCAGTTGATCACGCTCGCACGCAAGACGCGCCGAGTCTTCGAGCATCAGAAGATTGGTGAGCCATAAGGTCAGGCAATCCACCAGCAGGCAGCGATCAGTGGCGGCGTTTTCGCGCAGCACACGCGCCAGCTCGATGGGCTCCTCAACCAGGCCCCAATGGTCGGGGCGACGCTGGCGGTGCAGCGCCACGCGCTCGTTCATCTCACCGTCGAGCGGCTGGCTGGTGGCGATATAAATGACGGCAAGCCCGCTCTCTGCGGCAAGCTTTTCGGCCAAGCGGCTCTTGCCCGAACGGGCGCCGCCGAGGATTAATTGATACATGCAAAGGCCCCTGGCAAACGATGTGGGAGCGGGTTTGCTCGCCAATAGGGTGCATCAGTGAATGCACCTATGGCTGACCCACCGCATTCGCGAGCAAGCCCGCTCCCACAGTTAAGTTGTGGCGTGCCAGGTGGACACGAGGCGGTCGCCAGAGCGCTATCGCAGGCAAGCCAGCTCCCACAGGAAACCTGATCGGCTTTTGCGCAGGCTTTTGATTTTGATCTCAGGCGCCCCGTTAAACCACGCTGGCCGAACGCAGGCTTGAATCCGTGGGTAACCCGGCAGGACGCCGGGTTAGCCGCACTGGGCCAGGGATGGCCCATTGCGGCGGCCCACGGATTCAAGCCGGAGAGAGGGCACACCGAGCCTAGGCGAGGTGCCGAGTGGTGGGGCGAGGACCTTTTGGTTACTTTTGGGTCCTTCCAAAAGTGACCCGCTGTAAGAGCGGAACCATAAGTGGTCGTTGCCGCAGCAATGGATATGTACACCGATCCACCGCTATCGCCGGCAAGCCAGCTCCCACAACTGGATCGCGTGAACACCGTCAGATCCCACATAGCTTGCGCAACAAATCGGTGTCCAAGTGGTGCTCCACCAAGTCCGCCAACCGCTCGATATCGCGCTCGCGCAAGCCGTGATAATCCACCTCTTGCACATCCTGCAACCCGGCCCAACGCAGCAACGCGCTGCACGCAGCCGGGGTCTCGAACAGGCCGTGCAGGTAGGTGCCTAGAATTTGCCCATCGGGGCTCTGCGCGCCATCGCTGCGGCCATCGTCCAGCAGTACCGCAGCGCTTGCCAAGGCAGCGCCGCAGGTCACCCCCGCATGGATTTCATAGCCGCTGACGTCGGCATCTTCCAATACCAGACGCCCACGCACATTGCGCAGTTGTTTCTCTTGCTCCAGGGTGGTGCTGAACGCCAGCAACCCAAGGCCGGCACTGGAGCCCGCAAGCCCCTCCAGGCCCAATGGGTCATGGACTTGCTCGCCGAGCATCTGCAAGCCGCCGCAGATCCCCAGCACCTTGCCGCCATAACGCAGATGCCGCACCACGGCGGTGTCCCAGCCGTTGGCACGCAGATAGGCCAGGTCACTGCGCACGCTTTTCGAGCCCGGCAGAATGATCAGGTCAGCGGCAGGTATCGCCTGGCCCGGCCCGACGAACTGCAAGTCCACCTGGAGATGCAAGCGCAGCGGGTCGAAGTCGGTATGGTTGCTGATGCGCGGCAGCACCGGCACCACCACCTTGAGCACCTGGGCGGCCTTGTTGATCTGGCGCTGGTCGATGCCGTCTTCCGCCTCCAGGTGCAGGTCCATCACGTAGGGCAGCACGCCGACTACCGGTTTGCCGGTGCGCGCCTCGAGCCAGTCCAGGCCTGGTTGCAGCAACGCGATATCGCCGCGAAAACGGTTGATGATGAAGCCCTTGACCCGCGCCTGCTCACTGGGCGACAGCAGCTCCAGGGTGCCGACCAGATGGGCAAACACGCCGCCGCGATTGATGTCCGCGATCAACAGCACCGGGCAGTCCACCGCTTCGGCGAAGCCCATGTTGGCAATGTCATTGGCGCGCAGGTTGATCTCGGCCGGTGAGCCCGCGCCTTCGACCATCACTACCGGGTAGGCCTGGCTCAAACGCGCGTGGGAGGCCAGCACCGCTTGCATCGCAATGGCTTTGTAGTCGTGATAGGCCACGGCATTCATGCTGGTGACCGCACGGCCATGGATGATCACTTGGGAGCCGGTGTCGCTGTTGGGCTTGAGCAATACCGGGTTCATGTCGGTGTGGGGTGCCAGGTTGGCTGCCTGGGCCTGCACCGCCTGGGCACGGCCGATCTCGCCGCCTTCGGCGGTCACCGCGCTGTTGAGCGCCATGTTCTGTGGCTTGAATGGCGCCACCGCGACGCCCTGGCGTACCAGCCAGCGACACAGCGCAGTCACCAGGGTACTTTTACCGGCGTCGGACGTGGTGCCCTGCACCATCAACGTGGTCATGTGGCTTCCTTGTAGGCGGCCAGGGCTTCGTCAAGGCGCAGCCAGTCGGCTTCGGTGTCGGGCAGGCCCAAGCGCACGCTGCTGTTGTGCACAAACAGGCGCAGCAGGATGCCGCGCTGGGCCATGAACTCGTACAGCCGTTCAGCGTGGGGGGTAATCAACCACTGGAACAATGCGCAGCCACCGTGGGGTTGAAGGCCGCGGCGCTCAAGCAACTCGCAAAGACGCTCGCCGGCCTGGATGCAACGATTGCGCTGGCGGGCATGCCCGGCGGTATCGCGCAGGCACACTTGACCCAGCACCCGCGTCGGCCCGCTGACGGCCCAGGGTCCGACCTGTTCGGCCAACAGCTTGAGCAACTTGCGCTCGGCCAGCACAAAGCCCAGGCGCACGCCGGCCAGGCCGAAGAACTTGCCGAATGAGCGCAGCACGATCAAGCCGACCTGATGGGCATGGCTGGCCAGGCTCAAGTCCGGGGTCACGTCAATGAATGCCTCGTCCACCACCAGCCAGCCGCCGCGTTGGGCCAGCCGCGCATGCCAGTCCAGCAGGCGTTGGGGGCTCAGGCTCAAGCCCGTGGGGTTGTTGGGGTTGACCACCACCAGCACGTCGAGGCTGTCGAGAAAGAAGTCGACTTCCTGCTCCTGCACTTCACGCACCACATAACCGGCGCGACGCCAGGCTTCGGCGTGCTCGGCATAACAGGGCGAAAGCACGCCGACCTTGCCGGAACGACGCAGGCGCGGCAGCAGTTGGATCGCCGCCTGGGAGCCCGGCACCGGCAGCAATGGGGCGGCGCCGTAGTACTCGCTGGCAGCCTTCTCCAGACCGTCATCGGTTTCCGGCAAACGCGCCCAGGCACGCAAGGGAATCTCGGGAATCGGCCACGGCCAAGGCGCCAGGCCGCTGGACAGGTCGAGCCAATCCGCTTCGGCAATGCCGTACTCAATCGCGGCCTTACGCAGCCGACCACCATGTTCAAGCATAGATTTGCGCCCCCACGCACAGAACCAGCAGCCACAGCCATACGCCGCGCTGCACCAGTTGCCAGCCGCGATCAATGGAATCGGCGTCGGCCGGCGGGCCTTCGCCCAATGGCGGGCGCTGATGCACCTCGCCGTGATAAATCGCCGCGCCGCCCAGCTCAACACCCAAGGCACCGGCCCCCGCCGCCATCACCGGGCCGGCGTTGGGGCTGTCCCAGGTCGGGCCCTGGGTGCGCCAGCATTTGAGCGCCAGGCGGGTTTTACCCAATAGCGCGTAGGTTAAAGCCACTAAACGCGCAGGAATATAGTTGAGCACATCATCGATCCTGGCGGCTGCCCAGCCGAAGCGCTCAAAGCGCTCATTGCGATAGCCCCACATGGCATCCAGGGTGTTGCTCAGACGATAGAGCACCACGCCCGGCACACCGGCCACCACGAACCAGAACAACGCGGCGAATACCGCATCGCTGCCGTTCTCCAGCACCGATTCGGTGGCTGCGCGCGCGACTTCAGTGCGGTCCAGTTCGCTGGTCTGGCGGCTGACCAGGTAACTCACACGCGTGCGCGCTTCGTCCAGGTCGTCACTGCGCAGGGCCTGGGCCACTGGCATCACGTGCTCGCCCAGGCTGCGCATGCCCAAGGCGCAGTACAGCGCCAGGATCTCCAGCAGCCAGCCAATATAAGGCGCCCACGACAACGCCGTGGCCAGCAGGGTCAGCGGCACCACCGCGATAAACCACGCGGTCACACCATGGCTGCGCCAGCCACGCCCGCCAGTATTGAAACGTTGCTCGATGCGCCCGGCGAAATTGCCGAACGCCACCAGCGGATGCCAGCGCCTGGGCTCACCCAGCAGCGCATCCAGCGCCACCGCAGCGACACACAGCAAGGCCACACTCATTGACTCACTCCCCACTTGTTTTCATACAGCATGTCACTGAGCGGTCGCGGCTCGGCCCAGCCCTCAAGCTGCAACATCGGTGCCGGGTAAAACTCGGCCACCGGGCCCAGGCACAACACTGCGAGGGGTTTTGCCCCAGGTGGCAAACCCAGCAACTCGGCCAGGGCCTGGGGGTCGAACAGCGAAACCCAGCCCATGCCCAACCCTTCCACACGCGCCGCCAGCCACAGGTTCTGGATGGCGCAGGAGAGCGAGGCCATGTCCATTTCCGGCAAGGTGCGGCGCCCGAAGATGTGGCGCTCGCGATCGTCCATCAAGGCGGCGACCAGTACCTCAGCGCAGTCGTTGATGCCTTCGACCTTGAGCTTCATGAACGCATCGGAGCGCTCGCCCATAGCCTGGGCGGTGCGCACGCGCTCTTCTTCCACCAACTGTTGAATCTGGCTGCGCAACGAGCGGTCGCTGATGCGGATAAAACGCCACGGTTGCATCAGGCCGACGCTGGGCGCCTGGTGCGCGGCCTGGAGCAGGCGCTGCAGCAGTTCAGGCGCGACGTTGCCGCCAGTGAAGTGGCGCATGTCGCGGCGTTCGGCGATGGCGCGGTAGACGGCCTCGCGATCGGCTTGGGGGAAAGCGTTGTCAGTCATGGCCTCATCGGGGGCAAGCCCCCTCCCACATTTGGAATGCATTCCCCTGTGGGAGCTGGCTTGCCTGCGATAGCGGTCTCAAGGTCTGGCGCGAACAACGCGGCCACCGCGCCAGGATTCGACGGAAAATAAAAGTGCACATAGGACGCGGTCATGCGCCCCTGCCGATAGACCGCTTCGGCACCGCGCCCGCCGTTAGGGCTAAGTCCACGGGCAATCGGCGCCCATTCGGTACTGGTCAGGGAATGATGATAGGTATGCCCACGCAAGGCCCCCTCCGGCAGCTCGACGCTTTGCAGCGCCAGGGCCGCGAGTTTCTTCTGCATCACCGCATCGCCCTGCAACAAGCCAACCAGTTCGGCGCGTGTACCCTCCACATCGGTCAAGGAGTCGAGCAGATAGAGCATGCCGCCACATTCGGCGAGCAGTGGCTTGCCAGCGGCGTGATGAGCACGAATGGCGTGCAGCATCGAGGTATTGGCCGACAATGCCTGGTGATGCAGTTCCGGATACCCGCCGGGCAGATAGAGGCTGTCAGCTTCAGGCAGTTGCCGATCATGAATCGGTGAGAAGAACTTCAGCTCGGCGCCCATCGCCCGCAACAGATCCAGGCTGGCGCCGTAGGTAAAGGCAAAGGCTTCGTCACGAGCGACGGCAATACGCACACCGGCAAGCAAGGGCTGGGCCTCGACCACTTGCGGCGCGGCAAAGGTCACCGGCGGCGGCAGGGCCACTTCGCAGCTGCTGCCCAACGCCTGGGCGGCGGCATCCAGGCGTATATCAAGGTCATTCAGTTCGCTGGCTTGCACCAGGCCCAGGTGGCGGCTGGGCAGTTCGATGCCGGTCTCGCGGGACAATGCGCCGTACCAACGCAAGCCCTCGGTGAGGCTGCCTTCAAGCAATTGCGCATGGCGCAGGGTGCCGACGCGGTTGGCCAGCACGCCTGCGAACGGCAGGTCGGGCTGATAGCGCGCCAGTCCCAGGGCCAGGGCGCCGAACGTCTGGGCCATGGCGGTGCCATCGATCACGCCCAGCACCGGTACGCCAAAGTGCCGCGCCAGGTCAGCGCTGGAAGGCGTGCCGTCGAACAGGCCCATCACGCCTTCGATGAGGATCAGGTCAGCCTCCCCCGCTGCCTCCCAGAGCAGGCGGCGGCTTTCCTGCTCGCCCACCATCCACATGTCCAACTGGTACACCGGCGCGCCACTGGCACGCTCGTGGATCATCGGGTCGAGAAAGTCCGGCCCGCATTTGAACACGCGCACCTTGCGTCCCAGGTTGCGGTGCAAACGCGCCAGCGCGGCGGTGACCGTGGTTTTGCCCTGGCCGGACGCCGGAGCGGCGATCAATACGGCCGGGCAATGACGGGGCTGATTCAAAGTTCGACGCCTTTCTGTGCCTTGATACCGGCCTGGAACGCGTGCTTGAGCATGCCCATTTCGGTGACGGTGTCGCCCATTTCGATCAGCTCAGGCTTGGCGCCACGGCCGGTGACCACCACATGCTGCATGGGCGGGCGGGCTTGCAGGTCGCTGAGTACCTGATCCAGGTCAAGGTAACCGTGCTTGAGGGCGATGTTCAGTTCGTCCAGCACCACCAAGCCGATGGAGGAGTCATTCAACATGGCCCGGGACACCGCCCAAGCCGCTTGGGCAGCGGCGATATCGCGCTGGCGATCCTGGGTTTCCCAGGTGAAGCCTTCGCCCATCACATGGAACCGCACCTGCTCGGGGAAGCGGCGGAAGAACAATTCTTCGCCGGTGCTGTTACGCCCCTTGATGAACTGCACCACACCGCATTGCATGCCATGGCCCATGGCCCGGGCCAACATGCCGAACGCCGAACTGCTCTTGCCTTTGCCGTTACCGGTCAGCACCAGCAGCAGGCCGCACTCGTTGGGGGAATTGGCGATGCGCTCGTCAATCACGGCTTTTTTGCGCAGCATGCGCGCCAGGTGGCGTTCGTCGCGGTCGGGGGAATCAGTCATGGCAGCTCTCCGTTGGGGCTGGACAAAAACGGCGGGCAGGAAAAAGAAAAAACAGACAGCCAAGCATCGCCCACCGTGATGCTGTTGAATGTTCAAGGCCGGTCTCCGGGCTCATGAGTGGCGCTTTTGATAGCAAGCAGCCGAGGGTGCGCCTTCCCATATCGCACGCGATACAGTGGCAAACAGCACCGTCTTGACTCATTTACCGTTGCGGGGGCAGCGCCGGAATCGCGGCGGCACTGTGTACAAGTGCGCTCACTCACCGGCTTCCCTGTTTCACTCTGTCGACGCGCGCGCCACAGAGCACCTGGAACAAGCCGCGAAGGTTAGTGGGTTGGGGGTGGAGCGTCAATTAAAGCTGGCCTTGTACTTGAACCATCTGCCGTTCGTGCTTCTCTACCCCTACAGGTATCAAGGAGAAAACCATGCCTAAAAGCCGACTTGCCCTACTGATCATGCTTGCAGGCAGCCTCGCCGCGTGCGGCGAAAGCTCGACCCTGCAGGTCGCCGATGGCACCGGTCCCTCGCCCAGGCTGCCGGAGCCGAACAAGACGCTGATCCCAACCGTCAATATCGCCCCGGCCGTCGGCTGGCCCGAAGGCGCCAAGCCCGTCGCCGCCGCCGGCACCCAAGTGGCCGCGTTCGCCGAAGGCCTGGATCACCCTCGTTGGCTCTACGTGCTGCCCAACGGTGACGTGCTGGTGGCCGAGACCAATGCACCGCCCAAGCCGGACGATGCCAAAGGCCTGCGCGGCTGGGTGATGGAAAAAGTCATGGATCGCGCTGGCGCCGGGGTGCCGAGCCCGAACCGTATTACCTTGCTGCGCGATGCCGACCATGACGGTGTGGCAGAAACTCGCACGGTGTTCCTGGAGAACCTCAATTCGCCGTTTGGCATGACCTTGGTGGGCAACGATCTGTATGTGGCCGATTCGGATAAGTTGCTGCGCTTCCCCTATCAACCGGGTGAAACCGCAATCACCTCCCCAGGCACCAAGGTGGTGGATTTACCCGGTGGCCCCTTGAACCACCATTGGACCAAAAATGTGGTGGCCAACCAGGACGGCAGCAAGCTGTACGTGAGCGTCGGCTCAAACAGCAATGTCGGCGAAAACGGCCTGGAAGCCGAACAGGGTCGCGCCGCCATTTGGGAAGTCGACCGCGCCAGCGGCCAACACCGCATTTTTGCCTCCGGCCTGCGCAACCCCAACGGCATGGCTTGGGAACCACAGAGCGGCAAGCTGTGGACGGCAGTCAACGAGCGCGATGAAATCGGCAGTGATCTAGTGCCGGATTACATCACCTCGATCAAGGATGGCGGCTTCTACGGCTGGCCATTCAGCTATTACGGCCAGCATGTGGATGTGCGTGTCACCCCGCAGAACCTGGACATGGTCGCCAAGGCCATCGCTCCCGATTACGCGGTTGGCCCTCATACTGCGTCGCTGGGGCTGACCTTCGCCGAAGGCAGCAAACTTCCCGCCCCCTTCAGTAATGGCGCATTTATCGGCCAGCATGGTTCCTGGAACCGCAAACCGCACAGTGGCTACAAGGTGATTTTCGTTCCGTTCGAAGGGGGCCAGCCGAAAGGGCAACCTGTGGATGTGCTGACGGGGTTTCTTGATAGCGATGAGAAAGCCATGGGCCGGCCGGTCGGCGTGGTGATTGACCGGCAGGGGGATTTGCTGGTGGCCGATGATGTGGGCAATAAGGTTTGGCGGGTTTCAGCTGCCAAATAGTCCATTTGAACAGCGCCACAAAAACAATGTGGGAGCGGGCTTGCTCGCGAAAGCGGTGGTTCAGTCAGAAAATTTATCGACTGATACTCCCCCTTCGCGAGCAAGCCCGCTCCCACATCGGGTGCTGTATTCGGCTAGGGGTTACGCGCCAGATTCCCTGGCAACACGCGCTTGGCACTCAGGTAGGCATTCTGCCAATACGCTTTGGACAGCGTATCCAGCTTCACTGTACCGCCGGTCTGCGGCGCGTGTACGAAGCGGCCCTCCCCCACATAGATGCCCGCATGGCTGACCCGCGAACCACCACCGGTGGCGAAGAACAGCAGGTCGCCGGTTTGCAGGTTTTGTTCGCTGACGTCCTGGGCACGCATCACGATCAATTCACGGGTGGTGCGCGGCAATGAGATGCCGGCAGCGTCGCGGAATACAAAGCCGATCAGGCCACTGCAATCAAATCCCGAGTCCGGTGTGTTGCCGCCCCAGCGATAAGGCGTGCCGACCAGGCCCAGCGCACGGAAGAGCACGTCTTCGGCAGCCGGCGAGAAATTCTGGGTGGTGTAGTTGAACACCGGCTTGGGCTTGACCGCGACAGGCGCGGGCGGCGGTGTACGACTGGCGCAGGCGCTGAGCAGCGCGGCGCAAACAATAAGCATCAGGCGGGCCGAGGTCGACATGTGCAGAACAATCCTGGTCTGGATGCGGCTTTCGCTGCCGAACGTTGAAAACCAGAACGCGCAAGCAAAGCTCGCGCGAACGGATGACAACAATGTCCAGGGATTCTAGCGCTTACACGTCAAACTTCAAGTATCACTTTAACTTTACTTACTAGCGGTAACCGTAGTCGGGGCCATGGCGAGTGCGCGCTTGGCTTCGATGAAGGTTTTGCTCCAGTAGCTGTCACCCAGGTTATCGACCCGAACACCACCACTGCGGCGGCTGCTGGAGTGGATAAACTGGTTATCGCCCAGGTAGATACCGGCGTGGCTGACACGACCGCGGCCACTGGTACTAAAGAAAAGCAGATCACCGGGCTTGAGGTTGTTGCGTGCGACCAACGGTGCATTCACGTTGATCATTTCGCGCGTGGAGCGCGGCAGGTTCATACCGGCCTCTTCACGAAACAGGTAGCCAATGAACCCGCTGCAATCAAAACCGGCTTCCGAGGTGCCGCCGAAACGATAACGGGTACCGATCAAGGACATGCCGCGCTCAAGGATGCTGTCGGCCAGAAGAGGCAACTGGTATGGCTTGTTATCGGAAAGTTCGGCGAGTTCTTTTTCGGTTGCCACCTCTTCTTCATAAACAGAAGCAGACTGTGCAGCAACGAACTTTGCCTGATTTTGAACCTGTGGTTTTTGCTGTTCTGCCACCTGTTGAGGGTGGGAGGCGCAACCAAACAACAGGGTAACGAGTGCGAGAGGCACGAGGGGTGCGAAGCGATTTAGCATGGGCACGACCGTGGCTGATGTGTAAAGAAGCCGAGACTATGCCCTCTATCACATCGATTTGCAAATTCAATCGCGATCTATGTGACTTATCGTTTCGACTATGCCATCTAAGCCGTGATCCCGTTTATCGCTTCAGTTGCGTAGCCCTTCAGGCTCAAACGCAGGTTTTCTGACGCCTTGAAAATGCCGAAATATGGAAAATCAAGACCTTACCAACCCAAGGTTTCTTTCAGGAAAGGGATCGTCAATTTTCTTTGCGCCTGCAAGGAAGCCTGGTCGAGTTGCTCAAGCAAATCGAACAGCGCGCTCATGCTACGGGTGCCGCGGGTGAGGATAAAGTGCCCGACTTCATCGGTCAGGTGCAGGCCACGCCGGGAAGCACGCAGTTGCAGCGCGCGCAGCTTGTCCTCGTCGGACAACGGGCGCATCTGGAAGATCAACGCCAGGGTCAGGCGCGACTTGAGGTCAGCCAGCTTCACCGGCAGTTCACGCGGCGAGGTGGACGCGGCGATCAGCAAGCGCCGGCCGCTGTCACGCAGGCGGTTGAACAGATGAAACAGCGCCTCTTCCCACTCCGCCTTGCCGGCCACTGCCTGCAGGTCGTCGAGACACACCAGTTCATATTGCTCAAGGTTATCGAAGATGCCGATCCCGCGGTCCATCAACTCGGCCAAGGGCAGGTAGACTGCCGGCTCCCCCGTCTGCTCGAAACGCAGGCAAGCGGCTTGCAGCAGGTGGGTACGCCCCACGCCATGCTTGCCCCACAGATAGATCAGGCTTTCAGTCCACCCGGCGTCGGCTTCGCAAAGCCGCTCCACATAGCCGAGTGCAGCGGCATTGGCGCCTGGGTAGTAGTTGATAAAGGTAGCGTCATCACGCAGACGCACACCTAGGGGCAGCTGAATCGGTTTCATGCTGACTGAACGGCTCCCATCGAACCGTTAGTGGCCTCTATGTAAAGTTTGCAAAGTTTATACCCGTGACGCCGGGCGCACAATGCAGCAGACCACAAGCAAAATCAAAGGTTTGCGTTAACCCGGCGGTTTTACGCAGATTGTTTGACGCACCCGGCGCCAGAAACAACAAACCCGGCCAGGGCCGGGTTTGTGACGCCGCGATTACAATTCGGGCTCATCCACCCCTGTATACACGTCCGAATCCTTGTACAGGTCGTGCACATGGCGCACCAGCACCATGATCACCGCCGCCACCGGCAGCGCCAACAGGATGCCGGTAAAGCCGAACAGCTCGCCACCCGCCAGGATCGCAAAGATCACTGCCACCGGGTGCAGGCCGATCCGATCGCCCACCAGCAGCGGTGTCAGCACCATGCCTTCCAACGCCTGGCCCACCATGAACACTGCGACAATCCCCAGCATCGGATACAGGTCGCCACCGAACTGGAACAGCCCGGCCACCAGCGCCGCACCAATGCCGATCACAAAGCCCATGTACGGCACGATGGCCGCCAGGCCCGCGATCAAGCCGATCAACAGTCCCAGCTCCAGGCCGATCGCCATCAGGCCGGCAGCGTAAATCACCCCCAGGGCCAGCATCACCAACAACTGGCCACGCACGAACGCGCCCAGCACCTCATGACACTCCGCAGCCAGGGAAACAACGCGCTCTTCCCGGTCGCGGGGCAGCAAGCTGCGGATCTTGGCCATCATGATGTCCCAGTCTCGCAGCAGGTAGAACGCCACCACCGGGATCAGCACCAGGTTGGTCAACCAGCCGATCAGCGCCAGGCTCGACGCAGTCGCCTGGCTGAGCACCACCGTAACGATATCGGTGGTCTTGTCCATGTGCTCGCTGATAGCTGCCTTGACCTTGTCGAACTTCCAGAAGCCATCCGCCAGCCCGAACTTGGACTGGGCCCACGGCATTGCCGTGTGCTGCAACCAGTCGAGCATCTGCGGCGCCAGTTCATAGAGACGAAACAGCTGCTTGGCCAACATCGGCACCAATATCAACACCAGCGCCGTGATGATCAACGTGAACAGCGCAAACACCGTGATCACGCCCCATGTACGCGACATGCCGACTTTTTCCAGGCGATCCACCACGGGATCGAACAGATAGGCGAGCAGCAGCGCCACCAGGAACGGCGTCAGGATCGAATGCAGCAAGAACACAAAAACGCACAGCAGGACAATCCCGCCAAGCCACACCCAACGACGCGTATCCGCCATAAACCACTCCATCTGTTTTTACGCCCTTCTTCTATATAGAAGGAGGAACACTATTTACCAACGAAAACGCAGTTGTGCCTGGGGCTCAGGTGCAACAGCCGGTTGCGTGCCATCGATCACCACTGGCTGGGCCGGGGCTTCGCCAGCAGGGATCTCCTGCAGCTTGGCCAGGCTCAATTGGGTGCGCAGTTGTTCGGCGCTGCCATTGACGCGATACACAATCCGGTTGCCATCCACCCACTGCGGCTGGCCGCCAAAGGGCTCCAGCAAACGACCCAGGGCGGCGTAGCGCTCCAGGTTCATGCCTTGCACTTCAAGCAGTTGCTCACTGCTCACCCCTGGCTTGACCGCAAAGCGCGGCGCCAGCTTTTGGCTGACCGCCAGCAATACCGCGTCGGCGAGCGCGGCAGTGTCAGCGCCTTGGGCGGTACCCTCTTCAGCCTTGTCGCCTAGCCACAGGCGCCATTTGGCCTGCCATTGACTGCCTTCCTGGCGCGCATGCACCGCCAGCAAAGCATCGGCACCGTAACGCTCGGAGGCTGCGCGCAAAGGCGTGGCGTCCGGGCTTTCAAGATTCGGCGCGGTGGCGACTACCTGTTCATCCAGGTCTCCGAGCGGCAAGCGCAGCGGCAGACCCCGGTGTTGCGCGGCCCGGCGCAAGGCCTGGGCAACGGCCTGGCCATCGCCGACCAGGCTGCTGCCTTCAGTTGAATCGTTCAGCCACCAACCCAGGATCGGCGGCCGGTTGCTGCCCCAGATCGACAGGCCCGCATCACGCAAGGCGCGGTCGGTGCTGACCGGGTCGAAGTCCACTTGCAGGCTTTCCGGCGGGCCGGCGTCGTAGCCGTACTGGCTGATGATTTGTTGCGGGTCTTTGCGGATCGCCGCCAGGCCAGGACCATCGGCGGCCTTGGCGTCGCCGGTCAGGCGGATCACCAGGGTCTGCACGGCACGCTGGGTGGCCTGGTCGCGCTCTTGGGGCGACTGGCTGCTGACCGGTTCAAGTACTTGATAGAGGCCATTGAGGGTTTCGGCATGACTCGCCAGGCTGACCAACGACAAGCAGCCTACAAAGAAGAATTTACACAGACGCATGGAAGATTCCCGAACGACAATTTTAGCGGTTGGAACAGACCGCGTGATCTCGGCTTGGCAAGGCTGTGACACAGCGACCGGTAAAACATTCACAGGGTCCCGGTAAGTTTTCATACTGTCATAACGCTAGCGAGTTCAAGGCTATACCTTAATACGCGCGATTACCGGCCCGATTTGCATTTTTTTGAGCTCATATGCCCTGCCCGTCGGCCCGAGGATGGCCGCTGCCCCTCAAGCCTGATAAAATCGCGCGCCTTCGCAGACCGTCAACGGCAGGGCCCTTTCCAAAAGCCCCCGCCCGCCCGGTCGTTACCCAGAAATCCCCCCTAAAGGCCTGGATCATGAGCAAGCAACCCTCCCTGAGCTACAAGGACGCCGGTGTAGACATCGACGCCGGTGAAGCATTGGTCGAACGCATCAAGAGCGTCGCCAAGCGCACTGCGCGCCCTGAAGTCATGGGTGGCCTGGGCGGTTTTGGCGCCCTCTGCGAAATCCCGGCCGGCTACAAGCAGCCTGTACTGGTGTCCGGCACCGACGGCGTGGGCACCAAGCTGCGCCTGGCCCTGAACCTGAACAAGCACGACAGCATCGGCATCGACCTGGTCGCCATGTGCGTCAACGACCTGGTGGTGTGCGGCGCCGAGCCGCTGTTCTTTCTCGACTACTACGCCACCGGCAAGCTCAATGTCGAGACCGCGACCCAGGTCGTGACCGGCATCGGCGCCGGCTGCGAATTGTCGGGTTGCTCCCTGGTCGGCGGTGAAACCGCTGAAATGCCAGGCATGTACGAAGGCGAAGACTACGACCTGGCCGGCTTCTGCGTGGGTGTGGTGGAAAAAGCCGAGATCATCGACGGCTCCAAAGTAGCTGCTGGTGACGCCCTGCTCGCCCTGCCATCGTCCGGCCCGCACTCCAACGGCTACTCGCTGATCCGCAAGATCATCGAAGTGTCCGGCGCCGACATCGAGAACATCCAGCTCGACGGCAAGCCACTGACCGACCTGCTGATGGCCCCGACCCGCATCTACGTCAAGCCACTGCTCAAGCTGATCAAGGATACCGGCGCCGTCAAGGCCATGGCCCACATTACTGGCGGCGGCCTGCTGGACAACATCCCACGCGTACTGCCAAAAGGCGCCCAGGCGATTGTCGACGTGGCCAGCTGGCAGCGCCCGGCAGTCTTCGATTGGCTGCAGGAAAAAGGCAACGTCAACGAAACCGAAATGCACCGCGTGCTGAACTGCGGCGTGGGCATGGTGATCTGCGTCGCGCAGGAACACGTTGAAACCGCGCTGAACGTACTGCGTGAAGCCGGCGAGCAACCTTGGGTCATTGGCCAGATCGCCACTGCTGCCGAAGGTGCAGCCCAGGTTGAACTGAAGAACCTCAAGGCTCACTGATGCCCCAGACCTGTGATGTCGTGGTGCTGCTTTCCGGCACCGGCAGTAACTTGCAGGCCCTGATCGACAGCACGCGCACCGGCGACAGCCCGGTGCGCATCGCTGCGGTGATTTCCAACCGCAGCGACGCCTACGGTCTGCAACGCGCCCGGGACGCGGGTATCGACACCCGCGCCCTGGATCACAAGGCGTTCGAAGGTCGCGAGGCCTTCGACAGCGCCTTGGTCGAACTGATCGACGCCTTCAACCCCAAACTCGTGGTCCTTGCCGGTTTCATGCGCATCCTCAGCGCAGATTTCGTCCGGCACTACGAAGGGCGCCTGCTCAATATCCACCCCTCCCTGCTGCCCAAATACAAAGGCATGCACACCCACCAGCGCGCTCTCGACGCCGGCGACCGTGAGCATGGCTGCAGCGTGCATTTTGTGACCGAGGAACTCGATGGCGGGCCTCTGGTCGTACAGGCAGTGGTTCCGGTAGAGTCAGGCGACTCGGCGCAGACGCTTGCGCAACGGGTTCATACCCAGGAACACAGGATTTACCCGCTGGCTGTTCGCTGGTTTGCCGAAGGACGGTTGATTCTTGGCGACCAGGGTGCATTATTGGACGACCAGTTACTCGCGGCCAGCGGCCACTTGATTCGAACCTAGGAGATTTTATGCGTCGCGCCCTGCTTTTCGCTTTTGCGCTGTTCGCTTTGCCTGCCGTACAAGCGGCAGACCTTCACCCCTTCTCCGTCAGCTACACCGCCGACTGGAAACAACTGCCCATGAGCGGTTCGGCGGAACGCAGCCTGAGCAAGAATGGCGACGGTACCTGGACCTTGAATTTCAAGGCCTCGATGATGATTGCCAGCCTGACCGAAACCAGTGTGATCCTGTTCGACAAGGACACCCTGCAACCCAAGAGCTACAGCTTCGAACGTGGCGGCCTGGGCAAGGCGAAGAAGATCAACCTGGACTTCGACCAGAGCGCCAAGAAAGTCACCGGCTTTGAAAACAAAGACCCGGTCAACGTCACTCTCGAAAGCGGCATGCTCGACAAGTCCACCTACCAGCTTGCTCTGCAACGCGATGTTGCCGCTGGCAAAAAGAGCATGAGCTACCGCGTGGTTGAGGGTACCGATACCGATACCTACGACTTCCGCGTGATCGGCTCGGAAAAGGTCCAGACCAAGGTCGGTTCGATCGACGCGATCAAGGTCGAGCGCGTGCGCGACCCGTCGCAGAGCAAGCGCATCACGCAGATGTGGTTTGCCAAGGACCAGGGCGGCATCCTGGTTGCCCTGCGTCAGGTCGAGACTGACGGCAAGGAATACAACATCATGCTGCAGGATGGCACCGTTGACGGTAAGGCCGTCAAAGGCAGCTGATTGCGCTGATGAGTTGAATAAGAGCCTCGCTGAATGCGGGGCTTTTTTTTGCCTGGGATTTTTAAGAGAGGCGACTACCGCTATCGCAGGCAAGCCAGCTCTCACATTGGAATGCGTTTCAAGGTGGGAGCTGGCTTGCCTGCGATAGCGATGCCGAGGACACCCAGCCGACCCGAACATGAAACTTTTGTCATAAACCCCCTGCAGCTGCGACGCAATGTCGCGGTTTACGCGGCCTGCAGCATTGTTGCGTTTCCTGCAATGAATTATTTCGCGCAAAATCGGTTTACTTAGCAAGCTAACAAATCATATAACAGAGGCCTGCGACGACTTGCCGCAGATCAACCAGAGATTGGAGCAAGCAGATGACTGTAAAAGTAACTGAACGCGACGATGAACATATGTCCCATGAAGCCGTAGGCCACGGGATTCACATCTGGGATGTCCATCAGCAAGACGTATTGGTCGGCATGTTTCACAACGAGAGCGACGCCCACAATTATAAAAACGAGCTCGAAACTCTCGAACTGCAACGCCAGGCAAAAAGCTCCTGAAGCTCTGAAATCATGTTGACGCCCGGCCCACGCAGCCGGGCCGTCCACATCAAAAACCGCGCCATTCGAGCGCGGTTTTTTTTGTCAAAGATTCGGTATAAATTAATGTAACAAAAGCACACACAAATAATGATTCTCGATATCATTCGTGCGCCTTTCATTCAGGCTCACGATTAGGGAATCAATTTGATGCACGGAAATAGCAGGAAGCCGGAAAACACGTTGCAGGAACGCTGGAGCGAAGCGCTTGCCACCACGCAATTTCAGGCCAGCCACATCGGCCTCAACGCCTTGATCAATACGCTGGCCCCCGCCGCCGAACGTAGCTTCCAACGCCTGATCCAAGCATTGTTTCGTGAAAGCCTGCTGGACCCCAGCACTCTCATTTATGACGAACATGGGCAATGCTCGCTGACACTGCCCTGCCAGGCTCACCTACGTTTTGATCATTTGCGTCCTGGCCGCATGGCAAGCTGGGACCTGCGTGGCAACGTCATCCTGTTGCGCGAAGGTCAGCCCGACCAGAAGATCCAGTTCCCATCACAGTTGTTGACGTTGCTTAACGCCAGCCTCACGTCACCTGCCGACCGGGAAGTGCTCAACCGCCTCAATGTCGAGATCGACGACAGCTTCATCAACGACACCTTGTGCCTCGCCTTCCATGAGCAATGGACGCTCAAGCTGCATGCGTCCATGGACCCGGAGCATCAAGGCAACCTGCTGAGTCATCTCAAGAACAGCCCGAGCGTTATCAACCCGACTTCCGTGCTTGAACAGTGGGGAACATTGGGTCACCCATGGCACCCCAACTACAAGACCAAGCTGGGCCTGAATACCGCACAAGTCATCGACTATTCGCCAGAGTTCGAAGCACGCTTCCCGGTGCTGCTGTGCGCGCTGCATCGCCAGTTTGCCCATGTCGAAACGTTGGCCGGGACGGCAGATTACTGGCAGTGGTGGAGCGGGCACTTTGCGCAAGCAGCACAGCAATTGACCGCAGCACTGCAAGCGCAGGGCCTTCAGGCAGACGATTATCTGCCGTTGCCTGCTCACCCTTGGCAGGCACGCCAGGAGTTGCCTCAACTGTTCGCCAACGAAATCGGCGACAAACTGCTGGTGCTGACCGATATCGTCGCGTTTACCGCCCACCCCACCATGTCATTCAGAACCGTGTTGCCTGAAGGCCGTCGCGATGCACCGATGGTCAAACTGCCCGTGTCGCTGCGACTGACCAGCGTGCAGCGCACCGTCTCACCGCGCTCGGCGCGCATGGGCCCACGGATCAGCCACCTGCTGCTGACCATCCTGGAGCGCGAGCCTGCGATCCAGAAAATCCTCAGCATCGTTCCCGAGCGGATCGGTGTGCATTTCAAGCCACAACCGGCCAATGACGAGCACTCCCGTCACCTGGCGGTGCTCTATCGCGACAATCCCCAGAGCCAGCTCCAGCCGGACGAAATGGCCGTGCCGGTGGGCAGCCTGTTTGCCATTGATCAACACGGCCAGCCGCTGCTGCGCCAATGGGTGCGCCTGAGCCAAGGCAAGGATGACGCGGCGGCCATGCTCGCCTTCTTTCATGATTACGCGGCGATCAGTGTGCCGGCGCTGCTGGGTATGTATTTGCGCTACGGCATCGCTTTTGAGGCCCATCAACAGAACTCCTTCATGGTGATGGCCGCAGACGGACAATTGAGCCGCCTGCTGTTGCGCGACTTCGGCGATATCCGAATCGACCGCAAGACCTTGCACGCCCACGGCCTGGACATTGAACTGCACGACCCGAAGATGACGCTGTACGACGACGCGGGTTTCGTACGGGACAAGCTGCTGCACACCGTATTCATGTGCCATCTGGGCGAGCTCATCCTGCTTGCCGCGCGCCACTTCGACATCCCCCAGGCGCTGCTCTGGAATGAACTGTCGGCTCAGGTCAGCCAGTGTTTTGACGACCTGCGCTCGCAGGTTGATCCGCAACGCTGGGCCACCGAGCGCGAAGCACTGCTGGAGCAAGCGTGGCCGGCCAAGTCGTTCATGCGCATGCGCCTGCTGGAGAGTCATGCCGATATCGTCGGGCGGTTGCCTAACCCGTTGAGCGCAGCCGCCAATGCCGACTAACAACACAGCGCTGCGGCTGCTGGTGGTGATTCAGTTGGTGTCGATGGGGGCGATGGAAATGAGCGGCCCGTTCTGGCCGCTGCAAATCCAGAAGTTGCTGGGCACTGCAAATGCCCAGTACACCGGCCTGCTGTCTTCGCTGGTGTATGCCGGGCCGATGATGGCAGCGATGATTCTCACGCCCCTGTGGGGAAGACTCGGCGACCGTACCGGCCATAAGCTCATGATTATCCGCGCGCTGCTGGCGTTGGCGGTGTGCCAGGCGCTGGCTGCGATTACGCCTGACCCATGGTGGTTGGTGGCCATCCGCGTGGTACAGGGCGCATTGGCCGGTTTCATCGCCGCAGCCCAAGCCTACGCACTGGCCTGCTGCGGCGACGGTGGTCGCGGGCACATTCTTGCGCGGCTGCAATCAGCCACTGCCGTAGGCTCCCTGGCCGGACCGGTGTTGGGCGGCTGGTTGATGGACATATCCGGTTTCGCATTGCTGTGCTACAGCGCCACCGCCGTCTGCCTGTTGTGCGCGATAATCAGCGCGTTTTTACCCAGCGACTCACCACGATCGAGACCTGCCCGCACGTCCAAGCCTGCCGCACTCCCCAGAGGCTGGATTGGCGCGATGTTGGGAATCATCGTATTGATCCAGGCAGCCAGGATGATGCCGCAACCGTTTTACGCGTTATATGTCGCCGAGGTTTTGCAGGCGCCCGCGTGGCTGATCGGCGCCAGCTATGGCGCCAGCGCCTTGACCCTGGCGCTGTCCGCGCCGTTGTGGGGCCGCCTGTTCGATCGACATCAGCCAGCACATACGTTGCGCATCATCGAGTGGGTCACATGGGCCTGCGCCTTCACGCTGGCCTGCACGGCGCTGGCCAGTGAATGGTCGGGGTTTATCGCCAGCCGGCTGCTGTGGGGCGTGTGGCAGGGTGCTTTGTTGCCCGTGGCCTACACACTGATCGCCACTACCGTAGCGCACAGCCAGCAGGGTTTTGCCCTGGGCATGGGCAACAGCGCCGCGAAAGCCGGTGCGCTGTGCGGCGCATTGTTGGGCGGTATCGGCATGGGGTGGGTGGGCCTGGCGCACAGCTTCTGGCTGGTCGCACTGACCTATGCCTTGGCCGCCGTGAGTATCCGCGCCATCCGCGCATTTGCGCGAGCGCCTGAGACATCCGATTTTTCTGTCAATACTTCTAATAACTCTGAGACATGATCATGAACAAATCGCAATTGGCAGTACTGCTGCCACTTCTTGGGTCGATAAGTGCTCCTGCCTGGGCCGATCAGACAGAACAGACACAGGCAGCGCCGACCAGCCTGCAACTACAGGCGACAGTGGTATCGGCCACGCGCAGCGAAACCAGCATTGCGCAGATTCCAGGCTCAGTGCAGGTGATCAATGAAGCGCAAATCCGCCAGCAGACCGGGGCAGGACGTCGGGTCGCCGATATCCTCGGCCAACTGGTGCCGGGCATTGCCCCTTCCAGCGGCGGCATGAGCAACTTCGGCCAGACGCTACGCGGGCGTAATACCCTGATCCTGATCGACGGGGTTTCGCAAAACGCCACGCGCGATAACTTCCGCCAGCTCAACAGCGTGGCACCGGAAAGCATCGAGCGCATCGAAGTGATCTCGGGCGCCAGCAGTGTCTACGGCGCAGGCGCATCGGGCGGCATCATCAACATCATCACCAAACGCAACCAAGGTGAGGACCTGGCCTTCAGCAGCAAGATCGGCATGACCGCCGGCAACAACTTCAGCCACAAGGGGTTCGCTTACCAGGCGTTCCAAAGCGCCACCGGGCGCAAGGGCCCGGTGGACTGGTACCTCTCGGCCAACACCGTGCAGCGCAACGATCAGTTCGACGGTAATGGCAAGCGCATTCCCCAGGACACGTCCCAGGGCAGCAACATGGACACCGATACCTACGACCTGCAAGGTCGCTTCGGCTATGAGCTTGATGACGACAAGAAGATCAGCCTGTCGCTGCAAGACTACAAGGACGAACAAGACACCCGCTACACCAAGAACCCCCGCGTCACCAGCAACGCAGTCGCCGTAAAAGGCCTGGACCTGGGCGACCAACCCTACACCCACAACCAGGCGGTCAACCTCAACTACGCCGACAAGGATTTCTATGGCCAGGGCCTGCAGATCGAAAGCTACTGGCGGCGGGCCGACGCCCTGTTCTTTCCAGACCTGTCCCGAGGCCGGGCAGGCGTGTCAGATAACAACAGCGTGCAGGACGTCTACGGCCTGCGTGCGGCGATCGATACCCAGATGCCGGACATCGGCCCGGCAACGGGCAACCTGGTATGGGGCGCGGACTACGACCATGAAACCTCACGCCAGCGTGGCGACCAATACCGGGTCAATGGCCTGACCTACACGAAAACCGGTACCACGTTCGAACTGGGTCCAGATATCGAGACCACCACCAAAGCCATCTTTGGGCAGCTGTCCTACGACATCGACAACTGGACCTTGCGCGGTGGCGTACGTCGCGAATGGATTGAGAGCAAAGTCTCCGACAGCATCGCGTACGGCGAAATCGTCCAGACCGGCAACCGCGCGACACTGCCCGGTGGCACGCTCAAATACGATGACACGCTGTATAACCTCGGTGCGGTGTACCACCTGACCGACAACCAGGATGTGTTCGTCAACTTCAGCCAGGGCTTTTCCCTACCGGATATCCAGCGCTTCCTGCGTGACGTGAACAGCAAATACGATATTCAGGACCTCAATGCCCAGGCCTTGAAGGTCGACAGTTACGAGCTGGGCTGGCGTGGCGACTGGGACAAGTGGCAGGCCAGTGTCACCGCGTACGAAAACACCTCGGATGTCACGCAGTTCTATGATGCCAATGATCGTGTGCTGCGCCTGATCAATCAGAAAGAACGCGTGCGTGGCGTCGAAACCGGCCTGACCTATAACATCACCGACCAATGGTCCGTCGGCGGTACTTACGCTTACGCCAAAGGCGAGACCCAGCAGAACGGCAAGTGGATCGACCTGCCCGCCACCCGCATCTCCCCCGCCAAGACCACCGCCTTTGTCGGCTATGAGCGTGACGACTACAGCCTGCGCTTGCAGGGTATGCGCCTGGCCGATTATGACGCTGCGGCCAAGGACAACAACGGTCGCGATATCCAGGGCTACACCCTGGTCGACCTGCTGGGCTCGGTAAGGCTGCCGGTAGGCCGCCTTGAAGGTGCGGTGTACAACCTCACCAACCGCAACTACCAGAACATGTTCGCCCAGGCCAATGCCCGCGCACCGTACCCGAATGCCGAGGGTCGTACCTTCAGCCTGAGTTACGCAGTGGATTGGTAACCGGCTGACATTGCACGCTTAAAACACAAACCCCGCCTTTTGGCGGGGTTTGTCATTTCCAGCGGCTTACCACATCAGATCATCAGGGATCTGGTAGGCGGCGTACGGATCATCCTCATCCGGCACCTGGCTTTCGGTAAGGATGTTGAGCTGCACGATGCGCTCCGGAGCGCGCTCCTGAATCTTCAGCGCCGCTTCCCGTGGGATCACCTCGTAGCCGCCACCGTGGTGCACGATGGCCAGGGAGCCGTTGCTCAGCTTGTTGCGCATCAGCGTGTTGACCGACAGGCGCTTGACCTTCTTGTCATCCACGAAGTTGTAGTAGTCCTCGGTGGTCAGCTTGGGCAGACGCGAGGTCTCGATCAGTTGCTTGACCTGGGCGGTACGCGCCTTGGCCTCGGCTTTTTCCTGCTGCTGACGGTTCAGCTCCTGGTCACGCTTGACCTTCTCGGCCTGGGCCTCGGCAGCCAGGCGCGCCTGGGTGTCATCGACTTCGGCCTGGCCTTTGTGGACCAGGCGCTGCTGTTTCTGTTTCTCTTTGCCGACCTGCTTGGCCTGCTTTTGGTTGACCAGACCTGCTTTGAGCAACTGGTCGCGAAGGGAAAGGCTCATGGTGCTTACTCACTTAGGCAACTGCTCAACCGCAGCTGGACACATTCTTTTCCTGACGTTTGGCTTCACCCCAGAGGGCGTCCAACACTTCGAGGGTGCAATCTTCTATGGGTTGGTGTGTTTCGCGCAATGCCTGTTCGATAAATCGGAAACGTCGTTCGAACTTGGCATTGGCGCCGCGCAATGCGGTTTCCGGGTCGACCTTGAGGTGACGCGCCAGGTTGACCGCGGCAAACAGCAGGTCACCGACTTCATCGGCGATAGCTTGCGGATCGTTATCGGCCATGGCTTCGAGCACTTCGTCCAGCTCTTCGCGCACGTTGTCCACCACCGGTAAAGCGGATGGCCAGTCGAATCCGACTTGGCTGGCACGCTTTTGCAATTTGGCCGCGCGGGACAGTGAAGGCAAGGCCGTTGGCACATCATCCAGAAGGGAAAGTTGCTCGGGAGCGTCGGACTTTTCTGCGCGCTCCTCGGCTTTGATCTGTTCCCAGCGTTCCTTGACCTGTTCTTCGCTTAACTGCGGGATATCCAGCGGTGCGTACAGGTCGCCAGTGGGGAACACATGGGGATGGCGTCTAATCAGCTTGCGCGTGATGCTATCGACCACGCCGGCAAATTCGAAGCGCCCTTCTTCACGCGCCAACTGGCTGTAATACACCACCTGGAACAGCAGGTCGCCCAGCTCACCTTGCAAGTGATCAAAGTCGCCACGCTCGATGGCGTCGGCCACTTCGTAGGCTTCTTCCAGGGTGTGCGGGACGATGGTGGCGTAGGTTTGCTTGATGTCCCACGGGCAGCCGTATTGCGGGTCGCGCAGGCGGTTCATCAGGTGCAGCAGGTCTTCGAGTGAATACATCAGTCTCTTTCCGCTGGAGTGAAAATACTGAAAATCCAATGTGGGAGCGGGCTTGCTCGCGAAAGCGGTGGGCCAGTCAACACATCCGGCACTGACAAACCGCATTCGCGAGCAAGCCCGCTCCCACAGGTTACTGCGCGTTCATTCAGATTTTCACGGGGTGCGGTTGCGCCGGGTTTCGATGATGTTCGGCAATTGGGAAATCCGCCCCAGCAACCGCCCCAGCGCATCCAACCCCGGAATCTCGATGGTCAGGGACATCAACGCCGTGTTGTCTTCCTTGTTCGAGCGGGTATTGACCGCCAGCACGTTGATCCGCTCATTGAGCAGCACTTGCGAGACGTCACGCAGCAAGCCGGAACGGTCATAGGCGCGGATGATGATGTCCACCGGGTAAGTGAGCACCGGCACCGGGCCCCAGCTGACCTGGATGATCCGCTCCGGTTCGCGCCCGCCCAGTTGCAGCACCGAGGCGCAATCCTGACGGTGAATGCTCACGCCACGGCCCTGGGTGATGTAGCCGACAATGGCGTCGCCCGGCAGTGGCTGGCAGCAGCCGGCCATTTGCGTCATCAGGTTGCCCACGCCCTGGATCTGGATATCGCCACGCTTGCCCGGTTTGTAGCCAGTGGCTTTGCGCGGGATCAGCTCCAGCTGTTCGTTGCCGCGCTCCGGCTCGACCAGTTGCTGGGCCAGGTTGACCAGTTGCGCCAGGCGCAGGTCTCCAGCACCGAGGGCGGCGAACATGTCTTCGGCGATCTTCATGTTGGCCTTTTCGGCCAGCTTGTCGAAGTCCACCTGAGGCAGGCCCAGGCGCGCCAGTTCGCGTTCAAGCAAGGTCTTGCCGGCGGCGACGTTCTGGTCGCGCGCCTGCAGCTTGAACCAGTGGACGATCTTCGCCCGCGCCCGCGAGGTGGTGATGTAGCCCAGGTTCGGGTTCAGCCAGTCGCGGCTCGGCGTGCCGTGCTTGCTGGTGATGATCTCGACCTGTTCACCGGTTTGCAGGCTGTAGTTGAGCGGCACGATGCGCCCGTTGATCTTGGCGCCGCGGCAGTTATGCCCGATTTCGGTGTGCACGCGATAGGCGAAGTCCAGCGGCGTGGCGCCCTTGGGCAAGTCGATGGCGTGGCCGTCAGGCGTGAAGATATAGACCCGGTCCGGCTCGATATCCACCCGCAGTTGCTCGGCCAGGCCACCGATGTCGCCGAGCTCCTCGTGCCATTCCAGCACTTGGCGCAGCCAGGAAATTTTCTCTTCGTACTGGTTAGACCCGGCCTTGACGTCGGTGCCCTTGTAGCGCCAATGCGCACACACACCCAGCTCGGCCTCTTCGTGCATGGCGTGGGTGCGGATCTGCACTTCCAGCACCTTGCCTTCAGGGCCGATTACCGCCGTGTGCAGCGAGCGGTAGCCGTTTTCCTTGGGGTTGGCGATATAGTCGTCGAATTCCTTGGGAATGTGCCGCCACAGGGTGTGGACGATACCCAGCGCGGTGTAGCAGTCGCGCATTTCCGGCACCAGCACGCGCACCGCACGCACGTCGTAGATCTGGCTGAAGGCCAGGCCCTTGCGCTGCATTTTGCGCCAGATGGAATAGATGTGCTTGGCGCGGCCGCTGATATCGGCGTCCACGCCGGTGGCCTGCAACTCCGAACGCAACTGGCCCATCACGTCGCTGATAAAGCGCTCGCGGTCCAGGCGCCGCTCATGCAGCAGCGTGGCGATCTGTTTGTACTGGTCGGGTTCCAGGTAGCGGAAGGACAAATCCTCCAGCTCCCACTTGATGTGGCCGATGCCCAGGCGATGGGCCAGCGGCGCGTAGATATCGAAGACTTCGCGGGCCACACGGTTGCGTTTTTCGTCATCGGCGGTCTTCACCGCACGGATCGCGCAGGTACGCTCGGCCAGCTTGATCAGGGCAACGCGCACGTCGTCGACCATCGCTACCAGCATTTTGCGCAGGTTTTCTACCTGGCCCTGGGTGCCCAGCACCATGGACTGACGCGGGCTGAGGCTGGCACTGATGGCGGCCATGCGCAGCACGCCGTCGATCAGCTTGGCCACCACCGAAC
Organism: Pseudomonas fluorescens; assembly: GCF_001902145.1. GTDB lineage: Bacteria > Pseudomonadota > Gammaproteobacteria > Pseudomonadales > Pseudomonadaceae > Aquipseudomonas > Aquipseudomonas fluorescens_BV. The sequence continues at coordinate 835,554 of NZ_MRST01000027.1, forward strand.
CGAAACGCTGGCCAACGGTGGCCAACGGAATATGCCCTTCGCGCACGCCGCGATAGAGCACGGCGGCGATCAGCGAATCCTGGTCCAACTTGAGATCGGCGAGGATCTCGGCGATTTCCAGGCCAGTGCGAAAACTTGAAGTGCCTTCGGCCCACAGGTTCTTGGCCGCATTGTCTTGCTGCTCAGACTCACGAGCGAACTCGCAGGCTGCTTTCAAGGCTTCACGGTCCAGTGCCGGGTCGACACTGACGGCATGATCCAGCCATGCCTCGAGATTGATACTGCCGTCGGTGTTGATCGGCTGGTGTGCTCTCACCTGTACCATCTTGCTTACCTTCCCTACGACGCACCTTCGATGCGCCAAAATCATCGCCGACTTTTACTGCGAGCTCCGTGGCAGTGTTCAGGCCCTGGAGAACGCAGGCCAGTCGGATTAAACGGGCATCCTAGCCCGCTTCAAATAACGCCATGGCCTCGACATGCGCGGTCTGCGGAAACATGTCGAGGATCCCGGCACGCTTTAGCCGGTAGCCTTGCTTGACCAACTCAACCGTGTCCCGCGCCAGCGTGGCTGGGTTGCAGGACACATACACCAGGCGCTTGGCCCCTAAGGCTGCAAGTTTGCGCACAACCTCCAGGGCACCATCGCGGGGTGGGTCCAAGAGTACCGCAGAAAAGCCCTGTTTGGCCCATTCTGCGTCGGTCAAAGGCTGGGACAAATCGGCCTGAAAAAACTGTGCGTTATGCACATGGTTGCTGACGGCATTGAGCGCCGCACGGTCCACCATGGCCTGTACGCCCTCCACCGCCACCACTTCGCGTACGTCGCGAGCCAGTGGCAGGGCAAAGTTGCCCAGGCCGCAAAACAGGTCCAGTACCCGTTCGTCGGCTTGTGGCGCCAGCCATTGCAACGCTTGGGCGACCATCGCCTGGTTGACCCCGGCGTTGACCTGCACAAAGTCGCCCGGCCGGTACGCCAGCTCCAGATCCCACGCATCCAAACGGAAGCCCAGGGCCTGACCTGGCTCGACGGGCTCCGGCTGCCCTTCCCCGTGCAGCCACAATTGGGCGTCATGGAAGGCGCAGAATTCCTTGAGGATCTGCAGGTCAGCCTCGGACAACGGTGCCATATGCCGCAGCAACACGGCGATGGACGAACCGCTGAACAACTCGACATGCCCCAACGCCTGCGGTTTGCTCAGGCGACGCAGCATCGTTGGCAAACGCTGCATGATCGGTTGCAAGGCCTGTACCAGCACTGGGCAATCATCGATAGCGACGATGTCCTGGCTGGCCACGGCGCGAAAACCCACTTCAAGCTGTTTGGCCTTTGCATCCCAGCGCACCGCCACGCGGGCGCGGCGCCGATAACCGAACTCCGGCCCGCTCAGCGGCGCTGCCCACTCCTGTGGCTCGACACCGGCCACCCGGGACAATTGCTCGGCAAGCATGCGCTGTTTCAGGGCAAGCTGTTCTTCATGGGGCAGGTGCTGCACGCTGCAACCGCCGCAGCGGCCAACATGGGCGCAGGGTGCCGGGCGACGCAATTCGCTGGCCTGGAACACCCGCTCGGTGCGCGCCTCGACCACTTTGCCATGGGCGCCCAACACCCGTGCTTCCACCTCTTCGCCGGCCAACGCACCATTTACAAACCAGGTGCGGCCTTCAAAGAACACGATGCCCCGGCCATCATTGGCCAGGCGCTCGATGGTCAGGCGCTGTTTCTTGCCCACGGGTATCTGTGGGGCCCGGCTGCCGCCCGTCGGTTGGAAGCGCAGCCCTCTCTCGTGCTTGGCCATCAGTTGGGTTCGTCGAAAATGCCGGTCGACAGGTAACGGTCGCCTCGGTCACAGATGATCGCGACGATCACCGCGTTTTCCACTTCTTTGGACAAGCGCAACATACCGGCCACGGCGCCACCGGAGGACACGCCGCAGAAGATGCCTTCTTCACGCGCCAGACGGCGGGTGGTGTCTTCGGCTTCGCGCTGGGCCATGTCAATGATGCGGTCTACCCGCGTGGCGTTGTAGATCTTCGGCAAATACTCTTCGGGCCAACGACGAATACCCGGGATGGCCGCGCCTTCCATCGGTTGCAGGCCGACGATCTGGATCGCCGGGTTCTGCTCCTTGAGGTAGCGCGAGTTGCCCATGATGGTACCGGTGGTGCCCATGGAGCTGACGAAGTGGGTGATGGTGCCCTGGGTCTGGCGCCAGATCTCCGGGCCGGTGCTGGTGTAGTGCGCCTCGGGGTTATCGCCGTTGGCGAACTGGTCGAGCACCACGCCACGGCCTTCGGCGGCCATGCGCTCGGCAAGATCGCGGGCGCCTTCCATGCCTTCTTCCTGGGTAACCAGGATCAGCTGGGCGCCATAGGCGGTCATCGCCGCCTTGCGCTCGGCGCTGCCGTTGTCGGGCATGATCAGCACCATCTTGTAACCCTTGATCGCTGCGGCCATGGCCAGGGCGATTCCGGTATTACCCGAGGTGGCTTCGATCAGGGTGTCGCCGGGTTTGATCTGCCCACGCAACTCGGCGCGGGCGATCATCGACAGCGCCGGGCGGTCTTTGACCGAGCCGGCCGGGTTATTGCCCTCGAGCTTGAGCAACAGGGTATTGCTGGTTTCACCCGCCATGCGTTGCAAGCGGACCAGGGGCGTGTTGCCGACACAATCGGCGATTGTTGGGTACTGCAAGGTCATGGCGTATTCGCAATCCAGACTGCGGGGCGCACATCATACCGGGAAAGGCCGGCGGGCCATATCACGCAAAGTGTGGTGCTTATGGCTTAAAGGCATAAGCCGGGTTTATGTCGGGTCGCCATGGTTGCGCTGGAATACTTCATCGCCCATCGCAGCAATCTGCCCTTCGATCAGCGCTTCAAAGGGTTTGAGCAGTGGCTCAAACGACGTCGGCGCTTCCAATACCTGCAACGCCTGCGTGATCGCTTCGACCGTCGACAAGGCGCCAGGCCCCGGCGCCTTGCGCAAGCGATAGCGGGAAACGCCACCTTCGGCCAATGTCACCCGGGGCAACGCCGCCAGCAAGGGGTTGAGGTGCAACAGTTTGCGCGCCTTGCGCCAGGTGCCATCGGGAACCACCAACAGCAGTGGCTGATCGTCAGGTGCATAGGCATGCAGCGGCTCGGCGTCATCCGCCGGAAACAACAGGCGTACCCGATAGCCAGGCGGGTTCAATAGCCTCGCAAGGTCATCAAACACCTCCCCAACCACCAACTGCGCATTGTTCAGGCCCAACGCCGCCAACCGAGCGGTATTGAGCGCATGGCCGACCTCGCTCGGGTGCTGCAACAGCAACACGCGGGTGCGGCTGTCGAGGTGGGGGATCAGCGCACAAAGGCAGTGCGTGGTCGGGCGCAGGCAGCGCGGGCAATGGGGTCGGGACATGGTGTTTTCAGGCCTGGTTGAGCTGGGTCTTGAGCAAATCGCGGAAGGTCTGGATCAGTGGCTCGCGGCTGCGGCCACGGCGCATGATCATCGAAAACGGCGCCTGGTAGCCGAAGGTGGCCGGCAGCAAAACGCGCAGGTCGCCCTTGTCAGCCCAGGCCTGGGCGTAGTGCTCTGGCAGGTAGCCAATATAAGCGCCCGACAACACCAGAATCAGTTGCGCCTCCATACTTTCCACCGTGGCAGCGCTGTGCTTGAAGCCATGGCGCGCCAGCTCGGCCTGGCTCCAGTAACCTCGCCCGACCATGCGTTGCTGGGTGATCACTTGTTCCGGAATGCGCCGTTCGTTGAACAGCGGGTGCCGGGTGCTGCAATACAACCAGTGCTGTTCGCGGTACAGCGGCATGTAGACCAGCCCGCTCATGCGGTTGGAAAACGCACCGATGGCCAGGTCAAGGCGGTTGTCCTGCACCCCCAATTGCAATTCGTAGGGGCTCATCACCGACAGGTGCAAATGCACTGCCGGGTGCTCCAGGCTGTAGGCGCCAATCACTTCGGCGAACGGCAAGGCCTTGTCGCTGACGGTGGAGTCGAGCACGCCGAGCTTGAGGGTGCCGCGCAACTCGCCTTTCAACGCGGCGGCGTATTGCTCGAAACCTTCGAGTTCGCCCAACAGGCGCAGGGTTTCCTGATGAAACAGCTCGCCCTTGCTGGTCAGGCTGAAGCCGCCACGGCCGCGATGGCATAGCACCAGGCCCAAGGCCGATTCGAGTTGGCTCATGTAGGTGCTGATGGCCGAAGTCGACAGGTTCAGTTCGTGCTGGGCGTTGGCGAACCCCTGGTGACGCACGACGCTGACGAAGATGCGCAGGAGTTTCAGGTCGGGCAAGGCGTTGGCCATGGGGGCTCCAAGCGTGGGAACGATAACTGTAGGAGCGAGCTTGCTCGCGAAAAACCTGATGACGCCGCGTACATCTGGGCGTACGCATCATCGTTGACGTTTTTCGCGAGCAAGCTCGCTCCTACAGGGTCCAGGGAGTTTACCCCAGGCTTTAGTTTAGAAAAATCTGAACTAAGTATTTGCCCCTGCCGATTCTTCCTGCCCCAGGCTTTTCGCAGAATCGGCCATCAATAAACAAAACAACGATGAGGCAATCCCGTGGACAAGATTTTCCACCAACCACTGGGCGGCAACGAAATGCCGCGCTTCGCCGGCATCGCCACCATGATGCGTCTTCCCCACCTGCAGACGGCCAAGGGCCTGGACGCCGCCTTTATCGGTGTGCCCCTGGATATCGGCACCTCGCTGCGCGCCGGTACACGCTTTGGCCCTCGGGAAATCCGCGCCGAGTCGGTGATGATCCGGCCCTACAACATGGCCACCGGCGCCGCACCGTTCGACTCACTGTCGGTGGCCGATATCGGCGACGTGGCGATCAATACCTTTAACCTGCTCGACGCGGTGCGCATCATCGAAGAGGCCTACGACGAGATCCTCGAGCACGACGTCATTCCCCTGACCCTGGGTGGCGACCACACCATCACTCTGCCGATCCTGCGGGCGATCCACAAAAAACATGGCAAGGTCGGGCTGGTACACATCGACGCCCACGCCGACGTCAACGATCATATGTTCGGCGAGAAAATTGCCCACGGCACCACCTTCCGCCGCGCCGTGGAAGAAGGCTTGCTCGATTGCGACCGCGTAGTGCAGATCGGCCTGCGTGCCCAGGGGTATACCGCCGAAGACTTCAACTGGAGCCGCAAGCAAGGCTTCCGTGTGGTCCAGGCCGAAGAATGCTGGCATCACTCCCTCGCGCCGCTAATGGCCGAAGTGCGAGAAAAAGTCGGCGGTGGCCCGGTGTACCTGAGTTTCGACATCGACGGCATCGACCCCGCCTGGGCGCCCGGCACCGGCACCCCGGAAATCGGCGGGCTGACCACCATCCAAGCCATCGAAATCATCCGTGGCTGCCAGGGTCTCGATCTGATTGGTTGCGACCTGGTAGAAGTTTCGCCGCCTTACGACACCACCGGCAATACCTCGCTGCTGGGCGCCAACTTGCTGTACGAAATGCTCTGCGTATTGCCTGGCGTCGCGCATCGCTGATAAGGCGAACGCGCTGAGAACAATAAAAACCGCGTCTTCACACTCGCAACCAAGGGGATCGCACAGATCCCCGACAACGATGTACCTGACTTTCGCTCGCGTGTTTACCGAGCCAGCTGCCGCCTGATCGCCCATAAAAAATATAATTGGAGAACCGCCGTCATGGCTTTGGATTTATTCGTCGTACTCATCTACGCCGCCGGCATGCTGGTGCTCGGCTACTACGGCATGCGTCGCGCCAAGACCCACGAAGACTACCTGGTCGCCGGCCGCAACCTCGGCCCATCGCTTTACATGGGCACCATGGCCGCCACGGTGCTGGGCGGTGCGTCCACCGTCGGCACCGTGCGCCTGGGGTATGTGCATGGTATTTCGGGTTTCTGGCTATGCGCCGCGCTCGGCGCGGGCATCATTGCCCTGAACCTGTTCCTGGCCAAGCCCCTGTTGAAGCTGAAAATCTTCACCGTCACCCAGGTCCTGGAAAAACGCTACAACCCCATGGCCCGCCAGGCCAGCGCGGTGATCATGCTGGCCTACGCGCTGATGATCGGCGTGACCTCGATCCTGGCCATCGGCACCGTGCTGCAAGTGCTGTTTGACCTGCCGTTCTGGATGTCAGTACTGGTTGGCGGCGGCGTGGTGGTGGTGTATTCGACCATCGGTGGCATGTGGTCGCTGACCCTCACCGATATTGTGCAATTCGTGATCAAGACCGTCGGCCTGATGTTCATTCTGCTGCCGATCTGCCTGTACCGCGTCGGTGGCTGGGATGAGCTGGTGGCCAAACTGCCGGCGTCTAGCTTCAGCTTCACCGCTATCGGCTGGGACACGATCATCACTTACTTCATGATCTACTTCTTCGGCATCCTGATCGGCCAGGATATCTGGCAACGGGTCTTCACCGCCCGTGACGAAAAGGTCGCCCAGTACGCAGGCACTTTTGCCGGCTTCTATTGCATCTTGTACGGCCTGGCCTGTGCACTGATCGGCATGGCTGCCCATGTGCTGATCCCGGACCTGGACAACGTCAACAATGCCTTCGCCGCGATCGTCAAAGCTTCGCTGCCGGACGGCATTCGCGGCCTGGTCATCGCCGCCGCGCTGGCCGCCATGATGTCCACCGCCAGCGCCGGCCTGCTCGCCGCCTCCACTGTGTTGACCGAAGACCTGCTGCCCCGGCTGCGCGGCGGCAAGGCGTCGAGCCTGCGTATCAACCGCCTGTTTACCCTGTTGACCGGCGTTGCCGTGCTGGGTATCGCCTTGGTGGTGAACGATGTGATCAGCGCCCTGACCCTGGCCTATAACCTGCTGGTGGGCGGTATGTTGGTGCCCTTGATCGGCGCGATCTTCTGGAAGCGCGCGACAACCTCGGGCGCAATCACGTCCATGAGCCTGGGCTTTGTGACCGCGCTGGTGTTTATGTTCAAGGATGGGTTGGATGCAAACACGCCGATCTACTACAGCCTGGCGGTGGCGATGGTGAGCTTTGTGCTGGTGAGCTTGCTGTCGCGTCGGCCGGCCAAGGTGGCGACGGCGGTGGTTTGAGCTATAACAAGGACGGGGATATTTTCTTCAACGGGCGCGACGTCGGAGGTCGCGCCCGTTTTTTTCGCCTTGTACAAAATAATTGTGGGAGCGGGCTGGCCCGCTCCCACATTTTTTGGACCGCGTGATTAGCGACGACGTGGCCGACGTTGCTCGTCATCCGTGCGAATCGGCACCGGTTGCAGCGGAGGCTCGATCAAGCCCAACGCAACGCCAAGGTCGTGGAGCCAGTTTTGGATTTTCTCTTTCATGATTGCCCCCTTTGAGGGTAGTGCTGGCCGGCGTGGGTTCTGTCGCCGTTTCCTACAATGATAGTAGCCCTAAGTCCTAGGTAATGCTTGAAGGAAACCACAACGAACTATTACTGAATTGATCCAAATCCTGACGGATCGTTCAAGCAATGGCGCGTGTGTCTTGCATGCATCGTGGGTTGCCGTCTTGCTGCAGGTCGATCCATGCATTGAGGTTAGCGCCGAGCATGCCCTTTCGCCACATCAGCCAGGTGGTCGCAGTGGCAAAAGGCCCAGTCAGCGGATGAACGGACACGCTGTCCTTGCCGGGCAGGCTGTCGAGCATGGACTCAGACATCAACGCCACGCCGGAACCTGCGATCACGCAGGCGAGCATGCCTTGGTAGGACTCGATCTCGATCGCCCGCCCCATCGCCACACGCGCATGGGAAAACCAGGTTTCCAGGCGCGTGCGGTAGGCGCAGCTGCGCCGGAAAGTGAACACTGCACGGCCCGCCACATCCTGGGGGCCACGCACCGGCGGATGATCGGCCTCGCAAATCAGCACCAGGTGCTCTTCGCACAGCGGTACGCCATCCAGAGTGGCGATGGTCAGCGGGCCGTCGACGAAGGCTGCGTCCAGGCGACCGGTAATGAGCCCTTCCAGCAACTCCCCACTGGGCGCCGACTGCACCTGCAGGTTCACCATGGGGTAAGTCTTGTGATAGCGCGCCAGCAGCTTCGGCAAATGAACCGCGGCGGTGCTGTACATGCTGCCCAATACGAAATCACCGGCCGGTTGCCCGCCTTGTACGGCGCCGTGGGCTTCATCGTGCAGCGCCAGCAGGCGGGTGCTGTAGTCCAGCAATACCTTGCCTGCCGGAGAAAGCTGCAAACGCTGGCGCTCGCGCACGAACAGGTCGACGCCCAGTTGCTCTTCCATTTGTTTAAGCCGGGTCGACAGGTTTGAGGGCACGCGGTGCAGACGCTCGGCGGCGCGAGTAATGGAGCCCTCTTCCGCCACGGCCTGGAAAATGCGCAATTGACTGAACTCCATTACTTTCTCCAAAACTGAACAAGTTACTCACTATTATTCAATTTTACAGAAAGTCAATCCGTCTTAGCCTGCAGAGCATTCGCTTCTTTGCAGGAAACCTGAACATGTCCCCGCTGATTCGCTTACTCGCCAGCTTCGTCGCCCTGATGATGGCCATGGGCATTGGCCGCTTCGCCCTGACTCCGCAAATGCCGCATTTGCTCAGTGAAGGCCAGATCGACCTGACCGGCGCCGGCCTGATCGCAGCCGCCAATTACCTGGGCTATTTTGTCGGCGCGGTGGACTCGATCTTTGCCCGTAGCCATCAGCATGTGCGCGGGCGCCTCTACGGCGGGTTGTGGCTGTGCGTATTGCTGACCCTGGCGTCCTACTGTGCCCACGGGTTCTGGCCACACGTGTTGCTGCGCTTCGGCACCGGGGTCGCCAGCGCCTGGGCCCTGGTGATGATTACTAGCCTGAGCCAGCCGCTGGCGATTGCCGCCGGCCGCCCGCGCCTGGGTGCGTTGGTGTTTGCAGGGCCGGGGTTGGGGATTGTGCTGACGGGGCTGCTGGCGCTGGTGTCGAACCTGTTGGGGCAAAGTTCTGCCACGCTGTGGCTGCTCTATGGGACGGTGGCGCTGGTGATGTTGCTGGCGATCCTGCCGTTTTTACCCAAGCCGGCCATCACTGTTACACAGGCCACCAGAGCAGGGAGCAACGGCAGCATCGCGCACCTGTGCTGGATTTATTTCCTGTACGGCCTGGGCTATATCATCCCGGCGACCTTTCTGTCGCAGATGGCCAGCGCACAATTCCATGGGGCCTGGCAGGCCGACTTGTTCTGGCCCTGCTTTGGCCTGGCTGCCGCGCTGGGAGTGGGGGTTGCAAGCCTGCGTCGCAAGCACCCGAACACCACCCGTCGCTGGCTGATGGCGACTTTATGGCTGCAAGCGGCCGGGGTGTTCGCCTGCCTGCTTGGCAATGGCTGGGGCTTGGCGCTGGGCGTGTTGCTGTGCGGTGCGCCATTTCTGGCTTGCATGCAACTGGTGATGGCGCGGCTGAGAGAAGTCGCGCCCCACGGCTACCAACGCAGCACGGGGTTGCTGACCGCCAGCTTCGCCGTCGGTCAATTGAGCGGGCCCCTGTTGGCGTCGGTCAGCAGCCATCTCAGTGGCGGCCTGCAACCGGCGTTGGTCGTTGCCGGCACCGGGTTGCTATTAGCGGGCTCAGTGTTGATCAACCGCCCGCTACCGGCGCAGCTGATGTGCACACAAATGGCCGACGGTGCAGCACATCGCGGTTAGGCACGTGCGAAGTGGTGGCGAGCAAGCTTGCTTGCGCTAGGGTGCCAAGCTCCCTCGCCACAACATGCACGCATCCATAGAAAAGCGAAGCGTACTCAGCTTAGTTCAATGCGATCCGCATGAATCACGATCTGGCCCTGCTTGTAGAGCGCACCAATGGCCTTCTTGAAGTTGCCCTTGCTCACGCCGAACAAGTTGCTGATCACCGCCGGGTCGCTTTTGTCGCTGACCGGCAGGCTGCCGTTGTTGTCGCGCAACTTGGCGAGGATCTTCGAGTTCAGGCTGGAGGCCGCTTCCTGGCCCACCGGCTGCAGGCTCAGGCTGATGTTGCCATCGGCGCGGATCTCTTTGATAAAGCCCTTCTCTTCCTTGCCCGGGCGCAGGAACTTGAACACTTCGTTCTTGTGGATCAGGCCCCAGTGCTTGTTGTTGATGATCGCCTTGAAGCCCATGTCGGTGGCTTCGGCCACCAGCAGGTCGACTTCCTGGCCCACCTGGTAGTTGGCTGGCGTCTTGTCCAGGTAGCGGTCAAGGCGTGCGGTGGCGGTGATGCGCTTGGTGTGCTTGTCGAGGTAGACGTGCACCACGCAATATTCACCCGCGGTCATCTGGCGTTTTTCTTCCGAGTACGGCAGCAGCAGATCCTTGGGCAAACCCCAATCAAGGAACACGCCAATGCTGTTGACTTCCACAACTTTCAAACTGGCGAATTCACCGACTTGAACTTTGGGCTTTTCGGTGGTGGCGATAAGTTTGTCATCGCTGTCCAGATAAATGAAAACGTTGAGCCAGTCTTCATCTTCACTGGGAATATCTTTAGGGATATACCGATTAGGCAAGAGGATTTCCCCATCTTGCGCACCATCGAGGTACAAACCAAAGTTAGTGTGCTTGACCACTTGCAAGCTGTTGTAGCGCCCGACTAAAGCCATTTCCAATACCCTCATTGCGTGGGTGGCATTCTACCCGAGTTGTGCCCTGCACGCGCACACGCCTGAAAAATCGCGGGCTGGCATGGCGTTCCAGTGGCAGCGCCCCACTCGTCTGATCGTTCGGTTCACTTTGAGCAGGCCATCAGCGTGTCACCCAGCCTGTGGTTTCCAGCTAAAACAGTAAGTTAGCGCATTATTTCAGCGCTGAACTTCGGCTATTTCCAGCCGCGAGCACTTATTCTTGAGGGATATTTGCCAAGCAATTGTCAAGTATTTCCTGTACGATGCCTGGCCAAGTTAATTTTCTACAGGTTAGTGGCCGCCATGCGTGTAAAAGCATCCAACAGCAAAGCAAAGCCAGCTCCCGCCGTTGAAACCAGCGAATCGATCAACAGCCAGATCGCTGCGTTCCTCAAGTCCGGCGGCGAAATCCAGCAAATTGCCAAGGGCGTGAGCGGCCAGACTTTCGGCCCGTCCAAGCAGATCAGCCTGGGCAAGAAGTAATAGTCATACCCGCGCACTGCATCTGGTCCCTGAGCGTCTTGCCTTCAAGGCGCTAGGACTAGAGTTGCCACCCTCTCCCCACACCCTCAATACGCAGCTAATCGACGAACGGGCCTCAATGCCTGGCATTCGCCGGTATCCTTGCACACGTCTAGCACGGGCATCTGCCTGAATCTTTCCGTTACTGCTCCTCGCTTTTCATGGAGTGAAGCATGCTTAAACGCTGTATTTTCGTGGTCAGCATCCTGGTCGCCAGCCCTTTGGCCCAAGCGCATATCTTCCAGCGCGAATTGGGTGACTTCGACCTGAAATTAGGTACAACCCCCAGCCGCACCATGGCCCAGGGCCTGGTCAAGCCGACCGCCCCTGGCAGCGACTCGTTCCACGGAGGCCTGGACCTTAGCCATGACAGCGGCCTGTATTTTGGCCAGTTTTCCCCGAACATGGGTCTGTCGTCGGCCAATAACCTTGAAGTCGACTCCTACATGGGCTTCAAGCGTCCGTTCGACCAGACCCTGGGCTATGAAGTCGGTTTGATCCACTACAGCTACCCCAAGCTCAGCCCCCTCGACAGCCAGGAGTTCTACGGCGGGCTGAACTTGTTGGGCAACCGCTTTGGCGTGTCTTTCAGCAACGATCCCGACCGCCAGGACAGCACCCTGTTTGCAGACCTGGGCGGCACCCAGCCTTTCGGTATCGGCGTCAGTATGAAGTACACCACCCATCAACTGGGCACCCCGGTCTCGGTAGAGAACGGCGCCATCAGCAGTTTCAGCGATTGGTCGGTGCAATTTTCCCGGGCCTGGAAAGGCATCGACCTGGACCTGATCTACAGCGGCTCCAGCCTCAGCGGCAGTGACTGCTCGGCCTACTCCGGACACAACTCGCAATGTGATGGGCTGTTGACCTTGAAGGCCGCGCGGTCGTTTTATTGATGGGCTGAACTGTCGCACCCCGCGCAGGTTCACATGCATTAATGCCCTCCATGCAAGGACCTGCCCATGTTGCGCCGGCTCAAATTCCTGATGGTACTGCTGACCCTGAGCCTGGTGCTCGCCGGCTGCAATCGCGTGGGCCTGGCCTACCGTAACCTCGACGTGATCATCCCCTGGACCCTCAACGACTACCTGGACATGAATGCCGGGCAAAAGAGCTGGTTCAACGATACCCTCAAGGAACACCTGGCCTGGCACTGCACCACGCAATTGCCTGGCTACCTGGACTGGCTCGACCGCCTGCAGCAGATGGTCGACAGCAACCAGATCACCGACGCCGCGTTGCAAACCCGTACTGTCGAAGCCAAACAGGCAATTGCCGAGATTGCGCGGGAAATCACCCCCTCAGCCGTGCAATTGCTGCAAGGCCTGGACAATCAGCAGGTCAAGGACATGAGCGACGCCCTGGCCAAGGACCTGCGCAAACGCCAGGACGAATACCTCAAGCCGCCGCTGGCCCAACAAATCAAGGAACGCGCCCAGCGCATGAGCAAGCGCCTGGACGCCTGGATCGGCCCATTGAGCCCCGGCCAGCGAAACCGCGTGACGGCCTGGTCTGCCGAGCTGGGCGCGCAAAACCAAGCATGGATCGGCAACCGCGCCCATTGGCAGGCGCAATTTATCGACGCGCTGCAACAACGCCACAGTGCCGATTTCCCGCAGAAAATCCAGCAACTGCTGGCGGATCGCGAAAGCCTGTGGACCCCGCAATACCGCGCCGCCTACGCACAGACCGAAGCCGCCGCGCGCAGCTTGCTCGTCGATGTGATGGCCCAAAGCTCCCCAGCGCAGCGCCTGAAACTCACCCAGAAAATCGACAAGGTCCGCGGCGACTTCCAGGCGCTCAAATGCCTGAAAGGCGCACAGTCTTGATGCATGCTTGCGGTCAGAACCATAGGCGCACGCCGACCACCCAGCGCAGTTGATGGATGTCTTCGCCTTCGTCCCGTGCGTATTGCGCGGTCTGGCCATAAGTGCGGTTCCAGCTCAGACCGACATAAGGCGCAAACTCGCGACGAACTTCGTAGCGCAAGCGCAGGCCCAGCTCACTTTCCGCCAAGCCCGAACCAACGCCGCGTTGCGGATCGTTCTGCGCATAAAAATTGAGTTCGGCGGTGGGCTGCAGGATCAGACGATTGGTGAGCAGAATGTCGTAGTCACCCTCAAGGCGTGCGGCGGTATGCCCCGATTCGCCGACAAACAACGTGGCTTCGGCCTCGAAGTTGTAAAGCGCCATGCCTTGTACGCCAAAAGCCGCCCAGGTCTGGCTGTCACCGGGCTTGAAGTCCTGGCGCACGCCGCCGACCACGTCCCACCAAGCGCTGATGGCATGCCCCCATAAGGCTTGGGCTTCGGCGCTTTCGGTGCGGCCGGCGCTGCGTTCGCCTTCACTGCGTAGCCACAACCGGTCGATGTCACCGCCGACCCAACCCTTGATGTCCCAACTCTGCGCGTTGCCATCGCCCCCCTGCCATTCCAACTGGTTGACCAGCAGCATCGAGTTGACGCCGCTGTCGTGCACCTGATGCCCTCCCGGCGCGTTGTAGACCGCTGCGCGGTCTGCGTCGGTCAGCGCCGGAATCGGCGTGCGGCTTTGCGTCAGCGCTGGCGTCGCCGGGCTCATGCCCTGAAATTCATCCTCGGCCGCCAACGCCCATGGGGCGAACCCCAGCGTGGCGAAAGCGATGCAAAGGGACGAGACGCAACGGTTCATGCTCGCTTCCTTATTCATGCACGCGCACCTCACGGAACATGCCCATTTCCATGTGGTACAGCAGGTGGCAGTGATAGGCCCAGCGCCCCAAGGCATCGGCGGTGACGCGGTAACTGCGCCGGGAGCCCGGTGGCATGTCGATGGTGTGTTTGCGCACCTGGAACTGGCCGTTTTCGTCTTCCAGGTCGCTCCATAAGCCATGCAGGTGAATCGGATGGGCCATCATGGTGTCGTTGACCAGCACCACCCGCACGCGCTCCCCATAGGTCAGTTGCAGAGGCTCGGCATCGGAAAACTTCACGCCGTTGAACGACCAGGCGAACTTTTCCATATGCCCGGTGAGATGCAATTCGACGGTGCGCGAGGGATCGCGGCCATCGGGGTCTTCGAAGGTACTGCGCAGGTCTGCATAGGTGAGCACCCGGCGGCCATTGTTGCGCAGGCCGATTCCAGGGTCGTCGAGCTTGGGCACCGGGTTCATCGCCTGCATGTCTACCAACGGGTTGTTCTGCTCGCTGGCGGGGTGTTTCTGCATCGCCATCGCGCCCATGGCGCTGTGATCCATGCCTTCCATGCCCGGCATATCGGCCATGGCACCATGGTCCATGCCCTCCATTTCTGGCATATCGGTCATAGCGCCATGGTCCATGCCGCCCATGCCCATGTCCTCCATGGTCAGCCACGGGCGCGGATCAAGCGGCGGTACCAACGCCGTCGCCCCCACCTGCCGGGCGAGGGTGCCACGGGCAAACCCTGTGCGGTCCATGGACTGGGCAAACAGGGTGTAGGCCTCTGCCACGGGCTCGACCAGCACATCGTAGGTTTCCGCCACGGCGATACGGAACTCGTCGACGCTTACCGGCTTCACCGGCTGGCCATCCGCGGCGATGACGGTCATCTTCAACCCGGGAATGCGCACATCGAAATAGGTCATCGCCGAGCCATTGATAAAGCGCAGGCGAATCGTTTCCCCCGCCTTGAACACCCCGGTCCAGTTCTGCCCAGGCGGCTGGCCGTTGAGCAAGTAGGTGTAGGTCTCGCCGCTGACGTCCGCAAGGTCGGTGGGATTCATCTTCATTTGCGCCCACATCAGCCGGTCGGCAGCCGTGGCCGACCAGCCCTGCTTGCCCACATCCCGGATAAAATCGCCCAGGGTGGGTTTGTGCAGGTTGTAGTAATCAGACTGCTTTTTGAGGGTTTTCATCAGGGCGACGGGGTCTTCGTCGGTCCAGTCCGACAGCATCACCACGTAATCGCGCTGGTAGGTATACGGCTCGGGTTCCTTGGGGTCGATGACCAGCGGGCCGTATACGCCCTGCTGCTCCTGAAGCCCGGAATGGCTGTGATACCAGTAGGTGCCATGCTGCTTGACCTTGAACTGATAGACGTAAAGGCCACCCGGTTCGATGCCCTTGAAGCTCAGGCCGGGCACGCCGTCCATGGTCGATGGCAGCAGGATGCCGTGCCAGTGGATCGAGGTGGGTTCACTAAGGCGGTTTTTCACGCGTAGGGTCACGGTGTCGCCTTCCCGCCAGCGCAACAGCGGGCCGGGCAGGCTGCCATTGACGGTCAAGGTGGTGCGTGGGCGGCCTGTCAGGTTGACGGGGGTCTGGTCAATAAACAGGTCAAATTCGGTGCCGGCGAGCACCGTGGGCTGGCCGGGGCTGGCCAATGCCCATACCGGGGGGCGCCAAAGCCCAAGCCCGCCCAGCAGGCCGCCAGCGGCCAGGCCTTTGACGAATGTGCGTCTGGAGGTTGAGGAATGCATGCCGATTCAAGTCCGTGAGTTGAATGGCAGCAGATTAGGACTCGCCGGCTGTCAGCAACCTTAGCGCAAGATTACCTATTCGACAGGTTCACCCGGCGCCCTCGGGGGCGCCGGGGCATAAGAAGATCAGGCGATCTGGGCTTTGGAAGCCACTTCAGCGAACGTTGCCGGATCAAGCGCGTCCTCCTGCTCATCCAACACCTGACGTGGATGATCATTACCCGGAATCGAACTGTCGATCAGCGCGAGCAATTGCGCACCCAGCGCCGTCAGGACGAAGTTCTCGCCATTGCCGCCCTCTTCTTCGGGCCGCGACTCAATAAAGCCACGCTTGAACAGCAGCGCCTCGTAGTCGGCAGCAGTCTTCTTCAGCGCATCCAGATTGCCAGTGTTCTCGCCCGCCGTCGCCTTCTCGGCCGCTTCCTGCTCGGCGTATTTGCGCGGGGCAAAGCTGCCTTCGCCGTTCTGCACTTCATGCAGCAAACGTTCGATCAGATCCCAGTTGTAAGTCGTCATCCTGATTCCTCCTGCAGGCCGATGGAGTTAGCCCGTCTAAGTGAGTGACACGTCCAGGCATTAGCCGTTCACCCGAACGGACGGGCGTCATTTCTCTGAACTTTCCCAAGGTTTTCCGCCTCAACTGCACATCACTGCCAAGGAAGTCCGACCATGAAAACCTTGATGACACTGACCCTCGCCGCCACGCTGTTAAGCGCCCTGCCCGCCTGGGCCTGCACGCCCGATGAGGCCGCCGCCAAGCGAGAAGAGCTGGCCAAGGAAGTGGCCAAGCTCACAGAGCAGGACCCGACCAGGGCCAAGAAGATGAATGCAGAGTTGCAGAAGATGGACCTGGATACCGAAAGCGCCGAGTTCCCCGACAAATGCCAGCTGATCGATGCGCGGCTCAAGGAGCTGAGAGAAGCTGCGGGAAAAAGTTGAGCACAGCGGGACGCAGAGCGCCCCTGGAAGCATCCCCACCCTGAGCATGGAAAGATCGTGGCGAAAAAAAACCGGACATCGTCCGGTTTTTTTATGCCCGCCTGCTTATTCGGCAGCCGGAGCTTCTGGCTTGCGGCGCTTGAGCGGCGCCATGCCGTCCTTGCTGACGAGCGACAGGTTGTCGGTCTTCGGCCGGTTGGCGATCTTGCGCTTGGTCGGCGACTTGGCGCCGGTTTTCTTCTTGTCGCCCTTGGCGTCGGTCTTTTTCTTCTTCACGCCAACGGCCTTGCCCGACGCCTTGACCTTCTTCGGCCCGGTGTACGTGCCTTTGACTTCCTTGATGGTGCGGCGCTCGAACGACTGCTTCAGGTAGCGTTCGATGCTCGACATCAGGTTCCAGTCGCCGTGGCAGATCAGCGAAATGGCCAGGCCATCGTTGCCCGCCCGTCCGGTACGGCCGATACGGTGCACGTATTCGTCGCCGCTACGTGGCATGTCGAAGTTGATCACCAGGTCCAGGCCGTCCACGTCGAGGCCGCGTGCGGCGACGTCGGTGGCCACCAGGATCTTCACGCCGCCCGCCTTGAGACGGTCGATGGCCAGCTTGCGGTCCTTCTGGTCCTTCTCGCCGTGCAGCACGAACGCCTTGTATTCCTGCGCAACCAGGCGCCCGTAGATACGGTCGGCGGCGGCACGGGTGTTGGTGAATACGATGGCCTTCTGGTAGGTCTCGTTGGCCAACAACCAGTTCAGGATCTGCTCTTTGTGCACGTTATGGTCAGCGGTGACGATCTGCTGACGCGTGGTGGCGTTCAGGTCGCTGACGTTGTTGACCTGCAAGTGCTCAGGGTTGTTCAGCACCTTGGCGACCATGTCGCGCAGGGTCGAACCACCAGTGGTGGCGGAGAACAGCATGGTCTGCTGACGGTTGACGCACTCGCCGACCAGACGTTGCACATCATCGGCAAAGCCCATGTCGAGCATGCGGTCGGCTTCGTCGAGCACCAGCACTTCGACTTCCTTGAGGTCGAGGTTGCCAGCGTTGAGCTGCTCGATCATGCGCCCTGGGGTGCCGATCAGAATATCCGGTACCTTGCGCAGCATCGCGGCCTGGACCTTGAAGTCTTCGCCACCGGTAATAATGCCTGACTTGATGAAGGTGAACTGCGAGAAGCGCTCGACTTCCTTCAGGGTCTGCTGGGCCAGCTCGCGGGTCGGCAGCAGGATCAGGGTCTTGATGCTGACGCGCACTTTGGCCGGGCCGATCAGGCGGTTAAGTACCGGAAGGACGAAAGCGGCGGTCTTGCCGCTGCCGGTTTGCGCCGTCACCCGCAGGTCACGCCCTTGCAGCGCGAGCGGGATGGCCGCTGCTTGCACAGGCGTAGGCTCGACAAATTTAAGCTCGGCCACGGCTTTGAGCAGGCGTTCGTGCAGGGCGAATTGGGAAAACACGGGTGCTACCTCGAAGAAATACAAAATATCAGCTGCATAGGTTACCGGTTTCGGGCGCCCAAACCGAGTTTCTTTACGCGAACGGGGCTAATCAGCCGCTTTTTTGTCAGCGATTTTGTCCAGAGCGTCAACTTTGTTGCACTTAAATGCTCTAATCGCCCCGTGTTGTCTTAAAGAAGAATCGGTTCACTCATGGATATCAAACAGCTCTGGCTCAACGTCCAAGACCTTTGGGGCGCCCTCGATGAACACCCGGTCCTGCATTCCAGCCTCGGCTTGCTGGTGTTGCTGGTGGTGGCATTGGTGGTGGGACGGATAGCCCGTTACCTCATCCTGCACGCCGTCAAATTGCTCGGCCGGCAACCGGCCCTGCACTGGCTGAACGACTTGCGGCATAACAAAGTCTTCCATCGCCTGGCCCAAATGACGCCGTCCCTGGTGGTCCAGTTCGGCCTGTACCTGGTGCCGGACCTGAGCAAGACCGCCATCCTGTTCATCGGCAACGTAGCCCTGGCGATCAGCATTCTGTTCATGGTGCTGGCCATGAGCGCCCTGCTCAATGCGCTGCTGGATATCTACGCACGCACCGAACACGCACGCACCCGCTCGATCAAGGGCTATGTGCAGCTGGCGAAAATGGTGCTGTTCGTGTTTGGCGCGATCATCATCGTCGCCACCCTGATCGACCGCTCGCCGCTGCTGCTGCTATCGGGCCTGGGTGCGATGTCGGCGGTGATTCTGTTGGTGTACAAGGACACGCTGCTGTCGTTCGTCGCCAGCGTGCAATTGACCAGCAACGATATGCTGCGCGTCGGTGACTGGATCGAAATGCCCCAGGTCGGTGCCGATGGCGATGTGGTGGATATCACCCTGCACACGGTGAAGGTGCAGAACTTCGACAAGACCATCGTTTCCATCCCCACCTGGCGCCTGATGTCCGAGTCGTTCAAGAACTGGCGTGGCATGCAGGCCTCCGGTGGGCGCCGTATCAAGCGCAGCTTGTACATCGACGCCAGCGGCGTACGCTTCCTGAACGATGAGGAAGAAGTGCGCATGACCCAGGTGCACTTGCTCAGCGGCTATATCAGCCGCAAGCAGGCCGAACTCAAGGCCTGGAACGAGGCCCAGGGCCACAGCGCGCAACTGTCGGCCAACCGTCGGCGCATGACCAACCTCGGCACCTTCCGCGCCTACGCACTGGCGTACCTGCAAAGCCACCCGGACATCCAGCCGAACATGACCTGCATGGTGCGCCAGATGCAAACCACCGCCCAGGGCGTGCCGCTGGAGATCTACTGCTTTACCCGCACCACGGCGTGGGGCGATTACGAGCGGATCCAGGGCGATATCTTCGATTATCTACTGGCGGTGTTGCCGGAGTTCGGGCTGAGCCTGTATCAGCAGCCGAGCGGCAACGACCTGCGTGCCGGCGTGCTGCCGGCATTGGCTGGGGCCATGCCGGTGTCCGTCGCCGAAACGGCATGATGTGATGCGAACGGGATTACGGCAGTGATGCCGTAATCTCCTTGCGGCACACCTCAAGCACTTCATCGGCCAGGGCAGAATCATCCGGGCACGCGCGCGACAGCATGATTGCGCCGATGGCATGGGCCATGCTGTCGAGCATTTTCGCGCGCACACCTTCTTGTGGCGTCTCATGAGCCGCGTTGTACTTTGCTTCCAAGGCCTGCAGGGTGTTTTCCAAGCCGTTGGCAAAGGTCGCCTTCAGCGTGTCCGATTGACGGGCAGCATCGGCACACAACGCCGCCAATGTGCATCCGCCGCCGCGATGATCGCGGTGCAGCCTGGACAGGTAAACCTCGAAAAACTGCTCCACCTCCATCTCCGCGCTGTCGGCCAGTGACTGCGCCAGGCTGTTGGCGGCTGCTTCCGCCATCAAGTCCGCCTTGGAACCGAAGTGCTTGTAAAAACCGCCTTGGGTAAAACCGGCTGCAGCCATCAACTCGGCCACGCCCACCCCATCGAAACCCCGCTCGCGGAACAGCTCGGAAGCTGTCGCGACGATATGGGCCCGATTGCTCTGTGACTGCGCCTTGGTGATCTTCATGTGTGTGGTCCTGCCAGCTTGCGAGATAGGCATATTACTATGATGTCGATCATAATCAAAACCGTTGACAGCTTTGATTATGATCGACATCATAAAATCTCCTCGCACCCACAGAGCATCACACCATGAGCACTTCCACTACCGTTCTGATCACTGGCGCTTCGACCGGCATTGGCGCCGCCTACGCCGAACGCTTTGCCGCACGCGGCCACGACCTCGTACTGGTCGCCCGTGACATCACGCGCCTGGAAGCGCTCGCCGCCCGGCTGCGTGAACAGCATGCCGTCAGCGTTGATATCCTCCCGGCCGACCTGACCCAGAACGCTGACCTGGCCGCAGTTGAAGCGCGCCTGCGCGATGACGCCAGCATTGGCACGCTAGTCAATAATGCAGGCGCCGCGCAGTCCGGCAGTTTTATTGAACAGTCCACCGACAGCGTTGCGCAATTGGTCGCCCTCAACACCACGGCGCTGGTGCGCCTGGCCAGTGCCATCGCCCCACGCCTGGCGGCAGCCGGCAACGGCGCTATCATCAACATTGGCTCGGTAGTCGGCCTGGCCCCGGAATTCGGCATGACGGTGTACGGCGCGACCAAGGCGTTCGTGCTGTTCCTGTCCCAGGGCATGAGCCTGGAACTGGCGCCCAAAGGCGTGTACGTGCAAGCCGTGCTGCCCGCTGCCACGCGTACCGAGATCTGGGAGCGTGCGGGCATTGACATCAACACCCTCACGGACGTGATGGAAGTGGGTGATCTGGTGGACGCGGCGCTGGTTGGTTTTGATCGCCGCGAGCCGGTGACCATTCCGCCGTTGCAGGACGGCGCCCGTTGGGACGCGTTGCAGGCTGCGCGACAGGGCTTGCTGGCGCAGATCAAGCAGTCCCAGGTTGCCGAGCGTTACCTGGCCAACGCCTGATCAACCGGTAGCAGGCGCGCTCCGCGCCTGCCCCTTCTCATCGAAGCAACGAGCGTTGAACCATGAAGGCATTTTCCATCGAACGGTACGGCAAGCAGCCCGGCCGCCTCACCGAAGCCCCCGCACCCGTCGTGGGTGAGCACGACGTGCTGGTTCAGGTGCGAGCCAGCAGCGTCAATGTGCTGGATGCAAAGATCGCCAAGGGCGAATTCAAACTGATCCTGCCCTATGCGTTGCCGTTGACACTGGGAAACGACCTGGCCGGCGTGGTGCTCAGCGTGGGCGCTGCGGTGCGGCGCTTCAAGCCGGGTGACGAAGTCTACGCCCGCCCGCCCCAGCAACGTATCGGCACCTTCGCCGAGCTGATTGCCGTGCACGAAGACGCACTGGCGCGCAAACCCGCGAACATCAGCATGGAGCAAGCCGCCTCCCTGCCCCTGGTCGCGCTGACGGCGTGGCAGGTGCTGGTGGAAACAGCAAAGCTGAAGAAAGGCCAGAAGGTGTTCATTCATGCGGGCTCAGGCGGGGTGGGCAGTATCGCCATCCAACTGGCCAAGCATTTGGGCGCTTTTGTCGCGACCTCCACCAGCACCGTCAATGTGGAGTGGGTCAAGGCGCTGGGGGCGGATGTGGTGATCGACTACAAACAGCAAGCCTTCGAGGCCGTGCTGCGGGACTACGATGTAGTGTTGAACAGCCTGGGCGCGGATGCGCTGGCCAATTCACTGAAGATTCTCAAGCCCGGCGGTCAGCTCATCTCCATCTCCGGGCCGCCGACGCCCGCCTTCGCCCGCGCACAGAACCTGCCCTGGTTACTGGGCCTGGTCATGGGGGTCTTGAGCAGCGGTATCCGCAGGAAAGCGCGCAAGCAAGGCGTGAGCTATGAGTTTGTCTTCATGCGTGCCAGCGGCGCCCAGCTGGATGAAATCACCGCGCTGGTCGAAGCAGGGAGTATCCGACCAGTGATCGACCGTACCTTCCCTTTCGAATCGACAGCGGCGGCCCTGGATTATGTCGAACAAGGCCGCGCCAAAGGCAAGGTGGTGATCACGATGGGGACGGCACCGCCCGACGCACTCCCAACCGGCTGATCCACACCGCCCCCAGGATCACCAGACCGCCCAGGGCCAAACGGCCCAGCGGTTCGTGCTGGTTCCAGATCAGCAGGTTCAGCAGCAACCCCACCGGCACATGCAGGTTGTTCATCACCGCCAGGGTGCCGCCATTGACCAGGCAGGCGCCCTTGTTCCACCAGTACATGCCCAGCGCGGTGCTGACCAACCCGAGGAACACCAGCACGCCCCATTGCAGCGGCGCTTGCGGCAAAAAGTCAGCCTTGCCGAACAGCAGGAACGCCGGCAACACCACCAACAAGGCGCCCAGGTAGAAATAACCGAAACGCCGGAAGTGCGGCTGGTCACTGGGGTAACGCGCCACCAGGTGTTTGTACATGACTTGCCCGGCGGCGTAGGTGAAGTTGGCCAATTGCAGCAGCAAGAACCCCATCAGGAAGTGCGGGGTGATCTGATCGAAACGAATCACCGCAGCACCGCCCACCGCCACCAGGGCCGCCACCAGCGCCCAGGGATTGAAGCGGCGATTAAGCGCGTCCTCGATCAGGGTCACATGCAGCGGTGTGAGGATGGTGAACAGCAGCACTTCCGGCACCGTCAACACACGAAAGCTCAGGTACAGGCAGACGTAGGTCACGCCGAACTGCAATGCACCGATCACCAACATGCCGCGCATGAACGCAGGCTCCACAGCGCGCCAGCGCGTCAGCGGAATAAAGATCAGCCCGGCCAGCACCACGCGCACCAGCACTGCGAAGTAGCTGTCGACGTGACCGGCGAGGTATTCGCCGATCAAGCTGAAGGAAAATGCCTGAATCAGGGTGACAACCAGTAGATAGCCCATGCGCGCCTCGTTTCGAATGGGCGCGACATTAAAGCTTTTTGGGGGTTGAAGAAACTCGGCACAAAAAAAACCCGACCTCGCTAAAGCGGCAGTCGGGCAGGAGCACTCAGGAGCAAAAAGTGCAAAGGGAGGTTCGATACGCGTACTTGAAGGGTTTGCGTGGGGCTATCTAAACAGCACGGGATTATCTGACGATTAACGCCTCAAGCCACCTGGGCCAGCAGTGCCTTGGCGTGATTGATGCCCTTCTCCTGGAAGTCGCCGCCCAGGTTGACGCCTTCAGCGTGAATGAAGGTGACGTCATGAATGCCGATAAATGCCATGACCTGGCGCAGGTACGGTTCCTGATGATCCGAGGTGGCGCCGGTGTGAATACCACCGCGCGCGGTGAGCACGATGGCGCGCTTGCCGGTCAACAAACCCTGGGGCCCGGTAGCGGTGTACTTGAAGGTCACACCGGCCCGCAACACGTGATCCAACCAGGCTTTGAGGGTGCTGGGGATGGCGAAGTTGTACATCGGCGCGGCCATCACCAACACGTCGGCGGCCAGCAGTTCGTCAGTCAACTCGTTGGAGCGGTCCAGGGAAACCTGTTCGTCGTCGTTGCGCTGCTCTGCCGGTTTCATCCAGCCGCCCAGCAGGTTGGCATCCAGATGGGGTACCGGATCGAGCGCGACGTCGCGCACGGTGATGCGGTCTGCCGGATGGGCGACTTGCCATTGGCTGATGAACTGTTGGGTGAGCTGGCGGGAAATGGAATCCTGCTGGCGCGCACTGCTTTCGATGATCAGAACATTGGACATGGCTTCGTAGGCTCCATCGGTAATTGCTGTAAGTCGATGGAGAGAAGATTAACCAGGGCCCATTCGATAAAAAAGCGCAAAAAACTGCTACAACCCATCTAGAAATTTGTTTATAAGCGGAGTATTCCTGTGGACATGCTCCGCCGCTGCTTTATTTTGGAGCGCAGTTGAGGGCAATACGCATCTTGATGATGGCGCGGTTGAACTTGACTGTGGTGTTGGTGCTTTTGCCGGCTGGCACGGTCACGGTGCGACGGCGTGGCGATTCCGGGCCGTTGGTGAAAATTACCGAACACACAGCATCCTGGGTGCCGTAGTTGTTTAGCTGAATCGAGCTGATGTCAGCGTCCACGTCGGACGCGGTGTAATCAATGCTTACGCCATCGATCTTTTTCGTCACGTCGATAGGATAGGCAAACGCGCTCATCGGCAGCAGCGCCAGCAGCACACAACACAATTTTCTCATTCGGCAGTCTCCAATAAGGACCGCCAGCTTAGGACAAGAGGAGCTCATCTTGAAAGCGCCCCGCGTTACCCTCGATCAATGGCGCACCTTGCAAGCCGTGGTCGACCATGGTGGCTTCGCCCAAGCCGCCGAAGCGCTGCACCGTTCGCAATCTTCAGTGAGCTACACCGTGGCGCGCATGCAGGACCAACTCGGCGTACCGCTGCTGCGCATTGATGGCCGCAAGGCGGTGCTGACCGAGGCCGGTGAAGTACTGCTGCGCCGCTCCCGCCAACTGGTGAAAAACGCCAGCCAACTGGAAGACCTCGCCCATCACATGGAGCAAGGCTGGGAAGCCGAAGTGCGCCTGGTGGTGGATGCCGCCTACCCCAGCGCACGCCTCGTTCGCGCATTAACCGCCTTTATGCCGCAAAGCCGTGGCTGCCGGGTGCGCCTGCGCGAAGAAGTACTGTCCGGCGTCGAAGAATTACTGCTCGACGGCATGGCGGACCTGGCCATTTGCGGGTTTATCATCCCAGGCTACCTGGGCACGGAAATGAGTGACGTGGAGTTCGTCGCCGTGGCCCACCCCGATCACTCGCTGCATCGCCTCAACCGTGAGCTGAGTTTCCACGACCTGGAGAGCCAGATGCAGGTGGTGATCCGTGACTCCGGCCGCCAGCAACCTCGCGACGTCGGCTGGCTCGGCGCCGAACAGCGCTGGACCGTCGGCAGCCTCGCTACCGCGGCCACCTTCGTCGGCAGCGGCCTGGGCTTTGCCTGGCTGCCCCGGCACATGATCGAGCGCGAACTCAAGGAAGGCGTGCTCAAGCAGCTTCCCCTGGAAAAAGGCGGCAGTCGCAACCCGACGTTTTACCTGTACTCCAACAAAGACAAACCCTTGGGGCCCGCCACGCAGATCCTCGTGGAATTGCTGCGCACCTTTGACACCGCTCCCCTGGACGCGCCCTTCGCCGCTCCCCAACAAGCCTGAAACGGAGTTCATCCATGGCCTGGTTCGACCATGAAGGCTGCAGCCTGCATTACGAGGAATACGGCCATGGCAACCCGCTGATCCTGATCCACGGCCTGGGCTCCAGCAGCCAGGATTGGGAACTGCAAGTACCGGTACTCGCCCGGCACTACCGCCTGATCGTGGTTGACGTGCGCGGCCATGGTCGCTCGGACAAACCCCGGGAGCGCTACAGCATCAAAGGGTTTACCTTCGACCTGGTCGCCCTGATCGAACACCTGGACCTGCCAGCGGCCCACGTGGTGGGTTTATCCATGGGCGGCATGATCGCCTTCCAACTGGCGGTGGATGAACCCCTGCGGGTCAAGAGCCTGTGCATCGTCAACAGCGCGCCCGAGGTCAAGGTGCGCAGTGCCGATGACTACTGGCAGTGGGCCAAACGCTGGACCCTGGCCCGCATGCTCAGCCTGGGCACCATCGGCAAGGCCTTGGGCGATCGGCTGTTCCCCAAACCTGAGCAGGCCGACCTGCGCCGCAAGATGGCCGAACGCTGGGCAAGAAACGACAAACGTGCTTATCTCGCCAGCTTCGACGCCATTGTGGGCTGGGGCGTGCAGGAACAACTGTCGAGAATTGCCTGTCCAACCCTGGTCATCAGCGCCGACCATGACTACACCCCCGTGGCGCAGAAAGAAATCTATGTAAAACTGCTGCCCGATGCGCGGCTGGTGGTCATCGAAGATTCCCGCCATGCCACGCCCTTGGATCAACCCGAGGTCTTTAACGCGACCTTGCTCGAGTTTCTAAAGACCGTCGAAACCACTACCAGGATCACTGACCCATGCTGAAAAAAATCGCCTTCTTTGCCGGTTCCGCCTTGTTCGCTGCCAACCTGATGGCGGCCGAGCCGGCCAAGGCGCCACACGTGTTGCTCGACACCACCAACGGCCAGATTGAAATCGAACTGGACCCGGTCAAGGCTCCGATCAGCACCAAGAACTTCCTGGCCTATGTCGACAAGGGCTTCTACACCAACACTATCTTTCACCGCGTGATCCCAGGCTTCATGGTTCAGGGCGGCGGGTTCACCCAGCAAATGTCGCAAAAGCCGACCGAAGCGCCGATCAAGAACGAAGCCAGCAATGGCCTGCATAACGTGCGTGGCACCTTGTCCATGGCTCGCACCAATGACCCGAACTCGGCCACCAGCCAATTCTTCATCAACGTGGCCGACAATGCCTTCCTCGACCCGGGCCGCGATGCCGGTTATGCCGTGTTCGCCAAAGTGGTCAAGGGCATGGACGTGGTCGACATCATCGTCAACTCCCAGACCACCACCAAGCAAGGCATGCAGAACGTGCCTATCGATCCTGTGATCATCAAGTCGGCCAAGCGCATCGACTGAGGTCCGCAGGCAGCTTTGCACGGTGCCCGCATGGCACCGTGCACCTTTGAAAGGAGAGCCCGCCCGGCGGGCGTCAAACCTAATGCTCTATCGTCGTTTTGAACAACTGATCGATATTTTCCGCGACGCCCCCAGCGCGGCCCCTCCCGAAAAAGTCCTGCCCTTCTATCTCTATTACCTGCGCCAGGTGTGGCCGTGCTTTGCCGCGTTGCTGGTGGTGGGGCTGGTCGGCGCCCTGATCGAAGTCGCGCTGTTCAGCTATTTGAGCCGCATCATCGACCTGGCCCAGGGCACGCCGCCGGCGAACTTCTTCCAGATCCATAGCGCCGAGCTGATCTGGATGGCCGTGGTCGCCCTATTGTTGCGCCCGCTCTTCAACGGCCTGCATGACTTGCTGGTGCACCAGACCATCAACCCTGGCATGACCAGCCTGATTCGCTGGCAGAACCACAGCTACGTGCTCAAGCAGAGCCTGAATTTCTTTCAAAACGATTTCGCCGGGCGCATCGCCCAGCGGATCATGCAAACCGGCAACTCCTTGCGTGACTCGGCGGTGGCGACCGCAGAGGCTATCTGGCACGTGTCGATCTATGCCATCAGTGCCCTGGTGTTGTTTGCCGAGGCCGACTGGCGGCTGATGATTCCGCTGATTACCTGGATCGTTTGCTACAGCCTGGCCCTGCGTTACTTCGTACCTCGCGTGAAAGAACGCTCGGTGGTCTCCTCGGAGGCGCGCTCCAAGTTGATGGGCCGAATTGTTGACGGCTATACCAATATCACCACCTTGAAGCTGTTCGCCCATACCCAGAATGAACAGGAATACGCCAAGCAAGCGATCATCGAGCAGACCGAAAAAACCCAACTGGCCGCCCGTGTGCTCACCAGCATGGACACCGTGATCTGTATTTTGAATGGCCTGCTGATCGTCACCACTACTGGCCTGGCCCTGTGGCTGTGGACACAGTCGCTGATTTCCGTGGGCGCGATTGCCCTGGCCACCGGTCTGGTGATCCGCATCGTCAACATGTCCGGCTGGATCATGTGGGTGGTCAACGGCATCTTCGAAAACATCGGCATTGTGCAGGACGGCCTGAAGACCATCGCCCAGCCACTGGCCGTTATTGATCGTGAAAACGCTCCGCGCCTGACTGTGCCCCACGGCCAAGTGCGTTTTGAGCAAGTGGACTTCCACTACGGCAAGAAGAGCGGAATCATTGGCGGCCTCAACCTTGAGATCAAGGCCGGGGAAAAAATCGGCTTGATCGGCCCGTCCGGCGCGGGCAAGTCGACGCTGGTCAACCTGCTGCTGCGCCTTTACGACCTGCAGGGCGGGCGCATCCTCATCGACGGCCAGGACATCGCCGAGGTCGCCCAGGAGAGCCTGCGCGCACAAATCGGCATGATCACCCAAGACACCTCGTTGCTGCACCGCTCGATCCGCGACAACCTGCTGTATGGCAAGCCCGACGCGACTGACGAAGAACTGTGGGCGGCGGTGCACAAGGCCCGCGCCGATGAGTTCATCCCGCTGCTGTCGGATTCCGAGGGCCGCACCGGGCTGGATGCCCATGTGGGTGAGCGCGGGGTGAAACTCTCCGGCGGGCAACGCCAGCGTATCGCTATTGCCCGCGTGCTGCTCAAGGACGCGCCGATCCTGATCATGGACGAAGCCACCTCCGCGCTGGACTCGGAAGTGGAAGCGGCGATCCAGGAGAGCCTGGAAACCCTGATGCAGGGCAAGACGGTGATTGCGATTGCACACCGGTTGTCGACCATCGCACGAATGGACCGCCTGGTGGTGCTGGAAAAAGGCCAGATTGCCGAAAGCGGCAGCCATTCCGAGTTGCTGGCATACGGCGGGCTTTATTCACGGTTATGGCAGCATCAGACCGGGGGGTTTGTCGGCATAGACTGATTTTGCTGGGTAAAGCCCCGCTCAATTCCGAACAATTCTGACAGCTTCCCCTATCTGGCTGGTCTTGCGACACAATCCTGCTGTACTGCAATCAGGCCCCAGGAGGGCCCTGATTCAAGGCGGCAGGGAAGCCACACAGACCGTTAATCAGATAGAGCAATCTAAGGAAGTGTTCATGTCACTGTTCAAACGTTCCGTAACGGAAGGATTGGGTACGTTTTGGCTGGTGTTGGGCGGCTGCGGGAGTGCGGTGTTGGCCGCAGCGTTCCCCAACGTTGGCATAGGCCTGCTCGGTGTGTCCCTGGCCTTCGGGCTCACGGTGCTGACCATGGCGTTTGCCATCGGGCATATCAGCGGCTGCCACCTTAACCCAGCCGTCTCGGTGGGGCTGGTGGTGGGCGGGAGATTCCCGGCCAAGGAATTGCCGGCCTACATCGTGTCCCAAGTGATCGGTGGCGCCATCGCCGCTGCACTGCTGTACTTCATCGCCAGCGGCAAACCTGGGTTCGAACTGGCCTCCGGGCTGGCAAGCAATGGTTATGGCGAGCATTCACCCGGTGGTTATTCAATGGCGGCAGGCTTTGTCTGTGAGCTGGTGATGACGGCGATGTTCGTGCTGATCATCCTTGGCGCCACCGACCGTCGAGCCCCGGCAGGCTTCGCGCCCATCGCCATTGGCCTGGGGCTGACGCTGATCCACCTTATCTCCATCCCGGTGACCAACACCTCGGTCAACCCGGCCCGCAGCACGGGGCCTGCGTTGATTGTCGGCGGCTGGGCGCTGCAGCAGTTGTGGTTGTTCTGGCTCGCGCCGATCCTGGGCGCGGTGATCGGCGGCATTACCTATCGATGGTTGGGTGCAGAAAAGCAAGCTTGACCCAATCCCTGCAGGAGCGAGCTTGCTCGCGAAAAACGCCAACGATGACGCAGCGCTTGCAGCTGTAAACCCGCGTCGTCTGTACGTTCTTCGCGAGCAAGCTCGCTCCTACATTGAATGCGCGTCAACCCTGATGGGCTTGCATGTACTGACGCAACAATTGATTAATGCGTGTCTGGTAACCGGTGCCTTGACCTTTGAACCACTCCAGAACATCGGCATCCAGTCGAATGGTCACCGCCTGCTTCACCGGAACACGTAATTCGGCGCGTCGGAAAAATTCGGCGTCCAGCTCAGGAATCTCGCTGGTGTCGATTTCTTTATCATTCATCTTGGCCAGGCGCTCCCAATCAGTTTTCGATGTTTGCGTCATAGTATTTGGCCTCCTTCTTGGTTGCTTTTCGCGCGGAGATGATACGAATCACATCACCACACCGCTCGGTATATACGACCACACCCATTAACAATTTGATCCAGCCAATACTGATCCAACGCTCTTCGCCATAATCTGCCCGATCATCGCGCAAGGCCAGCATTGGATGCCGAAAAATATCTGGGACGTCGTTAAAGTCGATGCCGTGCTTAGAAATATTGGCTTTGTTCTTGGATTCATCCCACTCAAAATGCATGGCACATCATGTATGTACTTTTGTACATACAGAATAGCGATTTTATTGTCGGTCGGCAGTGTTGCCAGACCGATGGTTCAACCCTGCCGATAAGGCAAAGCCGCCCTCGCCTCTTCGGCATACGCCAGAACCCCCACCCGTTCGCGCTCAAGAAAATCCTCCACAGCACTCTTCAACCCCGGGTGACGCAGGTAGTGCCAGGACCGCGTAATCACTGGCTCAAACCCGCGAATCAATTTGTGCTCACCCTGGGCACCTGCATCGAAGCGTTGCAGACCGTGGGCGATGGCGTAGTCCATGCCTTGGTAGAAACAGGTTTCGAAATGCAGGCGGTCGAATTCCGCCAGGCAACCCCAGTAGCGGCCATAGAAGCTATCCCCACTAAGCAGGCTGAAGGCCATCGCCACCGGGCGTGTGCCTTGTTTGGCCAAGACTACGCGGATGGCTGCGGGCATGCGTTCAGCCAGCAGGCTGAAAAAAGCGCGGGTCAGGTAGGGCGACTGCCGACGCACCGCGTAGGTGTTGGCATAGCAGGCATAGACAAAGTCCCATTGGGCTTCGCTCAGCTCATGGCCTTGCAACCACTCGAACTCGATACCCTGCCCTGCCACTTGCTCACGCTCTTTGCGCATCTGCTTGCGCTTGCGTGAACTCAGGGCGTCGAGGAAATCCTGAAAGTCGCGGTAGCCTCGGTTCTGCCAATGAAACTGACAACCCAGGCGTTGCAACCAGCCGGGGTGTTGGGCCATGGCTTCATCGGCCAGGGCATCGGTAAAGTTGATATGGGCGCTCGACAGGCCTTCGATCTCCAGATACCCCGGCAGGCTATTGAGCAACTCAAATGCGTCTGCGGCACTGGCAGCCAACACACGCGGCCCACCGACCGGGCTGAACGGCACGGCCGTCAGCAACTTGGGGTAATAGTCGATGCCGGCGCGCTCGCAGGCGTCGGCCCAGCCGTGATCGAACACGTACTCGCCATACGAATGCCATTTGCGATAACCCGGCAATGCCGCCATCAACCGGTCGCCTTTCCAGTGCAGCAAGTGCTCCGTCTGCCAGCCCGAATGCGGGCCGACGCTGGCGCTGTCTTCCAGCGCACTGAGAAACCCATGCTGCATAAACGGCTGGGCCTGTGGCATCAGGGCATCCCACGTGTGCGCAGCGATATCGGACAGGCTGTCCAGGCGTTGCAGCGGCATCGGCATCCTCATTGGTTCTTGGCATGAAAACCTGGCGAGTATCGCTGATCACAGACGCGCGCACATCCTCAAAACACGCGGACAGGCCTCAAAACCCTTAGTTCCATAGCGTAACGATTTGTCATCTAGATGAAATCACTTAGCCACTACTCCGTCATAAACGGTCGCGATACTGACGCCAGTTTTTCAGAGCACCCGGGTTTACCGGGTGACATTTTTTCCGTCCGTCATGGGTCGGTTGTGTCCTGGAGGGTGTTGCCATCCCTCCTCACTTTCGGAGATTGATATGCGTCTTGCTTCCACTAAAACTGCGGCGGTCCTGTGTGGCGGCCTTTTGCTGGCACTGAGCGTTCCGGCCAGCGCTGCAGTCGACGCTAAGTTGCTCGACATGCTCAAGGCCAACGGCCAGATCACCGCGGCGCAGTACACCGAACTGCAAATGGAACTGGCCAGGGATCAGAAAGAACAGCAGATCGCACGCCAGGCTCAACAAGAGACCAACGAGCAGATCGCGGCCACGGCCAAAAAAACCAACGAGCTGAGCAGCTTCGACCAGAAATTGGCCTGGGCAGCCAAGACCCAGTTCAAGGGCGATGTGCGCTTCCGCCAGGAAACCATCAAGATCGACGGCGAGCCCAACAACGGTGGGCGTGACAAGGACCGTCAACGTATCCGCGCTCGCCTGGGTGCCTACACCGAAATCAACCCGCAGGTGGACACCGGTATCCGTATCGCCACCGGCGGCGGCGATGATGCACGCTCCACCAACCAGGACCAGGATGGTTACTTCGATAAGAAGTCGATCTGGCTGGACCTCGGCTACATCGACTACCACCCGGACCAGATCAAGAACCTGCACGTGATCGGCGGCAAGATGCTGCAGCCGTGGGTGAACATGGGCGACGTGATCTGGGATAGCGACATCAACCCGGAAGGCCTGGCCGTCACCTACAAATACCCACTGGGTGGCAGCGCAGAACTGTTCGGCAGCCTCGGCAACTACAACCTCAAGGACAACGTGGACGGTGACGGCGTGCAATTTCGCCACGACCTGCGCTTGACGTCCGGCCAGTTGGGCACGCGTTTCTCGGTTACCGACAACCTGAAAATGACCTTGGGCGGCAGCATCTACGCCTACAAGAATGACGAAGACAGCCGCTGCACAACCACCACCACGCCTTGCGCACTGGCGGTCAACGGCAACTCGGCCAACAATGAATTCCGCCTGTATGAGGGCTTTGCCCAGGCCGACATCGGTGGCCTGGCCGTGCCGCTGTCGTTCTACGGCCAGTACGTGAAAAACAACGATGCGGTGACCGACCAGGACACCGCCTGGTTGCTGGGTGCCAAGTCCAAGGTGTTCGGTTTGAACCTGGACTACAACTACCGCGACGTTCAACGTAATGCCGTCGTAGGCGCCTTCACCGATTCGGACTTCGCCAACGGCACCACCGGTTCGCGCGGTCACAAGATGAAAGTCAGCTACGACATCGACAAGAACTTCGCCATCGGCGCCACCTACTTCCTGACCAAGGCTGACTTCGCCAGCCGGACTCAGCGGGATGCCGACACCAACACCTTGCAGCTGGATGCTGAAGCCAAGTTCTAATGCCTGACTTGTAGGAGCGAGCTTGCTCGCGAAGAGCCCACAGGCAACGCGTTTATCCAGGATACCGCGTTATCGTTGACGTCTTTCGCGAGCAAGCTCGCTCCTACATGATGTCTTTACGCCGCTCGGCCGCCAGTTGTTCAGCCAGTGCATCAACACCTTCCACCGGCTCCTGCGGCATACGCTTGAGCGTTGCCTGCATCAGGCGCATCTGACGGATAAAGCGCCGGCAGTTCGGGCAAAACATCAAGTGATGACGCACCAGCAGACGCTCCCGAAAGGTCAATTGCCCATCGAGATAGTCACTGGAACGCGCTACTTGCTCTTTACAGGTCAACATTCGCCCGTTTCCTCAAAATGCTCCACCGTGGCGAAGACTTTAAGCCGCGCTCGATGCAACAGCACACGGACGTTGGAGAGTGAAAGGGTCAGAAGATTACAGATTTCTTCCAGTTCCAGGCCCTGGCGTTCACGCAGTACCAGCACACTGCTTTGCAATTGGGACAAACTCAGAATCGTATGCTCCAGGCATTTGCGCAATTCATCTTCGGTCAGCAGCGCTTCCGGGGTGTCCTGGTGCCAAGCGTAAGGGGCGACAGCCCAATGGCCATCATCCGGGCTGAAGCGGTCATCGCCAATGGTGCCGTGGGGTGAGGGCAAATCGTCGAGAAGGACTTCCCGACGATTTTGTTTGTAACGGCTCTTTGCGGAGTTGGCGGTGATCGTCAATAACCATGTCTTGAGGCTCGATCGCCCTTCGAACTTGGCCAGGTTGCGCACCACCGAGAGCCAGGCATCTTGCACCACCTCATCGGCGTGGCGCTGGCCGACGATGGCATAGGCCACTGCTCGCATCGCACTCTGGTAAGTGTTGACCAAATCCTTATAAGCGCGCTGCTCGCCCTTGAGCAGGCGTTCAAGCAGGTGCGCGTCGTCCGCTGCTGCCATTCAAACCTCTATTTAAAAGTGCACCCAGCTCCCACATACTCAGCGTTTGCGCAGGATCACACTGCCAATCGAATACCCGGCGCCAAAGGAGCTGAGTACGGCAACCGCGCCCTTGGGCAGGTCATCCTGATAAGTGTGAAACGCAATCACCGAGCCGGCCGAGCTGGTATTGGCGTAAGTATCGAGGATCACCGGCGCTTCTTCCACCGATGCCTCGCGCCCCAGCAGTTTTTTCACGATCAAGTGATTCATGCTCAGGTTGGCCTGGTGCAGCCAGAAACGCTTCACATCAGTGACACTCAGCTGGTTTTCTGCCAAGTGCTCGCCGATCAATTCGGCCACCATCGGGCAGACATCACGGAATACCTTGCGACCTTCCTGCACGAACAGCTTGTCGGGGGCGCCGATGCCCTCTTCCGCCGTGCGGTTGAGGAAGCCGAAGTTATTGCGAATGTTGTTGGAAAACTTGGTCAGCAGCTTGGTGCTCACCACATCGAACTGATGTTCGGACGTCGCCAGGTCAGCACGCTCCAGGATCACCGCCGTGGCGGCATCGCCGAAGATGAAGTGGCTGTCACGGTCACGAAAGTTCAGGTGGCCGGTGCAGACTTCCGGGTTGACCATCAGGATCGCCCGGGCCTGGCCCAACTGGATGCTGTTGGCCGCGTTCTGAATGCCGAAGGTGGCCGAGGAACACGCCACGTTCATGTCGAAACCGAAGCCCTGGATACCCAAGGCTTCCTGGACTTCGATGGCGATCGCCGGGTAGGCGCGTTGCAGGTTGGAGCAGGCGACAATCACGCCATCAATGTCGGCGGCAGTCTTGCCGGCGCGCTGCAGGGCTTGTTCGGCGGCACCGATGGCCATCTGGCAAAGCACCGACCATTCATCGTTGCTGCGCTCGGGCAGGCGAGGCGCCATGCGCTGCGGATCGAGGATGCCGTCCTTGTCCATCACAAAACGGCTCTTGATGCCGGATGCTTTTTCGATGAATGCCGCGCTCGACTCGGTCAGCGCCTGCACCTCGCCACGTTCGATAGCGGCGGCGTTGTCGGCGTTGAACTGTTGTACGTAGGCATTGAAAGACTGCACCAGCTCTTCGTTGGAGATGCTGTTGGCCGGGGTGTACAGGCCGGTGCCGCTGATGACGACGTTATGCACGGTCGTTCCTCTAAATCTGTCAGGCAGAAGATATTGGTACCGTCGTACCAAACTTAAAGTGGTTTGATGTCATCCAGCGGGCATCAAACTGGCAATGCTTTCTTGCGTCTTATAACCGCGAAGTTTGCCACAACCCCGGGGATTTGGCGCTATAGGCCAAACAAACATCCAGCTGTAGGAGCGAGCTCGCTCGCGAAAAACTCATAGGCGCCGCGTTTATTCAGGAAACTCGCGTTATCGTTGACGTTTTTCGCGAGCACGCTCGCTCCTACAGTTGGGCCAGGGGTTCAGGGCTCTACCTGACTCCACTGCTTGCTCAAGCGCTTATCGGAAATCGGCACTTTGGTGCCCAGTTGTTGGGCAAACAGGGACACCCGGTATTCCTCCAGCCACCAGCGGTACAGCTCCAACTGCGGGTCGCGCTTGCCTTCCTGGGTGTGTTTGTTCAGGCGGTTCTGGTACTGCGCCCACAGGCCAGCCAATTCGCTGCTCCACACGCGGTCCTTTTGCATCTGGCTCGGCAGTTTTTCCAGGCGCAGTTCGATGGCCTTGAGCAAACGCGGCAGTTCCTTGAACCACTGGGCCGGGGTTTCCCGCACAAAACCTGGGTACACCAGATTGCTCAGTTGCAGCTTGATATCGTTCAAGGCCACGGCCTGGGCCAGGTCGATCTTGCCTTTGAAGCGTTTTTGCAGGCCGTGCCAGAGCTTCAGCACTTGCAGGGTCAGGCGCGCCAAGCGTTCGGCGTGCTCAGTCCAACTGCCGCGCTTGCGTTCAGCCAAGGCTGCCAGGCCAGCGCCGTCCCGTGGCAGGCTATCTTCGCCTTCAAGTACACAGGTATCGAGGCTGGCCAGCAGGATGTCTTCCACCAGCGCGTCGATACGCCCCAGTTCACGGTACATCAAGCCCAACTCGGTCAAGCCCGGCAATTTGCCGCGCAGGAATTTCGCCGGTTCCGCCAATTGCTGCATCAGCAGGCGCTGCAAGGCGCGACGGTGCTGGAACTCGGCTTCGGCGGCAGTCGAGAAGCGCCCCTCCTTGACCGTGCCGTTCTCTTCCACCAGTGCCGGGTACACCGTCATCGATAGGCCGGCGATGTTCTGCTGAGTTTTTTCCGCCACCGCCGCAAACACCTTGGCCTCCACCGGCTGCTGGCTTTTCGCGGTTTGCGGCACGGCCAAGGCAGCCTGGCTGGCTTGCGCGAACCGTGCGGTGAGTTCGGCCAGGTCACGGCCTTCGCCGAGGAACTTGCCCTGGCCGTCGACCACTTCCAGGTTCATCTTCAGGTGGTTATCCACCTGTTGCGCCGCCTCGGCCCACGCCTCATCGCTGACCCGCGCACCGGTCATGCGCAGCAATTCACGCCCCAGCGCCTGGGGCAGCGAGCCCTGGCCGAATTCGATGCGTTGCAGCGCGGCCTTGACGAAGTCCGGCACCGGCACGAAGTTTTTGCGCAGCGCCTTGGGCAAGTTGCGCACCAGGGCGATGCACTTGGCCTCGATCAAGCCCGGCACCAGCCACTCCAGGCGCTCGGCCGGCAACGCCGGCAACAAAGGCGCCGGCACCCGCAGGGTCACGCCGTCACGGGGGTGGTTGGGTTCGAAGTGGTAACTCAAGGCCAGGGCCAGGTCGCCCAAGTGCAAGGTGTCCGGGTAATGCGCGGCAGTGACTTCACTGGCCTCGCGGGCCAGTACGTCTTCTTCGCGCATGATCAGCAGTTGCGGGTCTTTCTGGCTGTTGACCTTGTACCAACTGTCAAAGGTGGCGGTCTGGTGAATCTCTGCAGGCAGGCGCGCATCGTAAAAGGCGTACAGGGTTTCTTCGTCGGCCAGGATGTCGCGACGGCGAGCCTTGGCTTCCAGCTCGTCGAGTTGCTCAAGCAGTTTCTGGTTGGCCGTCAGGCACTTGGCACGGGACTGAATCTCGCCGCGCACCAGGCCTTCACGGATAAACAACTCACGGGACGCCACCGGGTCAATCGGCCCGTAATGCACCGGCCGGCGCCCGACCACGATCAGCCCGAACAGGGTGATCTGCTCAAAGGCCACCACCTGGCCGCGCTTCTTCTCCCAATGGGGTTCGAAGTGGTTTTTCTTGATCAGGTGCCCGGCCAGCGGCTCGATCCAGTCGGCATCGATTTTCGCCACCATGCGTGCATAGAGCTTGGTGGTTTCCACCAGTTCGGCGGTCATCAGCCATTGCGGGCGCTTCTTGCCGATGCCCGAAGACGGGTGAATCCAGAAGCGACGCTGGCGCGCTCCGAGGTAATCGCCGTCTTCGGTCTTCTGGCCGATCTGGCTGAGCAGGCCGGACAGTACCGCTTTATGCAGCTTCGGATAGTCGGCGGGCTCTTTGTTGAGGCTCAGCTGCATATCGCGGCAGATCAGGCTCAATTGGCGATGGGAGTCGCGCCACTCGCGCAGGCGCAGATAGTTGAGGAAATTTTTGCGGCACCAGTTGCGTAACGGGCTGGCGGTCAGTTCCTGGCGCTGCTCCTCGAAGCCGCGCCACAGGTTGACCAACCCGGCGAAGTCCGAATCCGGATCTTTCCACTGCGCGTGGGCCTGGTCGGCCGCTTGTTGACGCTCCGGCGGCCGCTCGCGCGGGTCCTGAATCGACATGGCGCTGGCGACGATCAACACTTCCTGCAAGCTGCCGAGCTTGGCCGCTTCCAGCAACATGCGGCCCATGCGCGGGTCCACCGGCAAGCGGGCGAGCTGGCGGCCCAACGGCGTGAGCTGGCTGTTGCGGTCTACCGCCGAGAGTTCTTGCAGCAGGTTGAAACCGTCGCTGATGGCCTTGCCATCCGGCGGCTCGATAAACGGAAAATCGGTGATCTCACCCAGGCGCAGGTGCAGCATCTGCAGGATCACGGCAGCGAGGTTGGTGCGCAGGATTTCCGGGTCGGTAAATTCCGGGCGGCCGATAAAATCTTCTTCGCTGTACAGGCGCACGCAGATGCCCGGCTCAACCCGGCCGCAACGGCCTTTACGCTGGTTGGCGCTGGCCTGGGAAATCGCCTCGATCGGCAAACGCTGCACCTTGGCGCGGTAGCTGTAGCGGCTGATGCGCGCCGTACCGCTGTCGATCACATAGCGAATGCCCGGCACGGTCAGTGAGGTTTCCGCCACGTTGGTCGCCAGTACCACGCGCCGGCCCGGGTGGGACTGGAAAATGCGCTGCTGCTCGGCCGGCGATAGCCGTGCGTACAACGGCAAAATCTCGGTGTGCTTGAGTTGGGCCTTGCGCAGCATGTCAGCCGCGTCACGAATCTCGCGCTCGCCGGGCAGGAACACCAGCACATCGCCAGGGCTGCGCCGTTCGCTGCGCTCATAGGCGGCGATTTCGTCGAGGGTGGCGAGGATCGCCTGGTCGACGGTCAAGTCATCCTCGACGCGGTTGCCCTCTTCGTCCTGTTCCAGG
This sequence comes from Pseudomonas fluorescens, assembly GCF_001902145.1. GTDB lineage: Bacteria > Pseudomonadota > Gammaproteobacteria > Pseudomonadales > Pseudomonadaceae > Aquipseudomonas > Aquipseudomonas fluorescens_BV. Next base: position 873,778 of record NZ_MRST01000027.1, read on the forward strand.
GTGAGCGGGCGATACCAGGTGTCCACCGGGAAGGTACGGCCCGAGACCTCGACAATCGGCGCATCGTCGAAGTGCTTGGAAAAGCGCTCCAGGTCGATGGTGGCCGAGGTGATGATGACTTTCAGGTCGGGACGACGCGGCAACAGGGTCTTGAGGTAGCCGAGCAGGAAGTCGATGTTCAGGCTGCGTTCGTGGGCTTCGTCGACGATGATCGTGTCGTAGCGTTCCAGGTAACGGTCGTTCTGGGTTTCGGCCAGCAGGATGCCGTCGGTCATCAGCTTGATCAGGGTGTTGGCATCGCTCTGGTCTTCAAAGCGCACTTGATAGCCGACCAACGCGCCCAGTGGCGTGGCCAGTTCTTCGGCGACGCGGCTGGCGACACTGCGCGCCGCAATCCGGCGCGGCTGGGTATGGCCGATCAGGCCGTACTGGCCGCGACCGATTTCCAGGCAGATTTTTGGCAACTGGGTGGTTTTACCCGAGCCGGTCTCACCGGCGATGATCAGCACCTGGTGCTTGTTCAGCGCGTCCTTGATCTCATCGCGCTTGGCAGCAATCGGCAGGCTGTCGTCATAGCGAATCACCGGCAGGCTGGCGCGTCGCGCCGTGACCTGGGCGCAGGAAGCCTGCATACGCGCTACCCACTGCGCCAGCTTTTCCTCGTCGGGCTTCTTGCGCAGCTCAAGCAACTGGCGCCGCAAGCGGTGGCGGTCGGCGAGCATGGCGTGATCGAGGGTTTTGAGCAGTTGGTCGATGGTGGGTGCTTGGTCAGTCATCAGCTACTTCGACGGTTATCTATTTATGCACGGCCGGCAAGTGTGGCAGAAAAGCAGCCGAGCTGGCAGACGGTTGAGCTTCATCGGGCGCAAACCGAACCAAATGTGGGAGCGGGCTTGCTCGCGAAAGCGGTGGTTCAGCTGATACATCTGTGACTGACACACCGCATTCGCGAGCAAGCCCGCTCCCACAGGGGGGAATGCGTTACAGGGGGTCTTTTCTGCGGTAGGGGAATACGTCAATAACCTTGCCAGCAAGTATCGCGTCCTGCAGGCCCTTCCAGTAATCGGCGTTGTACAACTCGCCATGCAGTTGATCGAACAGCTTGCGTTGGCCGGCATCGGCGAACAGGAACGGCGGGAACTCTTCGGGGAACACATCCAGCGGGCCGATGGAGTACCAGGGCTCGGAGGCCATTTCATCCTCGGGGGTGCGCGGCGCAGGGATATGGCGGAAGTTGGCTTCGGTGAGAAAGCAGATTTCGTCGTAGTCGTAGAACACCACGCGTCCGTGGCGGGTGACGCCAAAGTTTTTCAACAGCATGTCGCCGGGGAAGATATTCGCTGCCGCCAGTTGCTTGATCGCCAGGCCGTAATCCTCCAGGGCTTCGCGCACCTGGGCGGGGTTGGCGTTGTCGAGGTAGAGGTTGAGCGGGGTCATGCGTCGCTCGGTCCAGCAGTGGCGGATGAGCACGGTGTCGCCCTCCACTTCGACAGTGCCTGCGGCGACTTCCAGCAACTCGGCCAGGCACTCGGGCTCGAACTTGCTCAAGGGGAAGCGGAAGTCGGCGAATTCCTGGGTATCGGCCATGCGCCCTACCCGGTCGACGCTTTTCACCAGGCGGTACTTTTCGATCACCGTGGCGCGGTTGACGTTTTTCGACGGCGAGAAGCGATCCTTGATGATCTTGAACACAGTGTTAAAGCCCGGCAACGTGAACACGCTCATGACCATGCCGCGCACGCCGGGGGCCATGATGAACTGGTCATCGGTGGTTGCCAGGTGGTTGATCAGCGCACGGTAGAACTCGGATTTGCCGTGTTTGTAGAAACCGATGGAAGTGTACAGCTCGGCAATGTGCTTGCCCGGCAGGATGCGCTTGAGAAAGCCGATGAATTCCGCTGGCACGGGCACGTCGACCATGAAATAGGAACGGGTGAACGAGAAAATGATCGACACATCGGCTTCGTCGGTGATCAGCGCATCGATCTGGATACCATGCCCTTCGCGGTGCAGCAGCGGAATCACCAGCGGCCATTGTTCGTCGCGGGTGTAGATGCGCCCCACGAGGTAGGCGCCTTTGTTGCGGTACAGCACCGAGGAAAACAACTCGACCTTGAGGTCCGGGTCCTTGCACACCCAATCCGGCAGGTTTTCCCGCAACTGGGCTTCGAGGCGGCGCAGGTCGGCGGGCAGGTCGGCGTAGGGCTCGCTGAAGCTGTAGTCAGAGAATACCTGCGCCAGCATGTCCGCTATGTTGCCGGCCGGCGTGTAGATACGGGTTTGCGCCGCCCGCGCCCGGCGCAGGCTAGGCCGGGTGGTGTGAATGAACATGCAGCCGTCACTGATCAGGTCATGGCTGAACAGGCCGCAGAAGATCGAGTTGTACCAGGTCTCGGACAGCTCATCGTCAAAGCGCAGGTCGATCAGGCCGATATAGGCGCTTTTCACCAGAGGCCACTGGTCGATGTCCTGCAACGCCGCAGCGTCAAAACTGGCGCGCAGGCGGGTAGTCACCTCAGCGACTTTCTCCTCATAGAGGTTGATGCGTGCCGACGACGCGGCCTGCCCCTGCTGCCACTGGGCCTTCTCGAAACGCTCACGGGCGCCATCGGTGATCTGGCGGAAGTGCTCACGGTAATCGTCGAAACCGTCGAGAATCATCCGGGCGATAGCGAGGGCAGACTGCGACATGCGGGAAACCTCGAACGGGTATCTGGAAGCCCAGAGCTTAGCCAGTGAACCGAGGCAGGAGAAGAATGATTTTGCACGCGGGCAAACCGACTGCAATTAGCCATTGTGCCGACCTGCCCGCTGGGCAACACTTCTGCGCCCGATTGGCATAGGAGTTTTCCGTGAGACCTGTTGACACCCTGTATCTGCTGGGGCTGGCTGCCATCTGGGGCGCGAGTTTCCTGTTCATGCGCATGATCGCGCCGGAAATCGGCACGGTACCCACCGCGTTTTTCCGCGTGTCGATTGCCGCCGCGGGTTTATTGGTGATCCTGGCGATGATGCGCGTGAGCTGGGATTTCCAGGGCAAGTTCAAGACGGTCCTGCTGCTGGGCGTGATCAACTCGGGGATTCCCGCGACTATGTACTCGGTGGCGGCGCAGGTACTGCCGGCGGGTTATTCGGCGATTTTCAACGCCACCACGCCACTGATGGGCGTGCTGATTGGCGGATTGTTTTTCAGCGAGCGTCTGACACCGTCGAAAATAGCGGGTGTGGCCTTGGGTCTGCTTGGTGTTGCCGTGCTCACCCGCGCGGGGCCGGTGGCATTTGATCTGGAACTGTTAATGGGCGCATTGGCGTGCCTGCTGGCGACCACTTGCTATGGCTTCGCCGGTTTCCTGGCGCGACGCTGGCTGGATCAGCGCGGCGGGTTGGACAGTCGCCTCTCAGCCTTGGGCAGTATGTTGGGTGCTACCTTGTTTTTGCTGCCGTTCTTTGCCTACAGCGCCATCAGCCATCCACCAGCGAGCTGGGGCGGCTGGCAAGTGTGGTCGTCGCTGCTGGGATTGGGGCTGGTATGTACGGCGTTCGCCTACATCCTGTACTTCCGCCTGCTGTCATCCATCGGCCCGGTCAAGTCGATGACCGTGACCTTCATGATTCCGCCGTTCGGCGTGTTGTGGGGGGCGTTGCTGTTGGATGAGCCGCTGTCCATGGCTCATCTGTATGGGGGTGTATTGATTGCCGGGGCGTTGTGGTTGGTGCTGCGCCGGTCCAAATGACAACCTTACTGTAGGAGCGAGCTTGCTCGCGAAAAACCCGAGGGCATCTCGTTCATTCAGGATGCCCTCGTTATCGTTGACGTTCTTCGCGAGCAAGCTCGCTCCTACAGGGGGTGGTTTTTAGTTCTTCCGGAACACGAAGACCAAGCCGACGATGATCAACGCCATTCCCAGCACGCTCAACAGTGCCAGGCGGTTGCCGAAGATCAGGTAGTCCATCACCGCGGTCACCGCCGGCACCAGGTAGAACAGACTGGTGACATTCACCAGGTTGCCCCGAGCGATCAGGCGGTACAGCAACAGCGTCGCCAGCACGGACACCACCAGCCCCATCCACAGTACCGGCAGGTAAAAACGTGCACTGTGTTCAAAGTGGAACGGCTGGAACGGCACGAACACCGCGCACAGCAGCAACCCGGCCAGGTATTGCAGTGGCAACGTGCCCAAGGGGTTGTCGGTGATGCGCTTTTGCATGATCGAGCCAAACGTCATGCTCGCCAGCGCCAGCAGCCCGAACAGCATCCCCGCCAGGGACATGCCCGCCAGCCCGATGCCCTGGTACACCACCATGATCAAGCCCGCCAGCCCCAACCCCAGGCCGAACAGCCGGCGCCAGGAGCGTTGACGCTCCATCAGCACCACGGTGAGGATCGGCTGCACGCCCATGATGGTCGCCATCACCCCGGGGGTGACGTTGAGCTCCAGGGCCAGCAGATAGAAAATCTGGTAGGCCCCCAGCAAAACCAGGCCCGTCGCCGCTGCATACAGCATGGGTTTGCCAGGACGTGGCAGCTTCAACTTGAGGATCGGTACCAGCACCACCAACCCCATCAGGGCGATGGCAAACCGGATCAGCAGAAAGGCAAAGGGCGAAGCATGGGCCAGGCCCAACTTGGAGAAGATCGCCCCGCTGCTCCACAGCAAGACAAACACGCTCGTCGAGGCCGCCGCGGCCACGGATTGTTTCGAAAGCACAGACATGGTTACCACCTGTAATCAGGCAAAAAAGCCGACTCAGTAAAAAACTGAATTCCAGTAGGTTTTTTTCAGGCAGGCACGGGGCAACAGCGAATCGCTGATCAGCCCGAAATGCCAACACCCGGCGGTGATACGACTGCGTACACCGGCGTGCTACTGACAGGTGGGGGGTAGTGACTGATCTGCGCAGGCTGCTTGCCACGGCACGGCACGACCACAGCGATGACCGCTGAATCGACTACCGCTATGCGCTGGGAAGCTGGCATGTGCTGATCTTTTAGAAGGGATAAAGACGCGACGACTATAACCAGCCGCAAACATATTTTGCAATCCTTTCCCTTCATCCTGTGCGTGGAGGCGTTTTCATGCCATCCATGCACACCGCTCGGTATTAAGCTCCGTCCTGGCCTTGATCTACGGCCAACTGGGCGTCCTGGCCCTGGGCCCGGCGATGCACTGGCTGCCGAGGTTCTACAAATGGCCGCGCCATCGCGCCTCAGCGCTTCACCCCTGTCGCTGTGCCGTTCTCGATGTAACTGTAGGAGCGAGCTTGCTCGCGAAGAACTTCAACGCTAAGGCGGGCATCCTGAATGAACGCGTTGCCCTTGAGTGCTTCGCGAGCAAGCTCGCTCCTACAAAGGGGCAACGCCGCTCGCAGGATTGTTGCAAAAATAAGTTAAATAAATACCCCGCATGGCCGATACCCCCTGAAAGCCTTGCGGATTGAACAATCATGCGTAATAACCAACCCGTTACCCAGCGCGAACGTACCTTCCCCGCTCAGCAACGGTTGATCTCCACCACAGATGCCAAGGGTGTCATCACCTACTGCAACGACGCCTTCGTCGAAATCAGTGGGTTCACCCGCGACGAACTGATCCGTGCACCGCACAACCTGGTGCGTCACCCGGATGTGCCGTCGGCCGTCTTCGCACACATGTGGACCACGCTCAAACAAGGCTTGCCATGGATGGGCATTGTCAAGAATCGCTGCAAGACCGGTGACCACTATTGGGTTAACGCCTATGTGACGCCGGTCTTCGACGGTAACCAGGTGGTCGGCTACGAATCGGTGCGCATCAAGCCCACCGCCGAGCAGATACGCCGGGCCGAAGCGCTCTATCAACGCATCAACCAGGGCAAGTCGGCCATTCCCCAGCGTGACAAATGGTTGCCGGTGCTGCAGGACTGGCTGCCGTTTATCCTGGTCAGCCAGTTAAGCTTCATGATCGGCGCCACCCTCACCTCCCAATGGGGCTTTGCCCTGGCTGCGGCGCTGTCGGTGCCGTTGGGCCTGCTGGGCCTGAGCTGGCAACAACGCGGCCTCAAGCGCTTGCTGCGCCTGGCCGAACAGACCACGTCCGACCCGTTGATCGCGCAGATGTACACCGACAGCCGTGGCGCACAAGCGCGCCTGGAGATGTCGATCCTCAGCCAGGAAGCACGCCTGAAGACCTGTCTTACGCGCCTGCAGGACACTGCCGAACACCTGAACGACCAGGCGGCGCAGTCCAACACCCTGGCGCACAACAGCTCTAGCGGCCTGGAACGCCAGCGCGTGGAAACCGAACAGGTGGCCACTGCGGTGAACCAGATGGCGGCGACCACCCAGGAAGTCGCCAGCCATGTGCAGCGCACTGCCGATGCCACCCAGGAAGCCAACCGCCTGACCGGCCGCGGCCGCGATATCGCCGGGGAAACCCGCGAGGCGATTCAGCGGCTGTCGGTTGCGGTGGGCGAGACGGGTGTGACGGTCACTCAACTGGCCAAGGACAGCGATGAGATCGGCGGCGTGGTCGACGTGATCAAGGGCATTGCCGACCAGACCAACCTGCTCGCATTGAACGCCGCCATCGAAGCCGCGCGTGCCGGTGAGATGGGCCGTGGCTTTGCGGTGGTGGCTGACGAAGTACGTCAACTGGCCCAGCGTACGGCCGAATCCACCGGGCAGATCCATACGCTGATCGCCAAGTTGCAGCACACTGCGGCCGCCGCCGTGCAAACCATGGACGCCGGGCACCGCCAGGCCGAAGAGGGTGTGGCGCGAGTGATGGAAGCGGACCAGGCGTTGGTGGGTATCAGTGAGGCGGTGGCCAATATCACCGACATGACTACTCAGATCGCAGCCGCAACCGAGGAGCAAAGTGCGGTGGCCGAGGAGATCAGCCGCAACATCAGCACCATTGCGCTGTTGGCGGACCAGACCTCGGAGCAGGCGATGAACTCGGCGCAACTGAGTGAAGAGCTGACGCATACCGCCAATACCCAGTATTCGCTGGTAGAGCGTTTTAACCGATAAACCGCCCTCCTGTAGGAGCGAGCTTGCTCGCGAAAAACTCAGGACCGGCGCGGGTTAACTTCAGACCCGCGTTATCGTTGACGATCTTCGCGAGCAAGCTCGCTCCTACAGTTTCCTGAGAAACTCAGCCACCTGCACCGCTGCCGCCTCCAAGTGCTGCTCATGGCTGAACCCTGAAACCTTCAGCGGCTTCAAGTCATGATCCCCCGCCACCAGCCACATCACCTCGATGCTCGGCGACAACGCATACCCCTCAACCGCCGCTCGATTGCCTAGCGCGTCGCGCTCACCCTGCACAATCAACGTCGGCGTCTTCAATCCCGCCAAATGTTCCACTCGAGGCTTTTCCGGCTTGCCCACCGCATAGAACGGATACCCCAGGCACACCAGCCCATCGGCGCCCAGCTCATCGGCCAACAGACTGGCCATGCGCCCGCCCATGGACTTGCCGCCAATCGCCAGTTTCCCAGCGACATGACGTCGCACCTGGGCATACACCTCGCGCCACGCCTCCAGCAGTTTCGGCGCCGGATTTGGCGGACGTTTGCCCCCGTCCAAGCGGCGCTGGGCCATGTACGGGAACTCGAAGCGCAACACGCTCACCCCATGCCCGGCGAGGCGTGCAGCCATGTCGTTCATGAACGCCGAGTCCATCGGTGCACCGGCGCCGTGGGCCAGGATCAGCGTGGCCGGCTCACCCGACGTCGTGCCCGTCGCGACATCCCACAACCAGCCATGTTCCCGTACACACTGCGCCCATTGATCCCCGTCAATACTGGCCTTGTGCTCTTTGCCCATGCTTGCCTCGCTTTTTAGTCTGCCTATAACTCCAGCCCAAGTGCCGCACTGGCTTGGGTTGAACCGTGGATGGGGAACCATGAACACTACTTTAAGTACCGCCTATAACTACAAGGTGGTCCGCCAATTCGCCATTATGACGGTGGTGTGGGGCATCGTCGGCATGGGGCTCGGGGTTTTTCTCGCCGCCCAATTGGTTTGGCCTGCGCTCAACTTCGATTTGCCCTGGACCAGCTTCGGCCGCCTGCGCCCTTTGCACACCAACGCGGTGATCTTCGCGTTCGGTGGCTGTGCGCTGTTCGCCAGCTCTTTTTACTCGGTGCAACGCACCTGCCAGACGCAGCTGTTTGCGCCGAAAATCGCCGCGTTCTGCTTCTGGGGCTGGCAACTGGTGATCCTGCTGGCGGCGATCAGCCTGCCGCTGGGCTACACCAGCTCCAAGGAATACGCCGAGCTGGAATGGCCGATCGACATCCTGATCACCATCGTCTGGGTCGCCTACGCCATCGTGTTCTTCGGCACGATCATGAAACGCAGGACCAAGCACATCTATGTGGGCAACTGGTTCTTCGGTGCGTTCATCATCACCGTGGCCATCTTGCATATCGTCAATAACCTGGAAATTCCGGTCAGCCTGACCAAGTCCTACTCGCTGTACGGCGGTGCGACGGATGCCATGGTGCAGTGGTGGTATGGGCATAACGCGGTAGGCTTTTTCCTGACTGCGGGCTTCCTCGGCATGATGTACTACTTCGTGCCCAAGCAGGCCGAACGCCCGGTGTACTCCTATCGCTTGTCCATCGTGCACTTCTGGGCTCTGATCACCCTGTACATCTGGGCCGGCCCTCACCACTTGCACTACACCGCTTTGCCGGACTGGGCGCAGTCCCTGGGCATGGTGATGTCGCTGGTGCTGCTGGCGCCAAGCTGGGGCGGCATGATCAACGGCATGATGACCCTCTCGGGCGCCTGGCATAAGCTGCGCAGCGACCCGATCCTGCGCTTTTTGGTGGTCTCCCTGGCCTTCTACGGCATGTCGACCTTCGAAGGCCCGATGATGGCGATCAAGACCGTCAACGCCCTCTCCCACTACACCGACTGGACCATCGGCCACGTCCACGCCGGCGCGCTGGGTTGGGTGGCGATGATCTCCATCGGCGCGCTGTACCACATGATCCCGAAAGTCTTCGGTCGCGAGCAGATGTACAGCCTCGGCCTGATCAACGCGCACTTCTGGCTGGCAACCATCGGCACCGTGCTCTACATCGCGTCGATGTGGGTCAACGGCATCGCTCAGGGCCTGATGTGGCGTGCGGTCAACGAAGACGGCACCCTCACCTACTCCTTCGTCGAAACTCTGGTGGCCAGCCACCCAGGCTTCATCGTGCGTTTGGTGGGCGGTGCGATCTTCCTCAGCGGCATGTTGCTGATGGCTTACAACACATGGCGCACCGTGCGTTCGGCGCCACCCCTCCAAGCCGCCGAACACACCGCTGCCGCGCAGATGGCCTGAGGAGTCGATGATGAAACACGAAACGATTGAAAAGAACGTCGGCCTGTTGATGCTGCTGATGGTACTCGCCGTGAGCATCGGTGGCCTGACCCAGATCGTCCCGCTGTTCTTCCAGGACGTGACCAACAAACCGGTCGAAGGCATGAAGCCCTACACCGCGCTACAACTGGAAGGCCGCGACATCTACATCCGCGAAGGCTGCGTACAGTGCCACTCGCAGATGATCCGCCCGTTCCGCGCCGAGACCGAGCGCTACGGCCACTATTCGGTGGCCGGCGAAAGCGTGTGGGACCACCCGTTCCTGTGGGGTTCCAAGCGTACCGGCCCGGACCTGGCCCGCGTCGGCGCGCGCTACTCGGACGACTGGCACCGCGCGCACTTGTACAACCCGCGCAACGTGGTGCCAGAGTCGAAAATGCCGGCCTACCCATGGCTGGTCACCGCCGCCGTCGACAGCAGCCACACCGAGACCAAGTTGAAAGTGATGCGCACCCTCGGCGTGCCGTACACCGACGACGACATCAATGGCGCGGTCGCCAGCCTCAAGGGCAAGACCGAGATGGACGCGCTGGTTTCCTACCTGCAAGTGCTCGGCACTGCCATCAAGAGCAAGAGGTGAGCCATGGGATTTGAATTCGATGCGGGTACCATCCGCGGCCTTGGCACGCTGGTCGTCGCCATCGCCTTTATCGGCTTGTCGCTGTGGGTATTCAACAACCGCCGCAATGCGGAATTCGAGCAGGCGCGCCTGCTGCCGTTTGCCGATGAACCTTCCCCACCCGACGCTCAAGCAGAGCCAGCCACAAGGAGCACTCGGCCATGACTACGTTTTGGAGTACATGGATCTGCGTATTGACCCTGGGCAGCCTGATCGGCCTGACCTGGCTGTTGGTCGGCACCCGCAAGGGCGAGACCAAGGGCAGCGTCGACCAGACCATGGGCCATGCCTTCGACGGTATCGAGGAATATGACAACCCGCTGCCCCAGTGGTGGTTCATGTTGTTCGCCGGCACCCTGGTGTTTGCCGTCGGCTACCTGATCCTCTACCCTGGCCTGGGCAACTGGAAAGGCGTGCTGCCGGGCTATGAAGACGGCTGGACCCAGACCAAGGAATGGGACAAGGAAATGGCCAAGGCCGACGCCAGGTTCGGGCCGATCTTCGCCAAGTTCGCAGCCATGCCGGTGGAAGAAGTCGCCAAGGACCCGCAAGCGTTGAAGATGGGCGGTCGCCTGTTCGCCTCCAACTGTGCGGTGTGCCACGGCTCGGACGCCAAGGGCGCCTATGGCTTCCCCAATCTGGCGGACAGCAACTGGCGCTGGGGCGGTTCGGCCGAAGCAATCAAGGCCACCATCTTGAACGGTCGCCACGCGGCGATGCCGGCCTGGGGTGAAGTGCTGGGCGAGGACGGGGTGAAGAACGTCGCCGCTTACGTGCGCCACGACCTGGCCAAGTTGCCGTTGCCCGCCGACAACACCGCCGACCTGGCAGCCGGGCAAGCCGCGTTCAACACCACTTGCGTGGCTTGCCACGGCCCACAAGGCCACGGTGTGCAAGCCATGGGCGCGCCCAACCTGACCGAGCCTGCCGGGTTTATCTACGGCACCAGCCTGGCGCAGTTGCAGCAGACTATCCGCCATGGTCGCCAGGGCCAGATGCCGGCCCAGGACGTGCTGCAAGGCAATGACAAGGTGCACTTGCTGGCGGCTTACGTGTACAGCCTGTCCCACAGCGCTGAGGGTGCAACGCCAGACAGCGTGACCGAGTAACCGCTGCCCCGGCCCGGGGCGGCAACCCGCTTTACTGTAGGAGCGAGCTTGCTCGCGAAGAACCTGAGGATCCACGCTTATCCAGCATAAACGCGGCGCTCTGGAGTTCTTCGCGAGCAAGCTCGCTCCTACAGGGATCTGATGTTGTTTCTCACTTGCGCGACCAAGTGTCGCACCCTTGCAAAACCCAACTTTCCCCTCCTCCTATTCGCGGCTACGCTTGTTCCCACAGTGGAGCAATTCTGGCCCAGGCGACGGTATCCGTTGCGCCCTCCAAAATTCCTGTCCACTTGATCAGCTTTCTATTTCGATCCTTATCCTTACACCAAACATGGAAAGGGCGCAGAATCTGGCGTGGAACGCATTGATACAGGTCAGCCATTGCGTTGCAATGGCCCCTCGGTTTCTACATACTTGCGGCCGATTTTACCTATAAAAAAACCTAAACCGTGGAACCTTAGAATGAGCACAGCAATCAGTCCGACTGCTTATAACTATAAGGTAGTCCGCCAGTTCGCCATCATGACGGTGGTCTGGGGGATCCTTGGCATGGGGCTCGGGGTGTTCATCGCCTCGCAACTGGTTTGGCCGCAATTGAATTTCGACCTGCCCTGGACGACCTTCGGCCGCCTGCGCCCGCTGCACACCAACCTGGTGATCTTCGCCTTCGGCGGATGTGCACTGTTTGCCACCTCCTACTATGTCGTGCAGCGCACCTGCCAGACGCGACTGATTTCCGATGGCCTTGCCGCCTTCACCTTCTGGGGCTGGCAGGCGGTCATCGTCGGCGCCATCATCAGCCTGCCCCTGGGCTACACCACCACCAAGGAATACGCCGAGCTGGAATGGCCGATCGCCATTTTGCTTGCCATCGTGTGGGTGACCTACGGCCTGGTGTTCTTCGGCACCATCGTCAAGCGCAAGACCAAGCACATCTACGTAGGCAACTGGTTCTACGGGGCCTTTATCGTGGTCACGGCGATGCTGCACATCGTCAACCACGCCTCCCTGCCGGTGAACCTGTTCAAGTCCTATTCGGCCTACTCCGGCGCAACGGACGCGATGATCCAGTGGTGGTACGGCCACAACGCCGTAGGCTTCTTCCTCACCACCGGTTTCCTGGGGATGATGTACTACTTCGTGCCCAAGCAGGCCGAGCGTCCGATCTACTCTTATCGCCTGTCCATCGTGCACTTCTGGGCGCTGATCACCCTGTACATCTGGGCCGGCCCTCACCACTTGCACTACACCGCCTTGCCGGATTGGGCGCAGTCCCTGGGCATGGCGATGTCGATCATCCTGCTGGCGCCAAGCTGGGGTGGCATGATCAACGGCATGATGACCCTCTCGGGCGCCTGGCATAAGCTGCGCACTGATCCGATCCTGCGGTTTCTGGTGGTATCGCTGGCGTTCTACGGCATGTCGACCTTCGAAGGGCCGATGATGGCGATCAAGACCGTCAACTCGCTGTCCCACTACACCGACTGGACCATCGGCCACGTGCACGCCGGGGCGCTGGGCTGGGTGGCGATGATCTCCATCGGCGCGCTGTACCACATGATCCCCAAACTGTTCGGCCGCGTGCAGATGCACAGCGTCGGGCTGATCAATGCGCACTTCTGGCTGGCCACCATCGGCACCGTGCTCTACATCGCCTCGATGTGGGTCAACGGCATCACCCAGGGCCTGATGTGGCGTGCGATCAACGATGACGGCACCCTCACCTACTCCTTCGTCGAAGCGCTGCAAGCCAGCCACCCGGGCTTTATCGTGCGTGCCCTGGGCGGTGCGTTCTTTGCCAGCGGCATGCTGTTGATGGCCTACAACGTCTGGCGCACCGTGCGTGCCAGCGACCCTGTAGAAGCCGAAGCCGCCGCCAAGATCGCCGTTGTGGGAGCTCACTGATGAAGCATGAAGTAGTCGAGAAGAACATCGGCCTGCTGGCCTTCTTCATGGTCATCGCCGTGAGCATTGGCGGCCTGACCCAAATCGTCCCGCTGTTTTTCCAGGACGTGACCAACAAGCCGGTCGAAGGCATGAAGCCGCGCACCGCCCTTGAACTGGAAGGCCGCGACGTCTACATCGCCAATGGTTGCGTGGGCTGCCACTCGCAGATGATCCGCCCCTTCCGCGCCGAAACCGAACGCTACGGCCACTACTCGGTCGCGGGTGAAAGCGTGTGGGACCACCCATTCCTGTGGGGTTCCAAGCGCACCGGCCCGGACCTGGCCCGTGTGGGAGGGCGTTACTCCGATGACTGGCAGCGTGCGCACCTGTACAACCCGCGCAACGTCGTGCCTGAATCGAAAATGCCGGCGTACCCGTTCCTCGTGGAAAACAAGCTCGACGGCAAGGACACCGCGAAGAAGATGGAAGTCTTGCGCACCCTGGGCGTGCCCTACACCGACGAAGACATCGCCGGTGCGGCCGCCGCCGTGAAGGGCAAGACCGAAATGGACGCATTGGTGGCCTACCTGCAAGGCCTTGGCACCCTCATCAAAAGCAAACGGTGACCTTCATGGATATCGGGATGATTCGTGGCCTGGGCACCGTTGTGGTGATGGTGGCCTTTATCGGCCTGGCGTTGTGGGTGTTCAGCCCACGGCGCAAGTCGGAGTTTGACGACGCGACCATGCTGCCCTTCGCAGATGACCCCGAAGCCATCAAGCACGTCGAGCAAGCTTCTAGGAGTAACAAAGAATGACTACGTTCTGGAGTCTGTACGTCACAGTCCTCAGTCTGGGTACCATCTTCGCCCTGACCTGGCTGCTGCTGTCGACCCGCAAGGGCCAGCGCACCGAGCAGACGGACGAGACCGTCGGCCACTCGTTCGACGGCATCGAGGAGTACGACAACCCGCTGCCCAAGTGGTGGTTCATGCTGTTTGTCGGCACCATCGTCTTCGCCCTTGGTTACCTGGTGCTCTACCCTGGCCTCGGCAACTGGAAGGGCCTGCTGCCAGGCTACAACTACCTCGACAACGACAAGCAAACCCCGTTCGCCAACGGCCAGACCGGCTGGACCGGCGTGCACGAATGGGAAAAGGAAATGGCCAGGTCGGAGGCCAAGTTCGGGCCGATCTTCGCCAAGTTTGCGTCGATGCCGATTGAAGAAGTCGCCAAGGACCCGCAAGCCTTGAAGATGGGCGGCCGGCTGTTTGCCTCCAACTGCTCGGTGTGCCATGGCTCCGACGCCAAGGGCGCCTACGGTTTCCCCAACCTGACCGACGCCGACTGGCGCTGGGGTGGCGAACCCAACACCATCAAGGAAACCATCATGAAGGGCCGCCACGCGGTGATGCCCGGCTGGGCCGAAGTCATCGGCGAGCAAGGCGTGGCTGACGTAGCAGGCTTTGTGGTGATCCAACTCGATGGCCGCAAACTGCCGGAAGGCGCCAAGGCCGATGTGGCCAACGGCGAGAAACTCTTCGCCGCCAACTGCGTGGCCTGCCACGGCCCGGCCGGTAAAGGCACCCCAGCCATGGGCGCGCCCGACCTGACGCATCCGGGTGCATTCATCTACGGTTCAAGCTTCGCGCAACTGCAGCAGACCATCCGTTATGGCCGCCAGGGCCAGATGCCGGCGCAGGAGCAGTTGCAGGGCAATGACAAGGTGCACTTGCTTGCGGCGTATGTGTATAGCTTGTCTCATGGGGATAAGAAGGCTGAGGAGCAGTAAGACCTCTGAACAATGGAGCCCCGCGCAGCGAATGCTGGCGGGGCTTTTTTGTTCTAGCTCCGAACCTTTCAAAGCCAAATCTACCGTTCGTAGCCTCAACCTTGCCGCGCGCACTCACCAGGTAGTAACGTAACTACATTCAGTCCAGCGAAGGGGGACCTACCCCATGACCATCACGACCATTTCCAGCCGCGAATTCAATCAAGACACAAGTGGTGCCAAAAAAGCCGCCCGCAAAGGGCCGGTTTTTATCACTGATCGCGGCAAGCCTGCCCATGTACTGCTAAGCATTGAGGACTACCAGAAGCTGACAGGTCTGAATGCCCACATCGTTGACCTGTTGGTGATGCCGGAAGCGGCCGATATCGACTTCGAAACCGAACGTGCCGTGATCATTCATCGCCCCGTGGACTTTTCTTGATGTATTTACTCGACACGAATGTGATCTCTGAACTGCGTAAACCTCAGGCTGATGCAAATGTCGTGGCGTGGGCAAAAAGTGTGGTAGCGCCACGTATGTTTATTTCGGCGATCACGCTGAAGGAATTGGAAACCGGAGTCCTGCGAATTGAGCGGCGAGACCCGGCTCAGGGGAAGGTGTTGAGAGCCTGGCTCAAGCGTCATGTGATGCCCGCCTTTGATGCCAGAATCCTGCCCGTCGATGCAGCAGTCGCGTTGCGTTGCGCACACTTGCATGTACCCGACCGAGCCAACGAAAGTGATTCATTGATTGCCGCAACCGCGCTGGTTCACGGGCTCACTGTCGTCACGCGTAACATCAGCGACTTCAAATCGAGCGGCGTTGCACTGATCAATCCATGGGACGAATGACCGGCTTACCGACAAAAACCGTCCATACTTGCCAAGTCAATTGATCCAGGTCACGTACACCATCAATTGATTTCCCCCAACGCGACCAAAGGTCGCACCCTTTGCGCACCATCGGGGGCGTATCATTAGGCCACTGCAACACCCTTAATTTGACCCCGGTTGGCACGTACTGGCCGAGGCAAATCTCCACCGCCGTGGGATGCAATGATGAGCGACCAGATACCGGTACATAACGTTACCCCGCCTGCCAAAACCGTCGACCTCTACGCTTCGCGTGAGAAGATCTACACCCGCGCCTTCACTGGCTTGTTTCGCAACCTGCGCATGGTCGGCGGTGCCGCTCTGTTCCTGCTGTACTTCGGCACCGTGTGGCTGAACTGGGGCGGTCACCAGGCGGTGTGGTGGAACCTGCCGGAGCGTAAATTCTTTATTTTCGGCGCAACGTTCTGGCCCCAGGATTTCATCCTGCTCTCGGGCATTCTCATTGTGGCGGCATTTGGCCTGTTCTTTATCACCGTATACGCCGGGCGCGTGTGGTGCGGCTATACCTGCCCGCAAAGCGTATGGACGTGGATCTTCATGTGGTGCGAAAAAGTCACCGAAGGCGACCGCAACCAACGCATCAAGCTCGACAAGGCGCCCATGGGCGCCAACAAGTTCCTGCGCAAGTTCAGCAAACACAGCCTGTGGCTGCTGATCGGCTTTGCCACCGGCATCACCTTCGTCGGCTACTTCTCGCCGATTCGCGAACTGGTGTTCGAGTTCTTCACCGGTCAGGCCGATGGCTGGTCGTATTTCTGGGTGGGTTTCTTCACCCTCGCCACCTACGGCAACGCCGGCTGGCTACGCGAACAGGTGTGCATCTACATGTGCCCCTATGCGCGCTTCCAGAGCGTGATGTTCGACAAGGACACCTTGATCGTGTCCTATGACCCGCGCCGTGGCGAGGTGCGTGGCCCGCGTAAAAAGGGTACCGACTACAAGGCCCAGGGGCTGGGCGATTGCATCGACTGCACGATGTGCGTGCAGGTGTGCCCTACCGGTATCGATATCCGCGACGGGCTGCAAATCGAATGCATCGGCTGCGCCGCCTGTATCGATGCCTGCGACAACATCATGGACAAGATGGAGTACCCACGCGGCCTGATCAGCTACACCACCGAACACAACCTGTCGGGGCAGAAAACCCATAAGCTGCGCCCGCGCCTGATCGGTTACGCCCTGGTATTGCTGGCGATGATCAGCCTGTTGGTGGCCGCCTTCTTCATGCGCTCGCTGGTAGGTTTCGACGTCAGCAAGGACCGCGTGCTGTATCGCGAGAACGCCGAAGGGCGCATCGAAAACGTCTACAGCCTGAAGATCATGAACAAAGACCAGCGCGACCACACCTACGTGCTCGACGCCGCTGGCCTGCCGGACCTCAAGCTGCAAGGCCGGCGCGAAATCAAAGTGGCCGCCGGCGATATCGTCAGCATGCCGGTGGAGTTGTCGAGTGCGCCGGAGCAGTTGCCGTCGAGCACCAACGAGGTGACCTTCATCCTCGAAGACGCCGATGACACCAGCGTCCATATTGAAGCCAAGAGCCGATTCATCGGCCCACAAGTCCGTTAACAGGGAACATACGCATGCCCGCAACTACTGCCGCCAGCCCTTGGTACAAACACCTCTGGCCCTGGATCATCATCGCGATTCTGGCCTGCTCGGTGACCCTGACCTTGTCCATGGTGACCATCGCAGTGAACAACCCGGACAACCTGGTCAACGACAACTACTACGAGGCCGGCAAAGGCATCAACCGCTCCCTGGACCGCGAACGCCTGGCCCAGACCCTGCAACTGCGCGGCAAGCTGCACCTGGACGAACTGACCGGCGAGGTCGAGCTGCAACTTACTGGCTACAGCAATCCAAATACCCTGGAGCTGAACCTGATCTCCCCGACCCAGCCAGAGAAGGATCGCAAGATCAACCTCACCCGCAGCGACAGCGAGCCCGGCCGCTACATCGGCCAGGTCACCGACAAGGTCGAAGGCCGCCGTTTCGTTGAACTGCTTGGCGTGGAAGGCGGCAACACCTGGCGCCTGTTCGAAGAAGAAGAGGTCAGCCACGACAAGGACTTGCTGCTGGGTGACGAGCCGTTGCAGGGCGCCGAGGACCTGAGAAAATAAACAGCCAGCGCTCCGCGCTTCGCGAGCAAGCCCGCTCCCACAAGGACACCGCGCCCCCCTGTGGGAGCGGGCTTGCCCGCGAAGAGGCCCTCTCAGCCACCAAAGACCTTGAACCATGACCACCCCCTGCTACCACTGCGCCCTACCCGTCCCCTCCGGCAGCCGGTTCACCGCCCAGATCCTAGGCGAACGCCGCGAACTCTGCTGCCCGGGCTGCCAGGCCGTGGCCGAGGCCATCGTGGCCGGCGGGCTGGAAAGCTACTACCAACACCGCAGCGAAGCCTCGGCCAACCCCGAGGCGCTGCCCGTGCAGTTGGTGGACGAACTGGCGCTGTACGACCGCGCCGATGTGCAAGAACCCTTTGTGCGCCATCAAGGCGACCTGGCCGAAACCACCCTGTTGATGGAAGGCATCAGTTGCGCCGCCTGCGGCTGGCTGATCGAAAAACACTTGCGCAGCCTGCCCGCCGTAGCCGAAGCGCGACTGAACCTGTCCAACCACCGCCTGCACGTGCGCTGGGCCGATGGGCAATTGCCGTTGAGCCAACTGCTCAGCGAGCTGCGCCATATCGGTTACGCCGCCCATCCTTACCAGGCTGACCGCGCCGCCGAACAATTGGCCAGCGAGAATCGCCTGGCCCTGCGACAGCTGGGGGTCGCCGGCTTGCTGTGGTTCCAGGCCATGATGGCAACCATGGCCACCTGGCCGGAATTCAATATCGACCTGAGCCCGGAATTGCACGTCATCCTGCGTTGGGTCGCGATGTTTCTCACCACGCCCATCGTGTTCTACAGCTGCGCGCCCTTCTTCAAAGGCGCCCTGCGTGACTTGCGCACACGCCACCTGACCATGGACGTGTCGGTGTCCCTGGCGATTGGCGGCGCTTACCTGGCCGGCATCTGGACCGCGATCACTGGCGTAGGCGAGTTGTATTTCGATGCCGTGGGCATGTTTGCCCTGTTCCTGCTGGCCGGGCGCTACCTTGAGCGCCGCGCCCGGGAACGCACCGCCGCAGCCACCGCCCAACTGGTCAACCTGTTGCCCGCCTCCTGCCTGCGCCTCAAGGACGATGGACAGAGCGAACGCATCCTGCTCAGCGAGTTGGCGCTGGGTGATCGGGTGCTGGTGCATCCCGGTGCGGTGCTGCCGGCGGATGGGATGATTCTCGACGGCCAATCCAGCATCGATGAATCCCTGCTGACCGGCGAGTACCTGCCGCAACCTCGGCGCACGGGTGACAGCGTCACGGCCGGCACGCTGAATGTCGAAGGCGCGCTGACCGTCCAAGTGCGCGCCCTGGGGCATGACACGCGCTTGTCCGCCATCGTGCGCCTGCTGGAGCGCGCCCAGGCCGAGAAGCCACGCCTGGCGCAAATCGCCGACCGCGCTGCGCAGTGGTTCTTGTTGTGCTCGCTGCTCGCCGCCGCACTGATCGGCCTGCTGTGGTGGGAGCTGGACCCATCCCGGGCGTTCTGGATTG
This sequence comes from Pseudomonas fluorescens, assembly GCF_001902145.1. Classification (GTDB taxonomy): domain Bacteria; phylum Pseudomonadota; class Gammaproteobacteria; order Pseudomonadales; family Pseudomonadaceae; genus Aquipseudomonas; species Aquipseudomonas fluorescens_BV. Next base: position 893,022 of record NZ_MRST01000027.1, read on the forward strand.
TGCTGGCGATGCTGGTGGCGACCTGCCCGTGCGCCCTGTCCCTGGCCACGCCCACCGCGCTCACCGCCGCCACCGGCACCTTGCACAGTCTCGGGTTGCTGCTGACCCGCGGCCATGTGCTCGAGGGCCTGAACCAGATTGATACGGTGATTTTCGACAAGACCGGCACCCTCACCGAAGGGCGCTTGGCGTTGCGCACCATTCGGCCCTTGAGAGCGCTGGACAGCGACCAATGCCTGGGCCTTGCCGCCGCCCTGGAGAACCGTTCCGAACACCCGATTGCCCGTGCCTTCGGCCGTGCGCCGCTGGCCGCCGATGAAGTGATGAGCACTCCAGGCCTGGGCCTGGAAGGTCGTGTGGGAGAACGTCTGTTGCGCATCGGCCAGCCGGGTTTTGTCTGTGAACTCAGTGGCTGCGCAATTCCCGCCTCACCGGACGAAGCCGGGCAATGGCTGCTGCTGGGCGACCGCAGCGGGGCGCTGGCCTGGTTCGTACTTGACGACCGTCTGCGCAGCGACGCCCCCGCCTTGCTGGCCGCATGCAAGGCGCGGGGCTGGCGCACGCTGTTGCTCTCGGGGGACAGTTCGCCGATGGTGGCCAGTGTCGCCTCTGAGCTGGGTATCGACGAAGCCCATGGCAGCTTGCGCCCTGACGACAAGCTGCAGGTACTGCAAAACCTGCACAAGGAAGGTCGCAAAGTGCTGATGCTGGGCGATGGGGTCAATGATGTGCCGGTGTTGGCTGCTGCCGATATCAGTGTGGCGATGGGCTCGGCCACGGACCTGGCGAAAACCAGCGCCGATGCGGTGCTGTTGTCCAACCGCCTGGATGCGCTGGTGCAAGCCTTCAGCCTCGCGCGGCGTACCCGCCGGGTGATCATCGAAAACCTGTTGTGGGCCGGGTTGTACAATGGCCTTATGCTGCCGTTTGCCGCCCTGGGTTGGATCACGCCGATCTGGGCGGCCATCGGCATGTCCATCAGTTCGTTGACCGTGGTACTCAACGCGTTGCGCCTGACTCGCCTGCCGAGCGCGCAAGCCCCGACCGCCCCAGCAACCCGCCCGCTGCCGGCCTGAGCCGCGTGGGCATGGAGTACAGATGCCAGCTCTCTATGTGATGATTCCGGCGGCACTGCTGTTAGTAGGTGTGGCCATCTACATCTTCTTCTGGGCCGTGGACAGCGGCCAGTACGAAGACCTCGATGGCCCGGCCCACAGCGTGCTGTTCGACGACCAGGACCCGAACCACCTGGCCGCCATCGACGAAGCCAACAGCCCCGAGCAACCGCCCAAAGAGCCCCCTCATGCTTGAGCTGGTGCCCTTGCTGGTCTCGGCGCTGATCCTCGGCCTGCTCGGTGGCGGCCACTGCCTGGGCATGTGCGGCGGATTGATGGGCGCGCTGACCCTGGCGATCCCCAAGGAACAACGCAGCCGCCGTTTTCGCCTGCTGCTGGCGTACAACCTGGGGCGCATCCTCAGCTATGCCACCGCTGGTTTATTGATCGGCCTGGCCGGCTGGGCGGTGGCCAACAGCCCGGCGGCGATGTTCATGCGTGTGCTCGCCGGCCTGCTGTTGATCTGCATGGGCCTGTACCTGGCCGGCTGGTGGAGCGGCCTCACCCGTATCGAAAGCCTGGGGCGTGGCCTGTGGCGGCATATCCAGCCGGTGGCCAACCGTTTGTTGCCGGTGTCCAGCCTGCCCCGCGCCTTGCTGCTGGGTGCGCTGTGGGGCTGGTTGCCGTGCGGGCTCGTCTACAGCACCCTGCTATGGGCGGCGAGCCAGGGCAATGCGCTGGACAGCGCCTTGCTGATGCTGGCGTTCGGGCTGGGCACCTGGCCGGTGCTGCTGGCCACCGGGCTGGCCGCCGAACGCGTGACTGCGTTATTGCGCAAACGCAGCGTGCGTGTGGCCGGCGGCCTGTTGGTGATGATCTTCGGTATCTGGACTCTGCCGGGCCCGCATCAGCACTGGCTAATGGGTCATTGAAAGCCCCTGTGGCATAGCGCCGCCCCCCGTTGATGCAAATCAAGATGGCTGCACCGCCCTGCCCCTAGACTCGGCCCACTAGCCAATCCGGGGGACCGCCCGCATGCTCGACGCCATTCGTTGGGACACAGATCTGATTCACCGCTACGACTTGGCGGGGCCGCGCTACACGTCCTACCCCACCGCCGTCCAATTGGACAGCCAGGTCGGCACCTTCGACCTGCTCCACGCCCTGCGCGAAAGCCGCAAGGCCGTACGGCCACTGTCGCTGTACGTGCACGTCCCCTTCTGCGCCAACATTTGCTACTACTGCGCCTGCAACAAGGTGATCACCAAGGACCGGGGGCGCGCCCAGGCCTACCTGCAGCGCCTGGAGCAGGAGATCCAATTGGTGGCCTGCCACCTCGACCCGCAGCAACCCGTGGAACAGTTGCATTTCGGCGGTGGTACGCCAACGTTTCTCAGCCACGATGAACTGCGCCAGGTGATGAAATGCCTGCGCCAGCATTTCAATTTGCTGGATGACGACTCGGGCGACTACGGCATCGAAATCGACCCGCGCGAAGCCGACTGGGCCACCATGGGCCTGTTGCGCGAGCTGGGCTTCAACCGCGTCAGCATCGGCCTGCAAGACCTTGACCCCGAGGTGCAACGGGCGGTCAATCGCCTGCAAAGCCTGGAGGAAACCCGCGCCGTGATCGATGCAGCGCGCACCTTGCAATTTCGCTCGATCAATATCGACCTGATCTACGGCCTGCCCAAGCAGTCGCCGTTGAACTTTGCGCGCACCGTGGAGGAAGTCATCCGCTTGCAGCCGGACCGCCTGTCGGTGTTCAACTACGCGCACCTGCCGGAACGCTTCATGCCCCAACGGCGGATCAACACCGACGACCTGCCCTCGCCGGCAGAAAAACTACTGATGCTGCAAACCACCATCGAACAACTGACCCAGGCCGGTTACCGCTACATCGGCATGGACCACTTTGCCCTGCCGGACGACGAACTGGCGGTGGCCCAGGAAGAAGGCAAGCTGCAGCGCAACTTCCAGGGTTACACCACCCACGGGCACTGCGACCTGATTGGGCTGGGGGTGTCGGCGATCAGCCAGATCGGCGACCTGTATTGCCAGAACAGCAGTGACCTGAACCAGTATCAAAACGCCTTGGCGGGCGCACAACTGGCGACCAGCCGTGGTTTGGTCTGCACCACGGACGATCGCCTGCGACGGGAGGTGATCCAGCAACTGATCTGCAATTTCAGCCTGAGCTTCGAGGCGATCGAACAGGCCTACAACATCGATTTTCGCGGCTACTTTGCCGAGCTATGGCCGCAGCTGGAGACGATGGCCACCGACGGCCTGATCGAGTTGGACGCCCAGGGCATTCGTGTACTGCCGGCCGGGCGCTTGCTGGTGCGCTCAGTGTGCATGGTGTTCGATGCCTACCTGGAGCACCAGAACAGGCAACGATTTTCCCGGGTCATCTAAAATGCACTTACTTCATGGCCAGGGTCGCGGCCTTGGCTGCATCACCGGCACTCATGTCTTTCATCGCCTTGGTCAGAGACGCCTGGGCGCTGGTCAAGCTGGCTTGCAGCGCACTCAAGGCCGATTGCAGCCCGGAAAGCCGGGCCCGAGCCTGTTCAGGGCTGAGGTTCGTGTCAGCCATTACGGCAGCCATCTCGGCTTGTTTCTCGGCAATCTGCTTTTTGATCTCACGAATCATCTTGAGCAAATTCTTGACGTTTTCCGCCAGGCCGCTTTCGTCGATATCACTGTTTGAGGTTTTCTCTGCCGCAGCAGCTTTCATCGCAGCGCCGGAAATGGTCACCGAAACGGCGGGCTTGGCTTCATCCGTCGTCGGGATAGCGTCAACATCGGAGTCAGCAGACTTCTTGGTTTCGGGCAGTGCCTGGATCTGAGTACGCGAAGCGAGTTGAGTGCTGAGGGCTAACATGGTTTGAGCCGCCGTATTTGTAGTCGATAGCAGTACTATCGACGGTTTTAGCCAAATCTTTAGATACCGGTAGGTTTTTTGTACACGCTGGCCTCCGCGCCCCTCAGTGCGTTACCCTTACGTCTTATGTGTGTTTTCCCACAAGGATTTAAGAAATGTCCGAGCCAGTCAAACTGCGCGCTCACAGCCAGGCCCATTGCAAGGATTGCAGCCTGGCCCCCCTCTGCCTGCCACTTTCGTTGAATCTGGAAGACATGGATGCGCTGGACGACATCGTCAAACGCGGTCGCCCGCTGAAAAAAGGCGAGTTTCTGTTTCGCCAGGGCGACAAGTTTGATTCCGTCTATGCAGTACGTTCGGGCGCGTTGAAAACCTTCAGCCTCAGCGACGGCGGCGAAGAGCAAATCACCGGCTTCCACCTGCCCAGCGAACTGGTCGGGTTGTCGGGGATGGACACCGAGATTCATCCCGTGTCGGCCCAGGCACTGGAGACGACGTCGGTGTGCGAAATTCCTTTCGAGCGCCTGGACGAATTGGCCCTGCAGTTGCCACAGTTGCGCCGCCAACTGATGCGCGTGATGAGCCGCGAGATTCGTGACGATCAACAAATGATGCTGCTGCTGTCGAAGAAAACCGCCGACGAGCGCATCGCGACGTTCCTGGTCAACCTGTCGGCGCGCTTCCGGGCCCGTGGCTTCTCGGCCAACCAGTTCCGCCTGAGCATGTCGCGCAACGAGATCGGTAATTACCTGGGCCTGGCAGTGGAGACCGTGTCACGCGTGTTTACCCGTTTTCAGCAAAACCAGCTGATTGCCGCCGAGGGCAAAGAAGTGCACATCCTCGACCCGATCCAGCTGTGTGCATTGGCGGGCGGTTCCCTGGAGATCTGATCCAGGCTGCGGCCGCGCCAATCGGCGAGGCCGCAGGTATACTTCGAGTCCGTTTTCCGCTCTGGACTCCTCGACGATGACTTTTGATTCGTTCGACATCAAATCCCTGATTCGCCCAGTCATCGACTTCCCCAAGCCGGGTGTGATCTTTCGTGATATCACGCCGCTGTTCCAATCGCCCCGCGCCCTGCGCCTGGTGGCCGACAGCTTTGCCCAACGCTATGTCGAAGCCGATTTCACCCATATCGGTGCGATGGATGCCCGTGGTTTCCTGATCGGCTCGATCATCGCCTACCAGCTCAACAAGCCGCTCATCCTGTTTCGCAAGCAAGGCAAGCTGCCGGCGGACGTGCTGGCCGAGGGTTACCAGACCGAGTACGGCGAAGCCTTCCTGGAAGTGCACGCCGACAGCTTGTGCGAAGGCGATTGCGTGCTGATGTTCGATGACCTGATCGCCACCGGCGGCACCCTGATTGCGGCGGCGAACCTGGTGCGGCGCATGGGGGCAAAGATCTTTGAAGCCGCGGCGATTATTGATTTGCCAGAACTGGGTGGCTCGCAGCGGTTGGCAGACATGGGAATTCCGACGTTTTGCCTGACGCAGTTTGGGCTGACCGAGAGATAAGCTTCGTCAGTACTGACGCCTTCGCGGGCAAGCCCGGCTCCCACCTTGGAACGCATTCCCCTGTGGGAGCCGGGCTTGCCCGCGATGAGGCCCGAAAGAACACCCCGGTTTACAACCCCATCTGCTTACTGATGATTTCATTCATCACTTCGCGCGTCCCGCCACCAATCGACAGAATCCGGTTATCGCGATAAAGCCGCTCCACCAGGCTGCCACGCATATACCCCTGCCCCCCCAGTATCTGCACCGCGCCATACGTCACCCGATCAGCGGTATCGGTAGCCAGGTTCTTGGCCATGGAAATCTCTTTGATCACACTCTTGCCGGCGGCCATCTTCGCGGCCTGACGATAGGTGAACTCGCGGGAAACCTCCACGGCGGTAGCCATTTCCGCCAGGCGATGCTTGATTACCTGGAATTTGCCGATGGGTTTGCCGAATGCTTCGCGCTGGGCGGCCCACTGGAGGCTTTCCTCCAAGGCCAGTTGCGCGGTCATGTTGGCCATCAGGGCCAAGGCCAGGCGCTCGCTCTGAAAGTTGCCCATGATGCAGGCAAAGCCCATGTTCTCGACACCGACAAGATTGCCCACGGGCACACGACAATCGTCGAAAAATAACTCGGCGGTGTCCGACGCCCACCAGCCCATCTTCTTCAGTGGCTGGCCGACGGTAAAACCAGGGGTGTCTTTTTCGATCAGCAGCAGGCTGATGCCGCCAAAGCCCGGCCCGCCCGTGCGTACGGCCACGGTGTAGAAATCAGCCCGAATGCCGCTGGTGATGAAGGTCTTGGCGCCGCTCACGCGGTAATGCTCGCCTTCACGTACGGCCCGGGTTTGCAGGTTGGCTACATCTGAGCCGCCGCTGGGCTCGGTGACCGCCAGGGCGATGATTTTCTCGCCTGCCAGCACTTGCGGTACCACCCGCTCACGCAGCGCTGGCGGCGCCCACTTCACCACGGGCGGCAAGCCGATATCCAGGGAGCCGAGCCCTGCCACCACGCCACCGGAGCCGCAGCGCATCAGCTCTTCGCTGGCGGCGACCTTGGCGAACAGATCGCCTTCGTGGCTGCCACCCAGCGTTTCGGGGTAGCCAATGCCCAGAATGCCCGCCGCACCAGCCTTGAGGTAGAGCTCGCGGGGAAAGCTTTCCGCTTCCTCCCACTGTTCGATGCCGGGCAACATCTCGCGCTCGACGAAACGGCGTACGCTGTCGCGGACCAATTGGTGGCTGGGATCGAAGTATTCCTGATAGGCAGACATCGGCAAGCTCCATGGCGGGATGGAGCGAACTTACCAAGCGCTTGCTTGGTTATCAAGCCGAATACATTTTTTGCCGTCACACAAAACCAATGTGGGAGCCGGGCTTGCCCGCGATGCCAGCGCCTCGGTCTTTCAGTTACACCGTGGTGATGCTATCGCAGGCAAGCCAGCTCCCACATTGGGACTGCAGTGAGTTTTAAAGCGCGATCGGTTTGCGACCGGCGAACGAGTGCGCCAGGGTGCCGCCGTCCACCAATTCCAGCTCGCCACCCAACGGCACGCCATGGGCAATCCGCGAGGTAATCAAGCCTTTGTTGATCAGCAGTTGGGCGATGTAGTGCGCCGTGGCTTCACCTTCCACCGTCGGGTTGGTCGCCAGGATCACTTCAGTAAAGGTGCCCTGCTCTTCGATCCGCGCCACCAGCTGTGGAATACCGATGGCTTCCGGCCCCAGGCCATCGAGCGGCGACAGGTGGCCCTTGAGCACAAAATAACGACCGCGGTAACCGGTCTGCTCAACGGCGTACACATCCATCGGCCCCTCCACCACGCACAGCAACGTGTCGTCGCGACGCGGGTCGGCGCATTGCGGGCAGAGTTCTTCTTCGGTAAGGGTGCGGCACTGGCGGCAATGGCCCACGCCCTCCATGGCCTGGCTCAAGGCCTGGGCCAGGCGGGTGCCGCCGCTGCGATCACGCTCCAGCAGTTGCAGCGCCATGCGCTGGGCAGTTTTCTGGCCGACGCCGGGCAAAGTGCGCAAGGCGTCGATCAGTTGGCGAATCAGGGGGCTGAAGCTCATGGGCGAAGGGTCCGACAAAACAACGAGACGCGGTTTATACCCGCGCCCCGGATTAGCGTCAAATACTCAATCCTGCGCGACGCGCACCACCAACTTGCCGAAGTTGCGCCCTTCGAGCAGGCCGATAAAGGCTTCGGGCGCCTGCTCCAGGCCGTCGACCACGTCCTCGCGGAACTTGATCTTGCCCTCGCGCACCCAAGGCGCCATGGCACTGAGGAACTCCGGCTGGCGGTCGCCGTAGTCATCGAACACGATAAAGCCCTGGATGCGCACCCGCTTGGTCAACAAGGTGCGTTGCAAGGCCGGCAAACGGTCAGGGCCGCTGGGCGTTTCATGGGCGTTATAGCCGGCAATCAACCCGCACAGCGGCACGCGCGCCTTGGGGTTGAGCAAAGGCAGCACGGCATCGAAGACTTTACCGCCGACGTTTTCGAAGTAAATGTCCACGCCTTTGAAACAGGCCAGGGCCAGCTCATGGGCAAAATCTTCGCTCTTGTGGTCGATACAGGCGTCAAAGCCCAACTCATCCACCACGTAGCGGCACTTGTCCGCGCCACCGGCAATGCCCACCACGCGCAAGCCCTTGAGCTTGGCCACCTGGCCCACCACCGAGCCCACCGCGCCGGACGCAGCCGCCACCACCAGGGTTTCCCCGGCCTTTGGCTGGCCGATATCCATCAGGCCCATGTAGGCGGTCATGCCTGGCATGCCCAACACACCCAAGGCCATCGACGGGCTCGCAAGCCCCTTGGGCAAGGGCATCAGGTTCTTGCCGTCGCAGATGCTGTGGCTCTGCCAGCCGGTGGCGCCGACCACCAGATCGCCCACTTCGAATTTCGGGTTGCGCGATTGCTCGACACGGCTGACGGCCCCACCGGTCATCACCTCACCGATTTCCACGGGCGCGGCGTAGGACGGCGCGTCACTCATGCGTCCACGCATGTAGGGGTCCAGGGACAGGTACAAGGTCTTGAGCAGCACCTGACCGTCTGCCAGATCCGGCAGGCTTACACGTTCCAGGCGGAAGTTTTCCGGCGTGGGTGCGCCTTGAGGGCGTGAGACCAGAACGATGCGTTGGTTGAGCGTCATTTCTTGAGGCATCAGCGGGGCTCCTTTTATCGGTGAACATTCAACGGTATAGGGTGCAGACCATGGGCAGCGGGCCAGGGTTCGATGTTTCGTGCGCGCAAAAAAATGCCAGGCGCGATGCCTGGCATTCGAGTCTAGCTAAAGCGTGTATCAGAACGGCAGTTTCATGCCCGGTGGCAGTTGCATGCCAGCGGTCACGCCGGACATTTTGTCCTGGCTGTTGGCTTCGATCTTGCGCACCGCGTCGTTGACGGCTGCGGCGAACAGCGCTTCGAGCATTTCCAGGTCATCTTCACCCACGCCCGGCAATACGCTTGGGTCGATGCTGACACGCTTGATGTCGTGACGACCGGTCATCACCACGCTGACCATATCGCCACCGGCTTTACCGGTGACTTCGGCGTTGGCCAGCTCTTCCTGCATCTTGGCCATTTTTTCCTGCATCTGCTGCGCCTGCTTCATCAGGCCGGCCATGCCACCTTTCATCATGGGAATCACCTCAAAAGTACGTGGATCAATGAGTAGCCCGGTGTCATGACGCTTGGGGCACCGGGGCTTCGACAGGTTCAATAGTATCGTGGCGGACGACCGCACCGAACTGTTGCATCATTTGTAGGATTAGCGGATCTGCGTGGATCGAGTCCTCGGCCTCGCGCTGGCGGTTAAGGCGCCGACGGGTCGCTGCCTGGGCCGGGGTTTCCTGCTCGGGCTTGATCAGCTCGATGGCGATGGTCAGCGTGCGCCCATGGTACTGGTTGAGCGCATCGTTGAGCCGGCGCTGCTGGGTGGCGTTGAACAAGGCGCTATGGGCCGGGTCCAGGTGCAGCAGCCAGTGGTCGCCTTCGATGGAAATCAGGGTGCAGTTGGCGGCGATACTGCCGGTCATGCCGGAGATCGGCAATTTCGGAAACAATTCCAGCCATTGCAGGGCCAGGCCGGTAGCCGGGGCCGCGGCAGGTTCTGCCTCGGGCTCGGGCGCCGGTTCCGCAGTGTGCTCACTGGCCAATTCGTCCAGGTAGCTGTAGGCCGAATCCATGTCCGGCTCGATGTAGTCTTCGTCCAGCGGCGGCTCGTCGTCCAGGTCAATGCCGGGGGTGGCGGCGTCGACCTGGGCGACCGTCGGTTCAGGGACCGGCGCCGACACCCACTCAGGGGCATCCGGCACCACGCTGTCCGGAGTCGGCGCAGGCATCGGCGTCAGCTCGGGTTGCTCGCCGGTGGTTTCCAGCACGGGCTCCACGGCGGGCTGTTGCTCGGGCTCTACTTGCGCTTCGACCGGGTCATTCCAGGGCAAGTCGACCACGGGCGCAGGCTCGATGACCGGCTCGGGCTCGACCACAGGTGCGACGGCAACTGGCGCGGGTTCGGGCTCAGGTGCCGGCGCAACCGGCTCAGGCACAGCAACCGCAGGCGCTGCAACTACTGGCGCGACAACGGCCGCGCCAGCCACTGGTTTGGCGGAATCAACTGTGGCCTGGCTGATCCCCACTGGCTTTAGCGGCTGTCTCGGTGCGTCTGCCGAATCTGCCGGCCGGAACGCCAGCATGCGCAGCAGCACCATTTCAAAGCCACCCCGAGGGTCGGGCGCCAGGGGCAGGTCGCGGCGACCGATCAGGCCCATCTGGTAGTAGAACTGTACGTCTTCGGCCGGCAACGCCTGGGCCAGGGCCAATACGCGATCGCGGTCGCCATGGCCGTTGTCCACGCCTTCCGGCAGGGCCTGGGCAATGGCGACGCGGTGCAATACGTTGAGGATTTCCGAAAGCACGCCATTCCAGTCCGGGCCTTGCTCCGACAGGTGGCGCACCGCTTCGAGCAGCGCCTTGGCGTCACCCTCGATCAGCGCGTGCAGCACGTCGAACACCTGGCCGTGGTCCAGGGTACCGAGCATGGCGCGCACGTCGGCAGCCATGACCTTGCCCTCACCGAACGCGATGGCCTGGTCGGTGAGGCTCATGGCATCGCGCATCGAACCATCGGCGGCGCGGCCCAGCAACCACAGCGCGTCGTCTTCGAACGGTACGTTCTCGACGCCCAGCACATGGGTCAAGTGCTCGACCACACGCTCGGGGGTCATGTTTTTCAGGGAGAACTGCAGGCACCGCGACAAAATCGTTGCCGGAAGTTTCTGCGGGTCGGTGGTGGCCAGGATGAACTTGACGTAGGGCGGCGGCTCTTCAAGGGTTTTCAACAAGGCGTTGAAGGAGTGGCTGGACAGCATGTGCACTTCGTCGATCAGGTAGACCTTGAAGCGGCCACGGCTCGGCGCGTACTGCACGTTATCGAGCAGCTCGCGGGTGTCTTCGACCTTGGTGCGGCTCGCGGCGTCGATCTCGATCAGGTCGACAAAACGCCCCTCGTCGATCTCGCGACATACCGAACAGGTGCCGCAAGGCGTTGAAGTGATACCGGTTTCACAATTCAGGCACTTGGCGATGATGCGCGCAATCGTGGTCTTGCCCACCCCGCGGGTACCGGTGAACAGGTAGGCGTGGTGCAGCCGTTGGCTGTCCAAGGCATTGATCAGAGCCTTGAGCACATGGGTCTGGCCGACCATTTCGCGGAACGAGCGCGGGCGCCATTTACGTGCAAGAACCTGATAACTCATCGAAAACCGTCGCAACTGGGAAGCGGAAGCCGGTAATGCTAGCGGAGCAAGGGGGAAATTGCATCCGGCACGCTCGTCTAATCTGACGAAGCTTGTTCGATTGGCCTCCCAGAGGGCACCTGCGGGCGTTTGGCTGGCACCTTTGAGCACCAACGCCCTTCCAGGCTGATAGCGGCGACGCTGGCCAGCACGATCACTGCGCCCAGCATCACCTGCAGGGTGACGTGTTCGCCAAGCAGCGTGGCGGCCATCAGCATGGCAACCGGTGGAACCAGGTACATCGCCACCGACGCACGACTGACCTCGACGTGCTTCAACACGTAACCCCAAGCCAGATAGGCCAAGGCACTGGGGAAAATACCCAGCACCAGCACGGCAAGATTCTCCGCCATCGGTGCCTGCACGATGGCGACGGGCAGACCCGGCAGGTTCACGCACAGCATCAGGGTGCCGGACCACACCATGTAGCAGGCCATCGTCAACGGGCTGTAGCGATGGGCATGATGCCGCTGGATGGCGAAGTACACGCTCCATGAGCAGGCCGCCAACAAGATCAGCAAACCCCGTGGGTTGATATCGCCTATGCCCTGGTCGCCCCAGATCACCACCACTACGCCAGCCAACCCCAACAGCACGCAGCCCCAGCGCCAGGCGCTGACCTGCTCCTTCAAGCAGAAAAACGCGATCAACACACTGAACAACGGCGCCGACTGCGCCAACACACTCGACGCTGCCGCCGTTACCCATTGCTGCCCGTGATTGAGACTGGTGTGGTGCAGGAACACCCCGAAAAAGCCCAGCACCAGCAGCCACGGCAGGTCGCGCAATGGTGGCCGTCCAATTCCCACCACCCAGGCCACGCCGCCCATGAATACCGACGCGATCAAAAACCGCAGCAGCGCCAATTGGCCGGGGCTATAACTGTGCAGCCCCATGTGTACGCCGATGGGCGAATACGCCCAACAGAGAATGACGCTGGCAATGACTAGCGTAAGCTTTAGAGGTGACGGAGTATTCATCGACAGCATCCACGCAAAAGGAATGCCGTCAGTCTTGGTCCAGGCCAGGCATAGGACAATTAAGCGTTTCTGACTTCTGAAATCATTGGAACTGAGCAATGGAACTGGCCCAACTGAAAATGGTGCGAGCCGTGGCGCAAACCGGCAGCGTGGCCCAGGCTGCGCTGCAATTGCACTGCGTGCCGTCCAACATCACCACGCGCATCAAGCAGCTGGAAAGCGAGTTGGGCACGCCGCTGTTTATTCGTGCTGGCCGAGGGCTGGCGATCAGCGCCGCGGGAGAGATCTTCCTGGATTACTGCGAACGTATCCTGGTGTTAGTGGATGAATCCAAACGCGCGGTGGATGCCAACGCCATTCCGCGTGGCACCTTGCGCATCGGAGCGGTGGAATCCAGTGCCAGCGGGCGCTTGCCACCGTTGCTGGCGGAATACCACCGGCGTTATCCCGATGTCAGCCTGGAACTGGTCACCGGTGCCTGGGCGCAACTGCTGGACGACCTGCAGCACCACCGCCTGGATGTGGCGCTGGTGGCTGCCGGCGGCAAACGCACGAAGCTGGAACAGAGCGTGGTCTACAGCGAGCGCCTGGTGCTGATCGCCAGCGCGTGCAGCGCGCCTATCAACAGCGCCGAGGACTTGGCCGGCCGCACCCTGCTGGTGTGGCCGCCGGGCTGCCCTTATCGCGCCGCCCTGGAAAACTGGCTCAAGCCCCATGACATCAAGCCAGCGATCGCCAGCTATGCCAGTTGGGGCACGATCATCGGCTGCGTCAGCGCGGGGATTGGCGTGGCGTTGGCACCCGAGGGGATCCTGGCGCGCTATGAACAGGCCAATCAGTTGGCGTCGTATCGCTTTGAAGCGCTGGCGCCCGTGGACAACCTGTTGTTCTGGCACACGGACACCCAGCGGCACCTGGCGCGAGATGCGTTCGCCGGGCTACTGCGCGAGACCTTTGGCTGACTTGCTCGCGAAAAACGTCAACGATAACGCGTGTTTCCTGAATGAACGCGGCGCCTGTGAGTTTTTCGCGAGCAAGCTCACTCCTACAACTTAGGGCTTGGGCGCAGCCAACCGTGCGTACTGGCCCTGGCTGATCCAGCCCGTGAACGAACGGTCGTCAGCGTTGATGAATTCCACCTGCGCCCAGCCGTCCTTGAACGCCAGTACCCCCACCACATCCTGCTTGACGATGTAGGGACGCTTTGTCGCTTTGGCGCCCGGCGTTTTCAGCAGGTAAGCCTTGTCGGCCGACACCGTCACCAAGCCGATCCATTGTTTGCTGGCTGTCTGGCTCAGCTCCAGGCCCGTGGCGATTTCCGGCATCAGCACGTTGATGCAGCCAGGGTGTTGGCGGCCCTGCTCCACCGTCAGGGTCACCCCGTCGGACGCCGCTGCCACACTGCCTGGGTAGGCAGCGTCCAGCCAGGTGGTGAGCGCTTCGGGTTTGCCTTGCAGGTAGAACGTGCAACCACGGGCCACACCCTCGCCCATCGACTCCTGGTAGAAACCCTCGACCTGATGCCCAGGCGTCACCGCCAGCATCAACCCTTCATATTGGCCTGAATGCAACGCCGCCGAGCCGGCCAACGCGGGCGCCACGGCGCACCACGACAACACTCCCATCGCCAGATAACGAATCATCTTATTTCTTCCCTTCAAAGGCTTCGTAGGCTTGTTTCATCAGGACGTCATAGTTGCCGTAATCGTCGCCGTTATAGTTTCGGGCCATGGCGGTGAAATCCTTGTTTTTCATGGCACTCAACAATGCCGAGTTGTGGCTGCAAAGGCTGAGATAGGCCTTGAGTTGGTTACCGGCATTGACCTTCAATGACGCCACGAACTCAAACACCGTCTTGAATCCGCACGCCGCAAAATTGAACCCCATGATCTGAAACATGCCCCAGGAGGCTGACATCAAGGCGGCTTCCTGATCCAGCGCAAAGGCGGTGGCCATGGTCTCCCAGGCTTTGACCTGATCCTTGTTGTTGGTCTGCCACTGCGGCCCGGCTTTTTTCTTGTAGATGTACGACAGCAGCGGGTGCGACTGGTCGTAGATGTGCTTGGTGTATTTGCGAAAGTGATGGCCTTCAAAGGCGATGATCGGCAGCTTGGCCGGCCCGAACCCCACTTTCCCGCCCGATTCGATGGTGGCGAACGCCTTGACCACATTCACCGAAATACCATTGCCCAATTGCTTGGCGGCATTCTGGTAGTCCGTATCGCTCAATGTCGTCCCGCCGTCGCAGGTGGACTGCATCATCAACTGCCGGTTACGCCGCTCGGCCTCGATCACTGCGCGCACGCGGCCCAGGTACACATTGACCGTGGCCTGCACCGCATCGACATTGTTATTGCCGAATATGTTGAGAAACGTCGGAATGCGCGTATTAGGAAAAGCCCGCACTGGCACCTTCAGCGCCTCTTCGATCAGACTGTTGAACGTCCGCCCGGTGGGATCGATCACGCCATCGGGATGGGCGTACTTGAGATGGCGAAACTGATACTGGCTGATGCACTGCACCAACTGACCGTCGCACTTGCCGTTTTCCAGCAAGGCAAACCCCATCTTGGGAATGATCAAATTGAATAGATACTGGATGCACTGAACATCGGCGGGCAAGTTGCGGGCTTTGCCGGGCGTCCCTACCGAAGCACTGATAAGACGAGGCAACCCTTGCAGGCTTTTCATGACAGACATCCTTGTGAGTGAACGAAGCGGTAGCACTTCAATATCAAATCCGTGCCCTTGTCATACTCTGAAACAAGTGGCTGGCGGAAGCTAACAAGGCGGTCTGCGGGTTGTCCAGAGGGCTTTCTGAAAGTTGTGAAACAGCCGGATTAAATCCGTCAATAACCGTGGGACTCACGGGTCTTTTGATACTTGTGATAGTCGAGCCACTCGACCACATCATAGGGCAGGTACAACTGCACCCTGGCCCGTGAAATCGCGATATACACCGCACAGAGTCGTTGATCAAACGCATAGGCGTCCTGGAACTTCACATTGGTCAACAGTTCCGGGGTAAGCAATACCCGGTCGAACTCCATGCCGCCCGCGTCCTGCGCCAGCATCAGCAGGACGCGCTCGTCCGGATGGCCAATCAATCTGTTCAAACGCGTGACATCCGCCACGTTAAAGCCTTTTTCCAGTTCGGCCTCGACCCACAGAAAGGCCTCATCGAACTGGCAGGCTTCGCGCACCTGCTCCCAATCGGCCATGTCGCTGAAAAACGCATGGGGGCCGAGGTCATTGAACTCATTGCTATAGAAATCGGGTTTGAACAACGCGATGACCGTGTCCATGAAATGCTTGAGCGACTGCTGGGCCTCTTTGCTCGCCAGGCCGAACGCACAACGGGCGTGGCTCAGTTGGATCGCCCACTGCATGGTGTCCCAATGGGAAGCGGTCAACACCACGCACCCTTGCGGGGGCACGAAACCCTGCGGATAAAACTCAATGCCCACGTCGGCATCGCGGGCGCCTTCGAAAAGCGATTTGGTTTTTTCCGAGTGCAGGCTGATCAACGGGTTGACCAGGCGCTCGACATTGCGCCCGGAACGCACGGAGTAGCACACGTCAGTATGGCGAACCTCACGGGCGCGTTTGACCACACCGCCACTGGCCTGCTGATACTCATCTCCCAAGGTGATCAGCACCTGGCGGCCGCGCTCGATGATTTGCAGCAGCGGCGCGGGGATGTCCTGGCTCTCATCGATGAGCACGTGGGTATAGCGCTCGGGCACCACGCAGCCTGCGAGGCTGGCGCGTTTGATCATTAGCAAGGCTTCAAACCCGGTATGGCGGCCCCAGGCCGGGTTCGCCTCAAGGTAGCCCCACAAACGGCTGGAATATTCGAGCAGCACCCTGGCATCGACGCCGGACAGCGGTTGCTTGAAATGCGGCAAATGCTGGGACGACAGGCTGTACTCCCAGGAGCGGCAGTAAGCCTCAAGCACCTTGAGGCACACCTCCACCACTGCTTGCCCCTCGAGGCGGCGAAAGCCGAAGATATTCAGTTCTTGAGCGAGTGCCTGCTTGGTCAGAACCCTTGCCGGCGTATTCAGCGGCTGTGGCCTGGGGCCATGCAACAGGGCATGGGCAAAGCCCTGGAAGGTATGCCCGGCCTTACGCTCCCGCACACCCACCATGCGGGCACGCAGGGTTTCGAGTTTTGCCGGGGTGCGTGCCAGCAGCAAGGTCTTTTCCGGGCGCAGGTGTTCCAGCAAGGCCACCAGCAGGTGACTCTTGCCAATGCCTGCGTAGCCTTGCACATGCAGGTCTTCGTTCAGGTTGGCACGGAAGGTTCTGAGCAGCTTGTCTTGCTCGGCGCTCAACCAGCGCTCGCGATGCCTGGGCGTGATCACCTGCTGGCTGAACGGATCGTTGGCCTTGAGGTGGCGGACTTTATACTCGACATCCCATTTGCCACTGGGCAACAGGTAGTTCCGCCCCTGTACTTCCTCCTCCAGCAGAAAGCGCAGCTTCAGGCTTTTGACCACATTGAGGCCGAAGTACAGCTTCCTCTGATCGAACAGCCGCTGCGCTTCAGAGAGCAGGGACACACTGGCCGAATGGCTGGCATCTACTGCCCAGTCAATCAGTTTGGCCAACACTTTTTCAGCACCATTGGCGCTCAGGTCGCTTTCCGGCACCTGCGCCAGGTTCTGGATCACCAACACCGCCGCCAATTCGGGCTCACTCAGGGTTACAAGTGCATCGACACCCTCGCCGCCCAACAAACCCGCACAGGTGTGCTCAGTGATCGGCAAGAATACAGGGCTGGATAAGTCGAAATGTTCCGAGTGCATAGAGCCTCGTAGCCAGGGGAAGAGACGCTTGGGAGTATGCCACTAGACGCGAAATGACCGTCATGCACTGTGCAAGAAGCATCACAGATGACTGGCTGAAAATAACTTGAGTTTTAGAAGGGACCGCAGAAGGGAGCGTTATGGAGGCAACCCCACCAGCCACACCCCGGCACACAATGTTCCCGCTGTGGCTGCTGCCTTCCGGCTCTGACCAGGTTCACGGGTAATCGTTGCGGGGGGACCGATGGGGTCACCATAACGACGCTGCCTCTCGGCAAGCCGCGCCATTGTACCCATCTCATCGGAAGTTACAACCGTTGGTTCCGGATTAAAAAATGAGAAGGCTCAAGCACTTGCCATAACCCCATCGGCCCTGCCGCCCTCTTCCTGGATGACCAGGTGAATAAAGTGCAGCTTGGCGATCACCGCGGGCGGTAGCACGAAAGGGTAGAAATCCGGCTGGCCCATGGCGCGGGACAGTTCGTTGAGCATGCCGGCCAGCTCGATCCAGGCATTAACGAAGCAGAGGAATGCCGGGCCACCAGGGTGTTGGGGGTCGTAGAGCGTGGCCAGGGGGAATGGCTGGTAATCGAGGTCCATCTCGCGGGCGCTCATGCCAAAGCCCAGGGCCGTGTCCACAGCGTCCATCATGTGCAGGTAGTGAGCCCAGGTTTCGGCCCAGTCTTCCCAGGGGTGCATGGTGGCGTAGGCGCTCACGCAGGTTTGCTGCCAGTCCGGGCGCGGGCCGTTCTGGTAGTGCCGGTCGAGGGCCTCGGCGTAACTGGCGCGTTCGTCACCGAACAGGTTGCGAAAAAGTGTGAGCCAGTGGCTGTTGGCGATCAGGCGATCCCAGTAGTAATGGCCGACTTCATGGCGAAAATGGCCGAGCAAGGTGCGGTACGGCTCGCGCATCTGTACGCGGACTTTTTCGCGGTGGGCGTCGTCGGCTTCCTTGATGTCCAGGGTGATCAGCCCATTGGCGTGGCCGGTGGTGGGCGCGTTGCCTTCCAGGTCGACACCGATGAAGTCGAAGGCCAGGCCAGCCTCTTCGTCAACGCTCTTGGGCACCACTTGCAAGCCCAAACTGATCAGTTGCGCTATCAAGCGGCGTTTGGCGGTTTCGACTTTGCGCCAGCGTTCGGGGTTTTGCGCAACGGAAAGGTCAGGGATGGTGCGGTTCAGGCTACAGGCCACGCACAACGGCGCAGTGCTGTGAGCAGCAATGAGCCAGTTGCACGCAGCCGGTGAGTCCAGGTTGGCACAGCGCCGGAAAGCGCCGGCATCGAGATTGTCGTCCACCAGCCAAGTACCGGCTACCGGCCCAGGTTGCAAGGACGACAGGCGGCTTTGCTGCGGCTGGTAACCCAATGCCGCCTGGCAGGCCAGGCATTGGCTGTTGCGAAAGAACAGCGACTGGCCACACCGGCATTGCCACACCTTGCTGTTGCGCGAGGTTTGGGCCATGAACGGAGCGGCGATGCGCGTGCTGAGTTGCTCGAAGTAGCGGAACATGGCGATCTCTCCCTGGGGTGACAGAGACTAGATCATTTCTCGCTCGGGATCGTTCAACTGCTCCCTGTAGGAGCGAGCTTGCTCGCGAAGATCGTTAACGATAACGCAGGCTGCCTGGTTCACAGCGGCGCCCTCCGGTTCTTCGCGAGCAAGCTCGCTCCTACAGTGTTGAGAGATCGTTCCCACGCTCCGCGTGGGAATGCCGCCTTGGACGCTCTGCGTCTGCGCGAAGGCCGTGACGCGGAGCGTCACAGGATGCGTTCCCACGCGGAGCGTCACTAGTGTCCGGTAAACATGTTTCATAGCTGAAAGCTGCCTTGGGCAGCCTTCAGCTTTTCTCGCTCCTGCCTTCGTCGATCCCTCAATTCTGGAGTCGCAGGCCGTTCGTGCAGGACAT
>NZ_MRST01000008.1 GCF_001902145.1 Pseudomonas fluorescens
AGGCGCGCATTCTACAGCAGCCTCATTTGCTGTCAAGTGGTTATTTTCAGAAGTTTTCGAAGATTTCTTCAACAACTTCAACCACTTGCGCTTGCGATCTCTCGTAAGCGGGAGGCGAATTCTACAGGGATCGCCATGAACGTCAACCCCTTATCCTAAAAAAAGCGAAACACCCATTCGCCTATAAAAATCAGGGGGGCCTCGCCGCCTCTTCTATATAAGAAGAAGCGCATAGCCCTGGGGGGGGGGTGAATATCCCCGCCCACATAAATGCACCCGACTCCAACCGAAAGAAGCCCGGCTGAGACCTGCGAAAGCGAGGAACGAGAAAGACTGTTTTTTGAGAACGGCGAATACCGGAAGGGGAAAGCTCAACAGAGATGGTGTCCCAGGGCCGGTTCGAACGGCCAACCTTCCCCTTAGGAGGGGGATGCTCTATCCAATTGAGCTACTGGGACAAATGCCAAACGCTTACCAAGAAGGGCTCGCGACAGACGGCATGCATCTTAACGGCCGAGGCTGGTTTTGTCATGTCGTCCGTTGGCATTTTGACTGTAGGCCGATCCTTGCGGTGCATTCAAGGCCTCATCAGCCTGCCAAGGCTTTCACGGCCATCGTGCAAATTGCACTACACCAATATGCCATCATTGCAAACTGCAACCTAGCAATCCCTAAAATTCAACCTAACCCATTGTTTTTATTGACCTAGTAGATTGGCATGACATCTGCAAAGGCATAAACACAAAACCAATCGTTCCAGGCACCGTGGAGACTACGACTATGAACAGCGCCCTTCTGTTAGCACTGAACGCTGTGGCACTGGCCGCGGTGGTGACGTTTCACTTTCAGCCGACCAATACTGAAGACGGCGCGCAAATCAGCCAAGCCATTCCCCACCATCTGCAACAGCGCCCTCAACTGGCACTGATGACCGCCAACCCTCAAACTCCCACCCGCTTGACGCAAAATACCCAATCCGTCCCAGCAGCAGAGCATTGGGTTTTCTGAGAACATCATTCATGTCCAAATCTGCCTGGTTGTTTCTGTGTCTGACCCTAATGTCCGTTGCGCTAGGCTTGGGAGCTACATCACAACAAGCTCAAACCCTAGCCTTCGTTACGAGCGCCGTGCTGGGCAGCCTGCTGGTACTGATGCTCATCAAGGGTCGCCGAATCAAATTCGATCCACTCCTGCGCTAAACCT
The DNA here is from genome assembly GCF_001902145.1 of Pseudomonas fluorescens. Taxonomy (GTDB): domain Bacteria; phylum Pseudomonadota; class Gammaproteobacteria; order Pseudomonadales; family Pseudomonadaceae; genus Aquipseudomonas; species Aquipseudomonas fluorescens_BV. Next base: position 1,204 of record NZ_MRST01000008.1, read on the forward strand.
CCCCTCCCCATCTCCTTCCCCCTACCTTATGTCGCCTGCCACTCGTAAATAGGTGAACAACTACTAACCTTAAGCTTGAGGGCAAAAGGCCATATCACTATAGGACGGGCGCCCTTCAACCCAGATGCCATGCAGCCATGGACGAAGATTGACGAGCTTCGCTGCAACTGCGGGAATTTTTTCCAACCAGTCCGCAAAAACGCAAATCAGTACTGGCATAAAGCCTGTAGGCGGTTCAATATTTGTCACAGAATTGACGCCAATGAAATGTCAAATCTGAGGCATGATGCGGCCTCTTTGCAATTCGGGTTGAACTTTGGTCGTGAGCCTTGTCTTAACACTCATCTTGCGGCCAATTCCAGAAACCGCTCCCCTGAACTAACCGGTTAAATATATGCGCCCATTGAAACAGGCAATTTATTCCAGCCGTACGGCTGACAAATTCGTCGTACGTCTGCCAGACGGAATGCGGGAACGCATTGCCGAGGTGGCTCGCAATCATCACCGCAGCATGAACTCCGAAATCATCGCACGCCTGGAACAAAGCCTTATTCAGGAAGGTGCCTTGGGTGAAGAGTTGAGCATGCGCCTGGACAGCCCCGAGCTGTCACTGCACGAACGCGAACTGCTGCAGCGTTTTCGTCAGCTCTCCCACCGCCAGCAAAATGCTCTCGTCTCGCTGATCGCGCACGACGTGGAGGCGGCCGCAGAAGCCAATTGATTGACACCTGAAAGCCGAAGCCAGCCATGTGCTGGCTTTTTTTTGCGTAGAGTTTGGGAATAAGAAGCAAAGCGAGGGCAGGTTTGCCCCCGCTGGAAGGGTCAGAGCAGGAAGATCGTTGCCAGACCCAGGAAGATGAAGAAACCACCACTGTCAGTCATGGCCGTGATCATCACACTGGCACCCATGGCGGGATCGCGACCTAGACGCGCCAGGGTCATGGGGATCAATACCCCCATCAAGGCCGCCAGCAACAGGTTAAGGGTCATGGCAGCAGTCATCACCACGCCCAGGGACCAACTGCCGTACAGCAAGTAGGCCACCACACCAATCACGCCGCCCCACACCAATCCGTTTATGAGGCCTACAGCCAGCTCCTTGCGCAACAGCCGTGAGGAATTGGCGGTACTGACCTGGTCCAGCGCCATGGCGCGCACGATCATAGTAATGGTCTGGTTGCCGGAGTTACCGCCAATACCCGCCACAATCGGCATCAGCGCCGCCAAGGCCACCAGCTTTTCGATGGAGCCTTCAAACAGTCCGATCACGCGAGAAGCGATGAACGCGGTGATCAGATTGATAGCCAGCCAGGCCCAGCGGTTATGCAGTGAACGCCAGACCGACGCAAAAATATCTTCCTCTTCACGCAAACCCGCCATGTTGAGGACTTCGGTTTCACTTTCCTCACGGATCAAGTCGACGATTTCATCGATGGTCAGACGACCGATCAATTTGCCGTTCTTATCCACGACGGGGGCCGAGATCAAGTCGTAACGTTCAAATGCCTGGGCCGCGTCGTAGGCATCTTCGTCCGGATGGAAGCTCACGGTATCGCTGGCCATCAGGTCAGCAACTTTCTTCTCCGGATCATTGACCAGCAGGCGCTTGATCGGCAAAACGCCTTTGAGGATGCCCTCATAGTCCACCACAAACAATTTGTCGGTGTGGCCGGGCAATTCTTTGAGACGGCGCAGGTAACGCAACACCACTTCCAGGCTGACGTCTTCGCGGATGGTGACCATCTCGAAGTCCATCAGGGCGCCGACCTGATCCTCGTCGTACGACAGCGCGGAACGCACACGCTCACGTTGCTGCGTGTCGAGCGCCTCCATCAACTCATGGACAACATCACGGGGCAGCTCAGGGGCTAGGTCAGCAAGTTCGTCCGCATCCATCTCCTTGGCGGCAGCCAGGAGCTCGTGGTCATCCATGTCGGCGATGAGCGTTTCACGCACCGAGTCCGATACTTCCAGAAGGATGTCACCGTCGCGATCAGCCTTGACCAACTGCCACAGGGTCAGTCGATCATCCAGCGGCAAGGCTTCAAGAATATAGGCGACGTCGGCGGAGTGCAGGTCATCGAGCTTGCGCTGCAACTCGACGAGGTTTTGCCGGTGAACCAGGTTTTCGACGCGGTCGTGGTTCGGACCTTCCTGGCGGTGCGTGAGGTCTTCGACCACGCGCTGGCGCTGCAGCAGCTCGATAACTTGAGCCAGACGATCCTGCAGGCTTTCTTGTGTTTTCTTTACTTCTACTTCGGTCATAGGCGAACTCCACTCCCAGCAGCGGGGCACGCCGGAAGGATCAATCAGTCAATTCATGATTGGTAAAACGAGGTACTGAGTAACTACTGGGTAAGTCCATGGAGGTATTCCACAAGCCCCGGCGGGGCTGACGGGCGCATGATACACCGCCCGGACGTTTTAAACGTTAAAAAACTGGAAAGAACAAGCGCTTGCACGCCAAAGCTCAGTATCGGCTGCATCTATGAACTGCGACGACGCAGGCGCGGGGGAAAACACATGAGAAGGGAGAAAAAGGAGAGTGCCAAATAAAACCTACACAAACGCCAGACGGCAAAAAGCCCGCACTAGGCGGGCTTTTTGTTTGTATGGTGCACTCGACAGGATTCGAACCTGTGACCGCTCGGTTCGTAGCCGAGTACTCTATCCAGCTGAGCTACGAGTGCAGATTGTGTTTTTAGACCAGATCACAACTGGTTGAAGCCAAGCTACCTGCATCGCTGCAACTAACTCTTAAATGGTGCACTCGACAGGATTCGAACCTGTGACCGCTCGGTTCGTAGCCGAGTACTCTATCCAGCTGAGCTACGAGTGCATTTGTTGCCGCGCATTATAGGCCGTTCAATCTCTATGTAAAGCTATTTTTTCGAGTATTTTCAACAACTTACCGAAAAAACCAGATTGCAACGTACTAAGCAAATAATGGCGGAGAACGGGGGATTCGAACCCCCGACACCCTTTTGAGGTGTACTCCCTTAGCAGGGGAGCGCCTTCGGCCACTCGGCCAGCTCTCCGCAACACGGGGCGTATATTAACCACGTTCCTCCCCGTTTGCAAACATAAAAAACGATAAAAATTAAAGGCTTGGTTCTTCGTCCTTCTCTTTCTTGATCCGCAGGTAGATTTCCTCGCGGTGGACCGCCACCTCTTTCGGAGCGTTAACCCCAATACGTACTTGATTGCCTTTGACGCCGAGCACGGTCACAGTGATTTCGCCATCACCGATAATCAGGCTTTCTGCGCAACGACGAGTCAGAATCAGCATACCTTTCACCTCACGCATTTCAGTTCAGGAACAACAGTCTGCAAAAAAAAGGCATTCGACCTACAACCAAAAAGCCGTAGCCCTACCGCCTAAGTATTGTCGAGCCCACGCAAAAGAACATGCGCCCCACAAAAAAATGAAAGGCGCGGTAAGCCGCGCCTTCCTGGTATCGCATCACTCGCCCTGTCGGGCCGGAGCGTCCAGCTCAAAAGCGGTATGCAGCGCGCGTACAGCCAGTTCCAGGTACTTCTCTTCGATCACTACCGAGACCTTGATTTCCGAGGTGGAGATCATCTGGATATTGATGCTTTCCTTAGCCAACGCCTCGAACATGCGGCTGGCAACGCCGGCATGAGAGCGCATGCCCACGCCCACGATCGACACCTTGGCAATCTTGGTGTCGCCCACCACTTCACGGGCACCAATTTCTTTCGCCGTGTTCTGCAGGATCCGTTCCGCCGCATCGTACTCGTTGCGGTGCACGGTGAAGGTGAAATCGGTGGTGTTATCGTGCGAAACGTTCTGCACGATCATGTCGACTTCAATGTTCGCGCCGCTGATAGGGCCGAGGATCTTGAAAGCCACGCCGGGGGTGTCTGGCACGCCACGGATCGTCAGCTTGGCTTCATCGCGGTTGAAAGCGATGCCGGAAATGATCGGCTGTTCCATGGATTCCTCTTCATCAATAGTAATGAGGGTGCCCGGACCCTCTTTGAAGCTGTGCAATACGCGCAGCGGAACGTTGTACTTGCCGGCGAACTCCACCGCGCGAATCTGCAACACCTTGGAACCCAGGCTGGCCATCTCCAGCATCTCTTCAAAGGTGATCTTGTCCAGACGCTGAGCCACGGAGACAACGCGTGGATCAGTGGTATAGACGCCATCCACATCGGTATAGATCTGGCATTCGTCAGCCTTGAGCGCTGCCGCCAGGGCCACACCTGTGGTGTCCGAACCGCCACGCCCCAGCGTGGTGATGTTGCCGTGCTCGTCCACGCCTTGGAAACCCGCTACAACTACCACGCGCCCGGCTTTCAGATCAGTACGAATTTTCTGATCATCAATCTGCAGGATCCGCGCCTTGGTGTGCGCGCTGTCTGTAAGAATGCGCACCTGGCTGCCAGTGTAGGACACCGCTGGCACGCCACGCTTGTTCAGCGCCATGGCCAGCAGTGCAATGGTCACCTGCTCGCCCGTGGAGACGATCACATCCAGCTCACGCGGCAGCGGTTGTTGATCCCCACTGACGGCCTTGGCCAGGTCGATCAGGCGATTGGTCTCGCCACTCATGGCCGACAGCACCACTACCAGGTCATCGCCAGCATCGCGGAACTTCTTAACCTTGTCGGCGACCTGCTCGATTCTTTCGACAGAACCGACCGAGGTGCCTCCAAATTTCTGTACGATCAAAGCCATTTCCAAGCCGCCTCAGCCCGTAAAGGGGCGCCTAATTTCCAATCCACCCGCACTGAACAAGCCCGTGACTAGACCACGGGCCGGTTAACAGTGCCTTAAATACCTGCCTCGACAAATGGCACGGTCAAGGCCAGCGCCGTGTCCAGGGCTGCGGCATCGACACCACCGCCTTGCGCCATGTCCGGACGACCACCGCCCTTGCCGCCCACTGTCGCAGCGGCTTGCTTCATCAAATCACCGGCTTTGAGTTGGCCAGTCAGGTCCTTGGTTACACCGGCAACCAGAACGACCTTATCCTCATGGACACTGCCGAGCAGGATCACTGCGCGGCCGAGCTTGTTCTTCAACTGATCGACCAAGGCCAACAGCGCCTTGCCATCCTGGCCGTCCAGGCGCGCCGCCAGGACTTTTACGTCCTTGACGTCAACCGCCGCTGCCGACAAGTCATCACCCGCAGCGCTCGCAGCCTTGGCCTGCAACTGCTCCAGCTGTTTCTCCAGCGCTCGGTTGCGCTCCAGCACGGCGGACAGCTTGTCGATCAGGTTGTCGCGGCTGCCCTTGACCAGGCCGGCCGCTTCCTTGAGTTGTTCTTCGGCTGCATTGAGGTAAGCCAGGGCCGCAGCACCGGTTACCGCTTCAATACGACGCACACCCGAGGCCACACCACCTTCGCTGATGATCTTCAGCAGGCCGATATCGCCGGTGCGGTTGGCGTGGATGCCACCACAGAGTTCTACCGAGAAGCTGCCGCCCATGCTCAGTACGCGGACTTCGTCGCCGTACTTCTCGCCAAACAGCGCCATGGCGCCTTTGTTCCTGGCGGTCTCGATATCGGTTTCTTCGGTTTCAACCGGGGTGTTCTTGCGAATCTCGGCGTTGACGATGTCTTCCAGGGCCTTGATCTGCTCAGGCTTGATCGCTTCAAAGTGGCTGAAGTCAAAACGCAGGCGCTGGCTGTCCACCAACGAACCTTTTTGCTGCACGTGCTCGCCCAGTACCTGGCGCAGCGCGGCGTGCAGCAAGTGAGTGGCCGAGTGGTTCAACGCCGTGGCATGCCGTACGTCGGCATCGACCTGGGTGTCTACCGGTGCGCCCACGGTCAAGTTACCCAGCACCAGCACACCGTGATGCAGGAAAGCTCCGCCGGTCTTGGTGGTGTCGCGCACATCAAAACGACCGGATGTCGAGCTCAGGAAACCGCAATCGCCAATCTGGCCACCCGACTCGGCATAGAACGGCGTCTGGTCCAGTACCACAACCGCCTCTTCACCTTCGCTCAACACGTCGACCGACTTACCGTCTTTATAGATGGCGACGATCTTGGCCGAGCCCGCAGTCGCCTTGTAGCCGGTGAACTCGGTCGGTACGTCAACCTTGACCAGGGTGTTGTAGTCCAGGCCAAAGGAACTGGCAGAACGCGCACGCACGCGCTGGGCTTCCATCTCCCGCTCAAAACCGGCTTCGTCGACGGTCAAATCGCGCTCGCGGGCGATGTCGGCAGTCAGGTCCATCGGGAAACCATAGGTGTCGTACAACTTGAACACGACATCACCCGGCACCACGGTGCCTTTGAGCTCAGCCAGGTCCTGTTCCAGAATCTTCAGGCCGTGCTCCAGAGTCTTGGAGAACTGCTCCTCTTCAGCCTTGAGCACCCGCTCGATGTTGCTTTGCTGTTGCTTGAGTTCCGGGAAGGCATCGCCCATCTCGGCAACCAGCGCCGCCACGATCTTGTAGAAGAAGCTGCCGGTAGCGCCCAGCTTGTTACCGTGACGACACGCGCGACGAATGATGCGACGCAGCACGTAGCCACGGCCTTCGTTGGACGGCAGCACGCCGTCGGCGACCAGGAAACCGCAGGAACGGATGTGGTCCGACACTACCTTGAGCGAAGACTGGCCTTCATTGGCGCAACCAATGGCCGCCGCCGAGGCGCTCAGCAGGTTGGTGAACAGGTCGATTTCGTAGTTGGAGTGAACGTGCTGCATCACCGCACTGATCCGCTCCAGGCCCATGCCGGTGTCCACCGACGGTGCCGGCAGCGGATGCAACACGCCATCGGCGGTGCGGTTGAACTGCATGAACACGTTGTTCCAGATCTCGATGTAACGGTCGCCGTCTTCTTCCGGCGAGCCCGGCGGGCCACCCCAGATATCGTCGCCGTGATCGTAGAAAATCTCGGTGCACGGGCCGCACGGGCCGGTATCGCCCATTGTCCAGAAGTTATCGGATGCGTAAGGCGCGCCTTTGTTGTCGCCGATACGGATCATGCGCTCGGCAGGTACACCGATTTCCTGGGTCCAGATGTCATACGCTTCGTCGTCCGTCGCGTACACGGTGACCCAGAGTTTTTCCTTGGGCAGCTTCAGCACGCCGGTGAGGAAGGTCCAGGCGAACGTGATCGCGTCTTTCTTGAAATAGTCGCCGAAGCTGAAGTTACCCAGCATCTCGAAAAAAGTGTGGTGACGGGCGGTATAGCCAACGTTTTCCAGGTCGCTGTTCTTGCCGCCGGCGCGTACGCACTTCTGGCTGCTGGTGGCGCGGGTGTAGGCGCGCTTTTCCTGGCCCAGGAAGCAGTCCTTGAACTGGTTCATCCCCGCGTTAGTGAACAGCAGGGTGGGGTCATTGCCTGGGATCAAGGAGCTGGAGGCTACACGGGTGTGACCTTGCTCTTCGAAGAAGCGAAGGAAGGCTTCACGGATTTCTGCGCTTTTCATTAGGTTCTTCCACGGAGGCTGCGGCCAAAGGCCAGTGCGCAACATCATCAGACGGAGCGACGGCAAAGGGCCGCATTATATCGGCCCTTTGCCGGTGGTACAGCGTGTTTATGTGATAGAAACAGTCAATTAGACGGTCTGCACTGTCATTTCTGCGAAAACGCGACGAATGTCTGCAGCACTTGCTCGATCTGCGCCCGGCTGACGTCCAGATGAGTGACCATGCGCAGGCGCGGCGCGGCGCTCAACTTGACCCCACGCTCGGCCGCAAAGGCCTTCAGCGCCTGCGCCTGATCACCTACCTGCACATACACCATATTGGTCTGCACCGGCTCGACGCTGTAGCCGGCCTTGCGTAACTCATCGCCCAGCCATTGGGCGTTGGCATGGTCGTCAGCCAGGCGCTGCACCTGATGATCCAGGGCATACAACCCCGCCGCCGCCAGGGAGCCGGCCTGGCGCATGCCGCCGCCGACCATCTTGCGCAAGCGCCGAGCCTTGGCGATCAGCGCCGCCGAGCCGCACAGCACCGAACCCACCGGCGCGCCAAGGCCCTTGGACAGGCACACCGACACCGAATCGAAATGCTGGGCAATTTCCCGCGCCTCCACTCCCAGCTTGACCGCCGCGTTGTAGAGGCGAGCGCCATCCAGGTGCAAGGCCAAGCCATGCTCGCGGGTGAATGCCCGGGCTTTGGCCAGGTAAGCCAGCGGCAGCACTTTGCCTTGCATGGTGTTTTCCAACGCCAGCAGGCGCGTGCGGGCGAAGTGGAAGTCGTCGGGCTTGATGGCTTCAAGCACCTGGTTCAGATCAAGGGAGCCATCGGCCTGAACCTCCAGAGGCTGCGGCTGGATCGACCCCAGCACAGCCGCACCGCCGCCTTCGTATTTGTAGGTATGGGCCTGCTGGCCGACGATGTATTCCTCGCCGCGCTCACAGTGAGCCATCAACGCCAGCAGGTTGCTCATGGTGCCGGTGGGTACGAACAGCGCCGCGGCAAAGCCCAGGCGCTTGGCAAGCTCGGCCTCCAGGCGGTTGACGCTGGGGTCTTCGCCGTAAACATCATCGCCGCTGACGGCGCTGGCCATCGCGTCGAGCATGCCGGGGGTGGGTTGGGTCACGGTGTCGCTGCGCAGGTCGATCACGGTCATGAAAGGGGCCTCTAACGGAGTGGATAAGTCCTTTTGTGTGTGATTACTGCGGGCAAAGCCACGGAATATCAAGCCCCTATTGCATTCATTCGAATACCAACCAATCAAACCGATATAAGTTATCGAGACAGCAGCCGTGCAGTTTTTGAAAAACCATGTTAAAAACTCTCCGCCGCCAAGGTTCTGGTGGCAACGTTCTCAGGGCGGGGTGTAATTCCCCACCGGCGGTAATTGCACGCAATGTGCATAGCCCGCGAGCGCTTGGCGCCTCGAACTGCTTATGCAGGACGGCGACAAGGTCAGCAGACCCGGTGTGATCCCGGGGCCGACGGTCATAGTCCGGATGAAGAGAGAACGGGATTGGCACCTAAGGGCCGCGCGCCTGTTTGCGCATGCGTACCCTTAAATCCCATTCGATTCATAACGCCCTGTTTTTTTCTTAAACAGGAGTCAGAACATGCAACCCACCGCAATCGACAGCAAAAGCAAAAACCATCACGGCGAGCGCGTCGCGTTTATCCAGGCCTGCTGGCACAAGGATATTGTCGACCAATCGCGCAAAGGCTTCCTCGCCGAAATGATCGCCCAGGGTTATCAGGAATCGGACATTGACTTCTTCGAAGTCGGCGGCGCCTTTGAAATGCCCCTGCACGCCAAGTTGCTGGCCAAGACCGGCCGTTACGCCGGGATCGTCGCTGCCGCGCTGGTGGTGGACGGTGGCATCTACCGTCACGAATTCGTCGCGCAATCAGTGGTCAGCGGCCTGATGCAGGTGCAGTTGGAAACTGAAGTGCCGGTGTTCTCGGTGTCCCTGACGCCGCACCACTTCCATGCCGGCAGCGAGCACACCACGTTCTTCTATGAGCACTTCGTGCACAAGGGTCAGGAAGCTGCGCGTACCTGCGCCGATACACTGCACAAGGTGCGGGCGATCCGTCGTAGCGAGCCGCGTGCGGTAGCGGTCTAAATTCAAGCCTCACCGCAAACCAGTGTGGGAGCTGGCTTGCCTGCGATGCAGACACCTGGGGTGTATCAGTGATACCCAGGTGATGCTATCGCAGGCAAGTCAGCTCCCACATTTGATCGAGCCAGCCTTGCCTCTCAGGCCAGGCCGGCATTCGTGGTTGGCACGATCAATATCCCGGCTCGCAAGCCGTTCTTCACCTTAGGGTTGGGGAAGATGATACGGGCGCCCTCCTCCTCGATCACCCAGCGGGTCTTCGCCACGTCTTCGGCCAGCAGGTAGCCCTTTTCCAACTCCGAAAAGTTTTCCACATCTGCGGGCAGGTGCATCAGGAAAGCGTCGCTGTGCTTGATCACTTCGCGCGACACGGCGAACAGCTTCAGACCGTCGAGGCTGTCAGTCTCAGGCTCAGTGCCTTCGATGATCTGCTTCAGGCGCAGCTCCAGACGTGAAACATTCACCCCCTGGTTCTGCCCGAATGGCCGAGCCTTGCCCAACTCCAGGGTGAAAGCCTCGGCGTTGAGTTGCTCATAGGTAAACGCGGTGAAGGTAATCGAGGTTTTGTTCTGCAGCAGCACCGCCTGCATGCCGGCAGCGTTCAAGCGCTCCAGCTCACGGCGCGAATGCTGTCGACCTTCCTTCCAAGGGTACAACGCGAACTGCTCGATTTTCGATCCGCGAATCGCGGTGTGCAGGTCGTAATGCAGGCGCGAGCGGTCAGGCAGGCTGAAGAAGCTGCGGGCCAATTGCTCAAGCTCGGCGGCGCGCATGGCTTCGGGGCCGATGTTTTGTTCATGACGGCCGTTAAACAGCCGGTTGACGTCCAGTTCGAGGTAACGCTCACCACGGCGCATGGCCTCGGTATTACCGAACAGGAACAGAATACGGGCGCGGGGTTTGATCTCCCCGCGGGCGATGCCATGCAACAGACGGTCGAGCAGTTCGATCGGCGCGGTTTCGTTGCCATGGATGCCGGACGACAGCAGCAGGTCGCTGCCATTGTCCTCGGCCTGCGGTGGGCGCACTTCAAGCGCGCCTTCGCTGAGCCAGCGCATCTGCACGCCGTCGACAGTCAGTTGAATTTTTTGCGCCGGTTCACGACCGGCGAGGGTCAGTTCAAGCAGTTTGCCAAGGGCGAGCATAAGCAGCTTCCTTAGTGGTTGCAGCCTGGGCCGTGGACGTGATCGTCGTCATCACCTTCAACGTCGTCGGCCGGTTCCATTTCCAGTTGCAGGCTCATCAGGTTGGTGGCCAATGGGCGCATCAGCAGGTTGGCGTACTCGGCGTCGCCCTCTTCTACGTCCACGCCAATCAGCAGTTGGCCGCGGCCATCGTGCTGGATCCAGATCTCCTTGCCCTGCCAGACCACGGCGACGCGGGTACAGGAGGTTTCCAGCTGGGTGCCGTCGGTGTCTTCAAGGATAAGTTTCAGGGTGTCGGTCATAAATAAAATATCTCAGCCGTGTGGCATTAATTGATCTGGAAAGGATAAACCGAGCCCAGTTTAAGGATTTGCGTCAGTTCATCCAGTGCCGTCCGGCACTCGAGCAGCAATTGTGGGTCAGCCAGGTCGGTTTCGCGCAGGCTGTCGCGGTAGTGCTTGCCCACCCATTGGGTGAGGGTTTCGTACAACGGCGCGGTCATGATAACCCCTGGGTTCACCGCCGCCAGCTCGGTTTCGTTCAACGCCACGCGCAGGCGCAGGCACGCCGGCCCGCCGCCATTCTGCATGCTTTGCTTGAGGTCGAAGACCTTGACTTCGCGGATCAGCCCGCCGGAAACGGTCAAGCCTTGCAGGTAGTGCCACACACGCTCATTGGCGCGGCACTCTTCCGGTACGATCAGCAGCATCGAACCGTCAGGACGGCTCAGCAACTGGCTGTTGAACAGGTAGGAACGCACCGCGTCCTCGACACTGACCAGCGCACGGGGCACACACACCGACTGGAAGTTGCCGCCCAGTTTGCCCAACTTGCCGTGCAGTTCGGCGAGCATCTGTTCGGTGTTGAGAAACGCATCCTCGTGATAGAACAGCACTTCGCCGTTGCCCACCGCGATCACATCGTTGTGGAACACACCGGCATCGATCACCGCCGGGTTCTGCTGGGCGTAGACCACGCCGCCATCCTTCAAGCCATGCAGGCGCGCAACGGCCTGGGAGGCTTCGAGGGTCTGGCGCGCCGGGTACTTCTGCGGGGCCGGGTAACGGGGGTCGAAGGCACTGCGGCCGAACACGAAAAACTCGACGCCCGCCTCACCGTACTCACGGCAGAAACGCGTGTGGTTGGCCGCGCCTTCATCGCCAAACTGCGCCACGGCAGGCAAGGCGGCGTGGTGAGCGAAATGCTTGCCATCGGCGAACATCGCCCCCAGCACGCGGCTGGTGGTGGGGTGCTCGATGCTGCGGTGGTATTTGCAATTGAGGTTGGCGGCAGTGAAATGCACACGGCCGTCTGCGGTGTCGGCGCTTGGGCTGACGGTGGCGGCGTTGGCTACCCACATGCTGGATGCCGAGCAACTGGCTACCAGCAACGGCATGGCCTGCCTGGCAGCCTGCTCGATCACCTGGGCGTCGGTGCCGCTGAAACCCAAGCTGCGCAAGGCGGCCACATCCGGGCGTTCCTGGGGCGCCAACACACCTTGCACAAACCCCATGTCCATCAGGGCTTTCATTTTCTGCAGGCCCTGCAACGCCGCTTCCTTCGGGTTGGAAGACTGCTGGCTGTTGCTTTGGGACGCGACGTTGCCGAAGGACAAACCGCCGTAGTTATGGGTCGGCCCCACTAGACCGTCAAAATTGACTTCACAGGATTTCATCGGCGAGGCTCCACGAACATCTGTTTTTATAGGCATCAAATCACTTGAATACACCACAGATCCATTGTGGGAGCGGGCTTGCTCGCGAAAGCGGTCGTTCAGTCACTTCAAATGTTGAATGAAACACCGCATTCGCGAGCAAGCCCGCTCCCACATTTAGATCAGCGTTATACCTGGCGTGAGCGTTGCCGGGACTATCAGGCTTGGCGTTTCCAACGACGCCACCGGGTACGCGCAATAATCCGCCGCATAATAGGCGCTAGCACGATGGTTACCTGAAGCCCCGACCCCACCGAACGGCGCGGTACTGGCAGCGCCGGTCAACTGCTTGTTCCAGTTGACGATACCGGCGCGGCTTTCCAGCCAGAACTGCTGGTAACGCGCTTCGGAATCTGACAACAGGCCAGCGGCCAGGCCGTACTGGGTGTTGTTGGCCTCAGCGATGGCGCCGGCAAAATCCGCATAGCGGATCACCTGCAGCAGCGGGCCAAACAACTCTTCGTCTTCACGCTCCATCACGCCGGTTACGTCGATGATGCCAGGGGTCAACAAAGCGGCCTGAGCCTGAGGCTGGGTCATCTCCAGCAGCGCCACCGCGCCATTGGCCAACATCAGTTCCTGGGCTTGCATCAGGGCTTTGGCCGCAGCGAGGGAGATCACCGAGCCCATGAACGGCGCCGGTTGCTGGTCGAAAGCACCCACTTCAATGCTCGCACTCACCGCCACCAGGCGCGCCAGCAAGGCATCGCCCCAAGTACCTTGCGGTACCAGCAAACGACGGGCACAGGTGCAACGCTGGCCTGCCGAGATAAACGCCGACTGGATGATGGTGTACACCGCCGCATCCACGTCGGCGACTTCGTCCACAACCAACGGATTATTACCGCCCATTTCCAGGGCCAGGATCTTGTCCGGGCGCCCGGAGAATTGCTGGTGCAGGTGGTTGCCGGTGCGGCTGGAACCGGTGAAAAACAGGCCGTCGATGCCTGGGTTGGCCGCCAGCGCGATGCCGGTTTCCCGCGCGCCTTGCAGCAGGTTCAGCACGCCCGCCGGCAAACCGGCTTCGATCCAGCACTGAACGGTCAGCTCGGCGACCTTGGGGGTCAGCTCGCTCGGTTTGAACAGTACGGTATTACCTGCCAGCAACGCCGGGACGATGTGCCCATTCGGCAAGTGCCCCGGGAAATTGTATGGGCCGAACACCGCCACCACACCGTGGGGCTTGTGGCGCAACACAGCGGTGGCGTCGCCCAAGGGGCCGCTCTTCTCGCCGGTACGCTCGCGGTAACTTTGCACCGAGATCGCGATCTTGTTGGCCATGCTGGTGACTTCAGTGGCCGACTCCCACAGTGGCTTGCCGGTTTCTTCGCCAATGCAGCGGGCGATTTCATCGGCACGCCGTTTAAGCGTGGCGGCGAAGGTTTCCAGCACGCTGATGCGTTCTTCGAGCGGGCGCTTGGCCCATGCCGGGAATGCCTGGCGTGCAGCCTGCACGGCGGATTCGACCTGTTCAGCGGTGGCGCCGTTGCCGGCCCACAGCACCTGCTGGGTCACCGGGTTACGCGATTCAAACAGTTCACCCTGGCCGGCCAGCCAGCTACCTGCGATATACAGCGAATTCATTACTTCGACTCCCGAGCAGCAGACAACGCAACAGCACGCACTTGATCACCCACCACCAGTTGCAGGCGCTTGGCGGTCTGTGGATCGACCACCAGGGTACCTGCCGCCAGTCGGGCTGGAGCGGCGGTGATACGGCATTCTTCGCGCTTGCGGTTATGGATCAGGAACGGCGTGGCGTCGTCCCCCGGCGTGCCGATGGCCAACACCAGTGACTGGCTGTCGCGCACCGCACGGATCTTGCTGGTTTCACATTCCACCGCCGGGCCGGCGTCAAAAATATCCACATAGCCCTGGTAGCTGAAGCCTTCGCTCTTGAGCATGCTCAGGGCCGGCTCGGTATCCGGGTGGACCTTGCCGATCACATTGCGCGCATCTTCCGAGAGAAAGCAGCTGTACAACGGAAACTTGGGCATCAGCTCAGCGATAAATGCTTTGTTGCCCACACCCGTGAGATAGTCGGCCTGGCTGAACTCCATCTTGAAGAAGTGCCGACCCAGGCTCTCCCAGAACGGCGAACGCCCGGCGTCGTTGGACACACCGCGCATCTCGGCAATAATCTTGTTGCCGAACAGTTGCGGGAACTCAGCGATAAACAACATGCGCGCCTTGGCCAACATGCGACCGTTAAGGCCGTTGCGGTAATCGGCGTGCAGGAACAACGAGCACAATTCGGAATTACCGGTGAGGTCGTTAGCCAGGAACAGCGTCGGAATTTCACGGTAGATACTCAGCTCCTGAGACGCGCTGACGGTCAGTCCAACCCGGAAGTTGTACCACGGCTCGCGCAGGCCAACGGCGCCAGCGATGGCGGAGATTCCCACCACGCGGCCTTCGTCGTTTTCCAGCACGAACAGGTAGTCGGCATCGCCGCGCCCGGCTTCGCCGCGAAAGGTTTTTTCCGCCCAGCCCACCCGGTGGGTCAGGCGCTCTTCGTTGGCCGGCAAGGTGGTGAGACCGGTGCCAGTGCTGCGCGCCAGGTCTATCAGGGCCGGTAAATCGCTGCTGCGTACGGGACGAACGATCATGCTATCTCCTCGAACGGGCCGCTGTTGTCAGCCACCCGCGAAACTCTCTTTTTAAACCGCAACCAAGCGCACACTGGCGCCTTCGCCA
The DNA here is from genome assembly GCF_001902145.1 of Pseudomonas fluorescens. Lineage (GTDB taxonomy): Bacteria > Pseudomonadota > Gammaproteobacteria > Pseudomonadales > Pseudomonadaceae > Aquipseudomonas > Aquipseudomonas fluorescens_BV. Next base: position 16,291 of record NZ_MRST01000008.1, read on the forward strand.
ACACCCAGCGCTTCGGCTGCCGCCAGGTCCAGGGTCACCGGTTTGCCGGGCGCGTAGTCCAGCTCCAGCATCACCGCACGGTAATCCTGCAACTGCGCGTTGCTCACCAGGTACTGGCGGCCAACGCCCTTGACCATCTCGCCGATCTTCACCGGCACCACGCGGCTCTGGGCGATCGAGCGAATGCCCGAGACCCGGGCGTGCAGCGTCGGGCCACCGTCGAAGATGTCGATGTAATGGTCAGTCTCGAAGCCTTCACGCATGAGGATGTCGAAGGTGATTTGCGCACGTGGGTGCACCTGGCCCATGGCTTCTTGCGCTTCGTCCGGCAACAGCGGCACATAGATTGGGTAATGCGGCATCAGCTCGGCGAGGAAGGTGCGGCTTTTCAGCCCGCACAGGCGCTCGGCGGCGGCATAGTTGAGGTCGAAGAAGTTGCGGCCAATGGCATCCCAGAACGGCGAGTCACCGTTCTCGTCGCTGTAGCCGACGATCTCGGTCACCACCGAGTCGGCAAAGCGCTCGGGATGGCTGGCGACAAACAGCAGGCGGCCACGGGAATTGAGCTCCGACCACGGCGAACCGACCAGTTCCGGCACCACGTAGAAACTGGTGAGCAGGCTGTTGCCGGTCAGGTCGTGGCACTGGGAAAGCACGTGGATCTTGTTGTGGATCTTCAGCTCGCGGGAGGCGTGCACGAAGGTTTCGTTACGAAAGCTATAGAACGGCTCGGAGTAACCGGCCGAGGCCACGATGGCCGAGCAGCCGGCGAGCTTGCCGGTCTCGGTGTCTTCCAGCACGAAGAAATAGCTCTCTTCACCGTTGAAACTCACCTCGGCCGCGAAGGACGCTTCGCTGGCCGCGATCTTGTCGCTCAGGCGTTCCACATCATCCGGCAAGGAGGTGACACCAATCGGGCTGTCCGCAGCCAGACGCTGTACCTCGCCCAGATCAGCCATTTGCGCGGGGCGCATCACCAGCATGGTGTCACTCCTTAACTCAGAATAAAAAAACAGGGAGGGGCTCAACCTCTGTAGGAGCGAGCTTGCTCGCGAAGACCCCAAGAACACCACGGGGCATCAACTGCCCCGCGTCATCGTTAACGATTTTCGCGAGCAAGCTCGCTCCTACAGAGAGCAAATCAGGCTTGGATAAGTGTTTTTACTGCACGTTCGAAGCGATCCAGGCCTTCGTTGATATCCGCTTCCTCCACCACCAGGCTCGGCGCAAAACGCACCACGTCGGGGCCGGCTTGCAGGATCATCAAGTTCTCTTTTTCGGCCGCGTTGAACACGTCCTTGGCCTTGCCTTTGAAAGCATCACTGAGTACGCAACCGATCAACAAGCCCATGCCACGCACTTGGGTAAAGATGCCGTACTGCTTGCCGATCTGCTCCAGGCGCGCCTTGAACAGCTGGTGCTTGGCATTCACACCCGCCAGCACCTCAGGGGTGTTGATCACGTCGATCACCGCTTCGGCTACCGCGCACGCCAGCGGGTTGCCGCCATAGGTGGTGCCGTGGGTGCCGACCACCAAATGCTTGGCCAAGGCTTCACGGGTGAGCATGGCCGCAATCGGGAAACCGCCGCCCAGGCTCTTGGCGCTGGTGAGGATGTCTGGCGTCACGCCGTAATGCTGATAGGCAAACAGGTGGCCGGTACGGCCCATGCCGGTTTGCACTTCGTCGAACACCAGCAGCGCGTCGTTCGCGTCGCACAGTTCGCGGGCGCCTTGCAGGTAAGCCAGTTCGGCTGGCAGTACGCCGCCTTCGCCCTGGATCGGTTCCAGCACCACGGCGCAGGTCTTGTCCGACACAGCCGCTTTCAGCGCAGCCAGGTCGTTATAAGGAACGTGGGTAATGCCGGTGATTTTAGGCCCGAAACCGTCGGAGTACTTCGATTGGCCACCGACGTTGACGGTGAACAGGGTACGGCCGTGGAAGCTGTTCAGCGCGGCAATGATCTCGTATTTCTCGCTGCCAAAACGGTCGAACGCCACGCGACGGGCCAGCTTGAAGGCGGCCTCGTTGGCTTCGGCGCCGGAGTTGCAGAAGAACACACGCTCGGCAAAGGTGGCGTCAATCAGCTTGTGGGCCAGGCGCAGGGCCGGCTCATTGGTGAACACGTTCGAGACATGCCACAGCGTGTTGGCCTGTTCGGTCAATGCACCGACCAGCGCCGGGTGCGCATGGCCCAATACGTTAACCGCGATGCCGCCGGCAAAGTCGATCAGCTCGCGACCGGCCTGGTCCCACACGCGCGAACCTTGGCCACGCACAGGAATAAAGGCAGCAGGTGCGTAGTTGGGCACCATCACCTGGTCGAAATCGGCACGTTGCACCGGGGCTTGCTCAACGGACATCGTAGTCTCCTGAAGAGGAACGCCTGCCTGGAACTGGCGGGCGATGCAGGGATTGTAAGGACAGTTTTCAGCGCGGCCTTGCCGCCAAGCGACAACTTCTTATAGCGCCAACCCGCGATTTTCCTGGGTTTATGCCAATGCGACAAATTGCGTCGCAATGGCGCAGTTTAAACGGTGTGCCGCTGGAGAGGCAGGGGCACGGACCACTGATTTTGTCGTGGGCAATAACTATCTGCGCCTTTGTGCACGTTCAGGCTTGCTCTGATGACGTTGACTCGACTCATTGAAGGATCAGCCACGTGTCCACCCCCACTCTGCTCGCGCAACACCTCGTACTCGCCACAAACAGCGCACCCGCCAGCCTCCCCGCGGTGTTGCCGCAATGGCTGGGCAACGCTTCAAGCGCCAGGCGCCAGGCCCTGAAAGAGACTATCCCCCTGTTCGCAGACTGGCATATCGACACCCGACGCCAGCAGCAGGCCCCGCTCAAACTGGCGGTGGCCGCAAGCTGGGAGGCACAGAACCGGGTGGACACCGCCCTGGCAGCACTGCAGACACCTGAGGAATTTGCCGCGCCCTTACTGCAACAAGCGCTCCAGCGGCGCTTTGACGTAGAGGCCGATGTTGCGGCCACCTACCTACGCCTTTACACCCCCTTGCATACACCACTGCTTCCCATACCCTCCGGGGCCGTCAAGACTTGGACCGTGTCACTGGTGCAAGCCGCGCTGCATAACTTCGACGCGGCCGAGGCCGAACAAGACGCGTACACCTGGGACTCAACCTTTATCACCCAAGCCTCAGACTCCGGGCAATTGAGCACCCTGCCCCATCTGAAAGCCAAAATCGGCATTGCCCCCTTCATCAAGCTGTGCCGCGAACTGGACATCGGCAAGCAATACCAAGGCTATCTCAAACGTTTTTTGGGTTTCGAAGACGCTGTGCTCAAGGCCGCGCTGCGCAACAAAGTCACCCAGAGCTTCAAAGCCGACGCACGGGCCGCCTTGCATATGGCGCGATTGAAGAAGGATGTGAGTGACTCGGTGTTTCACTTGCTCGACCGCCAGTTGGAAGGCCTGGAAGGCATGATGCTCGAGGGCAAACCACTGCTCAGTCATGACCTGAGCCTGATGGGCGCACCGCTTACCGGCATCGTGCTGTTCGCCGCCGATCTGGAGCTGCACCGCACTGCGGTTCCCATGGTTGCCTACATCCCCGGCGACCCCCAGAGCCCGCTCAAGTACTACGCCGATGGCATGGCGTTCATGCAGGATCTGACCGGCAAATTGCGCAGCGCCGACTACCAGCAGTTCTTCAGCCGTTTCGTCAGCCATGAACATCGCGGCTACTTCCTGGCCGATCTTGGTAGCCGGCTGTCCCAAGTGGTCTGGCATCAGCATACTCCCGGCGACCCGCGGCCAAGCTGGCGCGACCAGTCCCGCGCCAAGCCCAACCTGCAATTTTTTGCCACGAAAACCCAGGGTGACCTGTTCGAGCACTTGTACGAGGCCAAACTCAACAAACTGCTCAATGACGCGCGCACCAGTGCCGTACCCACCGCTGACGCCGACAGCAAGGCACGCTGGCAACGCTGGGAGAGCTTGAAAAGAATCGGTGAAACCCTGCTGGAAATCGCCGCGTTTATCGCAACGCCTCTGGTTCCACCGCTGGGCGCGCTGATGCTCGGCTACACCGCCTATCAACTGCTCGATGAAACCTTTGAAGGTATTGTCGACTGGGCCGAAGGGCTCAAGAAACAGGCGCTCGGGCACTTGATGTCGATCACCGAACAAATGCTCCAGCTGGGCATGTTCGTGGTCGGTGCGCCCATCGCCGAGGGGTTGCTGCGACAGGCATTGCCCAAAGCGTTATGGGACTTCTTCGACAGGCTCAAGCCGGTGACCTCTGATGACGGCAAAACCCGCCTGTGGAACCCTGATCTGCAACCCTATTCCCACAACGTCCAACTGGCCACCGAATCACGCCCCAACGACGAGGGGCTGCACGGGCACCAGGACAAACAGCTATTGCCACGCGACGGGCAGTATTTTGCGGTTGAGCAACAATCGGGCAACGCCTTCCTACAGCACCCCACGCGCGCCCACGCCTATAAGCCGCGCATCATCGGCAATGGCAAAGGTGCCTGGGTGACGGAGCTGGACCAGCCGCTGACCTGGGACCGCGCCACCCTGTTGCGCCGCCTCGGGCCGCCCGCCGACGGGCTCAGCGATGCACGTCTTGAGCAGGCTCTTGTTATCAGCGGCACCGATGAGGCCGCCCTGCGCAAGATGTATATGGATCGCGAGCCGGCGCCTCCTCTGCTGGCCGACACCCTCAAGCGCGTCAACATCGACCAGCAGTTGCAAGACTTCATCGACCAGATGAACAGCGATGACCCAGGGCAATACCAGCAAGCCGATCACCAGACGCAGCTATGGCTGCTGAGCCAGACTGCCCTGTGGCCTGAATCCAAGACACTGCGGCTGCTCAACGCCAAGGGCGAAACCGTATGGGAACACCAGGGCCGATCTGACGCTGCCGTGGCACAAATACATGAAGCGCAGATAAAGAATGGCGACCTGCTGAAAACCCTGCTGGAAACCCTCGACGAAACAGAACGCAAAACCCTGCTGGAAGAAGAGTTCGGCGGCCCCAGCCTGCAACTGCACGTGCGCGCCGCCACGTTGCGCAAAAAACTGGCACGCCAGGCCCAGGAAAAACGCGCCTCGTTGTTTGACGCTCGCTATCGCGGACTGGAGTTGGCCCGGGACGCACGCGTGCAAAAAATCATCGACACCGCACCCGGCCTGCCCACCAGCGCAGCTGAAGAGGTCCTGCGCACAGCCACCGGCCAGGAGCTGTTGGAAATCGACCAAGGCACCTTGCCAACGCGCCTGATCGATCGGGCCCGCTGGGCTGCCCATGAAGTCAGAGTCAATCGGGCGCTTGAGGGGCTGCACATGGACGCCCTGGAAAACAACGATACGCACCGGCTCGCCTTGCACTCATTGGAGAACCTGCCGGGGTGGTCCGCCCAGGTGCGCATTGAGATAACCGACTTCAGCCGTACCGGTAAGGTACGGGACACCATCGGCAGCCCTCAGGCCACAATCCCGCGGGTGCTGGTACGCACCATACAAGGCGATTTCATTCCCGAAGACGACAGAGGCGCACTGCTCGCGCAGACCGACTTTTACACGGCCGTTCTTCAGGCACTCCCCGACGCGCAGCGAGACGCCCTGGGCATTCATATCGGTCAAGGCCCGCTGCTCAGACAAACGCTGCTCGAACATGCCCTGCCGCGAGAAGCACTGAGCAAGCTGTTGGCCGAGGTTCCCGTGCGCAAACCCTCCTTTGATCCCAGGAAAATGCGCCTGCCCGGCGGTATGGAGGGCTATGACGCGACCCAACCCGCGCCGGGCAGCAGCGGGCAGGAGGTGTTGGAAAGCCAGTTGCTGCACGAGCTGTACCCCAACCTGCGTCCGGATCAGGTGGCCGAGGCGCTAGCCTTCCTGCGCACCCAAACCACCCCGGCCTTGCGCAGGCTTCAGCACCTGCAGCAGGAGTTTTTACAACTGGAGGCCAACCTGTCGGCCTGGCACCTCAACCCGCCACGCACCCTGCTCGGTACCCAATTGCCGATAAACACAGACCTGATCATCGCCGAACAGCAAAACCGATGGCATTGGAAGCAGCAACTGATCCGCGCCTGGCGCCACGAAACTCCGGCCGATCACTACAACCCCGACGCACGCGGGAACATGCTGGACCTCACCTGGCCGATCTATGGTGAGCTACCGCCACTCAATGCCAACTTCCCAGCCATCACCTACCTGGAACTGAGCGGCTATCCCGGTACCCAAGGTGTCCCTGGCTTCCTGGCGCGCTTTGCCAACCTGCGGGGGGTAAATATCCGTGACATCAAGCTCACAACACTGCCGAATGAACTCACACCTTTGGCCCATCTCAACGAGCTGACGCTACGCAACTGCAGCCTTCGCCTGACCGAGCAAAGCCGAACCAGCCTTGGCGCCCTGCGGGAACTGAAAACCCTGGACCTGTCCAACAACCCGTTGGCATTGGCCCCCAACGTTGAACACATGGCCCACTTGCAACGGCTGAACCTCAGCCAGACAGGCATCAGCCAATTCCCAGCCGGCCTGGTTGACCGCCCTCGACTTGTGCATGCCAACCTCAGCGACAATGCCCTGCAGGCGTTGCCCGATGCCCTGTTCAGCCTGAGCAGCGAAGACGCCAGAGCGTTTGACCTCACAGGTAATCCGCTCGCGCGTCCGGCCCTGGAGAAGGTAAAAACTTATTGCCAGAGCACCGGCGAACATTTTGGCGTAGACGCCGAGGTCGGCGAACGCCGCCTGGTTCATCAGCTTTACCCGAGCTTCACCGACCGCGAAGCCAGCCGGTTCATTTTCGGGCTCCCCGGCAGCCTGGACGAGGCCCTGCCGCAGCTTGTTCACCTGAAGGCAGACTACGAGCGCCTGCAAACCGACCTTGAACAGTGGGCCGTGGATGTACCGCAACAGCACCCACGCACCAACGCCCCCCTGGAGCAACAGGCACAAGCGCAACAACAGGTGCTGCGCCAACAGTTCAAGTCCTTGCTTGAGGCATGCTGGCGACGGGAAACGCCCCTGGATACCACTCGTACAGCGCCGGCAGACACACATGAACTGGTCTCGACGCTACCCATTCTGGGCGATCTGCCGCAGTTGAATATCGAGTTCAACCATGTTTCGAAACTAGACATGAAGGGCGAAGAAACCACGTCCATCCCCGTCGGCTTTCTCAAATGCCTCCCCAATCTGGAGAGCCTGCTGATCCACCGCTACGCGTTGCCAGACATCCCATACGAAATATTCCAACTGCCGAAGCTCAAGACACTCAGCCTGTCGCAAAGTCATATCCGCTTGACGCCCACCAGCGCTGACGCCCTGAGCGGCCTGGAAAACCTTGAATACCTGGACCTGAGTGACAACCTGCTGGGAATCACCCCCGACGTCAGCAAGATGCCCAGGTTAACCACGCTGATGCTCGAAAATGCCGGCCTCACCCAAGCCCCTCATGGCACCTTCAACCTGCGGTCACTCAGCCAACTGAACTTGAGCGATAACCAGATCACCGAGCTTCCCAGCGACATCATAGAGGTGGACCCTGAACTGGCTGACGACTTCGACCTGAGTGGCAACCCTTTCACGCCAACGACGCTCATCATGCTGCACCGCTACTACAACCGTACGGCCGTCAGCTTCGGCGTACCGGAGGCCCGGCACCTCCCGGCGCACATTCCTGATCCCGGGCTTTCGACCGAATCGTCTGAAACAGACGTGGACGAGTAGAAATCAGCCGCGCTCGGACGGCACCGAAGACAACTCGAACGGGCTGCTGCTACGCCGCTGGTTGCGGTCTTCGCGAGGGGTGGCACCGAAGAAGTTGCGGTAGGCGCTGGAGAAGTGCGGCCCCGAGGAGAAGCCGCACGACAGGCCGATCTGGATGATCGACTTGCTGGTTTGCATCAACATCTGGCGCGCCTTGTTCAGGCGTAGTTCCAGGTAGTACTGGCTGGGAACGCGGTTCAGGTATTGCTTGAAGATCCTTTCGAGCTGTCGTCGTGAGACGCATACATGCTGGGCAATTTCATCGGTGGTCAGCGGCTCTTCGATATTGGCTTCCATCAGCAACACCGCCTGGGTCAGCTTCGGATGGCTGGAACCCAGGCGGTTTTGCAGCGGGATGCGCTGGCGCTCGCCGCCTTCGCGGATGCGTTCTACTACCAACTCTTCGGACACCGCACCGGCCAATTCCGCACCGTGGTCACGGGCCAGTACCGCCAGCAGCAGGTCGAGTACCGACATACCGCCACAGGCGGTGAGGCGATCGCGGTCCCAGTCAAATAGATGGCTGGTGGCGATGACCTTGGGGAAGCGTTCGGCGAAATCGTCCTGCCAGCGCCAGTGCACGGCGGCGCGGTAGCCATCGAGCAGGCCCAGTTGGGCCAGTGGGTATACGCCCGCCGACAAGCCGCCGATCACACAGCCTGCCCGAACAAGCTGCTTGAGCGCGGTGCTGAGCGGCGAAGCGATGACCGTGGGCGGTTCGTCGGCCAACAGGAACAGCTTCTGAAACCCTTCCAGCTTACCGGCCCACGGTTCGCCCGGCAGTTGCCAGGCACCTTCGACGGCGGGCTCGGCAAGCAGGAACGACAGCTCGTAGACCACGTCCGGATGCACCCGCTGGGCAACGCGCAAGGCCTCCTCAGCCAGCGCAAGCGTGAGGGCTTTTGTGCTGGGCCAAATCAGGAAACCAATTTTGTGGGCGGTCATGGAGTGCTATCCGGAGCGAAAACGGTGAAAGAAGCTGTGGGCCAATGCTAGCCCGTAAACCAACACAAATCTCAAAAACAATGAAGACCTGCTCTCCTGTAGGAGCGAGCTTGCTCGCGAAAAACCTGAGTACGCCGCGGGGTATCAGGCTTCCCGCGTTACCGTTGAGGATCTTCGCGAGCAAGCTCGCTCCTACAGGGGTAGGGTGGCAGTCTTGATTATTTCAAACTGCCGGAGAGGAACTGCTGAAGGCGCTCGGACTGCGGGTTCACCAGCACTTCCCGCGGGTTGCCATGCTCTTCAACAACGCCTTTGTGCAAAAACACCAACTGGTTCGACACTTCACGGGCAAAGCCCATTTCGTGAGTCACCACCACCATGGTGCGGCCTTCCTGGGCCAGGTCCTGCATCACCTTGAGCACTTCGCCCACCAACTCCGGGTCCAGCGCCGAGGTCGGTTCGTCGAACAGCATCACCTCGGGCTCCATCGCCAGGGCGCGGGCAATCGCCACGCGTTGCTGCTCACCGCCGGACATATGGCCGGGGAACGCGTCCTTACGGTGGCTCACGCCGACCTTGGCCAGGTAGTGCTCGGCCTTTTCACGGGCTTCTTTCTTCGAGATGCCCAGCACGTGCACCGGGGCTTCCATCACGTTTTCAAGCGCGGTCATGTGCGACCACAGGTTGAAATGCTGGAACACCATGGACAGGCGCGAACGCATGCGCTGCAGTTGTTTAGGGTCGGCGGCCTTCATGGCGCCGTCTTTGTTCGCGACCAGTTTGAGCTCTTCGTTATTGAGCAGAATCTTGCCGGCGTGGGGTTGCTCGAGCAGGTTGATACAGCGCAAAAAGGTACTTTTGCCCGAACCACTGGAGCCGATGATGCTGATCACATCACCGGCTGCGGCAGCCAGGGACACACCTTTGAGTACTTCATGACTGCCATAGCGTTTATGCAGGTCTTGGACTTCAAGCTTGTACATGCGGTCGGTTCTCACAAAAACAGGTGGTCAGTCGTTGAGCAAGCGCCCGTGACGCAGCGCTTCGCGCCCCGCCACCTTGGCCAGCCAGAAACCCGCTTGGGCATAACGTAGCCGTTCAACGGCAAACAACACCCCCGAGGTACCCGCGCAAATAGTGCTTACGCGGTCGGTCAGGGGGTCAATCACTTCAAAAATCTCGTCGCCGGTTTCTACCCAATCGCCCGCTTTACGCAGGTAACTGATCACCCCGGCATGGGGCGCGAACAGCAGTTCGGTGCCCTCGAAAGGCACGCCTTCGCAAGGTTCGTGTTGCGGCGCGGGCCACTCGCCCTTGATCAAGCCTTGTTCGGCGAGGAACGCAAGGATGCCTTCGGCGTGGAAGATGGCTTCATCACGGCCTGTGTCGGCCTGGCCACCCAACTCCAACGTCGTTGCCAGACAGGCCAGCGGAATCTGCGCCTCGGGGAACAGGCGCGACAAACGCAGCCACGGCAACGAGCACGCCTCGTCAAACGAACTGCCGCCGGAATCTTCCGCCAGCAGGCCGACCGTCACATTCAGGTGTGCCGACAGCGACCGCCACTGCGGCCAGTGCTGGGGCAGCGCGTACATGTGCAGCGCGGCTTCGGCGTCGCAATGCAGGTCAAGCACCACATCGGCAGTACAGGCGTGGCTCAGCAAGATGCGTTGCATGCCTTGCAACTGGCTGCTCGGCTCGGGCAAGGCGTTGAGCGCATCGCTCATGGCCTGGCGGATCAGGCGCACATTGGCGTGCGGGTCGTCCCCCAGCTTGCCTTGCAGCAAATCGGCCACCGGCTCGCTCAGTTCGACGAAATCGCGGTTGAAATTCTTGCCGCTGCCGACTTCGAAACGCCCCTGGTGGCTGCCCTGCAACAACTGGCCGAGACCCATCGGGTTGGCGACCGGCACCAACTCGATCACGCCATTAAGCGCGCCTTGCTGTTCCAGCTCCACAAGGCGCTTTTTCAGTTCCCAGGCGGCACGCATGCCAGGCAACTCATCGGCGTGCAGGCTGGCCTGGATATAGGCCTTGCGCTCGCCACTGCCGAAACGAAACACGCTCAGCTGGCGCTCGCAGCCCAAATGCCCCCAGGGCAGCAGATGATCGATACGTTCCATATCAGTGCTTCCGGGGAGCCAGGTAGCTCAGCCAGCGGCGCTCGGCCAACTTGAACAGACGCACCAGGATGAAGGTCAGGCACAGGTAGAACACGCCGGCGGTGATATAGGCTTCGAACGGCAGGTAATACTGAGCGTTCACGGTACGCGCGGCACCGGTGATGTCGATCAGGGTAACGATGGACGCCAGGCTGGTGGTCTGCAGCATCATGATCACTTCGTTGCTGTACTGCGGCAGCGCGCGGCGCAGGGCCGACGGTAACAGGATGCGGCGGTACAGCTTGTAGCGCGACATGCCCATGGCCTTGGCCGCTTCGATCTCACCGTTAGGCGTGGCCTTGAGGCTGCCGGCGATAATTTCGGCGGTGTAGGCGCTGGTGTTGATCGCAAACGCCAGGCACGCACAGAACGTCGCGCTGGACAGCAGCGGCCACAGGAAGCTTTCGCGCACCACTTCGAACTGCGCCAGGCCGTAGTAGATTAAAAATAGCTGCACCAGCATCGGCGTGCCGCGGATCACGTAGGTGTAAAGCCAGGCCACTCCGTTGACGATCGGCTGCTTGGACACGCGCATCAAGCCCAGGGGCAAGGCCGCGAGCAGGCCGAAGAACAGCGAGATGGCGAGCAGTTTCAGGGTGGTCAGCAAGCCGCCAAGGTACAGCGGCATGGCCTCCCAGATGACGTTGTAGTCGAAGATCATAGATCAGCCGCCCTTACGCCTACCGAGTAGCGCTTCTCAAGGTAACGCAAGGCCAGCAACGACACGCTGGTGATCACCAGGTACATCGCCGCCACTGCGAGGAAGAAGGTAAAAGGCTCGCGGGTGGCGTCTGCCGCCTGCTTTGCCTTGAACATCATGTCTTGCAGACCTACCACCGAAATCAGCGCGGTGGCCTTGGTCAATACCAGCCAGTTGTTGGTGAAACCGGGGATCGCCAGCCGAATCATCTGCGGCACCATCACCCGGAAGAACACCTGGAAACTGCTCATGCCATACGCAAGGCCGGCTTCGGCCTGACCCTTGGGGATGGCCATGAAGGCGCCGCGGAAGGTTTCCGAAAGGTAAGCGCCAAAGATGAAACCCAGGGTGCCGATACCGGCGGCCAAGGGGTTCAAGTCGATATAGTCGTCAAAGCCCAGCAACGGCGCGACGCGGTTGAGCAAGTCCTGACCGCCGTAGAAAATCAGCAGGATCAGCACCAGGTCGGGGATCCCGCGGATCACCGTGGAGTACAGGTCGCCCAGCCAAGCCAGCCAGCGTACCGGCGACAGGCGTAGCGCGACCCCGATCAGACCCAGAACAATGGCCAAGGCCATGGACGACAAGGCGAGCTGAAGCGTCAACCATGCGCCATCGAGGATGACGGCCCCGTAGCCTTTCAACATGATTCAGGTCCTCGAAAAGGGGGATGAAAAAATGGCGCAAACTTCAGGATGACTGTTGCTTGCGCCATTTCGGACAGACAGCTGCGATGAGTTACTTGGCGTCAGCGCCGTAAATATCGAAGTCGAAGTACTTGTCCTGGATTTTCTTGTATTCGCCGTTGGCACGGATTGCAGCGATGGCCGCGTTGATGCGTTCAAGGTTTTCCTTGTCGCCTTTGCGCACTGCGATGCCGATACCGTCGCCGAAGTATTTGGCTTCGGTGAACGATGGGCCTACAAATGCGTAGCCTTTGCCGGCGTCGGTTTTCAGGAAACCGTCTTGCAGCAGGGTGGCGTCAGCCACGGTACCGTCGAGACGACCGGCGGACACATCCAGGTAGATTTCGTTCTGGGTGCTGTAGCCCTTGATATTCGCACCTTTTGGCGCCAGGACTTCACGAGCGAAACGGTCGTGGATCGAACCGCGCTGCACACCGATCGTCTTGCCTTTGAGTTCATCCAGGCCGTCGCTGACGGTGGTGCCTTCCTTCATCACCAGGCGCGCTGGGGACAGGTAGTAGCGGGTGGTGAAGTCCACGGATTTCTTGCGATCTTCAGTGATGGACATGGACGACAGGATCGCGTCGATCTTGCGCACTTTCAGCGCCGGGATCAGGCCATCGAATTCCTGCTCGACCCAGGTGCACTTGACGTCCATCTGCTTGCACAGGGCGTTGCCGATGTCGTAGTCAAAACCGACGATGCTGCCATCCGGCGCCTTCGAGGCAAACGGAGGGTAAGCCGCTTCGATACCAATTTTCAGCGGCTTGCCTTCGGCGAAAGCCTGCATGGACAGCACGGACAGCGCCAGGGCGCCCAACAGCACGAGTTTCTTCATCTTGGGACTCCATCGGTATAGGGCAAAAACAGCAGTATGAGCCATGGCCCACGATGCGGCGAAGGTGTAACCGAATAGCGGTGCTGCGTCCTGCGCGGGCGACACCTGCGACGACGAGCGAGTGATCGGCATTCTAACGACAGGCAGGAAGCCGATATTTCCTCAATGCGACAACAATTTACAGAAGCACTGAGAAAGCGGTTCCAGCACATTGACAGCCTCTGAGTTTTATGCAGAGACAAAAGATATTAAACCTGATGATGCTGCAAATTGCGGGCCTATTATTCGCAAACCCTTCTAGCACAGCAAGTCTGGCGTTTAATCTTATTTTCAGGGGTGTCTAGAACGCGTTTTTCGGGGCGTGGGCGTGGTCCATTGCCCCAGGTTTGTGCGGGTGGTTACACATTTGAGCGGGCCGGTAACATTCAGAAACGTCATACCGGGAAAACCGATATTTATTGGCTTGGTTGTGATGCGACCCTATTAGACCGCCACCACTGCATGCTATGGAGTGCACACCAAATGTGGGAGCGGGCTTGCTCGCGAATGCAGGGGGTCAGCTAGATATGAGCCAACTGACCCACCGCTTTCGCGAGCAAGCCCGCTCCCACAGGGAATTCGCATCGGCTCGAACTCCTACAAAAAAGCCCCACCCGGCTTGCACCGAATGGGGCTCTGTCCCACCTACCCCGCTTACGCGACGTTCATGGTCTTGTGCGTTTCAATCAAATGCGCCACCACGCTTGGATCTGCCAAAGTAGAGATATCCCCCAACCCATCGTATTCAGCCGTGGCGATCTTGCGCAAAATGCGCCGCATGATTTTCCCCGAGCGCGTTTTCGGCAACCCAGGCGCCCACTGGATTACATCCGGCGAGGCAATCGGCCCGATTTCCTTGCGCACCCAGTTCTTCAGCTCCAGGCGCAGCGCTTCATTGGGCTCTTCACCATTCTTCAGGGTGACGTACACATAGATGCCCTGCCCCTTGATGTCGTGGGGCACGCCGACCACCGCCGCCTCGGCGACTTTGGGGTGAGCAACCATGGCGCTCTCGATCTCGGCGGTGCCCATGCGGTGGCCGGACACGTTCAGCACGTCATCCACACGGCCAGTGATCCACCAGTAACCATCCTCATCGCGACGGGCGCCGTCACCGGTGAAGTACATGCCGCGGAAGGTCTTGAAGTAGGTGTCGACAAAACGGTCATGGTCGCCGTACAGGGTACGCGCCTGGCCTGGCCAGGAATCGAGAATCACCAGGTTGCCTTCGGCGGCGCCTTCGATGATGTTGCCCAGGTTGTCCACTAGCGCCGGCACCACACCGAAGAACGGCCGTGCCGCCGAACCCGGCTTCAACGCATGGGCGCCTGGCAGTGGGCTCATCAGCGTGGCACCGGTTTCGGTCTGCCACCAGGTGTCGACGATCGGGCAACGGGATTGGCCGACGTTCTTGTAGTACCAGTCCCAGGCTTCCGGGTTGATCGGCTCGCCCACCGAACCGAGCAGGCGCAGGCTGCTGCCATCGGCGCCTTCACAGGCAGCGGTGCCGGAGGCCATCATGGCGCGGATCGCAGTCGGTGCGGTGTAGAGGATGTTGACCTTGTGCTTGTCGACGATCTTCGCTACTCGAGTGATATCCGGGTAGTTCGGCACGCCTTCGAACAGCAGCGTGGTCGCGCCATTGGCCAGCGGGCCGTAGACGATGTAGGTGTGGCCGGTGACCCAGCCGACATCGGCGGTGCACCAGTAGATTTCGCCCGGGCGATAGTCGAATACGCGCTCGTGGGTCAGGGCCGCATAGAGCAAGTAGCCACCGGTGGTGTGCTGCACGCCTTTGGGCTTGCCGGTGGAACCGGAGGTATAGAGGATGAACAGCGCTTCTTCAGCGCCCATCTCTTTTGGCGCGCAAACGGTGCCCGCTACTTTCATCAGGTCTTCGTACCAGATGTCGCGATGCTGGTTCCACTTGATCGCACCATTGGTGCGCTTGCACACGATCACCTTCTGGATACTGCTGGTTTCCGGGTTGGTCAGTGCATCGTCGACGTTAGCCTTAAGCGGAATTTTCTTACCGGCGCGAATACCTTCGTCAGCGGTAATCACCACTTTCGACTTACAGTCGATGATGCGGCCGGCCAGGGCTTCCGGAGAAAAGCCGCCAAACACCACCGAATGGATCGCGCCGATGCGGGTGCAGGCCAGCATGGCGACCACGGCCTCGGGGATCATCGGCATATAGATAGTCACCACGTCGCCGCGATGCACATCCTGGCCGCGCAGGGCGTTGGCAAACTTGCAGACTTCTTCATGCAGTTCGCGGTAAGTGATGTTGCGGCTCTCGGCAGGGTCATCGCCCTCCCAGATGATTGCGATCTGGTCGCCACGCTCGGCGAGGTGACGGTCCAGGCAATTGTAGGAAACGTTCAGGGTGCCATCGGCGAACCATTTGATGTCGACATGGTGGTCGTCGAAAGAGGTCTGCTTGACCGCGGTGAAAGGCTTGACCCAGTCAAGGCGCTTGGCTTGCTCGCGCCAGAAGCCATCGGGGTTGACCACCGACTGCTGGTACATGGCCTTGTAGGTCGCCTCGTCGGTCAGCGTGTTGGCTGCTACTTCGGGGCGAACGGGGTACAGGGAAGCCGCACTCATCTTTCTTACCTCGGTGACATAGTTGTTGTTGTATGGCCCCTGTTGTAGCCGGGGTGGGCCTATAGAACCATTCGACGATGGTAGTAACAAGACCCTACAAATTGCCCTGCTATGCCTTTTCACCGCTCTGGCCCGCGTGCTGCGGCGCCTGGCAGGTTTCTGAAAAAATCTTGATTGAGGGATTGTTACAAAAACCGCCAAAAGTGTTTATCAAAAGCACGGGTATATGAATATAACGCGCAGGCCTAGAATCAACTCCGCCAACACGGCACCGAGATTAACAACGCAACAGCCCCCACGAAGGCAACGTTAATCCGAACTTCCCAACTTTTAAGTGACACACGCGGCCTCACCAGGGCCCCGTGCCCCCTTTCGCCCTGAAGAAGGTAATGAAGAAATGAAAGCGTTATTAGTGATCGCCCTGAGCAGCTTGTGCGCCACCGCCGCCCTGGCGGACGAAGCCCCGACTGAACTGGCCGGCCAGAACGCCCCGATTGTCGAGGACTACACCTATAGCACTCACTTGGATGTTGCCAAAGTCTTGTCCATGAGCAGCATTCCAGAAGTTTGCGAAGTTGTACCGGTGAAGATGGAATATGAAGATTCGCAAGGCCAGCGTCATATTCTTAACTATCAAGTGATGGGCAATGGTTGCTCTAACGGCTAATAACTTCTGAAGTTGGATTCTTAATTGCCGCAAGAAATCGTTCTTGCGGCCAAGAACCCGCCCTTGAATACACCACACATCAGTTGTGGGAGCTGGCTTGCCTGCGATGGCGATTTCGGCCACGACCACTGTTCTTGCGTCCCCTTCCCCTGCCCCCAAAAAAAACATCCCCCGCCCGTCAAAAATCGCCACCCCCAGCAAAGCCTTGCAAACACTCGCTTTGGCCGAAAACCAAGTCATTTTGGCTCTCCCCAGTGACCATCCGCCACAACACAAACCCGATTTTTTCCCTATAATGCGCGGGTAAATCGGGCCTGCAATATCCCTTTACACAGGGACGAAACGCCAGACCTGAGGCCTGCGCTGGAGCAAGCACCTACCGCTCCGCCCCTCAAGCCTCATGCAGGACCCGTTACGTAATTTCCGTTTATTTGCCTGCGCGAGCTGCTGCAACAAACGATTCCTTAAGATCCACCGCGGCCCAAGGGCCGTGTGAACACCCAACCATCCGGTTTCACACGGGCACCTTTGAGCCCTCACGCAGGAGACGACACGTCATGCTGAGCTGGGACGAATTCGACAAAGAAGAAGAAGGCGAAGTAGCCGCCAAAGGCGCCAACGCCGGCCACGCCACCGAAGCCAACATGGACCGCCTCGACGGTGCCGGCGCTGCCGCCGCCGTGGAAGCCCGCGCCGTCACTGCCAACGACTCCGCCGCCATCGTGCGCGCCAAG
>NZ_MRST01000007.1 GCF_001902145.1 Pseudomonas fluorescens
GGTCAGGCGAGACACGCAACTGGAACCCTATCGGGACGGTGTATCTGAACCCTGAAAGGGAGCTGACCGTGGTAATAAAAGTCGCGTAGCACGACGGTGGACGCGACAACTAACTTGAAAAACGCCGTGCTTTTGATCTTGATCTCAGGCGCCCCGTTAAACCACGCTGGCCGGAATTCGACAGGGATTTGGGGGGTAAACCGGCAGGGATGCCGGTTTAGCCGCCCCGCGCCATGGATGGCGCGTGGCGGCGGCCCCCCAAATCACTGGCGGATTACGGGCACACCGAGCCTAAGCGAGGTGCCGAGTGGTGGGGCAAGAGCGTTTTGCTTACTTTTGCGCTTTTCAAAAGTGAGCCGCTGTAAAAGCGGAACCCTAAGTGGCCGTTACCGCAGAAATGGATATGTACACGGTCCAACTGTGTTGACTGTCAGGCCGCCTTCGCAGGCAAGCCAGCTCCCACATATTGAATGGGTTTTAGCTGGGGGAAGGTGAACCCGCTTAGTCTGCGATCACTACGATCGACACCCGACGATTCTCGGTTCGGCCTGCCGTGGTCGTATTCGACGCCACCGGCTCGCTGCTGCCCAGGCCGCGCAGTTGGATGTTTTCTTCTTTCATACCCACGCGGGTCAGCACCTTGCCCACGCTTTTGGCGCGGCGCAGGGACAGGGCCACGTTGTAGGGTTCTTTGCCCGAGGCATCGGTGTGGCCGTCGACACGTACGCGCTCAATGCCGGCGCCAACCAGGGCGCCACCGATGCGTTCGACGATGTCGGTGCTGGGTTTGTTGAGGGTTTCGACGTCGCTGCCAAACAGCACTTTGCCGGACAGGCCGAAGGCCCAGCCTTCATCGGTCAGCTCGAAGCCTTGTTGCTTGAGCACGGCGACCTGCGCCGGGGTCAGGCCTTTGGGCGGCGTCTGGCAGCCGCTGAGGGCCAGGAAGGCCACGAGTAAAGAAATAAATAAAACGCGCGTGTTAGCGAACAAGGGAATCAACTCCTGTGTTGAACGTTGGCGACGGGGTGCTCCGACTCCGCCGTTTGCTGGCCGCCCGAGGACAGTCGTTTGGCCTGGTACATCGCCGCATCGGCGGCGTTGAGCAAGGTGCCGGGAGTGGCGCCATGTTCGGGATAGATCGCAATGCCGATACTGAGGGAGGTCAACACCTGGCTGCCTCCTGGCAGTGGGATCGGCGCGCCCATGCTGGCAATGATCTTGTCGGCGATGCGCTGGGCGTCTTCGGCCTTGTGCAGGGGCGCCAGCAACACCGCGAATTCATCACCGCCCAGGCGCGCCACCAGGTCATCCTCACGCAGTTGCGCCCGCACGCGGTCGGCAACAGCCACCAGCACGGCATCGCCGGCGGCGTGGCCAAAACTGTCGTTGATACCTTTGAAGCGATCGCTGTCGAGGAACAGCACCGCCACTTGCTCGTTGACCTTGGCGGCGCTGCGCAAGGCGCGGATCAGCCGGCCTTCGAAGAACGCGCGGTTGGGCAAGCCGGTGAGGCTGTCGTGGCTGGCCTGGTGGGCCAGGGTTTCGTTTTCGCTTTGCAGATGGGTCTGCCAGGCTTCCATCTCGCCAAGCAGGGCGTTGAAGTCGCTGCCCAGGCTGTCGAGTTCAGCGATCTTTGCCGGTGGCACACGGCGGTCAAAGTCGCGTTCGCTGCGGGCGGCATGAGCCACGGCAGCGAGGCTTTGCAGCGGCCCGGTGATACCGTCCAACAGGCGTCGCGACAGGTGCAAGGCCACCCAGGCACTGAGGGCGGTGCAAATCAGGATCCCCGCCAGGCCGCTCAGCAAGAAGCGCAGCAGGCTACCGCCATGACCGGTCAGGTGGATGCTGCCGACCGTTTGTCCTTGATGGAGAATCGGTTGGTTGATGGGCTGCTCAAGCAAGGCGTGCGCTAGTTCAAGCTCAACCTGCGACAACATACCGGTGTTCGGCCGCACCCATTGCGCCAGCAGTTTGCCCTCATCGTCGAAGACTTCGGCCTGGGCAACCTCTTCGGTGGAGGCGATCAGGCTCAGGGCTTCAGTGGCTGCCGAACTGTCGTTGAACACGACGGCCGCTTCCACGGTGTAGTTGATGGAGCGCGCGATCAAGTGCAGGTTATGTTCGGCGTACACGCGTAACGCCAGCACACCGAGCAGGGTCAGGGAGACACTGGCCAAGGTCACCGCCACCAGCGCCAGGATCATGTGCCCACGGCCAATGACCGAACGCAGGGTCGGTCGCCCTTTAGCCAACTTCATGGCGCAGGCGCTCGACGGCGGGACAGTTGCAGCACGCTGGGGTGAATGCGCACGCCGCTGCGGGCAACGGAGTCCAGGTTGACTTCGAACGACACTTGCTCATCGCTCACCCGCAGGCAAAACAGGCTGCCCACGGTGCATTGGTCACCGCCTTCGCTGATGCTGAGCACCGGGTGGCCAATCAACGACGTAAACAGCCGGGTGCGTTCATCCACGCTCAGCCTGCCGATGTAGACCGCGTCGCAGGCATTGACGATGTCGGGATGATCGACCAGTAAACGGCGCACCGACACTGGACGGCCAGTGGCCTGCGTGGTGCCCTTGATCAGGTCATCGGTGTACTGGGTGGGCCCGACGATACACAGGCGCAATGTCTGCGGCTCAACCGGCCAACGGGCGTAGCTGAGGATACCGAGCACCACTTGGGTGACCGCCTGGGCACGGTGCTCGGCCAGGCTGGGCGTCTGCGCAAATATGCACGGCGCGAGCAGGCACAGCACCGTCACCTGTAACAGGCGTCTGCAACTCCAACTGCGCGCTTTGGGCGAGACAGCCACATTCATGCAGCGATACTCTCAAGTGTTTTCAGGATGATGCCGCAACGATAGCACAGCGGCGGACCTCCCCACGAAGCACAGCATTCGAGGGGTTCGCTATTTTTTCAGAAAAATCAGACGTCTGAATAAGAAATATCGCCTGACCTACCAGTCATTTTTTTCAGACGGAAGGTCCAAGTCCAACATCAATCCGCTCAGACGCTTGACCTTGCGCCGCACCGCTTCCTCAAACACGCCGCCGCGCGGCTCAACCAGGCTGAACCAGCGCTTGGCACGGGTAATACCGGTATAGATCAGCTCTTTGGTCAGCACCGGGTTGAGGGCATCCGGCAGGATCAGCGCGGTGTGAGTGAACTCAGACCCCTGGGATTTGTGCACGGTCATGGCGTACACGGTTTCCACATCATTCAACCGGCTGGGCAATACAAAGCGCACGCCGCCCTGGCCATCGTTACGTGGAAAGGCCACCCGCAGCACGTGGGGCCCTGCGTCGCTTTCGGGCAATTTCAGCGCGATGCCGATGTCGCCGTTCATCAGGCCCAGGCCGTAGTCGTTGCGAGTCATCAGCACCGGTCGGCCTTCGAACCACTGCTCGTCACCTTCGATCAGGCGTACCTTGCGCAACGCCGCGGTGATGCGCAGGTTGAGCCCTTCAACGCCCCACGGGCCCTTGCGCACGGCGCAAAGCAGCTGAAACGCGTCGAAGGCGTGCAGCAACTGTTGGGCCCAATCGGTCCAGGCTGGATCGTCACGCGGTGTGTCCGCAGAGGGGCGTGCCGATTGCAGCAGGTTCAGGTAGTAGCGGTAACCCTGGGCGCCATCGCCCTGCCCGTCCAGTACCAGGCGCTCAAGGGCGTGGTCATGTTCGCCCTTGAGGCTGACGCAGAACAGGTCGTCGTGGCGGCCTGCGGCTAACAGCTGGCGGGCCTCTTCAGCGTTTTGCTGGTTGACCCAACGCGCCAGTTGACCAATACCGCTGCCTTCACCGAAGCGGCGCGAATAGCGCAGCATCACCACTTGCTGGGCCAGGGGATGGCTGCCATCGAGGTCTTCTTGCAAGCCGCTGCTGCTGAGGTCTTCACCGCTGACGGCTTGCAGCCAGTGGCGAGTCTGCGGGCTATACCAGCCGGCTTCGGCATCACGGCACAAATCGCCAAGTACGGCCCCCGCTTCTACCGAGGCCAGTTGGTCTTTGTCGCCCAGCAATACCAGCCGCGCATGGGGCGGCAGGGCGTCGAGCAGGTTGGCCATCATTTCCAGGTCGATCATCGAGGCTTCATCCACCACCAGCACATCCAAAGGCAGCGGGTTACCCAGATGATGACGGAAGTGCCGGGTGCCCGGACGGCTGCCCAACAAGCGGTGGACCGTGGTGACCTGGGTCGGGATTTTTTCCCGCACGCTGTCGGGCACTGTCAGTGACAGCACTTGCTGGCTGATGGATTCGGTCAGGCGGGCAGCGGCTTTACCGGTGGGCGCAGCCAGGCGAATGCGCAACGGGCTGCCGGACTCCACGGCGGGCGCCTGCAACAGCGCGAGCAGGCGTACCACGGTGGTGGTCTTGCCGGTACCGGGGCCGCCGGTGACGATGCTGAAGGCGCCGCGGGTCGCCAGGGCGCAGGCGAGCTTTTGCCAGTCAATCACCCCATCGGGCGCCGGTTGGTCGAACAGGCGATTGAGCCGTTGCGGCAGATCGACGGCGGCCTCTTCCACGCTGGCAAGGCGCAGGCGCAGGGCGCGGTCGATACGCCGCTCGTAGGTCCAGTAGCGGCGCAGGTACAGGCGCTTGCCGGACAACACCAACGGGCGGCTGCGGGCCTCCTCGCTGCCATCGACGGCCAGCGCGACCAACGGGCTTGAAGCCAGGGCATGGCACCAATGCGCGCCATCCAGGCCGTGCAGCAACTGCGAGGGTAGCAGCATGGCACCGGTGTGCAGGTCGCCTTCGGGCGGCAATGACAGGGCGAAATCCGGCGCTTTGAGGGTTTCGAACACATCCAGGCAGACGTGGCCATGGCCCAGTTGATGGCTGGTCAAGGCTGCCGCCAGCAGCACCAGCGGATCGGCGTCTGGGTCCAGCTCGTACAGGAAACCGACGAAGGCTTTGTCCAAGGCCCGCAGCCAACCGCGCTCGACCCAACGCGTCAGCAACTGCAGCAGGTCGGCGGCGCGATCAAGGGGCAAAAGCGCCTCCAGCGGTAACGGCGACAGGCTCATAACAACATTCCTTGTTCCCAGGCGGGCTCAACCTTGGGTGGGATGGGCTTGCCCTGGAACAATAGGTCCAGGCTTTCGATCAACTCACGGGGCGGGCGGGTGAAATACGCGCCCTGGCTCACCGACTGGCTACCGCGCAGGAACAGGTACAGGGCACCGCCGACGTGCTGGTCATAATCGTAATGCGGCAGGCGCGCCTTGAGTTGGCGGTGCAGGGCCAGCAGATAAAGTACGTATTGCAGGTCGTACCGATGCTCGAGGATCGAGTGTTCCATGGCGTCTTGGGTGTAGGCCGAGTCGTCAGGGCCGAGCCAATTGGATTTGTAGTCGGCCACGTAGTAACGGCCATCGTGCTCGAAGGTCAGGTCGATAAAGCCTTTGAACATGCCGTTGAGCAGCACCGGTTCGGCGGCCACGCGGGACACGCCGCCGTGGGTGTGCTGGCATACCAGTTTGTCGAGGGCGAGTACGTCGACGGTGTGACTGGCGAACCAGAATTCCATCTCGATCTGGTACTGCTGCAGGCTGCTGAGGGTGAAGCGGTCGTTGTACAGGGGCAGTGGCGTTTGCAGCAGATGCTCCAGCCAGCCGCTGAGGGTGACGATCCAGCCTTCCCAGTTGCGGCGGTTACAGCGTGCGCCCACGGCTTTTTCGATGGCCTCTGGGGTCACGTTGAACCCTTCTTCACCGGCCCATTCCAACAAGCCGTGAAGGAAGGTGCCTGGGTTGGGACCGCGTGGGAAACGGTGAATATCCCCGCCGGACGCGACCGTTTCCCGAGGGGCATCGGGGTCGAGGCGTTCGTCATCGAACAGCTTCTGGGCCTGTGGGCTTTCGGGGGCTTCGAGGTTGGCGGCGCTCATGCTGTCGCCAATGCGCAAGGCGCTGTAGGAGGCAATCCACCAGTTTTCCGCGGCCTTGCGTACAGGCAGCAACGGCGCGAGCAGGGTCGCTTGATTGCGCGGCGGGTGGAACAGGATGTCTTGGGCGTCCGGCACAAGGTCATAACCGATGGCCGCGCAGCCTTGTTGCAAGTCCAACAACCAGCGCGCCAGACCCGCTGATTCGCCCAACGACGCGCCGGCACCGAGCAAATAGCCCAACGCAGACAGGTGCAAGACCGAGCTGCTGTTATTGCCGCGCTTGAGGTCGGCGATGCCCAGCCAGCAAGCGTGTTTGGCGCGGGTCAAGGCCACGTAGAACAAACGCAGGTCTTCGGCCAGGCGCTCATCGTCGGCTTGGGCGATCAGCTCGGCCGTGGGTCGCAGGCTGACGTGGGACTTGCCCTGTTCATCGTGGTAATGCAGCGGCAAGCGACTGCCATCCACGGGCTTGGCCGAACAGATGAACGGCAAGAATACCAAGTCGTATTCCAGGCCCTTGGATTTGTGGATGGTCACCACTTTGACCAATTGCTCGTCGCTTTCCAGGCGCAGGATCTGTTCTTCACCGGCCTGCCCCGACAGCGCCAGATGCGCGGCCAAATGACGGATCAACGCCTGCTCGCCATCCAGTTCCGAGGCGGCCTGTTGCAGCAACTCGCTGAGGTGCAACAGGTTGGTCAGCACCCGCTCGCCATCACTGCGGGCGATGAGGGTTTGCGGCAGCTTGAAGTCGTGGAGCAGGCGACGCAGCATCGGCAGCACGCCTTGGGTACGCCAGATGGCACGGTAGCCACGGAACTGCATCACCCGCGATTCCCACGCCAGTTCGTCCTGATTCAGACGCTCCAGCTCCGACAGGGACAGGTTCAGGGTGACGCAAGCCAGGGCGGCACGCAGCGGGCGTTCGACATCCGGTTCCGCGCAAGCCTTCAACCAGGCCAACAGGTCATGGGCTTCCTGGGCGGCAAACACCGAGTCTTTATCCGACAGGTACACACTGCGCACGCCACGACTGGCCAGTTCGGCACGTACGGCTTGGGCTTCCTTGCCGTCGCGCACGAGGATGGCGATGTCTGACGGCAACACGCCCTTGAGGGTGCCCTCTTTTACAAAGCCCGCGGTGCCTTGCTGGCCACCATTGAGCAACGCGACGATCTGCGTGGCGCAGGCGGCGGCCAGGTGCTGACGATAAACCGCGTTGGAAATCGGCTGATCGGTGGGCAGGTGCCAAAGGTTCATGGCCGGCAGCGTGTGGCCGTCGACCTGCAGCTGTTCGCTGCGGCCTTGGGACAGTACCGAATGGAACGGCACCGGGTTATCGCCATTCGGCTGGCGAAACAGGAACGCACCACGGCCGGTTTGCGCACGCTGGAACACATGGTTCACCGCCTCGACCATCGCATGGCTGGAGCGGAAGTTGGTGCCCAGGGTGTGATGGCGACCGGTAGTAGCCTGCCGGGCGCGCAGGTAGGTGTAGATGTCGGCGCCGCGAAAGGCGTAGATCGCCTGCTTGGGGTCGCCGATCAGGAACAGGCCGCTGTCGAGGTGGTTTTCCTCGATGCGGTAGATGCTGTCGAAGATGCTGTATTGCACCGGGTCGGTGTCCTGGAATTCATCGATCAGGGCCACCGGGAATTGCTCGCGGATCACACTGGCCAGGCGCTCGCCACCGTCTGCCTGGAGGGCGGCGTTGAGGCGGATCAGCATGTCGTCAAACCCCATCTCGGCGCGGCGACGTTTCTCTTCCTCGAAGCGTTTGCCGACCCAGCCGGCAGCGTGTTGCAGCACCGCCGCGTCGGGCGTTGGCAAGGCGTCGAGGCTGGCTTTGAGGCTGGCCATGGCCTCGATGCCGGGGTGCTGCGGCGGAGCGCCTTTCCACGCTTCGGCCATTCCGTCGGGCGTCAGGCGGGTAAAGCCGGTGCCGATGTCCAGTTGTTCCAGGGTTTCGTCAGCGGCCCAGGCGCTGATCTTTTCGAACCAGGGCTCGAAGTAGCGCGCTTGCATCTTGCGCCCATCGACAGCTTTGGCGGCGACGGCTTGCAGGCAGATATCCCGCAGCTCGGCAGCCCATTGTTGCCAGGGTGCCTTGAGGGCAACCAGCGCGGCACGGCGTTCTTGCAGGCAGGCGGTGATCAGTTCGGCGGGCTCGCGGGTTTCGTCGGTGGGCCGCTCGCTGCCGAACAACGCACGCACCCGTGGCATCAGCGCCGCGGGGCCGCCCCAATGATTGCGCACCCAGTTGAGGGCATCGTCGTGCATTGGATAGCAGAACAATCGCCAGTAGTCGCGCAGCACTTCGCCCAGCAGGTCGCTATGGTCGGTTTCCAGGGTCTGGGTAAACAGGCTGCCGCTGTCGAATGCGTGTTCGCGCAGCATGCGCTGGCACCAACTGTGGATCGTGGAGACTGCGGCTTCATCCATCCATTGCGCGGCGATGTCCAGGCGATTGGCACAGGCGGGCCATTGCTGCGGATCATATTGCTCGCGCAGGTCGGCAATCAGCGCATCAGGCTGTTGGATTTCGTCACGGAAGAAGCGCGCGGCTTCGGCCAGGCGGATGCGTATACGTTCACGCAGTTCCTTGGTGGCGGCGTCGGTAAACGTCACCACGAGGATTTGCGGTGGCAGCAGTTCGCGGCCGAAACCGGACTCATCACCGCCGTGGCCAAGCACCAGGCGCAGGTACAAGGCGGAGATGGTGAAGGTCTTGCCGGTGCCGGCACTGGCTTCAATCAACTGGCTGCCTTTGAGCGGGAACGCCAGGGCCAAGGGTTTGCCGATCATGCGTCAGCCTCCGTGCTGGAAAGCGATCGCCAGGGGGCGTTGATCAGCGGGCGATACAGGGTTTCACACCAGCCTTCGAATTCTTCACTGGCGACCAGGGCCGCGTAATCGGGAAATTGCCGCGTCAGGGCAGGCGTTTCGCGGCGTTCGCCGTCAGTGGTGATGCCATCGCCTTCATAGGCTTTGCTCGCAGCCGCTTGGGCCTTGGCGGGGTCAGTCTGGCCGAGCCAGGCGAACGCGGTTTTCACTGCGACCGGTAGCGGCGCGCTCATTCCCGTGTGCCAGGCCAACAGCAGGTTACCGAGGATGTCCTCGGCGCCGGCCTTGTCCAGTGGGGCCAACAACAAGGTGTCGTCACTGGCTACCAGGCCGGTGCTCAAGGGCAGGCCACAGGCGCAGGCCACCACGTGATTGACCCAGGGGCGGATCAGGCGGTGCCACTTGCGTGTCTTGATCGAACCAATACTGTTGGGGATGGTGGTGACGCTTAACAGTCCGCCATCACTGCGTCGGTGCAGACCGCTGATCCAACCTTCCAGCTGGATGCCTTGGTAAGCAAAGCTGATCGGTTCAGCGCCGGTATGTGGGGTGGGCCACAGCGCCAGAAGGTGTTGATAGCGTTGCACCAGATCCGGCAACGGCTCGATCAACTCGTTACGCAAGCATTCACCGAAACCGACCATCGGCAGCAGGCCGCTGCCTTGCAGTCGCAGGGCCTGGGCGTTGAGCGCCTGATCGAGTTGGTCGGGTTGGGTGAGTGCCGCGTTCAGCAGGCTGTCGCTTAAACTGTAGCGTTGCAATGCGTCCAGCACGAAGGGTTCTTCGTCAGCCAGGGGCACTTCAGCGGCTTCGAAGAACACTTTCAGGCGCTGGCTGAAGAAGTGCTTGACCGGATTGCGCAGGAAGTCTTGTAACTGGCCAAGGCTCAGGGGCTCTTCCTGTTGGTGAGGGGCCAAGCCTTGCTCTTGGGTGATGAGCGCCGGTGCCTGATGCAGCAATTGCCATTCGCGGGCATAGCTGAACAGCGAATCGCCTTCGTGGAAGTAGCGGGCGCTGAAGGGTTGCAGCGGGTGCTCCTGGGTCATTGCGTCGATCAGCGGCAGATCGTTGCTGGTGTGCTGCCAGCCGCTGGCGAGGTGGTCGCGTAGTTGGCCGATCAGCACCGAGGCCGGGCGATCGCTGTTGTCACGGATGCTGCGGCCTACCCAGCTGATATACAGCTGGTCACGGGCTGACAGCAGCGCTTCGAGCAGTAAGTAGCGGTCGTCTTCGCGGCGAGAACGGTCGCCGGGACGGTAATCGCTGCCCATCAGGTCAAAATCCAGGGGTGGCTGGGCCCGCGGGTAATCGCCGTCGTTCATGCCCAGCAGGCAGACCAGCTTGAACGGGATCGCACGCATGGGCATGAGCGTACAGAAATTGACCGCTCCCGCCAGGAAGCGCTGAGACAGGCGCCCCTGATCCAACCCGGCCAGCCATGCCTCACGTACTACCGTAAGGGGTAACTCGTCTTGCAGACCAACGGACTCGCAGGTTTCCAGCCAGGTTTCTCTTAATTGTTCGAGCTGGCCCAGCAGGTAGTCATCGTGCTCGCTGCTGGGCAGGAAAAACAGCTGCATCAACCGTTGTAGGCGCTCGCCCCAGGCCTGTGGCGCGGCGGGTTCCGATAACGCTTGATGGGCATCGCTCAAGGCGTCGAGCAAGCCGACCAGCGGGCCGATCAAGGCCGCATCGAGGCCACCGATTTCGTCATAAGGTTCAATACCGTCGCAGGCCGTGCCGGTGCCGACGGCATAGCCTAGCAGCATACGGCGCAGGCCAAATCGCCAACTGTTTTGCTCCAGTTCCGTGGGCAGGCCCAAACCGGCGCGTTGCTCGGCATTCAGACCCCAGCGGATGCCTGCACCTTCGATCCAGCGATGCAAGGTGGGCAGGTCACGCTCTTTGATGGCGAAGCGTTCGCGCAGGGCTGGGACGTCGAGCAGGTCGAGGATTTCGCTGACAGGGAAGCGGCTGTCGGGGAGTTTGAGCAGGTGCTCTACGGCGATCAACAGCGGGTCGCGGCCGCGTTGGCCTTGGTCTGTGAGGGTGAAGGGGATGAAGCGTGGGTCATGGCGTTCGAGCTGGCCGAAGACCGCGCGAATATGCGGTGCGTAGCTGTCGACGTCGGGGACCATGACGATGATATCCCGAGGGCGCAAGGTGGGGTCGGCGCTGAAGCGATGAAGTAATTGGTCGTGGAGGATTTCCACTTCGCGCTGGGCGCTGTGGGCGATATGGAAACGGATCGAAGTATCACGTTGCAAGTCGACAGCGGGCCAGAGCTCACGGGTTTCATTCAACGGGCGCAGTTCGAGGATATCGTCCTGGAGTTGGTTGAGGAGCGTGGTGGGTTCGCTGTCGCTGAACAGGTCAATACGACCGTCGCGAAATGCGGCGCGGTAGCTGTTGGGGTCATCATAGGAGTCCAGCAGGCTGATGTAATCACGGCCCTGTTTGCCCCAGGCAGCAAGCAGCGGATGGGCGTGCTGATGCAAGGTTTGTGGGTCGATAGTGACGGGCATGCCCGCTTTACGCGCCTGGCGTTTGTATTCGTTACGCAGCAAGTCCTTGTCCGCGACGATATCCGACCAATGATGGCGGCAAGGGTTATGCACGCAGAGCAGGACCTGGCTGAAACGGGCCAGGCCCGCCAAGGCTTCCAGCGCCTGGGCCGGCAGCGATGAGATGCCGAAGACGATCACCCGGGGAGGCAAGCCGGGCGGTGCTTGTTCAAGGCTGTTGATGCGCTCGATGAAGCGCTGATGAACGCCGGCCCGGCTTTCGGCCATGCCTGCTTCACCCACATCCAGCAGCAGCGCGCGCCATAACTCGGCTTGCCAGCAGTTGGCTGGGTTGAGCAGTTTGGACTCGCCTCGACCATTGCGCAGTTGGTGCCGGCCTGCGGCCCAATCTTCCAACCAGTCAGCACGGTAAACCTGGTATTGGTCGAACAAGTCAGCCAGGCGCTCGGCGAGTTGGTAACGTTTGCGCAGGTCGGTGTCTTGAGTCAGGAAGCGTTGCAGAGGCTCGAAATGCGGTTGGCCGATCAGCTCGGGTAACAGGCGCATGAGGCGCCAGGTCAGCGGGGCTTTATCAAGCAGGGACTTGGGCGGGATTTCGTCACGGCCCAAAACCATACGATAAAGTTGCCACATAAAGCTGCCAGGCAATTGCACGTCGATGGCTGCGGCAATGCCACAGCCGCCCATATCATCGACTTCCGGGTCTTCGGCCAAGGCCAGCTTAAGCCATTGGGCAATGCCGTTGCTTTGTACCAGGGCGATTTCGTTTTCCAAAGGCGCCAGTGGGTAACGGCGCATCCAACTGACCACCAGGCTTCGCAGCTCGTCCAGGCGGTTGCCATGAACCACCATGAATCCAGGACTGAGGGACGTCGCGTCCGGCATAACGGTTTCCTTGGGAAAAGCAAAATCGAGGGATGGACTTTAGCACTGTGGTGCACGGGGCGGACACAGGGCTGACAGGTGTGCGGGGGCAAGGCAGACACTTTTCGAGCGCCCAAAACAAAACCCCAACTGCTTTCGCAATTGGGGTTTCGGAATTTAATCTTGACGATGACCTACTCTCACATGGGGAAACCCCACACTACCATCGGCGATGCA
>NZ_MRST01000006.1 GCF_001902145.1 Pseudomonas fluorescens
GGAATTTAATCTTGACGATGACCTACTCTCACATGGGGAAACCCCACACTACCATCGGCGATGCATCGTTTCACTGCTGAGTTCGGGATGGGATCAGGTGGTTCCAATGCTCTATGGTCGTCAAGAAATTCGGGTACTGAGTCGTGGCCAGCTGGCCTCGCTTCAGCAAATTGGGTATGTGATAGATCTCGGTGTTTTGTGAGCGTCGAACTTTCGGTTCATTGCGTCTTCACACACCGCAATCTGGTCTCCTTTGCTTTTCAGCTCAGAGCATGCAAATTGCTTGGGTGTTATATGGTCAAGCCTCACGGGCAATTAGTATTGGTTAGCTCAACGCCTCACAGCGCTTACACACCCAACCTATCAACGTCGTAGTCTTCGACGGCCCTTCAGGGAACTCAAGGTTCCAGTGAGATCTCATCTTGAGGCTAGTTTCCCGCTTAGATGCTTTCAGCGGTTATCTATTCCGAACATAGCTACCCGGCAATGCCACTGGCGTGACAACCGGAACACCAGAGGTTCGTCCACTCCGGTCCTCTCGTACTAGGAGCAGCCCCTCTCAAATCTCAAACGTCCACGGCAGATAGGGACCGAACTGTCTCACGACGTTCTAAACCCAGCTCGCGTACCACTTTAAATGGCGAACAGCCATACCCTTGGGACCGGCTTCAGCCCCAGGATGTGATGAGCCGACATCGAGGTGCCAAACACCGCCGTCGATATGAACTCTTGGGCGGTATCAGCCTGTTATCCCCGGAGTACCTTTTATCCGTTGAGCGATGGCCCTTCCATACAGAACCACCGGATCACTAAGACCTACTTTCGTACCTGCTCGACGTGTCTGTCTCGCAGTCAAGCGCGCTTTTGCCTTTATACTCTACGACCGATTTCCGACCGGTCTGAGCGCACCTTCGTACTCCTCCGTTACTCTTTAGGAGGAGACCGCCCCAGTCAAACTACCCACCATACACTGTCCTCGATCCGGATAACGGACCTGAGTTAGAACCTCAAAGTTGCCAGGGTGGTATTTCAAGGTTGGCTCCACGCAGACTGGCGTCCACGCTTCAAAGCCTCCCACCTATCCTACACAAGCAAATTCAAAGTCCAGTGCAAAGCTATAGTAAAGGTTCACGGGGTCTTTCCGTCTAGCCGCGGATACACTGCATCTTCACAGCGATTTCAATTTCACTGAGTCTCGGGTGGAGACAGCGCCGCCATCGTTACGCCATTCGTGCAGGTCGGAACTTACCCGACAAGGAATTTCGCTACCTTAGGACCGTTATAGTTACGGCCGCCGTTTACCGGGGCTTCGATCAAGAGCTTCGCGTTAGCTAACCCCATCAATTAACCTTCCGGCACCGGGCAGGCGTCACACCCTATACGTCCACTTTCGTGTTTGCAGAGTGCTGTGTTTTTAATAAACAGTCGCAGCGGCCTGGTATCTTCGACCGGCATGAGCTTACGGAGCAAGTCCTTCACCCTCACCGGCGCACCTTCTCCCGAAGTTACGGTGCCATTTTGCCTAGTTCCTTCACCCGAGTTCTCTCAAGCGCCTTGGTATTCTCTACCCAACCACCTGTGTCGGTTTGGGGTACGGTTCCTGGTTACCTGAAGCTTAGAAGCTTTTCTTGGAAGCATGGCATCAACCACTTCGTTACCTAAAAGGTAACTCGTCATCAGCTCTCGGCCTTGAAATCCCGGATTTACCTAAGATTCCAGCCTACCACCTTAAACTTGGACAACCAACGCCAAGCTGGCCTAGCCTTCTCCGTCCCTCCATCGCAATAACCAGAAGTACAGGAATATTAACCTGTTTTCCATCGACTACGCTTTTCAGCCTCGCCTTAGGGACCGACTAACCCTGCGTCGATTAACGTTGCGCAGGAAACCTTGGTCTTTCGGCGTGGGTGTTTTTCACACCCATTATCGTTACTCATGTCAGCATTCGCACTTCTGATACCTCCAGCAAGCTTCTCAACTCACCTTCACAGGCTTACAGAACGCTCCTCTACCGCATCACTTACGTGATACCCGTAGCTTCGGTGTATGGTTTGAGCCCCGTTACATCTTCCGCGCAGGCCGACTCGACTAGTGAGCTATTACGCTTTCTTTAAAGGGTGGCTGCTTCTAAGCCAACCTCCTAGCTGTCTAAGCCTTCCCACATCGTTTCCCACTTAACCATAACTTTGGGACCTTAGCTGACGGTCTGGGTTGTTTCCCTTTTCACGACGGACGTTAGCACCCGCCGTGTGTCTCCCATGCTCGGCACTTGTAGGTATTCGGAGTTTGCATCGGTTTGGTAAGTCGGGATGACCCCCTAGCCGAAACAGTGCTCTACCCCCTACAGTGATACATGAGGCGCTACCTAAATAGCTTTCGAGGAGAACCAGCTATCTCCGAGCTTGATTAGCCTTTCACTCCGATCCACAGGTCATCCGCTAACTTTTCAACGGTAGTCGGTTCGGTCCTCCAGTTAGTGTTACCCAACCTTCAACCTGCCCATGGATAGATCGCCCGGTTTCGGGTCTATTCCCAGCGACTAGACGCCCTATTAAGACTCGCTTTCGCTACGCCTCCCCTATTCGGTTAAGCTCGCCACTGAAAATAAGTCGCTGACCCATTATACAAAAGGTACGCAGTCACCCAACAAAGTGGGCTCCCACTGCTTGTACGCATACGGTTTCAGGATCTATTTCACTCCCCTCTCCGGGGTTCTTTTCGCCTTTCCCTCACGGTACTAGTTCACTATCGGTCAGTCAGTAGTATTTAGCCTTGGAGGATGGTCCCCCCATATTCAGACAAAGTTTCTCGTGCTCCGTCCTACTCGATTTCATGACTAAGAGATTTTCGCGTACAGGGCTATCACCCACTATGGCCGCACTTTCCAGAGCGTTCCGCTAATCTCAAAGCCACTTAAGGGCTAGTCCCCGTTCGCTCGCCACTACTAAGGGAATCTCGGTTGATTTCTTTTCCTCAGGGTACTTAGATGTTTCAGTTCCCCTGGTTCGCCTCTTGCACCTATGTATTCAGTACAAGATAACCATCTTATGATGGCTGGGTTCCCCCATTCAGACATCTCCGGATCAAAGTCTGTTTGCCGACTCCCCGAAGCTTTTCGCAGGCTACCACGTCTTTCATCGCCTCTGACTGCCAAGGCATCCACCGTATGCGCTTCTTCACTTGACCATATAACCCCAAGCAATCTGGTTATACTGTGAAGACGACATTCGCCGAAAATTCGAATTTCTCAATTAAGAGAACTCACAAATTTTACCTTAGCCTGATCCGTTACCAGTGAAAGTAACGTTCAGTCTATCTTTCTATCACATACCCAAATTTTTAAAGAACGAACTAGTCAAAGACTAGAAATCAACATTCACCATCACAACGATGGAATGCTCATTTCTAAGCTTTATACAAACAGAAGCAGTAGTGGTGGAGCCAAACGGGATCGAACCGTTGACCTCCTGCGTGCAAGGCAGGCGCTCTCCCAGCTGAGCTATGGCCCCGTATTTCTACAGGCGTTTCCCACACAAAATTGGTGGGTCTGGGCAGATTCGAACTGCCGACCTCACCCTTATCAGGGGTGCGCTCTAACCAACTGAGCTACAGACCCAATTTCGGGCTGCTTCTTTTCGTCTTCTTCAATGAATCAAGCAATTCGTGTGGGAACTTATGGAGCAGCTGATGTCGTCGATTAAGGAGGTGATCCAGCCGCAGGTTCCCCTACGGCTACCTTGTTACGACTTCACCCCAGTCATGAATCACACCGTGGTAACCGTCCTCCCGAAGGTTAGACTAGCTACTTCTGGTGCAACCCACTCCCATGGTGTGACGGGCGGTGTGTACAAGGCCCGGGAACGTATTCACCGCGACATTCTGATTCGCGATTACTAGCGATTCCGACTTCACGCAGTCGAGTTGCAGACTGCGATCCGGACTACGATCGGTTTTGTGGGATTAGCTCCACCTCGCGGCTTGGCAACCCTCTGTACCGACCATTGTAGCACGTGTGTAGCCCAGGCCGTAAGGGCCATGATGACTTGACGTCATCCCCACCTTCCTCCGGTTTGTCACCGGCAGTCTCCTTAGAGTGCCCACCATTACGTGCTGGTAACTAAGGACAAGGGTTGCGCTCGTTACGGGACTTAACCCAACATCTCACGACACGAGCTGACGACAGCCATGCAGCACCTGTCTCAATGTTCCCGAAGGCACCAATCTATCTCTAGAAAGTTCATTGGATGTCAAGGCCTGGTAAGGTTCTTCGCGTTGCTTCGAATTAAACCACATGCTCCACCGCTTGTGCGGGCCCCCGTCAATTCATTTGAGTTTTAACCTTGCGGCCGTACTCCCCAGGCGGTCAACTTAATGCGTTAGCTGCGCCACTAAAAGCTCAAGGCTTCCAACGGCTAGTTGACATCGTTTACGGCGTGGACTACCAGGGTATCTAATCCTGTTTGCTCCCCACGCTTTCGCACCTCAGTGTCAGTATTAGTCCAGGTGGTCGCCTTCGCCACTGGTGTTCCTTCCTATATCTACGCATTTCACCGCTACACAGGAAATTCCACCACCCTCTACCATACTCTAGTCAGTCAGTTTTGAATGCAGTTCCCAGGTTGAGCCCGGGGATTTCACATCCAACTTAACAAACCACCTACGCGCGCTTTACGCCCAGTAATTCCGATTAACGCTTGCACCCTCTGTATTACCGCGGCTGCTGGCACAGAGTTAGCCGGTGCTTATTCTGTCGGTAACGTCAAAATTGCAGAGTATTAATCTACAACCCTTCCTCCCAACTTAAAGTGCTTTACAATCCGAAGACCTTCTTCACACACGCGGCATGGCTGGATCAGGCTTTCGCCCATTGTCCAATATTCCCCACTGCTGCCTCCCGTAGGAGTCTGGACCGTGTCTCAGTTCCAGTGTGACTGATCATCCTCTCAGACCAGTTACGGATCGTCGCCTTGGTGAGCCATTACCTCACCAACTAGCTAATCCGACCTAGGCTCATCTGATAGCGCAAGGCCCGAAGGTCCCCTGCTTTCTCCCGTAGGACGTATGCGGTATTAGCGTCCGTTTCCGAACGTTATCCCCCACTACCAGGCAGATTCCTAGGCATTACTCACCCGTCCGCCGCTCTCAAGAGAAGCAAGCTTCTCTCTACCGCTCGACTTGCATGTGTTAGGCCTGCCGCCAGCGTTCAATCTGAGCCATGATCAAACTCTTCAGTTCAAACATCTTTGGGTTTTTAAGAAACCCTAAACTTGGCTCAGCAATCGTTGGTTACATCTTTGATTTCTCGCGGAGTAACTTGTGATGCTGATAATCTTGTTGACTATCAGTCTGACTCCACAAGCACCCACACGAATTGCTTGATTCAGTTGTTAAAGAGCGGTTGGTTAAGATCTTTCGTCTCAACCGAGGCGCGCATTCTACAGCAGCCTCATTTGCTGTCAAGTGGTTATTTTCAGAAGTTTTCGAAGATTTCTTCAACAACTTCAACCACTTGCGCTTGCGATCTCTCGTAAGCGGGAGGCGAATTCTACAG
>NZ_MRST01000005.1 GCF_001902145.1 Pseudomonas fluorescens
GCGTGGTTCGACAGGCTGGGATTAGTACGTCTCTCATAACCTCAATCTCTCGAACCGCCCGGTGCGGACCCGCATGCCGGGTGGTGTGGCAGGGGAGCGGCCTGTGAAGGCCGCCCCCTATGCCGATACGCGCTACACACCCAGGCCCACTAAGCCTGGGTGTTGGGTGCAAACAACTGCCTGGCCTCGGCAAAACACTTCTCTGCG
The DNA here is from genome assembly GCF_001902145.1 of Pseudomonas fluorescens. Taxonomy (GTDB): domain Bacteria; phylum Pseudomonadota; class Gammaproteobacteria; order Pseudomonadales; family Pseudomonadaceae; genus Aquipseudomonas; species Aquipseudomonas fluorescens_BV. Next base: position 208 of record NZ_MRST01000005.1, read on the forward strand.
ATGACCGAGCGCGGTTCGGTCTTGCGCATCACCATGCCCAGGGGCGCAAGGACGCTGGCGTCTGGCAGGTGGATAAATGCGAGGTTTTCGATGGGGTTTTCCAGACCGCTGTCCAACGGCATGATCGCGCAGCAGAACCCTTCGTGAATGGCCTGGAACAGTTGATAGGTGGAGTCGCTTTCCAGAATCGGCTGGGGATCGAGACCGCGGCTGCGGAAACTCAAGTCGATGGATTTTCGGTAGTGCATGCCATTGCTGATCATCCCCAGGGGCAGTTGGGCGGCCTCTTCCCAGCTCATCTGTGTGCCTTCGAAGTGGAAGTGGCGGGTGTCGTACAGCAGGCCGACACGGGTTTCGCCCAGCTCGAAAAACTCCAGGTAGTTGGGGCTGACATGGTCCAGGTAGCACACGCCCAGGTCCAGTTGGTTGGTGCCCAAGGCTTCGATGATTTTGTCCGAACTCATGGAGGTGAGGCTGAACTTGAGCTCCGGGAAACTGTGGGACAAGCCCTGAATGAAACTGATGGGGTTGAAGCCGCTCAGGGGCACCAGGCCCAGGCGCAGGTTACCGACCAACTGGCCGCGGCACGCAGCGGCTTCGGCGAACAGGCCGTCGTGGGCGGCGAGCAGGGTCCTGGCCCAGGCCAGCACACGTTCGCCGGCCTGGGTGAAGCCTTCGAAGCGTTGGCCGCGGGTCACCAGCTCCAGACCCAGTTCCTCCTCCAGGTTGCGCAGGCGCATCGACAGGGTGGGCTGGGTGATGTTGCAGCGGGCGGCGGCCTGGCCGAAATGGCGGGTCTGCTCCAGCGCGATCAGGAATTTAAGTTGCTTGATGTCCATGAAGGCACCTGCCTGGAAATAAGTGAACGGTCATGATTGGCGCAAGTGCCTGAAATCCTCGGGGTAGGGCCGATGATCGCATTGTAACGACCGGCACGTCCAAGCGCCGTTGCCACAGCGCGGTTGCATCGTTCCATTTCTGGGATAGAGCGGCCCGTTTCAGCCACTACCTAACCCCGAACGCGATGATTAAGGTGGTTCCACTGTTTTTTTGGGTGGGCCTGCTGACACACGTCCAGGTCGCTGCCCAAGCGTGTCTGTACAGGAAGTGCAGGCATGGCCGGGCGCAGTTCCGGCGCACACGCCAGGGAGGTATCGCCAAGCAAGAGGAAATGCAAATGACTGCTTCAGGTAACGCTGCAAACTTCGATGGTCAAAAGCCGACGATTGACCCCGCTGACACCGCCATGTTGCTGATCGACCACCAGAGCGGTCTGTTCCAGATCGTCAAGGACATTGATGTTCCTCAATTGCGCGCCAACGCCATCGCGCTGGCCAAGGCCGCGACCCTGCTGAAAATACCGGTCATCACCACCGCTTCGGTGCCGCAAGGCCCCAACGGCCCGTTGATCCCGCAAATCCACGAAGCCGCGCCGCACGCCCAGTACGTGGCCCGTCGTGGCGAAATCAACGCGTGGGACAACCCCGAGTTCCATGCCGCCGTCAAAGCCACCGGCAAGAAGACCCTGGTGATCGCCGGCACCCTGACCAGCGTGTGCCTGGCGTTCCCATCCATTGCGGCGGTGCATGAAGGCTACAAGGTATTCGCGGTGGTCGATGCCTCGGGCAACCATTCCAGGCTGGCCACCGACCTGACCGTCGCACGGCTGGCCCAGGCCGGCGTGGTGCCGATCGACATCATGGGCACGCTGTCGGAGTTGCAAGGCTCCTGGAATCGCCCGGATGCCCAGGAGTGGGCCAACGTTTATACCCAGGCCATGCCGCACTACCAGCTTCTGATCGAGAGCTACATAAAGGCCCAGGAAGTGGCAAACAACCACGAAGAACTAGACTCACAGCGCAAGTAAACCCGGTTGGCACTTTGAGGTGCGTCTATTTCAGGATGCACCTTCTTATCAGGAGTAATGATGATGTCTACACCTTACGTTCGCCTGGACAAAGACAACGCTGCAGTGCTGTTGGTCGATCATCAGGCCGGCTTGCTGTCATTGGTCCGTGACATCGACCCGGACAAATTCAAGAACAACGTGCTGGCCCTGGCTGACCTGGCCAAGTACTTCAAGTTGCCGACCATCCTGACCACCAGTTTCGAAACCGGCCCCAACGGCCCGCTGGTGCCCGAGCTCAAGGCACTGTTTCCGGATGCGCCGTACATTGCACGCCCAGGCCAGATCAATGCATGGGACAACGAAGACTTCGTCAAGGCCATCAAAGCCACCGGCAAGAAGCAATTGATCATTGCCGGCGTCGTGACCGAAGTGTGCGTGGCGTTCCCGGCGCTTTCGGCCCTGGCCGAAGGCTTTGAAGTGTTTGTGGTCACCGACGCCTCCGGCACTTTCAACGAACTGACCCAGCAATCGGCCTGGGCCCGCATGTCGGCCAACGGCGCGCAACTGATGACCTGGTTTGGCCTGGCCTGTGAGCTGCACCGCGACTGGCGCAACGACATCGAGGGCTTGGGGACGTTGTTCTCCAACCACATTCCGGACTACCGCAACCTGTTCACCAGCTACAACGCGTTGACTGAAGGCAAGTAAGTCTGATGGGGGGCTGCTGGCGATCTGGGTGTATACAGATTCGATGCGACGCTGGATCTGTGGCGAGGGAGCTTGCTCCCGCGAAGGCCTGACAACCGACGCCTATTTCCCTGACACCCCGAGGTCCAAGTGTGGGAGCCGGCTTGCCTGCGATGAGCATAGGTATCTACACAACTTTTAGGCTGTAGCCGCCGACGGTAACCACGATGCGAAGCGCGGCGTTTTTCAAGTTAGTTGTCGCGTCCACCGTCGTGCTACGCGACTTTTATTACCACGGTCAGCTCCCTTTCAGGGTTCAGATACACCGTCCCGATAGGGTTCCAGTTGCGTGTCTCGCCTGACC
>NZ_MRST01000004.1 GCF_001902145.1 Pseudomonas fluorescens
ATCGGCATAGGGGGCGGCCTTCACAGGCCGCTCCCCTGCCACACCACCCGGCATGCGGGTCCGCACCGGGCGGTTCGAGAGATTGAGGTTATGAGAGACGTACTAATCCCAGCCTGTCGAACCACGCAATAGTAAGCACGCGATTCAGCTCCAGACGACTGTTATGCCACCAGCGGCAGGTGTTTCCTGCCACCTTCTGCGCCACTTGGTTACTCGCGCCAAGTGCTCGCAACTCGCGATACGTCGTCGTTCCGCGCTTCCATTGTTTGAGCTGGATAGCTCGCAATCGGTGTCGCATCCATTCGTCCAGCTCACGCCAGACGGCTGGGGTTTGCGACAACCCGAAGTAAGCTTTCCAGCCCAAAATGTAAGGGCGCAGCTCATCGACGATTTGCTGCAAGCTACGACCACACGAGCGTCGGGTGTACCAGCGTATTCGCTGCTTGAACTGCTTCTGCGCTTCATAAGAGGCAGCACGCTTAGCTTCGTCGCGGAATGACCACAACTCATAGCCCAAATACTTGCGACCAAACGCGCTCGTCACCGCACTCTTACTCGCGTTGACGCTCAAGTGCAGCTTTTCATACAGACGCTTCAGCAAATCCATCACCCGTTGCCCCGCCTTCTGACTACGAACATAAACGTTCGCATCGTCGGCATAGCGCACGAAGCAATGACTTCGACGTTCAAGCTCCCGATCCACTTCGTCCAGTAGCACATTCGCCAGCAACGGCGACAGCGGGCCGCCTTGCGGCACCCCGCAGCGACTTTTCTCGACCACGCCATTGATCAGCGTTCCCGCATCCAGATACGCACGAGTCAGCCGGATAACCGCCCGATCCGCGATCCGTTTGCGTAAACGATCCATCAAAATATCGTGGTCGACCCGGTCGAAGAATTTCTCCAGATCAACATCCACCACCACTTTACGCCCTGAAGAAACATAGCGCTGAGCCGCTAAAACGGCGCCCTGCGCACAGCGTCCAGGACGGAAGCCGTAGCTGTGTTCACTGAAAGTCGGATCGAGTAATGGCTGCAAGACTTGCAGCAACGCTTGTTGGATCAAGCGGTCGGTGACCGTTGGGATACCCAGCTCGCGTTGACCGCCGTCGGGTTTGGGAATGGTTACACGCCGTACCGGACTGGGCCGGTAGACACCTGATAGAAGCTGTTCACGAATCGCCGCCCATTGGGTCAGCAGGTACTCGGCCGTCTGATCAATATCCAGACCGTCGACCCCCGCCGCACCTTTGTTGGCCTTGACCCGTTTCCACGCCCGCTTCAGGTTTTCTCTCGCAAAGGCCCGCTCCAGCAGCCCTTGCCCTGCGTTGTCGGTTTCATTTTGCGGGCGATTGACCTCGTCGCTGACGGAGCTTCTCACGGCTTCACCGTTCGCAGTCTCCATCAGCCCCGCGTTTGGCAGGCATCTGACTTCCGGTCTTTCGCATCAACATGGCCTATAACGCTTTCTCTCGTTCGGCCCTTCGTCAAAAAAAAAGACTACTACGGCCTCTGCTGACTTCTCGCTCCGGCTTGCACCGTCGCCCTTTCAGGCATGAGGCGAGATCTCCCCAGGTAAGAACGCAATCCTTCACCACACAACCGCCGGATTTACACAGCCTGATCCTTGACCACAAGAGCTTCGCGGTTTTGTGCCCGCTCGCCCTGATCGGCTTTGCCTTATATCCGGTTCTTGTACATCGGCTCATGGCTTCGATTCACGCTTCCTCCCCACACTCGGTCGCCCTCATGCAGTTGCGCTTCACTTCGTTCGCTGTGGTCAGCTCACGGCGGGACTCTCACCCACAAGATTGCGCCCATGCTGGGCGCACACAAAAAAGG
>NZ_MRST01000003.1 GCF_001902145.1 Pseudomonas fluorescens
CCCCCGGTGTCAGGGTAGTTGTCGTGTCCCCCGCTTTTTGAAAAGCATTCCGGGGGCGGCAAGAGTATGGTCATGCCTTTCTACTCAGAAGAACGTAAAGCTGCGCTGCTGAAAATGATGCTTCCGCCCCTGAGTCTCTCGGCGGCGGAGGTCGCTCGGCGCGAAGGTTGCAGCGATATGTCTCTCCATTATTGGCGCAAGCAAGCTGCTGCCAGAGGAACGCAATTGTCCGACGCCAAGCAACCGGCCGAAAATTGGTCAGCCGAATCCAAGCTGGCGATCATCATAGAAACAGGTTCGCTGTCGGAACTGGAAATCGGTGAATACTGCCGACGAAAAGGTATTTTCCCAGAGCAGATAACCGACTGGCGCAACGCCTTTATTGCCAGTAGCACGAAACAGTCAACCACGAAAACTGCCTCTTCCGGCCAGTCACGAGATGATAAAAATCGTATCCGCGAACTTGAGCGTGAGTTGCGCCGCAAAGATGCAGCGCTGGCTGAAACAGCCGCTTTGCTGGTACTACGAAAAAAGCTCAATGCCTACTGGGGGAGCGACGACGAGGACAACTGACCTTGTTGCCAGAACGGTATTTACTCGTTGGTTGGCTTAATGAAGCCATTCTGGCGGGCGCCCGCAGGGCGCCTGCCTGTCAGGAGGTAGGCATTTCACTGAGGACGCTGCAACGCTGGAGCTTGCCGCAAGAGCTCTTGGCAGATAGACGTACGACGACGCTTAGGCCGATGCCCAGCAACGCGCTCAGTGAGCTTGAACGACAAAGCATCGTGACGCTGTGCAACAGCAAAGCCTATGCGCATCTCCCACCAAGCCAGATCGTGCCGCAATTGGCTGATGAGGGGAGATATGTGGCATCGGAGGCGACTTTTTATCGTGTGCTGCATGCGGCAGGTCAGCAGCATCACCGATCCCGAGCCAAGCGCCCGCATCGCCATGAGGCACCGACCACTTACGCAGCGACTTCAGCGAATCAGGTGTGGTCGTGGGATATCACCTACCTGCCGTCCCCGGTTCGTGGGAAGTTTTACTACCTCTATCTGATCGAAGACATCTACAGCCGAAAAGCAGTGGGCTGGGAAGTTTATGAAGCTGAGAGCGGTGAAAAGGCAGCAGCATTGCTGCAACGAAGCGTGACTCAGGAGAAGTGTTGGCACCAGCCGCTGGTGCTTCACTCCGATAATGGTGCACCGATGAAATCGGTAACGTTACTGACCAAAATGTACGACCTGGGCATCACGCCGTCTCGCGGTAGGCCACGGGTTAGCAACGACAACCCGTACTCGGAATCACTGTTCAGAACACTGAAATACTGCCCGCAGTGGCCGCAGGCGGGGTTTACCAGCCTGGATGATGCGCGTATCTGGGTGAGGAATTTTATGACTTGGTACAACACCGTGCACCGGCATAGCCGGATCCGCTTCGTAACACCGGCCCAACGTCATGAAGGGAAAGACAGAGAAATTTTGGCTTGCCGAGATGCGATATATCGGCAGGCCAGAGAGAAAAGACCAGAGCGATGGTCAGGCGAGACACGCAACTGGAACCCTATCGGGACGGTGTATCTGAACCCTGAAAGGGAGCTGACCGTGGTAATAAAAGTCGCGTAGCACGACGGTGGACGCGACAACTAACTTGAAAAACGCCG
>NZ_MRST01000002.1 GCF_001902145.1 Pseudomonas fluorescens
GAGCGTCACTAGTGTCCGGTAAACATGTTTCATAGCTGAAAGCTGCCTTGGGCAGCCTTCAGCTTTTCTCGCTCCTGCCTTCGTCGATCCCTCAATTCTGGAGTCGCAGGCCGTTCGTGCAGGACATGAGATATGCGAACCGTCAGCTCGAACAACGAACCGGTAAATTCTGAGCGACGATGGTAAAGGTGCAATAACAAGTAGCTGATTAAGGCACTGTAAATCTGCAGACGCACGGCGTTTTCAGAGAAGGCATAGAAGCGTTTGAGTTTCAGATGTTGCTTGATCCACTTGAAAAACAGCTCGATCTTCCAACGATCTTTGTACAATCCCGCGATTTCTTCGGCTGATCTTACGAAGTCATTGGTCACCAGGATTAACGGCGTGGTGTGTCCCTCACGTTCTACCACCACACGTCTTGCCGGCGTTTCTCGGTAGTCATTAAGACGCTTGCCGCCCAGATGCCTTTTACCGAACAGAATGGCTTCATCGCTCATGACCGGGCCTTGCTCGGTTGCGGTCGAGTGCTTGTGCAGCACTTTGATATTGGCGTTTTTCTTCAGGCGGGTGACGAAGAAAGCTCCTTTGGTCTGCAACTGGTGCCACCAGTTGTAATCGCAATATCCCTTGTCAAAGACATACGTCATACCGGCCTGAATCGGCATTTCCAGCGCATCGCTCAGATCGTTGACGTTGGCAGGAGTGATGTTGACGTACACCGGGGCCAACTGCGCCAAATCCAGTCCGACATGTACTTTCAGGCCCTGCGTAATGCGGGTTTTCGTGGAGGCTGTCCAGTCATCGAAATGAGGTCCGCGCAAAGTGATCGACGTGGAATCAAGCAGGCTAACCATGGCACCGACTTCCTTGCGCTGCTGGCGGCTGATGCCGCTCAACAGCAACTCGCAAAGATCCTGGAATGGCCGGTAGTCTCGCTTGTTCAAGGCATCCGACAGGGTCGAACGGGCGACGGGACCCGCTTTAAGATGGTAGCTATGCGGGCTTAGTGTTTCGGAAAAAGTCGCCAAGGACCGCAGGCTTAAGGCTTGGGTTATATGGCCGCTGACCAGTGTCACCAGCAATTGCCAGGTCGTGCAGCGTTTGACGTAGCGATCAGCCTGGTGCTTTTCGGTGGATTGCCGAAAGAACTGGCGCGGGATCGCACTGAGTAGGTGAGCTAAACGGGTGCTGGAAAACATGAGTCAAAATCGAGTCTGAAAAATCCGATTATGACTGATGACCGCTAACAGCAAGGGGGAGCAAGCTCCCCCTTTGGTTTTTACCGGACACTAGTGACGC
>NZ_MRST01000001.1 GCF_001902145.1 Pseudomonas fluorescens
ACTCGTTCGGTTTCGACGTGCTGGCAGGCGGCAACGCCACAGCTCCGTCCATCACGGGCGCCTGGGATGATGTCGACGGTCATACCGGTATGTTGCACGGTGGCGACCTGACCAACGATGCCATGCCAGAACTGCGCGGTACCGCTCAGCCGAACCAGGTGGTTTTCCTGACGCTTGATGGCACGCTCGCCGGCAGTGTGACCGCCACCGCTACGGGCGACTGGAGCTGGACGCCTCCTGCCAAACTGCCGGACGGTACCCACAACTTCATAGCCCTGGTGATCGATGCTACGGGCAACCCAAGCCGCACCGGTGATTTTCGTCTGGACATCGACACCACGCGCCCTGACGCCGCAGATGACGTAACCGCCAACGATAACGTCGGCCCGACCGTCGGCCTGATCCCTCAGAACGGCACGACCGACGACAGGACCCCGGCCATTGAAGGTTCCGGTACCCCAGGCGATATCGTGATCATCGAGGACAACGGTAAGGTGATCGGTTCTACCGTGGTCGAAAATGACGGCCAGTGGAGCTTCACGCCGACGAATCCGCTGCCGGACGGTCCGCACAGTGTGGTGGTGGTGATTGAAGACCCGGCGGGCAACCGCTCCGACCCAAGCGCCCCGGTTGATTTCATCGTAGACACCTCTGCGGTCGTCATCAGCCTGGATTACGCCGAGGATAATGAAGGCAGCCTGACCGACAACCTGAGCAGCGGCGCCGTAACGGACGACACCACGCCGACGTTGGTCGGTCGTGCCAGCCCGAACAGCGTGGTCGAAGTGTTTGATAATGGTACGTCGTTGGGCACTGTGCGCACCACGGCCCAAGGCAACTGGAGCTTCACCCCGACGACCGAGTTGCTGGAAGGCAGCCACCACTTCACCGCCGTAGCGACCAACCTCTCGGGTGCCGCGAGCCCGCCGACGGCCGATTTCACCCTGGACATTGACACCACCGCACCGGACAAACCGGGTACAGGCGGTACCGGTGGCAATGGTATTGGTAACGTCTGGGACGACGTAGGGCCAACCCAAGGCAACGTAGCGAACGGCGGACATACCGACGTATTCA
>NZ_MRST01000026.1:0-116243 GCF_001902145.1 Pseudomonas fluorescens
AACACCTCTTTTTCAACTTCCTTTTGGCTTCGATGAACTGAAGCAACTTGCTGCCGAAAACTTCTTAACTCATTGTTTACCAAGGAGTTTTCCGTTTCGACTGCGCCGGAAGTGGGGCGAATTATAGACAGATATAATTCGCCGTCAACACCTATTTTCAGACTTATTCGGATTTGAGCGTAATACGCGCAAATGCCTTCTTCCCCGCCTGACAAACGTGAGTGGCGCCCAGCTCGTATATAAAGGTGCGATCAACCACCTCACCATCTATACGCACACCGCCCGAACCCAAGAGATCACGCGCGACCGCCGAATTCTTCACCAGGCCAGCCTTATTAAGCACAGCCGCAATCGGCATCGCCTCGGCAGCAGTCAATTCAACCTCCGGCAGATCGTCAGGTAGCTCACCGTCTTTCATGCGATTACCTGCCGCGCGGTGAGCGCTGGCCGCAGCCTCCTCGCCATGGAAACGCGCAACGATCTCTTCAGCCAGCTTAATCTTCACATCGCGAGGATTAGCGCCCGCCTCGACATCCGCCCGCAGCGCATTGATCTCGTCCATCGAGCGGAAGCTCAACAGCTCGAAGTACCGCCACATCAGCGCATCTGGAATAGACACCAGCTTGCCGTACATCACACCTGGTGCTTCCTGGATCCCGACATAGTTACCCAGGGACTTGGACATCTTCTTGACGCCATCCAAGCCTTCCAACAACGGCATGGTCAGAATGCACTGAGCCTCCTGACCATAGGCGCGCTGCAATTCACGCCCCATCAACAGGTTGAACTTCTGGTCGGTGCCACCCAACTCGACATCCGCACGCAGCGCCACCGAGTCATAGCCTTGAACCAGCGGGTAAAGGAACTCATGGATGGCGATTGGCTGATTGGTCGAGTAGCGCTTGTCGAAGTCATCGCGCTCGAGCATGCGTGCCACGGTGTACTGGGAAGTCAGGCGAATGAAATCTGCCGGCCCCATTTTGTCCATCCAGGTGGAGTTGAACGCCACCTCGGTCTTGGCTGGATCAAGGATCTTGAATACCTGGGTCTTGTAGGTCTCGGCATTATCGAGCACCTGCTCACGAGTCAGCGGCGGGCGCGTAGCGCTCTTGCCACTTGGATCACCGATCATCCCGGTGAAGTCACCTATAAGGAAGATGACCTGATGGCCCAGCTCCTGGAACTGACGCAGCTTATTAATAAGCACGGTATGGCCCAGGTGCAGATCCGGCGCGGTCGGATCAAAGCCAGCCTTGATACGCAGGGGTTGGCCACGCTTGAGCTTTTCGATCAGCTCGGACTCGACCAACAGTTCTTCCGCACCACGTTTTATCAGCGCTAGCTGCTCTTCAACCGACTTCATAACAGACCCGCAAGGCTCAGATTCAAAAGGGAACCAACCATACAAGATCAGGGACTAATTACAAGTTTTGCCCTGCGCACGGACACCGTTCAGCAAGCCCAGCGTTCGCGAGCTTGCGCCACAGATGATTTGGTTATATTTTATACAGTTATTTCATCTTCATCATGTCATTCATCTTTTCCATTTCATCTTCAAAGCCAAAATTACTTATGACCACTGAACCGTCTAAAGCGCCGCCGCTTTACCCGAAGACCCACCTGCTCGCCGCAAGTGGTATCGCCGCCCTTCTCAGCCTGGCACTGCTGGTATTCCCTTCCAGTGACGTTGAAGCCAAACGAACATCCCTGAGCCTTGATCTGGAAAGCCCAGTTGAACAACTGACACAAGATCAAGACGCTTCCGACGCTCAACAAGCCACAAACACTGCAACTCAATCACCTTTCGCACAGATCGAAAGCACTCCCGAAGACACCCAACAAGCCGCTCAGGAAGCACCTGCGGCAGCCGCAGCCAAGAATCCCCAGCACCGCGAAGTCATCGTGGGCAAAGGCGACACACTATCTACCCTGTTCGAGAAGGTTGGACTGCCTGCCGCCGCTGTAAATGAAGTGCTCGCCAGCGATAAGCAAGCCAAGCAATTCACTCAGCTCAAACGTGGCCAAAAGCTTGAGTTTGAGCTGACGCCAGACGGCCAGTTGAACAACCTGCACACCAGTATCAGCGACCTGGAAAGCATCAGCCTGAGCAAAGGCGCCAAAGGCTTTGCATTCAACCGAATTACCACCAAACCCGTCATGCGTTCCGCCTACGTACACGGCGTGATCAACAGCTCCCTGTCGCAATCTGCCGCGCGTGCAGGCCTTTCGCACAGCATGACCATGGACATGGCCAGCGTATTTGGCTACGACATCGACTTCGCTCAGGACATCCGTCAAGGCGATGAGTTCGACGTGATCTACGAGCAGAAAGTAGCCAACGGAAAAGTCGTGGGCACTGGCAACATTCTGTCTGCACGCTTCACCAACCGTGGCAAAACCTACACCGCCGTGCGCTACACCAACAAACAAGGCAACACCAGCTACTACACAGCTGATGGCAACAGCATGCGCAAGGCCTTCATCCGTACCCCCGTTGACTTTGCCCGTATTAGCTCGCGTTTCTCCATGGGTCGCAAGCATCCAATTCTGAACAAAATTCGCGCACATAAGGGCGTCGACTATGCCGCTCCACGTGGCACGCCAATTAAAGCGGCGGGCGACGGCAAGGTCTTGCTGGCAGGGCGCCGTGGTGGTTACGGCAATACGGTAATCATCCAGCACGGCAACACTTACCGCACGCTGTACGGCCACATGCAAGGGTTTGCCAAGGGCGTCAAAACTGGCGGCAACGTGAAACAGGGCCAAGTGATCGGTTACATCGGTACCACCGGCCTCTCCACCGGCCCGCATTTGCACTACGAGTTCCAGGTCAACGGCGTACACGTCGACCCATTGGGCCAGAAGCTGCCGATGGCTGACCCTATTGCCAAGGCCGAACGCGCGCGTTTCATGCAACAGAGCCAGCCGCTGATGGCACGGATGGATCAAGAGCGCTCCACCTTGCTGGCTTCGGCGAAGCGTTAAGGTATGCCGCTCTATATTGGTGTGATGTCCGGGACCAGCCTCGACGGCCTGGATATTGCTCTTATCGAACAAGGCGCGGCGATCAATCTGATCGCCACTCGCTACATCCCGATGCCTGACGCCTTGCGCGCAGAGCTGCTGAGCCTATGCGCCAGCGGCCCGGATGAAATCGCCCGCTCGGCAATTGCCCAGCAACAGTGGGTAACGCTTGCCGCTCAAGGCATCGTCGCCTTGCTGGATCAACAGAACCTCAAGCCTCAGGACATTCGGGCGATTGGTAGCCATGGTCAGACGATTCGCCATGAACCCGCCCGAGGCTTTACTGTTCAGATCGGCAACCCTGCCCTGCTCACCGAACTCACAGGCATCACCGTCGTCAGCGACTTCCGCAGCCGCGATGTCGCCGCCGGCGGCCAAGGCGCGCCTTTGGTTCCAGCCTTTCATGAAGCCTTGTTCGGCGAACAGACGGGCAATCGCGCGGTATTGAATGTCGGCGGGTTCAGCAACCTCAGCCTGATCGAGACGGGCAAGCCTGTCGCCGGTTTCGACTGCGGCCCAGGGAACGTGTTGCTCGATGCCTGGATTCACCTGCAGCGCGGCGAACACTTCGATCGGGACGGGCAATGGGCGGCCAGCGGCAAGGTCCAGGCCCAGTTGCTCAACACGCTGCTCAGCGATCCGTTCTTCATGACCAAAGGCCCGAAAAGCACGGGCCGCGAAGTGTTCAACCTGGCCTGGCTGCAGCAGCACCTTGGCCGTTTGCCCGCCTTTGAACCCCAAGACGTACAGGCCACCCTGCTGGAGCTGACGGCCCTGACCATCGTCGAGTCCCTGCAAAGCGCCCAGACTGACACAACAACCTTGCTGATCTGCGGCGGCGGCGCCCATAACGGAGCACTGATGAGCCGGCTGACAACGTTGCTGCCTTCCACCCATGTCAGCACTACAGCGACCTACGGCGTAGATCCTGACTGGGTAGAAGCAATGGCCTTCGCATGGCTGGCACACTGCTGCCTTGAAGGCATTGCCGCCAATCGCCCCAGCGTCACTGGCGCACGCGGGCTTCGAGTGCTTGGCGCGATCTACCCCGCCTGACCCCCAGACAGCAAAACGCCGCTTGGCCCGTAAGAGCCAAGCGGCGTTTTTGTACCTGCTACCGATCAGATCGAGAACGAAGACCCGCAACCACATGTCGTGGTGGCATTAGGGTTCTTGATCACGAAACGCGAGCCTTCCAGACCCTCCTGGTAATCCACCTCGGCACCCGCCAGGTATTGGAAACTCATAGGATCCACGACCAGGCTCACACCCTCGCGCTCAACGATAGTGTCGTCATCGGCCACATCTTCATCGAAGGTAAAACCGTACTGAAACCCTGAACAACCGCCGCCCGTAACGAATACGCGCAGCTTCAAGCGATCATTACCCTCTTCATCGACCAGGCTCTTCACCTTGTGCGCAGCACCGTGGGTGAATTGCAAAGCCGTGGGGGTGAAGGATTCAACGCTCATGCTGATAATCTCCCGGCGTAGCGCCGCCATATGCGTAATGGCCGGTATTATCCGCTTCTCCTAGAAAAGCGGTCAACTATTGTTACGGTATATCAATCTGCCCAGCGACCATTAAAATGCAAAAGGCCCGATCAACGGGCCTTTTGCGCAACAATAAGCCCGCGTTAAGGCAACATGCCCGCGTGGGACAGGCCCAACTTCTCGTCCAGGCCGAACAGGATGTTCATGTTCTGCACCGCCTGGCCCGACGCGCCTTTGACCAGGTTGTCGATCACCGACAACACCACCACAAGGTCACCATCCTGCGGACGATGCACCGCAATACGGCACACGTTGGCGCCACGCACGCTGCGCGTTTCCGGATGGCTGCCGGCCGGCATCACATCGACGAACGGCTCATTGGCATAACGCTTTTCAAACAGCGCCTGCAGGTCTACCGAGCGATCGGTGACGGTCGCATACAGCGTGGAGTGAATCCCGCGGATCATCGGCGTCAGGTGCGGCACGAAGGTCAGCCCCACATCCCGGCCGGCAGCGCGACGCAAACCCTGGCGAATTTCCGGCAGGTGCCGATGACCTTTTACCGCATAGGCTTTCATGCTTTCCGACGTTTCGGAGTAAAGGGAACCTACCGCCGCACCACGACCCGCACCACTGACGCCCGACTTGCAGTCGGCGATCAGGCGCGACGCATCCGCCAAGCCAGCTTCCAACAATGGCAGGAAGCCCAATTGCGTCGCCGTCGGATAGCAACCCGGCACGGCAATCAGGCGCGCTTGCTTGATCTGCTCACGATTGACTTCCGGCAGGCCGTAAACCGCCTCTTCCAAGAGCTGCGGCGCACCATGGGGTTGACCGTACCATTTGGCCCACTCATCGGCGTCTTGCAGACGGAAGTCTGCCGACAAGTCGATAACCTTGGTGCCGGCCGCCAGCAACTCACCGGCCAACGCATGAGCCACACCGTGAGGCGTGGCGAAGAACACCACGTCGCAGGCAGCCAGGGTCTTGGTGTCCGGCACACTGAACGCCAGGCCGTCATAGTGGCCCCGCAGGTTCGGGTACATATCGGCCACGGCCAGCCCGGCTTCGGATCGGGAAGTGATGACCGCCACCTCAGCCTGCGGATGCTGAGCCAACAGACGCAGCAATTCGACACCGGTGTAACCCGTGCCGCCGACGATACCGACCTTGACCATAAACCTGCCCTCAACGAACCCACTGGAAAGCCGTCGATAATAGGGGCCGTATCGTCCTGCGACAACCGTCAACGTGACGTACGGGCGCATGAGCCACTACTATCTTCGCTACCGTGAACCTGGGAATAACTAAAATGCTCTATCTATGGGTCAAAGCCTTCCATATCGTCAGCATCGTTTGCTGGTTTGCCGGGCTGTTCTACCTGCCGCGCCTGTTTGTCTACCACGCCCAAAGCGAAGACACCGTCAGCAAGGAGCGCTTCAGCATCATGGAGCGCAAGTTGTACCGTGGCATCATGGGCCCGGCGATGGTTGCCACACTGGTCTTCGGCATCTGGATGCTGGCCCTCAACCCCGGCATTTTCCAGTCGGGCGCGTGGATCCACGCCAAGCTGACCCTGGTCGTCCTGCTGATCGGCTATCACCACATGTGCGGCGCACAGGTAAAGCGCTTCGCCCGTGGCGAAAACACCCGCAGCCATGTCTTTTATCGCTGGTTCAATGAGGTCCCGGTTCTGATATTGCTGGCTATCGTAATTTTGGTCGTGGTCAAACCGTTCTAACGTCAATTACTCGGGGAACCTCCAATGTCGCTGCCCGCTCTGCTGGAACAACGTCTGCGCCTGCCCGTGGTGGCCGCGCCGATGTTTCTGATCTCCAATCCGCAACTGGTCCTGGCCTGCTGTCGCAACGGGGTAGTTGGGAGTTTCCCGGCGCTCAACCAACGCGAAAGCAGCGGTTTCAAGGCCTGGCTGGAAGAAATCGAAGCGGGCTTGGCGCAGTTGGACAACCCTGCGCCCTATGCCGTGAACCTGATCGTGCACAACAGCAATCCACGGCTGGAGGCCGACCTGGCGATCTGTGTCGAGCACAAGGTGCCCATCGTCATCACCAGCCTCGGTGCGGTAAAGGAGTTGGTGGACGCGGTTCACAGCTACGGTGGCCTGGTATTCCATGACGTCACTACCCGACGCCATGCGGAAAAAGCCGCTGAAGCCGGCGTCGACGGCCTCATTGCCGTAGCCGCTGGCGCGGGTGGCCACGCTGGCACCTGGAGCCCCTTTTCACTGATTGCCGAAATTCGCCAGTTCTTCGACAAAACCCTGCTGCTGGCGGGCTGCCTTAACCATGGGCACGAAATTCTTGCCGCCCAGATGCTGGGGGCAGACCTGGCATATTTCGGCACGCGCTTTATCGGCACCACCGAAAGCCAGGCACCGGATGCCTATAAGGAGATGCTGCTCACATCGCGTGCTGCCGACATCGTGCACACTCCTGCAGTCTCCGGCGTACCTGCAAGCTTCATGCGCCAGAGCCTGGAAAATGCCGGTTTTGACCTTGCTGCGCTTCAAGGCAAGGGTGAAGTCAATTTCGGTTCCAAGCTCAAGCCATTGAGCGATGAGGCCAAAGCGTGGAAAACTGTATGGTCTGCCGGCCAAGGCGTCGGTGAGATCAATGATGTGCCCAGTGTGGATGAGCTCATAGCGCGCCTGGATGTCGAATACCGCAAAGCACGCGAGCACGCCGCGCAACTGCGCTGGCCACGCTGACCCACTGCCGGGCCTGCCAACTGGACAGGCCTGCATACCCTCCCTGATTAAGTGACAAGGATGCCCGCATGAGCGACAGCCGTTTCAAGATTGTGTTTGACGGAGCCTTGCGCCCAGGTGTCGAAAGCACCACCGCCAAGCTGAACCTCGCCGAGTTATTCAAAAGCGATGTTGAAGCGATCGAAAAGCTCTTCACCGGCCGCCCCGTCGCGCTCAAGCGCGACCTGTCTCACCCCGACGCGCAAACTTACCTGACGGCACTGCACAACGCCGGGATCGACGCTCGCATCGAGGCCGAACAACCCGTGGCGTTCAACCTTGCAGAAACCCACGAGACGGACTCGTCAACCTCTGACCGCGCCGCTGCGTCACCTTATGCACCGCCACGCGCCGCAGTTGGCGACGACCTGCCGGAGTTCGCCACCCTCAAGGTGTTCACCATCCACGGGCGCATCGGACGCCTGCGCTACCTGGCCTGGACGCTGGCACTGACCGTCGCGATGCTGGTAGCAGCGGGCATCATCAGTACGGTGGGCTTCGCAGTGGCGACGGCCTCGCCAACGATCGCCATCATTCTCGGCTCACTGCTGGGTTTCGCACTGTTTGTGGCACTGGTAGTGGTGAGCGTGCAAATCGGCGTGCAGCGCCTGCATGACCTGGGCTGGTCTGGCTGGCTGTACCTGCTCAACCTGGTTCCGCTGGTAAACAGCGTATTCCCACTGCTGTTGCTGGTATTGCCAGGCAATACGGGCGCCAACCAATACGGCGCGCCACCACCACGCAACTCCACTGCGGTGAAAATCCTGGCTTCGCTGTGGCTGGCGTTTATCCCCTTGATGCTCATCATCGTCGTCACCCTGGGCATGAATGGCTACCTGGACCAGCTTGAAGCCAACATGGACAGCAGCTACGAAAGCAGCTCCGTCACCTCAGACGCAGACGTCGACCAAAGCGTTATCGTTGATGAAGCCGCAGCGCAAAGTGCTGACGATGCAGCCGAACCTGTAGACTCTCCAGAACAGTGAGGAAACGCCCGCCGCCTGTGACGCACTGTCATAGGCCGGTGGCGTTGCGATGGAGAAAGGCATGACCCGTTACGCTCTGATCACCGGCGCCTCCAGTGGCATCGGCCTGGCATTGGCCGAAGCCTTGGCACGGCGCGGCCGTAGCTTGATTCTGGTGGCCCGCCAGCGTGATCAGTTGGAAAGCATTGCATTGGAGTTGACCCAACGCTTCGGCGTCGAGGTGCTGTTTCGTGCCTGTGACCTGGGCGAGCCGCTGCGTTTGTCCGGCTTTTTGCTGGAGCTCGAAGAGGGTGAGCGACAGATCGACTTGCTGGTCAACTGCGCCGGCATCGGCACCAGCGGGCCGTTCCTGGCCCAGGACTGGATGACCGAGCAGGACCTCATCGAAGTCAACATCCTGGCGCTGACCCGCATGTGCCACGCACTGGGCAATGCCATGGCCCTGCATGGCGGCGGGCAAATCCTCAATGTGGCCTCGGTCGCAGCCTTCCAGCCTGGGCCGTGGATGAGCAGCTACTACGCCAGCAAAGCCTACGTACTGCACTTCTCCGAAGGGCTGCGCGAAGAATTGAAGACCTGCGGCATCAAGGTTTCAGTGCTCTGCCCCGGCCCTACGCGCACCGCATTCTTCAGTACCGCGCAGATGGATACGGCGAAACTCGACCGCAGCCAGCAACTGATGAGCCCGGAAGAAGTCGCGCTCTACACCGTGCGGGCGCTGGAAAAGAACAAAGCCATCATCATTCCCGGGCGCCGCAACCGTTGGCTGACGTTCAGCCCACGCCTGAGCCCGCGCTGGCTCACCCGCAAAATTGCCGGCGCCATCAACAAGGCCTATTGCCCACGCTGAAGGCCTACGTACACTCACCTCACTTTTCACAATGGAGATACAGCTGTGGATACTCTGTTCACCAAGATCATCAACAGAGAAATACCGGCGAAGATCATCTATGAAGATGACCAAGTCCTGGCTTTTCACGATATCGCCCCGCAGGCGCCAGTGCATTTCCTGGTTATCCCGAAAAAGCCCATTCGTACCCTCAACGACCTGACCGAGGACGATAAGGCGCTGGCCGGCCATATCCTGTTCACCGCCCAACGCCTGGCCGTGGAACAAGGCTGCGAAAAAGGCTTTCGTGTAGTGATGAATTGCAATGAAGACGGCGGGCAAACCGTTTACCACATCCATATGCACGTGCTGGGCCAGCGCCAGATGAACTGGCCACCGGGCTGAGTGCACAAGGGCAAATTGACTCAGCACAAACGCTGGACGCTCTCTTGCGGTAAACTGGCCGCCGAGATTCTTCCCGGAGGTCAGCATGACTACCCAACGTCACTACTCGCCGATTGACCGTCTGTTGCTGCAAGCCGACATGGCCATGCGCACCCTGCTGCCGTTCAGCGGCCAGCCCTACCGTCCATCGCCCGCCATCGTGCAGCCGGATGTACAGCTGAGCGAGACCGATACCCGTCACGTCGCTGGCCTGATGCGCATCAACCATACCGGTGAAGTCTGTGCCCAGGCGTTGTACCAGGGCCAGGCGCTGACCGCCAAGTTGCCACAGGTACGCACGGCGATGGAGCATGCGGCCGAGGAAGAGATCGACCACCTGGCCTGGTGCGAACAACGCATCCGCCAGTTGGGCAGCCATCCCAGCGTGCTCAACCCACTGTTTTATGGCTTGTCGTTTGGTATCGGCGCGGCTGCCGGGCTGATCAGCGACAAAGTCAGCCTGGGGTTTGTAGCCGCGACAGAACATCAGGTGTGCAAGCACCTGGATGAACACCTGGAGCAACTGCCGGCCGAAGACGAAAAGTCACGGGCCATTCTTGAGCAGATGCGCATCGATGAAGAACACCACGCAGAGAGCGCGCTGGACGCGGGCGGCTTCCGCTTTCCAGCCCCGGTACGGTTCGGCATGAGCCTGTTGGCCAAGGTCATGACCAAAAGCACCTATCGAATCTGAACCGAAAAAAGAAAAAAAGGGCGCCCGAAGCGCCCTTTCTTTTGCCTGCTGCAATCAACCCAGCTCGATGATTTCGTAGTCGTGGGTAATGACCACGCCCGCGGCCCCCAGCATGATCGATGCTGAGCAGTACTTCTCGGCCGACAGCTCGATGGCACGCTTGACCTGGGCTTCTTTCAACGCCCGGCCCTTGACCACGAAATGCATATGGATCTTGGTAAAGACCTTCGGGTCTTCAGTGGCGCGCTCGGCTTCCAGGAAGGCTTCGCAGCTTTCCACAGCCTGGCGGGACTTCTTCAAGATGCTGACCACATCGAAATTGCTGCAACCGCCCACACCCAGCAGCAACATTTCCATCGGCCGTACACCCAGGTTACGGCCGCCGGCTTCCGGCGGACCGTCCATGACCACCACGTGGCCGCTGCCCGACTCACCGAGGAACATGGCTTCGCCCGCCCATTGGATGCGTGCCTTCATCGCCCAGACTCCACTGCTAAAAAAGGGTCGCCAGCTTAGCACAGGGTCTTGAAACAGCAGCGCCCTGCAAAAATTCGATAAATGACAGCGTTTGCCCGGTAAATTGGCTAATCGCGACAGAAGGTGTCTGGTAAGCTGGCGCCAAATGAATGGCGCATTGCCATGTCTTGTACAGCGTTTATCGATGAGATGCCGCTGGATAAAAACAACGCCAACGACACCGCGCAGTCTTTTTCGGGATACAACCATGGTTGCTCTTACTCCCACACCCAAGATCAAGAACCTCGACAAGCTGTTGCTGCATTGCCAGCGCCGACGTCATCCGGCCAAGCACAACATCATCTGCGCCGGCGAGCGCTCAGAAACCCTGTTCTTCATCATCAAGGGCTCGGTCACCATCCTGATCGAGGATGAAGATGGCCGTGAGATGATCATTGCCTACCTCAACGCCGGAGACTTCTTCGGGGAGCTGGGTTTGTTTGAACAGGCAGGCAAAGAGCAGGAACGCAGCGCTTGGGTACGGGCCAAAGTTGAATGTGAAGTGGCCGAGATCAGCTATACGAAATTTCGCGAACTGGCCCAGCATGATCCAGATATCTTGTATGCCCTGAGCGGTCAGATCGCCCAGCGCCTGCGCGACACCACGCGCAAGGTCGGCGACCTGGCGTTCTTTGATGTCACCGGCCGCGTCGCTCGCTGCCTGCTGGAGCTATGCAAGCAACCCGATGCCATGACCCATCCCGACGGCATGCAGATCAAAGTCACGCGCCAGGAGATTGGACGTATTGTCGGGTGTTCTCGGGAAATGGTCGGCCGCGTGCTCAAGGACTTGGAGGAACGTAACCTGGTGCACGTCAAAGGCAAGACAATGGTGGTATTCGGTACCCGTTAAACCGGCAGGAAGCCAGCCAGCATCTGCCGGTACAACGTGTCGAGCCGGTTGATCGCATCCGGCGCGGGAAACGCTTCGTGCAGTGCGATATGGCTGTCGGCGCGAACTCGCTGTTCCAAGCCACAGGCTTGATTGAAGCGGTTGACCGCCGCAATCAATTCCTCACGATCATTCTCCAGCAACATTGCCCCATGCACCAACCCGACCGGGCGGCCACCGCTTTGTCGCCAACGCTGGGCAGTGCCCACCATTTTGCGGCAATTGAGATTGACGTTGTAACGACCGTCGCAAAACGCACCGTCAATTTCGCCGACGGACGCATCGCCACCCAACTCGATCAACAGATCACAGATCGGTTGGCACAAGCGCTGATAACCGGTTTCGATGCGCCCTTGGTCGCCTTCGCTACGGGGCGGGGCATAGATCAGGGCGATGTTGACCGTGGCGCCGGACTGCGGCACCGGCTCACCGCCGGTTTCACGCAGCAATACCGGCCAACCCGCATCGGCCGAGACCTGGCTCGCGGCCTCGAATGCCGGCAGCCGGCTCAAACGGCGCGGCATGACCAGCGCTTGGTCACTGGGCTGCCAGAACAGCAATCCGAATGCCTGCTCACCCGCGCAAACGGCTGCCAACAGGGCTTGCTCGGCGGCAAGGCCAGCTTCGACAGTCATGATCACGGGCTGGAGCATCGAACACCTACTTACCTTGAATAAACACAAACCTAATGTGGGAGCTGGCTTGCCTGCGATAGCGGTGTATCAGCTACACAGAGGTTGGCTGACCCGCCACTATCGCAGGCAAGCCAGCTCCTACAGTTCCGAGCGTATTTCAAATCAGTCTAGTGTCGAACCGCTGATCGTCGTACCGCGCTCCGGGAAGAACAAACGCTGCAGTTCCGCCCCCGGGTTCTCGGCGCGCATAAAGGTCTCGCCCACCAGGAACGAGTACACACCACTGATTTCCATCAACTCCACATCGGCGCGATTGACGATGCCACTCTCGGTAATCACCAAGCGATCCCGCGGAATACGCGGCAGCAGGTCGAGGGTGGTTTCCAGGCTGACGTCGAAGGTATGCAGGTTACGGTTGTTGACGCCCACCAGCGGAGTATCGAGGGTCTTCAATGCGCGCTCCAGCTCGTCGCCGTCATGCACTTCGACCAGCACGTCCAGGCCGACGCTTTTGGCAACGGCCGCCAGCTCGGCCATCTTCACGTCATCCAATGCGGAGACAATCAGCAACACGCAGTCGGCACCCAAGGCACGAGCTTCGACGATTTGATACGGGTCGACCATGAAATCCTTGCGGATCACCGGCAGCTTGCACGCAGCGCGCGCCTGTTGCAGGAACGGGTCGGAACCCTGGAAGTAGTCAATATCCGTCAGCACAGACAGACAGGTCGCCCCACCCTTCTCGTAACTGACGGCGATTTCAGCAGGTACAAAGTGTTCGCGAATCACCCCCTTGCTCGGTGAGGCTTTCTTGACCTCAGCAATCACGGCCGGCTGCTTGAGCTTGGCCTGGGCGATCAAGGCATTGGCAAAGCCGCGTGGCGCATCGGCGCTTTTCGCCTGCGCTTCCAACTCGGCCAGGCTCACACGGGCACGGCGCTCGGCCACTTCTTCAGCCTTGCGGGCCAGGATCTTTTCCAGAACGGTTGGCACACTCATCCTTCATTCTCCATCTTGAATACGGCGGTGAATGCTCCCAGCTCTTCGAGCTTCTCACGAGCCAGGCCGGTGTGCAGCGCATCGTGGGCCAAGGCGACACCTTCCTTGAGACTATAGGCATGGTCGGCGGCGTAAAGGGCTGCGCCAGCATTGAGCACAATCATTTCCGCAGCTTTCTGACCGTTTTCGGTCTTGCGACGTCCCAAGGCGTCACGAATCAGCTCCAGTGAAGCTGCCGGGCTTTCCACCGCCAGGCCGTGCAAGCTCTGGCTTTTCATACCCAGGTCTTCGGGCTCGACCCAATATTCGGTGACCTCGTCGTTCTTGAGCTCCGCCACGAAGGTAGGCGCCGCCAGGCTGAACTCGTCGAGGCCATCCTTGGAATGCACCACCAGCACATGCTTGCTGCCCAGGCGCTGCAAGACTTCGGCCAGCGGCCGGCACAGCGCCTGGCTGAACACGCCTACCACCTGGTGCTTCACACCGGCCGGATTCGTAAGCGGGCCGAGCATGTTGAACAGGGTACGCAAGCCAAGGTCCTTACGCGGGCCGGCTGCATGCTTCATCGCGCCGTGATGGGACTGGGCAAACATGAAGCCGATGCCAACGCTGTCAATGCAGCGCGCAACTTGCACCGGCGTGAGGTTCAGGTAAATACCGGCCGCTTCCAACAAGTCGGCACTGCCGCTCTTGCCAGACACTGCACGGTTACCGTGCTTGGCGACGGTGCAACCAGCGGCAGCCACCACAAAAGATGAGGCGGTCGACACGTTGAAAATATTCGCTCCGTCACCGCCAGTGCCCACTACATCGACGACGCCGTCGAGGGTCTTGAGTTCGACCTTGTCCGCCAGCTCACGCATCACCGACACCGCACCGACGATTTCGTCGATGCTCTCGCTCTTCATGCGCATCGCCATCATAAAGGCGCCGATCTGGGCGTCGGTGCATTGACCGGTCATGATCTCGCGCATCACATCGCTCATTTCCGCGGTGCTCAGGTCCAGATGGCCGACGATACGGCTCAGGGCAGTCTTGATATCCATGAAAAGTCCTTAGCGCGTGCCGCCGCTCTGCTTGAGAAAATTGGCGAACAGCTCGTAGCCCTGCTCGGTCAGGATTGATTCAGGGTGAAATTGCACCCCTTCGATGTTCAGCGTCTTGTGACGCAGGCCCATGATCTCGTCGACCGAGCCGTCTTCCAATTGGGTCCAGGCGGTCAGTTCCAGGCATTCGGGCAAGGTTTCACGCTTGACCACCAGTGAGTGGTAACGGGTCACGGTCACCGGCAGGTTCAGGCCATGGAACACACCCAGGTCGCGATGAAATACCGGACTGGTCTTGCCGTGCATGACCTCCCGCGCGCGCACCACATCACCGCCAAACGCCTGGCCGATGGACTGGTGGCCCAGGCAGACGCCCAGGATCGGCAGCTTGCCGGCGAAATACTGGATAGCTTCCAGAGAGATGCCCGCCTCGGTCGGCGTGCACGGGCCAGGTGAAACCACGATGCGCTCGGGGTTCAACGCGGCGATTTCGGCAACAGTGAGTTCATCGTTGCGCACCACCTTGACCTCGGCACCCAACTCGCCCAGGTACTGCACAACGTTGTAGGTAAAGGAGTCGTAGTTATCAATCATCAGCAACATGTGGGCTCAAACCTCTTGAATTCACTGATTTCAAATGACCGCCTTCCAAGAGTATGACCCGCTGCCAGACGCACGTTCCGGTTGCCAGGGAGAGTTGGCAAGGGGCGTCAAACAACGGGTAAAGAAGGCAAATCGGTACAGGTCCGGCCAGGCCGGCAGAGAAAAATGTCAGGCGCGCCAACGCCAACGGGCGTGTGCCTTGACTACTCGCATCAAGAGTTTGCTGATGATCAACACGGGGAGGGTCTCATTCATACGTTCAGGCACAGTAACGTAGGCTCGCCAGCGGTGCAATATGGAGCCGCAAATACGGGGGCCAACGTAGGCACATTCCACATATCCCTACAGAAAATGCCAGAAATTTTGCTAGTGTTTCACTTCCAACATAAAAACAACCGAATGGAATCTTGCATGCTCAGACCAGCATTTTTCGCGCCCCTTGCCGGCTGCCTCCTGTCATTGGCCTGCGCCCCGGCGTTCGCAGCCCCGTCACCTTATTCAACCATGGTGGTTTTCGGCGACAGCCTGGCTGATGCAGGCCAGTTTCCCGACGGTTCGAACGGCGCCACATTGCGCTTTACCAACCGAACCGGGGCGAACTTCCAGGGTGAATACGGCCTGGTCTCTTCAACCCTATTGGGTGCCAAATTGGGGGTAGCCCCCAACGACCTGAATGCCTCCACCTCACCGGTTCGCGCAGCCCAAGGTTTGCCAGACGGGAACAACTGGGCAGTGGGTGGTTACCGTACCGACAATATCCTCGACTCTATTACCTCAGTCTCCGATGCTGCGATTCCCCCAGGCAACGCCGGTGGTGGCACCGTGTTGCGCAGTCGGCAGGGCTATTTGCCGGCCAATGGTGGGAGAGCCGACCCGAACGCGCTCTACTTCCTTTCCGGTGGCGGCAACGACTTCCTCCAAGGCCGGGTACTCAGCCCCGCTCAAGCGGTCGCCGCAGGTGGGCGACTGGCGGACAGCGCCCAGGCCCTGCAACAAGCCGGCGCACGCTACATCATGGTCTGGATGCTACCCGACCTGGGGCTGACGCCGGCCATCAACGGCACCCCACAGCAAGCAGCGACCTCGGCCCTGAGCAATATTTTCAACCAGTCCCTGGTACAGCGTCTGTCGCAGATCGATGCGCAGGTTATCCCGCTGAACATCCCGCTGTTGTTGAACGAGGCTTTCGCCGATCCGGCCCGCTTCGGCCTCGCTACCGGCCAGAACCTGACCGGCACCTGCTTCAGCGGCAACAGTTGCACCGCCAACCCAACCTACGGCATCGGCGGTACCAGCCCGGACCCGACCAAGCTGATCTACAACGACTCGGTCCACCCTACCGTGGCCGGGCAACGCTTGATTGCCGATTACGCCTATTCCCTACTCGCCGCGCCGTGGGAACTGACCTTGCTGCCGGAAATGGCCCAAGGCACATTGCGCGCCCACCAGGACGAGCTGCGTAACCAATGGCAAGCAGACAACGGCAGTTGGCAAGCCGTCGGCCAATGGCGCGCCATAGTGGCCAGTGGCGGCCAACGCCTGGATTTCGATAATCAGAGCAGCTCGGCCAGTGGCGACGGCAGCGGCTATAACCTGAATATAGGTGGCAGCTACCGGCTCGATGAAAACTGGCGCGTGGGCGTTGCCGCCGGCCTGTATCGGCAGACACTCGAAGCCGGAGCCAATGATTCGGACTACAAGCTCAACAGCTATATGGGCACGGCTTTCGCTCAGTATCAGCAAAATCACTGGTGGGCCGATGCCGCATTGACCGGCGGCAAGCTGGACTTCGACAGCCTCAAGCGCAAGTTCGCCCTGGGTGTCAGTGAAGGCTCGGAGAAAGGTGATACCGATGGCTGGCTCTGGGCACTGAGCGGCCGCGTGGGGTATGACATCGCCACACCGGGCAGCGACTGGCACCTGTCGCCGTTCATCAGCGCCGATTACGCGCGGGTTGAAGTCAATGGCTACTCGGAGAAAAACAGCCGCTCCACCGCCCTGACCTTTGATGATCAACAACGCGACTCCAAGCGCCTGGGCGTCGGCCTGCAAGGCAGCTACCGCATCACGCCGCAAACCCAGGTTTTTGGCGAAGTGGCACACGAGCATGAGTTTGAAAATGACACCCAGAAGGTGAACATTTCGCTCAACAGCGTCCAGGGAATCGACTTCAAGCTAGACGGGTATACGCCTCGCAGTAACTCTGATCGCTTGAGCCTGGGTGTCAGCCACAAGCTGACTCAGGACCTGGCACTGCGCGCGGCGTATAACCTGAGGAAGGATGACAATTTGACCCAGCAAGGCGTCAATGTCGGGGTCAGTCTGGATTTCTAAATACTGCGCAAACCAAATGTGGGAGCTGGCTTGCCTGCGATGGCGGTGGATCAGTCACTGAGTATCTCAACTGACACACCGCCATCGCGGGCAAGCCCGCTCCCACATTTTTATTCCAGCTTCAGTCTTGTGGCGTTTGCTCTGCCAATGCCACGGCGCGGAACATCGCCCGGCGCTTGTTCAGGGTTTCTTCCCACTCAAGGGCCGGCACCGAGTCCGCCACAATCCCACCGCCGGCCTGCACATGCAGCTCGCCGTCCTTGATCACCGCCGTGCGGATCGCAATGGCGGTGTCCATATTGCCGTTCCAGGCAAAATACCCGACGGCGCCGCCATAGACACCACGCTTGACCGGCTCCAGTTCGTCGATGATTTCCATCGCACGGATCTTCGGCGCCCCCGACAATGTGCCCGCCGGCAAAATCGCCCGCAGTGCGTCCATCGCCGTCAGCCCGGCCTTCAGCTCGCCGGTGACGTTGGACACGATATGCATCACATTGGAATACCGCTCGATGACCATCTTCTCGGTCAGTTTCACCGAACCGATTTCCGATACACGCCCGGTGTCGTTGCGCCCCAGGTCGATCAGCATCAGGTGTTCGGCGATTTCCTTGTCGTCGCTGAGCAGGTCTTCTTCCAGCGCCACGTCGGCTTCTTCGGTCGCGCCACGGGGGCGCGTGCCGGCAATCGGGCGCACGGTGATCAGGTTGTCTTCAACCCGCACCAGCACTTCCGGCGAACTGCCCACGACGTGGAAGTCGCCAAAATTGAAGAAGTACATGTATGGCGTCGGGTTGAAACAACGCAGTGCGCGGTACAGATCAATCGGCGCCGCCTTGAAGTCGATTGACATGCGTTGCGACGGCACCACTTGCATGCAGTCACCGGCGAGGATGTATTCCTTGATGGTATCGACGGCGCGCTCGTAGTCATCCTGGGTAAAGCTTGAGCGGAACACCGGGTCGGCCGCCGGTGGGCGGCTGAGGTCCAGGCCGCGACGCGGGGTGATCGGCTGGCGGAGTTTCTCAAGCAGCGCTTGCAGGTTGGCCTGGCCTTGTTCGAAGGCATCAGCCTGGGCAGGGTCGGCAAGGACAATCGCATGCATCTTTCCGGCGAGGTTGTCGAACACCACCACCGCGTCGGACACCATCAGCAAAATGTCCGGCACGCCCAGCGGGTCCGGGTTCGGGCATTTGCCCAAGCGCTTCTCCACATAGCGCACACAGTCATAGCCGAAGTACCCCACCAGGCCGCCATTGAAGCGTGGCAGGCCAGCAATGGTCGGCACGTTGTAGCGCGCCTTGAAGGTTT
Organism: Pseudomonas fluorescens; assembly: GCF_001902145.1. Lineage (GTDB taxonomy): Bacteria > Pseudomonadota > Gammaproteobacteria > Pseudomonadales > Pseudomonadaceae > Aquipseudomonas > Aquipseudomonas fluorescens_BV. The sequence continues at coordinate 18,574 of NZ_MRST01000026.1, forward strand.
CGACAAAGGCCAGCGGGTCTTCTACGTCATGGCTTTCGATCTCCACGCCATCATGGGTGATGCTCACATGATGGCCGTGTACCCGCAGCACGGTGCGGCATGGCAGGCCAATGATCGAGTAACGACCCCACTTCTCGCCGCCCTGTACCGACTCGAGCAGGTAAGAGTTGGGCTCGTCGGCCAGCTTCAAGTAGATCGACAGCGGCGTATCGAAGTCGGCCAGGGTTTCGCAAGCCATGGGGATACGGTTATAGCCGGCAGCGGCCAAACGCAGGAATTCTTCGCGGGTCATGATGTGCCTCGTGGTGTGAGGGTCAAACAGTCAGGTAGGCAAACGTGCCGCACAGGCGGCCAGGATCAGTCAGGCGCGCCAACGCCAGCGGGCCAGGGCCTTGATGACTTTCATCCAGAGTTTGCGAGTGACCACCACGATGGAATTTCCAGAAGGGGACGAATCAATGTCGGGCAACGTTATCTCAGCGCCAGCGCCCAAGCAACCGGGGATTAGCAGTCGCAGGTCATCAATGACCAGCGCGGGGGACTCCTCCGCAATCGGCCGGCCATGATTGTAACCATAACTCAAGGCCACGCACTGCACGCCCGCCGCTTTGGCCGCCAGCACATCGCTGCGCGAATCGCCGACAAACAGCGACTGAGACGCCGGGATATTGGCCATTTTCATCACGAAAAACAGAGCCGCCGGGTCGGGTTTTTTCTGCGGCAAGGTATCGCCGCCGATGATCCAGCGGAAGTAGCGACCGATTTTCATCTGGTCCAACAACGGCGCAACGAAGCGCTCCGGCTTGTTGGTGATCAGGGCCATTTCCACGCCCTGCTTGCTCAACCACTTGAGGGTGTCGCGCACGCCGGGGTAAACCACGGTCAGTTCGTGGCTGCTTTCATAAGCGGCATTGAACAGTTCCAAGGCATGTTCTGCCTCTACCTCATCCACACCCGTGGCATCGATGTGGTTGGCCAGGGCCCGGCGCACCAACATCGGCGCGCCATTGCCAACCCATTCGCGCACCGACTCGATCCCTGCCGGCTTGCGCCCCAGCTTGAGCAGCATCTGGTCCACCGCGGCCGCCAGGTCAGGTACCGAGTCGATCAAGGTACCGTCCAGATCGAACATCACCAGCCGTGGCAATTTGCCGGGGAACAACTGCTCAAAACCGCTCATGGACGCGCCAGCGCCAGTTCGGCACGCATCTTGTCGATGACGACCTGATAGTCCGGGGCGTTGAAGATCGCCGAGCCGGCCACGAAGGTATCGGCACCCGCTGCGGCGATCTCACGGATATTGTTGACGTTGACCCCGCCGTCGATCTCCAGGCGAATGTCACGCCCCGACGCATCGATCAGTGCACGGGCCTCACGCAGCTTGTTCAAGGTGCCAGGGATGAACTTCTGCCCGCCGAAGCCTGGGTTGACGCTCATCAGCAAGACCATGTCGACCTTGTCCATCACGTACTCAAGCACGCTCAGCGGAGTAGCCGGGTTGAATACCAAACCCGCCTTGCAGCCGCCTTCGCGGATCAGCTGCAAGGTGCGGTCAACGTGCAACGTAGCTTCCGGGTGGAAGGTGATGTAAGTCGCACCCGCCTCGATGAAGTCACCGACGATACGGTCCACCGGGCTGACCATCAGGTGCGCATCAATCGGCGCGGTGATGCCGTACTTGCGCAGCGCGGCGCACACCATTGGGCCGATGGTCAGGTTGGGCACGTAGTGGTTGTCCATGACATCGAAGTGCACGAAGTCGGCACCGGCGGCCAACACCTTGTCCACTTCCTCACCCAGGCGGGCGAAGTCGGCAGAGAGAATCGATGGAGCAATGACGAAGGGCTGCATGACGCACCTTTTTTGAGCTAAATCACGATGGCGCGCATTGTATACCTCATGCTTTGCTGCGCGCACCGTGACCTATCTCAACGGTTAGTAAGCTGCCCGGTAGATTTTTTCGATATCGGCGGCGCTGAGCTTGCGCGGGTTGTTGCGCATCAAGCGCTCAATGCCTGCGGCTTCACTGGCCATGGCCGGGATGGCGTCCTCGGGCACGCCGAAACTGCGCAGGCCGGACGGGATCTCCACCGCCGCACACAGCCGCGTCATCGCCGCTACAGCCTGGTCGGCAGCGTCATTCACACTCAGCCCGGCGATATTGACGCCCATGGCCTGGGCAATGTCCTGCATGCGCTCGACGCAGGCCAACTTGTTCCAGTGCATCACATACGGCAACAACAGCGCGTTGCTTACACCATGGGCAATGTTGAAGCGCCCACCCAACGGGTACGCCAGCGCATGCACAGCACCGACGCCAGCGTTGCCAAAGGCCATGCCGGCCATCAGGCTGGCGGTGGCCATGTCGTCACGGGCCTGCAGGTTCGCCGGGTTGGCGTAAGCCTTGGGCAACGCGCTGGCAATCAGCTTGATCGCACCGATGGCCAGGGCGTCGGTAATCGGCGAGGCATTCAGCGACAGGTAGGACTCGATGGCATGCACCAAGGCGTCCACACCACTGGCGGCCGTGACACCCCGTGGGCAGGTCAAGGTCATTTGCGGGCTGATCAGCGCGACATCCGGCAGCAAGTAATCGCTGACGATGCCTTTTTTCAGCTGTGCGGCCTTGTCTGACAGTATCGCCACATTGGTCACCTCTGAGCCGGTGCCGGCCGTGGTGGGGATGGCGATCAACGGCGGGCCTTTGCGCGGCACCTGATCGACGCCAAACAAGTCCGCCAGCGCGCCGTGATAACCGGCATACGCCGCCACGCTCTTGGCGATGTCGATGGCACTGCCGCCGCCCACACCGATCAGGCCGTCATGCCCGCCTTCGCGGTACGCACGCATGCAGTCTTCGACGATGGCAATTTCCGGATCGGGCAGCACGCGGTCGAAGATTTCGTAGGCTCGATCACCCAGATGCTCCAGGGCCAGCGCCACGGTGCCGGACTGGACCAGCGCGGCGTCGGTGACGATCAACGGATTGTCCACATCCAGGCGCGTGAGTTCGGCAGCCAGTTGTTCGATGGCACCTGCGCCGGTCAGCAGTTTGTGGGCGATCTTGAATGAGGAAGTACTCATGTGCGCGGCCTCTTATGAATGATGGGCTGGCACAAGAATAGCCGCACCTGGCGTGTTGTCTGCCATTCATTGGTTGAATGGTCGCGCCGCGCCCATCAAGGCAGCGTACAAACCGCCGATAGCCTGTTGGTAACGCGAACCGCGCCTCATACTCCTGACAAATACCGACCAACCCATTAGGCTGCTGGAATCACTTCTGGCCGGGAAACAACAATGCTTTTTCTTCACCGCTCGGCACTGCCAGCATTGTGCCTGTCACTCCTGTTTACCAGCGCCTTGCCTGTTCAGGCCGAGGATGCGCCCGCGCCTGCTGTCGAAAAACCGGCTGAACGCCAGCCCTTGCCCGAGCGTAGCCAGCAAGAAGCCAGCGCGCTCGAACGCCAGGTTCCACAGCAGCAACAGCAGCAATTGCAGGCCGGTAGCGATTCGTTCCTGGCGCTGTGGAAACCTGCCAACAGCGCCGAAGCCGAAGGTGTGGTGATTCTCATACCAGGCGCCGGGGAAAACGCGGACTGGCCGCAAGCAATCGCGCCTCTGCGGCGCAAGTTACCGGACGCCGCCTGGGGCACCCTCAGCCTGTCATTGCCTGACGTCAATGTGGACACCCTGCCGCCACGGGTTGTCGAACCGCCTAAAGCGGCGATCGATACCAGCAGCAAGGAAGGCAGCACCGTAGCCAAGCCGGTCGAACAGGCCGCCAGCGCCGAGGCCGAAGGCACTGACCCGGCAGTGGTGCCGGGGGCGGATGAACAGGACAAGACCGACGCCAAGCGCATCTTCGACCGCATCGACGCCGCCGTCGCCTTCGCCCAGACCCAAAGCGCCCGCAGTGTGGTGTTGCTCGGCCATGGCACCGGGGCCTGGTGGGCGGCACGCTACCTGAGCGAGAAACAACCCTCCCAGGTGCAGAGGTTGGTGATGGTGACCGGCAAGACGCCCGCAGCTCGCCAACCGGACCTGCAGCAACTGGCGCCGGCCTTGAAGGTGCCCACGGCGGACGTGTTCTATCAAGAAGGCGCCCTGGAACGCAAAAACGCCCAGGAACGACTCCAGGCGGCCAAGCGTTCGAAGAATGACGGTTACAAGCAGGTGTCGCTCACGGCGTTGCCGGGCAATAGTGCAGCAGAGCAGGAGCAGCTGTATCGCAGGGTTCGCGGCTGGTTGAGCCCGCAGGGCGGCGCAGACTGACACTCCGCTATCGGGGGCGACATCGCTTTCTGTAGGAGCGAGCTCGCTCGCGAAAAACGTCAACGATAATGCGTGCCTCCTGAATAAACGCGGCGCCTGTGAGTTTTTCGCGAGCAAGCTCGCTCCTACAGGGTATTAGGGCTTGCCCCTCCCACATGGAGTTGAGTGGCGATAGCCTCAGCGAAAATCGCGCCGCTCACGAATCAACGCATAGGCGTTATGCAATTCACGGGTTCGTTCGGTCGCCTCCCGCACTTGCGCGGGGCTGGCGCCCGTGCCGGCAATCTTGTCCGGATGGTGGCGGCTGAGCAGTCGGCGGTAGGCGCGCTTGATCACCGAAGGCTCAGTGGTTGCCGTCACCCCCAGGATACGCAACGCCTCCTGATAGGCACCGCCACGATTGGCCACTGGCTTGCGCTCCGGCGCGTAATCGGTCGCCAACGCCTGCAGCTGCTGCGGCGTCCAGCCCAGCCACTTGCCCCACTGGTCGATCAGGTCGCGCTCGGCAACATCCGCCCGACCGTCCGCCCACGCCATGCGCCAACAGGCGCGCAGCACGCCTTCCGCCGCATGGGGCTGCGTCTTGAGCACCCGCAGGTAACTGCGCACCCGGTCGCTGCCGGACTTGCCACGGTTGAAGGCGCTGATCGCGCGGCGCTGGGCCGGCTCACTCATGTCCAATGCACGCATTTCCAGACGCGCCTGCTGGATATGCCCATCCACCACTCGCCCATTACTCTTGGCCAGTCGCCCCAGCAGCACAAACAGCAGCTCGTCGTTGCGCAAGGCCGGACGCCCACCCAGGCGTTCACGCAACTGCGCCCAACTGTGCAATTGCAAGCGACGATCCAACGCCTGCCCCAGCAATGCCCCCAACAATGCCCCCGGAATACTGGCAATAGCAAAGCCAGCCCCGGCGCCGATCAGCGTCCCTGGCCACAACATCCTACTGCCCCGCTGTCAGCAAGGTTTCGACCTGCGCCAGTCGCTCCAGCGTCCCCACATCCACCCAGCGTCCGGCCATGTGCTCCCCCGTTACCAAACCTTTAGCCATGGCCTCACGCAACAGCGGGGCCAGCTTGAAGGCACCGGCGCTGCAACCCGCGAACAATTTAGGGTCGAGCACTGAAATGCCACTGAAGGTCAGGTTATCGGCACCGGGCGCGGCATCATTAAGCCGCCCCTGATCTAGATAGAAGTCCCCGCCTGAGGGGTGATGCGCCGGATTATCGACCATCACCAAGTGGGCCAAGCCCTGGAGCGGCTGCCGCAATTGGCTGAAGTCATAATCGGTCCAGATATCACCATTGACCACCACAAAGGGTTCATCCCCCAGCAATGGCAGCGCCTGGAAAATCCCGCCACCGGTTTCCAGCGGCTCGCCTTCGGCCGAATAGCGGATACGCAAGCCGAACTGGGCGCCATCGCCCAGATAGCTTTCGATCTGCTCGCCGAGCCAGGCGTGATTGACCACGATCTCGGTAAACCCGGCCTTTGCCAGCGCTTCAAGGTGGTATTCGATCAATCGTTTACCGCCCGCCTGCACCAGCGGCTTGGGCGTATGCAGGGTGAGCGGGCGCATGCGCTCGCCCTTGCCCGCCGCCAGGATCATCGCCTTCATACGCTGGCCTCGGCAGGTTCGCGCAGGCTGGCGAGCAATTCGCCCAGGTCACTCAACTCAGGTCGGTCGGCCAGCACCGCGTCTATATAAGCAAAGAAACGCGGCACGTCGGCCAGGTAGCGTGGCTTGCCGTCGCGGTGGCAGATACGCGAAAAAATGCCGATAACCTTGAGGTGACGCTGCACGCCCATCAGGTCGCTGGCACGCAGGAACTCTTCAAAGTCGTCCTGTACGGGAATCCCCAACTGTCCGGCACGCTGCCAATAGCCACGTTGCCATTCGCGCACGCGGGCCTGGGGCCAACTGAGGAAGGCGTCCTTGAACAGGCAGGTAATGTCATAGGTCACCGGGCCGTAGACCGCGTCCTGGAAATCCAGCACGCCTGGGCTTGGCTCACTGATCATCAGGTTGCGCGGCATGTAGTCGCGGTGCACCAGCACCTTGGGTTGGGCCAGCGCGCTGTCGATCAACTGCTGGCTGGCACGTTGCCAGAGGGCTTGTTGCTCAGGGTCGAGGTCGATGCCCAGGTGACGACGCACGTACCATTCCGGGAACAATTCCAGCTCGCGACGCAATAAGGCCACGTCATAGCTGGGCAACGGCGCATCCATCGGCAATTGCTGGAAAGCCAGCAGCGCGTCGATGGCATCGGCAAATAATTGATCGGCATTTTCACCGTTAATCACGTCTAGATAGGTTTTTCTGCCCAGGTCATTGAGCAAAAGAAAGCCACGGGGCAAATCTTCTGCATAAATTTTTGGCACATTTATTCCCGATTTCGCGAGCAAATGCGCAATATCGACGAAAGGTTTGCAGTTTTCCTGGGGGGGTGGCGCGTCCATGACGACGAACGTATGGGCACCGCCCTCCCATCGGAAATAACGTCTGAAACTCGCGTCGCTGCTGGCCGCGGTCAATGTGGCCGGGGGCACTGGGCCCCAGTCCTGAGCGTTGAAGAGGATCGGCAACTGCTCATCCAGCCAGACTTCCAGCTGTTGTAAACGTAGATCGTGCTCGGGCATTACAAGGGTCTCCGACGGCGCTAGCCGTCAAGCGGGGCATGCTTTATTATCACGCATCTTTTTCAGACCATCGAGAGGCGTGCGGCCCAAACCGCGGGCAGATGGCACGCAGGAAGCCCGGACTAATAAGATGGCATTGAAATCCCCCGCGTTTCGTAGAAAATTTCCGTTGCTGGTAACCGGCAGTCTGCTGGCCTTGCAACCTTTCGCCACCTCATTCGTGGTCGCCGCGGAACAGTATGACTGCTCAGTCTCTGCTTCGGGTGCCTGGGATTGCGCGCCGAAAACCGCCGCCGCCCCATTGCCACCGCGCCCGGTGCATGACGGTGCTGCCGTCAGCTCGGCCAACAGCACGCCGCAAGGCAACGCTGGCGGCAGCGTCGACGCCGAACCCAAGACCATGCTGGTCACCGAAGCCAAGGGCCGTGGCCTGCGTTCGCGCAGTGCCGACTACAGCCACCTTGACTGGGTACCTCGCGACAAGCTGACCGCAGCACAGTTGGCCGAAACCGGCCCTTACTGCGGCGGCGCCTACATCGAGCCGACTCGTCCTGGCATGAACGACAAGACGAACAAGAGCGATGCGCCGACCTTCATCGGCGCCAAGGCTTCTCGTTACGAGCAGGAGCAGCAGGTCGCTACCCTGGCCGGTGACGTGGTCATGCGCCAGGGCAGCATGCAGCTGGAGTCGGACGAAGCCAGCCTGTACCAGGCCGAGAACCGTGGCGAACTGAATGGCAAGGTGCGCCTGCGCGATAACGGCGCCCTGATCGTGGGTGACCATGCCCAGGTCCAGCTCGACACCGGTGCCGCCCAGATCGACAACGCCGAATACGTGATGCACAAGTCACGCATCCGCGGTAACGCGCTGTACGCCAAGCGTGCAGAAAACGCGATCATCCGTCTCAAGGACGGTACGTACACCACCTGCGAGCCGGACAGCAACGCCTGGCAGCTCAAGGGCAACAACATCACGTTGAACCCGGCCACCGGTTTCGGTACGGCGACCAACGCGACGTTGCGGGTCAAGAACATCCCGATCCTGTACACCCCTTACATCTACTTCCCGATCGACGACCGTCGCCAATCCGGCTTCCTGCCGCCGAGCTTCAGTACCGGCAGCGAGACTGGCTTTACACTGGTAACGCCGTACTACTTCAACCTGGCACCGAACTACGATGCCACGTTGTACCCGCAATACATGACCAAGCGCGGCATGTTGATGGAGGGCGAGTTCCGCTATCTGACCAAGTCGAGTGAAGGGCAGTTTGGCGGGGCGTATCTCAATGATGATAGCGACGAGCGGAAGAAGCAGACTGATTACGAAAAGACCCGATATATGCTCAATTGGCAGCATAAAGGTGGGTTGGATTCGCGTCTGACAACCCAGGTCGATTACACCAAGATCAGTGATCCGTTCTACTTCCAGGATTTGAAGTCGTATCAGGAAGGCATCCAGAGCCAGGACTTCCTGAACCAGCAGGGCTCCGTGACCTATAGTGGTGATAACTATCAAGCTCGCGTGAACCTGCAGTCATATCAACTGGCGACGATTTCGCAGATCACTCCGTATGACCGTTTGCCGCAGATCACCTTCAATGGTCAGTTGCCGTACCATCCGGGGGGGCTCAACTTCTCCTACGAGACTGAAGCCGTAAGATTTGACCGAGACCTTCGAAACGGTAATGTGGTTAACGAAGACGGCGGGCCGTTCAATCCTGATGGCACCATAGGTGAACGACGCCTGGACACCTACGTAAACGGCCTGACCCGTGCAAACGGAACACGCTTGAACGTAGCTCCCGCTGTCGAGTACCCAATGAACTGGAGCTATGGCTTTATTACGCCGAAGCTCAAATACGTCTATACCAAATATGATCTTGACCTGGACAGCAAAGGCAAGGATGACATTGTCGCCGCGCAACTGGCCGCTACCCGGCCCGGCGCAGCCCCTTACGCTGGCGGAGTGTTCAAGAGTTCGCAAGATCGCGCTGTTCCTATCGCGAGCGTCGACAGCGGGCTGTACTTCGACCGCAAAACTAACTGGTTCGGTAAAGACTATAACCAGACCCTTGAGCCGCGAGCCTTCTACCTCTACGTACCGAACAAAGACCAAAGCGATATTCCGGTTTTCGACACCAGTGAATATTCGTTCAGCTATGCCTCTCTGTTCCGTGATAACCGCTTTGCCGGTAACGATCGGATTGGAGACGAGAACAAGTTATCCCTGGGCGTAACCAGCCGCTGGATCGAAGAAAATGGCTTTGAACGCCAGCGTGTTTCCGTGGGTCAGGCACTGTACTTCAAGGATCGCGAGGTTCAACTGCCAGGAGTCCTGGCCGCTGACCGAGATGACTCCCAAACAGATGTCTCGCCGATCGCCCTGGAATACGCGTTCCGCTTCAACCGCGATTGGCGCGCCACGGCCGACTACAACTGGGACACCGAAAGCCATGCCCCACGCTCCGGTAGTGCGATGTTCCACTATCAGCCAGAAGACAACCCGAACAAGGTCGTCAACCTCGGCTATCGCTACCGCAATGACCAAGTGGTCTACAACCAACTGACCGGCAAATGGCAGTTCGGTGGGGACTACGGCACGCCAGGTCAAGAGAACTACGTGAAGGATTACTACAAAATCCAGCAACACGACTTCTCGATGATGTGGCCGATCATTCCGCAATGGAATTTGATCACTCGCTGGCAGTATGACTATGCACGCAACCGCACCCTGGAAGCCTTCGGTGGTTTCGAGTACGACAACTGCTGCTGGAAACTGCGCGTCATCAACCGCTACTGGGTTTCCAACGACGAGTACAGCCAGATCGCCCCGCTCAACGAAAAGGGTGACCACGGGCTCTTCTTCCAGATCGTCCTCAAAGGACTCGGCGGCCTGACCGGCGCCAAGGTAGAGAGCTTCCTCGACAAAGGCATTGAAGGTTATCGTGAACGTGAAGACAAAGCTTTCTGAGTGTTTGCGCCCGCTAGTGCTGGGCGCGCTGTTCCTGGGTACTGTTTCGGCACACGCCGCGGTTCAACAGCTGGATAAAGTAGCGGCCATCGTCGACAACGACGTGATCATGCAGAGCCAGCTGGACCAACGGGTCAAGGAAGTTCAGCAGACCATCGCCAAACGTGGTGGTGGGGTGCCTCCGACCAGCGTCCTGGAATCTCAGGTACTGGAACGCCTGATCGTCGAAAACCTGCAACTGCAGATTGGCGACCGTTCCGGCATCCGTATTTCGGACGAAGAACTGAACCAGGCCGTTGGCACCATCGCTCAGCGCAACAACATGAGCATTGATCAGTTCCGCGCCGCCCTGGCCCACGATGGCCTGTCCTATGAGGACGCCCGTGACCAGATCAAGCGCGAAATGATCATCAGCCGTGTGCGCCAGCGCCGTGTGGCCGAACGGGTTCAGGTGTCCGAGCAGGAAGTGAAGAACTTCCTGGCTTCGGACCTGGGCAAGATGCAGCTCTCCGAAGAGTTGCATCTGGCCAATATCCTGATTCCAACCCCGGACGGAGCCAACTCTGAGCAGCTCAATGCCGCCGCCGCTAAAACCCAGGCGATCTACGATCGCCTGAAAGCGGGCGCGGACTTTGCCCAGATGGCCATTGCTCAGTCCGGCAGCGACAACGCCCTCGAAGGCGGTGACATGGGCTGGCGTAAAGCCGCTCAATTGCCACCTCCGTTTGATCGCGAATTGAGCGCCATGGAAGTCGGCGGCATTACCCAGCCAGCCCGCACCCCGGGTGGCTTCATCATCCTGAAGCTGCTGGAACGTCGCGGCGGCGAAACCTCGTTGAAAGACGAAGTTCATGTTCGTCACATTTTGGTCAAGCCGAGCGAAATCCGCACCGAAGCACAAACCAAGGAACTGGCCCAGAAGATCTATGACCGCATCGAAAGCGGTGAAGACTTCGCCACCCTGGCTAAGAGCTTCTCAGAAGACCCAGGCTCTGCCCTCAACGGCGGCGACCTGAACTGGATCGACCCGAGGGCACTGGTGCCCGAGTTCCAGCAGGTCATGGCCGACACGCCACAAGGCGTATTGTCCAAGCCGTTCAAGACCCAATACGGTTGGCATGTCCTGGAAGTCCTTGGCCGTCGCGCCACTGACAACACCACCCAGGCTCGCGAGCAGCAAGCCCTTACCGTGCTGCGTAACCGCAAATACGACGAAGAGCTGCAAACCTGGCTGCGTCAGATACGTGACGAAGCTTATGTAGAGAACAAGCTGCCAGGCGCCGAGCAAACAGGCACCGACCAGGCAACCCAGTGAAACCCCAGTGTTTCGCGGTGACACCCGGCGAGCCGGCCGGCATTGGTCCAGACCTGTGCCTGCTGCTCGCCTCGCAACCCCAGCCACACCCCCTGATTGCCATTACCAGCCGCGACCTGCTCCTCGAGCGGGCCGCGCAGCTGGGTGTGGCCGTCAACCTGCTGGACGTGGGGCCAGGCAACTGGCCCGACCTGCCGGCCCCCGCCGGCAGCCTGTATGTGTGGGACACCCCGCTGCAAGCCAAAGTGGTTGCCGGGCAGTTGAATACGGCCAACGCGGCATTTGTGCTGGAGACGTTGACCCGTGCGGGCCAAGGCTGCATCGACGGCGACTTTGCCGGCATGATCACCGCACCGGTGCACAAAGGCGTGATCAACGAATCCGGCATCGCCTTTTCCGGCCATACCGAATTTCTCGCGGAACTGACCCATACCGCTCAAGTGGTGATGATGCTCGCCACCCGTGGCCTGCGTGTGGCGCTGGTGACCACCCACTTGCCGCTGCGTGAAATCGCCGATGCCATCACTGCCGAGCGTGTGGAGCGTGTCACGCGCATCCTGCACAGCGACCTGCAACACAAATTCGGCATTGCCCAACCGCGCATCCTGGTCTGCGGGCTCAACCCCCACGCCGGTGAAGGCGGCCACTTGGGCCATGAAGAAATCGACATCATTGAACCAACACTAGAGCGCCTGCGCCAAGAAGGCATGGACCTACGCGGCCCATTGCCTGCAGACACTCTGTTCACCCCCAAATATCTGGAGCACTGCGATGCAGTGCTGGCGATGTACCACGACCAGGGGCTGCCCGTGCTGAAATACAAAGGCTTCGGCGCCGCAGTCAACGTGACACTGGGCCTGCCGATCATCCGCACCTCCGTCGACCATGGCACCGCCCTGGACCTCGCAGGCAGCGGCAAGATCGATACCGGCAGCCTGCACGTGGCCCTGGAAACCGCCTATCAGATGGCCGAGACCCGTATATGACTGAGCATTACCAACACCGGGCGCGCAAGCGTTTCGGGCAGAACTTCCTGCACGACGCTGGCGTGATCGATCGCATCCTGCGCTCAATCCACGCCAAGCCAGAAGACCGTCTGCTGGAAATCGGCCCAGGCCAGGGCGCGCTAACCCAGGGCCTGCTGGCCAGCGGCGGGCAACTGGACGTCGTGGAACTGGACAAGGACCTGATCCCGATCCTCAACCAGCAGTTCGCCGGCAAAGCCAACTTCAACCTGCACCAGGGCGATGCACTGAAGTTCGACTTCAACAGCCTTGGCGCTGCCCCCAACAGCCTGCGGGTGGTGGGTAACCTGCCGTACAACATTTCCACGCCGCTGATTTTCCACCTGCTGAACAACGCCGGGATCATCCGCGACATGCACTTCATGCTGCAAAAGGAAGTGGTGGAGCGCCTGGCCGCAGGCCCTGGCGGTGGTGATTGGGGTCGTTTGTCGATCATGGTCCAGTATCACTGCCGCGTGGAGCACCTGTTCAACGTCGGTCCGGGCGCGTTCAACCCGCCGCCGAAGGTCGATTCGGCCATCGTACGCCTGGTGCCGCATGCCGTGCTGCCGCACCCGGCCAAGGACCACAAACTGCTGGAACGCGTCGTGCGAGAGGCGTTCAACCAGCGCCGCAAGACCTTGCGCAACACCCTCAAGGCCCTGCTGAGCAACGCCGAGATCGAAGCCGCTGGCGTCGACGGCAGCCTGCGCCCCGAGCAACTGGACCTGGCCGCGTTCGTGCGCCTGGCTGACCAGCTTGCCATCCAGCCAGCACCAACAGCGGAATAAGGTTCAACACCCTCCAATGTGGGAGCGGGCTTGCTCGCGAATGCGGTGTGTCAGTCAACATTTTCGTCAACTGATACACCGCATTCGCGAGCAAGCCCGCTCCCACAGGTTTAACCGCGCTTCAAGAGCCCAGACAGCATGTCTGGCCTAGTGCCCTCCTCTTGGCCTAGACTGACCCGCATCTGCTGTCATCCGCTTTTAAGGCCTCTTGCATGTCCGACCCTCGCTATCAGATAGACGTCAGCGTCGTCACCCGCTTCCTGGCGGACCAATCGCAACCCGAACATAACCGCTTCGCCTTTGCCTACACCATTACAGTGAAGAACAACGGGCTGGTGCCGGCCAAGCTGCTGTCGCGCCACTGGGTCATCACCGATGGCGACGGCCAGGTCGAGGAAGTGCGCGGGGCAGGCGTTGTCGGCCAGCAACCGTTGATCGACAGCGGCGCCAGCCACACTTATAGCAGCGGCACGGTGATGACCTCCAAGGTAGGCACCATGCAAGGCTCGTATCAAATGAAGGCCACTGACGGCCAACTGTTCGATGCAATCATCAAGCCCTTCCGCCTGGCCGTGCCAGGAGCCCTGCACTGATGGCGACGTACGCTGTCGGCGACCTGCAAGGCTGCCTGGACCCTCTCCAGCGCCTGCTGGAGCGCGTAGCCTTCGACCCGACAAATGATCGCTTGTGGTTGGTGGGCGACCTGGTCAACCGCGGCCCGCAGTCCCTGGAAACCCTGCGCTACCTCTATAGCCTGCGTGATTCGCTGGTATGCGTGCTGGGCAACCATGACCTGCACTTGCTTGCGGCCGGCAACAACATCGAGCGCCTCAAAAAAGGCGACACCCTGCGGGAAATTCTCGAAGCCCCGGACCGCGCTCAACTGCTCGACTGGCTGCGCCGGCAAAAACTCATGCACTACGACGAGGACCGCAACATAGCCTTGGTGCATGCCGGCATCCCACCCCAGTGGACGTTGAAAAAAGCCCTCAAATGCGCCGCCGAAGTTGAAAGTGCGTTAGCCGATGACAACCTGTACACCGCTTACCTCGACGGCATGTACGGCAACGATCCTGTGAAGTGGGACAACGGCCTCACCGGCGTGGCCCGCCTGCGAGTCATCACCAACTACTTCACGCGGATGCGCTTCTGCACGGCCGAAGGCAAACTGGACCTCAAGAGCAAGGAAGGCGCTGACACCGCCCTCCCCGGCTACAAGCCCTGGTTCGCCTACAAGGAACGCAAGACCCGTGACACGAAGATCATCTTTGGCCACTGGGCCGCGCTGGAAGGCAAGTGCGATGAGCCCGGCGTGTTCGCGCTCGATACCGGCTGCGTGTGGGGCGGCGCGATGACCCTGATGAACATCGACACGGGCGAGCGCCTCGACTGCCAGTGCCAATCCCCCCCTTCCATTACCCAGCCGGCCGCCACCAAGCCATAGGAGCCCGCCATGACCGAATTCAAACGTATCCCCCCCGAACAAGCCCAGGCCCTGCGCGAGCAAGGTGCTGTAGTCGTCGACATCCGCGACCAGGCCACTTACGCCGCCGCCCACATCAGCGGCGCACAGCATCTGGACAACGTCAACATCGCCGACTTCATACGCGCCGCCGACCTCGATGCGCCGCTGATCGTCGCCTGCTATCACGGCAATTCCAGCCAGAGCGCAGCCGCGTATCTGATCAGCCAGGGTTTCTCTGACGTCTATAGCCTGGACGGCGGGTTTGAGCTGTGGCGTGCGACCTATCCCGAGGAAATTTCTTCGGACAATTCGCAATAATTTTTTTCACACCCCGCTACCCCGCGTGACGCTTGGGCTTGCGCCGTTTCTGACGAACGGCGCAGCCAAACTAATTGCGCATCGCGCCTTGACCTCCCGGATTCCGAACTATCCTTAAGCGCAGGCCATCCGAATCAGGGGAGAGCCGGTACACCGGCGTACGGGTCATCGGTAGCGTTTCAGGGTGTTCTGGGGGGAAAACAGCCATTGGCGTGTGCCAATGACTGCCAGCATCGACTGATTGATCCGGCGTCGGCTCCACGTATCGAGCGAGGTGACGACGTCATGAGTATCTTTAGCCACTTCCAACAACGCTTCGCGTCCACACAGCAGGAAGAGCTCACGCTTCAGGAGTATCTCGAGCTGTGCAAGCAGGACCGCAGCACTTACGCCTCTGCCGCCGAACGCCTGCTACTGGCGATTGGCGAGCCAGAACTGGTGGAAACCGCGAATAATTCGCGCCTGTCGCGGATATTTTCCAACAAGGTGATCCGCCGCTATCCGGCCTTTGAGGACTTCCATGGGATGGAAGAATGCATCGACCAGATCG
The DNA here is from genome assembly GCF_001902145.1 of Pseudomonas fluorescens. Classification (GTDB taxonomy): domain Bacteria; phylum Pseudomonadota; class Gammaproteobacteria; order Pseudomonadales; family Pseudomonadaceae; genus Aquipseudomonas; species Aquipseudomonas fluorescens_BV. Next base: position 33,903 of record NZ_MRST01000026.1, read on the forward strand.
TTTCCTACTTCCGCCATGCCGCCCAAGGCCTGGAAGAGAAGAAGCAGATCCTCTATCTGCTCGGCCCGGTCGGCGGCGGCAAGTCGTCCCTGGCGGAAAAGCTCAAGCAATTGATCGAAAAGGTGCCCTTCTATGCGATCAAGGGCTCGCCCGTCTTCGAGTCGCCTCTGGGCCTGTTCAACGCCACGGAAGATGGCGCGATCCTGGAGGAAGACTTCGGTATCCCACGGCGCTACCTCAACACCATCATGTCGCCGTGGGCCACCAAGCGACTGGCCGAGTTCGGCGGTGATATCAGCCAGTTCCGCGTGGTGAAACTCTACCCGTCGATCCTCAACCAGATCGGCGTGGCCAAGACCGAACCGGGCGATGAAAACAACCAGGACATTTCGGCGCTGGTGGGCAAGGTCGATATCCGCAAACTGGAAGAATTCCCGCAGAACGACGCCGATGCCTACAGCTATTCGGGCGCATTGTGCCGGGCCAACCAGGGCCTGATGGAATTCGTGGAGATGTTCAAGGCACCGATCAAGGTGCTGCACCCACTGCTCACCGCCACCCAGGAAGGCAACTACAACAGTACCGAAGGCCTGGGGGCGATTCCGTTTACCGGGATCCTGCTGGCTCACTCCAACGAATCGGAATGGCATACCTTCCGCAACAACAAGAACAACGAAGCCTTCATCGACCGGATCTATATCGTCAAGGTGCCGTACTGCCTGCGGGTCAGCGACGAAATCAAGATCTACGACAAACTGCTGTTCAACAGCTCCCTGGCCAAGGCCCATTGCGCGCCTGACACCCTGAAGATGCTTGCCCAGTTCACCGTACTGTCGCGCCTCAAGGAGCCGGAGAACTCGAATATCTATTCGAAGATGCGCGTCTACGACGGCGAGAATCTCAAGGACACCGATCCCAAGGCCAAGTCGATCCAGGAATACCGCGACACAGCAGGTGTAGACGAAGGCATGAACGGCCTGTCAACGCGCTTTGCGTTCAAGATCCTGTCCAAGGTCTTCAACTTCGACCCCCACGAGATTGCCGCCAACCCGGTGCACTTGCTCTATGTGCTGGAGCAGCAGATTGAACAGGAGCAGTTCCAGGCCGAAACCCGTGAGCGCTACCTGCGCTTCCTCAAGGAATACCTGGCCCCGCGCTACATCGAGTTCATCGGCAAGGAAATCCAGACCGCCTACCTGGAGTCCTACAGCGAATACGGCCAGAACATCTTCGACCGCTACGTCCTGTACGCTGATTTCTGGATCCAGGACCAGGAATACCGCGACCCGGAAACCGGCGAAATCCTCAATCGCGTAGCCCTCAACGAAGAACTGGAAAAAATCGAGAAACCCGCCGGCATCAGCAATCCGAAGGATTTCCGCAACGAAATCGTCAACTTCGTACTGCGCGCCCGTGCCAACAACAACGGCAAGAACCCCACTTGGCTCAGCTACGAGAAGCTGCGGGTGGTCATCGAGAAGAAAATGTTCTCCAACACCGAGGACCTGCTGCCCGTCATCAGCTTCAACGCCAAGGCCAGCAAGGAGGATCAGCAAAAACACAACGACTTCGTCACACGCATGGTCGAGCGAGGCTACACCGACAAACAGGTACGACTGCTCTCCGAGTGGTACCTGCGGGTTCGCAAATCGCAGTAAGGCAGCGGCAAGCGCGCACTGCCAGGCATCCGGCCTGGCAGTTGACCGCTTGTCTCTAAGCTTCCAGCCCGCGGCTTGAAGCTTGTAACGTGAAGCTGCCCGGAGGGCTCCCCATGAGCTATGTGATCGACCGACGCCTCAATGGCAAGAACAAGAGCACGGTAAACCGTCAGCGTTTCCTGCGGCGTTACCGTGACCACATCAAAAAGGCGGTAGAAGAGGCCGTCAGCCGCCGCTCCATCACCGATATGGAGCATGGCGAACAAATCAGCATTCCCGGACGGGACATCGACGAACCGGTGCTTCACCATGGCCGCGGCGGCAAACAGACCGTGGTGCACCCCGGCAACAAGGAATTCACCACCGGCGAACATATCCAGCGCCCACAAGGCGGTGGCGGCGGCAAAGGCCCGGGCAAAGCCGGCAACTCTGGCGAAGGCATGGATGAATTCGTATTCCAGATCACTCAGGAAGAATTCCTCGAATTCATGTTCGAAGACCTGGAACTGCCCAACCTGGTCAAGCGCAACCTGACCGGCACCGACACCTTCAAGACCGTGCGCGCAGGGATCAGCAACGAGGGCAACCCTTCACGCATCAACATCATTCGCACCCTGCGCTCAGCCCATGCACGGCGTATCGCCCTGTCCGGGAGCAGCCGCGCCAAACTCAAGCAGGCCAAGGAAGAGCTGGCACGCTTGAAGCGCGAAGAACCGGACAACTTCGGCGATATCCAGGAAATCGAGGCGGAAATCGAAAAACTCAGCGCGCGCATCCACCGGGTGCCGTTCCTCGATACCTTTGACTTGAAATACAACCTGCTGGTCAAGCAACCCAACCCCAGCTCCAAGGCTGTGATGTTCTGCCTGATGGACGTTTCCGGCTCCATGACCCAGGCCACCAAGGACATCGCCAAGCGCTTCTTTATCCTGCTGTACCTGTTTCTGAAACGGAACTACGACAAGATTGACGTAGTGTTCATCCGCCATCACACCAGCGCGCGGGAAGTGGACGAAGAAGAGTTTTTCTACTCGCGGGAAACCGGCGGCACCATCGTTTCCAGCGCACTGAAGCTGATGCAGGAGATCATGGCCGAGCGCTACCCCGCCAACGAGTGGAACATCTACGCCGCCCAAGCTTCCGACGGCGACAACTGGAACGACGACTCGCCGATCTGCCGGGACATTTTGATCAACCAGATCATGCCGTTCGTGCAGTACTACACTTACGTCGAAATCACCCCCCGTGAGCACCAGGCCCTGTGGTTCGAATACGAGCGCATCGGCGAAGCCTTTGCCGACACGTTCGCCCAGCAGCAACTGGTCTCGGCCGGCGATATCTACCCGGTCTTCCGTGAACTCTTCCAGCGCAGGTTAGTGACATGACCGCCAAAAAAGAGAACAAGCGCCAACCCATTTCCACTGGCTCCGAGTGGACCTTCGAACTGATCCAGGCCTATGACCGGGAAATCAGCCGTATCGCGGCGGGTTATGCCCTGGACACCTATCCCAACCAGATAGAGGTCATCACCGCTGAACAGATGATGGATGCCTACGCCTCGGTGGGCATGCCCCTGGGCTATCACCATTGGTCCTACGGGAAACACTTCCTCAGTACCGAGAAGTCCTACACACGCGGCCAGATGGGCCTGGCCTACGAGATCGTGATCAACTCCGACCCGTGCATCGCGTACCTGATGGAAGAAAACACCATCTGCATGCAGGCGCTGGTAGTGGCCCATGCCTGCTATGGGCATAACAGTTTCTTCAAGGGCAACTACCTGTTTCGCACCTGGACCGATGCCAGTTCGATCATTGATTACCTGGTGTTCGCCAAGCAATACATCATGCAGTGCGAGGAGCGCCACGGTATCGATGCGGTGGAAGACCTGTTGGACTCCTGCCACGCGCTGATGAATTACGGGGTCGATCGCTATAAGCGTCCCTATCCTATTTCCGCCGAAGAGGAACGCCTGCGCCAGAAGGAACGCGAGGAGCACCTGCAGAAACAGATCAACGACCTGTGGCGCACCATCCCCAAGCGCGCCGACAAGAACAGCGACAAGGACAATGCACGTTTCCCCGCCGAACCTCAGGAAAACATCCTGTACTTCCTGGAAAAGCACGCACCGCTGCTGGAGCCCTGGCAGCGTGAAATCGTGCGCATCGTACGCAAGATCGCGCAATATTTTTATCCACAACGCCAAACCCAAGTGATGAACGAAGGCTGGGCAACCTTCTGGCATTACACCCTGATGAACGACCTGTATGACGAAGGCCTGGTCACTGACGGCTTCATGATGGAGTTCCTCACGTCCCATACCAGCGTGGTCTTCCAGCCAGGCTTCGATAGCCCGTACTACAACGGCATCAACCCTTATGCATTGGGTTTTGCCATGTACCGCGATATCCGCCGCATGTGCGAGCACCCCACGGAGGAAGACCGCCGCTGGTTCCCGGAAATCGCCGGCAGCGACTGGCTATCGACCATCAAGTTCGCCATGAGCAGCTTCAAGGATGAGAGTTTTATCCTGCAGTACCTGTCGCCCCAGGTGATCCGCGACCTCAAGCTGTTCAGCATCCTGGACGACGACCTCAAGGACGACCTGGTAGTACCTGCCATCCACGACGAACCCGGCTACCGCATTATTCGCGAAACTCTGGCCGCGCAATACAACCTCGGCAACCGCGAGCCTAATGTGCAGATCTACAGCATCGATGTGCGTGGCGACCGTTCCCTGACCTTGCGTCACCAGCAGCATGACCGCAAACCGTTGGGCGAATCCACTGAGGAAGTGCTCAAGCATCTGCATCGGCTCTGGGGCTTTGATATTCATCTGGAAACCCTGCAGGGCGACCAAGTGATGAAAACCCATCATGTGCCACCGCGCAGCGATCATAACGACAACGACTACGGCCGCCTGGACATGGCCGTCGTTCATCTCTGAAACAGCAAAGCCTCCATTGACCAGGCTCAGGCGTTATCCTGTGCCGCTAATGGAGGCTATTTCATGAAAATCTACAAAGTCGGCGGCGCCGTGCGTGATCGCCTTCTGGGCATCGAGGTCACCGATATAGACCGCGTCGTCGTTGGCGCGACGGCCGAAGAGATGCTCGCCAAGGGCTATAAACCGGTGGGCGCCGATTTCCCGGTATTTCTCGACCCGAAAAACGGTGACGAATACGCCCTCGCTCGCACCGAACGCAAGAATGGCCGAGGTTACGGCGGCTTTATATTCCATGCGAGCCCCGACGTCACGCTGGAAGAAGACCTGATTCGCCGTGACCTGACCATCAATGCCATGGCAGAGGACGACGGGGGAAACCTGACCGATCCTTATCAGGGCCAACGCGACCTTGAAGCGCGTATTTTACGGCATGTTTCCCCCGCGTTCGCCGAAGATCCACTCCGTGTATTGCGCGTTGCGCGTTTCGCCGCGCGCTATGCGCCCCTTGGTTTCACAGTCGCCCCTGAGACCCTCGAGTTAATGCGCCAACTCAGTGAGTCCGGCGAGTTGGAGGCGCTTACCCCCGAGCGCAGCTGGAAGGAAATCTCACGGGCGCTGATGGAAGATCAACCCCAGGTATTTATCCAAATACTGCGTGACTGCAACGCGCTGAAAACCTTGATGCCGGAGGTGGATGCGCTGTTCGGCGTGCCGCAGCCCGCTGCTCACCATCCGGAAATAGACACCGGCGTACACACCTTGAGCGTGCTGGAGCAAGCCGCCCAGCACAAGCAACCGCTGAGCGTGCGCTGGGCCTGCCTGCTGCACGACCTGGGCAAAGGCCTGACGCCTGTGGATAAGTTGCCGCAGCATATTGCCCACGAGCAACGCGGCCTGAAGCTGATCAAAGCGGTGAACGAGCGTTTCAAGGTGCCGAGGGATTGCCAGGAGTTGGCCTTGCTGGTGGGGCAATATCATACTCACGGGCATCGAGCGCTGGAGCTCAAGGCCTCGACATTGCTGGAGTTGCTGCAAAGCTTCGACGTGTACCGTCGGCCGCAACGCTTTGAAGAGTTCGTGGCGGCTTGCGAAATGGACGCTCGTGGCCGCGCGGGTTTTGAGCAACGCAGTTATCCACAGGCCGATTATCTGCGCGGAGCGGCAAAGGCTGCACGCGAAGTGCCGGTCGCGCCGCTGCTAGAAAAGGGTTTCAAAGGCCCCGAACTGGGCGAGGCGCTCAAGCGCGAACGGCTCAAGGCGCTTAAAGCCTACAAGGAACAGCAAAAGCCTTTGTAGGAGCGAGCTTGCTCGCGAAAAAACGTCAACGATAACGCAGCGCCCTCAGGCTTTTCGCGAGCAAGCTCGGCTCCTACAAGAGAGCTTGCGGTGTCAGTTGTCGGCCTTGCCACTCGAAACCGACAGGCGCCAGCGCCTGGTCGATCTGCGCATCGCGCCACAGCTCGGACATGGCCTTACCCGCTTGAGGATGAACACGCTCCGGCGCCATCATCGACAGCGGCCACAACACAAAGGCGTTTTTCAGAATTTCGGCTCGCGGCAAGATCAATCCATCGAAATTGCCCACCAGATCGCCATACAACAACACATCGATATCCAGCGGCAGGCCTTTGCGGTCGGGCGCATAGCGGCCATTGTCAGCCTCGATGGATTTCAAGCGACGATCCAACTCCACCAACGGCAGGTCGGTATAAGCCGACACCACCAGATTGAAAAACGGCCCACTTTTGATCCCCACCGGCTGGCTTTCGAATACCGCCGAACAGCGCATATCTGTCAAGAAGCCCGCCAACGCATCCAAGCCGGCGCATAGACGAGCCTCGCGGTCGATATTGCTGCCCAGCCCGAGGTAAACCTGAGTCAACGACATCCGCGCTCGATCTCCACGCCCACGCCCTTGGCAGCCGGTACCGCGCCGGGCTTGGTCAACTTGAGGTGCAGCCAGGGAATCTGGAATTCACTCATCAGCACTTCGGCCAGACGCTCGGCAAAGGTTTCCACCAGTTGGTACTGGGACTGCTCGGCAAAGGCCTGGATACGCGCAGACACCCTGGCGTAATCCAGTGCCAGGGTCAGGTCATCACCGGCCGCGGCCGGGCGATTATCCCAGGCGAAGCTCAGGTCCAGGCGCAGGCATTGCCGGATTCCGCGCTCCCAGTCGTAAGCCCCGATCACGGTGTCGACTTCCAGGCCTTCGATAAACACTCTGTCCAAGCACTTTTCTCCGCAGCACGACAAGGGCGCGATGCCCCGTTAGAATCAGGGCGTCCTCGCCCGGAATAGTTAGCATGTTTTGGTCACTGGCGATTTTCGCCTACCTGCTCGGCTCGCTGTCCTTCGCCATTTTGCTCAGCCGCTTGACGGGAAATCCCGATCCGCGAATGAGTGGCTCAGGCAATGCCGGCGCCACCAATATGTTGCGCCTGGCCGGCAAGAAACTCGCCGTCCTGACCTTGCTGGGCGACGTGTGCAAGGGCCTGCTGCCCGTGCTGATCGCCAGCCTCGTCGGCCTTAGCTTGCAACAGCAAGCCTGGGTGGGCCTATGTGCCGTCCTGGGCCACCTGTTCCCGTTGTACTTCCGTTTTCGCGGCGGCAAGGGCGTCGCCACGGCGGCCGGCATGCTGCTGGGCATTTACCCCCCTGCGGCGTTACTGGCCATGCTCGCCTGGCTGATGACGTTCTACCTGACCCGCACCAGCTCGCTGGCCGCGCTGATTGCCACGCCGCTGACCCTACCGCTGTTGGCCTGGCAGGAACCGCAAGCGCTGTTGCCGATGAGCGTGCTGACACTGCTGATCGTCTGGCGCCACCGCGGCAATCTACGCGACCTGTTTGCCGGGCGCGAACGGCATTTCTAAATACTGCGCCTGAAGCCTGCGCCCTTAAACCTTACAACGGCGGCAATTGTTCCATCGGCCAGCGCGCCTGCACGCTGATCGCCAGGCTTTCGTGCTGCCCGGCCTGCAAGCGCTGGCAACCGGCGTAGGCGATCATTGCGCCGTTGTCAGTGCAGAACTCAGGACGTGCGTAGAACACATTGCCATTCATATCGCCGAGCATTTTTTCCAGGGAACTGCGCAACGCCTTGTTGGCGCTGACGCCGCCTGCGATCACCAACCGCTTCATGCCCGCCTGTTTCAGGGCGCGCTTGCACTTGATGGTCAAAGTCTCCACCACAGCCTGCTGGAACGCCAGCGCGATGTCGCAACGGGCTTGCTGGCCGTCGTCCCCGGCGCTGACGCTCTGCTGCCAGGTGTTCAAGGCAGAGGTTTTCAAGCCGCTGAAACTGAACATCAAGCCAGGACGATCACACATCGGCCGCGGGAAGGTGTAGCGACCGGCAACGCCGTTCTCGGCAAGGCGGGCGATTTCCGGACCACCCGGATAATTAAGCCCCATCATCTTCGCGGTTTTGTCGAACGCTTCACCGGCGGCATCGTCCAGCGACTCGCCCAACAGTGTGTACTGGCCGATCCCGTCCACCTGAACCAGCTGCGTATGCCCGCCCGAAACCAACAAAGCGACGAACGGGAACTCTGGCGGTGTTTTTTCCAGCATGGGCGCCAATAAATGGCCTTCCATATGGTGCACACCAAGGGCAGGAATGCCCCAGGCAAACGCCAGCGCCTGGGCGCAAGAGGCCCCAACCAGCAGGGCCCCGACCAATCCGGGGCCGGCGGTATAAGCGATGGCATCGATCTCGGTTGCCACACAGCCGGCCTCATCCAGCACCTGACGGATCAGCGGCAGCATGCGCTTGACGTGATCGCGGCTGGCAAGCTCCGGCACCACGCCACCATAGGCGCGATGCAGGTCGATCTGACTGAACAGTGCATCGGCCAAAAGCCCGCGTTCACTGTCGTATAGTGCGACTCCGGTTTCGTCGCAGGAGGTTTCAAGTCCCAGTACTAGCATGGGTTTGCGCCTTGTAGAGGCTGAATTCGAAGGCGCGCATAATAGTCGCCACTCCCTCTCCCGACTAGCGGTTTTCGATCAGAGGCTTTGCATTCCGGGCAATGAGGGGTTAACATCCGCAACCCTTAAAAACCGACGACCTCAGCCGCGAATTTTTTGCGACGAGAACGTTGATTCCCGGTAATGAAAGAAGGTAGCTCTGGATGCCAGCCGTCAAAGTAAAAGAGAACGAACCCTTCGACGTAGCTCTGCGTCGTTTCAAGCGCTCCTGCGAAAAAGCCGGTGTTCTGGCTGAAGTTCGTAGCCGCGAATTTTATGAGAAGCCAACTTCTGAGCGTAAGCGCAAAGCAGCAGCCGCTGTTAAGCGTCACGCTAAGAAAGTTCAGCGCGAACAGCGCCGCGCCGTTCGTCTGTACTAATACACAGACGTTCGTAGCAAGCTTCTGCCAAGCCCGGCCCTCAGCCGGGCTGTTGGCATTTGCGGATATCGCTTGATGCTTCACCGTCGACGCCGCACATGCGACCGAGACACTGCTTCACACGTCAGGGCTGGCTCTTTTGCCAGCGGTGCACGTCTCTTCTGACGAGCCTAACAAGGCTACTGACGAGCACACCTATTCTTCAAACAGACGATCAACTGTATCGGCTGTGCCCAACGATGCGTTTCCGAGGTCGCCATTGGCCTAGACCGGACGCCCGGGCAACATTTCCATGCCGAAGACTGATCAGAAACTATCCTCAGTAAATATTCGGCAGATACACTCCCTGATGACCCATGCAGACGATGATGATCGAGCACTCCTTACGTGCGCTTGAACACGTCACGGGCCCTCATTTACACGCAGTGATGACGAGAACGCCATGGCCGGGCTGATTCCCCAGAGCTTTATTGACGACCTTCTGAACCGCACCGACATCGTCGATGTTGTCAGCTCACGCGTACAGCTGAAAAAAGCCGGCAAAAACTACACCGCCTGCTGCCCTTTTCATAAAGAAAAAACCCCATCCTTCAGCGTCAGCCCCGACAAGCAGTTCTATTACTGCTTCGGTTGCGGGGCGGGCGGGAATGCCCTGGGCTTCCTGATGGACCACGACAACCTGGACTTCCCCCAGGCTGTCGAGGACCTGGCGAAAGCCGCCGGCATGGAAGTGCCCCGCGAAGAAAGTGGCCGGCCGCACAAACCCCGGCAACCCACCGATTCGCCGCTGTATCCGTTGCTCACCGCTGCTGCCGATTTTTACCGCCAGGCACTCAAGAGCCATCCGCAGCGCAAGGCCGCTGTCGATTACCTTAAAGGGCGCGGCCTCACCGGCGAAATCGCTCGGGACTTCGGCCTCGGCTTCGCTCCGCCGGGCTGGGACAATCTGTATAAACACCTGAGCAGCGACACCCTCCAGCAAAAGGCCATGATCGATGCCGGCCTGCTGGTGGAAAACGCCGAGACCGGCAAGCGCTATGACCGCTTCCGCGACCGGGTGATGTTCCCGATCCGCGACAGCCGTGGCCGCATTATCGCCTTCGGCGGCCGTGTACTCGGGGACGACAAGCCCAAGTACCTGAACTCTCCGGAGACCCCGGTGTTCCACAAGGGCCAGGAACTCTACGGCCTGTTCGAGGCGCGCAAGAACAACCGCAACCTCGACGAGATCATCGTGGTTGAAGGTTATATGGACGTGATCGCCCTGGCCCAACAAGGCCTGCGCAACGCGGTCGCGACCCTCGGCACCGCCACCAGCGAAGAACATTTGAAGCGCCTGTTCCGCGTCGTGCCCAGCGTGCTGTTTTGCTTTGACGGCGACCAGGCGGGCCGCAACGCCGCCTGGCGCGCGCTCGAAGCCACGCTGTCGAGCTTGCAGGATGGGCGCCGCGCACGCTTCCTGTTCCTGCCCGAAGGCGAAGACCCGGACACCCTGGTGCGTTCGGAAGGTACCGACGCGTTCCGTGCACGTATCAATCAACATGCGCAGCCGCTGGCGGATTATTTTTTCCAGCAACTGACCGAAGAAGCCGACCCGCGCTCCCTGGAGGGCAAGGCCCATATGGCCACCCTCGCGGCGCCGCTGATCGACAAGGTCCCGGGCGCCAATTTGCGCACACTGATGCGCCAGCGCCTGCTGGAGATCACCGGTTTGAGCGGTGAAGCCGTAAGCCAGCTGGTGCACAGCGCCCCGCAAGATGCACCGCCAGCCTACGACCCCGGCATGGATTACGACGCCATGCCGGACTATGCCGATTTCCACCAACCCCAGGAGGCCTTCGCACCCCAGCAGGAATGGACGCCGAAGAAACCCGGCGCCGGCGGCAAGAAGTGGGACAAAAAACCCTGGAGCAAAAACGGCAAACGCGGTGATAGAGATGAAGCCTACGCGCCACGCACGCCCGTAGCGGTGGAAGCCCCCACATTGATTGCACTGCGCACACTGATTCACCACCCGCAATTGGCCGGCAAGGTTGAAAGTGCCGACCACTTTGCCAACGAGAGCAATACCTATGCTCAGGTGCTTATTGCACTGATCGAAGCCGTGCAGAAAAACCCTAAGCTAAACTCAATCCAGCTGATGGCTCGCTGGCATGGTACGGAACAGGGTCGTTTATTGCGGGCACTGGCGGAAAAGGAGTGGCTAATTGACGGCGACAACCTTGAACAACAGTTTTTAGACACCATTAATAGGTTATCCGCGGGTCAACACACTCAGACCCTCGATGAACTTATCAAGAGAGCAAGGCAGCCGGGATTATCGGCTGAAGAGCAAATTCAGATAGCAAAACAGATGCGCGACCTCTTAAAACAGAATGTTTACGCATCAAACCCGACCTCAGCTGGCGTGTGAGGTCATAGCTCGGGTATAATCCTCGGCTTGTTTTTTGCCCGCCAAGACCTTCAGTGGATAGGGTGTTATGTCCGGAAAAGCGCAACAGCAGTCTCGTATCAAAGAGTTGATACTTCTTGGTCGTGAGCAGGGTTACCTGACTTACGCGGAGGTCAACGACCACCTGCCTGAGGATATTTCAGATCCTGAGCAGGTGGAAGACATCATCCGCATGATTAACGACATGGGGATCAACGTATTCGAAGTCGCACCAGATAAGGATTCCCTTATGCTGGCCGACGCTGATACCGACGAGGCCGCCGCTGAGGAAGCTGCTGCCGCGCTGGCTGCAGTAGAGACCGATATCGGCCGCACGACAGACCCTGTGCGCATGTATATGCGCGAAATGGGTACCGTCGAGCTGCTGACACGCGAAGGCGAGATCGAAATCGCCAAGCGTATCGAAGAGGGTATCCGCGAAGTGATGGGCGCTATTGCGCACTTCCCTGGCACGGTTGACCACATTCTCTCCGAGTACACCCGCGTCACCACCGAAGGTGGCCGCCTGTCCGACGTCCTGAGCGGTTATATCGACCCGGACGACGGCATTGCGCCGCCTGCCGCCGAAGTACCGCCGCCTGTCGATGCCAAGGCCGCGAAAGCGGACGACGACACCGACGACGACGATGCTGAAAGCAGTGACGAAGAAGAAGAAGCCGAAAGCGGTCCAGACCCGGTCATCGCTGCCCAGCGCTTCGGTGCGGTTTCCGATCAAATGGAAATCACCCGCAAGGCCCTGAAGAAGCACGGTCGTGGCAACAAGCAGGCGATTGCCGAGCTGGTGGCCCTGGCTGAGCTGTTCATGCCGATCAAGCTGGTGCCCAAGCAATTCGAAGGCCTGGTTGAGCGTGTTCGCAGTGCCCTTGAGCGTCTGCGTGCCCAAGAGCGTGCGATCATGCAGCTCTGTGTGCGTGATGCGCGCATGCCGCGTACCGATTTCCTGCGCCAGTTCCCGGGCAACGAAGTTGACGAAAGCTGGAGCGACGCACTGGCCAAGGGCAAGGCGAAATACGCCGAAGCCATCGGTCGCCTGCAGCCCGATATCATCCGTTGCCAGCAGAAGCTGACCGCGCTTGAGACCGAAACCGGCCTGACGATTGCAGAAATCAAAGACATCAACCGTCGCATGTCGATCGGTGAGGCCAAGGCCCGCCGCGCGAAGAAAGAGATGGTTGAAGCGAACTTGCGTCTGGTGATCTCCATCGCCAAGAAGTACACCAACCGTGGCCTGCAATTCCTTGATCTGATCCAGGAAGGCAACATCGGCTTGATGAAGGCGGTGGACAAGTTCGAATACCGTCGCGGCTACAAGTTCTCGACTTATGCCACCTGGTGGATCCGTCAGGCGATCACTCGCTCGATCGCCGACCAGGCCCGCACCATCCGTATTCCGGTGCACATGATCGAGACCATCAACAAGCTCAACCGCATTTCCCGGCAGATGTTGCAGGAAATGGGTCGCGAACCGACCCCGGAAGAGCTGGGCGAACGCATGGAAATGCCTGAGGATAAAATCCGCAAGGTATTGAAGATCGCTAAAGAGCCGATCTCCATGGAAACGCCGATTGGTGATGACGAAGACTCCCACCTGGGTGACTTCATCGAAGACTCGACCATGCAGTCGCCAATCGATGTCGCCACTGTTGAGAGCTTGAAAGAAGCGACTCGCGACGTACTGTCCGGCCTCACTGCCCGTGAAGCCAAGGTACTGCGCATGCGTTTCGGCATCGACATGAATACCGACCACACCCTTGAGGAAGTCGGTAAGCAGTTTGACGTGACCCGTGAGCGGATCCGTCAGATCGAAGCCAAGGCGCTGCGCAAGTTGCGCCACCCGACGCGAAGCGAGCATCTGCGCTCCTTCCTCGACGAGTGATACCAGAACCCCCGGCCCAGGCCGGGGGTTTTGCTTCCTACCGATTGCTTTGCACAGATTAACTGCCCCGCACCACCCGCCCTCGCAATGCCCGTCTACACTCGAGACATTCCCCGTGCCATAACGAGACCGTTATGCCCAGATTGCCGACCGTGATACTGCTGTCGCTGCTGACCTGGACCGCAACGGCTGGCGCGTTGACTCTTACGGATGATGAGCGTAGCTGGTTGGCGGACCATCAGGAGCTGCGCCTAGGCGTGGATGCGTCTTGGCCACCTTTTGAATATCGCGATGAAAATGGCCGATATCAGGGCTTGGCAGCCGATTACGTACGCCTGCTCCAGGACCGCCTGGGTGTGCGAATCAAACTGATCGAACCGGTTAACTGGACCGCGGTGCTTGAACAAGCCCGCAATAATCAGCTCGACCTGCTGCCTGGCATCATGTCCACCCCCGAACGCCAAAACTTCCTGGCCTTCACACGCCCCTATCTCGACTTCCCCATCGTCATCCTGGCCCATGAAGGCGGCGCGAAACCACGCAACCTCAAGGATTTGTACGGGCTGAAAATTGCCGTAGTGGAAAACTACGCCCCCCATGAATTGCTGCGCACCCACCATCCGGACCTGAATCTCGTGGCGATGCCCAACGTCAGTTCGACGCTGCAAGCCCTGGCCACCGACGAAGTGGATGCCGTAGTCGGCGACCTTGCCTCCAGCGTCTGGAGCCTGCGCCAACTCAAGCTCGACGGCCTATACGTCAGCGGCGAGACACCCTACCGCTACCAACTGGCGATGGGCGTACCGCGGGAGGAGAAAATCCTGGTGGGCATCCTGGACAAAGTCCTCGCCGATCTCAGTTCAGCCGAAACTGATGCGATCCAGCAACACTGGGTCGGCACCTTCACCGATCACCGCACCTTCTGGGCTGACCTGCTCACGTACGGCCTGCCAGCGGTGCTGCTGCTGAGTACGGTGCTGGCGATCGTCATTCGGATCAATCGCCGGCTCAGCTCGGAAATTTCCCGCCGGGTCGCCCTTGAGCAAGAACTGCGTAGCAGCGAGTACCACTATCGCGGCTTGGTGGAGAGCTTGTCCGCCATCGCCTGGGAAGCAAGCATCAGCGATTTCACCTACAGCTATGTGTCGCCCCATGCCGAAGACCTGCTCGGCTATCCCCGCGCCCATTGGCTGATTCCAGGCTTCTGGCGCAACATCATCCACCCCGCCGACCTGACCCGCGCCGAGGCCTATTGCTATCGGGAAACCCGTGCCAACCGTGATCACAGTATTGATTACCGGGTCATCACCGCTGATGGCCGCTGCCTGTGGGTACGTGACATTGTCAGCCTGATCGAACACGGCCACGAGCCAGTGCTGCGCGGCCTGATGATCGACATCAGCGAAGCCAAGCGCACCGAAGAAGCCCTGCAACTGTCCGAGCAGAAATTTGCCTCGGTGTTTCAGCAGTGCCCGGACATCCTGGTGATTGCCCGGTTGTCTGATGGCTGCCTGCTGGAGGTCAACAAGGCATTCGAGGACCAGATTGGGCTGCGCGCCGACGAGGTGGTGGGCAAAACCGCCACCGACCTGAATATATGGGGCATTCAAGGGGGCGGCCCGGATTTGCTGCAACGGGTACAGACCACCAGCATCCGCAACCTGGAAATGCCTTTTCTGCGCAGCAATGGCCAGGCCTTTACCGGGCTGATCTCGGCCGAACCGTTCCTACTCGACACCACCGAAGCCCTGGTGGTGGTGGTACGAGATATCACCCAGCTCAAGGAAACCCAACAGCAGCTGCAAACCTCCGAAGAAAAGTTTGCCAAAGCCTTTCATGCCTCCCCCGATGGTTTGCTGCTGAGCCGTCAGAGTGATGGCCTGTTGATTGAAGTGAACGAGGGTTTCAGCCACCTTACCGGTTTCACCAGCGCCTCTTCACTCGACCAATCAGCCCTGGACCTGGGCATCTGGGTCGATCTCAACGAACGCAAGCACATGCTGGAATTGATGCAGCGCGACGGTTTTGTCCGGGATTTCATTTGCCATATCCGTCGTGCCGACGGCCAGATTCGCCTGTGCGAAGTGTCCAGCCGCCCACTGCCGATTGGCGACGAAGACTGCATGCTGACCATCGCCCGGGACATCACCGAACGCCAGTTGATGCAGGAAAAACTGCAGCAGGCCGCTACGGTGTTCGAAAGTACCGCTGAAGGCGTCTTGATCACCGACACACGGCAGAACATCAGCGCCGTCAATCGCGCCTTCACTGAGATAACCGGCTACAGCGAGGTTGAAGCCCTTGGCCATACCCCGCGCCTGCTTGCCTCCGGCCTGCATGACAGCGCGTTCTATGCGGCCATGTGGCACCAGTTGACGAGCCACGGCCACTGGCAAGGAGAGATCTCCAACCGCCGCAAGAACGGCGAGGTGTATCCGAGTTGGTTGACCATCAGCGCTGTGCGTAACGGCGAGCAATTGGTCACGCACTTCGTTGCCGTGTTCGCCGACATCTCCAGCCTCAAGCTGGCCCAGGCACGCCTGGATTATCAGGCCCACCACGACCCACTGACCGGCCTGCCCAACCGCACCCTGTTTGAAAACCGATTGCAGGCCGCCCTCAACGGCCAGCAGGAAAGTGGCAAACAGGGCGCGGTGCTGTTTCTCGACCTCGATCGCTTCAAACACATCAATGACAGCCTCGGCCACCCGGTCGGCGACCTGCTGCTCAAAGACATCGCCGTGCGCCTCAAGGAACAATTGCGGGACGTGGACACCGTTGCTCGCTTGGGCGGCGACGAATTCATCATCCTGCTGCCCGGCTTGCAACAGGCCAGCGACGCCCAGCACTTGGCGAACAAACTGCTCGACTGTTTTACCCCGCCATTCCAGGCCGGCGAGCATGAGTTCTTTATCAGCGCCAGTATCGGCACCAGCCTGTATCCGCAAGACGGTACCGACGTCGCCACCCTGGTCAAAAATGCCGACGCCGCGATGTATCGCTCCAAAGCCAAGGGGCGTAACCGAGTCGAGCGCTATACCCGCGACCTGACCGCCCAGGCCAATGAACGCGTAGCGCTGGAGCACGAACTGCGCCGCGCCATTGAACGTGAAGAATTGAGCCTGTATTACCAACCCAAACGCAGCCTGGTCACCCAACAACTGATCGGCGCCGAAGCCTTGATCCGCTGGCACCACCCGACCTTGGGCGAGGTCCCGCCCGAGCACTTCATCGCCCTGGCCGAAGAGAACGGCATGATCCTGCAAATCGGCGACTGGGTACTGGAACAGGCCTGCCGGCAGCTGCACGCCTGGCAAGCGGCTTTCGAGGATTTCGGCCCCCTGTCGGTCAACCTCGCAGGCGCGCAACTGCGTCACCCCAACCTGCTGTCACGCATCGAACAACTGCTGCGCGATTACCGCCTCGAACCCGGCTGCCTGCAGCTGGAGATCACCGAAAACTTCATCATGAGCCAAGCCGAAGAAGCACTGGCCGTGTTGCACCAACTCAAGCGCCTGGGCGTCCAGCTGGCGATCGATGATTTCGGCACCGGCTACTCGTCCCTCAGCTACCTCAAGCGCCTGCCCCTGGATTTTCTCAAGATCGATCAATCTTTCGTCCGCGGCTTGCCCGACGACCCCCACGACGCCGCCATCGTGCGCGCCATCATCGCCCTTGGCCACAGCATGCAATTCACCATCATCGCCGAAGGCGTGGAAACCTCGGCGCAACAAGCATTTCTCGCAAGCGAGGGGTGTGAACAGATGCAAGGCTACATCGTCAGCCTGCCCCTGCCGCCTGGACTTTTTGCCGCCAGCTTCCTTCGTACACGGCACAAGGATTTTTCGGATGGCACAGTGAAGAAACCATCGTTATAATCCGCGACCTACTGAGGGCCTATAGCTCAGTTGGTTAGAGCAGGGGACTCATAATCCCTTGGTCGTAGGTTCGAGTCCTACTGGGCCCACCATACTCAAAGCCGCGCATTGCGCGGCTTTTGCGTATCTGGCTGAATCATTTTGTCCGCAGGGCCAAGCCTGTAACATGCCTGCTCACTGCCCCTGCACTGGAGCCATCCTTGCCCACCCTAGACGAAATCGACCGCCAACTGATCGCCGCCCTGCAACTCAACGCCCGAGAAAGCGTGGCCATGCTCGCCAGGCAGTTGGGCATCGCGCGCACCACCGTCACGTCGCGTCTGGCCCGCCTGGAGAAAACCCAGGTCATCACGGGTTACGGCGTGCGCCTGGGCCAACGCGTTGCAGATGGGGGCTTGCAGGCTTATGTGGGTATTACCGTGCAACCACGCTCGGGCAAAGAGGTGTTGCGCAGGCTGAGCGCCATGGCGCAAGTGCAGCAGTTGTGCGCGGTGAGTGGGGAGTTCGATTACGTGGCTTGGCTGCGCACCGATTCGCCGGAGCAACTGGACCAATTGCTGGACCAGATCGGCAGTGTCGACGGCGTCGAGAAAACCACCACCTCGATCATCCTCAGTAATAAACTGGATCGCGGGCAACCAGTCTGACCAACCCATTCGTCATATTGACTAAAACTAGTGCAATCCGACGACACATTGCGTCTTATTAACGAGCGCAACGCTCCCTAAACTGGCTGCCATCTTTTCCTATACTCAACGGGCCCTCCTCCCGCCGAGCCGTCAGTAAGGTCAGCCATGAGCATTCCGTCCAGTACCCTCAGCAAGCCCAATCGCCACCCGGTCGACGGCAAGAAACCGATCACCATCTTCGGCCCGGATTTCCCGTTTGCCTTTGATGACTGGATCGAACACCCCGCCGGGCTGGGCAGTATTCCTGCGGCTAATCACGGCGCCGAAGTGGCGATCGTCGGCGCCGGGATCGCGGGCCTGGTTGCGGCCTACGAGCTGATGAAGCTCGGGCTCAAGCCCGTGGTGTATGAAGCCTCGAAGATGGGTGGCCGCTTGCGCTCGCAGGCCTTTGAAGGCGCCGAAGGCATCATCGCCGAGCTGGGCGGTATGCGGTTCCCGGTGTCGTCCACGGCGTTCTACCATTACGTGGACAAACTGGGACTGGAGACCAAGCCCTTTCCCAACCCGCTGACTCCGGCGTCCGGCAGCACCGTGATCGATCTGGAAGGCCAGACTCACTACGCGCAAAAACTCTCCGATTTACCTGCACTGTTCCAGGAAGTCGCCGATGCCTGGGCCGACGCCTTGGAGGCCGGTTCGCAGTTCGGCGATATCCAACAGGCAATCCGCGACCGCGACGTGCCGCGGCTCAAGGAACTGTGGAACAAGCTCGTGCCGCTGTGGGATGACCGTACCTTCTACGACTTCGTCGCCACCTCCAAGGCCTTCGCCAAGCTGTCGTTCCACCACCGCGAGGTGTTTGGCCAGGTCGGTTTCGGCACCGGCGGCTGGGACTCTGACTTCCCCAACTCCATGCTGGAAATCTTCCGTGTGGTGATGACTAACTGTGATGATCATCAACACCTGATCGTCGGTGGCGTGGCACAAGTGCCCATGGGCATCTGGCGCCATGTGCCGGAACGCTGCGCCCACTGGCCGGCCGGCACCAGTCTGAGCTCGCTGCATAGAGGCGCACCGCGGGCCGGCGTGAAGCGCATTGCCCACGCAGCCGGTGGCCGCTTTGCCGTTACCGACAACTATGGCGACACCCGCGAATACGCGGCGGTGCTAACCACCTGCCAAAGTTGGCTGCTGACCACACAGATCGAATGCGACGAAACCCTGTTCTCACAAAAAATGTGGATGGCCCTGGACCGCACGCGCTACATGCAGTCATCGAAAACCTTCGTGATGGTTGATCGCCCATTCTGGAAAGACAAAGACCCGCAAACCGGGCGCGACCTGATGAGCATGACCCTCACCGACCGCCTGACCCGTGGCACCTACCTGTTCGATAACGGTGACGACAAGCCGGGGGTGATCTGCCTGTCATACTCGTGGATGAGCGACGCACTGAAGATGCTGCCCCAGCCTATCGACAAGCGGGTGAAACTGGCCCTCGATGCACTGAAGAAGATCTACCCCAAGGTCGACATCAAGGCGCGCATCATCGGCGACCCGATCACTGTGTCCTGGGAGGCCGATCCGCATTTCCTCGGGGCCTTCAAAGGCGCCTTGCCCGGTCACTATCGCTATAACCAGCGGATGTATGCGCACTTCATGCAGAAGGATATGCCTGCCGAACAACGCGGGATCTTCATCGCGGGTGATGATGTATCGTGGACGCCCGCCTGGGTCGAAGGCGCGGTACAAACCTCGCTCAACGCGGTCTGGGGCATCATGAACCACTTCGGTGGCAGCACCCACCCGGAGAACCCAGGCCCAGGCGACGTGTTCGATGAAATAGGGCCAATCGCCCTGGCAGAATAAGGAGTTGAGCATGCGTGTCGCCCTGTACCAATGCCCGCCGCTGCCGCTGGATGTGGCCGCTAACCTGCAGCGCCTGCACCAACTGGCCCATGAGGCACACGGCGCCGATGTGCTGGTGCTGCCAGAGATGTTCCTCAGCGGCTATAACATTGGCGCCGAAGCCGTTGGCGCACTGGCCGAGGCACAGGATGGGCCATCGGCGCAGGCGATTGCCGAACTGGCGCAAAGTGCCGGGCTGGCGATCCTGTATGGCTACCCGGAACGGGCCGAAGACGGCCAGGTCTACAACGCCGTGCAGTTGATCGACGCCCAGGGCAAGCGCCTATGCAACTACCGCAAGACCCACTTGTTTGGCGATCTTGACCGCTCAATGTTCAGCGCCGGCCCCGATGATTTCCCGGTGGTGGAATTGAACGGTTGGAAGGTGGGCATGCTGATTTGCTACGACCTGGAGTTTCCGGAAAACACCCGGCGCCTGGCCCTCGCCGGTGCCGAACTGATTCTGGTGCCCACCGCCAATATGGTGCCGTTCGACTTTGTTGCCGACGTCACCGTGCGTGCGCGAGCCTTTGAAAACCAATGTTTCGTGGCCTATGCCAACTACTGCGGGCACGAAGGCGAGATTCACTACTGCGGGCAAAGCAGCATTGCCGCGCCGGACGGCCAGCGAATTGCCCAGGCCGGCCTGGATGAAGCCTTGATCGTCGGCACCCTGGATCGCCAATCTATTGTCGACGCCCGCGCCGCCAACCACTACCTGCAAGACCGTCGTGCCGAACTCTACGGCGCACTGCACAAGCCCTGACTCAATGGGTTTGCTAGCATAGGCACTTCCTACGCCTCGGAAGTGCCCATGCCTGCGCCGGTTCACCCTCATCCCGTTCACCTGACCCTCGCCAATGGCCTGCGGGTTTGCCTGCGCCATGCGCCGCGCTTGAAGCGTTGCGCCGCCGTTTTACAGGTGGCTGCCGGCAGCCATGACGTGCCATTGGCTTGGCCTGGGCTGGCGCATTTTCTGGAGCACTTGTTGTTTCTCGGTACCGAGCGTTTTCCAGCCGAAGAAGGGCTGATGGCCTACGTGCAGCGCCACGGTGGGCAGGTCAACGCCAGCACCTGTGAGCGCATCACCGAATTCTTTTTTGAACTGCCGGTGCCGGTTTTTGCAGGCGGACTGGTGCGGTTGGCGGATATGCTGACTCACCCACGCCTGAGCCTCGACGATCAACAGCGTGAGCGCGAAGTGCTCGACGCGGAGTTCGTCGCCTGGTCCCAGGATGCCAAGGCCCAACAACAAGTGGCAGTGCTGCAAGGCTTGGCGGCGGATCATCCACTGCGAGGCTTTCATGCTGGCAACCGCGGCAGCCTGCCAGTGGAAAGTGATGCCTTTCAGCAAGCCTTGCGAGCGTTCCACACGCACTTTTATCAAAGCGGGCAGATGACCTTGAGCCTTGCCGGCCCACAATCGCTGGCAGACCTGCAGGCCTTGGCCCAGCAGTTCAGTGACCAACTGACGCCCGGGCCATTGCACCCGCAGGCCGCTCCACCGGCCTTGATGCATGGCCCGGCACGCCGCTATCAACACGTCGCCGGCCAACACTTGCATCAGGTCATTACCTGTAACGCCCCACGCGAAGCGCTGGCGTTTCTCTGCTCCTGGCTCAACGCCTCGGCCCCCGGCGGGTTGCTCGCTGAACTGCAAGCACAACGACTGGCCACCGCGCTGCAGGCGTCCGTGCTGTACCAATTCGCGGATCAAGCCGTGCTGGATATCGACTTCACCCTCGCCAGCGAGCGCGAATCGGCCACGCCGATCGAAGAGTTGCTGCACGACTGGCTGAGTTTCTTCGCACACAGCGACTGGACAGCGTTGCGCGAAGAGTTCGCCTTGCTCAATGCTCGCCAGCAACAGGTCCAAGGCGCGCTGGCGTTGGCGCGCAACGATGCCCGAGACCTGTCGGAACAAGGCACCGCAGCCCTCAAGGCCATGCTCGATTCACTGCACCTGCCCGCCTCCCGGCACCCTTGGCAACTGCCGCCCAATAACCCCTTGCTTCGTGCGCCCGCCAAGGAAGAACGCGCTGGCCTGATTCGCGGCCAAACCAGCGCCCATCGTGGCTTGCGTACCTTTGCCCAGGATCGCACACGGGGCCGACGGGAGCGGTCGGCGTTGACCTTCAGCCAGGCGTTGGCGGATGACACTGGCGAAGGCGCGCTGTACCTGCACTGGCGGTTTGGCTCGGCGGTACCCACCGGGCTGGAAAGCATGTTGCGGCCGTTGCGCGAACAGGCACGGCAGGCGGGCGTCGAATTGTCTTGCGAAACGATCGCCACTGACTGGCAAGTGAAGATGCACGGCCTCCACGAGCCCATGCCGGCGGTGCTCGAAGCATTGGCGCGGTGTCTGAGCGACTCGGATGAACCTTTGCCACCTACCGCTCCCGTGCCGATGATCGCCATCCGGGAACTGCTCAAGGCGTTGCCCGCTTGCTGTGCGGGTGTTCAGCCCCAGCCTCAAGAGACGACAGCATCATGGGCTGCCGCGCGCTGGCAGGGGCTGGGCGCAGGCCTGCCCCCCGCCTGTGAAGCCGCGGTCAAAGCCGCAGCGGCCCGGCTGCCTGGGCAACCGGCAACTATGCCTTTCACTCCTCAGGCCCTTGACGGACAAAAGCGCTGGCAAGAAGTCAGCACCGAACCCAGCGAAGCAGCGCTACTGTTATTTTGCCCAACACCGACTCAATCCCTCGCCGATGAAGCCAACTGGCGGTTGCTCGGGCACGTGCTACAGGGGCCGTTCTACCAGCGTTTGAGAGTCGAATTGCAAATCGGCTACGCCGTGTTCAGCGGCATCCGACAAATCAACGGCCAAACCGGCCTGCTGTTTGGAGTGCAATCGCCCAGCACCTCACTGGACGGCATCGTTCAACAGCTGCAGGCTTTCCTGGGGCAACTGCCGTCGTTGATCGAGCGCAGCCCGGATGTCGGTAACCAAGCCCTCGCGCAGCAGTTCTCGGCCCAGACGCTGCCCATCAAAGAAGCTGCCGACTTGCTCTGGCATGCGCACCTGGCAGGTCATTCGTCGGGTTATCTGGATCAGCTTCAACAGTTGATCCAAGCGTGCACACGCGAGGATGTGCAGCGCGCCGCGCAACAACTCAATGACGCCGCAGGCGGCTGGCAATGCGTGGCCAACGGGCCGCGTATCAACGACGACTGGCAAGCGGCGCCGTGATCATTGCCAACCCTGCAACAGGCTTTCTCCACCGAGACAGCGCTAACTTGAATAAAATTGCGTAACATTGCGCAGCAATATCTGAACATCTCCAATGGGAGGTGGACTATATGTATTACTTGGTAGTGAACGTCCCATCCCTTGATAGGAGTAAGAATATGACCTGGTCCAAACCTGCTTACACTGATCTGCGTATTGGTTTCGAAGTCACCATGTACTTCGCCAGCCGTTGATTGGCTGAGTAATACAACGCCTCGGTTCGCCCGGGGCGTTTTTGTTTTGAGCTGTGCTTGATGGAGCGATCATGTTTGTCCAGATTCTAGGTTCCGCCGCCGGCGGTGGCTTCCCGCAGTGGAACTGCAACTGCGTGAACTGCGCAGGTTTTCGCGATGGCAGCCTGCGGGCCCAGGCGCGTACCCAGTCGTCCATCGCGATCTCCGACGATGGCGTGAATTGGGTGCTCTGCAATGCCTCGCCGGATATCCGCGCGCAACTCCAGGGCTTTGCGCCCATGCAACCGGGCCGCGCCCTGCGTGATACCGGCATCAGCGCAATCATCCTGATGGACAGCCAGATCGACCACACCACTGGCCTGCTGAGCCTGCGCGAAGGCTGCCCGCACCAGGTGTGGTGCACCGACATGGTCCACGAAGACCTGAGCACCGGTTTCCCGTTGTTCACCATGCTGACCCACTGGAACGGTGGCCTGGCCTGGAACCGCATCGAGCTGGACGCCAGCTTCACCATCCCGGCGTGCCCCAACCTGCGCTTCACCCCGCTGCCGTTGCGCAGCGCCGCACCACCCTATTCGCCGCACCGCTTCGACCCGCACCCTGGTGACAACATCGGCCTGATCGTCGAGGACCTGCGCACCGGCGGCAAATTGTTCTACGCCCCGGGCCTGGGCAAGGTCGACGCACCGTTGCTGGACATCATGGCCAGCAGTGACTGCCTGCTGGTCGACGGCACGATGTGGGACGACGACGAAATGCAGCGCCGTGGCGTCGGCACCCGTACCGGGCGCGAGATGGGCCACCTGGCACAGAACGGCCCCGGCGGCATGCTTGAGGTACTGGAGCAACTGCCCAAGCAGCGCAAGGTGCTTATCCACATCAACAACACCAACCCGATCCTCGATGAAGACTCTCCCGAGCGAGCGGAGCTGGTGCGGCGCAATGTCGAAGTCGCTTACGACGGCATGAGCATTGAATTGTAGGAGCGTTCGAGATGACCGACACACCGTTGAGCAAGGCTGAGTTCGAAGCCGCCCTGCGCGCCAAGGGCGCCTTCTACCATATCCATCACCCCTATCATGTGGCGATGTACGAAGGCCGCGCCAGCCGTGAGCAGATCCAGGGCTGGGTCGCCAATCGCTTCTACTATCAGGTGAATATTCCGCTGAAAGATGCGGCGATTCTGGCCAACTGCCCAGACCGTGAAATCCGTCGCGAATGGATCCAGCGCCTGCTCGACCACGACGGCGCGCCCGGTGAAGACGGCGGTATCGAAGCCTGGCTGCGCCTGGGCCAGGCTGTGGGCCTGGACCCCGACCAACTGCGCTCCCAGGAGTTGGTGCTGCCCGGCGTGCGCTTCGCCGTGGACGCCTATGTCAACTTCGCCCGCCGCGCCAGCTGGCAAGAGGCCGCCAGCAGCTCGCTGACTGAGCTGTTCGCGCCGCAAATCCACCAGTCGCGCCTCGACAGTTGGCCGCAGCATTATCCGTGGATCGACCCGGCCGGCTACGAATACTTCCGCACACGCCTGGGCCAGGCCCGTCGCGATGTGGAACACGGCTTGGCGATCACCTTGCAGCACTACACCACCCGCGAGGGGCAGGAGCGCATGCTGGAAATTCTCCAGTTCAAGCTGGACATCCTCTGGAGCATGCTGGACGCGATGAGCATGGCCTACGAACTCAAACGCCCGCCCTATCACAGCGTGACCGAGCAGCGGGTATGGCATAAAGGAATCACCCTATGAGCTTTGATCGCAGCAACATCCCGAACTGGCGCCCGGGCTACCGCTTCCAGTACGAGCCTGCGCAAAAAGGCCACGTATTGCTCTACCCCGAAGGCATGATCAAGCTCAACGACAGCGCCGCATTGATCGGTGGCCTGATCGACGGCGAGCGTGATGTGGCCACCATCATTGCCGAGCTGGACAAGCAATTCCCCGGCGTCCCGGAGCTGGGTGACGACATCGAGCAATTCATGGAGGTCGCCCGTGCTGAGCACTGGATCACCCTTGCCTGAAAAGCCAGCCATCGGCCTGCCGCTGTGGCTGCTGGCCGAGCTGACCTATCGCTGCCCGTTGCAGTGCCCGTATTGCTCCAACCCGCTGGATTTCGCAGAGCAGGGCAAAGAGCTGAGCACCGAACAATGGATCAAGGTATTTCGCGAAGCCCGTGAAATGGGCGCGGCGCAGCTGGGGTTTTCCGGCGGTGAGCCGCTGGTGCGCCAGGACCTGGCCGAACTGATCGGCGAGGCTCGCAAGCTGGGTTTCTACACCAACCTGATCACCTCTGGCATCGGCCTCACCGAACAAAAAATCAGCGACTTCAAGAAAGCCGGGCTGGACCATATCCAGATCAGCTTCCAGGCCAGTGACGAGCAGGTGAATAACCTTCTGGCCGGCTCGAAAAAAGCCTTTGCGCAAAAACTGGAAATGGCTCGTGCGGTGAAAGCCCACGGCTACCCGATGGTGCTGAACTTCGTCACCCATCGGCACAATATCGACAAGATCGACCGCATCATCGAACTGTGCATTGCGCTGGAAGCGGATTTCGTCGAGCTCGCCACCTGCCAGTTCTACGGTTGGGCACAGCTCAATCGCGTGGGCCTGCTGCCCACCCGCGAGCAGTTGGTGCGCGCCGAACGTATCACCAATGAATACCGCGCCAAACTGGAAGCCGAAGGCCACCCGTGCAAGCTGATCTTCGTCACACCGGACTATTACGAAGAGCGCCCCAAAGCCTGCATGAACGGCTGGGGCAGCATCTTCCTGACAGTCACACCCGACGGCACCGCCCTGCCCTGCCACGGCGCGAGGCAGATGCCAGTGCAGTTTCCCAATGTGCGCGACCACAGCATGCAGCACATCTGGTACGACTCGTTTGGCTTCAATCGCTTTCGTGGCTACGACTGGATGCCTGAGCCATGCCGTTCATGCGACGAAAAAGAAAAGGACTTCGGCGGCTGCCGTTGCCAGGCCTTCATGCTCACCGGTGACGCCAGCAATGCCGACCCGGTATGCAGCAAATCCGAGCAGCACGGCATCATCCTGCAAGCGCGGGAAGAGGCCGAACATGCCACCCAGACCATCGAGCAACTGGCCTTTCGCAATGAGCGCAACTCAAGGCTCATTGCAAAAGGCTGAGGGCTTCAACGCTTGGCGATGATGTACACCGCGTGAATGATGCCAGGGAAGTAACCGCACAGGGTCAGCAGGATATTCAGCCAGAATGCACCGCCGAAGCCTACTTGCAGGAACACACCCAATGGCGGCAGCAGAATGGCGATGATGATACGAATGATGTCCATGGGTCAGCTCCAGAAAATCGGCTCGTGTGAGCCGTGTAGCTAATCGACCTTGGCGGTTCGTGAGGGTTCAGTGGATTCTGGCATTGGGCCATCTCAGGCCAGAATCTCCAGGCCATGCTTTTGCACGATGCTCAGTAACTTGAGCGCCATGCCGCTGGGCCGCTTCTCTCCCGACTCCCATTTTTTGACCGTGGACGCGCTGGTGTTCAGGTAGCGGGCGAACACAGGTTGGCTGACATGGCTGCTTTCACGTAGTTGCTTGATCTGTTCGGCAGGGATTTGGTCTGGCATGGATAAGCACGCCTCGTCATATTCTCGCAGAGTGGTTTTGCTGATGGCGCCGACAGCATGAAGCGCCTTGGCTGACTGGTGAATGGACTCAAACGCCTCGCTTTTATACTTCTTGGTCATGTTGTATCTCCACAAACTCCTTGAGTTCCCTTCCCAAAAACATACCACCCAGTGGTATAGATTGAAAGTCGAGCACATTGTGCCCCATCGGTGGTCCTTGCCGACGCCCGCTAAGAAACCACTGTTTCCAGAGAGGCTCAATCAACGTTTTCACACCAGAAATTACCCAGACAAAAAAACGCCCCCAGCCAAAAAAATCAGGCTGGAGGCGCCGCGTATGCCGCGAGACGGTTCAGGAAACTGGGGTCACACCGCGATGCCCTTGCGGCATTGCACTTGAGCGGTACGCACCCGAGAAAAGGCGCGGGCAAGCCGAAGAAGCATTTCGTCGATATGGTTTTTGCTGACGTTCAGCGCAGGGGTAAAGCGCAGGCAGTCAGGTTGCGCGGCAGTGAGAATCAAGCCTTCGTGCAGCGCGGCTTTGACCACTGCAGCGGCGCAATCGTCCGACAGTGTCAGGCCCCAAAGCAGCCCGTTGCCGCGCAAGGGGCCATGGCCGTAACGGTAGGCCAGGCGGGCAAGGCCTTCTGCCAGGTACAAGCCAGATTCACGTAGGTGCTCGAGAAAGCCGTTCTCCAATAGAGCGTCGAGTACTGCGATACCCGCAGATGCCATCAGTGCATTGCCATGATGTGTACCGTCCAGCTCGCCCGGTTCGAAGCAACAGGCAGTGCCACGCGCCAGCAGCGCCGCCAGGGGCACGCCGCCGCCCAGGCCTTTTCCCAGGGCAATGATGTCGGCGCGCACGCCGTATTGCTGTTCGGCGAGCAAGCTGCCGCAGCGGCCCATACCGGTTTGCACTTCGTCGAAGATCAGCAGGATCCCCAGCTCACGACACAGGCGTTCGACGCCCTTGAGGTAATGTTCTGTCGCAGGGAAGACACCGCCGCCGCTTTGTATCGGCTCCAGCATGATGGCGACGGTCTGCGCATCGACCGCTGCATGCAGGGCCGGCAGATCGTTAAATGGCACTTGGCTGAAACCTGGCAACTGCGGTTCGAATCGGTTTTCGCAGACCACGGCCGACGCCGACATCGCCCCCAGACTCCGCCCATGACAGCCATTGTTTACGGTGATGATGTGGTAAGCGCCACCGCGATGCAGTTGGCCCCACTTGCGTGCCAACTTGATGGCCGCTTCACAGGCTTCGGCACCGCTGTTGAGCAAATAGGTCTGGTCGCTGCAGGTGTGGTGGCACAGACGATCGACAAGATCCAGTTGCGCGCGGTTGTGCAAACCCAGGCCAGGGTTGATCACGCTGTGCATCTGTTCGGCAATGGCGTCGCGTACGGCCTGGGGGCTGTGACCCAGGCTGTTGGCGCCGCCGCCTTGACTGAAATCCAGATAGGCGCGGTCGTCAGCGTCCGAAAGCCAGGAACCCTGCCCCTGCACAAATACTTGGGGCGGGCGCGCCACAGTGGGCATCAGGCACTGGCTGGAAACATCTGCACGCGGGGCATGCACAACCAGGTCATCCAGACTCGGCGCACAGCGACGGAACAAGTTCACACTTCACCCCCGCTGGCAACCTGACCTTGGTCGATGCCACCTGGTGATGAGGCTTTCAGATTTTTTGCCTTGCCTATATAAACGCTATCAACAAAAACGCTGTTCATTGTCCGATCCGGCCCTGTAAGCCCTGCGAATAGGCGCTAGACTAGGCGCCGCGGGGGCCAGCGGCCATTTCGATTTTCCAGCTTTTTCGATAAGCAAACCTTATGGATATCAAGCAACTGCGTTATTTCGTCGCGGTGTACGAGGAAGGCCACGTAGGCCGTGCCGCGGAGCGTCTGTCGATCTCCCAGCCAGCGTTGTCGCAACAGATTCGCCAACTGGAACAGAACCTCGACGTCAGCCTGTTCGAACGCAGCAGCAAGCGGCTGTTGCCCACCCTGGCGGCCCACACCCTATACAACCATGCGTTGCCGCTGATTGATGGCATGCAGCAAGCCGTCGAGGCGCTCCGCAACTTCAAAGGCCAGGCCATGCGCACCCTGGCCATCGGCGTGCTGCAAACCGTGCACACCAGCCTGGTGCCGCAGATGCTTGAGCGCGTGCGCAAGGCCCAGCCCCATCTGGTGGTGCAGATCTACGAGCTGACCGGGCTTGAGATTGAACGGCGGTTGCTCAACGGCTCACTCGATATTGGCATCAGCTACCTGCCACCGCGTCAACCGGGCCTGCACGGCGTGTTGCTGTATGAGGACGAGTTGAAAGTGGTGATTCCCGAAGACCATCCGCTGCGCGAGTTCAAGAAAGTCTCGCTCAAACAAGCCGCCGAGTTGCCGATGTTGCTGCTGGGGGAAGAGTTTCAGGTTCGGCAGATCTGGCAAGGCCAACTGTCCAACCTCGGGCGGCGTCCGCAAGTGCAGGCGGAGCTCAATACCATGGTGGGCATTCTCGACAGCCTGCCTCACACCCGCTTGGCGACCGTGCTGCCTGGGCGCTCCCAGGACGAGCACAACAGCAAGGCGCTGCTGTGGAAACCCTTGAGCGAACCCAGGGTAGCGCTGAAAGTGGGGTTGGTATGCCGCGATGTGCAACGCCAGCAGGCGACGGTGGCGTTGCTGCGCACCCTGCTGGAAGACGTGATGAATGCCCCGCCGGCAACCGCCTGACTTTTTCGCGGACAAAAGAAAACCCCGCCGAAGCGGGGCTTTGCAGACTGTTTCCCTGACATCCATTTCACTCCGCCGTCCTGGCAGAATCCTACGTGTCCGTGTTGTTGCTTTGCGCTTCCTGCGCGACGTCCATGTGAAGTAGATTAGCCGTGGATCCAATGTGGCGATAGAGGACGATTAGCAGCACGTCATGTAAGAGAATGCTTACACGCCCTCCACGCCTTTAAAACAGGGCTTCATCCATCAGGAACAGTGATTCGCTACCGGCTTTTACCGATGCACTCAACGAGTGGATACGCGGCAACAGACGGGCAAAGTAGAAACGCGCAGTCCCCAGTTTGCTGGCGTAGAAATCCTCTTCGCCCTCTTTGCCCAAGGCCGCCTTGGCCATGCGCGCCCACATATAGGCATAGGCCATATAGCCGAACGCATGCAGGTATTCCACCGAGGCCGCGCCGATTTCATTAGGATTGCTCTTGGCGCGGTCAAGTACCCAGGCCGTCAGCTCATCCAGGTTATCTACTGCCACACTCAGTGGCTTGGTGAACTCGTCCAACTCAAGGCCCGATGCGGCGATGAACTGGCGGATCTCATCAGCAAACAAGGTATAGAACGCACCGCCGCTGCCGACGATCTTGCGACCCATCAGATCCAGGGCCTGAATGCCGTTGGTGCCTTCGTAGATCTGGGTGATGCGCACGTCACGCACCAGTTGCTCCTGGCCCCACTCGCGAATGTAACCGTGGCCACCAAACACCTGCTGGCCGAGTACGGTGGTTTCCAGGCCCAGGTCGGTGAGGAACGCCTTGGCAACTGGCGTCAGCAACGCCACCAGGTTATCGGCACGCTCGCGCGCTTGCGCATCGTCGCTGAACTTGGCGATGTCCAACTGCGTCGCCACGTAGGTGGAGAACGCCCGGCCGCCTTCGTTCGCCGCCTTCATGGTCAGCAACATGCGACGGACATCCGGGTGCACGATAATCGGGTCTGCCGGCTTGTCCTTGGCCTGCGCACCTAGCGGGGAACGGCTCTGCAGACGGTCGCGGGCATATTCAATCGCGTTCTGATAGGACCGCTCGCCAGAAGCCAAGCCCTGGATACCGACGCCCAGGCGCTCATAGTTCATCATGGTGAACATCGCCGCCAAGCCACGGTTGGGCTCACCGACCAGGTAACCCACGGCTTCGTCGAAGTTCATCACACAGGTGGCGGAGGCCTGGATGCCCATCTTGTGTTCAATGGAGCCGCAATTCACCGGGTTACGCGCGCCCAGGCTGCCATCGGCATTTACCAGGAACTTCGGTACCAGGAACAGCGAAATGCCCTTGGGCCCTGCCGGTGCATCCGGCAGTTTGGCCAGTACCAGGTGGATGATGTTTTCGGTCAGGTCGTGCTCGCCACCGGTGATGAAGATCTTGGTGCCGCTGACCTTGTAGGAACCGTCCGCCTGAGGCTCGGCCTTGGTACGGATCATCCCCAGGTCGGTACCGGCATGGGCTTCCGTCAGGCACATGGAACCGGCCCACTCACCGGAATACATCTTCGGCAGGTAGGTAGCCTTGAGTTCTTCACTGGCGTGGGTGTTGATCGATACACAGGCGCCGGAGGTCAACATCGGGTACAGGCCGAAGGCCAGGCTCGACGAGTTGATCATTTCTTCAACCTGCGCCGACACGGCCTTGGGCATGCCCATGCCGCCGTAGGTCGGGTCGCCGCCCACGCCTACCCAGCCGCCTTCGGCGTAGGTGCTGTAGGCCTGGGGGAAGCCGTCGGGAGTCGTGACGGCGCCGTCCGCCCAGTGGCAGCCTTGCTCATCGCCGCCGCGGCTGAGCGGCGCAATGGATTTGGCGGTGACCTTGCCGGCCTCTTCCAGGATCGCTTCGACGGTTTCGGCGTCAACGCTGTCTGCCAATGCCGGTAACTGGGCCCAAGTGTTAGCGACCTCAAACACTTCGTTGAGGACGAAGCGCATATCACGCAACGGCGCTTTGTAATCAGCCATGGCAAACCTCGTGAGAACTTGAAAAGTGATTCGATAGGATCGGTTTTACAGACGCCGAGTGTACCCGAACAACTTTTCAGACACATAGGGTCCGTTCGTGACCATTAAGTATTTACCAGTCACACAATGAAGTTTCTTGTAGAAGCGAGCTTGCTCGCGAAAAACTCAAGAACACCTCGCTAAACCAGACGTTCGCGTAATCGTTGACGTTCTTCGCGAGCAAGCTCGCTCCTACAGGGAGAAAGCGTCGGCTGGGAGACTCATCAGGCATTCGCTCCCCGCCTCTACCGCAGCACGGTGCATGGCCGTACGCGGCAACAAGCGCTTGAAATAAAAGTCGCAGGTCGCAAGCTTCGCCTGGGCAAACCCTTGGTCATCCTGGGCGTGCGCCGCGATCGCCATGCGCAACCACAGGTAGGCGAGGATGATGTAACCGCTGTACATCAGGTAATCCATGGCCGCCGCGCCCACTTCGTCAGGGTTTTTCATCGCTGCCGTGCCGACCTTCAGGGTCAGTTCGCCCCATTGCTGGTTCAGTTCATTGAGTTGCGCCACATGGGCCTTGAGTTGCGCATGCTCGCCATTGGCCGCGCAGAACTTATGCACAATTTTGGTAAACCCACGCAGCAACCTGCCCTGGCTGCCCAGCACCTTGCGCCCGAGCAGGTCCAGGGCCTGGATGCCGTTGGTGCCTTCATAGATCGGCGCAATCCGTGCGTCACGGGCCAGTTGCTCCATACCCCACTCACGAATATAGCCATGGCCGCCGAATACCTGCATGCCGTGGTTGGTCACCTCCAGGCCGGTTTCGGTCATGAAGGCTTTACAGATCGGCGTGAGGAAGGCCAACAGGTCCTCGGCTTCCTGGCGTTGGCCAGCATCGCTGCCAAGGTGTGCGGTATCGAGCAGTTGCGCGGTGAAATAGGTCAGCGCGCGGTTGCCCTCGTTGAAAGCCTTCATGGTCAGCAGCATGCGGCGTACATCGGCGTGCACGATGATCGGGTCGGCGGCTTTCTCCGGGGCCTTGGCGCCGGTCAGCGAACGCATTTGCAGGCGGTCGTTGGCGTACTTGATCGCGCCCTGGAAGCTCGCCTCGCCGTTGCACAGGCCCTGCATGCCGGTGCCCAGGCGTGCGTGGTTCATCATCGTGAACATGCAGTTGAGGCCCTTGTTCGCCTCGCCAATCAAATAGCCTTTGGCGCCATCAAAGTTCAGCACGCAGGTGGCAGAGGCCTTGATGCCCATCTTGTGTTCGATAGAGCCGCAGTGCACTGCATTGCGCTCGCCGGAGTCGGCATGGAACTTGGGCACGATAAACAACGAGATGCCCTTGGTGCCCGCCGGCGCGTCCGGCAGCTTGGCCAGCACCAAGTGGATGATATTGGCGCTCATGTCGTGCTCGCCGGCCGAGATGAAGATCTTGCTGCCGGTGACCGCGTAACTGCCGTCCGCCTGCGGCACGGCGCGGGTCTTGATCAAGCCCAGGTCGGTGCCGCAGTGGGCTTCGGTCAGGCACATGGTGCCGGCCCATTCGCCGGCGGTGAGCTTGCTCAGGTAGGTGGCTTTCTGTTCGTCGGTGCCGTGGGCGTGGATGGCCGACATCGCGCCGTGGGTCAGGCCCGGGTACATGCCCCAGGAGGTGTTGCTGGAGCCGATCATCTCGCTCAGCACCAGGCCCAGGGAATGAGGCAGGCCCTGGCCACCGTAGGCCGGGTCTGCCGCCACGCCGTGCCAGCCGCCTTCCACATACTGGGCAAAGGCTTGCTTGAAACCTTTGGGAGTGGTCACCACACCATTATCGAAATGGCAGCCCTCTTCATCGCCGCTGCGATTGAGCGGCGCGAGTACGTTTTCGCAGAACCTGGCGCCTTCTTCGAGGATCGCACTGACCATGTCCGGGCTGGCATCCGTGGCGCCCAGGGCCGCGTAGTGGCCGTGGAAATCGAATACGTTGTCGATCAGAAAGCGCATGTCGCGCAGGGGAGCTTTGTACTCAGGCATGGCAATGTCTCCGGCAGCAGATAGGGTTAACCTACTGCCGGCCATGGCCGTGGACAATCACTGTAGCGCTGCTGAATACAGCGCCATTACTCAACCGGCAGCGCTCTGCATGCGCACCGCGCCACGACGGGTTTGCCCGGCCGCGACCACGCAATTACGCCCCGCTCCCTTGGCCGCGTACAGCGCCTGGTCGGCGGATTTGAGCACCTCGTCGGGGCTGCGCTGCTCGGCCTGGCGTTCGGCCACGCCGATGCTCACCGTCACCGACACACTGGACGCGCCGCTGCCCGCACGGCGCTGGCGGCCTTGATGGTCGTCCTGGGGGCGGTCCGGGTTGCGCAACTTGATGTCGTAGCTGGCGATGATCTCGCGGATCTCCTCCAGGTGCGGCATGCACTCATCCAGAGTCTTGCCGGCAAACACCACGGCAAACTCTTCACCGCCGTAACGGTAGGCCCGCCCGCCGCCGTTGACCTTGGACAGCTTGCTCGCCACCAGGCGCAGCACCTGGTCGCCCACATCGTGGCCGTGGGTGTCATTGAAACGCTTGAAGTGATCGACGTCGCTCATCGCCAGCACATAGTTGCGCCCCAGCCGCTGCATGCGCTCGTTGAGGGCACGGCGCCCCGGCAAGCCAGTGAGCTCATCACGAAACGCCATTTGATACGCCTCGTGCGCCACCCCCGCAGCGATCATCAGCATCACCTGGCTGCACATGATGTTGAGGGTGAACGGCAGGATGAAGGTTTGCGGCAACATCCAGAACATCCCCAGCAACCCCACCAGTTGCGCGGCGTGTAGCGGGCGCGGCTGGTACCAGTATTGGGCGGCCAGGGTGAGAAAGCCGATCAGGAACATCGGGTATGAGAGTTGGATCAGGCTCATCCAGGCGCCATGCAGCATCGGCCAGCGGATCTCCGCCAACCAGCCCAGCAAAGCCTGGGGGAAGCTTTGCTCCAAGGCCAGCGCCACACTGCCCACCGCCAGCAACACCGCGCAGCGGGCGACGAAGTCACGGAACAGATGGGTCTTTTCCTGCCACAGCGCATAGATGCTGAACAGCAATGGCAACAGCAGGCAGCACAGGTGGAACACCACGGCAGCGTCTTCACGCACGCGGCCATTGTCACGGTAGAAGTCGGTCTGGGTATCCAGCAGGAAATAGGCGACGTACACCGTGACCATCAGGAACAGTTCACGCTGGCGTCGATACACCGCGCAATAGGCACCGCCCAGCAGCAGGACCAGGGTCGGCAACACGTTGAACAGCGAGGTGAAGAAGACGCTGAGGTCCTTGACGTACGCAGCCGAGAGCCCGGCCAGCAACAGCAGCAGCGAAGGAAGAAAATGGCTGAAACGTACAGCGGACACGCGTGACAAGGGTAAAGCTCCGACCCGCTAACAAATAATGGCACTGTGCCTCTAAGCGATCAGTTAAGCACAACCGACCGACCATGTATCACATTGCCATCACTGTAACGGCAGCGGGTTGCAATCCCTGAGTGCATCACTGCGGTTTTTTATGCGCGCCTTCTGTAGGAGCGAGCTTGCTCGCGAAGAACCCATAGGCACCGCGCTTACCCAGAATGCCCGCGTTATCGTTAAAGACCTTCGCGAGCAAGCTCGCTCCTACACAAGTGCAAAAAAACCGCCGCGTCCCGAAGGAGGCGGCGGTTTTTAGAAGAACCCGGTAAGGCTTAGTAAGCCAGGCCGAAGTCTTCTTCTTTCATGTCCATCAGGTTGTTGGCGCCCGACAGCATGGTTGCCACGTGGGTGCGGGTACGCGGCAGGATGCGCTGGAAGTAGAAGCGTGCAGTCTGCAACTTGGCCGTGTAGAACGCCTCTTCGCTGGTGCCGGCGGCCAGTTTCTCGGCGGCCAGGCGTGCCATGTCGGCCCAGAAGTAAGCCAGGCAGGCGTAGCCGGAGTACATCAGGTAGTCCACCGAAGCAGCACCGACTTCTTCACGGTCTTTCATCGCGGCCATGCCGACCTTCATGGTCAACTCGCCCCACTCTTTGTTCAGTGCCGCCAGCGGTGCAACGAACTCTTTGACCGCGTCGTTACCTTCGTTGGCCTGGCAGAACTTGTGCACGATCTTGGTGAAGCCCTTGAGCGCTTCGCCTTGGGTCATCAGCACTTTACGGCCGAGCAGGTCCAGCGCCTGAATGCCGGTGGTGCCTTCGTACAGCATCGAAATGCGGCTGTCGCGAACGTTCTGCTCCATGCCCCACTCAGCGATAAAGCCGTGGCCACCGTAGATCTGCACGCCGTGGTTGGCCGACTCAAAACCGACTTCGGTCATGAACGCCTTGGCGATCGGGGTCATGAAGGCCAGCAGGCCGTCGGCCTGTTTCTTGGCTTCGTCGTCGGTGCCGTACTTGACGATATCCACTTGCTTGGCAGTGAAGTACACCATCGCACGGTTACCTTCGGCGAAGGCTTTCATGGTCAGCAGCATGCGGCGTACGTCAGGGTGCACGATGATCGGGTCAGCGGCTTTGTCCGGCGCTTTGGGGCCGGTGAGGGAGCGCATTTGCAGGCGATCACGCGCGTATTTCAAGCCGCCCTGGAAGCCGATCTCGGCGTGAGCCAGGCCTTGCAGCGCGGTGCCCAGGCGAGCGGTGTTCATGAAGGTGAACA
Source organism: Pseudomonas fluorescens (assembly GCF_001902145.1). Lineage (GTDB taxonomy): Bacteria > Pseudomonadota > Gammaproteobacteria > Pseudomonadales > Pseudomonadaceae > Aquipseudomonas > Aquipseudomonas fluorescens_BV. Next base: position 70,008 of record NZ_MRST01000026.1, read on the forward strand.
TGCAGTTCAGGCCTTTGTTCGCCGGGCCGATCAGGAAACCGGTGGCCGCGTCGAAGTTCATCACGCAGGTGGCGTTACCGTGGATGCCCATCTTGTGTTCCAGGGAACCACAGGTGACTGCGTTGCGCTCGCCCACCGAACCATCGGCGTTGGGCAGGAACTTGGGCACGATAAACAGCGAGATGCCTTTGGTGCCGGCCGGTGCGTCCGGCAGGCGAGCCAGTACGATGTGGACGATGTTATCGGCCATGTCGTGTTCGCCGGCCGAGATGAAGATCTTGGTACCGGAGACTTTGTAGGAACCGTCAGCCTGAGGCTCGGCCTTGGTGCGCAGCATGCCCAGGTCGGTACCGCAGTGTGGCTCGGTCAGGCACATGGTGCCGGTCCATTCGCCCGACACCAGCTTGGTCAGGTAAGCCTCTTGCTGCTCGGGGGTGCCGTGTTCGGAAATAGTGTTCATCGCGCCATGGGACAGGCCCGGGTACATGCCCCAGGACCAGTTGGCTTCGCCGACCATTTCGCTCACGGCCAGGCCCAGGGATTCCGGCAGGCCTTGGCCACCGTGCTCCACGTCGTGGGCCAGGCTTGGCCAGCCGCCTTCGACGAATTGTTTGTAGGCTTCTTTGAAGCCCGCTGGGGTTTTAACGCCTGACTCACTCCAGGTACACCCTTCGATGTCGCCCACGCGGTTCAACGGTGCCAGTACTTGCTCACAGAACTTGGCGCCTTCTTCGAGGATGGCGTCGACCATGTCCGGGGTAGCGTCCTGGCAAGCCGGCAGGCTCTGATAGTGCGCTTCATAACCGAGCAGTTCGTCACGAACGAAGCGAATATCACGCAAGGGGGCCTTGTAGTCAGGCATAGCGATAAACCTCTGCTGATGTAGCTGGGATGAACAACCGCGTGGATTTGTTATGGCGGTCAAACAGGTGTTTGAAACATACGTTTACGACCCAGGGTTGTCAAGCGTCGGCCAGATGCCGTTTGTCTTGATGCGGGTCAGCCAGGCACGGCGATGCCTGCGGCTGGATGCCACACAGAACTTTTAGGAAAGATGAATTTTTTGTAGGAGCGAGCTTGCTCGCGAAGGACATCAGCACACCGTGCTAGTCCAGGCGGTACGCGTTATCGTTGGCGTTTTTCGCGAGCAAGCTCGCTCCTACAGGGTGGGACGGGATCAGGCGTAGGTATCGATCAACGTACCGAGCATTTCGTCCGAAGCCTTGGCGACTTTCGCCCCCAGCTCGACTTGAAACTTGCCCTGGGCCATTTCCACCATGTTGCTCGCCGAATTGGACGCTTGGGCGCGGTCATTGGCTTGCAGACGGTCGCTTTGCGCGGCCGATGGCTGGGTGGTCGCGGCGCTGGCAATCTTGCCGGCCGCCTGGTCGACGCGGTTCTGCCCGGTCTGAATAGTGCTCAGGCCCGAATAAAACGCGCTGCTTCCAGAGATGTCCATGGCGTAAGCCTGCCTTTGAGAAAATCGTGAAGCCCGATTGAACCAGACATCCTGGCAAAAGGCCCGTCAAAAACACTAATGGCATATTGCCTTATCGATAGCCAAAATCAGTCAAGCAGGTCCAGCATCAGGTACTCGGCCACCGCAGCGGCCCCGGCATGCTTGAGTCTTGGCACCCGCCCCAGGCAGGGCGCCGGCAAGCGCTCCGCCAGGGTAGCGAGGTTTTCTTCCAGACGAGAGGTCTTGGGGTCGATGATATTTGCCACCCAGCCCGCCAGCGGCAAGCCGTCCCGACCGATGGCTTCGGCGGTGAGCAACGCATGGCTGATGCACCCAAGTCGCACGCCCACCACCAGGATCACCGGTAGCTTGAGCGCCATGGCCAGGTCCGACAGGTTGGCTTGATCGGCCAAGGGCACGCGCCAACCACCCGCCCCTTCGATCAGGGTGAAGTCCGCGCCCCGCGCCAGGATCTGCTGCATCGGCTTGAGCAGCGATTGCACCGTGAGCCCGACGCCCGCCTCGCGCGCCGCCAGGTGAGGCGCGATAGCGGGCTCGAAGGCCACCGGGTTGACCTCGGCATAACTGAGCGGCACTGAACACTCGGCCAGCAACGCCAAGGCGTCGGCATTGCGCAAGCCCTGGGTCGTCAGTTGGCAGCCCGACGCCACCGGTTTCCCGGCGGCCGTGCTTTTGCCGGCGAGCCTGGCGGCATGCAACAGGCCGGCGGCGATGGTGGTCTTGCCAACATCGGTGTCTGTACCGGTGATGAAGTAAGCGGCGCTCATAACGGTTTCTCCAGTACGGCATACACCACTTGGTACGTGGCGGGCAGGCCCTGGGCCTGGCGGAACTGCTCGTAGGCCTCTACCAGCGCGACAATCCGCGCACGGCCCGTCAACCCTCCCGGGCGGCCTGGGTTGAGGTTGTGGGCGCCCAATGCCTTGAGCTCATGGGTCAGGCTGCGCACATCCGGGTAATGCAACACATGGGGCTGTCGCGCCAGGCTTATCACCCGCAAACCACTGGCCGCACACAGTTGCTGATAAACCTCGAAGGTGCGGAAGCGATTGACGTGTACCAGGCCGTCCGCCGCCCGCCAGCTCTCGCGCAACTCATCCAGGGTGCCTACGCACAGGCTGGCAAAGGCCAGCACGCCACCTGGTCGCAGCACACGCCGGGCTTCGCTGAGCACCGCATCAAAATGGGCACACCACTGTACCGCGAGGCTGGAGAAGAGCAGTTCGAAGCTGTCAGCTGCAAGTGGCAAGCGTTCTGCATCGCCAGCCACGAAATGCGCAGCGCCGCCCAGTGGACGCGCGTGGCTGAGCATGCCCTCGGCAATGTCCAACGCCACACCTTGGCTGCCGGGCAAACGCTCGCCCAATACGCGGCTGAAGTAGCCCGTGCCGCAGCCCATGTCTAGCCAACGCTGTGGCGCCAGGCCGTGCGGCAAACGGCTGAGCAGTTCATGCCCGACCGCACGCTGCAACTCGGCCACGCCGTCGTAACTGGCCGCCGCACGGGAGAACGAGGCTGCGACCTGGCGCTTGTCCGGCAAGCCCCCTGGCAAGGGCGGGTGGGATAGGTCAGTCATCAACACACTCATGCAAAAAAGCCTGGATGGCCCCGGCTACTCCGTGAGGGTCTTCCAGAAGAAACGCGTGACCGGCCTGTTCAATCAGGCCGATTTCTACATCGGGGAGCAAGGCCAGCAGGTCACTGGCGGCTTCGGCAGGCACAAGCCCATCCAGGCCGGCAAACAGGTGCAACTGTGGCCCACGAAAGGCCTGCAAGGCCGCCCGCGTATCCAGTTGGGCCAGCAGCTCCAGGCCGGGCATCAAGACGCTGGGGGAGGTATTCGGCGCCCCACTGACCAACAACCGCGACAAGCCGCGCGGGTCTTCGGCACCCTTGGCGCACAACAGGCCAAAGCGCTTGAGCGTGACCTGGGAGTCGGCATGGCAGCCGGCCAGAAATGCGTCGAAGGTTTCAGCAGGCATCCCATGGGGCCAGCCGTCATGGGCGACGAAACACGGGTTGCTCGCCAGAGTCAGCAAACCACAGCACCGCTCGCCACGGCGTGCCGCCAACTCGGACGCCAGCATGCCGCCCAGCGACCAGCCCCCGAGCCAGGCGTTGTCCGGCAGCGTCGCATCGAGTTCATCGAGCCATTCACCGAGTTCGCTGGCCTGCAGCGCCGGCAAGGGTTCGATCTGTACCTGCACATGCTCGTTCAGGCCGTGCAGCGCAGCGGCCAACGGTTCCAGCGGTGACACACCCAGGCCCCAGCCCGGTAGCAGGATCAGTCGATTACGCATAGCCGGGCTCCGAGGCGTCTAACAAGCGAAAACACGCTTGCAACCCGTCTAACAATAGCTGCACCTGCGCCTCGCTGTGGGCCGCCGTCAATGTCACCCGTAGACGGGCACTGCCGGCGGGCACGGTCGGTGGGCGAATGGCAGTCACCATCAGGCCGCGCTCGCGCAGCATCTGCGAGAGGCGCAGTGCCCGGGCGCTGTCGCCAATCAGGATCGGTTGGATCGGCGTAAAGCTGTCCATCAATGCCAGGCCTATCTGCTCGGCGCCATGACGGAACTGGCGGATCAACGCGTTGAGGTGCTCGCGTCGCCAATGTTCGCTGCGCAGCAGTTCCAGGCTTTTGAGGGTGGCGCAGGCCAGTGCCGGTGGTTGGCTGGTGGTGTAGATATACGGGCGGGCGAATTGGATCAGGCTTTCGATCAAGTCTTCACTGCCGGCCACAAAAGCCCCCGCAGTGCCGAACGCTTTGCCCAAGGTGCCAACCAGCACAGGCACGTCGTCCTGGCTCAAGCCGAAATGCTCGACGATACCGCCGCCATTGGCGCCCAGCGGGCCGAAGCCATGGGCGTCATCCACCATCAGCCAGGCACCTTTGGCCCTGGTCTCACGGGCCAGCGCGGGCAGGTCGGCGAGGTCGCCGTCCATGCTGAACACGCCGTCGGTGACCACCAAGGTATTGCCGGTGGCTTTCTCCAGGCGCTTGGCCAGGCTGCCTGCGTCGTTATGCAGGTAGCGGTTGAAGCGCGCACCGGACAGCAAACCGGCATCCAGCAAGGACGCGTGGTTAAGCCGGTCTTCCAGTACCGTATCGCCCTGCCCCACCAGCGCCGTGACCGCACCGAGGTTGGCCATGTAACCGGTGGTGAACAGCAAGGCACGCGGGCGACCGGTCAAGTCAGCCAGGGCTTCTTCCAGTTCATGGTGCGGTGTGGCGTGGCCCACCACCAAATGCGAAGCGCCACCGCCCACGCCCCAGCGGGACGCACCGGCGCGCCAGGCTTCGATCACTTGCGGGTGATTGGCCAGGCCGAGGTAATCGTTATTGCAGAAGGCCAACAACGGTTGCCCGTCCACCACCACATGCGGGCCTTGCGGGCTCTGCAGCAAGGGGCGCTGGCGGTAAAGATGGTCGGCACGGCGGGCAGCGAGGCGCGCGGCGAGATCGAAAGACATGCTGGCCTCGATTTAACAGGTTCAACTCAATCCAATGGAGGAGCTGGAATGCATTCCAAAGGTGGTTACACCACAGCGTTGTAGAACTGCTCGCTGCTCTTTTGCTCTACCAACGCCTGCTCGATCGCCGCCTGGTGCACTTCGTCGGCATGCTCTTCACGGGCTTCGGGCAGGATGCCCAGGCGCGCGAACAGTTGCATGTCTTTGTCAGCCTGGGGGTTGGCGGTGGTCAGCAGTTTGTCGCCATAGAAGATCGAGTTGGCGCCGGCAAAAAATGCCAGGGCCTGCATCTGCTCATTCATGGCTTCGCGGCCCGCGGACAGGCGCACGTGGGATTGCGGCATCAGGATGCGCGCCACCGCCAGCATGCGGATGAAATCGAAGGGGTCGATGTCATCGGCGTTTTCCAACGGCGTGCCCGCTACCTTCACCAGCATGTTGATCGGCACCGACTCCGGATGCTCCGGCAGGTTGGCCAACTGGATCAGCAAGTTGGCACGGTCATCGAGAGACTCGCCCATGCCGAGGATGCCGCCCGAGCAGATCTTCATCCCCGAATCACGCACGTACGCCAGGGTTTGCAGGCGCTCGCTGTAGGTGCGGGTGGTGATGATCGAGCCGTAGAACTCTGGCGACGTGTCGAGGTTGTGGTTGTAATAGTCCAGGCCGGCCTGGGCCAGGGCTTCGGTCTGGTCCTGGTCGAGGCGACCGAGGGTCATGCAGGTTTCCAGGCCCATGGCCTTCACGCCTTTGACCATCTCCAGCACATAGGGCATGTCTTTGGCCGACGGATGCTTCCACGCCGCGCCCATGCAGAAACGCGTCGAACCGATGGCCTTGGCGCGTGCGGCCTCTTCGAGGACCTTCTGCACCTCCATCAGCTTCTCTTTTTCCAGGCCAGTGTTGTAGTGGCCCGACTGCGGACAATATTTGCAATCTTCCGGGCAGGCGCCAGTCTTGATCGACAGCAGGGTCGACACTTGCACGCGGTTGGCGTCGAAATGCGCGCGGTGCACGGTCTGCGCCTGGAACAACAGGTCGTTGAAGGGCTGCACGAACAGGGCTTTGACTTCAGCTAAAGACCAATCGTGACGCAGGGTGGCAGAGGTGCTGGCGCTCATGGGCGATTCCTTGATTATGCTTTGGCAAGCGCTGCGGGAAGGGCAATACCCACAGGCACGACACGGATGCTCGGCATATTTAAGGAAGATCCATGCACTGTCAACCCAAGCACAAACACCAGGTTTACATCTGGTTAAAAAGCATACAGCCCTGCCTGATTTGCGATGAATGCACTGAATCGGCCGAGGCCGTGTGCAGCGCCTGCGAAACGCAATTGCCATGGCTGATGGAACAATGCGAGCGCTGCGCCCTGCCCTTGCCCATGGATGGGTTGATCTGCGGCCAGTGCCAAAAACGACCTCCGGCCTTTCACCAAGTGGTCGCGCCTTGGACCTACAGCTTTCCCGTGGACACCCTGATCAGCCGTTTCAAGCATCAGGCGCGTTGGCCGCTGGGGCACTTGCTGGCGCGCCTGCTGGCGCAGCACTTGCAGCATCGCTTCGATAACGCCGAACTGGAGCGCCCCGACTGCCTGCTGCCAGTGCCCATGGCGCGCAAACGCCTGCGCGAACGCGGCTTTAATCAAGCGTTGATGCTGGCCCGCTGGCTCAATCACGCCCTCGACATTCCCGTTGATGAACACGCGCTGTTACGCCCCCATGAAACCGTGGCGCAGCAAGACCTCGATGCCAAGACCCGCAAACGCAACCTGCTCAACGCCTTCGCACTGGCCCCCGGCATCCAGGTTGCCGGGCAACATCTGGCGCTGGTAGACGACGTCCTCACCACCGGCGCCACGGCCCACAGCCTGTCGCGCTTGTTGATAAACGCCGGCGCGCGCCAGGTGGATGTGTATTGCCTGGCCCGTACGCCCAAACCAGGCAGCTGACTTGACTCCCCCGCGCCAGCGCGGCAACGTCGGCGCATCTCACCCAAGCGTATCTGCCATGTCTGTGCCCAGCCCTCTCAGCCAACACATCATCCGCCGCCCCCAGCGTATTGCCTTGTTGGGGCATATTGCCGAGCAGGGCTCCATCACCCGTGCGGCCAAGAGTGCCGGGTTGAGTTACAAGGCCGCCTGGGACGCCATTGATGAACTGAACAACCTGGCGCAAAAACCACTGGTGCAACGCAGCGTCGGTGGCAAGGGCGGTGGCGGCGCCAAACTGACGCAGGAAGGGGAACGGGTGCTGCGCCTTTATCAGCGCCTGCAATTGCTTCAGGCCGAGATCCTTGGCTCGGACGAAGCGGCCAGCGACTTCAACCTGCTGGGCCGCTTGATGCTGCGCACCAGCGCGCGCAACCAATTGCACGGCCAGGTCAGCGCCATAGGGAGCCATGGCCACAACGATATGATCCGCCTGCAATTGGCCGGCGGCCTGCACCTCGACGCACAGATCACCCATGACAGCACCCTGCGCCTGGAACTGCAAACCGGCGTGGAAGTGGTGGCCCTGATCAAGGCCGGGTGGCTTGAATTACTGGCGGACGGGCAAGCCGAAACACTTGGACACAATTGCCTGAGCGGCGTGATCGAGACCATTCTCGCCGCCGAAGACGGCCCCAGTGAGGTGCGTATCGCCCTGCCCAACGGCCAAGTATTGTGCGCGCTGGCGCCGCCCGTCGCACTCAAGGCCATTGATGCAGCGCAGGGCCAGGCGATCCGCGTGCAGTTCGCACCCAGCCATGTATTGCTCGGCACCCCGGTGTAACGGGCGCACGTCTTCAAGCTGCAACAATTCGGTCACAACCCCTGCTTAAGGTGTCTGCAAAAACCTTAAGGAGCCTGTGATGAGCCTATTAGAAGAAAACCAAGCCACCGACCTTGAACAGATGGTGGGCCTGACCCGCCGTCGCTTTATCGGCGCAGGCGCCTTGTGCGGCGCCGCGATGTTCCTCGGCGGCAACCTGCTGAGCCGCAGCGCGCTGGCCGTGAATGCCGCTTCCGCCAGCCCGTTGCTGGGGTTCACCAGCATCGCCGCCGCCACCAGCGACACCATCACCCTGCCACCTGGCTACAGCGCTTCGGTATTGATCAGTTGGGGCCAGCCCCTGCACAAGAACGCTCCGGCTTTCGACCCATCGGGCAATGGCACGGCCAAGGCCCAGGAGCAGCAGTTCGGCGACAACAACGACGGCATGAGCCTGTTTCCATTCCCGGGCGACGACAACCGCGCGCTGATGGTGATCAACAACGAATACACCAACTATCGCTACCTCTACGCCCACGGCGGCGCACCGCAATCTGCCGAAGACGTGCGCAAGGCCCTGGCCAGCGAAGGCGTGTCGGTGATCGAGGTGCGCCGCAAGGGTGACACCTGGCAGTTCGTCCAGGACTCGCGCTACAACCGGCGCATCCACGGCAATTCACCGATCCGTTTGAGTGGCCCTGCCGCCGGCCATGACTGGCTGAAAACCGGCGCCGACAAGAGCGGCAAAAAAGTCCTCGGCACGTTCCAGAACTGCGCCAACGGCAAGACGCCGTGGGGCACCTACCTGACCTGCGAAGAAAACTTCACCGACTGCTTCGGCAGCAGCAACCCGCAGCAAACCTTCGACGCAGGGCAGAAGCGCTACGGCGTAGTGGCCGCCAGCAAGGACATCAACTGGCATCAGCACGACCCGCGCTTTGACATGGCCAAGAACCCCAACGAACTCAATCGTCATGGTTGGGTGGTGGAAATCGACCCGTTCGATCCGCAATCCACCCCGGTAAAACGCACGGCCCTGGGGCGCTTCAAACACGAAAACGCGGCCCTCGCCGAAACCCGTGACGGTCGCGCGGTGGTGTACATGGGCGACGATGAGCGCGGTGAATTCATCTACAAGTTCGTCAGCCGCGATCAGATCAACCACAACAATCCGAAGGCCAATAAAGACCTGCTCGACCACGGCACCTTGTACGTGGCGATCTTCGACGCGGGCGACGGTGATGCCGACCACCCCAAGGGCAAAGGCCAGTGGGTTGAACTCACCCATGGCAAAAACGGCATCGACGCCAACAGCGGTTTCGCCAACCAGGCCGAGGTGCTGATTCACGCACGCCTGGCCGCCAGCGTGGTGAAAGCCACGCGCATGGACCGCCCGGAATGGATCGTGGTCAGCCCCACCGACGGCCAGGTCTATTGCACCCTGACCAACAACGCCAAGCGCGGCGAAGAGGGCCAGCCGGCGGGCGGGCCCAACCCACGGGAGAAAAACGTCTACGGCCAGATCCTGCGCTGGAAAGCCGACGCCGATAACCACGGTGCAACGGACTTCACCTGGGACCTGTTCGTGGTGGCCGGCAACCCCGGCGTGCATGCCGGCAATCCCAAGGGCGGCTCGTCCAACATCAACCCGCAAAACATGTTCAACAGCCCCGACGGCCTGGGCTTCGACAAAGCCGGGCGCCTGTGGATCCTGACCGATGGCGACTACAGCAACGCCGGCGACTTTGCGGGCATGGGCAACAATCAGATGCTGTGTGCCGACCCGAGCACCGGTGAAATCCGTCGCTTCATGGTGGGGCCGGTGGCGTGTGAAGTGACGGGGATCAGCTTTTCGCCGGACCAGAAGACGTTGTTCGTGGGCATTCAGCACCCAGGGGAAACCGGTGGCTCGACTTGGCCGGAACACCTGCCCAATGGCAAACCCCGGTCTTCGGTGATGGCGATTCGGCGGGATGATGGCGGCATCGTAGGCGCCTGATAGACCGCTATCTCTGTAGGAGCGGGCTTGCCCGCGAAAAACGTCAACAATAACGCGGGGAACCTGACTCCCCGCGCCGCTCTCTGGTTTTTCGCGAGCAAGCTCGCTCCTACAGCGTTACCATACCCGGCCGGACGCGGCGCCCTGCTGCGCGCAGGAGTTCGCATGGCCCACCCGTTTGAAACACTCACCCCAGACCTGGTGCTCGACGCCGTCGAAAGCATCGGTTTCCTCAGCGACGCGCGGGTTCTTGCGCTCAACAGCTACGAAAACCGTGTTTACCAGGTGGGCATCGAAGACGCCGAACCGCTGATCGCCAAGTTCTATCGCCCCCAGCGCTGGACCAACGAGGCGATCCTGGAAGAACATCGCTTCACCTTCGAACTGGCCGAGTGCGACGTACCGGTGGTCGCCCCGTTGATCCACAACGGCGAGAGCCTGTTCGAACACGCAGGTTTCCGCTTCACCCTGTTTCCCCGCCGTGGCGGCCGCGCGCCGGAGCCGGGCAACCTTGACCAACTCTATCGCCTCGGGCAATTGCTCGGCCGTTTGCACGCCGTGGGCTCCACCCGCCCGTTCGAACATCGCGAAGCCCTGGGCGTGAAGAACTTTGGTCACGACTCCCTCACCACCTTGCTTGAAGGCAACTTCATTCCCAAAAGCCTGTTGCCGGCCTACGAGTCCGTGGCCCGCGACCTGCTCAAGCGTGTGGAAGAGGTTTACAAGGCCACCCCGCACAAGAACATCCGCATGCACGGTGACTGCCACCCCGGCAACATGATGTGCCGCGACGAGATGTTCCATATCGTCGACCTGGATGACTGCCGCATGGGCCCGGCGGTGCAGGACCTGTGGATGATGCTGGCTGGCGACCGCCAGGAATGCCTGGGCCAACTGTCGGAACTGATGGACGGCTACCAGGAATTCCACGACTTCGACCCTCGCGAACTGGCCCTGATAGAACCGCTGCGCGCCTTGCGCCTGATGCACTACAGCGCCTGGCTGGCGCGACGCTGGGACGACCCGGCGTTCCCCCACAGCTTCCCGTGGTTTGGCACCGAGCGGTATTGGGGTGACCAGGTGCTGGCGTTGCGCGAGCAACTGTCGGCACTCAATGAAGAACCCCTAAAACTCTTCTGAGCAACACGACGCTCTCCTGTAGGAGCGAGCTTGCTCGCGAAAAACCCGAGAGCGTCATTGGGTAACAGGCCTCCCGCGTTATCGTTGACGATCTTCGCGAGCAAGCTCGCTCCTACAGAAGCAGATCCCATTGTCTGACAAATATCCTTACAATCGCGCTTTGTTAGCTGCCTAAGCAAGGATTCTGCAATGCAAGCCGCCAACCCTCGCAAGGGGTACATCCTGGGCCTGAGCGCCTATGTCATCTGGGGTCTGTTCCCGCTCTACTTCAAAGCCATCGCCAGCGTACCCGCCGCCGAGATCATCGTGCACCGGGTGTTGTGGTCGGCGCTGTTCGGTGGGCTGTTGCTGATGGTGTGGAAACATCCCGGCTGGTTCCGCGAACTGCGCGACAACCCCAAGCGCCTGGCGATCCTGGCCCTCAGCGGATCGTTGATCGCCGCTAACTGGCTGACCTATGTGTGGTCGGTGAACACCGGGCGCATGCTCGAAGCGAGCCTGGGTTATTACATCAACCCGCTGGTGAATGTGTTGCTGGGCATGCTGATCCTCGGCGAGCGCCTGCGCCGATTGCAATGGGTAGCGGTGGGGTTGGCAGCGGTAGGTGTGGCGCAGCAGGTGTGGCAGGTCGGTAGCCTGCCGTGGGTGTCGCTGGCGCTGGCGCTGACGTTCGGCTTCTACGGTTTGATCCGCAAGCAGGCGCCGGTCAAGGCGCTGCCAGGCCTGGTGGTGGAAACCTGGATGCTGGTACCCATTGCCGTCGCCTGGTTGCTGTTCAACCCAACCGCTCACAGCGCGCAACTGGCGTTCTGGAGCACCAACGAGGCCTGGTGGCTGGTGGCCGCAGGCCCGGTGACGCTGATTCCCCTGGTGTGCTTCAACGCCGCCGCACGGCATTTGCCCTACACCGCCCTGGGCTTTTTGCAGTATGTGGCGCCGACGCTGGTATTGCTCGAAGCCGTGCTGTTGTTCGGTGAACACCTGGCGCCGAGCACGCTGATCGCCTTCGCCTTTATCTGGGCCGGGCTGGTGGTGTACAGCCTGGATGCCTGGCTGACCGTGCGCAAACGCTGATCAAATAACGTACAAACCTCTGCAAGCCACAGCTTTCGTGGCTTGCAGCGTTCCACCCCAAGGTTATCCACAACCTGGTCCCCGCCATTTGTGCACAAGCCCTTGAAACTGCTCGTTTTTTGCTCAACTAGCGCAGAAGGCCGGCGGGCGTGGCCTGGCGTCGGGTCTCTACAGGTTATCCACAGGCCCATGCAAGATTTCCCTGCATAACCTTGCGGACCGTTATTCCTCCTGACGCAACTCCACCATCAAGTCATCGGCCAAGGTTTCCAAAGCCTCTTGCAGGGTTTCCAGCGACAGCGTGGCCGGCACTTGCAACAACGCCTCGGCATTGAACAGCGGGTCACCGCTCATTGGCGCCGGGCGCACATCGGTGCTCAGGCGTTCCAGGTTGACGCCCTGCTGGCTCAGCAGCGCGGTGATCTCACGCACGATGCCCGAGCGATCATTGCCCACCAGGGTCATCAGGATCGGTTTTGACGCCGATGCCTGGCCGCTGCTGCCCTCACCTACCAACACACGAATGCCATGGGTGGATAAGTCCTCCAATGCCCCCACCAATGCCTGGCGCTGCTCGCTCGGCACGCTCACCCGCAGGATCCCGGCAAACTGCCCGGCCATATGCGCCATGCGGCTTTCCAGCCAGTTACCACCATAACTGGCAATGTTCTGCGCGATGCGTTCAACCAGGCCGGGTTTGTCGGCGGCGATAATAGTGAGTACAAGATGGTCCATGGCGAAATACCTCGGTGCTATTCCTGTAGGAGCGAGCTTGCTCGCGAAGGTCGTCAACGATAACGCGAAAAAACTGACACTTGCGGTGCTCTCAGGTTTTTCGCGAGCAAGCTCGCTCCTACAAAGTGGACGCCCGGTCGCTGGAAGACAAATCGTGTACCATTTTGATATTTATCTGGAACAATCCAATAGTTTTTTGAGAACATCCGGTTCTCCGCTGTGACCGTACGACCAAAGTGGGTCGCTAAACGACGTATTTAGTCTAATTTTCACAACCGCAAGTCATCATGTAGTATGCCCAACCGTGCACTACATAATGAAAATCTGAAAAAGCGCATAAGCTCCGCAGAGTGAGGCAAGCAATGACTGAACACGTTCAAGTCGGTGGCCTGCAGGTCGCCAAAGTCCTGTTCGACTTCGTGAACAACGAAGCCATTCCCGGTACCGGCATCACTGCCGACCAGTTCTGGGCCGGTGCCGACAAGGTCATCCATGACCTGGCCCCGAAGAACAAAGCCCTACTCGCCAAACGCGACGACTTCCAGGCGCGGATCGATACCTGGCACCAGACCCACGCAGGCCAGGCCCATGACCCGGTGGCCTACAAAGCCTTCCTGCAAGACATCGGCTACCTGTTGCCAGAAGCCGCAGACTTCCAGGCCTCGACCCAAAACGTCGATGACGAGATCGCACGCATGGCCGGCCCACAGCTGGTCGTGCCGGTGATGAACGCCCGCTTCGCCCTCAATGCCTCGAATGCGCGCTGGGGCTCGCTGTACGACGCGCTGTATGGCACCGACGCCATCAGCGAAGCCAACGGCGCCGAGAAGGGCAAGGGCTATAACAAGGTGCGTGGCGACAAGGTCATTGCCTTCGCTCGCGCGTTCCTCGACGAAGCCGCACCGCTCAGCGCCGGCAGCCACGTCGATTCCACCGGTTACAAGATCGTCGATGGCACGCTGATCGTCAGCCTCAAAGGCGGCAGCAACAGCGGCCTGCGTGACGATGCCCAGTTGATCGGTTTCCAGGGCCCTGCGGCCGAGCCGATTGCGATCCTGCTCAAGCACAATGGCCTGCACTTCGAAATCCAGATCGACGCCAGCACCCCAGTCGGCCAAACCGACGCTGCCGGCGTCAAAGACGTGCTGATGGAAGCCGCGCTGACCACCATCATGGACTGCGAAGACTCCGTGGCTGCCGTGGATGCCGATGACAAAGTGGTGATCTACCGCAACTGGCTCGGCCTGATGAAAGGCGACCTGGCCGAAGAAGTGGCCAAGGGCGGCAAGACCTTCACCCGCACCATGAACCCTGATCGCGTCTACACCGGCGTGGATGGCAGCGACGTGACCCTGCACGGCCGTTCGCTGTTGTTCGTGCGCAACGTTGGCCACTTGATGACCATCGACGCGATCCTCGATAAAGACGGCAACGAAGTACCCGAAGGCATCCTCGACGGCCTGATCACCAGCCTGGCGGCGATCCACAGCCTCAACGGCAACAACACGCGCAAGAACAGCCGCACCGGTTCCGTATACATCGTGAAACCGAAGATGCACGGCCCGGAAGAAGCCGCGTTCACCAACGAACTGTTCGGTCGCATCGAAGAGGTGCTGAACCTGGCGCGCAACACCCTCAAGGTCGGGATCATGGACGAGGAGCGCCGCACCACGGTCAACCTCAAGGCCTGCATCAAGGCGGCCAGCGAGCGCGTGGTGTTTATCAACACCGGTTTCCTCGACCGCACTGGCGATGAAATCCACACCTCCATGGAAGCCGGCGCGATGGTGCGCAAGGCGGCCATGAAGGCAGAAAAGTGGATCGGCGCCTATGAGAACTGGAACGTCGATATCGGCCTGAGCACCGGTTTGCAAGGTCGTGCACAGATCGGTAAAGGCATGTGGGCCATGCCCGACCTGATGGCTTTGATGCTTGAACAGAAAATCGCCCACCCGTTGGCCGGTGCCAACACCGCCTGGGTACCGTCGCCGACCGCCGCGGCCCTGCATGCGTTGCACTACCACAAGGTTGATGTGTTCGCCCGCCAGGCCGAGCTGGCCAAGCGCGAGCGCGCTTCGGTGGACGATATCCTCACCATTCCTTTGGCCAGCAACACCGACTGGTCCGAGGAAGAGATCCGCAACGAGCTGGACAACAACGCCCAAGGCATCCTCGGCTATGTGGTCCGTTGGATCGACCAGGGTGTGGGCTGCTCGAAAGTGCCGGACATCAACGACGTCGGCCTGATGGAAGACCGCGCCACCCTGCGTATTTCCAGCCAGCACATCGCCAACTGGCTGCGCCACGGCATTGTCAACGAAGCTCAAGTGATGGAAAGCCTCAAGCGCATGGCGCCGGTGGTGGACCGCCAGAATGCCGGGGATGCGTTGTACCGCCCACTGGCTCCGGACTTCGAAAGCAACATCGCATTCCAGGCAGCGGTGGAGTTGGTGATTGAAGGGACCAAGCAGCCTAATGGCTATACCGAGCCGGTGTTGCACCGCAGGCGTCGGGAGTTCAAGGCCAAGAACGGCCTGTAAATGAAAAAAAGCCCTGATCGAAAGATCGGGGCTTTTTAGTTCTTAGGTCGAATGTACTGACGCCTTCGCGAGCAAGCCCGCTCCCACATTCGACTGCATTCAGTCGGGTAAGAATGCGGTCGAATGTGGGAGCGGGCTTGCTCGCGAAGAGGCCATCACACTCACCACAAGAATCAGGAAACCATCCCCAACTCCCGCTTCACCAACTTCGCCAACTTCACGCTATCAATCGGCTTGAGCAAGAAATCCACCACGCTCAAATGCATCGCATCGATCACATCCGGCGCCTCCGCGTCTCCAGACATGATGATGATCGGCAACGCCGCACGGGTGGACTCACGCACCTGGCGAATCAATTCCAGGCCATTGCTGGGCGCCATGCGCAGGTCGGTGATCAACAAACCGATGGAAGTGCTTGTCTTCAACAAATCCCACGCTGCTTCCCCACTGTCGGCGGTCATGCAGCGAATACCGTCCAGCCCCAGGATTTCCGCCAACAGTTCACGCGCGTCCTTGTCGTCGTCCACGATCAATACGCGTTGGGGGGGTAAATCGGGCTCCAGCATCACGGCGCTCAGCGCCTCGCGCTCGGCATCACTCAAAATATCGTGGTCGGACATACGTTTCTCAGCAGTTCTCATCAATCTCCCAGCACACTCGTCAGACATCTGCGGAAGGGCGAACAATGTGCACTTCGTCGGAAAGTTTGCCTAGTGGGTGTTCTACGGGTTTTGGACGATTGTCATGTAAGGTTTTTCCCTAATTTTGCGCGGTATTCCTCGACCTAGACTTACGTCCAATGGGCACCCACTGCGCAGGAGTCGACCATGCAGCACGATAACGACAAAAACACTGCGGTCACTGTTATGAGTAAAGCTGATGCATTCGCACAGGCGGGTAAAACCGCTGTGTTGCAGAACATCCACGGCACCCTGCAATTCCTGCGACGTTTCCCACCGTTCAACCAGATGGAACAGGCGCACCTGGCCTTCCTGGTGGAACAGTGCCAACTGCGTTTCTACGGCCCCGGCGACAGCATCCTCAAACCGTCGGGCGGCCCGGTCGAGCACTTTTATATCGTCAAGCAGGGCCGGGTCGTGGGTGAGCGGCCAGACTCGGCGGACACCACCTTTGAAATCGCCACCGGCGAATGCTTCCCCCTCGCCGCCCTGCTGGGTGAACGCGCTACCCGCACAGAACACAAAGCGGCTGAAGACACCTTCTGCCTGCAATTGAACAAGCCGGCCTTTATCAAGCTGTTCGCCCTTTCCAACCCGTTTCGTGATTTCGCCTTGCGCGGGGTCAGCAGCCTGCTCGACCAGGTCAACCAGCAGGTGCAGCAAAAAGCCGTGGAAACCCTCGGCACCCAATACTCCTTGAATACCCGCCTGGGTGAATTGGCCATGCGCCACCCGGTCACCTGCAGCCCGCACACCCCGTTGCGCGAAGCGGTGACCTTGATGCACGAACAGCAGGTCGGCAGCATTGTGATCATCAACGAACACAAGGCGCCCCTGGGCATCTTCACCCTGCGCGATCTGCGCCAGGTGGTCGCCGATGGCACCAGCGATTTCAGCCAGGGCATTGCCGGGCACATGACCCAGGCACCGTTCTACCTGAGCCCGGAGCACAGCGCTTTCGACGCAGCCATCGCCATGACCGAGCGGCATATCGCCCATGTGTGCCTGGTGCAAGATCAGCGCCTGTGTGGCGTGGTCTCCGAGCGTGACTTGTTTTCCTTGCAGCGTGTGGACCTGGTGCACCTGGCCCGCACCATCCGCAACGCGCCCCGGGTGGAAAACCTGGTGGCGATTCGCGGTGAAATCGGCCAGTTGGTGGAGCGCATGCTCGCCCATGGCGCCTCATCCACCCAGATCACCCATATCATTACGCTGCTAAACGACCACACCGTGTGCCGGGTGATCGAGCTGACCCTCGCGGAAAAAGGCGACCCCGGTGTGCCCTTCAGTTGGCTGTGTTTTGGCAGCGAAGGCCGCCGCGAACAAACGCTGTACACCGACCAGGACAACGGCATCCTGTTCGAGGCCAAGGACGCCGTCGAAGCTGCTGACATGCGTGAGCGCTTGCTGCCGCTGGCGCAGCACATCAACCAAAGCCTGGCGCTGTGCGGCTTCAGCCTGTGCAAGGGCAATATCATGGCCGGCAACCCCGAGCTGTGCTTGTCCCGCGTGGAGTGGGCGCGGCGCTTCGGCGCGTTCATTCGTGAGGCGACGCCAGAAAACCTGCTGGGCTCAAGCATCTATTTTGACTTGCGCGTGGTGTGGGGCGATGAGCGCGGTTGCGAACAACTGCGCCAGGGCATTCTCGATCAGGTGGCGGACAACCGCTTGTTCCAACGCATGTTGGCCGAAAACTCGCTACTGCGGCGCCCGCCGGTGGGGCGTTTCCGCGAGTTCGTGCTGACCCGCAAAAATGGCGAAAAAGCCACCCTCGACCTCAAGGTGCAGGGCCTTACGCCCTTTGTAGACGGCGCGCGCCTGTTGGCCTTGGCCAATGGCATCCACGCCAACAACACCCTGGAACGCCTGCGCCAGTTGGTGGACAAGGCCGTGATCGAGCCTCTGGATGGCGCCGCCTATGAAGAGGCCTACCACTTTATCCAGCAGACCCGCATGCAGCAGCATCAATTGCAGACCCGTGAGAACCTGCCCTATTCCAACCGCGTCGACCCCGACAGCCTCAACCACCTGGACCGGCGCATCCTGCGTGAGTCCCTGCGCCAGGCCCAACGCCTGCAAAGCAGCTTGAGCTTGCGGTATCAACTGTGAGTTTGTTTGGCTGGCTGCGCGCCAAAAAACCTGGGCTCAACGCTGCGCAACAGCAGCGCCTGGAACAGTTACCCAAGCCCGCCGAACTGGGCAACGGCCCATTGCGCAGCCAGCGCTGGGTAGTGGTGGACCTGGAAACCAGCGGCCTGAACCTTCACCGCGACCAGGTGCTGTCCATCGGCGCCGTGGTCATCGAAGACGGTGCGGTGGATTTCTCCCAACTGTTCGAACGCACCCTGCAGCGCACCGACACCAAGCTCAGCCCCAGTGTGCTGATCCACGGGCTGGGGCCCAGTGCAATCGCCGCTGGCAGCGACCCGACCGAGGCGTTGCTGGATTTCATGGCGTTCGTGGGCGACAGTCCGCTGCTGGCCTTCCATGCGCCATTTGATCAACACATGCTGTGCCGGGCGCTGAAGGACAGCCTGGGATATCGCCTGGCCCATCCGTTCCTGGATGTAGCAGACCTGGCCCCGCTGTTATGCCCAGAGGCGCATATCCGCGAAGCCGGGCTGGATGACTGGCTCAACCACTTCAAGCTACAGGCCGGCGAACGCCACCATGCCAGCGCCGATGCATTGGCGACGGCGGAGCTGATGCTGATCCTGTTCAGCCGTGCGCGGCAGCAACAGATCGACACGCCCCTGGTGCTGCAAGAGCGTTTGGCACAATGGAAACGGCGCAAACAGGCGCCATCGTTTTAATGTCATCACCCGACAGACGCCAATTGCGCCCACCCCACGCCTCTGACACAATCGCGAATAATTCTCGTTAGTTTAAACCTTATTCGGTGATGCCTTGTCGTCGGTCCATACCCCACGCAGTGAGCTTGTTGGTGCGTTGTATCGCGACCACCGTGGCTGGCTGTTGGCGTGGCTGCGACGTAACGTGGGGTGCCCAAGCCGTGCCGAAGACCTGAGCCAGGACACCTTCATGCGCCTGCTGGGCCGTGATGAGTTGCGCGAGCCCCGCGAACCGCGGGCGTTCCTGGTGGCCATCGCCAAGGGTTTGCTGTTTGACTATTTCCGTCGTGCGGCCCTGGAACAGGCCTACCTCACCGAATTGATGCTGATCCCGGAAAACGAACAGCCTTCGCCGGAAGCCCAGCAACTGATCCTCGAAGACCTCAAGGCCATCGACCGCCTGCTCGGCAAGTTGTCGAGCAAGGCCCGCGCCGCGTTCCTCTATAACCGCCTCGACGGCCTGGGCCATGCCGAGATCGCCCAGCGCCTGGGGGTTTCGGTGCCGCGCGTGCGCCAATACCTGGCCCAGGGCATTCGCCAGTGCTACATCGCACTGTATGGCGAGCCGTCGTGACCGCGATCGGCTCCAAACCGGTGTCGTCGCGCGTGCTGGATGCCGCGATTGCCTGGCAACTGTCCCTCGACTCGGGCGACGGCAGCGCGGTGGAACAGGAAGAGTTCAGCAAGTGGCTGGCCAGCGATGAGGAACACGCTCGCGCCTGGCGCCAGTTGGGCATGCTCGACCAGCGTTTCAGTGTGGCCTCGGGCCCGGCTCGGGCGGCGCTGCTGCAGTCGCGCCACGGCATTCGCCAGCGCGTGCGCAAGCTGGGCCGGGGCCTGGCCAGTATCGTGCTGGTGTGCGGCCTGGCGCTGTTTGCCGGTGAGCGTTACGTGCCTATTCACTATTGGCTGGCCGACCAGCGCACCGCCACCGGTGAACAGCGCACGCTGAAGCTGGCGGACGGCACGCGGATCAACCTCAACACCCACAGCGCCATTGATGTGCGCTTCGACGAAACACGCCGCTTGATCGTGTTGCAGGCAGGCGAAATTTTCGTCGAAACCGGCCACGACGATTCGCGCCCTTTCTACGTGCAAACCCGCGACGGCAGCCTGCGGGCCCTGGGTACCCGCTTTATCGTCAAGCGCGAAGACGACGCCACGCGCCTGAGTGTGTTGCAGTCAGCCGTGGCCGCCCAGCCCGAGGCGTTGCACCAGGAACAGGTGTTCAAGGCGGGCCAGCAGGTGCTGATGCGCAGCGACGGCCTTGGCCCGCTGCTGGCCGTCACTCCCGCCACCGATGCATGGACCCGCGGCATGCTGGTGGTCGACAACGCCCGGCTGGGGGATGTGATCGAGGAATTGGCGCGCTATCGCACCGGCTACCTGGGGGTGGATAAGAACGTGGCCGACCTGCGCATCACCGGCAGCTTCCCGCTGCACGACACCACGTTGGCATTGAATGCGCTGTTGCCGACTTTGCCGGTGCAGATCGAGCAGCACACGTCGTGGTGGGTGACCGTCAAGGGTAAGCCTTAGGTCCTGCAGCGCCTGGGCGATTGTTATCGCAGGCAAGCCAGCTCCCACATTTTGAATTGCGAACACCATCAACTGTGGGAGCTGGCTTGCCTGCGATGAGGCCCTCAAGCACACCTGCGAAAAATATTTTCACTCACCCCTATCACTTTTCGATTCTCGCTCGGCACCTAGGCAATTGAGAAATATTTCCATTCAGGAGCCGCCCTTATGTCCCGCACGCTAGACACCTTGTTGCGCCCCAGCCTGTTAGCCGTGGCGATCGCCCTCAGCGCACCGCTCGCCAGCACCCCGCTGATCGCCGCCGAACAAGCCTCCAGTGTGCGCGCCTATAACCTGCCCGCTGCGTCCCTGGCCACCACTCTGAACCAGATCGCCAGCCAGGCCGGCCTGGCGCTGACCCTCAACCCCGCACTCGCTGCCGGCAAGACCTCGGCGCCGGTCAAGGGCCAGTTCGATGCGCAGGGCGCGTTGCGTGAGGCCTTGCGCGGTACTGGCTTGCAGTTGGAACAAAGCAGTGCGGGCACTTACACCCTGATGCCGGTTCCGGAAGGCGTCGTTGCCTTGCCGACCACCAACATCACCGGCCAAGGCAGCTATGAAAGCGCTTGGGGGCCGGTGGAAGGATATGTAGCAAAGCGCACCGCCGCCGGCACCAAAACCGATACCGCGCTGGTCGAGGCGCCACGCTCGATTTCGGTGGCCACTCGCGAGCAGATGCAGGACCGCAACGTCCAGAACCTAGACGATGCCGTCAAATACATGCCCGGCATCGTGTCCGCCAGCTACGGCAGCGACACCCGTTACGACTGGATGCGCGTGCGCGGCTTCGAGCCGACGCAATTCCTCGATGGCCTGCCACTGCCCCGTGGCGTGTACGCCAACCCGAAAGCCGAAACCTGGAACCTCGACCGCCTCGCCCTGCTGCGCGGTCCGGCCTCGTCAGTCTATGGCCAGACTCCTCCGGGCGGCCTGCTGGATATGGTCAGCCGCCGCCCCAGCGCTGAATCGAGCCACGCCATCCAGATGCAATACGGCAGTGACAACTACCGCCAGATCAATTTCGAAAGCACTGGCAAGATCGATGATGAGGGCCAGTTTCTCTACAGCGTTGGCGGCGTGGTGCGCGATGCCGGTACCCAGGTCGATCACATCGACAACAAGCGGTACAACATCGCACCGAGCTTGACCTGGAATATCGACACCGATACCAAGCTGACCTTGCTGTCACAGTTCACCCGTGACGATACCGGCACCACCAGCCAGTTCCTGCCGATCCAGGGCACCAAAATCAAATCGCCGCTAGGCGAGGTTTCCCACCACAAGAACCTCGGCGACCCGAACTACGATTTCTACGACCGCACCTACTACGCCTTGGGCTACGCGTTCGAGCACCGCTTCAACGATACCTGGCAATTCAAGCAGAACCTGCGCTACACCAAATCCGAGTTGGCGTTCCAGCAACTGACGGTAGGCTCGTTTGCCTTCTCCCCCGCCGATGCCAATGGCGACATCAGCCGCTCTTCGACCAATGTGGACGAGGACATCAGCCAGTTCGCGGTGGACAACAACTTCCAGGCTGACTTTGCCACTGGCGACATCTCCCACACCGTGCTGCTGGGTCTGGATCATCAACGCACCGACACCTCGTACCTGGCGATTTTCGGCGACGGTGGCACCACGAACATCTTTAACCCGGTCTATGGCCAGCCGATCGTGCGCCCGGCGCGCTCCACCGCGTTCTACGATTACAACCAGAAAACCGTGCAGACCGGCCTTTACGTGCAGGACCAGATGGCCCTGGACAACTGGCGCCTGACGCTTGGTGGTCGTGAAGACTGGGTGCACCAGGGCACCACCTACCTCAACAAGAACGACGCGACCAATACCGACCGCAGCAAGAATTTCAGTGGCAACGCGGCGCTGAGCTATGTATTCGACTCGGGCTTTGTCCCCTACCTCTCGTACGCCGAGTCGTTCCAGCCTGCGAGCAACGCCAGCGTCGATCCCCTCCAGTCGTTCAAGCCGACGGAAGGCAAGCAGTGGGAGTTGGGGGTCAAATACCAGCCACCCGGCTCCAACACCCTGCTTAGTGCGGCAGTCTACGACCTGACCCAGAAGAACGTGCAAGTCACCAGCTTCCAGTCCGGTGGCGCCTCAGTGACCGACCAGACCGGAGAAGTAAAGGTCAAGGGACTGGAGCTGGAAGCCGTGTCTGATGTGACCGAAAACCTCAAGGTCATCGCGGCCTACACCCTGGCCAAGTCCGAGGTGCAAAAAGGTCAGTACAAAGGCAACCGCCTGCAACTGATGCCTAACCAGCAAGCGTCCCTGTGGACCGACTACACCTGGCACACCGGCGCCCTCGACGGTTTCGGTATCGGCTTCGGCGCACGCTACACCGGCAATACCTATGGCGACCAAGCCAATACCTGGGCCGGCAAGGCCAACGCCTACACCGTGTTCGACGGCTCCGTGCATTACGACCTCGGTCGCCTGGACAACAGCCTCAAGGGTGCGTCGGTGAAAGTGAACGCGACCAACCTGTTCAACAAAGACTACATTTCCACCTGTGATGGCTCCTATTGCTACTTCGGCGACCAACGCAGCGTCGTCGCCAGCGCCACCTACCAGTGGTAATCAGCTGAGCTAACCATCAGGCCGCCCGACAGGGCGGCTTTGGTGCATCTGAAGGCTAGATAATGAAAAGCAAAACCATCCGCCGCTGGTCCTTCATCCACACCTGGACCAGCCTGATCTGCACCGTATTCCTGCTGTTGCTCGCCCTCACCGGCCTGCCGTTGGTGTTTCACCACGAGATCGACCACCTGCTGGGCAATGAGCCGGAACTTGCGCAGATGCCCGCCGATACGCCCCGGCTCAACCTTGAGCAGCTTGTGGCTAAAGCCCAGGCCCATCGGCCCGGCGAGGCCATGCAGTACCTTGCCTGGGACGAAGACGACAACAACGGCGTGATCGCGATCATGGCGGCCACAGCCGGCACTGAGCCAAATTCGTCGCACACCTTCATGCTCGATGCCCGCACTGGCGAAACCGTCGAAATGCCGTCTGCCAATGGAGGCTTCACTCTGTTCCTGCTGCGCCTGCATGTGGATATGTTTGCCGGCCTGCCCGGCAAGTTGTTGCTGGCGTTCATGGGCGTTCTGTTTGTGCTGGCGATTATCTCGGGCACGGTGTTGTACCTGCCATTCATGCGTCGCTTGAAGTTCGCCACCGTGCGCCAGGACAAGTCCACCCGTTTGCGCTGGCTCGACCTGCACAACCTGATCGGCGTGGTCACTTTGACCTGGGCGCTGGTAGTGGGTGTAACCGGCGTGATCAGCGCCTGCGCCGACCTGATCATCGCGGCGTGGCGCGAGGACAGCCTCAGCGCCATGATCGAACCCTACAAGAACGCCCCGCCGCTGACCCAGCGCGCGCCCGCCACGGAGCTGTTGAGCATTGCCGCCAAGGCCGCGCCCGGTATGGAGCCAGACTTTATCGCCTTCCCCGGCACGCGTTTTTCCAGCGAACATCACTACGCCGTGTTCATGAAGGGCAGCACGCACCTGACCTCCCATTTGCTGACACCGGTACTGATCGACGCCAGCACCCTGGCCGTCACCGCCATCGCCGAACGGCCGTGGTACATGGATGCCATGGGCATGTCCCAACCCCTGCATTTCGGTGATTACGGTGGCATGCCGATGAAGGTCCTGTGGGCGGTGCTGGATGTGCTGACCATCATCGTGCTGATGAGTGGCATTTACTTATGGATCGTACGGCGCAAGGCGGCCAAGGTATGAAGCCGCGGCAGTCGAATTTCTGGAAGGTCTTTGCCATACCGCTGGGGGTTGGCCTGCTCAGTGCCGCCGGGTTGTTTGCGGCGTTGCTGGGCGATGGGTGGTGGGATTCGTTGAGTTGGATCGGGTTGGGCATACCAGTGGCCATCGCCGTCTACAAACTACTGTAGGAGCGAGCTTGCTCGCGAAAAACCCGAGAGCACCGCGTTAAACCAGGCGAGCTGCGTTATCGTTGGCGTTATTCGCGAGCAAGCTCGCTCCTACAGAGGAATGCCCATGTCCGCCCCCAGCATGACCTTGTTCCACAACCCCGCTTCGCCCTTCGTACGTAAAGTGCGCGTGCTGCTGATCGAGACCGGCCAGCAGGGTCGTGTGGCCCTGCACGCGTGCCTGCCCACTCCGGTCAACCCGGATGCCGAAGTGCTGCAAGGCAACCCCGTGGGCAAGATCCCGGCCCTGCGCCTGGCCGACGGTTCGGTATTGCACGACAGCCGGGTGATTCTCGATTACCTCGACCACCAGCATGTCGGCAACCCGCTGATCCCCCGCGACGGCTCGGCCCGCTGGCGGCGCCTGACCCTCGCCTCGATGGCTGACGGCATCATGGATGCCGCCGTGCTGGTACGTTACGAGACTGCCATGCGCCCGGTGGAGAAACACTGGGACCAATGGTTGGACGAACAGCGCAACAAGATCCGCCGCGCCCTCGCCGAGCTGGAGCGAGACGCCACTGCCGAACTGGCCAGCCACTTCGACGTCGCCGCCATCAGCGTGGCCTGTGCCCTGGGCTATATCGACTTTCGCCATCCGGATCTGCAATGGCGCACAGATAACCCCAGGCTCGCCGCCTGGTACGCCGAAGTCAGCCAGCGGTCTTCGATGCAGCAGACTCAGCCGCCGGGTCTGTAGGAGCGAGCTTGCTCGCGAAAATCGTCAACGATCACGCGGGTCATCTGGTTAAACGCGGTGGCCTTGCGTTCTTCGCGAGCAAGCTCGCTCCTACAGTGAGAGGTGGTGTGATTGAGGAAGTTGACCATCTTCACTTTCATCAGCTGATCTTCGCGCAATCCGATCATTGCCCTTGCTCCACCTTGCGTTTACCCACCCCATACCAATCCAGCTTGCGCGTCAGCACCATCACCGTGCCCAACAGGCCAAACAGCAACAGCGAGCCCATCAACAGCGCGTAATCCTCGGCACTGAGCAAGCCGTACAGCAAGCCATACAACGCCGCCAACCCGGCCGAAAAACCCAGGCCATGGCCGACGCTGCGCAGCACATGGCACACGTAGAAGCCGATCAACACCACACAGGCGCTGGCAGATATCAGGTAGGCCAGGGCAAAGCCCAGATGCTCGGACAACGACAACAACAGCAGGTAGAAAAACGCCAGCGCGACGCCCACCAGGGCGTACTGGATCGGGTGCACCGCCAGACTCTTGAGCACCTCGAAGAGAAAGAAGCCGGCAAAGGTCAGGGCGATAAACAACAGCGCATATTTGATCGCCCGGTCGCTCTTGAGGTACTGGTCTACCGGGTCGATGAAATTCACACCAAAGCTGCGGTTGCTGAAGTTTTCACAGCCCTGTCCGTCCAGGCAGTTCTGCAGGGCTTGTTCGAGGTTGGTGGAGAAGAATGTCGTCTGCCAATTGGCGCTGAAGCCTTGGTCGGTGACCTCACGTTGAGCCGGCAGGAAGTTGCCGATAAAACTGGGGTGCGGCCAGTTGGACGCCAGTGATACCTGGCTGGTCTTGCCCACCGGCACCACTTGCAGTTGCTCGGTGCCTTGCAGGCGCAGGTCGAAGGCGAACTCCATCACAGCGGGTTTCTTGCTGTCCTGTTCGGGCAACGTCACATGCACGCCCTCGCCCAGCCAGTCGACCTGGGAGCCCGGCGAGAACTCCAGCCGCTGTTCGCCCAGTTCCAGTTTCAGCGCGTTTTCAATGCCACGAATATCACTGATGCCCACCGCCAGAAACGCCGGCTCAAAGCGATAGTCGGCAAAGTCTTCGGTGATCCCCAACTGCGCAGGCAACTCGAAACGCCCGCTGATACGGTTGTCGGCATGGAACAACCGCGCCTGGTAGATGCCCCGCGAGCGCAGTTCGGTTTGCACCTTGCCGTCGAGCTCAAACCGGTCCGGCAGGAAATACAAACGGCCGCGTTCTTCACGGGTTTCTTCGTAGCGCTTGTTGAGCTTTTCATTGAGCTTCCACTCACGCACGGTCTTGCGATACGGCACCACCATCACCGGCCCGGTGAGGCGCTGGGCAAAGCTTGAGCTGCGGGCAATGTCCATCAGTACGCCGTCGCGCAGTTGCTGACGGTCGCTGATGATGCCGTTGATCATCAGCAATGGAATGAGCAACAGCAGGATCAGCAGCGCAATCGCGCCCAGTTTGAAAAGCAGGTTGCGGTTCATGGGTCTCTCCCTGTTTTGATGGGGAGAGTCTGCCCAGCCGGTATAGGGGATTTATGTGGGCAATGTGGAGACTGTGTGGAGATGCAGCACCGCTTGCACGCCGCCCGGTACGTTGCCGATCTGCAGGGTACCGCCGTGCAGCTTCATCACTTCTTCGACAAAGTTGAGCCCAAGGCCGGTACTTTTGCGTCCGCTGGCCGGGCGCGGCAGCGAGTAGAAGCGCTCGCTCAGGCGCGGCAAGGCGTAATCGGGAATCGCCTCCGCCTGGTTGAACAGGCTGACCTGCACCTCGTTACGCTGCACCTGGGCGCTGAACCTCAGCGTGCCGCCGGGCGGGGTGAAATCCAGCGCATTGTCGAGCAGGTTAGCCAGGGCCTGGCGCAGCAGGAAGGGTTCGCCAAACACCCGCACATCAGCGGCGATGGCCTGCTCGATGTGCAAGCCGGCGCCTTCGGTCCGCGCACATTGAGCCTTGAGCACATCCTCAACCAGGGCTGCCAAAGGAATGCTCGACTGCTCTTCCAGACCCTGGCGCTGCTCCACCTGGGCCAGGTTCAACAGGCGCTCGATCAACTGTTGCAGGCGCGCGCTTTCGCTGTCGATATTGCCGACAAACCGCTGCTGCTGCTCGCGGCTCATGTCACCCTGCAACAGCTCCGCCGCACCGCGAATCGCCGCCAACGGGCTCTTCAGTTCATGGGTCAGCGTATGCACGTAGCGCTCTACGTAAGCCTTGCCTTCCAGCTGCGTGCGCATGTGTTCCACGGCGGTGGATAACTGCTTGAGTTCGCCGCCGCGATAATGCGGCAACTCGGCGCGGCGGCCCTCGCTCACGGCTTCGGCATAGGCGGTAAGGCGTCTGAGGGCCGCCGTCAGCCACCACGACAATAGCGCGCCCAGCAGCAGCCCCAGGGTGACCAGCCCGGCGCCGTACCACAGCAGGCGCCGCTCGGTGCGATCCACGTAGGGTTGCAACGAGCTGTTGGGCTTGGCCACGGTGACCACGCCGATGATCTGGCCGTTATCGCGAATCGGCGCCCCCACGTGCATCACCGATGAGGTGGGGTCGTCTGCATCGCTGCGGGTGGAGCGCGCACCGTATTCGCCGCGCAGGGTCAGGTACACGTCGTTCCATTTCGAATAGTCCTGGCCCACCGCTTCACCGCTGGAGTCGAGCAATACCCTGCCCTTGGCGTCGGTCACGTAGATGCGATGGTTGACCTGGTTTTTCGGCAGCCCCCAGATCACCGCACCCGGCTGACGGTTGCCATAGGCCTTGAGCAGCTCTGGCCAATGACTCTGGCCGAGGGTGCCGTTTTTAACGTCTGCACGCAGGATTTCAGCCAGCAGGTTGGCGGTGTCCACTAATGTTTCTTCGGTGGACTGGCGCACGCCGGGGCGGATTTCTTTCATCACGGTGTTGAGCACGAAGTAGCCGGTCAGGCCGATAAACAGCGCATACACCAGGAAAATCCGCAGCCCAAGACGCATCAGCTGTGGCTCGGGCTGTAGCTATAGCCGAGGCCACGATGGGTCTGGATCGGCTCGGCATCCACCGCCACGCTCCGAAGCTTGCTGCGCAGGCTCTTGATATGACTGTCGATATTGCGCTCGTAACCGGCATCGGCGGGTACGCCCACCGCGTCCAGCAGTTGCTCGCGGCTGAACACGCGCTCGGGTTGTTCCAGCAGACTCTGCAGCAGGCGGAACTCATGGCGCGTGAGGCTCAAGGGTTGGCCGCGATAGAGAATCTGCATGCGTTCCAGATCCACTTGGAACAAGGTTGGCGCCACACCCGGGCCGACCCGCTTGAGAATCGCCCTGACCCGCGCCGCCACTTCCCGCGGGCTGAAAGGCTTGACCACATAATCGTCGGCACCGATCTCCAGCCCCACCACCCGGTCGATCTCCGCATCCCGTGCGCTGAGGAACATCACCGGCACTTCACTGAAGCGGCGCAATTGCTTGCAGGTTTCAAAGCCGGTGATGTCCGGCAGGCCGATGTCGAGGATGACCAGGTCAGCCGGGGTCTGGCGCTGATGCTCCAGCGCCGCCTGGCCGAGCGTCAGCCAGGTGGTGGTGAAGCCTTCGCCTTGCAGGGCAAAGATCAGTGTGTCGGCTATCGCCGCTTCGTCTTCGACAATCAGGATGTGCGGCATGGGTTCAATCAGCAGTCCGGTTTTTCGGCAGTGTAACGACGCGCCGGGTTCACCGCAGCACCAAACTCACGCAGGGCCTTGGCGCCGATCAGCAGCGGGTAGTTGAAACTGCTGCGGTCAGTGAGGTTGACCTCGACGGTGCGCTTGACGTCACCCAGGCACATCTCCAGATCGATCACCGGGCGCTTGGCCACGCTGGCTTCGTCCTTGTCATCATCTTCGTCGGCGCGGCTCTTGATCTTGCTGATGCGCGACACCTTGTGCTCATACACCTTGTTGCCTGCGTCCTCACCGCCGAGGCGGAAGCGCACCCAGTCATCGCCGTCGCGCTGAAAGGTTTCGATGTCGCGCGCCGACAGCGAGGCGGTCAGCGCGCCGGTGTCCATCTTGGCCTTGAACGTCTGGCCGATTTCCGGCAACTGGATGTATTCGTAGCGACCGTAGAGGGTCGGTTCGGCGGCCATGACAGGCACAGCAACCAGGGCGAACGCGGCAAGAAGCAATTTCACGGCAGGATTTCCTCGAAAGAAGTGGGCGGAGTCTAGACCGCAAACACAGCACTTAGTTGGATGACCGAGCATACCGCGCACAGTGTGAAACATTCGTCGGGCATTTTGCGATTTGGCCTCTAGACTCACCTTGCTTATCATGGCCCGCCCACAGAATTCCAAGAGTTGCTTATGCGCCGCCTGCTCACCGGCTGTCTGGTTACACTGCTGCTGTTACTCAACACGCTGATCCTGATCGGCCCCTTGATGGTCTTCGCCCTGCTCAAGCTGGTGGCGCCAGGGCGCTCGCGTGACTATGCCTCATGGGCGGTGATGTGGATCGCCGAAACCTGGGCCGAGATCGACAAGCTGATCTTCGCCACGTGCATCCCCACTCAATGGGATATTCGCGGTGGCGAGGACCTGCGCGGTGATACGTCTTACCTGGTGGTCAGCAACCACCAATCCTGGGTCGATATTCCCGCGCTGATCCAGGCATTGAACCGGCGCACGCCGTTCTTCAAGTTCTTCCTGAAAAAAGAACTGATCTGGGTGCCCTTTCTCGGCCTGGCCTGGTGGGCGTTGGATTACCCCTTCATGAAACGCTACACCAAGGCGTTCCTGGCCAGGCACCCGGAGCTGGCGGGGCAGGATTTGAAGATCACCAAAGAGGCCTGCGAGCTGTTCAAGCGCCAGCCGGTCACGGTGGTCAATTATCTGGAGGGCACGCGGTTCAGCGAGGCCAAGCACAAGCAACAGGCTTCACCGTTTACCCGATTGCTCAAGCCCAAGGCGGGCGGCGTGGCATTTGTGCTGGCGGCGATGGGCGAACAACTGGACGCGATTCTCGACGTGACCGTGGTGTATCCACAGCAAAAGATTCCGGGGTTCTGGGACTTGATCAGCGGCGCGGTGCCGAAGGTGATCGTGGATATCCGTACCCGCGAACTGGACCCGGCGTTGTGGCAAGGAGATTACGAGAATGATCCGGCGTTTCGCCAGACCGTCCAGAACTGGGTCAACCAGCTCTGGATGGAAAAGGATGCGCGCATCGAACAACTGCGCCAAGAACCTTAGCTGCCGGTGCCCCAGGCCTGAGCCAATTTGCCCAGCACGGAACTGCTGGCCCCCTCGCCGCCCAGGTATTTGAGGATCACCGGGGCAAACTGGCCGACCATGCCGCTGTCCATGCCCAAGGCGCTGAAGGCGGTGTTCAAGTCGTTGGTGCTTTTCACGTTGCCCAACAGACCGTCCAGGCCGCTGGTCTTGCTGCCGCCGGCTTGGCCGAGCATCCCGCTCAAAGCACCGAGGCTGCCCAGTGCGTTATTACCCGACAACTGCTCAAGGCCCGGCACACTGCTACTGAGCTGCGAGAAGTCGTTGCCGCTCAATTTGTTCTTGGCCAGGCCCAGCATGGCACCCGTGCCGCCCACCGCTTGCTCGGGGGTGATGTTCAGTTGCGAGGTCAAGGCCGTCAGCAGGTCGGCCGTCTCCGACGTAGGCGCGGCGGCGGCAGCCTTGTTGTTGCCACCCTGCATGCCGGAAATGGCGTTGGCTGCATCGCCAAGGCTGAAGCCTGCGGCGAACACCGGGCCGGCGGCGACGGTCAACAGGCAGGACAGGGCAAAACCGCGTGAAATCTTCATCGAAACAACCTCTGGGTATAGGGGTAAAAGCAGGCGTTGGACTGGGTATCTCGTCGGTTGTTCCGGAGCCCCTGAGGAACCCATCGAGGATAAGCGGGTCCATGAACTGACTACAAAATTCGTCGAGAAGAGACTTATGACTGCGATCCAACCCCCAGTGATTGAGCACAAGCCTGCGTTCTGGAGCCGCCCTCGCCTGTTCATCGGCGCCTGCGTGGTGGTGGTTGCCGGTATCGGTGGCGCGCTCTACACCCAGGACAGCGTCAAATCCGCGGCGACATTGGTGACCACGACCCAGCAGCCGGCCGCACAAATCATGGCCCACAAGGATTACCTGGAAGTGCAGCCGATTGCCTCCACGGCGCCCGCGCCAGACCAAAGCCTGGAACTGTGGGCTCTTCCCGAAGGCGGCACGCCCGTATCCCTCGGCCTGCTACCGGAAGACGGCAAAGGCATCATCGGCCTGAACCCACGCCAACAGGAAAGCATCAGCAAGCCGGTGGAATTGATGGTGAGCTCGGAAACCAAGGGTGGCTCGGTGAGCAAGCAGCCGACAGGGCCGACTGTTTACCAAGGGGCGCTGGCCAACCGCTGAGAACAACCGCTCAAACAGGTACAAAAGGGTGACCCTCGAAGTCGCCCTTTTTTACGGATAAATCTCGGAAAACTCCTACTTAACTCAAACTGGAAGACTATCAAACTGCAGCCAACCCGTTTCACAAATAAACAACGGGCCAGGCGACTTACGATACGCCGAAGACAGAACAAAATCTTTCGGAGTTACGACATGCTTAAGTCCTTCTTGAAACCCGGGATACTTGCAATAACGCTCTTTGCTCTTCCGACAATTGCGAGTGCAAGCGGGTTATCGGGCGCTATCGGGAGCGTCACACTCTCGAGCGGCAGCTCTTCGACTCAAGTTATTACTGAGTCAGCTTTTTCACACTCATGCACTGCCGGGAAGTTTGCCGGCTATGTACAAGGTGTTTTGGGTGGCACCGGAAGAACCATACAGTACGTCCGCGTGGACAGATATCGAATTGTAAAAACAGACGGTCATACCAGCAGAAACAAAGCCAATGTAAATATCAGGTCAGTGGGACCAAATGGAACCATAACGACAAGGTCAGCAGATGCTATGAAGCAGGATAGGCAGTGGCACGACCTGAAAATGACCAATTATAATCGGGGCCTGCGAAGTGCAGAAGTTGAAATGATTTTTGATAAGTCCGGGCCCGACATAAAATGTAAAATCGCCATCTAAACCGCTGACCATTGATCGCCAGTGCGCTTGAGTAGTTATCAGCATTGACCATATACCCAAGACCAGGCGACAGGCACTCAGCCAAATGAAAAGGCAACTCGCACGCTGCCTTTTCGTTTGTGCTCAAGTAACAAATAAAGACACACAACTGCCATCTTTCCTTTCTTATCAAAACGTTCCGATCCTCCAATGTCAGCCACTCCCGCTCACCCGCTCGGTCTCTTTCTACAGGGAATACACAAGCGCTATCAATTGGCCAGGCACCCCATCTCGATTCTTGAAAATATAAATCTGCAGATAAGCGCGGGTGAAAACTGCGCCGTGCTGGGTACTTCAGGTTCTGGCAAGAGCACGTTACTTAACATACTCGGCCTCTTGGATCGCGCAGATGAAGGGCGGTATGAGTTTTACGGACACGACACGTCCAAGGCGACACCGGATCAATTGGCAGTTCTACGCAACCGACACCTCGGTTTTATCTACCAGAATTTCAACCTGATGCCACGCCTCAGCGCACTGGACAACATCGCCTTGCCTCTGTCCTACCGTGGCATTGGGCGGCGTGAAGCTTTGCAGCGGGCCATGCACAGACTCCACCAGGTCGGTCTCGGCCACCGCGCACACCATCTACCCGCCGACCTCTCAGGCGGCCAACGACAGCGCGTCGCGATTGCGCGAGCACTGGTGGGTGAGCCATCCCTGATCCTCGCGGATGAGCCCACTGGCAATCTGGACAACCGTACGGCAAACGACATCTTGGACCTACTGCTGGCGATCAACCGTGAGCACCACGTCACGCTGATTATCGTCACCCATGATTTAACCATCGCCGAGCGCCTGGACCGACAAATCTGCGTTCAAGACCGTACCGTGCGTGAGCTTGCACCTTGTCAGAGTTGATGAGCGGCGCAGGCCAGACTTTTCACGATCTGCTGCATGACGTCAGCACAAACCTGCGCACCCTGGGCAGGCGGGCAGTGCTCACCCTTCTCGGCGTCGTCATGGGTAGCTGCTCGGTGGTCGCCCTCATCAATATCGGTCACAACGCCGCCGAAGAGGCCGCTGCAATCTTCCAGGGAATGGGCGTCGATACAGTAGTCGCACAGATTTCAAATGACGCAGAAATCACGCACGCCGGCCCCCTGACCGTTGAAATTGCTCACTTGCGCAGGAAAGTCCCTGAGCTGGAGGACATTGCACCCGTTGCCCTGATGGGGAACTCAGTGATGTTCAGGGGGCGCGACCTCACTATCGAGCTGATCGGCACAACGGCCCCACTGAAGCAGGCCTTGGGTTTGGAAATGCGCAAAGGACGTTTTTTGAGCGCATTCGATTACAAAGCCACTCATGCCGTGATAGGCCACCAACTCGCCGATGAACTCTCCGGGGCCGGCGAGCCGGTACGCATAGGCGACACACTGCGAGTGCGCCACGTGCTGTTTCAAGTCATCGGAATTCTGCATCCCAAGTTCCCTTCAGCGATTGCGCCTTTCAACACCAACACGTCACTGTTCATCCCACTGGAGGGGATCAGTCGACTACAAGCCTGGACGCCTGTCACCCACGTTTTCGCGCGCGCCCCCGGCGCGAGTCCCATTGATAGCGTGGTATCTGACTTCGAACATGCATTAAGCCCGCTGTTTCCCGGCCAGGCTATCGATGTGCTGGTTCCCCAACAAATCATCGATGGCCTGTCCCAGCAGAATCGTACCTTCACCTACCTGTTGGCCGCTCTCGCCAGTATCTCGCTCCTCGCCAGTGGTATCGGCGTGATGAACGTCATGCTGATGAATATCTCGCAGCGGCGTCGAGAAATAGGTTTGCGCATGGCCATGGGCGCTCGCCCACGTGACATTCGCAACCTGTTCATGATCGAAGCGCTCACCGTGACCACCTTGGGAGCGTTGACCGGAGCCATTCTGGGCGTTGGACTGGCCCTCCTCTATGCCCGTGTATCGGGCTGGAGCTTCGTGCTGTCGCCGACGTCGGTGCCATTGGGTGTGTGCAGCGCGATCGCCGTGGGTGTGTTTTTTGGCCTTTATCCCGCCCTCTCGGCATCCCGGCTGCAACCTGTGGAAGCTCTGCGTGAAGATGACTAAGTACCTGGTACTGACTGCGGTGTTACTCGTGTTCGTCCCGAGCGCCAAAGCCTCCACGTTATTAAGTCAGCAGACTATCCGCATGAGCCTCGCGGATGCCCTGTACCTGGGCCTGCGCAACAACCGGGATATCCGCAGTGCCTATTTGCAACGGGTAGGGCAGAAATTCGATCTACGCGTTGCTGAAGATGCTTTCAAACCGAAGCTCTTGCTCAAGAGTGAGTACCGCAACATCAAGGATAGCGATGACCAGGCCCGTCAAATCGCACTAACGCCCACGGCTACGCTGATCGGACAGTACGGCACTCGCCTGAACTTGGGATGGACCCAACAGTTCAACCATACCGAGCAGACGGGGCACCTACGCAGCGACGGTGTGAACCTGGAGATAATCCAACCGTTGTTGCGCGGGGCCGGCCCGGATGTCACCACGGCCCCTCTGCGGCTCGCGAGACTGTCGGAGCAAGCCAACCGCCTGAATCTCAAGGCCAGTATTTCCCAGTCCATCACCGCTATCATCACCAGCTACCGGGAACTGATCAGGTCTCAGGAACAGCTGAGCATTGTCCAGGCATCGCTTCAAAGAGCCCGCGACCTGTTGGAGATAAACAGGGCGCTGATCAACGCCGGACGCATGGCCCAATTCGAAATCGTGCAGACCGAAGCGGATATTGCCGTGCAGGAATTGAGCGTCGAAGAAGCACAGAACGAGCTGGATATTCAACGCCTCGCACTGCTGCGCCTGCTTGCTCTGGACCTATCCACGAATCTTCAGGCCACTGAAGCCTTGCAGGCGACACCGGTCGATGTCGATCTATTACAAGCCATACGCCTGGCTCAAGTTCAGCAACCTCAATACCTCTCCACATTGCTCAATGGCCAACAGGCCGAGCTGAACATGATCATCGCCAAGGATGCTTCTCGCTGGGATCTCTCACTGGTGGCGGGTGCCAATCAGGTACGTGATCATCCACGTACCGGCTCCGTTCGACGTTGGGAAAGCTATACCGGTCTTCAGTTGGAAATTCCCATTGGCGACATCAGCACCCGTCAAGCAGAAACACATGCCCGTATCAACGTAGAGCACCAGCAATTGCTCATCGCCGACGCCCGTCAAGAGTTGGAACGTAGCGTCAATAACGTTGTGCGCGAACTTGGTACCCGCTGGCGCCAATATGAAATCGCTTTGCGCGCCAATGAACTGTCCATGCGCAAGCTGAATATCGAGCGCGAAAAGCTCAGTGCCGGCCGCTCCAGCAACTTTCAAATCATCAGTTTCGAAAACGATCTGCGCGATGCAGAAAACGCTCGCATCAACGCACTGATCGCCTATTTGAATGCACAAACGCAACTGGACGACACCCTTGGCATGACGCTGGAACGATGGGAGATTGCACTTGAAGACCCACACTGAGAGCCCACCTCGCTCGTACCATTGGCGCATAGGTTTGATGGTGCTCATGACGTTGACATGCGTTGCACTGATCGTGAAGAAACGGGTAATCCAGCCTCCTCCCGCACCGCAATGGGTGAGCATACAGAACCAACCACTGACGCAACACATCGGCTTGGTCGGGAAATTCGAGCCCATTCAAACCATCGTACTCAACGCACCATTCGAAGGCGTTATCCAATCTCTCGAAGTAGAACATGGACAGTGGGTGCAAGAGGGTCAAACACTCCTGAGTATGGACCCGACACTTATCGAGCTGCAGTTACGAGAAGCCTTATCCGGGCAACTCAAGGCGCAACGAGCCTTACAAGAGTTGAAGAGTTGGGAAAACGGCACTCAAGTCGCACGAGCGCGTCGTGCGCTACGCGCCGCCGACATGTCATTGAGCAGCCTGGAAGGCAGGCTGCGAGAAAGCCGCCATCTTTTCGAGCGCGGAATTATTGCGCGTAACGAACTGGACGAACTGGATCAACAAACGACATTGCAACGGCTTGAACGGATCAGCGCTCAAAACGAACTGCAAGCGTTACTCAGCGAAGGAACAGGCGAGGCCCGAAAAATTGCCGAGATGGAGCTGATCAATGCCACGGTGAAGTATGAACAACTGCAACAAGTACTTACCCGCCAAACCGTCGTGGCCCCTTTCACTGGCGTGATTGTTCCGGTGAGTGCATCACAAGGATCGGGCGTCGTGGCCCCTGTGCAAACCGGCGATCGGGTCAGCCAGAATCAATCATTGCTGGGCTTGGCTCACACCCAATCGTTGAAGGTAATCACCACGGCATCTGAATTGGATATCAACCAATTACAACCAGGTCAGCACGTCGAAATTCTTGGAGATGGGTTTGAGGGAGAGCGGCTCCATGGCCATATACAAACGGTCGGCAACCTGGCCTTACCCAACGATGACCCCAGCGCCAGCGCACAGTTTCCAGTCACGCTGGCCCTGCCTGAACTGTCCCCTGAACAAGCCAGGCGTATTCGGCCCGGCATGAGCGCACGCCTGCGCATCATCACCTACCACAATGAGCAGGCTCTGATCGTTGCGCCAGAAGCAATCAGCCAAGAGGGCAATGAAATGACCGTGGCCTACCGCAAGGACGAGGATCAGCCGATTGAGCGCAGGGTCGTTACGGTTGGCCATGCCAACGCGGAGGGTGTAGAGGTTTTTGGTCTGGCCCCGGGTCTGGTACGCCTTGGCACCCAATAATGACAATGACGCCCCACTCTTAGAGTTGAACAACATACGCAAAAAGGGCGACCCGCAGGCCGCCCTTTTCATTTACCCAGCGCGTTACGCCGCACTGAACAACTTATGCGGATCAATCACAAACTTCTTCGGCACACCCGCATCGAACTCGCCATAGCCACGTGGCGCATCATCCAGGCTGATCACCTGTACGCCGACGATTTCTGCAATGTTGATACGGTCCCACATGATCGCCTGCATCAGTTGGCGGTTGTACTTCATCACTGGCGTTTGCCCGGTGTGGAAGCTGTGGGATTTGGCCCAACCCAGACCAAAGCGAATGCTCAGGCTGCCCATTTTCGCGGCGGCATCGACCGCACCTGGATCTTCGGTCACGTACAGACCTGGGATACCGATTTTGCCTGCCACACGCACCACGCCCATCAGCGAGTTGAGCACGGTGGCCGGGGCTTCGGCCTTGACGCCGTCGTGGCCATGGCCGCGTGCTTCGAAGCCCACGCAGTCAACGGCGCAGTCCACTTCGGGCTCGCCCAATAGCGCGGCGATTTGTTCGTGCAGAGGGGTGTCGGTAGACAGGTCGACGATTTCAAAACCCTGGGCCTTGGCGTGGGCCAGGCGGATTGAGTTGACGTCGCCGATGATCACCACCGCTGCACCCAGCAAGCGAGCGGAGGCGGCAGCCGCCAGCCCCACCGGGCCGGCACCAGCGATGTAGACAGTGCTGCCTGGACCGACGCCGGCAGTAACAGCGCCGTGGTAGCCAGTGGGCAGGATGTCGGAGAGGCAAGTCAGGTCACGGATTTTCTCCATGGCCTTGTCGCGGTCCGGCAGTTTCAGCAGGTTGAAGTCGGCATACGGCACCAGCACGTACTCGGCCTGGCCGCCGGTCCAGTCGCCCATGTCCACGTAGCCGTAGGCGCCACCGGCACGGGCCGGGTTGACGGTCAGGCACACGCCGGTGTGTTGTTCTTTGCACGAACGGCAGCGGCCGCACGCCACGTTGAAAGGCACGGACACCAGGTCGCCGATTTTCAGGTTCTCGACGTCGCTGCCCTTCTCGATGACTTCGCCGGTAATTTCATGACCGAGCACCAGGCCGGTCTGGGCCGTGGTGCGGCCGCGCACCATGTGTTGGTCGGAGCCGCAGATGTTGGTGGAGACCACGCGCAGGATGACGCCGTGCTCGATCTTCCTGCCACGGGGGTCCTGCATTTTGGGATAGTCGATTTTCTGTACTTCGACCTTGCCGTTGCCGAGATACACGACACCACGATTACCAGACATGCTTTCACCTCGCTGTTGTTTTTATGGAACTGCGTTGCCGCTTGGGTGGGCAGCGCGTTTAAGTGCTCGGGTACAGATGCTGTTTTTGCGTTGTTTGTGAGGGCCTCATCGGGGGCAAGCCCCCGATGGCGTCAGTCAGAGCACCACCGTCCGATTGGCGTTCAAAAACACCCGCCGCTCGATGTGATACCCCACCGCCCGCGCCAATGTGAGCCCTTCGATATCCCGCCCCTTGGCAATCAAATCCTCGGGATAGTGGCTGTGATCCACCACCTCCACGCCTTGGGCGATGATCGGCCCTTCATCCAGATCGTTGTTGATGTAATGCGCCGTGGCGCCCACCAGTTTCACGCCCTTGTTGTACGCCTGGTGATAAGGCTTGGCGCCCTTGAAGCCGGGCAGCAACGAGTGATGAATGTTGATGGCCTTGCCGTCCAGCTTGCGGCACAGCTCCGGTGACAGCACTTGCATGTAGCGCGCAAGGATCACCAGCTCGGCGCCGGTGTCTTCCACCACTTGCCACACCTGGCGCTCCTGGGACGGCTTGTCGTTGGGGTCGAGCGGGAAATGGTAGTAGGGAATCTGGTGCCAGTCGGCCAAGGGTTTCAGATCGGGGTGGTTGGACACCACCGCGACTACGTCCATCGACAGCTGGCCGATGCGCTGGCGATACAGCAGGTCGTTGAGGCAGTGATCGGCCTTGGAGACCATGATCACCACTTTGGGCCGGTAGTTCGGCGCCGTCAGTTCGAAGATCATGCCAAAGGCTTCACCACGGGTGGCCAAGCCATCGCGGAACGCCTGCTCGTCAAAGCCGTCAGGCTGACGGAACTCGACACGAATGAAAAACCGACCCGAGAGGCGGTCATCAAACGAATGGTGCTCGGTGACGTAGCAGCCCTGCTCAAACAGGTAGCGGGTGACCGCGTCCACCGTGCCGAGCACGCTGGGGCAGTCGGCGGTCAAAATCCATGTATCGGGTGCGCGGCTCATTACGAATAACTCCTCAAACAACGCTATCTACTGTAGGAGCGAGCTTGCTCGCGAAGAACGCCAACGATGATGCATGCATGCTGAATGAACGCGGCGTCTTTGAGTTTTTCGCGAGCAAGCTCGCTCCTACAGTGAAGGGGGGAGACAGCGCGAGCGCCATGTCAGGCTTGAACGCTCAAACCGAATTCGGCCGAGGCATCCTGCAACCACAACCACCAGTAATCCGAGAAGCTGCGACGGATCAGCAATTCCCAGGTGTCTTCGCCGGTATGACGGATCACCAGTTGCGACTTGGCGAACACCGTGCCCACGGCCTTGCCGACGGGGAAGTTGTTGGGGTGCACGTCATAGCTGGTGGACTTCATCAGCACGTCGCGCACATTCGGGCCGCTCAGCTCGAGGATCTGCTGGCCGCCGCTGACGTTGACGATCTGGATATGCAGGTCGCCCAGGGCAGCGCGCAGTTTTTGCTCGGCGGCAAACTCTTCACCGCTCGGCACGATCAACAGCCACTCATCCGGGCCGAGCCACTGAAGGCTGGTTTCACCGCTTACGACCACGCTCAGGGGGCCGGGCAGTTCGATACCGACGGCCTTGTGTACGCCGGCGGCGAAGGCGGCGTCGTGGCCATCGCCACGAATGGTCAGGTGGCCGAGGAGTTTCTTTTCACGCACGGTCACGCCGGCATTCTTGCGGCCCTTGCCGACCAGGCTGGCGAGGTCGGCATGGTGCAGCGACGACTCGGCCTTGGCACCGGTGGTGGGGCGTTGCTGGTAAACATTGGCTGCTGTCATAGAGCACCTTTCCTGAATTTTGTTGTGCGGCTACTGGCGTCTTCGCGAGCAAGCCCGCTCCCACATTTGGAACGCGTTTCCCCTGTGGGAGCGGGCTTGCTCGCGAAGGCCGCGCCTCGGTCTATCAGATGTTCTGCCGATCACCTTTGGGGTCAAAGAACACCGAAGACACAATCTCGGCCTCGATCACGCTGCCATCCGCTTGCGGCGAGAACACCCGCTCACCGATGCGCTTCAAGCCGCCCTTCACCACACCCATGGCAAACGAATAGCCCAGGGAGTTATGCGCATAACTTGAGGTAACGTGACCCACCATCTTCATCGGAATCGTCTGCTTCGGATCGAACACCAACTGCGCGCCTTCCGGCAGCCACACGTTCGGGTCGATCGGCTTGAGCCCCACCAACTGCTTGCGCTCTTCACGCACGCAGTCTTCACGGTTCATCCCACGCCAGCCGATCCACGAGAACGGCTTGGTACGGCCAACGCACCAGCCCATGTTCAGGTCGTCCGGGGTCATCGAGCCATCGGTGTCTTGCCCGACGATAATGAAGCCCTTCTCGGCGCGCAGTACGTGCATGGTCTCGGTGCCGTACGGGGTCAGGTTGTACTTTTTGCCGGCCTCGACGATCTTTTCCAGCACGCCCATGGCGTAGTCGGCCTGCACGTTGACCTCAAACGACAGCTCACCGGTAAACGAGATACGGAACACCCGCGCCGGCACACCGCCCACCAGGCCTTCCTTCCAGGTCATGAACGGGAAGCCGTCCTTGTCCAGGTCGATGTCAGTCACTTCACTGAGCAGCTTGCGGCTGTTGGGGCCGGACAGGGTCATGGTTGCCCAATGGTCGGTGACCGAGGTGAAGTACACCTTGAGGTCCGGCCATTCGGTCTGCTGGTAGATTTCCAGCCACTGCAGCACGCGGGCGGCGCCGCCGGTGGTGGTGGTCATCAGGAAGTGGTTGTCGGCCAGACAGGCCGTCACGCCGTCGTCGAAGACCATGCCGTCTTCCTTGCACATCAGGCCGTAGCGCGCCTTGCCCACGTCGAGCTTGGTCCAGGCGTTGGTGTAGATGCGGTTGAGGAACTCGCGCGCATCCGGGCCCTGAATGTCGATCTTGCCGAGAGTGGACGCGTCCAGCAGGCCGACGCTGTCGCGCACGGCCAGGCATTCGCGCTTCACCGCAGCGTGCAGGTCTTCACCGTTACGCGGGAAATACCACGGGCGTTTCCACTGGCCGACGTCTTCAAACTCGGCGCCGTTCTTCACGTGCCAGGCTTGCAGGGCGGTGTAGCGTACCGGCTCGAAAATATGCCCACAGTGACGGCCCGCTACGGCACCGAAAGTGACCGGCGTGTA
This sequence comes from Pseudomonas fluorescens, assembly GCF_001902145.1. Lineage (GTDB taxonomy): Bacteria > Pseudomonadota > Gammaproteobacteria > Pseudomonadales > Pseudomonadaceae > Aquipseudomonas > Aquipseudomonas fluorescens_BV. The sequence goes on from NZ_MRST01000026.1 coordinate 111,246, forward strand.
GTTGGGACGGAACATGGTGGTGCCCATCTGCGGGATGGTCACGTTCAGCGAACGGGCGGCGATGGCCAGGCCGTTGACGTTACCCAGCTTGCCCTGGTCGGTGCCGAAGCCCAGCGCCGTGTAGCGTTTGACGTGCTCCACCGACTCGAAGCCTTCGCGGGTGGCCAGCTCGATGGCGGCGGCGGTGACGTCGTTTTGCAGGTCGACAAATTGCTTTGGCGCCCGTGCGGTGGCTTTTTCGTGCGGCACCTGGAACAGCGCCAGGGTCGGCTCTTCAAGACGGCTCAAGGCTTTTGGCAGCGTGCCTTCAACCGGGGCAAAACCGGCTTCGCTGGCCGCACGCACGCCGCCTTCAAAGCCATCTGCAAGGGAATCGCCAAGGCCGTAGACGCCGTTGATGCCACCCACGCACACGCGCTTTTGCGGTGCTTCGCCCGGTACAAACCCGAGGATATCTTCACGCCAGGTCGGCTTGCCGCCCAGGTGCGAGGCCAGGTGCACCACCGGGCTGTAACCGCCGGAGCTGGTGACCAGGTCGCAGTCCAGCCATTCGCCGGGGCTGGTCACTTTATGCGCCTTGACGTCGATGGCTGCCACGCGGGCGCCGGTCACGTGCTTGCTGCCACGGGCCTCGATCACGGCGCTGCCGGTAAGGATGCGGATACCTTTGGCGCGGGCTTCTTCAACCAGGGCACCGCGTGGGTTGTGACGCGCATCGGCCACCGCGACGACGGTGAGGCCCGCATCGAACCAGTCCAAGGCAACGCGGTAGGCATGATCGTTGTTGGTCGACAGCAGCAACTTCTTACCCGGTGCCACGCCGTAGCGACGCACGTAGGTAGACACCGCCCCCGCGAGCATATTGCCCGGCACATCGTTGTTGCCGTACACCAGCGGACGCTCGCACGCACCGGTGGCCAGCACCACGCGCTTGGCACGTACGCGGTGGATACGCTGACGCACCACGCCAATCGGCGCACGGTCACCCAGGTGGTCGGTCAGGCGTTCGTGAATGGTCAGGAAGTTATGGTCGTGGTAGCCATTGACGGTGGCGCGGGGCAGCAGCACCACGTCCGGCAGGGCTTTCAATTCGGCAATGACGCTGGCAACCCATTCAGTGGCCGGCTTGCCGTCGAGGCTTTCGCGGGAATCGAGCAGCGAACCACCGAACTCTTCCTGCTCGTCGGCGATGATCACACGGGCACCGCTGCGCGCAGCGGCCAGCGCAGCCGCGAGGCCCGCAGGGCCTGCGCCCACGACCAGCACGTCGCAATGACGGTTGAAGTTGTCGTAGGTGTCCGGGTCGTTCTCGGTGGGCGAACGGCCAAGGCCCGCCGCCTTGCGGATGTACTTCTCGTAGGTCATCCAGAACGATTGCGGGTACATGAAGGTTTTGTAGTAGAAACCCGGCGGCATCAGCTTGCCGCCGACCTTGCCGAGAATGCCCATCATGTCGTTGTTGACGCTCGGCCAGCCGTTGGTGCTGGTGGCGACCAGGCCCTGGTACAGCGCCTGTTGGGTGGCGCGCACGTTGGGGATCTGCGTGGCTTCGGTGGCGCCGATCTGCAGCACCGCGTTCGGCTCTTCGGCGCCTGCGGCAAAGATGCCCCGTGGGCGCGAGTACTTGAAGCTGCGGCCAATGATGTCGACGCCGTTGGCCAGCAGGGCTGCGGCCAGGGTGTCGCCTTCAAAGCCTTTGTAGCTCTGGCCGTTGAACGTAAACGTCAGGACTTTATTACGGTCGATGCGGCCACCGTTGGACAGGCGATTGATCTGGCTCATACCTTCTCTCCAGAGGCCTTGGCGGTGAACTGAGGCTTCTCACCGATCTTGTAGGTTTCAAGAATTTCGTAGGTCAGGGTGTCGCGGGTGGCGTTGAAATACTGGCGGCAACCGGCGGCATGGATCCACAGTTCGTGGTGCAGGCCGCGCGGGTTATCGCGAAAGAACATGTAGTCGCCCCACTGCTCGTCGGTGCAGGCATTCGGGTCCAGCGGGCGCGGGATGTGCGCTTGGCCGGACGCGTGGAATTCCTCTTCGGAGCGCAGTTCGCCACAGTGAGGACAGAAGATATGCAACATAGGGAATTTCTCCTGTTAGTGGGCGACGGCCGCAGCGCCGTGTTCGTCGATCAGCGCACCGTTGTGGAAACGGTCGATGGAAAAAGGTGCGGCCAGCGGGTGCATTTCACCCTTGGCCAGGCTGGCGGCAAACACGTTGCCTGAGCCTGGGGTGGCCTTGAAGCCGCCCGTACCCCAACCGCAGTTGAAGAACATGTTCGGTACCGGGGTCTTGGAGATGATCGGGCAGGCATCCGGCGTGGTGTCGACGATGCCGCCCCACTGGCGGTTCATGCGCACCCGTGACAGCACCGGGAACATCTCGACGATGGCCTGGATGGTGTGCTCGATCACCGGGTACGAACCGCGTTGGCCGTAGCCGTTGTAGCCGTCGATACCGGCGCCGATCACCAGGTCGCCCTTGTCGGACTGGCTGATGTAACCGTGCACGGCGTTGGACATGATCACGCTGTCGATAATCGGCTTGATCGGCTCCGACACCAGGGCTTGCAGCGGATGGGATTCGATCGGCAGGCGGAAGCCCGCCAGCGAAGCCATGTGCCCGGAGTTACCGGCGGTGACCACCCCGACGCGCTTGGCGCCGATAAAACCCTTGTTGGTTTCCACACCGATGCACACGCCGTTTTCCTTGCGGAACCCGATCACTTCGGTCTGCTGGATCAGGTCCACGCCCAAGGCATCGGCAGCGCGAGCAAAGCCCCAGGCCACGGCATCGTGACGGGCTACGCCGCCGCGACGTTGCACGGTGGCACCGAGCACGGGGTAACGGGTGTTCTTGGAGCAATCCAGATACGGGATTTCGTCGGCCACTTGCTGGGCATTCAGCAGCTCGCCGTCCACGCCGTTGAGGCGGTTGGCGCTCACTCGGCGCTCGGAATCACGGATGTCCTGCAGGGTGTGGCACAGGTTGTACACGCCACGCTGGGAGAACATCACGTTGTAGTTCAGGTCTTGGGACAAACCTTCCCAGAGTTTCATTGCATGTTCGTACAGGTGCGCCGACTCGTCCCACAGGTAGTTGGAACGCACGATGGTGGTGTTGCGCGCGGTGTTACCGCCGCCCAGCCAGCCTTTCTCGACCACCGCCACGTTGGTGATGCCGTGTTCCTTGGCCAGGTAGTAGGCGGTCGCCAGACCATGCCCGCCGCCGCCGACGATGACCACGTCGTAGACCTTCTTGGGGGTCGGCGTGCGCCACATCTTCTGCCAGTTTTCGTGATGGCTGAGGGAGTGCTTGAAGAGGCCGAAGCCTGAGTAGCGTTGCATAGTCATTACTCCAAAACCGCGCTCAGCGATAAACCGGGAAATCAGCGCACAGGGCAGACACGTGCTTGGCCACGTTGGCCTCGACATCGGCGTCACCGAGGTTGTCGAGGATGTCGCAGATCCAGCCGGCCAGCTCGACGCACTGCGGCACTTTGAAGCCACGGGTGGTCACCGCCGGGGTACCGATGCGCAGGCCCGAGGTCACGAACGGCGACTGCGGATCATTCGGCACGGCGTTCTTGTTGACGGTGATGTGGGCGCGGCCCAGGGCGGCGTCCGCCTCTTTGCCGGTGAGGCCCTGGCGAATCAGGCTGACCAGGAACAGATGGTTGTCGGTGCCGCCGGAGACCACATCGTAGCCACGCTTGATGAACACTTCGGCCATGGCCTGGGCGTTATCGATCACTTGCTGCTGGTAAGCCTTGAAACCGGGCTCCAGCGCTTCCTTGAAGCACACGGCCTTGCCGGCGATCACGTGCATCAGCGGGCCGCCCTGGGCGCCAGGGAATACCGCGGCGTTGAGTTTCTTTTCGATGGCTTCGTTGGCCTTGGCCAGGATCAAGCCGCCCCGTGGACCGCGCAGGGTCTTGTGGGTGGTGGTGGTGACCACGTCGGCGTAAGGCAGCGGGTTCGGGTACAGGCCAGCGGCAACCAGGCCGGCAACGTGGGCCATGTCGACGAACAGCAGCGCGCCTACCTTGTCGGCGATCTGACGAAAGCGTGGGAAATCCAGGGTCTTGGAATAGGCCGAGAAGCCCGCTACGACCATCTTCGGCTTGTGCTCGACCGCCAGGCGCTCGACTTCGTCGTAGTCGATCAGGCCGGTGTCAGTGTTGATGCCGTACTGCACTGCGTTATACAGCTTGCCCGAGGACGACACTTTGGCGCCGTGGGTCAGGTGACCGCCGTGGGCCAGGCTCATGCCCAGGATCGTGTCGCCGGCATTGATCAGCGCCAGGTATACGGCGCTGTTGGCCGAGGAACCGGAGTGCGGTTGCACGTTGGCGTAATCGGCGCCGAACAGCTGCTTGGCGCGCTCGATGGCCAGGGCCTCGACCTTGTCCACATGCTCGCAACCACCGTAGTAGCGCTTGCCCGGATAGCCTTCAGCGTATTTGTTGGTGAGGCCGCTGCCTTGAGCTTCCATCACGCGCTTGCTGGTGTAGTTCTCCGACGCGATCAGCTCGATATGATCTTCCTGGCGCTGCTCCTCGGCATTCATCGCCGCCAGCAGTGCGTCGTCATATCCCTGGATCTGGTCTTGTTTGCTGAACATCACGTCTCTCCCAGCCTTTCGTATTGTTGAGGCCCGTGCAGGGCCCTTTGATGCGATGGTAGGGCTGGCGCGTGCGGGCCAAATGCCTGCGCACGCCACGCAAAGGTGCGTTTACGACATGGCCTGAGCAAATGCTAACTGGGTGCCTACAAACTGTAGGAGCGAGCTTGCTCGCGAAAAACCTGAGGGCGCCGCGTTCAATCAGGCAGCCCGCGTTATCGTTGACGTTTTTCGCGAGCAAGCTCGCTCCTACAAGGGTTAGGCGATGAGCTTGCGAAGGAGCAGCAGCAGGAGGAAGTGAAGCGGATAAAGGGCATAGGCCCAGCGGCGCATTGCTGGGGGCGCAGCACTCCGAGCGTGCCGCAGTAAGATCAA
>NZ_MRST01000026.1:116341-765301 GCF_001902145.1 Pseudomonas fluorescens
TTGTTGAGGCCCGTGCAGGGCCCTTTGATGCGATGGTAGGGCTGGCGCGTGCGGGCCAAATGCCTGCGCACGCCACGCAAAGGTGCGTTTACGACATGGCCTGAGCAAATGCTAACTGGGTGCCTACAAGGGTTAGGCGATGAGCTTGCGAAGGAGCAGCAGCAGGAGGAAGTGAAGCGGATAAAGGGCATAGGCCCAGCGGCGCATTGCTGGGGGCGCAGCACTCCGAGCGTGCCGCAGTAAGATCAACCCAGCCAGCGGCGCAATCAGACAGGCAACCAACCCCAACACCGCCACGAGCGTGCCGCTATTGAGCAGAATCTGCCACTGATTGGCGGCGACGCAGACCAAACCCGGCAGCACACTGAAATACCAGGGCCGACGAAACACCAGCAATATCGCCAGTGGCAGCAATACACCAAAGAAACCGAACATCAACTGGTGTGAAAACACGGCCGCCATTGTGCCGGCGATCAGCGCCAATCCTCGATCAACCAACGCCTTCTGCTGCCAACCTCGGGCAACCAGCAGGCCCAGCGCCAGGGTCGGCAATACATTCAAGGTATCGGCATCTTCGATGAACATCCGATACGGCACTTCGCTGATCACGCTGAACAACAGCAACCAACCCAGGTAGCGCCAATGGCCGGTCACTGGGGCGTAACGGACACGGTGCAAATTAGCCGCAATCGCCAGGCAAAACCACGGAAACGCCAGGCGCCCCGGCACGTATAGCCCATCCAGGCTCAGCCCCACATAGCGCAGGTGATCGAGCACCATACTCAGCAGCGCCAGCCACTTGAGCAGATCCAAAGCGCCATCTCGGACAGGTCCGACAGGCAAGGTTTCAGTACCGTGCATAATTCCCCAACGACTTTGCATTTACAGTGCGTGCGTGCCCCCGGCAATCTTGGGTAAAGTGCGCACCAACATCGACCACAGGAACGGGCCATGACCGACAAGAGCCAACAATTTGCCAGCGACAACTATTCCGGCATCTGCCCGGAAGCCTGGGCCGCCATGGAACAAGCCAACCAGGGCCATCAGCGCGCCTACGGCGATGATGAATGGACCCACCGCGCCGCCGACGGTTTCCGCAATCTGTTCGAGACCGACTGCGAGGTATTCTTCGCCTTCAACGGTACGGCTGCCAACTCCCTGGCGCTGTCCTCGTTGTGCCAGAGCTACCATAGCGTGATTTGCTCGGAAACCGCCCACGTCGAGACCGACGAATGCGGTGCGCCGGAGTTTTTCTCCAACGGCTCCAAACTGCTGGTTGCCCGTACCGAAAACGGCAAGCTGACCCCGGAGTCGATCCGTGAGATCGCCCTCAAGCGCCAGGACATCCACTACCCCAAACCCCGCGTAGTCACCCTGACCCAGGCCACCGAAGTCGGCAGCGTGTACACCCCGCAAGAAATCCGTGCCATCAGCGCCACCTGCAAGGAGCTGGGCCTGAACCTGCACATGGACGGCGCACGCTTCGCCAACGCCTGCGCATTCCTGGGTTGCTCACCGGCCGACCTGACCTGGAAAGCCGGCGTCGACGTGCTGTGTTTTGGCGGCACCAAAAACGGCATGGCGGTAGGTGAAGCCATCCTGTTCTTCAATCACAAACTGGCTGAAGACTTTGACTACCGCTGCAAACAGGCCGGCCAGTTGGCGTCGAAAATGCGCTTCCTTTCTGCGCCATGGGTGGGCCTGCTGGAAAATGACGCCTGGCTCAAGCATGCACGCCACGCCAACCATTGCGCGCAATTGCTGAGCAGCCTGGTGGCGGATATTCCCGGCGTGGAATTGATGTTCCCGGTGCAGGCCAACGGCGTGTTCCTGCAACTCTCCGAACCCGCGATTGCAGCGCTGACCGCCAAGGGCTGGCGCTTCTACACCTTCATCGGCAAAGGCGGTGCGCGCTTCATGTGTGCGTGGGATACCGAGGAAGAGCGTGTAAGGGAATTGGCTGCCGATATTCGGGAAGTGATGAACGCTTAAAGCCGGGCCCCGGCCAGTCCTTACTGGCCGATTGCCGAGACTGTTTTTTGATATTTCTGACAGCTACGTAGCTCGCATTCATTGTCTAGCCTCTTGTTACCCGCAAGGAAAACGCAGCGTTATCTGCCACCTTTCGGGTTTCACTGCCAGCCGAACAATCGGTCGCAAAGGCACATCAATGGAGAGCTTAATCATGGAATATCAAAACAACAGCAACGCACTGCAAAGCGGCAGCAGCACTAGCACCACGGTCATCGACTGGGATGAGTTCAGGAAACACGCGAAAATCGGAGACACCATTCAGGAGCCATCGAGAACGCTGACCATCTATGACAAAGTCTATGAATTGACAACCTCAGGCCAGCACTTCGTTGTCCATATCTACGCCCAGTAACCCTTAATACCGAAGGCCGCGCCGGAGGTTCATGACCTGCGACGCGGTACCGAAACGACTGGACTGTCGCTTACCTACAACGTTTTCGGCTGGAGCGCCGCCCACTCATCAATGGGGCCAGGGTTACCGTCATAGGTGCCTCCACCGAATTTCACCGCCAGCTTATTAACTGCATTCAAGGCCGTGGTTACCGCGCCTTCCGCCCAGCCGCCGGTAAAGGACACATCATCCCCGGCAAGAATGAACCCATCGGGCCGTCTCTCAGCCAAGCCGTTCATGAACTGCGAAAACAGCAGGCGTTGGTATTCGTACTGCCCCGGCAGGTTCATCTTGAAGGCACTGAGATAAAACGGCTGCTCCTCCCAGTTGATTTCTACAAATGGGTCGGTCATGCCGAATTCCGCCGCCAGGTTCAGTTGATGGTGGGCATACACCGAGTCCAGCAAGGTCGAACATACCGTCACGTGGGACGGCAACGGCTCGACACGATCCCCCAGGAACTTGATGCTGTCGTCGTTCCAGGTGTAAGACAAGAACATTCCGCTGCCCTTGTATTTACCTTGACTTGGCGCGTAATCCAGCAGGTAAGTACCACGGGTAATTCGATCCGATAAGGTCACACTCATCTTATGCTGACAATCCATCTCGACATCAGTCCAGAAAGGTCGCTTGGTCTGGGCAAAGATCTTGGCCGATTGCATGTAGTGGGTGTACATCACTGCTTCCCATTCTTTAACCGACAGCAGGCTATTCATGCGGTTGAAGCGCTCGACACCGTCCATATAACGGAATTTGTCCAGAATCCGTTTGTGGGGGGTATAGACCACAGCAGGAAAGGTGTGTGACTGTTCACGGCTCTGGTTATGATCAAAGATCCACACGTCGAACTGGCCGTCCTCCCGCCGTATGATCTGTCGCACTTCTTGCTTGAAAACCTGGGGAATGACCTTGGTGCTCAGTCTCTCGACAGTAGTTCCCGCAGGCCAATAGGCCATGCTGTCGCCCATCGCGCTCGGGCTGCGCTCCCACAACCGGCGAGGCAGTTCGCTGGAGCCGTCGTACATCAATTTATGGTTGGTATCCAGACCGGTGTACAGCACTCGCAGTACTTCAAGAAAACTATTGGGATAGTCGGTATTCCACCCGCCTGTGCCGAAGCCGATCTGGCCGAACAGATCGATATCCTCCCGGCTCCACTTTGCCTGCTCCACCATGGCAGCCAAAAAACTCAGATTGTCCCAACCTGCTTCCAGAATGGCATTCCACAGGACCTTGATCTTCTCCTGATCAGGGCTCCCCCCGGACATCGCTGCCTCCATCTCCGAGAACTTGATGGGGTCCTGCTCCAGGAAAACCTCGAAGAACTTGCGTTCGATTTCGGCATATTCGGCGGGTAAGTCATCACCTTCGTAATAGACCTGTTGCTGTTGGTAGTCGACCACCGTGCTAGGGGTTACAGGCGAGCCAGGGTTAGGAAAACCCGTCGAGTTTTCCGCCATGCGCACTTTATCGAAATAGTGCATCAGCGCCTTACCGGAAATAGGAAAACGCATGGCGCCCAGTTCGCAGATGACACTGTTGGCCGGGTCTTGTGGATCGCCCGCCACATAGGAATGGAGCCGCCCGCCAATACGGTCGCTGGCTTCCACCACCACCGGATGCAGGCCCATGCGCATAGCCTCATAAGCGGCCACAAGGCCTGCGACTCCGGCCCCTACGATCAATACTTGGCGCCCGTACTCGCTCTCGGGAACCTGTGCCAACGAATTGCCGTTTTCGCCAGCCTGCTTAAGGAACCGGGCGTAATGAAAAGGGAAGTCTGGAATAAGCGCGGTGACATCGGCGTCGAGCAAGCGCTTAGCGCCTTTACTACGGGAAGGGATAGCTGACATATCGGTCATCCTTGGTGGGTAAACGAACGTCCACCTCTTACTTCTTGGCGAAGGCGACAACGACGAATGCGATCCTCAGCGTAGATGACGTAAGAATTGTCTTTATATTGGTTAGAAATAAGAAACCGTCGCATAGGGCTAACCTCATCCCTATAAGGCTTTGCGCAATCAGTTCAGAGATTACTGAAGTGATTATTTATGAATATCGATTCAATCGCGCACCTGCTTGTAAGACTCTTCAGCGATCACTCAATAATAAACAGACCGTGAAGCCTATGAACATGCCCTGCGACCAAGCGGTAGCTCCCCGCCCCGCGCTGAAAATAGAAACGCGTTCCATCGACTATGTGCCGCGCAACGAACGCCACGGCAAGGTCTGGCATCAGGCGCCGTTCTGGTTCACCGGCAACTTCGTACTCACCACCATGGTTACCGGTTTTACCGGCGCCGCCTTGGGGCTGAGCCTGGTATACGCAATCCTGGCGATTGTCATCGGCGTATGCCTCGGCACGTTCGCCATGGCCTTCCACGCCAACCAGGGGCCGCGCATGGGCTTGCCGCAGATGATCCAGTCGCGAGCGCAATTCGGCCTGCGCGGAGCCATCGTGCCCTTTATCGCGGTGGTCTTCGTGTACATCGGTTTTAACGTGTTCAATGTGATTCTGGCGACCGACGCCATCAATACCGTGCTGCCCGGCAACCGGGCACCGTGGTATGCCTTGATGATTATCCTGGCAGTGGTGATCGCGGTGATCGGCCATGACCTTTTGCACACCGTGCAACGCTGGCTGACCTACGTGATGATCAGCGTGTTCGCGGTCCTCACGGTCGCGGCCGTAATGACCCTGCAGGCCGACACGGCGGTGGCCGACGCACATTTTTCCTGGTCGGCCTTCCTGATCCAGCTTTCGGCCGCTGCCGGTTACCAGATCAGCTACGCCGTCTACGTCTCGGACTACTCGCGCTACCTGCCCCATAACACGCCGTCGCGCAGTGTCATTGCCTGGACCTACCTGGGCGCTGCCGGCTCGGCGCTGTGGCTGATGTCGCTGGGGGCCTTTCTCGCCTCGGCGCTGCCCTCGCCCGATGCCATCGGCAGCGTGCAGGCTGTGGGCAACCAACTGTTTCCGGGGTTTGGCACCTTTACCGTGTTGATCGCAGTCCCCGCGCTGGTGGGCATCATGGCGGTCAACTGCTATGGCGCGATGCTCACCGGGATCAGTGCCATTGACGGCTTTGTGCCGATCAAACCGCGGATCAAGAGCCGAATCATCGGGATAAGCCTGGTGGCCGCAGTCATTTTTGTGATCGCCTTGAGCATCCCCGAAAGTTACCTGAGCAGCTTCAACACGTTCGTCCTCTTGATGCTGTATTTCCTGGTGCCCTGGACAGCAGTGAACCTGGCGGATTTCTACGCGGTACGAAAAGGGCGCTACGCAATCAGCGACATTTTCAACCCGGCCGGTATTTATGGTCGCTGGTCGAGCGCAGGACTCATTGCATATTTCCTCGGCCTGGCGGCGATGGTTCCGTTCATGTCGCTGGGTTTTTATCAAGGGCCGATCAGCGTGATGCTGGGCGGCGCCGATATTGCGTTCATCGTCGGCCTGGCGGTTGCGGCAGGGGTGTACTGCACAATGAGTCGCCACCTCGACCACACCACCGAAGCGCTCGCCATACAAGCCAGTGAGCAAGCGTTGGAAGAGGCCTTGCCATGAAACCGCTACGCGTCGTTTGCCATCAATTGGCGCCGCGTATCGGCGATACCGGTTATAACCGGGCGCTGACCGAACACGCGATTCGCGCCGCAGCCGACCTAAACGCCCAGGTAATCGTGCTGCCGGAACTGGTCCAGAGCGGCTATACGTTCACGGACCGGGAGGAAGCCCACAGCGTCTCCGAGACTCTCGACGGCCCGACCTTGGGCCTGTGGAAAAACCTGGGACGTGAGCTGGGGATCATTATCGTCGCAGGCTTCTGCGAGCGTCTGAGCGCGGGCCGGGTTGCCAACAGTGCCGCACTGATCGAGCCCTCCGGGCGGATGACGGTGTATCGCAAGGCCCACCTGTGGGACCGCGAAAAATTGATCTTCACCCCCGGTGAGGCGCCACCCCCAGTGGTCGACACTACCGTCGGGCGCATCGGCGTGATGGTTTGCTACGACCTGGAGTTGCCCGAGTGGGTACGCCTGGCAGCGCTGGCGCAGGCCGACCTGCTTTGCGCGCCGGTGAACTGGCCGGACGGCCCGCGCCCTATGGGCGAGCGGCCGGCAGAAATCGTGCGAGTCCAGGCGAATGCAGCGGTCAACCGTATGTTCATCGCGGCATGCGACCGCTATGGCGAAGAACGAGGCGTCAATTGGGTGGGCGGTTCAGCCATCGTCGATGCCGATGGCTATCCGCTGGCCGGAGCAGCCTACCACCCACAGGAACAGCAGTTAGTGGCTGACCTGCCACTGGCCCAGGCCAGGCACAAGTCAATCAGCGACTACAACCACGTTCACCAGGACCGCCGACCGGGCTTGTACTGACCCTCAGAACTCAATCCGTACATCGCCCTTCGGCACACTGCAGCACGACAGGATATAGCCTTCGGCTTCATCCTCTTCGGTAATTCCGCCGTTGTGCTCCATCTCCACCTCGCCGCCCAGCTTCATCACTTTGCACGTGCCGCAGATACCCATGCCACAGGCTTTGGGAATCAGCAGGCCGAGCTTGGCGGCTGCCGCGTGGACGGTTTCGCCAGGCGCCACCCGAATACTTTTGCCCGAGGCGATGAACTCCACCTGATGCAGATCCGCCAGATCGACTTCCGGCGCATCCGCCGCTTGTTCTGCCTGCTCCACGGCGTCGGCCCGCGCTTCCGGCGGCGTCGCACCAAAGGATTCTTCGTGATAGCGCGCCATATCGAAACCGGCGGCTTCCAGCAGGCGCTTCACCGCGCTCATGTAAGGCGTCGGACCGCAACAGAATACTTCGCGCTCCAGGAAGTCCGGCACCATCAGTTCCAGCATCTTGTGATTCAGGTAACCGCGGTAGCCGGCCCAGGGTTCGCCCAGGCCGTGTTTTTCGCAAATCAGGTGCAGGCTGAAGTTGTCGATCCGCGACGCCATGTGTTCCAGCTCGCGGTGATAGATGATGTCTTTGGGTGAACGCGCGCTGTGAACGAACGTCATGTCGACATTGGCGTTGGTATCGTAAAACCAACGCGCCATGGACATTACTGGGGTGATCCCCACCCCGCCGCTCAGGTACAGCACTTTCGGGCTGGGGAAATCGATCGCGTTGAATAGCCCGACCGGGCCGTGCACCGCCAACTCCTGGCCTTCGTGCAGCGTGTCATGCAGCCAGTTGGACACACGCCCGCCCGGCACGCGCTTGATGGTCACCGAAAAGCTGTAAGGCACCGACGGTGAGCTGGAAATGGTGTACGAGCGCATGATCGGCTGGCCTTCGATTTCCAGCTCCAGGGTGACGAATTGCCCCGGCTTGAAAAAGAACAGGATCGGCTGATCGGCCATGAAGCAGAAGGTGCGCACGTCCCAGGTTTCCTGGATGACTTTGACGCAGCGGACGATGTGCCGACCATTGGCCCAGGTCTGGGTGGTTACCGGATTCAGGAAATTATTGGACATGTTGTTCTCCACCGCCGACGTCGGCCTTATGGTGGCGATTCTGCGTAACGCGAGAACCACCCATTTACCTATCTGCGACATTCACATACTTACGGCGACCAGCCCCCAAAGACAGGGGCTTGCGCGTCGGGATCAGATTGGGCCATGTCGCCCATGGATAAGGTCCGACGTTACGCCGGGCCCACACTCGCTCCCAACAAAGACGCGTTCTTTACGCCTTGCACAGCACCAACCGTAGCCACTATTCGCCGGCCACACAGAATGGCCATGAGGACACACACGATGGACGTCACCGCAACCTTAAGCTTGGGCGATCCGCTGGAACCCGCACGCAAGGCCACCGCGCAAATGCTGCAAGAGCGCGAGCGCACTTTTTCACTGCCGCAGCCGTTCTACTCTGACGAGCGGCTGTTCAATATCGACATGCAGGAGATCTTCCAGAAAGAGTGGTTGATTGCCGGCATGACCTGCGAAATCCCCACCAAGGGCAACTACCTGACCCTGCAAGTGGGCAAGAACCCGATCATCGTGATCCGGGGGGCCGACGGCGTTGTGCATGCGTTCCACAACGTCTGCCGCCACCGTGGCTCGCGCTTGTGCACCAGCGACAAGGGCAAGGTCGCCAAATTGGTATGCCACTACCACCAGTGGACCTACGAGCTGGACGGCCGCCTGCTGTTCGCCGGCACGGAGATGGGCGCCGATTTCGACATGAAGCAGTACGGCCTCAAGCCGGTGAACGTGAAGACCGCTGGCGGCTACATTTTTATCAGCCTGGCCGAGACCCCACCGGCCATCGATGACTTCCTGTCGACGCTCAGCCATTACATGGAGCCCTACGACATGGAGAACACCAAGGTGGCGATCCAGACCACCTTGTTCGAAAAAGCCAACTGGAAGCTGGTGCTGGAAAACAACCGCGAGTGCTACCACTGCAACGCGTCACACCCCGAACTGCTGAAGACCCTGCTGGAGTGGGACGACGTTACCGACCCGCGCGCCGACCAGGCGTTCAAGGACCACGTGAGCGCCTGCGCCACCGCCTGGGATGCCGAAAAAATCCCTTACGCCCACGCCAGCTTCGGCCTGCGTAACCGCATTGTGCGCATGCCGCTGCTCAAGGGCACCGTGTCGATGACCCTGGATGGCAAGCAAGGCTGCGCCAAGCTCATGGGCCGCATCAAGAACCCGGACCTGGGCTCGATGCGCATCCTGCACCTGCCCCACTCCTGGAACCACTGCATGGGCGATCACATCATTGTGTTCACCGTGTGGCCGATCAGCGCCCAGGAAACAATGGTCACCACCAAGTGGATCGTGCACAAGGACGCCGTGGAAGGCGTGGACTACGACGTGGAGCGCATGCGCCAGGTGTGGGATGCCACCAACGACCAGGACCGCCGCCTGGCTGAAGAAAACCAGCGCGGCATCAACTCCACCGCCTACCAGCCAGGCCCTTACTCCAAGACCTATGAGTTTGGCGTGGTGAATTTTGTGGATTGGTACAGCGAGCGGATGTTGAGCAACCTGGGTGCGGCGCCAGCGCCTTATCTCAAAGGCGTAGCTGCTCACGAATAACTGACACCCTATGGATCACAATGTAGGAGCGAGCTTGCTCGCGAAAAACTCACAGGCACCGCGTTTATTCAGGTAGCACGCGTTATCGTTGACGTTTTTCGCGAGCAAGCTCGCTCCTAAATCAGTTCTCGCGCAAGCCGCTAGCGCCCTGCCCTCCAGCCTTTACTCAACAACTTATCCACAAAGCCACCCACAGCAATTGTGGGCAAGTGCGCCGCGCACGCAAATTAAATCAAGAAAATCCGTGACTTATTTAAACTTACGGGTTTTGCCTTGAGCTGTTCATTTATTGATCAAACCTCCAAGAGCCTTGTTTGGCGTGGCCTACAGCGGTAAGCGAACACCTTATCCACAGATGCACCAACAGACTTTGGGGGCAACTTTGCCTGGGCTGTGGAAAAGCCCATGAAACCCTCATAAATCGGGCCACTCAGCATTTTTAAACACAAAAGAATCGGCTTTGATCAATTTTCAACCAGACTCACGAAAGCCCCGTTCCATAAGGCCTGTAGCGGATAGCGAACATCTTATCCACAAAGGCACCAACAGACTTTGGGGGCAAGTCGAGACTTTAGCCCATGAAAAAGCCCTGCAAAAACCGTAAGTTAGGATGGTTATTTTTCGTACAGAGGGCTGCAGGGCTTGATACACCGAGGTTGTGGACACCCGCGAACAGGTTATCCACAGGCGGATCAACAGGGAATGTGGGTAAGCCAGGCAACGCAGGCCAGTGTGAGAGCTGGCTTGCCTGCGAAAGCGGTAGTTCAGTAACAGATGTAGTGACTGACACACCGCTTTCGCGGGCAAGCCCGCTCCCACAAGGTTCGTGGCTGTCAGCTATCAGCGCACCACCCCTTCTTCCACGAGCAGCTTGAGGATGGCCTCGGCGCCAGCTTCGGGGCTCAGCCCCTTGAGCACCTGCCCACCGCCGCCACTGGCCTTGGCCGTCGCGGCTTTCATGCGATCAGCGCCGCTCTTGGCCTTGATCACCTTGAGGCGCTTTGGCCGTGGCTTTGCCGGTTGCAGCAGTGCGCCTGTGAATAACTCATCGTGTTCAACCTCGACTTCATGGGCTGCCAGCTCACCCCGTTGCGCCGGGCCGTAGGCGCTCTGGCGTGGCTTGGGCGCGGCGTTATCCACAGTGGCGAGAAACGGCAGGCGCACCTTCAAGCGCCGCCGCTGGCCGCGAGGCAGCGCCTGCAACACCAGGGCTACACCGGCGTCGATGGACTCCACCTGGGCCAGCCCCACAATCAGCGGCCAGCCCAGTTGCTCGGCCAACAGGAACGGCAGCATCCCCGAACCTTCGCCGGTTTCTGCCTGGCTTCCGGTGAGTACCACTTGGGCACCGGCGTCGCGCAGATACTCGCTGAGCACCGGCAAGGCATCCGAGCCGGCCAGCTGCTCCAGTACCTGCAGTTGCGGCAGGCCCATGCCCAGGTAGCTGCGCAGGGTCGGTTCGGCGATGTTGCCGGCGTGCAGCACCTGCAACTTATCCCCAGCCAGTTGCAGCCCCAGCTCGACCGCGCGCGCGTCCTGCTCGGCGCGGCGTGGACGCCCGGAGGTGGGGTGAGCGCCGATGGACACCAGGCTGAATACAGTGTTGGTCATGGTCATATCCTCAGGCTGCATCGCGCTTGGCGCCGTTGCGGTAGGTCTCGACCGCCGCGATCAAGGCTTGCAGTATCGCGGCGCTTTCGCCGATCACCGACAGGTCGGCACGCTTGATCATGTCGCACCCTGGGTCGAGGTTGATCGCCACCACCTTGTCGCAGGCACCGATGCCTTGCAGGTGCTGGATCGCCCCGGAAATGCCTACCGCCACGTACACCCGCGCAGTGACCCAGGTGCCGCTGGCGCCGACCTGGCGATCACGCGCCATGAAGCCATCGTCCACTGCCACCCGCGAGGCGCCTTCGGTAGCGCCCAGGGCCGCGGCGGCCTGGTGGAACAGCGCCCAGTCCTTCACGCCGTTGCCACCGGAGAAAATGAACTCTGCCTCGGCCATCGGAATCGCTGCCGGGTCGACCGCCACCGCGCCGAGGTCTTCGATACGCAGCAAACTGCGCGCCAGGCTTGTGGATAACTCCACGGGCAAGACTTCGTGGCGGGTCTCGCTGACCGGGTCAGCACATTCGGCGGCGGCGAGGATCAGACGGGGCAAGGGCCGCGCCAGGTCTTCCTGGCCGGCGCCGGCACGGCCGATGCATTCCTCGCCCTTGATCTGCCACACCCGCGTCGCCGGGCGTTCCTTGAGGTTGGCGGCAAAGCGCCGCCCCAGCTCACCACCACCGCTGCGGCTGTCTGGCAGCAACCAGTGGCGCGGGCTGAATTGGTTATCCACAGCGCGCAGGCCCTGCACGCGTTGCTCCGGTGCATAACCCTCGAACTCATGCCCCTCCAGCACCAGCAGACGGTCGACGCCCGCCGTGGCAAAGGCGCTTTCCTTGTGTTCACCGAACACCACTGCCAACACCGCGCCGTCACTGCCGGCCAACTGGCGCGCCAGGCCAAGCAGGTCACGGTCATGGCTGCTCAGGCGGCCACCGACCATGTCCGGCACTACGTTGATGTAAAACGCCGGGGCCGGCACCTGATGCAGCGGCAATTGCACTTCCACTGCCGCGGTACGCTTGGCCGCGCCGCCCTGCTGGGCACCGCTGCGGTCGATGCGCTTGATGCCGTTGGGGCCGATAAAACCGACACCATGCACGTTTTTGCGAATGACGCCGTTGGGGCCCATCCAGCTGTGTTGCACCGGCTGCATGGCCGCGTGCAACGGGTGCAGGCGATTACGGGCGATCCATTCGGCCCGTGGGTCGCGGCGGATAATATCGCTCATCAGTGCACCTCCGCAGGTTCACGCTTGAGGGGGGCTTTGGCCGGCGCGGGGTCTTCAAGCAATGCGTCGGCGACCAGCTCGGCGATGTCCTTGATCAACGGGCGCGGTTCGACCACGCCTTCAAGCATCGCTGTGCATTGCGGGCAACCCACGGCCACCAGTTCGGCACCGGTCTCGCGGATGTCGTCCATGCGCATATCGGGAATACGCTGCTTACCGGGAATATCGGTGATCGGCGCACCGCCACCGCCACCGCAGCAGCGCGAACGGAAGCCCGAGCGTTGCATTTCCTTGACCTCGATACCCAACGCCTGCAGCACTTGGCGCGGCGCCTCGTATTCACCGTTGTAGCGACCCAAGTAGCAGGGGTCGTGGTAGGTCACGCTGTTGCCTTTGTACTGGCCCAGGTTCAGCGCGCCCTCGCCGATCAGCTCGGCCATGAAGGTGCTGTGGTGCTGCACGCGGTAGTTGCCGTTGAAGGCACCGTATTCGTTTTTCAGCACATGGAAGCTATGTGGATCGCACGTGACGATGCGCTTGAAGCTGTACTTGGCGAGGGTCTGGATATTGCGCGTGGCCAACAGTTGGAAGGTCGCTTCATCGCCCAGACGTCGCGCGACGTCACCGCTGTCGCGCTCCTCCAGGCCAAGTACCGCAAAGTCCACCCCTGCCGCCTTGAGCACTTTGACGAACGCGCGCAGGGTGCGTTGGTTGCGCATATCGAAAGCACCGTCGCCGACCCAGAACAGCACATCGCAACTGCCTTTGTCGCTGAGCAACGGCAGGTTCAGGTCTGCCGCCCAGTTCAGACGACCACCGGGGGCAAACCCGCCGGGGTTGTCGGTAGCAATCAGGTTCTCCAGAACTTCGGCGCCCTTGTTCGGCGTGGCGCCTTTCTCCAAAGTGAGGTGGCGACGCATGTCGACGATGGCGTCCACGTGCTCGATCATCATCGGGCACTCTTCCACGCAGGCGCGGCAGGTGGTGCACGACCACAAGGTCTCGGCATCCACCAAACCATTGACGATCGGCTGGTGCGGGTTGCCGCCGTGCTCGCCCACCGGTTTGCCGGGGTACGGGCTGCCGGCGAACTTGGCATCGGTGCCGCCGGCCAAGCCGACCACCATGTCCTGGATGAGTTTTTTCGGGTTCAGTGGCTGGCCGGCGGCAAACGCCGGGCACGCCGCTTCGCACTTGCCGCACTGCACGCAGGCGTCGAAGCCGAGCAGTTGGTTCCAGGTGAAGTCCTTGGGTTTTTCTACGCCCAGCGGCGCGGTTTTATCGCTCAGGTCCAACGGTTTCAAACCGGTGGAGCGGCCACCGCCAAAGCGCTCGGCGCGGCGGTGCCAGGCCAGGTGCAGGGCACCGGCGAAGGCGTGTTTCATCGGCCCGCCCCAAGTCATGCCGAAGAACATTTCGGACACGCCCCACAACACGCCCACGCTCAGCAAAGCCGCGAGCAGCCAGCCGCCGAAATCGGCGGGCAGAATCCCGGCCACCGGCAAGGTCACCAGGAAGAAGCTCACCGAGAAGGCCATCAGGCTTTTCGGCAGGCGCATCCACGGGCCTTTGGACAGGCGGGCAGGCGGATTGCGGCGGCGCAGGTACATGAAGATCGCGCCGACAAACATCAATGTCGACGCCAGCAGCAGCGCATAACCAAGAATGCGGCTCTGCAGGCCGAAACCATGCACCACAATCGCCAGCAGCGCCGACAGCACAAAACCCAGCGCAGTCGCTACGTGGGTGTTGGCGATGTATTTGTCGCGGGCGACCACGTGGTGCAAATCGACCATGTAGCGCTTGGGCATGGCCAGCAGGCCACCCAGCAGGTCGACTTTGGATGAGCGGCCACGGCGCCACATGTTCACCCGGCGCAAGGCGCCGAGGACCGCAAGGCCCAGGGCGGCAAAGAGCAGGATGGGAAGAAGGGTATTCAGCATGGTGAAGCTCCCGAAGACCACACAGGTCTACTGTGAAACTGGCCCTGAATGTGGGAGCGGGCTTGCTCGCGAAGGCGGTGTGTCAGTCGATGCATCCAGTGCCTGATAAACCGCCTTCGCGAGCAAGCCCGTTCCCACATTTGACCGAGTTCACCTCGTCAGAAATCCTTGCACAAGCGCAGGGCGTCATAGATGGCGGCGTGGGTATTGCGCTGGGCCACACAGTCACCAATGCGGAACAGCAAGTACCCTTCACCCGCCTCGCTCAAGCACGGCTGCGGCTTGATCGCAAACAACGCTTCAACGTCGATCTGGCCCTTGTTGCGCGAGCCTTCCTTGAGCCCGTAGTAAATGGCCTCGTCCGGACGCACGCCGTTCTCCACCACCACCTGGTCGACCACCCGTTCCTCTTTGGCGCCGGTGTATTCGTTCTCCAGCACGGCCACCAGCTTGTCGCCCTCGCGGTAGACCTTTTCCAGCATCATGTCGCCGGTCATGATCACTTCCTTGGGGTACATGCTGCGGTAGTACGTGGGGAACGACGTACCGCCGATCGCCACGCCCGGCTTGATGTCGTCGGTGACGATCTCCACCTGGCTGCCTTTGTCGGCCAGGAAGTCGGCCACCGACATCCCGGTGAATTCACAGATGGTGTCGTACACCAGCACGTTCTTGCCCGGCGCCACCTTGCCGTCGAGCACGTCCCAACTGCTCACCACCAAGCCTTCGGCGGCGCCCCAGTGTTCGTTCTGCTCGATGAACGGATGCCCGCCCACCGCCAGCACCACCACGTCCGGACGCACGTCCAGAATGGTCTCGGCGTCTGCCGCCACGCCCAGGCGCAGGTCGACTTTCAAGCGTGCCAGTTCCAGTTGATACCAACGGGTGATACCGGCGATCTGGTCGCGCTGCGGTGCTTTCGATGCCGTGGTGATTTGCCCGCCGATAAATTCTTTTTTCTCAAACAGCGTCACGTCGTGGCCACGTTCAGCCGCCACGCGCGCGGCTTCCATCCCGGCCGGGCCGGCCCCCACCACAACCACCTTGCGCCTGGGCCCGGTGGACTTCTCGATGATGTGCGGCACGCCCATGTATTCACGGGAGGTCGCGGCGTTCTGGATGCACAGCACATCCAGACCCTGGTACTGGCGGTCGATGCAGTAGTTGGCGCCCACGCACTGCTTGATCTGGTCGATCTGGCCCATCTTGATCTTGGCGATCAGGTGCGGGTCGGCGATGTGCGCACGGGTCATGCCGACCATGTCCACATAGCCGCCTTCCAGAATACGCGTGGCCTGGTTCGGGTCCTTGATGTTCTGCGCGTGCAGCACCGGAACCTTCACCACTTCCTTGATGCCGGCCGCCAGGTGCAGGAACGGCTCCGGCGGGTAGCTCATGTTCGGGATGACGTTGGCCAGGGTGTTGTGGGTGTCGCAACCCGAACCCACCACGCCGATGAAGTCGAGCATGCCGGTGTCGTCGTAATACTTGGCGATTTGCTTCATGTCCTCGTGGGACAAGCCGTCCGGGTGGAACTCGTCACCGCACAGGCGCATGCCCACGCAAAAGTCATCCCCCACTTCGGCACGCACGGCCTTCAACACTTCCAGGCCGAACTTCATGCGGCCCTCGAAGCTGCCGCCCCACTCGTCGGTACGCTTGTTGACCCGCGGGCTCCAGAACTGGTCGATCATGTGCTGGTGCACGGCCGACAATTCCACCCCGTCCAGGCCACCAGCCTTGGCCCGGCGCGCGGCCTGGGCGTAGTTGCCGATCACGCGCCAGATTTCTTCCGGCTCGATGGTCTTGCAGGTGGCACGGTGCACCGGCTCACGCACGCCGGACGGCGACATCAAAGTCGGCCAGTTGAAACCGTCCCAACGCGAACGACGGCCCATGTGGGTAATCTGGATCATGATCTTGGCGCCATGCTTGTGCATGGCATCGGCCAGGTTCTGGAAGTGCGGGATGATGCGATCGGTGGACAGGTTCACCGAACTCCACCATTCCTGTGGGCTGTCGATGGCCACCACGGAGGAGCCGCCACAGATCGCCAGGCCGATACCGCCCTTGGCTTTCTCTTCGTAGTACTTCACATAGCGGTCGGTGGTCATGCCGCCGTCGGTGGCGTACACCTCCGCGTGGGCAGTGCTGAGCACCCGGTTGCGGATGGTCAGTTTGCCGATCTGGATCGGCGCAAACATTGCTTCGAAAGCCATGGCACGGTCCTCGGCTTACAACGGCTTGACGGTGAACAAACCATCATCGTGGCCCTCTTCGGAGCCTCCGTAGACTTGTTCTGCGACGGTGCGGATGTTGCTGCCACGCGCTTGCAGGATCTGATCCATGGCACCGGCAAACCAGCCGGTGAACATGTAGTCCACCTTGCGCCCGACCTTGCCGTACACGTAGACGAACGCGGAGTGTTCCAGCTTGACGCTGGCGGTGCCTTTATCCAGGTCGATGTCCTGGATCTTGAACAGGCCCCAGCCGCGTTGCGACAGGCGCTTCATGTAGTGCTCGAATACCGCGACGCCTTCCAGGCCGTGGCATTCGGCTTCTTTTTCACACCAGTGCCAGGCGGATTTGTAGCCGGCCTTGTAGAGAATTTCGGCGTAGGCATCAGCGCCCAGCACTTCTTCGATGCCCATATGGTTGTTGACGAAGAAGTGGCGCGGCACGTACAGCATCGGCAGGGCGTCGGAGGTCCAGACACCGGTTTCGCTGTCAACTTCGATAGGCAATTGCGGGGCGATCTTGGCCATGGAAACTTAACTCCAGAAAAATTCGTTTTGATGCCCGCCGCGCGGGTGGCAGCGGGCGAAGGATTAAGCGAGCAGTGGCTTATTCGCCCCAGACGTCCTTGAGCACATTGACCCAGTTCTCGCCCATGATCTTGCGCACCACGCGCTCGCTGTGGCCGCGCTTGAGCAGGGTTTCGGTGAGGTTGGGGAACTCACCCACGGTGCGGATGCCCAGCGGGTTGATGATCTTGCCGAAGCTGGTCAGGCGGCGGGCATAGCCCTTGTCATGGGTGAGCATTTCGAAGAAATCCTGGCCATGGCCCTGGGTGAAGTCGGTGCCGATGCCGATCGCGTCTTCGCCGACGATGTTCATGGTGTATTCGATGGCTTCGGCGTAGTCGTCGATGGTCGAGTCGATGCCCTTGGCCAGGAACGGCGCGAACATGGTCACGCCGACAAAACCGCCATGGTCAGCGATGAACTTCAGCTCTTCATCGGACTTGTTGCGTGGGTGCTCTTTAAGCCCGGATGGCAGACAGTGGGAGTAGCACACCGGTTTTTTCGATTCGAGGATGACTTCTTCGCTGGTCTTGGAACCGACGTGGGACAGGTCGCACATGATGCCGACGCGGTTCATCTCGCCGACGATCTCGCGACCAAAACCCGACAGGCCGCCATCGCGCTCGTAGCAACCGGTGCCCACCAGGTTCTGGGTGTTGTAGCACATCTGCACCACACCGACGCCGAGCTGCTTGAAGATCTCGACGTAGCCAAGCTGGTCCTCAAACGCATGGGCATTCTGGAAGCCGAAGATGATTCCGGTCTTGCCCTGCTCCTTGGCGCGGCGGATGTCGGCGGTGGTTTTTACCGGGATCACCAGGTCACTGTTCTCACGGATCAGGGTCTGGCTGGCGACGATATTATTGATCGTGGCCTGGAAGCCTTCCCACACCGACACCGTGCAGTTGGCGGCGGTGAGGCCACCTTTGCGCATGTCTTCGAACAGGTCGCGGTTCCACTTGGCAATAATCAGACCGTCGATAACGATGCTGTCGGCGTGCAACTCGGCTGGGCTCATCAGGCGTCCCCTTATTGGCGATTCATGCGCCGAATCGTCTGCCGGCGCTTTGGGGCCAGCATATGCCCAGGGACCGACGGAGCCGGGTGCAAAAACGACAGGGGAATTGCCGAAAGCGTCAATCCGCGACAAAGGCTGCGAAGACAGGCCCTACGGTCGGCTGTTCTTTGTCTTACGCTTGAGCCAGAATTGCGCATCACGTGATATGAGACGGCGCAATGAAATCGATTTTCCTGGCTTTGGCACTCATCGCAACCACCGCCCACGCGGCCGAAGACACCGACAGCACGCCGTGCGACGGCATCGAGAACGACCAGCAAACCCTGGAATGCGCCAGCTACAACAAAACCACTGCCGAGCAATTGCTCAAGGACAACTATCAGGGGTTGCTGGAGCGCATGGGTTCGACCTACGGCAGCGACAAGACCAAACTGGCGGACATTACCGCCCGTCTGAAGGATGCCCAGCAGAAATGGGAAAAACTGCGCGATGCCGATTGTGCGGTGGACACCTTCCCTGCGGTGAACGGCAGCAAGGAATATGCAATTGCCCAGAATGATTGCCTGGCGCGGATGAGCGATGAGCGGTCGGAGTTTCTGGAGTCGATTGGGCAGGAATAAACGACAATCGCGTCACTCTCTCTTTTGACCAAGGCTACTCATGACTCTGTGCGGCATCGAAATCAAAGGCAGCGAAGCCATCATCGCTGTCGCCTCCCTGGACAACCAGACGCTGACCCACGTCGCCCTGGCCACCAAGAAACTCGCCCTCGACGATGACGATGAAGCGGCCAACGTCAAAGCCTTTGCCGCCCAGGTCGTGGCGTTCGTCCAGGCCAACGGCATCACGCGCATTGCCATCAAGAAGCGCAGCAAGAAAGGTGAGTTCGCCGGTGGCCCGACGACGTTCAAGATTGAAGGTGTATTTCAATTGCTGGAGGGGGTTGAGGTGACGCTGCTGTCGCCGCAGACCATCAATGCGCAGAACAAAAAGCACACCTTTGATCTGCCAGCGACGCTCAACAAATATCAGCACGAGGCGTATAAAACTGCCTGCTCAGGCCTGCTGAAGAAATAACTGCACGTCAGCTTTTGACGCAGTGTTCCAGGCCGTGCCCGCCGCCTTCGTATTCAGGGCCGTAGTAATACTTGACGAAGGACACCTTGCCTTCGGGGGTGGGGGTCACTTGGGCGACCCCCACGCCAAAGTCTTTCAAGGCCGGGTCGGTGTGGGCGAAGTAGATCCCCAGGGTATCGGCCGTCCCGGCGGCCATGCCTTCATAGCGGGACTTGTCTTCCAGGGTCAGGGTGAAGGTGTAGGCGGCGTACTTGCCAGTGCTTTGCTTGGCATCGAGTTTCATCTCGACAATGCCTTTGAAGTTGCCGATATGTTTGTCCTGGCCATTACATTCATAACGGCCGCTGTAATCGGCGCCGGTGAACGGCGCTGGCGCCTGGGCTGCCCACACTGGGGTGGACGCGAGTGCAATCAAAGTGACTAGTTTTTTGAGCATGCCAACCTCTTATGGTTACGTATGGAACCACTGGACGTTAGCAGTCCGTTTCCAGTAATCGCTCGCAGCCTTGCAAAACAAGAATATTCCCACGCCACCACATGCACTTTCTGACACCACACTACTTACCAATGTGGGAGCTGGCTCAAACCACCTCCCGGCGCCGATCCTCCCTCGGGCATTTGGCAAACCTGGCTCGATAACTTCTCGTGAAATACGACGGTGACTCAAACCCGCACGCAATACTCACTTCCAGCACGCTCATGTCGCTCTGGCGCAACAGTTTGCGGGCTTTTTCCAGGCGCAGGCCCAGGTAGAAATTACTCGGGGTGTCGTTCAGGTGCAGGCGAAACAGCCGCTCCAGTTGGCGTCGGGTGACCTTGATCGTTTCGGCCAGGGCCAAGGTGCTCAGGGGCGGTTCGGTGTGCTGTTCCATTTCGCCGATCACGTGCACCAGTTTCTTGTTGTTGATGCCGTAGCGCGTGGCGATCTGCATGCGCTGGTGGTCTTTGCGGGGGCGGATGCGGCCGAGCACGAACTGCTCGGACACCTGGATCGCCAGCTCCGGGCCGTGGGCCTGGGCGATGAGGTCGAGCATCAGGTCGATGGACGCGGTGCCGCCAGCGCATGTGATGCGGCGCCGGTCGATTTCGAACAGTTCCTGGGTCACGGTCAGGTGCGGATAGGACTCCTTGAAGGCGTCGATGGCTTCCCAGTGCAGGGTCAGGCGGTGCCCGTCGAGCAGCCCCGCCTCGGCCAGCACACAGGCGCCGGTGTCGATGGCGCCGAGCGTTACACCGTCATGGTCGAGGCGGCGCAGCCAATGTTCCAGGGCGGGCGTGGCGAACTGCAGGGGTTCGAAGCCGGCCACCACCAGTAAGGTCGCGCCTTTTTTCAACGGTTCCAGCGCAGCATCGACGTTGACCGACATGCCGTTGCTCGCCAGCACCGCGCCGCCATCGGCACTCAAGACGTGCCAGCGGTACAACTCGCCGCGAAAGCGGTTGGCCACCCGCAACGGTTCCAGTGCGGAAATAAAACCGAGGGCCGAGAACCCCGGCATCAGCAAGAAATAGACATCCTGGGACATGGTGGCGCTCTCGTTGGACGGGCAGCGTGGTCACTGTGATACGCCAGTTCAACGAGCCATTCAAGAGCACAGGTCGCTGCAGTGCAAGAGCGGGTCGCCGCCGTGCGCTTTGCACAGCGCCAAGCTGCGTAACGTGATCCCACGGCGCACAAAGACGCCGGCACCCACAATAACGACCTGCCGAGGGCTCCACCCATGAACCGACTGATCAGCCGCTGCGTACTTGCACTCAGCGCCAGCGCCATTTTGAGCACTAACGCCCAGGCAGCGGATGCCCCTGCCTGCCAGAACGTGCGCATGGGCGTGGTCAACTGGACCGACGTTATCGCCACCAGCGCCATGGCCCAGGTGCTGCTCGATGGCCTCGGCTACAAGACCAAACAAACCAGCGCCTCTCAGCAAATCATCTTTGCCGGCATCCGCGACCAGCGCCTGGACCTGTTTCTCGGTTACTGGAACCCGTTGATGACCCAGACCATCGCGCCGTTCGTCGACGCCAAGCAAGTCAAGGTCCTCGAAAAACCCAGCCTGGAAGACGCCCGCGCCACCCTGGCGGTGCCGACTTATCTGGCGGACAAGGGCCTGAAAACCTTTGCCGACATCGCCAGGTTCGAGAAAGAGCTGGGCGGCAAGATTTATGGCATCGAGCCGGGCTCGGGGGCCAACACGCAAATCAAGGCGATGATCGCCAAGAACCAGTTCGGCCTGGGCAAGTTCCAGTTGGTGGAGTCCAGTGAAGCCGGCATGTTGGCGGCCGTGGACCGTGCCGTGCGTCGCAAGGAAGCCGTGGTGTTCTTTGGTTGGGCGCCGCACCCGATGAACGTCAATGTGGCGATGACTTACCTCACCGGCAGCGAAGACGCCCTGGGCCCGAACGAAGGCATGGCCACCGTATGGACCGTGACCGCGCCGACCTACGCCGAGCAGTGCCCCAATGTGCACAAGCTACTGACCAACCTGACGTTCACCGCCGCCGATGAGAGCCGGATGATGCAGCCGCTGCTGGATCACAAAGACGCGCTCGAGTCCGCCAGGCAGTGGCTCAAGGACCACTCGCAAGACCAGCAGCGCTGGCTGGAAGGGGTAACCACCTTTGACGGCAAACCCGCCGCCGCCAACCTGCAACTGACCAACAAATAACGTTTCTTGAATCACCGTTTCGCCGTTCACTCCCGAGCGCGAACGGCACCACCACGCCTGTAAGGAACCGCCTCATGAACCACGACGTCATCATCACCTGCGCACTCACCGGTGCTGGCGACACGACCGCCAGAAGCCCACACGTGCCGGTCACCCCCAAACAAATTGCCGCCGCTGCGGTGGAGGCCGCCAAGGCCGGCGCCACGGTCGTGCATTGCCACGTCCGCGACCCCGAGACCGGCAAGTTCAGCCGTGATGTGGCCCTGTACCGCGAAGTGATGGAGCGCATCCGCGAGGCCGACATCGACATCATCGTCAACCTCACCGCCGGCATGGGTGGCGACCTGGAGATCGGTGGCGGCGAGAATCCCATGGAGTTCGGGCCCAATACCGACCTGGTGGGCCCGCTGACCCGCCTGGCCCATGTTGAAGAACTGCTGCCGGAAATCTGCACCCTGGACTGCGGCACGCTGAACTTCGGCGATGGCGACACCATTTACGTGTCCACCCCGGCGCAACTGCGTGCCGGCGCCAAACGCATCCAGGAACTGGGCGTAAAGGCCGAGCTGGAAATTTTCGACACCGGCCACCTGTGGTTTGCCAAGCAGATGATCAAGGAAGGGCTGCTGGATAACCCGCTGTTCCAACTGTGCCTGGGCATTCCCTGGGGCGCACCAGCCGACACCACCACCATGAAAGCCATGGTCGATAACCTGCCCGCTGACGCAGTGTGGGCCGGCTTCGGCATTGGTCGCATGCAAATGCCGATGGCCGCGCAAGCAGTGCTGCTGGGCGGCAACGTACGGGTGGGCCTGGAGGACAACCTGTGGCTGGACAAGGGCGTATTCGCCACCAACGGCCAACTGGTGGAACGTGCCAGTGAAATCCTCAGCCGGTTAGGCGCACGGGTCCTGACCCCAGCCGAAGGCCGCATCAAGATGGGCCTGACCCAACGCGGCTAGCACAGACACCACACAACCCTGTGGGAGCGGGCTTGCTCGCGAATGCGGTGGGTCAGTACCGAATGCACCAACTGAACCACCGCATTCGCGAGCAAGCCCGCTCCCACAAGGAATTACCGAACTTTTCAGGAATGTCGCCATGCGCTTTATCACCGAAATCAAAACCTTTGCTGCGTTGGGCAGCGGTGTCATCGGCAGCGGCTGGGTGTCCCGTGCCCTTGCCCATGGCCTGGATGTGGTGGCCTGGGACCCCGCGCCCGGTGCCGAGGCGGCCCTGCGCAAACGCGTCGCCAACGCCTGGGCCGCCCTTGAACAACAGGGCCTGGCGCCAGGTGCCTCCCAGGACCGCCTGCGCTTTGTCACTACCATCGAAGAATGCGTAAAAGACGCCGACTTCATCCAGGAAAGCGCCCCGGAGCGCCTGGAGCTGAAGCTGCAATTGCACAGCCAGATCAGCGCGGCGGCCAAGCCGAATGCCTTGATTGGCTCCAGCACCTCAGGGCTGTTGCCCAGCGAATTCTATGAGGGCTCCACCCATCCGGAACGCTGCGTGGTCGGCCACCCCTTCAACCCGGTCTACCTGTTGCCACTGGTAGAAGTGGTGGGCGGCAAAAACACCGCGCCAGAGGCAATCCAGGCGGCGATCAAGGTGTATGAATCCCTGGGCATGCGCCCTTTGCATGTGCGCAAGGAAGTACCGGGGTTTATTGCTGACCGCCTCCTGGAAGCGCTGTGGCGTGAGGCGCTACACCTGGTCAATGACGGCGTGGCGACCACCGGCGAAATCGACGATGCCATTCGCTTTGGCGCGGGCCTGCGCTGGTCGTTCATGGGCACCTTCCTCACTTACACCCTGGCGGGCGGCGATGCCGGCATGCGCCACTTCATGGCACAGTTCGGCCCGGCGTTGCAGTTGCCGTGGACTTATCTACCGGCACCTGAACTGACTGAAAAACTGATTGATGATGTGGTCGATGGCACCAGCAAACAGTTAAGTAACCACAGCATCTCGGCGCTGGAGCGCTATCGTGATGACTGCCTGCTGGCGGTGCTGGAAGCCGTAAAAGCAACCAAGGCCAAGCACGGCATGAACTTCGCCGACTAATCATGTAGGAGCGAGCTTGCTCGCGAAGATCGCCAACGATAACGCGGGGCACCCGTTACCCCACGGCGATCTTGAGTTTTTCGCGAGCAAGCTCGCTCCTGCAAAAAGCCTTTTGAATTGGATTCATGCCATGCCCGCACTGACCACCTACACCACGAACATCCTGCCCGACTGGGTCGACTACAACGGCCATCTGCGTGACGCGTTCTATCTGCTGATCTTCAGCTACGCCACCGATGCGCTGATGGACACCCTGGGGCTGGACAGCGAAAACCGCGAAGCCAGCGGCCACTCGCTGTTCACCCTGGAGTTGCACCTGAACTACCTGCATGAGGTAAAGCTCGGCGCCGAGGTTGAGGTGCATACCCAACTGATCGCCCACGACGCCAAGCGCCTGCACCTCTATCACAGCCTGCACCTTGTGGGCGAAGGGCGCGAGTTGGCGGGTAACGAACAGATGCTGCTGCATGTCGATCTGGGCGGGCCGCAGTCGGCGCCGTTTACTGGCGCGACCCTGGAAAAACTCGCCGCCCTCAGCCAGGAGCAGGCCGATCTACCCCGGCCTGCCCTTCTGGGTCGGGTGATTGGGCTGCCCGCGCAAAAAAAAGCCCCGATCCAGCCGTGACGGGATCGGGGCAGAGTGCCTTGTGTGAGCCGTGCATCCGAGGGTGACCAAACCTTCAAGCTGCGTGCCTGGGTTCAGTGTGCCCGTTACGGGTAGGGTCAAGTACCCCGAAAACGACCTGTTCATAGCCATCCGAGCCATCGGTGGATTCTGCCCTTGCCGCGAGTCACGGGGCCTACCAGAATCCAAGTCAGTTCCCGCTCCCTACACCAGGATGACCGTCATGATGCACGCGGATTTGATTGACCAGGATGACCTGCTGGGCCACCTGCGCTCGCTGGGTTTTGAAGTGTCCAGCGGCGCTACTGCCGAGCAGGCTTGCGAGTGTGCGGTGCGCGGGTTGAGCGAAGCGCGGGCCAAGGCGCTCAAGGGCATGGTTGAAAAGATGTACAGCGGCAGCGCGACGATTTTGCCGGCGGTGAGGCAGGCGATCGACAAGCAATTGTTGCCGGCGCTGATGCAGTTCAAACAGAGCTCTGGCGCCTGAAATACATCCTCTGTAGGAGCGAGCTTGCTCGCGAAGATCGCCAACGATAACGCGGGGCATCAGATATCCCACGGCGATCTTGAGTTTTTCGCGAGCAAGCTCGCTCCTACAATAAGGCAGCCCGGTGTCAGAGCCTTACACTGGCAAAGGTCGACTCATTGCGCGCCTGGCTCAACGCCGACATCGGCCCCGACAACGGTGACAACACCAACGCCTGCGGAATCGGCATCATCGCCACTTGCTGGGTGGTGTTGGAGCCTACGCGTTCATCCCGTGGCGGAATGCCGAAATATTCGCGGTAGCACTTGGAAAAGTGCGGCGTAGACACAAACCCGCACACCGAGGCGACTTCGATGATCGACATCGGCGTCTGCTTGAGCAGTTGCCGTGCGCGGATCAGGCGCAGCTTGAGGTAGTAGCGCGACGGCGAGCAGTGCAGGTATTTCTGGAACAGCCGCTCCAACTGCCGGCGCGACACGGCAACATACACCGCCAGTTCGTCCAGGTCGATCGGCTCTTCGAGGTTGGCTTCCATCAGCGCGACGATTTCCTGCAGCTTGGGCTGGTTGGTGCCAAGCATGTGCTTGAGCGGCACACGCTGGTGATCCTGTTCGTTGCGGATGCGTTCGTACACGAACATCTCGGAGATGGCGGCCGACAATTCACGGCCGTGGTCGCGGCTGATCAGGTGCAACATCATGTCCAGGGGCGCGGTGCCACCGGAGCTGGTGAAGCGGTTGCGGTCGAGGGTGAACAGGCGCGTACTCATGGCTACCCGCGGGAAGGCTTCCTGCATCGACGCCAGGCATTCCCAGTGCACGCTGCAATCAAAGCCGTCGAGCAAGCCGGCGCAGGCCAGGGCCCAGCTGCCGGTGCACACTGCGCCAAGGCGACGAGACTGGCGTGCCTGGCTTTGCAGCCACGACACATGTTCACGGGTGACGGTGCGCTGGATACCTACGCCGCCGCACACGATGACCGTGTCCAGGACGGGTGCTTTGTGCATGGAGGCATCGGGTGTGATTTGCAGGCCATCGCTGGCCCACACTTGGTTGCCGTCGACACTCAGGGTTGTCCAGCGATACAGCTCGCGGCCGGACAGCTGGTTGGCCATGCGCAGTGGCTCCACGGCAGACGCCAGGGAAATCAGCGTGAAATTGTCCAGCAGCAAAAAGCCGATGGATTGAGGCGCACGGTTCTGGGGTTGGGCCCCGGAGTTGGTCGACGTCATCGCGGTATCTCCTCACATCACACAAAGCGGGTGGCGGCCTCAGGCGAGGCTCTTGTTATTGCGCTCGTCCTGGAAAGGAGAGGCTTTGTAATTGATAGAGCAAATGCCATGCCTAAAATTGAATGGCTATTCAAGAACTCCTGAAAACGACCTGTTGATGCGTCTATACAAGCCCGCGCGTGAAGTGCGGGATATGAAGCATAACCGGCGAGGTTCAAGGGGGGTGAGCAGATCGGTAGCACTTGTGGGAAGGCGCTTTGCGGGCGTAGGAGAAGTCTGTCACCCAAAGCACATCAGGCGTGTGATCGTGTAGGAAATCGTTCGGAAGCTACTTATCTATTTGCGACGCGCTAAAAGATGGCGATTTTGGTTGAGGGTGTTCACTTTGTGAGCAGTGTTGGCTGAGCTACCGCATTCGCGAGCAAGCCCGCTCCCACATTTGACTGCATTCCTTCAGGATCTACTCGGTCAAAGGTGGGAGCGGGCTTGCTCGCGAATTCAGGCGACTCGGTCTCAGCACTCCACAGCACTCACCGCCAACCCACCGCGTGATGTCTCTTTGTACTTGTCATGCATATCGGCCCCGGTATCACGCATGGTGCGGATCACCCGATCCAACGAGATAAAGTGCTGGCCATCGCCACGCAACGCCATTTGCGCCGCGTTGATCGCCTTCACCGCCGCAATTGCATTGCGCTCGATACACGGCACTTGCACCAGGCCGCCCACCGGGTCGCAGGTCAGGCCGAGGTTGTGTTCCAGGCCGATTTCGGCGGCGTTGCACAGTTGCTCCGGCGTGGCGCCGAGGATCTCCGCCAGCCCGGCTGCGGCCATGGCGCACGCGGAACCGACCTCGCCCTGGCAACCGACTTCGGCACCGGAAATCGAAGCGTTCTTTTTACACAGGATGCCCACCGCCGCCGCGCCCAGCAGGTAGTCGACCACGTTGGCTTCGGTGACTTCTTCACTGAACTTCATAAAGTAGTGCAACACCGCCGGGATGATTCCCGCCGCGCCGTTGGTGGGCGCCGTGACCATGCGCCCACCGGCAGCGTTTTCTTCGTTGACCGCCAGGGCGAACAGGTTGACCCATTCCATGGCGCTCAAGGTCGAGCCGATCACATTGGGCTTGTTCAGCTCCTGCAAGCTGCGGTGCAACTTGGCAGCGCGACGGCGCACGTTCAAGCCGCCGGGCAGGATGCCTTCGTGCTTGAGGCCCTGCTCCACGCAATCTTGCATGGCGCGCCAGAGCTTCATCAGGCCGCTGCGGATTTCTTCTTCGCTGCGCCAGGTTTTTTCATTCGCCAGCATCAGTTCGGCAACGCGCAGGTTGTGGGTCTTGCACAGCTGCAACAGCTCCACGGCACTGGAAAAATCATAAGGCAGCTCGGTGCGGTCCATGTCCGCCACACCGCTTTGGGCCTGGGCTTCATCCACCACAAAACCGCCGCCCACCGAGTAATAGGTGTCGCGGTGCAACTCGCCGTTTTCGCCAAACACCACCAGGGTCATGGCATTGGGATGGAACGGCAGGTTCTCATCGAGCAGGCGCATGTCGCGCGCCCACACAAACGGCACCGGCAAACGCCCGTCCAGCAGCAGCGTATCGGTTTCGCGCAGGGTGTGGATGCGTGCGCCGATTTGCGTGGGATCGATTGCGTCTGGCCACTCGCCCATCAGGCCCATGATGGTGGCGGTGTCGCTGCCGTGGCCGATGCCGGTGGCCGACAGCGAGCCGTACAGTTGCACTTCGACACGCTGCACCTGTTCCAGCCACCCACGCTCACGCAACCCTTGAACGAACAACGCCGCGGCGCGCATGGGCCCCACGGTGTGCGAACTCGAAGGCCCGATGCCGATCTTGAACAGGTCGAAAACGCTGATAGCCATTAACGTGAAACTCCTCGATAAGCACGGGCCGGGCTTGAACGAGGTGCTACGCTCAGATCGCCCAGATGGCGGCATCATCAAGCTTTTGTTCGTCATCACGGCGTCCCACACCGACGCGTCCATGCTCACCAGCGTCGCTCGCGTGCGAACGTCTATTTTGGCCGTTTTTTGCGGTGCAGAAGGGTAAAAACAGCAGTTTTACCTTCGGAAAAACCTGTAAGCGACGTCATCGGTACTGGATACGACCCTCCCTGTACTGGATACGACGCCCCCTGTAGGCGTCAGATTTTCACTGGTACATGATCAGTCTCGACTCGTTTGCACGGCACCGCGCCATCCGCTTCGTCGCACGCTCCAACCGCAACACTTATAAAGCGCGGCGAATGCCGCCAGAAAAGACACAGGAGTCTACCCACATGAAAGGTTCACCCTCGTTGTTGTTGGCCGCCATGCTGAGTCTGCCAGTCGTGGCACACGCCGCAGAACCGGAACAGTGCAAGACCGTCAACTTCTCCGATGTCGGCTGGACCGACATCACCGTCACCACCGCGACCACCAGCGAAATCCTCAAGGGCCTGGGCTACAAGCCACGCACCACGATGATTTCGGTACCTGTGACTTACAAGTCCCTGGCCGACGGCAAGAACATGGACATTTTCCTCGGCAACTGGATGCCGACCATGGAAAACGACATCAAGCAGTACCGTGATGCCGGCACCGTGGAAACCGTACGCGCCAACCTGGAGAACGCCAAGTACACCCTGGCGGTCCCTGAGGCGCTGTATGAGAAGGGCCTGAAGGACTTCGCCGACATCGCCAAATTCAAGGATGAGCTGGGCGGCAAGATCTACGGCATCGAGCCGGGCAACGATGGCAACCGCACCATCCAGACACTGATCGACAAAGATGCCTTCGGCCTGAAAACCGCCGGTTTCAAGGTGGTCGAATCCAGCGAAGCCGGCATGCTCTCCCAGGTTGAACGCGCCTCCAAGCGCAACCAGGCCATCGTGTTTCTCGGCTGGGAACCACACCCGATGAACACCCGCTTCAAGATGAAGTACCTGACCGGTGGTGATGACTCGTTCGGCCCCAACTACGGCCAGGCCACCATCTACACCAACACCCGCAAAGGCTACACCCAGGAATGCAGCAACGTCGGCCAGCTGCTGAAAAACCTGGTGTTCACCCTCGATATGGAAAGCACCCTGATGGGTAACGTCCTGGACGACAAGATGAAGGCCGATGCAGCCGCCAAGGCCTGGCTGCAGAAGAACCCGCAAGTGCTCGACACCTGGCTCGCCGGTGTCACCACCGTTGATGGCAAACCAGGGCTCGATGCCGTTAAAGCTTACCTCGCCAAATAGCACCCGCTGACCCCAGGCCGGTGCGCTGGCCTGGGATGTTTTCCCCTTCGCATGTGGACATTCACTACCATGCTGACTGAACAGAAAATCCCACTAGGCCAGTACATCGCTGCCTTCGTCGACTGGTTGACCCAACACGGTGCCAACTACTTCGACGCAATCGCATCGACACTGGAAACGATGATCCACGGCGTGACGTTTGCGCTGACCTGGTTCAATCCACTGGCATTGATCGGTCTGATTGCGCTGCTGGCTCACTTTATTCAACGTAAATGGGGACTGACTGTTTTTGTCATCGCCTCCTTCCTGCTGATCCTCAACCTGGGGTACTGGCAGGAAACCATGGAAACCCTCGCGCAGGTGCTGTTCGCCACCCTCGTCTGCGTGGTCATTGGTGTGCCGCTGGGCATTGTTGCCGCGCATAAACCGATGTTCTACACCATGATGCGGCCGGTGCTCGATCTGATGCAGACCGTACCGACCTTCGTCTACCTCATCCCTACCCTGACCCTCTTCGGGCTGGGTGTGGTGCCTGGGCTGATTTCCACGGTGGTGTTCGCGATTGCCGCGCCGATCCGCCTGACCTACCTGGGTATCCGCGATGTGCCGCAAGAGCTGATGGACGCCGGCAAGGCTTTTGGCTGCTCGCGCCGCCAGTTGCTCTCGCGCATTGAACTGCCCCACGCCATGCCGAGCATCGCCGCCGGCATTACTCAATGCATCATGCTGTCGCTGTCGATGGTGGTGATCGCGGCCTTGGTGGGCGCTGACGGCCTCGGCAAGCCGGTGGTCAATGCACTCAACACTGCCGATATTGCGCTGGGCTTTGAAGCGGGCCTGGCCATTGTGTTGCTCGCCATCATGCTCGACCGTATCTGCAAACAACCCGACGCTAAAGTAGGGGGTGATGCATGAGCATTATCCGATTTGACAACGTCGACGTGATCTTTTCCAAAGACCCACGCGAAGCGCTCAAGCTGCTGGACCAGGGCATGAGCCGTAACGAAATCCTGAAGAAAACCGGGCAGATTGTCGGCGTTGAAAAGGCCAGCCTGGATATCGAGAAAGGCGAGATCTGTGTGCTGATGGGCCTCTCTGGCTCGGGCAAGTCGAGCCTGCTGCGCTGCATCAACGGCCTCAACACCGTCAGCCGCGGCCAACTGTTTGTGGAGCATGAAGGTCGCCAGATCGACATCGCCTCCTGCACCCCCGCCGAGCTGAAAATGATGCGCACCAAACGCATCGCCATGGTGTTCCAGAAGTTCGCCTTGATGCCCTGGCTGACGGTGCGCGAGAACATCAGCTTCGGCCTGGAGATGCAGGGCCGACCGGAGAAAGAACGACGCACGCTGGTGGACGAGAAACTCGAACTGGTGGGCCTGAGCCAATGGCGCAACAAGAAGCCCGATGAGTTGTCCGGCGGTATGCAGCAACGCGTCGGCCTGGCCCGCGCCCTGGCGATGGACGCCGATATCCTGCTGATGGACGAACCCTTCTCGGCCCTCGACCCGCTGATTCGCCAAGGCTTGCAAGATGAACTGTTGGAACTGCAACGCAAGTTGAGCAAGACCATCGTGTTCGTGAGCCACGACCTGGATGAAGCACTCAAGCTCGGCAGCCGTATCGCGATCATGAAAGACGGCAAGATCATCCAGTACAGCGTGCCGGAAGAGATCGTGCTGAACCCGGCGGACGACTATGTGCGCACCTTCGTCGCCCATACCAACCCGTTGAACGTGCTGTGCGGGCGCAGCCTGATGCGCACCCTGGATAACTGCACGCGTGTGAATGGTTCGGTATGCCTTGATCCGGGTGGCGACTCCTGGCTCGACCTGGCCGATGGCAACACGATCCGGGGCGCACGCCAGAATGGCGTGACGATGAACCTGCAGAACTGGGCGCCAGGGCAAGCCGTGGAAGGGCTGGGCCGCGTACCGACGCTGGTGGACTCGAACATTGGCATGCGCGATGCGTTGCAGATTCGCTATCAGACCGGGAACAAGCTGGTGCTGCATGACAACAACAAGGTGGTGGGGATTTTGGGAGACAGTGAGCTCTACCACGCCCTGCTGGGCAAGAACCTGGGCTAGAAGACCCCCTGTAGGAGCGAGCTTGCTCGCGAAAAACGAGCAAGCGACACGGGCTACCAGATTAGCGCTGCGTTATCGTTCACGTCTTTCGCGAGCAAGCTCGCTCCTACAGGGAGCCGGGGCGTCAGGACGACGCCACCGGCTTTCACGCATCAGCTATAGACCCGGCCAAGGAGCTGCCGATGGCTTTCAAACTGATCGAGCACATCCCGGGTGATCTGTTCCTGGGTGAAGCCCATCAGGTCATACTCCTGCGGCCCGTTGTGCAGGTACACCTCGGCACGGTAGTAACGGGTGCGCTCTTCCTCAGGCAGGTCAGCCGGCGCCGCCGAGTAGCCATCCAGGCTCACTTCGTAGACAAACGGGTTACCCTCGTCCATCTCGATCCGCACGCCGATGCAGCGTTTGGATTTGCCCAGCAGGGTCTGCACTTCCAGGCCCTGATCACGCAACGCACTCGCGGCTTCTTCCAACGCCGGCGTTACGTGCTTGTCCATAAAGCGCTGCACGGTGGCCTGGCTCGGTTGCAGGTCCAGGGCGCTCAAGCGCTCGCTGAAACCACGACGCCCGCGTTCAGCCAATTGCGCCTGCTCCTGTTCGATGGCCACGTCCTGGCGCATGGCCTTGTGCAAACCGAACATAAAGAACACCAGCACCACCGAGAACGGCAGCCCCGCCAGCACCACCATGGTTTGCATGGCTTCGAAGTTACCGGCAAACAGCAGACCGATGGTCACCAGGGTGATCACCGCCGACCAGAAGATACGCAACCAGTGCGGCGCATCTTCATCCACGTTGCCGCCCTTGCAGGACAGGTTGGCCATCATCACCGCGCCGGAATCCGCCGGGGTCAGGAACAGCACAAAGCCCACGAAGATCGACACGCCGATCACCACTTTCGACGCCGGGTAATGCTCAAGCAGTTGGTAGATGGCCATGGACGGTTGTTCCAGCGCCGTCTTGCCCAACTCCACCGCCCCATGGTTCAACACCAGGTCCAGGGCCGAGTTGCCGAAGATCGACAGCCACGCCAGGGTAAAGCCCAGCGGGATCAGCAATACGCCAGCCACCAGCTCGCGCACGGTACGACCACGGGAAATACGCGCGATGAACATGCCCACAAATGGCGCCCAGGAAATCCACCAGGCCCAGTAGAACAGAGTCCACAGACCCATCCAGCGTTCGGTCTTGGCACCGTCGCCTTCGTACACATACAGGTCGAAGGTTTTCAGCACGATACCGTTGAGGTAATCACCGGTGTTCTGCACCAGGCCATTGAGCAGGTGCAAGGTAGGGCCGAACAACAGCACGAAGATCAGCAAACCGCTGAACAGCACGATGTTGAGGTTGGACAGGCGGCGAATACCGTTTTCCACACCCGACACGGCGGCAATGGTCGCCACGGTGCTCATCACGATGATCACGATCAGCAGGTTGGTATTGCTGTGCTCCATGCCGAACAGGTTTTCCAGCCCCGACGACACCTGCATCGAGCCGATCCCCAGGTTGGTCACCAGGCCCAGCAGGGTCACGAACATGCCGAAACCGTCTACCGCGTGGCCGGCCGCGCCCTTCACCCAACGCTCGCCCACCAGCGGGTACAGCGCCGAACGCAGTGCCAGCGGTTGGTTGTGACGGTACGCAAAGTACGCCACGGCCAGGCCGACCAGCGCATAGATCGCCCAGCCGTGCAGGCCCCAGTGCAGGAAGGTCAGTTGCAGCGCCTGGCGTGCCGCGCCATTGCTGGCGGCAGCGCCTTCGGGCGGGTTGAAGTAGTGGTCCAACGGCTCGGACGCACCGAAATACAACAGCGAGATGCCGATACCGGACGAGAACAACATGCCGGCCCAGGCGCCATAGCTGAAGTCTGGGGTATCGTCCTTCGCACCCAGCTTAAGTTTCCCATAGGACGAAAACGCCAGGCCGACCACAAACACCAGGTAGGCGGCGATGACCACCATGTAGTACCAGCCAAAGCTTTTCGACAGCCAGGCCTGTGCTACGCCGAGCATGCGCCCGGCCTCCTGCGGGGCGACGATCAGAATGGCGGTCAGCAATAAAATCAGCGCGGTGGAGGTGTAGAACACCCAACCGTTGACCCGGACCTTTTCCGGTGGGGTCTTTATAAGAGAGGCAGAACTCATGGCGCAGATGCTCCAGGCAGTGCGAGAGAGAAACACAAGGCAACGGTTATCCCGGGACATCGATTTTTCGGCAGTCGACGGACGGGTGTTATAAAGA
Organism: Pseudomonas fluorescens; assembly: GCF_001902145.1. Taxonomy (GTDB): domain Bacteria; phylum Pseudomonadota; class Gammaproteobacteria; order Pseudomonadales; family Pseudomonadaceae; genus Aquipseudomonas; species Aquipseudomonas fluorescens_BV. The sequence goes on from NZ_MRST01000026.1 coordinate 150,177, forward strand.
CACCCCGAAAATTCTTGAGCCCGCCGAAGCGGTGATCAGGCTCTGAAGTGGCCTGTTTCAAGGGTTTTTGCAGGTGTCGAAGGTTGCAGCTCGCAGGTAGGAAACATCTGTAGGCAGCGACCATTTGTCGCAGATCTTATTCTTTGTTGATTGAACGTTCAATCAAAACAAAATAGACTGGCCCTCAAGCCGATGGACGTGGATCGCCCATCGGCAGGCCTAAGGAGAGGTGCTACATGCCCAAGGTCGGTATGCAACCCATACGCCGCCAGCAGTTGATCGAAGCCACGTTGACGGCCATCGATCGGGTCGGGATGGGAGATGCCAGCATTGCGCTGATCGCCCGTCTGGCCGGCGTCTCGAACGGCATCATCAGCCACTACTTTCAGGACAAGAACGGCCTGATCGCAGCGACGATGCGCTACCTGATGAATGCGCTGATCGAGAACGTGCAAGAGCGCAGGCGTGCCTTGAAGGATGACAGCCCACGGGCGCACCTTCAGGTGATCATCGAAGGCAACTTCGACGCCAGCCAGGTCAACGGCCCGGCAATGAAAACCTGGCTGGCCTTCTGGGCCACCAGCATGCACCACCCGTCATTGCACAGGTTGCAGCGGATCAACGATCACCGTCTGTATTCCAACCTGTGTTGCCAGTTCCGCCGTGCGATGCCGTTACCCGAGGCACGCAGCGCAGCCCGCGGGCTGGCGGCTTTGATCGACGGTTTGTGGTTGCGCGGCGCCCTGTCGGGAGACGCTTTCGACACGGAGCAGGCGCAACGGATCGCTTACGAATACATGGATTTCCAATTGGCCAAGCAGGTGAGTTAGAGCCCTTATAAATGCTCAACCCCTGAACGTCCGCCGCTCAGTGTTGCCACACCCCCATGGCCCACTGTTCGGCGGGTAACGCCAACCACTTATGCACTTGCGAGGACTTTATGGCCCGTTTCGACCTGCAAAAACTCTACATTGACGGCGGCTACAGCGACGCTGGCAGCGATGCCACCTTCGAAGCCATCAACCCGGCTAACGGTGAAGTTCTCGCCCAAGTGCAACGCGCCACCTTCGATGACGTTGAACGTGCCGTGGTCAGCGCTGAAAAAGGCCAGAAGATCTGGGCTGCCATGACCGCCATGGAGCGTTCGCGCATCCTGCGTCGTGCCGTGGACATCCTGCGCGAGCGCAACGATGAACTGGCCGCCCTGGAAACCCTGGACACCGGTAAAGCCTTCTCCGAAACCAAATACGTCGACATCGTCACCGGCGCTGACGTGCTGGAATACTACGCCGGCCTGGTGCCTGCCATCGAAGGCGAGCAGATCCCACTGCGCGACACCTCGTTTGTCTACACCCGTCGCGAGCCGCTGGGCGTAGTGGCCGGTATCGGCGCGTGGAACTACCCGATCCAGATCGCCCTGTGGAAATCCGCACCGGCCCTGGCTGCCGGTAACGCGATGATCTTCAAGCCAAGCGAAGTCACCTCGCTGACCACCCTGAAACTGGCCGAGATCTACACCGAGGCAGGCGTTCCAGCGGGCGTGTTCAACGTACTGACTGGCAGCGGCCGCGAAGTCGGCACCTGGCTGACCGAGCACCCGCGCATCGAAAAAGTCTCCTTCACCGGCGGCACCGACACCGGCAAGAAAGTCATGGCCAGCGCGTCGAGCTCCTCGCTCAAGGACGTAACCATGGAGCTGGGCGGCAAGTCCCCGCTGATCATTTTCGACGACGCCGACCTCGACCGCGCCGCCGACACCGCCATGATGGCCAACTTCTACAGCTCCGGCCAGGTCTGCACCAACGGCACCCGCGTGTTCGTGCCCAAGCACCTGCAAGCGGCGTTCGAAGCCAAGATCGTCGAACGTGTTGCGCGTATTCGCATCGGCAACCCGGAAGACGAAAACACCAACTTCGGCCCGCTGGTCAGCTTTGCCCACATGGAAAGCGTGCTGGGCTACATCGCCAAAGGCAAAGAGCAAGGCGCCCGCCTGCTGTGCGGCGGCGACCGCCTGACCGAGGGTGACTTCGCCAAAGGCGCCTTCGTGGCCCCGACCGTGTTCACCGACTGCACCGATGACATGGTGATCGTGCGTGAAGAAATCTTCGGCCCGGTGATGAGCATCCTCACCTACGAGACCGAAGAAGAAGTGATCCGCCGCGCCAACGACACCGACTTCGGCCTGGCCGCTGGCCTGGTGACCAAGGACCTGAACCGCGCCCACCGCGTGATTCATCAGTTGGAAGCCGGTATCTGCTGGATCAACGCCTGGGGCGAGTCCGACGCGAAGATGCCGGTTGGCGGCTACAAGCAGTCGGGTGTGGGCCGTGAGAACGGCATCAGCTCGCTGAACAACTTCACCCGCATCAAATCGGTACAGGTTGAGTTGGGCGATTACGCCTCGGTGTTCTAAGAGCCGAGCCTTGTATTGCCTTTGAGGCCGCCATCGGGGGCAAGCCCCCGATGAGGCCCGACCTGACTAGACTTCAAGAGGGTGCATCCAATGTCCCAAGAATACGATTACATCATTGTGGGTGCCGGCTCTGCCGGTAACACCCTGGCGACCCGTCTGACCGAAGACGAAGGCGTCACCGTTTTGCTGCTGGAAGCCGGTGGCCCCGACTACCGCCTCGATTTCCGTACCCAGATGCCAGCCGCCCTGGCCTTCCCGCTGCAAGGCCGCCGCTACAACTGGGCCTACGAAACCGATCCAGAGCCACACATGGACGGCCGCCGGATGGAATGCGGGCGCGGCAAGGGCCTGGGTGGCTCTTCCCTGATCAACGGCATGTGCTACATCCGTGGCAACGCCATGGACTACGACAATTGGTCGAAGCTGCCGGGCCTGGAAGACTGGACCTACCTGGACTGCCTGCCGTATTTCCGCAAAGCCGAAACCCGCGACATCGGCCCCAACGATTGGCACGGTGGCGATGGCCCGGTCAGCGTGACCACACCAAAAGCGGGCAACAACCCGCTGTTCCACGCCATGGTCGAAGCGGGCGTACAGGCCGGTTACCCACGTACCGAAGACTTGAACGGCTACCAGCAAGAAGGCTTCGGCCCGATGGACCGTACCGTCACGCCGAACGGCCGTCGCGCCAGCACCGCACGCGGTTACCTGGACACGGCTAAAAAGCGTTCGACCCTGACCATCGTCACCCATGCCCTCACCGACAAAGTACTGTTCGAAGGCAAGCGTGCAGTGGGCGTGCGTTACCTGATCGGCGCCGCCGAAGAACGCGTTGAAGCCCGTGCGCGGAAAGAAGTGCTGGTGTGCAGCGGCGCGATCGCTTCGCCGCAACTGCTGCAACGCTCCGGTGTCGGCCCGGCCAAACTGCTGGAAAGCCTCGACATCCCGGTGGTCCACGACCTGCCGGGCGTCGGTGAAAACCTGCAGGACCACCTTGAGCTGTACCTGCAATACGCGTGCACCCAGCCGGTGTCGCTGTACCCCTCGCTGCTCTGGTACAACCAGCCGGCGATTGGTGCCGAATGGCTGTTCAACGGCACCGGCATCGGCGCCAGCAACCAGTTCGAAGCGGGCGGTTTTATCCGTACCCGTGAAGAGTTCGAGTGGCCAAACATCCAGTACCACTTCCTGCCGGTGGCGATTAACTACAACGGCAGCAACGGTGTGAAAGAGCACGGTTTCCAGGCGCACATGGGGTCCATGCGTTCGCCAAGCCGTGGCCGTATCCAGCTGAAGTCGAAGAACCCACGGGACTACCCGAGCATCCTCTTCAACTACATGGCCACCGAGCAGGACTGGCAGGAGTTCCGCGATGGCATCCGCCTGACCCGTGAAATCATGCAGCAGCCGGCACTGGACCCGTACCGTGGCCGCGAAATCAGCCCCGGCATTGAAGTGCAAACCGATGAACAGTTGGACAAGTTCATCCGCGAGCACGCCGAGACCGCGTTCCACCCGTCCTGCTCGTGCAAGATGGGCACCGACGAGATGGCCGTAGTCGATGGCGAAGGCCGCGTGCATGGCATGCAGGGCTTGCGTGTGGTCGATGCCTCGATCATGCCGATCATCACTACCGGCAACCTGAACGCGCCAACGATCATGATCGCCGAGAAAATCGCCGACAAGATCCGTGGCCGCAAGCCACTGCCGCGCAGCACCGCCGACTACTACGTGGCAGGCGATGCGCCGGTGCGTGGCAAGCCGTTGCGTGAAGTGGGGCCATTGGCGCAGTAACCGAAACACCTTGTGGCGAGGGAGCTTGCTCCCTCGCCACGGGTCATCAGCTTTCCTTGATCAGCTCCCCGCCCAGGCCTACTCTGTTCGCCTGCCCGCGCCGAGCCGCCCACAAGGAAGGCCCCATGTTCGAACACCACGCCACGCTCAAGAAACACTTCAGTGCCCTGCGCACCACCGCCGAATTTTTCTCCCTGCGCTACGTGCGCGAATCCGGCCAGTACCTGTCGGTACGCAAGAACGTCGCCGAGCCGCCCCACCTGGGCCACGATGAAGGCGCCATGCTTACCGTGCGTCTCAACGGCGTGGAAGCCTACGCCGCGACCAACGATATTTCCCTTGCCGGCCTGCAAGCCGCCCTTGAGCGCGCTGAACAGCAAGCCCGGTTGATCAAGCCCCACGCCCTGCTCGACCTGCACCAGCAGCCGGTGTCCAGCGACGTCGCCGACTACCTGTCTCCCGACCTCGACCAGCCCTTCCCGTCCCTGAGCGACTGCTACCAATTGCTGGCCGATGAGTCTGCCGCCGTGCCCAAGGATGAGCGCCTGGTGAGCTGGGAAGTCAGCCTGGGGACCACGCGGGTTGAACAGATCTACCTCAACAGCGCCGGCGCGCAATTGCGTCAGGCCCAGCGCTTTGTGTTCCCTGGCCTGAGCGTGACCGCCTTTGACGGCAACGACAGCCAGACCCGCACCCAGGGCGGTACCAACTTCGGCCAGCAAGGCAGTGCCGGCGTGATCCAGCGTTTCGGCCTGGTGGGCGCCGCCCGCAAGGTAGCCGATGAAGCCCTGCAATTGCTGCTCGCACCGAATACGCCCCACGGCCCGCGTGACCTGCTGCTGATGCCCGACCAGATGATCCTGCAGATCCACGAGTCCATCGGCCACCCACTGGAACTGGACCGCATCCTCGGTGACGAGCGCAATTACGCCGGCACCAGTTTTGTGAAAGCCAGCGACTTCGGCCACCTGCAGTATGGCTCACCGCTGCTCAACGTCACCTTCGACCCGGACATCCCGGAACAGCTTGCCAGTTACGGCCATGACGACGACGGCACACTCGCCAGCAAGCAGTTTCTGATCCGCGAGGGCCTGCTGCTCAAGCCCTTGGGCGGGGCCTTGTCGCAATTTCGCGCCAACCTGCCAGGCGTCGCCAACAGCCGCGCCTGCGGCTGGAACCGTGCGCCCATCGACCGCATGGCCAACCTGAATATCGAGCCTGGGGATAAAAGCCTCGCGCAACTGGTGGGCGGCATTGAGAGCGGCATCCTGATGTCGACCAACCGTTCGTGGTCCATCGACGATGCGCGCAACAAGTTCCAGTTCGGCTGCGAGTGGGGCCAGTTGATCGAAAACGGCGAACTCAAGGGCGTGGTCAAGAACCCCAACTACCGGGCGATTTCCGCACAGTTCTGGCGCAAGCTCAGCGCAGTGGGCGATGCCAGCACCTTCAAGGTCTTGGGCACGCCGAACTGCGGCAAGGGCGAACCCAACCAGGTGATCCGTGTCGGCCATGCGTCGCCGGCCTGTGTATTCAGCAATGTCGATGTATTTGGGGGAGATGCCTGATGAACCACTTCAAGGCTCTGGTGGATTGGCTCAAGCAGGCGGTCACCGATCAAGAACAATTTCACCTCGGCTACGCGGATGAGGCGTCCGAGTTCGTGCGCTTCAACCATGCGCAGGTACGCCAGGCCGGCCAGGTACAGCAGGCCAGCCTGAACCTCAAGCTGATCAACGATGGGCGCCACGCCGATCTGGGTATCACCCTGTCGGGCGAGGCGCAGCTGGATCGTCAACGCCTGGCGAATGGCCTGCAACAATTGCGCGAAACCTTGCCGCTGTTGCCGCCTGACCCGTACCTGCTGCTGAACCCCGATGCCTGGCACAGCCATAACGAACAGCTGCGCCCGCTGCCGGAACTGGCACAAGTGCTGGACGATATCAGCCAGGCCGCCGATGGCGTGGACCTGGTTGGCTTCTACGCCGCCGGCCCGATCAGCCGTGGTTTCGCCAGCTCATCGGGGGCGTTCGGCTGGCACCGGGCTAACAGCTTCAATTTCGACTTCAGCCTGTTCCACGCCAATGGCGAAGCGGTAAAAGCCAGCTACGCCGGGCACACCTGGAACAGCGCCGAATTCGCCGCCCGTTTCCAGCAGGCCCGTGAGCAACTGGCGTTTCTCGGTCGCCCGCTCCACAATCTGGCGCCCGGCCAATATCGCGCCTACCTTGCGCCGGCAGCGCTGGAAGAAATCATCAGCATCATCACGTGGGGTGGTTTTTCGGCCCAGGCCATCGCGAGCAAAGGCAGTTCGTTGCAACGCCTGTACGCGGGTGATCAGTCACTGAGCCCGCTGGTGACGGTGGATGAGCAGATCAGCGGCTCCCTGAGCCAGGCGTTTTCTACTGAAGGCTATCCGCGTGAGGATGTCACCCTGATCAACGCAGGCAAGGCCGAGGGCCAGTTGGTCAACTCGCGCAGCGCCGCCGAATACGGCATGAACACCAACGGCGCCAGCAGCGACGAGTCGCCCAGCGCCCTGCAAATGGCGGCCGGCAGCCTGGCCCAGGCCGATATTCTCAAGCAGTTGGGCACCGGTCTGTATATCAGCAACCTCTGGTACCTGAACTACTCCGACCTGCCGGCAGCGCGCCTGACCGGCATGACGCGCTTTGCGACCTTCTGGGTGGAAAACGGCGAGATCAAGGCACCGGTCAGCACCATGCGTTTTGATGACAGTGTCTATCAGTTGCTCGGTTCACAATTGGAAGCGCTGACCGCTGATCGGGAGCTGCTGTTGTCGGCCAGTACCTATGACCAGCGCAACACCGCTTCCAACCTGTTGCCAGGCGCTTTGGTAAAACGCCTGACGCTGACCTTATAAACTGTAGGAGCGAGCTTGCTCGCGAAGAACGTACAGACACCGCGGGCTGGCTGTCAGCGCTGCGTTATCGTTGACGTTTTTCGCGAGCAAGCTCGCTCCTACAGTTCAATAACCTGCGCTGCGACGAAACTTCTATCCCGCCTACTTTGGCCGTTCGGCCTGTTGTCGCTCTGCTTTTTCCTCGTTATAACAGTTAATGGCTTCTCGCCACCCCTGCCCACGAGAGCATAACCTTGCCCGGGAAAAGCAAGCTGGAGCGTTGACATGAACCACGGAAGTTTCGTCATAGAAAAACTGTTCAAGCACTACAACGTTCACGTAGAGCAACTGGGTAACGATCCGCACAGAAAAACCGTACTGATGGTCAATGGGGCGCTGTCCACCACGCGCTCCTTTGCCCGTACCAGCAAATGCCTGGCCGAGCACTTCAATGTGCTGCTGTTCGACTTGCCCTTCTCTGGCTTGTCACGCGAGCACAACACCGAACTCGACCTGGTCACCAAGGACGACGAGGTGCAAATCCTGCGTGCCTTGGTAGCGCGCTTTGCGGTCAACCATCTGGTCTCGGCATCATGGGGCGGCATCTCCACGCTGTTGACCCTGGCGCACAATCCGCCCTCCATCGAAAGCTCGGTGGTGATGGCCCTGGCGCCCAACCTCAACCAGGCGATGCTGGAATATGTCGAGCGCGTGCGTGTGCTGATCGAGGCCGATGACAAGTCGGCGGTCGGCCATCTGCTCAACGAAACGGTTGGCAAATACCTGTCGCCGCGCCTCAAGCGCAATAACCATCGACACCTGTCGACCATGGCCACCACCGAGTATCGCCAGGCGCGCTTTCATATCCACCAGGTGCTGGGCTTGGGCGATGGCAACTACTTGCCGGCGCTGCGGCAGATTGGAACACCGGTGCACTTTCTCAACGGCGCGCTGGACGAATACACGCCGGCCGACGAAGCCCAGCTGTTCAAACACTACGTAGGCCGCAGCAGCTTTGCGGTGGCCGAACACACCGGCCATCTGCTGGATCTGGAGTCCCGCGAAGCCGCGCTGGCAGTGCATCGGGCGTTGCTGGACTTCCTGGTGGGAGAGCATGTGACATTGTCAGATATAGACGAACCGCCAGTGGGAAAAGGAGCGACGGATGGCGCATAATCGCCAACACATAGCCTGCTAATTAAAAGGGATCCCATGCCGAATCGTGCCCCTCTCGATGCCAAGACCGCCCGCTGGCTCCCCTGGGTGGTAGCGATTGCCTTCTTCATGCAGTCGCTGGACGGGACGATTCTCAACACCGCGCTACCGGCCATGGCGCAGGACCTCGCGGAAAACCCGCTGCGCATGCAAGGGGTGGTGATCGCCTACATGCTCACCGTCGCCTTGCTGATTCCGGCGTCGGGCTGGATCGCTGACCGCTTTGGCACCAAGAAGATTTTCTTTGGCGCGATCATGCTGTTCAGCATCGGGTCGCTGCTGTGTGCGCTGTCCAATAGCTTGAGCATGCTGGTGGGCGCACGGGTGATCCAGGGCCTGGGCGGTGCGCTGATGCTGCCGGTCGGGCGGCTGGTGGTGCTGCGCGCTTATCCGCGCTCCGAGCTGGTGCGGATCATGGGCTTCATCACCATTCCCGGCCTGCTCGGCCCCTTGCTTGGCCCGACCATGGGCGGCTGGATGGTGCAATACCTGACCTGGCACTGGATCTTCCTGATCAACCTGCCGGTGGGCATGATCGGCTGCTATGCCGTGTGGAAATTCATCCCCGACCTGCGCGGCAGCGAGCGCACGCGCTTCGACGGCCTGGGCTTTCTGCTGTTCGGCGCGGCGATGGTGCTGATCACCATCGCGATGGAAGGCCTGGGCGAACTGCACCTGCCGCATCTGCGTGTGATATTGCTGCTGTTCGGCGGGTTCGCCTGCCTGGCGGCGTACTGGCTGCGCGCCGGGCATATCGATAACCCGCTGTTCTCGCCGGTGCTGTTCAAGACGCGCACCTTTGCCGTGGGGATTCTGGGCAATCTGTTTGCGCGCCTGGGCAGCGGCGCATTGCCGTTCCTGGTACCGCTGCTGCTGCAGGTGGCGCTGGGCTACTCGCCGTCGGAAGCGGGCATGAGCATGCTGCCGCTGGCAGCGGCGGCGATGTTCGCCAAGTCCATCGCACGCCCGCTTATCGAGCGCCTCGGCTACCGCATCGTCCTGACCGGCAACACCCTGGCCCTGGGCCTGATGCTGGCGAGCATGGGCCTGGTCAGCGAACAAACGCCCTACCCGCTGCTGTTGGCCATGCTGGCGGTACTGGGGGCCATCAACTCCCTGCAATTTACCGCCATGAACACCGTCACCCTGATCGACCTCGACGACGCCCAGGCCAGCAGCGGCAACAGCTTGCTGTCGGTGGTGGCGCAGTTGTCCCTGAGCCTGGGCGTGGCCTGTGCCGGTGCATTGCTCGGCGGCTTTACGGCCGAAGCCGGTAATGACGGGGTCAATACAGTACTGGGCGCCTTCCAGCTGACCTTCCTCACCGTGGGCATCATGGCCATGCTGGCGGCGGCGATCTTCCTGCAACTGTCGCCCAAGGACGGCAAACGGCTGGTCAGCCGCGAGCACGATATCGAGCACTAACGGGCGTCTCGTCGAGAACTTGCGGGGAAAATCCCACGAGACTGGTACACTGCGCGACATTTTGTTTTGCAGAGCCAGTCCCGTGACTACCATCGCCACCGCTTTTAATACTTTGCCCCTGTCCGCCGCCATGCTGGCTAACCTCGACTCGCTGGGTTATGTCGAGATGACGCAGATCCAGGCGCAAAGCTTGCCGGTGATCCTCAAAGGGCTGGACCTCATTGCCCAGGCCAAGACCGGCAGCGGCAAGACCGCCGCATTCGGCATCGGCCTGTTGAACCCGATCAACCCGCGCTACTTCGGGTGCCAGGCGCTGGTGATGTGCCCGACACGTGAGCTGGCCGACCAGGTCGCCAAGGAAATCCGTCGCCTGGCCCGTGCCGAAGACAACATCAAGGTACTGACCCTGTGCGGCGGCGTGTCCCTCGGCCCGCAGATCGCCTCCCTGGAGCATGGTGCCCACGTCATCGTCGGTACCCCGGGCCGCATCCAGCAGCACCTGCGTAAAGGTTCGCTGGTGCTGGACGGTTTGAACACCCTGATCCTCGACGAAGCCGACCGCATGCTCGACATGGGCTTCTACGACGCCATCGAAGACATCATCAGCAAGACCCCACCGCGCCGCCAGACCCTGCTGTTCTCGGCCACCTACCCGGTGAGCATCAAGCAACTGGCCTCCAAGTTCATGCGTGCGCCTCAGCAAGTGAAAGCCGAAGCGTTCCACTCCGACGACCAGATCGAACAGCGCTTCTACGAGATCTCCCCGGAAGAGCGCATGGACGCCGTGACCAAGGTGCTGGCGCACTTCCGCCCTGCTTCCTGCGTGGCGTTCTGCTTTACCAAGCAGCAAGTGCAGGAAACCGTCGACCACCTGACCTCCAAAGGCATTTGCGCCGTTGGCCTGCATGGTGACCTGGAACAGCGCGACCGTGACCAGGTACTGGCGATGTTTGCCAACCGCAGCACGTCGGTGCTGGTGGCCACCGACGTCGCCGCCCGTGGCCTGGACATCGACGCCCTGGACATGGTGATCAACGTCGAACTGGCCCGCGACTCGGAAATTCACATCCACCGTGTAGGTCGTACCGGCCGTGCCGGTGAGACCGGCATCGCCATCAGCCTGGTGGCGCCGTCCGAAGCCCACCGCGCCCAGGCCATCGAGCAACTGCAGAAGTCGCCGCTGAACTGGGACCAACTGGACAACCTCAAGCCGCAAAGCGGTGGCCCGTTGCTGCCGCAGATGAGCACCCTGTGCATCGCCGCCGGGCGTAAAGACAAGGTTCGCCCAGGCGACATTCTTGGCGCACTGACTGGCGAAGCCGGCATCCCGGGTGCCCAGGTCGGCAAGATCGCGATCTTTGACTTCCAGGCCTTCGTGGCCGTGGAGCGTGGCATCGCCAAGCAGGCGTTGCAGCGTTTGAATGACGGCAAGATCAAAGGCCGTTCGCTGCGCGTGCGGATCCTGTAACAACATAGTTACTGCAAGAACCGAATCAATGTGGGAGCTGGCTTGCCTGCGATAGCGACGGTGAATCCACTACCGCCATCGCAGGCAAGCCAGCTCCCACAGTGTTGATTGCATTTCAAATCAATAGTTTTGTGAGGACATGGCTGTGCGCTCGACCGAAGTTGTGATCATTGGCGCCGGCGCCGCAGGCTTGATGTGCGCGCTGACCGCCGCCGGGCGTGGGCGCAAGGTGATGTTGATCGACCACGCCAACAAGGCCGGCAAAAAAATCCTGATGTCCGGTGGCGGCCGCTGCAACTTCACCAACATGTACACGGAGCCTGCCAACTTCCTCTCGCACAACGCGCACTTCTGCAAATCCGCCCTGGCCCGCTATACCCAGTGGGATTTCATCGGGCTGGTGGCCAAGCACGGCGTGCCGTACCACGAGAAGAAACTCGGCCAGCTGTTCTGCGACAACAAGTCCAGCGACATCCTCGGCATGCTGCTCGACGAATGCATCCAGACCGGCGTGAGCCTGCACCTGGACACCTCCATCGAGGCAATCGCCAAGCTCGAAAGCGGCTATCAACTGCAAACCACCCTGGGTGAGCTGCGCTGTGAATCCCTGGTGATCGCCACGGGCGGTTTGTCGATCCCGACGCTGGGCGCCACCGGTTTCGGTTACCAAGTGGCCAAACAATTCGGCCATGAACTGCTGCCGACCCGTGCCGGGCTGGTGCCGTTCACCATCACCGACCAGCTCAAGGAGTTGTGCGGCGAGTTGTCCGGCACCTCGGTCGACTGCCTGGTGAGCTGCAACGGCCAGAGCTTTCGCGAGAATATCCTGTTCACCCATCGCGGCCTGAGCGGGCCGGCGATTTTGCAGATTTCCTCGTATTGGCACTCCGGCGACACGGTAGAAATCAACCTGCTGCCCGACCACGACGCCCATGCCTGGCTGCAACAGCAACAGGCCGAACACCCCAACAGCGAGTTGAAAACCCTACTGGGCGAGATCTTCACCAAGAAGATGGCCAACCTGCTGGCCCAAAGCTGGTTCGAATCCAAGCCGATGAAGCAGTACACCCATGCTGAAATTGCCGATATCGCGCAAAAGCTGGGGAACTGGCAACTGGTACCGGCCGGCACCGAGGGTTATCGCACTGCCGAGGTAACATTGGGCGGGGTGGATACGCGGGAAGTGTCGTCCAAGACCATGGAATCGCTGAAAAGCCCCGGTCTGTACTTTATCGGCGAAGTGCTGGACGTGACCGGCCACCTGGGCGGGTTCAACTTCCAGTGGGCCTGGGCATCGGGGTACGCGGCCGCGCAATACGCCTGACTTTCGCCTTGAAATGCAATCCCCTGTGGGAGCTGGCTTGTCGGGCCGCCGCATCGCTGCGATAGCGGCGGTGAATTCAGCACCGCTATCGCAGGCAAGCCCGCTCCCACTTTGGTTTTGCAGTGAGACTGAAAATTTTGCTGCCCGATGTGATCGCCACGCTTGCCGTGGCGTCCTTGATAGCTCAATTTAGCGACAACGTCCCGGAAGACTCCAGACTTCATGTCATCGACCTCGTTCAAGCAGTCCATGCGGCGCCTGTGGGCGCTGGATAAATTCAGCTACAGCGTACGGGTGTTCATCGCCCTCACCGGCAGCATGGCGTTGTGTTGGTACCAGGATGAAATGACGCTGCTGATCCCGCTCTTCCTGGGGATTATCGCCAGCGCCCTGGCCGAGACCGATGACAGCTGGCAAGGCCGCCTCAACGCGCTGGCGGTGACACTGGTGTGTTTCAGCATTGCCGCGCTGTCGGTGGAGCTGCTGTTCCCTTACCCCTGGATATTTGCCATCGCCCTGGCCCTGGCCAGTTTCGGCCTGACCATGCTCGGCGCACTGGGCGAACGCTATGGCGCGATTGCTTCGGCCACCTTGATTCTGTCGGTCTACACCATGATCGGCGTGGACCAGCGCGGCGGCGCCGTCACGGACTTCTGGCATGAGCCACTGTTGCTGGTCGCCGGTGCCGCCTGGTACGGCGTGCTGTCCGTGCTGTGGCAGGCGCTGTTTTCCAACCAGCCGGTGCAGCAGAGCCTGGCGCGATTGTTCCGCGAGCTGGGGCGTTACCTCAAGCTCAAGTCATCGTTGTTCGAACCGATCCGGCAGCTGGATGTAGAAGCACGGCGCCTGGAGCTGGCCCAGCAAAATGGCCGGGTAGTCGCTGCGCTGAATGCCGCGAAGGAAATCATCTTGCACCGCGTCGGCAATGGGCGACCGGGCTCGAAGGTCAGCCGTTACCTGAAACTGTACTTCCTGGCCCAGGACATCCACGAGCGCGCCAGTTCCTCCCACTACCCCTACAACGCCCTCACCGAAGCCTTCTTCCACAGCGATGTGCTGTTTCGCTGCCAGCGCTTGCTGCGCCAGCAAGGCAAGGCCTGCCAGACCCTGGCCGAGTCGATCCAGCTGCGCCAACCGTTCATCTATGACGACAGCTTTGCCCAAGCCCTGGGCGACCTCAACGCGTCCCTGGAGCACCTGCGCATCCAGAGCAACCCGGCCTGGCGTGGCCTGCTGCGGTCATTGCGCGCCTTGGCGGCCAACCTGTCCACCCTCGACCGCCTGCTGGGCGACGCCAGCAACCCCGATGCCCTGGCCGACGCCACCGACAGCAACCTGCTGGACCGCGCCCCGCGCAACCTCAAGGAAATGTGGACGCGCCTGCGCACCCAACTCACGCCTACATCGCTGCTGTTTCGCCATGCCTTGCGCCTGTCCCTGGCGTTGACCGTCGGCTACGCGACCCTGCACGCCATCCACGCGTCCCAGGGCTACTGGATCATCCTCACCACCCTGTTCGTCTGCCAGCCGAGCTACGGTGCCACCCGGCGCAAGCTCGGCCAGCGGATCATCGGCACCGCCATCGGCCTCACCGTGGCCTGGGCGCTGTTTGATCTGTTCCCTAACCCGGTGGTGCAGTCGATGTTCGCTATCGCCGCAGGTCTGGTGTTCTTTATCAACCGCACCACCCGCTACACCCTGGCGACGGCGGCGATCACCCTGATGGTGCTGTTCTGCTTCAACCAGGTGGGCGATGGCTATGGGCTGTTCCTGCCGCGCCTGTTCGATACCTTGCTCGGCAGCCTGATCGCGGGCCTGGCGGTGTTCCTGTTCCTGCCGGACTGGCAAGGCCGGCGCTTGAACAAAGTGCTGGCCAACACGCTGACCTGCAACAGCATCTACCTGCGCCAGATCATGCAGCAATACGCCGCCGGCAAGAGCGACGACCTGGCCTACCGCCTGGCCCGTCGCAACGCCCACAACGCCGATGCCGCGCTGTCCACCACCCTGGCGAACATGCTGATGGAGCCTGGGCACTTCCGTAAGGAAGCCGACGTGGGCTTCCGCTTCCTGGTGCTGTCTCACACCTTGCTCAGCTATTTATCCGGGTTAGGCGCGCATCGCGATACCTCGCTACCGAGCGATGTGCGCGAGCACTTGATCGAAGGCGCGGGCAACAGCCTGGCGGCGAGCATCGATGAGATCGCCACCGGCCTGGCCAATAAACAGCCGATTGCGATCCAGAGTGATGACGAGGAAGCGCTGGCCGCCGAGCTTGAGCAAATGCCCGATGAGATCGACGAAGGGCAGCGGTTGGTACAGACGCAGTTGGCATTGATTTGCCGGCAGTTGGGGCCGTTGCGCACGTTGGCGGCGCATCTGATCAAGGATACCAGCGCGGCTTAGGCCGCTATCGCAGGCAAGCCAGCTCCCACCTTGAAATGCATTCCAATGCGGGAGCCGGGCTTGCCCGCGATGAGCATAGGTATCTACACAACTCTGAAGCGTTCAACGGTAACCACGATGCGAAGCGAGCCGCTCTTGATCTGCCTTTGCTCTTCAGGCGCCCCGCTAAACCACGCTGGCCGAACGCAGGCTTGAATTCGTGGGTAACCCGGCAGGACGCCGGGTTAGCCGCCCCGCGCCACGGATGGCGCGTGGCGGCGGCCCACGGATTCAAGCATGCGTTCGGGCACACCGAGCCTAGGCGAGGTGCCGAGTGGTGGGGCAAGAGCGTTTTGCTTACTTTTGTCTGGGCCGGCATTCCGGCTTTTCAAAAGTGAGCCGCTGTAAAAGCGGAACCCTAAGTGGCCGTTACCGCAGGAACGGATATACACGCGGTCAGATCCAACATCCTGGTCGGCTGTAAGGCCGCCATCGCAGGCAAGCCAGCTCCCACATTTGGATCGCGGCGCATCAGTTAGATCAGCGTCGGCTGTCAGTCCGTCACGGGAGCAAGCTCCCTCGCCACAGGTCCAGCACCGCCCCAAAGTTGTGTAGATACCTATGCCGCGATGAGGCCCGCAAGAACGCTACATCCCATGCGCCTTCATCAACCGCGCATAACTGCCATCAGCCTTCATCCTGGCGATCTCCCGATCAAAACCGGCAACAATCTGCGCATGCTCGGGGTTCTTCAAACTCACCAGGATGTGCAGGCTGTTCTCGCTCAAAGGCTTGCCCACAAACGCCACCGCATTGCGCACCCGCAGCGACTCCCGAGCCAGGTAATAACGCGCTACGTATTCATCTTCCAGCGTCAACCTCACCCGCCGCGCAGCGAGCATGCGCACCGCCATGGCGAAGTTGTGCACCGGCACTTTCTGTAGCTGAATGTCTTGATCGAACGCCGCCGAGTAGGCGTAACCGCGTACCACGGCGATGGTCTCGTCGTGCAGTCGGGCCAGGCTGTGATATTCGATGGCATCGTCACTGCGCTTGAGAAAGCGCACACGGTTAAGCAGGTACTCAGCAGAAAACTGGCCAAACTGCGTGCGGGCCTCGTCGTACCAGGCGTTGATCAGCACATCGTAGCGCCCATCCCCCACGCCCTTGAGCGCGCGGGCCCAGGGCACCTGTTCAAAATCACTGGCGTACCCCGCGCGGGCCAGGGCGGTGCTGACGATATCCGTGGCCAAACCGCCATTGACCAAGGTGGCATCGGTGAACGGTGGCCAGCCATCCGCCACCAGACGCAGACGCTGCGCCAGCACCGGTTGGGCCAGCAGCAGCACTGCGATCAAAGCGACAGCACGAGTCAATCGCGGCATGCTCAAAGTCCTTGGCGGGCAGGCGGTGGCCTGATAACAGTAGCTCATCAATGAGCCTGCATTGCAGATTACACAAAGCAGCCAGCAGCGCACGCACTCAATGATGGCAAATTGACGCCATTCACACATTTGCCAATTTTAGACAGCGGCGCCCGCCGCGCTTACTATCCAGGCACGTCTTTACAAGAGCACACATCATGACGGTTGATTGGGTTTGCAAACATCACGACGACTTGGGCAAGGACCAGCTGTACGCCGTCCTGCGCTTGCGCAGCAAGGTATTCGTCGTCGAGCAGAAATGCGCGTATCAGGACATCGACGGGCAGGACCTGGCGGGTGACACCCATCACCTGATGGCCTGGCAAGATAATGAGCTATTGGCTTACCTGCGCCTGCTGGACCCGGAGTCCCAGGGCGGCGACGTGGTGGTCGGCCGGGTGATCGTCGCGCCATCGGCACGCGGCACCGGGTTGGGGCACACGATGATGGAAGAGGCCCTCAAGCAGATTGAAGAACTCTGGCCCGAGACACCGATCTTTCTGTCAGCTCAGGCGCATTTGCAGGAGTACTACGGGCGGTATGGGTTTGTAGTGGCGGGTGAGGAATACCTGGAGGACGATATTCCACATATCGGTATGCGGCGCCTCTGAGGGCGCCATCGCAGGCAAGCCAGCTCCCACACTGGAACGCATTCAACTGTGGGAGCCGGGCTTGCCCGCGATAGCGTCAGCCCTGCCACCGCTAAACTCAGGGATAGCCCAACACCTGCTTGATCGACGCCAGATTAGCCTCGATCCACCCCCGATCAATCGCCCCCCAGTCCCGAATCCGATAGCACCCGGCATGGTTACGCGCACCGTCCTCCTGCTCGAACTCACACACAATATCCAGATCGGCCAACGCCGCAATCGTGTCCTGGGCGGTACGCCGAGGCATGCCGGTGGCCTCGGTCAGCGCCGGGACGCTGCTGGCCAGTTGGCTGTCGATCAAGTACGCCACGTACAGGCGGCGGTAGAAGCTGCTTTTGGTCTTGCTCACATCCATGGTCAGTCGCCTTGGGGTTAGGGCTTGCCCTGCAAATCGCGCCAGGTGAGGTACACACGCAGGTCGAATTCCACCTGATGGTAGCCCGGCATCATGTATTGGCAGAGTTTATAGAACGCCTTGTTGTGGTCCGACTCCTTGAAGTGCGCCAGCTCGTGCACCACGATCATGCGCAGAAACTCCGGGGCCGCCTCCTTGAACAGCGAAGCGATGCGGATCTCTTTCTTGGATTTGAGATTACCGCCCTGCACCCGGGAAATCGTGGTGTGCAAACCCAAGGCACGATGGGTCAGGTCCAGGCGGTTGTCGAACAGCACTTTGTCGATAGACGGCGCGTTACGCAGGTGCTCCTGCTTCAAGGCCAGGGCATAGGCGTACAGGGCCTTGTCGCTCTGCACCGCATGGCGTTCGGGGTAACGCTGTTCCAGGTAGGCCCCCAACTGGTCCTTGGCGATCAGTTGGCGCACTTGCTCCTGGAGTGCGGCGGGGTAGGCCTGGAGGTATTTCAACGCGGTCATGGGCTCTGCAACGCAATTGGGACGGGCGCCAGTGTAGCGAATTCAAAGCGCGCGAGGGTACGACCAGCCGGCAACGTCCTCGGCCATCAACGGCAGCGCCGCCCACGGCCCCTGGATATGGGCGCAGCCATTGGCCTTGAGCCACTGGGTTTGCTCAAGGGTCTCAACGCCTTCGGCGATCACCAGCACACCAAAATGCTCACACAGCTGGATGATGCTGCGCGCCATTGCCGCATCCCGCGCCGAGCCAGGCAGGCGCGCCACCAGTTGAGGGTCAAGCTTGAGGGTGTCGAACGCCAAGTCGCGCAAATGGGCCAGGGAGCACTGGCCGCAGCCAAAATCGTCAAGGGCAATCCGCACCCCGATCCGGCGCAGTAACTGGAGTTGCTTGGTAGACTCGGCAAGATTACTCATCAAGCAGTCTTCGCCGATTTCCACCTCCAGTTGCCGCGCCTGTAACCCATGCCGCTCCAGCATCTGCTGCAATTGGTTGGCCAGATTGGGCATGTTGAACTGGTTGCTGCTCAGGCTCACACTCAACACCAGTTCGGGGTCGAAGGTGGCTTGCCAGGCCTGGCGCTGGGCGGCGACTTGCTGGTAGATCCAGGCACTCAACTGATTGATCAACCGCGCCTCTTCCAGCAGCGGCAAGAACAGGCCCGGCGGCACATCGCCGACGCTGGGATGTTGCCAACGCAACAGCGCCTCGACGCCGCGCAAACGCCCGTCCTCCAGGGAGACCTGAGGCTGGTACACCAAGGTGAAATCCTTGTTGGCAATGGCGGTACGCACACTGTCTTCCAGCATCAACCGCGAGCGGGCGCGGCCGTTCATTTCCTGGTCGTAGTAACGATACTGCTGACGGCCGGCGCGCTTGGCTTCGTACATGGCAATGTCCGCGGCCCGTAGCAGGCCGCTCAAGTCCGAGCCGCAATCCGGGAACGTCGCGATGCCAATACTGACCCCAAGCATCACCTCCAAACCATCGACCTGCTGGCACACAGATACCCGCTCGATGAGCTTTTCCGCGATCTTCGCGGCCTGCTCGGGAAACTCCAGCTCCAGCAACGCGGTGAACTCATCCCCGCCCATGCGCCCGAGAATGTCATAGGAACGCAGGCACGCCTGCATTTGCTCCGAAACCCAACGCAGCACGCGATCCCCGGCGTCGTGGCCCAACGTATCGTTGACCCGCTTGAAGCCATCCAGGTCCAGGTACAGCAATACCAGCGCCTGCTCGCTACGTTCGCTGCGCAGCAACGTATTCTCCATCGCCTGATGAAAACCGCGCCGGTTCAGCAGCCCGGTCAGCGGGTCGGTCACGGCCTGGAACTCCAGTTGCTGGTGCAGATGCCGTACTTCGGACATGTCCAGCACTGTCACCACCATCGCCTTCTGCTCGGCAGGCAGAGGCGCGCAGGACAACGCCACCGGCACCTGCTGGCCCCGACCGGTGCGCAAAATGGCGTCGTGTTGGCGCCACGTCTCGCCCCGGCGATACGCCTCGTACATGGGAAAGCCCAACCAGGCTGGCACATGGGGCTTTTGCAGGAAGCTGAGGAAACTCTCGCCCTGCAACTCAGCCATCGTCGCATTCAACAGCCGGGAAATTGCCGGGTTGGCGTACTCGATCACACTGTTTTCGCTCACCACCAAAATGCCCTCGGCGGCGTTATCCAACACCGAGGCATTAAAAGCGCGGGCCAACTCCAGGTCATGGCTCAGGCGCTGCAAGGCACGGCGATTGCGCTGGTGCTCCAGCAACGCCTGCACCTTGGGCTTGAGGATGTGCGGGTCAAAGGGCTTGAACAGGTAGTCGATCGCCCCACTGGCGTAGCCTTCAAGCACCGCGTCGGGCGAATGGGCGGTGGCCGTCAGAAAGATAATCGGCGTCATGCGCGTGCGCTGGCTGCCACGCATCAGGCGTGCCACCTCAAAACCGTCCATCCCCGGCATGCGCACGTCCAACAGCACCAGGTCGACATCGTGGGCCAGCAGTAACTCCAAGGCTTCCAGGCCAGACGTGGCGGTGATCACACGCCAGTCGTCACGCTGCAACAGCGCACGCATGCTGACGAGGTTTTCCGGGTAGTCATCGACCACCAAAAGCACCGAGATTGCATCGCCGTGTTGTGGAGCGCCATCCATGCTACGTCTCTTCCTTAGGGAGCTGCACCGGTCACTTTTGCTACCAAGGCCGGATAAACACTGAGGGCTCACTCTAGCCGCGCGGCCAAAAAAGCAGAAGTGACGTGGGTGCCCTCATTGTGCCAAAGGCCAGGAAGCCGACTAACGGTAAGGTCCTGTAGCCCGCGGTTCACGGGCAACATGGCTTTTTGGCATTCCTTTGACGCCAATAAATTGCCAGCAATTGTTTAACAATCTCGCCAGCACCGCCTATAAAGAACCTGGAAGGCCCTCTGGGCCAATGCCTTCACCCTCTGTAAAAAAGGCCAACGCCATGATCGACCTCTCCACCTGGAACCTGAGCATTCCGGTCGGCTCCCCACCCACGACCATTGAAACATCAAGGCTGATGAGCGGCTTCAACGATCAATACTTCCAGGCCAAAGACAGCGACGTGCAGTTCTGGACACCTGTGACCGGCTCGCGCACCGCAAACGCCATCTACCCACGCAGCGAACTGCGCGAAACCTACGCCGACGGCCGCCTGCGCAACTGGACCTACCCCGAGGCCGACAACTTCCTGCGCGCCACCCTGGCGGTCAATCAGGTGCCCTCCTCCGGCAAGATCGTGATCGGCCAGATCCATGCCTATGACAGCCAGAAACCCTTGATCAAGCTGGAGTACCAATTCAAGGAGAAAACCCAGGCCGGCAACATCGTCGCCAAGGTGCGCATGCGCCCGGACGACGCCGAAAGCCAGGTGATCATCGTCGCCTCCAATGTGCCGCTGGAGAAGAGCTTCACCTATGTGATCAACCTCAACAAGGCCGGGCTGTTGAGCGTGTATGCCGCTGACAGTGAGTGGAATGAAAGGATTGGCGCGGCCTGGGGTGACAAGCCGTTGTACTTCAAGGCGGGGGTGTACGTGCAGGACAATACGGGCGACACGAATGAGGGGGCGCGGGTGACGTTTGCGAAGTTGGATATTGATCACGAGTGAATCGTCCCGTAATACACAGGATTTTTCCCGGATAAATCCAAAGTCTTAAACACACCGCTGCACCCTGTGGGAGCCGGGCTTGCCCGCGATGACGGCGTAACAACCAACATCGTCGGTGCCTGACACACCGCCATCGCGGGCAAGCCCGGCTCCCACATTGACCGTGCATCGGCTCAAGGTCCGGTGCGGGTCCTGCAACACCATTGCGACAAGCCAAATCGCCGCTTACAGTTCGCCCCGTCGCTGGCATTGATCGGCGATAGGGTTTCGCAGCCCTAACGATTTAGCCACTGCACAGAAACCGCCACCGACTACCCCGTGCTCCTCATCGACAGCGAAGCCCCACTGCTCGACCTCCACGCCTGCCTGCGCGAACGTCTTAACGCCGCTCTGGAACACCTCAACCTGATGGCTTGCTCCAGCCTGCCGGATTCCCCAAGCGAGACCTGAACAACGTGGCCAATACCGCACGCATTCTGGTTCAGGACGTCGGAAAACGCCCCAACTTGGCATACCCGTAATGGTTCAGACTGAGGTTATATGCGATATATCCCGCACCTCTATTCTTATAAATTATTAAAACCTGTCAACTTTAACAGGTGACGATCCCTATAAAAGAATTTAAATTTAGTTTGCACTTCATTTAAACCAATCAACCAAGGAGCATTATCATGACAATGCCTAATCCCATGGGGACATATGCCGGAGTAAAAGCCGCCAATACCAATCAGTATCTTTACTTGACAATTACAGGTGCAGACAGCCATACCGGTGACGTAACGGCACTCTACCATGACGGAGCCAGGGCCAATTCGATCAGCGGAACATATAAATTCGCTAATGCGGAAAAAGGAGGGCAAGCGAGGTTCGATTTGGCCAGCCCCCCAGGCGAGCAAGCGTCTTACAAATTTGTACTGGTTTCAAATCCAGTGGATATTTCCACCCCATTCGATACTTTAAGTGGAGATTACTGGCTGAATGGTGCCAGCCATCGCATAGACTTGAAAAGAACTTATTAGTTGATCGTCAAACGATGAGGACGACACAAAAAGATTAGCGGCTCAGCGACACCCTCTTTTACGTCTAACAAAAAAGCCCGCATCGCTGCGGGCTTTTTGTTAGACGCTTGAGGTTCAGTTCACCTTGGCATTCAACTCACCTTTCAAATACCGCTGGTACATCGCTTCCAACGAGATCGGCTTGATCTTCGAAGCATTACCCGCAGTACCAAAGGCTTCATAACGCGCAATACACACATCACGCATCGCCGTCACAGTGGCGCCGAAGAATTTACGCGGATCGAACTCGCTCGGGTTGGTGGCCATCAGGCGACGCATTGCACCAGTGGACGCCAGGCGCAGGTCGGTGTCGATGTTGACCTTGCGCACGCCGTATTTGATGCCTTCGACGATTTCTTCAACCGGTACGCCGTAGGTTTCTTTGATGTCGCCGCCGTACTGGTTGATGATCGCCAGCCACTCTTGCGGTACCGAGGAAGAACCGTGCATCACCAGGTGGGTGTTGGGGATGCGCTTGTGGATTTCCTTGATGCGGTCGATGGCCAGCACGTCGCCGGTAGGTGGCTTGGTGAACTTGTAGGCGCCGTGGCTGGTGCCGATGGCAATGGCCAGGGCGTCGACCTGGGTCTTCTTGACGAAGTCGGCGGCTTCTTCCGGGTCGGTCAGCATCTGGCTGTGGTCCAGCACGCCTTCGGCGCCGATGCCGTCTTCTTCGCCGGCCATGCCGGTTTCAAGCGAACCCAGGCAGCCCAGTTCGCCTTCAACCGATACGCCGCAGGCGTGTGCCATGGCCACGGTTTGTTGGGTGACGCGTACGTTGTACTCGTAGTCGGTTGGGGTCTTGCCGTCTTCGCCGAGGGAGCCGTCCATCATCACCGAGCTGAAGCCCAGTTGGATCGAGCGCTGGCACACGTCAGGGCTGGTGCCGTGGTCCTGGTGCATGCACACCGGGATGTGCGGGAATTCTTCGATGGCGGCGAGGATCAGGTGACGCAGGAACGGGGCGCCAGCGTATTTGCGCGCACCGGCCGAAGCCTGGACGATCACTGGAGAGTCGGTCTTGTCAGCGGCTTCCATGATGGCGCGCATCTGCTCAAGGTTGTTGACGTTAAAGGCTGGGACGCCGTAGCCGAACTCGGCTGCGTGGTCCAGCATTTGACGCATGCTGATAAGTGCCATTGTGTTGTCTCTCCCGGTCGAGGGTCGTTAATCGTGCAAGCCTGCCGTAGCGGCGGCTGCTATTCAAGTTATTGCAGATCAAGGGGTTGAGCTTGAGCTGCTGAATCGTTATTGCTACTGGGTTCAGTTGGCTTTGCAGCCGCGCCCAATCAAATCATCCGTCGCTACCCAGTAAACCAGGCCTTCCTCACCTTTGGTGTGAAACGCCAACTGGCCGTCGCTGTACAGCACGCCCGAAGCGGCTACCTCTTGCTTGAGACGGTAAACCTGGTCCGAACCGCCGAGGCGTACATCCACTTCGGAGCGGGCCTGGTTGGCAAAGCGCCAGTTGACCTCGGCTTTGCTGTCGCAGGTCCAGGTGGTCCATTTGTCGGCTGGCTCTGCCTTGTCGAACAGGTTCATGCTGCTGCAGCCGGCCAACAGGGCCAGGGCTGCCAGGGCGAAAACGCCTTTCATTGCCAATCCTCGCAGGGCGACCTGGGGCCACCGTTGCTATCGGTTAGTGGATCAGACCCGTCATGGGCAACCCTGTTCCTGACCGTTGGGCGCGGAGTCGTATTTCTCCAGCCGTTCGTTGCCGATGCGCTTGTTGATCACCGGCATGGTCTCGGCTTGCCAGTCAGCCTGGTAACAGCTTTTTCTCAACGGTGCCTTGGCGTTATCCGCCTCGGGCGCCGCGCTGGGTGTGCTGCCGCAGCCGGCCAACAGGCTCGCTGCGATCACCAGTGCCAACGACTTGATCATGGGAACGCTCCTTTTCCTGACCACGCGAGCCTTAACCTTTGGCTCGGGTTTCCAGCACTTCCACGGCTGGCAACACCTTGCCCTCGACGAACTCGAGGAAAGCGCCGCCACCGGTAGAAATGTAGGAGATCTGATCAGCCACACCATATTTATCGATAGCCGCCAAGGTATCGCCACCGCCAGCGATGGAGAACGCCGAGCTTTCAGCGATCGCTTTAGCCAGCACTTTAGTGCCGTTGCCGAATTGGTCGAACTCGAACACGCCCACCGGGCCATTCCACAGGATAGTCTGGGATGCCTTGAGCAGCTCGGCGAAGTTGGCTGCGGTTTGCGGACCGATGTCCAGGATCATGTCATCGTCGGCCACGTCAGCGATGAGTTTGACGGTCGCGGCGGCGCTTTCCGCGAATTCCTTGGCAACCACCACGTCCACCGGCAACGGCACGCTGACCTTGGCGGCGATGGCGCGGGCGGTGTCGAGCAAGTCTGGCTCGTACAGGGACTTGCCCACCGGGTGGCCGGCGGCAGCCAGGAAGGTATTGGCAATGCCGCCGCCGACGATCAGTTGGTTGCAGATCTGGCTCAGGCTGTTGAGCACGTCCAGCTTGGTGGACACCTTGGAGCCAGCAACGATAGCGGCCATTGGCTGGGCCGGAGCGCCCAGGGCCTTGCCCAGCGCATCCAGCTCGGCAGCCAGCAACGGGCCAGCCGCGGCGACCTTGGCGAACTTGGCCACGCCGTGAGTCGAACCTTCGGCGCGGTGGGCGGTGCCGAACGCGTCCATCACAAACACGTCGCACAAGGCGGCGTATTGCTGGGCCAGTTCGTCGCTGTTCTTTTTCTCGCCCTTGTTGAAGCGCACGTTTTCGAACAGCACGATATCGCCCGCTTTTACGTCCACGCCGCCCAGGTAGTCTGCGACCAATGGCACGTCACGGCCCAGGGCCTTGCTCAGGTACTCGGCAACCGGCTTGAGGCTGTTTTCGGCAGAGAACTCACCTTCGGTCGGGCGACCCAGGTGGGAGCAGACCATCACGGCCGCGCCTTTTTCCAGGGCCAGCTTGATGGTCGGCAGCGAGGCCAGGATTCGCGCATCGCTGGTGACAACACCGTCCTTGACGGGGACGTTGAGGTCTTCGCGGATCAGTACGCGCTTACCTTGCAGATCGAGGTCGGTCATCTTCAACACGGTCATGGGTCGCAGTTCCTGAATTACTGTTGAGGTTGTTTAGAAGCGATGTGCAGATAGTGTTCGGCAACATCCAGCATGCGATTGGCAAAACCCCATTCGTTGTCGAACCAGGCCAGGATGTTCACCAGCCTGGGGCCGGAAACGCGGGTCTGGCTGGCATCGACAATCGCCGAATGCGGGTCATGGTTGAAATCGCAACTGGCGTGGGGCAACTCGGTGTAGGCCAACAGGCCTTTGAGCGGGCCGCTGGTGGCGGCGTCGCGCAGGATCCGGTTGACCTCGGCCGCGTCAGTGTCACTGACGGTTTGCATGGTGATATCCAGGCAAGACACATTCACCGTCGGCACCCGTACGGCTTTGGCCTGGATTCGCCCGGCAAGTTCCGGCAGCAGTCGCTCGATGCCGCGCGCCAGGCCGGTGGACACCGGAATCACTGACTGGAACGCCGAACGCGTGCGCCGCAGGTCTTCGTGGTGATAGGCGTCAATCACCGGCTGGTCGTTCATTGCCGAGTGAATCGTGGTGATCGACACGTAATCCAGGCCGATCGCCTGATCCAGCAGGCGCAACAATGGCACGCTGCAGTTGGTGGTACAGGACGCGTTGGACACCAGCAGCTCATCGCCGGTCAGGCAGTCCTGGTTGATGCCGTAGACGATGGTGGCATCGACATCCGCCTCGCTGGCCATCGGCTGGGAAAACAGCACACGCGGTGCGCCGGCGTCGAGAAAACGCTGGCCATCGGCACGGGTGTGATAGACACCGGAACATTCCAGTACCAGGTCGACGCCCAGTGCTTTCCAGTCGATGCCTTCGGGAGTGGCACTGCGCAACACTTGTACGCAGTTGCCATTGATATGCAGACAATCGCCTTCAACCCGCACTTCGCCAGGGAAGCGGCCGTGGGTGGAGTCAAAGCGTGTCAGGTATTCGATGCTGGCCATGTCGGCCAGATCATTGATCGCGACAATTTCAAACCCGGCCGCCGCCCCTCGCTCGAACAGAGCACGCAAGACGCAACGACCAATGCGGCCGTAGCCGTTGAGTGCAACTTTGTAGGGACGCGGTTGAGGCATGGGGTTCTCGCATTGTGGGCGACACAAACCACTGTAGGAGCGAGCTTGCTCGCGAAGAACCTGAGAGCGCCGCGTTAAACCAGAAACGCTGCGTTATCGTTAACGATCTTCGCGAGCAAGCTCGCTCCTACAGTAGATGCGGTGACCAGTGGGCCACCGCGTTAGCGCTTTAGTCTTCCAGCAGCTCTTCAGCCTGACCCAGGATGTTTTCCAGGGTGAAACCGAATTCTTCGAACAACGCTGGCGCCGGCGCCGACTCACCATAGGTAGTCATGCCGATCACGCGGCCTTCCAGGCCCACGTACTTGTACCAGTAGTCGGCGTGGGCCGCTTCGATGGCGATACGCGCACTGACCTGCAGCGGCAATACCGACTGTTTGTAACCGGCGTCCTGGGCTTCGAACACGCTGGTGCAGGGCATGGACACAACACGTACGTTGCGACCTTGTGCGGTCAGCTTGTCGTATGCCTGAACGGTCAGGCCCACTTCGGAGCCGGTGGAGATCAGGATCAGCTCCGGCTCGCCGATGCAGTCCTTGAGCACGTAACCGCCACGGCTGATGTCGGCGATCTGCGCGTCGGTACGCACCTGGTGTTGCAGGTTCTGGCGCGAGAAGATCAGCGCCGAAGGGCCGTCCTTGCGTTCGATGGCATGTTTCCAGGCCACGGCAGATTCCACCGCGTCGGCTGGGCGCCAGCAATCCAGGTTCGGCGTGGTACGCAGGCTGGTCAGTTGCTCGACCGGCTGGTGCGTCGGGCCGTCTTCGCCCAGGCCGATAGAGTCGTGGGTGTACACATGGATCACACGCTTCTTCATCAGCGCCGCCATACGTACGGCGTTACGTGCGTACTCCATGAACATCAGGAAGGTCGCGCCGTAAGGCACCAGGCCGCCGTGCAGGGACACGCCGTTCATGATGGCGCTCATGCCGAACTCGCGCACGCCGTAGTACATGTAGTTGCCGCTGGCGTCTTCGGCCGAGACACCTTTGCAACCCTTCCAGAGGGTCAGGTTGGAACCGGCCAGGTCAGCCGAACCGCCGAGGAACTCAGGCAGCAACGGGCCAAAGGCGTTCAGGGTGTTCTGGCTGGCTTTACGGCTGGCGATGGTCTCGCCCTTGGCCGCGACTTCAGCGATGTAGGCCGAGGCCTTTGCCGAGAAGTCGGCAGGCAGGTCACCGGCCAGGCGGCGTACGAGCTCGTTGGCCAATTCCGGGAATTCGGCGGAGTACGCAGCGAAACGCTGGTCCCACTCGGATTCAGCCGCCTGGCCTTTTTCCTTGGCATCCCATTCGGCGTAGATATCGGCCGGGATTTCGAACGGGCCGTGGTTCCACTTCAGTGCTTCGCGGGTCAGGGCGATTTCCGCGTCACCCAGTGGGGCGCCGTGGCAGTCTTCTTTACCTTGCTTGTTCGGCGAGCCGAAACCGATGGTGGTCTTGCAGCAGATCAAGGTCGGCTGCGCGCTCTTGCGAGCGGTGTCGATGGCGATCTTGATTTCTTCCGGATCGTGGCCGTCGACGTTGCGGATCACCTGCCAGTTGTAGGCTTCGAAACGCTTTGGTGTGTCGTCGGTGAACCAGCCTTCGACTTCGCCGTCGATGGAGATGCCGTTGTCATCGTAGAAGGCAATCAGCTTGCCCAGGCCCAGGGTACCGGCCAGGGAAGCGACTTCGTGGGAAATGCCTTCCATCATGCAGCCATCACCCAGGAATACGTAGGTGTGATGGTCAACGATGTCGTGGCCAGGGCGGTTGAACTGCGCGCCCAGCACTTTTTCCGCCAGGGCGAAACCAACGGCATTGGCCAGGCCTTGGCCCAGGGGACCGGTGGTGGTCTCGACGCCTGGGGTGTAGCCGAACTCCGGGTGGCCCGGGGTGCGGCTGTGCAGCTGACGGAAGCTCTTGAGGTCGTCGATGGTGACGTCGTAGCCGGTCAGGTGCAGCAGCGAATAAATCAGCATCGAGCCGTGGCCGTTGGACAGCACGAAGCGGTCACGGTCGGCGAACGACGGGTTGCTCGGGTTGTGTTTCAGGTAGTCACGCCAAAGTACCTCGGCGATATCCGCCATGCCCATCGGGGCACCGGGATGGCCGCTGTTGGCTTTTTGCACGGCATCCATGCTGAGGGCACGAATGGCGTTGGCACGCTCACGACGGCTGGGCATCGCTGATCTCCTGGAGTTTGCTGAAAAGAAACGGAAAAAAGGACCGGCATTTTCCCTCAGCCACCGCCTGCGGGCAATGACAGATAGTCACTTGAGGGCGTTTTTCCTGTGCTTTGGGCATCAATCCCTTGCAGAAACCTTTAACCGGTTCGTCTAAAGGCTATAGCGCCGGCTTATAACCGCCACTTATCGTTCAATATCAAAACTTTTTGATATTGACCTTGCGGGGATCTACACCCGTCACTAGACTGCTGGCCTTATGAACCTACCCGTGCCCTCCCTGCGTCCTGACGACGGCGATGAACTGGCTGCCTTGTGCAAGGCCGCTGGCGATCCGTTGCGCTTGAACGTATTGCGCGCACTGGCCAACGACTCTTTCGGGGTACTGGAGCTGGCGCAGATCTTCGCCATCGGCCAATCCGGCATGAGCCATCATTTGAAGGTGCTGGCCCAGGCCGACCTGGTGGCCACCCGTCGCGAAGGCAATGCGATTTTCTACCGGCGCGCCCTGCCCCATACCGAACTGCTTGGCGGCAAATTGCACGCTGCCCTGCTCGACGAAGTGGATAACTTGTGCCTGCCCGGCGATGTGCAATCGCGCATTGGCCAGGTGCACGGGCAACGCGCCGCCGCCAGCCAGGACTTTTTCTCACGGGTGGCCGATAAGTTTCGCGCCCAGCAGGACCTGATCGCCGGCTTGGCCCAGTACCGCGAAAGCGTACTGGCACTGTTGGACAAGCTGAGCTTCAGTGAAGAGGCCACGGCCCTGGAAGTCGGCCCTGGCGACGGCGGTTTCCTGCCCGAACTGGCGCGCCGCTTCGAGCAGGTGACGGCGCTGGATAACAGCCCGGCGATGCTTGAACTGGCGCGCCAACTCTGTGAGCGCAAAGCCTTGGGCAATGTGCGCCTGCAGTTGGCAGACGCCCTGAGTGACACCAGCCTGCGAGCCGATTGCGTGGTGCTGAACATGGTCTTGCACCATTTCGCCGCACCGGCAGAAGCCCTCAAGCAAATGGCCGGGTTGCTGCACCCCGGCGGTAGCCTGCTGGTTACGGATTTATGCAGCCACAACCAGAATTGGGCCAAGGAGGCCTGCGGTGATCTCTGGCTGGGTTTTGAACAGGACGATCTGGCCCGTTGGGCCACCGCTGCGGGACTCGTTCCCGGGGAAAGCCTCTATGTAGGTTTACGTAATGGTTTCCAGATTCAGGTCCGCCATTTTCAGCGACCGGCTGGCGACACTCACCATCGGTAAATATCAGGAAAACATCGAGATGAGCGAATACTCCCTTTTCACCTCCGAGTCCGTGTCTGAAGGGCATCCGGACAAAATCGCCGACCAGATTTCTGACGCGGTGCTGGACGCTATCATCGCTGAAGACAAGTTCGCCCGTGTGGCGTGCGAGACGCTGGTGAAAACGGGCGTGGCGATCATCGCCGGCGAAGTCACCACCACTGCCTGGGTCGACCTGGAGCAGATCGTGCGTGACGTGATCACCGACATTGGCTACAACAGCTCCGACGTTGGCTTTGACGGTGCGACCTGCGGCGTGATGAACATCATCGGCAAGCAATCCCCGGACATCAACCAGGGCGTTGACCGGGCCAAGCCTGAAGACCAGGGCGCCGGCGACCAGGGCCTGATGTTCGGCTACGCCAGCAACGAAACCGACGTACTGATGCCCGCGCCGATCACCTTCTCGCACCAGCTGGTACAACGCCAGGCCGAGGCGCGTAAA
Source organism: Pseudomonas fluorescens (assembly GCF_001902145.1). Lineage (GTDB taxonomy): Bacteria > Pseudomonadota > Gammaproteobacteria > Pseudomonadales > Pseudomonadaceae > Aquipseudomonas > Aquipseudomonas fluorescens_BV. The sequence goes on from NZ_MRST01000026.1 coordinate 180,254, forward strand.
TCCGGCGTACTGCCATGGCTGCGCCCTGACGCCAAGTCCCAGGTGACCTGCCGTTACGAAGGCGGCAAGGTCGTGGGTATCGACGCTGTTGTGCTGTCGACCCAGCATAACCCCGATGTGTCCTACGCCGACCTGCGTGAAGGCGTGATGGAACTGATCGTCAAGCACGTGTTGCCTGCCGAGTTGCTGACCAAGGACACCCAGTTTCACATCAACCCGACCGGCCAGTTCATCATCGGTGGCCCCGTGGGCGACTGCGGCCTGACCGGCCGCAAGATCATCGTCGACAGCTACGGCGGCATGGCCCGTCACGGCGGTGGTGCATTCTCCGGCAAGGACCCTTCCAAGGTTGACCGCTCTGCGGCTTACGCCGGTCGTTATGTGGCCAAGAACATCGTGGCTGCCGGCCTGGCCGAGCGCTGCGAAATCCAGGTTTCCTACGCCATTGGCGTGGCCCAGCCTACGTCGATCTCGTTGAATACCTTCGGCACCGGCAAGATCAGCGATGACAAAATCGTCAAGCTGGTGCGTGAGATCTTCGACCTGCGCCCTTACGCAATCACCACCATGCTCGACCTGCTGCACCCGATGTACCAGGAAACCGCAGCCTACGGCCACTTCGGCCGCACCCCTGCGCAGAAGACTGTGGGTGATGACACCTTCAGCACTTTCACCTGGGAAAAAACCGACCGCGCCAACGACCTGCGTACCGCCGCCGGCCTGTAATCGTTCGCGGTAAATAAAGCCCCGCCAGGTCTGCCTGGCGGGGCTTTTTGTTGCCCGCAGGGCCACTTCGGGCTTTTTTGGATCCAAGGCTTGCAGGCCAAATGATGGCCCACTAGAATCCGCGCCCTCTCGGGCCCTTCACCTTATTTGGATATTGCACTGCGCCCGCCCGGGATGGACTAGCGCGCAGGCAATCGAACATTGAGGTTTTCATGCGCATTTCCACGCTCGCCCCTGCCGCCCTTCTGCTCAGCCTGTTCACCCTGTCGGCCCAGGCCGCTGACCTGAACGCTCTGAGCGGCGCCCTGAGTTCCCAGCTCGGTGGCGGCAATGCCGGCGACTGCCAGCAGCAACCCAAAGACCTGCAAGCCAAGATCGACGCGGCCAATGCCAAGAACGATCTGCTGAAAGTGCGGGCATATGAGGCTGCGCTGGAGCAGGTCAACAAAGCTTGCAACAAACTCGCCGACAGCCAGGCAAAAGTCGACGCCAAGCAGCAAAAGCAGCAGGCCAAGACTGAAAACAACGACGCTGTGAAGGCCTTGGGCGGCCTGTTCAAGTAAACAGAAATACCCGGTAAAAAGCCCCGCTCGGTCGGGGCTTTTTTGTGGGCGCGTGGATCACTTAGGCTGGGCCCCCTTTTCGAGCAAGGATGCTCATGATGCACGTTTTACTGGCTGTTCTCATAAGTACCGTGCCAGCCTGGGCATGGGCCGAAACCTGCCCCGATGACGTTCACTCACAGCTGGAAACCCTGTCCAGGCAAATCCAGCAGTGGGACGACAGCTACCATCGACAGGGCCAAGCCCTGATCAGCGATGAGCTCTACGACCAGGCCCGCAAACGCCTGGCGCATTGGCAGGAATGCACTCGCGAGCAAACACCCAAGGCTGATAACCCGCTGGCCAGTGCGCGCGGCACCTTACCTCACCCGGTCGCGCACACTGGCCTGCAGAAGCTGCCGAGCGAACCGGCCGTCAGTGACTGGCTCAGCACTCGACAAGATGTCTGGGTCCAACCCAAGGTCGATGGCGTTGCGGTGACACTGGTGTATCGCCAGGGCCGCTTGCATCAGCTCATCAGTCGGGGCGACGGCCTGCTGGGCCACGATTGGTCAGCCTCCGCCGTCAAGATCCCCGGCATTGTCCAACAGCTGCCCGACGCCGTTGATGTGGTGTTGCAAGGCGAACTCTACTGGCGCCTCAACCACCATGTGCAATCGCTCAAGGGCGGGCTCAATGCACGCAGCAAAGTGGCTGGCCTGATGAACCGTCGTCAGTTGAGCGATGCCGAGGCTGCCGGGATCGGCCTGTTTGTCTGGGCGTGGCCCGACGGCCCGGCGGACTTCACCGAACGCCTGGCCATCTTGGCGCGCTGGGGCTTCACCGATAGCCAACATTACAGCCAACCCGTCGGCACCATCAGCGAAGCCGCGCATTGGCGCACGCATTGGTACAACGCGCCATTACCCTTCGCCAGCGATGGCGTGGTGCTGCACCAGGCTGCGCGAGCGCCCGCCGAGCGCTGGCAAGCCAGTGCGCCTTACTGGTCGGTTGCCTGGAAGTACCCGACTATCAAGGCACTGGCCCTGGTGCGCAAGGTCAAGTTCAGGGTCGGACGTACCGGGCGTATTACACCTATTCTCGAATTGGAGCCCGTACGGCTGGATGATCGGCAGATCAGCCGAGTGAGCGTCAGCTCCCTGAAACGCTGGCAAGCCCTGGATATCCGCCCCGGCGATCATGTGTCGATCAGCCTGGCGGGCCAGGTCATACCGCGACTGGACGAGGTGATCCTGCGCAACGAGACCCGCGTGGACGTGCAGGTACCCGCCCCTCAAGACTTTCACGCCTTGAGCTGCTGGCAACTGGACCCTGGCTGCGAAGACCAACTGCTCGCCCGCCTCACCTGGCTGAGCGGCAAACACGGCCTGGCCTTGCCCCATATGGGCCGTGAAACCTGGAACGTATTGATCCAGGCCGGTCTAATCGCAAGCTTTCTCGATTGGTTGACCCTGGATGCGACCGAGCTTGCTACCATTGAAGGCTTAGGCGAGCGTACCCGCGCGCGGGTGCTCGACAGTATTCAAAGCGCCCGGCAACGCCCTTTTTCACTATGGCTCAAGGCCTTGGGCGTGCCGCCTGCGGCGCGCAACAACCTGGAAGGGGACTGGCAGACGCTGGTCGCCAAAGACACCCAAGCCTGGCTGGCCTCAGACGGCATCGGCCCGGGACGCGCAGCGCAACTCAGCGCTTTTTTTCGCGACCCGCAGGTACAAGCCTTGGCTGAAACATTACGCGTAGCCGGGATAGATGGGTTTTGACCCCCCGGCCACCTGATTGCGAACTTGGAGCCTTATATGAAATTTCTCGCCCCCTTTGCCTTTCTGACCGTCGCAAGCTTCATGGCCACGCCGCTGTTGGCCGCCGAAGACGTACAACCCCTCACTGGCTGCGCCGCCAAGCGCCAGGCCATCAGTAGCCAGATCGAACAGGCCAAGGCCCACGGTAACAGCGCCCAACAGGCCGGCCTGGAAAAAGCCCTGGCCGAAGTTACTGACCACTGCACCGATGCCGGCTTGAAGAAAGAACGTGAAAACAAGGTGCTCGACGCCAAGCATGAAGTCAGCCGCCGTCAGGCCGACCTCGACAAGGCCATGAAAAAAGGCGACCCGGACAAGATCAACAAGCGTAAGGAGAAGCTGGCCGACTCGCGTAAAGAGCTGCAGGACGCAGTGGAAGAACTCGACCAGTAAAACCGGTCAATGATCGCGGAATTGTTTATGGCAGGCGCTGCAGGCATCTTCAACTTTTTGCACCGCCGGTTGCAGGTTGCTGGCCTTGTAGGGCTGCACTTGGCTGGCGATCACCAATTCACCGGTGGCCGCCTCAAGATCGCGGGCCAATTGTTGGAACTGCGCCTGTTTTTGCCACACATCATCTTTGGCACTGGTGTGGTCTTCTTCGCGTACGCTCGGGAAATGTTCCCACGGCTCATGGGACAACGCATCCAGTTTGACCGCACCCTCGGCGAACGTGGCGCCGTCAAATGGGATACGCCCGCGCAGCATCCCGCCAAGGTCTTCACCGGTCTTGAGCATCTGCTTGAAGATCGCCTTGCGCTGGCCCAGGGGGGAATTGGGATCAACGCCGCCACAGGCAGACAAAGCCAGGCAGGCCAGCAATACAACGGTCAGTTTTTTTAACATCATCATGGCTTCAAGGTCACGGGAAACGGCGGCCAGTATCCTCGCACCGCCCACAAAGACCAATAGCCCTATTAACAATAAGGTTGCCCGGATGCAGTGAAGCGCGGGCAATCGTTTCAGGAATTGCTTGCATGAATGTCACCTTCAAACCCTGGGGCCGCCGCCTGGCTTGGGCTCTGCCAATGTTCGCGCTACTGGCTGGCTGCGATGCCGGTAAAGACACCGACAAAGAAGTCGCCCAGGAGCCAACCAAACCTCACGCCGTTGCCACCTATGTGAGCGCACCGTGGGAAGCCCTGCCGAGCGTTTCCGACAGCGACTTGCTCGCCGGGTTTGAATCCTGGCGCAGCGCCTGCCAGCGCCTCAAGGCCGACCCGATCTGGGGCCCGACCTGCGCGACAGCGGCCAGCGTACCGGGCGATGCCGTAGCGGTTCGTAGCTTTCTCAAGGAACACCTGGATGTCTTCGGCCTGCGTTCGGCCAACAACACGCCAAACGGCTTGATCACGGGTTATTACGAGCCGGTCTACCCCGGAAGCCTGACCAGGACCGCCACCGCCCACGTGCCGGTATACGGCGTGCCGGACGACCTGATTATCGTCAACCTCGAAAGCATCTACCCGGAGCTCAAGGGCAAGCGCCTGCGCGGGCGCCTGGAAGGCCGTGTGCTCAAGCCGTATGACGACGCCAGCACCCTCAACAGTCAAGGCTCCACTGCCAAGCCGATCGCCTGGCTGACCGACCCGATGGACCTGCAGTTCCTGCAAATCCAGGGCTCGGGGCGTATTCAACTGGCCGGCGGGCGCCAACTGCGTGTGGGTTACGGCGACCAGAACGGCTACCCGTACCGCCCTATCGGCCGTTGGCTGGTGGAACAAGGCGAACTGAAAAAAGAAGACGTGACCATGGGCGCCATCAGCGCCTGGGCCAAGGCACACCCACAGCGTATTCCTGAACTGTTGGCGAGCAACCCCAGCTACGTATTCTTCAGCGCCCGCCCCGACAGCAACGAAGGCCCACGCGGTTCGCTGAACGTGCCATTGACCGCTGGCTATAGCGTGGCGGTGGATCGCAAGGTGATTCCGCTGGGCAGCCTGCTGTGGTTGTCGACCACCACGCCGGACGGCACGCCACTGGCACGCCCGGTTGCAGCGCAGGACACCGGCGGCGCAATCACCGGCGAAGTGCGTGCAGATTTGTTCTGGGGCACAGGCGATGCCGCAGGCGAGTTGGCGGGGAATATGAAACAGCAAGGGCAGATCTGGATGCTGTGGCCCAAAGGCGCAGCGTTGCCCCAGGTGCCGGATGCGCCTGCCGGAACCTGACAGCCGCTTAGGGGCTTGCCCTGATCCCATGTAGGAGCGAGCTTGCTCGCGAAAAACTCATAGGCGCCGCGTTTATTCAGCAAGCACGCGTTATCGTTGACGTCTTTCGCGAGCAAGCTCGCTCCTACATTAGGGCCTGCCGCATCCTCAGATCGAAACGAAGAAGAAACTCGCAATCAACGCCATACCCACTGTCCACACCAGCGAACGCAAGATCGCCCAATCCGCCAGGTAGCAAATGATGTACAGCAGGCGGCTGGTGATAAACAGCACTGCCAGTACATTGATGGTCACCAGTTCGGCATTGCCGGCCAGGTGCGCAACGAGCACTGCGGCGGCAAACGCAGGGGTCACTTCGAAACTGTTGAGTTGCGCGCTATGGGCGCGTTTGGCGACGCCTTCCAGGGTATCGAGGAAGGCACGCGGGTCGTGGTTATCCCGTACCCCGAACTTGCGTGTACTGAACTTGGCCACACCGGTGCAAATGTACGGCAGAAAGATTGCGATCAATACACACCATAAAGCGACTGTCATCACCGATTCCTTTTAGTTTTATCCGACGGTTAGAGTTTCATCACCAACATGCCAATCAACACCAACCCACAGGCTATGAGCCGTGGACGGCCAAAAGGTTCTTTCAAGTAACGCATGCCGAACAGCACCACCAGGATCACACTGACTTCACGCAGGGCGGCGGCTTCGGCAATCGAGCCCAACTGCATGGCCCAAAGTACCAAAGCGTAGCTCAACAATACGCACAGCCCCACGCTCAACCCCAACCGCCACTGGGTGCGCCAGAACAGGCTGAAGGCTGCACGCTTGCGCACCAGCGCCAGCAACGGAAACGGCCAGGCGCTGATCAGCGTCAACCACACCAGGTAATCCAGCGGGGGCGACCAACGCCGCAGCGCCTGCCCGTCCAGAAAGGTATAGCAGCCGATGCACAGACCAATCAACAACACCACCGGCAGCATCGACCAGGGCAACCGGTCACCGCCGCCGCCCTGCCACAGCAGGCACACCATGCCGAACGGAATCAGCAGGATTCCCAGAATCTGCTGGGTGCTCAGCACTTCGCCGGCAAACACCAGGGTCAGCACCAGCACCACCAGCGGCGACAGACCGCGCATCAACGGGTACACCAGGCCCAGGTCACCCACCCGATAGGCCTGGATCAACAAATAGCGATAGAGCAATTCAAACAGCGCAGAGGCCATGATCCACGGCCAGATGTCCAGCGGCGGCGAGGACACGAAGCCCACCGCGAATACCACGAACAACAGCGCCACACTGTCCATGCAGGCAATGACTAAAAGGCGCTCGCCACTGAACTTGATCAAGGTGTTCCACGTCGCATGCAACAGCGCCGCTACCAGCACCAGGGCTGTCGCTACCACCAGAACCTCCTTAATTGATACGCCATGTAACAGCACATGTTTATACTAAAGACTGATTCGACGCACCCCCGTGCACCTATATATCCCCGCCCCAAGGACCCCGGATGCTTGAACTTGTCGCCGCCTTCATCTGCCTCACCACCCTGCTCACTTATGTGAATTTCCGCTTTATCGGCCTGCCGCCCACCATTGGCGTGATGGTCACCGCACTGTTGTTCTCGCTGATCCTGCAAGGCCTGAGCGTGCTCGGCTACCCAGGCTTAGAGGAACGTATCCAGCAGTTGATCGGCCAGATCGACTTCGGCGATTTGCTGATGAACTGGATGCTGTCGTTCCTGCTGTTCGCCGGCGCCTTGCACGTCAACTTGAACGACTTGCGCAGCTACCGCTGGCCCATCGGCCTGCTTGCAACCTTTGGCGTATTGATCGCCACTGTGGTGATCGGCAGCCTGGCGTACTACATCTTCGCCCTGTTTGGCTGGCACGTGAGCTTCCTTTACTGCCTGCTGTTCGGTGCGCTGATTTCCCCCACCGACCCCATTGCGGTGCTCGGCGTGCTACGGACCGCCAATGCCTCCAAACCGCTGAAAACCACCATCGTCGGCGAGTCGCTGTTCAATGACGGCACCGCCGTGGTGGTGTTTACCGTGCTGCTGGGTATCGCGCAGTTGGGTGAGACGCCCACCGTGAGCGCCACGGCCATGCTGTTTGCCCACGAAGCCATTGGCGGCGTGCTGTTTGGCGGGCTGATCGGCTATCTCGTGTACCTGATGATCAAGAGCATCGAACAGCACCAGATCGAAGTCATGCTGACCCTCGCCCTGGTGATCGGCGGCTCGGCCATGGCCTCGGAGCTGCATGTGTCCGCACCGATTGCGATGGTGGTCGCGGGGCTGATCATCGGCAACCTGGGGCGCAAACTGGCGATGAACGACATGACGCGTCGCTACCTGGATGGTTTCTGGGAACTGCTCGATGACATGCTCAATGCCTTGCTGTTCGCGCTGATCGGCATGGAGCTGCTGCTATTGCCATTCAACTGGCTGCACGTGTTCGCGGCCAGCCTGCTGGCGGTGGCGATCCTGCTCTCGCGCCTGCTGACCGTGGCCCCGGCGATCCTGTTGCTGCGCCGTTGGCGCACGGTGCCACGCGGCACTATCCGCATCCTCACCTGGGGTGGCCTGCGCGGCGGCGTCTCGGTGGCACTGGCCTTGGCCCTGCCTCTGGGCCCGGAGCGTGACTTGTTGCTGAGCATCACCTACATCGTGGTGCTGTCTTCGATCCTATTGCAGGGGTTGAGCATCGGCAAGCTGGTCAAGCACGTGACCCGGGACGAACCCCAGGCCACGCCTGAGCATCACTGATCCTTGTTGATCTGCTGCGGATGCCTCGGGTCCGCAGCCTTTTTACCTGGCAGGCTGCTTTCGCTGCGAATCTGCGCATGACTGATCAGCGCGAAGATGAAACTACCGCCGATGATGTTGCCGGCCAGGGTGGGCCCGGCGAAGACCAGCCAGAAATCCTTCCACGGCAACTCGCCGGCAAACACCAGGTAGGACACTTCGGCTGAACCGACGACGATATGGGTGAAGTCCCCCAGCGCCATGAAGTAGGTGATCAGAATGATGATCCACAGCTTGGCACTCTCCATCGACGGGATCATCCAGACCATGGTGGCGATCATCCAACCGGAGACAATGCCCTTGGCGAACATCTGTGCGGGGTCGTTCTCCATGACCTTGCGCCCGATCTCGAGAAAGGCAAGGTCGGTCTTGGTATCGAAGATCGGCAGGTGCAGGATCACGTAAGCCACCAGCAAGGTGCCACACAGATTGCCCACCAGCACCACCGTCCACAGCCGTAACAAGCGCCCGGCATTGGCCAGGGTCGGTTTGCTCATCACCGGCAGCACGGCAGTCAGGGTGTTTTCGGTAAACAATTGCTGACGAGCAAGAATCACTGCGAGAAAGCCCGCGCAATAGCCAAAGCTGGCGATTACCTTGAACTCCTCACCGTCCGGCAGGCGCGAATTGAGCAGCCCCATGCCCATCAGCGACAGGCCCATGGTCAGGCCGGCGGCCAGCGCCGACCACCACAGCGCGGCCACATTGCGCTCCAGTTCCTGATCACCCTGGGTGCGAATAATTTCGTGTAGTACAGCCGCTCGAGGCGGCTGGTTGTCATCAACGTCCTGTTGCTCTTCCTGCGACAGGTTGGGGGTCTTGCCGTCTGCTTGAGTGGCCATGATGTACCAGAGTCCGAGGGGTGCCTGTAGCTACGACACGCCACGACGATGGCTGTTCAGTGGCACTGCAACTAAACCGGAACACGTCGACCCTCGGATAGCTCCATGTGGAATGACTTGGTCACGCAAACCACGCCACGCAGCTGTCACTCGGGAAGACTGTCGTCCTGGAACTGGTCCTTCACGTACTTGATTTCGGTACGGCCGTGAGGCGCTGGCAAGCCATCTTCGCCCAGGTTGACGAAGACCATTTTTTCTACAGTCAGGATGCTTTTGCGCGTGATCTTGTTACGCACTTCACAGGTCAGGGTAATAGAGGTACGGCCAAACTCGGTGGCCGTGATCCCCAGCTCGATGATGTCGCCCTGGCGCGAGGCGCTGACAAAGTTGATTTCCGAGATGTACTTGGTGACTACGCGCTGGTTGCCAAGTTGGACAATGGCGTAGATGGCCGCTTCTTCGTCGATCCAGCGCAACAGGCTGCCGCCGAACAGTGTGCCGTTGGGGTTGAGGTCTTCGGGTTTTACCCATTTGCGGGTGTGGAAGTTCATGGTCACTCCAAAGCGTCTTGCCAAATGATAGGCAACATCATGGCAGAGCAAGGACCCAAGCTCTATGAGCCATTAGCTATCAAGCCCATGAACGATCTTCATGCCGCCGACAGAAAGGCTTGGGAAGTGCCGCTTACACGGCTATAATCGCCTCCGCTTCAAAACGGTCATCTTCGATTGATACCGTTCTCCCGCCACCTGTCCGAGGGGCGCTGCAGCAGGTTCAACCTGTCAGGCTCGGATGGGGCGTTGTCCGGCCTGGTTGCCCTGGCCTGATACTAAACGCACAACGGCGCCCATTCGCACACTACGAATGGAGGCTCTCTATGAGCGCTGTAATGACGCCTGCAGATTTCAACGACTACAAAGTCGCCGACATGTCCCTTGCTGCATGGGGCCGTCGCGAAACCTTTATCGCCGAATCCGAAATGCCAGCCCTGATGGGCCTGCGTCGCAAGTACGCCGCTGAGCAGCCGCTCAAGGGCGCCAAGATTCTCGGCTGCATCCACATGACCATCCAGACTGCCGTGCTGATCGAAACCCTGGTTGCCCTGGGTGCCGAAGTGCGTTGGTCGTCCTGCAACATCTTCTCGACTCAAGACCAGGCCGCTGCCGCTATCGCTGCCGCCGGTATCCCGGTATTCGCCTGGAAAGGCGAGACCGAAGAAGAGTACGAGTGGTGCCTGGAGCAAACCATCCTCAAGGATGGCGCGCCTTGGGATGCCAACATGATCCTCGACGACGGCGGCGACCTCACCGAGTTGCTGCACAAGAAATACCCGCAGATCCTCGACCGCGTCCACGGCGTGACCGAAGAGACCACCACCGGTGTACACCGCCTGCTGGACATGCTGGCCAAGGGCGAGCTGAAAATCCCGGCCATTAACGTCAACGACTCGGTGACCAAGAGCAAGAACGACAACAAGTACGGCTGCCGTCACAGCCTGAACGATGCGATCAAGCGCGGCACCGACCACCTGCTGTCGGGCAAGCAAGCCCTGGTGATCGGCTACGGTGACGTGGGCAAGGGTTCGTCCCAGTCCCTGCGTCAGGAAGGCATGATCGTCAAGGTCTCCGAAGTTGACCCGATCTGCGCCATGCAAGCCTGCATGGACGGTTTCGAAGTGGTTTCGCCGTTCATCAACGGCCAGAACGACGGCACCTCCGCCTGCATCGACGCAGCCCTGCTGGGCAAGATCGACCTGATCGTCACCACCACCGGTAACGTGAATGTGTGCGATGCGAACATGCTCAAGGCCCTGAAGAAGCGCGCCGTTGTCTGCAACATCGGTCACTTCGACAACGAGATCGACACCGCTTTCATGCGCAAGAACTGGGCATGGGAAGAAGTGAAGCCGCAGGTACACAAGGTTCACCGTACCGGCGCTGGTGATTTCGACCCACAGAACGATGACTACCTGATTCTGCTGGCCGAAGGCCGCCTGGTGAACCTGGGCAACGCCACTGGTCACCCAAGCCGCATCATGGATGGCTCGTTCGCCAACCAGGTGCTGGCGCAGATCTTCCTGTTCCAACAGAAGTACGCCGACCTGTCGCCAGCCCAGAAAGCCGAGCGCCTGACCGTGGAAGTACTGCCGAAGAAACTCGACGAAGAAGTGGCCCTGGAAATGGTCCGCGGCTTCGGCGGCGTGGTGACTCAACTGACCAAGACCCAGGCCGACTACATCGGCGTGACGGTTGAAGGTCCGTTCAAGCCGCACGCTTACCGCTACTAAGTAACCGGCCGCTCTCACTGCGGAGCGGGCTTGTGTGGGAGCGGGCTTGCTCGCGAATGCGGTGTGTCAGTTGATGTATTTGGTGACTGAGACGCCCCTTTTCGCGAGCAAGCCCGCTCCCACATTAAATCGGTGCATGACTTCCGGTATCTAAGTTTCATAGGGTTATTACCATGTCCCAAGACCGTCGCTACAGCTTCGAGTTCTTCCCGACCAAGACCGATGCTGGGCATGAAAAACTGATGGCGACTGCCAAGCAGTTGGCCAGCTTCAGCCCTGATTTCTTCTCCTGCACCTACGGCGCTGGCGGTTCGACCCGTGATCGCACGATCAACACCGTGTTGCAGCTGGAAAGTGAAGTCAAAGTTCCCGCCGCGCCGCATTTGTCCTGCGTGGGCGACAGCAAAGCCGACCTGCGTGGCCTGCTGACCCAGTACAAAGCCGCAGGCATCAAGCGCATCGTTGCCCTGCGTGGCGACCTGCCGTCCGGCATGGGCATGGCCAGCGGTGAGCTGCGCTACGCCAACGACCTGGTGAGTTTCATCCGTGAAGAAAGTGGCGATCACTTCCATGTCGAAGTAGCCGCTTACCCGGAGATGCACCCTCAGGCGCGCAATTTCGAAGACGATTTGCAGAACTTCGTGCGCAAGGCCAATGCCGGCGCCGACAGTGCAATCACCCAGTATTTCTTCAACGCCGACAGCTACTTCTACTTCGTCGAGCGTGTACGGGCGATGGGCGTAAACATCCCGATTGTGCCGGGCATCATGCCGATCACCAATTACAGCAAGCTGGCGCGCTTCTCCGACGCCTGCGGCGCCGAAATCCCACGCTGGGTGCGCAAACAACTGGAAGCCTATGGCGATGACGTCAAAAGCATCCAGGCGTTCGGCGAGCAGGTCATCACCGAGATGTGTGAGCAATTGTTGCAAGGTGGTGCACCAGGGTTGCATTTCTATACCCTGAACCAGGCTGAACCCAGCCTTGCCATCTGGAACAACCTCAAGCTGCCACGTTAACGCTTGACCGGTTGTACCAAGGCCCTCGTTCTGACGAGGGCCTTTGTCGTTTTACGTTACCCACGGAACCCCGCAGTCCATGAATACAGTGCCCTCGACGTCCCGCCCGCAACTGGTCTACCTGGTCTTCGGCGCTGACACCTACCATCAGGAAGCCGTATTCAGCATCGCCAGCGCACTGGCATTCCTGCAGGGCACGCCGGACGCGAACATCGACATTCAGGTATTCAGCGACAACCCCGAGCCCTATCGCTTGCTGCCGGTGCGCGTCCGCCCGCTGGACGAGGCCACCCGCAGACGCTGGAGCGAGCCCCACGGCTATCACTTTCGCACCAAACACGTGGTGCTGCGCCAGGTGCTGCAAGAATCCCCGGTGGCGCTGTTGATCGACACCGACACCTTCTTCCATCACTCGCCCATGGCCCTGTTCGAACGCGTACAGCCCGGCACCTTGCTGTGCAACGCCTTCTACACCAAGTACGGCGACAACCACGAAAGCATCCTCTACACCGCCCTGCGCCAGCGCCTGCTGGACATGGGCGTGGCCGACGATGACATGATGACCCTCAACTCCGGCGTCATGGGCTTGACCCAACAGGATGCGCACATCCTCGACCGCTCCATCGAGTTGATGGATGAGCTGTTCCCCCACGCCCAGGGCGCCTACACCCTGGAAGAGTTCTGCCTGTCCATCGCCGCCTACCGCACCGTGAAGGTGCGCGAGTGCCCGGACCTGATCCACCATTACTGGAGCCGCAAACAGCTGTTCCGGGCCAAGGTCAAGGCGTGGATCGCCAAGCACGCCAGCGCACCCACCAGTGCACAAGCCCTGGCCGATACGCGCCAGGTCTCCTCGCACCTGCCGCGCCCGCCGCGTTTGCAGCGTTTGATGTACAAGCTGATCACCCTGCTGCTGCCCAAGCACCAGCAACAGTTCATCCGCGAGATTCTCTACGGCTGCTACGAACACGAAAACGAGTTCGACCAGGCGTGCGGCCCGGTTTGGTGGGACAAGGCCCGACAAAACCAGGAAGAACGCCAGAAGCGCCCGATTGATGCCCACCAGTTGGAACACTGGTTCGCCAACCCTGTGGTGCGTTTGATTCTGGGTGAGCGCCGGACCGCGATCCACGAACACCTGCTGAACGCTCCCGCGAAGTAGGACCGCCCGCCAATGCGCGTGCCAGAGCTTCTCTTTCTGTGGGGAGCGTCGTAACCTCAGGGTATGCCCGTCCTCTTCAAGCTGTTGACCGCTGTGCTGTTTTCTTGCCTGAGCCTGGCCGCTCATGGCGAGAAACTGCGCATTGTCACCGAACCCTGGGCGCCCTATGTCTACGAAGACAACGGCACCATGGCCGGCCTGGATTATGAAACCACCCTGATCGTGTTCCAGCGCCTGGGGGTGGACGTGCAATGGCAGTTCCTCCCTTGGAAGCGCTGTCTGGCGATGCTCGAGCAGGGCCACGCCGACGGCGCGCTGGATATCTTTCACAGCCAGGAGCGCGACGCGTTGCTGCTCTATCCCAGCGAGCCGTTGTCGGAAGTCGAATTTGTCTTGTTCTATGCCAACGAGCGCCCTCACCCCGCCGCCACGCTCGACGACCTGCGCGGCCTGACCATTGGCGTTTCCCCTGGCTACCTTTATGGCGACGCGTTCAGTAAGTCCAACACCTTCCAGCGCGAACCCGCCCCCAGCCATGAAGCCAACTTTGGCAAACTCATGCTGGGGCGCGTGGATATGGTGGTGACTGACCGGCGCGTGGGGCACCACGTGATCAAGGCGCTGGACCTGGAAGGTAAAGTCAGCCAGGCGTCGGTGGTGGTCAACCGCCAGCAGCAATTTCTTGCGGTACGCCGTGGCGCAGGCATGGACCTGCTGGTGCAACGCTTTGCCGCCGAGCTCAAGCGCTTCAAGCAAGAGCCGGCCTATGCCACATTGAGCGCCAAATATGGCCGGATACACGAGCAAACGGCACCCATACTAGCGCCCGAACACGCCGTTGAGCAGCAGGAAAGCAGCGCGCAGTGATTGCTCTGTTATACTGCGGCCTTTCCGCCAGGCTTACGCCCGGCCGCTCGGGTCTTGAAAACGGCACCCAACCCAGCTACTGCGCAGCTTTGCAGCCCGCGCGAGCCGGTGGAGTGCCCGCCAGACGCAGCAGGACCGGACGGGGTTGCGCTCCCCTAAGCGCCATTCACGCCCGGCAAGATTATCCCTTTGGGCCAAGCCCTAACTAAAACAGGATTACTCATGTCCTTTGCTTCCCTCGGTCTCTCCGAGGCTTTAGTCCGCGCCATCGAGGCAGCGGGCTATACCGAGCCTACTCCGGTGCAACAGCGGGCCATTCCCGCCGTGTTGCAAGGTCGCGACCTGATGGTCGCGGCTCAGACAGGTACTGGTAAAACCGGCGGTTTCGCCCTCCCGATCCTGGAGCGGTTGTTTCCCAACGGTCACCCGGACAAATCCCAACGTCACGGCCCGCGCCAACCGCGTGTACTGGTCCTGACCCCAACCCGCGAACTCGCCGCCCAAGTGCACGACAGCTTCAAGCTGTATGCCCGCGACTTGAAGTTCGTCAGCGCCTGCATCTTCGGCGGCGTCGGTATGAACCCACAGGTTCAGGCCATGTCCCGTGGCGTCGATGTGCTGGTGGCCTGCCCGGGTCGTTTGCTCGACCTCTGCGGCCAAGGCAGCGTCGATTTGTCCCACGTGGAAATCCTCGTGCTGGACGAAGCCGACCGCATGCTCGACATGGGCTTTGTCCATGACGTGAAAAAGGTCCTCGCCCGCCTGCCGGCCAAACGTCAGAACCTGCTGTTCTCGGCAACGTTCTCCAACGACATCACCGCCCTGGCCGGCAAGCTGCTGCACAACCCGGAGCGCATCGAAGTCACGCCTCCGAACACCACGGTCGAGCGTATCGAGCAACGCGTGTTCCGCCTGGCCGCCAGCCACAAGCGCTCGCTGCTGGCGCACCTGATCACCCAGGGTGCCTGGGAACAGGTGCTGGTGTTCACCCGCACCAAGCACGGCGCCAACCGCCTGGCCGAGTACCTGGACAAGCACGGCCTCACCGCCGTCGCCATCCACGGCAACAAGAGCCAGAACGCCCGCACCAAAGCCCTGGCCGACTTCAAGGCCGGCAGCGTGCGTATCCTGGTGGCCACCGATATCGCCGCACGCGGCCTGGATATCGACCAGTTGCCACATGTGGTCAACTTCGAGCTGCCAAACGTCGATGAAGACTATGTGCACCGTATCGGCCGTACGGGCCGTGCCGGTCGTTCGGGCGAGGCCATTTCGCTGGTCGCGCCGGACGAAGAAAAACTGCTGAAAAGCATCGAGCGCATGACCAAGCAGAAAATCGCCGACGGCGACCTGATGGGCTTCGATGCCAGCGCCGTGGAGGCCGAGAAGCCAGAAGCGCGCGAGCGTCCAGACGTGCGCAACCCTCGCAACCCACGTGGTCCGAAGGGCGATGGCCCGAACGGCGGCGGTGGTGGCGGTGGTCGTCGCGACAAAGGCAAGGACAAGGGCAAGGAAAAATCCGCGACCAGCAGCCGTGGCGAACGCCCGGCCCGTGAGCAGAAGCCCCGTGAAGGCACCCCGGCCCGCGAACAGCGCCAGCCGAGCCAGCCACCACGCGCCGCGGCCGACCGTGCCCCGGACGAGTTCCTTGACGACGATATCGATAACTTCGGTAACCGCGTCGACTACGTGCCCCAGGCCAAACCGGCCCAGGGCCGTGGCCGTCGTCCAGGGGCTCCGGCCCAGGGCGCAGGCGCTCCACGTAGCGGCCAGCCACAGGGTGCTCGCCAGAACGCTCCGCGCAACAGCAGCGGCGGCACCACGGGTACTCCGCCTGCCAAGCGCAGCGGCCCGCGTAATGGCGCACCGCGTGACGGCCAGGCCCGTCGCGAAGATTCACGCAGCAACAACCGCCGCCCGGCCCGTGACGATCAGCCTCGCTCGTCCGAGCCTGCAGTACAAAACCCACGTGGTGGCCCGGCGCCGAAGATCATCCACAAGGAGTCGAAAGCGGATCGCTTCCCGACACCTGAGCAGTTGGATCAACTGCCAGGCCGTCCTCGTGGTGAAAAACCAGCGCTGCTGACTCGCAACCGCGAAGCATAAAAAAAACCCGTATCGCGAGATACGGGTTTTTTTTGCCTGTAGGAGCGAGCTAGCTCGCGAAGGTCGTCAACGATAACGCGGGTATCCTGGTTTAACGCGGTGTCCTTGCGGCCTTCGCGAGCAAGCTCGCTCCTACATACGAAGCATTACTTCGCTTTCACACCTTCAAACGTGATGTACAACTGCACGTTGTCAGACTGTGGACCTACGTCCATACCGTCCTTGTTGAATTCCTTGCGGCTGATGTTGGTGGTGCCTTCAAAGCCGGCACGGTAGCCGCCCCATGGGTCCTTGCCTTCGCCGAGGAACGTGGCCTTGACCAGGATAGGCTTGGTCACGCCGTGGAAGGTCAGGTCCCCGGTCACATCAGCAGTCAGCTTGCCATCAGCATTTTTGCCGGTTGGTTTGACGCTGGTAGAGACGAACTTGGCATCAGGGAATTTGCCCGACTCCAGGAAGTCCTTGCTGTTGACGTGCTTGTCGCGCTCGGCGTGGTTGGAGAACACGCTGGCAGTGCGCACGTTGACTTCGATCTTGGCGTCTTCGGGCTTGGCAGCGTCAAAGCTGAACTTGCCATCCAGGTCTTTGAAGGTACCGGTGATGTAGCTGTAGCCCAGGTGGCTGATTTTGAAATCGACGAAGGCGTGCTGGCCTTCCTTGTCGATCACGTAGTCAGCGGCCATCGCCGAACCTGCGGACAGCAGGGCAGAACCGATTGCCAGCGCAGCGAGTGTTTTTTTCAACATGCTTTCTTTTCCTTGTGAGTCGAGGTTGAACATCAGGCTTTGCGTCCCAGCATTCGCGAAAGGGTCGCATCACGATCGATAAAATGGTGTTTCAACGCGGCCACGCCATGCAAGCCGGCGAAGACCACCAACACCCAGGCCAGGTACAAATGCACCCAACCGGCGGTATCTGCCTGGTCCGGTAGACCGGAAACCACGGCAGGAATTTCAAACAGGCCAAACACCGGGATCCCGACACCGTCCGCGGTGGAAATCAGGTAACCGGCAAACATCACGGCAAACAACCCAACATAAAGGAACGCGTGCCCAAATGCGGCACCGATCCGCGTCATACGGCTATAGCTGGCCAGCGGCGGTGGCGGCGGGCTGACCAGGCGCCAGACGATCCGCACCAGCATGATGGCGAACAGCGTGATGCCAATGCTCTTGTGCAAGTCAGGCGCATCTTTGCGCCAGGCGCTGTAATAGTCGAGGCCGACCATCCACAAGCCCAAGGCGAATAAACCGAACACCACCAAGGCTATGCCCCAGTGCAGAACCATGCTGACCCAACCGTAGCGGGCCGGCGAATTGCGTAGCTGCATGTACTTAATCCCGTAAGAACTGTGCCCAAGACTAGCGTTTTACCTATCGAATTAAAGCGGAAAATTTTGCTTTGAAATATCGAGAAATACGATAAAGAGGCTATGCATCATAAATTAACAAGGGATTAAGACTATCCCCAAGAAACGTGACAGATCGTCCTGCATTTACCGTCAATTTCCCCACAATGGCTTGTGACCCAAGCCACCATTGCATAGGCTTGCGCGATTGTTTCGCCTGCGCCGGCCGCAGGACCGCTTCGAGGAGATCACCGATGGGCTTGAACAACCAGTGGATGCAACGCGACCTCGCCGTGCTGTGGCATCCCTGTACCCAGATGAAAGACCACCAGCAATTGCCGCTGGTGCCCATCAAGCGCGGTGAAGGCGTATGGCTGGAAGACTTCGAAGGCAAGCGCTACCTCGATGCCGTCAGTTCCTGGTGGGTCAACGTATTCGGCCACGCCAACCCGCGTATCAACCAGCGCATCAAGGATCAGGTCGATCAGCTGGAGCACGTGATCCTCGCCGGTTTCAGCCATCAACCGGTGATCGAGCTGTCCGAGCGCCTGGTCGCGATGACACCCGAAGGGCTGACCCGCTGCTTCTATGCCGATAACGGTTCGTCCTGCATCGAAGTGGCGCTGAAGATGAGCTTTCACTACTGGCTCAACCGCGGCCAGCCGAACAAAAAACGCTTCGTCACCCTCACCAACAGCTACCACGGCGAAACCATCGCCGCGATGTCGGTGGGCGACGTGCCGCTGTTTACCGAGACCTACAAGGCGTTGCTGCTCGACACGATCAAGGTGCCAAGCCCCGACTGCTACCTGCGCCCCGAAGGCATGAGCTGGGAAGAACACTCGCGCACCATGTTCCTGGCGATGGAGCAGACCCTGGCCGAGCATCACGACACCGTCGCTGCCGTGATCGTCGAGCCGCTGATCCAGGGCGCCGGTGGCATGCGCATGTACCACCCGGTGTACCTCAAGCTGCTGCGCGAAGCCTGCGACCGCTATGGCGTGCACTTGATCCACGACGAGATCGCCGTGGGCTTTGGCCGCACCGGCAGTATGTTCGCCTGTGAACAGGCCGGCATCCGCCCGGACTTCCTGTGCCTGTCCAAAGCCCTCACCGGCGGTTACCTGCCGCTGGCCGCCGTGGTCACCACCGAAGAGGTCTACAGCGCTTTCTACGACGACTACCCCACACTGCGTGCCTTCCTGCACTCCCACAGCTACACCGGCAACCCGCTGGCCTGTGCGGCGGCGTTGGCGACGCTGGATATCTTTGAAGAAGACAACGTCATCGAAAACAACAAGGCCCTGGCCCTGCGCATGGCGACCGCCACCGCGCACTTGGTGGACCACCCTCACGTGTCCGAAGTGCGCCAGACCGGCATGGTGCTGGCCATCGAGATGGTGCAGGACAAAGCCACCAAGACCGCCTACCCGTGGCAGGAGCGCCGCGGCCTGAAGGTCTTCGAGCACGCCCTGGAACGCGGTGCGCTGTTGCGACCATTGGGCAGCGTGGTGTATTTCCTGCCGCCTTATGTGATTACCCCCGAGCAGATCGACTTCCTGGCCGAGGTGGCCAGCGAAGGGATCGATATCGCCACTAACAGCAAGGTCAGTGTGGCGGTGCCCAAAGATTTTCACCCAGGCTTCCGCGATCCAGGTTGATTGCCGAAATCCTTGTAGGAGCGAGCTTGCTCGCGAAGGCATTCCAGGCGCACCGCTGCGTCGGATGTACATTTTTCGCGAGCAAGAACTAGGCGTCCCCCTCGCTCCTACATAAACAACCTCTTCAGAGAACAGACATGAGACTGTCCCGCTTTTTCACCGACACCCCGCTGAGTCTCGGTGACCACGAACTGCCCGAAGCCCAGGCGCATTACATCAGCCGTGTGTTGCGCATGGCTGAAGGCAATGCCGTGCAATTGTTCGACGGCTCTGGCCAGGAGTTTCGTGGCACCTTGCTGGAAGTCGGTAAAAAACGCGTCACCGTGCAACTCACGGATCGCTTCGCCGGCCAGGCCGAATCGCCCCTGCATATTCACCTCGGCCAGGGCCTGTCCCGGGGCGAGCGCATGGATTGGGCGATCCAGAAGGCCACTGAACTGGGCGTCAACGCCATCACACCGATCTTCAGCGACCGCTGCGAGGTACGCCTCAAGGATGAACGCGCCGACAAGCGCTTGCTGCACTGGCGCCAGGTGGCAATCAGCGCGTGCGAGCAATGTGGGCGTTCGACGGTGCCGGTGATTCACCCACCGCTCTTGCTGGCAGACTGGCTCAAGCAAACCGAGGCGGATTTGAAGCTGGTGCTGCACCCGGTGGCAGAGCCGATGATCAGCCATGCCAAGCCATCGAGCCTGGCGTTCTTGATCGGCCCCGAGGGTGGGCTCACCGATAATGAAGTCGAGACAGCCCAGGGCGCCGGCTACCACGCCGCTCGCCTCGGCCCACGGGTGTTGCGTACCGAGACCGCGCCCGTCGTCGCACTATCCGTCGCCCAACAACTCTGGGGCGACTTCTGACCTCACCCTGTAAACCCAATCAACTGTGGGAGCTGGCTTGCCTGCGATAGCGGTGGTTCAGGCAGTTAATTTACAACTGACAGACCGCTATCGCAGGCAAGCCAGCTCCTACAGTTTTATCGGGTTACCCCAGGCTTATTCCACTGGGTCACTCACCGGCTTGGCGATGATCGCTTTCAACTCGCGGGTCATCGGGAACTCCAGGTTCAAGCCCTTGGGCGGAATCGGCTGCTCGAACCAGCGCTGGTATATCCCGTTGATCTCTCCCGAGCGGTACAGCTCGCCCAGGGTTTCGTTGACCACCGCGAGAAACTGCGGGTCGTCCTTGCGCACCATGCAGCTGTAGATCTCCCGCGACTGCTCCTCGCCGACTACCACCCAGTGATGCGGGTCCTTGGCCTTGGCACGCTCGCCGTAGAGCAACGCGTCGTCCATATAAAACGCTACCGCGCGGCCGGTCTCGAGCATCTTGAACGCTTCACCATGGTCCTTGGCGCTGATCACGAACATATTGGCTTTGTGTTCAGCGTTATAACTTTTGAGAAAGCGCTCATTGGTGGTGCCGGCAGTGGTCACCACATTCTTGCCCGCAAGGTCGGCAAAGCCTTTGATCCCGCTATCCTTGGCCGTGAGCAACTGGCCCTTTACGTAGATAAACCCGTAGGAGAACGCCACCTGCTTTTGCCGCTCAGCCGTCACGCCGGTGGAGCCGCACTCCAGGTCGACAGTGCCGTTCTGCACCAGCGGGATGCGGGTTTGGGACGTCACCAGGTTGTACTTCACCTTGAGGTCGTTCACTGAGATTTTCTGCTGGATGCGCTCGACGATCCTGTTCGCCAAATCCACCGAGTAGCCCATCGGTTTACCACTGCTATCCCCCACGTAGGAAAACGGCACCGACGCATCGCGATAGCCCAGGGTGATGGACTTGGCGCTGGCGATCTTGCTCAAGGTGCCCTCCAGCGGCGTTTCGGTTGCATGGGCCTGTGCGCTCAACAAAAGCCCCAGCGCGCAGCCGGTCAACAGGATTGTTTTCATTGTTATTCTCCGTTGGTCTTTGAGGTTATTTACGTACTGCAATCACGCTGATTTCCACCAGCACACTCGGCCGCGCCAGCGCTGCTTGCAAGGTAGTGCGCGTGGGCGCCATGCCTGGCGAGAGCCATGCGGACCAGACTTCATTCATCGCTGCAAAACCAGCACCGATGTCCTTCAGATAAATCGTCGCATTGAGTAAGTGATGCTTATCGCTACCCGCCTCGGCCAACAGCGTATCGATCCTGGCCAGCACTTCCTGGGTCTGGGTAGCCACATCCAGACCGTCGCCCGGTACCTGGCCCGAAAGAAATACCAGGTCCTTGAACGTCACGGCACCGCTGAGTCGTTCGTTGCTATTGATTCGGGTAATGGTCATGGCTGCATCCTCAAGCGGCGCGGGGCGTCAGGCCCTGCATATCAATGGAAGGGGGGCGCTGGTCGATCAATTCGGTCAGCAGTTGGGCGCTGCCGCAGGCCAGGGTAAAGCCAAGCGCGCCGTGGCCCAGGTTCAACCACAGGTTGCGATAGCGACTGGCGCCAATCAGCGGCACGCCCGTCGGCGTGGCCGGGCGCATGCCAGCCCATTCGAGCGCGTGCGCGTAGTCAGCTGCATGAGGAAATGTCTCTACTGCCTGGCGCTTCATCAACGCCAGGCGCGAGGGCTCAAGGCCGGCATCGAATCCCACAATATCCACCATGGCCGCGACCCGCAGTTGCTCGCCGAGGCGCGCATAGACGATCTTGCGGTCGTAGTCGGTGATGCTCACATTCGGCGCCTGGTGTTGCGTGCCAATCGGCACGCTCAGGCTGTAGCCCTTGAGCGGATATAACGGCAGTGACAGCCCCGGCAGTGCCAACTCAGCGCTGCGATAACCGGCCGCCAGGACCAACTGCTCGACCGGCATCACCTCGTCACCCAGTTCGATGGCCTGTACCGCACCGCCAGCATGGCGTAGCCCGGTGACCTTACGCCCGAGCAAGAACCTGCAACGCCCCGACGCCTCAAGCCGGGCCGCCAATTGCCGGCAAAAAGCGTGGCAATCCCCCACTTCCTCGTGCGGCGTGTAGATGCCGCCGACAAAGCCACCGGCCGCCAGTGCGGGCTCCAGGTGAGCGCACTCAACAGACGACAACACTTGTTGCTGCAGGAAATTTGTGACCTTGGCGCGTGCATGTTCAAAGGTGCTGGCGCTGCGAAACATCACTAGCTTGCCGTTGCGCCGCCAGTCGAAGCCGCCCAGGCGATCATCCTCGCGCCACTGCTGTAACGTGCTCTGGCTCAGGGTAGCCAGGCGCAGAAGATGGGCGCCGTTACGCGTGTTGACCGACCCCCGGCAAGCGCCGATAAATGCCGCCATCCAACGCCATTGCTGTGGGTCGAGGCGGGGTCGCAACTTCAAGGGCGAGTCGCCACGCAGCAACCACCCGATTGCCTGCAAGGGCACGCCCGCGTCGGCCAGTGGCGCAACATAGCGATAGGACAGTTGCCCACCGTTGGCAAAACTGGTTTCGCTGCCCAAGGTGCCACGGGCATCGATCAGCGTGACCTCATGGCCAGCCCGCACCAACGCATAAGCGCTGGCCAAGCCAATAACCCCACCGCCGATGATGCAAACCTGCCTGGCCATCCCAGCCCCCAACCGTTGATTAAGAGCGCTCAGCGTAGAGCCAGGTGACAGGTCACCGACAATGAATAAAGATGGCTCACCTATAAACAAAGGTTATGGGACTCGCCATGCGCTTGCGTCATATCGAAATCTTCCAGGCCATCCGTCAGACCGGCTCCATCAGTGCCGCCGCGCAACTGCTGCACGTCTCGCAACCGGCGGTGACCAAAGTGCTGCAGCACGCCGAACTGCAGTTGGGCTTTGCGTTATTCCTGCGGGTACGGGGCAAATTGCAACCCACGCCGGAAGCCCTGGCGCTGGAACGCGAAGTCGAGAAAGTCAGCGCAAGCCTGCAAGGCGTGCGGCGCCTGGCGAAAAGTTTGCGCCGCGAACCGGGGCAAAGCATTCGCATCGGCGCAATCCCGGCGCTGGCGCTGGCGCTGCTACCGCCGGCGATCCTGGAATGGAAGCGCGATTACCCGGACATTGCCTGTGAACTGTCCAGTGACCATAGCCACGAGCTGGTGCAAAAGCTGTTGATGCGCGAGATCGACCTGGCGCTGACGCTCAACTTTTCCGGGCATCCGGGGCTTACCACTCAGGTGCTGGCCAACGGCGTGCTGGTGGCATTGGCGTCCAAAGGCTATTGGCCCGATGCCGAACGGCATCAGCCCCTGCCGTTGGCCGAACTAGCCGGTGCGCCCTTGATCGGCCTGTCCAGCGCTGACCCGCTGGCCGCCAAGCTGGAGAGTTATCTGGAAAGCGTCGACCCGCCGCCACGCGTGACGATCTCGGTGCAGACCTACTCACTGGCCCGCGCGATGGTCGAATCCGGCGCGGGCCTGACCGTGATCGATCCGTTCACGGCGTTGGGTGCCTCAACGGCCACCACCCATATCCGAACGCTCACCCCACCGCTGCCGATCACCCTCTACGCGCTGACCCGTGCCAACGAACCTCCACCGCATATGCTGGCCAAGTTGCTAGAGATATTCGGCAGCCGCGCCCAGGCGTTACTGGAACGCCTTTAAGTGTGGGAGCCGGGCTTGCCCTAATGCCGTTCAGTTAAGGCTTTTTGTAGGAGCGAGCTTGCTCGCGAAAAACTCACAGGCGCCGCGTTCAATCAGGAAACACGCGTTATCGTTGACGTTTTTCGCGAGCAAGCTCGCTCCTACAGAGGGCGAATATACGCTTAACTGAACGGCATTAGGGCTTGCCCGCTCCCACAATCAGAGCACGTAATGCATGATCGCCACGAAATGCAGCAGGCTGCCGCCAATCACAAACAAATGCCAGATGCCGTGGGAATGGCGCAAGCGATCCTCCAGGGCAAAAAAGATAATGCCTACGGTGTACAGCACTCCACCTGATGCCAACCAGATAAACCCTGCCGTGCCCAGCGCCGCCATCAGCGGCTTGACCGCTACCAGTACGATCCAGCCCATCACGGCATAGATCACGATGGACAGAATCCGCGCCTCCGAGCGCGGCTTGATCTCCTGCAGGATGCCGATCACCGCCAGCCCCCACACAATTCCGAACAGCGTCCAGCCCCACGGCCCCCGCAGGGTCACCAGGCAGAATGGCGTGTAGCTGCCGGCTATCAACAGGTAAATGGAAAAGTGATCGACCTTCTGCATGATCGCTTTTCGCCGGCCCTGCACGCTGTGGTACACCGTTGACGCGCTGTACAGCACCATCAGGGTAAAGCCATAAATCGCCACGCTGACGATCTTCCAGGGGCTGCCGTCCAGGCTCGCCACCACCAACATCCACACGGCACCAATACAGGCCGCAACTGCACCGAGCAAATGGCTCCAGGCGTTGAATCGTTCCCCGTGGTACATCTATCACTGACCTCCCGTAACCCTCAAGAACAGGCGGACAAGCGTCCGGCCTTGCGCATCAGAGTGCAAGCAGCGTGTGACGTTCCGGCGACGACAGCCGCGTTTACGGGCACAATCGAGTGCAATCGAACAAGAGCCCAAGGCCATGCTGATCGACGAAGAATTCACCCTCAAGAAGCTGGAGATCTTCCTGGCGTTCATGCGCACCGGCAACCTGGCCCGCGCCGCCGCCGAGCTGCAAACCAGCAATGTCAGCGTGCACCGCGCCATTCACTCCCTGGAAAGTGCCCTGCGCTGCCCGCTGTTCAAACACGAGGGGCGCAACCTCACTCCACTGGAAAGCGCCTACGTGCTCGAAGAGCGTGCGCAGAAACTGGTGGCCGACGTGGTCGACAGCGTGCGCCTGACCCGCGAAGCCGCCGGGTTCTCGGCCGAACGCTTCAAGCTCGGCTCGCTGTATTCGTTGACGGTCAAGACCGTGCCGCAACTGATCATGGGCCTGAAAATCCGGCGCAGCGAACTCAATATCGACCTGATCCTGGGCTCCAACTTCGACCTGCTCTACAAGCTCAAGAACATGGAAGTGGACGCGATCCTCATCTCCCTCGACGAGCACGCCCACGACCCCGACTGCGAGCAGATCGCGCTGTTCAGCGATGACATCTTCCTCGCCACCCCGGCCGATTCGCCCCTGGACCGCAATCAGGAAATCGACCTGGCCGACGTGCGCGATGCCACCTTCATCACCCTCACCCAGGGCTTCGCCACGCATCAGGACGGCAACCGGGTGTTCCATCAGGCAGGGTTCGAGCCGAAGGTGGCGATGCAGGTGAACGATATCTTTACCTTGCTGAGCATGGTCAGTTCAGGGGTGGGTTATGCGCTGCTGCCAGGGCGGATCGCAGCGGTGTATGAGAACCGCGTGAAGCTGATACCGCTGCAGCCCAGGTATCGCTTGCAACAGCAGATCGGCGTGGTGTTCCTGAAGGCCAAGGAGCGTGACCCAAACCTGCTGGCGTTGTTGGCGGAGTGTCGGATGTATGCCAATCGCCAGGCTTGAAGCCGCCATCGCAGGCAAGCCAGCTCCCACAGTGGACCGAGATCGCCTGTAGAGCTGGTTTGCCTGCGATGAGGCCCGACCCGTCAGCCCACCAACCCACGCATCAACAAAAACAACAACGAAGGCCCTAGCAAGCACCCCAGCGCCGTATAGAACGCCGCCGTCAAACACCCATAAGGCACCAGCTTCGGATCAGTCGCCGCCAGGCCGCCCGCCACACCGCTGGAGGTGCCCATCAAGCCACCGAAGATCACCGCGCTGCGTGGGTTGTTCAGCCCGATCAGCGGCGCCACGAACGGCGTCATCACCATCACCAGAATGGCCTTGATCAACCCCGCGGCAATGGACAGCGCCATCACCTCGGAGCTGGCTCCAATCGCCGCGCCGGTCACCGGGCCGACGATATAGGTCACGGCTCCGGCGCCGATGGTGGTGAGGCTCACCGCATCGGTGTACCCGAACGCCATCGCCACCCCTACCCCGGCAACGAACGACGAGCCCACGCCGACAAACAGCGCCAATACACCCACGTAGCCGGCGCGTTTCAGCTCATCGACACTCACGCCAAACGCCGTGGCGACAATGGCAAAGTCCCGCAACATCGCACCACCGAGCAGGCCGATGCCCGACAACAGTGGAATATCCACCACGCCCTTGGAACCACCGGTAAACGCACCGCCCACATACGACAGCGCCAACCCCAGCAGAATGGCAATGGCCGAACCATGCAGGCGGCCCTTGGTGAAGGTATCGGAGATCCAATAAGACACCCACATGGTCAGGCCGATCACGGCGAAACCACTGATCAAGCCGTAGCCGGTGATCACTTTCATCATCGATTCGTACATGGCGATCACCCCGCTTCTTTAGTGGGAGCAACCGCAACCGGTTCGCGGTTACCGATACGCACCAGCACGGGCACCAAAGCAAAGCCGAGCACTACGGCGAGGGTCCCGGCCAGAATCGCCATAGGCCCACCGCTGATGGCGCCATATACGTTTTGCTGGGCCGCCATCGCCACCACAATCGGGATATACACCGCCGCCCAGAAGCTCACGCCTTGCTCTGACTTGCCGGTAAACAGGCCGCGTTTGCTCAGGTAGCTGCCCAGGCCGATCAACAGCAGCATGGCAATACCCACCCCGCCGACGTTGGCCGGGATACCCAACAGCTTGCCCAGCAGCTCACCCACAAACAGCCCTGCCAACGTGCAGAACGCCAAAAAAGCCACACCGTAAATAATCATGGTTGTTGTCCTCAAAGTGCTCGTTCGAAATTGTTGTTTTTGTGCTTCGAAAGCCTTGGGTACTGCGTTATCGGTGGCGGCGCTCCTCCTCTTGCAGCAGGGCCTGCAAGGTGTCCAGGCGAGCGCCTTCGCAGGCGATCACCGTGCCTTGTTCGAAAACACGGCGTGACAGACCGGTGAGCACCGCGCCCGGAGGCAGTTCGATTTGCAGGCGCACACCGCGCTCGTAGGCGCTTTGCACAGTGCCGCGCCAATCGACGACGCGGCACATATTGAAGGCCAGGTCGTCACGCAGTTGTTCGGGGTTGTGGATAGGTCGCGCGCGGGTGCTGCTCAGGTAAGTGATGCGCGGCGCCTTGAGTGGAACGAAAGCTTGGAACAGTGCCTGGGCGGGTTGCTCCAGCAACGGGCAGTGAGACGGCACGCTGACGGCCAGGCGCTTGGCGACGCCGTTGCCTTTGATGCGCTCGGCAACCCGCTTCATCGCCTCGTTGCTGCCGGCGATGACGGTCTGGTTGTCGGCATTGATATTGGCCAGGTACACCGGCGTTTGCGGGCTGTGGATATCCGCCAGCAAGGCCTCGACGCTGGAAAGATCAGGGCCGATCAGCGCCGTCATGCCATAGCCCTGTGGATAAGCCTGCTGCATCAGTTCGCCACGCAGGCTGACCAGTTTTATCGCATCAGCGAAGTCCAGGGCCCCAGCCATCACCGCGGCTGGGTAGGCGCCGATGGACAGGCCCGCCACATAATCCGGCGTGCACTCTAATCGCCGGGCATGGGCCACGCCGGCGATCAACAGGCACAGTTGCACAGCCCGCGTCGATTCAAGCGCCTGCGCCGAGTCGAGCCGACGAACGTCTTCACCCAGGGCATCACTGGCCTCTTGCAGAATGTCGGCCGGCAACGCCTGGAGCATGCCGCGGCGTTGGGCGCCCTGCCCCGGAAACACCAGAAGGCTGCTCATGCCACGGCCTGCCAAGGGTCGAGCACAAGGTGCGCACCGCTGACGGTCTTGAGCAGGACACGGCGCGAGGGGCCGGCCCATTCGCGCAAGGCGACGGCACCGAAAGGGGTTTGCAGTTGCAGGTCGACGGCACAGGGCGCGGTGTCCAGGATCGCCAACAGCGCTCGCGCCTCGCTACGATCCAGGGGCTTGGGCGTGCACAGAATCAAATCCAGGTCACTTTGGGCATGCAGCGCTTCAATGCCACTGGCCAATTCAAACCCGGCACTGCCGCTGACGCCCCAATCTTGCTGCGCCAGCACCGGCCGCAGTTGATCGAGGGCCCGCAGCGCCGGTAAATCCCGTGGTGAGAGCACCTCTCGCAAGGCTTGCGGCGCCACCCGCCGTTGCACCGCCGCCACGGGCATCTGGGCGGCAAAACGCTGCTCACGCAAACGCCCACGCACCCCGACCGCCACATGGCCCGGCTCGGCGATGGCGCGCCGCACCACTACCGGATGCCCGGCACGGATTGCGTCCCGTACCCAGGCCGGGGCATCCGCAGGCAGATGCGCCGGGGTCATGCCCCAAAGCAAATCGTGGGCGTTCACCATTGCTTCCGCAGCAGCTGGCGTACATGGCTGGAAGCAGCTCGATGGGGCGCGCCAAGTCGTCCGTTCAAGTCAGTGCTGGTGATGTCCTTGATCGCCTGCACCAGGCAATCGCTGACCCGCGCCACGTCATCCGCCGTAGGCTGTTCGATACGCGTGACGGACAGCGTCTCCCAGAGCAAACCCAGGCTGGCATAGCTGTTGATGTCATAGGCCATCGGCGGCACGCTGGCGGCCAGGGCTTCCAATTCTTCGACGCTGCGCAAGGTCACCCGTGCCGCCGAGGCCTTGCCCATGGCATGCACCATCACGCCAGGGTCGCGCAGGGCAATCAGGCGATTGGCCTGGTAGCCGTGGGCGAGAAACGCGCCCGACATGGCCTTGCCCACCAGCAGGGCGATCACCGGGTGGCCGGCGAGCCGAGCGCGAGCGTAGCTGTCAGCGGCGGCGGCCAAGGCCTGATGAATACCAAGGGCTTCTTCGCGACGACCATAGGCTTGGCTGGGTACGTCGACGATAGCGATGATGGGGCGCTTGTCACCCCGGGCGATGGCTTCGTCCACCGCCTTGGCCAAGCCCCAGCCTTCCAGTAGGCCGACTTCGCCATTGCGGGCGCGGGGGAAGCGGTTGTGCGGATCGGGAACCACGGCGATATAGCGCACCGCCTGCTCACCCAACACACCATCCGCCACTTTCAATGAGCCCGGCAAACCTTCGACCGGCGTTGCGTTGGCGCTCAACGCATTGAACCACTGCAAGCCTCTCATGGGCGTTCTCCCTGATACAGCGCGCGAACAGTCGCCGGCTCGATTTGCGCGCTCGCGTCCAGTTCGGCCAGGCGCGCCAGGTAAAAATCAGCGCGCCGGCTGCGCGGTTGTGTGGGCACGCCCTGCTGCAACAGTGCGCTGACGGTCTGCTGGATCTGCGCCACATCGTCCGTCACATAACGGTCGGCCAAGCCACTGTTGAAACGCTGCTCGCCACCGGTAAGGCTCCAGATAAACGGGCGGTCGCGGGAGTCGTACTCCTCCAGGCCAGCCTCCTGCTCGATCACTTGCGGGCCATTCAAGCCCAGACGTGCTTCGCGAGTCACCACCAGGTAGCTGCACAAGCCAGCCGCGATGGACATGCCCCCAAAGCAACCGACACTGCCGGCCACCACGCCGATCACCGGCTGGTACTGGCGCAGGTCGACAATCGCCGCGTGAATGTCGGCAATGGCAGCCAGGCCCAGGTTGGCTTCCTGCAAGCGCACGCCGCCTGTTTCCAGCAGTAGCACCGCGCAGGTGGGGATGCCGTTGCGGTTGTCTTCGGCCGCCAGCTCCAAGGCGCCCGCGATTTTCGCGCCGCCAACTTCACCCAGGCTGCCGCCCTGGAAATTACCTTCGATCGCGGCAATCACCACAGGCTTGGCGCCGATGCTGCCCTTGGCGATCACCACACCATCATCGGCCTGGGGCACCACGCCTTGGCGGCTGAGCCACGGCGACATGACCCGCTGGAATGGGTCGATCAACTCGCGCAAGGTGCCCGCATCCAACAGCGCCTTGGCGCGCTGCCGGGCACCGAGTTCCACAAAGCTGTGTTTAGCGAGTAAGTCAGTCATGGCCGACCTCCTCGAAACCTTGCTCCAGGCGCAAGCGCACCACGCCGGGCGTGGCACCGAAGTCGTGGATATCAATGTTCAGGGCCGGTGGCGTCTGCTCCTGGAAGATGCGCTCGAACAGGTGCTGCCAGCGTTGCTGCGCGCCATTGACCGAGGTTTGCACCTGGATGGTCAAGGTGCCGGGCGTACCCGGCTCCAGCAGCACTTCCAGGTCGCCCGAGCCGACGCAACCCACCAGCGCACGGCCTTTGGGGGGCTGCCCGGCGGGGAATTCAAAGGATAGGGTTTGCATCACAACGCTCCGTCGAGGCGGTCGATAAACAGGCAGGCGGCCAACAGGTCGGCGGCGCCGCCGGGGGAGGCATTCAAGGCCAGCAGTTGCAGGTCCAGCTCATGCAGTTGGCGGCGTCCGGCCAGGGTTGCGCTGCCACCGGCGTCGAGCACGGCCTGGGCGCCCTGTTGCATGGTGGCCAGGCCTTCGGTACCGGCGCGGTAGAGCACGCAGGTGTCTGCCAGGTCCGTCATGATCGCCAGCAACGCATCCAGCCGGGCGTTCTGCTCACCGGCGTTTGCGCGGCGGCTCTTGTGCAGTTGCGGCAGGCCGCGTTGAGTCACCGAAGGGAAGCCGAGCTGGGCTTCTTCGCGGGCACCGCGTGCGCCGTAGCGCTGCGCAACCTGGGCACCATGGCTCATGGGCTGCGGGGCGAAGCGGTCGTTGAGCAGGGCCAGCTTGGCGGCGGCCAGGGTTATGGTGCGGGGCTCCAGGGCCGCCGCAGCGGTGAGCAACCCCAGCGCCCAGATCGCACCGCGATGGGTGTTCACGCCCTGGGTGGTGGCGAGCATGGCCTGCTCGCCTTCCCGGCCAATACGACCGAGCGCTTCGCGCAGGGGCAGGCCGACTTCGCCGATGTCGAGCGCGGCCTCGGCCATTTCCTTGAACATCGGCCACAGCGACAGCGCCGAGGCGTGCATCAGCCCCAGGTGCAAATCGCTGTGGGCGCCGTTGCCGCGCCGGTCTACCAGGGCGGGTTTAGGCGACAAATCCGCTTCGTCGATCAGCGCATCCACGGCCCTATCCGCCAGGCGATCGGCCAGGCTCAGTTCATGCTGTTTGAGCGCGCGCATTTACCAGCTCCTGAATTTGGCGGGCGGGTTGTAGAGGCCACCAGACCAGTCCACCAGGTCGGCCACGCTCTTGGCGGCCAACAACTCGCGGGTGGCGTCGGTGCGGCGAATACCCAAGTCTTCGGGCAAGGCAATCAAGCCTTCGCGGCGCATGCGCGCAGTGTCCTTGGGGTTGTGGCGCAGGCCGATGGCGGTTACCCCGGCGACGGCGGCGATCATTGCCTGACGTTCTTCCAGGGAGCGCGCCTTGTACAGGTAGGCGATGCCTTCTTCGGTAAGCAAGTGGGTGACGTCGTCGCCGTAGATCATGATCGGCGCCAGGGGCATGCCGCTTTTGCGGGCCACTTCCACCGCGTCGAGGGTGTCGACAAAGGTCGGTTTACCGCCTTCCTGGAAGGTCTCGACCATCTGTACCACCAGCTTTTTGCCGCGCTCAAGCAAGGCTTCGGGGGCATCGTCGTGGCGCATATCCAACCAGGCCGGCGTGCCATGACGGCGGCCGCGTGGGTCGTGGCCCATGTTCGGCGCACCACCGAAACCGGCGAGGCGGCCACGGGTCACGGTGCTGGAATGCCCGTCGCCATCCACTTGCAGGGTGGCGCCGATAAACAGGTCCACGGCGTATTGGCCGGCGAGCTGGCAGAACATGCGGTTGGAGCGCATCGAGCCATCGCGGCCGGTGAAGAACACATCCGGGCGCGCGGCAATATAGTTTTCCATGCCCAGTTCGGTGCCGAAGCAATGCACGCTTTCTACCCAACCGCTTTCAATCGCCGGGATCAATGTGGGGTGCGGGTTGAGGGTCCAGTTGCGGCAGATCTTGCCTTTGAGGCCCAGGGATTCGCCGTAGGTGGGCAGGATCAATTCGATGGCAGCAGTGTTGAAGCCGATGCCATGGTTGAGCGACTGCACATTGTGTTTTTCGTAGATGCCACGGATCGCCATCATCGCCATCAACACATGCACCGGCTTGATATGGCGCGGGTCGCGGGTGAACAGCGGCTCGATGTAGAACGGTTTGTCAGCCACCACCACGAAATCCACCCAGCTTGCGGGGATGTCCACGCGGGGCAAGTCGGTGACGTCATCCACCAGCTGGTTGACCTGCACGATGACGATGCCATCGCTGAAGGCTGCGGGTTCGATCAGCGCCGGGGTGTCTTCGGTGCTGGCGCCGGTGTAGATATTGCCGGCGCGGTCGGCCATGAACCCGGCTGAGAGCACCACGTTGGGAATCAGGTCTACCACCAGCCGGGCATAGAGTTCGATGTAGGTGTGGATCGCACCGATTTCCAGCAGGCCGTCTTCCAGCAACTGGCTGATGCGCAGGGATTGAGTGCCGGCGAAAGAGAAATCGAGCTTGCGGGCGATACCCTTCTCGAACAGGTCCAGGTGCTCGGAACGGCCGACGCTGGGCATGATCATGTGCAAATCGTGGAGCTTGGCCGGGTCGGCCTTGGCCAGGGAGCGCGAGAGGAAATCGGCCTGCTTCTGGTTGTTGCCCTCCAGCACCACGCGGTCGCCGGGGAGGATCAAGGCTTCGAGGGCCTCGACGATCTTGTCACTGGGCAACACCGCCCCGTCTGCATACTGTTTGACCAGCCCGAGCCGCCGCTGCTTCTCGTCGCGCCGCCGCGTCCAGCGCGAGTCGGGGGTGATGGTTGTTGTCATGGTCGCTCCACGGGGTTTGCTGTCGTGGGGCTTACCTTAGGAGTGAAACCAGGGGCCATCAATCAAGCTCAACGATAGAACGTTACGGCTGGAGTAACGGAGACGTACAAAAACAGGACTTGGTGACCAGCAGACACAACTCCAAACGGCAATGCTGAAATGAAATGAGTCCAGACGAGAAAAATTCTCAAATCTGCTTAGACAACATAACTGTATATATGTACAGTTAATTTCGCTTTATCGGTGCACGCTTTCGTTAGGATAACGGGGCGCGTTCGAACCAAAGCGCATTCATGATGAATAACAACGCGTGTACCTCACTGTCTTAGAAAGGACATGCGCTAAACCCAAAAGTTTAAAGGATTAAACTTATGTCATATCTCCCTGGACACATCGATCTTCCCGCTGCTTACATTTACGCTAATGAACCCCCACCCAGTCAGGTCGGTATTAGCTTGGGCAACGTAGCCATCGGCCATGAAACAGTCGATCGTCTCATGACTGAAGCAGCCGATAGCGGTACATGGCCCAGCATGGACAGCTACGAAGATGCCGGCGTGGACTATCAGCGCGTGCTGCCACTTCAAATCAAAGAAGTGAAATTCGACTTTCAACTTAGCTACGAAGCTGACGCGCGCGACATCCCAAATAATATGAATTCCGAGATCGATAAAACGATCAGAGAAACGGGTCCCGTTATCGACTCTCCCCCGGCTGAATCGATCGAACAGAAAGCAAATGCCATCGAGAATGTCGCCTTCCGCCGTTCACAGCTACGCAAATATTATGAGAAAAAGCTTGACGATCTTCCGGCAAAAAACTACCTCTCGCGCACCATTGACACTATTATGGGCGAAGTCGATGCTTCAGTAAGAACGGGCAATGACTCCTTAGAAAACATCATGGGCCATGAACTTGAAGGCATTAAGTCAAGCTATGAAATCGATATTCAAAACAAGATCTTTGATTATCTAAGGGACCAGCTCGACACTTACTCTAACGAAATGAACAAACTTGACCCTGCCGCACTCAAAGATTCACTGGGGTTCATCAGCGATACCAACAAGGAAATCGCAAACCGCTACGGTGCCGCCATGGGCGAGGTTGCCCAAGATCTAAAGAACAATGTTTCCGGGAAAAACATCAATAGCTATCCCCAAGCGCTAGTCGCCTTTGAAAAAATTCAGAACAACCCGAACTTCAAGCTCAACCAAAAAGATGCGGCAGCAGTCGACACCGCTCTGAAGGCACTTGACAACCAAGCTTTTTCCGACAATTTGAAAAGGCTTAGCCGAGGATTTGGGGTGATTGGGTTGACTCTCCAAGCCTCTAAAATTTCCACCGCCGCATCGACCGGTTTTAATACCGGTGACTGGAAACCCTTGATGCTCGAAGTCGAAAGTATTGCAGTAGGCACTGCGGTGTCTTCAGGGTTCGGCGCGTTGGCAGCAACGGGGCTGGCAGCGATCAGTCTTCCTGCTGTAGCTACGGGTGTAGGCTTTGTATTCATTGCAGTCATCATGGCTGCAATATCCGCTTATATCGACCCAAAGACCGTAGACAAAATCAACCACCTGGTTTATACCGGTTAACGAAATAGTCATGGTGCTTAGTGATTTCTCACTAAGCACCACACATTGTTCATCGCTCGACAGATCGTCGCTACAAGGCCAACTGTGAATACATCACTACCACGACACTCTTCGATAAAACTCCCACTGCTAACAATATTCTTAAGCATTTTCCCGATCTTCGTGCTGGCTGCAGTGTTACCCGCTCAACCCAACACACCCATTTCGTTAGCATTCAATAATTTTCTCGATAATAATCTGTTGGGTGTAGTGGGCGCATGGTCATCACATTTTCCCTTGCCAGCCAAAGCGATAGCTAATTACATCAGCATCTTCGGGCCTATTTTCGGAACCCTTGTACTGCTCAACACAATAAAAAATTCGACACTGGCTAAAATCAACCTGAAAGACATAACCTGGCCAAAGTACATTTTTATGTGTATGGGCCTTACCTTGGTAAATGCTTTATTTATTTATCAGAACTATTTTAGCCATATAGACTTTGCGGCACACGACCACAAACTCAGAATGGTAGGCAGCCATTTATTTTTACTGCCTATATTCACCTCCGCACTCCTACTGGCATTGTACGGACTCATATTGTTCAACTATCTAATTTTCTTCATAATTTCACGCGCCTTACTTCAACACAGCGCCACTGAAAAACCACATTGAATGTGCAGGCATTCCCCCCTACTAAACCATACAGCGTCTTAGTGGCTGCTGGAGCGAAAACTATTAATATCGAGCTCTGGTTGGGAATGCAGCGTGGGGGAATCATGGGGGCGCCAGGTCCATTGGGGGGGAACGATCAAGGTTCAAGCGGCTGGGGAGGGGTGGATTGGGCGTAGGTTTGACCATGATTTACAGCTCCGATATGTGATGGACGCTGCCCCCTTCCGCTTGCACGCAGATAAGGTGGCAGCCGTGCGCAGGTATGCAAGACCGGGCATATCGGCTCCCGACATCCTGCAGGAAAAATCTGAGGGCTACCCCATCACAACACCATCATCACCCTGACCTTCCCCAGGCCCTCCAGCGCATAACTGTGGTACTCATACACTTCTCCCTGAATAACCAGATGCAGGACACCACCCTCATTATTGACTTGAACATCCGGCTCTTTTGTTTTGAGAAAAGCAGGTGCCGACACTAATGCGCTGAGTATTTCCTGATCACTTCCCAAATCCTTATGCACGTAGTACCTGTAGGAAAACCCCACCGTCGCGCCACCTTGGGCATCTCGCGCACCATAGATCGACATACCGTTGCCCAGGGAATGCTTCAACACCACTTCATCCAGGTCCGGTGTTCCGGGCGACAGGACCCAACTGCCGCCGATATAGAGCAGGCAGATCACAAGCAGGCAATTACGCAGAACAGGTATGAGGCGCTTAGTGGCCTTGCGAAATGGCATATTCAATACCTCTCCTTATCCAATATTGGTCCCGTGGGTCATCACCAAAAGGCTCACCGCCCCACCATGATCCAAAATCCGGACGAGTCGTTCTGGCGACGGTTTGAGCCACACCGGCGGCTCGCAGCAGCACATTTTCGGGAATGCCCAGCACCGTGCCCGTGGCACCGTAATTGAAGTTACCAAAAGCTTCGTACTGACGCCCCTGCTTCGTGTAATTCCAAGGGCCGGCCGCACGTACCTGGGAGTAAAACCAGGAATAGGCGAATGCCGAGCCGGGCTTGA
Organism: Pseudomonas fluorescens; assembly: GCF_001902145.1. Taxonomy (GTDB): domain Bacteria; phylum Pseudomonadota; class Gammaproteobacteria; order Pseudomonadales; family Pseudomonadaceae; genus Aquipseudomonas; species Aquipseudomonas fluorescens_BV. Next base: position 216,492 of record NZ_MRST01000026.1, read on the forward strand.
GATGAATGCGTTTGGATTGGGATATCGCCATGTTTTCAAGAATTGAAACACCGGGCGGCATTAACGGTACGGCCATTTGCGAGTCCTTGCTGGCAGTGAGGAGTGCAGAAACTAGCCACTCCACTGCGGCCTGAAAACCCGCCTATTCCAAATTCGGAACTCGCCTACAGTAACTCCATCCTATTCCGACATATCACCCAGTAATGGTTGTCGATGCAAAGTGCCTATGATTTATGGCAGGCCGAGCATCGGGAGCAGCCAGTGATAGAGCGGTTTGTGCGGATTGATTGACCTGGACATGGGTCGGTGGTGTTGGTTAGATAGCGGTCCCAAAGAGGGAACGATCAGTCCCTTTTGGCGACCTTAGCCAGCAAACCTTCCACGTTACTCATCAGCGTTGCTGCCCTCTCCATCAATTGACCTAAAAGCGCTTCGTCTTCGTCCATATAACCTTCATATTCGGCCAGGTTGCGACGCTCATGACACAACGCCAATAACCTCACTTCCATCTTGCTCGCCTCGGTGGTGTGAACCAGGCATTGAAAGACCAGATAGCGCTTGTCAGAGCGATAACCTTTTAAACGTAAAGCCGTGAGGGCGATAGCATGGGCAGCGTTGTAAGCCAGGTCGAAACGACTGGCGAATGATAGTTGTGGATTACCAGCATCCTTTAAACGGTCCCTGGCTGAACGCATCAGCCCATCACACTCCTTGCGATCCGGCGGCTCAGCCTTCAAGCCGCCACTACGTTGCAGATTCTCCAGGTTTGCCTTGCTGTCCATCCGTGGATTCCAGGGGGTTGCCCCCAATTAGATTGATCTTGTCCTGCTGCACAACCCGCTGCACGAAACTGTTCCCGGCATTCCATTTACCGATCCAGTCTTCAGGGGTGTAAAGCGTCGGGTTGATAGGGCGGCCCAGTTGCTCTTCCAGCGGCATGAGTTGCTCCATGACTTCACTGTAGTTGAGGCCTAGACCGATCAGCATCAGATCTATGTCACTGGATGAGTGCGCCTCACCCTTGGCGATGGAACCGTAGATAAACGCCCAGGTTATTTGCTCGGCAAACGGTGCCAGAGCATTGCGCAATGGGTCATCCAGGCTCAGCGTCTTGCGCACGATAGCCAACAGTTCCGAGTAGATCGGGCACTGAGGGTTGGCTTGGTAGTGGGTCTGGTTACCTTGGCGCGTCATGTTCAAGATGCCCGCCAACTGCAAACGCTCCAGCTCTCGGGTGAGGCTGCCCTTACCCACCTGGGCCCACCGGGCTATTTCATTGGTGAAAAAGCTTTGGTCGGGCTTGCCGAAAAGCAGGCCCAGCACTTTTTGCTGGGTGGCCGTGAAGAGCGCAGTACTGAGTGGCAAGGTGTGCATGGCAATGGCCAATGAGTCCCAAAAAGGGAACGATAGGTCCCTTTTTGGGAACGATCAAGTTTTAAGCCGCTGGGGAGGGGGTTATCTGTTCCAGTGCTCGATCCACCAATAGCTGGCCTAGCTCTGCCATTTGCTGGATCCCCAGCATGATGGCGCGTTGGGAGGTGTCCAGGTCGAAGGCCAGGTTGCAGGTGAGTGCCTTGAGGGAGGACAGGGTTTCGCTGGCGTTGACCAGCAGGGTTTCGGTGTCTTGGTGGGGGTTTACGGTGAAGAGGGGCGGATTGGGCGTAGGTTTGACCATGATTTACAGCTCCGATATGTGATGGAGGCTGCCCTCTCTCCGCTTGCACGCGAATGAAGGTGGCAGCTGTACGCAGGTGTGCAAGACCGGGCATATCGGACCCCGGCAGACTCGAAGAATCTCCCACGCACAGCCGCCATAACGAGTACAGCAGGCATAAAAAACGCCCGTTGAATGGCTATGGGCGTTGGTGCGCCGACATGTAACCGGACTTGCACGTCCGTGTCACCGTTTTTTGCGATGACGGGACGAAGACTAGGCGTGCGGACCTCTCACCACAAGTTCACGCACGGCCCAAAATCTTGCAGGAAAAATCCGAAGCCCCCACCCGCCCCAATCATTCCGATAGGCAGCAAAGAATGCTCCGACAGGCTTTTCAGGTTGTTGCTCGGAACTCGCCTCTCTAGCCTTTTCCATCCGAATCGTGCCACGGGCAGACATCATGAATCCGACCGTTAAACCCGATGCAAGGCCATTGCAGAGCGTGATGCATCACATCACAATCGTGCCATGATCGTTAGCTGGAAACATAAGGGACTCAGGGCCTTCTATGAGACCGGTTCAACCAAGGGCATCAACGCAAATCATGCAAAGCGCTTGCGCCGCGTTCTGCTTATTCTGGACAAAGCCGAGCACCCAGATGCACTGGACCTGCCCGGCTGGCGCTTCCATCGTTTGAAGGGCGACCTGCTCGACTACTGGTCCGTCAGCATAAGTGGTAACTGGCGCATCATTTTTCGGATGTTCGACGATCAGGTCGAACTGGTCGACTATCTTGACTACCACTGAGTAGAGGCATTGATATGGGTATGCACAACCCACCTCACCCAGGTGAAATTTTACTTGAGGACGTTATCCCAGCCTTGGGCATCACCATTACCGAGATGGCGCGACGCCTTGGTTTCGCCCGTGAGACTTTTTCAAGGATCCTGCATGGCCACGCCCCGGTCAGCCCGGATCTTGCCGTTCGGTTGGAACGGGCCGGCGTGAGTACTGCCCAGTTATGGTTGTCGATGCAAAGTGCCTACGACTTATGGCAGGCCGAGCATCGGGAGCAACCGATAATTGAGCGGTTTGCGCGGATTGATTGAGACCTGGAGATGAGCGCAGCTCAGTGTGGGAGCTTGCCTGCGATGGCGGTGGGTCAGTGTTTAATGCACTGACTGCCCCCCCTATAGCAGGCAAGCCAGCTCCCACAGTTGATCGTCATAAGGCTCAGGCTCAGGCCAGGCCGGACTCTACCAACAACGCTTCAAGCCCCATCAAATCCGGCACCTTCGCCACCTGCTCGCCCACTTGCAGCGCCGCCAGTTCCAGTGGGCACAGGGGCACGTCCACGTAGCTCAATTCGCTGTCGAGCTTGTACGAACGCGGAATGCCCTGGATCACCAGGGCAATGAATTTCAACGTGGGCCTGCCACCCAACGCATTCAACACCACGATCCTCGAGCGCTTGCCCGTCACGCTGGCTTCGCCACAGGCCGCTTCAAAGCTGATCAACGGAATTTGCCGATCGCGCCACGTGACCTGCCGCAGATACCACGGCGGCGCATCGCTGGCCGGTTCGCCGCGCTGGAAGTCGATCAGCTCGGCGACGGCGACGTTAGGCAGCACCAGGTGGCGGTCGGCAAGGGGCAGCAGCAGGCCGGTGAGTTGGCTGGTGCGGTGTTCAAGCATGGGACTTGCTCCAATAGGCGATGCTTTCCAGCAGCACCGACTCTTGGTACGGCTTGCCGAGGTAGTCGTTGACGCCAATGGCCATGGCGCGGTCGCGGTGTTTCTGGCCGGTGCGTGAGGTGATCATGATGATCGGCAAGCGCATCAGGCGTGGGTCGTTGCGTATCTGAATGGCCACTTCAAAGCCGTCCATGCGCGGCATTTCGATGTCGAGCAGCATCAGGTCCGGGGTGTGTTCCTCAAGGATGGCGAGGGCGTCGATCCCGTCCTTGGCGGTGAGCACGTTCATGCCGTTGCGCTCCAACAGGCGGCTGGTGACTTTGCGTACGGTGACCGAGTCGTCCACCACCAGCACCAGCAGCGGACGTTTTTTCAGTGGGTCATTGAGGATCAGCGGCGCATCCACTGCCTGGGCCGGCAAGGCCGGTTGCCGGGCGCGGATGTGCGCCAGCAGGTCGATGATCAACACCACATGGCCGTCGCCCAGAATGGTCGCGCCGGTCACGCCCTGCACCCCGGAGAATTGCGGCCCCAGGCCCTTGACCACAATCTCGCGGGTACCGGCCATGGCATCCACGTGCACCGCCACGCGGCGTTCATTGCAGTGCACCAGCAGCACCGGCACCGGCTGGTACTGGCCTAGCAGTTTAGGGCGGCTGGCGGTATGCAGCAGGTCACCGAGGTAGAACAACTCGTAGCGCTGGCCAGCGTATTCATAGTGCGGTGGGTCTTGCTGGTAGTGCCCCGCCAATTCGTGGGGCAGCACGCGCACCAAGCCTTCGATGCTGTTGAGAGGGACCGCGTATTGGTCGTCCGCGCAGTGCACCATCAGCGCACGATTGACCGACACGGTAAACGGCAGGCGAATGCGAAAATGCACGCCCATGCCTGGCGTCGAGTCGATCACCATAGAGCCGCCGAGCTGGCGCACTTCTTCATGCACCACGTCCATGCCCACGCCGCGCCCGGAAATCTGGGTGATTTTTTCGGCAGTGGAAAAACCCGGCTGCAGGATGAACTGCAACACGTCACGGTCGCTGATCTCTTGATGGGGCGCGAGCAGGCCGCGCTTGATCGCCTTGCGTCGCACCGCTTCGAGGGGCACACCCGCACCGTCGTCACGCATGTCGAAGACGATGTCGCCGCCTTCGTGGGTCAGGTCCAAGGTGATGCGGCCCTTCTGCGGTTTACCCGCAGCCAGCCGCACTTCGCGGGACTCCAGGCCGTGGTCGATGGCGTTGCGCAGCATATGCTCCAAGGGGGCCGCCATGCGTTCCAGCACATTGCGGTCCATCTCGCCTTCGGCATTGCCGACGATAAACTCCACGTCCTTGCCCAACTCGCCCGCCACTTGCCGCACGATGCGCTTGAGGCGTGGCAACATGCGCTCGAAAGGCACCATGCGCGTGCGCATCAGGCCTTCCTGCAATTGGGTGTTGATGCGTGCCTGTTGCTGCAGCAGGTTGTGGGCATCCTGGTTGCGGCGCTCAAGGGTGTCCTTGAGGTCGAGCAGGTCGGAGGCGGATTCGGACAGCGCACGGGCCAACTGTTGCAGCTGCGAATGGCGGTCCATTTCCAGCGGGTCGAATTCTTCGTAGCCCAGGCGTTCGGCCTCGGCCTGCTGGCGGCTCAAGAGGCGGCCCTGGGTTTCGCTGTCGAGCCGGCGCAGTTGGTCGCGCATGCGCTCGATGGTGGTTTCCATCTCACTCAAGGCAATGCGCGCATCCTTGACTTGCTGCTCGATACGCCCACGGAAGATCGAGGTTTCGCCGGCCAGGTTGACCAGGTCATCGAGCAAGTCGGCGGAAATTTTCACCATGTCGGCAGCCGGATCGGCGACCGCTTCGGCCTTGCCCGCCGGTAGCGCCACCGGTGTGACCGGTTCATCACTGGGGTGCACCAGGCTCTTGATGCGCTCGATGAGTTTATCCACCGAACCCACCGGCAACCCCCCGGCCACGGCGTCGATCATCTGCGCCAGGCGATCATGGCAACCTTGCAGCAGTGCGAACAACTCAGGGGTCGGCGCGAGCAAACCGGCGGACAGCCCTTCGTAGAGAAATTCCAGCTCATGGGCCAGATCGCCGATCGGACCGATCTCGACCATGCGTGCACCACCCTTGAGGGTGTGCAGGTCACGCAGCAGGGTTTCCACCTCCTGGCGATTGCCCGGCTCGTCCTGCCAGCGCAAAAGCGCGCTGCCTGAGCTGTCGAGGATATCGGCGGCTTCTTCGAGGAATATATCCAGCAATTCCGGGTCGGCACCCGAGGTTGACGCCACCGCAACCGGAGCTGCCGGGCTGCTGGACTGGCGCAATTCCCTTAGCCTTTCGACCAGCTCGGCGCCGTCACTCAAGGGTTGCTGCTGTTGCAATTCCTCCAACTGTTGGGCCAAGCGTTCGTGGCTGGCCATCAGTGCCTGGGACAGCTCGATGGAATAGCTGTAGCGGCGGTCTACCAGCCCCTCATAAACGCATTCCAACTCATGGGCCAAATCGCCCACCGGGTCGATTTCGGCCATGCGCGCACCGCCCTTGAGGGTGTGCAGGTCCCGCTGCAACGAAGACAAGGGCGCAGCGTTGTCGGGTTCCAGCAACCAGCGCTTGAGCGACTGGCCAGCGCTGTCGAGGATGTCCACGGCTTCCTCAAGGAAAATATCGACAATCTCGTCATCCATCGCGGTGGCGTGATCCAGCTGTGCGGTGGCCGCGCCCAACTCGGCGATACTCAGGGTGCGGCTGCCGTCGCTTTTGATCAGGCCTGTGGCGGACGGGTCCAAGGCTTCGTCCAGCAACGCACGCAACGCCTGCAGCCGTGCGGGCGCGGGGCTGATTTCCTGGCCGGCGGCCAACTGGTCGAGCATGTTGATCAGCGCGTCATGGGCCTGTTCGGCCTCCTGGAAAAACCGTGCGCTGACCGCCAGGCTGCTTTCTTCCACCGCGCCATACAGGTCGAGCAAGGCTTCACACAACGCGTCGATAGGATGCAGGTCGGCAAGGTGCGCGCCCTCGCCCAGGGTGGTCAGTTCGTCCAGCAACGCGTTAAGTTCCTGACGGTCGCCGGGGTGTTGCTGCCAGCGACGCAGCAGGCTTTCGGCGTCCAACAGGATGTCCATGCCCTGGGCCAGGAAGCGGGTGATCAGATGCGGGTCACGCTTGACGCGCAGGCCGGTCGTGGGAGCGTCGAGCAAGGCGGCGAGCTGATGGTCCAGCAGGCGCTGGGTGCGGCTGATCAGGTCGGCCGCGCCGTTGATCGGCGCCAGGGGATGGGTGTCCAGGTCTCGCAGGCCGCGCTGGAACAGTCCTTGCCCTTCGAGCAACAACGCCACTTCGTCCTTGTCCAGCGGCACCCGGTGGGCCTTGTACTCACGGGTGAGGTGATCCAGCGGGCGCGCCAGTTCGGCGATGGGCAACACGCCGGCCATGTAGGCGCTGCCCTTGAGGGTGTGCAAGGCGCGTTGCAGTTCATCGCTGACCTGCAGCGGCACCTGCTCGGCGGCCTGTTGCAGGAAGTGGTCGAGGCTGTCCAGATGGCCTTGGGCTTCGTTGCGAAAAATCTCCAGCAGCATTGGGTCATGGGGCTCGGTAGCGGACGTAGCAGCGCCACTGGCCAGGGCATGGGCACGGGCGGCCAAGGCGTCGACTTCATCGCGCTGGCGCTGGTCGTCGCTGGCGAAATCGGCGATCAGCTCCGGCAGCAGGGCCACGGCCTCATCCAACACCTGCTGCACCTCAGGGCCAAGGACTACGCTGCGTTCCAGCACGCGATTGAGCAGGTTCTCCACGGCCCAGGCCAGCTCGGCCAGCACCAGGGCGCGCACCATGCGGCCGCTGCCCTTGAGGGTATGGAAGGCGCGGCGCATTTCGCCCTGGGCGGTTTTGTCCGCGCTGTCGGGCAGGTAGCGATGCAAAACGTCGAGGACTTCATCGGTTTCTTCAAGGAAGACTTCGCGCAGCTCATCGTCAATCGGTTCTTCACCGGCAGGCGGCGGCAACAGGCTACCGGGACGCTGCAAGGCCGGAGGGTTGAGACGTGATGCAGGGCTGGCCAACGCATCGAACTGGGATTGGTTTGGCGCGGCCTCGGAGGACAGTGCCCCCTCGGGCGCGACCAGGGCCTGGCGCCAGGGTTTTTCCACCGGCAGGTAGCCCAATGCATTCAAGCCCTGGGCGGCCAGCTCCAGCACTTTTTCCCCCGCCGCGTCAGGGTCTTGAAGCATGCGTTCGAGGTAGTACTCCAGGCTGCTGACCACCTCGGCGAAATGCGCCAGTTGTGCCGCCGAAGGGGCGGCCTCGTTGATCATCAATTGCTCATCGACGTAATCGGTGCAACCGCGCATCAGGCTCGCCGCACGCGGCAAGGGAATCATCGCCAGGGCACCACGCACCTGGCTCAGCAGCTCGGGCAAGGACTCCAGGCGCTGACGATCCCAATCAGCCTCAATGCAGTCGATCACCAGCTCCTTGGCTTGGCGCAGGCACTGGCACGACTCACGAATCACCAACTGATGGATCTGGGTCAGGTCGGTGGTGGGCAAGCGGCTGTCTTCACGGCTTTGCGGTTCGACGGTGCCGATCATCCCGGCCAACGTCGCTTCGACATAGAGCAACGCGCCGGCCACATCCATCAACACCGCGTCATTGGGTTCGCGCTGCCCCTGGACCAGGCTCAACACCACGGCGAGTTGGTCGATGATCACTTTGCGCGGCTGGCCGAAACCCAACACCGCGAGGGTATCGGCGATCTGCCGCAAGGGCGCCAGCAACGGCTCGAGGTCCTGGGTGTGCTGGCGATCACTGCGCACGAACAGATCCAGGCGTTCCTTGACCCGCACCAGTTCCTCACACAACGCCCCGAGTACCGAGCCCATGGCATTGCGATCCGGCCCGGCCAGCCGTGCACGTTCAGCATCGACCACGGCGCTGTCGGGCAAGGCTTCGTCCAAGCCGTAGCGCTCCTTCAGGCTCTGCATGCGCGGCGTCGGCCGGGTGACTTTGGCGACGTAGAACAACAGGCTCTTGAGCAACTCGTCCGGCGCCGGCTGGTTGATGCCATGGATGCCTTGAACCAGCAAGCGCTTGAGTTGCTTGTCGCTGGCCTTGAGCAGGCTGCGCAGCGCCGGGCTGTTGGCGACCACGCCGGTGAGCATGCCTTCGACCAGCGCCGAGGTGACCTGCCACAACGGCATCAGCGGCGCACCCTGGCACAGCGCTTCAAGGCGTGCGAACACCCGCGCCATGTCTTCCAGGTTGCTGGGGCCGTGGTCTTCACGCAGCAACCCGGCGAGGGCTTGTTGCAGCAGGTGGCTCCATTGGCGCAACTGCTCATGCAGATCCGGCGTTGCGCGTTGGGCCAGGGCTTGCTCAGGCAACGGTTCGATCGACAGCAGTTGCGGGCTGAACAGGCTGGTTTCCGATAGCAGGCTTTCACCACGGGCGCTGCGCAGGTCGTTGAGCAGCGGTAGCACCACCAGCGGCAAGTCGCGGCGGGCACTGTGCACGCGGTCGAGGTACAGCGGCAGTTGGCCGAGGGCTTGTTGCAGCAGGCGGATACTTTCATCGCGTTGGCCAACTTGCCCGGCCTGTAGCGCAAGGGCCAGTTCCTCGATCTCTTCGGCCAGCAGCGCCGCGCCGTAGAATTCGACCATTTGCAGCGCGCCATGTACCTGGTGGATACCGGCCAGGCATTCGTTTAGAGCGTCGTCGTCATGGGTTTCAACGTACGCATCCAGGGCCGACCGGGCCTGTTTCAGGGTTTCGGCAATATCGCCCTTGACCCATTCGAGGGCCACGTAGTCGTGCCGATCAACCATAACTGCTCCGCTTAGAATTCATGGGTTACTGGTGTTGCCAAGAACAATGGAGATCCACTGTGGGAGCTGGCTTGCCTGCGATAGCGGTGGGTCAGCGGCACATCTGTATCTGACAGACCGCTATCGCAGGCAAGCCAGCTCCCACAGTTGGACTGTGGTGTTCTTCAGGTCGTATTTCAATCATCGACCTGCTTGGGCGGCGGCAAGGTGAAACCTGACACCGACCTGCGCAACTGGCTAGCCATCTTCGCCAGGTTACCAATGCTTTCGGCGGTGGCGGTGGAGCCCGACGACGTCTGGGTGGTGATCTGCTGGATCACGTTCATGGTCAGGGAAATCTGCCCCGCCGATGAGGTCTGTTGCTGCGCCGCATTGGAAATACTCTGGATCAGCGCCGCCAGGGTTTTGGACACGCCTTCGATCTCTTCCAGCGCCACCCCGGCGTCCTGGGCCAGGCGTGCGCCGCGCACCACTTCTGTAGTGGTCTGCTCCATGGAAATCACCGCTTCGTTGGTGTCGGCCTGAATGGTGCGCACCAGGGTTTCGATCTGCCGGGTGGCCGCCGAGGAGCGTTCGGCCAGCCGTTGCACTTCATCGGCCACCACCGCAAAGCCACGCCCGGCGTCACCGGCCATGCTGGCCTGGATCGCGGCGTTAAGGGCGAGGATGTTGGTCTGGTCGGCGATGTCGTCGATCAGGCTGATGATGTCGCCAATTTCCTGGGACGACTCGCCCAAACGCTTGATGCGCTTGGCGGTGTCCTGGATCTGCTCGCGAATGTTGTCCATGCCGTGGATGGTGTTGTGCACCACCTCGTTGCCTTTGTTGGCGATCTCCACCGAGCGTTCAGCCACCGCCGAGGATTCGGCCGCGTTGGCCGACACCTGGTCGATGGACTGCGCCATCTGGTTGATCGCGGTAGACGCTTCGGCAATCTGCTGGGCCTGATGCTCCGACGCCTGGGCCAGGTGCATCGCGGTGGCCTGGGTGTCCTGCACCGCGCCAGCGACCTGCCCGGCAGTGAGGTTGATGGTGGCGACCAGGTCGCGCAGTTGGTCCACGGAATAGTTGATGGAGTCTGCGATGGTGCCGGTGAAGTCTTCGGTGACCGAGGCGGTGACGGTGAGGTCGCCGTCAGCCAGGTCTTCGATTTCATCCAGCAGGCGCATGATCGCGTTCTGGTTGCGCTCGTTCTTCTGCGCGGTTTCATGCAGTTGGCGGTTGGTCTCGCGCACCATGACCAGGCCGATCAGGATGATCGAGGCCAGCGCCAGCAAGCCCAGCACGTAACCGCCGATGGTGTCGAAGCTGCGCCCGCTGGCGAGGTTTTCAAAACCGGTGGCCAGATGCGAGGCTTCATCGAGCAGGGTTTGCGACAGGTTGAAAATATTGCTCGCCGAGGCGCGCACCTGGAACAACTGCGGCGAGGTCTCGAGAATCTCGTCCACGGAGCCTGAGACAAATTCGAACAGCTCGGCAATGTCCGCCAGCCGCGCCCGGGCGTCCGGGTCTTCGACCTGGGTGATACGCAGCCCCGGGTTGCCGTTGAGCATGCCATTGAGCACCACGCCAAAACGGTTGGCATCGCGACCGAAGGCATCGGCGGCCTGCACGGCGGTTTCATCCCCCGCCAGCACCGTGTTGACCGCCCCCAGGATACGTTCGGCCAGCAGCGACTGGCGTTGGGCCAAGGCCACCTGGCTGGCCGGGGCGCCGCGTTGCAGCAGGATATCCACGACCTTTTCCGACTCGATCTGCAGTTGCGGTACGGTTTCGGCCAGGGTCGCCGCCACCTGGTGCAACGACAACACGGTCTGCTCGCTGGCCAGGATGGCGTCGGTATTTTTCAGCAGCGCCTCCCAGTCGGTCTGCACCGCCCGCATTTCGGCGCGTACCGCACTGGGCGCCGCCGGCAAGCCGGTTTGCGGGTCACCTTTTTTCAGGTAGCCCCAGCGCTGGGCAAAATCGTTGCGCGCATCGCCCAGCAGCTTGAACGCCGCCGCTTTCCCGGCAGCGGCCTCGGTGGCGTTCTTGGCAATGCGCTGGGACAGCACACGCAGCTCACCGGCGTGGCCGATGTACTGCTTATCGTAGGTGGACTGGGTGTTGAGGTACGCGAAGTTGGCGAACAGCAGCATGATGAACACGATCAAGGCGATAAACAGCACGATGATCTGCGAACGACTGCGCGAAGCGGCCTGGGGTTTGGGCGTGGTAGCAGTGCTCATGCGGCAACATCCATGAAGCCAGGGGCCTGGGCCAGGGCGAAGGGACTGAAGACTTGCCACGGCGGGTCGCCGTCGAAGTGGCCCTGAATAAACGGCGCGCTCGAGGCAGCGCTCGCCACCCAGGCGTCCAATGGGAAATGCTGCATGCCTACCACCTCGTCTACCAGCAGCCCGACAAACAGGTCGTTGAACTCCACCACCAGCACCCGCCGTTGCTTGCGCGCCCTGGACAACTCAAGGCCAAGGAAACCGCCCAGGTCCATCACCGGCAGCAAGCGCCCGCGCAGGTTGGCCACGCCCTTGACCCAGGGCTTGACCCCCGGCATCAAGGTGCAACGTGGCTCATGCAACACCTCGGCGACTTCGCCCATGGGTGCCACGTAGGCGTTTGCCCCTACACGGAAAGCGATCCCGCTCCAGCGTTGCAGGCGCGTTTCCTGGGACGGCAGGTCCGCGGCCAGCAAGCGGCAGCGGCGGTCGATGTCCAGCAGCAGCTCGAAGGCTGTTTGCGACTCGGTCATGATCGCAAGCCTTAGCCGGCCAGCACCTTGTTCAGGGTGGCAATCAGGGTTTCTTCATCCACAGGCTTGGTCAGGTAGTCCTTGGCGCCCTGGCGTGCGCCCCAGATCTTGTCGGTTTCCTGGTCTTTGGTGGTGATGATGATGATCGGGATACCGTTGGTTTCCGGCTCCTTGGACAACTGGCGCGTAGCCTGGAAGCCGTTGAGGCCGGGCATCACGATGTCCATCAGCACAGCGTCGGGCTTTTCCTGGCGAGCCAGGGCCACGCCATCCGCGCCGTTTTCGGCTTTGAGCACCTGGTGGCCATGCTTTTCCAGCATGCCGGTGAGTTTGTACATTTCGGTCGGCGAATCGTCGACGATCAGAACACGTGCCATGGTTTTCCCCGCTACATTGGTCGGCGCCGGCCCTCGTGAGGCGGCGTCAGTGTGCTTGTTCTACTGCGGCGAACCCAGGCACATAGGCCTTGATCGCCCCCAGCAGTTCTTCCTTGCTGAAAGGCTTGGTCAAAAATTGATCGACACCCACGATGCGCCCCTTGGCCTTGTCGAACAGGCCGTCCTTGGAGGACAGCATGATCACCGGGATCGACTTGAACGCCGGGTTGTTCTTCACCAGGGCACAGGTCTGGTAGCCATCCAGGCGCGGCATCATGATGTCGACAAAGATAATGTGCGGGTGATGATCGACAATACGGGCCAGGGCGTCGAAACCGTCGATCGCCGTGATGACCTCGCACCCCATGTTCTTCAACAGCGTCTCGGCGGTGCGGCGGATCGTTTTCGAATCGTCGATCACCATCACCTTCAAGGCGTTGGAATGCTGTTCCATATCTGCTCTACCATCGCCACAGCGAATCGGTTTTCGGTGTGTACTGCCTGATGTTGCACAGGATGAACGCCGCAAGCCTTGGAATTCAAGGGCTGCTGCGCCGTGCCAGCCTTTTTAGCACAGTCTCCTGGCGCAATCTATCGAGGCACCCACCCAGTGGTTTTTCCTTGACCCACAACAGCCGCAGCGCCACTCTGACGCCACTTTTATGCGCCCCAATTTGCTAGAGGAAATCCCCCATGAGCGTTCGCGTCGGCATTGTCATGGACCCTATCGCCAGCATTTCCTATAAAAAGGACAGTTCGCTGGCCATGCTCCTGGCCGCCCAGGCCCGCGGCTGGACTTTGTTCTATATGGAGCAGCGCGACCTTTACCAGGGTGACGGCGAGGCCCGCGCACGCATGCGCCCGCTGCAGGTGTTCGCCAACCCCGAGAAGTGGTTCGAGCTTTCTGACGAAATCGACAGCCCCCTGAGCGACCTTGACGTGATCCTGATGCGCAAGGATCCGCCGTTCGACATGGAATTTGTGTACTCCACCTACCTGCTGGAGCAGGCCGAACGTGCAGGCGTGTTGATCGTCAACAAGCCGCAAAGCCTGCGCGACTGCAATGAAAAGCTGTTCGCCACCCTGTTCCCGCAGTGCACGCCACCGACCGTGGTCAGCCGCCGCGCCGATGTACTGCGTGAATTTGCCGCCAAGCATGGCGACGTGATCCTCAAGCCCCTGGACGGCATGGGCGGCACCTCGATCTTCCGTCACCGCGCGGGCGACCCGAACCTGTCAGTGATCCTCGAGACCCTGACCGCCCTCGGCACCCAGCAGATCATGGGCCAGGCTTACCTGCCGGCGATCAAGGATGGCGACAAGCGTATCCTGATGATTGACGGCGAGCCGGTGGATTATTGCCTGGCGCGGATCCCGGCGGCAGGCGAGACCCGTGGCAACCTGGCGGCCGGAGGTCGCGGTGAAGCGCGGCCGTTGTCAGAAAAAGACCGCTGGATTGCCGCTCAAGTCGGTCCAACCCTGCGGGAAAAAGGTCTGCTCTTTGTCGGACTAGACGTAATTGGCGAGAACCTCACTGAAATCAACGTCACCAGCCCGACCTGTATTCGCGAGATCGACAACGCATTTGGCACGAACATCGGCGAAATGCTGATGGTCGCCATTGAACGCAAGCTACAAGCCAAGTGACATAGAACAGCCGGACACCTACCAACATTGCGTTATCATGCGCCACCTGTGAAACGCGCGATGTTGGTTTTCTTGTCATGACACTCCCGTACGATCTGCCCCCCGAATTCTCCCCCAGCGGCGTGCGCCCGGCTGATCGCCTCGGTTTTACCCTGTTTCTCGCTGCTTTGATTCATCTCGCCCTGCTTCTGGGCGTGGGGTTCACCCTGGTCGAACCCAAGCAGATCACCAAGACCCTTGAAATCACACTCGCTACGTTCAAGAGCGAAAAGAAGCCCGAAAAGGCTGACTTTCTCGCCCAGGACAACCAGCAGGGCAGCGGCACGCTCGACAAGAAAGCCGTGCCCAAGACCACCGAGGTAGCGCCCTTCCATGACAACCAGGTCAAGAAGGTCACTCCGCCGCCGGCGCCCAAGCCTGAGGTCAGGCAGGCCACGCCCAAGGCTGCGGTGACCACCGTCGCGCCCAAACCGCAAAAAGCCCCGACCCAGCGCGAAAAGGCCAAGACCGAACCCAAGCCCGAGCCGGTGAAACCTGCGCCGACTTTCGACAGCTCTACATTGTCCGACGAAATTTCCAGCCTGGAAGCCGAACTGGCCCATGAGCAACAGCTTTATGCCAAGCGCCCGCGGATCTACCGCCTGAATGCCGCCTCAACCATGCGCGATAAAGGTGCCTGGTATAAGGACGAGTGGCGCAAGAAGGTCGAACGCATCGGCAACCTCAATTACCCGGACGAGGCGCGACGCCAGCAGATTTATGGCAACTTGCGCTTGCTGGTGTCGATCAACCGTGACGGCTCGCTGTATGAAGTGCAGGTGCTGGAGTCCTCCGGCCAGCCGCTGCTGGACCAGGCCGCGCAACGCATCGTGCGTCTGGCCGCGCCCTTTGCGCCGTTCAGCGGCGACTTGAACGACGTGGACCGCCTGGAAATCATCCGCACCTGGCGGTTCGCCAAGGGCGATCGGTTGTCCAGCAACTAAAGCGCCTCGCCTCGTGTAGGAGCGAGCTTGCTCGCGAAAAACGCCAGACCGACGCGCTCATTCAGGATGCCCGCGTAATCGTTGACGATCTTCGCGAGCAAGCTCGCTCCTACACTTGTCAGTTCGCCCCTCCAACGCCACACTAGCGGACATGAAAAACGTCAGCCCGACCTACCTCAAGCACCAATTCCTGATCGCCATGCCCCATATGGCCGACCCGAACTTTGCGCAGACCTTGACCTACATCGTCGAGCACACGGCCAATGGTGCCATGGGGTTGGTGGTCAACCGTCCGCAGGAGCTGAACCTGGCCGATATCCTTGAGCAACTGCGCCCGGAAATCGACCCGCCGGCGCGCTGCCAGGGCGTACCGATCTACATCGGCGGGCCGGTGCAGACCGATCGCGGTTTTGTGCTGCACCCCACCGGGCCGACGTTCCAGGCCACGGTAGACCTTGAGGGGGTGTCACTGTCCACGTCCCAGGACGTGCTGTTCGCCATCGCCGACGGCATCGGCCCCGAGCAAAGTGTGATCACCCTGGGCTACGCCGGTTGGGAAGCCGGGCAACTGGAGGCCGAACTGGCCAGCAATGCCTGGCTGACCTGCCCGTTCGACGCTGACATCCTGTTCAACACCGCCAGCGAACTACGCCTGGAAGCGGCAGCAGCCAAGCTGCGGGTCAACCTCAGCCTGCTGACCAGCCAGGCGGGGCACGCCTGATGGCCTTGCGTCTGATCCTCGGTTTTGACTACGGCACCAAACAGATCGGCGTAGCGGTTGGCCAGGTCATCACCGGCCAGGCCCGCGAGCTGTGCACCCTCAAGGCCCAGAACGGCGTACCGGACTGGAACCAGGTCGAAGCCCTGATTAAAGAGTGGAAGCCTGACGCGGTGGTGGTCGGCCTGCCCCTGAACATGGATGGTACCCCCAGTGACATGTGCCTGCGCGCCGAGAAGTTCGCGCGCCGCCTCAATGGCCGCTACAACCTGCCCTTCTATACCCACGACGAACGCCTCACCACCTTTGAAGCCAAGGGTGAGCGCCGTGACCGTGGCGGGCAAAAGGGCAGTTACCGCGACAACCCGGTAGACGCCATCGCCGCGGCCTTGCTGTTGCAGGGCTGGCTGGATGAAAACACCGCTTTATTTGAATCCTGACTGACGCGGCTTGCTGCTACGCCGTTTTTGTAGGAGCGAGCTTGCTCGCGAAGAACTCACAGGCACCGCGCACTTCCAGGTTTTCACGCGTTATCGTTGACGTTTTTCGCGAGCAAGCTCGCTCCTACACACTTAACAAGGAGCCACCATGAGCTTGCCGAACCCTGCCGAACTGATCAGCCAGATGGCGATACGCCTCAAGGCGCATCTGGAGCACCGTGCCATTAGCGAACCGCGTTTTATCGGCATACGCACCGGTGGCGTGTGGGTAGCCCAGGCATTGCTGGAAGCACTGGGCAGCGATTCGCCCCTGGGCACCCTGGACGTGTCCTTCTACCGCGACGATTTCAGCCAGAACGGCCTGCATCCACAAGTGCGCCCTTCGGCCCTGCCCTTCGAGATCGAAGGCCAGCACCTGGTACTGATCGACGACGTGCTGATGAGCGGCCGCACCATCCGCGCCGCCATGAACGAGTTGTTCGACTATGGCCGCCCGGCCAGCGTGACCCTGGTGTGCCTGCTGGACCTGGATGCCGGCGAACTGCCGATCAGCCCGGACGTCGTAGGCGCGACCCTGACACTTGCCCCCCAGCAGCGGGTAAAATTGTCCGGTCCCACGCCGCTCGAACTCGAACTGCAAGACCTTGCCCTTTAAACCGCCTTGTAAAGAGTCCCCGCGATGACGCCTCTAGATGCCAAGCGCCCGCTGCAGCTCAATGCTCAGGGCCAGTTGCAACACTTCTTGTCCCTCGACGGTTTGCCCCGCGAACTGCTCACCGAAATCCTCGACACCGCCGACTCGTTCCTGGAAGTCGGTGGCCGGGCGGTGAAAAAAGTCCCGCTGCTGCGCGGTAAAACCATCTGCAACGTGTTCTTCGAGAACTCCACCCGCACCCGCACCACCTTTGAACTGGCGGCCCAGCGGCTGTCCGCCGATGTGATCACGCTGAACGTGTCCACCTCGTCGGCGAGCAAGGGCGAAACCCTGCTCGATACCCTGCGCAACCTGGAAGCCATGGCGGCCGATATGTTCGTGGTACGCCACGGCGACTCCGGCGCTGCGCATTTCATCGCCGAGCATGTGTGCCCGAACGTGGCGATCATCAATGGCGGCGACGGCCGTCACGCGCACCCGACCCAGGGCATGCTCGACATGCTCACCATTCGTCGGCACAAGGGCAGCTTTGAAAACCTCTCGGTGGCCATCGTCGGCGACATCCTGCATTCGCGGGTGGCGCGTTCGAACATGCTGGCTCTCAAGGCCCTGGGTTGCCCGGATATCCGCGTGATCGCGCCCAAGACCTTGTTGCCCATCGGCATCGAACAGTATGGCGTGAACGTCTACACCGACATGGCCGAGGGCCTCAAGGATGTGGACGTGGTGATCATGCTACGCCTGCAACGCGAGCGCATGGCTGGGGGCTTGTTGCCCAGCGAAGGTGAGTTCTACCGCCTGTTCGGCCTGACCACCGCACGCCTGGCCATGGCCAAGCCGGATGCCATCGTGATGCACCCGGGGCCGATCAACCGCGGCGTGGAAATCGAGTCGGCGGTGGCCGATGGCCCGCAGTCGGTGATTCTCAACCAAGTGACCTACGGCATCGCCGTGCGCATGGCCGTGCTGTCCATGGCCATGAGCGGGCAAACCGCGCAACGTCAATTCGAGCAGGAGCAGGCCCAGTGAAGCTCAGCATTCTCGGTGCCCGAGTCATCGACCCGGCCAGTGGCCTGGACCAAGTTACCGATCTACACCTGGACGCCGGCAAGATCGTCGCCATGGGCGCCGCTCCCGCAGGCTTCAACGCCGGCCAGAGCATCGACGCCAAGGGCCTGGTGGCCGCGCCTGGGCTGGTGGACTTGAATGTCGCCCTGCGTGAACCGGGCTACAGCCGCAAAGGCAATATCGCCAGCGAAACCCAGGCCGCGGCAGCCGGTGGCGTGACCAGCCTGTGTTGCCCGCCCAACACCAAGCCGGTGCTGGACACGTCGGCCGTGACCGAGCTGATCCTCGACCGCGCCCGCGAAGCCGGCAATTGCAAAGTGTTTCCCATTGGTGCCTTGAGCAAGGGCCTGGATGGCGAACAACTCGCCGAATTGATCGCCCTGCGTGACGCCGGTTGCGTGGCCTTCGGCAATGGCCTGGAAAGCTTTCGCAGCACGCGCACCTTGTGCCGCGCCCTGGAATACGCGGCCACCTTCGACCTGACGGTGATCTTTCACTCCCAGGACCGCGACCTGGCCGAAGGCGGCCTGGCCCATGAAGGTGCGGTAGCCAGCTTCCTCGGCCTGCCGGGCATTCCGGAAACCGCAGAAACCGTGGCCCTTGCCCGTGACCTGTTGCTGGTAGAACAAAGCGGCGTGCGTGCGCATTTCAGCCAGTTGACCAGCGCCCGGGGCGTGGCCCTGATCGCCCAGGCCCAGGCCCGTGGCTTGCGGGTAACCGCGGATGTCGCCCTGTACCAACTGATCCTGACGGATGAGGCGCTGATCGACTTCTCCAGCCTTTACCACGTACAGCCCCCGCTGCGCACCAAGGCTGACCGTGACGGTTTGCGTGCAGCAGTGAAGTCGGGTGTGGTGTCGGCGATTTCCAGCCATCACCAGCCCCATGAGCGAGACGCCAAGCTGGCACCGTTTGGCGCGACCGAGCCGGGCATCAGCAGCGTGGAGTTGTTGCTGCCATTGGCGATGACGCTGGTGGAAGACGGCTTGCTGGACCTGCCGACACTGCTGGCACGCCTGAGCGCCGGCCCGGCCGAGGCCCTGCGCTTGCCGGCGGGCCAGTTGGCGGTGGGTTCACCGGCGGACCTGGTGCTGTTCGACCTGGCAAGCTCGACGGTGGCTGGTGAGCGTTGGTTGTCCAAGGGCGAAAACTGCCCGTTCATCGGCCACAGCCTGCCGGCGACGGTGCGGTATACCTTGATGGATGGGCGGGTGACTTACCAGGCCTGATGCCGGCAAAACTGTAGGAGCGAGCTTGCTCGCGAAAAACGTATAGGCGACGAGGGCTGCCTGTCAGCACTGCGTCATCGTTGACGTTCTTCGCGAGCAAGCTCGCTCCTACAGGTTATTCAGCGCCCGCTGTTGCGCTCGGCATTGCGGATCGAGATCTGCGTGTTCAGCGTCCAGAAGTCATACAACACCCCAATCAGGAACAAGCCACCGGTCAGCAGGTAGATCAGGCCGGTGATCCATTTGCCCTGATACATACGGTGCACACCGAACACCCCCAGAAATGCCAACAGTATCCAGGCCACGTTGTATTCGATGGGCCCAGCGGTAAAACGCAGGTCGGCCTCACGGTCCATGGCCGGGATCAGGAACAAGTCGATCAGCCAGCCAATACCCAGCAAGCCGAAGGTGAAAAACCAGATCGTACCGGTCACGGGCTTGCCGTAATAAAAGCGATGAGCCCCGGTAAAACCGAAAATCCACAGCAGGTAACCAATCGCCTTGCTGTGCGTGTCTTGCTGCTGAGCAACCTGTTGATAGGTGTTCATGAAGGACCTCTTTTGCTTCGATAGATAAATTTTTTCATTTTCTTTGTGACTTTTTTACGGGCGCCCGACGTACGGTAAATGGTATCTTCCTGCCCTCAAAGCCTTGTACCACCTGACTTGTGTAGGACAATTGCGGCGAATCGTCGCGTTTTTCCTGAATTTGACCCCAAGGTTCAGTCGACAAACGGCCTGAGAACAGCACAAAAAGCTGTTATAAAGTTGCGCGCAAACCCATAAGAGCCACGCCTAATGCGACCATTTTTCAAGACATGGCTAACCATTTGCCTATTAATGCCACTGGCCGCCCACGCCACCAATCGTGAGCAACGACTTCCGAACGTTAACGGTTTCACCCCTAAAGTCCATAGCACGCCCAGCACTGCCAAATCGGCAAAGCCGACCGTCAGCCGCCCGACTCAACTGAGCAAGGCCCACGGCAAAGCGCTTTCCACCCAGCTGGCCGTGAACACCAAGCAAAGCAGCAACGTCTTGAGCCGTGCCGTCAACGTGCTCGGTACACCTTATCGTTGGGGCGGCAGCAGCCCAAGTAAAGGGTTCGACTGCAGCGGCCTGGTGAAATATGCATTTAACGATGTAAAAGCGGTGGACCTGCCACGCACCTCCAACGCCATGGCGGCCGGCCATGGGTTGAAGGTTGATCGCAAAGACCTGAAACCGGGCGACCTGTTGTTTTTCAAACTCAAGAGCCGCCAGGTCAATCACGTTGCCATCTACCTGGGCAATGACCGCTTTATCCACGCACCGCGCCGTGGCAAGTCGGTGAGCATCGACACACTGAAAAAGCCGTTCTGGGACAAGAACTACGTGATTGCCAAGCGGGTACTGCCTAAAGAGCAGAACAGTAACCTGCGGATCGTGCAGCGCTAAGTCAGGCGTCACTAAAGCTCCCCATTTGAAATGCAATCAAATGTGGGAGCTGTGCATTTAGATGTCCGCCGGCACCCTCGCCTTCTCTCGCGCCTCTTCCCGGCTGACCAGCCCCGCGCCGACCAACGCCTTCAAACTCATATCCAGGGTCTTCATCCCCAACGCCCCACCCGTCTGGATGGCCGAGACCATCTGCGCCACCTTGTCTTCGCGAATCAAGTTACGAATCGCCGGGGTGCCCAGCATGATTTCATGGGCGGCCACGCGCCCGCCGCCCACCTTCTTCACCAGCACCTGAGACACCACCGCCTGCAACGACTCCGATAGCATCGAGCGGACCATGGCCTTCTCCCCGGCCGGGAAGACGTCCACCAGCCTGTCCACCGTCTTTGCCGCCGACGCGGTGTGCAGGGTGCCAAACACCAGGTGCCCGGTCTCTGCCGCCGTCAGCGCAAGGCGGATGGTTTCCAGGTCGCGCAACTCACCCACCAGGATCACATCCGGGTCTTCCCGCAGGGCTGAACGCAGGGCGACCGAGAAACTGTGGGTGTCGCGATGCACCTGACGCTGGTTGACCAAGGCCATTTTCGGCCTGTGGATAAATTCGATGGGGTCTTCCAGCGTGAGGATATGCTGGCGTCGATGCCGGTTGAGGTCGTCGATCATCGCCGCCAGGGTCGTGGACTTGCCCGAACCGGTGGGCCCAGTCACCAGCACCAGGCCGCGAGGAAGGCGGGCGATACGCTGGAACACCTCGCCCAATCCCAGCGCCTCCAGGCTCTGGACCTCAGTCGAGATAGCCCGGAACACCGCACCCACGCCGCGATCCTGGCGAAACACGTTCGCCCGGAACCGGGCGACGCCTGGCAGTTCGAAGGCAAAATCCGTTTCAAGAGATGTTTCGAAATCCTTTTGTTGATGTTTATTCAGCAAAGGGCTCAATAAGTCGACCACTTGGGTAGCGTTCAAAGCCGGCCCATCCAACGGCCAAACCTCGCCATCAATGCGCAGCATCGGTGCCAGGCCGGCTGACAGATGCAGGTCTGAGGCGCCTCGGCTTACGCTGGCCGTCAGCAATTGCGTGATATCCATAGGGCTTTCCATTTCCAGTAGAATGCCGCGGACTCCATATCCACGGGCGCATCTTGAATGTCGACGATAGCAGACAACATCGGCCTGGTTAGCCAGCGCATCCGCGCCGCAGCCGACGCCGTGCAACGTGACGCAAGCAGCATCCACCTGCTGGCCGTGAGCAAGACCAAACCCGCGCAGGCGGTACGCGAAGCCTATGCCGCCGGGCTGCACGACTTTGGCGAAAACTACCTGCAGGAAGCCCTGGGCAAACAGGCGGATTTAACCGACCTGCCCTTGAGTTGGCACTTCATCGGCCCCATTCAATCGAACAAGACTCGCGCCATCGCCGAGCACTTCGCTTGGGTGCATTCCGTGGACCGCCTCAAAATCGCACAACGCCTGTCCGAACAACGCCCGGCCGACCTGCCGCCGCTCAATATCTGCATCCAGGTCAATGTCAGTGGCGAAGCCAGCAAGTCCGGCTGCACACCCGCCGACCTGCCGGCCCTGGCCACCGCGATCAGCGCCCTGCCGCGCCTGAAGCTGCGGGGTTTGATGGCGATTCCCGAGCCGACTGAAGACCGGGCGGAGCAGGATGCCGCGTTTGCCACGGTGCGCGACCTGCAAGCCAGCCTGAACCTGCCGCTGGACACACTTTCCATGGGCATGAGCCATGACCTTGAGTCGGCCATTGCCCAAGGCGCCACTTGGGTGCGGATCGGTACCGCGCTGTTTGGCGCCCGCGACTACGGCCAGCCGTAAAATGGCTGACATCCCTCGAAAATAAGGACCTGTCATGAGCAACACGCGTATTGCCTTTATCGGCGCCGGTAACATGGCGGCCAGCCTGATCGGTGGCCTGCGGGCCAAGGGCCTGGACGCCGAGCAGATCCGCGCCAGCGACCCGGGCGCCGAGACCCGCGAGCGCGTCAGCGCCGAACACGGCATCCAGACCTTCGCCGATAACGCCGAGGCCATCCACGGCGTCGATGTGATCGTGCTGGCGGTCAAGCCCCAGGCCATGAAGGCCGTGTGCGAGAGCCTGCGCCCGAGCCTGCAACCTCACCAACTGGTGGTGTCGATTGCCGCTGGCATCACCTGCGCCAGCATGACCAACTGGCTCGGCGCCCAGCCCATCGTGCGCTGCATGCCCAACACCCCGGCGCTGCTGCGCCAGGGCGTCAGCGGTTTGTATGCCACCGGCGAAGTCACCACGCAGCAACGTGACCAGGCCCAGGGACTGCTGTCTGCGGTGGGCATCGCCGTGTGGCTGGAGCAGGAACAGCAACTGGACGCGGTCACCGCCGTCTCCGGCAGCGGCCCGGCCTATTTCTTCCTGTTGATCGAGGCCATGACGGTCGCCGGCGTCAAGCTGGGCCTGCCCCACGACGTGGCCGAGCAACTGGCGGAACAAACCGCCCTGGGCGCCGCGAAAATGGCGGTCGGCAGCGAGGTGGATGCCGCCGAACTGCGCCGTCGCGTCACCTCGCCAGGTGGCACCACACAAGCGGCTATCGAGTCGTTCCAGGCCGGGGGCTTTGAAGCCTTGGTGGAAACAGCACTGGGTGCCGCCGCACATCGTTCAGCCGAGATGGCTGAGCAACTGGGCAAATAGTCGTCCCTTACCAAGGTAATCAAACATGCTCGGAATCAATGACGCTGCCATTTTCATCATCCAGACCCTGGGCAGCCTGTACCTGCTGATCGTGCTGATGCGCTTTATCCTGCAACTGGTGCGGGCGAATTTTTACAACCCGCTGTGCCAATTCGTGGTCAAGGCCACCCAACCGCTGCTCAAGCCCCTGCGCCGGGTGATCCCCAGCGTATTCGGCCTGGACATGTCGTCGCTGGTGCTGGCGTTGCTGCTGCAGATCCTGCTGTTCGTAGTGATCCTGATGCTCAACGGCTACCAGGCGTTCACCGTATTGCTGTTGCCGTGGGGCCTGATCGGGATTTTCTCGCTGTTCCTGAAGATCATTTTCTGGTCGATGATCATCAGCGTGATCCTCTCGTGGGTCGCACCCGGCAGCCGTAGCCCGGGCGCCGAATTAGTGGCTCAGATCACCGAACCGGTGCTGGCACCCTTCCGTCGCCTGATCCCGAACCTGGGTGGCCTGGATATTTCGCCGATCTTTGCGTTTATCGTGATTCAGCTGATCCAGAGCTGGGTAATTCCACGCCTGGCGTACTTTGCGTTCATGCCAAAAGAGCTGTTCGGCCTGATCTGACCTGTAGGAGCGAGCTTGCTCGCGAAGAACGTGAACGATAACGCGGGAAAGCTGATACCCAACTGCGTTCTCAGGTTTTTCGCGAGCAAGCTCGCTCCTACACACAGCAATGCGCTTAACCCCCCGACCATTGCTTGCCGCTAGGGTCCCCGCTCTTTAGACTTACGCCTCATTTAAACGAGAGCAGGGTCGATGCCAGCTGCCTTCCCCCCCGATTCTGTTGGACTGGTCGTGCCACAAGTGGCGCACTTTCGCGAACCGCTGGCCCTGGCCTGCGGCCGTTCGTTGCCGGCCTACGACCTGATCTACGAAACCTATGGCCAACTGAACGCCACGGCGAGCAACGCCGTGCTGATCTGCCATGCCTTGTCCGGCCATCATCACGCCGCCGGCTTCCATAGCGTTGACGACCGCAAGCCCGGCTGGTGGGACAGTTGCATCGGCCCCGGCAAACCCATCGACACCAACAAGTTCTTTGTGGTCAGCCTGAACAACCTCGGCGGCTGCAACGGCTCCACCGGCCCCAGCAGCCTCAACCCGGAAACCGGCAAGCCGTTCGGCGCCGACTTCCCGGTGCTGACAGTAGAGGACTGGGTGCACAGCCAGGCACGCCTCGCCGACCTGTTGGGCATCAGCCAGTGGGCCGCCGTGATTGGCGGCAGCCTGGGCGGCATGCAGGCCCTGCAATGGACCATCACTTACCCGGACCGTGTGCGCCATTGCCTGGCTATCGCCTCGGCGCCCAAGTTGTCAGCGCAGAACATCGCCTTCAACGAAGTGGCGCGCCAGGCGATCCTCACCGACCCCGAGTTCCACGGCGGTTCGTTCCAGGAAGCCGGCGTGATCCCCAAGCGCGGCTTGATGCTGGCGCGAATGGTCGGCCACATTACCTACCTGTCCGACGACTCCATGGGCGAGAAATTCGGCCGCGGCCTCAAGAGCGAGAAGCTCAACTACGACTTCCACAGCGTCGAGTTCCAGGTGGAAAGCTACCTGCGTTACCAGGGCGAGGAGTTCTCGGGGCGTTTCGACGCCAATACCTACCTGCTGATGACCAAGGCCCTGGACTACTTCGACCCGGCCGCCAATCACGATGACGACCTGGCGAAAACCTTCGAGCACGCCACGGCCAAGTTCTGCGTCATGTCATTCACCACCGACTGGCGCTTCTCGCCGGCCCGCTCCCGTGAGCTGGTGGACGCCCTGATGGCCGCCAAGAAAGACGTCTGCTACCTGGAGATCGATGCACCGCAAGGCCACGACGCCTTCCTGATTCCGATCCCACGCTACCTGCAGGCGTTCAGTAACTACATGAACCGTATTTCGCTTGTGAGAACGCCATGAGAGCCGACCTGGAAATCATCCAAGACTGGATCCCCGCCGGCAGCCGCGTGCTCGACCTGGGCTGCGGCGACGGCGAACTGCTGAGCTGGCTGCGCGACCACAAGCAAGTCACCGGCTACGGCCTGGAAAACGACCCGGACAACATCGCCCAGTGCGTGGCCAAGGGCATCAACGTGATCGAGCAGGACCTGGACAAGGGCCTGGGCAACTTTGCCAGCAACAGCTTCGATATCGTGGTGATGACCCAAGCCCTGCAAGCGGTGCACTACCCGGACCGCATCCTCGACGAAATGCTGCGCGTGGGCCGCCAATGCATCATCACCTTCCCCAACTTTGGCCACTGGCGCTGCCGCTGGTACCTGGCCACCAAGGGGCGCATGCCGGTCTCCGACTTCCTGCCGTACACCTGGTACAACACGCCGAACATCCACTTCTGCACCTTCGAAGACTTCGAAGCCCTGTGTGGCGAGCGTGAAGCCAAGGTGATCAACCGCCTTGCCGTCGATCAACAGCACCGCCACGGCTGGGCGAGTAAGCTATGGCCCAACCTGTTGGGCGAAATTGGTATCTACCGGGTCAGCAGTCCTGGCCTGACCGACCACAAAGTTGCCGTCTAATCATCTTCAAGAGGGACGTTCATGAGTCGTTTGGCTATTTTTCTATTGACCGCATGCCTGGGCGCCAGCGCCATGGCCGCCGACACTATCGACGCTAATCGCAAGAAAGACTTTGGCGATATCACCGTTCATTACAACACCTTCACTTCAAGCTTCCTGCCACCCGAGACCGCCCAGAAAGTCGGCGTGGTGCGCAGCAAGGAGAAGGGGTTGATCAACGTGACCGTGATCAAGGGCGTAAGCCCGGTGGCCGCGCAGGTCACCGGCACTATCAAGGACCTGGGCGGCAAAAGCGAGATACTGACGTTCAAGCAGATCGAAGAAAAAAGTGGCATCAGCTACCTTGCGCCCTACACCGTGACCCAGCGGGAATACAAGACCTTCACCATCAACGTTGAAACCGGCGGCAAGGCCCATGGCTTCCAATTCAACCAAGAACTGTTCCCGGCCCAATGATGAACCTTACCCAACTCGTACTCGCCAGCCATAACGCCGGCAAACTCAAAGAACTGCAGGCCATGCTCGGTGAGTCTGTGCAACTGCGTTCGATCGGCGAGTTCAGCCAGGTCGAACCGGAAGAGACCGGCCTGTCGTTCGTCGAGAATGCCATCCTCAAGGCCCGCAATGCTGCGCGTATCTCTGGCCTGCCGGCCCTGGCAGATGATTCGGGCCTGGCCGTGGATTTCCTCGGCGGCGCCCCTGGCATCTACTCGGCCCGTTACGCCGACGGCCAGGGCGACGCAGCCAACAACGCCAAGCTGCTCGACGCCCTCAAGAACGTGCCGGAGGCCGAGCGTGGTGCGCAGTTCGTCTGCGTGCTGGCTTTGGTGCGGCATGCCGATGACCCGTTGCCGATCCTGTGCGAAGGCCTGTGGCACGGGCGCATCCTGCAGGCGGCCAGCGGTGAGCATGGGTTTGGCTATGACCCGCTGTTCTGGGTGCCGGAGCGCAATGTCTCCAGCGCCGAACTGAGCCCGGCCGACAAGAACCAGATCAGCCACCGCGCCCGCGCCATGGCGTTGCTGCGCCAGCGCCTGGGTTTGAAATGACCCAGAGCACCTCTGCGCAGCCGCTGATCCACGGTGGCGCGCAAACACCACGGGCGGCCCTGCCCCTTCTGCCGCCCCTGGCGCTGTACATCCATATTCCGTGGTGCGTGCGCAAATGCCCGTATTGCGACTTCAACTCCCACACCGCGAGCAAAGTGCTGCCGGAAGAAGAGTACGTGGACGCCCTGCTGGCCGACCTGGACCAAGACCTGCACGCCGTATATGGCCGCAAGCTGAGTTCGATCTTCTTTGGCGGCGGCACGCCCAGCCTGTTCAGCGCGGCTGCACTGGGCCGCCTGCTCAAGGGCGTTCAAGCGCGCATCCCGTTTGCCGACGATATCGAGATCACCCTGGAAGCCAACCCCGGGACGTTCGAACAAGAAAAGTTCGTGGCGTACCGCAAACTGGGGATCAATCGCCTGTCCATCGGCATCCAGAGCTTCCAGCAAGAGAAGCTTGAAGCCCTGGGCCGCATCCACAATGGCGATGAAGCCGTGCACGCAGCCGGCATGGCGCGCCAGGCCGGGTTCGACAACTTCAACCTGGACTTGATGCACGGCCTGCCCAACCAATCCCTGGAGGACGCCTTGGGCGACCTGCGCCAGGCCATTGCACTCAAGCCGACGCACCTGTCCTGGTACCAACTGACCCTGGAACCCAACACCGTGTTCTGGAACCAGCCACCCGCGCTGCCGGAAGACGACACGCTGTGGGATATCCAGGAAGCCGGCCAGGCACTGCTCGCCGAACACGGTTACGCACAATATGAAGTCTCGGCCTACGCCAAACCGGGGCGGCCGGCGCGGCATAACCTCAATTACTGGAGCTTTGGCGACTTTATCGGCATCGGCGCAGGCGCCCACGGCAAGCTCAGCCACCCGGACGGGCGCATCGTGCGCACTTGGAAAACCCGTGCACCGAAGGACTACCTCAACCCGGCCAAAAGCTTCCAGGCCGGTGCGAAAGAACTGACCAACGATGAACTGCCGTTCGAGTTCCTGATGAACGCGCTGCGCCTCACCGAAGGGGTTGATGCCAAGCTCTACGCCGAGCGCACCGGCCTTGACCTGGCAAGCCTCGATGAAGGCCGCCGCGACGCAGAACAAAGTGGATTAATGCAGGTCGAACCGTCACGCCTGGCGGCCACCGACCGCGGGCAACTTTTTCTCAATGACCTGTTGCAGAAGTTTTTGAGCTGATAGCTCTTAAGGAAATCGAATGGATCTGGTACTCGACCTGCTCGCCACCGTGTCCCGCTGGAGCCGTAGCAACCTGTCGGAAATCTCGTTGGCCCTTGTGGGCTGTTTGCTGGTGCTGTTCGGCGCCGACATCAAGGGCTGGGTCGAAGCGCGCCTGGGCAGCATCGCCGGCGCCTTGCGCGTACCCTTGATGGCCCTGCTGTGCCTGATCGGCAGCGGTGCGGCGTTGATCTATGCCACGCCGTGGATTGTGCGGGGGTTGAGCCAGTTCAATAACTACAGCCTGGCGCCGGTGTTGATCGTGGTGCTGGTGTTGATTGGGGTAGTGGCAGACCGCCGCTGACCCAGCAGGCACTACAAAACAAATGTGGGAGCTGGCTTGCCTGCGATACAGACACCTCGGTGTATCAGTGATATCGAGGTGATGCTATCGCAGGCAAGCCAGCTCCCACATTAGATTGCGTTTCAAGCTGATGACTGTTTAAGCCAGCTTCTCAAACTTCAAATCCCACACCCCATGCCCCAATCGCTCGCCACGGCGCTCGAACTTGGTGATCGGCCGTTCGGCCGGGCGTGGCACGCATTTGCCGTCTTCGGCCAGGTTGCGGTAGCCGGGGGCGACGTTCATCACTTCCAGCATGTATTCCGCGTACGGTTCCCAGTCGGTGGCCATGTGCAGGATGCCGCCCACTTTCAGCTTGCTGCGCACCAGTTCCGCGAAGGAGGCCTGGACGATGCGGCGCTTGTGGTGACGGGCCTTGTGCCATGGGTCGGGGAAGAACAGCATCAGGCGGTCGAGACTGTTGTCGGCGATGCAGCGGTTGAGTACTTCAATCGCGTCGCAGTCGTAGACCCGCAGGTTTTTCAGCCCCTGGGTCAGTACACCGTTGAGCAGTGCGCCGACGCCTGGGCGGTGGACTTCCACGCCGATGAAATCCTGCTCCGGGGCGGCCGCAGCCATTTCCAGCAGGGAATGGCCCATGCCGAAACCGATTTCCAGGGAGCGTGGGGCCGAACGGCCGAACACTTGGTCATAGTCCACCGGCGCGTCGGCCAGGGGCAAGACGAACAGCGGCGTGCCCTGTTCCAGACCCTTTTGTTGGCCTTCGGTCATGCGGCCGGCGCGCATCACAAAACTCTTGATGCGGCGGTGCTTGGACTCGTCGCCTTCTTCCACGGTGTTCGGCGTTTCGTTTGATTCAGTCATCAATAGCTCTTACTTGATCAGACCATCCAGCGGCGAAGAGGCGCTGGCATAGAGTTTTTTCGGCATGCGCCCGGCGAGGTAGGCCAGGCGGCCCGCGACGATGGCGTGGTTCATGGCTTGGGCCATCATGATTGGTTGCTGGGCATGGGCAATGGCCGAGTTCATCAGTACGGCGTCGCAACCCAGCTCCATGGCGATGGTCGCGTCGGAGGCTGTGCCCACACCCGCATCCACCAGTACCGGAATCCTGGCTTCTTCGAGGATGATCTGCAGGTTATACGGATTGCAGATCCCCAGGCCGGAACCGATCAGACCGGCCAGCGGCATCACCGCGATGCAGCCGATTTCTGCCAGTTGGCGCGCGATGATCGGGTCATCGCTGGTGTAGACCATCACGTCGAAACCTTCCTTGACCAGGGTTTCGGCGGCCTTGAGGGTTTCGATCACATTGGGGAACAAGGTTTTCTGGTCGGCCAGCACTTCCAGCTTCACCAGGTTGTGGCCGTCAAGCAGCTCACGGGCCAGGCGGCAGGTGCGCACGGCTTCGATGGCGTCGTAGCAGCCAGCGGTGTTTGGCAGAAAGGTGTAGCGCTCCGGCGACAGCACTTCGAGCAGGTTCGGCTCGCCCTCGATCTGGCCGAGGTTGGTGCGGCGCACCGCGAAGGTGACGATCTCGGCACCCGAGGCTTCGATGGCCAGGCGGGTTTCTTCCATGTCGCGGTACTTGCCGGTGCCGACCAGCAGACGGGACTGGTAGGTACGACCGGCCAGGACGAAAGGCTTGTCGCTACGAACGATGCTCATGGGAAATCCTCTGGTTGGATGAGGTTCTGCAGAATGCGTTGCGGCCGTGGCGGGCTAGCCGCCGCCGATGGCGTGGACCACTTCGACCTGGTCGTTTTCTTTCAGCGAGGTCTCGGCGTGCTGGCTACGCGGGACGATATCCAGGTTGAGCTCTACTGCGACGCGACGCCCGGTCAGGTCCAGGCGGGTCAGCAGGGCCGCAACGGTTTCGCCGTCGGGCAGTTCAAAGGGTTCGCCGTTCAACTGAATGCGCATGCCACGGGCCGCCATCGTTTTTAGGGGCCCGCATTCTAGCGCGATTGGAACCTGAAGGTCAGCTCCAAGCGTCAAGCGGTCAAAGCTGCAAGCGCCACGCCGCCAGGCCCAGGAAGAACCAGCCGAGCAAGAACGCCAGCCCGC
Source organism: Pseudomonas fluorescens (assembly GCF_001902145.1). Taxonomy (GTDB): domain Bacteria; phylum Pseudomonadota; class Gammaproteobacteria; order Pseudomonadales; family Pseudomonadaceae; genus Aquipseudomonas; species Aquipseudomonas fluorescens_BV. Next base: position 246,879 of record NZ_MRST01000026.1, read on the forward strand.
CAAACGGCGTGATGATCCCCAGTTTACTGATGCCGGTCAGCGTCAGCACATACAGGCTGCCCGAGAACAGCAGGATACCGACGGTAAACGAAATACCCGCCCAAGTGACCAGTCGGCCCGGAATATGCGCCGCCAGCAAGGCCACGCCGAACAGTGCCAGGGCATGCACCAACTGGTAGGTCACACCGGTATGGAAGATCGCCAGGTAGTCGGTGCTCAGGCGGTTTTTCAGGCCGTGGGCGGCGAACGCGCCCAGGGCGACACCGGTAAAGCCGAAAAAGGCAGCCAGCATCAGAAAGCTACGCAGCATGGGGAACTCCAGTCAGACTCATCGGGCAGGGTCTGTATAATGGCCCGCTCAACGGGTTCGGCCAAGCCATCTCTATGCTGCGTGTCCTCTTCAAACGCTTTCTCAACGTCGTGAAATGGTTTGCCATCGGCAGTGTGTTGCTGGTGCTGCTGTTTCGTGTGGTGCCGCCACCGTTCACTGCACTGATGGTGGAGCGCAAGGTTGAGTCCTGGGTCGACGGTGAGCCTATCGACCTGCAACGCAGCTGGGTGCCGTGGGATGAAATCTCCGATGACCTGAAAGTGGCGGTGATGGCCGGTGAAGACCAGCGCTTCCCGCGACATTGGGGTTTTGATTTCGGCGCGATCCAGGCGGCGATTCTGCACAACGAACGCGGCGGCTCGATTCGCGGTGCCAGCACCCTGAGCCAGCAGGTGTCGAAAAACCTGTTCCTGTGGGCCGGCCGCAGCTATTTGCGCAAAGGCCTGGAGGCGTGGTTTACCGGCTTGATCGAGGTATTGTGGCCCAAGCAGCGGATTCTTGAGGTGTACCTCAACAGCGTGGAATGGGATGAAGGTGTGTTTGGCGCAGAGGCAGCGGCGCGGCACCATTTTGGCGTGAGCGCCAAGGGGCTTTCGCGGCAGCAAGCCAGTTACCTGGCGGCGGTGTTGCCCAATCCACGGGTGTGGAGTGCCAGCCATCCGACGGCTTATGTGGCTCGGCGGGCGGCGTGGATTCGCCAGCAGATGAGCCAGTTGGGTGGGGAGGGTTACCTGGTGGAGCTGAACACTACCCGCAAAGCCCCCTGGTCCGACTGACCCGACACGGCCCCTGTGGGAGCTGGCTTGCCTGCGATAGCGGTGGGTCAGTAACCCATGCTTTAGCTGACACGGCCTCATCGCAGCATAAGTATCTACGCAACTTTAATGCGACGCAGGACCTGTGGCGAGGGAGCTTGCTCCCGCGACGGCCTGGCAGCCGACGCTGATCTAACTGATGCCCCGCGATCTAATGTGGGAGCTGGCTTGCCTGCGAAGACGGCCTGAAAACCGAGCAGGATCTCGGATCAGACCGCGTACATATCCGTTCCTTCGGTAATGACTGCTATTGGTTCCGCTTTTACAGCGGGTCACTTTTGAAGAGCCCAAAAGTAACCAAAAGGCTCTTGCCCCACCACTCGGCACCTCGCCTAGGCTCGGTGTACCCGTAATCCGACATTGATTTGGTGGGCCGCCGCCACGCGCCATCCATGGCGCGGGGCGGCTAAACCGGCATCCCTGCCGGTTTACCCCCCAAATCCCTGTCGAATTCCGGCCAGCGTGGTTTAACGGGGCGCCTAAGATCAAAAGCAGATCAAGATCAAGAGCGGCTCGCTTCGCATCGTGGTTACCGTCGGCGGCTACGGCCTACAAAGTTGTGTAGATACCTATGCTCATCGCAGGCAAGCCAGCTCCCACATTAAACCGAGTTGGGTTTGAAACTTCTCGAGCACATACAAAAATGCCCCGATCTTTCGACCGGGGCATTTTTTGCTCGCTGCGTTTTAGGCGGCGATCGACAACTTCAGCTTGTTCATCGCGCTTTTCTCAAGCTGACGAATCCGCTCGGCCGACACGTTGTACTTCTGCGCCAGGTCGTGCAGCGTGGCTTTTTCTTCTGCCAGCCAACGCTGGTAGAGGATGTCACGGCTGCGGTCGTCCAGTACTTCCAGCGCTTCGTGCAGGTTGTGGTTGGAGTTGTCGCTCCAGTCGGCGTCTTCGAGCTGACGCGCCGGGTCGTACCGGTGGTCTTCCAGGTAGTTGGCCGGCGATTGGAAGGCGCTGTCGTCATCCGCTTCGGCGGCTGGGTCGAAGGCCATGTCATGGCCGGTCAGGCGGCTTTCCATCTCGCGCACTTCACGCGGCTCCACACCGAGGCTTTCGGCCACGCGGTGGACCTCTTCGTTGTTCAGCCACGCCAGGCGTTTTTTCTGGCTGCGCAGGTTGAAGAACAGCTTGCGCTGGGCCTTGGTGGTGGCCACTTTCACGATGCGCCAGTTGCGCAGGATGAACTCGTGGATTTCCGCCTTGATCCAGTGCACGGCAAACGACACCAGGCGCACGCCCATTTCAGGGTTGAAACGCTTCACTGCCTTCATCAGGCCAACGTTGCCTTCCTGAATCAGGTCGGCCTGGGCCAGACCGTAGCCGCTATAGCTACGGGCGATATGTACGACAAAACGCAGGTGGGCGAGCACCATCTGCCGAGCCGCCCCCAAATCCTGCTCATAGTAGAGACTCTCGGCCAGTTCACGCTCCTGCTCGGGCGTCAGCAATGGAATGCTGTTGACCGTGTGCACATAGGCTTCCAGGTTCGCACCCGGGACCAAGGCATAAGCAGGTTGCAAAGAAGTGGTCATACGAAAAAACCTCCGACTCACATAACTCGTGCAGTTCAGCACTGCGAAAATTGACCTGGGAACCGTAGGACAAGTTCCCTAAACCGCTGATACGGTCAATACAAACGAAACCACATTAATCTGGCATTAACTACTTCGGCGCCAGCTCGCGTAAATGCCGTGCCACTGCAATCCACGCACCGATATACCCCAACAAGACCGCGCCAAGCAAGAGACTCAGACCATCGGCTACCGGCACACCGGCCAGAGCGAAATCACTGCCGTAGAGCCCGGCCAAGCCGACAACCGCGTCGTTCAACCAATCCAGGCCAAACGCCAGTACGCCCCAGGACAAGATCCCCGCACCCAGGCCATACAGCGCGCCCATGTACAGGAAAGGCCGGCGCACATAGCTGTCTGTGCCGCCCACCAGTTTAATCACTTCTATCTCGGTGCGGCGGTTTTCAATATGAAGACGAATGGTATTACCTATCACCAAAAGTAATGCAGACACTAATAACACCGTCAGGCCGAACACAAAGCGGTCACCCAGCTTGAGGATCGCGGCCAGGCGCTCCACCCAGACTAGATCAAGTTGCGCCTGTTGCACCTTCGGCATCTCTGCGAGTTTTTGTCGCAGGGCTTCCAACGCCGGCTTGTCGACCTCGTTCGGCGTTACCAGCACCACGCCCGGCAGCGGGTTCTGCGGCAGTTCCTTGAGCGCCTCGCCCAGGCCCGATTGCTGCTGGAACTCTTCGAGGGCCTGGTCGCGGCTGATGTACTCGGCCTCGGCTACCCCCGGGATGTTCTTGATGTCGTCACGCAGCGCTTCGCCTTCCTTGCTGCTGGTATCCAGGTTCAGGTACAGCGAAATCTGCGCCGCCCGCTGCCAGGAGCCGCCCAGGCGCTCCACATTATTAAGCAACAGCGACAAGCCCATCGGCAGGCTCAAGGCCACCGCCATGACCAGGCAGGTGAAAAAGCTGCCGATCGGCTGCTTGCCCAGGCGACGCAGGCTGTCCAGCAGGCTGGCGCGATGGCTTTCGATCCAGGCGTGCACCAGGGTGCCGAAGTCCGGGCCGTCGTCGTCGTCGTGTTTTTTCTTTTTCGGTTGCGGGTCGGCCGGTTTCGGCGCCACGCGTTCGGATACTTTAGGGCTGCGTGTAGCACTCATACGCCAGCCTCCCCATCGCCGATCAGGCGGCCGCGTTGCAGGGTCAACATGCGATGGCGCATGCGAGCGATCAAGGCCAGGTCGTGGCTGGCGATCAAGACGCTGGTGCCCAGGCGGTTGATGTCTTCGAATACCCCCATGATCTCGGCCGCCAGGCGCGGGTCGAGGTTACCAGTGGGTTCGTCTGCCAGCAGCAAGGCCGGGCGATGGACGATGGCGCGGGCGATACCGACACGCTGTTGCTGGCCGGTGGACAGATCGCCGGGGAAGAGGTCGGTCTTGTCCGACAAGGCCACGCGCTCCAGGGCCGAGTCCACGCGTTTGACGATCTCGGCCTTGGACAGCCCGAGGATCTGCAACGGCAGGGCCACGTTGTTGAACACCGTGCGGTCGAACAGCAACTGGTGGTTCTGGAACACCACGCCGATCTGGCGGCGCAGGAATGGAATTTGCGCATTGCTGATAGTGGCCAGGTCCTGGCCCGCCAGCAGCAACTTGCCGGTGGTCGGGCGTTCCATGGCCAGCAACAGCCGCAACAGCGTACTTTTGCCCGCGCCCGAATGGCCGGTGACAAACAAGAATTCACCGCGACGCACTCGAAAGCTCAGCTCATGCAAGCCCACATGCCCGTTGGCATAGCGTTTACCGACCTGTTCGAATCGAATCATGAACGCTCCCGCTCGGCAAACAGTGCCTGTACAAAGGGTTCGGCTTCAAAGGTGCGCAGGTCGTCGATGCCTTCACCGACGCCGATATAGCGAATCGGCAACCCGAACTGTTTGGCCAGGGCGAAAATCACACCGCCCTTGGCCGTGCCGTCGAGCTTAGTCAATGCCAGGCCGGTCAGCTGCACCGTCTGATTGAATTGCTTGGCCTGGCTGATAGCGTTCTGGCCGGTACCGGCGTCGAGCACCAGCAAGACTTCGTGGGGTGCATCGGCGTCAAGCTTGCCGATCACGCGGCGCACTTTCTTCAGCTCTTCCATCAAATTGTCTTTGGTATGCAGGCGGCCGGCTGTATCGGCGATCAGCACATCAATGTTGCGCGCCTTGGCGGCTTGCACGGCATCGAAGATCACCGACGCAGAGTCGGCACCGGTGTGCTGGGCGATCACCGGGATTTTGTTGCGCTCGCCCCACACCTGCAACTGCTCGACGGCTGCGGCACGGAAGGTGTCACCGGCGGCGAGCATGACTTTCTTGCCCTCACCCTGCAGCTTCTTGGCCAGCTTGCCGATGGTGGTGGTCTTGCCGGCGCCGTTGACCCCCACAACGAGGATGACGAACGGCTTTTTCGGCGAGATCACCAGCGGCGCTTCAACCGGCTTGAGCATGGCGGCCAGCTCAGCCTGCAGGGATTTGTACAGCGCATCGGCGTCGGTCAACTGCTTGCGCGCGACCTTCTGCGTCAGGCTCTGGATGATCACGGCGGTGGCTTCGACGCCAACGTCGGCGGTGAGCAGGCGGGTCTCGATGTCTTCCAGCAGTTCGTCATCGATGACTTTCTTGCCCAGGAACAGGCTGGCCATGCCTTCGCCGATGCTGGCGCTGGTCTTGCTCAGGCCCTGCTTGAGGCGGGTGAAGAACCCGGTTTTGCTGGTTTCGGTGGTGGCGACGGCAGGCTCTGGCTCGACGACGGCAGGTGCGGCAACAACCGGTGCAGGCGCTTCAACAACGGGCGGTACTTCAGCCGCAACCTCTACCGGCGCCGGCTCAACCACCGCAGGTATCAGCGGCACGACGTGCTCGGCCTGAACATCCTCCACCAACGCCACGGGTTCTTCGGCCACCGGCAGCTCCAACCAGGGCTTGTGCTCGGGAGCAGGCGCAGGTTCCGGCTCGGCCTCGACGACCGGCTGCAACACCGGCTCAGCCATCGGCAACACCACCGGAACTGGCGTCTCGGCAACCGGCTCGGCTTCTATCAAGGGTTCAGGGGTCGGTTCAGCCTGAACCTGTGGCTGTTCGACGACGGTTTCCTGCGGCTTTTTGCGCAGCCATCCGAACAGGCCTTTCTTCTCGCCAGCCGCAGCTGGGGTCTTCTTGTCGTCGTTGGAACCAAACATGGAGACGGCTATCTCAAGGTAGCGACGCGCCACAGGGCGCGTCGGTAAATAAAATTCGATGCGTAACAGACTGTTTTTTAGCCAGCTCGTTCATGCGCAACATTTTGTAAGGCCTAAATCGGGCCTCAACAAGACAGCCGCAGTGGCCGTCCTTAAGTCGGATCAGTATCCTAGCACCTCCTCGCCCGCCGACGCTAAGACCAAGCGGGCAGCCCAACAGGTTTAAAAACGAATGAATGCTCTAGCCCGCCGCGCCGCAGGCCTGCTGTTCAGCACAGTTTGTCTGCCTCTCTCAGCTTTGGCTGCCGATCCACAACCCACCCATGAATTCACCCTCGATAACGGCCTCAAAGTGGTCGTGCGCGAAGATCATCGTGCGCCGGTGGTGGTTTCCCAGGTCTGGTACAAGGTCGGCTCAAGCTACGAAACCCCGGGCCAGACCGGTTTGTCCCACGCCCTGGAACACATGATGTTCAAGGGCAGCGCCAAGGTAGGCCCCGGCGAAGCCTCGCTGATCCTGCGCGACCTGGGCGCCGAAGAAAACGCCTTCACCAGCGACGACTACACCGCGTACTACCAGGTATTGGCCCGTGACCGCCTGGGTGTGGCCTTCGAGCTGGAAGCTGATCGCATGGCCAGCCTGCGCCTGCCGGCCGACGAGTTCAGCCGTGAAATCGAGGTAATCAAGGAAGAACGTCGCCTGCGCACCGACGATAACCCCATGTCCAAGGCGTTCGAGCGCTTCAAGGCCATGGCGTTCCCGGCCAGTGGCTACCACACGCCGACCATCGGCTGGATGGCCGACCTGGACCGCATGAAGGTCGAGGAACTGCGCCACTGGTACCAATCCTGGTACGTGCCGAACAACGCCACCCTGGTGGTGGTCGGCGACGTGACCCCGGACGAGGTGAAAAACCTCGCCCAACGTTACTTCGGCCCGATCCCCAAGCGTGACGTGCCGCCGGCAAAAATCCCGATGGAACTGGCCGAGCCCGGCGAGCGCCTGCTGACCCTGCACGTGCAGACCCAACTGCCAAGCGTGTTTCTGGGCTTCAACGTGCCCGGCCTGGCCACCGCCGAAGACAAACGTTCGGTGCAGGCCCTGCGCCTGATCTCGGCCCTGCTGGACGGCGGCTACAGTGCGCGGATCTCCGAGCAGCTGGAACGCGGTGAGGAGCTTGTGTCCGCCGCTTCCACCAACTACGACGCCTACACCCGTGGCGACAGCCTGTTCACCCTGTCGGCCACGCCGAACCAGCAAAAGAAGAAGACCGTTGCCCAAGCCGAAGCCGGCCTGTGGCGCCTGCTCGATGAGTTGAAGGCCAAGCCGCCGACCGCCGAAGAACTGGAGCGCATCCGTGCCCAGGTGATTGCCGGCCTGGTGTACCAGCGTGATTCCATCACCAGCCAGGCCACGGCCATCGGCTCCCTGGAAACCGTCGGCCTGTCGTGGAAACTCATGGACACTGAGCTTGCCGACCTGCAAAGCGTGACTCCGGACGATATCCAGAAGGCTGCACGCACCTATTTCACCCGCAAACGTCTGAGCGTCGCCCATGTTTTGCCACAGGAGACCGCTCATGAGTGATCGCAAAAACAGCCGCCTGATCCTGCCCGGCCTGATCGCCGTCACCCTGATGGCCGCCAGTGCCGTGTACTTTTTGCGCCCCAGCGAGTCGGTCGCCAGCCAGGCCCTGGACAAGGCTCAAACGGCCAGCACCCTGCAGTCCCTGGCGGAACTGGATGGCAAGGCACCCACCAACCGCAAGCTCGACGTACAAACCTGGACCACTGCCGAAGGCGCCAAGGTGCTGTTCGTCGAAGCCCACGAATTGCCGATGTTCGACATGCGCCTGCTGTTCGCCGCCGGCAGCAGCCAGGATGGCGACGTGCCAGGCCTGGCGCTGATGACCAACGCCATGCTCAACGAAGGCGTGCCGGGCAAGGACGTCAGCCAGATCGCCAGTGGGTTCGAAGGCCTGGGGGCCGACTTTGGCAACGGCGCCTACCGCGACATGGCGCTGGTGACCCTGCGCAGCCTGAGCGACAGCGCCAAGCGCGACGCAGCCCTGTCACTGTTCAACCAGGTGATCGGCCAGCCGACTTTCCCGGCAGACTCCCTGGCACGCATCAAGAACCAGATCCTGGCCGGTTTCGAGTACCAGAAGCAGAACCCCGGCAAGCTGGCGAGCATCGAGCTGTTCAAGCGCCTGTACGGCGACCACCCTTACGCCCATCCGAGCGAAGGCACCCCCGAGAGCGTGCCGAAGATTACCCTGGCGCAGTTGCAGGCGTTCCACGCCAAGGCCTATGCGGCGGGTAACGCGGTGATTGCGGTGGTGGGCGACCTGACCCGCGCCGAAGCCGAAGCCATGACGGCCAAGGTGTCAGCCTCGCTGCCCAAAGGCCCGGCCATGGCCAAGATTGCCCAGCCGACCGAGCCAAAAGCAGGCCTGAGCCGTATCGAGTTCCCGTCCAAGCAAACCCACCTGCTGTTTGCGCAGTTGGGCATTGACCGTGCAGACCCGGACTACGCAGCCTTGTCCCTGGGCAACCAGATCCTTGGCGGCGGTGGCTTCGGCACCCGCTTGATGAGCGAAGTGCGGGAGAAACGCGGCCTGACCTACGGCGTGTACTCCGGTTTCTCGCCGATGCAGGTGCGCGGCCCGTTCATGATCAACCTGCAGACCCGCGCCGAAATGAGCGGTGGTACCTTGCGCCTGGTGGAGGACGTGCTGGCTGACTACCTCAAGACCGGCCCGACGCAAAAGGAACTGGATGACGCCAAGCGCGAGCTGGCCGGCAGCTTCCCGCTGTCCACCGCCAGCAACGCCGATATCGTCGGGCAGTTGGGCGCCATGGGTTTCTACAACCTGCCGCTGAGCTATCTGGAAGATTTCATGAAACAATCCCAGGCCCTGACCGTCGATCAGGTCAAGGCTGCAATGAACAAACACTTGAGCGCCGACAAGATGGTCATCGTGACCGCCGGCCCGACGATTGCGCAAAAGCCACTACCGCCCCCCACTGATAAACCTGCCGAGCAGCCGCTCGGGGTTCCGGAGCATTAATGGCCAGTTCATCTCGCCCGAAAAAACCTGTCCACAACGTGCATAACGGTGTGGGCCAACTGCGCATCATTGGCGGTGAATGGGGCAGCCGCAAGCTGAGCTTCCCCGACGTCGTGGGCCTGCGCCCGACGCCCGATCGCGTGCGTGAGACCCTGTTCAACTGGCTCGCGCCGTACATAGGCGGGGCCAAAGTGCTGGACCCGTTCGCCGGCAGCGGCGCGCTGTTCCTGGAGGCGCTGTCCCGTGGCGCGGCCCAGGGCCAGGCGCTGGACGCCAGCAATGTGGCAGTGTCCAGCCTCAAGGAGCACCTGGGCACGCTGCGTTGCACCACCGGCCAGGTGCAGACGGCCGACGCGCTGCGCTACTTGGAAACCCAGGCGGCGACTGAATACGACGTAGTGTTCCTCGACCCACCGTTCAACCAGAACCTGCTGCCGGCCGTCTGCACGCTGCTGGAAGAACGCCAGTGGCTGGCACCGGATGCCTGGATCTACACTGAGAGCGAGACCGCGCCCTCCACGCTCGGCCTGCCGGGCAGCTGGCGCCTGCACCGGGAGCAGAAGTCCGGGCGGGTGTATTACGCGTTGTGGCATCGCACCCTGTAGGAGCGAGCTTGCTCGCGAAGATCGAACAGGCCACACGGGCTGTCTGATAGCGCTGCGTTATCGTTAACGTTTTTCGCGAGCAAGCTCGCTCCTACACGGCAGCGGGTAATTCATGATTCCATCTACAGACCGCTTCAAACCCGCTTTCGGCCTCGGCAACCCCCACTTGCAGACACTGTGGGGGCCGTTGTGGCGCCCGACGACGCATATCGAGCGCCAACGCGAACGCCTGTGGCTGGATGACGGCGACTTTCTCGACCTCGACTGGCATGGCCCCCATGACGTGCAAGCGCCCTTGGTGCTGGTGCTGCATGGGCTGACCGGCTCGTCCAATTCGCCCTACGTGGCAGGTCTGCAAAAAGCCCTTGCCGCCCAAGGATGGGCCAGTGCCGCGTTGAACTGGCGCGGCTGCTCGGGCGAGCCCAACTTACTGGCTCGGAGCTATCACTCCGGTGCCAGCGAGGACCTGGCGGCGGCGATTGCTCATCTGCGCGCCAAGCGGCCGTTGGCGCCCTTGTATGCGGTGGGTTATTCCCTGGGTGGCAATGTGTTGCTCAAGCATCTGGGGGAAACCGGCAAGGCCTCGGGCTTGCAGGGGGCAGCAGCGGTGTCGGTGCCGTTTCGCCTGGATCAATGCGCCGATCGCATCGGCCTGGGGTTCTCGCGGGTGTATCAGAAGCACTTCATGCGCGAGATGCTGGCGTATATCCGCGTCAAGCAACGCCAATTCCTGCAGGACGGTCGTGAGGATGGGCTCAAAACCCTGGAGGCCCTTGGCTCCCTGGAAAAGATGCGCACGTTCTGGGACTTCGACGGGCGGGTAACCGCGCCGCTGCACGGTTTCGTCAGTGCCGAAGACTACTATCGCCGCGCATCGAGCCGCTATTACCTGGGCGATATCCGTACGCCCACGTTGATTATCCAGGCGGCCGATGACCCGTTTGTGTTTGCGCACAGCTTGCCAGAGGCGAGTGAGCTCTCGGCTTGCACTGAGTTTGAACTGTTGGCAAAAGGCGGACATGTGGGGTTTGTGGAGGGTTCGCTGAAGCGCCCTGGTTACTACCTGGAGCGCCGGATCCCTGCCTGGTTACTGACACAACTAGGTTAAACATGTGGGAGCGGGCTTGCTCGCGAATGCGGTGTATCAGTCACACCTGTATCGACTGATACCCTGCATTCGCGAGCAAGCCCGCTCCCACACTTGATTGGGTTTGCAGATCGAGCCTTAGTCGCCCGTTGCTATTTCCCGGGCTGGATCAGTAATCCACTCACTCCACGACCCCGCATACAACCTGCCCAACGGGTACCCCGCCAGGCTCAACGCAAACAGGTTATGGCACGCTGTCACCCCAGACCCGCAATACGCCACCAATTCCTGCGCCGGGCGCCCTTGCAACTGCGCGGCAAAGCGCTGCTTGAGCTGCTCGGCCGGCAGGAAGCGGCCGTCGCTGCCCAGGTTTTCACTGAAAGCCGCACATTGCGCGCCAGGGATATGCCCGGCAATCGGGTCGATGGGCTCCACTTCGCCACGAAAGCGCGGCTGGGCGCGGGCGTCGATCAAGGTCAGGCCGGGTTGGCCCAGGCGCTTTTGCAGGTGTTCGGCATCCAGCAGCAACCGATGATCCGGCGTACCGGCGAAGGCACCTGGCTCAACCACGGGCGCGTCCAGGCTCAGGGGGAAACCGGCGGCATGCCAGGCCTTGAGGCCACCATCCAGAATAAACACGCCATCACGCTTGCCCAGCCAGGCCAGCAACCACCAGGCACGGGCGGCGTAGGCACCGGGGCCGTCGTCATACAGCACCACATCGGTGTCGGCGCTGATACCCCAGGCCCGCAGTTGCCTGGCGAACGTGTCCGCCGCCGGCAAAGGATGACGACCGGTCACGCCCTTGATCACCGGGCTGCTCAGATGGCGCTCAAGGTCGGCGTATTGCGCGCCCTCGATATGCCCTTCGGCGTAACTGCACAAGCCGTAGTCCGGGTCTTCCAGGGCAAAGCGGCAGTCCAGGATCACCCACCCGCTCGACTGCTGGCGCTCGGCCAATTGCTGGGGGCTGATCAGTTGGGCAAGCGGCATGACTGACTCCTGTGAATACAAAGGGGAAAGGTCTTACTTCACTTCTTCCAGTGCCTGATTCAACGGCACGTAAAACTCTTTGAACAAGGCGTCCACCGCCTCTTTGGCCTGCGGCGTGACAAACCCCGCCTCCAGCACCAGCACCTGATAGACCCCGCGCTTGATCGCCTCGGCGCTCAGATGGGTGGATTTTTCATTGGTGGTACACAAAAAGCGCACCCACGAGGTGAGGATGATCCACGCATTCAGGGTCAGGGCTTCGGTTTGCACCGGGTCCATATTCAGGATGCCGGCATCGACAAAGCCCTGGTAGATCGCGCCGCCCTGGATCAGGCAACGCTGGGAAAAACGCCGGTAGCCGGTCGCCAGTTCCGGGTCGCTCTCCAGCAGGTGTTCGAGGTCGCGGTGCAGGAAGCGATAACGCCACATACCGGCCAATACGGCTTGCAGGTAAAAGCGTTTGTCCTCCACCACCATCGTGCGTCCCTGGGGTGGGCGCAGGAAACTGTCTACCAACGCTTCATATTCGCGGAACAGCACGGCGATGATCGCCTGCTTGTTAGGGAAGTGGTAGTACAGGTTGCCCGGGGAAATTTCCATGTGGGCGGCAATGTGGTTGGTACTGACACTGCGCTCGCCCTGCTGGTTAAAAAGCTCCAGGCTGGTTTGCACAATGCGCTCGCTGGTCTTTACTCGTGGTGCCATAGGGGATCAGCTTCTATACACGGGATGGGGCATCTTACGGCCTAACCCGACCAGGATAAATCCGGATGTTACTGCAATGTTATTTGACAACTTAGAGCAATGACTCTAAAAATCCAGGCAGACCAATAACAATCGGTGCCGCGCCATGTCTGCCAACGTTGCCTACCTGCAAGATTCCCAGGTGCTGGATCAACTCCAGGACCTGTTCGACGCCCAACGCCGCGCCTATGCCGCCAACCCGATGCCGCCGGCCGGGCAGCGCCAGCAATGGCTCAAGGCCCTGCGGGATCTGCTGAGCGACGAACGCCAGGCGCTGATCAATGCCATCAGCCAGGATTTCAGCCATCGCAGTGCCGACGAAACCCTGTTTGCCGAATTGATGCCTAGCCTGCATGGCATTCACTACGCGAGCAAACACCTCAAGGGCTGGATGAAACCTTCCCGCCGCGCTGTAGGCATTGCCTTCCAGCCTGCCTCAGCCAAAGTCATTTACCAGCCACTGGGCGTTGTCGGCGTCATCGTGCCGTGGAACTACCCGCTGTACCTGGCCATCGGCCCGCTGGTGGGGGCGTTGGCTGCCGGTAACCGAGTAATGCTCAAGCTCAGCGAGTCCACGCCGGCCACCGGTGAGCTGCTCAAGGCGTTGCTGGCCAAGATCTTCCCCGAGGACCTGGTGTGCGTCGTGCTGGGCGAGGCTGACGTGGGTATGGCGTTTTCCAAGTTGCGCTTCGATCACCTGCTGTTCACCGGCGCGACCAGCATAGGCAAGCACGTGATGCGTGCGGCGGCCGAAAACCTCACGCCGGTGACCCTGGAGCTGGGCGGCAAATCGCCAGCCATTGTCTCGGCCGACGTACCGCTCAAGGATGCTGCCGAACGCATCGCCTTCGGCAAAACCTTGAACGCCGGACAAACCTGCGTGGCGCCAGATTATGTGCTGGTACCGGAAGATCGCGTGGAGGGCTTTGTCGAGGCGTATTCCGAAGCCGTGCGCGGGTTTTATCCGACGCTGGCCGACAACCCGGACTACACCGCCATCATCAACGAACGCCAACTGGCCCGGCTCAATGCCTACGCCAAGGACGCCACCGACAAAGGCGCCACCCTGATCCCGCTGTACGAGCAAGGCCAGGCTCGACGAATGGCCCACAGCCTGCTGTTGAATGTCAGCGACGACATGACCGTGATGCAGGACGAAATCTTCGGCCCGCTCCTGCCCATCGTGCCGTATCGCGGCCTTGACCAAGCCTTTGCCTACATCAACCAGCGCCCACGCCCACTGGCCCTGTATTACTTCGGCTACAACAAAGGCGAACAAGCGCGGGTGCTCCACGAAACCCATTCCGGCGGTGTATGCCTGAACGACACCTTGCTGCACGTCGCCCAGGACGATATGCCGTTCGGTGGCATCGGCCCGTCAGGCATGGGCCATTACCACGGTCACGAAGGTTTCCTGACGTTCAGCAAGGCCAAGGGTGTGCTGGTCAAACAGCGCCTGAACGCGGCGAAGTTGATCTACCCGCCCTATGGCAAGTCAATCCAGAAGCTGATCCAGAAGCTGTTTATCCGCTGATAACCGCCACCTTCGGGACAATAAAAACAATGAACCCCAGCCTGACTGATTCACCCGCGCTGTCACGGCGCGGCGTCTTGAAAATCGGCCTGTGTGCCAGCGCCTTCCTCGCCACCGCCGGGTTGGGTGCCAGCCTCAGCGGTTGCTCCAGCAGTACGCCGGCCAGCGGCTTTGCAATGTTGCGCACCAGCGACTTGCCGTTCTTGCGGGCGGTGATCCCGGTGCTGCTGGAAGGCGCGGCCAGTGCCGAACAAGTGCTTGCCGGTATTGAGGGCACCCTGAAAAAGCTCGATTACAGCCTGCAGCACTTGTCACCCGAGATGTTCAAGCTCACCCAGCAATTATTCGACGTACTGGGCATGGGCATCACCCGCGGCCCCCTGACCGGTATCTGGGGCAGTTGGGAAAACGCCAACAGCGAACAGATCCGCAATTTCTTGCACCGCTGGGAAAACAGTTACCTGAACCTTTTGCGCATGGGCCAGGGCTCGCTGCTCAAGCTGGTGATCATGGCCTGGTACTTCCGGCCCGAGTCCTGGGCCCATTGCGGCTACCCCGGCCCGCCCAAGATCTAGCCTGGGCAATCCCCCAAGATTGCATCTTCCTACAAGAATAAGAGAGCACACCTATGCCCGTACCCGATCTGTTCCGCGACGGCCTGGCCCGTGGCTGGAAAACCCACAATGGCGCCGCCCTGGATAACGACCTGACCTTGGAAGCGGATGTCGCCATCATCGGCAGCGGCGCCGGGGGCGGTACCACCGCCGAAATCCTCAGCGCCGCCGGCTATAAAGTGTTGCTGATCGAAGAAGGCCCGCTCAAGACCAGCAGTGACTTCAAGCTGCTGGAAGACGAAGCCTACGCCAGCCTTTACCAGGAAGGCATCGGGCGGATGAGCAAGGACGGCGCTATCACCATCCTGCAGGGCCGGGCCGTGGGCGGTACCACTTTGATCAACTGGACCTCCAGCTTTCGCACCCCTGACGCTACCCTCTCGCATTGGGCCAGCGAATATGCGGTCAAAGGCCACAGCAGCGCCGAAATGGCGCCCTGGTTCGAAAAAATGGAACAGCGCCTAGGCATCGCGCCGTGGGCGCTGCCGCCGAATGCCAACAACGATGTGATCCGCAAAGGCTGCGAAAAGCTCGGCTACAGCTGGCATGTGATCCCGCGCAATGTGCGCGGCTGCTTCAACCTGGGATATTGCGGCATGGGCTGCCCGGTCAACGCCAAGCAGTCGATGCTGGTAACGACCATCCCGTCCACGCTGGAAAAGGGCGGCGAACTGCTTTACCTGGCCCGCGCCGAACGGCTCACATACAGCGGCGACACCATTAGCAGCCTCGAATGCGTGGCCATGGACGAACGCTGCGTAGCGCCTACAGGGCGCAAGATCAGCGTGAAAGCCAAGCACTATGTGCTGGCGGGTGGCGGCATCAACAGCCCGGCCCTGCTGATGCGTTCGGACGCACCCGACCCGCACTCGCGGCTGGGCAAGCGCACCTTCCTGCACCTGGTCAATTTCTCCGCAGGGCTGTTCGACGAGGTGATCAACCCCTTCTACGGTGCGCCGCAATCCATCTACTCCGACCATTTCCAATGGCAGGACGGCACTACCGGCAAAATGTCCTACAAACTGGAAGCACCGCCCCTGCATCCAGGCCTGGCGAGCACCCTGTTTGGTGGCTATGGCAACCAGAACGCCTTGGATATGAACCAATTACCCCACACCCACGCCATGCTCGCCCTGCTGCGCGACGGCTTTCACCCCGACAGCCCGGGCGGCACGGTGGAATTACGCGGTGACGGCACCCCAGTGCTCGACTATCAGGTCTCGCCCTATGCCTGGGACGGCCTGCGCCGGGCCTTCCACAGCATGGCCGAGATTCAGTTCGCGGCGGGGGCCAAATCGGTCAAGCCCCTGCATCACGACGCGCGCTTTGTGAACAACTTGGCCGAAGCGCGCAGCGTGATCGACGGTCTGAACCTGGAACTGCATCGCACCACCCTGGGCAGCGCCCACGTGATGGGCGGTTGCGCCATGGGTGAAGAACCGAAAAATGCCGTTGCCGACAGCCTGGGTCGCCATCATCAGTTGCGTAACCTGTCGATCCACGACGGCTCGCTGTTCCCCACCAGCATTGGCGCAAACCCGCAATTGTCGGTGTACGGATTGACCGCGCAACTGGCGACAGCATTGGCCGAACGTCTGAAAACGGCATGAAAAGACAGGGTATTCACGGTATCTATCTACATAAGTCGACTTGGCCCACCGGTAATGCTGCGATACCATCCGGTTCCCCAACGGACTCCGCCAGGACGACGCGATGAACCGAGTGTTGTACCCAGGTACCTTCGACCCGATTACCAAAGGCCATGGCGATCTGGTCGAGCGCGCCTCTCGCCTGTTCGACCATGTGATCATCGCGGTCGCGGCCAGCCCCAAGAAAAACCCGCTGTTTCCCCTGGAACAGCGCGTGGAGCTGGCGCAAGAGGTCACCAAGCACCTGCCGAATGTGGAAGTAGTGGGCTTTTCGACATTGCTGGCGCATTTCGCCAAGGAACAGAACGCCAATGTGTTCCTGCGTGGCCTGCGCGCGGTGTCGGACTTCGAATACGAATTCCAGCTGGCCAACATGAACCGCCAACTGGCGCCGGACGTGGAAAGCCTGTTCCTCACGCCGTCGGAGCGTTATTCGTTCATTTCCTCGACGTTGGTTCGTGAAATCGCCGCTTTGGGCGGAGATATCACCAAGTTCGTGCACCCAGCCGTGGCCGATGCGCTGACGCTGCGCTTCAAGAAGTAAGGCTGCTCGGTCGGTGCCTGCTCGCACTGCGGGCGCCAATGCGGCACAATTGCGCGCATTAGTTTTCAGATGCCTTGGCAGAGTGCCCTGGCAGGAGTTTCCATGTCCCTGATCATCACCGACGATTGCATCAACTGCGACGTCTGCGAACCCGAGTGCCCGAACGCCGCCATTTCCCAAGGCGAAGAGATCTACGTGATCGACCCCAACCTGTGCACCCAGTGCGTCGGCCACTACGACGAACCGCAGTGCCAGCAGGTTTGCCCGGTCGATTGCATCCCGCTGGATGAAGCACACCCTGAGACTGAAGAGCAGTTGATGGAGAAATACCGCAAGATTACCGGCAAGGCTTGAACGTCTTTAGTGCCTGTGAGGCCCCATCGGGGGCTTGCCCCCGATGGCGATATCAGCCATCACACAACACTCAGCTCTGGCACTTGGGGCAAAACACACTCGCCCGCTGCCCCAGCACCACATTGCGCAGCTCAGTGCCGCAGACCTTGCACGCCTCGCCGCCGCGGCCATATACGAACAATTCCTGCTGGAAATACCCAGGCTGCCCATCGCCGCCGATAAAGTCCCGCAACGTGGTACCGCCCCGCTCAATGGCAGCGGCCAGCACCCGCTTGATCTCAATCGCCAGCTTCAAATAACGCCCGCGTGAAATACCCCCGGCGGCGCGGCGCGGGTCAATCCCCGCTGCAAACAGCGCCTCTGTCGCATAGATATTGCCCACGCCCACCACCACTGCGTTGTCCATGATGAACGGCTTCACCGCCATGGACTTGCCGCGAGACAGCTGGAACAGGCGCTCGCCATCAAACAGGTCGGTCAACGGCTCCGGCCCCAGCCGCATCAGCAGCTCATGGTTGTGCGGGTCGAGGCTCCAGAGCATCGCGCCGAAGCGCCGCGGGTCGGTGTAGCGCAGGGCCATACCCGATTCCAGCTCGATATCCACATGTTCATGCTTGGCCGCCGGCATGCCGACTTCCACCAGGCGCAAGTTGCCCGACATGCCCAGGTGGCTGATCAAGGTGCCCACTTCGGCATTGATCAACAGGTATTTGGCCCGGCGCTCCACCAGCACGATGCGCTGCCCCGACAGGCGCACATCCAGGTCTTCCGGAATCGGCCAGCGCAGGCGCCGCTCACGCACTACCACGCGGCTGACGCGCTGGCCTTCCAGGTGCGGGGCAATCCCGCGCCGCGTGGTTTCGACTTCTGGTAACTCGGGCATGTGTACCTCTTGAATGACGGGTCAGTGCGCGCCCAGTTCGCGGATCGACAACTTCAGGCTTTCGAAGTCGTAATCCGACAGGCCCACGTAATCCAGTACAAGATGGCCGATGGCATTCCACTCATGGTCCACCGCCTGGTTACCCAGTACGCGATAGGACGAACAGATATGCTCGGCCATCTTCAAAATGGCCAGCAGGTTCTTGAGCTGCGGGTTGCGCGACGTCTCATCGCTGAAAATCGCCAGGGCGTTGTGGTGATTGGCGATGGCGTCGGTCACATGCTCCGGCAGGCGCCAGGACTTGGCGGTGTAGTAGCCGACTACCGCATGGTTGGTGTGGAACGCTTTGTTTTCGGTGTCGACCACGCGGCACTCCGGCCCTGCATTGGCATAGGCCTGCTCCAGCACCGCCATGTAATTGGGGAAGCGCTTGAGCATCAACGGCACGCCGCAATCGTGGAACAGCCCCAATGCATAAGCTTCGTCGACCGCCTGGGAGCCGGTGCGCTTGGCCAGGGTCAAGCAGGTCATGGCCACGTCCTGGGCCGTGTCCCAGAAGCGGTTGAGGGTGACAATGGTGTCGTCGCTCATCTCGCCCTTGATCGATAGCGCATTGATCAGGTTGATGACCGAGCGGCTGCCCAGCAGGTTCACCGCACGCTGGATCGAGGCAATCTTGTTGCTCAGGCCGTAATACGACGAATTGACGATTTTCAGCAACGCGCCGGACAAGCCCGGGTCCTGGGCGATCAGCCGGGCGATCGCTTCCAGGTCCGGGTCGGGCATGTACTGCTCCATCTGCAAATCCACCATGATTTGCGGCTGGGGCGGCACGCTGATGCCTTGCAGGGCCTGTTGGATCTGCTCGGCGGAAAGCTCTTGGGACATAAGTACACACTCTGGGCTAGGCGCGAATTCTACCCTGTAGGAGCGAGCTTGCTCGCGAAAAACTTAAGAGCGCCGCGTCAATCCTGGATGCCCGCGTCATCGTTAACGTTTTTCGCGAGCAAGCTCGCTCCTACAGTCCATCAGGCTAAGCCGCGAAAGGTCATACAACACGGTATACTCCCGCTCTTTTTTCCGGAGCGACGTCATGTCCCTGCCAAGCCTGCGTCTCAAAGCCAACGCCGATCGTCGTTTGCGCAACGGCCACCTGTGGGTCTACAGCAACGAAATCGACGTGGCCGCCACCCCACTCCACGGCTTCCAGGCAGGCGACCAGGCTATCCTGGAAGCAGCCGGCGGCAAGACCCTGGGCATCGTGGCCATGAGCCCGAACAACCTGATCTGCGCCCGCCTGCTGTCGCGCGACATCAAGTTGCCGCTGGACAAATCGCTGCTGGTGCACCGCCTCAACGTAGCCCTGTCCCTGCGTGATCGCCTGTTCGACAAGCCGTTCTACCGCCTGGTCTACGGTGATTCCGACCTGTTGCCGGGCCTGGTGGTCGACCGTTTCGGCGACATCCTGGTGGTACAGATCGCCTCGGCGACCATGGAAGCCCATAAAGAAGACGTGATCGCCGCGCTGACCCAAGTGCTCAAGCCCAGCGGCATCCTGTTCAAGAACGACTCCGCCGCGCGCGACGCCGAAGGCCTCAACCGCTACGTCGAAACCGTGTTCGGCCTGGTGCCGGAGTGGGTGGCGCTGGAAGAAAACGGCGTGAAATTCGAAGCCCCGGTGATCCAGGGCCAAAAGACCGGCTGGTTCTACGACCACCGCATGAACCGCGCACGCCTGGCCCCGTATGCCAAGGGCAAGCGCGTACTTGACCTGTACAGCTACATCGGCGGCTGGGGCGTGCAAGCTGCAGCCTTTGGCGCCAGTGAAGTGTTCTGCGTCGACGCTTCGGCCTTCGCCCTCGACGGCGTAGAGCGCAACGCCGCGCTGAACGGCTTTGCCGAGAAGATGACCTGCATCGAAGGCGACGTCTTTGAAGCGCTTAAAGAATTGAAAGCCAGCGAAGAACGCTTCGACGTGATCGTCGCCGACCCACCGGCCTTCATCAAACGCAAAAAAGACATGAAAAACGGCGAAGGCGCCTACCGCCGCCTCAACGAGCAAGCCATGCGCCTGCTCAGCAAGGACGGCATCCTGGTCAGCGCCTCGTGCTCCATGCACCTGCCGGAAGACGACCTGCAAAACATCCTGCTCACCAGCGCCCGCCACCTGGACCGCAATATCCAGATGCTGGAGCGTGGCGGCCAAGGCCCGGATCATCCGGTGCACCCGGCGATTGCCGAGACGCGGTATATCAAGAGCATTACGTGCCGGTTGTTGCCCAATAGCTGATTGAAACCAAATCCTCTGTAGGAGCGAGCTTGCTCGCGAAGAACGAACTAGCGCCACGGGCTACCTGATAGCGCTGCGTTATCGTTGACGATCTTCGCGAGCAAGCTCGCTCCTACAATGATGGCGCACATCAATACGGGAAGGCTCCTACAGCGGTATTGATTGAATTCCATTTTTCGCAGACTAGTATCGGTTTCTGGTTTTACTCCGGAAAACAAAAACAATGTCTGGGCCCACTCTCTCCCGCTTCATCCTCATCACCTGCATTTCACTGATCAGCTTCTTCCCGATCAATATCCTGCTTCCCTCGTTCCCTGCCCTATCTGCTCGATTCGACACGCCCAGCGCAGACATTGCGCTGTCCATCAGCCTGTTCACCCTGGTGTTTTCGATCTCGCAACTGGTCGCCGGCCCGCTGTCGGACAAATGGGGGCGCAAGGAAGTTCTGCTTGGCTGCATCACGCTATCAATCATTGGCGCCATGGGCTGCGCGATGGCCCCTGATTACCTGATGTTCCTGGTGTTTCGCACAGTGCAGGCCATGGGTTGTGGTTTCTTCGTGCTAGGCCATGCGCTGGTGGAAGACCTGTTCGAAGAGCAAGACCGTGCCCGCGTACGCCTGTATTACATGACCTTGAGTGGCTCATTCGTCGCGCTGTCACCACTGATCGGCTCCTGGCTGCAAACCACATTCGACTGGCAAGGCAGTTTCTATGGCTTCGCGCTGATGGCTACGGGCATGTTGATCCATGCGCTGTGCATCCTGCCCGCCAAATCCGCCAGTGCGCATCGGGCACCGGTGTCCATCATCGGCACACTCAGGGCCGTCGCCGCCAATCGCGACTTCCTGCGTTACTGGTGGATCGCTGCGCTGGTGTTCGCCTGCTACTTCGCCTTGATCAGTGTGACACCGCTGATTTTCATGGATGCGCTGAAGCTCTCTGAGTACGAGTACGCGTTGGTGTTGATGGCGTACGGCGTTGCCTATCTGCTCGGCGGCGTAGTCGCCTTTTACCTGCAAAAGCGCATTACGCTGTCCCGGCAGATCAATATCGGCCTCGGTTTATTGCTCATCGCCGGTGTGTTGTTGACGCTGATCGTCAGCCTGCAAGCCATTACCAGCATCACCCTGCTGATTCCGATGCTGATCAGTGCCCTGGCCGTGACCTTGGTGCGCCCGGCGGCGATTTCGGCGGCGATGTTGCTGTTTTCAAACCGCGCAGGGACGGCGGCATCAGCGGGTAACAGCATCATGTTCCTCACCGCCGCCATTAGCAGTGCTGCGCTTGCGCAAACAGGCCCCCATCTACTAATGACCATCGCTGCCAGCTTCATTGTTTTCAGCCTGTGGGGCTGGCTGACGAATGTCAGGACCAATCGCTGACACCTCACCTGTAGGAGCGAGCTTGCTCGCGAAGAACGAATAGACGCCACGGGCTACCTGATAGCGCTGCGTTATCGTTGACGATCTTCGCGAGCAAGCTCGCTTCTACAGGGGAAGGTGCCTTATAGCCAGATGGCGTCCCATAGTGGGTATTGGCCAATGTGCTCGACCAAGCCTGCGCGCAAGGGGTTTGCGACGATGTAGCGAGCCACTGCCTTCAAGTCTTCTTCACGGCGCAACGCCCGGTCGAAATAGCCTTTTTGCCAAAGCACTCCGAAGGACTGTCTTTCCTTATTGACTGCACGGGCACTTCGCGATTTGGTGATACGCATCAGTCTAGGCAAATCGCCGTTATGCAATTGCACCAGCCAATGGAAATGGTCTGGCATGACCACCCAGGCCAGTGACGTCGCCTCACCGCCCTCCTGAGCTTTCCTGAACTCACTAACAAGCAAGCGCCCCGTGCGCCAGTCCTGAAAAATGGGCTGCCGCTGATGGGTAACCGCAGTGATCAGGTAAATACGACCCGACTCCGAATAGCGCCCTTTACGCAGTCGATGAGCATTTTGCTGGGTGGACATTCCTTCGTCCTCTTCTGTGATTGGAAGAGAAACGGTAGGAGCTGAAGCACCAACTAGCGTTTAAACAATTGTTCTGGATATGTCTCCCTCTTCTGTAGGAGCGAGCTCGCTCGCGAAAAACCCACAGACGACACGGGCTCCCTGATAGCACTGCGTCATCGTTGACGATTTTCGCGAGCAAGCTCGCTCCTACAAGAAGTCGGTGTAGAATCGGCCCTATTCATCGCCAGTCATCCCCCGGCGGGTTTATGAGCTCGAGGCCCAAGCATGCGGCGATCCCGCGATGCGAGTGGCAACTTCCGGACACACGGCCATTTTCTGAGTGTTCCAGTCGTCAATTAGAAGCTCACTCCCCTTTAGTACTTGATTAGCCGCCCGGAGTGCTCCAATGCCTGATTACCGCTCGAAAACATCCACCCACGGCCGCAATATGGCCGGTGCGCGCGCGCTGTGGCGTGCCACGGGGATGAAAGATGACGACTTCAAGAAGCCGATCATCGCGATTGCCAACTCCTTTACCCAGTTCGTACCCGGCCACGTCCACCTCAAGGACCTGGGCCAACTGGTCGCCCGCGAGATCGAACGCGCCGGTGGAGTGGCCAAGGAATTCAACACCATCGCCGTGGACGACGGCATCGCCATGGGCCATGACGGCATGCTGTATTCCCTGCCGAGCCGCGAGATCATCGCCGACTCCGTGGAGTACATGGTCAACGCCCACTGCGCCGACGCCATCGTGTGCATTTCCAACTGCGACAAGATCACCCCTGGCATGTTGATGGCTGCCTTGCGCCTGAACATCCCGGTGATCTTCGTCTCCGGTGGCCCGATGGAAGCCGGCAAGACCAAGCTCGCTTCCCACGGCCTCGACCTGGTTGACGCCATGGTGATCGCCGCCGACTCCAGCGCTTCTGACGAGAAGGTCGCGGAATACGAGCGCAGCGCCTGCCCGACCTGCGGTTCGTGCTCCGGCATGTTCACCGCCAACTCGATGAACTGCCTGGTGGAAGCCCTGGGCCTGGCGCTGCCGGGCAACGGCTCGACACTGGCCACCCACAGCGACCGCGAGCAGTTGTTCCTGCAGGCCGGCCGTACCATCGTCGAGCTGTGCAAGCGTTACTACGGCGAGAACGATGAGTCGGTGTTGCCGCGCAATATCGCCAACTTCAAGGCGTTCGAGAACGCCATGACCCTGGACATCGCCATGGGCGGTTCCACCAACACCATCCTGCATTTGCTGGCTGCCGCCCAGGAAGCCGAGATCGACTTCGACCTGCGCGACATCGACCGCCTGTCCCGCCATGTGCCGCAACTGTGCAAAGTCGCGCCGAATATCCAGAAGTACCACATGGAAGACGTGCACCGCGCCGGCGGGATCTTTTCGATCCTGGGCTCCCTGGCCCGTGGCGGCCTGCTGCACACCGACCTGCCGACCGTGCACAGCAAGTCCATCGCCGAAGGCATCGCCAAGTGGGACATCACCCAGACTGACGACGAAGCCGTGCACACCTTCTTCAAGGCCGGCCCGGCCGGTATCCCGACCCAGACTGCCTTCAGCCAGTCGACCCGTTGGGACACCCTGGACGACGACCGTGAAAACGGCTGCATCCGCAGTGTTGAGCACGCTTACTCGCAAGAAGGCGGCCTGGCCGTGCTGTACGGCAACATCGCCCTCGACGGCTGTGTGGTCAAGACTGCCGGTGTGGATGAATCCATCCACGTCTTCGAAGGCCGCGCCAAGATCTACGAAAGCCAGGACAGTTCGGTACGCGGCATCCTCGCTGACGAAGTCAAGGAAGGCGACATCGTGATCATCCGCTACGAAGGCCCCAAAGGCGGCCCGGGTATGCAGGAGATGCTTTACCCCACGTCCTACCTGAAATCCAAAGGCCTGGGCAAAGCCTGTGCCCTGCTGACCGATGGCCGCTTCTCCGGCGGCACGTCGGGCTTGTCCATCGGCCACGCTTCGCCGGAAGCTGCTGCCGGCGGCGCGATTGGCCTGGTGCAGGATGGCGACAAGGTGCTGATCGACATTCCGAACCGCTCGATCAACCTGTTGATCAGCGATGAAGAACTGGCAGCACGCCGGGTTGAGCAGGACAAGAAAGGCTGGAAGCCGGTTGAAAAGCGGCCGCGTAAAGTCACTACCGCGTTGAAGGCCTACGCGCTGTTGGCCACCAGCGCCGACAAAGGTGCGGTACGCAACAAAGCCATGCTCGACGGCCTGTAAGCCCCGCGCATAAAAATGCCCCGCCAGGTGCGGGGCATTTTTTTGCCCGCAGAAAACCTCCACAACACCGACGATCAACTGTGGGAGCTGGCTTGCCTGCGATGGCATCGACGCGAATCAGGTACACCGTGGTGTCTGCATCGCAGGCAAGCCAGCTCCCACATTTACCGGCGTAGCCGCGTGGTCACTGGATCTGTTCGGGCTTGACGATCACCCAGTTCTTGTCCGCCGTCACCGGCAACCCTTCCTTGGCTTGCGCCGCCGCGTGCGTGGCGATCATGCCGTTGAGTTGGGTCATGTATTTATCTTTGCGGTTGATCCACAAGTGGATGCCGCCCTTGGCCACGTCCACATCGTGGAACAGCATGTAGCCGTCGCTGGTCGGTGTGTCACCGCCGACGATCACTGGTTTTTTCCACTCGTCGATGTAGGTGAGGATCGCCGCGTGCTTGCCGGCCATCCAGGTGGCCGGGGTCCACAGGTAGGGGGTCAGTTCCAGGCCGAGGTTGGCTTTTTCATCGTACTTGCCGGCGGCAATCTGTTTACGCGCGGTGGTCAGCTCGCCGGTCTTGCGGTCCTTGAGCAGCAGGCTCACGCCGATGACGTTTTCAGGTTTGACGTTGTAGCCGTACTTCGGATCGGCGGCGACCATGCGCACCAGCTCCTCGGAAGCGGCCGTCATCACATACACGTCGATGCCGTTTTCCATCAGTTTGTTGTACAGCTCGGCCTGGCCGGTGAAGACTTTTGGCGGCTGCACCTCGGATTTCTTCACCGCGTCGCCTTCAAAATAACTGACCGGCACCGGCTTGCCTGAGGCCATCAGCTCATCCACCTGGACCTTGAGCTCTTTGAGGGTGAAGCCAGAAAACACTTGGGCCACCCACGGGTAGCAGACCATGTCATCGACTTCGCAAAGGCGATAGTAGTAACTGAACAGGCTCTCTTTATGCTCGGCGGTGTCTTTGAACGGCATCAACTTGAGCGACGGGTCGAGGCTGTCGCGGGTGATCAGACCCTTGTTTTCCATGAACGGCAGCAAGGATTCTTCGAGGTCGTAGCGGTAGCTGGTGTTGTCCATGTCGAACACCGCGTAGTTACCCTTGTTGGCGTTGGCGGCAATCATTTCGTTGAGTTGTTTGGCGGCGGGTGCCGGCCAGTGTTTCAACTCGGTGGCGGCAAACGCCTGGCTGGCGAGCCCGAGGCAAAAGGCGGCGGATACCAATAGTTTCGGCGCGAGCTTCATAGGCGTTGTCTCCCTCAAGTGAAAGACATCGACGCTAACAAATCCGTATGACAGTTATCGCCCGAGCGCGACCAAGGACGTCGTGATCACGCCACGGGCATACGCCTGGGCGTCAAACGCTTATTCCAAAAACGACAGCCGCCATTCCATATCGGTATTAAATCAATATATTTCAAGCTGTTAGGCTTCCCGGTTCGCAATCGCAGGCTCACGCGATTGGCTGCCTACTCAACGGAGCTTCAATGAATCTGCCCCTGATTCTCAATTTATTGGTGTTCGTGGCCCTGTTGCTGGGCCTGGCACAAACCCGCCGTACCAACTGGAGCCTCGCCAAGAAGGTGCTGTTCGCCCTGGTGCTTGGCGTGCTGTTCGGTACGGCGTTGCATACGATCTACGGCGACGGCAACCCGGTGCTCAAAGCTTCGATCGGCTGGTTTGACCTGGTCGGCAACGGCTATGTGCAGCTGCTGCAAATGATCGTGATCCCGCTGGTGTTCGCTTCGATCCTCAGTGCCGTGGCGCGCCTGCACAACGCCTCGTCCCTGGGCAAGATCAGCTTCCTGACCATCGGCACGCTGCTGTTCACCACGGCCATCGCGGCCCTGATCGGTATCGGCCTGACCAACCTGTTCGGCCTCACCGCCGAAGGCCTGGTGGCCGGCACCCAGGAAATGGCGCGCCTGCAAGTGATCCAGAGTGATTACGCAGGCAAGGTCGCCGACCTGAATATCCCGCAGTTGCTGCTGTCGTTCGTACCGGCCAACCCGTTCGCCGACCTGGCCCGGGCCAAGCCGACGTCGATCATCAGCGTGGTGATTTTCGCCGCGTTCCTTGGGGTTGCCGCGCTGCAACTGCTCAAGGACGACGTGGAAAAAGGCCAGAAAGTCCTCAACGCCATCGACACCCTGCAAGCCTGGGTGATGCGCCTGGTACGCCTGGTGATGAAGCTGACCCCCTACGGTGTGCTGGCGCTGATGACCAAAGTGGTCGCCGGTTCCAACCTGCAAGACATCATCAAGCTCGGCAGTTTCGTGGTGGTGTCGTACCTGGCCCTGGGCCTGATGTTCGTGGTGCACGGCCTGCTGCTGTCCCTGGCCGGGATAAACCCGCTGCGCTTCTTCCGCAAGGTGTGGCCGGTGCTGACCTTCGCCTTTACCAGCCGCTCCAGCGCTGCAAGCATCCCGCTGAGCATTGAAGCGCAGACCCGTCGCCTGGGCATCCCGCAATCCATCGCCGGTTTCGCCGCCTCGTTTGGCGCGACCATCGGCCAGAACGGTTGTGCCGGTCTTTACCCTGCGATGTTGGCGGTGATGGTCGCACCGACCGTGGGCATCAACCCGCTGGACCCGCTGTGGATCGCGACCCTGGTGGCGATCGTGACCTTGAGTTCGGCGGGCGTTGCCGGCGTCGGCGGCGGTGCGACCTTTGCCGCGCTGATCGTGCTGCCGGCCATGGGTTTGCCGGTGTCACTGGTGGCGCTGTTGATTTCCGTGGAACCGCTGATCGACATGGGCCGCACGGCGTTGAACGTGAATGGTTCGATGACGGCGGGGGCGATTACCAGCCAGATCATGGGGCAGACGGATAAGGCCTTGCTGGATGCCGATGAGCATGCCGAGTTAGCGCAGGTCTGAAGCCAATCAACTGTAGGAGCGAGCTTGCTCGCGAAAAACGTGAACAATGACGCGTGGACCCTGGATAAACGCGGCGCCCTCAGGTTTTTCGCGAGCAAGCTCGCTCCTACATTAGTTGCGCTCCCACACCTCGAAGTTGTAGGCCGGCTTATCACCTTCAGCCGGATTCTCGACATTCGACACCAGCTTCCACTGGTTCCCATCAAACTGCGGAAACCACGCATCCCCTTCCGGGCTCAGCGCCACGCGGGTCAGGTACAAGCGATCGGCCTGTTCCAGCCCCTGCGCATACAACTGCGCGCCGCCGATCAGCATCAACTCGTCCACGCCCTGCGCCTTGGCCCACTCCTCAGCGCGCTCTACCGCCGCGTCCAGTGACGGAAAAACTTGCGCACCTTCCAGTACAAGATCGGTCTGACGGCTGACCACCAGGTTCAAGCGCCCCGGCAGCGGTCGGCCCAGGGAATCCCAGGTCTTGCGTCCCATGATGATCGGCTTGCCAAGGGTGGTGGCCTTGAAATATTTGAAATCCCCCGGCAAATGCCAGGGCATGCTGTTGTCGACGCCGATCACACGGTTTTCACCGAGGGCTGCGATCAGGCTTAAAGGGAGAGTTTTTTTCATGGCGACGAGAATACCAGAGCGGCGAGCCAGCGGTTATGCTCCAACCTCATCGACACGACAGGACGGCGCGTGACTGCACTGAACCCGCTGCACAGACTTTGGCTGACAGAAACCGTGCGCCTGCGCGAAGAACACGCCGGCCCCCTGGAAGACCAGGAAGCCAACCGCTTGGCCCGCACCGCCGGGGGCGACCTGGCCACGCGCATCCAGCAGCGTGCGCTGCACCTGGCCGAGCGCGATGGTTTGGCCGCCGCGCTCAGCCGCTGGCTGCAAGGCGCACGCCTGGCGCTGATGTTACTGGCGGTGGTCGCCGCCATCAGCGGCGCCGGTCTGGCGTTTGCTGCGCTGGGCAATGGCCTGACGCCGGTGAACGTGTTCTGGGCCTTGGGCAGCCTGCTCGGCCTGAACCTGATCTTGCTGATCAGTTGGGCCCTGGGCCTGCTGTTTGCCGGCGAACACAGCGCCAGCCTTGGCCGACTGTGGTTGTGGCTCAGCGAGAAACTGGCGCGTGACGCCAAGGCCGCGCAACTGGCCCCGGCGCTGTTGCTGTTGCTGCAACGGCAAAAACTCAATCGCTGGGCGGTGGGTGTGCTGGTCAACAGCTTGTGGTTGCTGGCCTTGCTCAGCGCCCTGGTGATCCTGCTGACCCTGCTCGCCACCCGCCGCTATGGGTTTGTGTGGGAAACCACCATTCTCGGCGCCGATACCTTTGTTGCCGTGACCCAGGCCCTCGGCAGCCTCCCGGCCCTGCTCGGTTTCAATGTGCCCACCGTGGAGATGATCCGCGCCAGCGGCGACTCCGCGCTGAATATCGAAAGCGCCCGCCAGGCCTGGGCGGCCTGGCTAGTGGGCGTGTTGCTGGTCTACGGCCTGCTGCCGCGGTTGATCCTGGCCCTGCTGTGCCTGTGGCGATGGAAACGCGGGCGCGCAGCGTTGCGCCTGGACCTCAACCTGCCCGGCTACGCCCAGTTGCGCGAACGCCTGATGCCCAGCAGCGAGCGCCTTGGGGTCAACGATGTGGCGCCCGAACACCTGCACCCGATCAGCGGCGGCGCAAGTGAGCTGGAGAGTGATGGCGCCTTGCTGGTCGCCATCGAACTCGATGACCAACACCCTTGGCCCCCCAAACTGCCTGCCCACATCAAGAACGCCGGCATCCTCGACAGCCGCGAATCACGCAACAAACTGCTGGAGCAACTCAGCCGTTTCCCGCCCGCGCGCCTGGCCATCGCCTGTGACCCGCGCCGCTCGCCCGACCGTGGCAGCCTGGCGCTGATTGCCGAGCTGGCACGCAGCGCCAGCGACACCCGCGTATGGCTGCTGCAGGCGCCACCGGGCCAGGCACTGGACGCCGAGCGCCTGGGCGACTGGCATGCCGCTCTGCAACAGCTTGAGGTGTCGTTTGCCGATTGCGCGCCGCTCAATTGGCTGGAGACCGGTCATGACTAAACCGCTGAAACTCGCCGTGGTCGGCCATACCAATGTGGGCAAAACCTCATTGCTGCGCACCCTCACCCGCGATGTCGGTTTTGGCGAAGTGTCCCATCGCCCCAGTACCACGCGGCATGTGGAAGGTGCACGTCTATCGGTAGATGGCGAAGCCTTGCTGGAGCTGTACGACACTCCCGGCCTGGAAGATGCCATCGCCCTGCTCGATTTCCTGGAACGCCTCGACCGCCCCGGCGAACGCCTGGACGGCCCTGCGCGGCTGGCGCGTTTCCTGGAAGGCAGCGAGGCGCGCCAGCGTTTCGAACAGGAAGCCAAGGTGTTGCGCCAATTGCTGGCCTCCGATGCCGGCCTGTATGTGATCGACGCCCGGGAGCCGGTGCTGGCCAAGTACCGCGACGAGCTGCAAGTGCTGGCCAGTTGCGGCAAGCCGTTGTTGCCGGTGCTCAATTTCGTCAGCAGCAGCGACCACCGCGAACCGGACTGGCGCGAAGCCCTGGCCCGCCTCGGCCTGCATGCGCTGGTGCGTTTCGACAGCGTGGCGCCGCCCGAAGACGGCGAACGCCGGCTGTATGAGAGCTTGGCCTTGCTGCTGGAAAACGCTCGGCCGCAGTTGGAACGGTTGATCCTTGATCAAGAGGCCCAGCGCCAGGCTCGACAGCTCAGCGCCGCACGCTTGATCGCAGAACTGTTGATCGACTGCGCCGCATGCCGGCGCAGTGTAGTGACCGAAGATGAACCCCAAGCCATCAGCGACTTGCGCAAGGCCGTGCGCCAGCGCGAGCAAAAGTGCGTGGAGGCCCTGCTCAAGCTGTTCGGCTTCCGCCCGCAGGATGCCGCCGCCAGTGACTTGCCACTGCTGGATGGTCGGTGGGGCGATGATTTGTTCAACCCCGAAACCCTCAAGCAACTTGGCGTTCGCGTCGGTGGCGGGATTGCCGCAGGCGCGGCGGCCGGTGCCGGTGTAGACCTGCTGGTCGGCGGCTTAACCCTGGGCGCGGCAGCCATCGCCGGTGCGATTGCCGGCGGCGCGCTGCAAACCGCACGCAGTTATGGCAGCCGCCTGCTGGGCAAGATCAAGGGCCAACGTGAACTCACCGTCGATGACAGCGTGCTGCGCCTGCTCGCCCTGCGCCAACGCCAACTGCTCAAGGCCCTGAACCTGCGCGGCCACGCGGCAATGCATAGCATCAAGGTCGATACGCCCCAGGACAAAACCTGGCGCGAAGGCAAACTGCCGGACGCCTTGAACAAGGCCCGCGCCTATCCGCAATGGTCATCCCTCAACCCCCACGCCAAACTGAGCCAGGCAGAGCGTCAGGAACAGGTCGAAGCCCTGGCCCAGCGCCTCGATCAAACCTAAGCCGCCTGTTCCGGGTTCATTGTCCTTCTCCCCACAGGGTGCGGATGTTGCGCTCGGCCATCGCCGGCCCCACGCTCATGCCTACGCCGGTGTGCATCAATGCAGCGCTGACGCCGGGTGCCGCCTGTACAAACGAAAACGGCCCAGGCCCGCGCGAACCATAGACACCCTGCCAGCGCTCGACCACCTGGACCTTGCAACCCAGGGTCTGCTGCGCCAGTTCGATCAGCCAGTCATCCACCTGCTCGGCATTGAAGGGCGACGGATCGCTGTCGTAATGGTGGGAATCACCGATGATCAACTCGCCATGGGGCGTAGGGCTGATCAACAGGTGAATGCCGTGCTCGTGCAGGTGCGGCGCGTCCCGCAGGATCTGCGCCTGCACCGCGGCCGCTTGCGGCAGGTCGGCAAAGGCGCCGTAGTGCACGCAGCTTAGACCTGTGAGCAAGGCATGTTGCAGGTTCAGGTTGAGCTGCGGCCGGGCGCGCAGCATTTGCAGGCGACAGGTTTGCGGGTTGAGCGAAGCGATGGCGTCAGCCAGCAGGGTCTGATAGTCGTGGCCGGAGCAGACGATGATCTGCGCGCCGCGAAAGCTGCCCGCCGTGCTGTGCACTTGGCCCGGTTCAACCTCGCGCACCAGGGTGGAGAAATGAAACTCCACGTTCAGCGCCTGGCTCAGGTAATGGATCAGCGCCGGAATGGCTTCGCGGGAATACAGTTGCTGGTCGTCCTTGCCATGCAGCGCGGCGCGGTGATGACGGAACTGGCCGGCGTACAGCTCGTTCATGGCAGCGCCCTGCAGCAGCTCGACGTTGTAGCCGTGCTCCCGCGCGCGCCCGGCGCAGAAGGCTTCGAGCAGATGTTCTTCGGCTTCGGTGCGGGCGAACAGGTAGGAGCCATTGCGTTTGAGCGCCAAGCCCGCCGCTTGCGCCCACTGGCCCCAGATCTCGCGGCTTTCCCGCGCAAGGTCCAGCATTGGCCCCGGTGGTTGGCCGGTGACCAGGGCCTGGCCGAAGTTGCGCACTGAGGCGCCCAATGGCGTGGCGCTGCGCTCGAACACCTTGACCTTGAGGCCGCGCCTGGCGGCGGCATAGGCGTGGGAGAGGCCGAGGATGCCGGCGCCGACGATCAGTAAATCTGTCATGGAGTATGCAGCCCTCTGTAGGAGCGAGCTTGCTCGCGAAAGTCGCCCACGATGACGCAGTGCGTCTGATCACCCGCGTCGCCTGTTGGTTTTTCGCGAGCAAGCTCGCTCCTACAGGTTGAGGTAAAAGTTATTGTTTTTCCGACTTACCGTCATAACGCTTACGCCATTCGGCCAGGATGCTGTCACGGTTCCTGGAAGCCCAGACAAAGTCGTTCTTGATCAACCGTTGCTCATAGTCCGCCGGCAATTCGGTCTGCGGCTTGGCGATACCCGGTTGCGCGAGCACGGCGAAGTTTTCCTTGTACAGGTCCATCGCCGCGGTGCTGGCAGAGAAGTCGGCGAGTTTTTTCGCTGCGTCGGCATGGGCAGTGCCCTTGATCACAGCGGTGGCTTCGATCTCCCAGCCAAGGCCCTCTTTGGGCAGGATGATCTCCAGCGGCGCGCCCTGGCGTTTGAGCTGAACCGCCGGGTATTCGAAGGAAATGCCAATCGGGAACTCACCGGATGCCGCCAGCTTGCACGGCTTGGAGCCGGAGTGAACGTACTGGCCGATGTTCTGGTGCAGGTCGTCCATGTACTGCCAGCCTTGCTTCTCGCCGAACGTCTGGAGCCAGGCGCTGACATCCAGGAAACCAGTGCCCGAAGACGCCGGGTTGGGCATCACGATCTTGCCCTTGTATTCGGGCTTGGTCAGGTCCTGCCAGCTCACCGGTTTGGTGAGGCCCTGCTTTTGGGCTTCGACGGTGTTGAAGCAGATGGTGGCGGCCCACACGTCCATACCCACCCAGGCCGGAGGGTTGGCGGCGTCGCGGTAGTTTTTGCCGATCTTGTCCAGGTCCTTGGGCGCGTAGTTGTCGAGCATGCCTTGCTGATCGAGGATTGCCAGGCTGGAAGCGGCCAGCCCCCACACCACGTCAGCCTGGGGGCGGTCTTTCTCGGCCAGCAGTTTGGCGGTGATGATGCCGGTGGAGTCGCGCACCCACTTGATCTCGACGTCGGGGTTGGCCTGTTCGAAGGCTTTTTTGTAGGTCTTCAATTGCTCGGCTTCAAGGGCCGTGTACACGGTCAACTCGGTCTTGGCGAAGGCATTCAGGCTGAATGCCGTGAGGACTGCAGCGACCAGCGCCAGGGGCTTGAACATGGAGCACCTCTTTCAGGGATGTTTTATTGGCCGGGTGCGCGCTGGCGCCAGGCTTGGGAGCGGCGCAGTGCGCCACGTGAGGCCCACGCCAGCAGCAGCGAGACGTTGGCCGAGGTGAACAGGATCAGCGTCGACATGGCCGCCGCGCCGCCCACATTGCCGGCGTCGTCCATGTTCAGCACGGCGACGGCGGCGAGGATGGTGTCGGGGCTGTAGAGGAAGATCGCGGCGGACACGGTGGTCATCGCCGACACAAACAGGTAGCGCAGGATGTCCAACAGCGCCGGCAGGCAGATCGGCACCGTGACGCGCAGATAATGGCGGTACAAAGGCGCCTTGAGGGACAGCGCGGCGGCTTCGAATTCGGCATCCAGCTGGCGCAGGGCGGTGGTCGCGGTCATCTGCGCAGTGGTCAGGTAGTGCGCAATGGTGCACACCACCAGCAACGCCATGCTGCCGTACAACACGTGCAACGGGTTGCCGTTGAGGTTGAAGAAGAACACGTAGCCCAGCCCCAGGACCAGGCCCGGCACGGCCATCGGCACGAAGCTGAGCATGCGCAGCGCCAGGTTCAGGTTTTTCTGGCCTTTGGTCTTTTCCATCAGGTAGGCGCCGGTAAAAATCAGCACGCTGCCGATCAACGCCGTGCACAGCGCCATGGTCAGGCTGTTGCGATAGGCCAGCCAGCCGCCGCCGGCGGTGTCTTCGAACTGGTAGTGGTTGAGCGACAGCGACAGGTTGTACGGCCAGAACTTCACCAGCGAGGAGTACACCGCCATGCCGAACACCAGCAGCAACGCCGCGCAGATCAGCAGCACGATGGCCAGGTAGCACCCGTCACGCAGCCGCGACGGCGCCGGCTGGAACACCTGGGCGCGACCGCTCATCGCGTCGCCATGCCGACGACGCAACCACGCATCCACGCCAAAGCTGAACAGTGCCGGCAGCAGCAACACCATGCCGATCAACGCGCCCCGGCCGAACTGTTGCTGGCCCACCACAGCCTTGTAGGCCTCCAGCGCCAGCACCTGGTAATCGCCGCCCACCACCACCGGTACCCCAAAGTCGGTGATGGTCAGGGTGAACACCAGGCAGAATGCGGCGAACACCGCCTGGCGCGTGGCCGGCCAGGTAATGCTGCGAAACGCCCGCGCCGGGCTGGCGCCCATGCTCGAAGCGGCGTCGAACAAACGCGCATCCGCCAGGGACAACGCCGACAACAAAATCATCAAGGCATGGGGAAAGGTGTAGATCACCTCCCCCAGCACAATGCCCCAGAAGCCGTAGATATTCTCCGAGAACAGGCCCCGCAGCAGGCCCTGGTTGCCGAACAGATAAACCAGGGCAATGCCCGGCAGCATCGACGGCGCCATCAACGGCAGCAACGACAGGCCACGCCAGATGGACTTGCCGGGGATCAGCGTGCGTTGCAGGGCGTAGGCAAACAAGTAGGCCAGCGGTACGACGATGGCCGCGACGCTGAGGGAAACTTTCAGGCTATTGCCCAGCAACCAGTGGAAGTTGGCGCTGCCCAGCAGTTCGCGTGCGGCTACCAAGCCACCGCCCTGCCCGGCTTCGCTGCTGAAGCCGCGCCAGAAGATCGCCAACAGCGGCAACAGCACCGCCACCACTAACAAGCCCAGCCAGAGCCATTTGCCGCCGACCACGAAGAGGCGGTCGCCCCACTCGGCGCGGGACACCTGACGCGGTACCGGCAATGTCATCACAGCCCCCATCTCAGGCAAACACCTGCAGGCTGCGCGGCGGCAAGGCCACCCAGATGTCCTGGGCGCCCAGGCGCGGCATCGCTTCCGGCGCCAGTTCAGCCAGCAACGGATGGCCCGGCAGTTGTTCCAGCTCAAAGCTCATGCGGCAGCGATTGCCGAGAAAAGTAATCTCGCGAACCTTGGCCGGGAACAGGTTTTCTTCATGCACCGGCGGGTTGACGCAGATGGCTTCCGGGCGGCAGAACAAGCGGCCGGACTGGGCAACACCCGCATCCTCAGCCAGGCGCATGT
This sequence comes from Pseudomonas fluorescens, assembly GCF_001902145.1. Taxonomy (GTDB): domain Bacteria; phylum Pseudomonadota; class Gammaproteobacteria; order Pseudomonadales; family Pseudomonadaceae; genus Aquipseudomonas; species Aquipseudomonas fluorescens_BV. Next base: position 281,966 of record NZ_MRST01000026.1, read on the forward strand.
TCAACCCACCCACCTGGGCATGGCTGGCGCTGTTACGGCTGAACGGCAACCAGTTGCCCTGGCCGACAAACTCCGCCACGAACGGCGTGGCCGGGCGGTCGTAGATTTCCTGGGGAGTGGCGTACTGCTCGACCTTGCCGTTGTTCATCACGGCAATGCGGTCGGCCATCAACATGGCTTCGTCCTGGTTGTGGGTCACCATCAAGGTGGTGATGCCCAGGCGCCGCTGCAGTTGGCGCAGTTCGGTGCACAGGTGCTCACGCACGCGGGCATCGAGGGCCGACATCGGCTCATCCAGCAGCAATAACGACGGCGCCGGCGCCAGTGCGCGGGCCAGGGCAACGCGCTGTTGCTGGCCGCCGGAGAGTTGGCCGGGGTACTTCTTTTCGCTGCCCACCAGGCCGACCAGTTCGAGCATCTGCGCGACACGCTTGCGCACTTCATCGCGGCCGCTGCCGGTGAGGCCGTAGCCGATGTTCGCTTCAACGCTGAGGTTGGGAAACAACGCGTAGGACTGGAACAGGATGCCGTAGTCCCGCGCCTGGGGTGGCAGCAGGGACACGTCTCGCTCGCCCAGGTAAAGCTCACCGCTGTCCTGGCGCTCCAGGCCGGCGATGCAGCGCAGCAGTGTGGTCTTGCCACAGCCGGAAGGGCCCAGCAGGCACACCAGCTCGCCAGCGGCGACGTCCAGGGAGACGTTGTCCAGCGCGGTGAAGGCGCCAAAGCGTTTCTGGATCCCGCGCACTTTCATCGGTGCGCCGGGTTGGGTCAGGGCTGTGTGCATGGTGGCACCTCATCGAACGGATGAAGGCCATGCTAGGGGGGCAATGCGTAGGTGGTGTGGCAGAAAGGCAAAAGCAGGTGATAGTGGTATTGGTGGATTTGTGTAGGACTCATGGTAATGAGCTGCCTGGCCTACCGCTTTCGCGAGCAAGCCCGCTCCCACAGGCTGACCGCATTCTCATGTTGAAACGCGATCAAATGTGGGAGCGGGCTTGCTCGCGAAGAGGCCCTCAAAGCCAGCGAAAAATTCAGAGGGGTGACATTTCCTGAGCCAAGCCAAGGAAAGCCGCCGGCAACCGCGCACCTTTGCGCTCCTTGAGGCAATACAGGTACTCCGGAATCTGCGGCGCATTCTCGATGGTCAGCACGCGCAACTGCGGGTCGTGGGGCACTTCCTGGCGAGCAATGATGCTGATGCCGATATTGCGCAGTACCGCCTCGCGAATCGACTCACGGCTGCCAATCTCCAGCAGCGGCCCATACCCCACGCCCGCGTTCTTCAACATCTCTTCGGTCAGCCTGCGGGTAGTGGAGCCCGCTTCACGCATCAGCAAGGTATGCCCGACTAGCGCGCTCAACGGTACGTGATCAAGCTTGGCCAACGGGTGATTGCGGTGCACCGCCAGCACCAGCGGGTCCGTGCCCAGCACGCGACGGATCAGACGGGCGTCTTCCAGCAATTGCGATGAGGCCGCGACATCGACGCGGTAATCGTCCAGCGCCTCAAGCACCTGCTGGGAGTTGCCGATTTCCACCGACACGTCCACCTGGGGCAGGCGTTCGCGAAAGGCTTTGACCAGGTCGAGGATGTAATACGGCGCCGTCGCGGCAATCCTCAGCGCACCTTGGACCTGGCCGTTGTTGCGCAGGAAAAACTCGATATCCGCTTCCTGCTGCAACAGCGCCTTGACCATGGGCAACAGCCGCGCACCTTCGTCGCTGACCGTCAGACGGCGGCCGCCACGGTAGAACAACTCAACGCCGTATTGGCTTTCCAGGTTGCGAATCTGGGTGGTCACCGTGGGCTGGCTCAGGCCGAGTTTCTTCGCCGCCTGGGTAATGCTGCCCAGGCGGGCGACCATGAAAAACGCCTTTAACTCAGCACTCAGCACACCACCCTCTCATCCGCTATTTGCGCACCAGGCGCAGGCCATTGAACACCACCAGCAGGCTCACGCCCATGTCGGCGAAGACCGCCATCCACATGGTCGCCATGCCCATGAATGTGACGGCCAGGAAGATCGCCTTGATCACCAGCGCCAGGGCGATGTTCTGCTTGAGGATACTCGACGTTTGCCGCGACAACCGAATGAAAGCCGGAATCTTGCGCAAATCATCGTCCATCAGCGCCACGTCGGCGGTCTCGATAGCGGTGTCGGTGCCCGCTGCGGCCATGGCAAAGCCGATCTCGGCACGGGCCAGGGCCGGGGCGTCGTTGATACCGTCACCGACCATGCCTACCCGATGGCCCTGGCCATAGAGGGTTTCGATGGCTTGCAGTTTGTCGGTGGGCAACAGATCGCCCTGGGCCTGGTCGATACCGACCTGGGCCGCAATGGCCTGGGCGGTGTGGGTGTTGTCGCCGGTGAGCATCAGGGTCTTGATGCCCAGGTCGTGCAATTGCTGGATGGCTTCGCGACTGCTCTCCTTGACCGTGTCGGCCACGGCAAACAGCGCCAGCGGGCCGGACTTGTCCAACAGCAGCACCACGGACTTGCCTTGTTTTTCCAAGGCGAAAAGTTTTTCTTCCAGCGCCTCGGAACACAGGCCGAGGTCTTCCACCAGGCGGTGGTTACCCAGGTGATAGGTCTGGCCGTTGATATCACCACGCACACCGCGCCCGGCCAGGGCCTCGAAGTTATCCACAGCGTGAGTCGACAGGTTTTTATCCACAGCCGCGTTGGCAATCGCCAGGGACACCGGGTGATCGGAACGCGATGCCAAGCTGGCAGCCAGGGCAGGCGCACTGTCTTCGATGTTCGGGAAGAGCGGCAGGTAGTCGGTTTGCACCGGTTTGCCGTGGGTGATGGTGCCGGTCTTGTCGAGGGCCAGGTAGTCGAGCTTGTAGCCGCCCTCCAGGTACACGCCGCCTTTGATCAGGATGCCTTTGCGCGCCGCCGCTGCCAGGCCGCTGACAATGGTCACCGGGGTGGAGATCACCAAGGCACAAGGGCAGGCCACCACCAGCAGCACGAGGGCGCGGTAGATCCAGTCAAACCACACGCCCGCCATGAACAGCGGCGCAATTACCGCCACACCGAGGGCAAACAGGAAGACGGCCGGGGTGTAGACCTTGGAGAAACTGTCGACAAACCGCTGGGTCGGTGCGCGTGCACCTTGAGCCTGTTCCACGGCGTGGATGATCCGCGCCAGCGTGGAGTTGTTGGCCGCGGCGGTGACCTTGTACTCCAGGGAGCCGGCCTGGTTGATGGTGCCGGCAAACACTTTATCGCCCACGGTTTTTTCGATCGGCAGGCTTTCCCCGGTGATCGGTGCCTGATCAATGGTGGACTGGCCGGCCGTGACTTCACCGTCGAGGCCGATGCGCTCGCCGGGCTTTACCCGCACAATCGCGCCAAGATCAATGCTTTTGACTTCCTGTTCCAACCAGGAGCCGTCGGCCTGGCGCACCGTGGCCTGTTCCGGGGTCATCTGCATCAGGCCGCTGATGGCGTTGCGCGCCCGGTCCAGGGACTTGGCCTCGATCAACTCGGCCACGGTGAACAGGAACATCACCATCGCCGCTTCCGGCCACTGGCCAATCAGGATCGCGCCCGTCACCGCGATGCTCATCAAGGCATTGATATTGAGGTTGAAGTTCTTCAGGGCGATCCAGCCCTTTTTGTAGGTGGTAAGGCCGCCGCTGAGGATCGACACCAACGCTACCAGCGCGATTACCCAGGTGGGCGCCACGCCAGTGAAGTGCAACACCTCGGCCCCCAGGGCACCCACGCCAGATACTGCCAATGGCCACCAATGTTTCTTGGCGGGCGGGGCAGCGGCGGGGCTGCCTTCTTCGATAGGGTCGGCCTGCATGCCGATGGACTTGATCGCATCGATGATCGGCGCTGTGCTCGGCAGGTCATGGGTGACGCCAAGGATGCGGTTGATCAGGTTGAATTCCAGTTGCTGCACGCCAACGAGCTTGCCCAGCTTGTTCTGGATCAGCGTCTGCTCGGTAGGGCAGTCCATGGCTTCGATGCGGAAGGTGCTCAGGCGCGAGCCGGCGGTGGGCGCCTCGCTCAGGGTCACGATGGCAGGCCCGGCAGCGCCGGAGCAGCAGGAGCCGGAATGGCCGTGGTTATCCACAGGCGTGAGTTTGGCTGGCCCATGGTCATGTTTGTGATCATGAGCGTGGTCGTGCTTGTGGTCGTGCTTGTGCGGGGTATGAATGGAATGGCTCATCAGGTCGCGTCCGTAAAGGTGCCTGTTGCCAAGTAAAGACCCTGTAGCCACTATAGGGTCAAGCACCCATTTGGAGATTGCTGCGATGAAGATCGGCGAACTGGCCAAACTCACCGATTGCCCGGTGGAAACCATCCGTTATTACGAGAAGGAAAGCCTGCTGCCGCCCCCGGCACGCACCGACGGCAACTACCGCGTGTACACCCAGGCGCACACCGAGCGGCTGACCTTTATCCGCAACTGCCGCAGCCTGGACATGACCCTCGAAGAGATCCGCAGCCTGCTGGGGCTGCGCGACAGTCCCCAGGACCAGTGCGAAAGCGTGAATGCGTTGATCGACGAGCATATCCATCATGTGAAAGCGCGGATCGACGGATTGCTGGCCTTGCAGGAGCAACTGCTGGACCTGCGCCAACGTTGCGGCGGTGGGAACCAGTGCGGGATCCTGCAGCAGTTGGAAGTCAGCGGAGGGGTTGCGGCCAGCGAGGCAGAACCTTCACATGTAGGCCGCAGCCACGGCCACTAAACTAAAGCGAACGCGCAACCCATGTGGGAGCTGGCTTGCCTGCGATAGCAGTGGACCAGCAACATTGATGTCGCCTGATACTCCGCCATCGCAGGCAAGCCAGCTCCCACAGTTTCTGACCAAGACAGGCTGTTAGATCGCCACTTCTGCCTTGATGCTTGGGTCGGCGTCGTAACCCACGATTTCAAAGTCTTCGAACTTGTAGTCGTAGATCGACGCAGGCTTACGCTTGATCACCAGTTCCGGCAGTTTTTTCGGCGTACGCGCCAACTGGGTCTGGATCTGTTCCATGTGGTTGCTGTAGGCGTGGGTGTCGCCTGTGGTGACGATGATCTCGTGGGGGATCAGGTCGCATTGCTGGGCCAGCATGTGGGTCAGCAACGCCAGCGCAGCGGTGTTGTACGGCAGGCCCAGGAATACGTCGGAGCTGCGGATATACAACTGCATCGACAGATGGCCGTCATGCACAAACGCCTGGTACAGCAAGTGGCACGGCGGCAGGGCTTGCTTGCCGTTACGCGCGTTTTCCTGCGGGCTCTGGGTTTCGTCCGGCAGGTATTCGACGTTCCAGCCGTGGAACAGGATGCGACGGCTGTTGGGGTTGGTCTTGAGCGTGTGCACCATGTAATCGATCTGGTTGATCGTGCCGCCGTCCTTGGTCGGCCAGGCGGTCCACTGCTCGCCGTAGACCGGGCCCAGGTCGCCGTCTTCGGTGGCCCACTCATCCCAGATCTTCACGCCATTTTCGTTGAGCCACTTGATGTTGGTGTTGCCGCTCAACATCCAGATCAGTTCGTTGGCGATGCTTTTGAAGTGCAGCTTCTTGGTGGTCAGCAGCGGGAAGCCTTCGGCCAGGTTATGCCGATACTGACGCGCAAACACAGCCTTGGTGCCGGTGCCCGTGCGGTCGCCCTTGGTCAGGCCATTGGTCACGACGTCCTGCAGCAGTTCGAGATATTGCTTCATGTTTTTACCCGTATCGTTGAAGCCAAGACCTCCTGGTCTTGGCATTCGAATTTAAAGCGCGGCGTTCTTCAGCGGCTGCGGGCGATTGTACGCCCACCACAGCATGCCCAGGCCCGCCAGGATCATCGGCAAGCTAAGCACTTGCCCCATGGTCAGCCAGCCCCATGCCAGGTAGCCCAACTGCGCATCCGGTACCCGTACGAATTCGACGATAAAGCGGAAAATCCCGTAGAACAGCGCGAACATGCCCGACACGGCCATGGTTGGGCGTGGCTTGCGCGAGAAGATATAGAGAATAAGGAACAGCGCCACACCTTCCAACGCGAACTGGTACAGCTGCGACGGGTGGCGCGGCAGTTGCGCCGGGTCGCTGAACGGCGGGAACACCATCGCCCACGGTACGTCGGTCGGCTTGCCCCACAGCTCGGCGTTGATAAAGTTACCAATGCGCCCGGCGCCCAGGCCGATCGGCACGAAGGGGGCGACGAAATCCATCAGTTGGAAGAACGACTTGCCATTGCGCCGGCCAAACCACCAAGCGGCAATCATCACGCCGATAAACCCACCGTGGAACGCCATGCCGCCCTTCCACACTTCGAAGATCAGGGTCGGGTTGGCGAGATATGCAGACAGGTCGTAGAACAGCACATACCCCAGGCGCCCGCCGACGATCACGCCCATCGACATCCAGAACACCATGTCGGAGAGCTTCTCCTTGGTCCAGGTCGGGTCGAAACGGTTCAGGCGCCGGGAAGCCAGCAGCCAGGCACCGCCGATGCCGATCAGGTACATCAACCCGTACCAATGGATTTTCAGCGGACCGATGGCCAGCGCCACCGGGTCGATCTGCGGGTAAGGCAGCATTGCGACTCCTCGTTAAAACATTTAGTCATGACGCACCGGACCATGCCGATGTGCGATTAAGCCTGCGTTACAGCTGCGAGATCAAATTAAGAAGTTCACATACACACCAAACAGCCCGGCATGTTAACGGATGAGAGGCGCTCGGCCCAACTTCGAGACGATGGAACACCTGCGCGTCTGTGGGTAGAGTGGCAAAAACACAAAAGGGGTCACCCGATGTGCCTGATTGTTTTCGCCTGGCGACCGGGCCATGCCCAACCGCTGATCGTCGCGGCCAACCGCGATGAGTTCTACGCCCGCCCCAGCCTGCCACTGGCTCAATGGGCGGATGCGCCGCAGGTCTATGCCGGTCGCGATCAGGAAGCGGGAGGTACGTGGCTTGGGGTGAACGCCGATGGCCGCTTTGCCGCCCTGACCAACATCCGCGACCCGCACCAGCCACCGGCGCGCAGGTCTCGTGGCGAGCTGGTCGCGCGGTTTCTCAGTGGTTCGCTGCCGATTGAAGATTATTTAGCCGATGTGAATGGACGCTCGATTGAATATGCCGGGTTCAACCTGCTGGTGGGCACGCGGGATGAGCTGTGGCACTACAACGCCAACGACACCGAACCGACGCGGTTGAAGGCTGGGGTGTACGGGTTGTCCAATGCCGGGCTGGATACGCCCTGGCCGAAGTTGGTGAAAACCAAGGCGGCGTTCAGCACAGTGCTGGAAAACCCCGAGCCTGAGGCACTGCTGGGAATTCTCAGCGACCCGCAGACTGCCCCGTTTGCTGAACTGCCGGACACCGGCGTAGGCCTGGCGACCGAAAGCCTGCTGTCGAGCGTGTTTATCGCCAGCCCCAGTTATGGGACACGGGCGAGCACAGCGCTGATTGTGAATGCCGATGGGACGCGCAGGATGCTGGAGCGTAGTTTTGGCCCGCACGGTGGGCGGCTGGGTGAGGTCGAAATCAACCTGTAGGAGCGAGCTTGCTCGCGAAAAACCTGAGAACGCCGCGGGAATTCAGGCTTCCCGCGTTATCGTTGACGTTCTTCGCGAGCAAGCTCGCTCCTACAGGGTTTTGGCCGAGGCCGGGTTGATCATCCGGGTCAACCCCAGGTTCTTCAGCGCCAATTGCAGCGAGCTGTGGATAACTTGCGGGTTGTCGATGGTCATCAACTCGGCGAGCAAATCCTTGGCCCTGCTCAATTCCACCTGGCGCAGCATCCACTTCACTTTCGGCAAGTTGGTGGCGTTCATCGACAGGCTGTCAAAGCCCATCGCCATCAACAGCACCGCCGCCGCCGGGTCGCCGGCCATTTCGCCGCAGATACTCACCGGCTTGCCTTCGGCATGGGCGTCGCGCACTACGTGTTGCAGCGCTTGCAGAACCGCCGGGTGCAGGTAGTCGTAGAGGTCGGCCACCCGTGGGTTGTTACGGTCCACGGCCAGCAGGTACTGGGTCAGGTCGTTGGAGCCTACCGACAGGAAGTCCACCTGCCGCGCCAGTTCCTTGGCCTGGTACACCGCCGCCGGGATTTCGATCATCACGCCAATCGGCGGCATCGGCACATCGGCGCCTTCGTCGCGCACTTCGCCCCAGGCACGGTGGATCAGGTGCAGGGCTTCTTCCAGTTCATGGGTGCCGGAGATCATCGGCAGCAGGATACGCAGGTTGTTCAAGCCCTCGCTGGCCTTGAGCATGGCGCGGGTCTGGACGAGGAAGATTTCGGGATGGTCGAGGGTAACGCGGATGCCACGCCAGCCAAGGAAGGGGTTGTCTTCCTTGATCGGGAAATAGGACAGTGACTTGTCGCCGCCAATGTCCAGGCTGCGCATCGTCACCGGTAACGGGTGGAAGGCTTGCAGTTGCTCGCGATAAATCGCCAGCTGCTCCTTCTCGCTCGGGAAACGCTGGTTGATCATGAACGGCACTTCGGTGCGGTACAGCCCCACCCCTTCGGCGCCGCGTTGTTGCGCACGGGCTACATCCGCCAGCAGGCCGGTGTTGACCAGCAGCGGTACGCGGTGGCCGTCGGGGGTGACACACGGCAGCTCGCGTAGCGAATCCAGGCCCTGGGCCAGTTGCTTCTCTTCTTCCACCACCTCGGCGTATTGCTTGCGCAGTACGTCGCTGGGGTTGGTGAACACCTCGCCGCGATGCCCGTCGACGATCATGTCGATGCCATCGACCTTGGAATACGGCAGGTCCACCAAGCCCATCACCGTCGGGATACCCATGGCCCGGGCCAGGATCGCCACGTGGGAGTTACCCGAACCCAGTACAGAGACCAGGCCCACCAGCTTGCCTTCAGGCACTTCGCCAAGCTGGGTGGCGGTCAATTCTTCACTGACAAGGATGGTGTTATCGGGGAAGACCATGTTGGTGCTGCGGTCTTCCTGCAAGTACGCCAACAGACGGCGACCCAGGTCGCGCACATCCGATGCCCGCTCGCGCAGGTAGGCGTCGTCCATCATTTCGAAACGGTTGACGTGATCGGTGACCACCTGGCGCAACGCGCCCTGGGCCCACTGGCCGGTCTTGATCACGGTCTTGACTTCGTTACCCAGGGACGCGTCGTCGAGCATCATCTGGTACACATCGAACAGCGCACGCTCTTCGGGGCGCAACTGGGTCGCCAGCTTGGTCGACAGGTTGCGCATGTCGGCGCGCACGCCTTCGAGGGCGGTCTTGAACAGTTTGATCTCGGCGTCGATGTCACTGACGCTCTTGTCCGGCACCACATCGAGGTCGGCTGGCGGCAGCATGACCACCGCGGTACCCACCGCGGCGCCTGGCGAACCCGGTACGCCGACGAACTTGGCTTCCTGGATGCCTTTGCCCTGGCGCCCCAGTCCGCGAATCGAGCCAGTCGCTTCGGCATGGGCGATAACCCCGGCCAGTTGCGCGCTCATGGTCACCAGGAAGGCTTCTTCGCCTTCGTCGAACTGGCGACGCTCTTTTTGCTGGATGACCAACACGCCGACAACACGGCGGTGGTGAATGATCGGTGCGCCAAGGAACGAGGCGTAGCGCTCTTCACCGGTTTCGGCAAAGTAGCGATAACGCGGGTGATCGGCCGCGTTCTCGAGGTTAAGGGGTTCTTCACGCGTCCCCACCAGGCCCACCAGACCTTCATTGGGCGCCATGCTGACCTTGCCGATGGAGCGCTTGTTCAAGCCCTCCGTGGCCATCAGCACAAAACGGTTGGTCTCGGGGTCCAGCAGGTAAACCGAGCAGACCTGGCTGCCCATGGCTTCCTTGACGCGCAACACAATAATCCCCAACGCCGCCTTGAGATCCTTGGCGGAGTTAACTTCCTGGACGATCTTGCGCAGCGTATTGAGCATGGCTCGGGGTCGAACTCCGTCGTCAGTCGCGCGCTAAAAGGCGCGGGGCAAGCTCTTTGAGAGCGCGACGATAAACCTCGCGCTTGAATGTCACCACCTGGCCCAACGGATACCAATAGCTGACCCAGCGCCAGCCATCGAACTCCGGTTTACCGGTCAAATCCATCCGCACCCGCTGCTCGTTGGAGATCAGGCGCAAAAGAAACCATTTCTGCTTCTGGCCGATGCACAGCGGTTGGCTGTGGGTACGCACCAGGCGTTGCGGCAAACGATAGCGCAACCAGCCACGGGTACAGGCCAGTATTTGCACATCTTCGCGCTCAAGGCCGACTTCTTCGTTCAACTCACGGTACAAGGCGTCTTCAGGGGTTTCGTCGGGGTTGATTCCACCTTGGGGAAACTGCCAGGCATCTTGGTTGATTCGGCGAGCCCATAGCACCTGTCCGGCATCATTCGTCAGAATAATGCCGACATTAGGACGGAAACCATCGGGGTCGATCACGGCAACAACCTCGCAAACGCATGTCGCCGCATTGTTCCACAAAGGTTGTTCCAGCGGCAACGAGGCTTCTTACCTTATGTGCACTCTTGTGAAAAGACCGTATTCTGGACGCCTTTTTACAGACTTTTCAGCGAGTAACTGCAATGCGCCTGGCTTTATTCGACTTGGACAATACCCTTCTTGGCGGTGACAGCGACCACGCCTGGGGCGATTACCTGTGTGAACGCGGGATTCTCGACGCGGTAGCCTACAAGGCCCGCAACGACGAGTTCTACCAGGACTACCTGGCCGGCGCGCTGGATAACGCCGCCTACTTGAACTTCTGCCTGGAAATCCTCGGCCGCACCGAGATGGCCCAGCTGGACGCGTGGCACAACGACTACATGCGCGACTGCATCGAGCCCATCATGCTCCCCAAGGCCGTTGAACTGCTGGCCAAGCACCGCGCCGCCGGTGACAAGCTGGTGATCATCACCGCCACCAACCGCTTCGTCACCGCGCCGATTGCCGAACGCCTGGGCGTCGAGACCCTGATCGCCACCGAATGCGAAATGGTGGATGGCCGCTATACCGGGCGCAGCACCGATGTGCCGTGCTTTCGCGAGGGCAAGGTGACGCGCTTGAACCGTTGGTTGGAAGAGACGGGGTATAGCCTGGAGGGCAGCTACTTCTATAGCGACTCGATGAATGATTTGCCGTTGTTGGAGCAGGTGACGCATCCGGTGGCAGTGGACCCGGACCCGAATTTGCGCGCTGAGGCTGAGAAGCGTGGCTGGCCGGTGATTACACTGCGCAGCTGACCGACTTCACCTGTAGGAGCGAGCTTGCTCGCGAAAATCGTCAACGATGACGCGGTCATCCTGAATGAACGCGGCGCCCTTGAGTTTTTCGCGAGCAAGCTCGCTCCTACAGGGAATCAAACAGGCTTGGCGCCCATGAGCCCTGCAATCGCCACAAACCCCACCAGGCTGACCACCGCCAGCACCAGGGTGAAATTCAGGCTCCCGCCCTCGCCCTTGCGCAGCCGATTGAGCCGCGCCACCAGCCAGAACCAGGCCAGCGCCGCCACGGTGTAGAGGATGCTGGAGCCCAGAATCCAGGTTTGCCCCAACGGCCAGCCGATCAGGTGCACCAGCCACCACCCGGTGAAGGGCATGCTCAGCAGGCAAATCCCCATCAGCAGCCATACGAATGCCCAGGGGCGTTGCACGGTCACGGCCGGGCCGGCGCTGCGTTTACGCCACGCCAATACAGCCAGGCCCAGGCCGCTGAGCAGCAGCAATACGGTGGCGGTGATGTGGATCACCTTGAGGGTGGTCAGCGTTTCCATGGTCTCTATTCCTTATAGGCCGCTCAGTCAGCGTAGTCGCTCAACCGAGGAACAGCTGGTAAGCCGGGTTTTCGCTTTCATCCCAGTACGGATAGCCAATTTGCGCCAAAGCCGCGGGCACCAGGTGGCGCTCGTCTGCCGGCACTTGCAAGCCTGCCACCACTCGGCCGTCAGCCGCGCCGTGGTTGCGGTAGTGAAACATCGAGATGTTCCAGCGCCCGCCGAGCTTGTGGAGGAAGTTGAACAACGCCCCCGGCCGCTCCGGGAATTCGAAGCGAAACACCAACTCGTCGCTGACTTTGGCCGCATGCCCGCCGACCATATGGCGAATGTGCAACTTGGCCAGCTCGTTCTCGGTAAGGTCCAGCACCGGAAAACCCTGGCTGGTCAAACTGGCCACCAACGCGCTGCGCGGGTCGTTCTCCGGGTGGGTCTGCACGCCGACGAAAATGTGCGCTTCGCTGCCGGAGTGGTAGCGGTAATTGAATTCGGTGATCTGGCGCTTGCCCACCGCTTCGCAGAAGGCCTTGAAGCTGCCCGGCCGCTCGGGGATGGTCACCGCGATGATGGCCTCACGTCCCTCACCCAGTTCGGCGCGCTCGGCCACGTGGCGCAAACGGTCGAAGTTGACGTTGGCGCCCGAGTCGATGGCGACAAAGGTCTGGCCGCTGACACCGCGGGTCTCGACGTACTTTTTGATCCCGGCCACGCCCAGCGCGCCGGCCGGCTCGGTGATGGAGCGAGTGTCGTCGTAGATGTCCTTGATCGCCGCACAGATTTCATCGGTGCTGACGGTAATCACTTCATCCACATAGTCCTTGCAGATGTCGAAGGTGTGCTGGCCGATCTGCGCCACCGCCACGCCGTCGGCAAAGAGGCCGACGGTCGGCAATACCACGCGCTCGCCCGCCGCCATGGCGGCTTGCAGGCAGTTGGAATCGTCCGGCTCCACGCCGATGATCTTGATCTCCGGGCGCAGGTATTTCACATACGCCGCAATCCCGGCGATCAGGCCGCCGCCGCCCACCGGTACGAAAATCGCGTCCAGCGGCCCTGGGTGCTGGCGCAGGATTTCCATCGCCACGGTGCCCTGCCCGGCAATGGTGTGCGGATCATCGTAGGGGTGGATGTACACGTAGCCTTTTTCGTCGACCAGCTTGAGCGAGTAGGCCAGGGCTTCCGGAAAGGAATCACCGTGCAACACCACTTTGCCGCCACGGGAGCGCACGCCTTCGACCTTGATCTCCGGAGTGGTCTTGGGCATCACGATGGTGGCTTTCACCCCCAGCACCTTGGCCGCCAAGGCCAGGCCCTGGGCATGGTTGCCCGCCGACGCGGTGACGACGCCGCGCGCACGTTCTTCGGCACTGAGCTGGGTCAGCTTGTTGTAGGCGCCGCGAATCTTGAACGAGAACACCGGCTGCAAGTCTTCGCGCTTGAGCCAAATCTTGTTGCCCAGCCGCTCGGAGAGCTGGCGGGCAGTCTGCAAGGGAGTTTCGACAGCGATGTCGTAAACGCGCGAGGTGAGGATTTTTTTGACGTAGTGTTCAAGCATCGGCAGGCATCTACTTCACGGGTTGGGCAGGGCCAAGGAGTCTAACCCAGCGTTTGGCCGGGCGACCACACGAATCCCGAGGTTTTGTTGGGTTATACTCGCCGCCCTCGTTAATTCCCCGCCCGTTCCGGAGCCCGCATGACCCAGGATCAACTCAAACAGGCAGTGGCCCAGGCCGCTGTCGATTTAATCCTTCCTAAACTCGACGACAAGAGCATCGTCGGTGTCGGCACCGGCTCCACCGCCAACTGCTTTATCGACGCACTGGCCCAGCACAAGGGCGCGTTCGACGGCGCCGTGGCCAGTTCCGAAGCCACTGCTGCCCGCCTCAAGGGCCATGGCATTCCGGTGTACGAGCTCAACACCGTGAGCGACCTGGAGTTCTACGTCGACGGCGCGGATGAAAGCGACGAGCACCTGAACCTGATCAAAGGCGGCGGCGCGGCCCTGACCCGCGAGAAGATTGTCGCGGCCGTGGCCAAGACCTTCATTTGCATCGCCGACGCGAGCAAGCTGGTCCCCGTGCTGGGCACGTTCCCGCTGCCGGTGGAAGTCATCCCCATGGCCCGCAGCCACGTGGCCCGCGAGCTGGTGAAACTGGGCGGCGACCCGGTGTACCGCGAAGGTGTGTTGACCGACAACGGCAACATCATCCTCGACGTGTTCAATATGCAGATCACCAACCCGGTGGAGCTTGAAACGCAGATCAATGCCATTGTGGGCGTGGTCACCAACGGCCTGTTCGCGGCGCGCCCGGCGGATGTATTGCTGCTGGGCACCCCGGAAGGCGTGAAAACCCTTAAAGCTTAAGAACAAACCGGGCTAGTGTGGGAGCGGGCTTGCTCGCGAATGCGGTGTGTCAGTCACTATTTTTGTTACTGACACACCGCATTCGCGAGCAAGCCCGCTCCCACATTTGTCAGGCGTTCGACTATAAGCGATGTAACAAAAACGCTACTTTTCGCAGCACTCCTCGCCAAAACCGTGCGCTCTGTCACGGCATCCCCTGCCCCGCCTGGTATCCAATCGGATACAAATTACAGCCACGCGACCCACGCGTTTAACAATGCGCCAATTCGCAGCCGCCCATGGAATGAGGCGCGCATTGTGCAAAGGGTCTGGGCTTGAACGTCCCCCTCACCTCAAGGAAGACCTTGTGATAAAGCCTCTAGCCCTCGCCATCAGCGTTGCCGGTGCCCTGCTGTCCACGCATACCCAGGCCTACGATTACGGCCAGCACGCCAACACCACCCTGGAAAAACTGATCAACGACTACCCTGGCCGATATCGCGGCACGGCAAATTTTGCCGGGGCAGCCGACTGGATGCAGAGCCAGATGGGCACGGCCTATAGCATCAGCCGCCAGGACTTCACCTGGAACAACGGCAGCCGGGCTTCGCAAAACGTGGTGGCCTCTGCCGCTGGTACCAAGGCCCAGTACGTGGTGATTGGCGCGCATTTCGACACTTACTTCGGCCGCCCGGCCCTGCAAGGCCTGGATGACAACGGTTCCGGCGCCAGCGTATTGACCGAGGTGGCAAAGAACCTCGGCGGCCTCTCGCTGGAAAATGGCCTGCAGGTCGTCGGCTTCGGCGCCGAAGAAGAGGGCCTGCGCGGCTCCCGTGCCTTTGTCGACTCACTCAGCGCCAGCCAGCGCGCCAACATGCTCGCGATGATCAACCTCGACAGCCTGATCACCGGCGACATGATGTACGCCCACGCCGGCCAGAACAGCACCGCCAACCCGGCCTTGGCCTCCTTGCGCGAGCACACCTTCCAGATCGCCAGGGAGTTGAACATCCCATTGTTCACCAACCCCGGCCTGGACCCGCAGTACCCGAAGGGCACCGGCTGCTGCAGCGATGGTGAGGCGTTTGAACCGCTGAATATCCCGATCCTTTATATAGAGGCCACCAACTGGGAACTGGGCGACCTGGACGGCTACACCCAGACCGACAACCCGAAAATCCCCGGCGGCTCGACCTGGCACGACCCGAACGAAGACAACAAAGCCGTGCTGACCGATGCATTCGGCCAGGCACGCATCGACCAGCGCCTGCGTGACTATTCACGCCTGCTCAGCCGCCTGGTGCTGGAACTGACCAACGCCGACCTGATGGCATCTACCGCTTCCGGTGGTGCCGTTGCGCGCAATATGCAAGACAACCTGCAGCGCCAGCATCAGGCCCTGGTGCGCCTGCATGATCGCCGTTGGCTGACCCTGCAAGCGACCAGCCGCGAGGTCGCAAGCTTTGATGGCGAGATCGGTGTAGATGGCGAATACAACCCGGACAGCGGCTTCGACACTGCCCCCAACCCCGAAGCCCGGCGCCTGGGCCTGCATGCCCTCGGCGACTACCAACTGACTTCAAGCCTGAATATCGGCGCCAGCCTCAGCTACCTCAATGGGCGCGACAAACTTGAGCATCGCGGCAAGCTCGACAGCGACACCTGGCAGGCAGCCGTCTATGCGCTGCTCAACGATGGCGGGCCGAGCTGGTTGGCCGGTGACCTGAGCGTGGGCCACACGCGCTTCGATTCCAAGCGCAACCTGGTCATCCAGGCCAATGGCGGGCCGATCCTGCTCAACCAGCAACTGACGGGCGACACCGATGCCCTGGCGCTGGGCGCACGGGTGCTGGGTGGCTATGACTTTGACTTTGGCGCGATCAAGAGCGGGCCGTTCGCCGGCCTGGACTACAGCCATTACCGCATCGACAAGTTCCACGAAAAGCAGAACCTGCGCACAGCCCTGGAATACGAAGAGCAGTCTTTCGACTCCCTGGAAGCCAGCCTCGGCTGGCGCGTGCGCGGCGCTGTTGCCCTGCCCTATGGCCTGAGCCTGATGCCCTACGGCGACATCGCCTGGGTCAAGGAACTGGCCGACGGCCGCCTGGACGACCTGCAACTCAACGCACGCGCCGATGGCCAGGCCCGCACCGCCAGGCTGGGCTCAGTGGATAAGAGCTTTGCTCGTGCACAACTTGGCAGCCAACTGGCGATCACCCCACAGTTGGGGGTGTTTGCCGAGGTCAATGGCCGCTTCGGGCATGCTGAAGGCAGCCAGACCGGTTATTCGCTGGGCGTGCAATGGATGTTCTGATCAGGGTTTTTTGAACACGTAAAACAGGTTGGGCTCGCTGACCATATACAGCGTGCCGTCGTCATCCATGGCGATCCCTTCGGCCTGGGGCACGCGCTTGCTCAGGCCATGGCGCCCTTTAAGCAACGACAGACTGCTTAGAGGGCGACCGTCGATATCCAGCTCCAAGACCAGGAACGACTCATCCGACAGCGCCAACAGGTGGCCGCTGCGCTCGTCGTATTGCAGGCTCGACAGGTCGCGCACAAACAGCCCGGCATCGCGCTTGGGGTTGTTGACCACATGCACCGAGTAGGTTTTTTCCGGTTTGAAATGGGGAAACCCATGGACCTCGTAAATCAGCATGGGGTCGCGCTCCTTGGCCACGAACAGGCGCTTGCCCACCGAATCGTAGGCCAAGCCTTCAAAGCCCTTGTTGCCGCCGACGTGCACGCCCAGGGTCATTTGTTCCGCATCGGCGGCGTCGAGGAACTTCGTGTCATCGTCCACATGCACCTTGATCAAGCGCTGCTGGCGCTCATCGCTGATGACGTAGATGTTGTCGCTGATAAATTCCACCGCCTCGGCATCGCCAAAGCCCACCAGGGGAATACGCCGCAGGATCTTGCCCTCCAGCGACAACTCGACCAGTTCGGCGTTTTTATTGGTGACGGTAAACAGGCTTTTGCGCACAGGGTCGTAGGTCAGGGCCGAGACATCGTCGTCGAGCCCTTCGATCGCCTGGCCTTCGAGGGTGACGCGGTAGTCCGCCAAGCCAATGGCGCGCTCATCGGCAGGCTGGTACCACACCCGCCAGTTGAACCAGGCGCGCTCGAACAGACGGAACTGCTGTGCAACCAGCCCGGCAGCTACCAGGGCGAGCAACAGCAGTATGAAAACAGCAGGTTTGGGGCGGGCAAGTCGACGCATCGGGGCGGGCTCAGAGAAAAAACTGGCGAATAGATATCAAGGTCACCTGAATTTAAACTTAAACGCACCGGACTGTCTGGCGAATGCCGCTTATTCAAGACAAGTCCGACGTAATTCGTCGATTATTTCT
This sequence comes from Pseudomonas fluorescens, assembly GCF_001902145.1. Lineage (GTDB taxonomy): Bacteria > Pseudomonadota > Gammaproteobacteria > Pseudomonadales > Pseudomonadaceae > Aquipseudomonas > Aquipseudomonas fluorescens_BV. The sequence goes on from NZ_MRST01000026.1 coordinate 299,372, forward strand.
GCTTTTCAAAACGATAGAACAGGTTTGGCTCACTGACCATGTACAGGTTGCCGCTCTCGTCCATGGTCACGCCTTCGGCACGCGGGATCGTGTCCTTGAGGCCGTTGAAGCCGCCAAGCAAGGTCATGAAACTGACTTGCTCGCCCGTTTCATCCAGTTCCAACAGCAGGTGGGAGTCGGCCGACATTACCAGCAAATGCCCGGTACGTGGGTCGATGGACAAGGCCGACAGGTTGCGCACATCCAGTTCGGTGCTGGCCAGTTTTTGCTTGTCGCCGGTCAGCGTGTTGCCATCGCTTTTCCAGGTGAATAGTGCCGGCGGGCGCTCTTCGCCCAGCACCAGCTGCTGGTTACGCTTGTCCCAGGTGACGGCTTCAAAGGCTTTGTTCTGATCTTTGGACGGGCCCAGGTCATGGCTGGGGAAGTCGGCCTTGTTCAGCGCAGTAGTGGCGGCGTCCACCTTGACGACGGTCAGGCTGTGATCACGCTCATCGACCACCGCCATCAAGCCGTTTTCCATCACCGCTACGCCTTCCGGATTGTTCCAGCCGTTGAGCGGCATTTTGCGCAACACATCGCCTTGCAGGCTCAGCTCGACCAGGAAGGGGTTCTTTCCCATCACCGAAAACAGGGTTTTGGTCTGCGGGTTATAGGACAGGTCTGATGCCTCGTCCTTCTCCATACCGGGCAGCAACTTGGCGTCGATCACCGCGTGATAGTCGGGCAGCCACACACTTTCCCGGCGCTCGGCCGAACTCTCGAAACGCTCCAGCACCCACAGCACACCGCGATCGTCCCAGTGCATGGCCCAGGCGACGCCATACAAAATGGCACCGGCCAAAAATACCCAGGAATACCAGCGCATGGACAAGCGAGAGCGGAGCGAGGTTTTCGAAGTGGGCAGAGGCACGGCCATTGAGCGCTTTTCCGGAAAGTCAGCTGTAGGGGATAGCACAGGATTCATGGCCCCGCGCGCAAGAGCAGGGAATTATCCCGATAGTGTGTGAAAAAAATGCAAAAGCAGATTCAGGATGTAATGAAGATCCAATGTGGGAGCGGGCTTGCTCGCGAATGCGGTGGTCCAGTCGTTGATGCATTGACTGACACTGCGCATTCGCGAGCAAGCCCGCTCCCACAGTTTGATCGCAGTTTGGCAGTGATTTAGCGCACGACGCTTTCGAAGCGATTGACACCCGCCAGCTCCAGCACCACTTCATCCCCCACATTCAAAGGGCCAACGCCCGCCGGGGTGCCGGTCAGGATCACGTCGCCCGCTTGCAGGGAGAAGCAACCCGCCATGTACTGGATCATCGGCACAATCGGGTTGAGCATCTGCGCGCTGTTGCCGTCCTGGCGCACTTGGCCGTTGATACTCAGGCGAATGCCGATATCGGTCACGTCCGCAAAGGTACTGCTGACTACGAAGGGGGCAATCACCGCCGCGCCATCGAACGACTTGGCGATTTCCCACGGCAGGCCCTTGGCTTTGAGCTCGGCCTGTTTGTCGCGCAGGGTCAGGTCCAGGGCCGGGGCGAAGCCGGAGATGGCGTCCAGCACTTCTTCCCGGCTCGGCTTGGCGGACAAGGGCTTGCCGATCAATACGGCGATTTCCGCTTCGTAGTGCACCGAACCGCGTTCGGTCGGTATGGCAAAACCGCCTTCCAACGGCACCACGCAACTGCCGGGCTTGATGAACAGCAACGGCTCGGTGGGCACCGGGTTGTCCAGTTCCTTGGCGTGTTCGACGTAGTTACGCCCGATGCACACCACTTTACCCACCGGGAAGTGGATGTTGGTGCCGTCGACATACTTGTGCTGGTAGCTCATGGAACGACTCCTTTAAGGTGCGATTAAACAGCGAAGATCTTGCCGGGGTTCATGATCCCGTTAGGGTCGAACACCGCTTTGACGGCCTTCATGTATTCGATTTCAACCGGTGAACGGCTGTAGGTCAGGTAATCGCGCTTGGTCATGCCCACCCCGTGTTCGGCGGAGATCGAGCCGTTGTACTTGGCAACGGTCTCGAATACCCACTTGTTCACGGTGGCGCACTTGGCAAAGAATTCATCCTTGCTCAGGTTTTCCGGCTTGAGAATGTTCAGGTGCAGGTTGCCGTCACCGATATGGCCGAACCAGACGATTTCGAAGTCTGGGTAGTGTTCGCCGACGATCGCGTCAATTTCGCTGAGGAACGCCGGCACTTTCGACACGGTCACCGAGATGTCGTTCTTGTACGGCGTCCAGTGGGAAATGGTTTCGGAGATGTACTCGCGCAGTTTCCACAGGTTATGCAGTTGGGTGTCGCTCTGGCTCATCACGCCATCGAGCACCCAGCCCTGCTCCACGCAATGTTCGAAAGTTTCCAGGGCGTGGTTGGCGACTTCTTCGGTGGTGGCTTCGAACTCCAGCAGGGCGTAGAACGGGCACTCGGTTTCGAACGGCGCCGGCACGTCGCCACGGCCAAGGACTTTGGCCAGGGCCTTGTCGGAGAAGAATTCGAAGGCGGTCAGGTCCAGCTTGCTCTGGAAGGCATGCAGCACCGGCATGATCGAGTCGAAATCAGTCGTACCGAGCACCATCGCCGTGAGGTTTTTCGGCGCACGGTCCAGGCGCATGGTGGCTTCGACCACAAAGCCCAGGGTGCCCTCGGCGCCGATAAACAGTTGGCGCATGTCGTAGCCGGTGGCGTTCTTGATCAGGTCGCGGTTCAGCTCCAGCACATCGCCTTTGCCGGTGACAACCTTCATGCCGGCCACCCAGTTGCGAGTCATACCGTAGCGAATTACTTTGATCCCGCCGGCATTGGTGCCGATATTGCCGCCAATCTGGCTGGAACCGGACGAGGCGAAATCCACCGGGTAATACAGGCCGTTTTCTTCAGCGACGTTTTGCAGTTGCTTGGTGACCACACCCGGCTGGCACACGGCGGTGCGGTCGGTGAGGTTCACGTCGAGGATCTGGTTCATATAGTCGAACGACACCACCACTTCGCCATTGGCGGCAACGGCAGCAGCCGACAAGCCCGTGCGCCCACCCGATGGCACCAGCGCCACCTTGTGCTCATTGGCCCACCGGACGATGGCCTGCACCTGCTCGGTGGTCTTGGGGAACACGATGGCGGTGGGTGCGGGGGCGAAGTGCTTGGTCCAATCCTTGCCGTAAGCCTCCAGGGAGTCGGCATCGGTCAGCACTTTGCCGGGCTCAACCAGGGTCTTTAGCTCATCAATCAGGGCAGGATGGGTCATCGACAGAACTCTCGAACAATTCATGGTCATCCTGAGAACGCTTCACGTCGCAGGAATAGGTGTTTAGCGGGGTGCGTATGCTAGCATACCGCCCCCGCAGGACAGACCCAAAGGGCGTTTCTGCGGTGACGGCTTTCCTGCCGTCCGGGTCAGCTTGCGCTGCTCGACTCCCTGCCAATTTTCTCCGGGATACAGGTTTACGCAGATGAGCAAGACTTCTCTCGATAAGAGCAAGATCAAGTTCCTTCTTCTGGAAGGCGTCCACCCATCGGCTGTCGACGTTCTGAAAGCCGCCGGGTACACCAGCATTGAGTACATCACCAGTTCTCTGCCGGAAGCCCAGCTCAAGGAAAAGATCGCCGACGCGCACTTTATCGGCATTCGCTCCCGCACTCAGCTGACCGAAGAGATCTTCGACCACGCCAAGAAACTCGTGGCTGTCGGCTGTTTCTGCATCGGCACCAACCAGGTCGACCTCAATGCAGCGCGCGAGCGCGGCATCGCGGTGTTCAACGCACCGTACTCCAACACCCGTTCCGTTGCGGAGCTGGTGCTGGCCGAGGCCATCCTGCTGCTGCGCGGTATCCCTGAGAAGAACGCTTCCTGCCACCGTGGCGGCTGGATCAAGAGCGCGGCCAACTCCTTCGAAATCCGCGGCAAGAAGCTGGGTATCGTCGGCTACGGCTCGATCGGCACGCAACTGTCGGTGTTGGCTGAAGGCCTGGGCATGCAGGTGTTCTTCTACGACACCCTGACCAAGCTGCCATTGGGCAACGCCACCCAAGTGGCCAGCCTGACCGAGCTGCTGGGCATGTCCGACATCGTCACCCTGCACGTCCCGGAAACGGCCGAGACCCAGTGGATGATCGGTGAGAAGGAAATCCGCGCGATCAAGAAAGGCGGGATCCTGATCAACGCCGCACGCGGCACCGTGGTCGAGCTGGACGCCCTGGCCGACGCGATCAAGGACAAGCACCTGATCGGCGCCGCCATCGACGTGTTCCCGGTGGAGCCACGCTCCAACGATGACATCTTCGAAAGCCCGCTGCGTGGCTTGGACAACGTGATCCTGACCCCGCACATCGGCGGCTCCACCGCTGAAGCCCAAGCCAACATCGGCCTGGAAGTCTCGGAAAAACTGGTCAAGTACAGCGACAACGGTACTTCAGTATCGTCGGTCAACTTCCCGGAAGTGGCCCTCCCGGCTCACCCGGGCAAGCACCGCCTGCTGCACATCCACCAGAACATCCCGGGCGTGATGATGGAGATCAACAAGGTCTTCGCGGAAAACGGCATCAACATCTCCGGTCAGTTCCTGCAGACCAACGAGAAGGTCGGTTACGTGGTGATCGACGTCGACGCCGAGTACTCGGACCTGGCGCAAGAGAAGCTGCAGCACATCAACGGCACTATTCGTAGCCGCGTGTTGTTCTAACGCTTCAAACGCCGGATAAAAAATGGGAGACCCGCAGGGGTCTCCCATTTTTTTGCCCGAACAACGCTTATTTGACGTTAACGGTGATCACTTTCGAGGCGACTGTGGGTTCGAACTGGCGATGCACGTTATCGCCGGCCACCAGTTGCAGGGTGTGCTTGCCTGGCGTCAGGGTCAGCTCGGTTTCGGTCTGCGCCTTGCCAAAGTGAATCGAGGTGGCGGTGGCTGGGATCGCCTCGTTTGCGTTGAGCGACTCCACTTTCTGGTCAACCAGCAGGTGGTGGTGCCCAGCGTTAGGCACTTGCTTGTCGATCGGCTCCAGGTCCAGCTTCTTGACGCCGAATTTGACGGTGAAGGTTTTGTCGACGGTGGCGCCATCTTTCGGCGAGACGATGAACACTTCAGCGCCTTCAGGCGCAGGCGTACGGGGAAGGTCTGCGGCGCTGGCCAACATCGAGGTACCCAGCAGAAGGCTGGCAATCGTTGCACGGGACAAAAGGGCTTTCATTCGCTTCTCCAGTTTTTCTGTGAAATCTGTAGGGTTATGACAACTTCGCGATAAATTGCGGTCCAAGGCACCCGACACCATAACAAAACGTTGCTGAACGGCGCCTCGCCTGTACGAATTATTTAGGAGTGACCATGCGCTTTTCGCCTGGCCTGTTGCTGTTGCTTCCTCTTCTGAGCCCCTTGGCTCATGCCGAACTGATTGACGACGTCAATGATCGCGGTGAGCTGCGCATCGTCCTGGAAGCCAACACCCCGCCGTACAATTTCAAGGAGGGCGACAGACTCGCCGGCTTTGAAGTGGAGCTGGGTGAACTGCTGGCCAAGGAAATGGAGGTGCGCGCCTCGTTTATCACCACCGATCACGCGGACCTGCTTTCCGGTGTGGAAACCGGCAAGTACGACGTGGCCATTAACCATATCGCTATGACTGCCGAGCTTGAGGATCGTTTCGATTTCAGTGAGGCTTATCACCAGAAGCCGACATTGGCGATCCCGTTCCAGAAGGGCAACCCGGCGTTCAAGAGCAGTTTGAACGGGGCGTTGAAGCGGGTGAAGGGCGATGGCCGGTTGAAGGCGCTGTCGCAGAAATGGTTCGACATGTAGGAGCTGGCTTGCCTGCGAAGGCGGCCTGGCAGTCAACACAGTTGGACCGTGTACATATCCATTTCTGCGGTAACGGCCATTTAGGGTTCCGCTCTTACAGCGGCTCACTTTTGAAAAGCGCAAAAGTAAGCAAAACGCTCTTGCCCCACCACTCGGCACCTCGCTCAGGCTCGGTGTGCCCGTAATCCGCCAGTGATTTGGGGGGGCCGCCTGAGATCAAGATCAAAAGCAGAGCAAGAGCAAGAGCGACTCGCTTCGCATCGTGATTACCGTTGAGCGCTACAGAGTTGTGTAGATACCTATGGCCATCGCAGGAAAGCCAGCTCCCACATTTGATTTATTCAAGTCTCTAAAGCTGCATGAGGGCCGTCGCCGCCTCTGGCAACTCCAACTCACTGAATACCTGCACACCATGACGCTTGAGCAGCGCCGCCGTGACGCCCTCACCACTGACCTTCACCCCACTGAAGGTGCCGTCATAGGTCAACAGGTTGCCGCAGGATGGGCTGTTGGCCTTGAGAATGGCGATGCGGATGTGATGGCGTTGCACCAGCGCCAAGGCTTGGCGGGCACCGTCGAGGAAGGCGCTGGTGAAGTCTTCGCCCGCGGCCGTCAGCACCTGGGCGCGGCTTTCCCACACGTCGATGCCCTGCCCTCCAGGTATTTCGGCCGACGGCCGCGGTGTGGGCAAGCCACCCGCCACTTCCGGGCAGATGGCAACCACGCGGCCTTCAGCTTGCCACGCTGCCAACTGATCGAATGGGCCGCTGGCGCCGCCGTCATAGCGCACCTTGTGCCCGAGCAGGCAGCGGCTGACCAGAATCTTTTCCATGCTTAAAACGGCTCGTTGCCCCGCCGGCGAAACCAGCCCGTCAAGGACAGGCGCTCGCGCGTAGCGGGCAGGACTTCGTGGGGCACCTCGCCCGACAGGAAGACCACCAGGCAACCCCCCGTGGGCACCACGTCGTATTCGACACCGCCCTTGAGGTACATGCGCAGTTGGCCGCCATGCTCGGGCAGCCAGGCGTCGTTCAAGTAGATCACCGCCGAGACCATGCGCCGGTCATCGTCGCGAAAACGGTCTACGTGCTTGAGGTAAAACGCCCCCGGCGGGTACATCGCAAAGTGGCTTTCGAAATCTTCCAGGCCCAGGAACAGGCTGCGATTCATCGCCAGGCGCAGGCCGTCCATCACGCCCATGTAGGTGTCGCAGATAGGCGCGTCCCCCTCCTCCAGCCATTGGATATGGTCACCGCGAATACCTTCGCGAATCTCCTGGGCCGGCCCACGCCCTACCGCTGCGGGTGCCAGTTCACCCTGCGCCGCGCGTTTACGGCACTCAGCCGCCAGCTCCAGGGTCAGAGCCTGGGGCAGGAAGCCATTTTGCTGCGACCAGCCTTTTTCGGCCAGGTCGTCGACGATGCGTTGCAGCAGCGGGTGATCGAGGGGTATTTGCATGGCGCGCATAGTATCCATACGCCTGAAAATCCGACAGCGCCGTTGAGCGTCTGAATACACTTTAGTCAGGTGACTGATAGGACTTCTCGACAAATCCTACGCCCGACACGGACAATAGTGGCCGACTGACAGGAGTCCTTATGCGTCGTTTGTTTTTTTCTGTGTTGATGTTCTGCGTTTTGCCCGCCTGGGCAGACGGCCATGACCAGCTGTACAAGGTCGCCGGCTGGGCCGAACAACGTGCGCACTTCAATGACGCCCTCAGTGCAGCCCAGCAGCGCTACCGCAATAGCCTGCCGCCGGTGGTGTACCAGGCGCTGGTGGACAACAGCAATAAACGCTTTGCCGCCCAGGCCATGGACCAGCGTGCCGAGGCGCAACTGCGCAAGCACTTGCCCGACCCGAAACCTGCCCTGGCGTTTTTCCAATCGCCCCTGGGCCGCAAGATCGTCGCCGCCGAGTTGTTGGCCACGCGCCGCGACCAACTGGCAAAAAACGCCCAAGGCCTGCCCAAACTCGAAGCCGATGCCACCCGCAGCCTGATCATCGGCCACTTGGCCCAGGCCCTGCCCGCCCGCGAGGCCGGCGCCGAGGTCAGCCTGGCGATTGCTGGCGTGGCGGCCGACAGCTTGAGTCAGATGATCCCCGGTTTGCTCGGTGGCGGTCAGGCACAAGGCATGTTGAATGGGCAGCGTGAGCGGCTGATGCAGCAGATCGACAAGGATTTGAACAATACCTTGCTGTATGTCTATCGGGATTTGTCCGACCCGGAGCTGGAAGAGTTTGCCACCTTTGCCGAGTCGCCGGAGGGCAAGGCGTATTACCAGGCCGCCCTTGCAGCCATTCGCGCAGGGCTTGCTGTTGGTCAAAGCACCTCAAGCCTGACGCAGTAAACCCTGTGGGAGCTGGCTTGCCTGCGATTGCGATCTGTCAGTGACACCGCTATCGCAGGCAAGCCAGCTCCCACATTTGGACTGCGTTATTTCAGGTGATCCGTGAGGAAGTTAAAATATGCTTCGCGAATCTGCGGAATTTCATTGGCCAAGTGATGCCGACCCCGCTTGAGCATCAACACCTCAGGCCGGTCGAACTTACCCCGCAACACCTGCAGATTGTGCTGCCAGTCCACCGTCATATCCTCCTCACCCTGCACGATCACCGGGCGCCGGGGGCTGCGTGGTGCGGCTTCGATGCGTTTGATCCAGCGCGCCAGCGACCCCACCCAGGCGGTAGGCAGTTGGCGGGGCTGTAGCGGGTCGGCTTCCAGGAACGGCTTGAATGCAGGGTCGTTGGAGTTATCGCTGAAACGCCGGGCGATGCCTTTGACGAACGGGCGCAGCAGGTAATAGCTGACCTGCGACCAACCCCAGGCACGCGGCCGCACCAACGGCGACAGCAGGAAGGTCTTGCCCTGGGCCGGGCTTTGGGCGCCGTGGTTGAGCAGGTGGTCCACCACGATGGCGCCGCCGGTGCTTTGCCCGAACAGGTGCCACGGTTGCGGCAATTGCAGCGCCTTGGCCTCGACGAACAACGCCTGTACCACGCTCTGGTACACCGCAAAGTCATCGATGCTGGCGCGCACGCCGCTGGACAAGCCATGGCCGGGCAGGTCGCAGGCGATCACCACGAAGCCCTGGTCCAACGCCCAATCCACTACATGGCGATACAGCCCCATGTGATCGTAGAAACCGTGGAACAGGAACATGGTCGCCACCGGCACCGGCGGCCACCAGACCTGGGCCACCACCTCGAACCCATCCACCTGCAAGCGCCCCAGGCGGCTCACCGCCGGCACCTGGCGTGCGGCCAGGTCGAGCCCATAGAAACGCTGGTAAACCCTCGCCTCGGCTGACAGCGGCTGCGCATCCAACAGGGGGCGCAAGCTTTCGCGCAGATGATCAGGGTCAAAGGTGACAGGCATAAAGGCTTCCAGACTTGCGGTGAAGATGAATATCGAGCTGCGATATTCATCTGTCAGGACAAGCATGGCAAGCTACGCGACCTGCGAGGATACATCCAATGCGACCGCCCTTCCGTAACGCCCTGTTCGCCAGCCTGACCCTGGTTATCTGCGCCGGGGTGCTGTGGGCGGCCTATGACTGGTTCCAGGGCCGCTACCTGCGCGCCTTCAGCGAACACACCGCGGTATTTTCCGGCGATGCGCTGCAACTGCCCGCCGCCCTCAGCGGCCCTGGCCCGATTCGCCTGGTGCACTTCTGGGACCCGGCCTGCCCGTGCAATGTAGGTAACCAGCAACACCTGGGCGAGTTGATCGAGCAGTACGCGCCCCAAGGGGTGGAGTTCTATGCCCTGCAAAAACCCGGCAGCCACGGCCAGTTGCCCGAGAACCTGCGCCACCTGAATATTCTTGATGCTCTGCCCGGCGCCGACAAAATGCCCGCCAGCCCGGCCGTGGGCATTTGGGATCGCACCGGCAAGCTGGCGTATTTCGGCCCCTACAGCGAAGGCCTGACGTGCAACGCCAGCAACAGCTTTATCGAGCCAATCCTCAAGGCCCTTGGCGCCGGACGCGAAGTGAGTGCCACTCACACCCTTGCGGTAGGCTGCTATTGTTCGTGGCCTAAGGATCTGTAGTCCCGTCCACTCTCGTAAGGAATGTTCATGAAGCGCGTCTTGCAGGTTTTTGCGGTGCTGATTGTGCTGGTCGCCCTGGGCGTCGGTTGGTACGTCTACAGCAAACAACCCACGCGCCAGGGCACGGTGACGCTGGCGCACCTGCAAGGTTCGGTCACGGTGCGCTACGACGACCGTGGCGTACCGCATATCCGTGCCGAAAACGAAGCCGACCTGTACCGCGCCCTGGGCTATGTGCATGCCCAGGACCGCCTGTTCCAGATGGAGATCATGCGGCGCCTGGCCCGTGGCGAACTGGCCGAGGTACTCGGGCCCAAGCTGCTGGAGACCGACAAACTGTTTCGCAGCCTGCGCATTCGCGAGCGTGCCTTGAGCTATGTGGAGCACATGGACCCTGGCTCAGCCTCGTCCAAGGCCCTGCAAGCCTACCTGGACGGGATCAACCAGTATCAGGACAGCCACGCCAGCCCCATGGAATTCGATGTGCTGGGCATCGCCAAGCGCCCGTTTACCGCCGAAGACAGCATCAGCGTCGCCGGGTACATGGCCTACAGCTTCGCCGCAGCCTTTCGTACCGAGCCGGTACTGACCTATGTGCGTGACCGGCTGGGCAGCGACTACTTGAGCGTCTTCGACCTCGACTGGCGACCCAAGGGCGCCCTCAACCTGGCGGCCAGCGATTGGCAGACCCTTGGCGCCATCGCCGCCCTGAGCGAACAGGCCCTGGCCGACAACGGCCTGCCGCAGTTCGAAGGCAGCAATGCCTGGGCCGTCAGCGGCAGCCATACCCAAAGCGGCAAACCGTTGCTGGCGGGTGACCCTCATATCCGTTTCTCGGTGCCTTCGGTCTGGTACGAGGCGCAGCTGTCGGCGCCAGGCTTCGAGTTGTACGGCTACCACAACGCGCTGGTACCGGTGGCGTTCCTGGGGCACAACCTGGACTTCGGCTGGAGCCTGACCATGTTCCAGAACGACGACCTCGACCTGGTCGCCGAAAAGGTCAACCCGGACAACCCCAACCAGGTCTGGTATCACGGCCAATGGGTGGACATGAGCAGCAGCGAGCAGCAGATCCAGGTCAAGGGCCAAGCGCCGGTAACCCTCACCCTGCGCCGTTCGCCCCATGGCCCGATCATCAACGACGTGCTCGGTGAGAACGCCGGCAGCACGCCGATTGCCATGTGGTGGGCGTTCCTGGACAGTGAAAACCCGATCCTCGATGGTTTCTATCAGCTCAACCGTGCCGACACCCTGGCCAAGGCGCGTGCCGCGGCCGCCAAGGTCTCGGCGCCGGGCCTGAACATCGTGTGGGCCAATGCCAAGGGCGATATCGGCTGGTGGGCGGCAGCGCAGTTGCCGATCCGCCCGGCCGGCGTCAACCCTGCGTTCATCCTCGACGGCAGTACTACCCAGGCCGACAAGCTGGGTTTCTACCCCTTCAGTGCCAACCCCCAGGAAGAAAACCCGCCGCGCGGCTACGTGGTGTCCGCCAATGCCCAGCCGGCATCGCCCACCGGCATGCCGATCCCCGGCTATTACAACCTGGCTGACCGTGGCCAGCAGTTGAACGCGCAGTTGAGCGACACAAGCGTGAAGTGGGATGTGACCAACAGCCAGGCCCTGCAACTGGGCACCACCACCGCCTATGGCCCGCGCCTGCTGGCGCCGCTGTTGCCGGTGCTGCGCGAGGTGGTCAAGGACCCGGCGCAACTCAAACTGGTGGAACAGCTTGCCAACTGGAAGGGTGACTACCCGCTGGACTCCACCAATGCCACGCTGTTCAACCAGTTGCTGTTCAACCTCAGCGACGCAACCTTTCACCCAAAACTCGGCGATGCCTTGTTCAAGACCCTGCTCGGCACCCGCGTGATCGACGCCGCATTGCCCCGCCTGGCCGAATCGGCAGACTCACCCTGGTGGAACGGCAATCGGGCCGACACCGTCAAGCTCGCCTGGGACAATAGCCTGGCCCACCTCAAGGCTACGTTCGGCGATGACCCGGCACAATGGCAATGGGGCAAGGCGCACACCCTGACCCACGGCCACCCGCTGGGCCTGCAAAAACCGCTGGATAAGCTCTTCAACGTCGGCCCGTTCCCCGCACCCGGCAGCCACGAAGTGCCGAACAACCAGACCGCCGTGATCGGCCCGGCGCCTTGGCCGGTGACCTATGGGCCTTCGACACGGCGCCTGATCGACTTCGCCGACCCTGCCCACGCACTGACCATCAACCCCGTGGGGCAAAGCGGCGTGCCGTTTGATACGCACTATGGCGATCAGGCGCAAAGCTATATCGAAGGTGGGTATGAGCAGGCGCACTTCAGTGATGAAGAGGTGACGGCCAATACCCGTGGCACCTTGAAACTGTTGCCTGCCAGATAGCTGTTTATCGCTACACCGGCGCCGCAAAGTTAAGCCTGAACTGTTGCGGCGTGACGCCCAGCCGGCGGTTGAACACACTGCGCATGTGCTGGGCGTCGCGAAAGCCGCATTGATAGGCCACGGTTTTAAGCGGTGCATGGCTGCTTTCAAGCATCACCCGCGCCGCATCCACGCGCGCCCTCTCGACAAATTCCGCCGGCGTAATCCGCGCTTCACGGGCAAACACCCGGGAGAAATTGCGCGCACTCATATTGGCCGCCTTGGCCAGGTCGGCAATGGTCAAGTCTCCCGTCAGGTTGGCCAGCACGTACAGCTGCACCAGCGCCACCGCCGAGGTGGTTTCGGCGTGGGGCGTGAGGAACGGGCTGAACTGCGATTGCCCGCCCGAGCGTTGGGTGAACACCACCAGGCGCTTGGCCACGCTCAGGGCCACTTCCGGGCCGTGATCCTGGGCCAGCAAGTACAACGACAGGTCGATACCTGCCGTGACCCCGGCGGAGGTGTAGAGCTTGCCGTCCTGCACATAGAGACGGTCGGCTTCGACCTGGGCCGAGGGGCACAGGCGCGCCAGGCTGGCGGCATCGTTCCAATGGGTAGTGACGGTCTTGCCGTCCAGCAGACCTGCACGGGCCAGCATGAAGGCGCCATTGCAGATCGAGCCAAAGCGCTGCGCCTTCGCGGCGGCCGCGCGCAGCCAGGCGTCAAACTCGGGGCCGAAATCTTCGAAGGGTAACTGCGGGCCACCGGCGACCAGCAACAGGTCGTAGGGTTGCCGGGCTTCGCTGTAGTGCTTGTGGGCCTGCAATGACAAACCGTTGGAGGCCGCCATGGCGCCGTGGCCAAAGCCGAGTACTTCCAGCCGATAGTGATTCTCGGGCGCCAGGAAGCGGTTGGCCTCGCAGAACACATCCATCGGCCCGGTCACGTCTAGCGACTGGACACCGGGGAAGATCAGGATGGCGACGGTTTTGCCCATGCTCACAAACACCTCTCTAACTGAATGAGCGCAAATCCCTTGTGGGAGCGGGCTTGCTCGCGAACGCGGTGGCCCAGCCGACACATGCATCAACTGACAGGCCGCTTTCGCGAGCAAGCCCGCTCCCACATTTGATCTCCTTAAGCCTTAAAGGGCTACTCCACTTGGCGCGATGTGGCGGCACATTGGCTGGGATCGCCTCCCTGTGGCGATAGCCGCTTCAGGGTCAGGGGACCAGACTGGAATCTTTCCAGAGGAGATCCACCATGAGCATCACCATAGCCGGTATCCAGATCCCTGACAGCGCCTTGGCCAGGGCCACCACCGAATACATCCGCGACGTCGAATCGGACCTGCTCTACCACCATTCGCGCCGCGTCTTCCTGTTCGGCGCCTTGAGCGGTGAGCGCAAACAATTGGCCTACAACCCGGAGTTGCTCTACGTCGGCGCGATGTTCCATGACCTGGGCCTGGTGGAAGGCCACCGCAGTGACGACGAGCGTTTCGAAGTAGACGGCGCCAACGCCGCCGCCGCATTTCTCAAGCCCTATGGGTTGAGCGATGACGATATCGAACAAGTGTGGTTGTCCATCGCCCTGCACACCACGCCGGGCGTGCCGAAACACCTGCGCCCCACCGTAGCGCTGGTGACCGCCGGTGTGGAGATGGACGTGCTGGGCATGGACTACGCCGCGTTCAGCAGCGTGCAGCGCGAAGCGGTGGTGCATGCGCATCCACGCGGTGAAGCGTTCAAGGAGTGCATCATCTGCGCGTTCGCCGACGGCTTGCGCCATCGCCCGCAGACTACGTTTGGCAACGTGAAGACCGATGTGCTGGTGGACCAGGAGCCTGGGTTCAAGCCGAGGAATTTTGTCGAGGTGATTCGCACGTCGCCGTGGGCTGCATAGCTAAGCCCCACTGTAGGAGCGAGCTTGCTCGCGAAGAACCTGAGAGCGCCGCTGGGTGTCAGGTACCCAGCGTCATCGTTAACGTTCTTCGCGAGCAAGCTCGCTCCTACAGTGGATCGCGTCGGCAGTTAGACCGGCGCTGGAGCGCGACGCTTGTCCGGCTGTTGCCAGCCATCCGCCGCGGCTTCTTCGATGGCTTGCTGGATGGCCTTCTTGCGATGCTCTTCGGCCCGGCGACTGAAGAACCACACCAGGAACGTCACCAGCGACACCGCCAACAGAATCAGGCTCGCCACGGCGTTGATCTCGGGTTTAACCCCCAGACGCACCGCTGAGAACACTTCCATCGGCAAGGTGGTGGAACCGGGGCCCGACACGAAGCTGGCCAGTACCAGGTCGTCCAGCGATAGCGCGAACGACATCATGCCGCCCGCCGCCAGCGACGGCGCGATCATTGGGATGGTGATCAGGAAGAACACCTTCCACGGCCGTGCGCCCAAGTCCATCGCCGCTTCTTCGATCGACAGGTCCAGCTCACGCAAGCGCGCCGACACCACCACCGCCACATACGCCGCACAGAAGGTGGTGTGGGCGATCCAGATGGTGACGATGCCACGCTCCTGGGGCCAGCCGATCATCTGCGCCATGGCCACGAACAGCAGCAACAGCGACAGGCCGGTGATCACTTCGGGCATCACCAACGGTGCCGTCACCAGGCCACCGAACAGCGTGCGGCCCTTGAACTGGCTGATGCGCGTCAGCACGAACGCCGCCAGGGTACCCAACGCTACCGCCGCCACCGCCGTGTAGCAGGCGATTTCCAGGGAGCGGGCCACCGAGCCCATCAACTGGGTGTTGTCCAACAGGCCCACGTACCACTTGATCGACCAACCGCCCCACACTGTCACCAGCTTGGATTCGTTGAACGAGTAGATCACCAGGATCAACATCGGCAGGTAGATGAACAACAAGCCTGCGACCAGCATGAAGCTGGAGAAACGAAAGCGCTTCATATCTTGCCCTCCAGCTCTTTGGCTTGGCTGCGGTTGAACAGGATGATCGGCACGATCAGGATCGCCAGCATCACCACCGCCAGGGCAGACGCCACCGGCCAGTCACGGTTGTTGAAGAACTCTTGCCACAACACCTTACCGATCATCAGGGTTTCCGGGCCGCCGAGCAGTTCAGGAATCACGAACTCGCCCACCACCGGGATGAAGACCAGCATGCAACCGGCGATGATGCCGTTCTTGGACAGCGGCACGGTGATTTTCCAGAAGCTGTTGAAGGTGCTCGACCCCAGGTCGGAGGCGGCTTCCAGCAGGCTCTGGTCGTGCTTCACCAGGTTGGCGTACAGCGGCAGGATCATGAACGGCAGGTACGAATAGACCACACCGATGTACACCGCGATGTTGGTGTTGAGGATCTGCAGCGGCTCGTTGATCAAGCCCATGGACATCAGGAAGCCGTTGAGCAGGCCGTTGTTGCTGAGGATGCCCATCCACGCATACACCCGGATCAGGATCGCGGTCCAGGTGGGCATCATGATCAGCAGCACCAGCACGGTCTGCATCTCTTTGCGCGCGGTGGCGATGGCGTAGGCCATCGGGTAGCCAATCAGCAGGCACAGCAGCGTGCTGAAAAACGCCATCTTCAGCGAGCCCAGGTAGGCGGCGATGTACAACTCGTCGCCCGCCAGCAAGCTGTAGTTGGCCAGGTTCAGCACCACCTCCAGCTTTTGCTCGACGTAGGTATAGATCTCGGTATAGGGCGGGATCGCCACATCGGCTTCGGCAAAGCTGATTTTCAGCACGATGAAAAACGGCAGTGCGAAAAACATGAACAGCCAGAGGAAGGGAATCCCGATGACCACCTGCTTGCCATTGGGCACGATGCGATCCAAGCGCCGCTTGAATTTCTTCATGTTCATGAGCGAAGTACCACGCCGCTGTCGTCTTCCCACCACACGTACACCTGGTCACCCCAGGTTGGGCGCTGGCCACGGCGTTCGGCGTTGGCGACGAAGGACTGCACCAGCTTGCCGCTCGGCAGCTCCACGTAGAACACCGAGTGGCCGCCCAGGTAGGCGATGTCGTGCACCTTGCCGCTGGACCAGTTGTGCTCGCAGGTCGGCATTTCGGTGGTCACCAGCAGCTTTTCCGGGCGAATGGCGTAGGTCACCGACTTGTCTTCCACCGAGGTGGCGATGCCGTAGCCCACGTAGATGTCGTGGTCCAGGTCCGGGCACTTGAGCACCGCGTGGCCTTCGGCGTCGTCCACCACTTGGGTGTCGAAGATGTTGACGTTGCCAATGAACTCGCACACAAGGCGGCTGGTGGGGGTTTCGTAGATATCGATGGGGCTGCCGATCTGGGCGATCCAGCCCAGGTGCATGATCGCGATGCGTTCGGCCATGGTCATGGCTTCTTCCTGGTCGTGGGTCACCATCACGCAGGTCACCCCAACGCGCTCGATGATCTCCACCAACTCAAGTTGCATCTGCGAGCGCAGCTTCTTGTCCAGTGCGCCCATTGGCTCATCGAGCAGCAGCAGTTTCGGGCGCTTGGCCAAGGAGCGGGCCAAGGCCACACGCTGGCGCTGGCCGCCGGACAATTGGTGCGGCTTGCGCTTGGCGTACTGGCTCATCTGCACCAGCTTGAGCATCTCGGCCACGCGTGCGTCGACTTCAGCCTTGGGGATCTTGTCCTGTTGCAGGCCGAAGGCGATGTTCTGCGCCACGGTCATGTGCGGGAACAAGGCGTAGGACTGGAACATCATGTTGATTGGCCGCTCGTAGGGCGGCATGTCGGTGATGTCCACACCGTCGAGGTAGATGCGACCTTCGGTTGGGCGCTCGAAACCTGCAAGCATGCGCAGCAAGGTGGATTTGCCCGAACCCGAACCGCCGAGCAAGGCGAAGATCTCGCCTTTCTTGATTTCCAGGGACACATCGTCCACGGCAATCGTCTCGTCGAACTTCTTCGTGACCCGGTCGATTTTGACCAGCACCTTTTTCGGTGTCTGGTCGCCCTCGAGGGCTTTCTTATAGGCGCCGGAGGCAACTGCCATTTACGAAACTCCCAAAAAAAACTGTGCAGCCGGCCCAATGCAGGCCAGCCTTGGATAGTTTTAGCCTTACTTGCCCGTCTTGACCTTGGTCCAGCTACGGGTCATTAAACGCTGCACTTTCGGGGGTAGCTCAAAGTTGACGAATGTCCGCTCGAGAACCGCCTGCGGTGGGTAAACCGCTGCGTCGGTGCGTATCGATTGCTCCATCAGTTTGTCCGCCCCTGGGTTAGGGTTGGCGTAACCGACTTGATCGCTGACCTGAGCGATCACCTCAGGCTGCAGCAAATAGTTGATGAAGGCGTGGGCTTCCTTGACGTTGCTGGCATCCTTGGGAATCGCCAGAACGTCGAACCACAGGTTGCCGCCTTCTTTGGGTATCGCGTAGGCGATGTTCACGCCTTTGCCCGCCTCCGCCGCACGGGCCTTGGCCTGGAACACATCGCCTGAGAAACCGGCCGCCACGCAGATGTTGCCGTTGGACAGGTCCGAGATGTATTTGGAGGAATGGAAGTAGGTCACGTAGGGCCGCACTTTCAGCAGTTTTTCCTCGGCCTTCTTGTAGTCGGCCGGGTTGGTGCTGTTGGGGTCCAGGCCCATGTAGTTGAGTACCGCCGGCAGCATTTCATCGGCCGAGTCCATGAACGACACGCCGCAAGTGGCCAACTTCTTCATGTTTTCCGGTTCGAACAACACGGCCCAGGAGTCGATCTTGTCGACACCCAGCACTTGCTTCACTTTGTCGACGTTGTAGCCAATGCCGTTGGTGCCCCACAGGTACGGCACCGCGTACTGGTTGCCCGGGTCGTTCTTTTCCAGGCGCTTGAGCAGTACCGGGTCGAGGTTGGCGTAGTGAGTCAGCAGCGACTTGTCGAGCTTCTGGAATGCGCCAGCCTTGATCTGCTTGCCCAGGAAATGGTTGGACGGTACCACGACGTCGTAGCCGGTACGCCCGGCGAGCAACTTGCCTTCCAGGGTTTCGTTGGAGTCAAACACGTCATACACGGGCTTGATACCGCTGGCCTTTTCGAAGTTGGCCAGGGTGTCGGGGCCGATGTAGTCCGACCAGTTATAAATATGCACCGTCGGTGCGGCCTGTACGCTGGCAGCCAGCGTGATACCTGCACCCACCAGCATGGCTTTGCGAAATAAAGAAATTGGCAAGTGGAGGTCCTCTTGAATAGTTGGGGCCTTGAAGTTGTTGCCCGGCAACAAAACCGGCGCGCAACTTACCTTCGATAAACCGATCCGGCAAAACTTTCTGTCATTTAATTTGTGAGAGCTGTTTTGTGTGGGAGCGGGCTTGCTCGCGAAAGTGGCGTATCAGTTGATACATATGCTGGCTGACACTCCGCATTCGCGAGCAAGCCCGCTCCCACACAAGCTCGCTCCTACAGGTTTCTGGCGTTATTTACCGGACTTGATCTTGGTCCAGCTACGGGTCATTTCACGCTGAGTTGCCGCCGGCATGTCGGCGATGGCGTAGAGCTTGGATTGCACTTCGGCCGACGGATAAATACCCGGGTCGCTGGTGATGTCTTTATCGACCAGGGCGGTGGCTTTCTCGTTACCGTTCGGGAAACGCACACTGTTGGTGATCGCGGCCATGACGTCTGGCTTGAGCAGGTAGTTCATGAATGCGTAGGCAGCGTCGACGTTTTCGGCATCCTTGGGAATGGCGACCATGTCGAAGAAGCTGCCAGCACCTTCCTTGGGAATGTCATAGGCGATCTTGACCTTGCCACCGGCTTCAGCCGCGCGGGTTTTGGCCTGTTCGATGTCACCCGAGTAGCCCACAGCCACGCAGATGTTGCCGTTGGCCAGGTCGGAGATGTACTTGGACGAGTGGAAGTAGCCGATCGAAGGACGGATTTTCATGAACAGGTCTTCGGCCTGTTTCAGATCAGCCTTCTTCGTAGTGTCGGTCGGCAGGCCCAGGTAATGCAGCGCTACCGGCAGCATTTCGGTTGGCGAATCGAGGAAGCTCACGCCGCAGCTTTTCAGCTTGGCGATGTTTTCCGGCTTCATCAGTACGTCCCAGGAGTCGATCTTGTCCACGCCCAGTGCGGCCTTGACCTTCTCCGGGTTGTAGCCGATGCCCATCGAGCCCCACATGTACGGGAAGGCGTGCTTGTTGTCCGGGTCGCTGACCGATACGGCCTTGAGCAGGGATTTGTTCAGGTTGTCATAGTTGGACAGCTTGGACTTGTCCAGCTCCTGGTAGACACCGGCCTTGATCTGCTTGGCGAGGAAGCTGTTCGACGGCACGACGATGTCGTAGCCGGACTTGCCTGCCAGCAACTTGGCTTCCAGGGTTTCGTTGCTGTCAAACACGTCGTACACCACTTTGATGCCCGACTCTTTTTCAAAGTTGGCGATGGTGTCCGGTGCAATGTAGTCGGACCAGTTGTAGACGTGCAGCACTTTATTGTCTGCCTGGGCCGCGCCCGCCATTGCGCCCATCAGGGACAAGGCGAGCAGGGTCTTGCCAGCGTTCTTCAAACCTAATGCCTTCATTTGGTGATGCTCCAATTTTTTCTTTTTTGGGCCACAAGCGTTGTATGTTTTACGGCCCAACCGAAGGGCAACAAAACAGGGCGACAGTCTGGCAAGTTCAGGGGCCGGCTTTCAACCAAAGCCCCTGCATTTTTAACTGCCCAGTGCACCGCGCACTGAGCCTAGCACTTAGCCCTGCAAGGCAGCCAAAGTCAGGTCCAGGCAATGACGGGCCTTGGTTACCAGCTCGTCGATTTCAGCCTTGCTGATGACCAGTGGCGGCGAAATGATCATGGTGTCGCCCACGGCGCGCATGATCAGGCCATTTTCGAAGCAGAAGGTTCGGCAGATCATGCCGGCGCCTTTGCCTTCGTGACGCTTACGCGTCGCCTTGTCCTGCACCAGTTCGATCGCACCGAGCATACCGACGCCGCGTACTTCACCCACCAGCGGATGATCGCCCAGTTCCCTCAGACGTTTCTGCAAATACGGTGCCGTTTCGTCGTGCACACGGCTAACGATTTTTTCATCGCGCAGGATGCGGATGTTTTCCAGGGCCACGGCCGCAGCGACCGGGTGGCCGGAGTAGGTAAAGCCGTGGTTGAAATCGCCACCTTCGTTGAGCACCGCCACCACTTCGTCACGCACGATCAGGCCACCCATGGGCACGTAGCCCGAGGTCAGGCCCTTGGCGATGGTCATCATGTGCGGCTTGAGGTCGTAGAAATCGCTACCGAACCATTCACCGGTACGGCCGAAGCCGCAGATTACTTCGTCGGCGACAAACAGGATGTCGTACTTGGCGAGGATTTCCTTGATGCGCGGCCAGTACGTGGCAGGCGGCACGATCACGCCACCGGCGCCCTGGATCGGCTCGGCAATAAAGGCACCGACGTTGTCCACGCCCAGCTCCAGGATTTTCTCTTCCAACTGGTTGGCCGCCCACACACCGAATTCCTCGGGGCTCATGTCGCCGCCTTCGCCAAACCAGTACGGCTGCGCGATGTGGGTAATGCCCGGGATCGGCAAGTCGCCCTGCTCGTGCATATAGGTCATGCCGCCCAGGCTGGCGCCGGCCACGGTAGAGCCGTGGTAGCCATTCTTGCGGGCAATGATGGTTTTCTTGTTGGGCTGGCCCTTGATCGCCCAGTAGTGGCGGACCATGCGCAACATGGTGTCGTTGCCTTCGGAGCCAGAGCCGGTGAAGAACACGTGGTTCATGCCAGCCGGCGCGACATCGGAAATGACCTTGGCCAACTCCAATACCGGCGGGTGTGCGGTCTGGAAGAACAGGTTGTAGTAAGGCAGTTCTTTCATCTGCTTGGCGGCGGCATCGGCCAGTTCATCGCGACCGTAACCGATCGCCACGCACCACAGGCCGGCCATACCGTCGAGGATCTTGTTGCCTTCGCTGTCCCACAGGTAAACGCCGTGGGCTTTGGTGATGATCCTTGGGCCTTTCTCTCTCAATTGCTTGAAGTCGCTGAACGGCGCCAGGTGGTGATCATTGCTCAAGGCTTGCCATTCACGGGTTTGCGGGTTGTTGCTGGACATACCAATCTCCTAGACTTTTCAGTGAAGGCGCGCCGTTTGAAGGGCGCGCCCGGCGCATCAGACGGCGAAGAGCAGGAATTCCCGCTCCCACGAACTGATCACGCGCTTGAAGTTTTCATGCTCGGCCCGCTTGACCGCGACGTAGCCTGTGATGAATTTTTGCCCCAGGTATTTCTCGATGGTCTTGCTGTTTTCCATGCGTTCCAGGGCGTCTTCGATGGTCAACGGCAGGCGCAGGTTGCGTCGTTCGTAACCACGGCCCACCACCGGCGCGCTCGGGTTATGGCCTTCGACCATGCCGATGTAGCCGCACAACAGGCTGGCAGCAATCGCCAGGTACGGGTTGGCGTCGGCGCCCGGCAGGCGGTTTTCCACGCGGCGGTTCTGCGGGCCGGCATCCGGTACGCGCAGGCCGACGGTGCGGTTTTCTTCGCCCCATTCCACGTTCACCGGCGCCGAGGTGTCGGGCAGGAAGCGGCGGAACGAGTTCACGTTGGGGGCGAATAAAGGCAGCAATTCAGGGATGAATTTCTGCAGGCCGCCAATGTGGTTGAGGAACAGTTGGCTCATGGTCCCGTCTTCATTGGAGAAGACGTTCTTGCCGGTGGCAATGTCGATGATGCTCTGGTGCAGGTGCATCGCGCTGCCGGGCTCGCCGGTCATGGGCTTGGCCATGAAGGTGGCGGCCACGTCGTGCTTGAGCGCGGCTTCGCGCATGGTGCGCTTGAACACCAGGATCTGGTCGGCCAGGGACAGGGCATCGCCGTGACGGAAGTTGATTTCCATCTGCGCGGTGCCGTCCTCGTGGATCAGGGTGTCGAGGTCCAGCTCCTGCAGTTCGCACCAGTCGTAGACGTCTTCGAACAGCGGGTCGAATTCGTTGGCCGCTTCTATAGAGAAGGACTGGCGACCGGTTTCCGGGCGGCCGGAGCGGCCAATCGGCGGTTGCAGCGGGAAGTCCGGGTCTTCGCAGCGCTTGGTCAGGTAGAACTCCATCTCGGGTGCCACGATGGGCTGCCAGCCGCGGTCGGAGTAGAGCTTGAGGACTTTCTTGAGCACGTTGCGCGGCGACAGCTCGATCGGGTTGCCTTGCTTGTCGTAGGTGTCGTGGATCACCTGGGCGGTCGGCTCGATGGCCCAGGGCACCAGGAATACCGCGTTCTGGTCGGGGCGGCAGATCATGTCGATGTCGGCCGGGTCGAGCAATTCGTAATAGATGTCGTCTTCGACATAGTCGCCGGTCACGGTCTGCAACAGAACGCTCTCGGGCAGGCGCATGCCTTTTTCGGCAATGAACTTGTTGGTCGGCGAGATCTTGCCCCGGGTGATGCCGGTGAGGTCGCCAATCATGCATTCGACTTCTGTGATCTTGTGGTCTTTCAACCAATCGGTGAGCTGGTCGAGGTTGTTACTCATAAATGCCTCTGGGCTGGGTTTCCTGGCATCCATTAAAGGCCAGGCGTTGGTTGACGCAGCATCCGCGTCGTTTTTTCATTCAGGGTAGGAGCTTACCTGCCATTTGCCCATGGGTTGCATTCCTCAGGCCAAAGTTGTGCGCAATTATGATCGGCACGGCGGATGAGGGTCGGTCAGTGGCGTAAGAGAGGGCAAAAAGAAGATCGGCCAGGCCGTCAAGAATATTGGCCGGTGCCTGGGCATTCACGCGGGGCGAACGAGCTGCGGACAAAGCCTGGCTGAAGCAGGCAGAGACGCCGATTGGCGGCAGGTGAAACATGAAGCACCCCGGTATTATTGCTGTTATGGGTTTGAATCGAGCTTAGCCTTGTTCATTTTTTTACACAACACCCCCGTAAAAAATCCTACACGGCCCGCTCAAGCCTGCAGGTCCCAAGCCCCTAAAACCCAAAAAACCGCCCCAAAACCCCGCAAAAAAGGCTTCGTGGCGCTTTTTTAGGGCAAAAAATGCCTCGCTTGACTTCGGCAAGCCGTTCGGGTTGACTGAAACCAGAAAAGATCAATGATTGATATTTTTAACAACAAAGGTGTTGCATCATGTCGGTACCCCCGCGTGCCGTTCAGCTTAACGAAGCGAACGCGTTCCTTAAGGATCATCCTGAGGTTCTGTACGTAGACCTTCTAATTGCGGATATGAATGGTGTGGTGCGCGGTAAGCGCATCGAACGCACCAGCCTCCACAAGGTTTACGAGAAGGGCATTAACCTGCCTGCCTCTTTATTTGCCCTGGATATCAACGGCTCTACGGTGGAAAGCACCGGCCTGGGCCTGGACATCGGTGATGCTGACCGAATCTGTTATCCAATCCCCGACACCCTGTGCAATGAACCCTGGCAAAAGCGCCCTACCGCGCAACTGCTGATGACCATGCACGAACTTGAAGGTGAACCTTTCTTCGCCGATCCGCGCGAAGTGCTCCGCCAAGTTGTCACCAAGTTTGATGACCTCGGTCTGACCATCTGCGCCGCCTTCGAGCTTGAGTTCTACCTGATCGACCAGGAGAACGTGAACGGCCGGCCACAACCGCCCCGCTCGCCGATCTCCGGCAAACGCCCGCACTCGACACAGGTCTACCTGATCGACGACCTCGACGAATACGTCGACTGCCTCCAGGACATTCTGGAAGGTGCCAAGGAGCAAGGCATTCCGGCCGATGCCATCGTCAAGGAAAGTGCCCCGGCGCAGTTCGAAGTGAACCTGCACCACGTCGCCGACCCGATCAAGGCCTGCGATTACGCGGTACTGCTCAAGCGCCTGATCAAGAACATCGCCTACGACCATGAGATGGACACCACCTTCATGGCCAAGCCTTACCCAGGCCAGGCAGGCAACGGGCTGCACGTACACATCTCCATTCTGGACAAGGACGGCAAGAACATCTTTGCCAGCGAGGATCCCGAGCAGAACGCCGCATTGCGTCACGCGATCGGCGGTGTGCTGGAGACCCTACCCGCCCAAATGGCGTTCCTGTGCCCCAACGTCAACTCCTACCGTCGTTTCGGCGCACAGTTCTACGTGCCGAACTCGCCGTGCTGGGGCCTGGATAACCGCACCGTGGCGATTCGCGTACCCACCGGCTCGTCCGATGCCGTGCGTATCGAACACCGTGTGGCTGGCGCCGATGCCAACCCTTACCTGCTGATGGCCTCGGTATTGGCGGGCGTACACCACGGCCTGACCAACAAGATCGAGCCGAACGCTCCGGTCGAAGGCAACAGCTACGAGCAGAACGAGCAAAGCCTGCCGAACAACCTGCGCGATGCCCTGCGCGAGTTGGACGACAGCGAGGTGATGGCCAAGTACATCGATCCTAAATACATCGATATCTTCGTCGCCTGTAAGGAAAGTGAGCTGGAGGAGTTTGAACACTCCATTTCTGACCTTGAGTACAACTGGTACCTGCATACCGTGTAAACGGTTGCAGCGGTTGAAGGAACGCCACTGGCTTTGGTCAGTGGCGTTTTTTTATGGGTTTCTACCGGTAGACCGAGTTGGCCTCTTCGCGAGCAAGCCCGCTCCCACAGGGGTCGGGTTTCAACTTTGGAATGCAGTTAAATGTGGGAGCGGGCTTGCTCGCGAAGGCGGCCTGGCAGACAACACAGACTCCTGCTCATACAATGCCCGCTGCCTTGTAGGAGACATCCATGACCACCCGCCCCGCCGCCCCTCGCAAACCCCGCGCCCGCAGCCAGGCCCGGATCGATGCGATCCTCGACGCCGCCCGCACCTTGCTGGCCACCGAAGGCGTGGCGAGCTTGTCGATCTACAGCGTGGCCGAACGGGCACAGATTCCGCCGTCATCGGTGTACCACTTTTTCGCCAGTGTGCCCGCGTTGCTGGAGGCGTTGACCGCTGATGTTCACGCAGCCTTTCGCGCTGCCATCCAGGCGCCCATCGAGCATGAATCGCTCAAGCATTGGCGCGACCTGTCCTACATAGTTGAACAACGCATGCTCAGCATCTACAGCAACGATGCCGCGGCGCGCCAGTTGATCCTGGCCCAGCACGGGTTGACCGAAGTGACCCAGGCCGATCGCCAGCATGATCTGGAATTGGGCGACTTGATGCTGGCGGTGTTCAATCGCCACTTTGAAGTGCCAACGCTACCGAGCGATGTGGATGTGTTTGCCCTGGCGTTGGAGTTGAGCGACCGCGTGTACGCGCGCTCGGTGCATCAGCATGGGCTGATTACGCCGCGCATGGCGGAGGAAGGGATGCGGGTGTTTGATGCGTATGTGGGGCTATATTTGCCGGCCTACTTGCCCAAGCGCTGAATGCAGTGTTGTCTGGGCCGGCCTCATCGCAGGCAAGCCAGCTCCCACATTTGAATGCGTTCACACATCAAAATGTGGGAGTTGGCTTGCCTGCGATAGCAGTCTCAAGGGCGACGCCAATCACAACTTGGCAATCGACACCTCAGTGGATTTCACAAAGGCAATCACTTCACTGCCGATCACCAATTCCAATTCCTTGACCGAACGAGTAGTGATCACCGAGGTGACAATGCCGGACGCTGTCTGCACGTCAATCTCCGACAGCACGTCGCCGACCACGATTTCCTTGATGGTGCCTTTGAACTGGTTACGCACGTTGATGGCTTTAATAGTCATGGTGTTTTTCCTGTGTGAGTTATTGAGCCCAACGCAATTGCGTCGGCAGCGGTGAAACAGGTTCGGGTTCCGGTGGGGAACCGGGTAGCGCCAGCACGCGGTTGAGCACTTCGGCTTCCAGCGCGGCCAGGCGGTGTGAGCCACGGGCCCGTGGGCGTGGCAGGTCGATGTTCAGGTCGAGGCCGATTTCGCCGTTTTCAATCAGGATCACGCGGTCGGCAATCGCCACGGCTTCGCTGACGTCGTGGGTCACCAGCAACACCGTGAAACCGTGCTTGCGCCACAGGTTCTCGATCAGTTGCTGCATCTCGATACGGGTCAGGGCATCCAGTGCGCCAAGCGGCTCATCGAGCAACAACAGGCGCGGCTGATGGATCAACGCCCGGGCGAGCGCCACGCGCTGTTTCTGGCCGCCGGACAACGCCGCCGGCCATTCATTGGCGCGCTCGGCCAGGCCAACCGCTTCCAGCGCATCCAGCGCTTTGGGGCGCCAGTCGCCCTTTAGACCAAGGCCGACGTTATCGATGATCTTTTTCCAGGGCAGCAAGCGCGCTTCCTGGAACATCAACCGCGTATCTTCAATCGCTTCGTGCAGTGGCGCGGAGCCGGCCAGCAGCTCGCCGCCACTGGCTTTGTCCAGCCCCGCCAACAGGCGTAGCAAGGTACTTTTGCCGCAACCACTACGGCCGACCACAGCCACGAACTGCCCCGCGGGAATATGCAGGTCAATCTCTTTGAGCACTTCCCGCGTACCAAACGCCTTGCGCAACTTGTGCACCGCCAGCGGGATGCCCTTCAGCAGACGCGGAGGTTGTTGAGCCGTCATGCCGCACCTCCTTTCACTTGATAAGCCGGGTGCCAGCGCAGCCACACACGTTCCAGCCCACGGGCGGCCAGGTCGGCCAGTTTGCCGAGGATGGCGTACATGACGATGGCCAGCACCACCACGTCGGTTTGCAGGAATTCACGGGCATTCATCGCCAGGTATCCGATGCCGGAGCTGGCCGAGATGGTTTCCGCCACGATCAGCGTCAGCCACATGAAGCCCAGGGCAAAGCGCACCCCCACCAGGATCGACGGCAGCGCGCCCGGCAGGATCACTTGCCAGAACAGGCTGAAACCGGACAAGCCATAGCTGCGCGACATTTCCACCAGCGCCGGGTCGACATTGCGGATGCCGTGGTAAGTGTTCAGGTAGATCGGGAACAACGTCCCCAGGGCCACCAGGAAAATCTTCGCGGTCTCATCAATGCCGAACCACAGGATCACCAGCGGAATCAGCGCCAGGTGCGGCACGTTGCGGATCATCTGCACGGAGCTGTCGAGCAAGCGTTCGCCCCACTTCGACAAGCCGGTGATAAAGCCCAGGGCCAGACCGATGCTGCCGCCGATCACAAAGCCCAGGCCGGCGCGCCAGCCGCTGATGGCTAGGTGCGTCCAGATTTCGCCGCTGACCACCAGGTTCACCCCGGCTTCGATCACCGCACTCGGCGCTGGCAGAATGCGCGTCGACAACCAACCCGCCGACACCGACAACTGCCACACCGCCAGCAATAAGATCGGCAGCACCCAGGGCGCCACGCGATGGCTGATTTTTTCTAAGTCCATAACGGCACCTCAGCTCTGTGACGCAGCTTTGGGAAGGATGTCGTTGGCAACCATCTCGCCAAACGGGCTGACGTAGCCGGCACTTTTGGGCAGCTCGGGACGTTCGATATCCAGGTGCGGGAACAACAGCTCGGCGACCCGATACGACTCTTCCAGGTGTGGATAACCGGAGAAGATAAAGGTATCGATACCCAGGTCCGCGTACTCCTTGACCCGCGCCGCAACCGTTGGGCCATCACCCACCAGCGCCGTCCCTGCGCCGCCACGTACCAGGCCGACGCCGGCCCACAGGTTGGGGCTGACTTCCAGGTTGTCACGGCTACCGCCGTGCAAGGCTGCCATGCGTTGCTGGCCCACCGAATCGAAGCGCGCCAGGGACGCCTGGGCGCGGGCGATGGTCTCGTCGTCCAGGTGGGAGATCAGTTTGTCGGCGGCTTTCCAGGCTTCGTCGTTGGTTTCGCGCACGATCACATGCAAGCGAATACCGAAGCGCACCGTGCGACCCAGTTTTGCGGCCTTGGCGCGTACCTGCGCGATCTTTTCCGCAACGGCTGCCGGCGGCTCGCCCCAGGTCAGCACCATCTCGACCTGTTCGGCCGCCAGGTCCTGGGCGGCTTCGGAGGAGCCACCGAAATACAGCGGCGGGCGCGGCTGCTGGACGGGCGGGTAGAGCAATTTGGCGCCTTTGACGCTGATGTGCTCGCCGTCGTAGTCCACGGTCTCGCCTTCCAGTACACGGCGCCAGATGCGGGTGAATTCCACCGACGCCTGGTAGCGTTCTTCATGGCTCAAGAACAAACCGTCGCCAGCCAGTTCTTCCGGATCGCCACCGGTGACCAGGTTGAACAGCGCACGGCCACCAGACAGCCGGTCCAGGGTCGCGGCCTGACGCGCGGCCACGGTCGGGGAGATGATCCCAGGGCGCAGGGCAACCAGGAATTTCAAGCGCTGGGTCACGGGAATCAGCGAGGCGGCCACCAACCACGAGTCTTCGCAAGAGCGACCCGTAGGGATCAGCACCCCACCGAAACCCAGGCGGTCGGCGGCCTGGGCCACCTGTTGCAGGTAACCGTGGTCGACAGCGCGGGCGCCTTCGGCGGTGCCAAGGTAATGACCGTCGCCGTGGGTGGGCAGGAACCAGAAAATATTGAGGCTCATGGAGTTGTCTCCTGAATGAAGTCGAATTACGGCGCTTTGGCAACCGCAGCGGGTGGCGTCCAGATCACGTCCTTGATGCTCAAGGGCTTGGGGATCAATTTGAGTTGGTAGAAGCTGTCGGCGATTTTCTGCTGGGCGGCGACCACTTCCGGGGTCAGGAACAGCGCGCCGTAGCCCTGGCGTTTCACCGATGTGAGGGTGATATCTGCTGGCAGGCCGAGCAGTGGGGCGACCTGCTCAGTCACTTCCTGCGGGTTGGCCTTGGACCATTCGCCTACCGCGCGCACCTCTTCCACCAACGCCTTGATCACTTGCGGGTGTTGTTCGGCGTAGGGTTTGGTGGCCAGGTAAAACTGATGGTTGTCGGCAATCCCGGTGCCGTCTCGCAGGGTGCGCGCTTGCAGTTGCTTCTCGGCGGCGGCCTGGTACGGGTCCCAGATCACCCAGGCGTCCACGCTGCCACGCTCGAACGCAGCACGGGCATCGGCGGGGGGCAGGAACACGGTCTTCACGTCGGTGTAGTTGAGGCCGGCATCTTCCAGGGCACGCACTAGCAGGTAGTGCACGTTGGAGCCTTTGTTGAGCACGACCTTTTTACCCTTGAGTTCGGCCACCGATTTGATCGGCGAGTCCTTGGGCACCAGGATCGCTTCGCTGGTAGGCGCGGGTGGTTCGTAGGCGACGTAGAGCAGATCGGCGCCAGCCGCCTGGGCAAACACCGGTGGGGTTTCGCCGGTAACGCCGAAGTCGATGGAGCCGACGTTCAGGCCCTCGAGCAATTGCGGGCCACCGGGGAACTCGGTCCACTGCACCTGCACGCCTTGGTCGGCCAGGCGTTTTTCCAGGGTGCCCTTGGCCTTGAGCAGCACCAGGGTGCCGTACTTCTGATAACCGATCCGCAAGGTCTCGGCGGCTTGGGCTTGAACGATGGCGCCGAAGGACACAGCCGCAGCAAAGAGTGCGACCAGACCACGACGCAAGATGACAGTGCGCATGGCGCTCTCTCCAACTGTGCGATTAGGGTTTTGGCTGCACCTGCTTGGCCGTTGTCGGCTGAGTAAGGTGAGTGTTTCCAGGTTTCTGGGGTGAGGCTCAAATGCTCCAGCGAGCACTCAACAAACGTTCATTCAATACGTCAGGGTCCAGCGGTTTTGGCCGGCGCGCCATGGCGCTGTAGAGCTGCTCCAGGGCTTCGTGCAGACGCTGTTCGAGTACCGGCACCAACTGCGCCTGCACGCTGCCTTCGCCATAGGCGATCTGGCTGTCTTCGGCAAAAATACCGTGGAGCAATTCCTGGGCCTTGAGGGCCGACAGCACCGGCTTCAGGGCGTAGTCCACCGCCAGCATGTGGGCGATGCTGCCGCCGGTCGCCATCGGCAGCACCACCTTATGGGCCAGGGCGCGTTCTGGCAGCAGGTCCAGTACGGTCTTCAACGCCCCGGAAAACGACGCCTTGTACACCGGCGTGGCGATCACCAGGCCGTCGGCATTGGCGACTTGTTGCAGCAGGTCGATGACCTTGGGGCTGTCGAAGCGCGCATGCAGCAAATCTTCAGCCGGGAAGTCCCGTACCTGGTAACTCACCACTTCCACGCCCTGCTGTTGCAGCCACTGACGGGTTTTATCCAGCAAGACCCCAGAGCGGGAACGCTGGCTGGGACTGCCTCCAAGTGTTACGACCAGCATGCAGGAGATTCCTTGGGCAAGTGTCGGCGGTTCGCTGTGCGGCGATGGCGCCAAGATGGGATAGACCTTATCAGCAGATTTATATATCTATAAATCTTATTTATTCATTTGTTTATTCCATAAACACATAAGCGAATTATCAATCCCCAGGCGAAAAAAAAGGCCGTGGAAACGGCCTGAAAACCCCTGCTGTGAGTCAGTGCTTTTTGGTAGGAGCGAGCTTGCTCGCGAAAAACTCACAGGCGCCGCGTTCATTCAGGAAGCACGCGTTATCGTTGACGTTTTTCGCGAGCAAGCTCGCTCCTACAGAGGGATGATCCGTGACGCCTTAACGATTGGGTTGTGGGGTAAGACGCAGGTACGGCTTCACCGCGCGGTAGCCCTTGGGAAAGCGTTTCTTGATCTCTTCCTCGTCTTTGAGCGACGGCACGATCACCACCTCATCCCCATCCTGCCAGTTGGCCGGCGTCGCCACCTTGTGGTTGTCGGTCAGTTGCAGCGAGTCGATCACCCGCAGGATTTCATGGAAGTTACGCCCGGTGCTGGCCGGGTAGGTGATGGTCAGGCGAATCTTCTTGTTCGGGTCGATCACGAACAAGGAGCGCACGGTGAGGGTATCGCTGGCATTCGGGTGGATCAGGTCGTAGAGGTCCGAGACCTTGCGGTCTGCATCGGCCAGGATCGGGAAGTTGACCACGGTGTTCTGCGTCTCGTTGATGTCGTCGATCCACTTGTGATGCGAGTCCACCGGATCTACCGACAGGGCGATGGCCTTGACGCTACGCTTGGCGAATTCATCCTTGAGCTTGGCGGTGAAACCCAGCTCGGTGGTGCACACCGGCGTGAAGTCCGCAGGGTGGGAAAACAACACACCCCAGCTGTCGCCCAGCCATTCATGGAAACGAATCTTGCCGGCGCTGGAATCCTGTTCGAAGTCGGGGGCGATGTCGCCCAGTCTTAGGCTCATGGGTGTGGCTCCTGGTGAGTGCTTATGGAGCCCACTGTGCATGGATTTTTGTTGACTTAAAAAGAATAAATATCGATTTATTTAGACGATAAAAGAATATTAAAAATCAGTTCATTGGACTTGGGAACGGCCTGAGGCCAACATCGCTTTCAAGGTTCGAGAAGGCCTTGAGACGCTGCAAAAAAGAGGGATTCAGGAAGGGCTTGCGGGGGTTGAGCCCGACTTGAACAGCAAGACACCTTGCCCGGCATTGCGCCGGGCAAGGTTTTACAGTCTTACAACAGCGGGATCGAGTAGCTGACGATCAAGCGGTTTTCGTCCTGGTTACGCGCGTTGGCGATGTCGCTGCGCCACATAGCGTTTTTCCACGCCACGCCGACGTTCTTCAGCGGACCTTCCGGTACAACGTAGGCAACAGTGATGTCACGTTCCCACTCGGACTGGCCGGTGAATTCGGTACGGTTGCTGGCGACGGTGTCGATATGATCACCCTTGAGGTAAACCACACCCGCCGTCAGGCCAGGTACGCCGACTTTGGCGAAGTCGTAGGAGTAGCGAGCTTGCCAGGTACGCTCGCCGGCACGGGCGAACTTCTGGATTTGCATGTCGGTGGTGATGTAAGCCGACGACCCGTCACCCTGGTTCAGCCAAGGGAAGTCGCTGCTGCCGTTGCTGACCTGATAACCGCCACCAAAGGTGTGACCGGCCACCGAGTACAGGAACAGGCCGCTGTACAGGTTGTTGTCGACTTTGCCACGGCCAGAGTTCACGCCGCCATAGTTGCCCGTCGAGAAGTAAGCGGACTGGTTACCGTTGTTGCCATCGTCGGAGCTGTTGAAGTAACGCAGGTCAGACTTCAACACACCAGGGCCGATAGCCCAGTTGTGGGTCAGGCCAAGGAAGTGTTGCTTGTAGAAATCTTCCAGGTTGCCGTAGTAGTACTGGGCGGTCAGATCCTTGGTGATCTTGTAGTCGCCACCGGCGTAGTAGAACTTGTTGCTCGAGCGCCAGTTCACGCCACGGCTGTTGGCGCCGGAGATGGACAGGCTTTCGTTGTTGCTGGAGTTACGGCCCTTGGCCTTTTCGATCTGGCCGGCAACCAGGGTCAGGTCCTTGATGTCGCTGGAGGTGATCTGGCCACCCTGGAAGGTCTGCGGCAGCATACGACCGTCGTTGGTGACGATGACCGGCAGCTTGGGCTGCAAGGTACCCAGCTTCAGTTCGGTCTGGGAGATCTTGGCCTTGGCCGTCAGGCCCAGGCTCGAGTAGTTATCAACGGCTTCGCCATTGGACTTGCTCGGGAAGATGGTGCCGCCGTAGGAGCTGGCAGTCGCGCCGTTGGTACCACCGCCCGAATCTAGGCGAACACCCAACAGGCCGATTGCGTCAAGACCGAAGCCAACGGTGCCTTGGGTGTAACCGGAGATGAAACGCAGATCGAAGCCTTGGCCCCACTCTTCGTTCTTGTTCGCACCAGCGCCTTCGCGGTTATCGGTGTTGATGTAGAAGTTACGCAGGCCCAGTGTGGCCTTGCTGTCTTCGATAAAACCGGCAGCGCCTGCTTGCTGGGCGATTGCGCCCAAAGCTACAGCCACAGCCAAGGTGGACTTCTTCATGTACCGCTCCTCTCATTTCTAATTTTTGTATTTCTTTGGTCTCGGGTCTGACGCCCTCGATCCACAGATGCGCGATTAGCGCCAGATAGTGACCACCAAGTCAATCGTAACCTTGTGTGTCTACTACCTTCGTCTAATCGCAGTTGATTTGGTCCCTGCAGGGTAATGAGTTTTTCATACACCCAAAAAGAATTATTTCATTCTTTTTCATACGATCCAGGAATAAGACCTTCCGTGAAGCTGGCCGGTCAGGATAGACGCGCCGCTCCATAAGCTAATTCCTAAAGGGTATTTACTGGTGCTTTTTTAGATCGATTAGTGTGGCCGTACGGTTGCATACGTCACTCACGATCAAAAAGGCGACGCCATCATGGCCAAACGCACATCCTCCCGTCAATTTGTTACAGTTTTTGTATCGCTATTACTTTCTTTTGGTGTCAACGCCGCCGACCTGACGGTGGGCTACCAGACCGGCATCGATCCCAGCAAGGTTCCCCAGGCCGACGGCCTGTACGAAAAAGCCATCGGCGAAAAAATCGCCTGGCGCCGCTTCAACAGCGGGCCGGAGGTGGTCACGGCCATCGCTTCGGGTGATGTACAAATCGGCAACCTCGGCTCCAGCCCACTCGCGGCGGCGGCGTCGCGCAACCTGCCGATTGTGGCGTTTATCGTATCGGCACAGATCAACGCTTCTGAAGCCCTGGTGGTGCGCAACGGCAGTGGCATCGACAAACCCCAGGACCTGATCGGCAAAACCATCGCCACTCCGTTTGTCTCGACCTCCCATTACAGCCTGCTCGGCGCGCTCAAACATTGGGGACTGGACACCAAACAAGTCAAAGTGGTGAACCTGCAACCGGCCGAAATCGCCGCCGCCTGGAAGCGTGGCGATATTGATGGGGCTTTCGTGTGGTCCCCGGCCCTGGGCGAAATCCGCAAGACCGGCAAGACCCTGACAGACGCGGCGCAGGTGGGCCAATGGGGCGCGCCGACGTTTGAGGTGTGGGTGGCGCGCAAGGATTTTGCAGAAAAACATCCTGACATCGTGGCCAAGTTCGCCAAGGTCACCCTGGATGCCTTTGCCGACTATGCCGCCCATAAGGACAGTTGGACGGTGGATTCGGAGCCGGTACAGAAAATCGCCAAATTGACAGGTTCAAATGCCGACGACATTCCGGAACTGTTGGCGGGCACGACGTTTCCGGATGCACAGGCACAGCAAACCGCTGCGTTGCTCAAGGGCGGCACGGCGAAGGCGATTGGGGAGACGGCGAAGTTCTTGAAGGAACAGGGGAAAGTGGAGACGGTGCTGCCGGATTATTCGGCCTATGTGACTGACAAATTCATCACAGAATAAAAACGCGGTCCAGTGTGGGAGCGGGCTTGCTCGCGAATGCGGTGGTCCAGTCATTGATGTATTGACTGACACTGCGCTTTCGCGAGCAAGCCCGCTCCCACATTTTGATCTGCAACGTTCTTAAGGGCCGGGTTTACAGCGCCTTTTCAAAGATCTTGGAGTTGCGCTGATAGTTGTACAGCGACGCCCGCGCCGACGGCAGGCGATCCACGCTACTGGGTACAAAGCCGCGTTCGCGGAACCAGTGGGCCGTGCGGGTGGTGAGTACAAAGAGGGTTTTCAAGCCCTGCGCTCGTGCCCGGGTCTGGATGCGTTCGAGCAACACATCGCCTCGCGCGCCGTGGCGGTACTCCGGGTTCACTGCCAGGCACGCCAACTCCCCCGCATCCGAATCCGCGATCTGATACAGCGCCGCGCAGGCGATGATCATGCCTTCGCGCTCGACCACGCTGAACTGTTCGATCTCACGCTCCAGCACTTCCCGCGAACGGCGTACCAGAATGCCCTGCTCTTCCAGCGGGCTGATCAGGTCCAGCAAGCCGCCGACGTCTTCAATCGCCGCTTCGCGCACCAGTTCGAATTGTTCCTGGGCCACCAGCGTACCGCCACCATCGCGGGTGAACAGTTCGGTAAGCAAGGCGCCATCTTCGGCGTAGCTGACGATATGGCTGCGCCCTACGCCACCCCGACAGGCTTCGGCAGCGGCATCGAGCAGTTCGGCTTGATAGTTGCTGCCCAGGCGTTGCAGGTGCGCGGGTACTTGTTGTGGGCGCAATTCACGCACTAGGCGGCCGTTCTCATCGATCAGACCGGGATCGGCACCGAACAGCAGCAACTTGTCGGCGCCCAGGTCGATGGCGGCGCGGGTGGCGACGTCTTCGCAGGCCAGGTTGAAGATCTCGCCGGTGGGCGAATACCCCAGGGGCGAGAGCAGCACGATAGAGCGCTCGTCCAGCAGGCGGTTGATACCCTTGCGGTCGACCCGACGCACTTCGCCAGTGTGGTGGTAGTCCACGCCTTCAAGCACGCCGATTGGCCGTGCGGTGACCAGGTTGCCGCTGGCCACGCGCAGACGCGAGCCCTGCATCGGCGAGGACGCCATGTCCATGGACAAGCGCGCCTCGATGGCAATACGCAGATGACCCACCGCGTCGATCACACACTCCAGCGTCGCGGCATCGGTGATGCGCAAGCCTTCGTGGTAAGCCGGGGTAAGGCCGCGTGCTTCAAGGCGGGTTTCGATTTGCGGGCGCGAGCCGTGCACCAGCACCAGGCGCACACCCAGGCTGTGGAGCAGCACCAGGTCGTGGACGATATTGCCGAAATTAGGGTGGTCCACACCATCGCCGGGCAGCATGACCACAAAGGTGCAGTCGCGGTGGGCGTTGATGTAGGGCGAAGCGTGACGAAGCCAATTGACGTATTCGGGCATAACACCTGGGCCTGTAATAAAAAGCAGCCAAATAAAGGATCAATCGTGAAAGCGCACAGCGGCTGATGGTTATCGTCGGAACAGGCTTGGCGACACGCTCACTCTCCTTATGTACGAATGGGCAGGGGCAAATTTATGCAGGTTTCAGGCAGTAGTGTTCGATCAGTTCCCGCAATAGACGCACTGTAGGCGTCAAGCGTGACATTTCAAGGTATTCGCCAGGCTGGTGGGCGCAGGCAATATCGCCAGGGCCAAGCACCAGGGTTTCACACCCAAGGCGCTGAAGATAAGGCGCTTCGGTGCCGAACGCTACTGCTTCGGCACGATGACCGGTCAAACGTTCCGCCACCCGCACCAACTCGGCGTCTTCGGGCTGCTCGAAGGGTGGCACTTCGGGGAACAACGGCGCGTAGTCGATCTTGACCTTATGCCGCTCGGCCAGAGGTTCGAGCTTCTGGCGGATCGCGGCGCGCAGCACTTCGGGATCCATGCCCGGCAGGGGGCGCAGATCGAACTCCAACGAGCACTGGCCGCAGATGCGGTTGGGGTTGTCGCCGCCGTGAATGCAGCCGAAGTTCATCGTCGGCTGCGGCACGCTGAATTGCGCATTGCGATACTCGCGCTGCCACGCCAGACGCAGGCCGCGCAGTTCGCCGATGGCGTCATGCATGGCTTCCAGGGCGCTGTGGCCCAGGCTGGGGTCCGACGAGTGGCCGCTGCGCCCAAGGATCTCGATGCGCTCCATCATCACGCCTTTGTGCAGACGGATTGGCTTGAGCCCGGTCGGCTCGCCGATCACAGCTGCACGACCTAATGGACGCCCCGCCTCGGCCAGCGCACGGGCACCGGACATAGAGCTTTCCTCGTCACAGGTGGCAAGGATCAACAGCGGTTGCTTGAAGGGCTGGTCGAGCAGCGGCAACACCGCTTCGATGACCAGGGCGAAAAAACCCTTCATGTCACAGCTGCCCAGCCCTACCCAGCGGCCATCGACCTCCGTCAGCTTGAGCGGGTCGGTTTTCCACAGCGCCGCGTCATACGGCACGGTATCGCTATGCCCCGCCAACACCAGGCCACCGGGGCCGCTGCCGAAACTGGCCAACAGGTTGAACTTGCCGGGGCTGACTTGTTGGATATCGATGGCAAAGCCCAGGTCGCCCAGCCAAGCGGCGAGCAGGTCGATCACCGGGCGGTTGCTCTGGTCGAGAGACGCCTGGGTGCAGCTCACCGACGGTGCGGCGATCAAGGCGGCGAACTGCTCTTTCATGGACGGTAACGGCATGCGCGGTCTCCCAACTTCCCGGATGAACCTCACTATAGAGGCATCTGCGCAACACAATAAACCGTTGCGGCACGTTGCCGGGCTCAGTCCTGTACACTGCACGACCTTGGCAGCCACACTTTTCCCCGGCTGCGCTCCCGATCCTGGATTTTCCGGCCATGCAGAAAGAAACCGAAATCAAGCTACGCGTCAGCCGCGAAACACTCGCCGCGCTGCGTGAGCACCCGTTACTGAAAAAACGCAACAAAAGTGGCTGGGAACGCCGTGAGTTGATGAACCAGTACTTCGACACCCCCGAGCGTGACCTGGCCCAGGCCAAGGTTGCCCTGCGCCTGCGCAAGGACGGTGACGACATCATCCAGACCCTCAAGACCCGTGGCCAAAGCGTCGCCGGCTTGTCGGAACGCAACGAATACAACTGGGACCTGCCCAAAGCCAAGCTCGATGTGAAGAAACTCGACGGCGAGTGCTGGCCCGAGCAACTGGCCGAGTTGGACAAAAAGACCCTCAAGCCGATCTTCACCACCGACTTCGTGCGTGAACGCGCCGAGATCGCTTGGGGCCGTGGCAAGGCCAAGGTGGTGATCGAAGCCGCCCTGGACCTGGGCCACGTGGTGGTCGGCAAGCAGAAAGAAGAAATCTGCGAGCTGGAACTGGAACTGCGCGAAGGTGAACCGGCAGCCCTGCTGGAGCTGGCCGCCGAGCTGGCCGCAACCCTGGCCCTGATGCCGTGCGACATTAGCAAGGCCGAACGCGGCTATCGCCTGTATGACGCCAGCAGCTACTCGCTGAGCCTGCCGGCGCCACAGATCCACGCCGAAATGCCATTGGACGACACCTTCGCCGCGATCCTGTGGCACCTGCTGGGCAGCAGCCAGCGCCTGGCCGAGCAATACCGCTTCAATGGCCACTGGCGCCTGCTGCAGGACTGGGTCGAGAACCTCGGTGAATTGCGCGCCCTGATCGGCAGCCTCGGCCAGGCCGCGCCGCGCCAATCCACCAGCGAACTGCGCAGCGCCCTGGATGCACTGCTGGAAGACTGGCGCCCGCTGGTCCAGGCCGGTGACGACGATGAAGACATTCGCAAAGCCGCGCCGGAACAGTTCATCGAAGAGCTGCAAGACGTGCGCTGGGGTCTGTTCTCACTCAACCTCTCGCGCTGGTTGCTGGCTCGCACCTGGACGGCCGAACGTAACGTGCGTGGCAACCGTCAGGGCGCTGCACAAATTACCAACTGGCTGCCACGCCTGTTGGCCGATGACGCCGTCGCCCTGCAACTGCAGCGCTACCAGCAACAGCCGGAAGATCTGGCCGAGCAACTGCCGCGCATCGAACGCATCCAGGCCTGGCTGCACCATGCGCGCCATGTGGTGGACATTCCTGAACTGGACCGTTTGTATGGCGAGCTGAACAAGCTGGCGCACCTGGCCAACCAGCCGATTACCGATGAATCGCTGGATGCGCGTATGCACCAGGCGATTGCGGTTTATCAGAATCGTGCCTGGAAGACTCTTCTGCGCCTGTAGGTCCAGTTACCCCGTAGGAGCGAGCTTGCTCGCGAAAAACCCGAGAGCGATGTGGGGAGCCAGGCTTCCCGCGTCATCGTTAACGATCTTCGCGAGCAAGCTCGCTCCTACAGTCAATGGCATGCCTGTCAGCGCAATACTGGCAGGCTGGTGGTGGACTTGATCTCCGACAGCGCCACAATCGAGTTTACCTCCTGAATCCCCGGCACCATCGACAACTTCTCGAAGAAAAACCGCTCGTACGCCTCGATATCCGAGGTGACGATACGCAGCAGAAAATCCACCGCTCCCATCAGCACATAGCACTCCAACACTTCCGGAAACCCGCGAATCGCCTCGGTGAACTCAGTGAAATTGGAGCGACCGTGAGCGTTGAGTTTGACCTCGGCGAAAATCTGCGTGTTGAGCCCGATTTTCTTGCGGTCCAGCAGCGTGACCTGGCCGCGGATCACACCCTCCTCCTTGAGCCGCTGAATGCGCCGCCAACACGGCGACTGCGACAGGCCGACCTGTTCGGCAATCTGTGCACTGGAGAGCGAGGCATCCTCTTGCAGCAAGGCCAGGATGCGGCGGTCGTAGACGTCCAACTCACTGTGCATAAACGTACCCATGTATAGGCTGATATTGAATTGCTTAAGTCGATTTATCGCCAAACAGGCTCATTTTAGATAAGAAATCTCCCGAGGCGAATGTAAAAATTTCTCCAGTCGAAACTGGAGATTCAGCATGCATGCCGTCGAAACCGCCTACCCCGCCACCCGCGCCGATGCGTGGGCCGCCAATAGCAGCCACTGCCAGGCGCACTATCGCATCGTCGCCGAGGCTGAACCGGACGTGCTGTGCCGGGTGCTGAACTACTTCGCGCTGCAATTGCTCACGCCCACCCAGGTCAGCATGAACCGGGAAGCCGACCTGCTGAGCATCGATATCGTGATGACCGGCCTGAGCTGGCACCGCGCCCAGGTGATCGGTGAAAAGATTCGAAA
The DNA here is from genome assembly GCF_001902145.1 of Pseudomonas fluorescens. Lineage (GTDB taxonomy): Bacteria > Pseudomonadota > Gammaproteobacteria > Pseudomonadales > Pseudomonadaceae > Aquipseudomonas > Aquipseudomonas fluorescens_BV. The sequence continues at coordinate 338,804 of NZ_MRST01000026.1, forward strand.
CCTGATCAGCGTCTGCACCCTGGAGCTGTGGTCAGCTGATTCCGAGCGGCCTCAAGCGTTGGCAGCGATGGCGCAGTAAAAACCGGCAATACACGCGCCAGCAGGATCTTCAGCGGCTGGCTAGCCTGGGATTACCCCCCAAGCCCCCAGGAAAGCCTGCATGCACGCCGCCGCTCACGATCACCCCTTGGAACTGCAGCAATTGTTGCCGGCGCTGGTCGAGCAAGGGCTGATCACGGCGCAGGCGGCGCAAAAGGTATCACCAGCGTCCGGCAGCCAGCATCCCTTGGAATGCATCGCAGCCCAGGGCCTTTGCCTTGAGACCTTGACACAATGGCTGGCCCGGCAGGTAGGCCAGCCTTACCTGCGCATCGACCCATTGAAGATTGATGTGGCAGCCGTGGTGCCCTTGATGTCCCATGCCTTTGCCCAGCGCCACGGCATTCTTGCAGTCGCCGTCGATGCCTGCAGCGTGACGATCGCCAGTGCCCAACCCCATGTCACCACCTGGGAAGCCGGGCTGTCCCAGGTGCTCAGACGCACGATCAAGCGCGTGGTTGCCAACCCCAGCGATATCCAGCGCTCTATCAACGAGTTTTACCGTTTAGCCAAGTCCGTCAGCGGTGCGGATCAAAAGATGACGACGCCTGGCAATGTCGACTTGCTCAGCCTCGGCGCCAGCGACAAGGAGCCGGATGCCAACGACGCGCATATCGTCAACATCGTCGACTGGCTGCTGCAATACGCCTTTGGCCAACGAGCCAGCGATATCCATATCGAGCCCTGCCGCGACCAGGGTCGGGTGCGCTTTCGCATTGATGGGCTGCTGCATGACGTCTATCAATTTCCCCCGCAGGTCACCATGGCCGTAGTCAGCCGCCTGAAAAGCCTGGGGCGAATGAACGTGGCCGAAAAACGCAAACCCCAGGATGGCCGCGTCAAGACCAGGAACCCTGCGGGTGTCGAAGTGGAATTGCGGCTTTCGACCCTGCCCACGGCATTCGGCGAAAAGCTGGTGATGCGAATTTTCGACCCACAGGTGCTGCTCAAGGATTTTGATCAGTTGGGTTTGTCCAACGCCGACCAGCAGCGCTGGCACGCCATGACGCGACGCAGCCACGGCATCATCCTAGTCACCGGCCCCACCGGCTCAGGCAAGACCAGCACCCTCTACGCCACCCTCAGGCAACTGGCGACCCGCGAGGTCAACCTGTGCACGGTGGAAGACCCGATTGAAATGGTCGAGCCGGCCTTCAACCAGATGCAGGTCCAGCACAACATCGACCTCACGTTCGCCAGCGGCATCCGCGCCCTGCTGCGCCAGGACCCGGACATCATCATGATCGGCGAAATCCGCGACCAGGAGACCGCAGAGATGGCTATCCAGGCCGCGCTGACCGGGCACCTGGTGCTCTCGACCCTGCACACCAACGATGCACCCAGTGCTATCAGCCGCTTGCAGGAGCTGGGCATTGCTCACTATTTGATCAAAGCCACGCTCATAGGCGTGATGGCGCAGCGCCTGGTGCGGCTTCTGTGCAGCCACTGCATGCGCCCGCTGGGCCAGGAGGACGCTGGAGGCTGCGAAGCCGTCGGCTGTGCGCAATGCCGTGACAGCGGTTATCGAGGCCGGGCCGGGCTGTATGAAATCATGCTCATGGACCCGACACTCCAGGCGCTGGTCACCCCGGGTGCGGACGTGCAAGCCCTGCGCCGTGAGGCACTGGCACAAGGCATGAGCAGCCTGCGCATGGCCGGCATCGAGAAAGTGAAGGCCGGCCTGACCACGATGACGGAGGTATTGCGGGTCACACCAGGGGATTCAGAAACAAATCCTTTGTTTGTTAGGCCATGAAACCGTCCTTATCCGTGACCAGACCGTTACAATCGGCCTAATGTCGTTCACTGACACCTTCAGATAGGGAATCGCTATGCAGATCGGAACCGTACTGCTTCTTTTCGTAGGCTTGGCCATCGCCATCCTCTTCATGGGATTCAAAGTGGTGCCCCAGGGCTACCAATGGACCGTCGAACGTTTCGGCCGCTACACCAACACTTTAAAACCCGGCCTGAATATCATCATCCCGGTCATGGACCGCATCGGTCGCAAGATCAACGTGATGGAAAGCGTGCTGGATATCCCGCCTCAAGAAGTCATCACCGCCGACAATGCCACCGTGCAGATCGATGCCGTGTGCTTCTTCCAAGTGGTCAACACCGCCCAGGCCGCCTATGAGGTCAACAACCTCGAACATGCTATCCGCAACCTGCTGCAGACCAATATCCGTACCGTACTCGGCTCCATGGAACTGGACGCCATGCTGAGCCAGCGTGACGGCATCAACGAAAAACTCCTGCGCACCGTGGATGAAGCCACTGCGCCATGGGGCATCAAGATCACCCGCATCGAAATCAAGGACATCAGCCCTCCCGCCGACCTGATGGCCGCCATGTCCGGCCAAATGAAAGCCGAGCGGATCAAGCGTGCACAGATCCTCGAAGCAGAGGGCCTGCGTGCTTCGGCGATCCTGACAGCAGAAGGCAAAAAGCAGGCGCAAATCCTTGAAGCCGAAGGCAGCCGCCAGGCAGCGTTCCTGGAATCCGAGGCACGCGAGCGCCAGGCCGAAGCCGAAGCGCGGGCGACACAAGTGGTGTCCGAAGCCATTGCGTCGGGCAACGTGCAAGCGGTGAACTACTTCGTCGCGCAAAAATACATCGACGCCCTGGGCAAACTCGCCTCGGCCAACAACAGCAAGGTCATATTGATGCCGCTGGAAGCCAGCCAGGTGATTGGCGCCGTGGGTGGTATCGGCGAGATCGTCAAAGCCACTTTCGACAACAAGAAAGGCTGAGGCCATCACCATGTGGGACTTCCTGCTGCATTTGTCGTTCTGGGACTGGTTGGCGCTGGGCACCGTGCTGTTGATTCTCGAGGTGTTCGGTGCCGGAGGCTACCTGCTCTGGATGGGCATCGCCGCCGCAGCCGTGGGCGTGATCAAGTTCCTGTTCCCACCGCTGGGGCTGGAATGGCAACTTCTGCTGTTTGCGGTGTTGTCGATACTGACCGCCGTGTACTGGTGGAAACGCCAACGCAGCAGTGCCAAGGCCAGCGACCAACCGGGGTTGAACGAGCGCGGTTCAGAGTTGGTGGGGCGCACTTTCATGGTGCATCAAGCCATTGTGGACGGTCGCGGCAAGGTCAAAGTCGGCGATGGCGTGTGGATGGTCACCGGTGCAGACGCCCCGGTGGGCGCTCAAGTCCGCGTGGTTGGCCAGGATGGGGTGATTCTAAAGGTTGAAACTGTTTAGTCAGTGATGGAACTGGATCGGGTTAACTACAATCAAAACGTACAGATAACCCACCGGAGTCACCCATCATGCGTCTCAAATATGCTGTCGCAACCCTCGCTGTGCTTTCCCTACCTGTCGGCTCAGCCATGGCCGATAGCTTCTGGCGTAATGTCATCTCGTCGGGCGCCACCACTGGCTCGACTTACCTGACGTTCAAGGACCACAAGCTGGTGGTCGCCGCCCAGGACGACGCGGGCAGCTTCGTCGCCAGCGACGGCGGCATTCGCGGCCCGTATCTGGAAGCGGCCATGCAGAAGGTCCGCGCCGATAACCCTGGCCTCCAAGCCACGGACATGGAACTGGCTAACGCCATCCTGGCGAAGAATGCTGTAACCGAGTAACAACTGCCTTCATAAAAAATGCCGCTTTCTCAAGCGGCATTTTTTTGCCTGCTGCATGACGAATCGTTCATGGATGACAGGCTATATTCAGTCTCACCGTGCAACCATGCCCTACTGACACGCCTACTTTTCATCGCCTACCCGAAACGGATGCCTTCTTCGTCATGAGCCAACAGCCCTTCCTGCCGTTTTCCAAACCGACCATTGATGAAGCCACCATTTCGGCGGTCGGCGATGTTCTGCGTTCCGGCTGGATCACCAGCGGACCAAAGGTGCAGGCGTTCGAAGCACAGCTCTCGGACTATTTTGGCGGCCGTCCGGTGCGCACCTTCAACTCGGGCACCTGCACCATGGAGATCGCCTTGCGCATCGCCGGGATCGGGCCAGGGGATGAAGTCATCACCACCCCAATCTCCTGGGTTGCCACGGCCAACGTGATTCTCGAAGTCGGCGCCACTCCCGTCTTTGCCGACATCGACCCGGTGACGCGCAATATCGACCTGGCCCAGGTAGAAGCTGCCATTACCCCGCGCACCAGGGCGATCATCCCGGTCTACCTGGCCGGCTTGCCCCTGGATATGCCGATGCTCTACGCGCTGGCCAACAAGTACAACCTGCGCATTGTCGAAGATGCCGCCCAGGCCCTGGGTTCCAGCTGGGATGGAGAACGCATCGGCGCAACCGGCGACTTCGTGTCCTTCAGCTTCCAGGCGAACAAGAACATCACGTCGTCCGAAGGCGGCTGCCTGGTGTTGAACAATGCCGAGGAGGCCCGTCTGGCAGAGAAGTACCGACTGCAAGGCGTCACCCGCAGCGGCTTCGATGGCCTGGATGTGGATGTGCTGGGTGGCAAGTTCAACATGACCGACATTGCCGCCGCCATCGGCCTGGGGCAATTTGCGCACATCGAGAAGATCACCGCACATCGTCAGAACCTGGCACGGCACTACTTCAAATGCTTGGGCAGCGATTTCGAAGCTCAGTACGGCGCGCAACTGCCGCCGGCCGACTTCGAAAACAGCAACTGGCACCTGTTCCAACTGGTGTTGCCGGAACGCCAGGATGGCCTGCCGGCCCGTGCGACATTCATGGAACAGATGCAGGCCCACGGCGTGGGTATCGGCTATCACTACCCCCCGATTCATCTGCTGAGCCTGTATCGGGCACAGGGTTTCAAGGAAGGCATGTTCCCGGTGGCGGAGCGTGTTGGGCGTTTGATCGTGTCGTTGCCGATGTTCACAGCGATGACAGAGGCGGATGTGGAGCGGGCTGTAGCGGCGGTTAAAACCGTACTGAACACTCAAGGTTGATGCAGTACAGTGTGGGAGCGGGCTTGCTCGCGAATGCGGTGGTTCAGTCATTGATGTATTGACTGACACTCCGCATTCGCGAGCAAGCCCGCTCCCACATTAGCCCGCGCCTGTATTGGGGCAGGCGTTTATTCGCCGATGGCGGCTTTGTAGCCGGCGGCATCCAGCAGCTTGTCCAGCTCGGCCTTGTCGCTTGGCTTGAGCTTGAAGATCCACGCGCCGTACGGGTCAGAGTTCAGCAGCTCAGGGCTGCCACTCAGCTCTTCGTTGACAGCAATCACTTCGCCGGCAACCGGCGAGTAGATATCCGAGGCTGCTTTCACCGACTCAACCACACCCGCCTGGCCTTGCGCTTCAAAATTGGCACCCACTTCCGCCAACTCAACAAACACCACATCACCCAAAGCTTCCTGTGCATGGTCGGAGATCCCGACGGTCACGGTACCGTCAGCTTCCAGACGGGCCCATTCGTGACTTTCGGCAAAACGCAGTTCGGCAGGGATATTGCTCATAGTCTGTGTCCTCAAGATGAAATGTCAGCGGCCATTGGCCTGCCGGAATTGGTTAGATCAGGGTTTTGCCATGACGCACGAAGGTCGGCTTGACCACTCGAACCGGATACCACTTGCCGCGGATTTCCACTTCGGCCCGGTCGGCAGTCGCCGTCGGCACGCGCGCCAGCGCAATGGATTTGCTTAGCGTAGGCGAGAAACTACCACTGGTGATCTCTCCTTCGCCAACATTGGCGATACGAACCACCTGGTGAGCACGCAGCACCCCACGCTCTTCAAGGACGAGCCCCACCAGCTTGAACTGCACGCCGGCTGCTTTTTCTGCTTCCAGCGCAGCGCGGCCAATGAAGTTACGCTCGACAGGGTCCCAGGCGATGCTCCAGGCCATGTTGGCCGCCAGGGGCGAGACGGCCTGGTGAATATCCTGGCCATACAGGTTCATGCCGGCCTCAAGGCGCAAGGTGTCGCGCGCACCGAGACCGATGGGGGAAATGCCGGCACCCACCAGGTCGTTGAAAAAGCCCGGTGCCTGATCGGCCGGCAGCACGATTTCGAGGCCGTCTTCGCCGGTATAGCCGGTGCGGGCGATAAACCAGTCGCCGTCGGCTCGGCCTTCGAACGGCTTGAGCTGATGGATCAGGGTGCCACGGGACTGGGTCACCAGTTCGGCGATTTTCTGCCGGGCGTGGGGGCCTTGGATGGCGAGCATGGCCAACTCTGACCGCTCATGCAGTTGTACTGAGTAGGTGCCCAGTTGCGCCTGCATCCAGGCCATGTCCTGGTCGCGGGTGGCGGCGTTGACCACCAGGCGGTAACCGGTTTCGGTGCGGTAGACGATCATGTCGTCCACCACCCCGCCCTGCTCGTTGAGCATGGCGCTGTACAACGCACGGCCACAGCCGTGCAGTCGGTCGACATCATTGGCCAGCAGGTACTGGAGCCATTCCTTGGCCTGGGGGCCGGTGACATCGATCACGGTCATATGAGATACATCGAAGACCCCGCAGTCGCGTCGCACCTGGTGGTGCTCTTCAACTTGCGAGCCATAATGCAAAGGCATATCCCAACCGCCAAAATCGACCATTTTCGCGCCGAGGGCGAGATGCAGGTCATACAGAGGCGTACGCTGTCCCATGGGTTTCTCCTTCCGGGCTTGGCGAAGGCGCGCAGAGCTGCCACTTGCACCGAACACCTTGTATTACAAGGCCCCCAGCCACATACAGCAGGTCGATCCGAAAGACGGAGCGCACCGAATGCCGCGCATTGTAGCCTCAAGCCGTAGGACTGGCACCTAACCGATTTGCCGGGCAGAGCGACGAATCAGCCCGATGACCGGCAACAGGCCGACCAGCACAAGGGTCAGCGCCGGCAAAGACGCTCGTGCCCATTCGCCTTCACTGGTCATTTCAAAGATCCGGACCGCCAGGGTGTCCCAGCCAAACGGGCGCATCAGCAAGGTGGCGGGCATTTCCTTGAGCACATCCACGAACACCAGCAGCGCTGCGCTCAACGTGCCAGGCAGCAACAACGGCAGATACACTTTGCAAAACAGTCGTGGGCCGCTCACCCCAAGGCTACGTGCCGCTTCGGGCAATGACGGACGGATTCGCGCCAGGCTGCTTTCCAGCGGCCCATAGGCCACTGCCAGAAACCGCACCAGGTACGCCAGCACCAGTGCCGACAGGCTGCCCAGCAGCAAAGGCTTGCCCGCCCCGCCCAACCAACCAGAAAGCGGTATCACCAGCTCGCGGTCCAAGTAGCTGAACGCCAGCATGATCGACACCGCCAGCACCGAGCCTGGCAAGGCATAACCGACATTGGCCAGGCTGATACCGGAGCGAATCGCCCGGGTCGGCGCCAGACGATTGGCAAAGGCCAGTATCAGCGCCACGCTGACCGTGATCAGGGCTGCGATCCCGCCCAGGTAGAGGGTATGGACGATCAGCCCGGTGTAACGTTCATCCAGGTCGAAGCGGCCACGCTGCCAGAACCAGGCCACCAGTTGCAGCATCGGAATCACGAACGCACAAGAGAAGACCAGGCTGCACCACGCACTGGCCGCCACGGCTTTGAACCCGCGCAGGTGGTACAACGCCTTGCCCCGTGGGCGCTCATTGCTCGGTCGGCTGGCCCCGCGTGCACGTCGCTCGCCATACAGCACCAGCATCACTACCAGCAGCAACAGGCTGGCCAGCTGCGCGGCGCTGGAGAGGCTGAAAAAGCCGTACCAGGTTTTATAGATAGCGGTGGTGAAGGTATCGAAATTGAACACCGAGACCGCGCCAAAATCCGCCAGCGTCTCCATCAACGCCAAGGCTACACCGGCACCAATCGCTGGCCGCGCCATCGGCAATGCCACACGCCAGAACGCTTGCCATGGCGATTGCCCCAGCACCCGCGCCGCTTCCATCAAGCCTTTGCCCTGGGCCAGGAACGCGCTGCGCGCCAACAAGTAGACATAGGGGTAGAAAACCAGCACCAACACGATGACCACGCCGCTGGTGGAGCGCACCCGTGGCAAACGCAGCCCGGTGCCAAACCACTCGCGCAGCAGGGTTTGCACCGGGCCGGCAAAATCCAGCAGGCCCACAAACACGAAGGCCAGCACATAGGCAGGGATTGCAAAGGGCAACATCAGTGCCCAATCGAGCCAGCGCCGCCCGGGGAACTCGCACAGGCTGGTCAACCAGGCCAGGCTGACGCCCAGCAGCGTCACGCCCAGGCCGACACCGAGCACCAGGGTCAAGGTGTTGCCCAACAAGCGGGGCATCTGAGTGTCCCAGAGGTGCGACCAGATCTGTGGGTCAATGCTTTGCCAGGACAGCAGCAGCACGCTCAGCGGCAACAGCACCAGGGCGGCGACGCTGAAAACCGGCAGGTACCAGCGACGTTGGGCGGGGTGGGCCAAGAGCAAACTCTCTGTAAACAGGCTATCTAAAGGCAGGCAAAAAACTGTGGGAGGGGGCAAACACTAACGGCTGTAGGAGCGAGCTTGCTCGCGAAAAACTCACAGACGCCGCGTTTACTCAGGAAGCACGCGTTATCGTTGACGTTTTTCGAGAGCAAGCTCGCTCCTACAGGCGTTAGGGCTTGCCTCCTACAAATTGTACTCAGTTCCAGCCAGCGCGATCCATAAGGCGAATCGCCTCGGCCTGGCGCTTGCCTGCCACTTCCACTGGCAAAGTATCGGCCACGAACTTGCCCCAGGTCGCCACTTCCGCCGATGGCGATACCGCTGGGTTGGCCGGGAATTCCTGGTTGACGTCGGCGAAGATCTGCTGTGCCTCAGGCGTGGTCATCCACTCCACCAGCGCCTTGGCCGCTTCCGGGTGCGGTGCGTGCTTGGTCAGGCCGATGCCGGAGAGGTTCACATGCACGCCGCGGTCGCCCTGGTTCGGCCAGAACAACTTCACCGCCAGCTCTGGCTTCTGCTTGTGCAGGCGACCGTAGTAATAGGTATTGACGATACCCACGTCGCACTGCCCGGCGTTGATGGCCTCCAGCACGGCGATGTCATCGGAGAACACGTCAGTGGACAGGTTATTCACCCAGCCCTTGATGATTTTTTCGGTCTTGGCCGCGCCATGGGTTTCGATCAACGTGGCGGTCAGCGACTGGTTGTAGACTTTTTTCGCCGTGCGCAGGCACAGGCGGCCTTCCCACTGCTTGTCGGCCAGGGCTTCGTAGGTGGTCAGGTCGCCCGGTTTTACCCGGTCGGTGGAATAGGCGATCGTCCGCGCACGCAGGCTCAAACCGGTCCAGGCGTGGGCCGATGAGCGATATTGCAGAGGAATGTTCTTGTCGATGACAGGGGAGGTGAAGGGTTGCAGGATACCCATCTGTTCGGCCTGCCAGAGGTTGCCGGCGTCAACGGTCAGCAGCAGGTCGGCGGTGGCGTTCTCGCCCTCGGCCTTGATGCGCTGCATCAACGGGGCTTCCTTGTCGGTGATGAACTTGACCTGCACGCCGGTCTTTTTGGTGTAGGCGTCGAATACGGGCTTGATCAGCTCGTCGATACGCGAGGAGTAGACCACGACTTCGTCGGCCGCCTGCACGGTGGTGCTGCCGATCAGGGTGAGTGCCAGGGCAGTCAGGAGGCGCTTGGGTGCCAACATGGGTGCGGTCTCTCATTTGCAAATGGAAGGCAAATGATAGGGACTCACATTTGGTAACGCTTGATGGAGGCGTTACCAGATGTTGCAGGTGCTTCATTCGCCTTTGTGGGAGCGGGCTTGCTCGCGAATGCAGTGGGTCAGTCGATAGTTCTATCACTGACACGCCGCTTTCGCGAGCAAGCCCGCTCCCACACAAGCCCGAACGGACGCATTTCAGTTCAGGGTTTGGCGAGTTCGGGGAGATCACCAGTCAATCCCAGCGCCTGTCGCACAAATACTGCCTTGGCTTCGGGTATCTGATCGACGATTTTCAAACCCGCGTTACGCAACCAGCGTAGTGGCAGTTGGTCGGCCTGGAACAAGCGCTCAAAGCCTTCCATCGCCGCCATCAGCGCCAGGTTGTGGGGCATGCGGCGCCGCTCGTAACGGCTCAGCACTTTCACATCCGCCAGGCGCTCGCCGCGCTCGGTCGCCGCCAACAGCACTTCGGCCAGCACGGCCGCGTCGAGGAAGCCCAGGTTGACGCCCTGCCCCGCCAACGGGTGGATGACGTGGGCGGCGTCGCCGATCAACGCCAGGCCTTCGGCGACATAGCGTTTGGCATGGCGCTGGCGCAACGGTACGCACACACGCGGGTCGGCACTGATCACGGTGCCCAAGCGCCCCTCGAAGGCACGTTCCAGTTCCCGGCAAAAGCTCTCATCATCCAGCGCCATCAAGCGCTCGGATTCAGCGGGCGTGGTCGACCAGACAATCGAACACCAGTCTTCCTGCCCATCGCGCACCAGCGGCAGGAACGCCAACGGGCCGGTGTCGGTAAAGCGTTGCCACGCGGTGCGCTGGTGCGGCTGGCCGCTTCGCACGCTGGTGACGATGGCGTTATGCAGGTAATCCCATTCGCGGGTGGCTGTACCGGTCAGGCGGCGTACAGCGGAGTTGGCACCGTCGGCGGCCACCACCAGCGGCGCGCGCAGCTTGCGGCCGTCGGCCAGGGTCAGCAACCAGTCGTCGCCAGAGCGGCGCATCTGCTCCAGGCGCGCATTGGCCAGCAGGCCGAGGTCGCAGTCATGCAGGCGATCGAGCAAGGCATCCTGCACCACGCGGTTCTCGACGATATGCCCAAGCACCTCGGCATGCACACTGGCCGCCGAGAAGTGGATCTGGCCGGTGCCGCTACCGTCCCATACCTGCATTTCGCCGTAGGGGCTGACGCGACGCGAAGCGATGCCCTCCCAGACGCCGAGGCGCTCAAGAATGCGCTGGCTGGCCGCTGACAACGCGCTCACCCGCGGCTCAAACGCTGCGGCCGGCTCAAAGGGCTTGACGCTCAACGGGCTACCGTCGAGCAGCAGCACTTGCAGGCCACTGCCCTGCAACGCCAGCGCCAGGGCGCTTCCGACCATTCCGGCCCCGACAATCAGCACATCTGCGCGCATGTCCATGCTTTAAGCCTTGTCTCGTGTGCGGCACAGGCCGCAAATAAAATGATGGGCCGGTTCAAACATCGGAGCGCGTGCCCAGCCCCATGGCCTGGCGGGCGAACCAGCGTTTAGCCGGCGGCAACAGATCCAGGCCGAGCAGGCCCAGGTTACGGCCCAGCGCCATTAATGGCTGGCCGCTACCAAACAGGCGCGTGACCTGATCGGAGAAGCCTACGGTCAGTTGTTGGTCCAGGCGCTGACGGTCACGATAGCCTTGCAAGGTCGCCAGGTCACCTGGCACTGCCGGGCCGGCCAACAGGGCTTCGGCCAAGGCATTGGCATCGCGCAGGGACAGGTTGAACCCCTGCCCGGCAATCGGATGCAGGCTGTGGGCGGCATTGCCGAGAACAGCCAGGTGCGAGCGCACTTGCTCTTCGGCTTCCACCAGGGTCAACGGGTACAGGTGGCGGGCGCCTACTTGCTTGAGGGTACCCAGGCGATACCCGAATACACCCTGCAGTTCGCTCAGGAAGCTACGCTCGTCGAGGCTGGCCAGGCGCTGGGCGTCCATGCCGATGCGCGTCCAGACCAGCGCGCAACGGTTGTCCGGCAACGGCAGCAAGGCCATGGGGCCTTCATCGGTAAAGCGCTCGAACGCCTCTCCATTGTGGGCTTCGCTCGGGGTGATGTTGGCGATCAGCGCGCTCTGGTTGTAGGGCCGGGTTTTCACGCCAATGCCCAGTTGCTCACGCAAGCCGGAACGGCCGCCATCGGCCAGTACCGCGAGGTCGCATTCCAGCACGGTTTCATCGTTGAGGGTCAGGCGATAGCCATCGGGCAGCGGCTCCATGCGCGTGACTTCCGCCGGGCAGCGCCAGCTCACCACATCCTTGTCCAAGCCTTGCCACAAGCATTGGCCGAGCCAGGCGTTTTCCACCACATAACCCAGGGCCGGCACGCCCTCCTCCATCGCGGACAAGCGCGCGGTGGAGAAACGCCCACGGTCCGACACATGGATCTGCTTGATCGGCTCTGCACGTCGGGAAATGGCTTGCCACAGGCCCAGCCGCTGGTAAATCTGGCGCGCGCCAAACGACAGCGCGGAAGAGCGCGCATCGTAGCTCGGCTGGTAGCTGTCGCCCGGTGCAAAGGGTTCGATCAGCACGATCTTCCAACCCCGCGCCTTGGCCCCCGCTTGCAATGCCAGGGCCAGGCTGGCGCCCACCAGGCCACCGCCGATAATCGCCAGGTTGACCCGGCTCATCGGGCAGCCGCCATCAACGCTTCGATCTCGGCAACGGTCTTGGGCACGCCGCCGGTCAGGATTTCACAGCCTTGCTTGGTCACTACCACGTCGTCCTCGATGCGCACGCCAATGCCACGCCATTTTTTTGCCACGTTCTGGTTGTCCGGGGAAATATAGATGCCCGGTTCCACGGTCAAGGCCATGCCCACTTCCAACACGCGCCATTCACCGCCCACTTTGTACTCGCCCACATCATGCACATCCATGCCTAGCCAGTGGCCGGCACGGTGCATGTAGAAGCCGCGGTAGGCTTCGCTGGCGATCAGCTCGTCAACGTCACCTTGCAACAACCCCAGCTTCACCAGGCCGGCGGTGATGACCTGCACGGTCGCCTCGTGGGCCTGGTTCCAATGTTTGTTCGGCGCGATCTGCTTGAAGGCGGCTTCCTGGGAGGCCAGCACAATCTCGTAGATCGCCTTTTGCTCGGGCGAAAACGTGCCGTTGACCGGCCAGGTACGAGTGATGTCACTGGCGTAGCAATCGATCTCACACCCGGCGTCGATCAGCACCAGGTCGCCGTCCTTGAGCACTGCGTCATTCTGCTGGTAATGCAGGATGCAGCTGTTGCGCCCGGCGGCGACGATGGAGCCATAGGCCGGCATTTTCGCACCGCCCTTGCGAAACTCGTAATCCAGTTCGGCCTCCAGGCTGAACTCATGCAGGCCGGCACGGCTGGCCTGCATCGCCCGCACATGGGCCGCACAGGAAATTCGCGCCGCCTCGCGCATCACCCTCACTTCTGCCGCCGATTTATACAGGCGCATATCGTGGAGCAAATGATCCAGGGCAACGAATTCGTTCGGCGGCTGGGCGCCCAGGTGCGCCTTGGAGCGGATCACGTTGATCCACTCCATCACATGCCGGTCGAACTCGGCATTGCTGCCCATGGCTGAATACACACGGTCGCGGCCTTCGATCAGGCCGGGCAGGATGTCGTCAATATCGGTAATGGGAAATGCGTCGTCAGCGCCAAAGTCGCGAATCGCGCCCTCGGTGCCCGCACGCAGGCCGTCCCACAATTCGCGCTCGGCATTGCGTTCGCGGCAGAACAGCACGTACTCGCCGTGCTGGCGACCGGGCATCAGCACGATCACAGCTTCAGGCTCGGGGAAACCGCTCAGGTACTGGAAATCGCTGTCCTGGCGGTAAACATGCTCGACATCGCGGTTGCGGATGGCCACGGCGGCGGCCGGCAGGATCGCGATGCTGTTGGGTTCCATCTGCGCCATGAGCGCCTTGCGGCGCCGGGTGTATTCCGCTTTGGGGATGTGGATCATGGGCAGACGGGCTTCCTTTCTCAGTGCAGCGACGGCTTGGGAGCGGCGGGCTCAGCGGACTTGCGGGTCTCGGTGAACAGCAGCAGCGGCGCGACGCGCAGGTATTCCATGACTTCCATATAGTCGCCTTCGCCGTCCTCGGACTCTTCCAGGGCGTCTTGCACCTGGGAGATGGCCGCCAGGTCCTGCAGCACTTCCTTGGCGTCGGTGCTCAGCTCCAGGCCGCCGGCGTTAACGCCGAAACCGTGGAGGAAACCCTGGCACCACTGGCCCAGGGCGGCAGCGCGTTCGGTGAGCGGCGCGTCATCGGTCGGCAGCAGCAGGACCACGGTGACGTCGTCACCGGTCAGCTCGCCCTTGACCATTTCTTGCAGGCCAATCAACGCGTTGCGCACGTTTTCGTTGGGTTCGGTTTCCAGCAGCTCGGCTACATCAGCCAGCCAGTTGTCGGCATCAAAGCCCACGCCGGTGCAACTGCGGCCCAACAGCACGCCGTGCAGTTCGGCAGGCGAGCATGGGTGACCGCTGGTGCTCAGCAGTTTGGAAAAAGCGTCGTACGGGGAATTCTGAATGGGCATGGTGAGCTAGGCGCCAGACGGCGCAATGTCTAGAATGGAGCGCTGTATCCTAGCACCGGCAGACGCACCAAGACTATCGAGGGCGTCAGATCGTTTATCCTGCAGTTGCCATTCATCAGACAAATCCAGTGGAACCCAATGGAAGACACCGACCTGCAAGCGCTGATGGCCAGACTCGAACTGCTAATTGATCGGGTCGAGCAACTTAAGAGTCAAAACGGACTCCTATTAGCTCAGGAAAAGACCTGGCGCGAGGAACGCGCTCACCTCATTGAAAAAAACGAAATCGCCCGGCGTAAGGTCGAATCGATGATTTCGCGCCTGAAGGCCCTGGAGCAAGACTCATGAGTTCAAGCAATAGCGTTACCGTGCAGATCCTCGACAAAGAATATTCGATCATCTGCCCCCAGGAAGAACGCAGCAACCTGGTGAGCGCTGCCCGCTACCTGGACGGCAAGATGCGCGAAATCCGCAGCAGCGGCAAAGTGATCGGCGCCGACCGCATCGCGGTGATGGCCGCGCTGAATATCACCCACGACCTGCTGCATAAGCAGGAGCGCCCTGACGTACAGGCCAGTGGCTCGACGCGCGATCAGGTGCGTGACCTGCTGGATCGCGTGGACTCGGTGCTTTCCACCGATTCAGACACACCCAAGGGCTGATTGCCGAGCGGGTTTAAGGTATACTCGCCCCACTCCCTGGCGTGTTTGCCAGTCGGCGATGTCCCTGAGCCGATTCGCACTACCCTGGAAGTTGCACGTTGGGCTGGTGTGCATGTCCGCTAGACGGAAAGCCTTAAAGCCTACTGCTTCTTCCACCTTGAACTTTCGGGTTCAAGGGCTAAGTCGACAGCGGCTCTGTCGGGGAGCCTGAATTCCCAAACTCAATGCCAGTCCCCGGACTGGCATTGTTTTATGAGCCGAAAATCATGACCGAACCTGCGCCGTTATCTCGTCCGCAACTTCGACGCATGTTGCGCAAGTCCCGCCGCGCCCTCACGCCAAGCGAGCAGCGCCAGGCCGCTCAGGGTCTGTACCGACAACTGGCACAGCACCCGCTGTTTCGCCGGGCCAAACATATCTCTTTATATCTGCCCACGGACGGTGAAATCGATCCGCGCCTGCTGCTGCGTGCGGCCCAGCGTCGCGGCAAGGCCACTTACCTGCCGGTGCTCAGCGCCTGGCCGCGCACCAAGATGGTGTTTCAGCGCGTACGCCCTGGGGATAAGTTGCTGCCCAACCGCTTTCGTATCCTTGAACCACGGGTCAATGCCCATCGTCAGCGCCAGGTCTGGGCGCTGGACCTGGTGTTGTTGCCGCTGGTGGGGTTCGACGATGTAGGTGGGCGCCTGGGCATGGGCGGCGGGTTCTATGATCGCAGCCTGGCCTATCTTGCCCGCCGCCAGAGCTGGCGCAAGCCAACGCTGCTGGGGCTGGCCCATGAATGCCAGAAAGTCGAACGCCTGGCGCAAGCAAGCTGGGATGTGCCGTTGGCCGGGACGGTGACCGATAAGCAGTGGTATGTCGCAGAAACGCCGCTAGAAACAGCGGCGCCTTAGTGGGTGCTTGAGTTAACGCTTGAACGGTTGTAGCTGCTGCTGAGCCAGTTCAACGGGAGCCTCGGTCTTGTTCGACCACAGGCTCTGGGCGTAACCGGTGGTCACGACGCCCAGACCAAACAAAATAACCAAAATCCATAGTAAATCCGGCTTACGTTGCATCGATTGCCCCCCTTTCAGGCACCTCGTACACGATGACAACAACGTTCCAAAGTAGTCCGTTGCAGCTGCGTCAAGCTTAAAAGCGCGCATTCTGCGGTAACGTGAACCAACACGCAAACCTTGACGTCAACCGACTGTCGGTTTGTCATGCAATTGCCCGACAACTTGCCCAACGCCTTTTTCAGGAGCCCAACAATGGCCTACTGGCTGATGAAATCCGAGCCCGACGAACTCTCCATCAACAGCCTGGAAAAGCTCGGCGAAGCGCGCTGGGACGGGGTGCGCAACTATCAGGCGCGCAACTTTCTGCGTGCCATGGCGGTGGGCGATGAATTTTTCTTCTACCACTCCAGTTGCCCGGAGCCCGGTATTGCCGGTATCGGCAAAATCATCCAGGCCGCTTATCCGGACCCCACCGCGCTGGAGCCAGAAAGCCACTATTTCGACGCCAAGGCCACCCCGGACAAAAACCCGTGGAGCGCGATCGATGTCGCCCATGTGCAAACCTTCCCCAAGGTGCTGGGCCTGGGCTATCTAAAGCAGCAAACTGCGCTCACCGAAATGCCGCTGGTGCAAAAGGGCAGCCGGCTTTCGGTCATGGCGGTCACACCGGAGCAGTGGGCAGCGGTCCTTCAGTTGCTTTAATTGACACTGGCTTTTGTAAGAGCGAGCTTGCTCGCGAAAACTCACAGGCACCGCGTGTATTCAGGAAGCACGCGTTATCGTTGACGTTTTTCGCGAGCAAGCTCGCTCCTACTGGATGATCAGGTTGTTGAACAGCAGGTCTTCCACCACCGGTTTGCCGGTTTCATCGTTCATCACTTGCTGCGTTTGCTTCAACGCCTCTTGGCGCAGCTTTTCCTTGCCTTCCACACTGCTCATGGTCTCGTTGGTCTGCTGGGTAAACAGCGCCACCAGTTGGTTGCGAATCAACGGATCGTTGGCCTTGACCAACTTCGCCGCCTCATCACCGGTCACGCGCAGGGCAATGTCGGCCTTGTAGACCTTGAGCTTGGCGGTGCCATCCAGACCGTAATTGCCCACGAACGGCGGGCTCAGGCTGATATAGCTGACCTTCGGCGCCTCGCCCTCTTTGGCCTCTTCGGCCTGGGCTGCCATCGGCAAGGTCAGGGCCAGCATCAACAAGATCCACGCTTTCACAGTTCATTCCTCGAATTCGGTTGCCGGGTAGCATAACGCTAGCAAGGCTGAGCACAAGCTTATGGGGGCTTATCAGGCGTGGGCATGCTCGTTGACCCACGGGCGTACCCTCCTACACTTATCGGCCACGACGCCAAAAGGAATAGTCCGATGAAAGCTGTGCTGTGCAAAGCCTTCGGCCCCGCCGAAACCCTGGTGCTGGAAGAGATCGCCAGCCCGGCGATCAAGAAGAATGAAGTCCTGTTGGACGTGCATGCGGCCGGGGTGAATTTCCCGGATACGCTGATCATCGAAGGCAAATACCAGTTCAAGCCGCCCTTTCCGTTCTCACCCGGTGGCGAAGCGGCAGGCGTGGTCAGCGAGGTGGGTGAGAAAGTCAGCCACCTGAAAGTCGGTGACCGTGTGATGGCGTTGACCGGCTGGGGCAGCTTCGCCGAACAGGTCGCGGTGCCCGGCTATAACGTGCTGCCGATCCCGCCGAGCATGGACTTCAACACCGCCGCCGCCTTCAGCATGACCTACGGCACCTCCATGCACGCGCTGAAACAACGCGCCAACCTGCAACCCGGCGAGACCTTGCTGGTGCTTGGTGCGTCCGGCGGCGTGGGCCTGGCCGCCGTGGAGATCGGCAAGGCCATGGGCGCCCGGGTGATTGCCGCCGCCAGCAGCGCCGACAAGCTCGCAGTGGCCAAGGCGGCCGGCGCCAATGAGTTGATCAACTACAGCGAAGCCAGCCTCAAGGATGAGGTCAAGCGCCTGACCGATGGCAATGGCGCCGATGTTATCTACGACCCGGTGGGTGGCGACCTGTTTGACCAGGCCATTCGTTCGATCGCCTGGAATGGTCGGCTGCTGGTGGTGGGGTTCGCCAGCGGGCGTATTCCTGAACTGCCGGTAAACCTGGCATTACTCAAGGGCGCGGCGGTGGTCGGGGTGTTCTGGGGCTCGTTTGCCCAGCGTCAGCCACAG
Source organism: Pseudomonas fluorescens (assembly GCF_001902145.1). Taxonomy (GTDB): domain Bacteria; phylum Pseudomonadota; class Gammaproteobacteria; order Pseudomonadales; family Pseudomonadaceae; genus Aquipseudomonas; species Aquipseudomonas fluorescens_BV. The sequence continues at coordinate 356,865 of NZ_MRST01000026.1, forward strand.
GACAATGCAGCGAATTTCCAGCAATTGTTCACCTGGTATGGCGAGGGCAAGCTCAAGCCACTGGTGTCGCAAGTGTATCCGCTGGAACAGGCAGCACAGGCGATCAATGATCTGGGGCAGCGCAAGGCGGTCGGCAAGGTCGTCGTCCAAACGCGCTGACAGATTTGAAATGCGCTCAGTGTGGGAGCTGGCTTGCCTGCGATAGCGGTCTGACAGGTGCAGATGTGGTGTCTGACCTACCGCCATCGCAGGCAAGCCAGCTCCCACAGTTGATCTGTGTTGGCTCTGAAAAATTCGTTACGACCACAACTTATCTATTAGCGACATGTTCGTAAAAGAACATGCAATTGCTCGCGTTTCCTGTGTTTGCGGATAAGAGGCGATGCTATTTTCGGTAACGAAACTGTAACATTCGCATCCGCAGTCAAAACAAGAAATTTGGAGCTCTTGAATGTTTGCTTTCTTTCGTCCTGCCGCACACCAGGCGCCCCTGCCTGAAGAAAAAATAGACAGTACCTACCGACGGCTGCGCTGGCAGATCTTCGCGGGTATTTTCTTTGGTTACGCCGGTTACTACCTGCTGCGTAAAAACTTCTCCCTGGCCATGCCCTACCTGATCGACGAGGGTTACACCCGCGGTGAGCTGGGCCTGGCGATGTCGGCGATCGCGATTGCCTACGGCTTGTCCAAATTCCTGATGGGCCTGGTGTCCGACCGCTCCAACCCACGCTACTTCCTGCCCTTCGGCTTGCTGGTTTCGGCGGGGGTGATGTTCATTTTCGGTTTCGCACCTTGGGCAACGTCCAGCGTGACCATGATGTTCATTTTGCTGTTCATCAACGGCTGGGCCCAGGGCATGGGTTGGCCGCCAAGTGGGCGGACCATGGTGCACTGGTGGTCGCAGAAAGAACGCGGCGGCGTGGTGTCCGTGTGGAACGTGGCGCATAACGTCGGCGGTGGCTTGATCGGCCCGCTGTTCCTGCTGGGCATGGCGTGGTTCAACGACTGGCATGCGGCGTTCTATGTGCCGGCCACCGTGGCCCTGGCGGTGGCGGCGTTTGCCTTCATCACCATGCGCGACACCCCGCAATCGGTGGGCCTGCCGCCTATCGAGCAGTACAAGAACGATTACCCGGAAGGCTACGATGCCAGCCACGAAGACGAGTTCAGCGCCAAGGAAATCTTCGTCAAGTACGTGCTGCGCAACAAAATGCTCTGGTACATCGCCTTCGCCAACGTGTTTGTCTATCTGCTGCGCTACGGCGTACTGGACTGGGCACCGACCTATTTGAAAGAAGCCAAGCACTTCACGGTCGATAAGTCGTCCTGGGCGTATTTCTTCTACGAGTGGGCAGGTATCCCCGGCACGCTGCTGTGCGGCTGGATGTCGGACAAGATCTTCCGTGGCAACCGCGGCCTGACCGGTATCGTGTTCATGGCCCTGGTGACAGTGGCAACCCTGGTTTACTGGCTCAACCCGCCGGGCAACCCGATGATCGACATGATTGCGCTGTTCTCCATCGGCTTCCTGATCTACGGCCCGGTGATGCTGATCGGCCTGCAGGCACTGGAACTGGCTCCGAAGAAGGCCGCCGGCACCGCAGCGGGCTTCACCGGTTTGTTCGGTTACCTGGGCGGTTCGGTAGCGGCAAGTGCGGCCATGGGCTACACGGTCGACCATTTCGGCTGGGACGGTGGGTTCGTACTGCTGATCAGCGCCTGTGTGCTGGCGATCGCGTTCCTCATCCCTACGCTGTGGCACACCAACAGTGTCAGCTCGGCGCGTTAATCGCCCGGGCGGCCCTTGGCACAACGCTTGAGCCGCGCCTCCAGGTTTTTATCTGGCATGGCGTGGCTACGCAGGGCGTTCACGGTCTGCTCGACATAATCGCGAGTGGTACCGTAACGCCCGCAAGCGCTTTGCAGTACATGATTAAGCACGATATCGGGCAAGTTGCCAGCATAGCTGGGCAAATGCCGTTCCAACACAAACCCCAACGCCTGCACGGTGCTGCCATCTTCCAATCGGCAGCTGAGCCAGTGCGGCCGGTAAGAGGGGTAAGGCATTTCGCGCTGCCACAGGGCGTAAAGCGAAGCCTCCAGCTGATCTTCCGGCAAACGGTAGGCGAATCCGCTGCAGGAACCACCACGATCCAGCCCGAACACCAACCCAGGCAACTCCGGCGTACCCCGATGCTCATGGGACCACAGGTACAAGCCCCGGTGATAACCGTGGACCCGCGCCCGTACGCGCTCGGTGGATGAACATTCAGGACGCCAGATCAGCGAACCATAAGCAAATAGCCACACCGGCCCGCCCTTATGCCGCGCCATGGTGGCTTGCATCGAGCTCATTAACTGTTCGTGTGTGAGTTGCGGCCCAAGATCGAGGCGCGGAGGGTAAGCCAATTGCAGAAGATCGGTTTCAATGGCGGTCATGGCGAAATGCGGTGCGCCTCCTGAGTGTTACCAGTTGTGAGCGACTTTACCGTAATAAAACGCAGCGCTGTAACCGTACGGCGAAAAAGTACCACTGGGCATTAATCAATGCCGCCACTCGTCAGGATCTGGACGGTTAATCCAATTACTGTCAGCCCCGGTTCAGCCTGGGCGGGCGCCATGCCGTCAAACTAGCGCGCACATAACGACCCACTTAGCCGTTCATCACATCGACTATCGAGGTCGCCCCATGAAAAAATTTCGATTGCCTGGGCTGTTGTTCCTGGCCCAAGCCACCACCGCGCTGGCGAGCGAAACCCCACCCGCCAACGACGACAAAGGCTTCTGGTACGCCCAGACCAGCGTCTACACCCGGCACTTCGCACCCGACCCTGAGCACAACAACAAGCAGGACTTGATCGGCCTGGAACGCAACGAGGCGTCGGGCCTGTTGTATGGCGGGGTGACTTTTCGCAACTCGTTTCGCCAGCGCTCGTACTACGCCTATGCGGGCAAGCGCTATGACATGGCCGACTATCCGGTGTATGCAAAATTGACCGGCGGGCTGCTCCAGGGTTATCGCGGCGATTACCGCGACAAGATTCCGTTGAACCGATTCGGCGTGGCGCCGGTGATCATTCCGTCGGTGGGCGCTCATTACGGGCCAGTGGCGGCGGAGTTGGTGCTGCTGGGGTTCAACGCGGCGATGGTGACGACTGGCTTACGCTTCTGACACGACACCGTCCCCTGTGGGAGCTGGCTTGCCTGCTCCCACATTATTCAGCGTAAGGTTTCAGGGTCTTGGGGCATAGGCGAAGACGTCGGCGCGCATCCGGTGCGCATCCATGCCGGCGTTGACCAGTGCGTCCAGGGTGCCGTAGATCATCGCCGGCGAACCGCTGGCGTAGACGTGCACGCTATTGAGGTCGGCAATGTCTTCGCACACCACCTCATGCAGCAAACCGCAGCGCCCTTCCCAACCACACAGGTCGCTGACCACTTTGTGCAGGAACAGATTGGGCAGTTGCTGCCACTGATCCCAGTGCTCGATCTGGTAGAAATCTTCCGGGCGCCGTACGCCCCAGTACAGGTGCACGGGGTGCTTGAAGCCCGAAGCCCGGCAGTGCTCGATCAGACTGTGCATCTGCGCCATACCAGTACCGGCGGCCATCAATACCAGCGGCCCGTCCGGCAACTCGGCCAGATGGGTGTCACCGAACGGCAGTTCCACCCGGGCCATCTGGTTGCGCTGCAATTGTTCGATAAGGTTGCGTGCACTGTCCTCGCGGACCAGCACGTGCAGCTCCAGCTCACGCCCGGCATGGGGTGCAGAGGCCAGGGAAAACGCTGATTTCTCGCCGTTCTCCCGCTCGAGCATCAAGTATTGCCCGGCGTGGTAGCGCACCGCCTTGCCAGCCGGGGCGCGCAGGCGCACACGCCACACATCGCCACCCACTTCCAGACACTCGATCAATTGGCACGACAATTTGCGCAACGGCAGCTCTCCCGGCGCCAGAACGCCATCCCACAACACCACACAGTCCTCCAGTGGCTCGGCGATACAGGTGTAGAACTCACCATGATCGCGCACCTCCCCGGCTTGCTGTACGCGGCCCTCCACCAGCAACGCCGCACAGACATGGCACACACCATTGCGACAGGCTTGGGGGCACTCATAGCCCAGGCGGCGTGCGCCTTCGAGGATTCGCTCGCCAGGAGCCAGCTCCAGCACAGCACCGGAAGGTTGCAGGGTTACACGCATCAATCTATTCCCAATTCTTTCCAGATCGCATCGACCCGCGCAGTGACGGCTTCATCCTTGACGATCACCCGGCCCCACTCACGCGTGGTTTCGCCCGGCCATTTGTGCGTGGCATCCAGGCCCATCTTTGAGCCAAGGCCCGATACCGGCGACGCGAAGTCGAGGTAGTCGATAGGCGTGTTGTCGATCATCACCGTATCGCGCTTGGGGTCCATGCGCGTAGTGATGGCCCAGATCACGTCGTTCCAGTCCCGGGCATTGATGTCGTCGTCAGTGACGATAACGAACTTGGTGTACATGAACTGTCGCAAAAACGACCATACGCCGAGCATTACCCGCTTGGCATGCCCCGGATACGACTTCTTCATGGTCACGATGGCCATGCGGTAAGAACAGCCCTCGGGCGGCAGGTAGAAGTCGGTGATTTCCGGGAATTGCTTTTGCAGGATCGGCACGAACACTTCGTTGAGCGCCACGCCGAGGATGGCCGGTTCATCGGGCGGACGGCCCGTGTAGGTACTGTGGTAGATCGGCTTGACCCGATGGGTGATGCGCTCGACGGTGAACACCGGGAAGCTGTCGACTTCGTTGTAGTAACCGGTGTGGTCGCCATACGGGCCTTCATCGGCCATTTCACCTGGGTGAATCACGCCTTCAAGAATGATTTCGGCGGTGGCCGGCACTTGCAGGTCATTACCGCGGCACTTCACCAACTCCGTGCGATTACCGCGCAACAAACCGGCGAAGGCGTATTCGGAGAGGCTGTCAGGTACGGGCGTGACCGCGCCGAGGATGGTCGCCGGGTCAGCACCCAGGGCCACGGATACCGGGAACGGCTTGCCGGGATGCTTCTCGCACCACTCACGGAAGTCGAGGGCGCCGCCACGGTGACTCAGCCAGCGCATGATCACTTTGTTACGGCCAATGACTTGCTGACGGTAGATACCGAGGTTCTGGCGGTCCTTGTTCGGGCCTTTGGTGACGGTCAGGCCCCAGGTGATCAGCGGGCCGACGTCGCCGGGCCAGCAGGTTTGCACCGGAAGCATGGCCAGGTCGACATCATCGCCTTCAATGACCACTTCCTGGCACACCGCGTCCTTGACCACCTTGGGGGCCATGGCAATGATCTTGCGGAAGATCGGCAGCTTGGACCAAGCGTCCTTCAAGCCCTTGGGCGGCTCGGGCTCCTTGAGAAAGGCCAGCAGCTTGCCGATCTCGCGCAGTTCGCTGACGGACTCGGCGCCCATGCCAAAGGCCACGCGCTCGGGAGTGCCGAACAGGTTGCCCAGCACCGGGATATCAAAGCCGGTCGGGTTTTCGAACAACAGCGCCGGGCCCTTGTTGCGCAAGGTGCGGTCGCAAATCTCAGTCATTTCCAGCACCGGAGAAATCGGCATCTGGATACGTTTCAACTCTCCGCGCTGCTCAAGTTGCTGCACGAAATCCCGAAGATCCTTGAATTTCATTAACCATGCCACCCGTAAAATAGGCGTACATCCTACCTGCTCTGAGGGCGGCTGGCAGCTTAATTGGCCGTCAATCCGCGTGATTGCAACGAACTGAACAACGGCTCCAGGAAGGCTTCGATGTGTCGCGCGCCGACGTCTGAAAGGTGGTTATCGTCGGTATACAGCGCTCGGCCATCGAGTTCGACCCGGCATACACCGTCGGTGCCACACAGCAAAGGCGCAGGGTCCAGCACCGCGACACCGCTGTCGGCCGCCGCCAACTCATCAAACAAGTGCGTGATAAAGGCCTGGCGCTTTACATGCTCGGCCACGGCGAGCCCCTCACCGTCCACGGGGCGGTTCATCATGGCCAGGCGGCTGAGACGGTAAGGCACGATGATTTCCTGCAGCGGCACTTCCTTGACCAGCCAGACCTTGTGCCCGGCAGCGCGCAAGCCCTGGATGCGCTCGCGCAGGCCCTGGGCAAAGCGTTGCTCGGCGACGGCACGCACATACTGGCCGGTGCCCGGGTCTTTGAGCGCATGCTCCTTGTCACCGGACATTTGCCCGTACACGTACAGGCTCCAGCGGGCGGCCAACACCACATCGCTGAAAGTCTGCTCGGACATGGCCTTCTCGACGCGACGATTGAAATGCGCGCAGCGGGCAATATTTTCCAGGCCATCGAGGGGAATACAGCCGGCAAAACTGGCTTCGACCAGGCTGATATCGTGGCGATCAGCACCCTCTTTGAGTGCGGGTATCAGCGCGGTGGCGTGACTGTCACCCCATACCAGCGCTGAAACAGATTGGCCTTTCGGGCCGAAATGGCAGAACAAGCGTTCATCGGGCGTATCTTTGTCGGCCATGCACGCCAGCAGGTCAGGGCTCCACTTCTTGGCCTGGGCAAAGCGCAACGCCTGTTCGGACAAGCGCGAAGGCACGCCGTCGAACTCACGGATCGTCAGCCCAGTGAAACCAAGCCCCAGAATGCCGACCAAGGCTGACGCCAGAATCGCCTTACGCGAAGCCAGCAAACGTTTTTCCCGGAACGGCGTTTCCACGAAGCGCCAGGACAGGTAGCCCAGCACCAGCGAAAGCAGCATAAGCCCCGCCAGCTCCAGCGTGCTCAAGCCATCCACCGCGGCATAGTTGGCATACACGAACACCGGCCAGTGCCAGAGGTACCAGGAATAAGAGATCAGCCCGATACCCACCATGATCCGTGTGCCCAACAGGCGAGCGACCCAGGTCTGTTGCTGACCGTTGGCCCAGATCAACCCGACCACCCCCAGCACGGGCAACAACGCGGTCGCACCTGGGAACGGCGTTTTCGCGTCGTAGCCCAGCACAGCGATGAGGATCAATGCCAAGGAAACCAGGCTGACCCCTTGGGCCAAGGCCGGCGAGGCGCGCCATTCACGCTTGGGCTGCACTGCCAGCATTGCACCGGCCAGTAGCTCCCAGGCCCGCAGGTGCAACAGGAAGAAGGCTTTCTGCGGCTCATGCTGAACCGCCCAGACGCTCATGCCAAACGACACCAACAGTATCGCGAACAATGCCAGGCGCCAGTGCTTCAACCGACTGGAAAGCAACGTCAGCAGCAATGGGAAGAAAATATAGAACTGCTCTTCTACTGCGAGCGACCAGGTATGCAGCAAGGGCTTGATGTCGGATGAGGCATCAAAGTAGCCATGCTGGCGCGAGAACAACAGGTTCGACGTAAAGGTCACCTGATAGTGCGCAGACCGCCCTAACTCCTCATAGTCCTTGGGCGCCAACAGAAACCAACCCACTGCCAGTGTCGCGGCGATCATCACAAAGAGGGCCGGCAAGATACGCCGGGCGCGACGAGCCCAGAAGTCGATGAAGCTGAAGCGTCCAGCTTGACGCTCACGCCAGATAATTGACGTGATCAGGAAACCCGAGATGACGAAGAAGACGTCAACGCCAACAAAACCGCCAGTAATGCCTGGGACACCAAAGTGGAACAACACGACTGCAAGGACAGCAATGGCACGCAGGCCATCGATGTCTCTGCGGTAAGCAAGGGTGGTCATAAGAATGTGGTCAGTCTGCGACGAAAGGGATGAGCGAAGTCACGCGTCAATTTTTGTTACTTAACGGATACTTATGCCACAAAAATCGCAGAATCTCGACGCAAAAAAAATGGCGCCCCATTAAGGGCGCCATTTTTTTGGACCTGAAACGCTGTATTACTTGCGTTTCATCGACAGGAAGAACTCGTCGTTGGTCTTGGTGGTTTTCAGCTTGTCGATCAGAAACTCGATGGCAGCGACTTCGTCCATCGGGTGCAGCAGCTTGCGCAAGATCCACATACGCTGCAGTTCGTCGTCTGCGGTCAGCAACTCTTCACGGCGGGTGCCGGAGCGGTTGATGTTGATCGCCGGGAACACACGCTTTTCTGCGATGCGGCGGTCCAAAGGCAGTTCCATGTTGCCGGTACCCTTGAACTCTTCGTAGATCACTTCGTCCATCTTCGAGCCGGTTTCAACCAGCGCGGTGGCGATAATGGTCAGCGAGCCGCCTTCTTCGATGTTCCGCGCAGCGCCGAAGAAACGCTTCGGTTTCTCCAGGGCGTGGGCATCGACACCACCGGTCAGTACCTTGCCGGAGCTCGGGATCACAGTGTTGTAGGCACGGGCCAGACGCGTGATGGAATCGAGCAGGATCACCACGTCTTTCTTGTGCTCGACCAGGCGCTTGGCCTTTTCGATCACCATTTCGGCAACCTGCACGTGGCGGGTTGGCGGCTCATCGAACGTCGAGGCAACCACTTCGCCGCGCACGGTGCGCTGCATTTCGGTCACTTCTTCCGGACGCTCATCGATCAACAGCACGATCAGATGAACTTCAGGGTTGTTACGTGCAATGTTTGCGGCGATGTTCTGCAGCATGATGGTCTTGCCGGCTTTCGGCGGTGCGACGATCAGGCCACGCTGGCCTTTGCCGATCGGAGCGCAGAGATCGATCACACGACCGGTCAAGTCTTCGGTGGAGCCGTTACCGGCTTCCATCTTCATGCGCACGGTCGGGAACAGCGGGGTCAGGTTCTCGAAGAGAATCTTGTTTTTCGCGTTCTCTGGGCGGTCGAAGTTGATCGTGTCGACCTTGAGCAGGGCGAAGTAACGCTCGCCTTCCTTCGGAGGACGGATCTTGCCAACGATGGTGTCACCAGTGCGCAAGTTGAAGCGACGGATCTGGCTCGGCGAGACGTAGATATCGTCTGGGCCGGCGAGATAGGACGCGTCTGCAGAGCGGAGGAAGCCGAAGCCGTCCTGGAGGATCTCCAGCACGCCATCACCGGAGATTTCCTCGCCGCTTTTCGCGTGCTTCTTGAGCAGGGAGAAAATCACGTCCTGCTTGCGCGAACGGGCCATATTTTCTATGCCCATTTCTTCGGCCAATTGGAGCAGGTCGGTAATCGGCTTTTGCTTGAGTTCAGTCAGATTCATATAGGAATGACGTAATCATTTATGGAGGGGGGAAATTAAGCTTTTGGCTTAATGAGGCCGCGCCGCAGAGAAGGCGACAGGATCGCGTACTAATCGAAAAGGAATGCGTCGGCGACGGCTTGCAGGGGGCAGTGGAGAAACCACTGCGGGGCCGAATGTACCACCTGGATTTCGGAGCGTCTAGCCCTGCTTTACGAAAAAGCCCCGCTATTTGCGGGGCTTTTTTGACGACGCTTAGATGTTCGCGTCGAGGAAAGCTTGCAGCTGGGACTTCGACAGCGCGCCCACTTTAGTCGCTTCAACATTGCCGTTCTTGAACAGCATCAGCGTAGGAATACCACGTACGCCATGCTTGGCCGGAGTTTCCTGGTTGTCGTCGATGTTCAGCTTGGCAACGGTCAGCTTGCCTTCGTAGGTGGTTGCAATGTCGTCCAGGACCGGAGCGATCATTTTGCAAGGGCCGCACCATTCAGCCCAGTAGTCAACCAGCACCGGGCCGGCAGCCTTGAGTACTTCGGCCTCAAAGGTCGCGTCGGTGACGTGCTTGATAAGATCGTTGCTCATGGATGTCTCCGGATTGTAAGCAAAAAAAACGTTGCCCATCATAGCCGCCCTTCCCCTGTTCAGGAAGCCACGTCTGATTGAGTCTTGCTATGAAGTTGAATGAGTGTGGGCATGACCCACTCAAGGCGTAACGGGCGTCACGAACGCAATGCCCGTGCGCAACGCAGCATTACGTATATGTTCCTGCATGGTTTTCTGCGCCGCCGTACTGCTGCGGCGGGCCAGGGCGCGCAGGATCCTGCGATGTTCCTGCCAGGTTTCCATGGCCCGTTCCGGCCGGATGAACGGTAGTTTCTGACTCTCCAAAAACACTTCGGCACTGGCACTGAGGATGCTCACCATTGCCTGGTTACCGCTGGCCAGCAGAATGCACTGGTGAAATTCGAAGTCCAGGCGAGCGGCTGCTTCGAAGTCGCCCGCCTTGAGCACTCTGTGCATGGCTTCGACATTATCCTCCAGGCTGTCCAGCGCCTCGACGGTCAGTGTCATTGCTGCCAACCCCGCCGCAAACCCCTCCAATGCGTAGCGCAGCTGGAAGATATCCGGCGGCGTAGCCTGCGCCCCGAAGGGCCAGGCGAACCCTGGCGCTTCTTGCACGTCCTGCACGAACACGCCCTTGCCCGGCTGCACACTGACCACGCCCAAGGCGCTAAGGGATGACAGCGCCTCACGCAACGAAGCCCGGCTCACCCCCAATTGCAGCGCCAGGTCGCGCTGGGACGGTAACGCGTCGCCCGGCACGAAGCCTTGCTCCTTGATCAATTTGCGGATGGCCTGCAAGGCCGCTTCCGGTACGGCTTGGGCAATGAAATTCATAAAAAGCTCAGGTTCCCGATAGCTGCGTGACCCGTTGTAAAACTATTTACGGCCGGCTGCAAGCCACGCCCCAAAGGGGCTCGCGGCTTTTTGTCAACGCTCGAAAAGGGTGCGAAAACCCTGGCAACTGTTCAGACCAGTAAGACCTGTGCACCTCAACAAACATCAGCCTTGCAGACGATCCAAACGGTGCTGGCATGGGCTGTGCACTGGGCAAACTCAGAAAATTCCTTCGCCTTTTTCGGAGAGTCGCCATGACCAAGCGCTACAGCGCCCTGCTCACTGCCCTGTTTGCCAGCCTGATGCTGAGCCAGGCACCCGCCCAGGCGAATGGTCTGGATGACATCGTCGCCCGTGGCACCCTGAAGGTTGCCGTCCCCCAGGACTTCCCGCCGTTTGGCTCGGTCGGCCCTGACATGCAACCCCGTGGCCTGGACATCGACACCGCCAAGCTGCTGGCCGACCAACTCAAGGTCAAGCTGGAACTGACCCCGGTGAACAGCACCAACCGCATCCCGTTCCTCACCACCGGCAAGGTCGACCTGGTGATTTCCAGCCTGGGCAAGAACCCCGAACGCGCAAAGGTCATCGACTTCTCCAGCGCCTACGCACCGTTCTATCTCGCCGTGTTTGGGCCGCCTGACGCCGCCATCGCCAGCCTCGACGACCTCAAGGGCAAGACCATCAGCGTGACCCGTGGCGCCATCGAGGACATCGAGCTGACAGCGGTAGCGCCCAAGGAAGCCACGATCAAGCGCTTTGAAGACAACAATTCCACCATCGCCGCCTACCTGGCCGGCCAGGTCGACCTGATCGCCAGCGGCAACGTGGTCATGGTGGCCATCAGCGAACGCAACCCCAAACGCGTACCCGCGCTGAAGGTGAAGCTCAAGGACTCGCCGGTGTACGTGGGCGTGAACAAGAACGAGCCGGCGCTGTTGGAAAAGGTCAACCAGATCCTGGTCGCGGCCAAGGCTGACGGTAGCCTGGAGAAAAACGCCATGCAGTGGCTCAAAGAACCGCTGCCTGCCGACCTCTGACGCGGAGCTCAACTATGGCCTATCAATTCGACTTTGTGCCGGTGCTGGCCAATACCGACCTGCTCCTGCGTGGCGCGCTGTTCACCCTTGAGCTGACGGCCATTGGCGCCATCCTCGGCGTGGCACTGGGCACTGTCGGCGCCGTGGTACGGGCGTGGAAGATCCAGCCGTTTGCGTGGCTCTTTGGTGTGTATGTCGAGTTGATCCGCAACACGCCGTTCCTGGTGCAACTGTTCTTCATCTTCTTCGGCCTGCCGTCCCTCGGGTTGAAAATCACCGAGTGGCAAGCCGCCGTGCTGGCGATGGTAATCAACCTGGGGGCGTACTCCACCGAGATCATCCGTGCCGGCATCCAGGCCATCCCACGGGGGCAACTGGAGGCGGCTGCGGCGCTGGCAATGACGCGCTTTGAAGCGTTTCGCCATGTGGTGTTGCTACCGGCCCTGGGCAAGGTGTGGCCAGCCCTGAGCAGCCAGATCATCATCGTGATGCTCGGTTCGGCGGTGTGTTCGCAGATCGCGACCGAAGAATTGAGCTTTGCCGCCAACTTTATCCAGTCGCGTAATTTCCGTGCCTTTGAAACCTATGCCCTGACCACCTTGGTGTACCTGTGCATGGCGCTGATGATTCGCCAGTTGCTCAACTGGATCGGCCGACGGTTTGTCATGAGGAACAGCCGATGAGTGATTTTTCGTTCTGGGACATCGTGCGCAACCTGCTTACCGGCCTGCAATGGACGTTGCTGCTGTCATTGGTGGCGTTTGTGGGCGGCGGTCTGATCGGCTTGCTGGTGATGACCCTGCGCATCAGCCGCAAAGCGTTCCCGCGCAATATTGCCCGCACCTATATCGAACTGTTCCAGGGCACGCCACTGCTGATGCAGCTGTTCCTGGTGTTTTTCGGCGTTGCCCTGCTTGGTGTGGACATATCGCCTTGGCTGGCAGCTGCGATTGCGTTGACCCTGTTTACCAGCGCCTACCTGGCTGAAATATGGCGCGGCTGCGTCGACTCCATTGCCCACGGCCAATGGGAGGCCTCGGCCAGCCTGGCCCTCAACCCGCTTGAACAACTGCGCTATGTGATCCTGCCCCAGGCGCTACGCATTGCTGTCGCGCCGACAGTGGGCTTTTCGGTGCAGGTGGTCAAAGGCACCGCCGTGACCTCGATCATCGGCTTCACCGAACTGACCAAGACGGGCGGCATGCTCGCCAACGCCACCTTCGAACCCTTCATGGTCTATGGCCTGGTGGCCCTCGGTTACTTCCTGCTTTGCTACCCCTTGTCCCTCAGTGCGCGCTACCTGGAAAGGAGACTGCATGCCTCTGCTTAGAATTTCTGCCCTGCATAAGTATTACGGCGATCACCACGTGCTCAAGGGCATCGACCTGACGGTGGACGAAGGCCAGGTGGTGGCGATCATCGGCCGCAGCGGCTCGGGCAAATCCACCTTGCTGCGCACCCTCAATGGCTTGGAGTCGATCAACGACGGCGTCATTGAAGTCGATGGTGAATACCTCGACGCCGCCCGCGCCGACCTGCGCAGCCTGCGGCAGAAGGTCGGCATGGTGTTCCAGCAATTCAATCTGTTCCCGCACCTGACCGTGGGCGAGAACGTGATGCTGGCGCCGCAAGTGGTGCAGAAAGTGCCAAAGGCCAAAGCGGTGCAGTTGGCAAAGCAGATGCTGGAACGGGTCGGCCTGGGCGAGAAGTTCGACGCTTTCCCTGATCGACTGTCCGGTGGCCAGCAACAGCGAGTCGCCATTGCCCGCGCACTGGCCATGTCACCCAAAGTGCTGCTGTGCGATGAAATCACATCGGCCCTGGACCCGGAGCTGGTCAATGAAGTGCTCAGCGTGGTGCGCCAACTGGCTAAAGACGGCATGACCCTGATCATGGTGACCCACGAAATGCGTTTTGCCCGGGAGGTTGGGGATAAGCTGGTGTTCATGCACCAGGGTAAGGTGCATGAAGTGGGCGACCCGAAAGTGCTGTTTGCACATCCGCAATCTGCCGAGCTGGCAAACTTCATCGGCAGCCATGGATCACCTGCCTGAGGACTCAGCCACCGGACACCAGCTCGAAACGCCCATTGCCCTCGTATGTGGTTTTATCGCCAACAGCAGTGGCTGCGCTCGACAGCCAGGTGTCTACTTGCACCTGCGCCGAAAAAGCGTGGCCTCTGCCAGGAACTCCGCCGACCAGCACTACCAGAGATTGGCCTGGGCGTAGCTGGGCGTCCCGTTCGGTAGGGTTGTGCCATTGCGCTAACTCGATGGGTTTACCGTCGAGTTGAGGATGCTCAAGCGTCAGGTTGAAAAAGCCCTGGCGGCCAAACCTGTAGCCAGTCTCATCGGCCGGCACGCCTTGAAAACGTAGCGCAATCACCGCAGCCTCCACGCAGATCACGTTCAGGCGTACCATACGCTTTCCCAGCGAAGCACCCCGGTTTTCGAGCTGTTCGCCTGGGCGAAGCAGGCCGTAATCGATGACGGGCTGGCTCAGGGATAGGCGGCAGTTCGCAGCACTTGCCGGCGCTGCCAGTAAAAGGCAGCTCAACAACAGCCCCAAGCCTTTGAGACACCCGCTACCCCACTCGTTCATACAGGCGGCCTCACCGACAGACCGCCGACGCGGTTTCGTAGAATTTGCCATCATAGGTTTGCTCCGGAAGGTCGAGCTGCAGCGCGCAGGTCACTGCGTTGGAAGAGACTTTCAGGGCCTGCGGCGCGTCGACGTTGCTGAGAAAAATCATCCCATCCCCAACCACCGTGGTCAGCAATGCATTTTCTGGCCCCAGCACGGCAGCGCCCTGAGGCAATGGTTTGCCGTGTATATCCGTAGCGCGCAGCAGTACCCGGCGCACATTGATTACTTCGAAATCGACCCTGTTGAAGGACCCACGGCCCGCTTCCAGGACCTTGGTACCGTTCTTGATATCCATCTGGCGAGGTAGGCTTTTGCCTTCCAGTTCCAACACGCTCGACTGATAAGCCGGCAAACTGGCGATCACAGCCTTGCCCCACGGGTCGGTCCAAACCGGCCCTTGAGGTGTGGTAAGACGAGCACCGGCAACCTCGCCCACCGAGACCACGCCAAACGTGTCCTCAACCCGATACGGCGACAGCGTGAAACCCTCAGAATGGGCGACCACCGCCCCTTGCAATTGCCCGGAGTAACTGGTGCTGGATGAATCACGATTCAGCCCCAGCCCCACTTGCGCGTAACGTGAAGACGCGTTGAGCGTGCCGCCCAGGGTGTGCTCACGGTGCCCTGCGAAGTCTCTGTCGCTGCGTATCTGGTAGTTCAGCGTCTCGTCGATACGTTCATCATAGGCAGTGCCGATACTGGAGCGCTCCCCCTGACGTCGAGCGAATGCGCTGAGGCTCCGATCACGACCCAGGGGAACACTGACCTGCAGTCGAATACCCAGTCCGTCATCGTTCCGGTCATCCGCACTGTTGGACTGGCCAATCTGAGAGTCCACGGTCACACCGACACTGGCGTATCTGAAGCTCTTGTTCCACGTGCCGTAGATATTCTGGGTAATCCGGCTCTTGAAATCGGCCCCCCGGTTATAACCGATTGAGAAGCCACCCAACTGAGGGTCCGCCCAACTGAATCCTGCGGTGTACTGGTTCTTGAATCGCGAGCCATCCACATCGTTCACATGAGGCGTCACTGTATCGATGACGTCACGATAGCCCGGTGTCTGCGCAGTGGCACTCAAGGACATCTGTACATTCGCAGGCAGGCCGACGCTCACAGACACACTGTTGCGCGCGCCTTGTACGTTTGTTGAATGATCCCGGGACAAGTTGTTACGCACCCCCAGGGAAAAGCGCTGGGAAAAGCTGCTGTCCAGGGCAAGCCCCACCGCATTGTAGCTATCGGTACCTTGTACCCCAGCGCTGACCGCGCTGTCCTTGCCCACTGCCCACGTACCACTGGCCATGGCCAGCAGGGGCTCTTTGGCACCTCTCCCCTCCACCTCGCGGACCTTGCCCAAAGAAGCTGTATATCCAGACTTCACTGGGACCACTGCGCGGAACGTAGCAGCCGGCACGACAAAACTGCGCTGCCCGCCCTGAGTCTCGATCACCGTGACCTGAAGGTCGCTGGTGCCGTTGAGCAAGGGCAGGTTGGTCAGCGTAAAAGGCCCCTCAGGAACGACCGTGGTATAGATCAACGCGCCGGACTGCCGGACTTCCACCCGTGATTGGCTCAGGGCTCGCCCCTCGACCACCACGCCATTGTGACTGCCACCGCTTTCAATACCATCGGGAAAAAGCTGCGCGCCCGTCAGTTGTACTCCCCCGAACACCGGGCTATTGCTCGATATCTGACCGACCTGGAAGGTTGAGGCCAAAGGCAAGAAATCCCTTTGTGCATAGGCGAAAAGGTGCTCGGCCGTTGTACGGCGATCGTTGGAAATATAAAGCTGGCGGCTGCGGGCAATCCAGTCGCCAAAATTGAATCCCACTTCGGTGGAGGCGGAAAGATAGCGATAGGTATCCGCCCTGGAATGACTGTTGATTGCCTGGACGTCGTAATTGAGTAGTGCTGCGGTGCCGCCGCGCGCATAGCTGCCGGAGCCTCGCTGAGGGTCTCGCAGCGCTTGCGTAGGCACCACCAACGACACCTCTTCGTTGCCGGGACGCAAAGTCGTTACTGTCTCAGGGTAGTCGGCCTTGAAGTCATGACAGGCTTGCTCGGGTGGGACACTTTTGTCGATCACCGAGGAAGGGACCCGCAAGCTGCCACGATCAAGCAAGCTACGGGTAAAGCATAGCTCGCCTTCTTTGTCGAACCGAGCATCCGTCAAGCCTATCCGCTCACCGTTGACGTGCAGGTCCACGACCCTCACACCTTCACTGAAACGTGGCGCATGACGAAAATAGTGGGCAACCGAAGGGCTGATACCCCGCGCCTGCAGCGTTTCCAAGTCGAATCCGGAAATGCTCGATACCCGGGCGGCAGAAGCCTCCGTGGCCACCCCCGCCATCAGTGCCATGCACACCGACAGGCTCAGCCCGCTTCGCCTGAAAAGCGCCTCACGCTTTTGTACATGATTCAAGTCGTCGGGAACTGCACCGAAATTGCCATTGGCTGTGTTCATGAACGGTCACGGCGCATTCGTGATGAGCAGCGCATCGTAGCTGTCGACAGCGAAGCCGTAGACGGTCGCGGGTTCAAGGGTGACCGAGGTCGCACCGGGTACAGGCTTGTCCAAGGCCACCTGCAACACTTCGCCAGGCAGCACGTAGGTACGAGCAAGGCTGGCCGTCACTCGTTGCGGATTAAGACGGACGTCTGCCGCCAAGCGAACTACGTAGGGGCTGTCGTTGCGCACACTCAAGACGTTGGCCTGATGCCAGGTCAGTAGTTCCCAAGGCGCATCGTTTTTTGGCAAGCCTTTGGGATGCAGGATCAGCGGAAGGTTCTGCCGAAGGCTGATACCAATGGTCGCACCTGAACCAGGTTGCGCCTGAGGAATTCCTTCGAAGGACACACGCTTCAGGCGCTGGGTCTTGAGTGGTTCGGTGCCTATTGAAAGAAACCGCACCATCTGACGCTCTCCTGCATCCACACGTGTGACCGGTGGGGTGACAACAATCAGTTGCTCGGTATCTTCCGGGACATCCTCAATAACCGAGTGCAGTAGTGCCGGACTGCTATCCGTGTTGGTGACGTTAATGCTGACTTCACCTTCTGCCTCATGTAGCACAATGACGGTGGTATCAGGACGCATACCGTCGGCGAACAGCATCGCCGGCAAGAAAAAACCTATTAACAAGCATGATTCAAGAAATCTTTTAACCATCACTTCACTACCCACTTGTGCGCACAGGCTTTGCGAAAGAAATATTGGCCGACACAAAGCCCGTTTAATAAAGCGTGGCTCTGCTCGGCCCCTTTCCGCACCTAGTTATAGATAGCGCAGCTCTAAAGTAGCCTGACCGTCCAGATTAATCTGATGACTCATATTTAACTCTGATGTTTTATTGATAACAGGCAACACTTCAATTTGGCCTGCCACCGTATTAAGCTTGATAGGTGCATAGACATTTCCTGCCCGCCAAGCCGTAAGGTTGGAGGTATGGCCGACGGCTTGGGTGCTATTCGCATGCCAATATCCGCCATTACTCTCGGAACCAACAATCCCCACCGCTACACCGTCCGCCACCGAATTACGTAGGTGGATCAGATACCCACCAATCTTTTGCCCCTGAGACGTAGCACCCAATCCGAAGTTATAAAAATCTTTATAGTTACTGCCAAAAAGACTGAGCATCATGCCGGGAATTCGAGAGCTTGCGCGATTGTCCGACGCCCTGATTGCCACCGTTGTCTTGACATTGCTGGCACACTTGATCGAATAAGGCGTTGTCTTTTTAGCCAACTGTGTATAACGGGTCGGACTCAGGGAATTCGGATCAATCCTTCCGTAGTCGAAGACCGAATTGGTTATTGTGAAACTGCAACTGACGGGGGCAATCGTCCCTTTCACGCTCAGGTCAGCAGCTTGAGCATGAAAACCAAGGGACGCCAAGCACGCGACACTCATTACAAACATCGTCTTATTCACTTTTAGTACTCTCAACATAACGATAAATATCAGATCGAACCCAATGATAATTAGGCCTGCGCTATCACCCGCATACCGATACGAATTATCTGATCAAAGAAGTACAATAGGAGCCTAGAGGTAACGAAGCTCCAAGGTTGCGTGACCGTCCAACTCGACTTTGCTGCCCACATCAAGCGCGGACTTTTTATTAATAAAGGTTACAATCTGGATATTCCCCGATACGGAGTTAACCTTAAGTGGTGTTTGCGCGCCTGAACCACTCCACCAGGCAATGACATCGCCGCCTTGACCCAACGCGTTGCTTCGATAGTTCTTCCATGTATTGCCATTGTCTGCGGAAGTCAATGTACGGACGGCTCGCCCGTCAGCAATAGAGTTTTGGACATGTACGGCATAACCGCCTATTTTTTGTCCTTTGGACGACAAACCCAATCCATAGTTGTAGTTATCAGTGTAGCCCTGGTCTATTGAGCTAACGATACCTGGCACTTTGCTGGATGAGCGATTGTCCACTGCCTTGAGCCCAACCGCAGTGAGTGCAGTTCCCTCACATTTAATAGCGAACGGTGTAGACTTCGCCGTCAAACGCGTATACTGAGTTTCGCTTAGGCTCGACGGCCGGATATCACCATAATCGAAAACGGCGTTAGTCATTGTAAAACTGCAACTGGCAGGAACAATGGCCCCCTTTACGCGCAACTCTGAGGCCTGAGCACTCAGACTAGCCACCGAAAGCACCATACTTGCCACCAAAACAAACTTAATTTTCATGATTTTATATCCTGCATAGACATAGAAATGGATTCGCTAGCAAAAAACCAATATCGCTCATCACTAAAACTGCCGACACAAAAACTATCGGAAATTACACAGCTCTAGCGTAGGCTGCTTGCCATCGAGCTCATAGTGTTAAGCTGCAACGGGCGGGGCCATCAATACCCTTCACTCGTAGATTGGCTGCTTCGACACTTAAATCTACAGCAACCAGAAGCAATCCCGCCGGCACTGACACTTTGTTTTTCATCTGACCATCTTAATTTCCTGACTCAGAAAAACAGCACCTATAGTCAGCTATGTGAGGCGTTAACTTGTTTAAACCCCACACGCATAACTACCCCCCTTGCATAAGCCCTGAGCGACAAATAATTACCGCCACGACTTAATTGCCGATCGGCAGTATCGGTGCCACACAGAAATAATTAAGCCGGAAAAACCCCTCAGTCAACGTAAGACAGCTCTGCAAACACGGCTTACATTTAGATTGCTTACTGTAGGAGCAAACACAAAAAACCAAGACAAATATGCATACATGTGTAGGATTAAGTTGATCACCCAGAAATTACGCACACTGCAAGTTATGAACTACAGCGACTCGCGACCAAATAACACAGCTATCGCAACCCCCTCCTACAAGCGGCATTCACAATTTCTGATGAGTGATTGGGGAAAATTCCTCTGGCACTACGCGTTGGCGCCAGCCGTCGATCGTGGCACGATGGCAAGGTTATCGACCGAGACCCCCAAACCATGCCGCAATCCCAAGCCAAGAATCTGTCCTTGATCGCCGCCATCGACCTGGGCTCTAACAGCTTTCATATGGTCGTGGCCAAGGCCCAGAACGGCGAGATCCGCATCCTTGAGCGGCTCGGCGAGAAGGTGCAACTGGCCGCCGGGATCGACGACGAGCGCAAGCTCAATGAAGAATCCATGCAGCGCGGGCTCGATTGCCTCAAGCGTTTCGCGCAACTGATCAACGGCATGCCCCCTGGCGCGGTGCGTATCGTTGGCACCAACGCCTTGCGCGAAGCGCGTAACCGCAACGAATTCATCCATCGCGCCGAGGAAATCCTCGGGCATCCGGTGGAAGTCATCTCGGGCCGTGAAGAGGCACGCCTGATCTACCTCGGCGTGTCCCACACCCTGGCCGATACGCCCGGCAAACGCCTGGTGGCGGACATTGGCGGTGGCAGCACCGAGTTCATCATCGGCCAGCGTTTCGAACCGCTATTGCGTGAAAGCCTGCAGATGGGGTGCGTGAGTTTCACCCAGCGTTATTTCAAGGATGGCAAGATCACCCCGGCGCGCTATGCCCAGGCCTACACCGCAGCGCGCCTGGAAATCATGAGCATCGAACATGCCTTGCACCGCCTGACCTGGGATGAAGCCATCGGCTCGTCCGGCACCATCCGTGCCATTGGCCTGGCCTTGAAGGCCGGTGGCCATGGCACCGGTGAGGTGAACGCCGAAGGCCTGGCGTGGCTCAAGCGCAAGCTGTTCAAGCTAGGGGATGCAGAGAAAATCGACTTCGACGGCATCAAGCCCGACCGTCGCGCCATTTTCCCTGCGGGCCTGGCGATTCTCGAAGCCATCTTTGACGCCCTCGAACTGCAACGCATGGACCACTGTGACGGCGCCCTGCGCGAAGGTGTGCTCTACGACCTGCTGGGCCGGCACCACCATGAAGACGTGCGAGAGCGCACCCTCAGCTCGCTGATGGAGCGTTATCACGTCGACCTGGAGCAAGCCGCCCGCGTCGAGCGCAAAGCCTTGCACGCCTTCGACCAGGTGGCCGAGGACTGGGACCTGGAAGACGGCGTCTGGCGCGAGTTACTCGGCTGGGCAGCCAAGGTGCATGAAGTCGGCCTGGACATCGCCCACTACCATTACCACAAGCACGGCGCGTACCTGATCGAACACTCGGACCTGGCCGGTTTCTCGCGGGAAGACCAACAGATGCTCGCGCTGCTGGTACGCGGCCATCGTCGCAATATTCCCAAGGACAAGTTTGCCGAGTTCGGTAAAGACGGCATCAAGCTGATCCGCCTGTGTGCGCTGCTGCGCTTTGCAATCCTGTTCCACCACATCCGTGGTACCCAGGAAATGCCCCAAGTCAAACTGCACGCCGATGGCGACAGCCTGGAAGTGATGTTCCCCAAAGGCTGGCTGGATGAGAACCAGCTGACCCAGGCGGACTTCGCCCAGGAAGCGGAGTGGCTGACGCGGGTAGGGTTCAGCCTGAACCTGCGCTAAGCAAACCTAAAAGCATTCTGCAAAACAAATGTGGGAGCGGGCTTGCCCGCGATGACGGAGTGTCAGCCAATGCATCTTTGGTTGACCTACCGCTATCGCGGGCAAGCCCGCTCCCACTTTTTGAACTGAGTTGGGTGTTAGTTCACCGTCAGAATCGGGCTACCCAACTTCTCCAACAATGTCGCCTGCGCGCTGCGCGGGTTCTGGTTGCCGGTCGGGGTATTACGCACGTAGCGCCCATCCGACTGCAGGCTCCAGCTATGGGTGTTGTCGGTCAGGTAGCTTTCCAGCTCCTTCTTGACCCGCATGATCAGCTTCTTGCCTTCCACCGGGAAGCAGGTCTCCACGCGCTTGTCGAGGTTGCGCTCCATCCAGTCGGCACTGGAGAGGAACATCTGCTCTTCGCCGCCGTTGAGGAAGTAGAACACGCGTGTGTGCTCCAGGAAGCGGCCGATGATCGAGCGCACGTGGATGTTATGCGACACGCCCACAATGCCGGGGCGCAGGCAGCACATGCCACGCACCACCAGGTCGATGCGCACACCGGACTGGCTGGCCTTGTACAGCGCGCGGATGATCTTCGGGTCGGTCAGCGAGTTGAACTTGGCGATGATGTGCGCCGGTTTGCCGTCGAGGGCAAACTGGGTCTCACGGGCAATCATGTCGAGCATGCCCTTCTTGAGCGTGAACGGCGCGTGCAACAGCTTCTTCATGCGCAGGGTCTTGCCCATGCCGATCAACTGGCTGAACAACTTGCCGACGTCTTCGCACAGCGCGTCATCGGACGTCAGCAAGCTGTAATCGGTGTAGAGCTTGGCGTTGCCGGCGTGATAGTTGCCGGTACCCAAGTGGGCGTAGCGCACGATCTCACCGGCTTCACGGCGCAGGATCAGCATCATCTTGGCGTGAGTCTTGAAACCGACCACGCCGTAGATCACCACCGCACCGGCCGCTTGCAGGCGGCTGGCCAGTTGCAGGTTGGACTCTTCGTCGAAACGCGCACGCAACTCGATCACCGCGGTGACTTCCTTGCCATTACGCGCCGCATCCACCAGCGCATCGACGATTTCCGAGTTGGCACCGCTGCGGTACAGGGTCTGGCGCACGGCCAGGACATGCGGGTCTTTGGCGGCCTGGCGCAACAGGTCGACCACCGGGGTGAACGACTCGAAGGGGTGCAGCAGCAGGATGTCCTGCTTGCTCACCACGCTGAAGATGTTCTCGCTGTTTTGCAAAAGTTTCGGGATCTGCGGGGTGAACGGCTTGTATTGCAACTCAGGATGGCTGTCCAAGCCGGTGATGCTGAACAGGCGCGTCAGGTTTACAGGGCCGTTGACCTGGTACAGCTCCGATTCTGCCAGGTTGAACTGCTTGAGCAGGTAGTCCGACAGATGTTTCGGGCAGGTGTCCGCCACTTCCAGGCGCACCGCGTCGCCGTAGCGCCGCGAGAACAGTTCGCCGCGCAGGGCACGGGCCAAGTCTTCGACGTCTTCGGAGTCCAACGCCAGGTCGGCGTTACGAGTCAGGCGGAACTGGTAGCAGCCCTTGACCTTCATGCCCTGGAACAGGTCATCGGCGTGCGCGTGGATCATCGACGACAGGAATACATAGTTGTCGCCAGCGCCCCCTACCTCTTCCGGTACCTTGATGATCCGAGGCAACAGACGCGGCGCCGGGATGATCGCCAGGCCAGAATCGCGGCCGAAAGCGTCGATACCTTCGAGTTCGACGATGAAGTTGAGGCTCTTGTTCACCAGCAAGGGGAACGGGTGCGTCGGGTCGAGGCCGATAGGCGTGATGATCGGCGAAATCTCGTCCCGGAAGTAACGGCGCACCCAGGTCTTGATCTTGGCGGTCCAGTGACGACGACGAATGAAGCGGACCTGATGCTTTTCCAGCTCCGGCAGCAGGATGTCATTGAGGATCGCGTACTGGCGGTCCACATGGCCGTGCACCAGCTCACTGATGCGCGCCAGGGCCTGGTGCGGTTGCAGGCCGTCGGCACCGGCTTGTTCACGGGCGAAGGTAATCTGCTTCTTGAGGCCGGCAACACGGATCTCGAAGAACTCGTCCAGGTTGCTGGAGAAGATCAGCAGGAATTTCAGCCGTTCCAGCAAGGGGTAGGACTCATCCAGCGCCTGCTCGAGCACGCGGATGTTGAATTGCAGTTGTGACAACTCGCGGTGGATGTACAGGCTGCTGTCATCCAGGTTGGTGACCACGGGCACCGGCGCAGGTGCTTCGGCAACCACCGCAGGCGGTGCGGGCTCCAGCTCCGGCGGGGTCTCGGCGACTTGTTCAACCACCGGATGAGCGTCTTTTACGGCAACTTCTGAGAGTCCTTCGGTATTCATCGAGTGTTCCTGTGAGGGCTATTGTTGCTCTCTAAGCAATTGGGCGGCGCGGGCGGCGAAGTAGGTCAGAATGCCATCAGCGCCGGCACGTTTAAAGGCAGTCAGGGATTCGAGGATCACCCCTTCACTCAACCAACCATTCTGGATTGCCGCCATGTGCATGGCGTATTCACCGCTGACCTGATAGACAAAGGTCGGCACTTTGAATTCCTCTTTGACCCGGTAAAGAATGTCCAGGTAGGGCATCCCGGGCTTGACCATGACCATATCGGCGCCTTCGGCCAGGTCGGCGGCCACTTCGTGCAGGGCTTCGTGGCTGTTGGCCGGGTCCATCTGGTACGAGGCCTTGTTGGCCTTGCCCAGGTTCAGCGCCGAGCCTACCGCATCGCGGAATGGGCCGTAGTAGGCGCTGGCGTATTTGGCCGAGTAGGCCATGATCCGCACATTGACGTGACCGGCCAGCTCAAGGGCTTCGCGAATCGCCTGGATGCGCCCGTCCATCATGTCCGACGGTGCAACCACCTGGGCGCCCGCAGCCGCGTGGGACAACGCCTGCTTGACCAGTGCATCGACGGTGATGTCGTTCTGAACATAACCGTCTTCGTCAAGAATGCCATCCTGGCCGTGGGTGGTGAAAGGGTCCAGGGCCACGTCGGTGATCACGCCCAGCTCCGGGAAACGCTCGCGCAGGGCACGGGTGGCGCGCTGGGCAATCCCCTGGGGGTTCCAGGCTTCGGCGGCGTCCAGGGTCTTGAGTTCGGCCGGGGTCACCGGGAACAGCGCCAGCGCCGGGATGCCCAATTCGACCCACTTCGCCGCCTCTTCAAGCAACAGGTCGATGGTCAGACGCTCCACACCCGGCATCGACGCCACCGCTTCCCGGCGATTTTCACCGTCGAGCACGAAAACCGGCAGGATCAGATCATTCGTGGTCAGTACATTTTCACGTACCAGGCGACGAGAAAAATCATCACGACGATTGCGACGCAGACGGGTGGCGGGGAACAGGCGATTGGCAGGGGTAAAGCTCACGACAGACTCCTGAGCCCGTATTTACGGGCGAGCGTTGCAGTTATAAGCGGCCATTATGACGAATGAATGACAGTTGTGCTTATCGACGCGACCTGTAGTCCCATTCGTCATTTGCGTAGGAATTGTTCACTTCGTGACACATCTCGATACTTTCATGAATCTTCGTGAAGGCGTAGGCTGCGCGTTCATTTCGCCAGCACCCTAGACCATGCTTCAACAATTTCTGCATGACTTCGGCTACTTTGCCCTCTTTCTCGGCACGTTCTTCGAAGGCGAGACCATCCTTGTACTCGCAGGCTTCCTGGCGTTTCGTGGCTACATGGATATCAACCTGGTGGTGGTCGTTGCCTTTTTTGGCAGCTACGCCGGCGACCAGCTCTGGTACTACATGGGGCGCAA
The DNA here is from genome assembly GCF_001902145.1 of Pseudomonas fluorescens. GTDB lineage: Bacteria > Pseudomonadota > Gammaproteobacteria > Pseudomonadales > Pseudomonadaceae > Aquipseudomonas > Aquipseudomonas fluorescens_BV. The sequence goes on from NZ_MRST01000026.1 coordinate 381,814, forward strand.
GCACGGCCGCAAGTTGCTGGCGCGCAAGCCACGCTGGCAATTGATGGGCGACAAGGCACTGGAACATATCCGCAAGCATCCGGATATCTGGGTATTGAGTTTCCGCTTCGTCTACGGCTTGCGCACGGTGATGCCCGTGGCGATTGGCCTGTCCGGCTACCCACCGTTGCGCTACCTGGTCCTCAACGGTATTGGCGCGGCGATCTGGGCCGCGGCACTGGGGGCGGCGGCCTACCACTTTGGCGCGGTGCTTGAAGGGATGCTCGGCAGCGTCAAGAAATACGAGTTGTGGGTATTGGGCGCCTTGCTGGTGCTGGGCTTTGGCCTGTGGCTGCGCCGTCGCTTCAAGAATGCCCGCATCGCCCGCCAAGCCTGTGCCGAGGCCAAGGCTCGGCTGGCTAACGAGCCGGCCCCGGTCGAAACGACTAAGACGCCAACCGAGTAAGCCGGCTTCTGCAACAGTAGAGGCCGATGATGCTGAGCAGGCTGTAGCTCGCCAGGCCCAGCCAGCCCAGGTTGCTGGCGGGCCACAACCCCACCAGCGGCGCCAGCCATACCAAGGGAACATTCAGCGCCAGGCGCGCCAGCTCGGCCTTCAGTGCCCATGGGCGATTCTCCAGCGCCACCCCCAGGGTAAACAACCCCAGCGCCATCGTGCCCCAGCCAAGGACCAGCGCCGTGGCGGGCAAGCCCTCACCGAAATTCATCAGATAGCTGCCAAACCCTACATAAGCCGCAAACTGCAAGGCGATGTAGACCTGTTGGCGCACATCCAGCGGCACCTCGAATTTGCGGAACTGCCTCAGGTCCGGCTTGGCCATCGGGTACTGGGCCTTGACGTCTGCCGGGCGCCAGCCGGTGCGCATGAACCAGATACGCAGCTTGTCCCACCAACGCTCAGTACGCCGGGCGTCACTCCAGAGTTGCGCATAAAACTGCAGGTTGGCCCACAGCGGGTTCCAGCTGGCCAGGGGTGTGGTCACGCCGAAAATCACCGGTTCGTTATCGTCTTCCTCCTGGAAGGTGCCGAACAGTCGGTCCCAAATAATGAACACCCCGCCGTAGTTGCGATCCATGTAGAGAGCGTTCTGTGCATGGTGGGCCCGATGATTGGACGGTGTGACGAAAAACCATTCGAACCAGCCGAGCTTGGGAACATGGCGTGTATGGACCCAGAATTGATACAGCAGGTTGAGCGACGCCACGCTGATAAACACCACCAGTGGCACGCCGGCCACCGCCAGCGGCAGGTAGAAGATCCAACTCAGCAGGAAGCCCGTACTGGTCTGGCGCAAGGCGGTGCTGAGGTTGTAGTCCTCGCTCTGGTGATGCACCGAATGCGCGGCCCACAGGATGTTGCGCTCATGACCCATGCGGTGCAGCCAGTAGTAGCAGAAGTCATAGAACACAAAGGCAAACACCCAGGTCCAGGCACTCTGGGCCGGCAATTCGAACAGCGCCAGGTGCTCGAGGGCGAACGCGTAGGTCAGCAGGCCCACGCCCTTGGTAAGCAAGCCGGTGGTGGTGGACAGCACTCCGGTGCTGAGGCTGTTGATGGCATCCGCCACTCGGTAGTTGCGCACGCCACGCCAACGGTCGGCCAGCAACTCCACCACGATCAGGGCAATAAAAAACGGTACTGCGTAAGGCACAAAGTCCATGGGCTAGTCCGGTCTATTTTTGTTACATCAAGATTAGGTGCAGCGACGTGAGATCCCATTGGCAACAGGTTACAAATTAGTAGACATTTAACGCCATGAATCAGGAGAAATGCCCATGAGCAAAAAGATTGCAGTGATCCTTTCCGGCTGTGGCGTGTATGACGGCGCAGAGATCCATGAAAGCGTGATCACCCTGCTGCGCCTGGACCAGCGCGGCGCTCAAGTGGAATGCTTTGCACCCGACGTTGCGCAGTTGCACGTGATCAACCACCTAACGGGTGAAGAAATGCCCGAATCGCGCAACGTGCTGGTGGAATCCGCGCGCATCGCCCGCGGTGCAGTAAAGGATATTGGCCAAGCCAACGCCGCAGACTTTGACGCGCTGATCGTGCCCGGCGGTTTTGGCGCGGCAAAGAACCTGTCGAACTTTGCCGTGGAAGGCGCCGGCTGCATCATCAACCCCCAGGTGCTGGCACTGGCTGAAGCCTTTGCCGAGGCGGGCAAGCCGGTGGGGTTGATCTGCATCTCGCCGGCCCTGGCCGCCAAGATCTATGGCCCTGGCGTGACCTGCACCATCGGCAACGATGCCAGCACCGCCGCAGCCTTGGACAAGATGGGCGCCACCCACGTCGAATGCACCGTGGAGGACATCGTCGAGGACCAGGCGCGCAAGCTGGTGAGTACACCGGCCTATATGCTGGGCAAGAACATCAGCGAGGTGGCGTCAGGCATCAACAAGCTGGTGGATCGGGTATTGGAATTGACCCACGAGAACGACTGATGGGGGATGCACCTGTGGCGAGGGAGCTTGCTCCCGCTGGGTGGCGAAGCCGCCCCATCTAAGCTGACGCGGTGATTCAGATAAAACACTGACGACGGCTTTGGGGCTGCTACGCAGCCCAGCGGGAGCAAGCTCCCTCGCCACAGGTCAGGCTGGCTTCATCAAGCGGGTGAGGATGCGGTCCAGCGCATTGGCAAACGCCTGCTTGTCCTTTTCGCTGTGGGGCGGCGGGCCGCCGCCCATCTGGCCTTGCTCGCGCAGGTCGGTAAACAGGTTACGCACCGCCAACCGCTCGCTCATGTTCGCCGGGCTGAACTCCTTGCCACGCGGGTCAAGGGCCGTCACGCCCTTCTTCACCAGGCGGTCGGCCAAGGGCACGTCGCTGCAAATCACCAGTTCGCCGGGCACGGCGTGCTCCACCAGGTAATCATCGGCGGCATCCGGCCCGCTGGGTACAACGATCAACTTCACACAGGCAAAGCTGGGCTTGATCTGGCTTTGCCCTGCCACCAGCACCACCTCAAACTGGCGCTTGAGGGCGAACTTCAGCACTTGGTCCTTGGCCGCCCTGGGGCAGGCGTCGGCGTCGATCCACACGCGCATGCTACGCCGCCACCCGGCGCTTTTCGGTCAGGCGGCTACGGCCATACAACACCACAATCGCCAGGATCGCCACGGCCTGTGCCCCCAACGAGTACGCATCGGCGTGAATGCCCAGCCAATCGAAGTCAAAGAACGCCACCGGGCGCGTGCCGAAGATGCCCGCTTCCTGCAAGGCTTTCACACCGTGCCCGGCGAACACCACCGACAGCGCGCATAGCAACGCGGCGTTGATGCCGAAGAACAGCGCCAGGGGCAACTTCGCCGAACCACGCAAGATCACCCAGGCCAGGCCCACCAACAGCACCAGCGCCGTGGCACCACCGGCCAGCACCGCGTTGTGCCCGGCAGGGCCGGCCTGCAGCCACAGGGTTTCGTAGAACAGGATCACTTCGAATAGCTCGCGATACACCGAGAAGAACGCCAGCACGGCAAACCCGAAACGCCCACCGCCGCCCACCAGGCTGCTCTTGATGTAGTCCTGCCAGGCCGCCGCGTGACGCCGGTCGTGCATCCACACGCCGAGCCACAGCACCATCACACTGGCAAACAACGCCGTGCAGCCTTCAAGCAACTCACGCTGGGCACCGCTGACGTCAATGACATAGGCCGCCAAGGCCCAGGTACCCAAGCCTGCCAACAGCGCCAGGCCCCAGCCGACGTTGACGCTGCGCACCGCCGATTGCTGGCCGGTGTTACGCAGGAAGGCGAGGATCGCTGCCAGCACCAGAATCGCTTCCAGGCCTTCACGCAGCAGGATCAGCAAGCCGGAGATATAGCTCAACGACCAGCTCAGGCCATCGCCGCCCAGCAAACCGGCCGACTCAGCGAGTTTGCCTTTGGCCGCGTCCAAGCGCTGCTGCACCTGCTCGATAGGCAAGCCGTCCTGCAACGATTGCCGATAGGCCATCAGGGCCTTCTCGGTGTCTTTGCGCACATTGGCATCGACGTTATCCAGGGAGCTTTCCACCAGTTCGAAGCCTTCCAAGTAGGCAGCGACGGACAGATCGTAGGCCTGCTCGTGGTCGCCGTTGCGGAAGGCCGCGAGGCTCTTGTCCAGGGTGGCGGCGGTGTAGTCGAGCAACTGCGCGGGGCCACGCTGAACCTGCGGCGGCTGCGCACGTTGGGCGCGGAACGTCGCCGCAGCGCCAGGGCCGTCAGCGGCGAGTACTTCATTGGGGGTCTGGCGGGCCAGGTCGGCACGGTTGAACGTCTGCTCGCCTTTGGCAGCGGCCGGGTCGGCCGTGAAGCCGGCGATATAGGTTGCCAGGTCCCAGCGCTGGCGGTCGTCCAGTTGGTCAGCGAACGACGGCATGTCGGTGCCTTCGACGCCCAGGCCGAGGGTGTTGTAGATCGCGTAGAGGCTCAGGCGATCCAGGCGCGTGGCATCACGCAGGTTAGCCGGCGGTGGGGTCATGCCCACGCTTGCCGGGCCATCGCCGGCGCCCGCTGTGCCGTGGCACACCGAACAATGCTGGGCGTAGAGCGGCGTGCCTCGGGTGGGGTCCGGCGTGATGGCCGGGGCCTGGCTCACTTCATACGCCACGGCCAGCTTGGCGCCCAATTGACGGGCCTGGCGGGCAACGCTCGCACCGTCCTGGTGGGCAGTGACCGCGGCCAGCAGCTCATCAACGCCCTTTACCAGCTCGGCGCGCTCATGCTTGTCTGGCAAATCCGCCACCAGCCCCTGCAATACCCCGAGAAACTCGACTTGTTCGCGGTATTCCGAATCATCCACCACCTTGCCCGCTTCCACCGTCGGCGGGTAGTCGGCGCCAATGTAGTCGAGCAAATGCAGGGCTTGTGGCGCGCCCTCGGCGGTCGCGGCCGACAGATTGAAGCTGCACGACAGCAATGCCGGCAAGAGCAGCCAGGCGAGAAAGCGGAAAGGGGCGGTCATGAATGAATCTCAAGTGGAAATACGAAGTAACACTATTGTTGAGCTTAAAGAGCTTGGACTCAAGGTGTTATTTAATATCGCCACAAAACCAATGTGGGAGGTGGCTTGCCGCCGATAGCGGTGGTTCAGCTAGAAATTAGCTGACTGTCACCCTGCTATCGGGGGCAAGCCCCCTCCCACATTTTGATCCGGCTTGTTCAGTTACGCCGTGGCGCGATGCAGGCTCGCCAGGAAACCGGCAGCGCCGACAAACAAGCCAGCAAAGGTGCGGTTTACACGTTTTTGTTGTTTAGGCGTACGCAACAGGCGCAAGACTTTCGACGCCAACCCTGTGTAGCCCGCCATCACGATCATATCGACGCTGATCATGGTCGCACCGAGGATCAGGTACTGGATCAACAACGGCGCCTGCGGGTTCACGAACTGCGGCAGCACCGCCAGCATGAACACCAACGCCTTGGGGTTGCTGGCGTTGACCAAGAAGCCGCGGAACATCATCGCCATCGGTTTGCCGATCGGACGTACGGCGGCGTCATCGGTCATGTCCATGGGCAAAGCGCGCCATTGCTTGACGGCCAGGTACACGAGGTAGGCCACGCCGAACCATTTGATCGCATAGAACGCTGTAGACGAGGCCGCCAGAATGGCCCCCAAACCACCGGCGACCACAGCAATCTGCATCGCCAAACCCAGTTGCAGGCCGATGGCGTTCCAGTAGCCACGCACAAAACCGTACTGCAGGCCGCTGGACATCGAGGCGATGGCACCGGCGCCAGGGGAAAGGGAGATGATCCAACTGGCCAGGAAAAAGGCCAGCCATGTGTCGAGAGCCATTTGCACACCTCGCAAGGGAGTTAGCGGTTGTGCCTTAAGCTAACTCCAGCGACCAAAGGCTGGCTATAGATTTCTGTAGGAGCGAGCTTGCTCGCGAAAAATGCACAGGCGATGCGGGCTGACTGCAAGCGCTGCGTTATCGTTGACGGTCTTCGCGAGCAAGCTCGCTCCTACAGGATATTGGTGCCAGACCCGGGCCAACGGCGGACCGAACGCTGGAAGAACAAACTATTGGGCACCTGCACCATCGCGCTGTTGGTCCCGGCTTCCTCGACTTCGATCAGCGTGGTGTAGAGCAAGTTGATCGCCACGACCCGGCCCTTCACGCCCGGCTTGTCGACGGTGTCCACCAACTCGACGATATCACCCAGGCGAAACGGCCCGACGGTAAAGATCAGGATCGCGCACAGCAGGTTGGACAGCACCGACCACATGGCGAAGAACGCCACGGCTGCTACCGCGACAAAGCCCGACAGGGCCGTCCACAGCACCGTGGCGGACACACCCAGGCGGCCCAGCACAAGTATCAGCGCACTGCCCATGATCAGCCAGCGCAAGCCGCCGCGCAGGGGCATCAGCAATTGCGGGGGGAACGGGTAGCGCTCACCCAGGCGGGTCAGGCCTTTGGCGACGAAGCGCTGGGCCAGGTAGCCGGCCAGCAGGATCAGCAGGATTTGCACGCCGATCCAAATGAGCTCGATCAATTGCACCGATAATGGCAGTTGCAAAGCTTCCATCAGGACAGCGCCTCCAGCTCCGCTTGCAGGGTTTCGAGCAGTTCGAGGGCCTCCATCCAGGTTTCCTCCAATTGCCCCTCGCGCACCTTGAGCTTGGCCTGTTCGGCCAGCAGGTCACGCAGCTCGTCCTTGCGCGCCGCCTCGTACACGGCGCTGTCGCCCAGGCTGGCTTCGATCTTGGCCAGGCGCTCATGCACCTTGCCCAGTTCGGCTTCCAGCTTGTCGGCCTCACGCTTGTGCGGCGCCAACTGCTGGCGCAGCGCGGCGGCGGCCTGGCGCTGGGCTTTCTTGTCAGTCTTGTCCGGGTTGACCGGTGTGTTGCTGGCCGGCGCATTGCGCAGGCGGTATTCCGTCAGCCAGCGCGCGTAGTCGTCCAGGTCGCCGTCGAATTCTTCGACCTTGCCGTCGGCCACCAGCAGGAAATTGTCGGTGGTGCTCTTGAGCAGGTGACGGTCGTGAGACACCACCAATACCGCACCGCTGAATTCCTGCAGGGCCATGGTCAACGCCAGGCGCATCTCCAGATCCAGGTGGTTGGTCGGTTCGTCGAGCAGCAGCAGGTTGGGCCGGTCCCAGGCGATCAGGGCCAGGGCCAGTCGGGCTTTTTCGCCACCGGAGAAATTCAGCACGGGTTCGTCGATACGCGCGCCACGGAAGTCGAAACCGCCAAGGAAGTCGCGCAGGGTCTGCTCGCGCTCGGTCGGTGCCAGGCGTTGCAGGTGCAACAGCGGGCTTGCCTTGGCGTCCAGCGAGTCCAGTTGGTGCTGGGCGAAGTAACCCACCACCGTGTTCTCGCCACGGGTCAGGCGGCCGGCCAGCGGCTCAAGCTCACCCGAGAGGTTCTTGATCAGTGTCGACTTACCCGCGCCGTTCGGGCCGAGCAAACCGATGCGTGCACCCGGCGTGAGCTGCAGCTTGACCTTCTCCAGGATGGTTTTGTCGCCATAGCCAAGGCGCGCGTCCGAGAGGTCCAACAGCGGGCTGGAGATCTTCACCGACTCACGGAAGACAAAGTCGAACGGCGAATCGACGTGGGCCGCCGACAGCTCTTCCATGCGTTCCAGGGCCTTGATCCGGCTCTGGGCCTGGCGGGCCTTGGTCGCCTGGGCCTTGAACCTTGCGATGTAGCTTTCCATGTGCGCACGTTGCGCCTGTTGCTTTTCAAAGGCCTGTTGCTGCTGGGCCAGGCGTTCGGCACGCGCGCGTTCGAATGCGGTATAGCCGCCACGGTAAAGGGTGATTTTCTTCTGTTCGACATGGGCGATGTTATCGACCACGGCGTCGAGGAAATCCCGGTCGTGGGAAATCAGCAGCAAGGTGCCCTGGTAACTCTTGAGGAAGTCTTCCAGCCACAGGATCGCATCGAGGTCCAAGTGGTTGGTCGGCTCGTCGAGCAGTAGCAGGTCCGAGGGGCACATCAGCGCTTGGGCCAGGTTCAGGCGCATGCGCCAGCCGCCGGAGAAGTCGGCGACCGGACGGTCCATCTGTTCGTTGGTAAACCCAAGGCCGGCGAGCATCTTTCGAGCGCGGGCGTCGGCGGTGTAACCGTCGGCGCTGTCCAGCTCCGAGTGCAGGCGCGCCAGGGCGGCACCGTCCTGGGCTTTTTCGGCTTCGGTCAGGTCGTGTTGCACCTGGCGCAGGCGCAGGTCGCCATCGAGCACGTAGTCGATGGCGATGCGGTCCAGGGTGTCGATCTCCTGGCGCATATGGGCTATGCGCCAGTCGGCCGGCAGCAGGCAGTCCCCGGAATCCGGAGTCAGCTCACCCAGCAACAAGGCGAACAACGTGGATTTGCCGGCGCCATTGGCACCAATCAGGCCGGCTTTGTGACCGGCGTGCAGGGTCAGCTCGGCGTCTTCAAGAAGACGTTGCGGGCCACGCTGTAATGTTAGGCTTTGAAGTCGGATCATAATGGCGGCGGAGTCTACCAGCTTCGTTGGCCGCTGGCTTGGGTGTGAATATGTGCGCTGACCTGTGGAGCTTTGCCCTTTCGACCTATACCCGCCCGGGTGTGGAGGCCGCTTGCCTGCGCTTGCAGGAGCAAGGGGCAGACGTGTGCCTGTTGTTGTGTGGTGCGTGGCTGGAATGGCGAGGTGTGGCGTACAAGCCCGAACGCGTTCAGGCACTGCAACAGATTGCCCAACCGTGGCGGGTGCAGGTTGTCGAACCCTTGCGACAAATGCGCGTGCAATGGCGGGCCTTGGCCCAGCAGGATGCGCAATTGGCATCGCTACGAGAGCAGGTCCAGACACTGGAACTGGAGGCCGAAAGAACGCTGCTGGCGCGCTTGGAAGCGCTGGCGCAGACATGGCCGATCAAGGAGGTGCCGGCTCAGCAAGAATGGCTTGAAGGCCTGGCGACCGAAGCCGCCAACCTTGACCACGACGCGCTGCTGCAATTGCGCGCCATGGCCACCAACACTTAGGAAGCGCTGGTTGGGGTGGTGCTTGGCGCTACCGGTGCAGGGGTGCTGCTGGCCGATGCAGTTGGAGCGGTGGCTGCTGCCGGGGTGGTAGTGGGTGCTGCTGGAGTAGCTGGCTTTGCGGCCGGTTTTGCGGCAGCAGGCTTAGCGGCCGGTTTGGCAGCAGCAGGTTTAGCGGCTGGCTTAGCGGCCGGTTTGGCAGCTGCTGTTCTAGCGACTGGCTTGGCAGCTGGTTTGGCAGCCGCAGTTTTCGCGACTGGCTTGGCAGCTGGTTTGGCGGCCGCAGTTTTAGCGACTGGCTTGGCAGCTGGTTTGGCAGCAGCAGTTTTAGCAGCTGGCTTAGCCGCTGGTTTGGCGGCTGCGGTTTTAGCAGCTGGCTTGGCAGCTGGTTTGGCAGCTGCGGTTTTAGCAACTGGCTTCGCGGCTGGTTTGGCAGCTGCGGTTTTAGCAGTTGGCTTCGCTGTCGGCTTGGCAGCAGCAGTTTTAGCAACTGGCTTCGCGGCTGGTTTGGCAGCAGCAGTTTTAGCAACTGGCTTCGCGGCTGATTTGGCAGCTGCGGTTTTAGCAACTGGCTTGGCAGCTGGTTTGGCAGCAGCGGCTTTAGCAGCTGGCTTAGCGGCTGGTTTGGCAGCAGCAGTTTTAGCAGCTGGCTTAGCGGCTGGTTTGGCAGCAGCGGTTCTAGCAGCTGGCTTGGCGGCTGGTTTGGAAGCAGCAGTTTTAGCGACTGGCTTAGCGGCTACTTTTGCAGGCGTACGAGCGCCCAGTGCCTTAGCTACGGCTTCTTTCACACGACCAACGCCTTGGGCCAGTTTCAGGCTTTCTTGAGCGTCTTTTTTGAGTTGGGAAATGTAGCTGCGGGTTTCGGCTTGGCGATCCTTGAGAGCATCCAGCAGCTCTTCAAGCTCTTTTACCGCGCCTTTGGCTTTGGCTTGCGCCTTGGACTTGCCGGCAGTGGCGGCGTCTTGCAGTTTGGTGCGGGACTTGTGCAGCTTTTCTTGCGCTTTACCGCGTTGCTTTTCCAGTTTGGCGAGCAGTTTTTCTGCATCAGCCAAGGCTTGGGAGCACGCGCTTTCCAGATGTTCGAGCAGGCTGCCCGAAAGTTGTTGGAGCAAGTGCAACGGGGTATTTACAGGCTTCTGTTTGGCCGACATGGTTTACCTCCTGGCTGACGTGGGTGCGGCTCATACTAGCCCTCTGCTCTTACCGCCGCTAGGGCATGTTGACAGTATCCTTTGCGTTGCGTTGCAACGTGCGAAAATTCTTATCGATATAACGGAAAACCACGTCACTTTTTACGCACCCGCACTGGCATAATCCGTCGCACTTTCGCCGGGAGAATGCCCATGTCGCGTTACCTTTTTCTAGTGTTCAGCTTGGCGATCTGCGTGGCCGATGCAAGCGAACAACCCTCTTCAAACACCACCGTCGCAACCCCGCACGATCTTGCCTATAGCCTGGGCGCAAGCCTTGGCGAACGGTTGCGCCAGGAAGTCCCCGGCCTGCAGATACAGGCGCTGCTTGACGGACTCAAGCAAGCCTACCAAGGCAAGCCACTAGCGCTGGATAACGCGCGCATCGAACAGATCCTCGCGCAGCACGAAGCGCAGAACGCCGCCGACGCCCAACGACCTCAAAGCGAAAAAGCACTCGCTGCCGAGCAGCAATTTCTCTCAAGGGAAAAAGCCGCCGTCGGCGTTCGTCAGTTGGCCGATGGGATCCTGCTCACCGAGCTGGCACCGGGCACTGGCAACAAGCCGTTGGCCAGCGATGAAGTGCAGGTGAAATACGTGGGCCGACTGCCTGACGGAACTGTCTTCGACAAAAGTACGCAACCGCAATGGTTTCGCCTCAACAGCGTGATCAGCGGTTGGAGCAGTGCATTGCAACAGATGCCGGTGGGTGCGAAATGGCGTCTGGTGATTCCTTCAGCCCAGGCCTATGGCGCAGACGGCGCAGGTGAGTTGATCCCCCCCTATACGCCGCTGGTGTTCGAGATCGAACTGCTCGGCACTCGCCACTGACCCATAAAAAAACGGTGCGACATGCGCACCGTTTTCTTACCTCGCCATCAGCGTCAAGCCTGGGTGGCGGGTTCTTCCTTATGAGCGTTGTGCAGCACTTCGATCAAGCAATCTTCCAGCTCGAAACGCTCATGCAACAGCGCACCCAACTCTTTGAATTTTTCCGCGACACATTTCCCGGCATCACACAGGTCGGTAAACGCCAGCAGCTTTTCAGTGATCACATCGATGCGCGGGTAAATCGTCTCGGCCAACTTCAGGCCACGCTGATCATCGAAGGCTTGCGCCTCTTTGGTCAGTTGCTCATAGACGCCGAAATGCCCAGCAGACACGTAGTCAACCAGCGCAGCGCAGAAATCTTGCAATGTCTCGCGATTCTCAGCCAACGCTTCGGGCTTGGCGCCGAGAGCATCAAAGGCCCGAACCAGTTCGTGACGTGCCTTCAACCAGCTGTCGATCAGCTTGTGCACCCCACCCCAGCGTTCCTCAGCATTCTGACAACTTTCCAACATGATGATCTCTCTTCCCTATTGGGGCGCCGCAGCTCTGTACCTGCGCAACACTTCAAGGATGAAGCAGCAGACGGACAAGGCCGCGTCTGACAAGCGGTTTGGATAACGCGTGCGGGCCAGATTATGCCCGCATGACTATGGCTTCAAGGTACGCAGGAGAGAATGTTCATACAAGTGTTTAATCCGCTCCTACAACCTGAGTCTCGTTTTCAAGGCGTTGCGAGGCGCAAAAGCCTGCCGAACAGCAACCGTGACACCTGCATGAACCCCAGGATCAGCATCGCCACGAAGAACAACAGGCTCCACTCAGGCAGGCTCAGGTCAAACAGCGTCCAGTTGATTTCGACACAATCGACCGTGCCATTGAACACCGAGCGCATTGCCTGCCAGACAGACAGGTTTTCAAGCATGTGCTGCACGCTGGGCCAGCAATCCCCGACCTGACTTGCCGGCCTGTTCTGCAACAGCACTTGCCTGCCTGCGGTGATGGCGCCCAGCAGCGCGCAGGCCATGCTCGCCAGCCCGTAGAGGCAATGGCCGGAACGCCCAGGCCTGTGAAGCGCGGCAATCAGGTTGATCAATGCAAAAGACGCGAGGAACAGGCGCTGTACCTGGCATAGAAAACAAGGTCGTAGCAGCGCGCCGTATTGAAGGTAGAAAGACGCGCCCAACGTCAGCGCACCCGCCATGAACGCCAGGAAAAACAAAGAGCGTAAAGGGGCCAAAGACATTGTTTATCCGCACTGCAAGAGATAGGTCGCTACGGTAGAGGAAAGGCCCAACCCCTTTCAATACGCCCTAGAGCAGACATTTCCTCGAAAACATAAGGACATCCCGCCACGGACCCGAGGAAATTCAGTTACAACAAGTAGGAATTAGTAACAAGGCCAGTTAAACCGAGTGTTTTCAGGGTTTGAAGGAGCGGGTGTCGGATCGGTCCGAGCCAATCCACTCACCCTTTCCTACTTCAAGCTCGCGCAGGCACTGGCAGCGGCGAAGACAGCAGACGATTGTCGAGCAACCCCAAGCCTTCCTGAAACAGCTGGTTGCTGCGCTCGGTGTCGCCCAATTGGGCCAGCAGGCGAGCCAATTCGGCGCAGGCTTCGGGATTGCGCTGCACGTGCAGGCTGCTTTCCAGATAATCCCGCGCCTTGCCCCACAGACTGTTTTGCAGGCACAGACGGCCCAGCGTCAGCAACAGGCTGGCATCGCCTGGATGGTCCTTGAGCCAGCCTTCGGCAAACTTCAATTGGCGCGCAGGATCACTGCCGCGCAGCAGGCCATACAACCGGATCAAGTGGCTGTCATAACCGCGCTTGAGGGCACCACGCAGCACTTCTTCGGCCTTGGCATCCGCGCCCAATCGACGCAGTTGGTCGGCATACGCCAACACCAGTTGTGGCTGTTGGCGCTGGGCAGCGGTCAGTTGCTCCCATGCGCGTTCCAAGGACTGCAACCCTGCTTCGCCTTGCTCTTCACGCTGGGCCGCCAGGCTCAGGTTCTCGCCCCAGGCACGACGCTCCAGCTCGGCCAGTTCATTGGCGGGCAAGACTTTGTCCTTGCGCAGCTCAGGCAGCAGGCGAATCACAGACGACCAGTCGCCACGCTGCTGATGCAGGCGTTGCAGCTGTCGCAGCACTTGCGCGTTATGCGGGTGACGCTCATGCATCGCCTGAAGAGTGACCAGCGCGCCTTCCGTATCACCTCGATCCATCTGCAATTGCGCGTGGCTAAGTGCAATGGCCAGTTCGGCCTGGGGCTGGCGCTCCAGAGCGCGCTCCAGCAAGCCGTCGGATTCCTCATAACGGCCCTGTTCATTGGCCGCACGGGCGGCACCGATGTAATACAGCAGCGGCTGACGCTCTGCTTCGGCGGCACGGTGCAAGTGGCGCTCCGCACTGGCCCAACGTCCCTCGGCGAGGTCCATCTGGCCTTGCTCGATAGCGATCTGAACACGGCGGCTGCGATTGCGCCGCGACCAGGGATTGACCACGCCACCGGATGTGGCGACCAGGCTCCACAACACGCGGACCAGATAAATCGCCAGGCCGATGGCGAACACCGCCACTAATGTCGCCCACAGGCTTGATTCGTAATGCAGCAGGTGAGGATAGGTAATCAACACGTAGCCGGTGTGCTTCGAAATGCCTACACCCAGGGCCAGGGCGAGCGCAATTGCGAGCACCAGGATCACATAGAAACGCTTCATCAGCTCTACTCCTGGGTCGCCGGTTTGCCAGCCGAGGCCTTGGCTTCGTCGGCAGACAGATGACGACGCTCAAGGTACGCCTGCACAGCGGCCAGGCTCGCGGCCAGGTCAGGCGTGACCACGGACACGGCCTTGGGCTCAAGCTCGGCAATGCGCGCCAGCATCGCCTTGCTCTGCGGGTTGTCCTGGTTGAAGTTGTCCTGCAACACGCTGCGCGCTTCCCCCAACGAGCGGCTGTAGACGGCCGCCTCGCCGTTAAGCGCAGCCCATTGGGCTTGCTCCAGCGCCAGGCTCAAGGCCAGGCGCACTTGGTTCAGGCCTTGGCCTGCCAGCAAGGGACGGATGTTGTCATCCGGGTTGAAGTCGATGCGGAAATAACGGGAGATCTGTTCCCACCACTGGCTCAACTGGTTCTGCGTATCGCTGGTGGGGCGCCCCTGGGAGGCAGGCTCCGTGAGCTGATACTCCGGCGCAATCGCCGCCAACTGCACCACTTGGTCACGCAAAGCGGCCAATTGCAGGTACAGGCCGGTACGGTCCGGTTGCTCGGTGCTGCGCAGCGCGGCCAGGCTCTTGGCCAATTGCTCGCGTGCGGCGAAAGCCCCTGGGTCGCTCTGCTCGCGAAGAATCTCGTCGGCCCCCTGGACCAGCGACTGGGCGCTGTTGATGTCTTGCAAGGCGGACAAACGCAAGCTGGCCAGACGGATCAGGTGCTCGGCCTCGGCCAGGCGCCAATCCTTGCGGCTGGCACCCAACACGGTTTCCAGACGCTGGTTGAGACGCTGCTGATCACCCTGCAACTGCGTGACCAGGCGGCGACGCTCTTCCAGCTCATCCGCACCCGGCAACTGCGCCAGGCGGGCGGCCAGCTGTTGCTGGCCTTGCTTGAGGCTCTGGGACTGGTCATCCAGGGCCTGCACCTGGCCCAGTTGGTGCTGGCTGCTGGCTTGCAGGGCACGGACCTGCCAGATCCCCCAGCCGCCGGCGGCTACGCCCGCAGCGCCCAACAGCAAGGCGACGACTGCCAGGCCATTGCCACGGCGTGGCGCGCTGACCGGTGTCTCGACCGGCGCATCAAGCGCGGGCTGAGCTTCATCTTTAGGCAAGGCTGTTTCGCTCACGTATCCGTCCTTTGCGTATCAGAGAGTGGGAACGGGATAGCTCCCTAACGCCACTAACAAAGCCGCGGCACTCGCGCCGCGACAATCCACAACTTTTTCTGCACCCGCGGCCCGCGCCATTTCATATACACGCGGGCTGGGCACGAACAACGGCAGCTGTGCCACCTCTGGCCAATCGGGGCCGGCTAACGCGTGCAGGTGTAAAAAACCCTGCCCACTGCTGACCACCAGGCCGTTCAAGCGTTCCAACTGGATGCGTTGCATCAACGCGCCCTTCTCATACACCGGAAGAAAACGCCGATACAATTCCAGGTAATCGACACTAGCACCTTGCTCGCGTAAACGCTCTGCCAGCAACTCACGCCCGCCCTCGCCGCGCAGGATCAACACCCGGGCACCCGGCAGTGCAATAGCCTCGCGCAAGGCGGGCAGTTCAAGCAAGGCCTCGCTGTCGTCGCCAGTGGCTGGATAGTGAACCTTGAGGCCATGATCGGCCAGTATCTGTGCCGTCGCCGCGCCGACACTGAACCAGGGCATTGGCGGCACACTGCCCCCCAACCGCTGCAACGCCAGGCGTGCAGCCGGCTTGCTCACCACGATGACAGCGCAATAGCGCGGCAGCGCGCCGAACACCGCGTGTTGCTTTGCGGTCACCGGCAAGGCTTCAGTCTCCAGCAAAGGCAGGCAGTTGCTGTGAATACCGCTCTGGGCCAATAACGCCGCCACGGCCGTCGACTCCTCGGCAGGCCGCGTCAGCAGCACTCGCCATTTGGTCACTGCGGGCCGGCCTCGCCATAGACTTTTTGCAAAATGGCACCCGCGCCTTTTTTCAGCAGTTCCTCGGCGACCTGAATCCCCAGGGCCGTGGCATCACGCTGCGGCCCACGCACCTCGGCGGTCAGCAGGTTACCGCCGTCCGGATCACCGACCAAGCCACGCAGCCACAGATTCTCACCTTCGAGTACGGCATAGCAGGCGATGGGCACTTGGCAGCCACCGTTGAGGTGTTTGTTCAAGGCACGCTCGGCGGTAACACGCACTTCGGTGTCCGCGTGATCGAGAGGCTTGAGCAGTGCGTGAATTTCGCTGTCGGCGGTGCGACATTCGATGCCGACTGCGCCCTGCCCGCCAGCGGGCAGGCTGTCTTCGACGCTGATGGCCGAGGTGATGCGGTCTTCAAAGCCCAGGCGGATCAGGCCGGCAGCGGCGAGGATGATCGCGTCGTATTCGCCGGCGTCGAGCTTGGCCAGGCGCGTGTTGACGTTGCCACGCAAAAAGCGGATCTGCAGGTCGGGACGCCGCGTCAGCAACTGGGCCTGGCGACGCAGGCTGGAGGTGCCAACGATACTGCCCAGCGGCAGTTCGTCCAGGGACGCGAAAGTGTTGGAAACGAAGGCGTCGCGCGGATCTTCGCGCTCGCAGATACAAAAAAGGCCCAGGCCTTCAGGGAAGTCCATGGGCACGTCTTTCATCGAATGCACGGCGATGTCGGCTTCGTTGTCCAGCAGCGCAGTTTCCAATTCCTTGACGAACAGGCCCTTGCCGCCGATTTTCGACAGCGGCGAGTCCAGCAGCTTGTCGCCGCGACTGACCATGGGCACCAGGGAGACCTTGAGGCCGGAATGGGCCTGTTCAAGGCGTGCTTTGACGTATTCGGCCTGCCACAAGGCCAGGGCGCTTTTACGGGTGGCGATGCGGATTTCGCGAGAGGACATGGATCAATCCGTACTGAATAGATACGGCGGATAATAACAGCTCAGGCAAATACGCTTTGATTTGAATCAGCAGTGCGGGGCCTCCCTGGCCACGTCGCACCGGGATAAGGAATGCAGACCGCGCCGCAGCCCTTGGGCTAAAGCTGCTGCATCATCTTGCGCACGCCGGCGACATGGCGTCGGCTGACGATCAACGCATCGCCATTGAGCCCCTTCAGGAATAGCTGAAAGTGCCCCAGCGGCGTGCGCTGCAGGCGCTCGATGCGTTCACGGGCGACCAGCGCGTTGCGATGGATGCGCACGAAACGCTCGCCAAACTCGTCTTCAAGGGCCTTGAGCGGCTCATCGAGCAACACTTCACCGGTCTCGTGGCGCAAGGTCACGTATTTGTGGTCGGCAATAAAGTAGACCACCTGGCCGAGTGGGATCAGCTCGATGCCCTTGCGGGTACGCGCACTGATATGGCTGCGTGGGCCGTTACCACTTTGCGCAGCCGGCTGCGTCAAGGCAGCCAGTTGGGCGCGGCTGGGACGCTCGGCTTTTTTCAAGGCTTTGAGCAAGGCTTCGGCAGTGGCCGGCTTGACGAGAAAACTGACACCGCTGTCTTCCAGCGTTTGTGCAGAAAACTCATCCTGCGCCGCACACAACACCACGGCAGGCGGCGATTCGCGTTCGCTCAAGCGGGCGGCGACCTGCAGGCCATCAAAGCCCGGCATGCGGATATCGAGCAGCACTACATCCGGCTTGTGGCTGTCGATCAGCGTCAACGCCTCCTCGCCACTGGTGGCACTCGGTTCAAGGACTGTATAACCCTCGAGTTCACTGACCAGACGGCTCAGTCGCTCGCGGGCTTGGGGTTCGTCATCAACGATCAGGACATTCATATTGCGCTGGATTCCTGCGTGAGTCTCGCACAAGGATAGCGTAGACAGGTGCGGTGACTGACGTCACAGCGATCCACGCTAAGACTAGCGCGAGCGGCAAAAAGTGCCCTGAGAATGGCACCCAAATTTACCCGGACCTGTTCAATAGCGCCCAAGACCCGCTGCCTTCGGGCATCGTCGTAGGGTTCACTGATAAACAATCCGAATACCCCCCTGTTTAATGGATAGTCTGGTTATGACCGCATCACCCGACTTTGGTGCATTCACAAACTATCAGTCCAACTGTAGACGCTCACTGAGGCGACATTGCTCAATCGTCAAATATCGTTTCAATAAGTACCTGTCACCAGTCTCGTCCCGGATGCGGTCGGCGGCAAGGCACTTAGCCATCTCTTACACAAATAAAATTGCCGACCACCCGCAGCACCGCCTCCACGGGCAACCCTGTTATGATCGCCGGCACACCTTCATGCCTCTTTTAAGCAGATCACGAGCGAATCCATGAGCACCGACAAGACCAACCAGTCCTGGGGCGGCCGCTTCAGTGAACCCGTCGACGCCTTCGTCGCGCGCTTCACCGCCTCCGTCACCTTCGATCAACGCCTGTACCGCCACGACATCATGGGCTCCATCGCCCACGCCACGATGCTGGCCAAGGTCGGCGTGCTGACCGACGCCGAGCGTGACAGCATCATCGACGGCCTGACCACCATCCGCGGTGAGATCGAGGCAGGGACGTTCGACTGGCGCGTCGACCTCGAAGACGTGCACATGAACATCGAGGCACGCCTCACTGATCGCATCGGCGTGACCGGCAAAAAACTGCACACCGGCCGTAGCCGTAACGACCAGGTCGCCACCGATATCCGCCTGTGGCTGCGCGATGAGATCGACCTGATCCTGGGCGAAATCACCCGCCTGCAAAAAGGCTTGCTGGAGCAGGCCGAGCGTGAATCGGACACCATCATGCCCGGCTTCACCCACCTGCAGACCGCACAACCCGTGACCTTCGGCCACCACCTGTTGGCCTGGTTCGAGATGCTCAGCCGCGACTACGAGCGCCTGGTCGACTGCCGCAAGCGCGCCAACCGTATGCCGCTGGGCAGCGCTGCACTGGCCGGCACCACCTACCCGATCGACCGTGAATACACCGCACAGCTGCTGGGCTTTGACGCCGTGGGCGGCAACTCCCTGGACGGCGTGTCAGACCGTGACTTCGCCATCGAATTCTGCGCCGCCGCCAGCATCGCGATGATGCACCTGTCGCGCTTCTCCGAAGAGCTGGTGCTATGGACCAGCGCGCAATTCCAGTTCATCGACCTGCCGGACCGCTTCTGCACCGGCAGCTCGATCATGCCGCAAAAGAAAAATCCCGACGTGCCAGAGCTGGTACGTGGCAAGAGCGGCCGGGTATTTGGCGCACTGATGGGCCTGCTGACCCTGATGAAAGGCCAACCCCTGGCCTACAACAAGGACAATCAGGAAGACAAGGAACCGCTGTTCGACGCCGCCGACACATTGCGCGACTCGCTGCGTGCCTTTGCCGACATGATCCCGGCGATCAAGCCCAAGCACGCGATCATGCGTGAAGCGGCACTGCGAGGGTTCTCCACCGCGACCGACCTGGCGGATTACCTGGTACGGCGCGGCCTGCCGTTCCGTGACTGCCACGAAATCGTCGGCCACGCGGTGAAATATGGCGTGGACACCGGCAAGGACCTGGCGGAAATGAGCCTGGAAGAACTGCGCCAGTTCAGCGACCAGATCGAGCAGGATGTGTTTGCCGTGCTGACCCTGGAAGGCTCGGTGAACGCCCGTAACCATGTGGGCGGTACTGCGCCGGCACAGGTCAAAGCAGCGGTCGTGCGCGGCAAGGCATTGCTCGCAAGCCGCTAAAATTGTGGGAGGGGGCTTGCTCCCGAAGGCGGTGGATCAGACAAGAAAATCTTAGCTGACCCACCGCCTTCGGGAGCAAGCCCCCTCCCACATTGGTTATTTCTTGGCCGCAACCATCGCCATGAATGCCGGCATCGCCGCCTGCCTGTCCGCCTCTACCTTCTGCGCATTGGGCATCTCATTCAGGCGCGTCAACAACGCCTTCGCCTGCGGCAACTGCACCAGCAGGTCCAGCCCAAACAGCTTCTCGCCCACGCCGCAGGCCAGGTTCAGGCTGTACATGAAATACAAATCCGCAATCGTGAAATTCTCCCCCGCCACATAAGGCGCGAACTTACCGTGCCGACCTAACGTACCGATCCCAAGCAGCAGCTCGGCCTTGGATTTCTCCTTGATCGCCTCCGGCACCGTCATGCCAAAGAAAGCCTCGGCGTAACACGCCCGCGCAGGCAGTTCGATGTACAGCTCGATCTCACGGCCCAGCGCCAGCACCTGAGCCCGCGCAAACGGGTCGGCGGGCAGTAGCGCAGGGCCTTCCTGGGTGTGCTCGAGGTATTCGAGGATGACGCTGGTTTCGTTGATGAACCCCTGCTTCACACCCAGCACCGGCACTTTGCCTCGCGGGCTTACCGCCAAGGCCTCGGGGGATTGCCCGGCATAAAAAGGTACCTCTTCGAAAGGCAGCCCTTTCTCCAGCAGCGCCAGTTTCACCATGTTGTAGTAGTTGCTGACCGAAAATCCGTAAAGCTTGAGCATCGCAAAGCCTCCAGGCCGGGTGTGGGGTTGGCTGCAAGAGTTATAGATCCTCGGGGGGCACCCTGACCAGCAGCATCACCCACCTGAATGGGGGTAGACTGACGCCCTTTCCTTGAGGAGCCTGCCATGAGCGAGCCGACCGATATCGACAACGACGAAGAAGAATTTACCGAGACCACGCTGATCGAAGCCATCGAGAACCAGATCGAGAGCGATAACCCGCCAGCGGCCAAGGCTACGTTCAACAAACTGACCCTGGTGGGTTACGAGCGCGAAGATATCCTCAATCTGATGGCTCACGTGCTGGCGTTCGAGATCGACGCCATGCTGGACGAGGACCGCGCCTTCAATACCGAGTGGTATGAAACGGCACTGCGGGCACTGCCCGAGCTGCCGCCGGAAAAGGAATAACCCCGGCACGCAGCAACACGCTGGACAGTTCGGCAAAGTGCGTTCACCTTATGGCCTGCTAGCCTCTAATAAATTTTAGAAAGTCTGGAGTCCTTATGTCGTATACCCCTGAGTTGGTTGCCGAACTGGAAATCCTTGTACTCTTCCCCTTGGACAGCACCAAGGAAGGCTTGAAAGTCCATCAGACTGCCGCCCCTACTGCCATCGCCGCTGCCAAGCGCCTCCATGCCAAAGGGCTGATCGACCAACCGGACGGGGGCTACCTGACAAGCCTTGGCCGGGACGCTGCCGAGCAAGCCCAAACCCTGCTGACCATCCTCACCACTGCCAGCACCAAAGAAGCCGCCTGATACCTGATTACCGCCCATGGAGTCCGCCGCCTGCGGATTCCGCGGGCATTGCTGCGCCGCATACAGAATTCTGACGCCAAAGAGCCATTTCCCTCTAAAACTCCTACTCTACTGTCTGTAAACTCCTGCATGGCCGCCCGCGTCGGGCCCTGCGAGCCAACGAGTTCGACATGACCCGCACCCATGAAATCCGCCCCGATCTGGACGAAGGCATCGACCGCAAGGTGCTGACCCAACTGCGCGCGCGTTTCATGACCCTCAATCAAGGCCGCATGGCCCGGGCCGTCGAGGGGCTGACGCCGCGCCAGCAAAGCGTGCTGGCCTTGTTGCCGCTGTTTTTCCACGTCAATCACCCGCTCTTGCCGGGCTATGTCTCTAGCAGCACGCCGGCCGGGCTGTCGAATTTCGAACCGGACGCCCAGGTCCTGGCCGATGCCCAGCGCCTGACCCGCTCGTTCTCCTATAAACCCCGCCACGGCAACCCGCCTCGGCCGATCCACGGTTTGTTCCTGATGGGCAGCCTTGGCACGCTGGCACAGGCCGACCAAAGCGACATGGACGTGTGGGTGTGCCACGCTCCCGACCTGAGCGAAACCGAGCTGGCCGAGCTGCGCAAAAAGTGCCAACTGCTGGAAGCCTGGGCCTTGGGCATGGGCGCCGAGGCGCATTTCTTCCTGATCGACCCGACGCGCTTTGTGTTGGGTGATCGCGATACGCAACTGAGCTCCGACGACTGCGGCACCACCCAGCACTACCTGCTGTTGGATGAGTTCTATCGCACCGCGATCTGGCTGGCCGGGCGCACGCCCATCTGGTGGCTGGTGCCGGTCTACGAAGAAAGCCGCTACGCCGAATTTACTCACACTCTGGTATCCAAGCGTTTTATTCGCGCCGATGAAACCCTCGACCTCGGCCATCTGGCTCATATTCCTCCGGGGGAGTTTATTGGTGCCGGGCTGTGGCAACTGTTCAAGGGCATCGAGTCGCCCTACAAGTCGGTGCTCAAGCTGCTGCTGACTGAGGTCTACGCCAGCGAACACCCGAACGTGCACTGCCTGAGCCTGCGCTTCAAACAGGCGGTGTTCAGCCATCAGGTAGACCTGGATGAGCTGGATCCGTACATCATGGTCTACCGCCGTATCGAGGAATACCTCAAGGCCCGCAACGAGCTGGAGCGCCTGGAACTGGTGCGGCGCAGCCTGTACCTGAAGGTCAACCGCAAGCTCAGCGCCGGCCAGCGCACCGCCGGTTGGCAACGGCAGCTGCTGGAACGCCTGGCGCATGAATGGGGTTGGGACACGCGCCAACTGGCCCTGCTGGACAGCCGCAGCCAATGGAAAGTGCGCCAGGTCGCCTCCGAGCGCCGCGCCCTAGTCAATGAGTTGAACTACAGCTACCGCTTCCTCACCCAGTTCACCCGCAGCGAACAGACCGCAAGCGCGGTCAATAAGCGCGAACTCAATGTACTGGGCCGCCGCTTGTACGCGGCGTTCGAGCGCAAGGCCGGCAAGGTCGAGTTCATCAACCCCGGCATCGCCCCAGACCTGGCCGAAGATACCTTGACCCTGGTGCAGTCGCCCAACCGCAAGGAGCCGGGCCAACACCATTGGGGCCTGTATAACGGCAACCTTACCGCTCTCGAATGGGAACACTTTGCACCGATCAAACGCAGCCGCGACCTGCTGGAAATGCTCACCTGGTGCCATCGCAACGGCGTGATCGACAGCAGCACCCGCCTGGCGCTGCACCCCGGCACCAGCGACATGACCGAGTTCGAGCTGTTCAACCTGCTGGGCAGCCTGCAACAGACCATCACCCTGCCCCTGTCCAGTGTCGACGAGGTCCGCTTGCTGCGACCGGCAGTGCCAGAAGAGGTGCTGCTGCTGATCAACGTCGGGGTTGACCCGCTCAAGCATCATCGCGACCTGAATATCCTGATGACCACGGAGCGCACCGACTCCCTGAGCTATGCCGGCGTACGCGACAACCTGGTGCTGACCCTGGACCAAGTCACACTCAACAGCTGGAACGAGGTGATGGTCAGCCGCTATGACGGCCCACACGCCCTGCTCGACTGCCTGCGCGACTACCTCAACCAACTGCCATCAAACCATCTGCCACGCCTGCGAGTGCGTTGTTTTTGTCACAACCGGGCACAGTTCATTGCCCAGCGGGTGGAAGAGGTATTCGACACCGCGCAGCATCTGCTGCTCGGCCAGGGCAATCATCGCTACCTGCTCCAGGTGCAGCAGCATTATCACGTCATGGAACTGGTACCGGGCCAAGCCACCCATGTATCACTGCCGACTCAGGACGCGCTGATCGCCTACCTCAGCGAGGAGCTGGCCAGCTACAGCCCGTGGCACCTGGACGCCATGGCCTTGGAAGACCACGACCTGGCGCTGCTGCTGCCCATGGGCCAAGCCGAGTGTGTGCAGGTGTTCTACCGGGTCAATGAAGGCTTCGCCGACGTCTATGTGCTCGACGAATTCAACGCGCTCTGGCAACAGCGCTTGCCGTTTCATGATGAGCAAAGCCTCTTGGCCCCGCTGCAACGCTTTGTGCAATCGATCCTGTACCGCCGGGAAGCGCTAGCGTCTCTGGACACCCAGCAACCCGCGGGCGAGGTACAGATCCTGTACTACCAACTGTTGCCATCGGGCAACGGCCGGGCGCGGGGTGTGGAGCCACGGCCGGCCCCGCAAGACCCGGCCAACAAGGCGTTTTATGACGTGCAGGCCATCATCGGTAAAGGCGCGCCAGGCCAGGTAGGGATCACCCTGTACTGTAATCAGCGGGAGTTTTCCGAACTGGAATTTGGCGACCAGCTGTTTGCAGTGGTCGCCCGGGAGATCGTCGGGCAACGTCGGGAAACCGAGCGTTACCGCTGCTATATCACTGATCTGGATCTGTCGGGACTGCTCGGTGATGTGCAAAGCCCAAGCAATCTGTACCTGCGCTATAAAGCCGAACTGGAACAGTCGCTCAATGCGGCCTTGGATCAGGTTTAGAGCGGGAAGGCGCCGCCATCTTTGGGCTGGCCTTCGACGCTGAGCAATTCCAGCTTAAGGGTCTTGCCGCCTGGCGCCGGCCAGTCGATGTGCTGGCCCACTTGCAGGCCAAGCAATGCGCTGCCCACGGGCGCCATGATCGAAATCTTGCCTTCGTCTGCGTTCGCATCCTTGGGGTAGACCAGCGTCAGGTGATAGTCCTTGCCGCTGCTTTGTTCACGGCAATGCACGCTGGAATTCATGGTCACGACACCCGCAGGCACTTCATCGTGACCAACCACGTCTTCGGCGCGGTCGAGTTCGGCTTGCAACGCTCGGGCGCCGGGAAACTCGTCGCCCAAGCGGTCGATCAGTTGCTCCAGACGCTGCACGTCAAGACGGGTAAGAATGATGGACGGTGCGGTGGTCATGATTCAGGCGGACTCCTTTTTTCTCCACAGAAAAGCAAAACCCCGCCAGGAAAAGGCGGGGTTCTCACGGACCTCAATGAATGGAGGCGTATCCGGACACTACCACAGCGACACAAATAAACAAGATGGCCTCAGCTGTGGCGCCTGCGCAGCTCGGCCTCAGTGCAGATCACGCGACGCCTGGCATCGTCGGCAGAACGCCATTCCCGGATGTCTTCCACGTGGCGCAAGCAACCCAGGCAGACTTTTTGCTCGTCCAGGCGACACAAACTGATACAAGGTGACGGCACCGCCGGGCTGACATTGCTGAACAGCGGCTTGGGCGGGCGTACGGCTACAGGCTCACTCACCATCAGATCTCGTCGAAATCCAGCTCGACGCCGGCGTATTCCTGAACCAGGCGCATGAGCATCTCACCCAGCAACTCTTCACTCTTGTCGCACTGCCATTTGCCGCTTTCTTCGTCGTAGTCGAAGTGAACGCCACCGGAGCGCGCCGCCAGCCACAACTGACGCAGCGGCTCCTGGCGACTGAAGATCAATTGCTGGCCAGTCTCGAACTTGACGGTCAGCACACCGGCCGAGTTTTCCAGATCCACATCCAGGCCGCTATCGTCGAAAATATCTTCCAGCCCCTGCTGGGTAGCATCCACCAGGTCGTGAAAACGGGCTTCGGTCAAACTCATTGTGGCAACCTCAAAAGTGTCTGGTTTTGCTCAAGCGCCGCACGATACGGGCGAGCTTCGCCGATTGCAAAGGATACTGATTTCATCACGGATGACGGTACGAAATATCCCCAGGCATCGTAGCCTGCTTCCCTACCGTCTCGGCAAACCCCCGCCGGACGGGTGGTGCGGCGCATAGGCAAGCTGGCGGGTGGTCGGTATACTCGGGCGCAATTAATGCATATTCAAGGATTTCGCCATGAAGCGCCTGATCTCTTCCCTTGCTGCGCTCGTCGCGGTCGCTTGCCTCGTTAGTGCCTGTGGCCAGAAAGGCCCGTTGTACCTGCCGGATGACAGCAAAGATCCAAACGAACAGGCGCAATCGTCGCAAAAGCCGTCAAAAGCCCATAAGCACGACACCTACTAAGTTAAGGGAACCTTATGGACGCTTTTAACTACCGGGACGGCGAGCTGTTCGCGGAAGGCGTGGCCTTGTCCGCGATTGCCCAGCGCTTCGGCACCCCGACCTATGTGTACTCGCGTGCGCATATCGAAGCTCAATACCGCTCGTTCACCGACGCCCTAGACGGCGTGCCGCACCTGGTGTGCTACGCAGTCAAGGCCAACTCCAACCTGGGTGTACTCAATGTCCTGGCGCGTCTTGGCGCTGGTTTTGACATCGTGTCCCGTGGCGAGCTGGAACGCGTACTGGCCGCCGGCGGCCAGGCGGACAAAATCGTCTTCTCCGGCGTCGGCAAGAGCCGCGAAGACATGCGCCGCGCCCTGGAAGTCGGCGTGCATTGCTTCAACGTCGAATCCACCGACGAGCTGGAACGCTTGCAAATGGTCGCCGCCGAGATGGGCGTGCGTGCGCCGATCTCACTGCGCGTCAATCCGGATGTCGACGCCGGCACCCACCCGTACATCTCCACCGGTCTCAAAGAGAACAAGTTCGGCATTGCCATCGCCGACGCCGAGGACGTGTACATCCGCGCCGCCCAACTGCCGAACCTGGAAGTGCTGGGTGTCGACTGCCATATCGGCTCGCAACTGACCACCCTGCCACCGTTCCTGGATGCCCTCGACCGCCTGCTGGCCTTGATCGACCGCCTGGGCGAGTGTGGCATCTACCTGCACCACATCGACCTCGGTGGTGGCGTGGGCGTGCGTTATCGCGATGAAGAGCCGCCGCTGATTGCCGACTATATCCAGGCCGTGCGCGAACGCATCGAAGGCCGCGACCTGACGCTGATGTTCGAGCCAGGCCGCTACATCGTCGCCAACGCTGGCGTGCTGCTGACCCAGGTCGAGTACCTCAAGCACACCGAGCACAAGGATTTCGCCATCGTCGATGCGGCGATGAACGACCTGATCCGCCCGGCGCTGTACCAGGCCTGGATGGATGTCACCGCCGTGACGCCGCGCACAAGCGACTCCCGCGCCTATGACATCGTCGGGCCCATCTGCGAGACCGGCGACTTTCTCGCCAAGGATCGTGAGTTGGCGCTTGAAGAAGGTGATCTGCTGGCCGTGCATTCGGCCGGTGCCTACGGGTTTGTCATGAGTTCCAACTACAACACCCGCGGGCGCACCGCCGAGGTGCTGGTGGACGGTGATCAAGCATTTGAAGTGCGTCGCCGCGAGACGGTAGCCGAGTTGTATGCTGGCGAAAGCCTGCTGCCGGAGTAAGCCATGCTGCTGCGTTTTACCAAGATGCACGGGCTGGGTAATGATTTCATGGTCCTCGACCTGGTCAGCCAGCACGCGCACATCCTGCCCAAGCACGCCAAACAGTGGGGCGATCGCCACACCGGGATCGGTTTCGACCAGTTGCTGCTGGTCGAGGCGCCGAGTAACCCGGAGGTGGATTTCCGTTACCGGATCTTCAACTCCGACGGTTCCGAAGTGGAACAGTGCGGCAACGGCGCGCGCTGCTTTGCGCGCTTTGTGCTCGACAAACGCCTGACTGCCAAACGCCAGATTCGCGTCGAAACCAAGGGCGGCGTGATCGAACTGGACATCCGCAATGATGGCCAGATCAGCGTCAACATGGGCGCGCCACGCCTGGTGCCGGCGGATATTCCGTTCCAGGCCACCGAGCAGGCCCTCAGTTACCCGCTGGATGTGGATGGCAAAACCGTGGAGATCGCCGCCGTGTCCATGGGCAACCCCCATGCGGTGCTGCGGGTGACCGACATCAATAACGCCCCCGTGCATGAACTGGGGCCGAAGATCGAACATCACCCGCGCTTTCCGGCACGGGTCAATGTGGGCTTCCTGCAGGTGATCGACCGTAACCGTGCGCAATTGCGCGTATGGGAACGCGGCGCCGGCGAAACCCAGGCTTGCGGCACCGGTGCTTGCGCCGCTGCCGTGGCCGCGATCAGCCAGGGGTGGATGGATTCGCCACTGTTGATCGACCTGCCCGGCGGACGTTTGTCCATCGAGTGGGCAGGCCCTGGCCACCCGGTGATGATGACCGGGCCAGCCACGCGTGTATACGAAGGACAGGTCCGTCTATGAGTGAGCCAAGCTAATGACCGATAAGCCTCAAGTACCCGCACACGCTACCCCGAGTGAAAGCCTGGAGGCCGCTGCTGTCGCGGCGTACCTTGAGGCTAATCCGGACTTCTTCGTCGAGCACGAAGAACTGCTGCCGGCCCTGCGCATCCCCCACCAGCGCGGCGATACCGTGTCGCTGGTGGAGCGGCAGATGAAGATCCTGCGCGAGCGCAACATTGAAATGCGCCATCGGCTCTCTCATCTGATGGACGTGGCCCGCGACAACGACCGCTTGTTCGACAAGACGCGCCGCCTGATTCTGACCCTGATGGATGCCACCAGCCTGGAAGAAACGGTGATCGCCGTGGAAGACAGCCTGCGTGAGGATTTCCAGGTGCCCTTCGTCAGCCTGATCCTGTTCAGCGACAACCCGATGCCGGTGGGCCGCTGGGTCACAGGTGGCGAGGCGCAGACGGCCATCGGCGGCCTGCTGTCCGAAGGCAAGACCGTCAGCGGCACCTTGCGCGAGCATGAGCTGGACTTCCTGTTTGGCGCCGAACAGCGCAAGCAGATCGGCTCTACGGCCGTTATCGCCCTCAGCCATCAAGGCTTGCACGGGGTACTGGCCATCGCCAGCCGTGACCCGGCGCACTACAAAAGCTCGGTGGGCACGTTGTTCCTGACCTATATCGCCGAGGTACTGGGCCGCGTCCTGCCACGCCACACCACCACCCTGCGCGCGGTGCGCTGATCATGGAGCGGCAACTGGACGCTTACTGCGCTCACCTGCGCAATGAGCGCCAGGTGTCGTCCCACACGCTGGAAGCTTATCGGCGGGACTTGAACAAGGTCCTGGCCTATTGCGAAAAACAGCACGTCAGCAGTTGGAAGGCCCTGGACATCCAGGCCCTGCGCAGCCTGATCGCCCGGTTGCACCAGCAGGGCCAATCCTCCCGCAGCCTGTCTCGCCTGCTATCGGCGGTGCGCGGCCTCTATCACTACCTCAATCGCGAAGGCCTGTGCGACCACGACCCGGCCAATGGCCTGTCACCGCCCAAAGGCGAACGGCGCCTGCCCAAGACCCTGGACACAGACCGCGCCCTGCAATTGCTCGACGGTGCCGTCGAGGATGACTTCCTGGCTCATCGCGACCAGGCAATCCTCGAGCTGTTCTATTCCTCGGGCCTGCGCCTGTCGGAGCTGACGGGCCTGAACCTTGATCAGCTGGACCTCGCCGATGGCTTGGTGCAAGTGCTCGGCAAAGGCAGCAAGACCCGCGTACTGCCCGTGGGCAGGAAAGCCCGCGAAGCCTTGCAGCTATGGCTGCCGCTACGTCTCTTGACCAACCCGGCAGACGACGCCGTGTTTGTCAGCCAGCAAGGCCGGCGCCTGGGGCCGCGGGCGATTCAACTGCGGGTCAAGGCTGCCGGCGAGCGCGAGCTGGGGCAGAATCTGCACCCGCACATGCTGCGTCATTCCTTTGCCAGCCACCTGCTCGAATCCTCCCAGGACCTGCGCGCCGTGCAGGAGCTGCTCGGGCACTCGGATATCAAGACCACGCAAATCTACACCCACCTCGACTTCCAGCACCTGGCAACGGTGTACGACAGCGCCCATCCACGGGCCAAACGCATCAAGGGCGGCGACTCATGAGTATCAAGCTGATCACCTTCGACCTGGACGACACCCTCTGGGACAACGTACCCGTCATCATCAGCGCCGAAGCGTCGATGCGCGAATGGCTGGTGACCCACGCGTCCAAGGTCGGCGACCTGCCCCTTGAGCATTTTGCCAGCCTGCGCCAGCAGGTGCTGCAGCGTCATCCCGAACTCAAACACCGTATCAGCCTGCTGCGTCATCGCGTGTTGATGCATGCGTTCGAGGAAGCCGGTTATCCCCAGCCTGAGGCCACAGAGATGGCGGATGTCTGCTTCGAAGCGTTCATCCTCGCACGCCACCAACTCACCGTGTTTCCGGAAGCCGAGCCGATGCTCAACGCGCTGCGCCAGCACTTCCTGCTCGGTGTGATCACCAATGGCAATGCCGATGTGCAGCGTGTGGGCCTGGCGGACTACTTTCACTTTGCCCTGCGCGCTGAAGATATCGGCATCGCCAAGCCGGATGCACGGCTGTTTCATGAAGCACTGCAACGTGGCGGTGTGGACGCCAGCGCGGCAGTGCATGTGGGCGATCATCCTGGGGATGACATCGCCGGCGCGCAGCAGGCGGGACTGCGGGCGGTGTGGTTCAACCCCACGGGCAAGGCCTGGGAGGGTGACAAGCGCCCGGATGCGCAGATTCGCAGCCTGACGGAGTTACCGCCACTGCTGAGTCGCTGGAGCTAACACTGACCCCAATGTGGGAGCTGGCTTGCCTGCGATAGCGGTGGGCCAATTAACACAGGGCTCGCAGATAGACCGCTATCGCAGGCAAGCCAGCTCCCACAGGGTATTGCAGCAAACCGGTAAATTGCTCCAGGCATGAAAAAGCCCGCAGCGACGGCGGGCTTTTTCTTACAAGCAGGATGCAGACCTCAGATAGGTCGGCTGCCGTACTTGTTATCCGGCTTCTTCGGTGGATCAGCCACCACGTTGGCCTCGACTTCCTGCACTTTGCCGCCTTTAGCGAGGAACTCTTCCATCGCACGGGCCAGGGCATCGCGCTCTTTGTTCTTGGCTTCAACGCTCGGCAACTCGTCTACCGAAACAGCCGCCTTGGCTTTGCCTTTGGCTTTGGGAGCCGCGTCGTCGCCCACACTGTCATCGGCGTCGTCAGCAACGTCTTCGGCCGCTACTTCAAGACCTTCTTCGGTGTCGTCTTCATCACCTACTTCGAGGTCGTCTTGTTCCAGATCATCGTCGCTCATGTTCTACCTCATGACTTGCGAAAAGCAGATTAGTTATAGCCCAGCTTCACCCTCTGTCGAGGTTGCCGGAAAAAAATCAACATCCACTGGATCACCAGTGGCTTATGCCCCTTCACCATGCAAGGTGGCGAGGACTTTACGAGCACCGCCATGATCACGGTGCTCGCCCAGATAAACACCTTGCCAGGTCCCTATCGCCAAGCGGCCGGCCTTGACCGGCAAACTCAGCTGGCAGCCCAGCAGACTGGCCTTGAAGTGCGCCGGCAGATCATCCGGACCTTCGTCGTTATGTTCAAACCCTGCGCGACCTTGTGGCACCAGCAGGTTGAAAAAACGCTCGAAGTCACGGCGAACCGCCGGGTCGGCATTCTCGTTGACGGTCAACGAGGCCGAGGTGTGCTGCAGCCACAGATGCAACAGGCCCACACGGCACGCCTTCAATTCAGGCAAGCCGGCAAGCAACTCGTCCGTTACCAAGTGAAAGCCCCGGGGCTTGGCCCGCAGGGTAATCAGGGTCTGTTGCCACATACAGTTCTCCGCCCATCGGCGCGCATTCTAGCGCGCTCTGGGAAAAAACAAAGTGCCTAATACGCCTTCATGCCTGTAAGACATTTGCACCCTTAAAAGTGCTGTGTGGATCCCATCACAAAGTCGACAAAAACCCACACACCTTTAGCCACAGACAAACGCCAGGCAAAAAAATGCCCGGCAAGCCGGGCATGTTTTTTTCGCGTAGTTACAAGTTGTAGCCGCGCTCGTTGTGTTGCGCCAGGTCGAGGCCAACCGCCTCTTCTTCTTCGGTGACACGCAGGCCCATGACCATGTCGAGCACCTTGAGGATGACGTAGGTCACGATCGCCGTGTAGATCACGGTGAAGCCCACGCCTTTGCACTGGATCCAGACCTGGGCCGCGATGTCGGTCACGGTGCCGAAGCCGCCCAGAGCAGGAGCTGCGAACACACCGGTAAGGATCGCACCGACGATGCCGCCGATACCGTGCACGCCGAAAGCGTCCAGGGAGTCGTCATAACCCAGCTTGCGCTTGAGGCTGGTCGCGCAGAAGAAGCACACCACACCGGCAACCAGGCCAATCACCAGGGCGCCCATCGGGCCCACGGTGCCAGCCGCTGGCGTCACGGCGACCAGGCCGGCGACCACACCCGAGGCGATACCCAGTGCGCTGGGCTTGCCGTGGGTGATCCACTCGGCAAACATCCAGCCCAGGGCCGCAGCTGCGGTAGCGATCTGAGTTACCAGCATCGCCATGCCCGCGGTACCGTTGGCCGCCGCGGCGGAACCGGCGTTGAAGCCAAACCAGCCGATCCACAGCATGGCCGCGCCCATCAGGGTATAGCCCAGGTTATGCGGGGCCATCGGGGTGGTCGGGAAGCCTTTGCGCTTACCGAGCACGATACACGCCACCAGGCCAGCCACACCCGCGTTGATGTGCACGACGGTGCCGCCAGCGAAGTCCAGCACGCCCCAGTCCCACATCAGGCCGCCATTGCCGCTCCAGACCATGTGCGCAATCGGCGCATAGACCAGGGTGAACCAGATAGCCATGAAGATCAGCATCGCGGAGAACTTCATACGTTCAGCGAAAGCACCGACGATCAGCGCCGGAGTAATGATGGCAAAGGTCATCTGGAAGGTGATGAACACGGCTTCCGGAAACAGCGCCGCCGGCCCGGTGATACTGGCCGGGGTGACACCCGCCAGGAACGCCTTGCCCATGCCGCCGAAGAAGGAATTGAAGTTGACCACGCCTTGTTCCATACCGGTGGTATCGAACGCGATGCTGTAACCGTAGACGACCCAGAGGATGCTGATCAGGCCAGTGATGGCGAAACACTGCATCATCACCGACAGAATGTTCTTGGAGCGGACCATGCCGCCGTAGAACAGCGCCAGGCCAGGGATGGTCATGAACAGCACCAGCGCGGTGGCAGTGAGCATCCAGGCGGTGTCGCCGGAATTGAGGACTGGAGCAGCCACTTCATCTGCCGCCATGGCCAGGCTTGGCATTACGATGGACAGCAGGGCTCCGAGCCCTGCGAATTTACGCAGAGTCATATTGTTTTCTCCTGGGGCGTTGGGGTTTGGCGGCTTAGATTGCGTCGGTATCGGTTTCGCCGGTACGGATGCGAATAGCCTGTTCCAGATTGACCACGAAGATCTTGCCGTCACCGATCTTGCCGGTGTTGGCCGCCTTGGTTATCGCCTCGATAACCCGGTCAAGATCCTTGTCGTCAATGGCGACATCGATCTTCACCTTCGGCAGGAAATCGACCACATATTCCGCGCCGCGATACAGCTCGGTATGACCCTTCTGCCGACCGAAGCCCTTGACCTCAGTAACGGTAATGCCCTGCACGCCGATCTCGGACAGTGACTCGCGTACATCGTCCAACTTGAACGGCTTGATGATGGCAGTGACTAGCTTCATGAAAACTCTCTCCCGAATTTGGTGGACTTGCCCCAGGAAAACAAACCCGTCTCAAGTCTAAGCGCAGTGCCTGGCTTTGTAACGCATCGTCGCCTCGGCATTTGCCGTCGCGACGCCAGCGAACCACTGGTGACGAGCCCTGTACCCCGGATCCGTCGGCGCACTGCATTCGTCACAGCGACTGCATCAGTGCATGGGTCATGATCGTCTAAGCAGAAACCTTGCCAGCTCCGTAAAAACCACCGAAATCAATCCTTTGCCCGCTTGTGCCCATCTACGGGGCGCCTGCGCGGCCGCAATGCGCATCAAAACAGTGCGCTGGCGCCCGCCCCGATGCGCGAAAACCGTGCACAGCGGGGCGTGAAAATGACTATAGACGCTGCGTGATACACTGCCGGCCAACTGTTTTCCGGAATATGTCCAATGCTCGCGCCCAAAGACTTCCTCGACGCCCTGAGCGGCCACGCCTCTCGCCTGTTCAGCGGCGACACCCCGCTGCCCCGCAATGAAATCGAAAGCCAGTTCAAGGCTTTGCTACAGAGTGGCTTCAGCAAGCTCGACCTGGTCAGCCGGGAAGAGTTTGACAGCCAGATGGTAGTGCTGGCCCGCACACGTGCGCGGCTGGAGAGCCTGGAGGCGAAGGTGGCTGAGCTTGAAGCCCGGTTGGCGCCAAATCAGGAATAAATCGGCATACCTGTAGGAGCGAGCTTGCTCGCGAAAATCTCAAGGGCGCCGCGTTTATTCTGGCTTTACGCGTTATCGTTGACGCTTTTCGCGAGCAAGCTCGCTCCTACGGTGGATACGTTCTGTAAAACCTCCCCCGCCCCGCTCCATCCCACCTCGTCTACCCTTGAAAAAACCGCAGGAAGCGGCCCTCCCATTCAAGGAACGAGCATGTCCCTCGCCATCGTCCACAGCCGCGCCCAGGTCGGTGTAGAAGCGCCCGCCGTCACTGTCGAAGTACATATGGCCAATGGCCTGCCGTCTCTCACCCTGGTGGGTTTGCCCGAAACCGCAGTGAAGGAAAGCAAGGACCGCGTGCGCAGTGCCATCCTCAACTCGGCGCTGCAATACCCGGCCCGCCGCATCACTCTGAATCTCGCGCCCGCCGACCTGCCCAAGGACGGCGGGCGTTTTGATCTGGCGATTGCCCTGGGCATCCTGGCAGCCAGTGTGCAAGTGCCGGCGTTGATGCTCGATGACGTGGAATGCCTTGGAGAATTGGCGCTGTCCGGCGAGGTGCGTGCGGTGAAGGGGGTGTTGCCGGCCGCACTGGCGGCGCGCAAGGCCGGGCGCACTGTGATAGTGCCGCGCGCCAATGCAGAGGAAGCGTGCTTGGCGTCGGGGCTCAAAGTGATTGCGGTGGACCATCTGCTGCAAGTGGTGGCGCACCTGAATGGGCACGTGCCGATTGAGCCCTACAGGTCCGACGGTTTGCTGTACTTAAACAAGCCTTACCCAGACCTGAGTGAAGTGCAGGGCCAACTCGCGGCCAAGCGAGCATTGCTGATCGCGGCGGCGGGCGCGCATAACCTGTTGTTCAGCGGGCCACCGGGTACCGGCAAGACTTTATTGGCCAGCCGGCTACCGGGCTTGCTGCCGCCGTTGAGCGAGCAGGAAGCGCTGGAAGTGGCCGCAATCCAATCCGTGGTCAGCCTGGCACCGCTGAGCCATTGGCCAAACCGCCCGTTTCGCCAGCCGCACCACTCGGCATCCGGGCCGGCGCTGGTGGGTGGCGGCTCGAAGCCACAACCGGGGGAAATCACCCTGGCCCATCACGGTGTGTTGTTCCTGGATGAACTGCCAGAGTTTGACCGCAAGGTACTGGAGGTGCTGCGCGAGCCATTGGAGTCGGGGCATATCGTGATCTCCCGAGCCCGAGACCGTGTGAGCTTCCCAGCGCGCTTTCAACTGGTCGCAGCGATGAACCCCTGCCCTTGCGGCTACATGGGCGAACCCAGCGGGCGTTGTCGGTGTACGCCGGAACAGGTTCAGCGCTATCGCAACAAGCTCTCCGGGCCGCTGCTGGACCGGATTGATTTGCACCTGACAGTCGCGCGGGAGGTCACTGCGCTGAGCCCAGCCCAGCAAGCCGGTGACACCACCGCGCATGCGTCCGCTCAAGTGGCGCAAGCCCGTGAACGCCAGCACCAGCGCCAGGGTTGTGCCAATGCATTCCTCGATCTGCCACGGCTGCGCGAACACTGCCAGTTGGCCAAAGCCGATGAAAGCTGGCTGGAAAGCGCATGTGAACGGCTGACATTATCCCTGCGCGCAGCCCATCGATTGCTCAAGGTGGCTCGCACCCTGGCGGACCTTGAGCAAGTGGAAGGCATCGCCCGCCATCATTTGGCGGAGGCCTTGCAGTACCGACCAGCCGCAAATGGCTAGCACTTGTCAGGCAAAATCCAGCAGCAGCCTCGCCACTTCCAGCACTTCTTGCAGCACCGCTTCTGCGGACTCTGCGGAAGGCTTGAGCATCAGGTCATCGGCATAGCCCATCGCCAGGGCGAAGATCTGCCGTGCAGCGCGTTGAGACGACTCGCAGCGAAAGACGCCATCGGCAACGCCCCGCTCGATCACCTCGGCAAGCATGCTTTGCCATTGGGCGTTGATCACCAGATAAGCCTGAGCCATTGGCGCGTCGTGCATGGCCTCGTCCCAGGCGTCGAGCCACAGCGCCCAGCCGGCATCAGCGGTGCTGGGCAGGCAGTCGCGCAAAAAACCCACGAGCGCCTCCAGCGGAGGCGCATCGGCCAACGGCCCGCGCACTTCATCCAGTTGCTCATTGGCAAAGCGCACAAAAGCTTCGCGACGCAGTTCATTCCAGTCGCTGAAGTAGTGATAGACATGACTGCGCGACAAGCCGGCATGTTCGGCGAGGTCACGGGTGGATACATCGGCGAACCCCTTGCTGCGAAACAGCTCCAGGGCGGCGGCGATGATCTGGTCTTTACGGTCGATACGCGACATGAGCAATTCCTTCGAGCACGAGCAGATAAGCGGCGCTTGCTTTTTGAGCGATCGCTCAAAGATACTTGAGCAGTCGCTCAATAATAGCGTCTATTACTCATCTGGTGCACCCATGACATCCGTCACGCCACAAATTCTGATCGAAGAAAGCAAGAAAATCGGCCAACAGTCTGCCAGCCAAACCCTCAAGGCTATTGCCAGAGCCTATCCCGGCAAGCTGTCTTGCACCTTGTCGCTGGTGGCGCTGGAGAACGCACTGTTGTTGGCTTACCCACTGTTTGCCGGGTTCGCGGTGGATTCGATTATCCGTGGCGATACCACCAGTGCGTTGCTCTATGCCGCCGTGGTCATGGCGTTCTGGGCCGTCGGGGCCGCGCGACGGGCGCTGGACACACGCACGTTCACGCGCATCTACGCAGACCTTGCGGTGCCGGTCATTCTCAACCAGCGCCAGCAGAACCACAGCACCTCGAAATCGGCGGCACGGGTGGTACTTGCTCGGGAGTTTGTCGACTTCTTTGAAAAGCACGTGCCTATCATCGCCACGGCGTTGGTGTCGATTGTGGGCGCGGCAGTGATGCTGATCGTGATTGAGCCATGGGTAGGCATGGCGTGCCTGGCTGCCCTGTTGCTGTGCAGCACCTTGTTGCCACGTTTTGCCCAGCGCAATCAGGCGCTGCACGAACGTCTGAACAACCGCCTGGAAAAAGAAATCGGCCTGGTCGAAAAGGTCGGCGCGCCGACCCTGCGACGCCACTACCAGGTGCTGTCGCGCTTACGCATCTGGCTGTCAGACCGCGAGGCTGCGGCGTTCCTGTTTATCGGCATGACCGCGGCCTTACTGTTCGTGGTTGCGATCAGCCAATTGGCCATGTCCCCAGCGGTCAAGGCCGGCCACATCTACGCCGTCATGACCTATCTGTGGACCTTCGTCACCAGCCTGGACGAAGCGCCAGGCATGGTCGACCAACTGGCGCGGCTCAAGGACATTGGCAAGCGCGTAGACCCAGGGCTTGGAGAACCCTGAGCCTCAACGAAACCGATCCACCTCATGGCGCAAACCTGCCGCCAAGGTCTCCAGTTCCTTGGCGGTAACCGCCAGGTTGGAAACCACTTCCCGTTGCTCGCTGTTGGCCAGCGCAATGCTCTGCAGGTTACTGCTGAGCAAGGTCGCGGTGCTGCTCTGTTCCTGGGTGGCGGTGGTGATCGCAGCAAATTGCTGGCCGGCCGAGCGGCTTTGCTCGTCGATACGCGCCAGGGCCGAGGCCACGTCGGCGTTGCGCTTCAGGCCTTCCTGCATCAGCGCATTGCCGTGTTCCATGGTGCTGATGGCGTTGCCGGTTTCCTGCTGGATGCTCTGAATCATGCCGGAGATTTCATCGGTGGCCTGGCGGGTGCGCGAAGCCAGGTTGCGCACTTCGTCGGCGACCACGGCAAAACCACGGCCTTGCTCACCGGCGCGGGCGGCTTCGATGGCGGCGTTGAGCGCAAGCAGGTTGGTCTGTTCAGCGATGGCGGTAATCACGCCGACAATCCCGCCGATTTCCTGGGAACGCTGGCCCAGGGTGTTGATCACTGCCGCGGTGCTGTTCAGTGCAGTGGCGATATGCTCCAGGGACGATGACGCCTCTTGCATCGAGGTGCGGCCGATACGGGTTTGCTGGGCATTCTCTTGAGCCAGGCGCTCGGTATTACCCATGTTGTCGGCGATATTCAGCGAGGTAGCGCTGAACTCTTCAACCGCACCGGCCATGCTGGTGATCTCGCCGGACTGCTGTTCCATGCCTTCGTAGGCCCCACCGGACAAGCCCGACAGCGCCTGGGCGCGACTGTTGACCTGTTCAGCGGCGGTACGGATATGCGACACCATGGTCGACAGCGCTTCACCCATCTGGTTGAAACTGCGCGCCAGCTGGCCGATTTCGTCATGGCTGGACACGTTGAGACGCGCGCTCAAATCGCCCGCGCCCAAGGCCTGGGCCTGGCGCACCAGTTCGCTCAATGGCGCCAGCTTGCTGCGCAACAGCCACACCGTGGCGCCCACTGCCAGCAACATCGCCAGCACACTGCCGATCACCAGGCGGATGCCGACTTCCCAAGTCACTGCACGAATCTCAGCCTTGGGCATGCTCGCTACCACCGCCCAAGGGCCGCCTTCGAACGGCACCGAGACGCTATAGAAATCTTCGTTCTTGTCGCTCCAGAAATGGCCTGCACCCGGCTTTTTCGCCAGGTCGAGCATCACCGCAATCGCCTGATCCGGCGCTTGCACGCCAGCCGGCGGCACCAGCCAGTGCTTTTGCTCATCCAGCAGCGCGAGGGAGCCGGTCTGGCCGATGCGGAAGCGCTTGAGGTTTTCAAACTGGGCGTTCTGGGCATCGGTGTAATCGAAACCGATGAACAGCACGGCGATGACCTGCCCATTGCTGTCACGTACGGGGCTGTATTGGGTCATGTAGGAGCGGTCGAACAACACGGCACGGCCGATGTAGGTCTGGCCGCTCACAACGCGCTGGTAGGCCGCGCCCTGACGGTCGAGCACGGTGCCAATGGCGCGATTGCCATCCTGTTTGGTCAGGGAGGTGCTGACGCGGATAAAGTCGTCGCCGCTGCGCACGAACACCGTGGCCACGCCACCGGACATCTGCTTGAACTCATCCACTTCTTCGAAGTTGTTGTTCAGCACCTCGTTGCCCAGGTAGAGGCTCGGCGTCTGCACGCCGGCCACGGCCACGGGCTGGTCCGCACGCACACTCAAGCCGGCGCCGAAGCGCTTTTCAAACAGCCCGCTCAAACGCTGGGTGCTTTCGCGCAACGTGCTGTGGAAGGTGTTGAGTTGGTCGGCGAGCAAACGCGCCTCGCTGGCCAAGTGTTCCTCGCGGGTGGCGAGGTTGGCGGAGTCGAGGGTACGCAGGGCAAAGACCGTACTGCCGCTGATGACGACAGCCAGAATCACGGCGAGTGCAAGGCCTAACTGGGAGGCAATCCGGGCACGAGGTTGAGACATGACAGCTCCTGGCCGAGGCCAGGATCATCCTGATCTCATAGCGCTGCTCGGCAAATTATCGAGTGGGAAACGTTGATGCACGAGGGTTCCAACACCCTTCTTCGGCGGAATTTGGCAATACTTGAGCGAATCACAGGGGTATCCCGCAAACGATTGCACTAACGCCCCACTCAATCGAGGCGTTCGACCTGGGGCAATTCCATCGCCTTGACTTCACCTTGAAGAAATTCGGCCAGCCGTCGCAAACGCTCTCCGCCGGGGCGGGTTTTCGGCCACACCAGGTAGTAGCTTTCCCCACTGGCGACCGCCGTAGGCCACGGCAAGCTCAAGCGTGCCTGCGCCACGTCTTCGGCCACCATCAGCAAATCACCCATGGAGACGCCATAGCCTCGGGCGGCGGCGATCATGCCCAGCTCAAGCGTGTCGAACACCTGCCCACCCTTGAGTGAAACGTGAGACGACAGCCCCATGCGCTGCAGCCAGTAACGCCAGTCGCGGCGGTCAGGTGTCGGGTGCAGCAGTTCGGCGGTTGCCAGCCGCGTCACGTCCCAGGGACCGTCGTCCAACAGATTCGGCGCTCCCACCGGGATCAGCATTTCCGCGAACAGATAACTGGCCTCCCAGTCCGCCGGAAAGTGCCCGTTGCTGAGCAACACCGCACAGTCGAACGGTTCTTGGTTGAAGTCCACTTCATCAATGCTCATCCACGCACTTGTGAGCTGCACCTCATTGCCTGGCTGCAATGCGCGGAAGCGACTCAACCGCGCCAGCAACCAGCGCATGGTCAAGGTAGACGGCGCCTTCATACGCAGGATGTCATCTTCGGCATTCAAGGTATGGCAAGCACGCTCCAGGGCAGCGAAGCCTTCCCGTACGCCAGGCAGCAACAAACGCGCCGCTTCCGTGAGCTGCAACGTGCGACCGCTGCGCTGGAACAATCGGCAGGCGAAATAATCTTCGAGCGTACGGATATGCCGGCTGATCGCACTTTGGGTAATCGACAATTCCTCCGCCGCGCGGGTAAAGGAGTGGTGGCGGGAGGCGGCTTCAAATGCCCGCAAGGCGTAAAGAGGAGGAAGGCGACGAGACATTCTGCAAGCTCCGACTGCGCAATCTGGAAACCCTACCAGAATCGCTCATGCATGAGTTTTAATCATGCCAACGATCGCTTTTATCCTTTTGTGCAATGCGCTGAATGCGCCGAGAATCAACCCTTCCCCACCTTCCTGACCATTCGAGTGTGATGATCATGCAACATCCGGCACGTACCGAACTCTGGGCCATTCTGCGGCTATCGGGGCCGTTGATTGCCTCACAGTTGGCGCACATGCTGATGGTGCTGACCGACACCTTGATGATGGCGCGCTTGAGCCCCGAAGCACTGGCCGGCGGAGGCCTGGGCGCGGCGAGCTATTCGTTCGTGGCGATCTTCTGCATCGGTGTGATCGCAGCCGTGGGCACCCTGGTCGCCATTCGTCATGGCGCGGGCGATATCGACGGCGCCACTCGCCTGACCCAGGCCGGGCTGTGGCTGGCGTGGTTGATGGCCCTGGCGGCGGCGCTGCTGTTATGGAGCTTGAAGCCGGTGCTGCTGATGTTCGGCCAGACCGAAACCAACGTGCATGCGGCCGGGCAATTCCTGACGATCCTGCCCTTTGCCCTGCCCGGCTACCTGAGCTTCATGGCCCTGCGCGGCTTTACCAGCGCCATCGGCAAGGCCACTCCGGTGATGGTGATCAGCCTGTGCGGCACCGTGGTCAACTACCTGCTCAACCACGCGTTGATCGAGGGTATGTTCGGCCTGCCGAAACTTGGCCTGATGGGCATCGGCCTGGTGACTGCCATCGTCGCCAATGGCATGGCGCTGGCATTGATGTGGTACATCCGCAGCAACCGCGCCTACGCCGCCTACCCCCTGAGCACCGGCCTGCTGCGCCTGAATACCCATTACCTGCGCGAGCTGTGGCGCCTGGGCCTGCCGATTGGCGGCACCTATGCGGTAGAGGTCGGGTTGTTTGCCTTTGCGGCGTTGTGCATGGGCACCATGGGCAGCACGCAGTTGGCTGCGCACCAGATCGCCCTGCAGATTGTCTCGGTGGCCTTCATGGTGCCGGCGGGGATGTCCTACGCGGTGACCATGCGCATCGGCCAGCACTACGGCGCCGGGCAGTTGCTGATGGCACGCATGGCCGGGCGGGTCGGCATAGGATTCGGCGCCATGGTGATGCTGGGGTTTGCAGCGGTGCTGTGGCTGTTTTCCGACCCGCTGATCGGATTGTTCCTCGACCATGACGACCCGGCGTTCCATGACGTCATCGTCCTGGCCGTTAGCCTGCTGGCCGTCGCCGCCTGGTTCGAATTGTTCGACGGCGTGCAGACCATCGCCATGGGTTGTATCCGTGGCTTGAAGGACGCCAAGACCACCTTCCTGGTGGGCCTGGGTTGCTATTGGCTGATTGGCGCACCGTCGGCCTGGTTGATGGCGTTCACCCTGGGCTGGGGGCCAACCGGCGTCTGGTGGGGACTGGCACTGGGTCTGGCGTGTGCGGCGGTGAGCCTGACCTGGGCGTTTGAGGCGAAGATGAAGCGGATGATTCGGCAGGAGCCGGATGCTCCTGTTGGATTCCGAGCGGCCCTGCCTGACTAGCGAATGCACGCGGTCCATGTGGCGGCTGGCTTGCCTGCGATAGCGGTAGTGAATCCAACACCGCCATCGCAGCATAGGATCTACACAACTTTGTGGGTTGTAACAGCAGACGGTAACCACGATGCGAAGCGAGTCGCTCTTGATATTGCTCTTGATCTGCTTTTGATCTTAGGCGCCCCGTTAAACCACGCTGGCCGGAATTCGACAGGGATTTGGGGGGTAAACCGGCAGGGATGCCGGTTTAGCCGCCCCGCGCCATGGATGGCGCGTGGCGGCGGCCCCCCAAATCACTGGCGGATTACGGGCACACCGAGCCTGAGCGAGGTGCCGAGTGGTGGGGCAAGAGCGTTTTGCTTACTTTTGCGCTTTTCAAAAGTGAGCCGCCGTCAGGGCGGAACCCTAAGTGGCCGTTACCGCAGCAATGGATATACACACAATCCAACTGTGTTGACTGCCAGGCCGCCTTCGCGAGCAAGCCCGCTCCCACAGTTTGATTGTGGGGTGTCAGGTAGATAGGCGTCGGCTGGCAGGCCGCTATCGCAGGCAAGCCAGCTCCCACATTTGAACCACTTTGAAGGCTTAACCCAACAGCGCCTGCTGGCTTTGCCCGAACATCAGGTATTCCACCAGTTCTGGCAGCGGCAACGGCTTGCTGATCAGGTAACCCTGGACCTGATCGCATCCAAACAAGCGCAAAAGCTCAAGCTGCTCAGGGGTTTCCACGCCTTCAGCGACCACTTCCAGGTTGAGGTTGTGGGCCAGGTTGATCATGGCGTGTACCAGCTTGCGGTTTTCTTCGCGCTCTTCCATGCCGCCCACAAAACTCTTGTCGATCTTCAACAAGGCAATCGGCAGGCTGTTGAGGTGCACAAACGACGAAAAACCGGTGCCAAAATCATCCAGGGAAAACCGCACACCCAGTCGGCCAAGGGCGTCCATGGTCTGCTTGACCAGGTCGCTGCGACGCATCACTGCGGTTTCGGTCAGTTCGAACTCCAGCCATTGGGCTTCCACACCGCGCTCGGCAATCAGGCGGCTGAGGGTAGACAGCAACTGGCTGTCCTGGAACTGGCGAAACGACAGGTTGACCGCCATGT
Organism: Pseudomonas fluorescens; assembly: GCF_001902145.1. Taxonomy (GTDB): domain Bacteria; phylum Pseudomonadota; class Gammaproteobacteria; order Pseudomonadales; family Pseudomonadaceae; genus Aquipseudomonas; species Aquipseudomonas fluorescens_BV. The sequence goes on from NZ_MRST01000026.1 coordinate 424,248, forward strand.
GCAGCGGCGGCAGGCCGCGTTCGCGCAGGTCTTGCATGTCGCGCAGGGCTCGGGAAATCACCCAGTAGCCCAATGGCACGATCAGGCCACTCTGCTCGGCCAGCGGCACGAATTCACTGGGCGGCAACAAGCCGCGCTCGCCGTGGCGCCAGCGCACCAGGGCTTCGAGGCCAACGATATGACCGTCGTCCAGGTCCAGTCGCGGCTGGTAATGCAGCTCCAACTCATCGCGACGCAAGGCCCGGCGCAGTTCACTTTCCAGGTCGGCCAGGCTGCGGGCGTTGCGGTTGATGCGTTCGTTGAAGATATGAAAGGTGCAGCCCTGGGTGCTTTTGGCCTGTTGCATGGCGATGTGGGCATGCCACATCAACGGGTCGGCACCAGCCCGGGCACGAGCATGGGCCATGCCCAGGCTGCAACCGATCAACAGGCTTTCGCCATCCACCCAGTAGGGCTCGGCCATCACTTCGGTGATGCGCTCGGCCATCCATTCGGCGCGCTGGGGCGCCCGGCGGGTATCGATCAACAAGGCAAACTCATCGCTGCCCAGGCGCGCCAGTTGGTCCCCGGCTTCGAGCTGGCTCTTGAGCCGCGACACCACTTGCAGGATCAAACGGTCGCCCGCCTGATGGCCGAGGGCATCGTTGGCGTGACGAAAGTTGTCCAGGTCCAAGTGACCGAGGGCCAGGCCGCGGCCTTCGTTTTCTGCCAACCGTGCGGCCAGCAAGGTCTGGAAGCCCTGGCGGTTGGCAATACCGGTGAGCGGGTCCTGCTCGGCCAGGCGCTGCAAGGTGTTTTCCAGCACGCCGCGCTCGCGCACATGGCGCAGGCAGCGGCGCAATGTGTCGGCGTCCAATGCATCCAGCACCAGCCAATCGCTGACACCCAGCGGCGACACCAGTGGCTCCTGCTCCAGCAGCAATACACACGGCAGGCTGCACCGGCCGGGGCCGGGCTGCAGGCTGGGCGTGGTCAATAACACAGCACCCTGGTCGTCATCGAACAGGCGGCTCACCGAGTCCCAGTTGGGCGCACTGATCAGCACAGCCCCTTCGCCCATCGGCGCCAGGCACTCGCGCAACAACGCTGCCCACTCGGGCTCATCGGCCAGCAGCAGCAAACGCAAGGGTTCGACAGGCGTAGACACGCTAACTCCCTAGACTCTGCAAAATTTCATTAGCGGTGCCATTATGACGTGCGGCCTGACAATGACAAAGGATGACAAATGATAGGTGTTATCAAACACGTAGACTGTAAATATTAGTCTCGAATAATCCTTAACATCCTGCGGCAAAGTAGCAAAACCGGCAAATTTAGATCGAGTGGTACGTCACACCGTCGTTCTATGGCAGCAGAATCTTTCCAGCCTGTTAAAATGCCCGCCCTTTTGAACTACGACCCCTGAAATTTCCGTATGTCCCGACTCAATCCCCGGCAGCAAGAAGCCGTGAACTACGTCGGCGGCCCTCTATTGGTGCTCGCCGGTGCAGGCTCCGGCAAGACCAGCGTGATCACCCGCAAGATCGCGCACTTGATCCAGAACTGCGGCATCCGCGCCCAGTACATCGTCGCCATGACCTTCACCAACAAGGCGGCGCGGGAAATGAAAGAGCGGGTCGGCACCCTGCTCAAGGGTGGCGAAGGCCGTGGCCTCACCGTGTGTACCTTCCACAACCTGGGCCTGAACATCATCCGCAAGGAGCATGTGCGGCTGGGCTACAAACCGGGCTTCTCGATCTTCGACGAGACCGACGTCAAGGCCCTGATGACCGACATCATGCAGAAGGAATACGCGGGCGACGACGGCGTCGACGAGATCAAGAACATGATCGGCGCCTGGAAAAACGACCTGATCCTGCCCGCCGAAGCCCTGGAAGCTGCACGCAACCCCAAGGAGCAGACCGCTGCTATCGTCTACACCCACTATCAGCGTACGCTCAAGGCGTTCAACGCAGTGGACTTCGACGACCTGATCCTGCTGCCGGTCAAGCTGTTCCAGGAGCACAAGGACATTCTGGAGAAGTGGCAAAACAAGGTGCGCTACCTGCTGGTGGACGAATACCAGGACACCAACGCCAGCCAATACCTGCTGGTGAAGTTGCTGATCGGCACGCGCAACCAGTTCACCGTGGTGGGCGACGACGACCAGTCGATCTACGCCTGGCGCGGCGCCCGCCCGGAAAACCTGATGCTGCTCAAGGAAGACTACCCCTCCTTGAAAGTGGTGATGCTGGAGCAGAACTACCGCTCCACCAGCCGCATCCTGCGTTGCGCCAACGTGCTGATCTCCAACAACCCCCACGAGTTTGAAAAACAACTGTGGAGCGAGATGGGCCATGGCGACGAGATCCGTGTGATCCGCTGCCGCAACGAAGACGCCGAAGCCGAACGCGTGGCCGTGGAAATCCTCAGCCTGCACTTGCGCACCGACCGGCCCTACAGCGACTTTGCGATCCTGTATCGCGGTAACTACCAGGCCAAACTGATCGAGCTGAAGCTGCAGCATCACCAGGTGCCGTATCGCCTGTCGGGCGGCAACAGCTTTTTCGGACGCCAAGAAGTAAAAGACCTGATGGCCTACTTCCGGCTGATCGTGAACCCGGACGACGACAACGCTTTCCTGCGCGTGATCAACGTGCCGCGCCGGGAAATCGGCTCGACGACCCTGGAAAAGCTCGGTAACTACGCCACCGAACGCAAGATCTCGATGTACGCCGCCACCGACGAAATCGGCCTGGGCGAACACCTGGACACGCGCTTCACTGATCGCCTGTCACGCTTCAAGCGCTTCATGGACAAGGTGCGCGAGCAGTGCGCCGGCGAAGACCCGATCAGCGCCCTGCGCAGCATGGTCATGGACATCGACTATGAAAACTGGCTGCGCACCAACAGTTCCAGCGACAAGGCCGCGGATTACCGCATGGGCAACGTCTGGTTCCTGATCGAAGCGCTGAAGAACACCCTGGAAAAAGACGAAGACGGCGAGATGACCGTCGAGGACGCCATCGGCAAGCTGGTGTTGCGCGACATGCTCGAGCGCCAGCAGGAAGAGGAAGACGGCGCCGAAGGCGTGCAGATGATGACCTTGCATGCGTCCAAGGGCCTGGAGTTTCCCTACGTGTTCATCATGGGCATGGAAGAGGAAATCCTCCCGCACCGCTCCAGCATCGAAGCCGACACCATCGAGGAAGAACGGCGCCTGGCCTACGTGGGCATCACCCGCGCACGTCAGACCTTGGCCTTCACCTTTGCCGCCAAGCGCAAGCAATACGGTGAAATCATCGACTGTGCCCCCAGCCGGTTCCTGGATGAGCTGCCGCCGGACGACCTGGCCTGGGAAGGCAATGACGACACCCCCACCGAGGTGAAGGCCGTTCGCGGCAACAGCGCCTTGGCGGATATACGCGCGATGTTAAAGCGCTAGAATCGACTACTTTTTAATCTACTTTCGGCGCACAACACGCCATTAGAGGAAGCTTTCCGTGGAAGCACTGCACAAGAAAATTCGCGAAGAAGGCATCGTGCTTTCCGATCAGGTCCTCAAGGTTGACGCCTTTCTGAACCACCAGATCGACCCGGCGCTGATGAAACTGATCGGCGATGAGTTCGCCGCACTGTTCAAGGATTCGGGCATCACCAAGATCGTCACCATCGAAGCCTCGGGCATTGCCCCGGCGATCATGACCGGGCTGAACCTGGGTGTGCCGGTGATCTTCGCCCGCAAGCAGCAATCCTTGACGCTCACGGAGAACCTGCTGTCGGCCACGGTGTATTCCTTCACCAAGAAAACCGAAAGCACCGTGGCGATCTCCCCGCGCCACCTGACCAGCAGCGACCGCGTGCTGGTGATCGATGACTTTTTGGCCAACGGCAAGGCGTCCCAGGCGCTGATCTCGATCATCAAGCAGGCCGGCGCGACGGTTGCGGGCCTGGGGATCGTGATCGAGAAGTCGTTTCAGGGCGGGCGTGCGGAGCTGGATGCGCAGGGTTATCGGGTTGAGTCGCTGGCGCGGGTGAAGTCGCTGGCCGGTGGGGTCGTCACTTTCATCGAATAACGTCTGCCTGAACACAGTTAAACATGTGGGAGCGGGCTTGCTCGCGAATGCGGTGGGTCAGTGATAAATGTATCAACTGACACTCCGCATTCGCGAGCAAGCCCGCTCCCACACTTGGTTTTGCACTGAATTTCAATCCGTGGTGGCATGCAGTCCGGCCAGCAGCAAGCGTTGATACAGGTCTTCCTTGATGCCCTCCGGCTTATCCAAGCGCATCCGCTTCAAATGCTCGGGAAACGCCTCCGGCTCCGGCGCGTCGAGTGCCGCCTTGCCCAACTCCAGAATTTCCGTGAGCTTGAATTTGCTCTTGAGCCAGTTCAGCGCCCGCAACAAGTCCCGCTCCTCATCCGTGAAGTCACTGCCCAGGGGGTATTCGGGAAACAAGCGACGGTGCCTGGCCTGAATCGCCTGGAGCCGCTGCGGCGTGTTGTCGGCAAAACGCGGGTCCAGCTGGAAATCCTTGGGCAGTTTTCCGGCCTTTTGGGCCTGTTCAATCAAGTCGTGCTGGAACCTGGAATCAGTGATGTTCAGCAACGCTTCGATCACCTTGGCATCCGTCTGACCGCGCAAGTCGGCAATGCCGTATTCAGTAATGACAATATCCCGCAGGTGCCGGGGAATGGTGCAGTGGCCATATTCCCAGACGATATTGGAACTGACCTCCCCCGCCGACTCACGCCAGCTGCGCAAAATCAGAATTGAGCGTGCACCTTCCAGCGCATGCCCCTGGGCCACGAAATTGTATTGCCCGCCCACACCACTGAGCACGCGACCGTCTTCCAACTGATCGGCCACGCCAGCACCGAGCAAGGTGACCATGATGGCGCTGTTGATAAACCGCGCATCCAGGCGCTGCAGGCGCTTGAGTTCTTCCTGGCCGTACAGCTCGTTGATGTAGCTGATGCGGGTCATGTTGAATGCCTGGCGCTTGGTGTGGGTCATTTCCTGCAGGCGCTGGTAAAAACTGCGCGGCCCCAGGAAGAAACCGCCATGGATCGACACGCCATCGGGTTGCGCCGCGTCGTCCAGGGTGCCCGCGTTGGCCTGCATCTGGGTCGCCACATCCGGGTAGACCTTGCGCCTCACGATCCCGGCATCGGCCAATACCAGCAGGCCGTTGACGAACATCTCGCTGCAACCGTAAAGGCCACGGGCAAACGGCTCGACGCCGCCTTCGCGGCTGATCAATGGCGCCCACTGGTACACATCCAAGTCAGTGAGCAACAGGCGATAGGCTTCGTTGTCGGCCTGGCGCGCCAGCAAGGCAGCCGTCAGGGCATCGCCCATGGAGCCGATGCCAATCTGCAACGTACCGCCATCACGTACCAGGGTGCTGGCATGCAGGCCGATAAAATGATCCTGGAAGCCCACCGGCATGTTCGGGGTGGAGAACAGCGTGGTGCTGTCTTTTTCATCCAGCAGGTAGTCGAACTCATCCATGCCCAGCTCCGCATCGCCGGGCATGTAGGGCAAGTCGCTATGGACCTGGCCGACGACCAGGATGGTCTCCCCGGCCGCGCGGCGCTTGGCGATCATGGGCATCAGGTCGAGGGTGATATCCGGGTTGCAGCTCAGGCTCAGGCGGTCTGGATGCTCGCTGCTACTGGCAACCAATTGCGCCACCAGGTTCAGGCCGGCGGCATTGATGTCGCGGGCCGCATGGCTGTAGTTGCTGCTGACGTAATCCTGTTGCGCCGCGGCGCTGTGGAGCAAGCTGCCGGGCTGCATGAAGAATTGCTGCACACGGATATTCTTCGGCAGGCTGCCCTTGTGCAGGTCCGCGAGGAAATCCAGCTCGGGGTAGTCGCCAAACACCCGTTCGATGAAGGGTTCGAGAAAGCGCTTTTGAAGACCGTCACCCTGCGTAGGCCGACCCAGGCTCAGCGCGGTATAAAGCGTCAGCGCCCGTTCGGGCAACTGCGCGATGCGCCGGTACAGCGCGTTGACGAACAGGTTGGGCTTGCCCAGCCCCAGCGGCATGCCCATATGGATATGCGCCGGCAGGCGCTCCAGTACGTCGTCAACTGCTTGCTCGATTGAACACAACTGCACCATCCGACTGCTCCCGAACATTCCATGAATTAGGGGTTGGACCGAGCTTGCCGGGTCTTTGCTGCAAAGACCAGCGCCGAAACGCAAATCGCGGGCACAAAAAAGCCGCTCGTAAGCGGCATTTTTGGCGAAGATCGGCCGATTACAGCCCGGACATCTTCTTGATCGCACCCATGAGGTCGTCATCCGAGCAATCCGCGCAGGTGCCTTTGGGCGGCATGGCATTGAGACCGGTGATGGCCTTGGCCAGGATGCCATCGAGGCCACCTTGATGATCGGCGCGTTCTTTCCACGCGGCGGTATCGCCAATTTTCGGCGCGCCCAACAAGCCCGTGCTGTGGCATGCATTGCAGTGCTTGGCGATGATCTCGTCCGGGGTTCTCGCACCGCCGCCGCCCGCTGTCACGGCGACTTCCATGCCCTTGCATTCCTGGCCCTGGACGCAAACCTGGCCCACAGGCTCCAGGCGCTTGGCAATGTCATCATTGGTCGCAGCTTGAGCGCTGACAGCCCATAGGGCCAGTACGGTTGCTGGTGCAGCCAGCATTTTCATAATTAGGTTCACGCGTTCACCCTCAATGGTGGCTATTCACGCCTGCGGCCACGGTTTCGCAGGCGGCGAAAGTATAACGGTTAGCCCGCCAGGCCGAAACAACCCTATTAAATAAAGGGAGATTCGGCTTCACGGTGTACAGCTGCGGGAACCTCTGCAACGCTGGCAGGGCGCCTCTATTCTTAAAAGTTCGCCGGTGTGGCTGCGCTGATTAGTCGCGCCGGCACGTCGAACGGATTGCGAAAACGATGGGGCTTTGTGCTTTCAAAGTAGTAGCTATCGCCAGCCTCGAGCACAAAAGTTTCAAGACCGACCACCAACTCCAGGCGCCCTTCCACCAGAATCCCGGTTTCCTCGCCTTCATGGGTGAGCATTTCTTCGCCCGTGTCGGCACCTGGCGGGTAGATCTCGTTGAGAAATGCGATGGCCCGGCTTGGGCGCGCCCGGCCCACCAGTTTCATGGTGACGGCACCGTCAGAGATGTCGATCAGCTCATTGGCTTTATAGACGATCTGCGTCGGTATTTCCTGGAGGACCTCCTCGGAGAAGAACTCGACCATGGACATGGGGATACCGCCCAGCACCTTGCGCAGGGAGCTGATCGAGGGGCTGACGCTGTTTTTCTCGATCATCGAAATGGTGCTGTTGGTGACGCCCGCACGTTTGGCGAGCTCACGCTGGGAAAGACCTTTGAGTTTACGGATGGATTGCAGTCGTTCGCCGACGTCCAATGCAGGAGCCTCCTAGGATTCAGGCTTTGTTGTAATTGAGCGTTATCATGGCGACAGCGTTCAGTATTTACAACACTTGGGCCTAAATCCCGGCCTGCTCGGTTCGTTGCCGGCGGCTAAGCGCCGCAATAGAGCCTTGGCACTCGGCGCAGGTTGCAGAAAATCTGATAGGGGATGGTCTCGGCGGCGACGGCAACATCACTGGCAAGGATGTGCTTGCCCCACAGCTCCACAGTGGAACCGAGGCCAGCCTGGGGCACGTCGGTGAGGTCGACACACAGCATGTCCATGGATACGCGCCCCAGCAAATGACTGCGCTGGCCAGCGACCAGCACCGGGGTGCCTGTCGGCGCATGACGTGGGTAACCGTCGGCATAACCCATGGCAACCACGCCAATGCGCATCGGCTTGGGCGTGACGAACCTGGCGCCATAGCCCACCGGCTCTCCGGCCGGCAGTTCGCGCACGCAGATCACTTTGGACTCCAGGGTCATCACCGGTTGCAAGCGCGCGGCGAGGGCCTGGTCTTCGCCAAAGGGCGTTGCGCCGTAAAGCATGATACCCGGGCGCACCCAGTCGCTGGACACGCTCGGCCAGCCCAATACAGACGGTGAGTTGCGCAGGCTGACCTCAGCCGCCAGCCCCTGGCGCGCCGCCTCAAACACCGTTACTTGTTCGTTGCTGCTGACGCAATCGAGCTCATCGGCACGGGCAAAATGGCTCATCAACACGATTTTCGCCACTTTGCCACTCGCCAGCAGGCGCTGATACGCTTCCTGGTAATCCTTGGGGTGCAGGCCCACACGGTGCATGCCCGAGTCCAGCTTGAGCCACACCGTCAGCGGTTTGTTCAGGCGCGCCTGTTCGATGGCTTCCAACTGCCACAACGAATGCACCACGCACCACAAATCCTGCTCGATGATCAGCGGCAACTCGTCGGCTTCGAAAAAACCTTCCAGCAGCAACACCGGCGCACGAATGCCGGCGGCGCGCAGTTCCAGTGCTTCCTCGATGCACGCCACCGCAAACCCGTCGGCTTGCGCCTCCAGTGCCTGGGCCACGGGCACCGCGCCATGGCCGTAGGCATCGGCCTTGATCACGGCGAGGGCCTTGGCCCCGGTGACTTCTCGGGCCAATTGGTAGTTATGGCGCAGGGCTTGGAGGTCGATCAGGGCACGGGCTGGGCGCATGGAGGCAGGCTTCTAGGCAGCAAAGTGAAGAAAAAACCGGTGCCGACCAACCACGTCGGCGCCGGGAGAGGGATCGTTGTCAAGGCAGCGCAGCCACGACGGACAGCTCTACCAGAATCTCGGGTTCGCACAGCTTGGCTTGCACGGTGGCTCGGGCCGGGGCGACGCCTTTAGGCAGCCACTTGTCCCATACCGCGTTCATGCCGGCGAAGTCGGCGTCGATATCCTTCAAATAGATCGTTACCGACAGCAACCTGGACTTGTCGGTACCGGCAAGGTCCAGCAAGCGCTCGATATTGACCAGGGTTTCACGGGTCTGCTGTTCAATCCCGGCGTTCATGTCGTCGCCGACTTGCCCTGCCAGATACACGGTACCGCTGTGGACAACGATCTGGCTCATGCGCTCATTGGTGAGCTGGCGCTGGATTGACATGTTGTGCGGACTCCTGGTGGTTGCCATAACGGGAAATATCGAGGCCTGCGGCGCTGATCTGCGGAGCTTTCTTCGCCATCAGGTCGGCCAGCAAGCGACCCGAACCACAGGCCATGGTCCAACCGAGGGTACCGTGGCCTGTATTCAGGAACAGGTTCTTGAACGGCGTGGCACCCACAATCGGCGTGCCGTCTGGGGTGGTCGGGCGCAGGCCGGTCCAGAAACTGGCTTGGGCCAGATCGCCGCCCTGAGGATAAAGGTCGTTGACGATCATCTCCAGGGTTTCACGTCGCCGCGGGTTCAGCGACAGGTCAAAACCGGCTATTTCGGCCATGCCACCGACGCGAATGCGGTTGTCGAAACGGGTGATCGCGACTTTGTAGGTCTCATCAAGAATGGTCGAGGTCGGCGCCATTGCCGGGTTAGTGATCGGCACGGTCAGCGAATAACCCTTGAGCGGGTACACCGGCGCCTTGATCCCCAATGGCTTGAGCAGCTTGGGCGAGTAACTACCGAGGGCCAGGACGTAGCGGTCGGCGGTTTCCAGCTTGCCGTCGATCAGCACACCATTGATGCGGTCGCCTGCGTAGTCCAGGCGCTGGATGTCTTGTTCGAAGCGGAATTCCACGCCCAATTGTTTGCACATTTCGACCAGGCGCGTGGTGAACATCTGGCAATCGCCCGTCTGGTCGTTGGGCAGGCGCAAGGCACCAGCGAGGATATCGGTGACGCTGGCCAGGGCCGGTTCAACCCGTGCAATGCCGACGCGGTCGAGCAATTCGAACGGCACACCGGACTCTTTCAGCACGGCGATGTCCTTGGCGGCACCATCGAGCTGGGCCTGGGTGCGGAACAGTTGGGTGGTCCCGAGGCTGCGCCCTTCGTAGGCAATGCCGGTCTCGGCGCGCAATTCGTCGAGGCAGTCGCGGCTGTACTCGGACAGGCGCACCATGCGCTCCTTGTTCACCGCATAGCGGCTGGCCGTGCAGTTGCGCAGCATCTGCGCCATCCACAGGTATTGGTCGATATCGGCAGTGGCCTTGATCGCCAGCGGCGCATGGCGTTGCAGCAGCCACTTGATCGCCTTGAGCGGCACGCCCGGCGCGGCCCATGGCGAGGCGTAGCCAGGGGACACCTGGCCGGCGTTGGCGAAACTGGTTTCCATGGCAGCGGCAGGCTGACGATCAACCACCACGACGTCGAAGCCGGCCCGCGCCAAATAGTAGGCACTGGTCACCCCAATGACGCCGCTACCCAAGACCAGAACGCGCATTTTTATATCCTCATCGCGGGCTCAGCCGCTGACGTGTGTTATTCGAGCAATGATGGGCGCAGTGTAAAAAACAATCAGCAGTGCATTTCACTATATAAATGCCTATATTTGGCGACAATTCTTGGCAAAAACCCTTTTGACAGAGGCGTATCCCCTATGCGTACCAACACCCAGACCAAGCGGGAGCTGGACAAGATCGACCGCAATATCCTGCGCATCCTGCAAACCGACGGGCGCATCTCGTTCACGGAGCTGGGGGAAAAGGTCGGGCTGTCCACCACGCCCTGCACCGAGCGCGTGCGACGCCTGGAGCGCGAAGGGATCATCATGGGCTATAACGCACGGCTCAATCCCCAGCATTTGAAGGGAAGTCTGCTGGTATTTGTCGAGATCAGCCTGGATTACAAGTCGGGTGACACCTTTGAAGAATTTCGCCGGGCCGTGCTGAAACTGCCCCATGTGCTGGAGTGCCATCTGGTGTCGGGTGATTTCGACTACCTGGTGAAAGCGCGAATCTCGGAGATGGCTTCGTACCGCAAATTGCTGGGCGATATCCTGCTCAAACTCCCTCATGTGCGGGAATCCAAGAGCTATATCGTGATGGAAGAGGTGAAAGAGAGCCTGAACCTGCCGATCCCTGACTGAATGCGACCCTGTAGGAGCGCGCTTGCTCGCGAAAAACCGCAGGGCACCGCGTTAAACCAGATGCGCTGCGTTATCGTTGACGGTCTTCGCGAGCAAGCTCGCTCCTACAGGATGATCGCGTCAGACCAACACCTGCCGGGTACTCGCCATGTACTCATGAATCTGCTTCTCCACCCGCGGATGAATCAGCTCCACTGGCCGCCGGCCATTAGGGCACGGCAAGGTCTTGGTGGTGCCGAACAGGCGACAGATCAGCGGCCGCTCGTCATACACCGTGCACCCCTTGGGGCCCAGGTGCACGCAGTTCAGCTCGTCCATCGCCGCCTCTTGCTCGGCAGCGGTCTTGCGCGGCAGGCGCGACATTTCCTCGGGCGAGGTGGTCACCGGCCCACAGCAGTCGTGGCAACCGGGGACGCACTCGAACGAAGGAATCTGGCGACGCAGCGCGCTGATTTTCTGACTGTTGCAACTCATCGAAACCCATACCGAACGGCGAATAGACGTGGATTCTGACGCAAAACGCCCCGCGCAGACAGCGTCGTGCGACCACTGTATCCTGCGTCAAATTTTCCAGACAGGGAGGTTCCCCATGACCGCCAGCGCCCGGCACACCGCTTCCTACTACGCCGCCAGCAGCGTGCCGCAACCGGATTACCCGACGCTGACGGGTGAGGTGAACGCCGATGTCTGTGTGATCGGCGGGGGTTTCTCCGGGCTCAACACCGCCCTGGAATTGGCCGAGCGCGGCTTTCGCGTCGTGTTGCTGGAGGCGCGCAAAATCGGCTGGGGCGCCAGCGGGCGCAATGGTGGCCAGTTGATTCGCGGTGTCGGCCACGGGCTGGATCAGTTCACCCAGGTAATCGGCAGCGACGGCGTGCGCCAGATGAAGCTGATGGGCCTGGAAGCCGTGGAGATCGTGCGCGAGCGTGTGGAGCGCTTCCAGATCCCCTGTGACCTGACCTGGGGCTACTGCGACCTGGCCAACAAACCCCGCGACCTGCAGGGCTTGGCCGAGGATGCCGAAGAGCTGCACAGCCTGGGTTACCGCCACCCAGTGCGCCTGTTGCAAGCCAGCGAGATGGGCACGGTAATCGGCTCTGATCGCTATGTAGGCGGCATGATCGATATGGGTTCCGGCCATCTGCACCCGCTGAACCTGGCACTGGGTGAGGCTGCCGTTGCCCAGCAGCTGGGCGTGGCGCTGTACGAGCAATCCCAAGTGACCCGCATCGACTATGGTCCTGAGGTCAAGGTGCATACCGCCCAAGGTACTGTGCGCGCCAAGACCCTGGTACTGGCCTGCAACGCCTACCTGAACGGGCTCAACCCACAACTGAGCGGCAAGGTGCTGCCGGCCGGCAGCTATATCATTGCCACCGAGCCCTTGAGCGAAGCGCAAGCCACCCGCCTGTTACCGCAGAACATGGCCGTGTGCGACCAGCGCGTGACGGTGGACTACTTCCGCCTGTCCGCCGACCGTCGCCTGTTGTTCGGCGGCGCCTGCCACTACTCCGGTCGAGACCCCAAGGACATCGGCGCCTACATGCGGCCGAAGATGCTGCAGGTATTCCCTCAATTGGCCGACGTAAAGATCGACTACCAATGGGGCGGCATGATCGGCATCGGTGCCAACCGCCTGCCGCAGATTGGCCGCCTGGCCGATCAGCCCAACGTGTATTACGCCCAGGCCTATGCTGGTCATGGCCTCAATGCCACGCATTTGGCAGGCAAGCTGCTGGCCGAGGCCATCAGCGGCCAGCAACAGGGGCGCTTCGATCTGTTCGCCCAAGTGCCGCACATCACCTTCCCCGGCGGCAAACACCTGCGTTCGCCGCTGCTGGCCTTGGGGATGCTCTGGCATCGCCTCAAGGAACTGCTCTGATCAATCGCGCCAGAAGGGTTTCAAGCCCTCACGGCGCGCCTGCTCGGCGGTCAGCCCAATGTCGCGTAACTGCTCGCGGGTCAGGCCCAGCAGGGTCTTGCGCGTATGACGACGACGCCAGAACAGACTCCAGCGGCCAGGCGCCGGGGCAGTGATCACCTGCTCCTGCCCCGCTTCCAGTTCCTGACTGTGTAACGCCAGCCGTACATCGCTCATGCCACTCATTTGACTGCCCCTCATTGGCCTGTTGCCTTGAGTGACCAGCATGCGCGGGCGGCCAGAACCATTACAGATTCACCCTACTTTTATTTGACCCATACAGATACTGTCTTTGGGTGGCTGAATCCTGTATTTTCCCCCTATCTGTACTGGTCCCTCGGGAGCGACCACCATGACCCTTTACGTCAACCTCGCCGAATTGCTCGGCACCCGCATTGAACAGGGCTTCTATCGTCCGGGCGATCGACTGCCCTCGGTGCGGGCCTTGAGTGTGGAACATGGGGTCAGCCTGAGCACCGTACAGCAAGCCTACCGGTTGCTCGAAGACAACGGCCTGGCGACGCCTAAGCCCAAGTCTGGTTACTTTGTGCCAGCCGGCCGCGAGCTGCCGGCGCTGCCCGAGGTCGGTCGCCCGGCTCAGCGGCCGGTGGAAATTTCCCAATGGGATCTGGTGCTGGAGTTGATTCGCGCCGTGCCACGCAAGGACGTCATACAGCTGGGCCGCGGCATGCCGGATGTACTGTCACCCACCTTGAAGCCGCTGCTGCGTAGCCTCGCCCGTGTCAGCCGTCGCCAAGATCTGCCGGGGCTGTATTACGACAATATCCTCGGCTGTATGGAACTGCGTGAGCAAATCGCCCGGCTGTCATTGGACTCCGGTTGCCAACTGAGCGCCGAAGACATCGTGATCACCACCGGTTGTCACGAGGCTCTTTCGGCCAGCATTCACGCGATTTGTGAGCCCGGCGATATCGTCGCGGTGGATTCGCCCAGCTTCCACGGCGCCATGCAGACCCTCAAGGGCCTGGGCATGAAAGCCCTGGAAATCCCCACCGACCCGCTCACCGGCATCAGCCTGGAGGCCCTGGAGCTGGCGCTGGAACAGTGGCCGATCAAAGTCATCCAGCTCACCCCAAACTGCAACAACCCCTTGGGCTACATCATGCCGGAAGCGCGCAAACGCGCCTTGCTGACCCTGGCCCAGCGCTTTGACGTGGCGATAATCGAAGACGATGTGTATGGCGAGCTGGCCTACAGCTACCCACGCCCGCGCACCATCAAATCCTTCGATGAAGACGGCCGTGTGCTGCTTTGCAGCTCGTTCTCCAAAACCCTGGCGCCCGGCCTGCGCATTGGTTGGGTCGCACCGGGACGCTACCTGGAACGGGTGCTGCACATGAAATACATCAGCACCGGTTCAACAGCCACGCAGCCGCAGATCGCCATTGCCGAATTTCTCAAAGGCGGCTATTTCGAGCCCCACTTACGCAGGATGCGCACTCAATACCAACGTAATCGCGACCTGATGCTTGATTGGGTCAGCCGCTACTTCCCCGCTGGCACGCGCGCCAGCCGGCCCCAGGGCAGCTTCATGTTATGGATCGAGCTGCCGGAGGGCTTCGACACCTTGAAGCTCAACCGCGTGCTGGTGGAACAAGGTGTACAGGTGGCGGTAGGCAGTATCTTTTCCGCCTCCGGCAAGTACCGTAACTGCTTGCGCATGAACTACGCTGCCAAGCCAACGCCGCAGATTGAAGAGGCTGTGCGCAAGGTGGGGGCGGCCGCAGGCAAGATGCTGAAAGAGACGGCGGACTGACCTTTCCCGAGCAATTGCCGTCATATGCCACAACCGACCTGACCTGGAAGCAGTTTCCTTGATGATTCGACGGCTTTTACCGTTTTGCCTGCTGGGCGCACTGGCCCTGGGCGGCTGCGCCACGGTCGACACATCGCGCATCCCCAGCGATGCCCTGCCCGCGACGGACTCCTCGTTCGGTCGCTCGATCCAGGCCCAGGCGGCCCCCTACCAAGGGCGTTCGGGCTTCCGCTTGCTGCCCAACAGCAGTGAAGCCTTCATGGCTCGCGCCGAGTTGATCCGCAACGCCCAGACCAGTCTCGACTTGCAGTACTACATCGTGCACGACGGCATCAGCACACGCATGCTCGTGGACGAATTGCTCAAGGCCGCCGACCGCGGGGTGCGCGTGCGCATTCTGCTGGACGACACCACCAGCGACGGCCTCGATCAGATCATCGCCACTCTCGCCGCTCACCCCAAGATCGAAATCCGCCTGTTCAACCCGCTGCACCTGGGACGCAGCACCGGCGTTACACGCGCCATGGGCCGTGTATTCAACCTGTCACTGCAACACCGACGCATGCATAACAAGCTGTGGCTGGCCGATAACAGCGTGGCCATCGTTGGCGGGCGCAATCTGGGCGACGAGTATTTCGACGCCGAACCCAATTTGAATTTCACCGACATCGACATGCTCAGCGTCGGGCCGGTGGCCGAGCAATTGGGTCACAGCTTCGACCAGTACTGGAACAGCGCCCTGAGCAAGCCTATCGATGACTTCGTCTCGAACAAACCCTCCAAGGTCGACCTCGCCATCGCCCGCGGGCGCCTTGAAGCCTCACTGGCCCAGTCCCGTCAGCAGAACCACGCGCTGTATAACCGCCTGCGCACTTACCAGACCCAGCCCCGCATGGACATCTGGCGCCGCGAGTTGATCTGGGCCTGGAACCAGGCGCTGTGGGACGCGCCGAGCAAGGTACTGGCCAAGGCCGACCCCGACCCGCGACTGTTGCTGACCACTCAGCTGGCGCCAGAGCTGGCGGGGGTCAGCCATGAACTGATCATGATTTCGGCTTATTTCGTACCGGGCCAACCTGGGCTGGTCTACCTCACAGGGCGTGCCGATGCGGGTGTTTCGGTGCGCCTGCTGACCAACGCCCTCGAAGCCACCGATGTACCGGCCGTGCATGGTGGCTACGCACCGTATCGCAAGGCGTTGCTGAAGCATGGGGTCAAACTCTATGAGCTGCGCCGACAACCGGGCGACCCCAGTGCCAGCAGCGGCCCACACCTGTTTCGGCATGGCAGCTTCTATGGTTCGGATTCCAGCCTGCACAGCAAGGCGATGATCTTTGATCGCGAGAAGTCATTTGTCGGCTCGTTCAATTTCGACCCACGTTCGGTGCTGTGGAACACCGAAGTCGGCGTACTGGTGGACAGCCCTGAACTGGCGGAACACGTGCGCAACCTGGCGCTGGAAGGTATGGCGCCGGCGCTGAGCTATGAGGCGAAATTGCAGGATGGCAATGTGGTGTGGGTGACCGAGGACAACGGGCAACTGCACACCCTGACCCGTGAGCCCGGCAGCTGGTGGCGCCGCTTCAATGCCTGGTTCGCTACTTCAGTTGGCCTGGAACGCATGCTCTAAGAACACTCCAGATCACCTGTGGGAGCCGGGCTTGCCCGCGATAGCGGTGTGCCAGGCAACACATAAGCCGCTGAGAAACCGTTATCGCAGGCAAGCCAGCTCCCACAATTGATTGCATTTCAAGGTCAGGCCGGCTGTGTAACACCGAAAGCCCCCTGGCGCAGCAACAGCACCACCAACCCCAGCGCCCCGGCCGCCATCAGCAGCGCCAGCGCATGCCCACTGATCCACTGGCTGCCCGCCCCCGCCACCAGCGGCCCGATCAGGCAGCCAATGCCCCACAGCTGCGCCACATGAGCGTTGGCACGCACCAACGCATCGTCGCGGTAGCGCTCGCCAATCAAAATCAGCGACAAGGTAAACAACCCGCCGGCACTGGCGCCGAACAGCACCCACACCGGCCAGATCAGCAACGTGTGCATCAATAACGGAATCGCCAGGCTCGACGCCAGCAACAGCAGCGCACATCCCAGGAACAACGTGCGGCGCGGCAAGTAGTCGGCCAGGGCGCCAATGGGCAATTGCAGCAACGCATCGCCCACCACCACCGTGCTGACCATCGCCAAGGCGATCTCGGCGGTAAATCCCTGTTGCAGGCAGTACACCGGCAACAGCGTCAGGATCATCGCTTCAAACGCGGCGAATAACGCCACCGCCCAGGCAATCGCCGGCAGGCTCAGGCAAAAGCGCCACAGCTCGTTGAACGTGACGCTGAACGCATCAGCCGTCGGCGCCCCGGATCGCCCCAGCAACAGCAGCGGCGCCACCACCAAAAGACCAACGCCTACCCAGAAACCGTAATCATGATCGGTGCCCATCAGGCCCAGCAGCAACGGACCCGACAGCTGGCTCAAGGCATAGGTGCAGCCATACAGCGCCACCAGGCGGCCACGCCACTGCTCCACCACCAATTGGTTGATCCAGCTTTCACCCAGGATAAATACGATGGTCAGGATCACCCCGATCATCAGCCTGAGCACCAGCCACACCGGGTAGCTGGGCAGGATCGCCAGCAAGCCGATGGACACCGCACCGGCCCACAGGCACAGGCGCATCAAGTTGGCAGTGCCGAGCCAGGACGCCATGCGGCTGGAGACCTTGGCGCCCAGCAGTACGCCGAATGCCGGCATCGCCGCCATCACGCCGATGGCGAAACTGCCATAACCCCAGCCTTCAAGACGCAGGGATACCAACGGCATGCTGACACCCAGGGCCAGGCCAACGCTGAGTACCGAGGCCAGCACGGCGAAATAAGTCCCCCAACGCATTGCCACGCTCCTGTGGATAATTCTGGTTCGCAAAACGAACTGTAGGAGCGAGCTTGCTCGCGAAAAACGTTAACGATGACGCGTTCATGCTGGATAAACGCGGCGCCTTCAGGTTCTTCGCGAGCAAGCTCGCTCCTACAGGGGATCAGCAGTGTTGCTTAGAGCTTGATCCAGGTCGCCTTCAGCTCGGTGTACTTGTCGAATGCATGCAGCGACTTGTCGCGGCCATTACCCGACTGCTTGAAACCACCGAACGGTGCGGTCATGTCGCCGCCGTCGTACTGGTTAACCCACACGCTGCCGGCGCGCAGAGCCTTGGCCGTCAGGTGTGCCTTGGAGATATCCGCCGTCCACACCGCCGCAGCCAGGCCGTATTGGGTGTCGTTGGCGATGGCGATGGCTTCTTCGGCGCTGTCGAAAGTGATCACCGACAGGACCGGGCCAAAGATCTCTTCCTGGGCGATCTTCATGGCATTGGTCACGCCGTCGAAAATCGTCGGCTCGACGTAGGTGCCGCCGGACTCTTCCAGGGTACGCTTGCCACCCGCGACCAGCTTGGCGCCATCGGCGTGGCCAGCTTCAATGTACGAAAGCACGGTGTTCATCTGCTGCGTATCCACCAATGCACCCACAGTGGTGGCTGGGTCCAGTGGGTTGCCGGGTTTCCAGCCCTTGAGGGCCTCGATCACCAGCGGCAGGAAGGTGTCCTTGATCGAGCGCTCGACCAGCAGCCGCGAGCCGGCGGTGCAGACTTCGCCCTGGTTGAAGGCAATGGCACTGGCGGCAGATTCGGCCGCCGCTTGCAGGTTCGGCGCATCGGCAAACACAATGTTCGGGCTCTTGCCGCCAGCCTCCAGCCAGACACGCTTCATGTTCGATTCGCCGGAGCGGATCAACAGTTGCTTGGCGATCTTGGTCGAGCCCGTGAACACCAGGGTATCGACGTCCATATGCACCGCCAGGGCGTTGCCCACGGTGTGGCCATAGCCAGGCAGCACGTTGAAGACGCCTTTTGGAATACCAGCCTCAACGGCCAACGCGGCGATGCGGATGGCGGTGAGCGGGGATTTTTCGGACGGTTTCAGGATGACAGAGTTACCGGTGGACAGCGCCGGACCGAGTTTCCAGCAGGCCATCATCAACGGAAAGTTCCACGGCACGATGGCGCCAACGACACCGACGGGCTCGCGGGTCACCAGGCCCAGTTGATCGTGAGGCGTGGCGGCGACTTCGTCGTAGATCTTGTCGATCGCCTCGCCGCTCCAGCTCAGGGCTTGCGCCGCGCCGGGGACGTCGATGTTCAGGGAATCGCTGATGGGTTTGCCCATGTCCAGGGTTTCGAGCAGCGCCAACTCTTCGGCGTTAGCCTTGAGCAGCGCGGCGAAACGGATCATGACGGACTTGCGCTTGGCCGGCGCCAGGCGCGACCACACACCGGAGTTGAAGGTGGCACGCGCATTTTCCACGGCGCGCTGGGCGTCGCTGGCATCACAGCTGGCGACAGTCGCCAGCAAGCGCCCATCCACCGGGCTGATGCATTCGAAGGTGTCACCGGAAACGGCGGCGGTGTACTCGCCATTGATATAGGCGCGGCCTTCGATCTTCAGATCCTTGGCGCGTTGTTCCCAGTCGGCACGGGTCAGGGTGGTCATGCGAGTGTCCTCCTCTTATTGAATAGAGGGCCAGGCGGATGTCCCCCCGGCAGCCTCAAAGAATTCTTGCCCGCCAGCCATCTGTTCGGCGCAAGGCAGCTGCCACCCTAAACCAGCGGCTGGGGATGTTTCAATATATTTGACATAACGGCAGTAAACGCCCTTGCGATGTTCATTTTAATAAACATAGACTTTGGACTCTCCAACCGCAGGCCAGACGGGAAATGCACATGAGCATCCAGGACATCGTCGATTTCAGCCAAGCCAACACCGCCCCCGAACGCTACCGCCCTGCCGCCGAAAAAATCCTCAAGGGCGATCCCGAACAGACACTCTACAACCACTACAACAGCCCATGCGGCCAGATGAACGCTGGCGTCTGGGAAGGTGAAGTGGGCCAGTGGAAGGTCAATTACACCGAGCATGAGTACTGCGAGATCGTGCAAGGCGTGTCGGTGCTGCGCGATGCCGAGGGGAATGCCAAGACCCTGCGAGCCGGCGACCGCTTTGTGATTCCCGCAGGTTTCAGCGGTACCTGGGAAGTGCTGGAAGCGTGCCGCAAGATCTACGTGGTGTTTGAACAGAAAGCCTGATCACCAAACCCCAGGCAAAAAAAAGCCCGCATCGTGAGATACGGGCTTTTTTTCACAAGGAAGAAAATCAATTACTTGATTTTGCCTTCTTTGTAGATCACGTGCTTGCGAACGCGCGGGTCGAACATTTTCTTTTCGAGCTTGTCCGGGGTAGTACGCTTGTTCTTGTCGGTAGTGTAGAAGTGACCAGTACCGGCGCTAGAGATCATTCGAATCAATTCACGCATGATAGAGCTCCTTAGATCTTGCCAGCGGCGCGGATTTCGGCCAGCACGACAGTGATGCCACGCTTGTCGATAATACGCATGCCTTTAGCAGATACACGCAGGCGAACAAAACGTTTCTCTTCTTCAACCCAGAAGCGGTGATGCTGCAGGTTCGGCAGGAAACGACGACGGGTTTTGTTATTTGCGTGGGAAATGTTATTCCCAGTCACCGGACCCTTACCGGTAACTTGACAGACTCTCGACATGCCTCAGCCCTCTAAAACCACATGCCCAACCCGGCATGGGTTGGCCGCTTAATCTCTCAGTCATTTGGCGCCAGGCGCCGCGTTTCTTTAGGGTCTTACCGGCTACACCTACAGTGAAGGAACCGGGCCCCTAGAAAAGAGCGCTGCTTTATACCAGAAAGACCCCAGTGCAACAACAACCTGTGTACTTTTAGCAGCGTAAATCGTGACCACAAGTGCCTGAACCGCTGCCAGGAGGGGCCGCTGTAACAACCGACCGCTCGTCGCACAGAATGATTTACAACGCCTGCGGTCACAGGGAAGTGCACGGCGAAACACGCGCAGGCGCCATCAAAACAGCATTTTGGCCAAAAGCACAGGCAAAAATGGGCTAGTCATTTATCAATCAGACCTCTACGGTAGGCTTTTTCCAGACTGCACTCGCAGATGGGCCTTCGATCTGCACAGGAAACCGAATATGCGCCTCGCTGCCCTACCGCTATTGCTTGCCCCTCTCTTTATTGCGCCGATGGCCGTTGCGGCCACCAATTTGAGCGTATGCACCGAGGCTAGCCCCGAAGGGTTCGATGTGGTGCAGTACAACTCACTGACCACCACCAACGCCTCGGCCGACGTGCTGATGAACCGTTTGGTGGAATTCGACGCGGCCAGTGGCAAGTTGGTACCGAGCCTTGCAGATAGTTGGGAAGTGTCGCCCGATGGGCTGACGTACACCTTCAAACTGCACCCCGATGTGAAATTCCATCGCACCAGCTATTTCAGCCCAAGCCGCACCCTGACCGCCGAAGACGTACGCTTCAGCTTCGAGCGCATGCTCGACCCGGCCAACCCGTGGCACAAGATCGCCCAGAGCGGCTTTCCTCACGCCCAATCCCTGCAATTGCCGGCACTGGTCAAGAAAATCGACGCCCTTGACCCACTGACCGTGCGCTTCACCCTTGACCATGCCGATTCCACCTTCCTACCAGCACTGAGCATGGGCTTTGCCTCGATCTATCCGGCTGAATATGCCGACAAATTGCTCAAGGCCGGCACACCCGAGAAGCTGAACAGCCAGCCAATCGGCACCGGCCCGTTTGTGTTCGTGCGTTTCCAGAAAGATGCCGTGGTGCGTTACAAGGCCAACCCGGACTACTTCGCCGGCAAACCGGCGGTGGATAACCTGATTTTCGCCATCACCCCGGACGCCAACGTACGCCTGCAGAAGCTGCACCGCGATGAATGCCAGATCGCCCTGTCACCCAAGCCCCTGGATGTGGGCGAGGCCGAAAAAGACTCGGCGCTGAAGGTGGAAAAAACCGCCGCATTCATGACCGCGTTCGTCGCCATCAACAGCCAGCACCCACCGCTGGACAAGCCCGAAGTGCGCCAGGCGATCAACCTGGCCTTTGATAAGGACAGCTACCTCAAGGCCGTGTTCGAAGGCACCGCCGAAGCGGCCAACGGTGTCTACCCGCCGAACACCTGGAGCTATGCCAGAGAGTTGCCAGGCTACCCGCAAGACCTCGCCAAAGCCAAGGCGTTGCTGGGCCGCGCCGGGCTCAAGGGCGGCTTCAAAACCACGATATGGACCCGCCCTACCGGCAGCCTGCTGAACCCCAACCCGAACCTCGGCGCCCAGTTGTTGCAGGCCGACCTGGCCAAGGTTGGCATCCAGGCCGACATCCGCGTGATCGAATGGGGCGAGTTGATTCGCCGCGCCAAGGCCGGCGAGCACGACTTGCTGTTCATGGGCTGGGCCGGGGACAACGGCGACCCGGATAACTTCCTGACGCCGCAGTTCTCCTGCGCCGCGGTGAAGTCCGGCACCAACTTTTCCCGCTATTGCGACCCCACCCTGGATAAGTTGATCAGCGCCGGCAAGACCACCAGCGAACAAGGTGTGCGCAGCAAGCTGTACCAACAGGCCCAGGCGCAGATCCAGCAACAGGCACTGTGGTTGCCGCTGGCGCATCCGACGGCGTTTGCCTTGACCCGCAAGAACATCGAGGGTTACCAGGTAAGCCCGTTCGGGCGCCAGGATTATTCGAAAGTCAGCCGCAAGCCCTAAGGCACACGCCTCCCCTGTAGGAGCGAGCTTGCTCGCGAAAATCGTCAACGATGACGTGGAAAAAACCTGATGCCCTGCGGGGCTCTCAGGTTTTTCGCGAGCAAGCTCGCTCCTACAGTGTCAGGGCCATTACAGCCAACCGTATTCAGCCATCGACAGCGGGTCACCATCGCCCACGATGATGTGGTCCAGCACCCGCACATCCACCACGTCCAGCGCCTTTTGCAGCAACTTGGTCAATTTTCGATCAGCCGCGCTGGGCTCCGTGCTCCCCGACGGATGGTTATGACACAGGATCAACGCCGCCGCGTTGTACGCCAAGGCGCGCTTGACCACTTGTCGCGGATAGACAATCGCAGCGTCGATGGTGCCCTGGGACATGACCTCAAACCCCAGCACCCGATGCTTGGAGTCCAGGAACAGGCAGCCGAAGATCTCATGGGGCTCATGGCGCAGCAGTGCCTTGAGGTACTCGCGCACGGCCAGCGGGCTTTCCAGCACAGAGTCAGCCCGCAAGCGCTCGGCCAGGTGGCGCCGGGACATCTCCAACACCGCCTGCAACTGGGCAAACTTCGCCGGCCCCAGCCCCAGATGCTGGCTGAATAGCGTCTGGCTGGCCTCCAATAACGGGCGCAGGCCACCGAATTGCGCCAACAGATGGCGCGCCAGATCCACCGCACTTCGGCCGGCCACCCCCGTACGCAGGAAGATCGCCAACAGCTCGGCATCGGACAGGCTCGCCGCGCCGCCTTCCAATAACTTCTCCCGTGGACGCTCCGCCACGGGCCAATCACGAATACTCATCCCACCTCCCTGTATCTGCTCCGCTGTTGCCCGGCGGGCGCTGTGTTATCGTAGGGCCCTCTTTTTTGCCTGCGATTTCACCTGGGGAGGGGTCATCGCAGGCGTCACTGAACTGGCATCACTGAACTGGAAAGGCAAACCAATGCAGCGTCTGTATCGGAAACGCATCGTTCTCGGCGTCGGCGGCGGCATTGCCGCCTACAAGAGCGCAGAGTTGGTTCGCAGGCTCCTGGACCAGGGCGCCGAAGTGCGCGTGGTCATGACCCGTGGTGGCAGTGAGTTCATCACCCCGCTGACCATGCAAGCGTTGTCCGGCCACCCGGTTCACCTCGACCTGCTGGACCCGGCCGCAGAAGCCGCCATGGGCCATATCGAACTGGCCAAATGGGCCGACCTGGTGCTGATAGCTCCGGCCACTGCCGACCTGATCGCCCGCCTGGCCCAGGGCATTGCCGATGACCTGCTCACCACCCTGGTATTGGCCACCGACGCCACCGTCGCTATCGCACCGGCCATGAACCAGGCCATGTGGCGCGACCCGGCCACCCAGGCCAATACCCAACTCCTGCAAACCCGCGGCCTAAAGGTGTTCGGCCCGGCGTCCGGTAGCCAGGCCTGCGGCGACGTCGGCCTGGGCCGCATGCTCGAAGCCACGGACCTCGCGCAGTGCGCCGCCGAGTGCTTCCAGCATCTGGCCCTGACCGGCAAGCACGTGCTGATCACCGCCGGCCCGACCCAGGAAAACATCGACCCGGTGCGCTACATCACCAACCATAGCTCAGGAAAAATGGGCTTCGCGTTGGCAGAAGCCGCGGTCGAGGCAGGCGCACGGGTCACACTGATCACCGGCCCGGTACATTTGCCGACCCCTGATCGCGTTACGCGGATCGACGTAGTCAGCGCCCGGGACATGTTGGCGGCCTGCGAAGCCGCCATTCCCTGCGACCTGTTTATCGCCTCGGCAGCGGTTGCGGATTACCGCCCGGAGGTCGTGGCCCCGCAGAAGCTCAAGAAAGACCCTACGAGCGGCGACGGCCTGCTCCTGCAAATGGTGCGTAACCCGGACATCCTGGCCACCATCGCTACCCGTGCGGACCGTCCGTTCAGCGTCGGCTTCGCTGCCGAGACCGAGCACCTGCTGGACTACGCCGCACGCAAACTGAAAGACAAAAACCTCGACCTGATCGTTGCCAATGATGTCGCCAACCCGAGCATCGGCTTCAACAGCGAGGAAAATGCGTGCAGCGTGATCGACCGTGAACTGCACGCCACCCTTTTCGCCCAGACCAGCAAGGGCAAGATTGCCCGCCAACTGATCTCTTTTATCGCCCAACGGCTGAACCAGGTTTAATGTCCATGCACGCTTTACAAGCCAAGATCCTCGACCCACGCCTCGGCAACGACTTTCCCCTGCCGACCTACGCCACACCGGGCTCCGCCGGCCTGGACCTGCGCGCCATGCTCAAGCAAGACACCGTCCTTGAGCCGGGCCAGACCATCCTGATTCCCACCGGCTTGTCGATCTATGTCGGCGATCCTGGCCTGGCGGCGCTGATCCTGCCGCGCTCCGGCCTGGGCCACAAACATGGCATCGTGCTCGGCAACCTGGTCGGCCTGATCGATTCCGACTACCAGGGCGAGTTGATGGTGTCGTGCTGGAACCGTGGCCAGACTGCTTTCAACATTGCCGTCGGCGAGCGCATTGCCCAGTTGGTATTGGTGCCAGTGGTGCAGGCGCATTTCGACTTGGTACAGGAATTCGACGAAACCCAACGTGGTGCAGGCGGTTTCGGGCATTCAGGCAGTCACTGACTAAGCTGAACGTGGCCGGATGCAATCGTCCGGCCACGTACCGCCGCCCAGCCTTTCAAGATAAAGAATGCGCGGAAATAATCATCGATATTTCTGTAATTAAATCAAAGGATTACGCAAGAATAATACTGAGGCCGAAGCGCCAATGGCATTTTTACACCACGAACTCTCTGCCGAAAACGCCGTCATACCCTTCAGTTTGAGCCTGCCGACCAGCCACATCAGGCCCGCCTTGCCCCCTTTCAGATGGAGTTTCCCCCGCGATGAGTACCGCAGCCCGCGTAGCCCCTACCTTTCCCGACAGCATTTTTCGCGCCTATGACATCCGTGGTGTGGTCCCCAAGACCCTGACCGCCGAAACCGCCTACTGGATCGGCCGCGCCATCGGCTCCCAGAGCCTGGCCCAAGGCGAACCCAACGTCTCGGTAGGCCGTGACGGCCGCTTGTCCGGCCCGGAATTGGTCGAGCAACTGATCCAGGGCCTGGCTGATAGCGGCTGCCATGTCAGCGACGTCGGCCTGGTGCCAACCCCTGCGCTGTACTACGCCGCCAACGTACTGGCGGGCAAATCCGGGGTCATGCTCACCGGCAGCCACAACCCGTCGGATTACAACGGCTTCAAGATCGTCATCGCTGGCGACACCCTGGCCAATGAACAGATCCAGGCCCTGCACACTCGCCTGAAGACCAACGACTTGACCAGCGGCGCCGGCAGCATCACCAAGGTCGATATCCTCCAGCGCTACTCCGATGAAATCACCGGTGACGTCAAGCTCGCCCGCCGCTTGAAAGTCGTGGTGGACTGCGGCAACGGCGCAGCGGGCGTGATTGCCCCGCAACTGCTCGAAGCCCTGAATTGCGAAGTGATCCCCCTGTTCTGCGAAGTGGACGGCAACTTCCCCAACCATCACCCGGACCCAGGCAAGCCGGAAAACCTGGTGGACCTGATTGCCAAGGTCAAGGAAGTAGGCGCCGACGTCGGCCTGGCCTTCGATGGCGACGGCGA
Source organism: Pseudomonas fluorescens (assembly GCF_001902145.1). GTDB lineage: Bacteria > Pseudomonadota > Gammaproteobacteria > Pseudomonadales > Pseudomonadaceae > Aquipseudomonas > Aquipseudomonas fluorescens_BV. The sequence goes on from NZ_MRST01000026.1 coordinate 450,165, forward strand.
CCGTGTAGGCGTGGTGACCGACACCGGCGAGATCGTGTTCCCGGACCGCCTGCTGATGCTGTTTGCCCGTGACGTGGTAGCGCGCAATGCCAACGCCGAGATCATCTTCGACGTGAAATGCACTCGCCGCCTGACGCCGTTGATCAAGGAATACGGTGGCCGCCCGCTAATGTGGAAGACTGGTCACTCGTTGATCAAAAAGAAAATGAAGGAAACCGGCGCGCTGCTGGCCGGTGAAATGAGCGGCCACGTGTTCTTCAAGGAGCGCTGGTTCGGGTTTGACGATGGTATCTACAGTGCCGCTCGCCTGCTGGAGATCCTCAGCAAGGAGAAATCCACGGCCGAAGAGCTGTTCCAGACCTTCCCGAATGATATTTCTACGCCAGAGATCAATATCCATGTGACCGAGGAGAGCAAATTCAGCATCATTGACGCATTGCACGATGCGCAATGGGGTGATGGCGCCAACCTGACCACCATTGATGGTGTGCGAGTCGATTACGCCAAAGGCTGGGGCCTGGTTCGCGCGTCCAACACCACACCGGTGCTGGTCCTGCGTTTCGAGGCGGATACCGAGGCTGAGTTGCAGCGCATCAAGGACGTGTTCCACGCCCAGTTGAAACGTGTTGCCCCTGATCTCCAATTACCGTTCTGATTTTTTGCCCGGAGCCCTGAATGACCCTCGAACGCGAAGCCGCTGCCAACACCGCCAAGGTCCTGTCCGAAGCGTTGCCTTATATTCGACGCTACGTCGGTAAGACGCTGGTGATCAAGTACGGCGGCAATGCCATGGAAAGCGATGAGCTGAAAACCGGCTTTGCCCGCGACATCGTGCTGATGAAGGCTGTGGGGATCAACCCCGTGGTCGTCCACGGCGGCGGCCCGCAAATCGGCGACCTGCTCAAGCGTTTGTCGATCGAGAGTCACTTCATCGATGGCATGCGTGTCACTGACGCGCAAACCATGGACGTGGTGGAAATGGTCCTCGGCGGCCAGGTCAACAAAGACATCGTCAACCTGATCAACCGCCACGGCGGCAGCGCCATCGGCCTGACCGGCAAGGATGCGGAGCTGATCCGTGCGAAAAAGCTCACCGTTACCCGCAAGACACCCGAGATGACCCAGCCGGAAATCATCGATATCGGCCAGGTGGGTGAAGTGGTGGGCGTGAACACCGACCTGCTCAACCTGCTGGTCAAGGGTGACTTCATCCCGGTGATCGCGCCGATCGGCGTGGGCGCCAATGGTGAGTCGTACAACATCAACGCCGACCTGGTGGCGGGCAAAGTGGCGGAAGCGTTGAAGGCTGAAAAGCTGATGCTGCTGACCAACATCGCCGGCCTGATGGACAAGGAAGGCAAGGTACTGACCGGCTTGACCACCCAACAGGTGGATGACCTGATCGCCGACGGCACTATCTACGGCGGCATGTTGCCAAAGATCCGCTGCGCGCTGGAAGCGGTGCAGGGCGGCGTCGGCAGCTCGCTGATTCTGGATGGCCGCGTGCCAAATGCAATCCTGTTGGAAATCTTCACCGATACCGGTGTGGGTACGTTGATCAGTAACCGCAAGCGTCCCTGATTTATAAAGCACCAAAAGACCGCAGTTTTCTACGGTGCCTACGACAATACGTACCCATGTACGGAACCTTCGTAAGGCAAAGTAGAATCTGCGGTTTTTTATGCGTAATGGAAACGCAGCCTCCAACAGTGATCACGAAAAGGCGGCCGAGGGGTTTTCAGTACTAACTGGCCTTTCAACATTCGCTGAAATATGTATAAACACTGAAATTACTCGACATTTTTCATCGAGGTAGCTATTTTCAACATTCGCTGAAAAGGGCCTAATCAATGAAAGAACTCGAAACTCACTCTAGAGATGCGCTGCGAAGCCTCCTGAGCAAAATACCGATTCTCGAGATTAAAAGCCTCAAATCTATGCAGCCTTCAAAAGGCTGGACTCCCGACTTCATTATCGAGACTGACGCAGCAGGGAAATCAAATCCCCTGGTGTGCGAGGTAAAAGCAAACGGCCAGCCCCGATTCATAAACGCGGCCATACTTCAGCTTCGCGACTACGTGAGCGAGCAAAGACCAGAGGCTACGCCTATCGTGGTAGCACCCTATCTTTCACCCGTAGCAAGACAACTGTGTCGGGAAAAGGGTGTGGGATATTTGGATCTGGAAGGTAATGCCTGGATCTCGTTCGATGGTGTATTCATTGATCATCAGGTAGCTGACAAGCCGCTCTCGGAGCACAGAGAACTTAAGTCTTTCTTCAAACCGAAATCAGCGCAGGTCATACGCGCGATGCTTCGGGATCCGGACCGTTCCTGGCGGGTGGTAGAACTGTGCGAAGCCGCCGGAGTGAGCTTGGGTCAAGTAAGCAATGTCCGCACAGCACTACTGAATCGAGAATGGGCAAGAGCGACAAACGACGGCGTATGTCTATCCGATCCTCAAGCTCTCTTGGATGCATGGGCCGAAACATACGAGCCTCCATCAGGAGAGCGTAAGAACTTCTATACCACCTTACATGGCAGCGCATTGGAAAATGCCGCGCGCATCGCTATCGGAGAAAAGAGCCGCGGACACGCGCTTTTTTCGTCCTTTTCTGCCGCTCAATGGCTCGCACCCTATGCCCGCATCAGCACAAACTACTTTTATGCCGACGTTGAAGGGCTAGAGAGATTGGTTGAGGCATTGCAGTTGGTTCCTGCATCAAAGGGAGAGAACGTTGTCATCACTTTACTCAAGGACAAGGGACTCCTACTGGACACTATTGAACCCGCACCGGGCGCCCTGTGCACCAGCCCAGTACAGACCTATCTGGATCTATCGGTTGCGGGAGAACGCGGAAAGGAAGCCGCCGAATATCTACGACAGGAAAAACTGACATGGTCTCGTTAATCCCTCAAGAACCTCAATCCGCCTCAGATTATGACGACAGAACGACAGCTGCCGTGAAGGCGGTATTAGTCGAGATCGGTCAGATTCTTGGCTCCTTCAAAGGCAAGTTCGCAGTGATCGGTGGAGCGGTGCCTTGGCTCCTGCTGGCGAACGATGACATGCAGCACGTTGGAACCCTTGATGTCGATTTGAGTTTGGACGCAGAGGCTCTTGGTGATGGCGAGTACGCGACGTTGATTGAAGCGCTGATGGGTAATGGGTACGAACAAAGAGGAGAACTGCGGCGATTCCAGCTCGTTCGCCAAGTTCCCGTGCAAGACGGTGGATCGGCGATAGATGTGATCGTGGACTTCTTGATGCCGCGCGACGCCGAAATCATTCAGAACAAACCTCCCATTCTCAACGACTTTGCAGTTCAGCGCGCTGACGGCGCCGACTTGGCGATGCGCTTCTATCAAATGGTTGCCATTGAAGGCTCCATGCCTACGGGTGGCAAAAATCGTGTCGAGGTCGCTGTGTGCTCGATCCCCGCACTGTTGGCGATGAAGGGATACGCCCTGAACGGAAGACACAAACAAAAGGACGCATATGACATCTACTACTGCGTCCGTAATTTCCCCGGCGGCATGCAAGCGCTTGCAGAGGAATGTCGATCAGTACTTCAAACCGGGAGTGGAGAACAGGGATTTCAGTTCATCGGCGAAAAGTTTGATATCGCCGAAGGCTATGGCCCGACAGCCGTAAGGCGATTCGTCGAAGACAGCCAAATACTCGGAGATCGCACACCGGACCAATGGCAACAAGACGCTTTCGGGCAGGTTGACGCTTTATTGCGCGCCTTGCGACTGCGGGAATAACAGCCCCCGAAATCCGAGCTGAAAAAAGGCCCCAATCAATTGAGTTGAAAGGGGCCTTTGTATTGTGGCGACTACTGAACGCCGAACTGCTCGCGGTATGCCTTAACTGCCGGCAGGTGCTGCTTGAGCTGCGGATCGTCTTCCAGGAACTGCAACACCTGGTTCAACGACACGATGCTCACCACCGGAATGCCGAAGTCACGCTCCACTTCCTGGATCGCCGACAACTCACCGTTGCCGCGCTCCTGGCGGTTCAGGGCGATCAGCACGCCAGCAGCCTTGGCGCCGTCCTGGGAAGCGATGATCTGCATGACTTCACGGATCGCAGTGCCCGCGGTGATCACGTCATCGATGATCAGCACATCGCCGGTCAATGGCGCGCCGACCAGGCTGCCACCTTCACCATGGGCCTTGGCTTCCTTACGGTTGAAACACCACGGCAAATCCTGCCCGTGATGCTCCGCCAGGGCTACCGCCGTCGCCGCTGCCAGGGGAATACCCTTGTAGGCCGGGCCAAAGAGTACGTCGAAGGAAATACCGCTCTCAACGATGGCTGCCGCATAGAAACGGCCCAGCTGAGCCAGGGCCGAACCTGAGTTGAACAGGCCCGCATTGAAGAAGTACGGGCTGGTGCGCCCGGACTTGAGGGTGAACTCACCGAAGCGTAAAACGCCGCGATCGATGGCAAAACGAATGAAATCGCGCTGATACGCCTGCATGAAAAAAGCCTCAGATACCACGGATTTAGCTAATTGGGTGGACGGCGTGTATCATACACGCACGCGATTTTTGGGGCCATTTATGCGGATCATCAGTGTGAACGTTAATGGTATTCAGGCTGCAGTCGAGCGTGGTTTGCTCAGTTGGCTGCAAGCACAGAATGCCGACGTCATCTGCCTGCAGGACACCCGTGCCTCCGCCTTTGAACTGGACGACCCAGCCTTCCAACTGGATGGCTACTTCCTTTATGCCTGCGATGCCGAAGTGCCCACCCAAGGTGGCGTGGCTTTGTACTCGCGGTTGCAACCCAAGGCGGTCATCAGCGGCCTCGGCTTCGAGACAGCCGACCGCTACGGGCGTTACCTGCAAGCCGATTTCGACAAGGTCAGCATCGCGACCTTGCTGCTTCCTTCGGGGCAGAACGGCGATGAAGACTTGAACCAGAAATTCAAGCTAATGGACGATTTCGCCCGTTACTTGGACAAACAGCGACGCAAACGTCGCGAGTACATTTATTGTGGCTCGCTGTACGTGGCGCAACAGAAGCTGGATATCAAGAACTGGCGCGACAGCCAGCAATCCCCTGGCTTCCTGGCGCCGGAACGGGCCTGGATGGACGAGATTGTCGGTAACATGGGCTATGTCGATGCCCTGCGCGAAGTCAGCCGCGAAGGCGACCAGTACAGCTGGTGGCCAGATAACGAACAGGCTGAGATGCTCAACCTGGGCTGGCGTTTCGACTACCAGCTGCTGACGCCTGGCCTGCGCAGGTTCGTACGCAGTGCACGCCTGCCGCGCCAGCCGCGCTTCTCGCAGCACGCGCCGCTGATCGTGGACTACGACTGGACATTGACCATCTGAGGTCTTTTTCCAGGTACAAAAAAACCGACAGTGATGTCGGTTTTTTTGTGGCCGCTCGGTTACTTGACCAGGCGCCAGGTCCACGGATAGCGATAGGCAATGCCTTTGTTGGCCTTGATACCGGCGATGATCGTCAATATCAACGCACCAATCACCAGCACGGTCATCAGCAAGAAGCCAACGACCACGAAGCCCAGCAACAGGCACACCAGCCAGGCGATCGCCACAGTGATCTGGAAATTCAGCGCCTCCTTGCCCTGGTCATCGATGAGCGGGTCCATGTCCTTCTTGAACTGCCACAGGATCAACGGCCCCAGCAAGCTGCCGAAGGGGAATACCAACCCCAGGAATGCCGCAAAATGACACAACATTGCCCACTGGCGTACTTCCTTGGACGGTGCCGGAACCGGCAACCGGCTGTCATTCATGGCGTTTCTCCTTGGGCCGGCTCAGTCAGCCAGCGCAGCGTTCTGCAATTCAAAGATTTCGGTCATGCCTTTCTGGGCCAAGGCCAGCATGGCGTTCAGCTCAGCCGGCTGGAATGGCGCGCCTTCGGCAGTGCCCTGCACTTCGATGAAACCACCGGTGCTGGTCATGACCACGTTGAGGTCGGTCTCAGCGGCCGAGTCTTCCAGGTAGTCCAGGTCCAGCACAGGCTCGCCCTGGTACATGCCGACCGACACAGCGGCGATCATCTGCTTGAGCGGGTCACCCGCTTTCAGGCCGCCGCGCTTCTTGATGACTTTCAAAGCGTCAACCAGGGCCACCATGGCGCCGGTAATGGATGCCGTGCGGGTACCGCCGTCAGCCTGGATCACGTCGCAGTCGACGTAGAGGGTGACGTCACCCAGCTTGGACATATCCAGGGCGGCACGCAGGGAACGGCCGATCAGGCGCTGGATTTCCAGGGTACGCCCGCCTTGCTTGCCACGGCTGGCTTCACGCTGGTTACGCTCGCCAGTGGCGCGCGGCAGCATGCCGTATTCAGCGGTCAACCAACCCTGGCCCTGGCCTTTGAGGAAGCGTGGCACGCCGTTTTCGACGCTGACAGTGCAGATGACCTTGGTATCGCCAAACTCGACCAGTACAGATCCCTCGGCGTGTTTGGTGTAGTTGCGGGTGATGCGGATCGAGCGGAGCTGATCGGCAGCGCGACCACTTGGACGTTTCATAGGGGATACCTGTACTGAGGACGAAAAACTGCCGAGCATTATAGAGCCGCAAGCCGGTTCGGGGCACTTCTAAAAAATCCGGTTACCAATGCCCGGGTTTGGGCACCCCCCTCCCACTGCGCTACAATCCTGCGCCTCCAGACTGTAGGAGCGAGCTTGCTCGCGAAAAACGCCAACATTTACGGGGGCTTCCTGATTCAGCGCGGCGCCCTTGCGTTCTTCGCGAGCAAGCTCGCTCCTACAGGTCGGCCTGACCAATTTCTATTTATCCAACGCGAGGTACCTCCATGGTCCACAGCATGACCGCCTTCGCCCGTGTCGAAAAAGCCGGGGCCCAAGGCACCCTCAGCTGGGAACTGCGCTCGGTCAACAGCCGTTACCTGGAGCCGCACCTGCGCCTGCCAGAGTCATTCCGCGACCTCGAAGGTGCCGTGCGTGAAGCGCTGCGCCAGGGCATCTCCCGCGGCAAGCTGGAATGCACCCTGCGCTTTACCGAAGAAACCACCGGCAAACCGCTGCAGTTGGACCGCGACCGTGCCGCGCAACTGGTGGCCGCTGCCGAAACCATCGCCGGCCTGATCAAGCAACCGGCCGCCCTGAACCCTCTGGAAGTCCTGGCCTGGCCCGGCGTACTGGTGGGCGACGCCACCGACCCGCAGGCGCTGAATGCCGAAGCCCTTGCCCTGTTCAACCAGGGCTTGAAGGAACTCAAGGCCGGCCGTGAACGCGAAGGTGCTGAACTGGCGCGCCTGATCAACGAGCGGCTGACATCGATCGAAGCCGACGTAGTGACCCTGCGCGAACTGGTACCGCAGATGCTCGCCACCCAGCGCCAGAAGGTCCTCGACCGCTTCACCGACATGAAGGCCGACCTCGATCCGACGCGCCTGGAACAGGAAATGGTCCTGCTCGCGCAGAAGAGCGACGTGGCCGAAGAACTCGACCGCCTGAGCACCCATATCCTTGAAGTGCGCCGCGTACTCAAGTCCGGCGGTGCCGCCGGTCGGCGCCTGGACTTCCTGATGCAGGAACTCAACCGCGAAGCCAATACACTAGGCTCCAAAGCGTTCGACCCGCGCAGCACCACGGCGGCGGTCAACCTCAAAGTGTTGATCGAGCAAATGCGCGAACAAGTACAGAATATTGAGTAAGGCACCCTCCATGACCCACAGCACCGGCACCCTTTACATCATTTCCGCCCCTTCGGGCGCAGGCAAAAGCAGCTTGGTCAAGGCCTTGACCGACGCTGACGAGCAGATCCGCATTTCGGTCTCCCACACCACCCGCGCCATGCGTCCGGGCGAAGTGGACGGCGTGCACTATCACTTCGTCGAGCGTACCGAGTTCGTCAAGATGATCGAACACGGTGACTTCCTGGAGCGCGCCGAAGTGTTCGGCAACCTCTACGGCACCTCGCAGAGCCACCTGCAGCAGACCCTGGACGAAGGCCACGACCTGATCCTGGAGATCGACTGGCAGGGCGCCGAGCAAGTGCGCCAATTGATGCCCAAGGCACGCTCGATTTTTATCCTGCCGCCGTCGCTCCAGGCCCTGCACCAACGCCTGACCAACCGCGGCCAGGACAGCGATGAGATCATCGAGGGCCGTATGCGTGAGGCCGTCAGCGAGATGAGCCACTACGTCGACTACGACTACCTGATCATCAATGACGACTTTACCCACGCCCTGGATGATTTGAAGGCGATTTTCCGCGCCAATCAGCTGCAGCAAAAACGCCAACAGCAGCGTTTCGGCAAATTACTCGCCGAATTGCTCGGCTGATTGGCCCTTCCCAAAACAGCTGCAAGAGCCTTACATTGGCACTTGTAGCGGTTTTGCGAAGGCCTGCGAAAAATCAGCGCTTCCCTAAACGCTGGTGATTTTTTAAACTGCTCAGTCCGCTCGCCCAACCGGGCAGCGCGCATCTTGCATTCGCTCCGAGGAATACCATGGCCCGCGTAACCGTTGAAGACTGCCTAGAACACGTGGATAACCGCTTTGAGCTGGTCATGCTCTCTACCAAGCGTGCCCGTCAACTGGCCACTGGCGGCAAAGAGCCCCTGGTCCAGTGGGAAAACGACAAGCCTACCGTTGTAGCCCTGCGTGAAATCGCTGAAGGCCTGATGAGCTACGAGTTCATCGCCAACGCCGAAATCGTTGAAGACGAACCGCTGTTTGCAGCGTTCGAAGGCGAGTCCAACGAGGACGTCTAAGCCTATGCCTGGTCGACGTAGCACGGCGCGGGGTCACAGCCATCGGCAGGAGTTCACACTTTGCCGAGCATAGACGCCCTCGCCGATCGCTTATCGGCCTACCTCGGCGCAGACCAGGTCAACCTGGTTCGCCGAGCGTATTTCTACGCCGAACAAGCCCACGACGGCCAACGCCGACGTAGCGGCGAGGCGTATGTCACCCATCCTCTTGCGGTGGCCAATATTCTTGCCGACATGCACATGGACCATCAGAGCCTGATGGCCGCGATGCTGCATGACGTGATCGAAGACACCGGCATCGCCAAGGAAGCGCTCAGTGCGCAATTTGGCGAAACCGTGGCCGATCTGGTCGATGGGGTCAGCAAGCTGACCCAGATGAACTTCGAAACCAAGGCCGAAGCCCAGGCGGAAAACTTCCAGAAGATGGCCATGGCCATGGCCCGAGACATTCGGGTGATCCTGGTCAAGCTGGCCGACCGGCTGCACAACATGCGCACGCTGGAAGTGCTGTCCGGCGAAAAGCGCCGGCGCATCGCCAAGGAAACCCTGGAAATCTATGCGCCCATCGCCAACCGGCTGGGCATGCACGCCATTCGTATCGAATTCGAAGACCTGGGCTTCAAGGCCATGCACCCCATGCGTTCGGCGCGCATCTACCAGGCGGTCAAGCGCGCACGGGGCAACCGCAAGGAAATCGTCAACAAGATCGAAGAGTCCCTGAGCCATTGCCTGGCGATCGACGAGATCGAGGGCGAGGTCAGCGGCCGGCAGAAGCACATCTACGGCATCTACAAAAAGATGCGCGGCAAGCGTCGGGCCTTCAACGAGATCATGGACGTCTATGCGTTCCGGATCATCGTCGACAAGGTCGATACCTGCTACCGCGTACTGGGTGCTGTACACAATTTGTACAAACCCCTGCCGGGTCGCTTCAAGGACTACATCGCAATTCCCAAGGCCAACGGCTACCAGTCGCTGCATACCACCCTGTTTGGCATGCACGGCGTGCCGATCGAGATCCAGATCCGCACCCGCGAAATGGAAGAGATGGCCAACAACGGCATCGCCGCCCACTGGCTGTACAAATCCAGCGGCGACGAACAGCCCAAAGGCACCCATGCCCGCGCGCGCCAATGGGTCAAGGGCGTGCTGGAAATGCAGCAACGCGCCGGCAACTCCCTGGAATTTATCGAAAGCGTGAAGATCGACCTGTTCCCGGACGAGGTCTACGTGTTCACGCCCAAAGGCCGGATCATGGAGCTGCCCAAAGGCTCCACGGCGGTCGACTTCGCCTACGCAGTGCACACCGATGTCGGCAACAGCTGCATCGCCTGTCGGATCAACCGGCGCCTGGCCCCGCTGTCCGAACCGCTGCAAAGCGGTTCCACGGTGGAGATCGTCAGCGCACCGGGCGCTCGCCCGAACCCGGCCTGGCTCAACTTTGTGGTCACCGGCAAGGCACGTACGCATATTCGCCACGCGCTGAAATTGCAGCGCCGCTCCGAGTCCATCAGCCTGGGCGAACGCCTGCTGAACAAGGTGCTCAACGGCTTCGACAGCGCCCTGGACAAGATCCCGCAAGAGCGCGTGCAAGCGATGCTCCACGAGTACCGCCAGGAAACCATCGAAGACCTGCTGGAAGATATCGGCCTGGGCAACCGCATGGCCTACGTGGTTGCGCGCCGCCTGCTGGGCGAAGGCGAACAGTTGCCGAGCCCTGAAGGCCCGCTGGCGATTCGCGGCACCGAGGGCCTGGTGCTCAGCTACGCCAAATGTTGCACGCCGATCCCGGGCGACCCGATTGTCGGCCACTTGTCCGCAGGCAAGGGCATGGTTGTGCATCTGGACAACTGCCGCAACATCACCGAAATCCGCCACAACCCGGAAAAATGCATCCAGCTCTCTTGGGCCAAGGATGTCACCGGCGAATTCAACGTCGAGCTGCGGGTGGAGCTGGAACACCAGCGCGGCCTCATCGCCCTGCTGGCCAGCAGCGTCAACGCCGCCGACGGCAATATCGAGAAAATCAGCATGGACGAACGCGATGGTCGCATCAGCGTGGTCCAACTGGTGGTCAGCGTGCACGACCGCGTGCACCTGGCCCGCGTGATCAAAAAGTTGCGCGCCTTGACCGGTGTGATCCGCATCACCCGCATGCGTGCATAACCGATCCATTACAAGGAGTCATTCATGACCAAGACAGTTATCACCAGCGATAAAGCTCCAGCCGCCATCGGCACTTATTCCCAGGCGATCAAGGTGGGCAACACCGTTTACATGTCCGGCCAGATCCCGCTGGACCCAAAGACCATGGAACTGGTTGAAGGCTTCGAAGCCCAGACCGTACAGGTCTTTGAAAACCTCAAGTCCGTGGCTGAAGCTGCCGGTGGTTCGTTCAAGGACATCGTCAAGCTGAACATCTTCCTCACCGACCTGAGCCACTTCGCCAAGGTCAACGAGATCATGGGCAAGTACTTTGAACAACCTTACCCAGCCCGCGCCGCCATCGGCGTTGCCGCCCTGCCAAAGGGCGCACAGGTTGAGATGGACGCCATTCTGGTCATCGAGTAAAACACCGGCGCAGCCCCAACAGGCTGCGCCGACTTCGTTTCAGAAGGATTTCGTAATGCGCAAAGCGCTTGTAGCGTCCTCGTTGCTCGCCCTGTTGCTCGGCGGCTGTGCCAGCAACCCCGCCGACCTGGATGTGAGCGGTACCTGGATCAACCAGGCCGCCATCGACGCGGCGGCCAAGGGCGGCCCTTTGCGGGAAGCCCTGCAGTCCTATGGCCCCAACCTCGAGTGGGAGGTCAACACCAAGGCCTTGCAGGCGCGCTACTACAACGGTTTTGAAGTGGCGGAAGGCAAGTTGTCGGGTGAAAAACCCGGCGCGTGGAGCGTGGACTTCTATGGCAGCTCAGCCACCGAACTCAAGCGCAAAGGCAAGCAACTGCTGCAAGTGGCCAACGACAATGAGCCCGAACAGCTGTTTGCCCGCGCCAAAGAACCCGCACCAGAAGGCGCACCATTGGGCGCCAACTTCGAGCAGGCACTGTACGCAGCGTACATGGGCGGCGACTGGAAGATCACCGACGGTGTTGGCAACGGCGCCACTGTGCAGTTCCAGGCCAATGGCAAGGTAGCAGGCCTGCCAGGTGCTGATCAGTACTCACTCTGCCTGGCCGGAGACTGCGCCTCCATGAGCAGCGGCTACGACAGCATCTGGTTGCAACTGAACGGCAAGGGCAACCCATGGATCTTTGCGCGCAAGGACAAACAGCTGGAGATTTTCCAGGCAATCAATACGGCGCAGGCCGACGAAGTGCCTTCGTTTACGCCTGGGCCGCGCCAGTGGCTACTGGAAAAACAGTGATGCAGAACACAGGAGCCCAAGGGCTCCTTTTTCTTTAGTCTGCGTCATGGTTTTTCACCCCAGAACGGATTGCCCCATGCACAAGTTACTTATCCTCAGCCTGCTCCTGTTGGGCGGCTGTAAACATGCGCCGCAACCCGAAGACATCAGCGGACGGTGGATCAACCAGGCAGCCATCGATTCAGCAGCCCAAGGTCGGCCCTTGCTGCGAGCCATTGATGCACATGGCTTGAACCTGGAATGGAATATCGACACTCAAGGCGCCAAGGCGCAATTCAGCAATGCGTTCGAACAGGGTGAAGGCCGATTGGTGCCAGAGGCACCGGGCAAGTGGGCCGTCGACTACAACGGCCATGACACCGACGAGCTGCAATTGGACGGCAATCAGTTGATCCAGCAGACCAGCAAAAATGTCGCAGCCCAAGTGTTCAGACGCCCCGCCCATCCAGCCCCTGCGAGTGCAAAACGGGGCACAACGTTCAGACAGGCATTGAATTCAGCCTATATGGGCGGACAGTGGACGATCATTGAAGGTCAAGGCCGCGGCAATACCGTAGCGTTCAAGGCTGATGGCAGCCTCTCGGGACTGGCACAGCACGATCAGTACAAACTTTGCCTGGGCGGCGATTGCGCCACTCAAGGTGCAGGCCATGATACCCTCTACTTGGGTCGGGGTGATGTCGGTGACGAGTGGATATTCGTGCGTTATGGCAACCGAATGGAAATTCTGAAAGCGATCAATCAATCCCAGGCGGACGAAATTCCCCAACTCGCTCCAGGCCCACGCCAATGGCTGCTGGAAAAACAATAGGCTGCTGGCGAGGGCCGCGTGGAAATTGCCTCCATCCACCTGGTCTCATCGCCTGCAAGCCCTACACGGGGTCGTTAACCGTTGAGGATGGCTGTGTAGCCTTCGCGATAGCTTGGGTAGGTCGGCACCCAACCCAGCGCCTTTGCGCGGGCATTGCTGCATTGCTTGCTGCCGGCACGGCGCACACTGGCGTCTTCCGACCATTGCGTTACGCCCAGATACGCGCGCAGCCAAGCCACCACTTCAGCCAGCGGCGCGGGTGCATCATCCACGCCAATGTAGACCTTCTCCAGCGAGCCGCCCTGCTCCACATGCCGCAGCAAAAAGGCTAACAAGCCTGCTGCATCATCCGCGTGAATCCGGTTGCCATATAAAGGCGGATCAATCGCCACGCGATAGCCTTGACGCACCTGGGTCAACAGCCATTCACGGCCCGGCCCGTAGATCCCGGTCAACCGCACGATGGTGGCGGGGATACCACTGTTGAGGGCCACTTGCTCAGCCTCCAGCATCACCTGCCCGGAATAACCCTTCGCTTGGGTCTCTGACGTTTCGTCGACCCACTCGCCGTTCTGCTGCCCATAAACACTGCTGCTGGAGACAAACAGCAAATGCCTGGGCGTCTGGCCGTAGTCTTCCAGCCACTCCAGCACATGCAGCAACCCTTGCACGTAGGCGGCGCGATAGCCGGCTTCGTCGTGGTCAGTGGCGGCGGCGCAGTACACCAGGTAATCCACCCCGCCGATGGGCCAGGTGTCAGGGCAGTCCTTTTTGAACAGGTCGCCGGCGATGCCAATCACCCCGTCGGGCAGGCGTGAAATATCGCGGCGCAGGCCGTGAACCTCCCATTCCGAGGCCAGCAATTGGCTAGCCAGCCGACTACCCACATCACCGCAACCGGCAATCACAACAGAAGGCACAGACATCACAAAACTCCATTCTTAAAGGCGCAGATTAGCCGCCAGAGATGACCAACGGCCAGAAAAAGCACAAATAAAGTTACTGTATTACTTCTGTTAACAAGAATTACTTGCAATAATAACCGCCCATTTGTCCTCGACCCCTCGGGTCTGGAAGGACGATCACCCATTTTTTCTCTCAGGTCCGGCCAGCATGACACGTCATACAAACCCCGCTTCGCCAACCAAGCTTCACAGCCCCACCCGTGCCTGGCGTGCGATTGCTGCGATGCTGTTCAGCGTACTGCTGGCACCGACCGCCGCATTCGCTGACGCCACTGCCCCCGCCGCTCCGGCAGCTGCCGAGCAAAACACCACTGCCCCGGCGGCGCCTGCCGTCGCGCCAGTGGCCACCGACCCGGCCCAGGCCGCCGGCGCTGCCGCACCTGGCGACGAAACCGGCGTGGTGCTGGAAGAAGACAACACCCTGGGCATGGCCCACGACTTGTCGCCATGGGGCATGTACCAGAATGCTGACGTGGTGGTGAAAGCCGTGATGATCGGCCTGGCCATTGCCTCGATCATCACCTGGACCATCTGGATTGCCAAAGGCTTCGAGCTGTTGGGCGCCAAGCGTCGCCTGCGCGCTGAAATCGTCCACCTGAAAAAAGCCACCACTCTCAAGGAAGCGAGCGAAACCGCGACCAAGAAGGGCACCCTGGCCAACCTGCTGGTGCACGACGCGCTGGAAGAAATGCGCCTGTCGGCCAACACCCGCGAAAAAGAAGGCATCAAGGAGCGCGTCAGCTTCCGCCTGGAGCGCCTGGTGGCCGCCTGCGGCCGTAACATGAGCAGCGGCACCGGCGTACTCGCTACCATCGGTTCCACCGCACCCTTCGTCGGCCTGTTCGGTACCGTGTGGGGCATCATGAACAGCTTCATCGGTATCGCCAAAACCCAGACCACCAACCTCGCCGTCGTTGCCCCCGGCATCGCCGAAGCTCTGCTGGCTACCGCCCTGGGCCTGGTTGCCGCAATTCCTGCGGTGGTCATCTACAACGTCTTCGCCCGTTCGATCGCCGGCTACAAGGCTCAGGTATCGGATGCGTCGGCAGAAGTCCTGTTGCTCGTCAGCCGTGACCTCGATCACCTGCCTACCGAGCGCAGCTCGCAACCGCACATGGTGAAAGTGGGGTAATCGGCCATGGGCCTGCATTTGAATCAAGGCGACGACGAACTCGTCGAGAACCACGAAATCAACGTCACGCCGTTTATCGACGTGATGCTGGTGCTGCTGATCATCTTCATGGTGGCGGCACCGCTGGCAACCGTGGACATCAAGGTGGACCTGCCCGCGTCCAGCGCCAAGCCGGCGCCGCGGCCAGAGAAACCGATTTTCCTAAGCGTCAAGGCGGACCAACGCCTGTTCCTGGGCGAAGAAGAAGTCAAGGCTGAAACCCTGGGGCCGGTGCTGGATGCCAAGACCCAAGGCAAGAAAGACACGACGATCTTCTTCCAGGCCGACAAAGGCGTGGACTATGGCGACCTGATGAGCGTGATGGATGCCCTGCGGGCGGCCGGCTACCTCAAGGTAGGCCTGGTCGGACTTGAGACGGCAGCCAAGAAATGATCACGACGCGCCACAAACTGACGCGTTATGGCACCAGCCTCGCCGTCGTGCTGGGCGTGCATGCCGTCGCGATCATCATCGCGCTCCAATGGTCCGCGCCGCAGGCGATCCAGCTGCCACCCGCCGCCATGGTCATCGACCTGGCGCCGCTGCCAGCACCGCCGCCGCCTCCAGCACCGCCCAAGGTCGTTGCGCCGCCGCCGCCACCGGTCGAAGAGCTGCCCCTGCCGAAGCTGGCCGAGGCGCCCAAGCCAACGATCCAGGTGCCCAAGCCGGTCAAGCCCAAGCCTAAGCCACAACCGCCAAAGCCGGTGGAGAAGAAGCCCGAGCCGCCCAAGGAGAAACCTTCCGAGGAGCCACCGAGCGAAACGCCGCCGAGCAACGCACCTGCGCAGAAGTCCGCCCAGCCTACACCAGGCCCGTCGGCGCAGCAGCTGGCCGCCCAGGCATCCTGGCAAAGCACGCTGCTGGCGCATCTGCAGAAGTACAAGAAGTACCCGCCTGGCGCCCAACGCAGTGGCAAGGAAGGTATGAACCGCTTGCGCTTCGTGGTCGATGGCGAAGGCAATGTGCTGTCCTACGAACTGGAAGGCCGCTCCGGCAACGCCGACCTGGACCGTGCAACCCTTGAGATGATCCGCAAGGCTCAGCCGCTACCCAAGCCACCCGCCGATCTGTTGAAAAACGGCAGCGTCGAACTGGTCGCGCCGTTCGTTTACAACATCGACAAACGTCGCCGCTGACAGAGCACTGTGGGAGGGACTTGCTCCCTCCCACATACGCTTTATTACCGCAGTAGAATTCCGATATTCCCCACTCAATCCCCAGCAAAGTTCTGATAACGTGCGTCTATCGATTGCAGCCGGTATGCTTGGCCCGCAACCTCATGGACGCCCGCTATGACTCTTACAGAATTACGCTACATCGTGACCCTCGCCCAAGAACAGCACTTCGGCCATGCAGCCGAGCGTTGCCACGTCAGCCAGCCGACGCTGTCGGTGGGTGTGAAAAAGCTTGAAGACGAACTCGGTGTGCTGATTTTCGAGCGCAGCAAGAGCGCCGTGCGCCTCACTCCGGTGGGCGAAGGCATCGTTGCCCAGGCCCAGAAGGTCCTGGAACAAGCGCAAAGCATTCGCGAACTGGCCCAGGCCGGCAAGAACCAGCTGACCGCGCCGCTCAAGGTCGGCGCGATCTACACGGTCGGCCCCTACCTGTTCCCGCATCTGATTCCGCAACTGCACCGCGTCGCGCCGCAGATGCCGCTGTATATCGAAGAAAACTTCACCCACGTGCTGCGCGATAAACTGCGCAACGGCGAGCTGGACGCGATCATCATCGCCCTGCCCTTCAACGAAGCAGACGTGCTGACCCTGCCGCTCTACGACGAGCCGTTCTACGTGCTGATGCCGGCATCCCACCCGTGGACCAAGAAGGACACCATCGACGCCGGCTTGCTCAACGACAAGAGCCTGCTGCTGCTCGGTGAAGGCCACTGCTTCCGCGACCAGGTACTGGAAGCCTGCCCGACCCTGACCAAGGGCAACGACGGCGCCAAGCACACCACGGTGGAATCCAGCTCCCTGGAAACCATTCGCCATATGGTCGCTTCCGGCCTGGGTATCTCGATCCTGCCGCTGTCGGCAGTGGACAGCCATCACTACGCCCAGGGCGTGATCGAAGTGCGCCCACTCACGCCGCCAGTGCCGTTCCGCACCGTGGCGATTGCCTGGCGCGCCAGCTTCCCGCGCCCCAAAGCGATCGAGATCCTCGCTGACTCGATCCGCCTGTGTTCGGTGGCCAAGCCACCCGTTGCGAGCTAAGCCACGGTATGACTGAGCTGTCGCAGGTGCCGGTGACGGCACTCAAGGGTGTCGGTGACGCCATGGCCGAGAAACTGGCCAAGGTCGGCCTGGAGAACCTTCAGGACGTCCTGTTCCACCTGCCCCTGCGCTATCAGGACCGCACCCGCGTAGTGCCCATCGGCCATTTGCGCCCTGGGCAGGACGCGGTGATCGAAGGCACCGTCAGCGGCGCCGACGTGGTAATGGGCAAGCGCCGTAGCCTGGTGGTGCGCCTGCAGGACGGCACCGGGGGCCTGAGCCTGCGCTTCTACCACTTCAGCAACGCGCAGAAGGAAGGCCTCAAGCGTGGCACCCGCGTGCGCTGCTACGGCGAGGCACGTCCTGGCGCGTCGGGCCTGGAGATCTACCACCCGGAATACCGCGCCATTACCGGCGATGAGCCGCCACCGGTGGACACCACGCTCACACCGATCTACCCGCTGACCGAGGGCCTGACCCAGCAACGCCTGCGTCAGTTGTGCATGCAGACCCTGACCCTGCTCGGCCCGCAAAGCCTGCCCGATTGGCTGCCCCTGGAGCTGGCCCGCGATTATCAGCTGGCGCCCCTGGCCGATGCGATTCGGTATTTGCATCACCCGCCCGCCGATGCCGATGTGGACGAACTCGCCCTCGGTCATCATTGGGCCCAACATCGCCTGGCCTTTGAAGAACTGCTCACGCACCAGCTGTCCCAGCAACGCCTGCGCGAAAGCATGCGTTCCCTGCGCGCCCCGGCGATGCCCAAGGCCACGCGCCTGCCCGCGCAATACCTGGCCAACCTCGGCTTTGCACCGACCGGCGCGCAACAGCGCGTGGGCAATGAAATCGCCTACGACCTCAGCCAGCAAGAACCGATGCTGCGGTTGATCCAGGGTGACGTAGGCGCCGGCAAGACCGTGGTCGCTGCCCTCGCCGCCCTGCAAGCCCTGGAAGCTGGCTATCAGGTGGCGTTGATGGCACCGACGGAAATCCTCGCCGAACAACACTTCATCACCTTCAAGCGCTGGCTCGAGCCCCTGGGCCTGGAGGTGGCGTGGCTGGCTGGCAAGCTCAAAGGCAAGAACCGCGTGGCCGCCCTGGAGCAGATCGCCGCCGGCGCACCGATGGTGGTGGGCACCCACGCGCTGTTCCAGGACGAAGTGCAGTTCAAGAACCTCGCACTGGTGATCATCGACGAACAGCACCGATTTGGCGTACAACAGCGCCTGGCCCTGCGCCAGAAAGGCGTGGGCGGGCGCATGAACCCGCACCAGTTGATCATGACCGCCACGCCGATCCCACGCACCCTGGCCATGAGCGCCTACGCCGACCTCGACACCTCGATCCTCGACGAACTGCCGCCGGGGCGTACGCCGGTCAACACCGTGCTGGTCACCGACACCCGGCGCGTCGAAGTGATCGAGCGCGTACGCGGTGCCTGCGCCGAAGGCCGCCAGGCGTACTGGGTGTGTACCTTGATCGAAGAATCTGAAGAACTGACCTGCCAGGCCGCCGAAACCACTTATGAAGACCTCACCAGTGCCTTGGGTGAGCTCAAGGTGGGGTTGATCCATGGCCGTATGAAACCTGCGGAAAAAGCCGCAGTGATGGCCGAGTTCAAGGCTGGGAACCTGCAATTGCTGGTGGCTACCACCGTGATTGAAGTGGGCGTGGACGTCCCCAACGCCAGCCTGATGATCATCGAAAACCCCGAGCGCCTGGGCCTGGCGCAACTACACCAGTTGCGCGGGCGGGTTGGCCGGGGCAGCGCCGCCAGCCACTGCGTGCTGCTCTATCACCCGCCACTGTCGCAGATCGGGCGCCAGCGACTGGGCATCATGCGCGAAACCAACGACGGTTTTGTCATCGCCGAAAAGGACCTCGAACTGCGCGGCCCCGGTGAAATGCTCGGCACCCGCCAGACCGGACTGCTGCAATTCAAGGTCGCCGACCTGATGCGCGATGCCGACCTGCTGCCCGCGGTCCGCGACGCCGCCCAGGCCCTGCTTGAGCGCTGGCCCGACCACGTCAGCCCGTTGCTCAACCGCTGGCTGCGCCATGGCCAACAATACGGCCAGGTTTGACCTCTTCCCTGTAGGAGCGAGCTTGCTCGCGAAGAACGCCAACAATAACGCGGACATTCAGGGTGATCGCGCTGTCAGGAAGGTCTTCGCGAGCAAGCTCGCTCCTACAGTGGAATTGACACACAGCCAACCTCGTCACAAAGAACACTTATCCGACCAACACCCGTATCAAGCTGGTTATACTCCAATGAATGTAAGAAATTGGATCAGGCCATGTCAGAAGTTGCCCACGCCACAGCCCCACTGACCGCCCCGCCGGTCATTCGGGCGCTGCTCGCAAAGCTCGCCATCCCCTACACGGAAGTCATCGAACAACCTGGCCTGAACCCTGCCCGAAAGGTCCAGGCGGTGTTGCTTGAAGATGCGGTTGGCGCGCTCATGGTGCTGTTTCCCCAAAGCCAATTGCTGGACCTCAACCGCCTCGCCGAACTCACCGGTCGCCGCCTCACGGCCGTAGCCCCCGAGCGTGTCGAGCGCATGCTGGGCAAGCATGACCTGAGCCTGCTGCCGGGCTTGCCGCCACTGACCAGTTCGCCGTGCCTGTACGAAGGCCGCTTGCTCAATGAGCCAAGCCTGCTGGTGCATTCGGGCGAAGCCGGGCTGTTGCTGGAAATCCCCACCGACGCCTTCAAGAGCCTGCTCACCAAGGCCAGCGCCGCGCAGTTCGGTGAGCCCTTGAGCAACATTCGCCCGAACCTCGACCGCCCCAATGATGACCGCGAGGAAATCACCCAGGCGATGCAAGCGTTCACCGCTCGCCGTATCCAGCAACGCCTGGAAGCGACCATCGAAATTCCGCCGCTGGCCGACACCGCGCAGAAGATCATCAAGCTGCGCGTCGATCCCAACGCCACCATCGACGACATTACTGGCGTGGTGGAAACCGACCCGGCCCTTGCCGCCCAGGTCGTAAGCTGGGCCGCGTCGCCCTACTACGCCTCGCCGGGCAAGATCCGCTCAGTCGAAGACGCCATCGTGCGCGTGCTGGGCTTTGATCTTGTGATCAACCTGGCGCTGGGCCTGGCCCTGGGCAAAACCCTGAGCCTGCCCAAGGACCGCCCGCACCTGTCCACGCCGTACTGGCACCAGTCGATCTACACCGCCGCCGTGATCGAGGGCCTGACCCGCGCCATGCCCCGCGCCCAGCGCCCGGAAGCCGGCCTGACTTACCTGGCAGGTTTGCTGCACAACTTCGGCTACCTGCTGCTGGCCCACGTGTTTCCGCCGCACTTCTCGCTGATCTGCCGGCATCTGGAGGTCAACCCGCATCTGTGCCACAGCTACGTCGAGCAACACTTGCTGGGCATCAGCCGCGAACAGATCGGCGCCTGGCTGATGCGCTACTGGGACATGCCGGACGAACTGTGCACAGCCCTGCGCTTCCAGCACGACCCGACGTACGACGGGCAATACGCCGAGTACCCGAACCTGGTGTGCCTGGCGGTGCGCCTGTTGCGCAGCCGGGGGATTGGCTCCGGGCCGGATGAGACGATTCCGGATGCGTTGCTGGAACGCTTGGGGCTCAGCCGTGAAAAGGCTGAAGACGTGGTCGGCAAAGTGCTGGATGCCGAAGTGCTTTTGCGCGAGCTGGCTTCTCAGTTCAGCCAGGGGTAAATCTGTCGCCTGTTACACCGTTTTCGCAGGCAAGCCAGCTCCCACAATGTCCGCGTTCCACCCTTGGAATGCGGACATTGTGGGAGCTGGCTTGCCTGCGATGAATCCAACTCGGTCTACCTGACCCCCCCCTCAATGTAGGAGCGAGCTTGCTCGCGAAAAACCTGAGGACACCGCGGGGCGTCAGGCAACCCGCGTCATCGTTGACGTTTTTCGCGAGCAAGCTCGCTCCTACGGCTTCGGCTTCAGATACTTGGTCAGACCCTGGAACCAGATCACCAGTGCCGGGTTGCCCTTGATCTGGATCGACTTGTCCTGAATCCCCGTCATGAACGCCAGTTGCTTGTTCTTCGCCTGCATCGTGGCGAAGCCGTAGGCGGCATCCTTGAAGGCAATCGCGAAGGCCGGCGCCGGGTGGACACCTGAGCGGCTGGTGATGCGCTGGTCTTTGACGATGAAGTGACGGGCAACCTTGCCGTCGAGGGTCTGCAGCTGGAAGGCCAGGTCTTTGTCACCCAGTTGCTGCTGGAAGGCGGGGTTGGTGCGGCTGGCTTTGCCCATCATCAGGCCCAGCACCCACAGGAGAAGACGAAATTTCATGC
Source organism: Pseudomonas fluorescens (assembly GCF_001902145.1). Taxonomy (GTDB): domain Bacteria; phylum Pseudomonadota; class Gammaproteobacteria; order Pseudomonadales; family Pseudomonadaceae; genus Aquipseudomonas; species Aquipseudomonas fluorescens_BV. Next base: position 471,727 of record NZ_MRST01000026.1, read on the forward strand.
ACACGGCCTCGGTGTATTTATTGGAGTGGCCGCAGCAGTGTAACGATTTGCAAAAAGAACGCCACCGATCTCGCGCTTTAGGCGCAGATCGGTTGGCGTTTAACGCTTATAGCAACAAGTACTTAAACGTTAGGGCACGGCACTGGCGCCCAGTCGGCCAGGTTTGGATTGCGGCAGGTGGCTTCGATTTGGGTCTTGCCCGCACTGGCGACCTGCTTGCTTTCAGCTTGCTTGGCCTGCACGGTCTGGATGCTACGTTCGGTGGTTACCGCTTCTTTTGGCACAACCGGCAGCGGCGGACGCTTGGTCACGACTTTGCCAGTCGACTTGCCTTTCTTGGCCGGGACAACGGCAGGGGTGGCGTCGGCAGTAGCAACCGTGACCACATCGTTACGTTGCACACCCACTTGCTGCAGGTCTTTCTCGTACGCCTGGGTGTAGTTGTTCAGGTCTTCGCTGGCCTTGCCGTTGACCGTCACGATCAGGTCATTGGACTCCTTCAGGCCCGCGACGATTTCCGCCAGGCGCTTGCGGCCTTCGGTGTCGTTGACCGTCTTGGCCTTGCGATCAGCCACCAGCTTGGTGAATGCGCTCTGGTAGCACTGCTGCGAGGCCTTGGCGTAGGCGGTGCTGCGGTCGATGTCCGAGGCGCTTTTATTGAAGTCGGTGGAGTAGGACGCGATGCGCTGGTTGTCATCGGTGATCTGTTTCTGGCGCTCGGTGTAATAACCCGCTGCGCCGCCAGCCAGGGCGCCGCCTGCAGCACCGATCGCGGCATTGCGGCCACGGCTGTCCTTGTCGCCAGTCAGCGCGCCCAGCAGGGCACCGCCGGCCGCGCCGAGGGCTGCACCGGTGACGACCGACTTGGTCATGTCCGAGTCGGTGGCGCGCAGGTGCTGCACCGGCTCGTAGCAGTTGGGGTAGTACTCGACCTTGGTGCTCGACGCCACCTTGGACGCAGGCGACGTAGCGCAACCAGTCAACACGGTGCTGAAACCAGCTGCGATCAGCAGCAGGTGACGCTTGGAAACCGCCTTACGGGAAAAAAGCATAGATGTGATCTCTGTTAAGTTTGACTTGCCCAGCACGGCCCACCGCCGCCTGAGTCCCTTCCAAGCTCGCTAGACAGCCAACGATCAAGACCGCTGACCGCTCGCTGCGAGCAATTCCTTCAAGATCGTTGCCGGGTCGGCCCGCTGTTGCTTGCGGTAGTTGCCGACATGGCGAACGAACAGTGTCGCGCGCGTCACCAGGCTCTTGCCGAGCACTGGCTTGCGATCCAACTCTTGCTTGATCCGTTGAAACTGCGCCTGGATCACCGCATCGGTGTAGCGCGTGCCGGTGGCCAGGTTGTCGATGTAAATCGCCACCGCGCCGTCCAGCGCACTGCGCCCATTGGTGATGGCCATGTCGAACAGCTGCGTGCTGGCCTCGTCCTTGCTGTCCACCGCCTGCTGGCGACTTTTCTGCAGGTTGGCCAGGCGGATGTTGTAGTTGCTGATGGTCTCGGCCACCAACGCCGCCGACTGGATCAAATTGCCCGCGGCTTCTTCGCGTTGCTGGGCGATCAGCGACACGTTGCGCTTGAGCTCTTCGTTGACCAGGCCCAGCTCGGCTTGCAGCTTGGGATCGACACTGGCGGCAATGATGCTGTCCAGGCGTTTGGTCGGGTCCTGAGCGTCGTCGATGGCATCGGTCAGCGCGGCCAGGCGGCCTTCCTTCTGCCACTGGGCGAACAACTCCTTGTAGCGCGAGCGCGGCGCCGACAACGCGCCAATCGCCACGCGAAAACCGGTGGTCTCGTTGCTTTGCTCGGTGCCATCAGCGGCAAACAGCGGGTATTCGCGGCGCATGCCGGTGAACAGCGTGCCCTCGCCCTCCAGGTAATTGCCGCCCTTGACCACAAAGCCGCCGTAGGTGCCCTGACGGCGACCGGCGTGTACCAGTTGGAAGGATTCCTGGACCATTTCCGCGGCGTTGCCGATCACGTCGAACATGCCGATGGGGTTAGGCAATCTGGTGCCGATGGGCATCAACCGCGCCGCCTGGCCGGTGCCGCCGGCCACTTGGTTGAACACCGCGTAATCGGCCAGCGGGCCATCGCTTTCACTGCCCTCGGCGCGCCGTGGATACAGGCGGCCTTCCAGGTCCTGGCGGCTCACCGCCTGGCCGCCGCGTGCGGCGTACTCCCACTCCACTTCGGTGGGCAGGCGCACAAAACCCAGGCCGCCGTCTTCGGCCGACGCACCGCGCCCGCTCACCGGCAGCAGTTCGCGGTGGTATTTCATCAGCCAGGCGCTGTACACCGCCGAGAAACGCTCGGCTTCAAAGCGCGACAGTTTCACCTTGGGCAAACGCCCGGCCATGCCCGTGGGCGCGTCACACGCCGGTGCCGGTTCGCCGCTGGCCAGGGACTGCGCCTGGGCCATCACCTGGGCGTATTGGCGAGCAGTCACTTCGTATTTGCCAATGAAGTACAGCATGGGCTTGAGCGGGGTTTTGGCGTCGGTCTTCGGCATCTGCGGCGCGATGACCTTGCTCCAGTCCTTGGGCAAGTCCTTGAGGGTGAACTGGCCGTTGATGAAGTCGCGGCGGTAGCCGGAAATAAACGACTGCTGATAACCCGCCTCGCCTTCGGCAAAGGGGTAGCCCAGGTTGATTTCACGGTCATCCAGCGTGCCCTGGGCCAGTATGTAGGCGTAACGGAACACCATGTTGCCTTCGCAGGGCAGCGGCAGGCTCACGTCGTCCGGCAACGGCTTGGGGTTGTCGAGCTTGTCACTTGCCTCATCGGCCCAGGCCAGCGAGGCCAGGCTCAGCGCCACGCAGGCGCCCAATAATTTATACATCTCTGATTCCTTCAGAAGCCTGGATACGTGCCACCCGCCAACCGCCACAGGCGGCCGCCACGGCACTGACGCCGAGCACCGCCACCAGGGCCAGGCCGTAATGGCGCGCCAACAGATGGCTGGCGTACTCGCCTGGCACCTGCACAAAAAGCTTGTTCAACGCGGCCTCAGCCAGGCCATACAGCCCAACGCTGAGCACAGCGGCAAAACCCGCGCTGTATAGCGCTTGCAGCAGTACAAACAGCAACAACGCGGCGGTGGAAAACCCCAGCAGGCGCAACACCGAGAGTTCCCGATGCTTACGCGCCACCGCCGCCAGGGTGCCCGCGAAAATAGCCGCAAACGCCCCGGCCAACGCCAGCCCGGCGATGATCCAGAACACGATCGACAGGTTGCGGCTCAACGATTGCACTTGAGCAATGGTGTGCGCCTGGGTTGAAACCAACAGGTTCTGCCCGGCGAAATACACCCGCAACGGTTCCACATCACTGAGGCTGCGCGCATACAGGCGAAACGCCGGGTAGATACGCTGTTCGCTCACGCTCGCCGCTTCACCGGCCCAACCCAACGCCGGCACCGCACGGCCGTCGCGATAATCTTCCGCTGCCTCCAGCAACGCCAGATCGGCAAACAGACCCTCGCGAGCGAAAGCCTCCAGCGGCAACACCGCCAGCACCTGCAACCGCGTGCGCTGGGCCTCGACGCGCCCCGCCACTTGCCGCGCAAAGCTGGTTTCCAGCCAGTCACCGGGCCTTGCCGCGAGCTTCTCGGCGGCGGTATGGCTGAGCACGATCTGGTCCAGGCCGTGGGGCATCGGCAAGCCTGCCAACAACGGGTCGCCTGCGGCAGTCGGCAGCATTTCCAGGGTCAAGGTGCCCACCTGCGCCGTGGCCGCAATCTGCCGTGTGCGCGGCACAGCAAACGCGACATCGCTGCGCTCACCCAGCTGCGCGATAAACGCCGCGCTGAATCGACCACCGCCCAACGGGATGATTTCACGGCTGGCGGGGTCGGTCTCCAAGCGTTCGGTCAAACTGCTAACCAGTCCAAATTTCAGCCCGAATAACACCAGCAATGGCGCGATAACCGCCACCAATGCCAACACCGAACAGGCCGACAGCCACCCATCGTTGCGGTAGTCCTGCCACGCAAGCGAAGCAACCAGGCCGATGCGCATCAGCACGCCTCCCCGAGGGTTGCGGTGACGCCGCCGTCTGGGTCGCGCTGGCAACTGATGCGGCGCACCTGCAAGCCACTGGCGCGGGCCAGCGGTTCGTCATGGGTGGCGATCACACAGGCCGTACGGTGTTCGCGGGCCTGGGCCAGCAGCGCCTGCATCACGCGCTCGGCGTTGAGCGGGTCCAGGGACGCCGTCGGCTCATCAGCCAGCACCAGTTGCGGCCCATGGGCCAGAGCCCGCGCACAGCTGACCCGCTGGCGTTGGCCCACCGACAACGCCGCCGGGCGCTTGGCCAACTGATCGCTGATCTGCAACTGCTCAGCCAGGCGCGCCACGCGGCCGTCGTCCTGCAAGCCCAGCAGTTGGCGCGACAGCGCGATATTGCCGCGCACATCCAGAAACCCCAGCAACCCCCCGGTCTGCGGCACATAGCCCAGATGCTGGCTGCGCAACGCGGCCAGCGCCGATTGCCGATCAGCTCGCCACAGCGCGCCGATGTCGTGTTGGTTGAATGCAAACTGCCCCACCTGATCCGGCGCCAACACCAGCGCCAGCACGTCGAGCAAGGTGCTCTTGCCGCAACCACTGGGGCCGACAATCGCCAGCTGTTCACCCGCTTGCAGGTGCAACGCCGGGATCACCAGGCTATAGCGCTGGCTACCGACGCCCCGGCTCTTGTGCACCGCGCTCAGGTTCAGCATTACGGCAGCGTCGACAGTGGCACGCGGTACAACGCATCGCCCGGTTCGGCATCGCCGAAACGGACCCAGTTGGCCACGTCGTTATGGAAGGTTTCATACAGGCGGATTTTCGAATCCAGCTCGTCGATAAAATCTTCCTGCTCGGCCACGCTCAATGACAACCACAGGTCCTGGGTCATGTTCAGCGACTTGCTGCGGTACGGCAGGCCCTCCAGGTATTCACCGAGCAGGCCGCCGTCAGCCAGGTTGCCGCCCTTGCGCAGGGCCTGTGGGTCGCGGCTCATATAGGCCGAGGCGCTGGCGATTTCCTGGAAGAAATCCTTGGGCGAGCTTTGGGTCTTGCGCGCCGCATCCACGATCAACTTCAGCGATTGTTGCAGGTCGTTGAGTTGCAGCTTGGTCAGCATCACGCACACCTGGAACGCTGGCAGCGCCGGGTTGGTCAGGTCACGGTCCGCCGTCCAGGCGCTGACCAATTGCGGTGCCTGGCTCGCGGTTTTGTGCCCGAGAAAGTCCATGTGCATGGCATAGCCGACGGCGGCGGACTTATCCGCCAGACTCGGCGCGGCACTGAGCAACGGCACTGGCTGCGGCGTATTGCTGCGCACCTGATGCACCAGGTTGGCGAATACCGTGCCGATCTCATCGACGCGCTCACCCAGCTTGCGCACATCGCCCCCTGGCACTGGCGTATACAGGTCGCCGATCTGCGGGTTGGCGTCGGCGGTGAGGACGCGATATTGGCTCTCGGCGCCGGCATGGGTTTTCTTGCCAGCGTCGGTGCGCAGGTGCAGCGCGTAGATCTTGATCTGCTTGCCCAGCGCCGCCTGGCGCACTTCGGCTTCGTTCATCTGGGTGGCGGCGAACGGGTCGTTCTTGCGCAGCGCACCGGCATCGGAAACCAGCAGGATGATGCGCCCGCCATAGCCGGACCAATCCATGCCGTCCACCGCCTGCATCACCCCGGCAAACGCATCTTCGTTGAACGAGTGGCTGGACACCGTCGACGCTTTGACCTGGCGCGCCATGTCCAGAAAACGCTGCGGGTCGCGGCCCTGGTCGAGGCTGATCAGGGTCTTGGCAACATACTCAAGGCCCGGGGTTTTCTGGATGCTGCTGCGAAAGCCGACCATGCCGAAGCTGACGCTGTCCAACTCGCCACGCTCGGCAATGCGGGTTTGCAGCTCATGCACCACGTCGCGGATCTGGTCGATGTAGGGCTGCATCGACACGGTGGTGTCCACCACCAGCACCACCGCCGTGCGGAACGCGTCGGCATTCGCGCTGAGCGTCGGGCTGGCCGGTCTGGCAGCGGCGCGGCTGCCTGGGTCGATGGAGGCCACGTTGAGCAACTGCACCGGCTGGCCGTTGTCATCGAAGCTCTCTTTGGAATCGAAGATCGGCAACAGGTAGAACTGGTTCTGCGGCACCGCGCTGGCGGCCGGTTCCAGGGCCAGGACTTGCTGGTTGTCTTCACGGTTGTTCTGCGCCTTGGCCAAGGCGCTTTTCGCTGCGGCAGGGTCGGCCAGCAGTTTTTCCACCTCTGCGGGCTGGCGCAGGAACATCACGGGCGCACGCCCCGAGCGCTCGGTGAACTTGAGCACCAGGCTTTGCTTCCAGTCGCTGACCTGGGAGGCTGGCAGCCAACCGTCGCTGCGACCATCGGTAGCGGCGCCGACGCGCACCCAGGGGCTGCCGTCCATTTCCTTGCGCTGATACACGTAGAGCACGGAAAACGCCGGCAGCGCTTTACCCGGCGGGCTCCCAGCGTCCGCTGAAAGCTGGGCGCCGGGTTTGCTGAGTACGCGCTGGAACAAGGTTTTCTTGCCTGCCATCAGCAACGGGCGCTGACCGCCATCCACTTCAGCGACAGCCACGGGCGGCGTCACCTTGGGCACCACGGCGGCTGGCGGCTTGGCCGGTTCATCGCCGCCGCTCAACCACCAGTAGCTGGCGCCACCAATGGCCAACGCGACGGCGACCGCCACGGCGGCCAAGGCCAATACTGGCCCTCGGCGCTGCTCGGACGGGGCGTTGTGCTGCGTCGGTGTGACCACCGGCTGACGCACTATTGGCTGCGGCTGCGGTTTATCCGTCGGGATATCGATGGTGACAGGCGTGATGCCCGCCAGATCAACGCTCAATGGAATCGGCAGCGGCCGTACCAGCGTGGCATCCGATTCATCAGCCGGCAGTTGATCCAGCGCCAACAACAGCGCTGCCGCATCCGGATAACGCTGCGCCGGGTCCTTGGCCAACAATTTGCGCAGCACACCCTGGTAGCGCCCGTGATGCACCGGCAATTCCGGCAAGGGTTCAGTCAAGTGCGCCAGAGCGGTGGAAAGCGCATCGGTGCCGTTGTAAGGCAGCTTGCCGACGAGGATTTCATACAGCACCACGCCCAGCGCGTAGAGGTCGGCGCGGCCATCGATCTCCTGGCCCCGTGCCTGCTCGGGGCTCATGTAGCTCGGCGTGCCCACGGCAAACCCGGCCTGGGTGAATTGGGTGCGATCATCCAGCGACTTGGCAATCCCGAAGTCCGACAGCACTGCCGTGCCATCGGCGCGAAACAGAATGTTCGCCGGCTTGACGTCGCGGTGCACCAGCCCTTGGGCATGGGCATAGCCCAGGGCCGAGGCAATCTGACGGATCAGCGTCACGCCCTGCTCCGGGGTCAGCCCAGCAGCAATGCGCTCCTTGAGCGTGCCGTTGGGCAGGTATTCCATGGCCATGTAATACAGCTCACCGACGTTGCCGATGTCATGGATGGTCACCGTGTGCGGGTGTGACAAGCGCGCCAGAGTCTTGCCCTCGCGCAGGAAGCGTTCGCAGAAACTCGGGTCGGCCGCCAGCGCTGCCGCCATCACCTTCAGCGCCACCTTGCGCTCCAGCGAGCGCTGGGTCGCCAGGTACACGCTGGCCATGGCGCCTTCGCCAATCTCGCCTTCGATGTCATAACCCGGGATGAGGATGTTCATGACGAGACCTTCACGACGAGGGTGGTGATGTTGTCCGGTGCGCCGCGATTGAGCCCCAGGTGTACCAGGCTGCGCACGATTTCATCCGGTGCGTCATGGCTGAGTACGTCGCGGATTTCGTGGTCTTCGACGGTTTTGTTGAGGCCATCACTGCACAGCAAATAGCTGTCGCCGGGAGCGATCAACAGGTCCACCGAGGCGACGTCCAACTGGGCCTCAACGCCAATGGCGCGGGTGACGATATTGGAGCGCGGGTGGGTGCGGGCGTCGGCTTCGCTGAGCAAGCCGCTGTCTTGCAGGTCTTGCACGTAGCTGTGGTCGCGGGAAATGCTTTCCAGCACGCCGTCGCGCAAGCGGTACAGGCGGCTGTCACCGGCCCACAGGCATACCCCGCGCAAGCCGCGCGCGGCAAACACCACCACGGTGCTGCCCATCATGGTCACGCCACGGTTGGCGGTTTCTTCGCGTACGGCCGCGTTGATGCGCAGCAGGTCATTGCGCAGCGCCGCCGAGTATTCGTCCAGGGAGCGGCCCAGCGGCACATGGCGCAGGCTGTCGACGATCAAGCTGCTGACATAGTCCCCCGCCGCGTGCCCGCCCATACCATCGGCCACCACCCACAGACGGTTTTCCGGCAGATCCAGAAAGGCATCTTCGTTGACTTGGCGAACCATGCCCACATGGCTTTTGCTCGCGGATTCGTACGTCACGCCCATCTACACCACACCTTCTTGTCCGAGCAAAAACTGCGCAAAATCGCTGGCGGCAGGCAGGCCCTGGCACCGTAATAAACCGGGGGAGATACGCTGCGAACCTCGCCCCCACCACAGGCTTGCGCCCTCGCACGCCTGTTCGGCCAGTGCGGTCATACGCTGGTGCGGCACGGTGGCTGCCACCTTTTGCAGGCCGGCGAAACGGCTGTCCACCGCCCGCGGCTCGCTGGCCGGCACGCCCAACTCGTCGAGCCCGGCGTTGAAGCTTTCGAAGGTCGCGCCGCTGTCGAGGGTGCTGAGCAACAAGGTTTCAGCCTGCTCGAACCAGGCGTCCGAACCGCCCACCAGCGACGCCGGGTTGGTGTCGTGATCCAGCAAGGTCACCACCGCCAGCGGAAAGTACCGCCCGACCCGATCAATGCTCGGCATCACCACGCCCGCCGCCGCATCCGGCCCGCACACGCCCGGCGCCAGCACAAAGCGCCACAACGGGCTGACCAGGTACGCATTCAGCCAGTCAGCGCCGAGGCTGTTCTGGCTGGCGAGCAAACCCGCTGCCAGCCAGCTGTCCCACGGGCCGATAAAACTCTGGGGCAAGGCGCGGCTGACAAAGTCCCCGCGGCTGGCCAACTTGCCGTAGAAACCCAGGGCCGTCATAGCCGCTCCGGCAGGCTGAAGCCGCTGAGCACGCGGCTCTTGAACGGGTTGAACGCACTGTTGGCGCGCAACTCGTAGGCGATGCTCGCGCCATCGACCCGCAGGCGCAGGTTGAAACGGTCCGGCGAGTTGCCTGCCGTGAGGTCTGATTGCTCCAGCAGACGGAACCAGGCCCACGGGCCGTCCAGGGTGATACCGGAGCGACCACTGGCCGACGGCGGCATGATAGAAATACGCACCACGCCAATGCTGCCGGGGTTCGGCCATTGCATCGCTACCGGCCGGCTCGGGCCGTGGTCGTAGCTCAATTGCTGGCCGTCCAGGTCAAGCAGGAACTGGGTGATGGTGGGGTCCATCGACACCGGCTTGAGTTCGAAACGCACGATGGGTTGGGTGCCACCGGAGCGGAAGAACGCGTCTCGAATCGTCGCCGCACGCTGGAAGGTTTGCAGCACGCCAGGGGCGATCCCCAGCTTCTGCGCCGCCCCCGGTTGCCAGCGCCAGGTCTGTGCCGACGTGTCCACATAGGGCTGCAGGTATTTGCGGAAGTAGTTGTCCATCACCCCGCCCACACCGAAAAACTGGCCGAAGTCATCCAGGGTGGCGTCCCGCGCACTGCCCGGCGACATCGGGTAACGCCCGGCCAACGACTGGCGATACACGTTGACCACTTCACTGACCCACGCCGCGTTCAGCTGGTTACGCACCCCGCCCATCATGCTGTTGGTGGTGGAATTGACCACCGACTTGACCATGCCCTGCACCAGCGCCGGCTGGCGCTCGGCGTTCAGGCTGACCCGCGTGGCCGCAGCCGCCGCCTGGTTCTTGGCCTCGCCGAGCAAGGCATCGCCGCTGGCACCGACCATGGCGCTGACCTGCACATACAGCGCATTCATGTCCGACAGCAGGCCGTCGATGGCCGCCGGTTCGCCTTCGTTTTTGCTGACGATGCTGTTGAGTTCGGCAAAGTGCGCGGTCACCGGATCATCCGCCGGTGCCGGGGCATTCGCCGTCGGTTGTGCCTCGCCCAGCAAACTGCCGAGGCGCTCCTTGAGCTTGTCCACGCCGCCTTCCACCGGCACGCCTTTGGCGGCCAGTTGGCGTTCTTCGGCTTGCAGGTCGGTTTCCCTGGCGACCGCCACCAACAGTTTTTTCAGCGGCGAGGTGGGACCGGAAATCACCCGCAGCACATCGGCGGCCTGTGCCACGCTGGTGATCGGCACAAAGTCGATGTCGGCGAGCAACGCGTCCCACTGGCGCTGGTAATCCTGGAAGTACAAACGGCGCACGTCGGCGGCCAGGCTCACCACGTTCTGCTGGTCGGCCTGTTCATGGCCCAGCACCCATTGCTCTTCGGCCAGGGTGCCGGTCTGGTTCAGGCTGCTGAGCAAAAACGCCTGGCGATAGCCCTTGGCGGTAAAGAAACCACTCAACGGCTCGCCCAACGGCTTACCGCTCTTGCGGCTGAACACCAGTGCGGCATCGCGACCGGCGGCTTCATTGAGACGAAAGTCCGGGATACCCTCGGGCAGTTTCTGGCGCTTGACGCGGTCATACACGCGCTGGGCTACCGGCAATCGCTGCAACTGCCGACGCAGATCGTCGATCAGCCGTGGGTCCAGGCGCGCGCTCGGCGGGTGGCGTTCGAACAGCGCTTGCAAGTGCCCGGCCAGGGCCTGACGCTGGTCGGCCGGCAGGTCACGGGGCAGGTTGCGGTCCCAGTCCAAGGCGATCCAGGCCTTGATGAAGTCCGGGTCGTAATGCTCGGTGTCGGCGAGCATCAGGTAAGCCTTGAGGCCCTCATAGAGAAAGTCCGAGTTGCCGCCGCCGTGCAGTTGCTCTTCGATACGCGTCACCAGGCGTGGCGCGAACACGGCGATCAAGAGTTTGCGGTACACGCTGGCGGACTCGGCTTCGAGCATATCGCCCTGGTACAGCCCCAGCCCTTCGGACCAGCTCGGCGAATCCCCCGCCAGGTTCTTCACCGCGTTGAGCAACGGCAGCACGGCAAGCACTTCCCGTTGTGCCGGGCTCAGGTTCTGTACGGTCTGGCCCAGGGGCGCGACCTTCTGATCGACCTGGGCGATATACGCCTGGTTGGCGCGATAGCTCACCCACCACAGGCTGCTGACCACCACCACCAGCGCAACGGTTGCCGCCAGTACGCCACGGGCGATCCACTTGCGGCGCCGTTCGACTTTCGGGTTCACCCCCACCAGGCCGCGCTCGGCAAAGGCCACGGCGGTGAAGAGTTTTTCGATGAAGTAACTGCGCCCGGTGCCGCTCTGGCGCGCCAGGTGCTGGCGGTCCAGGTTCATGCTCTGGGCCATGGCACCGATCAGGCGGTCAATCGGGCTGCCTTCCTGGGTGCCGCTGGTGAAGTACACGCCACGCAGCAACACGCGCTCTTCAAAAGCGTTGGGTTTGAACACGCCTTCGAGGAAGCTTTGCAGGCAATCTTTCAGCGCGCCGAACTGCTGCGGGAAGCCGTAGATCAGGTCGCGTCGTGCCGGGTCGCGTTCCTGCTGCAAGCGCTCGACCAGGCGTTCGTTGAGACGCTGCTCCAAGCCCGCGAACTCGCTTTGCAGGTGCGCCAGCGGGCTGTCGCTGTTTTTGCCGTCGTCCAGGGCAAAGGTCATGCCCCACACCTGGGCGCGCTCTTCCTTGCTCAGGTTGTCGAAGAACTCCATGAAGCCCGGCACCAGGTCGAGCTTGGTGAGCATCAGGTAGATGGGGAAACGCACGCCCAACTGCGTATACAACTCCTGGATGCGCAGGCGAATCGCGGCGGCATGGGCTGCGCGCTCGGCGTCGGTGCCCAGCAGCAGATCCGAGAGGCTGATGGCGATAAACGCCCCGTCGATCGGCCGGCGCGAACGCTGCTTTTTCAGCAAGTCGAGAAAGCCCAGCCAGGCGGCTTTGTCCACCGTGGAGTTGCTGTCCTGGGTGGTATAGCGGCCAGCGGTGTCGAGCAATACGGCCTGGTCGGTAAACCACCAGTCGCAGTTGCGAGTGCCCCCGACGCCCCGCACCGCACCGGCGCCCAATTGCGCGGCCAACGGGAAATGCAGCCCGGAATTGACCAGCGCGGTAGTCTTGCCCGAGCCCGGCGGGCCGATGATCACGTACCACGGCAACTCGTAGAGGTTGCGGCGCTCATCGCCGCCCAGCTTGGCCTTTTTCAGCAGTGCCAGGGCTTCGTCCATGCGCTGGCGCAGCGTGGACAGCTCTTCGGCGGTCGCAACGCTGTTGGGGTCGACCGGGGTTTCTGCGGCCAGGCTGCGCATCACTTCGGCGGCCTGGCGACGGGCCTGGATAATGCGGAACACGCGGTAGGCCACCCACAGCGCAAACACCAGCACGATCAGCGCCCAACGGCGCCCTTCGGGCACCAGCAAGTCCAGCAGCGGGCCAACAAACCAGATGATCAGGCTCAGGGCAATCAGGCCCAGCACGGGGATCACCCAGCGAATCATGAAACTGAAAAACGCCTTCACTCGACGCCCTCCGCCAATACGGTGATTTCAACCCGACGATTGCGGGCACGGCCTTCGGCAGTACTGTTGGTCGCCAACGGCTCGGTGTCGCTGCGGCCTTCGGCGCTGAAGCGATCACCCTGGCCGGTCTTGGCCGCGAGGATCTCCAGCACCGACTTGGCCCGGGCTTCGGACAACGCCCAGTTGGACGGGAAGCGCAACGTGGCAATCGGGCGGTTGTCGCTGTGCCCGGTGACACGCACCTGGCCCTTGACCTTGCGAATGGCGTCAGCGATGCGCAGCATCAGCGGCTGGTAGTCATCGACGATGCTGGAGCTGGCCGAGGCGAACAGCTCATCGCCACGAATGGTCACGACAGAGCGGTCAACCTTGTCTTCCACCGCCACGCGGCCGGCCTTGATGTCGTCGGCCAGGAAACCGGCCAGGCGCGGGCGCTCAATCACTTTGGGCTGCGCCACCGGACGGTCGATGGCCTGCACCGGGATCTCGCCCAGGGCATGAATATTCTTGAACACCGGCTCGGCGTCCGAGGCCAGCTTCATGCGCAGGCCGAACAGCAACGCCAACAGCAGCGCCAAGCCAATCGCCACGGCGATCCACGGCGGCATGAATTGCGCCAGGCGATCACGGGCCACGGTCACACCGCGCCAGTGCGGCGACAGCTCGCGCTCGTGTTCGCCACGGGCGCTGCGAATCGTGCCGGCGGTGCGCTCGCGCAAGGCTTCCAACTGGCTGCGCCCGTCGGTCATCACCCGGTAACGCCCTTCAAAACCCAGGCACATGCACAGGTACAACAGCTCCAACAGGTACAGGCGTTCCCGTGGGCTTTGCAGGCAGTGGTCAAGCAACTGGAAAACCTTTTCGCCACCCCAGGCTTCGTTGTGCACGGTGATCAGCAGGCTCTGCTTACCCCAGTCACTGGTGCTGCCCCACGGCGTGCTCAGCACCGCTTCATCCAAGGCGGTGCACAGCGCATAACGGGCCAACAGCACTTCATTGCGTGCCACACCGGCGGCTTCGGCGCGTTCTTCGAACTGGCGCAGGTACGCCAGCAACTGCGCACGCAGGCTGGCCGGCGCGGGATGGGCGATGGTGTTGCGCAGCCGCGTCAACAACGCCAGCAACGGGCCGGCGGCACTTTCCAGCGGGTTGAGGCCCTGGCTCTTGCCGGTGAGGATCGGCGCAGCCGGCATCGACAGCGGCGCAGGTTCGGCACGCGCGGGTGCAGGCTCTCGGCCACCCGGGCGCGGCATGAACTGGGTGCGGTCATCATCATTGGGATGCATCGCCAATTATCCTCGGATCGCCCAGAAGGCCAGGTTCAAGCCCGGGAACTGCCCGGCGATATGGAAGGCGAAACCGCCGGAATTATTCAGCTGCTGCCAGTGCTCGCTGCCACGGTCCAGCTCGTAGTAGGTGCTGCCGGCGTGGTAAGGCAACTGGCGCGGCGCCACCGGCAACGGCAGCAGGCCGATGCCCGGCAGTTGCAGGTTGACCATGTCGCGGATGTGCTCCACCGAGCCGACCTTGCTCTGCTGGCCGAAACGCGCACGCAGGGTTTCGCCGGGCACATCGGCGCGTACCACGAGGATGAAACTGGCGTTGTCGAGCAGGGTCTTGTCGGCCAGCATCGCCACATGGATGCCGTAGGCTTTCTCCACAATAGGGATCGGCGTGGCCTTGCTGTCGATCAGCATCGACAGCGCCTCACGCAAGGCCGCCATCACCGGCATGAAGCTCAAGGCCAGGTCGTCGTGCTGGTACTGCGGGTATTCCAGAGGGCGACGGCTGGAGGTTGAGAAGGTGGAAAACTCACCGGCCAGGCTGACCAGTTCGCTGAAGAAGCGCTCCGGGTGCAACGGGCTCAACTGGCTGAAGTGCTGGATCAGCGGCTGGGCGCGGTTGACCAGTTGCAGCAGCATGAAGTCGGCGATCTCCGAGGCACCACCGGCACCCGAGGCCACCACGCGGCCGGCCAGGGCTTCGCCACGCTGGTGCAACAGGCCCAGCAGTTCGCTGCGAAAGGCCGTCAGCGGCTTGCTTGCGGCCACGTCCAGCACGGGCGGGATGTAAGTGTCATCGAGCACCAACGCGCGGTCGGCGCGCTTTTCCTTGATGCGTACCAGGCCGATGGCGGCGTAGTCGCTGATGCCGTCCTGGGCTGTCAGCAGGCGCAATGCCCGCGAACCCACGGCCACCGGCGCACGGTTTTCAAACGGGGCGTTGTCGTCGCGCACTTCACGCACCTGGCTCACGTAGCGCGCCGCTTCCAGGGCTTGGCCCTCGTCCACCGTGTCACGGGCGCCGGCGCGCTTGAGCGGTAGGGCCAGGTAAACCAGGCCGTCGCGCAGGTTGTCGTCGATATTCAACGGGCTCGGCGCCAGGTCGTCCTGGGGAATATTGAACGGCGTGCCATCGGGCAACAGGCCGCGGGCCGACACGATCGCCAGCTTGCCCTGGGCCAGCAGGCCCTGGTCGATCAGCAGCTCGGAGAACCCCCAGGCACCCGCCGACAACGGGCGGCTGCGGGCATCGATCAGGTTTTCCAGGTAACGGTCATGCTGCTGGAAGTGCTGCGTTCCGATGAACATGCCTTCCGACCAGACCACGCGATTGTTCCAGGACATGGGGGCTCCGATTGCTTGTTATTGGGCTGGGCTGGATGGGGAAGCCACGACGTCGGCGCGCACGGCATGCACGTCGAGGCTGATCTGGTATTCGCTGTATTGGCGCGGCGGCACGTTGATGACCGTGCGCCATTGCGCACGGTCCAACTCGCGGTAGCCCACCAGCAAGCCGATCTGGCGCGTGGACGGGTCGAGATCGCGCTGCAGGCTCAGTTGTTGGCCGGGCTGCACCATCACTTCGTCCTGGTCCAGCAGGTCGAGGCCGAGGGTGGATTGCGCACGGTCAGCCAGGGCGAAGTAATCGGAGCGTGAAAAGGTCGCGGCGTTTTTCAACTCGAAAATGCGCACCCGCACCGGCGCGGCCTGGCCGTTGGCACCGGGGTTAAGCCCGGCAATCGCGTGAAAATGCAGCTCAACGGCGGCCGTGTCAGCTTCGGCCTCGGCAGCCGCCTGGGGTTGGGCAGTGTCGTTGGCACACGCCGTCAGCAGCAGCGTGGTGGCGGCTGCGAGTAAAAACCTGGGAATCATCCTGCGTCCTCAATGACGTATTTAGCTATCCGTTTTATCCATTAGTGCGAGGCGTTTTCAGCGTCGCTGTCGTGCACTGTGTTCTTCGTAGGCCCGGCTGAATTCGCGACCGAACAGGTCCTGGAAATCTTCCTGGGCCTCGCGGGAAATGTTGCTGTAAAGCTCGGTGAACTGCTGCCAGTACTGGGCCTGGCGCGAACCGTTGAAGAGACTGGAGAGGCCGCCGGGCTTGCCCATGCGCTCTTCCAATTGCGCCGGTTCAAAGCGCGTAAGCAGGTGCTTGATCGCCGCTTCCACGCCAGCCATCACGGCCAACTGGTGGGCGCGCAGGTCGTCGAAACTGTCACGTACGGCAAGATCCGGCGCCATGAACGCCTGGTTGCCATGACGCAGCAACAGCAGTAACGCTTCATCGGCATTCGGGGCGAATTTCAACGGGTTGTTTTCGGCGGGGCGGATCATTGTCTGCTGCATGCGGAACTCGCCCTTGAGGCTGGCACGGGCGCGCAATACGTCGATCAGGCCCTCGACCATCAGCCGGTAGCTGCGGCCGATGCTTTCCATCTGCGCACAAGCGTCGGCTTTGTCCAGACGCAACTGGTCCAGGCCCGCACCGCGCAGGAAGGCTTGCAGGAGGTCCGGTGATGGCTCGGCATTGGCCACGGGGAGCGCAACAGGCTCGACCACGGGCGGCGGTGGGATGATCGGTGCTGGGGCGGGCGCAGCATTGACGACGGGTGCGGGCGCGTCGCTGAACAGGTCCCAGTCTTCGGGAATCACCGAGCCTTGCACTAATGGCTTTTCGGGCGCCGGTACGGCCACTGGAGCCGGGGGGCGAAAATCGTGTTGCTCGCACGGTACATGGTCCGCCACGGTGGGCGGCGGCACGGCGGTGGGGCTGAGGAAGTCGAACAGGTCTGGCAAGGTTTCCATGGACGAGGCGCCCTGGAACTGCGGCGCGATCATCGGCGTGGGCGCAGGTTGGCTCGCCACGGCGCCCATCAGCGCTTCAAAGCTGTTGGGTGAGTCACCGGCAAATGGCTGGCTGTCGATGGCCTGCACGTTGAAGTCGATACGCGCCTGGATTTCGTAATCGCCGATGCGGATCAACTCGCCGTCTTGCAACGGCTCGCTGTTACCCCGACGCATACGAATACCCGCCTTGACCAACTCCACACCATTGGTGCTGTTATCGGTCAAGTAATAACGGCCATCTTTGTATTGAATAACGCAATGTTGCGAAGAGACGAGACGCTCAGGGTCGGGCAATACCCAGTCATTGTCAGAACTGCGGCCAATAGCCATCACGCCCTGATCCATGGACTTTTCGGGGCATTGCCCAGGGGTGATCTTGTGATAACTAGTGATAGTCAAACACAGCGACATCTTGCCTCCTTGCTGATACATCGCGCGCGGTCTTCCCAAGGGGCAGCGCCGCCCTGGAGAGTCCCGTCCTGTCGTACAAACGACCGCCAACATCTGCTTTTACCAGCATGATCGCTGATCTTAACTGGCTTCCATGACAAAAATCCGCTCTGGGCACGCCTTTCGACCCGCCAGTCGCGCAGGTTGTTAAACACCGCACATCTGTCACAGAGGGCGAATAGCTTACCTTGACAAGCCATAAGTACTACACCAAAAATGCACAACTTCTTGAACATCAGTGATGGCGCAGTAGTGGCACTCTGATTGTATAACCAGGAAAACATGCACCGTTCATTACGCAACTAGTGCATGCATTGCCCGCCGTCCAGCGGGCCGATAAGGAGATCGAATTCAGTGGATGTGCCGTTGCTGCTCACCGCCGTTTCCGCGACGTCGCCTTGTGGCGAAGACATGGAATATGACGCGCAATTTCTGCAATTGGAACGTGATGCCAAGGGCCAACCCGAACGCAGCATGGGCGACTCGATCCTGCCCGCTGAGCCGCCCGAGTGGCGCAGCATCCAGCAGCAAAGCCTCGACCTGTTGCAGCGCAGCAAAGACCTGCGCATCACCCACTTTCTGCTGCAAAGCACCCTCGCCCTCCAGGGTGTGGCCGGGCTGGCCGAAGTCCTCACGCTGATCGACGCCTTGCTGCGCCAATACTGGGCCGATCTGCACCCGCGCCTGGATGCCGACGATGACAACGACCCTACCGTGCGCATCAACGCCCTTAGCGGCCTGACCTGCGACACCAATATTCGTCTGCTGCGCGAAAGCATCCTGACGCGCTCGCGCACCTTCGGGCCCGTGAGCCTGCGCGCAGCGCTCAACGCCAGCGGCCTGCAGAGTTTTGCCGATGAGCAGTTGGGCAACCAGCAACTCAACGCCGCGTTCCTGGACAGCGACCCCGAACAACTGCAAGCCACCCGTGACGCCTTGAGCGCAGCGCGTGCGGCGTGCGAGGCCATTGAGCAACAGGTCAATGACCAAGTCGGTTCCGCCCAGGGCGTGGACCTCAGCGCCTTGAAGCAGCCGCTCAAACAGGCCCTGCAACTGCTCAATCAAGCGGTGCCAGGCACCGACAGCAGCAGCGATCCCGAGGCCGTCAGTGAAGACAATGCCCCTTCGGTCGACGCCGCCGCCGCGCCCGCAGCCCCCCGCCCGACTGGCGACATCGCCACCCGCGACGATGTGCTGCGTAGCCTCGACAAAATCCTTGCGTATTACACCCGCCACGAGCCTTCGAGCCCGCTGCCGGTGCTGTTGAACCGAGCCAAGAATCTGGTACATGCCGATTTTGCGGCCATCGTGCGCAATCTGATTCCCGATGGCATGTCCCAATTTGAAAACCTGCGCGGCCCGGAAAGCGAGTAAGCCGCCGGACCGTGCAGTAACAACACCGTCGCTCAAGCGACCAGGAGCAGCAACGTGGCGAAGCAAAGTTCTCAGAAATTCATCGCGCGCAACCGTGCGCCTCGAGTGCAGATCGAGTACGACGTCGAGCTTTACGGCGCCGAGAAAAAGGTCCAGCTGCCCTTCGTGATGGGCGTGATGGCCGACCTCGCCGGCAAGCCTGCCGAGCCGCTGGCACCCGTGGCCGACCGCAAGTTCCTTGAGGTGGACGTCGACAACTTCGACTCACGCCTCAAGGCCATGCAACCACGCGTCGCGTTCCACGTACCCAATGAGCTGACAGGCGTTGGCAACCTGAGCCTGGACATCACCTTCGAAAGCATGGACGACTTCAGCCCGGCCGCCGTGGCCCGCAAGGTCGACTCCCTGAACCAGCTGCTCGAAGCCCGCACCCAATTGGCCAACCTGCTGACCTACATGGACGGCAAGACTGGCGCTGAAGAAATCATCATGAAGGCGATCAAGGACCCGGCATTGCTTCAGGCACTTGCCAGCGCGCCCAAGCCTGCAGGGGAGCAGTAATCATGACGGACAATACCGCCCGCGAAGGCAGCCAGATCCTGGGTACCACCGAAGAAGCCAGCGAGTTCGCGAACCTGCTGCTGCAAGAATTCAAGCCCAAGACCGAGCGTGCCCGCGAAGCCGTTGAAACCGCGGTGCGCACCCTGGCTGAACAGGCCCTGGCGCAAACCGACCTGGTGTCCAACGACGCGATCAAGTCGATCGAATCGATCATCGCCGCCATCGACGCCAAGCTCACCGCCCAGATCAACCAGATCATCCACCATCAGGATTTCCAACAACTGGAAAGCGCCTGGCGTGGCCTGCACTACCTGGTCAATAACACCGAGAGCGATGAGCAACTGAAGATTCGCGTGCTCAACATCTCCAAGCCAGACCTGCACAAGACCCTGAAGAAATTCAAGGGCACCGCGTGGGACCAGAGCCCGATCTTCAAGAAGATGTACGAAGAGGAATACGGCCAGTTCGGTGGCGAACCTTACGGCTGCCTGGTGGGTGACTACTACTTCGACCAGTCGCCGCCCGACGTGGAACTGCTGGGCGAGCTGTCGAAAGTCTGCGCCGCCATGCACTCGCCTTTCATCGCTGCGGCCTCGCCGACCGTAATGGGCATGGGTTCGTGGCAGGAACTGTCGAACCCACGCGACCTGACCAAGATCTTCACCACCCCGGAATACGCCGGCTGGCGCTCGCTGCGTGAATCGGAAGACTCGCGCTACATCGGCCTGACCATGCCGCGCTTCCTGGCACGCCTGCCGTACGGCGCCAAGACCGACCCGGTGGAAGCCTTCGCCTTCGAAGAAAACACCGACGGCGCCGACAGCTCCAAGTACACCTGGGCCAACGCCGCCTACGCCATGGCAGTGAACATCAACCGTTCGTTCAAGCACTACGGCTGGTGCTCGCGCATCCGCGGCATCGAGTCTGGCGGTGAAGTGGAAAACCTGCCGGCCCACACGTTCCCTACCGATGACGGTGGCGTGGACATGAAGTGCCCGACCGAAATCGCCATCAGTGACCGCCGTGAAGCGGAACTGGCGAAGAACGGTTTCATGCCGCTGCTGCACAAGAAAAACACCGACTTCGCCGCGTTCATCGGCGCCCAGTCGCTGCAGAAACCTGCCGAATACGACGACCCGGACGCCACCGCCAACGCCAACCTGGCCGCACGCCTGCCGTACCTGTTCGCCACCTGCCGTTTCGCCCACTACTTGAAGTGCATCGTGCGCGACAAGGTCGGCTCCTTCAAAGAGAAGGACGAAATGCAGCGCTGGTTGCAGGACTGGATCCTCAACTACGTCGACGGCGACCCGGCGCACTCCACCGAAACCACCAAGGCCCAGCACCCGTTGGCGGCGGCCGAAGTGATCGTGGAAGAAGTCGAAGGCAACCCGGGGTATTACAACTCCAAGTTCTACCTGCGCCCGCACTATCAGCTTGAAGGGCTGACGGTGTCGTTGCGCCTGGTATCGAAACTGCCTTCGGCAAAAAGCGCCTAACTAACCGCGAACCGGCTCGCCTCCTGTAGGAGCGAGCTTGCTCGCGAAAAACTGAAAGACGCCACGCTCATTCAGGATGCCTGCGTCATCGTTAACGACCTTCGCGAGCAAGCTCGCTCCTACAGGGGTCGGGGACAACACATTCGTGGCCTGAGCCACACAGGGAGAAAACATGGCTGTTGATATTTTCATCAAGATCGGCGACATCAAGGGCGAGTCCATGGACAAGGCCCACAAGGACGAAATCGATGTGTTGAACTGGAGCTGGGGCATGTCCCAGTCCGGCAACATGCACGTCGGCGGTGGCGGTGGCGCGGGCAAGGTGAATATCCAGGACTTGTCGCTGACCAAATACGTCGACAAGGCTTCGCCCAACCTGATGATGCACTGCGCCAGCGGCAAGCACATCGACAAGGTCAAGCTGACCGTGCGCAAGGCCGGTGGCGAGAGCCAGGTCGAGTACATGGTGATCAACCTGGAAGAAGTGCTGGTCACCTCCTTGAGCACCGGCGGTTCGGGCAGCGATGACCGCCTGACCGAAAACGTCACCCTGAACTTCGCCCAAGTGATGGTCGACTACCAGCCGCAGAAAGCCGACGGCACCAAAGACGGCGGCGCCATCAAGTTTGGCTGGAACATCCGCTCCAACACCAAACGCTGATAGCCCGTGTGGCCGTGGCCTGGTGCCACGGCCATTGTGTCCCTCTCGCAACCCGTCCGTGGAGCTGCTTTGGTGGTAACTGAAATCGCTTCCCGCGACCGTCTGCAACCGTCCCTGCTGGACCGGTTGACCGACGACGACCCGACCAACCCCAAGGAAAGCGCCGACAAACGCGTGCTGTCCCTGACCCAATTGAAAGCCTCGGTGCTGCGTGACCTGGCGTGGTTGCTTAACACCACCTCGTTACTCGATACCGACGCCACGCTGCACACCCCGGCCGGCACGTCGGTGGTCAATTACGGCCTGCCGGCACTGGCGGGCAACAGCGCTTCGAGCGTCGATATCAAAGCCCTGGAAGCCTTGATTTACCAGGCCATCGCCACCTTCGAGCCGCGTATCTTGCGCCACACCTTGCGGGTCAAGGCACGCATGGGCCATGGCGAGATGAATCACAACGCCCTGAGTTTCGAGATTGAAGGCGACCTGTGGGCACAGCCGGTGCCGTTGCGCTTGCTGTTGCAGACCGACGTGGACCTGGAGTCCGGCCATGTGCGCGTGCTCAATGCCGACCAGCGGAGACGCCCATGAACCCGCGCCTGCTGGAGCTGTACAACCAGGAACTGCACCACGTGCGCGAAAGCGCCGCCGAGTTCGCCAAGGAATACCCCAAGATCGCCAGTCGGCTGACCCTGTCCGGTATGGACTGCGCCGACCCGTACGTCGAACGTTTGCTTGAAGGCTTCGCCTATCTCACGGCCCGCGTGCAGCTCAAGCTCGACGCCGAGTACCCGACCTTCACCCACAATCTGCTGGAAATCGCCTACCCGCACTACCTGGCACCGACGCCGTCGATGACCGTGGTGCAATTGCAGACCGACCCCGATGAAGGCTCCCTGGCCGGCGGTTTCCCACTGCCCCGTGACACGGTGCTGCGTGCCGCCCTGGGCCGTGAAACCCAGACCTGCTGCGAGTACCGCACCGCGCACCCGGTGACGCTGTGGCCGTTGCAGGTCAGCAACGCCGAATATTTCGGCAACCCCGCCGCCGTGCTCGGGCGCCTGGCCGCCAGCGAACCGAAGGCCAAGGCCGGCCTGCGCCTGACCCTGCGCACCGGTGCCGAGCTGCCGTTCAACAGCCTCGACCTGGATACCTTGCCGCTGTACCTGAGCGGCGCTGATGAACAACCGTTTCGCCTCTACGAACAACTGCTGGGCAACGCCTGCGCGGTGTTTGCGCGCCAGCCCGGTGGCGATTGGGTCGAGCGCCTGCCCCAGAGCGCGTTGCGCTCGCGAGGGTTCGACGATGCCGATGCGGCCATGCCGGTGGTGGCGCGGGCGTTCCAGGGCTATCGCCTGTTGCAGGAATACTTTGCCCTGCCCCATCGCTTCCTGTTCGTTGAATTCGCCGAGTTGAGCCGTGCGGTCAAACGGTGTGACGGCCAGGAGCTGGAACTGATCGTGCTGTTCGACCGCCACGAACCGAGCCTGGAAGGCAGCGTCGGCGCGGCGCAGTTTTTACCGTTTTGCACACCTGCCATCAACCTGTTCCCCAAGCGGGTGGATCGCATCCACTTGTCCGATCGGGTCAATGAACACCACGTGATCGCCGACCGTACGCGGCCGATGGACTTTGAAATTCACTCGTTGAGCGGTATCACCGGCCATGGCACCGGGCCGGAGCAGCCGTTTTTGCCGTTCTATGCGGTGCGCGATCCGTCGCGCTATGGCCGCGACCAGGCGTATTACAGCGTGCGCCGCGAGCCGCGGGTGCTGTCCAGCGATCAGCGCCGCAATGGCCCGCGCTCCACTTATGTGGGCAGTGAAACCTTCGTCAGCCTGGTGGACAGCCGCCAGGCGCCGTATCGCCATGACCTGCGCCAACTGGGCGTGACGGCGCTGTGCACCAACCGCGACCTGCCGCTGTTCATGAGCGTGGGCAACGGCAAGACCGACTTCACCCTGGCCGACAGTGCGCCGGTACTGGCCGTGCGGTGCGTCGCCGGGCCAAGCCGCCCGCGTGCCAGCCATGCGCATGACGCCAAGGCCTGGCGCCTGATCAGCCAGTTGTCGCTCAACTACCTGTCCTTGAGCGAAGAGGGCCAGGGCGCCGGCGCCTTGCGCGAACTGCTGCGCCTGTACGGCGACAGCAATGACGCCGCCCTGCAATTGCAGATCGAAGGCCTGCGCGAAGTCAGCAGCAAGGCGGTAACCCGACGCCTGCCGATGCCGGGCCCGATTGTGTTTGGCCGCGGCCTGGAAATCACCCTGGAGTTCGATGAAAACGCGTTTCGCGGCACCGGCGTGTTCCTGCTCGGTGCAGTGCTGGAGCGCTTCCTGGCACGCTACGTGTCGATCAACAGCTTTACCGAGACGGTGATCCGTACCACCGAACGCGGCGAGATCATGCGATGGAAAGCCAAGCCCGGACGGCGTCCGACCCTGTGAGAACCCTGGACGCGATGCACCAGGAGCCCTGGGAATATGACTTCTTCCAGGCATTGCGGCGCATCGAGTGCGAAACGCCCGAGCTGCCACGCCTGGGCCACTCCCTGCGCCTGGCCGATGATCCGCTGCGCCTGGGGCAGCAGGCCGATTGCACCTTCGCCCCGGCCACACTCGCCTCAGTCGACCCCGGTGGCGACGGCAAGCCGGCGCGGTTGGAGCAGTTCTTTTTCGGCCTCGGCGGCCCCAACGGGCCGCTGCCGCTGCACATCACCGAATACGTGCGCGAGCGCCAACGCAACAACGCCGACAGCACCAGCAAGCAGTTCCTGGATGTGTTCCACCATCGCCTGCTGACCCTGTTCTATCGGGCCTGGGCCGAGGCGCGGCCAACGGTCAGCCATGACCGCCCGGACGATGACTACTGGTCCGCCCGCCTCGCCGCCCTGAGTGGCCGCGGGATGCCGAGCCTGCTCAATCAAGGGCTGATCCCCGATACCGCGAAGCTGCATTACAGCGGCCATCTGTCGGCGCAAACCCGCTACCCGGATGGCTTGAAAGCGATCCTCGGCGAGTACTTCGGCCTGCCGGTAGAGATCGAGGAATACGTCGGCCAATGGCTGGAACTGCCCGAACGCAGCCGCGTGGGGGTCAGCGCCAACCAGTTGGGCGTGGACTTCTGCCTGGGTAGCCACGTGTGGGACCGCCAGCACAAATTCCGCATCCGCCTGGGCCCGCTCACGCTGGATGACTACATGGGCATGCTGCCCGGCCAACAGTCGTTCAACGAGCTGGTGGCGTGGGTGGCCGAGTACCTGGGCCATGAATTGGACTGGGACTTGAACCTGGTTTTGCAACAACCCGAAGTTCCGGCGCTGCAACTCAACGGCCAGTTCCGCCTGGGCTTCAACACCTGGCTCGGCCAACCTGCGCATGACGCCAACGACCTAATCCTGGCCCGGCATTACGCCGACCACGCCACCACCTCAAGGAATCCAGAGCATGGGTGAAATCAGTCGCGCCGCACTGTTCGGCAAACTCAACAGCGTGGCCTACAAAGCCATCGAAGCCGCCACCGTGTTCTGCAAGTTGCGGGGCAATCCGTATGTGGAACTGGCCCACTGGTTTCACCAGTTGCTGCAACTGCAGGACTCGGACCTGCACCGCATCATCCGTCAGTTCAACGTGGAGCCGGCGCGCCTGGCCCGCGACCTCACCGAAGCCCTGGACCGCCTGCCGCGCGGTTCCACCTCGATCACCGACCTGTCCTCCCATGTGGAAGAGGCCGTAGAACGCGGCTGGGTGTATGGCAGCCTGATGTTCGGCGAAAGCCAGGTGCGCACCGGTTATCTGGTGCTGGGTATCTTGAAGACACCGAGCCTGCGCCATGCGCTGCTGGGTTTGTCCGGCGAGTTCGACAAGATCAAGGCCGAGGCTCTGAGCGAGCGCTTTGATGAATACGTCGGTGACTCGCCGGAAAATGCCTTGAGCGCCAGCGATGGCTTCAATGCCGGCGTCCCTGGCGAGGCCAGCGGTGCCATGGCGCCCAGCGCGATGGGCAAGCAGGAAGCGCTCAAGCGTTTCACTGTGGACCTGACCGAACAGGCCCGCAGCGGCAAGCTCGACCCAATCGTGGGCCGTGACGAGGAGATTCGCCAACTGGTGGATATCCTCATGCGTCGGCGCCAGAACAACCCGATCCTCACCGGTGAGGCCGGGGTGGGCAAGACCGCCGTGGTCGAAGGTTTCGCCCTGCGCATCGTCGCCGGTGACGTACCGCCCGCCTTGAAGGACGTGGAACTGCGCAGCCTCGACGTGGGCCTGTTGCAAGCCGGCGCCAGCATGAAAGGCGAGTTCGAACAGCGCCTGCGCCAGGTCATCGAAGACGTGCAGGCCTCACCCAAGCCGATCATCCTGTTTATCGACGAAGCCCACACGCTGGTGGGTGCCGGTGGCGCTGCCGGCACCGGCGACGCGGCCAACCTGCTCAAGCCTGCCCTGGCCCGTGGCACCTTGCGTACCGTGGCTGCCACCACCTGGGCCGAGTACAAAAAGCACATCGAGAAAGACCCGGCCCTGACCCGCCGCTTCCAGGTGGTGCAGGTTGCCGAACCGTCGGAAGACAAGGCCCTGCTGATGATGCGCGGCGTGGCTTCCACCATGGAAAAACACCACCAGGTGCAGATCCTCGATGAAGCCCTGGAAGCCTCGGTGAAGCTCTCCCACCGCTACATTCCGGCGCGTCAGTTGCCGGACAAGTCCGTAAGCCTGCTGGACACCGCCTGTGCACGCGTCGCCATCAGCCTGCACGCGGTACCCGCGGAAGTGGACGACAGCCGTCGCCGTATCGAGGCACTGGAAACCGAGCTGCAAATCATCGCCCGTGAGCATGCGATCGGCATTGCCATTGGAGCGCGTCAAACCCATAGCGAAGCGCTGCTGACCGCCGAACGTGAGCGTCTGGCCACGCTGGAAAGCCGTTGGGCTGAAGAGAAAGCCTTGGTGGATGAACTGCTCGCCACCCGCGCAACCTTGCGCGAGAAAGCCGGTGTGGTGGACAGCGGCAACGATGCGTTGCGTGCGCAATTGGTCGACCTGCAACAGCGCCTCACCGCCCTGCAAGGCGAAACCCCGTTGATCCTGCCGACCGTGGATTACCAGGCCGTGGCCTCGGTGGTCGCCGACTGGACCGGCATCCCGGTGGGCCGCATGGCGCGCAATGAGCTGGAGACTGTGCTCAACCTCGACCAACACTTGAAGAAACGCATCATCGGCCAGGACCATGCCTTGCAGATGATCGCCAAGCGCATCCAGACCTCCCGCGCCGGCCTCGACAACCCGAGCAAGCCGATTGGCGTGTTCATGCTGGCCGGCACCTCGGGTGTGGGCAAGACCGAAACCGCCCTGGCCCTGGCCGAAGCCATGTACGGCGGCGAGCAAAACGTCATCACCATCAACATGAGCGAGTTCCAGGAAGCCCACACCGTGTCCACACTCAAGGGCGCGCCACCGGGCTATATCGGCTACGGCGAAGGCGGCGTGCTGACCGAAGCGGTACGGCGCAAACCCTACAGCGTGGTGCTGCTGGATGAGGTGGAGAAAGCTCACCCGGACGTGCACGAGATTTTCTTCCAGGTGTTCGACAAGGGCGTGATGGAAGACGGCGAAGGCCGGGTGATCGACTTCAAGAACACCCTGATCCTGCTGACCACCAATGCCGGTACCGAACTGATCTCCCACGTCTGCAAGGACCCGGCGAACATTCCCGAGCCCGAGGAAATCGCCAAGGCCCTGCGCCAGCCGTTGTTGGAGATTTTCCCACCGGCCTTGCTCGGCCGCCTGGTGACCATCCCGTACTACCCGCTGAGCGACGAGATGCTTAAAGCGATCACGCGCCTGCAACTGAACCGTATCAAGAAGCGTGTGGAGAACACCCACAAAGTCGCGTTCGAGTATGACGACGCAGTGGTCGACCTGATCGTCTCGCGCTGCACCGAGACTGAAAGCGGCGGGCGCATGATCGATACCATCCTCACCAACAGCCTGCTGCCGGACATGAGCCGCGAATTCCTCACGCGCATGTTGGAAGGCAAGGCGTTGGCGGGGGTGCGGATCAGTAGTCGGGGTAATGAACTGCACTACCAGTTCAACGATTGACCTGAAGAAACACGATCAAAACTGTGGGAGCTGGCTTGCCTGCGATAGCGGTCTGACATTCAACATCAATGTTGACTGATCCACTGTCATCGCAGGCAAGCCAGCTCCCACACTGGATTCGGTTTCTTCAGTTATTACGACACTTACGGGTTAACCGATGCTATTCAACCAAGCCTCACGCCTGGCCAAGATCACCAGCCCCCTCGGGCCGGATGTGCTGCTGCTCAACGAAATGGGCGGCGGTGAAGAGCTGGGCCGGCTGTTCAACTATGAGCTGCAACTGACGTCCCTGGACGCCAACATCGACCTTAACCAGTTGCTGGGCAAACCGATGAGCGTGGGCCTGCAACTGGCCGACGGTGGCGAGCGGTACTTTCACGGCATCGTTGCGCGGTGCAGCCAGAACATCGACCAGGGCCAGTTCGCCAGTTATCAGGCCACCCTGCGCCCTTGGTTGTGGTTGCTCAGCCGTACCTCCGACTGCCGGATTTTCCAGAACCTGAGCATCCCGCAGATCATCAAGCAGGTGTTCCGTGACCTGGGTTTTTCCGACTTCGAAGACGCCCTCAGCCGGCCGTATCGCGAGTGGGAGTACTGCGTGCAGTACCGCGAGACCAGCTTCGATTTCGTCAGCCGACTGATGGAACAGGAAGGCATCTACTACTTCTTCCGCCATGAACAGGACCGCCATGTGCTGGTGCTGGCCGACGCCTATGGCGCCCACACCAGCGTGCCCGGCTACGCGTCGATCCCCTACTACCCCAAGGACGAGCAGCAGCGCGAACGCGACCATATGCACAATTGGCATCTGGCGCAGGAGGTGCAGCCGGGCTCGCTGGAGCTTAACGACTACGACTTCCAGCGCCCCAGCGCGAGCATCGACGTGCGCTCGGCCATGCCGCGCCCGCACACCGCCGGCGACTACCCGCTGTACGACTACCCCGGTACCTACGTGCAAAGCGCCGACGGCGAACACTACGCGCGCACCCGCATCGAGGCCCTGCAAACCCTGCATGAACAGATCGAGTTCAGCGGCAATGCGCGCGGCCTGGGCTCGGGCCATCTGTTCAGCCTCACCGGCTTCAGCCGCCAGGACCAGAACCGCGAGTACCTGATCGTCGGCTGCCGCTATTACATCGTGCAAGAAAGCCTGGAAAGCGGTGGCGGTTCAGGCTCGGCGCAGTTTGAAAGCAGCCTGACCTGCATCGACGCCCAACAGAGTTTCCGCCCGCTGGCCAACACTCACCGCCCCATCGTCAAAGGCCCCCAGACCGCGTTGGTGGTGGGCCCCAAGGGCGAGGAAATCTGGACCGACCAGTACGGCCGCGTGAAGGTGCATTTCTACTGGGACCGCCACGACCAATCCAACGAGAACAGCTCGTGCTGGATTCGTGTGTCGCAATCCTGGGCCGGCAAGAACTGGGGCTCGATGCAGATTCCACGCATCGGCCAGGAGGTGATCGTCAGCTTCCTCGAAGGCGACCCCGACCGGCCGATCATCACCGGGCGGGTGTACAACGCTGAGCAGACGGTGCCCTACGACTTACCGGAGAACGCCACCCAGAGCGGCATGAAAAGCCGCTCCAGCAAAGGCGGCACGCCGGCCAACTTCAATGAAATCCGGATGGAGGACAAGAAGGGGTTGGAGCAGTTGTATATCCATGCCGAGCGTAACCAGGACATCGTGGTGGAGGTGGATGAGAGCCATTCGGTGGGGCATGACCGCAACAAGAGTATTGGCCACAACGAGACGGTGACCATCGGTAGCAACCGCCTGCGGGTTGTGCGCAATAACGACACGGTGATCGTGGGCGGGGCCAAGTCCGACAGCGCGGCCACGCACTACACCGTCGAGGCCGGCGAGAGTCTTCGCCTGGTGTGCGGCGACAGCGTGATCGAGCTCAAGGCAGGCGGCGACATCAACTTGACCTGTGGCTCGTTCAACCTGTTCTCCAGCGGCAGCAGCAAGATCCAGACGAAGGGCAAGCTGGATATCAATCTGGGCAGCGACAAAGGCACCTCGCCCGGTGCTCAGGGCGTGCAAAGCACGATCAAGTCCGCCGTCGAATCAAAATTCCCCGGTAAGCCCGGTGCTGGTCAATAACGAGATTTCTTCACCATGAATTACCTGATCAACGAAGCCCAATTCACCCTGCCCGATGCCGAGGTACAGGACACCTCGATCAATATCCTCAAGTTCGCCAAGCTGGGCACTACCCTGGTGGTGAGCCGCAGCCCCTTGGCCGATGGCGAGAGCCTGCAAAGCAATTTCGAAGGCCAGTTGAAAAAACTCGAACAGCAGGTCCAGGACCTTCGCTATTCCCCGGCGCAAGCGGTCAAGGTCGGTCCGGCGCAGGACATCGACGCCTTTGAAGTGCAAAACCACTTCAGCAAAGGCAACGACAACATTTACCAATATCAGCTGGCCATGCAGATACCGGGCACACGTCGCTTGATCGCCCTCAGTTACGTCAAGGCCCAGCCCCTGGGCCTGGCCGAGGCGGCGCACTGGGCAACGCTGAAAAGCACACTCAACTTCCTTGCCACGCCTTGAGTCGAGCCTGAGCAATGAGTGAGGATCTTTGGGCCGCCCGCGAAGGCGACGCACTGCTGCACACCTCGGTGATGGCCGACATTCTCGGTGGTGTGCTGGAAGTGGCCGCCTATGCGGCGATCACTACCGTGGGCTGCCTGGCCGTTGCCGGGGCAGTGTTCCTCGCGACCGGTGCGACCATCGCCACCGGCGGTGTGGCCCTGGTGTTGGTGGTGGGCGCGGTCGTCGGCATTACCGCGGGCCTCACGGGGGCGGACTTGAAGATATCCAGTTGGTGCGAGTCCGCCGCCAACTGGGTGTTCCCGCCGGTGATCGATGCGTTCATCACCAGCGGCTCGCACAATGTGTTCATCAATGGCAAAAAAGCTGCCCGTGCAGCCGGCAAGATGACCGCCGTGCCGGTCGCGCCCAGCGAGCCGCCGGCACCCAGCTTCCTGGACATGGCAGGTGAGTTTTTCTCGCAGATGTGGCGCCCAACCGTCGCCTCGCCCGCCCCCGGCACCGAGCCGTGCCCGCTGGACACCGTGGCATGCAACAAGCATCCGCCCATGCCCCTGCAGTTTATTGCCGAAGGTTCCAGCTCGGTGTTCATCAACGGGCAGCCTGCCGCGCGCAGCGGGGATCGTAGTACCTGTGACGCCAAGATCGGCACCGCCCAGGGCCTGATTTCGCCGGATGTGCGCATTGGTGGCGAGACCATTGTGGTGCAGGAGATTCGTAGCGGGAAAACGCCGGGGGTGGGGCTGGCGATTGCCGTGGTGATGGCGTTGCGGGGCAATGTGAAGTGTTTCTGGACCAAGCTGCCTTGCATGATCGGAAGTGCGCTGGTGGGGGGAGCGATCTCTTATGGAACTGCCAAGGTCACCTCAGCCCTCAAGAGCGCCATGCATGGCTCACCCAATCCGGTGCACAGTGCGACAGGAGCCAAGATCCTGGGCGGGGACGAGGAGCTGGACTTCACGTTGCCAGGATTGCTCCCGATAGATTGGCAGCGCTTCTACAGCAGCCTCGACACACGCCGGGACGGCCTCTTCGGCGCTGGCTGGAGCGTCGACTATGAGGTGTCAGTCGAAATAGATGCTGACGAAAACCTGTTTTATACCGATGAACAGGGACGCCGTCTGGAGATCGGTTATATCCCGTTGTCCGGTGGAGCATTCGATCCCGGCGAAGGCCTTGCAGTGAGACGCAACGGCGACGGCGCGGTATTGATCGAGAGCATCGACGGCCTGTATCGGCTGTTCGAGCCCGACCCGCTGAACAGTTCGCGGATGCGCTTGCACTTGTTGGGTGATCGCAATGAAGGGCGGATCTTCCTCGATTACGATGCCCAAGGCAGGCTTCACCGCTTGCGTGACACCCATGATTTCATGCATGTCGAGTTGACTTATACAACGCAGCATCCGCGTCGTGTGAGTCACATCGAGCGGCGATACCTGCGCCAGGATCATTTCGATGCCCGCAAGGACGTGCTCGTCAGTTATCGCTATGACAGCAATGGCGATCTTGCCGAAGTCTTGGATGCCCAAGGCACAACCCTTCGCAGCTTTGCCTACGACAGCGACAGGCGCATGACCGAGCACCAATTGCCGAGTGGTCTGCGCTGCTTCTACCAATGGGCTCAAGTACCTGGGCCAGATGGCCAGGAATGGCGCGTCAGTCGGCACTGGACAGATGCGGGCGATGAATACAGCTTCGAATACGACCTCGATGCCGGTATTACCCGTGTGACCGACGGGCTGATGCGGATCAGCACACGGCATTGGAACCCGCAGTACCAGATCACTCGCTACGTCGATAACCTGGGCCATACGTGGCAGTTTGAATGGAGCGAAGATCGTCGGTTGCTCGGTGCAATTGACCCACAAAACGGACAGTGGCGCTTCCATTATGACGCGTCCGGCAACCTGAGCACCGTCATCGATCCGCTGTCCAGAACTCGTGGCACGCAGTGGCTTCCGCACTGGGCATTGCCTCAGGTGGCAACCGATCCGGCGGGTAACAGTTGGCATTATCGCTACGACCAGCGTGGCAACTGCATCGAAGAAATCGACCCCATGGGAAACCGTACGCGCTACGTCTATGACGGTTTCGGTCAACCGGTGCAAATCATCGACGCCACGGAAAAGACCAGAGCGTTGCATTGGAACGAGTGGAGCCAACTGGTTGAAGAAGTCGATTGTTCTGGGTATTCGACCCGTTATCAGTACGACGCGTTTGGCAATCTGGTGGTGCAGACCAATGCCGAAGGTGAATCGGTGCGTTACCGATACGGCCCTCAGGCGATGCTTCTGGAATGTCAGCTTCCGGACGGCCGCGTCGAACAGTTCCAACGCAGCGCAAGTGGTTATCTGACTGCCCACGTAGACCCTGCCGGCAGCACCACACGCTATGCCTATGACATTCGCGGTCTGGTCAAACAGCGCTGGGACGCGCATAACCGTACGGTCATGTTCGATCATGATGCCTACGGACGACTGAGCAAGCTGACCAACGAGAACGGTGAGAGTTATCGCTTTGAGTGGGACGCAGCCGACCGCATGGTACAGCAGCAGGACCTGGATAAAAGCCGGCGCTGCTACACCTATGACCCGCTGGATGATGTCGTCGCCGTTGACTACTTGCCGGGGACGGAAGGTGAGCCGGTAGTGCCGCTGTCACATCAGTTTCAGCGAGATCCCGTGGGACGCCTGGTCAGCAAAATAACTGCGGACGGTACCACCAGCTACGTACACGACCTCAACGACCAACTGGTCGGTGTTACTTTCACGGCGCCTGATGGTAGTGAGCAATCACTCGGCTTCAGCTATGACGCCATGGGGCAGCTCCTTGAGGAGAAAAGCTCGGCAGGGTCTGTGCAGCATCGTTACGACGAACTGGGAAATCTGATTCAAACCGGCTTGCCCGATGGTCGATGGCTGAACCGCCTGTATTACGGCAGTGGCCACCTGCATCAGTTGAATCTCGATGGAAAGGTTATCAGCGACTTCGAGCGTGATCGCTTGCATCGCGAAGTGCAGCGTACTCAGGGTCAACTCAAGACGAGTAGTGCTTACGACCGGACCGGAAGGGTTCGGTCCCGACAGCGTCGCAGCATCGACCAACCATGGCAGTTGCCACCACTGGTAGAGACCGACTATAGCTACGATCCCAGCGACAACGTGATTGGACGTCATCGTGTCGATCGCGTGCACGATCATCAAGAGCATCTGGGTTACGACAGTACCGAACGGATTCTTGTCAGCCACCAGGCAGGACGGAGCGAAACCTACGCCTATGATGCCGCAGCCAACCTGCTCGATAGTTCACATCAAGGTGGCCTGGTAAAACATAACCGGCTGCTGACCTATCAAGATAAGCGTTACCGGTACGACGCCTTGGGTCGCATGGTCGAAAAGCGCAGTGCCTCTCGCGGTTTACAGCGCTTTGTCTACGATGCGGAAAGTCGTCTGGTTGAAGTACGAAATGATAGCGGCAACAGGATAAGGATGACCTATGACCCCCTGGGGCGTCGCATTGAAAAAGCCGAGTATGGCAGCGATGGCTATCAGTTGGGGATGACGCGCTTCCTCTGGGACGAGCTGCGCCTCTTGCAAGAATCCAAGCATAGTCAGTCCAGCCTTTATATCTATGAAGATGAAGGCTACAAGCCCGTAGCCCGGGTCGACGGTACGGGGCCTCTGCAAAAAATCCGTCACTACCATAACGACCTCAATAGCCAGCCGGAGCAGCTAACCGAAGAAGACGGCGAAGTCATCTGGCGGACCAGTTATCGAATGTGGGGCGGTACGGTGGAGGAAGTGCGCGAGCCTACCTACATCGAAGAGCAGAACTTACGGTTTCAGGGGCAATATCTAGATCGAGAAACGGGACTGCATTTTAATACATTCCGGTTTTACGACCCGGATATCGGGCGCTTTACCACACCGGATCCCCTTGGGTTGGCGGGAGGGATCAATCTCTATCAATATGGGCCGAATCCGGTCGCCTGGATCGACCCGTGGGGCTGGAAATGTTGGAGCACAGCAAGGAAAGGCGTTTGGAAAGCCGCCGCTGCCAATGCCCGGCCAGGTCAGTACTCAGCTAGAAACCTTGCTCGAATGGCCCTAGGCAATGCACCGCGGATGAGAATAGAGGTTCGTTATCGTAATACTCCGAGAAACCGACTAAAGGGACGCGTTGGCACGACCAAGGAAATCACGGTGTCGATGGAACTGAATCATCAATACATTCCACAACGCGCCGGATCAAAAGTGGCTCATGAAGATTGGAACTTGACCAAGGCGACGCCTTGGGGTCATGAGTCAATGGACAAGTATCGCCATACCGGCTGGGACTTGGTGAGAATTGTAAAAACCACAGGGCAATGGTAGAGAAGCCTTTCAGGAGCAGCAGACATGAGTGAGTTGACTGATTTTCACGTTTTCTGGGGCACGGCAATGACTGTCGCGGAAAAAAAATCCGCCTCGATGGAAGATGAAAGCGCGGAGGATTTTGCTCGCAAGCTTTACGAAGAATATGTAGCGCAAGGCTCACCAAAAAATAAAAAAAAATGGCTAACAGAGCGACTCGATAATGAATACCTTTGCATGAAGGATAAACCCGTCTGGGTAGGAGAACCTGCCTGGCTATATCATCAGGGTCACCCTATGGTCTTTTTGCATCAATTCTTGGTACCCCCTACAGCGCAGCACATCAAAGAAAAGATATCTCTAGGTGAAACTGTTTATGTCTTTGGTGCAAAACACCTTGTTAAAAGGCCGACAGGGGATATATGGACCGATATCTATCGGATGACTGTGCAAACTTACGAGGGGGAAACAACGACGGAAATCTTCAAGTAACCTCAAGGTTTTATTTCTGCGCCTGTAAGACGCGCCTGTATTTTTTGCTCCTCCGTCGCGGCAGGGTCTACAGTGCCGTCTGGTTTCTTTACTTCTGCTCCGGGCATCTTTGCCTGTGCTTCAATTCTTTCCTCTAGACCTTTGGACACGAAATGCTGCCCCACGGTAAAACCGCTGTTGGCCAAATTACTGGCACCTGAACTTAGAAGCGCATCACGCATAATAACCGCATTAAGAATTCTGCAAGATACAACTACTTATATTCCCCACTACCATTTTTTCACCCCCCAACAAAAATGGGCACCCGACCCAGTCGGCGTGCCCATCTTCTTTACCGCCCCGCCTCCCTTCGAGACGGTACCGCTTAACTTACGGGTTGACGCTGTCTTTGAGCGACTTGCCCGGCTTGAACGCTACGGTGTTGCTCGCCTTGATTTTCACTGGCTCACCGGTTTGTGGGTTTTTGCCGGTACGGGCGCCGCGGTGGCGTTGCAGGAAAGTGCCGAAGCCGACCAGCGTGACGCTGTCCTTGCGGTGCAGGGCGCCGGTGATTTCTTCGAGGACGGCGTTGAGGACGCGGTTGGCCTGCTCTTTGGTGAGATCGGCTTTTTCAGCGATGGCGGCTGCGAGATCTGGTTTACGCATATGTGAAGCCTCTTTGACGGTTTTTTGTTGTTATGTCCGTGCTGCTCTCTGGTGGAGCAGCGCCAAGGCGCCGCAGGCTCTACTCTGCGGCAGACGGGAGTGAGGATGGCATGCCCTCGGGCGCCGCGCCAGTCTCGCGGAGGCCTTTCTCGGGGGATGAACGTGATGTTTGCGACAGAACGAGTGGTATTTACGCCAGCAACGGCGGAAGTTCTTTGTTCAGCGCCAGTTTTTCCATCACAGCGCTGCCGGTCAGTGCGTAACCCAGCAGGCGGCCGCTGGCATCACGGCACAGGGCCTTGATGTCGGCACCCTGCCCTTCGACACTCCACACGCCTTCAGTGCCTCGTGGCGCAGGTGAGACCACCAGCGGGCACACCGGGGTTTTCACGGTGATGGGCATCGGCCCATAGCTCACCGCCGTGGCATTGCCGGCCAGGGTTTGCGCCAGGGCGCGGGCGCAGCTCATCAGCGGCATCACGTACAACAGGTTCAGGCCATCGACCTCGGCGCAGTCGCCCAGGGCATAGATATTGGCGTGGGAGGTCTTGAGGTGGCGGTCCACCATGATCCCGCGGTTGATTTGCAGGCCGGCCGCTGCGGCCAGGTCGACACGCGGGCGCAGGCCAATGGCAGACACCACCAGGTCACAGTGGATCACTTCACCGTCCGACAGGTGCGCTTCAAGGCCATCAGCCGTGCGTTGCAGGCGATTGAGCACCGGGCCCAGGTGGAAGCGCGCGCCGATACCTTCCAGCCCGGCTTGCACCGCTGCGGCTGCCGCCGGGTGCAGCAGGGTCGGCATGACTTGCTCACAGGGCGCGACCAGGTCGATTTCATAGCCGCCCAGGATCAGATCATTGGCAAACTCACAGCCGATCAGGCCAGCGCCAAGCAGCAGCACGCGCCGTTTGCCGGCAGCGGCAGCGCGAAAGCGCGCGTAGTCTTCCAGGTCGTTGATCGGGAAAATCAGCTCAGCCGCATCGCCTTCGACCGGTACGCGCACGGTTTCTGCGCCCCAGGCCAGGACCAGGTCGCGGTAGGTCACCGCTTCCTCGCCGATCCACAGGCGCTTGTGGCCTGGGTCGATGCCGCTGATGCGCGTATGGGTGCGCACCTGGGCCTTGAGTTGCTCGGCCATGGCGCCGGGTTCGGCCATGCTCAGGCCATCGGCCTCCTTGTTCTTGCCAAAGCCGGTGGAGAGCATGGGCTTGGAGTAGGAGCGTCCGTCATCGGCAGTGATCAGCAGCAACGGGGTCTCGCTGTCGAGCTTGCGAAACTCCCGGGCGACGTTGTAACCGGCCAATCCTGTGCCGATGATCACGACAGGTGCGTTCATTCCTTTCTCCTTGTAGTACGTTTCTTAAATTCGGGATTACGCGATTTCGATCATTTCGAAGTCCGACTTACCCACGCCGCAGTCCGGGCACAGCCAGTCTTCCGGGACGTCCTGCCACAGAGTGCCTGGTGCAATACCGTCATCCGGCCAGCCGTCCGCTTCGTTGTAGATAAGGCCACAGACGATACATTGCCACTTCTTCATTACGTGCTTCCTCAGGTTCAGGCGTGTTGGCCGGCGGTCGATGGATCCAGCGTTGCCGCGCGGCTCAGGGCGTTTTGTACTGATCAGGGCCGGCAGATGCAAGCACGTTCGACGCAAACGACGGGTTTGGCACGGCAAAAGCCCAGGGTGCCATGGTAAGCTCGCCGCCTCTTTTGCTGCCAATACTGACTCACCGTGCCGCACTCAATCGCCCTTCCCGATGCTTGCCAATGGCTGACCCAGAGCCTTCTGAGCCCCTTGCCCACGCCCTTGATCCTCAACTGGCTGTTTGACGAAGGCTCGCTGACGCGACGGCTGACGTGGCTGTCCGACGAGGGTTTCAGCGTGACGCCGCTGTTCGAAGGCTGGCAACCGTTGCGCGACGACGAATGCGCCGCCCTGGACCTGCCGCCGGCCAGTATCGGTTGGGTACGCGAGGTGTATTTGCGCGGGCACGGCCAACCTTGGGTGTTCGCCCGCAGCGTGGCGGCCCGCAGTGCCTTGCAGGGCGACGGGCTGCACATGGACGAGTTGGGCAGCCGCTCGCTGGGCGAGTTGCTGTTCTGCGACCGCGCCTTTACCCGCCAGGCCATTGAAGTGTGTCACTACCCTCGTACCTGGCTGCCGACAGCGGACCAGGCCGATAATCTGTGGGCGCGCCGTTCGCGCTTCGACCGCGGGGCGCTGAGCGTGCTGGTGGCGGAAGTCTTCCTGCCCAGTTTCTGGCACGCGCTGCATGATCATCCGGAGAACTGCTGATGTACCAACGCCTGCTCAAGTCCTTGAACCGCCTGAACCCCAGGGCCTGGGATTTCATTCAGTTGACGCGCATGGACAAGCCCATCGGCATCTACCTGCTGCTGTGGCCGACACTGTGGGCCCTGTGGATCGCCGGCAAGGGTTCGCCGTCGCTGATCAATATCGTGATTTTCGTGCTGGGCGTGGTACTCACCCGGGCCGGCGGCTGCGTGATCAATGACTGGGCCGACCGCAAGGTCGATGGCCATGTGAAACGCACCGAGCAACGCCCGCTGGTGAGCGGCAAGATCAGTTCGAAGGAAGCGCTGGTGTTTTTTGCCGTGCTGATGGGCATCAGTTTCCTGCTGGTGCTGCTGACCAATGCCAGCACCATCCTGCTGTCCCTGGGCGGCCTCGCACTGGCGGCAAGCTACCCGTTCATGAAGCGCTACACCTATTACCCCCAAGTGGTGCTGGGCGCGGCGTTTTCCTGGGGCATGCCGATGGCGTTTACCGCCGAGACCGGCCATTTGCCTGCCACCGCGTGGCTGCTGTACATCGCCAACCTGTTGTGGACGGTGGGTTACGACACCTATTACGCCATGACCGACCGCGATGACGATTTGAAGATCGGGGTGAAATCCACCGCCATTCTGTTCGGTGACGCTGACCGCGTGATCATCCTCACCCTGCAAGGCCTGGCGCTGGCGTGCCTGTTGCTGGCCGGCGCACGGTTCGAGCTGGGCGGGTGGTTCCACCTGGGGTTGCTGGCGGCAGCGGGCTGTTTTGTCTGGGAGTTCTGGTACACACGGGACAGGGACCGCATGAAGTGCTTCAAGGCGTTCTTGCATAACCACTGGGCGGGGCTGGCGATTTTTGTCGGGATCGTGGTGGATTACGCGGTTCGCTGAGGATTTTGCGGTGACGCCTTCGCGAGCAAGCCCGCTCCCACATTTGACTGTATTCGCAAATCAAAATGTGGGAGCGGGCTTGCTCGCGAAGGCCTCAAAGCCGCCACTTAGTCAGGGCTTGATCACATGCCAGGCGCCACCCTTGCCATCACCGGTCTTGTCACCGGCTTTCTTGTCGTCCTTGTAGGTGTAGACAGGCTTGCCTTTGTAGGCCCACTGGCTGGTCTGGTCGTCGCGGGTGATCACCGTCCAATCGCCGGTCTTGGTGTCGGTGGACTCTGCCTTCAGCGGTGGCCAGTTGGTCGCGCACTGGTCCTTGCACACTGATTTGCCATCAGCGTCCTTGTCGAAGGTGTAGAGCGTCATGCCCTTGTGGTCCACCAACATCCCGTCTTGGGTCATCGCCGGCTCTGCCGCAAACGCCAACCCTGGCAGCGTCAACACCGCAGATACCAGCAGGGTTTTCCAGGAAACAGTGCTGTAAGTCATCGGAACCTTCCTTTTGTGGTTGTCAGGATTCGGACCCAAAGGGTAGTTCAGAGTGCCGTTAATTGCCCAAGCGACTAAATTACTGTCACACGACTGCAATAATTCCGTTATCTAATGCGGCGCAAGACAGTTAAATGACAAGAGGATTGAGCATGGTTGGCAGGAGCATTCTGATCGTTGACGACGAAGCGCCCATTCGCGAAATGATCGCCGTCGCGTTGGAAATGGCCGGCTATGACTGCCTGGAGGCGGAGAACTCCCAGCAGGCCCACGCCATTATCGTCGACCGCAAGCCGGACCTGATCCTGCTCGACTGGATGCTGCCCGGCACCTCGGGCATCGAATTGGCCCGCCGTCTCAAGCGTGACGAGCTGACCGGGGATATCCCGATCATCATGCTCACCGCCAAGGGCGAAGAGGACAACAAGATCCAGGGCCTGGAAGTCGGCGCCGATGACTACATCACCAAGCCGTTTTCCCCACGGGAACTGGTGGCGCGCCTCAAAGCCGTGCTGCGCCGCGCCGGCCCGACCGATGGCGAAGCGCCTATCGAAGTCGACGGCTTGATCCTGGACCCGATCAGCCATCGCGTGACCATCGACGGCAAGCCTGCGGAGATGGGGCCGACCGAATACCGCTTGCTGCAATTCTTCATGACTCACCAGGAGCGCGCCTACACCCGCGGCCAACTGCTCGACCAGGTATGGGGGGGCAACGTCTATGTGGAAGAGCGCACTGTGGACGTGCATATCCGCCGCCTGCGCAAAGCCTTGGGCGATGCGTACGAGAATCTGGTACAAACCGTGCGCGGCACCGGCTATCGGTTTTCAACCAAAGGTTGAGCAATCAGCCGCAAGCCGCAAGTTAAAGCGGGACTGCTTAAGCTTGGAGCTTGCAGCTTGAAACTTGAAACTGCTCCGAAGGACGCACCTTGAACCAAAACTGGCATGGCACCCTGATCCGCCACATGCTCTTGCTGGTCACCGGCTGCCTGTTGGTGGGGCTGGTCAGCGGCTACTACGGCTGGAGCCTGGCCGCCGGCATCGCGTTGTACCTGGGCTGGACCCTCAAGCAGTTGCTGCGCCTGCATGAATGGCTGCGCCAGCACAAACCCGATGAAGCACCCCCCGATGGCTATGGCCTGTGGGGCGAGGTGTTCGACAGCATCTACCACCTGCAGCGCCGCGACCAACGGGTACGCGGGCGCCTGCAAGCGGTGATCGACCGGGTGCAGGAGTCCACCGCCGCGCTCAAGGACGCGGTGATCATGCTCGACAGCGACGGCAACCTGGAATGGTGGAACCGTGCCGCCGAGACCCTGCTGGGCCTCAAGACGCCTCAGGACAGCGGCCAGCCGGTGACCAACCTGGTGCGCCACCCGCGCTTCAAGGAATACTTCGAGCAGGACAACTACGAAGAAGCCCTGGAAATCCCCTCGCCCACCAACGACCGCGTGCGCATCCAGCTGTACCTGACCCGCTACGGCAACAACGAGCACTTGATGCTGGTGCGCGACGTGACACGCATCCATCAACTGGAACAGATGCGCAAGGACTTCGTCGCCAACGTTTCCCACGAGCTGCGCACGCCGTTGACGGTGATCTGCGGCTACCTGGAGACGTTGCTGGACAATGTCGACGAGATCAACCCACGCTGGAGCCGCGCCCTGCAGCAGATGCAGGTGCAAGGCTCGCGCATGCAGACCTTGCTCAACGACCTGCTGTTGCTGGCCAAGCTCGAAGCCACGGACTACCCCTCGGACAACCATCCCGTGGCCGTGCAGAGCCTGTTGCAGACGATCAAGAACGACGCCCAGGCCCTCTCGGGCGAACGCGGGCAGCAGATCACGCTGGAGGCTGACCCAACCGTATTGCTCAAGGGCAGCGAGGGCGAACTACGCAGCGCCTTCTCCAACCTGGTGTTCAACGCGGTGAAGTACACCCAGGACAAGGGCAATATCCGCATTCGCTGGTGGGCCGACGAGCACGGCGCGCACCTGAGTGTGCAGGACTCGGGTATCGGTATCGACGCCAAGCACCTGCCGCGCCTGACCGAGCGCTTCTACCGTGTCGACTCCAGCCGCAACTCCAACACCGGCGGCACCGGGCTGGGCCTGGCCATCGTCAAGCATGTGCTGCTGCGCCATCGGGCCCGCCTGGAAATCAGCAGCGTGTTGGGGCATGGCAGTACCTTTACCTGCCATTTTCCGCCGGCGCAGGTGACGCGTTCGCGGGCACTCGAAGAAGATAAATAATCTCGAAACACAACAGGGCTAAATGTGGGAGCGGGCTTGCTCGCGAATGCGGTGTATCAGTGAATGAATAAACTGACTGACCCACCGCATTCGCGAGCAAGCCCGCTCCCACACTGGATTTGTGTTGCTTCAAAGCAAGCATTGCAGCCCCGCCCGGCAGCGGGCACTAGGCAAGCGCCCCGTCAGCCGCTACATTGGCCGACTTGTGCCTGCCTTTCAGGCCCACCTGTCACCCCTTATTGAACACACGGAACCTGCAAAACCCCATCATGGACCCTTCCCCTGGCATTACCCTCGCTACACTCTTCGCCGATTTCGGCATGATTCTTTTTGCACTGATCCTGGTACTGCTCAACGGTTTCTTCGTTGCGGCGGAATTTGCCATGGTCAAACTGCGCGCCACCCGCGTCGAGGCCATCGCCCATAAGAACGGCTGGCGCGGGCAGATCCTGCGCACCGTGCACAGTCAGCTCGACGCCTACCTGTCGGCCTGCCAGCTGGGTATTACCCTGGCATCCCTGGGCCTGGGCTGGGTCGGTGAGCCGGCCTTTGCGCACATCCTCGAGCCAATGCTGGGCGCGATCGGCGTGCAGTCGCCGGAGGTGATCAAGGGCGTGTCGTTCTTTGCCGCCTTCTTCGTGATTTCCTACCTGCACATCGTGGTCGGTGAGCTGGCCCCCAAATCCTGGGCGATTCGCAAACCCGAGCTGCTGTCGCTATGGACGGCAGTGCCGCTGTACCTGTTCTACTGGGCAATGTACCCGGCCATCTACCTGCTCAACGCCAGTGCCAACGCCATTCTGCGCATCGCTGGCCAAGGCGAGCCTGGCCCGCACCATGAGCACCATTACAGCCGCGAAGAACTCAAGCTGATCCTGCACTCCAGCCGTGGCCAGGACCCCAGCGACCAAGGCATGCGCGTACTCGCCTCCGCCGTGGAAATGGGCGAGCTGGAAGTGGTGGACTGGGCCAACTCCCGGGAAGACCTGGTGACCCTGGACTTCAACGCCCCGCTCAAGGAAATCCTCGCGCTGTTCCGTCGCCATAAATTCAGCCGCTACCCGGTGTATGACGCGGTTCGCAACGAGTTTGTCGGCTTGCTGCACATCAAGGATTTGCTGCTGGAACTGGCGGCCCTGGACCATATCCCCGAATCGTTCAACCTGGCCGAATTGACCCGCCCGCTGGAACGCGTATCGCGGCATATGCCGCTGTCGCAACTGCTGGAACAGTTCCGCAAAGGCGGCGCGCACTTCGCCCTGGTGGAAGAAGCCGACGGCAAGATCATCGGCTACTTGACCATGGAAGACGTGCTGGAAGTGCTGGTGGGTGATATCCAGGACGAACACCGCAAGGCCGAGCGCGGCATCCTCGCCTACCAGCCCGGCAAACTGCTGGTGCGTGGTGACACGCCGTTGTTCAAGGTGGAACGCCTGCTGGGCGTCGACCTGGACCACATCGAAGCCGAAACCCTGGCCGGCCTGATCTACGACACGCTCAAACGCGTGCCGGAAGAAGAAGAAGTGCTGGAAGTTGAAGGCTTGCGAATCATCATCAAGAAGATGAAAGGGCCGAAGATCGTATTGGCCAAGGTGCTGCTGCTGGACTGACTGTAGAACCGGGCGCCTCCTGTAGGAGCGAGCTTGCTCGCGAAAAACGCACAGGCGCCGCGTTTATTCAGGAAGCACGCGTTATCGTTAACGTTTTTCGCGAGCAAGCTCGCTCCTACAGGGGCAGGTGTCGCTGTGCTTAAGCACCCGGCACGAAATGCTTCTGCGCCGTGCCACGGGCGATCAGGCGGGAAATGTAGTCCAGCTTCTGCGCATCCTGGTCGATAAAGCGGAAGGTCAGTTGCAACCAGTCGCTGTCGGGCTTGGGCTCGTAGGCAACGATGGCGTGCAGGTAGCCGTTGAGCCGTGCGACTTCGGCGTTGTCGCCCTGTTCAAGGTCGAGCACGGCGCTTTCCAGGACTTGTGGCAGGACCTCGCCACGCTTTACCACCAGCAACGCTTCCTTGATGCTCAGGGCCTTGATCACGCATTGCTGGGTGCCGCTGGAAAGGCGCAACTGGCCCTGACCGCGACTGCCAGCCGGCGCCGCTGCTGCGGGGGCCTTGATTGGCGGGGTGTTGAGCAGGCCTTTGCTGGGCGCCGCCACCGGGGCCGGCTTGACCGCTTCGGGTTTGCCGCCGGTCAGCGCGCTCAGGGAGTCGTTGCCAAAGGCTGAGTTCATCTTGGTCGGCGCGCTGGCAATCAGCGCATCGAGGCGACCGATCTTGTGCAGGGCCTGCTTGACCTTGTTGAGCAACTGCTCGTTGGTGAACGGCTTGCTGACGTAGCCGGAAACCCCCGCCTGAATCGCCTGCACCACGTTTTCCTTGTCGCCACGGCTGGTCACCATGACGAACGGCATGGCCTTCAGGTGCGCTTGCTCGCGGCACCAGGTCAACAGCTCAATGCCGGACATTTCCGGCATTTCCCAGTCACACAGCACCAGGTCGAAGGTTTCGCGCATGAGGATGGATTGCGCCTTTTTGCCGTTCACCGCATCTTCGATCTTGATCCCGGGGAAGTAATTGCGCAGGCACTTCTTCACCAGGTCGCGAATAAACGAGGCGTCATCCACCACCAACACACTGACTTTACTCATCGACCCTTCATCCTATAAAAACGTCTGCAAAACGCCTGACTGATGGCATTTTGCCAAAACTCGCGGGTCACAGAAGGACTTTATGGCGCCTGCTGTGCAAAAAATTCAGATGCCGCAAACGAAAACGCCCGGCCAGAGGCCGGGCGTTAATTTCTCGGGCAACCTTACTTATCGTCAGATTCGCCCGGAACATTAGGGATTAGATCAGCAGTGCCTTCAACTTCGGCCTTCATGCGCTTGAGGCCCATGTGCCGCACGTCGGTGCCGCGCACCAGATAAATCACCAATTCCGAGATATTGCGCGCGTGGTCGCCGATACGCTCTAGGGAACGCAGCACCCAGATAATGTTCAAGACCCGCGAGATCGAGCGCGGGTCTTCCATCATGTAGGTGGCCAACTCGCGTAGCGCAGTCTTGTATTCGCGGTCGATGATCTTGTCGTACTGCGCCACCGACAACGCCAGTTCGGCGTCAAAGCGGGCGAAGGCGTCGAGAGCATCGCGCACCATGTTGCGCACCTGATCGCCGATATGGCGCACTTCCACGTAGCCACGGGGGGCCTCACCCTCTTCGCACAGCTGGATGGCGCGGCGGGCAATCTTGGTGGCTTCGTCGCCGATGCGCTCCAGGTCGATCACCGACTTGGAAATGCTGATGATCAAACGCAGGTCCGAGGCCGCTGGCTGGCGGCGGGCAAGAATGCGCAGGCACTCTTCGTCGATATTGCGTTCCATCTGGTTGATCTGCTCATCAATCTCACGCACCTGTTGAGCCAGGCCCGAGTCGGCCTCGATCAGCGCGGTGACCGCATCATTGACTTGCTTCTCCACCAGCCCGCCCATCGCCAGGAGGTGGCTGCGCACTTCCTCAAGCTCGGCGTTGAACTGCGCGGAGATGTGGTGGGTAAGGCCTTCTTTGCTAATCATGTTGGCGTCCTTGGAGCGTCCGG
Source organism: Pseudomonas fluorescens (assembly GCF_001902145.1). GTDB lineage: Bacteria > Pseudomonadota > Gammaproteobacteria > Pseudomonadales > Pseudomonadaceae > Aquipseudomonas > Aquipseudomonas fluorescens_BV. The sequence goes on from NZ_MRST01000026.1 coordinate 516,651, forward strand.
TAAGGTGCGGAGAACCGCAGCGTCAGTGCAATCAGAACCACAGCTTCCTAGCCGTAGCGACCGGTGATGTAGTCTTCGGTCTGCTTCTTCGCCGGATTGGTGAACAGGGTGTCGGTGTCGCCGAACTCCACCAGCTTGCCCATGTACATGAAGGCGGTGTAGTCGGAAACCCGCGCCGCCTGTTGCATGTTGTGGGTCACGATGACGATGGTGAACTTGGACTTGAGCTCGTAGATCAGCTCTTCGACTTTCAAGGTGGAGATCGGGTCGAGGGCCGAGCACGGTTCGTCGAGCAGCAACACTTCCGGCTCTACGGCGATGGTACGGGCGATCACCAGGCGCTGCTGCTGGCCGCCGGACAAGCCGAGTGCCGATTCGTGCAGGCGGTCCTTGACCTCGTCCCACAATGCCGCGCCCTTGAGCGCCCACTCAACCGCTTCGTCGAGAATGCGCTTCTTGTTGATGCCCTGGATACGCAGGCCGTAGACCACGTTTTCGTAGATGGTCTTGGGGAATGGGTTGGGCTTCTGGAACACCATGCCCACGCGACGACGCAACTCGGCCACGTCTTCGCCCTTGCGATAGATATTGGTGCCGTAGAGGTTGATTGCACCTTCTACACGGCAACCGTCCACCAGGTCATTCATGCGGTTGAAGGTACGCAGCAACGTGGACTTGCCGCAGCCCGACGGGCCGATGAAGGCGGTCACGCGTTGCTTGGGGATGTTCATGCTGACGTCGAACAGCGCCTGCTTGTCGCCGTAGTACAGGCTCAGACCAGGGACTTCGATGGCCACGGTTTCCTGGGCCAGGCTCAGGCTTTGCTTGTCGCGACCCAGGGCAGACATGTTGATGCCGTGGGATTGGGTTTCGTGTTGCATGGGATGCTCCCTGTGCTACCAATTCATTGTGTGGGAGCGGGCTTGCTCGCGAATGCGTCGTATCAGTCGCCAGGTGTGTTGAATGACACACCGCATTCGCGAGCAAGCCCGCTCCCACATGTAATCCGCGTTCACTTCAATTAGCTGTCCAACGCCTTGTACTTCTCGCGCAGGTGGTTACGAATCCACACCGCCGACAGGTTGAGCGTGGCAATCACCAGTACCAGCAGCAACGCGGTGGCGTACACCAGCGGCCGTGCGGCTTCGACGTTCGGGCTCTGGAAGCCGACGTCATAAATATGGAAGCCCAGGTGCATGATCTTCTGGTCCAGGTGCAGGTACGGGTAGTTGCCATCCAGTGGCAGCGACGGCGCCAGCTTCACCACACCCACCAGCATCAGCGGTGCCACCTCACCGGCGGCACGCGCCACGGCGAGGATCATGCCGGTCATCATCGCCGGGCTGGCCATCGGCAGCACGATCTTCCACAGCGTTTCCGCCTTGGTCGCGCCCAATGCCAGGGAGCCTTCGCGCACGGTGCGAGGAATCCGCGCCAGGCCTTCTTCGGTGGCCACGATCACCACCGGCACCGCCAGCAGCGCCAGGGTCAGCGAGGCCCAGAGCAAGCCCGGGGTACCGAAGGTCGGCGCAGGCAGCGCTTCAGCGAAGAACAGACGGTCGACCGAGCCCCCCAATACATACACGAAGAAGCCCAGGCCGAACACGCCGTAGACGATGGCCGGTACGCCGGCCAGGTTGTTCACGGCGATGCGGATGATGCGGGTCAAAGTGTTCTGCTTGGCGTACTCACGCAGGTACACCGCGGCCAGTACGCCAAACGGGGTCACGATCATTGCCATGATCAGGGTCATCATCACGGTGCCGAAGATGGCCGGGAAGATCCCGCCTTCGGTGTTGGCTTCCCGCGGGTCATCGCTGAGGAATTCCCAGACCTTGCTGAAGTAGAAACCGATCTTGGTCATCGTGCCCATGGCGTTCGGCTGGTAGGCGTGCACCACTTTGCCGATGCCGATTTCCACTTCCTTGCCGTTGCCGTCACGCGCCGTCAGGGCGTCGCGGTTGAACTGTGCATGCAGGTCGGCCAGGCGCGCTTCGATGTCCTGGTAGCGGGCGTTCAGCTCGGCGCGGTCGGCGTCCATGTCGGCCTGGGCGGCGGCGTCGAGCTTGCCTTCCAGTTCCAGTTTGCGACTGTGCAGGCGGATGCGCTCCAGCCCTGCGTTGATCGCGCCGATATCGGTTTTTTCCAGGCTCTTGAGCTGAGCGGCCAGCTTGTTCACGCGGTCCACGCGGGCTTGCAGCTCCGGCCACGCGGCCTCGCCTTCGGCAATCACCTTGCCGTCCTGCTTGACGTTGACCAGGGTGCCGTAGAAGTTGCCCCACTCACGACGCTCGATGGCCATCAGGTTCGCAGGCTTGGTCTGGTCCTTCAGCCACTCACCGACGATCCAGGTGAAGTCGTTGCCGTTCAGGTCGCGGTTGCCGACCTTGATCAGCTCACGGGTCATGAATTCCGGGCCTTGGTCCGGCACCGGCAGGCCCGCACTTTTCAGGCGCTCACGCGGCACTTCTTCTTTCTGCACCACTTCGCCGATCACGATATGGTTGGCCTGGCCTGGCACGTTGTAGTTGGCCTGGATCAGGTCGGCCGGCCAGAAATGGCCCAGGCCCCGCACCGCAATCACAGCCAGCAAACCAATGGTCATGATGACCGCGATGGACACCGCGCCACCGCTGATCCAGACGCCGGGGGCGCCGCTCTTGAACCATCCATTCAGGGAGTTCTGTTTCACAGACTTCTACCTTTCTTAAAGCGACGAGTATTTCTTGCGCAGACGCTGACGAATCAGCTCGGCGAGGGTGTTCATGATGAAGGTGAACAACAGCAGCACCAGCGCCGAGAGGAACAGCACGCGGTAATGACTGCCGCCCACTTCCGACTCGGGCATCTCCACCGCAACGTTGGCCGCCAGGGTGCGCAGGCCCTCGAACAGGTTCATCTCCATCACCGGGGTGTTACCGGTGGCCATCAGTACGATCATGGTCTCGCCCACGGCGCGGCCCATGCCGATCATCAGCGCCGAGAAGATGCCCGGGCTGGCGGTGAGGATGACCACGCGGGTCATGGTCTGCCACGGCGTGGCGCCCAATGCCAGGGAGCCCAGGGTCAGGCCGCGTGGCACGCTGAACACGGCGTCTTCGGCGATGGAGTAGATGTTCGGGATCACCGCGAAACCCATGGCCAGACCGACCACCAACGCGTTGCGCTGGTCGTAGGTAATGCCCAGATCGTGGGAGATCCACATGCGCATGTCACCGCCGAAGAACCAGGTTTCCAGGTACGGGCTCATGTACAGCGAGAGCCAGCCCACGAATAGGATCACCGGAATCAGGATCGCGCTTTCCCAACCATCGGGAACGCGCAGGCGGATCGACTCAGGCAAGCGGCTGAAGACAAAGCCGGCGACCAGGATGCCAATCGGCAACAGCATTAACAGGCTGAAAATGCCCGGCAGGTGCCCTTCCACATACGGCGCCAGGAACAGGCCGGCGAAGAATCCGAGGATCACCGTCGGCATGGCTTCCATCAGCTCGATCACCGGCTTTACCTTGCGGCGCAGGCTCGGCGCCATGAAGTAAGCGGTGTAGATCGCTGCAGCAACCGCCAGTGGCGCCGCCAGCAACATGGCGTAGAACGCGGCCTTCAAGGTACCGAAGGTCAGCGGGGCCAGGCTCATCTTGGGTTCGAAATCGGTGTTGGCGGCCGTGGACTGCCAGACATACTTAGGTTCGTCGTAGTTTTCGTACCAGACCTTGCTCCACAACGCGCTCCACGACACTTCCGGGTGCGGGTTGTCGAGCAACAGCGGTTGCAGCTTGCCGCCCGCCTCGACGATCACACGGTTGGCCCGTGGCGACATGCCGAACACGCCCTGGCCGTCAACCACCGGGTCCACCAGCAAGGTGCGGTGGGCAGTGCTGTGGAACACGCCGAACTGGCCAGCAGCATCCAGGGCGGTGAAGCCTTTGCGGCGCTCTTCAGCGCTGATTTCGACGATGGGCGCGGTGCCCATCTGGAAGGTGCGGATCTGCTTCAGGCGCTGTTCGCCATCGGGGTCGCGGGCCATGAACCATTGGGCCAGGCCGCCTTTGGAGTTACCCAGGATCAGCGAGATGCCGCCGACCAACTGGGTGCTGGCGGTGATTTCCGTGTCGGCGTCTTCCAGCAGCTTGTAGCGCCCGTTGAGGCTCTTGTCTCGCAGGCTGAACACATCGGCCAGGGCACGGCCGTTGATCACATACAGCCACTGCTGGCGTGGGTCGATGAAGATCGCCTTCACCGGCTCGGTCATCTGCGGCAGCTCGACACGCTTCTGCTCGCTGGTGACTTCACCGGTCATCATGTTTTCTTCACGGCTCAGGGTCAGCACGTTCAAGTGCGAACCGGCGGAACCTGCCACCACCAGGGAGGTGTCGGTGGCGTTGAGCGCAACGTGTTCCAGCGGGCGACCGGCGTCATCCAGCACGATCGGCGTTTCGCCGTAGGGGTACTCGATAGCTGGGGTGATGGTTTTCTTGCCGTCCGGGTACGACACCTTATAGGTGTGGCGGAACACCAAAGACTGGCCATTGGACAAGCCGAGGATCACCAGCGGGCTGCCCGGCTGATCTTCACCCATGGAAGCAACGCTGGTACCGGCCGGAATCGGCAGGTCGACACGCTTGAGCTCGGCACCGGTGTCCACGGCAAAGAACAGCGCCTGGCCCTTGTCGGAAACCCGCATGGCGACCTGGTTCTGTTCTTCGAGGGAGATCATCAACGGCTTGCCGGCGTCCTGCATCCAGGCGGGCGTCAACGCGTCTTCCTTGGTCAACGAGGCGCCCTGGAACAACGGCGCGACCACGTAGGCGAGGAAGAAGAAGATCAGGGTAATAGCAGCCAGCACGGCGAGGCCGCCGACCAGCACATACCAACGGGTGAAGCGATCCTTGAGCGCGCGGATTCGGCGCTTGCGTTGCAGCTCAGGCGTATTGAAATCAATGCGCTTGGGAGGGGAAGTCGTCGTCATGGTGGAATTGGCCAGATCATTCATGCGCACACCCTAGCGATCCTGTATGACAGAAAGATGACAGTGCAGTGACGCAACAAATCCGCCGCGAAGCAGGGCTGGCAGCGGATAAAAAATTAGGAGTTTCTGTAGGAGCGAGCTTGCTCGCGAAGATCGTCAACGATAACGCGCCGTTTCTGAATAAACGCGGTGCCCTATCGCCTTTCGCGAGCAAGCTCGCTCCTACAGAAGGCCGGTTCTACCCAGCCCAGCTACTTAGTTGCCTTCTTTCAGACCCAGGTCAGCCAGGGCCTTGGCGGCGACTTTGGCTGGTAGTGGGATGTAGCCGTCTTTGACTACCACTTCCTGGCCCTGCTTGGACAGCACCAGTTTCACGAACTCAGCTTCCAGCGGCGCCAGTGGCTTGTTCGGGGCTTTGTTGACATATACGTAGAGGAAACGCGACAGCGGGTACTTGCCGTTCAGGGCGTTTTCTTCGGTGTCTTCGACGAATTCAGTGCTGCCTTTCTTGGCCAATGGCACGGTCTTCACGCTGGCGGTCTTGTAGCCGATGCCCGAGTAACCGATGCCGTTCAGCGAGGAGCTGATCGACTGCACGACCGAGGCCGAGCCCGGTTGTTCGTTCACGTTTGGCTTGTAGTCGCCTTTGCACAGGGCTTCTTCCTTGAAGTAGCCGTAGGTGCCGGATACCGAGTTACGCCCGAACAGTTGCACTGGCTTGTTGGCCAGGTCGCCGGTCACGCCCAGGTCGCCCCAGGTTTTCACATCAGCCTTGGCGCCGCACAGACGCGTCGAGGAGAAGATCGCATCGACCTGTTCCATGGTCAGGTGCTGGATCGGGTTGTCCTTGTGCACAAATACCGCCAGGGCATCCACGGCAACCGGGATAGCGGTTGGCTTGTAGCCGTACTTCTGCTCGAAGGCCGCAAGTTCCGTGTCCTTCATCTTGCGGCTCATCGGGCCCAGGTTGGAGGTGCCTTCAGTCAACGCAGGTGGCGCAGTGGCAGAGCCGGCAGCTTGAATCTGGATGTTGACGTTCGGGTATTCCTTTTTGTAACCCTCGGCCCACAGGGTCATCAGGTTAGCCAGGGTATCGGAGCCGACGCTGGACAGGTTGCCCGACACACCAGTGGTCTTGACGTAAGCCGGGATTGCCGGATCGACACCAGCGGCCACCGCGTTGGCGGTCGCAACGCCAGCAGCGACAAAAGTCATTGCCGCCATCAAACGTTTCAGTTTCATGCCTTGCTCCTAGCAGATAGGGATAATTGGATCGGGGCCAAGTATCGGCAGGCCGTGTGAACACTCTATGTCTGATATATGACAATTAGATGAAAGGCCACTATCGCAAGGTAAAGTAAAAAACAGAATGAACACTTTCATTGTGATGAGGGTGTTTGCTCCCCCACCACATTGATCAGGCTGGTTTTAGCGGCCGCGTTTCCACAAGTAGCTGCCTACCGCCATCCCCATCACACAGAGGATAGCCACGTAGTAAGCCGGCCCCATCGGGCTCTCCTTCATCAGCAGCGACACCACCAATGGCGTCAGCCCACCGAAAACGGCATAGGCGACGTTGTAGGAGAACGACAGGCCACTGAAACGCACCACCGGCGGGAAGGCTTTGACCATCACGTAGGGCACTACGCCGATGGTGCCGACAAACAGGCCAGTCAGGGCATACAACGGGAACAGCCAGTCGGGGTGGGCCATCAGGCTGTGATACAGCGTCCAGGAAGTCACCAGCAGCAGAGCGCAACCGGTAACCAGCACACGGCCGGCACCAAAACGGTCGGCCAGGGCACCCGAGGCGATGCAACCCAGGCTCAGGGTCACGATGGCCAGGCTGTTGGCTTGCAGCGCAACCGTAGGGCTGAAGTGGTAGATGGTCTGCAGCACCGTCGGGGTCATCAGGATGACCACCACCACGCCGGCCGACAGCAGCCAGGTCAGCAGCATCGACAGCACAATGGCGCCACGGTGATCGCGCAACACGGCGCGCAAGGGCAGCTCAGCGGCCAGGCTCTTGCGTTGCTGCATCTCGGCGAAGATCGGGGTTTCATGCAGCCAGCGACGCAGATACACCGACAGCAGGCCGAATACGCCGCCGAGCAGGAAAGGAATCCGCCAGGCGTAATCAGAGACCTGTTCAGGCGTATAGGCGCTATTGATGGCGGTAGCCACCAACGAGCCCAGCAGAATACCGGCGGTGAGACCGCTGGTCAGGGTGCCGCAGGCATAGCCGATATGGCGCGGCGGGACGTGCTCGGAGACGAACACCCAGGCGCCCGGCACCTCGCCGCCAATGGCTGCGCCCTGGATCACGCGCATCAACAGCAGCAGTAGCGGTGCCCACAGGCCGATCTGTGCATAGGTCGGCAGCAGCCCCATGATCAGGGTGGGTACGGCCATCATGAAGATGCTCAGGGTGAACATCTTCTTGCGCCCCAGCAGGTCACCAAAGTGCGCCATGACGATGCCGCCCAAGGGGCGCGCCAGGTAGCCGGCGGCGAAGATGCCGAAGGTCTGCATCATGCGCAGCCATTCGGGCATGTCGACAGGGAAGAACAGTTTCCCGACCACAGTGGCGAAAAACACAAAGATGATGAAGTCGTAGAACTCCAGCGCTCCACCCAAGGCAGACAGCGACAGGGTTTTGTAGTCGTTGCGGGTCAGCGGGCGCGAGGGTTGCGCACTGCTTGCGGGCACGGAGGACATGGCAAGGCTTCTCTTATAGTAATCATCGTAAAGGACTGCACGCCCGACTTGCGGCGGGTTTGGCAAGATAGCAAATCGCCTGAAAAAGCACAGCGCCAGGAGCACAGTTGCGCGCAAAAGCCCCGATACAGCGCCTATTTACCGACCAAATGAGCGTCGGGAGGTCGTCGTGGCGCCAGGGTCTCGATATACTCGCCGGTGCAAGCGCCAGACCCGCTGTCTTGAGGGGCTGCTGTGCCAAAACGTTGTTGGGTGCCATCCAGCCGATTTGGCAGAGTTTCCCTTTAGTTCGCCTTACGAGAAACGCATCGAGCGGTGTATGTTGGTGCGCAAACGTTTTTCCAGAAGACGGCTATCCACTTGAAATACCCATGAAGCGTCACGGGTCAGAGGCACCCTCGGCATGATCGAACTCGAACAAGAAGATCCTATCCCGCAAGGCGATCTCGCCCTGCAAATCACCGCGCTCCCGCGTGAAACCAACGGTTTTGGCGATATCTTCGGCGGCTGGCTGGTCGCGCAGATGGACCTGGCCGGCACGGCAATGGCCAGCAAGGTCGCCGGTGGGCGCGTGGCCACCGTGGCCATTGATCGCATGGCGTTCCTGGTGCCGGTGGCCGTGGGTGCGCAGCTTTCTTTCTATACCCAGGCCCTGGAAATCGGCCGCAGCTCGATCCAGATGATGGTCGAAGTGTGGAGCGACGATCCGTTGTCCAGCGAATGGCGCAAGGTGACCGAAGCCGTATTCGTGTTCGTCGCCATCGATGGCAGCGGCCGCACGCGCTCGGTACCGTCACGGGCGCGTTAAACCTCGCCGGGTTTTAACGGTCAATTGCCCCATTGCCTGCCACTAAGAGAGCTTTGTTATGCCTACGCCCCACGTTGAGACGGTAAAAATCGACGAGCTGGACTGCTGGCGCATCCGCCACAACGGCACCGAGCTGATGGTGGCCCAACAGGGTGCGCATATCTTCAGTTACCAGCGCGAGGGCGAACAGCCACTGATCTGGCCGAACCCTGAGGCAGTGTTCAAGCAGGGCAAAGGCATTCGTACCGGCGTACCGGTGTGCTGGCCCTGGTTCGGGGTGTTCGACCGCAACCCGCAAAGCGTCAAAGCCATGCGCCAGAGCGATCAGCCTGCCGGCGCCCACGGTTTTGTGCGCACCGCACGCTGGGAACTGGCCAACACCGAACTCGACGGCCAGACGCTGCGAGTGGACCTGGTATTGCCGGTGCCGGCTGGCGGCTTTCCAGGCTGGCCCCATCAGGTAGACCTGACGCTGAGCCTGCTGTTGGACGACCAACTGCACATCCGCCTGACCAGCCACAACCGCGGCGCCGACACCGTGACCCTCAGCCAGGCATTGCACACCTACTTCGCCGTGAGCGATGTGCGCAAGGTGCAGGTCGAGGGCCTGGATGGCGTGGCTTACATCGACACCGCCGATGGGTGGGCCGAGAAACAGCAAGCCGGACTGCTGCACTTCAGCGCCGAAACAGACCGCATTTACCTGAATACGCCGACACAGCTGAATATCGTCGATAGCGATTGGCAGCGCCGTATCCAGCTCACCAGCGAAGGCTCGAAATCCACCGTGGTCTGGAACCCCTGGACCGAACGCGCCAAGGCTTTCGACGATATGGCCGATGACGGCTGGCAGGGTATGTTGTGCATCGAGACGGCCAACGTGCTGGACGATGTGGTGAGCCTGGCGCCCGGCGAAAGCCACACCTTGGGCGTGAGCGTCACGACCCTGGCCTTGTAAACCCAATCCAATGTGGGAGCTGGCTTGCCTGCGATGCAGACAACTCGGTGTGTCAGAAACACCGAGGCGCTGCTATCGCAGGCAAGCCAGCTCCCACAGGGGCTATGCTTTGGGCTTTAGAGATCAGACTCCTTCACCACCCGCACCTTCCCGGCCTCCAGCGCATACGCGGCATCCGCCAAGTCGTTATTGACCTTCTCCACCTTCAACGTGCCCGTGACCCACAGCGGCGTGTAGATGTCATCCAGCTTCAACCCCTTGGGATAGCGCACCAGCACCAGTTGATTAGGCGGCGGTGGCGGCACGTGTATGCAGGCGCCCGGGTAAGGCACCAGGAAGAACAACGTGCTGCGGCCCTTGGCGTCCGTTTCAAGCGGCACCGGATAGCCGCCAATGCGGATACTCTTGCCGTTCATGGCCGCTACGGTCTTGGTGGAATACATCACCGCAGGCAGGCCCTTGCTCTGCTTCAAGCCACCCTTTTCGGTGAACGTGCCTTGAGCTTCGGGGGAGTTGTGGTCTATTTCGGGCATGGCCTCGAGGGCTTTCTGATCCGACAGCGGCATCAGGTCGAGCCAATCGGTTTCCGGCAGTTCGCCAGCGTGCGCCAGGCCAGAGCCCAGCAGAAGAAGCGTTAACAGAAGACGGCGCATGGAGAGGCTCGGCAAATACAAGTGCCGAGCATTCTAGCCCTCTGCGCCTGCGCAGCGCAGAGGACTTTGTCGGCTGATTACTTCTTTTTGATCAGGCCGTAGATCACCAGCAACACGACGGCACCCACCAGCGCACCGATGAAGCCTGCACCCTGGCCTGCCTGGTAGATCCCCAGGGCCTGACCGCCGTAGGTCGCGGCCAGGGAACCGGCGATACCCAGCAGGATGGTCATGATCCAGCCCATGCTGTCGTCGCCAGGCTTGAGGAAGCGCGCCAGCAGGCCGACGATCAAGCCGATAAAGATGGTTCCGATGATACCCATGGCATTTCCCTCTGATTGGTATGAGTCATGCCAAAGCCTAGTCAGGCTTTGGCATCCTGCAATCAGAGAGACGCAGAACCCCAATGGTTCCCGCCGGGGAGAGGCTTATTGTTCGGCGATCAGCGCTTCGACCTTGAGAATCTGCGCTTGCAGCGTCGCGCGGTCCTTGCAACGCAGGTTGGCGTGGCCGACCTTGCGCCCGGCCTTGAAGGCCTTGCCGTAGTGATGCACGTGGCAATCGTCGATCGCCATCACACGCTCCACCGGCGGTACAGAGCCGATGAAGTTGAGCATGGCGCTCTCGCCGACCTTGACCGTGGAGCCCAACGGCAAGCCCGCCACCGCCCGCAGATGGTTTTCGAACTGGCTGCACTCGGCGCCTTCGGTGGTCCAGTGCCCGGAGTTGTGCACACGCGGGGCGATTTCGTTGGCCTTGAGGCCGCCGTCGACTTCAAAGAACTCGAACGCCATCACGCCAACGTAGTCCAGCTGCTTGAGCACACGGCTGGAATAATCTTCGGCCAGGGCCTGCAACGGGTGGTCAGTACTGGCTACCGACACTTTCAAGATGCCGTTGACGTGGGTGTTGTGCACCAACGGGTAGAAGCGGGTTTCACCATCACGAGCACGCACGGCGATCAGCGAAACTTCACCGGTGAACGGCACGAAGCCCTCCAGCAGGCAGGCGACGCTGCCCAGCTCGGCAAAGGTGCCGACCACATCGGCGTCGGTGCGCAGGACTTTCTGGCCCTTGCCGTCGTAACCCAGGGTGCGGGTTTTCAACACCGCCGGCAGGCCGATGCTGGCGACCGCGGCGTCCAGGTCGGCCTGGGACTGGATGTCGGCGAAGGCTGGGGTCGGAATACCCAGGTCCTTGAACATGCTCTTTTCGAACCAGCGGTCGCGAGCAATGCGCAAGGCTTCGGCGCTCGGGTACACCGGCACGAACTGCGACAGGAAGGCCACGGTTTCAGCCGGGACGCTTTCGAATTCGAAGGTCACCAGGTCGACTTCATCGGCCAGTTGGCGCAGGTGATCCGGGTCGCTGTAGTCAGCCCGCAGGTGTTCACCCAGGGCCGCAGCGCAGGCGTCCGGCGCCGGGTCCAGAAAAGCGAAGTTCATCCCCAGCGGCGTACCCGCCAAAGCCAGCATGCGGCCCAGTTGGCCGCCACCGATTACACCGATTTTCATCAATAACAACCTCAGGCGATGCGTGGGTCTGGATTGTCCAGCACGCTGTCTGTCTGCTCAGCACGGAATTTTTTCAGCACCGCATGAAACTGCGGGTGCTTGGCGCCCAGGATACTGGCCGACAGCAAGGCTGCGTTGATCGCGCCGGCCTTGCCGATCGCCAGGGTTGCCACCGGAATGCCGGCCGGCATCTGCACGATGGACAACAGCGAATCCACGCCCGAGAGCATCGACGACTGCACCGGCACGCCAAGCACCGGCAGGTGAGTCTTGGCCGCACACATGCCAGGCAAGTGCGCCGCGCCGCCGGCACCGGCGATGATCACCTCGATGCCACGGGATTCTGCTTCATCGGCATACTGGAACAGCAGATCCGGGGTGCGGTGGGCGGAGACCACCTTCACTTCGTACGGAATGCCGAGTTTTTCCAGCATATCGGCGGTGTGGCTAAGGGTGGACCAATCGGACTTGGAGCCCATGATCACGCCAACCAATGCACTCATCGTCGTGCCTCTTCTCTCTGGGCGCCCGCAGGCGCGTCAAAAAACAACAAGCCACGCGGGAGACCGGCGTGGCTTGGTGTACGAATTAAGGCCGGTTTGGACCGGCCGAAGGCCGCGCAGTATACCGTAATAATCCAGATAAACAGCCCCTGGGATGACCATCTGTCTAGCGGCGCAAAGTGGCGGTTTTATTGACTTAAGAGTCAGGCGAAAGGTCCAGCCGATGGGTCTTGGCAATGGCATCGATCATGACCGACGAGAGCCCCACTTTTGCAGCGGTCACAGGCCATTGCGTCACCGCCTCATGCACCTCTCGGATGATCTGCTTGGCCTTCAGCCCTTTGATCTGGCTGCCCACACTGAGCAGGTCAGCCATCACAAAATTGTCGCGCTTACCGTTGATACTCATCTGATGGCTGTCGACCCAGAAGTTTCCAGGCATGTAGGACCAGGTAACGTCATAGGCAGGCGACAAATACCAGGTACCGTCAGTGTCCAGCAAAAAGCTGATGTTCTTGGTGTGGTCGTCCTGGTTTCGAGCGATAACGTTGAACACCATGCGCCTGAAAAACTGCTCCGCCTCCCGGCGCCCCAGTTTCAGCGCCCTGAACACGTTCAGGGCCTCGGCGTAGGAGTACTCGCCAGGTTTGTTGTAGTCAGCATGATCCAGTGCGCACAAGGTCGCGGTATGAATTTTGTCACCTTCATCGGTCCGGTCGAATCGCTTGGTCATGAAGTGGGCACGCCCACCCTCTTCGAGCAAACGGCACTCAGTCATTACCACACCTGCTTGCCTGGCCATCAGGTAATAGGCGTACTCGATGCGACCAAACCCCTGGCTATCGGCAAGCACATCGGTGTTTTTTGCGACATCAAATTTGAGCAACCAGTAGCTATAACCTTTGGGCGCTGGCACCTGCCCTGACCTGATGTGCCCTTCGCTATTGATGGCAATGATCGCCTTTGCGCGAGCGCCACCGGCACTTGTGCCCACCTGAATCAAGCGCTGCAACGCGGCGTCGTCGACGCTAGGGTCATTGGATGTCAGCCGGTCCTCCAGGCTTTGGCGCCCCGAGAGCACCTCCCCAGCCAACTGGGCCAACGCCGCGATCTCGATGGTTTCGGCCTCATTAGCCTCAGTATTCATGGCCGGCCGATATTCCAGCGCGCCCATACCGCGATTACCTTGGTAGAGGAGTCGATCCACCGGAGTGAACGAAAGCTTGTCGCGCCCCTGCTGCGCCAACCATGCGTTGATCAATGCATTACCGAAGTCATCCGGAAGCGAGTCGGCAAAAATCGCCGGAAGCGCCTTATAGGTTTCCCGGTTCAGGTTGGTGAATGCGTAGGTGTACCCGGCGCGGGCGGGCATGTGAATGGGCGAGATCTCAAGCCCCGTGGAGACAAACTCGGGTGAAAATTCGAACTCGCCCACCTGGGTTGTCTCGTCCCAATTGAGCGCTCCGACGTATAAACCCCATAAATAGATCTGTGCAATCACCAACGGGTGTCCTTTTTGACTGCGTCGGGCACAAGGCGCTTTTTCTGGCCCGGTATAGAGATGGTTTCGGATGAGTCTTTGCGGGTGGTATAGGCGCGCTGACGTTTTTTCCCAGCCATTTTCGCCATCTGGATGGGGCTTGAACGCACCTCCTCGACCAGAGAACTCAACCGATCCAGTTCCCCGATCACCCGCAATACCGCAATCAGATTGAGCAAGGTGCCCTTGCCCGCCATCAACTGCCGTAACGTCGTGCGGGAAATACCCGCCTCCTCGGCAACCGTTTCCTGATTGATGTTCTTCTTCACCCTCAAGGCTTCAACACGCGAGCCAATCGTTTGTGCGATAGCTTGCTCACTCATCGTCGTCATTCGCATTTTGTGCAGTTTCCTGATCAAAAGATGGATTTACACAAACCTTTGATCAGTATTCTAGCCAATATTTACCCGACAAGTGATTACGCATTGAACAATACTTTTTGGGCAGAAAAGTGATCAAAACATGATAAAAAGCGATCTATTGAGCATTAAACCACTCAATTTCATTCAAGCGAGACCTCGGTCTCCTTGCGCTGCCCCACCTTCCAGCTTGCGCCACAACAACCGCACATTCGCCTTGCGCACCAACGCGCAGCGGTACAAGCGAATCTCCAGCGGCACATGCCATTGCGGCCCGCCGCACACCACCAGTTCGCCGCGCGCCAACTCCGCACGTACGCTCAACTGCGGCACCCAGGCGATCCCCAAGCCTTCGAGCGCCATGCTCTTGAGGCTGTCGGCCATGGCGGTTTCATAGATGGTGGTAAAGCGCAGAGCCCTCTGACGCAGCAGCAAATTCACCGAGCGGCCAAGGAACGCGCCGGCGCTGTAGGCCAGCAGCGGCACGCTGCCCTCGCCTTCCAGGTCGAACAACGGCTTGCCCTCGGCATCGGCGGCGCACACCGGGAGCATTTCGGTGTTACCCAGGTGCAGCGACGGGAAAATCTCGGCGTCCATTTGCATCGCCGCATCCGGGTCGTAGAACGCCAGCATCAGGTCACAACCGCCTTCGCGCAGGGCGTGCACCGCATCGCCAACGTTGGTGGCGACCAACCGCGTGGCGATGTTCAGGCCTTCATTGCGCAGTTGTGCGATCCAGCGGGGGAAGAAACCCAGCGCCAGGGAGTGCGCCGCCGCCACTTGCATCACTTCGCCCTGCCCGCCTTCGAGGTGATGCAAATGGCGCAGCACTTCGCCGAGCTGTTCGACCACGGTGCGCGCCGTCACCAGGAACAACTGCCCCGCTGCTGTCAGCTCCACGGGCGTGCGCGAGCGGTTGACCAGCGTCAGGCCCAAGGCGGCTTCAAGGCTGCGAATACGCCGACTGAACGCCGGCTGGGTGACAAAGCGCCGCTCAGCCGCCTGGGAAAAGCTGCGCGTCGCCGCCAGGGCGCTGAAGTCTTCCAACCACTTGCTCTCAAGGTTCATCACTGCCTCCCACGGAATGCACCATTTTGGCACACACGCCCGCCAAGATAACCGGGTCACATCCACATTATGCCGTTTGTGCATAGGCCAGTGCTTAACAGCATTGGCCCAAAAACTTCCACAAGCCTAGCATTCGCAGCGTTCCGGCCAGTTCCGGGTCCATATTGAGATGATTTCCGTCATGTCCTCTGCTGCATCATTCCGTACCGAAAAAGACCTGCTTGGCGTACTCGAAGTACCGGCTCAAGCGTATTACGGCATCCAGACCCTGCGAGCGGTGAATAACTTCCGCCTCTCGGGCGTTCCGATTTCGCATTACCCGAAATTGGTGGTCGGTCTGGCAATGGTCAAGCAAGCGGCCGCTGACGCCAACCGCGAGTTGGGCCAGCTCAGCGAAGCCAAGCATGCTGCCATCAGCGAAGCCTGCGCGCGTCTGATCCGCGGCGATTTCCACGAAGAGTTCGTGGTGGACATGATTCAAGGCGGCGCCGGCACTTCAACCAACATGAATGCCAACGAAGTCATCGCCAACATCGCGCTGGAGGCCATGGGTCACCAGAAGGGCGAATACCAGTACCTGCACCCCAACAACGACGTGAACATGGCGCAGTCGACCAACGACGCCTACCCGACCGCGATCCGTTTGGGTCTGCTGCTGGGCCATGACGCGCTGCTGGCCAGCCTCGACAGCCTGATCCAGGCGTTCGCCGCCAAAGGCGTCGAGTTCGGTCACGTGCTGAAAATGGGCCGTACCCAATTGCAAGACGCCGTGCCGATGACCCTCGGCCAGGAATTCCGCGCCTTCGCCACCACTTTGGGTGAAGACCTGGCCCGCCTGAAAACTCTCGCGCCAGAACTGCTCACTGAAGTGAACCTGGGCGGCACAGCGATCGGCACCGGCATCAACGCCGACCCGCGTTACCAGGCCCTGGCCGTACAACGCCTGGCCACCATCAGCGGCCAGCCGCTGGTACCGGCGGCCGACCTGATCGAAGCCACCTCCGACATGGGCGCTTTCGTGCTGTTCTCCGGCATGCTCAAGCGTACCGCCGTGAAGCTGTCGAAGATCTGCAACGACTTGCGCCTGCTGTCCAGCGGCCCACGCACCGGCATCAACGAGATCAACCTGCCGGCGCGCCAGCCAGGCAGCTCGATCATGCCCGGCAAGGTCAACCCGGTGATCCCGGAAGCGGTCAACCAGGTAGCGTTCCAGGTCATCGGTAACGACCTGGCCCTGACCATGGCAGCCGAAGGCGGCCAATTGCAGTTGAACGTGATGGAGCCGCTGATCGCCTTCAAGATCTTCGACTCGATCCGCCTGTTGCAACGCGCCATGGACATGCTGCGCGAGCACTGCATCGTCGGCATCACCGCCAACGAAGCCCGCTGCCGCGAACTGGTGGAACACTCCATCGGCCTGGTCACCGCGCTGAACCCGTACATCGGCTATGAAAACGCCACCCGCATTGCGCGTATCGCTCTTGAAAGCGGGCGCGGCGTGCTGGAACTGGTGCGTGAAGAAGGCTTGCTCGACGACGCCATGCTCGACGACATCCTGCGCCCCGAAAATATGATTGCCCCACGTTTGGTGCCGCTGAAGGCCTAAGCGTTTGTTGCACCGCTCACCAGGCTGAGGGACTAGACACCTCTCACCTTTTGAGGGCTTGAAGACTCGTTCTTCAAGCCCTTTTTTTTGCCCGAAATTCCTCTTCTTATATAAAGCGCTGTTAGTGCGTTTCACATATAAAACATCACACCTTCAGCGTTACTTGAAAAAGCATTCATTCATTGCAAGTTCCCATCGCATGCACAAACGGTGTGCAGTTTCGTGCCATATAAAAACAATGGTTTCATATATGAAACGTCCAATATTTAGTCATAATCTCGTAACCCATTAATTCAAAAGGTAATTCAACAAACATTTGTAGGAATTAACTCACTGGCATTGTTCATGCACTAAACGGCGTATCACCTATAAAACAGACCAGAGTACCTTCCTGATGGCTGTGAAAGAGATGTACGCCGTGACGCCCCAATGGAATACGCCCGCACTTAAGGAAGAGCTGGAGCCGACTGAAATTGAATTCCGTAATGTCGGTAAATGTTTCCCAGCCAAAGGTAAAACAGAAGCGCCCTTTGCCATTCGCGATGTGAACTTCAAGATCCGTCGCGGCGAGGTCGTGTCGATCATCGGTCCGTCTGGTTGTGGCAAGAGCACCATCCTCAATATGGGTTCTGGCCTGTATCGGCCCACTGAAGGAGAAGTCTTCGTGGGCGGCGAGCCGGTGACCGGGCCCGTGCCGCAAGTCGCGTTCATGCTGCAAAAAGATTTGCTGATGCCCTGGCGCAGCATTCGCCGCAACGTCGAACTGGGCCTGGAGATTCAAGGCGTGCCCAGCGCGACCCGGCAGAAGGTGGCCCTGGACTTGCTCGACCGTTGCCACCTCAATGGCTTCGCCGACCACTACCCGTTCCAGCTCTCTGGCGGCATGCGCCAACGCGCCGCCCTGGCACGCACCCTGGCCATCGACCCCCAGGTGTTGTTCCTTGATGAGCCGTTTTCCGCCCTCGACGCCCAGACCAAGATGATCCTGCAGCAGGACATGGCCCGGATGCTGTTCGATGAAAAGAAGACCGCGCTGTTCATCACCCACGACCTGATCGAGGGCATCGCCATGTCCGACCGGTTGCTGGTCATGAGCGCCCGCCCCGGCACCATCATCGAAGAAATCAGCATCGACCTGCCGTTTCGCGACAACCCGCTGGAGCGTCGCAAGCTACCGGAGATCGGCCCACTGGTCGGTCGCCTGATGGAGCTGCTGCACGTCGGCGCCGACACCGAACTGCACTGATTACCGCGCTTGCGGCCCCCAACCGATTCAGGAGTTCCCATGCTCAAGTCTCTGTTCCAACGTTTTTGCGCGCTCAGCCTTGGCCTGGGCCTGGCCTGCGCGGCCCAGGCGCAGCCGACCGACGTCACGTACCTGCTGCCGGCCCCGCCTAACTTGCCAGCCTTTGCACCGTGGATCATCGCCAAGGAAAAAGGCTATTACGCGGCCCAGGACCTGAACCTCACGTTCATTGCCGCCAAGGGCGGTGTGGATGTGGCCAAGCAGATCGGCGCCGGCAATGCCCTGCTCGGGGGTGCCATCGGCGACACACCGATCATGGTGCGCGGCAACGGCATCCCGGTGCGCGCCGTGGCGGTGCTGGGCGCGGGCGGCGTGACCATGATCGCCACCCATTCCAAGGACAACATCAATAACGTCAGCGACCTCAAGGGCAAGACCATGACGGTGATGTCGTATTCCGATACCACCTACTACGCGCTGCTCGCTTCGTTGCGCAAAGCCGGCCTTGGCAAGAACGACGTAGACATCCAGGCCGCAGGGCCTGCCGGAGTCTGGCAGTTGTTTACAGCCAACAAGGCCCAGGCCATGGCCGGCGTGCCCGATTGGATGGTCACCGCCGAAGAAGCCGGCGCGCAGATCAAGCTGATTCCCCAAGCGCAGATTTTCGAAAGCATGGCCCAGGCCATCCTCGCCTCGGATGATGCCATCAAAAACCACCCCGACGTGGTGCGCGGCGTGGTCCAGGCCACCCTCAAAGGCATGCACGACATTATCCAGGACCCGCGCGCCGCCGCCGTCACCTTTGCCAAGGCGGTCCCGACCTACGCCGGCAAGGAAGACTCGCTGGAGAAGATCTTCAAGCTCTATGTCGAGCACGTCTACGCCAACCAGCCTGTGCTGGGGCACATCGACCCCGAGCGCCTGGACAAGGTCCGCCAGTTCTACGTGAGCGAAGGCATCGTCCCCCGGGAAACCCCGCTGGATGAGCTGTTCACCAACCAATTCGTCGACAGCCCGGTCGCCGCGCAATAACGCACCGGACAACAAGGTACGCATACGATGAAAAACCTGAACCCCTCCGTGCTCGGTAGCGTGGCGCTGCTGATCCTGTTCCTGGCGCTCTGGCAGTGGGGCCCCGAGCTGCTCGGCATGCCCGAATTCGTCATGCCCAAACTCAGCCGCGTGGCCCAGGAAAGCCTGGTGATGTGGCACAGCGGCGGCCTGTTGCAACACACCCTGATCACCGCCATGGAAATTGTCGTCGGTTTCGCCCTGGGCGCCTTGCTGGGCGTGATGATAGGTGTGTCCCTGGGCCTGTCGCCCGCGGCTGAAGCGATGCTGTCGCCCTATATCCTTGCGTTGCAGATCGCACCGAAAGTTGCCTTTGCGCCACTGTTCGTGATGTGGCTGGGCTACACCATCTACCCGAAGATTCTGATCGCGATCCTGATCGTGTTTTTCCCGGTGATGATCAACGTGCTCTCGGCGATCCGCACGGTCGACCCGGACATGATCAACCTGGTGCGCACCATGAACGCCAGCCGCTGGCAGATCTTCCGCCTGGTGGAATTTCCTTCAGCCATGGCCGCGCTGTTTTCCGGCCTGCGCATCGCCTCGACCCTGGCCGTGATCGGCGTCACCGTCGGTGAACTGGTCGGCGGCAACCAGGGCCTGGGCTTCCTGTTGGTGGACGCCGAGGGCCAAGGCAACACGGCCGGTGTATTCGTCGCCATCGTCATGCTCACCCTGATTGGGGTGGTCGCCTACGGCGCCGTGGTGTGGGCGGAAAAACGCGTCCTGCACTACATGCCCAAAGCCATGTTGAGCACGCAATGATGAACGACCGGAATCGTTTGCTCGAAGGTCGTCGCGTGCTGGTAACCGGCGGCGCCCGTGGCCTGGGTTATGGGTTCGCCCAGGCCATCGGCCAGGCCGGTGCGCGCGTGGTGATTGCCGATGTGCTGGAAGAACGCGTGCAACAGGCGGCCTGTGAACTGCAGGCCCTGGGACTGGACGTGCAGGCAGTCACTGTCGACCTGGCCCAGCCGGCGTCGATCCAGGCGTGCATCAGCGCGACACTCGATTTGCTGGGCGGCCTCGATGGCCTGGTGAACAACGCCTCCATCACCAACTCCGGCGGCAAAGGCTGCGAAGACCTGAGCATCGACACCTGGGATCAGGTGATGCAAGTCAACGTACGCGGCACCTGGCTGATGACCACCGCCTGCCTGCCAGCGCTGCGTGCCAGCGGCCACGGCGCCATCGTCAACCTGGCCTCCGACACCCCCCTGTGGGGCGCGCCGAACCTGTTGGCCTATGTCGCCAGCAAGGGCGCAATCATCGCCATGACCCGCAGCCTGGCCCGCGAGCTGGGCGCCGACAACATCACGGTCAACGCCATCGCCCCTGGCCTGGTGCTGGTGGAAGCCACCGCCTACGTGCCCGAGGCACGCCACCGTTTGTACAACGACCAGCGGGCGATTCAGCGCCCGCAATTGCCCGAAGACGTCAGCGGCGCCGTGTTGTTCGCGCTGTCCGACCTTGCCCGCTTCATCACTGGACAAACCCTGCCGGTCAACGGCGGGTTCGTCATGCCTTGATCTGGAGACTGTCATGACTGATCTATCTGCCCAAAACGACACCCCGAAAAGCTGGGACCGGCCGGCCGGTGCCAGCCTGGAAAGCTGGATGAACACCCGTATCGCGCGTTACGAAACGCGCAAGTACGACTGGGATGCGCTGAAGTTCCAGGCCGACTACGACCCCAAGTTCCGCCGTGCACAAATGCGCTACATCGGCACCGGTGGCACCGGTATCAGCACCGACATGAACACCATCCCGTCGGAGCATTTCACTTTCTCCACCATGGTGATCCCGGCCGGCCACGAAGGCCCGCCGCACCTGCACATTGACGTCGAAGAAGTGTTCTTCGTGCTGCGCGGCAAGCTCAAAGTGGTGCTGGAAAAAGACGGCGAGCGCTTCGAGACCATCCTTACCGACCGCGACGTGATTTCCGTACCGCCGGGCGTGTACCGCGAAGAGATCAACATCGGCGATGAAGATGCGTTGATGTGCGTGATGCTCGGTGCGAAAAAACCCATCACCCCGACCTATCCGCCAGAGCACCCTCTGGCTTCGATCAAGCGCGGATAAGCCCATGCTGCCAGGACTCTCTCAAGCCGCGCCGACGGCCGACCTGCAAGCCCAGCTGGAGCGTGATTTTCCCCAACGCCTGGTGGCCTCGGCCGGTGGTCAGCAGGCGTTGCGCGAATGTGGCGCGGGGCCGGTGGTGGTGTTGCTGCACGGTATCGGCTCCGGCGCGGCGTCCTGGCTGCAGGTGGCTCGGCAACTGGCCTCTCAGGCCCGGGTCATCGCCTGGGAGGCACCCGGCTACGGCGATTCCAGCCCGCTGGAGTCGGATGCGCCCAAGGCTGAGCAGTACGCAGCCCGCCTGGCGCAGATGCTGGATGCACTGGGTGTCGAGGAATGTGTGCTGGTCGGCCATTCCCTTGGCGCCCTCACCGCCCTGGCGTTCGCCCGCAGTTCACAGGCCCATCGCGTCAACCGGCTGGTGCTGATCAGCCCGGCGCGCGGCTATGGCGCACCACCGCTTGGTCAACAGCGCCAACAGGTGCGTCAGCAACGCCTGGACAACCTGCAACGCCTGGGCATCGCCGGCCTGGCCGAACAACGCAGCGCCCACATGTTGTCGCCCCGTGCCACGCCCCAGGCCCTGGCTTGGGTGCGTTGGAACATGGCGCGCCTGAACCCCGGTGGTTATCGCCAGGCCATTGAATTGCTGTGCGGCGATGACCTGCTGCGCCATGGCCAACCGGCCATGCCCTGCGAGGTGCATTGCGGTGAAGCCGACAGCATCACCCCCGCCGAGGCCTGCCTGAGCGTGGCCAAGGCGCTGGGCGCCAGCTTCAACCTGATTGCCGATGCCGGCCACGCCAGCCCCATCGAACAACCGCAAGTGGTGGCCGGGCGCCTGGCCTATGCCCTCCAACAATCCCTGACAGGTAGAACCCAATGAACGATTCCGATCTGCTCAAAGACGCTCAGGACAAATACATCGTTCCAGGCCTGGAGCGTGGCCTGCTCCTGCTCTGTGAGTTCAGCCGGCGCAACCGCACCCTGACCGCGCCGGAGCTGGCACGCCGGTTGGCACTGCCCCGCTCGACCATCTTCCGCCTGCTGACCACCCTGGAGACCATGGGTTTCGTCACCCGCAGCGGCAATGAATACCGCCTCGGCATGTCCGTGCTGCGCCTGGGCTTCGAATACCTGGCGTCGCTGGAGCTGACCGAGCTTGGCCAGCCGTTGCTGGCGCGCTTGTGCGACCGGGTCAACTACCCGAGCAACCTGGTGGTGCGTGACGGTCGCTCGATTGTCTACGTGGCCAAGGTTTCACCGCCTTCGGTGTTCTCCAACGCCGTCAACGTCGGCACCCGCCTGCCCGCCCATGCCACCGTGCTGGGGCGCATCCTGCTCGAAGACCTGTCGCTGGCCGAGTTGCGCGAGTTGTACCCCGAAGAGCACCTGGAACAACACTCGCCCTGCACGCCGAAAACCGTGATGGCGCTGTTCGACCTGGTCCAGGCCGACCGCCAGCGCGGGTTTGTCAGCGGCGAGGGCTTTTTCGAGTCGGCGATTTCCACGGTGGCCGCGCCGGTGCGTGACCAGAGCGGCGGCATCGTCGCGGCCCTGGGCGTGACCATCCCCACGGCGCAGATCGGTCACGTCAACTTTGAAGAACTCTTGAATCAGGTACGCCGCAGCGCTGATGAGCTGTCGCGACTGCTCAACTACAACGGCGGCGCCCATAACGGGCAGCCCCGCGTCACCGCCTTGATGAGAGACTGACATGAGCCTTTACCAATTGCAGGGCCGCGTCGCCATTGTCACCGGTGGTTCTTCGGGTATCGGCCTGGCCTGTGTCGAACTGCTGCTGGAAGCCGGTGCGGCAGTGGCCTTCTGCGGTCGTGACGAAGAGCGCCTGCGCCGTGCTGAAGCCGGTTTGCGCGAGCGTTTCCCAAGTGCTCGCCTGTTGGCCCAGGCCTGCGATGTGCTCGATGCCGAGTCGGTCAACGCGTTTGCCGGCGCCAGCCTGGCTGCGCTGGGGGCGGCCAGCGTGCTGATCAACAACGCCGGGCAAGGCCGGGTCTCGACCTTTGCCGACACCACCGACAGCGCCTGGACCGAAGAGCTGAACCTGAAGTTTTTCTCGGTGATCAACCCTGTGCGCGCCTTCAAGCCTCAGCTGGAAAACCAGCCTGACGCGGCCATCGTCTGCGTCAATTCGCTGCTGGCCAGCCAGCCCGAACCGCACATGGTCGCCACCTCCGCCGCACGCGCCGGGCTCAAGAACCTGGTGCGTTCAATGGCCACTGAATTCGCCCCGCAGGGCATCCGCGTCAACGGCATCCTGATTGGCCTGGTGGAGTCCGGGCAATGGCGCAGGCGTTTCGAAGCGCGCGAAGAACGCGACCTCGGCTGGGCGCAGTGGACCGCACGCCTGGCACAACAAAAACACATTCCCTTGGGGCGCCTGGGCCTGCCGATTGAAGCGGCCCGCGCGATCCTGTTTCTGGCCTCGCCTCTGTCGGCTTACACCACAGGCAGCCATATCGATGTATCCGGAGGCCTGTCCCGCCATGCGTAATGAAAACAACACTGTCACCGTGGGCGCTGCCATCACCGCCTTTCTCGAGCAATGCGACGTCAAGGCTGTGTTCGGCGTGATCTCGATCCACAACATGCCGATCCTCGATGCCTTTGCGGTACGCGGCAATATCCGTTTCGTCATGGCCCGGGGTGAAGCCGGCGCCGCCAACATGGCCGACGCCTACGCCCGCACCACCGGCGGCCTGGGTGTGTGCCTGACCTCCACCGGCACCGCTGCTGGCAATGCCGCGGGTGCGATGGTCGAAGCCCAGACCGCCGGCACCCCGCTGCTGCACATCACCGGCCAAATCGAAACGCCGTACCTGGACCAGGAACTGGCTTACATCCATGAAGCCCGCGACCAGCTGAACATGCTCAAGGCGGTGTCCAAGGCCGCCTTTCGCGTACGCAGTGTCGAGACCGCCCTGAGCACCATGAAGCTCGCGGTGCAGACCGCCCTGACCGCGCCCACCGGGCCGGTGAGCGTTGAAATCCCCATCGACATCCAGTCCACCTTTATCCCGATGCCGACCGACCTGTCGCCCCTGCCGATCCCGGTGGCCGTGCCTGCACCGGAAGCCCTCGACCTGATGGCCGACCGCCTGGCCAGCGCCAAGCGGCCGATGCTCTGGCTCGGCGGCGGCGCCCGGCATGCCGGCGCACAGGTCAAGCGCCTGCTAACGATGGGCGTGGGCGTGATCACCTCCACGCAAGGTCGCGGCGTGGTCAATGAAGACGACGAGCGTTGCCTGGGGGCTTTTTCGCAGAACAAGCGGGTCGAACAGTTCCTGCAAACCTGCGATGCACTGCTGATCGCCGGCTCGCGCCTGCGCAGTAACGAAACCTTCAAGTACGCCCTGAAACTGCCTTCGAACCTCTTGCGTATCGACGCCAACCCGGCGATCGAAGGTCGCAGTTACGCCAGCGAACTGTTTGTCTGCGGCGACGCGGCGCTGGCGCTCGAAGGCCTGGCTGATCGCCTGGAAGGTCGCTTGCACACCGACCCGAGCTTTCTCGCTGAACTCAAAGCCGTGCGCGAACAATCACGTAGCCAACTGATGGCCGACCTCGGGCCGTACTCGGCCATGGTCGAACAATTGCAGGCAGTGACCGGGCGCAACTTCTCCTGGGTACGCGATGTGACCCTGTCCAACAGCATCTGGGGCAACCGCCTGCTGACCCTGTATCACCCACGTGCGGGTGTTCATGCCTTGGGCGGCGGAATTGGTCAGGGGTTGGCCATGGGCATCGGCGCAGCGGTCGCCGCAGCGGAAACGGCGCCTGAGCGCAAAGTGTTCGCAATCGCAGGTGACGGCGGCTTCATCCTCAACCTGGGTGAGCTGGCGACCCTGGTGCAGGAGCGCGCCAACCTGGTGATCCTGCTGATGAACGACCAGCGCTACGGGGTGATTCGCAATATTCAGGATGCGGTCTACGGCAGCCGCCATTGCTACGTCGACCTGCACACCCCGGACTACACCAGGCTTGCCGAGTCCCTGGGCCTGCGCCATGGCCTGGTCACCGACCTCAAGGACTTCGGCACGGTGGTCGACAGCGCCCTGAGCCAGCCGGGCCCGTTCCTGCTGGAAGTAGACATGCTCAGCGTCGGCAACTTCGCCACCCAGTTTGCCGGGCCGCCCAACAGTGAAACCAAAGCCCAGAAGGCCACCGCCTGAGGATCGCACCATGCTGCATATCACCATGATCGGCTGCGGCGCCATTGGCGTCGGTGTGCTGGAGCTGCTGGAGAATGATCCACAGCTGTGCGTGGATTACGTCATCGCGTCCCAGGGTTCCGAAGCCTTGGTACGCCAGCGCCTGGCCAGTTTCAAGCAACCGCCGCAGGTGCTGACCGCCTTGCCCGCCGATGCCCGCCCGGATCTGCTGGTGGAGTGCGCCGGCCATCGCGCCATTGAAGAACATGTGCTGCCGGCGCTGGAGCGTGGCATTGCCTGCCTGATTGTGTCGGTGGGCGCATTGTCCGAAGTCGGCCTGGTGGAGCGCCTGGAGGCCGCCGCCGAGCGCGGCAAGACCCGCATCGAGTTGCTACCCGGCGCCATCGGCGGCATCGATGCGCTGTCGGCGGCCAAGGTCGGCGGGCTGGACGCGGTCAACTACACCGGCCGCAAACCCGCCCGCGCCTGGAAGAACACGCCCGGCGAACAAGCCTGTGACCTGGACACCATTCAGGAAGCCACAGTGATCTTCCAGGGCAACGCCCGCGAAGCCGCGCGGCTGTACCCCAAGAACGCCAACGTCGCCGCCACTCTGTCGCTGGCCGGACTGGGCCTGGACCGCACCCATGTGACGTTGATCGCCGATCCCCACAGCGATGAAAACGTCCACCACTTCGAAGCCCGGGGCGCCTTTGGCCGTTTCGAGTTGAGCCTGCGCGGCAAGCCCTTGCTGGCCAACCCGAAGACCTCGGCGCTGACCGTGTACAGCGTGGTCCGTGCCTTGGGCAACCATGCCCACGCGATTTCCATTTAGGAGCCGTCGATGAACACCGAACAGACATTACCCATCTGCATCGCCGGCCAGTGGCGCCCAGGCCGTGGCGAGCGTTATGCCAGCCGCTACCCGGCCACCGGCGAAGCCGTGGCCTGGCTCAATGCCGCCGACCTGCAGGACGTGGAAGAAGCCATTCAGGGCGCGCACCAGGCGTTCCTGCACAGCGGCTGGGCCCAGCGTAAACCTCACGAGCGGGCCGGCGTGTTGTACCGCATCGCCGAGTTGATCCGCCTGCACAGCGAAGAGCTGGCGCAGCTGCAACGCCAGGACAACGGCAAGCCGATCAATGAAACCCGCGCCCTGGTAGCCAGTGCTGCCGGCACCTTTCAATTTTTCGCCGCAGCCTGCGAGACCCTGGAAGAAACCATCACCCCGTCACGCGGTGATTTCGTCAGCATGAGCGTGTATGAACCGATGGGCGTGGTCGCCGCGATCACCCCGTGGAACTCGCCGATTGCCAGCGAGGCGCAGAAGGTTGCGCCGGCACTGGCGGCGGGCAATGCGGTGGTGATCAAACCGGCGGAAATCACCCCGCTGCTGGCCCTGCGCCTGGCGCGTCTGTGTGAAGAGGCCGGCCTCCCCAAGGGATTGATCAGCGTGCTGCCGGGCAAGGGTTCGTTGCTGGGGGATGCGCTGACGCGCCACCCGCTGATCAAGCGCGTGTCGTTTACCGGTGGTACGCGCACTGGCAAGCACATCGCCCATATTGCCGCCGACAAGATGATGCCGGTGTCCCTGGAGCTGGGCGGCAAATCACCGACCATCGTGCTTGATGATGCCGACCTGGAGCATGCGGTGGCCGGGGTGCTGTATGGCATTTTCAGCTCGTCGGGCGAAGCCTGTATCGCCGGCTCGCGGTTGTTCATCGCCCGCGCCTTGTACGAGCCCTTTATGCAGCGCCTGGTCACCGCCGCCGCGAACCTGCGGGTGGGCGACCCAGCCGACGAGCACACACAGATGGGCCCGTTGATCAGCGCCAGCCACCGCGAATCCGTGGAGCGTTACGTCGCCCTCGGCCTGGCCGAAGGTGGGCGCCTGCGCCTGGGTGGGCAGCGCCCCAGCGGTGGTGTGTATGACCAGGGCTACTTCTACCCGCCGACCATCCTGGAGGGCCTGGGCAACCACCAGCAAGTATGCCAGGAGGAAATCTTCGGCCCGGTGCTGGTGGCCATGCCCTTCGACGACGAAGCCCAACTGCTGGAGCAGGCCAACGACAGTGTCTATGCCCTCGCGGCCGGCATCTGGACCCGTGACTACAAGCGCGCCTGGGCGCTGGGTCGGCGCTTGCAGGCCGGTACGGTGTGGATCAACACCTATAAGCAGTTCTCGATTTCCACGCCGTTCGGCGGCTGGCGCGACAGCGGCCTGGGCCGTGAAAAAGGTCGCCTGGGCATCCTGCAATACATGGAACAGAAGAGCCTCTACTGGGGCATGAACGAACAGCCACTGGCCTGGGCCGGTGTGCCACGAGAGGTAGCGCAATGAGCGTGTTAGGCATTGATGAAGTCACCTATGGCGTCGAAGACCTGGACACCTGCGTACGCTTTTTCAGCGACTGGGGCCTGACCCAAGTCAGCGCGCAACCGGATGAAGTGGTGTTCGAGACCCTCAACGGCTGCCGCGTAGTGCTTGCCGACCTGAACAAACCGGACCTGCCGCCGGCCATCGAAGCCGGCTCTACGGTGCGCGAAGTGGTCTGGGGCGTCGCCAGTACGGCGGACCTGGCGCTGTACAGCCAGCGCATCGCCAATGACCCGGGGTTCGTCGAACGTGACGGGCGCATCGGCTGCACCGACCCCAACGGTTTGGCGATCCGCCTGCAAGTCACGCGCAAGCGTGAACTGGAGATTGAATGCAGCGGCCACAACACCTGGCAGACCAAGGGCCGGATCAACAAGGCGGCGCCGATCTATGAACGCGCCACGCCGATTGAAGTCGGCCATGTGGTGTTTTTCGTCAAGGACGTGAACGCCTGCGAAGCCTTCTACCACGAGCGTTTTGGCTTCCAGGCCTCGGACCGTTACCCGGACCGCGGGGCCTTCTTGCGCACCGCCGAAGAAGGTGGGCACCACGACCTGTTCATGCTGCAACTGCCGGCACCACGGGCCGGACTGAACCACGTGGCGTTTACCGTACGCGATGTTCACGAAGTGTTTGGCGGTGGCATGCATGTGTCCCGCAGCGGCTGGCCGACCGAAATCGGGCCGGGCCGCCACCCGGTGTCTTCGGCGTTTTTCTGGTACTTCAAGAACCCGGCAGGCGCGCTGGTGGAGTACTACGCCGATGAAGACCAACTGACCGGCGAATGGCAGCCACGCACCTTTGAGCCCGGCCCCACGGTGTTCGCCGAATGGGCAATTGCTGGCGGTATCGATGGCAACACCCGGCGCCAGCAACACGTCGAGGCGCCGCAAGGCAAATTCCTCACCGACAAACCGAAACCTTGAGCAGGAGTCGCCCATGCCTTCCCTGAATATTGCTATCGCCGGTGCCGGTATCGGCGGCCTGACCGCTGCCATCGCCCTGCATCGCGCCGGTCACCAGGTCACCGTGTTCGAACAGTCCAAGGCGTTTTTGCGGGTTGGTGCCGACATCAACCTCACGCCCAACGCGGTCCGTGCGCTGGATGGCCTGGGCATTGGCCCAGCCGTGCGCATCCCGGCGGCCCGCCCTACTCACCGCATCAGCCGCATGTGGGACACAGGCGAAGAGACATCGCGCCTGGAGATGTCCGACGCCGCCGAACAGAAATACGGCGCGCCGCAACTGACCATCCACCGCGCCGACCTGCTCGCGGCCCTGGCCGAGGTGTTCCCACTGAACAACGTGCAGTTCGCCAAGCGTGCCGAACGGATAGAACAGGCTGACGACGCCATTACCTTGCACTTCAAGGATGGCAGCCAGCACCGCTGTGACGTGTTGATCGGCGCCGACGGTATCCACTCGGTGGTGCGCAACGCGCTGTTTGGCGAAGAGCACCCGCGCTTTACCGGCGTGGTGGCGTATCGCGCGGTGGTGCCGGCCGAGCAGGTGGCGCATGTGCCGAACATCCAGGCGTTCACCAAATGGTGGGGGCCGAACCCGCAAAGCCAGATCGTCACCTTCCCGCTCAACCAGGGCAAAGACATCTTTATCTTCGCCACCACCGCCCAGGACAGCTGGCACGAAGAGTCGTGGACCAGCGCCGGCGATGCCGATGAGCTGCGTAGCCACTACCAGGCGTTCCACCCGGACGCCCGTGCCCTGCTCGATGCCTGCACCGATGTACTCAAGACCGCGCTGTATGAGCGCGACCCGCTGCCGTTCTGGTCCAAGGGCGCGATCACCCTGCTGGGCGATGCCTGCCACCCAATGATGCCGTTCATGGCCCAGGGCGCCGGCCAGGCCATCGAAGATGCGGTGGTACTCGCACGCCACCTGCAAGACCTCGACAGCCAGGCCTCGGTGGCCGGCGCGTTGCAGGCTTACCAGCAAGCGCGCCTGGAACGCACCAGCCAAATCCAGATCGGCTCGCGGGGCAACCAGTGGCTCAAGGACGGCGGTAACGCCGATTGGGTCTACGGCTACGACGCCTGGGGCGTCTCGACAACTCACGCAGCCTGAATACGGAGGTCAACACCATGAGTACTCACGAACCCTACCTGCAACCCCATCAGGCACGTAAACGGCCCAACACCCAGTTCGAAGAGTTGCTGGGCGACTCCATCGAGCGCGCTTTTGGAAGTGGTGTGACCGAACTGCCGGCCCTGCTCGCGCACTTGAACCTGGCCGGCCCACCGTGCCCGCTGACCAGCGGCGAGTGGACCGAAGATGCCTACCAAACCCTGATGGCCCGGCTGGGCGAATGACCCGGCAGAAGGAATAAAAATGAACATGCAACTGACCGCCGACCCTGTTGAGCAGCATCTGGCCAATGGCCTCAAAGACCTCTGGTTCCCGGTATTGCCGTCGGACCTTTTGGGCGAGAAGCCGCTGTCGATACGACGCCTGGGCTACAAGATCGCCCTGTGGCGCGACAACGATGGCAGCGTTCACGCACTGGAAGACCATTGCCCCCATCGCGGCGCCCCGCTGTCCCAAGGGCCGGTGCTGGGCGATCGCCTGCAATGCCCTTACCACGGCGTCGAAGTGCGCTGCGACGGCACCGTCACCAAGGTACCCGGCAGCCCCGGCTGCAAGCTGGAGGGCAGCCGGCCCACGCGTATGTTCCACACCCGCGAAGCCGCGGGGGCGATCTTTTTGTTCAACGCCACCGACCCGCACCTGGACGTTGCGCCGGAGCTGGTGCTGCCCGAACAACTGACCTCGCCCGAATGGAGCAGCTTCGTCTGCTACACCGAGTGGAAAGGCGACTATCGCTACGTGATCGACAACGTCATGGACCCGATGCACGGCACCTACCTGCACAAGATGTCGCACTCGATGAGCGAAGGTGAAGCCACCGCCAAGTTCGTCACCCGCGACACCGACACCGGTTTTTTCTTTGAGAAGGAGGGCCAGCGCGGCGTGAACTTCGATTGGACCGAGTTCGTGGACAACGACTGCCACTGGCTGCGCCTGGAAATCCCCTACCCGAAAACCGGCGGCCCCGGCGGCAACTTCACCATCATCGGCAGCTACACCCCCAGCAGCCGTTCGCTGGCCGCCGCATTTCACTGGCGCTGCCGCCCGCTGACCGGCTGGCAGCGTGACACCTGGCGCTTCTTGTACAAGAACCGTCTGGAAGCGCGGCATTGGGCGGTGCTGGAACAAGACCGGGTGCTGCTGGAATTCATGGAGCCGGATGCCAATCAGCGTGAAAACCTCTACCAGCACGACTTGGGCGTCGTGCGGCTGCGACGCTACCTGAAGAACGCCGCCAAAGCCCAGCTCGAACTGATCGACGCGAAGCAATTGCCATGAACAAAGCCGCGCTCCTCAACGCCCGCGTCCACACCCTGCGCTATGAGGCTGAAGGTATCATCAGCGTCGAACTGCGGCCATTGGGCGATACCGTGTTCCCGCCGTTCGACGCCGGCTCGCACATCGACCTGCACCTGGCCAACGGCCTGGTGCGCAGTTATTCGCTGCTCAACTCGCCCAGCGACCGTGGGCGGTATGTGGTCGGTATCCTGCGTGACCGCAACAGCCGTGGCGGTTCGGAGTATGTACACAGCCAGTTGCGGGTCGGCATGCCGTTGTCGATTTCGCCGCCACGCAATAACTTCGAGCTGGACTTGAGCGCCAGCCACAGTGTGCTGGTGGCCGGCGGTATCGGTATCACGCCGATCTACTGCATGTTCCGCCAGTTGTTGGCGCTGGGAAAATCCGCCGAGTTGATCTACTGCGCCCGCTCACGCCAGGAAGCGGCGCTGGCGGAAGCCTTGAGTGGGCTCGATGCGCGAGTGACCTACCACTTCAACGACGAAAAAGGCGTGCCGCCCGATCTTGCCGCCTACCTCGCCGGCCAACCTGCGGATACACACCTGTATTGCTGCGGCCCGACGCCGATGCTCGACGCCTTCGAAAGTACCTGTGAGCGCCTGGGTTATCCCCATGCCCACATCGAGCGCTTTGCCGCCGCCGAACTGCCGCCCAGCGAAGACGCCCAGAGCAGCTATAGCGTTGAACTGAAAAGGTCCGGCAAGACCCTCGCGGTGGAGCCCGGCTTGAGTTTGCTGGATGTGCTGCTTGACGCCGGCTGCGACATTGATCACAGCTGCCGCGAAGGCGTGTGTGGCTCCTGCGAGACGCGGGTGGTGGAAGGCGAAATCGACCACCGCGATGGGGTGCTGACCAAGGCCGAACGGGCGGCAAACAAATCGATGATGGTGTGCGTTTCCGGCTGCAAGAGCCGACGGTTGGTGCTCGACCTCTAACCCCCCACCCCTTGTAGGAGCGAGCTTGCTCGCGAAGAACGTCCAGGCACCGCGTTATTCCAGGGTGCACGCATTATCGTTAACGTTTTTCGCGAGCAAGCTCGCTCCTACAGGATCACCCGCAAAGTGCCCGTTTCATTGGCAGCGTGCAATAAATACGCACCTATCACGGGCAACTTTGTTACCGCACTTTCGGGTTGTTTCATGGGTTATACAAGCAGCTTTGTTTCTCATATAAACAATTGTTTTTAATGATATTTTTATTAAATACAAACTAACAAGCGGCCTGGCACACTTCCTGCTCTACTCCTGCGCATTCACTGATTAAACGGCGTTTCGCCGATAAAACAATAATAACCAACACTTAAACCCGGTAAGACCCGCTCCTTCCTTAGTTGCCTTTAAAGGCAAGCGGACGAGTGTTGCCGATCACCCGGTAGAGAGGTCTCTATGAAGCGCGTCTTGTGTGCAGGATTGATGTTTGTCAGTTTCAGCTGTTTCGCCGCAGAACCCATTCCTTCCGAGCCGGTACGGGCCAACGCCGCCAACAAACCTTTCCCGCATATTTCCTGGCGCAGCGATAGCGGCGACAGCAGCCTGGACATCGGCGGGGCGCTGCGCACCAACTACCGCGACGAGCATTGGGACACCACCGAGAACAACGGCCGGTTTCTGTTCGATACGTTCCGCCTGGATGTCCAGGCTACCTACAAGAGCCTCTACAGCGACATCGGCTACTGGTTCCAGGACGACGGCAAGCGCGCCATTGATCGCGGCTTCGTGGGCTATCGGCTCAACGCCAATTCCAATCTGCAACTGGGGGCGCCGTTCAAACCCTTCGGCCTGGAGCCTTATCCGCAATTTGGCTGGAGCTACCACTTGCCGTTCTTCATGGGCTACGCGGTGAGTGCCGGCACCGGCCTCAAATACAGCTACAAGGACCAGGACTGGGACGTACAGCTCGGATTTTTCCCGCGCATGCTGCCCAGCGATTTGCGTTACTCGCCGGAAGTGGGGCGTTACGCCGACTTGAATGACAACGCGATTGCCTTCACCCAGTCGCGCCAGGACAACGAGAAGCGCAACCAATTCAACGCCCGCGTGGCGCGCACCTTCAACAACGAGGGCTGGAAGACCGAAGTGGGAGCCTCGCTCGCCACCGCTCAGCTCTACAACGCCACCACCAAAGACAATGGCGACTACTGGGCCGCCGGCGTACACGCCATCATCAGCAAGGGCCTGTGGACCGTCACCACCCAAGCCATCCGCTACGAATACGACCCCGAAAACCCGAGCGGCGTGAGCAACGACTCGGTGCTGATGGGCGGCAATGGCCTGACGCCTGCGTACCTGATCGCCTCCAAGGCCAGCCTGGCCTCGCTCAACGTCGGCTACGACATCCACACGCCCCGGCTGGGGCAACTGAAGAAGATCAAGCTGTACAGCGATTACAGCCGAATGATGAAAGACAAAAGCGCCTGGGACGACTCACAGATGTTCACCGTAGGCGCGCAGTTCCTGGCGATGCCGGTGATGGCCTGGGTCGATCTCACGTGGGCGCGCAATGCCAACCCCTATGGCGGTGCGGAGAATGGCAGCGGTTTTACCAGCACCAATTCGGTGGGTAGCAACGACTGGTATTACCGCACCAACGTCAACATCGGTTACTACTTCTGACACAGACCCCTTGTGGGAGCGGGCTTGCTCGCGAAGGCGGTGGGTCAGTCAACGTATGTAGTGGCTGGTATGGCGCATTCGCGAGCAAGCCCGCTCCCACAGGGGTTGTGCGCTGGCAGTTCGCTTTTTGCTGATATCGGGCCTCGGGTGAGGCCCGTTTGGGTTACCTGAACTTTGCCAGAATGTATGCAGCCGCCAACCAAATCAGAGCCGTACAGATCAGCGTCGTAGTGATGATGAGAAGACGTTTGAGATAGCGTGGGAAGTTTTCAAAGTCCACTGGATCCAAGTTGCCGTGCCGGATATGCACCTTTGGCATCAGGATCATTCCGGCTATTTGTGACATTTCCAAAAGAGACCAAATCAAACCGCGCTTCCCAAGGCTGTCTCCCCAAAGATAGATATAACGGCTGTTTTTCAAAGCCTCTTTTATGGCATCCATGTGACGGTGAGTAAGATATAGGTTTAGCGCGAGACCCGTTAATCCTAGAAGGAATGGGCTGGCCAAAAGCCAAATTTCTAACCAGGCGTTCCAAGACTCATCCGTTGTCATGGCAAAGTTTTCTCGTACAGTTTTTCTCCTATCTGTTCTCCACGCGTACCGCCGATAGTCGTGCCCGCCCATGCGCCTGCCCCAACCAAAGTCGCGACACACACAACGCCCCCTATACCTGTCGTAACACCAAGCGCCAGACAGATCGCGCCACCAGCAACACCGCCTGCCGATCCACCAAATGCGCCGCCGACAACCGAACCGCCGAACTTTCCACCCTCTGTAAACTTGATCTTTTCGCAAGCCGCTCCGGAATCGTTATTGCAAACCTGCTGTATCGCCAATGAGGCGGATACGCCGCCAAGGGCAATTCCGATGTAACCACCTGCCTTCATGTATCTGGCCGCGCGGCTGGTCGCTTCCACATGCGCCGAATAACCCGGAATCTGCCCAGGCCCACCCGCTTTGTCCCAGTGATGCACCAGACTGCGACTGGAAATACCCAGGGCTGTTTTCAACTTGGGGTGGTCGCCCAGGGTGGTTTGGCCACGTAATCGCGTGGAGTTGAGCAGGTGGGCATCCAGCTGGTTCATAAGACGCTGGCGATCGGTGAAGAACTGCGACGACTTGAGGTGGCCGTGTTGGCGATAATTTTCTTGATGTAAACGTTCGATAGCTTGGAGGGTGTCGCGTAGGTTGTTCATGTGCGTTTCCATCACCACAGCGCTAACGCCAAGCCAGGTTGAGGTATGGCCGATAAAGCCAGCGATCTCGGCACCGTGTCGATACAGAAAGTCGGCCTCGTCCGGCGTCAGCGAGTCCAGAGATGCGCTGACGTGTTGTGCAGCCTGCATCAGCTGCGCTTCCTGATAGGTGCAGGAGGTGTTGTTCGGATCGCTGAGCACGATCATCGAGCCGGCTTTGACGTGGCTCGTATTGGGATTCAATGCCTGAAGCTTGCGCATTACAGCCGGGTCGAGCGTCGGAAAAAGTGTGGCCTCCAGCGCCTCGCGGGTCATGCTCTGCGGCACGATATAGAAGCCAGGCTCCTGGCCGTGCGCACCGTTGTATGTTGTTGGCACTGTATGAGCGGATGGCGCGAAACCAGATTGACGCGGTGCTGCAGGGCTGCCATTTACAGCTGATGCATTCGATGAAGCAACTCGCTGCCCCATAGGAGATGCGGCGCTCTGGTTTGAGTAGGTGGCCGAGTACACCGAGGGAATCAGGCGAGCTCGACAGGGGCAACTGCTGAAGCTATCCAGCGTGCCAGCGACACGTTTTCCATGACTTTGAATATGGGAAATGCCGCCTAGAATCTGGTAAGTCCCTGTGTGTTTCCCGCACGTCACTCGGTCGCCTTCGCGCGCGTGGAGAACACCGTGCATATTTACCCTGGGGTCACCGTCGAGAATCTTACCGCCGCATGTGGTTTTGTCACCTAGACCAACAAAGTACCCTTCACTCATTGTTTTGCCCTTTATCCATATAGTGTTTGGTCGTGCTTTCCTCCCCGCCTCGATAAGAAAACTGACGCGTGACGCATTTCAATCGAGGTAAACGAGTAAGGGAAAGTCAGCGGCAAGCCAAACTTTGGAGAGGGATTTACTTAGGGTAAAGTCGGACGATTCCGGGAGTTTCGTCGTATAAATCTGATAGGGCTGCGGCACCCGATGCCGTGCACCGGGCGCGAATTACTTGCCACTAACATTTCCAGGCGAAGAGAGGCAGCTGTACGCGGGCTGGAAACCGGGGCAAAAGGAACCCGGCAGACCCGAAGGTCTCCCACGCTCAGCCGCCATAAAGCACAAAGGGCAGGCATAAAAAAAGCGTCTGCTGATTGTTTGACGACGCTGTAGCGTCCTTGAGCATCGGGTTTCCAGGCACGGTCGTCAAATGGCTGTTGTGGCGAGGGAGCTTGCTCCCGTTGGACTGCGCAGCAGTCCCATTTTCCGGGGCCGCTTCGCGACCCAGCGCGAGCAAGCTCGCTCGCCACAGGTAAGATATTTATCGGCCCCAGCGCGCCTTTTCCTATTGACCGTTCCTCGGTCAATTGCGCCCCTTGCAGACGGCTGGCGCGCAGCTAGGTATAGTGCCGCCCCTCTTCGCGTCTGCGGCCGTCGGTAACGAGGCCCGGGTACCACGCGAAAGCGCATGAATAACAACACCCGCAAAAGGATGGGGATCGAGCGTCGTGCACTGCCTGGTGCCGAGCGATGTGTCGGACCGTCCTGCGTTTGCCATCAGAAAAATCAGCGAGGAACACTCCATGCTCGAAGTCATCAACGACTTCCTCTCAGGGAAAGTACTGATCGTGCTCATTGTCGGGCTCGGCGGTTATTTCACGATCCGCTCGCGTTTCGTTCAATTGCGTCACTTTTTCCACATGTTCTCGGTGTTTAAAGACAGCCTCAAGAGCAGCGCCGGTCAACTCAGCTCGTTCCAGGCGCTGATGCTCAGCCTGGCCGGCCGTGTGGGTGCCGGTAACATCGCAGGCGTCGGTATTGCCGTGACCCTGGGTGGCCCGGGCGCCGTGTTCTGGATGTGGGTCACCGCACTGGTGGGTATGTCTTCGAGCTTTATCGAGTGCTCCCTCGGCCAGTTGTACAAGCGCACCGACGCTGAAGGCACCTACCGTGGCGGCCCGGCGTATTACATCCAGCACGGCCTGCACAAGCGCTGGCTGGGGATGGTCATGGCGTTCCTGTTGCTGGTGACCTTCGGCTTTGCCTTCAACGGTCTGCAAGCCCACGCCGTGACTCACTCGCTCAATAACGCCTTTGGCCTCGACACCACCTACACCGGCCTCGCGCTGGCGGTGTTGCTGGGCCTGGTGTTCATTGGCGGGATCAAGCGTATCGCCTCGATCGCCGACCTGCTGGTGCCGGTCAAGACCCTGGTCTACATCGCCGTGACCCTGTACGTGATCGTGCTGCAATTCGACCACGTACCGGCCATGCTCGCGACCATCGTCAAGAGCGCCTTCGGCCTCGACCAAGCCTTCGGTGGCCTGGTGGGCAGCGCGATCATCATGGGCGTGAAACGCGGCGTGTTCGCCAACGAAGCAGGCTTAGGCAGTGCGCCTAACGTGGCGGCAGTGGCGTCGGTAGAGCACCCGATCGCCCAGGGCGTGGTGCAAGCGTTCAGCGTGTTCCTCGATACTTTCGTGATCTGCACCTGCACTGCGTTGCTGATCCTGCTGTCCGGCTTCTACACCCCAGGCTTTGAAGGCGACGGCATTGCCCTGACCCAGAACTCCCTGGCGGCGGTGGTGGGTGACTGGGGCCGCATGTTCATCTCGGTGGCCCTGGCGTTGTTCGTGTTCACCTCGATCATGTACAACTACTATTTGGGCGAGAGCAACCTGCGCTTTCTGGTCGGCAACAACCGCAAGGTGCTGATGGGTTATCGCGCCTTGGTGCTGGTGCTGATCTTCTGGGGTTCCATCGAGAACCTGAGCACGGTGTTCGCCTTCGCCGACATCACCATGACCATGCTCGCGTTCGTCAACCTGTTCGCCCTGGCGTTCCTGTTCAAGATTGCCATGCGCATCCTCAACGACTACGACAACCAGCGTGCGGCGGGTATCAAGACCCCGGTGTTCGATTCCAGCCAGTTCCCTGACCTGGACCTGGACCGCAAGGCTTGGCCGGCTAACCCGGTGAAACCTGAAGCGGCACCGGCGGCTGAACTGAGCGCTCAAGCACAACGTTAATCACCGCTAGATGACACGCCGCCCGGCCTTGGGCATGCTCTGGGCCCGGCGGCGTTTTTCGTTCAGGAGATTTTTCAATGCTTTCAGCTAACAACGTGATGGTGCTCTACACCGGCGGCACTATCGGCATGCAGGCCAGCGCCAATGGCCTGGCGCCCGCATCTGGTTTTGAAGCGCGCATGCGCGAACAACTGGCAGACCAACCCGTGCCTGCCTGGCGCTTTCGCGAAATGTCACCGTTGATCGACAGCGCCAATATGACGCCCGAGTATTGGCAGCGCCTGCGTACCGCCGTGGTAGAAGCTGTGGATGAGGGCTGCGATGCGGTGCTCGTCCTGCACGGCACAGACACCCTGGCCTATAGTGCGGCGGCGATGAGCTTCCAATTGCTTGGCTTGCCTGCCCCGGTGCTGTTCACCGGTTCCATGCTGCCTGCCGGGGTCCCCGACAGCGATGCCTGGGAAAACGTCAGCGGTGCCTTGGCCGCGCTCGGCGCAGGCCTGCCGGCGGGGGTGCAACTGTACTTCCATGGTCAGCTGTTGGCGCCGACCCGTTGCGCCAAAGTGCGCAGCTTCGGCCGTCATCCGTTTGCCGCCCTGCAACGCCAGGGCGGTATGGCCCGCGCCGAATCACTGCCGGCCGCGCTGGACTGTCGCCAACCCAAGGGCATTGCCGATATCGGCGTGTTGCCGTTGGTGCCCGGCCTGCGTGCAGCGCTGGTGGACAACCTGATCGATAGCGGTGTGCAGGCGTTGATCCTGGAGTGCTACGGCAGCGGTACCGGTCCCAGCGACAACCCCGAGTTCCTTGCCAGCCTCAAACGCGCGCAGGCCCAAGGTGTGGTCGTGGTCGCGATTACCCAATGCCATGAAGGTGGCGTGGAATTGGACGTCTACGAAGCCGGCAGTCGCCTGCGCGAGGCCGGGGTGCTGTCAGGCGCCGGCATGACCCGCGAAGCGGCGTTCGGCAAGCTCAACGCCTTGATCGGCGCAGGCCTTGCCACTGACGAAGTGCGCCGCCTGGTCGAATTGGACCTGGGTACCGAGCCGCACGCTAGATAAGTAGCCCCCACCCTGACTTGCCCTTTCCTAGCATGGGAGCCCCGAGCGCTGACCTCGGGTTGTTCCCATCAACCGGCAAGACAGGGATGTACCATGACCACACCAAGCGCCACCCCGCAGGCCCCCCAGCCAGAAGATTTAACCCAGAAGCTGATCACCCAGTTTTGCGTCGGCCCCTCGCTCACGGAGGTAGCCGGCCAGTTGTTGAGCGAGGCCCTGCAGCAGGCTTATCCAAACCTGCATATAAACCCGGACACCACGCTGATGGGCACGCCGGTCTGGGAGCTGGCAGACAATCAAATTGTGTCCAAGCCCCCT
Source organism: Pseudomonas fluorescens (assembly GCF_001902145.1). Classification (GTDB taxonomy): domain Bacteria; phylum Pseudomonadota; class Gammaproteobacteria; order Pseudomonadales; family Pseudomonadaceae; genus Aquipseudomonas; species Aquipseudomonas fluorescens_BV. The sequence continues at coordinate 555,893 of NZ_MRST01000026.1, forward strand.
CTCTACAAGACGCTCAGCACCCAACTGACATCGCAAACACTGTCGGGCGTGCCGACGCTATGCCTTGAGGGAGAGCACTTTCTTACCCAGCCTCCGGTCGCGGAGCCTGCCATTCACTTGCCGGTGCGCATTGTCGAAGTCGCCAATACGATCAATGTCCTGGCTCCTGTCATGCTCCAGGCACTCAAGGAAAAATTGGTGGAGTTCTGGAACCACCGCAACGGCAACGGTCCTCGCTGGCAGGATTTTTCCAGCACTTTGCACAAAATATGGAATGTGCAACGCGTGGACGACTGGACCGATGAAGACTGCGCACTGGCCCGCACCCTTTACCGCTCACCCGACTCTGCGAACCGCACGGCTGACGACAAGCTCAAGCTGCGGGCCTGCCTGGTCGACGTCGATCTGGTGCGCGGTGGCAAAATTACCCATTCCCATCAAGTACCCATTGCCGTGCTGCTAGGGCGCGAGCAGAACAAAAGCGTCATCCTCTGTCATTCGTTCGCCGGCTACCGGAAATTCTCCGACATGTCTCAGTTGGGCGAGTACCTGCCTACGCTGTTGTTACTATCGGATCAATACGAGCGTTTGGAGTGGCGTTTGTATGAACCTTCCGGCAACTTTTTCGAACAGCTGGCCTGCTCAATGATCGCGTTACAAATTGAGCTCTCCATTGCCACCTCCGGCGGTAAGACAGCCACATCCAGCGAGCAGCACGTAGACGTACTGACAGTGACCCAAGGCCAGGTAACCCCCAAGGGACCGGAGCTCCAGTGGTACCGCGAATCCCTGCCGGCCTGGTTGGCCACGGCCTCCAGTTCAGACCAGGTGTTTTACTCGCGTTATTTGAAAGACCTGGCCGCATTGAACAGCCTGAACGCAGGCAAAACCTACCAGGACGGCATTCCCGACATTCGGCAGTACGCCCTGGACAGGCTCAAGGCGCAGATCATCAAGGACCATCCCGAGGCCGCACACCTGGCCCTGGACACCCTGACCCTGAAGGTTGAAAGCCAGGTGGTCTGGGGCTTGTTTCCGGTGCCGGGCCAGATCCTGACCAGCAGCTTCAGCCTTGCCGACCTGGCCCTGCAAAATCTGATCGCGATACCTCTAGGGAACAAAAGCCTGACGATGGGGACACGCCACACATTGCCAGCGTGGCTGACTGTGCAATACGTGGAAGGGCTGATTACTCAAGTTGATATAGGCACCACTTATCCGGCGCTGATCCGCAGCAAGTTGATCGATGACCCAGCCGAGGTATTGCGGCGTAAAACCCTATACACCGAACACCTGCGCCTCCAGCTGCCGCTGTTGGCCCTGCAGTTCAAGATCCGTCAACAGAACGGGCTGGACGAGCGCGGCTACCGTTATGTGGCGGCCGTCATGCAGCCTGAAATCAGCGACCGGTACGTCGACGGGCAGGCCATTGTCATGCGCTACCTGGGGTTCATTCCCAAGCGCCGGCAGGGCAATAGCCAGGATGTGGTGACCAATATGTACGTCATCGGCCCACAAAACGCCGACACCGGTCCCTGCCTGCTGTATCGCCCACTGTTCCAGCCGGTGTTGATTCAATACCCGTCACAGGCGAACCTGCTGTACGCCATCGCACAATCTCACCCCCTTCGAGACTCGGTGCTCGCCTGGTTACCGGACTCGGTGCGCCAGGACTACACCAACTACGTCTTCCCCAGTGAGCTGCCTTCACCCTGGGCCGTCGCCGATTTTCTGGTAGAACCGGACAAACTCTGGACGTTCAGCGGCCCAATGAGCCTTGGCGAGCAAGTGCTCAATGGTGATCTGTTCAGCACCTTGTTCGAGGCCAACGCCAAGGCCCTAGTGGTATTGGCTGACCGCCAGTCGGTGTCCAATGCCGAAAGTCGCTGGGCCACTCTGAAACAGGCCGGCTGGCTGATCTTCAATGCGGGCCTGCCTTTTATGGGGCGTATCGCCGGCACGGGGGCCTGGATCTGGCAGATCGTCGATCAAGTACAGGCCTTCGTCGATGCACATGAGCACGGTGACCAGCCAGCGCAGTGGTCGGCGCTGACCGATGTATTGCTCAACCTGGGCATGGCCATCACGCTGCATGTCGCCAGCCGTCATCCCGGTACGAAAGTCATCACCTCAGAACCTGAGACAGCAAAACTCCCCGTTGCCCCGCCCATTACGGTCAAACAACTGCCTGAGCGCACGACCGATCACCTCCCGGCCGGTCATGAACTGGCGCTGCACACCAGCGGCGCGATTACGCGCACGGCCAGCAGCCTGGCAACATTGCTGGACAGCTTCAAAACTGAAAAGCCTGCTCAGTTGCCGGATGCCATCAGCGAACAGAGCGCCTACCAGCACCTTTATTTGCTCAACCAACACTATTACGCGCCGGTGGGCACGCGCTGGTTTGAAGTCACGCTGGAGGGTGACGAAACCATCGTGATCGTTGATCCCAAGCAGCCCCAGCGTACTGGCCCGCCATTGATTCATAACGCCAAGGGTGAATGGTTCATCGACACACGCCTGCGCCTGCGCGGTGGCGGCCGCAAACAGCAGTTGAAAAGCGCCAAAGACAAGGCGCAGGCAGAGAGCGCCACGTTGCGCACGAAACTGGAAACCTTCGAAAAAAACAAAACTGCGGCACAACGTGAACTGCAGCAGACCCACCAGGCCATCGCCGATGCCCCTGGCACTTCGGCCCAGGCGCGGCGCCAAGCCTATGTGGAAAAACTCGAAAACCTGAGTTCAAGCTACGAGGACGCACGGCAGCAGCTGATGCTGTTGAATGTGTTTACGCCAGTCCCCGATTTCCAGCGCAAAGCACTGGGTTATGTGAAAGCTCAGTTGGAGCTCAATGAGGCCGGCATGCGAGACCTGCTGACCACGTTCGCGCCCAAACTAGAGACTGTGCTGAAACAGCTGGAAAATTCGGCTTCGTCGCCCCATGCCAGCCACGTGGAGGACGCACGACTGGTGAGCAAGCTGAGCGGCGATATGATCAAGCACCTTGATTATGCACAATCACGCTTCACCGAACTGCATACCCTGGCCCAGGATGGCTTGCGCCTGATCCAGAGCAGCAAGTCCCGGCTGCCCACTTATAAAAGCGACGACCTGCGCGCCCTGCAAGTGACGCTGGCGCGAAATCTTTGCCTGGACCCGCAATCCATCGCTACCGCCCCTGAGGCCTGGACACTGATTGGCAAGATTGTCGACTCTGCGGACCTGGCCGTGCAGGCCCTGCGTGACACTCTGCAAGAACGCAGCGAGAAACGTCTGGATGAGCGCATTGAAGGCTTGAGCAGTTTGGTCGAGCAGTTCCAACTCGTCGATGAGCGCTTGCAGGATTTTTCCGCAGACGTTTCCACTCAGCCCCTGACCGAACAAGTGGAAGGCTTGCGTAAAATGCTCCGTGACTTTGCAGATCGAGCCATCGCCGAACTGGCGCCCCTGCACGCGCAACAAGAGGCCCAACGCATCCGGCCATCACCGCCCCCAATACCGCCCAGGCCGGTAAAAAGGTTCATAACCACGCGCTACAACGGCGTCTTGATCGGCGAACAGCGCTTGACGCCGATAGGGCTCGAAACCCCCTTTGTCGACATCAGATCACCGCTGACCGGGCGCATCATCGCTACTTTCCATGAAAAAACTCCGGGGGTATGGGTTGAACATATTGAGCGCGAGACCTCATCGCCCGCGGCGGCGGCGGCCAGTGTCGAAACCAGCATAAGCAAGGCTCAGGCATTACTGAGCCAATTGCCCGCGTTCCAGACACGTGCCCTTGAGCAAGTGAACAAGCCCTCTCGAACGCCCATCGGCATCGAGCAGATGTTCCATCAACATGCCCAGCTGTTGGAGCAGGCTAACCAGGCCATCGAAGAAGCGCTGACCCAGGCCAATGTGACCGAGAGCCAGCAACAGCAATCGGCCGTCACTCTGGGCAAGCAACTCAACGATGCGGCAAACGCACTTTACCAACAGGCTAAGCAGCAGGTGCAAAAGCTCATCAAGCAGCAGCCACCGACCATCTCAGGGGTTGATTGGCTCAATAACAACACCCTGATCAGCATCAAGAAAACCGTCAAGCGGCGCAGGCTTCAAAGCCCCAACAAGGATTACCTGGATGAATACACCATCACCGATCAGTCCACTGGTACTGCGCTCTGGTATGCACACTTTCATTATTCGAGTGAAGTGGCGCAGGCCGATCGCTTTCTTACCGCACGCTTGAAAACCCCGGAAGAACATGCAAAAGGCAGCAAGGCGGACCAGATCAATGGGCTCACAGCACAACAGCAAGTTGCCTTCTATCGCAGCACCATCAACCTGTCACAGGCGCGCCGCTTGTTTTTTGCTAAAGAGAGCCATTAACACCCTGCCCGACAACGGCACATAACTTGCTCCAGCCTGGCAAACCCGGGCTGGAAACCATCATGTTGCACTCGCACCTGACCACCCTCAACGCGGTCTCCCTGATACTTGAGACGTTCAAGGCCGACGGTGTGCCCGCCGAGGCCTTGTTGGCCGGCAGCGGCATCGGCGGTGCCGACCTGAGCCGCGCCGACACGTGTATCACCACTCACCAGGAAATGCGCGTGTGCGCCAATGCCGTGGCGTTGCGCCGGGATATCGGCCTGGAGCTGGGCCGGCGCATGCATGTGTCGTCCTACGGCATGCTCGGTTACGCGCTGCTCACCAGTGCCACCTTTGGTGACGCTTTGCGCCTGGCCCTGCGCTATCCGGCGCTGCTGGGAACACTTTTCGAACTGAGCCTTGAGCAGGACGGCCAGCGCATCTGGTTCAGCGCCAGCGGCTACCGCGAGGATCCGTCCCTGGCTGCGTTCAATATCGAGTTCTGCCTGGTCTCGCTGAAGGTGATCTGCGACGACCTGATCGGCCAGCCCCTGCCACTGCTCGGTGCGCGCGTTGAATACGCTGCGCCCGACTATCAGGCACGCTACGCCGAGCGCTTTGATTGCGCGGTGCAATTTGAGGCGACTGACAATGCCTTTGCTTTCGACCGGCGCTGGCTTGACCAACCGTTACCGCTGGCCGATCCCATCACCCACTGCGCCATGGTGGAGCGCTGCCGCAAACAAAACGCCGAATTCACCGGCCGCCAAGCCTGGTTGGGGCGCGTGCGCCTGCTACTCGCCGCGCAAATGGATGCTGCTCCGGGCCTGGAGGGGTTGGCAGGGCAAATGAATTGTTCGGCACGGACCCTGCGTCGGCATTTGCACGACCTGGGGTGCAGCTATCAGGAGCTGCTCGACGAGCTACGCTTCGAGCGCGCCAAGCAGCTGCTGGGGGAGGATCAGCTGCCGATCTACCGCATCGCCGAGCAACTGGGCTTCAGCGAGACCGCAAGTTTCAGGCATGCGTTCGTGCGCTGGAGCGGTGTGGCGCCGAGTCAGTTCAGGCCATAGCAAGGGGCGAATAGCGGACAGACACATTGGCCATATCGATCCCCTTTTGGCCGCTCCTGCCGTTCTCCAAACCCCGGCGTCTGGCAACACTGCAAGGCATTCCACTGAGCCTTCGGAGAACAACAACATGCTGACGATCTACTCGGACGATCACCATTTACACCATGGCCGCTGTGAACTGATGGACGGGCAACTGATGCCCTGCTTTGAAATGCCCTCGCGTGCTGACCACGTGCTGCAACGGATCAAGGCGCGGGAACTGGGGCCCGTGCAAGCGCCGCTGGATTTCGGCCTGGCGCCGCTGCAACGTATCCACAGCCGCGACTACCTCGACTTCTTCAAGGGCGCCTGGCAGCGCTGGACCGAATACGGCCAGGACGGCGATCTGTTGCCCTACACCTGGCCGGCGCGCACGTTGCGCCGCGTGTTGCCTACCAGCCTGCACGGCCAGTTGGGCTATTACAGTTTCGACGGTGGCGCGCCGATTACCGCCGGCACCTGGCAAGCGGCCTACAGCGCAGCGCAAGTTGCCCTCACGGCCCAGGCCGCTATCACTCAGGGCGCCCACAGTGCCTTCGCCCTGTGCCGCCCACCGGGGCATCACGCCGCCAGCGATTTGATGGGCGGTTATTGTTACCTCAACAACGCGGCCATCGCGGCCCAGGCGTTCCTCGATCAGGGCTGTAAAAAGGTCGCTATCCTCGATGTGGATTACCACCATGGCAACGGCACGCAGTCGATTTTCTATGCGCGCAGCGACGTGCTGTTCACCTCGATCCACGGCCATCCAGAGGCAGAGTTTCCGTTCTTCCTCGGTTATGCCGATGAACACGGCGAAGGCGAAGGCGCCGGTTTCAACTTCAACTATCCGTTGCCGGCCGGCTCCGGCTGGCAGGCCTGGAGCGCCGCGCTGGAACAGGCCTGCGCCGAAATCGAGCGCTACGCCGCCGACATCATCGTGGTGTCCCTGGGCGTGGACACGTTCAAGGACGACCCTATCTCGCAGTTCAAGCTCGACAGCCCGGACTACCTGGCCATGGGCGCGCGTATTGCTCGCCTGGGCAAACCCACGCTGTTCGTGATGGAAGGCGGCTACGCGGTGGAAGAAATCGGCATCAATGCCGTCAACGTGCTGGAAGGTTTCGAGGAAGCAGCCCAATGAACATGCTCAAGTCGCTCGCCCTGTGCGCCGTGGTTGTCAGCGGCGCAGCCCAGGCCGAGGGAAAAACCCTCAAGGTCCTCAACTGGTTCGACTACATCACGCCCAAGGCGCTGGAAGACTTCAAGGCCCAGCACCCGTCGATCAAGCTGGTGTACGACATCTTCGACACCAACGAAGCTCTGGAAGCCAAATTGCTCACCGGCAACTCCGGCTATGACGTGGTGGTACCTTCGAACGTGTTCCTGGCCAAGCAGATCGAAGCCGGCGTGTTCCAGCCCCTGGACCGCCGCCAATTGCCCAACTGGAACCACCTCGATCCCAAGCTGATGAAGCTGATCGAGGCCAACGACCCCGGCAATCAGTACGCCGTGCCTTACATGTACGGCACCATCCTCATTGGCTTCAACCCGGCCAAGGTCAAGGCGGCCCTGGGAGACAACGCACCGGTGGACAGCTGGGACCTGATCTTCAAGGAAGAAAACCTCAGCAAGCTCAAGCAATGCGGCGTCGCCCTGCTTGACTCGCCTTCGGAGATCCTGCCCCTGGCCTTGCAGCACCTGGGCCTGGACCCCAACAGCAGCAACCCCAAGGACTACGACAAGGCCCAAGCGCTGTTGATGAAGATCCGCCCGTACATCACTTATTTCCACTCCTCCAAGTACATGGCCGATATCGCCAACGGTGATATCTGCGTGGCCGTGGGTTATTCCGGCAGTTTCTCCCAGGCCGCCAACCGTGCCAAAGAGGCCAGAAATGGTGTAACCGTGGACATGCGCCTGCCCAAAGAGGGCGCGCCGATCTGGTTCGACATGCTCGCCATTCCCAAGGGCGCGCAAAACCCACAGGACGCCTACACCTTTATCAACTACCTGCTGCAACCCCAGGTGATCGCGCCGGTCAGCGACTTTGTCGGCTATCCCAACCCGAACAAGGACGCTACGGACCTGGTCGACCCGTTAATTCGCAACAATCCCAACCTCTATCCGACCGAAGCGGCGATGGCCACGCTTTACACCCTCAAGCCTCTGGACAGCAAAGCCGAACGCGCCAGGACCAGAGCCTGGACCAGGATAAAGTCCGGGAGCTGAAGCGCTGGCGGACGTGACCGCGCCTCGACGTATCTACCGCCCTCGACATAACGCAGCTCGCTACTTTGCTTATTTTCGAAGCCCGTTCGGGCCATCGAATGCAGAGGAGCTGCACATGCCCAATGACATCGTTAATAGCCATCGCCCCCCCAGTACCTATGACCTGCTCACCCAATTAACCAGCGGCCCCACTGCCCGGGAAGTCGCCGCCACCACGCTGCGCTCAGCACTCAACGAGTTGTATCCCGCCCTGGATATCGACCCGGACCTGGCCGTGGTGGTCAGCCCTCAATGGAACGTGGTCGGCAACGCCGTCGAGCGTGCGCCAGCCATTGTCGAATCGCTTACCTCGGTGCTGGCTCATCAGGCACTGTCCAGCGACAGAGTGACCTACGTCGACGGCCAACACTTCCTCACGCTACAGCCGAACGCTGCGGTTCCAGTGCATCTGGCAGTGAAAATCGATGCCATTGCACGTCTGATCAACGAGTTATCCGACCTGATGTTCGCCGCGTTCCAGGAACAACAGTTGGACTTCTGGAACGCATCCAACGGTACTGCCGGCCCTCGCTGGCAGACCTTCTCCAACGCGTTGAGAAACGTGTGGAACGTCACCGAAGAGCAAGGCCTGGATGAGCACGAATGCGCCATGGCTCGCACGGTTTACCAGGAACCCGACAGGGCCAGGCGTGCGCTGAAAAAAGACCCCTATAAAAGCCGTGCCTACCTGGTTGATGTGGATATTCTTCAAGACGGCCAGCCCACCCACCTCAGCTTCATGGACATCACCGTATTAACGGGCGAGCACGACAAGCGCCAGATGGTTGTGACGCACTCACTTGTGAGCGGGTATGAGACGTTCGAGTCATTGGCCCAGTTCGGCGCCTCGCTGCCTGCAAGGGTGAGTGCCCTGCGGCCGGGAACCACCTTGCAATGGCGCTTGTACGAGCCCGAGGACAACTTCTTCGATACGCTGGCCTGCTCGCTGGTCTCACTGCAAATCCAGGCCATTGGCAGCACCAGCGCGTCCGATCTGCAGGATCAGCCGCCCGGCCCAACCATCGCCCGTATCGTGCCCAGCATCGAAGAGATGAGTGATCACCAGCTGTCGAATATTCGCGAAATTCACCACCAACTCCCAGATTGGCTGGCCTCGGCAACGGACTCCGATACCGCCGCGTACAGCCGCTACCTGATCGACCTGGCCCAACTGCATACCCATTACCACGGCGAAACGTTTCAGGACGGCATTGCATCCATTCGTGACTATGCCCGGACGCAGTTGCAAAACCGTATCCGCGCCCCTGAAAAAGGCAGGAACCTGAATCTGGATAAAGTCGAGATTGAGATCGAAAGCCCGGTTCTGTGGGGCACCTTTGTCGTTCCGGGAGCCGTGGACATCACTCGTCGCAGCCTGATCGACCTGGCCCTGGAAAACCTGACCGGCTTGCCTACGGGCAACACGACGGTGCACTACAACGGCACAAACAGCGGCGTACCTGCCTGGCTGACCTATCGCTTTGTGAAAGACGTGATCGAAGACATCGATATAGGCCAGAACTACCCCGCCCTGATCAAACAGAAACTGCTCGATGACCCGCTGCAATCGGGCCACCGACAGCAGATCTACACCGGGCACCTGCAGGTACAACTGCCGCTGCTGGCCCTGCAGATGAAGATCCGCAACCAGAACGGCATTGATGAATTGGGTTACCGCTACATCGCTGCCGTGATGCGCACCGACGAACATGAGCGCAACGTAGATGGGCAGCCCATCGTCATCCGCCGCCTGGCCTTTATCCCCACCTTGCGCCCCGGCCATGAGCAAGACGTCGTCGACAATATGTTCGTGATTGGCCCAAAGCAATCCAACGCCGGCCCCTGTGTGCTTTATCGGCCATTGCTGGAACCGGTCCTGATGCAATTTGCGTCGCGGCAAAACCTGCTCTACGCCATCAAGCATGACCGCGCCTTGCGCGAGTCGGTGTTGGCCTGGCTGCCTGAAGCGCAAAGGTTCAACTATGCCCAATACGTTTTCCCCGACACCCTGCCCTCGCCTTGGACCGTGGTGCGCGCGCTGGTCGAACCGCTGACCGTGGTGTACATGAGCGGCCCGGTGACATTGACCGATGAGGAAGTGGGGAATGACATCTTTGCCACGCTGTTCAAGGCCAACGCCAATGCCATGGTCGAGTTGGCGACACGCCAGTCGGTGTCTAATGCGCAGAAACGCTGGGCGACCTTTCGACATGCCGGCTGGCAGATTTTCAACGCTGCGCTGCCCTTCATGGGCCGTACCCTTGGAATCGCCGCCTGGATCTGGCAAATCATGGACGATCTGCAGGCCGTCGAGGAGGCCGTGGACAAGGGTGATCAGCCCGCGTCCTGGACAGCGTTGGTGGATGTATTCCTTAACCTGGGCATGGCACTGACGCTGCACATCGCCCTGCGCCACCCTCGCCCGCTCAAGCAAACCAATACCCCCAAGGTCGAGACTGAATCGGCAATAACGACGATTGAAACGGTGGGCAAACCATCCGTTGCCGAGAAAAAAATCACCTCAGTCCAACAGGCCAATGTTTCCTACAACCTACTTTCCGGCAAACATCAGGGCGCGGTGCACACTCGAGGAGCCCTGAGTCACAGCCGACTGGGGCTGGCCAAGACGCTTGACAGTTTCAGTGTCACCAAACCCGAAAAACTCGGTGAACAAAATAAAACCCCCGGTCGCCACCTCAATCTCTATCCGCTAGCGGATAAGTGGTATGCACCGGTCAGCGAGCGCTGGTTCGAGGTCATGGTGGATGACAACGACAGTGTCGTCATCATCGATCCGAAGGAGCCTGTGCGTACCGGCCCACCGCTGATCGGTAACCTGGCGGGGCGGTGGTTTGTCGATACCCGTTTACGACTACGCGGCGGCGGTCTTCGAAACCGTCGGCGCGCGGTCAAGGTCGATCAGCCCGCGCGCATCGAGGCACTCAAGACCCAACTCAACGCCTTCGACGCAGTCGCCGCCAGCCAACAGCTGGATGTGCTTGAGTCAAAGCCGGTGCCGGACGCTCAACCCGGACCTTCCACGGACCTGCGGCGCACGGAGTTCATCGGTAAAGTCGACCGCCGGCTGGCGGCGTATGACGAAGCGATCAGTCAACTGAAGTCCTTGAGCATCATCGACACCGTGCCCACTTACCAGAGCAACATGAGCGGTTACCTGAAACAGCAGGTACAACTGACTCAGATAGCCTTGGAACAACAAGTGGTGAGCTATAAGGACGCCTTACAGTCGTCGTCCTCAATCCTCGATGCCGAAGTCAACATTGACTATAAAAACCAGGCACGAAGCGCGCAAAGCCTGTCCACCCTGAACCTTGAAATCATCAAGCGCCTGGAGTACATCAACGAGCGCTTCAAAGATCTCAAAGTGTTGGGTGATGAGGGCGCAGCCGTCATTCGCAAAACCATCCAGGAGTTGCCGCAGCTGACCCTCATTGAACTCAAATCTCTGGAGATCGGGCTGAGCCGCTACCTGTGTATCGATGAAGAGCAAGGCCAGATCCCGGCAATGCTGCGTGAGCGGATGGGCCAGATCGTCGATACCGCCGAACTGAACGTCGAGAGTTTCAATGAGATTGTAGAACGGGGTAACGGCGCGTCGCTGGATGAACGCATTGAGGTGCTCAACAGCCTGGTTGAGCAGTTTTCCAGTGCCGACCAACGTGTGCTGGACCTGCACGCCGATTACCCGCAGCACTTGCACAAAAGCCGCCTGGAAAAGTTTCGCCAGCACATTGGTGAGTTCAGCGAGCGGGCCGTCCACGACCTGGCGCAGTTGCTGCGGGAAAAAAAAGCCCTGGACCCCAAGCCCGGCAGCTCAAAGGCAGAGCCCCGACCAAGGCGCAAAGTGATCAAGACACGCCATCACGGCCTGGTGATGGGTGAGCCCCGTGAAACCGACAGTTCGTTGGTCGACGTCAAGGTAAGCAGGACCGGCAAGGTGATCGCCACATTCCATGAGAAGTCGCCAGGCGTGTGGGTCACACGACGCCAAACCCCGCTGAACCCGCCCGCCCCTGTTTCTGTGGACCTGGACACCAGCATCAATGCCGGGCAAACGTTGTTGGATGGCGAGCAGGCTGAAACTCGCAAATACCAGAGTTTCTCGAAGAAGCCGTGGCATGCACCGCAAGATATTCAAGACATGTTCGATGACTATGCGAAGGCGCTGGCAGACGCGTCAAACAACATCGAAGAAGCACTGACCCAGCGCAATCTCACGGAAAGCGATCATGCTTCCGCCGCCTCGACCAACCGCAATCTCAACGATGCGGTACAACGCTTATATCGGCTGGGCAAAAAAACCTATATCGACATGATCAAGCATCAGCCGCCAACCGCCGAACGAGTGAACTGGCTACACAGCCAAGGCCTGATCACCATCGTCAAGGTCGTCAGCCGCCGCGTGCTCAAGGGGCCAAGGAAGGACTATCTCGACGAATACGAGATTCGCGATAACGAGAGCGGCACGGTGCTGTGGTACGCGCACTTTCATTATGAAACCAAGAATGCCGCGCTGGAGAACTTCACCAAGGATCACCTCAAGACCCGCGAACAACAACGGCTCGGGGGCTCGCACCAGCGCACCGGCCCCAGTGACTGGGACGTGATAGAAATCCACCGGCGCAGCATCGGCGAGCAACTGGCCAAGTCGCTGTTCTTCAACAGCTGATCGCCGTCTATGCCTGCCACGCCTGGCGCAAACGTGTCAGCGCCTGGGCGATAGCCGCTTCGGGCACCGCAGCAAACCCCATCACCAGGCCAGCATGCTGGTCCGGTGGTGGACGTGTGCCAGCCAGCCAATAACTGCTCAAGCCATTGATCTCGACATCCACTGCACGGGCCTGGGCGAGCAAGGCCTGCTCGCGGGCCAGGCTGTCCAATCGCACAGTAAGGTGCAGACCCGCTGCGACATTGGGCAAAGCGCCGATGCCGGGCACCCCGGCGGGCCATCCGGCTAACAAGGCATTGCGCCGGTTGAGCGCAGCGCGGCGCATCCGACGAATGTGACGCTGGAAATGCCCCGCCACCATGAATTCGGCCATGACTGCCTGGGTGCTGACTTCGGAATGACGCATGTCAACGGCGCGACGCCGGGTGAATGCGTCTACCAGACCCGGTGGCAATACCAGGTAGCCCAGGCGCAAGGCCGGGAACGCCACCTTGCCGAAGGTGCCGACGTACAGCACCCGCCCACTGCGATCCAGCGCCGCCAACGGCGACAGTGGCGCGCCGGTGTAGCGGTATTCGCCGTCGTAGTCGTCTTCAATGACCCACCCCCCGGTACGCTCGGCCCAGGCCAGCAACTCCAGACGGCGTGCCAGGCTCATCACCACCCCCAACGGGTACTGGTGAGAGGGCGTGACATACGCCACACGACAATCATCCAACGTGCTGAGCACTTGGCAATCCATCCCCTCGACGTCCACCGGCACGCCGTGCAGTCGCCCACCGGCCAAGGCAAACGCATGGCCTGCCGCGCGGTAGCCAGGATTTTCCACCGCCACCCCGTCTCCAGGCTCGACCAACAGCTGTGCACAAAGGCTGATCGCTTGCTGTGCGCCACTGGTGATCACTATTTGTTCAGCCGTGCACTGCATCCCTCGCGAGCTGCGCAAGTAAGCGGCGATCAAGCCGCGCAGGCGAGCGTCGCCTGCCGGGTCGCCATAACATAGCTGCTCGAAGTCCGGCTTGCGCCAGAAAGCCCCGCTCAGCTTGGCCCACACCTCGAAAGGGAACAGATCGAACGCCGGTACGCCGACGCGAAAGGCCCGCGGTGGCCCTGACGGAGGATGGGGCAGGTGGTTATTTTCTACCCGCCCCAAGGCTGCCCTGTGGATAACTTCATTTGGGGAATTGACCGGCAAGTCCAGCCAATTTGTGGATAAGGTTGGGGATAAGCCTGTTGGTAACCCTGTGGACACTTTTGTGGATAGTTTTTTTGGGCTGGGCAGTTGAGCCACGTAGGTGCCATCCCCGACCCGACTTTCGATAAACCCCTCCGCATACAGCTGGTCGTAGGCACGCACCACGCTATTGCGGGAAATCGACAGCGCCGCCGCCAGATCGCGGGTGGCGGGCAATCGCGTGCCACTCACCAGCCGCCCATCCAGCACCCGCACGCGCAAAGCGTCATACAGTTGGCGAGTCAGGCCCTGGCGGCGGTCCAGTTCGATACCGGCAGGGTTAAATGACAGCGGCGGTGTGATGGGCGGCATATTGGACCTATGAAATTAGCGCTAGATGGCTCTTACAACGAACCATTAGCCTGCCTAGGATGCAGGCATTCGCCAAGGAAAACTTTCCATGTACACACCACGCGCCTTCGCCCTTGATGACTTGCCCGAAATCCAGCAACTGATCCAGCACACGCGCCTGGCGCAGTTGGTGACCTTTGGTGAGCACGGTTTGCAAGCCAGCCACTTACCGTTACTGCTCAACCCCGAGGAAGGCCCGAACGGCACGCTCTATGGGCACTTGGCCAAGGCCAACCCGCAATGGCGCGAGCTGCAAAATGGCAGTGAGGCCCTTGTGATCTTTGCAGGTGCCGACGCCTATATCAGCCCGGCGTTTTACCCCGCCAAGGCCGAGCACGGCAAAGTGGTGCCTACCTGGAACTACATCGCCGTGCACGCCTATGGCACGCCTGCGGTGTTCAGCGACGCCGAGCGCTTGCTCAAGGTGGTCACCGCCCTCACCGACCGCCATGAAAGCGGCCGCGCCCAACCCTGGCGTGTCAGCGACGCACCGGCGGACTACATCGACGGCATGCTCAAGGCCATCGTCGGCTTCGCCTTGCCGGTCGAACGCCTGGTGGGCAAACGCAAACTCAGCCAGAACCGCAGCGCCGCCGACATGGCCGGTGTGCGTGACGGCCTGGCCGCCAGTGCCGATGTACGCGACCAGACCCTCGCCCGCTTTATTCCCCAAGGAGTTGCAGAATGAGCCAGATCGACATTCGCCAGGTTACAGCGGCCGACCACGCCGCCTGGCTACCGCTGTGGCAGGCCTATTTGAAGTTCTACAACACCGAACTGCCGGACGCCGTCAGCCAGAGCACCTGGCAACGCCTGATCGATGCCAGCGAGCCGACCCATTCGGCGCTGGCCTGGCAGGACGGCAAGGCGGTGGGCATGGTGAACTTCATCTACCATCGCTCCAACTGGAGCATCGAGAATTCCTGCTACCTGCAGGACCTGCTGGTGGACCCGGCCCAACGCGGCACCGGTGTCGGCCGCAAACTGATCGAATTCGTCTACACCACCGCCAAGGCCGATGGTTGCTGCAAGGTGCACTGGTTGACCCACGAGACCAACGCTACCGCGATCCAGCTCTATGAGCGCATCGCCGAGCGTCCAGGCTTCATTCAATTTCGCAAAGGTCTTTAAGGAGCACAGCATGATCAATTCCCTCGCTGATTGGAAAGGCGCTCCGGCGCCTTGCGCGCAACTGCTCGAAGGGCGCTTTATCCGCCTGGAAAAACTCGACCCGGCGCGCCACGCCGATCAACTGTGGCAGGCCCTCGAAGGCCCTGGGGCCGATCCGAAGCTGTGGGACTATTTGCCCTACGGCCCCTTTTCCGAGCGCAGTGCCTTCGACGCCTGGCTGAACAACCACGCCGCCCACAACGACCCGTATTTTTTCAGCGTGATCGACCGCGCGACGGGCCAGGTCCAGGGCATCCTCAGCCTGATGTCCATCGTCCCGGCGCAAGGCCGTATCGAAATCGGCCACGTCACCTTCGGCGCACCGATGCAACGCTCGCCGAAAAGCACCGAAGCGGTGTACCTGCTGGCCAAGTATGCGTTCGAACAGGGTTACCGCCGGCTGGAATGGAAGTGCAACAACGGCAATGCGCGCTCCAAGTACGCAGCGGAGCGGTTGGGGTTCAGTTTTGAAGGGGTGTTCCGCCAGCACATGGTGGTCAAGGGACAGAACCGCGATACGGCGTGGTATTCGATCCTGGATTCGGAATGGCCGAAGGTCGGTGCCGGGTTTGAGGTGTGGTTGTCGCAGGCGAACCAGAGTGGTTCGGGCCAGTTGAAGACCCTCACAGAGTGTCGGGATTAATGGTCACATTTGTGGGGCTGGCTTGCCTGCGATACAGACACCTCGGTGTATCAGGCAAAACCAGTTGATGCCATCGCAGGCAAGCCAGCTCCCACATTGGATGTTGGACACTCTCGGAACTTAGGCTCAGCCAGCCAACTTCTGGGCCAGCACCGCAATATGCTCCGGTCCGATGCCGCAGCATCCACCCAGATGGCTGGCGCCGCGCGCTTGCCAATCCGCCGCCCATTGCAAGTAGCCGGGCGGGTCGAGGTCGTCGCGCAATGGGTCCAGACCATCGTTGGCCGTGGCTTCCTTGGGTTGCGGTGGGAAGGCGTTGGCGTAGGCGCCGATCTGAATCGCTGCACCCAATCGTTCGAAGGTTGCCCGCGCCGCATCAATGGCCGCGCCGATCACTTCCGGCTGGCTGCAGTTGAACAGCAATACCTGTACGCCCAGTTGCGCCGCCGCCTCGGCTGCGTCCACCACCGGTTCGCCGGAGCGCAGGCGCGGCACCTCGTCGGTGTCTTCGTCTTTCAAGGTAAACGACAGCCAGAAAGGCTTGCCATCCTGCGGCAGGCCGGCACGGATCGCCCGTGCTTCAGCGATTGAGCTTTGGGTTTCCGCCAGCCACAGATCGACATGCGGGGCCAGGCCATTGACCAGCGGTGTCAGCAGTTCACTGACGCGCTCGGCCTGGAACAGATCAGGGCGATAAGAGCCGAACAACGGCGGCAGCGAGCCGGCTACCTGCACGGCTTTACCGGATGCCTGCACCGCCCGTCGCGCCAACTCACCGGCCAAGGCGGCCAGCGCCTGCCCTTCTTGGGCAAACCGCGCTTCGCCAATGTGGAACGGCACCACCGCGTAACTGTTGCTGGTGATCACATTGGCGCCGCTGTCGATGTAGGCCGTGTGTACCGCCTCCACCGCTTGCGGCGCTTCGCTCAAGGCCAGTGCCGACCATTCCGGCTGGCGGAACGGCGCGCCACGGCGTTGCAGTTCACGGCCCATGCCGCCATCAAGAATTACTGTGCTTACTGCGCCCATATGCTTTTTACTCATATGCTTATGAAAATAACTCACTATGAGAGTCGTTCTTATAACTATTTAATGCGTACCGTTCGGTTAATAACAACCTCTTTTTTATTCAGGTGCTCGATTTTGAAATTCAGACCGCTGTTGGCCCTGGGCCTGACGATGTTGGCTGCTTCCACCCAAGCCTTTGGCGGTGCCACCCTGGATCGTGTCGAGCAGAAGAAAGAACTGGTCGGCGTGCTGATGGAAAGCTATCCGCCGTTTTCGTTTCTCAATGACCAGAACCAGCTCGACGGTTTCGACGTGGACGTGGCCAAGGCCGTGGCGCAAAAACTGGGCGTGAAGTTGCGCCTGGAAACCCCGTCCTGGGACGTGATCGCCGCCGGCCGCTGGAGCAGGCGCTACGACATCTGCATCTGCTCCATGACCCCGAGCAAGGCACGCGCCGAGGTGTTCGACTTCCCGGTGGAGTACTACGCCTCGCCCGCCGTGATCGTGGTCAATGCCAAGGACGATCGCATCCACGACGCCCGGGACCTGAGCGGCAAGAAAGTCGGCCTCACCAGCGCTTCCAGCTATGAAAGCTACCTGAACAAGAACCTGGTGATCGAAGGCGCCGAAGACACGCAGTTGCAGTACCCGTTCGAGGATGTGCAGATCGCCCCGTACGACACCGACAATGTGGCGTTCCAGGATCTGGGCCTGGGCGCTGGCGTGCGCCTGGATGCGATCCTCACCAACCTGGTCACCGCGCAGCCGCGCCTGACCCAGGACAAGCGTTTCAAGCTCGCCGGTGCGCCGCTGTACTCGGAGCCCAACTCGGTGGCCATCGAGAAAGGCGACCCGCAGTGGGACAGCAAAGTGCGTGAGGTCTTCGCCCAGCTCAAGCAGGACGGCACCTTGAGCGCGCTGTCGCAAAAATGGATCGGCGCCGATATCAGCCGATGAGTTTTCGCCTACGGCTTTACCTGACCTGGGCGGCGCTGTTCGCCCTGTTTGCGAGTTTCTTCCTGAGCTTTGACCTGAAGTTCTCGATCATCCTCGACAAGCTGCCCAACCTGGTCGGCCTGCACCTTGCGCCTAACGGCTTCCTGCAAGGTGCAGCGCTGACGCTGTTCTTGTGCCTGTGCGCCATCGTCGCGTCGTCGGTGCTGGGCTTTATCACAGCGTTGGGACGCCTGTCGAAAAGTGCGGTGGCGTTCGGCATCGCCAGTTTCTACGCCTCGTTCTTTCGCGGCACGCCGCTGCTGATCCAGATCCTGTTGATCTACCTGGGTCTGCCGCAATTGGGGCTGGTGCCAGGCGCCATCGTCGCCGGGATCATCGCGTTGTCATTGAATTACGGCGCCTACCTGAGCGAGATTTTCCGGGCAGGCATCCTCGGCGTACCCCATGGCCAACGCGAGGCCGCGCTGGCACTGGGCATGCGCGACAGGGCGATCTTCTGGCACGTGACCCTGCCTCAGGCCATGCGCACCATCATCCCGCCGGCCACCAACCAGTTCATCTCGATGCTCAAGGATTCGTCCCTGATATCGGTGATGGGCGTGTGGGAAGTGATGTTTCTGGCCCAGTCCTATGGCCGTTCCAGCTACCGCTATATCGAGATGCTCACGACGGCAGCGATCATTTACTGGGTGATGTCCCTGGGGCTGGAATTGATCCAGGCGCGGATGGAGCGGCATTTCGGCAAGGGCTACGTGCGGCGCGGTTGAAGTGCAGAATGTGCAATATATTGCAGCGCTCAGGCTGAATAGGCTCAAGGATCTGCAATAGATTGCATATTCATCCTCGTCATCTTTCCGACACATTCCTGCAACTCCCCTCCGCTATACAGGTCGACTCGCTTGCCATAACAAGGTCGCCCAGCATGCCCCCGTGTCCTCAACGCCTCGCGCTCGCCCTCATCCTGTTGGCCAGCGGCGGTTTCATTGAAGCAGCCGCAGCCAAGACCCTGCAGATCGACACACCTACCACCCAGGGGCAAACCCTGGGTGGCAGTGATACGTTGACCACGTCGGCGCCTGGCAGCATTACAACCTCCGGGGTGGCGGTGACGCTCAAGGACGGCACCCGCGGTGCGAGGGTGGTGGTGACTAACGCGGGCAAGTTGGCCTCCAGTGGCGGTCGGGGTATCGACAGTTCGGGGAGTGTCAGCGGGGAGCGCAGGTACAGCATTTACAACCTTGCCGGTGGGGTGATCCAAGGCGCCAATGATGCGTTGCGCATCAACAGTAACTTTGCCAGCGGCAGCGTGCTGATCGACAACAGCGGCACTATTCGTTCGGCCACCGGCCAAGGGCTGGACCTGGATGCGATGCGCAGCAGCAACGTCACCACCACCATCATCAACCGTGCCGGTGGTTTGATTCGCGGGGAGGCCAGCGACGGCATGAAGACCGGCGCCAACGCTACCCTCACTAACTACGGTGAGATTTCCACCGGCAACACCTTCTCCCGCGATGACAAGTTCGATGGCGTGGACATCGACTCCGCCAGCGGCGTGACGGTCACCAATTATGGCCTGATTTCCGGTGGCCGCCATGGCATCACCACGGACGAAGGTGCCACGCTGACCAACTACGGCACAGTGATCGGCCGCAACGGCTCGGGCTTTGGTTCCGATGGCGACGGCACTGTAATCAACCACGGCACCATCACCGGCGCGTTCTCCGGGCTGCAACCGGATGGCGACGGTGACGGCGTGGACATCGACAAGATCGCCCATATCGAAAACTACGGAGTCATCCAAGGTGTCGGCGCCGGGGGGGTCGACAAGAACGGCTTCGCCAACGGCAGCGAAGGGATCGCCCTGGGCGGTGGCGCTATCTACAACGCCAAGGGCGCGCTGATCAGTGGTGCCAACAATGCCATCCTGGTGGACGACGGCAGCGACGGGCCGGGGCTCGCGGCTACCACCCTGGAGAACCACGGCACGGTTCAGGGCCTGGATGGCTTTGGCGTGAAGTTCGTCGGCAACTACGCCGACACGGTCATCAATAGCGGCACGATCAGCGCCAGCAATGGCCTGGCCCTGGACTTGGGCGGCGGTGACGACCACCTGATCTTGCGCAATGGCAGCCGCTTTATCGGCACGGTGGACGGCGGCAGCGGTTACGACCGACTGACCCTGGACGACGTCGCAGGGGGCAGTTTTGGCGACAGCCGCAACCTTGAATGGCTGGAGGTCAAGCAAGGCATCTGGACGTTGACCGGCCAGGGTGATTTCAGCGACGGCGGCAAGATTTCCAGCGGTGCCAAGCTGGTCAACCAAGGCGGCATTGCCGGTAATGTGACGGTCGATGCAGGCGGTGTGTATGCCGGCGCAGGCTCGGTGGGCAGCCTGCTGGTGAACGGCACCCTGCAGACCAACACCGCTTTGGGTACCGCCAGCATCAGCCGTGACTTGCGCATGGGCAGCGGCTCGACCCTCGCCTACGGCGTCAACGCCGACGGCAGTAGCGCACCGATCAAGGTCGGCGGCACCGCTTACCTTAATGGCGCGACCCTGGCGGTCAACCCCGGCGAAGGCACCTACCCGTGGCAAAGCCATTACAGCGTGCTGCAAGCCGGCAGCATCAACGGCACGTTTGGCAAGGTCACCAGCGACTACGCCTTCCTGACCCCAACCCTGGACTACAGCGCCACTCAGGTCGGCCTCACGTACACACGTAACGACATCGCCTTCAACCAGTTCGCCAGCACCGCCAACGGTGCCAGCGCCGCCAGCAGCCTGGCGGGCCTGGGCACGAACAACCCGCTGTACAACGCCCTGCTCAATACCACCACCGCCACAGCCGGTGCAGCCATCGAGCAACTGGCGGGCAGCAGCACTGCCAGCCTCACCAGCGCCACCCTCAATGCCAGTGCTCAAGTGGGCAACAGCATGCTGGCCGCCATGCACCAGGTGGGCGGCGGTGCGGGACTGCTGGTGGGGCTGGACGGCAAAGACACACCCGCACTGGCGGCCACCGGGGTACCCGCCGAGGTGCGCAACCTCAATGACCCGAACGCCCGCGGCCGCCTGTGGCTGCAAGGTATCGGCAGCTACGGCAAGCTCGACGGCGAGCACGGCAGTAACGGTTTGACCCAACGCACCAAGGGCACAGTGCTCGGTGCCGATTGGGCGCTGGACGGCGACTGGCGCCTGGGTGTGCTGGGGGGTTATTCCAAGACCGACCTGGACACCACCGGTGTGGACGGCAGCGTCGACAGCTGGCACGCCGGCGTCTATGCCCTGCGCCAGAGTGGCCCACTGGCCTTGCGCCTGGGTGCGGCCTACAGCGGGCACCAGGGCGACAGTAAACGCACGGTGGCCTTCAGCGGTTTTAACGACCGCCCCAAAGGCGACTATGACGCCAACAGCCAGCAGGCTTTTGCTGAACTGGGCTACGCCCTTGGCACAGGTCGCTTGAGCGCAGAGCCGTTCGCCAACCTCGGCTACCAGCGCTACCAGCGCGACGGCTATAACGAAAAAGGCGGCGCCGCTGCGTTACACGTCAAGGGCCAGACCCAGGACAACTTCAGCAGCACCTTCGGCCTGCGCCTGGCGCACCTGAGCCAGCTGGACAACGGCGTCAGCCTCACACCCCGCGCCAGCGTTGGCTGGAAGCACACCTATGGCGATGTCGACAGCGCCACACGCCAGGCTTTCCTGGCCGGTGGCACAGCCTTCAATGTGCAAGGCAGCGCCCTGGATCGGGACAGCCTGTTGCTCGAAGCGGGCCTGGACGTAGGTTTATCCGCCCGTCATCGCCTGGGCCTGGGCTATACAGCCGAAGTGGGCAGCAACAGCCGCAACCATGCGCTGACCGGCCAATGGCAGATGAGTTTTTAATCGCACCGTACTAGAGACAACTCCCGCAAATCAGGGGTCGATGGCCTGACAGTTATCCCCCCTCACCTCGCCTAAATTCCCGGCCTCATTCATCAAGAGGTTGGGACTGCATGCCATTCACCTTACAGCGACTCGTGCTCGTCATGTCCTTCGGGCTGGCCGCCAGCAGCATTCAATTTGCCCAAGCGCAGGGAAGCGTGGAACACGTGTTCGATCGGTCCGGGATCACAGAACTGACCGGGTCAATCAATCGTGACAGCGTCTTGCATCGCCCTTCGACAGACGCTCCCGTCGACTTTTACCTGGCCGAACACACAAACACTCGCAACGGGCAGCGCCTGGCCCTGGCCGTGGACGCGGCGGTCAAATCGCTACTTGAATCGGACAAACTCACCCCCTGGGACAGGTACGAACTGGCCAATATCGGCGAATACCTCAATAACCTCGCGCCGGGCAGGGTCGCTCAGGCCCTCGAGCAACTGGCGGGCAGCCAGAATGCCAACCTTGCCGCAGCCACCCAAATGAGCACGCAACAAGTCAGCGACACGCTGCTCTCGGTCCTGCGCGACCTGCCAGCGAACGTCGCAGGCGATGCCGATGGCCGCCTCTGGGTGAAAGGCCTCAGCCACAACGGCACAGTTGACGGCCAATATGGCAGCGTCGGGTTACAGCAAAGCACCAAGGGCGTTGTACTGGGCGCCGACTGGGCAGTCGATCACGCTTGGCGTGCCGGTGTGGTGGGAGGCAAATCCGAAAGCGAGTTTGAGCACAAGCGTTTCAAAGCAGCGCTCGACAGCTGGCATCTGGGCGCATACGCCGTGCGCCAGGACGGCCCGCTGGCTCTGCGCCTGGGTGCCATCTACAGCAACCATGACGGGCAAAACAAACGCGGTGTCGATATCGACTTCCTGGGTTATCGCGAGCAACTCAAAGGCAAATACACGGCCCAAAGCCAAACCGTGTTTGGCGAAATGGGCTACCAGCTGGGCAAGGATGCGTTAAGCGTCGAGCCGTTCGCAGGCCTGGGGTACCAGCGCTACCATCGTGAAGGTTTCAAGGAAAAAGGCGGCTTTGCGGCGCTGAATGTCGGTGCGCAAACCCAGCAAAACCTCAGCAGCACCCTGGGGCTTCGCTTGGGCAGCCTTTATCGTTTTGATAACAAAATGAGCCTGTCCCCGCATTTGAGCACCCACTGGAAGCACCTCTATGGCGACGTGCAAAGCAGCGTGAAGCAATCTTCCCGACTGATTGACCTGACCGGAGAAAACAGTGACTTCACCGTCGATGGCGTCTCGCTGAACCGCGACAGCCTGGCCCTGCGCACGGGGTTGGACATAGGCCTTTCTGCTCACCAGGCACTGAGCGTCGCGTACACCGCTGAGGTCGGCAGTAACAGCCGTAACCATGGGCTGGTAGGCGAGTGGAAGATGGGGTTTTAAGACAGCAACTGAGGAAACTTCACGCTCAAACCGGTTACAACGCCCGACATTAAGCCGGTGATTTTGCTCGCTACACTCCGGCCTCCTACACCGAAGAGGCCGGAAACCATGATCTCGACACTCTCGTTTCTCCCTTCCATGGGCATGCTGTTTGCCCATGGCGCCCAGTCCCTCGCCCCTGCCGTCACCCCCGCCACACCAGCAGAGCCACCTGTACACCCGCCAGCGATGCCTGGCGAGCTCAAGGCTGCCCGAAGCCAACCGTCCAATGGCTTGCTCAATACCCATACCATCAAGCTCATGACTACCCCAGGCTCAGCGAGCAGTCACGGTATGAATATCGACCACCTGGCCAAACTGACCCAAAGCGACGCCAACCGGACTAACCCCCACCTCATGACAGCCGTTGAAATCGTCAACAGCCCGGACGTACAGATCAAGGCGCCTGTTCATGGCCTGGTCAGCTCCGGGCTCACCCCCGTCTGGCTGGAAAATCGAGGCGGCATCACCGGTGCAACAGGCACGGGTGTGAAGCTGGACGGAAATAAAGCCGATGAAGTGACCAATCAGGGCGTTATCACCGGTGGCAACGGTGTAGCCCTCGACATGGGAGGCGGTGACGATCTGTTGATTATCAAGAAAGGCAGCCGCTTCAACGGCGAAGTGGATGGGGGCAGTGGCACCAATCAGGTGATTCTCGACGATGCTGAAGGAGGGACTTTTGAAGGGGCGACAAGAATGCAGCATCTGTGGGTCGGCAAAGGCTCCTGGGAGCTGACCGGTGCACTGCACGCCAACCGACAAGGCAAGGTGTACAGCGACGCGACGTTGATCAACCGTAGTGGGATCAAGGGCACAATGGATATCGAGCCAGGCGCAAGCTACTCCGGCGGTAACGTCGACAATCTTAACGTAGCCGGCACCCTGCTGCTCGACCCCACGATCACTGCACGGACAAGGATCACCAAAGATCTGCATCTGAAACCAGGATCGAGCGTGAATTACAGAATTGGTGTGGATCAGCAGCACTCCGTACTGAACGTCGGCAACACATTAACGTTGGGGAACCCCACCCTGCACCTTGACGTACAGCCAGAGAGCGACGAGTTGCTCAAGCGCCAGCTACCCATCGCCAAAGCAACCACCATTGATGGAAGGTTCGGCGCCATCAGCAGTAACCTGACCACCCTGGAACCTGAATTGATCTACACCCCGAAGGGCATTTTTGTCGAATTCAAACGCAAGGAGAGCCCGGCAATCACCGCCTGATGGTCAAAAAATCAGCAAAAAAAAGGGGGCACATGCCCCCCCGAGGTTTAAGCGGTAGTTGGAAGGCTGAGTAATCAGCCTTCGATCTCAATCAGAATTTCGCCAGGGTTCACCCGGTCGCCCTTGGCCACATGAACAGCGGTGACCTTGCCGGCAATCGCTGCCTGCACTTCGGTTTCCATCTTCATGGCTTCGGTAATCAACACGGCCTGGCCGGCCTTGACCACATCACCGAGCTTGACCAGCACATCGACGATATTGCCCGGCATCGCCGTGCTGACATGGCCTGGTTCGGTCGCGTGCTTGCGCTTGCTGCCGCCGCTGCTGACAAACTCGTTTAGCGGCTCGAACACCACTTCTTCCGGCATGCCGTCGATGGACAGATAGAAGTGACGCTTGCCTTCGGCCTTCACGCCAACACCGGTGATATCCACGCGGTAGCTTTCGCCGTGCACATCGATGACAAATTCGGTCGGTACGCCTTCGCCGCCAGCACGGGCCACGCCGCCCGCTTCCGGGATCGGCAACAACACTTCAGGAGCCAGGGTGCCGGCGTCGCGCTCTTCAAGAAACTTGCGCCCGATGTCCGGGAACATGGCGTAGGTCAGCACGTCTTCTTCGGACTTGGCCAATGCGCCGATTTCGCTGCGCAGCTTGGTCATTTCCGGCTTGAGCAAATCTGCCGGGCGCACGTCGATTACCTCTTCGCTGCCGATGGCCTGGCGGCGCAGCTTCTCGTTCACAATGCCCGGTGCCTTGCCGTAACCGCCTTGCAGGTAAAGCTTCACTTCGTTGGTGATGGTCTTGTAGCGTTCGCCGGCCAGCACGTTGAAGAACGCCTGGGTGCCGACGATCTGCGACGTCGGGGTTACCAGCGGCGGGAAGCCGAGGTCTTCACGGACTCGTGGAATCTCGGCCAGCACTTCGCTCATGCGGTTGAGGGCGCCCTGCTCTTTGAGCTGGTTGGCCAGGTTGGAGATCATCCCGCCCGGCACCTGGTTGACTTGCACACGGGTGTCGACGGCGGTGAACTCGCTTTCGAACTGGTGGTACTTCTTGCGCACGGCGTAGAAGTACAGGCCGATCTCTTGCAGCAGTTCCAGGTCGAGGCCGGTGTCGAACTCGCTGCCTTTAAGGGCCGCTACCATCGACTCGGTGCCCGGATGGCTGGTGCCCCAGGCAAAGCTGGAGATGGCCGTGTCGATATGGTCGGCACCGTTTTCGATGGCCTTGAGTTGGCACATCGCGGCCAGGCCGGCGGTGTCGTGGGAGTGGATGAAAATCGGCAGGTTCTGCTCGGCTTTCAGCGCCTTGACCAGTTCGCCAGTGGCGTAGGGCGTGAGCAGGCCGGCCATGTCCTTGATCGCGATGGAGTCGCAGCCCATGGCTTCCAATTGCTTGGCCTGGGCCACGAACGCGTCCACGGTATGCACTGGGCTGGTGGTGTAGGCGATGGTGCCTTGTGCATGTTTGCCAGCGGCTTTGACCGCTTCAATGGCCACGCGCAGGTTACGCACGTCGTTCATTGCATCGAAAATGCGGAACACGTCGATACCGTTGACCGCCGCCTTGGCCACGAAGGCTTTGACCACGTCGTCGCTGTAATGGCGGTAGCCCAGCAGGTTCTGGCCGCGCAGCAGCATTTGCAGGCGCGTGTTGGGCAGTGCGGCGCGCAGTTGGCGCAGGCGCTCCCACGGGTCTTCCTTGAGGAAGCGCACACAGGCGTCGAAGGTCGCGCCGCCCCAGACTTCCAGGGACCAGTAACCGACTTTGTCGAGCTTGTCGCAGATCGGCAGCATGTCGTCGGTGCGCATGCGGGTCGCCAGCAACGATTGGTGGGCGTCGCGCAGGATGGTGTCGGTGACAAAAATCTTCTTGCTCATTGTTATATTCCTCACAGGCCTGCGTGGGCGGCGATGGCGGCGGCGATGGCCAGGGCCAGCTCTTCGGGTTTGCGCTTGATCGAGTAGTTGGTCAGCTCAGGGTGGCTTTCCACAAAGCTTGTATTGAACTGGCCGCTACGGAATTCCGGGTTGCGCAGGATTTCCTGGTAGTAGGCGGCTGTGGTCTTCACGCCTTGCAGGCGCATGTCATCCAGGGCACGCAGGCCACGGTCCATGGCTTCTTCCCAGGTCAACGCCCACACCACCAGTTTCAGGCACATGGAGTCGTAGAAAGGCGGGATGGTGTAGCCGGTGTAGATCGCCGTGTCGGTACGCACGCCGGGGCCGCCAGGGGCGTAGTAACGGGTGATCTTGCCGAAGCTTGGGAGGAAGTTGTTCTTCGGATCTTCAGCGTTGATACGAAACTGCAAGGCGAAACCACGGTGCTGGATGTCTTCCTGCTTGACCGACAACGGCAGGCCGGAGGCGATGCGGATTTGCTCGCGAACGATATCGATGCCGGTGATTTCTTCGGTGATGGTGTGTTCCACCTGCACCCGCGTGTTCATCTCCATGAAATACACCTCGCCTTCAGCGAGCAGGAATTCCACGGTACCGGCGTTTTCGTAGCCCACAGCCTTGGCCGCGCGCACCGACAGGTCACCGATGTAGGCGCGCTGTTCCGGGGTCAGTTGCGGGCTGGGGGCGATTTCGATCAGCTTCTGGTTGCGACGCTGGATCGAGCAATCACGCTCGAACAGGTGCACCACATTGCCAAAGCTGTCACCGAGAATCTGCGCCTCGATGTGCTTGGGGTTAACAATGCATTTTTCCAGGAACACTTCCGCCGAACCGAAGGCCTTGGTGGCTTCGGAAATCACGCGGGGAAAGGCTTGTTCGAGTTCTTCGCGACTGTTGCAACGACGAATGCCACGGCCGCCACCACCGGAGGTGGCCTTGAGCATCACCGGGTAACCGATACGGTCGCCTTCGGTGAGGGCTTCATGGATGTCGGCAACGTTGCCTTCGGTGCCCGGCGTGACCGGCACACCGGCCTTGATCATGCTGCGGCGCGCTTCGGTCTTGTCGCCCATGCGGCGAATCACTTCTGCCGAGGGGCCGATGAACTTGATGCCGCGCTCGGCACAGATATCTGCCAATTCGGCGTTTTCCGACAGGAAGCCGTAGCCGGGGTGCAGCGCATCGCAGCCGGTTTCCACCGCCAGGTTCACCAGCTTGCGCGGGTTCAGGTAGCCGGCCAGTGGCTCGGCACCGATGCTGTGGGCTTCGTCGGCACGCTTGACGTGCAACGCGTGGCGGTCGGCGTCCGAATAAACCGCGACCGAGCGAATACCCATCTCGGCGCAGGCACGCACGATTCGTACGGCAATTTCACCACGGTTGGCGATCAGGATCTTTTTTATCACTTGGAAATTCCCTTGAGCCGATTTGCGTGCTTCGACCCGTTGCAGCCGGGCCGGCGCGTGACCAAATGTTTCATGACAGTCGCGAGACACACACTATGCGCACAGGAGAATTAACAAAAATCAATAATTATTGGGTTGTGTATAAGTAAAGACTTATAGTTGGCCGGAACACCAAGGGGCTGAGGCTTTATAAAATGCGTAAGTCGTTGATGCGTATGACATTGCGTCAATTGCAGATCTTCAATGAAGTGTGCGATTTGCGTTCCTACAGCCGTGCCGCCGAGGAAATGTCTCTCACCCAACCGGCGGTCAGCCTGCAAATTCGCCAGCTGGAAGAGCTGATCGGCCAGCCGCTGTTCGACTATGTCGGCAAAAAACTCTACATGACCGAGGCCGCCGAAGCCTTGCAACGGGCCAGCCGCGACATCTTCGGGCGCCTGGAAAACCTCGATATGCAGCTGTCGGACATGCAGGGATCACTGCAAGGTCAACTGAAACTGGCGGTGGAGTCCAGCGCCAAGTATTTCGTGCCGCACCTGTTCGCCGCCTTCAAGCGCCAGCATCCGGAAGTGCAATTGCAGCTCACGGTGGTCAACCGTGCCCAGGTGATCCGCAGGCTCTCGGACAACCGTGATGACCTGGTGATCATGTCCATGGTGCCCCAGGACATGGGCCTGGAGTTCCTGCCGTTTCTCAACAACCCGATTGTCGCCGTGGCGCTGCCCGATCATCCGTTGAGCCTGCAGGGGCCGCTGCGCCTGCAGGACCTGGAGCCTTATACCCTGCTCATCCGCGAACCGGGCTCTGGCACGCGGCTGGCCTGCGAAGAGTACTTCAAGGAAAAACGCGTGCACTTCACCCAGACGGTAGAAGTGGCCTCGGCGGAGGCACAGCGTGAGTGCGTGGCGGCAGGGTTGGGCGTGGCCCTGCTGACGCGCCACGCCCTGAACCTGGAGCTGGCCACCGGCGGGCTCAAGGAGCTGCCGGTGGAAGAACTGCCGCTGTACCGCAGTTGGTGCCTGGTGCAGGCCAAGGCTAAACGCCTGTCACCGGTGGCCCATGCGTTCCTGGGCTTTATTCGCAGCGAACGGGTGCAGATCAGCGCGCTGGCTGAGCGTTTCGCTGGGCAGCCACGGGTGCCTGCCAATGCAGCTCCGGGTAGTCACTGATGCTCTGGAGCAACTGGCGCTCCTCGCAACGGTCTTCGATGGCGCGACGGAACGCCATGCGGCGCTGGTCTTCCTGCTGACGACGGGTCTTGACGGTGCTGTTGCTGTCTTCGTAGGGCCGGGTCATTTGGAGTCTCCCAATGCGAGTACGGGGAGTACAGGATGGGCGTGGGGGATGACGGTTTGTGGGCGCGGGGATTACAGGATGATGAATCTTGCGAAATTGACGCAAACTCCCTGTGGGAGCTGGTTTGCTGTGGCGAGCAAGCTTGCTTGCGCTGGGGTGCGAAGCGCCCCCAAAAAGCCGGAGACTGCTGCGCAGTCAGCGGGAGCAAGCTCCCTCGCCACAGCAAGCCAGCTCCCACACTTTGACCGAGTATGGCCTGGGCTTAGTCGTCGAGGGCTTTGACGGATTTTGGCGAGAGGCGAAGGCTGCGCAAGCTGCGCTTCACGCTCTTGAGGTGGTTGACCAGGCTCGGGCCACGGGCCATGGCCACGCCCATCGCCAGCACATCGATCACCACCAGGTGGGCAATACGCGAGGTCAGCGGCGTGTAGATTTCGGTGTCTTCATGCACGTCGATGGCCAGGTTCACCGTGGACAGCTCCGCCAATGGCGTCTGGCTCGGGCACAAGGTGATCAGCGACGCGCCGCTCTCACGCACCAGGTTGGCGGTGATCAGCAGGTCTTTGGAACGACCGGATTGGGAAATGCAGATGGCCACGTCAGTGGGCTTCAAGGTCACCGCCGACATTGCCTGCATGTGCGGGTCGCTGTAGGCCGCGGCGGTCAGCAGCAGGCGGAAGAACTTGTGCTGAGCATCGGCCGCCACCGCGCCGGACGCACCGAAACCGTAAAACTCGACGCGCTGGGCCTGGGACATTGCGGTCACGGCCTTTTGCAGCTCCACCGGATCGAGCTTCTCACGCACTTCCATCAAGGTGTGCAAGGTGGTGTCGAAGATTTTCAGGCTGTAGTCGGCGACGGAGTCGTCTTCATGGATTGCAAACTGGCCGAAGCTCGCACCGGCAGCCAGGCTTTGCGCCAGCTTGAGCTTGAGGTCCTGAAAGCCGGAGCAACCAATGGCGCGGCAGAAGCGCACGATGGTCGGCTCGCTGATGCCCACGCTGTGGGCCAGGTCGGCCATGGAACTGTGCATCACGGCCGCAGGGTCAAGCAGCACATGATCGGCAACTTTGAGTTCCGATTTGCGTAACAGGTGGCGCGACTGGGCGATATGTTGCAACAGGTTCAAAGGGCAGGACTCTTGTTATTGGCAGGCGCCAGGGATGTAGCAAGCTTGTAGTTATACTACAAGAATTGTCGTTTTGCCCGTTCGATGCATCACTAAATCGCCCTGCTCCCCCCTGATTCAGCGGGCAGGCGCTATGTAGCCATAAAGGCTGCCTACACTGCGTTAAGAAAAATCTGCGTTTTTGCGTAACAAATCCGCCAGCCCTTCGGCCCTAATGGGCGGGCTGATCAGGTAACCCTGTACCTCGTCACACTGCTCACCGCGCAGGAAATCCAACTGCTGCTGATCCTCCACCCCTTCAGCCACTACCTTGAGCGCCAACCCGTGGGCCATGGCGATGATCGCACGGGTGATTGCCGCATCCTCGCGCCCCTGGCCAAGCCCCCGAATAAAGGCCTGGTCGATCTTTACGTAGTCCACCGGGATACGCTTGAGGTAGCTGAGGGACGAATAACCGGTGCCAAAGTCGTCGATGGCCAGCTTCACCCCCAGGTCGCGCAATTGCTGGAAGGTGGCGATGATGTGTTCAACGTTGTCGAGCAACTGGCTTTCGGTCAGTTCCAGCTCCAGGTACTGCGGGTCCAGTGCGGTTTCTTCCAGCACTTGGCGCACCAGGCTGACCAGCTTGCCTTGGCGCAGTTGATGCACCGACAGGTTGACCGACACGCGAATCGGCGCCAGCCCCTGACGCTGCCATTCGCAGGCCTGCCAGCAGGCCTGGCGCAGCACAAACTCGCCCAACGGCACGATCAAGCCGGTTTCTTCCGCCAAACCGATAAAGTCACTCGGCGGCACCATGCCCCACTGCGGATGCTCCCAGCGGACCAACGCCTCGGCAGCCTTCAGCTTGCCAGTGGCCAGGCACAGCTTGGGTTGGTAGAACACCGTGAGCTGACGCTCGTCAATGGCTTTGCGCAGGTGGTTTTCCAGCTGCAAACGCTCCAGGGTGCTGGCTTGCAGGCTGTCGGTGAAGAACTGGAAATTATTCCCGCCCAAATGCTTGGCATGCTGCATCGCCATATTCGCCTGGCTGACCAGTGCAGAAATTTCCCGCGCGTTATCCGGCAACAGACTAACGCCCATAGAGGCGCTTACCACCAGTTCGTGCCCCTCCACGTTCACCGGCACGCGCAGCTTCGCCAGCAGCCGGGTCGCCACCCGCGCCAGGCTCGATAAGTTGCCATAGGCGTCAAACAGTACGGCGAATTCATCACCGGACAGGCGCGCGATGGTGTCGGCCTCCGGCAGCGCGTTGATCAAGCGCCGCGCCATTTTCTGCAGCAGTTGGTCGGCCACTTCATGGCCCAGGCTGTCATTGAGCAATTTGAAGCGGTCGAGGTTGATATGCAGCAGCGCGAGGCTGCGACCGCCTTGGCGCACACGCTGATGAGCTTCATGCAGCCGTTCGCGAAACAGCGAACGGTTGGCCAGGCCGGTCAATTCGTCGTAGTGGGTGAGGTAGCGCATGCGCTCTTCCGACTCGCGCCGCGCCGACAGATCGGCGAAGAACCCTACAATATGGCTGACGTTCCCCCGTACATCACGCACCACATTCAGCTGTAGCCATTGCGGGTAGAGTTCGCCGTTCTTGCGCGTCTCCACCAATTCGCCCTGCCAGGTGCCGTGGCTGAGCAATGCCTGGCGGATCAGCGGGAAGTGGCGCCGCGCATCGCGACTGCTGGGCAGTTCCACAACGTTGCGGCCAAGCATGTCGTCGATGTCAAAGCCGGTGACGCGGCTGAACGCCTGGTTCACAGCGAGCAGCGCGTAGTTCGGGTCAAGGATCACAATGCCTTCGCTGGCCGCCTCGAACACCGTCGAAGCCAGGCGTTGCTGCTCCTCCACCGCCTTGCCGGCGCTGATGTCGCGGCGTGTGCCCAGCATACGGATGACTCGGCCACTGGGCGTGCGCTCCACGGCGCGCCCCCGGTCTTCGATCCACACCCAATGCCCATCTCCATGACGTATCCGATACTCCACCTGATAGTCCTCGCTGCGGCCTTTGAGATGCTCTACCAGCGCGTGCTTGAGCAATGGCAGATCGTCGGGGTGCAGACGCGGCTTGAGGTGACTGAGCATCGCCGTGACGTATTCGGGCTCCAGGCCAAACAACTCCTTGAGTTGCGTGTGGTGGACCTCGTCGGTTTGCAGGTTCCAGTCCCACAGGCCCAGTTCACTGGCTTGCAGGGCCATGGCCAGGCGCGCTTCGCTTTTACTCAAGGCGAGGCTGGCAGCATCCAATTGCTGGCTACGTTGCGCCACACGGTCTTGCAAGCCGACCTGGGCTTCACGCAGGTTCTGCTCCACCTCGCGGCGCTGCTCGACTTCGCGCACCAGCTCCAGGTTCAACTGCTCACTGCGTTGCTGCGCCTGCTGTAAATGCTCGATCAGGGCCTGGTTCTGGAAACGGCGCAACAACCCGCGCTGGATCAGGCGGTTGACCTGCCACGCGACCAGGCTCAGGGACGCCAGCAGGATCAGCCCGAGCACGCCCCAGCCTTGTTGCTGCGGCGTGCCATTCCAGAACAGGTAGACGATGGCCGGCACCAGGCACGGCAAGGCAAACGACAGGTAGGCCCAAAAGCTCACGGCATAGGCCACGCTGGCCGACAAGGTGGCGGCGCCGATCAGGCCAAACACCCAGGCCTGATGCATGAAGCTGTCCGTGGGCACCAGGGCAATGGCCGCAACCGAGAGGGTCAGGCCACTGACCGCCGAGCCGAGCATGAACATACGGCGCCACACGGGCTGGGCCTGCCGGCTGGGCATGGCCGAATCAAAGGCTGCCACTTGAATCACGCGCATTGCCACCAGGGCGAGCAACCAGAGCAGCCAGACGCTGTCCAGCAGGTATTGGTTGGGATTCCACAGCAACCAGGCGCAGACCAGGCCGTTGACCAGCATCAGTAGCGTCGGCAGCAACGAACCCTGATACAGCAGGCGCGTGCGCTCAACCGCGATTTCGGTTGCATAGTGTTTACGGATGACCTGTGCTGGGGCCGGCGAGGGGCCAAACAGGTCGGTGCTGAGGGTCATAGGCGGTGTTCTTATAATGGTGAGCCCGAAACGTCGACGGAGCATACACAAGCAAGCGCCTGGGCCAAACTGCTACAAGTCATAAAAAACCTGCTGCGATTGCCCGCAAACCTTTGGCCCAGACCGCTTGAGCAAGACACGGCATGGGCTGCGGCCGATGACCAACCGGTCATCACCCCCGCCAGAATCTTCGCCCCTTCGGTAGCTTGCAGGCGTTTTGCATCGACCATCCGGCATTGGGATTTGCCCAGGCCCCCCAAGGCCCCTAGAATGCGTCGATGCGCGATGACCTTTCTCTTTTGCTGAACTCCCTCAACGATGCCCAACGCCAGGCCGTAGCGGCCCCCGTTGGCCGTCAGTTGGTCCTGGCCGGTGCTGGCTCCGGTAAAACCCGAGTGCTGGTGCACCGTATCGCCTGGTTGATCCAGGTCGAAAACGCGTCCCCGCATTCCATCCTGTCGGTGACCTTCACCAACAAGGCCGCTGCCGAGATGCGTCATCGCATCGAGCAGTTGATGGGCATCAGCCCGGCCGGCATGTGGGTGGGCACCTTCCACGGCCTGGCGCACCGCCTGTTGCGGGCGCATTGGCAGGAAGCCGGCCTGAGCCAGACCTTCCAGATTCTCGACAGCGACGACCAACAACGCCTGGTCAAACGCGTGATCCGCGAACTGGGCCTGGACGAACAACGCTGGCCGGCGCGCCAGGCGCAGTGGTTTATCAACGGCCAGAAAGACGAAGGCCTGCGCCCGCAACATATCCAGGCAAGCGGCGACCTGTTCCTGGCCACCATGCGCAGCATTTATGAAGCCTATGAAGCGGCCTGCGTGCGTGCTGGCGTCATTGATTTCTCCGAACTGCTGCTGCGTGCCCTCGACCTGTGGCGCGACAACCCCGGTTTGCTGGCCCATTACCAGAAACGCTTCCGCCACATCCTGGTGGACGAGTTCCAGGACACCAACGCCGTGCAGTACGCCTGGTTGCGGCTGCTGGCCAAGGGCGGCGACAGCCTGATGGTGGTGGGCGATGACGACCAGTCGATCTACGGCTGGCGTGGCGCGAAAATCGAGAACATCTACCAGTATTCCGAAGACTTCCCGGACGCGGTGACCATCCGCCTGGAGCAGAATTACCGCTCCACCGCCGGGATCCTCAAGGCTGCCAACGCCTTGATCGCCAACAACACCGGGCGCCTGGGCAAAGAGCTGTGGACCGACGGTGGCGAAGGCGAAGCGATCAACCTGTACGCAGCGTTCAATGAGCACGATGAAGCGCGCTACGTGGTCGAAACCATCGAAAGCGCACTGAAAACCGGCTTGGCCCGCAGCGATATCGCGATTCTATACCGCTCCAACGCCCAATCGCGGGTGCTGGAAGAAGCCTTGCTGCGTGAGCGCATCCCATACCGCATCTACGGCGGCCAGCGCTTCTTCGAACGTGCCGAAATCAAGAACGCCATGGCCTACCTGCGTTTGCTTGAGGGCCGTGGTAACGATGCGGCGCTGGAGCGGGTGATCAATATCCCGGCGCGTGGCATTGGCGAGAAAACCGTCGAAGCCATCCGCGACCATGCGCGCCATGCCGATGTGTCGATGTGGGAAGCCATGCGCTTGCTGATCGCCAACAAAGGCCTGACTGGCCGTGCTGCGGGGGCGTTGGGGGTGTTTGTCGAGCTGATCGAGAACCTGGCCGCCAAGTGCGCAGAAATGCCGCTGCACCTGATGACCCAGACCGTGATCGAGCAGTCCGGGCTGATCGCCTATCACGAAGCGGAAAAAGGCGAGAAAGGCCAGGCTCGGGTAGAAAACCTTGAGGAACTGGTCAGCGCCGCCCGCGCGTTCGAAAACACCGAGGACGACGAAGAGCTGACGCCACTCGCCGCCTTCCTGGGCCACGCCTCGCTGGAAGCCGGCGATACCCAGGCCGACGAGCATGAAGACAGCATCCAGCTGATGACCTTGCACAGCGCCAAGGGCCTGGAATTCCCTTACGTGTTCCTGGTGGGCATGGAAGAAGGCCTGTTCCCTCACAAGATGAGCCTGGAAGAACCCGGCCGCCTTGAAGAAGAACGCCGCCTGGCCTACGTGGGCATTACCCGGGCGATGCAGAACCTGGTGATGACCTACGCCGAGACCCGACGCCTGTACGGTAGCGAAACCTACAACAAGGTGTCGCGCTTCGTACGTGAGGTGCCGAAGGGGCTGATCCAGGAAGTACGCTTGTCCAACAGCGTCAGCCGCCCGTTCGGTGGTGGCCAGCAACAGAACTCCAGCAGCATGTTTGCCGGTTCCGAAATACCCGAAACCCCGTTCAGCCTGGGCCAGCAGGTCAAGCATGCGATCTTCGGCGAAGGCGTGATCCTCAACTTCGAAGGCGCCGGCGCCCAGGCCCGGGTGCAGGTCAACTTCGCCGAGGGCAGCAAGTGGCTGATGATGGGTTACGCCAAGCTCGAAGCGGTCTGAACTCCATTCCTGTAGGAGCGAGCTTGCTCGCGAAGAACGCCCAGACAATGCGGGCATCCAGAATGCCCGCGTAATCGTTGACGATTTTCGCGAGCAAGCTCGCTCCTACAGAGAACCGTTCAACATGAAGGTTTTTGGCCCACCCTTGTTTTTGGTAAGGGCGGGCCAATATCTGTAATTAGTCCTACAGACCCTTCGGATTTGGTCTTACGCAAAAGCCCGAAACATTATGCCGCTAGCCACTGCCACGACACCTGTGCAACATGGCGCGCGTGCAATCCACAAATGGGAATTCCCTATATGAAACGTTTTCTTAGCATCGCCATGGCGTTGTGCATCGGCCTGACGATGAGCCTCGACGCCAACGCCAAACGCTTCGGTGGCGGCAAAAGCTCGGGCGCGGCACCGACTCACCAGACCAGCCAAATGGCTCCAGCCGCCGGTGCAGGCGGTGCTGCGGCTACTGCAGGCGCAGCCGGTGCCGCTGGCGCTGCTGCCAAGGCCGGCGGTGCTTCGCGCTGGCTGGGCCCTCTGGCCGGCATCGCCGCCGGTGGCCTGCTCGCGTCCATGTTCATGGGCGATGGCTTCCAGGGCATGCAGATCTTCGACATCCTGATCATGGGCGTCATCGCCTTCCTGGTCTTCCGCTTTATCGCCGCCCGTCGCCGCAAGCAGCAGGAGCACCTGGCTCCAGCCGGCGCGCCGATGCAGCGTGAAGCGTTCGAACAGAAGCCTGCCATGGGTTCGATCTTCGGTGGTTCGGCAGCCCCTGCCGCCCGTCCGGTGATCAACGCACCGGCCTGGTTCAACGAAGAGCGTTTCGTCGAAGCGGCCCGCAGCCACTTCCAGTCCCTGCAACAGCACTGGGACGCCAACGAAATGGACAAGATCTCCGAGTTCGTGACCCCGCAACTGCTGGAGTTCCTCAAGCGCGAACGTGCCGAGATCGGTGACGCCTTCCAGTCGACCTACATCGACGACCTGCGCGTACAGCTCGATGGCGTGGATGATCGCGCCGACAAGACCATCGCCACCCTGACCTTCAGCGGTGTGTCGAAGTCCTCGCGTTTCGACCAGGGCGAAGTGTTCAGCGAAAGCTGGAACATGGAACGCGCCCAGGGCGAGGACCAGCCATGGCTGGTCGCCGGTATCCGCCAGAACGGCTAATACCTGCGCGTTTGAGCGAGCGGTAACAAAAACCCCGGACATGTCCGGGGTTTTCTATTTCACGGTTGCACTTATAGCGAGCTACTGTATAAAACGCCCCTATAAACCGCGCCATCTAGCAAGAGGATCCCGGCCGTGGAAGAAATCATCGAACAACTGCGTGAAGCCAACGAACCGGTCCCGGTTCCTTTGGAGCTACCTGACGAAGACCTGCTGGTGGAAATCGAGGAACAACTGTTCATCGACATCCCCTTTGTCTTCCGTGAATTCTTGCTGACCGTCAGTGACGTGGTCTACGGCAGCCTGGAGCCGGTGACCGTCACCGACCCACAGTCCCACACTTACCTGCCAGACGTTGCCGCCAACGCCTGGGATGCCGGTGTTGATCGCAGCCTGATCCCTATTTGCCAGGACGGCGACGACTACTATTGCGTCGAAGAAGACGGCACCGTCGTGCTGTGGTCCGGTGAGGAAGAACTGGTTACTGAAGAAACCTGGGAATCGGTGTGGCACTGGGCACGGGACGTCTGGCTGGAAAGCTGATACTTGAAGGCTTTTGTGGCGAGGGAGCTTGCTCCCGCTGGGCTGCAAAGCAGCCCCCGCCAACGCCAGTCAGTGTTCCGGGTCCTTGTGGTTATCCAGCGTCTCCAGCAACGCAACCTGCATCCGCGTATGCACACGGATAAACCAGCGCCAGAGCACTGCAGCCACCGCCGCCGTGACCACGGCAATCAACACCAGCAACTTGTTGGTCGGCAGAATACTGGCCGACAAGGCTGCCAATAGCAGGAAGATCACCAGCAGCGACAAGATGGGAATAAGCTCCGCAATCACCCGTCGCACACGCTGGGTATGACGCCCGGCCATCTCTGGCTTCACGCTCATCTCCGCCAGCAGCATCGACAGCGCCTTGAGCTTGCGATACGCCGCAATCAGAAACGGCAACGACACTAGCAGCGCCCCGCCCCAGATCAACGCCTTCTGCCAACTTTGATCGCTGACCCAGCCTTCCAGATACCCACCGATGCGCTCCGCGAAAAAGCTGCCGGCAAAGAAGATCGCGATCACCAACGCCAGGTTTACGCCGACCTGCAGAATGATCTTGCGGATCATCGCGGCCAACATCGCCCCCTCGCCCTGGGGCTGAATGCTGCGCAGCCATTCGCCATACATACCGAACACTCGGCTCATACGCTTGGGCATCACCGCCGCGATTTTCAATGACAGTGGGTCCGCGCCACGAATCAGGTAGGGCGTCAGCAACGTGGTGATCGCCGAAACGGCCACCGCCACTGGATACAGAAAGTCGCTGGTGACCTGCAGGGTCATCCCCAGCGCTGCGATGATGAAAGAGAATTCGCCAATCTGTGACAGCCCCATACCGACCCGCAGCGAGGTGCGACCATCGTTGCCGGCAATAAACGCGCCCAGCCCGCAAGACAGCATCTTGCCCAACACCACGGCCACGGTGATCACCGCAATGGGCCAGGCGTATTGCAGCAGGATCTGCGGGTCGATCATCAAGCCAATCGCCACGAAGAAAATGGCGCTGAACATATCGCGAACGGGTTCGATCAGGCGTTCAATCTTAATCAACTGGCGGGATTCAGCCATGATCGCACCGATCAAGAAGGCCCCGAGCACCATGCTGTATTCCAACTTCACCACCAGCAGGCAGAAACCGAAGCACAGCCCCAATACAGTGATCAGCAGCATCTCGTTGCTTTCAAACTTGGCCA
The DNA here is from genome assembly GCF_001902145.1 of Pseudomonas fluorescens. Taxonomy (GTDB): domain Bacteria; phylum Pseudomonadota; class Gammaproteobacteria; order Pseudomonadales; family Pseudomonadaceae; genus Aquipseudomonas; species Aquipseudomonas fluorescens_BV. Next base: position 594,397 of record NZ_MRST01000026.1, read on the forward strand.
CATAAGCCAGCAGGCGTGGCACCAGCAAGATACCAATCACCAGGGCGACGATCATGAACAGCGAGAGCTTGCCGACCGTGGAGAACACTTCGCCGGAGCTGACCGTGCCACTCACGGCGATGCTCGACAGCAAGGCAATGATGCCGATACCCAGGATGTCCTCGACAATCAGCACACCAAAAATCAGCTGGGCGAACCGCTGGTCTTTCATCTTCAGGTCGTTGAGGGCCTTGACGATAATGGTGGTCGAGGAGATTGCCAGGATCGCGCCGAGGAACAGCGAGTCCATGGTGCTCCAGTCGAACCAGCGACCGATCTCGTAGCCGATCCAGATCATCAGCACGATTTCCAGGAACGCCGCGATAAACGCCGTGGCCCCTACCTTGAATAGCTTGCGCAGGCTGAATTCCAGGCCCAGGCAGAACATCAGGAAGATGACCCCCAGCTCCGCCAGGGTCTTGATCGTGTCTTCATCGTGGATCAGGCCAAACGGCGGGGTGTGCGGGCCGATAATGAAGCCGGCGACGATGTAGCCCAACACCACCGGCTGCTTGAAGCGGTGAAACAGGATGGTGACCACCCCTGCCACCAGCATGATCACGGCCAGGTCCTGGATAAAGCTGATGGCGTGCATGGCGAGGGGCTCCTTGAGGGTGCCGGCGCTTTTCCCACTTCCGGCCGCGCCTTTGATGGGTCGGAAAAGTCTGCCTTGATCGTAAGAAAAGCCCTGAGAAGGGCTTTTGAAGGGTAACACCACGACTTCTGCTGAAAAGCCGGTGCAATATATGGAAACAGATCGCTGCGCGCGTGACGGCAAGCTGCCTGACGGCGTCCCGTTAGGGATGGCGCTGCAATGACCTTGAGTACCCGCAGAGGTGCCTCCCCCCCAACCAATGCCTACAACCCGTGAGTGTGCTATGGAACCCGGAAACGCCCAGCTGTCGATGACGGTACTGATGACCCCTGACATGGCCAACTTCTCTGGCAATGTGCACGGCGGCACACTGCTCAAGTACCTCGACGAAGTGGCCTACGCCTGCGCCAGCCGTTATGCCGGGCGTTATGTGGTCACGTTGTCGGTGGACCAGGTGATCTTTCGCGAACCGATCCATGTCGGTGAGCTGGTGACCTTCCTGGCGTCGGTCAATTACACCGGCAATACGTCGATGGAAGTGGGCATCAAGGTGGTGACCGAGAACATCCGTGAACGCTCGGTGCGCCATACCAACAGCTGCTTCTTCACCATGGTGGCCGTGGACGACCAGCGCAAACCTGCCGCCGTACCGCCGTTGCAGCCGCAGAACAGCGAGGACAAGCGCCGCTTTGTGCAGGCCCAGCAGCGTCGGCAGATTCGCCAGGAGCTGGAAAAGCGCTACCGCGAAATCAAAGCCGACGCGCCGTAATTTGTGAACCCAATCAAAATGTGGGAGCGGGCTTGCTCGCGAATGTGGTGCGCCAGTCAATACATGTGTGGCTGATCCACCGTATTCGCGAGCAAGCCCGCTCCCACACGGGTTCCTTGTGCTTACAGACTGATCGGTGTGGCTTCGAAGCGCACACGAGGGTGGGCAATACGGTCCTGGGCCCGCACCAGTTCCAGTTCATAACTGGCACAGACCTGGGTTTCCAGCAGCACTTCATGTACCGCCGCGGCGGTGAATTCAAAGGCAGCCACCAGGCTATCGCCCAACAGCACCCGCGCCAGGAACAGCCCCGACGTCAGGTCGCCCACGCCCACCGGCTGACGCGGAAACGCCAGCAGTGGCCGACGCAAGTGCCAACTGCCGTCGGCCGTCACCAACAGCATTTCAAAACCTTCTGGCAGTTTGCCTGGGTAATCCAGGTGCTTGACCAGCACCGCCTTGGGCCCACGCGCCAGTAATGCCTTGGCCATCGCCAGGCAATCGAACAGCGATTGCGGCTTGCGCCCGGCAAAACTGTCCAACTCCAGTTGGTTGGGGCACAGGAAGTCCGCCATGGCGGCAGCCTCATCCAAGAGGAAATCGCTGACCTCCTGCGGCACGATACAACCCTTTTCCGGGTGGCCCATCACCGGGTCACACAGGTACAGCGCCTTGGGGTTGATCGCCTTGATACGAGCGACACCGCTGAGGATGGCGCGGCCCTGGTCTGCACTGCCCAGGTAACCGGACAGCACCGCATCACAGTTGCCCAGCTCGCCAATCGCGGCAATACCCTCTACCAGCGCAGGAATTTGCTGCGGCGCCAACACTTCGCCCGCCCACTGTCCATACTGTGTGTGGTTGGAGAACTGCACCGTGTTGAGCGGCCAGACGTTCACCCCGACCCGCTGCATGGGGAACACGGCGGCGCTGTTTCCGGCGTGGCCAAATACCACGTGAGACTGGATCGCAAGCAGGTGAGGTGTACGTTTCATGCGGGAGATTTCCGTAAAACCGTTGAATTTCTGGCCGAGCAGTATGCGACTAAACGCAGCCTGTACGACAGACCGGCGACACAGTTAAGCTGCGCTCACTTTGTTGGAGTTCATGGAATGCTGACCCTGGGAAACATCTTCGTCTTGATGCTGCTGGCGACCGGCGCCGCCTGGGTTTGGCACAACCACGGCCTGCGTGAACGGGCGCTGGCGCGGGTCAAGCAGCATTGCGCCAAGCTCGATATCGAACTGCTCGACGGTGCCGTGGCACTCAAGCGTATCGGTTTTGTGAAGGATGCCAATGGCCGCCGACGCTTGGCGCGCATCTATAATTTCGAGTTCACGGTGACCGGCGAAACCCGTCATGCCGGGGTCATCACCCAGTTCGGCGCCCACAGCGCGCAGATCGAACTGGCGCCCTACCCGTTCGAAACCAAGGAGCCGCTGCCCAGCGCCGAGATCATCGAATTGAGCCAGTGGCGCCAGGACCACGCCAGCAAGAAACATCAGTAACGGCAGGCTGCCAGGGCGCTCTGCAATGCGGCCACGTCCTGTGGTGCGCTGAAGATCAATTCAACACGTGAATCGCGCCGCCAAGCGCTGGGTTGCCAGCCCAGTGGGCTGTTATCCACAGCGTTGGCGGACACCCAACCGTCAACGCTGTGGATAACCAATTTGGCACGGCACCAGCCCAAACTCGATAGCCACTGATGCAGACGGCTGACATCGAATCGCTGGCTTGGGTGCCAGCGCCAGCCGATGCTCCAGCCGCCCTCCTGGCTCTGACTCAGGCAGATCGGCAGCCCCGGGTCGCTCCAGATCGCAGGCATTTGCCCCACCGCTTCAGGCACGCCGAAATTATCCACAGCTACCTGGGCCTGCGCTTTCAAACCAGGCAACCGGTCGAGTGGCAATCGCGCCTGGCGTGTCCAATGGAGCGGGCAATCGGGTAATTGCGCTTCAATCACCTGTCGTTGCGCGGCCGTCAGCGTCTCGTCCTTGTTCAGCACCAGCAGGCCGGCACTGGCCAACGCCTCTTGCTGTGCCTGCGGCAAGGGCTTGCCCGCCGCCAGCGCCTGGGCATCGAGTACCAGCACGCAAGGCTGCACGGCCAGCACGTCTTGCCATGGCGCCTGCCGCAGTTGCTTGAGCAACTGCGCCGGATGGCCCAGGCCCGAGGGTTCAATAAACAACCGATCCGGCTTGGCCTTACGCAACAAGCGGCCTAGCCCTACCTGGAACGGTGCACCGTTCACACAGCACAGACAGCCGCCCGCCACCTCACCCAAGGCGATGCCGTCATCGTCTTGTGTGAGTAGGGCTGCGTCCAGGCCGATCTGGCCGAACTCGTTGATCAGCACCGCCCAGCGCTCGTTGGCCGGGCGCTGGGCAAGCAGGTGCTTGATCAGGCTGGTCTTGCCGGCGCCCAATGGCCCTGCAATCACATGGGTAGGAATGTTCTGCAACATGAGAGACATCGTTCAGGCCGTGTAGAGCGTTTGATCCTACGCGGTTATGCCAGCCAATCCAGCGTCAGGATCAACCGCCGTTCATCGGCCTTGAGCGCTGGCGAGCGGTGGATCAGGCCATGTCCTTCGTTGCCGTGCCATTTGGTGCCTTTAAGCAGCGCCACTTCACCGCAATGGATCTGCTCGATGCGCTCAGTGGGCTCGGCATCCGCCTGGCTCAATGTGCGCCGGTCCATGACGCCTTCACGCAACCATTGGCTGCCGATACCGGCGTAGGTGGTAATCAGCCGAACCGGCACGTGATCGACGTGAAAACGCGGGCACATGGCCTTGTCCAATAGCCGTAAACGCACGCCGATGCGCTTGGCGCCCAGCAGGCAGGCGAATGCACTGACCAGCCACGACACATCGGCGACAAACCCGTCGTAGCCTTCAAGATCGCGACAGCTGGACGCCAAACCCTGCAAGTTCGGCACGGCGTCTTCGCTGCTCAACTCGATCACCAAGGACTCGGCCAACGGTTCATTGAGCGCCACCAGTAAAGCGCCAAACTCAGCGATATGCAGGGGCAGTTGGCGCTGCCAGATCGCCAGGTTGACGCCATCATTGAGGATATCGGACAGCGCCAGCGGCGTTTCCCCATGTGTCTGGCGGATGACGGGGCGCAGGGGAATGACCGGGGCCAGCATCAGGCGACCTGCTCGTACCAAGGGCCAAACGGGTCGGGCAGCTGGCGCCAACCTTCGACGCCCAGGGCCATTTCTTCATCGTTGAGCAAGCAGGCGTCCAACTCGGTACGCATCTGGGCAAAGTCGATGTTTTGCCCGATAAACACCAGTTCCTGACGGCAGTCACCGGTGCTCAATTGCCAGTTAGCCATGATCGCCGCCACGCTTTCTTCGTCCTGAGGCCACTGGCTTTTCGGCACAAAGCGCCACCAACGCCCGGCAAACCCATGGCGCATCAAGCCACCCGCTTGGGACCAACTGCCCGCATCCTGATGTTTGCTGGCCAACCAGAAGAAACCCTTGGAGCGCAGCAGCTTGCCGTTGACCCAGGGGCGGTCGATAAAGTCGAAAAACCGCTGTGGGTGGAAGGGCCGGCGCGCACGGTAAGCGGTGGACGCTATGCCGTACTCTTCGGTTTCCGGCACATGTTCACTGCGTAACTCCTGCAACCAGCCCGGTGCCTGGGCGGCGCGTTCGAAGTCGAAACGGCCAGTGTTGAGGATCTTGTTCAGCGGCACTTCGCCCATGACCATCGGGATGATTTCCGCCTGGGCGTTGAGGCGCTCGAGGATGGCCATCAGTTCTTCGCGCTCGCGGCTGCTGATCAAGTCGATCTTGCTGATCAGGATGACGTCGGCGAATTCGATCTGTTCAATCAACAGGTCGGTAATGGAGCGCTCATCCTCTTCACCGAGGGTCTCGCCCCGTGAAGCCAGGCTTTCGGCAGCCTGGTAGTCGAGCAGGAAATTCATACCGTCGACTACAGTGACCATGGTGTCCAGGCGTGCAATGTCGGCCAGGCTTTGCTCGTTTTCATCGCGAAAAGTGAAGGTTTCGGCCACGGGCAAAGGTTCGGAAATACCGGTGGACTCGATCAGCAGGTAATCGAAACGACCTTCTTTGGCGAGTTTTCCCACCTCTTCAAGCAAGTCTTCACGCAAGGTGCAGCAAATGCAGCCATTGCTCATCTCCACCAGTTTTTCTTCCGAACGGTTGAGCGTGACATCACGCTGCACCTCGCTGCCGTCGATGTTGATTTCGCTCATGTCGTTGACGATCACCGCCACCCGCAGGTTTTCGCGGTTGCGCAGGACATAGTTGAGCAGCGTGCTTTTACCGGCACCGAGAAAGCCGGACAACACGGTCACGGGGAGACGATTGGGCATCAGGTATTCCTCATCAAGGTTGGCCGGTCAAACAGCCCGTCTATGGCGTTCGCGCAGCTCTTCACGTTCTTTGGCTTCGATACATAAGGTGGCGGTGGGACGCAGCAGCAGGCGTTGCAGGCCGATGGGTTCGCCGGTTTCACGGCACCAGCCGTATTCGCCACGGGCCAGCATTTCCAGGGCGTCGTCGATCTTGTCCAACAGCTTCTTTTCACGCTCCAGCAGGCGCAGTTGCCATTGGCGTTGCTCTTCGGCACTGCCGATATCCGCCAGGTCGCTGTTGGTTTCCTGCTCGCGCAGCGCCTGGAACTGCGCGTCGATACGGGCTTGCAGGTCATCGCGCTGAGCCAGCAACAGTTCGCGGAAGAAGCGCTGCTGGGCCTCATTCATGTAGTCGGCCGCTGGTTGGGCCAAAAGATCGTGTTCGGTCATGGAAGCGGTTCGCGGGTCGGGCTGTGCATTTATGTTATAGTATAACAATACAAATAAGCCAATCCCTCTTGCTCGCCGCGACGAAGGGCGCAATGCTGGGTCACCTGCCTATGTTGAGAACCTTGATGAAATACCTTCTGTGCGCGCTGCTATTGGCAGTCGCCGGGCCTGCCTGCGCCCAGGCACCCAGCCTGTTGGCCAACTGCACACGCAGCGCCAACCTGCTGGCTTGTGTGGACCCATTGGGCAATGCCTATAGCGTGGCGACCGTAGGCAGCACCACGTACCTGCGTGGTTTCGAAGTGATCGGCAAACGCTATTGGGCGCAGACCAACAGCCGGTATGGGCAACTGACGTTTTTTACCGGGCTGGCATCGGATGGCGAGGCGTGGGTCGGCTACACGCGGCGCGTGGGCTGGACCACCATCAACCGGTTTTCCAGCTCGGGTGGCGCCAGCGCCAAGTTCACCTGTAGCCGAATGAGCGGCTGTTAGACCTGGCTGTTTTTCTGCGCCTGCACCCAGGCCATGTAGCTGTTCATGGGCGGGTTCTTCTGGAAGTAACGTTTCAGACCTTCGAAAAGGCCATCCGCCACCGCCTGCTGATGACGCGCCGTGACAAGCCGCTGGGCGTCGCGAGCGTTGGAAATGAACCCCGTCTCCACCAGGATCGAAGGTACGTCCGGTGACTTGAGCACGGCGAACCCGGCCTGCTCCACACGTTTCTGATGCAGGCTGGTGATGTTTTGCAGGCTGCCCAATACCGAGCTGCCCAGTTGCAGGCTGGACGCGATGGTCGCATTCATCGACATGTCGAGAATAACCCCAGCCAGCATTGGGTCCTTGTCCTTCAAATTGAGCAAGGTAGTGGCGCCCAGCAAGTCGGCGCCATTTTCGCGCTGGGCCATGAAACGTGCCGTAGCCGAAGTGGCGCCCCCTTCCGACAACGCATACACCGAGGCGCCCGACGCGGTCAGCCGTGGCGCGGCGTCGGCATGTACCGAAATAAACATATCGGCCTTGTGCTGACGGGCGATGTCCACGCGCTTGCGCAGCGGCACGAAGAAGTCGTCGTTGCGCACCAGTTTTACGTCAAAACCCTTTTCGCGCTTCAAGCGTTTAGCCAACAACTGGGCAATCGACAGCACCACATCTTTTTCGCGCTGGCCCTTGGAGCCAATGGCACCTGGGTCTTTGCCGCCATGGCCGGGGTCGACCACCACGATGATGTCGCGCTTGGGATGCGCCTTGTCTACCGGCGTTACCAAGGGTGCCGGCTCAGCGGCGATTTGACGGGGCGCACGGGTCGCGTTGGTCAGGTCCAACACCAGGCGATGGCCTTGGCCATCCTGGGGCGGCAGCACGAAGCTGTTGAGCTGCATGGGCTCGACCAGGTCCAGCACGATGCGCGTATCACGCTTGCCGAAATGCCCGGAACGGATCGAGGTAATCCCACTGTTCTTCAACGCCAATTGGGAAAAGTCGCCGCTGAGCCCGGCGCCACTCAAGTCGATAATCAAGCGGTCCGGTGAGGTCAGGGAAAAGGTCTTGTATTGCACCGGGCCGCTGAGGTCGAACACCAGGCGCAGCTTGTCGTTTGAGCGCCACAGGCGTGCATTGCGAATCTGCGTGGCGTAAGCCCCCAAAGGCAAGGCGAACAAGGGTCTGACCAGCAGCAGGTTGAGGAGCTGACGTCGGTGCATGGCATATACCGCAGATAAAGGAGCGTCCCTACTCGATATGACTGAACAAAGGCTGGAGCAGAAAATTCATCGTGGCTTGTATTGTTATACTATAACATGTCGAATTATTTCCAACGATGGACCTGCTTATGAATGCGCTGACTCTGCCGGACATTGCCGCGCAGGCTTCACGCCAAGCCTTGCCACTCGACTGGGTGGGGATGTGCGGCATCGCCTTGCCGATCCTGATTGACGCTCAACACCTGGCCGCCACCGCTGACGCGGGCGTAAGCCTCGACGACGGCACGGCCCGTGGCATTCATATGTCACGCCTGTACCTGGCTCTGGAAATGCTCGATCAACAGCCGCTGACATCTGCACTGCTGCGTAATGTACTGCAGCGTTTTCTCGACACACATGAAGGTTTATCTAAGAACGCTTACCTGCGCATCCACACCCAGTTGCTGCTTAAACGCCCTGCCCTGGTCAGCCCATTAGCCGGCTGGAAGAGCTACCCGGTGAGCATCGAAGCGCGTCTGGAAAACCAGATGTTCCACGTGGAACTAAAAATTGACGTTACTTATTCCTCAACCTGCCCTTGCTCCGCCGCCCTCGCCAGGCAGTTGATTCAGCAGCAATTTGTGGATGATTTCGCCAACACGCCGTTGCACCACGAAGCGGTGCTGGCCTGGCTCGGCAGTGCCAACGGCATCGTCGCCACACCCCATAGCCAACGCAGCAGCGCGCAGTTGCACGTTCATCTGCAAGGTACTGACCTGCCGATAGTCGACTTGATCAACGCTGCCGAAGCCGCGCTCGGAACCGCCGTACAAACCGCGGTGAAACGCGCAGACGAACAAGCCTTCGCCCTGGCCAACGGGCAGAACCTGATGTTCTGCGAAGACGCCGCTCGCCGCCTCAACCTCGCCTTGAAACGCTCGGATGCCGTCAAAGCCTTCCACCTCAAAGTGATCCACGCCGAAAGCCTGCACGCGCACGATGCCGTGGCTGAAAGCCGCTGGACGAGAGTTTCTGCATGATCACCTGCAACGCGTTGCGCTGGGGTGCCCCCGGGCAACCGCTCACTCCGGCACTGGATTTAACCCTGGAAAAGGGCAGCCTCACCGGCATCATCGGCGCCAACGGCACGGGCAAGAGCAGCCTGCTCAAAGTCATCGCCGGCCTGCAAAAGCCGCTGGTAGGAAAAGTCATTGTGGATGTTCCACGCCGTGGCGGCCTGGCCTTCCTACCCCAGCAGCAACACTTGGACCGCCAGTTCCCCATCCGCTTGCAAGAACTGGTGGCTGCAGGTTTTTGGGGCACCCAACACACTTCACAACAACGCAGCCAACGCCTGCAAGCGGTACTCGAAGACTGGTGCCTGACTGGCTTGGAACACCGACCGTTGATGGCATTGTCCGGCGGCGAATTGCAGCGCGCCCTGCTTGCACGCATGAGCCTGGCCGACGCACCCATCCTGCTGCTCGACGAACCTCACGCAGCTCTCGATGAGGACGGTCAGGCGCTGTGCTGGAAACACATCCATGCCTGGCACGGCGAAGGCCGCACCCTGGTGATCGTCTGCCATGACCTGGCCGCCGTGCGCCACCACACCCAGCATGTACTGCAGATCAAAAACACCGGCTGCGTATTCGGCCCCAGCAAAGAGCTGATCCGCCCGCAACCGCAGATGCAGGTGGCCTGAATGCACTTCACTGCCCACTTATGGATGCCATTTCATGAGTTCGTCTTTATGCGCCGCGCACTCATTGGCGGCTTGGTACTGGCTTGCAGCACCGCGCCGCTAGGTGTGTTTTTGATCCTGCGGCGCATGAGCCTGATCGGTGATGCGGTGGCCCACGGCATCCTGCCCGGCGCCGCCCTGGGTTTCTGGTTCGCTGGGCTGAGCCTGCCCGCGCTGACCCTCGGCGGCCTGGGTGCAGGCCTGAGCATGGCCGGCCTGGCCGCGTGGATCACCCGCCGCACCGGCCTGCGCGAAGACGCCAGCCTCGCCGCCATCTACCCCATCTCTCTGGCCGCCGGCGTGCTGATCCTGGGCCTTGCCGGCAAGCGCCTGGACCTGCTGCACCTGCTGTTCGGCTCCGCCCTGGCCGTGGATCAAACCACCCTGACCGGCATGCTCTGGGTCTCGGGTTTCAGCCTGATCGCCATGGTCCTGATCTACAAACCGCTGCTGCTGGACACCCTCGACCCGCTGTTCCTGCAAACCGTCAGCCGCCTCGGCCCCCTCGCCCATGGCATGTTCCTGACCCTGGTGGTGCTGAACCTGGTGATTGGTTTCCAGGCCATCGGCGCGTTGATGGTGGTTGGCTTGATGATGTTGCCGGCCATCGCCTCACGCTTCTGGAGCCGACGCTTGCCAGTGTTGATCGCGGTATCGGCGCTGCTGGGATGCCTGTCGGTGTGGTTGGGCCTGCTGCTGTCGTTCTACTACTCACTGCCCAGCGGCCCGGCGATCGTGCTGGTGGCGGGCGCTGGGTATTTGTTGTCCGTGGTGTTCGGTCCGGTGCACGGTTTGTTGCGCCGCCCGCCTTTGCTCACATCCCAATGAGGTGTTTCCCGATGCGCGCTCTACTCGTGCTGTTCAGTCTGCTGCTGCCGCTTTCGATGGCCCACGCCGCCGACAAACTCCAAGTGGTCACCAGCTTCAGTATTCTCGACGACATCACCCACCAGATCGGTGGCGAGCATATCCAGATCAGCAACATGGTCGGCCCGGACGCCGACGCCCATACCTATGAACCCACGCCGGATGACGCCAAGGCACTGCTCAAGGCCAAGGTGATCATCAAGAACGGCCTCGGTTTCGAACCGTGGCTGGACCGCCTGGTTACCAGCACCGAAACCAAGGCAACGGTGGTCACCGCCAGCAAAGGCGTGATTTCCCACACCATGGACGAGGATGGCGAAACCATTCCCGACCCGCACGCCTGGCACAACCTGGCCAACGCCGAAATTTATGTGAGCAATATCACCAAGGCGCTGGTAGCCGCCGACCCTGCCAACAAGGCCGCCTACCTGAGCAACAGCCAGGCCTACCTCAAGCAAATCCATAGACTGCTGGGCGAGGCCAAGGCCAAGTTCGGCGCCCTGCCACCGGGTAACCGCCGCATCGTCACCTCCCATGACGCCTTCGGTTACCTGGGCCAGGCTTATGGCATCCAGTTCCTCGCGCCCCAGGGCTTGTCCACCGAACGTGACCCTTCGGCTGCTGAAGTCGCTGCGCTGATCACCCAGATTCGCAAGGACAAGGTCAAAGCCGTGTTCATGGAAAACATCAAGGACTCACGCCTGCTCAAGCAGATCGCAGATGAAAGCGGCGCACAGATCGGCGGCACGCTGTACTCAGACGCTCTCGCCGCAGAAGGCCCGGCCAGCACCTTTATCGGGCTGTTCGAATACAACCTCAACACCCTGTGCGCCGCACTGAGCCAGCCATGATCCGCAAAAATCCTTCGGGCGATCTACCGGTGATCGCCGAATCGGCCTACGTCGACAAGACCGCCATCATCTGCGGCAAAGTCATCATCGGCGAGAACGTATTCGTCGGCCCCTACGCCGTGATCCGCGCCGACGAAGTGGATGCCAGCGGCGCCATGGACCCGATCACCATCGGCGCCAACTCCAACATCCAGGACGGCGTGGTCATCCACTCCAAATCCGGCGCAGCGGTGACCATCGGCGAATTCACCTCCATCGCTCATCGCTCCATCGTCCATGGCCCCTGCACGGTGGGCGACCGCGTGTTTATTGGCTTCAACAGCGTGCTGTTCAATTGCGCCGTGGGCGATGGGTGCGTGGTGCGCCACAACTCGGTGGTCGACGGCCGCGACCTGCCCGCCGCCTTCTACGTACCCTCCACGACGCGCATCGGCCCCAACACCGACTTGTCGCAGTTCCCACCGGTGAGTGTCAGCGCCTCGGAGTTTTCCGAAGACGTGGCACGCACCAACGTCGACCTGGTACGCGGCTACAAAGCCCTGCAAAACGAGTTCTGAACCATGAGCCGCCTGCTGATCCGCAACGCCCGCCTGGTCAACGAGGGCCAGGTATTCGACGCCGATGTACTGGTCGCCAATGGTCGTATCGAGAAGATTGCCGCCAGCATTCAAGGCGATAACGAACCGGTGGAAATCGATGCCAACGGCCAGTGGCTGCTGCCAGGGATGATCGACGACCAGGTGCATTTTCGCGAACCCGGCGCGCCTGAAAAAGGCAGCTTCTACAGCGAATCTCGCGCGGCGGTGGCCGGCGGTATCACCAGCTTCATGGACATGCCCAACACCCAACCGGCCACCCTGAACCTGGAAGCCCTGGCCGATAAAAAGCGCCGTGCCGCGCTGCACTCAGTGGCCAACTACGGCTTTCATTTTGGCGTGAGCAACGACAACCTCGACACTGTTGCCGCCCTCGACCCTCGTGAAGTGGCTGGAGTCAAAGTGTTCATGGGCGCTTCCACCGGCAATATGCTGGTGGACGACCCGCGCATTCTGGAGCGCCTGTTTGCCGAGGTGCCAACCGTTCTGCTCGCTCATTGCGAGCACACGCCCAGCATCCTGGCCAACGAGCAACGCCTGCGCGAGCGCTTCGGCGAGCATATCCCCGCCGTCGCTCATCCACTGATCCGTGATGCGCAGGCCTGTTATCGCTCGTCATCGTTTGCCGTGGAATTGGCCAAACGCCATGGCACTCGCCTGCATGTGTTGCACCTGACCAGCGCGCGCGAACTGGCGCTGTTCGAAGACAAGCCACTGGCCGAAAAGCACATCACTGCCGAGGTCTGCCTGCACCACTTGTTGTTCGATGACTGCGATTACCACCGCCTCGGCCACCAGATCAAATGCAACCCGGCGATCAAGACCCGCGCCGACCGCGACGCGCTGCGCCTGGCGTTATTGAGTGATCGTCTGGATGTGATTGGCACCGACCACGCGCCGCATACCTGGGCACAAAAACAGCAGGGCTATCGTGACGCACCCTCAGGCTTGCCCCTGGTGCAGCATGCCCTGCCGGCGTTACTGGAGTTGGTGGCCGACGGGCATTTGCCCCTGACCACTCTGGTAGCCAAGACCAGCCACCGCGTGGCCGACCTGTTTGCCATTGCTGATCGCGGCTACTTGCGTGAAGGTTATTGGGCCGACCTGGTGCTGATCAAACCGGAGCCTTCCGGCAAGCCGGTCAACAGCCAACCCATTCTCGCCCGCTGCGGCTGGACACCCTTTGCAGAACGCAGCTTTCGCCACAGCGTGAGTACAACATTGGTCAGCGGCCACCTGGCCTGGCACAACGGCCAGGTGGTCAACAGTTGCCAGGGCTTGCCCCTGCAGTTCGGGCGTTAGGCGCGGGGTTTGACCGTACCGCAATCGTTGCCCAGCCACTGGGCGTGGCTGTCCAGGCTACCCTTCTGCTGGATCCCGGTGGCATTGAAGGTACCGTTGACGCTGGTGGTGAATTCTTTCTGGCTCTGGAACGTTGCCACCCCAGTGCCCTGGGCTTTCGGGCAACTGAAACGGAATTTCCACTGGTTGCCGCTCTTGTCGGTGACTTCCTGCTTGCAGCCCGATTGAGGGTCGGTCAGGGGGATCGAATCAGAGGCCACCTGGGCCGGGGTCAGGCACACCTGCACGCCTTTACCAGCCATGTTGATGCCTTGTTTTTCGAGCATGGCGCGCTGTTCAGGGGTCATCTGTTGCTTGAGTTGACCGAGGATCAGCGACAAGTCCGGCAGGTCCTGGTTATCCACTTTCATATTGCTGGTGGTCAATTCCCACAAGCCCGGCGCCAGCATCTGCGCGTGCGCCGCCACAGGCAGCGACAAACCAACAACCATGGCCAAACCAAGCAGACGAGCATTCATCGGGTAACTCCTGGGTAATTGTGGGCGTTAGACGTCGCAAAGCAGCCAGTGTTGCATGGCAAATAAAATAGCGACATTCACAGCCGTTCATGGTCTGTTACGCACTGGACTGCCCGGAGTTACGACGTTCATGGATTTCTTTGGCCCGCACCTGCTCGCCTACGTCATTGCCACGCTGCACTTTCTCGGAACGCTCGCCGCGATCCACGCGGTACTGACCGTGCGCACCGCACAAGGCTCAATCGCCTGGGCATTGTCACTGATGTTCATGCCCTACCTGACGCTGATTCCCTACCTGATTTTCGGCCGCAGCACTTTCGACGCGTACATCCAGGCCCGTCGCCAAGCCAACCAGGAAATGCACACGGCCATCACCGAACTGAACTGGCGCCCGTGGGTGGAGGAAGCGCTTGCGGCGCGCAACTCCAGCGCCTATGCCTCCTTGCGCGCCATGCCCAAGCTGGGCCGCATGCCCTGCCTGGCCAACAATGAAGTGCGCCTGTTGATCAATGGCGATGCCACCTTCGGCGCGATCTTCGAGGCTATTCGTAACGCAAAGACCGCCGTGCTGTTCCAGTTTTTCATCATTCACGACGATGAACTGGGTCGCCAATTGCAGGTCCTGTTGAAGGAAAAAGCCGCTCAGGGCGTGGCCATTTACGTGCTGTACGACCGCATCGGCAGTCACGCCCTGCCCCATCGTTATGTGCAAGCGCTGCGTGACGCTGGTGTGCAGGTCAAGGCATTCGCCACCCGCAGCGGTTGGCTCAATCGGTTCCAGGTCAACTTCCGTAACCATCGCAAGATCGTAGTGGTGGACGGCATTACCGGGTTTGTCGGCGGGCACAACGTAGGCGATGAATACCTGGGTAAAAAACCGCCGCTGGCGCCATGGCGCGATACCCATGTGCAGGTCACCGGCCCGGTGGTGGCGTGCTTGCAAGAGTCGTTTGCCGAGGACTGGTTCTGGGCCGCACGGGAACTGCCGCCGCTGATCCTGCCGGACGCCTACCCGGAAGACGGTGTGCTCTGCCAGTTGCTCGCCAGCGGCCCGGCAGACCCTTATGAAACCTGCTCACTGTTTTTCGTCGAGGCCATCCATGCCGCGACCGAGCGGGTGTGGATCACCAGCCCGTACTTCATCCCCGACGAGGCGGTGTTTGCTGCCCTGCGCCTGGCGGTATTGCGCGGAGTCGATGTGCGCCTGCTGCTGCCATCACGGCCCGACCACCGCATCGTGTATGCCGCATCCAGCCTGTACGCCAACGAAGCGGTGCGAGCGGGTGTGCGCGTGTTTCGCTACACGCCGGGCTTTCTGCATCAGAAGGTGGTGTTGGTGGACAGCGAAATCAGCGCCATTGGCAGCGCCAACATGGACAACCGTTCGTTCCGGCTGAATTTTGAAGTGATGCTGCTGACGGTGGATGAAGCCTTCGCCAGCCAGGTTGAACAGATGCTGCTGGACGACTTTGCCCTGGCCCATGAAGTCAGCCAGGAAGAAAGCCGCGAGACTCGCCGGCTGCAACAACTGGGGATGCGGGTGGCACGTCTTATTTCACCGATTTTGTAACCTGAGTCATCAGTCAAGAACCGGCGCATTCATTAAAGAGGTGATTGGACTAAGCTTTTTAGCTCACCTTCGATTCAAGAGGCCCAATCATGAGCAAAGTCCCCACTCTAAAAGTGGAAATCGGCCAACCCACCGATATCCTCCACCTTCACTACAAAGTGCTTTATCCAGACAAACCTTTCGAAACGGCGGCGGTTTATCTTTATAGCAACGGTATTTATCTGATCCTCTCGCCCGGTGAACATCATTGGGGCGTGTATGTCACCGTTGGCGACTCGAACGAACCGACCTGGGCGATGAGCTTTATTTCACTGCCTTCCGATGATTGGGGTAAAAACCTGGCTCGACACGATCTGACGTTCAATAGAGTCAGCAATGTATTTACCCAACAGCTCTACATACAAGACGATCAGAGCGCCGCTAAGCAACATGGCACGTTCGAGCGCTTCCCCAACAACGTGGCCGATCCGACCACGTTGAATTGGGAAAACATCCCTCAACCGAAGTAGATATCGCTACGCGTCCACGGCAGTTCATGGCTGCCATCTGCATGGGGCTTGATTGCAAGAATTTGATGCAGATTTATCCAGCCCCGGGCAAACGCATAGGCGCAACCCGCCAAGTACAACCGCCAGATACGCAAGGCCTGCTCCGGCACCATCCTGGCCGCCGCTTCAAGGTTGTCCTCCAGGCGCTCGCTCCAATGGTCCAATGTGCGGGCGTAATGCATACGCAGACTTTCGACATCGACCACTTCCAGCCCTGCTTCACTGACCTCGGCGGTCATCATCGCCAGGTGCGGCAGTTCACCATTAGGGAACACGTAGCGCTCGATAAACTCACCGGCGCCACGGCCTACGGGGCGGCCATCGGTGTGCTTGGCGGTAATGCCATGGTTCATCACCAGGCCACCTTCACGCACTGCGCCGAACAGGGTCCGGCAGTACTGCGCCAGGTTGGCGTGGCCGACGTGTTCGAACATGCCCACGCTTACCACTTTGTCGAAACGGCCGTCCTGAGGCAGGTCGCGGTAGTCGAGTAATTGCAGGTCGACCTGGTCTTCCAGGCCTTCGGCTTTCACCCGCTCCTTGGCCAGCGCCAGTTGTTCCTTGCTCAAGGTGATACCAAACACCTTGACCCCGAACTCACGTGCGGCATAGCGCGCCAGTCCGCCCCAACCGCAGCCCACATCCAGCAGATACTCACCCGGCTGCAGCCGCAACTTGCGGCACAGGTGGCGGAATTTGTCTTGTTGGGCCTGGTCGATCGACTCGCTGCCGGTTTCGAAATAACCGCAGGAGTAGGCCATGTCCTGGTCCAGCCATAGCTGGTAGAACTCGTTGGACAGGTCGTAATGGTAGGAAATGGCCGCCGCGTCGGTGGCCTTATCGTGAATCGAGCGCACCGGACGACTCTCCTCATCGTCATCGACCAAGGCGTGACTCAACTCGTCACATACCCTGATCACTTCGGTGATGGAGCCTTCCAGCTCCAGCTTGCCCTCGACGAAGGCTTCGCCCAGTGAGTCGAGCGTTGGATGGGTCAGCCTGGATACAACCGTGGGGTCCTTGACCACGATGGTGACGCTGGGCTCAGGGCCCAAGTTGAATTCATGGCCGTCCCAGAGTCGAAGACGCAGCGGTAGCTGAAGATTCTGTAAGGCCGGTGGAAGTTGCGCGAGCATGAGTAGTCCCCCCTTGTTTCAGACGTCTGCTGTGAGGGTAGACCATGCCAAACAAAGTAGGAAGCTATCGAATGAATAGCCCCCCTTCTATGGTGCTCGGCGCTCGAGCAAACCTTCCTGGACCCACTGTTTCAGCCAAGTGGCCGCTTGCAGCGACGCCCCCTCTGCATAAGTGACCGCGAGCTCAGTACACAGTTCTGAAAAATTCCAACCCATGGTTACCATGCCCGACAGTGCACAGGCTTCAGCGGCTTCCAGGCTGCGGTAGTGGCAGCGGTTCTGGTTGCGCCACACCAGGCATATTTGCGCCGGTTCCAGCGCCTGGCTGCCGGGGAAATCCGACTCATCCTTACTGGCTCGCCAGATCGCCACTGTGTTGAAACGGCAAAGCAGCTGCTGCACCGAAGGCGCCAGCGCAACCTGCAAAGCGGGCCAGTCTTCAGGCGCCAGGTGCGCCATGTCATTCAAGGTCAGCGGCTCCCCTTCGGCGGCGTCAAATGCCAAGGTGAACGCCCACTCCAGGCGTGCCAACTCAGCCAAAGGCGCACTTTGCGCAGCCATCAGATGCTCGACGATAAACATCGCAAAGCGCTCGCCCAACCAGCGCACACTGTAATGAGCCGACGGATAACGGCGGATATAGGCCTCGGTCAGTGAGCAAAACTCCTCATCTCCCAGCCAATACCAGATGGCACCGAAGTCATGGCGCAGCACCTCTTGCAGTCGCGACAGGTAGGCGTTGTGGTAAATCGCCAGGCCGGTGTCCACATCCAACGTCGGCCCTCCCAGCAAGGTGGCGGCAAAGCCGCTGTTGGCCGCGGGCGCTTCGGATAATAGATGCTGTTCAAACGCCAACTGCCAGTCGATCAGGCGCATAACGCTCTCCGGGCCAAGGCGCTGGCACCCAACTCACGGGCTTTGTTCAACTCGGTGAGCAACTCTTCGAAGGGCGGAAAATGGTCATCGCGTTCCAGCAAGGTCGACACCGGGCCCAAATGCTCCAAAGTTTGCTGATACAGCGCCCACACCGGGTCGCACACTGGATGGTCATGGGTATCGACCACGTAGTCGCCATAGTCCATATGCCCCGCCAAATGCAGCTGGCGAATGCTTTCGGGTGGCAGGTTGCGAATGAAGGTCCAGGCATCAAAGCCATGGTTGCGTGCGCTGACGTAGACATTGTTGACGTCCAGCAACAACTGGCAGCCGCTCAGGTGGGCCAAGGCGTTGAGGAACTCCCATTCGGTGAATTCATCCGCCTTGGAACGCACATAGCTGGAGACGTTTTCCAGCACCAGCGGCCGTTGCAACACGTCCTGCACCTGACGCACGCGGCCGGCCACGTGGTAGAGGCTTTCTTCGGTGTAAGGCAGGGGCAGCAAATCATGTAGCTGATGTGCGCTACCGCGGCTCCAGCACAGGTGATCGGAAATCCACGCCGGCGCAATGCGTTCCGCGAGCTGTTTGATGTGGTTCAGATAATCCATATCGAGGACATGTGGCCCGCCGATGGACAACGACACACCGTGCATCACCAAGGGGTAACGCTCGGCTATCGCATCCAGGTAGTACAAGGCCTTGCCGCCCTGCACCAAGTAATTCTCGGAGATCACTTCGAACCAATCCACGGGCGGCGACTGTTCAAGGATCTGGTGGTAGTACTCACTGCGCAAACCCAGGCCGTAGCCCAGACTTGGAAGGGACGCGGACATGACTCACTCCTGGGCAAAGTGTCCGCAGCGGTGGCAGGCAGCCGCCGCGGTTGCACTCGTTTGCCGGTTACTCGCCGACGTTACCGCCAGCGGCGTCGCAGGCAGATTTGGTCATGGCCTTGAAGCCCATCCCTTTGCACTCGCCCTGGCCCTTGCACGCGTGGTCCTTGGTTTTGCAGTCGTTCATACCTTTGCAGGAGGTCACACCGTAGCAGTGAACGGTGGCGTCTGCCGCTTGTACCTGGGTGGCCACACCCGCGAACAGAGAAGCAGCGGCCATTGCGAGGGCGGCACCAGCAGCAGCGGATTTAATGCTCATTGTTGTATTCCTCATGATCAGTAGTGGAGCCGATCTGAACGGATTGTTCAGTCTCGACACAGCACTAGAGTGAGGCCCCCTATCGGCGTTACAGCCGTGAGCAAATATTTCTGAAATTATTCGTCGAGCTTCAACAGCGGCTCCTGGAAGCGCAGTAAACGCCCGGCGTTCCCCAATACCAGCAAGGTGCTGAGGTTATGCAGCACCGCCGCGATCATCGCGCCCGCCGCCCCCAGCCAGCCAAATGCGGCGAACACCACAATGGCCAGTGTCCAGCCCAAACCAATGATCACATTGACCTGCAACGTCTGCCGACACTGGCGACTCAAGCGCACACAGGTGCCCAGGCGGC
Organism: Pseudomonas fluorescens; assembly: GCF_001902145.1. Taxonomy (GTDB): domain Bacteria; phylum Pseudomonadota; class Gammaproteobacteria; order Pseudomonadales; family Pseudomonadaceae; genus Aquipseudomonas; species Aquipseudomonas fluorescens_BV. The sequence continues at coordinate 613,786 of NZ_MRST01000026.1, forward strand.
GCAAGTCGCTGCCGATCAACACCACGTCCGCCGAGGCCAGGGCGATGTCCGCACCGCCCGCGCCCATGGCCACGCCGACCACGCCGGCCTTGAGCGCCAGGGAGTCGTTGATGCCATCGCCCACCACCATTGGCCTGAAGCCACTGCTGATTTCGCCCAGCACGCGGTTGAGCTTGTCTTCCGGCAGCGCTTGGGCTTCGACATCACTGATGCCCACGTCCAGCGCCAGGCTGTCGGCCACGCTTTGGCGGTCGCCGGTCAGCAGCAGTTGGCGGCCCAGGCCCAAGTCACGCAGCTCTTGCAGGGCCTGGCGCGCTTCGGGTTTGACGCTGTCGGCCAACAGCAGCCAGGCGAGGAACTCGCCGTTCAACGCCAGCCCGGCAATCGGGCCATCATGGGTGGGCACGGCGGTGGTGACGATGCCCAACTGTTCAAACAACTCCGGCCGTCCCAGCGCCGCTTCGCCCTGCTCGGTCTGGGCGACCACGCCCAGGCCCTGACGCTCGCGGATGTCGCTAAGCACCAGCATCTGCTCCTGGGTCGCCAACCCCGCCAACGCTCGGCTGACCGGGTGACTGCTTGCCGAACCGAGGCTGGCCGCCAGGTTCAGCAGCGCTTGGCGATCCGGCGCGGCGGTCTCGATGGACTGCAAACGCAGGGTGCCAAAGGTCAGGGTGCCGGTCTTGTCGACCACCAGCGATGTCAGGTCGGCCAGTTCTTCCAGGAACGCCGAGCTGCGAATCAGAATGCCATGGCGCGCCGCCACGGCGATCCCCGCAATCGCGGTGGCCGGCGCCGACAGCACCAAAGCGCACGGACACGCCGCCACCAACACCGCCAGCATCGCCTGCGCATCGTTGGTGACAAACCAGGTGACCGCCGCCAGCAACAGCACCAACACCATATAGCTGCCGGCGTAGCGCTCCAGCAGCCGGGTGATCGGCGGCTTGGAACGCTCGGCGTTCTGCATCAGCGCAATGACTTTGCCCAACGTCGATTCGTTACCGGTACGCGTGACCTCAAGGCGCAGCAAGCCATCGAGGTTGATCGCCCCACCAAACACCTGCACACCCACGCTGGCTTCCAACGGCACCGACTCGCCGGTGATCGGCGCCGTGTCCAGGCTCGCCTGGCCGGACAACACCACGCCATCGGCCGGCACGCGGTCACCGGCACGCACTTCGACGATATCGCCGGTGTTCAAGGTGCCGTTATCCACTTCGGTGATGCTGCCGTCCGCCTGCACCAGGCGGGCGTGGCTGCGGGTGAGTTTGCCCAGGGCATGGATCGCTTCCTGGGAGCCAATCACGCTGCGCTCTTCCAGCACATGGCCAAAGATCATGATGATCGGCAACAACGCGGCGGTGAGCAGATCGCCCGTGGCCCAGGCGCCGAGCATGGCCAGGGCGATCAATTGGTCGGTGATGCCGTGCAGGCTCGGAAAGCGCAGGCTGTACCAGGCTGAACGCATCACCGGCACCGCCACCAACAGCGAAGCCACGCCCAGCAGCAGCTGGCTGACGCCGCTCTGGTCGGGCGCGAGCCAGCGCCACACCAGGCCCAGCACGAGCAAGCCCAGGGCGAGCATGGCCAAGGTCAATTGCCGGGCAGCGCTGCGCTGTTCGGCAGAGGTCAGCATGGGTGCGCTCATTGTTCGGCTCCCTGGATGATCAAGCGGGAGTCGTCTTTGGGATCGACAGTGGTCACCGAACCGGCCTGGCCGAGAATCTTCGGCATGCGTTCACGGTACAGGCGCAACAGCAAACCGGGATCTTTGACCTGGGCCAGGCTGGCAACGGTAGCGGTCTGCGCCTGGGCATTAGCCAAGCGCTCGCTGGCCTGGGCATGGGCGACTTGTACCTGGCGGTCAGCCTCCTGGTTGGCGGTCTGGGTGAGTTTTTCCGCTTCGGTGCGGGCGTTGGCCACGGCTTTATCAGCCTGCTGGCTGGCGGTCAGTACCGCGTTGAACGCATTCACCGCAGGCCCTGGCAGGCTCGACTGCACATCGACGCGGGTGGCTTCGATACCCAGCCCCAAGCCGCTGGCCGCCAACTCCGCCAGGCGTTTATTAATGCCTTGCACCAGGTCGCCGCGCAGCCGCTCACGGCGTTCGGCGGCGCCATTGTCGCTGCCGATCAGTTCCGGGCGGGCTACCAGGATGGTGTCCAGATCCCGCGCAGCGGTGAGGGCCACGGCGCTGCGCGTTACCAGCCGATCCAGGGCCGGCAGCACGTGGTCGCCCTGCAACACAAAGGCGTAGGGTTCGGTCACCTTGTAGAACACCCGCACGTCCAACTGCACCACCCCGGCATCGCCGGTCAGCAGGTAGCCGGAACCGGCCAGGGCATCGCTCAAGGGCGTGGCGAAACTGGCCACGCGATCGGCCTGCAGCGCCGCATCGGAACGCAGCAGGTTTTCCACCCGCCGTTCGATCACCCGGTCGGCCGCTGGCAGCAGGACGACTTGTTCGAAAGGCTGCGGCCAAGCCAGCAACAATCCGGCGTTCTGAATGCGATCGAGGGCGCCAAAATGCAGGACCACGGCGCGATTCTGCGGGTCGATCTGGCGCACATTGGAAAAGGCCCAGGCCAAAGCCGCCAATACGGTGACCGCGTACAGTGCCAGGAACGTCAGGCGCCCGGCCTGGATCCACGGGCTGTCCGGGCTGTCAGGCTCGCTCATGGCTGCAGGTCCTTGGGCCCGTCCACCAGGGCGCGAAAAGGCGCGGCGTCGGTGCGCAGGATGATCTTGGTCCCCGGCGTGACCACCGTGCCCAAGGTATCCAGCGAACGCAGCAGGTTGTACAGCTGCGGATTGCCAGCGTAGGCGCGGCCATAAATCTGCGCGGCTTCAACCCGCGACTGCGCTTCGATGTCGGCGGCTTTCACGGTGGCATCGGCCTGCATAATGCGCGCATCACGCTCGGCAGCGGAGCGGATCTGCGCCGCTTCGCGCTTGCCCACGGCGGTGCGTTCGGTGGCGATGGTTTCACGCTCGGCGCGCATGCGGTCAACCGTGGCGGTGAGAGTCACCGATGGCAACGTCAGGCGCTCGATGCCGACCTGCGCCACGCGCACGCCATAGGTGGTGAGCAATTGTTGATCAATCTGCTCGCGCAACTGCGCTTCAAAATCGGCGATGCGCACTTGGCTGGCGTCGGTATTGATCAAGCTGGACAGGTCAAAGCTGGCCGCCGTGGTTTCCAACGCCGAGCCGACGAAGGTACGAATCTGCCGCGCCGCCTCATCCGGCTGGTTCTGCACCGCACGCATAAAGCGCTGCACGTTGTCGGCATCGCCCTGCACCTGCCACGCCACATAGGCCTGCACGATAATCCGCAGGCCATCGCGGGTGCCCACATCCTGCAAGCCGCTGGACGTGGTGCGCAGGCGCAGGTCCACCGGGATCGCCGCTTCGAACGGTGCCGGCCAGCGCCAGCCCAGGCCGGGCTCCAGCAGCACGCGCGCGGGGTTGCCGAAGCGGGTAATCACCGTGGCCTCGCCGGAACGCACCTGCACCAGGCTCGCCGCCGCCACGGCAAACAGCACCAGCAACACCGCCCATGCCATCCGACGCCAGGGAAAAGGCCCGGCCGCTTGTTCATCACCATGATGGTGGTGGCCGTGATGATGGTGATGACCGTGATCGTGAGAATGAGCGCTCAACAGACAGACTCCTTATTGAACGGCTTTGCGCGGCGCCGACGGGTCGGCAGGCAAGGTAAAAGAACGCAGATCGATCGTCGGCGCACTGTCGCCGCCCAAACGATGATCCAGAATAAGCAGCTTGGCCTGGGCCAGGCCCTGGCTCAGTTGGCCCAGGTACTGCTCCAGCACGAAGGCTTGGCCTGCAGCGGCATAGGCTTTTTGTTCGGCGGCAAAGCGCAGGCTCGCCGCTTGGGCGCCGGCGTTTACTTCGCGCGCGCTGGCCTGGGCCTGATCGCGAGCGGTGCTGGCTTGCAACAGCGCTTGGTTGGTCTGCTCGCTGGCCGCGCCGCGTTCACGGGCGATCAGCGCCTGGGCGCCGATCTGCGCGGCCTGTACACCGTGATAAGCATTGGCGGCACCGGCCGGCGGATGGATCGCCTCGACCACCGTGGCGAGGATTTCCACGCCGCTGTCGAGTGTTTGCAGGTCGGCTTGCACGCTGCGGCCAATCTCGTCGGCGAGGCTGGTGCGCTGCTCACCGAGTAATTCATCCAGGGTGCGCGACGCAAAATCGTGCACCAGGATGCGGCTGGCGGTGCTGCGGATCAGGGTCGGGATATCCGCGCTGTTGTAGGTGGCGGCAAGCGCAGCCTGGTCGGTGAGGCCGATGCGGTAGACAAAGCGCACGTCCATATTGACGATCTGGAAGCCCTGCTTGTCGCCGCTGCTGCTGGCAATGACCTGGGATTTGTCATTCACATGGCTGGCGTCCCACAGGCGGTTGGCGATCAACGGCGCCGGGCCTTCGGCATCAGCCAGCTCCGGTGTGGCGGCCTCACTGACGCTCGTCGCCAACTCATGCACCACGCCGTTTTCCACGCTCAGTACGCGACCCAATGGCCACGGCAAACCCGCATGCAGGCCAGGGCCGAACACCTCGACTGGTTTACCAAAGCGCTCATAAATCCCACGGCCTTGCAGGGGCACTTCATGCACACCGGTCAACGCCCAACCTACCGCCAGCACCACCAGCAACACCGGGAAAAACGCCCGGCGCATGTAGGTAAAGGCCCAGATCTGGCGCAGGTCGATGCCAAAACGGTTGTGCAATTCATGCTGTAACGCCAGCAAGGGTTGCGGTGGCCAACGCAGCAGGCCGGCGATAAAACTCTGCGCCATCAGGCGCGGTTCGAGGCGCGGCTGGCGCGGGCTGAACAGCGAGAGCACGCCCCTGAGCAGGAATTCCAGCGCTACCAGCGCCGGCAGCAGCCCGATGAGGGTGGCCAGGCGCAGCGGCCAGACCGACGCTGCATTGGCAAACAGCAGGCAGATCGCGCTGAGCACCAGGCAGATAATCGCTACCCGGCTCAACTGCGCCAACTGTGAGGCTTCCGGCCATTGGGCAGCGGTTTCCTGGGCCAGGCGGCGTTCGAATACCAGCAGGCCAAACGCCAGGGCCAACGCCAGCGCTGCGCCAACACTTGCCGATTGCCCGATGGCAGCAGCGGGCAAGCCCAGGTTCCAGAACTGCAGGATGCTGACCAGCGCCAACAGCGACCAGCCGCCCAACCACAGCACCGGCACGCCAATCTGCGCCAACAGGCCGTTGCCGAACCGGTTGATCAGGCCCTTGTGCCAAGAGACGGCCTCGCTGGGAGGTTCGATCAACTCGCCGCTCGGCGCTTCCAGCGCCTGGGCACGCCAATCGGCCACCCACCAGGCCGACTGCAACCCGGCCACCAGCAGCAGCAAGGCCGACGCGCAGTTGATCAATACCACCGGCCAGATCGACAGGGGTGCAAACAACGCTACAAATAGCGCCAATATCCAACCGCTGAGGGCCAGGGTTGTCAGGCCGATACCGGCCTGGCGCAATCGACGGGCGTGGAACAGCCCCTGCTGAAAACGCGCGAGGCCTTCAACCGAAGCCCCGTCAGCCTCTAGATCCACTTGCATCTGCTCAACGCCCACTTGTACACAATTCGTTACGATATAACACGAAGCGTGAAATTTTTGTTCGAAACCCCGGTGGAAGCGGCCTTGCCTTCTGTAGGAGCGAGCTTGCTCGCGAAAAACGTCAACGATAACGCGGGCATCCTGAATATATGCGGCGCCTGTGAGTTTTTCGCGAGCAAGCTCGCTCCTACATTGACCCGTAGTCGTGCTGAGATTGTGACTAACCCCCTATAAACACGAGCCATCACTGGTGTCGGCTGCGATTAGTCGGCACACTTCAAAACAGTTTTTCGCGGGTTCACGGACAAGGAAGCGCCACCCCCCATGATTTCCATCTACCAACTCAAACCGCGTTTTCAAAACCTGCTGCGCCCTCTCGTGCAGCGCCTCTATGACAACGGCACCACCGCCAACCAGATCACCGTGCTGGCCGGGGTTGTTTCCCTGCTGGTGGGGCTGTTGATCGCGGGCTTTGCCCAACACCTCTGGCTGTTTGCGCTGATCCCGCTGTGGATGATTGTGCGCATGGCCCTCAATGCCATCGACGGCATGCTGGCCCGGGAATTCGGCCAGCAGTCACGCCTCGGCGCTTACCTCAATGAACTGTGCGATGTGATCGCCGACAGCGCGCTGATCTTGCCCTTTGCCCTGATCCCCGGCGTGGGCCCGGTGCCGGTGGTGCTGGTGACACTGCTCGCGGTCTTCAGCGAGTACGCCGGGGTGCTGGGGCCGATGGTGGGCGCGTCACGTCGTTATGACGGGCCGATGGGCAAGAGTGATCGGGCTTTTGTACTGGGTGTGCTGGCCACCGGCGTGGCGCTGGGCTGGCTCGGCGCCGGTTGGGTTGAGGCGGTGATGTGGCTGGTCGCCGCCCTGCTCGCCTATACCTTGGTCAACCGGGTGCGTCAGGGCCTCAAAGAACAACAATCTCTCCCTTCTGCATAAGGATTTTGCGATGCGCGAACAGCAACAGCACACCTTCAGTACCCATGATGGCGTCGAGCTTTTCTACCGGCACTGGCCGGCCACGGCAGGTGCCGGGCCGCGCAAGGCGATCCTGTTGTTCCATCGCGGCCATGAGCACTCGGGGCGTATTGCCCATCTGGTGGATGAACTGGGCCTGCCTGAATTCGACTTCTTCGCCTGGGACGCCCGTGGCCACGGCCAGTCCCCCGGCGAACGCGGCGACAGCCCCAGCTTTGCCACCAGCGCCCGCGACGTGCAGACGTTCTGTGACCACATCAATGCCACTGACGGCATCGAAGAGGAAAACCTCGCCGTCATCGCCCAAAGCGTCGGCGCGGTGATCGCGGCCACCTGGGTTCATGACTACGCGCCGAAAATCCGCGCCCTGGTGCTCGCCTCGCCAGCCTTCAAGGTCAAGCTGTATGTGCCCTTCGCCCGCCCCGGCCTGGCACTGATGCGCAAGTTTCGCGGCAACTTTTTCGTCAACAGCTACGTCAAGGCCAAATTCCTCAGCCATGATCCGGAACGCGTAGCGTCCTACGACAACGATCCGCTGATCACCAAGGCCATTTCGGTGAACGTGTTGCTGGGCCTGTACGAAGCGGCCGACCGGGTTGTCGCCGACGCCCAGGCGATCCAGGTGCCGACCCAACTGCTTATCTCCGGCTCCGATTTTGTGGTGCACCGTAAACCCCAGCAGCAGTTTTTCGATCGCCTCGGCAGCCTTAAAAAAGAGCTGCATATCCTCCCCGGCTTTTTCCACGACACACTCGGCGAACGTGATCGCGCCGTGGCCGTGACCAGCGCCAAGCGCTTTATCCTGCAGAACTTTACCTACCCGCTGGACCGCGCCTGCCTGCTGGACGCCGACAAACTGGGTGCCACCTGCGCCGAATCCGAATCCCTCGCCGCGCCGCTGCCGCACAATTCCCTGCGCGATCTGTACTGGCGCATGACCCGCGCCAGCATGGGCCTGGGCAAAAACCTGTCAGACGGGGTGAAGCTGGGCTTCGACACCGGCTTCGACTCTGGCAGTACCCTGGACTACGTGTATCGCAACACGCCCACCGGCAAAGGGGCGCTGGGGCGCATGATTGATACCAACTACCTCAATTCCATTGGCTGGCGCGGTATTCGCCAGCGCAAGCTTAATGTCGAGGAACTGCTGCGCCTGGCCATGGCCAAGCTGCGTGACGATCAGCGCGAAGTGCGCATTGTCGACATCGCCGCCGGCCACGGCCGTTACATTCTTGAAGCCTTGCAGGGCGTCTCGCCGTTGCCGGAATCGATCCTGCTGCGCGACTACAGCGATATCAACGTGCGCGACGGTGGCGCGCTGATTCGCGAGAAGGGCTTGGGGGACATCGCACAGTTCGTCAAAGGCGATGCGTTCGACCGCGCTGACCTGGCGGCCCTGGGCCCCAAGCCGACGCTGGCCGTAGTGTCTGGCCTGTACGAATTGTTTGCCGATAACGCCATGGTCGGCGGTTCACTGGCGGGCCTGGCCGAAGCCGTGGAGCCAGGTGGTTACCTGGTCTACACCGGCCAACCGTGGCACCCGCAGTTGGAGCTGATTGCCCGCGCGCTCACCAGCCACCGTCAGGGCCAGGCCTGGGTGATGCGTCGGCGCAGCCAGGCGGAGATGGACCAGTTGGTTGAGGCTGCGGGATTTCGCAAGATCACCCAGCGTGTGGATGAGTGGGGCATCTTCACCGTGTCCCTGGCGCAGAAGATCTGAACATGCGCGAACCCGGTTTATTGAAACCTGCGGTGCTCTGGCTGCTGCTGTTGGCACCGCTGTTTTTCAGCACCTACGGCTTCGCCACCTGGGTCACCAGCCAGCGCAGCGACGTCGGCACGCTGGTGTTCGGCTGGGAAAGCCATATGCCGTTCTGGGCCTGGACCATCGTGCCCTATTGGTCCATCGACCTGCTTTACGGATTCTCACTGCTGCTACCCAACACGCGTCATGAGCTCAAACAGCATGCGCTGCGCCTGCTGAGTGCGCAGGTGATAGCCGTGAGTTGCTTCCTGATCTGGCCACTGCGCTTTACCTTCGAGCGGCCAGAACTGGACGGTGTGTTTGGCTGGCTGTTCGCGGTGCTGGCCGGTTTTGACAAGCCCTTCAACCAGGCGCCTTCGCTGCATATCGCGCTGCTGGTGATCCTGTGGGTGATGTACCAGCGGCACACTCAAGGATTCTGGCGCTGGGTAGTGCACGGCTGGTTCGCGCTGATCGGCGTTTCGGTACTGACTACTTATCAACACCACTTTATCGACTTACCCACAGGCGCCCTCGCAGGGTGGTTGTGCGTGTGGTTATGGCCAGTGGAACACCCGAGCCCATTACTGAACGCACGGTTGACGCGAGCCCCCCAGCGCTGGCGGCTGGGGATGCGCTATGGGTTAGGTGCCTTGGTTCTGGCGGTGCCGGCCTGTGTACTCGAAGGGGGTTGGCTATGGCTGCTGTGGCCGGCGGTTTCTCTGGGGTTGATCACGGCAAATTACCTTGTGCTCGGTGCGTCAGGCTTTCAAAAGCGCGAAGATGGCCGCCTTATGCCTGCCGCGCGCTGGTTGTATGCGCCTTATCTTGCGGGCGCCTGGATCAATTCGCGGCTGTGGACGTGCAAACACCCGCAGGCTGATCGGATTGTGGATAACGTCTGGCTCGGGCGTATTCCCACCACCCGCGAGCAGGATTCATTCAAGGCCATCGTCGATTTATGCGCCGAACTGCCGATTAATCCACAGGGCCGTGCTTATACCTGCGTGCCCGTGCTGGACCTGATCGCTCCAACCCCCGACGACTGCCTGAAAGCCGCACACGCCATTGAACGCCTGCGAGCGAGCGGCCCCCTGTTGGTGTGTTGCGCCCTCGGTTACTCACGCAGCGCCACCGCCGTCGCCGCCTGGCTGCTGAACACCGGGCGCGCCACCACGGTCGAGCAAGCGCTGGCTATCATTCGTACAGCGCGGGCCGATGTGGTCCTGCACCCCGCACACCGTCAAGCATTGGAGGGTTTGCCAAATGCCTGCTGATATGGAACTCCAGGTGGTCGCCAGCCTGTTGCGCCGTGGCCGATCACTGGATCAGTTATCCACAGGGCTGACACTGCTCGGTGTGCTGTTCGGCCTCGCCCAGCTGCTGTTGGCCAGTATTTCCACCATTTGCCTGCTGTTGGCCCTGTGGATGATTGTGCTGGGCCTGTTGCAAAAATATTGGGCGCTGCGGGTGGCCTTCGACGCCGACCTGTTCGCCCTGCTCGCTCGCGACACCACCCGCACGCCAGACCTGGACCAGGCCCTGCAGACCCTTGGCCTGCAATCGCCCAAACGAGCCGGTCGCCCCTGGACTGAACGCCGTCGCGGCGCCCTCAAACTGCTGCGTAAACAAGCCTGGCTGCTGGGCGCGCAAGCGCTGCTGACACTGGGCGTCATTCTCGCCAGCCCCTGGCTACCTTTCGCCGGATAAGGAATTCCCATGTTCGAACCCGTGGTCGCCACGCTGATTACTTCCATGGCCCGCACCGTCACTGGCGCCCGCAGCCTGTGGCTGGGGTGCGCGCCGGTCCCGGTGCAGCGCATCTATTTCGCCAACCACAGCAGCCACGGCGACTTCGTGCTGGTATGGGCATCGCTGCCGCAAAACCTGCGCAAATTTACGCGCCCGGTGGCCGGCAGTGATTACTGGAACAAGAGTGCGCTGCGCCGCTACATCATCAATCGTGTGTTCAATGGCGTGCTGATCGACCGTGAGCGCAAAGACCCTGTGGATAACCCATTGCAGCCCATGCTTGCGGCGCTGGAAGGCGGCGACTCTCTGATCATTTTCCCCGAAGGCACGCGCAATCTGGAGGATGGCTTGCTGCCGTTCAAAAGCGGCTTGTATCACCTGGCAAAGAGTTACCCACAGGCCGAGTTGGTCCCTGTGTGGATAGCCAATCTGAACCGAGTCATGCCCAAGGGTCGCGTATTACCGCTGCCGTTGTTGTGCACCACCAGCTTCGGTGCCCCCCTGCAACTGGAAGAAGGCGAAGACAAAGCCGACTTCCTTGCCCGCAGCCGCGACGCCCTGCTCGCCCTTGCCCCGGAGCATTCCTGAGATGGATAGCCAAACCCTGATGTTATTTGGCGGCATCGGCGCGATCCTGGTCATCGCTTCGCTGATCGGCCTGATCCTCAAGCTGCGCACCCGTGGCAACCCGAATGCGGTGATCGACAACCTCAACGCCCGCATCAACGCCTGGTGGGTAATGGTGGTGGTGATCGGCATCGCATTCTGGCTCGGCACCGGCGCGGTGATCCTGCTGTTCTACGCGGTGTCGTTCTACGCCCTGCGCGAATTCCTCACCCTCACCCCGACCCGGCGCAGCGACTACCCGGCCCTGGTGGCCGCGTTCTACCTGGCCCTGCCGCTGCAATACCTGCTGATCTACGCTGACTGGTATGGACTGTTCTCGATCTTCATTCCGGTGTACGTATTTCTGCTGCTGCCAATCCTCGCCTCCCTGGGCGGCGACAGTACGCACTTCCTGGAACGTGCATCGAAGGTGCAATGGGGGCTGATGATCGCGGTGTTCTGCGTGTCCTTCGTACCGGCCCTGCTGACGTTGGACATCCCCGGCTACGAAGGCCGCAACCTGCTGTTGATCGCCTACCTGGTGATCGTGGTGCAACTGTCGGACGTGCTGCAGTACGTATGCGGCAAGCTGTTCGGCAAGCACAAGATCGCACCCAACCTGTCACCCTCGAAAACCGTGGAAGGGTTTGTCGGTGGGATTCTGTTGTCATCCTTGATCGGCGCAGCGCTGTGGTGGACCACACCGTTCAATCCCTGGCAGTCGTTCCTGATCGCGCTGCTGATCAACTTGCTGGGGTTTGCCGGCGGGATCGTGATGTCGGCGATCAAGCGTGACCGCGGCGTGAAAGACTGGGGGCACATGATCGAAGGGCACGGCGGGATGTTGGATCGGCTGGATTCGGTGTGCTTTGCGGCGCCGATTTTCTTCCACCTCGTACGCTACTGGTGGACTTGACCCATCCCTTTCTCAACACCAATGCCCCATGTAGGAGCGAGCTTGCTCGCGAAAAATTCACAGGCACCGCGTTTATTCAGGAAGCACGCGTTATCGTTGACGTTTTTCGCGAGCAAGCTCGCTCCTACAGAAGGTGAGGGGGCTTGCTCCCTCCCACCTTGGTTTTGTGGTTTTGCATCAATGGGCATCCTTGAATTGAGCGAATCCAAAACGAAAAAAGGGCTGTTTAAAACAGCCCCTTTTGGGTACATCAGTAAGGCTTACTCCACCGTCACCGACTTCGCCAGGTTACGCGGCTGGTCAACGTCGGTGCCTTTGAGCACGGCGACGTAGTACGACAGCAACTGCAGCGGGATGGTGTAGAGGATCGGCGACAGCGTGTCGTGGATGTGCGGCATGTTGATGACGTGGGTGCCTTCACCGTTGGTCATGCCGGCCTTCTCATCCGCGAAGACGATCAACTGGCCGCCACGGGCGCGCACTTCCTGCAGGTTGGACTTGAGCTTCTCCAGCAGTTCGTTGTTCGGCGCGACAGTGACCACCGGCATGTCGTCATCCACCAGGGCCAGCGGGCCGTGCTTGAGCTCACCGGCCGGGTAGGCTTCGGCGTGGATGTACGAGATTTCCTTGAGTTTCAGCGAGCCTTCCATCGCCACCGGGTACTGCGCGCCACGGCCCAGGAACAGGGTGTGGTTCTTGTCGGCGAACAGCTCGGCGACTTTTTCCACGGTGCTGTCCATGGCCAGGGCTTCGCCCAAACGGGTTGGCAGGCGGCGCAGTTCTTCCACCAGGGTAGCTTCAACGCCTTCGGCGAGCGTGCCGCGCACTTGGCCCAGTGACAGGGTCAGCAGCAACAGGCCCACCAGTTGGGTGGTGAAAGCCTTGGTGGAGGCGACGCCGATTTCGCGACCGGCCTGGGTCAGCAGGGTCAGGTCGGATTCACGCACCAGGGAGCTGATGCTGACGTTGCAGATCGCCAGGCTGCCGAGGAAACCCAGTTCCTTGGCGTTGCGCAGGGCAGCCAGGGTGTCGGCGGTCTCGCCGGATTGGGAGATGGTCACGAACAGAGTGTCCGGCTGCACCACCACCTTGCGGTAGCGGAATTCGCTGGCGACTTCGACCTGGCACGGAATACCGGCCAGTTCTTCCAACCAGTAACGCGCAACCATACCGGCGTGATAGCTGGTGCCACAGGCGACGATCTGCACATTGCGCACTTTGGCGAACAGTTCGGCGGCTTGCGGGCCGAAAGCGTTGACCAACACCTGGTTCTGGCTCAGGCGACCTTCCAGGGTGCGCTGCACCACAGAAGGCTGTTCGTGGATTTCTTTGAGCATGAAGTGGCGGAACTCGCCTTTGTCGGCGGCTTCGGCACCGTCGCGGTACTGCACGGCTTCGCGCTCGACGGACTGCCCGTTAACATCCCAGATCTGCACACTTTCACGACGGATGTCGGCAATATCGCCTTCTTCCAGGTACATGAAGCGGTCGGTCACCTGGCGCAGGGCCAGTTGGTCGGAGGCGAGGAAGTTCTCGCCCAGGCCCAGGCCGATTACCAGCGGGCTGCCGCTGCGAGCTGCCACGACGCGGTCAGGCTGGCTGGCGCTGATCACGGCCAGGCCGTAGGCGCCATGCAGTTCCTTGACCGTGGCCTTGAGGGCGGTGGTCAGGTCGCTGTGGTCCTTGAGCTTGTGGTTGAGCAGGTGGGCGATCACTTCGGTGTCGGTGTCCGAGGTGAAGACGTAGCCCAGGCCCTTGAGTTGTTCGCGCAGCACTTCGTGGTTTTCGATGATGCCGTTGTGCACCACTGCCAGGTCGCCGGAGAAGTGCGGGTGAGCGTTACGCTCGCACGGTGCACCGTGAGTAGCCCAACGGGTGTGGGCAATGCCCAGGCGGCCTACGAGTGGCTCACCGGCCAGAGCCTGGTCCAGTTCGCTGACCTTGCCCGGGCGGCGCATGCGCTCTAGCTTGCCGGCGTTGGTGAAAACCGCCACACCGGCGCTGTCGTAGCCGCGGTATTCGAGGCGCTTGAGGCCTTCGATCAGGATGGCAGTAACGTTACGTTCGGCGACGGCGCCAACAATTCCACACATGGTGTTTCTCCTAGATGATTGCCGCGCATATCAGCGTAATGCCGCGGGCTTGGATCTGGTCGCGGGCCTCAAGCGGCAGGCGATCATCGGTAATAAGGGTATGGACACTGCTCCAGGGCAGTTCCAGGTTGGGAATCTTGCGGCCGATCTTGTCGGATTCGACCATCACCACCACTTCACGGGCGACCTCGGCCATCACACGGCTCAGGCCTAGCAGTTCGTTGAAGGTAGTGGTGCCGCGCTGCAGATCGATGCCATCGGCACCGATGAACAACTGGTCAAAGTCATAGGAACGCAGCACCTGCTCGGCGACCTGGCCCTGGAACGAATCCGAATGCGGGTCCCAGGTGCCGCCGGTCATCAACAGCACTGGTTCATGTTCCAGTTCGCTCAAGGCGCGGGCCACGTTCAGAGAGTTGGTCATCACCACCAGGCCCGGCTGATGGCCCAGTTCGGGAATCATGGCGGCGGTGGTGCTGCCGCTGTCGATGATGATGCGTGCGTGTTCGCGCAAACGCACCACTGCCGCACGCGCGATGGCGCGCTTGTAAGCCGAGATGGGCTGGGCAGCGTCGCCCACCAGCTCCTGAGGCATGGTGATTGCGCCGCCGTAGCGACGCAGAAGCAGGCCGTTACTTTCGAGGGCGGCAAGGTCCTTACGGATGGTCACTTCCGAAGTTTCGAAATGTTTGGCCAACTCGTCCACGCTGACTTCGCCCTGTTCGTTGAGCAAGGTGAGGATATTGTGGCGCCGTTGGGGAGTATTTCGTTTCGACATGGTAGTGATAAGTTTCGTTTCGAAAGATAACGAAGGCAATCAAAACCTATTGGCGAAAGATCGTCAAGCACAGTGAGCAAATTTTTAGGTCATCACGCATCAAATGTGGGAGCGGGCTTGCTCGCGAAGGCGATGTACCAGACACATACTCAGTGCCTGACAGTGCGCATTCGCGAGCAAGCCCGCTCCCACATGGGTACCGTGTATTTCAAATACTGTGGATAACTCAGGTCTTTTTGAGTTTGACCGGGCGTTTCCAGCCGTCGATGTTACGTTGGCGAGCGCGGGCAACGGCCAGTTGGGACTTATCCACATCCTGGTTGATGGTCGAGCCCGCTGCGGTGTTGGAACCATCACCGATGGTCACGGGAGCAACCAGCGAGTTATTGGAGCCGATGAACACGTCTTCACCAATGGTGGTCTGGTACTTGTTGGCACCGTCATAGTTGCAGGTGATGGTGCCAGCACCGATGTTGGTGCGTGCGCCGATGACGGCATCGCCCAGGTAAGTCAGGTGGCCGACTTTGGCGCCTTCGCCGAGGTGAGCGTTTTTCAGTTCGACAAAGTTACCCACATGGGCCTTGGCCCCCAGCTCGCTACCCGGACGCAAGCGCGCAAACGGCCCGGCATCGCTGCCCTCGCCCATCACCGCACCGTCGATATGGCTGTTGGCCTTGACGACCACGCCTTTGCGCAAGGTGCTGTCCTTGATCACGCAGTTCGGGCCGATGACCACACCGTCTTCAATGATCACGCGGCCTTCGAGGATCACATTGATATCAATCAGGATGTCGCGGCCCACGGTGACTTCGCCACGTACATCGAAACGCGCCGGGTCTCGCAGGGTCACGCCCTGGGCCATCAGGCGCAGACCTTCGCGCAGTTGATAGTGACGTTCCAGCTCTGCCAGTTGCTTGCGGTCGTTGGCACCCTGCACTTCCATCGGATGGTGGGGCTGCTCGGTGGCGACCAGCAGGCCATCGCTGACAGCCATCTCGATGACGTCGGTGAGGTAATACTCGCCTTGGGCGTTGTTGTTGGACAGGCGGCTCATCCAGTCGGCGAGCTTGTTGGCAGGCACGGCGAGAATGCCGGTATTGCCTTCAGTAATCGCGCGCTGAGCTTCGCTGGCATCCTTGTGTTCAACGATGGCAGCCACCTTGCCGTCGGCGTTGCGCACAATGCGGCCGTAGCCCGTAGGGTCATCCAGTTCAACGGTGAGCAGGCCCATCTGGCCAGGCACTACGTGCTTGAGCAGACGTTGCAGGGTTTCCACTTCAATCAGTGGTACATCGCCGTAGAGGATCAATACCGTGTCAGCGGTGATGAAAGGCACAGCCTGCGCGGTCGCGTGGCCGGTGCCCAGTTGCTTGTCTTGCAATACGAAATTCAGATCGTCCGCAGCCAGACGCTCACGGACCACGTCTGCACCGTGGCCAATCACCACATGAATACGTTGTGGGTCCAACTGGCGGGCGCTGTGGATAACATGGCCCAGCATGGAGTTGCCCGCGACCGGATGCAGTACCTTGGGCAGGGCTGAACGCATGCGGGTGCCCTGGCCTGCGGCGAGAATGACGATTTCAAGAGACATGAATGGCTACCAATCCTGGGCGGTCCGGGTTCAGACCAAAGAAGTGTTTTGCAAAAAAAGAAAAAGGGTAGCCGAGGCTACCCTTTTTAATCAATCACGCATCAAGCAAAACGGCGTCGCCGCTTACTTCTTGCGGATCTGCTGGAGAGTACGCAGCTGGGCTGCGGCCTCGGCCAGACGGACTGCAGCAGCGCTGTAGTCGAAGTCTGCGCCTTTTTCGTTCAGCGCCTTCTCGGCAGCCTTGACGGCTTCCTGAGCGGAGGCTTCATCCAGGTCGCCAGCACGTTGCACGGTGTCGGCAAGTACCTTGACCATGTTCGGCTGAACCTCGAGGAAACCACCGGAGATGTAAAACACCTCACGTTCCCCGCCTTGCTTGGTCAGAGTGATCGGACCTGGCTTCAAGCTTGTGATAAGCGGGGCGTGACCCATGGCGATACCAAGATCACCCAGGTCACCGTGCGCTGTTACAAACTCGACCAGACCGGAGAAAATTTCCCCTTCCGCGCTGACGATATCGCAATGGACTGTCATAGCCATCTGATTGCCTCAACCTGATGAGCGCCCGTTTCCGGGCGCCAGGATTACAGTTTCTTGGCTTTCTCGATCGCTTCTTCGATGCCGCCGACCATGTAGAACGCTTGTTCTGGCAGGTGGTCGTAGTCACCGTTGAGGATGCCTTTGAAGCCAGCAATGGTGTCTTTCAGGGAAACGTATTTACCCGAGGCACCGGTGAAGACTTCAGCCACGAAGAACGGCTGCGACAAGAAACGCTGGATCTTACGAGCACGGTTTACCAACTGCTTGTCGGCTTCCGACAGCTCGTCCATACCCAGGATCGCAATGATGTCCTTCAGTTCTTTGTAACGCTGCAGCACGTACTGAACGCCGCGAGCGGTGTCGTAGTGCTCCTGGCCGATCACGTTCGGGTCCAGCTGGCGCGAAGTCGAGTCGAGTGGATCGACCGCTGGGTAGATACCCAGGGAAGCGATGTCACGGGACAGAACGACGGTGGCGTCCAAGTGGGCGAAGGTGGTGGCTGGCGACGGGTCGGTCAAGTCATCCGCAGGTACGTATACCGCTTGGATCGAGGTGATCGAACCTTCCTTGGTCGAAGTGATACGTTCTTGCAGAACGCCCATCTCTTCAGCCAGGGTCGGCTGGTAACCTACTGCCGAAGGCATACGGCCCAGCAGTGCGGATACTTCAGTACCGGCCAGGGTGTAACGATAGATGTTGTCGACGAACAGCAGAACGTCGTTACCTTCGTCACGGAACTTCTCGGCCATGGTCAGGCCAGTCAGGGCTACGCGCAGACGGTTTCCCGGCGGCTCGTTCATCTGACCGTAAACCAGTGCCACTTTGTCCAGAACGTTGGAGTCCTTCATCTCGTGGTAGAAGTCGTTACCCTCACGAGTACGCTCACCAACACCTGCGAACACAGAATAACCGCTGTGCTCGATGGCGATGTTACGGATCAGTTCCATCATGTTTACGGTCTTGCCTACACCGGCACCACCGAACAGACCGACTTTACCGCCTTTGGCGAACGGGCAAACCAGGTCGATAACCTTGATGCCGGTTTCCAGCAGGTCGTTGCCGCCCGCTTGTTCTGCGAACGAAGGTGCTGCGCGGTGAATGCCCCAGCGCTCTTCGGTGGCAATCGGGCCAGCTTCGTCGATCGGGTTGCCCAGTACGTCCATGATCCGGCCCAGGGTCGCTTTACCGACCGGTACGGAGATGGCAGCGCCAGTGTCGACAACGTCCAGACCGCGCTTCAAGCCTTCGGTGGAACCCATCGCAATGGTACGAACTACGCCGTCGCCCAGCTGCTGCTGAACTTCCAGGGTAGTTTCCGCGCCTTGTACTTTCAGCGCGTTGTAGATGCTCGGTACGCTGTCGCGTGGAAATTCCACGTCGATAACGGCGCCGATGATTTGAACGATACGTCCGCTACTCATAGCTGGATCCTCTGAATATTTGAACCGTTAAACCGCGGCAGCGCCGCCGACGATTTCCGAGATCTCTTGGGTGATCGCAGCCTGACGCGCCTTGTTGTAGATCAGCTGCAAATCGCTGATCAGATCACCGGCGTTATCGGTAGCGTTTTTCATCGCGATCATCCGCGCCGCTTGTTCAGCTGCGTTGTTCTCGACCACCGCCTGGTACACCTGCGACTCCACGTAGCGCACCATCAAGCCGTCAAGCAGCTCTTTGGCGTCTGGTTCGTAGAGGTAGTCCCAGTGGTGCTTGAGTTCCTGATCCGGGGTCGCCACCAGTGGAATCAATTGCTCCACGGTTGGCTGCTGGGTCATGGTGTTGATGAACTTGTTGGATACCACGGACAGGCGGTCAATCCGGCCTTCCAGGTACGCATCCAGCATCACCTTCACACTGCCGATCAAATCATTGATCGACGGCTCTTCACCCAGGTGGCTGATAGCTGCAACGACGTTACCGCCGAAGTTGCGGAAAAAGGCCGCACCCTTGCTACCAACAACACACAGATCGATCTCGACGCCGTTTTCGCGGTTTACCGCCATGTCCTTGACCAGGGCCTTGAACAGGTTGGTATTCAGACCACCGCACAAACCACGGTCACTGCTCACTACCACATAACCTGCACGCTTGACGGCGCGCTCGATCATGAACGGGTGGCGGTATTCCGGGTTGGCGTTGGCCAGATGCCCAATTACCTGGCGGATACGCTCCGCATAAGGACGGCTAGCAGCCATGCGCATTTGTGCCTTGCGCATTTTGCTGACCGCCACTTTTTCCATGGCGCTGGTAATTTTTTGCGTGCTTTTGATGCTCGCAATCTTACTGCGAATCTCTTTTGCGCCTGCCATGTAACACCTATCAGGTTAGCAAGCGGGAGCCTTGCGGCTCCCGCTGCGGCTTACCAGGTTTGGGTGGCCTTGAACTTCTCGATACCGGCTTTCATGCCAGCATCGATATCGTCATTGAAGTCACCCTTCACGTTGATCTTCGCCATCAATTCGGCGTGATCGCGGTTGAAGTAAGCAATCAGCGCTTGTTCAAAGCTGCCGACCTTGGCGATTTCAACGTCGGTCAGGAACCCACGCTCAGCGGCATACAGCGACAACGCCATGTCAGCGATCGACATTGGGGCGTATTGCTTCTGCTTCATCAGCTCGGTAACGCGCTGACCATGCTCAAGTTGCTTACGGGTCGCTTCGTCCAGGTCAGAAGCGAACTGGGCGAATGCCGCCAGTTCACGGTACTGAGCCAGAGCGGTACGGATACCACCGGAGAGCTTCTTGATGATCTTGGTCTGAGCGGCACCACCCACACGGGATACCGAAACACCGGCGTTCACTGCAGGGCGAATCCCTGAGTTGAACATGGCCGATTCCAGGAAGATCTGACCGTCGGTGATGGAAATCACGTTGGTCGGAACGAACGCGGAAACGTCGCCAGCCTGGGTTTCGATGATCGGCAGTGCGGTCAGGGAACCGGTTTTGCCGGTCACTGCGCCATTGGTGAACTTCTCTACGTACTCTTCCGAAACGCGGGATGCGCGCTCCAGCAGACGGGAGTGGAGATAGAACACGTCGCCTGGGTAAGCTTCACGACCTGGTGGACGGCGCAGCAGCAGGGAAATCTGGCGATAAGCCACTGCTTGCTTGGACAGATCGTCATAAACGATCAGCGCGTCTTCACCGCGGTCGCGGAAGAATTCACCCATGGTGCAGCCGGAGTACGGTGCCAGGAATTGCAGCGCAGGAGATTCCGAAGCACTGGCAGCCACGATGATCGTGTTGGCCAGGGCGCCGTTTTCTTCCAGCTTGCGAACTACGTTGGCGATGGTCGATTGCTTCTGACCGATGGCTACGTAGACGCAGAAAATGCCGCTGTCTTTCTGGTTGATGATCGCGTCGATCGCCAGAGCGGTCTTACCGATCTGACGGTCACCGATGATCAGCTCACGCTGGCCACGGCCGACCGGGATCATGGCATCGACAGCCTTGTAGCCAGTCTGTACAGGCTGGTCTACCGACTTACGCCAGATCACGCCTGGAGCAACTTTCTCGACCGCGTCGGTCTCGGTGTTGCCCAGTGGACCTTTACCGTCAACAGGGTTACCCAGTGCGTCGACTACGCGACCCAGCAGTTCCTTACCAACCGGAACTTCCAGGATGCGGCCTGTGCACTTGGCGCTCATGCCTTCAGCCAGACTGGTGTACGCGCCCAATACAACGGCACCTACGGAGTCTTGCTCCAGGTTGAGGGCCATACCGTAGACGCCGCCCGGAAACTCGATCATCTCGCCGTACATTACGTCGGCCAGACCGTGAATCCGCACGATGCCGTCAGATACGCTGACGACAGTGCCTTCGTTACGGGCTTGGGAGGTCACATCGAGCTTGTCGATGCGGCCCTTGATAATTTCACTTATTTCGGAAGGATTGAGTTGCTGCATTGCTCTGCTGCCCCTTCAAACTCAAGATTTCAATGCTTCGGCAAGTTTCGCGATTTTGCCGCGAATCGAGCCATCGATAACCAGGTCGCCGGCACGGATAACAACACCACCAATAAGCGATGCGTCCTCCGAAGCTTGCAGGCGCACTTCCCGATTGAGTCGTGCACTGAGAACCTTGGCGAGTTTGTCTTGCTGTTCTTGGTTCAATGCAAAAGCACTGGTCACTTCAACGTCTACCGATTTCTCTGCTTCGGCCTTGTACAGGTCGAACAGAGCGGCGATCTCCGGCAATAGCGGGAGACGGTCGTTTTCGGCAATGACGTGGATGAAGTTCTGCACCTTCACATCAAACTTGTCGCCGCACACTTCAATAAAAGTGGCGGCCTTGTCTGCGCTCGTCAGGCGCGGGGCCTTGAGCACGCGCTGCATGGTGTCGTCTTGCGACACTGCTGCAGCCAGGCCGAGCATGGCTGACCAAGAGGCCAGCTGCTGGTGGGCCTGGGCGTGCTCGAAGGCTGCCTTAGCGTAAGGTCGGGCCAACGTGGTCAGTTCTGCCATGATCGCCCTCGCTTAAATTTCAGCAGCCAGTTTGTTAACCAGCTCCGCGTGCGCGTTTTGATCGATTGTGGCACCGAGGATCTTCTCAGCACCGCCGACGGCCAGAGCACCCAGTTGGGCACGCAGCGCGTCTTTGACACCGTTCAGTTCCTGTTCGATCTCGGCATGAGCCGAAGCCTTCACACGGTCAGCTTCGACGCGGGCTTTTTCAACAGCCTCTTCGACGATCTGGTTACCGCGTTTCTTGGCTTGCTCAATGATCTCGGCTGCCTGTGCTTTAGCTTCGCGCAGTTGCTGACCCACTTTCTCGTGGGCCAACTCCAGGTCGCGAGCTGCACGGCTGGCAGCGTCCAAACCATCCGCGATCTTCTTCTGACGTTCGTGCAAAGCCGCGATGACCGGAGGCCACACGAACTTCATGCAAAACACTACAAAAATGAAGAACGCAACGGATTGGCCAATCAGGGTTGCATTAATGTTCACGCCAACACCTCGCTCATTCGTTGTCCATCACCCCAATCACTCGAAAAGTCGAGTGATTAGCCAGCGAGTTGACCAACGAAGGGGTTCGCGAAGGTGAAGAACAGTGCGATACCAACGCCGATCATGGTCACGGCGTCGAGCAGGCCGGCGACGATGAACATTTTAACTTGCAGCATTGGGACCATTTCTGGCTGACGCGCTGCGCCTTCCAGGAATTTGCCGCCCAGCAGGCCGAAACCAATGGCAGTACCCAGGGCGCCCAGGCCGATCAACAGTGCAACAGCGATAGCGGTTAGACCAACTACAGTTTCCATCTTTCCTCCCGACTTTTACGTCGTATGGTTTAGGTTTTTTAGATTTTAAAGCGGTAAAACAAATCGTTTCATAGCCCTGTTGGGCCACCTTCCCGTTTGACCGGGAAGGACATCAGACTAGTCGAGACTGGTCTTAATGGTTCTCTTCGTGCGCCATCGACAGGTAGACGATGGTCAGCATCATGAAGATGAAGGCCTGCAGGGTAATGATCAGGATGTGGAACACAGCCCACGCCCACTGCAGTACTACGCCCAGGCCGCTAAGCCAGAGCAGGCCGCTGCCGAACATCACAGCGATCAGAATGAACACCAGCTCGCCGGCATACATGTTGCCGAACAGTCGCAGAGCCAGGGAAATCGGCTTGGCGATCAGGGTGACGAATTCCAGCAGGAAGTTCACCGGGATCAGCAGGGCTTGAACGAAGATGTTCTTGCTGCCGAACGGGTGCAGGGTCAGTTCGCCGATGAAGCCGCCGATGCCCTTGACCTTGATGCTGTAGAAAATGATCAGCGCGAATACCGACAGAGCCATGCCCAGTGTGGCGTTCGGGTCAGTGGTGGATACGGCGCGGAATGGAATGTGCGGGTCGCCGGAGATCGCCATGGCCAACTGAGGAATCCAGTCCACCGGAATCAGGTCGACGGCGTTCATCAGGAACACCCAGACGAAGATGGTCAGTGCCAGCGGTGCAATCACCGGGCTACGGCCATGGAAGCTGTCTTTCACGCTGCCATCGACGAATTCGACCAATACTTCAACGAAGTTCTGCAAAGCACCTGGCTGACCGGAAGTCGCCTTCTTTGCCGCCATGCGGAAAATCAGGACGAAGATCAGGCCCAATGCGACCGACCAACCCAGAGTGTCCAGGTGGAAAGCCCAGAAACCCATTTCTTTGGCTTCTGCTGCGGTGTGGGCAAAGCCCCAGCCGCCATTAGGAAGCTGACCGAAGGTCAGGTTCTGCAAGTGGTGCTGGATATAGCCCGAAGCGGTTGTTTCTGCCATGGTTGCCTCAAACGCCCTAAGGTTTCGAAAGTCTTGTTTTCATTAGCAGGGGAGCGAACCAGCTGACCAGTTGGGTCAACACGAAGACGCCGAATACAGCCAGCGGCGCCAATGGCTTCACACCTGCAAAGGTCAGTGCAAACAGCACTGCCGTCAAAATCAGTTTCCCCGCCTCGCCGGCATAAAAAGACCGGACGATAGCCTGGGCTGCTCGGGCGCCGGAAAACCGAAAGGCCCTGTGAGCAAAATACATATTGGGCAGCAAGGCTATCAGGCCTCCGCAGAGTCCTGAATACCCGGCTACGACTCCATGCCAATACCAAAGCGCCAATGCGGCGATCAGCAAAATGACAAATTGAGCCAGTAGAACCGGAAAAACAGCCAAGCGATGGAACGGCAACGTGTTTGGCGTGCGGGTTTCCATCACTCTTGCTCCTCAATGGTCGGCTGCCGGAAATCAATAACTTGGCATAATTTGTGCCGACAAAATGCGCGCAGAGTATAGGGGCGGTTCAGCCCCTATTCAACTGTCGGGTAGTGATTTCCGATCACGCGCTACATAAGCAAATGTTTCAGCGGATGTGGGCAAGGACGCCTTGAAGCTCGTCAAGGGAGTTATATCCGATAACCAATTGCCCTTTGCCCTTCTTGCCGTGACGAATTTGCACCGCAGAGCCCAGGCGCTCGGCCAGGCGCTGCTCGAGTCGCGCGATATCCGGATCAGGCTTGGCGGTTTCGACCGGTGCAGGTTTTCCGCTGAGCCATTGGCGTACCAACGCCTCGGTCTGACGTACGGTCAGGCCTCGTGCGACAACGTGTCGCGCCCCTTCAACTTGTTGATTTTCCGGCAAACCGAGCAACGCACGGGCATGGCCCATTTCGAGGTCGCCGTGGGACAACATGGTCTTGATCACTTCCGGCAGCGCAATCAAACGCAACAAGTTCGACACTGTGACGCGGGACTTGCCCACCGCCTCGGCCACTTGTTGCTGGGTGAGTTGGAATTCCTGCTGCAAACGCTGCAACGCAATCGCTTCTTCGATCGGGTTGAGGTCTTCACGCTGGATATTCTCGATCAATGCCATGGCGATCGCGGTTTCATCCGGCACATCGCGCACCATCGCAGGGATGGTTTCCTTGCCGGCCTGCTGGCTGGCACGCCAGCGGCGCTCTCCGGCGATGATCTCGAAGCGGCCACCGCCAATGGGGCGCACCACAATAGGCTGCATCACGCCCTGAGCCTTGATCGAGTTGGACAGTTCTTCCAGGGCCTGCGGGTCCATGTCCCGACGTGGCTGGTATTTGCCGCGCTGGATCAGGTCCAGCGGCAAGTGCTGCAGCTCGCGCTCGTCGGCCTGCACCGCTTGTTCTTCAAGCGATGTGACGGTCGGACCACTCAACAGTGCATCCAGTCCACGTCCGAGACCTCGTTTCTTGACGGCCATGGGGATTCCTTAAGTTGGCTGGGCTGCAGCGGTACGTGAATTGCGGCGTTGACGGCGAACCATCTCGCCAGCCAATGCCAGGTAGGCAATGGCACCACGCGAGGATTTGTCGTACGCCAGCGCGGGCATGCCATAGCTTGGCGCTTCGGCCAGGCGGATGTTGCGTGGAATCACGGTGTCGTACAGCTGGTCACCGAAGTGCTCCTTGAGCTGCGCCGAGACATCGTTCATCAGGCTCAGGCGCGGGTCATACATGGTCCGCAGCAGGCCTTCGACTTTCAGGTTCGGGTTGAGCAACTCGGCAATTCGCTTGATGTTATCCACAAGGTCGCTCAGGCCTTCGAGAGCGAAGTACTCGCACTGCATGGGGATAATTACCCCATCGGCGGCCACCAGGGCGTTAAGCGTGAGCATCGACAGCGACGGCGGGCAGTCGATCAAAATGTAGTCGTAGTTTTCGCGGATAGGCGCCAAGGCGCTGCGCAGACGGCTTTCTTTCATCTGCATTTCCAGCAGCACCACTTCCGCCGCGGTCAGATCGCGGTTAGCCGGCAGCAGTTGGTAACCGCCGTGCTCGGAATAGTGCATGGCCTGGGCCAGGTCGCATTCGCCAATCAGCAAATCGTAGACCGAGTTTTCCAGGCCGTGTTTATCCACACCGCTACCCATGGTGGCGTTGCCCTGTGGATCGAGATCGATCAGCAGCACCCGACGCTTGGTCGCGACCAGGGATGCTGCGAGGTTGATACAGGTGGTGGTTTTACCCACACCACCTTTCTGGTTCGCAATCGCGAATACCTTAGCCATTCTTGCTTGTGTTCCCAATCATGCCGTGCGGCGCAGTATCAGCAGATGGCGTTGGCCTTGGCAACCAGGTACGGCCAAGGCGTGTTCGCTATCGAGGTGGAAGTCTGCCGGCAATGCTAACAGCTCGTCGCTTGGATGAACGCCCTTCATTGCCAACCAGCGGGTATCACGGTCGCCGAGGTGGCGCGTCCAGTTGCTGAAGTTCTCCATGCTGCTGAACGCCCGGGACACGATACCGTTGAAAGGCAATTCAGGCGTGAACGCTTCGACACGACTGTGGATAACTTGCAGGTTATCCAGCTTGAGTTCGAGTTTGACCTGAGTCAGGAAGCGGGTTTTCTTGCCGTTGCTGTCCAGGCAGGTCACGTGGGACTCAGGAAACAGGATCGCCAACGGGATGCCAGGCATGCCGCCGCCGCTGCCCACATCGAGCCAACGGCCATTTTCGATAAACGGCATCACGCTGAGGCTGTCGAGCAAATGCCGCGACACCATCTCGTCCGGGTCACGTACTGCGGTCAGGTTGTAAGCCTTGTTCCACTTGATCAACAGGGCCAGATAGCCCAGCAGTAGCTCATGCTGGGCTTCGGTCAGGGCCACGCCCAACTGGCGCGCTCCTGTGGATAACTCTTCGGCGTGTTGCGAGGTGACCAACGAACTCAAGCGCTTTGCTCCAACTGACGGCCCGCGCCGCGTTTTTTCAAATGAATCATCAACAGCGAGATGGCTGCCGGGGTGACGCCAGGGATACGTGAAGCCTGCCCGAGGGTTTCCGGCCGAGTTATCCCCAACTTGCTTTGAATTTCTTTCGACAACCCGGAAATCCCGGTGTAGTCGATATCCACAGGCAGCTTGGTGTCTTCACTGGCGCGCAGCCGGGCGATCTCGTCCTGCTGGCGATCAATGTAGCCTGCGTATTTGGTCTTGATTTCAACCTGTTCGGCAACCTGTGGGTCTTCTGCGCCCTGGCCAGTCACTTCGACCAGACCAGCGTAGTCGATTTCCGGACGGGAAAGCAGGTTGAGCAAGTTGTATTCATGGGTCAACGGCGTGCCGAATTTTTCTGCAATGGCGTCGCCCTGCTCCGTGCCCGGGCGAACCCAGGTACTTTTCAGACGTTGTTCTTCGAGCGCAATGCTTTCGCGTTTTTTGCAGAAGGCCGCCCAGCGGGCGTCATCGACCAGGCCCAGCTCGCGACCTTTTTCGGTCAAGCGCAGGTCGGCGTTGTCTTCGCGCAGGATCAAACGGTATTCCGCCCGAGAAGTGAACATCCGGTACGGTTCCTGGGTGCCCAGGGTAATCAGGTCGTCGACCAATACGCCGATATAGGCTTCATCGCGACGCGGGCACCAACTGTCTTTGCCCTGTGCACGCAATGCTGCGTTGGTCCCGGCCAGCAAACCTTGGGCGCCGGCTTCTTCATAACCGGTGGTGCCGTTGATTTGGCCGGCGAAGAACAGGCCGCCGATCACTTTGGTTTCCAGGCTGTATTTGAGGTCGCGCGGGTCGAAGTAGTCGTACTCGATGGCGTAGCCCGGACGCACGATGTGCGCGTTTTCCATACCGCGAATCGACTGCACGATCTGGATTTGCACATCGAACGGCAGCGAAGTGGAAATTCCGTTGGGGTACAACTCGTGGGTGGTCAAGCCTTCGGGTTCGATAAAGACCTGGTGGCTTTCCTTGTCGGCAAAGCGGTGGATCTTGTCTTCGATCGATGGGCAGTAACGCGGGCCGATACCTTCGATCACCCCAGAATACATCGGCGAACGGTCGAGGTTCGCGGCAATGATTTCGTGGGTGCGCGCATTGGTGTGGGTAATCCAGCAACTGACCTGCTGGGGGTGCTGCTCCTTGGAGCCCATGAATGACATGACTGGAATCGGGGTATCGCCAGCTTGCTCGGTCATCACCGAGAAATCCACAGAACGCCCATCGATACGCGGTGGCGTCCCTGTTTTCAGGCGGCCGACACGCAACGGCAATTCCCGCAGGCGTTTGGCCAAGGCAATCGACGGCGGATCACCCGCCCGACCGCCGGAATAGTTCTGCATGCCGATGTGGATAAGCCCGCCGAGGAATGTACCTGTGGTCAGTACAACCGAATCCGCATGAAAACGCAGACCCATTTGCGTAACGACACCGCGTACCTGGTCCTGCTCAACGATCAAGTCATCGGCTGCCTGCTGAAATATCCACAGGTTCGGCTGGTTTTCCAGGGTTTCACGTACCGCTGCCTTGTACAGGATACGGTCAGCCTGGGCACGGGTGGCGCGCACGGCCGGGCCTTTGCGGCTGTTGAGCACACGAAACTGAATACCACCTTTGTCGGTGGCCATGGCCATCACGCCGCCAAGGGCATCGATTTCCTTGACCAGATGGCTTTTGCCAATCCCGCCAATCGCGGGGTTGCAACTCATGGCACCGAGGGTTTCCACGTTGTGCGTCAGCAACAGGGTTTTCACGCCCATGCGTGCTGACGCCAGTGCTGCCTCGGTACCGGCATGACCGCCGCCGATGACGATCACTTCAAAACGGGAAGGGAAATCCACCACGCACCTCGTGCCTGCTTATGTAGGTAATCAGGAATTGTTTGTTGAACGGGTTTTACAGCTTTGGCGGCAAGTATAGGGACTTAGCCCCTCCTAAAGAACCCTTTGCACAAAATTTAACCAGCTGTGGATTAATCACGAACAATAGAAATTAAAAGAGAGAAATTTATTAAATCTTTGTTTTTATGTTTATTTCTACTGAGCAAGATTTCTGTGGATAGATTGCTGTAGGCCTTTATTTACGCAACGTACAGAGATTCAAAAGTCTGTGATCATGTACCCTTGAGGCCCTTGGATAAGCGCTTTAAGCCTGTGGATTAAACAGGTGGTTATCCACAGACGGCTTTTTACTCAGGTTTCGAGCCCTGTTATCAACTGGGCACAAGGACGGTTATTCACAGGGCTTAACCCACAGAAATACCTTCACAGGCGTCAATATCGCCCACGAAAAAGTCGTATCTCTCGATGTGATTTTCAGATTAGGTATCGAATGCTCTGAAACGAGCAGAACAGGCAGGCACGAATGGCCTGCCTGGTATCAGCGTAAAAGCTATTTGCCGATGCAGAAACTGGAAAAGATCCGTCCCAGCAAGTCATCCGAGCTGAACGCCCCGGTGATCTCTCCCAACAGTTGCTGCGCCTGACGCAGGTCTTCAGCCAGCAGTTCTCCGGCGCCCGCCAAGGTCAGTTGTGCCCGGCCGTGCTCCAAGGCCGCACTGGCATGACGCAGCGCCTCCAGATGCCTGCGACGTGCACTGAAGCTGCTTTCCGAGGTCTGCTCATAGCCCATGCACGCCTTGAGGTGGTCACGCAGCAGTTCCAGGCCTTCACCTGCCGACTTGGCGCTCAGGCTGATCGTGACATGGCCATCCGCGCTGGTCTCCAAGGCGATACTTTCGCCGGTGAGGTCAGCCTTGTTACGGATCAAGGTGACTTTGGCCGGGTCTGGCCGTTGTTCAAGGAATTCGGGCCACAAGGCAAAAGGATCCACAGCTTCCGGTGCAGTGGCATCCACCACCAACAACACACGATCGGCTTCGCTGATCGCCTTGAGCGCACGTTCCACGCCGATCTTTTCCACCTGGTCGTCGGTGTCGCGCAGGCCGGCGGTGTCCACCACGTGCAGCGGCATACCGTCGATGTGGATATGTTCACGCAAGATATCCCGGGTAGTGCCGGCGATCTCGGTGACAATGGCGGCCTCACGCCCTGCCAGGGCATTGAGCAGGCTGGATTTGCCGGCATTGGGCCGGCCGGCAATCACTACCGTCATACCATCGCGTAGCAAGGCACCCTGCCCGGCTTCGCGCAGCACTGTGGATAACTCATCGCGGACTTTATCCAGCATCGCCAACACATGGCCATCCGCCAGGAAGTCGATTTCTTCTTCCGGAAAATCAATCGCGGCTTCGACGTAGATGCGTAGGCTGATCAACTGCTCGGTCAAGTTATGCACACGCAAGGAAAAAGCCCCCTGCAATGAGCGCAACGCGTTGCGTGCAGCCTGTGCAGAACTGGCTTCGATCAAATCGGCGATGGCTTCGGCCTGGGCCAGGTCGAGCTTATCGTTCAAGAATGCGCGTTCGCTGAATTCCCCTGGTCTGGCCAGGCGGCAACCCAATTGCAAGCAGCGCTGCAGCAGCATATCCAACACCACAGGACCACCGTGCCCTTGTAATTCAAGGACATCTTCACCGGTGAACGAGTTTGGCCCTGGAAAATAGATAGCCAGACCCTCGTCCAGTACGCTTTGGTCGGCATCCAGGAACTGGCCGTAATGGGCATAACGGGGTTTCAGCTCCCGGCCGCTGATGGCCTGGGCTGCTACGCCCGCCAACGGTCCGGAAATTCGAACGATACCGACGCCGCCCCGACCTTGAGCGGTGGCGACAGCAGCGATGGTTTCACGAGGAGCGCTCATCAGCAGGTTCCAGAACAAAAGTGACGGAAAGCAAAACGCCCCACTAGGGGGCGTCTTGAGTGGTCATCCACAGAGTAAATTACGCCTCGGCTTTCTTGGTAGCCGCTTCGATTTTACGTGTGATGTACCACTGTTGAGAGATCGACAACACGTTGTTGACCACCCAGTACAGTACCAAGCCAGCAGGGAACCACAGGAAGAAGAAGGTGAAGATGATTGGCATCATTTTCATCACCTTGGCCTGCATCGGGTCCGGTGGGGTTGGGTTCAGACGCTGCTGGATAAACATGGTCGCGCCCATGATGATCGGCAGGATAAAGAACGGGTCTTTGATAGACAGGTCAGTTATCCACAGCATGAACGGCGCTTGGCGCATTTCCACGCTTTCCAGGAGCACCCAGTAAAGCGACAGGAATACCGGCATCTGTACCAGAATCGGCAAGCATCCACCCAGCGGGTTGATCTTCTCTTTCTTGTACAGCTCCATCATGGCCTGCGACATTTTCTGCCGGTCATCACCATGTTGTTCTTTCAACGCGGCCAGTTTCGGAGCGACGGCACGCATACGCGCCATCGACTTGTAGCTGGCTGCCGACAGAGGGAAGAAAAGCCCTTTGATCAGCATGGTCAGGAAGATGATCGACCAGCCCCAGTTACCGACGATGCTGTGGATATGTTGCAACAGCCAGAAGATCGGCTGGGCAATGAACCACAGGAAGCCGTAATCCACAGTCAGTTCCAGACCTGGGGACAACTCTTTCAATACGGCCTGGCTTTTAGGGCCGGCGTACAGGGTAGCGCTGGTTTCAGCCTTGGCACCTGGAGCGACGGTCAACGCCGGGCCAGTGAAGCCAATGATGTAGTTGCCCTGGCTGTCCTTGCGGGTTTGAACCAGGTTCGCGTCACCCTTGTTGGGAATCCAGGCGGTCACGAAATAGTGCTGCAGCCACGCTACCCAGCCACCTTGGACGGTTTCTTTCAGCGTGCCCTTGTCGATATCTTTCATCGACACTTTTTTGTACGGCTCGTTACTTGTCCACAGGGCGGCGCCCAGATAAGTCGCGGTGCCGGTGGCGGTGCTGGAAGACGGATCGGAGCTGGCGTCACGCTTGAGCTGGGCAAACAGGTTGCCGCTCCAGGCTTTGTCGCTGGTGTTGTCGATCAGGTAAGTGACCTTCAAATCGTACAAACCGCGGGTAAAGCTGAAACGCTTGATGTAGTTGACACCGTCGAGGCTGAATTTCAGGTCGACGTTCAACTGGTTCTGGCCGTCTGCCAGTTGATAAGTCTTTTGTTCGGTCGAATAAACCGGACGACCGGTAGCACGTGCATCCGGACCATTGGTGCCGGTCAGGCCGCTTTGCGCCAGATAAGTACGTTCACCGCCGTTATCGAACAGTTGAAACGGCACATCCGGATGGTCTTGGCGACGTGGATACAGCGGCAGCTTCAGCTGTGCGATATCACCACCCTGTGGGTCGATAGCCAACTCGAGCACATCCGTTTTCACGTGGATGAGGTCTTTGTTGGTGACCACTGGCGTTTCTAACGGGGCACTTGTCTCGCCATTCGCGCTGGGTACATCGGCACTCGCGGAC
This sequence comes from Pseudomonas fluorescens, assembly GCF_001902145.1. Classification (GTDB taxonomy): domain Bacteria; phylum Pseudomonadota; class Gammaproteobacteria; order Pseudomonadales; family Pseudomonadaceae; genus Aquipseudomonas; species Aquipseudomonas fluorescens_BV. The sequence continues at coordinate 644,981 of NZ_MRST01000026.1, forward strand.
GCATTGTTACCCAGCGGGGTGTCCGGAATAGCCGGCGCAGCCTGATTGGTAGCAACATTCTGAGTCGGCAGGGCAGCCTGACCGTAGTCCTGGTTCCATTTAAGGACCATGACATAGGACACGATTGCCAGGGCGACGATCAGGATTGTGCGTTTAATATCCATGATTACTCGGCCATCGAAGAAGAACGGGAGGTAGGGATAGGTGGAACCGGGTCATAACCACCGGGATTCCACGGATGACAGCGACCTAAACGACGAAAGGTCAGCCAGCCACCGCGCAGAAGACCATGATTTTCTATGGCCTCTAACGCGTAGCAGGAACAACTGGGGTAGAAACGACAGTGACTGGCCATCAGAGGACTAATGGCATAGCGATAAAACTGGATCGGAACGATTGCCAGTTTACGCATCAAGGCTGTCTACCCCTACAGTTTCGGTGCTGACTGCTGGTGCTGGCTTGTGGGTACGCGCCAAACGTTTCCAGAGCTTGCCGAAATGCTGAATCAATTCGGGGTTTTCTACATCACCCAAGCCTTTGCGCGCGACGATAACAATATCCCAACCAACCAGAGTGTCCTGGTGGAGGCGAAACGATTCGCGCATCAGACGCTTGAGGCGATTGCGCTCAACGGAGAGCTTTACGCTCTTCTTGCCGATCACCAACCCGAGACGGGGGTGATCAAGATCGTTGTTACGCGCAAGGAGCAGGAGATTTTTCCCCGGAACCTTGCCGGTGGGGGAGTCAAAGACTGCCTTGAAATGCCGGGGGGTTAGCAGACGCTTTTCCCGACTGAAGTCCTGACTCACCACCAGTACCGGATTATCAAACTGCCAGACGCGCACGACCTTTGGCGCGGCGACGCGACAGGACAGCACGGCCGTTCTTGGTAGCCATGCGAGCACGGAAGCCGTGAGTACGGGCGCGTTTGATGGTGCTTGGTTGGAAAGTACGTTTCATGGCGTTGTTACCTGGTTCGTCCACAACGGGCCGGAATGGCCCCCGTTTTAAGAGACCGGCGATTCTAGAGAAAGCAAGCCTCTAGGTCAATTTCCAACCAGCTTTTCCTTTAATTAGATGTCGACGGGGTCCTGACGCCCTTCTCCCCGTTTGGCTTCCATCCGCCATGCCATAGATATAAAAATAAAGAAGGAAGTTATTTAAAGCTTTTCTGTAAAGCTTATAAAAGCTAGGGGCGCGATCATCTGTGGATAACTGCCTTAAGCCCTTGTTCCACGTGTTGTACAGAGAATGACAACACGGGGGAGAAGCGGTGCTCTGCCTGTGCTGCGCTATCGGATAAGCTGTGTGTGGAACCGGTAGTTATCCACAGGCCAGTTACCCACAGACTTTTGCCCCCACTTGTGCAACGAGCTCAGGTAGGTTTATCCACAGAGCTTATGCACAGACCACTGGTCGCCTTTTTAGCGGTTAAGGCATTGATTTTGGGTGGCCTGTGAGCAACCTACATGTGGATAAGTGGACGGCTGGCCGCTACAATGGCGGCTGTTTTTGCCTCACCGGCTTTCAACTTAGGGGATATCCGTGTCAGTGGAACTTTGGCAGCAGTGCGTGGAGCTTTTGCGCGATGAGCTGCCTGCCCAGCAATTCAACACCTGGATCCGTCCGCTACAGGTCGAAGCCGAAGGCGACGAGTTGCGTGTCTATGCGCCCAATCGTTTTGTCCTCGACTGGGTCAACGAGAAGTACCTGGGCCGCGTTCTCGAATTGCTCGACGAACATGGCAACGGTCTGGCGCCTGCTCTCTCCTTATTAATAGGCAGCAAGCGCAGCTCGGCTCCCCGAGCCGCGCCGAATGCGCCATTGGCCGCCGCCGCGTCGCAAGCCCAGGCCGCAGTGGCGCCTGTCGCCGCAGCGCCTGCACCGACAGCTGCGCCGTCCAAGCCGTCGTCGCGCAAAAATGCGCCAGAGAGTGAGGAGCCGTCCCGCGACAGCTTCGACCCGATGGCCGGTGCCAGCTCCCAACAGGCGCCTGTGCGCGCCGAGCAACGTACTGTTCAGGTAGAAGGCGCGCTCAAGCACACCAGCTACCTGAACCGCACGTTTACCTTCGAGAACTTTGTCGAAGGCAAGTCCAACCAGCTGGCTCGAGCGGCTGCCTGGCAGGTCGCCGATAACCCCAAGCATGGTTACAACCCGCTCTTCCTTTATGGCGGCGTGGGCTTGGGTAAGACGCACTTGATGCACGCCGTCGGTAACCACCTATTAAAGAAGAACCCGAATGCCAAGGTGGTTTATCTGCATTCGGAGCGCTTCGTGGCCGACATGGTCAAGGCCTTGCAGCTCAACGCAATCAACGAGTTCAAACGTTTCTACCGCTCCGTTGATGCCTTGTTGATCGATGACATTCAGTTCTTCGCCCGCAAGGAACGTTCCCAAGAGGAGTTCTTCCACACCTTCAACGCCCTGCTCGAAGGTGGCCAGCAGGTCATCTTGACCAGTGACCGTTACCCGAAGGAAATCGAAGGCCTGGAAGAACGTCTGAAGTCGCGTTTCGGCTGGGGCCTGACGGTTGCAGTCGAGCCACCGGAGCTGGAAACCCGCGTTGCGATCCTGATGAAGAAGGCCGACCAGGCTAAAGTCGATCTGCCGCACGATGCTGCGTTCTTCATCGCCCAACGCATCCGTTCCAACGTGCGTGAGCTGGAGGGCGCGCTCAAGCGGGTCATCGCCCACTCGCACTTCATGGGCCGCGATATCACCATCGAGCTGATTCGCGAGTCCTTGAAAGACTTGTTGGCCTTGCAGGACAAGCTGGTGAGTGTGGATAACATCCAGCGCACCGTGGCCGAGTACTACAAGATCAAGATTTCCGACCTGTTGTCCAAGCGCCGTTCGCGCTCGGTCGCACGTCCACGCCAGGTTGCCATGGCCCTCTCCAAGGAGTTGACCAACCACAGCCTGCCGGAAATCGGTGATGTGTTTGGCGGACGCGACCACACCACGGTCTTGCACGCATGCCGCAAGATCAATGAACTTAAGGAATCCGACGCGGATATTCGCGAGGACTACAAGAACCTGCTGCGTACACTGACTACGTGATGACACCAGCGCAGCTTATTAAGGCAAGGGACTAGACCATGCATTTCACCATTCAACGCGAAGCCCTGTTGAAACCCCTGCAACTGGTCGCAGGCGTCGTCGAGCGCCGACAGACCTTGCCGGTGCTTTCCAACGTATTACTGGTGGTCGAGGGCCAACAGTTGTCCTTGACCGGTACCGACCTGGAAGTCGAACTGGTGGGGCGCGTCCAGCTCGAAGAGCCCGCCGAACCGGGCGAGATCACCGTGCCGGCGCGCAAGCTGATGGATATCTGCAAAAGCTTGCCCAACGATGCGCTGATCGACATCAAGGTGGATGAGCAGAAGCTGGTGGTCAAGGCAGGCCGCAGCCGTTTCACCCTGTCAACCTTGCCGGCCAATGACTTCCCAACCGTGGAAGAAGGCCCGGGCTCGCTGACGTGCAGCCTGGAGCAAAGCAAGCTGCGTCGCCTGATCGAGCGCACCAGCTTCGCCATGGCCCAGCAGGACGTGCGTTACTACCTCAACGGTATGCTGCTGGAAGTATCGGAAGGTATCATCCGCGCCGTGGCCACCGACGGTCACCGTCTGGCGATGTGCTCGATGCGTGCCGATATCGGCCAGCCCGATCGTCACCAGGTAATCGTTCCACGCAAAGGTATCCTTGAACTGGCGCGCTTGCTCACCGAGCCGGACGGCAACGTCAGCATCGTGTTGGGCCAGCACCACATTCGCGCCACCACCGGCGAGTTCACCTTCACTTCCAAGCTGGTAGACGGCAAGTTCCCGGACTACGAGCGGGTATTGCCTAAAGGTGGCGACAAACTGGTGGTCGGTGATCGTCAGGCTCTGCGTGAAGCCTTCAGCCGTACGGCGATTCTGTCCAACGAAAAGTACCGTGGTATTCGCCTGCAGCTGGCCAACGGCCAACTGAAAATCCAGGCCAACAACCCGGAACAGGAAGAGGCAGAAGAGGAAGTGGGTGTCGACTATAACGGCGCTTCGCTGGAAATCGGCTTTAACGTGAGCTACCTGTTGGACGTGCTGGGTGTCATGACCACCGAACAGGTTCGCCTGATCCTGTCGGACTCCAACAGCAGCGCCTTGGTACAAGAATCCGATAACGACGACTCGGCTTACGTTGTCATGCCGATGCGCCTGTAATCATGCTCAGCAGAAGCTAGATGTCCCTTAGTCGCGTCTCGGTCACCGCGGTGCGCAATCTGCACCCGGTGACCTTCTCCCCTTCCCCCCGCATCAACATCCTCCATGGCGCCAACGGCAGTGGTAAAACCAGCGTGCTGGAAGCCATTCACCTGCTGGGGCTTGCGCGTTCCTTCCGCAGTGCCCGTTTGTTACCCGTGATTCAGTATGAACAATTGGCCTGTACCGTATTTGGCCAAGTGGAACTGGCTGAGGGCGGTCATAGCAGCCTGGGGATATCGCGTGATCGCGGTGGCGAATTTCAGATCCGAATCGACGGTCAAAATGCGCGCAGCGCAGCGCAATTGGCAGAGATCCTGCCGTTGCAACTGATCAACCCCGACAGCTTTCGATTGTTGGAGGGGGCCCCGAAAATCCGTCGGCAATTCCTCGACTGGGGTGTGTTCCACGTGGAACCACGCTTCATGGCCACTTGGCAGCGCCTGCAGAAGGCCCTGCGGCAGCGGAACTCATGGCTGCGGCATGGTACACTTGACGCCGCTTCGCAAGCAGCCTGGGACCGTGAACTGTGCCTGGCCAGCGACGAAATAGATGAATACCGCCGCGCCTATATCAAAGCCTTGAAACCAGTCTTTGAGCAGACCTTGAGCGAGTTGTTGGACCTCGAGGGGCTGACGCTGAGTTATTACCGGGGTTGGGACAAAGAACGTGAGCTGAGTGCAGTGCTCGCAACGTCCTTGCAACGGGATCAGCAAATCGGACACACCCAGGCCGGCCCCCAGCGTGCTGATTTGCGCCTTAGATTAGGTGCACACAATGCTGCGGATATCTTGTCCCGCGGCCAGCAGAAGTTGGTGGTCTGTGCGTTGCGTATCGCGCAGGGCCATTTGGTTAGCCAGGCTCGACGCGGTCAGTGTATTTATTTGGTGGATGACTTGCCGTCTGAGCTCGATGAGCAGCACCGCCGCTCGCTATGCCGCTTGTTGGAAGACTTACGCTGCCAGGTGTTTATCACCTGTGTAGACCACGAATTATTGAGGGAAGGCTGGCAGACGGAAACGCCAGTCGCTTTGTTCCACGTGGAACAAGGCCGTATCACCCAGACCCACGACCATCGGGAGTGAAGGCATGAGCGAAGAAAACACGTACGACTCGACCAGCATTAAAGTGCTGAAAGGTTTGGATGCCGTACGCAAACGTCCCGGTATGTACATTGGCGACACCGATGATGGTAGCGGTCTGCACCACATGGTGTTCGAGGTGGTCGATAACTCCATCGACGAAGCTCTGGCCGGTCACTGCGACGACATCAGCATTATCATCCACCCGGATGAATCCATCACCGTGCGTGACAACGGTCGTGGTATCCCGGTAGACGTGCACAAAGAAGAAGGCGTTTCGGCGGCAGAGGTCATCATGACCGTGCTCCACGCTGGCGGTAAGTTCGACGACAACTCCTATAAAGTATCCGGCGGTTTGCACGGTGTAGGTGTGTCGGTAGTGAACGCCCTGTCCGAAGAACTGATCCTCACTGTCCGCCGTAGCGGCAAGATTTGGGAGCAGACCTACGTCCACGGCGTACCACAGGAACCGATGAAAATCGTCGGCGATAGTGAAACCACGGGTACCCAGATCCACTTCAAGCCATCGGCTGAAACCTTCAAGAACATCCACTTCAGCTGGGACATCCTGGCCAAGCGGATTCGCGAACTGTCCTTCCTAAACTCCGGTGTTGGCATCGTCCTCAAGGATGAGCGCAGCGGCAAGGAAGAGCTGTTCAAGTACGAAGGTGGCCTGCGTGCGTTCGTTGAATACCTGAACACCAACAAGACTGCGGTCAACCAGGTGTTCCACTTCAACATCCAGCGTGAAGACGGCATCGGCGTCGAAATTGCCCTGCAGTGGAACGACAGCTTCAACGAAAACTTGTTGTGCTTCACCAACAACATTCCACAACGCGATGGCGGTACTCACCTGGTGGGTTTCCGTTCCGCGCTGACGCGTAACCTGAACACCTACATCGAAGCGGAAGGCTTGGCGAAGAAACATAAAGTCGCCACCACCGGTGACGATGCCCGTGAAGGCCTGACGGCGATTATCTCGGTCAAGGTACCGGATCCGAAGTTCAGCTCCCAGACCAAAGACAAGCTGGTGTCTTCCGAAGTGAAGACCGCGGTTGAACAGGAAATGGGTAAGTACTTCTCCGACTTCCTGTTGGAAAACCCGAACGAAGCCAAGCTGGTTGTCGGCAAGATGATCGATGCTGCCCGCGCCCGTGAAGCCGCGCGTAAGGCCCGCGAGATGACCCGCCGTAAAGGCGCGCTGGATATCGCCGGCCTGCCAGGCAAACTCGCTGACTGCCAGGAGAAAGACCCTGCCCTCTCCGAACTGTACCTGGTGGAAGGTGACTCTGCTGGCGGTTCCGCCAAGCAGGGGCGTAACCGTCGCACCCAGGCCATCCTGCCGTTGAAGGGCAAGATTCTCAACGTTGAGAAGGCCCGCTTTGACAAGATGATTTCCTCCCAGGAAGTCGGCACCTTGATCACGGCATTGGGTTGCGGTATTGGCCGCGATGAGTACAACATCGACAAGCTGCGTTACCACAACATCATCATCATGACCGATGCTGACGTCGACGGTTCGCACATCCGTACCCTGCTGCTGACCTTCTTCTTCCGTCAGTTGCCGGAGCTGATCGAGCGTGGCTATATCTACATCGCCCAGCCGCCGTTGTACAAAGTGAAAAAGGGCAAGCAAGAGCAATACATCAAAGACGACGACGCCATGGAAGAGTACATGACGCAGTCGGCCCTGGAAGATGCCAGCCTGCATTTGAATGACGAAGCGCCGGGCATCTCCGGCGAGTCGCTGGAGCGCCTGGTCAACGACTTCCGTATGGTCATGAAGACGCTCAAGCGCTTGTCGCGCCTGTACCCTCAGGAGCTGACCGAGCACTTCATCTATCTGCCGGCCGTGAGCCTGGAGCAGTTGGGCGATCACGCCGCCATGCAGGATTGGCTGGCCCAATACGAAGTGCGCCTGCGTACTGTGGAGAAGTCTGGCCTGGTATACAAAGCCAGCCTGCGTGAAGACCGTGAACGTAACGTATGGCTGCCAGAGGTCGAACTGATCTCCCACGGCCTGTCCAACTACGTCACCTTCAACCGCGACTTCTTCGGTAGCAACGACTACAAGACCGTGGTTACCCTCGGCGCTCAGCTGAGCACCCTGCTGGACGACGGTGCTTACATTCAGCGTGGCGAACGCAAGAAGCAGGTCAAGGAGTTCAAGGAAGCCTTGGACTGGTTGATGGCGGAAAGCACCAAGCGTCATACCATCCAGCGCTATAAAGGTCTGGGCGAGATGAACCCTGATCAGCTGTGGGAAACCACCATGGACCCTGCTCAGCGTCGCATGCTGCGCGTGACCATCGAAGACGCTATTGGCGCAGACCAGATCTTCAACACCCTGATGGGTGATGCGGTCGAGCCTCGTCGTGACTTCATTGAGAGCAATGCCTTGGCGGTGTCTAACCTGGATTTCTGATCAGGCACATCTGCTAAAAACAAAAAGGCCAACGCTTAGCGTTGGCCTTTTTTATTGGTCCGCAGACCCGAATTTTTAAATGCTCCACGTGGAACATCGGCAAACTAACTTTGCGCGGCGGGTGTCACACTCTCCAACCGATACCCGTACCCATAGATCGTCAACAGCTGCCAACCGCGATCGGCTGTCAGCCCCAGCTTGTTACGCAGGCGGTAGATATGCGTGTCCAACGGCCGCGACGACACCATTTCTTCGTGGCTCCAGAACCGCTCATACAGGTACTCGCGAGACAGCGGTCGGGCCAGGTTGGCAAATAGACAACTTGCCAAACGGTATTCCCTCTCTGTCAGGTTAATGGGTTTGCCTGCGCGGGTGACGGTCAGTTCGGCATCGTCGAACGTCAAATCGTTAAAGCTCTGCACTTCCTGGGTAGCCGACTTCTGCAAACCGTGGCGCCGCAGGACGGCGCTGACTCGGGCTTTGAGTTCGTTGGGCCGAAACGGCTTGCTGACATAATCATCCGCCCCGCTGTTCAACGCCGTTACGATGTCACTCTCGGCATCGCGACTGGTGAGCATGATCACAGCAGGGGGCGATTCCATGTGCTCGCGAGTCCAGCGCAATAACGCGATCCCGGAGATGTCCGGCAGTTGCCAGTCAAGGATCAGCAGGTCAAAGGTTTCCCGACGTAGCTGGCGCAGCAGGTCTTCACCACGTTCGAAAAAATGCAGCGACCAAGGCTGTTCAGCCGGGCCGGGAATCTGTCGCAGTGTCTGTTCCACCCGTCGCAACTCCGCGGGTTCGTCATCCAGTATTGCGACACGCATGGGCGGGGTCCTTCCTACAAAAATACGCGAGCTTGAATGGGGGGCAGATGCTGTACAAATGCCGGCCGATGAATCTGAATAATTATGGACGGATTCTACAGTGCCTGGATCTCTCGATACGCTGAAAGCGCCGTAAACTCCACCCACTACGTCCTCAAAGAAAGATACCGGCTCCTGTCGGTCAGGAAAAGGGTCGGTGCCGATCGCCTCGTCGGTGCGTTATGCCTGCTTCAATGTGCGGTATCGTTCATTGCGCGGTCGCGCGAAGTTCCCCAATGAGACCCAAATAAGCTTCACTGGTTTCAGAACACCGTATGCACTTCATCGCAACCCCATGGAGAGGGATCCTGGGCTTATGAAATCTTTACTCAATGACCATCCACTCCTTGGCACCCTCTTGGCGGTAGCCCTGTGAACCTATGGCGCAAAACCGAGAAACGCCAACCTACCCAGGCCCAACTTTTGTTTCATGGGCTGGTTCGTGAGTGGCTGTTGATCGGTTTGGTGCTCCTGCCCTTCACCGCCTACTTATCCTTGAGCGCGGGCCTGGCACTCAACAATCCGCTCTATGACAGCCTGCGCCGCCTGACGCCGTTACCGGTAGATCCACGCATCGTTCTGGTGACCATTGATACGCCCAGCCTGGAAGCACTCGGCCCGTGGCCTTGGCCGCGCAGCGTGCACGCCGAGCTGATTGAACGCCTGAGCGCCGCACAGCCAGCGGGCATTTTGTTTGACGTGATCTTCAGTGAGCCCGGCGACAATAATGACGACCAACGACTGGCCGATGCCGTATGCAAAGCCGGCAATGTATTGCTGCCCATCGCCGGGGACAGCAGCGTCAGTCCCAAGGCCCAGGTAACGCCGTTGTCGCCACTGCTCAAGTGCGCCAAGGGCGTTGGACACATCAATGTCGAAGCGGATAACGACGGAGTGGTCCGCAGCGTGTATCTACGTGAAGGCCCGCCGGGTCAAACGCTTCCTCAGTTGGCGTGGCTGGCATTCGCCATGAGCGAGCAGGCTGTGGTGACGATGCCGGGCCTGCCGCAAGAACCTGCTGGAAGTCACTGGCACCAGGAACATGAAATCCGTGTGCCGTTCACTTCGGAACCAGACCATTTTCCCAGTGTGTCCTACGTCAGCGTATTGCGCGGCGAGGTACCTCCCGAGTCGCTGCGTGGTCGCCTGGTTCTGATCGGCGCCTCAGCCTATGGCATGGCCGATCGTTTCGTGACGCCGCTCTCTTCCACGGTAGGTACCACAGCGGGGGTTGAGATCCAGGCGGACGTACTGAATGGTTTATTGCAGGGCCGCAGCATCGTCGATCTGCCCGGCTGGCTGGCGGCGTTGCTGGCAACGTCCCTGGTGACCGTGCTGTTGGGCCTTCTGCTTGTGCGCCCACGCTACGCCCTGTGGATGACCTTGGCAGGCATGGCCGTGGCTTTGCTGGGTTCATGGGCCTTATTGCGCCTGGGCCACTGGTGGAGCCCCGCAGCGTGCCTGATCGGTTTGTTGCTGAGTTACCTGATCTGGAATTGGCGACGTCTGAGCGTAATCCTCGCCTACTTTGGCTGGGAACTGGCCCGCCTGGATAACGAACCCAAGGTGCTTCCGGAACGTCGTCGCGCGCCCGCCAGTAAGGGCGATGTGCTGCAAGGGCGGATCTTTGCCCTTGAACAAGCCGTCAGCCGTACCCGCGATACGCGGCGCTTTATGGCTGATGGCCTGGAGTGCCTGCCTGTAGCGACCCTGATCACCGATCCCCAGGGCAGTATCCTGTTGGCCAACCGCGTGGCCCGTGAAGTATTCGGTAATGACCTTGTCGGCGAAAACCTCGTCGAACAGCTCGCCGACTTGGGTTATCCCCCGCTGCACAATGGTGTGCGCCCTGCCCTGTCGGCGCTGGAACTGGTCGAATTTCGCGATATCCACCAACGCAGTTTGCGCATGGAACTGGCACCTTTGCTGCCTGCCGAAGGAGATTTTGCCCTCGGCTGGTTGTTGAGCCTGACGGACCTGAGCAAGGAGCGTGAAGCCCAGCAGCACCGCGAAACGATGCTGCGTTTCCTTTCCCACGACCTGCGTGCACCGCATTCAGCGATCCTCGCCCTGCTGGACGTGCACAACGGGGAGTCCCCGGTGTTTACCCAGATCGAACAGCAGGTACGGCGAGCCTTGAGCCTGACCGAATCCTTTGTGCAATTGGCCAAGGCTGAAGCGGACGGCTACCAGTTCCAGCCCACCCTGTTTGCCATGCTGGTGATGGACGCCTTTGATCAAGTAGCGGTGATTGCGCAGTTGAAGGGCATCCATTTGGTCCACGACCTGGATGAGGCGGATGAGGCCATGGTCTATGCCGACCAATCGCTGCTCACCCGAGCATTGTTCAACGTGCTGGAGAATGCGATCAAATACTCCCCATCCGGCACCACCGTCAGGTTGAGGCATGGCAGTGCGCAAGGCTGGTTGGAATGCAGGATAAGCGACCAGGGGCCGGGTATTGCGCCTAAGGATCTACCGGAGTTGTTCAACCAATACCGACGTTTCGATTCGGCCCAGGGCAGTGAAGGTCTTGGGTTGGGCCTGACCATGGTCAAGGCGGTAGTAGAACGGCACGGAGGGCGCATCGTGTGCGAAAGTGAGCTGGGCAAGGGCTCGACGTTTATCCTGCTGCTACCGCTATTGGAGGACTGAAAAAGCGGCTTTTCTGCTGTGCATAAAAAACCGGTCACAAGGACCGGTTTTTTTATGAAGAAAAAACTTATGCACGTTTTTCTGAATTTTATGAGCTTCAGAAATATGTAAGTAAATCAGCTTGTTATGAAGCAAAAAAGCCAATTCGCCAACAAAGCGTACACAGGTTATCCACAGATGCTCAAACGGCCGGCGTCTCCACCACCACCGGTTCCGGAGGCAGGGAGCCCATGGCCCGTTGCTGCGCCTCATTCCACGCCGCAGCGCGGTCGTTCAGGGCGGCGATGGCACGTGGTCCTTCGCCTTCTGCGTACATCGGTTCGCCGATCACTACGGTGATAGTGCCTGGGCGTTTAGCCCAGCCAGTCTTGGGCCAGAACTTGCCGGCGTTATGCGCAATCGGCAGCACAGGCAGGTTGGCGTTGACCGCCAGGGCGGTACCACCACGTGAGAACTTGCCCACGGTACCGTAGGGCACCCGCGTGCCCTCAGGGAAGATCAGCACCCAGACGCCGTCCTTGAGCAACTCATCGCCCTTCTTGGCGACATGCTTGAGCGCGGCCTTGGGGTTGTCCCGGTCGATGGCGATCGGACGCAACATGGCCATGGCCCAGCCGAAGAACGGTACATACAGCAGCTCGCGCTTGAGCACCTGGCTCAACGGCGAGAAGTACGCCGAGAGGAAGAACGTCTCCCAGGTGCTCTGATGGTTCGAGAGAATCACGCACGGCTGATCAGGGACGTTTTCAGCGCCCTTGACCTCGAAACGAATATCCAGAAACACCTTGCTCAGCCACAACGCGCAGCGGCACCAGTAGACGTTGATAAAGCGATAACGCGCCTTGAAGGGCAGGAATGGTGCAATAAAAAAGCTCAGGGTGCACCAGAGAAACGAACTGGTGCCCAGCAGCAGGTAAAAGAAAAAGGTTCTGATGGCCTGCAAGATCGACATGGCGGCATTTACCGTTGCGGGACACGGCCCGCCTGTTAAAAGCGCACTCCCGAACAGTCCTTGGTCAGGAAGTCGAGGGCGGCTAGTTGTTGATAAGTTCTGCGGCAACGGCCGCCAGATCGTCAAAAATCAAGGTGCCTACCGGCAGGTTTTTAGCCTCGGTCTTTTCGCCTTTTCCGGTTTTAACCAAAACTGGCTGAGAGTCGACGGCTTTGGCCGCCTCCAGGTCACCGAGGCTGTCCCCGACGAACCATATCCCAGCCAAGGGCACCTTGTAATGTTCTGCAATAATTTTCAACATGCCAGGCTTGGGCTTGCGGCAATCGCAGCCTTCGTCCGGCCCGTGGGGGCAGTAGACCACCAGCCCCACCTCACCGCCCTGCTCGGCCACTAACGTGCGCAAACGCGCATGCATAGCCTCCAGGGTCGTGATGTCGTAGTAACCGCGGGCGATGCCGGACTGGTTGGTGGCGATGGCCACCGTCCAGCCGGCTTTGCTCAACTGCGCGATGGCCTCGATCGAACCGGGCAGCGGGATCCACTCCTCCACCGACTTGATGTAAGCGTCGGAGTCGTAGTTGATCACCCCGTCCCGATCGAGAATCAGCAGTTTCAACATGGTCAGCCCAGTACGGAGATGTCGGCGATATTGATGAACAAACCACGCAGGCGCGCGAGCATGGCGTAGCGGTTTTTGCGCACGCCGGCATCGTCGGCATTGATCATCACCGCTTCGAAGAACGCATCCACCGGCTCGCGCAACGACGCCAGGCGCGCCAGCGCTTCAGCGTAATTACGCTCGGCGATCAGCGGCTTCACGGCGTTCTCGGCCTTGGCGATGGCTGAGTTCAGCGAGAACTCCTTGGCATCGGCGAACAGGCCCGGGTCGACTTCAGCAGTGCTGAGGTTGTCGGCCTTACTCAGCAGGTTCGACACACGCTTGTTCACGGCAGCCAGGGCATCGGCTTCCGGCAGCTTGCGGAACGCTTGTACGGCTTGTACGCGCTGGTCGAAGTCCAGTGCCGAACCCGGTTGCAGCGCACGCACCGACAGGTAGACGGAAACGTCTACGCCTTCGTCTTCATAACGCGCACGCAGGCGGTCGAACACGAACTCCAGCACTTGCTCGGCCAGGCCGGCTTGCTTGACCTTGGTGCCGAACTGGCCGACGGCAAATACCACGGCCTGGGTCAGGTCGAGGTCCAGCTTTTTGTCGATCAGGATACGCAGCACGCCCAAGGCCGCACGGCGCAGGGCATACGGGTCTTTGCTGCCGGTGGGCAGCATGCCGATACCGAAGATACCCACGAGCGTGTCCAGCTTGTCGGCAATGGCCACGGCCGCACCGGTCAGGGTGTTCGGCAGTTCTGCACCGGCACCGCGCGGCATGTACTGCTCGTTCAAGGCCAGGGCGACATCATCCGGCTCGCCGTCGTTGAGGGCGTAGTAGTAACCGGCCACGCCTTGCATCTCAGGGAACTCGCCGACCATTTCGGTGGCCAGGTCGCACTTGGACAGCAAGCCGGCACGGGCGGCCCAGGCTGCGTCGCCGCCGATACGTGGGGCAATGTAGGCCGCCAGCTTGGAAACACGCACGGCCTTGTCGTAGACGCTGCCGAGTTTTTCCTGGAACACCACGTTTTGCAGGCGCAGGTTGAAGTCTTCCAGCTTCTGCTTCTTGTCTTGCTTGAAGAAGAACTCGGCGTCGGTCAGGCGCGGGCGCACGACTTTTTCGTTACCGGCGATGATCTGCTGCGGGTCTTTGCTTTCGATGTTGGCCACGGTGATAAAACGCGGCAACAACTTACCGTCCACATCCAGCAGGCAGAAGTATTTCTGGTTGTCCTGCATGGTGGTGATCAAGGCTTCTTGCGGCACATCGAGGAAACGCTCTTCGAACGAGCACACCAGCGGCACCGGCCATTCCACCAGGGCGGTCACTTCGTCCAGCAGGCTTGGCGGCACGATGGCGGTGCCTTCCTGCAGGCGGGCCAATTCTTCGGTGCGCTTGCTGATCAGCTCGCGGCGCTCATTGGCGTCGGCCAGCACATAAGCAGCGCGCAGGTCGTTGAGGTAATTGGCCGGCGAAGTGATGCGCACGCTTTCTGGATGATGGAAGCGGTGACCACGGGAATCACGACCGGCCTTCTGGGCGAGGATGGTGCAATCGATGACCTGGTCACCGAGCAGCATCACCAGCCATTGGGTCGGACGCACGAACTCTTCCTTGCGCGCACCCCAGCGCATGCGCTTGGGGATAGGCAGGTCGTTCAGGGAATCTTCAACGATGGTCGGCAACAGGCTGGCGGTCGGCTTGCCGGTGATGACCTGGCTGAAACGCAGTTTCGGGCCGCTCTGGTCGATCTCGCTCAGCTCCACGCCACACTTCTTGGCAAAGCCAAGGGCAGCCTGGGTCGGGTTGCCTTCGGCGTCGAAAGCCGCCTGGCGCGGTGGGCCGTCCAGGTTGATGCTGCGGTCCGGCTGCTGGGTTTCCAGCGCGGTCAACAGCACAGCCAGGCGGCGCGGCGCGGCGTAGACCTTCTTGGCTTGAAACTTCAGGCCGGCAGTTTGCAGGCCTTTTTCGATACCGGCCAGGAACGCATCGGCCAGGGTATTGAGGGCCTTGGGTGGCAGCTCTTCGGTGCCCAGTTCAACCAGGAAATCTTGAGCACTCATTGTGCAGCCTCCAGCTTAGCCAACACTTCATCACGCAAATCCGGGGTTGCCATCGGGAAGCCCAGCTTGGCGCGAGCCAGCAGGTAGGCTTGGGCGACGGAACGCGCCAGGGTGCGCACACGCAGGATGTATTGCTGGCGCGCAGTAACCGAAATAGCACGGCGGGCATCCAGCAGGTTGAAGGTATGGGACGCCTTCAACACCATTTCATAGCTTGGCAACGGCAGCGGCTGGTCGAGTTCGATCAGGCGCTTGGCTTCGCTTTCATAGAAGTCGAACAGTTCGAACAGCTTGTCGACGTTGGCGTGTTCGAAGTTGTAGGTGGACTGCTCCACCTCGTTCTGATGGAACACATCGCCGTAGGTCACCTTGCCGAACGGGCCGTCAGCCCACACAAGGTCGTAGACCGAGTCCACGCCTTGCAGGTACATGGCCAGGCGCTCAAGGCCATAGGTGATTTCGCCAGTGACCGGGTAGCACTCGATGCCGCCGGCTTGCTGGAAGTAGGTGAACTGCGTCACTTCCATGCCATTGAGCCAGACTTCCCAGCCCAGGCCCCAGGCGCCCAGGGTTGGCGATTCCCAGTTGTCTTCGACGAAACGGATGTCGTGTACCAGTGGGTCCAGGCCGACATGTTTCAGCGAGCCCAAATACAGCTCCTGGAAGTTGTCCGGGTTGGGCTTCAATACCACCTGGAACTGGTAGTAGTGCTGCAGACGGTTCGGGTTTTCGCCGTAGCGGCCGTCAGTCGGGCGGCGACTGGGCTGCACATAAGCGGCGTTCCAGGTTTCCGGGCCGATGGCCCGCAGGAATGTAGCGGTGTGGAAAGTGCCGGCGCCTACTTCCATATCGTAGGGCTGAAGTACCACACAACCTTGCTCGGCCCAGTATTGCTGGAGGGCGAGGATCAAGTCTTGGAAGGTACGCACGGCTGGCGTAGGCTGGCTCACGAAATTCACCTGTTACTTGGGCTGCGATTTAAAGAGCGGGAGTATACCCGATTCGGCCCCGCCACCACTCCCTGGAGCCTTATGCCACGCTGCTTTTGGTGTTCTGAAGATCCGCTGTACATGGCTTATCACGATCAAGAGTGGGGAACGCCGCTACGCGATGCGCAGGGTTTGTTCGAGTTGCTTTTGCTCGAAGGGTTCCAGGCAGGCCTGTCCTGGATCACCGTTTTACGCAAACGCGAGCATTATCGAAAGGTGTTGTTCGGCTTTGACGCGCAGCGTCTGGCGCAATTGAGCGATGAGGAAATCGAGGTGCTGATGCAGGACCCGGGCATCGTGCGCAATCGCTTGAAGCTCAACGCTACCCGGCGCAACGCAGCGGCCTGGCTGGCGCTGGAAGACCCGGTGGGGTTGCTGTGGTCGTTTGTCGGCGGCAAACCCAAGGTCAATCACTTCAAGGATCGCAGCGACGTCCCGGCGATTACGCCCGAAGCCGAAGCCATGAGCCGCGCCTTGAAAAAGGCCGGCTTCACCTTCGTCGGGCCGACCATCTGCTACGCCTTCATGCAGGCCTCGGGCATGGTCATGGACCACACCCAGGACTGCGACCGTTACGCGGACTTGGTCAACGCCGGTTAGAATGCCGGCTTTGCGCACCACACACGATCAGGAGTGACCTGTGGAAAAGTTTAAAGGCGCCTTGCTGGTAGGCGCTCTTCGGTTGTTTGCCCTGCTGCCCTGGCGCGCTGTACAAGCCGTCGGCACAGGGATCGGCTGGATCATGTGGAAAACCCCCAACCGTTCCCGCGATACGGTGCGGATCAACCTCTCCAAATGCTTCCCGGACATGGACCCGGCAGAGCGCGAGCGCCTGGTGGGCCGCAGCTTGATGGACATCGGCAAGTCTTTGACCGAAAGCGCCTGTGCGTGGATCTGGCCGGCGCAGCGCTCCATCGACCTGGTCCGCGAAGTCGAAGGCCTGGAAGTGCTGCACGAGGCCCTGGCTTCTGGCAAAGGCGTGGTGGGTATCACCAGCCACCTGGGCAACTGGGAAGTGTTGAATCACTTCTACTGCAGCCAGTGCAAACCGATCATTTTCTATCGCCCGCCCAAGCTCAAGGCCGTGGACGAGTTGCTGCGCAAGCAGCGCGTGCAGTTGGGCAACCGCGTGGCGGCTTCCACCAAGGAAGGCATTCTCAGCGTGATCAAGGAAGTGCGCAAAGGCGGCCAGGTGGGCATTCCTGCCGACCCTGAGCCGGCTGAGTCCGCCGGGATCTTCGTACCGTTTTTTGCCACCCAGGCGCTTACCAGCAAGTTTGTGCCGAACATGCTTGCGGGCCACAAGGCGGTGGGTGTGTTCCTGCATGCCCTGCGGCTGCCGGACGGTTCGGGCTACAAGGTGATCCTGGAAGCGGCGCCGGAGGACATGTACAGCACCGATACCGCGACGTCCTGTGCGGCGATGAGCAAGGTAGTTGAGCGCTATGTCGGTGCTTACCCGAGCCAGTACATGTGGAGCATGAAGCGCTTCAAGAAACGCCCGCCGGGTGAGGCGCGGTGGTATTGACGTGAACCATCCTGTAGGAGCGAGCTTGCTCGCGAAGGTCGCCAACGATGACGCGGGCATCCTGAATGAGCGCGGCGTCTTCAAGTTTTTCGCGAGCAAGCTCGCTCCTACCGTTATTTGTCCAGCTTCTTGAGGAATACCGTCATTTCTTTTTCGGCCTGTTTGTCGCCATGAGCCTGAGCCGCTTCGATGCCCTTCTTCCAGGCCTGCCGCGCTGCGGCCTTATCACTCAGTCCTAGCTGCGCCTTGCCCAACAACTTCCACGCCGCCGAATACTTCGGATCGAACTCCACGCATCGCTGCAAATGCTCGGCCGCCTTGGCGTTGTCCTTCAGGTCCAGGTAACCCTTGCCCAGGCCAAAGCGCAGCAGCGAATTGTCCACACCCTTGGCGAGCATTTTTTCCAGGGAATCGAGCATGTCGGTCACTCCGTTTGATCAGAAAAAGCTCAACCCCACGTGGAACAGCTTCTCCACATCGCGGATATGTTTTTTATCCACAAGGAACAGAATCACGTGGTCGCCGGTGGCGATCACCGTGTCGTCGTGGGCAATGATCACTTCCTCATCGCGAATGATCGCGCCAATGGTAGTGCCCGGCGGCAGGCCGATATCGCGGATGGCCTTGCCGATGACCTTGCTCGACTTCGAATCGCCATGGGCAATCGCCTCGATGGCTTCCGCTGCGCCACGGCGCAACGAGTGCACGCTGACAATGTCGCCACGGCGCACGTGGGCGAGCAAGGTGCCGATGGTCGCCAACTGCGGGCTGATGGCAATGTCGATATCGCCGCCCTGGATCAGGTCCACATAGGCCGGGTTGTTGATGATGGTCATCACTTTTTTCGCCCCCAACCGCTTGGCCAGCAAGGACGACATGATATTGGCTTCATCATCGTTGGTCAGGGCCAGGAAGATGTCGGCGTCGGCGATGTTCTCTTCCATCAGCAGGTCACGGTCCGAGGCGCTGCCTTGCAGTACGACAGTGCTGTCGAGGGTATCGGACAAATGCCGGCATCGCGTCGGGCTCATCTCGATGATCTTCACCTGGTAGCGGCTTTCGATGGCTTCGGCCAAACGCTCGCCGATCTGCCCACCGCCGGCGATGACGATGCGTTTGTAGCTTTCATCGAGCCTGCGCATTTCGCTCATGACCGCGCGAATGTTCGCCTTGGCGGCGATGAAAAACACTTCGTCGTCAGCCTCGATCACCGTATCGCCCTGAGGCAGGATCGGCCGGTCACGGCGGAAAATCGCGGCGACGCGGGTTTCCACATTCGGCATGTGCTCACGCAGCTGGCGCAATTGCTGGCCAACCAACGGCCCGCCGTAATAGGCCTTCACTGCCACCAGTTGCGCTTTGCCTTCGGCGAAGTCGATGACCTGCAGCGCACCTGGAATTTCAATCAGGCGCTTGATGTAGTGGGTCACCACCTGTTCCGGGCTGATCAGTACGTCAACCGGGATGGCGTCGTTATCGAACAGACCGGCGCGGGTCAGGTAGGCCGCTTCGCGCACCCGAGCGATCTTGGTCGGGGTGTGGAACAGGGTGTGGGCGACCTGGCAGGCGACCATGTTGGTCTCGTCGCTGTTGGTCACGGCTACCAGCATGTCGGCATCGTCGGCACCGGCCTGGCGCAGCACCGTCGGAAACGACGCGCGGCCTTGCACCGTGCGGATATCCAGGCGGTCGCCCAGGTTGCGCAGGCGCTCGGCATCGGTGTCGACCACGGTAATGTCGTTGGCTTCACCGGCCAAATGTTCGGCCAGCGTGCCACCAACCTGCCCTGCTCCAAGGATGATGATTTTCATCCGGTCACTCCCTTAAAACCATTCAGCCGCGCGCGGCGGCAATCTTGATCAGTTTGGCGTAATAGAAGCCATCGTGCCCGCCTTCCTGCGCGAGCAGTTGGCGACCGTGGGGCTGCTTGATGCCGGCCGTGGTAGCGAGGTCCAGCTCACGCGCTCCGCTGGTGCGGGCGAGGAAGGCTTGGATGACCTCGGTATTTTCGGTGGGCAAGGTGGAGCAGGTGGCGTAAAGCAGGATGCCGCCGACTTCCAGGGTCGGCCACAGCGCGTCGAGCAGTTCGCCTTGCAGCACAGCCAGGGCGGCGATGTCGTCGGGCTGGCGGGTCAGCTTGATGTCCGGATGACGGCGGATCACGCCGGTGGCCGAGCAAGGGGCGTCCAGCAGGATGCGCTGGAATGGCTTGCCGTCCCACCAGGTGGCGGTGTCGCGGCCATCCGCGGCGACCAGCTCAGCGCTCAAGCGCAGGCGTGCGAGGTTTTCCCGCACGCGCACCAGGCGCTTGGCTTCAAGGTCCACCGCGACTACACCGGCCAGGTCTTTTTCCACTTCGAGGATATGACAGGTCTTACCGCCGGGCGCGCAGCAGGCATCGAGTACGCGCTGGCCGGGTGCAAGGTCGAGCAAGTCGGCGGCCAACTGCGCGGCCTCGTCCTGCACACTGATCCAGCCTTCGGCAAAGCCCGGCAGGCTGCGTACATCGGTGGCGGCTTCCAGCACGATGCCGTCCGTGCTGTACACGCAAGGGGTGGCGTTGATGGCCGCGTCGGCCAGTAACTGCAGATACGCGTCACGGCTGTGGTGACGACGGTTGACCCGCAGGATCATCGGCGGATGCGCATTGTTGGCTGCGCAGATGGCTTCCCATTGCTCAGGCCAAAAGGCCTTCAGGGATTTTTGCAGCCAGCGCGGGTGGGCGGTGCGCACTACCGGATCATGTTCCAGCTCGGCCAACAGCGCTTCGCTTTCACGCTGGGCGCGGCGCAGCACGGCATTGAGCAGGGCCTTGGCCCAGGGTTTTTTCAGCTTGTCGGCGCACCCGACGGTTTCACCGATGGCAGCGTGGGCGGGCACGCGGGTGTAGAGCAGCTGGTAGAGGCCCACCAGCAACAGCGCCTCGACATCCGCGTCCGCCGCTTTGAACGGTTTTTGCAGCAGCTTGGCGGCCAGCGCAGACAACCGTGGCTGCCAACGGGCGGTGCCAAAGGCCAGGTCCTGGGTAAACCCCCGGTCGCGGTCTTCGACCTTGTCCAATTGCGTTGGCAATGAACTGTTCAGCGAAGCCTTGCCGTTGAGCACGGCGGCGAGAGCCTTGGCGGCGGCCAGACGTGGGTTCATTGAGTGACTACCCCAAGCATGGTGCCCAGGGCGAATTTCTCACGACGACTGTTGAACAAATCGCTGAAGTTCAGCGCCTTGCCGCCGGGCAATTGCAGACGCGTCAGGCACAGCGCTTGTTCACCGCAAGCCACCAACAGGCCGTCTTTGCTGGCGCCGATGATCTCGCCGGGAGTGCCTGTGCCATCGGCCAGGGTCGCAGCCAACACTTTCAAGGCTTCGCCGTTCAAGGTGCTGTGGCAGATCGGCCATGGGTTGAAGGCACGTACCAGGCGCTCCAGCTCCACGGCCGGGCGGCTCCAGTCAATGCGCGCTTCGTCCTTGTTCAGCTTGTGGGCGTAGGTGGCCAGGCTGTCGTCTTGGATTTCGCCTTGCAGGGTGCCGGCAGCCAGGCCGGCGATGGCCTGGATCACGGCGGGCGGACCCAGCTCAGCGAGGCGGTCGTGCAGGCTGCCGCCGGTGTCTTGGGCGGAGATCGGCGTGGTGACCTTGAGCAGCATCGGCCCGGTATCCAGGCTTGCTTCCATGCGCATTACGGTCACGCCGCTCTCTTGATCGCCCGCTTCAACGGCGCGTTGAATCGGCGCCGCACCGCGCCAGCGTGGCAGCAGTGAAGCATGGCTGTTGATGCAACCCAGGCGCGGGATATCCAGCACCGCCTGGGGCAGGATTAAGCCGTAGGCCACCACTACCAGCAGGTCCGGCTTCAGCGCGGCCAGTTCGGCCTGGGCGTCGGCGTTACGCAGGGTCGGCGGCTGCAGCACGGGAATGTTGTGCTCCAGCGCCAACTGCTTGACCGGGCTCGGCATCAGTTTTTGCCCGCGACCGGCCGGGCGATCCGGCTGGGTGTACACCGCGACGATGTCATAAGGGCTGGCAAGCAGCGCCTTGAGGTGTTCGGCGGCGAATTCAGGAGTGCCGGCAAAAACAATGCGCAATGGCTCGGTCATGGGAGTTCTCGGTTAAAAGCAGTCACAAAAGAAAAAGGCTTGCCGCAGCAAGCCTTTGGAAGAAGGGCATCAAGCTTGCTGGCGATGCTTTTTTTCCAGCTTCTTCTTGATGCGGTCACGCTTGAGCGTGGACAGGTAATCGACAAACAGCTTGCCGTTGAGGTGGTCGCATTCATGCTGGATACACACCGCCAGCAGGCCTTCGGCAACCAGCTCGAAAGGCTTGCCGTCACGGTCCAACGCCTTGATCTTCACGCGCAGCGGGCGTTCCACATTCTCGTAGAACTCCGGCACCGACAGGCAGCCTTCCTGGTATTCCCCCATCTCTTCGGTCAGCGGTTCGAACTCAGGGTTGATGTACACCCGAGGTTCGCTGCGATCTTCCGACAGGTCCATGACCACGACGCGCAGATGCACGTTGACCTGGGTAGCGGCGAGGCCGATGCCCGGGGCTTCATACATTGTTTCAAACATGTCATCGACCAACTGACGAACCTTGTCGTCCACTACGGCCACCGGCTTGGCGACCGTGCGCAGGCGCGAGTCGGGAAATTCGAGGATGTTCAAAATAGCCATAAGCGTAATTGCTGCACATGTAAGGAAGAGACAAATCGGCGGTGGGATGGACCCATACGGCCGGTGTGAAACGCTCGGGAGCCGCGAAGGCCATGGCATTTCACGCGAACGCACATAATAAAGGAGATTCACCCCATGAGGAAATCGCTACTCGTCTTGCTGCTGTGGGCCCCGTTCGCCACGGCGTTGATTGCGCAACCCACTGAGCGCCTGGATCAGGCAGCGCAACAGGCCATCCAGCACTTTTTACTGCACAATCGCATTTTTGACTCGCCCGAGGACTTGGACAACGCGCCTTACATTATTGCGGCGCAAGGCGGGCGCGTGCTGGGTGCCAACGATGAGCGTGTGCATGCGCGCGGTGATATCGACCCGGCCCAGCCCAGCTACGGCATCTTTCGGCGGGGCAAGACCTACACCAACCCCGATACCCAGGAGCTGTTGGGCATCAATGCCGACGACATCGGCACTGCGCGCTTTGTGCTCGCGGACAATCTCACCACCCTGGCAGTGCAACGGGTGACCCAGGAAATTCGCCCAGGCGACCGTTTGTTGCGCGCCGAGTCTCCCGTTGCATTGGCCAGCCTGGAACCTTACAAACCTGCACCCTTCATTACAGGGCACATCATCGATATCCCCAAGGGCGTCACGCAGATTGGCGTTCTCGACGCTGTGACCCTCAATAAAGGCCGCCGCGATGGCCTGGTGGAAGGCCAACTGCTGACGGTGATCAAGGCTGGCGCCACCGTGCGAGACGCCCTCACCGGCACGCCCACACCACTCCCGGATGAGCGAGCCGGCACCCTGCTGGTGTTTCGCACCTATGAAAAGCTCAGCTATGCCCTGGTGCTCAGTGCTTCACGGTCGCTGGCCGTGCAAGACCGTTTCGAGACGGCTGATCAAGCGCAATAAATAGCCTGCTAAATAAGTTACCAACAGAGTTATCCACAGCTTGTTCCGGTCAAGGATGATCATATGAATCCGATAAACAGTAGCGATATTTCCCCGGCAGAGCTGGAAGCCCGGCTACGCTTGCACAGGCTGCCAGAACTGGGCCCCAAGCGTTTTCAAGTACTGATCGAAGCCTTTGGTTGCGCTTCCAAGGCCCTGAGTGCTCCCGCCAGCGCCTGGCGTTCCCTCGGTTTGCCCGCCGTCAGTGCCGAGGCCCGACGTAGCCCCAAAGTCCGTGACGGTGCCAGTGAGGCGTTGGCCTGGCTGGCGCGCCCGGCCCAGCATTTGCTGATGTGGGACCAACCGGATTACCCGGCGTTGCTCGCGCAGATCGACGATGCGCCGCCGTTGTTATTCGTGGCGGGCGACCCCGGTATTCTGGAAAAACCACAGTTGGCCATGGTCGGAAGCCGGCGTGCCTCTCGCCCGGGCATGGACACGGCAGCAGCCTTTTCCCGCAGCCTGGCGAGCGCCGGTTTTGTCATCACCAGTGGGCTGGCGGTGGGCATTGATGGCGCGGCGCACCAGGCGGCATTGGACGTAGGCGGTCATACCATCGGCGTGCTCGGCACTGGCCTGGAAAATTTTTATCCACAGCGCCATCGCAGGCTCGCCGCCGCGATGATTGCCCAAGGCAGCGCCGTGGTTTCCGAGTTTCCGCTGGATGCAGCGCCCCAGGCCGGTAATTTCCCACGGCGCAACCGGATTATCAGCGGGTTGTCGTTAGGCGTGCTGGTGGTGGAGGCCAGTATGGCCAGCGGCTCGCTGATCACCGCACGCCTGGCGACGGAGCAAGGGCGCGAGGTGTACGCGATTCCGGGTTCCATCCACCACCCCGCTGCCAAGGGCTGTCATCAATTGATCCGTGATGGCGCGGTGTTGGTGGAAACCATCGAGCACATTCTTGAAAGCCTGCGCGGTTGGCAGCGGTTGTCCCATGCTGCGCCGGTGCCCGTGACCCATCCGCTGGTGGCGCTGCTGCACGCGGCACCGCATAGCAGCGAAGCCTTGGCGATTGCCAGCGGTCGGCCGTTGTCCCAAGTACTGGCCACCCTGACGGAGCTGGAGTTGGAGGGCCAAGTGATTTGCGAAAGCGGGCGCTGGCTGGCGCGGTGTCCGCTTTTGTAGTGGCCCGTTTTTGGCGCTAGGTTTTGTAACGAAGATCGGTAAACTGCCCAGAGCTTTAGTCCGGAGAGTAAACAATGGTCAACAGGTGGCGTGTGCTGGAAGCCGCAAGGGAAATTCGCGCAGGCGCAGTGATCGCCTATCCGACCGAAGCGGTTTGGGGCCTGGGCTGCGACCCGTGGAACGAAGAAGCAGTGGATCGACTGCTGGCGATCAAGAACCGCTCGGTCGACAAAGGCCTGATCCTGGTGGCGGACAATATTCGTCAGTTCGACTTTCTGTTTGAAGATTTCCCGCAAACGTGGATCGAACGCATGGCCAGCACCTGGCCAGGGCCGAATACCTGGCTGGTGCCCCATCAAGACTTGCTACCGGAATGGGTCACGGGTGTGCATGACACCGTAGCGTTGCGGGTCAGTGATCATCCGTTGGTGAGGGATTTGTGCGCGCAGGTCGGCCCGTTGATTTCCACCTCGGCCAACCCTCAGGGCCGCCCGGCGGCCCGCACGCGGCTTCGCGTGGAGCAGTATTTTCGCGGGCAAGTGGACTTGGTGTTGGGTGGCGCCTTGGGTGGGCGCAAAAATCCGAGCCTGATTCGGGACTTGGTGACAGGTGATGTGGTGCGCCCGTCCTGACACCGAGGTGCGCCCTTCGCGAGCAAGCCCGCTCTCACATTTTGATCTGTGAATACATTCAAATGTGGGAGCGGGCTTGCTCGCGAAGAGGCCCTTAAACCTGCGGCTATCTTTAAGCCTTAAGGTAGCAGAATGGTCGATCCCGTCGTCCTGCGGGCTGATAACTCGGTCTGCGCTTTGGCCGCCTCCGCCAGCGGGTAGCGCTGGTTGATATCAATGCGCACCTTGCCGCTCTTGATCATCGAAAACAGATCGTCCGCCATCGCCTGCAAGTTTGCCGCATTGTTGGCGTAGGTCGCCAACGTTGGCCGGGTTACGTACAGCGAACCCTTCGCCGACAGAATCCCCAGGTTCACCCCATCCACCGCACCCGACGCGTTGCCGAAGCTCACCATCAAACCCCGCGGCGCCACGCTGTCCAGTGAGGTCAGCCAGGTGTCCTTGCCGACGCCGTCGTACACCACCGGGCACTTCTTGCCGTCAGTCAATTCCAGTACGCGTTGTGCGACATCTTCCTTGCTGTAGTCGATGGTTTCCCAGGCGCCGAGCGATTTAGCCAGGGCGGCTTTTTCCGGGGAACTGACCGTGCCGATCAACTTCACCCCCAGGGCCTTGGCCCATTGGCAGGCCAGGGAACCCACTCCACCAGCAGCGGCGTGGAACAAAATGGTTTCACCGCCCTTTAGCTCATAGGTCTGGCGCAACAGGTACTGCACGGTCAGGCCTTTGAGCATGGCACCGGCGGCCTGTTCAAAGCTGATTTCATCCGGCAGGTGCACCAGGTTGGCGGCAGGCAACACATGCAGCTCGCTGTAGGCACCCAGCGGGCCGCTACCGTAGGCCACGCGGTCGCCGACTTTGAATTGGCTGACTTCACTGCCCACCGCATCCACCACGCCAGCGCCTTCCGCACCCAGGCCCGATGGCAGGGCGGGCGGCGCGTAGAGACCACTGCGCAAATAGGTGTCGATGAAGTTCAGGCCGATGGCCTCGTTGCGCACCCGAACCTGCTGTGGGCCAGGCTCCGCTGGCGTGTAGTCCACATATTCAAGTACTTCGGGGCCGCCATGGGCGCTGAACTGGATACGTTTGGCCATCTGCACTTCTCCTTGGGTTCGAATCTGCGTAGCCCCCTATCGGACTCCTAAGCTTGATCTTCGTCAACTGCTGCGCACCTAAGTGCAGTGGCATGTAGGCGCAGTGGTATCCTGTGCGCCCATTTGCCGCCGACGCCCCATGGGCCTCGCGTAGCTTTGCCCGATTCAAGGTGATGCCATGACTACCCGCACCGAGGCCGTTAAAGCCTACCTGCTTGACCTGCAAGACCGCATTTGCAGCGCCCTGGAAACCTTCGAGACGGACACTCGCTTTATCGAAGACGCCTGGACCCGGCCAGCCGGCGGTGGCGGTCGTACCCGTGTGATGGAAAACGGTTCGGTGATCGAAAAAGGCGGTGTCAACTTTTCCCACGTGTTCGGCAGCGGTTTGCCACCGTCTGCCAGTGCCCATCGCCCTGAACTGGCGGGCCGTGGGTTTGAGGCTCTGGGTGTGTCGCTGGTGATCCATCCGCATAACCCGCATGTACCGACTTCCCACGCCAATGTGCGGTTTTTCATCGCTGAAAAAGAAGGTGAAGAACCGGTCTGGTGGTTCGGTGGTGGCTTCGATCTCACCCCGTATTACGGCAATGAAGAAGACTGCATTCACTGGCACCGCGTGGCCGAGCAGGCCTGTGCACCGTTTGGCCCGGACGTGTACTCCCGCTACAAGGCCTGGTGTGACGCCTACTTCCACATCAAGCATCGCAACGAACCCCGTGGCATCGGTGGGTTGTTCTTCGATGACTTGAACGAGTGGGGCTTTGACACCTGCTTCGCCTTCATCCGCGCCATCGGCGATGCCTACATCGACGCCTACCTGCCGATTGTGCAGCGTCGCAAGGCGATGGCGTACACCGAACAACAGCGCCAGTTCCAGGAGTTCCGCCGGGGCCGCTACGTTGAGTTCAACCTGGTCTATGACCGTGGCACCCTGTTCGGCCTCCAATCGGGCGGGCGTACGGAGTCGATCCTGATGTCGCTGCCACCTCAGGTACGCTGGAGCTACGACTGGAAGGCCGAAGCCGGCAGCGAAGAGGCGCGCCTTACCGACTACTTCCTGCAAGACCGTGACTGGCTCGGCGTTGCCGCGCCCAAGGCGGCGGTGTGATGGACCGTTATGTTGTGTTCGGCAACCCCATCGGCCATAGCAAGTCGCCGCTGATTCATCGTCTGTTCGCCGCCCAGACCGGCGAGCAACTGGACTACAGCACGATGCTCGCGCCGTTGGAGGACTTCACCGCCTGTGCCCGTGAGTTTTTCCAACACGGTCGTGGCGCCAACGTCACCGTGCCGTTCAAGGAAGAGGCCTATCGTTTGGCCAATACGCTGACCGAACGGGCCCAGCGCGCCGGCGCAGTGAACACCTTGAGCAAATTGGCTGACGGCACGTTGTTGGGCGACAACACCGACGGCGCGGGCCTGGTACGCGACTTGACGGCCAATGCCGGGCTGAGCCTGCAAGGCAAACGCATCCTGTTATTGGGCGCCGGTGGCGCGGTACGCGGTGCGCTGGAGCCGTTGCTGGCGCAGCAACCCTCGTCGTTGATCATCGCCAACCGCACCGTGGAAAAGGCCGAGCGGCTGGCTGAGCTGTTCGATGACCTGGGCCCGGTGTCTGCCAGTGGTTTCGACTGGTTGCGTGAGCCGGTGGACGTGATCATCAATGCCACGTCGGCCAGCCTGTCAGGCGATGTACCGCCGATTGCCGGCAGCCTGATCGAGCCGGGCAAGACCTTCTGCTACGACATGATGTATGCCAAGGAGCCTACTGCGTTCTGCCGCTGGGCGAGCGAGCAAGGCGCGGCGGTCGCGATGGATGGCCTGGGCATGCTCGTGGAACAAGCGGCTGAAGCCTTCTTGCTGTGGCGCGGTGTGCGTCCGGATTCGGCGCCCGTACTGGCCGAACTGCGCCGGCAACTGGCTGATTCCACACTCTAATGTGGGCACAGTTTTGATCGGGTTCAGTCTTCAAATTCGATGGGGCAGTTATCGGGCCCTTCGAGCTTTTTCAGCTCCTCAACCACCTGCGGCCTGGCCCCACGCAACGTCAAGCTACGGCCTAACCCCGCCAACCGCCGCGCCTCCTGGTGCAGCATCTCCACCCCGGAATAGTCGATAAAGTTGATCTGCTGCGCCTCGATCACCACTCGCTCACCCTGCAAACGTTGCAGGCGCACTTGCAGGTAATGGCTGGCGCCGAAAAAGATCGAGCCGCCCACCCGCAACACATCCGCTTCACCGTCGCGCCAGTGTTGCACCCGTGGCTGCGAGGTGCGCTTGAGGTAGAAAAACAGCGACGCCAGCACCCCGGCATAAATCGCCGTTTGCAGCTCCAGCAACAAGGTGGCGACACAGGTCAGGCTCATCACCACAAATTCGGCGCGGCTGACCCGGAACAGTGCGCGAATACCGCGGTGGTCCACCAGGCCCCAGCAGATCAGCAGGATACTCGCCGCCATGCTCGGGATCGGAATATGCGCGATCAACGCTGCGCCAAATAACGCGAATAGCGCCACCCAGAGGGCCGAAAACACCCCCGCCAGCGGCGAACAGGCGCCCGCCTCGTAACTGAGGCCCGAACGGGTGAACGATCCGGCTGACAAGTAGCCGGAAAAAAATCCGCCAACGATGTTGGATAAACCCTGGGCGCGCACTTCCTGGTTGGCGTCGAGCAGTTGTTGCGAGCGGGCCGACAACGAACGGGCAATCGACAGGCTGGTTACCAACCCCAGCATTCCCACCGCCACGGCACTGGGCAGCAGGCGCAGCACCAGGTCCAGATCCATCGGCAACGGGCTGAACGGCGGCAGTTTGCCAATAAACGAACTGACCCGTGCCACATGCCCGAACATCGCCGGCCACAGCCATGCCGTCAGGCTGCCCAGCACCAAGGCGATCAACAATGTCGGCCAGCGTGGCACCAGGTACTTGAGCAGTATGCCTGCCAGCAACGTGCCCAGCCCAAGGGCCAGGGACGCGTGGTCCCACTCGCCACGATGGTCGATCAGCGCCAGCAGGCCGTTGATGGCCGTGGCCTGGCTCGGTAAATCCAAGCCGAGCAGGTTGGGCAGTTGCCCCAGGGCAATCACCACGGCGGCGCCCAGGGTGAAACCCAGCACCACCGAATGGGAGACAAAGTTCACCAACGCGCCGAAGCGCAGCAGGCCGAGCAACCATTGGAACACCCCGGCGAGGAAGGTCAGCAACAGGATGAGGGTGATGTAGTCCTGTGAACCGGGCACGGCCAATGGGCTGATGCTGGCGTAAAGCACGATGGAGATGGCGGCCGTCGGCCCGCAGATCAAGTGCCAGGACGAGCCCCACAGGCAGGCGATCAATACCGGGATGATGGCGGCGTAGAGCCCGTATTCGGGTGGGAGACCGGCGATCAATGCGTAGGCAATCGACTGCGGCAGCGCAAGCACAGCGCCGCTGAGGCCGACGATCGCGTCCCGGCCGACGCTGACGCGAGTTTGGCGCGGGAGCCAGCGCAGGAAGGGCAAGAGTGTATGGCGGTTGGGCCGGGGCATGAGTCGCTCGAAATACTGTAGGAGCGAGCTTGCTCGCGAAGAGGGGTAACGATAACGCGGGCTGTCTGAAAAAACGCGGCGTTTTCGAGCTCTTCGCTGGCAAGCCAGCTCCTACAAGGGGGGAGTGTGATCTTTAGAGTTTGGCTTTTACCGCCGGCAACGCCTCTTGGCCATCCAGAGTTTTTACCCCCTCCAGCCACTGGTCCAGCACCGCCGGGTTGGCCTTGATCCACGTCTTCGCCGCCTGCGCATTGCTGACCTTGTTGTTGGCCACGTCAGCCATGATGCTGTTCTCCATGGTTTGGGTGAAACTGAGGTTGGTCAGCAGTTTCCCAACATTGGGGCAAGCTTGTGCGTAGCCCTTGCGGGTCAAGGTATACACGCTGCCGGTGGCACCAAAGTACTGCTCGCCGCCCTTGAGGTAGCGCATTTTCAGTTGCACGTTCATCGGGTGTGGAGTCCAGCCGAGAAAGGTGATGAAACGCTGTTTCTTCACCGCTCGCGAAACCTCAGCAAGCATCGCCTGTTCGCTGGACTCGATCAGCTTCCACTGCCCCAGGTCGAAATCGTTTTTCTTGATGATCTCCTGCAACGAGATATTGGCCGGCGCGCCGGAGCCGATGCCGTAGATCTTCTTGTCGAACTTGTCGGCAAACTTGTTCAGGTCGGCAAAGTCATGCACGCCGGCGTCCCACACATAGTCCGGCACGGCGAGGGTGAACTCGGTGCCTTCCAGATTCTTCGCCAGTTGCACCACATCGCCGTTGGCCACGAACTTGTCGTAGAAGCCTTGCTGCGCCGGCATCCAGTTGCCGAGGAAGACATCCACCTGGCCGTCCTTGAGCCCGCCGAAGGTAATCGGCACCGCCAGGGTGTCGACCTTGGGTTGATAGCCCATGCCCGTCAGCAGGAAACTGGTGATAGCGTTGGTGGCGGCAATATCGCTCCAGCCTGGATCGGCCATCTTTACCGTTTCGCAGCGAGTGTCTGCGTACGCCTGGGCGCTGCTGAGCACCACCAAACTCAGTACCACGGTCAACTTTTGCATGGCCTTCCCTCTGTCTACTTATTGGTTTTGGCAGGGTTGTGGAAAACGTGCCTTGCGCTCCAGGTCATCAAGGTCGATATGGTTGCGCATGTACTGCTGACTGGCGTCTACCAGTGGCTGGTGATCCCAGCTCTTGAGTTTGCCTTGGGTCAGCGCTTCAAACACCAGGCGGCGACGGCGTTGGCTGGCGAGCGCCTGTTGATGGATCGCCGGGATGTCCCATTTAGCCCGTGCTTCACGCAAGAACGCCTCGAACAACGGCCGATGTTCAGATGACTGGCTGAGGTTTTCCTGCTCGCTCGGGTCGTTGTGCACATCGAACAATAGGCAAGGATCGTCCTCGCTGTAGATGAATTTGTAGGCGCCCCGGCGAATCATCATCAATGGGCTGACGGTGCCTTCGGCCATGTATTCGCCAAACACTTCGTCATGCCCGCCCTGCCCTTGCAAATGCGGGACCAGTGAGCGGCCGTCCAGCGGCAAGTGCGGGTCCAGCTCGCCGCCGGCCAATTCCACCAGGGTCGGCAACAGGTCGGCGGTCGACACGGCCTGGGTGACGCGGCCAGCGGCGAACTGCCCCGGCGCACTGACCAGCAGCGGCACGCGGGCGGCCATTTCAAACCAGTGCATTTTGTACCAGAGGCCGCGCTCGCCAAGCATGTCGCCGTGGTCGCCGGAGAAAATGATCAGGGTATCGTCGGCCAGGCCGGTGTCCTCCAGGGTCTGCAGCAGCTTGCCGACATTGCTGTCGATGTAGCTGCACGCACCGAAGTAGGCACGGCGGGCGTCGCGGATCTTATCCACAGGCAGAGGTTTGTCCCACAAGTCATAGACCTTGAGCAGCCGCTGGGAATGCGGGTCAAGGTCGGCCTGGGGCGGCGTCGCTGGCATTGGGATGTCGGTGTCCTCGTACAGGTCCCAGAACGGCTTGGGAATGGTGTAAGGGTCGTGGGGATGAGTCATCGACACGGTCAGGCAGAACGGCTGGTCGCCCGCCTCGCGGATATGATCGAACAGGTATTGCTGGGCCTTGAACACCACCTCTTCGTCGAAATCCAGCTGGTTGGTGCGTACGCACGGGCCGGCTTGCAGCACCGAGGACATGTTGTGATACCAGGTAGGGCGTACGTCTGGCTCATCCCAGTTCACCGCCCAGCCGTAGTCGGCGGGATAGATGTCGCTGGTCAGGCGTTCCTCATAGCCGTGCAACTGGTCGGGGCCACAGAAGTGCATCTTGCCCGACAGCGCGGTGCGGTAGCCGAGGCGGCGCAAGTAGTGGGCATAGGTCGGCACATCGGCGGGGAAATCGGCGGCGTTGTCGTAGGCGCCGATCTTGCTCGGCAACTGGCCACTGACCAAGGTGAAGCGCGACGGTGCGCACAACGGGCTGTTGCAATAGGCGGCGTCGAACACCACGCCCTGTGCCGCCAGGCGGCTGAGGTTGGGCAGTTTGATCGGGGAAGGCCCGTAGAACGGCAGCAT
Source organism: Pseudomonas fluorescens (assembly GCF_001902145.1). Lineage (GTDB taxonomy): Bacteria > Pseudomonadota > Gammaproteobacteria > Pseudomonadales > Pseudomonadaceae > Aquipseudomonas > Aquipseudomonas fluorescens_BV. The sequence goes on from NZ_MRST01000026.1 coordinate 676,939, forward strand.
CGGCGCGGCCATCTGATCGGCCATGATGAAAAGAATGTTCTTGCGCTTCATGGTTTCTCGGCATTCCATAGGCAGTGTTTATGCCAATGAGCATGTAATCCATCCATACCGGGGTAAAGCCCATGCGCAGCAATGACTAGGATAAGTTGAGCTTATGTATGAAGCGCTGGGTGACCTCTCTCTCGATTTGCTGCGCGCCTTTGAAGCGGCGGCGCGCCATCGCAGTTTCACTGCGGCCGCGATGGAACTGGGCACCACCCAACCGGCTGTCAGCCAGCAGATCAAACGCCTTGAAGAGCAACTGGCGATCCGCCTGTTTGATCGCATTTACCGCGGCATCGAACTGACTGACGCCGGTGCCCTGCTGTTCGAGCATGTGCAAGGCGGCCTGCAGAGCATCAACCAGGGGCTCGGCGCCATCACTCAACAAAGCCAGCATGAAGTGCTACAAGTCGCCACCGACTTCGCCTTCGCCGCCTATTGGCTGATGCCGCGCCTGCATCGCTTCCACCAGGCCAACCCGCTGGTGGATGTCAGCCTGGTCACCAGTGAGCGCAACCCTGCCACCCTGCGCAGCGATATCGATGTGGCGGTGCTGTTCGGCGATGGCCGCTTCAAGCAGGGCGAGAGCCTGTGGTTGTTCAATGAGGAAGTGTTCCCGGTGTGCAGCCCGCAGTGGCTCAAGGAACAGGTCGCGCCCCTCACGGTGCAGACCTTGCAGGACTGCCCGTTGCTGCACCTGCGCCAGGAAAACAACAGCCAGTGGTTCGACTGGAACGGCGTGTTCCGCGAACTGGGTATCACGGCTGCGCCGACCCCTGGGCAATTGCGCTTCGACAACTACACCTTGCTGATCCAGGCCGCGATTGCCGGCGAGGGCGTCGCCATCGGCTGGCGCCACCTGGTGGATAACCTGCTGGAGCAGAACTGGCTGTGCCGACCGATCAGCCCCACGGTGACCTCGCGCTTGGGCTATTACGTGGTGCAGCCCCAGCGCAAGCGCCGCGGGCAGTTGGTGGACCGCTTTGTCGAGTGGCTGGTGGCGGAACAGGCCAGCAGTGCGCAGCCGTTGACCGGGCTGGCCCTGCCGTCGATTGCGGTCTAGGATCGGCGCACAGTGGAACCGGAGTCTGTCATGCAACGTATCAAGGGCTACCACGCCCATATCTACTTCGACGCCAGCACGATCGAGCAGGCGCGCACGCTCTGTGAAGACGCCGCCAAGTTGTTCCCGCTGCGCATGGGCCGCGTGCATGAGCGGCCCGTGGGCCCGCACCCGGATTGGAGTTGCCAACTGGCGTTCGAGCCGGAATATATCGGCGTGGTGTTACCGTGGCTGGCGCTGCACCGCAATGGTCTGGTGGTGTTCCTGCACCCTGAAACCGGTGATGACCTCAAGGACCACACCGATTACGCCATCTGGATGGGGGCGATGCGCGAGCTGGACCTGTCGATTTTTTAACCGTTCTTACCCGATATACCTCCCCTCTTACCGTAAGTAAAACAGGAGGTTGTAGGATTTTTCTGGTCTCGTCTCATTATATGGGATTGATATTTATATATTGAGATATTTCTCTTCCTAGGTTTATATTCGCCCATCTGCTTTTTTCAGCACCCACTCATTTCAGGTGAAGCGATGCAGGCGCAATTGATCGCGCTCGATTGGGGGACCAGCTCCCTTCGTGCTTACAAACTCGGCCCCGCGGGCGTTGTGCTGGAACAGCGCTCGCTGGCTACGGGCATCATGCATTTGCCCACAGTACCCCGGGAAATAGCCGGTGTTCTGTGCACCGACGGCTTTGAACTGGCGTTCGATAGCGCCTGCGGCGATTGGCTCGACGCCCAGCCCGGGCTGCCGGTGATCGCCTGCGGCATGGTCGGCAGCGCACAAGGTTGGAGCGAAGCGGCCTATCGCAGCACACCGGTGGATGTTTCCAGCCTCGGCCAGGCGTTGCACGGCGTACGCAGCCTGCGCGGGGTGCAGGTGCATATCGTGCCGGGGGTGATCGAGCAAGTGGGTCTGCCTAATGTCATGCGTGGCGAAGAAACCCAAGTGCTCGGCGTACTGCAAGGGCTTGGGCCCCAGGTGTTGATCGGTCTGCCCGGCAGCCATTCCAAGTGGGTCGAGGTGGTGGAAGGCCGCATTACCCATTTCGATACCTTCATGACTGGCGAAGTGTTTGCAGTGTTGAGCAAGCACAGCATCCTGGGGCGTACCCAACAGGCGAGCGAGCAGTTCCAGGCCGAGGCGTTTGATCGAGGCGTGCACGTGGCGCTGTCCAACGATGGCCAGCGTGGCGTGCTCTCGACCCTGTTCAGCGCTCGCACCCTCGGGCTTACCGCTGAGCTGGCGCCCGACCAGCAACCCGATTACCTATCCGGCCTGCTCATCGGCCATGAACTCGCCGGCTTGCCAGATTCCGCCAAACATCAGCCGATCATCCTGGTCGGCGCTGCTCCACTCTGCGCCCGTTATCAACGCGCCCTCGCCCTTTGCGGATTTGCCCATGTCAGCCTGGCGCAAGAAGCCACCGAGCGTGGCCTGTGGCAACTGGCGCAAGCCGCCGGGCTCATTCGACCTGTACTGGAGGCCTGACATGCTCAAGCAAGCACTCGCACAAAACGGTTTGATCGCCATCCTGCGCGGCCTACGCCCCGACGAAGCCCAGGCGGTCGGCCAGGTGCTGTACGACGCGGGTTTTCGCGTGATCGAAGTGCCGCTCAACTCGCCAGACCCTTACACCAGTATCCGTACCCTGCGCGACAGCTTGCCCGCCGATTGCCTGATCGGTGCTGGCACGGTGTTGACGCCTGAGCAGGTCGAACAGGTCAAGGCGGCCGGAGGTCAGGTGATCGTCATGCCCCACAGCGATGCCAAGGTGCTGCGCGCGGCCAAAGCGGCGGGCCTGTACTTGTCGCCTGGGGTAGCCACGCCTACCGAAGCCTTTGCCGCACTGGCCGAAGGCGCCGATGTGTTGAAGCTGTTCCCGGCCGAACAGATGGGCCCTTCAGTGATCAAGGCATGGCTGGCGGTATTGCCGGCGGGCACGTTACTGCTGCCGGTGGGCGGCATCACCCCGGACAACATGCAGGTGTTTACCGACGCCGGCGCCAAGGGCTTCGGACTGGGTTCCGGGCTGTTCAAGCCGGGCATGACAGTGGATCAGGTTGCGAGCCGTGCCCAGGCTTATGTCGCCGCCTGGAAAGCCCTGAGCTGAAAGCATATTCCGCGCCCACAGGCGCTGCATCTATAAGAGAGACAAGAGATGAAAATCACCAAACTGACGACCTTTATCGTTCCGCCGCGCTGGTGCTTCCTCAAGGTCGAAACCGACCAGGGTGTAACCGGCTGGGGTGAGCCTGTGGTCGAGGGCCGCGCTCACACGGTGGCCGCCGCCGTCGAAGAACTGTCCGACTACCTGATCGGCAAAGACCCTCGCAATATCGAAGATATCTGGACCGTGCTCTATCGCGGCGGCTTCTACCGAGGCGGTGCGGTGCACATGAGCGCCCTCGCCGGCATCGACCAGGCGTTGTGGGACATCAAGGGCAAGGCCCTCGGTGTGTCGGTCAGCGATCTGCTGGGCGGCCAGGTGCGTGACAAGATCCGTGTGTACTCATGGATCGGCGGCGACCGCCCCGCCGACACTGCCCGTGCCGCCAAAGAGGCGGTGGCCCGTGGCTTCACAGCCGTGAAAATGAATGGCACCGAAGAATTGCAGTTTGTCGACAGCTTCGAAAAAGTCGACCTGGCACTGGCCAACGTCGCTGCTGTGCGCGATGCGGTCGGCCCTAACGTGGGTATCGGCGTCGACTTCCATGGCCGGGTGCACAAGCCGATGGCCAAGGTGCTGATGAAAGAGCTCGACCCGTACAAACTGATGTTCATTGAAGAGCCGGTGCTCAGCGAAAACTACGAAGCGCTGAAGGAATTGGCACCGTTGACCAGTACGCCGATCGCCCTGGGCGAGCGCCTGTTCTCGCGCTGGGATTTCAAGCGGGTGCTCAGCGAAGGCTACGTCGACATCATCCAGCCGGACGCCTCCCACGCGGGAGGTATCACCGAAACCCGCAAGATCGCCAACATGGCCGAAGCCTACGACGTGGCCTTGGCCCTGCACTGCCCGCTGGGCCCGATTGCCTTGGCGGCATGCCTGCAACTGGATGCGGTTTGCTACAACGCGTTTATCCAGGAGCAGAGCCTGGGTATTCACTACAACGAAAGCAACGATCTGCTCGACTATGTGCGTGATCCAGGCGTATTCGACTATGACCAAGGCTTTGTGAAGATCCCCAACGGCCCGGGCCTGGGCATTGAGATCAACGAGGAGTATGTGGTTGAGCGCGCGGCCATCGGCCATCGCTGGCGCAACCCGATCTGGCGCCATGCCGATGGCAGTTTTGCCGAGTGGTGATGCCTGACTGACGGAGCGCGGTAAAACATGTGGGAGCGGGCTTGCTCGCGAATGCTGTGTGTCATTCAACACATCTGGGGCTGAACCACCGCATTCGCGAGCAAGCCCGCTCCCACATTTTTGATCCGGTTTCTTCAGCCAGCTCATTTTCAGACCTCAACAAACATAAAAAGAGGCACCCCATGCACCCTGAATCCCTTACCGGGCAGGCTCCCTTAGTCACGCCTAGCAGAAAGCGCTTTTTCATCATGGTGCTGTTGTTCATCACCGTGGTCATCAACTACCTCGACCGTAGCAACCTGTCGATTGCCGCGCCCGCGCTGACCAGCGAGCTGGGGATCGATCCGGTGCAAGTCGGGCTGATTTTCTCTGCCTTCGGCTGGACCTACGCCGCCATGCAAATCCCCGGTGGCTGGCTGGTAGACCGGGTGCCGCCGCGCATTCTCTACACGGCCGCCCTGCTGCTGTGGTCGATTGCCACGGTGATGCTCGGTTTCGCCGCCAGCTTTATCGCGCTGTTCGTGCTGCGCATGGCCGTGGGCGCGTTGGAGGCACCGGCCTACCCCATCAACAGCCGTGTAGTCACCACCTGGTTTCCCGAGCGCGAGCGCGCCACGGCTATCGGTGTCTATACCTCCGGGCAATTCGTCGGCCTGGCCTTCCTCACCCCGGTACTGGCGTGGCTGCAGCACCAGTACGGCTGGCACATGGTGTTTGTGGTGACTGGTGGCGTCGGCATCCTGTGGGCCGTGATCTGGTACGCGGTGTATCGCGAGCCCAAGGATTTCAAAGGCGCCAACGAAGCCGAAATCCAACTGATCCGCGACGGAGGCGGGCTGGTGGACATGCAGGCGAAAACCGTCAAGGCACCCTTCAGCTGGACCGACCTCGGCATCGTGCTGAGCAAACGCAAGCTGTGGGGCATCTACCTGGGCCAGTTTTGCCTGAACTCCACGCTGTGGTTCTTCCTGACTTGGTTCCCGACGTACCTGGTGAAATATCGCGGCATGGACTTTATCCAGTCTGGCTTGCTCGCATCCTTGCCGTTCCTGGCCGCGTTTGTGGGCGTGCTGTGTTCGGGGGTGTTTTCCGATTGGCTGATTCGCCGTGGGGCGTCGGTGGGCTTTGCGCGCAAGTTGCCGATCATCAGCGGGCTGCTGATTTCCACGGCGATCATCGGGGCCAACTATGTGAACTCGACGGGCTGGGTTATCGCGTTTCTGGCGGTGGCGTTTTTCGGCAATGGCTTGGCGTCGATCACCTGGTCGTTGGTGTCGACCTTGGCGCCTGCCCGTCTGCTGGGGCTGACCGGCGGCGTGTTCAATTTCATCGGTAACCTGTCGGCGATCGCCACACCTATCGTGATTGGCTTTCTGGCCAGTGGTTCGTCGTTTGCGCCAGCGATTACCTACATCGCGGTACTGGCGTTGCTCGGCGCGCTTTCCTACATATTGTTGGTAGGCAAAGTCGAGCGGATCGAGTTGTAAACGGGGCGACCCCAGGGTCGCCCCTTTTTTGATTTACGGCACCGACATTTCGTTGTGAAAAATATTGCTCGGGTCCCAGCGTTGCTTGGTACGCCGCAAGCGGTTTTCTATCATCGGGTCGGGGAAGAAGATCTTGTACCACTCGAGGTTTTTGCCGTTGGCCGGGTTGCCGCCCACGTAGGTCATGTCGAGGTCGGGATAATTGATGTAGCAGCCTTCGAACGCATCGTTGATCGGTACGCCTTGATCACCGGCAAACGCGTTGAAGTACAGCCCTCGGATCCAGTCGGCATGAGCTTGATCCGAGGCGGCGCTGTCGCCGCGCCAGTAACATTGTGGTTGCCACTTGAGCACGGACGAACGCTGGGCGGCTGATGACTCCCTGCGCACTGGCGCACTGGGGGCATTGATCTGGCCACCGAAGGACTGAATCTGGATCAGGCTTTGTGTCAGGTGATTGTCAGGGTCTGGCCAGGTCAGTGTGGTCCAGATGGCCTGTAGTACTTGAGAGCTGAACTCGCCTTTCTGGTAGGCCGATTTATAGCGCCCGCGCTGGTTGTCTCCCGAGCCATTCAATGTTTGTTGGCAGACCAGCCAATCCAGGCGTTGGGTGACTGCCCGAGCGCTGGCCAATGAATGGATGGCACGCCCGGTGCTGCTACTTTGCGGCTGATGGATGACGTAAAACGGTACCAGGGACTCGGTAGCAGGCAACCCAATGGCTGTGAGCATCTTGTCGACAAAGTCGTCGAAGGGCGCGCGGTCGTTCAGCTCTCCGTTTTTGTCCACATAGTGAATACCCAGGGTCACATTGCCTGTGTGCCGATGGCGCATCTCCAGCTTGGTCGCCAGCCCCCAGGTGTCGCGGTTGTCTTGATTGCTGGCAAACCATGATTGGTAGGCCACCAATAGGTTCTCGAGTGCTGGCTGGGTCAGTACTGACCAGTCCCATTCCAGCACCAGCCACAGCACTTCTTTGGGGGCTGGTGGCAAGTTCTCAAAGTAATAGCTGGTGATGATGCCGAACTGGCCGCCACCCGCACCGCAGCACGCGGCGAACAGGTCCAGTTCGTCCTGGTCGGTGCTGAGCCTGGATACATGACGCGGTTCGAGGCCTTTGCCTTGGCTATCGGGCACCAGGATATCCACACCGCTCAGCCAGTCACACACCAACCCATATTTTCGCGACAGCAAGCCATATCCACCGCCACAGATATGCCCGCCCAACCCCACTGAATAACATGAGCCACCGGGCAGGGTTTTGTTGGCCAGCTTGTATAACGCGACATAGGCATCCCAGTTCTGGCCGCCGGCTTCCAGGCGAAAGCGATAGCGTTCAGTTGCGCTGGGGTCCAGCTCGGAGCCGATTTGCCCGTTGGCGTCGTAGACCACTCGGTTAAGCGCGCTGATATCCAGAATCGACAGCACCTCCTGTGAGTTACCGGGCATCTTGTTGGCGACGAAACCTTCGTAGCAATGGCCACCACTGCGTACGGTGATGCGCCCATTGGCAAGGCCCAATGCTTGCGCGGCGGCGTCAACGATGTCTTGCGAGCTTCGGCAGAGGTAGATCAGGTTGGCGCCATCTGGCGAAGATTGGCCCTGCACATTACCCAGTGGCCAGCGCAGGTTGAAGCCCTTTTGCAATGTTGAGTGACGGGGGTCGGAAGAGGTAACGAGATCAAAGGTCATGATGTACTCCTGAGAGCCAGAGATGACTTCTGATGCAGCTAACTTAACGACCGGCAAGCAAGTAGTGCGCAGGCTTGCGGGGACGTTAGACGGCAATAGGCATGGAAGTGCGTTGGGGGTGACGTAAGGTCACCCCCAAGCGTAGCGCACGTATCAAAACGGGTGGGTTTACTTACGAGCGTTACGCACACCTGCCGACAGCGCCGCACAATGACTCAGCACGCCATCGATCGCTTGCTGGTCGCTGCTGGCATTGGCGATGTGGTCGATCAGTGCCGAACCTACCACCACGCCATCGGCCAGGCGTGCAATGGCCGCTGCTTGTTCCGGTGTACGGATACCGAAACCGATACTGATCGGTAGATCGGTGTGGCGACGAAGGCGCGTGACCGCTTCTTCGACGTGTTCCAGCGTGGCAGCGCCGGCACCGGTTACGCCCGCTACCGACACGTAATACACAAACCCGGAGCTGCCGTTGAGCACTGTCGGCAGGCGCACGTCATCGGTGGTCGGCGTGGTCAGGCGGATAAAGTCGATACCTGCGGCCTGGGCCGGGTCGCATAGCTCACCGTTGTGCTCAGGCGGCATATCCACCACGATCAGGCCATCGACGCCAGCTGCCTTGGCATCGGCAATGAACTGCGACACGCCGTATTTGTGGATCGGGTTGAAATAGCCCATCAACACCAGCGGCGTGTCGTTGTTGTCCTGGCGGAACTCGCGAACCATCTGCAGGGTTTTCAACAGGTTCTGCTTGGCGGCCAGCGCGCGAATATTGGCCAATTGAATGGCCGGGCCGTCGGCCATCGGGTCGGTGAAAGGCATGCCCAGCTCGATCACGTCGGCGCCGGCGGCCGGCAAGCCCTTGAGGATCGCCAGCGAGGTGTCATAGCCGGGGTCGCCAGCGGTGACGAAGGTCACCAGGGCGGCGCGGTTTTGTTCTTTGAGTTGCGCAAAGCGGGTTTGCAGGCGGCTCATTTAGTGTTTCTCCTGCTGAGACTGTTCCATGTGATGCATCACGGTCTGCATATCTTTGTCGCCACGGCCCGAGAGATTGACCACCATCAGGTGATCCTTGGGCAGGGTCGGCGCGCGCTTGAACACTTCAGCCAAGGCGTGGGCGCTTTCCAGTGCCGGAATAATCCCTTCCAGGCGGCAGCATTTGTGGAAGGCATCCAGGGCTTCATCGTCAGTCACCGAGGTGTATTGGACGCGGCCGATGTCATGCAACCAGGCGTGTTCCGGGCCGATGCCGGGGTAGTCCAGGCCTGCGGAAATCGAGTGGGCGTCGATGATCTGGCCGTCGTCGTCCTGCAGCAAGAAGGTGCGGTTGCCGTGCAGCACGCCCGGTACGCCGCCGTTGAGGCTGGCAGCGTGCTTGCCGGTTTCAATGCCATGGCCTGCGGCTTCAACGCCGATGATCTCGACGCTGGTGTCATCCAGAAATGGGTGGAACAGGCCCATGGCGTTGGAACCGCCGCCGATGCACGCCACCAGGCTGTCCGGCAGGCGGCCTTCCTGGGCTTGCAGCTGGGTGCGGGTTTCCTTGCCAATCACGGCCTGGAAGTCGCGCACCATCGCCGGGTACGGGTGTGGGCCGGCCACGGTGCCGATCAGGTAGAAGGTGCTGTCGACGTTGGTTACCCAGTCACGCAGGGCTTCGTTCATGGCGTCTTTGAGGGTGCCGGTGCCCGCGACCACGGGGATGACTTCGGCGCCCAGCAGCTTCATGCGAAATACGTTGGCCTGCTGGCGCTCGATGTCGGTGGTGCCCATGTAGATCACGCATTGCAGGCCAAAGCGCGCTGCCACGGTGGCGGTGGCCACGCCGTGCATGCCGGCGCCGGTCTCGGCGATGATGCGTTTTTTGCCCATGCGTCGCGCCAGCAGGATCTGGCCGATGCAATTGTTGATCTTGTGCGCGCCGGTGTGGTTGAGCTCTTCGCGCTTGAGGTAGATCTTGGCGCCGCCGCAGAACTCGGTCAGGCGTTCGGCAAAGTACAGCGGGCTTGGGCGTCCGACATAATCGCGCTGGAAGTAGGCCAATTCTTCGTTAAACGCCGGATCTACCTTCGCCGCTTCGTATTCACGGGCCAGGTCGAGGATCAACGGCATCAGGGTTTCAGCGACGTAGCGGCCGCCGAACGCACCAAACAGGCCGTTGGCGTCAGGGCCGTTGCGTAGATCGGTCTGGGACTGAGTCATGGGACGCTCCAGGAAAAATGTGTTTAAAGGCAATGACGGTCACTCTACTCGTGACGCCTTGGCCTGAAAACCGATAAGATCGCCGTAACCTGTCAGGAAAACTCACAGATGAGCCGCGACCTCCCTCCCCTCAATGCCCTGCGCGCTTTTGAAGCCACCGCTCGCCTTAACAGCGTCAGCCAGGCTGCGGAGCTATTGCACGTGACTCATGGCGCGGTCAGCCGCCAGTTGAAAGTGCTGGAGGAGCACTTGGGCGTGAGCCTGTTCGTCAAGGACGGGCGCGGCCTTAAACTCACAGATGCCGGGGTCAGGCTACGAGATGCCAGCAGCGAGGCTTTTGAGCGTTTGCGCGACGTGTGCGCCGAACTGACCCAACGCGGCGCCGACGCGCCCTTCGTGCTGGGGTGTTCGGGCAGTTTGCTGGCGCGTTGGTTTATCCCACGCTTGGGGCGGTTGAATGCCGATCTGCCGGATTTGCGCCTGCACCTGTCGGCGGGCGAAGGCGATCTGGACCCGCGCCGCCCTGGGCTGGATGCCCTGCTGGTGTTCGCTGAGCCGCCGTGGCCGGCGGATATGCAGGTGTATGAGCTGGGCAGCGAGCGCATCGGCCCGGTCTTGAGCCCACGCTTTGCCGGTTTTGAACAACTGCGTGAGGCCCCAGCGTCGGATCTGCTGGAGCAACCCTTGCTTCACACCACCTCACGTCCGCAAGCCTGGCCCAGTTGGGCACGGCAACACGGCCTAGAGCCCGGCGCGCTGAAACTCGGCCAGGGGTTTGAGCATTTGTATTATTTGCTGGAAGCGGCGGTTGCCGGGTTGGGAGTGGCAATTGCGCCAGAACCGCTGGTGGCAGAGGACCTGCGAGCGGGTCGCCTGGTGGCGCCATGGGGGTTCAGTGAAACCCGGGCGCACCTGGCGTTGTGGCTACCCAAGCGCGCCGCAGACGGGCGCGCAGGGCAGTTGGCGCAATGGCTCAAGGCTGAGCTGTTGCGTCAACCGGTGTAACCGGTCAATCAGTCACCGCGTTTGCACAACAGATAAGCCGCCAACAGGCCCAGCGCGCCAACGGCGACGCCGGCGGTCGTCCATGGGTGCTCTTGTGCGTAGTCACGGGTGGCAGCGCTGGTTTCGCGGATTTTGACTTTGCTTTCTTCGTAGGCGTCGCTGATCAGGTGGCGAGAGTGCTTGAGGGCGTTCTCGGCATTGCTTTTCAAGGCCTTCAGCGTTTTGCGCGACTCATCGGACGCGTCGTCCTTGAGGCTCTCCAGAGATTTGAGCAGGCTCGAAATCTCGGCTTCCATGCTTTCCAGCGACGCTTTGCGTAAAGAAGTGTTGGCCATGTGGACATCTCCTGAAGTGATTGAGTGACGTGTGTAGATACCGACTGCGCCGGTTTCAGAAAGTGCAGTAATTCTGAACTTTCGCCTCCCAGCGGTCGCCTGAAGCAGTACGCACATTCGCTGCTAGTCTTGATTGACGATCTAAAGGAGAAACGCCATGAGTGATCATCACACGTACAAGAAAGTCGAACTGGTAGGCTCTTCCACCACCAGCATCGAAGACGCGATCAACAATGCCCTGGCTGAAGCCAACAAAAGCATCAAGCATCTGGAGTGGTTTGAGGTGACCGAAACCCGTGGTCACATCAAGGATGGCAAGGCTGCGCACTTCCAGGTCACGCTCAAAGTGGGATTCCGCATTGCCAGTAGTTGATCGGCAGAGTTGAACTTTGCCCGCTGGCCGATTGCCATAACCTGCGCTACAAACAACGGATGCCGACGCGATGAGCGTCGGCACGCTCTTTTTGATCAGCGCAAGGAAAGTAACGGATGAAGAAGTTTCTGTTGGCGGTAGGGTTGTTGAGCATTGCGGGTACCGCTATGGCGGCGGGCAAGCCTTGTGAAGAGCTGAAAAGCGAAATCGCAGCGAAAATCGACGCCAAGGGTGCTTCGGGGTATTCGCTGGAAGTGGTGGATAAAGGTGCTACGCCAAGTGACCACACAGTAGTTGGCACCTGCGAAGGTGGCACCAAGGAAATTGCCTACAAGCGCGGTTAATCTCGTGTTGTGGACATAAAAACCGACGCAAGTGCGTCGGTTTTTTTCGCTTGGATTTCAGCCCTTCATCACGTGTGCAAGCAGCTCATAGGAATGAATCCGGTCGGCGTGCTCATACAGGTCACTGGTAAAAATCAGCTCATCGGCACCGGTCTGCTCGATCAACACCTCCAGCTTGCCGCGAATCTTCGCCGGGCTGCCCACCATGGCCAAACCCAGGAAGCTACCGACCGCGTCTTTTTCATGGGGCAGCCACAGGCCGTCCATGGTTTTTACCGGTGGGCGCTGCACCAGGCTCTGGCCGCGCATCAGCGCGAGAATACGTTGGTACACCGAGGTGGCCAGGTAATCGGCCTGCTCATCGGTGTCGGCTGCGACCAGCGGAATGCCGAGCATCACGTAGGGCTTATCCAGCACCGCCGAAGGCTTGAAGTGATTGCGGTACACGCGAATTGCTTCGTGCATCAGGCGCGGCGCGAAATGGGAGGCGAAGGCGTAAGGCAAGCCACGCTCACCAGCCAATTGCGCGCTGAACAGGCTTGAACCCAGCAGCCACACCGGCACATTGGTGCCGGTGCCCGGTACCGCGATAACCCGTTGGTCGGGCGTACGCGGGCCCAGGTAGGCCATCAGCTCGGCCACATCTTCGGGGAAGTCATCGGCACTGCCGGAGCGCTCACGGCGCAGGGCGCGGGCGGTCATCTGGTCGGAACCGGGCGCGCGCCCCAGGCCCAGGTCAATACGACCGGGGTAGAGGCTTTCCAGGGTGCCGAACTGCTCGGCGATCACCAGTGGCGCGTGGTTTGGCAACATCACCCCGCCGGAACCCACGCGAATGGTCGAGGTGCCGCCCGCCAGGTAACCGAGCAGCACCGAAGTGGCCGAACTGGCGATGCCGTCCATATTGTGGTGCTCAGCTACCCAGAAACGGTGGTAGCCGAACTTCTCCACATGCTGGGCCAGGTCCAGGGAATTGCGCAGCGACTGCGCCGGGCTGCCGTTGGCGCGTACGGGCACCAGGTCGAGGGTCGAGAACTTTACGTCGGACAACGATTTCATAAGCCTGCTTCTCCAATGGGGGCGCAGGCTTTCTAGACGAACCAAAACCTGCCGCTTCATGTGCATGCTCTATGCAATGAGGGCATATACCCGAGATTCAATAGGTGGCTCTGAAATTTCCTACTGGATTGCTAGGTTTCTCTTACGAATGAACTTTGGTTTGACGTCTATCCTCAGAACCTTACTGACGCAAAACCACCGTACGAGGAGAAAGCTATGAGTATCGTTAAAAAGGCATCCGCGCATTGGGAAGGCGACCTGAAGACTGGCCTGGGCTCCATTTCCACGGAAACCGGCGTGCTGCGCGAAGCGCCCTACGGCTTCAAGGCCCGCTTCGAGGGCGGCAAGGGTACCAACCCTGAAGAATTGATCGGCGCGGCTCATGCCGGCTGTTTCTCCATGGCGTTTTCCATGATTCTCGGCGACGCCGGGCTCAAGGCTGACAGCATCGACACCCAGGCCGAAGTGAGCCTGGACCAGGTCGAGGGCGGCTTTGCGATTACAGCAGTGCATCTGATCCTGAAGGCCAAAATCCCAGGCGCAAGCCAGGCGCAGTTCGATGAGCTGAGCAAAAAGGCCAAGGAAGGGTGCCCGGTGTCCAAGGTGCTGAATGCGACCATTACCTTGGATGCCACGCTGCTCAACTGACACAGCAGTAATCTTATTGTGGGAGCGGGCTTGCTCGCGAATGCGGTGGATCAGCCGATATCTTCGGCGGCTGACACTTCGTATTCGCGAGCAAGCCCGCTCCCACATTTTAGTTCTGCGTTAAATCAGAACTCGTGTTTGCAAAATGTGGTCGAATAGCCCATGCAGCCTAGGCGCACACTCGTGCGCAGCGCATTCAGGGAGCTACACACATGAAACGTTTTGCCTTGGCAATCATCTGCGGTGTTTTGGCCACTTCGGCTGTGGCCGCGCCAAAAGATTGTGAAGAGCTCAGGAAGGAAATTGAAGTGAAGATCCAGGCCAAGGCGATTCCGTCCTACACCCTGGAAATCATCACTGCCGAAGAAGCCAAGAACCATGACAGTGCCATGATTGTCGGTTCCTGCGAAAACGGTACCAAGCGCATCATCTATCAAAAAAACAACGACTGACTCAGATGCAGTTCACGCTGCGTTCTTCGGCCAGCAACTGGCGCGCTGCGTCATATAGCCGGATATTGGGCGTGAACGCCAGCGAGCGACCTTCGAGCACATAGCGTTGGCCGGCCTGGAAGTGGTCGTACTGCAGGGTCATGAAGCAGGTCCGATACATCATCTGGCTAAGGCCACCCAAACCGCCGCCGGCGGGCACTTCAAAGTCAAAGCGCACCATCAGCTCGTGAGGGCCGGGATGCATTTGAAAAAAGCGCCCGTCGTCGAGGTTTTTTCCGTCCAGGCGCTGAGCCATGACCAATTTTGAGCCCGGCGTCGGCGTGGTGAAATCCACCCAGGCCTGTTGCGGGTCCACGGGTGGGATGGGGGTCGAGGCGCAAGCGCTGAGGAACAAAGCGGCGACGGAAAGCAAAAACTGGCGCATGGCAGGTACTCAACGCGAGGAGAGGCTTGAGTATAAACACGCCACGCCGTGGAAAAATCCCCTGCAAGCGCGATAGTCTGGCGAACCCATCACCCAGGAGCAGTCAGTGCATGATCAGGCGTTTTCTTCCAGGGCTGATGGTTGTGCTGCTCAGCGGCTGCTCCAGTGTCAGTTATTACGGCCAGTTGGCGAGCGGCCAGTGGCACCTGTTGCAGGCCCGGGAGCCGGTTGCCGAGGTCATCGCCGACCCTGCTCGCCCGCCAGTGCTGCGCGAGCATCTGGCTCAATCGCAGAAAGCCCGAACCTTTGCCAGTGAACACCTGCATCTGCCTGACAATCAAAGTTACCGGCTCTATGCCGATATCGGCCGACCCTATGTGGTCTGGAATGTCTTCGCCACGCAGGAGTTTTCGCTGTCTGCGGAAAACCATTGTTTTCCCATCGCCGGTTGCGTCGCGTATCGCGGCTACTACAACCAAGGCGCGGCGCGGGGCGAGGCGGCGCTGTTGCGGCAGCAGGGCATGGATGTGTCGATCGGTGGCGTGGAGGCCTATTCCACCCTGGGCTGGTTCAACGACCCGATCATGAGTTCGATGATGAGCTGGGGCGATGAGCGCCTCGCCACGCTGATCTTCCATGAGTTGGCGCACCAGCGCTTTTACGTGAAGGATGACACCGAGTTCAATGAGTCCTATGCCAGTTTTGTCGAGCAGGAAGGCACGCGCCAATGGCGTGCGGCACGGGGCCTGGCGCCTGTCGGCAATGCGGCGTTGAAGCAGCGTGACCAATTTATCCGGCTGATTCTCGATACCCGTAAACGTCTGGAGGCGTTGTACGCGCAGCCATTGGCAGCGGATGCGATGCGCCGGGCCAAAGCGGCACAATTCGAGCAGTTGCGCAGCGAATACCGGCAACTGCGTGATAGCCAATGGGGTGGTGACAAGCGTTATGACGCCTGGATCAACCAGCCCATGAACAATGCCCGACTGTTGCCGTTTGGGTTGTATGACCAATGGGTGCCGGCGTTTGCGGCGTTGTTTGCGCGGGAAGGTGGGGATTGGGTGAGGTTTTATGCGGCGGTGGAGCGGTTGGGTGGGTTGCCGGTGGAGCAGCGCAAGGCGGCGTTGCGGCAGTTGGAAACGGTTGGCCGCTAGGGCCTCTTCGCAGGCAAGCCAGCTCCCACAATTGACCGCATTCTCATGTTGAAAATCGGTCAATTGTGGGAGCTGGCTTGCCTGCGATAGCGGTCTCAAGGTTGCTGCAAAAACGCCTGATGCATCTGCGCCAACGTCTCGAAATGCCAGGTCGGTGCCTCGGCATTCAGCTCTTCAAAACTACCAAACCCATACCCCACGGCGGCCGAATCCAGCCCATTGCTGCGTGCTCCGATGAGGTCATGCTTGCGATCACCGATCATCAAGGTGGTGGCTGGGTCCAGCCCTTCTTCACGGACCAAATGGGCAATCAATTCGACTTTGTTGGTGCGCGTACCGTCCAGTTCGCTGCCATAGATCACCTTGAAGTACTTGGCAAAGTCGAAATGCCGCGCAATCTCGCGGGCAAATTCCCACGGTTTGGAGGTGGCGACGTACAGCTGGCGCCCTTGGCTGTTCAGCTCTTCCAATAACGGCATGACGCCGTCGAACACGCGGTTTTCATACAGGCCGGTAACCTTGAAGCGCTCACGGTAGAAATTCACCGCCTCCCATGCCTTGGCCTCGTCGAAGGCGTAAAACTGCATGAACGCCTGCAACAAGGGCGGGCCGATGAAGTGTTCGAGTTTGGTCAGGTCGGGCTCATCAATGCCCAGTTTGGCCAGGGCGTACTGGATCGAACGGGTAATGCCCTCGTGTGGGTCGGTGAGGGTGCCATCCAGGTCGAACAGGACGGTGGGGTGATGCAGGGTCATTGATCGAATCCTTCAGCCAGGTGCAGGTCTTTGAGCTTCACGTAGTTCGCGGCGCTGTAGGTGAAAAAGGCGCGCTCTTTGTCGGTCAATGCGCGAACCTGTTTGACCGGGCTGCCCACATACAAAAAACCACTGTCGAGTTTCTTGCCTGGCGGCACCAGGCTGCCGGCGCCGATGATCACGTCGTCTTCGACCACGGCACCGTCCATCACGATACTGCCCATGCCGATCAGGACGCGGCTACCTACGGTGCAGCCATGCAGCATGACTTTGTGGGCGATGGTCACGTCGTCGCCGATCAGCAACGGGTAACCCTGCGGATTGAACGGCCCGGCATGGGTGATGTGCAGCACGCAGCCGTCTTGCACGCTGGTGCGCGCACCGATGCGGATGCGGTGCATATCGCCGCGAATCACGGTCAGCGGCCAAACCGAGCTGTCAGTGCCGATTTCGACATCGCCGATCACCACCGCCGAAATATCGACAAACGCCCCGGCGCCGAGGGTTGGCGTGTGGTTCTGATAGGTGCGAAGGGTCACGATAGCCTCTCTCTCTTCTGCTGATAGCTGCGGTGGGTGTTGATTGTAATTAAGATGGCCCCATCTTTGTTCTACATGTTTCTTCAGCCAAGGTACCCACCGTGAGCGCGAACAACCCTCTTTTGCAGTCCTACGACCTGCCGCCGTTCTCGGCGATCCGTGCCGAGCACGTGCAGCCGGCCATCGAACAGATCCTCGCCGACAACCGCGTGGCAATCGCAGAGATCCTGCAAAGCCAGGGTAAAAACCCGACGTGGGCCGGCCTGGTCCTCGCCATGGATGAACTCAATGATCGCCTTGGCGCGGCCTGGAGCCCGGTCAGCCACCTCAATGCCGTGTGCAACAGCGCCGAACTGCGCGAAGCCTACGAGGCGTGCCTGCCGGCATTGAGCGCCTACTCCACCGAAATGGGCCAGAACCGTGAGCTGTTCCAGGCCTTCGAAGCCCTGGCCAACAGCCCGGAAGCTGCCGGTTTCGATGTGGCGCAAAAAACCATTCTGGAACACTCTCTGCGTGATTTCCGCCTGTCGGGTATCGACTTGCCGCCGGAGCAGCAAAAACGCTACGCCGAGGTGCAGAGCAAGCTGTCCGAGTTGGGCAGCAAATTCTCCAACCAGTTGCTGGACGCCACCCAGGCCTGGACCAAGCACGTTACTGATGAAGCCACCCTTGCCGGCCTGACCGATTCGGCCAAGGCGCAAATGGCTGCCGCCGCCCAGGCCAAGGGCCTCGACGGCTGGCTGATCACGTTGGAGTTCCCCAGCTACTACGCCGTCATGACCTACGCCCAGGACCGTGCCCTGCGTGAAGAGGTGTACGCCGCCTACTGCACCCGTGCGTCGGACCAAGGCCCGAATGCCGGCCAGAACGATAACGGCCCGGTGATGGAGCAGATCCTCGACCTGCGTCAGGACCTGGCCCAATTGTTGGGTTATGCGTCGTTCTCCGAGCTGAGCCTGGCCACCAAGATGGCCGAATCCAGCGACCAGGTGCTGAGCTTCCTGCGCGACCTGGCCAAGCGCAGCAAGCCGTTTGCCGCCCAGGACCTGCAGCAACTCAAGGCCTACGCCGCCGAGCAAGGCTGCGCCGATCTGCAAAGCTGGGACAGCGGTTTCTACGGCGAAAAACTGCGTGAGCAGCGCTACAGCGTGTCCCAGGAAGCGCTGCGCGCCTACTTCCCGATCGACAAAGTATTGGGCGGCCTGTTTGCCATTGTGCAGCGCCTGTACGGCATCGAGATCGCTGAGCTTAAAGGCTTTGATACCTGGCACCCGGATGTTCGCTTGTTCGAAATCAAGGAAAACGGCGAGCACGTCGGGCGTTTCTTTTTCGACCTGTATGCCCGCGCCAACAAGCGTGGCGGTGCCTGGATGGACGGTGCCCGTGACCGCCGCCGTACCCTTGATGGCGTGCTGCAAAGCCCCGTCGCCAACCTGGTGTGCAACTTCACCCCGGCCGACAGTGGCAAGCCTGCCCTGCTGACCCACGATGAAGTCACCACCCTGTTCCACGAATTCGGCCACGGCCTGCATCACCTGCTCACCCGCGTGGAACACGCCGGCGTATCCGGTATCAACGGTGTGGCGTGGGACGCGGTGGAACTGCCGAGCCAATTCATGGAGAACTGGTGCTGGGAGCCTGAAGGCCTGGCGCTGATCTCCGGCCACTACGAAACCGGCGAGCCCCTGCCCCAGGACCTGCTGGAAAAAATGCTCGCGGCGAAAAACTTCCAGTCCGGCTTGATGATGGTGCGTCAGCTGGAGTTCTCGCTGTTCGACTTTGAACTGCACGCCACCCATGGCGATGGTCGCAGCGTGGCCCAGGTACTTGAAGGCGTGCGCGATGAAGTCTCGGTGATGCGCCCACCGGCCTACAACCGCTTCCCCAACAGCTTCGCTCACATCTTCGCCGGCGGTTATGCGGCGGGTTACTACAGTTACAAATGGGCGGAAGTGCTCTCAGCGGACGCGTTCTCCAAGTTTGAGGAAGACGGCGTGCTCAACCCCCAGACCGGGCGTGCCTTCCGTGAAGCCATCCTGGCCCGTGGCGGCTCCCAGGCGCCGATGGTGCTGTTCGTCGACTTCCGCGGACGCGCGCCGTCGATTGACGCACTCTTGCGCCACAGCGGCCTGAGTGAGGACGCAGCAGCATGAGTGAAGGGCCTGTGATTACCAAAAAGCAATTTATCGCCGGGGCTGTCTGTCCGGCGTGCAGCGAGCCGGACAAGTTGAAGATGTGGACCGAAGACAGCGTGCCGCACCGCGAATGCGTGGCCTGCGGGTATACCGATACGCTGAATGATCAAGGCCTGTCGGTGCCCAGGGAATTGGGCACTAGGGTCAATACCTCCGCGTTGAAAGCGCCGGCCGATCCTAAGGTGCAAGCGGTGCAGTTCTTCCCGAATCCCAAGCTCAAGAAAGTCTAGCGCTCGCAAGCAATCTAAAAATGTGGGAGCGGGCTTGCTCGCGAAGGCGGTATGTCAGTCATGGAATGATTGCCTGACCCACCGCCTTCGCGAGCAAGTCCGCTCCCACTTTTTTGGCCGCGTTTTGCCTCATATCCCAGCACAATTGTTTCTGGGAATGATTAGCCTGCTATCATTTGTAACTGTTGATTGCCGCTGCAAGCTATCCTTTGTATCGGTTGGATCCAATGCGCCAGCTCAAAAAGACAAGCCACTCTCCAGAAGCGGCTGCCAAACCCGTGACCACATGATGAGGTGTACCCATGTCTGATCAAGATCAAGACAACCCCCGGCGTGACTTTTTACGCAAATCCTTGACCTTGATCCCGGTGGTCACGGTTGCCAGCACCGGCCTTGGCGGTTCAATGCTGATGGCCACGCCAGAGCCTGCCCAGGCCGAGCCGGCCAAGCCCGCGGTCAGCGATAAAGCCTATGAGCCAAGCTATTTCACGGCCGAGGAATGGGCGTTTATCAACGCCGCCGTCGAGCGCTTGATTCCCGCTGACGCCCAAGGCCCCGGTGCCTTGGAGGCTGGCGCGCCGGAATACATCGACCGCCAGATGAACACCCCTTACGCCAGTGGCGCCCTGTGGTTCATGCAAGGCCCGTTCAACGCCGATGCGGCGCCGGAGATGGGCTGGCAAAGCAAATTGGTACCCAAGGAGATCTATCGCCTCGGCATTGCTGCCACGGATGCGTGGTCGAAAGCGTTCAACGGTAAAACTTTTGCTGCGCAAGACAGCGCTACCCGAGACGATATGCTGCGACGCCTGGAGGCTGGCGGCAGCGAAGTGGCGGCGCATTTCGACGCCGTGCCGCCCAAGATGTTCTTTAACCTTTTGCTGCAAAACACCAAGGAAGGCTTCTTCTGCGACCCTATCCACGGCGGTAATAAAGGCATGGTCGGCTGGACCATGATCGGCTTCCCCGGCGCCCGCGCCGATTTCATGGATTGGGTGGAACGCAACGAGCAATACCCCTTCCCGGCTGTTTCCATTCGCGGCGAGAGGGCGTAAACGTGGCGACCATCATGAAGAAAGTGGATGCAGTGATTGTGGGCTTCGGCTGGACTGGCGCGATCATGGCCAAAGAGCTGACAGAAGCGGGCCTCAACGTGGTAGCGCTGGAGCGCGGCCCGATGCAGGACACTTACCCAGACGGCAACTATCCCCAGGTCATCGACGAATTGACCTACAGCGTGCGTAAGAAGCTGTTCCAGGACATCTCCAAAGAAACGGTGACCATTCGCCACAGCGTGAATGATGTTGCCCTGCCCAATCGTCAGTTGGGCGCGTTCTTGCCGGGTAATGGCGTTGGTGGTGCGGGGCTGCACTGGTCGGGCGTGCATTTTCGCGTTGATCCCATCGAACTGCGCATGCGCAGCCATTACGAAGAGCGCTACGGGAAGAACTTTATTCCCAAGGACATGACCATCCAGGACTTCGGCGTCAGCTATGAAGAGCTGGAGCCGTTTTTCGACTATGCGGAAAAAGTCTTTGGCACCTCCGGGCAAGCCTGGACGGTCAAGGGCCAACTGGTCGGCGAAGGCCGTGGCGGCAACCCCTACGCGCCGGATCGCTCCAACCCGTTCCCGCTGGAGGCGCAGAAAAATACTGTCTCCGCCCAGCTGTTTCAGAAAGCGGCGACCGACGTAGGTTACAAACCTTACAACCTGCCTTCGGCCAACACGTCGGGGCCGTACACCAACCCCTACGGTGCGCAGATGGGCCCGTGCAACTTCTGCGGTTTTTGCAGTGGCTACGTGTGCTACATGTACTCCAAGGCTTCGCCGAACGTGAACATCCTGCCGGCCTTGCGCCAGGTGCCTAACTTCGAGCTGCGTCCCAATTCCCACGTGCTCAAGGTCAACCTCGACAGCACCAAGAAGAAAGCCACCGGCGTGACTTACATCGACGCCCAGGGCCGCGAGTGTGAACAACCGGCCGACCTGGTGATTCTTGGCGCATTCCAATTCCATAACGTGCGCCTGATGCTGCTGTCCGGCATCGGCAAACCCTACGACCCGATTACCAACGAGGGTGTGGTAGGTCGCAACTTCGCCTACCAGAACATGGGCACCATCAAGGCGTTCTTCGACAAGGACACCCACACCAACAACTTTATCGGCGCGGGCGGCAATGGCGTGGCCATCGACGACTTCAACGCCGACAACTTTGACCATGGCTCCCACGGCTTCGTGGGTGGTTCGCCGATGTGGGTCAACCAGGCGGGCAGCCGGCCGATTGCGGGTACGTCCAACCCGCCGGGCACGCCGGCCTGGGGCAGCGCCTGGAAGCGCGCCACCGCCGATTACTACACCCATCAGGTCTCAATGGATTCCCACGGTGCCCATCAGTCCTACCGGAGTAACTACCTGGATCTGGACCCTGTTTACCGCGATGCCTACGGCCTGCCGCTGCTGCGCATGACCTTCGACTGGCAAGAAAACGACATCAAGATGAACCGTTTCATGATGGAAAAAATGGGCAAAGTGGCCCAGGCCATGAACCCGAAGGCCATCGCCGTGCTGGGTAAAAAGGTCGGTGAGCACTTCAATACCGCCTCCTACCAGACCACCCACCTCAACGGCGGCGCGATCATGGGCACCGACCCGAAAACCAGTGCGTTGAACCGCTACTTGCAGAGCTGGGATGTGCACAACGTCTTTGTCCCGGGTGCTTCCGCTTTCCCACAAGGCTTGGGCTACAACCCGACCGGCCTGGTGGCAGCGTTGACCTACTGGTCGGCTCGCGCGATTCGCGAGCAGTACCTCAAAAACCCCGGCCCACTGGTTCAGGCATAAGGAGCGATGACCATGAAAGCACTCGTTATCGCCTCTTTGGCGCTGTTCAGCAGCTGCTCGATCAGCGCCGCCGAAGCCGACTTGATCAAGCAGGGCGAATACCTGGCGCGTGCCGGGGACTGTGTCGCCTGCCATACCGCCAAGGGTGGCAAGCCCTTCGCTGGCGGCTTGCCGATGGAAACGCCCATTGGCGTGATCTATTCCACCAACATCACCCCGGACAAAACCGGCCTGGGCGACTACAGCTTCGAGGATTTCGACAAGGCCGTGCGCCATGGCGTCGCCAAGAACGGTAGTACGCTTTACCCGGCGATGCCCTATCCGTCCTACGCACGCGTCAGCGACAGCGATATGCAAGCGTTGTATGCGTATTTCATGAAGGGCGTCGAACCGGTTGCCCAGGAAAACAAGGCCAGCGATATTCCCTGGCCCTTGAGCATGCGTTGGCCGCTGGCGGCCTGGCGCTGGATGTTTGCCCCGGCGGTCGAGGCGCATCAGCCGCAAGCCGCTGCCGACCCGGTGATCGATCGCGGTGCCTACCTGGTGGAAGGTCTCGGACATTGCGGCGCCTGCCATACGCCGCGTGCCCTGACTATGCAGGAAAAAGCCCTGAGTGCCACGGACGGCAACGCCTTCCTCTCTGGCAGTGCGCCGTTGGAAGGCTGGATTGCCAAAAGCCTGCGCGGCGACCACAAGGACGGCCTCGGCAGTTGGAGCGAGGAGCAACTGGTGCAGTTCCTCAAGACCGGTCGCAGCGACCGCAGTGCGGTGTTCGGCGGCATGAGTGATGTGGTCGTACACAGCATGCAGTACATGTCCCAAGAGGACCTGACCGCTATCGCCCGTTACCTCAAAAGCCTGCCGGCGGTCGACCCCAAGGACCAGCCGCACCAGTACGACAAGCAGGTCGCGCAAGCGCTTTGGAAGGGGGATGACAGCAAGCCGGGGGCGTCGGTGTATATCGACAACTGCGCGGCCTGCCACCGTACCGACGGCCATGGCTATACGCGCGTGTTCCCGGCGCTGGCGGGCAACCCGGTGTTGCAGACGGCAGATGCCACGTCGTTGATCAACATTGTGTTGAACGGCGGCACCTTGCCGGCCACTCATGCAGCGCCGTCAACCTTCACCATGCCGGCGTTCGCCTGGCGTCTGTCGGACCAGGAAGTGGCGGATGTGGTCAGTTTTATCCGCGGCAGCTGGGGCAACCAGGGCGCGCCGGTCAAGGCGAGCGATGTGGCGGATCTGCGCACAGATGATCTGCACACCACCTCGGGCGATGACCTGGGGCAGGTGACGCAAAAGCACTGATAGGTTCGCTGGCCGCCAAACGGCACTGGTCAGAAACCTCGCGCCTCGGTACTGTATATAAAAACAGTATCGAGGCGTTTTCATGTCTACTCCGCTGCCGCCCCGTGGCCGAGGCACGGCCACCAACCTGCATAATCGGTTTGCACCCACCGTCAGCGTGGCCGAGGACGACGGTTGGTACCAGGAAGTGCCGCCGACCCAAGGCACCGAAGTGCGTATCGAAACGGCCAAGACCATCATCACCCGCAACAACTCGCCGGACTTGCCGTTTGATCGGTCCATCAATCCGTATCGCGGTTGTGAACATGGTTGCATCTACTGCTATGCGCGGCCCAGCCATGCCTATTGGGACATGTCGCCCGGGCTGGACTTTGAAACCAAGTTGATTGCCAAGAGCAATGCGGCCGATGTGCTGGAACAGCAGCTGTCGAAGCCGGGCTACGTGTGCGCGCCGATCAACCTGGGCTCCAATACCGATCCGTACCAGCCTATCGAGCGCGAATACCGGATTACCCGGCAAACCCTTGAAGTACTGCTGCGCTACCGGCACCCGGTGACTATCATCACCAAGGGCTCGCTGATCCTGCGTGACCTCGACCTGCTGACCGAGTTGGCTCGCCAGCGCCTGGTGGCGGTGATGATCAGCCTCACCAGCCTGGACGACGAGCTCAAGCGCATCCTGGAACCGCGCACGGCGGCCCCCAAGGCACGGCTGCGGGCGATTAGGGTAATGCGCGACGCGGGTATCCCGGTGGGCGTGCTTTGCTCGCCAATGATCCCGATGATCAACGACAGCGAGCTGGAGAGCCTGCTCACCGAAGCTCACGCGGCCGGCGCACAAAGCGCGGCGTATATGATGCTGCGCCTGCCGTTGGAGGTGGCGCCGTTGTTCCAGGAGTGGCTGGCGGCCCATTACCCCCAGCGAGCGGCCCATGTGATGAGCCTGGTGCGCCAGGTACGCGGGGGTGAGGTGTATGACAGCCGGTTTGGCGTGCGTATGCGCGGTGAAGGACCGTTTGCCGATTTGCTGGCGCAGCGTTTCAGCAAGGCGATCAAGCGCCTGGGGCTGAATCGGCGGGAAGGGTTCAACCTCGATTGCACAGCGTTTTGCCCACCGGGCAGGCAGATGGCTTTGTTGTAGACTGATGGAGAGACGTGCACCTTTGCTGTAGGAATAGTCGCGTTTTGACATCACTGAAACCCGCGTTCTAGAGCGGTTCATTCAGTTTGAGTTAAGTTTCGACGGTTACCTTGTTCAGCGAGTGACTGATGAGTCGGCGGCCTGGCCGGTGCTTGTTTTACAACTATTTCCCCGCCATGGCGTCGAACTGACCTGAACCCTCCCCTGCATTGATCAAGAGGATGAATCATGAGTGACAAGGATAAACAGCCGTTGGCTGCGTCGGCTTCAGCCCCTGAGGTGGCGGAATCCGCCGATGCAGCGCTGCAGCATATCGTTGACGGCTTTTTGCATTTCCATCACGACGTCTTCCCCCAACAGGAAGAACTCTTCAAGAAACTCGCCACCGCCCAGAGCCCACGGGCAATGTTCATCACCTGCGCCGACTCGCGCATCGTGCCCGAGCTGATCACCCAGAGCTCCCCAGGCGACCTGTTCGTGACCCGTAACGTCGGTAACGTGGTGCCGCCTTACGGCCAGATGAACGGCGGTGTTTCCACGGCTATCGAATACGCCGTGCTCGCCCTTGGCGTACAGCACATCATCGTATGCGGGCATTCGGACTGCGGCGCCATGCGTGCCGTGCTCAACCCCGACAGCCTGGAAAAGATGCCGACGGTCAAGGCCTGGCTGCGTCACGCCGAGGTCGCCAAGACCATGGTCCATGACAACTGCGACTGCGCCAACGAAGGCGAGAGCATGGCGGTGCTGACCGAAGAAAACGTCATCGCCCAACTGCAACATTTGCGCACCCACCCTTCCGTGGCTTCGCGCATGGCCAATGGTCATTTGTTCATCCATGGTTGGATCTACAACATCGAGACCAGCGAAATTCGGGCCTACGATGCGGACAAAGCGGCGTTCCGACCGCTGAACGGCACCGAGCCGATCCCTTCAGCGACGCCTAAAGCGCGCTTCTAAAACACTTCCCTGCCGGGTAATGCGGTGGCTGCCATGGATGCAGCCAGGCTTTACCGCGCCCGGCGAATGCCTCGGGAGAGTCATCATGCGTGCTGCTCAATTGAAAGCTGTATTGCCACGGGAGTTGCTTGCCTCGGTGGTTGTTTTTCTGGTCGCCTTGCCACTGTGCATGGGCATTGCAATCGCGTCCGGCATGCCGCCGGCCAAGGGACTGATCACTGGCATCATCGGTGGCCTGGTGGTGGGCTGGTTGGCCGGCTCGCCGTTGCAAGTCAGCGGCCCGGCGGCGGGTCTGGCGGTGCTGGTGTTCGAACTGGTGCGCCAGCACGGCATGCTGATGTTGGGGCCGATCCTGTTGCTGGCCGGCTTCCTGCAGCTGGTTGCCGGGCGTTTGCGCCTGGGCTGCTGGTTTCGCGTCACCGCGCCGGCGGTGGTCTACGGCATGTTGGCCGGGATTGGCGTGTTGATCGTGCTGTCGCAGATCCATGTGATGCTCGACGGCGCGCCCAAGCCGTCAGGGCTGGATAACCTGGCAGGCTTCCCGGCAGCGCTGGCTGAAGCAATACCGACCTTCGGCGGTGGGCTCGGCTGGCAGGCTGGCGTCCTTGGCCTGTCGACGATGTTGGTTATGTACCTGTGGGACAAATTCCGCCCGCAACAGCTACGGTTTGTGCCTGGCGCATTGCTTGGCGTGGGCCTGGCGACCGTTGCCAGCCTGGTGCTGGCGTTGCAGGTCAAGCGCGTGGAAGTCCCGGAAAACCTGGCGGACGCTATCGACTGGTTGCGCCCTAGCGACCTGCTTAACCTGGCTGATCCACAGCTGTTGATCGCGGCGTTCGCCGTGGCGTTTATTGCCAGTGCCGAAACTTTGCTGTCTGCCGCCGCGGTGGACCGGATGCACAGTGGTCAACGTTCCGACTTCGATAAGGAACTGTCGGCCCAAGGGGTGGGCAACATGCTCTGTGGCCTGGTGGGTGCATTGCCAATGACCGGCGTGATCGTACGCAGCTCGGCTAACGTCCAGGCGGGTGCTACCACGCGCCTGTCGGCGATGTTCCATGGCCTGTGGCTGCTGGGTTTCGTGCTCCTGCTGTCGAGCGTGCTGCAAAGCATCCCGGTTGCGAGCCTGGCGGGGGTGTTGGTGTACACCGGGATCAAGTTGGTAGACGTCAAGGCGTTCAAGGCGCTGGGGCGCTACGGGCGGATGCCGATGTTCACCTATGCGGCCACGGCACTGGCAATCATCTTCACCGATTTGCTGACCGGCGTGCTGGTGGGCTTTGGGCTCACATTGGTGAAGCTGGCTTTCAAGGCGTCGCGCCTTAAAGTCAGCCTGATCGACCTGCCCCGGGAAGGTGAGATGGAGCTGCGTTTGACGGGGGCGGCGACCTTTCTGAAGGTGCCGGCGTTGACTCAGGTGTTGTCAGCGGTACCAGCGGGGACCACCCTGCATGTGCCGCTGAATAACTTGAGCTACATCGACCACTCTTGCCTTGAGTTGCTGGAAGAATGGGGCCGGGCCAATGCGGCCAAAGGCTCGACGTTGGTGATCGAGGCGCGCGGTTTGAAGCGTCGGCTGGAAGGTCGGGTGAGAACGACAGTGGGGATCGGCTCAGCGCCTGCCTGAACACCCCCCCAAACTGTGGGTGACACTGTTCTTTGTAGGAGCGAGCTTGCTCGCGAGAAACGCTAACGATAACGCGTGCTTGCTGAATAAACGCGGCGTCTGTGAGTTTTTCGCGAGCAAGCTCGCTCCTACAAAAAGCTTGTCCAGCTCCCCTGTTGGATCTGCGATTTATGCCGGCTGATCCAGCGACAGCTCAACCCCAAGCTGGCGCGACAGGCATGGCCAGCGCTTCCAGGACGCTTCGGTCTGCGGGCTCTTGAGCTGTTCGCGATAGGCCTCGACCGACTCCAGCGCAAAGCTGTCCTCGTTAAGCATCTCATCCACCGCCAGGTGCACGGCTTCATCCAATTGGTTGGCGAAGTCTTCACCGATCAGTTGATGGGCGATCACGTTGGCCACGGTGGTATCTGCTGGAATCAACGGCTGGCCAAAATGCTTGATATACAGATCGTTCACTTCTTCGACCAGGCGATGCGCCAGGTAGGCCTCATCCAGCAGGCCATCAAGGCCGTCGTGGCCGGCCAGAATCGCTGGCGGCTGCAGGAAGAAATGTTCAGCGATTTTCAGTACCGGTTTGATCTGGCTTTCAATCCCGGCCTCACGGGCCACGTCATTGGCGGCGTCGAGCAAATCAGGAACCAGGTCGATGTAAGCGGTCACAAAACGGGTCATGACCATGTTGCGATCACCGTCAGCCAGGGCGATGGACGAATGCAGGTGCGGCATTTGTTTTTTCAGCTGGCTGACGAGCTGGCCGGTGCTGGCTTCGTGTTGATGGGCACGGGAAATCTGCTCGCGCAATGCGGCGGTGTTCATGAAGGCTCCAGTGAAGCAGGCGTAGGAAAAGGGAGAGGATAAGGTAGTTCGTTTATACGAGCGCCTAAGACGCATTTGTCATAATTATTTCATGGTTATAGGCAGGGGTTATATCGAAATGCCATCGTTCGTCGGATAAACGATTCTGCCGCCCATTTTACGGGCTCCGTCTGTCTGTTTCTATTCATTTGCCCCCACACATTGCGGGGTTGCTACGGCTGTCTATACTCGATTTTGTACGCAATTAGCTGATGACGCCCAACTGCATGGCGCAGGCAAGGCTTGGCGGTTGTAAGCAGTATGGAAGCCGCTCCCTTCGCCGCAGGTGCAAACCGGCGGGATAACAAGAAACATAAAGGGGAACCCGCAATGACGCGACATCCACACGTTTGGATGGGCCTTCTGTTGTGGTCAGTATTCGGTCAGGCGCACGCCGCCTGGACCACGAATATGGCGCCAGGGGCGACTGAAGTCAGCCACGCTGTGTTTGACCTGCACATGACCATTTTCTGGATCTGTGTGGTGATCGGCATCGTCGTGTTTGGCGCGATGTTCTGGTCGATGATCCTGCACCGCCGGTCCACGGGCCAGGTAGCGGCCAAGTTCCACGAAAGTACCACCGTGGAAATCCTCTGGACCGTGGTGCCCTTGCTGATCCTGGTGGCCATGGCCATTCCGGCCACCAAGACCCTGATCAATATCTACGACAGCAGTGAGTCGGATATCGATATCCAGGTCACCGGCTATCAGTGGAAGTGGCACTACAAATACCTGGGCCAGGATGTGGAGTTCTTCAGCAACCTGGCCACGCCCGCCGAGCAGATCAATAACCAGGCCACCAAGGGCGAACACTACCTGTTGGAAGTCGACCAGCCGCTGGTGTTGCCGGTGGGCGCCAAGGTGCGCTTTCTCGTAACCGCCGCCGACGTGATCCACTCCTGGTGGGTGCCGGCCTTTGCGGTCAAGCGCGATGCCATCCCCGGTTTCGTCAACGAGGCCTGGACCCGCGTGGAGAAGCCGGGCATCTACCGTGGCCAGTGCGCCGAACTGTGTGGCAAGGACCACGGCTTCATGCCCATCGTGGTTGAGGTCAAGTCCAAGGCCGACTACGACACCTGGCTGGGCGAGCGCAAGGAAGAAGCGGCCAAGCTCAAGGAGCTGACTTCCAAAGAGTGGACGCTGGACGAACTGGTGGCTCGTGGCGACAAGGTCTACCACACCACCTGCGTGGCCTGTCACCAGGCCGAGGGCCAGGGTTTGCCGCCGATGTTCCCGGCGCTCAAGGGTTCGAAAATCGCCACCGGGCCTGCCGCCGAGCACCTGGGCATCGTCTATCACGGCAAGCCCGGCACGGCGATGGCAGCCTTCGGCAAACAACTCTCGGAAGTAGATATCGCCGCCGTGGTGACTTATGAGCGTAACGCCTGGGGCAATAACAAAGGCGACATGGTCACACCCAAAGACGTGCTGGCTCTGAAACAGGCCCAAAGCAAATGACGACTTTCATTGCCAATGCCCTGAATCGTCCCGCCCACTCGCTTGCAGGAGAACGGCCATGAGCACTGTGATCGACCATGGTCATGCCGACCACGCCCACGGCCCAGCCAAGGGGCTGATGCGCTGGGTGCTGACCACCAACCACAAAGACATCGGCACGATGTACCTGTGGTTCGCCTTCGCCATGTTCCTGCTCGGCGGCTCGTTCGCCATGGTGATCCGTGCCGAGCTGTTCCAGCCTGGCCTGCAGATTGTGCAGCCGGCGTTCTTCAACCAGATGACCACCATGCACGGCCTGATCATGGTGTTCGGCGCGGTAATGCCGGCGTTCGTCGGCCTGGCCAACTGGATGATCCCGCTGATGATCGGCGCGCCGGACATGGCCCTGCCGCGCATGAACAACTTCAGCTTCTGGCTGCTGCCGGCGGCGTTCCTGCTGCTGGTGTCCACCTTGTTCAGCCCCGGCGGCGGGCCGAATTTCGGCTGGACCTTCTACGCCCCGCTCTCCACCACCTATGCGCCGGAAAGCGTGACGTTCTTCATTTTTGCCATCCACCTGATGGGCATTAGTTCGATCATGGGCGCGATCAACGTGGTGGCCACCATCCTCAACCTGCGCGCGCCGGGCATGACCCTGATGAAAATGCCGCTGTTCGTGTGGACCTGGCTGATCACCGCGTTCCTGTTGATCGCGGTGATGCCGGTACTGGCGGGCTGCGTGACCATGATGCTGATGGATATCCACTTCGGCACCAGCTTCTTCAGTGCGGCCGGTGGCGGCGATCCCGTGCTGTTCCAGCATGTGTTCTGGTTCTTCGGCCATCCCGAGGTGTACATCATGATCCTGCCGGCCTTTGGCGCGGTCAGCTCGATCATCCCGACCTTCTCGCGCAAGCCGCTGTTCGGTTACACCTCGATGGTCTACGCCACCGCGAGCATCGCGTTCCTGTCGTTCATCGTGTGGGCACACCACATGTTCGTGGTGGGCATTCCGCTGGTGGGTGAGTTGTTCTTCATGTACGCCACCCTGCTGATCGCCGTGCCTACGGGCGTGAAGGTGTTCAACTGGGTCAGCACCATGTGGCAAGGCTCACTGACGTTCGAGACGCCGATGTTGTTTGCGGTGGCCTTTGTGATCCTGTTCACCATCGGCGGCTTCTCCGGGCTGATGCTGGCGATTGCTCCGGCGGACTTTCAGTACCACGACACCTACTTTGTGGTGGCGCATTTCCATTACGTACTGGTGCCCGGCGCGATCTTCGGGATCTTCGCCTCGGCCTACTACTGGCTGCCGAAATGGACCGGCCACATGTATGACGAAACCTTGGGCAAGCTGCACTTCTGGTTGTCTTTCGTGGGCATGAACATGGCGTTCTTCCCCATGCACTTCGTGGGGCTGGCCGGTATGCCGCGCCGGGTGCCGGACTACAACCTGCAGTTCGCTGACTTCAACATGGTCTCGTCCATCGGTGCCTTCATGTTCGGCGCCACGCAGATCTTCTTCCTGTTCATTGTCATCAAGTGCATCCGTGGCGGCCCAGCAGCGCCGGCCAAGCCCTGGGATGGCGCCGAAGGCCTGGAATGGAGCGTGCCTTCGCCTGCGCCGTACCACACCTTCACCACGCCGCCGGAGGTCAAATGAACCGGCCTGCGCAATTGCCCTGTGGGAGCGGGCTTGCTCGCGAAGGCGGTGTTTCAGTCGCCGCAAATGGCGCCTGGCTTACCGCATTCGCGAGCAAGCCCGCTCCCACACTGACCGAGTTCGGTTTGGGTGTTCGTCATGGCTGACTCCGTACCGCTCAAGCGCCTGGTCACCCGCCTGCTGATCCTGGTGCTGGCGATGTTCGCCTTCGGTTTCGCCCTGGTGCCGATCTACGACGTGATGTGCAAGGCATTTGGCATCAACGGCAAGACCGCCGGGCAGTACGAGGGTGAGCAAATGGTCGATCCTTCGCGCCAGGTGCGGGTGCAGTTCCTGTCCACCAACGCCATCGACATGGTCTGGGAATTTCATTCCAAGGCCGATGAGATTGTGGTCAACCCCGGTGCGGTCAACGAGATGCTGTTCGTGGCCTACAACCCCACCGATAAGCCGATGACCGCCCAGGCGATACCCAGTATTTCCCCGGCCGAAGCGGCGATGTACTTCCACAAGACCGAATGCTTTTGCTTCACCCAGCAAGTGTTGCAGCCCGGTGAGCGCATTGAGATGCCCGTACGTTTCATTGTCGACCGCGCGATGCCCAAGGATGTGAAGCATTTGACCCTGGCGTACACGCTGTTCGATATCACTGCGCGCCAGCCGCCCGTGGCCGTCAGGACCGGGGGCTAGCTACTGTTTGCCCCCTCAATCAGGAGAGCGAATACATGTCGACTCATGATACGTACTACGTACCAGCGCAAAGCAAATGGCCAATAATTGCCACGATTGGCCTGCTGGTCACCGTGTATGGCCTGGCCGTGTGGTTCAACGACTTGAAGGCCGCGCGGCCAGAATCCCACGGGCCGTGGATCTTTTTCGTTGGCGGTTTGTTGCTGGCCTACATGCTGTTTGGCTGGTTTGGCGCGGTGATCAAGGAAAGTCGTGCCGGGCTGTACAGCGCGCAGATGGACCGCTCGTTCCGCTGGGGCATGACGTGGTTCATCTTTTCGGAGGTGATGTTCTTCATCGCCTTTTTTGGTGCACTGTTCTACGTGCGCGTCTGGGCTGGGCCTTGGTTGGCTGGCGAGGGGCCCAAGGGCATTGCCCACATGCTGTGGCCGAACTTTGAGTTTGCCTGGCCCCTGCTGAACAACCCCGACCCCAAGCTCTACCCTGCGCCCAAAGGCACCATCAGCCCCTGGGGCCTGCCCTTGGTCAACACCATCCTGCTGGTGAGTTCCAGCGTGACCATCACCATCGCCCACCATGCCCTGCGCAAAGGCCATCGTGGTGCACTGAAACTCTGGCTGGCGATCACCGTGCTGCTGGGTTTGGCGTTTCTCGGGTTCCAGGCCGAGGAATACATCCACGCCTACAAAGAGCTGGGACTCACCCTGGGTTCAGGCGTGTACGGCGCGACGTTCTTCATGCTCACGGGCTTTCACGGCGCCCACGTGACCATCGGCACCATCATTCTGTTTGTGATGCTGATGCGCATCCTGCGCGGGCATTTCAACGCCGAGCACCAGTTCGGTTTTGAGGCGGCCAGTTGGTATTGGCACTTTGTGGACGTGGTGTGGATCGGGCTGTTTTTCTTTGTCTATGTGCTGTGACGCCGCTTACCACGGCGCATGAGAGACCAATTGGCCGCTGAAAAAGCCCCAGGCGATCAAGCCCACGGTGATCACGGCCAGCGTGACACGCACGGTCAAGGCAGTGACGAGGCGGTTGGAGTTGCCCTCGTCCTTGACCAGGAAGAACAAGCCACTGAACAGGCTCACGACGGTCGCGATCAGCATCAGGGCAATGGCGGCTTTGAGCATGGTCTGGCTCCGGGCTAATTGGGGGAGGGGCGATGAGATCGAGTATAGCCAGTGCCATGCAACGCTTTCGTCCGGGCATCGCGCCGACGCTGGTGGTACTGGTGTTGCTGCCATTGATGGTGGGCCTGGGGTTTTGGCAATTGTCCCGTGGGCACGAAAAGCAACTGTTGGTAGACCGTTATACCGAGCGCCGCGCCACCGAACCGGCCAGCAGTGCGCAGCTCAATGACATGGCTGATCCAGCCTTCCGTCGCGTTCACCTTCGCGGGCAACTGGATGGTGAACACAGCATATTGCTGGATAACCGCATGCGTGACGGCAAGGCCGGTGTCGAGTTGCTGCAACCCTTTCATGACCAGGCCAGCGGCCTGTGGCTGTTGCTCAATCGCGGCTGGCTGCCTTGGCCGGACCGGCGTGTCGCACCCGCCTTTACTACCCCTGAACAGACGCTGAACCTCGACGCCTGGGTGTACGTCGCCCCCGGCGAGATCTTCCAACTGCATGCCGACCCGGCCAGCACGCAATGGCCGCGCCTGCTTACCGCACTGCACCCCGCCGCGCTGTGGGACGAACTGGGGCGCAGCGGTTTTGCCTATGAACTGCGCGCCGAAGCGGGCCCCGGTACCTACGAAACCCGCTGGCCCATCGTCGCCATGGGCCCGGAAAAACACCTGGCCTACGCTGTGCAATGGTTCGCCATGGCCGTGGCGTTGCTGGCGCTTTACCTCTACCTCGGATGGCATAACAAAAAGGAGAAGCCCCATGGGAGCGGCCATGAATCCACCCAGCACACCTGACACGCCTGATCGGCGCAAGGGGCGCTGGCAGCTGATTTTGATCCTGATGATGGTGATCGGCCCGATGGTGCTGGCCACCTTCATGTACAAATTGCAGTTCTGGGTGCCGGACAGCCGCAGCTATCACGGCGAACTGATCGGCAACGGCCAGACCCGCGCCGACATCGGCGTGCAGGCCGATGAACAGCGCTGGCAACTGCTGGTCACCGCCCCCACCGCCTGCGCTGCCGATTGCCAGCAACTGGTGTACCTGGCGCGCCAGCTGCAGATCAGCCTTGGCCGTGATGCATCCCGTGCCAGCCATGCCCTGGCCGGCGCGCAGCCGTTGAGCAGCGAATACGAGGCCAAGCTCAAGGCCGAATATCCACAGCTGCAGCGCTACCCGCTGGATGTGTCGACCTTTGCCAGGAACGCTGCCGCGCCCGGCGAGGCACAACTGTGGATCGTCGATCCCCACGGCAATCTGGTGCTGCGCTACGACGCCAAGGTCAAGGGCAAGGACTTGCTCAATGATCTGCGCTTGCTGCTGAAACTGTCGAACATCGGATAAGGGCACCATCATGGCCAAGCCTGGATTTCGCCTCGCGCTGTTTGCCACGCTACTGGCGTTGTTTGTCGTGCTGCTCGGCGCCTATACCCGCCTGACCCACGCCGGCCTTGGCTGCCCGGACTGGCCGGGCTGCTATGGCTTTATCAGCGTGCCGCAAAGCGAAGCCCAACTGGCCCATGCCGAGTTGCACTTTCCCGACACGCCGGTGGAGGCCGACAAAGGCTGGGCCGAGATGACCCATCGCTACTTCGCGGGCAGCCTGGGACTGTTGATCGCGCTGCTGGCGGCGCGTTCGTGGCGTCATCGGCGTGATCCGGGCCAGCCGGTGAAGCTGCCGTTGTTCCTGCTGGCGGTGGTGCTCGCCCAAGCGGCGTTTGGCATGTGGACTGTGACCTTGAAGCTCTGGCCGCAAGTGGTCACCGGGCACCTTTTGGGCGGCTTTGCGACCTTGAGCCTGCTGTTTCTGCTGACCCTGCGGCTGTCCGGCGTACTACCGGCGCTGGTCGTGCCCAAGCGCCTGCAATATTGGGCGACGGCGGGGCTGGTGCTGGTGATCGGGCAGATCGCCCTGGGCGGCTGGGTCAGTTCCAACTACGCGGCGGTGGCCTGCGTCGATTTGCCCACCTGCCATGGCCAATGGTGGCCGGCAGCGGACTTCGCCAATGGCTTTCACCTGACCCAGCACATCGGCCCCAATTATCTGGGGGGCCAGCTCGACAGCGAAGCGCGCACTGCCATCCACCTGACGCATCGCATCGGTGCCGTGCTGGTCACGCTGGTGCTGCTCGGTTTGGCCTGGCAACTGCGGGCAGTGGGGATGACGCGCCTGGCCGGCCTGCTGTTGATCGCCCTGGCCGCGCAGATCTGCCTGGGGGTGAGCAATGTGGCGTTCGGCCTGCCGCTGTCGGTGGCGGTCGCGCACAACGCTGGCGGGGCAACGTTGTTGATGACGCTGGTGCTGGTCAATTATCACGCGCGCACCAGCCTGGTTCGGGTGCGTCACCCGCGCCTGTTCGGCTGGCGTTTTATCCCGCGCAAACAGGTGTCGGGCCTCATCACCCTTAAAGGAGAACTGCCATGGCGACCGTGATCGGCGCACGTCACGACCGGGCGATCTGGCGTGACTATTTAGAGCTGACCAAGCCCAAAGTGGTGGTGTTGATGCTGATCACTTCGCTGGTGGGCATGTTCCTTGCCACCCGCGCCGGGGTGCCCTGGGCAGTGCTGGTGTTCGGCAACCTCGGCATTGCCCTGTGTGCCGGCGGCGCGGCCGCGGTCAATCATGTGGTCGATCGACGGATTGATGCCGTGATGGCGCGCACTCACAAGCGGCCGATGGCTGAGGGGCGTGTCTCGCCGATGGCGGCGTTAGCGTTTGCGTTGTTCCTGGCTATTGCAGGATTGGCCCTGCTGCTGGCGTTCACCAACCCGCTGGCGGCCTGGCTGACCTTGGCTTCGCTGCTGGGTTATGCGGTGATATACACCGGCTTTCTCAAGCGAGCGACGCCGCAGAATATCGTCATCGGCGGTCTGGCCGGTGCGGCGCCGCCGCTGCTGGGCTGGGTGGCTGTCACTGGGCATGTGAGTGCCGAACCCTTGCTGCTGGTGCTGATCATCTTCGCCTGGACCCCGCCACATTTCTGGGCCCTGGCCATTCACCGCAAAGAGGAATACGCCAAGGCCGACATCCCGATGCTGCCGGTCACCCATGGCGAGCACTACACCAAGGTGCATATCCTGCTGTACACCTTCGCCCTGCTGGCGGTGAGCCTGATGCCCTACGTTATCCACATGAGCGGGCTGCTCTACCTGGGCTGTGCGCTGGTATTGGGTGCGCGCTTTCTGCAATGGGCCTGGGTGTTGTACCGTGGCAGCCAGCCGCACGCGGCGATCAACACGTTCAAGTACTCTATCTGGTACTTGCTGCTGCTGTTTATCGCCCTGCTCGTAGACCACTACTTATTGTTGAACCTATGACTCGAACTCAAAAAACCGTCTTCATCCTCGTGGCCCTGGTGGCGTTGATCATGGGCCTGACCGTCAACAAAGTGCTCTCGGGCAAAGGCCAGGGCGATCCCACTGCGCTGATCGACGCCGGCATCATTCTGCTGCCGCAAAGCCGCCAGTTGCCAGCGGTGACCATGACCGACCAGGAAGGCCAGCCGGTGGTGGTCAATGAGTTGAAGGGCAAGTGGAGCCTGCTGTTCTTTGGTTACACCTTCTGCCCGGATATCTGCCCGACCACCCTCGCCCAGCTTCGCCAGATCAAGAGCGAGCTGCCCAAAGAGGCTGTGGATAAGTTGCAGGTGATCCTGGTCAGCGTCGATCCGCACCGCGATACCCCGGCGCAGCTCAAGCAGTACCTGGGTTACTTCGACCCACAGTTCCAAGGCCTGACTGGCGCGAACGTGGAGGATGTGCAAAAGGTCTCGAATGCGGTGAGCATTCCCTTCATTCCGGCGGATACCAGCAAGCCGAACTACACCGTCGACCACAGCGGCAACCTGGCACTGATCGGCCCGGATGGTACCCAGCGTGGGTTTATTCGTGCGCCGTTGAACAACCAGAAGCTGGTGGCGCAGTTGCCAGCCTTGCTACAGCGCGAATAAAGACAACACAAAGCAAATGTGGGAGGGGGCTTGCCCCCGATAGCAGGGTGTCAATCGATGAAGATGTTGACTGACCCACCGCTATCGGGGGCAAGCCCCCTCCCACATTTTGATCTTCAGTGTTTGGAGACTGAGGCGGATCAGAACGCCGGCTTGATCGCGCCTTTGTACTTATCTTCGATGAACTTCTTCACTTCAGGCGTGTGCAAGGCTGCAACCAGCTTCTTCACCGCGTCCGCATCCTTGTTGTCTTCGCGGGTTACCAGGATGTTCACGTAAGGCGAGTCGCTGCCTTCGATCACCAGGGCATCCTTGGATGGATCCAGCTTGGCTTCCAGGGCGTAGTTGGTGTTGATCAGCGCCAGGTCGACCTGGGTCAGCACGCGCGGCAGGGTGGCGGCTTCCAGTTCGCGGAATTTCAGGTTTTTATCGTTGCCGGTGATGTCCTTGATGGTCGACAGGATGTTGGTCGGGTCCTTCAGGGTGATCAGGCCGTTCTTGGCCAGCAGCAACAGCGCACGGCCGCCGTTGGTGGCGTCGTTCGGGATCACCACGTTGGCGCCGCTTGGCAGGTCTTCGAGCTTCTTGTACTTGCTGGAGTAAGCGCCCAGGGGCTCCAGATGCACAGCGCCGACGCTCACCAGGTGAGTGCCTTTGGCCTTGTTGAATTCATCCAGGTACGGCTGGTGCTGGAAGAAGTTGGCATCCAGGCGCTTTTCAGCCACCTGTACGTTCGGCTGCACGTAGTCGGTGAAGACTTTGACCTTCAGATCCACGCCTTCTTTGGCCAGGGCAGGCTTCACGAATTCGAGGATTTCGGCGTGAGGCACCGGCGAAGCAGCGACCGTAATGGTCTCGGCGTGGGCGGAAAACGCAGCCACGGCGGCGAAAGCAACCAGTAGTTTTTTCATCCAGCAAGCTCCTTGTTCGGGCATCTGCCGGCTATGTGCCGGCAATGGCCGTTATTTACGAGAAAAATGCACCACCAGCCGGTCGCCGACGGTTTGCAGAATTTGCACCAGGATCAACAGCATCACCACAGTGACCACCATCACATCGGTCTGGAAGCGCTGGTAGCCAAAACGGATTGCCAGGTCGCCCAGGCCGCCAGCACCGACCACACCAGCCATCGCGGTGTAGGAAACCAGTGTAATCGCCGTCACCGTAATCGCCGCGAAGATGCCAGGGCGGGCTTCGGGCAACAGGGCATTGGTGATGATCTGGCGAGTGGTGGCGCCCATGGCCTGGGTGGCTTCGATGATGCCACGGTCCACTTCGCGCAGGGCGGTTTCCACCAGGCGCGCAAAGAATGGCGTGGCACCGACGACCAGCGGTGGGATCGCACCGGCGACACCCAGCGACGTGCCGGTGATCAGTACCGTGAACGGAATCATCACGATCAGCAGGATGATGAACGGCAGCGAGCGCAAGATATTCACGATCAGCGACAACAGCGCGTACAGGCCTTTTTGTTCGAACAGCTGGCGCGGGCTGGTCAGGAACAACAGCACGCCCAGAGGCAGGCCCAGCAGCACGGTGAAGAACAGCGAGCCGAACAGCATAGTCATGGTGTCGCCGGTGGCGAGCCAGATTTCAGACCAGTCGATATTGGCGAAGAAACTCAGGAAAACGTCCATCAGCGCAGGACCTCCATGTGAACGTCGGCGGCGGTGAAGCGTGCAAACGCGGCTTCCATGTCACCGCCGGTGACGGCGAGGGTCAGTTGCCCGTAAGGGATGTCTTTGATGCGGTCGATACGACCGGCAAGGATGCTGTAGTCCACCCCCGTTTCACGGGCGACGGTACCCAGCAATGGCGCGTAGGTCGCGTCCCCTTGGAATGTCAGGCGCACGATACGGCCTGGCACATGGGCAAAGTCGTCGCGCTGCTCGCCTTCGTCCACCTGTTCGGCTTCTTGTACGAAGCGTTTGGTGGTCGGATGCTTGGGGTGCAGGAACACGTCGGCCACCGAGCCTTGCTCGACAATCACGCCGGCGTCCATCACGGCGACCTGGTCGCATACGCGGCGGATCACGTCCATTTCATGGGTGATCAACACGATGGTCAGGTTCAGCTCGCGGTTGATCTCGGCCAGCAGTTGCAGGACCGACGCCGTGGTTTGCGGGTCGAGGGCGCTGGTGGCTTCGTCGCACAGCAGGATCTTTGGCTTGGTCGCCAGGGCGCGGGCGATGCCCACACGTTGTTTCTGGCCGCCGGACAACTGCGCCGGGTACTTCTTGGCATGGTCCGACAAGCCGACGCGGGCGAGCAGCTCTGCTACACGCTGGTCGATTTCCTTGCGCGACAGTTCGCCGGCGAGCGTCAGCGGCAGAGCGACGTTGTCTGCCACGGTCTTGGACGCCAGCAGGTTGAAGTGCTGGAAGATCATGCCGACTTGCTGACGGAAGCGCCGCAGGCCGTTGGCGTCCAGGGCAGTGACTTCTTCGCCATCCACCTTGATCTGGCCGCCACTGGGCTCTTCCAGGCGGTTGATCAGGCGCAACAGGGTGCTTTTACCGGCACCCGAGTGGCCAATCAGGCCAAACACCTGGCCGTTCTCGACGCGCAGGCTGGTGGGGTGCAGGGCGGGGATATCCTTACCGGCGACGCGGTAGGTTTTATGGACGTTTTGAAACTCGATCACGTAGCGAACCTTGTGGGGCGCATTGAAAAGGGATCAGCGGTTAGCCGGGCGCGCATTTTAGCCTGTCCATCTAGTGTTTCTTAGCATTTATTTCGTATCCATCCAGCGATTTGGCAATAACGAGACCAAAGGTCATAAAAAAGGAACGGCCCAAAACCCTGTCAGTCACTACTTAGGCAATTCGAGGTCCCGGGTGCCGTGCCTGGGGTTTCGCTCAAATGAGCCGGGGACCGCTCTGGCCACTTTGACTAAGGAGTTTTGACTGATGAGTACCAAGAAGCCAGCCACCCCGCCCAAGAGTGAACTCGCGGGTACCGATACTCTGGACCGAGGCAACACCAACGCCAAACTGCAGGCGTTGGAAGAGTCCCGTTCGGATGCGACCGGGCAGGCCCTGCGCACCAACCAGGGCGTGAAGATTTCCGATAACCAGAACAGCCTGAAAGTCGGCGCCCGCGGCCCTTCGCTGCTGGAAGACTTCATCATGCGTGAAAAGATCACGCACTTCGACCATGAGCGCATCCCGGAGCGCATCGTGCATGCGCGTGGTACGGGCGCCCATGGCTATTTCCAGAGTTATGGCGACCATTCGGGGCTGACCAAGGCAGGTTTCCTGCGCACGCCTGAGCATAAAACCCCGGTATTTGCGCGTTTTTCCACGGTGCAGGGCCCGCGTGGTTCCGGCGACACTGTGCGTGACGTGCGTGGTTTTGCCGTGAAGTTCTTCACCGACGAAGGCAACTTCGACCTGGTGGGCAACAACATGCCGGTGTTCTTCATCCAGGATGCGATCAAATTTCCTGACTTCGTCCACGCGGTGAAGCCCGAGCCTCATAACGAGATTCCTACCGGCGGTTCGGCCCACGATACGTTCTGGGACTTTGTCTCGCTGCAACCGGAATCCGCGCACATGGTGATCTGGGCCATGTCCGACCGCGCCATTCCCAAAAGCCTGCGGGCCATGCAGGGCTTTGGGGTGCACACCTTCCGGTTGATCAATACCGAAGGTAAGTCCAGCTTCGTGAAATTCCACTGGCGTCCAAAAGTCGGCACCTGCTCCCTGGTATGGGACGAAGCGCAAAAGCTGGCCGGCAAGGATACGGACTACCACCGTCGTGACCTGTGGGAAGCGATTGAAAGCGGCGATTACCCCGAGTGGGAGTTGGGCGTACAGATTGTGGCCGAAGAAGACGAGCACACGTTTGACTTTGACTTGCTCGACCCGACCAAGATCATTCCCGAAGAACTGGTACCGATCACGCCGCTGGGCAAAATGGTGCTCAACCGTAACCCCGACAACTTCTTCGCTGAGGTCGAGCAGGTTGCGTTCTGCCCGGGTCACATCGTGCCGGGCATCGACTTCACCAACGACCCATTGCTGCAGGGCCGTCTGTTTTCCTACACCGATACCCAGATCAGCCGACTGGGCGGGCCGAACTTTCATGAGATTCCAATCAACCGGCCTGTCGTGCCTTTCCATAACGGCCAGCGCGACGCTCAGCATCGCACCGTGATTGATAAGGGGCGTGCGTCCTACGAGCCAAACTCCATTGATGGTGGTTGGCCGAAGGAAACCCCTGCTGGTCCTACCGATGGTGGTTTTGAGTCCTACTACGAGCGCGTCGATGCCAACAAGGTGCGTGAGCGTAGCGAATCCTTCGGTGACCATTTCTCCCAGGCGACGCTGTTCTACCACAGCATGAGCCACCACGAGAAAGAGCACATTATCGCGGCCTACAGCTTTGAGCTGGGCAAGGTGGAGCGCGAGTTCATCCGTGCGCGCCAGGTCAACGAGATCCTGGCCAATATCGACCTGGAGCTGGCCAAGCGCGTTGCGCAGAATCTGGGCTTGCCGGCGCCGGCCAAGGGCACGGTGCCTGCCCGTGAAACGTCGTTGAAAGAATCGCCAGCCTTGAGCCAGGTGAATTTGCTATCGGGCGATATCAAAACGCGCAAAGTGGCGATTCTGGCAGCCAACGGCGTTGATGGTGCGGCCATTGACGCGCTAAAAGTAGCGCTGGAAGTTGAAGGCGCCCATGCCAGGTTGCTGGGGCCTACTTCGGCGCCTGTGACCACCGCGCAGGGCAAGACGCTGCCGGTCGACGCCTCGATGGAAGGCATGCCGTCCATTGCCTTCGACGCAGTGTTTATCCCGGGCGGCAAAGAGTCGGTGAAGGCGCTGAGCGGTGATGGTGTGGCGTTGCATTACGTACTGGAAGCCTACAAACACCTGAAGGCGATTGCGGTAGCCAGTGATGTGAAACCCTTGCTGGATCAGCTGAAACTGGAGGCGGATGCAGGGTTGATCGTGGGCGCGGATGCCAAGGCGTTCAAGGCCTTCTTTGCGGCGATTGCCCAGCATCGGGTGTGGGAGCGTGAGCCGAAATCCAAGGCGATTCCGGCTTAAATTATCGGTTGTTTGTTAGATCGTCATCGCAGGCAAGCCAGCTCCCACACCGTTCAAATGTGGGAGCTGCTTGCCTGCGATGCTTTTAGTCCGCCTTGCGCGGAATCAGCACAACCTGCGCTGGAATATGCTTCAGGATTTGCCGGTGAATCTTCAGGTCATACCCCGAATCAATTCGCTTGACCCGCTTGGTCAGTAACGTGGCCAGCCACGGGTAATCCTGGGTGCGTGGCACCTGGATGCTGACATCGCACTGGTAATTCACCACATCGGTGGCGATGGCGTCCAACTGATGGCGCATGTCTTCGACATCCGCGAGGTTCAGCGCCACGGTGGTGCTCGGCGCCGCGGGGTCTATGACCTTGGCGGCAGGCTTGGCTTCTGCGGCTTTCAATGCAGCCTCTGCCTGATCCAGCTCGGCTTTGCGCGCATGGCTGATGGCGCTGTTGACGCCACCGGTCAGCGCAGGAGCCTTGGGCATCAAGGCGCGGGCACGGCTCAGGGCCGTGGCGGCCGCGTTGACGTCGCCTTTTTGCAGCACGATCTGGCTGCGCTGCAGGTAGGCTTCGGCCAATTGACGCTGGTAGGCCTCAAGTGCCGGGTCGTTGGGCGATTGGGCCTGCAGTGCGGCCAATTGGTCTTCGGCGGTGGCCAATTCGCTGCTGGCCAGGTTTTGTTCCAGCTGCGCGATGGCCGCAGCCCGCGGATCCGGAGCCTGAGGGGCAGCGGGCGGCGTACTTTGGCAGGCGCCCAGCAGCAGTGAAAATGCGGCAAGGAGCAGATAACGGGAGGTGAACGGCTTCATTCCTGCGACTCTCTATTTGCGCAAAAAGCGAGCAAGTCTACACCCCTCGACGGGGCA
Source organism: Pseudomonas fluorescens (assembly GCF_001902145.1). Classification (GTDB taxonomy): domain Bacteria; phylum Pseudomonadota; class Gammaproteobacteria; order Pseudomonadales; family Pseudomonadaceae; genus Aquipseudomonas; species Aquipseudomonas fluorescens_BV. The sequence continues at coordinate 719,779 of NZ_MRST01000026.1, forward strand.
GGACAAAACTCAGCAGAAACAGGGCGGCCGCCGTAACCACAATCGACGGCCCGGCCGGTGTGTCCTTGAACCAGGACAGCGCCAGGCCACCACACACTGCAAGCATCCCCAGGAGGCTGGCGCCAATCGCCATCTGCTCCGGAGAGCGAGCGTGGCGCTGGGCGGCGGCGGCTGGAATGATCAGCAGCGACGTGATCAACAATACGCCGACAATCTTCATCGCGACAGCAATCACCACGGCGATGAGCAACATCAAGGCCATACGCAGGCCTGCGACGGGCAAGCCTTCTACCTTGGCCAGTTCTTCATGCACGGTGATCGCCAGCAACGGGCGCCACAGGGTGACCAGCAACACCAGCACCGCAGCGCTGCCGCCGAGGATCCAGGCCAGGTCGGTCGGGCTGATCGCCAGCAGGTCGCCGAACAGGTAGGCCATCAGGTCGATGCGCACTTCATGCATGAAGCTCAGCACCACCAGGCCCAGGGACAAGGTACTGGGCGCGAGGATGCCCAGTAGTGTGTCGGAGGCCAGTGGCTGGCGTTGCTGCAGGGTCACTAGCAGCACCGCCAGCAGCAGGCAGCCGACGGTCACGGCGATGGCAGGGCTTACATCCAGCAGAAAGCCCATGGACACGCCCAGCAAGGCGGCATGGGACAAGGTGTCACCGAAATAGGCCATGCGTCGCCAGACCACAAACGAGCCCAATGGGCCCGCCACCAGTGCCAAAGCCAAGCCTGCCAGCAGGGCGTAGAGCAGAAAATCAGCCATGCTTGCAGCTATCTCCATGAACGTGGGGGGTATCGACGACGGCGCCATGCAGGTCATGGGCGTGGTCATGGTGGTGATGGTAGATCGCCAGGCTCTGGGCGTTCTTGCCGAACAGCTCCACAAACGCAGGGTCGCCACTGACCTGTTCCGGGTGGCCGGAGCAGCACACGTGGCGATTGAGGCAGACCACTTGGTCGGTGGTGCTCATGACTAGGTGCAAGTCGTGGGAAACCATCAGCACGCCGCAACCATGGCGGTCGCGCAGGCGGGTGATCAGGCTGTACAGCTCGGCCTGGCCGGCGACATCGACGCCTTGCACGGGCTCATCGAGTACCAGCAGCTCGGGCTCGCGCAGCAAGGCGCGGGCCAGCAGCACGCGCTGCATTTCGCCGCCGGAGATACTTTGCACCGGGTTGTCGATGACGTGTTCGGCGCCGACTTCCTTAAGCGCGGCCTGGGCGCGGGCGCGGTCTACGCCTGGCACCAGGCGTAGGAAGCGCAATACAGAGAGCGGCAATGTCGGGTCCACATGCAGTTTTTGCGGCATATAGCCCACGCGCAGCTTGGGCTTGCGCCAAACCGTACCGCTATGGGGTTTGAGCAGCCCGAGTACGGCGCGCACCAGGGTGGTCTTGCCGGCGCCGTTGGGGCCGATCAAGGTGACGATTTGGCCTGGCTCCACGCTCAGTGCGATGTTTTCCAGCACGTTTTGCCCGGCGAACGTGACGCCGACCTGCTCCAGGCGGATTAGCGCATTGCTCATCAAACCCCCTGGCAGCCTGCGCACAGGCCGACCACTTCGACCGTTTGCCCCTCGACTTTGAAACCGACGTCGGCAGAGCTTTTGATAATGGCGTCGCTGATGCTTTTTTGTTCAAGCTCGATGGCGGCATGGCACTCGCGGCAGATCAGGAACTGGCCCTGATGCGCGTGCTCCGGGTGGTTGCAACCGACAAAGGCGTTGAGCGAGGCGATACGGTGCACCAGGCCGTTTTCCAGCAGGAAATCCAGCGCACGGTAAACGGTAGGCGGCGCGGCGCGGCGGCCGTCCTGCTCGCTGAGTACGCCAAGAATGTCGTACGCGCCCAAAGGCTTGTGGCTCTGCCACACCAGCTCCAGCACCCGGCGACGCAAGGCGGTCAGGCGCAAGCCTTTCTTCGCGCACAGGGTGTCGGCCTCTGACAATGCGGTGTGCACGCAGTGAGAGTGGTCGTGAGGACGGCTGGCAAGCGGTGTTTTAGGCATGAGCGGCGACAGATATTTGATAGAGACGTTATTATGTTACCCGTTCCTACGCCATCGAGTGGTCATCGTGTCCCGACTTTTTCCCGTTTTTATCGTATTTGTCGCCAGTTTGTTCGTTGCCGGTGCCGCTCAGGCCGAGGTCAAGGTGCTGACGAGCATCAAGCCGTTGCAGCTGATTGCGGCTGCCGTGCAGGACGGCGTGGCCGTTCCAGAGGTGCTGCTGCCGCCGGGGGCCTCGCCGCACAACTTCGCTTTGCGCCCATCCGACGTACGGCGTGTGCAGTCGGTGGACCTGCTGTACTGGATCGGGCCGGACATGGAAACGTTTTTGCCGCGTGTACTCAAAGGCCGTACGGCGCCAACGGTGGCCGTGCAGGATCTGCCGGGCATGAAACTGCGCGTTTTCGGCGAAGATAGCCATTCTCATACCGACGAAGCCGACGAACATGACCACGATCACCGCACAGGCAGTGTCGATGCGCACCTGTGGCTGTCGACTATCAATGCACGTGTGATCGCCGCGCGGATGGCGGCCGATCTGAGCGCCGCCGACCCGACTAATGCCCAGCGTTATCAGAGCAATGCGAAGGCTTTCCAAGAGCGCCTCGACGCGCTGGATGCGCGCCTGAAGCAGCGTTTGGCGGGCGTTGATGGCAAACCTTACTTCGTGTTCCACGAAGCCTTTGATTACTTTGAAGAGGCGTACGGCTTGAAGCATGCCGGCGTGTTCAGCGTGGCCGCCGAAGTGCAGCCGGGCGCCCAACACGTAGCGGCGATGCGTGCGCGTTTGCAGGAAGTGGGCAAGACTTGCGTGTTCAGCGAGCCGCCATTGCGACCGAGGTTGGCGGAAACCCTGGTGGCCGGGTTGCCGGTGAAGTTGGCGGAATTGGATGCGTTGGGTGGTTATACGCCGGCTACCGCGCTGGGTTATGAGCAGGTGCTGGAAAAACTTGGCAATGACCTGGCCGGTTGCCTGGAGTCGCTCTAACAGGCAACACAAAACCCCTGTGGGAGCGGGCTTGCCCCTAATGCCGTTCAGTTAAGCGTATATCGCCCTCTGTAGGAGCGAGCTTGCTCGCGAAAAACGTCAACGATAACGCGTGTTTCCTGATTGAACGCGGCGCCTGTGAGTTTTTCGCGAGCAAGCTCGCTCCTACAAAAAGCCTTAACTGAACGGCATTAGGGCTTGCCCGCGATAGCGTTGGCTCAGTCGATACCGCTATCGCAGGCAAGCCAGCTCCCACATTGACCGAGTCGGGCTTTTAGAGGGCGAACGGCAGCTGGACGTTGACCTGCTGACGCTGCGCCAAGCGGTGCTCGAACTCAGCCGGGTCATGAATCAACACATCCTGCCCGGCAAATGACTCGGCCGCGATCAGCCGGGACAGCCAGAACCGTACGCACGCCACGCGCAGCATGGTCGGCCATAGCTCGGCTTCCTTCGCGGTAAACCCCCGTAGCCCCGCGTAAGCGCCCAGCAGCGCCCGGGCACGGTGACCGTCAATCACGCCATCGGCATCCGAGCACCAGTCATTCAAGGCGATTGCCACGTCGTAGAGCATCGGCCCCGAACAAGCGTTGTAGAAGTCGATCAGGCCTGTCAGGTGCGTGCCTTCAAACATCGCATTATCGCGAAACAGATCGGCGTGCACATTCGCCCGTGGCAGGCCGAGGATGTCGGCCTTGTGGGCGTCGATCTCGGCCAGCGCATCGCGCAACAGGCGTTGCTGGGCCTCGTTGAGGTGCGAAATAAGCTGCGCGCCCTCGCAGAGCATCCAATCCAGGCCACGGTCGGTCTTGCGTTCAAGTACCTTTTCGCCTTGGGTTGCCAGGTGCAGGTGGCCGAGCAGTTCGCCAACCTGGGCACAATGCTGCGCATTGGCCTCCTTGATGTGCTTGCCCGCCAGACGCGGTTGCAGCAAGGCCGGTTTGCCCTTGAGTTCGCGCAAAGCGATGCCGTCGGTGGTACGCAGGGCGTACGGCACAGGCAGGTCGGCGTCGTGGAGCACGTCGAGCAGTTCGATGAAGAACGGCATTTCTGCCACCGGGCCACGCTCAACCAGGGTCAGGACGAACTCGCCCTGCTCCAGGCTGATAAAGAAATTGGTGTTTTCGCTGCCGGCGGCAATCCCCTGGAAATCAAGCAGGCGGCCGAGCCCATAAGGGGCGAGAAAGGTTTCCAGCTCAGGCCGAGCCAGGGGGGTGAACACAGACATGGTTAAAACTGCCGTTACGGGCGCTGCGGTGGGCAGCGCCGGTTAAAATTAAGAAATCATTTCCATTCGAAGATCTTCCATGACGGGATCAGCATATCCGGCTGGTCAGAGCGGATGAAGTTCGCGTCGGTGCCGTCCGCACGTACCAGAAAGTACGGTGGTGCGCCCTTCGGGGTGACTTTGATTGCGTACAGAAAGCCGTTTTGGCGGTATTCCTGGATGGTTTTGTCGCCTTCCGTGCGAATGGTAACTTCCGGATCACCTCCAGGGGCACTGTCTGCCGCCATGGCAGCCATCGGAGCGAGTGCAATCAAACCGGTCAACAGCAGGCGATTGAATGTACGCATGATAACCTTGTCCCTTTGTTTTCATTGGTCCGGCTATTCTAGCGCCTGACCCGCCGAAAAGGTTGATCCTGCTCATGAGCCAAGCGCCCCTCGTCCTGGTGGACGGTTCTTCTTATCTGTACCGCGCCTTCCACGCGCTGCCACCGCTGACCACCTCCAAAGGCCTGCCCACCGGTGCGGTCAAGGGCGTGTTGAACATGCTCAAAAGCCTGCGCAAGCAGTACCCGGACAGCCCATTTGCGGTGGTCTTCGATGCCAAGGGTGGGACGTTTCGCGATGAAATGTACGCCGAATACAAGGCCAACCGCCCGAGCATGCCCGATGACATGCGCCTGCAGATCGAGCCGCTGCATCAAAGCGTGATCGCTCTTGGCTTCCCGTTGCTGTGCGTCGAGGGCGTCGAGGCCGATGACGTGATCGGCACCCTGGCCCGCAGCAGCGCGGCCGCCAGCCGCCCGGTGGTGATCTCGACCGGTGACAAAGACATGGCGCAACTGGTGGATGGCCACATTACCCTGGTCAACACCATGACCGGTAGCTCGATGGACATCGAGGGCGTTAAGGAGAAATTCGGCGTCGCTCCGGAGCAGATCATCGACTATCTGGCGTTGATGGGGGATTCGTCTGACAACATTCCCGGCGTTCCGGGCATTGGCCCCAAGACCGCCTCCGGCTTGCTGGTGGGAGTCAATGGCGGCCTCAAAGAGCTTTATGAGCAGCTGGATATTGTGCCGACCCTGCCTATCCGTGGGGCCAAGACCCTGCCGGCCAAGCTGGAGGAGCATAAGGAGATGGCATTCCTGTCCTATCAGTTGGCGACGATCAAGATCGATGTGCCGCTGGATATCGGGCTGGATGACCTGCATCTGATCGAACCGGATCGCGAAAAGCTGCTTGAGCTGTACGCATTGCTTGAGTTCAAGAGCTGGTACGACGAAATCCAGCGTGATACCAAGCGTGTCGAACTCAAGACGGCCAATGAAGTCGCGCCTGTTGCGGATGTACCCATGGAAGCGCTGGTATCGGTGCCCGTGGAGGCGGTTTACACCACCATCCTTGACCAGGCCACGTTCGATCTGTGGCTGAAGAAGCTCAACGACGCGAAGCTGTTTGCGTTCGATACCGAAACCACCGGGATCGACGCCCAGCAGGCGCAATTGGTCGGGGTTTCGTTCGCGGTGCAGCCCCATGAGGCGGCGTATGTTCCGCTGACGCACGCCTACATCGGTGCACCGCAACAGCTGGACCGCGACACCGTGCTGCTGGCCCTGAAACCGCTGCTGGAAGACCCGACCAAGCTCAAGGTGGGCCAGCACGCCAAGTTCGACATGAACATCCTGGCTAACTGCGCCATTGGCGGCGACCCTGCGCAGGGCATTACCGTGCGCGGCATCGCCTTCGACACCATGCTCGAATCCTACGTGCTCAATTCCACCGCGACGCGGCACGATATGGACAGCCTGGCGAAGAAGTACCTGGACCACGACACGGTCAGTTTCCAAGACATCGCCGGCAAAGGTGCCAAGCAACTCACGTTCGACCAGATCGCCCTTGAGCAAGCCGGCCCTTACGCGGCCGAAGATGCCGATGTGACGTTGCGCCTGCACCAGCACCTGTACGCGCAGCTGACGGCGATCCCGAGCCTGGCCAGTGTGCTGACGGACATTGAGATCCCGCTGGTGCCGGTGCTGGCACGCATCGAGCGCCAGGGCGCACTGGTGGACAAGGACCTGCTCGGCATCCAGAGCATCGAGCTGGGTAACAAGATGGTTGAGCTGGAGCGCCAGGCGTACGAGATCGCCGGCGAAGAATTCAACCTGGGGTCGCCCAAGCAGCTCGGGGCGATTCTGTACGAGAAGCTCGGCATGCCGGTGCTGAAAAAAACCGGCAAGGGCCAGGCATCCACGGCTGAGGAAGTGTTGGCCAAACTGGCCGAAGATGATTTTCCGCTGCCCAAGGTACTGATGCAGTACCGCAGCATGAGCAAGCTCAAAAGTACCTATACCGACCGCTTGCCGGAACAGATCAACCCGCGCACCGGGCGTATTCATACGTCTTACCATCAGGCCGTCGCGGCGACCGGGCGCTTGTCCTCCAGCGATCCGAACCTGCAGAACATCCCGGTGCGCACCGCCGAGGGGCGGCGCATTCGCCAGGCGTTTGTCGCGCCCAAGGGCTACAAGCTGCTGGCGGCGGACTATTCGCAGATCGAGCTGCGGATCATGGCGCATTTGTCCAAGGACGAAGGCTTGATGAACGCCTTCCGCAATGACCTAGACGTGCACACGGCCACGGCGGCCGAAGTGTTCAAGGTCGAGTTGAATGAGGTCACGTCCAACCAGCGCCGCAGCGCCAAGGCGATCAACTTCGGCCTGATCTACGGCATGGGTGCCCAGAAGCTCGGCAAGGATATCGGTGTCGATACCAAGACCGCCAAGGCTTACATCGACGTGTACTTCGCCCGCTACCCAGGGGTTCGCGAATACATGGAGCGCACCCGCGCCCAGGCGGCGGATCAGGGGTATGTCGAAACCTTCTTCGGGCGGCGCCTGTACTTGCCGGACATCAACTCCAACAAGCCCCAGGAGCGCGCGGCGGCAGAGCGCACCGCGATCAACGCGCCGATGCAGGGCACGGCGGCGGACATCATCAAGAAAGCCATGGTGCAGGTGGATAACTGGCTGACCGAGTCGGGCCTGGATGCCAAGGTCATCCTTCAGGTGCACGACGAATTGGTGCTGGAGGTGCGTGAAGACCTGGTCGCGCAGGTCAGCGAGAAAATTCGCGAGCATATGAGCGCTGCGGCGCAGTTGGACGTGCCTTTGGTGGTGGACGTAGGCGTAGGCGATAACTGGGACGAGGCGCACTGATTCTGCGGCTTTGCCATCACCATGAGTGGTGGCGAAGCGGTTTAGATCGGAAACCTTCGTCAGTTATTTCCAATAGTTTTTTGAGCCTGTCGGAACTTAACCTGTGAACTGCCACTCAGAGTTACTGAATGGGTGGTGAAGCCCTTCAATGCTCCTATGTTGTGTTAAGTGTTGGCAGATAATTCTGGGCCCCGCCCTAGCGGTCCGGAACTTGAACCCCGAACTTCCCCTCCCCAAAAGAAGTCCGGGGTTTTTTTTGCCCGCAGAAAAGTTATTCGGCGATTTCTGTGCCCTTGTCCGCCAATTCCATCCAGCCGGCCAGTACGGTGTAGGCTTCTTCCAGGCCCATGCGCTTGGGGGCGGAGAACAGCTGAATCGTGATGGTATCGCCCCAGCCCTTACGGATTTCGGACTGCACTTTGAGCAGGGTGTTCTTGGCTGCGCCGTAGGTAAGCTTGTCGGCCTTGGTCAGCAAAATGTGCATCGGCATGCCGCTGGCGACAGCCCAGTCGAGCATCAGCAAGTCGAAGTCGGTCATTGGATGGCGGATGTCCATCATCAGGATCAAACCCTTCAAACTCTCGCGACCACCCAGGTATGCCTCAAGGTGACGCTGCCAGTGCAGCTTCAGCGGGATAGGTACTTTTGCATAACCGTAGCCCGGCAGGTCGACCAGACGCCGATCATCGTCTAGCTTGAAGAAGTTGAGTAGTTGCGTGCGGCCCGGGGTTTTCGAGGTGCGCGCCAGGCTGGCGTGGGTCAGGGTGTTCAGTGCGCTGGATTTACCGGCGTTGGAACGGCCGGCAAAGGCGACTTCAAAGCCCTCGTCATCGGGGCATTGGTCCACTTTGGCGGCGCTGAGCATGAAGGTGGACTGTTGGCACAGGCCGAGGATGGGGTTCTTGAGTTGCATGAGATTTCCGATGTGGGCGGTGCCGAGAAAGGGTGCGGCAAGCGGTGTCGTTTCCGTTTCAGTAGCGCCAGTATATAATGCCGCAGATTTTGTGTGTGCTTTGTCCCAGCGAAGGGTGAGGCTCACGGGAGCGAAAGACCTTTATTGCGCATTAGAACGCAAAACGCTCTCAAACCCTGAAAAGGTCGATGTATGGACCGACGGTTGCTCGCTTCTGCTGCCCTGATTGCGCTCTACGGCGCTCAGGCTACACAGGATCAACCGAGTTTGCATGGTCAGGCTGACGCAGCACGTGACCCAGGGTTTCAAGGCAATGCCGCCGCGTGGTTTGTGCATGGACTGCAGTACTGAGGATTACCAGGCCGTCATTGATGTGATGGTGAGTAAACCCGGTAGATAACTCTTAAACCCTTAGCCGTAGTTGGATTAGCTGATGAACAAACTGATCGTGAGTCTGCTGTTGACCTTGGGCATCACAGGCGCTGCCGTCGCTGCAGAGGGCCCCCTCAAAGGTGATGCCACTGCCGGTCAAGCGAAGGCCGCCGTATGTGGTGCCTGCCACGGGCCGGATGGTAACAGCCCGGCACCGAACTTCCCCAAACTGGCCGGCCAGGGTGAACGTTACCTGAGCAAGCAGATGCACGACATCAAGAGCGGCAAGCGCACGGTGCTGGAAATGACCGGCATGTTGACCAATCTCAGCGATCAGGACCTTGCGGACCTTGCGGCATATTTTGCCAGCCAGAAGGGCAGCGTGGGAGCTGCCGATCCTAAATTGGTCGCCCGAGGAGAGCAGTTGTTCCGTGGCGGTAACCTGGAAAAAGGCTTGCCCGCCTGCACCGGTTGCCACTCGCCCAATGGCGCAGGTAACGCTGCCGCAGGCTTCCCGCACCTGAGCGGCCAGCACGCCACCTACATCGCCAAGCAGTTGACCGACTTCCGCAAAGAAGAAGCCGGCCGGGCCAACGATGGCGACGCCATGACCATGCGTACCATCGCTCGCAAGCTGAGCGACGAAGACATCGCAGCCCTCTCCAGTTATATCCAGGGCCTGCACTGACGGGGCTGGGCGTTAACGCTCGATTAATCCCGCGATGCAAGCATAAAAAGGGTGGCTTAGGCCGCCCTTTTTTGTGGCCGCTGCCGTTACACTAACGAACTCATGTCCGCGTAGACCTGTCACAACAAAGGTCGCGTGAGGCGACTTTATTTGTCCAGGAGTAAAGCATGCGTAATCTGATCCTCAGCGCCGCTCTCGTCACTGCCAGCCTCTTCGGCATGACCGCACAAGCTGCCGATGTGCCGCTTGAAGCCGGTAAAACCTATGTAGAACTGGCTAACCCGGTTCCGGTTGCGGTACCCGGCAAGATCGAAGTGGTGGAGCTGTTCTGGTACGGCTGCCCGCATTGCTACGCCTTCGAGCCGACTATCAACCCATGGGCTGAAAAGCTGCCCAAGGACGTTAACTTCCGTCGCATTCCTGCCATGTTCGGTGGCCCATGGGACGCCCACGGCCAACTGTTCCTGACCCTGGAAGCCATGGGCGTGGAGCACAAGGTCCATAACGCGGTATTCAACGCGATTCAGAAAGAAGGCAAGCGCCTGACCAAGCCGGAAGAAATGGCTGACTTCGTTGCCACTCAAGGTGTCGACAAGGACAAGTTCCTGGCGACCTTCAACTCCTTCGCTATCCAGGGCCAGATCAAGCAGGCCAAGGAACTTGCGCAGAAGTACGGCGTGCAAGGCGTTCCAACCCTGATCGTCAACGGCAAATACCGTTTCGACCTGGGCACTACCGGTGGTCCTGAAGCGACCCTGAACGTTGCTGACCAACTGATTGCCAAAGAACGCGCTGCCAAGTAAGGGGCTCGCCATGCGCCGCTGGGGTACCGAGCGTGTCGTTGGCCTGCATGAACCGCAGGTCAACGAGCATCACCTGGAGTCCACAGGCCTGCCGGCAGACAGCCGCTTGCGCCTGCTCAGCTTCAATATCCAGGTGGGCAACAGTACCGAGAAGTATCGCCACTACCTCACGCGTGGCTGGCAGCACCTGCTGCCCCACAAGGGGCGTACCGGTAACCTGCAGAAAATTGGCGACCTGCTCAGCGACTTCGACTTGGTCGCCCTGCAGGAAGCCGACGGCGGCAGCCTGCGCTCCGGCTATATCAACCAGGTGGAGCACCTTGCTCAGCTAGGGGCCTTCCCGTACTGGTATCAGCAACTCAACCGCAACCTGGGGCGCCTGGCGCAGCACAGCAACGGCGTACTCAGCCGCCTCAAACCCACGGCTATTGAAGATCACCCCTTGCCAGGCCCCAAAGGGCGCGGGGCGATCCTTGTGCGTTTTGGCGAAGGCCCGGAAGCCTTGGTGGTGGTGATGATGCACTTGGCCCTCGGGGGGCGTACGCGCAACCTGCAACTGGCCTACGTGCGTGAATTGATTGGTAACTACAAGCACCAGGTGCTCATGGGTGACATGAACACCCATGCCAACGACCTGCTGCAGAATTCTCCGCTGCGCGACCTTGGGTTATTGGCGCCGCAAGTCGAAGCCACGTTTCCCAGCTGGCGCCCGCAGCGCTGTCTGGACCATATCCTGCTCAGCCCAAGCCTCACACTGGAAAGTGTGCAGGTGCTAGCGCAGCCCATTTCCGATCACCTGCCGGTCGCGGTAGAGATTCGTCTGCCGGGTTCGCTCACGGCTGATGCATTACCCGCGTTGAGCCCAGGCCCTCGCGGACCCCTTGCATGAGCGACGACGCCCAGCGCTGGAAAGAGAAATACCTCCAGAGTATCGAGCAACAAGACAAACTCGAACGCCGCTGGGCTGCCCGCCTCGATTTGCTGCGCCGCGGGCTGGTGCGCAGCACGCTGGCCGCCGAAGGCACCGACCGCGCCGTCGATCAATGCATGAAAGAAATGCGCGATGTCGTGCGCACGGACGACATGGATGCTGCCCTCGCCGCTTTACTGCCGCGCCTGGAAAAGGCCGTGCTGGATTCGGAGCAGCGCCGCGAAACCCGCGTCGATCAGATCAGCACTGCGCTCACCGCCTTGGTCACCCAATTGCAAAAGCTGCCGCTGCCCCGCGAGGTGGCTCGCCCGCTGAAAACCTTCGCCAAGCAGCTTGATGGTCGCGTGGCACAAGCGCGGGAGATACCCCTGCTACTCAGTGAGCTGAGCAGCCTGCAGGGGCAGGCGCTGAATAATCTGGAGCCTGAAGGCGAATCCGCACGCCCAGGCCCGGGCCTGTTGCAACGCCTGTTCGGTAGTAAAGAGGCCGCCAGTGAAGCGCTCCCGGTTGACGCTGAGCCACTGCCGGCAGCGCAATTGGCACCGCCAAAGCCTGTAGCGCCCACACCCGCGCCCGAACCGGAAGAACCTGCGCAATCGGAAGAATTGACCCAAGCCTTGCGTGCCTTTGCGCCGCTGTCACCCACACCCGTGGCCTTGAAGCCTGCGCCTGTTGCAGCGGCCGAAGGGCCAGAGGTCGCCAGCGAAACGCCGGTATTCGACGCTCCAGAGCTGCCGTCGATTGCGGTGCCTGAGCAATTATCTGAACCCGACGTGCAGGCGCCACCGGTTGCGGAGCCTGCTCACGAAAGCGCACTCGCCGCCTTTATCGAACCGCCGCCGGCTCCAGTCGAAACGCCGGATGAGACCACCATCGGCAGCCTGTCGCTGCCCCCTGTGCTGGAAAGCCCCGAGCCTGACGAACTGCAACCGGACGGCACCTACGCCCTGCCCGATTCGCCTGAACCGTCCTACAGTTCGGTGGCCAAGCACATTGAAGGCACTTTGCTTGGCCTGCTGGAAGATCTTTCCCTGCCCGAACGTCACCAGCCCCAGGCCGAGGCAATGCGTGAGCGTCTCGCCCATGGTTTGAATTGGTACGAACTGCTGCCGATCCTCGACGACCTGGCCGTGCTGATGCTGGCGGTCACCGACAGTGGCCAGCATGAGTTCGAGGCTTACCTCAAGCAGCTCAACGAGCGTCTCGAGGCATTCCAGGGTCATCTGCAGGTCGCTAGCGAGGGCCACGCCGACAGCAGCCTGGCCGCACGGGAGCTGGACACACAGATTCGTGAGCAGGTCGACGGCCTGCAAAGCAGCGTGCAGGACGCCGCCGACCTGGACAGCCTCAAGCAGGTGCTCGAAAGCCACCTTGAGGGCTTGCTCGGCACCATGGATGAACACCAGCAACAGCGTGACCTGCGCGAACAGGAAGTGGCCGCACGCCTTAAAGGCCTGGCTGAACGCGTGGCCAATATGGAGCAGGAAGCCCAGGGCTACCGCGAGCATCTGGAGGTGCAGCGCCAGAAGGCCCTGATCGATCCGCTCACCGGCCTGCCCAACCGCGCGGCGTGGAGCGAACGCCTCGATTACGAAGTCAACGCCTGGCATCAGCGGGGCAACAGCCTGTCGCTGGCCATGCTCGATCTGGACCACTTCAAGCGCATCAACGACGGCTACGGGCACTTGGCGGGGGACAAAGTCTTGAAGATCATCGCCAATGTGCTGAGAAAACGCCTGCGACCGACTGACTTCATCGCGCGTTTTGGCGGTGAAGAGTTTGTGCTGCTAATGCCCGACTCGGCCTTGGCAGATGCCTTGGCCGTAGGTGAAGTATTGCGTGAGGCTATTGCAGCGTGCCCGTTCCACTTCAAGGGTGAGCCGGTAACGATCACGGTGTCCATGGGCGTGGCGCAGTTTCAGGCCGGCGAGCGCAGTGACCTGGCGCTCAAGCGTGCCGACGAGGCGCTCTACAGGGCAAAGGCTGCGGGACGTAATCAGGTGCAGGCGGCATAAAAGATGTTCTGTTTTGTAATTTGACCGCCTGGTCGTGAGCCTTACGTTACACTGTTGCATTATCGTCTTTCAGTGTAATGCCTCTCGCCATGAAATCCTTGTATATCGCTTTAGCGTTTCTTCTGCTCGCCGGCTGCGCCAGCGGCCCGCGCCTGAACACCAGCCATCCCTCGGTCAACCACGACAACCGTGTGCAGTTCGTTGTGGTGCATTACACCTCGACCAACCTTGAACGTTCCCTGGCGCTGTTGACCCATGGCCAGGTCAGCAGCCATTACCTGATCGGCGACGACGCCTCCGGCACCATCTACAAGCTGGTGGATGAAAGCCAGCGCGCCTGGCACGCCGGGGAAAGCGAGTGGATGGGGCGCACGTGGCTCAATTCCAGCTCCATCGGCATCGAGATCGTCAACCCAGGGTTCAGCGATACCCCGACGGGGCGTGTGTGGTACCCGTATTCCGAAGCGCAGGTACAGTCGCTGATCGTGCTGCTCAAGGACATCAGCAAGCGCAATGGCATCGACCCCAAGAACATCATCGGGCACAGCGACATTGCCCCGCTGCGCAAGCTGGACCCGGGGCCGTTGTTCCCCTGGAAGCGCCTGGCGGCAGAAGGCCTGGCCGTGTGGCCGGATGCCCAGGCGGTGGCCCGGTTCCAGGTGCAGTACGCCGCGCAGTTGCCAAGCATTACCTGGTTCCAGGAGGAGCTGGCGCGCCTGGGCTACCAGACGCCGCAGACCGGTGAGCTGGATGTGGCCACGCGGCACGTCATCGCTGCGTTCCAGATGCGCTTTCGCCCGTCATTGTTTGACGGCACCCCAGATGCTGAAAGTGCCGCGATCCTGAGGGCCTTGAATCACCGCTGATGGTGTAAAAATGTAGGAGCGAGCTTGCTCGCGAAGAACGCATAGACGACGCGGGCTGCCTGACAGCACAGCGTTATCGTTGACGTTCTTCGCGAGCAAGCTCGCTCCTACAGGGGTAATGCCATATAGAACTGCGTACCCTGCCCTGGCCGTGAGTACACACCCATGCGGCCGCCGTGCAATTGCACGATTTCCTTGCACAGTGCCAACCCCAGGCCCGCACCGCCTTTCTTGCGGCCCACCTGTACAAAGGGTTCGAAGATCCGCCCTTGCTGGCCGTAGGCAATGCCTTCGCCGTTATCCTCGACGCTGATAATCACCCGCTCGCCATGCCGCCGTGCCTGCAGACGAATCTGCCCGCCTTCGGCGGTGTGGCGCAGGGCATTGCCCAGCAGATTGTCGAGCACCCGCTCCAATTGCACTTGGTCGGCATACAGCCGTGGCAACTCAGGTTGAGCTTCTACCAGTAACTCAATGCGCTGGGCGTTCGCAGGCTCAGCAAACCGGGCCCGTGCGTGCTCCAGTAAGTCGGTGACATCGCACGTGCCCAGGGTGAGTTTTTGTAGGCCGTTCTGGTAGCGCGAGAAGTTGAGCAGGTCGTTGATCAACTGCATCAGGCGCTGCATTTCTTCATTGACCGTATCCAGCAGGTCCGCCTCGCGGGAGTCCGGTGGGAACTTGGCTCGCTCACGGAACAAGCCGAAGGCCATGTGCATGCCGGTAACCGGCGTGCGCAGCTCATGGGAGGCGCGCAACACGAACTCGCTGCGCACCCGTTCGAAGGCGCGCTGTTCAGTCACATCATGCAGCACCATCACGGCTCCGAGAATGTGCCCCTGTGTATGGCTGACCGGGGTCAGGCTGTAGGTCAGCAGGCGCAACTCACCCTCGACTTCCACCTCCAGGTCATCCGGAGCCCGCTCCAGGTTGCCGCCGCGCAGCACCAGTTGCAGCTGTTCGTCCATTTCCGCGCGACCCATGGCTTCGCCAAGGCCTTGACCCAGCCGCTCTTCATCCCAGCCCAATTGGCGCTGCGCTACAGGGTTGAGGTGCTCCAGGCAGCCTTGGCGATCAATCATCAACAGGCCATCATCGATACTGTCGAGCACCGCTTGCAGGCGCTGTTGGCCGGCCAGCAGCTCATCGATGTTAGTGGCCTGATGTTGACGCAATGCTTCGGCCATGATGCCGAAGCGGCGGGTCAGCAGGTTCATTTCCGCTGCGGAGGAGATCGGCAGGGTGACTTCGAAATCGCCCTGCCCGATCTTGTCGGCGGCCTTGGCCAGCGCCTCGATGGGGCCGCCGAAACGCCGGGCGATGCCATGGGCCGTGACGAAACCGATGATCAGCACCGCGAGCCCCACCAGCCCGAGCAGGCCGGCAATCAACAGCGCGCGCTCGCGGGATTTATGCTCGCTGGTACTGATATTTTCCAGCGCCCGCTTGTGATCGGCGATCAGGCCGTTGCGCAGTATGTTGAAGGTTTCGGTGAGCTTTTCCTTGCTGCCCGCAGGCGGTGATGCCTGTTGGGATTGGTCAAACGCCTTGAGCAGATTCTGGTAATCCGAGCGTGCCTGGCTGAAACCATGGTTTTTGCCGTCGACCTGCTCATGGGCGATGCCCTGGTCCAACAGATCGAAATAATGCTGCTTGGAGGCTTGCAGGGCGTCCGGGTCGGGACGCTTCTCCAGCATCATGATCAACTGGTCGCCCAGGCTCTGACGCAACTTGAGCCCCAGGTCCAGGGTGATGAAATTACTGCGGATCAACGATTCCTGGGTCTTGGCCATTTGCATGACGCTGACCAAGCCCAGGATCAACCCCAGCAAAGCCACGGTGATCAACGCTGAGATGCTCAGGAATAACCGGGTGCGCAGTTTCATCGCGAGCTTCATAAAGTCCTGTTCAAAGGTTGTACTGCTTGCGTTTGCGGTACAGCGTCGACGCATCGATGCCGAGTGTGCGGGCCGCCTGGTCCAGCGTGTCGCTGGTCGCAAGTACGGCGCCGATATGGGCCTTTTCCAGCTCGTCCAGGCTCAAAGCCGCCCCGATACGCGGTGCATTGTTGGCAGGTTGCTCGGCCATCCCCAGGTGGCTGATCTCCACCTTCTCCTGGGGGCAGATGATGCTGGCGCGTTCCACCACGTTTCGCAGTTCGCGGATGTTGCCAGGCCAGCGATAGTTGAGTAGCGCTTCGCGGGCATTATCACTGAAGCCGCGCGCAGGGCGTGCGTATTCCTTGACGAAACGGGCGAGAAAGCGGTCGGCCAGGGTCAGAATGTCTTCACTGCGTTCGCGCAACGGCGGCAAGTGCAAGGTGATGACATTCAGGCGGTAGAGCAAGTCTTCACGGAAACGGCCATCGCGCACCATGTCTTCCAGGTTCAGGTTGGTGGCTGCGAGGATGCGCACGTCGGCGCGGCGGGTAACCGGGTCGCCCACACGCTCATACTCTTTATCTTGAATAAATCGCAGCAACTTGGGTTGCAACGTGAGGGGGAAATCGCCGATCTCGTCGAGAAACAGCGTACCGCCGTCCGCCTGGTTCACTCGGCCCAAGGTGCTTTCACTGGCGCCTGTAAACGCACCGCGGCTGTGGCCGAACAGTTCGCTTTCCATCAGTTCGGCGGTCAGTGACGGGCAGTTGATGGTCACGCAGGACTTCTTCGAGCGTTTGCTCCAGCCGTGGATCGCCCGGGCCAGCTCACCTTTACCGGTGCCGGATTCGCCGAGAATCAAGATATTGGCGTCCGTCCCGGCCACCTGCCGCGCGGTTTCCAACACCACCATCATTGCCGGGCTATGGGAGTCCAGGCCATCTTTGGGCTGGCGCACCTCGCCTTCCAGCGCTTCCAGGCGCGCAGAGAGCTGACGCACCTCCAGTTGCTTGGCCGTGGCCAGGCGCAGTTGGTCGGGGCTGCAAGGTTTGACCAGGTAGTCGGCGGCGCCAGCCTGGATGGCGTCCACGGCGGTATCCACGGCCGAATGAGCGGTCACAATCACCACGCGCATCCACGGTGCCTGCACACGCATCTGGGCCAGCACGTCCAGGCCATTGTCCTCGCCCAGGCGCAGGTCGAGGAAGCACAGGTCGAACACCTGACGCTGCATCAGGGCATCGGCCTGTGCGGCGCTGTTCGCAGTGGCGACGGTGTAGCCCTCATCTTCCAGGCAATAGCGGAAGGTGCGCAGGATCGCGGATTCGTCATCCACTAAAAGAATGCGGCCTTGAAGTTCCTTGGCTGAATCCATCTGTCCCGCACCCCTTAACTATAAATGTGATGGTGTTTAGTCCCGGAATAATCGGGCAAGTTGCATGGTTTATTCTGATTCATAAAAGGCTTCTTCGTGCAGCTATCTGTGCGCCTTCCTACAGACGACGTCTGAGGGCATTTTCCTTCCTTTCATCCTTCGATCCTTCGATGTCTGCGCTGGGTGACTGGTTCCGACCACTGGCCATCGTGCATTTCGCACGGCCTGCAAGGAGGCATCGTGCAGGATGCTAGGCGACGAATCTATCGATCAAGTTTAACTATTTGATTTTATTGTGTTTTATTTTGCAATAAAGCTGGCATGCACTCTGCAACATCTCCCCCAAGAGCGTCATGAACGAATAATCAGAATGCGGGAGTAATGCAGCATGACTCGCCAAAGCCTCAGCCAATTGCGTGTATCGCCGCTGCGCTTGCAGCAGGGCCTGTTCGCCAGCCTGGCCTTGATGGTCACGTTGATTGCCGGCCAGCAGTTGCAGCATTGGCAGGAGCGTGCGCAGCCAGCCCCGCAATTTGAACGTCCAGTCATGACTCAGACCCATTTCCGTTCCATTGGCAGCGCCAGCGCCGATGTGACTGCCCCGCAATTGAGCCTGGTAGATCAGGGTTCCACCCTGGACGAACTGCCGGCCCATGACCGTTGGGTGTTCTAGGCAAAAAACGTCGCTTGTGTTGAGCGGCTGCACGGCATCACCGCTGTTACCCCTATAGAAGCATAAGGAGAATCACCATGTTGAGTTGGGCAATCACATTTCTGATCATCGCCATTGTGGCTGCAGTCCTGGGCTTCGGTGGTATCGCTGGCACCGCCACCGGCATCGCCAAGATCCTGTTTGTGGTCTTCCTGGTGATGTTCATCGCTTCGTTCTTCTTTGGTCGCAAAGGCCGAGGTTGAATATGGTCAGCCTGCCTTTTAAAGCCCTTGCTGCCGCCCTGCTGTTAGGCGGCAGCGGCCTGGCCTTGGCCGCCAACGACGGCCAATCCCGGGCTAACGAATTGCTCAGCGCGGATCCGCAGTACCGTGAAACCTGGCAAGACGTGGTGAAGAAAGAGGAGCGCCTGCCCGAATGGGTGATGAACCTGTCGGGCACGGCCGAGCAAATGAATGCCGTTGAGGAAGATGGCGACAAGTACTTGGTCGGGCCGCTCTGCGAAACCGCTGACACCTGCCTGAACAAGCGCCTGATCGTCGCCTTCAGCCTCGACAAGGAAGATGCCTACGCCATGTTGGTGGAAGTCCCGGCTGGTTTACCAGCGGACAAGTCCCCGACACGGCACGCCGATTACCGTTTTCTCGGTAAGCCGGACGAGGGTATGCAAAAGCTGCTGATGGAGCAGCTCAAGAAAGATCCGAATTGGTACTAGGTTCCGTCTCACGGAGCCGGCGTCCATAGAAGGAAGCCCTTGTGCTTCTTTCTGTTTGCATCGCTCATTGAGTGATGCATGACCAGGGGGCCGGGTTGCTCTGATCGATCAGGATCGGCGTGACCTACGGGTACAGGGAGTACCTGCGCGAGGGCCGGGTCAGGCGAAAAGCTGCGACGCAAGTTCACAAGACCTCAAGCTTGCTGAACTTGCGGCGGGCTTATGACTCTCATGCCCGCACTTCATGCCGCCCATAGCCGCAGTTTTGCTTTTTGCCTCTGGCTAACCATTACCGAGTATGTCGGCGTGACCATCTATCGAGAAATTTTCATCTGCGCTATAGGATCTTTCCGACCCTAGGTGATGGATTTCTCAGACATTTCTGCCAGCCAATCCAAGTCGTCCAGTATCTCTGCGCGAGCCTGATTTGGCTGCTTAACGGCATATTCACCCGCTCGAATGGCGGATACGAACTGACCGTTTGGACAAATATTTTCAAAAAAAGCCATGCCGATTCGGCATAGGGTAGGCGTTTACGGCATTAGACGTCGTTCCCTTGCATGGGAATAGTTGCGCCTTTTTTCGCCTGCCAGTAAGCCATTTCGGCCACGCTGCGGTGACCTTCCATGGAGGCAGATGCACACACGTTTTCGCTTTCGAGCGTTGCAGCTGGCGCATTTGCCGTAAGTCCACTTGAAGCAAGGGTAATGACATGAAGAAGGCAAAGCTAAGCCTCGCCTGGCAGATCCTCATCGGTTTGGTACTGGGCATTGCAATCGGTGCAGTGCTCAACCATTTCAGTGCTGAAAAGGCCTGGTGGATCAGCAATGTGTTGCAGCCGGCGGGCGATATCTTTATCCGCCTGATCAAGATGATCGTGATCCCGATTGTGATTTCTTCGCTGATCGTCGGTATTGCCGGTGTCGGCGACGCGAAAAAGCTCGGTCGTATCGGCGTCAAAACCATCCTCTACTTCGAAATCGTCACCACCATCGCCATCGTGGTGGGCCTGTTGCTCGCCAACCTGTTCCACCCAGGGGCTGGCATCGACATGAGTACCCTGGGTACCGTCGATATCTCCAAGTACCAGGCGACTGCCGCCGAAGTGCAGCATGAACATGCGTTCATCGAGACCATCCTCAACCTGATCCCCTCGAACATCTTCGCCGCTGTCGCCCGTGGCGAGATGCTGCCGATCATCTTCTTCTCGGTGTTGTTCGGCCTGGGCCTGTCGAGCCTCAAGCCTGAGCTGCGCGAGCCGCTGGTGACCATGTTCCAGGGCGTGTCCGAGAGCATGTTCAAAGTCACCCACATGATCATGAAGTACGCCCCTATCGGTGTATTTGCACTGATCGCGGTGACGGTCGCCAACTTCGGCTTCGCCTCGCTGCTGCCGCTGGCCAAGCTGGTGATCCTGGTTTACGTCGCGATCCTGTTCTTCGCCTTCGCAGTACTGGGTTTGATCGCACGCCTGTTTGGCTTCTCGATCCTCAAGCTGATCCGCATCTTCAAGGATGAGCTGGTACTGGCTTACTCCACCGCCAGCTCCGAAACCGTGCTGCCGCGTGTGATTGAAAAGATGGAAGCCTACGGCGCGCCGAAAGCGATCTGCAGCTTCGTGGTACCGACCGGTTATTCGTTCAACCTCGACGGTTCGACGCTGTACCAGAGCATCGCGGCCATCTTCATTGCCCAGCTATATGGCATCGACCTGTCGATTGGCCAGCAACTGATGCTGGTACTGACCCTGATGGTTACCTCCAAAGGTATCGCCGGCGTGCCGGGCGTGTCCTTCGTGGTGTTGTTGGCGACTCTGGGCAGCGTGGGCATCCCGCTGGAAGGCTTGGCGTTTATCGCCGGTGTCGACCGTGTGATGGACATGGCGCGTACCGCCCTGAACGTGATCGGCAACGCCTTGGCCGTACTGGTTATCTCCCGTTGGGAAGGCATGTACGACGACGCCAAGGGCGAGCGCTACTGGAATTCCCTGCCGCACTGGCGCAGCAAGCAAGCGCTGCCAGCCGGTGAGGCCACTCGCGGTTGATGGTGCGACTGCTCTGACACAAACCCCGGATAATTCCGGGGTTTGTCGTTTCTGCCAGCCCCGCTATCATTCGCCCCATCTTTAGGGGGATTTAACTGATGCTCAATGGCCTGTGGCTTGGCTTCTTTGTCGTGGCAATGGTGTCAGCGCTGACGCAATGGCTGGTGGGCGGTAACGCCGGGATCTTCGCGGCGATGGTCGAAAGCATTTTCGCCATGGCCAAATTGTCGGTGGAAGTCATGGTGCTGCTGTTCGGTACGCTGACGTTATGGCTGGGCTTTCTGAGGATTGCCGAAAAAGCCGGGATCGTCGATTGGCTGGCCAAGGCCCTCGGCCCGCTGTTTCGCCGCCTGATGCCGGAAGTGCCCGCCGGGCACCCCGCGATCGGTTTGATCACCCTCAACTTTGCCGCCAACGGCCTGGGCCTGGATAACGCCGCCACGCCCATCGGCCTTAAAGCCATGAAGGCGCTGCAAGAGCTCAACCCCATCCCCAATACGGCGACTAACGCTCAGATCCTGTTCCTGGTGCTCAACGCGTCCTCGCTGACGCTGTTGCCGGTGACCATTTTCATGTACCGCGCCCAGCAAGGCGCCGCGGACCCGACGCTGGTGTTCCTGCCGATTCTGCTGGCCACCAGTGCGTCGACGCTGGTGGGCCTGCTGTCGGTGGCGGTGATACAGCGCCTGCGGTTGTGGGACCCGGTGGTGCTGGCCTATCTGATCCCCGGCGCGCTGGTACTGGGCGGCTTCATGGCGCTGCTGGCGACCCTGTCCGCCACGGCGCTGGCGGGTTTGTCGTCGATCCTGGGCAACCTCACGCTGTTTGGCCTGATCATGCTGTTCCTGGTGATCGGCGCGTTGCGCAAGGTCAAGGTGTACGAGGCCTTTGTCGAAGGCGCCAAGGAAGGCTTCGACGTGGCCAAGAACCTGTTGCCCTATCTGGTGGCGATGCTGTGTGCGGTGGGCGTGTTGCGTGCCTCGGGCGCCTTGGAGTTCGGCCTGGAAGGGATTCGCCATGTGGTGGCCTGGACTGGCCTGGATACGCGCTTCGTCGACGCGCTGCCGACCGCGATGGTCAAGCCGTTCTCCGGCAGTGCGGCGCGGGCGATGCTGATCGAGACCATGCAGACCCAGGGTGTGGACAGCTTTGCGGCGTTGGTGGCGGCGACGATCCAGGGCAGTACGGAAACCACTTTCTATGTGTTGGCGGTGTACTTTGGTTCGGTGGGTATCCAGCGGGCTCGGCACGCCGTGGGTTGTGCGTTGCTGGCGGAGTTTGCCGGTGTAGTGGCGGCTATCTCCGTGTGCTACTGGTTCTTCGGTTAAGCATGAGCCGCACTCTGTAGGAGCGAGCTTGCTCGCGAAAAACGTCAACGATAACGCGGGGCTTCAGACTCCCCAAGGCGGTCTCAGGTTTTTCGCGAGCAAGCTCGCTCCTACAGGGCGGCGGAATCATCGTTTCGGCGCAGTATTACCCTGTTGTACTACCCAATCCACCACCTGCTTATTCAACTGATCCCCGGCCTGGCCAAAAGCCGCCACCACCGCTGGCACCTGGGTGTCACTCACTGGCTGCCTCACTTCAAACCGCCGGCTGGCGATAATTCTTTGGTCACGCCCACGCACCAATCGCGCGTCGAGGCGAATCACCACCTCCACCGCCGTGCCCCGATACTCGCTCTGAAACGCCTGCAACTGCCCGCCCAGCTCATAGTCGGCTTGCAGGTTGGTGTCGTCAGTGCTCAACAATGTCACGCGCCCGTCGCGCTGGAAGCCATCCAGTAGGCGATTACGCAGCAGCACCGGCGCCGGGTCGCTCCAGCGTGAGTTCGCGTAGTTGCTGATCAAGTTGCCGTCAGGCACTACGGCGATGCGCGGGCTGTCGAGAAACTCGCTGGTCTGCGGCTTGGTCACGCGCAGCGACCAATTCACCGGCGTGCCTTGGTTGGCCGGTTGAGCCGACGCCAGACGATACACGTCTGACGGGTCCGGCTTGGGCAGGATCGAGCACGCGCTGACCAGTGCCAGGGCCATGGGGACGAGCATGTGGTAAGCACGCTTCATGGCGTGAACTCCTTGTTCTTGTCACTGCCCAGCAGGTAACCGCTGGGGTTGGCTTCCAGGCGGCGAGAGATGGCGCGCAGCGAGCCGAGGGTTTCACGCAGCTCGCGCACGGCTGGCGCCAGTTCGTTAAGGCCCTGCATGCCGCTGTTCACCGAGTCCTGGTTATTGGTCAGCAAGGTATTGATGGTGGCGGTGCTTTGCTCCAGGGATTTCATCGCCTGTTCGGCGCTGCCGAAGGCTTGCTTGCCTTGTTCACTGAGCAAACCATTGGCGCTGCGCATCAGCACGGTGGTTTGCTCCAGCGCGGCGCCCGCCTGTTTGCTCACCTGCATCAATTGCTGCATCACCACCTTGATGTCGCCCCGTTGCTCGGCAATGGCGCCGGTGGTTTGTTGCAGGTTATCCAAGGTGTTGCTCAGGCGTTCGACGTTTTCCCGCGAGAACAGGTGGTTGGCGTTGTGCAGCAGCAGGTTGACGCTGGTCATCAGGTCGTTGCTGTTATTGAGCAGGCGTGCGATAGGCGATGGCGACGCGATGATTTCCGGCAGGTTGCCGTCCTTGCCCTTGAGTTCCGGGCTCTGCGGGGTACCGCCACTGAGCTGGATGATCGAGGTGCCGGTGATGCCGGTCAGGGCCAGCTTGGCCTGAGTGTCTTCCTTGATCGGTGTTTGCCCGGCCAGGCGGATGCGAGCCAGGACGCGGCGCGGGTCTTTGGGATCCAGACGCAGGCTGATCACGTCGCCCACCTTGATGCCGCTGTACTGCACCGCACTGCCCTGGGACAGGCCGCTGACCGCCTCGTTGAAGATCACTTCGTAATCCTGGAAGGCGGTATCCACGCTGGACTTGGCCAGCCACAGGCCAAACAGCATCGCGCCGACCACCACAATTACGCTGAACAGTCCGATCATCACATGATGGGCTCGGGTTTCCATGTCATACCTCGTTGAGCGATTGAGCGGCATCCAATGCCGCGCGGCCCCGGGGGCCGTGGAAATATTCGTGTATCCAGGCGTCGTCCGTTTCCGAAACGACATCGATGGCGTCGGCCACCAGCACTTTCTTCTGCGCCAGCACCGCCACACGGTCGGTGATGGTGTACAGCGTGTCGAGGTCGTGGGTGACCAGGAACACACTCAAGCCCAACGCATCGCGCAGGGTAAGGATCAGTTGGTCGAATTGCGCCGCGCCAATCGGATCGAGACCGGCGGTGGGTTCGTCCAGGAACAAGATGTCTGGGTCCAAGGCCAGTGCGCGGGCCAGGGCCGCGCGCTTGATCATGCCGCCGGATAACGAGGCCGGATATTTATCGGCCGCCGACAGCGGCAACCCCGCCAGGGCCAGCTTGACCGCCGCCAAGTGTTCGGCATCGGCGCGGCTGAGGCCGGCGTGCTCGATCAATGGCAGGGCAACGTTCTCGGTCACCGTCAGCGAGGAAAACAGCGCGCCCTTCTGGAACAGTACGCCAAAGCGGCGTTCTACCAGTGAGCGTTCATGTTCAGGCAAGCTCGGCAGGTTTTTGCCGAACACCCGTACTTCACCTTCGCTGGGGCGCCGCAGGCCAACAATGCTGCGCAACAACACGGATTTACCGCTGCCAGAGCCCCCCACCACCGCCAGGATTTCGCCCTTGTACAAATCCAGATCGAGGTGCTCATGCACGCTTTGGCTGCCAAAGCGATTGCACAGGCCACGCACTTCAATCACCGCCTCAGTGGGCGCACGGTGTAGACGACTCACCAGCCCATCTCCATGAAGAACATCGCCGCGACCGCATCCAGCACGATCACCACAAAAATCGATTGCACCACACTGGATGTGGTGTGCGCGCCGACTGACTCGGCACTGCCGCTGACTTTGAAACCTTCCAGACAGCCAATGGCCGCGATCAAAAAGGCGAAGATCGGCGCCTTCACCATGCCCACCAGAAAATGCTGCACGCCGATGTCCGATTGCAGCAGCGAAAGAAACATCGCCGGCGAAATATCCAGGGCCACGGCACACACCACGCCACCGCCGACGATCCCCGAGAGCATCGCCAGGAAGGTCAGCATCGGCAGCGCCACCAGCAGCGCCAGCACGCGGGGCAATACCAACAGCTCCATGGGGTCCAGGCCCAGGGTACGGATGGCGTCGATTTCTTCGTTGGCTTTCATGGAGCCGATTTGCGCGGTGAACGCACTTGCGGTACGCCCGGCGATGAGGATTGCGGTAAGCAACACGCCGAATTCGCGCAGGAAGGAAAAGGCCACCAGGTCCACGGTAAAGATCGTCGCGCCGAAGCTCTTGAGCACGGTGGCGCCGAGGAAGGCCACAACGGCGCCCACCAGAAAGGTCAGCAGCGCGACAATAGGCGCCGCATCCAGGCCCGTCTGTTCGATGTGGGCGACCATGGGCGTCAGGCGCCAGCGCTTGGGCCGCCAAATGCCGCGGGCGAAGGTTTCGAGGATCAGGCCGATAAAGCCCAACAGCTTCATTGCGTCTTGCCAGACCGTGTCTACTGCGCGACCGATACGGGCCAGCACTTGAATGCCGGCGGCGTCTTCCGGCTCTTTGATCGGTACGCAAAAGTCATTCAGAGAGCGGTAGACGGTCTTGAGCAGTGCGCGATCGGCGGCTGCCAGGGTGCAATCGGTCTGTTCGGCAGAGTGTTCGATGCGCGCAGGGCCCAGCAGCTCCACCAGCAGCGAGGCGCCGGCGGTATCCAGCGCACCGAGGCCGTTGAGGTCAATGCGGGCGCCGGCGTCGTATTGGCCGTCGAGTGTGGCCGACAGCTTCTTCAGGTGGGCGTAGTGGGCCAGCGTCCAGTCGCCGGTAATTCGTAGCGAAGGCGGGGTGCTGGACGTATCAAGATGGGCCGCGCCGGCCGTCGTGCGAGTGGTCATAAGCTCCGAGCTTGTTTGGCTATCCACAATGGCTACGTAATAGCACGATCCGGCCTACTTTGGGTTGTCCGCTTGTGCTGTGTCTATCACCTTGAAGCGCAGAACGCCGATGACCTGGCCGTCTTCGGTGAGCACCTGCACCTGCCAGCGCCCCACGGCGTCACCCGGGAAATTCTGCTTGTGGGTCCAGGCGCGATAGCCTTCCTTGCGCCCACCATGGATGTCCAGGGCAATGCGGTCGACTTCCTGGCCATTGAATTTCCACACATGGTAGATCCGCTCATCCAGCCCGCGTGGCGCGTTGATCGCGGTGTACGCATACAGCCCACCGCTGCGCAGTTGGGCGGCGGTAACTTGCTTGAGGTCGTCGCCCGGCGTGCGGTCTTGCAGTTGAGTGCTGATGGCTACTTCGGTCATCCACAGGGTGGCGGGCGGTACCCAGCTGCGCAGGAACCAGCCGGCGCAGCCGATGGCCGCCGTCACCCCCAGCAGCATCGCCCAGCCCTTGAGGCTGCGCAGCGGCAGGCTCACAGCCAGGCTTGGAATGGACAGGACCATGGCCACGCCCAACGCCAGTTTGTAACTCTGGGCGGTGGTCAGGTGCATGATGATCGGCAGTGCGGTCAGCAACGCGGCGAATAGGGTCAGGGTGTGCAGGGCCAGGAACAGCGAGCGCTTGGGCGCCAGCCATTTGTAATACAGCGGGTCGATGATCGACACCAGCGCCGCCGCGCCCAGCAGGCCGGTGAACAGCGATTGGCCGCTGTTCCAGGCGGTGGTGACGAAAAAGAACGGCAGGACGAAAAACAGACTTTCCTGGTGGATCATCTGGGTGGCGTAGCGCAGCAGTGGCTCGGGGATCTCGCGATTGAAAACCTTGGTGAACAGTTGCGTAAAGCTGTTCTCCAGCATCAGCCACAACCAGCTCACCAGCATGATCACCGCGATCCAGCTGGCCATGCCCTGCTGGCGGTCTACCAGGATGAAGCTGCCCACCCCCGAGATGAAGCCGCCGAGTGCAATCACCCCTGGGTAGCGCTTGATCAGTTCTATAACGCGCTGGATGAGGGGCGGTAAGTTCGGCATGGGCGGTTCACTGGTTGTGGGAAAAATCTCAGACAGAATAACGCCTTGGCCCGATATTCTGTGCCTCATTACTCAACAGGTTTGCGATAAACCCTCAGGCCGATCAAACCAAGGATGATCAGGCCCAGTACGCCCGCACCGATCCAGGTCAAGGCGTCATAACTCAACAGCGGTTTTTCGATGCGCCAGTAGCCCGGCTGCTGGAACGCTTCGCGCATGGCCTGGTTGGTTTGCGCCAGGCTCACGGCCTTGATGCGTTTGACCGGGTCGCTGAAACGTCCATTGGAGTAGTCGCCTGCCGCACTCCAGTAATAGTCGGCCAGCGCGCTGTTGCCCTGCACTGCCCAGGCCTGGCGGGCAATGGCGGCTTGCTGCAGGCGTGTGAATACTGTTGGGTCGAGGCCGTCCTTGAGAAGCTGGGCCTTGAGGTCTTGCAAGACCTGCTCGGCTTCAGGGAGGTTTTCTCGCTCAAGGTCGGCATTCAGGCTGAGGAACCCAACGCCGCCGAGTACTTCGCGTTCCACCCATGGGCCGTAGGACAAACCGTGCTTGAGGCGCAGTTGCCGGTACAGCGCCCAGTCGAGGTAGTCCTTGAGCAGGTTGTAGGTTTCATCATGCTGGTCGTCCAGCACAGGCTCGGGGAACAGCCAGTGCAGCTTGGCGCCATCGCCCACCCAGCCGCGGATCAGGTCGCGGTGGCTGGCGGCGGTGTGCTGGATTTGCGGGAGCGGGCGATGTTCGCTCGGCTCCACTGGGTCGAGTTCACCATAGGTGCGTTCCAGGTAGGCGGGCAGCAGTTTGTCGAGATCGCCGACGACGATCAGGGTCATGTTGTTCGGCGCGTACCATTCGTTGCGCAGCTTCTCTAACTGGCCGCGGGTGAGGTGGCTGACCTCGGCGCGTTCGGCGCACTTGAGGCCCAACTCCACGGCCAATTGGTTGCTGGCGCTGTGACCGAGGTCCTGGCGATCCAGCAGGCGTTGCAAGTGTGAGTAATGGCCGCCGTCTTCGCGCTCCACCACCTGTTTGGCGGCATTGATATGGGCGTCGGTCAGTTGCGTGCGCGTGAGGATTGCCAGCAGCAGGTCCAGTACTTTGCGTTGGTTTTGCGCGGGCGCCTCGATCACGAAGGTGGTGTCGGCGTTGCTGGTGTAGGCGTTCCACTCGCCGCCCAGGGCTTGCATGCGGTCTTCGAGGTCGCCTTCGCCGCCGCCGTCGATGCCGCTGAACAGCAAGTGCTCGAACAAATGCGGCAGTTCTTTTTCTTCGCAACTGAAATCGTCCAGGCCCACACCAACCACCAGGCGAATGGCGACATGCCCACGCTCGGTGCCCGGTTTGAGCAGCAGTTGCAGGCCGTTGGGCAAGGTGTAGCCCTCGACTTGCAGGCGGTCAAAGGCAAAGGCGTGTACCGAGCCCAAGAGCAGGCAGGCGAGTAACAGGCGACGCATAACAAGCTTCCTGGCGAATGAGGTCCATTGTTAACTGACTTCGCTCGCGGGCGTACGTTCAGGGCGAATGGGTGATGTCGGCAATACTTTCGGCGGAGAGTGCGCCGGTGTCGGACGTTTCCAACACTACATAAGCACTGCTGCAGAACAACGAGTTCAAGCGTTTCATGTCGGCAATCAGTTCCAGGTGCAGGGAACTGGTTTCCAGGCTCTGTACGATCTTGCGCTGCAGGCGGCTGACATGGGCATGGGCCAGGCGGCGTTCCTGGGCGCGGAAGCGGCGCTTTTCACGCAGTAATTGGCGGGCGCTTTCCGGGTCGCCGCTTAGAAACACCGACAAGCCCAGGCGCAGGTTGGCGATCAACTGGCTGTGAAGGCCGCTGAGTTCCTCCAGGCCCACTTCGGAAAATTGCCGGCGCTGCGAGGTCTTCTGTTGCTGGACCTTGCGCAGCATGCGTTCGATCAGGTCACCCGCCAATTTCAAGTTGATCGACAGCTCGATGATCTCTGCCCAGCGGCGGTTGTCCTGTTCACTCAGGTCTTCACGGGGCATTTGCGCCAGGTAGAGCTTGATCGCGCTGTTGAGCGCCTCGACGTCATCGCTGAGGCTGCGCATTTGCTGGGTGATTGCGGTTTGGTTGCCGCGCAGCACTTCCTGCATCGAAGTGAGCATATTGTCGATCAAGTCACCCAGGCGCAGGGTTTCGCGGGCGGCGTTCGCCAGGGCCAGGCTTGGGGTATTCAATGAGGCCAGGTCCAGATGGCGTGGCTTGGCCTTGCCATTGGTTTCGGGGCGTTCGGGCAACAGCCATTCGCACAGGCGTGCCATGGGCCCGATGGTGGGCAACAGGATCAGGCAGCGGCTGACGTTGTAGAGCAGGTGGAAGGTGATGACCATGCCCTGGACGCTGTAGTCCAGGTCGTCCATCCAGCCTACGAGTGGGTCAAGCACCGGAATGATCAGCAACAGACCGATCAATTTGTACAACAGGCTGCCGAGGGCCACTTGGCGACCGGCAGTGTTTTGCATGCTGGTGCTGAGAAAGGCCAGCACGCCGCTGCCGATGTTGGCGCCGATCACCAGGCCGATGGCCACGTGCAAGCCGATCACGCCGGCACCGGCCAGGGTGGCAGTGAGCAATACCGCAGCGAGGCTGGAGTAGGAAATCATGGCGAACAGCGCGCCGACCAGGGCGTCCAGCAAGATATCGCCGGTCAGCGAAGCGAAGATGACTTTGACGCCTTGAGCATGGGTAATGGGCCCGGCGGCTTCGACGATCAATTGCAGCGCGAGGATGATCAGGCCCAGGCCGATCCCGACTCGCCCCAACTGCCCTGCCCGCGTCTGCTTGCGTGACAGGAAGAAAATAACCCCGAGGAAGATCAGCAGCGGCGACAGCCAGGACAAATCGAACGTCAGCACCCGCGCCATCAAGGCCGTACCGACGTCGGCGCCAAGCATGGTGGCCAAGGCCGGCGTGAGGCTCATCAGCCCTTGGCCAACAAACGAAGTCACCAGCATCGCGGTGGCGTTACTGCTTTGCACCATGGCCGTCACCAGGATACCGGCGACAAATGCCAGCCAGCGCTTGGACATGTTCTGCCCGATGACTTGGCGCAAATTGGAACCGTAGACCCGCAGGATGCCGGTTCGGACGATATGCGTGCCCCAGATAAGCAGGGTCACGGCGGAAAGCAGATTGAGCAAGGTCAGCATGCTCGGCCCCCCGTGTGGGTGCACTCCAGCAGGAGCGAAGGAAAGTTACCGCGTGCCGCTCTACGTCTTGTACCTAAGCTGTAGTTGGCGAATGGGCTCTGCGCCAGCATCGCATAGCTAAACTCGGGATTGAAACAAAACTGTCATGAAATCAATTTTTTGCGGATGAAAAAAAGGGGCTCGAAAGCCCCCTTTTCCACAGCGGGTCAAAGTTACTGACCCGGAAAATCCTTGCGCAGTTTCACTGGATCCTGCTGTTTCTTCTTTTTCGCGATGGCGGTACGCATCTTGATGTTCACCGCTTCCACCGCCAACGAGAACGCCATGGCGAAGTAGACGTAGCCTTTTGGCACGTGTACGTCGAAGGACTCAGCGATCAGCACGGTACCCACTACCAGCAGGAACGACAGCGCCAGCATTTTCAGCGACGGGTGCTTGTCGATGAATTCGCTGATAGTGCCGGCGGCCAGCATCATCACCAGGACAGCAACGATAATGGCGGCAACCATCACCGGCACGTGGGAAACCATGCCGACGGCGGTAATCACCGAGTCCAGGGAGAATACGATGTCGATGATGGCGATCTGAATAATGGTGTAGATGAACTTGCCACCGGCGCCTTTGGGCTCGTCGTGGGTTTCATCTTCACCTTCCAGCGCGTGGTACATCTCCTGGGAGCTTTTCCACAGCAGGAACAGGCCACCGAAGAACAGGATCAGGTCGCGTCCGGAGATTCCCTGGCCAAACACCACGAACAGGTCGGCGGTCAGTTGCATGACCCAGGTGATCGACAGCAGCAACAGGATGCGCGTGACCATGGCCAACGCCAGGCCGAAGATCCGAGTGCGTGCCTGCATATGCTTGGGCATGCGGCTGACCAGGATCGAAATCATGATGATGTTATCGATGCCCAGGACGATCTCAAGGGCCGTCAGGGTGAAGAAGGCAATCCAGATTTCCGGATTGGTCAGCCATTCCATGTGTATTCCTTTGAGCAAGTGTTAACCGCGCAAGCTGTAGCGCCGCGCGGTAAATGAGTCGGTACGATTATAGAGTGCTGAACAGCGGAAAAATCCCCATCAGCAATGCGGCGAACATTATGCACAGGCACACCAGCACTGCCCACTTCAAGGTGAAGCGCTGGTGGTCGCCAAACTCGATACCCGCCAAGGCGACCAGCAAGTAAGTCGAGGGTACCAGCGGGCTGAGCAAATGCACGGGTTGCCCGACGATCGACGCCCGCGCCATTTCCACAGCGGTGATGCCGTAATGGCTGGCAGCTTCGGCCAGTACCGGCAGTACACCGTAGTAGAACGCATCGTTGGACATGAAGAAGGTGAACGGCATGCTCACCAGCGCGGTGATCACCGCCAGGTAAGGGCCCATCGCTTCGGGGATGACCGCCAACAAGCTCTTGGACATGGCGTCGACCATGCCAGTGCCCGACAGGATGCCGGTGAAGATACCGGCGGCGAAGATCAAGCCCACCACCGCCAATACGCTACCGGCGTGAGCCGCGACGCGGTCCTTCTGCTGCTGCAGGCACGGGTAGTTGACGATCATTGCGATACTGAATGCCACCATGAACAGCACCGGCAGCGGCAACAGGCCGGCAATCAGGGTGCACATCAACGCCAGGGTCAGGGCGCCGTTGAACCAGATCAGTTTTGGACGACGGGCGTCGGGGAATTGCGACACGCTGATTTCGCTGTGGTCGATCTCGTCGCCCTGCAGGTGCAATTCACCCAGGCGCGCACGTTCGCGCTTGCCGTACATGTAGGCAATCACCAGGATCGCCACCACACCGGCGGCCATGGCTGGGATCATCGGTACGAAGATGTCCGACGGGTCTACATGCAGCGCACTGGCGGCGCGCGCCGTCGGGCCGCCCCAGGGGGTCATGTTCATGACGCCACCGGCGAGAATGATCAGGCCGGCCATGATCCTTGGGCTCATGCCGATGCGCTGGTACAGCGGCAGCATGGCCGCGACGCAGATCATGTAGGTGGTGGCACCGTCACCGTCCAGAGATACCACCAGGGCCAGTACGGCGGTGCCGACCGACACCTTGAGCGGGTCGCCCTTGACCATCTTGAGGATCTTGCGCACGGCCGGGTCGAACAGGCCGGAGTCGATCATCAAGGCAAAATAGAGGATGGCGAACATCAGCATCACGCCGGTCGGCGCAAGCTTGGTGATGCCTTCGAGCATCATCGGGCCGATCTTCGGTGCGAAACCGCCGAACAGCGCGAACAGGATCGGCACGATGATCAAGGCGATCAGCGCAGACAGGCGCTTGGTCATGATCAGGAACATGAACGTGATGACCATGGCAAAGCCAAGGAAAGTCAGCATAGGAATACTCCAGGCGTAGCGCGGCTAGGGAATGGCGGACCGAGTGGGGGTCAGCGCAGAACGAAAGGCACGAGGCGTACGGGGGGAGTTGGAGCGAACAGGCGGGTACGAGCGGACATCGGGAATCACCATTGTTGTTGTTAACAGCCGGTCTGTTGCCGGCAGTGGAGGCGATCCTAGACGGGGAAGCTTTCAGCCAGCTTTCGCTGAGAAAAGAGCTGATGAAGGGCAGGCACCACTCTTCAGGTTCTCGCTTTTGTAGGAGCGAGCTTGCTCGCGAAAAACGTCAACGATAACGCGCGCTTTCTGAATAAACGCGGCGCCTGTGAGTTTTTCGCGAGCAAGCTCGCTCCTACAAGGGCAAGCCAGCCTACACATTGGGGCAGTGGTGTTCAGGGCAGCTCGAGGCCACCGGCGGCTTTATGCAGCGCTCGTAGATGCTCACCCACCTGCTTGAGATTGGCTTCACACGCGGCAATCTCGGCTGCGCGGGATGGATCGAGCAGCGCCCTCACCTCTTTATCCAGCTCGCCGGTCAACGACTGCAACTGCTTCTGGCGTTCGGCGCTTTCTGACTCAAGGCGCTTGGCTTCCGAAGGTTGCGGCAGGCCATAACCCCCACTGTCCAGCAACTCGGCCGGGCGACTGAGGAAGCCGCTGTTGGCGAGAATTTGCTGCAGCGTGTTGTTGGCTTTCTCCATACCGCCGTTTTTCAGCTCGCGGGCATTGAGGTAGCGTTGTTTGACCTCATCCTGGGCGAGCATCAATTGCTTGCGATAGCTGGCCTGCTCCAGCAACAACAGCGCGGCGCTGGTACGCAGGTCGGCCTGGTTGAACCATTGGCGACGCGCTTGCGCATCCAGGGACAGCCAGTCTTCGACCTGGGTCTGCTTGATCGGCAGCTGTTTGCGCAACACATCGAACATGGCCTGGTAGCGCTCGCGGAACGAGTCGAAGTGATACCCCAGCCGCAGTGCCTCGCGCTTGTCGTTCAATACGCTGGTATCGGCCAGGCCGCGGGCGCTGAGGACCTCAAGCAACCCGTTGGGGGTGATGTTGTCCAGGCCGGTCAATTGCGGGTTGGCGCTGCCGCTGCGCAGCAGTTTCAGGCTTTCGACCGCACAGTTGTTGGAAATGAAGAAGTAGTTGCCGTCATAGCTCCAGTGCATCTCAGCCGCATGCTCGACGGTGTCGTTGATTTCCTGGCGGCTGAGTTTCAGCGGCACCGACGCCAAGCCACGCAATTCGGTCTTGGTGTATTCATCAATGACTTGGGCCAGCGGTAGCACGAACAGCCGCGACGGGTATTTGCCCACCAAGCCATCCCAGCTCGACAGCTGGACGTCACCGACGAAGGCGCGGTAAGACAGCACCAGATGCCGGTCCAGGTCCAGCCGGCAATCCGGGCCACGCGGGCGGCCTGGGGCGCAAATCACCAGGCGCAACATGCTATGGCCCCAACGGCTCACCAGGTTTTGGTTGGCTTCGGCAAGCAGATAGTCGATTTCATACACGCGTTCCGGGTCGATCTGGCCCAGAGGTGTCTTGGCGAAATCGTTGCCTGCGTTCAGGAAGGCGTAGGTGCTGGCACAGGTATCCTGTGCGGGCGGCGCCCAGCCGAAGTGGTCCTTGTAATAACGAAACAGCGCGGGACGGCGACAGGCATAGCTGGGGTCCAGGAGGAAGTACTCCATGTTGACCGCTACGAATTCCAGCGGGCTGGTGGTTTCGTAGATGTCCGGGCTGCGCACCACCTGATGGTTGTGCTGCTCACGCTCGCCGCGGCGCCCGACATATTGTGGCCAGCCGGCGAGGTCCAGCAGGCGCGGGTCGTCACTGAGGGTAAAGCGGCGGTCGTTCTGGCCGCGGCACTGGTCGGGCAAGCCGATCAAACCGGTGATGTTGTTCTGGCGGCTGCAGCGCTGGATGAGCGTGCGCTCGTCTTTGGACCATAGGCGCGCACGGTCATAGATGTGGGTCAGTTCATGCAGCACCGTGGCGAGCAATTCCCGGCGCACAGTACCGTGGGGGCGATTGGTTTTCTGGGTGGCGGCACTGCCGTCGGTGAGGCTGGCGAGCAAATTCTGGTTGAGGTCCAGTTCCGATACCAGGGATGCCTGGCCGTAGGCGTTGTCAGGCATCTTGTCGGTCCAGCCGACATCAATACGTCGATCCAACTGCTCGACAAAGCGCGGCGGCAAGGAGCGCAGCGCTTCATCGAGCAATGCCTGGCTGGCCTGCTGTTCGGCCGGGCTCAAACCTTCAGTCTTGAGCCGCAGTTGCAGGCTGGCCTGGGCTGTCGTTGCGCACAGCAGCACGGCCCCGGCCAGGAGCCAGGTTTTGATGCGCCTCACAGAGCGAGGATAGCTTCGGCGAGGGTCTGGTCGCTGGCATCACGGGCTTCTGGCACGCGGGTGCGAAGGGTGTCGAATGCGGCTTCCAGCTGGGCGCCACGGATCTCGCCATTCGTGGC
Organism: Pseudomonas fluorescens; assembly: GCF_001902145.1. GTDB lineage: Bacteria > Pseudomonadota > Gammaproteobacteria > Pseudomonadales > Pseudomonadaceae > Aquipseudomonas > Aquipseudomonas fluorescens_BV. The sequence goes on from NZ_MRST01000026.1 coordinate 754,528, forward strand.
GACGAAACTGGCGGCGTCATCGTGGGCTTCGCGCACGATCTTGGAGTCGCGGATGGAGGTGGTAGTGTCCGAGGTGAAATCAATGGTGCGCGCCGAGGCTCGCACGACGATGTTACTGGTGGCCTTCAAGGTTTGCGCCTGGGCGACATCGGCCAAAAACAGCAGGCCGAGGGCGGCGACGATCAGCGGGCTACGCATGGGGTGACTCCAATGACAAAGATAGAAATACAACGATGATTATTGGACGAGAATTGCCTGCGCCAGTTCAAGGTCGCTTGCATGAAGTTTTGGCTGGGTACGGCGTAGATAGTCCAGCGCGGACTCCAGGCGTGCGCCCCGCCATTGGCCGTCAGTGGCAATGAAAGCGGCAGCATCATCCCGAGCGGCCATGACCAACTTATCGTCGAACGGCGCAGAGGTCACTTTGCTGGTGGCATACACGCTGACAACAGTGCTCTGGGTGGACACATCCAACGCTGAAGCCATGGGTGACCAGCAGGCGCAAAACAGTACAGGAACAATCAATAAACGGTATGAAAAAGCCATGGGACTCGACAACTGAAAGCGAGCGCCAAGGCTAGCGCAACGGCCGGGTGAGAGCCAGCGCCGAGCCATCCGGGAGCGGCGGGCGCTCCCGTCTGGTTGCCGTGGATCAGATAGCCAGAATGGCCTGTGCCAGCTGTGCATCGGTAGCGGTATTCAATTGCGGCGCTTGTTGGCGGATCTGGGCCAGGGCGCTTTCCAGTTTCACGCCACGGATGGCGCCTTCGCTGGCGACAAAGCTGGCGGCGTCGTCACGGGCGGCTTGTACGACCTTGTTGTCGCGCAGGGATGAAGTGGCATCGGACGTGGCATCGGAGGTTGCCTTCAGGGCGCCGACGATCGAGTCGGTAGTCATGATGAGGCTGCTCGCGTTGGCATTGGCAGCCAGGGTCAGCACAGCGGCAGTGCACAGCAGGCGAAGACGGGACATGGGGTAACTCCTGTAGACGAATAAATAAGGTGGCGCGAAACGGCCACAGCGAAACGGACTGGGACTGTCGAGCATCAGACGCACGCTCTACAGGGTTCGCCACGTGGTGAGCGGATATTAGGCGTGTGCCGGGTTATTCGGAAGCCTGTAATTAAACTGTACCTATCATGTTTTAATAATTTTAAACTGTATCTGTATGCTTGGATTGAGCCATTTCAATGCGCAATCACAGATACAACAAAGCCCGCCTCCGGTTACCCGGGGCGGGCTTTGCTTTGACAAATCAGGGTGCTGGCAGTGGACCCGTCAGGTCAGGGCCAGCGGGCGCCACTTAGCGCCAGAACGGCTTGCTCAGCTCTTCGTAGCGTTGAGCTTCGCTGATACCGGCGTCAGCCAGCAGACGCGAATCCAGGCGAGCCAACTGGTGGCGGCTGGAGATGCGGCGCTGCCACAACATCAGGTTGGCGAGAACGCGCAAAGGCAGGGAAGCCTGAGTGTTTACAGCTTTTTCTTCGAAGAACAGTTCGGAACTGAGTGTACGTTCCATGATGACATCCTTCCGCTTGTGGCGGGATTAGGTAGTGGTTTAACTGATGCCAATGATCCTCTTCCGAAGCAAGACTCTCTAGATACAGTTCACCTGTATTGTGAGAGGCCAGTTAACTGTTTAACGAGGCTGTACGGTACGAAATTGGGGCAACTGTACCTGTGCGCACTTAAAAGGTGCGAAATTGGCATTTTTGGGTTGACGCGTGGGATATTTCGGTAGGAAATGACCGGTACAGCAGTACAGTTTTTTCCAGAAGTGCGGGTGAGTCCACCGAGCTGATGAAACTGTCTTTGCATCAGCCCGGATCTGTATTCATCAAGCCTTGAGCATGTGCCCGGTTTCTTCCAGGTTGATGTGCCAACTCAGTGCTTCGCGCAGGATGTGCGGGGTATGCCCACCGATGGCGCAGGCGGCATCGAAGTAAGTGTTGAGGGCATCTCGGTAGGCTGGATGCACGCAGTTATCGATGATGACTCGGGCGCGCTCCCGTGGCGCCAGGCCCCGCAGATCGGCAAGGCCTACTTCGGTGACGAGAATGTCCACGTCATGTTCGGTGTGGTCCACATGGCTGACCATCGGTACCACGCTGGAAATCGCGCCGCCCTTGGCAATGGACTTGGTGACGAAGATCGCCAGGTGCGCATTGCGGGCGAAATCCCCGGAGCCGCCGATGCCGTTCATCATCCGCGTGCCGCAGACGTGGGTGGAGTTGACGTTGCCGTAGATATCGAACTCCAGCGCGGTATTGATGCCGATGATGCCCAGGCGGCGTACCACTTCAGGGTGGTTGGAAATTTCCTGCGGGCGCAGCACCAATTTGTCTTTGTAGTGCTCCAGGTTGCCGAACACATCGGCATTACGCCGCTCCGACAAGGTAATCGAACTGCCGGAGGCGAAGCTCAGCTTGCCGGCGTCGATCAGGTCAAAGGTCGAATCCTGCAGCACTTCCGAGTACATGGTCAGGTCTTCGAACGGCGACTCGATCAATCCGCACATCACCGCGTTGGCAATATTGCCGATGCCGGCTTGCAGCGGGCCGAGTTTGTTGGTCATGCGCCCGGCATCGACTTCTTGCTTGAGGAAGTTGATCAGGTGATTGGCTATGCCTTGGGTGTCGCTGTCAGGCGGCGTTACCGTGGAGGCGGAGTCTGCCTGGTTGGTGATGACGATGGCGACGATTTTCTCGGGCGGGATCGGAATCGCAGTGCTGCCAATACGGTCGTCGACTTTCACCAGCGGGATCGGCGTGCGCGTCGGCCGATAGGTCGGGATGTAGATGTCGTGCAGCCCTTCCAGGTTCGGGTTGTGCGCCAGGTTGATCTCGACGATCACCTGTTTGGCAAAAATCGCGAAGCTGGCCGAGTTGCCTACGGAGGTGGTGGGCACTATATGCCCTTGCTCAGTGATCGCGACGGCTTCGATCACGGCGATGTCTGGCAATTTGAGCTGATTGTTGCGCAGTTGCTCGACGGTTTCCGACAGGTGCTGGTCGATAAACATCACCTCGCCGGCATTGACCGCCTTGCGCAGGGTGCTGTCGACTTGAAAGGGCATGCGTCGTGACAGTACGCCGGCTTCGGTCAACTGCTTGTCCAGGTCATTGCCCAGGCTGGCGCCGGTCATCAGCGTAATTTTGAGCGGCGAAGTCTTGGCGCGTTCGGCCAGGGCGTGGGGGACGGCCTTGGCTTCACCGGCACGGGTGAAGCCGCTCATGCCGACGGTCATGCCGTCCTCGATCAGTGCAGCGGCGTCTGCCGCGCTCATGACCTTGTTCAACAACGAAGGCAAGCGGATACGATCACGGTACATGAATTGTTATCTCTGGCTACGGAAAGCAAGGTGGGCAGTGTAGTGATTTCAAAAAGTTTCGGCCCGCTACCATGGTCGAATGCCAGATAGCGATTTAGAGCCTTTGGTCGGGTTTCATGTGTGTGCAAAGCGGGGCGCAGAGCATCCCTGGATGCGTTCCCACGCAGAGCGTGGGAACCATAAAAAAACCCCAGCCTACGTGAGGCCAGGGTTTCGGGTATTGCGCTGGCGCAGTGTTATTCGACGGCCTTGACCATGTCTTCGATGACCTTCTTGGCATCACCGAACACCATCATGGTCTTGTCCAGATAGAACAACTCGTTGTCCAGGCCCGCATAGCCGCTGGCCATCGAGCGCTTGTTGACGATGATGGTCTTGGCCTTGAACGCCTCGAGAATCGGCATGCCGGCGATGGGTGAGTTCGGGTCGTTCTTGGCGGCCGGGTTGACCACGTCGTTGGCGCCCAGCACCAGCACCACGTCGGCCTGGCCGAACTCGGAGTTGATGTCTTCCATCTCGAACACCTGGTCGTAAGGCACCTCGGCCTCGGCCAGCAATACGTTCATGTGCCCCGGCATGCGACCCGCCACCGGGTGGATCGCGTACTTTACGGTGACGCCGTGATGGGTCAGTTTCTCGGTCAATTCCTTGAGCGCGTGTTGTGCCCGTGCGACCGCAAGGCCGTAGCCTGGGACGATAATCACGGTGTCGGCGTTGGTCAGCAGGAAGGTAGCGTCATCAGCGGAGCCTGACTTCACCGGGCGTGCTTCTTTGGAGCCCGCCGCAGCGCCAGCATCCGGCGCATTGCCGAAACCGCCCAACAGCACATTAAAGAAGGATCGGTTCATCGCCTTGCACATGATGTACGACAGGATCGCGCCGCTGGAGCCCACCAGGGAACCGGCGATGATCAGCATCGAGTTGTTCAGCGAGAAACCGATGCCCGCGGCTGCCCAGCCGGAATAGCTGTTGAGCATCGACACCACCACGGGCATGTCGGCGCCGCCAATCGGGATGATGATCAGCACACCCAACACGAAGGCCAGGGCCAGCATCAGTGCAAATGCGCTGAGATTGCCGGTGAACATGAACGCCAGGCCCAGGCCCAGGGTTGCGAGACCGAGCACCAGGTTCAGTTTGTGTTGGCCGCCGAACTGTACCGGTGCGCCCTGGAACAGGCGGAACTTGTACTTGCCCGACAGCTTGCCGAATGCGATCACCGAGCCGGAGAAGGTGATTGCACCGATAGCGGCACCGAGGAACAGTTCCAGGCGGTTACCGGCCGGTATCGAATCGCCCAAGTGCTTGACGATGCCCAGGGACTGCGGCTCGACCACCGCGGCAATGGCGATGAACACCGCTGCCAGGCCGATCATGCTGTGCATGAAGGCGACCAGCTCGGGCATCTTGGTCATTTCAACACGCTTGGCCATGATCGAGCCGGCGGTACCACCAACCAATAGGCCAACGATGACGTAGCCGATACCGGCAGTCGCCAGTTCAGCCCCCAGCTTATAGATGAGGCCGACGGTAGTGAGTACCGCCAGCGCCATGCCGAGCATGCCGAACAGGTTGCCGCGCCGCGAAGTGGTCGGGTGCGAGAGGCCTTTGAGGGCCTGGATGAAACAGATCGACGCGATCAGGTAGAGCGTCGTCACGAGATTCATGCTCATTACTTGGGCGCCTCTTCTTTTACTTTCGGGGCTTTCTTCTTGAACATTTCAAGCATCCGGCGGGTGACCAGGAAGCCACCGAAGACATTCACCGCCGCCAGGGCCACGGCCAGTGTGCCCATAGTCTTGCCCAACGGGGTGACGGTCAGCGCGGCAGCCAGCATGGCGCCGACGATGACAATCGCGGAAATGGCGTTGGTCACGGCCATCAGCGGCGTGTGCAGCGCGGGTGTTACGTTCCAGACCACGTGATAACCGACATAAATCGCCAGCACAAAGATGATCAGGTTGTAGATACCGGGGGAGATAAGCTCTTCCATCGTCTGAATCCCTGCTTAGGCGTTTTTGCGGATGACTTGGCCGTCGCGGCACATCAGGCACGCGGCGACGATGTCGTCTTCGAGGTTGATTTCAAACTGCCCTTCCTTGGTGAAGACCAGCTTCAGGAAGTCCAGCAGGTTGCGCGCATACAAGGCCGACGCATCGGCGGCGACAGCGCCCGCCAGGTTGGTCGGGCCGCAGATGATCACGCCGTTTTCCACCACTACCTGGTCGGCGACGGTCAGCGGGCAGTTGCCACCCTGGGCTGCGGCGAGGTCGATGACCACCGAGCCGGGCTTCATCTGCGCCACGGTATCGGCGCTAAGCAGGGTCGGAGCCTTGCGGCCCGGGATCAATGCGGTGGTAATGACGATATCGGCCTGTTTGGCGCGTTCGTGCACGGCCAGGGCCTGGCGTTGCATCCAACTGGTGGGCATCGGGCGTGCGTAGCCACCGACACCGACGGCGCATTCACGCTCTTCATCGGTCTCGTAGGGGACGTCGACAAACTTGGCGCCCAGGGATTCGATCTGCTCCTTTACCGCCGGGCGTACGTCGGATGCTTCGATCACCGCGCCCAGGCGCTTGGCCGTGGCGATGGCTTGCAGGCCCGCCACACCGGCGCCGAGGATCAGTACGCGTGCGGCTTTTACAGTGCCGGCAGCAGTCATCAGCATCGGCATGAAGCGCGGGTAGTGATGAGCGGCCAGTAACACGGCCTTGTAACCGGCGATGTTGGCCTGCGAAGACAGCACATCAAGGCTTTGAGCGCGTGAAGTGCGCGGCGCGGCTTCCAGGGCGAAGGCGGTGATGCCGCGCTCGGCGAGCTTGGCGATGGTTTCGTTGCTGAACGGATTGAGCATGCCCACCAACACGGTGCCACTTTTGATCAGCGCAAGTTCGCTGTCGCTGGGGGCAACCACTTTGAGAATCAGCTCGGCGCCAAACGCGTCGTTGGCGCTGCCAATGGTGGCGCCTGCCGTTTCATAGGCACTGTCGACGATGCTGGCATTGATGCCTGCGCCGCTTTGTACAGTGACCTTATGGCCCTGGCCGATCAGCTTCTTGATGGTTTCCGGGGTGGCAGCCACCCGCGTTTCACCGGTCTGGGTTTCGAGAGGAACACCAATGTGCACGTCAAATCTCCTGCATGATCTTTTTGCTTTTGATCTTTTTGTAAAAAGGCCAGTGCACCGCGAGTGGCGCAACTGGGGCGGCCGATCAGCACGATCCCGCTGAAATGACAGCGGGGCGCGGCATTTTGCAGGCGAACTTTACGGCCATCAAGGGATTATGACGGGTGACGAAAAATTAACTACAAGTCACCCTGTGACTGATTGTCGCAACAAGCTGAAATAACCTCTTTAAATACAGGTCTTTAAAGGCGTTCAGGCGTTTTCGGTCCGTTTTTTCATTGTCCGTGTGAATAGTCGTGCATTGGCCGGTAAGAGTCGCTAAGAGCCATGAAATACATGGCTTTTAGCCTTATTTTTGGTTGACAAGTACAGTCTGTTTAAATGCGACATATACGTATATCTGTAGGCTCTTAACTTATCTGACTACAAAGTCAGCAATTGCGTTTTGCCCTTCATTTACTTGGGTTGTAGCGTCTTGATTGGTCGAGCAGCCAGTCCCTGAATGCATGCAGAGAGGCGGATTCGACCTTTTTGTCAGGAATCATCAGGTAATAAGCCTTTTCGCTGGTCAGTGCTTCGGTGCTGGCGATTACCAGTTGTTGCTCCTTCAACTCCCGCTGGATGAGGAAAGGAGGAATCAGTGCGATGCCCATATCATGCATGGCTGCTTGGGACAGCATCGAGAATAGCTCGTATCGAGGGCCTGTCATGTCGCGTGGGATGTTTAGTTGTTGGGCGTTGAACCATTGGCGCCAGGCATAGGGGCGCGTGGTCTGCTGCAGCAGAGGCAGCTCGGCGATCTGTTGAGGGGTGAAGTGCGTGCGGTCGCCGAGTAAGCGCGGGCTGCATACCGGTACCGGGTTTTCGCCCATTAACCTGTGGGACTGCGTACCCGACCAATCGGCATCTCCGAAGTAGATCGCCGCATCGAACTCGGTATCGGCGAATAGGAAGGGGCGTGTGCGGTTCGTCAGGTTCACCGTGACTTCCGGGTGCTGATGTTGAAATTCCTTCAGGCGTGGGATCAGCCACTGTGTGCCGAAGGTGGGCACCACCGCCAGTTCGATCACATTGGCGCCCTGCTGGCCCATTACCGACAAGGTGTCGCGCTCCACGGCGTCCAGCTGTGTTGCAACCCTACGGCTATAAGACAGCCCTGCCTCCGTCAGCTTCACGCCGCGGCGTGAGCGGCGAAACAGCTCGACACTCAAAAACTCCTCAAGACTGGCGATTTGGCGGCAAATCGCGCCTTGGGTGATGGAAAGCTCCAGTGCTGCCTTGGTGAAGCTCTCGTGGCGGGCTGCTGCCTCAAAGCTGATGAGTGCGGTGGTACTGGGGATTTTTCTGCGCATGTACGTTGCCCTCACAGATAAAGCGCTTTTTTGGGCTTTTTGAGTGTTACGAAGTGAGAAATTAGCACAAGCCTATGCAAAAACCTCGTTTGCCCTCTGCGCTGACCGCGCCTAGTCTGGATCCACGACTTCTGATTTTTTCCGCGAGGACTTATTCATGGCTGGCAAGGCAAGCTTCAACTGGATCGATCCACTACTGCTGGACCAGCAGCTCACCGAAGAAGAGCGCATGGTGCGTGACAGCGCCGAGCAATTTGCTCAGGACAAGCTGGCTCCTCGTGTGCTCGAAGCCTTTCGTCATGAAAAGACAGACCCCGCTATTTTCCGTGAGATGGGCGAGACGGGCTTGCTGGGGGCGATGATCCCCGAGCAATACGGCGGCAGTGGGTTGAACTACGTCAGCTACGGTTTGATTGCTCGTGAGGTCGAGCGTGTCGACTCCGGCTATCGCTCGATGATGAGTGTGCAGTCTTCCCTGGTCATGGTGCCGATCAATGAGTTTGGTACCGAGGCGCAAAAACAGAAGTACTTGCCCAAACTGGCCTCTGGTGAATGGATCGGTTGCTTCGGGCTGACCGAGCCCAACCATGGTTCCGATCCGGGCGCGATGATTACCCGTGCACGCAAAGTGGATGGCGGCTACAGCCTGACCGGCGCGAAGATGTGGATCACCAACAGTCCGATTGCGGATGTGTTTGTGGTGTGGGGCAAAGACGATGCGGGAGATATCCGTGGCTTTGTCCTGGAAAAAGGCTGGAAGGGTCTGAGCGCTCCGGCTATCCACGGCAAGGTGGGGTTGCGGGCCTCCATTACCGGTGAAATCGTCATGGATAACGTATTTGTGCCGGAAGAAAATATCTTCCCGGATATACGTGGCTTGAAAGGTCCTTTTACCTGCCTCAACTCGGCGCGGTACGGGATTTCCTGGGGGGCGCTGGGGGCTGCAGAGTTCTGCTGGCATACCGCGCGCCAGTACACACTCGATCGCCAGCAGTTTGGTCGCCCATTGGCTGCCACTCAGCTGATCCAGAAGAAGCTGGCAGACATGCAGACCGAGATTACCTTGGCCCTGCAAGGTTGCCTGCGCCTGGGGCGGATGAAGGATGAGGGTACGGCGGCGGTGGAGATCACTTCGATCATGAAGCGTAACTCGTGTGGCAAGTCACTGGACATCGCGCGCATGGCCCGAGACATGCTGGGCGGTAACGGCATCTCTGACGAGTTCGGGGTGGCACGCCACCTGGTCAACCTGGAAGTGGTCAACACCTATGAAGGGACCCATGACGTGCATGCCTTGATCCTGGGGCGCGCGCAAACCGGTCTTCAAGCGTTCTATTAATAGGAGCATGGGCATGGGCGCGCTTTCGCATCTGCGAGTGCTGGATTTGTCGCGAGTACTCGCGGGCCCTTGGTCCGGGCAGATTCTTGCAGACCTTGGGGCCGAGGTGATCAAGGTCGAAAGGCCGGGCAGCGGCGATGACACGCGCGCTTGGGGCCCTCCCTTCCTTAAGGATGCGGATGGCGAGAACACCAGTGAGGCGGCGTACTACCTGTCGGCCAATCGTAATAAAGAGTCGGTGACCATCGACTTTACGCGACCGGAAGGCCAGAAACTGGTACGCGACCTGGCTGCCAAGTCGGACATCCTGATCGAAAACTTCAAGGTGGGCGGCCTTGCGGCGTATGGGCTGGACTACGAGTCCCTCAAAGAGGTTAACCCGGAGCTGATTTACTGCTCCATCACGGGGTTTGGCCAGACGGGCCCCTATGCGATGCGCGCCGGTTACGACTTCATGATCCAGGGTTTGGGTGGGCTCATGAGCCTGACGGGGCGGCCTGAAGGGGATGAAGGCGCCGGGCCGGTAAAGGTTGGCGTAGCCTTGACCGATATCTTGACCGGGCTCTATTCGACCGTGGCGATTTTGGCTGCGCTAGCTCATCGCGATCACGATGGTGGTGGGCAGCATATCGACATGGCGTTGCTGGATGTGCAGGTGGCTTGCCTGGCGAATCAGGCGATGAATTACCTGACCACCGGGACGCCGCCGAAGCGCCTGGGCAACGCTCACCCTAATATTGTGCCCTATCAGGATTTCCCTACTGCCGATGGAGATTTCATTCTCACCGTAGGCAATGACGGGCAGTTCCGTAAATTCGCTGAAGTCGCTGGGCAGCCACAATGGGCGGATGATGTGCGTTTCGCCACCAATCGCGTACGGGTGGCTAATCGCGCGGAGCTGATTCCCTTGATTCGCCAGGCGACGGTCTTCAAGACTACCGCTGAGTGGGTGTCGCAGCTGGAGCGAGTGGGCGTGCCGTGTGGGCCGATCAATGATCTGGCGCAGGTGTTTTCCGATCCTCAGGTCAAGGCGCGTGGCTTGGCGGTGGAGTTGCCTCATGCATTGGCGGGGATGGTGCCTCAGGTTGCGAGCCCGATACGCTTATCCAAGACGCCTGTAGAGTACCGGAGTGCGCCTCCTCTACTGGGCGAGCATACGCTTCAGGTACTGCAAGGAGTTCTGGGGCTGGGAGCTGCTCATGTGGCTGCATTGAAGGAAGCAGGTGTTATTTAAGCTTTTCCTTCTGTTATAGATAGATAGAAGCCCAGTGGAGAGCTGGTTGTTTTTTAACCGAAGCTAACTTATTGATAGAAAAGCAGAATTAAGAGTTGACGGCGAATTATATCTGTCTATAATTCGCCCCACTTCCGGCGCAGTCGAAACGGAAAACTCCTTGGTAAACAATGAGTTAAGAAGTTTTCGGCAGCAAGTTGCTTCAGTTCATCGAAGCCAAAAGGAAGTTGAAAAAGAGGTGTTGACAGCAGCGTGTAACGCTGTAGAATTCGCCTCCCGCTTACGAGAGATCGCAAGCGCAAGTGGTTGAAGTTGTTGAAGAAATCTTCGAAAACTTCTGAAAATAACCACTTGACAGCAAATGAGGCTGCTGTAGAATGCGCGATG
>NZ_MRST01000025.1 GCF_001902145.1 Pseudomonas fluorescens
AGTCGATGCACCTGAACTTCGGTATCGACGTGATCAACCAGATCAAAATCGAAAACCCGCACTTGTGGGATGCCGAGATGAAAGAAGAAGCGACCCAGATGATTCTGCAGGGTACGCAGCTGGAGATCGAATACGCTCGTGACACGATGCCGCGCGGTGTTCTCGGTATGAATGCGGCGATGATGGAGGATTACCTCAAGTTCATCGCTAACCGTCGCCTGTCGCAGATTGGCTTGAAGGAAGAGTACCCAGGCACGACCAACCCGTTCCCGTGGATGAGCGAGATCATGGACTTGAAGAAAGAGAAAAACTTCTTCGAGACCCGTGTGATCGAGTATCAGACCGGCGGCGCGCTGAGCTGGGACTGACCTAACTCTGTAGGAGCGAGCTTGCTCGCGAAGACCTTCAACGATAACGCGTGCATCCTGAATGAACGCGGTGCCCTTGGGGTCTTCGCGAGCAAGCTCGCTCCTACATTGGGGCCGCGGTGTTCTTCAATCTTTTGCAAATTGCCTTTATGCCCAATCAAACCATCAAGACCCCTTGCGTCGGCCTGTGCTCCACCGTCTACGGTGACCTGGTCTGTCGGGGCTGTAAGCGTTATCACCATGAAGTGATCCAGTGGAATGGCTATAACGCCGAGGAAAAACAGGCGGTGTGGCTGCGCCTGGAGCAGTTGCTGGTACAGGTAATGGCCAGCAAGCTGGAAGTCTTCGATCCGCAGCGCCTGCGTCAGCAACTGGAAGCGCGCAAGATTCGCTTTGTGCCGCACCAGTCGCCGTATTGCTGGGCATACCAACTGATTGCCCGTGGCGCACGGGTGATCTCCAAGCTCGATGCCTACGGCTTGACGTTGTTGCCCGAGTTTCGCGAGCGCCACCTGGCGGACCTGCGCGATGCGATAGACCGGGAGTTCTTTCTGTTGTCCGAGGCGCATTACGAGCGCTATATCGCCCCGGTTTTCTTGAAAGACTCATTCGGACCGGCGCTGATTGCAGGTAGATAGGCGTCGACTGTCAGGCCGCCATCACAGGCAAGCCAGTTCCTACCCAATTGTGTTTAAAATGCCGCCCGCCCGATGACTGACGCTTAACGATGAACCCAGACGCACTCACTACCCTGCACGCCCACTTGCTCACTGCCCTGGCTGACGCGCCTGCGGAAACCCGGCGCCTGTTCCATGGCCGTGGCCGTTGCTGGCCAGGCCTGGAGCAACTCACCGTGGACTGGCTGCAAGGAGTCGTGCTGGTCGCCTCGTTCAAAGAAACCGAGCACCTGGAAGCCCTGAAGCACACACTGTTGCAGATCGAGTGGAGCCGTTTCGGCGTGCACACCGTGGCCCTGCAACACCGCTACCTGCCGCAAAGCACCACCGAATGGCTGGTGGGCGACGCCATCGACGAGCTGACCATCACAGAGGGCGGCCTGCGCTACCTGATCGACCTGGGTAAAAAACAGAACATCGGGCTGTTCCTCGACATGCGTTACGGTCGCAACTGGGTGCGCGAACAGGCCCAAGGCCAGCGCGTGCTGAATTTGTTTGCCTATACCTGCGGTTTTTCCGTGGCCGCCATCGAAGGCGGCGCCGAGCATGTAGTGAACCTGGACATGGCCCGTGGTGCCCTCAGCCGTGGCCGCGACAACCATCGCCTGAATGGGCACGACCTGAGCCGGGTGAGTTTCCTGGGCCACGACCTGTTCAAGTCCTGGGCCAAGGTGACGAACAACGGCCCTTACGATCTGGTGATCATCGACCCGCCGTCCTTCCAGAAAGGCAGTTTCCTGCTGACCAAGGATTACCAGCGCGTGCTGCGCCGCCTGCCGGACTTGCTCAGTGCCCACGGCACCGTGCTGGCATGCATGAACGATCCGGCCTTCGGCGAAGACTTCCTGATCGACGGCGTGACCCGCGAGGCGCCGGGACTGCGGTTTGTGCAGCGGCTGGAAAACCCACCGGAATTTCCTGATATTGACCCACAGAGTGGGCTGAAAGCCCTGGTGTTCCGTCAGGGTTGATGCCGAAACGTCCTACGCTTGCTACGCTAACGAAGACACCGGGCGGTGAACCTTATCCTCCCCTTCCCGGTCGATACCTGCATTCCCCGGCCAGACTCGACGACGTTGCGTCGTCGGCTGCCCTGTTTGACCTTTTGGAGAACCGCCCGTGATATCGACCCTGCATGTAGCCAGACTCAAAGCCTGGGGCGCCCACGGCTTTACCGCCACCGGTGTAGTGCTGGCCTTCTTGGCCACCCTGGCGCTGCTGGAAAACTCTCCCAAGGCGTGTCTGCTGTGGCTGGGCCTGGCGCTGGTGGTGGATGGCGTCGACGGCTCGCTGGCGCGACGGGTGAATGTCAGTACGGTACTGCCCAGCTTTGACGGCTCGGTGCTGGACCTGGTGATCGACTACCTCACCTACGTGTTCATTCCCGCACTGTTTATCTACCGCTACATCGACCTGCCCGACTTCACCCACCTGTTTGCGGTGTCGGTGATCCTGGTGTCGTCGCTGTTCTGCTTTTGCAACGTGAACATGAAGAGCAAGGACAACTACTTCGTCGGCTTCCCTGCCGCCTGGAACGTCGTTGCCCTGTGCGTCTATATCATCCAGCCGGATGCCTGGGTCACGTTGCTGACCGTGATCGGCCTGGCGCTGCTGACCGTCACGCCAATGAAGTTCCTGCACCCGTTCCGGGTCAAGCGCTTTATGCCGATCAACATCGCGGTGACCACCATCTGGTTGCTGTGCAGCTTCCTGATGGTGGTGGACTACCCGAACACCAACCCTTGGACATTTGGCTTGTGGTCGCTGATGTCGGCGTACTTCCTGGGTATCTGCATCTGGCGCACGGCCTTGGAATGGCTGGGCGCGCACAAATAACAAGCGGGCTCGGTAAAAAATGTGGGAGGGGGCTTGCCCCCGATGGCGGTGGGTCAGTCAGCTTATTGGTCACTGAAACACTGCTATCGGGGGCAAGCCCCCTCCCACATTTGAGTCACAACGCAGTAAGATGCAGGCCTTCTGCGCACCTCCAACAATAAGCCCTGCCCATGCCCTTCGAACTCAGCGTTGACCTCACCACCCTGGCCATCCTGGCCGTTGTCGCTTTTATCGCCGGTTTTATCGACGCAATCGCCGGCGGTGGCGGTTTGTTGACCACGCCCGCCCTGCTCACCGCCGGTATGCCCCCGCACCTGGTGCTGGGCACCAACAAGCTCAGCTCCACCTTCGGCTCGGCCACCGCCAGCTTTACCTTCTACCGCCGCAAGCTGTTCCACCCACGCCAATGGGTGCACGCCATCGTCGGTACCTTGATCGGTGCACTGACCGGCGCGGTCGTCGCCCATTACTTGCCTGCCGAAACCCTGAACAAGATGCTCCCGGTGATCGTCTTCGCCTGCGGTGTGTACCTGCTGTTCGGTGGCACGCCCAAGGCGCCACTGGACGCCGAGGCCCCGATCAAAAAGAAATGGCAAGCCACCCAGGGCTTTGGCCTGGGTTTCTACGACGGCGTGGCCGGGCCCGGCACGGGGGCGTTCTGGACGGTCAGCACGATGCTGCTGCACCCCATCGACCTGGTGAAGGCCAGCGGCGTGGCGCGCAGCATGAACTTCGTCAGCAACGCAGCGGCCTTGACGGTGTTTATCATCAATGGTTCGGTGGACTGGATTGTCGGCCTGGCGATGGGTGTGTCTGTGATGGGTGGCGCGTTCTTTGGCGCACGCAGTGCGATCAGCGGCGGCGCCAAATTCATTCGTCCGGTGTTTATCACCGTGGTCCTGGGACTGACCGTGCGCCTAGCCTGGCAACACTGGTTCAGCGTGGCCTAAACGGCGGGCCACGTAGAGGTCGATGAGGTAACGCGCAATCGAGCGTGACGCCGGCAACGGCGGCAGCTCGTGGATATTGAACCACTGCGCGTCCTCGATCTCGTCGGCCTGGGGCACGATATCGCCACCGGCGTATTCGGCGTGAAAGCCCAGCATCATCGAGTGAGGGAACGGCCAGCATTGGCTGCCCATGTACTGGATGTTCTTGACCTCCAACTGCACCTCTTCGCGCACCTCACGGATCAGGCAGTCTTCGGCGGACTCACCCGGCTCGGCAAAACCGGCCAGGGTGCTGTAGACCCCGGTGACGAAACGTGGCGAACGCGCTAGCAGAATGTCATCGCCACGGGTTACCAGCACGATCATGCTTGGCGAGATGCGTGGGTAGCTGCGCAGGTCGCAGGCCTGGCAATACATCGCCCGCTCCCTCGGCACCTGCTCCATCGCCTGGCCGCAACTGCCACAAAAACGATGCTCCCGCGCCCAGGTACCGATCTGCGCGGCGTAGCCCAGCACCTTGTACAGGGTGTGATCACCTTGCAGCATAAAGCCGCGCAAGCCCTGCCAACTGCACCCTGGCACATCAGCCGGCGAGTCAAGTTCCAACAGATACACCGGCTCGCCATCGAGATGGCCGATGCCGTGTTCGGCAAACACCGACAGGTCCTGGCGCTTGAGCCATTCGCGCGGGAACAGCGGGCCGTTGGTGTCGTGTAAAAAACCTTCGCGGCTGCGGGCGACGGCCCAGCCGCCGGGGGCGTCGTTGTCCAGCAGTGTTGTGGTAATCCAGCCTGGGGTCATGTCAGTCAATCCACGAATTCGGGTTTCTGCTTACTCATATGGGCCGCGATGGCCACGCGCAGGTCGTTGGATTGCAACATAGCCGAGTTCCAGGTGGCAACGTATTCCAGGCCGTCATTGACTGTGTGGTCACGCATGTAGCTGATCATGGCCTTGGTGCCAGTCACGGCAATCGGCGACTTGGCGGCGATTTGATGGGCCAGGTCCATGACACCCGCCAGCAGGCTTTCATGATCGGCAAACACGCGATTGACCAGGCCGATGCTGCGGGCTTCCTCGGCGCCGAACTGACGACCGGTGTAGGCCAGCTCACGCAGCATGCCGTCGCCGATAATGCGCGGCAGGCGTTGCAAGGTGCCGACGTCGGCGGCCATGCCGATGTCGATTTCCTTGATCGAGAATTGCGCGTCCTCGGCCGCATAGCGCATGTCGCAGGCGCTGATCAGGTCGATGGCACCGCCGATGCAGTAGCCCTGGATCGCCGCCAGCACGGGCTTGCGGCAAGTGTCCACGGCATTGAACGACGCTTGCAGTTCGAGAATCTTGCGGCGCAGCAGGCGCGCATTGCGACCCACGTCCTTGCCAAAATCATTGGCGATCGAGGCCAGCATCATCAGGTCGATGCCCGAGGAAAAATGCTTGCCCGCGCCGCTGAGCACCACGGCACGCACGGCGTCGGTCTCGTCGACCCATTGGAAGATGTCGATGATTTCGGTCCAGAACGCCGCGTTCATGGCGTTGATCTTTTCCGGGCGATTGATCTGCACATGGGCAACGTTGCCGCTGAGTTCGACAACGAAGGCTTGGTATTCGGACATGGCAGTGATCCCTGACTGGCGATTGAGAAAGGCCAGACTATATCAAGGGTGCGCCACGGCGCATCGGCCAAAAACGGGACTGGTCACGGTGGGGGAAAAGACGCTGGATAAAACCCGATGTACAGGCCATCCTTTGCGCTTTAAGCCGCGCTGTCAGCGGCGCTCGACGTTTTAAGGATATGCCATGCACGCCCAACCCCTCGCTCCCGACGATTTCGAATTCATTGACGCCACCTTACTCAAATACGGCGAAGACCACTCGGTGCTGAACATGGCCGAACTCGACGGTTATTTCACCGCCCTGGTTTCCAGCCCGGCCAAGGTGGATGTGGCCGAGTGGTTCCCGGCGATCTGGGGTGGGCAAAACCCTGAATGGGACAACATGGACGAGGCCCAGGCTTTTCTCGAACTGTGTGTACGCCATATGAATACCCTGGCCGCACAATTGGCCACTGATGCCCAGGCATTCAAAGCCCGTTTCGATGAAACCGAACATCAAGACCAGGCGGTGACCCTTGCCGAGGAATGGTGCTTTGGTTATGTGCGCGGCGTGACGATCGCCAACTGGCCGCCATTGCCCGCTGTACAAGCCGGGCAACTGGAGCGGATTTCCTGGTGCGCCGAGCAGGACAATTTCGAATTGCCGGCGGATCTGGATGTAAACGCCCATCAACTGCAGGTCAGCGAAATCGAACCGGCTGCGCGGGCGCTGCATGACTACTGGCTGAGCCAGCGTTAAGGCAGTAGGAGCGAGCTTGCTCGCGAAAAACTTCCAGGCGCCGCGTTCATTCAGGGAGCACGCTTTATCGTTGACGTTTTTCGCGAGCAAGCTCGCTCCTACATTAGGGACGCAGCGCATGCCAATAAATCACGCAGATCACCCGCTCACTCGACAAGCATGGCGTGTTTGCCTGATGATTCGGGTCCGCACGTCGGCCACTCCACGCCACCTCGCCTTGACCAGGAGCCTTGTACCTTGAGTTCGCAGAAAACCGTGACCGTTACACCGCCCAACTTCCCCCTCACTGGCAAGGTCGCGCCCCCCGGCTCCAAATCCATTACCAACCGTGCGCTGTTGCTGGCGGCACTGGCCAAGGGCACCAGCCGTTTGAGCGGTGCGCTCAAAAGCGATGACACAGGCCATATGTCGGTAGCCCTGCGGCAGATGGGCGTCACCATCGACGAGCCGGACGACACCACCTTTGTCGTCACCAGCCAAGGCTCGCTGCAATTGCCGGCCCAGCCGTTGTTCCTCGGCAACGCCGGCACCGCCATGCGCTTTCTCACGGCTGCCGTCGCCACTGTGCAAGGCACAGTGGTGCTGGACGGCGACGCGTACATGCAAAAACGCCCGATCGGCCCGCTGCTGGCCACCCTTGGCCAGAACGGCATCCAGGTCGACAGCCCTACCGGTTGCCCACCGGTGACCGTGCACGGCGTGGGCAAGGTCCAGGCCAAACGTTTTGAGATTGATGGTGGCTTGTCCAGCCAATACGTGTCAGCCCTGCTGATGCTCGCGGCGTGCGGCGAAGCACCGATTGAAGTGGCGCTGACCGGCAAGGACATCGGCGCCCGTGGCTATGTGGACCTGACCCTCGATTGCATGCGTGCGTTCGGTGCCCAGGTCGACGCCGTGGACGACACCACCTGGCGCGTCGCTCCCACTGGTTACACCGCACATGATTACCTGATCGAACCCGACGCTTCCGCCGCCACTTACCTGTGGGCCGCAGAGGTGCTGACCGGTGGCCGTATCGACCTCGGTGTAGCCCCACAAGACTTCACCCAGCCCGACGCCAAGGCCCAGGCTGTGATCGCGCAGTTCCCGAACATGCAGGCCACGGTGGTAGGGTCGCAAATGCAGGATGCGATCCCGACCCTGGCGGTGCTCGCCGCATTCAACAATACCCCGGTGCGTTTTACTGAACTGGCGAACCTGCGCGTCAAGGAATGTGACCGCGTGCAGGCGCTGCACGATGGCCTCAACGAAATTCGCCCGGGCCTGGCGACCATCGAGGGCGATGCCCTGCTGGTAGCCAGCGACCCCGCCTTGGCTGGCACCGCCTGCACCGCACTGATCGACACCCACGCCGACCATCGCATCGCCATGTGTTTTGCCCTGGCGGGGCTGAAAGTCTCGGGCATTCGCATTCAAGACCCGGACTGCGTGGCCAAGACCTACCCTGACTACTGGAAAGCCCTGGCCAGCCTGGGCGTTCACTTGAACGACTGACCCACCTGAAAACTGTAGGAGCGAGCTTGCTCGCGAAAAACGTTAACGAAAACGCGTGTTTGCTGAATGAATGCGGCGCCTGTGAGTTTTTCGCGAGCAAGCTCGCTCCTACAGGGAGCGTCAATGACCCTTCGCCAACCCTGCCCACCCGGCGCCTGTGTCTGCAACCGTGATCAACTGCTGGAAGCTCCCGGCGCGGATCTGCGCATCCTGCAACTGACGCGACAGCAGGAAAAAATCCTGCTGGAGCGCCTGGAAAACCTCAAGAGCCTGCAAGACCTCGAACATCTGCAACAGCGGATGTACGACCAACTGGGCATCCGCGTACACATCGCGCCCGGGCATACCGAGGTCAAGAGCATGCGCGGGATCCAGATCGTCATCGACGAACTGCCTGGCATGTGCCGCAAGACCCGCCAGTCGATCCCTGCGTCCATTCGCCGTGGCCTGGAGAAGAACCCAGAAATTGCCTACCGCTTGCTGGACGCCCACGACCTGTTTCGCGACGTTTGAACTATCCCGCTACCGCCTCACGCTCGAACAACCCCTGCCCCACGGCCCTGGCTTTTTGCAAATGCACCTGGGCCGCGCCACTTTCCGAGTCCAGCAACAATTCGGAGGTGAGTACCTGCGCCCCGCAATAATCAAAGATGCCGTAGTCGATCTGGGTGTTCATGGCCTTGGCATAACCGTGTCGATCGAAGGCGCTTTCGTCAGCCGCCCCCAGGGCCAGCAGATGCACCTGCAAATGCCTGAGTTTCTTCTGCACCGGTGTATCGGGGCCGTAATCAATCGCCCAGCCATTGACGAATACGCGGTCGACCCAACCCTTGAGCAACGCCGGCATTGACCACCAGTAGATGGGGAACGCCAGCACCAACGCGTCGGCGCGATCTATGCGGGCCTGTTCGGCCACCACGTCGGCTGGCGGCGTCGCCCGAGTACGGTGCACCCGATGGTCGGCGGCGCTGTAGCGTGGGTCGAACCCTTCAGCGGCAAGGTCGGCTATTTCAAAGGTGTGGCCAGAGGCGGCCAGGCCCGCGCCCACCTCGGCAGCCACGCTGTGGGTGAGCGATTGCGGGTCGTGATGAGCAACAACGATCAGTGCGTGCATGACTTTGACTCCGTTTAGGCTTAATCTACTTTTAGTAAGTTACGTCGAATAAGTTACTTTTGGTATATAAGCATGTCAAGCAGTGAATCCCCTGCCCCCCGTCGTCGCTTGTCCCGTGAAGATCGCCTGCGCCAGTTACTCGACGTCGCCTGGCAATTGGTGCGTGACGAAGGCACCGACGCCCTGACCCTGGGCCGCCTGGCCGAGCTGGCGGGCGTGACCAAACCAGTGGTGTACGACCACTTCGCTACACGCGCGGGTTTGCTGTCCGCGCTATATGCAGACTTCGACGAGCGCCAGGACCAGGTGTTTACCGAGGCCATCGCCACCAGCAACGCGACACTCGAGGACCGCGCGCGGGTTATCGCGTCGTCGTATGTCGATTGTGTGTTGTTGCAAGGTCGGGAAATCCCCGGCGTGATTGCCGCTTTGAGCGGTTCGCCGGAGTTGGAAGCGTCCAAGCGCGAATACGAGGCGATCTTCCTCGATAAGTGCCGAGACGCGCTGTCGCCCTTCACCCACGGCGGCAGTATTTCCCAGGCCGGGTTGCGCGCCATGCTCGGCGCGGCGGAAGCCCTTTCTCATGCGGCGGCCAATGGCGAGATCAGCCGCGAGGAAGCTCAGCAGGAGCTGCTGGAGACTATCCTCGGGATGGTCAGGCGCGTCAGGCCGTAGGCAGACGGCCCTGGACGAACAGTTGCGCCTTGCGCGTCAACTGGTCCAGGTGCCGATCACGCTGTTTCTCTGCGTCGACCATGGCGCGCTTGCCGTGTTTTTGCAGCAGGTAGGTGTGGATCTGCCGCACTTCCAGCGAGCTGTAGATTGAAGCCACATCCAACACGCCCATCAGCCCATCGGTGCCGTAGTTGCGGGTGTTCATCACGACCTGGGTGCCACGCACACCGCGTACCTGGAAACCCATGGCTTCGAACACCGCAACCTTCTCTACCGCACAGGCCAGTTCGGCGTGGGGATAACGCGCCATCACCTCGTCCATCATGCTGCGTGCCACACCCTGGCGACGAAAGCCGGCCTGCACCGCCATAAACGCGATGCCACACGCGTGCGGATCATTCTTCACCGGCAGATACAGGCAAAAACCCACCACCGTCTCGTCTTCCATCGCCACGACCAACTCCACCGCAACGCCCTTTTCGCCATTCAACGCCTCAAGGTACAGGTGCACCTCAAACCCGATGGCGTACTGGTAGATGTTGTAGAGCAGGTTGCTCGGTGCCAGCGCCACGCTGCTGATGTCGGTGAGGTTGTCCACCACCATCTGCAGGATCTGACTGTTGACCGATTCGGGGCACGGCGTGGTGTAGCGGGTAAGGCTGAACATGCAAATTCCTGGGGTTTCGCGTCAAGGCAGCGGCGATTGTACCTGTTGCGCGCCGCTCATGGCCCGCACACCTCGCGCAAACATGCGCGCAGCCAACGATGGGCCAGGTCGGCGTCCTGTCGCGGGTGCCACAGCATCGCCACGGTGAACGGCGGCAACGTCACAGGCAGCTCGAAGCAGTGCAAGCCTCGAGGCGGCACTGTGATATAGCGCTCAGGCACGCTGGCGATCAGGTCGGTATCACGCGCCAGGGCGATGGCCGTGTTGAAACCGGCGACCACTATGCTGACCTGCCGAACCAGACCTTGCGCCTCAAGGGCCTCGTCGATCTGGCCACGGTCCTGCCCGCGCCGCGACACATAGACGTGTTGTCCCTGGGCAAAACGCGCTGCGCCAAGGGGGCCGCGGCTCAGAGGATGGCCCTCGCGCACCA
This sequence comes from Pseudomonas fluorescens, assembly GCF_001902145.1. Classification (GTDB taxonomy): domain Bacteria; phylum Pseudomonadota; class Gammaproteobacteria; order Pseudomonadales; family Pseudomonadaceae; genus Aquipseudomonas; species Aquipseudomonas fluorescens_BV. The sequence goes on from NZ_MRST01000025.1 coordinate 10,573, forward strand.
CGCCCACCAGGCGGTCACGGAACAGCGCCTGGGTCAGCACCTCCGGGCTGGCGCCCACATCGACCACACCGGTTTCCAGGTCGACGCCACCGTCGCGCAGCAACGTACTGTGCTTGTCGCTCTTGTGCACGAAACGCAAACGCACCCCTGGGGCGTCATGGGCGATACGCGCGAGCAATGCAGGGCCGAAGCGTTCGACGAACTCCTCACTGGTGCGCAGGGTGAAGGTGCGCACCAGCTCACCCAAGTCCAGGGTGTGCGTCGGGCGCAATACGGCGTTGGCGTCTTGCACCAGTTGGCTGACCTGATCACGCAATTGCAACGCCCGGGGCGTCGGCACCAGGCCGCGCCCGGCACGTACCAGCAGCGGATCGCCAGTGGCTGCACGCAAACGCGCCAGGGCCCGGCTCATGGCCGAAGGGCTCAGGCGCAGGCGCTGGGCGGCGCGAGCGACGCTGCCTTCGGCAAGCAACACGTCCAGGGTGATGAGTAAATTGAGGTCGGGCATGGGGGCTCCTTATCAGGCGCTGGGTGCAGCTATAACCTGCGACCCATGCGCCTTCCGCCATCTTAGGCGACGCCGTAGATTTGCGACAGGTGCATTCACTCAAGGAAACGCGCATGCAAACCTCCACACGCGGCGGCCTGGTCGCCTTGTCGCTGTCCATGTTGCTGGCCGCCCTGGGCACCAGCATCGCCAATGTCGGCCTGCCCAGCCTGGCGCACGCCTTCGGGGCATCGTTTCATGCCGTGCAGTGGGTGGTGCTCGCCTACCTGCTGGCCATCACCGCCGTGATTGTCAGCGCCGGGCGCCTGGGCGACCGTCTGGGGCGCCGGCGCTTGCTGCTGGCCGGGTTGCTGGTGTTTGCCCTGGCCTGCGCCGGGTGTGCCGCCGCGCCAACCCTGTCCTGGCTGATCGGCGCACGGGCATTCCAGGGCCTGGGCGCGGCGATCATGATGGCGATGACCCTGGGCATGGTCGGTGACACCGTCACGAAAGAGAATACCGGCCGAGTCATGGGCCTGCTCGGCACTATGTCGGCACTCGGCACGGCCATGGGGCCGAGTGTCGGCGGGGTATTGCTCAGCCTGTGGAGCTGGCGCGCGCTGTTTTTGATCAGCCTTCCCTTGGCGGGTGTGGCTGCCGCCCTCGCCTACCGTTATTTGCCGGTGGATGCTTACCGCCGTGAAGCTTCGCCAGGCGATACATTCTGGGCGCCCCTGCGCGATGCGCCGTTGCGCGCCGGCTTGGCCATGAGTGCCCTGGTGTCAGCGGTGATCATGGCAACGTTTGTGGTGGGTCCGTTCTACTTGTCGCGTGGCCTGGGCCTTGATCCCGCCTGGATGGGCTTGGCCATGGCCGTCGGGCCAACGGTCGCGGCGGTTACCGGTGTACCGGCGGGTTACCTGACCGATCGCCTCGGCAGCCAACGCCTGACCCTCATTGGATTGGGCGTGATGCTGTGCGGGGCCCTGTTGCTGTCGCAGGTCTCCGGGCTTGGCGTCTATCTCGCGGCGCTGATCGTGTTGACGGCCGGCTACAGCCTGTTCCAGGCGGCCAACAACACGGCGGTAATGAGCGATATACAGGCGACACGCCGAGGCACGGTGTCCGGCCTGCTGAATCTGTCGCGTAACCTGGGCCTTGTTTTCGGCGCATCGGCCCTCGGCGCGGTGTTCGCCCGCGCCACCCCGGATGTCAGCCTCGCCGCACCCCAGGCGGTGGCTGACGGCCTGCACGCCACCTTCGCCATGGCTGTAGGTTTGCTGTTACTGGCTGTGCTGATCGCCTGGAGACGTGCGCATTCCCTGGCCAGCGCGAAGCAGACAAACATTGACAAGCTAAAATCGTAACGACTATTGTCTGACAACCTGATTACCAAGGTTTTCCCATGCTTGAGCTCCAGCGCCCCGATTCGCTTGTCGTACGGGTTGTCAGCGCCATTCGCGCAGAAATCGAATCCGGCCAACTGGCCCCGGAGTCGCGCCTGCCGACCGAACAGCAACTGGCCGAACAACTCAACGTCAGCCGCTCCGTGGTGCGTGAAGCCATTGCCCAACTCAAGGCCGACGGTGTGCTCACGGCCCGCCGTGGCCTGGGCTCGTTTATTTCGCAGACCCCTGCGGGCACGGTGTTTCGGTTTCCGCAGCCCAACGGGCGACGACCTGACCTGGCGCAGATGTTCGAAGTGCGCCTGTGGATCGAAACCCAGGCCGCTTCGATTGCTGCCCAGCGCCGCGACAGCGCCGACCTGCAGCGCATGAAAAGCGCGTTGCAGGCCATGCAGGACAACCGCGACGACTTTGAAGCCGCAGCCCTGGCCGATGTGGAATTCCACCGCGCCATTGCCGACGCCAGCAAGAATGACTACTTCGTGGCCTTCCATGACTTCCTCAGAAGCCAGTTGGCCAGTGCGCGTAAAACCGCGTGGGAGAACTCGGCCTCGCGCTTTGCCACCGGTTCGGCCGACGCGACCCAGGAACATCAACAGCTCTACCAGGCCATCGCCGACGGCGACGCCCAGCGCGCTGCTGCCAGTGCCGAGGCGCACCTGCGTGCAGCGGCGCGACGCCTGCAACTGGAATTACCGACCACGAATTGATCCACCTTGTTTGCAGCGTGTCCCCGGACACGCCATTTTTTTAACAAAAACATTAGTCTGACAACCTGATAATCAGACTGAAATGTACAGCCTAGGTATCCCTGCAATGATTCATGACTTTTGCATTATCGGCGGCGGCATCGTCGGCCTGGCCACCGCCATGGAGCTGCTCAAGCGCCAACCCGGCGCGTCGCTGGTGATCCTGGAAAAAGAGTCGGTGCTGGCCAGGCACCAGACCGGCCACAACAGCGGCGTGATCCATGCCGGCATCTACTACGCACCCGGTAGCCTCAAGGCTGATTTGTGCAAGCGCGGCGCCGAAGCCACCAAGCAGTTCTGCCGCGAACACGGGATCAAATTCGAGGTGTGCGGCAAGCTGCTGGTGGCCTCAAGCCCGCTGGAAATACAACGCATGGAAGCGCTGTACGCCCGTGCCCAGCTCAATGGCATGCAGGTCGAGCGCTTGAATGCCGAGCAACTGCGCCAGCGTGAACCGAACATCGTCGGCCTTGGCGGCTTGTTTCTCGATGCCACCGGGATTGTCGATTACCGCCAGGTGTGCGAGACCATGGCCCAGGTGATCCGTCGCAACGGTGGGCAGATCTGCCTGGAACACACCGTGACCGCTATCCACGAAAACACCGACACCGTCACCGTCAACACCGAGGGCGAGACCTGGCAGGCCCGCCACCTGGTGGTGTGTGCCGGCTTGCAGTCGGACCGCCTGGCGCGCCTGGCCGGGGTGAGCATCGACCATCAGATCATCCCGTTTCGTGGCGAATACTTCCGCCTGCCCGCCGCCAAGAACAACATCGTCAACCACCTGATCTACCCGATCCCCGACCCGCAGCTGCCCTTCCTCGGCGTGCACCTGACCCGCATGATCGACGGCAGCGTCACCGTCGGCCCGAATGCCGTGCTGGGACTGGGCCGCGAGAACTACCGCAAGTTCTCGGTGAACTGGCGCGACGTAGCGCAATACGCCAGTTTCCCCGGTTTCTGGAAAACCCTCTGGCAGAACCTCGGCTCCGGCACCACCGAGATGAAGAACTCGTTGTTCAAGTCCGGCTACCTGGAGCAGTGCCGCAAGTACTGCCCGTCCCTGACCCTCGATGACCTGCTGCCCTACGAGGCCGGTATCCGTGCCCAGGCGGTGATGCGCGACGGCAGCCTGGTGCACGATTTCCTGTTCGCCCAAACCTCACGAATGCTGCATGTGTGCAACGCGCCCTCACCGGCCGCCACCTCAGCCATGCCCATCGGCGCGATGATCGCCGACCGCCTGTTCCACCCCCAGTAAGACCGCACCGCCCGCCACCCAACAATAACTACAAAGACCCAGAAGGAAGTCCAGCATGTCGGCATCCGCCTCCATTCCCGGTACCGAAACGCCCGAACAAACCCGCAAGCGCCTGCGCAAAGTAGCCGCCGCCACCATCTTCGGCTCGATGCTGGAGTGGTACGACTTTTACCTGTACGCCACCATGGCGGCGATTGTATTTTCGAAGATCTTCTTCGATAACAGCGACCCGAAGACTGCCACGCTGATGGCCTTTTCTACCTTTGCCATCGGCTTTATCGCCCGCCCCTTCGGCGGCATCCTGTTTGGCTACCTGGGCGACAAGTTCGGGCGCAAGCAAGTGCTGGTGCTGACCTTCTGCCTGATGGGCGTGTGCACCACCTTGATCGGCTTGATCCCCAGCTACGCCTCCATCGGCATCTGGGCCCCGATCCTGCTGGTGTTTATCCGCATCATCCAGGGCTTGGGCGCCGGTGCCGAGCTGTCGGGCGCGGCGGTCACTTCCTACGAACATGCCTCCCAAAGCAAGCGTGGCAGCCAGGGCGCCTGGCCGGCATTGGGGCTGAACCTGGGCCTGTTGCTGTCCTCGCTGACTATTTACTTGCTGACCATCAACGGCAACGAGTTCCTGCTGGCCGGCGGCTGGCGCATTCCGTTTATCTGCAGCATCGTGCTGGTAGGCGTCGGCCTGTGGGTGCGCAACAGCATTCCGGAGACCCCACAGTTCGAAGCGCTGGGCAAGGAAGAAGCCAAAGCCAAGCCATCGCCCCTCAAAGCCTTGTTCAAGAACGACCTCAAGGGCCTCGCCGTGGTGTTTTTTGTCGCGATTGGCTACAACGCCCTGAGCTACATTTTCAAGACCTTCTCCCTGGCGTACCTGACCCAATTCAAAGGCGTGGACGTGCATGTCACCTCGCTGTCGGTGACCATCGCCAGCCTGGTAGCCATCGTCGCCGTGCCCTGCTTCGGCTGGCTGTGTGACAAGTGGAGCAGCAAGACTGTGCTGATGCTCGGCGGGCTGTGCTCGCTGCTGTTCGCCTACCCGTTCCTGGCGCTGCTCAACAGTGGTGAAAGCCTGATGATCTACCTCGCCATCGGGGTGGGCACCGGTATCCTCGCGCCGATGATGTTTGCGCCCCAGGGCTCGTTCCTGAGCCGGCAGTTCCCGACGCAAACGCGCTCTTCGGGCTTTGGCACCGGACGGGAAATCGGTACCGCCATTGCTGGTGGCCTGGCACCGCTGGGTGCGCTGTCGATGGTGGCGGCCTCAGCCACCCACTCCACCGATGGGGTGGTGGTGATCCTTGCGATTTCTGCCTTGTTGGTGGTGGTGTTTGCCCTTTGCGATCAGGGCGCGAAACACTCGGCATTCAAGAACTGAGCAAAAAAGTTCGGACCAACGGGTGCATGGATGCACCTGGATCGCGCATCATGGGCACTTTCAAGCTCAAGGGTAACGTCCATGCGCGTTCTGTCATTGATGATGGGTCTTACGACGCTGGCCGCCACTACGGTGTTCTGCGCCAGCGCGATGGCGAATGAAGAAAGTCAGTTAGTCCAACAGATCAACCAATACCGCAGCCAGGTGCAACGCTGCGGTGACCAGGGTTCCCAGGAACTTCCGCCGCTGACCAGCGACACACGGCTGGTGTTGCCGGCCTCCAATGTCGGCGATTTGCAGCAGTCGCTGGCGCGCGCTGCCTACCCCATGGTGAATGTGCAGGCCATCAGCCTGTCCGGGCCCAAGGATGCCCAGGCCGCGATGAAAGCGGTACGCGAGAGCTTCTGCCGCGTAGTGCTCGATCCGCAATTTGTCGATATCGGCGTCAGTAACAGCGGCCAGGACTGGCGCATCGTGCTGGCTCGCCCGTTGGTGACCAGCGGCCTGGGCGATTGGCAGACCGAAGGCAGAAAACTGCTCGACCTGATCAACACCGCGCGTGCCGAGTCGCGTCAGTGTGGCACCCAGGCCTTCGCTGCGACGGCGCCCTTGTCGTGGAACGACACGCTGGCCAACGCGGCCAACAGCCACACCCGCAACATGGCCAACGGCAATTTCTTCGACCACCTGGACCCCGACGGCCGCACGCCCGGTGACCGCGCCGAGTTGGCGGGGTATATCGCGAAGAATATCGGCGAAAACATCGCCGCCGGCCTCGACACGCCGCGCAAGGTCGTCGACGGTTGGCTCGCCAGCCCCGGCCACTGCGCCAACCTGATGAACCCGCAATTTCGCGAATTGGGTGCCGCCTACGCCATGGACCCCAAAAGTGACGCGGGCATCTACTGGACGGGCTTATTCGGCACGCAATAAAGGTCGGGCGCCGGCCCAACCCGGGCAACAATGACGGCGTGCAAATAGACAATGAAATCAAAGTGCTATCAGGGAGAAAATCGCGCTGAACTGAATGCGGTCATTCCGGTCTGTTGCTAGTCGGTGTGACTCTTCGAAGCTAAACAATGCGTGGCAAGCAAGGTGTGAACCCAATGATGAATTGGCTGCAAGGCAGCAGCGAAATGGCAGAGCGGGTTCGTCAGCACGATTGGGCCAATACGCCCCTGGGGCCACTTGAACACTGGCCCGATGTGTTGAAGACAACCGTTGCGCTGTGCTTCGCGTCCAGTTTCCCCCAGGCCATCGTCTGGGGGCCTCAGTTGATTACCCTCTACAACGACGCGTTCACGCCGATCCTGGGCAGCAAACCCGACGCCTTGGGCCGCCCGTTCAACGAGATCTGGCACGAGGTATGGGACGATATCAGCCCTATCGCCGACGCCGCGTTCGACGGGCACGCCACCTATATCGAAAACTTCCCGCTGTTGATCCAGCGCAACGAAGCGCCGGAACAAGCCTATTTCACCTTTTGCTACAGCCCGATTCGCAATGCCCAAGGCGTGGTGGTCGGCTTGCTCGACACGGTGACCGAAACCACTGCCACGGTGTTCCTCGCCCGTCGTCTTGAAGTGCTGGACGCCATTAGCAACAGCGTGACCAACGCTACCGACGCCGAAACCATCCTGACGTCGACCACCCGCTTGTTGGCCCAGCATCTGCAAGTGTCCATCTGCGCCTACGCCGACATGGACGAGGATGAAGATGGCTTTACCATTCGCGGCGACTGGTCGGCGCATGGCTCGCCGAGCATCATCGGGCATTACAGTCTGGCGGCGTTCGGGGAATGCGCGGTCAACTGCCTGCGTGCCGGCGAGCCACTGGTGATACGCAATAATCTGATCGAGCTGCCGCCCCATGACGCCGCGAGCTTCCAGGCACTGGGGGTGGCAGCCACTATTTGCATGCCGTTGATCAAAGACGGGCGGCTCACCGCGCTGATGGCCGTGCACGACAAACTGCCGCGCTTTTGGTCTTCCTATGACATGGCGCTGGTGGGCGAAGTCACCGAGCGTTCCTGGGCGCATATCGAACGCGTACGCGCCGATGCCGCCGTGCGCGAGGGCCTGGCCGCCTATACAGAACTCAATGCCAGCCTGGAACAACGTGTAAATGAGCGTACCCATGCGCTGGCCGAGGCCGAAGCCGCACTGCGCCAGTCACAGAAGCTGGAGGCCATCGGCCAACTGACCGGCGGCGTCGCCCATGACTTCAACAACCTGCTGACCATTATTCGCTCATCGGTGGACTTCCTGCGCCAGCCGGGCCTGTCCGAGGAGCGTCGGCAACGCTATATGTGGGCGGTGTCCGACACCGTGGAGCGAGCCAGCAAACTCACCAGCCAACTGCTCGCCTTTGCCCGTCGCCAACCGTTGAACCCGCAGGTGTTCGATGTCGGCCAGCGCGTGCAGAATATCGGCGAGATGCTCGAGAGCGTTACCGGTGCACGCATTCATGTGCAGGTTAAATTGCCCGATCAGCCCTGCTACGCGCGCATCGACCCCAGCCAGTTCGAAACCGCACTGATCAACATCGCCCTCAACGCCCGCGATGCGATGGAAGGCCAGGGTACCCTGACCCTCAAGGTCGCAGGGCAGCAGGCGCTGCCACGTATTCGCGGGGATGCCGAGTCGTGTATGCCCTACATCGCCATCTCCCTGGCTGACACCGGCACCGGGATCCCCAGCGACACCTTTGAGCGCATCTTCGAACCGTTCTTCACTACCAAAGCCGTGGGCAAAGGCACCGGCCTGGGCCTGTCGCAGGTATTTGGCTTTGCCAAACAGTCAGGCGGCAATATCGATGTGGCCAGCGCCCTTGGCCAAGGCACCGTATTTACCTTGTATCTGCCGCAACTCGAAGGTGAAGCTGCGCAGCATCAAGACCCGCATGCAGACCTGCCAGCGCCGCAAGAGGCTGCTCATCAGCATGTGCTGATCGTCGAGGACAACTTAGAGGTGGGACGCTTCGCCAGCCAGATCCTCAAGGACCTGGGTTACCAGACCACCTGGGCGACCAATGCCGAACAGGCGCTGAACCTCGCCGGCCATGACGTTCAGGGGTTCGACGCGATCTTCTCCGACGTGGTGATGCCCGGCATGACCGGCGTGGCCATGGCCAGGCTGCTGCGCCAGCGCCGCCCGGACCTGCCCGTGGTACTCGTCTCTGGCTACAGTGAGGAACTGGCAGACAGCGGCTATGAAGGCTTTGAGTTCCTCGCCAAGCCCTACTCCGCCGACCAGGTTGCGCGGGTGCTGGCAAAGGCGATGTGCAAGGATCAGTCGACGACCGCTACCTGATTGCGGCCCGATGCCTTGGCCTGGTACAGGGCCTTGTCGGCGCTGTTCATCAAGCCGTTCAAGTCCAGATGCTGAGTGCAGGTCGATGCCACGCCCAGGCTTGCGCTCACCCCTTGTACCGGGTCGGCGGGCAAGTCACAAATCGTCTGGATCAACTGCTCGGCAATGCCACGCGCGGTCTCCAATGAAGTATTGGGCAGCAACACCGCAAACTCCTCGCCTCCCAAGCGACCGTAGATATCGGTCTGGCGAAAGGACGCGCTGATCACCGCGCCAATCTGGCGCAACACCTGGTCGCCGGCCTGATGGCCGTAGGTGTCATTGATAGCTTTGAAATGGTCCATGTCCATCATCAATGCACACAGAGGCTGCTGCTCGCGAAGGCACTGGGCATACAGCAATTGGGCCTGTTCGTAGAACGCCCGACGGTTCATCAGCCCGGTCAGTTCATCGGTCTGGGCGGCACGGGTGGAAATATGATGAGCGCGCTCCATTTGCCTCGTCAGGCGAAAGGCTTTTTCCAGGGCATCGGAGAGCTTGCGCGTCGCACCTACCACAAACGAAGCAAACACCAGCACCGCCAGCGCCACGCCGACCTGCATCGGCGAAGGCTGAAACAGCATCCATACCGTACAGGGAAGCAACACCAGCGCCATCGAGCCCAGCGTCATGTAGCGATAGGCCGAATAACAGGACACCGCGCTGACCGACATGCCCACGGTAAACAGCATCACCAGCACCTGGGATAAGCGGTCATCGACCGGCATCACCGCCAGCGCCCCGCCGCCCCAGATACCCGCCGACAGTATCAGCGTGACCCAGTAGCGGCGTTCCCAACGGGCGGGTGTGCGCCCCGCGTCCGGGCAGCGAAACCATTGCACGAACAGATGCAGGCGCACCAGTGACGAGCCCGCCAGCAGTACCAGCCACACCAGGATGACCTGATGATCGAATCGATCCCAGCACAGCCAGCAGAGCATGACGGCGCCCAGGTAGCTGCCGAAGATCGCCGAGAATGACTGACGAAACAGCTGGTGCAAACGATCGGTTCGCACCTGCTCTTCGATTTCGTGACCCTGATCTTGCCCAAGGCTATTCATGGGATTGGCCTGTTTGAACGGCTACGACAAAGGCGCCATTGTGGCACCTTGCCAGCAGCCCGGACAACCGCATCCGGCACGCTAGAGCGCTTATGGCTCCTGAGGTCGCAAAATCAGGACACCCAGGGGCGGCAGGTTCAACGACAGCGACACCGGTTGCCCATGGCGCGGCTCATCCTGGGTAAACACGGCTCCGCCATTCCCGTAATTGGAGCCGGCGTAGGTATCGGCATCACTGTTGATCACCTCACTCCATCGCCCGCCAAACGGCACACCGACTGCGTAGCCTTCACGGGGCACCGGGGTGAAGTTGGCAACCACCAACACGGGTTTGCCGTCCTTGCTCCAGCGCAGCCAGGCGTAGACGCTGTTGATCGCGTCATCACCGATCAGCCATTGGAAGCCCTGGGGCGCATCGTCCTGTTCGTGCAGCGCCGGCTCTTCGCGGTACAGGCGGTTCAAATCGCCTACCAGCTTCTGCACGCCACGGTGCTCGGGGTACTGCAGCAAATACCAATCCAGTTGCTGGTCGTGGTTCCACTCGCGCCATTGGCCAAATTCGCAGCCCATGAAGAGCAGCTTCTTGCCGGGGTGCATCCACATGAAACTGAGATAGGCGCGCAGGTTGGCAAATTTCTGCCAGCGGTCGCCGGGCATCTTGTCGATCAGCGAGTGCTTGCCGTGCACCACCTCATCATGGGAAATCGGCAGGATAAAGCGCTCGGACCAGGCGTACACCAGCCCGAAACTCAGCTCGTTGTGATGATGGGCGCGGTACACCGGGTCTTGCTGGATGTAATGCAGAGAGTCGTGCATCCAGCCCATGTTCCATTTGTAGTTGAACCCCAGGCCACCCTGTTGGGTAGGCTGGCTGACGCCCGGCCAGGCCGTGGATTCCTCGGCAATCACCAAGGCGCCCGGCGCTTCAAGGGCAACCACGTCGTTCAGGTGCCGCAAGAAGTCGATGGCCTCCAGGTTCTCGCGACCGCCATGGCGGTTGGGCACCCATTCACCGGCCTTGCGCGAATAATCGCGATACAGCATGGAGGCCACTGCGTCCACACGCAGGCCGTCCACGTGGAAATGCTTGAGCCAGTGCAAGGCCGACGCGAGCATGAAACCGTGGACCTCGGTGCGGCCCAGGTTGTAGATCAGCGTGTCCCAGTCCTGGTGAAAGCCTTCCAGGGGGTTGGCGTATTCGTACAGCGCGGTACCGTCAAATTGCGCCAGGCCGTGGGTATCGGTGGGGAAATGCGCTGGCACCCAATCAAGGATCACGCCGATATCGGCCTGATGGCAGGCATTGACGAACCAGGCAAAGTCTTCCGGCGAGCCAAAGCGCGCGCTGGGGGCAAACTGGGACAGCGCCTGATAGCCCCAGGAGCCACCAAAGGGATGCTCCATGATCGGCATCAGCTCGATATGGGTGAAGCCCAATTGTTGAACGTAAGGAATCAGCCGCTCAGCCAGTTCGCGCCAGCCATATTGACGGGCCACTTCTCCGGCCTCGTCCAGCTCGCACTGCCAGGACCCCACATGCAGCTCGTAGATCGACAACGGCGCGGTGGTTTTCTGCTTGTCTCCCCGCGATTGCATCCACTCATGGTCCTGCCAATCCACTTGCAAAGGTGCGGCGACCTTCGAGGCGGTGTCCGGCGGCAGTTGCGTGGCCAGCGCCACAGGGTCGGCCTTGAGCGGCAGAATGCCGTGGGCACCGAGAATTTCATACTTGTAGGCCGCGCCCGGCTGCAGGCGCGGGATGAAGATTTCCCACACGCCCGATGGATGGCGCAGGCGCATCGGGTGGCGGCGCCCGTCCCAGATATTGAAGTCGCCCACCACCGAAACCCGCCGTGCGTTCGGCGCCCAGACGGCAAAGCGCACGCCTTGCACGCCGTCGACGCTGACCACCTGAGCCCCCAGGCAGTTGCCCAGGTCACGGTGATTGCCTTCGGCAAACAGGTACAGGTCCATTTCCCCCAGCAGCAATTGGCTGAAGCTGTAGGGGTCTTCGGTGATCTGCTCACCGCCGGCCCACTGGATTTTCAGCAGGTAGGGCTGACGAGTGCGCAAGTGCCCGACAAACAGGCCCGGCACCTGGGTGGCGTCGAGGCTGCCAACCGGCTCGCCCGTGTCACGCGCCAGTACCTGCACACTCAGGGCCTCCGGCAGGAACGCGCGGATAAACTGGCCGCCCTGCTCGTCATCATGGGGCCCCAGGATCGAAAAGGGATCGAGGTGCTCGGCGCGCACCAGCGCATCGACGTCCTTGGACGCCGGCAATGCAGTCAACTTGGGCTGCAGCGGTTCTCTCTGTGTAAAACTCATGACGTCTCCCCACCGCGTACAGGTTTAGATATAGGTGTCAGCCCGCTCAGCAAGCCGTGCAGCCCTTGCAGGGGCACCGGCAGCCAAGTCGGGCGGTTTTCTGCTTCGTAGGCCACTTCGTACGCGGCCTTTTCCAGGCTGAACAGCGTCAGCGCTGCGTCTTGGCCGTTGGCATCCTGCCAGTCATGCGCCAGTGTAGACGCAGCGGCCTGGTAAGCCTGGGTAAATGCCTGACGGGCTTCATGCAGGTAGCGGTCGGTCACGCGTTTGCGCGCAGCGTTCGCTTCTGGCGTGTGATCCACCCCTTGCACATTCAGCGCCATCGCCGCGGCATAATCGAAGGAACGCAGCACACCGCTCACATCTTTATAAGGGCTGTGCTTGCCGCGCCGCTCATGCAGCGGCCGCGCCGGCTCGCCTTCGAAGTCGATCAAGTAGGCATCGCCCTTGACCACCAATACCTGGCCCAGGTGCAAATCACCGTGGACGCGGATGCGCAATCCGCCCGCCGTGGCTTTGGCCAACGCCTGGACATGGGCCGCGATGGCTTTTTTCTGCGCCAGTAATTCACTGACCAACGCCTGGTCGGCGGGGTTCAACTGGCTTTGGTGAAGCTTGAGCAACTGCAGGGCACGGTCGATCTGGGCGCCGACATCCTTGGCCCAGGCTTGGGTGTCTTTGGCTGTGGTGGGTTCGGGTTTGAAAGCCTTGTCGGCGGTTGGCACACCCAACACCAGGTGCATTTCACCCAGGCGCTGACCGAGCAAACCAGCAAAATCCGCCAGTTCGCCGAGGGCGTTGTAGTGCTGTTCCTGTTCAGAGATCGCGTCGGCCAGTTCATCGCGGATCGCCCGCTCCAGGTTGTTCTGGGTCCAGCTCCAGGCGTCGCCCTGATTGCTCAGGTAACCCTGGGCAATCATCAGCAGGTTGTCCTGCCCCTGCCCGTCGCGGCGGCTCATAAAGCCCAGCAGCGGCGAGATATTCGGGTAGCCGGCGGCGGTCAGGTAGGCACTCATTTCCAGCTCCGGGTGCACACCGGCGCTGACTTTACGAATCAGCTTGAGCACCAGGCTGTCACCGACCACCACCGAGCTGTTGGACTGCTCGGCAGACAAATAACGCACCGGCGATTCACGGGTCAGTTGCAGTGCGGCCAAGTGCTCAGTCGCCTCAAACCGCAGATCGCCGTCAGGGCTACTCAGCACGGTACCGGCCTGCATGGCCTGGATCACCTCAAGGATAAAATGCTCAAGGCTGAAGGCATCGGTCACCAAACCTACCTGGCGGGTCCGTCGCACTCGGGCCAGAGCCAATTGCTGAGGCAAGGCGCTGGTGAACTGATCTTCGCCAAGGAAGCCCAGGGGCAGTTGGTAGCGGCTGACCTGGCCAGCACTGGTCACTTGGATCTCGCTGAGCAACACCGGATGCTGCAGGTCGCCAAAACGCACGCCGTAAGCGATGTGCACCGTGTCGATTGCCGTGTCTTTGCCGGCAAACCAGCGACGCTTGGGCAGCCAGGCGGGCAGTGAAGTGTGTTCCAGGCTGGTACGGCAAGGTTCTTCCAGTAACTCTTCCATGCGCTTTTTCAGTACCAAAGTGGTGAAGTCGGGCATGCTTTGCGCTGGTTCCACATGCCAGCTGGGCATCTGGTTTTCCGCTGCCAGCACGAACCAATAGAAACCATAGGGCGCCAGGGTCAGCAGGAAATTCAGCTGGCCGATCGGCGGGAAGGCATTACCGCCGAGCATCTCCACTGGCACCATGCCGGCAAAGGCCGACAGGTCCAGCTCCGCCGCCTGGGCGCTGCGCGACACATTGGCTACGCACAGGATGATCTCGGTGTGGCCGTCTTCGCCAGTGTATTCACGGGTATAGGCCAGGATCCGGCGATTGGTCGGCGAGAGCATTTTCAAGCTGCCACGGCCAAACGCCTTGGACTGCTTGCGCACCGCGAGCATGCGCCGCGTCCAATTGAGCAATGAGTGCGGGTCCTGGGCCTGGGTCTCGACGTTGACCGACTGGTAGCCATATTGCGGGTCCATGATCGGCGGCAGCACCAGGCTGGCCGGGTCGGCACGGGAAAACCCGCCATTGCGGTCGATGGACCATTGCATGGGCGTGCGCACGCCGTCACGGTCGCCCAGGTAGATGTTGTCGCCCATGCCGATTTCATCGCCGTAGTACAAGGTCGGCGTGCCCGGCATCGACAGCAACAGGCTGTTGAGCAATTCCACCCGCCGACGATCACGCTCCACCAGCGGCGCCAGGCGTCGCCGAATGCCCAGGTTGATACGGGCGCGGCGGTCTGCGGCGTAGTAGTTCCACAGGTAGTCGCGCTCCTTGTCGGTGACCATTTCCAGCGTCAGCTCATCATGGTTGCGCAGGAAAATTGCCCACTGGCAATTGGCGGGAATCTCCGGGGTCTGGCGCAGAATGTCAGTGATGGGGAAGCGATCTTCCTGGGCCAGCGCCATGTACATGCGCGGCATCAGCGGGAAGTGGAACGCCATGTGGCATTCATCGCCGTCATCACCCTTTCTGTCACCAAAGTACAGCTGCGTATCTTCGGGCCACTGGTTGGCTTCGGCCAGCAGCATGCGGTCGGGGTAATGGGCGTCGATCTCGGCGCGGATCTGCTTGAGAACGTCGTGGGTCTCCGCCAGGTTTTCGTTGTTGGTGCCGTCCCGTTCGATCAGGTACGGAATGGCGTCCAGGCGCAGGCCGTCGATGCCCAGGTCAAGCCAATAGCGCATCACCGACAGCACCGCTTTCATGACCTGCGGGTTATCAAAGTTGAGGTCGGGTTGGTGCGAGTAAAAGCGGTGCCAGAAGTACTGGCCGGCCACCGGGTCCCAGGTCCAGTTGGACTTTTCGGTGTCGAGAAAAATAATACGCGTGCCGTCGTATTTCTGGTCATCGTCCGACCACACGTAGAAGTCCCGTGCGGCCGAGCCTGGCTTGGCCTTGCGCGCACGCTGGAACCAGGGGTGCTGGTCGGAGGTGTGGTTGATCACAAGTTCAGTGATCACGCGCAGCCCGCGTTGGTGGGCTTGGGCAATAAAGCGCTTGGCGTCGGCCATCGTCCCGTAATCGCTGTGCACGCCGCGGTATTCGGCAATGTCGTAGCCGTCATCACGCCGGGGAGACGGGTAGAACGGCAGCAGCCAGATCGTGTTCACGCCGAGGTCGGCGATGTAGTCGAGTTTGGCGATCAGCCCGGCAAAGTCACCAATGCCGTCATTGTTGGAGTCGAAATAGGATTTGACGTGAACCTGATAGATCACCGCGTCTTTGTACCAGAGCGGGTCTTTGATGAAGGTGGCTGCCTTGGGTTTCTTGGCCATTGCAAACTCCTGAAGCACTCAAAAATCTTGCGAACTGAACTCGTTGAATGTGGGAGCGGGCTTGCTCGCGAAAGCGGTGGTTCAGTGGATAGATTCATTGGCTGACACAACGCTTTCGCGAGCAAGCCCGCTCCCACAATTTCGATCCTCATCAGATTCAGGGTGTGCTGATGCGCCAGATCCCGAATGGCATCTGCGGCTCCAGCCGAGTCCATTGGGTCTTGCCGTACCAGGTCCAGCGGTGGCCGTTCATCAAGTCTTCGCCCTGGGTCTGGGCATCGTCGGGCAAGCCCATCTCCCACAGCGGCAATTCAAAGTTGGCTTCCTGGGCGTTGTGCGGGTCGAGGTTGACGGCGACCAGAATGAAATTGCTGCCGTCTTCGCTGCGCTTGCCGAAATACAGAATGTTGTCGTTCCAGGCGTTGTAGAGCTTGAGCCCCAGGTGCGTGTGCAACGCCGGGTTCTGGCGACGGATGCGGTTGAGCTGGGCGATCTCGGCGATGATGTTGCCGGGCGCGGTGAAGTCACGGGGGCGGATTTCGTACTTCTCCGAATCGAGGTATTCCTCTTTGCCCGGCACCGGCGCGGCTTCGCATAACTCGAAACCCGAATACATTCCCCACAGGCCCGAGCCCATCGTGGCCAGCGCAGCGCGGATCAGGAAGCCTGCGCGGCCGGATTCATGCAGGAACCCCGGGTTGATGTCCGGCGTATTGACGAAGAAATTCGGGCGATAGCACTCACGCCAGGGCGACTGGTTCAGTTGGGCAAGGTACTCGCTCAGCTCAGCCTTGGTGTTGCGCCACGTGAAGTAGGTATAGCTCTGGGAATAGCCCACCTTGCCCAGGCGCGCCATCATCGCCGGGGTGGTGAAAGCTTCGGCGAGGAAGATCACCTCCGGGTACTTGGCACGCACGTCGCTGATCAGCCATTGCCAGAACGGCAGCGGCTTGGTGTGCGGGTTGTCGACGCGGAAGGTCTTCACACCCTCTTCCACCCAGCCCACCACGATGTCCCGCAGCTCGGTCCACAGGCTGGGGATGGCATCGGCCGCATAGAAATCGACGTTGACGATGTCCTGGTACTTTTTCGGCGGGTTTTCTGCGTATTTGATCGTGCCGTCCGGGCGCCAGTTGAACCAACCCGGATGCTGCTTGAGCCAGGGGTGGTCCTGGGAGCACTGGATGGCGAAATCCAGGGCGATTTCCAGACCGTGGTCGGCAGCGGCCTTGACCAATCGGCGGAAATCATCGCGAGTGCCCAACTGCGGGTGAATGGCCTCGTGACCGCCCTCCTCACTGCCAATGGCGTAGGGGCTGCCTGGATCATCGGGGCCGGCGGTGAGTGAGTTGTTCTTGCCCTTGCGGTGGCTACGGCCAATGGGGTGAATCGGCGGGAAGTACAGCACGTCGAAGCCCATGTCATGGATCATCGGCAAGCGCGCGTGCACATCATTGAATGTGCCGTGGCGTGCGGGATCGTCGGTGATCGAGCGTGGAAACAACTCGTACCAACTGGCAAACTGCGCGGCTTCACGCTCTACATCAATC
This sequence comes from Pseudomonas fluorescens, assembly GCF_001902145.1. Lineage (GTDB taxonomy): Bacteria > Pseudomonadota > Gammaproteobacteria > Pseudomonadales > Pseudomonadaceae > Aquipseudomonas > Aquipseudomonas fluorescens_BV. The sequence continues at coordinate 27,490 of NZ_MRST01000025.1, forward strand.
GGGTAGGCGGGGCTCACGCTCAAATAGGCACGATGGTCGGCCTGGGTCATCAGGTGTGCACTGTCTTCGTGCAGGAACAACGCCACCTGCTCGGTTTCCAGCAGGCTGGAAAGCTCGTGGTGCAACAACATCAAGCGGTCGCGCAGTTCGTTGTCACTGCGTTCGGCGGCCTGCAGTACCAGACTGCGGCCCTCCTGCAGCTCCAGGCTGACCGGCACGCCAGCTTCATGCTTCTTGCGCAGTTCGTAACAGAAGCTGGCAAAGGTATCGATCCAGGCTTCGATGCAGTACTCATGCCGCCCCTGGTGGGCGACGGTAAACGCGCCCTCCCAGCCATTGTTGCCAGTATCAAGCATGACCACGCTGTGCCAGCTTTCGTCTCCCAGCAGGCGCCAGCGGATCAACACCGCCAGTTGATCGTGCCCATCGGCGAACACTTTGCTGGTCACATGGACCCGCTGGCCAACCACCGCCTTGACGGCAAACTCGCCGTTGTCGATCACCGGCATGGTGCTTTCGATCGCGATCCTGGGTAACAGCAGCGCCTGCGACAACGGCAGCACGGAGTCTTCTGGAACCAGTGTTTCAGCAGTCATCGAGCATCTTCCCCTTACGCCCTGTGGACGCTCTTTGCTTGATACGAATTCAGAGACGGCGGCACTCTCCCTGAGCTGGGCCGTTTAAGGTCCGAGCCTGGGCGCTGCCCAAAAGTTCAGGTGGATATACCGCCACCGGGCGGGAATCATTTCCAGCAGGCAATGGTCCACCGATAGAGCAAAGCACAAACGAGGCCATACCCATGAGCATCCCGACACCTCCTGAACCCGAACATCCGAATATCGACACCCCACCATTGCCCCCGCCTGAACCGGAACGCGAGCCTGAACAGGAGCCGCCTGAAAACCAGCCGCCACCGGTGCAGGAACCGCCCACGACGATGCCGCCCGTTATTGCCTGATTCACAGACGCGCAAGCACTTGCCCGCGAACAAAATATCGCGGGCAAGCGCTACTGAGTTTTCCCACTTTCATCACGGACAATACCGAACTCCCCCGCTTGATGAACAAGATAGATTCAGTCTCCCGTACGCTGCCTCGCCCCCTTGCCGGCTGCAGACTATCTTGTCCGTTAAGCGAGTACCTTTTATGCGCACCTCACTACTGCCCCCGTTCTCGGCTGTTCACGGCATGCAACAACCGCCAGCCAACGATCATCAGGAAAAACTGAACGATCTGTTAAGGGCCGGCCCAAGTGCACTCATGCGCAGGAAGGAGCCTGACAGGCCCGCCCCTTCCAGGGCGCCGCAAACCTTTACCTCATCCAACCCTGCCCCGCCTGCGAACGTAGAGCCGAAGACGGCCGGTGCCGACGCCACCCAGCTTGCCGAACTTCGTGCGCTGACCAGCCAGCAGAACATTACCAAGATGCTGTGCGCGCCCAACTCACACGAGACCGCCGGGCAGGTGACCACGATCCGAAGCCTGTTGAGCACGGAAAACGTCAAATCCTTGCTGCACGGCCCGGATGCAGACGAAGCGCGTAAACTGATTACCGATGTGAAGGAGCGTTTAGGTCAATCAAGCCTGCAGATGATTCATGACCGATCCTCACATATCGAGGTCCCGGGCTTGAGCCTTGAAGAAATTCGCGAGCGTACCTCCACTCTTGATCCCGAGGCAGGTTTCAACTGCGCTATACAAATCGAGCGTGATCTACGCGTTGAGAAGCTGTCTGCCATACAGCGAATGCGGCAAAGTACGCCTCTGGCTTCAGCCCTCTTCGATATCGGCAAAGAGGCGGACCTCGGCGACCCGCCCGCTCAACCGGATAATCCACCGCCCCCGGCAGAAAGCCTCAAACACAGCAACAATGCCAGGAATGACAAGGGTCAGACCTTCACCTTCCGTAATACCCGCGAATCAAGCTTCGACGCACCTGAGCAAGTGATGGATTTTGACCACCACAGAGACAAACTCGATGTATCGGCAATCAGAAACCAACTCGGCAACACTCCATTGAAATTGGTAGGACACTTCTCGGGAGCCAGTAGCGAGGTACAGATTCACTATAGCCCGGCCAACAATACGAGCGTGGTGATGATTTCCGGCAACCCGGGAGAGCCGCCCTTTGTGGTGAAAACCTTCGGTGAGGTGAAATATGGCAACCTCATCACGTGACCCGCGTCATTCATCCTTCTCCAGCAGCTTGACGATCCGTGGCATCACACTGAATACCGCCAGGGCCAGTAGCGTACTGAGCACCGCCGTCGATTCACGCCCCATCCCTGCCGCAACCCCAATGGCGGCGGTCATCCACAACCCGGCCGCGGTGGTCAGGCCCTTTACATGCTGGCCCTCTTCGTCTTCCTTGCCCTTGAGGATGGTGCCAGCGCCGAGGAAGCCAATGCCCGCGATGACCCCTTGAACCACACGGCTCATGGCATCTGCCTGGTTGCCGGACATCTGCGGCACCAGCACGAACAGCGCGGCGCCCAGGGCCACCAGCATATGGGTGCGCACCCCGGCCGCCTTGCCCTTGTGTTCACGCTCAAACCCCAGGATGCCGCCGAGGATCGCCGCGATCAGCAGGCGCACGGTCACTTGGGTGAGTTGCCGGGCATCGCCAATGTCTGCGAATTCGGCTTGCAGGGTTTGCCATACTTGATGCCACCAGGCGTCCATGGATACGCTCCTTTTTATTATGGATAGATGAAGAATGGACAGCGCAGACCGCCAGTCAGTTGCCTGGAACCCGTGCGCATGGCGGCCGCCTAACGCTGCATAGCCCACAAAACGGAGATTGTCATGACCGTACGCATCGAAAATCATCTGTGCTACTTCACGCTCGACGACAACGGCCAGGAACAAAGCCTGCCAGCCACCCGGGTGACCATCCTTACCGATCACGATAAAGCCATGTCTTATCTGGAACTGGCAGGTTCACGCATCTACATCACCGAAGCCGAGGCGGACGCGCTGACGGTTGAAGGCGCAACCGATGGCCGTGAGCATGTAAAGGCGGACCAACCTGGTTCGGTGATTTAATTGATCTGTATCATCGGACCCGCTTAATCCCTGCACCCCTATGCCCATGGGGTGCAGCAGATTGACGCACAAGAATGCGCCAAGCCGATCTGATCCGCTTTTTATCACGCCACCTGAGTCTGTTATGCAAACAGCCTGTCGCCCATAGTTCGCCGGCCTGATGGAGGCTGATGAGCGAACGACCATGAGCGAACGAATCCCAACCGTGGAAACCTTTGAGCCCATTCACCCAAAGAAGGTGAAGGCCAAATCCAGCGACAACCTGATCCATACCCGCAGCTTTACCGGCCTGTTTCGCACCTTGCGCGTGGGCGGTGCAGGCCTGCTGTTCCTGGCTTTTTTCGGCACCGTGTGGCTGAACTGGGGTGGACGCCAAGCCGTACTGTGGGACCTGGCCGAGAGCAAGTTCCACATTTTTGGTGCGACGTTCTGGCCCCAGGACTTCATCCTGCTCTCGGCGCTGTTGATCATCTGTGCCTTCGGTCTCTTCGCGATCACGGTGTTTGCCGGCCGCGTCTGGTGCGGCTACACCTGCCCGCAAAGCTCGTTCACCTGGCTGTTCATGTGGTGCGAGAAGGTGACCGAAGGTGAGCGCAACCAGCGCATCAAACTGCAGGCCGCCCCATGGAGCCTGAACAAGCTGGCACGGCGCTCGGCCAAACACGCATTGTGGCTGGGTATCAGTGTGTTGACCGGGCTGACGTTTGTGGGCTATTTCACCCCGATCCGCCCCTTGGCCGCCGAACTGTTGACGTGGCAGATCGGCGGCGTGAGCCTGTTCTGGGTGCTGTTTTTCACGAGCGCCACCTACATCAATGCCGGTTGGCTGCGCGAAGCGGTGTGCATGCACATGTGCCCCTATGCCCGGTTCCAGAGCGTGATGTTTGATAAAGACACGCTGACTATTTCCTACGACACCGCCCGCGGCGAGCATCGTGGCCCGCGTAAACGTGACGTGCAGCCAGCCGAGGTTGGCCTTGGCGATTGCATCGATTGTCAGCTGTGCGTGCAGGTTTGCCCCACGGGCATCGACATCCGCGACGGCCTGCAAATGGAATGCATCGGCTGCGCAGCCTGCATCGACGCCTGCGACTCGATCATGGACAAAATGGGCTACGCCCGTGGCTTGGTCAGTTACACCAGTGAGCATCAATTGCAGGGCGGCAAGACTCACCTGCTCAGGCCACGCCTGATCGGCTACAGTGCCGTGCTGGTGGTGATGATCGCGGCGTTGGTGGTGGCGCTGGTTGAGCGGCCGATGGTGTCGCTGGATGTGACCAAAGACCGAGGTATGTTCCGTGAAAACAGCCAGGGCTTGATCGAAAACATCTACAGCCTCAAGGTGATCAACAAGACCCAGCAACGCCAGGACTACCGCCTGGAACTGGTGGATGCCGAGGGGTTCCAGCTGCAAGGCAAGACCCAGGTCAGCCTGGCTGCCGGGGAAATTGTCGATATACCGGTGTCGGTAGCGTTGCTGGCGGACACACCGGCCAGCAGCTCTCAAACCCTGCGCTTTAAAGTCACTGATGTGGATGAGCCTTGGATTTATACCGCTGCCGACAGTCGCTTCGTTGCGCCCTTGAATCGCTGAACAACGATAGAGATCAACTGTAGGAGCGAGCTTGCTCGCGAAAAACTCACCGTCGCCGCGTTCATTCAGGAAACACGCGTTATCGTTGACGTTTTTCGCGAGCAAGCTCGCTCCTACAGTTTGCCCTGCGTACACATTCAAAAAGCTAATTAGGTCGCCATGAAACGCTACGAAAAATTTGCCGACGACATCGCCGAACTGATCCGCTCCGGCGTCCTCGGCCCCGGCCAGCGCGTGCCATCGGTACGCTATGCCAGCCAGGCCTACGGCGTCAGCCCGTCCACCGTGTTCCAGGCCTATTACTTGCTGGAGCGTCGTGGCCTGATCAGGGCACGCCCGCGTTCTGGCTACTTCGTCAACACCCACGCGCCGAGCCCGTTTTCCGAGCCGGTGGTGAGTGAGCAGGTGCATGAGTCCACCGATGTAGGCGTCAGTGAGCTGGTGTTCTCGGTACTGGACTCCATCAAAGACCCCAACACCGTGCCCTTCGGCTCGGCCTTCCCCAGCCCCATGCTGTTCCCGCTGCCGCGCCTGGCCCGCTCCCTGGCCAGTGCCAGCCGCGACATGGACCCACGCCTGGTGGTCACCGACATGTCGCCAGGCAACCCGCAACTACGCAGGCAGATCGCCCTGCGCTATATGGTCGGCGGCCTGATGCTGCCGATGGAAGAGTTGCTGATCACCAACGGCGCCCTTGAAGCACTCAACCTGTGCCTGCAGGCCGTGACCGAACCGGGCGACCTGGTCGCCATCGAAGCGCCGGCGTTCTACGCCTGTTTGCAAGTGCTTGAACGCCTGAAGCTCAAGGCCGTGGAGATCCCGGTGCACCCACGCGACGGTATTGACCTGAACGCCCTGGCCCAAAGCCTTGAGCGCTATCCGATCAAGGCCTGCTGGACCATGACCAGCTTCCAGAACCCCATGGGCGCCACGCTGCCTGAAGAGAAAAAACAGGCGCTGGTGGAACTGTTGCGCAGCCACCAAGTGCCGCTGATCGAAGATGATGTCTACGCCGAATTGTATTACGGGCAACAAGCCCCAAAACCGGCCAAGGCCTTCGACACCGAAGGGCTGGTGATGCACTGCGGCTCCTTTGCCAAGAGCCTGGCGCCGGGTTACCGCGTGGGCTGGGTCGCCGCCGGGCGCTTCGCACAGAAGGTCGAGCGGCTGAAATTGATGACCTCATTGTGCCCGTCGATGCCGGCGCAGGCGGCGATTGCCGACTACCTGCAACATGGCGGCTATGACCGGCACCTGCGCAAACTGCGCTACGCCCTGGAAGAACAGCAAAGCGCCATGCTGGCGGCCATCGCTCGTTATTTTCCGGCGCAAACACGGGTCAGCCAGCCAGCGGGAGGCTATTTTTTGTGGTTGGAACTGCCGGAGCAGACCGACTCGCTGAAATTGTTCCAGATGGCCCTCGCCCAGGGCATCAGCATTGCACCGGGACCGATCTTTTCCGCGACCCAGCGGTTCAAAAACTGCATACGCTTGAACTATGGCAGCCCTTGGAACGAGGCCTCGGAAAAGGCCATGGAAACGCTTGGGCGGATTGTGCGGTCGTTTTAACGGCCGCCGCCCAGGTCGATAAACGTGCCGGTGGAATACGACGCCTTGTCCGACAGTAACCAGATGATCGCCTCGGCCACTTCATCCGGGCGCCCGCCACGCGCCATCGGGATACCGGACTCCAGCTTGCTGACCCGGTCCGGGTCGCCGCTCAGGGCATGGAAATCGGTAAAGATATAGCCAGGGCGCACGGCGTTGACGCGAATGCCCTCGCCCGCCACCTCCTTGGACAGTCCCAGGGTAAAGGTGTCCAGTGCGCCCTTGGAGGCGGCGTAGTCGACATACTCACCCGGCGAGCCCAGCCGCGCCGCCACCGACGATACGTTGACGATACTGCCGCCCTGCCCGCCATGCCGGGGCGACATGCGCAATACCGCGTGCTTGGCACACAGGATCGGACCCAGCACATTGGTCTTGAGGATTTTGAGGATACGAAACTCGGACATCTCATCGAGCCGCGACTTATGCCCCACGGTGCCGGCGTTATTCACCAGCGCGGTGACCCGGCCCAGCTCCGCATCAACGCGATTGAACAGGCCGATCACTTCATCCTCGCTGCTGACATCGGCCCGCACGGCAATTGCCTGGGCGCCCAGCGCGCGAACCTGATCAAGTACACGGTGAGCAGCGTCTTCGTCAGACTGGTAGTTGATGCAGATGCGATAGCCTTGGCGAGCGGCGAGCAATGCCGTCTGGGCGCCGATTCCACGACTGCCCCCCGTGATGATGACGACTTTGTCCATGGCTGCGGCCTCCCGATTCAACCGAATGTTTAGGGTTGGATCCAAGAATACCTGTCACTGACTGCTTTTGTCAGGCGCCGCCTGTTCGGCGCCCCGGATATTCGCCATGAAGCTATCGGCCGGCAGTGGGTGCCCCAACAAGTAACCTTGCAAGGAGTCACACCCCAGGCGGGTGAGGAAGTGCTGCTGCACATCGGTTTCCACCCCCTCGGCGACGATCCGCAGGCCCAGGGCCTGGCCCAGGGCCACGATGGCCGAGACGATGGCCGCGTCGTCGCTGTCGTGTTCCAGGTCCCGCACAAAACCGCGGTCGATCTTCAGCTCGTTGGCCGGCAGGCGCTTGAGGTACATCAGGCTGGAGTAACCGGTGCCAAAGTCATCGATGGACAGGTCTACCCCCATGTCCGAGAGCTGCTGCAATACCGTCATGCTTGCATCAGCATCGCTCATGGCGGTGGTCTCGGTGATTTCCAGCGTAAGGCTGTTGGCCGGTAACTGGTGCCGTTCCAGTGCAGCCGCTACGCTGCTCACCAAGCCCGCATGGCAGAACTGCAACGCTGACAGGTTGACGGCGATGCGCCAGTGCTCATAGCCCAGGGCGTACCACAGACTCATTTGGCGACAAGCTTCATCGAGTACCCATTCGCCGATGGGAATGATCAGCCCGGTTTTCTCCGCCAGTGCAATAAACGTAGCGGGCATCAGCAAGCCCTGGTGCGGATGCTCCCAGCGCAACAGCGCTTCGGCCCCCACGGCAAGACCACTGACGGCGTCGAACTTGGGTTGGTAATGCAAACGAAATTGCCCCTGCTCAAGGGCAAAGCGCAGGTCCTGTAGCAATTGCAGTTGTTTGCGCGCATTGGTGTTCATCGACACATCGAAAAAGCTGTAGCCATTCTTGCCCATGCCCTTGGCGTGATACATCGCCGCGTCGGCGTTCATCAGCAGTTCCTGGGGGTTGCTACCGTTGCCCGGGAACATGGCGATACCGATGCTGGCCGAGATCTGCAACTCATGCTCGGCCACCGTGAACGTGCGGTTGATCAAGCTGACCTGGCGTTCGGCCAGGCCCATGGCGTCATCGGGCTGGGTGAGTTGCACCAGCAACACGAACTCATCGCCGCCGATGCGGGCCAGGGTATCCTGGCTGCGCAAGTCCTCGCGCAGGCGCAAGCCGACCTCGCGCAGCAACTGGTCGCCCAGGTGATGACCAAAGGCATCGTTGACCGGTTTGAAACCATCCAGGTCGATAAACATCAAGGCAAAGCAACCGCCCCGCTCGTGCACCGCCTGGATGCCTTGTTGTATGCGATCTGCCAGCAAGGTGCGATTGGGCAGGCCTGTGAGCATGTCATGCAGGGCCAGGTGGGTGAGTTCCTGATTGGCCAGGGTCAGGGAATCGGCGAGTACGGCGGTGCGCGCTTCCAGGCGCGCATCCAGCACCGAGGTCAACAGCGCAATGACCAATACCGCCAGCGAAGTGACCAAGACCAGGTTATCCAGGCCCTTGCCGCTCAGGCCCGTCAGTGCGGCGCCGCAGAAGCTGTCATCGGCAAAGCGCGCCGCAGCCATCCCGGTGTAGTGCATCCCAACGATGGCCACGCCCATCACCAAGCCTGCGCCGCCCCGAGCCAGACGCACATAAGGTGTGTTGCGCCGCAGGTTGAAGGCGATCCACAGCGCGGCGCCGGAAGCCACCACCGCAATCACCAGCGAAGCGCCGAACAAGGCCGGGTCGTAGTCGATGCCCGGGGTCATGCGCATCGCGGCCATGCCGGTGTAATGCATGCTGGCGATACCGGCCCCCATCACCAGCGCGCCAAATGCCAGTTGCCAGGCCGGCAAGCGAGGCTGGCTGACCAGCCATAACGCGAAGCCGCTGGATAGCACGGCGATCAACAGCGAGAACAGGGTTATGCCCACGTCAAACCCGAGGGCAAACGGCAGGCGCAGGGCCAACATCCCGATAAAGTGCATGGACCAGATGCCCACGCCCATCGCCACTGCGCCGCCAGTGATCCATAGGTAAACCGCCCGCCCCTTGGCGGTCGCGATACGCCCGGCCAGGTCCAAGGCGGTGTAGGACGCCAGGATGGCAACGCACAGGGAAATCACGACAAGGGAGGTTGAATAGCTACCGATCAGCATGGGACGTCTCGCAGGCGACCGGCGCAAAAGCCCGTGCCGGGTGGCAAATCGGGCGATTGTAGCGAGTATGAATCTCGGGTAGGTGATTAATTAACCCATTGACCATTGCGCAGTTTTTGGCGTCAATCGGCTGGCTTCATCAGGGTGTTTTCCAACGACGTCACGGACATCAAAATGCGGGGCGGTCTGTAGGAGCGAGCTTGCTCGCGAAAAACTCACAGGCGCCGCGTTCATTCAGCAAGCACGCGTTATCGTTGACGTTTTTCGCGAGCAAGCTCGCTCCTACAGAAGGCGATCAGGATGCGTGTGTAGCCGGTTACTCCTTTTCAGCCAAGGATGTCTGGCCGTCCCAGCCTCCGCCCAACGCTGCGATCAACTGCACACTGGCCACCAGCCGCGACTGCAGCAAGGTCAACACGGTACGCTCGTTGCTCAGCGCCGTCGCCTGCACCGTGACCACATCCAGATAGGCAATCAACCCGGCTTTGTACTGGTTTTCGGTCAAGCGCAAGGATTCACGCGCCGATTCCAGCGCTTCATTGCTGACCACCGCCTCATCGGCGAGCACCTTGAGCTGGACCATGTAGTTTTCCACCTCACGGAAACCGTCCAGTACGGTCTGGCGGTACTTGGCCACGGTCTCGTCATAGCTGGCCACGGTGCGGTCGACTTCCGCCGAGCGCTGGCCGCCATCGAACAGGGTCATCGCCAGCTTCGGCCCTACCGACCAGAAACGGTTCGGCAGGCTGATCCAATCTTCATAGGTGCTGCTGGAGTAGCCCCCCGCCAAGCTCAAGGTCAGGTCGGGGTAATAGGCAGCCTTGGCCACGCCAATATTGGCGTTGGCGGCGATGACCGAGCGTTCGGCCGAGGCGATATCGGGGCGACGCTCCAGCAACTGGGACGGCAGGCTCACCGGTATCTGCGGCAGCGCCGGGATGTCTTTGCTCACCGCCAAGTTGAAGTTGGCCGGGGCCTCGCCGATCAACACCGCAATGGCGTTTTCCAACTGGGCACGCTGCCAGATCAGATCGATCAGGCTGGCCTGTGTGGTCTTGAGCTGGGTTTGCGCCTGGGCAATGGCGTCCTTGCCGGCCACACCGGCGCGGTATTGGTTTTCGGTCATTTTCAACGAGCGCTGATAGGTCTCCAGCGTCGCTTGCAGCAGGCGCGTCTGTTCGTCCATGACGCGCAGTTGCAGGTAGCTCTGCACCAGTTCCGATTGTTGGCTCAGGCGCATCGCGGCCAAGTCCGCGGAGCTCGCCTCGGCGCTGGCTTCGTTGGCCTCAAGGCCACGGCGCAACTTGCCCCAGATATCGGCTTCCCAACTCACGCCCAACTGGGCGTTGAGGGTGTCGCGGATACCGCTGCTGGAACTGCTGAGGCTGGCACTGCTGCTGCCGGTACCCTGGCTGGCGCGGGTCTTGCCGACGCTCAGGTCAACGCTGGGGTAAAACGCCCCGCGTGAACTGCGTACCAGGGCCTGTGCCTGGCGAAAACGCGCTTCGGCCTGGGCGACGGTCTGGTTGGACGCGTTGAGGCGCACCACCAGATCATTGAGTTGACGGTCACCGTACAGCTCCCACCAGGCGCCGCGGGCCAGGGAGTCGCTCGGGTTGGCCTGGCGCCAGCCCTGGGCCTCCTTGAACTGCACCGGCTCGATGACGTCCGGGCGTTTGTAGTCAGGGCCGATGGCGCAGGCGCTGAGCAACATGGCCAAGCCCACTGTAGGCGCGAGCTTGCTCGCGAAGGCCGTCAACGATAACGCGTTCATTCTGGTTGAGCGCGGCGTCTGGGCCTTTTTCGCGAGCAAGCTCGCTCCTACAGGGGTTGCAGGAGCGTTGGTTGAGTCGGTCATAGCGCAGTGTCCAGGGCAGCATCGGTACGCACGCCGCGCCAGGCATTGAAGCGATGACGCGCGCGGTCGAGGTAAAGGTAAACCACCGGGGTGGTGTATAGGGTCAGGATCTGGCTGAACACCAGGCCGCCAATGATGGTCAGGCCCAGCGGGTGGCGCATTTCTGCGCCGTCGCCACTGCCGAGCAACAACGGCAAGGCACCGAGGATCGCGGCCAGCGTGGTCATCAGGATCGGCCGCAGGCGCAACAGGCAGGCGCTGCGGATCGACTCCAGCGGGCTCATGCCATCGTTGCGCTCCAATTGCAGCGCCAGGTCGATCATCAGGATCGCGTTTTTCTTCACCACGCCGATCAACAGGAACAAGCCCAGCAGGGAGATCAGGCTGAACTCGCCCCCCAGCAGGTAGATCGCCAACAACGCACCGACACCGGCCGACGGCAGCGTAGACAGGATGGTCAGCGGGTGAATGTAGCTTTCATACAGAATACCCAGCACCAGGTACACCGCCACCAGCGCGCCGAGAATCATGAACGGCTGGCCTTTCTGGGTCGCGGCGAACGCGTCGGCAGTGCCGGCCATCTTGGCGATCACGTCCTCGGGGAGCCCGACCTTGGCAATTGCACGCTCGATGGCTGCCGTGCCCTGCTCCACCGTGACCCCGGGCGCCATGTCGAAGGCAATATTCTCCGAAGCAAACTGGCCTTCATGGCTGACACGGTCGTCGGCCAGGCTGTTTTCATAATGGGCAATGGTCGACAACGGCACCCGCGCGCCGTCGGCGGTGATCACCTGCATCTGGTTGAGGGTGATCGGGTCCTGGGCGTATTTGGGGTTGACCTCCATCACCACCTGGTACTGGTTGAGGCTGTCGTAAATGGTGGAAATCTGCCGCTGGCTGTAGGCGTTGTTGAGCACCGCCGTGACCATGTCCATGTCGATGCCCAGGCGCTTGGCCTGGTCGCGGTCGACAATCAACGTCACCTGGGCCGCGCCGCGGCCTTCGCGGGCGTCGATGGCGGTCAGCTCCGGCAACTCACGCATCGCCGCCACCACTTTCGGGTACCACAGGCGCAACGCGGCCAGGTCGCCGCTTTGCAGGATGTAGGAATATTGCGCGCTGGTCTGGTCGCGGCTGCCACCAAACTGCAGGTCCTGGTCGGCCATCAGGAACAAGCGCCCGCCCGGCACCAGCGGTACATCCTTGCGCAGGCGCTCGATCACCGCCTGGGCAGAGATCTTGCGTTCGCTGATCGGTTTGAGGCGCACCAGCATCACTGCGTTGTTAGTGCCTTGGTTGCCACCGATAAAACCGGCCACGCTGAGCACCGCCGGGTCCTTGAGCACCGCCTGGCGAAAGATCTCCATCTTCGGCTGCATGACGCTGAACGACAGGCCATCGTCACCGCGCACAAACCCGATCAACTGGCCGGTGTCCTGCTGGGGCATGAAGGTTTTGGGCACCACCACGTACAGCGCGATATTCACGCCCACGGTGACCAACAGGCTGAGCAAGGTCAGGCGCCGATGACGCAGCACCCAATCCAGGCTGGTGGCGTAGCCGGCGACCATGCGGTCGTTGACCTTCTGGCTCCAGCGCTGCAAACCGGTTTGCTGGTCCTTGACGTGGGGCTTGAGCCAGCGGGCACACAGCATGGGCGTCAGGGTCAGCGACACGATCAGCGAGACGATGATCGCCGCCGACAAGGTGATGGAAAATTCACGGAACAGGTTGGTAACAATGCCGCCCATGAACAGGATCGACAGGAACACAGCCACCAGCGACACGTTCATCGACAGCAAGGTAAAGCCGACTTCCTGGGCGCCCAGGTAGGCGGCTTTCATCGGTGGCACGCCCTCGTCGATGTGCCGGGAAATGTTCTCCAGCACCACGATGGCATCGTCCACCACCAGCCCGGTGGCGAGGATCAGCGCCATCAGCGAAAAGTTGTTCAGCGAAAAGCCGTACAGGTACATCACCGCGAAGGTGCCCACCAGCGACACCGGCACCGCCAGGGTCGGGATCAGCGAGGCACGGAAGTTACCCAAGAACAGGTACACCACCAGGATCACCAGCACCACGGCAATCAGCAGCGTCATCTCTGCCTCATGCAGGGTGGCGGTGATCACTGGCGAGCGGTCCATGGCCAGGCTGAGCTTGACGCTGGACGGCAACACCGCCTGCAACGCCGGCAACTGCGCCTTGATCTGCCGCACGGTTTCGATGATGTTGGCGCCGGACTGGCGGTTGATCACCAACAACACCGCCGAATCATTGTTGAAGAAGCCGCTGTTGTAGCGGTCTTCCACCCCATCGGTGATCTTCGCCACGTCTTTGAGACGCAGGGCCGCGCCATCCTGATAACGAATCAGCAGGGGCTCATAGTCCTTGGCTTTCTCCAACTGATCGTTGGCCTGGATCTGCCAGTTGCGCTCGCCGTCTTCCAGGGAGCCTTTGGGCCGGCGCTGGTTGGCATTGGCGATGGTGTTGCGCACATCGTCCAAGGCAACGCCGTACTGATCGAGGGCCTTGGGTTCCAGCTCGATGCGCACCGCCGGCAGCGAACTGCCGCCGATCTGCACTTCGCCCACACCCGGCACCTGGGACAGGCTCTGGGACAGGATGGTAGAGGCCAGGTCGTACAACTGGCCCTTCTGCAACACGTCGGAGGTCAGCGACAGCACCATGATCGGCGCCTGGGACGGGTTGATCTTCTTGTAGGTGGGCATGCTGCGCATGCCACTGGGCAGCAGGTTGCGCGACGCGTTGATGGCCGCCTGCACTTCCCGCGCCGCGCCGTTGATGTCGCGGTCGGAATCGAACGCCAGGATCACCCGGGTAGAGCCCTGGCTCGACGAACTGCTCATGGTGGTGATACCGGCAATCGCGCCGAATGAACGCTCCAACGGCGTGGCCACCGTAGACGCCATCACCTCGGGGCTGGCGCCGGGCAAGCTGGCCGAGACCACGATCACCGGGAAGTCGATCTGCGGCAATGGCGACACCGGCAACAAATTGAAGCTGACGCCACCGAGCAACATGATCGCCAGGCTCAGCAGCATGGTCGCGACCGGCCGGCGGATGAAAGGTCCGGACAGATTCATGGCTCAACCGGCTCCAGACGTTGCGGCTCTTTGCGCCAGCGCCGGCCAAGACGATCGAAGTACAGGTAAATCACCGGCGTGGTGAACAGCGTCAACACCTGGCTCAACAACAAGCCACCGACCATCACCAGGCCCAGGGGCTGGCGCAGCTCAGCACCGGACCCGCTGGCGAGCATCAACGGCACCGCACCGAACAAGGCGGCCAGGGTGGTCATCAGGATCGGCCGAAAGCGCAACAGCGCGGCCTGGTAGATCGCGGTCTGCGGGTCCAGGCCCTGGTTGCGTTCGGCATCGAGGGCGAAGTCGATCATCATGATCGCGTTCTTTTTCACGATACCGATCAGCAGGATGATGCCGATGATCGCGATCATGCCCAGGTCATTGCCACTGAGCAGCAACGCCAGCAAGGCCCCCACCGCCGCCGACGGCAAGGTCGATAGGATAGTGATCGGGTGGATGTAGCTCTCATAGAGCACACCGAGCACGATATACATGGTGACCACCGCCGCCAGGATCAACAGCAACGTGCTCGACAACGAAGCTTCGAACGCCTGGGCCGCGCCCTGGAACTGGGTTTGCACGCCCACTGGCATGCCGATGTCCTTCTGGGTCTGGTTGATCAGTTCCACGCCTTTGCCCAGCGCCACGCCAGACGCCAGGTTGAACGACATCATCACCGCCGGGAACTGGCCGATATGGGCAATTGCCAATTGCGCCTGGCGCTGTTCCACATGGGCCAGGCTCGACAGCCGTACCTGGCCACCGTCGGTGGTTTTCACATGGATCTGGTTGAGCGCGGCCGGGCCGAGGGTTTCGCCGGACTGGGCCTGCAACACTACCCGGTACTGGCTGGCCTGGGTGTAGATGGTGGAAATCTGCCGCTGGCCGAAGGCGTCATACAACGCATCGGTGATGGTCGAAACGCTGACGCCCAGACGCGAGGCCGCATCGCGGTCAATCACCAGGTACACCTGCAAGCCCTTGTCCTGCAGGTCACTGGCGACGTCGGTAAGTTCCGGCAATTGGCTGAGGGCGTGTACCAACTTGCCGCTCCATAACGCAAGCAACTCGGCGTCCGGGGAAGACATGCTGAACTGGTACTGGGTACGGCTGACGCGGTCCTCGATGGTGAGGTCCTGCACCGGCTGCATGAACAGGCGGATGCCCACCAGCTTGTCGATTTGCGGTTGCAACCGAGTGATCACTTGCGCGGCGCTCAAGTCGCGCTGGCCGTGGGCCTTGAGGTTGATCAGCAAGCGGCCGCTGTTGAGCGTGGCGTTATCGCCGTCCACACCAATGTAGGACGACAGGCTCTCCACCGCTGGGTCGGCGAGGATGATCTTCGCCAGTTCCTGCTGGCGCTGGCTCATGGCCGCAAAGGAAATCGATTGCGGCGCCTCGGAAATACCCTGGATCACGCCGGTGTCCTGCACCGGGAAAAAGCCCTTGGGCACCACCAGGTACAGCACCACCGTAAGCCCCAGGGTGGCGATCGCCACCAGCAACGTCAGCGGCTGGTGCTTGAGCACCCATTGCAGCTTGCGGCCGTAGGCTTCGATCAGCCAGTCAATCCAGGCGCCGCTGGCCTTGTAGAAGCGGCCCTGCTCTTCTTCCTTGGGTTCGCGCTTGAGCAGGCGTGCGCACATCATGGGCGTCAGGGTCAGGGACACCACCAGGGAAATCAGGATCGCCACCGCCAGGGTGATGGCGAACTCGCGGAACAGCCGCCCGACCACATCGGCCATGAACAGCAGCGGGATCAACACGGCAATCAGCGACAAAGTCAGGGATACCAGGGTGAAACCGATCTGCCTGGCGCCCTTGAGCGCGGCGGCCATCGGCGTCTCGCCTTCTTCGATATAGCGCGAGATGTTCTCCAGCATCACGATGGCGTCGTCCACCACAAACCCGGTGGCGATGGTCAGGGCCATCAGTGTCAGGTTATTGATGGAGAATCCGGCCAGGTACATCACGCCAAAGGTGCCCACCAAGGACAGCGGCACGGCGATGGACGGAATGATCGTGGCGCTGACCCGGCGCAGGAACAGGAAGGTCACCATCACTACCAGAGCAATAGCGATCAGCAATTCGTGCTGCACATCCTTCACCGAGGCGCGGATAGTCTGGGTGCGGTCGGTGAGCACCGTCACGTCCAGGCCGGCCGGCAGATTGTCGGTGATGCTCGGCAGCAGGGCCTTGATGCGGTCCACCACCTCGATCACGTTGGCGCCCGGCTGGCGCTGGATATTGAGCAGCACGGCCTGGTTCTCGTTGGCCCAGGCGGCGAGGCGCTCGTTTTCGGCACCGTCGACGATCTGCGCCACATCCTTGAGCCGCAGCGGGGCGCCATTGTTGTAGGCCAGGATCAGTTCGGCATATTGCTGGGGCGAGACCAACTGGTCGTTGGCGTCGAGCATCGACACGCGGGTGGGGCCGTCAAAGTTACCCTTGGGCTGGTTGACGTTGGAGGCGGCGATCAGGGCGCGTACGTCCGAGAGGTTCAAGCCATTGGCCGCCAGGGCCTCGGGGTTGACCTTGATGCGCACGGCCTGGCGCTGGCCACCGGCGATGCTGACCATGCCGACGCCGCTGATCTGCGCGATTTTCTGCGCCATGCGCGTGTCGACCAGATCATTGAGTTTGGGCAGCAACATGGTCTTGGAAGTGATTGCCAGGGTCAGCACCGGGGTATCCGCCGGGTTGACCTTGTTGTACACCGGCGGCGCCGGCAGATCCTTGGGCAACAGGTTGGTGGCGGCATTGATCGCGGCTTGCACCTGTTGCTCGGCGACATCCATATTGATGTCGAGGTTGAAACGCAGGGTCAGCACCGAGGCGCCGCCGGAGCTGGTGGACGCCATCTGGGTCAGCCCGGGCATCTGCCCGAACTGGCGCTCCAGCGGTGCGGTGACCGCGCTGGTCATCACATCGGGGCTGGCGCCGGGGTACAGGGTCATCACCCGGATAGTCGGGTAATCCACTTGGGGCAACGCCGACACCGGCAGCAGGCGGTACGAAATGATGCCGGCCAGGACAATGGCCAGCATGCTCAGCGTAGTGGCGACCGGGCGAAGGATGAACAGGCGCGACAGGTTCATGAGCCGACCTTTTGCGCCTTGCCGGCGTCAGCGCCGGTCTCCCCTTTTGCTGCCGGCTTGCCTTGCAGGTGCTCGGTCGGGGTGGTAGGCACCTCGCTGCTGGCGTTGACCACTTCGATCTCGCTGCCGTCCTTGAGGCGGTCGGTGCCTTCCAGCACCACGCGATCGCCGGCCACCAGGCCCTCCTTGATCACGGTATTTTCGCCATCGGTGTCACCCACCACCAGCGGCTGGACCTTGACCTTCTTGTCGCCGTCGAGCTTGTAGACAAAGGTGCCATTGTTGCCGAACTGGATCGCCGCGGATGGCGCCAGCACCACGTTCTTCAAGGTATCGGCCAGCAGGTGCACATTGACGAACTGGTTGGGGAACAGCGCCTGGTCCTTGTTATCGAAACGCGCCTTGAATTTCAGGGTGCCGGTGGTGACGTCAATCTGGTTGTCCAGGCTTTGCAGTACACCGACCGCCTGCTTTTTCACGTCGCCACGGTCCCAGGCTTCCACTGGCAACTTGTTGCCGGCGTGGTAGCGGGCCAGCACGGTTTCCAGGGTATTTTCCGGCAGGGTGAAGGCCACGCTGATTGGCTGGGTCTGGGTGATCACCGCCAGGGCGGTGGTGTCGTTGGCTGCAACCAGGTTGCCGACGTCAAGCTGGCGCAAACCGACGCGACCGCTGATGGGCGCGCGGATCCGGGTGAATTCCAGGTTGAGCTTGGCGTCGTCCACCGCGCCCTGATTGGTCTTGACCGTGCCCTGGTATTGCAAGACCAGCGCTTCGGCGGTGTCCAGGGTTTGCTTGGCGATACTGTCCTGGGCGTACAGGTCACGATAACGCTGCACATCGACCTGGGCGTTCTTCAACTGGGCCTGGTTCTGCAGCAAGGTGCCCTGGGCCTGGAGCAAGGCGTTCTGGTAACTGCGCGGGTCGATTTCTGCCAGCAGGTCACCGGCCTTGACCATTTGCCCTTCCTCGAAGGCGATCTTGACCAACTCGCCGCCCACCCGGCTGCGCACATTAATGGTGTTCAGCGCAGTGACCGTACCCAGCGCCTTGTAGTACACCGCAAACTCCCCCTGCACCGCTGGCGCCACACGCACCGGCACCGGCCCGGTGGAACCGCCGAAGCCCGGGCGCGCCATGCCGGTCTTGCCCGTATGCCCCGCCGGAGCGTCTTTATGGGCCGCGCCACCGGGCCAGAATTTCCAGCACAGGCCGGCGATAACCAGCAGCACGAGCAGGCCAAACAGCCAGCGGCGGGAGTTGCGGGAGGAGGATTGCATGGAGTGATCAACCATTGGGGGTGAGAGCTTCTTCTTCGGGAGGCTGAAAGATAAGCACTGGGGTGCGTTTAGAAAAGCACCTTTACCGGCTATTTACCTTAGGCTTACAACTTTTAACTGCTGATCTTAGTCCGTCGGCTATTTCGCTAAGCCGCTGACGCTCAAATAAAAACGGCCTGGACTAGGCCAGGCCGCAATCATGCATCATACGTGTTACTGCCAAACGACAGTCATACGCACAAACAGTTACTTCAACACAGCCAGGGCGGCGTCGTAGTTTGGCTCTTCAGCGATTTCCTTGACCAACTCGCTGTGCAACACGTTGTCGTTCTCGTCCAGTACCACCACCGCGCGTGCGGTCAGGCCTTTGAGCGGGCCGTCGGCAATGGCCACACCGTAATCAACGGCGAAATCCGAATCACGGAAGTCAGACAGGTTCTTCACGTTTTCCAGGCCTTCGGAACCGCAGAAACGCGCCTGGGCGAACGGCAGGTCAGTGGAGATGCACAGCACCACGGTGTTTGCTACATCGTTGGCCTGGGCGTTGAACTTGCGCACCGAAGTGGCACAGGTTGGGGTGTCAACGCTTGGGAAGATGTTCAGTACTTTGCGCTTACCGGCAAAGGTCGCCAGGGTGGCGTCGGACAGATCGCCGGCGGTCAGGGTGAAATCTGCGGCTTTGGCGCCGACTTTCGGCAGTTCGCCTTCAACCTGGACCGGGTTGCCTTTAAGGGTGACTTGAGCCATGAACAGAATCCTTATGCTGGGTTTGGTTAAACGAATTCGAGAGGCGGAAGTTAACCACAAAGTGCCGACGCTACCTACCGCCAGACACAAATTGTCATGTCCTGAGGTTGTGGTTTAATTGCGCGCTTTGCGCTTGCCCTTCAAGGAAACCTTTGTCGATGAATCAGCCCGCCACCAAAGTCCTGGTCATTGGTTATGTCTGGCCGGAACCGCGCTCCTCAGCCGCGGGCGGGCATATGATGCAGATCCTTGAGAGTTTTCTTACGCAAGGTTGGGACATTACCTTCAGCAGCCCGGCCACCATCGGCGAACACAAGGCCGACTTGCCGGCACTCGGGATCGCCGAACGCCCCATTGAGCTGAATAACAGCAGTTTCGACGATTTTGTCCGCGAGCTGGCCCCGGATATCGTGCTGTTCGACCGATTCATGATGGAAGAGCAATTCGGCTGGCGCGTAGAACAATGCTGCCCCGACGCCCTGCGCGTGCTGGAAACCTCCGACCTGCAAAGCCTGCGCGACGCCCGCCACCAGCGTTTCAAGGAGCAGGTGAAAGCCAACCCCGACAGCGACGACTTCAGCGCCCTGTTCGCGCCAGCGCTGGAGGACGAGTTCCAGCGGATGGCCGATACCGACCTGGCCAAACGCGAAATCGCTGCAATTTACCGCTGTGACATCAGCTTGATGATCTCCGACGTGGAAATCCGCCTGCTCACCGAACAGTTCAAGGTGCCCGCCGCCCTGCTCCACTGGTGCCCCTTGATGCTGCAACCGCCCACCGACGCATTTGCGCCCTTTGAAGACCGTGCGCATTTCCTCAGCATCGGTAACTTCCGCCACGCGCCCAATTGGGATGCGGTGCTGTGGATGAAGCACAGCCTGTGGCCACTGATCCGCCAACAACTGCCAGGCGCCCAGTTGCACATCTACGGCGCCTACACGCCGCCCAAGGCCACCGCCCTGCACAACCCAGCCCAGGGTTTTCATGTGATGAACTGGGCCGAAGACGCGCTGCAAGTCATGACGGCGGCGCGTATCTGCCTGGCACCGCTGCGCTTTGGCGCGGGCATCAAGGGCAAGTTGGTCGACGCCATGCTGTGCGGCACGCCTAATGTCACCACCCCCGTCGGCGCCGAGGCCATGGGCGATGACCAGCCCTGGCCGGGCGTGATAACAACCGACGCCCCGGCCCTGGCCGCCGCTGCCGTGGCCCTCTACCAGGACCGCGAGCGTTGGACCCGGGCCCAGGAGCACGGGCGCCAGTTGCTGGCCAGGCGCTATGACCAGACGCTGCATGGGCCAGCCCTGGTGGAGTGCCTGGAGCAATGCCGCAGCAACCTTGCCGCCCATCGCCGGGACAACTTCACCGGCAGTATGCTGCGCCATCACGCGCACAAGAGTACCCAGTACATGTCCCAGTGGATCGAGGCGAAAAACCGCAACCTGTAGACACTGCCGCTGGCGAGGTCGCGCGCGACGGGGCATTATCCTACGCAGCAACCACAATAAAGCGACGGCAGCATGACCCGAGCAACGCGCATCACCGACCCTTCCTACGAGTTGATGGACGACCACAACGGCCTGTCCATCATCTATCGCCAGCACGGCTTCCCCTGCCCGCTGGTGCGCTGGCATTTCCACAAGGAATACGAGCTGCACCTGATCGTCGCCAGCTCCGGCAAGGTGTTTATCGGTGACTACATCGGCAACTTCTACCCGGAAAGCCTGTTCCTCACCGGCCCCAACCTGCCCCACAACTGGATCAGCCAGGTGGAAGAAGACGAGGTGGTGCCCAAGCGCGACATGCTGGTGAACTTTACCGATGACCTGTTTGAGAGCGGCAGCCATATTTTTGCTGAACTCAAGAACCTCGCACCGCTGCTGGAGCGCGCGCAGTACGGCATCGAATTTCGCTGCAAAAAAACCATCACCCAGGCCATGACCTTGATGCAACACATCGAGGACACCAAGGGCACGTCGCGCCTGGGGCAGTTTTTTATCTTGCTGGACGTGTTGAGCGTGTGCGAGGACTACCAATTGCTGTCCGGCGTAACCACGCCGCAATTGGCCGACGAGCACAGCATAGACCGCACCAACCGGGCAGTGGATTACATCTTTGCACATTACGCCCGCGAGCTGCCGCTGGAAGAAGTGGCGCAATACCTGGGGATGAAGCCGACCTACTTCTCGCGGGTGTTCAAGCAGGCGACCGGTCGCACGTTTATCGAGTTCGTCAACCGGCTGCGCATCAGCAAGTCCTGCGAATTACTCGCGGACGGTGACAGGGCCGTCACGGATGTGTGCTTTGAGTCAGGCTTTAACAATATCTCCAATTTCAACCGGCGCTTTCAGCAACTCAAGGGCATGACCCCTTCTCACTATCGACGGTTGGCGATGCAGCGGTTGACGGAGCAGAACCTGATGCCGGTAGACGCCTCGCACTTCAGTTAAAAAAACCGCAAGCTGGCTATCTGGCGAACGCTCTCACGCCTGTCCCAATCACATCCCGCAATAGCTGGGGTGGAACGCCTCCATGTGTATGACCAAAAAGCTACAAGTCAGTTACTGCCAGACAACTCGACCACGCGCTTTCTTGATCGTACCCACGAGGTCCCCATGAGCATTATTGCATCGCACTCGCCCTTACCCACCCCGCCCCGAAATTTGCCTCCATCCCCCGCAACAGTGGACGCACAAACCAGCCTGACTCGGACCCCACGCAGCCCATCGGCCGGTGTAGTGACCCTGGAAGTCCGAAAAACAGCCGAGCAGTTGGTGAGTCAGGCTGAGGCTGACATGGCAGAAAAACTCGCCACCGCCTTGATGGATGAGGTCAATGTAGACGCTACCAGCCGTTACATGCCGTCTTCCTTCGGCGCAGTCCATGACATTCCAGCTCACTCAACATTCGGGCAGCTTTGGTCACAGCTGACTCACGCACTCAAAAACGAGCCGTTCGCGACGTTTGCGAAGAATAACAACATCAACATTTCAAACCTGAAACTAACACCTTCCGGATTTCTGGACGGCACCATTAACGGCAAACGCACCGTTTTTTCCAAATACGACGATGGCTTCGAGGAAGCCGCTATCAACGTCTTCGAGGCTGTTCGCAAACTTTCTACGAACAACGTCCCGATTGTGTATATCGGCGAACACACCGCCCCCACCCATGCCGTCGGCGCTTTTTACGGCATGAGGGTTCCGACGACGAAGGCCGAAGCACTGGAGCAAATCCGGGTGTTGCAGGATATCAAGACATTCCCATCGATACTTGCTCCTGAACGCAATGCTGCGCGGCCACACCGACAGGACGTTCAGCACGTCAGGCATATGCGGGATGAAGCCATACAGAACCTTGCGCTGCAGGTCATGCTTGAGCCTGGCAAGTTCCCCCAGGCACAACGCCCGGACGTCGTGCAGCCGCCGGCGCCCGGCAGCGCAGAACCGGCCACCACACCGATCCGAACCTCGAGCGCCACCACTGACCCCGTCGCAGATATTGCCCGTCGCCAGTTTGCCGGTGAGCCCAACGTTTACTCGGTGGTCGCACGAGTGCTCAGCGACAGGCTGAAGGACGCCTCTCCAGGGCTGGATTTCGACATCAACCAGATTGCCATTGAAACGCCCGATCCGGACAATCCCTCGAAACCCAAGCGCACACAATTGATGGCACTTGCCTTCGACTACCTGACTGGCGGTGACGCCCCAGACTTCCTCGATTCCGCCAGGGCGTTTGACACGCGTCCCGATCGACTGGCACGCACGGGCATCGCTGCCGACACCCCGCTAGACCTCAACTTTTCAGCTCTGAGCGGCGTCATCGGTGCGCTGCCGGACCGACTGAACCATGCCTATGAGGCAAATTTGCGTGAGTACTGGGCCAAACCTGCGTTCAATACGGGCATTGATACCGGAGCCGCTTTCAGCGACAGCCACCGGACGTTGGTCAGCCGCATTCTGAAAAGCAACCTGCAGCTGGCCGGCCTGAAACAACCCGGGCTGGATGATGAGCAGCGCAAGACCATCGACATGGTCGTGAGGCATCCCGAAGGCGCCACGCGCCCCGCCCCACTTGACCCCAACTCATCGGACGCCACCGTCTACAGCCTGGCCGACTCCACACCGAACAAGGTGGTTCATCGCTACCTGGCGCAAGCCAATCGCGACATCCTGCTGCTGGTGGAGCCCAGCGGCAAAATCACTCCGTTCAACAGTTGGGATGAGCTCGAAAGCCTGGGCGGTCCAAAGGAAGAGGTGACCGGCAACCTGTTCGATGGCCAGGCCGACGTCCTCATCAATCGGCATCTAGGCAGCAGTCTGACCTCGCCTGCCTCCCTGCGTGGCCCGGACAGTTCGGCGCAGAAGCCGCCCACACTGCCCGACTGGATGAGCAACGCAGGCGAGGCCGAGCGTTTCATCATGCATGAACTCAGCCTGGGACTGGCCAGCTTCAACCAACTGAACGAAGGCCGCAGCTACAACAGCGATATCAAGGACATCCGCACGTTCGCCCAGCAGCAATTCGACGTTTTGCCCAGAAGCAAAAAACTCACGGCGCACCCCGCGGAAAAACTGGAGGTGGTCTTCAAGGTCGCTTATGGGGCTCCGGGTACCGCCGGGGAGGTCGTGCGCCAGACCATGAGCCTGACAGACATGCTCCTCAATAACTTATCCGGGTTACCCAGTGGCCAGATTGAAGTTTTTTACAATACAGGGCTCAAGTATAAAGGCGCTGACTTCAAAGTCAGGGTGCCAGAGCTAGAGAAAGAAGGCGTACTCAAGCAATTGGTCGACGACCTTGATATCGGCAAAACCTACCCTGACTTGCTGAAGAAAAAACTGCTTGACGACCCAGCCGAAAAAACCCGGCGCCAGGTACTGTTCGTTCAGCAGGTACCGCTGGAGCTGCAGTTCAAGGCGCTGGAACTGAGCATCAAGGCAGAGTCCGGTTTCAACACCACAGGTTTTCGCTACGTCCAGGAGCTATTCAAGCCAGGCCCTGGCCCCAGGATCGTTGATGGCCAGGAAATCGTGATCCGGCCGCTGGCGTTCGATAACCGGGCCAATGGGAAAACCGATGTGGTCGAAGGCGCCTATCTGATCGAACCCAAGAACGGCACGAACGGCCCGCACATCCTGTACCGCCCCCTGATGGGCGATGCGTCGTTAATGCAGTTTCCAACCCGCCAGGCGCTGCTGGAAGCCATACAGAACAAAGGCAAGCTGCAAAACGACATCCTCGCCTGGTTGCCTGACGAACAGACCCGCAACACCTACAGCGGCAACGGTTTCAAACATCCAAACCTGGTGATATTCGGTTTAAACCTGGGTTCCGTCCCGATGAACAAAACTATTCCCTTGGCCATGGATACCAGGCTGCAACAGACACTGCAGGCGGGAACATTGATGGACCACCTGTACGAAGCCAACGCCCGCAACTTGATTACCCTGGCCGGACACCAATCGACATCCGACGCACAAAGCCGCTGGGCGAGCCTCAAGGAAGGTGGTTTCCTGTTGCTCAATTCAGTCCTGCCAGTATTGCGCGGGCCCAGTGCCATGCTCGGCTTGATGATGCAGTCCCAGGGCATAATCAATGACCTGGGCGTCCTGGTCGACGATGACGCGCAAAATAAAGAGGCGGCCCTGACAGACCTGTTGGTCAACCTGACGACGTTGCTCGTCCAGTTCAAGGAGCGCCCATTGTCGGAGCCTTCAACCGTCACCTCAAACAGGCCGGCAACCAACACCAGCGTGTTGATCGACGGCGATGCACGCCTTACCCCCCCGCCACAACGCTTTCGAATGGGAGGCCCGCTGGAAAAGATCACGCCGGTGGACGGTGAGATCCAGACCAATGTAGATACTTACAATCGTAAAGGTGAGGGAGTCAAACGCCTAAATATTGTCGGTCACGCGGCCAAGCCTGAAGGTGAGCAAGGAGCGGTGATTGTCGGGGAGAATGACAAAGTTTTTACGGCTGAAGACATCAATAATGAACTTGTCGCCCGTGGCATTGACATCAGGGACTACCCGGAAGTGCGTTTGCTGGTCTGTTACTCCGCCAAGGGCGGTGATAACTCACTGGCATCACAACTGCACGCGCTGACCGGCGTGCCGGTCAAAGGTTATGAAGGCCCGGTAGACGTGGATTACATATCTGGTACGGGCATAGACCCTGGGGATATCTACAAAACCGCCCTTGAAAAATTCAAGACAAAGTACCCGAAATTTTCTAAAGCCGACATTATGGAGTTGGCAGAGATGGAGTTAAACAAACAACTGAAAGACGCTGATGTGTTTACTCACGTGGAGAAACAGAATGGCAAAAAAGTAAGCGTTAACTGGGGTACCGTTAACGACCCCTTGTGGGAAGAGGTCGAAGTCGATTACCGGCCCAAGCGCTTCGGCCCCTCCAAAAAACAAAAGAGTACGGCCACTGCCGAAATTCAAAGCCCCTCGAAAGAACTCAACAACATGGGTGAATATAAGGCCTTCAAGGAACTATCCGAGCCTGAAAAAATTAAAAACAGTATTGCCTTCACCACCTCTGAAGACGGCCAGTATGAGTACTTCCTGGATCGATCAGCGGGCAGTAATGAAATCCGATTAAACATCATTGGACATGGCGACAAAGGTGGAGTGACCTTCAAAAGCGACTTGAAAAATGCGCAGTCTTATTCACCCGAAGCGTTCGCTAGACTGATCGCGCCCATGCTGGAAAAAACCAGCGCTACCCAAATCAGAATGATCAGTTGTAAATCCGGCAGTACAGGTTTCTCTGAAGAGTTATCCAAACGCTTGAACGTTCCTGTGAAGGCCCCCGTCGGTACTGTCACACAATTCGAAGTCATGAAGGACAGGTACTGGATTTTGGAAAAATTCCCCAACCCACGTCGACCCCATGATCATGAGTGGAAAATCTTTACTCCCCCTGCCCCCGCCAGCTCGCAAGCTTCGAGGTTATAATCCAGCGCGCAGGGCGGCGTAGTACCGACCTTTCCGATGAGTTGATGGACGACCACAACGGCCTGTCCATCATCTATCGCCAGCACGGCGTCCCCTGCCCGCTGGTGCGCTGGCACTTTCACAAGGAATACGAGCTGCACCTGATCGTCGCCAGCATTACCGGCGCCTGGCGGTGCAACGGTTGACTGAGCAGAACCTGGCGTGAGCAGGCGTCCATTCGTCTGAACTGGTAGTTCTGACAGTTACCTGCCTCACGGCGACTGTAGATTCTGGCCCTGTGGACCGTCCATTGGAGCCTTGCCATGAAAAAACCAGCCACCCCTCTTGCAATCAATGAATCCCGCCGCTTCGAAACGCCCGGAGAGACCTTCGGCTGGACCGGCGAAGGCCAGATACATATCGACAATTACGACCATCAAAATCGTTGGTTCTCGACATGGGTCAATAGAGACTGGGGCAAAGCGCTGACCGGGCTCGAAGACGTTGAAGTGAGTATCAGACTGCGCGGCGAACACGCCAATGAAACACTCATCGCCACCCATCCGGGAGGAACGGAAACGCTCGACAACCTATCAGCCGAAAAACCCAGTCTTTATCGGTTTTTCATCAGGTCCACGGTGATCGGCGAAGTGTGGGTCAGCTTCAAACTTACCTCCAACCGGAAAATGGTGATTGATACCATTAACGTGCTCGGGCCCGTTCAAGAAAAATACCCTGAAGCACCCACACGTCCCTGACGATGTGTTCACCACGGAAACATGGCGAGCAATAACTCTGCTGAAACGGCGCTGTTTCATACTCACCTCAAGGAACCTACCGAAGCCCTTTGTCACTCAGCCAAAGCGTCATCCAAGTACCTCAACCGGTGATGTTTTTGTGAAGCAGATAAAAGGGCCTCCATGATCAACGTTCATTCGTCATCCATTACCCCCCCCTCTCATTCGCTCAAACGTGACAAGTTTGCCCGTTAAGCTTGTGCACTCAATAGCACCGCACGTCATCGAGCTGTTTGAAACCCTGAACGATCGGCAAACCCGGACTTCAGACGCGCCGCGTGACACGCAACCGTTACAAACGCAGCCGCTTATCGAACAGCTGCTCAGGTTCGCAGTCACCCCGACACAGCCGAGCCTGGCCGAGCAGATCAGCCACCTGGTTGAAAACGCACCCGAACCGTTGAGCGACCCCGCCCTGCGCAACGAGGTGGAGCAACGTCTGAACCAGCCAAGCGCGCTCAACCCACAAAAAACCTACGCCCAGCTTATTCAGACCCTGCTCGACAATCCTCAGCGCGACGCATCCAATGTGAACAGGCTCGTGTCGCGTTCACGACGGGATTTGCAGAACCTTGAATCGGCCCCAACCTCACGAACCGCGGCGATCCGCTCGTTCGCCGACGCCCTGGTTGATCGGGGTGACCAGCAACTGGCTAACAATGTCGCCAACAGCCTGATACGCCAGCGCCTCAACAGCGAGCATCGGCGTTCAAACATTGATTCCGACAAGGTCGACGTGCCCGCCGATTCCACCTTCGGCCAAGCCTGGGGCGAGCTGGCTGGCGCGCTGAATGCAGAACCGTTCAAATCGTTTGCCGAAGCCCGGAAGATCGACATCTCCAAGCTGCTCATCCACCCCATTGGAACCCTGAGTGAACTGCGCAATAACCGGGCTATCAACTTCCATGCGCACAACGACGCCGACTGGGCAGCCGCTTCGGGAGCGGTACTGGCAGCCGTCAGTGCCTGTTGACTATCGGCCGGTCCGGTTCGGCCCCAAGAAAGACATCATCACGGCGTAGCCCTCCATGCCTTGGCACCGCTGTGTTATTCAGCGGTGCCAAGGTTGTTATCGACGGGTCACGCATCTTCCGGCACGAGGAAGAACCGAGTGCAAAAAAGTATCAGTCCCAGTGCTCCCAAGGATTTGTCACCGCCGCATTTGAAGGCTGTAATCACCGCACACTCTTCCTGACTCCTTGTAGGAAGACACAACAACAATAACCGTCCTTCTGCAGCCCCCTGGGCGCGGAAATGGAGTGCGCGATGAAGTTCACAGCAAAAACTCTGCTTGCCTGTTCTTGCATGACAGCATGCATGACCCTCAGCGCCGTCAGTCTTGGCGCGCAAACCCTGACCATTGCCACCGTCAACAACAGCGACATGATCCGCATGCAGAAGCTCTCGAAAACCTTCGAGGCCGAGCATCCGGAGATCAAGCTCAACTGGGTGGTGCTCGAAGAGAACGTGCTGCGCCAACGCCTGACCACCGACATCGCCACGCAGGGCGGGCAGTTCGACGTATTGACCATCGGTATGTACGAAGCCGCACTGTGGGGCGCCAAGGGTTGGCTGGAGCCAATGAAAGACCTGCCGGCTTCCTACGACCTTGATGACGTGTTCCCTTCGGTGCGTGATGGTTTGTCCGTCAAGGGCTCGTTGTACGCCCTGCCGTTTTACGCCGAAAGCTCGATCACCTATTACCGCACCGACCTGTTCAAGGACGCCGGGCTGAGCATGCCCGAGCACCCGACCTGGAGCCAGATCGGCGAATTCGCCGCCAAGCTCACCGACAAGTCCAAAGAGCAATACGGCCTGTGCCTGCGCGGCAAAGCCGGTTGGGGTGAGAACATGGCGCTGATCACCACCCTGGCCAACGGCTTCGGCGCGCGCTGGTTCGATGAGAAGTGGCAGCCAGAATTCAACGGCCCCGAATGGAAGGGCGCGCTGAACTTCTACGTCGACAACATGAAGAAATCCGGCCCGCCGGGCGCCTCCAGCAACGGCTTCAACGAAAACCTGGCGCTGTTCAACAGCGGCAAGTGCGCGATCTGGGTAGACGCCAGCGTGGCCGGCTCGTTCGTCACTGACAAGAGCCAGAGCAAGGTCGCCGAGCATGTCGGCTTCACGTTTGCGCCCCACGAAAAGACCGACAAGGGCACGTCGTGGCTGTACTCCTGGAGCCTGGCGATCCCGACCAGCTCCAAGGCCAAGGACGCTGCCAAGGTGTTCACCACCTGGGCCACCTCCAAGGAATACGGCCAGCTCGTGGCCAAGACCGATGGCATCGCCAATGTGCCGCCAGGTACGCGCCAATCAACCTACAGCGACGAGTACATGAAGGCCGCGCCGTTCGCCAAGGTGACCCTGGAATCGCTGAAAGTGGCCGACCCGACCAAGCCGACCGAGAAGCCTGTGCCGTATATCGGTATCCAGTTGGTGACCATTCCGGAATTCCAGGCGATTGGTACTCAGGTGGGCAAGTTCTTCTCGGGTGCGCTGACCGGGCAGCAGACCGTCGAGGCTGCATTGACCGCCGCGCAGAACACCACCGAGCGGGAAATGAAGCGGGCTGGTTACCCCAAGTAACCCCATAACCTGTAGGAGCGAGCTTGCTCGCGAAGGTATTCCAAGCGCATCGCTGTGTCGGATGTACCTTTTTCGCGAGCAAGCTCGCTCCTACAGGGCTTTTGCGCACCTGTCTCTATCTGGCCTTGATCACCATGAATACACCTCCAAAAAACCGCCTGGCCAACCCCGGCTGGTTTCTCGTCAGCCCCTCGGTGGCCTTGTTGCTGCTGTGGATGATCGTGCCGCTGGGCATGACCCTGTACTTTTCGCTGATCCGCTACAACCTGCTCTACCCCGGCGAAAACCAATTCGTGGGGCTGGAAAACTTCAGCTACTTCATCACCGACTCGGGGTTCCTGCCTGGCGCCACCAATACCCTGTTGCTGGTGGGCAGCGTGTTGCTGATCAGCGTGGTGTTCGGCGTGTTGATCAGCGCGCTGCTGGAGGCCAGTGAGTTCCTGGGCCGCGGCATCGTCAGGGTGATGCTGATTTCGCCGTTCTTCATCATGCCCACCGTCGGCGCGTTGATCTGGAAGAACCTTATTTTCCACCCGGTGTCGGGGATTCTCGCCGCCGTGTGGAAGTTCTTCGGCGCCGAACCGGTGGACTGGCTGGCGCACTACCCGCTGCTGTCGATCATCATCATTGTGTCGTGGCAATGGCTGCCCTTCGCGATCCTGCTGCTGATGACCGCCATGCAGTCCCTGGACCAGGAACAAAAGGAAGCCGCACGCCTGGACGGTGCCGGCGCCATTGCGATTTTCTGGCACCTGACCCTGCCCCACCTGGCCCGCCCGATTGCCGTGGTGGTGATGATCGAAACCATCTTCCTGCTCTCGGTATTCGCGGAAATCTTCACCACCACCAACGGTGGCCCGGGCTACGCCTCGACCAACCTCGCCTACCTGATCTACAACCAGGCGCTGGTGCAGTTCGATGTGGGCATGGCCTCGGCCGGCGGCTTGATTGCCGTGGTCATCGCCAATATCGCGGCGATCATCCTGGTGCGGATGATCGGCAAAAACCTGACTGACAAGCCTTGAGGGCCGCGCCATGACGCTTCAACAATCCCGCCGCCTGCAAAGCCTGTTGCTCGGCACGTTGGCCTGGGCCATCGCGATCCTGATTTTCTTCCCGATCTTCTGGATGGTGCTGACCAGCTTCAAGACTGAAATCGATGCGTTCGCCACCCCGCCGCAGTTCATCTTCACGCCGACGCTGGAGAACTACCTGCACATCAACGCGCGCAGCAACTACTTCGCCTACGCCTGGAACTCGGTGGTGATTTCGTTCAGCGCCACCGCCCTGTGCCTGCTGATTTCGGTGCCGGCCGCCTACTCCATGGCGTTCTACGAAACCCAGCGCACCAAGGGCACGCTGCTGTGGATGTTGTCGACCAAGATGCTGCCGCCGGTGGGCGTGCTGATGCCGATCTACCTGCTGGCCAAGAGCTTTGGCCTGTTGGACACGCGCATTGCGCTGATCATCATCTACACCCTGATCAACCTGCCGATTGTGGTGTGGATGGTGTACACCTACTTCAAGGACATCCCCAAGGACATCCTCGAAGCCGCCCGCCTGGACGGCGCCACCCTGTGGCAGGAAATGGTGCGTGTGCTGCTGCCCATCGCCAAGGGTGGCCTGGCTTCCACGGTGTTGCTGTCGCTGATCCTGTGCTGGAACGAGGCGTTCTGGTCGCTGAACCTGACCTCCTCCAGCGCCGCGCCGCTGACCGCATTGATCGCCTCTTACTCCAGCCCCGAAGGCTTGTTCTGGGCCAAGCTGTCCGCCGTCTCGACCCTGGCGTGCGCGCCGATCCTGATCTTTGGCTGGATCAGCCAGAAGCAACTGGTGCGTGGCCTCTCCTTCGGCGCCGTCAAATAATAATTCCCAGCGGAGGGCCCATCATGGCCAACCTGAAAATCAAGAATCTGCAAAAAGGCTTCGAAGGTTTTTCCATCATCAAGGGCATCGACCTGGAAGTGAACGACAAGGAATTCGTGGTGTTCGTCGGCCCGTCGGGCTGTGGCAAGTCCACGCTGCTGCGCCTGATCGCCGGCCTGGAAGAAGTCAGCGACGGCACCATCGAGCTCGATGGCCGCGACATCACCGAAGTGACCCCGGCCAAGCGCGACCTGGCCATGGTGTTCCAGACCTACGCGCTGTACCCGCACATGAGCGTGCGCAAAAACATGTCGTTTGCCTTGGACCTGGCGGGCGTCGACAAGAAGCTGGTAGAAAGCAAAGTCAGCGAAGCGGCGCGCATCCTGGAGCTGGGGCCTTTGCTGGAGCGCAAGCCCAAGCAACTCTCGGGCGGCCAGCGCCAGCGCGTGGCGATTGGCCGGGCGATTGTGCGCAACCCGAAGATCTTCCTGTTCGACGAACCGCTGTCCAACCTCGACGCCGCCCTGCGCGTGCAGATGCGCCTGGAGCTGGCGCGCCTGCATAAAGAACTGCAAGCGACCATGATCTACGTGACCCACGACCAGGTCGAAGCCATGACCCTGGCCGACAAGGTGGTGGTGCTCAACAGCGGACGCGTCGAACAGGTCGGCTCGCCGCTGGAGCTGTACCACCAGCCAGCCAACCTGTTCGTGGCGGGCTTTCTCGGCACGCCGAAGATGGGCTTCCTCAAAGGCAAGGTCACGCGTGTCGAAGGCCAGGGTTGTGAGGTGCAACTGGACGCCGGCACCCTGATCAGCCTGCCGTTGAGCGGCGCCACCCTGAGCGTGGGCAGCGCGGTGACCCTGGGCATTCGCCCGGAGCATCTGGAAATCGCCGCACCAGGGCAAACCAGCCTGACCGTGACCGCCGATGTTGGCGAGCGCCTGGGCAGCGACACCTTCTGCCACGTCATCACCGCCAATGGCGAGCCGCTGACCATGCGGATTCGCGGCGACATGGCCAGCCAGTACGGCGAGACGCTGCACTTGCACCTGGACCCGGCGCACTGCCATCTGTTCGACACCGATGGCGTAGCCGTGGCCCGTCCACCGCGCGCTGCCGCCTGATTCCGTGAGTAATTCCCGATGAAATTGAATAAAGCCAACCTCACCCGACTGGCGCCCGAAGTGCAGGTGCCGACCTACGCACTTGCCGATACCCGCCAGGGCATCGCGCACATTGGCGTCGGCGGTTTCCACCGTGCGCACCAGGCGTTCTACACCGATGCCCTGATGAACACCGGCGAAGACCTGGACTGGGGCATCTGCGGCGTCGGCCTGCGCAGTGAGGACCGCAAGGCCCGCGACGACCTCGCCGGCCAGGATTATTTGTTCACCCTGTATGAACTGGGCGACACCGACGACACGCAAGTGCGCGTGATCGGCTCGATCAGCGACATGCTGCTGGCCGAAGACGACGCCCAAGCGCTGATCGATAAGCTTGCCAGCCCACAGATCCGCATCGTCTCGCTGACCATCACCGAAGGCGGCTACTGCATCGACGACAGCAACGGCGAGTTCATGGCCCACCTGCCGCAGATCCAACATGACTTGGCGCACCCGAGGGCACCGAAAACCGTGTTCGGTTTTATCTGCGCCGCGCTGACCCAGCGCCGCGCCGCGGGCACCCCGGCATTCACGGTGATGTCCTGCGACAACCTGCCCCACAACGGCGCCGTCACCCGCAAAGCCTTGCTGGCCTTCGCCGCGCTGCACAACGCCGAGCTGCATGACTGGATCAAGGCCAACGTGAGCTTCCCGAACGCCATGGTCGACCGCATCACGCCAATGACCAGCACCGCCCACCGCCTGCAACTGCACGACCAGCACGGGGTCGATGATGCCTGGCCGGTGGTGTGCGAGCCGTTTGTGCAGTGGGTGCTGGAAGACAAATTCGTCAACGGTCGTCCGGCCTGGGAAAAGGTCGGTGTGCAGTTCACCGATAACGTCACGCCTTACGAAGAAATGAAGATCGGCCTGCTCAACGGCAGCCACCTGGCTCTCACGTACCTGGGGTTCCTCAAGGGCTACCGGTTCGTTCACGACACCATGAACGACCCCGTGTTCGTGGCGTACATGCGCGCCTATATGGACCTGGACGTCACGCCGAACCTGGCGCCGGTACCCGGTATCGACCTGACCGAGTACAAGCAGACCCTGGTAGACCGTTTTTCCAACCAGGCGATTGCCGACCAGTTGGAGCGCGTGTGCTCCGATGGCTCATCGAAGTTTCCCAAGTTCACCGTGCCGACCATCAACCGCCTGATTGCCGACGGCCGCGAGACGGACCGTGCCGCCCTGGTGGTGGCGGCCTGGGCGCTGTATTTGAAGGGCGTGGATGAAAATGGCGCGCGTTACAACATCCCGGACCCGCGGGCAGCGTTCTGCCAGGGCCTGGTGAGCGATGACGCGCTGATCAGCCAGCGCTTGCTGGGCGTGGAAGAGATTTTCGGCACGGCTATTCCCAAGTCGGCGGCGTTTGTGGCAGCGTTCGAGCGTTGCTATGAAAGCCTGCGCGACAAAGGCGTCACCGAAACCCTGAAGCACCTCCTGAACAAACCGGATTAAACATGTAGGAGCGGAGCTTGCCCGCGAAAATCTTTAACGATGACGCGCAATTCCAGTAAAAGCGCGGCGCCCGTGCGATTTTCGCGAGCAAGCTCGCTCCTACAGGAGCCCCTCATGACCCAGCAAAACCTCTACCTCGGCATCGACTGCGGCACCCAGGGCACCAAGGCCATCGTCCTCGATGCGTCCAGCGGCAAGGTGCTGGGCCTGGGCGCCGCGGCGCACACCTTGATCAGCGGCGCCAATGGCCGTCGTGAACAACACACCCAGGAATGGCTGGACGCCTTCACCGCCGCCACCCACCGCGCCCTGCAACAGGCCGGCGTGGATGGCCAGGACATCCTCGGCATCGGCGTATCCGGCCAGCAACATGGCCTGGTCTTGCTGGATGATCAAGGCCAGGTGCTGCGCCCGGCCAAGCTGTGGTGCGACACCGAAACCACAGCGGAGAACGACCGGCTGCTGCAACATCTGGGCGGCGAACGCGGCTCCCTGGAGCGCCTGGGCGTGGCCATCGCACCGGGTTACACGGTGTCCAAGTTGCTCTGGACCCGCGAGCAACACCCGGACGTCTTTGCGCGCATTGCCCATATCCTGCTGCCCCACGACTACCTCAACTATTGGCTCACCGGCCGCGCCTGCGCCGAGTATGGCGATGCGTCGGGTACCGGTTACTTCAACGTGCGCAGCCGCACCTGGGATGTGGCGTTGCTCCAGCACATCGACCCCAGCGGCCGCCTGCAAGCCGCTTTGCCAACACTGATCGAAGCGGACCAAGCGGTGGGCACTATCCTGCCGGCCATTGCCGAGCGGCTGGGGATCAACCCCAACGCGGTGGTGTCCAGTGGCGGCGGCGACAATATGATGGGCGCCATTGGCACCGGCAATATCGCCCCCGGCGTGATCACCATGAGCCTGGGCTCGTCGGGCACCGTGTATGCCTTTGCCGACCAGCCAAACGTCAGCCCCCAGGCCTCGGTGGCGACCTTCTGCTCCTCCAGCGGCGGTTGGCTGCCGCTGATCTGCACCATGAACCTGACCAATGCCACCGGGGTGATCCGCGAGCTGTTCGAACTGGACCTCGACGCCTTCAACACCCTGGTCGAACAGGCGCCGATCGGAGCCGATGGGGTGTGCATGCTACCGTTCCTCAACGGCGAACGTGTGCCCGCCCTGCCCCACGCCACCGGCAGCCTGCAGGGCCTGACCATGACCAACCTGACCCGCGCCAATCTGTGCCGCGCGGTGGTCGAAGGCACCACCTTCGGCCTGCGTTATGGCCTCGACCTGCTGCGCCAGACCGGCCTGCAAAGCCAGAGCATCCGCCTGATCGGCGGCGGCTCGAAAAGCCCGCTGTGGCGGCAAATGGTCGCCGATATCATGCACACCGAAGTGGTGTGTACCGAACAGAGCGAGGCTGCCGCCCTGGGCGCAGCGATCCAGGCGGCGTGGTGCCAGAGCGGCGAACCGCTGGCCAGCCTGTGCGACAAATGCGTAAGCATCGACCCGGCCAGCCGCACCTTACCCGTGGCTGCCAATGTCAGCGCCTATCAACAGGCGTATCAGCGTTATCAACAGCACGTGGCAACCCTTTAAGAGCGAGCAACTATGTATCTGGTGTGTGGTGAAGCGCTGTTCGATTTCTTCAGCGAGGAGGATGCCAGCGGGCAGGCCGCCAAGCTCAATTACAAGGCGATTGCCGGTGGCTCGCCGTTCAACGTGGCGGTGGGTTTGCGCCGCCTGGGGATCGAGTCAGGGTTCTTCGCGGGGCTGTCCACCGATTACCTCGGACGGCGCTTGCAGCAGGTATTGAAAGACGAAGGTATCAGCGAACGCTTTCTGGTTGAGTTCGACGCGCCGACCACCTTGGCGATGGTCGCCGTGGGCGCCAACGGCTCGCCGCAGTACAGCTTTCGCGGCGAAGGCTGCGCCGACCGGCAATTGCAACTGACGCACCTGCCGCCCCTGGGCGATGAGATTCGCGGGCTGCATGTGGGCTCGTTTTCGCTGGTGGTACAACCCGTTGGTGACACGCTGCTCAGCCTGGTCAAGCGCGAAAGCGGCAAGCGCCTGATCAGCCTCGACCCCAACGTGCGCCTTAACCCGCAGCCCGATATCCAGCTGTGGCGTGCGCGGGTCGCGGAGCTGGTGCAACACGCCGACCTGATCAAGGTCAGCGACGAAGACCTGCATCTGCTCTACCCCGAGCAGTCACCGGAAAGCGTGCTGCAAGGTTGGCTGCAACACCGTTGCCGGCTGGTGTTCCTCACCCGTGGGAGCGATGGCGCGTCAGTGTTCAGCCGCCAGCATGGCACCTGGTCGCAACCTGCGGTCAAGGTGGTGATGGCCGATACGGTGGGCGCTGGTGATACTTTCCAGGCGGCGCTGATTGCGTGGCTGACGGAGCAGCAGTTGGATTCGGTTGACGGGCTGCAAAAACTGAGCCGCGAGCAGATCGACGCCATGCTGGGCTTCGCGATTCGGGCTGCCGCACTGACCTGCGGCAAGACCGGCCCGGATCTGCCCTATCGTCACCAACTGGCTTGAGCTGAGCGGCCAAAAACTCAAAGTGCCATCACGCAGGCCACGTATTCTGTGGCCTGCGCGCCATGCATAAAAAATTGCGCTACTGGAAAACTGTGCTAAACCCAAAAACAGGAGCAGTTACTACAACAAAAACAGGACAGATCAATGCCAAAGACCACAGGTTTATCAACCCGTGCCGTTTTAGCTGTCGGCTTCCTTTCACTGCAGTACATGACCCCTCAGCCCGCTCACGCCGCCTGCGTTCTCACCCCGGGAACCGGGAACGATAGCTATACGTGCGAAAACGGCAGCAGCCTCAGCCTGACCGATAATTCCGGGGATAACGACCTGACGGTCTCCACAGGCGGCACCATCGATGGCAACGTTACCTTTGGTCCTGGAATGGACAGGGTGGACATCCGCGACGGCCTGATTACCGGCGTGGTGCAACAAGGCGCCGGTGTCGATGACTTCGTCATGAAGGGCGGACAGATCCAGGCCCTGTTCCAAGGCGATGGCCTCGACACCTTCAGAATGGAGAACGGCAGAATCGTCGGGGCTTTTGAGGACGGCGATGTGGCCTACCAGAGCGGTGGCACTATCGGTCGGGTCAATATGAAGCTGGATAAAAACTTCTATGAAATGACCGGGGGGACCATTGAAGGCAACCTGGTCACCGGCTTTGATGTCGACACGATCCGCATATTAAACGGCTTCATCGGTGGCAATATCAGCACCAGTGGCGGCGACGACAGCATCACCGTCGGTGGCGGCGTGATCGATGGCGAGATTCGCGCCAGCGTCGGCAACGATACGTTCGAATGGCTGGGTGGCCGGATCAACTCCTCGGTCTTGATGGGTGATGGCGACGACATCGCCCGGCTGAAAGGCTTGAGTGAAAGCCAACTGGCCCCCACGCCCTCTCTCGATGGCG
Source organism: Pseudomonas fluorescens (assembly GCF_001902145.1). Lineage (GTDB taxonomy): Bacteria > Pseudomonadota > Gammaproteobacteria > Pseudomonadales > Pseudomonadaceae > Aquipseudomonas > Aquipseudomonas fluorescens_BV. The sequence continues at coordinate 64,964 of NZ_MRST01000025.1, forward strand.
GCCTGGGCAACGATCACCTGACCTTCGACAACACCACTTCCGGCACCGCCGCCCGCTATCTGGGCTGGGAAACGATCGACCTCACTAACACCTCGCGCCTGGACCTGACCGGGGATTTGTTCCTCGGTGACAGTGGCAGCAACACGGGTAAGGTCAATATCGACGGCAGCAGTACCTTGGCTGTGACCCAAGGCGGTATCCGCCCCTACACCGCCGGGCAACTGGCGACGCTCAATAACGCCGGCACTATCGACATGACCACTGACAACAGCGCGACCAGCGTGCTGACGGTGCATGGCAACTACGTGGGCAACAACGGCCAGTTGCATCTGCAAACCGTACTTGGCGACGACAACTCCGCCACCGACAAGCTGGTGGTATCCGACGGCAGCATCAGTGGCCACACGCAACTGGGCGTCAGCAACCTCGGCGGTGTCGGTGGGCTGACTCAAAATAATGGGATCGAAGTAGTTCAGGCACTCAACGGTGCCGTCAGCAGCATCGATGCGTTTGCCTTGAACGGCCAGGTCTCTGCCGGGGCCTATCAGTACATGCTGTTCAAGGGCGGCGTCACCGCGGGTACGGAAAACAACTGGTACTTGCGCTCCTCGGTGGTGGCCGTGCAACCGCCGGCCGTTCCGTCGCCGCCGCCGCCCGTTGTACCGCCGGTTGTGGTGCCGCCAATTCCAGTCACTCCACTTCCGGTAGACCCCGACGAGCCGCCGACCGAGCCGCCCACCGCACAGCCGGTGGCACCGATCGAGCCGCCCGCGCCACCGCCTAGCCAAGTCGCCGCAGTCACTTCACCGCAATCGGCGGCCAGCAACCCTGTGCTTCCGAGCGCCGTGGCAGGTGCTGCGCCTATTGCGCTGTATCGCCTGGAGGTACCGGTCTATTCAGTGGACATCCCCGCTGCGCAGGTCATGACGCTGCAAGCCCTCGGTACCTTCCATGAACGCCAGGGCGAGCAAAGCCTGCTGACCGAAACCGGTGCGGTGCCGGCAGGTTGGGCGCGCGCCTATGGCAGTGACTTCAACAAAAGTTGGTCGGGCACGGTAACGCCGAGTTTTGACGGCACGTCCAAGGGCTACCAGGTCGGGCATGACCTCTATGCCAGCGAAACCAGCGGCGGGCAGACCCAACGCTTTGGCCTGTTTATCGGCCAGAGTCGCCTGCGCGGTGACGTACAAGGGTTTGCGCTGGGGTGGCAAAACCATCGCTCCGGGCGGGTCAAACTCGACGGCGACAACTTCGGCGCCTACTGGACCCTCACCGATCCGACCGGCTGGTACGTCGACCTGGTCGCCATGGGCACTCGCCTGGACGGTGACAACAAGTCCGACCGAGGGGTGAAGATGGACATCGAGGGCCACGCTGTAGCGTTATCCGCCGAGGCTGGCTACCCGCTCAAACTGTCCGAACATTGGGTGGTGGAGCCACAGGCCCAGGTGATCGGCCAGAAAATCGACTTGGATAGCCAGCACGATGGCATCTCCAAGGTCTCTTTTGATTCCCAGGAGTATTGGACCGGCCGCCTCGGCGCACGCCTCAAGGGCCGCTATCTGGTCAGCAATATGCCAGTAGAGCCGTATCTGCGGGCCAATGTCTGGCACACTTTCGGCGGTAGCGACACGGTGACGTTCGACGAGGTGGACCGGATCAAGAGCGATCACAAGTCCTCCACGGCCGATGTCGGCGTCGGCGTCGTGGCTCAATTGTCATCCGCGTTCAGCGTTTATCTGGAGGGGAGCTACGGAAAGCAGCTCGATAGCAATAAATCTGAGGGTGGCAGCGGCACGGTCGGCATGAGGGTGAAATGGTAAACCTGCTGGCCGTCGCAGACAGCATTGGGCCTGGTCAATACCAGGCCCACAGGGTCACTCATACTCAAGCGATCAACTAGTGATAACCGCGCCCGCCTGCTCGTTGCAGCACCGGTGCGTGGTTATGCTTGAGATCTTCACGCAACTCGGTGATCAGGTTGCAAATGGCTCGACTGCTGTCGAGTGTGTCAGCGTTTATACCTTTGACTACCAAATCCACCCGGTCGCGATCGCGATCGTCGTAGACCTTGATCGTCAACGAGGCATCTTCGGCTTTGGTGCATTCGCACCGTTTAGGCAGGAAACTGCCTTCAATAATGCTGCGAAGCTCTAGTTCTGAAAGCATGGCTAACCTCTCCTTTTTTGAGACTGCCAACAGTTATATGTATCCGACAGGCACTTGCCTGCCACGTCTTGCCAACCCTGGAAGACGCTTTCAATCAATAAGCCTACTCGGCAAAAACTGCCGTGGTTGTAACCATTCCTCATAAGCAAACCGCTTGCTCATATTAAACAAAGCCAGCTTCCTGGCATCATCGTCGAACCGCAGCGATTAAACGTTTAACCCGCGGCATCGAGCCAAGCGCTTCTGTGAAAAGCTTTTTTCGGCAACATATCGCAAACAATCAACCCGTCACCGTTGAGCCGAAGGAGATTTGCGATCAATATACGAAACATATACGATTCGTATATCAAATAAACACAGTGAACCTCATGGGCATCGTCAAGATCACCGATCAGCTGCACGAACAACTACGCCTGGCCAGCGCCGCCATGGACCGTTCCATCAACGCCCAGGCCGAGTTCTGGATCAAGATCGGCCTGCTCGCCGAACTCAACCCGCACCTGCCCTACAACGAGCTGATCAACAAGCTGTTGCTGGACAAACCCGACCTGATCCGGGGGCGCAGCTGATGATCAAGACTCCCGCACAGTTGGCCGTAATGCGTGAAGCCGGGCGCCTGTTGGCGCAAGTCTTCGACATGCTCGACGGTTTCGTCGCCGCAGGCCGCTCTACCCTGGAGCTGGATAGCGCCGTCGAAGCCTTCATCCGCAATGACCTCAAGGCACGCCCTGCCAGCCTGGGGCAATACGACTACCCCTTCTGCATCAACACTTCGATCAACGAAGTGGTGTGCCACGGCATGCCCAGCGCCCAGCAAATCCTCAAGGACGGCGACATCATCAACATCGACATCACCCTGGAAAAAGGCGGCTTCATTGCCGATTCCAGCAAGATGTACGTGATCGGCAACGTGACGCCCAAGGCCAGGCGCCTGGTGGACATGACCTTCGAGGCGATGTGGGCCGGTATCCGCCAGGTCAGGCCTGGGGCGCGCCTGGGCGATATCGGCCATGCTATCCAGAGCCATGCGCAAGCCAACGGCTACAGCGTGGTGCGCGAATACTGCGGCCACGGCATCGGCCGGCAAATGCACGAAGAACCGCAAATCCTGCACTTCGGCCGGCCTGGCACAGGCCTGGAACTGCGTGAAGGCATGGTGTTTACCATCGAGCCGATGCTTAACCAGGGCAGCGCCAAAACTCGCAGCCTGAAAGACGGCTGGACGGTGGTCACCAAGGACAACAGCCTCTCGGCGCAATGGGAACATACCGTGGCGGTGACGGCGGACGGGTTTGAAGTGTTGACCTTGCAAGCCACTGCTTGAGTGGCAGCACGCTTTACCACACCTGACCCCGGCGCTTGAGCTCCAGGCGCCGCACGAACTCCTCCAGCACCAGGCCATACAGGTCGTCCTGCAAGTAGGCATCTTCGATCCCGGCATCCAGGTTGGGGTTGTCGTTGACCTCGATCACCACAACCCTGTCGCCGGACTGTTTGAGGTCCACGCCATAAAGCCCATCACCGATCAGGTTGGCGGTTTTCACCGCCAGCTCCACCACCGCCTTGGGTGCCTCATGGACTGCCAGAGTGCGGCATTCGCCATTGATAGCCTGACCGATGGCCTTGTGGTTGTAGATCTGCCAATGGCCCTTGGACATGAAGTACTGGCAGGCAAAAATCGGCTTGCGATTGAGCACGCCGATGCGCCAGTCGTAATCGGTGTAGAGGAATTCCTGGGCCAGCAACAGCACCGAGTGCTCGAACAACTCAGCCGTGGCCTTGAGCAACGCCGCCTGGCTTTCGACCTTGATCACCCCACGGGAGAAACAGCCGTCGGGGATCTTCAACACCAGCGGGAAGCCCAGGCGTTCGCCGATGCGTTCAAAGTCTTGCGGTCGTTCCTTGTAGAGAATCTCGGTGGCCGGCATGCCCAATTGGTGGCTGTTGAGCAGATCGGTGAGGTATACCTTGTTGGTACAGCGCAGGATCGATGCGGGGTCGTCCATCACCACCAATCCTTCGCTTTCGGCTTTCTTGGCAAAGCGATAGGTATGGTTGTCGAGGCTGGTGGTTTCGCGGATCAACAAGGCGTCATATTCGGCCAGACGGGCATAGTCCTTGCGTTCGATCAACTCCACATCAATGCCCAGGCCCTTGCCAACCCGCACGAAATTTTCCAGTGCGCTAGGATTGGAGGGCGGTAATTGTTCGTGAGGATCGTGCAGGATCGCCAAGTCATAACGGGCCAGACGGCGCAAGCGTGGCTGACGCCAGATCTTGCGACTGAAGTTATCGAGGGCGTGGGCGAATTGATCTTCCTGATCGTCGCGCAACTTGTGCAATACACCACACTTGACCCCGCCGATATGCCAGCCGTTATGGTGACGAAATTCAACTAACAAGATCGGACTGGGAAAGGTTTCAAACAACTGCCGAGCCAATTCCTGCAAGAGCTCTATATCCGTTCGACCGAAATAAAGTGTCAGAGTAAAGCCTTCGGTACTGCGATAGAGTTGATGGTTCAGGGCTTTTTCCAGGGTTTTATCCAAGTCATCCAGGGCCAACCCATACAGGGCTTTTTTGGTCAGCTCGCTGATGGTGCGCACCGAGGGAATCACCTTGTGCCCGCGTGCCTCGGCCAGCAAGGAGCAATAGTACCCGTGCCCCAGGTACTTGTAGCTGCGGCACAGGTTGATCACCTGGACACGTTTGCCCGTGTCGCTATCCCGCGTGTGCTCCAGGTACTCCTGGGCGGTGACGATGTGTTCACAGGGAAAGTAAGAGGCCCAATCTTCCTTGCGTTCGACAATAATGACAACGTGGCTCGAACTTTGGGCCGCAGCAGAAAAATAACCGTTGGATGTTATTGTCGCCGCAACGGTTTGCTCGGATACTTGACGCCAATGACTTTGTACCGCCGACATAATAATTGATCCGCTTTAGAGAACTCGACCTTTTCTATTAAGCACGATCATTTAGAGAAGTCCCGTTTCATTACGCAACTTTTACGGCGGTCTTATGGCTCTTTTCTTTCGCGTTGCAACCGTTGACGATATGTCCGACTTGGTGGCGTTGGAGCAGCAATGTTTCAGCAGCGATCGGCTCTCACCGCGCAGTGTGCGCTGGATGATCCGCCGGGCCAACGGCCAATTGTGGGTGGCGCAACAGCACGGCCAACTGCTTGGCTACGCGCTGGTGCTGTTTCGGCGCGGTACCCGGTTTGCGCGCTTGTATTCCCTGGCCATTGCTGAACACGCCCGTGGCATTGGCCTGGGCAACCAGTTGCTGGGGCACATCGAAACCTGCGCCCTGGAGCAAGGTTGCGCCTACCTGCGCCTGGAAGTGCGCACCGACAACCCCGGCGCCCTCGCCCTGTATGACCGCAACGGCTATCGACGCTTCGCCGTGGTCGAGGATTACTACCAAGACCACACCGCCGCCCTGCGCCTGGAAAAAACCCTGCCCCCGGTAGGAGCGAGCTTGCTCGCGAAAAATCCCCAGGCGCCGCGTTAAACCAGGCTACCCACGTCTTCGTTAACGTTTTTCGTGAGCGAACTCGCGCCTACAGCGGCCTTGACTTCAAGCTCGCGCACCAACGGCAATACACGTTTGCCGAAATACTCCACTTCTTCCTGAAAGTGCAGAAAGCCTGCAAGCACCAAGTCCACACCCACGGCCTTGAGTGCCACGATGCGCTCGGCGATCTGCTGCGGCGTGCCGATCAGGTTGGTCTTGAAGCCATCGTTGTATTGCACCAGATCCTCAAAGCTGGATTTGGCCCAGTTCCCCTCGCCCTCCGGTGACGCCTTGCCCGCTTGCCTGGCCGCGTCACCAAAGGCGTTGACCGCCTCCGGGTCGGCTTGGTCGATGATCTGCGCCAGCACCGCACGCGCCTCTTCTTCAGTGTCGCGGGCGATCACGAAGGCGTTCACGCCCACCTTCACCGAATGCTGGTTGGCAGCGGCCTTGGCGCGGATGTCGTCGACCTGGGCCTTGACGCCTTCGGGTGTGTTGCCATTGGTGAAATACCAATCCGACACCCGCGCTGCCATATCGCGAGCCGCCCGAGAACTGCCGCCCTGGAAGATCTCTGGCTGGCCCAGGGGCTTGGGCTTGAGGGTGTAATGGTTGAAGCGATAGAAGTCGCCCTTGAAGGTGAAATCGTCCTGGGTCCAGATGCCTTTGAGGGCGCGGATAAACTCTTCGGAACGCCGATAGCGCTCATCGTGCTCCAGCCAATGCTCGCCAATGGCCTGGAATTCGCCCTTGAACCAGCCACTGACGATATTCACCGCGATACGGCCATTGGTCAGTTGGTCGATGGTCGCCAATTGCTTGGCCGCCAGCGCCGGTTGCCAAGGCCCGGGCAGGATCGCCGCGATGACCTTGAGGGTGGTGGTCGCCGCCAGCAACGCATGGCTGAACGCCACAGACTCATGCTGGTTCTCGGCGCCGTAGCCTGCGGTGAAGCGAATCTGGGTCAGGCCATACTCAAAACCCGCCGCCTCCGCCAGTTGCGCCAGCTTGCGGTTGTACTCGATGCCCCAGTGGGTGCGTTGTTCAATCTTGCTCACCACCAAACCACCGCTGACGTTGGGCACCCAATAGGCAAATTTCACGGCTTGCTGACTCATCGGACGGTACCTCGCACAAGGGATGTACCAGTGCTTAGGCAGCAAGCGTGCCAGGGGCAGGCAAATGCCAAAAACCTGGGGGTTACAGGGCAAAAAGGATGATTGAAGCGTTGGTTCGCCAATGTCTGGGATCGTAGTGATTTGTGGATCTGCTGTTGCTGGAGCAACAGTGGCGACCGGCGCCGTCAAACGTATCCACGATGCGAAGCGAGTAGCTCTTGATCTGCTTTTGATCTTGATCTTAGGCGCCCCGTTAAACCACGCTGGCCGGAATTCGACAGTGATTTGGGGGGTAAACCGGCAGGGATGCCGGTTTAGCCGCCCCGCGCCATGGATGGCGCGTGGCGGCGGCCCCCCAAATCACTGGCGGATTACGGGCACACCGAGCCCAAGCGAGGTGCCGAGTGGTGGGGCAAGAGCGTTTTGCTTACTTTGCCGCTTTTGCAAAGTGAGCCGCCGTCAGGGCGGAACCCTAAGCGGCCGTTACCGCAGGAATGGATATGTACACAATCCAACTGTGTTGACTGTCAGGCCGCCTTCGCGAGCAAGCCCGCTCCCACAGTTAGATCGCAGGGCGTCAGGTAGATAGGCGTCGGCCGGCAGGCCGCCTTCGCAGGCAAGCCAGCTCCCACATTTAGACCCCGGGGTGTCAGATGGATAGCCGCTGAGTGTCAGGCCACGTGCTCAAAACGCCAACTTATAACCCACCGCCATCAACATCACCGCCAGGCACGGCCGCAGTACCCCGTCGGGAATCCTGCCAGTCATGTGGCTGCCAATGTAGATCCCCGGCAGCGACCCCATCAGCAAAAAGCCCAGCAGATGCCAGTCCATGTTCCCCATGCTGGCATGGCCCAGGCCTGCCACTAATGTCAGGGGCACTGCATGGGCGATCTCGGTGCCAACCAGGCGCCGCGTGGCCAGGAACGGGTACAGGATGAACAGCGCCACCGTGCCTAGGGCGCCAGCGCCGATAGAGGTCAGGGCTACCATGGTGCCGAGGATCGCACCCGTCGCCACGGTCAGCGCGTTGAGATTACGCGGGCGCAGATGATAGGAATCGCCAGCATGACGCTGGGCAAAGGCCAACAGGCTTTTCTTGAACAGGATCGCCAGGGCCGTCAGCAGCAATACCACGCCAAGGGCCTGCTTGATCACCGCGTTCATCGCGCTGGGGTCGGTGTGCAGGCTGGCCAGGAACCATAACGTCAGCAATACCGCCGGCACGCTACCCAGGGTGAGCCAGCCAGTGATGCTCCAGTCGATGTTCTTGTTCTTGCTGTGCACCAGCACGCCACCGGACTTGGTGATCGCGGCGTACAGCAGGTCGGTGCCCACCGCAGTGGCTGGGTTGATGCCAAACCACAGCAGGATCGGGGTCATCAGCGAACCGCCGCCCACCCCCGTCATGCCCACGATAAAACCCACGATCAGGCCGGCAACCACGAAACCAATATTACCTACATCCATTCCAGCTACCCGCGGCCTTATAAATTTCTGGCCGCAGGATAGCGATTTTTCTTATAACCACTTATACCGATGCGATCTGAGTTTATGCTTTTTTGATCACGGTAGGTTAGGCAGCCACACACGAAACCGCGCCCCGCCCAAGGGAGACGCCAAGGCCGTCAACGTGCCGCCCTGGGCCTCCAGGGCGCGCCGGCTGATCGCCAGGCCCAGGCCAAAGCCACCGGTTGCACGGTCGCGGCTACGGTCCAGGCGGTAGAACGGCTCGAAGATGCGCTCGCGCTGGTCCGCCGGTATGCCGATGCCATCGTCGTCCACCCAGATTTCACAGCCTTTGGGGCATACGCGCACGCCCACCTGGATGCGCTTGTCGCAGTAGCGCGTCGCATTGCGCAGCAGGTTCTGCAAGGCCCTGGCAGTCAGGCGCGGGTCGAGGCTGAAGCGCTCCACGGCACAATCGAGCACCACATCGATGACGATATCGGGGTTTTCCAGCTCATCGTCGACGCTGCCCAACACGCTGTCGATAAACTCGTCGAGCGCCACCTCTACCCGCTCGGGCAATTGCGCCGGGTTTTGCAGGCGGCTGTAAGACAGCAATTCCAGCACCAGCTCATCCAGCTCCCGAATATGCGCCACCAGGCTTTGCAGGCGCTCGCGGCTGGCCGGGGGCAAGTCTTCGGAGAGCGCCAGCGCCAGCCCGAAGTCCAGGCGGGTGAGCGGCGTGCGCAGTTCATGGGAGACCGCATTGAGCAAATCGCGCTGCTGGTTCAAGAGGCGCTCGATATCATCGGCCATGGTGTCGAATACCGCCGCCAGGCCGCCGATGCTGGAGCTGGGTGCGAGCCCCGTACGCGCCTCCAGATGGCCCTTGCCCAATAGCGCGGCAGTGCTCTTCAGACGCTCCAGGTCACGCCAGTGCGGACGCAGCCACACCAGCAGGCACGCAAGCAATGCAGCGCCGACCAGCACGTTCATCGACCAGTACAGCAGGTTCATGTCCAACGGGTCTGGCGGTACGGTCAGCTTGACCGCGAACTGCTGGTTGATCGGCGAACTGATTTCTTCCATCCAGCCCCACTCGCCCAGGCGGATCACTGGCTTGCCTTGCTCCAGTAACTGTTCTTCCTCAGGGGTGTAGCGGGCGTCCTGGCGCAGCAACAATTGCACTTTCAAGGGTGCAAAATCGTGGCTCAATTGGTCGGTCACCTGGGACCAGCGCTCCACCGGTGCGCGCTGGTACTGCTTGACCATGAGCTTTTGCAGGCCACGGGACTGTTCGATGTTGTAGTCCATGTAGCGGTGTTCGAACAGCTGGATCACCAGCTTGGGAATCAGGTAGATCGCCGCGCTGTAGGTGACGATGGTGATCAGGTAGAGGCGCAGCAGTACGCGAAACATGGTTCAGCATTCCCACTCGGAACGGCTGAACAGATACCCTTTGCCCCACACTGTCTTGATCTTGCGCGCCTCGCCCGCATGGTCGTCGAACTTGCGCCGCAGCTTGGAGATAGCCACGTCCACCGAACGGTCGGTGCCGTTGAACTCGATACCGCGCAGGCGTTGCAGGATCTGATCGCGGCTGAGCACTTCGCCGGCATGCCGGGCCAGCACCACCAGCAGGTTGTATTCACCGCTGGACAGCTCCACCGCCTGCTCGCGCCAGGTCACGGTGCGCTCGGACAAATCAATGCACAGGTTGCCCATGACGATCTGGTCGCTGGCCACCTGGGGTTCGGACAGGCTGCTGCGACGCAGCAGCGTGCGCACCCGGGCCAGCAATACGCGCGGCTCGCAGGGTTTGGTCACATAATCGTCGGCGCCCATCTCCAGGCCCAATACCTGGTCGTGGCTGTCATCGCGGGCGGTCAGCATCAGGATCGGCAGCCCCGCCGAATCGGCGCGCAGCAAGCGGCACACCTGCAGGCCGTCGAGGCCCGGCAGCATCAGGTCGAGGATCACCAGGTCCGGCGGGTTGAGGCGTGCGCGTTCACGGACATGGTCGCCACGGCTGAGCACGCTGACGTGGTAGCCATTGCGTTCCAGGTAGCTGGCAATCAGCTCGGAGAGTGCGGCGTCGTCTTCCACCAGGAGGATGTTGGGCATGGTGTTTCCAAATAATGCTGTTTGTTGGTGTGTTGCAGGATTGTGCAAGGATATACGCCCCCGACGCCCTGCGCGCCGTACCTTACACTTCTTCACAGACCCGCTACACAGCTTCACAGCACCACGGCGCAGGTGCCCCTAGGATGCGCCAGTCAATATTGGGATAAGAGCATGTCGAAGAATCTATTTGCGCCGTTTTGCCTGTTGGCCCTCACACTGGCGCTGAGCGCGTGTGGTCAGTCGGCAGACGAGGCGCCACAAATGCCCCTGGCCAAAGTGCGGATCGAAACCCTGCAGGCCAAGCCTCTCTCTATTACCAGCGAACTGAGCGGGCGCATCGCGGCACCGCGTATCGCCGAGGTACGCGCGCGGGTCGCCGGGGTGGTCATGCAGCGGGTGTTCAACGAAGGTCACGATGTAAAGCAAGGCGACGTGTTGTTCCGTATTGACCCGGCGCCGTTCAAGGCCGACCTGGACAGTGCCCAGGCCAACCTGAGCAAGGCCGAGGCCAATGCATTCCAAGCGCGCCTGCAAGAACAGCGCTACAGCCAACTGGTCGAAGGCAACGCCATCAGCGGCCAGGAGTACGACAACGCCCGCGCCGCCCTGCGCCAGACCAACGCCGAAGTGGCCGCCAACAAGGCCGCCGTCGAGCGTGCCAAGCTGAACCTGGGCTATGCCACCGTGACCGCACCGATTTCCGGGCGCATCGGCCGCGCGCTGGTGACCGAAGGCGCGCTGGTCGGCCAGAACGAAGCCACGCCGCTGGCGATTATCCAGCAACTGGACCCGATCCACGCCGACCTCACCCAGTCCACCCGTGAGCTGAACGACCTGCGCCGCGCCTTTCGTGCCGGCAGCCTGAAGCAGGTCGGCCAGGACCAGGCCAAGGCCACCTTGATCCAGGACGACGGCAGCCTGTACCCCTTGCCGGGTAAATTGCTCTTCTCCGAGATCAGCGTCGACCCGGGCACCGGGCAGATCATCCTGCGCAGCGAGTTCCCCAACCCGGACCTCGACCTGTTGCCCGGCAGCTTTGTGCGGGTGCGCCTGGAGCAGGCCGTGGACAAACAAGGTATCAGCGTGCCGCAACGCGCCATCACCCGTGACAGCGCCGGTATCCCGATGGTGTTGCTGCTGGATGCCGAGCAGACCGTCAGCCAGCAACCGGTGGAGTTGGGTGCGGTGATCGACAACCGCTGGATCGTCACCAGCGGCCTCAAGCCCGGCGACCGCATCATCGTCGAGGGCCTGCAACATGCGCGCCCCGGTGAAAAAGTTGAAGTGGACGACAGCCCGCTCGTAAAGGAATAACCCGTCATGCCGCAGTTCTTTATTGACCGCCCGATCTTCGCCTGGGTGGTGGCCCTGTTTATCCTGCTGGCGGGCTTCCTGGCGATCCCGCAATTGCCGGTGGCCCAGTACCCCAACGTCGCGCCACCCAAGGTGGAAATCTACGCGGTGTACCCCGGCGCCTCGGCCCAGACCCTGGATGAGAGCGTGGTCAGCCTGATCGAGCAAGAGCTCAACGGCGCCGATCACCTGCTGTATTTCGAATCCCAGAGCAGCCTGGGTTCGGCGACGATCACCGCGACCTTTCAGCCGGGCACCGACCCGGAAATGGCCCAGGTGGATGTGCAGAACCGCCTCAAGGTCGTCGAGCCGCGCCTGCCCCAGGCCGTGACTCAGCAAGGCTTGCAGGTGGAAAAAGTCTCCGCCGGCTTCCTGCTGCTGGTCACATTGACGTCCAACGACGGCAAGCTCGACGACGTGGCGCTCAGTGATTACCTGGCGCGCAACGTGATGAACGAGCTCAAGCGCCTGGACGGGGTCGGCAAGGCCCAGTTGTATGGCGCCGAACGCGCCATGCGTATCTGGATCGACCCGCAGAAGCTGATCGGTTTCAACCTCACGCCGGCCGACGTCAACGCCGCGATCAGCGCCCAGAACGCCCAGGTCTCAGCGGGCAGCATCGGTGACTTGCCGGGCACCCACACCCAGGAGATCACCGCGGCGGTGCTGGTCAAGGGGCAACTGTCCACCCCGGCCGAGTTTGCCGACATCGTGCTCAAGGCCAACCCCGACGGCTCCACCGTGCGCATCGGCGATGTGGCACGGGTGGAAGTCGGCAGCCAGGAATACCAGTTCTCCACGCGCCTGAACGGCAAGCCGTCTACCGCCGTCAGCGTGCAACTGTCGCCCGGCGCTAATGCATTGAGTACCGCAACGCTGGTGCGGGCGAAAATGGACGAGTTGTCGCGCTACTTCCCTGCCAATGTGGAATACAAGATCCCCTACGACACCTCGCCCTTCGTCAAAGTCTCGATCACCAAGGTGGTCTACACCTTGCTGGAGGCGATGGCGCTGGTGTTCGCGGTGATGTTCCTGTTCCTGCAGAACGTGCGCTACACCTTGATCCCCACGCTGGTGGTGCCAATCGCGCTGATGGGCACCTTCGCCACCATGTTGCTGCTGGGTTTCTCGATCAACGTGCTGACCATGTTCGGCATGGTGCTGGCCATCGGTATCCTGGTGGACGATGCCATCGTGGTGGTGGAAAACGTCGAGCGCATCATGGCCACCGAGGGCCTGTCGCCCAAGGAGGCGACGAAGAAAGCCATGGGCCAGATCACCGGAGCCATCATCGGTATCACCCTGGTGCTGGTGGCGGTGTTCCTGCCGATGGCCTTCATGCCGGGTTCGGTGGGCGTGATCTACCAGCAGTTCTCGCTGTCGATGGCCACCTCGATCCTGTTCTCCGCATTCCTGGCCCTGACCTTGACCCCGGCCCTGTGCGCCACCTTGCTCAAGCCGATTGCCAAGGACGAGCACCATGCCAAGGGTGGTTTCTTCGGCTGGTTCAACCAGCGCTTTGAGCAACTCACCAACCGTTACGAAGGTTGGGTGGCCTATGCCCTCAAGCGCAGCGGCCGCTACCTGCTGATCTACCTGGTATTGCTGGTGGGCATGGGCCTGTTGTTCAGCCGCCTGCCCTCCTCGTTCCTGCCGGTGGAAGACCAGGGCTACACCATCACTGATATCCAGTTGCCGCCAGGCGCCAGCAAGAACCGTACGGTGCAGGTAGCCGAGCAGATCGAGGCGCATAACGCAGGCGAACCTGGGGTGGGTGATACCACCATGATCATGGGCTTCAGCTTCTCAGGTTCCGGGCAAAACGCGGCGCTGGCGTTTACCACGCTCAAGGATTGGTCAGAGCGTGGCAGTGATGACTCCGCTTCCTCGATTGCCGATCGCGCCAACATGGCCTTCAGCGACCTCAAGGACGCGATTGCCTACGCGGTTCTGCCGCCACCGGTAGACGGCCTGGGCACGTCCAGTGGTTTCGAGTTCCGTTTGCAGGACCGTGGTGGCGTCGGCCATGCAGGATTGATGGCCGCGCGTACCGAATTGCTGGACGCTGCAGCGAAAAGCCCGATCCTGGCCAACGTGCGTGAAAGCGCCTTGGCTGAAGCACCACAAGTCCAGCTGGAAGTGGACCGCAAGCAGGCTAACGCCCTGGGTGTGTCGTTTGCCGACGTGGGCAACGTGCTGTCGTCGGCGATCGGCTCGGCGTATATCAACGACTTCCCCAACCAGGGCCGTATGCAGCGCGTGGTGGTGCAGGCCGAAGGCGACCAACGCAGCCAGGTGGCCGACCTGATGAAAATCCACGTGCGCAACAACGCCGGGAAGATGGTGCCGTTGTCAGCCTTCGTCGAAGCCAAGTGGACCCAAGGCCCGACGCAGTTGACCCGTTACAACGGTTACCCGGCCATCGCCATCAGCGGCGAAGCGGCGCCGGGGCACAGCACGGGCGAGGCCATGAACGAAATCCAGCGCCTGGTCAGCCAGCTGCCCGCCGGGCTGGGCCAGGAATGGACGGGCTTGTCGTTGCAGGAGCGCTTGTCCGGCTCCCAGGCACCGCTGCTGTTGGGCCTGTCGTTGCTGATCGTGTTCCTGTGCCTGGCCGCGCTGTATGAAAGCTGGTCGATCCCCACCTCGGTGTTGCTGGTGGTGCCGCTGGGCGTGCTCGGTGCGGTGTTGGCCGTGAGCTTGCGCGGGATGCCCAACGACGTGTTCTTCAAGGTCGGCTTGATCACCATCATTGGCCTGTCGGCGAAGAACGCGATCCTGATCATCGAGTTCGCCAAGGACCTGTATGACCAGGGCGAGGATTTGCTCGACGCCACCTTGAAAGCGGCACGGCTGCGACTGCGGCCGATCATCATGACGTCCCTGGCGTTCATTCTCGGCGTGGTGCCATTGGCGATTGCTACGGGGGCCAGTTCGGCCAGCCAGCAGGCGATTGGTACCGGTGTGATTGGCGGGATGATCACGGCGACATTGGCGGTGGTGTTTGTGCCGGTGTTCTTCGTGGTGGTGATGAAGCTGGTACGAAAGCGCCAGTAATGCCCACAGTGTAGGAGCGAGCTTGCTCGCGAAGATCGTCAACGATAACGCGGGCCGTCTGGATGCACGCGGTGTTTTGAAGTTTTTCGCGAGCAAGCTCGGTCCTACAGGGATAGGCTATGGTTTCCAGCGTTCTTTGTGAGCCACCATGCCCTTCCTCGCCCGCACCCATCCTCGCCTTTCATCCGCCGCCGTACTGGGCCTTGCGGCCGGCCTCCTGGTGCCGGCCGACACCCTTGCCAGCAAAATCCTGATCGGCTGGAACGCCGGGGTCTGGACCTACCTGATACTGATGCTCTGGTTGACCATTCGAGCCAAGGCCGAAGACGTCAAGCGCATCGCCGAAATCGAAGACGAGAACGCCGGCCTGGTGCTGTTCATGGTGTGCATCGCCGCCATCGCCAGCCTGGCCACCATCACCTTCGAACTGGTGGGCAGCAAGGACCTGGCCACCTCCGAGCGCCTGCTGCATTACGGTTTTACCGGGCTGACAGTGATCGGCTCCTGGCTGCTGATCGGGGTGATTTTCAGCGTGCACTACGCCAGGCTCTATTACACCTGGCAAGGCAAGGAGCCGGCGCTGCGCTTTGCCGAGGGCTTGCTCACCCCCAATTATTGGGACTTCCTGTATTTCTCATTCACCATCGGCGTGGCAGTGCAGACGTCGGACGTCGGTGTTGCCACCCGAAGCTTGCGTAAAGTGGTGCTGGGGCAATCGTTGATCGGGTTTCTGTTCAATACCGCGATCCTGGGGTTCTCGATCAATATTGCGGCTGGGTTGTTTGGTTAGGCTCCAGCCTGGCTAAACGTATGGGAACAGGTATAGAAAACCGACGAATGGATAGGCAAACCTGTTAGTTCTGACAGTTGTGCAGCGCATGTTTATGGCGCTGAATTGAATCGCTCACAACCAACCCATCCAAGGGCACGGGGCTGATTCATGTCAACACAACCGATGAACAGTAATCTGGTGCGCAATGGCAACTTCGCCCATCGCGAACTCTATTGGAACGCTACTGCCACCGCTCCAGGCCGAGTTGATTTTTCACGCCAGAAGTGCGTGATCACGGGGCCAGGCCGGGCGGAACAAGACATATCGGTTTCCGACACCGCCCCCTACACCTTCAGCCTGTATACGTTGATTACCTATAACGGCGCCGGCTCAGTCCGACTGATATGGCAGCCCTCAGGTACGACTGAAACCATCACGCTAACAGGGAACCATGGCTGGACCCATCATCTGAGCACTTTTAGCCCACCTGCCGACACCACCGGCCTGACGCTACAACTGATGGGTGATGCTGGCGACGTCTGGTTCGATAGCCTCCAGCTGGCGGAAGACGACGGCGTGGTCATCCCCGTCGAGTTGATCCGTAACGGTGATTTCGCCGACAACAGCGATCATTGGATAGCCAACGAGCCAGAGGGCTCCTCCTCCGTGACATTTTTCGGCAACGAGTGCCAGGCAAACCTGGGGGGGTCCATCGAACAAGAAATTGCTGTCACACCCGGCCAGACCTACGCTTTTTCCATCGATGCCAGGACGCCAACCGGAGGGCACGGTTTCGCGATATTCCATATTGCACCCGGTAACACGCCACAGATAGAACTTCGGGGGGGCGGCGACTGGGATACCTACACGTCGTCGCTGACCATCCCTGCAAGCGTGACTGAGATCACCTTGGAAGTGATAGGCACCACCTTCCTCGTGGTTGACAACCTGTCCCTGAAATTAGCCCCAGTGCCAGCGATTAATCAAAACCGCCCTCACCTCACACACATGTACCGCCCATCGCAGGAGAACCGTACCATGAGCAATGCCAATGCCCGAAAAGCTGCCCGCCAGGAATCCGCAGAACGTTTTTTTCAAGGTTCGATCGGAAGCGAGAACTTCAAGGCGGACTTTCGCAAACATGAATTGAAAAACAACTTCTGGTTCGCGGAAGGCGCCATGAAGATACCGCCCACAGAAACGTCAAGGCAGGTGGTCATCTTCAAGTACCCCGTCAACGCGGTTTCCGGTCGTTATGTGTTGGAGAAAGACCCTGACGTTCATAAGTTAGCGGTTATCCTGATGACCATTAATGAAACGCCGACCCCGGCTTATCAAGCACATCGAGGCATCGTCGAATTCTTTCATGATTCGGACGACCAGACGGTCACGGGCGCACTCGACGTTTATCTTATGGACATCAACAACCAAGAACTGCGTATGCAAATGCTGTTCAGCCTCGATAGAACCTCGCGGCGCAGCCCTACCCGTATCAATACCGTTCAACCTCGATAAAACCTATGCATGATAGTAAACGCCCCGAACTCGGGGCGTTTTTTCAAGATTGTTGAAATTCGGTAGCACTGCCTGATTACCAGCTATATCGCACGCCGAAATTTGCCCCCCATGGCTGATCCACATGCTTGCCTTGGCCGTAGTCAAAATCTGCATGCAACTGCATATTTTGGGACAGTGTCAGGGCGACACCCACTCCGACCTCGACACGCGAGCCCGACAGATTATTGTCAAATGTCTGGTTATTGACCGACACCTTATTGCTCTTGGCAAATTCGTGGGCAACGCCACCCCGCAAGTAAGGCTGGAGCATACTGCCGTCATCCAACATAAAGTCGCGGCCTACCGTCACCCCCAACTTGCCCTGCACGGAGTCAGTGTGGCTGCCCTTGGCTTTGAGACCATTATCCAGGCTATAGCTCTTGCCTTGTACTGTAACCACGGACGCTTGGGCGAAAGGCTCGACAAAGAAATCATTATCCAGCTTGATATGACGGCCCGCTTCCACGGACGCACCCAAGGCATTTGTGCTGTATTTGCCTTTGGCTTGCCTGCCGTCGCTCAAGCCGACTGTGGAGTCATTGTTCAAGCGGTTGGCCTTGATGACGCCGTCAAAATAGTAACCACTCTCTTCATCCAACCAAGTGGCATACAGACCTGCGTAATAACTCTGCACGGTACCCGAAGTACCCCGACTGAGATCCAGGTCAGACGTACTGTGACCCGCCATTACCCCCAGCAGCCATTGGCCTTCTCCCACGGGCGTATCCGCCCCCAAGGAGAACCCGCGCTGGCTTTGTTCATAGGCACCGGCATCACCGCCACTGACCTCATATTTATTGCCATAGGCACGCAACCAGCCACCGGCTGCGGCACCGTTATGCCGAATCTCTCCCATGCGGCTACGCAAAGATGTCATCTCGCCATACCACACAGTTGGTGCAGTGTTGAACAAGGCCAATACCGACCGCGTGCCTGGGCTGACAGTGCGATTATTCGGGTCAAGGAACCAATCATTGCCGTCTTGCCGCAGGCCATAGGACCAAGCCCCAACATCCACATTACCGCCTACCAGCGCAAACTGTGCATCACCACCACCGGTGTGAACGATATGCACATCACCTGGGTTTACCGCTTCTGTACCGCTGCTGGTAAGCAACAGGTCGTGATGGCCGGTTGCGTCACCGGTGATGTTCAGGAAGTCCGTCAGGCCCTGAGCGAAATCAGTGCCCATGACAAAGGTGCCTTGGCCCGACAAGCTCTTGAGGTCAAGTTGATAGAACGCATCCCCATCGCCAAACTTGACCGCGCCATCGGCAAGGCGCAAATCACCCACCTGGCTATTGCCAGTCATGACCCACATGGATTGCTCGCCAAGACTCAACGACGATACGTTTTCCAGGCGGCCGGTCAATGAGGCGCGATCAGTGAGCTGAAGATGAGCCTGGCTACCACTGCTGACGACGACATCGCCTTTGAGCTGGCTATTGGCGATATTCATATTCGCCGTCGAGCCGCCCTTGACTTCCAGCAAGTTGCCATTACCACCGGTGAGCGTCGAGCCGTTGCGTACCTCGATATTCGCCACCGCGCCCTGGCCCCGAGCACCGTCTACGAGCAACGCAGCACCTGTGGTGCCCGTGACATGAGAATGGTCCAGGACAAGGGTGTTAGGCCCGGGCGCATGCCGGTTAAACGACATTTCAATACCGTTACGTCCGCCTGAAATATTGCTCCCAAAAGCCCGTGCCGCTGAGCTCTCCAACCTCAACCCAAAGCTGTCGGCCCCCGTGCCGATTGACTGACTGCGCACCAACTCCAACGCACTGCCACCGGTAACAACTGCGCCGCCGGTTGCTCCCACCAGGACACTGCCATTGACCGTCGCGGTGGATATGTCGGTCGAGTTTGTATATTTGCTCACCAGTAAACCATGGTAATCGGCACTGGTAATAACACTGTCGTTGATCTGCGCAGTGCTGCTGAGCAGCGTTACGCCAGTTTCGTACACCCCGGAAGCCGTGACACGACTGTTGTCGACAGCCACATTGGAGCCGCTCTGAGCGACAACCGTCCCCAGGATCGTACTGTCCGCGCTGACATTCAGGTTCGAGGCATCAGCATAAATGGCCTGCGTCCAGCCCCGTATGACGTTAAGCGTGGCATTCTGCAATTCAAAGGTATCGATATAATCATCATGCCGGATGGTTTCGGTGCCATTTTCGATCAACCGAGCATGAGCATTTGGCGCCAGAAGCAACAAGGTCACCACAGATGGCACCTGCATCATTGCAACCAAGGGTTTTAATTTAAAGTACGAATTGATCTTCACAAGACACCACTCATTTAACAGGCATTCCAGAACGGAACTGTTCGGCCTATTTCCAGAGGGGTGGAGCCAGGCCATTCAAGGCCGCAAAGTTACAGATCAGGCTTACCGTAATATGTAGGATTAATCCGAACATAGAGGTAGCGATGAGGAGATTAGCTGTGTGAAAGTGCAAAGTGCGTGCAGTGCAACCGAAGGGTGCCGAAGCACCCCGCAGTCTGCAGTCTATTGCTCTACCAGGCTATCCTCTAGTCCAGTGGGCGGTTGCTGCTCGCAATAAAGCCCGTTGAGGTCGGTGAACCGTGTACGGGTCCAGGCTCTTACCGAAGGCTGCTCTCCTTCTCCCGGGATCGGCACAAAATAGTGAAAGTCCACCGAATTGCGCGCCGCCGGCCGAAGGGCCGTGTAGGGGATCTTTATGTCGAAACCGTTGGAAACCATGTCGGGCGTCAGCTGCGGCGAGCTGAGGGGCAGTGTAGTGCCCAACTGAGTGTCTCCGGTAATGTCACTGAATACGCGGAATTCACATCGAACGACCATGTACTCTCGGAAATACATTGTATTACCAGGAACCCTGACCGTCGCCTCGCGAGTCGCTCGATTGAGGTCGGTACACGCCAAAAATGCGGTCGCCTTGACAAACCTTGGCGCTTCCAATACGACTTTGTTGGCCGCCACAACCACATCCTGCGCAAGTGAGCGCTGGGTATTGTCATTAGTATCCCATCCCAGCGTATAGAACACTGGGACCGTTCTATTGCCGACTGTACGAATGATTTCCCAAGGCACAGTTCGCGTAAGAGTGTCACCCGCCTCTTCAGTCGTCAGTTCCAACTCATCAAACTGGTGGGCCAGATCCCCCCAATACCATTTGATTATCGTACCCGGCGCGGGAAGAGGGATGTCCCAAAGCACGGTCTCGATAGTCGCGTCCATATTGAAGTCAGCGTCTGTGAGCTCATTTTCCAAAGTCGGGTCGACACCATAGACCCGCACGCGCGCGAGCAAACTGTTTTCCGGATCTTCACCCGGAGCAGGGCCAGGCGCAGAAAAATCGACATCAATCGTGTGAGTAGGCGCATCGGTTGGCGTCCCATTGCGATCAACAAAATAGTTGATCTCCATGGGCATCTCGCCGGCGCCGCCACCATAATGGGCCAAAAGGACATCCCTGCCGACAGGCAGCATTAACGGAAAAGGCAGATAAAGCTTAACGTCAAAACGTACCGGAGGCTGCGTGCCAATGGTCAATTCGATCACGTCAATATCGGGTAAATTATTATCATATTCTGGGATAGCAATGTTAACCCCGTTCGGGTCATAAAGGTCTTGCAAATCAAGCAGCCCGTCACCAGGAAGAAGCGCCAAAGGCACATAGGCTTCCAGCGGATCAGGGGCGGGTGTCAGGTTCAACTCGATTCGCGCAGGCACCGAGTCTTTGCTGTCATTCCCTGCAAGGTCCAAGAAGCGGCAGAACAAGTAGTTCTGCCCGCCTTTATTACCAATAATCAGGTCCCACGGCAGTATAAAACTCAACGAATCGTCCACAGGAAAGGTGTCAACAGGCTCAGACAGTTGTGAAGAAAAATCCGGTGAAAAAAAGACTTCGATATCATCACCCGCGCGCCGAGAGGGATAGTCGGGAAATGTACATACCATCCCATCAGGGTGATCATCCACATCCTGCTCAGTAATTTCCCCTTTCGACGCCAAATAATCAGGGAACGAGGGCGCTGCGGGGTGCCTGGGGTCTTCTGGCGGGGTGAGGTCGACCTCCAGGGGAGCACCTACTAGCAATGGCGATTGATCGTTACCTTCATGAATGACATAGCCGACCTCATGTTCCCCTTCCACCAAACGGACCGCCGGAATATCACGGGTGAACACTGCATCAATAGGTTGGTGGTCAGGAGACCCTGGATTAAAGTCCACAATGTACATCGGCGCACCCCAGTTCGTTGCGCCTTTACCGCGCATATGCACTGCGAGTCTGGTGATTGTCGGTTCAAGACCATGGTCCACTGCAAACTGCACAATATCAAACGTTACAGTAAGCGGCTTTTTCGAAGCCTCCTTAGTAATCAACCCATCACTATTCAACGTATCAAACGTGGGCAGGGGCATCGCCCGCACACCCGCTCTGCGTTGGGACAGCAGTTCTTTATTGGCCTTGCGCGATGCAATGGCGGCCTTTTGTTTCTTACTCAACGTTGCCATCTGTATTCTCCTTTTGCACTGAGTAACACCAAGACAATCGAACAAACACTTTTCTTCGACACAGAACACGTTTCAAATCGAACAATCGTTGCGCCGCCACTGCCAAATGCTGCAACTTACACCGACGAACAACTACTCCAGGCACCTATAGTTCTAGTCTTCAGGACCATCACCATTCGGCCCACAATAGATATTGCCCGCTCGTTTACGATCAATTTTTGCATAGCGTAATCTTGAAGAACCTATCACTCTGTTTTTACGCCATAGTGTATAGATAACGGATACCGAACTTCCTGGGCTCTGAGGGTTTGGTGACTTGATGGGCTTGATCTTCTCAGCATAATTTTCTTGCTTGAAGGTATAACCTTTTTCCGCCTCCTCTTCGGTCAGCCGATGCGTCAGGGTATCCGCAGTTGATGTAATAGCCTGCCCCCCTCCAGCAAACTCTTCATAGCCCTGCCATTCCACGACAAGATCGTCATCTTTGCGAAAGGCCGTTTCCGGAAGAATCTGGATAGGTATGTGATCCCACATAGCCGGCTTAGCGTCACAACCTATAAACATATTGCTATTGGCACTCGGAAACTCAACACGCCTAAATACCTGCGGAGGGACAACATCGACCATGACTTCAGTAAAATAGGAAAGTTGCTCATTAACACCATTGAATGTCGAGTAGTACACCCGTAGCCTTTCATCATTGCCTGCATCAACAATCACCTGCCAAGGAATATCGCTGAACGTCACGCGTACGCCTTCAGCATCGCCGTTACGGGTATCAACAATATAACTCGCCACAGGCTTATCCATATTGGGGAAGTCCCCCCAGAACAACTCCAACACCTCACCATCACGAGGTTGGTGATAGAGCGGGACACTGGCATATACGCGTTCATCCTTATCACGTATATCGATATGGTTTTCCGTCTTCGAGCCCTCGCCAAACACAGTAACTTCTGGCAAGTCGCGGTTGAGTAACGCGGGGGCGTTGATATGGTCTTGCCCTGCAACCCTGAAGTCCCAACGGATTAACGTAGGGGGGCTGGGCAACGTGGGCGTATTGCTGCCGTACCGTGTAATGGTGTAGGTGGCCGAATCTTCTGCGAACCCCATGCCCATCGCTATCAACTTCGACCAAGGGATACCGGCGCTGAACGGCATCTCGGTAACCTCCTGCGCGTCAAGCAGGGTACTGCCCCACAGGATGGTGACAAGATCGCGAGCATTCCAGTTGTCATACTGAACGTTGGCCACCACACCAATCCGCGCATCGTGCCGATTGATCAAACCACTTGCCATGGCAGGGATGACAAGAGGTTGGAGGTCCGAGGGCGCTTCCTTTAATCGGACTTCGACGGGCGACTGGTCGGACCTGGGGCCTCGATTATCGGAACGATCTTGAAGGCGCAGGTGAACGTATTGAGTACCGTTGCGGTACAGGCGAAACAAATCCACAAGAATGGGAATAACAAGTGGGCTATTTTCGTCGGGAAACTCTACATAGCCACTCGGTGCACTATCAGGTGGAGGACTTTGGTCCGAAATATAATAATAAACCCTGTCATAAGCCCGCCGGCCGAGGTAAGCAGACAATACCAAATCGACTGTGCGATGCCGGGCCGCGTAGTCCTCATCTATCGTACCCACCGGGAAGGCAGGCGTTGGCGGCGTAACGTTATTGTTTGGCGGCGTCCGGTCAATTACCAGGGTACGGAAGTCCGAGGTTGTTGGTATACCGGTTTCGTCGGTGATCCGATAAGCCAGCCGGACGGTACCGTCATTTTCCAGATAGTCGCGCGGCACGGTAATGGAAAAAGGGAAAGGCTTGGTAATGGGGCCATCCCACCGTTCCCTGAAAGGAGGGACACCTTCACCTCCGCTGCGTGACCAGACGATTTGCACAATATTGAATTCGCCAGCCTGCGCAGCGTCGTCCCATAACTGCGGAATGACCACAACAAGGTCGGTATCAAGATATTGGTGAGGTATGTATCCCTCCAGAATCGGCGGATTAGCATTATCCAGAATGGGCACCTCAATATCGGCCAATCGGAAAATGCCGTTACGTGAAAGTCTACTTCCAGTGGTTTTTTGAGCGCTCATCAGACTCTCCCGTCAGACCGCTTGTACCTACACCCCAAAGGCGTGCCTGCGACCAATTAAACGCGCAATCTGCGGTATCGAATACTGTCAGAACTAACAGGTAGGCACTGCCATTCGTCGCTTGGTAGCCGATTCCACCCACACCGGATGCTTGACGAAACGCTTGACTTGAGGTTTCCTGAAACCGGTTTCAGCCTGGGTATTCCCGACTGAGGCCCAGAAAATTCCAATAAGAAAGGCCCGCGACCGTGACTCCTTTTTCCGCCGCCCAGCGCACCCGTGTCACCATGCTCGACGTCGCCCAACGCGCCGGCGTTTCCAAAGCCAGCGTGTCGCGCTTTATCGGCGACGACCGCGCCCTGCTCTCCGACGCCATCGCGCTGCGCATCGAGCAAGCCATCGAACAGCTTGGCTACCGCCCCAACCAGATGGCCCGTGGTTTGAAACGTGGCCGCACGCGCCTGATCGGCATGCTGGTGGCCGATATCCGCAACCCCTATTCCATCGCCGTGATGCACGGCGTCGAAACCGCCTGCCGTCAGCACGGCTACAGCCTGGTGGTGTGCAACACCGACCGCGATGACGAACAAGAGCAGCAACACCTGGCGGCGCTGCGCTCGTACAACATCGAAGGCTTGATCGTGAACACCCTCGGCCATCACCTCGACCAACTGCTGGAACTGCAGCGGGAAATGCCCCTGGTGTTGGTGGACCGCAAGGTCGAGCCCTTGCACAGTGACCTGGTGGGCCTGGATAACCCGGCGGCGGTGCGCATGGCGGTGGAACACCTGGAGCTGCAGGGTTACCGCGACGTGCTGCTCGTAAGCGAGACCACCGATGGCACCAGTTCACGTTTGGAACGCCTGGAGAGTTTCAATCACGAAATTGCCAAGCGCCCGGCGTTGACAGGCGCCGTGGTTGAACTGGATTACAACCTGGAAAAGCGTCTGCAAGCCTTTCTCGCCAAACCCGGCCCCAAGGCACTGTTTTGCGCCAACGGCGTGGCCGCACTGGCCTGCACCCGTGTGCTCAAGGCGCTGGGCTGCGACCTGTTCGGCGAGGTGGGCTTGATCGCCCTGGATGACCTGGACTGGTACCCGCTGGTGGGCAACGGCATCACCGCCCTCGCCCAACCGACGCAAGCGATTGGCGCCAGCGCCTTCGACTGTTTGCTCAAGCGCCTGCGCGGCGATACCACACCCACCCGCACCCTGGATTTTTTACCCGAGCTGATTATCCGCGGCTCTACACAATCCCCTGTGGGAGCGGGCTTGCTCGCGAACGCGATAGATCAGCCACTCTTGCGCTGACTGACACACCGCCTTCGCGAGCAAGCCCGCTCCCACATTTTGTTTTGCGTATAAAAATGAAACCGGTTTCAGAGGTAAACAACAATGCATAAATACCCCGTCTCCATCAGCCTTTCCAGCTACGGCGCCGAACTGGTTCGCCAGCAGGGCCAATTGAGTTTTGTTGCGTTGCTCAGCGCTGCCGGTGCCCAGCGCATTGAATGGCGTGAAGAGCTGCTGACCGACGAACACCCTGCCACGCTGGCCCAGGCCGCTGCCGCGCAAGGCCTGGACAGCGTGTTTTCCTCGCCCCTGGAACTCTGGGTCGCCGGCCGTGCCCAGCCCAATGCCGAGCTGGCCGCCACCCTGGACCGCGCCCAGGCCTTTGGTTCGGGCTGGCTGAAGGTCTCGCTCGGTTACTTCACCGACACCAACGACCTGGAAAGCCTGCACGCCCTGCTCAACCGCCACCCGGTCAAGCTGCTGGTAGAAAACGATCAGACCCTGCACGGCGGGCGCATTGAACCGATGCAACGGTTTTTTACCGAAGTCGAACGCCTGGGCCTGCCGGTGAAGATGACCTTCGACATCGGCAACTGGCAGTGGCAAGACCAGTCCGCGCTCACCGCTGCGCGGTTACTCGGCCGGCATGTGGATTACCTGCACTGCAAGGCCGTGGCCCGTCGCGACGACGGCAAGCTCGTCGCTTTGCCACCGGGCGCCACCGACCTGCATCTGTGGGAACAACTGATCAAACACATGACTCAAGGTATTACCCGGGCAGTGGAATTTCCGTTGCAGGGCGATGACCTGATCGAGGTCACCGCACAACAGGTCGCGACTATGGCCCGCCTCGGCCAACCCCATGTGGAGAACGCCCATGTCTGAGATCGATATCCTCTCGTTTGGCGAAACCATGGCGATGTTTGTCGCCGAACAGACCGGCGACCTGGCCCAGGTCGGGCAGTTTCACAAACGCATTGCCGGCGCCGACAGCAACGTCGCCATCGGCCTGTCGCGCCTGGGGTTCAACGTGGCCTGGCTGAGCCGGGTGGGTAACGACTCCCTCGGGCGTTTTGTGGTCGATACCCTGAGCAAAGAGGGGCTCGATTGCCGCCATGTGGCCGTCGACCCGCTGCACCCCACCGGCTTTCAACTCAAATCCCGGGAAGAGGCCGGCGCAGATCCTCAAGTTGAGTATTTTCGCAGAGGCTCGGCGGCCAGCCACTTGTCCATCGATGCCATCCACCCAGCGCTGCTGCAAGCCCGCCATCTGCACGCCACAGGCATTCCGCCAGCGCTCTCCGATGCCACTCGCGCACTGTCGTTCGAGCTGATGACCCAAATGCGCAAGGCCGGGCGCAGTGTGTCGTTCGACCCGAACCTGCGCCCGTCCCTGTGGGCCAGCCAGGCGCAGATGATCCGCGAAATCAATGCGCTGGCCGCTTTAGCGGACTGGGTCCTGCCGGGCCTGGGCGAAGGTCGCCTGCTGACCGGTTTTGACGACCCGCAAGACATCGCCGCGTTCTATCTCGACCAGGGCGCCGAAGCCGTGGCGATCAAGCTCGGCGCCGAAGGCGCCTATTACCGCACCCATATGGACCAGGGTTTTGTCGCCGCCGTACCGGTGGCCAAGGTGGTGGATACCGTCGGTGCCGGCGATGGCTTTGCCGTGGGCATGATCAGCGCCCTGCTGGAAACCGCCAGTTTCCCCGAGGCCGTACAGCGCGGCAACTGGATCGGCAGCCGCGCCGTGCAGAGCCGTGGTGATATGGAAGGTTTGCCGACCCGCGCTGAATTACCCACCCGATCCGTTGCGTGACCCATTACCTGTTGCCACAACTACAACAAGCTCAGGAGCAACCCCATGGAAACCGTGAAACTCGCCACCCGCCGTTGGTGGTACATCATGCCTATCGTGTTTATCACCTACAGCCTGGCCTACCTGGACCGCGCCAACTACGGCTTCGCCGCCGCTTCCGGCATGGCCGAAGACCTGATGATCACGCCGGGCATGTCCTCCCTGCTCGGCGCACTGTTCTTCCTTGGCTACTTTTTCTTCCAGGTGCCAGGGGCGATCTACGCGCAAAAGCGCAGCGTCAAGAAACTGATTTTCGTCAGCCTGATCCTCTGGGGCGGCTTGGCGACACTGACCGGCGTGGTGTCCAACGCCTACATGCTGATTGTCATCCGCTTCATGCTCGGGGTGGTCGAGGCCGCCGTGATGCCGGCCATGCTGGTGTACCTGTGCCACTGGTTCACCCGTGCCGAACGCTCGCGGGCCAACACTTTCCTGATCCTCGGCAACCCGGTGACCATGCTGTGGATGTCGGTGGTGTCGGGCTACCTGGTGCAGCATTTCAGCTGGCGCTGGATGTTCATCATCGAGGGCCTGCCGGCAGTGTTGTGGGCGTTTATCTGGTGGAAGCTGGCCGATGAGCGCCCCAAGGATGCCAAGTGGCTGAGCGACGCCGAAAAGCACAGCCTGGAAACCGCCCTGACCGCCGAGCAGGTGGGGATCAAGGCCGTGAAGAACTACGCCGAGGCGTTCCGTTCGCCCAAGGTGATCATTCTCGCCCTGCAGTTTTTCTGCTGGAGCATTGGCGTGTATGGCTTCGTGCTGTGGTTGCCGTCGATCCTCAAGGCCGGTTTGCAGATGGACATGGTCGAAGCCGGCTGGCTCTCGGCCCTGCCGTACCTGGCGGCGGTGATAGGTATGCTCGTGGTGTCCTGGGGTTCGGACAAGCTGCAAAAACGTAAGCGTTTTGTCTGGCCGCCGCTATTGATTGCGTCGATTGCCTTCTACGCGTCCTACGTGCTGGGCGCCGAACACTTTTGGTGGTCCTACACCCTGCTGGTGATCGCCGGGGCGTGCATGTACGCACCCTATGGTCCGTTTTTCGCCATCGTCCCGGAAATCCTTCCGGCCAACGTCGCCGGGGGCGCCATGGCGCTGATCAACAGCATGGGCGCGCTGGGCTCGTTCGGTGGCTCGTATCTGGTGGGTTACCTCAATAGCAGCACCGGCTCGCCCGGCACTTCGTACCTGCTGATGAGCGGCGCCTTACTGCTTTCCGTGGTGCTGACGATTTTCCTCAAGCCCGGCGCCAGTGACCGCGCGCCGGCGCCAACCCTGGAGTTGAAGGTAAAGACCTCATGAAAAAGTCTGTCGTGCTGTACAAAAAACTCTCCGCGCCGCTCATGGCTCGCCTGCACGAACAGGTTGAAGTCACGCTGATCGACGCACTGGATGAAACCGGCCTGGCCAAGCTGCGCGATGCGCTGCCCACCGCCCACGGCCTGCTGGGGGCAAGCCTGCGCCTGGATGCCCGGTTGCTCGACCTGGCGCCCCGGCTGGAAGCGGTGGCCAGCGTCTCGGTGGGTGTCGACAACTACGATATCGACTACCTGACCCAGCGCGGCATCCTGCTCAGCAACACCCCGGACGTGCTCACCGAAACCACTGCCGACACAGGTTTCGCGCTGATCCTGGCCACCGCCCGGCGCGTGGTCGAACTGGCCGACATGGTGCGCGCCGGCCAATGGAACAAAAACATCGGCCCTGCGCACTTTGGCAGCGATGTACATGGCAAGACCCTGGGCATCATCGGCATGGGCCGCATCGGCGAAGCCCTGGCCCAGCGCGGGCATTTTGGCTTCGGTATGCCGGTGATCTACCACAGCCATTCGCCCAAGCCGGCGGTTGAAGCGCGCTTTGGGGCGCAGTACCGCAGCTTGCAGGACTTGCTCAAAGAGGCTGATTTTGTCTGCCTGACATTGCCGTTGACCGCTGAGACCGAGAAGTTGATTGGCGCCGAGGAATTCGCGCTGATGGGGCCAGAGACGATTTTTATCAATATCTCGCGAGGCAAGGTGGTGGATGAGGCGGCTCTGGTAGAGGCGTTGCAACAACGCACGATCCGCGCGGCGGGGTTGGATGTGTTTGAAAAAGAGCCGCTTGATCACGCGTCGCCGTTGCTGCGTTTGAACAATGTGGTAGCCACGCCGCATATCGGCTCGGCCACCCATGAGACGCGGGAGGCGATGGCCAAGTGTGCGGTGGATAATCTGCTGCAGGCGTTATCCGGTGAACGGCCGCAGAACCTGGTTAACCCAGTCGCCTGGAAACACTGATTCCTGACACAACACAGAACGCATGTGGGAGCGGGCTTGCTCGCGAATACAGTGGATCAGTCAAAAAATTTATCGACTGACACTGCGCATTCGCGAGCAAGCCCGCTCCCACATTTTTTGACCTCATTTCAGGTCAGACGACGAACCTGGCCACCATCCCATTCAAATCCACCGCCAGCCTCGACAGTTCGTGGCTGGCCGCGCTGGTCTGGTTGGCGCCCGCCGCCGACTGGGTGGCCAGGTCGCGGATGTTGACCAGGTTGCGGTCCACCTCGCGGGAGACCTGAGCCTGTTCTTCCGAAGCACTGGCAATCACCAGGTTGCGTTCGTTGATCAGGCTGATGGACGCCGTGATCTGCTCCAGTGAGGCGCCGGCTGCGCGTGCCATTTCCAGGGTGGTCTGGCTGCGCTGGTTGCTCTGTTGCATGGACTGCACCGCCTCCCCGGTGCCGTTCTGGATGCCGGCGACCATTTTCTCGATTTCCTGGGTTGACTGCGCGGTGCGATGGGCCAGGGCGCGCACTTCATCGGCGACCACCGCAAAGCCACGTCCGGCCTCGCCGGCACGGGCGGCTTCAATCGCCGCGTTGAGCGCCAGCAAGTTGGTTTGCTCGGCAATCGCGCGGATCACATCCAGTACCTTGCCGATATCTCGGCCCTGAGTGGCCAGGCCCTCGATCATCGCGGAGGTGTTCTGCACGTCCTGAGTCATGGTCTGGATCGCGCCGACGGTTTCCATCACCCGATCACGGCCTTCCCGCGCCGCCTGGTTGGACTGCCCGGACGCCTCGGAGGTGGAAACCGCGTTACGCGCCACCTCCTCCACTGCCGCCGTCATCTCATTGACAGCCGTGGCGGCCTGGTCGATTTCATTGTTCTGCTGCTGCAGGCCACGGGAGGCCTCCTCGGTGACCGCGCTCAACTCTTCCGCCGCCGAAGCAAGCTGCGTGGCCGAGCCGGCGATGTGCTGGATGGTCTGGCGCAGGCTGGCTTGCATGGTCGACAGCGCACTGAGCAACCGCGCCGGTTCGTCCTTGCCATCGTCCTCGATGGTTTTGCTGAGGTTGCCGGCAGCGATGGTTTCGGCCACTTCCACGGCCTTGCGTAGCGGGGTCACAATGCTGCGGGTCAGCAACCAGGCCAGCAGCACGGTGAGCAACGCCGCCGCCACGGAGACCGCCACCACACCGGTGATCGCGCCCTCGAAGCTTTGCCCGGCATCCGCGTCGGCCTGCTTGGCGTCGGCCGCATTGATGGCGATCAGCTTGTTCAGTTGCTCGCCCATCTGGTCAGTGCCGTCCTTGATACGGCTGTTGATCAGGGCGCGCATCTCATCGACCTTGCCTTGTTTGGACAATGCCACCATCTCGGCCTGGGCTTTGAGGTAATTGTCCAGGGTGACGCCAAAGGCCTTGTACAGCGCAGCCTCCTCCGGGCCCGCAGGCAGCGTGGCGTATTTGGCCTGAGCGGTCTTGACCTTGTCCGCCAGCACGCCGATGCGCGTCTCGGCTTCCTGCAGGGCGGCAGGCTCGCGATTGACCAGCACACGAAACGACAGGATGCGCATGCGCAGCACGTTTTCGGTGATGGTGCCCAGATGCGTCATGCTGGGCAGTTGGTTGGCGCTCATGTTCTGCGAGGACTGGCGCATCTGTGTCATACGGTTGACCGCAAACACGCCCAGCAGCACCACTAGAACGGCAATGAAGGCGAAACCGATAAACGCGCGAGGGGCAATATTGAGGTGACGGAGGGACATAGGGCTGCTCTCAGAAATAGTGTTTGCGAGCGTCCCTGCCGCGAAACGATCCGTCAGCGTCAACGCGCTGCCCAGACCTTGGTCACCACTGTTGTCGTTGTAGTGTGGGCCTATCCTCGATATCGGCTGGGCGACGGCTTTAGCGCAGGGTCTTTATAAATATTTTTTTACACTTCAGGCGCCTGGCACTTTCTGGCATCCTGCGCCTCCATTTTCTGACCCGAGCCATCATTTTGTCTGACGCTCAAGCCCCCCGCCCGCGCTATAAATCCGACCTCTTGTACGGTCTCGACGACCGCCCGCACTTCACCGCCGCGATCTTTGCCGCGTTGCAGCACGTGTTGGCGAGTTTTGTCGGTATCATCACGCCCACGCTGATCGTCGGCGGCGTACTGGGGCTGGAAAGCGAAGTGCCGTACCTGGTGAGCATGGCGCTGTTTGTCTCGGGGCTTGGCACCTTTGTGCAGGCGCGCACCTTCGGGCCGGTGGGTTCGGGGCTGTTGTGCCTGCAAGGCACCAGTTTTTCCTTTATCAGCGTGATTTTGAGCGCTGGGTTCATGGTCAAGGCCCGGGGCGGCGGCACCGATGAAATCCTCTCGACAATCTTTGGCATCTGCTTTTTCGCGGCGTTTATCGAAGTGGTGCTCAGCCAGTTCATCGGCAAACTGCGCAAACTGATCACCCCGGTGGTGACCGGCACCATCATTACCTTGATGGGCTTGTCGCTGATCAAGGTGGCGGTCACCGACATGGCTGGCGGCTATGGCGCCAGCGACCTGGGCGCCGCAGGCAACATGGGCCTGGCGGCCTTGGTGCTGCTGACCATCGTGGTACTCAACCGCTTCAACAACCCGTTCCTGCGCCTGGGCTCGATCGTGATCGGCCTGACACTGGGCTTCGTAGTGGCGTGGCTGCTGGGCCGCGTCGACATGGCCGCCCTGCCCCAGGTGCCACTGGTCAGCGTGCCCGTGCCGTTCAAATACGGTTTCTCGTTCGACTGGGTGGCGTTTATCCCGGTGGCGGTGATCTTCCTGATTTCGCCCCTGGAAGCCGCCGGTGACCTGACCGCCAACTCGATGATTTCCCAGCAACCGGTCAAGGGCCCGCTGTATATCAAGCGCATCAAGTCCGGCCTGCTGGCCGACGGCCTCAACTCCGCGATGGCCGCCACCTTCAACAGCCTGCCGATGGTGACCTTTGCCCAGAACAACGGCGTGATCCAATTGACCGGCGTGGCCAGCCGCTACGTGGCGTACTTCATTGCTGGGCTGCTGGTGCTGCTGGGGCTGTTTCCGATGATCGGCGCGGTGTTGCAACTGATGCCCAAACCCGTACTCGGCGGTGCGACCCTGATCATGTTCGGCACCGTGGCCGTGGCCGGCATCAAGATCCTCGCCGAAGCGGGCCTGCATCGGCGCAATGTGCTGATCGTGGCGATTTCCCTAGGCATGGGCCTGGGCGTCGCCGCGGTGCCGCAAGTGCTGCGCGAGCTGCCCAAGGCGCTGCACAACATCTTCGAATCGCCGATCACCGTGGGCGCATTCTGTGCAATCCTGCTGAACATTTTCCTGCCCGAAGAGTTCATAGAGCTGGAAGAAGATGAATTCGAGCCGGAGTCCTCTACCCTCAAGGTCATGCAGGACCCGGACGTCACCCCAAAGTAGGAGCATTTTTCTATGCGCAAGCTCATGGCTCTATCGCTGTTGCTGCTGGCCTTGAGCGCCTGCGCACTGTTCCCCAACCGCGACCCGGTGAACATCAATGTGGTGGGCATCGAGCCGCTGCAAAGCCAGGACCTGGAAGTGCGCTTTGCCGTGAAGTTGCGGGTGCAAAACCCCAATGAAGCGGCAATCGACTACAACGGCGTGGCCCTGGACCTGGAGGTCAATGGCCGGCCACTCGCCGCAGGCGTCAGCGATCAGGCTGGCAGCATCCCACGCTTTTCCGAGACCGTGCTGATGGTGCCGGTCAGCGTTTCGGCGTTTTCGGTGTTGCGCCAGACCCTGGGCCTGAGCCAGACCCAAAGCCTGAACAACCTGCCCTACGTGCTTCGCGGCAAACTGGCGGGTGGCCTGTTTGGCACGATGCGCTTTGTAGAGCGTGGCACCCTTGACCTGCCGAACACCGCCACCTGGTAAGTGACTGAAAACCAAATCCCCCGAACACTGAAGATCAAATGTGGGAGCTGGCTTGCCTGCGATGGCCATAGGTATCTACATAACTCTGTAAGCTCAACGGTAACCACGATGCGAAGCGAGTCGCTCTTGCTCTTGCTCTGCTTTTGATCTTGATCTCAGGCGCCCCGTTAAACCACGCTGGCCGGAATTCGACAGTGATTTTGGGGGTAAACCGGCAGGGATGCCGGTTTAGCCGCCCCGCGCCATGGATGGCGCGTGGCGGCGGCCCCCTAAATCACTGGCGGATTACGGGCACACCGAGCCTAAGCGAGGTGCCGAGTGGTGGGGCAAGAGCGTTTTGCTTACTTTTGCGCTTTCAAAAGTGAGCCGCCGTCAGGGCGGAACCCTAAGTGGCCGTTACCTAAATAACGGATATGTACTCGGTCAGCCCCAACATCCTGGTCGGCTGTCAGGCCGCCTTCGCGAGCAAGCCCGCTCCCACAGTTTGATCGTGGTGTGTCAGGTAGATAGGCGTCGGCTGTCTAATCGTCACGGGAGCAAGCTCCCTCGCCACAGATTTAGCGTCGTGCCGAAGTTGTGTAGATACCTATGCTGCGATGGCGGCACGTCAGTAACAGATGAATTGAATGACACGCCGCTATCGCAGGCAAGCCAGCTCCCACAGGTTGATTGCGTTTAGTCAGTGATATAGCGAACGCCTGGCTTGGCGCGTTCGTCCACCACCAGTTCAAAAATATCGGGCCGGGCGTAATGCCCCACTACGTCGTAGTCGTAGCGTGCCCGCACCAGATCATCGGTATTGATCTGCGCCGTCAACAAACCCGCCTCGCCCACCAACGGCCCCGACAAAATGTCGCCCATGGGCCCGATGATCACGCTGCCACCGGCAATCAACGGACGGTCCACCGGCCAGTTGGCAACCTCCACACCCAAGGCCTGAGGTGATGCCTGCACCTGGCAAGCGCTGACCACAAAGCAACGCCCTTCATGGGCGATATGGCGCATGCTCACCTGCCACATCTCGCGCTCGTCCACCGTGGGCGCACACCACACCTGCACGCCCTTGGCGTACATCGCAGTGCGCAGCAACGGCATCATGTTTTCCCAGCACACCGCGCCGCCGATACGCCCCACCGCAGTGTCGATCACCGGCAGGGTCGAGCCGTCGCCCTTGCCCCAGATCAGCCGTTCGGTGCCGGTCGGCATCAGTTTGCGGTGCTTGGCCACCAGGCCGTCCGAGGGTTCGAAATACAGCACAGTGCAATACAGCGTGCTGCCGCTGCGTTCGATCACGCCCAGCACCAGGCTGGCACCGGTACGCGCCGACAATCCGGCCAGCGCCTCGGTCTCGGCACCCGGTACGTCGATGGCATTGGCAAAATAGCGCGCAAAGGCTTCACGGCCCTCGGGCAGGCGATACCCCAATTGCGTGCCAAAGCTTTCACCTTTGGGATAGCCGCCCAGCAGCGCCTCGGGCATGACCACCAAGTGCGCACCACTGCGCTGGATTTGTTCCTCATAGGCCAGGATCTGCGCCAGGGTGTCAGCCTTGCCCCCAGGCAAGGCGCCGATTTGCAGGGCTGCGACAGTCGATACAGGCATCAGGCTCACTCCAATAGATAGGGGTTGCCCATTCTCCGGCCAGACTCGATCATGAATAAAGCCCACCTCAGTGCTAAATGATATGAGCCAAATGAATATCGCCCAGGTTGACCTGAACCTCCTCAAAACCTTCGAGGCCCTGCACGACGAATCCAGCGCCAGCCGTGCGGCGCTGCGCCTGGGCGTCACGCAGTCGGCGATCAGCGCGGGCTTGCGGCGCTTGCGCGAGCTGTACGGCGACCCTTTGTTCGTGCGCACCGGCCGCGGCCTGGCGCCCACATTGCGGGCCAATCAGTTGAAACCGGTGATCAGTGAGGCATTGGATCGCTGCCGCCAGAGCCTGGCGATGATCAGCCCGCATAACCTGCACTACGAAGGGCGCTCGGTGGTGCTGGGGCTGTCGGATGACTTCGAGATTGCCTATGGCCGGAGCCTGATGGATACCATCGCACAACGCCTGCCCAAACTTCGGGTGATCTTTCGCCAGACGTACAGCCAGATCGTGGCCGCCGCCCTGCTCGATCGCACGCTGGACCTGGCCATCACCGCCGGCGGTTTTACCGAGCGCAGGCTGAGTCGACTAGTGCTGGGGGAAGGTGACTATCGCTGCCTGGTCGACCCGCATAGCCTGGCACCGGGCCAGGAGACTATCGACCTGCAAGGGTTTGTCACACGGGAACATGTATTGGTGTCGTCAGGCGGGTTTATCGGCATTACCGATGAAGGCTTGGCGGCGCACGGGCTGCGCCGCCACGTGTGCGCGTCCACCAGCCACTTTGCCGCGCTGCCGTATCTGCTCAAAGGCAGCACAGCAGTAGCAACCATTCCCGGGCATGCCGCCCACGCCATTGCGCAAATGACCGGCCTGCACGTGCTGCCCTGCCCGCTGGCACTGCCGCACTACCCGGTGGAGTTGGGCTGGCGCACCCAGGCTCAGTTGGACCCGCTGTTGCTCAAGGTGCGCGAAGCGATTGTGGCGTGCTTTACTTCGCCGCCGCCATCAGCTTGTTGACTTCGCTGCGCACCATGTTGGAGAACTCTGGCGGCGACATGCCGTCGAGTTCGGCACGCACCCATTCAGCCCATTTGCCCTTGCGTTTGGCGCGCTCACCGAACAAGCGCGCGGCTTCGCCCTTGGCCTTGCCCAGATTGGTTTGCCACAGGTCGTAGAGGCGCGACTTTTCATCTTCCAGCTCGGCGCGTTCGGCGAGGGTCTTGTTGGCGAGATTGAAGCTCATGTTGAATTACCTGCTGCACAAATAGGTGACATCTTACACTGTAGGTCGAACGTTCCCGATCCGGATTTTGCCTCAGATGAGCACGCGGGAAAAAAACTGCAACTTTTGCCGCTGCCCGATACTCCATTGTTCACTGCCACATCCACCTGCAAGGAGTCACTCAATGGCCCGCAAAACCGCCGCCCAAGCTGCCGAAGAACAAATCAAGGACCAAGCGTTCAGCGAACTGAGCGCGTTGATCGAAGAGTCGGACAAACTGCTCAAAAGCAGCGCATCCCTGGTGGGCGAGGAAGGTGAAACCCTGCGCGAGCAGGTTGCCATCAAACTCAAGCAAGCCTTGGAATCGGTGTCCAGCGTGCGTGAACGCAGCAAGCCGGTCGTGGATGCCACCGAGACTTACATCGGTGGTCACCCATGGCAGACCGTGGCCATTTCCGCGGGCTTTGGCCTGGTGGTCGGCCTGTTGCTGGGTCGCCGTAACTGATCCATTCAGGCTGCGCACCCGCGCAGCCTGTTTCACCCCGCCGCCAACGACCTCAACTCGCGCAAATCCTGCGCATCCAGTTCGATCCCGGTTTCCTGCGACTTGGCCCGCGTACGATGGCGTCGGTCCCCCGGCAATCGACGCAGCCCCGCCGCATGCATCTGCCGCACCAACTCCTGACTGCGCTGGGCGAAGCTTTGCCCTGCGGTTTTACTCGGGTCGATCACGATCAGAAGCTGGCCTGTCCACGGCGTGCGCGCTCCCGGGTGGTCCGTCCAATCGAATTCGAACGAGAAGTTGCCGCCGGTCAGTGCTGCCGCCAGCAACTCGACCATCATCGACAGTGCCGAGCCCTTGTGCCCGCCAAACGGCAACAACGCGCCGCCTTCCAGAATGGCTTTAGGGTCCTGGGTCGGCTGGCCGAGGCTATCGACGCCCATGCCCACCGGCAGGCGCTCGCCTTTGCGCGCGGCGATCTGCACGTCGCCATGGGCGATGGCGCTGGTGGCCAGGTCAAACACAATCGGCGCACCGTCGGCCCGTGGCGCCGCAAACGCGATGGGGTTGGTGCCGAACAACGGGCGATCAGCGCCGTGGGGCACCACACAGGTCATGCTGTTGACCACGCTGAGTGCCACCAGCCCCTCCTCGGCAAACGGCTCGACGTCCGGCCATAGGGCAGCGAAGTGATGGGAGTTATGAATCGCCAGCAAGGCGATGCCGGCGCTGCGTGCCTTCTCCACCAGCAACGGGCGCGCCGCTGCCAGGGCCGGCTGGGCAAAACCATTGCCCGCGTCGACGCGCACAACCCCTGAGGCCACATCGGTCACGCTGGGGACGGAGGTGCCGTTGACCCACCCACTGGCCAGCGTCGAAAGGTAACCGGGGATACGAAAAATACCGTGACTGTGGGCACCGTCACGCTCGGCACTGGCGCAGTTGTGCGCAAGAATCGCAGCAACCTGCGGCGATGTGCCGTGCCTGACGAAGATCTGTTGAAGCAACTCCACCAACTCAGCGAAGCGAATCGAGGCGCGAGCGGTGGCAACTGTCGGGGACTGCGCAGACATTTGAAGCTCCGTTTTTATAATTGGAAGGGGCAACGAATGGGACATCCAGACCCTCGATTAAACACCACCCACTCTCTGCGTTGTCAACGTGCGCAGCGCTGAATATTTACCGCCTTGTGCCACAGGCGCCTGCCTGCAAGGCTGACTGCGTGACGTACCTGGCCGCCCATCTTGGCCGCCACGTGGAGCCGGAGGCCT
Source organism: Pseudomonas fluorescens (assembly GCF_001902145.1). Taxonomy (GTDB): domain Bacteria; phylum Pseudomonadota; class Gammaproteobacteria; order Pseudomonadales; family Pseudomonadaceae; genus Aquipseudomonas; species Aquipseudomonas fluorescens_BV. The sequence goes on from NZ_MRST01000025.1 coordinate 102,598, forward strand.
GAACGGCCCCCGGCGAGTGCATCAGTCTTTCTGGTCACGCAGCACGTTGCCGGAGGCGCCATCGATGCGCGCCTCATACACGATGCCATCGGATTTGCGGCCTTTGACTTCCCAATAGCCATTGTCATCCGCTTCAGCGGCGTAGACCTCAATGTAGCCAGCCTTGGTTTTCGCCACCTCGATGGCTTTCTCAATGGTGATCCAGCCTGCACCCGGCTTGTCGGCCATGGCAGCGCCAGCGCTCAACAGTGCGGAAGTAGCACACAGGGCGATCAAGGTTTTCTTCAACATTTTCGTACTCCTTAAGTGGACGACAGGTTAATTCCTGATTTTTTAGGCGCACGCAAACAAGAATAAGTTCCAATTGATGTGCAATCGCCATGATGCGGTTCTCGCCGTCCGCCTTGGGAGGTTAGAATGCGGGAAATCAGGATGAGTTAATGAGCGAAAAGCCCCTTTCAGAAAGCGAATATGACGCCATCACCGACGCCGCAGCGCATTGGTGCATGCGCCTGCACGCTGCCGATTGCACGGCGGACGAACGTCAGGCGTTCACTCGGTGGCACGATGCTCACCCGCTGCATGCCTTCGAATATGCAGCCATGCTCGAGATCTGGGACGTGGCCGACCATCTGCCCCGCGACAAGCCTGAGGCGGTGGTGGTCCCAATCAAGAAGCCGCCCCGCCGCTTGCGCACCTACGCGGTGGCCGCAGCGGTGTGCCTGGCGGCATTGCCGCTTGCCGCCTTCACCGGCTGGGAAGCAGGCTGGTTGCCCAGCTCATATGAACGGTTCGAAGCCGCCAATGGCTTGAAAAAATTCACCCTGGGCGATGGCAGCCAAGTGGAGTTGAACCTGGGCACCGAGTTGGTCTACAGCCATTACAAGGACCAGCGCCGTGTCACCCTGAAAAAGGGCGAAGCGTTCTTCAACGTCACGCACGACAGCAACCACCCGTTTATCGTGCGGGCCGGCGAAGGCCAGGTGCGAGTGACCGGCACGCAGTTCAATGTCTGGGAATATGAAGATCAGGTGCGGGTGATGTTACTGGAGGGCTCGGTGCAGATCTCCAGCGACGGCGAGCATGCCAGTGTGCCGCTTAGCCCGGGCATGCAAGCCAGTTTCCGCCAGGGTGACGCCACCCCGCAGATCGCCGCTATTAACCCCGCTGACACCGCGCTGGCATGGCGCCAGGGCAAGCTGGTGCTCGACAACCTGACCCTCACGGATGCCTTGCCCCTTATCAACCGCTACCTGAAAAAGCCGGTGATGCTCGCAGACGCCAGTACCGGCGCGATTCGCGTCGGCGGTATCTACAACATCAACGAGGTCAACAACCTCGTGCCCTCCCTGCCCAAAGTATTGCCGGTCTACCTGACCCAAAACCAGGACGGCAACCCCGTGCTCAATTCCATTCCACGTAAAACGCCCAAGGGCTGAGTCCTCTTGCACAAACGGGAAGCCTTGGGCCGCGGGTGTCCGATTTTGAAACACCTCCCTCGCCTGCATCGCCCATCTTGTGCGGATTCATGGTTTTGTCACAGGCGGTGTTACATCCCTGAGACAGCGTGAGGTGAGCACAGGCCTATCTCAAGCGTTGAGGACTGTTTCAAACCTGAAACAGGGGTGCTATCAATTTGCCTCGACTTAAGCCCAACCCCTTGAATATCAACATCTAATAAAAAGCGGCACGCCTTCTGCTCTTTCCCTGACAACGCTGTTTAGGGTCAGCGTGAAGAAAAGGACTGCCGCCGTGAACACACTCACACACGCCACGATAAACGTACTGCTGATCAGTTGCGTGCTCAGTGCAGGTGTCAGCCTGACGAGCCAGGCGGGTGACGGCGTGATCGTGACCGGGCGTACGGTGCAGGGCCACATGTACGGGCGAACCTCCCTGCCCGACCCCTATCCCAATACCGCCAACGCCAACCCCAGCAAAGAGATCAACAGCGCCCTGACCGGCGAACTCAGTGACAGGGACATCGGCGGCATCAGCAGTGGTTCCAGCCTCGCCCGCTCCCTGCAGCCCAACGGCAGTCTGTCGGGCCTGGGCGCCACCCAAAACAGCATGTCGACACTTGGCGCTGGCGCAGCGGCCGGCCATGGTGCGGGCAGCGGTGGCAGCATGGGCGGGCAGATCAGCGACTCGATCCAACGAGGCATGACGCCGCTCAACAACCTCGGCAGCATGATGGGGGGCAAGTGATGAAGCGCGCCCTGTTGATATTCGCCTTGCTGGGCAGCGCCTCGGCAATGGCCGACAACAGCGCCGTGATCAACCACAGCGGCCAGCAGTACGACGGTGTGCTGTCGATCAACCAGGCCGCCGGCACCGGGCAACAAATGTCCAACAGCCGCGCCATCGCGCTCGGTGGCCAGGCCACCAACCTCGACATCCAGCGCGTCGACGGCAAGGTCGACCCGTCCCTGAACGCCAAGGCCGCGATCCAGGGCAACTCATTCAGCAGTGGCAACGGTGTGCTGGGCATCAACCAGTCTGCCGGGGCCAATAACCAATCCATCAACGCTGTGCGGATCAGCCTCAACCCAGGCCCGCAGAGCATCGATGACAGCGTCCTGTTGCAACAGAACACGACGACGCTGGCAACCGACTCAGGCCTCACCCCCACCACTGGCAGCCGCCAGGTCGTGACCAGCGACCAGGCCTTCACCGGCAGCCGAGGAGTGATTCAGGTGAACCAGAGTGCCGGGGTGGGGAACCGAGTGGCTAACACCCTGGGCATCACTATCAAGTAACCGCTTGGTAGACGTTCGTTAGACCGTACCAACACTTAACCAACTAATTAGAAGCAAGGAGAAACACCATGAAACCTCAAATGGCTCTGAAACCAATGGTTTTCGCTCTCGCCGCACTCATGGCTGCTGCTGCTCAAGCGGGTGGCTGGCATCCAACCCCACAACCCACCGGTACCGTGGCCGCTGTCGTCACTGACGTACAGAAAAGCTCACACAACAAATTCGACGACACCAACACCGAGAACAACGCATCAGCCGACAACTCGGTAAATAGCAACAGCGGTAATGTCGGGGTCAACGCACAATCGGGTTCCGGCAACCAGGCTGACAACGCCGGCGCCATCTCCAGTGCCAAAGGCGACTTCGCCACCGTGTTTGCCGTGATCGATGTCGACCAAGGCAGCTCGCATAACAACTTCGTCAACAAAGGCACGCAAAACAACGCCTCCCTGGACGGCTCCATCACCGGCAACTCCGGCAACGTGGGTTACAACGGCCAGGCCGGCCAGGGCAACCAGGGTAAAAACAACCTGGCCATCACCACCGCTGACGGCAAGAACATCGCAGCGGCCTCCAACACCGAGCAGAACTCTCTCAACAACAGCTACCTGAACACGGCCGCCAGCAGCCATGGTTATGGCAAGCCTCAGTACGTGTCCAACAACGCAAGCCTCGACAACTCGGTTAACCGCAACTCCGGCAACGTAGGTGTGAACCTGCAATCCGGCTCGGGCAACCAAGGCAGCAACAGCCTGTCGATCGGCCAAGGTTGCAGCGTCTGCGCCAGCGGCGTGCGCTTCTGATCCTACGGGGCCTTGGCGACAAGGCCCTTTTTTATTCCAGCGTCCAACAGGTCATTCGATCATGCGTATCGCGACCCTCACCCTCCTGATGTTACTCACCGGCACGACCTGGGCAGGCACCATGGCGATTTCGGCCATGCCCGGCGGTGCGGTGATTTTCAAGAAGGTGGAGAGCATTCGCGAGCGCCGGTTCGCCAACCTGGTGGAACAGAAAACCGATTTCAGCTGCGGTGCCGCGGCACTCGCCACCATCCTGCGCCAGGCCTATTGGCTGGACGTCGACGAAGCACACATCATCAAAGGCATGCTGGTCACTGCCGACCAGGACCTGGTACGAACCCAGGGCTTTTCCATGCTGGATATGAAGCGCTACCTCGAAAGCATCGGCATGCGTGCCCGGGGCTACAAGATCGCGCCCGAGACCCTGCTGACCGTGAAAATCCCCGTGGTGGTGCTGCTGGAAATCCGCGGCTACAAGCACTTCGTGGTGTTGCAACGGGCCGACAAGGACTGGGTGTACATCGGTGACCCCGTATTGGGCCACAAGCGCTATTCCCATGACGATTTCGTCAAAGGCTGGAATGGCATTGTCTTCGCCGTACTGGGTGAGGGTTACGACAAGGCCAACGTCTTGCTCGACCCGCCCCTGCCACTGACCGCCAAGAGCCAGATGAATGAGTTCCGGCCTGTGGGCGATGCCGAGCTGATGGATTTCGGTTTTATCCAGAGCGACTTCTTCTAGAAGCGCAATAAGGGGCAGGACGCCCCAGGAGCAGCAGATGAACACTTCCCGTTGGCTGACGGTCTTGTGTCTGGCCGCCTCAATGCCTGCTTATGCGTCCTCGGGGTTCAAGCCCATCGAACTCAAGGACGCCGAAATGGCCGAGCTGCGTGGCCGTTACGTGATGCCGGGGCGCATCATCAGCTTTGGCATTGTCATGAGCAGCACCTGGACCAATGCCGTCGGTGACAACATCACCGGCACGGCCAACATGCACATCGACAAGACCACCATTACTCCACAGTTCTACGTGCAAACCACCGGCTCGACCGGTACCGGCACGCGCCCCAACACGGGCACCGGAAATGTGGTCGGTGGTGCCGGCCTCGGCAGCGGCCAGGGCGTGACCCAAAGTGTACGCGCCGCCGGCGATGGCAACGCCGCCTACAACAATGTGGGCATCAACGTCGAAAATGGGGTTACCCCCGCCAATAACCTGCAGTCCGGCCAGGTGCTGGTGGCGGGCGGCACAGTGACCGGGGACAGCGCCGCGGGCCGTGTCAGCGTATCGGCCAACAATGGCGGCGTGCAGATGGCCATCCAGGCCAATCACAACCAGGGCAACAGCCTGCAACAGATCGGCGCGGGGAATGTGCTGCAGGGCACGGTATTGACCGGCGATAGCAACCTTGTCAGAAACATCACCCAGATCAACGTCGTGATGAACAGTAACGGCCTGAACAACGGCGCGTTGAACTGCAACCTGGATCAACTCAAGGGCCTACGCACGCTGGGTTATTGAACTACGCTGACCCTCGACACTTACGTATTAGAAAAGGACGGCTTATTTCATGCATCGATCGTTATCGCTACGTGCGGTGGTTTGTTTGAGTACGCTCTTGCCCGCATCCGTGCTGTATGCCGCGCCAGACGCTGACATCGAAACCCTGAAGAAAGAACTCCTAGAACTCAAGCAACGCTACGACGTGCAGCAAAAAGCCTTGGCCGTGCTGGAACAACGTGTGCGCCAGGTCGAGGATCAGCCGGCAACGCCCGCCCCCAGGCGCCTGGCCAAATCACCGGCCGACTTCAAGAACGGCGCTAACACTGTCGCGGCTAGCGGTACGGGCGCAGCCGCGGCATCCGGTGGCGCTGGCGGGGGTGGCAGCTCCTACGGCCAGGCCCTCAAGGACGACTCGGCCCCTGCGCAAAGTGTGAGCAACCTGTACAACGAGGCCAGCGGCTTTTTCGGCAATGGCAAGTTCAGCGTGGAAACCGGCATCACCTATGCCCGTTATGACGCGCGCCAGTTGACGCTCAATGGTTTCCTGGCGCTGGACTCGATTTTCCTGGGCAACATCAACCTGGACCGGATCAAGTCCGACAGCTGGACCCTGGACCTCACCGGGCGCTACAACGTTGACAACCGCTGGCAGTTCGACCTGAACGTGCCGGTGGTGTACCGCGAGTCCACCTACCAATCGGGCGGCGCCGGCAACGACGCCACTGCCACCTCCGAAGGTTCCGTGACTCGTGACCCGACCATCGGCGATGTCAACTTTGGCGTGGCCTACAAGTTCCTCGACGAAACCTCGACCTTGCCGGATGCGGTGGTATCCGTGCGCGTCAAGGCACCGACGGGCAAGGAGCCTTTTGGCATCAAACTGGTCCAGCAACCGAACAACGACAACCTCTACGTGCCCGAAAGCCTGCCTACGGGCAACGGGGTCTGGTCGGTCACACCGGGCATCTCCCTGGTCAAGACCTTCGATCCGGCCGTGCTGTTCGGTTCGTTGTCGTACACCCATAACTTTGAAGACTCTTTCGATGACATCAGCAGTCAAGTCAATCAAAAGGTGGGAGGCAAGGTACGCCTGGGCGACAGCTTCCAGTTCGGGGTCGGCGTCGCCTTTGCCCTGAACGAGAAGATGAGCATGTCGTTCTCGGTTTCCGACCTGGTGCAGCGCAAGAGCAAACTCAAGCCGGATGGCGGCGACTGGCAATCGGTGGTGTCCAGCGATGCCAACGCCGGCTATTTCAACGTGGGCATGACGATTGCCGCCTCGGATAACCTGACCATCGTGCCGAACCTGGCGATTGGCATGACCGATGATGCGCCGGACTTTACGTTCAGCCTGAAATTCCCGTATTACTTCTGAGTGTGTGGGAGGGGGCTTGCCCTAATGCCTGTAGGAGCGAGCTTGTTCGCGAAAAACCCATAAACGCCGCAGTTTATTCAGGAAACGCGCGTTATCGTTGACGTTTTTCGCGAGCAAGCTCGCTCCTACAGAGGGCCTTGGTGCACTATCCGCCCTAGCGGATCTGGTGTTTGTGCAGCAACCGGTAGAACGTTGGCCGGGAAATCCCTAACACGCGGGCGGCAACACTGAGGTTGTCGCTGTGCCGGTTGAGCACATCGCACAGCGCCTGGCGTTCGGCACGGTGCTTGTAGTCCTCCAATGTCGCCATCGGCGCCGAAATAACTTGCTGCCCTTGCAGCCCCAGGTCGACCGCTTCGATCTGCCGCCCTTCGGCCAGCACCAGGCCGCGCCGCACGCGGTTGGCCAGTTCACGTACATTGCCCGGCCACGGGTGTTGCCCCATCGCCACCAAGGCCTCTTCGCTGAAACTGCGCGGGCGCCGTCCGGTTTCCTGGCTGTAGAAACGTGAAAAGTGGTTGGCCAGCATCGCCACGTCGCCATGGCGTTCGCGCAACGGCGCGGTGACCACTTGCAGCACATTCAGGCGGTAATACAGGTCTTCGCGAAAAGCGCCCTTCTCCACCGCAGCCTCGAGGTTGACGTGGGTGGCAGCCAACACGCGTACATCCACCGGGATCGGCTGGCTGCCGCCAACGCGTTCGATGTGTTTTTCCTGAAGAAAGCGCAACAAGTTGGCTTGCAGCTCCATCGGCAGATCGCCAATTTCATCGAGGAACAGGGTGCCGCCGTTGGCCGCTTCAATACGCCCGATCTTGCGCTGGTGGGCGCCGGTGAATGCGCCTTTTTCGTGGCCGAACAGCTCGGACTGGATCAGGTGTTCAGGGATGGCGCCACAATTGATCGCGACAAACGGCTTGGCGTGCCGCTGGGATTGGCGGTGCAAAGTCTTGGCCACTAACTCTTTGCCCGTACCGCTGTCACCGCGGATCAACACCGGGGACTCAGTAGGCGCCAACTTGGACAACAATTTGCGCAACTCACGAATGGGACGGCTCTCGCCCAGCAATTCATGGGGCTCATCCACCGGCGCGTAGCCCTTGCCACGCAGGCGCGCCATGCCGAACGCACGGCCCAGGGTCACCTGCACCCGGGACACATCGAAGGGCAAGGTATGAAAGTCAAAAAACCATTCGCAGACAAAATCGCCGACGTTCTGCAAACGCAGTACATCCTGGCTGAGCACGGCGATCCACTCGGTGCCGCTGCGACCAATCAACTCCTTGACCGCTTCGGGACGTTCCAGGTGGTCACGTTGCAAACGCAGCAGGCCCACATCACAGGAACGCTCACCCACCGCCTCCAAGGCACAGCTGTCCACTTCCCAGCCGGCAGTGCGTAAACCAGGTAGTAGCCCGTGACAGTCGTCACAGGGGTCGACCACCAGTAAGCGGCGTTGGGCGGGTGTCACAATCATGACTGTTCCTTGGCGCCAAAATTGTTAAAGTTATTTAGAAACAACAGTTTGTGGCAACTGCTGGTAACCCTAGCAAGATCTTGACGCTTACCTTGTACTGTTTCGCTATAAGTGCGGGCAAAAAGCCATGTGTATTTAGTAGCGCGCCAGAAGTTGCCCGTCGGTGAAACGCTTATTGCGCTTTCAAAACAGCCGCTTACATGACGTCAATCAGGGAAAGTTAAAATTTCTTGCCCTAGCATGTGACCCGCACCCCACCATCGTGCATCAGTACAAGTAACCCACCGCACGGTCAGCCCAACCGCCGGTACTCACTTGAATGGGCATACAGAGAGAAGACCCAAATGAACGCTCCGCTGCGCATCAACGAAGCTCTTTTGATTGCAGACCGTGCTTTCCAGCCCTTTCAGTGCGTGGCCTGGCACGATGGCAATGGCGCCCTCAGCCTGAGCGTCATCGACCGTACCAACACCCGTATCGGCAGCAAACAGTTGTCCTCTACTGCCTATACCGACCCGGCTCAACTTGAAAACCTGTTGTTGCAGGCCCGCGCCGAGCTCGATAAAGATGGCCACCAGTTGCAACACTGGGCGATGCCAAAGTAATGCAATGCAGCAACTTCCAGCCCAAGTAAAACTTGAGCTGGAAGTTGTACAGTCATACTTGCACGCTTAACGTGCGGCGAGAATAAAGCGTTCGAACGCCTCGGCGGCGCCGTCCTCGACATTGCTGCCGGTGACCACATTGGCCTGGCGCTTGACGGTTTCTTCGGCCTGGCCCATAGCAATCGACAGTCCCGCCACATGAAACATCGCCGGGTCATTGCCACCGTCGCCAATCGCAGCCGTTTGCGCAAGCGGTACGCCCAAGTGTTCAGCCAGTGTTTTCAAGGCTTCGCCTTTATTGGCCAGCATCGCGGTCACGTCCAGATACACCGGCTGCGAACGCGAGACCTGGGCCAACCCCTGCACCTTCGGCTGCAATTGCGCTTCCAGCTCCACCAACAACTGGGTGTTGTTGCTGGCGGCGACGATCTTGTCGACCCTGTCCAGGTAAGGCTCGAAACTCTCCACCACTACCGGCCCATAGCCCAAGCCATCGGCTTCGCGCTGCACCATGGGCCCGGGCGGATCACGGCGCAGCCAGTCGCCATCGGCAAACACCCAGACTTCCACGTCCGGCTCGGTGGAAAACAGCGCCAGGGTGATCAGCGCCGCTTCCGCCGGCAGATGATGAGCAACCAGGATGCTGCCATCCGGGTTGACCAACGTACCGCCATTAAAGCCAGCCACCGGCACATCGATGCCAAAGGTCTCGATCAAATGCCGCATGGCCTTGGGCGGACGCCCGCTGGCCAGGCTGAAAATCACCCCGGCCTCGCGCATAGCGCAAATGGCATCGGCGGTGCGTTGGCTGAGGCTGTGGTCGGGATGCAATAGCGTCCCGTCCACATCACTGAGGACAAACCGGATGGGATGAATCGTCGCGTCACTCATCCGAGGCTGTGCCAGGCGCGGCCATCGCGGGCCAGCAAGGCATCGGCCGCCGCTGGGCCATCTTCACCGGCCTTGTAGGCCTGGATACCATCATCTTGCTTCCACGCATCCAGGAACGGCTGCACCGCACGCCAACCGTTCTCGATGTTGTCGGCGCGCTGAAACAGGGTCTGATCGCCAGTCATGCAGTCGTAGATCAGGGTTTCGTAACCCGTCGACGGCTGCATCTCGAAGAAGTCCTTGTAGTCAAAGCCCAATTCGATATTGGCCATCTCCAGGGTCGGCCCAGGCTGCTTGGCCAACAGGTCGAACCACATGCCTTCGTTCGGCTGGATCTGGATTTTCAGGTAAGTGGGCTTGAGTTCATCGACTTCGGTATCGCGAAATTGCGCATAAGGCGCCTGCTTGAAGCAGATCACGATCTCGGTGTCGCGGATGCTCATGCGCTTGCCGGTACGCAGATAAAACGGCACACCGACCCAACGCCAGTTATCAATCATCACTTTTAGCGCGACGAACGTCTCGGTGCTGCTGTCCGGCGCGACGTTGGCTTCTTCGCGATAGCCGGGCAATGGCTTGCCGGCGATTTCGCCAGCGGTGTATTGGCCGCGCACCGAGTTGGCCCGCGCATCTTCCAGCGACCAAGGGCGGATCGCACCGACCACTTTGGCCTTCTCACCCCGCACCGCATCGGCACCAAAGGCTGCCGGCGGCTCCATGGCGACCATTGCCAGCAACTGGAACAGATGGTTGGGCACCATGTCGCGCAAGGTGCCGGTTTTTTCGAAAAAATTACCCCGGGTTTCAACGCCGACGGTTTCAGCGGCAGTAATTTGCACGTGATCGATGTAGTGGTTGTTCCAGAACGCTTCGAACAGCACGTTGGAGAAACGGCTGACCAGGATGTTCTGTACCGTCTCCTTGCCCAGGTAGTGGTCGATGCGGTAGATCTGCTTCTCGCTCATCACCTTGAGCAGGCAGGCGTTGAGCGCCTCGGCGGTGGCCAGGTCGGAGCCGAACGGCTTCTCGATAACCACGCGCCGAAAGCCATCATCGGTTTCATTCAACAAGCCGGCACTGCCCAGGCGCTGCACCACTTCACTGAAAAAGCGCGGAGCGGTGGCCAGGTAGAACACCGCGTTGGCGGTGCCGCTGTCAGCGATCTTGCTGGCGATATCGGCATAGGTGCTGTCGTCGAGGAAATCACCCTCGACGTAGCTGATGCCCTTGGCCAATTGCGCCCACAACGCGGGGTCGAGGGCGTTCTCGGCATTGCCCCTGACTTTGCTGGAGGCTTCGGTACGAATGAAGTCCTCGAGTTTCTTGGCAAAGTCCGCATCGCTGATGGCGTTGTGATCAACGCCGACGATACGCAGGCCATCGCCCAGCAACCCGTCGCGGCTCAGGTTGTACAGCGCCGGCATAAGCAGGCGCTTGACCAGGTCGCCATGGGCACCAAACAGAAACAACGTGGTGGGTGGAGCGGGTTCGGCCGTGGGTTTCTTGCCGTTGGCGGTCATTTTTTGGAAGTCTCCACATGGCCGCCAAAGCCGAAGCGCATGGCAGACAGCATTTTGTCACCGTAGGTGCTCTGCTGGCGGGAACGGAAACGCGCAAACAGCGATGTGGACAACACCGGAACCGGCACCGCCTGCTCCATGGCCGCTTCGATGGTCCAACGGCCTTCACCGCTGTCGGCCACGGAGCCCGAGTAGCCGTCGAGCTTCGGGTCGGTGGCCAGGGCGTCGGCGGTCAGGTCCAGCAGCCAGGACGACACCACGCTGCCACGACGCCAGACTTCGGCGATGTCGCCAACGTTGAGGTCAAAGCGTTGGTCTTGCGGCAGGTTTTCCGAGTTCTTGGTCTTGAGGATGTCAAAACCTTCGGCAAACGCCTGCATCATCCCGTACTCGATGCCGTTGTGGATCATCTTGACGAAGTGCCCCGAACCCGCTGGGCCGGCATGAATGTAGCCCTGCTCGGCACGTGGGTCGGCAGAGGCCGAACGGTCCTTGGTGCGCGGGATGTTACCCAGGCCCGGCGCCAGGCTTTTGAAGATCGGGTCGAGGCGATTCACGGTCTCGGTGTCGCCACCGATCATCATGCAATAGCCACGCTCCAAGCCCCAGACGCCGCCCGAGGTACCCACGTCCACATAGTGCAGGCCCTTTTCAGCCAGGGCCTTGCCGCGACGCACGTCGTCCTTGTAGTTGGTGTTGCCGCCGTCGATGATCACATCGCCGTCTTCCAGCAATTCGCTCAGTGCGTTGATGGTGTCTTCGGTGGGCGCGCCCGCCGGCAACATTACCCAGACAGCACGGGGTTTTTGCAAGCCGGCCACCAGCGCTTTCAAGCCGGCGACGCCGGTGGCGCCCTCCTCGCTCAAGGCTTTGACGAAGGCTTCGTTACGGTCGTATACAACGGTGGTATGCCCATTGAGCATCAGGCGCCGCGCAATGTTACCGCCCATGCGGCCTAGTCCGATAATCCCCAGTTGCATGTGCTGATGCTCCTAACTTCTAAAAAATGTGTGACATAGTTTATAGCGCAATGAGGCTAATGAGGGTTAGTCCAGAGCGGATCCGTGTAGTTTCATGACAAAAAAGTTGCCATCGTTTCACCATCATCCCGGTAAAAGTCACACGACCATAAAAAATAAAAAAGTTCCCTTGCCGCGAAAAAGAATTCAAACTTGCTTCCGACTGTTGCCAAAAACCTGTTTTGGCACCGCGATCTACCGGCTATTTGCGAGGTAAGCAATGAGCACAGCACAGATGACCCGTCCGCCACAGACCCTCTACGTCACTATCCGTCGCGATGAATTGCGCCAGTTGAAAGACGAGCGCGATCAGTTGCAACAGGAAGTCCTGCGCCTGCGTTTACACCTTCAAGCCCATCTCGATCAGCCCTCGGATGCCAAGCCAGCCCTGTGCTGATGCCCGCGCCGAACGCGTTGTAAGGCAATACCTACAGAAAACTCACAAAGTTTTCACATTCCCCTCTTGATACTCCCGTTCCGCGATGCCGCTCACTTCCTGGGCGGCCCGATGTTGCGCGCCTGTGCGCGACAATCTTTTTCTGATGGGGCGCTGGATGGCGATGTTCAAACGCAGCACGACGACTGCGAAAGGCTTTGATTGGGCCGGCCTTGGCTGGTTATTCCTGTTTTTCTGGTATTTCTCGGGTATTACCCAACTTCTTATCCAACTGACCGGCACCTCCGGCTTCAGTGGCTTCCGCCAGGCCTTCTTCATGAGTGCGCTGTGGCTGGCGCCGATGTTGCTGTTCCCGCGTCGTACGCGCCTGCTCGCCGCCTTGATCGGCGTGGTGCTGTGGGCTTGCTCCATGGCGAGCCTGGGTTATTTCTTCATTTACCAGCAGGAATTCTCCCAGAGCGTCATCTTCATCATGTTCGAGTCGAACATCTCTGAAGCCGGCGAATATGCCACCCAATACTTTGCCTGGTGGATCGTGCTGGCGTTCATTGCCCACACCGCCTTCGCCATCTTCCTGTGGACGCGCTTGCGCCCGGTGTACCTGCCTCGCGGCCAGTCGATCGTGGCAGCCATTGCCATCGTCCTGGCGGTGGTGGGCTACCCACTGGTCAAGCAGATCGCCACCAGCGAAACCATGGAATTGGCCATCGACCGTTTCGAAACCCGCATCGAGCCTGCCGTGCCTTGGCAGATGATCGTCGCCTACCGTCGCTACACCGAGCAGCTGGACAATATGCAAGGCATGCTCACCAGTGCGAGCAAGATCCCGCCCTTGAACAACCTCAAGGACAGCATGGCCGGCCAGCCGTCCACACTTGTCTTGGTCATCGGCGAGTCGACCAACCGCCAGCGCATGAGCCTCTACGGCTACCCGCGCAACACCACGCCGGAACTGGACAAGCTGCGCGACCAACTGGCCGTGTTCGATAACGTCATCACCCCGCGCCCCTACACCATTGAAGCGCTGCAACAGGTGCTGACCTTCGCTGACGAAGAAAACCCGGACCTGTACCTCAAGACACCCTCGATTGTCAGCGTGATGAAACAGGCCGGCTACAAGACCTTCTGGATCACCAACCAGCAGACCATGACCAAGCGCAACACCATGCTCACGACCTTTTCCGAACAGGCCGACGAGCAGGTGTACCTGAACAACAACCGCAACCAGAACGCCCGTCAGTACGACGGCGACGTACTGGCGCCGTTTTCCAAGGCCCTGGCCGATACCGCCGAACGCAAGTTCATCGTGGTGCACCTGCTGGGCACTCACATGAGCTACCAGTACCGCTACCCGCCGACCTTCGACAAGTTCACCGACCGCCAGGGCGTGCCGGCGGGTGTCAGCGATGCGCAGTTGCCGACCTACAACAGCTATGACAACGCGGTGCTGTACAACGACTTCGTGGTCTCCAGCCTGATCAAAGACTACGCCAAGACCGACCCCAACGGCTTTTTGCTGTACCTCTCGGACCACGGCGAAGACGTGTTCGACTCCGCCGGCCACGACACCTTGGGCCGTAACGAAGGCAAGCCGACCGCGCCGATGTACACCATCCCGTTCATGGCCTACGCCTCGCCCAAATGGCGCGAAAGTCACGACTGGAGCTTCGCCGGCGACTTGCAACGGCCTTATAGCAGTTCGCAGTTGATCCACACCTGGGCCGACATGGCAGGCTTGAATTTCGATGAGCTGGACCACAGCAAGAGCCTGGTGAGCGACAGCTTCAAGCCACGCCCCCTGTTGATCGGCAACCCTTACGAGACCAAGCAGAAGGCGCTGATCGACTTCAGCCTGATCAAGCCCAAGAAGGCCGACAGCGCCGAAGTGGTGGCCAAGTAAGCCAGGGTCTTGTAACAGAAAGATAACAATCATTATCGTTTGAGCCTAAAGTTCCGCAGCTCCTTTCGTCTTTGAACCAAGCCCTCCCTGCCTGGGGAGGTATCAAAGACGACAAGGAGTCTGCAGCGATGTTCGCCCCCTTCACCCGTTCCATGACCTTTACCCTCGGCCTGTTCAGCCTGGCGCTGAGCCCGGATTCGCTGGCCGACACCGCCTCCGATACAGCCCCCGCCAAAGCCCTGGAACTGGGCGCGACCACCATCAGCGCCGACGGCCTGGGCGCTACCACCGAGCACACCGGCGCCTACACCACCGGTTCGATGAGCACCGCCACGCGGCTGAATCTCTCCGTCAAGGAAACCCCGCAATCGATCTCGGTGGTCACACGCCAGCAGATGGACGACTTCAATCTCAATACCCTGACGGATGTGTTGCGCCAGACCACGGGCGTCAACGTTCAGCATTACGACTCCGATCGTGTCTACTACTCCGCCCGAGGCTATGGCATCAGCAACTTCCAGGTTGACGGGATGCTCAACACTTTCGGCTACATGAAGACCGACGCCGACACCATCATCTACGACCGCATCGAAGTGGTGCGCGGCGCGACGGGCCTGACCACGGGCGCAGGCGACCCATCGGCCACCGTCAACATGGTGCGCAAACGCCCTACCGCCCAGTGGCAGGCCAAGACCGGCATCAGTGGCGCCAGCCATGACAACTACTACAGCTACATTGACGTGGGCGGCCCGCTGGCATTCGACGGCAAGCTGCGCGGGCGCAGCGTGCTGGCCTACCGCGACAGTCAGTCTTTTCGTGACAACTACGGGCTGCAGCGGGCAGTGGGCTACGGCATTCTTGAAGGCGATCTTTCCGACGATACCGTGCTGGCCGTCGGCTTTGATTACCAGAATAAACAGGTGCAAGGCACCTCTTGGGGCACCGTGCCCTACTGGAACAGCCAGGGCGGCAAGGCCAGGCTGCCGCGCTCCACCAACATGGCGGCGCACTGGAGCTCCTGGCCGCTGACCGACAAGACCACCTTCGCCACACTCGACCATCGGCTCGGCGGCGACTGGCACCTGAAGGCCGCCTATACCCATCGCCAGAGCGACACCGATGGCAAGGTGTATTACGGCGGCGCCGGCTTCCCCAACCCCGACCGCAGCGGTATGACGGCCTGGGCCAGCCATATGCGCGGTACTTCGCGCATGGAGGCCATCGACTTCAACCTGGCCGGCAGCTACACGCTGCTGGGCCGCGAACACGCGCTGATGATGGGGTATGGCGAAGCCGCCCAACGGGATGTCTCGCCCTTCATGCGCAGCGACCTGCCAGCCAGCTATTACCCCATTCAGGACTGGAAGCACATGGGCGGCATCGGCAAGTTCACCGACCAAGTGACCGACCTGAAGGGTGAGCACAGCAAGAAGCAACAGAAAGCCGGCTACCTGGCCACAAGGCTGAGCCTCACGGACCGCTTGCACGCCGTACTGGGCAGCCGTTACGGCAGTTGGGAGCTGGAAAGCGCAGAGCCCAAATACGATGCCAACGACCAACTGACCGCTTCGGGCAAAACCAGCCAGACCCACAATGATATGTGGACGCCCTACGCCGGCCTGCTCTACGACATAACGCCGCAGTACACCGTCTACGCCAGCTATACCGACATTTTCAAACCTCAAGACAACCGTGATGCCAACAAGAAGTACCTG
The DNA here is from genome assembly GCF_001902145.1 of Pseudomonas fluorescens. GTDB lineage: Bacteria > Pseudomonadota > Gammaproteobacteria > Pseudomonadales > Pseudomonadaceae > Aquipseudomonas > Aquipseudomonas fluorescens_BV. Next base: position 118,564 of record NZ_MRST01000025.1, read on the forward strand.
GAGCCGGTGGTTGGCAGCAACTACGAAGTGGGCCTCAAGGGCAGCGTGCTGGACGAGCGCTTGAACCTGGCGGCCGCGTACTTCTGGAGCACCCAGGACAACGTCGCCGAGCGGGATGACTCAGTCCCGCCGAACCCGGTCACGGGCGAGGAGTACTACAAATCCGGTGGCAAAGGTAACAAGGTCAACGGCTTCGAGCTGGAGGCCGCCGGGGAAATCACGCCGGACTGGAACCTGACCGCCGGCTACACCTACACCCATTCGGTCAATGGCTCGGACAAACGCAATAACACCAGCCAACCCTTGAACCTGGTGAAGATCTCCAGCGCCTATCGCCTGCCGGGCGCCTGGCGCAACCTGACAGTCGGCGGCGCCGTGAACTGGCAGAGCGAAACCTACGACTTCAGCAACCGACCGACCGGGCAGCGCAACAGCGAAGGCCGGCCAATAACCACCCGGGCGAAAATCACGCAACAGGGCTACACCGTGGTCAACCTGATGTCGCGCTACCAGTTCGACGAACAGGTTTCGGCGTCAATCAACGTGAATAATCTCTTTGATAAGAAATATTACGAGCGCGTTGGTTTTTATAACGGGGTGTATTGGGGCGAGCCGCGTTCCGTCACGCTGGCATTGGATTGGAAGTTATAGCCTCGCACGTTGAAGTTAACAAAACTGTTAATTTCAACGGCATCTCCCGTTAATTCCCACTTAATAAGATAACGCCATAGTCGCGCCATGATCTGATCACGGAGCGACCGGACACCTATCACTTTTAATGGGAATACCACTATGAAACTCTCGACCTTGATGCTTGCCAGCCTGATGACCCTGACCTCCGCCGCCGCCTTTGCAGAGGGCGGTGCAGAGCGTTCCAAGGAGTTCTACAACAACTTCAGCTTCATTCAGGAAAAAACCCACGGCAAGGCTGAGCAGCAAGTTGCCAGTGCCGATGGTAAATCGGTCAAGTCTGAGACTGTTGATCCGGCGCAACCGAACAGCTGAGTTAATGCTTACTTAATCCGTAGCACCCTGCGCCATTCCGCTCCGTTGGCAAAGGTTTATTGGGCGCCCTTTAACGGCGCCCTTTTTTTGCCGACTAATTATTACAACGGTTTACTCCAGAACAGCATCCGCCCATGGGCGGGATCAAACACGGAGTCGTCGAACCCGAACTTGCGATAGGCCGATTGCGCCAGTGCATTGCCTTCCAGCACTTCGAGGGTGATCTTGCAGCAACCGCGCTGCCGGGCAATTTCCTCGACCTTCTGCAGCATCTTCTGACTCAACCCAAAACCCCGAAATTGCGCCTTCACTATCACGTCGTGGACGTTGACCAAGGGCCGGCAGGCGAAAGTCGAGAAGCCTTCGAAGCAGTTGACCAACCCCGCTGGCTCACCCCCGACAAATGCCAGCACACTGAACGCGTGTGGGCGCTTGGCCAGTTCGGCTGGCAGTTGCTGCAAGAGATCGGCTGGCAGGCTGTGGCCGCCGCCCATAGGGTCTTCAGCGTATTGGTTGAGCAGCAGGCCAATGGCATCGGCATGCACGGCGTTGGTATAGCTGGCTTGCAGCACCAGGATGTCTGGGGTGTCCATTTCCTTCCTCGATAGCGACAACCAGGGAATCGTTTCCCTTTGAGAGGTGCGATTGTAAGCGTGGAGTCGTCAGTAGATGAAGGAGATAAGCGACAAATAACTGACAGAAAGTGCGAAGGTTGCGCGCATCAAAGCGTGCAATAGGCTCTGGAGCGGCGATTTTTCCTAAGTGGCGAAGCGTTGCAGCTGCATCTCTTGCAGGCGGCTCAGGGTGCGGCGAAAAGGAAACTCCAGGTAGCCTTCGGTGTACAGGCTGTGCAACGGCACCTCGGCGTCAATAAAGAGTGGCACCTTGCGGTCGTAGCATTCGTCCACTAACGCGATAAAACGTCGCACGCTGTCATCGTGCACCGACAACGGCGGCAACTCTCGATCCCCGGCCACCACGCGCTCAGCGCCGTCTTCGGTGCCACGGGCAATTCGGCCGGGGCGTATTTGTGCACTGAGGTTGGGGACGTCTCCCAGCAGGATGGCGTGGAAGCGATCACACAACAGCATGAAATCCATCGCGGCCAGGGGTTGCTCGCACAAGTCGGCATAACGACACCAAAGCACGGTGTCACTGGCCTGCACCGTCATGATGGAGCGGTGCCCTACGCTTACCGCCCCGCTGGTCATAGTCTGGCCTTGGCTCAATTGTCGGAATACCGCCGCCAATGCATCGGGTTGATTCACCCAATAGCGCTGCATGCCCACGCCGGGATGCAAGCGATGATCCTCGCCACCGTCCACGGCCACCACCTGCATATGCTGCTTGAGCGCGTCGATACCCGGCAGGAAACGCTCACGGTTGAAGCCACCGGCATACAGCTGGTCGGGCGGCTGGTTGGACGTGCACACCATCACCACGCCTTCCTCGAACATCACCTGGAACAGGCGGCCGAGAATGATCGCGTCCCCGATATCATTCACAAACAGCTCATCGAAGCACAGCACTCGCACCGCCTGGCTCAACTCCCGGGCCAACGCCTGCAAGGGGTCCTGGGTGCCTGTGAGCTGGAATAAGCGCTGGTGAACCCAGGCCATGAAGTGGTGAAAATGCTGGCGCCGTGCGGGCACCCGCAGGCTTTGATAAAACTGGTCCATCAGCCAGGTCTTGCCACGCCCCACCGGCCCCCACAGGTAAACGCCGGCAATCGGCGAACGCCCTTGGTGCAAGGCCTCGTGACAGGCTTGCAGGGTTTGTACCGCCCGGCGCTGGGCGTCGTCGTCGACGAAACCTGGCTGGGCGATGGCATGTTGGTAAGCGGCGAGAGGCGAGTCGAAAGTCATGCTTGCCAGTATGACTGACACCGCACTGTCCAGGCGCGCAATCTTGGCCTGTTTGCCTGAGGCGAGGACGGGTATTTGCACAACGCTGTAGCGTTGTCGAAGGTACATAACCAATGTGGGTAGGGACGCCCGCTCCCACAGGGGATTTGTGCCAGGCGTTGATTCTGTGGCAATACATGGCCAATGTGGGAGCTGGCTTGCCTCAATACCAGTCAGTTAAGTGGTCATCGCCTACTGTAGGAGCGAGCTTGCTCGCGAAAAACGTCAACGATAACGCGTGCTTGCTGAATGAACACGGCGCCTGTGATTTTTTCGCGAGCAAGCTCGCTCCTACAAAAAGCCCTTAACTGACTGGCATTGTGGCTTGCCTGCGAAAGCGGTGGTTCAGTTAGAGATTCAGTGACTGACACTCCGCCTTCGCGAGCAAGCCCGCTCCCACAGTTGGATCGCGGCGTATCAGTTACATATGGGCCGGCGGGTGAACCGTCATCGCAGGCCAGCCAGCTCCCGCAGGTCCCGCGTCGTATCATCAGCGTTAGCGCAACACCGTGGCCCCCTTGCACGCCTGCCCTGCCCGCTCACAGATCTCCCATCCACCACCCAGTGCCTTATAGATCCCCACCACCGCCAAGCGTTGTTCCGTGCGCGCCGCCGTCAACGCTCGGCGGCTGGTGAAGTCCGCGCGTTCGGCCTCAAGCACGTCCAGGTACACGCCTTCGCCTTGCGCAAACCGCTCGCGCGCAAAGCTGGCCGCCTCACGATTGGCCGCCGCTTCCAGCAGCCGCAAGCTCAGGGCGTTGCCCGCGGTACGGTTGGCCTGGAACGCATCATCGGTTTCCTGCAAGGCCCGCAACACGGTCTGGTCATAGGCGATCAAGGCGGCTTGGGTGCGCGCTTCGCTGGCAGCAATCCGCGCACGTACGCGCCCGGTGTCCAGCAACGACCAGCGAATCACCGGGGCGATAAAGTTCGACTGCATGCCCGCATCGCCCAGGGCGCTGAGACTTCCGGCCAGTAAACCGATGGAACCCTGCACCTGGATGTCCGGATACAAGCCAGCGGTTTCCACGCCAATCTGCGCGGTCGCAGCCGCCAGCGTGCGCTCGGCTGCGGCAATATCGGCGCGGCGCGCCAGCAAGCCGGCCGGGTCTCCCACCTGCAACGTGCGCAGGTTCAAGGTTTCACGCCCAGGCCGGGCCAGCGGTGGCTTGAACCCCTGGGGCGCTTGCCCCAGCAGCACCGCCAGCGCGTTGGTTGACTTGGCGCGACGTCGCTCCAGGTCAGGCGCTACCGCCTCGACATTGCGCAACAAGGCCTCGGCACGCAGCCGGTCGAATTCGGTGGCGGCGCCGACGCTGACCATCTGCCCCACCAGGTCCAGGCTGTCGCGCTGGCTCTGGCTGATGTCCGCGACCACCGCCTGTTCGGCCTCGACCCCTTGCAGGTCAAACCAGGTAGCCGCAACCGTCGCCGCGACGCTCGCTTGCACGCTGCGCAACAACGCCTGACGCGACCCCGCCTGGGCCTGGGCCGCCTCCACCGAGCGACGCACGCGGCCAAACAAGTCGATTTCCCAGGCCGCATCCATCGCCGCACGGGTGGTTTCAATGGAGCGCTGCTCACCGAACGGGGTCTCTACCTCGCTGCGCTGGCGGTGCTCGTAGCCCAGGGCAGCGCCGCCGCTGGGCAGGAAGCCTTGGCGGCTTTCGCGCAACAGCGCCTTGGCTTCGTCCAGGCGTGCGGCGGCGATGCCGATGTCGTGGTTGGCCGCCAGTGCCTGTTGGATCAATTGGCTCAATGCCGGCTCGTCGAACACTTGCCACCACTGCACTTCGACCTCGCCCGGACCAACCCCGGCGATGGGCGCGCCAAAGCTCGTCGCCCGCTGCGCAGCGGGCAGCACTGGCGCGGAATAGTCCGGCCCCACCGAGCCGCAACCGGCCAGCAGGGTCAACGACAACAGAATAGCTGGATACGCCTGTTTCATGATGCGCTCTCCTTTAGCTGCACCTTCGGACTCGCCCCCTGGCGCTGAAAGCGCAGCGCCAGGCTGCGCATCACCACATAGAACACGGGCGTCAGGAACAGGCCGAACAGCGTCACGCCCAACATCCCGGCAAACACCGCAACCCCCATGGCATGGCGCATCTCGGCCCCGGCGCCACTGGCAAACACCAACGGGACTACGCCTGCAATAAACGCCAGGGACGTCATCAAAATAGGCCGCAGGCGCAATTGACAGGCGTGGATCACCGCTTCCAATGGGCTGGCGCCTTCGGCTTCGAGGCTGCGGGCAAACTCGACGATCAGGATGGCGTTCTTCGCCGCCAAGCCCACCAGCACCACCAACCCGATCTGCACGAACACGTTGTTGTCGCCCTCCACCAGCCACACGCCGATGATTGCGCTGAGCAGGCACATGGGCACGATCAGCAACACCGCCAACGGCAGCAGCCAGCTGTTGTACTGCGCGGCGAGGATCAGATAAGCCAGCAACACACACAGCGGGAAAATAAACAGGGCCGATGACCCGGCGAGCTTTTGCTGGTAGGTCAGGTCTGTCCATTCATAGGTCACGCCCTCGGGCAGTACCTCCTGGGCCAGGCGCTCCATGAGCGCAACCGCCTGCCCGGAGCTGACCCCTGGCATCGCGCCGCCAGAGATATCCGCCGAGGGATAGCCGTTGTAGTGAATCACCCGGTCAGGCCCGGAGCCCGGCGTGACCGTGACAAACGCCGACAACGGCAGCATGTCGCCGGCGGCATTGCGCACCTGCAGGCGGCCAATGGCTTCGGCTTGCATGCGGTGGTCCGCATCGGCCTGGGCCGTGACTTTGTAGGTGCGGCCAAACCGGTTGAAGTCGTTGACATACAGCGACCCCAGATAGACCTGCAGCGACTCGAACACATCCGCCAGGCGCACGCCCTGGCTCTTGACCTGGGTGCGGTCGATATCGACATTCAGTTGCGGCGCGTTGACGTCCAGGCTGGTCATCAGCCCGGCCACTTGGCCTGACTCAGTGGCTTTGGTCATCAATACCTGGGTCTGCTGCACCAACGCCTCAAGCCCGACGCCGCCACGGTCTTCGACCTGCAGCTTGAAGCCTCCGGTCACGCCGAGCCCCGGTACCGGTGGCGGCGGGAACACACCAAGGAAGCCGTCGGGGATGCTCGCGAATTTGGCTTGCAGGCGCCCGGCGATGGCGACCGCTGCCATATCCGGCGAGGTGCGTTCTTTGAACGGATCAAGCATGACGAACATCACCGCCGCATTCGGGACGTTGACGAAACCGTTGACCGACAGCCCTGGGAACGCCACGACACTCTCGACCCCCGGCTCATCCAGGGCGATTTTCGACATTTGCCGCACCACCGCATCGGTACGCTCCAACGAAGCCGCGTTTGGCAGTTGGGCGATGCCGACCAGGTAGTACTTGTCCTGCATCGGCACGAAGCCGGCCGGTACCGCGTTGAAGCCCAACCAGGTCAATGCGAGCAAGCCGCCGTAAGCCAACAGCGCTACGCCGCGACGGCCGACGACCTTGCGCACGGTGTTGCCATAGGCTTGCGGCGCACGCTGGAACGGCCGACCCAGTACCTCCAACAGCCGTGCGGCGCGACCACGCAGGCTGCGCGGGTCATGCACCACAGCGGCATGCCGTGGCCGCAGCAACAGGCCGGCCAGCGCCGGGCTGAGGGTCAAGGAGTTGACCGCAGAGAGGATGGTGGAAATCGCGATGGTCAGCGCAAATTGCCGATAGAACTCGCCTTGCAGGCCACTGAGAAACGCGGTGGGAATGAACACGGCCGCCAGCACCGAGGTGATCGCAATGATGGGGCCGGTGACCTCGCCCATCGCCCGTCGCGCAGCCTGCGTCGGCTCCTCGCCGTTCTCGATGTGCCGCTCGACGTTCTCGACCACCACGATTGCATCGTCGACCACGATGCCGATCGACAGCACCAGGCCGAACAGCGACAAGGTATTGAGGGAGAAGCCCATCAGGTGCATGACCGCAAAGGTGCCGATGATCGACACCGGCACGGCCATCAAGGGGATCAGCGACGCGCGCCAGTTGCGCAGGAACACCACCACCACGATCACCACCAGCAGGATCGCTTCCATCAGCGTGATGGCTACCGACTCCAGGGAAGCGCGCACAAACACGGTGGGGTCATAGGCAATCCGCGACACCAGCCCTTCGGGGAAATTGGTTTGCAGGCGCTGCATGGTATCGCGCACCGACTGCGCCACATCCAGCGCGTTCGCCCCTGGGCTCTGGATGATTTGCAAGGCCACTGCAGGCTCGCCGTCCAACAGGCTGCGCAGCGCGTAGGCATCGGCACCCATCTCGATACGTGCCACATCGCGCAAACGCGTGACCTGGCCGTTATCGCCGGTGCGGATAATGATATCGCCGAACTGCTCTTCGTCCGTCAGGCGCCCGAGGGTATTGACCGTGACCTGGAACGCCGCAGTGGAGTCCGGCGCCTGGCCGACCGAGCCGGCGGCCACTTGCACGTTCTGCTCGCGCACGGCGGCAATCACATCGCCGGCAGTCAAGCCACGGGCGGCGATCAGGTCCGGATCGAGCCACAGGCGCATGCTGTATTCACCCGCGCCCCACACCAGCACATCGTTGATCCCCGGCAGGCGCGACAACTCATCGCGCACCTGCAGGTAGGCATAGTTGGAGATGTAGAGCGGGTCGTAACGTTGGTCGGGGGACAGCAGGTGGACCACCATGAGGATGTCCGGCGAGGTTTTCTGCGTGACCACGCCCAGGCGCTGCACCTCTTCGGGCAAGCGCGGCAGAGCCCGCGAAACACGGTTCTGCACCTGGATCTGCGCCATGTCCGCATTGGTGCCCTGGGCGAAGGTCGCGGTCAGGATCATGCGGCCATCGGTCGCCGATTGCGAGGTCATGTAGAGCATGCCCTCGACCCCGGTGATCACCTGTTCCAGCGGCGCCGCCACCGTCTCGGCAATCACCTGCGGGTTGGCCCCCGGATACGACGCGGTCACTTGCACCGTAGGCGGCGTGACGGCGGGATATTCGCTCAACGGTAGATGGAAGAAGGCCACGATGCCGCCGATCATCATCAACACCGAGAGGACAATGGCGAAGATCGGTCGGTCGATGAAGAAGCGTGGGAAGCTCATTGCACGCCCCCCACCGCCAACGGTGCCTCAAGCGGCTTGCCGTCAATACTGGCAGCCAGCGGTGTCACCTGCATGCCGGGGCGCACCAGCCCTTTGACGACAATGCGCTCGCCCGGTTGCAGGCCCTGTTCGATGACCCGCAGGCCGTCGACCACCGGGCCCAGTTCGACCGGGCGGTATTCGGTCTTGTCGCCCTCACCGACAACCAGCACATAACGGCGGCCCTGGTCGGTGCCGATGGAATGGTCGGCAATCAACACCCGGGGTTGCGCCGCGCCGGTATCCAGCTTGACCTTGGCGAATAGCCCCGGCGTCAAGCGCCCATCCGGGTTCTCCACCACTGCACGTACGCGCACCGTGCCGGTCTTGCGGTCGGCCGAGTTGGCCAGAAAGTCCACGCGACCGGCCCGCGCATAGGTCGTATCGTTGAGCATCGCCACCATGACCTTGGCGGCTTGTTCGCCCTTGGACCCGGCGTGTTGCCGCGTCGCTGCCAACGAATGCAGGTAGGTGCGTTCATCCACATCGAAATACACATGCAAGGGATCGATGGAGACAATCGTGGTCAGGGGTGTTTCCCCGCGGGTGACATAGTTGCCTTCCGTCACCAGGGCGCGGTCGATGCGCCCGCTGATAGGCGCGGTGACGCGGGTGTAACTCAGGTCCAGTTGGGCCGTATCCAGCGCAGCCTTGGCGGCCTCCACCTGCGCTCTGCCGGCGTTCAACGAAGCAACGGCGGTGTCGAGACGATCACGTGCCACCACCTTCTTGGCATACAACTGTTCGGCGCGGCCATGCTCGGCCTGGGCCAACAACGCATTGGCCTGCGCCTCGCGCAGACGTGCCTTGGCTGCGTTCACTGCCGCCTGGAACATACGCGGATCGATCACAAACAATGGGCTGCCCTTGGCCACGAACTGGCCTTCGGGCACGCTGACACTTTGCAGATAGCCACTGACTCGCGGGCGCAATTGAACCTGGTCGATGGCGGTCAACGAACCGGTGTACTCCACAAACGGCGTCACCGCACGCGCCACCACCTGGGCTACCGGCACGCCGGGTGGCTTGGCGACTGCGGCTGGCGGCGCATTGTCCGAGCATCCGCCCAGCACCAACGCTACGGCTAACGCCCCGGTGATCAGGCTTACTGGTTTGGTGTACATCGTCACCCTCCTTGGAATTTTCAAGACAAACCGACACTTGGGTTTTTATCCGGCTTGCCATACTGGGAAGGTCAAGCGCTATAAAACCGGGGGGTGTGTTTTGTCTGAGAAATATCTGGAGGGTGACTGAGCGGGAGATCGGGCAGGGTTAAACAGGTAGGAGCGAGCTTGCTCGCGAAAAACTCACGAGCGCCGCGCTTATTCAGGAAGAACGCGTCATCGTTGACGTTTTTCGCGAGCGCGCTCGCTCCTACAGAGGACTTCCATCAGGTCCAGGCGACTACCAACAAGCCGGCGCCCAACAGCAGGCACAACGGCGAATAGAAATAGGTGTCCAGGCGAGCAAACCTCGACCCGCCGACCTTCTTGAAAAACCCCACCAGCTCCGAATCCCCGATGGCCCGGGCAAACATCAGCACGGCAATCACGCTGATGCCCCACTGCAACGCCCCGTGGGACACCGGTGAGAAATACAACCCGGCGCGCAGACACACGAGCAAGGCAATCGCCACCAGCCCCATCGCGACCAGAAAAGTGCCCAGCGCCGACGGTTTGAACGCCGGTCGCGGCCCGCTGGCAAACTCTCCGGGCAGTTGCGGGATAGCCGCCAGGCTGCCGAGCTTGCCACCCGCAGCCCAATACAGATGCACCATGCTGATAAAGGTAAATACCCCGACGATCCATCGCGCAATGACAAAGCTCATGGTCGGCGCTCCACAAAAATGTGCGAATGAGGATAGCCGCCCTGAGTTTTTTTGCAGGCATTTCGTCGGTCGCTGATGATAAAGTGCCGCCCCATGAAACTTGCCCGTGCCGACCGCTCGCTCATTGCCTGGATGCTCTACTGCTGCGTCCTGTTCAATGTGTTCGCCTGCAGCATTGGTCATGGGCAGATGGTGGGGATGCAGCTCAACGGCATCAGTGGCCAATTCTGTACGGTGGACCCAAGTACCCAGGCGCCGCTGCCCAGCAATTCTACGGATGAGAGCCTGCCAACGCTGTCGAAGGCGTTTGGTTGCCCGCTGTGTTCTACCGGCGGCATGGGCCCGGCGCTCAACTCCCACCTGAATGTGGCAGTCCTGCCACAACCCCATGCGCCGCCCGCAGCGGTGGTGCTCGCCGCTGACATTCCTGCCCGCTTCACCTGGCCTGCGGCTAACCCGCGCGCGCCACCTGCCCTCGCCTGATCCCTGCGCTTTCTGATCTGCACCGCTTCGTTTCCGTAAGGAGTACGGAGAGCAGTGCGTTGTTTTCGAGCCAAGTTTTCAGGATTCAACCATGAAACATTTACCCCTGTTGGCGGGCCTGTTCGGCTGCCTGCCTGTTTGCGTTTCGGCCCTTGAGTTGGCGCCGACCACCATTGACGGCGAGCAAAGTGCCGAGCCTGGGCTGACCCTGGACCAATCCAGCGGCATGGCCTCGCGCTTGGGCCTGAGCGTGCGGGAAACCCCGGCGTCGGTGGCCATCGCCAACCGCAACGATATCGAGCGCCACGGCGCCAAGACCTTCCGCGATGCGGCCAATACCCTGCCCGGTGTCAACGCCAGCGCGCCGCCTGGGTTTGGCGGGTTTGTCTCGTACCGAGGGTTTACCAGCAGCCAGATCACCCAGATGTTCAACGGCATCAATGTCGCCACGGGCCTGGCGCGGCCGGTGGATGCGTGGATCTATGACCGCGTGGAACTGGTAGGCGGCCCCTCCTCCTTGATCAACGGCGCAGGCTCCGTAGGTGGCTCGCTGAACTACGTGACCAAGCTGGCAAGCCGCGAGGAACAGGCCGTCGAAGGCCAACTGAGCTATGGCAGCTACGACACCGCCGGTATGGCGTTCGGCCTCAACCATGCGCTGACCGAACCCGGCGCCGAGGTGCAGCACTACGCCCGCCTGGATGTGAGCCGCAACACCAATCACAGCTACATCGACCGCAACCAGCGCGATGCCTGGAGCGTAGCGTTTTCCCTGCTCAGCGACCTCACCCCGAATCTGTCCCACACCCTGGCGCTGGAGTATCAGGACGAGCATGAAGACAGCCCGTATTGGGGCACGCCGGTACTCAACCCCAAGGCCGGTGAGCTGAAGATCGACAAGCACAACCGCTTCAATAACTACAACGTTGCCGACGGCCGTTATGAGCAACGCACGGTCTGGGCACGTTCGATCATCGACTACCGGATCAACGACAGCACCACACTGAAAAATACCCTCTACCACCTCGACAGCCAGCGCGACTACCGCAACCTGGAGACCTATCAATACAACGCCAACAACAGCGCGGTGAACCGCTCGACGGCCTATCAGGTGCGGCATCAGGGCGAGCAGAACGGCAACCAATTCGAACTGCGCCATGACACCAGCGTGTTCGGCCTTGCCACCACCTGGTCCGGGGGGTTTGAGTACAAGGTCAACAGCACTACTAACAGTCCGTTGAACGTGCCGGGTAAAAGTACCGTAGACCCGAACCACTACGACCCAGGGCACTTCTATGATATTCCCGGTACTCAGCCGGGTTTCGTCCAGGACAAGACCAACCAGGTGACTACCAAGGCACTGTTCGTGGAAAACCGTCTGGGACTGACGGACAAGCTCTCGCTGCTGACCGGCCTGCGCTATGACGCCATCGATCTGGACGTGACCAACCACCGCACCATCACCGCCACCAACCCGCGGCACTTCAAGCGCAGTTGGGATCCGGTAACGGGCCGGGTGGGCCTGACCTATCAGTTCATCCCCTCCGCCAACGTCTATGTGCAATACAGCACCGCCGTCGAACAGCCCAATACCACCACCCAGGTGTTCGACGTGTCCACCGGCAAGCAATGGGAAATCGGCAGCAAGTTTGATTACCTGGAAGGTCGCGGCTCCGCCACGGTCGCCGCGTACAAGATCGAACGCAAGGACTTCGCCGTCACCGACCCGCTGAACCCGACCAGCAGCATCCCGGTGGGCGCGCAGTCGTCCAAGGGCATCGAACTGGCCACCTCGTTGCGCATCACGCCGAGGCTATTGGCCGAAGGCAACTTCGCCTGGGTGGACGCGCAGTACGATGAGTTCAACGAGAAAATCGCCAGCGGCGCCGTGGTGTCGCGCAAGGGCAACACGCCAACCAACGTGCCCAAGCGCGTGGGCAACCTATGGCTGACCTACGATTTTGCCGAGGATTGGCAAGGTGGGGTGGATGCGCGCTATGTCGCCCAGGTGTATGCCGATAATGCCAACACCCAGACCGTGCCGGCCTATACGCTGTTCGGCACGTTCCTGCGCTATAAGCTCGACGCGAACACCTCGGTAACCGGGCGCGTGCGCAACCTGACCAATGAGGTGTATGCCGAGTTTGCCCACGTGTCGCCGGCGTATTATCTGGGGTCACCGAGGACCTTTGAGCTAGCCGTACAAACCAAGTTTTAAAGCTGAAATACAATCAAGTGTGGGAGCTGGCTTGCCTGCGATAGCGGTGGGGCAGCAGCAAAAGGTGGTGTCTGACACTCAGTCATCGCAGGCAAGCCAGCTCCCACATTTTGATCTTCACTCGATACAAAGACTGGCGCTTACTTGAGGCTCGCCTCGACCTTCTGCGCCACATCTTCCGTCAACCAGGCCTTCCACACTTGCGGATGTTCCTTGAGGAACGCCTGGGCCACCTCCCGAGGCGGCGTGTGGTGCTCGCTCATCGTCGCCAAGGCTTTGTTAAGCGGCTCGATGGGAAACTCGACCTTCTCGAAGAACTGGGCAATCTGTGGATGTTCCTGCTGGAAAGGTGTCGACACGCCAATGCTCAGCTTGGAAGCCAATGAGCGTGTCGGCTTCGGGTTCGGGTTGTCTGCGTCAGTCAGGGTCTTCCACGCATCTGCATCAAATGGCGGTTCGTCCAGCTGGATCAATTTATAGCGTCCCATCAACGGGGTTGGCGACCAGTAATAGAACAGCACGGGCTTGCCTCGGCGAATCGACGAGGCAATCTCCGCATCCAGCGCCGCCCCCGAACCGCTGCGGAAGTTCACGTAGCTGTCGTCCAGGCCGTAAGCCTTGAGCTTCTGTTTGTTGACCACTTCGGAGGTCCAGCCGATGGGGCTGTTGAGAAAGCGCCCCTTGCCTGGAGATTCAGGGTCTTTGAACACGTCCTTGTAGCGTGCCAGGTCCTGTACGCCTTTCAGGTCTGGAGCCAGGGGTTTGAGACCTTTAGAGGGGTCACCCTTGACCACGTATTCCGGCACCCACCAACCTTCGGTCGCGCCTTTGACGATATCGCCCAGGCCCGCCACCTTGCCTTCGGCTTCGGCCTTGACCCATACCGGGCTGCGACCGGCCCATTCCTCGCCGATCACCTGGATGTCATTCTTGGCCAGGGCGGTTTCCAGGGTAATGGTGGTGCCAGGCAAGGTGTCGGTGGGCAGGTCATACCCCTTCTCGACGATAAAACGCAGTACTTCAGTGATCAGGCTGCCGCTTTCCCAGTTCAGGTCGGCAAAATGCACCGGTGCCTGGGCAGCCGATACCGGCAGTGACAAACTCAGGGTCGTCAGGCCCGCCGCCAGCAGTGACTTCAATCCTTTCATGCCTGTGCACCTCGCGTTCTCGCAGTCATGGCGAACGGCTTTGCTGCGAATGCGCGAAGCCCCTGAATAGTTAAGTCAACTCAACTGTAGTAGAGGTTCCAAAAGACAAAGATGCACAGCGTATTTATCGCCTACTCGCTGGCCTTGAAGGTCACCAGTTCACCCTTGCGCCATTTGGCGGCTTTGCCGGTCACGGCCTTCAGGGTCTTGGTCAACCCTTCCTGCAATTGCTCATGGGCGGCGAATACCAGCATCACGCTGTGGCCTTCCTTGAACACAATACCCTGGCCTTCGTTCGACGACACAAAGGCATAGTCGCCGAGGCCGTACACGGTCAACTTGATATCGCGAAACCTCAATTCGAACTTGCCACCTTCGCGGCTGGGCAATACCGCTGCGCGAAAATGGTCACCTACTTTGAGTTCCAGACGTGGCTTGTCATCCACGACCAGCGCCGTTTCGGTATCGATTTCGGCGATATAGATACCTTCCGGCGTCTGTTCAGTGACGTAGACAAACCGAGATTGAAACTGCTTGACCAACTTTGCGCGCAAATCACCCAGCACGAATAACGCGTGCATATCCAGATTACTGACTGCCAAGGAAACGCCCCCACATCAAAAAAGCACTGGCCGCCAAAGCGAGCAGCACAAAAAATGGCCGTTACGACACGATACAGAGTCATTAAAAAACTGAAGATAGCTCGTAAGGCTAGTACAAACCTCTACGGCGGACCTCATGCGAAGTCATCCGTGATACAGCAAATCACAGGTTCAACGACCCGAGAATACGGGTCTGCCGACTTCAGAGAATAACCCAATAAAAAATGCAGTTTTCCGACACGCCAACACAAAAAAACATCTGGGCATGGAACCGGTCACGAACTACCGACGACAATACTAGAGCAGCAACCAGGGTGAAAACCACCCGAAACACCGCAGACAAGCTAACAGGATCGATCGACAGGAGCTGAGCATGCAACGACGTCAACACGACGCTACGTCTTTCCACACTCGTTCACCATGTCCCGACGAACAACAATACTACTGCTTGCTGAGCCTGAATGGGTACTCCAATTCGGTGCTTTACCAAGTTGTACCCGCAGGGAAGAACTTTTTTCATATTCTTGAAGTGCCCAGCGGCAAGATCAAGGGGTTTCGCAGCGATCACATCAAAGCCTGTGAACTGGCCAAGTCCCTGGAAGCCAAGCTATACGCCTTATGCGGTGGAATCGTTTCGTCACCTGGATGACTTTACTGCGCCACAGTCCCTCAACAACTGCCATACTGGCCTGTCCATGGAAGTTTGCCCCCCGCGGGTCAGGTTTCATCAACGCAGTTACCTTGAAGGGAAAGCCATACGTGACAGAATTTGATATTGGCGAATTTATTATCCACGGTGATGCGAGGGAAGTAGACGGCGAGTTTCAAGCGGTCATCATCATGCGAGCCAAACCGCCGCTGAACAAGGTCACAGCACACCAGGTGGAAAAAGACCGCTGGTTCAAAACCGCCGACGCGGCAGCCGTCGCGGGCAAAGAGGCGGCCAAGGCGCTGAAAACCGCCGTGGATTGCGGCGCGCTCAATACCTGACAATCCGATAGAACTCTGGCGTGCCCTGCCCCTCACATGCATGACGATAAGCCCGCATGGAGAACGCTATGGACACCACCCCCCCTACCCTTGAAACCTTGTTCGAACAACTTGGGCTGGATTCCAGCCAGGAAGCCATCGAACGTTTCACCGCAGAACATCGCCTGCCCGATGACGTAAAACTCATCGACGCGCCATTCTGGAGCGAACAGCAGGCGAACTTCCTCAGGGAACAATTGCAGGTCGACGCAGAATGGGCCCCCGCAGTGGATGACCTCAACGCGCTGCTGCATGAGCCTCCTCGCGTTTGATCAATGCAGGCTGTCTGACGCTTCGCTGCGCAACAGCGCTTGCCAGGCAGCCTGGCACTCCTGCGCCTCGTCCCGGCTGGCGAATGCTGTGCCGCGCTGCTCACCGTTGAGCAACACCACCCAGCAAGCTCGCTGGCCCAGGGCACGCAGGGTTTCGGGTACGCCACTGCCGATCATTACGGCCACATCGACTTTGTTTTGCATGGAGCTTCTCCGCAGCATTAGTTAGCTGGCTAACAATGTTGGCCATGCTACGGCTTTATTCCAGTTGGAAAAAGCTATCCACGGAATAGCTTCATTGCATAAACAGCAACAATGCCGATCCAGGGCGGCCAGCTCGAGAGCCGCCCCCTTCACCGCATCAGGCTTGACGCTGGTGCTTGTCGATCTGCTCGTGGCGCTCTTGCGCTTCGATGCAGTACTTGGTGGTAGGGCTGATCAGCAGGCGCTTGAGGCCGATAGGTTCGCCGCTGTCGTCACACCAGCCAAAGGAATCTTCCTTGATGCGTTCCAGAGCACGCTCAAGTTGCGGCAGCATGCGCTGGTCGCGGTCAATTGCATTCACCAGCCAGGTGCGTTCTTCTTCGACGGAAGCCGCGTCAGCCGGGTCGGCCGGGGTATCCAGGCTTTCGATAGCGATACGGTTCTGCTCAATGCGCTCGTGGTGCTCCACCTTCATGTCTTGCAGCAACTTCTCGAAAAAAGCGTGCTGTTCGGCATTCATGTAGTCATCCGCCGGCATGGCCAGCAACTTTTCCTTTGTCATTGATTTCTCTATAAAAAAATACGTGCATTAAGGCGAATTAGGGAGCGTTCCGGCCGACCTCTGCAGGTCTCGGAAGGGCGCCATCCATTCCAAGCGCCACCCGGCACTCAATTTACGAGGGGCGGCAGTCTAAGGCCGACTTGAGGGCGCAGCAACTGAAAAGACAGGCATTTTTTCCCGATCAACCCCCAAAGGCACCAGGACGGGCTTGGCGAATGGTCATCGGAGTGCGTTTATAGCAAGAAATTCAGTGTTGTGGAGCTATATAGAAGACAAACGGTTGAAAGTGCCCCATCCCCCCTGTAGGAGCGAGCTTGCTCGCGAAGAACTCAAGGACACCGCGTTCAGTCAGAAAGCCCGCGTTATCTTTGCAGCTTTCGCGAGCAAGCTCGCTCCTACAGGGCAGAGCTCAGCGCTTGAGCTTGCGCTTGTTGCGATATTGGTCGATCACCACCGCCACCACGATGATCAGGCCCTTGATGATGTCCTGGATATACGCATCCACCCCGACAAAGGTAAACCCGCTGGCCATCACCCCGAGGATCAGCGCGCCGATCACCGTGCCGGTGATGCGCCCTACTCCACCGGCCAGGCTGGTACCGCCGATCACTGCGGCGGCAATCGCGTCCAGCTCGTAGGACATGCCCATGCCGGCCTGCCCCGTCGCTGCACGTGCCGAGGCCACCACGCCGGCCAGGCCCGCCAGGAGACCGGCGATGCTATAGACAATGATCAAGTGACGCTTGACGTTGATCCCAGAGGTACGCGCCGCCTGCATATTGCCGCCGATGGCATAGGTGTACTTGCCATACTTGGTGTAACGCAGGGCAATGTGGAAGATCACCGCCACCACCAGGAAGATAATCACCGGCATCGCGCCATGGCCGATCGCTGTGTAGGAGTCCGAGAGCATGCTCACCGGCTGGCCTTCGGTGTAATAGCGCGCCAGGCCACGGGCCGAGACCATCATGCCCAGGGTCGCGATAAACGGCGGGATGCCGGTGACCGCGATGATGCTGCCGTTGATCGCCCCCGCCAGCAGCCCCACACCCAAGCCCATCGCCACCGGGATCCACACCGGCAAGTCGGTGAGGGACGGAAACACCGCCCGGGAAAAGTCGGAGGTCTGCGCCAGGCTGGCGGCGATCATCGCTGACAAGGCCAGCACCGAGCCGGACGACAAGTCGATGCCCGTGGTGATGATCACCTGGGTCACACCGATGGCCAGCAGGCCGATGATCGACACCTGCAGGATCATCAGCACCAGGCGCTGGGAGTTCATCAGAAAGCTCTGGTCGCGCACGATCCAGCCGAACACTTCAAACACCAGGCCGATACCGATCAGCACCAGGAAGATACTCAGCTCGGTGGGCATGCGTCGACGGTTCTTGACCGGTGCGGTTGCCGGCTTGTTGTCTGTTATTGCGTTCATAACCCATCACCTTCTTATTCTGTAGATCAGTGGACTGCGGTCATCCCGGAAGCCAACTGCATGACTTTTTCCTGGGTCGCCTCGGCGCGATCCAGGGTGCCCATCAGTTCACCTTCGTGCATCACCATCACCCGGTCGCTCATGCCGAGCACTTCGGGCAGTTCGGAGGAAATCATGATCACCGCCATGCCTTCGCTGGCGAGGAAGGCGATCAAGCGATAGATCTCAGCCTTGGCGCCCACATCGATACCACGCGTCGGTTCATCCAGGATCAGCAAGCGTGGGTTGGTCATCAGCCAGCGCGCCAGCAAGGCCTTTTGCTGGTTACCGCCGGACAAGGTGTCGATGCATTGCTCCAGTGACGGGGTTTTCACCCGCAGTTTCTTGCACATGTCCTCACACAGGGCACGCAAGGCTTTCTGCTGGATAAAACCGTTGCCCGAATAGTGCGGCAACACCGCCATCTCCATGTTCTCCAGCACCGACAGGCACGGGAACAGGCCGCTGAGCTTGCGATCCTCGGTCAACAGCGCAAAGCCTTTCTCAATGGCCATATGCGGGTCGGTAATGCGCACCGCCTTGCCGTCCAGGGTGATTTGCCCGCTGGAGCTTGGGGTGATACCAAAAATGGTTTCCGCCACGTTAGTGCGCCCGGAGCCCATCAGCCCGGCGATACCGAGGATCTCCCCGGCGTGCAGGTCGAACGATACGTCCTTGAACACGCCGTCCAGGCTCAGGTCGCGCACCGACAACAACAGCTCGCCAATAGGCGTTTCGCGCACCGGGAACAGTTGGCTCAATTCGCGCCCGACCATCATCGAGATGAGGCTGTCGCTGTTCATGCTGTCGGCCCGTTGCAAGCCGATGTATTGGCCGTCGCGGAACACCGCCACTTCATCGGCGATGGCGAACACCTCGTTCATCTTGTGGGTGATATAGACGATACCTTTGCCCTGGGACTTGAGGTCGGCAATGATCGAAAACAGGTGGGCCACTTCCTTGTCGGTAATAGCCGAGGTGGGTTCATCCATGATCAGGATGTCGGAGTCGTAGGACACGGCCTTGGCAATCTCGACCATCTGCCGTTCGGCAATGCTCAGGTTGCCGACCTGTTCTTCCGGGTCGAGGTTGATGCGCAGGCGCGCCAGCAACTCGGCGGTGCAGCGATGCATTTCGCGGTGGTTGACCATGTGCAGGCTGTTGAGCTGTTCGCGGCCGATCCAGATGTTCTCGGCGATGCTCATATGGGGCATCAGGTTGAGTTCCTGGTGGATCATCGCAATCCCGGCCTTCTGCGCGGCCAGCGGCGTTTCAAAGGTGATCGGCTTGCCACGCAGGCGAATTTCGCCGGCGTCAGGCTGGTAGATGCCGGCGATGATCTTCATCAGCGTCGACTTGCCCGCACCGTTCTCGCCCATCAACGCCAGCACCGTGCCGGGACGCACCCGCAGTTGCACATCGTCCAGGGCCACGACACCGGGAAAGCCTTTGCTGATGTTGAGGATTTCCAGCAGGTAGGGTTCGTCCAGCGCCAGCGCCGGATGGGCGGCGGGCTGAGACGTGGCGGCTTGAGCAAGCATAGGGAGGTACTCCATCTGCAGGGCGGCCGTGACCGCCCTGCCAGCTTTTGTTGTTATGTTGGGGCTACTTGAAGTCTTTGACGTTGTCCGGGGTGATCAACTGGAACGGGATCACCACGTTCTGCTCGACCGGCTCCTTCTTGGCCATCTTGCGCGCTGCCTCCACCGAACCTACCGCCTGGCCCTTGGCGTCCTGGAAGGCCGATACGGTCATGTCGCCCTTGGTGATCGCGTTCAAGCCATCGGGCGTGCCGTCGACACCGGCAATCAACACGCTGCCTTTTTCCTTGCCGGCCGATCTCAGGGCCATGGACGCACCGATTGCCATCTCATCGTTGTTGGCCAGCACCGCATTGAACTCCCGGCCCTGGGTCAGCCAGTCGTTGACCAGGGTCATGCCCCTGTCACGCAACCAGATTCCGGTTTGTTCCTGCTCGATCTTGATGTCCGGGTACTTGGCCAGCACTTCCTTCACGCCCTTGGTGCGGTTGGTGGTGGAGTTGTTCGCCAGGTCACCCAGCAGGATGACGACCTTGCCCTTGCCGCCGAGTTTTTCGGCGATGTATTGCATTTGCAGGCGGCCGGCCTCGACATCATCGGAGGTCACGGCCACCACGTCCTTGGGCAAGTCTTTCTGGTCGGGGCGGCGATTGACGAACACCAGCGGAATGCCCGCCTTGGTGGCGGCACTGATGATGTTCTTGGTCGACGCAGTATCGACCGGGTTGACGATAATCGCGTCGACCTTCTGGCTGATGAAGTTCTCGACCTGGCTCAACTGCTTGACCACATCAGCGCGGGCATCTTCGAACTGCAGTTGCACGCCATCACCTTTTGGATAGGACTTGGCTTGCTTGTCCATGTCCTCGCGCAGGTAGGTGAGGAAGGTGTCATCGAACGCGGACATCGTCACGCCCACCTTGAGATCGGCGGCAGCCGCAACGCCACTGGCCAGCAGCATGGACAAGGCCAGGGCGGTAAAACGGATCGGGGTCTTCATGAACGGTCTGTCTCCACTTTCTTGTTGGTTTTTTTTGACGTTGCGTTGATCAGGACTCGGTTGTCAGTCGCACCACCGGCGCGCCTGGAATGCAGCAGACCAGCGCGCCCTGGTTTTCGACGCACAGCACATTCAGGAAGGAGAAGTAGAACGGCCGGGCGCGGGGCAGTCCGCGTGGCGCTTGGAGGGGGCGTAAAACTCGCAGTACAGCGTTGAAGATTTTCATCTGACGGTACCTGGTTGTTTTTGATCTTGTTTTTGTTGAGTCGCCCGTAGGGTCCGGGACGTACTTTATGCAACCTGGAAAAGACTGTATTAGAAAATAATTTCCATATCAACCTGTTTTAGAATTTTATTCTATTTTTGTCGAAACCACCTGCTGGCGCTCAGCGCTCAGGCGTGCAGCGTCCAATATACGGGTGGTTTCCAGGGCGTCATAGGCGCTGACCGGCAGCGGCCCCTGCCCCACCACGGCGGCGTGCAACTCGCGATAGAACTGGGTCCAGCAGCCCTTCTCCGACGGCACCCGCTCACGCTCCGGCCCTTGTTCAAACCAGCCCCAGCGTCGATGCTCCTCAGCGCCCCAGTGTTCACCTTCGGTTTTCGGTGACTTGCCGGCCAGCAGCGCTTCTTCCTGGCCGTCCAGGCCGTCGACGGTGTAGCAACCCAGGCTGCCACTGACGCGAAATCGCGGTGCCTGGCTGTTCTGCAACGCGTTGCCCCACAGGTGCGAAATCACGCCGTTGGCATGGGTGAGGGAGACAAAGAAGCCGTGGTCCACGGTGGGATGTTCAGGGGTGTAGTGCAATTGGGCGAATACCCGCTCCACCGGGCCGAACAGTTGCAACGCCTGGTCCACCAGATGGCTGCCCAGGTCGCGCAGCCACCCGCCGCCGCTGGCATTGCCCACGGCCTGCGGGCTGTAGCGCTCCACGCGGGACTCAAAGCGGGTGATGGTGCCCAGGGCGCCGGCGTCGATCAGTTTGCGCAAGGTCAGGTAATCCGAGTCCCAGCGCCGATTCTGGTAGACGCTGAGCAGCGAGCCCTGGCGCTCGGCAGCGGTAATCAGGGCCTGGGCTTGTTCGGCGTTGGCGGCAAAGGGTTTGTCGCTGACCACCGCCACCCCATGCTCGATGGCTTCCAGCACCAGGGCCGGGCGACCTTTGAGGGTGGTGGAAATCACCAGGGCATCGACGCCGGCTTCGACGATCTGGCCGATGGAGTCGAAGGCTTTGACACCGGGAAGATCAGTACTCAATTGCTGGCGACGTTCGGGTGAACGCGTCACCACGCCGACAAAGGTGGCGCCAGGCAGGGTGGCTATCAGCGGGGCATGAAAAAAACGCCCGCCGTGGCCGTAGCCCACTAGTCCGATTCGCATGCTCAACTCCTTATATGAAGTGCAAATTCATTCCAAATGTGGGAGCGGGCTTGCTCGCGAATGCGGTGTATCAGCTAAGGCATTTGTATCTGATACACCGCATTCGCGAGCAAGCCCGCTCCCACACAGATTGCATTTCAATGTTGGATAGTGGTTAGCCGTAGAAGCGCGGGCGATCCGGCAAGCTCACCTGCACAATCTGCCCGCTGCCCTGGGCTTCAATACATGCATCCGCCGCCACCGCCGCCGCAAACCCATCCCAGGCCGACGGCCCGCCGACCTGCCCGGCCAGCACGCTGTCGATAAACGCCTGCAACTCCACGTCATAGGCATCGATAAACCGATCCTTCCAATCCATCAGGATCGCGTTGGACAGCTTCGCGTCGCTGCGCAGTTGCACCTGGGACGGCTCCGGCAACCTGGCGATACCGCTCTCCCCCACCACTTCGCACTGGATGTCGTAGCCGTATTGGCAGTTCACAAACACTTCCACGTCGATACGCGTGCCTTTGGCGGTCTCCAGCAGCACGATCTGCGGGTCGCGCAGGTGCGCCAGCGCCTTGCTGGTCTTGCGCGGGAAAACCACCTGCACGGACACGTAGTCGTCATCGAGCAGCCAACGCAGCACGTCCAGCTCATGGATCAGGGTGTCGGTGATCGCCATGCCGGTGTTGTAGTTCTCGCCCACCGTGGGGTTTCGGTGCGCGCAGTGCAGCATTAACGGCTCGCCGATCTGGCCGCTGTCGATCACCGCCTTGAGGGCACGATAGCCTTGGTCGTACGGGCGCATGAAACCCACTTGGACCAGGCGCTTACCGTGGGCTACCTCGGCCTCGACAATGTTGCGGCAGCCCTCGGCCGTCACCGCCAGGGGTTTCTCACAAAACACCGGTTTGCCGGCGGCAATCGCGGCCAGCACAAACTCTTCGTGGCTCGGCCCCCAGGACGTCACCAGTACCGCTTCGACCTCTGGCGCGTTGATCAACGCATGGCCGTCCGGGTACACCTCGGCGTCGAGCTTCAAGTCCGCCACCACCTGGGCCGCCTGCTCAAGGTTGATGTCGGTGACGGCCACTACCTGGCTGTTGAGCAAGGCCTGGCTGCAACGACGAATATGGTCCCGGCCAATGGCGCCCGTACCAATCACTCCAAGCTTCAAAGACATGCAAACACTCCTCTTGTTGTTAGTACTGCCGGGCCTTCGCCAGGTGTTCATTGAGTTTTTTTGCCGCTGCATTCGTGCGTTCACTGGTGGACACCTGCGCCACCCCCACCCGCCACCACGACAGGTAGCCGTGGATCATGGTCTTGGGCAGAACCTTGATATCGATCAGCGTGGAGACGGTTTGCGTACGTGCATCGGCCAACGCCGCTTCCAGCTGTTCCAGCGTGCTGACCTTGTAGGTCTTGCAGCCATAGGCCGCCGCACTCATGGCGAAATCCACCGGCACCAGGCCGCCGTCGAGCTTGCCGCTCTCGGGGTTGCGGTAGCGAAACTCGGTGCCGAAGCTGTCCATGCCGTTGCCGATCTGCAGGTTGTTGATGCAACCGAACGCCATGTTGTCCAACAGCACCACGTTGATCTTGCGGCGCTCCTGGATCGAGGTGGCCAGCTCCGAGTGCAGCATCATGTAGGAGCCATCGCCGACCAGGGCGTACACCTCCTTGCTCGGCTCGGCCAGCTTCACGCCCAGGGCGGCGTTGATCTCGTAGCCCATGCATGAATAGCCATACTCGACGTGGTAGGTGTTGACGCCTTTGCTGCGCCAGGCGCGCTGCAAATCGCCAGGCAGGCTGCCGGCGGCGGCGACGATGATTGCGTCATCGGCCAGGCGGGCATTGAGCACGCCGAGCACCGCGCTTTGGGTCAGGCACGAACCGGTCAACTCGATAAATTCGCGCAGGACTGCACGGTCCAGGTGGTCGTCGACTTCGGGGACAAACTCATCGCCCTGGTATTGAACCTGGTGCACGCGATCGACTTCGGCGTCGAGTTGCGCCTTGGCGTCGGCGATCTGCTCGCCCCAGCCCGAACGGTAATCGCCCAGGGCATCGGCCAGCGCTTGCAGCGCAACTTTGGCATCTGCCAGCACTTGCACGCCGTCCAGTTTCAAGGCATCGCAGGGGCTGATATTGAGGTTGAGAAACTTCACCTCGGGGTGCTTGAACAGCGATTTTGACGAGGTGGTGAAGTCGGTATAACGGGTGCCGATACCGATGATCAAATCGGCCTCGGGCGCCAGCAGGTTGGCCGCCAGGCAGCCGGTTTCGCCGATGCCGCCGACGTTCAGCGGATGGCTGGACACCACGGCGCTCTTGCCCGCCTGGGTTTCCGCGAAAGGAATATCGAAACGCTCGGCAAAGGCTTGCAGTGCCTGGTTGGCGCCGGAGTATTTGACCCCGCCGCCGCAAATGATCAGCGGCTTGCGCTTGCCGCGAAACGCAGCCAGAGCGTCTTCGAGCATGGCGCGGGTGGCCGGGCGTCGGTCGATGCGGTGCACGCGCTTTTGCAGGAAGTAATCGGGGTAGTCCCAGGCTTCGGCTTGTACATCCTGAGGCAAGGCCAGGGTCACCGCCCCGGTTTCGGCCGGGTCGGTCAGCACGCGCATGGCATGGATCGCCGCGGTCATCAGTTGCTCGGGGCGGTTGATGCGGTCCCAGTATTTGCTCACGGAGCGGAAGGCGTCGTTGGTGCTGATGCTCAGGTCGTGGAACTGCTCGATCTGCTGCAATACCGGGTCGGGCTGACGGCTGGCATAGACATCGCCGGGCAACAACAGCAGCGGGATGCGGTTGGCGGTGGCGGTGGCTGCGGCGGTGAGCATATTGGCCGCGCCCGGCCCGACCGAGGCCGTGCATGCGTAGATCTTGCGGCGCAGGTGCTGCTTGGCAAACCCGATGGCGGCGTGGGCCATGCCTTGCTCATTGCGGCCCTGATGCACCACCAGGTCGCCGCTGTCCTGCTCCAGGGCCTGGCCGAGGCCCAACACATTGCCATGCCCGAAAATAGTGAAGACCCCGGCGACAAACTTGCTCTGTACGCCGTCGACTTCGATGTATTGGTTGTCCAGGAACTTCACCAGGGCCTGGGCCATGGTCAATCTTGTTGTGGTCATGTTCGCACCTTGTATGAATGCAAATCTGTCGATCAGCGGCTATCCAATGTGGGAGCGGGCTTGCTCGCGAATGCGGTGTGCCAGTCACCTGATTCATTTACTGGCCCGCCGCATTCGCGAGCAAGCCCGCTCCCACAGGTTGGCCGGTGTCAGGTTCGGGGCTTTTGCAGATACGCCATGCTGCTGCCCAACGCCTGCCGGATATCCACCAACCCGTGCACGCTTTCGGCAAACGGTTCGAACGACAGATAGCCGCTGTAGCCGGTGCTCAGCAAGGTGTCGATCTGCGCCGCATTACCGAGGATATCGTCCTCGCCCACCAGCACGCGGTGGCCGTCGCGGATCGAGTCCAGCGGCGCATCGCGGTCTTCCACCCCGGAGATGTGCACCAGCCCGGTCAGTTCCGGGAAGAACTCATGCTCGCCAGCCAGGTGATGGTGAAAGGTGTCGTGCACCACACGAAACACATCCAGGCCACCGATGGCCTTGATTGCATCCACTGCCACGCGCTTGCGGCGCAGGGCGGATACGGTGAAGCCCAAGGGTTCGATGAAACCGAGAATCCCGTACTCGCGCAGGATCAAAGCCAGCTCGCTCAACGCCGTGCGCAAACCGGCGGCGCGCTGCGCGTCGTTGCGCGTATCGCCAGGCTGATTGAACGGGCACATCACCAGCCCCTGGGCCCCGCACTCACGGGCGTAGGTGGCCAGTTCGATTGCCTGGGCACGGCGTTCGTCGTTCCATACATCAAAGGGGTACAGCGCGTTGATCGACAGCACCTTGATGCCCTGCGCTGCGCACAACTCACGCACGCGGCTGGCGGGTGTGCCGTATTCGATTTCACGGTTCTTGAGGTCGTTGCGGATCTCAATGGCCTCGCAGTTGAGAGCCGCCGCCAACTGGATGAAATCCGGCAAGGACAGGTTGGGGGCGACCATGCGGTTAAGGGCAAAACGTAGCGGCGACTTCATTATTCTTGTTCTCCGTCCAACACCGTTTACAGGTCCAGCAGCCAGCTGTGCTGCGGGTCGTTATGGAAATGCCAGGCACGCTTGGGGCCGGCCATCACGTTCAGGTAATAAGACTCGTAGCCGTACGGTACGCTGACCGGGTGATAGCCCTTGGGCACCACCACCAGGTCACTGTTTTCCACGGCCATCGCCTGGTCGATACTGCGGTCGTCGGTGTACACGCGCTGGAACACGAAGCCCTGGGGCGGGTTGATCTGGTGGTAGTAGGTCTCTTCCAGGAAGCTCTGGTGCGGCAGGTCGTCGGTGTCGTGCTTGTGCGGCGGATAGCTGGAGGAATGCCCCGACGGCGTGCGCACTTCCACCACCAGCAGCGAATGAGCCGGCTCGCTGTCGGGCAGGATGTCGCACACGTAGCGGGTATTGGCGCCTTTGCCGCGCACACTGCGCTTGCACTGTTCCGGACGGATCAGGCGCGGGGCGAACCCCTCGGCGCCCGGGGCGGCGCAGACAGCGATCTGCACATCGCTCAAGGCGCTGACCTGCGCATCGGTACCGGGCGGAAGGTAGGCGGCGAACGGCGATTTGTCTTCGAACACCGACTGGCGATTACCGAGGTTCTGCCAACTGAAGCCCTGGCCTTCGATCGTCACCCGACCGCTGAGCAACACCAGGCACAGCTCCTGATCACCGGCGCTGACCGGCAGGGTTTCGCCCAGGCTCAGGCGGTAGGCGGCAAAACCCACGTATTCCAGGCGCCCGGCTTCCAACGCCACCATGGTTTGCCCGCGTTTGCTGCTTTTGACCAACAAGCTCATCACTCAAGTCCTCTGGTTGAGAAGCGCACGCAGGGTGTCGTAACCCTTCTTCGCGTAGATATAGCTGGGCGCCACGGCCGGGTCCTGCTCGGCTTCTACCACCAGCCAGCCCTTGTAGTTCGCCGCGATCAACACATCCAGCAACGGTGCGAAGTCGATATCACCATCGCCGGGCACGGTAAAGGTGCCGTTGACGATGCAGTCCGGGAAGCTCCACATCTGGTTGCGCGCCAGTTGCACCACGGGTTTGCGTACGTCCTTGAAATGCACATGGCAGACGCGGTCGATATGCTTGCGCAGCACCTCGATAGGTTCGCCGCCGCCCATGTAGCAGTGGCCCGAATCGAACAGCAAGCCGACTTCCGGGCCCGTGCGTTTCATCAACTGGTCGATGTCTTCGGGGGATTCGACGTACGCGCCCATATGGTGGTGATAGGCCAGGCGCACGCCCCGGGACAAGGTGAAGCGCGCCAGTTCGGTGAGCTTGTCGGCGTAATCCTGCCAGGCCTGTTCACTGTGAAAACGCGGGCGCTCGATCAGGCGGATGCGCGACCCCTGGATCGAGTCGGCCACTTCGCCGTATACCAGCACCGAGGCGCCGTTGTATTTGAGCAGTTCGACATGGGCGGCAATCGCCTCGATTTCTTCTTCCACCGAACGGCGGGCCAGACGGCTGGAGTACCAACCGGACACCAGCGCCAGGTCATAGGGACGCAGCACGTCAGCGACGCCCTTGGCATCCTTGGGGAATTTGCCGTTGAGTTCAAAACCTTCGTAGCCGATGTCCTTGCCTTCGCTCAGGGCCGTGCTCAGCGGGGTCTCACCGCCGAGGGCCGGGAGATCGTCGTTGCTCCAGGAGATCGGGTTGATGCCAATTCGGATTGCGGGCATGGCTGCACCTTTTATTATTCAAGTCGCTTTTCAACTGTAGGAGCGAGCTTGCTCGCGAAAAACTCCCAGGCACCGCGTTTATTCAGGAAGCACGCGTTATCGTTGACGTTTTTCGCGAGCAAGCTCGCTCCTACAGGTATCGGTCATGCATCAGGTTCGGGCGTTGAGCCAGGCATTGATGAGTTGTTCGAACGTCGCCTGTACCTGCTGGATCAGCGTTTGATCGTCAATTTCCCCTGCCATCCATGCCCGGCTCGGCTCGTGGAAGATCGTGCGGCCCACGGCAAACCCACGGCAGGTGCTGCTCTGGCTGGCTTGCTTGAAGCCATCGGCGAGAAACTCGGGGGAAGCATTCAGGCCCAGCAACACCACGCCACGGCAGTAGGGGTCGCGTTCCTGAATCAGTTCGTCGAGCTTTTTCCAGTCTTCGGCCGACTGGGTTTCGATCTTCCACCAGGCCGGGTAAATGCCCAGGTTGTACAGGCGCTTGAGGCTGCGGTAGAGCACATCCGGGTAAGTGGACGGGTGATCCTTGGGTGGGATGACTTCCAGCAGTAGTTCGTGGCCACTGACCAGCGACGCCTCGTACACCGCCTTGAGTTGCGCTTCCTGTTCCAGGCGCAGCATCGGCTCGTCATCGGGGTGAAACTGCACCAGGCACTTGATGATGTGTTCCTGGGGCCAGGCAATCAGGTTGCTGCCGATCGAACGCCCGTGCTCGAACGCCAGGGGCCGCGAGTTCTGCACTTCCACCGGGCGGGCGATCCACCAGCCGCGACCGCTGGCGGCGTTGAGCGCATCCTGGCCAAAGCGTTGGTCGGCGAGCAGGCCCACATCCGCCTCGACGCCCTGCTCGCTGAGTTTGCGCTCCACGCGTTCGATGGCCTGGATAAACAACTGCTTGATGTCGCTGATACGCTCAGGGGCCTGGCCGCCTTTTTGCGCCAGTTCCACCAATTGCCAGCGGTGGTCGAAGGCAAACACGAACAGTTGCTTCCAGGCCTTGCGCGGCACCGTGACACGGTGCAGGCGTTGCAGGGTCACGTCCTGGTCGGGACGGGTGATGGGCACGGGGCTGTTGAACAGGTAATCGAGTTCGGCGGGTGTCGGCATCGCTGGCGCACAGGCGTGGCGCGATACCACCAGGCCGCCACAGGCATTGGCCAACTGGCTGCAACGCTCATCGCTGGCGTCATTGATCCAGCCGCTGAGAAAGCCCGACATAAAGGCATCACCGGCGCCCAGCACGTTGAGCACTTCAACCCGCACGCCAGGATAGATCGCCCCGTCTTCCAGGCGCGCTGGAATCGCGCCGTGGATCACCGTGCAGCCCTGGGGGCCGAGCTTGACCACCAAGGTTGCCGGGGTGAGTTCACGCACGGTGCGCAGGGCCGTGAGCAGGTCTTCACTGCCGCCGGCAATCAGGAATTCCTCTTCGGTGC
This sequence comes from Pseudomonas fluorescens, assembly GCF_001902145.1. Classification (GTDB taxonomy): domain Bacteria; phylum Pseudomonadota; class Gammaproteobacteria; order Pseudomonadales; family Pseudomonadaceae; genus Aquipseudomonas; species Aquipseudomonas fluorescens_BV. Next base: position 147,607 of record NZ_MRST01000025.1, read on the forward strand.
CGACGATCAGGTCGAAATGCGGCAGGATCTTCTGCACATGCTGGCTGACATTCTGGTCGGCGACGAAACGGGTTTCACCATCGGCCTTGCCTGCCAGGCCCCACAACACGGGGCGATAATCGATGTCCAGCACGCGCTTGACGTTGTGCTTGGCCGCGTAATCCAGGGCCTGGAGGCTGGCTTTGTACACGCCGTCGGTGGAGAAATGCGTACCGGTGATCAACAGCGCTTTGCTGGAGGCAATGAAGGTTTCGCTGATGTCTTCGGCGCGCAGGGCCATGTCGGCGCAGTTCTCGCGGTAGAACACCAGGGGGAAGGTTTCGCGGTCCTTGAGGCCCAGCAGCACCAGGGCGGTGAGGCGCTCCGGGTCGACCTTGATGCCGCTGACATCACAGCCTTCGCGGGCCAGGGATTCCACTAGGAAACGGCCCATGTGGTCATCGCCGACCCGGCTCAGCATCGCCGACTTGAGCCCAAGCCTGGCCGTGCCGAAAGCGATATTGGCGGAAGAACCGCCCAGATACTTGGCGAAGCTGGACACATCCTCAAGCCGCGCACCGACTTGCTGCGCATAAAGATCGACGCCCAGGCGCCCGAGGCAAATCAGATCCAATTGACGCCCACTGGCAAAACGAGTCTGGCCCATGCTGGCTCCTGTTATTTTTATCAGCCTGCGTTGTGCCGCCGTGGCGACGGCAAACGCTCTTGGTGGGAGCAGACTAGAACGTCCAGCGGCAGCAATCAATATTTATTCCATAATTATTTTTAGTGGAATATTTTTTCCAATACCTCAGGATAGTGGCACGCCAGCGCCCATGCATCGTTTCAGCAGGCCACGCGGGCCGTGATGCCGGGGTATTTTTTTGCGCCTACCCTGTAGACTTGCGCCACCTATCAGCGCATCAGACGAACACGCCAGAAGGATTGCCCATGTCCCGCACCGATCCCGAGACCACCCTGGAAGAAACTATCGCCAGCCCTCCGATCAATGCCGAACGCCTGTTGCAGCTGATCACCGACGAATACGAGAGCCTGCCGCGCCAGCTCAAGCGCATCGCCAGCTACATGAGCCAGCAGAGCGACCGGATCATGGTCGACCGCATCAGCGACATTGCCCGCGAATGCGAAGTGCACCCCTCGGCCATCGTGCGGTTTTCCCAGCGCTTTGGCTTCAGTGGGTTCAGTGAGATGCAGGCGCTGTTTCGCGAGGCGTATACCCACAAGACCACGCCGGTGCAGAACTACCAACAGCGCATCCGCAGCATGATCGCCAACAAGTCCCAGAAGGCCAGCGGCGGCGACCTGGCGCGCGAGTGCGTCAACGCCACCCTGTCGGGCATCGAACGCCTGGGGCTGGAGCTGGACGATGCGGCTTTCGAGAAAGCCGTGGACCTGGTGGTCAATGCCGACAACATCTACGTGGTCGGTGTGCGCCGCTCCTTTGCGGTGGCCGACTACCTGGTCTACAACCTGCAGCACACCAACAAGCGCATCCACCTGATCTCGGGGCTAGGCGGCAGTTACCGCGAACAGATGCGCAGCGTACGCGCCAACGACCTGGTGATTGCCATCAGCTTTACGCCCTACGGCAAAGAGACCCAGCACTGCCTGCGCATCGCGCAGCATCACCAGGCCAAGACGCTGATCATCACCGACAGCAACCTGTCGCCCCTGGCCAAGCGGGCGAATGCGGTGCTGTTGGTCAATGAAGGGTCCTCGTTTGCCTTCCGCTCGTTGAGCGCCACCCTGTGCCTGTGCCAGGCGTTGTTCATTGCGGTGGCGTACCGGTTGGAATTGAAGGTCGATGAGATTCATGAGCAGGTGGGGTTTGACGACTGACAACGCGTGCCCTCCCCCTGCCCCCTGTAGGAGCGAGCTTGCTCGCGAAAAACGCGAGAACGCCGCGGCCATTCTGAATGAACGCGGCGCCCAGACGCTTTTCGCGAGCAAACTCGCTCCTACAGTTAGTGCATGAAAATCGCTATCAGGATGATCACCGGAATCGGCACGCCAGGAAGATGAAGTTTTATTTAGGAAACATTCAGCAACTTCTTGGCAAAATGTCGCCACTTCTAGTGTGAACGCTCACCAGGTAATCCTATGACCCGCATTTTGACCATCGAGGATGACGCCGTAACGGCCCGCGAGATTGTCGCCGAGCTGAGTAGCCATGGACTGGACGTAGATTGGGTGGACAACGGCCGCGAGGGCCTGGTCCGGGCCGTGAGTGGCGATTACGACCTGATCACCCTCGACCGCATGCTGCCCGAACTGGATGGCCTGGCCATCGTCACCACGTTGCGCACCATTGGGGTGTCTACGCCGATCCTGATGATCAGCGCCCTCTCCGATGTCGACGAGCGCGTACGCGGCCTGCGTGCTGGCGGGGATGACTACCTGACCAAGCCGTTCGCCTCGGATGAAATGGCCGCCCGGGTCGAGGTGCTGCTGCGGCGTAAAAGCACGGTCCAGGAATTCGAAACCGCCCTGCGCGTGGCCGACCTGGAACTGAACCTGATCAGCCGCGAAGCCAGCCGCGCCGATCAGCCGCTGACCCTGCTGCCCACTGAATACAAACTGCTTGAATTCCTGATGCGCAACACCGGGCAGATCCTGTCGCGGATGATGATTTTCGAGGAAGTCTGGGGCTATCACTTCGACCCCGGCACCAACCTGATCGACGTGCACATTGGGCGTCTGCGCAAGAAAATCGACCCACCGGGCCTCACGCCGCTGATCCGCACGGTACGAGGCTCGGGCTATGTCATTGCTGAACCCCTCTAAAGGCTGGCGCTCTTCCAGCAGCCGGTTGCTGGCGCTGTACAGTTCGTTGTTCGTGGCGTGGAGTTGCATCCTCATGGGGGTGCTGTACTACGAGGTCTCAGGCTACCTCAGCGACTTGTCGCGCCATTCCCTGCTGCAGCGCCAGCATCTTTTCCAGCGTTTCGACGGCGAAGAGCTGGTGGAAGCGCTTACCACCAGCATGACCTTCGACATGAAGGGCGTGGACGCCTATGGCCTGTTCGATGAGCAATTTCGCCCCTTGAGCGGGCCGATCCGTGCCGTACCACCCGACCTGCCGCTGGATGGCAAGATCCACGCCCTGACCAATTGCGTGCAATCCGATGACCCCAAATTGCCCAAGGACAGCTGCGACGCCGTGGCCACCCACACCGAAGACGGTCGCTGGCTGGTATTGGTACGCGCCAACGGCTCGTTGTTCGGGGTAACGCGGATCATCTGGCACGCCCTGCTGTGGGCGCTGTCCTTGACCATCATTCCTGGCGCTGCCGGCTGGCACCTGCTGCGCCGTCGCCCGTTGCGGCGCATTCGCGGGATCCAGGCCAGCGCCGAGGCCATCGTCGCCGGCGACCTCACGCACCGGTTGCCGCTGTCCAACCGGCGCGACGAGCTGGACATGCTCGCCGCCATCGTCAATGCCATGCTCGACCGCATCGAAAAACTGATGAACGAGGTCAAGGGCGTATGCGACAACATCGCCCACGACCTGCGCACCCCGCTCACCCGCTTGCGCGCCCAGCTTTACCGCATCAAGCAACAAGCCGAGGAAGACTCGGCCCACGCGGTAAAGCTCGATGACGCCATCGCCGAAACCGACACGCTGATGGCGCGTTTTCGCGGGCTGCTGCGCATCTCGGAGCTGGAAGACCACCAGCGCCGTTCTGGCTTCCTGGTGATGGACCCGCTGCCGTTGCTGCGCGAGCTGCATGATTTTTATCTGCCCCTGGCCGAAGAAGGCGAACTGGAGCTGGTGTTACAGGCGCCTGATTCACTGCCGTGGATTACCGGTGACCGTGCGCTGTTATTCGAGGCCCTGGCCAACCTGCTGAGTAATTCGATCAAGTTCACCCCACCCGAGGGCAAGGTGATCCTGCGGGCAGTCAACGACCTGGGCAGTACGCGCATCGAAGTGCTCGACTCCGGGCCGGGCATTCCGGCTGCCGAGCGCGCGTCGGTGTTCCAGCGTTTCTATCGGGTCGATGAGAGTGATCAGCAAGGCGGCTTTGGGCTGGGCCTGTCGATTGTGGCGGCGATCATCAATTTGCATGGCTTCAAGCTGGAGGTCGGCACCAGTGAGTTGGGCGGCGCCCGCCTGGTGCTGGAATGCCGCCAGCAACTGATGCCGGAATAGAACGCAGGAGCGAGCTTGCTCGCGAAAAACTCACGGGCACCGCGTTTATTCAGGAAGCACGCGTTATCGTTGACGTTTTCGCGAGCAAGCTCGCTCCTACATTCGTATCAAGCCATCTGGCTCTATAACACGCTGCCCATGGCCTTGATCAACACCGGGTCACGCGCATAAATATCCGGCGCGTATACCAGCTCGCCCTGGCGATCCACCTCTACCGTCCAATACCCCAACAGCACCGGTACCGGCGTGGCGAGCCTGAATTCATGGGTTTCGCCGGTCGCCAGCAGCTCGTCGGTGCGGGTGCGTTCGGCGGGCGTTACCAGCAGGTCGCGTAATAACAACGGTTGTTCGACCCGTACGCACCCCGAGCTGAACGCTCTCGGGCCCTTGGTGAACAACGGCTGGCTGGGGGTGTCGTGCAGGTACACCGAATACGGGTTGGGGAAACGCATCACGATCTTGCCCAGCGGGTTACGCGGACCGGCCTGTTGACGCAGCAGGATATTGCCGGGGCGTGCCCAGTCGACTTGGTCGGGAGTCAACGGGTGACCTTCGGCGTCGAGCACTTGCAGGTTTTGCTGGCGCAGGTAGTCAGGGTTGAGGCGGATGGCGGGCAGCTTGTCCTCGCGCATGATGGTCGGCGGGATGGTCCAGGTGGGGTTGAGGGTCAGCCGGGTGATGCGCGACTTGAGCAACGGTGTCTGGCGTTCGGCACGGCCCACTTGCAGGCGGGTTTGCCACACCGGGATACCGCTCTGGTACACGCTCAGTTGCGCGGCGGCCACATTGACCACGACGCCTTCAGGCTCCAGGTCCTGGGCCAGCCAGCGGAAGCGCTCCAGGTTGATGCGCAGTTGCTCACGACGCATCGCCGGGCTGATATTCAGTTCGGCCACGGTGCCGGCGCCGATCACGCCGTCAGCTTGCAACGAGTGGCTGAGCTGGAAGGCTTTCACCGCCTTGACCAGTTCGCCCTGGTATTGCTTGCCATTGCCGCTGGGCAACTGGGCCAGGTAGCCGCCGCTGTGCAGGCGCCGCGCCAGTTCCGGCACGCGAGGGTCGTTCATCCCCGGGCGCAACAAGGGGCCACCGGCGACCGGGTCCCAATGGGGCAGCGGTTGCTGGCGCACGCCGGCATAGGCATTGCGCAGGCTGCGGTACAAATCGGCACTGGGGCGGGCCTGATCGAACGCTTGAGCCATGTCTTGCAGGCCGGTGGCGGCGAACGCCAGTACCTCGGCGTTAGGATCGCCACTGGGCGGCTGTGAATGCCATAGAGGCTCAAAACGCGATTGCTGCAGGCGCCCGTAATGCAAATCCTGCAGGGCTTGCAGGTACTGCTGGCTGTTGGCGATATCGCTGCACAGCACGTTGGCCGTGGCATCCGCCGTGGGCAAGCTATAGTGGGTGGGGTCCAGGCCATCGTCGGCAAGCATCAGCAACTGGCTGTGCAAGGCTTGCCGGCGTTCGTCAGCCGACCATAGCGGGGCATCGCCCTGCTGCTGGTAAAAGGCTTGCAGGCGCACCAACGCGGCGGCATCGATACGCGGCGCAAGGTGCGGGCAGACACTGGTCAACTGCGCCAATGCCTGTTGCAGTGGCGCCAGCGCGACCGGTGCAGGGGTGGTGACTGGCAATGGCTCCACCGGCAGCGTTTCGGCTGTAGCGACCAATGGTGCAACGAGCAGGCAAATGCTCAAGTAACATGCGTGTTTTTTGAACAATTGACTTAGCTCCACTCCACAGCGGGGACTCGACTGTAGATGCTGACTTTTATACGCCTGCTCAGGCTAACCAGCCTGGGCTTGATCACTGGGTGCCTGGCTTTATTGAGCAATGTTGCGCTCGCCGCCAATGGCACCTCTCCTTCCCTGTATAGCAGCCTGGCGCGCTCGGCTCCAGAACTCAATCCCACCGTGCTCAAAAGCGCCCTGAGCGCCGTGCAGTGCGCGGTCAATAACGGCGAGGAACGTTCCGATCGCCTAGCGGTTATTGACTACTCCCAGCCCTCGACCGCCCGTCGCCTGTGGATCTTCGACCTGCGTAAACAGACCCTGGTATTGCGCGACCTGGTGGCCCACGGTGCCAAGTCCGGGGAAAACTTCGCCACTCAGTTCTCCAACCTTGAAGGCAGCCACCAGTCGAGCCTGGGGTTGTTCCGCACCCAGGAAAGCTACCTGGGCGCCCATGGCTACTCGCTGCGCATGGACGGCCTGGAGCCTGGCTTCAATGACCTGGCCCGCGACCGCGCCATCGTGATTCATGCTGCCGACTACGTCAGCCCCTTGTGGAGCAAGCGCGAAGGCCGCATCGGCCGCAGCCAGGGTTGCCCGGCCGTGCGCCCGCAAGTTGCCCGTCAAGTGGTGGACAAGCTCAAGGACGGGCAGTTCATGTTTTCGTGGTACCCCGACCAGCGCTGGCTGAAGTCATCGACCTACCTCAATTGCAAACCCCAACAGGTGGCGAGTAGTCGTACAATCCGTGGCGGATAGCCTGTCCCCATAGATAAAAGAGAGCGTCGCATGCTTCTACACACCTCCACCTGGATCGAAATCGGGCAGTTCCTGGAACGCAGCCGCACGGTGGTGATTCCCATCGGTTCCAACGAGCAACATGGCCCCACCGGCCTGTTGGGCACTGACTGGATGTGCCCGGAGATCATCGCCCACCACGCCCAGAAGCACGCCGATATCCTGGTCGGCCCGACCTTCAATATCGGCATGGCCCAACACCACCTGGGCTTTCCCGGCACCATCTCCCTGCGCCCTTCCACCTTTATCGCCGCGATTGGCGACTGGGTGCGCTCGTTGGCCGGGCATGGTTTCGAAAAGATCCTGTTCCTGAACGGCCACGGCGGCAACATCGCCACGATTGAAGCGGCGTTCTCCGAGCTGTACGCCGAAGCCAGCTTCGCCCGCCGCCCGGCCGGGTTCGCGCTGAAGCTGGTGAACTGGTGGGACCTGGAAGGCGTCACTGACCTGGCCCAGCGTCAATTCCCGGTCGGGCATGGCAGCCACGCCACGCCGTCGGAAATTGCCGTGACGCAGTGGGCGTATCCGGACTCGATCAAGTCTGCCGAGTACTCACCGCAAATCGCCAACACCGGGCCAATCCGCGAAGCGCTGGACTTCCGCGCGCGCTTCCCTGATGGCCGCATGGGCTCAGACCCGGCGTTGGCCACGGTGGAGAAAGGCGGTGAGTTGGTGGCGTTGGCGGCGCAGGGATTGGTCAAGACCGTCGACAGCTTCAGCAACGAAGCCAAGCCCTGATCCAAATGGGGCCAATACCCTGTAGGAGCGAGCTTGCTCGCGAAAGACGTCAACGATAACGCGCGCTCCCCGAATAAACGCGGCGCCTATGAGTTTTTCGCGAGCAAGCTCGCTCCTACAGGGTGTCAGAGGTTGCCCCCGCCCACATTTGGGTTTGCGTTGTGCCTGGGTTTATTTGCAATCCTGCGCGGCCTGCTCCAGTCGCGATGGCTTGATCGCCGAAGCCAACGGCTTGCGCTCATACAGGAACACCTTGGTGCCGTCCTGGGACTTGTAGGCCTCCAGCACATCATCGGCGGCAATCTTGCTGGTCAACAGCACCTTGGCATGGCGCGAGTTCTGGGTGACGGTCGAGGTAATGCCGTGCTTTTCCAGCGTGGGCAATACGCATTGCACATAGCCGTCGGGGGTCTTGTTGGTTTGCAGGGTCAGTGATGGGGCATTGGGCGCCGTGATACAGCCGGTCAGCAATAACGAAGCACAAGCCAGGGCCGGGGCGAAGAAAGAGCGCATAAACATTCCTGAAAATAACCAATAGGGTTCACAACCATTCGCGGGTCAACCTGCGCGAACCAGGGCCTTGAGCGACGCATCGAACTGCTTCAGGGCATCTTGCTGTACATCGCGTTGTTGCTCGATCAGTGCAGCAATCTCCGGCGCCGCCTTGTCATGCACCCACACTGACGGCACGTGCTTGCCCACCGAGCCTTCGGCCTTGGCGATAAATTGCAGGTTCGCGTCGTAGAAGCGTGCGACAAAGCGTGCTTCGACCCGGTCATTACGCTGGGTCAGCAATTGGTTATGGGCATCGAGCACCACCACCACATCCGGGTGCGCCTGCACCAGGGCATCCAGGCTGCTATAGACCGTCACCGAGAGAAAAGCGCCCTGCAACGAGTGCATCAACCAGTCGATCGCCAGTTCCGGGTCGGAGCTGTTGACGAACGCCTCGCGAATCCGCCCATCCAGGGCGTCCTTGGCGCCGTTCAGCGCCATGGCGTGGTAGCGTTCAAGGTAGCTGAGGTTGTCGCGGGTGTTTTCACTGAACAACACCCCCACCGACTGGGCACGCTGCAGGGAGTCTACGCTACCCACCAGTGGCAGCAAATGGCCTGTACGCACTTCATCGGCCATCGCCGGGGTGGTCATGACCGCGGTGCCCAGCATCAGGGCCATCAAAGCCAACTGGATAATCGTCCTCATCGCGCATTTTCCTTGGGCTGCGTCTCGATGTGCAGATTCTGCGCGTCTGGCGAAAAAACAGAACTTGTGATCCTTGATGGTGACTATCATTTGAACCGATAGTGTCAGGCCGCCCATAAAATCTATAAGGACCCCGCCATGAAGCCCTACCAGAAAATCTTCGATCGTATCCGCGAGGCAGTACTGCCAGAGTTTCGCGAGCGAGTCGCCGACTACCTGGTCGAGTACGAAACCGTGCTGCTGGACTCACACGCCGACGCCGCAAAAGGCAGCGCCAGCGCCGAGCAACTGCGCGGCTACTTGCGCGGCTTGAACACCATGCGCGTGCTGGGCATGGCCGATTGGGAAGACCTCGACCGGCGTGTTGCCCAGCAGGCAGAGCAGCTAGAGCGCGGGCCGTCGCAGCTCGACCCACTCGCGCACTGACGGCCGCTGCCATTGGCGTTGCGCGTAGGCCACCAGTTGCGCTGGCACGGCGTCACCGTTGAGGATCAGGCGATTGAGCATCACCGCCAGGTCCACATCGGCAATCGACCACTGGCCGCACAGGTACTCGCGGTTATCCGCCAGCAAGGCTTGCGCCGCGCTGATCAACTTGGTCGCGGCGGCTTGAGCCTCTGCTGACAACGGCGGCCTCTTCTGCCCGCAGAACACCACCAGCGTCGAGCGCTCCTGGCGAATCGGCAGCAGGTCGCTGCGCAGCCACGCCTGGACCTGTCGCGCCCTCGCCCGCTGCTGCACATCCGCCGGGTAAACGCTGGTCTCGGGGTAGGCCTGGTCCAGGTACTCCGTGATGGCCGAAGACTCCGACAGCGCAAAATCACCGTCCAGCAGGGTCGGCACTCGCTGGGTCAGGGAGCGTCGGGCGAAATCTGCCGCCTGGTTTTGCCCGGCATCGAGGTCCAGGGCGAGGGTCTCGAACGCCAGGCCTTTTTCGCGCAAGGCGACAAACACCGACATGGCATAGGGGCTGGTGAACAGCGAATCAACGTAGAGGTGCAGCGGGCCTTGGCTCATGGGCAATCTCCTGGGGTGAGGCATCACGCTACGAGATCCGGGCCGATAAAGACAATGCAGGGTTTTTATGGGGGCATTCCTGGCAGGAATAGCGCGGCTAGTGGCAATATTATGGCTCCCGCTGATTTTCAAGGAAGGAACAGCACATGAGACAAGCAGTTGTGGTTATCCACGGCATCGGCGAGCAGCGCCCAATGGACACCTTGCGCGGCTTTGTCGAAGCGATGATCCCCACGGACACCCCCGATGGCACACCTCTGTACTGGAGCAAGCCGGATCGGCTGTCGCGCAACTTCGACCTGCGCGTACTGAAGGCCTCGGGCCGTACCTCGACGGATTTCTATGAGTACTACTGGGCCCACAAGATGCAGGGCACCAAGTTCGGCCATCTGCTGGGCTGGCTGTGGGACATCTTCAAGCGCCCGCGTCGCGACATTCCCGAGGCCATCGTGCCGATCTGGCGCAGCACGCGCTGGACGGTGCTGGTGTTATTGCTGCTGGTTGCCAGCGGTACATTGGCCACGGCCTGGGGCCAATTGCCCCCCAACGACAACCCCTTCGCGCTGATACCCCTGCTGCTCGCGGCCATGGGACTGGGGCTGCGCTATTCGGCGCTGGCCTACCTGGGAGACGCCGCACGCTACCTCAGCCCCAACCCGCAGAACGTGATGGTGCGCGAGCAGATCCGTGCTGACGGTGTCGACCTGCTGCGTGCCCTGCATAACAAGGGCGACTACGAGCGCATCATCGTCGTGGGTCACAGCCTGGGCAGTGTGATTGCCTATGACATCGTCGGCTACCTCTGGCATGAATACCACGACCAACTGACCCAACTGACCCCCAGCAACCGTGAGCTGGCGGCCCGTTATGCCAACCGCGAACCGCTGCAACCGGTGGTCAAGGATGCCCTGCCCGCTGCCGGCGCCTTGCTGGACGGCAGCCTAAGCAGCCTGTTGAATTTTCGTCAGCAACAGACCGAAGCTTTTGCCGAACAGCGCGGCCTGGGCAACCTGTGGCGCATCACCGACCTGGTCACGGTCGGCAGCCCGATGGCCCACGCCAGCCTGTTGCTGGGCCGCAGCGTCAGTGACTTCAAGCAGCGCATGGAACGCCGCGAAGCCCCGGCCTGCCCGCCCACCGAAGATACCCAAGGCTATGGCTACAACGCCCGCCAGCCGCTGATGCTCGGCCAAAAGCCCTTCACCCCGCACTACCTGCACCATGCTGCGGCCTTCGCCGTTACGCGCTGGACCAACCTGTACTTCCCTGCCGCCTTCGGGTTGTTCGGCGACATCGTCGGCGGCCCGGTCAAGCCGGTGATGGGCTGTGGCGTGCTGGACTTGCCGGTGACCGTGGGCAACGGCAAAGGCTGGCTGGCCAAATCCTGGTTTAGCCACACGCACTATTGGAGCGAACGCGGCGGTGCCCAGGGTTACCTCGACGCATTGGGCAAGGATGAACAGGCGATCACCCAGGGCCCGCGCCCCTCAGCCACTGAAGCGTTGCGTTGGGCAATAGACCTCAAGGGGGTGCGGCGGTTTCGCCGTGTCGGCACCCAGCAGAGCCTGGCGCCAGAGCACGCCTAACCAGCGAAGCCACCGGCCTTGAGGAAGGCGAGTTCTTCATCGGTGCTCGTCCTGCCCAACACCCCATTACGATGGGGAAACCGCCCGAACCGCTCAATGATATCGGCATGCTCCTTGGCCCAGTGGTAGGTGCTGGCATCCAACTGCTGGTTCAGGGCCAGGGAGCGTTGCTGGTCCTGCGGGTCTTCCGAATGTTCAAAAGGCAAATAGCAGAACGCACGCAACTGAGGTTCAACCTGTTGATCCAATCCCGCGTCCACCATCTTTCGCGCATACAACCGCGCCAGCGGGTCGGTGGCGAACATATGCGCCGTGCCGCGAAAGGCGTTGCGCGGGTACTGGTCCAGCAAAATCAATAACGCCAGCGCGCCATCCGCGGTGGTCATCCAATCTTCGAGTTCACGCCGTGCCGCTTGCATATGGGTGGCGTGGAAGCTGTCACGAAAGGCCGCATCGAACGCCTCGTCCTTGGCGAACCAACGCTTGGACCCCGCCTGTTTCCAGAACGCGATTACGGCTTCGGCCGGTTGTGGGGTCATGCTTATCATCAGCGCCTCGCTTAATGTTATAGAATAACGTCAATATTTTGCCTGCGTGTGATCCCTGACTTATGACTGACGCTATGACTTTACGCAAACGCCAGCTGTCCATCGACGCCCTGCGCGGCCTGGTGATCCTGTTCATGTTGCTGGACCACGTGCGTGAAACCTTCTTGTTGCACCGCCAGGTCAGCGACCCCATGAGCATAGACAGCACCGAGCCCGCGTTGTTTTTCAGCCGCACCCTGGCTCACTTGTGTGCGCCGGTGTTTGTGCTGCTCACCGGATTGTCGGCTTGGCTGTACGGCCAGAAATATCAGGGCCGTCGCGATGTATCGGCATTTTTGTTCAAGCGCGGGCTGTTCCTGGTGGTGCTGGAATTCACCTTGGTCAACTTCGCGTGGACCTTCCAACTGCCGCCCAGCGTGATCTATATGCAAGTGATCTGGGCCATCGGCATCAGCATGATCGCGCTTGCCGCTTTGGTTTGGCTACCGCGTGCCTGGCTGATCGGCTTGGCGCTGGTGATTATCGCCGGGCACAACCTGCTCGATGGGCTGCACTTCGCAGCGGGTTCGATGTTGCATGTTCCGTGGACGATCCTGCATGAACGCAACTGGATTGAAGTCTCTGAAAACCTGCGTCTGCGCACCACCTACCCGGTGCTGCCGTGGATCGGTGTGATTGCTTTGGGTTACGGCCTCGGGCCATGGTTTGCCCATGCCACGCTGCCGGCTGTGCGTCAGCGTTATTTGCTGGTCGCGGGGGTGGGCGCGTTGGTGGGCTTTGGGTTGCTGCGAGCGCTCAACGGCTATGGCGAGCAGCCTTGGCAGGTGTATGACAGCAGCGTGCTGACGCTGATGAGCTTTTTCAACATCACCAAATACCCGCCTTCGCTGTTGTTCCTGGCGTTGACCCTGGGGATTGGCTTGCTGTTGCTGCTGGCGTTTGAACGCGCCGGGCATAAGCGCTGGATCGGCGTGCTGGCAGTGTTCGGCGCGGCGCCGATGTTCTTTTATCTGTTGCACCTCTATGTATTGAAAATCCTCTATGTGGCCTGCGTTGCGCTGTTTGGTCTCAACCATGGCAATTACTTTGGCTTCGACGGTATCGGTGCGGTGTGGTTGGCAGCGCTGCTGTTGCCGATTGCCCTGTACTTGCCGGTACGTTGGTTCGCCGGCCTGAAAGCACGGCGGCGGGACCTGGCGTGGCTCAAATACCTCTGACCTGATGCAGGCAAATTGTGCGGGACGGTGTGTCAGCCACTGAATATTCAACTGAACCACCGCTTTCGCAGGCAAGCCAGCTCCCACACTGGTTACGCATCGCCCACACAATCAGCACCTGCCACAGATCCCCTGTGGGAGCGGGCTTGCTCGCGAAGGCGGTGTGTCGGCCACTACTGCTGTGACTGAAAGACCGCATTCGCGAGCAAGCCCGCTCCCACAGTTTTAACCGCGCCAGGCTCAGGAATCAGGCCAGTTCAGCACGCAGTTGGCGAGCGGCGGTGACCATATGAATGAGCGCCGCCTCGGTCTCCGGCCAGCCCCGCGTCTTCAAGCCGCAATCGGGGTTCACCCATAAGCGCTCTGCCGGAATCCGCTTGGCGGCCTTGCGCAGCAAGTTGGCCATTTCCGAGGCATCCGGCACCCGTGGCGAGTGGATGTCATAGACCCCCGGGCCGATCTCATTCGGGTAGGCGAAGGCTTCGAACGCGTCGAGCAGCTCCATGTCCGAGCGTGAGGTTTCGATGGTGATCACGTCGGCATCCATGGCGGCGATAGACTCGATCACATCGTTGAACTCGCTGTAGCACATGTGGGTGTGGATCTGGGTTTCATCGCCCACGCCACTCGCGCACAAACGAAACACTTCAGTCGCCCAGTCGAGGTAGGGTTGCCACTGCGCCTGGCGCAACGGCAAGCCCTCACGAAAAGCCGCTTCGTCGATCTGCACGATCTTGATGCCGGCCGCTTCCAGGTCCACCACTTCGTCACGAATCGCCAGGGCCAGTTGCCGGGCCTGCACTTCGCGGCTCAGGTCTTCTCGTGGGAACGACCACATCAACATGGTCACCGGGCCTGTGAGCATGCCCTTCATCACCTTGTCGGTGAGGCCTTGGGCATAGCGAATCCACTCCACGGTCATGGCGTTCGGGCGGCTCAGGTCACCGACAATCACTGCGGGTTTCACACAGCGCGAACCATAGCTCTGCACCCAGCCGAACCGAGTGAACGCGTAGCCATCCAGTTGTTCGGCAAAGTACTCGACCATGTCGTTACGCTCGGCTTCGCCATGCACCAACACGTCCAGGCCGAGGTTTTCCTGCACCTCGACGGCGTGCTTGATCTCACTGTGCATGGCTTCGATATATTCGGCTTCGCTCAACTTGCCGGCCTTGTACGACTGACGCGCCAGGCGGATCGAAGCGGTCTGTGGAAACGAGCCGATGGTGGTGGTCGGGAACAATGGCAGATCAAGCCCGGCCCGTTGTTTTTCGATGCGCTGGGCAAACGGCGACTGACGCTGGCTGTCCCGTGCAGTGATGGCCGCGACACGCGCTTGAACAGCAGGCTTGTGAATGCGTGGCGATGCAGCGCGAGCTGCCTGCACCGCGCGGCTCTCAGCCAGGGCGGTGAGTACGCCAGGGGCTTGGGGCTGGTCAACCGCCTTGGCCAGTAGCGCCACTTCCGCGCACTTCTGCACGGCAAAGGCCAGCCAGCTTTTCAGCTCAGAATCCAACTGGTCTTCCCGCGCCAGGTCCACCGGGCTGTGCAGCAGCGAGCAGGACGGCGCGACCCACAGGCGATCGCCCAACTTCTCATGGGCATGCTGCAAGGTGGCCAGGGCTTTTTCCAGGTCGCAACGCCACACGTTTCGGCCGTTGACCACGCCCAGGGACAGCACCTTGTACGCTGGCAGGCGGTCGAGGATGGTCGGGTACTGGTCCGGCGCACGTACCAGGTCGATATGCAGGCCATCCACCGGCAGGTTGGCGGCCAGGCCGAGATTTTCTTCCAGGCCGCCGAAGTAAGTGGCCACCAATTTTTTCAGCGGGTCGCGCTGGATCAGGTTATAGGCGCGCTCAAAAGCGTTCTTCCAGTCCTGGGGCAGATCGAGCGCCAGGATCGGCTCGTCGATCTGCACCCACTCCACGCCCAATTCGGCCAGGCGCTGGAAGATCTGGCCATACAGCGGCAGCAGGCGCTCGAGCAGGTCGAGCTTGTCGAAGTCAGCGCCCTTGGCCTTGCCCAGCCACAAATAGGTCAGCGGGCCGATCACCACGGGCTTGACGCTGTGCCCCAGATCGAGGGCTTCCTGGACCTCTTCGAAGAGCTGGTCCCACGCCAGGTGGAATTGCTGATCGACACTGAACTCCGGCACCAGGTAGTGATAGTTGGTATCGAACCACTTGGTCATCTCCTGGGCATGGGCCCCGCCGCAGCAACTGTCACTGACACCACGGGCCATGGCGAACAAGGTATGCAACGTGGCCTGGCCATCGGCCGGGCGGAACCGTTCAGGGACCACGCCGAACATCAACGAGTGGGTCAGCACCTGGTCGTACCAGGCGAAATCACCGACCGGCAACAGTTCGATGCCGGCTTGCTGTTGCAGGGCCCAGTGGGTGCTGCGCAAATCACGGCCAACGGCGCGCAGGCCGGCTTCGTCGAGCTCACCCTTCCAGAACGCTTCCTGCGCTTTTTTCAATTCACGATCGCGTCCAATGCGTGGGAACCCGAGGGAATGAGCGACTGCCATGACTTACAACTCCGATGGTGTGATTGATGGCGGTCATTGTCGGCAGAGGGGTGTCTTGAGACAAACTCATTTTGTTCTAGATCATCACAAGATTTACTCATGTTCAAACGAGCATGATATTAGCGGCGCTACTGTGGGTGTTTGTGGTGGCAGGGTCGGCGTCATCGCGCCCTCGCTGAGGCTCGAGCGCTCCCACAGTGGGACGGGGCGATTCTTATGAACGGTCATACTCAAGCCCTATGCTTAACGTGGCGCGCAAATTCCGCCGGCTAACCTTTCGATCTGTTCCAAGTGCGGGCACAATGCGTGTCCTTTTTTGGCAGGCACCGCCGCAGGCTCTCAAAAATGATCAAAACGCCGTACTACCTCATCGATAAACAGAAGCTTCTGGTCAACATGCAGAAGATTGCCTACGTGCGCGAACAGTCCGGCGCCAAGGCTCTGCTGGCGCTCAAGTGCTTTGCCACCTGGTCGGTATTCGACTTGATGCAGCAATACATGGACGGCACCACCTCGTCGTCGCTGTATGAACTCAAGCTCGGTCGCCAGAAGTTCGAAGGTGAAGCGCACGCCTACAGCGTGGCCTGGGCCGACGATGAAATCGAAGAAATGCTGGAGAACTGCGACAAGATCATCTTCAACTCCATCAGCCAACTGCAGCGTTTTGCCGAACGTAGCGAAGGCAAGACCCGCGGCCTGCGTGTGAACCCGCAGGTGAGCAGCTCCGACTACCTGCTGGCCGACCCGGCGCGCCCGTTCAGCCGCCTGGGCGAGTGGGACCCGGTGAAGATCGATGGCGTGATCGATCAGATCTCCGGCTTCATGTTCCACAACAACTGCGAGAACGGCGACTTCAGCCTGTTCGACAAGATGCTCGGCACCATCGAGGAACGCTTCGGTGCGCTGCTACACAAGGTCAAGTGGGTCAGCCTCGGCGGCGGCATCCATTTCACCGGTGAAGGCTATGCACTGGACGCGTTCTGCGCGCGGCTCAAAGCCTTCTCCGAAAAGTACGGCGTGCAGGTCTACCTGGAACCCGGCGAAGCGGCGATCACCAACAGCGCCTCCCTGGAAGTCACCGTGCTCGACACCCTCTACAACGGCAAGCACCTGGCCGTGGTGGACAGCTCCATCGAAGCCCACCTGCTGGACCTGCTGATCTACCGCCTCAACGCCAAGCTGGCGCCGAGCGAGGGTGAACACACCTACATGGTGTGCGGCAAATCCTGCCTGGCCGGGGACATCTTCGGCGAGTATCAATTCGATCGTCCGCTGGCCATCGGCGATCGGCTGTCGTTCATCGACACCGCGGGCTACACCATGGTCAAGAAAAACTGGTTCAACGGCCTGAAAATGCCGTCCATCGTAGTGAAACAACTCGACGGTACAGTCGAGGTGGTTCGTGAATTTGGTTACGACGACTACCTGTCCAGCCTTTCGTAAGCTGGCGGATATAGGAGAAATAAAGCAATTGAAAAAGAACGTTCTTATCATTGGTGCAGGAGGTGTCGCCAAGGTGGTGGCCCACAAGTGCGCGCAGCACAACGACGAACTCGGTCGTATTGCTATCGCGTCGCGCAACATCTCCAAATGCCAGGCCATCATCGACAGCGTCAAGGCCAAGGGTAGCCTCAAGGTACCCGCCGATATCCAGGCCTTTGCGCTGAACGCCCTGGACGTGGAAGCGACCAAGGCCCTGATCCGCGAGACCGATTCACAGATCGTCATCAACGTCGGCTCCGCCTTCCTCAACATGTCGGTACTGCGTGCCTGCATCGACACGGGCGTGGCTTACCTCGACACCGCCATCCACGAAGAGCCGGGCAAGGTCTGCGAGACCCCGCCGTGGTACGGCAACTACGAGTGGAACCACCTGGAAGAATGCAAACAGAAGAACATCACCGCCATCCTTGGCGTGGGCTTCGACCCAGGTGTCGTCAACGCATACGCTGCGCTGGCGCAACAACAGCATTTCGACCGCATTGATTCAATCGATATTCTCGACGTCAATGCCGGCTCCCATGGCAAATACTTCGCCACCAATTTCGATCCGGAAATCAACTTCCGCGAATTCACCGGGCAGGTGTGGAGCTGGCAGAACAGCCAGTGGACCAGCAACACCATGTTCGAAGTCAAACGCACCGATGACCTGCCGGTAGTCGGTTCGCAGAACCTCTACCTCACCGGCCACGATGAAGTGCACTCGCTGTCGAAAAACCTCGACGTGCCCAACGTGCGTTTCTGGATGAGCTTCGGCGAACACTACATCAACGTGTTCACCGTGCTGAAAAACCTCGGCCTGCTCTCCGAAAAACCGGTCAAGACCGCCGAAGGCCTGGAAGTGGTGCCGTTGAAAGTGGTCAAGGCCGTGCTGCCCGACCCGTCTTCGCTCGCCCCGGGCTACACCGGCAAGACCTGCATCGGTGACCTGGTCAAAGGCACCAAGGATGGCCAACCGCGTGAGATGTTCATCTACAACGTGGCTGATCACGAAGAGGCCTATGCCGAGACTGACAGCCAGGGCATCTCCTACACCGCAGGCGTACCACCGGTAGCCGCTGCGCTGCTGGTGGCCCGTGGCGAGTGGGATGTGAAGCACATGGCCAACGTCGAGGAACTACCGGCTGAGCCGTTCCTCAAAGCGCTGGATGTGATGGGTTTGCCGACTCGGATCAAAGACGAGAACGGTGATCGGGCCTGGGATGCGACGGCCTGATAGGCCATAGCTGACCGAGCAAAAGAATGCGCCCCAAGGGGCGCATTTTTTGTTTGGGCTCACCTACAGTTCAAAGAACAATACAGATCAAAATGTGGGAGCTGGCTTGCCTGCGATGGCGCTGTGTCAGCCAGCACACAACCTTGGTGCGACGCTGGATCTGTGGCGAGGGAGCTTGCTCCCGTGACGGCCTGACAACCGATGCTTATCTACCTGACACCCCACGATCCAACGGTGTGCGGGCTTGTTCGCGAAGGCGGTGTGTCAGTCAATGACGCCTCAACTGAACCACCGCTTTCGCAGGCAAGCCAGCTCCCACAATGAGTTCGCCGGTGTATCTGGGGCTTCGGTTCACTCCAGATTCCGCGCCGAATTATTCAGCGCCCTTGAGCACTGCAACAGTGCCGGTGCCAATTGCCGTTATGCACCTGCAGCGCTCTCTGGCGCTGCTGTTTCGGCAACTCGGGCCGTTGGAATTTGACTACCGCTGGGCGCAGGCGTGGCCTGGTATAACTTGTTGGATCGGTTGAATGTCGGTTAAATCGCCAATCGCTCTTGCAACTGTCAATTCCAACAGGTTACCGCCTACTTGAATGCCGTTAGTCTGAGCAAGCCAGTCCTCGATTGGCTCACCCATTCACCATGTGCGAAAGGAATCGTCCATGAAACGGCAGACCTCTTCAAACACCCTCACGGCACGCTTGGCTGGCCTGGTCTATAGCACCTGCTGCTACCTGGTTTTCTTATTCACCTTGCTTTACATGATGGGCTTCGTGGGGGCTGTGGTCGTACCCAAACACATCGACTCCGGCGCGCGTATCGACTGGGCGCTGGCAATCATGATCAATGCGTCACTGATCATTGTGTTTGGCGTCCAGCACACCGCCATGGCGCGTAAACGTTTCAAGCAATGGCTGGCAGTCTTCGCCCTGGCAGCGGTAGAGCGCTCCACCTATGTGCTGCTCTCCAGCCTGATGCTCGCGCTGCTGTTCTGGCAGTGGCGGCCCATTACGCACACCGTTTGGGAGGTTGACGCCGCCTGGGCCAAGGCACTGCTGACCGGCCTGTTCTGGCTGGGCTGGGGCATCGTGGTGCTGGCAACCTGCTTGATCAGTCACTTCGAGTTGTTCGGGCTGAAACAGGCCATTGATCGCTGGCGCAACGCCCCACAATCGGGCCTGACATTCAGGACGCCGCTGCTCTACAAAATCGTGCGTCATCCGCTGTACCTGGGCTTCCTCATCGCCTTTTGGGCAACGCCGCATATGACCGTGGGGCATCTGGTGTTTGCGCTGGGGATGTCGGTGTATCTGTTCATTGGCGCTCGTTTCGAAGAGCGGGATCTGGTGGCGCTGTTTGGTGAGCGGTATCGGCGCTATCAGAATGAGGTGGGCATGATCGTGCCGCGCCTCAACAGGCCCCGCCGCTAACCCACTGCCGCCAACCCACTGTAGGAGCGAGCTTGCTCGCGAAAATCGTCAACGATAACGCGGGCAACCTGGATGACCGCAGGGCCTGGGCGTTTTTCGCGAGCAAGCTCGCTCCTACAGTGATCGTTGACGCTGTGTCAGCCAGTACATCCGGCACTGAAAAATCGCTATCGCAGGCAAGCCAGCTCCCACAAGAACAATCTCAAAACACCGACCACCCAATCCGCTCACTCAACAATTCCAACGCCTTCATCCCCGCCAGGGAATTGCCCGCTGCGTTCAACTCCGGCGACCACACGCACACCGTAAACTGCCCCGGCACCACCGCGACAATCCCACCGCCTACCCCGCTCTTGCCCGGCAGGCCCACGCGGTAGGCAAAGTTGCCCGCCTCGTCGTACAGGCCGCTGGTGGCCATGATCGAGTTCACTTGTTTGGTCTGGCGCGCCGTCAGCACCTGCTCGCCACTGTGGGCACTCACGCCTTCGTTGGCCAGAAAGCTGAACGCTCGAGCCAAGTCCAGGCAGCTCATCTGCAACGCGCAATAGTTGAAGTAGCTGTGCAGCACCGCGTCCACATCGTTATGAAAGTTGCCGAACGACTTCATCAGGTAGGCCATGGCCGCATTGCGCGCACCATGCTGGGCTTCCGATTCGGCCACGACGCTGTTGACCAGGATCTGCGGGTTGCCCGACAGGCGCCGTACAAAGTCGCGCATCGACAGAATCGGCACGGCGAAGCGTGACTGGTTGATGTCGCAGATCACCAGCGCGCCAGCGTTGATAAAGGGGTTGCGCGGGCGGCCGCGTTCGAATTCCAGCTGTACCATGGAGTTGAACGGCTGCCCCGAGGGCTCGTGACCCAGGCGTTCCCAGATGGTTTCGCCGCCATGGTCGATGGCCTGCACCAGGCTGAAGACCTTGGAAATGCTCTGCACCGAGAACAGCTTGTCGGCATCACCGGCGCAGTAGGCCGCGCCATCGTTGCCGTATACCGCGATGCCGAGTTGGTTGGCGGGCACGTCGGCCAGCGCGGGAATGTAATCGGCGACTTTGCCGAGGCCGATCAAGGGGCGCACTTCGTCGAGGATCGACTCCAGCAGCGCCTGCATAGCTTGTCCTGTCATCTTTGTTTGAATCAGTGATAAACGAGGCGCGGAGGATACTTCAGTGGGCGCGCAACACCCACACAATCTCTACCACCCGCTCGGCAATCACAACGTAGATCAGGATCAACAACAGTTGCAACGCCAAGTGATAACGCAACTTGGCCAGCCGGCGGATGCCGTCGCTGACGTTCAACAACATCAGCAGCGTCGACAACACAATCAAGCCCCAACCCGCGACGCTGGAGGCGAACATACCGATCAACAACTCGTGCGGCCCCACCAGCGCATTGGTCCCCGCCGCAAACAACAGCGCGCAGACCAACAGGTTTTTAACATTGTCGAAAATCTGCGTGCTCAGGTCGTTTTCCAGCAACGCCAGGTACCGCGTCCATAAAGTGCGCATGCTTGAGTACCGAGTGGGAAGGCTCGTCAATCAAGGTAGTTCAATTGTGGACGCTGTCTAGCTTTGGCCAGGCTCAGAAATGCGCCACATCCGACACTTCTGCATCCAGCACATCCTGGGCCAACGCCCAGGCGCGGTCCTTGGACTCCACCACCAGCAGCGGGTAACCCCAGGCCTTGCCGAACGTCACGGCAAAGGGCTTGAGGGCCAGGCGCTTGGCAGCGCTGGGCTCCACTTGGATCATGCCTTTGACGTAGGCGCGCAAGGCAGCCTTGTTTTTCTTCATCCAGATAGAGGCGCGCTTGCGCTCTTCGTGGGCGTGTTCGTGATTGTTTTCATCCACGGCTTTTTCGTGCAGCAGCAAGAAGGGCTGCTCACGGGCCAGCAGGCGTTCGAAGGTCAGGAAGGCATCTTCCGGCCGGCCGTCGTCAGGCGCGTCGAAAAAGATTTTCACCACGGGGAAGGTTGAACTGTCGAGTCGCATGGCAAAGCTCCTTTGATGAGATTTGTTCTCATCATAGAGTGCGTGACGCTGGACAGCATTGCACAGAATAGCCAGAATATTTCGCAATCCAGCCAAGGCAGCTATCACCATGGTTCATCACCGCCTCGACCAGTACGACCCCTGTCGGGTCCGCGACGCCGTCGCAATCCCTCGTGCGATTGTTGCAGTGGGCGCCTCGAGCACGTCCGAACGCTGGGAACATACCCCTCACCACCATCAGCACGGGCAACTGATCTACACCTTGCGCGGCGTGGTGCATTGTGTGATCGAGGCGGGTATCTGGATCGTGCGCCGCAATGCGCGTTGTGGATTCCCGGCGGAGTGACCCACGCGGCACGCGGCGCTGGCGAAGCGGACGTGTATTGCCTGTTGATCAACCCGGACGCCGCCAGCGCCCTGCCCCGGCAATGTTGCACGCTGTCCGTGTCGCCATTGCTGCATGAGTTGATTGGCAAGGCGGTGGGTTTCCCGCAACTCTACGGCGAAGACGGCGCCCAGGGCCGCCTGGTGGCGACGTTACTCGACGAGTTGGCCCAGGCCCCCATCGAAGCCCTGCATTTGCCGATGCCCCAAGACCCCCGCTTGCATCGGCTGGCCAACAACTTATTGGCCAACCCCGCCGACAAATCCACACTGGGCGAATGGGCCGTGCGCATCGGCATGAGCGAACGCAGCATGACCCGCCTGCTGCTGGAAGAGATCGGCCTGAGTTTCGGCCGCTGGCGCCGCCAGCTGCATGTGATCCTTTCGCTGCAACGCCTGGCCAACGGCGAGAGTGTGCAGAGCGTGGCGCTGGACCTGGGTTATGAAAATGCCAGCGGGTTTATCACCATGTTCCGCAAGGCCATGGGCCAACCGCCGGCGCGTTACCTGGCAGACCGAGCCAGTACCGTCGGGTCGCACAGCAACGCGTCAACTATCGCTTTGACGTGAGGTTTTGATCATTCCCACGCTCTGCGCAGCGTAGGAACCATCCACCCGACTCAGTTCTTGTAGTCGGTATCGGTACGCTCAAGCTGGCGCACCAGCGCATTCCAATGCCGCGCCACGCCCGGGCCTTCGCCACTGCTGAACACCTTGGCCTGCTGCTCGACCTTGGCCACCACCTCTGCGGGTGGGAAGATCAACTCGGCATTCCCCGCTGCCTGTGCCGCAATCTGGATGTTGCAGGCCCGCTCCAGGCTTTGTAGTTGCTGGAAGGCATGCTCGACGCTGACGCCGCCCGTCAACAAGCCGTGGTTACGCAGGATCATCACGCTCTTGTCGCCCAGATCCGCGACCAGCCGTTCACGCTCGTCCAGGTCCAGCGCCACGCCTTCGTAACCGTGGTAGGCCACGCGCCCCGAGAATGCGATAGCGTGCTGGGAGATCGGCAACAACCCCTGCTTCTGCGCCGACACCGCAATACCGTCGCGGGTGTGGGTGTGCAGCACCGCTTGCAAATCATGGCGTGCGCCGTGGATGGCGCTGTGGATCACATAGCCGGCGTAGTTGATCCCCAGGCCCGTAGGGTCATCGACAAGGGTACCGTCCAGATCGACCTTGACCAGGTTGGAGGCGCTGATTTCGTCGAACAACAGCCCGAAAGCATTGATCAGGAAATGCTCATCGGGCCCTGGCACCCGCGCCGAGAAATGCGTGTAGATATGATCGGTCCATTTGTACAAGGCCGCCAGCCGGTAGGCTGCGGCCAGCTTGACCCGCACCTCCCACTCTTGCGGTGTGACCCGCTGGCGCACATTGCTCAAGACATTGGAAATCGGCGTGACGCTGCTCATGGCAAATCTTCCTGGATGGCCTAAGGGGCTTGCAGGCAAGACTAGGGGATGGTCAAAAATAATAAAAAGCACATTTTAATCTAAGCTAATTATTATATTTATTTATAAAGCAGCCGTGGCGGCGTTCAGACCGCCACAGGTCAACTCAGTCGGTTCAACGCCCGTTGTCGAGCTTCTCGTTGATTGCATCCGTTTGCCGTTCAATGTCCTTGATCGAAGTCGGCGTCACGACTTTGTCGACGGTTTCGGTCTTGGGATTCGCAGGCTCAAGCGTCTGCCCTTTGGTTTGGGCATCACCTTTTTGCACGTCTTCAGAGCTGACGGGGTCGGGGGTTTTATCGGCGGTCTGATGATCGGTCACAGTGCAATCCTCCTGGCAGTGGCAGCCCCCTGAGATGGCGGCTCTATGCAGCAGAGCTTTGCGAACCCGGATTGGTTCAAGTCAATTATCCCGCCTCACCACTGGGCAAATAAGCGCAAAAAAAATTTAAACCTTTTACACCCCTCTCGATTCAACAGTCAGGTAACGGCATCCCGCCATTTCCAAGGAGAGACACCATGACTACTCGACTGATGAAACCAATGGGCCTTACCTTCATGCTGATCGCGGGCTCAATGTCCACCGCGATGGCAGCGACCTCCAACGACTTTGTCGACAACGCCGCCCAGGGCGGTATCACCGAAGTGGAGGCTGGCAAGCTGGCCCTGGAAAAAAGCAGCTCGGCGGATGTGAAGGCCTTCGCCCAGCATATGGTCACGGACCACACCAAAGCCAATCAGGAACTGATGGCCCTGGCGAAAAAACTCGATATCGAGGTCCCGGATGACGCCGCGCTCACCGACCAGGCGAAGAAAGCCATCCTGGAGATGCGCGATGAATCGTTCGACAGGGCCTACGCCAACAACCAGGTGGCGGCCCATGAAAAAACCGTCGAACTGTTCAAGAAAGAAGCGGCCTCCTCGGACAACCCCGAGCTGAAAGCCTTCGCCACCAAGACCCTGCCGACCCTGGAAACCCACCTGGAAATGGCCAAGGAGCTACAAACCAAATACGCCCGTAACCCATCCATGCCCCAAGGAGACACTCGACCATGAGCTCGCAACTCAACGGCAAGCACATCCTCGTCATCACCTCCAACACCGGTATCGAGCGCGACGAATTGCTCAAGCCTCTGGAAGCGCTACGCGGCTACGGCGCGACCGTGACGCATGCTTCCAGCAAAGGCGGCATCACCCAGACATTTGTCGGCGATACGGAAAAAGACCAGGCCGTGGAATCCGACGTGCAACTGTCGGATGTCGTCGGCGCCAACTTCGATGCGCTGGTCATCCCGGGCGGCACGGTCAATGCCGATACGCTACGCCAGGATACCGCCGCGCTGCGCTTGATCAATGAGTTCGTGCAGGCCGGCAAGACTATCGCAGCGATCTGCCACGGGCCCTGGACCCTGATCGACGCTGGCGTGGTCAAGGGCAAAACCCTGACCGCCTATAAAAGCGTGCGCATCGACCTTGAAAACGCCGGCGCTGCCAGCGTGGTGGATGCCGAGGTCAAGGAGTGCCAGGCCAATGGCTGGACCTTGATCACCTCGCGCACGCCGGACGACCTACCGGCGTTCAATGAGGCGATTGCCAAGGCTGTCGGAGGCTGATCGGTTTGCCGCAATGAAAAACAGGCGCCCCAAGGGCGCCTGCTTTTTATCACTCACCGCTTCAGCTTTTACGCTGCTGCGCCATTTCACGCTTGGGCCCGAACATCGCCCAGGCGATCAACCCCAGCAGCGGCACGAAGATCAACACCACCACCCACAACCCTTTGGTTTCCCACCCGCCCGTGCTGCGCAATACGATATTGATCGCCCACAGTTCCAAAAGCAGCAGAATCACCGCCAATACGATCCAGATATATTCAATTTGCATGATTCACCTCCTGAAGTCTAAGCGTTAGGTCCAGCCGATACCCCAAGGGTTCCATTAGAATTTTCAGGGCGGGCGTTGTGCAATCTCAACCCGGCCCGACCATGCAAGCTGCACGACAGCCAAACGCTTAGATAAACTCAACTTGCTGATTTTAAAGATATTTTTATAATTCTAAAAGTTGGTACGCCCGATGCAACCTCCTTCACCACGAGGCGTGCACTTCGACACGCCCGCCCCCCCGTGAGGTTACCTATGAATGCCATCGACCTTCTCAAAGCCGACCACGAACGCGTCAAGACCCTGCTGACCCAGTTGAGCGAATCCACTGAACGCGGGGTAAAAAAACGTACCGAGTTGTTGGCCAAACTCGAAATGGAGATCACCCTGCATACCCAACTCGAAGAAGAGATCCTCTACCCCGCGTTCAGAAAAGCCGGGGGCAAGGAGCAGGAGATCATGTACCACGAAGCCAAGGAAGAGCACCGTACGGTCGACTCGCTGGTACTGCCCGACTTGAAGAAAACCGACCCATCGTCCACCGAGTTTTCCGGTCGCGTCAAAGTGGTCAAGGAGCTGCTTGAGCACCATATCGAAGAGGAAGAAACCGAGATGTTCCCCCAGGCTAAAAAGCTGCTGGGTAAAGCGCTTCTCGAAGAGCTGGGGGCAGAGATGGAGGCGATGAAGGTCACGCATAAAAAGACCATGGCGAGAAAACCTCTGGCGGCTTAACAGCCGCCTCCTCGCAACAAGGTTTGCGCGACAGTGCCCCACAGGGCCTGTCGCGCGCACGGAGCTTCATGGCACCTGCTGCCAGCCGCTGAAGGCGCCTTGCGCACTCAACGGGCACCAGGCGAAATCCCAGGCGGGAGGCGGCAATGCCAGTTGCTGCGCGGCTATCGAAGCGCTGCCCTTCCAATCGAACAATGTTCCCTCGCGCCAGCTCAGGACGATGCCCGCCGCCTGGCTCTGGTCGGTAAGCACCCAGCGCGCAGCAGCGGCGGCCATGAAGGCCTCGATCGGTTCCTCATCAATCTGTGTGCGGTACGCCGAACTCAGCAACCAGCGGCATACGTTCAGATGGTAAGTCCAGTCCAACGGCGGCTGGGTGCGATAGGCCCAGGTCATGAAGGCGCGAAACAGATTCAGGCCTTCCGGTGGGTCAAGCTTGAGCAACGCCGGGCAGATGTCGAACAAGGTATGCCAGTGAGGCAGCAGGCGTGCATCCAGGTGCACGAAGCAGCGCGAATTACTCGGATAATCAGGCAGCGCCGGTTGCGCACGCAGGCGCCGCGACGCCTTGCTGACCAGGCGGCTGGCGCCGGCAGGCAATTGAGGGTTCATAGAACGTTCTCACAATCGTGACGAGAGAATGCCTCCTGGTTACAGGAAGCCCAAGGCACACGTCAGAATGCGGGAGAAGCGCGGGGGTTGGCCGAGGGCCAGGAATAGCGCGGAGGCGCCTTGTTGCGCCGCTCATGGGCGACACGCGGGGCTTGGGTGAGGCCGAGCAGCCAGGCCAGGCCGATCAGAAACACCAGGGCAACGGTAACCGCGTTGCACACCGGGCAGGCAAAGTAGTTCGAGATGTTGCTGGAAGACGGGTTCGCCAACCCTTTGTCGGAAATTGGCGACTGCCCGCCGTCCACCGAACAGAACAGCCCGCCGATGCCGTTGAGCTGCTGCCCCATCATCTGGCCATGCCCCAAACCGCAGGCGAACAGGTTCATCAGCACGCAGAAGTACAGGGCCCAGGCGATCAGTGAGCGGTCAGAGTGGCGCAATTTCATGGCGGCGACTCTACCACCGAAGCCATAAAAGGACGAAATGCGACGCGCCCCCTGTGGCAGAACGTCGCAGATTACGCGCACGGGCCAGGGTTGCTAGACTCTGCACCCTTCTCGTTACTCCTTTTCAAAGCCTGGCGGAGCAGCTCCACGGCCCTGCAGGCGTTTCACAGGATGCACAGTTGATGAGTACGTTATTCACCCGCCGCAAAGTGCTGACCGGCATGGGCCTGTTGGGCCTGGGCAGCCTGCTGGGCGGCTGTGACTACAGCCCCAGGCTGAACTTCAAGTACGGCAAGGACCTCAGTGACAAGATCATGGGCCGCACCTTCAAGCTCAAGAACACCGACGGCGAAACCGTCACCCTGAGCTCGTACCGCGGCCTGATGCCGGTGGTGTTCTTCGGCTTCACCCAGTGCCCGGCCGTCTGCCCGACAGCCCTGGCACGCGCCGCCCAGGCCAAGAAGCTGATGGGCCGCGATGGCAAGATCATGCAGGTGGTGTTCATCACCCTGGACCCCGAGCGCGACACCCCCGAGATTCTCGACAACTACGTCAAGGCCTTCGACCCAAGCTTCGAAGCGCTTTACGGTACCCCGGAAGAAATCGCCGTGGCCGCCAAGGAGTTCGGGATCTTTTATGAAAAGATCCCCGCCGGCGACACCTATACCCTCTCTCACACCGCCACCAGTTTCGTGTTCGACACCCGTGGCAACCTGCGCCTTGGCTTGCAGGCATCCCTTACCGCTCAAGAGTGCGCAGAAGACCTGCTCACCGTCATGGAGGTCTGCTAATGACTGCCGTTCAACACCTCAAGCGTCTCACCCTCGGCCTAACCCTGCTGGGCCTCGCCGCCCACGCCAGCGCCCAGGTACAAGTCACTGACGCCTGGGTACGCGCCTCCGTAGTGGGCCAACCGTCCAGCGGTGCCTTCATGACCCTCACCGCCGACAGCGACAGCAAACTGTTGAGCGTGGCATCGCCAGTGGCCAAGGACGTGCAGATTCATGAGATGAGCATGAAGGACGATGTCATGCGCATGGGCCCGGTGGATTCGGTGGTCCTGCCTGCCGGCAAAGCCGTCAAGCTCGACCCCAACGGCTACCACGTCATGCTGATGGGCCTGACCGGCCAGATCAAGGAAGGCGACCAGGTACCACTGACCCTTACGGTAGAAGATGCCAAGGGTGAAAAGCAGGCCGTCGAAGTGAAGGCAACGGCGCGTGGGCTGGATGGCATGGACCATAGCAAGATGGACCATAGCAAGATGCATTGATTGCGCAAACAAGCCTGCAGCTCTTGCTCTGCTCCCCAGTACGTTGGCTGAGGGTTGCCCCTCAACCATAAAATCTCCCACAGCTTGATTGCCGGGAGTGATCAGATAGGCTGTCAGGCCGCCCTCCCCAGGAATCATCGGTAATGCTGTTTGTCGTCATGCTCGGGGGCAAGCACCCGCGGGCCAGGATCGAAGTACACGATGTGGTGTTCGCCGTGGCGGACACCCTGCAAGGCACCTACCCGCAATTACGCGACGCCTGGTTCGGCAGCCCCAAAGGCGTGCATATCGATTCATGGATGGCCGTCGATGGCGTCGACGGCTGGAAGGTTGAACTGAGCCACCTGGCGCCCCACGGCGATGCACACCGTCTGTACTTCATCAACCTGGGCGGTTACGAAGCCAATAGCTTTGGCGAGGCCCATCACTACCTGCTGGTGGTCGCCCGTAACAAACAGGAGGCCATGGGCAAAGGCAAGCAGCAGATGCTCAGCCACTGGTCCCAGGCCCACACCGACGCAGTGCTGGATATCGACGACTGCCTGCCCATCGACCTGGTGGACGGCCGCTATATCCATCTGGTGCAAGCGGCGCACCGACCGATCGTACAGCGCAACGACTACCTTGTGCTGCCTTGAATCCTAACGGCCAAAACAGTGCCGACTGAAACCCCAGTGGAACTTTGCCGAGAAATAACCGCCTGAATCCGGTACGCTCACCGTTTTTTACTCTAGGAGTTACTCACCATGGCCAAAGCCACCGCCCGTCACATCCTCGTTGCCACTGAAGACAAGTGCAACGAACTCAAGGCCCAAATCGAAGGCGGCGCTGATTTCGCAGAAATCGCTAAAGCCAACTCCACCTGCCCATCCAGCCGCCAGGGCGGCGACCTCGGTTCGTTCGGCCCAGGCCAGATGGTCAAGGAATTCGACACCGTGGTCTTCAGTGCCCCGGTCAACACCGTGCAAGGCCCGGTGAAGACTCAGTTCGGCTACCACCTGCTGGAAGTCACCAGCCGCCAGGATTGATTCAATCCGCGCTGATGTTATAAACAACGGCCCGCCCTTTGGTGGGCCGTTGTGCATCTGATGACTGGCGATGCCCAGGCCGTTAGCGTACAAATCCTTATGACTCTTACCCGGCGCTCAAGGCTGATAATGCGATTGGCTTTTTCATCTCTGCTCTGTTCCACCCTGGCCTTGCTAATGGCCAGCACTGCGGTGATCGCAGCCCCGCAAACCTACCTGACGGTGTACGGCGAGCCCGCCAAGTACGCCGAAGGTTTCAGCCATTTCGACTATGCCAACCCCAACGCCCCCAAGGGCGGCAGCCTGCGGCGTTCCGCGCTGGAGGTGGGGCGGTTTGACCATGTGCTGCCGTATATCGACAAGGGCATCGGCGTATCCCAGGTCGACGGCTGGGTGTATGCGCCCTTGGCGTTGCGCTCGCTGGATGAGCCTTACACCGTCTATGGCCTGGTGGCGCAAAAGATGGAGCGCGCCGACGATGGCCTGTCACTGCGCTTCTACCTGAACCCCAAGGCGCGCTTTGCCGATGGCACACCCATTACCGCGCAAGACGTGCGCTACAGCTTTGACGTGCTGATGACCCAAGGCAGCCTGCGCTTTCGCACACTATTTGCCGACGTCAAGCACGTCGAAGTCGAAGGCGAGCGCCAGGTGCGCTTTGACTTCTCCAGCAACGAGAACCGCACCCTGCCCCTGGATATCGCCACCTTGCCGGTGTTCCCCGAGCACTGGTGGAAGACCCGCGACTTTGCCAACGGCGGCGGCTACGAAGCGCCACTGGGCAGCGGCCCCTACAAGGTCAGCAAGATCGACTCCGGCAGCACCATCACCTTCACCCGTGACCCCGACTGGTGGGGCAAGGACTTGCCGGTCAGCCGCGGCCTGTACAACTTCGATCACCTGAGCCTGGAGTACTTCGGCGACACCGAAGTAGCGCGCCAAGTGCTACGCGGCGGCGCCTATGATTTCAACCGTGAATTCTCCGCCACCGGTTACTCCATCGGCTACAACGGCCCGGCCCTGGACGATGGCCGCCTGCAGCGCGCGCACCTGGCCAAGGAGATGCCGCAGCCGGCCCAGGGCTATGTGTTCAACGTGCAAAAACCGATATTCAAGGATCGCCGCGTGCGCCAGGCCCTGGCGATGCTGTGGGACTTTGAATGGGCCAACCGGCAGATGATGCGCAACCTGTACATTCGCCAGCAGAGCTATTTTTCCAATAGCCCGCTGGCCGCCAGCCAGTTGCCCACCCCGGAAGAACTGGCGATCCTCGAACCCCTGCGCGGGCAGATTCCCGACGAGGTGTTTACCCAGGTGTTCAAGGCCCCGGTCACCGATGGCAGTGGCATGATCCGCGACAAACAGCTGCAAGCCTTGGCCCTGCTGGAAGACGCCGGCTGGAAACCTGTGGGCGACAAACTCGTCAATGCCCAGGGCGAGCCACTGGAATTCACCTTCCTCAACGTCCAGAACGGCCTCGAACGGCTGTTGCTGCCCTACAAACGCAACCTGGCACAGATCGGCATCACCCTGAATATCCGCCGCATCGACTCCTCGCAGTACGTCAACCGGCTGATGGCCCGCGACTACGACATGATCGTCACGGGCTTCCCGGTCACCACCTCGCCCGGCATGGAGCTGTACAACTATTTCGGCTCTGCCGCCGCGTTCGATTCGGGCGCCAACAACTACATCGTGCTCAAGGACCCGGCCGTCGATACGCTCATCCATGGCCTGGTCAAGGCTGACACCCAGGCGAAGATGCTCACCTATGCCCACGCCCTGGACCGCGTACTGCAATGGAATTACCTGTGGATCCCCAACTATTACCCACCGGGCACCTCCGCCGCATGGTGGAACCGTTTCGGGCGTCCGGCCATCGAGGCGAAGAACGACGAAGCCCTGGAAACCTGGTGGGAAGTCAGCCCCACCGCGCTGACGAACGAACAAATGCAGGCTGAGTTGAAAAAACGCGGAGAGGCCCACTGATGTTTGCCTATATCGTACGGCGCCTGCTGCTGATCATCCCGACGCTGGTGATCATTCTGCTGGTGAACTTCGTGATCGTGCAGGCCGCGCCCGGCGGGCCGGTGGAGCAAGCCATCGCTCACCTGCAAGGCATTGGCGGCGGTGGTGTAGCCGGCGCATCCGGCGAAGGCATCAGCGGCTCGCGAGCCAGCCGCGGCCTGGACCCGAAGCTGATCAAGGACATCGAGAAACAATACGGCTTCGACAAATCCGCGCCGGAACGCCTGTGGCTGATGCTCAAGAACTATGCCCAGTTGGACTTCGGCAACAGTTTCTTTAGAGGCGCAACGGTAACTGACCTGATCCTGGAAAAGATGCCCGTCACGATTTCCCTTGGCCTGTGGGCCACGTTGATCACCTACCTGGTGTCGATCCCGCTGGGCATACGCAAGGCCGTGCGCCATGGCAGCAGCTTTGATATGTGGAGCAGCACGGCCATCGTCATCGGTTACGCGATGCCGGCGTTCCTGTTCGCGATGTTCCTGATCGTGGTGTTCGCTGGCGGTACCTCGCTGAACTGGTTCCCGGTGCGTGGGCTGGTCTCGGAAAACTTTGCCGAACTGAGCACCGTGGGCAAGGTGGCCGACTATTTCTGGCACCTGGTACTGCCGGTAACGGCGCTGGTGATCGGCGGCTTCGCCACCTTGACCATCCTCACCAAGAATTCGTTCCTCAATGAAATTACTCGCCAGTACGTGGTCACCGCCCGCGCCAAGGGTTTGAGCGAACGCCGGGTGCTGTACGGTCACGTGTTCCGCAATGCCATGCTGCTGGTGATCTCGGGGATTCCCCAGGCGTTTATCAGTGTGTTCTTTGCCGGCTCGCTGCTGATCGAGGTGATCTTCTCCCTCGATGGCCTGGGCCGCATGAGCTACGAGGCGGCCGTGTCCCGCGACTACCCGGTGGTGTTCGGCTCGCTGTTTATTTTCACTCTGTTCGGCCTGTTGATAAAACTCATCGGTGATCTCTGCTACACCCTGGTGGATCCGCGTATCGACTTCGCCGCGAGGAACGCCTGATGCTCAACCTGTCCCCCGTGGCCCGTCGGCGTTTTGAGCGTTTCAAGAAAAACCGCCGTGGCTGGTGGTCGCTGTGGCTGTTTATCGGCCTGTTCATCCTGACCCTGGGCGGCGAGTTGATCGCCAATGACAAGCCCCTGGTGCTCAGTTTCAAGAACGAGCTGTATTTTCCGGTGTTCAAGCGCTACACCGAGCAGCAGTTCGGTGGGCAGTTGCCGTTCCAGGCGGACTACCGCAGTGACTACGTGCAAAAGCTGATCAAGCAGGATGGCGGCTGGATGCTGTTCCCGCCGATTCCGTTCAGCGATGACACGCCCAACTACGAACTCACCCGCCCTGCCCCGAGCCCGCCGTCGGCGGTGAACTGGCTGGGCACCGATGACCAGTCCCGCGATGTGTTGGCGCGGGTGATCTTCGGTGCACGGGTGTCGATCCTGTTTGCCCTGGCCCTGACCGCTATCAGCGCGGTCATTGGCATTGCCGCCGGGGCGTTGCAGGGGTACTACGGCGGCTGGGTGGATTTGCTCGGGCAACGCATCCTCGAGGTGTGGTCTGGCCTGCCGGTGCTGTACCTGCTGATTATCCTGTCGGGGTTTGTGGAGCCGAATTTCTGGTGGTTGCTGGGGATCATGGCGCTGTTTTCCTGGCTGGCCCTGGTGGACGTGGTGCGCGCCGAGTTCCTGCGCGGGCGCAACCTGGAATACGTCAAGGCCGCACGCGCCCTGGGCCTGGGCGACGGCAAGATCATTCGTCGGCACATCCTGCCCAACGCCATGACCGCGACCCTCAGCTATTTGCCGTTTATCTTGACCGGGGCGATATCCACCTTGAGCGCCCTGGATTTCCTTGGCTTCGGCATGCCCGCCGGCAGCGCCTCCCTGGGCGAACTGATCGGCCAGGGCAAGCAGAACCTGCAAGCGCCGTGGCTGGGCCTGACGGCGTTTTTCACCCTGGCGCTGATTCTGTCGTTGCTGGTGTTTATCGGCGAGGCACTGCGTGATGCCTTCGACCCCCGCTCATGAGTGACTGCGTATGAACCTGATCGAAATCCGCGACCTGTGCGTCGCCTTCAACGGCCAGACCGTCGTGCGCAACCTGAGCCTGGACGTGCGCCCCGGCGAATGCCTGGCGCTGGTAGGTGAGTCGGGCTCGGGCAAGTCGGTGACGGCCCATTCGATCCTGCAACTGCTGCCGCAAGCCGGCACCGAAACCCTGGGGTCGATCAAGTATCGCGGCCAGGAACTGATCGGCGCCTCACCGAGCACCCTGCAAAAATTGCGCGGCAACCGCATTGCGATGATCTTCCAGGAGCCGATGACCTCCCTGAACCCGCTGCACAGCATCGAAAAGCAGATCGGCGAAACCCTGCTGCTGCACAAGGGCCTGGGCGGCAAGGCGGCGCAGGCGCGCATCCTCGAACTGCTGGAACTGGTGGGCATCCAGAAACCCCAGGAACGGCTCAAGGCCTACCCCCATCAATTGTCCGGCGGCCAGCGCCAACGGGTGATGATCGCCATGGCCCTGGCCTGCGAGCCCGAACTGCTGATTGCCGACGAACCCACCACGGCGCTGGACGTGACGGTGCAGCGCAAGATCCTGCTGCTGCTCAAGTCCTTGCAACAACGCCTGGGCATGTCGCTGCTGCTGATCAGCCATGACCTCAACCTGGTGCGCAGTATCGCCCAGCGGGTCTGCGTGATGCGTGCCGGGGAAATCGTCGAGCAGGCTGACTGCCAGGCCTTGTTCACCGCACCGCAGCATCCCTACAGCCGCCTGCTGCTGGACGCCGAGCCCTCGGGCGATGTGCTGTGCAGCGAGCCGCGTGAGACGGTACTGGAAGTGGATGACCTGAGCGTGCAATTCCCCCTCGGTGGCGGGCTGTTCCGGGCCAAGACCTACCTGCGCGCGGTGGACGGCATCAGCCTCAGCGTGCAGCGCGGCAAAACCCTGGGGATTGTCGGCGAGTCCGGTTCCGGCAAATCCACCCTGGGCCAGGCTATCCTGCGCTTGCTCGACTCCAGCGGCAGCATTCGCTTCCAGGGCGAGGCTCTGGACCCGCTCAACCACCAACAGATGCGCCCATGGCGCAAGCAGATGCAGGTGGTGTTCCAAGATCCCTATGGCAGCCTCAGCCCGCGCATGTCGGTGCAGCAGATCATCAGCGAGGGCCTGGAAGTGCACGCGCCGTGCAGCCTGGCCGAGCGTGACGCGCAAGTCATCCAGGTACTCAAGGACGTGGGCCTCGACCCTGCCAGCCGGCATCGCTACCCCCATGAATTTTCCGGTGGCCAGCGCCAACGCATCGCCATCGCCCGCGCCCTGGTACTCAAGCCAGCGCTGATGCTGCTCGACGAACCCACCTCGGCCCTGGACCGCACAGTGCAGAAACAAGTGGTGGCGCTGCTGCGCGAACTGCAGGACAAATACGGCCTGACCTACCTGTTTATCAGCCACGACCTGGCGGTGGTGCGGGCCATGGCCCATGACATGATCGTGGTCAAGGACGGCAAGGTGGTGGAGCGTGGTGCGAGCCATGATGTGTTCGAATCGCCCCAACACCCCTACACCAAAGAACTGCTGGCAGCAGCGCACATCCCTTTGTAGGAGCGAGCTCGCTCGCGAAAAACTTAAATACCCCCCGTTGTTCCAGATGCACCGCATTATCGTTGACGACCTTCGCGAGCAAGCTCGCTCCTACAGGATTTTGTTTCCATGAGTACCAGCCTCAAGGACTACCAACAGGTTCGCGGCCTGGCCATCCAGTCGCTGTTCGAGATCATCGAGCAGTCCAGTGAGGGGACGGTTATCGTCGACCGCGATGCGAATATCGTGTGGATGAACGAGCGTTACGCCAAGCGTTTTGGCCTCAAGAGCGCCGACCAAGCCATCGGCCAGCCTTGCGAACAGGTGATTTCCAACAGCCTGCTGCGCCAGGTGGTGCGCAATGATCGGCCGATCCTGCTGGACATCCAGGACACTCCCAAGGGCCCGCTGGTGGTGATGCGCCTGCCGATCCACGACGAGGCCGGGGCGGTGATCGGCGCGATTGGGTTTGCGCTGTTCGATGAACTGCGCAACCTGTCGCCGTTGATCGAGCGCTACCTGAGCATGCAGCAGGAGCTGGCCTCCACGCGCTCGCTGTTGCGTTCGCGGCAAAGCAAATACAACTTCGCGCACTTTATCGGCACCAGCGCCGCGAGCCTTGAGGTCAAGCGCCGGGCGCGGCGCAGTGCGAGTGCCGATTCGCCGGTATTGCTGCTTGGCGAAACCGGCACCGGCAAGGAGTTGCTCGCCCAGGCCATCCACGGCGCATCGCCCCGGGCGCACAAAGCCTTTGTGAGCATCAACAGCGCAGCGATTCCCCATGACCTGCTCGAAGCCGAGTTCTTCGGCACCGCACCCGGCGCCTTTACCGGTGCCGACCGCAAGGGCCGCCCCGGCAAGTTCCAGATCGCCCAGGGCGGCACGTTGTTCCTCGACGAAATCGGCGACATGCCGCTGCCCCTGCAAAGCAAATTGCTGCGGGTGTTGCAGGAAAAGGAATTCGAACCGGTGGGTTCCAACGAGATGCTGCACAGCGATGTGCGGGTGATTGCCGCCACATCCATGGATCTGGAGGCGGCGATCAAGCGTGGCGAGTTTCGCGCCGACCTGTATTACCGCCTCAATGTGCTGCCGATCCAGGTGCCGCCCTTGCGTGAACGGCTGGAGGATATTCCGGCGTTGAGCGAGGCGATCCTTGAGGAGTTGCGCAGCCAGCACGAACTGGACCGCGATGCCCAGGCGTTGTTGGCCCAGCATGCGTGGCCGGGGAACATCCGTGAACTGCGTAATGTATTGGAGCGTGCAGCGTTGTTGAGTGACGACTTGGTATTGAACGCCAGTGAGATTCGCGCAGCGATTGGCACGTTCAGCCCGGTGGCCCGTGGCGCGGTGGCGGCGGTCGAGGGTGAAACCTTTGCGGCGGCGCGGGAGCGGTTTGATCGGCAGGTGATTGCGGGGGCGCTCAAGACCTGTGACGGCAATGTGGTGGAGGCAGCCAAGCGGTTGGGGCTTGGGCGGTCGACGTTGTATAAAAAAATGCTGGCGCTTGGACTAACCTAGTCTCAAAAAAGAGACGCCATTCCCAATATCAAGACATTCTTATGTGGGAGCTGGCTTGCCTGCGATAGCGGTCTAGCAGTGCCCTACAAGCCAGCTGAACCACCGCTATCGCAGGCAAGCCAGCTCCCACAAGGATATCCACTCGTCTCCAGATTGAGACTGCCGCCTCGAAAATCACTCTAAATCCACAATAAGTCCATACATATCAAGAAGTTATAAATCTGGCACACATCTCGCTATAGCTCCCTCCCACAGCCTCACCCCCACAACAATAACAATCCGATGGAGACACACCATGAGTGTGATCATTGCCCTGGCCGCGCTCGCGCTGCTGATGCTGGCCGCCTACCGTGGCTATAGCGTTATTCTGTTCGCCCCCATCGCCGCCCTGGGCGCGGTGCTGCTCACCGACCCCTCCGCCGTCGCCCCCGCCTTTACCGGGGTGTTCATGGAAAAGATGGTCGGTTTTATCAAACTGTATTTCCCGGTATTCCTGCTCGGTGCGGTGTTCGGCAAGCTCATTGAGCTGTCGGGGTTTTCGCGCTCGATCGTGGCGGCTGCGATCCGCTTGCTTGGCACGCGCCAGGCGATGCTGGTGATCGTGCTGGTCTGCGCCCTGCTCACCTACGGTGGCGTGTCGCTGTTCGTGGTGGTGTTTGCGGTGTACCCGTTCGCGGCGGAGATGTTCCGCCAGAGCAATATCCCCAAGCGTCTGATCCCGGCGACCATCGCCCTCGGTGCGTTCTCGTTCACCATGGACGCCTTGCCCGGCACGCCGCAGATCCAGAACATCATCCCCAGCACCTTCTTCAACACCACCGCCTGGGCGGCGCCGTGGCTGGGGCTGATCGGCACGATCTTCGTGTTTTGCGCCGGCATGCTCTACCTGGCACGCCAGCGCAACAAGGCCCAGCGTACCGGTGAAGGCTATGGCACCGAGTTGCGCAATGAGCCGGAAACCGCCGATAACCTTACCTTGCCCAACCCGTGGCTCGCGTTGTCGCCGCTGATCCTGGTGGGGGTGATGAACCTGTTGTTCACTCACTGGATCCCGCAGTGGTACGGCAAGACCCACAGCCTCAGCCTGCCGGGCATGAGCGCGCCGGTGACCACCGAAATCGCCAAGCTCACCGCGATCTGGGCGGTGCAGGCGGCGTTGCTGGTGGGGATTATCGTGGTGCTGGTGTTCGGCTTCTCGGCAATCAAGAGCAAGCTGGCCGAAGGCAGTAAAAGCGCGGTAAGCGGTGCATTGCTTGCGGCGATGAACACCGCGTCGGAATATGGGTTTGGCGCCGTGATCGCCTCGCTGCCAGGCTTTCTGGTACTGGCGGACTGGCTCAAGGGCATCCCCAACCCGCTGGTCAACGAAGCGATCACCGTGACCTTGCTGGCCGGTATCACCGGCTCCGCTTCCGGCGGCATGAGCATCGCCCTGGCGGCGATGTCCGAGAGCTTCATTGCAGCCGCCCACGCGGCCAATATCCCCCTTGAGGTGCTGCACCGGGTCGCAGCCATGGCCAGCGGCGGCATGGACACCCTGCCCCACAACGGCGCGGTGATCACCCTGCTGGCGGTCACCGGGTTGACCCACCGCGAAGCCTACAAGGACATTTTTGGCATCACGATCATCAAGACCCTTGCGGTGTTCGTGGTGATCGGCACTTTCTACGCCACCGGCATTGTGTGAGGTTTTCATGACAACTTTGAATGGCAAGACCGCCCTGGTCACCGGCTCCACCAGCGGCATCGGCCTGGGGATTGCCCTGAGCCTGGCCAAGGCCGGCGCCAACCTGATTCTCAACGGCTTTGGCGACGCCAGCGCGGTGATCGCCCAGGTGCAGGCGTTTGGCGGCAAGGTCGGGCATCACCCGGCAGACGTCAGCGACCCCGCGCAGATCGCCGACATGTTCACCTACGCCGAGCGCGAGTTCGGTGGCGTAGACATCCTGGTCAACAATGCCGGCATCCAGCACGTGGCAGCGGTAGAAGACTTCCCTGTGGAGCGCTGGGATTCGATCATCGCCATCAACCTGTCCTCGGTGTTCCACAGCACACGCCTGAGCTTGCCGGGCATGAAGACCAAGGGCTGGGGGCGCATCGTCAATATCGCCTCGGTGCATGGGCAAGTCGGCTCAGTGGGCAAGGCGGCGTATGTGGCGGCCAAGCATGGGGTGATCGGCCTTACCAAGGTGGTGGGCCTGGAAACCGCCACCAGCAATGTCACCTGCAACGCCATCTGCCCGGGCTGGGTGCTGACGCCGCTGGTGCAGAAGCAGATTGATGATCGCGTGGCCACTGGGGTAGACCCACAGCAGGCGCAGCAGGATCTGCTGGCGGAGAAACAGCCGTCGCTGGAGTTTGTGACGCCGTCGCAGCTAGGGGAACTGGTGTTGTTCTTGTGCAGTGAGGCCGGCGCCCAGGTGCGCGGCGCGGCATGGAATATCGATGGCGGCTGGCTGGCTCAATAAACCCAAATATCACCGGCAAAGGTGATCTATAGGTGGGAGCGGGCTTGCTCGCGAAGGCGGTGGGTCAATGAGCCTATTCGGTACTGGCATACCGCATTCGCGAGCAAGCCCGCTCCCACATTGAACCTGTTTTGTCTGACAAACCTCATACAAGAACTAGAGATCTCGCGATGTCCGACATCCTCTGGCAACCCTCCCCGGAACGCATCGCCAACACGCGCATGGATCAGTTCCGCCGTTTCATCAACCAACGGCACGGCGTGCAGCTCCACGACTACCCCGCCCTGCACCAATGGAGCATCGACCAGCGCCCGGACTTCTGGCAGGCGATTGTCGCGTTCTTCGACGTGCAGTTTCGCAGCCCGCCCAGCGTCACGCTGATCGAAGACATCGAGATGCCCAGCGCCCAATGGTTTCCCGGCGCCACCCTGAACTTCGCCGAACACCTGTTGCGCCGCCGTGACGATCATCCTGCGGTGGTGGCTGTCAGCGAAGATGGCCAACGTGAACAATTGAGCTATGCGCAACTGGCGGAACACGTTGCCGGCCTGCAAAAAAGCCTGCGGGCGGCTGGCGTCGGCATGGGTGACCGGGTGGCCGCCTGCATGCCCAACACCTGGCAAACCCTGGTCGGCATGCTCGCCACTACCAGCCTCGGTGCGATCTGGTCGTGCTCCTCACCAGATTTCGGCACCCAGGGCGTCATCGACCGCTTCGGCCAGATCGAGCCCAAGGTGTTGATCACATGCGCGGGCTACCACTACGCGGGCAAGCGCATCGACCAGAGCACCAAGCTCAATGAAATTCTTGAACGCCTGCCCTCCCTGCAACAGCTGATCATCGTGCCTTACGCCAAGCCCGAGGCGCAGGCTGGGGACTACACCACCCACGCCCACGTCGCGCTGTGGGACGACTTCTACAAAGCCTGCGGCGAACCCGAATTTGTCGCGGTGCCGTTCGATCACCCGCTGTATATCCTCTACTCCAGCGGCACCACCGGCATCCCCAAGTGCATCATCCACGGCACTGGCGGCGTATTGCTGACGCACCTCAAGGAACACGGCCTGCATGCCGATCTGAACCGCGAGGACTGCCTGTTCTACTACACCACCTGCGGCTGGATGATGTGGAACTGGCTGGTGTCGGTGCTGGCGATCGGCGCCACCGCGGTGCTGTACGACGGCTCGCCGTTCCACCCCGGCCCCGAACGCTTGATCGACCTGATCGATGCGGAAAAAATCAGCGTGTTCGGCACCAGCCCCAAATTCCTCGCCACCCTGGAAAAGTCCGGGTTGCAGCCGCGCCTGAGCCACGATCTGGGCAGCCTCAAGTGCCTGATTTCGACCGGCTCGCCGCTGTCGCCCCAGAGTTACGACTACGTGTACCGCGAGATCAAGGCTGAGCTGTGCCTGTCGTCGATGTCGGGTGGCACCGACATTGTCTCCTGCTTTGTGATCGGCAACCCGGTGCTGCCGGTGCGGCGCGGTGAGATGCAGTGCAAGAGCCTGGCCATGGCCATCGAGGTGTGGGACGACCAGGGCCGGCCCCTGATCGGGGAGAAAGGCGAACTGGTGTGCACCCGGCATTTCCCAGCCATGCCCATCGGGCTGTGGAACGACCCGCAGCAGCAGAAACTGCGCGCCTCGTATTTCAGCCAGTTCCCCGGCGTATGGGCCCAGGGCGACTATGCCGAGCAACGCGCCAACGGCAGCCTGTTGATTCACGGGCGTTCCGACGCGGTGCTCAACCCCGGCGGCGTGCGCATTGGCACCGCCGAGATTTATCGCCAGGTGGAAAAAATCCCGCAGGTGCTGGAAAGCCTCGCCATCGGTCAACGCTGGCAGGACGATGTGCGCGTGGTGCTGTTTGTGCGCCTGGAGGACGGAATCGAACTGGACGAGGCACTGCAACAGCAGATCCGCCAGGTGATTCGTGCCAACACCACGCCGCGCCACGTGCCGGCGAAGATCCTCGCTGTCACGGATATCCCCCGCACCATCAGCGGCAAAATCGTCGAATTGGCGGTGCGCAATGTGGTGCATGGCGACCCGGTGAAAAATACCGATGCCCTGGCCAACCCCCAGGCACTGGAGCAATTTCGCGACAGAGCTGAGCTGGCTTATTAGATGAAAGGTTTCAGCGCTGACGCAGCGTTTTGAAGAAAAACCCTCAAGGCATGCTATTTTTCCGGGGTAGCCACCCGTTGCCGTTCCTTGGGACAATGGGTGTTGTCATTTTTCAAAGCGTCATGCTCAGGGCTTTTTATGAATGGAACACCCACCGGTAGCGAAGCCGCTGCGTTGATCAAGCGGCTGGACTGGGCGCAAAGCCCGCTCGGTGAGGCCGATGAGTGGCCGCAAAGCCTGCGCACTGCCGTCGATATCGTCGTGCATTCACCCATGCCGATGGTACTGCTGTGGGGCCCGCACCTCACGCAACTCTATAACGATGGCTTTGCCCAACTGATAGGCAGCAAGCACCCCGGCGCCCTGGGCCAGCCGGTGCACCACACCTGGCCGGAGCTGGAAAGCTTCGCCGCGCCGGTCTACGACGCCGTGCTCAGCGGCCAGGTGCGCACCTTCAGCGAGCAACGCTTTGTACTACAACGCCAGGGCCGCGATACCGAAATCTGGCTCGACCTGACCTACAGCCCGGTGCGCGATGAAAGCTGCCGGGTGGCCGGCATCCTGGTCACCGCGATTGAAACCAATGAACGGCGCAGCAAAACCCTTGAACTGCAATTGCGTTCCGAAGCAAGCCTCAAGGCCCAGCACAACACCGAGCAGCGCCTGCAACTTGCGCTGGCGGCCACCGACGCGGTGGGTACCTGGGATTGGGATATCGGTGAAGACCGTTTTATTGCCGACGCCCATTTCGCCTGCCTGCATGGCGTCGACCCCAACGATTCAAGCCTGCTGCCTATCAGCGCCTACCTGCACGGCGTGCACCCCGAAGACCGGGGCACAGTGACGCGCAGCATCAAGCATTGCATCACCCATGGCACCGAATACGCCGAGGAATACCGCCTGCAGCAAGCCGATGGCCAAGTGCGCTGGGTATTCGCCCGTGGCCGCTGCTACAAGGACCAACACGGCCGGCCGGCGCGCTTCCTGGGCGCCGCACTGGACCTCACCGAGCGCAAAAACACCGAGCAGGCCTTGCGCCAGAGCCAGACCGAGCTGCAACTGATCATCAACGCCATGCCGGTGTTGATCGGCTACGTTGACCACGAACAGCGCTTTCGCCTCAACAACAGCGCCTACCTCGACTGGTACGGCAAGACGCCCCAGGAGCTGTACGGCAAGACCATCCGTGAAATCCTCGGCGACGAGGTGTATGCCGGGCGCGCAGACAAGATCGCCGCTGCGCTCAAGGGCAAGGCGTGCAGCTTCATGACGGTGACGCCTCATCGCGATGGTCGACCGCGCCATGCGCTGATGAAGTACTTGCCACGCTTTAGCAGTGATGGCTCGGTGAATGGTTTCTACATCTTTGTGATCGATGAGACCGAACGCAAGCTCACCGAAGAAGCCCTGCGCCACCTCAACGAAAACCTTGAAGAACGCGTGGCCCAGCGCACCCAAGCACTGGCCGAGGCCAACCAGCGCCTGCAAAACGAGATGTTCGAGCGCGAACGTGCCGAAGATGCCCTGCGCCATGCGCAGAAGATGGAAGCGGTCGGCCAGCTCACCGGCGGTATCGCCCATGACTTCAACAATATGCTCACCGGCATCATCGGCAGCCTGGACCTGATGCAGCGTTACATTGCCGCCGGGCGCAGCGACGATATCGGCCGTTTTGCCGATGCCGCCGTGTCCTCCGCCCACCGTGCCGCCGCCCTTACCCACCGGCTGCTGGCGTTTTCGCGGCGCCAGTCGCTGGACCGTCGCCCCACCGACCCCAACCAACTGGTGGCGTCCCTGGAAGACCTGTTCCGGCGCACCAAGGGCGCCCATATCGCGCTCAAGGTACAGCTGGGCAAGGACATCTGGCCGGTGAACACCGACGCCAGCCAACTGGAAAACGCCCTGCTCAACCTGGTGATCAACGCCCGCGACGCCATGCCCGACGGCGGTGAGCTGCTGATCGAAACCGCCAACAGTTACCTGGACGGCACCGACATCACTACCCTGGAACCGGTCAAAGCCGGCGACTATGTGATGCTCGGCGTGAGCGACAACGGCAGCGGCATGGCGCCCAAAATCCTCGCCAAGGCGTTCGACCCGTTCTTCACCACCAAGCCCATCGGCCAAGGCACAGGCCTTGGATTGTCGATGATCTACGGCTTTGCCCAGCAGTCCGGCGGCCACGTGACCATCCAGAGCGAGCCGGGCCAGGGCACCTGCGTGCGCCTGTACCTGCCGCGCTTGTATGGCACGGCGCTGGAAAGCAGCCTGCCCACCAGCCTGACCGAAGCGCCCGTGGCCCTGGCCGGTGAAGCGGTGGTGGTGGTCGAGGACGACCCGGCGGTGCGCATGCTGGTGGTCAGCTTACTCGATGAACTGGGTTACACCGCGCACCAGGCGGCGGATGCGCGTGCGGCGCTGCCGTTGCTGGAGTCGGATTTGCGTGTGGACTTGCTGGTGACCGACGTTGGCCTGCCCGGCATGAACGGCCGGCAACTGGCAGAGATTGCCCGCCAGCATCGCCCCGGCCTGCGCGTGTTGTTCATGACCGGTTATGCCGAGAAAGCCGCCGAGCGCCAGGGGTTCCTGGAGGACGGTATGGACATGGTCGCCAAGCCTTTTTCCATTGACCTGTTGGCCAACAAAATCCGTAGCATGATCGGCGTCGAGGCCGGAGTTCAGGCATAATCGCGCGCCGTCGCACAGCTGGTAGAGCCCCATGAAAGCCCAAGCCCGTCATATCCTGGTGAAAACCAGCGAAGAAGCCGAACAACTCAAGCAACGCATTGCCAAGGGCGAAGCCTTTGATGTGCTGGCCAAGAAGTACTCCACCTGCCCGTCGGGCAAACGCGGCGGTGACCTGGGTGAAGTGCGGCCCGGGCAGATGGTAGGAGCGATTGATGCGGTGATCTTCAAGAAGCCGGTGAAGGTGGTGCATGGGCCGATCAAGAGCAAGTTTGGCTATCACCTGGTGCAGGTGTTTTACCGGGACTGAGTGGATGGCTTCAGTCCGCTATCGCAGGCAAGCCAGCTCCCACATTTAGCGGTGTACACCCACTCAAATGTGGGAGCCGGGCTTGCCCGCGAACCGCCGCAGGCGGCCATTCACCTCGGTATCAGAGCCCCGGGCAGCTGAATCACCCGGCTCGCCAACCGATGCCCCGCCAACGCAGCCTCTTGCGGCGATCCACCTTTGAGCCGCCCGGCCAAATACGCCGCACTGAACGAATCCCCCGCCGCCGTGGTGTCCACGACCTTTTTCACCTTCAACGCCGGCACCGCAAAGCGCTCGCCCGCGCAACGAATCAGGCATGCATCCGCTCCCCGCTTGAGCACCACTTCTGCAATCGACGGATACGCCGCAAACACCTGCTCGCTATCCTCATAGCCAAACAACGCGCGTTCGTCATCCTCGGTGAGCAAGGCAATGTCCACCTCGGCCAGCACCCTGCGATACGCCTCACGAGCCGTTTGCACATCGGCCCACAACCGGGGCCGGTAGTTGTTATCGAACACCACCTTGGCGCCGCGCTGGCGGGCTTCGATCAGAGCCTGCAGTAAGCGCTCACGCCCGATGTCCCCCAGCACCGCCAGGGTAATGCCACTGAAATACACCACGTCATAGCCCGGCAAGGCCGCCAGGACCGGCTCGGCGGCAGGCGTGGTGAAGCAGTCGCGCACGGCCGCTTCGTTGCGCCAGTAGAGGAATTTACGTTCGCCC
The DNA here is from genome assembly GCF_001902145.1 of Pseudomonas fluorescens. Classification (GTDB taxonomy): domain Bacteria; phylum Pseudomonadota; class Gammaproteobacteria; order Pseudomonadales; family Pseudomonadaceae; genus Aquipseudomonas; species Aquipseudomonas fluorescens_BV. Next base: position 192,550 of record NZ_MRST01000025.1, read on the forward strand.
TGGGCGTCAGTCTGGATGCAATACAAGCCCGGCAAGCGCCCAGGCAAACGCTGGACCCTGTCCAGGCCAAGGCCTTCGGCGCGCCAATGCTCACACATGGCATCGCTGAAGCTGTCATCGCCCAGGGCGGTGACGTAGTCAACGCTGCCGGCATCGCCGAGTTCACGACGCAGGTACACCGCGGTGTTCAGGGTGTCGCCGCCGAAGCTCTGGTGCAGGCTGCCGTCGGCGCGGTGTTGCAGTTCGATCATGCATTCGCCGATGAGGGCGATGCGGGGGTGGGTGTTCATGCCTTTGCTCTCTGGTGTGGCTGATGGCCCCTTCGCGAGCAAGCCCGCTCCCACAGTGAACCCTATTTCAACTGAAAAAATGCAGTCGAATGTGGGAGCGGGCTTGCTCGCGAAGGACGCGACGCGGTCTAGAAGCAGGTACGCAGAGACTCAACCACCTGCAACTGCTCATCCACCAGGCACCCCACCTGCCATTTATCAAAGGTCAGGCAAGGATGGGACGTACCAAAGGAAATGATGTCGCCAATACGCAATTCAACCCCCGGCGCCACGGTCATGAACGCATGCTGGTCCATCACCGCCGTGACCTTGCACCCGCTCACATCATCACCTTGCGCCGGCACGATCCCGGCCCTGTAGCGCTTGAGCGGCACCGGCAAACCGGCGTCGTAGGCCACATCGCGCTTGCCCAGGGCAACCACCGCAAAACCAGGCTCCGGCAGCGACTGCACATGCGCCCAGACTTCCATTGCCGGGCGCAGGCCCTCGTCGAGGTCGCTGCGGCGTTCGAGTACACAGCACTGCGCCTCTTTATAGATGCCATGGTCGTGGGCTACGTAACTGCCAGGGCGCAACACGCTGAGGAAACGGCCGGCGGCGTTCTGCGCTTCGAACGACTCGGCGATCAGGTCGTACCAGGCCGACCCCGATGCGGTGATGATCGGCTTGGGCAGGTCGAACAGGTCGCTGTCTTGCAGCTCCACCGCCAGGCTCACCAGGCTGGCGGCGAATGCGCGGATACCGCTGATGGCGTGCTCGCCGTGGATCACGCCTTCGTAACCCTCGATACCGGTGAGGGCCAATGCCGGCTGGGCCTGGATCGCCTTGGCCAGGTCGCGCACTTGCTGCTCGCTGCGACAGCCACACCGGCCACCGACCACGCCGTACTCGATCATCACGTTGAGGCGCTGGCCACGGGCGGCGAAGAACAGGCCCAGGTCGGCGACGTTGTCCGGGTGATCGACCATGCAATGGAAGTCAAAATCCTTATCGGCCAGCAGGTCCGCGATCAAGGCCATGTTCGCCGCGCCCACCAGTTGGTTGGCCATCAGCACGCGACGCACGCCGCTGGCGTAGGCGGCGCGAGTCTGCACGGCGGTCGCCAGGGTGATGCCCCAGGCACCGGCGGCGATCTGGCGCTGGAACAGCGCGGGCATCATGCTGGTCTTGCCGTGGGGCGCCAGCTCGGCACCGCTGTTGCGGACAAAGTCCTGCATCCAGCGGATGTTATGTTCCAGGGCATCACGGTGCAGCACCAGGGCCGGCAGGCTGACATCGCGAACCAAATGGGCACCGACGGCGGCGGCACCTTTTTCAACGGCGTTGAGGGCAGACATGGAAAACTCCTATTCGTTGATGCGCCGGGCCAGGCTGTTGGCACTGTCGATCAGTACCCGGCGATAGTCGTGGTAGTTTTTGCTCGCATCAGCCCGGGGGGCGACGATGCACAGGGTCGCGATGCTGATGCCCTGAGCATCGCGCACCGGGGCGGCAAAGCAGTGGGTGAAGGTGTCGGCCACACTGTCGAAGGAGAAGAACCCATCCAGGCTGGCCTGGCGGATCTGCGCCAGGAAGGTGTCCAGCGGCAGGCGCAGGCCGTCCGGCAAGATGAAATCGTCGGGATCGATCAGGTCGACAATCTGCTGATCGCTCAAATGCCCCAGCAACAAGCGCCCCGAGGCGGTCCACGGAATGGGCGCGTTTTCACCGATATCCGAAGATATACGGAAATGCCGCTGGCCCTCGCGCATCAGCGCCACCGTGTATTTGCGCCCGTTGAGCAGGCACATCTGCGCGGTTTCATGGGTCTGGCTGACGATCTCCTGCAAGGCGTGGTCGGCTTCGCGGGTCAGGTCGAAGTGGCGCAAGTGTGCCTGCCCGAGGAAATACAACTGGCGCCCCAGGTACACGTGGCCGTCCTTGCCCACGGTCTCCAGGATGCGCCGCTCCAGCAACGACGCCACCAGTTCGTAGACCGTGGATTTGGGGCTGCCAATGCCGCTGGCAATATCATTCGGGCGCAGGGGCTGGCCAATTTCCTTGAGAAAATCGAGGATATCGAACGCACGGTCCAGGCCTTTGGCGCGGCGCTTGATGGTGTCTTCGGTCATGGTGGACTCGGTCCCGAGTGGTATGAATTCTTCTGTAGGAGCGAGCTTGCTCGCGAAAAACTCCAGGGCAACGCGTTCATAAACAATATCCGCGTTATCGTTGACGATCTTCGCGAGCAAGCTCGCTCCTACAGGGTTTAAATATTCAGCCCTTTTTCTTGTAGGCCACGCAATCGATCTCGACCTTGCAATCGACCATCATATTGGCCTGAACACAGGCGCGCGCCGGGGCGTGTTCGGGGGTGAAGTACTCGCCGAACACCTTGTTGAAACTCCAGAAGTCCCGTGGGTCTTCCAACCATACGCCCACCCGCACCACATCCTTGAGTTCGTAGCCGGCTTCTTCGAGGATCGCCACCACGTTGCGCATCGTCTGGCGGGTTTGCTCGATGATGCCGCCACTGATGATTTCACCATCCACCGCAGGCACCTGGCCCGACACATAAAGCCAGCCATCGGCTTCCACGGCGCGGGCGAACGGGCGTGGCTGGCCGCCACCTGCGGTGCTGCCGGTGCCGTAACGAGTAATGCTCATAAAGTTGCTCCTTGTTAAAAACGAATGTTCTTGAGAAATTCCGCCAGGCGCGGCGACTGCGGCCGTTCGAAGATATCCTTCGCGCTGCCCTGCTCTTCAATGCGGCCCTGGTTCATGAAGACGATCTGGTCCGAGACCTCATAGGCGAAGCGCATCTCGTGGGTGACCAACAACATGGTCATGCCCTCCTCCGCCAACCCCTTGATCACGCTGAGCACTTCGCCCACCAACTCCGGGTCGAGGGCCGAGGTGACTTCGTCGAACAGCATCAGGCTGGGGTTCATGGCAATGGCCCGGGCAATGGCCACGCGCTGTTGCTGGCCGCCGGACAATTGACCGGGAAAGTGGTTGCGGCGCTCCAGCAGGCCGACGCGGTCCAACCATTTTTCGGCCAGCGCTACCGCTTCATCCTTGCCCATTTTCTTGACCTTGAGCAAGCCGAGGGTGACGTTCTGCAGCGCGGTCAGGTGCGGGAACAGGTTGAATTGCTGGAACGCCATGCCGGTCATTGCGCGGTGCTGGGCGATCACCCGCTCCGGGTGGCGTACACGCTTGCCGCCGACATCGCTGTAGCCGATGGACTCGCCATCCAAGGTGATCTGCCCGCCCTGGAACTCCTCCAGCAGGTTCACGCAGCGCAGCAAGGTGGTCTTGCCCGAGCCGCTGGAGCCGATCAACGTCACCACATTGCCGCGCTGCATGGACAGATCGACGCCCTTGAGCACTTCCACCTGGCCGTATTGTTTACGCAGGCCACGGATGTCCAGCAGCGCTGGGTTGGTTTGAGCTTGGTTCATGGCAAGGCCACCCGCTTTTCAATGTAGCGCCCGAATAATTCGATGGCGTAGTTGATGACAAAAAACAGAAACCCGGCGAACAGGTAGAACTCCAGGGTCATGAAGGTGCGCGCGATCACCTGCTGCGTGCTGAGCAGCAATTCGGCCACGCCGATCACCGACAGCAAGGTGGAGGCCTTGACGATTTCCGTAGAGGAGTTCACCCAGGTCGGCAAGATCTGCCGCAGCGCCTGGGGCAACAGCACGTAGCCCAGGGACTGATAAAACGTCAGGCCAATGGCCTTGCCCGCTTCCAATTGCCCACGGGGAATGGCCTGCAGCGCGCCGCGCACGATTTCCGACACGTGGGAGCCGCAGAACAAGGTGAGCCCGACGGCCCCAGCCTGGAATGCGGTGATGTTCCAGCCAAGGGCCGGCAGCATGTAGAAACACGCCAACACCAGCACAAACACTGGTGTGCCACGGATCAAATCCACATACAGGCGGAACGGCGCACGCATCCAGAATTTGCCGTAGGTCAGGATCAACCCGGCGACGATGCCGATCAGGGTGCCAAAGATAATCGCCAGCGCCGAGACCGCCACGCTGGCCTGGAAGCCGGCCCAGAGGGTCTCGCGGGCGATCCACAATTCATGCAGCCAACTGGGGGATTCGTACATGGAAACCCTTCCTTAACGACGGATAGCCAAACGCTGTTCCAGGTAACGGAGCAGCATGGCAATCAGGTAACAGGCAGCCACGTAGAGCGCGGTCGTGACCAGCCAGGTTTCAATCACCCGGTAGCTTTCGACGTTGATCTTGCGGGCGTAATAGGTCAGCTCCGGCACCGCGATCGCGGCGGCCAGGGAGGTGTCCTTGAACAGCGAGATGAAGTTGTTCGAAAGTGCCGGCAACACGTTGCGCAGCATCACCGGCACGGTGATGTAAGCGCGGATCCGCCACTCGCCCAAGCCGATGGCCAGGCCGGCTTCCCGCAAGCCCTTGGGAATATTCATCAGGCCTGCGCGGAATACCTCGGTGAGATAGGCGCCGGCATACAGCGACAGGGTGATGATGAACGAGGGGATCTTATCCAGCCGAATGCCCAGGGAGGGCAAGGCGAAGTAGATCAACAGGATCAGCACCAGGATCGGGGTGTTGCGCACCACGGTGACGTAAACCGAGGCAATGATACGCAACGCGCGGTGCCTGGAGAGCATGGCAAACGCCATCAACAGGCCGATCACGCAGCCGATGGCGATCGACAGCAACGCCAACTGCAAACCCAGGCCGAGCCCCGCCAGCAAGGTGTCGAAATCACGCCAGACGGCGGCAAAGTTCAACTGATAGTTCATGGTCAGCAGCACCTGAAGGGGGCGTGTTCAGGCACGCCCCTGTTGTTGCGGGTCACTTGAATTCCACGGGAAAACCAATCGCCGGTTCTGGCAGGTCCACGCCGAACCACTGTTTGAACGAGGCTTTGTAGGTGGGGAATTCCACACCGGTCATGGCTTCGTGCAGCGCGGTGTTGACGAAGTTCAGCCAGTCCTGGTCGCCCCGCTTGACCGCACAGGCGTAGGTTTGCGGGCTCCAGGCGTAGGTGGGGCTGCGGTAGCGGCCAGGGTTCTGCACCATCAGGTATTTGACCGAGGACTGGTCGGTGGCAGCAGCATCGGCGCGGCCTGAGTTCACGGCCTGGTACATCAGGTCAACGCTGTCGTACTGATCGACCTTGGCCTTGGGCAGCGCCTGGTGCACCAACTCTTCGGCATACACGTTCTGCAGCACGGCCACGGTGACGTCATCGCCCCCCGCTTGCAGGTCTTCGATTTCCTTGTACTTGCTGTTGTTGGGCAACAGCAGGCCGACGCCTTCACGGTAGTACGGCAGGGTAAAGGCCACCTGCTGCGCACGGCTGGCGGTAACAGTGATGAACTGGCAACTCATGTCGACCTTGTCGGTGAGCAGGTTGGGAATGCGTGCGTCGGACGACTGCACCACAAACTCCACCTTGCTCGGGTCATTGAACAAACCTTTAGCCACGATGCGGCCGATGTCGATATCAAACCCCTGCAACTTGCCGTCCGCTCCCTGGAAGTGCCACGGCGCATTGGTACTGCCTGTACCTACGATCAAATGCCCACGCTTGAGCACATCATCGAGCTTGCTGTCCGCCGCCTGCACAACGCTGGCGAGGGAAGCCGATGCAGCGACGAGAAAAACACACGCTTTGAATACGGAAGGTCGGTGATGCATGACAAGCACTCCAGGGATTGTGTATTCCGCTATACCGGAACTTGGTATGTAACAACGGAATAGACAGCAGAAAGTGTGCCATAGGCGCTGGAGGAAAAATATGCAGGAGCGAAATTCGTTTTGGATCAACGAGATAAGTACTGAAGAGGTAAACGGCATTGCGCCGTTAGCGTGCGGCTTTGCTACGCAACGCCCCACAACGGTGTTACTGCGCACTTAAACAGATCGCCAAAACGTGACGGGCACCTGTGAAGGTTGACAGTAGACGGTGGCGCCCCACCGGCTTAGCGTTGGCAAGAACCAACACGGCCGGGGGAGATCGACATGGGAGTCGCCACACGCAGAATTTCCAGCGCCAGCGAGTTTGGATGGGTACTGAACACGCCACGCCCAGTGTTTATTCTGTTTTTTTCAGAGCACTGCCCCGCTTGCGCGCAGGCATGCCACTTATTCGAACAGAGCGCGTGGAAGCATCCCTGGATCGTCAGCCTGTTACTCGACTGCGCCCATACGCCGAGGCACCCTGACGTAACAGGCACCCCGACGCTGCTGATCTACCTGAAGGGAGCCGTTGTAGAACAACACAAAGGCTTTGGCCCCCTGGAGGAACAAGAGCAGTACGTAAAAGACATCTTCAGCCGTTATGACCTGAGCAAGGGCGCAAGTGCACTTGTGTCACCCGACGCTCCTCCACTTCAGCGACCGTTAAACGCCAGCCTTCGTGCTCCAGGCTATCGCCCACCACCGGCAGGCGGTCGAGCAGGCTCATCACCAAACCCGCCAAGGTTTGATAATCCTCAGTCGCTACAGCCTTGAAGCCCGTGCGCTGACGCACCAGGTTGAGGTTCAAGGCACCATTGGCACGAAAACCATCGCCGTCCTCGACAATGTCCGGCCCTTCGATTTCGCTGGCATCGGGCAATTCACCGGCGATGGATTCCAGAATGTCCGTCATGCTCAACACCCCCATGAAGTCGCCGAATTCGTTGATCACGAAGGCGATATGGGTAGACTCCTGGCGCATCTGTTCCAAGGCGTTGAGGATCGAAAAACTCTCCAGCAGGTTGATTGCCCGACGCGCCAGGTGTTCCAGGTTCGGCTCGTTGCCGCCCAGGTATTCCTTGAGCAACTCCTTCTTGTGCACAAAGCCCAGGGGCTCATCCACCGCACCGTTACGGATCAACGGCAGACGCGAGTAGGACGAGTGCATCAGTTTCAGACGGATCGTCTCGGGGTCGTCCGCCAGGTCGATGCAATCAACCTTGGCCCTTGGCGTCATCAGGGTGCGAATCGGCCGCTCGGCCAGTTGCAGCACACCGCTGATCATCACCCGTTCGCGCCGGTCAAACAGCGGACCCTGCGCAGCATCCGGCTCGCCCAGCAGGTCAGCCACGTCTTCACCCACCTCTTCCACCGCCAGGCTGCGGCCGCCCAACAAGCGCATCACCGCATGGGCGGTACGCTCACGCACCGGTAACACACCCTGTGCCGATTTCTTGCGACGGGCTCGGGCGATCTGGTTGAACACCTCGATCAGAATCGAGAAACCAATGGCCGCATACAGGTAGCCCTTGGGAATATGGAAACCCAGGCCTTCGGCGGTCAGGGCAAAACCGATCATCATCAAAAAGCCCAGGCACAGCATGATCACGGTCGGGTGCGCATTGACGAAACGGGTCAGCGGCTTGCTCGCCACGATCATCAGGCCGATGGACACGATCACGGCGATCATCATCACCGCCAGTTCGTCGACCATGCCCACGGCGGTAATTACCGCGTCGAGGGAGAACACCGCATCCAGCACCACGATCTGCGCGACGATCGGCCAGAACATCGCGTAAGCCACACTGCCCTTGTGTTGCGCCACATGGCCTTCAAGGCGTTCATGCAATTCCATGGTGGCCTTGAACAACAGGAATACACCACCAAACAGCATGATCAGGTCACGGCCGGAGAAGCTCTTGTCGAACACCTCGAACAGCGGCTGGGTCAGGGTCACCAACCAGGAAATACTCGCCAACAGGCCCAGGCGCATCAGCAGCGCCAGGGATAAACCGATCAAGCGTGCACGGTCACGCTGCTCCGGCGGCAACTTGTCCGCCAGGATCGCGATAAACACCAGGTTGTCGATACCCAGCACCAGTTCCAGCACAATCAAGGTCGCAAGGCCGAGCCAGGCCGTTGGATCCGCTAACCATTCCATTTATAAAGTCTCTGTAGTCGGGGGTTCAGAATGCCGGGCACGGCAAAGCGCGGTCAGTAGGCCGGGACAAGGTTAGCAGTCGGAATACGGGGTGCTTCAGGGGGAACAGCGACAGCGGTTGTCTTGGGGAAAGACGACTGGGAGGCTCCGAGAGGGTGTTCATGCAAGTCCTGAAATGCCAAAAGGACTTGAATCCTACATTCGAAATATAAACTTCTCACAACGCAAAACTATTACAAAACCTGTAGATCCCTATCAGAAGCACAGCAACTCTTGTGGGAGCTGGCTTGCCTGCGATGGCGGCCTGACAGCCGACACTGTTATACCGAGTACATATCCATTCCTGCGGTAACGGCCACTTAGGGTTCCGCTTTTACAGCGGCTCACTTTTGAACAGCGCAAAAGTAAGCAAAACGCTCTTGCCCCACCACTCGGCACCTCGCTTAGGCTCGGTGTGGTTTAACGGGGCGCCTGAGATCAAAAGCAGATCAAAAGCGGCTCGCTTCGCATCGTGGTTACCGTCGATCACTTCACAGTTGTGTAGATACCTATGCTGCGATGCAGGCACCTCGGTGCATCAGGTAGACCGGGTCGATGCAATCGCAGGCAAGCCAGCTCCCACAGAAAGCCTGCCCGCCTGCCAGATAGAAGACTCATCAGGTTTTACGAGTGGCATCGTCCAGCGCCAGGATGGTGTGGGCATTGGTGACGGTGGTCGCCAGCGTATTGATCACCCCCGAGCGCAACGCCCCCAAGGTCGCCGCCGCCTTGGTGTTCTCACTGGCAATCGCCACCACATCCGGGATGCGAAACAGCTCCTGCACCGTCAACCCGATCACGCGCCCCTGAATGGCGTTGACCGCCGGCTGGCCGTGAATGTCGATAAAGTCATAGCCCATCATGTCGCCCACGGTGCCAGACAACCGCGCCTGGGCGATTTCCTGGGGCGAGAACCAGCCCATACGCACCATGTTGCTGTTCTCGCTCATGTCGCCGATGCCGATCAGGGCAATATCGGCACGGCGGGCACGGTCAAGGGTCGAACGCACCGTGTCGTTGTTGATCAGCACCCCGCGCAGTTCCGGGTTGGCCACCAGCGCCGGAGCATACAGACTTTCACTCTCGCCCCCAAAGCGCAGGGCCAGGCGCCGGCAGATGTGGTCAGGGTTCATGTATTCACCAGCCTTGAGCGAGCCGCCGATGGCACACACGAAAGTGCAGTTGCGGGTTACCGGCAGAAACACGTTATCGGCCACCGCGCCGACGTTACGCCCCATGCCCACGGCAACGATCATGCCGTCGCCCAGGGTCTTGTTGAGGTAGTTGGCCACCAGGCTGGCGACTGCCGAGCGCTGGGTGTCGGGGTCGCTGTGGTCGACCGCGATCAAGGCGCGGTCGAGCTTGAAGCGTTCCACCAGCGCACGCTCCAGCTCGTTGTTCATCGCCGGGTGCTGCAACACGCGCACCTCGACGATCCCTTCATCCCGAGCACGCTTGAGCAGGCGGCTGACTTTTGCCCGCGACAGGTCAAAGCGCTTGGCAATGGCCTCCTGAGTGACGTTCTCAAGGTAATAGAGCATCGCCACTTCGGTCATCTGATCGATATCACTGGCCATGCGCTGGGTACTGTCACTCATGGGGACGGGCTTCCGTTTCGGCGTCAAAGGCGCATTCTCCCGACTCTTGCCCCGCGCCGTCCACTACTGATGCCCATCGCGCTCGATCGCATTGATGCGCTCGACCTTGGCCCCGGACCGCTCCGCTTCGAACTCCGAGCTCAAAAACGCACTGACGATGCTTTTGGCCAACTCCGCACCGATGACCCGCGCTCCAATGGAGAGGATTTGCGCATCGTTGCTCTTGCGCGCCCGCTCCGCCGAATAGGTGTCATGGGCCTGGGCCGCACGGATGCCCAGCACCTTGTTGGCCGAGATGGCCATGCCTATTCCGGTGCCGCATACCAGTACGCCGAGGCGCTGTTGCCCGGCATTGATGGCGGTGGCCACGGCCAGGGCGATGTCCGGATACAGCACCGGCGCCGTTGAATGCGTACCGAAGTCGGTCACCGGGTACCCCAACGCCTCGATATGGCGCTTCAACAGCTCTTTAAGCTCAAAACCTGCTTCATCACATCCGATAGCCACCGGGAAAGGTGTGTTCATGGTGCCAAACTCCACTGATCAAATGATCACTTAGTGAAATATCTATCACTCATTTCTCAAGCATTCACCCCGTCCTGTCAAGCAAGATTTAGCTGACCCGCCAGTCAAAGCCTTATATAAAGGCAGTCGCCCGCTTTCAGATGAGAATCACACCTTTTAAGTGAAAGAGATTGACTGATCAGAATTTCATTTGATACACATATGATCACAGCGAAACATGACTGTGCGACCTAATAAGAATTCACAGCACGAGGACACGCCGATGGCCACGCCATTACTGCTCCAGGCTGAACACGTCGCCAAGGCTTACGCCGGGGTGCCAGCCCTGCGTGACGGGCGCCTTTCTCTGCGCGCCGGCAGCGTCCACGCCCTGTGCGGCGGCAACGGTGCCGGCAAGTCGACCTTCCTGAGCATCCTGATGGGCATCACCCAGCGTGACGCCGGCAGCATTCTGCTCAACGGCGCACCGGTGCAGTTCAATCGCCCGAGTGAAGCCTTGGCCTCGGGGATCGCGATGATCACCCAGGAGCTCGAACCCATCCCCTACATGACCGTCGCCGAAAACATCTGGTTGGGCCGCGAACCGCGCCGCGCCGGCTGCATCGTCGACAGCAAGGCCCTCAACCGCCGCACCCGCGAACTGCTCGAAAACCTAGAGTTCGATGTCGACGCCACCAGCCCCATGCACCGCCTGAGCGTGGCGCAGATGCAATTGGTGGAAATCGCCAAGGCGTTCAGCCATGACTGCCAGGTGATGATCATGGACGAGCCCACCTCGGCCATCGGCGAGCGCGAGGCCGAAACCCTGTTCAAGGCCATTCGCCGCCTTACCGCACGCGGTGCCGGTATCGTGTACGTGTCCCATCGACTGAGCGAACTGGCGCAGATCGCCGATGACTACAGCATCTTCCGTGATGGCGCCTTTGTCGAAAGCGGGCGCATGGCCGATATCGACCGCGACCACCTGGTGCGCGGCATTGTCGGCCAGGAACTGACGCGCATCGACCACAAGGTGGGCCGCGAATGCGCGGCCAGCACCTGCCTGCAGGTCGACAACCTGAGCCGCAACGGCGAGTTCCACGACATCAGCCTGCAACTGCGCCGTGGCGAGATCCTCGGCATTTATGGGCTGATGGGCTCCGGGCGCAGTGAATTCCTCAATTGCATCTACGGCCTGACCGTAGCGGATTCCGGCAGGGTTACCTTGCAAGGCAAGCCCATGCCCATCGGGCAGCCCAAGGCGACCATCGACGCCGGCATGTCGCTGGTTACCGAAGACCGCAAGGACAGCGGCCTGGTGTTGACCGGCAGCATCCTGTCGAACATTGCACTGTCGGCCTATAAGCGCTTGTCGAGTTGGTCGCTGATCAACGCACGTAAAGAAGCGCAACTGGCCGAGGAGATGGTCAAGCGCCTGCAGATCAAGACCAGTTCCCTGGAGCTGCCGGTGGCATCAATGAGCGGCGGTAACCAGCAAAAGGTGGTGCTCGCCAAATGCCTGTCCACCGAGCCGGTATGCCTGCTCTGCGATGAACCCACCCGCGGCATCGACGAAGGCGCCAAACAGGAGATCTACCACCTGCTCGACCAGTTTGTGCGCGCCGGCGGCGCAGCCATTGTGGTGTCGTCGGAAGCACCGGAACTGCTGCACTTGAGCGACCGCATCGCCGTCTTCAAAGGCGGCCGGCTGGTCACTATCAGCACCGACACCGCCCTTTCCCAGGAAGCCTTGTTGAGTCTTGCCTCATGAATGCCAAAACCATCGTTGCTCCCGTTACCGCCGCGCCGCGCAACCGCCTGCGCCTGTCCCTCGACCGCTTCGGCCTGCCGCTGGTGTTTATCCTGCTGTGCGTGGTGATGGCGTTTTCCAGCGAATACTTCATGACCTGGCGCAACTGGATGGACATCCTGCGCCAAACCTCCATCAACGGCATTCTCGCCGTGGGCATGACCTACGTGATCCTGACCAAGGGCATCGACCTGTCGGTGGGGTCGATCCTGGCGTTCGCCGGCTTGTGCAGCGCCATGGTCGCCACCCAGGGTTACGGCCTGTTGGCGGCGGTCAGCGCGGGGATGTTTGCCGGCGCGATGCTCGGGGTGGTCAATGGTTTCATGATTGCCAACCTATCGATCCCGCCGTTCGTGGCCACCCTTGGCATGCTCAGCATCGCCCGGGGCATGACCTTTATCCTCAACGACGGCAGCCCGATCACCGACTTGCCCGACGCCTACCTGGCCTTGGGCATCGGCAAGGTCGGCCCGGTGGGCGTGCCGATCATCATCTTCGCCGTGGTCGCGCTTATTTTCTGGATGGTGCTGCGCTACACCACCTACGGCCGCTATGTGTACGCGGTGGGCGGCAACGAAAAAAGCGCGCGCACCTCCGGTATTGGCGTGCGCAAGGTGATGTTCTCGGTGTACGTGGTCTCGGGCCTGCTCGCCGGGTTGGCCGGCGTGGTGCTGTCGGCACGCACCACCTCTGCCCTGCCCCAGGCCGGGGTTTCCTATGAGCTGGACGCGATTGCCGCAGTGGTGATCGGTGGCACCAGTTTGTCCGGCGGTACCGGCAGCATTGTCGGCACCTTGTTCGGGGCACTGTTGATCGGCGTGATCAACAACGGCCTGAACCTGCTCGGCGTGTCCTCCTATTACCAGCAGGTCGCCAAGGGCCTGATCATCGTGTTTGCAGTACTGATCGACGTGTGGCGCAAGAAGAAACGCTGAAGAACGACCCATAACAATAACTGGAGTTCTACTTATGAAACTGGGTACCACCCTGGCCGCCGCGGCGGCCCTCTCCCTGCTCGCCAGCAGTATCGCCCTGGCCGCCGACGGCAAGACCTACAAGATCGGCGCGGCCGTCTATGGCCTCAAGGGCCAGTTCATGCAGAACTGGGTCCGCGAGCTCAAGGAACACCCGGCCGTCAAGGACGGCACCGTGCAGTTGACCGTGTTCGACGGCAACTACGACGCCCTGACCCAGAACAACCAGATCGAAAACATGGTGACCCAACGCTACGACGCGATTCTGTTCGTGCCGATTGATACCAAGGCCGGCGTCGGTACCGTCAAGGCCGCCATGAGCAACGACGTGGTGGTCATCGCCTCCAATACGAAAGTAGCCGATGCCAGCGTGCCGTATGTGGGTAACGACGACGTGGAAGGCGGCCGCCTGCAGGCCCAGGCCATGGTCGACAAGCTCAATGGCAAGGGCAACGTGGTGATCATCCAGGGCCCGATTGGCCAGTCGGCCCAGATCGACCGGGAAAAAGGCGAGCTGGAAGTGCTGGGCAAACACCCGGACATCAAGATCATCGAAAAGAAAACCGCCAACTGGGACCGCGCCCAGGCCATGACGCTCACCGAAGATTGGCTCAACGCCCACCCCAAGGGCATCAATGGCGTGATCGCCCAGAACGACGACATGGCCCTGGGCGCCGTGCAGGCGCTGAAGTCCCATGGTCTCACCGCCAAGGATGTGCCCGTTACCTCTATCGACGGCATGCCGGATGCGATCCAGGCGGCAAAAAAGGACGAAGTCACCACTTTCCTCCAGGATGCCCAGGCCCAGTCCCAAGGCGCGCTGGACGTAGCGTTGCGTGCCCTGGCCGGCAAGGACTACAAGCCACAATCGGTGATTTGGGAGCGCTATGCCAAGGACGTGAAATGGGATGACGGCACGGCCAAGAACTACATCCTTCCTTGGGTGCCGGTGACCAATGCCAATGCGGATGCGCTGTACAAGCAAGTCAGCGGCGGTAAGTAAATCCACCTCACCTGTAGGAGCGAGCTTGCTCGCGAAAAACTCAAGGACGTCGCGCGCAGTCAGGCTACCCGCGTCATCGTTGACGCTCTTCGCGAGCAAGCTCGCTCCTACATTAATCAATGGAGTTATTCATGTCTGGTTTCTGGAACCAAGCCTTCGACCTCAGCGGCCGTTGCGCGGTGATCACCGGTGGCGCCGCCGGTATCGGCCTGGCCTGCGCCACCTTGCTGGCGGAGCGCGGTGCCCGCGTGGCGCTGCTGGACCGCGACCAGGCCGTGGTCGACGTGGCGGCCGGCCTGGGTGCCGAGCACCTGGGCATTGCCGTCGACCTCGGGAGGATCGACCAGATACAACCGACCGTCGACAACGTATTCGCGCACTTCCAACGCCTGGATTACCTGATCAACAGCGCAGGCGTGGTGCTGCTGGACAAAGCCATCGCGGTCAGCGAAAGCGCCTGGGACACCACCCTGGACATCAACCTCAAGGCCAGCTTTTTCATGGCCCAGGCCTGTGCCAGACATATGCTTGCCCAAGGCAGCGGGCGCATCGTCAACCTGGCGTCCCAGGCCGCCGTGATTGGCCTGGACCGTCACGTCGCCTACTGCGCCAGCAAGGCGGCGATTGTAGGGATGACCAAGGTATTGGCCATGGAGTGGGCGCCGCAGATCAACGTCAATGCCATCTCCCCCACCATCGTCGAAACCGCCCTGGGCAAAAAAGCCTGGGCCGGCGAGGTGGGTGAGCGAGCCAAATTGCAGATCCCGGCGGGGCGCTTTGCCCAGCCGGAAGAAATCGCCGGGCTGGCGCTGTACCTGCTCAGTGATGCCGCACAGATGATCACCGGTGCCAACATGGTGATCGACGGCGGCTACAGCATTCAGTAATTCATCGTTATGTCGTGAGGTTTTGTCATGTCCACCGTCACCGAACGCACACCTGAACAACTCGCCCCGAGCATCCCGAAAACCATGCAGGCCGTGGTCTGCCACGGCCCGGAAGACTACCGCCTGGAAACCGTCGACGTGCCCACGCCCGGCCCCGACGAGATCCTCACCAAGGTCGAGCTGTGCGGCATTTGCATGGGCGATATCAAGACCTATCGCGGCGCGCCGTCGTTCTGGGGCGATGCCGAGCAACCGCGCTACGTGAAGCCGCCGATGATCCCCGGGCATGAGTTCGTGTGCCGCGTGGTCGCCCTTGGCCCTGGCGCCGAGAAGCGCGGCGTGGCCGTGGGTGACCGGGTGATCTCCGAGCAGATCGTGCCATGCTGGGGGTGCCGCTTCTGTAACCACGGCCAATACTGGATGTGCCAGAAGCACGACCTGTATGGCTTCCAGAACAACGTGCAGGGCGCCATGGCGCAATACATGATCTTCACCAAGGAAGGCATCATCCACAAAGTGCCGGAATCCATCGCCCCCGATGAAGCAATCCTGATCGAGCCGCTGGCCTGCTCGCTGCACGCGGCGGAACGTGCCAACGTCGACCATGACGACATTGTGGTGGTCGCCGGTGCCGGCACCCTGGGCCTGGGCATCATCGGCGCGGTGCGGTTGCGCAACCCGAAAAAGCTCATCGTGCTGGACATGAAACCCGAACGCGCCGCCCTTGCCCTGCGCATGGGCGCCGACGAAGTGTGGAACCCGGCCGAAGTCGATGTGCTGGCGAAAATTCGCGAGATTACCGATGGCTATGGCTGCGACATTTATATCGAAGCCACCGGGCACCACAAGGCGGTGAACCAGGGCCTGGCGATGCTGCGCAAGCTGGGACGCTTTGTCGAATTCAGTGTATTCAATGACGAGGCCACGGTGGATTGGTCGATCATCGGCGACCGCAAGGAGCTGGATATCCTCGGCTCGCACCTGGGCCCGTATATGTACCCAAGGGCCATCGACTTTATCGGCAACCGCAAGATCGACATGCGCGACGTGGTGACCCACAAGTTTGCGCTGGCGGATTTCAAGGAAGCGTTTGCAGTGATGGAACGCGGCGATAAATCGCTCAAAGTTGTGCTCGAACCCTGAACGTTTACCCAACCGCTTTTACTGTAGGAGCGAGCTTGCTCGCGAAGAACTCAAGGCCGCCACGTTGAATCAGACAGCCCGCGTCATCGTTGACGTTTTTCGCGAGCAAGCTCGCTCCTACAGTTAATAAAAACAACAGGAACCCGCGTTATGAATCGAGTCATCAACGATCCCGACCAAGTGGTCGAAGACATGCTGCGCGGCATCCTGGTCGCGCACCCCGAACTGCGCCAGTACGAAAGCAACCCACGGGTCATCGTCAAGGCCAGGCCGTCCGCCAAGGGCCGCGTCGGCATTGTCACCGGCGGCGGCTCCGGGCACGAGCCGGCGTTCCTCGGCTATGTTGGCCCAGGCCTGGTGGATGCGGTGGCCGTCGGCGAGATTTTTTCCTCGCCCACCGCCAAGAGCTTTTTCGATGCCTTCCGCGCCGCCGACCACGGTGCAGGTGTTGCGTGCCTGTATGGCAACTACGCGGGCGACAACATGAACGTGAAGCTGGCGATGAAAATGGCCGCCAGCAAAGACATGCGCATCCGCACCGTAGTCGCCAACGACGACGTGGCCTCCGCACCCAAGGCCGATATTGCCAAGCGTCGCGGCGTGGCCGGGGAGATCTTCATGTGGAAGATCGGCGGTGCCGCCGCTGCCCAGCATTACGACCTGGACGGCGTGATTCGGGTGGCGCAGAAAACCGTCGACCACTGCCGCTCGATTGGTATCGGCCTTACGCCCTGCACGATCGCCGCGGTGGGCAAGCCGAACTTCCAGATTCCCGACGGCCAGATGGAGCTGGGTATCGGCCATCATGGCGAACCGGGCATCGAAGTCATCCCGATTGAACCGGCCGCCGCCATGGCCGAGCGCATGCTGGCGCCGATCCTCGCCGACCGCGATTTCAGCCAGGACGACAGCGTGGTGGTGCTGGTCTCAGGCCTGGGCGCCACCCCGGTGATGGAGTTGTATATTTTCTACGCCGAGGTTGAAAAACAGCTCAAGGCCAAAGGTTTGAAGATTCACCGTTGCTACGTGGGCAACTACTTCACGTCCCTGGAGATGATGGGCGTGACCTTGACCCTGCTTGGCCTCGACGCTGAGCTGAAAACCTTGATCGACCAACCCTGCCGCTCCATCGGCATGACCCAGGCGGAGTGAATCATGAGCCAGCATTTTTCTACCCATGACGGTAGCGCCATTGTCGCCGACCTGGTCAGCGTCATCGTGGCCAACCGGGAGTACCTCAGCGAAGTCGACGGCGCCATCGGCGATGGCGACCATGGCATCAACATGGCCAAGGGCTTTGCCCATTGCGGCCGCACGATCGAAGGTCGCCAACTGACCCTGGCCGAAGCCCTGGACGAGCTGACCCTGAGCCTGATGGAAGGCATCGGCGGCTCCATGGGCCCGTTGTATGGCAGCCTGTTTATCGGCATGGCCGACGAAGTGCGCGGCAGTGAAGACATCGACGCCGCCACCTTCGCCCACCTGCTGCGCGGCGGCTTGACCTCATTGCAGGACATCACCGAAGCGGGGGTGGGCGACAAGTGCTTGATGGATACATTGATTCCGGCGGTGGAAGCCTTTGAACGGGCGCATGCAGCGGCGCGTTCTTTCAGCGATGCACTCGATGCGATGAAAACCGCCGCCTCTCAAGGGCGAGATTCGACCAAGGACCTGGTGGCCAAGATTGGCCGGGCCAGCCGCCTGGGAGAGCGTTCGCTTGGGGTGTTGGATGCGGGGGCGGTGTCGTGCTGCCTGATCCTCACGCAGTTGGCGGACTCCATTGAGCCCCGTCTAACCTGACCATCAAATAAGCCACTCAAGACGACAACATTTTGTGAGGCCGAAGAAAACTGACCATTCGCGCCGACAGCATGGCCAGTCGGGCGAGGTCACGTTTATGCAGATAGCGGGTAGGAAAGGCATTGTGCTTGAACTGAGTCAACTTCATGAAGTCGTGGTTGATTCGCAAAAAGTCATCGCTAATGGCTTTCCCTGTCCGGATGGTTTGTACCAGCCCATGCCCGTTCCAACCGTATGCGGTATACACCGGCACGGGTGCTGTGGACTTACGGAATATCGGCAAACCTGAACGGGTAATGTCAAATTCTTCGGCCCAAAAGAACTCAGGCCGTAGATCATCACGATGAGGGAATACTTCGCACATCCTCTGTTGCAGGCGCTTGATAATCATCTCGTTAGTCAATCGATGGCTGGTACCCAGTGCGCCAAACAGCAAGCGATCGTGCTCATAGGGGCGAAAATAATCGATCTGCAGCCGCGTGTCATAGACGGGCATGCCCGTCGGCAGTAATGAGCGAATACCGCCTTCGATCGGCGGTGTTGCCGCTAGATAGGAGTGCAATGAGAGGGTCATTGCATCTTCCTGCGACTGAAGCAAACTGGTATCCGCATGCA
This sequence comes from Pseudomonas fluorescens, assembly GCF_001902145.1. Classification (GTDB taxonomy): domain Bacteria; phylum Pseudomonadota; class Gammaproteobacteria; order Pseudomonadales; family Pseudomonadaceae; genus Aquipseudomonas; species Aquipseudomonas fluorescens_BV. The sequence continues at coordinate 211,094 of NZ_MRST01000025.1, forward strand.
CGGCTAACACGACAGCCTTGCGTGCCACGATGCTGGCGTCGACACCCATTACCTCTGTTCCATTCGATACCGCGCGCAAAGACAACACCGGACTGTTTTCATAAGCCTTGCCTCCCCCTTGCAGAAAAGCGCGCAGGAGACCACGTATCAGTTTCTGCGGGTGGATTTGCCCGCCGAGATTATCCAGCAGTGCTCCGTGATAAATCGGCGAATGAAGATGGGATTGCAACTCGTGGGGGTCCAGAATATGGGCGCCGTGCTCACCCAACAGGTGACGGGCAGCCAACTCGTCCGTCAGTACGCGGACATGGGCTGGATGCATCGCTGCCGTCAGGTGTCCATGCTGGCGATCAGCAAGAATTCGATGGGTATCAAGCAAGTTATCCAACAGCTCAATTGCCTCCTGTGAGGAAAACCGCCATAGCCAGCGGGCGTCCTCCCGAGGCAGGGCACAGAGCATTTTCTGAGCCTTCCAACGGGCCATGCCTGGCGTCACCTGGCCACCATTACGCCCGGAAGCACGCCCTCCGATCTGGGCTTTTTCCAGCAATACGGTTTCGACGCCAAAAGAGGACAAATGTAACGCTGTAGACAAGCCCAGCAACCCTCCTCCGACTACAACGACATCTGCGCTAACCGGATCGTGCAGCTTTGGCATTTCGTGCAAGTCAGATAATCCAAGAGGGTAGATACAAGCATCAACCTGGCCTGGCAATGGAAGATCCATCAAGTTGCCCTACTTTTTCCTTACAAAGCAAAAGCATGCGGCAAGACAACTACTTTGGTTTTGCCATACGTAGTGCTTGGTCAAGGGTTGACGAGGCAGTGTTGGCATCGCCGGAACAGGGCATGCTTTTCACCAGTTCGATCCACTCGAAACCAAAAGGAAGGGGTACCGATGCTGCTCGTATGCTCGCTGTCCAGCTGCGATGCATTTGAGTAATAACGCGTTGATACTGACATTCAATGCCAGTGATCAAAAGGGACACCTTCCTTGGCCTGAGTCCGATCCGCTAGTGATAGAACATAGCCTAGATTGCAAGCGATACAAGGATGGGGCATGGACATTCTAGAAAAGACTTGGAATTGCGAAAGTACTTGGCCGGGCAGACACCAGCGGGCTTGCTCGCGCCCACTGGATAATGGCCTACATACTGGGTTACCAGAACCGTTGCTGGGTCAAGCGGCTCCACCAGGTCAACAGCACCCGGTCCACCGAACCGCTGGCCGCCAGGCCCACGCGCTCTTGCAGGCTCTTACGCTCGGCATAGTGCAGGTGGAACACTTCGGCGGTCTTGGCCTTGGTGGCCAGGTATTCATCGCTGGTTTGCAACTCATCGACCAGTTGTTTGTCGAGAGCGGCAACCCCCAACCACACTTCGCCAGTGGCCACCTCGTCAATCGCCAACTGCGGGCGGTAACGCGAGACGAAGTTCTTGAACAACTGATGGGTGATGTCCAGGTCTTCCTGGAACTTCTCCCGGCCTTTCTCGGTGTTTTCGCCAAACACAGTGAGCGTGCGCTTGTATTCACCGGCGGTCAGCACTTCAAAGTCGATGTCGTGTTTTTTCAGCAGGCGATTGACGTTGGGCAACTGCGCCACCACGCCAATGGAACCGAGAATCGCAAAAGGGGCGCTGATGATCTTCTCGCCGATGCACGCCATCATGTAGCCGCCGCTGGCCGCGACTTTGTCGATGCACACGGTCAACGGCACGCCGGCCTGGCGGATACGCGCCAGTTGCGAGGAGGCCAGGCCATAGCTGTGCACCATGCCGCCGCCGCTTTCCAGGCGCAGCACCACCTCATCCTTGGGCGTGGCCAGGCTCAGCAGTGCGGTGATTTCATGGCGCAGGCTTTCGGTGGCCGAAGCCTTGATGTCACCGTCGAAATCCAGCACGAATACCCGTGGCTTGGGCTCGGGTTTCTTCTTCTCTTTCTTCTTTTCAGCTTTGCTTTCGGACTTGCGCAGGGCCTTGAGCTGGTCCTTGTCGAGCAGGCTGGACTCCAGGCGCTCACGCAAGCCCTTGTAAAAATCATTCAGCTTGCTGACCTGCAATTGGCCGGCGGATTTACGACGACCTTTGTTGCGCAGTGCTGCAAAGCTGATCAGTACCACCAGAATAGCGACCACCAGGGTGACGGTCTTCGCCAGAAAGCTCGCGTATTCGGCCAGAAAATCCATATGTCTCCTTAAAAAATGCACTGCGCCAGGCGCGGATGGCCCCAGCATACCGACGCCACTGCGAAGGAGCCAGTGATCAAACCGCCAGCAGGCGGGCTCCAACGCGCTTTTAAAACAAGCGTATGTTTTTTCATTGACAGCTCGCAGGCATCCTCATAACCTCGCCAGACTTTCAACGTACCGGGAAAACGGACGTGGGCAGCATTTATCTGATTCGACATGGCCAGGCTTCCTTCGGTGCAGACGACTATGACGTCCTCTCGCCCGTTGGCGTGGAACAAGCGCAAGTGCTCGGTCGCCACCTGGCAGACCTGGGCATTGCGTTTGACCGCTGCATCGCCGGTGATCTGCGTCGCCAGCAGCACACCGCCAGCGCCACGTTCGACCAGTACAGCGCCCTGGGCTTGCCGGTTCCGGTGCTGGAAACAGACAGCGCGTTCAACGAGTTCGACGGCGAGGCGATCATTCGCGGCCTGTTACCCGACCTGCTCAGCAGTGAACCGGATGCCGTGCACATCCTGCGCAATGGCCCGCAGAACCGCCGCGAGTTCCAGCGCATTTTCGCCCTGATCATCGAACGCTGGCTGGCCGGCACCTATGATCCGCCCGGGCTGGAAAGCTGGCTGGGGTTTGTCGAGCGGGTCCAGGGTGGCTTGCAGCGCATCCTGGAAGCCGCGAACCACACCGACAAAATCGCCGTATTCACCTCCGGCGGCACCATCACCGCCCTGCTCCACCTGATTACCCGAATGCCTGCCGCCCAGGCCTTCGAAATGAACTGGCAAATTGTTAACACCTCGCTCAACCAACTCAAGTTCCGTGGTCGCGAGGTGGCACTGGCTTCCTTCAACAGTCACGCCCACTTGCAACTGTTGAAGGCGCCGCAGCTCATCACTTTCCGATGAACTGCGGCCAACCGTGACCCCAAGGTCACTGGACTCTACCCTTAAGGATCGAAACCATGACTGACGTAGCTAAAGCAGTAGAAGCAATGAAAGCCAAATTCAACCCAAGCGCTGCCGAAGGCTTGGACCTGGTGTTCGGTTTCCGTATCGACGACAGCAAGAATTTCTCGCTGGTGGTCAAGGACAAGACCTGCGAACTCAAAGAAGGCGAAAACCCTGACGCGCAGGTCACCCTGGTGATGGACAGCGAGACCCTGGAAGGCATCGTCGACGGCTCCACCGACGGCATGCAAGCGTTCATGGGCGGCAAGCTGCGCACCGAAGGCGACATGATGCTGGCGATGAAGCTGAGCGAGCTGTTCCCTTCCTGATTCACGGGTAACCCTGAATCCCTGTGGGAGCGGGCTTGCTCGCGAATGCGCAGTGTCAGCTAATGCATCAGGCACTGAACCACCGCATTCGCGAGCAAGCCCGCTCCCACATTTGGTGTGCTGATTGCTTAAGGTTTTGGTTGCAACAGTAACGCCACCAACGCGCTCCACCCGGTCTGGTGTGAAGCCCCCAACCCTCGCCCTGTCTCACCATGAAAATACTCATGGAACAACACCAGCTCACGACTGGCCGGGTCCTCCTGCAACTGCGCATACCCCGCCATCGACGGCCGCACACCGTTTTCATCTTTTAGAAACAACCGCGTCAGCCGCTCGCTGAGGCTGTCAGCCACTTCCTCGAGTGACGCCAGATACCCACTGCCCGTTGGATACTCCACGGAAAAATGCTCCGCGTAATAGCGATGAAATTCGCGCAACGATTCAATCAGCATGTAATTGACCGGCATCCACAGCGGCCCGCGCCAATTGGAGTTGCCGCCGTACAAGCGTGAGTCGGACTCACCGGGCTGGTAACTGGCGCACAAGGTGTCGCCATTCATCTTCAACGCCAGGGGCTGCTCGGCGAAGGCCTTGGACAGGGCGCGCACACCGAAGGCCGACAAGAACTCCTGCTCATCCAGCATGCGTCGCAGCAAATCCTTGGTGCGCTCACCGCGCAGCAGCGCCAGCAACAGGCGGTTGCCCTGCCCCGGTTCGGTCCAGCGCGAAACCAGCCTGGCCAGGTCCGGCCGATGATGCATAAAGCCCAGCAGGCGCTCGCGCAAGCCTTCCAGGCCCTCGTGTTCGCGCTGTTCCAGCACCAGCACCGCGAACAGCGGCATTAACCCGACGATGGAACGCAGGCGCACCGGTTCGCTCTGGCCATCAGGACGGTGCAGCACGTCATAGAAAAACTGGTCCTGCTCATCCCACAAACCTTCGGCGCTGTCATCGACGCGGTTGATAGCGCCGGCGATGTAGAGGAAATGCTCGAAAAACTTCACGGCAATGTCCACATACACCGCATTGCGCTTGGCCAACTCCAGGCCGATGCGCATCAGGTCCAGGGCATAGGCCGCCACCCAGGCGGTGCCGTCGGCCTGGTCCAACTGGTAGCCCGGCGGCAACGTGGCCGAGCGATCGAACAAGGCGATATTGTCCAGGCCCAGAAAACCGCCCTGGAACAGGTTGCGGCCCTCGGCGTCCTTGCGGTTGACCCACCAGGAGAAATTCAGCAGCAGCTTGTGAAAGATCCGCTCCAGGAAATCCATGTCGCCCACGCCGGTCAACGCCTTGTCCTGCTGATATACCCGCCAACTGGCCCAGGCATGCACGGGCGGGTTGGCGTCGTCAAAGCGCCATTCGTAGGCCGGCAATTGGCCGTTGGGGTGCATGAAGCGGTCCTTTACCAGCAACAACAGCTGTTGCTTGGCGTAACCAGGGTCGATCAGCGCGATGGCCACCGCCTGGAAGCCTTGATCCCAGGAGGCATACCAAGGGTATTCCCAGGTGTCGGGCATGGACAGGATGTCGAAGTTGGACAGGTGCCGCCAATGGGTATTGCGGATATGCAGACGCTCGGGCGGCGGCGCGGGCTGGGCCGGGTCGCCGTCAAGCCACTGGTTCACGTCGAAATAGTACAGCTGCTTGGACCATAGCAGGCCGGCCAGGGCCTGGCGTTGCACAGTGCGCGCATCGTCATCGGCAAGGCCCTGCTGCAAGACCGCGTAGAAGTCATCGGCCTCCTGGCGCCGCTGTTCCAATAGCTTGCGTGCATTGACGTCAGGCGCGTCCACAGGCGCAAAACGCAGGTAAAGGATTTTGCTTTCCTGGCCCGCCAGTTCAAGGGTGAACTGCGCGGCCACCTTGGTGCCCGCGTCCCGGCGAATGGCCGACTCGACCCCGCCCACCACGTAATCGTTAATGCCATCCTTGAATGGCCCCGGCGCCGGTTGCCCGTCCAGTCTGGGCCGATTGGTTTCGTTTTCGCAGAAGAGCCATTGCACCCCGTCCTGGCCCCAGGCACTGAGGTGGCGATCATCGAGCTCATGATGACGCGCCAGCACTCGCTCGCCGTCCAGCCTCAAACCGGGCTTGGGTGCATCGAAGGTCCAGCTCCAGTCATTGCGTGCCCAGAGCTGGGGCAGCACCTGCAGGCGTGTGGGTTGGTCAGAACGGTTATGCACGGTGACGCGCATGAAAATATCGTCGGGCTGATGCTTGGCGTATTCGACACTGACGTCGCAGTAGTGGTTGTCTGCAAACACACCGGTATCAAGGATTTCATACTCGGCATCCGCCAGCCCACGACGGGCGTTTTCGGCGATCAGTTCAGCGTAGGGAAAGGCCGCATGGGGATATTTGTAGAGCATGCGCATGTAGGCATGGCTCGGTACGCCATCGACGAAAAAGTACAGTTCCTTGACGTCTTCACCGTGGTTGCCTTCGGCGTTGTCGAGGCCGAACAGACGTTCCTTGAGGATTGCGTCACGCTCGTTCCACAGCGCCAGGCCCAGGCACCAGCGTTGAGCCTTGTCACTGAAACCGGCCAATCCGTCCTCGCCCCATCGATAGGCGCGGCTGCGGGCGTGCTCATGGGGGAAGTAGGCCCAGGCGTCACCGTCGGCACTGTAGTCTTCGCGCACCGTGCCCCATTGGCGCTCACTCAAATACGGGCCCCACTCGCGCCACTGCTCGGCGCCTGGCGTTGCCAGGCGCTGGCCTTCGAGGGTGTGCAGCAGGTTGGTTGCGGGTTTGGCCGTCATTGGGTCCTCCTTCACCTACACAGTGGCGCGCAGTGTAGAGCCCAATGACGCCCGCTTGCACATGAAGACGTGGACGCAGGGTCAATTCATTCATTTGCAGAATGAAGTCCAGAGGAATCTTCGTTTGCAAGCCGGCAGGCCGCTCAACAAAATCAGGCAAAGGCCACTTTCATCGCTCCAGTCATCAGGAATTTTTCTATGCACGCCATTGCACATGTCAGCCCTGACGAGATCCGCAAGGGCTTTTCCAAGGCCATGTCCGACATGTATCGAGAGGAAGTTCCGTTATATGGCGCGCTGCTGGAGTTGGTGGCCGAGACCAATGCACGTGTGCTCGACAGCGAACCGGGCTTGGCGCACCAGCTCAAACGTACCGGCGAAATCCAGCGCCTGGGCATGGAACGCCACGGCGCCATCCGCCTGGGCACCGCTGCGGAACTGGCAACTATCAGCCGTTTGTTCGCGGTGATGGGCATGCAACCGGTGGGCTACTACGACCTCACCCCCGCTGGCGTGCCTGTTCACTCCACCGCCTTTCGCGCCGTGCATGAATACGCGCTGCAAATCAGCCCGTTTCGCGTGTTCACCTCATTGCTGCGCCTGGAACTGATCGAAAACCCCGACCTGCGCGCCTTCGCCGAAAGCGCCCTGGCCAAGCGCTCGATCTTTACCGCCGAGGCCTTGGCATTGATCGACCAGGCAGAAACCCAAGGAGGCTTGAATGCCAGCGATGCCGAGGCCTTTATCCGCCAGGCCCTGGAGACGTTCCGCTGGCACCACACTGCCACAGTCACCGGCGCCCAATATCAGCAACTGAGCGACCAGCACCGCCTGATCGCCGACGTCGTCGCGTTCAAAGGCCCGCACATCAACCACCTGACGCCACGCACCCTGGACATCGACCAGGTGCAGGCGGCGATGCCCGGCAAAGGCATCACTCCCAAAGCCGTGATCGAAGGCCCACCCCGGCGCCAGTGCCCGATCCTGCTGCGCCAGACCAGCTTCAAGGCCCTGGACGAACCCATCGCCTTCACCGATGCCCACGGCAGCCACAGCGCGCGCTTCGGCGAAATCGAACAACGCGGCGTCGCGCTTACGCCTAAAGGCCGTGCCCTGTACGACCAACTGCTGAACGCCGCCCGCGACGAACTCGGCACATTCCCCAATGAAGCCAACGCCGAGCGCTATGTGCAATTGATGGAACAGCACTTCCACGCCTTCCCCGATAACTACCCACAAATGCGCGAGCAGGGCTTGGCGTATTTTCGCTACTTCGTCACCGACAAGGGCTTGGCTGCACGCGGCCAGGTCGACCAGCCACGCACATTGGAGGCGCTGGTCAGTGCCGATCATGTGGCGGTGGAGCCGCTGGTGTATGAGGACTTTTTGCCGGTCAGTGCGGCGGGGATCTTCCAGTCAAACCTGGGGGATGGGGCGCAGAGTCACTACGCGGGCAACTCCAACCGGGCAGCCTTCGAGCGGGCGCTGGGGCGCAGGACGATTGATGAGTTGCAGTTGTATGAGCAGACGCAGCAGCGCTCTATGGATATATGCGTTGAAACGCTGTTGAAATGACTGGATGCAAGACCGAACGCCAAGCGTCACGGCGTTGATGGTAACCACGATGCGAAGCGAGCCGCTCTTGATCTTGATCTGCTTTTGATCTTAAGCGCCCCGTTAAACCACGCTGGCCGGAATTCGACAGGGATTTGGGGGGTAAACCGGCAGGGATGCCGGTTTAGCCGCCCCGCGCCATGGATGGCGCGTGGCGGCGGCCCCCCAAATCACTGGCGGATTACGGGCACACCGAGCCTAAGCGAGGTGCCGAGTGGTGGGGCAAGAGCGCTTTGCTTACTTTCGCGCTTTTCGAAAGTGAGCCGCCGTCAGGGCGGAACCCTAAGTGGCCGTTACCGCAGGAATGGATATGTACTCGGTATAACTGTGTCAGCTGTAAGGCCGTCATCGCAGGCAAGCCAGCTCCCACGGGCAGCATTTGCAGCCGACCGATTCGGCCCGGTGTTGCATGAATTCTGAGGATGCCCACCCGGCTCAAACAACGCAATCCTTGCGCCGCAACAAGCCCCAGAGCCGAGTGGACGGGGCGCATCATAAGGAGTGAAACGGCGCTTGTCTTCCAGACAATTCTGAATAAATGTGCATATTTCGTATGTGCGGCGGGTTTGCTTAAGCCAGCCGCCCCGCGATCTTGTCCTTGATCGACAAGCGCTTTTTCTTCAACACCTCCACCTCCATGTCGTCGGCTTTGCGCGACTCGGCCTCCAGCACCTCCCCATCAGCAGCATCATATTGGGTAAGCAGCGAATCCAGCCGTTTGTCCTTCGCCCTGCGTTCGTGAACAGCTTCCTTGCTCAATCCCAAGTCCTGATACAGGTCGTGTTTCACTGGCATGGCGTACCTCCACAGATTGATCGATGGTCTACGCCCTTGAAGCTAGCCCATTCCAACAGGTCTTGTCATGTTTGAGGTCAATCGCGTCCCGTTCGTCGCGGCGCACGCGATGGGATCAAACCTTTGCCCCGCCTTGCCCTCCACTGTAGATCGCCACCCCAGGGAGAACGGTTATATGAATTACGTTGCCACTGCTGCCGACACCCAATGCATCAACACCCTACGCACCCTGGCCATGGATGCCGTGCAGAAGGCCAATTCGGGTCACCCTGGCACGCCCATGGGCCTGGCGCCCGTGGGGTACACGCTGTGGAGTCGCTTCCTGCGTTATCACCCCGAACATCCCGATTGGCCCAACCGTGACCGTTTTGTGTTGTCGGTGGGGCATGCCTCGATGTTGCTGTATTCGCTGTTGCACCTGGCCGGCGTGGTAGAGATCGACGCCCACGGCAAGCGTTCCGGCCAACCGGCCGTCAGCCTCGAGGATATCAAGCAGTTCCGGCAGATGGGCTCCAAGACCCCTGGCCACCCCGAGTACCGCATGACCACAGGCGTAGAAACCACCACCGGCCCGTTGGGCCAGGGCTGCGCCAACAGCGTGGGCATGGCCATGGCCGAGCGTTGGCTGGCTCAGCGCTTCAACCGCGACGGCCAGGTGCTGTTTGACTACGACGTCTACACCCTCTGCGGTGACGGCGACATGATGGAAGGCATCAGCAGCGAAGCCGCGTCCCTGGCCGGGCACTTGAAGCTCGATAATCTGTGCTGGATCTATGACAACAACACCATCAGCATCGAGGGCCACACTGAGCTGGCGTTCAGTGAAGACGTGATCCAACGCTTCCAGGCTTATGGCTGGCACACCGTGCATGTCACCGACGCCAATGACTTGCAGGCCTTGAGCGTGGCGTTGGAAACCTTCAAGGCCAACACCGGCGCGCCCACCTTGATCGTGGTGGACAGCGTGATCGGCTATGGCTCGCCGCACAAACACAACACCGCTGCCGCCCATGGGGAGCCGTTGGGGGACGATGAAATTCGCCTGACCAAGGCCGCCTATGGCTGGCCGCAGGATTCCAGTTTCCTGGTACCGCAAGAGGCTCGCACAGTGTTGCGCGATGCCCTTTACGAACGTGCCGAACCGTTGTACGCCGAATGGAACCAGACCCTGGCCTCCCTCGACCCGCAACGGGCCGATGAACTGCAACGCATGCGTGCCGGCGAAATGCCCGAGCAGTGGCAGGCGCACCTGCCAGACTTTGCCGCAGATGCCAAAGGCGTCGCCAGCCGCGCCTCGGGCGGCGAGGTGTTGAATGCCTTCGCCCAACAGATCCCCTGGCTGCTGGGCGGCTCGGCGGATTTGTCGCCCTCGACCAAGACCAACCTCACCTTCGACGGTGCCGGGCGCTTCAGCGCGGATGATTACAGCGGGCGCAACCTGCACTTCGGTATCCGCGAACACGCCATGGGCGCAATTGCCAACGGCATGGCGCTGTCCTACTTGCGTCCGTACACCTCGACCTTCCTGGTCTTCAGTGATTACATGAAACCGCCGATCCGCCTGGCGGCGATCATGGAATTACCCGTGATCTTCGTGTTTACCCATGATTCCATCGGCGTCGGCGAGGATGGACCGACACATCAGCCGATCGAACACCTCACCCAACTGCGGGCCACGCCTGGGCTGTTGACCTTGCGCCCGGGCGATGCCAATGAAACCCTGGAATTGTGGAAAGTCGCCCTGGCGCAGACTCATCGGCCGAGCTGTCTCGTGCTGTCACGCCAGCCGCTGCCCACCCTGGATCGCACCCAGTACGCGGCGGCCTGCGGTGCGGCCAAAGGTGCCTACGTGCTGGCCAGTGCGGTAAAACCTGAGGTCATCCTGATAGGAACAGGCAGCGAAGTCAGCCTGGCGGTGGCCGCGTATGAGCAGCTCAAAGGTGAAGGCATTGCCGCCAGCGTGGTATCGATGCCCAGTTGGGAGCTGTTTGAAGACCAGGATCAAGCCTACCGCGACAGTGTGCTGCCGCCCGCGGTGAAAGCCCGCGTAGTGGTGGAACAGGCAGGTCCCTTGGGCTGGGACCGCTATGTCGGGCAGACCGGCGCCAAGGTGGTGATGAACAGCTTTGGCGCCTCGGCACCGCTGGCGAAGTTGCAGGAGAAGTTTGGGTTTACCCTGGACAATGTGGTGAAGCTGGCCAAGCAACAGCTCCAGTTGGCTGAGCACTGACCCGCATAAGCGCGCGGGGTTGGATCGCAGTCACGCCAGTAACCGCGCAAGTTCTTCACGGCAATAGTCGACAAACAACTGCACCGGCTTGGTCAGCGGTGCACGGCGCAACCACACCGCCGACAACCCGGACCCCGTGACCGTTTCCACCAAGGGAATGCACACCACCTTCTGCCCATCATAGGTGTACTCGCTGAAGGGTTTGGTCACCAGGATCGAGAACCCGAACCCGCGCCCCACCATGCCCCGCACCATTTCGATGGAGGGCGAGCTGAACACGATATTCGGGGTCAGCCCGCGCTCTTCGAAAATGCTCACGAAGTAGGTACGGCTGGGCAACACGTCCAGCAAAATCATCGGCTCCAGCACCAGGTCGGTCAGGGACACCTTGGCCTGTTGGGCAAAGCGGTGATCGGCCGGCAGCAACGCATAGGGCTGTTGGGGCGGCATCAGCGGCGTGGTCTCGATGGTGCCGCCCAGGTCGTGCTCAAACAACATCGCCACGTCGATACTGCCTGCGGTCAGCGCCTGCACCAATTCCTGCTGCTCGCCATCGCGGATGCGGATCTCCACCCCTGGCCAGCGTGCCTTGAAGCCGGCGATCAAGCGTGGCAGGTACAACGGCGCCACGGTTTCAAAGCAGCCGATGTCGATCTGCCCGGCCACCACATCATTATCCGCCAGGGCGTTCTGCTCGAACTCATGGGCCACCCGCAACAGCTCCAACGCCTTGCGATAAAAGCGCGCGCCACTGGGCGTAAGGGAAACGCCCTGGGCGTGGTGGCGGATAAACAACTGCACGCCAAAGCTGTCCTCCAGTTGTTTGATCGCCGTGGACACCGACGGCTGGGCGATATACAGCTTGCGCGACGCCTCGGCGACGCTGCCGCATTCGGCCGTGGTCACAAAATATCTGAGCTGGCGCAGGTTGTAGGCAGCCATCGGCACCTCCATAAACGTGGGTTTTCGCCCCAGACAGGTGCGCAGATACACCGGTTTTTCAAGCCATTGAAGCCCATGCAACATACCGGAGCATAAAACCACGTGAGATATTTTTTTTAAGGTCTATAGCAACAAACTTACTAATTTACCTGCCTGCGCCCATTACAGATGATCACTCCAACAACAAAGCGCCGCCCGTGCAGCGCATAGCGAAGTACGTCCACGTACTCACCTTGCCTTGGAGCTCGTCATGGTTACCACTGCAACATCCTCCGCCCCGCTCATCGAAAAACACACGATTGGATACGTGCCCCCGGAAGATCGCCATGGAAAGGTAAGAGACCTGTTCACCCTGTGGTTCGGCGGCAACATCGCGCCGTTGCCGATCGTCACTGGCGCACTGGGTGTGCAACTGTTCCACCTCAACCTGGTGTGGGGCATTGTCGCCATCCTTGTCGGCCATTTGGTCGGCGGTGTGTTGATGGCATTGCACTCGGCCCAGGGCCCGCAGATGGGCATCCCGCAGATGATCCAGAGCCGTGCGCAGTTCGGCTCCCTCGGCGCGTTGCTGGTGGTAGTGATTGCCGGGGTGATGTACATCGGCTTCTTCGCCTCCAACATCGTGCTGGCCGGTAAATCCCTGCATGGCGTGGTGGACGCCGTGCCTGTGCCGGTGGGCATCGTTATCGGCGCCATTGGTTCCGGGATCATCGGCATCATCGGCTATCGCTTCATCCACGTACTCAATCGCATCGGCACCTGGGTGCTGGGCGCGGGCATCGTGCTGGGCTTTGGCTACATCTTCACCCATGTGCAGACCACGGATTTCCTCACCCGTGGCAGCTTCAACATTTCCGGCTGGCTGGCCACCGTTTCCCTGGCCGCGCTGTGGCAGATTGCCTTTGCGCCCTACGTGTCGGACTACTCCCGCTACCTGCCAGCCGACGTGCCGGTAGCCGCCACCTTCTGGACCACCTACCTGGGCTCGGCGCTGGGGTCGAGCCTGGCCTTCATCTTCGGCGCCGTGGCAGTGCTCGCCACGCCGGTAGGCATGGACACCATGGACGCCGTCAAACTTGCCACCGGCGCCATCGGCCCGTTGATGCTGGTGCTGTTCCTGCTCAGCGTGATCAGCCACAACGCCCTCAACCTGTACGGCGCGGTGCTGTCGATCATCACCCTGGTACAGACCTTCGCCTACCGCTGGATCCCCACCGCGAAAAGCCGTGCGGTGATCTCCATCATCGTGCTGGCCGCCTGTTCGATTGCGGCGGTGTTTGCCTCCCAAGACTTCATCGGCCACTTCGTCGACATGGTGCTGGTGCTGCTGGTGGTGCTTGTGCCCTGGACGGCGATCAACCTGATCGACTTCTACGCCATTCACAAAGGCCAATACGACATCGCCTCGATCTTCCGTGTGGATGGCGGCATCTACGGCAAGTACAACCCGCAGGCGCTGCTGGCCTATGCGGTGGGGATCGCGGTGCAGATTCCGTTCATGAACACGCCGCTGTACGTCGGGCCGATTTCGCAGCACATCAACGGCGCGGACTTGTCGTGGGTGGTGGGGCTGGCGGTGACGTCACCGTTGTACTTCTGGCTGGCGAGTCGGGACAGTGCGTATAAGCGCCGGATGGACGGGGGCAAGTTGGTGGGTGGGGTTTGATACATCCTGTCGGTTGCGACTGATTGAAAAACGCGACTTTGATTCACCTGCTGTGGCTTGATGTGCTGTGAATAGTGAGAAAACCCGCCTCGGCGGGTTTTCTGGTTTTTGGGAAGCTCAAACCTACCCCAATGCCAACCAGTCAAGCGTCATCGCTTTGTGTAGGAGCGAGCTTGCTCGCGAAAAACGTCAACGATAACGCGTGCTTCCTGAATAAACGCGGCGTCTGTGAGCTTTTCGCGAGCAAGCTCGCTCCTACAGTTGAATCGCGAGGTGTCAGGTAGATATGCGCGGGCTTTGGGACCGTCACGGGAGCAAGCTCTCTCGCCACAGGTCCAGCGTCGCATCAAAATTGAGTCTCAGCCTGCAGGGCCAATGGCTTTGCGGTGCCAAAGGTGTAAATGTTTCTTTATGATGTGGCCTTTCACTGAACATCGGAATGCCCATGCCCACCTTGCGCAACGCCCTGCCCACCGACGCCGCACGCTGCTTTGAAATCGAAACCAGCGCCTACGAAGGCGACGAAGCCGCAACGTTTGAAAAGATCGCCACGCGTATCGCGCAGTATCCCGAGGGCTTTTTGATTTTGGAGGAAGATGGCGCAGTGGTGGGTTTCATCAACTCTGGCTGCGCCCATGAGGTGGTGATGTCGGATGAGGCGTTCAAGGAGTTGGTGGGCCATGTGGCCGAAGCGCCGAATGTGGTGATCATGTCGGTGGTGGTCGACCCGGCCCATCAGGGCAAGGGTTATGCGAAAAGGCTGATGACTGAGTTCGTACAGCGCATGCAAGCAAGGGGCAAGCGCACGATCCACCTGATGTGCAAGGAGCAGCATGTACCGTTGTACGACCGCATGGGTTATACCTACGTGCGGCCTTCGCCTTCGGATCACGGCGGTATGGCGTGGCATGAGATGGTGAGGACGCTTTAATACAAGCCATTGCACTTATGCGCTGCGTGCAGCCAGCGTCAACCAATGCCCAGCCGGTGAGTGACTTCTACTTCACCGCGCGCCGACATTACCTTATCTGCACGCAAACGCGTGACCCAGGGCCTGCGGCTATCTAAACTGCCCGCTAAGCTGCATAGCAATTAGCCATCCTACGAGAACCCCATGGACCTACGTCACCGCAACAATGTACATGTGATGGGCAACGGTCCCTCGACACTGGTGTTTTCCCACGGCTTTGGTTGCAACCAGGCCATGTGGAATGCCTTGGCACCGCACTTTCTCGACCGCTTTCGCGTGGTGCTGTATGACCTGGTCGGCGCCGGCCTGTCGGACTTGAGTGCGTTCGACAAAGCCAAATACAGCCGCCTGGATGGCTATGCCCACGACCTGAACGAGATTATCGACGCCTACGCCCAAGGCCCGGTGATTCTGGTGGGCCACTCGGTGAGCGCGATGATCGGCACCCTCGCCGACCGTTTCCTCCCGGGCCACATTGCCGCACACGTGATGATTGGCCCATCGCCGCGCTATATCGACACCGATGAGTATGTCGGCGGTTTCCAGCACAGCGACATCGACGACCTGCTCGACACCCTCGACAGCAACTACCTCGGCTGGTCCAGTGCCATGGCCCCGGTGATCATGGGCGCGCCGACGCAGCCGCACCTGAGCGAGGCGCTCACCGACAGCTTCTGTCGCACCGAGCCGGACATCGCCAAGCAGTTCGCCCGCGTGACCTTCCTGTCGGATAACCGCCAGGATGTGTTCGGCCTGACCACCCCAGTGCTGATCCTGCAATCGACCGACGACCTGATCGCCCCCGTGGCCGTGGGTGAATACCTGCACACCGTATTACCTAACAGCACTTATTGCCTGGTCGAGAATGTCGGCCATTGCCCGCATATGAGCGCCCCCCAGGCGTGTGCAGCGGCGATGGACCGGTTCCTGGTCCCTTGGGCGGCTGCCGATGCCCATTGACCCGCTGTTTGACAGCGCGGCCTGTGCCCTGGCGGTGACCCAGGAAGATGGCACGATCCTGCACGTCAACCCGCGCTTGTGCGATTGGCTGGGCTTCACTGCGGCCCAACTGCTGGGCCGGCGTTTCCAGGACCTGCTGGCCATGGGCGGGCGGATTTTCTACCAGACGCACCTGGCGCCAATGCTGCGCATGCACGGCAGCGTTACCGAGGTGAAACTCGACATCCGCCATTGCAACGGGCACAAAGTCACAGTCTTGCTCAATGCCAACCAGCGCCAGCAGCCGGACGGCGTGGTGTACGACCTGGCACTGTTCGGTACCACTGACCGTGACAAGTACGAGCGCGAACTGCTCAATGCCCGCAAGCAGGCCGAAGCCCTGCTGCAGGAAAAAACCGCCACGGAGCTGGCCCTGCAACAGGCCCAGGCCGAGCTGAGCGAGGCCTACGCCATTGCCCAGCGCCGGGCGTTGTTTGCCGAACAGATGGTGGCGATTGTCAGCCACGACCTGAGAAACCCTCTGACTGCGATCCGCATGGCCGCCGACTTTCTCCAGCGCGGCGAGCGCACGGCCAAGGAGCGCCAGCTACTGGGGCATATCGGCCAGTCATCCGAACGCGCCCATCGGATGATCGCCGACCTGCTGGACTTCACCCAGGCCCGGGTCGGCCAGGGCATCACCATCAAGCCTCAACCGCTGGACCTGCACAGCGTTATTCATCGCAGCGTCGACGAACTGCGGGTGGCCTTCCCCACGGCCACGCTGGTGCATTACGCCGAGGGCCAGGGTGACGCCTGCCTGGACGCCGACCGCGTGCAACAAATGATCGGTAACCTGGTGGCCAACAGCGTGGCCTATGGCGACTTGCTGCAGCCGATCACCATCACCTCACGCCTGGGCGACAACACCTGCGCGGTCGCGGTACACAACCACGGCCCGGCGATTCCCCAAACCCTGCTGGCCGGGTTGTTCGAACCCATGACCCGCGGCACCGACAAAGGCAGCGACGTGCGTAGCGTAGGCCTGGGTCTGTATATCGTGCGCGAACTGGCCAAAGTACATGGCGGCGACGTGGTGGTGAGTTCCTGTGCGAGCGCAGGCACCACGTTTACCGTGAAGTTCTAGTCCAGGTACGCGGTGCCCTGCATGATCGGCTCGACACAGCCGGTCAATATCACGCCGCCCTGCCCGTCCCATTGCACCGTGACCGCGCCACCGTCGCACTGGACTTCCACACGCTCATCGAGCAGCCCTCGCCGGATGCCATTGACGACCGCCCCGCAACAGCATGAACCGGACCCCAGCGGCACACCGCCGCCACGCTCCCAGATACGCAGGCGGATATGGCCGCGGTCCAGCACTTGCACGAAATGCACATTGGTCCTGGCCGGAAACAGCGGGTGAACTTCCAGGGCCGAGCCCATGGCCTCAATATCGAGCGCAGTCACGTCCTCTACAAAAAACGTGCAATGCGGGTTGCCCATGCTGCACGCTGCCGGCTGGCCGTCGATAGGCAACACGCAGGTGTCCATCGCCTTGGCCAAGGGTACCGACGCCCAGCCCAGCGAGGGTGCGCCCATGTCCACCGACACCCGCTGCCCATCAGCACGTGTGCATGTCAGCAAGCCACGGTCGCTGCGCAGCAGGATGGTTTGGGTGCCTGCCTCATGCATCAGGCGATCGGCCACCCCACGAGTCGCGCTGCCGCAGGTTTGCAGGCGTGTTCCGTCCGGGTTCCAGAACTGAATGCGCGCGGCAGCCTCCTCACAGTCGAGCACCACCGCCAGTTGATTGAAACCGATGCCGGTACGGCGGTTACCCAGGTGACGGGCAATCTGCGCAGTAATGGGGTTATCCTCGCCACGGCGGTCGATGATGATGAAGTCGTCGCCGTGGGCATGCATCTTCACGAACGGCAAGGTCATGGGCGCTCCAGTTAGTGAAATGAGTCAAGCGGTTCTAATACCACTGTAGGAGCGAGCTTGCTCGCGAAAACCCCACAGGCGCCGCGTTTATTCAGGAAGCACGCATTATCGTTGACGTATTTCGCGAGCAAGCTCGCTCCTACAGGGATTGATGGGTCATGCTTATTGTATTCAGCGGCTTGCCTGGCAGTGGCAAGACCACGATTGCCAGGGAGCTGGCGCGACAGTTGGGCGCGGTTTACCTGCGTATTGATGTGATTGAGCAGGCGCTGCGGGAGGCTGCAGTGTTGGCGGGCGATGTGGGGGCCAGTGGCTACGGTGTGGCGAATGCGCTGGCGCTGAGTAATCTGCGCCTGGGACAGCGGGTGATCGCCGATTGTGTGAACCCGGTGAAGGAAAGCCGCGATGCCTGGCAAGCGGTGGCGACAGCGGCCGGCGTGGCGCTGCTCAATATCGAGGTGGTGTGTTCCGACCAGCAGGCGCATCGGCGTCGAGTCGAAGGGCGTGTGGGCGATATTCCGGGGCTGGTACCACCCACCTGGGAATCGGTGCAGGTGCATGAGTATGAACGCTGGGAAACGCCGCCGTTCAGGCTGGATACGGCGCAGATGACGCCGGCAGAGGCTGTCGCGGCAGCCTTGCTCCATATAGGCTAAAACCCACCTGTGGCGAGGGAGCTTACTCCCTCGCCACAATCTTCAGAAGTTACCGCGCAGCGCCTCAAGCCCGCCTTCGTAAATACCGGCAAACAATTCCTCGACTTGCGCATCGGTGGTACCCGCTGCCGGCGTGAACACGCCGGACCAGGTCACTTTCGCCGAGGTTTCCGTCAGCGCTTCAACTTGCAAGGTCGCCAGGTAAGCACTCACCGGAAATGGCGACGTTTCAATGGTGTAGCTGTAGGTGCGCGCCACGTTGTCGAAAGTTTGCAAACGCTCGACAATCGCGCCGCCGTCAGCGGTGGTCAGGTGACGCACACGGCCACCCTCGCTCGGCTCGCTCTTGGCAATCAAAGGCAGCCAGTCGGGCAGGCTGTTGAAGCCGCCAATCAGTTGCCAGACCTGGTCGGCCGACACCGCAATTTCAATCACAGAAGAAGCTGTTGCCACGATCAATACTCCAGTCAGGAAAAAATCAGATTGCCATGCTGTCGACCACGCCACCGTCGACCCGCAGCGCGGCACCGGTCGTCGCCGAAGACAGCGGTGAAGCAATGTACGCCACCAGGTTCGCCACTTCATCCACATTGGCCGCACGCTGGATGATCGAGGTGGGCCGCGCATGGCGCACAAACACATCTGCTTCGTCTCGGGCACTGCGCCCGGATTCGGCCGTGGCGTCCTTGAGCATGTGTTCCAGGCCATCGGTAAAGGTCGGCCCCGGCAAGATAGCATTCACCGTCACCCCAGTACCCGCCAGGCGCTTGGCCAGACCATGGGACACCGCCAGGTTGGCGCTTTTGGTCACTCCGTAGTTGATCATGTCCGCCGGCGTCGCCACGCCGGACTCCGACGACACGAAGATCACCCGGCCCCAGCCCTGCTCGACCATACCCGGCACATAATGCCGCGCCAGGCGCACGCCGCAGATCACATTGACCTCATAGAAGCGCGCCCACTCACTGTCCGGTGCGTCGAAGAAATCCACCGCGTCGAAGATGCCCAGGTTGTTGACCAGAATGTCGGCGCGGGGTTCGGCGGCGAAGAGTTTCTGTGCGCCTTCAACGGTCCCGAGGTCGGCCACTAAACCACGCAGTTGAGCAGCGGGAACCGCCTGGCGAATGCTCGCCAAGGCGTCGTCCACCTTGCCTGCGTCACGCCCGATCACCACCACCGTGGCACCGGATTGCGCCAGGGCCTGGCTGATGCCCAGGCCGATACCGGCGGTGCTGCCGCTGACAATAGCCACTTTGCCGCTTACATCAATCTTCATACTCAAGCTCCTTAACGTGAGAGAGGCAAAGGCGCACGGAGGCCAGCGAGCTGCCGTGGCTGGCCTACAGCCTACACCACACCGCTGTGGGCGGCCTGGCACCGCGTTAACTTGCGGCCGTTGGTGGAGACGTTTCGCAAGGTGCTGACTGAACACCACGCCTGAGGATCTAACTAAGTATTCCTTCAAGCGTGGCAGAGTTTTCGCTCAACAATTGAATAACCGGCCTACAGACATATTTTTTTCAACCAGTAACGCTCAGAGCCTTCTATCACTAGCAGCACCCCTATCTAACCCCTGAAGGGGTGCTTGGGTCGGTGGCAAAATGGATATCAAGCATCTGCGTTACTTTCTTGCGGTCGCTGAAGAGCTTAATTTTTCTCGAGCCGCCAAGCGTGTACATGTCGAGCAATCGCCTTTGTCTCGCGCTATCAGGCGATTGGAGGCCGACCTGGGCGCCACGTTGTTCGATCGCAATTGTCGCCGTATGGAGCTCACCGCTGCTGGTCGTGTTTTTCAACAACAAAGCCAACTCGTACTGACGGCGTTGCAACAAGCAAGACGCGAAGTGACCCAGGCCACCCGGCCGTCGAATCAGCCATTGAGCACGCCGCAGACTGCGAAAGTAAGGCATGATCTCAGTGAAACCCTAAGTCGCTACTTGATAAAGGAGCACACACCCGAAAATCTGCATCAGGTTAATCTTGACCATGAAATATACAGTGCAGCACAAGCAGAAGCGGACCGCCTGTGTATAAGCATTCACGCATGGGTCAACTGCACATTAAAGGGCTATCTTTCAGCCAAGGGGTGATTAGCCAACGCTTACAGAACGCCGTGGCCTTGCAGAAACTTATAAATGTCATCTATCGCAGAGGGTGGGGCTACCTGGCGGGTGATCCAACCCAGACGATCAGCTGCCAGAGTGTTGACTTCAAGGTCGTCGAAAAAAATGATTTCTGCGCTGTTGAATCCAGTTAGCTCCTCCAAACGCCGATAAATTTCGATATCAGGCTTAGCGCATCGCTGCTCGAAAGAGAGAACGCTGATAAGACGCGGCTGGAATAATTCAAGGCTGCTCAAGTATGCCCAATGACTGGCATTCGTATTTGAAAGTAGAGAGACGGTTACTCCACTCTTGTGCAACTGAGCGAGCAATTTATCTGAACCGGGCTGGGGTCCTTCGATGCGATGATGAACAAACCATGATTCAATATCCGACAACTCACATCGCCACTCAAATAACGCCCTCAACGCATTCAAAAACTCCTGCCGTGCCAATCGGCCAACTCCGTACAACTGGGTGAGATGCGAATACTGCTCAACCTTCGTTTTGTCCACCGCATGGGTGAAGCTTTTCAACCTGACCAGTACGTTGCCTACGTCGAAACAAATAAGCTGAGCCATTACAGCTCCCCATGGTCGGATGAATTGAATGTCCGGGACACGCCTCGCGCCCCCGACGCCGCATCAAAAATACGTACCTGACTGTTCTTTCTCATAGGTGTTGGAAGCGCGTGGATAGCGAAGAATCCAATCTCAGCGATTTCACCATCAGCCAACCATGGGTCATTACCGACAATTGAGCATTCATAAGAGATCACCAGGTCTGACTTATGAGAGGCGTAGTAGATACCCACCAGGCGCTCAACAAGCACCTGATAGCCCGTCTCCTCATACACCTCGCGGGTTACCCCTTGCTCAGGCGTTTCATTATCCTCAAGCCGCCCCCCCGGAGTTGTCCAACCGTATGGAGGGTAATTGCGCCTGACACACAAGACCTCACCTGACTGATTAAAAACCGAAGCAAATACGCCAATGGTGGTCATGACCAATACCTCTTAATCAACCATTTGAACTGGCTCCGGCACGCCATTCGCCGGAGGGTGCCTCGCCTTGCACATAGGCCGGATTTCCATAGGCGAGATGATGGGCGGCAATGTCACGAGTCACCACCGAGCCCGCACCTATGAACGCTCCTTCCCCTATCGTCACGTGGCCTAACAGTGTGCACCCGCTGCCGATCTTCGATTTGCTGAGAATGCGCGGAGCACATAAGATTTCACCGTGTCTCCAGCGCATTTCATTGTCATTGATTGTCACCACGCGCGCGCCAATCTGTACTTCATTACCGATATGGCAACCGCCAGTGATATGGGTCAACGCTGAAATCCGGACGTGATCGCCAATCTGCGCATCTCGCTCAATGCATACCAAGTGCGAAATGACGCAGTCGTTGCCGATATTTACTCCAGCGCGAATCACGGATTGATGTCCGATAACCGTGTTCTGACCTATTTCAACACCCGAGCAAATAATAGCGCCGGCTCGAATATGGGCACCTTCACCTATCACCGTCATCCCGTAGCTTTGGCCATCGTCTTCGCAGGGAACGAACTGTGCCGACTCACAAATGCGAGCATCCTGCACGATACTAACCAACCCTATACGCTCAGCCTCATGCAAGGTCATTAATTTATTCACCATAGCTGGCGCTCCCTTGACCACTTTGGGGAGACTGCCTGGCGGCCTAGCGAAAGGCTATATAGTGTCTCCCCCAACAATCCACGCGCTACCTGACCGCGAAGCACATCAGGTGTCCCATCAGCGATTCTCAGCCCCAACAAATCGCGCAGGTTTTTTTCCAGGCCGGTACTCACGCAGCAACCCTCTGCCCCATGAATCAACATCGCCCACTGCGCGGCAGCGATCGCGATTTCTACGCTTTCAGCTTTCGCCATCGCCGCGTCGATGTAGCAATACGCTTGTTTATCCAATCGCAGTGCCGTGCTTTGCACCAGCAACCACGCCATATGTAAGCGCGCAGCGTGCTGGGCATACCCCTGTTGCAGGTGAGTGAAACGACCTATCGGGCCATCGAAAGCCTGACGGTGCTGCAACCGCTCTTTGCAGCGATCCAGAGTCGCCTGCGCAGCGCCTATTGCGGCCGCCGCCATTGCACAGCGCCAGTACGAAAAGTGCGTTGAAAAAAGGCTGAATCCCTGTCCCTCCCCGCCGACACGATGCTGCTTGGGAACAAATACTTGATTGAGTTCCAGTGCCCCCCACGAACGGCCTTGAAGACCCAGCGCGGGAATATCATGGACAACGATGCCGTCTGCGCTGGCCGGTACCAGAAAAACACTCAAGCTACGATCCAACCCTGCGACGTTGGCAAACACGACGTACAGATTGGCCTGCCGCAACCGAGCGACATAGTGCTTGCAGCCCGTTAGTGTGTATCCGCCCTCACATCTGACCGCAGTGGTTTGCAGTGAGTGAAGATCAGAACCACCGCTGGCCTCAGTAATGCAGATAGCCGCAAAACTTTCACCAGAGGCAACATCGCGTAGAAACGCTTCAAATGCTTGTCCTTTTGCCAAGCTCAAGAGGCGTCCATGACCGAGCCCGGGAACATCCCGAAGGTCCAAACTCAAGCCGCCAAAAAAACGAAAAAGATTAACCATTTGTGCTGCGCCATGAGCATCGATACCCCGACGAGTGCGAGCACAATCCAATCGGCACAACTCAGGAATTGTCGAGCGCCATACAATCGGCGAATGAAAGTCCGGCGTGCCATCAAGCGCGTTAAAACACTCAATAACTTTAGAAGCTGTTTTGTCGTCAAACAGGCGAACGAGCTCTGATTCGTTAAGCCGAGACATACCGCCCCCGGGCCTAAGCAGCGTGAACAAAGGAAGCTTTTTTCTACGCCTCTTGACGGTGACTGACAAACACCTCCTCGGTCTCGCGGCAGACCTTAATTGTCAGGTCATCCTATGAAGGTTGGCTAAACCATTTCCCGCAACCGATACCACAACATCCCCAACGCCAGCAGTGGCGAGCGCAGCGCCTTGCCACCGGGAAAGGTCATGTGCGGCACCTGGCTGAAGATATCCAGGCCCTGGCTTGCGCCCGCATGTATCCCTTCGGCCAGCAGCCGTGCGCACCAGTGCGTCACGTTCAAGCCGTGGCCGGAATAGCCTTGGGCATAGAACACATTCGGGTATTGCTTGAGCCGCCCGACCTGGGGAAAACGGTTGGCGGTGATGCCGATCTTGCCGCCCCACTGGAATTCGATAGCCGTGTTGGCCAACTGTGGGAACACCTTGAGCATTTTCGGGCGCATGTACGCGGCGATGTCCTGGGGATCGCGCCCCGAGTAGTGGCAGGCACCACCGAACAACAGGCGCCGGTCGGCGGTCAGCCGGTAGTAATCCAGGCCGACTTTCTGGTCGCACAGCGCCAGGTTCTGTGGGATCAACTGCTGGGCCACAGGCTCTGGCAGTGGCTCGGTGGCGATGATGTAGCTGCCTGCCGGCAGTACCTTGCCGCTCAAGCGTGGCTCCAGTTCCTCAAGATGGGCATTGCATGCCAGCACCAGGTTGGCTGCGCGCACGCTGCCGCCTGTGCAGCGCACCTGCACCGTCTCGCCATGGATCAGCTCCAGCACCGGGCTGTGCTCAAAGATACGCACCCCAAGGGCCTCGGCCGCCTGCGCTTCACCCAATACCAGGTTGAGCGGGTGCAGATGCCCGGAACCCATGTCGACCAGGCCGCCGGCATACACCGTCGAGCCCACCACCTGCGCCATATCTTGCGGGCCGACCAGCCGCGTTTCATGGGCATACCCCATGGCCGCCAGGTGCGCCTGTTCGCCCTTGAACGCGGCGAACTGCGCCGGAGTATTGGCGAGTTCGCAAAAGCCCCAGCGCAGGTCACAGTCGATGCCGTGCTCGGCAATGCGCTGGCCCACCAGGGCGACCGAGTCGATACCGGCCCGCTCCATATAGCGCACGCCCTCCTCGCCCACGTATTTGGCAAACCCGGAGACATCATGGCCGATGCCACGGATCAATTGCCCACCGTTGCGCCCGCTGGCGCCCCAACCGATGCGGCGCGCCTCCAGCAGGATCACCGAAAGCCCGCGCTGGGCCAGTTCAATGGCGGTGTTGACCCCGGTAAAGCCACCGCCGATCACACACACATCGGCGCTCAGGTCTGCCTCAAGTGCGGGCCGCTGCGCCATGGCATTCGCCGAAGCGCGGTAATAGGACGGGGCGTGTTCATTGGGCTGAATCATCGGTTGGACTTCACTTTGCTCCAGGCGCGGGTCATCACGCGCATGGTCGCCGGTGTTGGCGTGGTGGAAATATAGAGTTTGTCGAGTACGTCCTGGGGCGGGTACACCTCAGGATTGTTCACCAGCTGCGCAGGCATGAACGGCTTGGCGGCCGGATTGGCGTTGGCATAGCCCACCGAGGCGCTGACCTTGGCAATCACCTCAGGCTCAAGCAGGTAGTTGATGAACGCATGAGCTTGTTTGGGGTTGCTCGCGTCGGCCGGAATCGCCAGCAGGTCGAACCACAGGTTGGAGCCTTCCTTGGGGATCGAGTACGCAATGTTCACCCCGTTCTTGGCTTCCTTGGCGCGGTTGGCGGCCTGGAACACATCGCCGGAATAACCGAAGGCCACGCAGATATTGCCGTTGGCCAGGTCCGAGATGTACTTGGAGGAGTGGAAATAGGTGATGTACGGCCGCAGCGTCAGCAGCTTGGCTTCGGCCTGCTTGTAGTCCTCGGCATTCTCGCTGCGTGGGTCCTTGCCCATGTAGTTGAGAATCGCCGGGAACAGCTCATCCGCTGAATCGAGGAAGGCCACGCCGCATTCATGCAGCTTCTTGATATTTTCCGGTTCAAACAGCACCGCCCACGAATCAATGCGGTCGATACCCAGCACTTGCTTGACCTTGTCGACGTTGTAGCCAATGCCATTGGTACCCCACAGGTACGGCACCGAGTGCGCATTACCGGGGTCGTTCTGCTCCAGTAACTTGAGCAGCTTGGGGTCCAGGTTCTTGAAGTTGGGCAACTGCGCGCGGTCGAGCTTCAGGAAAGCGCCGGCCTTCACCTGGCGCGCCAGGAAATGGTTGGACGGCACCACCACGTCATACCCGGTGCGCCCGGCCAACAACTTGCCCTCCAGGGTTTCGTTGGAGTCGAACACATCATAGATCACCTTGATGCCGGTCTTGGCCTGGAAGTCCGCCAAGGTGGTCTCGCCAATGTAATCGGTCCAGTTGTAGACACTCACCGTCGGCGCCGCCTGGCCGGCACTGCTGAACGCCGCGACCAGGGCCAATGGAAGAAGCTTGTTCACAAGACGCATATCGTCACCCCTCTTATGCTTGTTTTCAGACGCTCAACAGCAGGAACTCACGTTCCCAGGAACTGATCACCCGCTTGAAATTTTCATGCTCGGCGCGCTTGACCGCGACATAGCCGCGCACGAATTTCTCGCCCAGGTACTGCTTGACCGTGTCGCAATCCTCCATGCGCGCCAGCGCATCTTCGAGGGTGAACGGCAGGCGCAGGTTGCGGCGTTCATAGGCGCGGCCTTCCACCGGGGCACTGGGTTCGATGTGCTCGATCATCCCCAGATAACCACACAACAGGCTCGCGGCAATGGCCAGGTACGGGTTGGCATCGGCCCCCGGCAGGCGGTTTTCCACGCGCATCGCCTCGGGGCTGGACGTGGGTACGCGCAGGCCGACGGTGCGGTTCTCTTCGCCCCATTCGACGTTGACCGGCGCCGAGGTGTCCGGCAGGAAGCGGCGGAACGAGTTCACGTTGGGGGCAAACATCGGCAGCAGCTTGGGGATGTACTTCTGCAGGCCGCCGATGTGATGCAGGAACAACGGGCTCATGTTGCCGTCGGCATCGACAAACACCGGTTTGCCGGTGGCAATCTCCACCACGCTCTGGTGCAAATGCATGGCGCTGCCCGGTTCATCGGCCACCGGCTTGGCCATGAAGGTGGCGGCGACGTTGTGCTTGAGGGCGGCCTCGCGCAAGGTGCGCTTGAACACCGTGATCTGGTCGGCCAGGTCCAGGGCGTCGCCGTGGCGGAAGTTGATTTCCATCTGCGCCGGGCCGTCTTCGTGGATCAGGGTGTCGAGGTCCAGGCCCTGGGCTTCGCACCAGTCATAGACATCTTCGAACAGCGGGTCGAATTCGTTGGCCGCATCGATAGAGAACGACTGACGGCCGGTTTCGGCACGGCCGGAACGGCCAATCGGGGTTTTCAATGGCAGGTCCGGGTCTTCGCAGCGCTGAGTCAGGTAGAACTCCATTTCCGGCGCGACAATCGGCTGCCAGCCTTGGTCGGTGTAGAGCTGCAGGACTTTCTTCAACACATTGCGCGGCGACAGTTCGATGGGGTTGCCCTGCTTGTCGAAGGTGTCGTGGATCACGATGGCGGTGGGTTCGATGGCCCACGGCACTACGTAAGTGGCGTTGGCGACCGGGCGGCAGATCATGTCGATATCGGCCGGGTCCAGCAGGTCGTAGTAGATGTCGTCGTCGACAAAGTCCCCGGTTACCGTTTGCAGCAACACACTTTCCGGCAGGCGCATGCCTCGCTCATGCAGGAACTTGTTGGTGGGCGCAATTTTGCCGCGTGCGATGCCAGTCAAGTCACTGATCACGCATTCGACTTCGGTAATCTTGTGTTCTTTCAGCCAAGTGGACAGCTGATCGAAGGGGGCGTTCATAAGGACCTCGTCTTGGGTGGGATGCGACGCCGGGTTGTACTCCCAGCGCATTGAGGTCTATCTTGGGCCAGCCTTGAAACGGCATCTATCCACTTTGCACGCAGCACAACGCACCAATAGAGTGCGCACGGATCACCATGACACAGGCAACCGCTTTGCGCGTACAGGCCTTCGCCACCGGCGATGTGGCCGCCCAATGCAGTGCGACACCCGGCTGGGTGCAGCAGTACCAGCAGATGTCCCCGGGGCATTTTGCCGGGCGGGTGCGCTACCTCGACCTGCAAGGCGTGCAGGTCTACGAAGAGTGCATGAACACCCGGGTGGAGCAGCATTTCAACGCACCTGCCGGCGCCCTGGCGTTTTGTTTCGACGCCAGTGACAACGCGCTGTACCTGCTCAATGGCGAAAGCCGCAACACCTGGATCACCCCGGTAAACTACCGCGAAGTAGCCGTAGTGTTCGGCCCGCAGTTTGTCCAGCGCCAGGGCCTGGATATGGCCAAGCTCGAAGGCCTGTTCATGGCACCGCTGACCTGTCGGCAAAATGCGCTGTTCACTCGCTGGCTGAGCGGCACCCTTACGCGCCTGTCGGCACTGACCGACCCCATCAGCCGCGATGCCCTCACCCAGCAACTGCTCGACGACTGCCTGTTTATCCTCGATAACGCCTGCGTGTGCCTGGACGGCAGTTCCTTGCAAAAGCGCAATGAAGAACGCCAATTGATGGCGCGCATCGGCGAATGGGCGGCGGATGCACCGGATGAAACCGCCAACCTGTTGGAACTGGCGCAGATTGCGGGTGTGCCGTTGCGCCAATTGCAGCAAGGGTTCAAGACCTACACAGGGATGAGCCCGGCGCAGTGGTTGCGGTTGCGCCGCTTGAACGGGGCGCGGCGGGAGTTGCTGAGCACGACCGACACCACGGTGGCCGAGGTCGCGATGAATTGGTCGTTCTGGCATTTGGGGCGATTTTCAAACAGCTACCGGGCGCTTTTTCAGGAGTTGCCCAGCGAAACCCTGAAACGCTCCAGCTGAAAAAACACGCTTGACCTTGTGGGAGGGACAGGCCAAACCGTCCCTCCCTTGAACCTCAATCAGGGCTGCGCTTTCAAAAAGGTGGAGATCAGTTGATTGACCTGCTCCGCCGCCTCAAGCTGCACCATATGCCCCTGCCCCGGCAGTACATGCACCTGAGCCTGCAGCCCTTGGGCGTGGCTTGCCGGGATGATCGCATCGTCACTGCCCCAGATCACCAGGCTCGGCTGGCGGCCCACCTCGCTGCGAAGATCCAGTATCTGCCGCCCGCCATCGAACAGCTTGTGATCGAGCTGGCGCAACGCTTGATCCACCCCTTCCAGGCGCTTGAACTTGAGCATGTCCTCCAGCATCTGCCGCGTCACCAGCGCAGGGTTACTGAACAGTTGAGTCAATGGCGGCTTGAGCGCGTTACGGTTGTTGGCCTCGACAAAACCTCGCAGGTAATCTCCGTTGATATCGGTACCCAGACCGGCGCTGGCGATCAGGATGATGGAGGCGATACGTGCAGGCGCCAGGCTGGCGACGGTGAGGGTCACCAGCCCACCCATGGAGTGGCCGGCCAAATGCACACGGTCGAGCGCCAGGTGGTCGAGCAATGCCAGTACGGCGTGACTGAGTTCGGCGGCGTCTCCCGTTTGCAGAGACTTGCCCGACTCCCCGTGCCCCGGCAGGTCCAGGGCAATCACCCGGCGTTCGGCGGCCAGGGCCGGTTGATTGAACAACCAGTTGTTCAGATCGCCCCCGAAGCCGTGCACCAATACCAGTGGCGTGCCGCCCTCACCGATGTCCAGATAACGCAGCAAGCGCCCGCCCACCTCGACTTTTTGTGCGCTGGGGCCGGCCTCTTCGGCTTCGGCGGCACTGGAAATGAACCCGGCGTTGAAGCGTTCGATCACGCTATCGATCTGAGCCTCCGTCGCCTCGCCCTCCACCACAATTCCCAGTAGAGCGCCCACCGGCAGGGTTTCATCACTGAGCGCCAGCACCCGACGCAGCACGCCGCTAAAAGGTGCCTCGACACTGCTGGAGATCTTGTCGGTCTCCACATCCAGCACTTCCTCGCCCTTCTCTACTCGGTCGCCGGGTTGTTTGAGCCAGACATCGATGCGGCCCTCGGTCATCGACAGTCCCCACTTGGGCATGGTCAGGGTATGAATCATGCGGCGGTCCTCTTGTCGGCGATCTTCATCACGGCTGCCTCGATCTTCGCGGCGTTGGGGATGTACAGGTCTTCCAGCGCATCGGAAAACGGCACCGGGGTGTGCGGCGCGGTGACCATCTCGATGGGGGCACGCAGGAACGCGAAGCCCTGCTGGGCCACCAGGGCACTGATGTCAGTGGCGACCGAGCAGCGCGGGTTGGATTCGTCGATCACCACCAGGCGCCCGGTTTTCTCGACGCTCTCAAGGATGCTGTCTTCATCCAGCGGGCTGGTGGTGCGCAGGTCCAGCACTTCACAATCAATGCCTTGACGCGCCAGGTTGGCCGCGGCCTCCAGGGCGATATGCAGCATGCGCCCGTAGGTCACCAGCGTCACATCCTTGCCCTCACGCACAAAGTTGGCTTCGCCAAACGGGACCGTGTACAGCTCTTGCGGCACGTCGCCTTGCATGCCGTAGAGCATTTTGTGCTCAAGGAAAATCACCGGGTCATTGTCGCGGATCGCCTGGATCAACATGCCCTTGGCGTCATAGGGCGTGGCCGGGCATACCACTTTGAGACCGGGGATATGCGTCCACATGGAGGTGAGCATTTGCGAATGCTGGGCGGCCGCCCGCAAACCGGCACCGTACATGGCACGGATCACCAGCGGTGTGGTGGTTTTGCCGCCGAACATATAGCGGAACTTGGCGGCCTGGTTGAGCAACTGGTCCAGGCAGCAGCCGATGAAGTCGACGAACATCAATTCGCACACTGGGCGCATGCCTCGGGTAGCCGCTCCCACCGCCATGCCTACGTAGCCGACCTCGGACAGAGGTGCGTCCAGCACGCGCCCGGGAAATTGCGGGTGCAAGCCCTTGGTCACGCCGAGCACGCCGCCCCATGCGTCCTGCTCCCCGGGGGAACCGGTGCCACCGGCCACATCCTGGCCGATGATGAATACGCTCTGGTCACGGCCCATCTCTTGGGCCAAGGCCTCATTGATCGCTTGCTGATAGCTGATTTTACGAGCCATTAGATTCTCTCCACGTCTTGTTTTTATAGGGTTGGTATCAGCGGTAAGCCACGTAAACGTCGCTTAGAAGGTCGGCGGCCTGGGGCTTGGGATCGGTTTTGGCAAGGCGTACGGCGTCTTCGATCAACTGCGCTACTTCACCATCGATGCGCTCGAACTGCGCTGCGTCCAGCCAGCCTTCGGCATTGCAGCGCTGACGGAACAAGGCCAGGCAATCGGCGTTTTCGCGCAGGTTTTTCACTTCGTCAGCGCCGCGATAGGTTTGCGCATCGCCCTCGAAGTGCCCGTAGAAACGGCTGAGCTTGACCTCGACCAGTGTCGGCCCGTCGCCTTGGCGCGCCCGCTCCACAGCAACGCCGAGCGCTTCATGCACAGCGAAAAAATCATTGCCGTCGACGATCACCCCCGGCATACCAAACCCGGCGGCGCGCTCGGCGATGTCTTTGCATGCCACCGACCAACCGGCGCCAGTGGCCTCGGCATAACCGTTGTTTTCGGCGACAAACAGACACGGCAGCTGCATGATCGACGCCAGGTTCATCGCTTCGAACACGGCTCCTTCGTTGGAGCCACCGTCGCCAAAAAACGCCACTGCCACGCCCTGGCTCCCCTTGAGCTTGGCAGCCAGCGCAGCCCCCGCGGCCAACGGTGCGCCGGCACCGACAATGCCGTTGGCGCCGAGCATGCCTTTCTCCTGGTCGGCGATGTGCATGGAGCCGCCCTTGCCGCCGCACACGCCGGTTTTCTTGCCATAGATTTCGGCCATCATGCCGAACACGTCGACGCCCTTGGCGATACAGTGTCCGTGGCCGCGGTGGTTGGACGCGATGCAATCATCGTCATTGAGATGCGCCATGACGCCAGCGGCGCAGGCTTCCTGACCGGCATACAGGTGAACGAAACCGGGGATCTCGCCGGTAGCGAACTCCACATGCAGGCGTTCTTCGAAATCGCGGATGGTGCGCATCACGGTGTAGGCATGCAGTAACTGATCGGTGCACAGGTGGGTGGACATCTTGTTGTTCTCCAGGTTGTCTCGACGCACAAAAGACTGGCTGCGGCCAGTGCCAAGCTGTTCAGCACAGCGTGTGCCAACCGTCGAGAAAACCTGGCAAAGCCTTGATCCAGAGCCGTGCCACGCAGCGATGCCCAGGCAACCGGCCGGCTGAATGTGAGACGCAACCACGCAGTTCGGCCCTTGAGTCTCAGCGGCATGAGACGCAGCGTCTCAAGACTGGCGTTGATCGGGGTGCTCTTGTCCGTTGGCGCACATGCGCGCTTAATGACGCGCATAACAACAAAGCTTGAGAACCGGAGGCTTTATGCTCGCCATGAACTCCAGGGAGCATGTCGACTGTGTCAGTCGTGTGGTCCGCAATGCCCTGCGCCTGCCACAGGCGCCCGTGCCGTCGCTGATCTTCGATTCGTGGCGGCGGTCCATGGAGCAACACCGCCTGGACCCCGGCTCCCTGCAAGGTCCACGCATCCTCAGCGAACCCTTGCTCAAGGAGTGCCGCGAGCGCGCCGAGCTGTTCATGCGCATCGCCGGCGAAGAAGTCGCGCAGTTGCACCACCGCGTGCGCCATGCCGACTACTGCGTGATGCTCACCGACGCCCAGGGCCAGACCATCGATCACCGTGTCGATGCGAGCATTCGCACCGACTGCCGCAAGGCCGGCCTTTACCTGGGCACCTGCTGGTCGGAAGCCGAGGAAGGTACCTGCGGCGTGGCCACGGTGCTGACCAGCAGAACGGCGGTGACGGTGCACAAGCGTGATCACTTTCGCGCAGCGTTTATCGGCCTGACGTGTTCCGCTGCGCCCATCTTCGACCCGCAGGGCCACCTGTTGGGCGTGCTGGATGTCTCGGCGCTCAAGTCGCCGGATGACCGCGGCAGCCAGCACCTGATACGGCAGATGGTGGCGCAGAGCGCCCAGGCCATCGAAAACGCTTTTTTCATGCACAGCGCCCGGCAGCACTGGGTGTTACAAGCCCATAGCACTCCAGGCTTTGTCGACAGCCAACCGGACCTGCTACTGGCCTGGGACCAGGACGGACGTCTGCACGCCTTGAACAGCAAGGCGCGTCAAGCCCTGCGCTTGCGCTTTGGCCAGCTGCCTGAGCATATCGGCGAAGTGTTCGATGTGGATGCATTGCGTGCAGCCACTGATCAGTCAACCCGGCAGTTGCACTGGCTGGGCAAGCCCGACGCGGTACACGTGAGGGTCAATGCACCCCGACGCCCCTCGGTTCGGGCGCTGCCAGAGACTCAAGTCGACCCGCGGATCCAGGAGCACCTGCGCTTGGCTGCGCGGGTCAAGGACCGCAACCTGCCCGTGCTGGTGCAAGGTGAAACCGGCGTCGGCAAAGAAGTCTTCGCCCGCCAGTTGCACGAGCACAGCGCGCGCCGGGACGGGCCGTTTGTGGCGGTGAACTGCGCGGCGATTCCGGAAAGCCTGATTGAAAGCGAGCTGTTCGGCTATTCGCCCGGCGCCTTCACCGGAGCGTCCAGCAAAGGCATGAGCGGGCTGCTACTGCAAGCCGACGGCGGTACGTTGTTCCTCGACGAAATCGGCGATATGCCGCTGGCGTTACAGACACGGTTGTTGCGCGTGCTGGCCGAGGGTGAAGTCGCGCCGTTGGGCGCAGCGAAAACCCGCGTGGTGAATATTCAGGTGATCTGCGCCAGCCACCGCGATCTGGCGGCGCTGGTCAGCGCGGGCCGATTCCGTGAAGACCTGTACTTTCGCCTGGGTTGTGCGCGCTTCTGCCTGCCACCGTTGCGCGAACGCACCGATAAGCTGGCCCTGATCAATCGGCTGTTGGAGCAAGAGGCGCGCAGCAGTGGCGTGTCGTTGGGCATCGGCCAGGCCGCGCTGCAATTGCTGCTGGGTTATGCGTGGCCGGGCAATGTGCGGCAACTGCGGCATGTGCTGGCGTACGCCTGTGCGGTGTGCGAAGGCACTACGCTGCAAGTGGCGGATTTGCCGATTGATATCCGGGGCGAGCAGCCTCAAGGGCTGGCCGAACAGAGCGCCAGCCCCGAGCGTCAAATGGTTCTGGATGCGTTGATTCGCCATCGTTGGAAACCCTCGCCTGCGGCACAGGCCCTGGGGATTTCAAGGGCAACCCTGTATCGACGGGTGAACCAGCTGGGTATTGACATGCCCGGCAAAACCCACTGATACAAGGAGTCGACTCCCACGCAGGCGAGTCGACCCACGCTGTCAGCGGTAGACCAGGCCACCGTCGATCAACGGCGCCTGTCCGGTCATATAGTCTGCGTCCGGGCCTGCCAGAAATGCGACAAACCCCGCCACATCCTCCGGCGTTTGCGCACGGCCCAAGGCAATCCCATCCACGTACTGCTTGTAGGTTGCGCCCAACTGCGCCCCGGTAATCTCGGCCATGCGCTTGTCGATCTCAACCCACATATCGGTGCCCACCACACCGGGGCAATAGGCGTTGACCGTGATCCCCGCGCTCGCCAGTTCCTTGGCCGCCGCCTGGGTCAAGGCGCGCACCGCGAACTTGCTCGCCGAGTAGACCCCTAACAGCGCAAAGCCTTCATGCCCTGCGATTGAACAAGCATTGATGATTTTGCCCTTCTGCTTGAGCGCCTTGAACATGTTGGCGGCCGCCTGGATCCCCCACAACACGCCCTTGACGTTGATATCCAGGGTGCGCTCGACCTGCTCTGGGCTGACGTCAAGCAACGAGTCGATCTGCGCCACTCCGGCGTTATTGATGATGATGTCGAAACCGCCCAGGCTCTGGTGGGCGTGCTCGACCGCCGCCGTCACCTGTTCACGCTTGGACACATCGGCGATGAACACAGAGGCTTTGCGGCCGGTGGCGACAATGTCGGCGGCCACTGCGTTGAGCTTGGCGCCGTCAATGTCCACCAACGCGATATCGGCGCCGTCCTGCGCCAGGCGCATGGCAATAGCCCGGCCTATGCCCTGCCCGGCGCCGGTGACCAGCGCGACTTTACCTGCGATACCCATGACAATCTCCTGAAACGATGAGGGGAGCCTTGTCTATCGCAAGCCGGCGCCTGGCTGTCGAGCCGCAACAGGATCGGCATCGGACCTGAGACGGGTTGTCTCGCCGCGCGAACCTTGCGCGAAAGCTTGTAAAAGCCCGCGCTTATGCCTAGCTTAGGCGCCCCCCGCCCAGCGCTTTAAGGCCTTGACCCATGGTTTTGCGTTTTCGCCCCGTCGTCACTTCACGTTTCGCCCTCGGCCTGTTGCTCAGTGGCGGCATCGGCAGCAGCCTGGCCGCCGAGATCGAGTTGCCGACGCTGAAGGTCCAGGGCCAGGATGAGTCGGGCTACCGCAATGAAACCGCGTCGGTGGGTGGCTTTGACGAAGCGCCACTGTTGGACACCCCCGCCTCGATCACCGTGATCAACGCCGCGCTGATCAAGGACCAGCAGGCACGCTTGCTCAGTGAAGTGCTGCGCAACGATGCCTCGGTAGGAGACAGTTACGCGCCCATCGGTTATTACGAGAATTTCGTGGTGCGTGGCTTTTCGCTGAACGCGGCCAGCAGCTACAAGATCAATGGGCGCACCATCACCGGCGAGCAGAACGTCGCCCTGGAAAACAAGCAGCAGGTGGAAGTGCTCAAGGGCCTGGCCGGGTTGCAGAGCGGCATTTCCGAGCCCAGCGGGGTGATCAACTACGTGACCAAGCGCCCGCAGGATGTGCGTTCGGTGACGGTGTCCACCGATGATCGTGGCAGTGGTTACATCGCCACCGATGTCGGCGGCTGGTTTGGCAGTGAGCAGCAGTTCGGCCTGCGCGCCAACGTGGCCCATGAAGACCTCAATTCCTATGTGGAACACGCCAACGGCCAGCGCGATTTTGTGTCCCTGGCCTTTGACTGGAACATCAGCCCCGACGCCGTGCTGCAACTGGATGCCGAATACCAGAACAAACAACAGCGCTCGGTGCCAGGTTATCAACTGCTGGGCGGCACCGAAGTGCCCCATGGCGCGTCGCCGAAGAAACTGCTGGGGCATCAGACGGGCGGCAAGCAGGTGGGGATTGATTCGCTGAACCTCAACGGCAAGTTCGAGTACCGTTTCAACGATCAGTGGAAAGGCAGTGTCAGCGCGGCGCGTAGCAAGGTGGTGATTGACGACTACAGCTCATTTGCCTGGGGTTGCTATGGTTCGAGCAGTTGCAGCGCTACAAGCGTGCCGAACTACTTCAGCCCCGAAGGCAACTACGACGTCTACGACTACCGCAGCCCGGACGACACTCGCCGCGACGACGAAATCCAGGCGGCCATGACCGGCCTCTTCGACACCGCCGGCATCGGCCATGAACTGACCTTTGGCAGCAGCGCGTTTCGCCGGGTGATCGACAAACGCAAGTCGGTCAACGAATTCATCGGCACCGCCAATATCGACGAAGAAGTGCCGAGCTTTACCCCTACCGACAAACCGCTGAACGATAGCCACCGCAACCTCGACAGCCGCCAGTACGGGCTGTTCGTCACCGACCGCATCCGCTTCAACGAGCAATGGCAAACCATCCTCGGCGGCCGTGAAGTGCGCCTGGACGAAAAAGCCTTCGACAGCGTCACTGGCAACCAGACACGCCACACCCAACAGTACGTGTTCCTGCCCCAGGCCTCGTTGATCTACAAGCCGGTGGACAACGTTTCGCTGTACACCAGCTACAGCAAGGGCCTGTCCCTGGGCGGCACCGCGCCGTGGTTCGCAAAAAACCCGGATGAAACACTCGCCCCCACCGTCTCGCGCCAGATCGAAGCCGGGGTGAAATACGACTGGCGCCGTATCAGCTTCGCCGCCGCCGTGTTCCAGACGCGCCAGGCTTACCAGTACGCCAAACCCGAAGGTGACACGTTCAACTACGTACAACAGGGCCAGCAAAAAAACACCGGGATTGAACTGTCCGCCAACGGCTGGGCCACCGACCGCCTACAGATCGCCACCAGCGTGGCCGCGATCCGAGCGCGGGTGAGCGGCAGCGGCACGCCGGCGTACGAAGGCCACCAGGCGATCAACGTGCCCAAGCTGCGCGCCAGTGTGTACGCCGACTACGCCCTGCCCTGGGTCAACGGCCTGGCGGTATTGGGCGGTGTGCAATACAGCGCCAAGAAGTCCGCCAATCGCACCGGTAATGTGGAAGTGGGCGACTACGCGGTGGTCAACGTCGGCAGCCGCTACACCACCAAGGTCGATGGCTACGAGACAGTGTTTCGCCTGAGCGTCGATAACCTGTTCGACAAGCGCTACTGGCGCGACGCGGGCGAATACATGGGTGATGACTACCTGTTCCAGGGCGCACCGTTGACGGCGCGCTTGAGTGCATCGGTGAATTTCTGATTATTTAGGCATCTTGCGAAAGCCCACCGCCAGGCGGTTCCAGCTGTTGATCGTGGCGATAGCGACGCTCAGGTCCACTTGTTCCTGGGGGCTGAATTGGGCAGCCAGTGCGTCGAAGTCTTCATCCGGGGCGTGGGTCTGGCTGAGCAGGGTCAGACTTTCGGCCCAGGCCAGGGCGGCGCGTTCACGCGGGGTGAAAAATGGCGTTTCGCGCCAGGCCGATACGGTGTAGAGGCGCCGTTCAGTTTCGCCGCCTTTGCGGGCATCGGCAGTGTGCATGTCCAGGCAGAACGCGCAGCCGTTGATCTGCGAGACGCGCAGGCGCACCAGTTCCAGCAGCGGCAGTTCGATGGAGAGTTTGCCCACCGCCGCTTCCAGGGCGAGCATAGCTTTCATGGCGTCTGGGGAAGCGGTGTAGAAATCGGTACGGGTTTGCATGGTGAAACTCCAGAACGTTGGGATAGGTGCGCAGAGTAGTCAGCGCAGCGTTCTGGAGAAATAGCCAATCCGGGCGAAGAACAGGTGACCAATCTACAGGCCGCGGTTCCTCAGCCACTGTATGAAGCCCTTCTTCACCGGCACCACGGGTGCGTCTTCGGTCAGGGCCTGGGCAGCATGGCGGCGGAAGTCCAGCAGCGCCTTCATGGCTTCGCCGATATCATGCCGGGCGTCCAGGCACGGCTTGAGGTATTCATTTTCGATTCGGTAAAGCGTGCAGTAGGTCTTGGCCGAGAAATCCGCCAGCGCCGCCTGGTCGGAGAGAATGCCGGACTCACCGATCACCTCCCCCGGGCCCATGCGCCCAGCTTCGAATTTGTGACCGTCCTTGATCAACAGCACCGAGACCACGCCGGACTCGATGATGAACAGGTGATCGCTGACGTCCCCCGCCGCCAGGATCATCTCACCGGCGCGGTAGGTGTGCAGGGTCATGTTCTGGCTGAAGGTGTCTTTTTCTTCCTGGCGCAAGGTGGAAAAGATCGTCGAGCGCTCAAGCAATGCCCGGGCGCCAGACACCGCAGGCGGCGTGCTGCCTTCGGTGGCGGACAACAGCCCCACGCCCGCCGCCTGCAAATGCCGGTAGGCCAGGTCGTAAAGCTGGTTGCGGGTTTCGCGCTTGAGGCCCATGGCCGGCACAAAGCCGCTGATCTCATATTCCACGCCACTGCCGGTGGACGCCTTGAACGCGACACTGGGCGCCGGCTGGGCCAGCAACGGCCGGCAGCCCTGCATCGCACGCTCCAGCGCTTCGATCACGGTTTGCGGGCGCGCATGGGGGCTGACTTGCAGGCTGACCGCCAGGCCGAACATGTCCGCCGGGCGCGAGAAGTTGATGATCTTGGCCTTGGCCGCCAGGGAGTTGGGGATCACCGCCAGGCTGCCCTGGGAGGTTTGCAGGCGCGTGGCGCGCCAGTCGATATCGGTGACACGGCCTTCGGTGCCGTCGATGGAGATCCAGTCATCGATCTGGTAAGGCTTGGTGGTATTGAGGACGATCCCGGAAAACACATCGCTCAGGGTGCTTTGCAAGGCCAGGCCGACGATGATCGCCACGGCGCCGGAGGTGGCCAGCACGCCCTTGACCGGCAGGTCGAGCACGTAGGCCATGGCGGCGATGATCGCAATGAGGAAAATCACTGCGCCCATCAGGTCCTGCAATAACCGTCCGGTATGGCCGACCCGCTGCATCATCACTGCGCCGAGCAATACCGTGAGGGTGCGCGCCGCAAACAGCCACCAGCCGATCTGCAACGCCGTGGCGGCGAGGTGCAAGGTGGTGTCATCGGCATAGGGCGCCGCTTGCATGGGGTTCATGCCGTCGTTGAACAACACGGCACTGAATACCGCAAAGATCACCAGCCGCGCCGCCAGTTTCCAGTTGGCCAGGTTGGCGGAAATAAGGCGCCACACGGCGATGTCGATCAGGATCAACGCCACGGCGCACAGCATCGGGTGATCAGCGATAAATGAGGGCATCCAGGCGACTCCAGGGCGAATGCCGAGAAGATCGCATGAAATCAGAACCCTGGAAACAAAATGTAGGAGCGAGCTTGCTCGCGAAAAACCACAACGATAACGCGTGCTGTCTGATTGAACGCGGTATGTTGAAGTTCTTCGCGAGCAAGCTCGCTCCTACAGGGAGCGGCGGTGAACCGTCAGGCGTGCATCTGCCCGAATTTGCCCGACTGGAAGTCGGCAAATGCCTGGTGAATCTCCTGCTCGGTGTTCATCACGAACGGACCTTGGCCGACGATGGGCTCGTCGATGGGTTCGCCGCTGAGCAGCAGCACCTTGGCGTCGTCGTTGGACTCCAGGGTCAGTTGCTTACCGTCGCGCTCGAACAGCGCCAATTGCCCCTGGCGTGCGACTTCGTCGCCATTGATCAACAACGTGCCGCTGAGCACCACCAAGGCGGTGTTACGCCCGGCGTGCAGGTCCAGCGTGACCGCTTTACCGGCGCTGAGGCGCAAGTCCCACACGTCAATCGGCGTGAAGGTGCGGGCCGGGCCTTGAGTACCGGCAAATTCCCCGGCGATCAGGCGCAGGTGGCCGGCGTCGTTCGCCAGTGGCAGCACCGGAATATCGCCATCGACGATGGTCTGGTAACCGGCATCCGCCATTTTGTCCTTGGCCGGCAGGTTGACCCACAGTTGCACCATTTCCAGCGCCCCGCCGCTACGGGCGAAGTCTTGGGAGTGAAACTCTTCGTGCAGGATACCCTTGGCTGCGGTCATCCATTGCACATCGCCCGGGCCGATTTTGCCGCCGGCACCGGTGGAATCGCGGTGCTCGACTTCGCCGTCGTAGACGATGGTCACGGTTTCAAAGCCGCGATGCGGATGCTGGCCGACGCCGCGACGTTGTTCAGTCGGGGTGAATTCGGCCGGGCCTGCGTGATCCAGCAACAGGAATGGGCTGATGTGCTTGCCCATGGTGTCGTAGGAAAACAGCGTGCGTACCGGGAAGCCGTCGCCGACCCAGTGGGCGCGGGGGCTGGTGTAGATACCAATCAGCTTTTTCATGGTGTACCTCCAAAGTGAGTACACCTTAAATCGCCTCACCCTTGAGCACTAGCTGGCAAAACCGGCCTTGATCGTTCTATATATAGGACAGTGTTTTGGCCTCGCGCTGGCGCAGCAGTTGAAAGGCAACCAACGCCGACAGCGCAAACCCGGCCTGGATAATGATCATCGGCGCGGCACTGCCATCGCCCAATTGGCTCAGCAGCAACCCGCTGCACGTGGCACCGAACATCTGCGCAAACCCCATCAACCCCGCGGCCAAACCCGCACGATGCGCATTGGGCATCACGGCCCCGGTAACGGAACCGGGCAGCACCAGGCCGCCGCCGAGCGTGGCCAGGGCAATGGGAATATCCAGTCCCACTGCCGACAGCCCGAACACTGCGTAGATCGCCAGGGCTGCAACCCCGCCCACCGCCACCATCGTCACACCCATCGCCACAATCCGCTGCGGCCCCAGGCGCTGAATGTTACGCCGGGTATAAGTGGAACCGACGATCAGCATCGACACAATCAGCCCGAAATTAAGACCGTACTCAAGGCTGCTGAACCCCAGCAGATCGATAAACACCGCCGATGAACCGGCGATCACCGCAAACATAGCGCCATAGGTGCAGGCCAGGGCCACGGCGTAAGCACGGTACTGGCGCCCCTTGAGCAGATCCAGATACTGCCCGCCTAGGGTGCGCCAGTGTGCGGCCCTGGGGTCAAGGTGATGGTTGCTCTCGCGAAAGAACAGCAGCGCCAGCAATAACACCAGGCTGCCGATCACCAACGCCAGGGCAATGGGCGCACGCCAACCCAGTAGTTTGATCAGCAAGCCCCCGGCTATGGGCGCAACGACAATGGCATACAACATGCCGATCATGGCCAGCGCCAGGGCCGGGCCTGCCTCGGCTTTCCACACATCGCGCACCACGGTGCGCGCCAATACCAACGCAGCGCACGCGCCAAGGCCTTGCAACACACGGGCGGCGATAAACTGCTGGATGTCGGTGACCAGCAGCATCGACAGCGTCGCCAGTACGTACAGCGCCAGGCCCGCGATCAAGACCGGCCGCCGGCCGATGCGGTCCGACAACGGCCCGAACAGTAATTGCCCCAGGCCAAACGCGGCCACGAACGCCGACAGCGCCATCAGTGCCGAGCCTTGCGGCGCCAGCAGCGCCTGCTCGATGGCACCCAGGCCGGGAATGATCAGTTGCGTCGAGACTTCACCCAATGCGGTGAGGGCAACCAGCAAGAACAACAAGCTGCGTGATGGCGCCGGGGCGTTTGCCATGGGGAATATCCGGGGGCTGGATTAATTTATATTTCGACCATAATATGGGCAAAAAATTATGTCCATAATTTTTTGCCCTATGGTCACTCTGGAGTTCGTCATGCCCCCTCTCCCCCTGCGCATTCTCACGCCCCTGGCCTTGTTGATGGTCCTCAGTGGCTGTAACAGCAAGGCCGACAACGCCGCCCAAGTGCCGGCCTCACGTCCGGTGCTGGCGACCAAAGTCGAAGCAGCCGGCACCCAGCAAAGCGCCTATACCGGCGTAGTGGCCGCGCGCACTGAAAGCGACCTGGGCTTCCGGGTCAGCGGCAAGGTGATCGAACGCAAGGTCGACCCCGGCCAGCACGTTTCCCGTGGCGACACCCTGCTGGTGCTGGACATCGGCGACTTCGAACTGGCGCTGCGCTCGGCCAAGAACCGCGTCAACGCCGCCCAGGCCCAGCTGCGCCAGCGCCGCGATGATGAAAACCGTTACCAGCGCCTGGCCAGTACCGGCGCGGTGTCGCGGCAGATCTTCGACCAGTCGGCCACCAACCTGCGCGTCGCCCAGGCCGAACTGGCCGCGGCGCAATCGGATGCCAGCCAGATCGAAAACCGTCGCACGTATTCGGTACTCAAGGCCGATGGCGACGGCATCATCACCGACGTGCTGGCCGATCGCGGCCAAGTGGTGGCAGAAGGGCAAGTCGTAGCACGCCTGGCCCATGACGGCGCCCGCGAAGCCATCGTCAACCTGCCGGAAAACCGGCGTGACCTGGCCGCGCAAAAAGCCCTGGCGTTTCCCTTTGGCGCAGCGGACCAGGCCGTGACCGCCACCCTGCGCGAACTGTCCGCCAGCGCCGACCCGGTCACCCGCACCTACCGCGCACGTTATGTGCTGCAGGGTCCAGTCGAGCGTTTCGCCCTCGGCTCCACCATCACCGTGCGCCTGCAAGGCAATGGCCAGCCCCTGCAAACCCGCGTGCCCATTGGCGCCTTGCAGGATGCGGGGCAAGGCACGGGTGTCTGGCTGATTGGCGATGACCAAAAGATCAGCTTCGCCCCGGTAAAAGTCGCCAGCCTCGGCCAGGAAGACGCCTTGCTCGACAGCGGCGTAACACCCGGCCAAACCATCGTCGCCCTCGGCGCTCATCTGTTGCACAGCGGCGATACGGTGCGCTTGCTGCCCGCCCAGGCGCTGGCCCTCAACCGTCAGCAGGATCAATGAGTATGCGCGGGATCAACCTCTCCGAACTGGCCGTCAAACACCGCGCCGTCACGTTGTTCTTGCTGATTGCGATCCTCGTCGCCGGGGTCTTCGCGTTCGGCAAGCTGGGTCGCGCCGAAGACCCTTCGTTTACCGTCAAGGTCATGACCATCACCGCCGCCTGGCCCGGCGCCACCGCCCAGGAGATGCAGGAACAAGTGGCCGACCGCCTGGAAAAGCGCCTGCAGGAACTGGACTACTACGACCGCGTGGAGACCATCGCCCAGCCGGGTTTCGTGTCGATGCGCATGACCTTCCTGGAGTCCACACGCCCAAGCGAAATTCAGGAACTGTTCTACCAGACCCGCAAAAAACTCAGCGATGAAGCCGCGCAACTGCCCAAGGGCGTGATCGGGCCGTTTTTCAACGATGAATATTCCGATGTGTATTTCGCCTTGTATGCCCTGGAGGCAGAACACCTGCCCCATCGCCAACAAGTGCAAATGGCCGAGGAACTGCGCCAGGGTTTGCTCAACCTGCCAGGGGTGAAGAAGGTCAATATTCTCGGCGAGCAGGCCCAGCGCGTGTTTGTGGAGTTTTCCTATGAGCGCCTGGCAACCCTGGGCATCAAGCCCGAACAGATCTTCGCCGCCCTCGCCGCGCAAAACGCTGTGGCACCCTCCGGCTTCGTCGAAACCGCCGGCGCCCGCGCCTATATCCGCATCGACGGCGCGTTCGATAGCCTGGCGTTGATCGAGAACGTGCCCCTGCAAGTCAATGGCCGCGTGCTGCGCATCGCCGATGTGGCCACCGTGAGCCGCGGTTATGAAGACCCGCCCAGCTACCGCATTCGCCA
This sequence comes from Pseudomonas fluorescens, assembly GCF_001902145.1. Lineage (GTDB taxonomy): Bacteria > Pseudomonadota > Gammaproteobacteria > Pseudomonadales > Pseudomonadaceae > Aquipseudomonas > Aquipseudomonas fluorescens_BV. Next base: position 253,828 of record NZ_MRST01000025.1, read on the forward strand.
TCAGGGCGACCCGGCGCTGATGCTCGGCGTGATCATGGAGAAGCACTGGAACGGCCTGGAACTGGACAAGAGCCTGCAGGCCCAGGAAGCCAAGATCCAGGCCGACCTGCCCTTGGGCGTGAACTTCGCCAAGGTGTCCGACCAGGCGAAAAACATCAGCCTGGCGGTCAATGAGTTCATGCTCAAATTCTTCGTCGCCCTGGCGGTGGTGATGCTGATCAGCTTGCTCGCGCTGGGCTTTCGGGTGGGGCTGGTGGTGGCGGCGGCCGTGCCGCTTACGCTGTCGATCGTGTTCGTGATCATGCTAGTCACGGGCCGGGAATTCGACCGTGTGACCCTCGGTGCATTGATCATCTCCCTGGGCCTGTTGGTGGACGACGCGATCATTGCCATCGAGATGATGGTGGTCAAACTCGAAGAAGGCTTTGACCGCATCCACGCGGCCACCTACGCCTGGAGCTCAACGGCGGCGCCGATGCTGACCGGGACTCTGGTGACCATTATCGGTTTCCTGCCGGTTGGCTTTGCGCGCTCCGGGGCGGGCGAATACGCCGGCAATATCTTCTGGATCGTGGGTTTCGCCCTGATTTCATCCTGGCTGGTAGCCGTGGTGTTTACGCCCTACCTGGGCGTGAAGTTGTTGCCGCAGATCAAGCCAGTGCCCGGCGGGCATGATGCGATTTATGCCGGGCGCTACTACCAGAAACTGCGCAGCCTGGTGGAGGCCTGCGTGCGCGGGCGCTGGCTGGTGACCGGGCTGGTGGTGGCCGCGTTCGTGGTGTGCGGCCTGGGTATGGCGGTGGTGAAGAAACAGTTCTTCCCAGACTCTGACCGCTCGGAGCTGATTCTGGAAGTGTATATGCCACCTGGCAGCGCCTTCAAAAGCACCGAAGCCGTGGCGGCGCAGGTGGAGAAGGCGCTGTTGCAAGAGCCGCAGACCAGCATGGTCGACACCTATGTGGGCGGCGGTGCACCGCGGTTTTTCTTGTCGCTGAACCCTGAAATGCCCGACCCGGCGTTCGCCAAGTTGATCGTGCAAACCCCGGATTCCCATGCCCGCGACGCACTGAAATTGCGGATGCGTGAACGTATTGCGGCAGGCGAATTTCCATCGGCGCGGGTGCGGGTCACGCAGCTGGTATTCGGCCCGCCGGTGCCGTTCCCGGTGGTGTTCCGCGTCTCCGGGCCGGACCTGAATGTGCTGCGGGGGCTGTCTGAAGACGTGCGCCAGGTCGTGGCCGGCAACAAGCTGACCCGAGACACCTTCCTGGAATGGGGCGAGCGTGCCAGCGGTTATCACCTGGTGCTGGACCAGGATCGCCTGCGCTTGCTGGGTTTTACCCCCGACGAGGTCAAGTCCCAGCTCAACGCCCTGCTCAGCGGCAACCCGATCACCGAAGTCCGCGAAGGCAACCGCACCGTCTCAGTGGTAGCCCGGGCCCAGGGCAGCCAACGCGAAGACCTGGCCAACCTCAACAACATGACGCTGACCAACAGCGCCGGCACGTCGGTGCCGCTGGCCCAGGTCGGGCATTTCCAGGCGGTGATGGAAGAACCGATCCTCAAGCGACGTGACCGCGCCACCACCGTGGAGGTACGCGCCGACATCATCGACGGCGTGCAACCGCCCGATGTGGAAATGGCCGTGTACAAAGACCTGCAACCGCTGATCGCCAAGCTGCCCAGCGGTTACAAAATCGACATCGGCGGCCCGGTAGAGGAAAGCGCCAAGGCCAACGTGGCCCTGGCGGCGCTGTTCCCGATCATGATCCTGCTGACCCTGACGGTGATCATGTTCCAGGTGCGCTCGTTCGGCGTGATGTTCATGGTGTTCGCTACCGCACCTTTGGGCCTGATTGGCGCAGTGCCGACCTTGTTGCTGTTCAACCAGCCGTTCGGTTTTAACGCGATCCTGGGCCTGATTGGCATCGGCGGCATCCTGATGCGCAACACGCTGATCTTCACCGACCAGATCCGCCAAAACCAGGATCACGGCATGGCGATTCGCGAGGCCATTATCGAAGCCACGGTGCGGCGTGCACGCCCGGTGATACTGACTGCACTGGCAGCGGCGCTAGCGTTTATTCCACTGACACTGTCGGTGTTCTGGTCGTCGCTGGCCTATGTGCTGATTGGCGGTGTGCTGGTGGGCACGGTGTTGACGCTGCTGTTTTTGCCAGCGCTGTGCAGCCTGGTGCTGCGCGACAAGGTTGCTGAAACTTCCCACGTAAGCGCCGGATAAGCTCTACTCCCCTCCTCTTTCAACCGCTGCAAAGTCCCTCGCCTGATCAAACAGTGCGAGGGATTGCAGATGGTGGTGTTCGTTAGAGCCCTGGTGAATGGGGCTGTCTCTTGATCTCGGTACTTGCCAACCTGGTGCTGGTGCCCATGGATCCCGCAGCGCCGAAGGTCGAGCGCATATTTGCGGATTTGCGTACCTGCCTGAACACCTTTGATAAGTGGGCCGACAGCTTTTCAAGTGGTTCGGCACTTAGCGTAGAGCAGGTGTTCAAGGTGGGAGAAGAGGTCGCGCTGGTAGCGCCGGTTTCTTCGAAAAAACCCAGTCGCACGGTCGCTCAATGCAAAGCCCAGGGCGGGCTGACCCTGGTGCATCTGTTCGAAAGCACGCAGTTCGTGCCTATCGGCAACACGCCCGTGATGCTGCAAGCCGTTGCACAGGACGGCAGCCCGGTAGGTGCGCCACTGCATCGGACCATTGGCCCCAGCGGCATTCTTGAAGTCAGCGACTGCAGCCGCGACCTGCTCTACCAAATCACCTTTTACCCCAGTGTTTCCAAGGCTCACGTCCAGGCGCTGTATGCGTCCTATGAGACTGTGATTGCCGGGCTGGAAACGGATTTGCGCACGGCATGGGCCGAGCACTTCAAACCTCGATGGGCAGACTTTGCCAAAGCGCCTGCTTACAAGCGCAGTGCGATGCAGGGCATGGCCTTTGCTACCGGGCTCGGCAAGGCGCTCTACAACCTGTGGGACAACATCACCGAGCTGTACAACCTGCTCGCGAACCTCAAATCCAACAGCGAAACGTTGCTGAAGTACCTGTCCCAGGCCGAACTGGATGCACTGCTTGCACTGGGCAAAGACACGCTGGCCAAGGGGTTGCTGGTGCTCAGTGATGAACCGCTGTTGTTTATCTACCTGTCGGCGCTGGTGGCCTGGATACGCATGCTGCCGCCACCCGACCGGTATGAACTGCTGGGTGAAATCACCGGCGAAGTGTTGATCAATCTGTTGCTGATCTGGGCCACGCGGGGCATTGGGGTACAGCTGCGCCTGGGTGCTCAGATGCTTAGTGGCGTCAAATCCGGGCGGGCGCGGGCGTTGTTGGAGCTGCTGGCCAAGCAGGTGGCGGGGCCTCGGCTGGAAACCCATGTCGAGGCCGCCAAGCCGGTGTTGCTAAGCAGTGCGGCGACGCCGGTCAAGGCGGTGCCGGTGGTGCCGTTGAAGGCGGGCGACACGCTAGTTTCGAACCCGGTGCCGATGGTGCGCGACAAGACCCAGCGCACGACGTTGGTCCGTCAGGAACCTGTCGATGATGTGCCGGCCGTGGCGTCGAACCCGAAGGGGGATGCGGCGGCGCCTGCGGACAAGACGGCCACCAACGGTTGTCCGGTGTCGATGGTCACCGGGGAGGAATTGCTCACCCTCACCGATGGCGTGCTGGATGGGATCTTGCCGTTTGAGTGGACGCGGCTGTACCGCACCAGTGCGGTGGAAGTCGATTGTGGGTTGGGGTTTGGCTGGAGCCATGCGCTGGCCCATCGGCTGGTGGTGTCGGGCGATTGGGTGGTGTGGACCGATCATGAGAACCGCTCGACCACCCTGCCCTTGCCCACAGTTGCTCGACCGGCGATCACCAATAGCCTGGCGGAAGCGGCGATCTACTTGGGTTCGGCGCCTGATGAACTGGTGCTGGCCCAAGCCTCGCGGTTCTATCACTTTCGCGACGGTATGTTGGTTTCGATCAGCGATGCGTATGACAACCGCCTGCGCCTTTGCCGTGATCATTATGGGCGAATTGAACGGCTGGATAACGGCGCGGGTCGTTCGTTGCTGTTGCGCTATGAGCTGGATCGCATCGTGGCGGTGGACTACCAGGTGCATCGTGCCAAAGGACGCGAGCCCTACGTCTGGGAAACCGAGCAGAACCTTGTTTCCTACGCCTATGACGAAGACGGACAACTGGTTTGCGCGACCAACGCCGTCGGGGAAAGCGAGCGTTATCGGTACGACGATCAGCACGTCATTCTTGAACGCCAACTGGCCGGTGGCGCGAGTTTCTTTTGGGAATGGGAACACGCTGGCAAGGCGGCGCGTTGCGTCCGGCATTGGGCAAGTTTTTCGCAGATGGACACGCGTTATGCCTGGGGCGATGACGGGCGTGTCACCGTGCATAACGCCGATGATAGCCAGGAGGTGTACGTCCATGACCAGCGGGCGCGGCTGGTGCAGAGGATTGATCCGGACGGCGCCACGCACTTTAAATCCTACGACGACCAGGGGCGGCTGACCGTCGAGCAAGACCCGATGGGCGCGGTGACGGCCTATCAATATGACGACGCCGGACGCTTGGTGGCGTTGTTTCCGGGGGATGACGAGCCAACTTCCTACGAACATGACAACGGTTTTGTACGAGTTGTACGGCGTGGGGAGGCGGTCTGGAAATATGAGCGTAATGACCAGGGCGATGTTACACGTAGGACCGATCCCGATGGTGAGGTTACTGACTACAGCTACAACAAACACGGGCAACTGACTGGGGTTTGGTACCCCGACAGCAGTTGTCATCGGTTGGTGTGGAACGAGCGGGGGCAGTTGCTTGAGGAGCAGTTGCCCAATGGTGGGATCAAGCGCTATCGCTATGACGACCTGGGGCGGCAAGTTGCCCGTGAGAATGAACACGGCGCGCAGACCGTTTATGAATGGGACAGCGTCGGTAGGTTGATTCGCCTCGTCTTGCCAGGCGGCGCCATTCGCGAATTCAGCTACAACCCCTACGGCAAAATCATCGCCGAACGCGACGAACTCGGCCACGTCACCCGCTACGAATACGCCGATGGCCTGCACCTGATCAGCCGCCGCCTCAACGCCGACGGTACCCAGGTCAAATACCGCTACGACAACACGCGCCTGCTGCTCACCGAGATCGAAAACGAAGTCGGCGAAACCTACCAACTCGACTACCACCCCAATGGCCTGATCCGCCAGGAAACCGGCTTCGACGGCCAGCGCACTGCCTACGCCTACGACCTCAACGGCAACCTGCTGGAGAAGACCGAATACGGCGACGATAACAGTCAGCTCATCACCCGCTACGAGCGCGACCACGCCGGGCGCCTCGTACGAAAAACCCTGCCCGATGACAGCGTTGTCGACTATACCTACGACCGCCAAGGCAACCTCCTCAGCGTCGAAGACGGCCACTGGGCCCTGGCCTACGAGTACGACCGCCAAAACCGCCTCACCGCCGAACACCAAGGCTGGGGCACCCTGCGCTACGGCTACGACGCCTGCGGCCAGGTGAAAACCCTGTGCCTGCCCGACAACAACCGCGTCACCTTCAACCACGACAAAGGCGGCCACCTCGCCACGGTCGAGCTCAACGGTGAAGTACTCACCTCACATCTGTTCAAGAGCGGCCGCGAACACCAGCGCCAGCAAGGCCAACTGCTCAGCCACTACCACTACGACGACCAACACCGCCTGCACGCCCACGCGGTAACCCAGCAACAAAGCCACCTCTACCAACGCCAATACGACTACGACAGAACCGGCAACCTCACCCGCCTGCTCGACACCCGCAAAGGCGAACACCTTTACCGCTACGACCCCCTCGCCCGTCTGACCCGCGCCGATCACTCCCAGGACGTACAGGAACGCTTCGCCCACAACCCGGCCGGCAACCTGCTGATGCAAGACCGCCCCGGCCCGGACATCGTCGCGGCCAACCGCCTGATGATCCAAGGCGACCGCCATTACGACCACGACGCCTTCGGCAACCTCATCCGCGAACGGCGCGGCAAAGGCCAGCAACTCGTTACTGAGTACCGCTACGACTGCCAGCATCGGCTGATCAGCGTGACGAAGCCGAACGGCGAAACCGCCAGTTATCGCTATGACCCGTTTGGGCGGCGCATCAGCAAGACCGTGGACGAAAAAACCACCGAGTTTTTCTGGCAAGGCGACAAGCTGATTGCCGAACACCATGCAGAGCGCCATCGCAGCTACCTCTACGAACCCGACAGCTTCCGCCCATTGGCACTATTGGAAGGCTTCGGCCCACAAGCCACAACGCCCTACCACTACCAACTCGACCACCTCGGCACACCGCAGGAGCTAACCACACCTGAAGGCGAAATCGTCTGGTCCGCCCACTACCGCGCCTACGGCCAGATCGCCCGGCTCGACGTAGGCAAAATCGATAATCCGCTGCGTTTTCAAGGGCAGTATTTCGATCCGGAAAGCGGGCTGCACTACAACCGCCATCGCTACTACAATCCGGATATTGGTCGCTACCTGACGCCGGACCCGGTGAAACTGGCGGGTGGGATCAATGGGTACCGGTATGTGCCCAATCCCACAGGGTGGGTGGATCCGCTAGGCCTAAATACATGCCCCGGTAGCAATGGATGTAAACCAACAACCTCACAAGATAATCCAATTGAGCAGGCACGAGTTGATGAGGGACAACCGTCAGCACCTCAGACGGCTGGTGAGCAAAGACGGGCTAAGATAGAGGAGCTAAGTGAGGCGAATGCGAAGCGTCGAATTTTGGAATATGAAGAAAAGTACGACATGCATATGGTTGGCAAGCATGGACCAGAAGTTGAGTCATCTAAAGTGAGCCAGCGCTCAATAGATGGGAAAGATCCAATAACGGGAAAATTACCGCCTAAGAAAAAAGGGACTCCCAGCTCACAATTCAACAGTTGGAAGCTTCAACTTCAAGCATGGACTAAAGCAACATCAAGGGTTGAACGAGGACTTTCGCGCTATACCGGAATAGATGGCAACAAGAATGATATTGTCCAACTAGAACTGCCAGGTGCTGGACGTGGTTACAGACCAAACAAGACGGATCCGAACCATCCACATTTCAACCCTTCAATGAATGGTGCCGAAATGAAGTTTCGTAAAGACGGCACGCCTTTTACCCTGTTCCCGATTAAGGAGTAAAAATGCTATTTCATCCATCCTCCGAGCACATCCCTTTCGACGCAAGCCTGCGCTATTTCGTAGGAATTTTTGACATTTACGACAGAGAAGACACAAAGGGAGAGGAACTGCACGCCTACAACCCTAACAACCAAAAAGATCGAGAAACTTTGATCCTAAGATACTGCTTGGACCCTTACAATGAATTCTCCCACCGCCACAAATATAAGCTGATGGAAAACTTGTCCTTCGCTCTAAATACTGAAAATTTTGATTTTAGCTCTTTCTTTGAAGACGACCCCGATGAGTGTTCAACAATGGCCTGGGACGAAACAGAAATAGCCGACCCCCGGGGCTTCTTTGCAGACATTTATCGACTGGCCAACGAGGTCTGGAAAGACGACCTCCAAAAAGCCAGCCTCGAAGACCCTTCTACATGGTGACTCAGTCAAGCAAACGCAACGCTCAAAGCCACAAAGATCAAATGTGGGAGCTGGCTTGCCTGCGAAAGCGATAGTGCAGTGATAGATTCTGCGACTGACACACCGCCTTCGCGGGCAAGCCCGCTCCCACAGGGATCTGCGTTTGCCTGACGGGCATTCCTCCCACATTCAAATCTGCTTCGTTCGATCATCCAGTGTTCTGATCAGTGCTTGGACAACTCCATGATCATCCGACTCAACAAATAAACCCGAGGCACCACACTCTCCACCTCGGCATATTCCTCCGCCGTATGAATATTGCCCCCCACTATCCCAAACCCATCCAACGTCGGCGTGCCTACACCGGCGGACAAGCTGGCATCCGCCGCGCCGCCGCTGCCTTCGATGGTCAACTTACGTCCCAGTTCGCCATAAATCCCTTGGGCAATCGCTACCAACTTATCCGACTCGGCGGTCTGCGGCATCGGTGGCAGGCCGCGCTGCAGGCTGGTTTTAACTTCGGTTTCCGGGATCAATTTGTTGGCTGAAACCCGGGCCAGGTCTTTCTCGATCCGGTCGAATTCTTCCGGCAAGGCCGCGCGTACATCGGCCTTGGCGGTAGCCTGGTCAGGGATGACGTTGGTGCGGTCACCGGCCTTGAGCACGGTGAAGTTGATGGTGGTTTTCTTGTCTTCATCGCCCAGCTTGCCCAGTTGCAGGATCTGGTGCGCGGCTTCCATGGCGGCGTTGCGTCCCAGTTCCGGGGCGACGCCGGCGTGGGCGGCCTTGCCTTTGACTTCGACCACGGCGGTGGCGCTGCCTTTGCGCCACACCACCAGGCCGTCGGCGGGGCGGCCGGGTTCCAGGTTCAGGGTCACGTCGTGGCCCTTGGCAGTGTTGCGGATCAGTTCGGAGGCGGCGTCGGAGCCGGTTTCTTCGCTGGCGTCGAGCAGGAAGGTGATCTGCGCGTAGTCCTTGAAGCCCTGGCTTTTGAGGACTTTGAGCGCATAGATGCCCGCGACGATGCCGCCCTTGTCATCCATCACGCCGGGGCCGTAGGCGCGGCCGTCCTTGATGTGGAAGGGGCGCTCGGCAGCCGAGCCTTCCTTGAATACGGTGTCCATATGGGCCATCAGCAGGATCTTGGCCTTGCCGGTGCCTTTGAGGGTGGCGACCACATGGCTATTGTTGGCGGCCTTATCCGGCACAAGCTCGATGGTGAAACCCAACTGTTTCAACTCATCCACGGCGATATCGCGCACTTGGGTCAGGCCCGGCTCGTAGCCTGAGCCTGAGTCGATATTCACCAGGCGCTCCAGCAGTTTCAGGGCCTCAGCCTTATACTGTTCAGCCTGTTGCTGGATCTGTTTATGAGTCTCGGCGCTGTAGGCCGGCAGGCTGAAAGACAAGGCCAGGGTGGCGGCCAACAGGGTACGCGGGAAGGAGAAGAACATGGACCGATCCTTGTTTTTTGTTGGAGGGTGCCCCGTCACCCTACCCCACTAAACTGACCGCAACCAACTGCCCTGTACCGAACTGACCCGGTTGCGCCCGCTGCTCTTGGCCTCGTACAGCGCCTGGTCGGCGTCGTTGAGCCAACTGATGGAGTCGGCGTGGCTCGGCTGGTACGGCGCCAGGCCGATGCTCAAGCTCACTCGCAGTGTCGGGTCCTGGGCGTAGGCCAAGGCGTTGAAGCGACCGCGCAAGGCCTCCATCACCTCGGTGGCACGGTTGAGGGGCATGCCTGGCAGGATCACGCAGAACTCATCGCCGCCATAACGGCCGGCCAGGTCGGTAGTGCGCAGGTTCTGGCGCAGCACCTTGCTCAGTTGGCGCAGGACGATATCGCCGGTCACATGGCCGTAGGTGTCGTTGATGGTCTTGAAGTGGTCGATGTCGATCAGCGCGATGGCGGCACCGGCCGGGCCCCGGCGGCAACGTTGAAACTCGATGTCCAGATGGTCCTTCCAGGCGCCGTGGTTGAGCAGGCCCGACAGGCTGTCGGTGCGGCTCAAGGCCAGCAGTTCACGTTTGTGGCGGGCCAAGGTGACGGCCTGGCGGTAGCAGATCCAGCCCAGGGCCAGGGGATACAGCATCAGAATCGGCAGACAGGCATACAGCTGGGCCTGGGTGGTCACGGCGATAAACCCAGGCGTGAACAGCAGCAACGCGGTGCCCAGCCCCAGCGCCTGCGCCACCCAACCCGCGAACAGGAAGCGCGGCCCGCCGATGGCGACGTTGTTCATGCTCATCATCGACAGGGTGGTGACGCTGGGCAGCGGGTTGAAGTGCATCGCGCCAACCCAGAACCCACCGCAAAAGGAATCGAACAGCAGGCTGCGGCGTTCGCTGCGCAGTGTATTGGCCGAGCGCAACGAGCATTGAAAGGCCAGGTGCGGCCACGCAAAGGCGTTGATCAGCATCCAGGCCCACACCCACAGGGAGGGGTTCAACGGATACATGCCGAACGCCACGCAAACAAAGCCGAGCGCCAGCCCCAGGAGGCGAGATTTGTACAAGCGCAAAGCGAGCGGAAGTCCTTTTCCTCCGACGGCTGGCATGGCGGGGGCGATCCTGGGTGATTGCCTGGAGTCTAACAGGGCGACGTCAAATCGCCACTACCGCTTATTGGCTAATACTTCAGTGTGAAAACCCACGCGCCAGCATCAAGGCGACGCCCAACAGCAACACGGCCGTGACCCGCTGCAACAACACCCGGCGCTTGGGGTTTTCCAGTACATGCTTGATGCGCTGGCCGAAATAGCAATACAGGCAGCCGCTGGCAAATTGCAGCAGCAGGAAGGTCAGGCCAAGGATGGCGATGTCCGCCGCCGAACTGTGTTCACCGGCGCCGGCAAACTGCGGGAACACGGCACTGAACATGATGATGGTCTTGGGGTTGGAGAACCCGGTCAACAGCCCTTTGCCGAACAGGCTGCGCGCGCCCTCCACGGTGCCGGCGTTGTTGATCGACACGCCGCTGCTGGTCCACTGCTTGTAGGCCAGGTAGAGAATATAGGCCACCCCGACAAACTGGATGGTCTGGGTGATGGCGAGGTTGCCCTTGATCAACTCCGAGAAGCCGACGGCAAAGATCAGGATCGAAATCAGGTACGACACACTGGCACCGACCTGCGCCGGGATCGAACTGCGCAGGCCGTCCTTCAAGCCCAGGCTCAACAACAACAGGGTCATGGGGCCGGGGCTGAAGGTCATGGTGGCGCAGAACAGCAAGAAGTAGAGAAACGACGACAGGGTTAACGCACTTGTCATGGCCAAGGACCTTGAATTAAGAGAACAACAGCAACGGGGCGAGCGCCTCAAGGGCCCGCCCCAGGCCGGTCAGGCGACGGCGATTTCGGTGGTCAGGGACTCGCGATACATCAATGCCAGGTCCGCCAGGGCGGCCTTGGCGGTCTGGTTACGGGTTTCGAACGCCACCAGGCCCTTCCAGTTGGTCTCGACAATAGCCTGCACCACATCGGCGTAATCACAGTTGCCGTCATGGATGCCGAAGTGCTGGTCTTGCACGCCGTTGTTATTGCTGAAGGAAATACCCTTGATCAGGTGGTGGTACTTGCGCACCACTTCTGCCGGCAGGCCGTTCTCGATGTTGGCGTGGCCGGCATCGAGGAAGAAGTACACATTGCTGTGGGCTTGCAGGCGCTCGAACACAAAGGCGTATTCTGCTTCATGGGTAAAGATGTAGTGGAACGGCCGATAGTTGACGTAGTTGGACAGGTTCTCCAGGTAGATATCCGTGCCCTTGGTCTCGGCGTAGCGCGCCAGTTCCTGCACCGACTTGAGGTAATGCTCCAGGGCAACCTTCTTGGCCATCAGCACCATTTTCGGCTCGACGATGCAACCTCCGTGAATGATCAACGGCGCGCCCAGGCGGCTGGCGATGTCGATTTCTTTCTTCACGTACTCCACGGCAGCGCTACGAAATGCTTCGACATCACTGCCCAACGGCGCCTTGAAGTTGCCGTGAAAAATCGGCTGGGCACCTGTGGCCGCGATTTGCGCCTGCAGGCTTTCGATACGCGCCTCGGTCCAGTCATCGACCATTTCGCCGAACAGGCTGCCGTCGATGTACCAGTGGGTGCAGTCACCTTCGATGGCGGTTTGCAGGCCCTTTTCGGCGCCCAGGTATTTCTGGTGGGCCACACCGGTGCAGAACGGGACGGTGGCGTTGATCAGTTTGCTGTCCATGGGGCGATTCCTTTCGTTGATGGCGTGTCAGGCTTCTTGAGGTTCAGGGAGGTTGATGGCCATGAAATCGGCCTTGGTCACGCCGCAATCCGGGCATGTCCAGTCTTCAGGCACCTCTTCCCAAGGGGTGCCGGCGGGAATTCCGTCCTCCGGAATACCCAGTTCTTCTACGTACATAAAACCGCAGGGTGCGCACATATAAGTCTTCATGGAAATGCAAAATCCATTGCTCGGGTGTAGGAAATTTCGCCAACTCCTGGCGAGATGGCCCGCAGTCTAGGGCAGCGGCATTGCGCAAGGCAGGTAAAGTGATGCCTAATCCGGCCTAACTTCACCGGTAAAATCACCGGCAAACCCAAGGACGCGTCATGTTTGTATCCGCCATCGCTTTTGTAGAAGGCACACCCAAGGTCCAGCAGATCGTCGAGGCGTTCAGCCACGCCATCGAAAATGGCGAATGGGCACCGGGCAGCAAACTGCCATCCGTGCGCGAACTGACCCAGATCCTCGGCGTCAGCAAGTTCACCCTCAATGAGGCGCTGGATCGCCTGCGCGGTCGCCACCTGCTCACTTCGAGCCAGGGCCGCGGCTACTTCGTGGCAATGGACAGCACCCGCCCTGCCTCGGCGACCTGGGTGGACCTATTGCCCCAAGACCTGCTCAGCGTATTGCGCCGGCCGTTGGCCACCGCCAGTGGCGAACTGCGCCCCGGAGGCGGGCACTTGCCGGAAGAATGGCTCAATGGCGAAGCGATCCGCCAGGCCATGCGCAGCGTAGTACGTGCGCCGTCACTGCGCATCGCCGGGCTGGGCACGCCGGCGGGGCTGTTGCCGTTGCGCCAGGCGCTGCAACAGAAACTGCATGGCGAAGGCTTGTCGGTGCCGGTGGAACAAATCATCACCACCCCCAATACCGTGCAGGGCCTGGACATGCTCATGCGCCTGCTCGCACGCCCCGGCGACACGGTGCTACTCGACGCGCCGTGCTACTTCAACTTCCACGCCAACCTGGCGCTGCACGGCGTCAAGGTCATCACCATTGCACGCCGCCCCGACGGCTTTGACTTCGGCGCCCTCGAACAGCTGCTGGCCGAACACCGCCCCAGCCTGTATCTGACCACCAGCGTGTTGCACAACCCCACCGGCCACTCCTTCAGCCCCAGCCAAGCGTTTCGCCTGTTGCAACTGACCCAGCAGTACCACTGCCACATCGTCGAGGACGACCTCTACGGCGACCTGCACCCCAATCCACCTCCACGCCTGGCCGCCGTCGCCGGGCTGGACCAGGTCACCTACCTGTCGGGTTTCTCGAAGATCCTGAGCGCCAACACCCGCGTCAGCTATGTGGTGGCCGCCCCGCAACTGGCCGCCAACCTGACCAACATGAAATTGATGAGCGGCGGCGTCACCTCGGAACTGTTCGAACAGATCGTCTACCGCATGCTCAGCGAAGGCAGTTACGCCAAGCACCGCAAACGCATGGTGCAGCGCCTGATGGAAGCCGGTGGGCGCGTCGAACAATGGCTCAAGCGCTGCGGGTGCGAACTGCCCATGGCGTATGAAGGCGGGATGTTCATCTGGGCACGCCTGCCGCCTGGTGTGAACGGCGAACTCCTGGCCCAGGAAGCGCTGAAACGCAGCATGGTATTGGCACCTGGCGCGCTCTTCGGCTACGACCCCGACCACCGCGACTCGATGCGCTTCAATGTGGCCCACAGCGACGAACCACGGGTACAGCGGGTGTTCGAAGCGCTATTGCTGCATGGTGTTGCACAGAGCAATCCCCGCGCAAAAAAATGATACCCGGCCACAGTACAGCGCGCCTTCTTGCCTGACCGGCATCAAGGCAAGTCAGGACCTCGCATGAAGGCCGCCGTGCACATCGACGCCAACACCGCGCCTTGCCCATGTTGCTCACGCAACCAGGGGCCGTGCATGTTAAAACTCCGGCTTGCACTTTTCGCATGTAATAAGTCATTTACGCATCTACCTTGGCCGATTGCGCCCCCGTACAGTGCGGCCATTGATCAACTGTCTGGCGTCTTTATGAATCTCTGGTTTCGATTACTGCACATGCTGTTGCGCCGCCCCTGGCGCAAACCGGTTCACGGCCTGGCCACCACGGTGGTGCGCATGCGGGTCTGGCCGCTGGACCTGGACCTGAACCGGCATGTCACCAATGGCCGGTATTTCACCCTGGCCGATGTGGCTCGCATGGATTTTGTGCTGCGCACGGGCGCCTTTCGCGTGGCGCTGCGCAATAAGGCGATGCCGATAGTCGGCGATACCTGGGGCAAGTTCCGTCGGGAGTTGAAGCTGTTCGAGGTATTCGAGGTGCATACCCGCATTCTCGGCTGGGACCACAAGTGGAACCTGATGGAGCACCGCTTCGTCAGCAATGGGCGAGTGGTCGGCGTGGTGGTGATGCGGGGGCTGTTTCGATCCGCCAAGGGCACCCTGCCCCCGGCCGAATTCATCCGCGAGTTGGGCTTGGACGACACCTCACCGCCGATGCCGCAATGGTTGAGCGACTGGGCACGCAGTTGCGATGAGATGAGTGCGCAATTGCGCGAGGAAGAGCAGGTTTGAAAACCCCTGCTAAGTCTCGCGTTTGAGCTTCAAATGCCGCGCATACCATGGCCGCTGCGGTACACGTTTGAACAGCCCCTTGAGCAGCTCTTCATCGGCACCGAAGGTAATGCGCAGGGCCAGCTTCATGATCTCCGGGTCCATTTCCATCGAGCGCCCCTGTTGCAACCCCGGCGTGGTGCTGCAGCCGTGGGTGTCCGGGCCCAGCCACGGGTCACCTATTTCCACCCAGCGGCCTGGCGCGAACCAGGCCACGCCGTTGACTTCCAGTCGGCTCACCTCGCCTGGATTGAAGCGCTCGTGGGCCCGAAACCAGTCTTCGATGCGGTCATCGATCCAGCCGTGGAAATGCCAGAACACCGGGTTCACATGGGATGAAAACGGGTCGCCCAGAAAGTCGTTCTCCGGCGCATACCAACGTGCGGCAAAGTCTGCAGGGTCACGGGCGAAGGGTACCGGGGCGCCGTTGGACGGGTCGCGGGGCACTGAGGCCCAGCGCATATGTAGCCAATCGTGCAGGCCCAGCTCCATTTCCGAGCCCAGTTGGCCCAGGGTCAACTTGGCCAGGTAACGCGGGTCGCGGTATTGGGATTCCCACACCTGGAAGTTGCTGTGGTAGGTCTCGGCCGCCTTGATATCGCTGACCCACTGGGTGTAGTCGGCGTCATCTGGCGCTGACCAACAGGGCGGCAACGCGAAACCGTCGTGGTTGTCGAAGTAGCGCACAAAGCCCAGGCGATCGCGCTCCAACGGCGGTTGCGGCTCGGGGAATTGCGGCCAGGAGGGCAAGTCCTGCATGGAACGTGCGGTGCCGAGCATATGGCGGTGCATGAAAAAGAAGTCGATGCCCGAACCATTGCGGTCCTTGCGCTTGCCGCGGGCGTCGCGTTCCTGGCCACGGGGCCCCGGCTGCCAGCCGATGCCGCGCAGGGCCTCGCGTTTTTCTTCGGAGAGCTTGTGCCATTGGTCACGGGTGGCGTGCCACAGTTGGTGAAACAGGCGGTGCTCGGGAGAAATCAGCCAGGCCAGCAAGGGCGGGTTGAGGCCGATGCGCTGGCGGGCTTCGGGGAACAGTTGTTTATGGGCGATAAAACGGTTATCGCGTTCGGTCAGCGCCAGGGACCGGTCCAGGTCGAGGATGTGCCCGCTGAGGGTGGCGCTGCCGGCATTGCCGAAATCGGCCCAGACTTGATCCAGGGTCATCTTGAATTCATAGGCCGGCACGCCGCCGGCTGAATCGCGGTCGATCAAGCGCCAATAGAGCACGGCGCCCTCGCCCGTCAGCACATCACCCAAGACGCGGTAGCGCGGCTCGCCTTCAGCGCGCAGCTGCTCGGCGGTATCCAGGTAACCGCGCAGGCCACGCCCACGCGGGGCGATGTCGAGCAGCAACTCCAGGCCATGCAACGGCAGGCCCGCAAGGCCCGCATCGCGGCCTTCCAGGCGCAGGCTCCAGACGCCCCGCAGGGTGTTCGCCAGGTGCTGGCCCTGGGTGTCAGCGAGGTCGACCGTGGCTTCGCCGGGGGTGATAGGAAACTCTTCTTCCCGTGTCAACTCGCGATGGGCATAAAAGGCCGCGGGCACGGCTGCACCGGTCAGCGCCAGGCCTGCGATGAACCCACGTCGAGAGATTGTCATTGGCTACCTTAGGAAACGGCTTGATCAGAGCTAGAACGTTTGCAACCCGATGAAATTTACCGCCCTCCCCCCGCCACCTAAATTTCCCCCGTCATCGCTCGTTCTTCCCTGATAGCAAAGGCCTCAACTGACTGAGATGGCAATGACAAAATCACGTTCGAAAAAGGCGCTGTATATCGGCCTGCCGCTGGCCCTCGCTATCGGCGCCGGGGCTGGTTTCCTGGTCTGGGATCAGTGGTTCAAGGGCAACGCCGGCTACCCGCTGGAGGTGATCAAGCAGGCCAATGAAATGCAGGATCGCCTGTTGTCGTTCGACAGCCACATCACCCTGCCCCTGGATTTCGGCACGGCGGGCAACGAGGCCGACAAGGATGGCAGCGGCCAGTTCGACCTGGCCAAGGCCGCCCGCGGCCGATTGTCGGGCGCCGCGCTGACGATCTTCGGCTGGCCGGAAATCTGGAATGGCGCCAACGCCCCGCACAAGCCCACCGACGGTTTTGTCGAAGAGGCCCGGCACGAGCAGGAAGTGCGCTACAAGATCATCTCCGGCATGGTGCGTGACTTTCCCAACCAGGTGGGCATTGCCTACACCCCGGACGATATGCGCCGCCTGCACGGCGAAGGCAAGTTCGCGATTTTTATCAGCATGCTCAACGCCTACCCCCTCGGCAACGACCTGAACCAGCTGGACCTGTGGGCCGCACGCGGCATGCGCATGTTCGGGTTCAGCTACATCGGCAATAACGCCTGGTCCGACTCGTCGCGCCCGCTGCCGTTCTTCAATGACTCCCCTGATGCCCTCGAGGGCCTGTCGCCTATCGGCCAGCAAGCGGTGCATCGCCTCAATGACCTGGGGGTGATCATCGACGTGTCGCAGATGTCGACCAAGGCCCTGGAGCAAGTCGCGCAGTTGAGCCGCACGCCGATGGTGGCGTCGCACTCGGCGCCACGGGCATCGGTGGACATCCCGCGCAACCTCAGCGACAAGGAGCTGCAACTGATCAAGAACAGCGGCGGCGTGGTGCAAGTGGTGGGTTTCCCCGCCTACCTGCGCCCCTTGAGCCAGCCGACCCAGGACAAGCTCAATACCTTGCGCGCACGCTTCGACCTGCCGCCACTGCCCAACCTGGCCATGGCCTTGATGCCTGGCGATGCAATCATTGCCGCCTGGCCCGAGCAACGCTTCGGCCAGTACGCCAGCGCGCTGTACGCCATTCTCGAGGAAGAACCCAAGGCCACCCTCAAGGACCTGGGCGACGCCATCGACTACACCGTGCGCAAGATCGGCATCGATCATGTCGGTATTGCCTCGGACTTCAACGACGGCGGCGGCCTCCAGGGCTGGGAGAACGTCGGCGAGGTGCGCAACGTCACTGCCGAACTGATCCAGCGCGGCTACTCCGAAGCCGATATCGCCAAGCTGTGGGGAGGCAACTTCCTGCGGGTGTGGGACCAGGTACAAAAAGCCGCCAAGCCATTGGCCAATCGCTAACCACCACGAAGTAAGTCCATGACCGACCGCCGTACATTTCTCAAGCAGGCCGGCGTCTTTGCCGCGAGCCTGCCGCTGGGCACCGCGTTGCTGCCTCAGGCAGTGGCCGCCGCTACGAACGACCCATGGACGGGATTGAAGCAACTGTTCAACCAGGACCCGGATTACCTGCATTTTTCCAACTTCCTGGTGGCCTCGCACCCCAGGCCCGTGCGCGAGGCCATCGAACGCTACCGCCAACAGATCGACCGCAACCCTGGCCTGGCCATGGACTGGGGCCTGCAGGAAACCTGGAAGCGTGAGGGCCAGGTACGCGAGTGGGCCGGCCACTACCTGAACGCCACGCCAGCGCAGATCGCCCTCACCGGCAGCACGTCCGAAGGGCTGGCGATGATTTATGGCGGGATCAAGGTGCGCACCGACCAGGAAATCCTCACCACGGTGCATGAGCATTACGCCACCGCGTTCAGCCTGGACTTCAGGGTGCGCAAGGAGCAAACCCAGGTGCGTAAAATACGCCTGTTCAAAAACCCCAATCAGGTCTCGGCCGATGAAGTGCTGGGCAATATCCAGCGCAACATTCGCCCCAACACCCGCGTGCTGGGCATGACCTGGGTGCAATCCGGCAGCGGCGTGAAACTGCCCATCGGTGAGATCGGCAAGCTGGTGGACGAACACAACCGCAACCGCGACGAGCCGGACCGCCTGCTTTATATCGTCGATGGTGTGCACGGCTTCGGCGTGGAAGACCTCGACTTCCCCGCTATGCACTGTGACTTCTTCATCGCCGGCACTCACAAATGGATGTTCGGCCCGCGTGGCACCGGCCTGGTGTGCGCCCGCGAGACCGAAAACAAATACGTCACACCGATGATTCCGACCTTCTCCGAAGACAAAAACTTCGCCACGACCATGACGCCCGGCGGCTACCACGCCTTCGAACATCGCTGGGCCGCCGACGAAGCCTTCAAGTTGCACCTGCAACTGGGCAAGGCGCCGGTGCAGGCACGTATCCATGCCCTGAACACCGAACTCAAGGACCAACTGCTGGCCCACCCGCAGATCGAACTGGTGACACCGCGCATCCCCGAGCTGTCAGCGGGTTTCACCTTCTTTCGGGTCAAGGATCAGGACAGCGATGCCGTCGCGGCCTACCTGATGAAAAACCGCGTGGTGGTGGACGCGGTGGACCGTGACGTTGGCCCGGTGATTCGCACCTCGCCAGGCCTGCTTAACAACTCCGATGAGATCCAGCGCTTCATGACCCTGCTGAGCCAGCGGTTATGACCCCTTTTTCCTTTGAACGAGACGCCTCCATGACGCCATCCCGACTCAAACCGCTCACCGCATTGGCACTCACCGCCCTGTGCGGCGCCCTGCTGCCCGGCCTGGCCCAGGCCGCCGCCCCACAACCAGGCAAGGTCTTCAAAGACTGCAAGGACTGCCCGGAAATGGTGGTACTGCCCGCCGGCACCTTCACCATGGGTACGCCGGACGACGAAGTGGGCCGCGAGCCCGACGAAGGCCCGATGCACGAGGTGACCTTCGCCAAGCCGTTCGCCATGAGCCGCTTCCATATCACCGCCGGCGAATGGGACAGCTACGTGCGCCAGACCGGGGTCAAGATCGCCAATGGCGACGACCGCCCCGGCCGCGAATGCATCGCCAGCAAGCCGCGCTACCCCCAGGGGCCACGTCAGCCGGCAGTGTGCATGGACATGGACGACATCAAGCAGTACGTGAGCTGGCTGTCGAAGAAGACCGGGCACAGGTACCAGATGGTCAGCGAAGCCCAACGCGAATACGCCGCCCGCGCCGGCACCACCGGCCCGTTCCCCTTCCCGTTCGATGAAGGCAAGGGCTACAGCATCGCCCAGCACGCCAACACCTACGGCCCGGCGGACGGCTACAGCTATTCGTCGCCCGTGGGCAGCTACCCACCCAATGCCTTTGGCATGTATGACATGCACGGCAATGTGTATGAGCGGGTGGCTGATTGCGAGCACGCCAACTACGTCGGCGCGCCAACTGATGGCAGTGCCTGGGTGGAGCCCAACTGCGAGGCCTACCAGATTCGCGGCAATGACTGGGGCGAGGCGCCGGTATTTTCACGCTCGGGCAATCGCAACAACATCTACCCGCAGACGCGCGGGGACTGGATTGGGTTTCGGGTCGTGCGCGAGCTCTAACACCTTGTAGGAGCGAGCTTGCTCGCGAAAAACGTTAACGATGACGCGTGTTCTCTGAATAAACAACGCGGCGTCTGTGAGTTTTTCGCGAGCAAGCTCGCTCCTACAGGGTTCGTGCCCGCATGTTCAGCCTTGTCTGGCCAACAGCTCCAAGCCTTCATGCAGCGCCGGGAACAGGCTGTTGTTGAAGTTGTTCCAGCGCAACTCGAGGATGGTGTCCTCGGGCGAGATCTCGGTCTTGAGCACGTCGTGGAACACCTCTCCCGAGTCGATGCCGTTATCCACGTAGTGGAATGACGCACCGGTCCAATACAACGGCTCGCACGCCTGAGTCGCTTTGGTCGCCCAGTCGGTAATCGCCTGCCCACGCGCGCCGTACAGCGCATTCCAGGTGGCGTACGCCCCACGGCGTTCGTAAGGCGATTCGAGGCGGGTGATGCCCGGATGAATGTTCATGATGCGCCGCGCAAACGGCGCACCCGGGCGCACCAGCTCGTCGAGGATCACCAGCAAACCGTCCAGCACCACGATGTCAGCCTTCAACTCCACCAGGGTGTCATGCAGGCGACGCTCGAAATCCTGCTTGCCGGCGACATGCTCGGCGCTGCCCCGTGGCAGGCGACGATAGGTCGACGGCACGCTGAGCAGCAGGTCATTGACCAACGTGCCTTGCACACGCAAATCCGCCGGGTACAACCACTGGCGACCCGGCTGGTAGGCGAAACCATAGTCCGCCACCAGCTGCTGGTCCCGCGAGTTTTGCTCATCGTCGTCATACACCACGCCTACCAGGTTGTAAGCCTCGCCCAGCGACGTGTCGTTGAGCGAGCCCACCAGAAACTCCAGCACCGATTTCATATAGCGCTCGTGGTCTTTATAGGCCACCGGCTGCCCCGCCTTGTCGGCGGCGGCATTTCTCAGGGACCAGACATACACCAGGTTCTTTTTCGTCATGTGTTTCGCTCTCGCTCAAAGGGCCACGCACGGCATTGATACACGTGCGCCTACAGAACAAGAACGAACCAGGCCCCGGGCAATTTATCGCTCACTGCCACCGCCCGGCACGCCGCGCTAAATAGTCACGCCACAGCTTCGTTTGTCATGGGTAAGGGTCTGTGTGCCCAGCCCCCTCTTTTTCACTTTCCGGGAAGTACTTATGACCGACCCCAAGCGCGGCGCCTTCAAAGGTTTGCTCGCATTGCTCAGGCCCTTTCGCACCATCGTGACGGTCTCCGTCGCCCTTGGCATGGCGGGCGGCCTGGCCATTACCTTGCTGTTGGCGACGATTAACAATGCCCTGCATTCGGCGGGGGGGATGACTCAGGGTGTGGTGTTGACCTTCGCCGCGTTGTGCGTGGTGGCGCTGGTCAGCTCGATTATTTCCGACATCGGCACCAACTACGTCGGACAACGGATCATTGCCGCCCTGCGCAAGGATCTGGGTGAAAAGGTGCTGTCAGCGCCCATCGGGCAGATCGAGCAATATCGCTCTCACCGCCTGATCCCGGTGCTGACCCACGACGTGGACACCATCAGCGATTTTTCCTTTGCCTTCACGCCCCTGGCCATCGCCGCCACCGTTACCCTGGGATGCCTGGGTTACCTGGCTTACCTGTCCGTGCCGATGTTCCTGATGATGGTGGTCGCAATCATCATCGGCAGCGCCGTGCAATTCATCGCGGGCGGCAAAGGCATCCAGGGCTTCGATCTGGCCCGCAGCCACGAAGATGAATTGCAGCGTTACTACAATGCGATTGCTTCGGGCGCCAAGGAGCTGCGCATGCACCGCCCGCGGCGGTTTCGCATGAACACCCATCGCATCCAGGAAACCGCAGACCGTATCAGCGATATCCAGGTGCGTTCGGTCAACATCTATATCCTGGCCAAGACCTTTGGCTCGATGCTGTTCTTCGTGGTCATCGGCCTGGCCCTGGCGATGCAGGCCTACAACCCCAACCCCGACCCCACCGTGATTACCGGCTTCGTGCTGGTACTGCTGTATATGAAAGGCCCGCTGGAACACCTGCTGGGTTACTTGCCTGTCGTTGGCAAGGCGAAGATCGCCTTTGGCCGCATCAGCGAACTGTCGGAGCGCTTTTCTTCGCCCGAGCCCCACTTGTTGATGAACGACAGTGAAGCGCCGAAACCTGTAGTCGACAGCCTTGAACTGCGCGGCGTCAGCTACAGCCCGCCGGCAGTTGAAGGCAGCCAACCGTTCCACCTGGGGCCGATCAACCTGAGCATCAAGCAAGGCGATATCGTGTTTGTCGTCGGCGAGAACGGCAGCGGCAAGACCACCCTGATCAAATTGCTGCTGGGCCTGTATCCGCCTCAAGCGGGTGAGATCCTGCTCAACGGTACAGCGGTGACCGACCCAGAGCGCGATGATTATCGCCAGTTGTTCACCACGGTGTTTTCCGACTATTACCTGTTCGATGACCTGGTACAAGGCAGCGCCACCCAGTCCCTGGACAGCGCCACCCAATACCTTGAGCGCCTGGAAATCGCGCACAAGGTCAGCGTCAAGGACGGCGTGTTCAGCACCACTGACCTGTCCACCGGCCAACGCAAGCGCCTGGCCCTGGTCAATGCCTGGCTGGAAGAGCGCCCGGTACTGGTGTTCGACGAGTGGGCCGCCGACCAGGACCCGGCCTTCCGCCGCATCTTCTACACCGAGCTGCTGCCGGACCTCAAACGCCTGGGCAAGACCATCATCGTGATCAGCCACGATGATCGTTATTTCGACATCGCCGATCATCTGGTGCGCCTGCGCGCCGGCCAGGTGGTGCACGAGATGGAGCCAGCATGAGACACCGTACTATTTTTTCCGGTTTTTCGAAGTAGGAACGTCTCACTAGTGGTAATGAGAACTAACCTCAATAAACACTTAGAATTGCCCACTTAAAACATAGAAGAGAAAGCATCCATGCCAGCACGACTCGGTCTCAGCCCCCTGAGCAAAGCGCTATCCATACGCCGGGCCCTGAACATCAACCTCTTGCCCAGTGCCCTGGCGTTGGCTGTGTCGATGCCGATTGCAGGCTATGTGCAGGCCCAGGAGGTCGAGTTGAATATTCCTGCGCAGTCGCTGGGGAGCGCACTGCAGGAATTTGGCCGCCAGACCAATGTGCAAGTGCTCTACAGCCCGGGCGATGTACAGGGCAAGAACAGCCCCGCCGTCAAGGGCAAGATGCAGCCGCAGCAGGCCATAGCTGCATTGCTGGCCGGTAGCCAGACTACCTATAACCTCAATGGCAATACCTTGACCGTCACCGCGGCTGGCAGCGGTGGTGGGCTGGAGCTGAGCCCGACGCAAGTCACTGGCAACATGCTGGGTAACGTCACCGAGAATACCGGCTCCTATACGCCAGGCTCGATTGCCACGGCAACGCGCCTGGTCCTGACGCCCAAGGAAACCCCGCAATCGGTGACCGTCGTCACGCGTCAGCACATGGACGACTTTGGCCTGAACAATGTCGATGACGTGATGCGCCACACGCCGGGCATTACCGTTTCAGCCTTCGATACCGAGCGCAGCAACTACTATGCTCGTGGTTTCTCCATCAACAACTTCCAATATGACGGCATTCCTTCCACCGCGCGCAACGTTGCTTACTCGGCGGGGAACACGCTGAGCGACATGGCGATCTACGACCGTGTTGAAGTACTCAAGGGCGCGACTGGCCTGCTGACCGGTGCTGGTTCACTGGGGGCCACCATCAACCTGGTACGCAAAAAGCCGACCTCTGAGTTCCAAGGTCATGCCACGCTGGGTGCCGGTTCCTGGGACAACTACCGCAGCGAGTTGGACGTGAGTGGCCCGCTGACCGAGACCGGCAATATCCGTGGCCGGGCCGTCGCCGCCTATCAGGACAAACACTCGTTCATGGACCGCTACGAGCGCAAAAGCCCGACTTACTACGGCATCATGGAGTTCGACCTGTCTCCCGACACTCTGCTGACAGTCGGCGGCGATTATCAGGACAGCCTGCCGAAAGGCTCATCCTGGTCGGGCAGTTTCCCATTGATCGACGCCCAGGGTAATCGCAACGACGTCAAGCGCTCGTTCAACAACGCGGCCGACTGGAGCAGTTGGGAGCAATACACCCGCACCGTCTTCGCCATGTTGGAGCACGACCTGGGGGATGGCTGGATAACCAAACTGCAACTGGATCACAAGATCAACGGCTACCACGCACTCATGGGTTCCATTCAGGGTGACACCCCGGGATTGGATGGTAAGTCACAGCTGACTTCGGGCAAATACACCGGTGAAACCGTCAGTGACTCCGCCGATCTGTATGTGAGCGGCCCCTTCAGCCTGGGAGGCAGGGAGCATGAACTGGTATTCGGCGGTTCCATCAGCTCTTCGCAATGGAATGGCAACGGTTACTGGAACCTCGCCCCCAACCTGGTGGACTTCAATAACTGGCACGGCAACGCCCCGCAACCGGATTGGGGCAAACCACAATCGAAAATCGACGACACCGTCCGCCAGACCGGCATGTACATGACAACACGGCTGAACCTTGCTGACGACCTGAAGCTGCTGCTCGGTGGCCGGGTAGTCAACTACACGGTGACCGGCTACAACCCTACCTATCGCGAGTCAGGGCGCTTCGTACCTTATGTCGGTGCGGTGTACGACCTGAATGACACCTACTCGGTTTACGCCAGCTACACCGATATTTTCATGCCCCAGGAAAGCTATAACCGCGACAGGGACAACAAGCTGCTTGAGCCGGACGAAGGCCAGAATTGGGAGTTGGGTGTAAAGGCAGACTTCCTGGATGGTCGTGTAAACGCCAGTGCGGCCTACTTCGAGATCCATGAAGACAACCGTTCCGTTTCGGACGATGACTACAACAACTTGAAACCTACCCCCTCGAACTACGCGTTCAAAGGCACCCAGGCCGTGACGAAGGGGTACGAGCTGGAGATGTCCGGCGAACTGGCTCCGGGCTGGCAGCTCCAGGCTGGCTATACGCATAAGATCGTGCGTGACGACAAAGACGTCAAGATTTCCACTTTCGAACCCGAAGACCAAGTCAGCCTGTACACCACTTACAAGCTCAAGGGTAATCTTGACAAGTTGACCGTTGGCGGTGGCGCTCGCTGGCAGAGCGTTGGCTGGCAGAATATCTATAACTCTCCCCGTGGCGGCTACGAGGAGTTCTCTCAAGAGGCGTACTGGTTGGTGGACCTGATGACCCGTTATCAATTCACTAAAAACGTGTCGGCGACGCTGAACATCAACAACGTTTTCGACAAGTCCTATTACACCAACATCGGCTTCTACAATTCTGCCGCTTATGGTGAACCCCGTAACTTCATGCTCAGCACTCGCTGGGACTTCTAAAGCATGAGATCAGACGCCCCGAGGCACTGACTGCCCGGGGCGTTCTGTTTGTCCGAATACTATAGATAGCGCCATAAAAAAGCCCCCAGTCGCTCAAGGTGACTGGGGGCTTTTCATATTGGCCTCTGGTCAGCTCATCGCGGCGGCGAAGCTACGGACGAACTCTGCGTTATCGATTAATCGGTCATGGCTCGTCTCGATCAACACTGAGCGCTCGATCGTTGATTGCACTGCTACTTCCAGCATGCTCGCCTCAATCAATTGATGATGTACCCCAGTACGACTCAAGGTCGCCCACCAGCAACTTATCGGTGCCTTGATCGCCTTGAAGTCGGCATCGTGCAGGCGCTGCCCGAGAATGCGGTCAATCTCCCAGGAAATCTGCGCTTCGTGGCCACTGAGCAACTCATCCTTGAGCTCGCCAAAACGCGAGCCCAGGGTTTCCTCGGCCCAGTGGCTGAATGCAGTCCATTGCTCGCCTTCTGCAGCCTCTAAGCATTGCAGCCCGGACCAGTGGGCATGAATCTGCTCGGAGAACTCAGGGAACATCACCTCCAACAGTTCCACACGCCGTTCATTGGCAGAAATATCTCTTTCGTCAACCATCACCGCCGCATCCCAAAACGGCTTGACCCACTGCGGCGGGGATGCGTCGATCCAGCCAACACACTCGACCTGTCGGCCCGCCTGCTCCAGGCCATAGGCGACTTCCATCGCCAGGTTGCCCCCCAGAGACCAACCTGCCAAACGAAACGGCCCTTCGGGCTGGGCCTTCAATAATTGCGCCGTGTAGTCCTCGACCATTGCAGCCCAGGCTGGCACCTCGCTGCCCTCCTCGGCCAAGGCGCGACATATCACCCCCATCACCGGCCTGTGCTCACGCAACGCAAGGGCAATCGCCTTGTAACAATGCACCGAGCCATAGCTGGGATGAAACAGGTACAACGGTGTTCCACGGCTTTGACTGTTGAGCCTTACGATCAACGAACTGCCAGCGCTTCCCTCAAGGCAAGCCGCCTGCCCTGCGACGGTCGGATTGAGCATCAACTGACTCACCGACAGCTCCACGCCAACAGCTTTGCGGATGCGCTCCTTGAGCATCAGGACCAGCAACGAATGCCCGCCCGACTCGAAGAAGTTATCTTCGACACTCACCTGCTCAAGCTCCAGGACTTCGCGCCAAATGGCTACAAGTGTTTGCTCCAGCGTATTGCGCGCTGCGACGAAGTGCCGTTCTTGCAAGTTTGAATCCGGCGCAGGCAAAGCCTTGCGATCCAGTTTGCCGTTGGGGCTCAGTGGCATATGGTCCAGCAGTACCCACTGCGCAGGCACCATGTAGTCCGGCACATGTGCCAATAAGTGAGTGCTCAGTGCATCACGCCAGGCGAATGTCGAATCCTGCAGCACCAGATAGCCAACGAGATACTTGCCTTCATGCACTTGCACCGAGGCTTCGCGCACCAGTGGATGCTCCAGCAAGCGCGCCTCGATCTCACCCAGCTCTATGCGCAAACCGCGTAGTTTTACTTGATGATCCAGGCGCCCGATGTATTCGATCACGCCATCCCTGCGCTGTCGCACCCGGTCGCCGGTACGATACAACCGCGTGCCAGGCTGGAACGGGCACGGTACAAACCGCTCTGCGGTCAGGCTGGGACGTCGATGGTAACTGCGTGCCAGCCCGACTCCACCCAGGTACAACTCGCCCGCAACGCCCACCGCGACTGGCTGCAACTGCGCATCCAGCACGTACGTGCGCAGATTGGAAATGGGTCTGCCAATCGGCACGCTGTCACGATGCTCATCGACGCACGTCCAGTGAGTCACATCAATCGCAGCCTCGGTCGGTCCGTACAGGTTGAACAAGCCCGTATTCGGCAGCTTGGCGAATACATGTTGCTGCACCCCCACTGGCAAGGCTTCGCCACTACAGATGATGCGGCGCAACCCCTGACAGCTGGCCACCTGTGAATCCTGCAGGAATGCGTGCAGCATGGAAGGCACGAAATGCAGGGTGGTCACTGGGTGACGATTGATCAACTCCACCAACTTTGATGGGTCCCGATGATCCCCAGGTGCCGCTACCGCCAGCCGTGCACCTGTCATCAAGGGCCAGAAAAACTCCCATACCGATACGTCAAAACTGAACGGTGTCTTTTGCAACACCGTATCTTCGGCGCCGAGCATGTAAGCCTGTTGCATCCATAGCAACCGATTGGTCAACGCACAGTGGCGGTTACCCGCCCCTTTCGGCTGGCCGGTGGAACCGGAGGTGTAAATGACGTAAGCGAGATTGTCCGCGTCTACGGCCACATCAGGATCGGTATCGGCATACCCGCTCAACCAGTGATCGTCGGGCTCGACCACCAGACAATGCGAGGGCTCGCTGACCGGTAAGGCCTGTAACAGATGCGCCTGCGTCAACAGCAGTTGTACCTTACTGTCTTGCAGCATGTAGGCCAGGCGTTCGCGCGGGTAGTCCGGATCCAGCGGCACATAGGCGCCACCTGCCTTGAGCACAGCCAGAAGCGCTACCACCATTTCAATGGAGCGTTCCATCGCTACACCTACCAACACATCCGGCTCGACACCGGCCTGGATCAGGCGGTGCGCCAAGCGATTGGCTCGTGCATTCAACTGCGTATAACTAAGTGTCTGAGCGCCAAACACCAACGCCTGGGCATTCGGTGTGCGCCGCACTTGCGCTTCGATCAGCCTCTGCACGGTGTCTTCCAACCGATAATCCTGCGCCGTGTCGTTCCACTGTTCGACTATTACCTGATGCTCAAGAGGTTCCAACAGCGGTAGCTGAGCGACACGTTGATGAGGGTCACCCGACATGGCCTGCAACAGGTTCTGCCAATGGCGCGCCATGCGATTGGGCGTGGCGGCATCGAACAGGTCGGTCGCATAAGTCAGGGTTGCCCATAGCCCATCGACGGTTTCCTGTGTATCCAGGCTCAAATCGAACTGCGCAGTCTGCGTGCCCCACTCCAAGCCTTCAATCCTCAGGTCGGGTAGTTGCTGGCCTGTACTGGCTAGGCGCGCTTCACTCTGATGATTGAACATCACCTGGAACAACGGGTTGCGGCTCAAGCTGCGTTCAGGTTGCAGGGCTTCGACCAATTGCTCGAACGGCAAGTCCTGATGGCTTTGGGCGTCCAGCGCCCGGTGCCTGGCCTGCTGCAACAACTGGGTGACCGTCAGCTGCGCGTCGAAATCCCCCTTGAGCACCTGGGTGTTGACGAAAAAACCTACCAGACGTTCGGTTTCGACCCGGTTACGATTCGCAATAGGCACACCCACGCGAATATCCTGCTGCCCGCTGTAGCGGTGCAGTAGAGCCTGGAACGACGCCAACAAAACAATGAACAGCGTGACATTCTCACGCTGCGCCAGTGCCTTGAGCCCCGCCACTAATGCCGGTGCAAGCTTGATTTCCAAGCTTGCACCACGAAAGCTCTGCACCGAAGGTCGCGGCCGATCAAGGGGTAGCTCCAACACTGACGGCTCACCGCCAAGCAGGGCCTGCCAGTAACCCATTTGCCGATCACGTTCACCACCCGTCATCCAGTCACGCTGCCACTGGGCATAGTCAGCATATTGAATCGGCAATGCCGGCAGTTGCAGATCCTGGCCCTGGCTGTAGGCGGCATAAAGTTGCACCAACTCATCCACCATCACCTGCATTGACCAGCCATCGGAAACGATGTGGTGCTGCACGAGCACCAATACATGATCGTCTTCGGCCAGGCGCAACAAGGTTACGCGCAGCAGCGGCCCTTGCTGCAGATCGAAAGGTTGCGCGATCTCGGTCTCTACCCGACGCTGCAGGTCCGCCTCATTGACCTGCGCATGAAGGATGTCCACAGTGCCGTTTTCACGGATTACCTGGAAGGCCTGCCCTTCGTCCTGATGTACCTGAGTTCGCAGGCTTTCATGACGGGCTACCAGACTGTCGAAACTACGTTGCAATGCCGCATGATCCAGCCAGCCACGCAAGCGCAAGGTGCTAGGTACATGGTAGGCCGCACTGTGCGGATCCAATTGCCAGAGAAACCACTGGCGCTCCTGGGCATAAGACAGCGCCAACGGCTGTTGACGGCTGACCGGCAGGATTTGCAACACGCTTACCTGTGATTCATGGGAATTGCACAGGGTCTCGACAAACCCCTGCAGTCGCGGTTGTTCAAACACTGTTCTGAGGGGTACTTCCCGACCCAACAGCTGACGCAAGCGCGAAATCACCTGCATCGCCAATAATGAATGGCCCCCCGATTCAAAGAAATGATCGGCCAGACCGACACGCTCCACGCCCAGGATCTCGGCCCAGATGGCCGCCACCTGTTGCTCCAACTCGCTCTGTGGCGCCACATACACCTGCTGCATCTGGCTCACATCCGGCAGCGGCAAGCCCTTGCGGTCGAGCTTGCCGTTAGGGGTCAGTGGCATACGCTCAAGGAACATCAAGTGCGTCGGCACCATGTAGTCCGGCAAGCGGGTTTTCAAGGCGCGACGCAAGGTTTCGCGACCGTTTGATTGAGCGACAGCATCATCCAGGAGCGTCGGGTCCAGTGGTACGACATAGGCCACCAGTTGTTTGCCGGTCGGCCCCTCCTGCGCGACCACCACGGTTTCACCGACACTGGCTTGCTCACGCAAGCGCGCTTCGATTTCCCCCAGTTCGATACGGAAACCGCGGATCTTCACCTGATGGTCGACACGCCCCAGGTAATCCACCACACCGTCCGGACGCCCACGGGTCAGGTCGCCGCTGCGATACACGCGACTGCCGGGCTTGCCGAACGGGTCCGGCACGAAGCGTTCGGCGGTTAACGCCGGGCGCTCCAGGTAGCCCCGGGCCACGCCCTCGCCGCCCAGGTACAACTCGCCGGCCACGCCGATGGGTTGCAGGTTCAGTTGCGCATCCAACACGTAGCCACTGCGGTTGCCCAGCAAGGTACCGATGGGCGCGTAGACGGCGCCACATGGGTCGCCCTTGCGTGCCTTCCACAGCAGCGGCGTAACCACGGTTTCGGTCGGGCCGTAGCCGTTGAACAGGTATTCAGGCTTCAGCGCGCGCCACGCCAGGTCATAGCTGGCCTGGGCCACCGCATCACCGCCAAAGCAGTACACCCGCACCGCAGGTGGGTTGCCGTCGCGTTCGGCATGTTCGGCCAACTGTTGCAGGTACACCGGTGGGAACACCGCCATGGTCACATTGTGGCGATGCATCTGCTCATAGGTGTATTCCGGCAGCCACAGGCTGTCATCACGGATCAACACGCTGGCGCCGTTGATCAGCGGGTGCATCCAGCCTTCGTGGGAGCCGTCGAAGGCGAACGACATGAAGTGCAGTTCGCAATCGGCCGGCGAGGTTTCATAGCGCTCGCCAGTGGCGATGATATGCGCCACCAACGGCCCGTGTGACACCGCCACGCCCTTGGGCAAACCGGTGGAGCCGGAGGTATAGATCACGTAGGCAAGGTTGTCGCCGTCCAGCGCCACAGTCGGGGCCGTATCGCTGTAATCCGACCAGGCTTGCACCTGATCCACTGCCAAGGCGTCGAGGCCGTCCGGGATCGGCAACCGGTGTTGCACGGCCGAATGGGTCAACAGCAATTTCGAGCGGCTGTCTTGCATCATGTACAGCAGGCGATCACGTGGGTATTCGATATCCAGCGGCACATACACACCGCCGGCTTTCATCACCGCCAGGAACGCCACCATGATCTCGGCACTGCGCGGCATGGCGATGGCCACGCGCACTTCCGGGCCGACGCCACGGGCGATCAGGGCATGGGCCAGGCGGTTGGCCTGGCGATCCAGCTCGCCGTAGCTCAGGGTCTGCGCGTCGAATTTCACCGCCACCGCCGTCGGGTTTTCCCGGGCGCGATCGGCAAACAATTCGTGCACCAGGCGCTCGGCCGAGAAGCCAGAGTCAGTGCAATTGCACAGTTGCAGGATCTGTTGTTGTTCGGTCGCGTCCAGCAAGCTCAATTGGCTGAGCTGCTGTCGCGGGTTGGCGACCATACCTTGCAGCAGGTTCTGCCAGTGACGCGCCATGCGTTGCACGGTGCTGGCTTCGAACAGGTCCTGGGCATAACCCAAGGCTGCCCATATACCTTCGGTGGACTCCTGAATATCCAGGTCCAGGTCGAAATGTGCGGTCTTGCTGTCCCAGTCCAGCCCTTCTACCCGCAGCCCTGGCAATTGGTGCTGAACCTGAGCCTGGCCGACGTCAGTCTGGTGGTTGAACATGACCTGGAACAACGGGTTGTGGCTCAGGCTACGCTCAGGTTGCAGGGCTTCCACCAGCTGTTCGAACGGCAAATCCTGGTGGGCCTGGGCTTCCAACGCGCGTTGCCGAACGTGCGCCAGCAACTGCTCGACACTCATCTGCCCATGCACATCGGCCTTGAGCACCTGGGTGTTGACGAAGAAGCCAATCAGTCGCTCGGTCTCGCTGCGATTGCGGTTGGCAATCGGCACGCCGACGCGTATTTCTTCCTGGCCGCTGTAGCGGTGCAACAAGGTCTGGAACGATGCCAGCAACAACATGAACAGGGTCACGCCCTGCTGTTGGGCCAAAGCCTTGAGCCCCTGAGTGAGTTCGGGCGCCAGCTCGAACGCCAGGCGCGCGCCACGGTGGCTCTGCACAGCCGGGCGCTGGTGATCGAACGGCAACTCCAGCACGCTCTGCTCACCCCCCAACAGTTCACGCCAGTAGGCCAGTTGACGTTGCTTCTCACCGGCGTCCATCCAGCTGCGCTGCCATACGGCATAGTCGGCATACTGGATCGGCAGCGCCGGCAACTGCACGTCCTGGCCTTGGCTGTAACCGGCATACAACTGCACCAGTTCTTCAACGGCCAATTGCATCGACCAGCCATCGGAGACGATGTGATGCTGCACCAGCACCAGCACATGCTCGTCGGCGGCCAGGCGCAACAGCGTGACGCGCAGCAACGGGCCTTGTTGCAGATCGAATGGCTGGGCGATCAGCGCTTGCACCCTGGCTTTGAGCTGGGCTTCATCGGCATCGGCCTGAGTGATCGGCAAGGACATCGGCGGCTCAATCACCTGCACCGCGCCATCGTGATCCTGGCGGATATGGGTGCGCAGGCTTTCATGACGCGCCAGCAAGCTATCGAAACTGCGTTGCAACGCAGCCAGGTCCAATTGCCCTTTCAGGCGCAGCGCGCTGGGAATGTGATACGCCGCGCTGTGGGGTTCCAGTTGCCAGAGAAACCATTGGCGCTCCTGGGCGTAAGACAGCGGCAATGGCTGCACGCGCCCGGCCGGCAGCAAGGCCGGCGCCGTTGGCAGTGGGCTCTCCTGGGCTTGCAAGGCCGCGACAAACGCCTCCAGCCGCGGGTGTTCGAACACGGCTTTGAGCGGCACTTCCAGGCTCAGGGTCTGGCGGATGCGTGACACCACCTGCATTGCCAACAGGGAATGCCCTCCCAGTTCGAAGAAGTGCTGGTTCAAGCCCACCCGTTCGGCCCCCAGAATAGCCGCCCAGATCGCCGCCACCTGTTGTTGCAACGGGGTGACCGGCGCTCGCCAATCCTGTTGTTCCACGCTGGCATCTGGCTTGGGCAGGGCCTGGCGATCCAGCTTGCCGTTGGGGTTGAGCGGCATGCGGTCGAGGAAGATCAGGTGCGCCGGCACCATGTAGTCCGGCAGGTGGTCGCGCAAGGTGGACATCAACTGTTCACCAACCTCGGCGTGCTCGGTTTCAGACAGCGTCTGCGCAGGCACCAGGTAGGCCAGCAGTTGGTTGTCGGCAGCCAGCAACAGCGCTTCACGCACGCTATCCTGGGCCAGCAGCACAGTTTCGATCTCACCCAGTTCTATGCGAAAACCACGGACCTTGACCTGATGATCGACCCGCCCGACATATTCCACCACGCCATCGGCGCGATAGCGCGCCAGGTCGCCAGTGCGGTACAGGCGCTCGCCGGATGGGCTGAACGGATCAGCGACAAAGCGCTCGGCGGTCAGGCCTGGCCGCTGCAAATACGCACGGGCCAAGCCACTGGCGCTGGCGATATAGAGCTCGCCTATGGCGCCCAGTGGCAGCAGGTTCAGGTCGCGGTCCAGCACATACAGGCCACGCCCTGGCAGCGCCCGGCCAATGGGGCTGGCACCGGCGGCGCTGGCAGCGCTCGGGTCAGTGCAGTCCAGCACGCTGGAAACCACGGTGGCCTCGGTAGGCCCGTAGGTGTTGAGCAAGCGCACATGGCCGAGCCCGGCGCGCTGCCACAACAGCGGGCCGTCCAACGGCATGGCTTCGCCGCCGATATGGATCTGGCGCAAGGCACCATAGGTCCTTGGGCCCGCTGCCAGGCAATCTTGCAGGAACAGCTTCCAGTAGGCGGTGGGCAAGTCGGCCAGGGTAATGCCCTGGGCGATGATCTGCCGATACAGTTCGGCACCGTCCCACAACTGCGGGCCACGCAGTACCACGGTGGCGCCGAGGGTCAGGGCCGGGTACAGCTGCTCGACGAAACCGTCGAAGTTCAAGGTGGCAAACTGCAGCACTCGGTCCTGGGCAACCAGCTGCGAGTAATCCGCCGCGATGCCAGCAAA
Source organism: Pseudomonas fluorescens (assembly GCF_001902145.1). Taxonomy (GTDB): domain Bacteria; phylum Pseudomonadota; class Gammaproteobacteria; order Pseudomonadales; family Pseudomonadaceae; genus Aquipseudomonas; species Aquipseudomonas fluorescens_BV. The sequence goes on from NZ_MRST01000025.1 coordinate 287,499, forward strand.
CTCACTCAGTGCAGCCTGGCTGATGGCAACCCCCTTGGGCTTGCCTGTGGAGCCGGAGGTGTAGATCACATACGCCAGGCTCTGGGGCTCGACATCAACCGGTAAATTATCGTCGGCACACAACGCCAACTGCGCCTGGACCAGGTCGATGTCCACCGCCAGCACCTGGGCCGGCAACGGCAGGCGCCCATGCAGGTGGGATTGGGTCAACACCAGGCCGACGCCGCTGTCGTCGAGCATGTGCACCAGGCGCTCGCGAGGGTATTCAGGGTCCAGCGGCACATAGGCCGCTCCTGTCTTGAGCACCGCGAGCAAGCTGACCACCATGGCAAAGGAGCGCTCCACGGCGATCCCCACCAGCCCTTGGGGGCCGACGCCCTGGGCCAGCAGGTAATGCGCCAGGCGGTTGGCCTGACGGTTCAGTTCCCCATAGCTGAGGGCCTGGTCATCCAGGGCCAGGGCCTGACGTTCCGGCTGCTGATCAGCCTGGGCTTCAAACAGCCGGTGCACAGCCTCAAACGGGGTGACACCAACCGGGGTGTTCCAGTCCTGGAGCATCCTGTGTTGCTCAGCGGCGCTCACCATCGGCAGTTCGCAGAGGCGGCTGCGGGGTGCGCTCACCACCGCCTGCAGCAGGTGCTGCCAGTGTTGCGCCAAGCGCTCGATGGTGGCGGCATCGAACAGGTCGGTGGCGTAGGTCAGCGCAGCCCAAAGCCCGTCGGCGGATTCATGGGTGTCCAGGCTCAGGTCAAAATGGGTGGTCTGGCTGTCCCAGTCCAGTTCCACCACACGCAGGCCCGGCAACTGTTGGCCTTCGCGGCCGCCCTGGGCCTCGGTCTGGTGGTTGAACATCACCTGGAACAACGGGTTATGGCTCAAGCTGCGTTCAGGCTGCAATGCCACCACCAGCTGCTCGAACGGCAGGTCCTGATGAGCCTGGGCCTCCAAGGCGCGGCGTTTGGTTTGTTGCAGCAGCTCGGCAAAGCTCATCTGCCCGTCAAGGTCAGCCTTGAGTACCTGGGTGTTGACGAAGAAGCCGATCAGCCGCTCGGTTTCGACGCGGTTACGGTTGGCGTTCGGCACGCCAATGCGGATATCCGACTGCCCGCTGTAGCGATACAACAGGGCTTGGAACGACGCCAGCAGTAGCATGAACGCGGTCACGCCCTCTTGCTGCGCCAGGCGCTTGAGACCCGCCACCAGCGTCGGTTGCAGATGCACCTGCAGGCTTGCACCGCGATGGCTTTGCTGCGCCGGGCGCGGGCGGTCCAATGGCAGTTCCAGCACCGGTTGCTCGCCGCCCAGCAGGGCCTGCCAATACGCGAGTTGACGCGCCTGCTCCCCGGCTTCCATCCAGCCGCGTTGCCACAGGGCGTAGTCGGCGTACTGGATCGGCAGCTCCGGGAGTTGCAGGTCATGACCCTGGCTATGGGCGGCGTAGAGCTGCACCAGTTCCTCGACCATCACCTGCATCGACCAGCCATCGGAGACGATGTGGTGCTGCACCATCACCAGCACATGTTCATCCTCGGCCAGTTGCAACAGCGTCACACGCAACAACGGCGCCTGATGCAAATCGAACGGCCGCGCCACCTCCTCTTCCACCCGCGCCATCAACTGCGCTTGGTCGACGTGCGCCTGCTGGATCTGCACCCGCGCCTGCGGCATCACTGCCTGCCACAGGCGTTCATCGTCCTCGACCAGTTGGGTGCGCAAGCTTTCATGCCGGGCCAGCAGGCTGTCGAAACTGCGTTGCAACGCTGCCAGGTCCAAGTGCCCGTGCAAACGCAGGGCGCCAGGGATGTGATAGGCGGTGCTGTCCTTGTCCAGTTGCCAGAGGAACCACTGGCGTTCCTGGGCGTAAGACAACGCCGGCGTGTCGCTGTCGTGACGGGTGGGAGCAATCGGCAGTTGAGCGAAACTCATGCCCCGGCTTTGCAGGCGCTGGTAAAACTGCTGGCGCTGCTCCAGAGGCAAGCGAAGAAAGCGCGACACCAGGTCAATATTAGGGTTGGAAAGCATGGTTCAAATCGCCTCTAGTTCGCTCAAAAAGTCACGAAGGTCATCAAAATCTTCCACGCTGCCGGCGCGGAAAGTGGCTGCAGCCTGCACGTAGGCGCGCAGCGATTCGGTCTGGAACAGTTCCATCAACGGTACGTCCAGGCCGAGCTCGGCCTGCACCCGCGAGGTAATCTGGATAGCCAGCAAGGAGTGGCCACCGACATCAAAGAAGTTGTCGTTCAGGCCCACTTGCGGCAGGTGCAGGATGTCGGCCCAGATCGTGGCGATCTGCTGCTCAAGCTCGGTTTGTGGAGCCACGTACTGCTGCATCTGGCTCGCATCCGGCAGCGGCAGGCCTTTGCGGTCGAGCTTGCCGTTGGGGGTCAGCGGCATCTGCGCCAGGAATACGAAGTGGCTGGGCACCATGTAGTCCGGCAGGTCGGCTTTCAGGGCACGACGCAGGGCGTCACGGAACTCAACCTGGTCGGCCAGGCTGGCGTCGGCCGGTACCACATAGGCCACCAGTTGTTTGCCGGTCGGCCCCTCCTGGGCGACCACCACGGTTTCACCGACACTGGCTTGCTCACGCAAACGCGCTTCGATTTCCCCCAGCTCGATACGGAAACCGCGGATCTTCACCTGATGGTCCACACGCCCCAGGTAATCCACCACGCCGTCCGGACGCCCGCGGGTCAGGTCGCCGCTGCGATACACGCGACTGCCGGGCTTGCCGAACGGGTCCGGCACGAAGCGTTCGGCGGTTAACGCCGGACGCTCCAGATAGCCTCGGGCCACACCCTCGCCGCCAAGGTACAACTCGCCGGCTACGCCGATGGGTTGCAGGTTCAGTTGCGCATCCAACACGTAGCCACTGCGGTTGCCCAGCAAGGTACCGATGGGCGCGTAGACGGCGCCACATGGGTCGCCCTTGCGTGCCTTCCACAGCAGCGGCGTAACCACGGTTTCGGTCGGGCCGTAGCCGTTGAACAGGTATTTAGGCTTCAGCGCGCGCCACGCCAGGTCGTAGCTGGCTTGAGCAACGGCATCACCACCGAAGCAGTACACCCGCACTGGCGGTGGGTTGCCATCGCGCTCGGCATGTTCGGCCAACTGTTGCAGGTACACCGGTGGGAACACCGCCATGGTCACGTTGTGGCGATGCATCTGCTCGTAGGTGTATTCCGGCAGCCACAGGCTGTCGTCACGGATCAACACGCTGGCGCCGTTGATCAGCGGGTGCATCCAGCCTTCGTGGGAGCCGTCGAAAGCAAACGACATGAAGTGCAGTTCGCAATCGGCCGGCGAGGTTTCATAGCGCTCGCCAGTGGCGATGATATGCGCCACCAACGGCCCGTGGGACACCGCCACGCCCTTGGGCAAACCGGTGGAGCCGGAGGTGTAGATCACGTAGGCAAGGTTGTCGCCGTCCAGCGCCACATTCGGTGCCGTATCGCTGTAACCGGACCACTCTTCGGTGAGATCAATCGCCAGGGTACCCAGGCCCTCGGGGACTGGCAATTGCTGCAGCGCCCGGCTGTGAGTCAGCAGCAGTTGCGCACGGCTGTCCTGCATCATGTACAGCAGGCGATCACGTGGGTATTCGATATCCAGCGGCACATACACGCCACCGGCTTTCATCACCGCCAGGAACGCCACCATGATCTCGGCACTGCGCGGCATGGCGATGGCCACGCGCACTTCCGGGCCGACGCCACGGGCGATCAGGGCATGGGCCAGGCGGTTGGCCTGGCGATCCAGCTCGCCGTAGCTCAGGGTCTGCGCGTCGAATTTCACCGCCACCGCCGTCGGGTTTTCCCGGGCGCGATCGCCGACCAATTCATGCACCAGGCGCTCGGCTGAGAAGCCGGCGTCGGTCTGGTTCCACAGCTCAAGAATCTGCTGTTGCTCATCCTCGCCCAGCAAGCTCAATTGGCTGATGGGTTGCTGTGGGTCGATCACCATTGCCCGCAACAGGTTCTGCCAATGCCCGGCCATGCGCTCGATGGTCGCCACGGCGAACAGATCGGTGGCATAACTCAGGGAGGCACGCAGGGCCGTCTGGCTTTCTTCCACATCCAGCGCCAGGTCGAACTGGGCCACGCCTTCGTCCAGATCCAGGACTTCGACGTGCAGGTCGGCCAGGTGATGCAGATGGCTGTCGGCAGCGCTCACACGGTGGTTGAACAACACTTGGAACAACGGGCTCAGGCTCAGGCTGCGCTCCGGTTGCAATGCCTGCACAAGCTGTTCGAACGGCAGGTCCTGGTGAGCCTGGGCCTCCAGGGAACGCTGACGCACCTGGTGCAGCAATTGCTCGCTGCTCATTTGCCCGTGAATATCGGCCTTGAGCACTTGGGTGTTGACGAAGAAGCCGATCAACCCCTCGGTTTCCAGGCGATTGCGGTTGGCAATCGGCACGCCGACGCGCACATCTTCCTGGCCGCTGTAGCGATGCAGCAACACCTGGTAAGACGCCAGCAGCAGCATCGGCAGCGTGACGCCAGCGTGCTGCGCCAGTGCGCGCAAACCGCCCAACAACTCAGGATGCAACTCGATACCCAAGCGTGCGCCGCGATGGCTTGGCTGTGCCGGGCGCGGATGGTCGAACGGCAACTCCAGCACCGGTTGCTCGCCGCTCAACTGCTCGCGCCAGTAGGCCAGTTGACGCACCTGCTCACCCGCCTCCATCCAACCGCGCTGCCACACGGCATAATCGGCGTACTGGATCGGCAGCGCCGGCAATTGCACGTCCTGGCCTTGGCTGGTAGCGGCATACGCCTGCACCAGCTCCTCGACCATCAACTGCATCGACCAGCCGTCAGAGACGATGTGATGCTGCACCAGCACCAGCACGTGGTCGTCCTCGGCCAGGCGCAGCAAGGTGACCCGCAGCAGCGGCCCACGCAGCAGGTCGAAAGGCTGGGCGACCACCTGCGCGACCCGCGCCTTGAGGCCGGCATAGTCGCTGTCGACCTGCTCGATATCGACCCGGCCCTGGGCATCAATGACTTGAACCGCGCCGGTGGCGTCCTGACGGAAATACGTGCGCAGGCTTTCATGGCGAACCAGCAAGCTATCGAAGCTCTCTTGCAGTGCGGTCAGATCCAACGGCCCCTGCAAACGCAGCGCGCTGGGGATGTGATAGGCGGCGCCGGCCGGGTCCAGTTGCCAGAGGAACCACTGGCGCTCCTGGGCATAAGACAGCGGCAGAGGCTGCGTGCGGTCGGCCTTGATCAGCGCCGGCGCGGTGACGCCCTCCTCGCCCAAGGCCCGCACGAAATCACCCAGCAGCGGCTGTTCGAACAGGGCCTTGAGTGGGACCTCCAGCGCCAGGGCCTGACGCACCCGTGACACCACCCGCGTGGCCAGCAATGAATGCCCGCCCAACTCGAAGAAATGATCGTCGAGGCCCACCCGGGGCAACTCCAGTACCTCGGCCCAGATCGCCGCCACCTGCTGCTCGCGCGGGGTGACGGGCGCTACATGGCCCTTGAGCGACAGGCTGGCATCCGGTTTGGGCAGTGCCTTGCGGTCGAGCTTGCCGTTGGGGGTCAGCGGCAGGCTGTCGAGGAACAGCCACTGCGCAGGCACCATGTAGTCCGGCAAGCGCTCGCGCAGCGCGGTTTTATAGACCTGCGACGCGTGCGGCGCGGCGCTGACCAGGTAAGCGATCAGCCGGTCGTTATCGGCCAGCACCACGGCTTCGCGTACGCCGTCGAACTCACGCAGGCAGGCTTCGATTTCACCCAGCTCGATACGGAAACCCCGGACCTTGACCTGATGGTCGACGCGGCCGATGTATTCCACCACGCCGTCGGCCCGATAGCGTGCCAGGTCGCCGGTACGGTACAGGCGTTCGCCCGGAGCCCCAAACGGGTTGGGCACGAAGCGTTCGGCGGTCAGCGCCGGCTGCCGGTGGTAACCGCGCGCCAGGCCGACACCGCCGATCAGCAGCTCACCGGACACACCTTGGGGGCATGGCGTGAGACCGGCATTGAGGATGAACAAGCCGGTATTGGCGATGGGTCGTCCAACGAACGGCAATGCCTGGTGCAAACGATGAGCCGACGACCAGATAGTGGTTTCCGTCGGACCATAGAGGTTCCACAACGGGCCTTGCAGGTCGAGCATGCGCTGGGCCAAATCGACGGGCAGCGCTTCGCCACCGCACAGGCAGGCGATGCCACGCAGTGAATGAGCCCGTGGGCTGTCGAGCAACATGCGCCAGGTCGAGGGCGTGGCTTGCAGCACATTCGCCGCCTGACGCTGGGCCAGATCGAGGATCGCCTCCGGGTCGAGGGCCATTGCCTGGGCGCTCAGCAACACGGTGCCGCCCACACTCAGCGGCACATACAGCTCCAGGGCGAAGATATCGAACGAGAAGGTGGTCAGCGACAACAGCCGCGCATCCTGGCCGATACTCAACGTGCCGGCCATGCCGCTGGTGAAGCTGCACAGCGCCTGGTGACGAACCATCACCCCTTTGGGCTTGCCAGTGGAGCCTGAGGTGTAGATCACGTAGGCCAGATGCTCCGGTGTCACAGCAACCTGGGGGTTGTGCTGCGCTGTGCCGGCATCCTCCACCATCAGCACCTGCACGCCGTGCGGCTGAGCCAGGTGCCCCAGCAGGTGCGGTTGCGTCAGCAGTACTTGGGCACGGCTGTCTTCAAGCATGTAGGCCAGGCGCTCTGCCGGGAATTGCGGGTCGAGCGGCACATAGGCGCCACCGGCCTTGAGGGTCGCGAGCAAGCCAACCACCATGTCCAGGGAACGCTCCACGTGCACCGCCACCAGCACGTCCGGGCCGACGCCCATGTCGATCAGACGATGGGCGAGCCGATTGGCGCGGCGGTTGAGTTCGCCGTAGCTCAGGCGCTCGTCATTGAAGTGCAGCGCGATGGCGTCGGGTTGCGCCGCGGCCTGGGCCTCAAATAACTGGTGTACGCAGCGTTCGCGTGGGTAGTCGGTGTCGCTGCGGTTCCAGTCGTGCACCATGTGCTGCCATTGCGACGGGCTGAGCATCGCCAGGTCGTCCAAGGCCACCGAGGCATCCTGCAGGACCGCGCGCAGCAGGTTTTGCCAATGCTCGGCCAGGCGTTCCACGGTCGCCCCGTCAAACAGATCCGTGGCGTAAGTCAGCGAGGCCCAGAGACCATCCACCGATTCCTCGGTTTCCAGGTTCAGGTCGAACTGCGTACTGTGACCGGCCCAATCCACTGGCTGCAAAGCCAGGCCGGGCAATTGCACCGGGGCTGAACGCAGGCTGTCCTGATGGTTGAACATCACTTGGAACAGCGGGTTATGGCTCAGGCTGCGCTCCGGCTGCAACACTTGCACGAGCTGCTCGAATGGCAAGTCCTGATGCGCCTGCGCCTCCAGGGCACGCTGCTTGACCTGGGCCAGCAACTGGTCGAACGGCATCTGCCCGTGCACCTCAGCTTGCAGCACCTGGGTGTTGACGAAAAAGCCCAGCAGTCGCTCGGTTTCGAAGCGATTACGGTTGGCGACCGGTACGCCGACACGCACCTGCGCCTGGCCGCTGTAGCGGTGCAGCAAGGTCTGGAACGTGGCCAGCAACAGCATGAACAGCGTCACGTCCTGACGCTGGGCCAGGGCCTTGAGTTCAGTCAGCAGCGCACGCTCCAGATGAATCTGGCGGCGCGCGCCACGATGGCTCTGCACTGCGGGGCGTGGATGGTCCAGGGGCAGGTCCAGCAGCGAATGTTCGTGCCCCAGGCGAGCGCACCAGTAATCGAGCTGGCGTTGTTGTTCCCCAGCCGCCATCCAGTCGCGCTGCCACTGGGCGTAGTCGGCGTACTGGATCGGCAAGGCCGGTAACCCTGCGTTGCCTTGGTACAGCGCCACCCACTCGTCGATCATCACTTGCATCGACCAGCCGTCAGAGATGATGTGGTGCTGGGTGATGACCAGCACATGGTGATCAGGCGCGACGATCAGCAACTTGACGCGCATCAGCGGGCCGTTGCGCAGGTCGAACGGGCGCTGGATCTCTTCGGTGACAGCCTGCTCGATAGCGCCGGCGTCGACCTTTTGTTGTTCAACCGGCACTGCCAGGCTTGGGTGGATGACTTGCACAGTGTGCTCGCCCGACTCCACAAAGGTGGTGCGCAGCGGTTCATGGCGTTGCACCAGGGCCTCGACGGCGCGCTCCAGCGCCGCGATGTCGAGTTCACCGCGCAGGTGCAAGGCGCTGGGCACATGATAGGCCGCGCTGGTGGGATCCAATTGCCAGAGAAACCACTGCCGCTCCTGGGCAAAGGACAACGCCAGCGGCTGCTCACGGCCAACCGCCTGCATCACGGGCGCGGTATCGGCCTGCACGTCTGCGCACGCCGCTGCGAAAGCCGCCAGCGTCGGCTGTTCGAACAGGGCCCGCAACGGCACTTCCAGCTTGAGGTCGTGACGCACCCGGGAGATCACCTGGGTGGCGAGCAAGGAGTGGCCGCCGCGTTCGAAGAAGTGATCGTCCAGGCCAACCTGTTCGACCTGCAGCACCGCTTGCCAGATCGCCGCCAACTGGATTTGCAATGGACTCTGCGGCGCCACGTAGGCGGCGCTGGCCTGGTTCAGGTCGGGTGTGGGCAGCGCACGGCGGTCGAGCTTGCCGTTGTGGTTCAACGGCAAGGCATCGAGGACCACCCAATGGCCCGGCACCATGTAGTCCGGCAACGTCTGGCGCAAGCGCGCCGCCAGTGCCTGGGTCTTTAGCGCTTGGCCTTCGGCTGGCACCACGTACGCCACCAACTGCACGCCGGTCGCGCTCGGCTGCGCAAGCACGGCGGCTTCTCGCACGTTGGGCAAGGCTTGCAGACTGGCTTCGATTTCGCCCATTTCGATACGCAGGCCACGAATCTTCACTTGATGGTCGATACGCCCGACGTACTCCAGCGCACCTGCCGGGTTATACCGGGCCAGGTCGCCACTGCGATAAAGCCGCGCACCGGGCATGGCGGAAAACGGGTCCGGCAAGAAGCGCTCGGCGGTCAGCGCCGGGCGGTCGAAGTAGCGTTGCGCCAAGCCAACCTCGGCTCCAATGCACAGCTCGCCCACGCCATCGGTGGCCAGCAGTTCGAAACCGCTGTCGAGTACATACAGGCCGCGCCCGGCAATCGCCTGCCCGATTGGCACGCCGTAGACGTCGCTGGCATCGGCCAATTGGCACTCATGCACGCTGGAGACCACCGTGGCTTCGGTGGGCCCGTAGGTGTTGACCAGGCGCACATTGCCCAAGCCCGCGGCGTACCACGCACGCACGCCCTCCACTGACATGGCTTCGCCCCCCACATGTACCTGGCGCAGCTTGCCCAGGGAGCGACGGTGCTCGGCGCACTCCTGCGCCAACAGGTACCAGTAGGCGGCGGGCAAATCGGCCAGGGTCACGCCCTGATCGATAATCTCTTGCGCCAGTTGCCCGGCGTCCCAGAGTTCATCGCCACGCATGATCAACGCCGCGCCTGCACACAGGGGCGGGAAGCACTGTTCGACAAAACCATCGAAACTGAAGGTCGCAAACTGCAACACGCGGTCTTCGGCGCTCAGTCGGCTGTACAGCGTGGCGCTGTCACAGAACTGGCCGAGGGCGGCATGGTCGATGGCCACGCCCTTGGGCTGGCCGGTGGAGCCAGAGGTGTAGATCACATAGGCCAGGTCAGCCGCCGCCGCGTGATTAGGCGGATTGGTCGTCGGGTAGCCGGTCAGTTCGTCGCCACTGGCGCTGAAATCCATGCGGGTCAGGCCGTGGGGCAAAGGCAAGTCGGCGAGTAAGCCGGTTTCGCTGAGCAGCACGTCCAGGCGGCTGTCGGCGAGCATGTAGCCCAAACGTTCCGCCGGGTATTTGGGGTCCAACGGTACGTAGGCCGCCCCGCTTTTGAGCACTGCCAGCAGGCTGACGATCAACTGCGGGCCACGCCGCGAAGCCAGGCCCACCCGTTGGCCGGGGCCGACACCAAGCGCCAACAGGCGATGGGCCAGGCGGTTGGCACGCTGGTTCAACTGGGCGTAGCTCAAGCTGGCGTCACCGGCCTGTACAGCCAGGGCGTCTGGCGTCGCCTCGGCCTGGGCTGCAATACGCTGGTGCACGCGTTCGTTGGCCTGGGGCGCTGCGGCTGAGCGGCTCAGAGCGAGCATCTGCCGTTGCACAGGGGCGTCGAGAAGGCGCAGGTTGCCCAGCGGCATGTGAGCGTCTGTGAGCAATTGCGCCAGCAGGTGTTGCAGGTTGGCGCTCAACTGCGCCACGTGCGCCTCACTGAACTGGGCACGGTCATAACTGAATTCCAGGCGCAGGCTGGCGCCCAGTTCGATGCCCAGGGTCAATGGATAGTGCGTTCGCTCATGGTTGTGCAGGCGACCGAAGGTCAGGCCGGCCGGCGCGCCTTGCTTGAGCGCCTCGGCGACCGGGAAGTTCTCGAACACCAGCAAGGTGTCGAACAGCGCGCCCTGCTGGCCAGCCCAGCCCTGGATGTCGTAGAGCGGCACATGTTCATGGTCGCGCAGGCTGAGGTTGAGCGCTTGCAGTTCGCTGAGCCACGTCGCGGCCGACTGGGCTGGCGAGGCTGCGCTGATGATCGGCAAGGTGTTGATGAACAGGCCCAGTTGCTGCTCGATCCCCGGCAGCGGTGCGGAACGCCCGGCCACGGTGGCACCGAAGGCGACGCAGTCCTGGCCGGTGTAGCGTTGCAGCAACAGGCTCCAAGCCCCTTGCAACAGGGTATTGAGGGTGACTTTGTGCTGGCGTGCGAACTCGCCGAGGCGTCGGGTAAAGTCGCTCTCCAGTGCCACCTGATGGTCAGCCATGCCCAGCCCGTCTACCGGCGTGCGCAGCGCTTGCGCCAGCAGAGTCGGCGCGGGCAATGCTGCCAGGGCGGTTGTCCAGAACGCTTCGCCCGAGGATTGTTGTTGCAGCCAGGCGAGGTAATCGCGGAACTGCCCGAGCGGCTCCGGCACAGCCTGCCCCGCATAATGCGCGATGACCTCGGCGAGCAACTGCGCGTTACTCCAACCGTCCATGAGGATGTGGTGGCTGGTGAAAATAAAGTGCCAGGCCGCACCGGTACCGCGCACCAGCGTCAGGCGAAACAGCGGCGCGGCATTCAGGGCAAAACCGCGTTCGCGTTCGGCCTGGGCCAGGGTGTCGAAATCGGCGTCGGGGTCTTCGATCACTTGCAGTTGCAGGTCGACCTGGCGCGGGATCAGCTGATGAGCACTGTCCAGGCCCAGCCAATGGAAGCTGCTGCGCAGGATGTCGTGACGATCCAGTGCAGCCTGCCAGGCACGCCCGAAGGCGAGCAAATCAAGGCCCTCGATGTCGAGGCGCAACTGGTTGATGTAGGCTTGGGCCTCGGGTTCCAACAGGGTGTGGAACAGCATGCCTTGCTGCATCGGCGACAGCGGATAAAGGTCGGCAATCGCCGGCCCGGCCACGGGCAAGGCATCCAGTTGCTGCTGCGTGAGGCGCGCCAGCGGGAAATCCGACGGGCTCACCTGGCCTGCCGGCGTGGCACAACAATGCTCGATCAGCGCCCTGAGTTCGGCTGCGTATTCATCCGCCAGACCTTGAACAGTCGCCGCCTCGAACATCTCCCGGCTGAACCCCCATTGCAACGACAGCTCGCCGCCATACACCTGGCCTTCCAGCGTCAGCCAGTTGGCCAGCGGTGCCTCTGGATCCTGGGCCTGGCCACTGCCCTGACTGGCCGGCACCAACAGTGCCGACTCGTTGAACTGACGGTCGAACTGGCCCAGGTAGTTGAAGGTGATGCGCGGCGCGGTAAGGTTCGCCAGGCGTTCCTGCGCGTGTGGCGCGCCCAGGTAGCGCAGCAGGCCGTAGCCCAGGCCTTTGTCGGGCACGGCGCGCAGCTGTTCCTTGACCGCCTTGATCGCCCCGGGCAACTCGCCTTCGGCGTGCAGGCGCACCGGGTATAGGCTGGTGAACCAGCCGACGGTGCGGCTCAGGTCGATGTCGTCAAACAGGTCTTCACGACCGTGGCCTTCCAATTGAATAAGCGCAGCAGGTTGCTCGCTCCAGCGGCTGATTACCCGCGCCAGGGCGGTCAACAGCAGGTCGTTGACTTGGGTGCGATAGGCCACTGGCGCGTCTTGCAGCAGTCGGCGGGTGTGCTCGGCGTCGAGGCGTGTTTCCAGCTTGGCACCCAGGCGGTTTTGCAGGCCGCCTTCGGGGTGATCACACGGCAGTTCGGCGTCGATGGATTGGGCTTGCCAGTACGACAATTGCTCGTCGAGGGTTTGCGCGTGGCTATACAACTGCTGCGCCCAGTGCTGATAGGCACTGGTTTTCGCCGGCAGCGCCTGTTCGCGGTAGGCCTGTTGCAAGTCCTCAAGCAGGATGCGCCAGGACACGCCATCCACCACCAAGTGATGGATCACCAGCAGCACACGCTGGCTGCCATCGACCATGCTCACCAACGCGGCGCGTAGCAGTGGGCCTTGCGCAAGGTCAAGGCTGCGCTGGGCTTCATCACACAGCGCCGCCAACTCGGCTTCGGTGCTGGCCTGGCATTGCCACAACAGCGGTTCGCTGACATAGACGGCATGGCTCTGCTGCCAGCCGTCAGCCTGCTGCACGAAGCGCAGGCGCAAGGCGTCATGATGCTGGATCAACCGCGCCAGCGCTGCCTCCAACCGTGCAGGCTCAAGCACCTCACCGGGCACCAGCAACAAGGACTGATTCCAGTGATGCCGCGCCGGGATCGGCTGGTCGAAGAAACTGTGTTGCACGGGCGTCAGCATGACCTCGCCACTGACCGGGCCCAGGTCTATCACGCTGACCTGCTCGAGGCGCGCCACCAGAGCCAGGCTGCGGATGCTCTGGTACTGGAACAGGTCACGCGGGCTCAGGCGAATGCCGGCCTGACGGGCGCGGCTGACCACCTGGATGGAGATGATCGAATCGCCACCCAGTTCGAAGAAGTTATCGTCCTGGCCGACCTGCTCAACGCCCAGCACGTCGCTCCAGATGGCAGCCAGGTCTGTTTGCAGGTCACCTTGAGGGGCGACAAATGCCTGTTGCAGTGCCGCGTCCGGCACTGGCAACGCCTTGCGGTCGAGCTTGCCGTTGGCGGTCACCGGCAGCTTGGGCAGCGCAATGAAATGCGTTGGCACCATGTATTCCGGCAAGCTGCTGAGCAACCAGGCCTTGAGGTCCGTTGGCGCCTCGCCTGCATGCACCAGATAGGCGACCAACTGCTTGCCGCCGTGTACCAGCACCACGGCTTCGCGCACGCGTGGATGCTGTATCAGGCGCGCTTCGATTTCGCCCAGTTCGATACGCAAGCCACGCAACTTGACCTGATGATCGAGACGGCCGAGGTATTCGATCACCCCATCGGCACGTTGGCGCACGCGGTCACCGGTGCGATACAGGCGTTCGCCCGTCACGAACGGGCTGGGCACAAAACGTTCGGCGGTCAACGCCGGGCGCCGATGGTAACTGCGCGCCAGGCCAACGCCGCCCAGGTAGAGTTCGCCACTGACGCCGGCCGGCACCGGGTTGAGTTGTGCGTCCAGCACGTAGGTGCCGAGGTTGGCGATGGGGCGGCCGATGGGCACGCTGTCGGCGCCTTCGTCGATGCAGGTCCAGTGCGTGACGTCGATGGCCGCCTCGGTCGGGCCATAGAGGTTGTACAGCGCCGCAGCGGGCAACTTGGCGAACACTTGCTGTTGCGCATCCAGGGGCAAGGCCTCGCCGCTACAGACGATACGCGTGAGGCTCGCGCACGCCTGTACGCCCGGCTCATGGATAAACGCCTGCAACATCGACGGCACGAAGTGCAAGGTGGTGATGGCGTGCCGGCCAATGGTGTCGATCAGGCGCGCCGGTTCACGGTGTTCGCCAGGCGCCGCTACCACCAGGCGTGCGCCGGTCATCAGCGGCCAGAAGAACTCCCACACCGACACGTCGAAGCTGAACGGGGTTTTCTGCAAGACCGCGTCATTGGCACCCAGGCCATACGCCTGCTGCATCCAGCTCAAGCGGTTGACCAAGGCGCGATGGCTATTGCCAGCGCCTTTGGGCTTGCCGGTGGAGCCCGAGGTGTAGATCACGTAGGCCAGGTTCAGGGCATGCAGGGCCACCGCCGGCGATTCGCTGCTGTAGCTGTCGAGCCAAAGCACCGGCTGGTCCAGGGCAATTACCTGGATACCGGCGACGGGCAGCGACGCCAGCAGGCTCTGCTGGCTGAGCAGCAACTGAATGCCACTGTCTTCGATCATGTAGGCCAGGCGTTCCTGGGGGTACTCAGGGTCGAGGGGCACGTAGGCGCCACCGGCCTTGAGAATGGCCAACAGGCCAACCACCATTTCGATGGAGCGCTCGATGCAGATACCTACCAGCACGTCGGGCCCTACGCCCTGCTCGCCCAGGGCATGGGCCAACTGGTTGGCGCGTGCGTCGAGCTGGGCGTAGGTCAAGGTGGCGGTACCGAACACCAGCGCCGGTGCATCGGGGCTGCGCCGCGCCTGGTCTTCGATCAAGTGATGAATCCCGCGCTCGGTCGGGTACGCCTCGGCGGTCTGGTTCCAGATGTGAACCAGCCGTTGCTGTTCAGCCGCGTCAAGCATGGGCAATTCGCCGATGCGCTGTTCGCCATCGAGCACCATGGCCTGCAGCAGGCGTGTCCAGTGCCGGGCCATGCGCTCGATGGTGGGCGTATCGAACAAGTCATTGGCGTAGGTCAGTGCGGCATGCAGGGTGCCGGACTTTTCATAGGTGTCCAGGGTCAGGTCGAACTGGGTGGTGCGGCCTTGCCATTCCACCAGGGCCAATTCCAGCCCCGATGCAGTACTGACCGAGGCGATGTCGGCGACTACCGGCTGATGGTTATACATCACCTGGAACAGCGGCGTGTGGCTCAGGCTGCGCTCGATTTTCAGCGCCTCCACCAGCCGCTCGAAGGGCAACTCCTGATGGGCCTGGGCGCCCAGGGCATGCTCCTTGATACCTTGCAGCAACTCGGCAACCCGTGTTTGCCCGGTCAGTTCGGTGCGCAACACCTGGGTGTTGACGAAGAAACCGATCAGGCCCTCGACTTCGGTGCGATTGCGATTGGCAATCGGCACACCGACACGGATATCGCCCTGGCCGGTATAGCGGTGCAGCAGCACATTGAAGGCACCGAGCAGCAGCATGAACAGGGTGACGTTATGTTTTTGCGCGCAACTGCGCAGTTGCGCGGCCAGCGCTGACTCAATCGCAAAGTTATGCCGTGTGCCTTGGTAGCTGGGCATGGCCGGGCGCGGGTGGTCGGTGGGCAGCTCCAGGACCGGATGCTCATCGCCCAGGCGAGCCTGCCAGTATTCCAACTGGCGCGCCTGCTCACCCGCCTCCAGCCAACGTCGTTGCCACAGGGCGTAGTCGCTGTACTGGATGGGCAGCGCCGGCAGTTGGGGCGCCTCGTTGCGCTCATGGGCGTCATAGCAACGGATGAACTCGTCGATCAGCACATTCATCGACCAACCGTCGGAGACGATATGGTGCAGGGTCAGCAGCAGCACGTGTTCCTGCTCGGCAAGCTTGAGCAGTTGCACGCGCAGCAGTGGCCCGTGTTCCAGGTCGAACGGCAACAGCGATTGACGGGTGGCGGCGGCGTTGACGGCCTGCTCCCGTGCATCAAAGGCCAAGGCCGTGAAGTCCAGGTGCTCGACTGTCACCGACGGCTCCACCGCCACCTGCTCCAGGCGCTCATCGGCCTGACGCTGGAACAGCGTGCGCAGGGTTTCGTGACGCGCCACCAGGCTGGCGAACGCTTGCTCCAGCGCTGGCAGGCTCAGCGCCCCCCTCAGGCGCACTGCGCCGGGCAAATTGTAGGCGCCGCTGGCCGGGTCCAATTGCCATAGAAACCACATGCGCTGCTGCGCGTAGGACAGCGCCTGGCGATCCTCAACCTCCACCCCTGCTGGAATCGGAAACCTTGAAAAATCCACGCCTTCTTTCTGCAAGGCTTGCAGGAACAGTTGGCGTTTTTCCAGGGGCAGCCCGATAAACCGGCGAGCAAGTTTCAAGGAGTCTTCAGCATTCATTTCTTGGAATCCGGGGCAATAGGCGGGAAGCACAAAGGCACGTCGTCCCTATAAAACGAACCGGGCGGGGAAAAATTAGCGAGGGGATGGGTGGCGCCGAGTGAGCTGTCATCAGGGGTTACATCAATCCCCGGGAGGCGACGCGAACCTGAGCTAGGATTGACGAACACCACTTTTTGCAACTACATTTAGTTACACGCAGGGAACGCCGTGTCCAAAAATGAAAAGCTGCTCGCCAAACTGCTCAATGAGCACGTGGCATTTACCTGGTCTGAGCTCGTCACGTTATTACGCCGATTGGGATACACACAGATTGAAGGGGCCGGAAGCCGGGTCAAGTTCGACATTGGCGACCCCAGTGCAATGATCACCCTGCACAGGCCTCACCCCGGCAACGAACTGAAACACTACATTCGGCGCCAGATCATCGAACAATTGAAATCAGGAGAACTGATTCAGTGAACAACCAACTGAAACACAAAGGCTACATCGGCTCCATCGAAGCCAGCCTCGAAGACAACTGCCTGTTCGGCAAGATCCTCTTCATCAAGGCGCTGGTGAGCTACGAAGGCAAGACCGTCGCAGAGTTGGACGCCGCTTTCAAAGAGGCTGTGGAGGATTACCTCACCACGTGCCAGGCCCTGGGACAGACACCCGAAAAACCCTGCAAGGGCTCATTCAACGTGCGTGTCGGCCATGACCTGCATTTGGCGGCCGCCCTTGCGGCGACTCGAAAAAAAGTGACGTTGAACGACCTTACGCGCCAGGCGCTCAACGAGTTCCTGCAGCAACATGGATCAGAGGGGCTTGCCACCGTTTGAGTGCAATCGACACAGCGCTCGCTATCAGGTATGGACCGTCCCCACACTCAGCCCAACCGTCGATACCCCAGCACGGCTGAGCCCATGACGACACCCCCCGCCGCCAGCGCCACCCAAAACCCGCTGGTGGCGCCAAAGTGGTCGATCATCCACCCCGAACTGGCGGCGCCAATGGCCACGCCGATGCTCAGGCCGGTGATCAGCCAAGTCATGCCTTCGGTAAGGCGGCTGGCCGGGACGATCTGCTCCACCATGGCCATCGACACAATCAAGGTGGGCGCGAAGAACAGCCCGGAGATGAAGATCGCAGCGGCCAAGCCGGGAATATTGCTCACCAGCAGCAAGGGCAAGGTGGTCAACGCCGTGGCTACGCCGCAGTACAGGAACTGACGTGGCAACGGTGCCTTGAGTTTGAGGGCACCGAAGGCCAACCCGGCCAGGCACGAACCAATGGCATACACCGACAGCACGATACTCGCCGCCGCCGGTTGGCCCTGATGCTGGGCGAAGGCCACGCTCACCACATCCACCACGCCGACGATCACGCCCATGGCCAGCAGCAAAATCATCAGGATCAATACCGACGGCGACGCAATCAGCCAACGTCCGTGCGCCCCCTGATGCGCGTGTACCGGTGGCTCGGTTTGCCGTTGCAACACAAAGGTGGTGACGCCCACCGCCAGCAACAACGCCGCCACCAGGGGCCCGGCTTCTGGGAACACCGCCACGCTCAACCCCACCGAAATGGGCGGGCCGATGATGAAGCACACCTCATCGAGTACCGACTCCAAGGCAAACGCGGTTTGCAGCCTGGGCTGGCCACGGTACACCTCGGTCCAGCGCGCTCGCACCATGGCCGACATATTGGGCATGCAGCCCGCCAGCGCGGCGAACAGAAACAGCGTCCAATTCGGCGCCTGCAACCGCGTACACAACAGCAGCATCAATAGCGCCCCGCCGCCGATCAGCGCGGCAATCGGCAGCACCCTGCCCTGGCCGTAGCGGTCCACCCAACGTGACACTTGCGGCGCGCAAAGCGCCGTGGCCAGGGCAAACACCGCCGCCACCGAACCGGCCAGGCCATAGCCGCCATGCACCTGGGACAGCATGGTGATCAGGCCGATGCCGGTCATGGATATCGGCATGCGTGCCAGCATGCCAGCGAGCACAAAGGCCCGGGCACCGGGCACCTGGAATAATTCAGCGTAGGGGTTTGCCATCCTGCTTGACCTCTTGCTCGACGCCCTGGGCTTGCTATCTGAAGCCATCAGGGCAGAATACATACGGCGCGTATGTGGCAGATCATGCTTCGCATACGCGGCGTATGTCAATCACTTAGCCAAGAGACGCCCATGAGCCGAGCCCGAGCTGAAATGATCGAAGACACCCGCTCCCGCCTGATAGCGAGCGCGCGCCGGGCCTTCGCCACCCAAGGCTATGCCAATACCTCGATGGATGACTTCACTGCCCGCGCCGGCCTGACGCGCGGTGCGCTGTATCACCACTTTGGTGACAAAAAAGGGTTGCTGGCGGCGGTGGTAGCTCAACTCGACAGCGAGATGGACGCGCGCTTGCAACGCATCTCGGAGCAGGCCGTAGAGCCTTGGAGTGGTTTTTGCGAGCGCTGCCGGGCCTATCTGCGCATGGCCCAGGACCCGGAAATCCAGCGCATTGTATTGCAGGATGCACCGGCGGTACTGGGCGACACCGGCTCCCAACAACACTGCGTGGAGTCCTTGCGCCAATTGCTGGAGGCCCTGATGCAAGCGGGCCTGATGCCTACGGCACCCAGCCACGCACTGGCGCAGTTGATCAACGGCAGCCTGGTCAATACCGCATTGTGGATTGCCCGGGATGAACACCCGGGCACACGGCTGGAGGAAGGCTTGCAAGGCCTGGAGCTGCTCCTGCAGGGGCTCGGCCTCACACCAACCGTTTGATCTGCTTATGCCGCCACACCAGGCGGTAATAGGCGATCTGCAACACCAGCATCGCCAGGTAGGTCACTGGAAATGCCATCCACACCCCTTCCAATCCGAAGTGGGCGTTGAACAGATAGGCCATCGGCAGTTCCACGCCAAGCACGCAGAAGATCGAGATCGCCACCGGCATCAGCACCACGCCGCTGGCGCGCATGATGCCGCCGATCACCGCCTGGAAGCCGAATATCAGGATGCTCCAGAGCATGATGTGCAGCAGATGTTCGGCCCTGATGCGGGCGCTGTCGTCGGTGATGAACAGGCCCAGCAACCAGTGGGACAGCCCGTAGCCGAGCACGATCAAGCCACCGGTGAGGCACAGGTTGATCACAAGCCCGGTGCGCAGGATCGGCCCGATGCGCTCCTGGCGCCCGGCGCCAATCGCCTGGGCGCCGAGGATCGAGGCGGTGATGGCGATCGACAGCGCCGGGAACTGCACATAGTTGACGATCTGCGTCACCGCGCCATAGGCCGCCGTGGCCTGGGAACCGTGGCCGTTGACCAAGGCCAGGATGACCAGCTCCGACAGCGATAGCACCACCATCTGCAAGCCCGTCGGCAGGCCGATGCGCAGGACTTTGCCGAGGATCACGCGGTCCAGGCGCAAGGCTGCAAGCAGCGCGCGGTCCGGCGCCATCACATGGTTTTTATGCCGCAGGCGCAGGATCAAAAACAGCATCGCCAGGGCGTTACCCACCAGCCCGGCATACACCGCACTCTGGATGCCCATGGGCGGCAGGCCGATCCAGCCGCGAATCAGCGCAGGCGTCAGCAGCAAGCCCACCAGGGTGGAGACCATCAATGCCAGCAACGGCGAAATCGTGTCGCTGACGCCACGCAGCAGTTGGGTATAGAGGATGAACACCAGCAGTAACGGCATGATCAACATCATCATCTGGGCGTAGCCCACCGCATCGTCGAGCACATCCACCGGCGTGCCCAACGCCTGCAATGCCGGGCGCGCAAACAGGCTGCCCAGCACAGCGGCAACCAGGCCCACCAACGCGCCCAGGGTCAGGGTGGCACCAGTAATCGCCTTGACCATTCCGGTCTCCTGGGCGCCCCATGCCTGGCCGATCAACACCGAGGCCCCCGCCCCCAGGCCGATCACCAGGGCGATAAAGAAAAACACGATGGGAAACATCCCCGACACCGCCGCCAATGCCTGGGTGCCAAGCATTTGCCCAACGTAAATGCCGTTGAGGGTGCCGGAAAAGCTCTGCAGGAAATTGGACAGCACCATCGGTGCCAGGAACATCAGGTAGATCTGCCACAGCGGGCGTTGCAAAGGGTTTTGCATGAAAAACGGGGCCTCGAATCACGAAAGCGTCTCAGGGTTATACCGTAACAGGATCCAATATGCTGTTGTGAAGGCCCGGGTTAACCCCCAAAGGTCTGCGACGGCCTGCGCAACGTCGGGTCAAACGGATTTAGCCGCGGCCCGATGGCCGCCGCCTCGCGTTTGAGCAACTCCACCACCATCGGCAAGCGGCTCGGCCCCAGGCGGTCGCTGATGGTCGCCACGCTCAACGCCGCGACCGCATACCCGTCGCGGTTGAGGATGGGCACCGCCAGCCCTGCCATGCCTTCCAGCACACCGGTGTTGCGTGCCGCATAACCCAGGTGGCGCACGTTCTCCACTTCAGAGCGCAGCAACACTTCGTCGTACAGGTGGAAGTCCTTGAGCCGTGGCAGGTTGTAGCGGATCACCGTCTCGCGCTCCTCTTCCGGCAGAAACGCCAGGATCGCCAGGCTGCCCTGCCCCACACCCAAGGCCACGCGCCCACCGATATCGCCGGTGAAGGTACGGATCGGGTACGGGCCCTCGCTGCGGTCCAGGCAAATGGCGTCGAAGCCGCTGCGCGCCAGCAGGAACAGCGAGTCCCCCAGCGACGCGCTCAGGCGCAACAGGCTGGGGCGCACCAGGTCGCGCAGGTTGCCGGTCTTGCCCGCGTTGGCCGCCAACGCGAAAAACTCCAGGCTCAGGCGATAGCGTTTGCTGCGTGCATCCTGCTCGACCATGCCTTCGTCCATCAGGCTACGCAGCAGGCGATGGGTGGTGGGTTGGGACAAGCCCACCTGTTGGGCGAGCTGGGTGACCCGCTCGCCGCCCTCGGGTACCTCCCCCAGGGCGCGCAGCACAGCAAACAACCGGGAGACGCTGCCCGCACCGACTTCCTTGCCGCCGTCATTCCGCTCAGTGGAATTCATAACACTTAATCTCGTTAATAATTCTGACGAATGAATAAATCGTAAAATAGTAGTCCGTTGAGTGAAATTCTACCTTCCGCCCATCCTAGTCTTCGTCCTAATCTGCGTCCACAGGGGCGAAATGAACAACAACCGGCAGCCGACTTGAGATCGAGCGCCAACGCACCGGCACCGCACTTTTCGCATCTGCCCAAAACAAGAAAGCGCGTTTTTGACGCGACTGAATAAAGGTGGAACGCAGACATGGCATTTCTCCAACTTAAAGCCTTGAGCAAACGCTATGGCGCCGTCGATGCGGTGGTCGCCACTGACCTGGCGGTGGAACAAGGTGAGTTCGTTTCCCTGCTCGGCCCTTCAGGCTGTGGCAAGACCACCACCCTGCAAATGATCGCCGGTTTTGTCGACGTCAGCGGTGGCCAGATCCTGCTCGATGGTCGCGACATCACCCACGCCAAACCCGCCAGCCGAGGCCTGGGCGTGGTGTTCCAGAGCTATGCGCTGTTCCCGCACATGAACGTGCGCGACAACGTCGCCTTCGGCCTGAAGATGCGCAAGGTGCCGGCCGCCGACATCGCCACCCGCGTCAACACCGTGCTGGAGCTGGTACGCCTGGCCCAACATGCCGAGCGCTACCCCCGTGAGCTGTCCGGCGGCCAGCGCCAGCGCGTGGCCCTGGCCCGTGCGTTGGTGATCGAGCCGCCGGTGTTGTTGCTCGATGAGCCGCTGTCCAACCTCGACGCCAACCTGCGCGAAGAGATGCAGTTTGAAATCCGCCGTATCCAGTGCGCGGTCGGCATTACCACCCTGATGGTCACCCATGACCAGGCCGAAGCCCTATCCATCAGCGACCGCGTGGTGGTGATGCAGGCCGGGCGTGTGACCCAGATCGACGCGCCGTACAAACTCTATGAACACCCGCGCACGCGCTTTATCTCGGACTTCGTCGGCAAGGCCAACCTGCTGGCCGGCGACTACGATGCGCTCGGCATCCCCCAAGTGCGTCACCACGGCGGCACAGGCGAACTGACCCTGAGCCTGCGCCCGGAAAAAATCCAGCTGGTGGCCCCCGGCACCGGGCGCATGCAAGGCACAGTGCTCGACCGCTACTTTTTCGGCAGCCAGTGGCTGTACCGCGTCCACACCGCCCTGGGCGAAATCACCGTGGTGCGCAGTAACGACGGCAGCGCGCCCTTGGCTAGCGGCGCAGCGGTGGGCCTGCAATGGCAAGCCGATTTGCTGCGAGTACTGGCGGCCGATGAGGTGCACCCATGAGTCGTGGTTACCTGCTCTCGCTGCCGGCGCTGGTGCTGTTTGCCGGGCTGCTGATCATGCCGCTGGGCCTGACCCTGATGCTGTCGTTCAATGTGTTCGATTACCAAGTGGGCGTAAAGGCCGATGAGTGGACCCTGGCCCACTACTGGGCGCTGGTGAGTGACGCCTACTTCTACGAGATTTTCTGGCGCACGTTCTGGATCAGTGCCCTGGTGACGCTGCTGTGCGTGGTGATCGGCGTGCCGGAGGCCTACATCCTCAGCCGCATGGGCACACCGTGGCGCTCGATCTTTTTGATAGTGATCCTCACGCCGCTGCTGATTTCGGTGGTGGTGCGCGCGTTTGGCTGGAGCCTGCTGCTCGGCGCCGACGGCCTGGTCAACCAGGTGATCCAGGCGCTGGGCGGGCGCCCTATGAAGCTGCTGTATACGCCGTTCGCCGTGATCATCGCATTGGTACACGTGATGCTGCCGTTCATGATCATCCCGGTGTGGACCTCCCTGCAAAAGCTCGACCCGTCGGCGGAACAGGCGGCGTTGTCCCTGGGCGCCAGCCAAGCCACGGTGATGCGCAAGATCGTATTGCCCCAAGTGATGCCCGGTGTGCTGTCCGGCACCCTGATCGTGTTCGGCTTGGCTGCCAGCTCCTTTGCGATCCCCGGCCTGCTGGGTGGGCGGCGCTTGAAGATGGTCGCCACCGTGGTGTACGACCAGTACCTCTCGGAACTCAACTGGCCCATGGGCGCGACCCTCGCGGTGGCGCTGCTGTTGGTCAATCTGCTGATCATGCTGAGCTGGAACCGTATGGTCGAAGGCCGCTACAAAAAGTCCCTGGGGGTTTAAGCGCATGTCCAGAAACGGTCCTTTGGCCCTCGGTTTCCATGCAATGGTGGTGCTGTTCATGATGGCGCCGCTGGTGGTGGTGTGCCTGGTGGCATTCACGCCAGAGAACACCTTGAGCCTGCCCACATCGGACTTCTCCCTGCGCTGGTTTCACGCCGTGTTCGAACGCGCCGACTTTATCCAGGCGTTCTACAACAGCCTGATCCTGGCCTTCACCGCCGCCACCCTGGCGACCCTGATTGCGGTGCCGGCGGCCCTGGCGATCAGTCGCTATTCGTTCCCAGGGCGCAATTTCTTCAGCGCGCTGTTCCTGTCGCCCATCATCATTCCGCACCTGGTGCTGGGGGTGGCAATGCTGCGCCTGTTTGCGCTGATGGGCGTGAATGGCAGCTTCACCTGGCTGATGCTCGCCCACGTAGTGATCATCACCCCCTACGTGTTGCGCCTGGTATTGGCGGCGGCCATCGGCATTGATCGCAGCGCCGAGCAGGCCGCCGAATCCCTCGGCGCCGGGCGCTTTACGCTGTTCCGGCGGATCACCCTGCCGATGATTTTGCCCGGTGTGGCCGGTGGGTGGTTGCTGGCGTTCATCAACAGTTTCGATGAAGTGACCCTGTCGATTTTCGTCAGCTCGCCCGCCACGCAAACCCTGCCGGTGCGCATGTACGTGTACGCCACCGAGTCCATCGACCCCATGATGGCGGCCGTGTCGGCGCTGGTGATCGCACTGACGGCAGCGACCATGATCCTGCTGGACCGGGTCTACGGCCTGGACCGCGTGCTGGTGGGGAAACACTGATGGCTTTGTTCAAGCGCCTGAGCGAAACCCAGCGCCCTGCCCTGGCCTTCACCCTCGACGGCCAACCCGCCACGGGGTTGCTCGGCGACACCCTGCTGACCGCCATGCTGACCTGTGCCGAGCACCTGCGCGGCAGCGATTTCAGCGCCGAGCGCCGCGCCGGGTTCTGCCTGATGGGCGCGTGCCAGGATTGTTGGGTACGGCTGGCCGATGGGCGGCGGGTGCGCGCCTGTTCGACCCTGCTGGAAGACGGCCAGGCGATCAGCCGTGATCCGGGGCGCCAGCCATGAAGCCGGTGGTGATTGTGGGTGCAGGCCCGGCGGGGATCAGCGCGGCGCGCACCTTGCTCGACCATGGCATCACACCTTGCCTGGTGGATGAGAGCCCACGCGGTGGCGGGCAGATTTATCGGCGCCAACCCCAAGGGTTCCAACGCACCGCCCAGCAGATCTACGGGTTTGAAGCGCGCAAGGCCCAAGCCGTGCACCGCACCATGGATGAATTGGCAGCCTTGATCGACTATCGGCCCGATACCTTGGTGTGGAATGCCGAGGACGGCCGCCTGGACATGCTCAATAACGGGCGCGCCGACAGCCTCGAATACGCGCAGGTGATAGTCGCCACCGGCGCCACCGACCGCATCCTGCCGGTGCCGGGCTGGACATTGCCTGGTGTCTACAGCCTGGGCGCGGCGCAAATCGCCTTGAAGTACCAAGGCTGCGCGATTGGCGAACGCGTGGTGTTTTGTGGCTCCGGGCCGTTGCTTTATTTAGTCGCTTACCAATACGCAAAGGCCGGTGCCAAGGTGCTGGCGGTGCTCGACAGTGCACCGCTGAGCGCCCAATGCCGTGCCTTACCGGCGCTGCTCAGGCAACCGGCGACCCTGGTCAAGGGCATGTATTACCGCGCCTGGCTGACCGCCCACGGGGTTCCCGTGCATCAGGGCGCAACGCTCAAGCAGATCGACGGCGACCAACGGGTGCGTGGCATTCGCTGGGGCGAACAGACTCTGCCATGCGATGCGGTGGCCTTCGCCCATGCCCTGCGCAGCGAAACGCAATTGGCCGATCTGCTCGGCTGTGAGTTTGCCTGGAACCGCCTCAACCGCGCCTGGCTACCGCAACGCGACAGCGCCGGGCGCAGCAGTGTCGACACGGTGTACCTGGCGGGCGACGGCGCCGGCATCATGGGCGCCGATGCCGCGCACATGGCCGGCGAATGCGCCGCGCTGGCGTTGCTGGAAGATACCGGCGTCGCGGTCGACCCGCACCGCCGGGCCACACTGGAGCGGCAGCTGGCGCGTATCCAGCGTTTTCGCCAGGGCCTGGAAACCGCGTTCCCCTTCCCCGAACACTGGGCCGCGCAAGCGCCGGACGAACTGATCCTGTGCCGCTGCGAAGAGGTCAGCGTCGGCGAGGTGCGCGCTGTGGTGGATGAAGGCCACTGGGAAATCAATCGGGTCAAAGCCCATTGCCGCGTCGGCATGGGCCGTTGCCAAGGGCGGATGTGCGGGTTGGCAGCGGCGGAAATAGTGGCAGAGCGCAGCGGCCGCGACCTCCCACAGATCGGGCGCTTGCGTGGCCAGGCGCCGATCAAGCCGCTGCCGTTTGGCGTGCAGGTACAGTCATGATCGACGTCATCGTTTTGGGCGGCGGCATCGTCGGGGCTTCAGCGGCCTTGATGCTCGCGCAGAAAGGTCAGCGGGTGGCCCTGATAGAACGGGATTTTTGTGGCTCGCACGCAAGCGGCGTCAATTACGGCGGCGTGCGACGCCAGGGGCGGCCCTTGCATCAGTTACCGCTGTCGCAGCGCGCCCATCAACTGTGGGCCGACCTGCCTGGATTGATTGGTATCGACGGTGAATACGTGCGCTCCGGGCATTTGAAGCTGGCGCGCAGCCCTGGGGATTTTGCCGCACTGCAAGCCTACGCCGAGCAGACCCGTGGTTTTGGCCTGGGCTTGCAGCTGTTGGACCGTACCGAGTTGCGCAGGCGCTTTCCCTGGGTGGGCGACGTGGCAGTGGGCGCCTCCTTGTGCCCGGATGACGGGCATGCCAACCCGCGCCTGGTGGCCCCGGCCTTTGCCCGTGCCGCCCAGCGCCACGGTGCTGCGGTGTACGAGCAAGCCGACGTTATCGGCATCGAGCACGACAGCCGGTTGTTCCAGGTGCGCTGCGCCAACGGCCTGCATCTGCAAGCGCCGTGGCTGCTCAACTGCGCTGGCGCCTGGGCCGGCAAGGTCGCCGCGCAATTGGGCGAGCCGGTGCCGATCACCTCGGCGCACCCGGCGATGCTGGTCACCGAGCCGCTGCCGGGGGTGATGACGGTCAGCACCGGCGTCGAGGGCGGCGGCATCTATGCCCGGCAAGTCGCCCGCGGTAATTGCATCCTCGGCGGCGGACGCGGCTTTGCCCTCGGCCCGCAGCAGGCCAGGCCGGGCCAGGCGGCGGTGCTGGAGATCCTGCGCAATGCCGGCGAGCTCTACCCGTTTCTCCAGGGTGCCCAGGCCATTCGCACCTGGAGCGGCACCGAAGGTTACCTGCCCGACCACGAACCGGTGATCGGCCCCAGCAGTACCCAACCCGGCCTGCTCCACGGTTTCGGCTTTGCCGGCGCCGGGTTCCAGCTCGGCCCCGCCGTCGGTGAAGCCTTGGCAGAGATCGTCTGCGACGGCGCCAGCCGCCAACCCATCGAAGCGTTTTCCATCCGTCGTTTCCAAGCCTGAGAGGAAAAACCCCCATGCAATCACGTCTCGCGTTGTCCTGCTTGTCCCTCGCCTTGCTGACCGGCACGGCCCATGCCGCCCCCACGCTGTACCTGGGCATGAACGGCGGCACCATGGAACGGGTGTACGCCGACAAGGTGCTGCCCGCGTTCGAAAAGGCCAATAACGTCAAGGTCGTGATCGTACCCGGTACCTCCTCGGACATCCTCGCCAAAGTCCAGGCCAACAAGGCCAACCCGCAGATGCATGTAATGTTCCTCGACGACGGCATCATGTACCGCGCCATCTCCATGGGCCTGTGCGACAAGCTCGCGCCGAGCCCGCCGCTGGAACAGATCCCGGTCAAGGCCCGTATCAAGGATGAAGCCGTGGCCGTGACCCTGGGCGTCACTGGCCTGGGCTATAACGCCAAGATGTTCAAGGACAACGGCTGGGCCGCGCCCACCTCATGGATGGACCTGGCCGACCCGCGCTTCAAGGACAAAGTGGTGTTCCAGTCCCTGGCCTCCTCCACCTTCGGCCTGCATGGTTTCCTGATGTTCAACCGCATCCAGGGTGGCGATGAAACCAATGTGGAACCGGGCTTCAAGGCCTGGCCTACGACCGTGGGGCCCAACGTGCTGGAATATATCGCCAGCTCCGCGAAGATCTCCGAGATGGTGCAGACCGACGAGGCCGCGATTTTCCCCCTGACCCCGACCCAGGTCGCCACGCAAAAGCTGCTCGGCATACCGATGGAGTACGCGCAGCCCAAAGAAGGTGCGGTGGTGCTCAACGTCGCCGAATGCGTGATCGCCCGCAATGACCAGCCGGAACTGGCACAGAAGCTCGCAGCGTTCTTGCTGACCGCCGAGGCCCAGGCGCCGGCGTTGGAAGAAGGTGACCAGATCCCGTCGAACCCGACCACCCCCACCACCGACAAAACCCGTGCGCGGGTGGAAGCCATGCAGGGTTATCTGCAAACGGCCATTTCGATTGATTGGGACCAGGTCAACCAGGCACGGCCAGAGTGGAATGCGCGGTGGAGTCGGTCGATTGAGCGCTGAGGCTTAGCCCTGCGCAATCAGGGCCAGTTCTTCGCGGGTGCGACTGATGTATGCACCGGCCTTGAGCAATTCGTCGACAGCCTGTACACCGCCCTCCTCGCTGATGCCTCGGCACGCCGGCAAATGCAGGATCACTTGCAAGCCGGCCTTGAGCAATTGCAGCGCGGTGGTCTTGACGCAGTAGTCCAGGGCCAGGCCGCCGACGATCACGCGGGCCACGCCTTGGGCCTTGAGGTACTCGATGACGCCGGTGGACAGTTTGTCGTGCAGGTCGTGGTAACAGGCGCCGTAGGGGTGCAGGTCGGGCTCGACACCTTTCCAGATGAAGTAGTCGTAGTCATAGGGCGTGGGTAGCTCGTCGAGCAAGGTGAAACCCTCGGTACCCGGCACGCAGTGGCTGACCCAGGTCACATCGGCATGGGCCAGGCCGGTGGGTTGCAGCATCTCGCTGTGCTGCGCGACGACCCAGGGTGCGTGGGGGGTGTGGGCGTCCTTGCTGCCGATGCGGTGGCCGGCGAGACTGGCCATGTAATTGAGTTCAGCACCGATGCCGTCGCCACCGGCCACCGGCAATTCGTTGGGACACAAAGGCGTGAAGCTCTTCTGGGCGTCGACGTCAAATGAAGCGATGGCGGCTTTCGAAAGGCTCATGATCGTTCTCCGGAGCTCTGGCAATACGACCGCTCCCGGGCGACCGTAAAAAACGTGAAGTGTGAGGCAGTTTACTGTGGGGTTCGATGCGTTGCTGACTCACCCTATTCTCAAGCACGCTGAAGTTCAAAGGTAGGAGCTGGCTTGCCTGCGATGACTGGAGTGAATCCACCAACGCTATCGCAGGCAAGCCAGTTCCCACAGTTGGATCAGCGTCAACCGCTAGTTCATCCAATTGCCGCCATCGACATTATAGGTCTGGGCCACCACATAGTCGGCCTCCGTCGACGCCAGGAAGATCGCCATGCCGGTCAGGTCTTGCGCCGTGCCCATCCGCCCAAACGGCACCTCATCGCCTACGCGCTTTTTCTTTTCGCCAGGCGCCAGCCCTTCATGCCTGGCGAACAACGCATCCACCCCATCCCAATGCTCGCCGTCCACCACACCAGGGGCGATGGCGTTGACGTTGATGCCTTGCTTGATCAGGTTCAACCCTGCCGATTGCGTCAGGCTGATCACCGCCGCCTTGGTCGCGCAATACACCGCCACCAACGGTTCGCCCCGCCGCCCGGCCTGGCTGGCCATGTTGATGATCTTGCCGCCATGCCCCTGGCTGATCATCTGCCGGGCCGCGGCCTGCAGGGTGAACAGGGTGCCGGCGACGTTGATCGAGAACAGCCGTTCAAAGCTGTCGCGGGTGATGTCGACGATGGGGGCCAGGTCGAACAGGGCGGCGTTGTTGATCAGGATATCGAGCTTGCCGGCATGGCCCACCACGGTGGCGATGGCCGTGTCGATGGAGGCTTGGTCGGTGACGTCCATGGCCACGGCGTAAGCCTGAGGGCCCAGCTCGGCGGCGGTGGCTTGGGCCCGTTGCAGGTTGATGTCGGCGATGGCCACGGTGGCGCCTTCAGCGATGTAGGCCTGGGCAAACGCACGGCCAATACCCCGCGCCGATCCGGTGATCAGCGCGCTTTTACCTTCGAGTCGTTTCATGGGGGGTCCTGTAAAGGTTATTGCCGGTAGCCGGTGAGCGTCGCCGAGAACAGCTTGCCGACCTTTGTTGTTGAGCCTCGATTACAGCAGCTTGGCCTGCCGCCTCACAAACGGCTGGCGAATGCGAGGCTGATACTTTTTTAACCTGAGGCACAGGAGCAAAAAAGTATCAGTCTCAGGCGAAACCTGGGCTAGCGCACCGATTGCCAGTGCGGGTATTTTGGGAAAATTGCACCACCACAAGAGGCAGCACCATGCCCTTCAGCCCCGCCACCCTGTTCGAGCATCGCCCTGCGGAGCTTGAGGTGATCCTGCCCGAACCGGAACATGGTTTTCGCTGGTTCGAACATGACTATCCCTATGAACTGGCACGCTGGAACCATCACCCTGAATTCGAAATCCACCTGATCCGCCAAGGCAGCGGCAAGCTGGTGGCGGGCGACTATATCGGTGCGTTCAGCGCCGGGCATGTCGCACTGATCGGCCCTGGCCTGCCCCACGACTGGATCGGTGACCTGGCCCCCGGGGAATACCTGCACGGTCGCGATGTGGTGCTGCAATTCGACGGCGCCGCCCTCCTCGCTCTGCACACCACCCTGCCTGAGCTCGGTGACTTACAGTCATTGTTTGCACGGGCGCGACGGGGCATCGAATTTACCGGCGAGACCGCAACGAGCGCGGCACGGCTGATGGAGGCCATCGGCTGCGCCCAGGGGCTGCAACGCCTGACCCTGTTCCTGCAACTGCTCGACACCCTGAAGAACGCACCGCCTGCACAGGCCAATACCCTGGCCAGCCCGTGCTACGCACCGACCCTGGATGCACGCAGCGCCGAACGCATCAACCAGGCGCTTGACTACCTGATGCGGGAGCTGACCGGCGATGTACGCCTATCGGACATTGCCCGGCAGTTGGACATGAGCGAACCCGGCTTTTCGCGGTTTTTCAAGTGCAACACCGGCCACGGCTTTATCGACCTGATGCGCAAGTTCCGCGTGCAGCGTGCCTGCCGCTTGCTGTTGCACAGCCAGATGTCAGTGGCGGACATCTGCTTTGAGGTGGGCTACGCCAACCTGTCGAATTTCAATCGCCACTTTCGTATCGAAATGCACCAGACGCCGAGTGAGTACCGGCGGCAGGCCGCACTGCCGATGTTCAGCCCCATCGTCTCTGCGCGATGACATCAATCCCACGGCTTTCCTGACCAAAGCGTCGGCTAATTGCTCTTTTTTCTAAACAGTTCAAGCCATTGCCTCAAGTTGGTACAACCTGTGCAAACGTTTGCGGAACGAACTTGACCGCCAAGTTCACTCCTCCCCGTCGAATCGGGTTTAAACCGCGTAAGAATAAGGACTTTCAATGCACCCCACCTCAAAGCCTCGTGCTGGTCTTGGCGTTTCGTTGCTACTGGCCGCCGTTACGGGAGTACTCAGTGCACCCATTTTGGCGCAGGAAAAGCCCGTGGATGACTCAGCACAGGGCGAAACCCTCAGCCCTGAAGCCAACCCCCCGGCGAAAAAAGGTGTCTATCTGTCCGAGTGGTTTAACCAGGACCTTACGCTGATTGGCAGCAAAGACATCAGTTTCGGCCCCAAGCCTCAAGATGACGTCTATCTGGAATACGAGTACTTCGGGCGCAAGGGCCCCTTCGAGTTGTACGGCTATATCGATGTGCCGAAGATCCTCACCATCGGTAACAGTAATGACAAAGGCGTGTGGGACCATGGCTCGCCGGTGTTCATGGAGCATGAACCACGGATCTCCATCGACTACCTCGCAGGACGCAGCCTGGCGATCGGCCCGTTCAAGGAATGGTATGTGGCTTTTGACTGGATCTACGACCACGGCAGCCGCAAGGAAAACCGCGCCAACACCCTGTACAGCGGCCTGGGCACCGATATCGACACCCACTCGCGGGTCAACCTGTCGGCCAACTTCTACGGGCGCTACCAGTGGGAAAACTACGGCGCCAGCAATGAATATTCCTGGGACGGCTATCGGGCGCAGATGAAGTACATCGTGCCCATCGGCAAGTTCGACAACGGCGCCTCGCTGACCTACATCGGCTTTACCAACTACGATTTCGGCTCGGACCTGCACAAGGACAACCCGGCGCGCACCGCCAATTCCCTGGTGGCCACCAACGTGTTGCTGTACTCGTTTACCCACCTTCGCTTTACCCTGGTCGGCCGTTACTTTCACAACGGCGGCAACTGGGAGGATGGCAGCGAGTTGAATTTCGGCGAAGGCAACTTCCGCGCACGCTCAGACGGCTGGGGTTACTACGCCGGCGTGGGCTATCAATTCTGATCAAGGAGCTGTAGATGAACGCATTGACCCGTGTCTCGCTGGCCGTCGGCCTGGCCCTATTGCCTCACGTGGTGCTGGCGGATAACCCGCCGCCGATCAAACCCAAGGTGATGCTGATCACCATGTTCGCCCCCGAGGCGCAAACCTGGATCGACCGCCTCGAACTTAAACAAGAAGTACGCGTTCCAGGCTTGTCTGCCGAATATCCAGTGATTCGCTGCAACACCCAGGACGTGTGCCTGCTGGTGACCGGCATGGGCCAGACCAACGCTGCCGCGTCTACCCTGGCCCTGGCCTTGTCGCCCAAGTTCGACCTGCGCCAGAGCTACTTCCTGATCGCCGGAATCGCCGGTATCAGCCCCAAGCACGGCACCATCGGTACCGCCGCGTGGGCTCATTACCTGGTGGAGTTCGGCACGCAGTGGGAGCTGGATTCACGGGATGCACCCAAGGACTGGCCGACGGGCTATATCGGGATCAACACCAAGGGGCCCAACGAAAAACCACCGCTGGACTACAAGACCGAGGTGTTTGAGCTCAACCCCAAGCTGCAAGCCAAGGCGTTTGCCTTGTCGCACAAGGTGGAGCTGACAGAAAGCACAGAGTCCGCCGCCTGGCGCAAACACTACCCTGCCGCCCCGGCCAACCAGCCGCCGCAAGTCACCCGCTGCGACACCCTGGCGGGCAACACCTGGTTTTCCGGTACCCGGTTGAGCGAACGTGCCGAAGTCTGGACCAAGTTGCTCACCGACAACAAAGGCGAATACTGCACCACCCAACAGGAAGACAACTCCACCTACGAAGCGCTGCTGCGCGCCAGCCGCGAAGGTTTGGTGGATATCCAGCGCCTGGCCGTGGTGCGCGCAGGTTCCGACTTCGACCGGCCTTACCCTGGCTACAGCGAAGTGGACAACCTGCTCAAGTATGCGGACCAGGGTGGTTTTGTACCGGCGCTGGAAAACCTGTACCGCACGGGCAACCCGTTGGTCCAGGCGATTGTAAAGAACTGGTCGGCGTGGAAAAAAGGTGTTCCCGAAACCGAATAAAGATTTACATGTGGGAGCGGGCTTGCTCGCAAAGGCGGTCTGACAGCCGACAAAGCTTTACTCACCCTGCAGGCACCGGGTTGCCCGGGCCTGCAGGTCAACCCTGTCAAACGTGGGCCGATTTGGCGCATTCGCAATTGGTCGACGCCGTGCAGGGCTCGCCGTGAGCATGGTGCTCGGCACAGCCCTGGCAGCAATAGCCCTTGCCGTCTTTCATTATTGCGTCAACGCCCAATACACATTTGCAGTGAGGGCAAGCACAGGTTTGATCTGGCATGGTCAGACTCCTTTTTCATGGTCGTCCGGTGCGGCGAACGCCGCACCCTAAGCAGTGACCCAGAGCAAGCAAGCATGGTTCAGCGCCGTCAGTCGGCCCGGCGGCTATTACTGCGGTACATGAATACCAACGCCAGGGCGAGCAATAGCATGGCGAGGATACGGCTGCCCGACAGCTCGATCGCCGGGTTGCCCAGCCAGCCAAAGTTGTCGATCAACATGCCCATGCCCAGTTGCCCGACAATCACCGCCACCGTGGCGACGGCCGTGCCGACCACAGGCACCGCGCCGACCATCACCATCATGTACACCACGCCAAACAGGGCCCCGGTCAATTGCCACTTTGGCACCTCCAGCAGGCTGACGGCCTGGGTCGGCTCGAAGAAAAATATCAACAGCGCCGTGGTCAGCGCGCCCACCGCAAAGGTCAACAGACTGCTGCGCAATACCCCCACAGTCTGGCCCAGACGCCCATTGATAGCGGCCTGCACACTCAGCACCGCCCCCGCTGCAATCACCACCACCAACAACATAAACAGATTCATCGCCTTAACCTCGTGCAATCAGAACCAGTGCCGCCACAATCAACGCCAACGCGATCCAACGATCGCCATTGACCCGTTTGCGCGCCGTGCCGAACCAGCCGAAGTGGTCGATCAACACACTCTTGCCCACCTGGCCCGAGAGGATCGCGATCATGGTCATCGCGATGCCAATGTGCGGTGTGGCCAGGGTCAACACCACCACGTACATCGGCCCCAGAAACCCGCCGATCAACTGCCAGCGCGGCAGTTGCGTGAATGCCGGGCCCTTTTGCGGGCCGCTGAACAGCAGCAGTAAAAACAGAATCGCCGTGCCAACGCCAAAAATGCTCAACGTCGCCCACAAATGCCCGACCTGCGTGCCCAATGGCCCGAGCAAACCGGCCTCCACCGACAGGCCCATGCCTGCCAGAATCACCAACGGCAACAGCAGCAGCCGTAAAAGGTTGTTGCTCGGCCTGGCCTGCGCCAGGCCTTCGGTAGAACGTGCCTGCATACATCACCTGTGTATCAAGAAAGGAAAAACATGGCGCGCATTATCCGGTGGCCGTGCTGTGCGATAAATGGGAGTATGCGGACAACACCTTTGCGTAAAACGCACAGCCTGGAGAGACGATGCAGGGCTTGAATGAACTGAGTTTCAAGGCGCTACGCCTGTTTGTGGCCGTGCTGGACCAGGGCAGCTTTTCCGAAGTGGCCCGCCGCGAAAGCCTGGCACCCTCCTCCATTTCGCGGCAGATTCAACTGATGGAACAGGCCTTCGGCCAGCAATTGCTCTACCGCCATACGCGCGCCGTCAGCCCCACCGAAGCCGGCCGCCTGCTGGGCCGCCACGCGCGCTTGCTACTCGAGCAACTGGAGACCGCGAACCAGGCCCTGCAGGAGCAAGACAGCGAGCCCAGCGGCCTGGTGCGCATCAACGCGCCCATGGTGTTCGGCCAGCGCCACCTTTCACCCTGGTTGGGAGCACTGTGCCGGCGTTACCCGAAGCTGCAACTGGATATCCAGCAGACCGACACCTTCGTCGACCCGCTGCAAGATGGTACCGACCTGCTGTTTCGCATCGGCGTGCTCAATGACTCGGGCATGCAGGCGCGCATCTTCGCGCCGCAACGCTTTCGCATCGCAGCCAGCCCCGCCTACCTGGCCCAACATGGCACGCCGCGCCACCCCGACGAACTGGCCCGGCATCAATGCCTGGCCTACAAAGGCATCACCGGCCAGCAGCGCTGGTTCTTCCGCCGCGGCCAGGGCGATTGGACCCCCTACAGCGTCAGCGGCCCCATCACCGGCAACCACGCCGACACCCTCACCCACGCCGCCGAACAAGGCCTGGGCCTGGTGGTGTTTCCGTCCTGGCTGATTGGCGAAAGCCTGCGCGCCGGCACCTTGCAGGCAGTGCTCGGCGAATACGAAGTTGCGACCACCCTGGAGCCCCAACAGATCGCCGCGTTGTGGCCGGGTAGCCGCAGGCTGTCGTTGAAGGTGCGCACGGTGATCGACTATTTCGTGGAGTGTTTTGGGACGGTGCCGTATTGGGATCGGTGAGTGATGTTGCCGCTGCTGAACGGCGTTAGTGAAGGAAGATTCCTAGTAGAAAACGTAGGTCCGTTCTGATTTTGGGGGCCAGTATTCCTGGTCACGGTGCGCTGGGGCAGACTTTAGCCAAATCTATTTGGAGAGACGCCATGGTCACCATGTACCGCACACCATCCCGCGCTGAACGAGCGGCCTCAACCAGTGGTCGAGCCATCTTTGATAGCGGTCGTAGTTTTGGCTATTTGGCCAAACACGGAGAAGACCCCATGATTACCGTTGCTCTGGGTGAGGCAAAAAACAACCTGTCCAAACTGGTCGATGAAGCCGCCACGGGCAAAATCATCACTATCGCCAAACATGGTCGTGCAATGGCACAGCTTGTCCCGCTTGGTAAATCCAAGGGTCGGCGAATTGGCGCAATGAAGGGCGAGTTGACCATTCCTGAAGACTTCGACGCACCACTACCCAGCTACCTCTTGGATGCCTTTGAGGGCAGTCATTCATGAGGCTACTGTTGGATACTCATATCCTGCTATGGGCACTCAACGATGACTCCAAGCTATCCGGCAATGCCCGCAAGCTGATAGAAAACGCCGCCGAAATTTACGTCAGGGATCTTGAATATCATCACAAGGATCCCTTCGATCGACTGATCATTGCAACAGCCATGACTGAGCCAATGAAGCTATTGACCGCTGACCCAGAAGTTGCTCAGTACACATCCTTGGCCATCTTGGTATAGGCACTGCCTCGGCAATGCACCTCAAGTCAGAACACCCACTGCCCAATCAACCACGCATTCGCCCCACTGATCACCGCGAACAGAAACCACGCCAGCAGCCGCGTGGGCAGCCGGTTGACGAACGGCCCCATCAATTGCTTGTCGCCGGTCATACGGATCAACGGGTACAACGCAAAGGGCAACTGCAGGCTCAGGACCACCTGGCTGAGAATCAGCAGCTTGCCGATCGCATCATCACCCATCAGCCATACGCCTAGAAACGCCGGGATCAGCGCCAGCCCACGGGTAATCAGGCGGCGCTGCCAGCAGGGTATGCGCAGGTTGAGGTAACCCTCCATGATCACTTGGCCGGCAATGGTGCCGGTAAAGGTCGAACTCTGGCCTGAAGCCAGCAAGGCGATACCGAACAGGATGCTGGCGAAAGCACCGCCGACCAAGGGGTCGAGCAGGTGATAGGCGTCCTGGATTTCCACCACGTCGGTATGACCGGTCTTGTAGAAGGCCGCTGCCGCCAGCACCAGGATCGCGGCGTTGACCAACAGTGCCAACGCCAGGGAGCCGATGGTGTCGATACGCGCCAGCTTGACCGCGTCCTGTTTGCTCGCCAGGTCCTTGCCGATCAGGCGGGTCTGCACGATGGAGGTGTGCAGGTAGAGGTTATGGGGCATGACCGTGGCGCCGAGGATACCGATGGCCAAGTACAACGGCGCCGCATCGCTGATAGCCGACAGTGACGGGGTGAACCCGCTGAGCACGTCGGGCCAGTAGGGTTTGATCAGCACCAGTTCGATGAAAAAGCACACGCCGATGGTGGCGACCAGCGCCAGCATGATCGCTTCCAGGCGGCGAAAACCACGATTTTGCAGGGCCAGGATCAACAGCGTATCGAAGGCAGTGATGACAATGCCGGTGGTCAACGACACGCCCAGCAACAGGTGAAACGCCAGGGCGCAGCCGAGCACTTCGGCAAGGTCTGTGGCGATGATGGAGATTTCCGCCAACACCCACTGGGTACGAGCAGAGCGCTGGCTGTAGCGCTCACGACACAGTTGCGCCAGGTCCTTGCCGGTGGCGATACCCAGCCGTGAACACAGGCACTGCACCGCCATCCCCGCCAGGCTGGCCAGCAGCACCACAAACAACAGGCTGTAGCCGTAGCGTGAACCGGCTTCAATGGCCGTTGCCCAGTTGCCGGGGTCCATGTAGCCGATGGAGATCAACAGGCCGGGGCCAGCAAACATCAGCACCCGTTTAAAAAACGAGGCCTTGGGATCAACAGCGACAGAGCCGGCCACTTCCGGCGGGCAGAACGGGGCGGTAGCGATTTTCGGCAGGCTGAATTTCACGCAGTATTCCAGGTAAATACACAAGACTTGGGCAGCAGCTTATCAGTCGGTGGCGACCGTGCGCATCACCGTGTCTCGCGGCAGGTCAAACGCTTCCACCACTTGTACCACCAGCTCCAGTTCCTGGTTAAGCGCCTCGCGCTCCATGCGCTGGCGAATCACTCCGATCACCAGTACCGCCAAGGTGGTGATCGAATATGCCGGGCCGGAAAACGCTCGCACGCCGCTGACCAGCAACATCGCCGCAGCCAGCGCCTGGCCCACCACCGGAATCGCCGTGGCCGCACCGCGCCGCAGGATAAACCCGGTCAGCCCGGCCAACGCCGTACCGCTCAAGGCGGTGGTGGCCGAACGGCCCAGATCGAACCGGTTGAACAGCCCCTGCTCTTTTTGTGCCGCCGCCTTGAGCTCGGCCTCGAACGCCTGGCGATCAGCGCGACTGAGTTTGTCCTTGTACTGCTCGATCAGTGTTTCTGCGACCTGCCCTTCGATCTCTGCCAGCGCCAAGTGCTCAAGTGGTTGGTCGAATTTGATACCCAGGCGTTGCGCCACATCTTCGGCAATCTGGCGATAGCCCACGCCATGGCCACGGGCCAGGTTCATAAAGCTATCACCGCCCATGCGCTGCAATTCAATGGCCAGTTTCAACGGCTCGCGCACACTGGCATCAATCGCGGCACTGCGCTTTTGCGCCATCAGTTCGGCAAGAAACTTCAGCTCCTCCGGCCGCGCTTGCACCAATGCCGGGTACAGGTCCACGTCCGCTTCGGCAAAACGCACTTCACTGCGGCGCGAGTCCACACGGATCATGCCGCGCCGCTCCTGCAGCAGATCGGTGTACTGCACCACCGTCTTCAACTGCGGCCAATAGGCAGCATGATCGAAGCTGGCCAGGTGCACATTGGTGACCTTGGCCTTGAGCGCGGGCGTTACGTCAATCGCATAGCGGCCAATGCAACGCTCGGTATCGGGTTTCATGGCCAGCGCCCAGTCCTTGCTGGAGTGGCAGTTGATCAACCGCCCCTTGAGCGGCGCCGACACATCCTCCCAGGGGCTCGATGTACAAATCGCCCCGCCCATCAACAACAGGTTATTGAGCGGCAGTTCGCGAGCAATCTCGGGGCTGGCCAGCAAGCTCTTGACCAGGATACGCGCGCCCAGGGAGTGGCCGATCAGGTTGATGCGCCGTACCGGCAGCGATTGGTCGTGCAGGTAGCCGGCCAGCTCTGGCAATAACGTCTTGGCCACTTCATCGACCCGTGCCTCGACACTTTTGTAATGGTCGAGAAAATAG
The DNA here is from genome assembly GCF_001902145.1 of Pseudomonas fluorescens. Lineage (GTDB taxonomy): Bacteria > Pseudomonadota > Gammaproteobacteria > Pseudomonadales > Pseudomonadaceae > Aquipseudomonas > Aquipseudomonas fluorescens_BV. The sequence goes on from NZ_MRST01000025.1 coordinate 325,991, forward strand.
GCAATGGCCTTGCCCACGCCCACCGTCGCCGCGCCCAGGCCACCACCGCCAAGCAGCGAGGTGAGCACGTCCTTGAATGGTGCGAACAGGTTTTCCAGAAAATGCCCCGCCGGCCAGAACAACATCAGGTTGGTCGACCCTTCGATACCGGCCAGTTGCTCCTTGAAACTGCCCAGTTGCTGACGGTTGAAGAATGCCGAGTAACCATGCACATAGAGATTGAGCACATCCCCCTGGGGCTCGCCACACAAGACGAACGTGGGTTTGCGGGTGCGGTGCATTTCATCCCACTGGTGTTGCATGGGGCGGTGACTCCTGCTGGCAAGGGATGGCGATAGTAACAAACAGAGCCGACAAGGAAGGTGAATCCTGACCGACGTTCGCCGCTCTCAAGACAATGGGAATAACCTGAATCGAGCACGCCAGTGTTCAATCAGAGCAGACACTGAATGTCGAAGGAGCGTGTGTAGCGACAAAAATACAAGTTTCCACATGTGAAAAAGCGCTCTAATAGCACCCTGTTTCCCCTGCTGTGGAACACTTTTGTGGCGAGGGAGCGTGCTCCCGCTGGGCTGCGAAGCGGCCCCAAAAAACTGCGGGCGCTGCGCACCCAAGCGGGAGCAAGCTCCCTCGCCACAATGGCCCCCCCGAGTTGATCTACGTAAACGATGGAGTTCGTAATGCCCCATGAAGGCAACCTGTTACAAGCAGCCGTGGTGTTCCTGTTCGCCGCCGTGCTGGCCGTGCCCCTGGCCAAGCGCCTGCAATTGGGCGCGGTGCTGGGCTATCTGTTTGCCGGTGTCATCATCGGCCCGTCGGTGCTCGGCCTGATCGGCAACCCGCAAAGCGTGGCGCAGTTCTCTGAACTGGGCGTGGTGCTGTTGCTGTTCATCATCGGCCTGGAGCTGTCGCCCAAACGCTTGTGGGTGATGCGCAAGGCGGTGTTCGGCGTCGGCCTGGCCCAGGTCCTGCTCACCGGTGTGGTGATGGGCGCGGTCGCGCTATGGCTGTTTGGCCAGTCGTGGAACAGCGCCATCGTGCTGGGCCTGGGCCTGGCGCTGTCGTCTACGGCGTTTGGCCTGCAAAGCCTGGCCGAACGCAAGGAGCTCAACCAACCCCACGGGCGTCTGGCCTTTGCCATCCTGTTGTTCCAGGACATCGCCGCCATCCCGCTGATCGCCATGGTGCCGTTGCTGGCCGGCAGCGATCATCCGACCACCGAAGCCCAGGGCCTGCAACATGTGTTGCAGATCCTCGGCAGCATCGCGGTGGTGATCATCGGCGGGCGCTACCTGTTGCGCCCGGTGTTTCGCATTGTCGCCAAGACCGGCCTGCGCGAAGTGTCCACCGCCACCGCGCTGCTGGTGGTGATCGGCACCGCCTGGCTGATGGAGTTGGTGGGCGTGTCCATGGCCCTGGGGGCCTTCCTCGCCGGCCTGCTGCTGGCGGATTCGGAATACCGCCACGAACTGGAATCCCAGATCGAGCCGTTCAAGGGCCTGCTGCTGGGGCTGTTTTTCATCAGCGTGGGCATGGGCGCCAACCTCAGTTTGCTGCTCAGCACGCCACTGGTGGTGATCGGCCTGACCCTGCTGCTGATCGGCTTGAAACTGCCGCTGCTGTACGCCGTCGGGCGGATGGTGGGCGACCTCAATCGCGAAAGTGCCCTGCGCCTGGGCGTGGTGCTGGCGGCGGGGGGTGAGTTCGCCTTTGTGGTGTTCAAGATCGGTCGCGACCAGGGCCTGTTCGAACCGCAGCTGTACGACGTGCTGGTGCTGACCATCACCCTGTCCATGGCCGTGACTCCGCTGCTGTTGCTGGTGTGCCCGAAGCTGTTCAAACCCAAGGCCAAGCCGGTGGAAGTGCCCGAGGAATACCGCGCCATCGAAAGCGATGCGCCTCGCGTGGTCATCGCCGGCATGGGCCGGATGGGCCAGATCGTGGCGCGAATCCTGCGCGCGCAGAACATCTCGTTCATCGCCCTCGACACCTCGGTGGAAACCATCGAGCTGACCCGCAGTTTCGGCGGCATGCCGGTGTTCTACGGCGACCCCCAACGCCCGGAAATCCTCCACGCTGCCAAAGTCGATCAAGCGGAATTCTTCGTGATCGCCATGGACGACCCGGAGATCAACATCAAGACCGCCGAGCTGGTGCGCAATCTCTACCCGCACATGAAGATCATCGCCCGTGCGCGTAACCGCCAGCACGTACACCGCCTGGTGGACCTGGACGCTTCACCGGTGCGCGAAACCTTCTACTCCAGCCTGGAAATGAGCCGCCGTACTCTGGTCGGCCTCGGCTTGAGCCAGGCCCAGGCCGATGCGCGCATCAACCGCTTCAAGACCCACGACCAGCAGGTACTCGCCGCCCAACACGCGGTATACGACGACGCGGCCAAGGTCATGCAAACTGCCCAGGAAGCCCGTGCGGAACTGGCGCGTTTGTTTGAAATGGACAGGCTTGACGAGGAATCCTCCGACAAGCTGTGATGGGCTGGGTGAACGAAATTGCGAATTTTCTGACAGAATACGCCGCAATTTCGTTCATCCCCGGAGTGCTTCATGGCCACGTTCACCAAAACCGCAATGCTGCTCGCCCTAGCGCTTACCGCCGGCAGCGTGTTCGCTGCCGCCAAGCCCGCCACACAGACAATCTCCACCTTGGGTGGCAAGTTCACCTTCAAACTGCCCAAAGCCTACAGCGCCGACACCCTGCCCTCCGGCACGGCGCAAGACGGCACCGCTGACACCCAAGGTACCCTGTACGCCAACTCGACGACGAAAAGTGTGGTGATCGTCGCCGAAACCGTGCGCAACGATGGGGCAACTATCCAGGATAACGACCCGAAGTTCCTCGACGGCGCCGTGGCTGATTTCGTCAAAGACCAGAGCGCCGCCATGCCCGACTTCAAGAAACTGGGGGAGAAGAAACTCACCTACAAGAGCCTGGGCCTGCGCCAGGTGGACAGCAGCGCTACCCAAGGCGGTGGCAAGACCTTGAACTCCACGTTCCTGGGTGGTTCGGGCAACCATTTGCTGGTGATCCAGGCGATTTCCCGGGCCGATGATGTGAAGGGGCATGCGCAGTTGGTGAAGCAGATTACGGGCGGCAAGTAACCCCCCTCTACCAGCGAACACAAAACCATTGTGGGAGCGGGCTTGCTCGCGAATGCGGAGTGTCAGGCACTGACTTGCTGACTGATATGCCGCATTCGCGAGCAAGCCCGCTCCCACATTTTCAAGCGCATTTCACTTCAGGCTTTTCTCAAGCCAGGCTTTCAAGTCCTGGATTTCCGCCGCGCTGATGGTGTGATTCATCCCCGGGTATTCATGAAACTCCGGCTTGAGTCCCACCCCCGCCAGCACCTTGTTTGCCTGCGTGGCCGAGCTAAAGGGCAGCGCCTGGTCCAAGGTGCCATGGCCGATAAAGATCGCCAGCTTGCCCATGGACGCATCAGGTTTCAGCGCAGACCTGAGCACCGGTAGCACGCTGCCACTGAGCGCAGCGATACCACGTACCAAGTCAGGTTCACGCAAGGCCACTTCATAGGACATGATCGCACCCTGGCTGAACCCCACCAGGAATACCCGATCACTTTGGGTGTGGTACTTGGCGGTGGCCTTGACCACGAAGTCCTTGATCAGCCGGGCGCTGCTGAACAGTTCATCGGTCTCGCCGTTGTACTCAGGCTCATCGGTCTTGGTAAACCAGCGATAACCTTGCGGCTCTACCGGCAGCGGCGCGCGCACCGACAGGTAGGTCCAGGTGGACGGCAACGCGTTCTGGATGCCAAACAGATCTTCCTCGTTGCTGCCAAACCCATGCAAGAAGATCACCAGCGGCTGGTTGCGCGCATCGCCCTGGGTCTGTTCCAGGTAGGACAACGGCAAGTCAGTGTGCAAGCCGGTGTCGGCATGAGCGGCGCCGGCCAGCAGGGGCAAGACGAGGGCAAGCTGTTTGAGCATCGGGTTTACCTCAGGGTTTGCGCAACAAATAGGTGTCCATGATCCAGCCGTTTTTCAGGCGCGCCGCCTTGCGTACCCGTTCGATCTCTTCTGCCACGTGCGCCACTTTACCGCTGATCAGGATCTCGTCCGGCGTGCCCAGGTAGGCGCCCCAGTAAATATCCAGGTCCTGATCCGCCACACTGCGGTAGGAATCTTCGGCGTCGAGCATGACCACCAAAGTATCGGCATCACTCGCCTGCCCCGCCGCCAACCGGCGCCCAGTGGTGATTTCGATGGACTTGCCAATCCGGTTGAGCGCCACCTTATGCTGCGCCGCCAGGGCTTGCACGCTGGTAATGCCGGGAATCACTTCAAACTCGAAGACACAGCGACCACTGGCAAGAATCGCCTGCAAGATGCGGATGGTGCTGTCGTACAGCGCCGGGTCGCCCCAGGCCAGGAACGCCCCCACCTCACCGTCAGCCATTTCTTCGTTGATCATGCGTTCGAAGGTCTGCTGCTTATCGCGGTTGAGGTCTTGCACAGCGGTGGTGTAGTCGATTTCACCGCGCACACGCTCCGGGCAGTCGGCCTCGACAAAACGGTAGCCGGGCTCGGTGATGTAGGTGTCGCAGATTTCCCGGCGCAGGTCGATCAGCTTGTCCTTGCTCTGGCCCTTGTCCATCAGGAAGAACACGTCGGTACGGTTCAGCGCCTTCACGGCCTGCATCGTGATGTAGTCGGGGTTGCCGGCGCCAATGCCGATGATCAGGATGCGTTTCATGGGTTGCTCTCAGTACGGGCCGTGGATTTTGCCATGATCAACGCATCAGGCGTGAGTTTCCAGGCGCAGGCGCCAGACTGCATTGAAACGCAGCTCGGTGCGCGACAGCGGTTCGACATCGATCAGGTAGAACATCGATACTGGAAATTGCATGACGTACAGCATTGCAGCGCGGATGACAAAGGGATGTGTAACGGCCACCACATGGCCGGGTTGGCACTCCAGTGACCTCATCCATTCGCCCACGCGCGTGCAAATGTGGTCCACCGACTCGCCGCCATGGGGGGCGCTGGCGCTGTCGGTGAGCCAAGTCATCAATTCATCGCGATCAAGCTGGGCAGTGTCCTGCCCCTTCCAATGACCAAAATCGCCATCACGTAACGCGGCCTCAACCACGGCGTGGTCACCGAACAACGTCGCCGTCTGGCGAGTCCGCGCTTCGGGCCCGCATATCAGGCGCACACTTTTGCGGAACCGATCCGCCAGTGACAGCCGCGCATTCTGCCAATCCATCAGCAACGATTCGTCATCGGGAAACCGCCCCTGCTTTTGCGAGGGTGTCACGGCATGACACACGAGAGTCAATCGGGTTACTTGCATAGGCACTCACTCTGTTCGGGGACGCGGCGGGGAAAAAACGGCGCCGTATTTCAACCTGTCACAACGAACAGGCAAAGGACTGTGACACATGACGGCTCCCCGCATCGGCGGCTGTAACCCTTCGTATTAAGTGGATACGGAACACCTTCGTACAGAAAAGCCACGAAAATTCGCCACAGAAGGCGCGCTTTTTCATAACGATAGACGGAGACTTCCATGACGATCCCGGCAGCCGCGAAGCATGTTCCACCTTCATCTTCGCAACAAACGCCAACAGACACCTTTGCGTGGCCGATCAATCCGGATGAAAGGCTGCAGTATGACGTTGCTCAGCAGCCGGAAAATCCTGGTCGATCCGAGCCCGTTTCAAGACGCGCCCCAAGTTCGCCTCAATTTCTGCTCACTCAAGGACAAGTCAGCACGTTGGTGGAAAAGAGTGACGCCGAGCTGGCACAGCAGCTTAGCGCGGCATTGATGGGCCAGGTCGCCGAGGAACTCACAACCAACAGACAGTCACTCACCGCTCCGACCCTCACCCAGGTTCCGCCTTTTTCCAGCTTCGGCCAAGCGTGGGCACGTTTTAACCAGGCGCTCAGGGCAGAGCCGTTTGCAACCTTTGCCAAAGCCCATCACATCGACCTGTCCAATTTCAGCTGGAACCCCCAAGAGGGAACCATGACGTGCATGATCAATGGCTCCCCCAACAGCTTCACGGAGTTCACCCCTGGCTGGTCACAGGCATCGGCGGACGTCGCCGCAGCGGCCAGAGAGCTGGGCGCCCCGTCGACGACCTGGTTGCGCTACACCGGCGAAAACACGCCTCCCAGTTACCTGGTGGGAGACTTCTACGCTATCGCTAGAACCGAGCTTACGCGTAATCCGCGTGCCGTGATCGCGGCACTCCAGCACGCCGATACATTCCCCTCCCTGGTCGTCCCCGACGCCCCCCTGCCCCTGGACATCTCGCAACAGACCTTGCGTGCCAGGCAAGCACAACGCAGCGCGAAGGAGACGATCACCGAAGCCACCTTTGAACGCAGCGGCACACTTGCCGACTCCAGTCGCACACCGACGCCCGCCGAACGCGTCGAGGCGGCTGATCGGGAAGTGGCACGGGAGTGTGCCAGAATCCTCACGAGGATCGGCTATCAAAGGCGCATCGATGATCAGTCGCTAACCTTTTTCCCCTTCTTGAATGTGCCTGACGACTCTACCTACGCACACACACGCGAGGCGTTCGGCAAATGCTTCTCCAGCCCCGCTTTCCTGGCGTTTGCGAAAGAACATAATCTCGAGGTGTCATCCTTGTTTATCCACTTGCCGACAGGCCAGTTGGAAGGCTACGTACGAAACCCTGACGGCAGCCGTAAATCGATTGTTTTTCGCAAGTCGACCTCCCCCCAATGGGCAGCCCTCGAACCCGAAATTTCAAGCGCGGCCCGTAAATATGGGAGAAGCGGCTCGGTCTACGAAGGGCCCGTTCGTACCCAGCAAGCGCTGGATCTCTCTATGATGCTGGACTTTTACGGCGTGACTCGGGAAACCGGCTCAGAGCAGAAGTGGCTCGAACAAGTCGCAGGGCTCATCCGCGATGGCTTCCCCTCCTTGAAAAAAAACAACCCTTCTGCTGACACCTTGCGTGGGATTCGCGAACTGCAGCAGGCAACCCTACAAACACTTGCAGGCATCAAAACCACCCCAACGCCTAATGTCGTTCAAGCGACTGCGCCGATATCCACCAACAAGCCGCCCGTCGCCAGCCCTGTGAGCGACATCGCCCACCGTCTGTTTAACGCAGAGCCCGGGGTGCAGTCGGTCGTATCGGGATTACTCAAGGACGCCATCGATTCCTCATTGAACATTGATGTAGAGCAGTTGGCGTTCGCCGTTCCCGATCCGGACAATCCAGGTCAATACATTGAAACACCGCTGATGGAAATGATCATCGACCATGTTGCTGGAGGCGCCGCGCCGGTTTTCGACAGCGCTGGCAAATTCGTCGATACGCGCGCGGACGTCCTCGCCCGTACCGGCAAACCTGCGGGTACTGCACTTCCCATCGATAGATCAGCCCTGCAGACGGCTCTGAGCGAGTTGCCCGGCAAGCTGAACGAAACGCTTCGAGCGGCAAAGATCAAGTATTGGAATGAACCGCCTTTCAATGAGCCGGCCCCTGGCCTGAGTGCCGACACAGCGCTCAGTGTCACCCCGATTTACGCTGGAAGTCGGCGGTCAATGCTCGGCCAGCTGCTGCACAGCAACCTGCGCCTGGCCAGTTTGAAATCTCCAGGTCTCAACGACATACAACGCGAAACACTGGACACGGTGGCAAGGTTTCCCCACGGGCACCTCAACCCCACAGACAACTCCAAGACCACCGTTCACTTCATGGTCCGCACTGACCCGGCCAACCCAGACAGCCCGAACTTTCAAACCCCTAACCTGTTCATCGAACGCAAGGCTGGGGATCGCACCCTCGCAGTGCTGATGTGCGAACCCAGCGCAAAGGTTACCCCTTATGCTTCCCTGGATGCTGCCCAGCAGGCCTGGGAACAGCAAAACCCCGAGGCGCAACAACCGACCCGCACTGACAAGCCCAGCCTGAAAGCCTTCGACGCTGATGCGTTCTACCTGCAAGCGAACGTCATGATTAACAACGGGGACGTCAACGCCGACACTGATCCCGCGCTGATCGTGGCGCGACAATCCCAAGAGTCCGGGCTCAAGCGTCCCGAATGGTCGAAAACCGCCTCCGATGCCAATCGCTTTATTTACCATGACCTGCTTCTGGAGATGGCGGGCTTCGAGCGCCGCCACAAGGGCAAGAGCTTTGGCAGTGATATCCCCGACATTAGCACTTATATCCAGGATCAGATCAAAGCCCTCGACCCTCCACCTTTTCACTATGACATCAAGGATCTGGAAGTAATCTTTCACACTCCCTATGGCGCCCCGGCCAGCGGATTCGGATCAACCCAAACCACCACCCTGTCCTTCACCGAAACCTTTGTACGCAACCTTTCAGGATTACCAAAAGGCCGGGTAGAGGTGCGTCACAAACCGACGGGCATTCATCTAGCCAAGCTCGGAAAAGAGGGCGAACTGGGTAAGCTGATTCAGCAAATCGATGCCGGCAAGAACTACCCCGAATTAGTCAGGCGCGAGCTGCTCGACGATCCTGAAAAAAAAACCAGGCGCCAAGCGCTGTTCGCCGAGCAAGTCCCGATTGAACTGAAGATGAGGGCCCTGGAACTGACGGCCAAAGGCGAGGCTGGTTTCGATAATGCCATGGGTTTTCGTTACCTCCAGGCAATACTGGATCCAACGCCAGGGAAGAAGTTTGTCAATGGCAACGAAATCACCGTGCGCCCGTTGGCGCTCATGCGCCTGCCCGGCGCGGTGCCCGATGTGGTCGAAAACATGTTCCTGATCGAACCCAAGGACACCACAGTCGGCCCGCACATTCTTTATCGCCCATTGAATTCCAGCGCTCCCCTGCTGCAGTTTCCTTCGCGCCAGGCGCTAATGGAGGCTGTCCAGACACAGAAGGAGCTACAAAAAGACATTCTTGCCTGGCTGCCTGATGAGACAACCCGCGCCGTCTACAGGCACGATGGCTTTCGCGAACCGCATATGCCGACATATACGCCCGTGTTCACGCCTGCGCCGCCCACACTGGCGACTCACGACCTGTCTTCCGAGCTGCAAACCGGGCAACTGATGAGCTACTTGTATGAAGCCAACTCAAGGGCGCTGACATCGCTGGCCGAACACCAGGCCGTATCCAACGGGGAAAGTCGCTGGGCAAGGATTAAAGAAGGGGCAGGCCTATTACTCAATACGGCATTTCTGTTCATGCCAGAGAGTGCCTTTTTAATCGGTATGCCGTTTCAGGCAGACAGTATCATCGGTGATATCGAGACGCTTGACGGGAGCAGGGAAGGAAACAAAGAAGCAGCAGCAACAGACTTATTTATCAACACGGCGATGTTATTGCTTCACCTCACAAGAGCACGCCCGACTCAAACCTCCACACGTACTGAAGTCGCGGCCATTCATACGGTACCGCAGGAAACACGCGTAGGTGATTTACCGGCGGCGCCTTCGCCTGAGTCAGCGTTACGTGAAGTGGTTCGGTTGGGCGGTCCATGGAGGGGGTTCAAGGCGATCGATGGCGACATACAAACCTTCGAGGATACTTACAAAGGCGCCCCACGACTCAATATATTCGGACATGGGACTGAACCGGGCCCCGGAGAGCCCGCGAGAGTCGCAGGAGCAAACGGCAAGTTCTATTCGGCGCAAGACATCGTCAATAAACTTCGCGCGGAAAAAATTGACTTCAGCAAATATAAAAACATTGTGCTTCGCGTCTGCTATTCCGGCGCAAACGGCCCGAACTCGCTGGGCGATGAAATCTCCAACCTGACCCAAATACCCACCAAGTCATTCGCAGGTCCTGTGCACATGGATTATTTTTTGGGCAAAGACCCGATGGGCCTGTTCAAAACGTTCTATCGGGAATTCAAAGCGAAATACCCCACGCTTTCTCCACGCGACATAAAGTTGCTTGCTGACTCGAAAGTGAGGTTGGATTTTGCCAAGAACAACCATCTTAATACGGTGGAAAAGACATCAGGAACGCTGGTGCGATTCAATATTGGCACCCAGAAAGAACCTGAGATAGTTGAAGAGCTTGTCGACTACCGGCCACATTACTCCAACCCTGCCATGGACGCGGCCCACGTGTTGCCAGCCAATTCAGCCCGGTAACGTGTTGAGGCAGGGTTGCCAACACAACCCTGCCGTCTGATTACCAAGACGCAAACACGGCGTCAGGCCAGCGCCCCTCTCGCAGACGCCACCACCGGCGTGCCACCGGTCACGAAGTCCTCCTTGCGCAACACCACCAACGCCACTAACGACACCACCCCGGTCGCCACATAGAAATACCACGGAGAGGTAATGTCCCCCGTTACCTTGATCAACCAAGTGGAGATCAACGGCGCACTGCCACCGAACACCGCCACCGGCACGTTATAGGCCACCGCAATCCCGGTGGAACGAATCCGCGTCGGCAGCAGTTCGCTCATCAGCGCATAGGTCGACGACGCGTACAGCCCGAACAAAATCGCCACCGCCATCAACGGCGCGAAGAAGGTCGCCGGGGTGGCGGTCGGGGCGGATTTGAACAGCCAGAACATCGCCAGGGTCGCCAACGTGCCGATCACCATCAGGAACGGCTTGCGCCCGTACTTATCGGTAAAGGCCCCGCCAAACGGCATCACGAAGGCCGCCGAGAAGCTGGCGACGAACACGTAGAGCAAGGTGGTGCCGCTGTCGAACTTGAGGATCTTGGCCATGTAGGTCGAGGCGAAGGTCAGTACCAGGTAGAAGATCGAGCTGTGCAAGGTGATGATAAAGAACACCAGCGCAATCGCCCGTTTCCACTGCCAGACCTCGCGCAGCGGCGCGCGGGAGGTTTGCCCGGCACGTTGCAGGGCGAGGAACTCGGGGCTGTCTTCGAGCTTGAGGCGGATGTACATGGAGATAAAGCCCAGGGGCGCGGCGATCAGGAACGGTACGCGCCAGGCCCATTCCTGCATGACCTCGGCGCCCAGCAGCCAAGTCATGCCATTGGCCACGGCGCCACCGAGCAGCAGGCCGAGCACGGCGGTGACCATCAGCCAGCAGGTGGCAAAGCCGCGGCGACCGGGGCCGGCGTATTCGGAGATAAAGCTGGTGACCGTGCCAATTTCACCGCCCGCCGAGAAGCCTTGCACGCAGCGCACCAGGATCAACAGGATCGGTGCGGCGATGCCCAGGCTGGCGTAGGTCGGCAACAGGCCCAGCATCACCGTGGAGCCGGTCATCATCACCAGCGCCATGATCAGGGTTTTGCGCCGGCCGATCTTGTCTGCCAGCGGGCCAAAGAACAGCCCACCCAGAGGGCGGATAAAGAAGCTCAGTGCAAACGCGGCAAAGCTGGCCAACAGGCTGGTAGTGGGGTCGTCGGAGACGAAGAACGCCTGGCCGATATAGACCGCGAGAAAGCCATACACGCCGTAGTCGTACCACTCGATCAAGTGGCCGGAGGTGGCGCCCAGAAACGCACGGCGGCGCTTGCGGACGGTGTCTTGTGCGGGATTGCCCATCGTGGGGACTCCTTGTCTGATTATCGATCCGTGTTAAAGCGCGGCGATACTCGCGGTTTGCAGCCAATGCCGCAAGTCGGTCTTGAGAATCTTGCCGTAGCTGTTCTTCGGCAAGTCGCTGCGCCACACATATTTTTTCGGTTTTTTGAACGAGGCCATGCGCGCCAGGAACCATGCCGTCAGCTCGCCTTCGTCCAGCGGCTGACCGCTGCGGGTCACCACGAAGGCCACCACCGACTCACCCCATTGCGCGTCCGGCTCGCCCACCACGCACACTTCGAACACCTCGGGATGCTGGGCCAGCACTTCCTCGACTTCACGGGGGTACACGTTGCTGCCGCCACTGATGATCACGTCCTTGGAGCGATCCGTCAGGGTCAGGTAGCCGGCCGGGTCGAGGTAGCCGATGTCGCCGGTCAGCAGCCAACCGTCCACCAGTGTCTGGCGCGTGGCCTGCGGGTTGCGCCAGTAGCCTTGCATCACCGTGGCGCCACGCACCGCGATTTCGCCGCGCTCGCCGGTGGGCAGTGGCTGGTGCTCGGCATTGAGAATGCGGATCTCGACACATGCTTGCGCGTGGCCCACCGAGGCGGCCAGGGTGGCCCAGTCGGGACGCTGGCGCTCGGCGATCAAGGTGCGGGGCAAGACACTGATGGTCATCGGGCTCTCGCCCTGGCCGTAGATCTGCACCAGGCGCGGGCCGAAGGTGTCGACCGCTTCGCGCAGGTCGGCCAAGTACATGGGGCCGCCGCCGTAGACGATGGTCTTGATGCCGGCGCCGTGATAATCCTGGCGCCGCGCCTGTTCGACCATGCGCTTGACCATGGTTGGCGCGGCAAACAACGACACATCGCCCATGTGCTCGGCCAGCCCGAACAGCTCGGCGGCATCGAAGCCATGGGAAGCCGGCACCACATGCCGGGCGCCGCAGCGCACATGAATGAAGTTGTACAGGCCGGCGCCGTGGGACATGGGCGCGGCATACAGCGCCGCATCGTCGGCGCTCACTTGATCGACATCCATGGCGTAGCACAGCGACATGGCGATCAGGTTGCCGTGGGACAGCATTACGCCCTTGGAGCGCCCGGTGGTGCCAGAGGTGTAGAACAGCCAGGCGAGGTCATGATCCTGGCGGGGCACCGGCTGTTCCAGGCTGGGCCAGCCATGGCTGGGCGGCAGCGGGTGGCCGTCCAATTCCGTGCAATGCACGGGCAAATCCCGCGATGAAAACACCTGGCCGCCTTCGGTGAAGATCAACCGCGCCTCGGCGTTATCGGCAATCCATGCCGCTTCGCTGGGGTGCAGCTTGGCGTTGATCGGCACCGCCACCCCGCCCATCCACCAGATGGCGTAGAGCAGTTCCAGGTAGTCGCAGCTGTTTTTCATCAGCAGCGCCACGGCGTCTCCCGGCACCAGGCCATGCTGCTCCACCAGGTGCGCGGCGCGTTGGCGCACGTGGGCGGCGAAGGTGGCGTAGTCGGCCACTTGCACGCTGCCGTCGAACAGCGCCGGGCGTTGCGGGGCCCGACGCTGGGTGTCGTGCAGCCAGTTGGCGATGTTCATGGCTCAGCTCCGGCGTGCCTGCAGGACCGAGGCGTAGTTGGCCACCGCCATGCCGCCCATGTTGAACACCAGGCCGAACTCCGGGTTGGGCACCGCCAGGCCAATCGGCTCGCCGGTCAATTGCCGGAACGCCAAGGCATGCATGGACACCCCCGTGGCGCCGACGGGATGCCCCTTGGCCTTGAGCCCGCCGGAAAGGTTCACCGGCAAGCGCCCGCCGGCGCGCACCACGCCGCTGTCGAGCACGCGATGGCCTTCGCCCTTGGGCGCCAGGCCCATGGCTTCGTAGATCAGCAACTCGGCAATGGTGAAGCAGTCGTGCACTTCGGCGAAACTCAGGTCCGCCAGGGTCACATTCGCCCCGCGCAGCGCTGCATGGATCGCGCGTTGCGGGCCTTCAAAGGCCAGGATGTCGCGCTGGGCGATGGGCAAGGTGTCGTTGACCTGGGTCATCGCCCGGATTTGCACCTCGCGACGAAACGCCCGCGCACGTTTGGGCGAGGCGAGGATGATCGCGGCGGCGCCGTCGCTGATCAGCGAGCAATCGGTCAGGCGCAGGGAGTCAGCCACGAACGGGTTGCTTTGGGACACATTGTTGCAGTGTTCGAAATTCATCTCCCGATGCATCTGCGCCAGCGGGTTGGCCATGGCATTGGAGTGGTTTTTGGTAGCGATGGCCGCCATCGAGCCCAGCGGGCAGTGGTAACGCTCGGCGTATTGGCGGGCGGCGCGGCCGAACAACTGGGGGAAACTCAGGCCGGCTTCGGCCGGGTCGTTCTGGTAGCCGGCCCCGGCCAAGGCTTGGGTGACCGCGGCGGTGCTGGTGTGGGTCATCTTCTCGGCGCCCACCACCAGCACCAGTTCAGCACTGCCGGAGAGGATCGCATTGACCCCCGCCTGGATCGCTGCCGAGCCGGACGCACAGGCGTTTTCACAGCGGGTAGCCGGTTTGAAGCGCAGCCCGGGGTCGGCTTGCAATAGCAATGAGGCGGCAAACCCGTCGGGCACCAGCCCCGAGTTGAAATGGCCGAGAAACAACGCATCGATCTGCGACGCTTCAATCTCGGCATCGCTCAAGGCTTCCCGGGTAACCTGGACGATCAGGTCTTCCAGCGTCGTGCCTTCCAGGCGACCAAAGCGGGAGTGACCAGCGGCAACAATGGAGACGCAATCAGCAGGCATAATCAATTTCTTCTGTTCTTGATTCGGACTTTACTTACAATGACCCACCCCTGATCGTGCGCCAATTCGTGTAACTACTTACACGGGTAAGTAGCGCCCCAGGGCATTGAACAACGAGGCAGGATGCCCATGACCGCGCTAGCCCAGCAATTTCCCGACCTAGAACGCCTGGCGTTCAAGCTGTCCCCTGCCCCGCAGATCGTCACCAGCGACCGCGTGATACTGGACTGCAACGACGCTTTCCTGAAGCTGTTCGGCTATAGACGCGACGCGCTGGTCAACCAGCTGACCCTGCTGATCTACCCGTCCCAGGCCGACTACCACGCCATCGGCAAGCGCAGCCATGACTGGCTGCTCGACAGCGACAACGGCTTTTATTCCGATGAACGCTTCATGCAGCACCACAACGGCGAAGTGTTCTGGGCCAAGTCCCACGGCTATACCCTCACCCCCAAAGACCCGTTCAAGCTGATGATCTGGCACTTCGAACGCCTGGACCGCATGCACCAGGGCACCGGCGACCTCACGCCCCGGGAGCGTGAAATCGCCATGCACATCGTCAACGGGTTCAAATCCAAGGAAATCGCCCTACGCCTGGCGATCTCCCACCGCACCGTCGAGGTGCACCGGGCGCGGTTGATGAAGAAGCTGCAGGCCAAGACGGTGGTGGAGTTGGTGTCGAAGATCATTATGGTGGCGTGACAGATAACGGCTGTTTAACCGATGCCCCGCTCCCACAGAGGTTTGCATCTGGCGCTGACTCTGTGGGCAGTACATAACCCCTGTGGGAGCTGGCTTGCCTGCGAAAGCGGTCGTGCAGTAACAGATGCAGTCACTGACACGCCGCCTTCGCGAGCAAGCCCGCTCCCACAGTTTGATCGCGGGGTGTCAGGTAGATAAGCGTCGGCTGGCAGGCCGTCATCGCAGCGATGCGGCGACCCGACAAGCCAGCTCCCACATTTAGATTGAGGGGTGTCAGGTAGATAGGCGTCGGCTGTCTGGGCCGCGTAGCTGAAACGTTCAACCGAGCACGTCCATACAATTCCCCACCGCCCTGCCCCCCTAACCTCACGGCTTTCGAACCCTCAGAAGCGCTGGAGAACGGGCATGGGTAACACAGCAACCAAGGTATCGCTGGCATTGACGCTGCTGGCAAGTGCGATGATGAACAGCGCGTTTGCCGCCACCCCGAACGTGGCCGTGGCGCCGCAGTACGACACCAGCCATGTGTATGTGGCACCGGCCGATGTGGACCGTTTTGCCCAGAGTTTCCTCGCCACCTTCGGCGGCAAAAGCACGCCCCAGGTCGTGGTCAACGTGCTGCCGGTGCCGAGCAGCACCACCTCGCAATTGCTCCAGACCCCGGCGGGCACCGTGTCCTTGTTCGGCTTTACCACCCCCGTGCCTCACCCGTTCGGCCAGGAACGCAACGGCTATCTGGTCAAGGACATGGACGTGGCCCTCAAGGCGGCGCGGGACAATGGCGCCGACGTAATCGTCAGCGATTTCCCCGACCCCATCGGTCGTGATGCCGTGGTGCAATGGCCGGGTGGTGTGAACATGCAGCTCTACTGGCACACCAAGACCCCGGATTACACCGCCTTCGAAACCGTGCCGGAAAACCGTGTGTATGTGTCCAACGACAGCGCCGAGCGGTTTATCAAGGCGTTCCTGGGGTTCTCCCACGGCAAGGTAGTGAGCGACGATAAGCACGCCCCAGGCGTTGATGTCGGCCAGGCCGGCGGCCACTACCGCCGCGTTGATATCGAATCGCCGTTCGGGCGCATGGCGGTGCTGGTCACCAATGGCCAACTGCCCTACCCGTTCGGCCACGACACCACCGGTTATCAGGTCAACGACCTCGCCGCTACCCTAGGCAAGGCCAGCGGCTCTGGCGCCAAAGTGCTGGTACCGGCATTCGACAGCAAAGGTCGGCGCAGTGCGTTGGTGGAGTTCCCGGGCGGTTATGTCGCAGAAATCCACCAACTCAGCGCGGCAAAATGATTCGTCACGCAGGCTGGAGCCTGGCTGTGCTGTGGCCGTTGCTTGCTGGCAGCGTGCAGGCCGACGACCAGCCGGTACGCCCGGCGATCAAGGCCAACCGCTGGCAGGAAGACTGGTCTGTGCTCAAGGACAGCGCATTGCGCACGCAACCGCTGGACAACCTCAAGTACATCCCACTGTCCGCCGCCAACCCGTTCACCTACTTGTCGTTGGGCGCAACCTTGCGTGAGCGCTTCGAGATGAACGACGCCAGCGGGTTCGGCGTGCGGGATGTACCGCGTGACCGCTACCTGATCCAGCGCTTTCAGGTGCACGCCGACTTGCACCTGAACGAACACTGGCGGCTGTTCACCCAGTTGGAAGATGTGCGGGCCTATGACAAGACCGCCATTGGCGGTGCCGACCAGAACCGCGTCGACCTGCGCCTGGCCTTTGCCGAATACGTGAAGACCTTCAACGCAGGCACCTTCAAGGCACGGGCTGGCCGCCAGGATTTCGCCTTCGACTTGCAGCGTTTCATCTCGTCACGGGACGGCCCGAATGTGCGGCAGTCCTTCGATGCGTTGTGGGCGGACTGGGAAACGCCGCAATGGCGCTTTATCGGGATCGCCAGCCAACCGGTGCAGTACCAGGATGGCCGGCATTTCGACGATAAGTCCAACAGCGACGCGCGCTTCCACATGCTGCGGGTCGAGCGGCTGGTGGGCGGCACCAATGAGTTGTCGGCCTATTACGGCGTGTACGAGCGCAGTGCCGCCCATTACCTGGACGCCAACGGCGAAGAGACGCGCCAGTTGCTGGACGCCCGCCTCGGTGGCGCAGCCCAGGGTTTCGACTGGGACGTCGAAGCCATGCTGCAACGCGGCTCGGTGGGCAGCCAGACGATTCGCGCCTGGGCCGGTGGCAGCCGCACCGGCTACACCTTTGACACGCAGGCCTGGAAGCCGCGTATCGGCCTGCAACTGGATATCGCTTCCGGTGACCGCCAGGCAGGTGACGGCAGGGTCGGCACCTTCAACCCGCTGTTCCCCAATGGCTACTACTTTTCTCTGGCGGGCTATACGGGCTACAGCAACCTGATCCACGTCAAGCCGTCGATTACCGTCAAGCCCATCGCCAAGCTCAGCGTGCAAACCGCTGTCGGCCTGCTGTGGCGGCAGACCACCGCAGACGCCGTCTACACCCAGCCCAACCTGGCCGTGGCTGGCACGGCGGGCCAAGGTGAGCGCTGGACCGGCGCCTACGGTCAACTGCGCACCGACTACGCCTTTACGCCCAACCTCAGTGGTGCGGTCGAGGCGGTGCACTACGCGGTCGGCCAGACCCTGCGTGGTGCCGGTGGGCACGACAGCAATTACCTGGGCATGGAGCTCAAATTCAGTTGGTGAGACAAGCACACCCATACAAGCCTGGGCTCAGGTTTACGGCAATAGTGATGCGGTTTTTTCACCGCCCTTTTTCAGCCCTGCAAGGAGTTTCAGATGAGCACATTCGTTGCCAAAGACGGTACCCAGATCTACTTCAAGGACTGGGGCAGCGGTAAGCCCGTGCTGTTCAGCCACGGCTGGCCGCTGGATGCGGACATGTGGGAATACCAGATGGAATACCTGAGCAGCCGTGGCTTTCGCACCATTGCCTTTGACCGTCGTGGTTTTGGCCGCTCGGACCAGCCCTGGACCGGTAACGACTACGACACCTTCGCTGACGATATCGCCCAGTTGATCGAACACCTGGACCTGCAGGACGTGACCCTGGTGGGCTTCTCCATGGGTGGCGGTGACGTGGCGCGCTACATCGCCCGCCACGGCAGTGCCCGTGTCGCCGGCCTGGTGTTGTTGGGCGCGGTCACGCCGATATTCGGCCAGCAAGCCGACTACCCCCAAGGCGTGCCTGGCGAGGTGTTCGATGGCATCAAGGCCGGCCTGTTGAAGGATCGTGCGCAGTTCATCAGCGACTTCAACACGCCGTTCTTCGGTCTCAATAAAGGCCAGCACGTTTCAGAGGGTGTGCTCAGCCAGACCCTGCAGATCGCCATGCTCGCGTCGCTCAAATCCACCGTGGATTGCGTCACCGCGTTTTCGCAAACCGACTTCCGCCCGGACATGGCCAAGATCGACGTACCGACCCTGGTGATCCATGGGGACGGCGACCAGATCGTGCCGTTCGACACCACCGGCAAAGTCGCGGCCCAGATGATCGAGGGCGCACAACTGAAGGTGTACAAGGATGCGCCTCACGGGTTTGCAGTGACCCACGCTCAACAGCTCAATGAAGACCTGTTGGGGTTCCTGAACCGCTGATGCATCCCTTGATGCCCCTGTAGGAGCGAGCTTGCTCGCGAAGAACGTCAACGATAACGCGTGCTTGCTGAATGAAAGCGGCGCCTATGCGTTTTTCGCGAGCAAGCTCGCTCCTACAGAAGGCAGAAGGCCGGGCTCGCCCGGCCTTTTTTTGTTCAGGCAAAGCGCTGAGCCAATACCAGCCGGCCCGGCCCGGCAATGAGGATGCTGGTAAAGATGATCAACAGCAGCCAGCCGAACTGCCCTTCCAACAGCGTCCACTCCGGGTGCACCACCAGCAAAGCGATGACCAGCACCGCCAGGACCGGCAGGCACGCCAGGCGCACCAGTACGCCCGCGATGATCAGCAGCGGGCACAGCACCTCGGCAAAGATCGCCAGCAGCAACGTGACATGGGCGCCCAGGTGAAACGGGTCCTCGATCAGCTTCAATTGGTCGCTGTAGTGGAGCAACTTGGGCAACCCATGCACCCACAGCAGGAACAACGCCCCGCTGACCCGCAGGAACAACAGCCCGATATCCTGATTTCTCGCTTCGTTCATACGCCACCTGTGTCCGTCAAAAATGAGCGGCAGCCAGTGTGTCCGAAGCCACACCGACGCACTTGCAGGCTTGTGCTGAAATCCTGCGGTTGCATTGCCCAGAGAACCCGGCATGCTCTTGCTGAACTGCCGACCCCGCGCTACGGTCCCAACCCATACGCTCATCGCTACAGGAACTTTTCCATGACGCTCCCCCAAGAAATGACCCTGATCGAAATCACCACCCCTGGCGGGCCCGAGGTCTTGCAGCCGCGCAGCGCCGATGTGCCAGTGGCCGGGCCAGGCGAGATTCTGATTCGCGTGCACGCCGCCGGGGTCAACCGCCCCGACGCCTTGCAACGCGCGGGTAAATACCCGATGAAGCCCGGCATGAGCCCGATTCCGGGGTTGGAAGTGGCCGGTGAAGTGGTGGCGCTGGGCACTGGCGTGAACGAATACAGCCTGGGCGACAAGGTCTGTGCGCTGACCAATGGCGGTGGCTACGCGCAGTATTGCGCGGTGCCGGCCAGCCAGGCGCTGCCGATCCCTGCGGGCATGGACTGGATTCAGGCCGCTGCCGTGCCGGAAACGTTCTTTACGGTCTGGGCCAACCTGTTCGGCCTCGGCGGAGCCCGCAAAGGTCAGCGCGCCTTGATCCACGGCGGCACCAGCGGCATCGGCACCACCGCGTTGATGCTCTGCCAGGAGTTCGGTATCCAGGCATTCGCCACGGCTGGCAGTGCCGACAAATGTGCGGCGATTGCCAAGCTCGGTGCCGAGCCGATCAACTACCGCGAACAGGCATTTGCCGAGGTCATCGCCAAACAGACCGATGGCAAAGGCGTCAACGTGATCCTCGACATCATGGGCGCCTCGTACCTGAACAATAACCTCAAGGCCCTGGGCATGGACGGCCACCTGGTTATCCTCGGTTTCCTCGGTGGCGCCAAGGCCAACGACGTCGACCTGCTGACCATCCTCGGCAAACGCGCAGTAATCACCGGTTCGCTGCTGCGCGCCCGCACGCGGGAAGAAAAGGCCGGGATTGCCCAACAACTGCGCGAACACGTGTGGCCGGTACTCAGTGCCGGACGCTGCCTGCCGATTATCGACCAGGTCTACGCCTACACCGACGCCGCCCAGGCCCATGCGCGGATGGAAGGTGGGGACCATATCGGCAAAATTGTGTTGCGGGTGGAGTGAGGCATTTTTGATGTGGAGAGGGGTCGCCTGGATGCCAGTCCGTCAAGCGCAGATCCCTGTGGGAGCGGGCTTGCTCGCGAAGGCGATGGGCCAGTCAACATACATGTTTGCTGGGCCGACGTCTTCGCGAGCAAGCCCGCTCCCACATTTGATTTTCATTGGTTTGAGCATCGCGTGTCACTGGTGTACGGCATACACCGGATAATCCACATACCCCGCCCGTGTCCCGCCATACAAGCCTTCGGCCTTCAACGCATTCAGCGGCCAGCCATTGAACAGCCGCTGGGGCAAGTCCGGGTTGGCAATGAAGGGCCGTCCAAAAGCAATCAGGTCCGCCAGCCCGGCCTCGACCAGTCGAGCACCGCGCTCGGCGGTGTAGCGCCCGGCGTAGATGATCCTGCCGCGGAAGGTGCGGCGCACGGCCTGGCGGAAAGTCTCGGGCAGGTCGGGCGCGTTGTCCCAATCGGCTTCGGCAATGGACACATAGGCGATGCCCGCCGCCTCCAGCACCTTGATCGCTTCGATATAGGTCGTATGCGGATCTTCTTCCACCAGGCCGATGTACACCCGGTCCTGATCGGTGCCACTGAACAGCGGCGAAAAGCGCACGCCCAGGCGTTCCGGCCCCACCACCTTGCACACCGCTTCGACAATCTCGCGCAGCAAGCGCAGGCGATTGTCCAGCGAGCCGCCGTACTCATCCTCACGC
This sequence comes from Pseudomonas fluorescens, assembly GCF_001902145.1. Lineage (GTDB taxonomy): Bacteria > Pseudomonadota > Gammaproteobacteria > Pseudomonadales > Pseudomonadaceae > Aquipseudomonas > Aquipseudomonas fluorescens_BV. The sequence continues at coordinate 346,962 of NZ_MRST01000025.1, forward strand.
AGGTTGGAATGGGCCGAGATGAACTGGTTGACCAGGTAGCCGTTGGCCGCGTGAATTTCCACGCCGTCGAACCCGGCGTCCAGGGCATTGCGTGCAGCCTGGGCGTAGTGCCCTACCAGCTCTTCGATTTCCAGCGTGGTCAAGGCACGGGGCACGGGTGGCTGCACCAGTTCACCCCTACCCGGCCCGGTTTCAATGAAGGCTTTGGCTTGCAACGCCGGCAGCGCAGACGGGCCCACCGGGGCACCACCGTCAGGTTGCAGCGCGTTGTGGGACACCCGCCCCACGTGCCATAGCTGGGCGAAGATCACCCCGTCCTCGGCATGCACCGCTGCGGTGACTTTGCGCCAACCCTCGATTTGCGCCGGTGTATGAATGCCCGGCGTCCACGCGTAGCCCTGGCCCCGAGGTTCGATCTGCGTACCCTCGCTGACCATGAACCCCGCACTGGCCCGCTGGCGGTAGTACTCGGCCATCAGGTCGGTGGCGATATTACCCGGCTGGGCGCTGCGCTGGCGTGTCAGCGGCGGCAGTACGACGCGGTTGTTCAAGCGGTGATGCCCCAGCTTGATCGGGGTGTTCAAGATGCAGTCAGGCACGGCAATATTCCAAATTCAGGACGAACGAAAACCGTGGCGACTCCTGGAAGCCGCCACCGCGTAGATCGGTTGATTAACTTAAGCGCAGAGTGTCAGCAGGGCCTTGGCCACTTCGCTGGAGCTGCCTGGGTTTTGCCCAGTCACCAGCAAGCCGTCGACAATGACGAAGGATTGCCAGTCGGCGCCCTTCTCATACTGGCCGCCCAGTTTTTTGAATTCATCTTCAATCAGGAACGGCACGACCTCCGTCAACTGCACCGCGGCCTCTTCCGAGTTGGAGAACCCGGTGACGCGGCGGCCCTTGATCAACGGCTCACCGTTAACCGCCTTGACGTGACGCAAGGCACCCGGTGCATGGCACACAAAGCCGATGGGCTTGCCGGACCGCTCGAAGGCTTCGATCAGCGCGATGGACACCGGCGACTCCGCCAGGTCCCACAGCGGGCCGTGGCCGCCTGGGTAGAACACGGTGTCAAAGTCGGCGGCATTGACCGAGTCCAGCTTCACGGTGTTCGCCAAGGCTTGCTGCGCAGCCGGGTCTTTGCCGAAGCGCTCGGTCTGCTCGGTTTGCGCATCCGGTTCATCGCTCTTGGGGTCCAACGGCGGCTGGCCGCCGGCCGGGGAAGCCAACACTACCTCGGCGCCAGCGTCCTTGAAGGCGTAATAAGGTGCGGCAAATTCTTCGAGCCAGAAGCCGGTCTTGCGTCCGGTATCGCCAAGCTGGTCGTGAGAGGTCAGTACCATTAATACTTTCATTTTCCAGTGCCTCGATCGATGTGAATAACAGTTGTCCCATGTTAGGCAGCGAGGCAGTGGCTCACAATGTCATATCCGCAAGGATTGCGGACATGCACCAAAGTCGGTTGCCGTTTGCCGGGCACGCGCCGACAATCGCCTCTCCCCCGCCCCTTGGAGAGATGCAATGCACAGCGTTGCGCTGATGGTTTACCCGAATTTCCAGTCGTTGAGCCTCAGCCTGGGCTCGGTGTTCGAGTGCGCCAACCTGCTGCGCGGCGAGCCGGCCTATGAGTTTCACCTGGTGTCGGAAGGCGGCGGTGCAGTGATGACCTCCCAGGGTTTTTCGGTGAACACCAGCGCGCTCCGCCCAGAGGGCTATGACACCTTGATTGTCAGCGGCTACCTGGAGTTTCGCCTGCCGGAAGCCAACCTGCTGGAGCTGGTCAAGGCAGCGTCCGCGCAGTCGCGCCGGGTGGCGTCCTTATGCATGGGCATCTTTGTACTGGCCGAGGCTGGCCTGCTGGCTGGCAAGCGCACCACCACCCACTGGATCCATGCGCCGGCATTTCGCAAACGCTACCCGGATATCCACCTGGAAGAAGACAAGTTGTTCATTGTCGACGGCCAGGTGTGGACCGGTGCGGGCATGAGCGCCGGGGTCGACCTGGCGCTGGCGATGGTGGAGGACGACCTGGGCAGCGGCCTGGCCCGGCGCATCGCACGCAAGCTGGTGATTGCCCAGCGCCGCGGCAGCGAGCAGTCGCAACTGTCGGCCTTGCTGGAGCTGGACCCCAAGTCCGACCGCGTGCAACTGGCCTTGGCTTACGCTCGCGAGAACCTCACCCAGGATTTATCCGTGGAGGCCCTGGCCGATGTCGCCCGGCTCAGCCCGCGCCAGTTCAGCCGGGTGTTTCGCGAAGAAACCGGTCAAACCCCAGCCAAAGCTATCGAAGCCCTGCGGGTGGAAGCTGCGCGGGCGATGATGGAAATCAGCCGTCACCCGGTGGAAGTGGTGGCGCGCGAAACCGGGTTTGGTGATCGCGAACGTATGCGCCAGGCGTTTCTCAGGGCGTTCGGGCAGCCGCCCCAGGCGATGCAGCAGGTGTTGTTCAACCCGGGCTAGGCCCGTGACGGCCTGACAGCCGCCTCCATCTATCTGACACCCCTCGGTGCAAATGTGGAAGCTGGCTTGCCTGCGATGACGGCCTGCCAGCCGACGCCTATCTACCTGACACCCCGCGATCAAACTGTGGGAGCGGGCTTGCTCGCGAAGGCGGCCTGACAGTCAACACAGTTGGACTGGGTACATATCCGTTCCTGCGGTAACGGCCACTTAGGGTTCCGCTCTGACAGCGGGTCACTTTTGGAAAAGAGCCCCAAAGGTAACCAAAAGGGCTCTTGCCCCACCACTCGGCACCTCGCTTAGGCTCGGTGTGCCCGAACGCAGGCTTGAATCCGTGGGCCGCCGCCACGCGCCATCCATGGCGCGGGGCGGCTAACCCGGCGTCCTGCCGGGTTACCCACGAATTCAAGCCTGCGTTCGGCCAGCGTGGTTTGACGGGGCGCTTAAGATCAAGATCAAAAGCAGATCAAGAGCGGCTCGCTTCGCATCGTGGTTACCGTAGGATATCTATGCTCATCGGGAGAACACCCGCCCGTCAATGCAACGATGCCCGGGTAATCAGGTAGTTCACCAACTGTGGCTCATCGTCCAGTTCAATGCTCTGCACCGGGCGCGGCAGGTTATCCAGCACGGTGCGCCAGAACGCCTGGGACACTTCGTCCTGATCATAGAAACGCACCAACCAATTGGCCGTGCCGCTGCACAGCACCTGGCTGGCGATGGCACGGCCGATGCCCTTGCGGCGGTAGCGCTTGAGGATGAACAGGTCAGCCAGTTCCAGGGCGTCGATGCCCGGTAGTTCGCTGCCTTCGATCAACAGGAAACCGGCGATGTAGCCGTCTACCAGCAGCAGGTTGGCGCTCCATTGCGGGTCGCTCCAGTAGCGGGCCAGGTGTTCGTCGTGGATGTAGAAACGCCCATCGGCCTCGACATCTTCCTGTTCCCAGTCCGAAGACTCGTAGGCGTAGTACTGGTAAAGATTGCGGATCAGTTCGGCTTCTTCGGGGCCGGTCTGGATCAATTCGACGGTGGTTTCAGGCATGGGGCTCTCGGTGGAAAAACGCAGGGCGCCATTGTTCACAAAAGTGCTGCCCACGCCAATGGCCTGGCGAATCCTTTCTATTGGCTGAACCGATTGCAAATAGCGGTCACCCGGGCCGAAATCCTGAAACATTTAGAATAAACTTCGCCGGTTTCCCCCTATTGCTCAAGGACACGTATTTTGACCAACGTCTGTACCGCCGGCCTGGATGTGGGCTTTGCCTCCATGGATTACCTGCAAATCTTCATCCTTGGGGTGATCCAGGGCATTACCGAATTGCTGCCGGTGTCGTCCACCGCCCATATGCGCGTGGTGCCCGCCCTGCTCGGCTGGCAAGACCCGGGCTCGGCGTTTTCGGCAGCCATGCAATTGGCGGCGCTGGCGGCAGTGGTCAGTTACTTCTGGCGGGATGTGCAGCAGGTCACCACCGGCAGCATCAGTGCGGTGCGTCGGGGCGACTACGACGACCGCTGGTTCAAGCTCGCTGTGGCGATTGTGCTGGCAACAGTCCCGATTGGCATTGCCGGCCTGGCGTTGTCGTCGACGTTGAATGCCTGCAACTCACCCTTGCGCGGGCTGATGGTGATCGGCATTTCCTGCGTGGTGATGGCGGTATTGCTGGCCCTGGCTGAAGTGCGCGCCCGCCATACCCGCGACGTAAGCCAGATGCGCTTGCGCGATGCGCTGATTGTGGGGGTCGCGCAGATCGGCGCGTTGATTCCCGGCGTGTCGCGCTCGGGCTCCACGCTGACCGCGGCGCTGTTCCTGAACTTCAAACGCGAAGAAGCGGCGCGGTTTTCCTTCCTGTTAGGGTTGCCGGCCATCGCCCTGGCCGGTTTGAAAGAGTTGTGGGTGCTGCTGCGCGCCGACCTGCCCGTCCACGCCTGGCCGCACTTGATCTTCGGCCTGGTGGTGGCCAGCGTCTCGGCGTTCTTCGCCATTTGGGGCCTGATGAAGTTTCTGGAGCGCTTCTCCACCTGGCCGTTCGTGATCTACCGTGCGCTGCTGGGGGTGTTTTTGATCGTGGCCGTCAGCACCGGCCTGCTTACCTGACCCTTGTAGGAGCGAGCTTGCTCGCGAAAAACCCAAGGCCACCGCGTACATACAGAATGCCCGCGTTATCGTTGACGTTTTTCGCGAGCAAGCTCGCTCCTACAGATTATTGGCGGTCGGCCAGCGCTTCGAGCAAGTCGGCCGAGGGCACAAAGAACAGGCCGCCGGTCACCGCCGTGCTGAAGTCGAGCAGGCGGTCGTAGTTACCCACCGGGCGACCGACGAACATGTTTTCCAGCATCTGCTCCAACGGCTGCGGCGAGCGTGCGTAACCGATGAAGTAGGTGCCAAATTCACCGGCGCCAGGGCGGCCGAAGGGCATGTTGTCGCGCAGGATCTTCACTTCCTGACCGTCCTGGTCAGTGATGACGGTCAAGGCGCTGTGGGAGTTGCTCGGCTTGCTCTCATCATCGAGTTCGATGTCGGATAACTTGGTGCGCCCGATCACCTTCTCTTGAGCCTCCACCGTCAAGCCATTCCACGCGGTCATGTTGTGCAGGTATTTCTGCACCAGCACATAGCTGCCGCCTTCGAACTCAGGGTCTTCATCACCCACCAGGGTGAAGGCCTCGGCCTTGCGCCCCACCGGGTTCTCGGTGCCGTCGACGAAACCGATGATGCTGCGCATATCGAAGTAGCGAAAGCCCTGGACCTCATCCACCACCTTCACGCTATCGCCCAGGGCGGCCATCAGTTGGGTCGCCAGCTCGAAACACAGGTCCATCTGCTCGGCACGGATGTGCAGCAGGATGTCACCTGGGGTCGACACCGCCTTGCGCCCTTGCACACCGAACTCGCGAAACGGATGCAAGGCCGCCGGGCGCGGCACGCCGAACAGGCGGTCCCAGGCATCCGAGCCAAACCCGCAAACGCAAGTCAGGTTGCCCGAGGGCACGCGCTTGCCTACCGAGCGCACCAGGCCTGCGATGTCGGCGCACCAGGCCCGCACGTTTTCAACCGCATCGGGCGCCAGGGTGGCGACCATGAAGATCGCGCTGCTGGTGATCGGGTGGCACACCGATTGCGGTTCGAGCGGAGGTCGGACGGGACAGGTTTTCATGGGCATTCCACAGGCTGGGGGCGGTTTGAACCCGCGCAGGTTAGCAGATCATCGATGGCAACTGGCCCACACCTGGCGAATCAGGGCTTTGAGCTTGAGCGCCTCGGCCCAGCGATCGGTGAGTTCGCGGCCCTGTGCATCGGTAATCGCATAGGGTGGCGGGCCCAACTCGCAAGTGAAGGACAAGCTCTGCGGGGTGTCAGCGCGGCCCAGCCAGTGTTCGATTCCATAGCGCCACCAGCCGGTAAACCGCTCGACCCACGGTTGGTGCTGGGGAAAATCCAGGCCAACCTGCACCTGTTCGCTGCTGGCGATGCGGCCATGAAAGCCCCAGCTGTGACGCAGGATGGTGCGTATCTGTTCGTCGTCTTCCACACTGCCGGGCTCGGGCAACTCGCGGCCAACCACGTAGTGGGACAGGTCAGCGAGCAGTTTCAGATCGGGCATCTGAGCCAGCAGGTCGAGGGTGAACAGCAGGTCGTTGGTGAGCCGATAACGGTGGGTTTCCAGCAGGATCGGAAAGTCCACCTGTGCGGCCAGGCGTTGCCAGCCGTCGATCAGCCTGGCCGCCTCGGCCTGGGTATGCGGGCGCACGTCGGCTTGCAAGGTGAGGTGATGACAGCCGTAACGGCTGATCACCTCCAATGCCCTGGCCAGATCATCCACCGATTGCGGGAACAGTTGCCCTTCAATCTGCAAGCCCCTGGCCGTGGCCGCCGCGTGCAGGCGCTGCACCGATGCAGGTGCCCAGTAATGGTCGGTGATGCCGTCATAACCGGCGGCGGCGATGCGGTCCAGTTGCGCTTCGAGGCTGCCGGCCTCGGTCTGCATGGCCCACATCGATTGGAATACTAAAAACTGGCGCATGGTCAGCCTCGCAATAACGGCTTCAGGGATACGTCAGGGTCGGCCAGGCTGGCCGGGTTAAGCGGGATGTGGGCGGTGATCAAGCGCTCGCACAGCTTGATATCCTTGGCTGCACGGTTACCCAAGGCCCAACCGCAGGCACCCTGCAAACGGTGATGGTCGTCAAGGTAGAACAGCAGCAGGCCGCCGTCGGGCAATTCACGGCGAACCATCAGCGCAGTCATCACCCCGACGATGTGCAAGCCCCATGCGTATTGATCGGACCAGAAACCCGGGATCGTCTCGAACGCCAACTCCCGCCCCAGCAGGTTCAACGCCGCAAGACGGCCCTGGGCTTCGGCGTTGCGCCAGGTTTCCTGACGCTGATAAAGGCCCGCCAGGCGAAACTCGCACACATCCCCCGCCGCGTAGATATCCGCCGCACTGGTGCGCAAGTACTCATCGACGCGAATGCCCTGCCCGACGTCCAAACCTGCCGCCGCGGCCAACTCGATGTTGGGCTGCATGCCAATGCCGACCACCACCAGGTCGCAGGGCAGCCGTTGCCCGTCGACCAGTTGCACGGCGTCGGCGTGGATGCACTCCAGGGCGACGTTCAAACGCACGTCCACACCCTGCTCACGGTGCAATGCCAGCAACGCGTCACTGATCACCGGCGGCAACACCCGCCCTGCCAGCCGTGGCCCGGCTTCCAGTAGCGTCACCTCGCAGCCCAGGCCACGCGCTGTCGCCGCCACCTCCAAGCCGATAAAACCACCGCCGACCACCACCAGCCGTGCGCCAGGACGCAGGCCATCACGCAGGGCCAAGGCCTCATCATGGGTGCGCAGGTAAAACACATTCGCCTGCGCCTGGGGCAAACGCCGCGCCCGGCCTCCGGTGGCGAGCAGCAGGCCGGCATAGGTCAACCATTGGCCGTCGCCCAGTTGCAACCGGTGGTGCTGTGGCTCCAGGCAGCTGACCGGGTTGGCGGCGATATGCTCGACCCCGAGCGCCGCCAACTGCTGGCTGTCACACAGGCTGCATTGCGCCAGGTCAGTCGAGCCTTGCAGCAAGCCCTTGGACAACGGTGGCCGTTCGTAGGGCAGATGCGCTTCATCGCCGATCAGGATCAAGCGCCCACTGTAGCCTTCTTCACGCAGGGTCAGTGCCGCACGGCCACCAGCATGGCCAGCGCCGACGATGATCAGGGGGGCGTTCATCCTTCGGCCGTGACGGCGAGCAGCACCCGCCCCGCATCCACCCGCACGGGGTAGGTCTTGAGGTTGACGCACACCGGCGCACCCAGGGCCTTGCCGGAGCGGTAATCAAAGCGCCCGTTGTGCTTGGGGCACTCGATCACATGGTCCATCACCAGGCCGTCGGCCAGATGGATTTTCTCGTGGGTGCACAGGCCGGCGGTGGCAAAGAATTCATCCTCGGCAGAACGGAACACCGCATAGGTCTGCGCGCCATGGTCGAAGCGCAGCACGTCTTCTGCTTCTATTTCGCCCACGGCGCAGACGTCGATCCATTGATCGTTCATACATTTATCTCCAATGACTGGCTTTCACTCTGTGGCGAGCGAGCTTGCTCGCCACGGGTGGGGCGTTGGACGAAATAGCTGGGGTCGCTGCGCTGGCGCCAGATCGTCGGAATGATTTCCTGGTAGGCCTGCCACAGGTTGGCATACGGCGGCGGGCAGTCGCTGCGGATCTCTTCGTGCAGTTGACTGAGCGCGTGGTAAGGCACCATCGGGTACATGTGGTGTTCGAGGTGGTAGTTCATGTTCATGTAGATAAAGCGCAACACTCGGTTCATGTAGATGGTGCGGCAGTTACTGCGGTGGTCGAGCACATCTTCGGCCAGGCCCACGTGTTGGCTGAGACCAAACAGGTAGCCGAGCCAGGCGCCATAGAGGCTGGGCAGGCCCACCAGCATCAGCGGCAACCAGCTGTGCAGGTACAGCGCGGTGCCGATGATCAGGGCGTAGAGGCCGACCCAGATACGCGCATCCCGGTACACCTTGGGCCACTCGGATTCGGGGATGAAGTCCTGCTCCTGGGCGCTCATTCGCCCGAGCGCATGGCGGGCCACGCCGCTGAAGGTCTTCCAGGCCAGGGGCAGGTTGAACAGGCTGAGCGCCATCATCCATAAACTCGGCGGGCGCGGTTCGACGATCTCCGGGTCGCGACCGACGACGATGGTGTCGGTGTGATGGCGGGCATGGCTCCAGCGCCACACGTGGGGTTCGAAGAGGCACATGAAGCTCGCCACCTGATACAGCGCATCGTTCATCCAGCGGGTCTTGAACGCCGTGCCGTGGCCGGTTTCGTGCCAGCGCGGGTTGGAGGCCGTGCCGTAAAGCACACCGTAGGCGATAAAGAATGGCACGCAGGCCCAAGTGCCCCAGAACCAGTAGCCGCCGACACCGGTGGCCAACAACGCCAAGAACCACAGGGCGGTGTCGAGCAAGGCCGGGCCGTCGCGGCGTTGCATCAGGGCTTTCATGCGACTGCGCGGGATGGGCGACTGGTACCAACGGGCCGAGACCAGGCCCTTGTCGGCGGCGCGGGCCGCTTCGGGCCCGGTGAGGCTATAGTCGCGCCGAGCGCGGTGAGCGGTGTGTCCAGGCATTGTTATTGTTCTCCGCAAGCGTGGGTTTCAGGTGCTTTGCGAAACCAACGATAGAGTGCGGCTAAATCACCCTCAAGGCCTTGAATCCATTCCCTATCAAGCTATCATCCAGGCCCAGCGGGGCTTGATAGTTTTCTATCAAGACGCTCAAGGGGCCTGCCATGCACAACAACAAACGCCCAACCATCGCCACCGTTGCCGCCCATGCGGGGCTCAGCGTAGCCACCGTCGACCGCGTGTTGAACGCCCGCGCACCGGTCAACCCCGGCACCGCGGAGCAGGTGTTCCAGGCTGCCGAAGCGGTGGGCTATTTTGCTGCGCGCCTGATCGGCCAGCGCATTCGCGAACGTCGGCCCACCTACCGGTTCGGCGTGCTGTTGCTGGGGACCGCCCAAGCCTTCTATGCGCAGTTGGCCCACGCCATCAGCGAGGCAGCGCAGCATCACGCCACCGCCAACCTGAGCTGCCAGTTCGACTACATCAACGACCGCACGCCCGGCGCCATCGTCGCGCAAATCGAACAACTGGCCGTGCAATGCGACGCCCTCGCGGTGGTCAGCTTCGCCCATCCACTGATCAACGCCTGCCTGGCACAGATCCGCGAAGCCGGCGTACCGGTGGTTGCCCTGCTCTCGGATATCCATGAGCACGCCGCCGAACCCTATGTAGGCCAGGACAACCACGTGGTCGGGCGCACCATGGGTTGGCTGCTGGCGCGCACCTGCGGCGCACGCAAAGGCAGCGTGGGCATCCTGTTGGGCGGCCATCGTTTCCTCGGCCATCAGGCACGGGTCGAAGGCTTGCACAGCTACCTGGCCGAACACGCGCCGGGGCTCAAACCGTTGGAGCCGCTGATCAACCTGGACAACTGCGACATCACCGAAGAAGCCACCCTCGACCTGCTCAGCCGCCATACCGATTTACGTGGGTTATGCGTGGTAGGCGGTGGTGGCGACGGCGTAATCAACGCCCTGGCGCAACTGCCCAAGCGCCCGACGCTGTGCTGCATCCTGCAAGAGTCCACGCCGTTGTCGCGCCAGGCATTGAGCAACGGGTTGATTGATGTGGTGATGGACTCGCAGCCACGGCAGACGGCCGTGGCATTGGTGCAATTGCTGGTGCGCTTGCAGAGTGATGAGGGGTTTGACCCATTGAGGCACCGCGTGCATATACCGCCGCAGATAGTGACCCCGGAAAACCTGTGCAGCTGATCGGTTTGGCTGCAGGTTTCAGCGCTCACGGAAATCGGCGGCGCTCAAGCCAAACCGACTCATCTTGTTGTACAGCCCGCCCCGCGACACATCCAGTTGCTGTGCGGCCAGGCGAATGTTGCCGCGGGTGCTGGTGAGCGCGGCAACGATGGCGTGCATTTCATGGCTGCTCAAATCCTGTGCGGGTTGTGGCGAGTAGGCGCGTAAGGCCATGCGTTGCTGGGTTTCCAACGGCAAGTCAGCCGATTGAACCAGCTCGCCCATCGCCAGGTTGGTCGCACGCTCGATAACGTTCTCCAGTTCCCGCACGTTGCCCGACCACCCATGGGCTGACAGCAACGCCAACGCATCCGGCGCGAAACCTTGCACCTCTTTGCGTAGCGAGCGAGCACAGCGCTGCAGGAAATGCCGCGCCAGCAGTGGGATATCGTCACGGCGCATGCGCAGTGGCGGCACGGTCAGGTTCAGCACGTTGAGTCGGTAGTAAAGGTCTTCACGAAACGCGCCCTCGGCCACCGCCTGGCTCAGGTTGCGATGGGTGGCCGCGATGATGCGCACGTTTACTTGCCGCGAATGCTTGGCCCCGACGCGGGTGATTTCACCCTCCTGCAAAACACGCAGCAGGCTGACCTGGGCGTCGAAGGACATGTCGCCGATTTCATCCAGGAAGATGGTGCCGCCATCCGCCAGTTCGAACTTGCCTGCCGCCCCACCCCGGGCCGAGCCGGTGAACGCGCCTTCGACGTGGCCGAACAGTTCACTCTGCACCAGGTCCCGTGGGATCGCGCCGCAGTTGACCGCCACAAACGGACCGTTGCAACGCTCGCTGCCGTTATGAATGGCTTGGGCAAACAGTTCCTTGCCGGTGCCGCTTTCGCCGAGGATCAAGGTGGTGGACTCGCTGCGACTGGCAATGCGCCCCAGGTGCAGTGCGTCTTGTATGGCCCGCGAGGTCCCCAGGATGGTCTCGAAGGTATAGCGGGCCTGGGTGCCGATAATACGCCGGGTAATCTCGCGGATACGGCGATTTTCGCGCACCGACACAATCACCCCACCCTGCTCCAGCGGGCATACCGAAACGAGGCAGGCGAGTTGGCTGCCGTCGTGCAGGTGGAAGGTGCAATCGAGGTCGCGCACAGGCTCACCCAGTGCGCCGTTCAGTTCACTGCGGCCCAGGCGCTGGAAAGGACTGCCGATCAACTCCCGCCCTACCCCGAACAGTTGCCGCGCATAACGGTTGAGCGCCTTGATGCAACCACGCTCATCGAGCACCACCAAGCCTTCGTTCAGCACTTCGAGCACGGCCTGTTGTTCTTCCAGCAACACCTGCAGCGCCATCTGCCGCGACACCGCTTCGGCCGCCGCTTGAACGGTGCCCAGGGTATGGAAATGAAACCAGCCGGGCTCGGCGGTCAGGGTGAGCATGGCCAGGGTCTGGCCTTGGGTATCCTTGATCGGCGCGGCGGCGCAGTGCATGTGGCGCTGGCGCAGGCCGCTGGCGAAGTTTTCTTCAGCCAGCACATAGACCAGGCGATCTTCGGCCAGGGCCAGCCCGGTGCAGTTGGTGCCTTGCACCGATTCGAGCAGGCGACTGCCCACCGGGGTGATGTCCAGCCCGCAGAAATACAAGGTCGTGCCATCGGCATCCGTAAGGTTGATATGGCCGCGCGGGTTGTAAGCCAGCAATCCATGCATGACTTGCGCGGCGGCGGCGATCAGGGCGCGATGGTTGGCCAGGGTCGCCGCCAGCGCTTGAGGCGCAACAAAGCGATAGTCGCTGTTACCGGGCTCGATCCCCGCCTCGACACTGCGTCGCCAGGAATCCCAGATGACCTGGCGCACCCCGTCGGGACGCACGACTTGGCCAGTCAGGCATTGGCGCCACGCCTGTTCCAACGCAGCAATCGGCCCGTCGTTCAGCGCGGCAGGCCCCAGGCTCGTGAGGTATTCGAGGTCTTGCACACTGAACGCCTGGGACATTGCGGTTATCCATGTTCATATTTTCGACATGCCAGTATAGACATGTCATGAATATGAACACTTTTTTGTTCAATAGAAAAATAATCCACTATTAATCAATAACTTATAAATTGGCACACGCATTGCTCCTGCCACTGTGTCACTCAGGACTGTCCTGAGGACCCACAACAACAAAAGGGGTCGCTTCATGAGTACACAGAACATCCGCCTGGGTTTGATCGGTGCCGGTCGCATGGGCAGCTTCCATGGCCTTACCGCCGCACGCCACATCCCCGGTGCCTGCCTCGCCGCCATCGCCGATCCCGTTCCAGGCCAGGCCGCACGCCTGGCAGCAGAGCTGGGGGTGGACAAGGCCTACACCGACCCGCAACAGCTGCTGGACGACCCGGACATCGACGGTGTTCTCATCGCCGCCCCTGCCCGTAGCCACGCCGAGCTTGTGATCAGTGCCGCCCGCGCCGGCAAAGGCATCTTCTGCGAAAAGCCCATGGCGATTACCCTGGATGAAGCCGACCGCGCCATCGCCGCCGCTGCCGATGCACGGGTGCCATTGCAGGTCGGCTTCAATCGGCGCTTCGCCAAGAGCTTTCGCACGGCGCACCTCGACATCGCCGCGGGACGTATTGGCACGCCACAGCTGCTACGCTCGCTGACCCGCGACCCGGCGCTGAACAACCCGGCCAACTCACCGCAATGGGTGATCTTCCTCGAAACCCTGATCCACGACTTCGACACCTTGCGCTACCTCAACCCTAAGGCCGAAGTGGTACAGGTGCAGGTGATGGCCGACGCACTGATTGCCCCGCAATTCAAAAGCCAAGGCTTGCTCGATACCGCCGTGGTCACCCTGCGCTTCGACAACGGCGCCATTGCCACCGCCGAAGCCAGCTTCCAGGCCGTGTATGGCTACGATGTGCGCGGCGAAGTGTTCGGCAGCCAGGGCATGCTGAGCATGGGCAGCCTTAACGACTGCGATCTGGTGCGCTACCTGGCCCAGGGTATCCAGGCAGACACCCAGCGGATGGACACCGAGCTGCTGCGCGACGCCTACATCGCCGAGCTCAACCACTTTGTCGACTGCCTGCGCAGCGGCGCCAAGCCACTGGCCAGTGGTGAAGATGCGCGCGCAGCCCTGGCAATTGCCCGTGCGTGCATTGAGTCGTACCAAACCGGCAAGGCCGTGACCGTTCAAGGAGCCCGCTGATGATGCCGTTCAAATTGGCCGTCAGTGCCGAAATGGTGTTCCTCGACCTGCCCTTCATCGAACGGGTCAAACGTATTCATGCCCTGGGTTTCAGCGCCGAAATCTGGAGTTGGGCCGATAAGGACATTCAGGGCTTGGCCTCGACGGGCGCGGACTTCACCTCGATGACCGGCTACCTCAGCGGCACCCTCACCGACCCCGACGGCAGCCGCCAACTGCTCGATAGTGCCCGCGAATCCCTGGGCATTGCCGCGCGCCTCGATTGCCCCAGCCTCAACTTGCACGGCACCGGCCTGGGCGATGGCGGCCTGCCGGTGCAGCCGGTCAGCCAGACCAGCGGGCGCATGTGGCTGAGCGCGTGCAAAACCCTGGAAAAAATCGCACGGTTGGGTGAAGACGCCGGCCGTGTGTTCCTGTTGGAAAACCTCAACACCGCCGTCGATCACCCGGGTACACCGTTTGCACGTGCCGACGACACCCTGGCCCTGATCGAAGCCGTCGGCAGCCCGCATCTGAAGATGAACCTGGACCTGTACCACGCGCAGATTGGCGAAGGGAACCTGATCGAATTGATCCAGCGCGCTGGCAGCGCCATCGGGGAAATCCAGGTCGCTGATGTGCCTGGACGCAAGGAGCCCGGCACGGGCGAAATCCACTACCCGGCCATTGCCCGGGCCTTGCACGCCATGGGTTACACCGGTGTGGTCGGCCTGGAGGGCTGGGCCAGCGGCGACAGCGAGTCGGCCCTGGAGCGTTTCCGCCAGGCATTCACCCTATAACAATAAAAGGAACAGCCTCATGCACCGTTATTCATTACTAGTGGCCGCGCTGTTGTTGATGTTCAGCCAGTGGTCCTTCGCCGCCTATCGCATCGGCGTGAGCATTGCCCGGGTGGACGATAACTTCATGACCTATGTGCGCACCGGCCTGGAGGCGGCAGCGAAACACCAGGACGTGCAGATTCAATTCGAAGACGCCCAGGGCGATGTGGTGCGCCAGCTCAATCAGGTCGAAGGGTTTCTCAACCAGAAAGTCGACGCGGTGATCGTGTTGCCGGTAGACACCGCTGCCACCGCCAACATCACCCGCGCCGCCGTGGCGGCGAAGACGCCGCTGGTGTACGTCAACCGCCACCCGGATGAGCGTACGCTGCCTGAGGGCGTGGTCACGGTGGCCTCCAACGACATCGAAGCGGGGCAATTGCAGATGCGCTACCTCGCACAAAAACTGGGCGGCAAGGGCAATGTGGCGATCATCATGGGTGACCTTGCACAGAACGCCACCCATGATCGCACCGAGGGGGTCAAACAGGTGCTCAAGGACTACCCGGGGATCAAGATCGTCGAGCAGCAAAGCGCCGAATGGCAGCGCAGCAAGGGCATGGACCTGACCAGCAACTGGTTGCTGGCCGGCACCCCGTTCAATGCCATTGTCGCCAACAACGATGAAATGGCGATTGGCGCGGCGATGGCCTTGCAGCAGGCGGGCAAGGCCAAGGGCGAGATTGCGATTGTCGGCATCGACGGCTTGCCCGATGGCCTGGCGGCGATCAAGCGCGGGTTGTTGGCGGGCTCAGTGTTCCAGGACCCCAAGGCCCAGGCTGCCCAGGCCGTGCAAGCGGCGGTGCGGATGATCAAGGGCGAGCGGGTTGACGCGCAGGTGTGGGTGCCATTTGAGCTGATCACGCCTGAGCAGGTGGGGGTGTTCGAGCAGCGCTACAAATAGGTCGAACAACGCAGGCCCGTAGGAGCGAGCTTGCTCGCGAAAAACGTTCAGGCGCCGCGCTCATCCAGGAAGCACGCGTTATCGTTGACGTTTTTCGCGAGCAAGCTCGCTCCTACCTGGTTATCGTATCAATCCAGGTCACGCGCATCGTGCCGCTCGGGCAACTGATCATCCCCCGACACCCGGTTCACCCGCCGCCCACGCTGCACGGCCGGCCGCGCATCAATCGCATCCGCCCAGCGCATCACATGTTCGTATTCATGCACCGACAAAAACTCTGCTGCACCATACAAACGGCCTTTGACCAACCCACCGTACCAAGGCCATATCGCGATATCGGCAATGGTGTATTCATCCCCGGCGATGTATTGGCTGACCGCCAGGCGCTTGTCCAGCACATCCAATTGGCGCTTGGTCTCCATGGCGAAGCGGTTGATCGGGTATTCCATCTTGCTCGGCGCATAGGCATAGAAATGCCCGAAGCCGCCCCCCAGGTAAGGCGCGCTGCCCATCTGCCAGAACAGCCACGACAGGCATTCAGCCCGGGCGGCGGGCTCCGTGGGCAGGAACGCACCGAACTTCTCGGCCAGGTACTGCAAAATCGCGCCTGATTCGAACACGCGAATCGGTGTGGCGCCGCTGTGGTCCATCAGCGCCGGAATCTTCGAGTTCGGGTTCACCGCCACAAAGCCACTGCCGAACTGGTCGCCGTCGCCGATCTTGATCAGCCAGGCGTCGTATTCCGCGCCGCTGTGCCCCAGCGCCAGCAGTTCTTCAAGCAGTATCGTGACTTTCTGCCCATTGGGCGTGGCCAGGGAATACAGTTGCAGCGGGTGCTTGCCGATCGGCAGCTCTTTATCGTGGGTAGCACCGGCGATAGGCCGGTTGATGCTGGCGAAGGTGCCGCCGCTTTCGGTGTCCCAGGTCCAGACCTTTGGGGGTACATAGTCAGCCATGCCACTGCTCCTCAGAGATTGCGTTCAACCAAGCGTTCCAGACTAAACCAAAGACGGGCGGTGCGTCACACTGGTCTCCCCGTCTTGTCGAGGCACCTGTACGCGCAGAGCGATAAGCAAGGCCGCGAGCAAACTCAACACGCCCGCGCCGACAAACACCCCAGCAACGCCGCTGACGCTGAACATCAACCCGCCACCGGCAGCCCCTGCGGCAATCGCCGACTGCACCGATGCGACCACCATGCCGCCGGCACTTTCCGCCTGGTCCGGCACAGCACGGGCGACCCAATTGGACCACGCCACCGGTACACCGCCGAACGCCATGCCCCACAGCACCAGGAGCAACGCCTGGCCCGGCAGCGACACCGGCAGCCAGACCAGGGCCAGTGCCGCAATGCCCACCAGCACCGGCATTAACACCAATGTCCCACGCGGGTGGCGCACCAGTAGCCAACCGGCGAGCAAGGTGCCGACGAAATTCGCCACGCCGAAGCCCAGCAGCATCAGGGCCAGCCCTTGGGTATCAACGCCGGTAGTGCTTTCCAGGAACGGACGAATAAAGGTGAACAGCGCGAAATGCGCGGTGTGTACCAGTACGCAACCGAACATGCCCATGGCGATGCCCGGACGCAGCAGCACCTCCAGCACGGTGCGCAGGCGCGCGGTGCCATTGGGAACCAGGCGCGGCAGGGTGAACGCCTGGAACGCCAAGGTGACCACGCCCACGGCAGCCGCCGCGATAAACGCACTGCGCCAGCCGTACAGGCCACCCAGGTAGCTACCCAGCGGCACGGCGACCACGGTGCCCGCCGCAATCCCACTGAAGA
The DNA here is from genome assembly GCF_001902145.1 of Pseudomonas fluorescens. Classification (GTDB taxonomy): domain Bacteria; phylum Pseudomonadota; class Gammaproteobacteria; order Pseudomonadales; family Pseudomonadaceae; genus Aquipseudomonas; species Aquipseudomonas fluorescens_BV. The sequence goes on from NZ_MRST01000025.1 coordinate 363,963, forward strand.
TGATCGACAGCGCCCGTGGCAGGGACGCCGCGGGCACCAGGCGCATGGCCACCGCCGCCGCCATGCTCCAGAAACCGCCCAGGGCGATGCCCAACAGGATGCGCATCAACAACAGCACGGTCAGGCTGGAAGACAGCGCCACCAGCAGGTTGGAGGCGATCATCAGTGTGGAAAACCCCAACAGCACCACGCGTCGGTCGATGCCCCGGGTCAGGCCGGGCACCAGCAAGCCGGCGAACAACGCCACCACCGCCGTCACCGTCACGGCTTGCCCGGCCAGCGCTTGCGAAACCCCCAGGTCCAAGGCCATGGGGGTCAACAAACTGGCCGGCAGGTATTCCGCCGTCAGCAAGCCGAACACCCCCATCGCCAAAGAAAATACCGCCAGCCAGGCCGGCTCCGTCACAACCCCGGCAGGGGCTTGAGCTGCATATTCACTCATCACAGGTCATCCTCAGGTCATTAGCAAGGCGGCCAGTCTAGGTTTGCCTGGCAGGATGATCTATGATGCAAACCCTTGAGTTTTTGACCAAAACCCCGACCATGACTGCCGCGGATGCTTTTACCCTGTCTTCCGACCTGATCAATGAACTGCTGCGGGGCATGCGTCTGCGGGGCGTGCAGTATCGGCGCATCCAGGCCGGGCCGAACTTCGGCATGGGCTTTGGCGCCAAGCCCGGCCATGCCTATTTCCACTTTCTCGCGGCCGGCCACGCGACCTTGCGCGGCGAGGACGGCGACCTTTTCGAGCTGTCGGCGGGCAATGCGGTGTTCATTGCCCATGGCGGCGCGCATGCACTGTTATCCGACGCGAACACCGATGTGCACGACATCGGCGATTTCGCCAGCGCACCGCTGGGGGACGCGGTCTGCGCCGTGGATGCATCACCCGAGACCGTCCCAAGCACTCTGTTGTTCAGTGCCTGCATGGAGTTCGAACTCGGCAGCATCCAGGGGCTTGGCAACCTGATGCCGGCACTGATGCTGATCGATGCCGCAGGTCAGCGTTACCCCGGCCTGATGCCGATCCTGGCGGTGATGGAGCGGGAAGTTTCCACGGCCCGGATCGGCTTTGCCGGCATCCTGGCGCGCCTGGCCGATGTGGTGGCGGCGATGATCGTACGTGGCTGGGTCGAATGCGCCTGTGGCAACGCCTCGGGCCTGGTGGCGGCGCTACGCGACCCACGCCTGGCCCGCGCCCTCCTCGCCCTGCACCAGCAGCCGGGCCGCGATTGGAGCGTGGCGCAACTGGCCGCGCAGTGCCATACCTCGCGCTCGGTATTTGCCGATCGCTTCCAGGCCATCCTCGGCATACCGCCGTTGCGCTACGCCACGGAACTGCGCATGCGCCTGGCCAGCCAGTGGCTGACGCTGGAGCGCATGCCCATCGAAACCGTCGCGCAACGCCTCGGCTACACCTCCCAGGCGGCGTTCAGCCGCGCCTTCAAGCGCATCACCGGGCAACCGCCCGGGGCCGCCCGCAGTTCGATGTAGCGACGGCCCCCTCAGGTATTGCGCACCCTGATCGTGACCCCGTAATCTCGTCAGCCAATGACATCGCGAAAGCAATGGAGGCTGCATGAAACTGGTCGGAATGCTGGATTCGCCCTACGTACGCCGCGTGGCGATTTCCCTGGACTTGTATGGGATGGAGTTTGTGCATGAGCCGCTGTCGGTGTTCAGCACCTTCGCACAGTTTTCCCAGGTCAACCCGGTGGTCAAGGCACCCACCCTGGTGCTGGACGATGGGACGGTGCTGATGGATTCGAGCCTGATCCTCGATTATCTGGAAGCGCTGGCGCCGGCTGACAAGAAGCTGCTGCCCCAACAACCGGCGGCACGCGCCCACGACCTGCACCTGCTCGGGTTGGCCCTCGCGGCCTGTGAAAAGAGCGTGCAGATCGTCTATGAACACAAACTGCGCCCAGCCGAAAAGCTGCATGCGCCGTGGATCGAGCGCGTCAGCGGGCAATTGCTGGCAGCTTATGCGCTGCTGGACAAGCAACTGGCAGACACTCAAGCGCTGACCCAGGCTTCCATTACCGCAGCAGTCGCCTGGTCGTTCAGCCAGTTCACTGTGGCCTCAGTGGTAAAGGCCGATGCCTTCCCCAACCTCAAGCGCCATGCTGAACGCCTGGAGCAGCACCCGGCATTCAAGCGTTACCCAATCGAATGAACTCGCCCTAATGTGTAGGAGCGAGCTTGCTCGCGAAAAATTCACAGGCGCCGCGGTTATTCAGGCTGCACGCGTTATCGTTGACGTTTTTCGCGAGCAAGCTCGCTCCTACACAGAGCCCTGTTCGCGTCGCTACACCCAACCCCCGTCAACGATAAAGTTCTGCGCCGAGCACATCGCCGAGGCATCCGAGGCCAAAAACAGCGCCATGTTGGCGATGTGCTCCGGCATCACGCTACCGGGCAGGCACTGGCTGCGAGCGATGAGTTCCTTGGCGGCGTCGTCGACCCACATGGCCAGTTGTTTTTCGGTCATCACCCAACCCGGCACCAAGGTGTTGACGCGGATACGGTTGGGCCCCAGTTCACGCGCCAGGGCTCGGGTCATGCCGTGGGCGGCAGCCTTGCTGGCGGCGTATACGGGGTAGCCGGCCGAGGCCATCATCCAGCCCACCGAGCCCAGGTTGATGATCGAACCGCCACCGGCCTCTTTCATCATCGGCACCACCGCCTTGCCGGCAAAGAAGGCGTGCTTGAGGTTGACCGCAATGAGCTGGTCGAACATGTGCGAGTCGATTTCTTCCAGGCTGTGGCGCACATCGTTCGCTGCATTGTTGACCAGTACCGTAATCGGCCCCAGGGAATGCTCGAAGCGCCCGATCGCCGCGCGGTAGCCGATCTCGTCGGTGATATCGCAGCACTCGAACTCGACACTCTGCCCTTTGGAGTTCAGCAGCGCCGCCAGGCGTTCACCCTGGCTCTGTGCACGGTCCACAAACGCCACTTTGGCACCCTGCGCGGCGAAGGCCCGCACCATGAATTCACCAATCCCCGAGGCGCCGCCGGAAACCAGCACGGTTTTGCCCTTGAGGTCGGGATAAATCGCTTGCTGGGTAGTCATAACAATCAGTGCTCCGCTTAATTAGTCTTATTTTATTTTGCAAGAACGACGTTAAAGGCTATAAATCTGCTGTCATATCGACAAAATATCTCAAATTAGTAGAACTATTCCAGCAAAACAACAAAAGGAAGTTCGACCATGAAGCACCCTCGATACCTGCTGTCCGGCCTCGCGCTGTCCATGCTGATCGCCAGCGGCGGCGCGCAATCCGCCGGGCTTAGCAGCGAACACAAACCCTTCGGCAAAACCAATGACGGCACCGCCGTCGAACAGTACATATTGCGCAACAGCCATGGCATGCAAGCCACGGTGATCACCTACGGCGGTGTGCTGCAGTCGCTCAAGGTGCCCGACAAACACGGCAAGCTCGACGACGTGGTGCTGGGCTTCGATGACGTGCAAGGCTATCAAGCCGGTACCGCGTTTTTCGGCGCGACCATTGGCCGCTTCGGCAACCGCCTGGCCGGCGGCGCCTTCGAACTCGACGGCAAACGCTACCAGGTACCGCTCAACGATGGCCCCAACTCATTACATGGCGGCGCCCAAGGCTTCGACAAGCAGGTGTGGCAAGCCAAATCGGTCAAGGACAAAGATTCGGTGGGCGTCACCCTCACCTACCTGTCCAAGGACGGAGAAATGGGCTTTCCAGGCAACTTGAAGACCGAGGTCACCTACCGCCTCAACGACAACAACGAACTGCACATCGACTACACCGCCACCACCGACAAACCCACGGTGCTCAACCTCACCAACCACAGCTACTTCAACCTGGCCGGCGCGGGCAACGGCGACATTCTCAAGCAGGTCGCCACCTTGCACGCCAGCCACTACACACCAGTGAATGCCACCTTGATTCCCACCGGTGAGCTCGCGCCGGTCAAGGGCACGCCGATGGACTTCCTGACACCGACCACCATCGGCCAGCACATCAAGGACGACCATCCGCAGCTCAAATTCGCCGAGCCGAAACAGGGTGGCTTCGACTTCAACTGGGCGCTGGATACCAAAGGGGACATCAAGCAACTGGCCGCCGAGGTGCATGACCCTGAATCGGGGCGGCGTTTGCAGCTCTACACCACAGAGCCCGGCGTACAGTTCTATACCAGCAACTTCCTGGACGGCTCGGTGAAGGGCAAAGGCGGCAAGACCTATCAGCATTGGAGTGGGTTTACTCTGGAGACCCAGCACTTTCCCGATGCGCCTAACCAACCAGGCTTTGCCTCAACACGCTTGAATCCAGGTCAGACTTACACCCAGCACACCCTCTTCAAGTTCACCGCCGATTAAAACTGTAGGAGCGAGCTTGCTCGCGAAAAACTCACAGGCACCGCGTTTGTTCAGAGAACACGCGTTATCGTTGACGTTTTTCGCGAGCAAGCTCGCTCCTACATTGATCTGATGGCTGGGATCAGCGCTGTTTCATGCGGTCGATGACAACGGCCAACAGCAGGATCGAGCCCCGAATCACATACTGGTAAAACGTGTCGATGTTCTTCAGGTTCATCGCATTCTCGATGATCGCCAGAATCAACACCCCGGCAATCACATGGCGGATCATGCCGATGCCGCCGCTCAGCGACACCCCACCCAGCACGCAGGCCGAGATCACGGTCAGCTCGAAGCCCTGGCCGATCATCGGCTGGCCGGAGGTCATGCGCGAAGCCAGGATCACTCCAGCCAGCGCGCCAATCAGGCCGTGCACGGCAAAGATCAGGATCTTGGTGCGGTCAACGTTCACGCCCGCCAGCAGCGCCGCTTCAGGGTTACCGCCAATGGCCATGGTGTTGCGCCCATAGGTGGTGTAGTTGAGCAGCCAGCCGAAGAACAGGAAGCAGACAATGGTGATCAGGATCGGCACCGGCACACCAAACAATTGGCCGTTGCCGAACACGAAGAATTGCTCCTGGGACACACCTACCGCCTTGCCGTCGGCAAAGATGTAAGCCAGGCCGCGCACGATCTGCATGGTCGCCAGGGTGGTGATCAAGGCGTTGACCCGCAACTTGGCAATCACGATGCCATTGATCAACCCCACTATCAGGCCCATCAGCAGCGCTGCGCCAATGCCCAGCATGACGCTGTCGGTATCGCGCATCACAATCGCCGCAACCACCCCGGCGCAGGCGATCACCGAGCCCACCGACAGGTCGAAGTGCCCCGAGGCCAGGCAGAACAGCATGGTGCACGCGGCGATGCCCACAGTTGAAATAGCCAGGCCCAGACCGCGCATGTTCAGCGGCGAGAGGAAGTTATCGATCAGCATCGCGCACAGTACGAAGATGCCCACCGCCGCCAAGAGCATCGCCCAGTTATCGAGCAATGCGCGCATATCGAGGGGTTTGCGTGCCGAGGGCAGCGCGTTGTTTTGGATAGTCATGGTCGTCTCTCAGTTCGCCAGGCCGCGTGGCAAGGCCAGCTGCAGCAGGTTGGATTCAGTCGCGTGCTCGCGCAGTTGTTCGCCGCGCAGGGCGCCTTCGCACAACACCAGGATGCGGTCGGAGATGCCCATCACTTCCATCAGATCGCTGGACACCACGATCACCGCAATGCCGCTGGCCGCCAGGTTATGGATGATCTGGTAGATCTCTGACTTGGCGCCGATGTCGATCCCCCGGGTGGGTTCGTCCAGCAGCAGGACCTTCATCGGCATCGACAGCCAGCGGCCAAGGATGGCCTTCTGCTGATTGCCGCCGGATAGGTACATGATCTTCTGCGCCGCGTTCGGAGTTTTGACCCGCATCGCCTGGATCTGTCGGTCGGCGTTACCTTTCTCCCAGCCTTCGCGCAACAGCCAGCCAAAGGTGGAATGGGCGCCACGGGCGCTGATGTTGATGTTTTCAGCGACGCTGCCCAGCGGAATGATGCCCTCTTTCTTGCGATCCTCCGGACACAGCAATACCCCGGCGGCGATGGCGTCGCGGGGTGAGCGCAGTTGCAGCGCTTGCCCGCACAGTTCCAGGCTGCCGGCACTGGCGCGCTCTAACCCACTGAGCAGGCGAAACAGCTCGGTACGCCCCGCGCCCACCAGCCCGAACAGGCCCAGGATCTCGCCCTTGCGCACCTGGAAACTGATCGGTTCACGCAGGCCAGGACCGAGTAAGCCGTCCGCCCTGAGCGCCACTTCGCCCTGCTCACGCGGTCGGTAATCGTAGATATCCTGGATATCGCGACCGACCATGCAGGTCACCAACTGGTCGTGGGTCAGCGTGCTCATGTCCTCGAACGTGCGCACGTAGCGGCCGTCCTTGAACACCGTCACCGCATCGCAAATGCGGAACACCTCCTCCATGCGGTGGGACACGTAGAGCACCACTTTGCCCTCCTCGCGCAGGCGCGTGATGATGGCCATCAAGCGGTCGATTTCCCGCGCCGAGAGGCTGCTGGTCGGCTCATCAAAGGCGATCACATGGGCGCCGCGGGACAGCGCCTTGGCGATTTCCACCAGTTGGCGCTGGCCCAGGGACAGGCGCCCGAGTTTTTCGTCGGGGTCGATTTCATCGGCCAGACCCTTGAGGCAAGCCAGGGCCTGCTTGCGCAGCAGGCTCCGGTTGACCACGCCAAAGCGCGTGGGCAAATGCCCGAGGAACAGGTTCTCGGCCACGCTCATTTCCGGCACCAGGTGCAGCTCTTGGTGAATCACCGCCACGCCACTGGCAATGCTGTCGGCGGCGCATTTGAAGGCCATGCTCTGCGCGCCGATCTGCACCGTGCCGCTGGACGGAATGTAGGCGCCGCCGAGGATTTTCAGCAGGGTCGACTTGCCTGCGCCGTTCTCGCCCATCAGCGCGTGCACCTGCCCAGGGTGAGCGGTGAAACAAATGCCATCCAGCGCCTTGACCCCGGGAAAGGTCTTGCCGATGCCGTCAAACCTCAGGGCCGCAGCGGTCATTTCCACAGCCCGATCTTGGTCAGTTCCGCCTGAAAGTTTTCACGGGTAATCAGCGTCACTTCGTCCATGGCCGTGTATTTCGGCGGCTCGGTGCCCTGGGTGACCCACTCGTACATCATCTCAGCGGTTTTGTAGCCTTCAATGTGCGGGCTGGGCAGCATCGAGCCGAAGAAGCCGCTGTTGGCTTTCTTCAATTCGCCGATGGCGTCGGTGCCATTGATGCCGATACCGATCACATTGGCTGCGGCGAAACCGGCACTTTCGGTGGCGCGCACGCCGCCGAGCACGGTGTTGTCGTTCATGCCGCCGATGATCAGGTTTTTCGCGCTACCCGGCAGCTTGACCAGTGCCGAGTTGGTGGCGTCCATGCTGCCTGGCACGTCGAGGGTTTTCAGTGGGGCGGTGAGGATGTGATCTTTAGGAATGCCAGCCTCTTCCAGGGATTTGATCGAGCCGTCGGTGCGTTTCTTGCCGGTGTCGAGTTCGTTGAAGGTATTGATCACCGCGTAGGTGTCCTTCCAGTCCCAACCGCGTTTTTTCGCTTCGGCGGCCATGGCGGCGCCCTGCTTCTGGCCCACTTCAAACGCGGCCATGCCCAGGTACGGCACGTCTTCCATGAAGTTGCCCTTGGCATCGACAAAGCGATCATCCACGGCCATCACTTTCAAGCCGTTGACCTTGGCCTTGGCGACAATGGCCGGGCCCAGGGACACGTCCGGCGGGCAGATCACGAAGCCTTTGGCGCCGTTGGCGGCCAGGCTGTCGATGGCCGAGAGGGTTTTCTCGCCGTCTGGCACCGCGATCTTGATGAGTTTGAAGCCTTTGTCCTGGGCGGCTTTTTCCGCAAACGCCCACTCCGTCTGGAACCAGGGCTCTTCGGCCTGCTTGACCAGAAAACCGATCTTTATTTCTTCAGCGGCCAGCAACAGACCGCTCAAGCTCATGGCCGAGACCGCCACAGCGGCGCAGCACAGGGAACGCAAACCACGACGACGATTCATACGGGTGACTCCTTGTTGTTGTTTTAGGTAGAACTTTGTAGGAGCGAGCTTGCTCGCGAAAAACCCGAGGGCGACGCGTTCATCCAGCATGAACGCGTTATCGTTGACGTTTTTCGCGGGCAAGCCCGCTCCTACACGTTATCCGGCAAAGCGGTGACAGGGCTTGCCTGGCACGTCGACCTCAATGGCCAATACCGCACCATCAAGGGGGTGATCCAATGGGCTCGCGGCGCTGGTGATGTAAAGCGTGGTGAGCTCGGGCCCACCGAACACGCAACTGGTGGGACGGCTGACCGGCAGTTCGATAATGCGATCCACCTCACCTGAGGGCGTTAGCCGCAGCAGGCAACTGCCGTCCCAGCGCGCGTTCCAGATGTAGCCGTCGGCGTCCATGGCCGAGCCATCCGGCCCGCCGCGTGTGTGCGGCCCGAACCAGGCCTGGGCGGCGCCGAGTTGGCCGTCAGCCTGGATCGAATGCTGATAGAGCGTACCGTCCATGCTGTCGCCGAAATGCACCTGGCTGCCCGCCTCGTTCCAGAGCAAGGTGTTGGGAATGCCCAGGCCCGCCAGCAATGGCGTGACCCGCGCATCGGCATCGATGCGAAACAAGCCACCGGAGCGCCGGGTAATCGGCAGGTCTTCGCCCTGCTCGCCAATGTTGTTCTGCATGGTGCCCAACCACAGCCGGCCCTGGGCATCGCAGCGTGCTTCATTGCCGCGGTTGCCCGTTTGTGGGTCGGCTACGCACAGCAGGGTCAAGGCTTCGGTGACCAAATCCAGGCGATACACGCCGCTGCTCAAGGTCACCAGCGCATCACCGCTTTGACAGGGGATGAACGCCGAGACGTGCTCAGGCAATTGCCACACCTGCAATTGCCCACCCATCAGACGCAGCGCCTGACGGGCGGCGATATCCACCCAATACAGGGCCTGGGTCGGTACATCCCAGAACGGCCCTTCGCCCAACCGGGCACGGTGCGGGGTGACTGCGCTCAACGACATGAAACCTCCTGATCAGTTACAGCGATTCGCGCGATGGCGTGCCATTCACCAGCCGCTGGATACGCAAGGGGTTGGCGTTTTTCAACGCCTCGGGCAGCAGGCTATCAGGGTAGTTCTGGAAGCACACCGGGCGCAGGAAACGGTCGATGGCCAAGGTGCCGACCGAGGTGCCACGGGCGTCGGAAGTCGCCGGGTACGGCCCGCCGTGAACCATGGAATCGCACACTTCCACGCCAGTGGGGTAACCGTTGAGCAGGATGCGCCCGACTTTCTGTTCCAGCAGGGGCGTGAGTTCGGCGAACTGTTGCAGGTCGGCCGATTCACCGATGATCGTGGCCGTCAGTTGCCCGTGCAGCCCCTGCAGGGCGGCGCTGAGTTGAGCTTGGTCGGCCACTTCGACGAACACCGTGGTGGGGCCGAAGACTTCTTCCTGGAGCACTTCATCGCCGTCAATCAACAGACGTACATCCGCCTTGAACAGTTGCGGTTGCGCCTGGTTGCCCGACTGCGCGCTGCCCGCCAGATGCTGGATGCCCGGGTGAGACCGGAGTTTTTCCAGGCCCTTGCCGTAGCTGCCCAGGGTGCCGGCATTCAGCATGGTTTGCGCCGGTTGCTCGCCGATCAATTGCGCGACCTGTTGTGTGAACGCGGTGAACGCAGGCGAGGCGATACCGATCACCAGGCCTGGGTTGGTGCAGAACTGGCCGCAGCCTTGTACCACCGATGCGGTCAGGTCGCGGGCAATGCTTTCGACGCGGGCTTGCAGCGCCTGGGGCAGTACGATCACCGGGTTGATGCTCGACATCTCGGCAAACACCGGGATCGGTTGCGGGCGCGCCGCGGCCATGTCGCACAGGGCGCGGCCGCCTTTGAGCGAACCGGTAAAACCCACCGCCTGGATCGCCGGGTGCTTGACCAGCGCTTCGCCGACGCCGCCGCCAAAGATCATATTGAACACACCAGCCGGCATCTCGGTGGCCTCGGCGGCGCGGATGATCGCATCGGCCACGCGCTCGGCGGTCGCCATGTGCCCGCTGTGGGCCTTGAACACTACCGGGCATCCGGCGGCCAGCGCGGCGGCGGTGTCACCGCCGGCGGTGGAAAACGCCAGGGGGAAGTTGCTGGCGCCGAACACCGCCACCGGGCCGAGGCCGATGCGGTATTGGCGCAGGTCCGGGCGCGGCAGCGGCTGGCGCTCTGGCAGGGCTTTGTCGATACGCGCCCCGTAGAAGTCACCCCGGCGCAGCACGGTGGCGAACAAACGCATCTGGCCGCTGGTGCGCCCGCGTTCGCCTTTGATGCGTGCGGCCGGCAATGCGGTTTCGCGGCAGACCAGTTCGACGAAGTCATCGCCCAAGGCGTCCAGCTCATCGGCCACCGCATCCAGGAACTGCGCACGGCGCGCGGCACTCAGCGCACGGAACGCCGGATACGCAGCGGCGGCGGCCTTGGCGGCGGCATCGACCTCTTGCGGTGTGGCCTGGTAGAAATCCTGGGGCAAGGCTTCGCCGGTGGCGGCATCGATGCTTTGCAGCTTGATGCTGCCGTTGGCGCTGCGCTGGCCGCCGATGTAGTTGTGGCCGAGGAACTGGGTCATGTTGATCTCCTTAAAGGGGGGTGACTTGGCCGGGTTCAAATGCCGCATCGCTGCTGCCGATACCGTTGATCAACGGCGCGCCGAACTCGGCCTGGCTGATCTCGAACACATCGCCCGGCTGGGTACGTATACCGTCGGCGAATGACAAGGTGGCGGTGCCGAAGAAGTGAATGTGCACATCGCCCGGCTTGAGGAACTGGCTGTATTTGAAGTGGTGATATTCGAGGTTTTCCAGGCTGTGGCACATATTGGCCTCGCCGCTGAGGAATTCGTTCTGCCAGATGACTTCGCCATTGCGCAGGATGCGGCTGGTGCCCGCCAGATGCTCGGGCAGTTCGCCCACACGCAGCTCCGGGCCATAGCTGCAACTGCGCAGCTTGGAATGGGCCAGATACAGGTAGTTCTTGCGCTCCATCACATGGTCGGAGAACTCGTTGCCCACCGCAAAGCCCAGGCGATAGGGTTTGCGGTCGTGGCCGATCACGTAGAGGCCGCCGATTTCCGGCTCTTCGCCGGCGTCTTCGGCGAACGGCGGCACCGGGAAGGCCTGGCCCGGGCGCACGACGATGCTGCCATCGCCTTTGTAAAACCACTCCGGTTGCACGCCCGGTTGGCCAGCGGCGGGTTTGCCGCCCTCCACGCCCCATTTGAAGATGCGCATGGTGTCGGTCATCGCGCTGTCGTCGCCAGCCTGCTGGTGCATCTTGTCGCGGGCCGAGGCACTGCCCAGGTGGGTGAGGCCGGTGCCGCTGATCAGCATGTGGGCCGGGTCCGGGTGGTCCAGCGGGGGCAGGATTTTGTGTTCCGCCAACAAGGCGGCGTAGTCATGGCTGGCGCCCAGGCCGAGGGCCTCTACCTGTTGCTGCAACTTGCCGCCGGCATCGATGGCGGCCAGCGCCAGTTCACGCACGCTGTGGGCGCCGCGCACTTCGCGTACCTGGTTGCCTTCTACCACGCCGACGCGGCGCTCACCGTTGCTCAACTCGAACTGAACTAAACGCATGCAGCTTCTCCTGGATTTAAGTGCGTGTGGCGCCACGGGCGCTGGCGGCGAATTGGTCGACGGGCAGCACGTGCTTGCGCTCCAGCAAGCGGTAGACCACGAAGGTCAACAGCAACCCGAACACCATCACACCGGATAAGAAATACAAGCCTGAGGCCAGGTTGCCGGTGTACTCCTTGAGCGCACCGATCACGAACGGGCCGATATAGCCGCCGAGGTTGCCCACCGAGTTGATCAAGGCAATACCGGCCGCCGCACTGGCGCCGGCAAAAAAGCGCCCCGGCAGGGTCCAGAACACGGCGGTGCAGGAAAACATGGCAAACGCCGCCAGGCACAGTGCGGCCATTTGCAGCACTGGCACCGTGAGCCAGGCACTGCAGAACAGGCCGATGGCGCCCAGTACATAGAGCACGGCGAGATGGCCGTAACGGTCGTTCAAGCGGTCGGAGCTGCGCGGGATGATCAACAGGCCGATGATGCCGAAGATATAGGGCACGGCGGAGATGAAACCGGTGGTGAGGTCGCTGCCGCCAAACTGTTTGATCAGGGTCGGCAGCCACAGGCCAAGGCCGTAGATGCTCAAGGTCACCGGCAAGTAGAACAGCGCCAGCAGCAACACGCGCTTGTCCTTGAGCGCATGCAAAGGGTTGCCATGGCGCGTCTGGCCGTAGGCTTGCAGGTCTTTGTGCAGCTCGCCGGTGAGCCAGGCTTTTTCTTCCTCGCTCATCCAGTTGACCTTCTGGGGGCCATCCGGCAGGTAACGCAGCACCGGCCAGGTCAGCAGGATCGCCGGGGTGCCGATCACGATGAACAGCCACTGCCAGCCATGCAGGCCAAGGATGCCGTCCATGCCAAGCAAACCGCCGGACACTGGGCCGGTGATCATCATTGCAATAGGTTGGGAGAGGATGAACAGCCCGAGGATCTTGCCGCGATGGCGCACCGGGAACCACTGGGTAATGTAGTACAGCACGCCGGGAAAGAACCCCGCCTCCGCCGCGCCCAGCAGAAAGCGCATCACATAGAAGCTGTGCGGCCCCTGCACGAACGCCATGCCGATGGTGATGGCGCCCCAGGTGATCATGATGCGCGCAAACCAGCGCCGCGCGCCGAAGCGGTCGAGCATCAGGTTGCTGGGAATCTCGAACAGGAAATAGCCAATGAAGAACAACCCGGCACCGAGGCCATAGGCGGCGTCACCGATGCCCACGTCAGCGCCCATGTGCAGCTTGGCGAACCCCACGGCGGAACGGTCCACGTAGGCGATCAGGTACAGCAGGATCAGGAAGGGAATCAGTTTCAGCGTGATGCGCCGAATAAGCCGCAGTTCCTGGCTCATGGGGTCGATCTCCGATTGTTGTTTTTATAGAAGCTCGGGGGACGCCTCTGGCGAAATTCGCCAGGGTCATACCTCAGTTAACATCGACTATATAGTATGACTATTTGCAAAACAACACTTCCAAAGCGGCGATTTTGCGCTTATGTTTAAGCACGCATAGAACATATAGTCATACAATAAGAGAAACGATCATGCCTGACAAAAAGCCCGGCCTACGCTCTGCCCAGTGGTTCGGTACCGCCGACAAAAACGGCTTCATGTACCGCAGTTGGATGAAGAACCAAGGCATTGCCGACCATCAGTTCCATGGCAAGCCGATCATCGGCATCTGTAACACCTGGTCGGAGCTGACCCCGTGCAACGCGCACTTCCGCCAGATCGCCGAGCACGTCAAGCGTGGCGTGATCGAGGCCGGAGGCTTCCCGGTGGAGTTCCCGGTGTTTTCCAATGGCGAATCCAACCTGCGCCCTACCGCCATGCTCACGCGTAACCTGGCGAGCATGGATGTGGAAGAAGCGATTCGCGGTAATCCGATTGATGGCGTGGTACTGCTCACCGGCTGCGACAAGACCACCCCGGCGCTGCTGATGGGCGCGGCCAGTTGTGATGTGCCGGCCATCGTGGTCACCGGCGGACCGATGCTCAACGGCAAGCACAAGGGCCAGGACATCGGCTCGGGCACAGTGGTGTGGCAGCTCAGCGAACAGGTCAAGGCCGGCACCATCACCCTGGATGACTTCCTCGCGGCCGAGGGCGGCATGTCGCGCTCGGCGGGCACCTGCAACACCATGGGCACGGCCTCCACCATGGCCTGCATGGCCGAGGCGCTGGGCACTTCCCTGCCCCACAACGCGGCGATTCCGGCAGTGGATGCACGTCGCTATGTACTGGCGCACATGTCGGGCATGCGCGCCGTGGAGATGGTGCGTGAGGATTTGAAGCTGTCGAAAATCCTCACCAAGGAGGCGTTTGAAAACGCTATCCGCGTGAACGCGGCCATCGGCGGCTCGACCAACGCCGTGATCCACTTGAAAGCCATCGCAGGGCGCATCGGCGTCGAACTCGACCTGGATGACTGGACCCGCATCGGCCGCGGCATGCCGACCATCGTCGACCTGCAGCCCTCCGGGCGCTTTCTGATGGAAGAGTTCTACTACGCCGGCGGCCTGCCCGCGGTGCTGCGTCGCCTGGGTGAGGCCAACCTGATCCCCCACCCGAACGCCTTGACGGTCAACGGCAAGTCCCTGGGCGAGAACACCAAGGATTCGCCGATCTACGGCCAGGACGAAGTGATCCGCACCCTGGACAACCCGATCCGCGCCGACGGCGGCATCTGCGTGTTGCGCGGCAACCTGGCGCCGTTGGGTGCGGTGCTCAAGCCGTCTGCCGCCAGCGCCGAACTGATGCAACACCGTGGCCGCGCAGTGGTGTTCGAGAACTTCGACATGTACAAGGCACGCATCAACGACCCGGAGCTGGACGTGGATGCCAACTCGATCCTGGTCATGAAAAACTGCGGCCCCAAGGGTTACCCCGGCATGGCCGAAGTCGGCAACATGGGCCTGCCCGCCAAGCTGTTGGCCCAGGGCGTGACGGACATGGTGCGCATTTCCGATGCACGCATGAGCGGCACCGCCTACGGCACCGTGGTGTTGCACGTGGCACCCGAAGCCGCTGCCGGCGGGCCGTTGGCGACAGTGAAGGAAGGTGACTGGATCGAACTCGATTGCGCCAATGGCCGCCTGCATCTTGATATCCCCGACGCCGAACTGGCGGCGCGCATGGCCGACCTGCCCCCCGCGCAGAACCTCATCGTCGGCGGCTATCGCCAGCTGTACATCGACCATGTGCTGCAGGCCGACCAAGGCTGCGACTTTGACTTCCTGGTGGGCTGCCGTGGCGCCGAAGTCCCACGGCATTCCCACTAATCGGGATGCTATGATGCGGCGAATCTAAGCCAGAGCCTCCCCGTCGTTATGGATCACCAGCCGCCCAAGCCGCGCAAGAGCCAGCATGCCCAGATCGTTCAGGACTTGGGCATGCACATCGTTTCCGGTCGCTTCAAGCCTGAAGAACGCTTGCCCATGGAAGCCACGCTGTGCGAGGAATACCAGGTCAGCCGCTCGGTATTGCGCGAAGCCACGCGGGTGCTCAGCGCCAAGGGCCTGGTGTATTCCAAGCCACGGGTGGGCGCGGTGGTACGGCCACGCTTGAAATGGCACCTGCTCGACCCGGACGTGCTGTCCTGGTTGATGCAGTCCACGCCCCACAGCGAGTTCTTCAACACCCTGGCCGGGGTGCGCCGCATCCTCGAACCGGAGATCGCCGCCATGGCCGCGACCACCGCCACCGATGAAGACATCGCCACCATCGAACAAGCCTACCAGGGCATGGAAACCGCCAAGACCCACGAGGACCTGTTACAGGCCGACCTGGACTTCCACCGCGCCATTGCCGATGCCACCCGCAACGACCTGCTCGCCTATATGTGCAACATGCTCTCGCTGCCGTTGCGCGAGTCGATCAACATCACCAACCGCCGTCCGGATATCCAGGGCCTGAGTCTGCCTCGGCACAAAGCGATCCTCACGGCGATCCAGAACCGCGATGCCCTGGGTGCGCGGCATGCGTCACTGGTGCAACTGGATGACACCCGAGTGGCGCTGGATACGGTGATGAATGTGTTGACGCCGTTGTGAGCCCGCGTCATTCCTGATTGTTATTGTTGGCCCTGGGGCAGGTGTTATCGCCCTCTTTTTTCAGCGC
This sequence comes from Pseudomonas fluorescens, assembly GCF_001902145.1. Classification (GTDB taxonomy): domain Bacteria; phylum Pseudomonadota; class Gammaproteobacteria; order Pseudomonadales; family Pseudomonadaceae; genus Aquipseudomonas; species Aquipseudomonas fluorescens_BV. The sequence continues at coordinate 379,636 of NZ_MRST01000025.1, forward strand.
CAGCACGGCCTGGCGCTCGGACAGCAAGTGGGTGATGGCCCCGCCGATCGCAGCCGAAATCAACGCCAAGGCTTCTTTAGGCAAATTGATCGCCGCCCAGGTCAACCCACCGATCAGCAAGATGACAAACAGGATATTGAAACGTGACACACCGAGTTTTATCGAGCGGACGATATCGGACGTGTCCTGCATTTTCTCGAAGCGCTTAAGGTCTTCGAACTTGCGCACCGATTCCAGGGTTTCCAGGTAATGGGTTTCGGCCCGCTTCAGTTTCTTGATGACATCGGCTTCGAGCATGACCTCCTCTATTTCGATCCTGACCAGGCTGATATTGGCGCCTGGCCGGCCTAGAATTTCCGAACTCAGCGAACTTTCGGCCAGCTCGGCCAGTAGATAGGTATAGGAGGTTTCGCTGATCTCCTTGGCATATTTTTGCAAGGCTGACGTGTAGCACTTGGTGGCATATCGGGTGAACAGACGCTCGGCATCGTTGGTCTTTTTGATCAGGTCTTCAGCTTTCTCGATCAGTTCCCGTTCCATTTTTAATATCCCTATTAAGCGTGGCTTCGAAAAGCAATGAGCGCCGACCGCTGCGCTGGCACGTTACGAGCAAACATCCCTCGATCGCCCGCCAGTGTCTACTGTCAAACCTGACAGGTGAAGCTGATGCAGGCCCCTGTGGCGAGGGAGCTTGCTCCCGCGACGATCTGGCAGCCGACACAGACCTAACTGACGCGCCGCAATCAGACTGTGGGGTGTCAGGTAGATAGGCATCGGCTGGCGGGCCGTCATCGCAGGCAAGCCAGCTCCCACAGTTGGATCGCTGGGTGTCAGGTAGATAGGCGTCGGCTGGCAGGCCGCCATCGCAGGCTGTTCGTCACAGGGTATAGGCGATGCCCACCTGCACGGTTCGCGGTGCGCCGGGGTAGGCGTAGATATTGCCGAACGCGCCTTCCTCATATTCACGGTTGAACAGGTTTTTGACGTCCAGATTCAGGCGTACCTGTTCGTTGACTTTGTAGTAACCGAGCAGGTCGACCACCGTGTAGGCGTCCATGGAGAATGCCGTGTTGGCGGTCTGGCCGGCGCGTTGGTCGACGTACTTGCCGCCGGCGCCCAGGCCCAGGCCTTTGAGCGCGCCGTCCTGGAACTCATAGACGTTGAGCAGGCTGAAACTGTTGCGCGGGATGTTCATCAAGCGTGTGCCGGAACGCAAAGTGTTGTCACGGGTGACTTCGGCATCCACATAGGCGTAGCCACCGATCACGCGCCATTCGGGGGTGAGATTGCCCGCCACGTTCAGGTCAAATCCACGACTGCGCACCTGGCCCGCCGCGACACTGAAGGTATTGTCCACGGGGTCGGTGGTCAGCACGTTTTTCTTCTCGATCTGATAGATCGCCGCATCCACGCTCAACTGCCGTTCCAGCGCTTCCCACTTGATGCCCATCTCGTAGGACTTGCCTTTCTCCGGCGCAAAACCACCGCCTTCGCGGCTGGCGCCGGTGTTGGGCTTGAACGAACGTGCGGCATCGGCATAGACCGCGACGGTGTCGGTGAGGTCGTAAATCACCCCCACACGCGGGGTGACGGCGTTGTCGGCGGCCTGCCAGCTTTTACCTACATAGTTCTGGTAATCATGCTCGAAACGCTCAAAGCGGGCACCGGCCAGCACTTTCAGGCGTTCGGTGAGCGCGACCTGGTCCTGTACAAAAGCGGCGTAGGTCTTGAGGTTTTCCTTATCGTGGGTGGGCGTGCGGGTCAGTGCCGGACGGGTTTGACCGTACACCGGGTCAAAGATGTCGATTGGATAGGTGCCCGCCGCGGCGCTGGAACGCTGGATGATCGACTTGTAGTCGTAATCCTCGTACTCGATACCGGTGAGCAAGGTGTGATCGAAGCCGCCAGTGGAGAAGTGCCCGGTCAGGTTGAGCTGATAGTCCTTGTCGGTCCATTCCAGCTTGCGGTAATTGAAGTTGCGTTGCAGGGTGCGGCCATCAGCGCCCAGGCTGCCCGGCCCGTTGGCTTCGATGGCATTGCCTTTCAAGCTGCCGTCCAACCACTGGAAACCGCCGCCCAGGGTCCAGTTGTCGCTCAGTGCATGCTCGAAACGCAACTGCGCCATGTTGTTGTCGTTGTGCAGCTTGCCAGCGTCCTTGTCGCCCCAGAACGTATCACGCGAGGGCGTGGCGCGCTGGTTGGGGAAGCGCGTCAGGCCACGGTCCAGCGGGTGGTTGTTGCGCATGAAATCGCCTTCGAAGGTCACCTTGGTGTCATCGGTGGCCTGCCAGGTGATCACCGGCGTCACGCCGTAGCGTTCCGTCTCGACGTGATCGCGGAAGGTGTCGCCGCCCTCGCCCACCACGTTCAGGCGATAGGCCAGGCGACCTTCTTCGTCCAGCGGGCCGGAGGCATCCAGGGTGCCGCGTTTCATGCCCTGATCATTGAGCTGGCTGCCCAGGGTGACGGTGCGTTCGGCCAGCGGCTGCTTGGACACCACATTGAAGGTGCCGCCCGGGTCGCCACGGCCGTAGAGCATGGTCGCGGGGCCGCGCAATACTTCAAGACGCTCGATGGTGTTGGCGTCCGGCATGTTCGGGTAACCGCGGTTGATCGGGAAGCCGTTGCGGTAGAACTCACCGGTGGTGAAGCCGCGCACGGTAAAGGTGGTCAGGCCCTGGCCGCCGAAATTGTTGGCGCGGCCCACGCCGCCCGCGTAATCGAGGGCATCCTGCAGGCGCGTGGCACCGAGGTCTTCGACCACGTCCTTGGACACTACGCTGATGGACTGCGGGGTTTCATGAATGGCGGTGTCGGTGCGCGTCGCACTGGCTGAGCGTGTGGCACGGTAGCCCTGCACCGGGCCCTGGGCTGATTCAAGGTCCGCGGTGGCGGTGACATTGGTCGCTTGCAGCTCGATACTGGCGTTCTCGGCAGGCACCTGCTCTGCCCACGTGAAGGGGGAAAACGCCTGGAGCACACAGATGGAAATCAGGGTACGACGCATGGGTGTAGAACCTAGTGAATGAGCCAGATGGGGCGGCAAACCTGCCAAGAATTCGCCGCGCATCATATATCAGGGCATTCTCGTTTGATATCGGTTCTCATTTGTTATTTTTCCCGTATCTGCTGTGTGTCCAGTGGGTAGCGCAAAAACCACAGGCGAAAAAAAGCCACTCAATCGAGTGGCTCATGCAACGCGCAGGCGTACCTCAGCGATAGCGTTCCAGCCAGTGCGCGTAAGGCGCCGGCAAGGTCCAGGAGGACTTGTCCACGCCCAGCTCCTTGGCAGCAAAGTAGGCCCAATGCGGGTCGGCCAGATGCGCACGCCCCACCGAAACCAGATCCAGGTGCCCGGCCTGCAACGCGCCTTGCGCCAGTTGCGGCGTGCCGAAGCCCCAGGCCGATGTCACCGGGATGCCGGCTTCACGGCGCACCCGCTCAGCAATCGGCCCCATGAAGGCCGGGCCCCACGGGATGTTGGTGTCAGGAATGGTAAAGCCGACGCTGACGCTCAGCAGGTCCAGGCCACCGTCCTTGAAACGGCGCGCCAGTTCGATGGACTCGGTGAGGGTCTGCTCATCACGGCCGTCGTATTCGATCACACCGAACCGGGCGGTGAGCGGCAGGTTTTCCGGCCAGACTTCACGCACTGCAGCCAGGGTTTCGAGGAGGAAGCGGCTGCGGTTATCGAAGCTGCCACCGTAGGCATCGGTACGCTGGTTGGAATGCTCGGAGAAAAAGCTCTGGCCCAGGTAGCCGTGGGCGAAGTGCAGTTCGATCCATTCAAAGCCGGCATCGCGAGCGCGGCGGGCCGCGTCGACGAAGTCCTGCTGCACGCGGGCAATGTCTTCCAGGGTCATGGCACGTGGTACGTTGGGCAGGTTGGCACCGAACGCGATGGCAGATGGGGCGATGGTTTCCCAGCTACGGGGATCGGAGGCCGGGATGTGGTCATCACCTTCCCAGGGTCGGTTGGCGCTGGCTTTACGACCGGCGTGGGCGATCTGGATGCCCGGCACCGAACCTGCGGCCTTGATGGCCTTGACCATGGGCACGAATGCCTGGGCATGGGCGTCGCTCCAGATCCCGGCGCAGCCTGGGGTGATGCGTCCTTCAGGGGCGACCGCGGTGGCCTCGACCACCAGCAGGCCGGCGCCACCACGGGCCATGCCGGCCAGGTGGACGTGGTGCCAGTCGTTGACCATGCCGTCGTCGGCCATGTATTGGCACATCGGTGGGATAGCAATGCGATTGCGCAAGGTCACATCTTTGAGTTTGAACGGTTCGAACAAGGCCGACATTGAGAACTCCAGGAAGGGGTGGGTGATTCGATAGTTCGATGGTAATCGAACTATGGTATTGAACGCTACCCCCCTGTTATCATCCGCCCCATGCGAGCCTTCAAACACCCTACCCCGCAAGAATTGACGCTTGAGCGTGTGCTGTACGCCTTGAGCGACCCCGTGCGCCTGGACATCGTGCGCTACCTGGCCAACGTGCCAGAGGCCACCTGTGGCGAACTGGACGGGGGGCGGCCCAAGTCCAGCATGTCCCATCACTTCCGGGTATTGCGCGATGCCGGCCTGGTGCACACGCGCAATGTGGGCACCACCCATATGAACTCGTTGCGCCGTGACGAGCTGGAAAGCCGCTTCCCTGGGTTGCTGGCCAGTGTGTTGTCACAACACTAGACGCATAACTTCGGCGCGACGCTTGGCCTGTGGCGAGGGAGCTTGCTCCCGTGAGGGCCTGCCACCCGGCGCTTGCCTACCTGACACCCCACAATCCAAATGTGGGAGCTGGCTTGCCTGCGAAGACGGCCTGACAGGCGACACTGTTATACCGAGTACATATCCATTCCTGCGGTAACGGCCACTTAGGGTTCCGCCCTGACGGCGGCTCACTTTTGAAAAGCCGGAATGCCGGCCCAGACAAAAGTAAGCAAAACGCTCTTGCCCCACCACTCGGCACCTCGCTTAGGCTCGGTGTGCCCGTAATCCGCCAGTGATTTGGGGGGCCGCCGCCACGCGCCATCCATGGCGCGGGGCGGCTAAACCGGCATCCCTGCCGGTTTACCCCCCAAATCCCTGTCGAATTCCGGCCAGCGTGGTTTAACGGGGCGCCTGAGATCAAAAGCAAGATCAAAAGCAGATCAAGAGCGGCTCGCTTCGCATCGTGGTTAGCGTTGGCTGCTGCAACTTGGAAAGTTGTGTAGATACCTATGCGCTAGACGGCAAGCCTCAGGACAAGATCGCCTTTAACAGCGCGCCGTCCAGGTGCACACAGTCCTTGCCATTGCGCTTGGCGCCGTACAGGTTCTTATCCGCCATCTTGAGCACGGCCGACAACTCGTCGCCCGGCGAAAAACGCGCCATCCCCGCACTGCAGGTGTAATGGTGGGGCGCAGGCACACTGCTGCGGATCGCCTGCAACAAGTCCAGGGCATAATCACAGGCCACCTCCACATCGTCGCCCTGCAATAACACGCCGAACTCTTCCCCGCCGATCCGTCCAAAGCTGTGGCTGCCCTTGGCGTTTTTCAGGCACAGGGCCATGGCGCGCAGGATCTTGTCCCCCACGTCGTGGCCATACAGGTCGTTTTTTTCTTTGAAACTGTCGATATCCAACATGATGAAGTAGCCGCCCTGCTCCCCACCGAGCAACTTCTCGAAGCTCTGCATAAAGGCGCGCCGGTTGAGGATGGAGGTCAGATAGTCGGTCTCGGCCAAGGCGCGAAACTCGCTTTCCACCAGCAATACCGAACGCAGGTTCTTCAAGTAGGAGTAACTCAAGATAAACCCGATGGACACCGACGCCGCGCAGAACAGCAGCAAATACACCTCGGTGCCCGCGTATATATCCGCCTGCATGGGCGGCCACAGGATCAGCCAGATCAATAGCGCATCGGCCAGATAATCCTGGACACTGATAAACAAGATCGCGCTGCCCACCACCAGGGTCACGGCCAACGGCAAGCCATAGATACGCAACTCTTTGTTCATATGAATCAGATAAGCGAAGCCGACGGACAACAACACCATATAGGTGACCCCCAGCACTCGCCAGAGCAGAAAGTTCGTGGTAGTGGCATGTACCCGGCAAACAATCAGCAGGCCCACCGTGACGCCCAACATATAAAAATTCAACTTCAGTGCCGCAGGAATCAGGAGCATGCCGACCCAGGCAATAATCCCTATCCCTTCGGCTTGGGCTACCGCAGGTGACAACAAACTGCGCATTCTGGGCCGCAACTTCAAGTTAGCAGGCATCCTTACGCTCCCATCTCAATAGCATGCAGGCCCATCGCAAATGAAAAGGCCATAAACCGCTTTACCAGGCTGGCAAAGGGTGGCAGAACTTCCAGCCGGGTTTTGGAGTGGGCTTTGAAATAACCCTTTTCAACCCCCTCCTGCACCATACGGATAATGTGGGTCTTGGACACGGACAGTTGCTTGGCCAAGGCCAGGTAGGAAGACGACCGGAAGGTGGCGCGGTCGTTCTCGGGGGCAAAGGCGTCGTTGTAGATCGCCAGCATCAACAGATGGCCGGCGTCGCGCTTCACCAGCCAATAACATTCGGGCAGCAAGACATCCACCGTCAACTCGGCCGCGAGAATCATGGCAAAACCCTTGAAATAGAGCGCCAGAAACTCGCGATCATCCAGGTCGCGCATCTGCCGGAACACCTCCCTTTCGGGGTAGAGCAGCGCCAACGACTCAGTGAGGGCGGTGAGCATCAACCGCGCTTCGCGGCAGGCTTCATCCGAGGGTGCATACACCCTGAAGCGACTGTCTTCGGGGTGCGGCGCGACTTCCATGAAACCCAGGGCCCGGAACAGCAAAAAGATCGATTCCAGGCTGTTTTTCGAACAATATTTGCGCGATACACACAAGGCTTTAACTTCTGCCAACAACGGCAGCGGTGTGGAAAAGTATTGGCTCAATAATGCAAACGACACCATCAAGCGGCTGTATTTAAGGGCACTCTTGTAGAAAAACGGTCGTCTCGAATAGGGCACGAGCAGCACGTGGTAATGCGCTCTCATGCACGATTCAAAATCCTTATGACGTTCGAGCGCTTGCGCGGTATTACACATAGCCAACTTCAACGAACTGACACGCATGAAAGAGCCCTGATCATCCAACTTGATGCCACTGATCTCAGCTACGAAATCCCTGCAGCCCGGCCCCAAAACAAATCACTTCAAAATTCCTGCCATTAATGGCTTTTTGCCTCGAACGCAATGTACAGCGATTGCCGGACAAGACGTCATCAGTACCAAAGTTGTTCCACAGTCAAATGCCCCGTGGCACACACTTACGCGCAACCTTTGGTTACATTCTCTCCGCCTGGCGGTTAGAGGACTAATCGATTCAGCACACCGCGAACCTTCCTTCCTCGCCGGCGTCGTAACAGGGGATTGTTGCCAACCGCCCGCCGCGAGGTTCTCGTTTGAAAGCTGCCCTTCTGAAGAAATACCGCCTGATCATCAAGACCATGGGCTATGTGGGCTGGGCGTTGTTCTGGCTGTTGTTGTGGGATGTGGCGGTGACGGTGGATTTCATGCTGTTTCTCACCGCCAAGATCAATTTGCCGCTGATGCCCCTGACCTTGCTCGGCTCGGCACTGGTGGTGCTGATCAGTTTTCGCAACAGCAGCGCCTACAATCGCTGGTGGGAAGCACGCACGCTGTGGGGGGCGATGGTCAACAACTCGCGCAGTTTTGCCCGGCAAGTGTTGACCCTGCTCGATGACGCCCCCGGTGAGGTGAACCCGGTGAAGTCGACGCTGTTGCGCCGTCACGTGGCTTACGTCAACTGCCTGGCTGCGCACCTCAAGGGCCAGCCATGCCCGGAGGAAGTGCGAGCCTTTATCCCCGCCGAAGAATTTGCGCGCAACGGCGCCACCAATAACTTCGCCAATGACATCCTCACCGGTTCGGCCTCGTTGCTGGCGCGCGAGTACCAGGCCGGACGCCTGGACAGTATTCGCCTGGCGCGGTTGGAGTCGACCCTGGTGGACCTCTCCAACGCCCAGGGCGGCATGGAGCGGATTGCCAACACGCCACTGCCCTACCCTTACGTGTACTTCCCGCGGCTATTCATCTCGCTGTTCTGCCTGATCGTGCCGGTGGGCCTGGTGGAATCGCTCGGTTGGTTCACGCCGTTGGCCTCCACAGTCGTGGGCTTCATGCTGCTGGCCATCGAACGCATCGGCACCGACCTGCAAAGCCCGTTCAATTCCAGCGAACACCAGATCCAGATGGAAAGCATCTGCGAAACCATCGAGAAGAACCTGCAGTCGATGCGCCGTGATGCCCTGGTCGGTGACCCGATCGCCTGATTGCCCTTGCTCAAGTGCCAGCGCCCTCGGCCGATAAACCGAGGGTACGCATGGCCTCGCCTCTCACAAAAACGCCTGCGGCACGCAGTACCCATTTTTCTCCCCTTGCCAAAACTATAAATACCCGCGGGTGAAGTCATGAATATCAAGCAGAAGCTGACATGGGCGTTTGCGGCCATCGCGTGCGTGCCGGTCATCCTGGTCGCCATTATCGTGGTGCTGAACCTGCGCGAGGGTGCGCTGGCCAACTTCCTCGACAGCAGCGGCCGCGAGATCCGCCAGATCGACAATGGCATGCAGCAGTTTTTCGACGGCATCAGCCAGAATGTCGACTTCGTCGCCAAGGACCCGCGTGTGATCGCGGCCAAGAACCTCAAGAACTACGCCGGCGCCGATGCAGCGCAAATTCCGCTGACGCCGACCAACACAGAACTGCTGGCGATTTTCGATCAGTTCGCCAAAAGCCACCCCAGCACCGCCTACCTGTCCCTGGGCCTGAGCGATGGCGGCTACGCCAGTTGGCCGGACGACGCCAAACTGACGCAATACGACCCGCGCACCCGCCCCTGGTACCAGGCCGCCATTGCAGCGCCAGGCAAGACCGTGCGCACAGGCGCCTACTACTGGGCCCCGGACGATGTGGTACTGATCGGCACAGTGCGCACCGTCACGGATGCCACGGGCAATGTCCTTGGGGTGGTTGGCCTGGACGTGTCGCTCAAGCAACTCACCGAGCTGGTGCGCACCATCAAGCTGGGCGACAGCGGCTACCTGATGCTGGTGGAAGCCGACGGCAACGTGCTGGTGGACCCCAGCGATGCCACGCACAACTTCAAGCCCCTGGCGGGCCTGGGCGCGAACTACGCCGAACTGGCCAAGCATGGCGATGGCGTGACCGAGGTGAGCATCGATGGCGTGGCCTACATGGCTAACGTGGTCAGCTCCAAAGACTTGGGCTGGCGCTTTATCGGCCTGACCAAGCGTGACGAAGTGATGGCCGGCGCCACCCGCCTGACGTGGTTGATCGCGGCGATTGCCGCCGTACTGGCCGTGGTGTTCGCAATCGTCGGCGCCAGTTTCGCCCGTGTGATCGTGCGCCCGATTCGCGGTGTGGCCGACGGCCTGCAGGAAATCGCCGAAGGTGAAGGCGACCTCACGCGCCAGCTCAAGGTGCAAGGCAAGGACGAAACCGCCAGCCTGGCCGGCTGGTTCAACCAGTTCCTGAGCATGATCGCGCAACTGGTGCAGCGCATCGGCAACGCCTCCTCAGACCTGCAAGCCGCCGCCGCCGACACCAGTGCAGTGGCCAACAATATGAACCAGGCCGCCGGCCGCCAGCGCGAAGCCGTGGAACTGGTGAGCACCGCGTTCAACGAGATGGTCGCCACCGCCAACGAAGTCGCGCGCTCATGCAGCGCCGCCGCCACGAGTGCCGATGAGGGCTATCGCGACGTGCACACCGGTCAGCAGCACATCGGTGAAGCCACCGGCAGCGTGCTCAAGCTCAGCGAAAACCTGCAAAAATCCACACAGACCATGCAGTTGCTCGAGCAAGACAGCCAGAACATCAACACCATCCTCGACACCATCCGCTCGATTGCCGAACAGACCAACCTGCTGGCGCTCAACGCCGCGATCGAAGCCGCCCGCGCTGGCGACCAGGGCCGCGGCTTTGCGGTGGTCGCCGATGAAGTGCGTGCACTGGCACGTCGCACCGCCGACTCCACCGGCGAAATCGACAGCCTGCTGGGCAACCTGGCCCGCCGCACCCAGGAAGTCACCCAGCAGATGCAAGGCAGCTTGCTGGTGTCCAACACCAGCGTGGAGCGCATCCAGCAGGCCCGCGACAGCTTCGACAAGATCCGTGGTTCGGTGGACTCGATTCGCGACCAGAACACCCAGATCGCCACCGCCGCCGAAGAACAGCACCAAGTGGCCGAAGAGATCAACCGGCATATCGCGCAGATCCACGCCGACGCGCAGCTGGTGGAAGGCTTGGCGCATTCGGCGCAGACCGGTTCAGGGCGGCTGACTGATATTTCCGGCCAGCTCAATGGGCTGGTGGGGCGCTTCAAGTTCTGATGCCCGCCCATTAAAAGGCAGCACTGTACCGTGGCGAGGGAGCTTGCTCCCCTCGCCACACAGATTGTCGATTGCCTGCGCCACCTACCGACCACTTCATAAGCGGCCCACCCCATCATCGCAGTACCTGCAACAGTCTATTGCAGGACTCAAATGTACTAACCGGTTACTTATCTTGCTAAAATCGCGTCTTTGCCCTCTCTCACTCGAGTCCATTCGACATGAAACGAGCATCGCGCGCCGCTGGCGTCTCTAGATTCTTACTCCTGGGCCTGGGCGTCGTCATCGCCCTGCTCGGCCTTGCGCTTGCCGTCGGCGGCGCCAAACTGGTCAGCCTGGGAGGCTCCTGGTACTTCCTGCTGGGCGGCGTGGTCATGGCCATTTCCGGGTTGCTGATTGCCCGCTGCAAGCCTGCCGGCGCCTGGTTGTTCGCCGCGTTTCTGGTGGCTACCGCCGTGTGGGCGGTGGCCGACGTGGGCCTGGAATACTGGCCGCTGTTCTCGCGATTGTTCATGTTTGCGGTGATCGGCGTGGTGGTCGCGCTGGTGTATCCATTGCTGGCCGGCAAACCGGCGCGGGGTGCCTATGGCGTCGCCGCCGTGTTGGCCCTGGGCGTGGCGGTGGCAGCGGGCAATATGTTTGTCGCGCACCCCAGCGTTGCACCCACCGGTGCAGGCCCGGGCGTTACCCCGGTGGCGGCGGCCGATGCGCAGAAAGACTGGGCACACTACGGTAATACCGAAGGTGGCAGCCGTTTCGCCGCGCTGGACCAGATCAACCGCGACAACATCGACAAGCTCAAAGTCGCCTGGACCTACCACACCGGCGACGTGGCCATCAGCGACGGCAACGGTGCCGAAGACCAGCTGACGCCCCTGCAGGTCGGCAACAAAGTGTTTATCTGCACCCCGCACAACAACCTGATCGCGTTGGATGCCGACACCGGCAAAGAACTGTGGAAGAACGAAGTCAACGCTAAATCGGCAGTGTGGCAGCGTTGCCGGGGCATGGCGTATTTCGACGCCAGCGCGCCGATTGCCCAGCCGACCCAGCCCAACAGCTCGCCGATCCTGGCCGCCAGCGTGCCTGCCGGTGCGCAGTGCCAGCGTCGCCTGCTGACCAACACCATTGATGCGCGCCTGATCGCCGTGGATGCCGACACCGGCAAGTTCTGCGAAGACTTCGGCACCCACGGCCAGGTGGACCTCAAGGCCGGCCTGGGCAATGTACCGGACAGCTACTACCAACTGTCCTCGGCGCCGCTGATGGCCGGCACCACCGTGGTGGTCGGCGGCCGCGTGGCGGACAACGTACAGACCGATATGCCCGGTGGCGTGATCCGTGGCTTTGATGTGATCAGCGGCCAGATGCGCTGGGCGTTCGACCCAGGCAACCCTGAAGACAAGCAGGCCCCGACGGGCGACGCCACCTACGTGCGCAGCACCCCGAACAGCTGGGCGCCGATGTCTTACGACCCGCTGATGAACACGGTATTCCTGCCGATGGGCAGCTCCTCCACCGATATCTACGGCGTGGAGCGCACCCAGCTCAACCACAAATACGGCGCTTCGGTGCTGGCACTCGACGCCTCCACCGGTGCTGAGAAGTGGGTATACCAGACGGTCCACAACGACCTCTGGGACTTCGACCTGCCGATGCAACCAAGCCTGATCGACTTCACCCCGCCAGGCAGCGACAAGGCTGTGCCGGCCGTGGTCATCGGCACCAAGGCCGGGCAGATTTACGTGCTCGACCGCGCCACCGGCAAGCCACTTACCGATGTACAGGAAGTGCCGGTCAAAGCCGCGAACATTCCCAACGAACCCTATTCCCTCACCCAGCCGAAATCCGTGGGCATGCCGCAGATTGGCGCGCAAACCCTGACCGAATCGGACATGTGGGGCGCCACGCCGTATGACCAGTTGCTGTGCCGCATCGACTTCAAGGGCATGCGCTACGACGGCCTGTACACCGCGCCGGGTACCGACAAATCCCTGAGCTTCCCGGGCTCCCTGGGCGGCATGAACTGGGGCAGCATTTCCACCGACCCGGTGCACGGTTTTATCTTCGTCAACGACATGCGCCTGGGCCTGTGGATCCAGATGGTGCCCTCGCAAAACAAGGCCCAGGCCTCCTCAGGTGGTGAAGCGCTGAACACCGGCATGGGCGCCGTGCCGCTCAAGGGCACGCCGTATGCGGTGAACAAAAACCGCTTTCTGTCGGTAGCCGGCATTCCGTGCCAGGCACCGCCATTCGGCACCTTGACCGCCATCGACATGAAGACGCAAAAGGTCGCCTGGCAAGTACCGGTGGGCACCGTTGAAGACACCGGCCCGCTGGGTATCCGCATGCACTTGCCGATCAAAGTAGGCTTGCCGACCCTGGGCGGTACGCTGTCCACCCAAGGCGGCCTGATCTTTATCGCTGGCACCCAGGATTTCTACCTGCGCGCCTTCAACAGCGGCAATGGCGATGAAATCTGGAAAGCCCGTCTGCCCGTGGGCAGCCAGGGCGGACCGATGACCTACGTGTCGCCGAAAACCGGCAAGCAATACATCGTCGTCACCGCCGGCGGCGCACGCCAGTCCACCGACCGTGGCGACTACGTGATCGCCTACGCCCTGCCGTAACCGCCCTCTGTTCGCGCGGTGCTCCGGCACCGCGCTTTGTGTTTGGAAAGATCCCCCATGACCCCTACTCCTCATACCGCCTGGCGCCTGGCGCTGGGCCTGGCATTTGCGGCCGCCCTGCCCGTTCAAGCCGACGACACCACCCTGACCGGCGACTGGGGCGGCCTGCGCCGCGAACTCGACGCACAAGGCGTGCGCTTTACCGGTGACTACAGTGGCGAGACCGCCTACAACGCCCACGGCGGCCAGCACCGTTCGGCGCGCTATTCGCAGAACCTCAAGCTCGGCGTGCAGTTCGACCTGGGCAAGCTCTACGGTTTCACCAACGGCGACCGCATCCAGCTGACCATCAACGACCGACGCGGCAACAGCGCCTCCGAGGACCTGGTGGGCAACCGCCTGCCGATCCAGGAAAACTACGGCGGCCTCTACACGCGCCTCACCGAGCTGAGCTACGAGCGCACGCTGTTCACCCCGGCGCTGAACCTCAAGCTGGGCTATATGGCCATGGGCAATGACCTTGGCGGCCTGGACAGCGGCATCCTGTGCAACTTCATGAACGCCGGGTTCTGCGGGCATCCGCTGAACATGTCCGGCGGCAGCGGCTGGGCCAACTACCCGAATGCGCACCTCGGTGCCCGGGTGAAATACGACTTTTCGCCCAACTGGCAACTGCGCGTGGCGGCGTTCAATGTCGACCCCTCCAGCAACGGCAACTCCAGCCGTGCCTGGCACCTGGGGCCCAAGCACACCACCGGCACCGTGGTGCCCATCGAGCTTATCTACAAGCATGCGGGCGCACTGCCCGGTGAATACAAGCTCGGGTATTACTACGACAGTTCCGATGTAAAACGCATTGGCAGCAACAAGGATGTCAGCGGGCGTGGCGGTCACTACCTCTTGATCGACCAGGCTGTGTGGGCTTCCCAATCATCCCAAGGCCGTAGCCTGCACGCCTTCGGTCAATACTCCGCCGCCAGCGAAGCGGCCTCGCCGTTCACCAAGTGGTATGGCGCAGGCGTGGTGCTGTACAAGCCGTTCGAAGGTCGCCCGCGCGATACCGTCGCCCTGGGCTATGGCCGTGCGGTGCCGAACCCGCGCAGCCGTGATGTGCAGGAACTGGCAGCGTTCAACGCCGGCACGGCCTATCCCGACCTGGACACGGCCGAACAGCTGATCGAACTCAGTTATGGCTACCAGGCCACGCCTTGGCTGACCTTGCGCCCGGATGTGCAATACATCATCGAGCCAGGGGCGTTTTCCGGGGAGAGCATCGACAATGCGCTGGTGCTGGGTTTGCAGGTCAAAGCGATGTTCTGATCGCCTGCCTCAGCCAGCCCCCAAGGATTTGCCGCGGCCACCGTTCTTGAGCATCGACGGGTTGATCCCGAACTGTTTACGGAACGCCGTGGCAAAGTGACTGGCGTTGGCATACCCCAGGTCCGAGGCGATGCGCATCACTGATTCATCGCCGCTCATCAAGCGGCTGCGCGCCTGGATCATGCGAGTCTGCTGGAACATGCCGTAGACGCTGTTGGAGAACAGTTGGCGGAACCCGCGAGTCAGCTTGGGCTGGCTCAAGCCGGATTCACGGGCCAACTCCGACAGGCTCGGCGCCTTGCCCAGGTCTTCCAGTAAACGATCGCGAGCACGCACCAACCGCTGACGGTCGGTGTGACTGACCCGGCAGGTGCATTCAGCGTCCTGGCGCGCTTCCAGGAACAAGCTCACCAGCGTGACACTCTGCCCGTACAACCACAGGCTGCTGCGTGGCTGGGCCGGCGCCAGCTGGGTGCCGTGGTCCATGGCCAGGCCGAGCATGTGCGCGGTGGCGCTCATTTCGCCGCTGCGATGGCCGTCGAGGAAGCAATGCTCGCAGGCCAAGGCCTTGTTCAGCAGCGGGTCGAGTTTCAATTCCCACTGGGCGAGCAGCTCGGGGCGGATCATCACGGTGATGTTGTCGATTTCGCCGTGCTGGTGATAAAGGCCATGGCGGCAGCGACCAAAGCTGATATTGCCCGCGCCTTCATCAATCGCATAGCGACGTTGCCGGCGCCCATCATGGAAGCTGCACGCAGCCTTGCCCTTGAGCAGGTTGGTAAAACTGAAGTGGATGCATTCGCTGTCGTCCTGCAGCGGCAGTTCAACCGGCTGCTCGAACGTGCTTTGCCAGCGCACGATATCCAGGCCCTCCTGCAGCGTCATGCGGGTGACGCGGCAATGCGCCCCTGGCCCGAGATCGCTCCCATACCCGCCCGTAATGATTCGCGAGACTGGCATCGGCTCCCCTGCGCCTCCTTGAACGGCTGACATCGTAAATCTCCTGGCTGACCGGATACGGCTCGAATCAGATCACATCAGGGTAGAAGACCGCAATTGATAATTATTAGCATTTGGAGCACTGCACGCTTTATCAAACCGCCGCTGCCCCTGCGCAACGCCCCGATCAATCTGTTCAGTCAAGGTCTTATCATGTCTGCACGAGGCAACACGACGACTACCCGTCAATCTTGCTACAAATGTAATAGTATAACAATAGCAATTGCTTTGACACTGTCCCCTTCTGCCTTTGCCTCCGGCGAGCTATTGCAACTGCCCGCCTCGACAGTGACCGCACGCATGGCCCAGGAAGACCTCAAGGACGTGCCCATCAGCGTCAGCGTGATCAGCGGCGAACAGCTGCGCACCCAACGCCTCGACACCCTCGAAAGCGCCCTGCGCAACACCGCCGGCGTCAGCGTGAATTCTTCCGGCGGGCCGAATGATTTCAACGTGCTGATCCGCGGCGTCGGTTCGTTGTATCAAATGTCCATGGATGACAGCTCGGTGGCGTTCAATATCGACGGCGTGCCGGTGTCGTCGCGCAGCCTGGGCTTCGGCACATTGGATATCGATCGCATCGAGGTGCTCAAGGGCCCCCAAGGCACACTGTCCGGCGCCATTGGTCAGGCCGGCGCGGTGAATATCACCACCCGCCAACCCACCCGCGAACTGGAAGGTTATGTGCGTGGCGAAGTCGGCCAGAAAGGCCAGTTCCTCACCGAAGGCGCCATCGGCGGCCCGCTCAGTGACCGCTTCAGCGGCCGCCTGGCAGTGCGGCGTGCCGGCTACGACAGTTGGATCGACAACGACCAGACCCACCACCCCATCACCAAGCCACGCAATGAAGCCTATCGCGGCAGCCTGCTGTGGGACCTCAACGATGACACCCACCTGTTGCTCAGCGCCGAACGCCAGCAAACCGAACGCGCCACCAACTCCCTGGTGTTGCGCCCCTACGGCAGCCACCCGAGCCTGGACCTGACGCCCGGCCTGTTCGACGACAACGACAAGACCACCGAGCGCTACACCCTCAAAGTCGATCACGACTTCGCCAACAGCCGCCTGACGTCCACCACGGCTACTGGCACCGCCGACTTCACGGGTTTGATCGCCTACGACAGCAAACTGATGGGCGCCCTCTACGGCACGCCCAGCGAGTTCTGGGTGGTGGACAAATCCTTCGAGCGCAGCTGGAGCCAGGACGTGCACCTGGGCTCACTGCCCGACGCTGAGGTGTTCTGGGTCGCCGGCGTCGCCGCCAGCCGCAACGAACGCAGCTACGATACCCCGCGCAACACCTACGGCACGTCCGGCGCCAGGTTCCGCGACTTCACCACCACCACTTACGCAGGCTACGGCGAAGTGACCTTCCCCCTCAGCGAACGCCTGAAGCTCACCACCGGCTACCGCCACTCCTGGGACCGTAAGACTTACAACGGCCAATACTTCGCCGGCACCAGCGCCGTGGACGACTCGCGCAGACTGACCGACCACTACGGCACCGGACGCGCCGCCCTGAGCTATGCGATCACCCCACAAACCAACGTCTACGTGCAACTGGCACGGGGCTATAAATCCGGCGGGTTCAATGACTATGCCTCCCAGGTCAGCGACAGCACGCCCTACAAGGCCGCCGTCAGCAAAGCCGCTGAACTGGGCTTCAAAAGCACGACAGAAGAGGGGCGTGGCAGCCTCAACGGCGCGCTGTTCTACACCCGCGTGCACGATGACCATTTGCTCGGCTATGACGCGGCGACCTTCGCCACCAACGCCTTCAACGCCGACACCCGCACCCGCGGCGCCGAACTGGAAGGCAGCTGGCGCTTCGACCAGGGCCTTACCCTGGCCGCCAGCGCCACCTACCTCGATGCCAAGATCACCCGTGGCGTGCAAGGCATCCAGGCCGGTGACGTCGCAGCCGGCAACCGCACCCCGGATGTGCCACGCTGGAGCGCCAACCTCAACGCCAGTTGGAAGCACCCATTGGGCAGCATCGCCAGCCTGGGTGATACCACTCTCAACACCAGCCTCAATTACCACCTGGTGGGTGAACGCGCGGCCGATCCGCAGAATCATTTCAACCTGGATAACTACGAGAAGCTCGACCTGCGGGCTGGGCTGGAGAGCAGGTTCGGGGAAGTTTATGCGTTCGCCGACAACCTGTTGAACCAGACGTACGACACCTATGGTTTCTACAGTGAGCCGGTAGCCTATGGCGGGCCATCGCGGCGGCGTACGTTGGGCCTGGGCTATACCTATCAATTCTGAACCGGCCAGGCAGCCGACCTGGATTCCACCTGAGGTGCAGAGATCCAAATGTGGGAGGGGGCTTGCCCTAATGCCGTTCAGTTAAGGCTTTTTGTAGGAGCGAGCTTGCTCGCGAAAAACTCACAGGCGCCGCGTTCAATCAGGAAACACGCGTTATCGTTGACGTTTTTCGCGAGCAAGCTCGCTCCTACAGAGGGCGATATACGCTTAACTGAACGGCATTAGGGCTTGCCCCCGATTACCATAGGTATCTACACAACTTTGTAGGCTGTAGCAGCCGACGGTAACCACGATGCGAAGCGAGCCGCTCTTGATCTTGATCTGCTTTTGATCTTAGGCGCCCCGTTAAACCACGCTGGCCGGAATTCGACAGTGATTTGGGGGGTAAACCGGCAGGGATGCCGGTTTAGCCGCCCCGCGCCATGGATGGCGCGTGGCGGCGGCCCCCCAAATCACTGGCGGATTACGGGCACACCGAGCCTGGGCGAGGTGCCGAGTGGTGGGGCAAGAGCCTTTTGGTTACTTTTGGCTGGGCCGGCATTCCGGCTCTTTTCAAAAGTGACCCGCTGTAAAAGCGGAACCAATAGCAGCCATTACCGCAGGAACGGATATGTACGCGGTCTGATCCGAGATCCTGGTCGGCTTTCAGGCCGCCTTCGCAGCGATGCGGCGACCCGACAAGCCAGCTCCCACATTGGATCGCGGGGCATCAGTTAGATCAGCGTGGGCTGCCAGGCCGTCTTCGCGGGAGCAAGCTCCCTCGCCACAGGTCCTGCGTCGCATTAAAGTTGTGTAGATACCTATGTCCCGATGGCGGTGGGTCAGTCAGCAAATACAGTGACTGATACCCTGCAATCGGGGGCAAGCCCCCTCCCACATTTTTGCACCCAGTGACTGCCTCAGAACTCGTAGCTGTACCCCACCCCCGCCGAACGCCCCCTGCCCGGCATCCCGGTCAGCACCGCGTCGGTGGAATAAGCGCCATACAAGTCATACCGCGCATCCAGCAAGTTATCGCCCCACAGATAAACTTCCGATCCACCGCTCTGCAGCCCCAAGTGCAAATCCAGCTTGGCATAGCCCTTGAGGTCATAGTGATTCTGCGGGTCAGCCGGGCGGTTTTTCTGCACGCGGTAGTTGAGCAACGTGTTCAGGCGCGGCGCCGGCAAGCCCAGCAGTTCACCCAAGGGCTTCTTCCAGGCGATGCTGAAGTTGCCGCTCCACAGCGGCACGTCCGGCACGCGACTGCCCTTGGCCACATCACCGCCGGATACCCCCGGCGCATCGGAGGTTACGACCGCGTTGGTGTAGCTGATGGCGCTGCCCAGGGTCAGTTCATCGGTGACATGCCAGGTACTCGACAACTCGGCACCTTTGCTGCGGGTATCGGCATTCACCGCGCTGACCGCCAGGGACGTGAAGTCATAACCCAGCAAGTGGTCATCCTGCACGCGGGTAATGAATAACGCCCCTTCCAGGCTCAGCGCACCGCCTTCGCTTTCATGCTTGAAACCGACTTCCGCGGAGTTCACCTTGGCTGCCTTGTAGGGTTGGCTGTCCTTGATCGACGTCGCGTAGTCGTTGAACCCGGCCGACTTGTAGCCCCGCGACAACACCGCGTACAGGTTGGTCTGCGGTGTCCATGCGTAGCTCAGGGCCACGCGCCCGGTGTTGTAGTCGTCCTGCAAGCGTCGGCTGTCGTTGATCAGGTTGGCGCCACTGCTGTAATCGGCGCCGTAGGTCTTGCGGTCCCAGGTGTGGCGCAGGCCGGTGGTGAGCTTCCAGTCCTCGGCAATCGGGAAGGTCACTTCGCCGTACGCGGCATAGCTGTTGGTGGTGAAATCGCGCAGTTGCCGGGCGCCATTGGTGAAGTTGCTGGAGTCAAAACTGCGCTCGGAACGGGACAGGTTTACCCCGGTTACCCAGAACACATCGGCGTCTGCCAGTGAGCCCAGGCGCAGGTCCTGGCTCCAGACTCGCTCGTGGGCCGAGTCTTCGATCAGGTACTCAAAAGGCTGGCCGTACAACGCGCGGGTGATGTTGCGATCATAGCCCTTGACCGCATTGAAGTCGGTGCTGGTATAGGCGCTGATCGAGGTGATCCGGGCCTGGGCCAGGTCATGGTTGAGCTCGAAGGAATAACGCTCGTTGGTCTTCTTGTTGCCATTGAACGTGCCAGGGGTGTAATCGAGGCTGGGGCGGTTGCCGAACGGTCGCAGGATTTCCAGGCCGGCATAGTGATCGGCGCGCTGGCGCTCGGCGGTCAGCAGGCCAGTGGTGCCAGCGTCGTTGTCCCACAACAGGCTGCCGCGCAGGGCCAGGTCGCGGGGTTTGGTCAGGGGGTTGCCGTCTTGTTGGTCATCGACCCAGTTATCAAAGCCGCTGCGACGCACGGCAATGCGCCCGGCCAACGACTCCGTCAACGGCCCGCCCACCGCACCCTCGGTCATGAACTGGCCTTGGTTGCCCACTTCGCCGCGCACGTAGCCCTCCAGCTCGCGGGTGGGTTTGCGCGTGGTGACGTTGATCGCGCCCGCTTCGCTGTTACGCCCGAACAAGGTGCCTTGGGGCCCCTTGAGCACTTCCACTTGCTGCACGTCGAGGGTGGCCATCGCTGCGTTGCGCACCGACATCGGCACGCCATCCACGTTCAGCACCACCGAGCCATCGTCCATGCTCATCTGGTTCAGCGAGCCAACCCCACGGATACGCACGTTGGCATCGTTGGCGCCGCCCCAGGAGTTCACATCCACCCCAGGCGTTGTGCGCAAGGCGTCTTCCAGGGTGCGTAAACGCCGGGTCTCGAGGGTTTGGCCATCGAGCACCGAAAGGCCGAACGGAATGTCCTTGGCACTTTCCTGGTTCAACCGTGCGCTCACCGTCACCGGCGCCAGCTCGATGGTCTCGGTATTGGCGGCCGGTTGAGCCTCAGCGGCATAAGCCGTACACATCTGGCTGGACAAGGCCAGTGCCATGGCTTGGGTCAGCACGTTGGCCCGCCAACCGATGGGACGGCGTAGCGGCTGGATAGACAGTTCAGGTGACATGACAAAGCTCCACAAGGCAGGGATGGTTCACATTCATTGCGCAGGCCCCCAGCGCTTGAGCGCGGCGGCAATCGCGTGTTCGGAGGGCGCGCCCAGCAGGCGCTGAAGCTCAGTGGGCCATCCCTGGCCGTGACGGACGTCGGCGGTCATCGCCGTGAGGTGTTCGGGGGATTGCGCCGCCACCCAATCAAGGCTGACCAGCGCGGCATAGTGGGCGGCCCAGCCCTGTTCGCGAGCATCGGCCAGGGTGCCGACAGGCTCACCGTCATTGCCCAGGGC
Organism: Pseudomonas fluorescens; assembly: GCF_001902145.1. Taxonomy (GTDB): domain Bacteria; phylum Pseudomonadota; class Gammaproteobacteria; order Pseudomonadales; family Pseudomonadaceae; genus Aquipseudomonas; species Aquipseudomonas fluorescens_BV. The sequence continues at coordinate 400,610 of NZ_MRST01000025.1, forward strand.
GCGCGTCAGGTCGTCGGCCATCAGCTTGACCAGCGCGGCACGGGCGCCAGCACCGTCGACGTCTTCCACGCACAGCAAGCCCACCGCCCCGGCCACACCCTGGCTCAACCCCAGATAACCGGGGATCTGGCGCAGGTCGCTGGCCTCGATCAGCCATTGGCGGGCAAGCAGCTCGGCAATGTGGGCGCGACGCGTCCAGCGCCCGACGCCGACCGGCGCCACGTCCCAATTCGGTGACTGGCTGAGCAACAGATGGCCGTGGCTCAAACGGCTGGCGCCCATGCCCGCAGGCCACAGGCTCAGGTGTTCGATACGGGGCCGGCTGCCCAGGCGCCGTGCTACGCAGGCGCTCATTAAGTCCAGGTCTTGCTGTACTTCAGTGCGGGTGTGCGCACGGCTGGGGTCTGCCTGAGCCGGCGTGACATAGGCAAAGTCCAGTGAGCCAAGGCTGCGACCGCTAAAGGTGCGGCCATCGACCTCGACCTGCCATTGCCAATCGCCGGCTGGGGCAACAGCCTCCACGGCCACCGCCGCGCCCGTCGGCAGTTGTGGCACCAACATCGGCAACCCGGCTTCACTGCGCTGGGCCGGCGCACGCAGTAGGCGCTCGCTGTCCAGGCCCAAGCGCGGCACTACGCGGCGCGCTTGCAGCCACACACCCTGAGGCCCGAGCCAGAACGCCTCACCTTCGGCTGGCCAGCCGTCGGCGTGCACCGTCCAGTTCAACGCCACCTGGCAACCGCTCGCCGCGCAGCCGTCCAGCGGTACGCGCAGATGCTCGCTAGCCTGTTCGAACCTGACGGGCCGGCCCATCACGCTGGCGGCCGTCACCTGCAGGCCCGGCGGTAACTCGGCGTCCAGATAAGCCGCGACCACCCCTTGCAACGTCCATTGACCCACTACCTGTCGCGCCGCCGAATCAACCCGCAGTTGCAACTGCCCACCGGCCACCTGCCAGGCGCTCGCGCCGGGCAGCCAGCGTCGTTCCCAGTCAGCGCGTTCGGCACGTTGCGCAGCGACAGACTGGTAACCGCCCAGCTCCACCAGATGCCGCTGCAACAGCACGCCGCTACCGAGCATGCCCACGGCGCCGAGGGCCAGCAACACCCCCGGCAAACCGAGCAAACCGTCACGCACATCACTCAAGCGCCGTCGCTCTGGCCCACGGGGCAACACCAGTGCCGCCACCGCGAGCAGCACCAGGCAACCGGCGAGTTTCCAGCCGGCCAATGCAGCGAGAAACGCCAGCCAAGGCGCCCAGCCGGTCAGCAGCGACACACTCACATGCGCGGGGATCGCCATGGCATAGGGCGGGTAACTGACCAGCCCCAATTCATGGTTGAGCACCAAGAAAAATGTCAGCAGCATCGAGGTGGCATACGCCAGCCCCGAGCGACGAATCAGCGCATGCACCAGCACCGTGAGCATCGCCAACTCCATCAGCGGCGGCGCGAACACCAGCGCTTGATAGACCAGCACAAAGCCCGGCGCCAGGCTGTCGGGCGCGGCAATCGCGCTGATCAGCAAACTCGCCAGGCCCGGCACCAACGCCAGGGCCAGCGTCGAAAGCAGCACACAGGCCACCCGGCCCAGCAGGCGCAACCACGCCGGCGCCGCAGTGGCCTGCAACATGGCGCCAAAACCTTCGACATCATCGCGCCGGCACACCAGCCCGACCAAGGCGGCGACGATAAACGCGATCACCAGAAACAACGCGCTCGACAGCAATGGCAGGGTCAGATCCGCCCGAGGCACCATCGGCCCACGCGCATGCCACACCCCGTGGACAAACCCACTGAGCACACCCATCACCAGCAGCAAGCCCAGCGCCACCCAGCCGATACGCCGGGCAAACACTTGGCGTACCTGCCAACGCGCCTCGCGCCACAAAGCCCGTGGCCACTGGCTGCTAACCAGCGGGCCAGGCAACGTCACGGCGTTCGCAAACAGCATCGGCGGTTCTGCCAACACCGCCCCGCTACGCTTGCCCATCAAACCCTGACGTGTGGTGCGGGCCAACACCACGGCCAGCAACAGCAGGGGCACTGCGCACCACAGCAGGCGGTTAAGCCAGAAACCCGGGGTCAGCGCCAACAGCGATTGGGATTTCTGCGCGGCACTCCAGGTTTCCACCTGGGCCTGGGCAAAGGTAAACAACGATGGGTCCAGGCTGGCCGCCAACAGCGGGTTGATATGCCCGCCCTTGAGCACCACCACGGCAAACATCCACAACAGCATCAACACCGTCGCCAACCCGAATGGCGCGGCCAAGCCACGGCTGCGCAAGGCCAGCAGGTAATACAGCGCGCCGATCCCGGTACTCACCGGCAATAACAAGGCGACCCAGGCAAATCCCAGCGCCGACCACATCGGCGCACCGATACTCGCTGCCGGCACCCAGCCGAGCCAACCCAGCACCGGGCTGACCAAAAACCCGACGATCAGCGAACTGGCGAGCAAGCCGCCCACCAGCGCTGCGCCAATGAACCGCCCCCACAACAATGCCGGCAGCGACAGCGGCAAGGCCAGCAGCACCTCTTCCAACTGCGCCTTGCGATCGCGCAGCGCCGGTTGTGCGAAGATCCAGGCCCAGGCGAAGAACAGGAAGAACATGCACCCGCACGACATCAGGTAGATCAGGCTCGGGGCATTGCGCGCAATGTCGCTGGCGCCCATTTTCTGCACGTAGTCGGCATTGGTCAGGGACATCAGCAAATAGCCGGTGAGGCCCAAGAACACCAGCAACGGAATACCGCTGCGCAGCCCGGCGCGCACTTCCACCCAGGCTTCACGCATCAACAGAGCAAAGGTATTCATGCCTCGCCCGCCTCGCCGACCTGGGCCAGCGCCAGGTAATAGATATCTTCCAGGCGCGGCGTGTGGGGCGTGAAGCGCGGATCAGCCGGGCGCTCGCCGTGCACGATCACCCGACTGCCAACGGGGCTTGCGGCCACATGCAAGGCAACCGGCAGCGGCTCACCACGGGCGAACGCAGCCTCCCACAAGCGGCCCTGTTCGGCGCGCAGCAAATCCTCCGGACGGCCTTCGATGATAATCCGCCCCCCGGCCAGCACCGCCAGGCGGCTGCACAAGTTCTCGACGTCTTCGACGATATGGGTCGACAGCAGCACGATCGACTCGGCCGCCACATCCGCCAGCACTTGGTGAAAGCGGTTGCGCTCGGCCGGGTCGAGGCCGGCGGTGGGCTCATCGACAATCAGCAGGCGCGGCGAGCCGATCAGGGCCATGGCGATGCCGAAGCGGCGCAACATGCCCCCCGAGTAAGTGGCGAGCGCGCGGTGCGCGGCTTCCTGCAGGTTGACCTTGGCCAGCAGGCCTTCGACTTCCTCACGGCGCTGGCGGCTGTCGGTACGCCCCTTGAGCCAGGCGAACCGCTCAAGCAAATCCCGCGCACTCACCCCCGGGTACGCCCCCAACTGCTGCGGCAGGTAACCCAAGCGGCGGCGCAACTGCCCGGGCTCGGCGAGCACATCCAGCCCATCCAGTTCGATGCTGCCAGCGTCCGGTTGCTGCAAGGTTGCCAGGGTGCGCATCAGGCTGCTTTTGCCCGCGCCATTGGGGCCGAGCAAACCGTACATGCCAGGGCCCACATTCAGGTCCACGCCGCGCAACGCTTGGACGCCATTGTTGTAGCGCTTGCGCAGACCGCGCACTTGTAAACCTGAATCGACTGACATCCACACCTCCATCAAGGGACAAGCCCTGCAAAAGGGCGGCGAGCGACGGTAGTCAAGGGCGGCGGCGCGGCGCTACCCGATTCAAGTCATTTTCCAACCGTATCCCGCGCGGTGATCAAAGCCATGGCCCATCCCCGCGCCGCTGTCACCCGCGCCAGGCAAACGGATACGGGGCAAAAACGATTCGATGCGGGTAGTCCACACAATGAGAATGACTAGCATCTCCTTCCACGCAGTTACCTGCCTTCAGCGCCTGGGCCAACGCCGGCCCGGGCCCTTGCGATGAGAAGACGTTGAGCCATGGCCACTCCCAGCACCTCAACCGCAGCACTTTTGCGCCGCTCCCTGTCCGAAGCCCTGGGCCAGCCTGCCGAGCAGATCCCCCTGGAGGCCAACCTGATCGAATGGGGGCTCGATTCGGTGACCCTGATCCGCCTCGCCGGCCAATGGCGGCGCCACGGCCTGGCCGCACGGTTCGCCGAACTGGTGGCCGACCCACGCCTGTGCGCCTGGCTGGCGCTGCTGGACACCGCGCCGGTGACGCCAGCGCCCACCAATAGCCATGCGCACGACGGCCTGCCCTTTGAACTGGCGCCCATGCAGCACGCGTACTGGGTCGGCCGTGCACCTGGGCAACAGCTGGGCGGTGTGGCGGCGCACTTCTATAACGAATTCGACGGCCACGACGTTGACCCGCTCCGCCTGGAAGCCGCCGTACAGGCCTTGCTGGCACGCCACCCCATGTTGCGTGCGCAGTTTCTGGAGGAGGGTCGCCAACAGATCCTGCCCCGTAGCCCCTGGCCGGGGCTGAAGGTGCATGACCTGCGCCAGGCCGATGCCACACAACTGCAACAGCAACTGCAAGCCTTGCGCGCCGCGCTGTCCCATCGCCAGTTGGCGGTGGAACACGGCCAGGTGCTGGATATTCAGCTCTCGCTTTTGCCCCACGGCACCCGCCTGCACCTGAACCTGGACATGCTCGCCGCCGACGCCTTGAGCCTGCGCACCCTGCTGGGCGACCTGGTGCAGTTGTACCGCCAACAGCCCCTGCCCGCGCTGGCCTACAGCTTTCCGCGCTACCTGGCCGACCTGCGTCAGGAACAGGCCAGCCCCGAGCACCGAGCACGTCACCAACACGCCCGCGACTATTGGCTGCAGCGCCTGGACACCCTGCCCGGCGCCCCGCGCCTGCCCATCAAGCCCCAAGGCGATGAGCGCCAAGTGCGTCGCCGTCATCATTGGCTGGCGCCGTCCCAGCGCCAGGCATTTGAACGCCACGCCCGCGAGCACGCCCTTACCCCGGCCATGGCCCTGGCGGCGGTGTTTTGCGAAGCCCTCGGCGCCTGGTGCGAGACGCCCGAGCTGTTACTCAACCTGCCGTTGTTCAACCGCACGCCGTTGCATGAGGACGTCGAGCGCCTGGTCGGTGACTTTACCTCCTCGATCCTGCTGGCCTGGGATGGCCGTGTGACCGGCACCTTCGCCGCCCGTGCCACAGGGCTGCAACGACGCTTCCACAGCGATGCGGCCCACAGTGCATTTACCGGGCTGGAGGTGTTGCGCGAGCTGTCGCGCCTGCGTGGTGAGCAAGTCCTGGCACCCGTGGTGTACACCAGTGCCCTGGGCCTGGGGGAATTGTTCGCCGAGGGTGTGCAGGAGAGTTTCGGCCAGCCGGCCTGGATCATTTCCCAGGGCCCACAAGTGTGGCTCGACGCCCAAGTCACCGAGCTGGACGGCGGCATCCTGGTCAACCTCGATGCCCGTGAAGGGCTGTTCGCCGAGGGCGTCCTGGATGGACTGTTCGACGCCTATGCCGGCCTGTTGCAACGTTTGTGTCATGACGCAGCAGCCTGGGATCAAGCGACCCCGGCGCTGATCCCCACGCGCCAGTTGGTCGAGCGCAGCGCCGCCCAGGGCCAGGTCGAGACGCTGCCGAGCCAACGCCTGCACGAAGGCTTTTTCACCCAGGCCCGGCTGACGCCCGCGTTGCCCGCCCTGTTGTACGGCGAGCACAGCCTCAGCTATGGCGAGTTGGCCGAGCGCGCCCTGCGCGTCGCGGCGTACCTGGAGGGCCAGGGCCTGCAACGCGGTGACGTGGTCGCCCTGCAACTGCCCAAAGGCCCCGAGCAGGTGATCGCCGTACTGGGCATCCTCGCGTGCAGCGCCACCTACCTGCCTATCGGCATCGACCAGCCCGCTGCGCGCTGCCGCGCGATCTGCGACAGCGCTGGTGCCCGCCTGCTGCTTACCCAACTGCCGCAGGCGGGCAGCGCACTGGCGGCGCCACGGGCCGGTGCGGTCAGCGACCTGGCCTATATCCTCTACACCTCCGGTTCCACCGGTGAACCCAAGGGCGTAGAGATCAGCCACCTGGCCGCCGCCAACACCCTGGAGGACCTGCAACGGCGCTTGCAGCTCAACCGCGATGACCGAATCCTGGCGCTCTCGGCGCTGGAGTTCGACCTGTCGGTATTCGACCTGTTTGCACCACTGGCCTACGGCGCGGCGGTGGTGTTGATCGAGCCCCACGCCCAGCGCGATGCCCTGCGCTGGCGCGAACTGGCCACCCAACACCGCGCCACCGTGCTCAATTGCGTGCCGGCGCTGCTCGACATGCTGCTCGGCTGCGGCGACGCGCCGTTGCCCTTGCGTGCCGTACTACTGGGCGGTGACAAGGTCGCGCCGCAGCTGGCGCCACGCCTGTGGGCCCAAGCCCCCGGTTGCCGCTTCATGGCCCTGGGCGGTGCGACGGAAGCGGCGATTCACTCGACGCTGTTCGAAGTCGTGCCCGGCCAGGCGTTGCACTGGCATTGCCTGCCGTACGGCAAACCCCTGGGTAACGTCAGCCTGCGCATCGTCGACCCGCAGGGTCATGACTGCCCGGACTGGGTGGCCGGCGAACTGTGGATTGGCGGGGCCGGAGTGGCCCAGGGTTATCGTGGCGACCCAGTGCGCAGTGCCGAACGCTTTGTGGTTTACAACGACCTGCGCTGGTACCGCACCGGCGACAGTGCGCGCTACCACCCCGACGGTACGGTCGAGTTCCTGGGGCGCAGCGACTTCCAGCTCAAGCTGCACGGCTACCGTATCGAGGCCGGTGAAGTGGAACACGCGCTGCTGGCCTGCCCCGGCGTCGACCAGGCGGTGGCGCTGCTCGCGGGCCAGCACCTGGCGGCGGTGGTGCGCCTGGCGAATGGCCCGATGCAACCTACCGCGCTGGAGTTTCCAGGCCTGGCCGAACGTCTGCCGGCCTACATGATTCCCAGCCTGATCCTCGGCTGCGCGCAATGGCCGTTGACCACCAATGGCAAGGTGGACCGCAAGGTACTCAACGGCTGGCTGGCCGACCATCGCGGCACTCACCAAGCCTTGCTGTCGCCGCCCTGCGGCGCCATTGAACAACAGGTCGCCCACGCCTGGCAGCAGTTGCTCGGCTGTGGCCAGGTGTGCCGCGAGCACAACTTCTTCGCCTTGGGCGGCGACTCCCTGAGCGCCACGCGCCTGGTGCGCCTGCTGGCCGAACAAGGGCTGGGCGGCGCACGAATCGCCCAGGTATTCACCAAGCCAGTGCTGGCGCAGTTTTGCGCCGACCTGCATCAACAGGCCCAGGCCGAACCGCAACGCACCGTTGTCCCGGATCTGGCCCAACGTCACGCGCCCTTCCCCATGACCGAGGTGCAGCAAGCCTACTGGCTGGGTCGTGACCCGAGCCTGGTATTGGGTGGGGTGAGCTGCCATTTCTACCGCGAATACGACGTCGAAGACCTCGACCTGCCGCGCCTGCAAAACGCCCTCGGGCGCCTGATCGAACGCCACGAAATGCTGCGCGCGGTATTCGATCAAACAGGCCAGGCACGCATCCTTCCCCAAGTACCCACCTTCGTGATCGGCCAACGCTACGTTTGCGTCGAAGACCTGCGTGAGCACTGTGCCCACCGCGTGTTCGATCCCGCCCAATGGCCGCTGTTCGATGTGCAGGCGGTGACCCAGGGCCGGCATACCCGCCTGGCCATCAGCCTGGACAACCTGATCCTCGACGCCCTCAGCATCCTGCGGTTCTATGCCGAACTCGACGCGTTGTATCGCGAACCGACGCTGGCCCTGCCATCGCTGCAATTGTCCTTTCGCGACTACCAGATTCAGGCCGGCGTGGAACCCGCCGAACTGCACGCCGCGCAGCAGTTCTGGCAAGAACGCCTGCCCACCTTACCGCCGCACCCGCAACTGCCCCTGGCTGCCGACCCCGCCAGCCTGGGCCGACCGCGCTTCGAGCGCCTGCAAGGGCAGGTCAAGGCCCAGGCCTGGCAAGCGATCCTGGCCAAGGCCCAACAGCACAGCCTGACCGCCTCGGCGGTACTGCTCTGCGCCTTTGCCGAAACCCTCGGGCGCTGGAGTACGCGCCCGGACCTGAGCCTGAACCTCACGCTATTCGACCGCCGGCCTGTGCATCCGCAGATCGATCAGGTGATGGGCGACTTCACCTCCCTCACCCTGCTCGGCTACGTGCCCGTGGCCGGCGAACGCTGGCTCGACCGCGCCAGGCGCACTCAGCACACGCTCGGCGAGGCCCTGGAACATCGCTGCGTGGGGTCGGTGAGCCTGTTGCGTCAACTGGCACGCAGCAATGACGAGCACCATGTGAGCATGCCGGTGGTGTTCACCAGCGCCCTGGGCGTACCGGATGGCACCGCCGCGCCGGTGGACGGGCCATTCGCCAGGCAGGTCTTCGGCCTTACTCAGACCCCGCAGGTGTGGCTCGACCATCAGGTGGTCGAAGCTGACGGCGGCATCGCCCTGAACTGGGACCGCGTGGTCGGGCTGTTCCCCGAAGGGCTGGTCGAAGCGATGTTCGACGCCTACCTGCACAGCCTTGACTGGTTGGCCGAACACCCCTGGGACAGCGCCCCGCCTGACCTGCTGCCCCTGGCCCAGGCGCAGGTACGCGCACGGTTGAATGCCCCTGGCGCCAGCGTTGCGGGGGACCCGAGCCTGCATCAGGGCTTCTTCCAACAGGCGCACCAATCGCCGCAACGCCCTGCGCTGTTGTGGGGCGAGCATGGGAGCCTGAGCTACGGCGAACTGGCCGACCGCGCACTGCGCATCGCCCGCAGCCTGATGGACGCAGGCGTGGCGGCCGGTGACCTGGTGGCAGTCTCCCTGGCCAAAGGCCCGCACCAGATCGCCAGTGTGCTGGGCGTGCTGGCAGCGGGCGCGGCCTATCTGCCGGTGGGGGTCGACCAACCCTTGCAGCGCTGTCAGCGCATCCTGCAACAGGCCGGCGTTGGCCTGATCCTCGCCGAGCACGACCCACAATTGCCTGGGGTCAAGCACCTCACGCCTTCACAGGCGCAATGCGCCGAACCGTTATTGGCCCCCCCGGCCGTGTGCGCCAACGAACTGGCCTACGTGATCTACACCTCCGGCTCCACCGGCCAGCCCAAGGGTGTGGAAATCACCCACCGCGCCGCGATCAATACCGTGGCCGAGATCAACCGTTGCTACGGCATCGACGCATCGGACCGGGGCCTGGCGCTGTCAGCACTGGACTTCGACCTGTCAGTGTATGACCTGTTCGGCCTGCTCTCGGTGGGCGGCGCCCTGGTGTTGATCGAAGAAGACCAGCGCCGCGACGCCCGCGCCTGGCTCAAGGCCCTGCAACAGCATCGCGTAAGCCTGTGGAACAGCGTGCCGGCGCTGCTCGATATGTTGCTGGAAGCCAACGCGCTTGAGCGCCAGCCCCTGGCGCTGAAAGTGGCCCTGCTGTCGGGCGACTGGATTGGCCTCGACCTGCCGCAACGCCTGCGTCAACAGGCGCCACACTGCCGCTTTATCGCCCTCGGTGGCGCCACCGAAGCCGCGATCTGGTCCAACCACTTTGAAGTCCAGCAGCCGTTGCCGGGCTGGCGTTCAATCCCCTACGGCGTGCCACTGGCGAACCAGGCGTACCGGGTAGTGGACGCCCTTGGCCGCGACTGCCCGGACTGGGTCACTGGCGAGTTGTGGATCGGCGGCGCTGGCGTCGCACGCGGCTATCGCCATGCACCGCAGCTGAATGCCGAGCGCTTTATCGACGGTTGGTACCGCACCGGTGACCTGGGCCGCTACCGACCCGACGGTTTGCTGGAGTTCCTTGGCCGCGCCGATACCCAGGTCAAGGTCCGTGGCCACCGTATCGAACTGGGGGAAATCGAAGCCGCCCTGGCCCGTCATTCCTGTGTAAACCAGGCCGTGGCACTGGTCGCGGACACGCGCTTGCTGGCGGCGGTCACTGCCAGCACCCACGCCGAAGTACTCGCCCAGCACCTGGAACACTGCTTACCCGCGTATATGCGCCCGGAACAGATCCTGGTGCTGGAACGCCTGCCCCTGAGCGGCAACGGCAAGGTGGATCGTCGCGCTTTGCTCGTCACCTTGGCGGCTGCGGCCCAGTCACGCCCCGCGCCGGACGAAGCCCCGTTGAGCGCCGCTGAACAGCGGGTCGCCGAGTTGTGGCAGGAGTTGCTCAACGTGCCCAGCGTGTCACGCCACGACAACTTTTTCCGCCTGGGCGGCGACAGCCTGCTGGCCACGCGGTTTCTTGAAATGCTGCGCAGCCGCCTTGGCCTGGAACTGCCCATGGGCCAGCTGTTCGGCGCCGCCAGCCTGCTGGAAGTGGCGCACGCCCTTGAGCGCCAGCCCTCCCCCGACACCGTTGAAGAAGGCCTCATCTGATGCCTGCGCAAACTCCCCCTCTTCCAGGAGCTGTCCCCATGCCCGCCGCCAAACTGTTAAGCGAACTCAAATCCCTGGGCGTCGAGCTCTGGCCCCAGGATGGCCAACTCAAATTCCGTGCGCCCCAGGGCCTGCTCAATGCCGAGCGCCTGGCGCAACTGCGTGAGCACAAGCAACAGATCCTGCACCTGCTGCAAACCCAGGAGCGGCCCGAGGTCGTGGCCGACCCGGCTCAGCGCCACGCGCCCTTCCCGCTCACCGACGTACAGAACGCCTACCTGCTCGGGCGCCAGTCTTCGTTCGGCTACGGCAATGTCGCCTGCCACGGTTACCTTGAACTGAGCTGGCCGAGCCTCGACCCGCAGCAGGTGGAACAAGCGTGGAACCGCCTGATCGCGCGGCATGACATGCTGCGCGCGGTGATCGCCAGCGAAGGCTCCCAACGCGTGCTGGCCGAAGTCGCGCATTACCCGCTGGCCGTCACGGACCTGCGCGGCACCACCCGCCAACAGCACCAACACGGCGTACAACAGATTCGCCAGGCCATGGAGCAGAAGCTCTACCCGACCGAGGCCTGGCCGCTGTTCGAGTTGCGCCTGAGTCGCAGCGACAGTGGCGACACCCTGCACTTTTCCATGGACTCGCTGATCGCCGACTGGGCTAGCGCGCAATTGCTGTTCAATGAGCTGGAGCAGTTGTTGCACGATCCAGAAGCCCGCTTGCCCACGCTGGACATCAGTTTTCGCGACTATCTGCTGGCCGAACGCGGCCTGCTCGAAGGCAGCCGCCACCAACGAGACCGCGACTACTGGCTGGCGCGCATCGACGAACTGCCCGCCGCACCGCAGCTGCCGGCGCCCCTGAGCGGCGAAGACACCCGCGTGCCGCGCTTTCAACGCCACTCTGCGCAACTCGACGCCCAGCAATGGGCCGCCCTGAAAAGAGCCGCCAGCGCCCTCGGTCTCACCCCCTCCATCGTGGTGCTCAGCGCCTATGCCGGCACCTTGCAGCGCTGGAGCCAGCAACCCGCCTTCAGCCTCAACCTGACCCTGCTCAACCGCTTGCCCCTGCATCCGCAAGTGGGCCAGTTGGTGGGGGACTTCACCTCGGTCAGCCTGTTGCAGGTCAACGATCCCCAAGGCCAGGACTTCACCAGCCAGGCGCGCCAACTGGGCAACCAATTGTTCGCCGACCTGGAGCATCGGCTGTTTTCCGGCATTCAAGTGATGCGTGAAATCGGCCGGCGTCGCGGCCGGGAAGCAGCCGCCATGCCGGTGGTGTTCACCAGTGCCATTGGCCTGGGGATCGAACCTCCGGCCAGCAGCCAGCGCCGGGTCGGCCACGGCATCACCCAGACGCCCCAGGTGACCCTCGACTGCCAAGTGATGGACGACGCCCAGGGCCTGCACATTCACTGGGACGTGCGCCAAGGCGTGTTCCCTGGCGGCCTGGTCGAGGACATGCAACAAGCCTTCGTTTCCGAACTGCGATTGTTAGCCCTTGACCCGGCTGCCTGGGACCACCCGATGCACGTGCCGCTGCCGGCCTGGCAACAGCGTGAGCGCCTCGCTGCCAATGCCAGCGCCGCCCCACTGCCCACCGGTCGCCTGCATGACGCCCTGCTGGCCATGGCGTGGGAACGGCCGCAGGCGCTGGCGGTGGTCGATGCCCACGGCAGCCTGACCTACGCCGCCTTGATGGAGCGCGCCCTGGCGGTGGCCGCGGCCTTGCACGCCGCCGGTTGCCGTGCCCAGGAACCGGTCGCAATTCTCATGCCCAAGGGCCGCGACCAGGTGGTGGCGGCCTACGGTGTGCTACTGGCTGGCGCAGCCTACCTGCCCCTGGACAGCAACGCCCCGGCCGCCCGCCGCGACCGCGTGCTGCACAGCGCCAAGGTGCGGTATGTGCTCGGCTGTTCCCATGCGCTGCCCCAAGTGCCGTTGCCCGACGGTCTGGCCTGGCATGCCGTCGACCAATTGGCCCCAGCCACGCCGGACTTTCCGGCACCCGACGGCAGCCCCGACGACCTCGCCTACGTGATCTACACCTCAGGCTCCACGGGGGAGCCCAAAGGCGTGATGATCAGCCATCGCGCCGCCCTCAATACCGTGCAGGACATCAACCGGCGCTTGGAGGTCAGCGCAACTGACCGCGTGCTGGGCCTGGCGCAACTGAGTTTCGACCTGTCGGTGTATGACCTGTTCGGCCCGCTCGCGGTCGGCGGCACCTTGGTGCTGCCCGACCCGGCACGCGGCGCCGACCCGTCGCACTGGGCCGAGCTGGTGCAGCGTCATCAGGTGACGCTGTGGAATTCGGTGCCCGCGCAGCTGCAGATGCTGGCCCACTACCTGCAGGCCGAGCCACGGCCTTTGGACAGCCTGCGCCTGGCGCTGCTGTCGGGGGACTGGATCCCATTGAACCTGCCGCCCCAACTGCAAGCGCTGTTGCCAGGCCTGGCCCTGTTGGCCTTGGGCGGCGCCACCGAAGCCTCGATCTGGTCGAACCTTCACCCCATCGGCGCGATTGACCCGGCGTGGCGCAGCATTCCCTACGGCCTGCCGCTGGCCAACCAGGGTTTTCGCGTGCTGGACAGCCAATGGCGCGATGCGCCCACCTGGGTGCCGGGCGACCTGTACATCACCGGCGTCGGCCTGGCCCAGGGTTACCTGGGTGATCCAGCATTGAGCAACGCCCGGTTTTTCGCCCACCCGCTCGACGGCCAGCGCCTGTATCGCACCGGTGACCGGGGCCGCTACTTGCCGGGGGGTGAACTGGAGTTCCTCGGCCGTGAAGACGGCCAGGTCAAGATCCGTGGCCATCGTGTGGAGCTGGGCGAAATCGACGCCGCGTTGCTCGCCACGCCAGGCGTAGACAGTGCCGTGAGCCTGCTCAACGGTGAGCTGCTGGCCTTCGTCACCGCCACGCGCGTCGAGCCCGAACCGCTGCCGGGCGCGCCGTTGCTGAGCGCGGTGCAGCGTTACGCCGACAGCCAGGTCGGCAGCTTCGATGCGCAGCAGGTACGCGACTATCAGGCCGACCTCAACGCCGCGGCATTGAGTTCCATGCTGGAGGTGATGCGCAAGGCCAAGCTATTTTGTGGCGCGTTGGCCGAGCCGGATACGGCCGCCATCCTGCAGGCCCTGCAAGTACAACCCCGTCATCATTGGCTGGTACGCCGCTGGTTGGCGGCCTTGTGTGACGCAGGGCTGTTGCAACGCGAACAGTCCCGCTATCGCCTGCTGCACAGCGGGCCGACCCCGGCGCTGGCCTGGGGCCGGGTGGAACAGGCGGTCGCGTGTGGGTTATGCAGCCAGGCGCTGCTCGACTACCAGCTCGACCATGTGCGGCAACTGCCACAACTGCTGCGTGGCGAGGTCAACCCGTTCGACCTGTTGTTCCCCCAGGGCCAGCAAGACCTGGCGTTGCAGCTGTATGGCGGGGATGCCGTATCGCGCTACAACAACCACAGCATCGCCGCGCTGATCAACCGCCTGGCCACCCACCACGAGGGCGACGGCCCGCTGCGCATCCTGGAAATCGGCGCGGGCACCGGGGCCACCAGCGCCCCGGTGATCAGCCTGCTCGATGGCCTGGAAGTGGATTACCTGTTCACCGACATGACCGCCTTCTTCCTGCCGGCGGCCAAGCAACGCTTTGCCGACCACCCCTGGGTGCGTTACGGCGTGCTGGACATTGACCAGGCCATTCGCCCCCAGGGCTTGGCCAGCAACAGCGTAGATATCGTGCTGTGCGCGGGCATGCTCAACAGCGTCAAGGACATCGACCACGCCCTCGGCCAGATCAGCGAATTGCTCAGCCCCGGTGGCTGGCTGGTGTTCAGCGAACCGACCGGTGAGTGGCCCGCCATCCTGCTGACCCAGGGCTTCATGATGACCCCGGCGGGCGGTGACCACGACCAGGGCCGCAGCGGCTTGCGCAGCGCCCAGACCTGGCAGGCACGGTTGCAGGCACTGGGCGGCGAAATGCTGCCCGCCCTGCCCCACGCCGACCACCCGCTGGCGGCTCTGGGCATGCAGGTATTCGCCGCGCGCTTGAAGGCCGGGTTCCAGCGCTTGAGCGTTGAGCACCTGCGCCGTGCCCTGGCGCAGCGCCTGCCGGACTACATGCTGCCGGCACACCTGCAAGTGCTCGACTGCCTGCCCCTGACCGCCAACGGCAAGGTCGACCGCCAGACCCTGGCCCACTGGCGCCCCGCCGTGGATGCCCAGGCCGAAAGCAGCCAGGACGCGCCCAGCGACCCGCTGACCGCCGAGCTGTGCCGGGTGTGGGCCGAGGCCCTGGGCTTGGCGCAGATCGGCGCGGACGACAGCTTCTACGAGAAAGGTGCCGATTCGCTGATCCTCGCCCGCGTCGCCGGCCAGTTGCGCGAACAACTGCCCCAGGCCCACAGCCTGAGCTACGACACGCTACTGCGACAAATGCTCAACGAGCCGAATGTGCGTGCCCTGGCGCGCCTGCTCAACCACGGCCAAAGCACACCTGCCGCTGCGGCGCCTGACCAAGCGCAGCGCGCGCCCCACAGTAACGCCCTGGTAGTGCCTTTCGGCGGTGGCGAGAGCGGCCCGGTACGGGTGATGTTCCATGCCGCCCTGGGCACGTTGGATTATTTCCAGCACCTGGGCCGTGCACTGGCGGCTCAACAGGCCGGCCCGGTGATTGGCTTTGCGGTGGCCGACACCGCGCAATACCTGGCGCTGGAACCCAAGCGCCTGATCGAAAGCGTGGCCCAGGACTACGCCGATCGCTTGATCGCCGACGGCCATCAACGCTTCCAGTTGATCGGCTACTGCCTGGGCGGCCTGCTCGCCACCGAAGTTGCCCGGCGCCTGCTGGAACGTGGCATGGAGGTGGTAGACCTGAGCCTGATCGACAGCATCCCGATGTTTATCGACACCGACGAAGAGCTGGCCTATGAGGCGATCTTCGTGCCCAACCTCAACCTGGACCCGGTGAAAACCGTGTTCGGCGCGCACATCGAAGACTACGACGTGTACCGCGCCATCGACCTGCTGATGGCCCGCGACAACCGCCGCGTACCCGCTGGCGCCATGGCCGCCCTGAGCGGCGATCCCGGCCTGGAGGCGCTGGCACTGGCGGTGCGGCAACAGTCGGCACGCAGCCAGGAGGAGCGCCTGGCCGAGTACGCACGCCTGGCGTCTGGCCAGGCCGGCGTGCCCATCGGCCCCGAGCTGGTACCGACGCTGTTTCGCGTGTGCCGCCACAGCATGCGGGCGGCGCGGTTCGATCCGCCGCCGTTCCTCGGCAACATGACCTACCTGCGCTGCCTGGAGCAGCAATCGTTCGGCATTACCGGCGGCGTCGGGCACCTGGCGGCACCGTTCTGGGAAGACGCGTGCCTGGGTCAATTCACCCTGATCGACGTGCCCGGCAACCATTTCAGCGTGATCGAACCGCCCCACGTGCACACCGTCACGGCACACCTGCTTGAGGCGCTTGGGAAAAACTCATGACCACTGCCCTGGATACCCTCAAACGCCCGGTCAACCGCCTGATTCGCCTCGGCGTGGTGTTCGCCGCGATCGGCGCTCTGGTCAACCTGGTGCCCTTTATCGGCCTCACCGAACTGGGCCGCTTGCTGCTCGCGGGCAACGCCGACAGCCCCACGCTGTGGCGGTGGGCGGCCCTGGTAGTCATCGCCCTGAGCCTGGGTTGGATGGCCAGCGGCGTGGCGCTGTGGCTGACCCACCTGGCCGACCATCGCCTGCAATCGAGCTTGCGCGAAGCCATGGTGCGCAAGCTCGGTCGCGTGCCGTTGGGGTGGTACACCGACACCACCTCGGGCGCGGTGCGCAAGGTGGTGCAGGACGACCTTGAAGACCTGCACCACCTGGTCGCCCACCACGCGGTAGAACTCACCGCCGCCATTGTCACGCCGCTGGCGGGGCTGGTATGGCTGACCACGTTGAACTGGCGCCTGGCGCTGCTTGCGGTGCTGACTCTGCCGATCTATGCGGTGGCCTACAGCCTGATGATGCGCGGCTTCGGCACCAAGATGCAGTTGCTCGACAAGAGCATGACCCGGGTCAGCGCAGCGATTGTCGAGTTTGTCCACGGCATTGCCGTGGTCAAGGCGTTCGGCCAGGTGGGCCAGGCCCATCGCAGCTATCAACAGGCGGTCAATCAGTTCAGCACCCAATACGCCGGTTGGGTCAAGCCGCTGCTGCGCCTGGAGGCGTTTTCGTCGATGGCCCTGAGCGTGCCAGTGATTGTGCTGGTCAGCCTGGGGGTGGGCAGCGTGTTGCTGGCCCAGGGCTGGGTCACCCCGTTGCAGCTGTTCGCCGAAACCCTGGTGGCGGTGGTGATTCCGCAGTCACTGCTGGTGATCAACCAAAGCCTCACCGCGCAACGAACCGCCCTGGCCGCGGCCGACCGCATCGAAGCGCTGCTGGAGGTCGACGAACTGCCCACGCCCAAGGTGTGCAGCCCCCCCCAGGGCAGCGACATACGCTTTGAACAGGTGCAGTTCGGCTATGACCCCGCGCACCTGATCCTCAATGGCGTCGACCTGTACTGCCCGGCCGGCAGCGTGACAGCGCTGGTGGGGGCTTCCGGTGCGGGCAAGTCAACCCTGGCCAAGCTGGTGCCGCGTTTTCACGACGTGAACGCCGGGCGAGTCTGCGTGGGCGGTGTGGATGTGCGCGAGATCGACCCGCGCCAGCTCTATCAGCATGTGGGGTTTGTGTTGCAGGACGCGCAACTGGTGCACGGTACCGTCGCCGACAACCTGCGCCTGGGCCGCCCCGAGGCCAGCGATGCCGAGGTCGAAGCGGCAGCGCGGTCGGCGCAGATTCATTCGCGCATCCAGGCCCTGCCCCGGGGTTACCAGTCGGTGATCGGCGAGGACGCGATTTTTTCCGGCGGCGAGGCCCAGCGCCTGTCCATCGCCCGCACGTTATTGGCCGACACGCCGGTGCTGATCCTCGATGAAGCCACCTCCCACGCCGACCCCGAGTCCGAAGCGTTGATCCAGGATGCCCTGTCCGCCTTGGCTCGGGGCCGTACGGTGCTGGTGATCGCACACCGCCTGGCCAGTATCTGCGGCGTCGACCAGATCGTGGTGCTCGACCAGGGCCGCGTCATCGAAAGCGGGCGCCATGAACAACTGCTGCAGGCCAACGGTGCCTACGCCCGGCTGTGGCGCGCCAGCGCTGAAACCACCGCCCCCGACATGGAGATGTCCTTGTGATCCGCAGCCTCGTGACTTTATTGGGCCCGGCCCATGCCGCACGCTTGTACCGCTACCTCGCCTGGCTGGTGACCAGTGCCGTGCTGCAAGGGGTAGCCGTCGCGTTCCTGGTGCCGGTCCTGCACGCGCTGTTTGCCGGTGACCTGCGCAGTGCCTGCCTGTGGCTCGCCGGCCTGGCGGCGATGGCGGTGCTGACCTGCATTGCCCATTACCAGCAGGCCATGAAAGGCTTTGCCCTGGCCCTGGTGGTGTTGACCACCTTGCACGACCGTCTTGGCCAGCACCTGGTGACCTTGCCCCTGGGCTGGTTCAACTCGGAAAAGGTCGGGCGCCTGTCGCGCAGCGCCACCAGCGGCACGCTGATGGTCACCGGCTTGTTTGCTCACTACCTGGGCCCAGTGGTGTCGGGTGTGGTGGTGCCGGCTACGGTGGCGTTGACCCTGTTCGTGTTTGACTGGCGCCTGGGCCTGACCGCGGTGCTGTGTGCGCCGCTGATCTACTTTGCCCATCATTGGTCGGCGGCCGCCATCGGCAGCAACGATGCGCGGGTGGAGGCCGCCGCGACGCTGGCGGGTAACCGCGTGGTGGAGTTTGCTCGCTACCAGCAAGTGCTGCGCGCCTTCGGTCGCACCCAGGAGGGGTACGCACCTTTGCAGGCTGCCAACCTGGCGCAGAAACATGCCGGCGGCTCGATGCTGTCCCAGACCTTCCCGAAACTGCTGGCCGGTGGCTTGACTGTGCAACTGGCGTTTGCGCTGCTGGTGGGCGTGGGCATCGCCCTGGCCAGCCACGGCGAAATCGACGCCATCCAGTTGGTCGCCCTGCTCGCGCTGGCTGCTCGTTTTGTTGGGCCATTGGCCGAAGCGGCGGCGCGCAGCGGCTTGTTGCGCATGGCGGGCAACGACCTGGAACAACTGGTGAGTATCCTGCGCGAGCCGCCGTTGCCAGAGCCCGCCGTAAGCCAGCCATTGACGGCGCCTGGCAGCCTGGCCTTCGACCAGGTCAGCTTCGCTTACCCCAGCGGGCCCAAGGTATTGCACCGCCTGTCGTTCAACGCCCCGGCCCACACGATGACCGCAATCGTCGGCGCCTCGGGCTCCGGCAAGACCACCGTCACGCGTCTGCTGATGCGCTTTTTCGATGCCAGCGAGGGCAGCGTCAAGGTAGGTGGCGTGGACGTGCGTGAGCTGTCCAACGCAGCGCTGATGGCCCAACTGTCCCTGGTGATGCAGGACGTCTACCTGTTCGACGACAGCCTTGAGGCCAACATCCGCGTCGGCAGCCCGGACGCCAGCGCCGAACAAGTCGCCGAAGCGGCACGGCTGGCCGGCGTCGATGAAATCGTCGCGCGCTTGCCCCAGGGTTGGAACACCCCCGTGGGGGAAGGTGGTGCGGCGTTATCCGGCGGCGAACGCCAGCGCGTGTCCCTGGCCCGCGCGTTGCTCAAGCGGGCGCCCATCGTGCTGTTGGATGAAGCCACGGCGGCCCTCGACCCGCACAACGAAGCCTTCGTGCAAGCGGCCATTGGCAGCCTGATGCAAAGCGCCACGGTGCTGGTGATCGCCCATCGCCTGCCGACCATCATGGCCGCCGACCAAATCCTGGTGCTGGATGAAGGGTGCCTGGTGGAGTCTGGCACCCATGCCCAATTACTGGCCCAGGGTGGTCGCTACGCCGGGTTCTGGCATGACCGCCAGCGTGCCGGTGGCTGGCGCTTGAACGCCGAGGCCCAGCCATGCTGATCGGGGTGTTGGGCGCCAGTGGCGACGTGGGCCTGGCCAGTGCCCAGGCGTTGTTGACCCTGGGGGTGAGCGACCTGCGCCTGGGCGGGCGCGATGCCGTCAAGGGCGCATACTGTGTGGACCGGCTCCAGCAGCAATGGCCACAAGCACGCCTGCAGTGGGCCTCGGTGGACTTCAACGACGCACAAGCTATGGCTGCATTCGCCCGTGGCTGCGACGTGCTGCTCAACTGCGCGGGCCCATCCTGGCAGCTGCAAGGCCATGCCGCCCACGCAGCGCTGCGGGCCGATGCTCATTACGTCGATGCCGCCGACCCTGTGCAACTTGACCCGGCCCAGTGGCGTGGCCGTTGCGCGGTGCTGGGCGCCGGCTTGCAACCGGGGCTTACCGGCCTGCTGCCGCGCTGGCTGGCCGAGCAAGGGTTTACCCAGGTGCACCGCCTCACCAGCTACTTCGGTTTGCGCGATCACTTCACCCGTGTGGCCGCCGATGACTTTTTGCAAGGCGCGGTGGATGGCAGCAGCGAACCGCTGGCAGCCTGGGAACACGGCCGGCGTCATCGCGCCTTGCGCCGGCAACGCGACGTGTCGGTGCCCTGCTTCCCCGGCCGGGTTCACCTGCTGCCGTACCTCAACCTTGAGGGCGAACGCCTGGCCATGGACCTCAACCTGGACGTCGGCCAATGGTTCAACGTGATCACCGACGGCCACGTCCTCAAAGCCCTCGACCAAGCCCATGGTTTGCCACGGGCCGACGCCGTGCAGCGCTTGTGCGAAGCCAGCCGGCTCGACCTCAGCGGCCAGGCGCCCTTCGTCACCCTGCTGCTGCAACTCGATGGAATGCACCACGACCAGGCCCTGACCCGCAGCCTGGTGCTCAGCGGCGCGGGCAATGCAGCGCTGACCGCCGCCATGGCAGCGGCCACGGTCATCAGCGTGGTGGAAGGTGAAATCCGCGCCGGCTGCCATGCAGCCGCCCAGGTCCTGCCGCCCGCCGCCAGCCTTGAACGCCTGCTGCGCACCTCGGCGATTCAGGCCCTGAACCTGCTGCACAGCCCGCTCGATCAACTGCATACCGCCGACGAAGGTTGCCTATGAACACGGCGTTGAACGAGCTGGAACAGCTGAGCCTGGGCGTGATGGCCCAGGTGTTGTCGCACACCCAAGCATTGCCGCTACAGGTATGGCGCAACGCCGAACAGGTCAACCAGGCCCTGGGCACAGCGGCACGGCATGCCTGGGTAGTACGGCGTTGGCTGGTGGCCTTGGGCCGTGCGGGCCTGCTGCGCGAAGCCGGCGAACGGGTGGCCTGGCGCACGCCGCCACCTGACCCGCAGCTCGGTGAATTGCCACGCCTGTATGGCGCGCTGGGCTTTCCCGCCAGCATGGCGCGCCTGCACACCCAAGTCATCGAGTGCCTGCCCGACCTGCTGCGTGATCAGTTCACCCTCACCCACTTGCTGATGCTCGGCGGCGACCCGGTAAAGGTATTGAGCGCCTACCAGCACAACCACTTCACCACAACAATCAATCAAACCCTGGCCGAGCGCGCGCGGCAAATCAGCGCCGCTGACGGGCGGCTAAGGGTGCTGGAACTGGGTGGCGGTGCCGGCGGCACCACCGACGCAGTGCTGGCGGCGCTGCAAGCGTGCGAGAAGGACTATCGCTTCACCGACATCAGCGCGCTGTTTACCGGCGCCGCGCACCGCCAGTTTCGCCTTGAGCCAGGCATGCAGTTCGGCCTGCTCGACCTCAATCTCAACTTCAGCGGCCAGGGCATATTGCCCGGCACCCAGGACCTGGTGATCGCCGGCAACGTGCTGCACAACGCCCGCGACCTGCCCTACAGCCTTGGACAGATTCGCAGCAGCCTGCGCGACGGCGGTGCCTTGCTGTTCAGCGAATCCATCGCCGACAACCCGGCGATGCTGACCTTCATGCACCTGTTGCTGTCGCCCGCCGCCGATGCGCCGTTGCGTCCCCACGATGAAGCCTTCATGGCCGCCGATGCCTGGGACCTGGCCTTGCGGGCCACCGGCTTCGAGTTGCTTGAGGTATGGCCCAGCGCGTGCGACCCGCTCGCCGCCGCGGGGCAACGCTTGTTTCATGCCATAGGAGTTTGAGGATGAATGTCGATACCTTACTGATCGACCTGCCCGCCGGAGCGCATCCGTGGCGTCTGCCGACCTTGACCGACCTGGGCGCGCATCAACAGGCACCGGCACGTTTGCTGGCGGTGCTTGAACGCCAGCGCCCGGCGGTGGTGGTGATGAGCGCCCAGCAGTTGGAGCGCCTGCTGGACTTTCCCGCCCTGGCCTTGAGTGATCTGAGCCATCTGGAGCAGTTGGTGTTCGTCAGCGAGCGCCCCGGTGACTGGCAACTGGCCGAACGGGCCGCAGCCCAACTGGATTGCCACGTGCGGGGTTTCACCGAAGATGGACGCGACCTGGCCGACCTCAAGCGTGAGCAACAGCGCTGGTGTGAGCGAGCCTTGGGGCACCCCAAAGTGAGTGCGGTCGCGCTGCATGGCCAGACCTTGTTCGCCGTCCCCCACCCTTGCGAGCCAGCGGCTGTGGACGATCACCTGGACGCGACCGAGGCCGCCATCGACCAGTCATTCAGCCTCGCGCAATTGAGCCAGGCCGTGCAGTTGAACCAACGCTTGAGCCACGCGGCCCTGCTGTCGATGCTTAACGGCCTGGAGCAATGCGGCTTGCTGCCGGCGCCGCTCAATGATGTGGCCCAAAGTCTGGCCAATGCCGGCATCGCTCCTGGTCACCGGCCCTTGATCGCACGCTGGCTGGACGTGTTGCAAGCCCAGCAACTGCTGCAGCGCAAGGGCGACCACCTGTATCCCAGCCTCGACGCCAGCGCCTGGAGCACCGCCACGCTGGAAGGCCTTTGGGCACAGTTGAGCCTGGACTGGGCACAAAACACCGGCGGCAGCGCCACCCTCGACTATGCACGGGACAACGCCCGCCAGTTGCCAGCGCTGATGCGCGGCGAGTGCGCCGCCGTGCACCTGCTGTTTCCCCAAGGCCGCACCGATCGCGCAGCTGCGCTGTACCGCGAAAGCCTGGCGGCGCAATACCAGCATCGCAGTGTGGCGCATTGGGTGGGTGCCTGGGCAGCGCGCCAACCCACCGATGCGCCGTTGCGCGTGCTGGAGGTCGGCGCCGGCACCGGTTCCACCACCCAGGCGGTGTTGCCCGCCCTGGCGAATAGCCCCGTGGACTACCTGTGCACCGACGTGTCGCGCTACTTCAGCGAACAGGCCGCCGAGCGCCTGCACGCCTGGCCATGGGTACGCCACGGCGTGTTCGATATTGACCGCCCTGCCCTGGCCCAGGGTTATCACACTCAGGGCTGGGACTTGATTATCGCCGGCGGTGTACTCAATGCCGCTCGCGACACCGAGCGCTCCCTGGCCATTCTACTGACCTTGCTCAGGCCGGGCGGCTGGCTGGTGTTCAGCGAGCCGACCCGGGAGGAATTCTGGGTAATGGCGTCCCAGGCCTTCATGCTCAACCAGGCCAGCGATGAACGCGCACTCAGCAGTTGCACCTTCCTGGACCTCAACCAGTGGCAAAGCGCCCTGGCCCGTGCCGGCTTCCAGGGCAATCGCAGCCTGCCCGCCGCCCACCACCCGTTGGCGCGCCTGGGCCATCGCGTCTTCGTCGCCCAAGTGCCCGAGCAACGCCTGAGCCGTGCCGCGCTGGCGGCCCACCTGGAACACCCCGACCTGCAGCTTGAACTGCTCGACCGTCTGCCCGACCTGCCTATCGCCAAGGACCTGCCATGACCCCGCTGGCCTACCCCTTCAACGCTTTCACCGACCTGGCGCTGGCTGAGCCTTATCGCCATGCCCAGCAAGCGCCCGGCCTGCTGCGTATCCAGATGCCCATTGGCGCGCCCGCCTGGCTCGCCACCCGCTATGACGATGTGCGCCAGGTGCTGGGCGACCGGCGTTTCAGCCGTAGCGAGGCGTTTCGCCGTGACGATGCACCGCGGGCGTTCCCACGCATCGCCGGTGGCATCGTGATGATGGACCCGCCGCAGCTGACCCGCATTCGCTCCCGAGCTGCCCAGGCGTTTACCCGGCGCCGCGTCGAAGCCTTGCGCCCCCATGCACGGGCCTATGCCCACCAGTTGATCGACCGCATGCTCGCCGCCGGCCCGCCCGCTGACCTGGTCAACGACTTTGCCTTGCCGCTGCCCCTGGCGTTGATTTGCCAATTGCTTGGCGTACCGCTGCACGATCGCGAACGTTTCAAACAGTGGAACGACTCGTTGCTGTCGACCCGCCCCGAAGACGCGGCCCTGACGCAACAGCACTTGGGCGAACTCGCGGCGTACATCAAGGGCCTGGTCGCCGAGCGCCGCCGCCACCCCCAGGACGATTTCATGACCGCCCTGGCCCAGGCCGACGAACAAGGCGAGTGCCTGAGCGAAGAACAACTGCTGCTTTTGTGCATCGCCATCCTGGTCGCCGGCTACGAAGGCAGCGCGTCGCAGATTCCCAACTTCATCCTCGTGCTGCTGGACAACCCGCAGCAATGGCAACAGCTCAAGGCCCACCCCGAGCAGATCCCCCAGGCGGTGGAAGAGCTTTTGCGCTATATCCCGCTGGCCTCGGCGGCAATGTTTGTGCATCACGCCCTGCAAGACATTCAGGTGGGTGAAACCCTGGTGCGCCAAGGCGAGGCGGTATTCGCTTCAATCGGCGCGGCCAACCATGACCCGGCGCGCTTTGCCAACCCACAGGTCCTGGACCTGCAACGCGATACCCAGGGCCATTTCGGTTTCGGCCACGGCCTGCATCATTGCATCGGCGCGGCGCTGGCGCGGGTGGAGTTGCAGGAGGCGTTGCAGGCGCTGGTGCAACGCCTGCCCAGCTTGAAACGCTGCGGGGCGGTACAGTGGAAAACCGCGACCTTTTTCCGCGGTGCCCACTGCCTGCCGGTGACCTGGTCATGAGCCGCCCACGCCAACGCGTGATCGTCGCGGGCACCGCGTTTGGTCGCATTTACCTGCAAGCCCTGGCCCGGGCCCATGAGCGTTATGAGCTGGTGGGGATCCTGTCGCGCGGCAATGCCTACTCCCGAGCCTGCGCCGACCACTACGGCGTGCCACTGTACGAGACCGTGGAACAGGTGCCGGACACCGTCGATATCGCCTGTGTGGTGGTGCGCTCCGGCGCAACCGGTGGCGCCGGCAGCGAACTGGCCCAGCAGTTGCTGCGCCGTGGCATTCACGTGTTGCAGGAACACCCGGTGCATCACCGCGAAATCGCCACGTGCATGCAGGCGGCACGCCAGGGCCAGGCGGCCTACGCGGTGAATACGCTGTACCCCAATATCCTTGCGATCCGGCGCTTTCTCGCGGTGGCCGACTACCTGCGCGAGCAACACGGGCTGGCCTATATCGACGCGGCCTGTAACAGCCAGGTGGCCTACCCCTTGCTCGACATTCTCGGGCGCCTGGCCGGTGGCCTGCGGCCTTGGGCATTTGCAGCACCCGCCGCCAGCGTCGGCGCACACCCCTTCACACAGCTGAGCGCCAGTTTCAATGGCGTGCCCATCAGCCTGCGCGTGCAGAACCAAGTGCATCCCCAGGACCCGGACAACCATTCGTTTTTGATGCATCGCCTGGAAGTGGGCTGTGAAGCCGGCGTACTGAGCCTCTGCGATACCCACGGTCCGGTGCTGTGGAACCCGCGCCTGCATGCACCACGGGACAGCACCGACCGCCTGATCATGGCGGGCCCCGGCAGCGAACGACTGGCCGGGCCGACCATGGTGGTGCTCGACCCGCAGATACCTGCCAGCTATCACCAGGTGTTCAACCAGGTGTGGCCGGATGCGGTCTGCCTCGCCCTGGACGCGTTGTGCGCCGACATCGAAACACCCGCGCGACGCCTGCGCAGCGGCGTGTGGGCCACCGAGGTGTCGATGGCCTGGCGCGAAATGAACAGCCTGATCGGTATGCCCCAGTTGATTGAGCCGCCTGTTCCCCAGGCCTTGCCGCTGGCCGAGTTGCACCGCCGCGCCGAGGCCGTGCAACCCCCTGGCGCTGACCCCAGCGCTCAACTCTTGGGAGCCCTGCCCTTTTGAATACTGCCCAGTTCCGTTCCTCCTGCAGCCACGTATTGCTGTGGGTGCGCGACCTGCATCAGGCCGTGGCGAGTTTTCGCGCCGCCGGGTTCGAGGTCACCTACGCCACCGCCGAGGCCCGCGCCCAGCACGCGCACATTTGGTTCAGCCACGGGCCGATCATCGAGTTGCTCACCACGCCGCGCCACGCCTGGCTGTTCAAATGGCCCATCGACTGCCTGGCCGGGCGTGGTGCCGGGCGGCGCATGTTGCGCTGGGCCGCCCACGGCGAAGGCTTCTGCGACCTGGCGTTGCTGTGCGATGACGCCGCCCTGGCGCCGCGTCTGAAGGGCCTGGCGGCCAGCGGCGTGGCCATGGGCCGCGTGGTGAACTGGCAACGCACCTGTGCAGACGGCAGCCAGACGCGCTTTCGTTTTGTCTACCCGCGCCATGAGCGCCTGCCTTTCCTGGTGACGCCCTACACGCCCACGCAGCATCCGGCGCGGCTGATCCATCCCAACGGCGCCACTGGCCTGGCGGCCATTCACCTTGGCGTGAGCCCCGCCGACCACACCGCCCTAAACCTGCTCGCGGGCGACGACCCTATGTTGCACCTGCAACCGGCCACCCACACCGGCGTCCAGGCGGTGCAGATCGCCGGCCTGGCGCAACCACTGAGACTGCACGGCGCCCAATTGCTCGGCTGCCCGACTGCCCAAGGAGATTGCCATGCTTGATGGATGCACTGACTGGCCCGAAGACTTTATCCGCCGCTACCGCGAGCAAGGCTACTGGCAAGGCGCGCCCCTGGGCCAACTGCTGCGCGAGCAAGCCCAACGCACACCACAACGTGAAGCCCTGGTCGACGGCAACCGACGCTGGAGCTACGCCGAACTGGACCAACACGCCGACCGCCTGGCCGCCGGCCTCGCCGAGTGCGGGCTGTTCGCCGGCCAGCGGGTGCTGGTGCAACTGCCCAATATCGCTGAGTTTTTCAGCCTGACCTTCGCCCTGCTGCGCCTGGGGGCGATCCCGGTGTTTGCACTGCCGGCCCACCGCGAGCATGAATTGGCCCACCTGGCCCATCTGAGCCAGGCGGTGGCCTATGTGATTGTCGATCAGCACCTGGGCTTCGATTACCGGCCACTGGCGCGCACCCTGGTTGAACAGGTGCCGAGCCTGCAACAGGTGTGGGTGGTGGGCGCGGCCGAAGAGTTCGTGGCCCTGGCCGATTGCGTCGCCACACCCCGGGAGTTTGCCGCGCCAGACGCCCGGGACGTCGCGGTGCTGCTGTTGTCCGGCGGCACCACCGGCCTGCCCAAGCTGATCCCGCGTACCCATGACGACTACGCCTGCAACGCCCGGCTGGCGGCTCGCGCCTGCGGCTTCGACGACCACACCCGTTACCTGGCGGCGCTGCCGGTGGCGCATAACTTTCCCTTGGCCTCCCCGGGCGCACTTGGCGTATTCAGTGTCGGGGCCACCTTGGTGCTGGCGCCGGAGCCGAGCCCGGACACCGCCTTCGAACTGATTGAACGCGAACGCATCACCCACACGGCGTTGATCCCGCCCCTGGTGTTGTTGTGGCTGGAAGTGGCGCAATGGTCCGACAACGACCTCAGCAGCTTGCAATGGCTGCAAGTCGGCGGCGCGCGCCTCAAGGCCGAGATCGCCGCACGCATCGGCCCCGCCCTGGGCTGTGGCCTGCAACAGGTGTACGGCATGGCGGAGGGCTTGCTGTGTTTTACCCGGTTGGATGACCCGCAGACGCTGGTCTTCGAAACCCAGGGCCTGCCACTGACCGCTGCGGATGAGATCCGTATCGTTGATGGCGATGATGTAGCGGTCGCGCCTGGCGCCGTGGGGGAACTGCTGGTGCGTGGCCCATACACCATTCGGGGCTACTACAACGCCGCCGAGCACAACCAACGGGCGTTTACTGCCGATGGCTTTTATCGCAGCGGCGACCTGGTGCGGCGCCTGCCCGAGGGGCACTTGATTGTCGAAGGGCGCAGCAAGGATGTGATCAACCGTGGCGGCGAGAAGATCCCGGTGGAAGAGATCGAGAACCTGCTGCTGGGCCACCCGCTGATCCGCGATGTGGCGCTGGTGGCCCTGGCCGATGAGTTGCTGGGAGAGCGTAGTTGCGCCTGCGTGCTGGCCCACGACGAACAAATCGACCTGGCTTCGATCAACGCCTGGCTGCGCGAACGTGGGTTGGCCGCCTACAAGTTGCCGGACCGCTTGCAGGTGCTGCGCGAGTTTCCGCTGACACGCCTGGGCAAGGTCAACCGCAAGGCCCTGGCGGAACAGGTGTTGGCATCATGAGCCGCTGGCTACGCGTTTTGCGGGAGGGCCCACAGCCCCGCGCACGCTGGGTGTGCCTGCCCCACGCCGGTGGCAGTGCGAGTTTTTACCGGCCGTGGCTGGCGCACTTGCCGGGGGATATCGACCTGCTGGCGGTGCAATATCCCGGCCGTGAAGAGCGCTTCAACGAGGCGCATGTGCCGTGCCTGGCGACCCTCGCCGAGCACATCAGCCAGGCGTTGCTGGCCTTGCCTGCGCGGCCCCTGTTGCTGTTTGGCCACAGCATGGGCGCGGCACTGGCCTATGCCGTGGGCGTACACCTGGAAGCAGCCGCTGCCGGCCCGGCCCATGTGTTTGTCTCGGCCCATGCGCCGCCCCACCGGCAACCGCCCAGCGACCTGCACCGCCAGGCTGACAGTGCACTGATCGCCGACATCCTGCGCCAGGATGCCCAGGCCGCCGGCCTGTGGGCCAACCCGCAGTTGCGTGCGGTGTTCTTGCCCGCGCTGCGCAGCGATTACCAGGCCATCGAAACCTGGCGCCCTGCACACCTGCCGCCCCTGACGGCGCCGCTGGATGTGCTGCTGGCCCGCGATGACGCCGAAGTCAGCCTGGAACAGGCCCGCGCCTGGGCCGACCTGAGCGGCCATCTCCCGGATATCCGCCTGTTCGACGGCGACCATTTCTACCTCAAGCATCAGCCGCGACCGGTGATCGACCACCTGTTGCAACGCACTGCCTACCTTCAGGAAGACACATGATGAAAACCCCGGAACACTGCACTGGCCTTGCTGATATTCGCCACGCCATCGACAGCCTCGACCAACAGATCATCGACGCCCTTGGCCTGCGCATGCAGTACGTCAAGGCCGCCTCCGCATTCAAACCCGACCAGGCCAGCATCGCCGCCCCGGAGCGCGTCGCGGCGATGCTGCCGCTGCGTCGGCAATGGGCTCAGGACGTCGGGCTGGATGGGGAATTTATCGAAAGCCTGTTCAACCAGATCATCCACTGGTACATCGCCGAGCAGACCGCCTTCTGGCTGCAGAAAAAGAGCAAGGCCGTATGAACGCGAACGATTTGCTCAAGGTGTTCCAGGCCGCGCACCAACGGGCGGTGGCGTACCAACGGCCGGTGATTGCCGTCAGCGCATGCGCCGCGCCGACGCTTGCGCCCTTGGCGCTGTATCAAGCCCATCGGCAAGGTTTCTTCTGGTGTGCGCATTCGCCGGACCTGAGCCTGTTCGGCCTGGGCTGCACCTGGCAGATCGAAGCCACCGGCCCCCAGCGCATGGCCGAGGTGGATCGCCAATGGTTCGCACTGTGCGCCGATGCGCTGGTACAAGGGCCACATGCGCCCTTGTTGCTGGGCGGCATGCGCTTCGATGACCAGCAACCCAGCGCCCCCCATTGGGCGCCCTTTGCCGACGCCAGTTTTCACCTCGCCCACTGGTTGCTCAGCGAGGACGCCAGCGGGCGCTGGCTGCGTTGCCAGCGCGTGATCGAGCCAGGCAGCGACCCCGCCGCACTGGCCCAGGAAAGCCTGGCCGCCTATGAACACCTGCTCAACCCCACCCTCAACCTGGCTGCCACACCCACGGTGCTGGGCCGTAGCGCCTTGCCCCAACATCAATGGCAGGCCACGGTCGAGACCGCACTGGGCGCCATCGCCCAGGGTGAATTGAACAAAGTGGTGCTGGCGCGGCATATCGACCACCGCCTGGACGCTGCCCTCGACACCGGCGCGGTGATGGGCCGCCTGTATGCACGCCGTAACGCCTCGCACCTGTTCGCGATCCACCGTGGCGACCATTGCTTCATGGGCGCCACCCCCGAACGTTTACTCAGTTGCGCGTCGGGCCACCTGACCACCCACGCCCTGGCAGGCAGCACCCGCCGTGGGCTCAAGCCGAATGAGGACCAAGCGCTGGGGGAATGCCTATTGGCCGATCCGAAGGAGCAGCATGAGCATCAACTGGTGGTGCAGACCATCACCCAGGCGCTGCATGACAAGGTCAGCGACCTGCAGGTCGCTTCCCGCCCCTGCCTGCTCAAACTGGCCACCGTGCAGCACTTGAGCACACCGATCAGCGCCCGACTCAACACGGGCAAGCGCCTGCTGGACGGTATCCAGGCCCTGCATCCCACGCCCGCCGTTGGCGGCCTGCCCAGGGCATCGGCCCTGGCGTTCATCCGCGAACATGAAGGTTTTGATCGTGGCTGGTACGCGGCGCCGGTGGGCTGGCTGGACGCCCAGGGCAATGGCGACTTCCTCGTGGCCCTGCGGTCGGCGCTGATCACCCCAAGGCATTGCCACGCGTTCGCCGGCTGCGGCATTGTCGAGGGCTCACTGCCGGCCAATGAATACGAGGAAACCCAGATCAAGCTGGCGAGCATGCAGCAGGCCTTGCAGCTGGCCTGCCCTGCTGATACTGACGCGGCGTACAACCAAATTCGCGGCGAAACACCGTATGCAGGTACTGCGCAGAGGTGAAGCCACAGCGTGCAGCAATGTCGGCAATAGCAAGGCTGTGGTTTTCCAGGCCCTTGGCGGCAGCGGCGAGTTTGAAGCGCAAAATCTCATCATGCACGCTGCAGCCCCGCGCCTTGCGAAAATGCGCTTCCAGAGACGAGCGGGAAACACCGACATAAGCGGCGACCTGATCGGTCTTGATGCCCTGGCAGGCGTACTGACGGATAAACAACAAGGCCTGCATCACGTAAGGGTTGCCCAGGGGTTGGTGCAGGCTGGAGGCTTGCACGTTAATGGCGTCCGGCGGTACCAGCACCTGGGTGCCCGTGCAGGGTTTGCCGTGCAGCATCTGATGCAACAGCGCCGCAGCGGTGCGGCCCATGGTCTCCGTGCCCTGGATCACCGAACTGAGCGGCACCCGCGTGAGGGTACGGGTCAGCGGGTCGTTGTCGATACCGATCAACGCCACCTCTTCCGGCACCGCAATGCCCGCCGTCAGGCAGGCTTGCAGCAATTGCCGGGCACGGGCATCGGTCACCGCGATGATGCCGATAGGCTTGGGCAAACTGTGCAGCCAGGCAATCTGCTGCTCCACCGCGCTGTCCCACAACGGCGCACTGGTGCCCAGGCCGCGATACACCTCTACCTGCAAGCCATCGCGCTGCATCAAGCGGCGAAAGGCTTTCTCACGCTCCTGGGCCCAACGATTGGCCTGGGCTTCGGGCAGGCTGAAACAGGCAAACCGCGTCAACCCCGCCTCAACGAGATGCTCGTAGGCCAGCTTCATCAGGGCATGGTTATCGGTGGCCACATAGGGAATGCCCTTGGGGTACTTGCCCACATCCTCATAAGACCCACCCACCGCCACCACCGGAAGCCGACTGCCGGCCAGCGCCTCGCCGATCAGCGGGTCATCGAAGTCAGCAATGATCCCATCGCCCTGCCAACGCTCGATACCGCGCAGGCGACAGAGGAAGTCCTCTTCCAGGAACAGGTCCCAGGATGCGCGGGTGCTGCTCAGGTAGTTGCCGATACCGGCGATGATGCCGCGGTCGTAGATTTTGCTGCCGTTGAATAGCAAGGCGATACGGTGAACGGGTGGTAGGGTTTTCATTGTTTTTGTCCTGAGGCCGGTCGGTGCAGACGAGTACGCGGAGGTTTGACTGATCAGGATAGCGGGCCTCGGAGGAGGCCCGCTCAACTTACCTAAATTCCACCAACATGGCTGCAACTGCGGCCAAAAAGACGGAACCGATCAACATCATCATATTGATGGTCAACAGACGTTTTAGATGAGGGGGGAAATTTTCAAGATCGTCAGGGTCCAGTTCTCCGATGCGGATAGACGCCTTCGGCAACGTCACCATTCCGGCAATTTTTGATATTTCCCAAAGCGACCAGATTACCCCTCTCTTTCCCAGGCTGGTCCCCCAGATATAAATAAAACGACTGTTCTTCAATGCCGACCTTATAGACTCCAGGTGCCGACGACTTAGGTAAAGACTAAAAGTAATACCAGCAACGGCGAGCAAAATTGGGCCCCCTGTAACGATGATTGCGATCCAGGAAGGCCAAGTGTCGATACTGGTCACGGTTGCCTGGCCTCGTAAATTTTTTCACCTATGTACTCACCCGTTTTACCACCGTAAGTCGTACCCACCCAAGCGCCAGTGCCTACAACAGCTGCGACACAGATAACACCACCGATCCCTGTTGTGACGCCTAGTGCTACGCACACTGCAGTACTGACATAGCTGGCTGCCAATCCGCTTGCAACACCTATAGCAGTAGACCCAGCGAATTTCCCTCCTTCAGTAAATTTAACCTTCTCACACGCTGCACCAGATTCCCCGTTACACACCTGCTCAATGGCCAACAACGAAGATACACCGCCAAGACCAATCCCGATGTAACCACCAGCCTTCATATATTTCGTGGCACGGCTGACCGCCTCCACATGAGCCGCATACCCCGGAATCTGCCCCGGCCCACCCGCCTTGTCCCAATGATGCACCAAGCTGCGGCTGGATATACCCAGGGCCGTTTTCAACTTGGGATGGTCGCCCAGGGTGGTTTGGCCGCGCAGGCGGGTGGAGTTGAGCAGATGAGCATCCAACTGATTCATAAGTCGCTGACGATCAGCAAAGAACTGCGGTGACCGAAGGTGCCCATGCTGCCGATAGCTGTCCTGATGCAGGCGCTCCATAGCCTGCAGCGTTTCGCGCAAATTGCTTAGGTGCTTTTCCATCACCACAGCGCTGACGCCGAGCCAGGTAGAGGTATGGCCGATGAAACCGGCGATCTCTGCACCGTGGCGATACAGAAAGTCAGCCTCGTCCGGCGTCAGTTCATCCAGTGATGCGCTGACGTGTTGTGCAGCCTGCATCAACTGAGCTTCTTCATACGTGCAGGAGGTGTTTTTCGGATCGCTGAGCACGATCATCGAACCAGCTTTGACGTGGCCTGTGTTGGGATTCAGCGATTGAAACTTGCGCATCACAGCCGGGTCGAGCGTCGGAAAAAGTGTGGCTTCCAGCGCCTCGCGAGTCATGCTCTGGGGCACGATATGGAAGCCTGGCTCTTGGCCATTCATGCCGTTGTATGCAGTTGGAACTGTACGACCCGACGGGGCGAAACCAGACTGACGCGGCGCTACAGGGCTGCCATTTGCATTTGATGTGCTCGGTTGAGCAATGCGCTGATTAATGGGCGGCTCTGAACTTTCATTTTCATAGGTGGCGGAGTAAACCGAAGGAATAAGCCGAGCTCGACAGGGGCAGCTGCTGAAGCTGTCCAGCGTGCCGGCCACACGTTTTCCATGACTTTCGATATGAGAAATGCCACCCAAAATCTGGTACGTACCTTCATGTTTTCCGCAAGTAACCAAGTCGCCTTCGCGAGCATGGAGTACTCCATATATATTAACCCTAGGATCGCCCTCGATAATTTTTCCGCCACAGGTTGTATTATCACCCAAACCGACAAAATACCCTTCACTCATTCACGCACCCTTTTTTAAAATCTTATCTACTCAAGTACACAGCGCGGAAAAACAACTAAGTCATACACAACGCACTTAGTAATTCCTCATAAAAAATCATCTGCCTTCTGCACGCCTTCACGAGCAATCAACAGTACTGAACCTTGTGGCGTATTGATAATTTCGTCACCGTTGCTGAGCGTGCTTCCTACAAGCGCAATATGGCTATTAGCTTCACCCGCACACGTCACGATCTGCGCCGTCGTGCCGTCGGCGTATACAGCGCAATCCCCTTTGTGCGCAGCACGTACTTGCGAACCATCAGCCAATTTGAACGCCATTTGCGATGTGGTTTTTTTAATCACCCCACCGTTACGCGTCTGGCTGCCTTCGGCCGCCACTCGATAAATGGCAATAGCCGGATGAGCCTTGTTTTGGGCCTCTCGTTCATTAATGAACTTCAGAGCTTGCTCGCTGAAACCCGAAAGTTGTTGCTCGGAAAATGCAGGCATGTCCAGCTCAATTAAAAAATCAGCCGACACTTCATTGGTATATAGCAAGGTTTGTGATGCACTCATCTTTATCTTCCTCATTCTCAGCTTAGTTAGTCGTCTTCGCTTGTTCACATCAAGGCAATGGCTGACAACCCAAACTTTGAAGAGGCATATCCCCACCGTAAAGTCAGACGTTTCCCTAAATCCTGTACTCCCTGCGCCGTTCTGAGCCCTTCACTCAAAATCGCACTCCCCTTTGGTGATTTTCATAATCAGCCACCCAGGTGCCATTGCTAGTATCCAGACACCGCCCAGAACAATAAGGAAAACCCCATGCCGTACTTCCCCGGTGTCGAGAAGGTGCGCTTCGAAGGCCCTGCCAGCACCTCTGCCCTCGCCTTTCGTCACTACGACGCCAACAAACTGATCCTCGGCAAACCCATGCGTGAGCACCTGCGTATGGCGGCCTGTTACTGGCATACCTTTGTGTGGCCAGGGGCGGATATGTTTGGGATGGGTACGTTCAAACGCCCTTGGCAGCGCAGTGGCGATCCGATGGAGGTGGCCATCGGCAAGGCCGAGGCGGCGTTTGAGTTTTTTTCCAAGCTGGGCATCGACTACTACAGCTTTCACGACACCGATGTCGCGCCCGAAGGCAGCTCGCTAAAGGAGTACCGCAACCACTTTGCGCAGATGGTCGACCACCTGGAGCGCCATCAGGAACAGACCGGCATCAAGCTGTTGTGGGGCACCGCAAATTGCTTCAGCAACCCGCGCTTTGCCGCCGGTGCCGCGAGCAACCCCGACCCAGAGGTGTTCGCCTTCGCCGCCGCCCAGGTGTTCAGCGCGATGAATGCCACGCTGCGGCTCAAGGGCGCCAACTATGTGCTGTGGGGTGGCCGTGAAGGGTATGAAACCTTGCTCAACACCGACCTCAAGCGCGAGCGCGAACAGCTGGGGCGCTTTATGCGCATGGTGGTGGAGCACAAGCACAAGATCGGCTTTACGGGTGACCTGTTGATCGAGCCCAAGCCTCAGGAGCCGACCAAGCACCAATACGATTACGACAGCGCCACCGTGTTCGGTTTCCTGCATGAGTACGGCCTGGAACACGAGATCAAAGTGAACATCGAGGCCAACCACGCGACGTTGGCCGGGCACAGTTTTCATCATGAGATCGCCACCGCCGTGTCGTTGGGGATTTTCGGCAGTATCGACGCCAACCGCGGCGACCCGCAGAACGGCTGGGACACCGACCAGTTCCCCAATAGCGTCGAGGAAATGACCCTGGCCACCTATGAAATTCTCAAGGCCGGCGGGTTCAAGAACGGCGGCTATAACTTCGATTCCAAGGTGCGCCGCCAGAGCCTGGACGAGGTGGACCTGTTCCACGGGCATGTCGCGGCCGTGGATGTACTGGCCCTGGCCCTGGAGCGTGCGGCGGCGATGGTGCAGGACGACCGCTTGCAGCAGTTCAAGGACCAACGCTATGCCGGCTGGCAGCAGCCATTGGGCCAGGCGGTGTTGGCCGGTGAGTTCAGCCTGGCGTCATTGGCTGAACATGCCTTTGCCAACGAGCTGGACCCGCAGGCGGTGAGCGGGCGCCAGGAGATGCTTGAAGGCGTGGTCAATCGGTTTATCTATCGGTGACATTTGCACGACAATTCTCTGCACAGAGCGTCGAGTGACGCTCTACAGTTCAACCCGCACCACGCTGTGTCTTTCCAACAACAATAAAAGGACGCACTACCATGAAGTCATTCAAACCTGCCCTGCTCGCCGCAGCCCTGGCACTGCTCGCCCTGCCGGTGATGGCCGATTCTGCGCACCCGAAAATCGGCTTCTCCATCGACGACCTGCGTCTGGAGCGCTGGTCCCGCGACCGTGATTACTTTGTCGCCGCCGCGGAAAAACTCGATGCCAAGGTGTTCGTGCAGTCTGCCGATGCCAACGAACAGAAGCAGATTGCCCAGATCGAAAACCTCATCTCCCGTGGCGTCGATGTGATCGTGATCGTGCCGTTCAACGCCACGGTGCTGACTAACGCGGTGGCCGAAGCCAAGAAGGCCGGGATCAAGGTGGTGTCTTATGACCGCCTGATCCTCAATGCCGACATCGACGCCTATATTTCCTTCGATAACGAAAAAGTCGGCGAGATGCAGGCCAGCGGCGTGTTGCAAGCGGCGCCCAAGGGCAATTACTTCCTGCTGGGCGGCGCGCCGACGGACAACAACGCCAAGGTGCTGCGCGAAGGTCAGATGAAGGTGCTGCAACCGGCCATCGACAAGGGCGATATCAAGATCGTCGGCCAGCAATGGGTCAAGGAGTGGAATCCCACCGAAGCCTTGAGCATTGTCGAAAACGCCCTGACCCGTAACGACAACAAGATCGACGCCATCGTCGCCTCCAACGACGCCACCGCCGGCGGTGCGATCCAGGCCCTGGCCGCGCAGAAGCTGGCGGGCAAGGTGCCGATCTCCGGCCAGGACGCTGACCTGGCGGCGATCAAGCGTGTGATCGATGGCACCCAGACCATGACCGTGTACAAACCGCTCAAGCTGATCGCCACCGAAGCGGCCAAGCTCTCTGTGCAACTGGCGCGCAATGAGAAACCAACGTACAGCTCGCAGTACGACAACGGCAGCAAAAAGGTCGACACCATCCTGCTGACCCCGACGCCGTTGACCAAGGCCAATGTCGACCTGTTGGTGAAGGACGGCTTCTACACCAAAGAGCAGATCGGTCTGTAGGAGCGGGCTTGCCCGCGAAAAACGTTAACGATAACGCAACGCTATCAGCCAACCCGTGTCGCCTATGCTTTTTTCGCGAGCAAGCTCGCTCCTACAGTAATGTCGTCAGCCCTTGTGTGAGCAATAGTAATGCCCGACTACCTGCTGCAAATGAACGGCATCGTCAAAAGCTTTGGCGGTGTCAACGCGCTCAACGGCATCGATATCAAGGTACGTCCGGGAGAATGCGTCGGCCTGTGCGGCGAGAATGGTGCCGGTAAATCCACCCTGATGAAGGTGCTGTCGGCGGTGTACCCGCACGGCACTTGGGAGGGGGAAATCCTCTGGGATGGGCAGCCGCTCAAGGCCCAGTCCATCCGCGAAACCGAGGCGGCCGGCATTGTCATCATTCACCAGGAACTGACCCTGGTGCCCGACCTGTCGGTGGCCGAGAACATTTTCATGGGCCACGAACTGACACTGCCCGGTGGGCGCATGAACTACCCGGCGATGCTGCACCGCGCCGAAGCCTTGATGCGGGAACTCAAGGTGCCGGACATGAATGTGGCGCTGCCGGTGTCGCAGTATGGCGGTGGCTACCAGCAACTGGTGGAGATCGCCAAGGCCTTGAACAAACAGGCGCGCCTGTTGATTCTTGACGAGCCTTCCTCGGCCCTGACCCGTGGCGAAATCGAGGTATTGCTGGACATTATCAAGGGCCTCAAGGCCAAGGGCGTGGCCTGCGTGTACATCTCGCACAAGCTCGATGAAGTGGCGGCGGTGTGCGACACCATTGCGGTGATTCGCGACGGCAAGCACATCGCGACCACCGCCATGGCAGACATGGACATCCCCCGGATCATCACCCAGATGGTCGGCCGCGAAATGAGCAACCTCTACCCCACCGAGCCCCATGAAGTAGGCGAAGTTATCTTCGAAGCGCGTAACGTCACCTGCTACGACGTCGACAACCCCAAGCGCAAGCGCGTCGACGATATCTCCTTCGTACTCAGGCGCGGCGAAATCCTTGGCATCGCCGGCTTGGTGGGCGCCGGGCGCACGGAGTTGGTGTCGGCGCTGTTCGGCGCTTACCCCGGCCGCTACAGCGCCGAGGTGTGGCTGGACGGCCAGGTGATCGACACGCGCACGCCGCTCAAGTCGATTCGCGCCGGGCTGTGCATGGTCCCAGAAGACCGCAAGCGCCAAGGCATCATCCCCGACCTGGGCGTGGGCCAGAACATCACCCTGGCGGTGCTCGACACCTACGCGCACATGACCCGCATCGACGCAGAGGCCGAACTGGGCAGCATCGACCAGCAGATCAGCCGCATGCACCTCAAGACCGCCAGCCCGTCGCTGCCGATCACCAGCCTCTCAGGCGGCAACCAGCAAAAGGCCGTGCTGGCGAAAATGCTGATGACCCAGCCCAAGGTGCTGATCCTCGACGAGCCCACGCGCGGGGTGGACGTGGGGGCCAAGTACGAGATTTACAAACTGATGGGCGCGCTGGCGGCCGAAGGCGTGTCGATCATCATGGTGTCCTCGGAATTGGCCGAAGTGCTCGGCGTGTCCAACCGCGTACTGGTGATTGGCGACGGCCAGTTGCGGGGGGACTTCATCAATGAAGGGCTCACCCAGGAACAGGTGCTCGCCGCTGCGCTCAGCCACAACAATAACAATCGGAAGACCGCGTAGATGAACCAGGTCAAACACCTTTTCACCCGCTACAAAATGCTCGCGCTGGTGATCGCCGTGGCGATCATCTGGTTGTTTTTCAGTTGGCAGACCGAGGGCGGGTTCCTCACCCCGCGCAACCTGTCCAACCTGCTGCGGCAGATGTCGATCACCGGCATATTGGCGTGCGGCATGGTGCTGGTGATCATCAGCGGCGAGATCGACTTGTCGGTGGGCTCGCTACTCGGATTGCTGGGTGGGCTGGCGGCGATCCTGGATGTGATTTATCACGTTCCGCTGCTGGCCAACCTGAGCCTGGTGGCGCTGTGCGGCTTGATGATCGGCCTGGCCAACGGCTACATGACCGCTTACCTGCGCATCCCCTCGTTTATCGTCGGCCTGGGCGGGATGTTGGCGTTTCGCGGGATTCTGCTGGGGATTACCGGCGGCACCACCATTGCGCCGGTATCGCCGTCGCTGGTGTATGTGGGCCAGGGGTATTTGCCCCACGGCGTCGGTATCGGGCTTGGGGTGTTGCTGTTTGCCTTGACGCTATTCCTCACCTGGAAACAACGGCGCAACCGTGCGCTGCATGGGTTAGCTGCGCACTCACTGCTGCGCGATGCACTGCGCGTGCTGCTGATTGGCGCGGTGCTCGCAGGCTTTGTCACCACCCTCAACCGCTACGACGGCATCCCGGTGCCGGTGCTGCTGTTGCTGGCGCTGCTGGGCGTGTTCAGCTATGTCACGCGCCAGACCGTGTTCGGCCGCCGCGTATATGCGGTAGGCAGCAATATGGAAGCCACGCGGCTGTCGGGCATCAATGTGCAAGCGGTGAAATTGTGGATCTTTGGCATCATGGGCGTGATGTGCGCCCTCGCCGGCCTGGTCAACACCGCACGCCTCGCCGCGGGCTCACCCTCGGCGGGCAACATGGGCGAACTCGATGCCATTGCGGCGTGCTTTATTGGCGGTACTTCGATGCGCGGGGGATCGGGCACGGTGTATGGCGCGTTGCTCGGGGCGTTGGTGATTACCAGCCTGGATAACGGCATGTCGATGCTGGATGTGGACAGTTACTGGCAGATGATCGTCAAGGGCAGCATTCTGGTGCTGGCGGTGTGGGTGGATGTGAGTACGCGGGCCGGGCGGCGTGGTTGAATGAAAGTCTCGGCGTTCCGTGCGTAGCCCCATAAAAAGCGTGAAGGTGGAAGCCGCCATCAATCTTTTTGAACTGAGCATTAACCGTGTCTGGATTAACGCCAATTTTCACTCATCGTCGCTGATTTCATTGTCAAATTCAGTGTCCTGTATATTGAATTCTTCTTTCAACCACTCTTCAGTTTCCGCCAGCTCCTGTGGGGTCATATGGGTGCTTTTGCTCCACATTTGTTCTTGTGCGCGCGTCAGTTGATCCTCCTCCACGTACCGGTCATTGGGAAGTAGTTCTTTGACAATTGGCGTTAGATTGGTGTCGCGAAGTTCAGTGGGCGGTTGGTAATGACCACTCCCATTCGTCCAAAACTCGATATTGCCGTTCTTGATATAGACCTCGCCTGCAAACAGCACATCAGTAGTGCCCCCCTTCAGCGATTTCAACCCGCTGGTCAATGCCGAATGCCCACCCACCCAGTCGGGATTGGACTGTCTAACGTAAGGATAGCGCTTACCCTCGGGGGTCAAGCCTTTGTTCATCGAACCAACGTAGACCTTGTCCGGCTCTTGCGCACGTATAACAAAAGCGTAGGAGCCATCAGGCTTAAATGGCCGAGTGTCATTCGGATCCAGCGAGCTGACGGTATAGTCGGAACCGGGTTTTCGATTCAGCTCTAATATTTGTTCGGCGGTAGCGGGCCTTTCCAGCGTGGTACCTGCAATGCGCTCTTTTAGAAAAACTGGTCCGTTGTTACCACCGGCGATCCCTCTTGCTCGCCAAACGCCATTGGCATCCGGCTTCGCAAGCTTGCCGGAACTTACCAGTTTTTCTGGATCATTCAGGTCTCGACTACGCAACAAATAGTGCACACCATCCCCGGCATCTGGCTTGTCAGCGACAATATACTTTCGGCCCCTGAACTCTACTTCCCGCATGCCTGCCAAAGGTCCAGGGGGGCTTTCAACGGTCACTGTCGAAACCGTCGGGGTTCGCACCAATTCAAAGTCATTCTCAAGAGATTTATTACTCCATTTGACGCGATTGGTTATATCCGAACCGAGTTCACTTTCTCCCCCACCCGCAGCAGAGGTCGCAAGTTCGTGCACCAATTGCAGGCTGGATATCACCGCAGCCGCATCAC
Source organism: Pseudomonas fluorescens (assembly GCF_001902145.1). Lineage (GTDB taxonomy): Bacteria > Pseudomonadota > Gammaproteobacteria > Pseudomonadales > Pseudomonadaceae > Aquipseudomonas > Aquipseudomonas fluorescens_BV. Next base: position 441,033 of record NZ_MRST01000025.1, read on the forward strand.
CGCCAACGCGATCATCAGCAGTCATGCCGTAGAGGGCGTCATGCACACCAAAAACAATATTTCCCGCATTGCCGACACCAGGTATGTAGCCGAACGTATGACTCCACAACTCTTTGGCATTCTTCCAATTTTGCTGCGAGGAACCAAACACCTCAGTCTGGTCATCCCACACCGCATTATTGGCGTTCACGGCCTGGTAGTGCTCGGCAATCGAATCCAAGTTGCCGTATTTCAAGCGATAATCTCGGCCTCGCGACTCGCTGTAATTAAAGGTTTCCCACACCGGCACGCGCTTGTCGGAGACTACACTTCGATAGCCCGGATAGGTTCCAACGTTACCCGCGATATAGTTATCCAATAATTCTCCGGCCTTTGGCCAGTGTTCATCTTTACCGCCTTGCCTGTCGCGCGCGTTAAAACTAGACAGCAATTGATCGCGATTACTTCTAGCCCAATTATTAAAATCCTGGTCCCCCCCCAATTCAGAGACCGTGCCGTTCTTCAGATCTATCATTATGCCTTTATTGGGTCGGTTCGCCGGGTTGCCGTCGTAAGGTGGCGTTGGAATAAAGGCATACCCTGCCAGGGGGTAGCCATAGAGATTGGGAATGATGATTTGCCCATTCTGCTGCAGTACGCGCTGGATAGTTGTCTTAGTATCGCTACTCATCAGCGCCCAACTGTCCTTGTCATTGACCAGGCTTTGCAAGGTGCCCCTGATTACATAGGCATCTGCCTTTCCCGAGCGTTGCGCCAAGTCTCCCGATGGGCTCCGCATGGCGCTGGATATTTCACTTTCCCAATGGTCCTGAAGGTTCCGGCCCGCCGACTCCAGATCTGCAACCTTGCTCCGATCTTTTTGCTCGATACGCATCGATTGGAAATTGATCGGGCCACCTCGCTCCACTTTATCGTGCGCAAGCGCTCCGGCGGCAATTTCCCATGCAAAGTAAGTGCGTGTGCTGCTGTCAGTCAACGTATCGGGGCTTCCCCGCCCTACGTATGAATTGAACGTCACCGTGATTTTTTCATGCGGGTCGTACCCGGCAGCCAACAACCCACCACTGAAATAACCCGCTGGCTCCAGAAACTGGCGAGCCTGCTGGAACTTGACATTCCGCTGCCCCTCAATGCCCACCTCTATGTTTTCGATCGCTGCCAGCACACGGTCCGCATAGGCAGTGATTCGCTGCGTGCGCTCATGCTGTGTAGGGGGCGGGCTGGGCGCAGTAACGTTGGCCGAGCCATAAATAACCCTCTTGTTAAAAACATCATGTGACAGAGGCGTGCTTCCGATGGGCGGAGTGTAAACAAATGAAGTGTATAGGCCGCCTACCGAGGAGCTTCTTATGACGAGGGGCGTTGAGGGTGATCGATTAAAATCTGAGCCCAAGAAGGAGTGCCTGGAGGGATTAGGCATTTCAGGGTCACCCACTAACGCCCCACCAGGAGTGACATCAGTCATGGTGTCTACTACACCCTTTATGACCGGAGGCAACGTTACAATCATTATCTTCCCCACTCTTTCACCCCACTAAAATCAAGACCACACCCTGCAATCAAAAATCGCTATCGCACCCCAAGCAGCGAACGCAACTAAAATTATATTGGGTGAAACGTCATACACTGATGTGATGAGCAAAATCCTACCCGGCCCCTCGATCCCGCAAAAGGCGGGCTTGGGTATAGGAGCACAAAAAAATGCTGCCAATGGCCCCACTGAAGAACCGGATGAGCTTAATAAATAAGCTTCCCATCAAATACATTGTAAATGTGCTTCGGCAGTTTGGAAGGTGAGGAGACGTATACAAACAACTTTTCACCCTGCTCTTTGAAAGCCAACACTTTCATAAATTCTCCAGCGCCTATGGCAACATGATCCTTCAAAAAGTCCGTCGACAAATTCTTTTTGGGGATTGACTCATCAAATACATACACCACCTGCTGGGCGGCACTGGTTCGTTGCTTCGCCGCCCCTTTGGCCCACCCTTCCCATTCAGCAGAATTACGCACCGTCGCCGACGCAGATTGTACACCGGAGTCCTGAAACACTTTTCCAACGTTTTCTTTAATTCTTTTCGCTCCTTCTGCCGTCACAAAGGCTGAGCGATAGGCTTTGCCTTCATAAGCGTTTAATTGATTGAACTCGAGCAGAAACGCTTCAAGCTCAGGCGTACTTTTACCCGCTCTTAACGGTCCGTTGACAAAATCTGAATCTGCGTGCGTATAGGTTTCAATCAACCCAAAATCATCCGCATTACTCTCCCCGATGAGTTTAGTCATCGTTTCTGTGAACCGCTCCACTTCCTCCTCCTTGGCGGGGAGCGCCATGTTTGCATGCTGTTCAACAACTGCGTCCAGCTCTTCCCGAGCGTTTCTGAATTTAAGGGAAAAATGTTCTTTTAGCCCACCACCCGAGATTCCCATCTTCTTCCATACACCCGCCTCATCGGGCTTGGCAGCAATGCCGCTATACGCCAATTTTGAGGGGTCTTTCGGATCGAGTACTTGCAGCTTGTAATGCTCACCATCTGCCACATCGGGTTTGTCAGCCGCAAAGTACTTCTTCCCTCTAAACTTCACCTCGCGCATTCCCGGAAAGGATGACGCCGGCGTGGATATCGGGGTGGCCGCAGGATTCGATATTCGCGTCAGTTCAAGTTCGTTGGGCTGCGCTGTAGGGTGCCAGCGGTAACGTTCGTTGGCGCTGGCATTAACCGGTATGAGCGGCTTATCCACCGCAGCCTCCGCCCCAACGTGGAGAAGCTCATGCGCCAGTTGCAAACCTGAAATAACTGCTGCGGCATTGCCCCCCACACGATCGTTCGCCGTCATACCATAGATGCCGTCATGCGCCCCGAAAACGACATTGCCGATATTGCCAAGGACGGGTACATAACCAAAGGTACTGCCCCAAAACTCTTTCGCGGCCTTCCACCGTTGCTGCGAGGAGCCAAACACCTGCGTCTGGTCACTCCATACCGCGTTTTTGGCATTCAACGCTTGGTACTTTGCGGCAAGACCGGAGCGGAGGCTGCCGTATTTCAATACATAATCACTGCCTCGCGACTTCGTATAATTGAATGTTCCCCATACCGGCACGGCTTGGTCTACGAGTAGACTTTTACGCCCCGGATAGCTCGCATGATTGCCCGCAATGTAATTATCAAGTACATCGCCAGCCTTTGGCCAATGCGCATCTTTACCGCCTTGCCTGTCGCGGGCGTTGAAACGACTAACGACGTTATCACGATTATTTTTTGCCCACTCGGAAAACTCCCTATCACCCCGAATCTCACTGAGCGTGCCATTCTTCAAATCAATCATCACTCCCTTATTGGGTCGATGCTCGACATCACCATCAAAGGGTAAGTAAGGGATAAATGCGTAGCCCGCCAATGGATAGCCATAAATGTTTGGAATAATGACTTGGCCGTCCCAATTTAACGTGCGATGAATGGCCTTCCTAGCGTCCAGGCTTAACTTTTCAAAACTGGCTTTGTTGCCTACCAGACTTTGTAAGGTTCCCCGCAACACATAGACGTCTGCGTTCCCCGAGCGCTTCGCCAATGCACCCGACTCATCTCGCATGGGCTTGGCTATCTCATCTTCCCAGTGATCCTGGAGCTTCGCGCCCAACGCTTCCAGATTGTCAATCTTGCTCTGGTCTTGTGGCTCGATTCTGGTTGTTTGGAAGTTGACCAGGCCACCTTCCTGTGCCCTATCGTGCTTGAGGGCTCCGGCTGCAATTTCCCATGCAAAATAGGTGCGTTTGTCGGTGTTGGTCCTTACTTCTGGCTTCCACTTCCCTACGTAAGAGTTGAACGTCACCGTGATTTTTTCTTGTGGGTCGTACCCTGCAGCTAATAACCCAGCGCTAAAGTAACCTGCGGGCTCCAAGAACTGACGAGCCTGCTGGAACCTGATATTACGCTCACCCTCTTTACCACTTTCTATGCTATCGATCAGGTCGAGGACCCGAACAGCATACGCATCGATGCGCTGCTTCTGTCCTTCAAGTGTGCCGCGCGAAAAGTCCTTGGACGGACCAAAAACCACCGTACTGTAAAGCGCTTTTTGAGAAAGAGGTCGGGCTAGAATTCTTGAGGTTTCGCTTAGAATAGGGCTGCCAATGGGAACGAACCCTCCGGCCATCTCTGAATACCCTAGACCTGGGGCCGGTGATATATTCGGCGAAATCAGAGGCATTAAAAATTTACCTTTTTCAAGACTATCGCGATTGCCCCAGCTCACACTTCAGATGCAAACGCGGATTAGCCACTGACTGTCTCCCGTTCACATCGCATCGTATGGGCATCCTGTGTTGGTGGAATGCGCGTACACCGCTCACACCCTCTTGCTTACACCAGCGGTCAAGTGAGTAGCACTTACCAGTCAATAGGTTCCTTCAATAAGCGCGGCACTTGTTACATGCCGTTTTCGCCAATCCTTCCGGATAGCCACTATTTTTCCGCCTCCTCCCCTCACACATTGGCCGCATTTTTTTCTTGGGTTATTGCGAATACAGACTAAACGTCCATAATAGACAAATAAGTTTACCCAGAGGCATCCATGTCCAATACTCCCCTCATCATCAACCAGACCCAGGCGCGTGAACTGCTTGCCCAGGTCGACGTGCCCCTTATCTTGCGCAAACTGTTCCGCGACCTCGCTGCCGGGCATGCCGTGCAGCCCGCTCAACAGTGGGTGGAGTTCCCCCAAGGCGCCGGTGACTTCATCAACTACCTTGGCGTGTTGGCGGAAGATGGGGTGTATGGCGTCAAGACCTCGCCCTATATCGTGCGTGACCAAGGCCCACTGGTGACAGCGTGGACCCTGTTGATGTCGATGCACAGCGGCCAGCCCCTGCTGTTGTGCGATGCCTCTGAACTGACCATCGCACGCACCGCTGCAACCACGGCCGTGGCAGTGGATGCACTGGCGCCGTTGTCGGCACAGCGCCTCGCGATTATTGGTAGTGGCAAGGTTGCTCAGGCCCACCTGCGTTATGTGCAGAATCTGCGGGACTGGCAACACATTCGCCTGTATTCGCCCAGCCTGGGTCAGGCCACGGCCGAAACACGCGCACAACTCAACCTGCTGGACCCGCGCGTGACGCTCGCCGATACCTGTGAAGCGGCCCTGGAAGATGCCGATGTGATCCTGCTGTGCACTTCGTCCGCCGGCCCGGTCATCGACCCATCGCGCTTGAGCAAACCCGCGCTGATCACCTCCATCAGCACCAACGCACCGCGTGCCCATGAAGTACCGCCCCACTGCCTCAACCAGATGCACGTGTTCTGCGACTACCGCCAAACCACCCCGGGCTCGGCCGGCGAGATGTTGATCGCCAGCGAACAGCACGGCTGGGACAAATGCGCGATCATCGGCGACCTGCCCGAGTTGCTCAGCGACATGGCGCAGCGCCCGGACTACGATCGTCATGTATTTTTCCGCTCCATCGGCCTGGGCCTGGAGGACATCGCACTGGCCAATGCCTTGTACCGACTGTAGGAGCGAGCTTGCTCGCGAAGACCTCACAGGCACTGCGGTCACACAGGATGGGCGCGTTATCGTTAACGTTTTTCGCGAGCAAGCTCGCTCCTACAATGCTTATTTCAGGGGATCTTCATGCGCCAGGCAGACTTCATCATCATCGGCGGCGGCATTGCCGGCGCGTCCACCGGGTTCTGGTTGTCGCAGCATGGCAAGGTCCTGGTGCTGGAGCGTGAAAACCACCCGGCCTATCACTCCACCGGGCGTTCGGCGGCGCTCTACACCGCCGCGTACGGCACCCCGCAAGTGCGCGCGCTGACCTTGGCCAGCAGGGCCTTCTTCGATAGCCCACCCGCGGGCTTCTGCGAGCATCCCCTGCTGACGCCCCGGGGCGAGATGACCGTTGATTTCAACGGCGACCCGGCCGAACTCGACAGCCAGTACCTGAGCGCCAAGGCCACCGTGGCGCAGGTGCAGCGTCTGACGGTCGATGAAGCCTGCGCACGCCTACCGATCCTGCGCCGTGAAAAAGTCCACGGGGCTATCTACGACCCCACCGCTTGCGACATCGACACCGACGCCCTGCATCAAGGCTACCTGCGCGGTATCCGCCGCAACCAGGGCGAAGTGCGCACCGACAGCCATGTGCTGGGCTTGAGCCGCGACGCCGACGGCCTGTGGCAGGCGCGCACGCAGGATGCGACTTTCACCGCGCCGGTCATCATCAACGCCGCCGGTGCCTGGGCCGACCATATCGGCGGGCTGGCGGGCGCGGCGTCCATCGGCTTGCAGCCCAAGCGCCGCTCGGCCTTTATCTTCGCTGGCCCCGACGGCGTGGACAGCCACGACTGGCCGATGCTGGTGGCCCTCGACGAAGCGTTCTACATGAAACCGGATGCCGGCATGTTCCTCGGCTCGCCGGCCAACGCCGACCCGGTAGAACCCCAGGACGTGCAGCCCGAAGAACTGGACATCGCCATGGGCATCTACCAGATCGAGGAAGCCACCACCCTGACCATCCGCCGTCCGACACGCACCTGGGCCGGGCTGCGCAGTTTTGTCCAGGACGGTGATTTGCTGTCGGGCTTTGACCCGCAAGTACCGGGGCTGTACTGGGTGGCAGCTCAGGGCGGCTACGGCATCCAGACCTCACCGGCCATGGGCCAGGCAAGCGCGGCCCTGGTGCGCGGCGAACCGCTGCCGGAGGCACTGACCCGGTTCGGCCTGGACGCTGGTATGCTCTCCCCCGTCCGCCTGGAGCCCCATTGATGAACACCGCCGAACACGACAAGGTCATGCAGAACTTCCGCGCGATTGCCGATGCAATCGCCACGCTGTTCTTTCCCCATGCAGAAGTGGTGCTGCATGACCTGCGCACGCAAACCGTGGATTACATCGCCAATAACCTGTCCAAGCGCAGCCTGGGTGACGACTCGTCCCTGGAGGACATGCTCGACGGTGACGTCAGCGAGGTGAATATCGGCCCTTACGAAAAGCTCAACTGGGACGGCCAGAAAATCCGCAGCCTGAGCACCGTGCTGCACGACCACAAAGGGCACAGGCTGGCGGTGTTGTGCATCAACCTGAATATTTCAATGTTCGAAACGGCCAAGGCGGCGCTGGATTTGTTCCTGTCGCCGAGCAAGCTGATCGCACAGCCGGACGCGCTGTTTCGCGATGACTGGCAGGAACGCATCAACACCTTCCTGCATGCCTGGCTGCGCGAGCGTCAGTTGAGCCTGAACCTGTTGACCCGCGACCACAAACGCGAACTGGTGCTGGCGCTGCACGCCGAAGGCGCATTCAAGGGCAAGAGCGCCTCGAACTATGTGGCCAATGTGCTGGGCATGGGGCGGGCGACGGTCTACAAGCATTTGAAAGAATTGAAGGCTTGATCAGTTGTAGGAGCGAGCTTGCTCGCGAAGAACTCTCAGGCACCGCGTTTATCCAGAATGCACGCGTTATCGTTAAAGTTCTTCGCGAGCAAGCTCGCTCCTACACGAGTTAGATCCGATCGGATCAGTCGCCGTAGATATCGGCCTTGAAGTACTGCTGTGAAATCTTCTGGTATTCGCCGCTGGCGCGAATGCCGTCGATGGCCGCGTTCAATTCGCTGACCAACTCGCCGTTGCCCTTGCGTACTGCAATGCCGGCACCCTCACCCACGTATTTCGGGTCCTTGAGCTCCGGGCCGACAAAGGCATAACCCTGCCCGCGCGGCATCGACAGGAAGTCGTTCAGGGGAATGGTGTCGGCAAAGATCGCATCCAGGCGCCCTGCTGCCAGGTCCATGTAGATTTCTTCGTTATTGCTGTAGCGCTTGACGTTGATGCCCTTGGGTTCGAACACCTCGGTGGCATACCGGTCGGTAGTCGTGGCGCGCTGTACACCGACGTTCTTGCCCTTGAGGCTGGCGTACTGGTCATCCACCACGGCGCCGTCCTTCATCACCAGGCGCGACGAGGTGAAGTAGTACTTGTGGGTGAAATCCACCGACTTCTTGCGGTCTTCGTTGATGGTCATGGACGACAACGCCATGTCGATCTTCTTGACCTTGAGGGACGGAATCAGCCCGTCGAACTCCCCTTCGATCCACACGCACTTGACCTTCATTTGCGCACACAGGGCGTTGCCAATGTCGTAGTCGAAACCCACGATCTTGCCGTCGCCGGTCTTGGAGGCGAACGGTGGGTAAGCCGCCTCGATACCGATACGCAGGGTTTTCTCGGCGGCCAGCAGGTGGCTGGAGGCGAACAGGCTCAAGGCCAGGGCGGGAAGGAGGTGGCGTTTCTTCATGAGGGGGTTCTCGCAAGTTGTTGTTGGTTTGGCAAGAGTGAAGAAAAACGTGCAGCGCTGATTTTGTACTTATAATTCCATACTGGACTTTTATGTGTTTATCCGTCAACAGGCAAAAAAATGTGGGAGGGCTTGAGCCCTCCCACATCAGATCCTGCAGCACCGCTTAACCGCTACTTGGACACCGGCATCGCAAACTCCGCGCCCTGCTCGATGCTCTCTGACCAGCGCTGCATGATCGACTTCTGCTTGGTGTAGAAGCGCACCCCCTCGGTGCCGTAGGCATGCATGTCACCGAACAGGCTCTTCTTCCAGCCACCAAACCCGTGCCAAGCCATAGGCACCGGGATCGGCACGTTGATACCGACCATGCCCACTTCGATGCGCCGCGCAAACTCACGAGCAATGTTGCCATCGCGGGTGAAACAGCTCACGCCGTTGCCGAACTCGTGGTCGTTGACCAGCGTTACTGCCTCGGCAAAATCGTTAACCCGCACACAGGCCAGCACCGGGCCGAAGATCTCTTCGCGGTAGATGCTCATGTCCCGGGTCACATGGTCGAACAAGGTCGCGCCCAGCCAGAAGCCATTTTCCAGGCCGGGTTCGGTGGGCACATAGTCACGGCCATCGAGCAACAACTGCGCGCCGGCTTGTACGCCTTGCTCGATATAGCCGCTGATGCGCTCCAGGGCCACCTTCGACACAATCGGCCCCATCTCGGCTTTCAAATCGCGGCCATCGGTGATGCGCAGCGTCTTGGCGCGTTCGGTCAAGGCTGCAATGACTTTGTCACCGACATCACCCACCAGCACCGCCACCGAGATCGCCATGCAACGCTCGCCGGCACTGCCATAGGCGGCGCCCATCAATGCATCGACGGTGCGGTCGATATCGGCGTCGGGCATCACCACCATGTGGTTTTTCGCCCCGCCCAGGCCTTGCACGCGCTTGCCGTTGCGGGCGCCGCTTTCATAGATGTATTGGGCAATCGGCGTGGACCCGACGAAGCTCACGGCCTTGACGTCCGGGTGTTCGATCAGCGCATCCACCGACTCTTTATCACCCTGCACCACGTTGAACACGCCCTTGGGCAGGCCGGCTTCATGCAGCAGCTCGGCCATGAACAGCGAGGCGCTCGGGTCGGTGGGGCTGGGCTTGAGGATGAAGGTGTTACCCGCTGCAATGGCGATGGGGTACATCCACATCGGTACCATCACCGGGAAGTTGAACGGCGTCACGCCGGCGACCACGCCCAGCGGCTGGCGCATCGTCCAGTTGTCCATGCCACGGGAGACCTGGTCGGAATGTTCGCCCTTGAGCAGGTTGGGAATGCCGCAGGCAAATTCTAGAATATCGATGCCACGGTCGACTTCGCCCTGGGCATCGGTGAAGACCTTGCCGTGCTCGGCGACGATGATGCGCGCCAGGTCGTCCTTGCGTTCGCGCAGCAGGTGCAGGTATTGGAACAACACCCGGGCGCGGCGGATCGGCGGGGTGTCGGCCCAGCCGGCAAACGCGGCCTGGGCGGCGGCGACGGCTTCGGCCACCGTCTGGCGGCTGGCCAGGGCCACGCGCGCGGTGACTTCACCGGTGGCCGGGTTGTAGACGTCCTGATAACGGTCATCGCGGCTTACGCGCTGGTCGTTGATGTAGTGCTCGATGGTTGCGGTCATGGCAGGCGATCCAGGTGGGTAGCGTTGGACCACACGATAGGCTTTCACTTTGTTCCTAACCAGAGCAGAATCCAGAACTTATTGTCCTTATATGCGAACAATACAGCCATGGAAAAAACTGAGATCGAAGGGCTGTGGACCCACATCCACTGGCTGTCGGTGCTGGAGGAACAAGGCACCTACACTGCTGCCGCTGCGCGCCTGGGGGTGAGTAAATCGGCGGTGAGCCAGCGCATTTCCGATCTGGAAAAAGCCACCGGCACGCGCCTGGTGACGCGCACCACCCGCAGCGTGCGGCTGACCGACGCGGGGCTGTCATTGACCCGCGAAGTGCGCAGCGCCTACGCGCAGATCGCCCGCGGTTTTTCCTCGGTGCGCGACTCGGTGGGAGAAATCCGTGGACTGGTGCGCCTGACCGCTCCCGTGGCCTTCGCCCGGCAACAACTGGTGCCGCACCTGTCCGGCTTTTTGCAGCAGTACCCCAAGGTGCGTATCCAACTGGACGTCTCCGATGCCTTGAGCTCACTGGCCGCCGAGGGTTACGACCTGGCGGTGCGCCACGGCTTCCAAGTGCCCGAAACCCATGTGGCATGGAAGCTGTGCGACACCACCTCGGTGCTGGTCGCCACCCAAGATTACCTGCAACGCCACGGCGAACCTCGCGAGCCTGGCGACCTGGCGGCGCACAACTGTCTGTTTTATCCGCGGGGCACCGACCAGCCCGCCTGGACTTTCGAACGCGGCAGCCAACCCCTCGAGCGCCTCACCGTGCCCATCGCCGGCAGCTTCGCCACCAATAACAGCGAGGCCTTGCGCGACGCGGCGCTCAACCACCTGGGCATCGCCCTGCTCCCGGACTTCAGCGCCCAGGCGGCGCTGGCCGCTGGTCAGTTGGTGCAGGTGCTCAAGGACTGGACCCTCAAGGGCGCGTTTGCCGATGAAATTTATCTGATTCGGCCTTACTCGCCCCATGTGCCCAAGTCGGTGAGCGCGTTGGTCAACTATCTGAAGGACAAGCTCTCGGGTGGGTTCCGCTAGGCGCCAGGGTTAAAAATCCACCGTCGCCGACACCTGCAAGGTACGCGGATAGCCCGGCGAGAAGGCGCCGTAAGACGCCACACCCGACCAGTACTCGCGGTCAAATACGTTCTGCACGGTGGCGCGCAAGGTGGTGGGCCGCCCTTCTATCTTGGTCGCATAGCGTACGCCGGCATCAATGCGCGTCCAGGCGTCCAGTTCCTGGGTGTTGGCCTGGTTGACGTATTGGCTGTCGGTGTAGATCGCGCCGCCGGTGAGGGTAAAGTCTTCCAGCCACGGGGTGTCGTACTCGGCCCACAGGTTGGCCTGGATGTCGGGCACGCCGACCGGTTTGTTGCCTCGGTTGGCGGCAGTAGCCGACTCGGTCAGCTCGCCGTCGAGGAAGGTCACGCCGCCCATCAAGCGCGTGCCAGGCGCCACTTCACCGTAGACGCTCAACTCGACGCCACGGTTGCGCTGCTCGGCTTGCACCGAGTACACCCCGTTGGCACCCAATTCGCCGCTGGGCTTTTCGATCTGGAACAACGCCAGGGTGGTCATGAAGGTGCCGTGTTCATACTTCACGCCCAGTTCGTGCTGCTTGGACTCATAAGGCGCGAAGGTTTCACCGGCGTTGCTGGCCGTGCCCGGCGCGATATCGCCTTTGCTCAGCCCCTCGACATAGTTGTAGTAGAGCGAGACGTCATCCCAGGGCTTGACCACCACGCCCACCAAGGGTGTGGTCGCAGCGTCCTTGTAGCGCGAACTCACCGAGCCTGCGGCGTTGTAGTTACGCGACTCGATGTCCTGGCGACGCACGCCCAGGGTCAGTTGGATGCGCTCATCGAGAAAGCCCAGGGTGTCGGTGAGCGCCACGCCGGACAGCTCAGATTCGGAGATGCGCAGCACTTTCGGCGCCCGCAGGTTTTGCTTGGGCGTGTCCACCGGGTGGTAGATATTGGAGCGGATTTCGGTGCCGTTGTTGATGCCGCGAGACAGCTCGTCCTGGTAACGGGTCGCCATCAGCGTGGTGGTGTGGGTGACCGGGCCGGTGGCGAACTGCGCACGCAGGCCCACATCGGCGGTGGAACGGTCGACGTTGAATTTGTAGTAGCCCGGAATATTACTGGTGTCGCCAGCATCATTGAGGATGCGCGGCACCTGGTCCGACAGGCGCTTGACATCCGACCGGCCGCCCCCGGCATGGGCGAACACGGTGAGCGAATCACTCAGATCATATTCACCACCGAGCAAGGCCGACTGCTCCTTGGTGTCCGACCAGCCCCACTTCTGCGGCAGGCTGGTGCGGCCATTGGGGGCCGAAGGCACCTGTACGTTCGGCGCGATGGTGAACGGCCGCGAGGCGCCTTCAAAACTTTCTTTCTGGCTGATGTAGTCAAGGTTCAGACGCAGCCGCTCACCGCGATAATCCAGGGCAATGGCGCCCACCCCCACGTCGCGATGCTGATCGTCCACGGCCGTGTCGCCCCCTTGCAGGCTGCCGTTGAAGCGCACGCCAAACTGGTTTTCTTCACCGAAGCGTCGGCTGATATCCAGGTGGCCGCCGACTTGGGTATCGGACGCGTAACTGCCGGTAAAGCGGGTCAGGTCCTGGTCCAGCGGGCGCTTGGGCACGATGTTGATCACCCCGCCCACGCCGCTGTTGGGCGAGATGCCGTACATCAGCGCCCCCGGCCCCTTGAGCACTTCAACGCGTTCGGCGTACTCGGTGAAGGCGCGGTAGTTGGGCGCCACCCCATACACGCCGTCATAGGCCAACTCGCCCAGGTTGCCCTCGCCAATCGCAAAGCCGCGCACGAAAAACGAGTCGACAATACCGCCGGTCTGCCCGGTAGAACGCACCGACGGGTCGCGCTCCAAGGCATCGGCCACGGTCACTGTCTGCAGGTCGGCGAGGGTCTTGGCGGTGTAGCTGGTCACGCTGAACGGCGTGTCCATCACGTCCTTGTTACCCAGCATGCCCAGGCGCGCGCCACGGGCCACCTGACCACCGGCGAGCACCTCGGGCAGGTCGGTGGGGCCCAGATAGCGGGCGTTGACGTTCGTCGCGTCAAGGGTCAGGCTCTGCGCGCTGTCGCCGCTTGACTCGGCGGTGGCGGCCCAGGCGTTGCCACTGGCAGCAGCCAGCAACAGGGCGGTACGAATAGCGAGGGTTAACCGGCTGGCAACAGGCATGACGTCAGGGCCCTTTGATCAAGTGAAGTGAGAATTACGCTTGATGCCAGTCGACGCGTGAAAAAGTATCACCCCTGCCGCGACTTTTTTTACCTAGCGAGACAGCTCCATGCCACCCACCCGTGTCCTGATTGCCCTGCTGTTCACGATCCAGCTTGTGTCCATGGGCGCCATGGAAATGAGCGGGCCGTTCTGGCCGGTGCATTTACGCCAACTGACTGACTCCGACACGCTGTTCAGCTTCGCCAGCATCACCGTGTACGTGGGGCCGATGCTCGGCATCCTGTTGACCAGCGCATTCTGGGGCCGCATCGGCGATCGCTACGGCCACAAGCTGATGATGATTCGCGCACTGGCGGGCCTGACCCTGACGCAACTGGGGCTGGCACTGTTCAGCGACCTCTGGGCGATCCTCGCCCTGCGTTTTCTGCAAGGCGCCTGTGCCGGCTACATCGCCCCGGCCCAGGCGTATGGCGTGAGTATCGAGGTGCCGTCACGGCGCGCGCGGCTGTTCGCACTGCTGCAGATTTCCACCAACGTCGGCTCGCTGCTCGGCGCCGTGCTCGGCGGTTTGATTCTCGATCATGCGACGTTCTTCTGGATCAACCTCAGCGCCGCCGCGCTCTGCGCGGTGTGCACGGTGATTGCAGCGCTGACCTTGCCGAACGTGCCACCGGTTAAGAAAACCACGGCTGCGTCAACGGGCGGCACCTGGCAGGCCTCGGCCTTGCTGCCGCTGCTGACGGTGATGGGCATTCTGCTGCTGGCGCGGATGCTGCCGCAGACCTCGTTCGCGCTGTATGTGAGTACGACGTTCACCGTCAGCAACGCCCTGGTCGGCCTGTGCTATGGCTTGCTGGCCCTGGGTTTTATCCTGTCGGCGACCGCCTGGGCGCGCCACTTCGAAGGTCGCAGCCAGGCAGACAGCTTGCGCCGCCTTTCCTGGGTGGTGGCCGGCTGCATCGCGCTGACCGCCCTCGCCGGCCTCACCCGCAACCCACTGGTGTTTGTGATCGCCTACTTTGTCTGGGGCGTGTTGCTGGGTGCGACCACGCCGGTACTCATGGCGCTGGTTTCAAAGACTGCCGACAGCGCGCAGCAGGGCCATGTGCTGGGGATCGCCCAAGGCACCGCGCAATTTGCCTCCATTGTGGGTATCTGCGCCGGCGGCCTGCTCAGCCAGGTCTATGGCTTGGCGTACACCTACCTGTTTGTGTGTATGGCGTATGCCATGGCGCTGATTGCGATTCTCGCGTTGCGCAACCGACGGGTTTGCACTTAGCATTGGGAATACTTCTCAATTGCACGGTTGCGCGCCATGAGCGAAAGCCTTCCCGCCGATAACACCCCTCACCTGCGCGCAATCGAGGCGCTGTACAGCGGCCATCACGGCTGGCTCTACGCCACGCTCAAACGCAAACTCGGCAATGCCATGGATGCGGCGGACCTGGCCCAGGACACCTTCACCCGCATCCTGGCCTCACAGGTTACGGTGATCGACCAGCCACGCGCCTACCTGAGCTGCGTGGCCAAGGGCATCCTGGTCAACTGGTACCAGCGCAAGGCCCTGGAACGCGCTTACCTGGAAGCGCTCGCCAGCGTGCCGGCCCACGAGGTGCCGTCGCCGGAAGCGCACTTTCTGGTGCTGGAGACCCTGCACGAAATCGACGCGATGCTCGACGCGCTACCGCCGCTGGTCAAGCGTGCGTTCCTGCTCTCGCAGCTCAACGGCCTCAAATACCAGGACATCGCCGAGCAATTGGACGTGTCGCTGATCACCATCAAGCGCTACATGAAACAGGCACTCGTCCAGTGCCTGATGCGGGTGGAATAAGTGCTCAACCTGGGCAAGGAGCCGCCGCTGCCCACCGACGCCCTGGAAGAAGCCGCCGAGTGGCTGATGCGCCTGAGCGAGAACGAGCTGAGCGCCAGCGAACGCGCCGAGTGGGAGCGCTGGAAAGTCAGCAGCCCCGAGCGCAGCCGTGCCTGGGCGCGCGCGCAATTGCTGCAAAGCAAGCTTGGTGGCCTGCCGCCGTCCCTGGCGATGTCGGCGCTGGACCGCCCGAGCAGCCCACAACGCCGCGCAGCCTTGGGCAAACTGGCGCTGTTGCTGGCGGTGATGCCGGCGGGCTGGGGCAGTTGGAAGCTGGTGCAGTCCCAGCAATGGACCGCCGATTACAGCACCCGCGTCGGCGAGCGCCGCGAACTGACCCTGGCCGACGGCTCGCGCCTGACCCTCAACACCGAGACCGCCATCGACGTACGGTTCGACAGCCAGCAGCGGCTGGTGAGCCTGCGTGAAGGCGAAATACTGGTGCAGACCGCACAGGATCCATCCCGCCCGTTTCGGGTGAACACCCGCCAGGGCCATATGCAGGCCCTGGGCACACGCTTTACTGTGCGCGAACTAGGCGCACGCACGCATCTGGCGGTGCTTGAGGGCGCGGTCAACGTGATGCTGGCCGACAATAGCCAGAGCGCGCCATTGATCGTCAACGCCGGGCAACGCACGGATTTTTCCGCACAACAGTTCGGCGCGCTCAGCCCCGCCGACCGCAATGTGAGTGCCTGGGCCCAAGGCATGCTGATGGCCGACAACATGCGCCTGGCAGACTTCGTCGCTGAGCTGACCCGTTATCGGCGCGGCTTCGTGCGCTACGACCCGGCCATTGCCAACCTGCGGATTTCCGGGGCCTTCCCCATTGCCGATACCCAGCGCACCTTGAACATGCTGGTGCAGACCTACCCGGTGCGCGCCAGCGGCCATTTGAATGGCTATTGGGTCAGCCTGTCGCCGGCTTGAGGCGGCGCAAAAATAAATGTCGGCACGGGTGATACTTTTTTCGCGCTCGGCTGGCAAACACTCAAACCTCTTCCCCTCCCGTCCATAGGGCTGCCCTCCATGCTTGTGATTCGCAGCGCGCTGCTCAGCCTGGCCCTGGCCGGTGCCGCCCTGGCGGACGTGCCGGCGCAATGGGACAGGATGACGGTGCGCGCCTACCACATCGACCCTGGCCCGCTCGGCGCCACGTTGTCGAGCTTTGCCGTGGACGCCGGTATTGCGCTGTCATTCCTCCCGGCACTCACCGAAGGCCTGACCAGCCCGGGATTATCCGGCCGTTACTCGCCCCAGGACGCCATTACCCACCTGTTGGCCGGCAGTGGCCTGGAAATGGTGCAGCGCAGCGACGGCAGTTACACCCTGGTGCCGCGCCAAGTCACGCTTTCGGACATCACCGTCAGCGCCACCGAGCAACGCACCAACGACCTGCCGCCGCTGTATGCCGGCGGCCAGGTAGCCACCGGCGGGCGCCTGGGCATGCTGGGCAATACGGACGTGATGGATGCCCCTTTCAGTGTCAGCACCTACACCGCCGCGCTGATCCAGGACCAACAGGCAACCACCGTGGGCAATGTGCTGGAGCGTGATTCCTCGGTGCGCTCCACCGGGCAGACGGGCGGGATTGTCGACTCGTTCTTCATCCGCGGTTTCCCGGTGGGTGAAGGCAACCTGGGAGAACTGGCGTTCGACGGCGTGTACGGGGTGGCCTCCAACTACCGGGTGTTTACCGACTACGCCGAGCGTATCGAAGTGGTCAAAGGCCCCGGTGCGCTGCTGTACGGCATGTCGCCCAACAGTGCCGTAGGCGGCGTGATCAACGTGGTGCCCAAGCGTTCCCTGGACGAAGACCTGACCCGCTACACCGCCAGCTACACCCAGGACGCGCAGCTCGGCAACCACCTCGATATCAGCCGGCGCTTTGGCGACGAGCGCCGCTTCGGCGTACGCCTCAACGCCAGCCTCCAGAACGGTGACACAGTGATTGACCAGCAGTCGCGCAATGTCGGCATTGGCGCACTGTCCCTGGACTACCAGGGCGAACGCCTGCGCACCAGCCTCGACCTGATCTCCCAGCAGGAGACACTCGACGCGGCGTCGCGCCCCTTCCTGATTGCTTCCGGCGTCGACCTCCCCAGCGCCGCCAACGGCCGCACCAACGTCAGCCAGGACTGGGGCTGGTCGCGCACGCGAGATAAATCCGCCCTGCTCAGCGGCGAATACGACCTCACCGACGCCATCACGCTGTTCGCCCATGCCGGGGGCGGCAGGTCGGCAGTGGCGCGTATGTCCGACCAGACGCCGACCATCGTCAACGCTGCCGGCGACACCTCGTCAATCCCCGGTTATTACCGTTTCAACGTGCAGCGCTACACGGTCGACGCCGGTGCACGGCTGCGCTTTGAGACCGGGCCCATCAGCCACAGCAGCACCGTGCAGGCCAGCCGTTATCGCGACGAGCTGTCACGGGGGATTATTTCCGGGGCACCGGTGCTGTCCAATCTCTACCACCCGGTCGACCGGCCCAAGCCCGTGATCGCCAAGCCCGCCACGCCGACAGTATCGGCCAGTGAACTGTCCGGCGTGGCCATCGCCGACACCTTGTCAGTGCTCGACCAGCGTGTGCAAGTCACCGTCGGCCTGCGCCAGCAGCGTATCCAGTCCAGCAACTACAACAGCGCAGGCGTGGCCACCAGCACCTACGACGATGGCAAGATCACGCCGCTGTTCGGCGCGGTGCTCAAGCCCTGGGAGCATGTGGCGTTCTACTACAACTATCTCGAAGGCCTGAGCAAGGGTGACGTGGCGCCTTCCAACGCCGCGAACGCCGGTGAGGTGTTTGCGCCTTACGTGTCCAAACAACATGAGGTCGGGGTCAAGGTCGACTACGGCACATTCATGTCGACCCTGGCGCTGTTCCAGATCCACAAGCCCAGCGGCGAGTTGGCCGCCGGGCGCTTCTCGGTACAGGGCGAACAGCGCAACCGTGGCCTGGAGCTCAATGTGTCTGGCGAAGTCGCCCACGGCATGCGCCTGCTTGGTGGCGTGACCCTGCTGGATGCACAACTGACCCACACCGCCATTGCCGCCAACACCGGCAACACACCGGTGGGCGTGCCCGACGTGCAAGCCAACCTGTGGGCCGAATGGGACACCCCGTGGGTCGAGGGCCTGACGCTTACCACAGGGGCGATTTATACCGGCAGCCAGTACGTCAACCAGGCCAACACCCAACAGCTCGATGCGTGGACCCGCTTCGACATCGGCGCACGCTACAGCACGCGGATCGCCGAGCACCCGACCACTCTGCGCGCCACGGTGCAGAACCTGTTCGACCGCGAGTACTGGTCGGGCGTCGCCTCCTACGGCGCGTTCTCCCAAGGCTCGCCGCGCACCCTCCTCCTCTCGGCCACGGTCGATTTCTGACACCTGCAAGGGCTTGATTCATGATCTGCATTGTTCGACGTTGCCACCTTCTAGCGGCGCTGCTGTTCACCGGGTTGCTGGGGGTAAGCCTGCCAACCATGGCGGCGCTGACCACCGTCACCGATCTGCTCGGACGCCAGGTCAAGGTCACGCTGCCGGTGCAGCGGGTGATTCTTGGCGAGGGCCGCCAGCTGTACCTGGTGGCTGCGCTGGACACGCACAACCCGATTGAACGGATCGTTGGCTGGCGCAAGGACCTGATCCAGTCCGACCCGGACACCTATAACGCTTACCTGCGCAAGTTTCCCGCCATCGCCAAGATCCCCACCTTCGGCGGCTTTGAAGACGGAACCTTCGATATCGAGCAGGCCATCTCGCAACGCCCCGACGTGATCATCCTCAATATCGAGGCGCAACATGCCACCGAAGACGCGCGCTATATCGAGAAGCTCGATGCCTTGGGCATCCCGGTGGTGTACGTGGACTTTCGCAACCAGCCGATGACCAACACCGAGCCGACCATGCGCCTGTTCGGCCAGTTGTTCGGCAAAGAGCAGCGGGCCGAGGAGTTTATTGCGTTTCGCAACCAGCAGATCCGCCGCGTGACCGACGTGATTGCGGCGCAGCAACCGGCGCGCCCGTCAGTGTTTATCGAGCGTATCGGTGGCTACACCGATGACTGCTGCCTGAGTTTCGGCAATGAAAACTTCGGCTTGTTCGTGCAGATGGCCGGCGGCGACAACATCGCCAAAGACATTATTCCCACCACCTTTGGCCAGTTGAACCCCGAACAGGTGATCGTGGCCAACCCTGACCAGGTCGTTGTCACCAGCGCCAATTGGGAGGCGTTTGCCCCTGGCGGGCATTGGGTCGGCGTGGGGCCGGGTGCCGACATGGCCCAAGCCCGAGCCAAGCTCGCGTGGTACACCCGGCGCCCCGCCTATGCCGGCATCAAGGCCCAGGGCCCGCAAGCCTTCCACGCCATTTGGCATCAGTTCTACAACAGCCCGTATCAGTTTGTGGCGATCCAGCAACTGGCCAAATGGTTTCATCCTGACCTGTTCGCCGACCTGGACCCGGACGCTGCGTTTCGAGAACTGCACGAACGCTTCCTGCCCGTGCCTTATGAACCGGGTTACTTCGTGAGCCTCAAGCCATGAGCGCCCCGACCTACCGCAGCCTGGTAGTGCGCAAACGCCTGATCCTCGTGGCCCTGGCGCTGCTGTTGCTGTGCAGTGTGCTGCTCGACCTGGCCCTGGGCCCGGCGCGCTACAGCCTCAGCGAAGTGCTCGGCGCCCTGTTCTCGCCGGACAACGCCGCGCCGCAGGTGCGTGTGGTGATGTGGGACATCCGCCTGCCCGTCGCACTGATGGCGGTCGCCGTGGGCGCCGCGTTGTCCCTGGCCGGGGCGCAGATGCAGACCATCCTCAACAACCCGCTGGCCAGCCCCTTCACCCTGGGCATTTCCGCCGCCGCCAGTTTCGGCGCGGCCATGGGCCTGGCGTTCGGTGTGGCGTTGTTTCCGCTGGCAGCGCAGTACATGGTGCCGGTCAACGCGTTCATCATGGCGATGCTCTCGGCACTGCTGATCCACTTCTTGAGCCTGCGTCGCGGGGTGACGGCCGAAACCATCGTGCTGCTGGGCATTGCCCTGGTCTTTACCTTCAACGCGCTGCTGGCCCTGGTGCAGTTTTTCGCCACCGAGCAAGCTGTGGCGGCCGTGGTGTTCTGGACCATGGGCAGCCTGACCAAAGCCACCTGGCCCAAGCTTGGGGTGATCTGCCTGATCATCCTGGTTACCCTGCCGATTTTCGCCAAACGCGCCTGGGCCCTGACCGCGCTGCGCCTGGGTGACGACAAGGCCGCCAGCTTCGGTATCAACGTGCGCAGCCTGCGCTTTCAAACGCTGGTCATGGTCAGCCTGCTCGCCTCATTCCCGGTCGCTTTTGTCGGCACCATCGGCTTTATCGGCCTGGTGGGCCCGCACATCGCGCGCATGTTGATTGGTGAGGACCAGCGTTTCTTCCTGCCCGCCTCGCTGCTCACCGGTGCATTGATTCTGTCGGCCAGTTCGGTGGTCAGCAAAACCCTGATTCCGGGGGCCATTTTTCCGATAGGCGTGGTCACATCACTGATCGGCGTGCCGTTTTTTATATCCCTGATCCTGGGCGGGAAGAAAAACTCATGGTAAGTCTCCAGTTGAAAGACCTCGGCGCCTGCTACGGCCAGCGCACCATCATCCGCGGCGTGAGCACCGCAGCCTTTGTCGGCGGCCAGGTGGTGGCGGTGGTCGGGCCCAACGCTGCCGGCAAATCCACCTTGTTCAAGCGCATGGCCGGGCTGCTCGACGGGCCGGGCGAGGTGCTGCTGCAGGGTTCGCAAAAAGGAGCGCAAGCCATCAGCTACATGCCCCAAGGGCTGAACGCCAGCGCCCGGTTGACGGTGTACGAATCGGTGCTGCTGGCGCGTAAACAACTGACGCCGGGGTGGGTGGTGCAAGACGATGAGCTGACGCTGGTCGACGAAATGCTCAGCGCCCTGGGCATCACCGGCCTGGCCTTTCGCAACCTGGGTGAACTCAGCGGCGGGCAGCAACAACTGGTGTCCATCGCCCAGACGCTGGTGCGCGAACCCGATGTGCTGCTGATGGACGAACCCACCAGCGCGCTCGATATGCATCGCCAGGTACAGGTACTGGATTTCATGCGCGCCCTGGCGCGCAAGCGCGAGGTGATTGTGTTTATCGCACTGCATGACCTTAACCAGGCGCTACGCTTTGCCGACCAGACACTGGTCATCGCCGACGGCACGGCCCAGGGCAGCGGGCCGAGCCATGCGGTGATCAACGAAGCGATGCTGCGCGAGGTTTACCAGGTACAGGCACGCATTGAATACTGCAGCCGTGGGCAGCCGTATATTCTGGTTGATGGGGTTGTGTGAATAGACCATGCGAAAGCATGGGTATCCACGATGCGAAGCGAGCCGCTCTTGATCTTGCTCTGCTTTTGATCTGCTTTTGCTCTTAGGCGCCCCGTTAAACCACGCTGGCCGAACGCAGGCTTGAATTCGTGGGTAACCCGGCAGGACGCCGGGTTAGCCGCCCCGCGCCATGGATGGCGCGTGGCGGCGGCCCATGGATTCAAGCCTGCGTTCGGGCACACCGAGCCTAGGCGAGGTGCCGAGTGGTGGGGCAAGAGCGTTTTGCTTACTTTTGCGCTTTTCAAAAGTGAGCCGCTGTAAAAGCGGAACCCTAGGTGGCCGTTACCGCAGGAATGGATATGTACGCGGTCAGATCCAACATCCCGGCCGGCTGTCAGGCCGCCTTCGCGAGCAAGCCCGCTCCCACAGTTGGATCGCGGTGCCTCAGGTAGTTAGGTGTCGGTTGGCAGGCCGCCATCGCAGGCAAGCCAGCTCCCACAGGGATCGCGGTACATCAGCCAAAATCGCGCATCGCGCCACTGTTTCTATAGCTCAATCCTCGCGAATACTTGCCTGATCCTCCGACTTATTGCCTACCGGCATAGATACCCCTTGCGCCGTGGTCTAGAGTCCAACAATGCGCGCGCGGCCAAGATGAAATACCGTCTCAACCCCGCCGCCACATCCCGTCGCCCACGAGCGACACCAGGGCATGCCACCGCGCACGTCCCTGATAAGAAAAAGCACCACCAACCGATGATCAGCAGGTGAGCCCGCATGGAATTACGTATCAACCAAAAGGCCTATCAGGTCGATGCCGACGCCGACACCCCGTTGTTGTGGGTGATCCGCGATAACCTGGGCATGACCGGCACCAAATACGGCTGCGGCCTGGCCCAGTGCGGCGCCTGTTCGGTGCTGGTGGACGGTAACGTGGTGCGCGCCTGCGTGACGCCCGTGGCCGGGGTGGTCGGTCGCGAGATCACCACCATCGAGGCCGTCGAGGCCGATGACGTGGGCAAGCGGGTCGTTGAAGCCTGGGTCAAACATCAAGTGGCGCAATGCGGTTACTGCCAGTCCGGTCAGGTGGTGGCGGCCACCGCGCTGCTCAAGCACACCCCCGCGCCGACCAAGGCGCAGATCGACGCGGCGATGGTCAACCTGTGCCGCTGCGGCACTTACAACGCCATCTATGCCGCCATGGATGACTTGGCCGCCGGGAAGGAGACCGCCTGATGAACACTAACGAGATCATTCCCGGCGTCACCCTGGGCGAACCGATCAACCTGTCCCGTCGCCGCTTCCTGGCCAGCACCGCCGTGGGCGCGCTGGTGATCGGTTTCGGCTTGCCGCTGGGCACCTCCCGCGTGCAAGCCGCGACCGCTGCCGCTGCTGAACGCGGCACTCAGGTGCCCGCCTTCCTGGAGATTCGCCCCGACGGTAGCGTGCGCTTGCTCAGCCCGTTCATGGAAGGCGGCCAAGGCACCCACACCGCCATGGCGCAGATCGTCGGTGAAGAGTTGGATGCCGACCCGGCCACGTTCATCGTCGAAGCGGCCCCGCCTGGGGAAGCTTACGTGGTGATGGAAAATGGCATGCGCATCACCGGCGGCAGCATGTCGGTGCGCATGAGCTACCCCACCATGCGCCGCCTCGGCGCCCTCGCCCGCGCGATGCTGATGCAAGCTGCCGCCGAGCAGCTGGGTGTGCCGGTGGCCCAACTGACCACCCAGCCCGGTCGCGTGGTGCACGCCGCGTCCGGTCGCTCCCTGGGCTACGGCGAACTGGCGGGACGCGCCCTGGATATGCCGGTGCCCGACTCGGCCAGCATTACCCTGCGCGACCCGAGCCAGTTCCGCTGGATCGGCAAGCCGGTCAAGCGCCTGGATGCCTATGACAAATCCACCGGCAAGGCGCAGTACACCATCGACCTGAAAATCGACGGCATGCTCCACGCGGCCGTCCAGCATGCGCCGCGCCTGGGCATGACCGTGGGCAGCCTGCGCAACCAGGCTCAGGTGCAAGCCATGAAAGGCGTGCATTCGGTTCACACCCTGCCCGGCGCCGTAGCTGTGGTAGCTGAACGTTGGTGGCATGCCAAGCGGGCCGTCGAAGCCATCCAGGTGGAATGGCTTGAAGCTGCCGCCGACTCCACCGTGCGGGCGATGCCAGCGGATTTTTCCAGCGACAAGTACCGCGACTTCCTCGCCGCCCAGCAGGGCCCGGCCCGCGATGACGAAAACGAAGGCGATGTGGCCGGCGCACTGGCCAGCGCCAAGACCCGTGTCGACGCCACCTACCACAACCAGTACCTCAACCATGCCCAGCTGGAACCGCCTTCAGCCCTGGCACGCTTTAACCCCGACGGTACGCTGGAGGTGTGGCTGCCCAACCAGGCGCCGGATATGTTTCGCGCCGACATCGCCAAGCGCACCGGTCTGAGCATTGAGCAAATCACCCTGCACTCACCGCTGCTGGGCGGCTTTTTTGGCCGGCACTTCCTGTATGACTCCGCCAACCCTTACCCGCAAGCCATTGCGCTGGCCAAGGCGGTCGGCCGCCCGATCAAGCTGATCTGGAGCCGTGAAGAAGAGTTCGTGCGCGATGTATTGCGCCCCGTCGCTGTGGTCAAGTTCCGCGCCGCGCTGGATGACAAAGGCCTGCCCGTGGCCATCGAAGCCGTGAGCGCCACCGAAGGACCCACCGAAGCCATCGCCGGCAAACAGGGCGATGCCATCGACCCTACCGCCCTGGAAGGCTTGTCGGGCAAGAGCTACGCGATCCCGAACAAACGCATCGCACAGATTTACGTCAAGGGCCCGGCCATGCTCGGTTACTGGCGTTCGGTGGGCAATTCGCTCAATGACTTCTTCTACGAGGCGTTCCTGGACGAGTTGGCCGACAAAGGCGGCCATGACCCCTATGAACTGCGCCTGCACCTGCTGCGCGACAACCCGCGCCTGACCACGCTGTTGCAAGCGGCCGGCGAGCTGTCCGGCGGTTGGAAGCGTGGGCCCTACACCGCCGAAGACGGCACCCGCCGTGCACGCGGCGTAGCCATGGCCTCGCCGTTTGGCTCCCATGCGGCGGTGGTGGCTGAAGTGTCGATCGAGAACGGCCAGGTCAAGGTTCATCACATCTGGGAAGCGATTGACCCAGGCAGCGTCGTCAACCCGGCGATCGTCGAGGCGCAGGTCAACGGTGCCGTGGCCTTGGGCCTGTCGCAAACCCTGTTGGAGGAAGCGGTGTACGTGGACGGCAAGCCACGGGCGCGCAACTACGATCTCTACCCGGTGCTGCCGCCTTCGCGCATGGCGCAGGTACACGTGAAGATCGTCGAGAGCGGAGAAAAAATGGGCGGTATCGGCGAACCGCCGTTGCCGGCCGTGGCCCCCGCCGTGGCGAATGCCGTGGCGCAATTGACCGGCCAGCGCATCCGCAGTCTGCCTTTGAGCCGCTACACCTTCAGCTAACCGACAGGGAATGCCCATGAATAACCGCCGATTCGCAAGAACCGCAGGGTGGCTGGTGCTGCCCTGCTTGGTCGCCGCCGGCCTGTTGGCCTGGTATGTCACCCGCGAGCCTGCCTCGCCTTTTGAAGCGCAACAGGCCACGAGTTTCGACCCTGCACTGGTCAGTCGCGGCGAATACGTCGCGCGGGTAAGTGACTGTGTGGCCTGCCACAGCCTGGCCGGCAAGCAGCCTTTCGCCGGTGGCCTGGAAATGGCCACGCCGCTGGGGGCGATCCACGCCACCAACATCACCCCCGACCGCGAGCATGGCATCGGCACCTATAGCCTGGCCGACTTCGACCGCGCCGTACGCCACGGCGTAGCGCCGGGTGGGCGACGGCTCTACCCGGCCATGCCCTACCCGTCGTATGTGAAGCTCAGCGACGACGACATCCAGGCGCTGTACGCGTTTTTCATGAAAGGCGTGCAACCGGCCAACCAGCCTAATATCCCCAGCGACATTCCCTGGCCGCTCAACCTGCGTTGGCCCATCGCCCTGTGGAACGGTGTGTTTGCACCCACCGCGACCTATGCCGCCAAGCCCGGCCAGGACGCGCTGTGGAACCGCGGCGCGTATATCGTCCAAGGCCCCGGCCACTGCGGCAGTTGCCACACGCCACGCGGGCTGGCCTTCAATGAGAAAGCCCTGGACGAATCCGGCGCGCCATTCCTTGCCGGTGCCCTGCTCGACGGCTGGTACGCGCCCAGCCTGCGCCAGGACCACAACACCGGCCTGGGGCGCTGGAGTGAGGAACAGATCGTGCAGTTCCTCAAGACCGGTCGCAACCAGCATGCGGTGGTCTACGGCTCGATGACCGAAGCCTTCAACAACTCCACGCAGTTCATGCAGGACGATGACCTGGCCGCGATCGCTCGCTATCTCAAGTCATTGCCCGGCGACCCGCAGCGCGACGGCAGCCCCTGGCAATATCAGCCGGTAACGGCGCGCTCGGATGTCCCCGGTGCCCACACGTACGCCACACGCTGCGCCTCCTGCCATGGCCTCGACGGCAAAGGCCAGCCCGACTGGATGCCGCCCCTGGCCGGCGCCACCTCGGCCCTGGCCAAGGAAAACGCCTCCGCGATCAACATCACCCTCAACGGCTCGCAACGAGTGGTTACCGCCGGCCTGCCGGACGCCTACCGCATGCCAGCGTTTCGTGAGCAACTGTCCGACCAGGAAATTGCCGACGTGCTGAGCTACGTGCGCGGTACCTGGGGCAACCACGGCGACGCAGTCGATGCGAAGGCCGTGGGCAAGTTGCGCGGGCATACTGACCCGGCGAGCAGTAGCCCGATCATCCTGCATATGCGTTGACCGGTCGCCGCGATCCCCTGTGGGAGCTGGCTTGCCTGCGATGCAAACACCTCGGTTCCTCAGGTAAACCGAGTGGATGCATTCGCAGGCAAGCCAGCTCCCACATTCGGGCGATGTGTATCAGTGAGATAAGCGTCGGCTGGATGGACGGCTTATTTGTTCTCGTCCGCCTTGCCTTCCTGCATCTGCACCGACGACTGGGTACCACTGTTGTTGTCTTTAGTGGCGTTGTCGGCGTTGTCAAAACAGCCGTGCAGCAAGAACGCGCTGCACAGGCCCAGGCACATATAGAGCTTCTTCATGATGATTCACCTGCTGGCGAGTGGGGGATATCCGCGTGACGAAAGCAACATTCGTCCGCCCATGATCTATCTGTCTGGTACCGCGGCGCGTGCGTTCAAAAAACCGACCCTTGGCTGACGAATGGAGCCCGCGTTTTATTCAAACGGGATGACCGAGATCTTCCCATTGCGCTCAAGAATCGCAAAGCGGATCTGCTTGATCTCGACAAGCCCGTGGTTGGACCGGGCCGCCTCGAGAATGTCGCCCTCATCCAGGCGCGCATGCTTGAGGCGTTTATGCAGCACCTGGCCTTGCTCGACCAGCACCGTTGGCCCGCCATCGAGCACGCGTGCGAACCAGGCTGAACGCTGCTTGACCAGCGAGAAGCCAATGTCGATGGCAATCAGGGTGGCGATGACCAGCACGGCATTGGTCATCGAGAAATCTTCGCCCAGCAACGCCTGTTGGGTGGCTTCGCCGATGACCATCAACAGCACCAGGTCGAAGGTGGTGAGTTCGGCCAGCGTGCGCCTGCCGGCAACCTTGAACAGCACCAGCAGCACCAGGTAGATCGCCACAGCCCGCAGCACAGAGTCCATGGTTGCCCCTCGGAATATTGAATGGGAAACACCGATTGATACGGATTAGGTGACCACCGCGCCGCTCAGGTTCATTCTTTCGACACTTCCCAGTCACCATCTAAAAAGATGATGGTTCCAGCGCAACTGAATCGTTGAAATGATCGAAATTTCGACAGCAAACCAATGGAGACCGGGGCGCTTGAAGCGGGTCACACCTCTATACCGATCACGCTGAAGAAGGAACCCTGTCATGAACGACTCACAACGCGCCTGGGAATTGGCCATGGTGTTGATTGCCAATGGCCGGATTCCCTTTGACCCGGCCAACCCGGGTGGGTCGGTGAAAATCCTGTCCAAGCATTTGCAAGCGCTGGAAGCAGCACTGCGTGAACAGGCCACAGACCCAGCCACACATGAGCGCCTGGGCAAGAACAGCAGCCGCAGGCCCTCATTAGTGTGTGCCGACTAAACCTCAGGCTTTGGTTCGGCTACAACCTATCCGGCTCGGCAACTGGCCCTGCTTGGCTTTCAGCGTGGCTTGCAACGCTTGCGGCAAAGTGCTCCAGAACGTCAGCCCGGAGCGCTCTTCGATGTGGTCGACGGTGACCTGGTAATCGCAGAAATCTGCGCCCTTGGGGGTTTCCTGGTTCATCACAAACGAGGCGTACAGGCCTGTTTGCGGCGAACTGCCGATGAAGATGATTTTCCAGTAGCCGCTGGGGATCGTGTGCACTTTGTTCGTGCCCGGCAACGTGCCGACGAAGTGCTCATACAGCGGCCCGGTAGCCACATACACCTGATCGACGCCTGGCTCCTTGCTGAGGTTGCGTTCCTGGTCTTCCAGGCGCGCCCACGGCCCCTGGTTGAGCTCGGCCTTTTGCGGGGTGATGTTCGACAGGTAGTTGAGTGTTTGCCAGTCGGCCACCCCCGCCATCGACGCCAGATTGGCCTGATGCCCACGGTCGATTTTTAGCGCGACGTTGGCGCCGTTGTAATCCACCGGGTCCAGGGTTTCCCCGGCTGGAATATCCGGGTCGGTGCGCCAGTCACGGGAGCGCCCGCTGGCCGCGGTGGCCTTGGTGATCTTGTAGGACACCCAATTGGCAAACTTGGTCGAGCCATTATTATTCAGCGTGTAGGCCTGGCGGTTCAACGTCACTGGGCTACCGCCGGTGGGGCAGCCGACCGCGCAGTTATCGAGCGGCAAGGGTGGCGCAGGGAGGACGGCGGACTGGCGTGTGGGCGTGGTACAGGCGGCCATCAACGGGATCAACGAAAACGCCAGGTACTTTAACGATGTGCTTCCTTGCATGGTGTTACTCCTTGGGATGAATCTTTTAAAAGACTGAATGGCCTCGGCCGATGCGCTTCCTGCGCAAGCCGAAATAACCATTGGATCACATAAACATTTCTAAACAACGACCGCAACCAGGCCGACAAACGTAACCCCTTCGCGCCCCATAACTGTGCTATCCATAACGCCGCCCATTGGCTGGCGATAGCACCACCTCATCAATGCACAAGGAACTTACACATGAGTGAGAAACCGGCAATTGTCTTGGTCCATGGTTTTTGGGGCGGTGCGGCGCACTGGAATCGGGTGATTATCGAGCTGCACAACAAGGGCTATACCGATTTGCATGCGGTGGAGATGCCGCTGACCTCGCTGGCCGACGATGCCGAGCGTACCCGCAAGATGGTTGCGCAAATCAAAGGCCCGGTGTTGTTGGTGGGGCATTCCTATGGCGGCGCCGTCATCACTCAGGCGGGTAATGAACCGAATGTCGCAGGCCTGGTGTACATCGCGGCATTCGCCCCCGATGACGGCGAAAGCCCAGGCGGCATCACCCAGGAACATCTGCCAGAAGCCGCCCCCAACCTGGCCCCCGATAGCGACGGTTATCTGTGGGTCAAGCCTGAACAATTCCACGACAGCTTCTGCCAGGACTTGCCCCGGCAAGAAGGCCAGGTCATGGGCGTCACCCAAAAGGCCCCGCTGGCCAGCACCTTTGGCGATGTGATCAGCAACCCGGCGTGGAAGAACAAACCGTCCTGGTACCAGATTTCGAGCCAGGACCGCATGATCCATCCCGACAATCAGGTGCGCATGGCCAAACGCCTGGGCGCTCGGGAGACCATCACCCTGGATGCCAGCCACGCTTCCCTGGCGTCCAGGCCGGTAGAGGTCGCCGCGTTTATCGATAAGGCGGCGCGTTCGTTGTAGTGATGATGTGATCAAGCGCGGGGGTAATGAAGTGTTCAAACAGAGGATGCTCAACGACCATGGCTGAATACCTTCTGCCCCCCGCGGCCCCACACTGGCTGATCCGCCAAGCCACCCCCGACGATGTGCATGCCTTGGCCGCACTGGATGCCTACGCAACCGAGCATGCCAGCCGTCGCGTGTTTATCTATGACGCCGTGGTTCGCCAGCAATGTCTGGTAGCCGCCGACGCTAACGTGTGCGCCGGCTACCTGGTGCTCACCCACGATTTTTTCAACCATGGGTTTATTGCCCTGGTGGTGGTTTCATCGCTGTACCAGCGCCAGGGCGTCGCCCTTCGTCTGCTGGCAGCAGCCGAAGCAGCCTGCAAGACGCCCAAGCTGTTCGCGTCGACCAATGCCTCCAACGGCGCGGCGCAGGCCCTGATGATGAAAGCTGGGTTTATTCCCAGTGGCCAGATCGAGAATCTGGACGACGATGACCCTGAATACGTTTACGTCAAATTCGTCCATTGATCCCGCTCAGGCCCAGGCAATCACCCGCGCGGCCAGGTAAAGGCCCACCCCAAACACCCCATGGTTGATCACACTGCGCAGGCGATTCTTGCCTGGCTCGGCTGTCTTGGAGGATGCAAACCCGGCCCCCATCGCAGGCTGTATCACCAACAGCGGGACGGCCACTGTCACCACACCCAGTATCAGTGCCGGCAAAATGGTGGGGGCCTGCAGCCAGGCAATCCCTTCAACCCAAACCAGCGTTATCGCAAAAACAACGCCAGTGACGTAATGCGCGACCCAGCCCAGGGCCACCTCACCTCGAACGGATGACGCTTGTCCTATGCTGGCGTGAACAAGCCGCCCTTGGCACGCATGACCGACCCAACGCCCCACAAACGCGAAATTCAGCGTCGGAACGCCGAGAGCCTTCATTAACAGCATCCACATATCCATCACGGCGGTAGCTCCTGCCCCCAACAACACAACCTGTGCGACCACTTCCAGCGCTGCCATATCCACCTCTTATTCATGGATCTATTGAACGTGCGCAGGCATCATAGAAGTTGAAGTCAACTTCAAGTCAATGGTTGCCAATGGATATCGCAGAGGTCGTCAAGCGCACGGGAGTCCCTGCCCATACATTGCGTTTTTATGAGAAGAAAGGCTTGATCACCTCAATCAGCCCACCCGGTATTCGTCGCCAGTTTCCGGCAGCGGTGATTGAGCAGTTAGCGCTGATTGCACTTGGGCAGGCGGGTGGACTTTCGCTGGATGAAATACAGGCCATGCTATCCCCAAACGGCCAGGCTGATGTGGACAGAGCGGTGCTACTGGCCAAGGCCGACGAGATTGATGCGACGGTCAGGCAACTGCGCGCCATGAGTCGTGGCTTGCGGCACGCGGCAGCCTGCCCTGCGCCTGATCACGCGCAATGCCCGAACTTTCGTCGGCTGCTCAAAATCGCTGCCGCGGGGGTCTTTAAACGCGACACCGCCCACCGTCCCGCCGGTGTTCACCCTGCTAACTCAAACGTTGAGGCCGTATGATTCGCGACTTTCGAAACGCTGATGTGGAACCTGTGCTGGACATCTGGTTGCAAGCGTCAATCCTGGCCCACCACTTCATCGCCCCTGAGTTCTGGCATGAACAATTGGGCGCCATGCGCGAGATCTACCTACCAAGCGCCGTGACACGCGTGTTTGAGGTCCATGGAAAAGTCAGGGGGTTCAGTTGTGTATCTGAAGACACCTTGGCAGCGCTATTTGTCTCACCTGGCCATCAGGGTGGTGGCGTAGGCACGCAGTTGCTGGAGGATGCCATGGGGTCTAGAGCCGCTCTTCAACTGAGCGTGTATTCGCAGAATGTTGCCAGCATTCATTTCTACCAAAAGCACGGATTTCTTGTCCTCAGCGAACAGCGGGACGAACACACGGGTCACCTTGAAAAGGTGATGCGCTGGGTATCTGATCGCTCACCCAACCCACGGCCCTGACCCGATGATCAGGCAAGATCAGCGGACTGGCCGGGGCAGCGCTACGCGGGAACCTTTTCTTGAATGCACAATCTGTGGTTCACCCTTTTGAACCGATCGAGACCCTGCGCATGCTTGTGAAAAAAGCCGTCCTTTGCCTTGCACTGCTAAGTGCGGGCTTTATCGCAGGTTATGCCGCAAAACCCACCCCGCAGCTGCAAGTCACCGCTGGCCAACTGATGGAGTGCGGTGAACTCATGATCCCGACGCTTGGGATGTGAGCCGCGCATACCCAGGTAAAAGCCGTTTCAGCCGCCCGAAGTCACGTCCGCAGGATGCACGTTGAACCCATTGCGCCCCGCCGCCTTTGCACCGTAAAGCGCTGTATCCGCAGCCTCCACCAGCCCCAACACCGGCTCCAGCCGTGAGCCCATGCCCGTCGCAACGCCGATACTCACACTCACACGCCCGAAGGGGCTGCCTGGGTGTGTGATGTTTTCCTGCTGCATGCGCGTAAGGATGCGTTGCGCAACCACCGCCGCCCCTGTGCTGTCAGTCGCGGGCATGATGATCGCCATTTCTTCTCCGCCATAACGCGCCACCAGGTCCGAAGGTCGCCGCACGCATGTTTCCAACAACGTGCTGACCGCCTGCAAGCAAGCATCTCCCGCGACGTGACCAAAGGCATCGTTGAAGCGTTTGAAATGGTCGATATCGATCATCAGCAACGCCAGCGACGTACCCTCGCGCTGCGCCCGGCGCGCTTCCACGGCCAGCGTTTCGTCAAAACAGCGGCGGTTGGCCAGGCCGGTCAACGCGTCCTTCTTCGCCAAGAGCGCCAACTGCCGATTGGAGTCGAGCAACTGTTGCTGGGCGACACGCAACGCCTCTTCCGCCGCCGTTCGCCTGCGGATATCCAGGATCAGAAACCAGCCGATCAGCCCCGTCAGCCCCAACAGCCCCACCACCACAACCGCTGACAGCGCCGCTTCGATGCGCCACGCCGCAAGGGCTTCGTGCTTGCCCAACGCGACTGTGGTGATCAGCGGCAGGGTTTCGCTTTTGCGAAAGGCATAGAGCCGCTCTACCCCGTCCAGGCTGGAGGTATAGGCCGCAGTGCCCACAGGCTGGTCGACGAGGTACTTGGAATAAATAGGCGAGGTGGAAAAGTTGCGGCCCATGTCCTGCTCGCGGAAGGGGTAACGCACCAGCAACGTGCCGTCCGCGTAGGACAGGCCGATGGCGCCCTCCTGGCCTACATCGAGTTTGCCGAATACCCGCAGAAAGTTTTCCACCCCCAGGGTCACGGCGACCACGCCGGCGAAGTTGCCCGCCGCGTCGTTGAAACGGCGGCTGATGGTCACTACCCATTCATGGTTGGCGCGGCTTTGAATCGGCGGGCCAATAAAAGGTTCAGCGCTCGGATCGCCGCGATGGTGGATGAAATAGGCCCGATCACTGCTATTGGCGCCCTCCGGAATCGCGCGATTGGAGGACAGCAGCCACCGGCCCTGAGGATCATAAATGGTGATGCCGCTCAGCTGCGGCATCAGCGGCTGCTGTCGGTTGATCAGCGTACTGATTCGCTGGATTTGCACCGGGCCACTGCCTTCGGCTTCCAGGCGCTCAACCAGCCCCAGCAACAGCAACGAGCTTTGCCGCACGATGCCTTCGGTATAGGTGTTAAGGGCCTGGGTCAGGTTCAAGCCATGCACATCCACTTCCGCCAGCGCACGGTCGCGGGAAGACAGGACTTTCCAAATCGTCAGCGAAGTCAGGGAACAGCCGATCACCAACAGCAACAGCATCACAAGACGGGTATCACGCTTCACGTCAGCACCTTAAGGAAGTCCGGTTTCCATTCCAGCCATCATTCGAACGTCGGTACTCACAGGGGCAACCGGTTCCAGAGTGCCAGCATACAAGCAGTCTGTGGAGGGCGCAGCAACAGAGTGCGCGGTTGCCCTTGCCGGCGGAGCCGCATCAGGCACGGCGCAACGCCCGGGCGCAAAGCAACGTTCACGATCAGGGCCAAGGGGGACGCTAAGCGGAGCGGCAAAAATGCTATTAATTCAATATCAAACCACCCATATCTTTAATAAAACTTATACGCAACGGCGTAACAGAAGCCCACTTGTATAAGTTTTTTAACACACACTACCGTTCATCGCCGTTTATGAAAAATTTCAAAACATCCAGGCACCCGCCCTTATCAGAGAAGATGTCCGTTGCATAAATGGGCAACTAGCGAAACGACATTTCAAACTAGGAGTATTGTTATGACGACGAGCAATAAAAACCCTGGAAACTTTGCCAACGATCGCGAAAAAGCATCGCAGGCGGGTAAGAAAGGTGGACAGGCCTCTGGCGGCAACTTCGCCAATGATCGCGAAAAAGCTTCAGAAGCCGGGCGTAAAGGCGGCCAGAACAGCCATGGTGGTGGACGCAAGTCCTGACGAGGCGGTCAGTACCGCTGTTCCGCTTGTTAAAAAGGGCATTAATCATGCGCGCGTCAACTGATAATCAGCGCGGCGAGTTTTCTCGCCAACCGATTGTAGAAATGCAAACTAAAGCAAGGTCCGGCCTACGTTCTAATACGTCAGCGTGTTATGAACATCAGCAACTTGCCGAACAAGCCGAAGCAACGATAAGCGCATCTAAAACGCCACCCCTGTGCGAGAGGCACTTGTAATCGTGCATCTTAATGCACGCCCGGAGTGCAAGTTTCCAGCACAATCGAAGTGAACGTTACATTACCGACATAACGACGAGGTAACTGAACATGACTACTCGAGACAAGCAAGGCCAAATGAGCGTCAGCGAAGCCGGCAAAAAAGGCGGCGAAGCCACTTCTGCGTCGCATGACAAAGAGTTCTACCAGGAGATTGGCAGCAAAGGTGGCCAAAACAGTGGCGGGAACTTCAAGAATGATCCCGAACGCGCCGCTGAAGCCGGCAGCAAAGGCGGCCAGAACAGCGGCGGCAATTTCAAGAACGACCCCGAACGCGCCGCCGAGGCCGGCAGCAAAGGTGGCCAGAACAGTGGCGGCAATTTCGCCAACGACCGCGAAAAAGCTTCCGAAGCCGGGCGTAAAGGTGGCGAACACAGCCACGGCGGCGGACGCAAAAGCTGATGTGCTTGATGCAGGGGAGCAATGCTCCCCTGCTTTCATTGATGAGGGACACCATGCCTTTACACATTATCAACTTCACCGCGCCGGTCACCGCCTCAACCTGCAGCCAACTGATCGAAAAAGCCTCGTTGGCCGTACAGCAAGATGCCGAGGGCCTGGTACTGAATATCGCCACCATGGGCGGTGAGTGCAGCTACGGCTTTACGATGTACAACTTTCTATTGTCCCTGCCGATTCCAGTGCATACCCATAACCTGGGCACAGTGGAATCAATGGGCAATATCATCTTTCTGGCTGGTGAGCGCAGGACCGCCTGCCGGCACAGCAAATTCCTGTTTCACCCTTTCCATTGGCATGTGCAAGGCGCAGTCGACCACTCGCGCATGTCCGAGTATGCGATGAGCCTCGATTACGACTTGCAGTTGTACGCACGCATCGTAGCCGAGCGCACCGCTGATGCCGTCGAAAAACTGGAGACCGAAAAGTACCTGATCGCCGCGCCACGCATTCTTGATCCGCAACAAGCGCTGACCGCCGGCTTGATCCATGGGATCGAACTCCCCGTGATCAAGGCGGAATTCGTGAGCAGCTTCATTCACTCCTAGCGTCTTTACTTAATATGGGAGCCTCACAATGGACGAAGAAACGATTCGACTCACCGCGTACCGTATTTGGGAACAGCAAGGGAAGCCTGACGGTCAGGATTTCGTGCACTGGTTACAAGCCAGGGATGAACTGGCAGCCCCGCCTTCTGACGGCTTGGCAGGCTCGATAGAAAGTAGCGTCAGCCCGCCCAACCCTGACCGATCGAAGCGCCAGACGGCGGCCGCCACGCAAAAAACACGTAGCAGAAAACCCAAAGCCTGAACCCACCGAACCGAGCGTGCGGGCGACTTGCCAATGTTCTGAAACATCGACAGCCGTCCAAACGCTATCGCAGCACTAACACCTCTCAATACTGGCATTAAAATATCAACTAATCGCTTGTTTGAATTATTCCTTTTTAGCAGTTGAAAACTGCTGACTTCTTAATCGAAAGTGGCCGTTTCATTCAGGGAGGAATCGATGTGACGCATCTACAAGCGAACCGAAGTTGCCTGCAATGCAAACAACCTTACGAATCGACGCTGGATGACCCCGACTATCTGGTCTCGTCGGCGTCTGACATGCTCTGCCCGGCGTGCAAGCAACAGTATGCAGCCCACATCATGCAAGAGGCACTGCAACGCAGCGTGCAAAAGTTGTGCATGTTGCAGGAGCGACGCAAAAAACAGTAAGCGCCTGCCCCGCCTCTACCGCCACCCGAATGAACGCCTTCCATTAAAAACACATTCATTCGGGTGGCGGTGGCACATAGGGCTTTGCAATAAACGGGATATCCCCAGACGGACGCCATCTTACATTCTCAAGACCGTAGCGCTCGGCCAGCGGCTTACTGATGCGTTTGATCTTTTCATTATGCGACCTGGGAATAATGCCTATTCCGGCATCGCAACAGGCCCAATGCCAAGCCTCTGCATTGTTCATCACCTCTGCTCTTATAATGAAAGACTTCGGCTCGTGGTGGTATTCATACTCGATGACATATAAAGAATTCTTCATAACCTCTCCTTCTGATTTTTTGTTAGTTGCTCAGAACGAAGGTTCAGAATTTTTAATGTTTGATGGGCGTAGATCCGCGCACTTTCCCGCTCATTACCGTTCGTCGGGTTCGGATTAAAAAAATAAAACTGCTCACGCTCCTTTTGTTTCTTAATACTGAGTCTGTTCACTCCAGGCTCTTGGTAAAAAAACTCCTGTCTTGCCCGCACTCCGTGCGGGCTTTTTTATTTTGTCGCGACGCTGTACCTGTGGCGAAGAAGCTTGCCTGCTCCCACATTTAGATCGCGAAGCATCAGTCGGCCGCGCTTCAATCGTCGTCGTGCAAATGAGCATCAGCGCAGGGCAGTCGGCCGGATTCGCCACCGGCAATCCGTTCTGCCTGATCGATGCCGCGCTTGAGCGCGTCGCGCACCGTCCATTCGGCACCCGGCAACTGCTTGATACGTTCAACGACGCAGTATCCCGTCGAGGTGTAGACGCAGAGCAGCACTTCAATATCGGCGTCTTCTCGTTCTCGGGCCCTGACTTCGATATGGCAGCCGTTTTCAACCTCCTGAGTAAAGCACTCTTCCTCGAGTGCCTTTGCGGCCCAGTCTTCATAGGTTTTGCCACGCTTGAACATAGCTATTCTCCAAAACCGTTAATGGGGTTGGCCATCAACTAACGACTGAAATCCTTAACCAGAATTCAGACTTTTTTCCAAGGCCACCTCCATCATGCACCGATAAAAACCCTTTACCGTTTCGCCTGTTAAACCGTTCGTCAGGCGAGGAAACAAATTGTTAAACCAACCCACTGGGCTCTATTCAAAATGTTCGGGAGCGCGGCGAAATGCGCCCTGCAGAGCGGCAGCAAAAGCCAATAAGACTGGGCAGTAGAAGCACTTTATCTACTGACAGCACCTTATTGCCGAGTATTTAACACCTGACGGTTCCTGAGGTTAACAAGCGCTTCGCTTAGTTAACGCTTGAGCACTGATTCGGCACAGCAAAACGCAAGTTTCCAACACAGGAGCACGGCATGAAACGAGCGATGGGTTATTGCCTGGTCACTATCACCAGCCTCTTCTTACTCACCAGTTGCAACCTGGTGGTATTCAACCCCAAGGGGCAAGTTGCAACCGATGAGCGCGACCTGATTATTCTCGCTACGGGCCTGATGCTGCTGGTGGTCGTTCCGGTGATTGTGATGATGTTTGTCTTCGCCTACCGCTACCGCGCCACCAATAAAAAAGCGCGTTACTCCCCCCGCTGGGCCAGTTCACACAAAATCGAAGCGGTGGTATGGGGCGTTCCCCTGCTGATCATCATCGTGCTGGGATGGGTGACGTGGGAGACCACCCACGCACTGGACCCCTATCGCCCGCTTGAGTCAGACACCCCGCCCATCAATGTGCAGGTGGTGGCCACCGACTGGAAATGGCTGTTTATCTACCCTGACCTGGGCATCGCCAGCGTCAACGAGCTGGCCCTGCCGGTGAACACGCCGGTGAGTTTTACCGTCACCTCCGACGCGGCCATGACCTCGTTCTTTATTCCGGCACTCGGCGGGCAGATCTACGCCATGGCCGGCATGCAGACCAAATTGCACCTGATCGCCAACGAGACCGGTGAGTTCAAAGGGATTGCCGCCAACTACAACGGCCCCGGTTTTTCCGACATGCATTTCGCCACGCTGTCCCTGAGCGCTGCCGACTTCCAAGCCTGGGTGACAAAGGTCAAGGGCGCGGCCACGCCTCTGGACCACGGCGCCTATACCCAGTTGGCTAAGCCCACCTTCAAGCACCCCGTGACCTACTACTCGTCGGTACAGGAGCGGTTGTTCCTGGACATCGTCGATAAATACGAAGGCATGAACAAGGCCAATAAAACCCAGCGCTCGCCGCTAAGCGACGCTGCACAACGCACCGATCAACACCCAAGTCTGCTGGCTGAGGAGCGGTAACCATGTTCGGAAAACTGTCGTGGGACGCGATCCCAACCACTGAACCCATTGTGATGTACACCCTGGCCATCGTCGGCCTGATCGGGGTTGCGCTGGTGGGCTCGATCACCTGGAAGCGCAAGTGGGGTTATTTGTGGCGTGAGTGGTTCACCTCGGTGGACCACAAGAAGATCGGTTGCATGTACATCATCGTCGCGCTGGTGATGCTGCTGCGCGGGTTTTCCGATGCGGTCATGATGCGCACCCAGCAAGCCATGGCCGCCAGTGGCGGGCCGGGTTACCTGCCGCCGGAACATTACGACCAGATCTTCACCGCCCATGGCGTGATCATGATCTTCTTCATGGCCATGCCTTTTGTGGTCGGCTTGATGAACATCGTCGTGCCGTTGCAGATCGGCGCTCGCGATGTGGCCTATCCGTTTCTCAACGCCCTGAGTTTCTGGCTGTTCGTGGTGGGCGCGGCGCTGGTGAATATTTCGCTGGGGGTCGGTGAGTTCGCACGCACCGGTTGGGTCGCTTACCCGCCGTTATCCGAGCTGGGCTACAGCCCCGGCGTCGGCGTGGATTACTACATCTGGTCATTGCAGATATCCGGCATCGGCACGTTGCTCACGGGGGTGAACTTCTTCGTCACCATCTTGAAGATGCGCACCGAAGGCATGACGCTGTTCAAGATGCCGGTGTTCACCTGGAATGCGCTGTGCACCTCGGTGCTGATTCTGGCGGCATTCCCGATCCTCACCGCCACCCTGCTGATGCTGACCCTGGACCGTTACCTGGGCATGCATTTCTTCACCAACGAGGCCGGCGGCAACCCGATGATGTACGTGAACCTGATCTGGGCCTGGGGGCATCCGGAGGTGTACATCCTGATCCTGCCGGCGTTCGGGGTGTTTTCGGAGATCGCGGCCACCTTCAGCAGCAAGCGATTGTTCGGCTACGTGTCGCTGGTATGGGCGACCATCGCGATCACCGTGTTGTCGTTCATCGTGTGGCTGCATCACTTTTTCACCATGGGCGCGGGGGGCAACGTCAATGCCTTCTTCGGCATCATGACAATGATCATCGCGGTGCCGACCGGGGTGAAAATCTTCACCTGGCTGTTCACCATGTACCGCGGCCGGGTGCGCTTCGAAACGCCCATGCTGTGGACTTTGGGCTTTATCGTAACCTTCAGCATCGGCGGCATGACCGGGGTGCTGCTGGCGGTGCCGGGGGCCGATTTCCTGCTGCACAACAGCCTGTTCCTGATCGCGCACTTTCACAACGTGATCATCGGCGGCGCGGTGTTCGGCTATATGGCCGGGCTGACGTATTGGTTCCCCAAGGCATTCGGTTTCCGCTTGAACGACAAGTTGGGGCGCATCGCCTTCTGGTGCTGGCTGGTGGGCTTTTATTTCGCGTTCATGCCCTCCTACGTGCTGGGTTTCATGGGCATGACGCGCCGTCTCAATCACTTCGACAACCCGGAGTGGCGGCCCTGGCTGCTGCTGGAGCTGGTGGGGGTGGCAATCATCCTCTGCGGCGTGGCGGCGCAAGCCTTGCAATTGTTTGTCAGCATCCGCAACCGTCATCAATACCGCGACCGCACCGGCGACCCGTGGGACGGGCGCACCCTGGAATGGGCCACCGCGTCCCCGCCGCCGCTGTACAACTTCGCCGAGCAACCCAAGGTCAGCGACCTGGACGCGTACTGGGGCATGAAGGAGCGCGGCGTCAGCACCCTCAGCCACACTGACTATCGCAGCATCCACATGCCGCGCAATACCGCGTCGGGCCTGGTCATCAGCCTGTTTGTGCTGATCTGCAGCTTCGCGCTGGTGTGGCACATCTGGTGGATGGCGGCGTTCGGCCTGGTGGCTTCGGTGGTGGCGTTCGTGGTGCGCAGCTACGACGAAGACATCGATTACTTCGTGCCCGCGCAGGAAGTCGCGCGTATCGAAACGGCACGTCTCAAAGACCTGGCGGAGGCTTGACCCATGTCCCATATCGTTATCGAAAAAGACATCGCCCATACCCACGAACAAGGGCATGAAGACGCCGGTTCCCTGAGCCTGTTCGGGTTCTGGATCTACCTGATGACCGACTGCATCCTGTTCGCGACCTTGTTCGCCGGCTACGCCGTGTTGCGCGACAGCGTGGCGGGCGGGCCGTCGAGCATGGATATTTTCGAGCTGCCCTATGTGCTGGCCGAAACCATGCTGCTGCTGTTGAGCAGTATCACCTACGGCTACGCCATGCTCGCCATGAACCACGGCAAGCAACGCGATGTGTTGCGCTGGCTGGGGCTTACGTTCGTGCTGGGCACGGGCTTCATCGCCATGGAAATCAACGAATTCCACCACTTGATCGAACAAGGCTACGGGCCGGACCGCAGTGCTTTCCTGACGGCTTTCTTCACCCTCGTGGGCACCCACGGCGCGCACGTTCTCACCGGGCTGATCTGGATGGCGGTGCTGATGGCCCAGGTCAAGCAACGCGGCCTGACCAGCACCAATGCCACCCGGCTCAGTTGCCTGAGCCTGTTCTGGCACTTCTTGGACGTGGTGTGGATCTGCGTCTTTACCGTGGTCTATCTGTTGGGGGTGGTGTGACATGTACAAGCAAAGCTCGCTTCACAGCAGTGCCGGGACGAGCCATGGCAGCAGTCGCTCCTACCTGGTCGGGTTTCTGGTTTCAG
The DNA here is from genome assembly GCF_001902145.1 of Pseudomonas fluorescens. GTDB lineage: Bacteria > Pseudomonadota > Gammaproteobacteria > Pseudomonadales > Pseudomonadaceae > Aquipseudomonas > Aquipseudomonas fluorescens_BV. The sequence goes on from NZ_MRST01000025.1 coordinate 481,640, forward strand.
TCCTGCTGACCCTGATCCCGTTCGGCCTGGTGATGTTCCCGTCACTGCCGCGCACCTTCACTGCCTGGCTGGTGGTGGCGTTGGGCGCGATCCAAATCGTGGTCCACCTCAAGTTCTTCCTGCATCTGGACACGGCCGAAGAACAACGCTGGAACCTGATTGCGCTGATTTTCTCGGCGGTCATCATTCTTCTGTTGGTGGGGCTTTCGTTATGGATCATGGGCAGTATTCACCACAACATGCTGGCGCACTGAAACACTGGCGGGGGCTGTTCAATACCGCTATCGAGCTCACCAAGCCGGGCATTATTGTCGGTAACCTGGCGTCGGTGCTGGGCGGTTACCTACTCGCCGCCAGTGGGCATGTGGCCTCGGTGACGCACGGACTTGCCACGCTGCTCGGCACGGCCCTGGTGATCGGGTGCGGCTGTGTCATCAACAACTGCATTGACCGCGATATCGACCGGCGCATGGTGCGCACCTGTCATCGTCCGCTGGCACTGCGCACCATCAAGGTATCCACGGCCGCTGGCTACGCCATCGTCCTTGGGGTCAGCGGTTTTGGCTTGCTGTGGGCAGGCAGCAATACGCTGGCGTGCATGCTGGCGATGGTCGGGCTGGTCATCTATGCGGGGGTCTACACCTACTGGCTGAAGCGGCGCTCCCATTGGGCCACCTTGGTCGGCAGCCTTTCCGGGGCGATGCCGCCGGTTATCGGCTATTGCGCGGTCACCGGACGGTTTGACCTGACGGCAATGCTGCTGATCGTGGTGTTCTGCTGCTGGCAGATGCCGCATTCACACGCCATCACCGTGATGCGTCGCGAGGATTTCCGCGCTGCAGGCCTGCCGCTGTTGAGCCTGGCCCAAGCCCACCGGCAGATCCAGGCGTACATGCTGGCCTTCCTCGCCAGCGCCCTGGTGCTGGGCGCGGTGGCGCAGATGGCGGCGTTGTATTTTTTGGTGATGCTCGGGCTTGGGGGTTATTGGCTAACCCTCGCGGCCAGCGGTACACGGCTGGCTGATCCAACTGGCTGGGCGCGCAGGATATTCGGCTTTTCAATTGTGCTGGTGCTGGCGCTTAACCTGGCGCTGGCGGTGCTGAGGTAGTCCTGTGGGCGACACCCGCCCTGTAGGAGCGAGCTTGCTCGCGAAAAACTCACAGGCGCCGCGTTCATTCAGGCAACCCGCGTTATCGTTGACGTTTTTCGCGAGCAAGCTCGCTCCTACAGAAGAAGGCGGGGCGTCAGTTAGATAGCCGTCGGCTGTCAGGCATCGAGCACAGCCCGGATTTTTCGGAGCAATCAACTCGAACTCATGCACTTTCATTATCTGCCGGAAAGTACAAGCGTATCGTCGTACCCATGCCTGGGTATGAATGAATTCGCGCCGTGCCGCCCGATTGCTTGACGAAGCCGTACACCATCGACAATCCCAGGCCCGAGCCCTGGCCTTCTTCCTTGGTGGTGAAGAACGGCTGCATGACTTTGTCCTGAATACTGGCAGCAATGCCATTGCCATTATCCGAGACCGAAATGCTCACATAACAGCCCTCGGCCAACCCATCACGCTCGGCACCGACATCACCCGGCACCTGGACGTTGCAGCTCTTGACGGCCACCGTCGGATCAGCACGCCCTTGCAAAGCATCCTGGGCATTCGATAACAGGTGCTGCACCGCCAGCTCTGCCTGGACCGGGTCGATGCGGCAGTTCCACAGCTCGTCGGCAAGCTTTACCTGCAACTCGACGCCCTGCAGCGCACGCACCATGAAGTCAGGGCGGCTGAGTACGCTGTTCAAGTTGATCACCCGGCTGTCGAGCCGTTGCTTGCGCGAAAATGCCAGCAACTGCTGAGTCAGGGTTTGAGCTTTTTCGGCCGCCGCCCTGGCACGGCCGGCACTGATGACGATGCGTTGCGGATCGCTGCCGGGGCGCTTGGCGCTCTGTTGGATCAAGTCAAGATAACCCACCATGACTTGCAACAGGTTATTGAAGTCATGGGCGATGCCACCGGTCAGTTGCCCCAATGCTTCCAGATCTTGTGCGCGACACACACGCTGTTCGGCGTCGTGGCGCCGGCTCGCGTTGCGGCTGGCAGACAGCATCGTCCAATCCATACCGTCGACCACAGGCTTCTTCTTTGTTGCCAAGGTTCACCTCCAGATACGTGGTATGTGCTCCATGGGCTGAAAACGCTGCGCAGTGCAATCTTGCGCCGAACGGGCGCGGCGCCGTACTGCGGTAGGCGCCGCGCGCGTCATTAACGCTTGGCTTGTGTGTCAGGCGCCTCAGAGCGTTGCAAAAACGCCTGCGTGAGCTGGGGCAAGTGTTCAAGCAGCCACTGAGCCATGGCGACTTCCTGGGGCAGAATCTTTTCGCACGCCGCTTGTGTCTCGGCGTCACCCGCCGCCTTCGCGGCCGCGATGAGCACTGTGTAGCTGGCAACTTCCATGTTTTCGAATACATAGCCGGCCATCGCGCCCTTGATCACCTCATCACTCATCAGTGAGCCGCCGACGGCCTGGCCGAAAGCCATCAGCTTGCCGCCCACGTCTTTCAAGGTCGAAGCACTGCCGCCCAAGCGTGTCAGGCATTGGTCAATGAGTTGCTGCTGCCCAAGGGTTTCCTCAATGTGCTCGTCGATTCGCGCCTTTAACTCTGGGTAGTTCTCCAGGCGTTCGGATTGTGCCTTGAGCATTTTCTCGGCCTGTTGCTCCATCGCATGGGCATCACGTAGCCAGTCGAGCAGGTTTTCCTGTGGGGTTGCCATGTCGTTGTCCTCGTCAAGAAAATCGAAAGCACCGCACGCCAGTCAGCGTGCGGCAGTCCTCAATCAAAGGTCGGGCTTGGGCTTGAAGCCCGCGCCCAAGTCAGCGCCGGTCGTAGGGTCGCTGGTGGGGTCCGAGAGCGTGCGGATCTTCATCGCGCTCAGCACCGCTTCATCGTCGTCGTCCAGCTGCACGCTGGCGGTGCCGTCACCGCCATCGACCGCCGGTTGTGGGTTTTCCACGAACTCCCATCCATCACCCTGGTTCCAGGGGCCACGCATGTCTTGCGCACCTTGGGACATATTGAAATAGACCTGCGCGAACTCCGGTTTGCCCGGCAACTTGCCTTGGGGAAAATTCGGTTGAATCGCGTGCAGCGCTTTTTCGAACGATATCTGGTGAGCAATTTCCCGCGTCATCAAAAAACCCAGCGCGTCTTTTACACCGGGATCGTCGGTGACGTTCATCAGTCGCTCATAGACGATTTTGGCCCGGGCTTCGGCCGCGATATTCGAACGCATGTCTGCGGTGGGCTCACCGATGGTGTCGATATAGGCGGCGGTCCACGGCACACCGGCAGAGTTGGTCAGCGGCGAGCCGGCACCGTACAGCAGGCTGGTGATATGGGAGTCATTGCCGGCGCCATGGAGGGCACGATACAGCTCGCCCTCCTCTTCCACGCCTTCGGCCATGCGCCCTTTGGCGCCTTTGTTGAGCATCACGATGATGGAACCGACGACCTCCAGATGGCTGAGTTCTTCGGTGGCGATGTCCATCAGCAAATCTTTACGCCCCGGGTCATCTTCAGCCAAAGCTTGGGTGAAGTAACGGGACGCGGCGGCCAACTCACCTTGAGCGCCGCCAAACTGTTCAAGCAAAAGGTTGGCCAGGCCCGGATTGGGCTCGGCGACACGGACGGTGTATTGAAGTCGCTTGTTATGTACAAACATGAACAAATCTCCTCAGGCTTACGGAAAAGGCGCCCTGCTGGAATGCACGCCTACCTTGTATGTGAAGTGACCTGCGCGTGGAAAATTTCAAAATAAAGCGGCGTCTCACGACCAGCGGTAACCGGTTGCGGGCCAAGCGAAACGGCACTTGTAGCGCAGGTCGCTCAGTCGGCGTCGTGGTTTTCCGACTCGGGCACGGCGTCGATTCCGGGCGTACCGTTGGCGGGTTTTATGCTGGCGTCAGCGGGCGTCGCGGCGCTGTCGGGATGGTCCCAATCGGTGGTCGCGTTGGGGTCTTCGTCGCGCCCGGCAGTGCCGATCACGCAACCGTCTTCATTGGGTTCGTCTGGATGCTCAAGTGGCCGGTACTGTGGGTTGGATGGGTTGTGTTTCATGGCTGAAAAAGCTCCCGTTCACAGGTTAAGAACCTTGTTGGAACAGCCACTTTTTCTGGAGTGCGACGAAAAAGACGAATGGCAGGACCGTTAACTAAGCCAGCAGTTTCGATCTTATTAAGATCAAAGCGCTGATCGGCTCTAAAAGTTATACGAAGCGGCGCATCAGCCAAGTTTTTGTATAACTTTTTCCGCCAAATTACCGTTCGTCGCCGGTTAGAAAAATCGGTAAAACATTTCTCAAAAAGCCAATATCGGAATAAGTGTCCGTTGCGAAACGGCCAACTAACGAAACGCTAACTTAGCGACTGGAGAACTATCATGACTACAGGTAATAAAAACCCGGGCAACTTTGCCAATGATCGCGAAAAAGCCTCCGAAGCCGGTAAAAAAGGCGGCCAAGCGTCAGGCGGCAATTTCGCCAACGACCGTGAAAAGGCCTCCGAAGCAGGTCGCAAGGGTGGCCAGCACAGCCACGGCGGCGGTCGGAAGTCGGGTTCTTGAGTAACGGTGGGAGGGGCAGCCTGGCTGCCCCTTCAAACCTGATAGGTTGAACACTGCGCAACTAATCTCCCCAACACCTTGCCCACTTAACTTAGCAACGAGCGAAACTCAGGATGAGTTTCAAGTAGAGGCTTTCGACGCTAAGTTGTGGACGACCTTCCTTGAAAAGCCATTACCTTGCCAGTATTTACGCCCCGCCATTCTGAGCTAGCCTTATCGCGCTGAGTCCTTTACGCGGTGAACTCATGGACACGTTAACGAAAACCGAGATCGAAACGGCCCTTTCCGCTCGCCTTCCCAAGTGCGCGGTCAGGTGCGCGCTCAACCCGGACGGCAGCCTTTCAGTCACCGTAACGGCGCACGGTATGGATCAATTCACCATCGCGAACATCAACCGCGCCCACTATCACGGTGTCCCGGGGATCAACAGGCTTGTGCGGGAAATACGTGAGGAAATGGTCATGGCCAGGCAGTCTTTCTGGCTGTCATCGGTGGGATAACAGATATGCCGGAATCTACTGACGCAACGCTGCAACCGGTCAACATTGAATACCTGCAAGACACGCTGTTCGGTGTGAACGCGCTGGCCAGCAAGTGCACGGGGCAGCTTGTGCGCACTGCGCCGGCCGTGCAGTTGCGGCTTGTGCCGCCATGGCCAGGGCAATTGCTGAAGGCCCACAGGATTACCTTTGAATGGGACGGTCAAGCCTATCGTGGCGTGGTACAGCAGGCTGAATCCTTGACCAACGGCGACTTGCTGCTGGACGTCGAACCGCAGCCGTAAAGGCGCGCATTTGGCAGCGCTAGGCGCGCTCACCCGCCATCGCCCGCTGATGAAAATGCGGCAGCCATTTCAACGCATGAACAGACGCAGCCAACTGCACCTGCTCACGGGAGCCCATAAAGCGTTCCTTGCGACTGAACACACTCAGTGCTCCGCCGTTTCGATAGGCCCAGGCGAAACAGACTGTGCCTGGGGGAATGCCGTCCATCCCGTCCGGCCCCAGCAGGCCCGTGGTCGCTACCGCTACATCCGCCGGGCTGTCGCGCAACGCGCCGTGAGCCATTTCCTGGGCGACCTCACAGCTGGTGAGATTGAAGGTATCGATGGTATAGCGACGCACGTTCAATAGCCGCTGTTTCGCTTCTGGCGAATACACCACGTACCCGCTTTCGATCCACGAACCACTGCCGTCGACCTGCGAAAGCAACGTGATGATCTTGCCCGCAGTACACGACTCGGCCGTCGTGATGACCAACTGATGGTGCTTGAGGTATTCAACGATGGAAGCTGCAACCGACATGCTGAGTGCTCCTGTGCAAGAAGGCTTTTGCTGATTGATTTTTGTCAGAAAAAATCGATTTGTAAAAAAGAATTTCGAAATTCTGCCGGGGTCTACAGAGGAACATCCCCCAGGAGACAGCATCATGAAGTTCGCGAAATTCTGCCAAAAACTCTCCAACCAGGCGGGCAGCTCGAAAACCTTTCTGACAGCCGTCACCTTGATTGCTGTCTGGGCGCTCAGCGGGCCTTACTTCAATTACAACGACACCTGGCAGTTAATCATCAATACCTCCACCACCATCATCACGTTCCTGATGGTGTTCCTGATCCAGAATACCCAGAACCGCGACAACGATATTCTGCACCTGAAGCTGGACGAGCTGATTCGTGCCACCAAAGAAGCCCACAATACGGCGTTGAGCCTGGATAAGCTCGGGTCGCAAGAGCTGCAGAAATTGCGTGAGCAGTACAGCAAGCTGGGGCAACCCAACGCGGCCGATGACATCAGGCAGGAGGCGGATTCTTCAAGCGGCCCACTCTGAGCCCCACACCGGCCAGCGTACCTTGCACCCTCCATCAGGTTGCAAGGTACTCGGCCAATGTCGCGGCACAGGCCTGCACCGCCCCATCCACGATCAACTCGTAACCATGGGTATTCTCCGTTGGAATCGCCAGGCAGCCGGCGCGGGCGCAAGCCCCGTTACTCATGACGGCACTGGCATCCGAAGCGAAATCCACCAACAGCGCATATTGGGGGCTATAGCCGCAGCGCTCTGCGGCCGCCGCCAGGTCGTTGACCACCGCCCGGGTGTAATAGCCTTTCTGGTCCCCGGTATTGATGATCGGGTCGACAGCCAGGCGCGTGCCGTATTCCTGCATGACGGGCCCCACTTCCACCGCGATCGCGGTGTCACCTGGGAGCGTCGAAGCGGCATACATCGCCCCGGCATTGCACTCCTCTTCGAGCGTGGTGAATACCAGATAGATATCCCTGGCCAACGCCTCCCGGCGCGAAGCCAGCAGCTGGGCCGTATGCAGGACGGCGGCAATCGGAGCGCGGTCATCCAGAAAATGCGCGGCAATGGCATCGCCCACTCGGAAGGGCTCACGCCAATGACGGCTCAGCACCACACGGCTTCCGGGCCGGATGCCGTGCTCGCGTAATGCCTGGGCAGTACACCGCGTAATCACGTGGACGTCGTTCCAGTGCACATCGCCCGAGAGCACATCAGCCCCTTGTGCCGTATTGCTGGTGGCGTGCATCGAGCCAAAGGAGAGCACGCCAGGGAGGATGCGCGCGTCCCCCAGGATATCCACCGGGCACACCCCAAAGTTGACCGGGTTGGCCCCACCCAGCGCCGTCACCCGCAACGTGCCATCGGCCTCGACGCGCTTAACCACCATGGCGATTTCATCCATATGCGCCATGACTTTAACCGCACCGGCTGGCTCGGCATCGCTGCGTTTGCACTTGATCAAGCCCACCACATTGCCCGCCGGGTCGACCCAGGCCGCATCGCACAACGGCGTCAGGCTTTCCAGGCAAATGGCGCGCACTTCATCTTCCTGCCCGCCCGGCCCGCGTGCCTGGAGTAACCGGGTGAGCAGCGCCGAGGCTGGGTTCTCAGTGTTGTACATGGGATGAACACCTCACTTTCAGGTAAGCGATTGCGCTGGCAGCGCCACTTTAAAAAGCGACCCGCTGAATGCGTGAGTGTTCAAACCAAAGCATTTTGAACGCGCCGTACGCACGTCTTTCAAACGAGAACAGGATCAAACCTGGCGTTGACCCTTGAGCTTGAACACACCGGCAACAGGAGGCAGCCGACCATGACTGACACCCCAACCTCTCGCGTGACCCAAACCTTATCCGCAGCAATGGCACTGGCCCTGCTCAGCGCTTGCGCTGGCAACAACTCACCCTCGAATGTCGAGGCGCCCGGAAAACCAACCACGCCCTCGACCCGAACGCTGGACACCGGCGCCGCCCTGCTTCAGTCACGCCCGCCGATTGATGCACTGAACGCCTACCTGGACGGTTTTCACTTCTACAACGGCCATCCCGATGTACAGATGGAAGCGCATCACTACTGCGCAATCCTCAATGAAGAGGTTATCCAGTGTGTGATCTACGACGGCAACCGCAAGGATGCAAAGTTGATGGGCGTGGAGTACATCATTAGCGAGCAACTGTTCAACACGCTGCCCGCGTCTGAAAAGGCGCTGTGGCACAGCCATGTGCATGAAGTGAAGTCAGGGCAACTGGTCGCGCCGGGCATACCCGAGGTGGCGGAGCATGCACTGATGGAGAAGCTGGTGCACACCTATGGCAAGACCTGGCACACCTGGCATACCGATCTCGACAAACGCCTGCCGCTGGGTGTCCCGCAGTTGATGATGGGGTTTACCGCTGACGGCCAGGCCGACCCACGTATGGTCGCCGAGCGAGATAAACGACTGGGCATCGACAGTGCCGACAAGAAAAAGACTCGTGCCGATATCCCCGCGCCGCCCATCGCCCCCGGTGCGGACGCCTGGCGCCAGGGCACGGTTATCCAGATCACCGACCCGACCCTGAAGGCCCCTCAACATTGATGCCGCCATTCAGTCATTTGGATGGAACGATCATTTGCGGGCCCTTCTCTACCCCAAGACCAGCCAAAGGAGGATGTCATGATGATTGATACCGCAACCGGAATGAGGCCTGGCGAGCGATACGCCGTGGAAAACCTGGAGCGCACACCGAACTTCAGCGGTTTTTTCCTGGACGGTAAATATTACCTGGGCCCTGAACTGATGACCGCAGTCGGATGGCTTGAGGGCCAGACGTTTATCTATGATGAACTCGACGCCACAGGCGAACCGGTGTTTCCCGACCGCGTCGCCGGCACCATCGAAGACCTGACCCTGATACTGACTGACGGTACGCGCCTGCAACTGCGCCCGGTGCCCGTCCACGTGCCCGAGGATGTGCCTGGGCGCAGGCAGGCCAAGGGAAAACTGCACGGCAAGACGGTGGTGATCACCGGTGCCTCCAGCGGTATTGGCCGCGCGGCTGCTCACGCCTTTGCCGAGCAAAGTACCCGCTTGGTATTGGCGGCCCGGGATGAAAAGGCCCTGCAAGAGGTGGTCGAGGAATGCGCTGCACGTGGCGCCGAGGCCATCGCCGTTAAAACCGATGTGACCCAGGGCGACCAGATGCGCGCGTTGGCCGAACAGGCGGCGGCCTTCGGCAATGATCGGATCGATATCTGGATCAACAACGCCGGTGTAGGCGCGGTCGGCAGTTTCGAGGACACGCCCCTGGAAGCCCACGAACAGGTGCTGCAAACCGACCTGCTCGGGTACCTGCGCGGCGCCCATGTGGTGTGGCCCTATTTCAAAACCCAGAACAGCGGGATCCTGATCAACACAATGTCGCTGGGAAGTTGGGTGGCCCAGCCCTATGCCGTCGCCTACTCAGCCAGTAAATACGGCCTGCGCGGCCTGACCGAAGCACTGCGTGGCGAGCTGACTGACTACCCGGATATTCACGTATGCGACATCTACCCCGCCGTGATGGACACACCGGGCTTTCGCGATGGCGGCAATTTTACCGGCCATGTCCTGACGCCACCGCCACCGGTCTATGACCCGCATAAAGTCGCCCAAGCGATGGTGGCCTGCGCGCTGCAACCGAGGGACAGCACCACGGTAGGCAGCGCTGCCACCGTTGCCCGTGTCGCGCATTTTTTGCTGCCCAGCTTTGCGCGGTTATCCGGTTGGCTTACCCGTCTGGGCCTGGAGCGCAGCCAGCGTGCTGATACGTCGGCGGGCAACCTCTACACCCCGGCAAGCGGCGAGCGTCGCGTCGAAGGCGGCTGGCGGCAAACCCACCGTACGCCGTATGGGAAGGTTGCAATAGGCGCAGCACTGCTAGTGGGCGGCGTTGTCGTTGCACGCAAATATTCAACGCGTCACAAATGAACGCGGGGGGCCACTGGCCCCCCCCTTACATGAGGTCACCCAGCATGTCTTACGACTACCAAGGTATTGCCAGTGTCATCACTGCCTCGCGCCATCTTGGCACCCCCTCAGATGAACGCCTTAACGAGTCACAAAACATCCAGATGACCAGCAGCGATAAGCCGACCCTTGCGCGCTTGAACTTTGACACGCCATTGGATTGGCCCGGCAATCCGAACTTCGTCACCGTCAATTTACCCGACGGATCCTCCGTCGGCGGTGTGATCGCAGAGCTGGAACGCCCCGCGGATGGGCCCGGATGGGTCACCTTTACGGTAGATGATTAGGCCTCATACACGCCCTGCGCCCAATCATCGAATTGTCGGACAACTTATTTGAATTTTTTTTGACGTCAAATATCTGTAATTCATGAGTATCAAGGAGGCCTCATGAAACACAACGACCTATTCACTATCGAGTACCAGCTGCACGGCGAGCCCAAGTCCTTCATCGTGCGAGCACCGCGCATGGACAATGCCGAGGCTTGGCATTGGGCCAGTTGTGACGCCGGTGTGGCGGTCATCCCCAAATTTGGTCAGCACACGTTCAAGCGTGTTTCCAAACCGATGGCGGAGAAGTACGGCATTACCCAGGTGCGCTGGAGTGGCGCGGCACAGATTCAATGGGCGGAGGGCCTCAGATGATGAACAGCCAGACTCTTGGTTACACCCCCACAAAAAGGCGGGACGATGAGGTCGCACGCAACGCCGAGATGTTTTTCGAAGCGGATCGATTGGATGCGTTGGCGTACGAGATCATTGAATCCTACAGCGGCGATGCGCAGACGTGGGCGCGCTTTACCGAGGCGAAGAAACGTGCGGATGCACAGCGTACGGCGGCCTATCGGGAGTGGATGCGCATTCATCGTTCCAAGCGGAAATAACGCCAGCCTGTAGGAGCGAGCTGGCTCGCGAAAAACGTTAACCATAACGCGTGATTCCTGGATAAACGCGGCGCCGGTGAGTTTTTCGCGAGCAAGCTCGCTCCTACAACTGAGGCCGCGCTGGCTTGCCTGCGATAGCGGCCTGACAGCCAATCAGGATGTCAGGCCGAGTGTGTATCCCCTCGCGTTCACGCCCCTGACTCAGGGTCTTTCGAAGGCCCTCCAGGAGCAACACCGCCTTGCTCCTTTGCGTGTTGTCCGCCTGCCGGTTCCTCCGATTTGCCGTTTCGTTTCGCCGTCGGCGGGCGCACCTTCCGCTCGGACTGATTCGGCTCGTGCCGCTTCGAGGCTTCGCTCATACCCACCTCCTTCCTCACTGATCAAAGTATTGGCTTACCACCCGTCACACCGTAGCGTTCGCCAGAGATGTAGCTGCCTTCATCCGACGCCAGCAGCACATAGATCGGCGCCACTTCGACCGGCTGGCCGGGGCGTCCCAGTGGGGTGTTGCCGCCAAAGTTTTTCACCATGTCCGGCGTCATCGTCGAGACGATCAACGGTGTCCAGATGGGCCCGGGTGCCACGCTGTTGACGCGAATCCCCCGCTCGCCAAGCATCTGCGCCAGGCCGGCGGTGAAGTTGGCAATCGCGCCTTTGGTGGCCGCATAGGGCAGCAGGCTGGGGTTAGGCATATCGGAGTTGACCGAGCTGGTGTTGATGATCGAACTGCCCTCGGCCATATGAGGCAGCGCGGCCTTGCAGATGCGAAACATCGCGGTGATGTTGACGTTGAAGGTTTTCACCCAGTCCTCATCGGGGATGTCTTCCAGCGACGGGTAGGTCATCTGGAACGCTGCATTGTTGACCAGCACATCGATGCGTCCGAACTTCTCCACGGTATCGTTGACGATTGCCGTGCAATGCGCCGCATTGCCCAGGTCGCCGGGCAGTAACAGGCATTGACGACCCGCCGCCTCGACCCAGCGTGCGGTCTCCTTGGCGTCTTCATGTTCATCCAGGTACGACACCGCCACGTCCGCGCCTTCACGTGCGAAGGCAATCGCCACGGCCCGCCCGATGCCGCTGTCGGCACCGGTGACCAAGGCGATTTTATTGGCGAGCCGGCCCGAGCCTTGGTAGGACTGCTCACCGCAATCGGGCATCGGGTCCATCTTGCGCTGCTCACCTGGTACGGGCTGTTGCTGGGGTTGGAATGGTGGTTTGGGATAGCTGTTCATCAGAACTTCTCCTGGGTGGGTTTCTCTTTGCGAGGGTTTGCCAGGAAGCGAAGTTCAGACGAATTTTCAGAAAATCGGATAGCCGTGCAAGTGCAGGCACCACTCGTCAGTTTGATTAAACCTTCCGAAGGCTGCGCGCCTCAACCGGGTCGTAGTGGTCCGTCAAATGACCGGGTGGCCTCAAGACATTTCTGTCGGCAGCAGGTTTTCAGCTATATTTCACTGTCGGTTCATCCCTCACCCTCGTTGTTTGAATTCTTCCCTCTACACCCGTCTTCCTGTGCGCCGTTAACCAAGGTTGGTATTTATGAAGTCTGCCCCCCCGCGGTCCCCCAACGTACCGCAACGCAAAGATCTGATCCCCAGCGACTTGAGTTTCCCGGTGGTGGGTATTGGCGCGTCGGCGGGCGGGCTGCAGGCCGTGAAAGCGTTTTTTGAGCACATGCCCAAAGACTGCGGCATGGCCTTCGTGGTGATCCTGCATCTTTCACCCGACCATCAAAGCGTGGCAGACAAGATCATTCAGGAAACGACCCGCATGCCGGTGACGCAGGTCAATGACGCCACGCCCATCGAAAAGAATCACGTGTATGTCATCTCGCCTGCCAAGCTCTTGAAGATGAATGATGGCTACCTGGGGGTATCGTCTTCAGTGCGCGAAGGTGGATCGCACATTGCCATCGACCTGTTCTTTCGCGATCTGGCAGACGCCCATAAAGAACGCGCGTTTTGCCTGATCCTGTCCGGTACCGGTTCAGACGGCGCGGTAGGGCTTTCACGGATCAAAGAGCAAGGCGGCATCACCCTGGTACAAGCGCCGGAAGACGCAGAGTTTGATGGCATGCCGCTGGCTGCCATCGAAACCCAGATGGTCGACCTGGTGCTGCCGGTGGTGGAAATGCCGCAGAAGCTGCTGGAACTGTGGAGCAATGCCCAGTCGATTATTCTGCCCACCGCCAATGACCCTGAAATCAAGACCACCCCACCCACCACCGACCGCGATGCCGCAGTGGCCGAGCAGCTGTTGCTGGATATTCTGATTCAACTGCGCGCCAGCACCGGGCATGACTTCAAGCATTACAAGCGCGCCACGGTGCTGCGCCGTATCGAGCGGCGCTTGCAAGTCACCGCTCAACCCGACCTGGCCACCTATTACAACTTCCTACAGGCCAACCCGGACGAAACCAAGGCGTTGCTGGGCGACATGCTGATTGGCGTGACCAATTTCTTCCGCGACCGCGAGGCCTTCGAAGCGCTTGAGCGGGACGTGATCCCCAACCTGGTGAAGTCACTGGCAGACAGCGTGCCGCACCGTGAGGAGGTGCGGGTCTGGTCGGCGGGTTGTTCCACCGGCGAGGAGGCCTACAGCCTGGCGATGCTGGTGGCCGAGCAACTGGTGCTGGACGCCAGCGGCGCAAAGATGCAGGTGTTTGCCACCGATATTGATGAGCGGGCCATTACCCATGGCCGCAATGGTGTGTACCCCGAAGCGATCATCACCGACGTACCGCCTCAACGTTTGCGCCAGTACTTTGCCAAGGAGAAGAACCAGCATTACCGGGTGCGCAAGGAAATTCGCGAAAAGGTGCTGTTCGCCAAACACAGCCTGCTGTCCGACCCGCCGTTCTCGCAGATCGACCTGATCGTGTGCCGCAACCTGTTGATCTACCTGGACCGTGAAGTGCAGCGCGACATCCTGCAAATGTTCCACTTCGCGTTGCGTCCCGGCGGCTACCTGTTTCTCGGTTCCTCGGAGTCGGCCGACGGCTGCCTGGACCTGTTCGTACCGGTGGACAAGCGCAACCGAATTTTTCGAGTGCGTGCCGGCTCGTCCGCCATTCGCCGCGCCCCGACCATGCCGCGAGGCAGCTATCTGCGCCCGAGCGCCACGACGCTGGCGATTGAAACCAAGGCGCCCAACAAGGTCTCGTTCGCGGATATCCATCTGCGCGCCCTGGAAAAAGCCGCGCCGCCCAGCGTTATCGTGAATATGCAGGCCGATATCCTGCACATGAGCGAAGGCGCAGGACGATTCCTGCGCTACGTGGCCGGCGAGGTAACGCACAACCTGCTGACGCTGGTGCACCCCGATTTACGCCTCGACATCCGCACTACGCTCTTCCAGGTCCAGCAATCGAACGCGCCGGTTTGCTCCCGCAAAATCCGTATTCAACGCGAGCAGGGGCCCTTCCTGGTGGACATCAGCGCCCGCCCCTACCGCGATGAAGCGACCGAAAACGACTACGTGCTGGTGATCTTCCAGGAAACTGCCATCGACCCGCTGCTGCCCGACATCGACACTGTCAGCCAGGCTGAAAACGCAATCATGAGCAACCTGGAGCGCGAGCTGCAACGCACCAAGCTGCACTTGCAGGACACCATCGAACAGGCGGAAGTCTCCAGCGAGGAACTCAAGGCCTCCAACGAAGAAATGCAGGCCGTCAACGAAGAACTGCGCTCGGCCACCGAGGAGCTGGAAACCAGCAAGGAAGAGTTGCAGTCGATCAACGAAGAATTGCTGACCGTCAATTTCGAGCTCAAGACCAAGGTGGAAGAGACGGACAAGGTCAACGACTACCTGACCAACCTGATCGCGTCCACCGACATCGCCACGGTCTTCGTCGATCGCAACATGCGCATTCGCTGGTTCACGCCCCGGGCCACGGATATTTTCAGCATGCTGCCGGTAGACACCGGGCGCTCGTTGCTGGACATCACTCACCGCCTCGATTACCCGCAAATGACCGAAGACGCCACCACCGTGTTTGAGTCCCTGAGCATGATCGAGCGGGAAATCAGCAGCAACGACGACCGCTGGTACATTGCGCGCTTGCTGCCCTACCGCTCCAGCGAAGATCACATTGATGGCACCGTGCTGACCTTTATTGACATCACCAAGCGGCGCCAGGCCGAAGAGGAGCTGCGCCTGGGCGAGGAGCGCATGCGCCTGGTCGCCGAGAGCACCCATGACTTTGCCATCATCATCCTCGATGACCATGGCGCCATCACCGACTGGAACACCGGTGCCGAACTGATCTTCGGCTACACCAAGGAAGAGGTACTGGGCGCTTACTACGACCTGATTTTCTCCCCGGAAGACCGCTCTGCTGGCGTACCGGAGAGCGAACTGCGCACCGCCCGCGAACATGGGCGCGGCGAAGATGAACGCTGGCATGTGCGCAAGGACGGCAGCCGCTTCTATTGCAGTGGCGAGGTCACCCAGCTCAAGAGCAACAGTTTGCGCGGCTACGTCAAGATTGCCCGCGACCTCACCGGCCACAAGCGGACTCAGGACGAACAGAATCAGCGCTTGAAGGAAACCCAGACCAACAGCCATCTCAAGGATGAGTTCTTCGCGGTAATGTCCCACGAACTCAAGCACCCGCTGAACCTAATCCAGCTGAACGCGGAACTGTTGCGGCGCTTGCCCGCCACCAAGGTGGCGGGCCCGGCCATCAAGGCGGTCAATACCATCTGCGAGGCGGTGTCCAGCCAGGCGCGGATCATTGACGACCTGCTGGACGTCGCCCGGGTTCGCACGGGCAAGCTGAAGCTGAAAAAGCAACCGATCGACCTGATTCGCACCCTCAAGGACATTCATAGCGTGGTGCTTGCCGACGGTCATCGTCGCCAGGTCAGCCTTCAAACACCTTCGGTGCCGGGCCCCCTGATCGTTGACGTAGACCCCACCCGCATCGAGCAAGTGATCTGGAACCTGGTCAACAATGCCCTGAAATTCACCCCCGAGGATGGCCAGGTGCAATTGGTGGTCAGCCGCTCGGATGGGCGTGCCCAACTGGATGTCATCGACAGCGGCGCAGGGCTGGCCGAAGACAGCCTGGAAGAAATCTTCGACCTGTTCGGGCAAGCGGAAAACCAGCATCAGACCCACCAGCGCGAAGGCCTGGGGATTGGTTTGTCGCTGGTACGCCAGTTGGTGGAGGCCCATGGCGGTTCGGTCAGCGTGCACTCTCGAGGGTTGGGCTTTGGTTGCACCTTCTCGATCTGGCTGCCGCTGTGCGAACGGCAGGATCATTTGCTGGATGCCGGCTCTACCCAGAACGAGGATGAGCGCCTCAATGGCCTCAAGGTTCTACTGGTCGATGATTCGGCGGAGGTGCTTGAGGTGTTGAATATGCTGCTGGAAATGGAGGGCGCCCAGGTGTGCGCGTTCAACGACCCTGTACGCGCGCTTGAAACGGCCCAGGTTGCCCATTACGACGTGATTATTTCGGACATTGGCATGCCGAAAATGAATGGTCATGAGCTGATGCAGAAACTGCGCAAGATAGGCCACCTGCGACAGGCTCCCGCCATTGCCCTAACGGGCTATGGCGCGGGTAATGACCAGAAAAAAGCGACTGAATCGGGCTTTAACGCCCATGTCAGCAAACCTGTGGCCCATGATTCGTTGATCACCTTGATCGAAAAGCTCTGCGGTTCACGCCGTTAGGTGGGGCTGATATTCAGGGATAGATGAACTGAGAAAGGCGCACGGACGCCCCCGTTGGTCGCGACACCTGGGTCTGCACACTGCCCACCGTGTCGCTGCGCAAGGTCAGGTACAACACCGCCTGGCCGGCGCTGTCACTGAGCATCCACACGCTCACGCCCTCCCCGGCAGCCCTGGCCTTGAGCGGCTGAGGCTGCAGCATCTCGATATTGAACCCACGCAGCAATTCACCGTTTAACTCGACCTCCAGAGGTTCTTGCGCCTTACCTTGCAGGTGAATCACCATCCCATCGGAGGCACCATTGCGCAAAAAGCGCTGGTACTCCACGCGCAACTGCCCATCGGCACTGCGCACTTCGCGGGTACTCAGCGGGCCTTTGGAAAACAGCCCCGCCAGGCTCAGCCCCATCAACAACAGCAGCGCATACCACCCCACCCGCTCGAAGCGCCAGACCTTGCGTTGCAAGGCCATGTCTTCTTGCACGGGGTAGTTGCGGCTGTGTAAGTCGTCAGGGGCTGGGTTGTTCATAGTGGGGCCTGAATTCAACCCTTGCTGTGCTCGGGAGAAGATGGCCCCTTGGTAACGCCTCGCGGGCCGGCAATCGCCCATATCGCGGCGCCCAGAAACGGCAGTAACACGACTACCGCACTCCAGCCTGCCTTGCTGGCCGAGGCGTTATCGCTGCGCCAGATGCTGTTGATGATCCACGCATCGAGCAGTACGAGGATCACTGCCAGGCCTATCCAGAAGTAAGTGGTTTGCATGATGCACCTCCAGGTTATGTAACTTTTGGCGCGCAGGCGCAGCCAGGGTTCATTATTTTTGGGTGCACAGCTTCGGGCTTTGGTTTGCCGCCATCATGCAGGCAACTTCGCTGATCGCCCCAGGAACGAACCTCTGGAAACAAGACGAGCTGAAACGTATCAGCTAAAACAAAAAGCCAAATTATGCATAAATGCATTTTTAGCCTTGACCTACGCAATCGAGTCTTTTAAAGTGCAATTACTGTATATAAATACAGTTATTCAAATCCCTTCATGGACGAGGTTTCCTATGAAAAGCACCACTGAAAAATTTGGCAAAACACCCCATCAACCCAGCCTGTGGACCCGCGCCGATGCGCTCAAAGTTCACGCAGACGACCCCACCACCACCCAGCCACTGGTCAGCGCGAACTTCCCGGTACTGAGCGACGAGGTCTTTATCTGGGACACCATGCCGCTGCGTGATATCGACGGCAACATCACCTCCGTCGACGGCTGGTCGGTGATCTTCACCCTGACTGCGGATCGCCACCCGAACGACCCGCAATACCTCGATCAAAATGGCAACTACGACGTCATCCGCGACTGGAACGATCGCCATGGCCGGGCAAAGATGTACTACTGGTTCTCCCGCACAGGGAAAGACTGGAAGCTCGGCGGCCGGGTAATGGCTGAAGGGGTTTCGCCCACCGTGCGCGAATGGGCCGGCACGCCGATCCTGCTGAACGAGCAAGGCGAAGTAGACCTGTACTACACCGCCGTCACGCCCGGCGCGACCATCGTCAAGGTGCGTGGCCGCGTGGTGACCACCGAGCATGGCGTCAGCCTGGTGGGCTTCGAGAAGGTCAAGCCGCTGTTCGAAGCCGACGGCAAGATGTACCAGACCGAAGCACAAAACGCCTTCTGGGGCTTCCGCGACCCATGGCCGTTCCGCGACCCGAAAGACGGCAAGCTGTACATGCTGTTCGAGGGCAACGTGGCCGGCGAACGCGGCTCGCACAAGGTCGGTAAAGCCGAAATTGGCGATGTGCCGCCAGGTTATGAAGACGTCGGCAACTCGCGCTTTCAGACTGCCTGCGTCGGGATCGCCGTGGCCCGTGACGAAGACGGAGACGACTGGGAAATGTTGCCACCGCTGCTGACGGCGGTCGGCGTCAACGACCAGACCGAACGCCCGCACTTCGTGTTCCAGGATGGCAAGTACTACCTGTTCACCATCAGCCACACCTTCACCTATGCCGACGGTGTAACCGGCCCGGACGGCGTGTACGGTTTTGTCGCCGATTCGCTGTTCGGCCCGTATGTACCGTTGAACGGTTCCGGCCTGGTGCTGGGCAACCCGTCTTCCCAACCGTTCCAGACCTACTCGCACTGCGTCATGCCCAACGGCCTGGTGACCTCCTTCATCGACAGCGTACCGACCGACGACACCGGCACGCAGATCCGCATCGGCGGTACCGAGGCACCGACGGTGGGCATCAAGATCAAAGGGCAGCAAACGTTCGTGGTCGCCGAGTATGACTACGGTTACATCCCACCGATGCTGGACGTTACGCTCAAGTAAACCAAGGCTGTAAGGCAACGGGTTTGAATTCGATGGCAAACCCGTGGTGGATAGCATCGAGATATCCCGCCTGATGTAACTTGCCCCACCTCACTGGCTACAAGGACGTAGCCGGTGAGGTGGGGTATTTGTTGCTCCCGTGGCGGCCTGACAGTCGAACCGGATGTACATGGCCATCCACACAACTGTGCAGTTCGCCGCAGCCACCGGTAACCACGATGCGAAGCGAGCCGCTCTTGATCTTGCTTTTGATCTCAGGCGCCCCGTTAAACCACGCTGGCCGAACGCAGGCTTGAATCCGTGGGTAACCCGGCAGGACGCCGGGTTAGCCGCCCCGCGCCATGGATGGCGCGTGGCGGCGGCCCACGGATTCAAGCCTGCGTTCGGGCACACCGAGCGTGAGCGAGGTGCCGAGTGGTGGGGCAAGAGCGTTTTGCTTACTTTTGTCTGGGCCGGCATTCCGGCTTTTCAAAAGTGAGCCGCCGTCAGGGCGGAACCTTAAGTGGCCGTTACCGCAGGAATGGATATGTACTCGGTATAACTGTGTCGGCTGTCAGGCCGCCTTCGCAGGCAAGCCAGCTCCCACATTTGGATCGTGGGGCAGCAGGTAGATCGGCGTCGGCTGCCAGACCGCCATCGCAGGCAAGCCAGCTCCCACATTTGAACGTGGGGCAGCGGTAGATCGGCGTCAGCCGTCAGGCCGCCACGGGAGCAAGCTCCCTCGCCACAGGTCCAGCGTCACGTTCTTCAGAAAATATAAATCCTGCTGTGCCTTGCTCCGAAAGCCCAGCGCCTGTACAGCCTCGCTCATCCGAAGGAACAACCTGTGGCATGCAGCGTCATAATTTAGTACGGGGCCCTGTATCCACTCGTCAGGGCAAAAACCGTTCACTCAAGGAGATAACCATGTCCGCTACACAGAATTTGACATGGTGGAAAAACGTCGTGATTTACCAGGTGTACCCACGCTCGTTTGCCGATGGCAATGGCGATGGCGTTGGCGACCTGCCGGGGCTGATCAGACGGCTGGATTACCTCAAGGCGCTGGGGGTTGGCGCCTTGTGGTTGTCACCGGTGTATCCGTCGCCCATGTGCGATGCCGGTTACGACATTTGCGACTACACCGATATTGACCCGCTGTTCGGCTGCCTGGCCGACCTCGATCAGCTGATATCCGAAGCACACAAACGAGGCCTGAAGCTATTGATGGACTTCGTGCCCAACCACACCTCGGATCAGCACCCCTGGTTCATCGAGTCACGCTCCAGTCGCGACAGCCCCAAACGCGACTGGTATATCTGGCGCGACCAGCCGAACAACTGGCGCGCTTCGATCGACGGCGGCAGCGCCTGGACCTGGGATGAAGTCAGCCAGCAATACTACCTGCACTTCTTTCTGCCCCAGCAACCGGATTTGAACTGGCATAACCCACAGGTCGTCGAGGCCATGCACGATGTGCTGCGGTTCTGGCTGGACCGTGGCGTCGATGGTTTCAGGATCGACGTGGTGCATTGTGTGGGCAAGGATCCGACCTTTACCGATGACCCGCGCTGCATGGCTGGCGAGACCATGGTGCAGATCAATGACCAGCCGTACAGCCACGAAGTGCTGCGCGGGCTGCGTCGCCTGGTCGACCATTATCCCGGCGACCGGGTACTGATCGGCGAGGTGAATATCCGCTCGACCGCGCGGGTCGCGGCATATTACGGCGCCAGCGACGAACTGCACATGTCGTTCAATTTTCCACCACTCGACGCGCCGTGGGACCCGGTAGTCTTTCGCCTGTGCATCCGCGAAGTCGAAAGCTGCCTCGGTCAGCAATCAGCCTGGCCGACCTGGGCCTTGTCCAATCACGACAGTAGTCGGATGCGCAGCCGCTACGGCGGCTCACTGGACCGAGCGAATGCAGCCGCCGTGATGCTGTTGAGCCTGCGCGGTACGCCCTTCATTTTCCAGGGCGACGAGTTGGCGCTGGAAGATACTCAAGTCACCCCGCAAACCCGCGTTGACCCAGGCGGACGCGACGGGAGCCGGGCGCCGTTACCCTGGTTGTCGCAAGCGCCGCATGGCTGGTCGGGCAAAGCGCCATGGTTGCCCTTCCCGCCCGATGCCGGGGCATTGGCGGTGCAAACCCAGGAAACGGTCAGCGACTCCACGCTCGGGCTTTATCGGCGCCTGCTGCAGTGCCGTCGCCACAGCACGGCCTTGCGCCTTGGGGAATGGGAGGAGCTGCCTTCGCATCCGAAGCTGCTGGCTTACCGGCGCCACTGCTTGGATGACGAACGTATCGTATGCATCAATTTTGACGAGGCCGAGCACACGTTCGCGCTGGCCGGCGACTGGATCACCGAAGTCGCCAGCGACAGACAGGGCGAGGACCAGCCCTTTACCGGGATCGTCGACGCGCAGAAAGCGGTCATATTGCGCCGCAAAGGAACGGACCATGAGGGCTGAGTGGACGCAAAACACGGTCATTTATCAAGTCGATCCGTCGCAGTTTTTCGACAGTAATGACGATGGTTGCGGTGATCTTGCTGGCATCGTCGAACGCCTCGATCACTTGCACTCACTGGGGGTCGGCGTGCTCTGGCTGTTGCCGATCTACGGCTCGCCGTTTCGCGATGGTGGCTATGACGTCAGCGATCATCTAAAGGTCGAACCGCGCTTTGGCAACGAAGACGATGTGCGCCGGCTGATAGACGCGGCCAGGCAACGTGGCATGCGTGTGATCATGGAACTGGTATTGCAGCACACCAGCGACAAACACCCCTGGTTCGAACAGGCACGCAAGGATCGCGGCAGTCGCTATCGCGATTACTACATCTGGTCGGACACGCCGGTGGACGATGGCAACCAACCGATCTTTCCCAGCGTGGAAGACAGTATCTGGCAATGGGACGAACAGGCCGGACAGTTCTATCGACACCTGTTTTATCGACACGAGCCGGACCTCAACCTCAAGAACCTTGAGGTCATTGCCGAACTCGAACAGATCATCAGTCACTGGCTGTGCCTGGGCGTTGCAGGGTTTCGTCTGGATGCGGCGTCCCATGCGGTCGAGCAGGCCGGCGACGGCGAGGAGGAGCGAGGCGTATGGTTGCTGGACCGGTTGGCGGCGCATGCGCGTTCGATCAACCCGGACTGTTTGCTGATAGGCGAAGTGGATGTCGAACCCGAGCGTTTCCGGCACTACTTTGGCAGCGGTGACCGCTTGCAGTTAGCGCTGGATTTCTGGCTTAACAATCATATGTTCCTGGCACTCGCCCGCCAATGCGCAGAGCCGCTGCTACGTGCCTTGCAACAACGACCACAAGCGCCGGATGGTGCCGGTTATGCCGTGTGGCTGCGCAACCATGATGAACTCGACCTGGAACGCCTGAGCGAGCAGGAGCGCGCAGAAGTCATGCAGGTGTTCGCTCCCCAGCCGCACATGCGCGTTTATGGCCGCGGCATCCGTCGACGGCTCGCGCCGATGCTTAACGGTGATGTACGTCATCAGGCCGTGGCGCACGCGCTGTTGGCGTCGTTGCCGGGCACACCGATCATCCGCTATGGCGAGGAAATCGGCATGGGCGATGACCTGCAGCGGCCTGAACGCCTCGCCGTGCGAACACCAATGCAATGGAGCCCTGACATCAACGGCGGATTTTCCCGCGCCAAACAAGCCAGGCTGCCAGCACCGCTGATCGATGACGGGCCGTTCAGCTATAAGGTGGTCAATGTCGCGGCGCAGCAAGACGATCCCGACTCCCTCCTCGCTCGTTGCCAGGCAATTTTCAAACTACGAGCCAGGCTCGGTGAAATCGGTGGGGGCACCGCCCAACCCCTTTCCCCTGCGCATCCGGCGGTTTTTGCCATGCGCCATGTCGGCGAAGCGACGACCATTGTGCTGGTCAATCTCAGCAGGCAACCGGTCACGCTGGCGTTGGGCATGACTGAGCAATTGCAGGGTTTCGAGCAGATCCTTGCCGACAGCACTTACCCCGCGCAAGTCACCAAAAGCACCGCGCTGACACTCAACGGCTTTGGCTATCGCTGGTTTCGGCGCAACGGTTCACAACCACAGCAGAACCATCACACCGAACAGCGCCAACACCGCTGACAACGCCGACACCTGGGTTGAGGTCAGCGCCAGCGCGCTTTCACGGGAACGGCCGACGAAACGGCCGCGAGTCCGGTGCAGTTCAGCACCCAACGGTTGGTACAGGTTGTTGCCGTGGCCGCCATTGTCATCTTCCGTGCTCATTTGGCCCGAGTAGCACTGACGTGCGAGCATTTGGTCGAGCAATCCCGGGATCAGGTAACTGCCGACAATCGCCTTGATGCTCGCCATACCCAGCCACAACTCGCGGGGCGGACGCTGGATCACACTGAAGATCGCTCGGGCCGCAACATCCGGATCGTGGATCGGTGGCACCGGTTGCGCACGCTTGCCGAGCTTGTTTCGCGCCCAGTCGAACTGCGGGGTGTTGATCGCCGGCAACTGCACCATGCACACCCGAATGGGGCTGCCCTCGTGCAGCAATTCACAACGCAACGCGTCGGTAAAGCCGCGAACGGCGAACTTGGCGCCGCAATAAGCCGACTGCAAAGGAATCGCGCGATAAGCCAGCGCCGAGCCCACCTGAATGATCAAACCGTGATTGCGCGGGCGCAGTAATTTCAACGCAGCCAACGTGCCGTTAACGGTGCCCATGTAAGTGACGTCGGTGACGCGTCGGATTTCCTGTGCGGTCAGTTGTTCAATCGGTGAAAACACCGTGACCATCGCTGAGTTTATCCAGATCTGCAGCGGCCCCAGCTGCTCATCAAGCGCAATGGCCGCAGCTTCCAGCGCGTGTGCATCGGCGACATCGACGCTGATCGCCGTGGTCGCTTGGCCATATTGCGCCAGCTCCTCGCGCGTCGCCGCAAGCCCTGCCTCATCGCGCGCCAGCAAACCGATGCGGTAGCCGGCTGCGGCGAAACGATGCGCCGTGGCCCGCCCTACGCCTGCACTCGCACCGCAGATCACCACCAGACCTTTATGCTGCCGACCCATTGCGCCCTCCTCTGGGAACCGCTGTGTGACCTCGCCTTGCCCTCACTAAAATGGACGACAGGCGAACGCCGACAGTTCGATATTTTTGATCGCCAGGTCGTACCCTTCGGCAACCAGGTCCACGTTGCGATTGCATCGAATCGACGACTCACCTTTGCCTCCAGAGAACAAGTAATGTTCCGGTCAGCGTGTTTATCGCCTCATAAGTCATGAATATAGTGCATGCCGACCGGCCCCTACTTCTCAATGAGGACATCCCATGCGCACACTCAGCCGACTCGCCCTGGCAATGACGGTTTTCACCACCGCACTCCACGCCCAGGCCAGCAATGTACTGGTGGTGCTGTCAGACGCCGACCATCTTGACCTCAAGGGCAACCAGGTATTCTCCACCGGTTTCTACCTGAACGAATTGATGCAGCCGGTGAAACTGCTGCTCGACGCCGGGCATTCGGTGACCTTTGCAACACCCACGGGCAAAGCGCCAACGCTGGATAAATCCTCCACCGACAAGGCGTACTTCAGTAATGACGTCGCCTCTTTGCAGGTACACAAGGCGCTGCTGGACCAGCTCAAGATCACCTCGCCCGGTGAGTCGCCGGTGATCAGCTTGCCGCGTGTCGAACAGATCGGCTACGAGCACTTCGATGCGGTCTATGTGCCCGGCGGCCACGCGCCGATGCAGGATTTGCTGCACAGCGCCGAGCTGGGCAAGCTGTTGAACCACTTCCACGCCAACAACAAGACCACGGCGCTGGTCTGCCACGGGCCGATCGCCCTGTTGTCGACGCTGCCCGATGCAGCCGCATTCACTCGCCAGTTGGAAAATGGCAATCCTGCGGCCGCCTCTGGCTGGACGTATGCAGGCTACCAATTCACGGTCATCAGCAACCAGGAAGAAGAACTCGCCAAGGGCCTGCTCAACGGCGGTAGCATGAAGTTCTATCCACAAACCGCGCTGCAACAGGCCGGTGGCACCTACAGCAGCAACGCATCGCCATGGACCAGCCACGTGGTCATCGACCGCGAACTGGTGACCGGACAAAACCCGGCCTCGGCGCTGGAGGTGGGTAAGGCGATCCTCAAACGGCTGCCCAGCAAGCCCTGAGCGCCAGTGGGGAGTTTCGCTGGCGGGCTGCGCCACGAACCCCAACGTGCTGCAGATACACAAGGTCACCGCCGAAACGATCGGCTTGGCCTCTACCGATGAGCTGACCATGGGCCCGGTCACCAAGGGCAAGGAAGACTTCCTGGGTGGCACTGAACTGACCTTCAAAGCCACGACCTCCAAGGGGCGTGTGTTCAACTGCTCGACGTTCATGACCCCAGGCATCCTGCTGGAGCCGCCGACATACTCGCGACTGACCTGCACAAAGTAAGCCTGGCACCCGGTGCGGGCAAAGAACCATGCTTTTAGCCTCCTGGAGGATGGATTCAGGGCTAGATGTTCAGCAAATGGCTCGTCGGGGTTCTTGCAACAATCCGAGGTCGACGCCCGCCATTTTTATGGACTGGATTCTGGACTCGTCCGGGTAGCCGTGGTTTTCGATGGGCTCTGGCGGAACGAAAAAGGCGCTGAAGCCATCAACGTGGGCCACCACCTGTTGGCACGAAGGTTCAGTGAAGCACTGGCTATGTGAGGCATGCCGTTACGTCACCGCCTTCTTGGCTGAAGATGAACGCAGCGTGTCCTTTACTGAACAGCACGGGTGGCTACATTTCCAAGCCAAGGGCCCCCCCGGCAGCTCGACGCCCTTCGTGGTTCATCGCCCGATGAGAGGA
The DNA here is from genome assembly GCF_001902145.1 of Pseudomonas fluorescens. Taxonomy (GTDB): domain Bacteria; phylum Pseudomonadota; class Gammaproteobacteria; order Pseudomonadales; family Pseudomonadaceae; genus Aquipseudomonas; species Aquipseudomonas fluorescens_BV. The sequence continues at coordinate 507,273 of NZ_MRST01000025.1, forward strand.
ATGCCCATGTCCCCGCTCCGCCTTCTACGCGCCCTGCTCGATCAGTGGCATCGACGCCCTCTCCGGCCAGGCAATAGAGCGCAGGCCCGCGTCGCCGGCCTGCGCCAGCTGCGTGAACCTTTGGCCGTGATCAGCACCGCGCACCTGAACGACAGCTCTTTTGCATAGCTGAAGGTCAACCAACTGTCAGTACAGGCCTACGTGCATGGCTACGGCGCCTTCCTCTAGCTGGGGGCCCCGCTGCTGATCAACCCCAAAGAGCCCGATCTGCGCGAGATTATTGAGGCGGCCATTCAGGCTGAAGTGGTGTGGCTGGGATTCGATGTTGAAGGCGCGGTGGCCGAAGGGTTGCCGCTGTTTCGCGATCCCGAAGAGGAAACGCTGACGTGAATGTTGATATCGGTATAGGGCGAACTGTTGGCCCAGTTCCCGCCCAAGCCCCTCGCCATCGCGGTCGCATCACTTGCCTGCACTTGCACGACCGCGATGCGCGGCTGCAGGTCAATGAGATTCCGCGCCCCCCCTGATCAAGGCGCGTGAACGTGTGAGAAGCGACCGACTGCATCGGGGGCGACGTCTTACGAGCCAAGATCGCTTGACCGACAGGGTGCTCTGAAAAGCACCTGCACTGCGAAAAAAGACATGCCGACATAGGCCAAATACGGTATCTGCTAAACGAACTCGATGAAAACCCTGCACGCCATCGCAAATACCTGCGAGCGCGGCCTGCCCCCTTCCCACCAGTCAACCAACTTAAGAGAGGAGAACCATGCCGATCGCTGATCATCCACCAGTTCAGCCTGTGCACCGGACCAACACACAAAGCGGGCTGCGGCTGACACGTGAAGAAGTGCGAGTGCTGCAGTACTACCGCACGTTGTCGGACACCGACCGCGAAGCAGCGCGTTGTTTGCTGCAGGCGCTGCAAGCCGTGCAGGCGGAATTGGCCCACCGCCCCGTTAAGGCCAATCCCGCCATGCCTGGACGCGCCAAACCGACACCTCCGATCAGGCTGTAGGAAAAAGCCATTGACGCCCTGCGTCCTTTGCCTGCCCAATCCCCCTCAATCAGCATGGGTTACGCAGTACCACCAGGGGCGATCAAGGATGACTATCGGCGCACGGTTACGCGAAGAACGGCTACGCCTGGCCTTGTCCCAGCGCGAACTGGGTGAGATCGGCGGCGTGGAGGCCAATGCGCAGGGGCACTATGAAGACACCAGCCGGTTTCCCAAGGCGAACTACCTGGCGGCCATTGCGGCGTCTGAGGTAGACGTGCTCTATGTGCTGACGGGGGAACGGCATGTGGCGTTGCTCACGGCGGACCGGCTGGTGCAGACGCAGCGCGATTTGCAGCGCTTTCAGCATCAGTTGAAGCAATTGCAGCGTAGGTCCGAGGGGTTGGTGCAGACGGTGCAGCAGCTCAGCGGCTTGCCGGCCCCATGAAAAGGACTGGCTACGACGCCAAGTCATAACATGTCAACTGCCCCCCAGCTTGGACAGTTCAGGAAGACGGACGCGTTTCTCCTGCCAATACGGCCTGTTCGCAGGCCCCGACCTGCGGCACCAGTTGGATATCGACACGTCGATTAGCGGTACGCCCGGCCTCGGTGTCGTTGCTGGCGATCGGCTGATTGGCTGCCAGCGCCTGCACCGCAAAGCAGCTGTCGGCGATATCGCCCATGCGTTGCATCCAGTCGCGAACCGCAGTCGCACGGGCGTGGGACAACGCCAGATTCTGCTCTACAGTCCCGGTCCCATCGGAGTGCCCGGCGATGACAATCAACCAACCCGGCTGGGCTTTGACGCCGACAAGGGCATTGACCAGTACCTTGGTCGACCCTGGTTTGAGGGTGGCACTGCCGGCATCGAAAAGTGACAGGCTGTCCAATCGCACCGGCTCCGGCATCGGGGTTTCACTGTCCTGCGCACCCAGCCATGTGCGCCAACCAAACCCTGCGCACAGGGCAACGGCAAGCATCCCGGCGAACAACCACAAGACGCGACGTGACTGATGCGGTTCGAAGACCGGGGGCGGTAGAAGCACCACAGGTGTCACCAACGTCGGCGTCATCACCCTGATGGGCGCCAGCACTGTTTGGCCCAGAGTTTGATGCTGCTCCAGGCGCTGGACCAAGTTGCCTACTTGATGCCGCAGCGCCTGCAATGTCTGCAGCGGGTTGGAGAGCAACGGCCGTAAACGCGCCTGCAAACGCGCCAGTTCGGTCTCCAGTTGAACCAATGCGGGCCCACTGTGCGTCGTCATTGTCATACTGCGCAGCACCAGTTGCAGCTGCTCGAACACCCACTCCAACAGTTCCAGCCGCACCGCTTCCGCCGGCGGCCATACACGCGGCCATTCGTTGCCCAAGGCCTCCAGCAACACCACCCCCTGCGTGATGCCCTCCAGGCCACGACGCTGAGCGTGGGCCAAGGTATAAAAACAGGCGGTTTGCAGCTCCGCGCCATTTTGCTCGAACAGCGCCAAACAGCTTTGCTCCACCTTGGCCCAGTCCACATCCGGGCAGGCAGGATGGCTGAGCTTGGCCAGCTCCTCGCGCAATACCATAAATTCACTGAAGCCGCGCGGATCACCGCCGACTCGAATACGCATCTCAAACAACGCCGTCATCGGGCTTCCCTTCCGTTATAGGTTTAAGGCTTGGTCAGGTAATGCTGTCGCTTCAAGTGGCGTACCAACACTCTGCCTTCAGGCGCCAGCGTGGTGCCAAAGCTCACGTGCTGCCCATCCTTGAGCTGCGCGTCCAGGGCGTACTCCAAGTGCCCCGGCAGCGTCTGAGGCCGCAGTTCGATCGCGACCGCCGCCAGACGCGGTTCGTACTTGAGCAAGGTGGCGGTCATGGTGCCGATCAAGCCATGGGCCGTGGCGGGCAACCCCTGCAGGATCAGGCCCATGTCCGGCAGCCCGTAATCGGGCAGATGGCTGAGCGCACCGGCGCGGCTATTGAGGATGCGCTGCAGGTTGTCCAGCACCGACAGGGCGTGCTGGTCCTCCTCGCTGACGCGATGCAGGTCCAACTCACCGTCGAAATTTTGCAGCAGCATTTCGTACAGCGAGGGGTTGTACTCGGTCATGGTTCAGTCCTTTGCCAAGGGCCGCAGGGTCAAGCGGTTATCCCCCAGCTCGATGACCCGCGCCCGGTCCGGGTCCAGGTCTTCACGGGTCAAGGTCAGGCGCCAGGTGTTCAATTGGGTATCGGGGCTGCGGAACAAGGCCACCACCGTGACGAACTGCGCGTCCTTGTCCATTGGCACGTTCAACTGTGCGCCCTCTTCGGGTTTCACCACCACCGAGCGTTTGTCCAACAACGCGCTCGCCAGCAGTTGATTGTCATCGCCCAGCAGCCCGTCGTAGGTCGCCTGCTCTACAGCTTTGCTGTCGCGCAGTTGGTACACCCGCACCAAGGTCGGCACCGACAAGGCGCTCATGTCCGTGGCAGCGGTGTTCAGAGCCGTGCGTGCACTGAAATCCAGGTGCAGGGTTTTCACCTGCTTGTAGAAGATCGCCTTGGCGGTGGATGCGGTCCCATCCGCGACGGTCTGGGCCAGACCACACCCGCCGAGCGCCGCGAACATCACCAGACTAAAAATGGTACGCAACATGCTGTGTTTCCCTGTTGTGGGGATTAATCGAAAGGCCTTGGTAGCGGCCCAGGTTGATGGTGAGCGTGTCGTGTTCCGCCGCCTGCCAAGCATCGCTTCCCAAACCCAGCACGCCGGTCATGCCGAGCCGGATGGGCGCATGCCCCAGCACTGGCACCGGCAGGCTGTGCACTGGCAATGACAACTGCAATTTGGCCGTGCAACGCCACCCCAGGTACACCCGTAGTAGCACCAGCAGGTCGCTATGCAGTTGCCCACCCGGTAACCAGCCCTCGGCTTCCTGCGTGTCTTCGGTATGCAGCGTCAAGCGCAGTTGGCTGTTGGCATCGAAGCCGACGCTGCCCAGCGGCGTGCCCTGGGACAGGCTCACCGGACGCTGGCGAGAAAGACTGGCCGGCTGTTCCAGCACGATTTTCTGCGGCCAATGTGCGGTGACCTGCGCCTGGGTATTGGGCGCCAGCAACTTGACCAGCGCGGTGATGCCCTCAGCATTGCGCGTGGGCAGGCGCATCACACTGAGCAAAGCCAGAAAGCGCGAAACCGGCGTGGCGATCTGCTGGGCGGTGCCGGGAATCCCTAAGCCGATCAGGCCCAACAGGCATTGCGAGGTGGCATCGGTGCCGCCGGCTTCGAACGTCGCCGGGTAGGAGTACTTGCGCCAGATCCGGTAGAACTGAGTGAATATCCGGTGGTTGAAAATGTCCAGGAAGGCTTCCAACGCTTCATGCCCTTCCCGGCGCTGCGCGATGTCATCCAGAAACACCGTCGGCATCGGCGAGTCGACCCCGTACAACCCGAGCAGACGCGTGCGTATCGTCGCCGGCCGTTCCGGGTGAGCGTCATCGGTTTCAATCGACTTCAACTCGCTGGCCGGAAAGCCCATGCCCGGATCGGGCCGAAAGCGCACGGCGTCATCGGCCGGGTGCGCGGTACTGCCCAAGGGCGGGTGATCGGGCAAAGCCTGTTCCAGCAACTGGCAAAAGCGGTACAGGTTGGCCTCAGCCACTTGGTCCTGCAGGGCATCGAGCAAACCGCCGGCTTTCAGCCGGGAATTCGCTGACTGTGGTTCTCGTTCCATCGCAGGCACTTTCCAGTAGGTTGCAGGATCAGCGTGAGCTGGGTGTACAAATGAATGTCGGCATACAAGGAGAAGAAGCGGTTGAGCATCTCGCCGAACAGGCTGATGTCGCCCTCCCCTGAGAAGCCATTGGCATCCAGGGTGATTTCGATATCCACCCCGCGCAGCAGAAAGCCTTTCTCGAAACGCTGCACCAAATGATGTTTGACCTCGACAATCGCCGCCAGACGACGGCGATTCAGCTCACTGCCGGTCCAGTCGTACAGCGCCAAGGTGCCGCGCAGCACCTCGGCGTTGTCGAGCATCGGCAGGAAGTTCGAGCCCAGGTGACTAAGCACGCGCCAGTGAAAGCGGTCGCGGTTTGGTGGGTAGCACGGCAAGGTAGGCGCACACAGGTTGCGCACGCGCAAACCGGACTGGGTGGACTGCACCACCGTATCGAGCAAGGTGCTTTGCAATGCCTTGCGCGGCAACTGGCCGTGGGTGCCGGTCAAGCGCAAGGACAGGCTTTCACGCTCGCGCAGGCGGTCCTTGTCGAAGCCCTCGCCACCCAGAATCAGCCAGGTGTCATGCAGGCCATTGGCAGCGCGCTTCAGGCGCGTGTGGAAGTAACGTTCGGGCGCTTCATCGCGCAGCATGCCGCCCTTGTGGCGAAAGCTGGTGAACGGCACGTAGTCCTGGCGCTCGGCATTCCTCGATGCGGTGACCCGGTCCACCGAATAGATCTCCGTATGGCCGTCCTGCAGGCGCATGGGGCGCAGGAGATAGTCGGTTTGCAAGGGCGCCAGGGTCAGCGGGTCGGCCTCCAGTGCAAACAGATTGATCACCGGTACCGCATGCAGACGGATGTGTTCGCTGTTCAAGTCGAAGTTGGCCGGCCAAGGTTCCCGCAACACCACTTCAAGCTCGAACCAGGCGGTACCGGGTGCAATCTTCAACTGCTCCAAGCCACACAAGGTCACGAACATGAATTTTTCACGGAAGCTGAAATACTCCAGCAGCAGCTGGTAACCGCTGAAGGCACTGTCACCCTTGGGCCACAGCCGATCTTCATCGGCAAACCCTTTGGGCGCAAAATGCCCGGTCAGTGGCTGGCGTTCGGTTTGGCCGGGCCAGCGCACATACATCTCTTGCGCATTCAGGGTCAGTGCCTGATGCAACGCGCTGGCCAGCGGCGCATCGGCATTCAGGTACAACGGCAAACGGCTGAGGTCGATCAGGCTCCAGTCTGTCAACGCGCCACAGGCAAAGCGCAGGCGCAACACCGAGCGACCATCCATTTCATGACCGCGCCCCACCGATTCCAACGCCAGCGGTCGCAGGGTGACGTCCTGGGTGGTGGTGTAACGGCAACGGGTGCGTTGCGGGCCGATGGGTTGCGACAGCACCTCAAAGCCCTGGGCGATCAACTCGCTGCGCTTCATCTGCGCCAGTTCAGGCGCCAATTCGACCACCGACAGGGATGGAATGGTGCGCAAGTAATGCGGCCACAACAGGCTGACCAGCCCCTCAGTCAACTCCGGCAGATCATCGTCGAGCTTTTCCCGCAGGCGGCCCATCAGGAATGCGAAGCCCTCGAACAGGCGCTCCACATAAGGATCTTGCGCACCCGGTTTGTCCAGGTTGAGCTGTGCGGCCCGATCCGGGAACGCGTCCGCGAACTCCTTGCCGGCCTCGCGCAGGTAGCGCATTTCGGCATCGAAGTAGCGCAGTGTCAGATTGTCCATGCTCACAGAGAGAATCCCGATGTAGGAGGGTTAGCCGCAGAGCACTGCGGCGCGTACCGGATCCATGGCTACCAGCGCCGCCAACAAGGCTTCCATGCGCCGCGCCAGGGTGGGTTTGTCGGCGTCGTTGCGCTGGGCTTTCGCCCGCAGCAGCTTGAGCAGGCGCGCCTTGACCTCGAAATTCAGTTCCGGCTCCCACTCGGCCAAGGCCTGGCGTTGTGCGGTGGCGTCCAGCTCTGCCAACAGATGGATGGCCAGATCGCTTTTGGCATACTGCTCGGCAACGCGCGCCATCAACAGGCGCAGCAGCCAGCGTTGGCGCCCGGTGTGGATTCCGGGGCGTGCGGCCAGCCAGGCCAACGCCTGGTCCACCCCGTCACTGTCAGCCTGGGCCACGGCCTCGCCTTCCAGGGACAGGATGTCGGTATCGCCAGTGGGCGCTGTCATTGCAGGTACGGGTAACCATTGCTGGGGTTGGTTGCCGCTGACGTGCTGGGCAATCCACTCGCGGGTGGTCTCATCAGCGAAGGGGCTACCGTCGCTCCAGCACAGCACTTCCAGGCCCGGCAGGCGCTCAAGGAACATGCCCAGGTCACGCTTGGCGATATCGGCCCAGCGATCCTGCGGCGCGGGTTGTTTGCTCAGTGCCTGATACAGGTACCACTGCAAGTCCAGCCAGAAATGGTTCACCCCCTCGGCATAGATCCGCTCGACCTGCTCGATCAACTCCGACCAATTCTGTTGCAGGTACAAACGTTTGAGCTGTGCCCGATAGTCACTGCGCGGTGGCGTAAGGCGCGTGTTGTTATTCGTATCTTGCGGTGGGGCCTGATGCACCGTGTCCCAACGCAAGCTCTTCATCAGGCGGTGGGCCGCCAGCCAGCCCAAAGGTTGGTCACGCAGGTACCCCGCCAAGGCCCGGCCGCTGTCCAATAGATCACGCCCGGACTTGACCTGCGCCACTGGCGTATGTGCAGTCGCTTCATGGCTGGCGGTATTCTGCGGCACCAAAGCGTCCATGCCCCCGGACTGCGCCAATCTCGCCGACAGGGCGGCATACAGCGGTTCCAAATTTGGACGCTGCTCCTGCGGCCACGCACCCAGCCCGCGCTCCAGCCAGGCGAGTGCTGCGGCAGTGCGCTCGGCCTCGGCCTTGACCACTTCCGGGTACAACGACAGCGTGTCCAGCACCTTGCCGCCGGCCAACCACTCCAGGGCCATCTTGCGGCTGTTGGGGCGGATGGGCAGCACTGCGTCGGCAAAGCGTTCCACCAGCGCGGCGAGCAGGCTGAGGCCGTCAGCCAGGCCGACTTCGCCGTCCTTGTGTAAGCGTGCCCACAGGTAATAGGTGGCGACACGCAGGTCCTTGCAGTTATGGATCAGCTGCTTCTCCGCCAGTTGGGCGACCTGCTCGGCATCGGCACCGGAGAGCTTGTTGACCTCTTCGCGCATGCGCTGGAAGTCATCGTCGTAGCCGGGGTCTTCGCCGACGGGGGAGTCGGTGCTGATGGGGTGCAGCCAGGGCTGCCAGTGAGCGGCTTGCTCGCGGGCGACGGACAGCGCGTCTCGTTCTCCCAGGCAGCGGGCGATTAAGGTGCGCAGATTCATGGGAAACTCCCGTTCTGCGCATAAGGCGTTTCGGCGGCGTTCTCGCTGAGAAATATCTGCTGGGGCAACTTGAAACCCCTTAATTTGAGCAACGCCAACGGCCCCGCATCCAATTCGGTGCGCAGGTGCCAGATCAGGTTCAAGCCATCGGGCGCCTTGAGCACCATGCGGTAGCGGCTGTCACCGTCGTCCAGCGGCGTGACCTGGGCTTTCTCCAGCAGGCGGATCAGGCCCCAGGTACCGGAATAATCACCGAACAGCCGCTCGCCTGTATGTACGCTGGTCCAGCTCAGGCTGACGCCGGGATAGTCACTGCGCCCCGGCCAGTTGAAACGCTGCCAGCTCTCCTTCTGGTTGAAATACTGGTGCTTGTCGCCGTTGAGGATGAAGGTGGTTTGCACCACATCGCGTACGGGTTTGCCTTGCAGTTCAAAGCTCAGCCCCATGCCACCGTCGGTGTAGAGCACATCGGCCAGGTCGCTGAGCTGGTTGATGGCGGTCAGAAATTGCGGGTTGAAGCGCAGCCCTTGGCTGTGGCGCGGATCGACGACCCAACGGCTGCCCTCCTTGCGCAATACGCCGCTCAATTGCCGCTGCAAAAATTGCTCGATGCGGCCGGAGTCTGCGCGGATCATCTGGCCCAGCATCGGTAAGGACGCATCGCTGGCAGTGGCTGTAAACGGGTAGCGGCTGGCGAAAGCGTCGTCCCAATGGCTGACGATCGAGCGTTGCCACTGGCTGTTGATCCCTGCCGCCGACGGTTGCAAAACGCGTTGCCAGGCGTGTTCCAGCGGCTGCACGAACAGCGTTTGCGCCGCCCCGCCCCACTCGGCCCCCAGGCTGGCGGCCATCAGGCTGCCGTAGGATTGAGTGTCGGTCAGGTCAATGCTTTTACCTTGAAACACGGTTTGCGCCAGTGCCTGGGTCATTTCCAGGGGATCGGACGCCGTGCTGACTTGCTGCAACTTGAGGCGTACCCGTGTTACCCGTGTGAGGAAGGCCTGAAGGCTCAAGCTATCAGGGCTGTTCTTGCCCTCCGGGCCTTTGCCCAGCAGAGCCAGCAACGGGCCAAAGGTTGCGTCCAATGGACTGCTGGGTAGGTGGGCCAGTTGGTCGATCAGCGGCGCCTTGTCCTGCCCGATCAGTTTTTGCGCGGACTTCATGAGCGAGTCGGCCAACGCCTGAGTTCGGGTGCCCGCCTGACCGTGATAGGCCACGGTGTTCATCAACGCAATCAGTGGGGATTGGCGTACGTCACTCATCAGCGTCAACTGGTCAATCACTTCGGCGAGGCTCTCGGCCTGCTGCCAGCGCAGGCTATTGAGCAGATCCAGCCAGGCACTGGCGTAGTCCTGGAAGTACCGTTCGGTGAGCCGCTCGCGGAGCTGGTCCGGGCTCAAGCGGGTGTCGATGTCGGCGGGCTTGTCGCTGAGCACCCAGTCGATTTCCTCGCGGCGGGCTTCGGCGATCTCGTCAATGGCTTGGCGCACCTGGCCCTCCCAGGCCTGGCGGGTGAATACGCCCGGCACGCTGGCCTCGGTGGAGAACAGGGCCAGGGCATCGGTGTCACCCACCAGTTGGTGAAGGCCCAGCTCCGGGTAGTGATTGGCGGCGTCATCGAGCAGTTGTTGGTACAGGCTGGCCTCGGCATTGCGTTGACCCAACTGGCCGAGCAGTACCTGCCGGACTTGCGCCACCAACCTGGGGTCGGCCTGGATGCGCCAGCCGGGATTCGCGGTCAGATGTTCGCCATAGAACCGCCACAGGTTGGGCGCCAAGCTTTGCCATAGCCCAGGTGATACGCCTATGCGTGTAGGCTCAACGTCGCTCAGGGTTGTGACCAAGAGACTGGCATCGGCTTTTTCCGGGCGCGCCATCATCAAATAGGCTTTGAGCTGGGCGTAGGCATCGCGGGCACGTTCAGCACGCTCGGGGCTGTCCGGGGCCAGCCTGACCAGCGCGTTGAGCTGTTGGCGCAACGTAGCGGCGGCCGGGTCGCGGATCAGGCGGTTGTTGGCCTCGACATAACGTGGCCACAGCGTTTCAAGCAGTGCTTGATTTTGGTTCAAGCCAAAGCGTTGATACCACGGAGCGCCGCCCTGGACGCGATCATCCAGGCGCGCCAGCTCGCGGACCAATTCATTGAGGGCCTGGAGTTGTTCGTCACCTTGCGAAGAGTGTTGCAGGGCTGCAAGTGAGGTATGTATCTGGGCGATCTGCGCGCGGTTGCTGACGAAAGACAGCAACAGTCCTACTCCCCAGAGCATGACCAATCCCAAGGCCAGCGCATAGGTGATTCGGTGTGCGCCCCAGCCCAATCGACGGCCACTGGCCGCTTTATCGTTGAGAACGCCTTGCCAGGCCGTATTCACCGGCCAAAAGTGTTCAAGCGTGCTCTCAACAGGCGGCACCGGCAAACTGAACCACAGGCCGCGTAACGGTACACCGCGGGAAAACTCGCCCAATAGCGGCGTCAATACCTGGCGCCAGCGGGCAATGCCCTCGGCCTGCAAATCGCGGGACAGCCGCAGGAGGAAGTCATGGGTCACGGCATCATGCATTTGCGCCAGGCCTGCGCGGCGCAAGGGGTCGAGCAAGCTATCCAGACTGTTTTCTAGAGCCAAGGGGGTCACACGTGATGGCAGCAGGCAGCCCACGGGTTGGCTATCACGATCGTCCTGAGACCATGCGCTGTCGCCCACCTGCCATAGGTGCAGCGGCAGTTGCCAACGCAACGCACGGGCCAGGTTTTGCAAGCGACGGGCACCGGCACTCATGGCGGCGGCATCGGTGCATTGGTCTTTGCTCAATGCCCAAACCACCCCATTGAGCGCACGCCTGCGGCACAGACCACGCCACTGCAAAAGCAACGACTCTTGCGGTTCACCTTGGACGCTGCCGGCCCACAGCAGCACGGTGCTCTGTCCTTCCAGCCAACGCTGCTCGCTCAACCCTGGGGCAATCGCCTCGATCTGCTCAGGCTCACCGGCCACCAACAAGAGTCGAATTCTTCGCCGCCAAAAGAAGCCATGGTGTTCGCGCAGATCCGTGAGCAGCTTTTCCCATGGAAGGACGTTTCCCTTCGAAGGCGTTAAAGCAGGAGTGTTCAGATCGTCGCCAATGGCTTGCTGATACGACGAGCCAACAACCCTGCGTACCAGCAATTGAAAACCACCTAGTATTGCCAGTAATAAAAGAGTCACCCCTACGGTTACTGACCACCAAGTAGTTTGCTCATCTCGCCCAAGACGCATACCTAACAGTTCGGGCGACCACCACACTAGCAGGCATACAGATATAGCTACCACCAACACCAAACCAACAAGACCCCACCACCATCTCGAACGACGACTGTTCATCAGATTTCCCTAGCTCATAGAGGGTGGCATGACCACCGAGCACCAAAGCCGCGATCCGGCGGTGCTATCTCCGCTGAAGATGAAGTGCGGCTTGTCTTCTCCGCGAATTAATTCCACCGCAGCAGCTATCGCTACCCAGGGCGCCGCACACTGCGGATTACCCAAGCAGGCATCCAGGTCATGTAAGCCTTGTTTGTGTTCTGCGAGCAAAGGCGCTGCACCAATTGCCATCGTGATCGCCGCCCTGCGAGCAGGAGCGGCTCCCACAACCCAAGCATGCCCAATCGACAATGCCTGAACCGGAACCCAATCAAGAGCTTGGCTGGTTGCGTAGAGCAAACTCTCAGAGGTTGGTTCACGCTCCTGTTCAGGACGATGCAGATAAGCCATCGGCTCCAGCAGGGTTTGAGTTCTACGATTACCAAGTAACAACCCCACCACTGCTTCAGCAGTACCTTGCGCTACAGCAGGAGCAACCTGAAACGCCACCACCAGCAATAACGCCTGATCATTAACGCGTGCATCCAGCCAAGCATCGACTACTGATAAACCGGTGCCCTCAAGTCGAGTGACTGCCTGGCGAATGCCAGACTCAGACCAGGCCTCCTGCCACAGCTCGCTCAAATTTCTTTCGGGAATACTGCTGTTCATATCCAACAACAACGCCAGCGGCTTATCCTCTGGCAGTTGCTTCAACACCTTGGCGATATCAATCAGCACCTGCTGCAAGACTCGACGCAGTAGTATTTCAGGTGACTCACCTTGCTCAGGTGGCAGGCGACTGTGGCGAATTCTTTCTTTACTGACCAGCCAATCAGGCTGGACATTCAACACCTTCGTACCCTTGTGCAACCCATCCCGCTGCACCTCGCGGCTTTCTGCTCCCTGCTCACGCAGTGCGGTATACAGGCTAACCGCCAACACTTGTTGCGATCGGCGTCCCCTACACACTTTCTGCTTATGATCCGTTTCGCGCTCGTCATTCCAAGCATCAACCACAGAACACTTACCGAGATATAGCGCAGCACGTACTACGCTCAACACACACCAAATTCCAAACGGCACACCCAGTGCTATCAACCAAAATCCATTTGGCTGATGAGTAAAAATGTCACCTGCCAACCACACTGTCAGCGCCAGTCCCAATAGCAACAATAGGCCCAGCAAAAGCAGCCAACGCCACACACGCGGCGCTGCGGGTGCGAACATAATAGGAGGGATTTTATCCAGTTTGACCGGCACGATTCAGCTCGCTGCCGCATTGGGCAAAGACGACATTAAGGCGCAGCCACAGACACATAAATGCCCGTGAAAAGCTACCGAGACACCGTTATCCCGAAAGGTCGGATGCCCCTCGGCAACCACTGTGCGACCGTGACCAGGTACTGGACAACTCACCGGATCACCAACCCGTGCGACACCGATACCGCCAAATCTCATCCCTGAGGAACCGGATAGCACCGTACCACCGCCGGTGTTTGTATCGCCGATCCTGATAACTCCCTTCATTGGTGAAACTCCATGCACGACCCACCATCGGTCCGTGAAATCAGTGTCCACGTCACTAACTGTTCGTCCTTGTGTGGCAGATGTTGACCTTGTTGCAGATCGATATATTCAAACCCTTGGCGGCCGAACATTGACCATTTACCCGTGTATGGCGCAGGTTCACCTGACAGCCTGGTGATAAAAGCGCCATCCCGGCAAATAAACTGCGCTTCGCGCTCGGGCCAGGAATACAACTCCTCCGGTTCCCCGCGAGTAAAGAAGCCTCGCTCTGGCACTTCGATAAATTCACCTTCCACACGGCGGATAAGCGTCCAGCCGGTTTCGACCCAACGAGTTTCCTTCCAATCATAGGCACGTTTGCCTGTATCACTCACAAAATCGCTGCGCCTAACGCCTTGCCTCGCTTCAATACCGCCTTCGAAACTGTTTGGGTACAACAGACAAGCTGCCGCAAACTCCACATCGGGCAAATAAATACCTATTTGCGCTGCAGGTTGATCTATTTCTAAGCGAACGCTTGGGTCAAGTTCGTAACGAGGAATGCGGCGCGGTAACTCCTCAACCTGATACAGGCAACCTTGACCGTTATACGTTAATGCACCTTCACTCCAATCTCCCCTGGCAGTGGACCCAAGTCGCTCATCAAGTTTGGTCGCCCTCTTTTCCGTCAGTGAAATGATCCTTTCCTCCTCCTGGGTCATCCAGTCGGACCAGCATTCACGAATGCCTCGAATATTGGACCTCATTGCACGCCCGGCATTGAAGGCCAAGGGGTCGTTATGGGTGCGCTGGATATAGGCATTGATATAAAAGTCACGATCAGGACGGATGTTAGGCAGCACACGGCTACCCCAGACCACATCACCTTGTTGCCATTGCGGCTTGCTACGCTGGCGGGGGTCAAGGTTGCTTTGTAAACGAGCATAGGCAGCTTCGTGCGCATCAATCCATTCGATGATTGCGTCACGGGTAGCTGCGAAGTGTTCGGCAGAGCTGAAGGTTTCCAGCAGGTAGCATTCGAGGGGGTGTAGAACGGCCATTTCAAGATCTCCGCTTGGGTTCAATGCACGAACCACCATCGGCCCTTGAAATCAGGGTCCACTTCACAGGCTGTTCGTCTATGTGTGGCAAGCGTTGACCTTGTTGCAGCTCGATATATTCAAACCCTTGGCGGCCGAACATTGACCATTTACCCGTGTATGGCGCAGGTTCACCTGACAACCTGGTGATAAAAGCACCATCCCGGCAAATAAACTGGGCTTCGCGCTCGGGCCAGGAATACAACTCCTCCGGTTCCCCGCGAGGAAAAAAGCCTCGCTCTGGCACTTCGATAAATTCACCTTCCACACGGCGGATAAGCGTCCAGCCGGTTTCGACTCGTTCATCCTCTTTCCAATCGTAATCACGCTTACCCGTATCAGGGTTAACCCAAGTACCACGCGTGACTCCACGTCGCACTTGTTCGCCGCCCTCAACCCACTCAGAAGGGTATAGAAGGTGTGCCGGTGCAAAATCTACATCGGGCAAATAGATACCGATCTGTTTAGGACGCTCATCTTTTTCTATACGTACATTTGGATCTAAAACGTAGCGTGGAATACGCCTTGGCAACTCGGCGACTCGGTACACCCTATCTTGTCCGTTATAAGTTAGATCCCCTTCTTCCCAACTTCCTCCAGTTGTATTTCCCAGCCGACCATCCAGCAGTGTCGCCCGCTCTCGCGATCGTGATATAAGCCGCTGCTCTTGCTCCAGCATCCAGCCATCCCAGAACTCGTCAACCCCACGATTCCAGTTATTCAATGTATTCCCCACCCCTTGAAAGGCTAGCGGGTCGTTATGCGTTCGCAATATATAGGCCTTGATGTAACGATCCCGAGCTGGCCGAATATTGACCAAGACCCGTGTGCCCCAGATCATATCGCCCTGCTGCCATAACGGCTTGTTGCGATTACGCGGATCAAGCTCTCCCTGAAGCCGAGCATAAGCCGCCTCATGGGCGTCGATCAGTTCTATTACAGCATCACGGGTCGAGGCTATATACTCAGCGGAACTGAAGCTCTCCAGCAGATAGCATTCCAACGGGTGCAGTACAGCCATAGTCAAGCTCCTCCTATTCAAACCAGTTATGAGTCAGATCAGGCAAGCCCAAAAATGGCTTGACCGGATCAAGGTCAGGATGGTCTGAACCGTCGTCGTATCCCCAACCTGTTTTCTGTCTAGGGCTGGCAAACTCTGGCTTAAGATCATTCGGATTCAGTACAATCTGTTCCCGACCTCCTTCTAACTTATATGCTCCATCTGACTCAAATTTTTGCGTAGCCGCACGCCCCTCCCATACTTTGAGCGGTTGCCCCGGGGGCACTGTGTAAGCCAAGAACTCTCCGTTCTCATTCCAACTTTTCCAAACCGCAAAATTTCGTCGCCATTCGCTCTTTGATGTAATTTTTTCGAATTCAACCTCACGCATCCAAAAACAGCCATTGTCGTAAGATTCAGAGCCGGGTTCCAATACTCGATATAATCGCTCACCAGGAGCGATGCTAACCGCTCGAAGTGAATTATCGAAGGTTTTAAACGCACCGTTGAGGGGTCTAATATTAGATTCAACGCTAATATCCGGCCAACCATCGGCGATATCAGCCAAAGAATTGTCTGACAACTTATTTAGTCCGGGATATTTAGTAGCTTCAACTTTATCCACCCAATCCGGCTGTTCCCGCCTCATCAGCTCAAGCTCAGCATTCGCACGATCCCCCAACACATGTGCATTGTTTCCAGTTCGGGCGCGATAGACGTTATCGCCTTCTACGCGTAAACGGTTGATGATCTGATCCACATAATTCTGCGCTGGCTTTAATGCCTTTGTTATACCATCAGAGGCCTTCCCCCGAACGTCAACGAGCATTGCCCACATTCTTTCTACTGACACCTTTAACGAGTCTGGCCCCCACTTCACAACTGAATCAAACATTTCGCGTGTGACTCGCATGATTTCATCCAATCGCACCAGCAGCTCTTCCACTGTCAGACTGGCCTTAACCTCATCCAGCTTTCCAGCCAAATAGTGATAAGGATTATTAATCTTCATCCACGCTAGAGTTTTCCGAACTACAGGACTGCCCAAATGCTGCCTCAGCAATACCATCGCCTGGTCGAGCACAACATCCAGGCGCCCTCCCGGTTTTGGTTTTATCTTTATTTTTAAAAGATACTTGCGCAGGTACAGAAATAGAACCTTAAAGCACCCTTTCAGCAAAGAGCCCAATGACGGAATCAAACCAATCAGCGTAAGTACCAAAGCCACCCATGCCCAAGTATCATCACTTTCCTTGCTTACCTTTCGACAATTCGCAATCAAATCACGTACGTCACCTATCTGATCCACGAATGGAATCATAAAAATCAAGGTACCAGTAACCACCTGTGCAGTACTTGGGTCCTCGTGAAAATCGCCTTGCAAGGTCTCCCAAAACCAGAGCCACATTCCTTTAAGCCCAGAAGGCGCATCCTGCGGAGGAGCCTGATAGAACGCCAAGGCATTTTGCATATCTTGATTCATGCACTTACCACTATCACAATAAACATAGAACACACTGACGTCACCATTCACTTTGAGTGACGTCAAATTAATGTACATCAGGCTCGTTTCCACAAACTCCAGGCTTTAAGCACTTCAGACCCAACCACAAAAGCAACTACCAACAGGCTGGGCAAGTAGCCTGCCACCACTAATAACAACGAAACTGACGGATAGAGAAAGAGAACGCGAAACGGAATTTGTGCAAATCCGAGATATCGTGCAGGCCTATAGCCGCAGACAAATAACACCCCGCTTAGTGCAATTGATATTTGCAGCCCCCAAGAAAGAAGCCCCATCCCCACCAGAAAACTACCAAGTTGATCACCCAGCCCCATTACACTAGATAGATCTGCCAGATACGGGACACGCCCTTCTTTCCAACTACTCAAGCTGTACCAGAGCACATAGAAAATGTCCAAACCACCCCATACCCGCAATACATTTGCTCGCGAGACACTCACAATTGATCTCCATTTTTCTCGTATACCGTATCAGCTGTCGGTGGCTGCCAATACCAAGACTTACCTGATACCTGCCAACTGTCATTACCTTCCAGATATGTTTGTTCGATGCGACGCTGATCCCCGTACTGGCGTATCGCAGACGTCTCGGCAAGGTGCTGTTCTTCTTCTCCCAGTGGCTGCCAGGCTTGAATCATAGTGCGCTTAGTGCGCTCATAGTCCTTACCGTCCGAACCAAATACCCGGCCTGAATCCCCCATAGAGGTCAAGCGATTAAGGAACATCTGCCCGACATTACGCCCACCGTGATAATCGACTTCTTGAGTCACCCATTTGCCTGCCCCACGTGGGCTTACATTTGTGCCTTCCGGCACTAGTGCCGCCTGAAGCAACGTATAGGAAGGCCAAGGCTGATCGGGCTGGGGCTCAGGAAACTGGTATTGCACGCTCGCTGGACTATCCGGTACAGGACTGTGTATCGCATGACCTTGCTCATCCAACTTTCCTTGCAAGACCTGGCCATTCTCGAAAGTCACAATGTAAGGCACGCCTGCTATCGGTTTTGCCACTGTATCGTACAAGTTTAAAATCAGCGTGTTCGGCTCATCACCTAAAGGTCCAGCCAGAAAAGGGAGCGCCGCATCCAACTGCCCTACTGTTTGGATGTAGTCAAAGTTAGGAGACTTGATCTCAACTTCACCAGGCGAGCCTATTTCAATACGATACGGGTCGATGGTGATGTAGTTACCACCCGAGCTAATAGTTATTTTCTTTTTAGCAGTAATTCTTATTTCGTCTTCGGTGCTGCTGATGTTCAGCCCTTGGCGAGACAACAGCTCCATTCGATCATTCTGCGCCTGGATTGAAACAGCCCCCTGGTTAGCAACGAAATTCAGCCCCAGCTTTTTGGCGAATAAGCCAATAGCTTGGCCTGCTGTTATCGTAAAACGTTTAACCACACTAAAGTCGGTGTTGTTATTCACTGCACTAAAGGTCTGTCCCGCAGCCAACTGCAAATGTTCTGGAGTCACCAAGGCTATGCCAGCAGGAGCGGAGACGAGAAGCCCGGACTCCTTCAGTTGCCCTAATACATCCTTGAGTTGCTCCGGCACCATACCGTCAGCCTCGAGAGCTCCGGCAGCTGCGGCATTGCTCGCCAATCCCCGCACGCGCTGGAGTGCCTCCTCCAATTGCGCCAAGGCCTCACGCATACTGAGCATTTCCCCCTGTGCCTTCGACTGCTTATCAGCACTTATGAAAATTCCTTTCCCTGCACGAATGGCCGCATGCCCATCGGTGCGTAGTTCCGCACCCTCGCCGCGAGGCTGGCGCTCAGCATCGACCAGATGGCCGAGGTTGAGTTGGCTCTTGCCGCTGTGTTCGGTGCTGAGCTTGAGGTGTTCCTGCCCGCGGGTGTCGTCCATGCGCAGTTTGTTGTTGGCCGGGGTGCGCAGCACGTTGCGCTTGTCGTTGCGTAGAGTAACGTGGTCGATGTGCCGGCTGTCGTGAAGGGCATGGGCGATGTAGGGGCGATCCGGGTCGCCCTGTTCGAAGGCGATGGCTACTTCGGTGCCGGCAATCAGCGGTAAATGCAGGCCATGGGTGTCGCCGGCGTAGGGCCGGGCCAGGCGGAGCCAGACGCTTTCTTCACCGGCCTTCCAGCTGTCGCGATCGAACAGGAAGTTCACCCGGTAGCGCCCTTCCAGGTCGATATGGGCGTAGGGGTCGTTGGCCTGTGGACTGGTGACACGGGCTGGGACGGTGCCGGCGATTTGCGGTTTGCCCTTCAGTTCTGGACGGAAACATACGGTTTCTGAATAGGGCATGGCCTGGAAGGTCGCCTCGAAACTTTGGTCACGGGCGGCCGTGGTGGTCAGGCCGGTGATTACCGCGCCCGGCGTAAAGGCCTGGGGGGCACCGCCGGAGACCTTGAGCACCTGGCCCGGCGCCAGGGTGGCGCTGCTGCTGATGCCGCTGAGCTGGGTCTGCCCATTCAGGTAGCGTTCGTGGCGCAGGCGGGCGTAGAAGTAGCCGCTTTCGCTTTGCAGATCCTCGTCTTGATCCAGCCTATCGCCGAGGGCCGTGTAAGGTTCGGCGTAGTGATAGGCCTCGCCGTAGGTGGTGGTCGCGCCCCGACTCTGGTCGATTTCACCGCTCAGGTGGGCGCTGGCATCGCGATGGTGGTAGGCACGGATATGCACCTGCTGTTCGACCACGGCGTGGCTCGATTGCAGTTGCCACACCGCATCCTGGCCACTGCTGCCCAGCCCGGATTGCGGGCGAAGGGGTAGTTCGATGTCGAATTGGTAGAGGCGTTGATCGTCGCAAAACTCCACCACATCAATGCCCAGGCGTTCGTCGCTGGTGAAGCGGTACCAGATGCCGACTTCGGCCAGCAGACGGGCAATAAAGGCCAGGTCGCTTTCGCCGTATTGCATGACCTGTTCGCGCTTGGGATAGTCGCGTTTGAGGCTGAACAGAAAATCCTGGCCTTCCAGGCCGTGGCGACCGCGCAGGATGCTTTCGACGATCTCCGGCACTGATTGGTGCTGGTAGATGCGAAACTGCTGGCCGCGACCGAACAGGGCCAGGCGCGGCTGCAGGGTGATCGCATAGGTGGCCTGGTCGTTGGAGCCGGACTGGCGTTTGAAGCCGGTGACCACGCCATGCAGGGTGCGCAGCGGTTTGACCTCCGGTGCGCTGAGCCCGGTGACCGGCAGCTTTTGCGGCGCGGCGTGCAGGCTGAAGCTGGCGTCCTGGCCGAGCATACTTTCCGCAGCCAGATCACGCTCGGTGCTGGTGAATTCCACGCGATAGCTGAAGGGTTGGCTCAGGTGTTCTTGGCCTTCAAAGGCCAGAACATCGAGCCGGGCCTCGACATCGCGCACACTCAAGGTATGCCGGCTGTGGTCGAAGAAGTTTTGCAATTCGCTGGACATGCTCACACCTCCAGGGCGACGGGCTGAGCCGTGTCTTGAACACCGGTGAAATGCAGGCTGATGCCTTCATCGTCGCTGTAGCCGAGCCTCACGCCGTGGGTACGTTGCTGCGCCGCGCGGCGCTCCAACAGTTGCTGACTGAGTACGGGCAGGATCTGCTCGTTGAGCAGGCTGTCGATATTGCGTGCGCCTGAATCGGGCAGCAGGCAGGCGGCAACCAGCGCGTCATTCAGGGCATCGTCAATTTGGCACTCCAGGCCGTAATGACGTTGCAGGCGCTTGGCGACCTGGGCCAGCTTGATCGCCACGATGCGCTTGAGTGCATCGGCTTGCAGCGGGCGATAGATCAGGGTCTGAAAACGTGCAAGCAATGCGGGCTGGAAGTGCTCGCGCAGGATGGGACGCAGCAGTTCATGCAGCACGCTGTCCGGTGCATCCGGTTGTTCCTGCATGCAGGTTTGCAGCAGGTCGCTGCCGAGGTTGGAGGTCATGAGAATGACGGTGTTGCGAAAGTCGATCTCGCGCCCTTCGCCATCGCGCATAAAACCGCGATCGAAGACCTGGTAGAACACATTCAGTACGTCGCGATGGGCCTTTTCCACCTCGTCGAGCAGCACAACGCTGTAGGGCCGTTTGCGCACGGCTTCGGTGAGCACACCGCCCTGGCCGTAACCGACATAGCCGGGTGGTGAGCCTTTGAGTTGGCTGACGGTGTGGGCTTCCTGGTACTCGGAAAAGTTGAGGGTGATCAGCGATTTTTCGCCGCCGAACAGGCTGTCGGCCAGGGCCAGGGCGGTTTCGGTTTTGCCCACGCCGCTGGTGCCGACCAGCAGGAACACGCCCAGCGGCGCCTTGTCATCGGTGAGGCCGGTTTTGGCCGCCCGCAGGCGCTGGGCCATGGCGCTCAGGGCCGGCGCCTGCCCGATGACACGCTCGCCCAATTGCTGCTCCAGCATCAGCAAGCTGGCCTGTTCGTCCTTGAGCAAACTGCTCAGTGGCACCCCGGTCCAATCGGCAATGACTTCGGCCACGCTACGCGCGTCGACATCCAGCGACAGCAGCGGCTGGTTGCCTTGGACATTGCTCAACTGCCGCTGTAACTGCGCGCAGGTCTCACGCTGCGGCGGCTGCGCCTGACGCGCGTCAATCAGTTGCTGGGTCAGGTCAAGCTCTTGCCGGTATTGACGCTCCAGATCGACGTATTGACGTTGCAGCTCGGCGTGTTGTGCGGCAATCACCGTTAGGCGCTCATCGGCACCATGCCCGCCAAGGCGCTGATCCTGCTCCAGTGCTTGGCCTTCCAGCTCCAGGGCCACTTGTCGGGCACTCAGGCGGATCAACGCCTGCGGCTCGCAGTCCAGGCTCATGCGCACGCGGGCGCTGGCGGTGTCCAGCAGGTCGACTGCTTTGTCCGGCAGCTGCCGACCGGTCAGGTAGCGCCGCGACAGGCTGACTGCTGCCTGCACGGCCGCATCCTGAATGTGCACGCCGTGATGGGTGGCGTAGCGTCCTTTGAGGCCGCGCAACATCAGGCTGGCATTGGCATCATCCGGCTCATCGACCTTGACCATCTGAAAGCGCCGTTCCAAGGCCGCGTCGCGCTCAAAATACTGCTTGTACTCGCTCCAGGTGGTCGCGGCGATGGTGCGCAACTCGCCACGGGCCAAGGCGGGCTTGAGCAAGTTGGCCGCGTCGGCACCACCAGCCTGGTTGCCGGCGCCGATCAGGGTGTGGGCTTCGTCAATGAACAACAGCACCGGCTGTTCGGACTGTTGCACGGCGTCGATCACATTTTTCAGTCGTTGCTCGAACTCGCCTTTGATGCCCGCACCTGCTTGCAGCAACCCCAGATCAAGAGTGCGTACACTGACCGATTTGAGACTGTCCGGCACCGTGCCGTGGGCGATGCTCAGCGCCAAGCCTTCAACCAATGCCGTTTTGCCAACGCCCGGCTCGCCCACCAGGAGTGGATTGTTCTTGCGCCGACGACTGAGGATATCAACGACCTGGCGAATTTCGTCGTCACGACCAAACACCGGGTCGATCTGCCCTTGTGCTGCTTTGGCAGTGAGGTCGTGGGTGAACCTGTCCAGCACCGCCTGCAACGCCTCAACTTTTTTCGTCGCGCTGGGTGGGAGTATGACGGGTTCACCTGAAGGCGCTGCAGGGCTGTCCGACGCGGCTGAAGCCTGCACCTCGGGGCGCTCCTCGGACGATTGATCCAACAACACCAAGAGGCGCTGCAACTGAGCCTCACTGAGGCTGAGCAAAGGCCATGCGGCTTCACACACCAGCAAGCTGGGCGTTTCCATCAACGCGCTCAGCAGGTGGACAGAGCGCAGGCTGTCGTTGTTATCGTCCAGCGAGGCCTTCAACCAGGCGTTCTTGATCAGTTGCTGCAATGGCTCCGACAGCTGCGGCTTGCTCTGTACGCTGCGTGGCAGACCATCGATATGCTCCAGCAGCCCGTACCACAGCGTCTCCATATCCCACTCGTAACGACGTGCGATTACGGTCAAATCACCGTCTCCCTGCCCCAGCAACTTGAGCAGCCAGTGCTCAATGGTGATTTGCGCGTGCGCACGGTTCTGGCACAGCGAGGCCGCCGCACTCAACGCCTGGGCGCAGTAAGGGTTGAGACGGCGAAGCAAGCGGGTGGAATTCGGTGCCATACGGTTACATCCTTGTTCGGGGATCTGGGTGTGTCGTCAATAAGACCGGCCGTGGAATTGCAATTCGATGTGTTTGGCTGAACGCCCGCGAACGGACGCTCAACCCAGCACACCGGGAGCCGAAGGCAAGAGACCACCTGCGGCTCCACACGCATCAGGCGCTCTGACGTTCATTCCACGAGTCGGAGTGGATGATGTTGCCGTCCTTGTAGGTCCAGGTGACCTTCTCGTAGCGCAACTCAATCTGCTCAAGGTGGTTGTGCTTCTCTTTGCCTGGGTCTTTGACGTCGTGCATTTTCGGCGCGACTTTCACCACCTTGACGTTTTCCAGCTTGGTGACGAAGTACTCGACTTCCTGCCCGGCGTCGTCGATGCGGTACCACTTGAATTCAGCACTTTTGAGGGTTTGCCCGGTGGTCACGGCCTTGTAAAGGTAAGGGCTGGACGCATCGATTTCCTTGGAAAACAGAAACGGCGTGTGTACGCGAGTACCGGTCAACTTGCCGGTGTTGTTGTCGGTGGGGATGTACAGGCTGTGGTCCTGGGCCACCACTTCGATGCTGCCTTCGCGCTTTTGCACATCCACCGAACCCTTGATGTTTGCGCCGCCGTCGTCTTGCAGCCAGAGGTAAACGGGAATTGCCATGTGAAGCTCCTTTTCTCGGAAATTTAACTGTCGCGGGATGCGACTGGGGGTTGCCTGTCCGGCCCGGCGGTAGAGAGCGCGCACGCCCCTGCCTCTGGTACCAGACGGATATCGACGCGGCGATTGGCTGCACGCCCCGCCTCGGTGTCGTTACGGGCGATCGGTTGGCTCGCGCCGAAGCCCTGCACGGCAAAACAGCTGTCGGGGATACCGCCCATCTGCTGCATCCAGGCATGCACTGCAGCGGCGCGGGCGTGGGATAGGCGAAGGTTGTTCTGCGGATCGCCGGTGGCGTCGGTATGCCCGGCGATCACAATCAGCCAGCCGGGCTGTGCCTTGATGTCGACCAGCGCATTGATCAGGATTTTTGTCGAACCCGGCTTGAGTTGGGCGCTGCCGGTGGCGAACAGCGACAGACTGTCCAGCCGCACCGGCTTGGCAATTCGTACAGGGGCCGCAGTCGGTGCAGGTTCAACATGAGCGGCCAGTACTGCCAGCAGCGGCGCGCGCAGGCGTTCGCCACGGTACAGGCCCAGGCCGAATGCCAAGGGCACACCGTGGCGGTAGTAGGCGTCCAGGCGTTGAGCGTCCTGGCGAAGAACAGTCACGGCGTCTTCACGCCAAAGGAATTCGCGCTGCTCACGCTGGGTCGGCTGTGGAATGGCCGTATAGCGCCGTAGATCGTCACTGACCTGGCGCACTAATAAGGTGTTTTGCCACGCCGAGCTGGCGAGTGCGATGACACTTGCGACGGCGAATAACCACAATGCTGCGATGCTTGCGCGGTGTACCGGGGAACGCGACGAGCCGCACGGGAGCAGGCTGAGCAAAGCGTCCGGGAACGGTAAGACCGCATCCGTCACTGCCGACCTGTTGTCAGCCAGAGCCACTCTGCTGCGCAACCATTGCTGCCACAGATTGCCCTCCGCTGCGGCGGGCAAAGCCGGTACCAACCTGACCGCACAAACCGTCGCCAACCCTGGGGAGCGGCGCGTGGCAAGGTACGGCAGCACCGCGTCTTGCAACCACGCAACGACACTGTTCAGTTGTACACCGGCATGCGTCCGCGCCGATTGTACGGACGAGTCGGCGGTATGCTGTTGCCACTCATCCAACCTGACGCAAGCACCCGCATCACGCACGAGGGCGTCGGCTTGATCATTGTCCCAACTGAACCAAGGCTCCTCGCCGTGCAACGTTTGCAGGTAGCTCACCAGCAATAACGGCAGGGCAATGCCGCGTTTACGTACCAGAGACAATTGGTGGCTGAAGGTCCGCACCTGACCGGCGAGTACAGCACCATCACTGTGCACACCGGGATTAACGGTGAACATCACACTAAGTTGCCCGCGCCAGCTTGGGCGTAGTACCAGGATCCCATCAGTGACAGCCACCAGCTGTTCCAGGCTTGGAACACGGACATAGCAACCATGTTCGGTTATGCGCAGGCCCATCTGTTCGGCGGGAACCCGGCCGAACAAGCCATCCAGACCGTCACCGCAGACCAGAACGACAGGATGACGAAATGCTGCCGCAGGCAGGAGTCTGTTATCAGCCAATGAAACCAATCCATGGTGTTGAACTGCACAACGCCCCAACAGCACCCAGGCCCACGCTACACAACCCACTGTGATCAATACACCCAATGCTCGCGCCCACAGGCCGAGAGGAATGATGACCAGCAGAGCGAAGGTCAGAGCGCCCGCCCATAGGCAAAGGACTCGATGCAGGTTCAAGGTCATCTAGCCCTCACCTCTGATCCGGCAGGAGCGAGGCCACAGCGTCGCTCAACAGATGATCCAATCCCCACCATGTGGCGGTAAGCACCATCCCCACGGCCACTACATGGACCAGAGGTGATCGCAGCCAAGCAAAACCTGCGATCAGCTCACTGCCGCCCGCCTGCGTTATCAGGCTTTGGCTGAGCCGAAGTGGCGTGATCCGTGCACTGAGGTCAACCAGTAACTGCTCCCGCTCGGGATCACTCAGATCACGGTAGCGCCCACGAAAACCCAACATCAGTACCCGTTGAAAAGCCGTCAGCACATGCCGATCGGGCGCAGGCTCGCGTAAGACTTCACGCATGTCCTCGTACAGAAACTCACCCGCCTGATGGCGATTGAAAAATCTGGTCTGCAACGGTTCGCTGGCCCAAGAGGCGTGCGCGTCACCTTCGGCGCAAGTGAGTACGGTTTCATCGAGCAACGCGCATTGCGCATGACTGATGTGATCGATGCTGCGCTGGCTCAGGCCCACGAGTTTGAGTCGCTGACGCACCTGTTCGACTTGTGCTACGCAAAGCTGCGACAACGCATCTCCACTCGGCACGGCTGCCCCCTGGCGTAACTCGACCACCAGCAGGTAGGTATCCTGCAGCAGCGCATCGATGTCCACTGCCGCTGCTGTGTGTTCTTTGGAAGCAGCCAGGTTCATGAGCGCAGCACCGCAAACAGTTCAAGCTTCACGTCGACCAAGGTGCTTGGCACATAGAACGCACAGACCCCTTCGTCCAGCACCGCCTGCCCCTTGGAATGATCCAGGTCCAGCGCGAAATACTGGTTTTCCAGACGCAATGGAATCGCCGCCGGCACATGGCTGAGAGATTGCAGTGGAACGCCGTCGAGTGCGGCGTTGACCAGGTAATTGACCTCGTCGGGCGTGCCGATCTTGCACAGGCGTGGGAACTGGTCCTGCAACTGCGCGGCGGGCAACCGGCAACGCACCGACAGATAGAAATCAGCACCGTCCCGCTCGCGCAGACGCGGGTCATTCAGCGTGACCTGCCAGCGATTGGCGCCCTGTTCTTCCAGCTCCAAGGCAATCACCCGCGACGGCAGACTGGCTTCCAGCAACAGGGAAATGGTGTGCATCAATGGTGGGAACACCGCCTCCAAAGATTCGTGCCGGTAGGCTGGAATCTTGTCGATATCGTGTTCCAATGAGAACGTCAGCAGGCTGCCGGCCAGCTTTATCAACTGCTGGTAGACCTGCTCGGGGTGCCGTGCAGGAAACGCCTGAAGGTCCGCCAATACCGGCTGATAGGTGTTCAAGGCATTGAGCAACCAGAACAGCGATACATCGGCCACGGCAAAATCCGCCATGCGCTGATTGCTTTCGCGGCGCATGCCCATCAGCCGTTGCCGCTTGGCCGATAATTGCGTCAACAGGTTGTCCAACTGGCTCACCAACCCCGCATGCGCAGCGAAGCTCAGAAGCGGAGGTACATAGGCCGGGTCGAGGCTCCAGGCGCCCTGCCCGTCACGCACCAGACGCGCAATCGGGCAGGTCAGGTAATCGGCATTGTCATCGCGATGCAGGCGCAGGCTCAGTGCGTGCTCCATCACACCGATTGACTGAACCTCATCCGCATAGATGTCTTGAACCTCGCGCCACGCCTGGCGATAGCGCATCGGTCGATCAGCCCTGCCCCCTTCAAACAGACAGTTGTTGCCGTTGGCCTGCTCCAGCGGCAAGGCCAAGTGCAGCAACACTTGCTGATCGTCGTCAGCCAACAACTGCGCCAGCTCCAAGGCGGGAGGCAGGCGGTCCACCTGCTCGGTGTCGATCCACGTGCCATCCGGCATTCGCGCACGCAGTTGGGTTGCCTTGAGTTTGCCCAGTCGCAAAGCCTCCAGGTCAAAGCCTACGGCCTGAACCCCCCAAGGGTGGGCCAAGGTCAGACGGGCGAGCTGCTCGTTGGCCCAGGCCTCCCAGCGGGCCTGCTGTTGGAATTGCTGCGGGCACAGCAACGCCCCTGCAGCCCATAGAGGACGATCGATCTTCATGGCATCGTTTCCCTACGACTGAGTCAGGCTTTGGCCTTGGGCATCTGCGAAACCAGCGACAGGTTCACGTCCATACCCTCGACCTGGAAGTGCGGCACGGCGTACAACTTGATGCGGAAGAAGCCGGGGTTGTCCTCGATATCTTCAACCGTCACCTTCGCATCGCGCAGCGGATGTGACGCCTGTAGGTCATCGCCAGGGTCAGTCATTTCGGTCACCAGCCCGCCAATCCACTTGTTGAGTTCCAACTCCAGCAAACGGCGATCCTTGGTGGTGCCGATGTTTTCGCGCTGGATCACCTTCAAATAATGGGCGATACGCGACAGCAGAAAAATGTATGGCAAGCGCGCGTTGATGCGGCTGTTGGCGGTGGCGTCAGCGGTGTCATACAACGCAGGTTTCTGGACCGAATTGGCCGAGAAGAAGCACGCGTAGTCACGGTTCTTGTAGTACGAAAGCGGAATGAAGCCGTGGTTGGCGAATTCGAACTCGCGAGTTTCCGGAATCATCACCTCGGATGGAATCTTGACCTGATTACCGGTGCCCAGATCGTACAAATGAATCGGCAGGTCCGTCACCGCGCCACCGGACTGAGGTCCGCGAATCTGTACACACCAACCATTGGCGATAAAGCTCTTGACCATATTTGCAGCAAAGGAGAAGGCTGCGCTGACCCACAGGTACTTTTCATGGTCAGGCCCTTTAACACTCTCAACATGGTTGAAAATGCGCACTGGAGCAGTGTCCGGCCCGTAAGGCAAACGGCCCAGCACCCGTGGCGTAAGCAGGCCGAGATAGCGCGCATCATCGCTCGCGGTCAAGCTGTGCCACTTGATATATTCGGCACGATCCAGGTAGTTTCCGATGTCTTTGATGGCGGCAACTTCCTCCATGGTTTTCTTGCCGAAAAATGCCGGCCCGACGGAACCAATGAACGGCATATGCGCAGCGGCGGCCACCTTGGAAATATTGCGCAACAGGGTGATGTCCTGCGGCTGGTTATCGAACTCGTAGTTGGAGATGGCCGCGGCAATGGGTTCACCACCGGGCGTGTCGTATTCCTGGGTGTACGTATGCGCATAGAGACCGCTCTGGGCAATCTCCGGCGCATCGTCGAAGTCCTGCACCAAGTGATCTTTACTGACGTCCAACAACTCAATCTTCACGTTCTGGCGAAAATCCGTCTGATCAACCAGCGACTTTGTGCCACGCCAGATCGACTCAACGCGTTGAAAGTCAGGGTGATGCATCACCGCATCCAGTTGGCGACTAATTTGTGCATCCAAGGATGCAATGTGCTCATCCAGTAGCGTCTTGTCCAAACGCTCAACCTTTTGCGACGACTCTTTGAGCACTTTCAAGAACACACTGACTGCAGCAGTGACCCGCTCATCGGCAGAAGCCTCCGACAACGCTTCCGCACACTGAAACATGTCAATATCCCCCAATTCTGAAACCGGGCTCAAGTTGATCTTACTGAACAGTGAACTGTAGACACCGCAACGTTCTTCAGACAACACAACAGCGTCGCGCGATTGCACGTTAGAGCTTTCAACAGACATGTGATAACTTCCTTATTAAGCGAACCGAGTTAGATTAACGATCGTGGCTCGGAGCGAGCGCAGCCAGTTCAGCGCGCAGCTCATCGCTCAATGCGTCATCCTTCAAAATGCTCTCCAACTCGTGACGGAAGGTTGCGTTATCCAGCAGGTTGGACTTGAGATCGCGCAGCAGGTTGCGCATGGCCAACAGGGCACGCAACTGCGGGATCTGCCGCACTACTTGCTCCGGCTCGAAATCCTTCATGCGCTGAAACTTCAGCTCGACAGAGGCTTCTGAATCGTCATTGGCCAGCGTATTCGCCACCGCAAACTTCAGGCCAGGAGAGAACTCAGCCATGACACTGTCGAAGTTGTTTTTATTGATATTAACCTTGTTTCTTTCGGACAGCGAGCGTTGTTCTTTGCCGTTGCTGTAATCACCCAGCACCATCAGCTTAAGTGGCAGCTCAACCTTTCTTTGCGCCCCACCCGTGTGCAGATCAAGTTTGATGTTGACCCGTGCTTTAGGCACTTCATTTTGAAAGCTATTTGAAGCCATGACCCCACCCCTCCAGTTGCTGCTGCAAATAAAGCAAGACTGGAACCAGTACCTAACCGGCTCGCTAGCAAAGCCACCGGCCACAGTACATAAATTCCATTTCATGAGGTCAAAGTGCTACGTGCCGCGCACTTATTTCCTTCTCCACTACAATGAAGTATCTCAATCAATCTTGACCAGCCCCCAAAGCACGAGAGGGAGTTTTCGACAACGCATTAGAGAGATTTCCTACATATGCCCCGGATTCGCTTGATTCCGCCTATCATCTCAATGAGCATGCCGTTGATCATTCCCGGCTGCGCCCCGCTGCCAGCCAGCTGGCATTGACGCTCAACAGCCATGCAAGCTGGCGGTCTCAAGAAGCAAGCGCAACACGTGATCTGAATTCGGCGATCTCTTTGTCCATCACTTCTGCGGGCGTTTTCCAGCCCAGCGTCTGACGCGGGCGTGTGTTCATGAGCATCGCAACGTGATTGAGATACTCCTGGCTCGCGCTCGACAGATCAACTCCCTTGGGCAGGAACTGCCGAAGCAATCCGTTGGTGTTTTCGTTGCTGCCGCGGTGCCACGGCGCGTGTGGATCAGCAAACCACACGTCGATAGCCAGGCGGTCCATCAGCTCTGGGTAGCACGTCAGCTCCGTGCCTCGGTCGTAGGTCAAACTGGTGCGCATGGATTCGGGCAGCTTCTTCAGTTGGCGACTGAAACCCTCCAGTGCCGCTTCAGCTGTGCAGCCGTCCATCTTGCAGAGGATCACAAAGCGCGTCTTTCGTTCGACCAGCGTCCCTACGCAGGAGCGGTTGAAAGCACCCTTGATCAGCCGGCGGTGCCGAACGGAGCGTAGTCGGCGGGCACGATAGTTTTTGCCGGCCTCGGTGGCGCTGTACGCTCCAGCGCCTTGCCGGGCCACCTTGCGGCTCAGGGTCGAAGGGCTGCGCCCCAACCGCCTGGCGATGGATCGCATGCTCTTACCATCCTGGATCTCGATCTGGACAACGGCGCGTTCTTCAGCGCTCAAATGGTTGTAATGCCTGGGCATGCTGACACCCTACTGGCTAGAGGGTGTTGCACTTGGAGATTGAGTCTAAGGCTCCTTCGTTCGCGGCTGTGGGCTGACATTCAAAAACCCTCGCAGTTCATTGCCGTGATCTTGTATGTCAGTCACGTGCGCAGACACACACCGAAATATCCCCCCTGACAGCTCGAATGGAGCTTGACCGCCGTCCTACACGCGGCTCGCGCCTTCCCACCGTCAATCTAAAGATGAAGGTCAGATTGGCCGAACCTTGAAAGATTGCTTCTCACATCTCTGCCGACCATGTCCGACAGCCACTTCCGAAAAACCTCCCAGTCACGAAAAAGTACGAGCCTATTTCGACATTAAACGCTATGTATGAAGTTGTTTAAGGGCCAGACGCCCATGCCAAGTTATAAAGGACTAGGATCATGTCAAACACCGCGTTTTCTCCCCCGCTGCGCAGCGCCCCGGATGCCTCCCTGCGGTCCCGCCAGCTCGACCGAGAGGAAGAGCGATTGGTCCGCTACTACCGTTCATTGGCGGACCAGGATCGCGAAGCGATACGCTGCCTGCTCTATGCGCTCAAGGCGACCAGCGGCCTGGACACAGGTCCCGCCAGGAAATGACGAAGCTGTCTATGCAGCCGAGCGTGATTGTGACCACCGCCTCGTCACCGGAATGATCTCCCTTGCTAGAGTACGAAGCCCCATCGCCGTGGAGGATCTGCGTCTCCCTATGCCCGCCTTCGCTCCCCTCCAGCCACGGTTCCCCTGCGGCGGCCTGACCATTTCCAGCCGTGTCGACGCCCTGATCCGCCAGGACCTACTCGACCCGCTGCCCTATGTGGGCCGACACCTCTGCGGCGACTGGGGCGATGTGCGCGAAGCGCATCGGCACTACAACGATGTGGCCGTAGAACGCGGCGGCTATCTGCTGTCGTCCTACGCCATCAGTGACAGCTCGGCCCTGTGCATCTTCACCGAAGCAGACCGACGCCTGACCGCGGTGTTCCTGTCTGATGAGGACTGACTAGCCAATGTCAGCGATGGCGCCCATGGATAAACCAGCCCGCCAGGGTTTCAATCGGTCCCGAGCGGAACCGCCGCAACCACAGGTGACTGAACGCCCACTGCAAGGCAAGCGTGAACACCACGACGATCGGCACTTGGCTGTAGGCCAGCGGCGCCAGGCCCAGGCACAGGATCACCAACAGACCTAAGCTGTCCTGGCTGAGGTAGGTAGTCAGCGACATCCGCCCAAGTGTCGTCAGCCCCTGGCCGATGCGGCTGTCACGTATCGCCATCGTCAGCCTCACCACGCACAGGCCGTAACACAGTGCCAGTGGATAGCTGGTGAGGCGCAGATAGCGTTCAATCGCAACCGCATCCGGCAGCATCAACACCAACCAGACATAGCCAGCCATCAACAGCGCTATCGTCCCGATCACAATGAAAAAACGCCCCGCAAGGTCGGACGTGTGCCCCTCCCCCATCAGCCTGCCAGCGCCGGCCATATAGATACCGCACACAAAGGGCAACAACCGAAAACACAGGCCGGCCGGGAACGACAACACCGACCCTTCAGGCAGCAGCGGCGCGCACAGGGCGCCTGAAAAAGTCAGGACCAGCACCCAGCGTTGCCAACGGCTGGACAGGGCAAGCAGAGGCAGCAGCACCACCGCAAAGCCCGCGTATGCACGCAGGATGTCGCTGGGCCATACCCAACTGTGCAGCACACCCAGGGCATACAGAGCCGCTGCCCGGCGCAGATGGCGGCCAATCCAAGGCGCTTGCCGCGCCCGGGACCGCATCACGCACAGTTGCAGGCTGGCACCGAACAGAAATGAGAAGATCGCCACAAATTTGCCGGCGAACAGCACCTGCCAGAGGTGGTAGCTCCACGCCTCCAACCCAGCCACCTCGCCGGAAACGACAACCGGCCCCTGCGTGTCGTCCGCGAAATAGGTAGCGTTGATAAACAACATGCCGCACAGGGCGACTCCACGCAGTTGGTCGAGCACCGCAATGCGCTCATTGCCGTCGGACATGTACCGCTCCCGTTGTTTGATAACCCGGCGCTGAGGCCAGCGGTACGTCCACCTTCAGGCTACGTCGTGACCGAGGGTGATTGATCCACGGGGACGCTGTCTTCGATATGCCTCAACGCTCTATGGCCTATGCGCAGTAGCGCACAACAGACTAAAAGACTGTCAGGTATCACAGTAGACGCCTCCGACTCCCGGCCAAAAAATGAGCGCTACGCGGCGAGAATCACTGGCATCTCTACTGGGCCAGCCCGTTTGCCGCCAGCAATCGATGAGGGACTCAGTCATGGAAATCACTGAATGCCGCGCCGCCGACAAAGTCATCTTGACGCTAAAGCAGCCGATGAAAGCGCGACGCACGCGCCTACTTTGCGGCCAGCTGCGCCAGATCAATCCGCCTGCCGAGTATTTGATCCTGATCGAGGAGTGGACGTCGCAAGCGCATTACGTACGATTCGAGCAGATTGCAGGTTGCGAGCGCATGACGAAAAATCTGCGAGTACACCCTGCCTGAGGGAATCCTCACCGTTGCGTGACGCTGTCAGAGGCTGTTGGGCCACAATCGGTTCAGCGTTTGACACAACGCTCAAGAAAACCAATCGCAATACAAAGATAACCCTTGGGTCAATGTCATGCCCCTTATCGTTGCTGGATTAACCACCCAAGTGGCGACCAGCCCGGTAGCCCGCATCGGTACGAGTACATAGCATGGACAGCGACGATCTCCCCTATTTTTTTACCGAGATCCTTCCCGAACGCAGCGAACAGACAGAACGACAAAAGTCCCGAAACTTCACACTTACGGATCTGGACTGGTTGGAGGCCATTCACCTGGACACCGCCACGCAACGCGCCGCACATGAACCGGCGATGTATGTCGACACGTTGATGGTGACGCCCTCTACGCAGTCGGCGTTCGAGCTAGCGGGGGCGTTCATGATGAGCGGCGCTCAGGATCAACCGGCCTTTCTCTATACGCCCAGCCATGGCCTGGAAAAATTCAACGATGTTCAAACGCTCACGGCTGCACTGACCACAAGGCTCAACGCCCCCGAACAGCGCAAAGCGCTGCTATCGCTGGTCGGCATCGCACAGCGCGCTGCGCTGGCTGATTCAACCCCGTTGTCGATCAGCACACGCCCGATTCCCGGCAAGGTATTCGAGGCGCAACAACACACGCTGTCGAGCAACCTCGCTGACAACGCGCAACTGATGCTGGACGAACTTCTGCGCCTTGGCAGTTTTACCGATATCGTCGATGCCTACATCGCCGCAACGCTCGCTGCGCAGTTCCCTGGGCTGGATCAGCGTAAAACCCGCGTGGACAGCTTCGCAGAGGGGGGCGCCAACGCCTTGCCGGTAAAATCCCGCTCGCTCAGCGCCACGGTTGTGCACTATCTCATCGACAACGCATGGCCTGCCGGGGAAGTCAGGCGTTACCATCACCCCGACCGGACAAGTGATACCACAGCCCAGGATCATCTGCTCTGGGAGCGTGCCGTGCAAACCCTGGCGCAAGGTCTATTAGCCCATGTAAAACAGCAACTCAGCGAATTCTGGTCTGGCGCCAGCACCCTTGGCACTACGCGCTTCGCCTTGTTTGCCTTGGCCATGCACGACCGGTTCTGCGCCCACCTGTTTGATCAACAACAGCGAAAGCGGCTGGCTCCGGTACAACGCTTACAACTGTTGGCATTGCCTCTGCTCCATGGAACTTCATCACCCGATTCTTCCCACCCTATGCTGGAAACAGCGCAGATAGGCCCAGCGACGCCGCCGATCGAGCTAGGCAGCATGCTTGTCATCAGTCAAACCCCCAACGCTGCAGTCACGCAGGTACTGCTTTATTCTGTGCAGAAAGGCTTGGAGTTGTTTTTCGACAAATCCGCACTTGAGGCTCACTTGCTGCACCTGTTTAACTCGCCGCAGACACGCGAAAGCTGGAAGCACCATCTGTCTCGCCCCGGCTACTACAAAAGAACCGGACTGACAAATGCCCAGATAACCACCCGACCTGTGTCCGGCATCATTTTCAACCAGTTATTGCAAGGCATCCTGAACGTACAGGAACAGAACCTGGAGTATGCCTTTGACCTCTATCGCCAAAGCCAAGGCGGGTTGAACATCGAGGCGGCAATTGACCACTTGCTGGATATCCGCGGCATGCTTGATCCTCACTTGTCGAGGCTTGAAACTCATGGTCGCTGGAGTACGCAACTGGCCCCCTCTTGGCACGCCTCGCCTAAGCCCGCAACGCCAGGTAACCAGACCGTTCTGAACGCCGCTCGCGAACAGTTGAAAACGCTGGAACAAACCCGTGACGATATTGAAAAAGACTTGGCGGCGCGCCCTACTTTATCGAGTTCGGCGGCCACATTACTCAACAACACA
This sequence comes from Pseudomonas fluorescens, assembly GCF_001902145.1. Classification (GTDB taxonomy): domain Bacteria; phylum Pseudomonadota; class Gammaproteobacteria; order Pseudomonadales; family Pseudomonadaceae; genus Aquipseudomonas; species Aquipseudomonas fluorescens_BV. The sequence continues at coordinate 541,816 of NZ_MRST01000025.1, forward strand.
TTAGCGACCGCTGACCATAAGGTAGATGTACGCGATGTGTGGGTTAATCAGTACCCAACGCCCCCCACTCTCACGGAAAAGCGCCAACCGACTTCATCGCTCAGCATGGTCGAGCACTTCCTACGACGTTTCTGCGCACAAACGCAACCACTGGCCAGCACCTCCAACGTCGGCTTGTTCTTCGCCCCCGTGGCCCAGACTTCGACTCAACTCACCAGCATGACCGTTACGCAGGTCGATGCGAGCATTGATACGGCCATTAAAACCTTCTCGACTTTTTTGCATCAAACCATCGCTTTTACACCATCGCCCGCACTGTTAGCCGGCGCCATGGAAACCGCCTTGAAGAGCGAGGTTCAACTCAGGGCGTTGAACCAATCACTGGACCTTGACGATCAAGCCATCGTCTTGACGGTGCTGGACAGTTATCAACGCATGACTCGACGCTACCTCAATGGTTTTCGACCTGACGCCTTTTCAGTGGTACTCAAGGTGGTGGGGCACAGTATCGACCTCACACTTAACAGTGTTTTTATCCTTACAGAACGAGGAGGACTTGACTCCCGCCGCTCTGGGCGGGCACTGCTCTGGACTCCGGCGCTGGGCCTTGAGGCATTCAGCTCATTGGGCGAATTGCGCACTGAATTGAATGAGCGGCTACTTGATCCCCATGAACGCCTCACGCTGCTGGACAATCTGCTACCCGACAACCGCTACCCACATCACAGCTTCGAGCTGAGTGAACTCCGGCTCATCAATGACAACCTGACCAATCATCTGCAACAGGCCTATACACAACGCCAACACGAAGAACGCTCCAGGATTCTAGCGCCAAGGCCGTCCGTGGAACGCCTGCAGTCGCGGTGGCAGAATCAGATCATTCAGCACGTTGCACCCACTAATCTGGCGCGAGCCATTGCTCTCGCCCGCAACCAGATCCTTCAACATTCGCTTCCGGCCTGGCTGGGCATGGCGTCGCCCCAGGACCAGCACTTACATGCGGAGATTGTGGAGCAGTATCGGCACAATGCCTCCGACAGCCAAGACTACCTGCACGGACTCAAATCCCTCCCGGAATTTGCCAAGAGTCAGTTATCGGCGCTTTTACAGGACCTGGATAAGCAGAACACAGTGGCGTGCGACGACATTCAAGTCACCTTGTCAACGGTGCCTGCGCGCGCACAGTCTTTGGTTCAGTACGCGTTGAATCACCAGGATCAACGTTCGGCAACCGATCAATTCGCCTCCACGACGGCCGTGCCACTGTCCTCCCGGCTGAATAATCAAACGCTGCAGAGCCGAATTCAAACACTGAACCTCGGCACCGATTACCATCAGTACCTGGTTACCCAGTTGACAGTCGGCAAACCTGAGGCACTGGAACGTCAGCAACGTTTTGGCAAACAGCTACGCTGGCAGTTGATGCAGTATGCCCACGCCAAAACCCTGCAAAAACTATTATCCCCAACCGCATTTGGTTATTTGCAGCAAATCCTCGACATGCCTGACGCTCTCGCCCGAGCCACGGTGTTAAATGCCAAAGCCATGGTCCGCCCGCTGGCATTGCTTATGCCGAACACTACCATCGCCGTTAACGTACAAGGCATGTACCTGATCAACTCGAGTGAACGTCAGCTGGGGCCATACGTGCTGTACGCACCGTATAGTCCGACCCACGATCTGAAGGAATACCGTGATGAAGCGAGTTTGATCAGCGACCTGGCGTCCTCTACCGCATTGCAGGATTGGGTACTCGAACTGGCACCCACAATAAAACGAACCGACCTCACAGAGTCGGCACGCCCGAGCTTAGCGTCCACAGCCATCGAAGAGCAGCTGTTCAAACGGTTTTTCATCGACAACACCTACTTGCTGGGCAAACTTCTGGATAGCCAACTCGTTGAAAAAGCGCAGGCCATCTGGGATCTGACCAAAAGGCTCTTTATCGCTGAGATACCGCAAGTCTTACAATTTCTCGCCGGTAAACTGGCCTATCCATGGATCGTTTGGCAAAGCTACAAGCTATTCAAGGCCTCTGCCGACAACCTGCAAAGCCACCACTGGGGCGCAGCACTGGAAGATTTCGCCAAAGGTGTCGCTGAAATGGCTTTATTGCGCGAATCGATGCCAAGCGTGACCGCCCCAGGCAATTCCACCACAGCAGCACCTGCCACCACACCGCCTGCCCAGGCTGAAATCGCCTGGCCAAGTATTGATGTCACTGCACCGGAACGCACTCAACTGCAGCACTATGAAGTCGACCAACCGGCCCTCAAAGAGCTGGTCAAAGACAGTGAACGAGCCCTCTATCGTTCTGTCGAAAAACACCATTACGCCGCAGTCGAAGGCAAGGTGATGCGGGTGATCGAGCGTGGTACGCACTGGCGAATCATCCATAAAAACGCGGGCCCCTTCATTCAGCAAAATTCGCGTCTGCAATGGATGCTGACCGCCAAGAGCCCGTTACTGGCCGGGCGTCGAGCCCTTTCCCGGGCGGTCAATAATTTCTACTCCGATCCGTTAGCACGCCAGGCCATGAACATTCAGGCCATAGGGATGCGCGCCATACAAACGCTTTACCCCGAAAGGCATTTGATGATCAACGAAGCACTGACACTGGCGACCCGTTACGCGCAAAATGCCCAGGCCAATCTCCTGCTACTGGGCGCAACCAAACAAGCCGCCACTCGCTCGGCAGCCTTGATCAAAGCATTCTTTGGCCTGCAGACGCTGGAGCCGGAACAGCTCAAATCGATACAGTTCAGCGTCGACACAATTCTCGACGCACTGCTCAAACCGTCGTTGAACTCAGCAAGCTCGGAACGCTTTGTGGTGGGTTCCTCACATACCGTTTTTGGCGCGGGCATTAAAGAGCTCATGGCTTTCACTGTCGTGCCGGATCCAAAGCAGCTGTTGTACCTGAACAAACGTTTCTTCCAGCGTGATACGGAGTACGACGGTAACCTGAACAAAGTATTCGACACCGGAGCTCATGCCCGTGCAGTCACGCTGATACATGAGATTTCGCATCATGTTTATGACACAGAAAATTTTGCCTACGTGGATGCATCCCACCCCTTTCCCGACTTGATTGACAACACGACATTCAAAGGGAGTGAGCTCTGGGCCCAGCTCTTGAGCAACCAAAAAACCAAGCTGTCGCTGACCACGCCATTATCACAACTGTTTCGGGTCTTCGACGGGGTGACCGGCCAGGACACTGACCCCATGATAGGGACGAATACCGAAGCGATTTTGTACAGGCTTCAAGCGCTGACGGGAGGGCTGACACTCGATGATGCACGCCGTATATTTCAGACCACCCCCACCAAACGCGTAGCCTGCATGCTGAAAAATGCCGATTCGCTCGCCTTGCTGATCAGCCAACTGGGGCGCGAGCTCGACTCACTGGAACGGGCAGGCCCCTGACCGTTTCGGGCCAAGGCCCGGCCGAGGGCCTTACTGAACGGTCGCCCTGCGTGGCGCCTGAAAATAAAAACCAACGGTATCCGCAATCGTCAACAGTTGCCGACATCCCGGCGTGTTTCCCAGCACCTGGCGCAACCGCTGCACCGGTCCGAGGGGTTGGTGCAGACGGTGCAGCAGTTGGGTGGTTGCGAGACCGGCCTCACCGCCGTCGGGGCGAGCATAACGAAAGCCCATGGATGGCGGCGTTGCGGGCGAAGGTGACGCCGATGCTTGGTACGTGTTGGAAGAAGTTGAAATTTGAGGTGCAGGCGGTGAGTTATTGAACGCCGCCAGCGCCGCGAAGGCCCCCAACAGCGCGACCAGAACGATATTCATCGATGCCGGGCCGAGGCGCTCTGCTCAACAACAAAAAAGACGCCAAAGCGTTTATTCCCCAAATCACAGGCAAAAAAAAGCCACTCGATTGAGTGGCTTTTTCTTAATGCTTGGAGCGGGAAACGAGACTCGAACTCGCGACCCCGACCTTGGCAAGGTCGTGCTCTACCAACTGAGCTATTCCCGCTTGGTGATGCGCATTCTATAGAATCCTCAGCACCCGTCAACCCCTTGATTCAAAAAAGTTTTATTTCTTTTCAACGGTGGTTCGCAGATGGGGCCAGGCCGCACGCAGATATTGCAGCATGGACCACAGAGTCAGGCCGGCGGCGATGAGCAGCAAGGCGTAGCCCGTGAGGACCCAGAACGAGAAGTCCGACGGGTTGGCCAGCAGGATGACCAGTGCAAGCATCTGCGCGGCGGTTTTCCATTTGCCCATGTTCGATACGGCAACGTGGGCACGGGCGCCGATTTCGGCCATCCATTCGCGCAAGGCCGAGACGACGATCTCGCGGCCGATGATGACGGCGGCCGGCAGGGTCAGCCACAGGTTGCCGTGTTCCTGCACCAGCAGCACCAGGGCGACGGCCACCATGAGTTTGTCGGCCACCGGGTCAAGAAACGCGCCGAAGGGCGTGCTCTGCTCCAGGCGACGCGCCAGGTAGCCGTCGAGCCAGTCGGTGGCGGCTGCGAAGGCAAATACCGAACTGGACGCGACGTAGCTCCATTCATACGGCAAATAGAACAACAAAATGAAAATCGGGATAAGCAGGACGCGTAGTACGGTGATCAGATTAGGGATATTCATCGGCACAACTGGCTACGAGGTGAGAAGGCATTCTACTCGCTGTGCAGGTTTGCATAAATCAGCTCAGCGAGCTTTTTACTGATACCGGGTGCTTTGGCTATCTCGTCAATGCTGGCACGGGACAGCTCCTGCAAGCCACCAAAATGTTTAAGCAAGTCGCGACGTCGCGTCGGGCCTACCCCCGCTACCCCTTCCAGGGTTGAGGTTCGCCGGGTTTTGCCACGGCGGGCGCGGTGGCCGGTAATAGCGAAACGGTGCGCTTCGTCGCGGATTTGTTGAATCAGGTGCAGTGCGGGTGAGTCGCCCTTCAAAGTGAACTCATGGGCGGCATCATTCAAGTACAACGTCTCGAAACCGGCCTTGCGCGTGGTGCCCTTGGCCACACCGAGCAGAATCAGGTCGGGCACCGCCAGTTCGTTGAGCACGTCACGGGCCATTGACAACTGGCCCTTGCCGCCGTCTACCAGCAGGATATCGGGCAACTTGCCCTCCCCGTCCTTCAACTTGCTGAAACGCCGCGTGAGCGCCTGGTGCATGGCGGCGTAGTCATCGCCTGCGGTAACGCCTTCGATGTTGTAGCGCCGATAGTCGGCCTTGATCGGCCCTTCCGGCCCGAACACTACGCAGGAGGCCACCGTGGCCTCACCGCTGGAGTGGCTGATGTCGTAGCACTCCAGGCGCTGGGGCGGCTCGTCCAGGTTGAGGACCTCAGCCAGGGCGTCGAAACGGGCAGCGACGTGCTGTCGGTTCGCCAGCCGCGCGCCCAGGGCCTGTTCGGCGTTGGTCACGGCCAGTTGCTGCCAGCGAGCACGGGTGCCGCGTACGCGGTGGCTGATGTCCAGCTCGCGGCCGCGCAGCTCGTGGATCGCTTCGATCAAGGTGGGGAAGTCTTCATGCACCACGTTGACGATCAGCTCCGACGGCAGGTCCCGCTCGGGGCTGCTGACGTAGTAGTGACCAAGAAACGCAGCCATGACCTCTGCCACGTCTTCGTCGATACCGGTCTGCGGGAAGAAGTTCTTGCTGCCCAGCACCCGCCCGCCACGCACGCTGATCAGGTGCACACAGGCGCCACCCGGGTTGACGAACGCGGCGATCACGTCGACGTCACCGGTGCCACCTTCCATGCTTTGCTGGTCCTGAACACGGCGCAGCAGGGAGATCTGGTCGCGCAGTTCGGCAGCCTTTTCGAAATCCAGGGTGCTGGCGGCCTGCTCCATGGCTCCGGACAGCTCATCGGTGAGTGCGTTGCTGCGCCCTTCGAGGAACATCACCGAATGGCGCACATCCTCGGCGTACTCCGAAGGTTCCACCAGGCCCACGCAGGGCGCCTTGCAGCGCTTGATCTGGTATTGCAGGCACGGCCGGGTGCGGTTCTTGTAGAAGCTGTCTTCGCACTGACGCACAAAAAAGGTTTTTTGCAGCAGGCTCAGGCTTTCACGAATCGCTCCGGCGCTGGGGTAAGGCCCGAAATATTTGCCCTTTTGCTTTTTTGCCCCGCGGTGAATGCTCAGGCGGGGAAAGTTGCCGTCCGATAAAAACACGTAAGGGTAGGATTTATCATCACGCAGCAGGATGTTGTAAGGCGGCCGCCATTCCTTGATCAGCGTCTGCTCAAGCAGCAGCGCCTCGGTTTCATTGGCGGTGATGGTGGTTTCGACCTGGGCGATACGCGCTACCAGGGCGGCGGTTTTCGGCGCAAGGCCGGTCTTGCGAAAGTAGCTCGCCAGACGGTTCTTCAAGTTCTTGGCTTTGCCCACGTACAGCAGGCGCGCCTCGCTGTCGAACATGCGGTACACGCCGGGGCGGCCACTGCAGGTGGAGAGAAAGGCACTCGGATCAAACGGTGTGGTCATGTCAGGCGCTGGCGTCCACCATGCCGTGGCGCACCGCGAGCAGGGTCAATTCAACATCACTGCTGATGGCAAGCTTCTCGAAGATACGATAACGGTAGGTATTGACGGTCTTGGGCGACAGGCACAGCTTGTCGGAGATGGTCTGCACCTTCTGGCAACCGACGATCATCAGGGCGATCTGGATTTCCCGCTCCGACAACGCATCAAACGGCGAATCGCTGGTGGGTTGGAACGATTTGATCGCCAATTGCTGGGCAATCTGCGGGCTGATGTAACGCTGGCCGGCAAATACCAGGCGAATGGCTTGCACCATCTCGGCCAGGCCCGCGCCCTTGGTGAGGTAGCCGGCGGCACCGGCTTGCAGCAAACGGGTAGGGAACGGGTCTTCCTCGCACACCGTGACCACCACGACCTTGATGTCCGGGTGGCTGCGCAATAGCTTGGTCGTGGCACCAAGACCGCCAATCCCAGGCATCTTGACGTCCATCAGTACCACATCGGGCTTCAACTCCCGGGCCTTGATCAGGGATTCCTCCCCCAACTCCGCCTGGCCGACTACTTGCAGGCCGTCGATGTCAGCCAGCATTCGTGTAATGCCTGTACGAACGAGATCATGGTCATCGACTACTAGCACCCTAATCAAGCAGACACCTCGCGATATGGTCTTATAGGTTGCTGAACACCTTAGCAAAAAACCAAGGCGCAGACCTAGTTGCACGTGTCATATATATAGAGATTCAACGCGCTGTGGCTGTTTGCGGGTTGGCCAACAGCGCTGTTTCCTGGGCTAAAGGTCAGGAATCCTGGGGGTGCGGCTTGGCTTTTCCGTTCACGACGGATGAATGCTCAGCCAAGGTACTGGTCAGGCGACGGATTGCGTCCTGGTCTTCCTTGAACATCGCTCGATAATTGCCCAGCACTTTTTCTTCGATCTTGCTCAGGTTGTCCAGCTGGATCGGCGTTGGACTGCCGGTCAGCACGTAGAGGATATCCACACCTCGTTCGGCGACGCGGGACAGGTAGTCGGCCTTGGGTGCACGACCACCGCTTTCATATTTGCCTTGAGCGTTCGCTTCAACGCCTCCAATTTCACCAAAAACTTTCTGCGACAGGCCAAGCCGCTCTCTTTCTTGCCTTAAGCGCGAACCGATTCCACTCATTTGGATGTATGATCCTAAATTGGAACACCCCAAGAGGTGTCTCACCATCACTTCGTTAAACAAACTTGAACGGTTTTGAACTATGCCCGGAATCCGTACTGCTGCACAAGCCAAGGCCTGGCTGGAACATCAAGGCAAGTCAGTTCAAGCGTTCGCCCGGGAGCATGGCGTAGACCCGGCAACCACCTATCAAGTGCTCGCAGGGCGAAAAAAAGGACGACGTGGAGAAGCCCATAAAGTGGCGGTATTGTTGGGCATGAAAGAGGGCGTTATCGTGGATGAGCCTGACGCTCAAGCCCACGATGAACAAAGCACTGACTGATAGCAGTATGCGCTTATTTGTAGGACGTGCCTGTTTTAGTCCGAGGTGAGTGCATGACACTCACGCTCCATGCGCCAGAAGCAATCCTCTTCACCGACGATGCTCAAACCCTGGCGCTGATACAGCCTTCTTGCCGGATTGGTCTTGAACACCGTCAAACGTAGAAAACTCAGGCCCTCGGCGTGTGCCTTGAGCGCCATCTGCTCTAGCACCCAACTGCCCGCGCCCTGTTTGCGACTGCGCTCCAGCAGGTGCAGCTCGCGGATATACAGGGCCTTGCCATCGCGGCTCAGGCTGATAAACCCCATTACCCCGTCATCGTTGCAGATCAGCCAGTTCTCGCGGCCCGCCCAGGCGGAGTCGAAGCCGTCGTTGGACCACAACAGACCGTTCTGAAGGTAGTAGTGGTTCATGGCTTCATAGGTCAGGGTGCGGGCAAAGGGCAGGTCCTGCTCGGTCGCCCGGCGCAAATAAAAGGTCATTCAGAGGGCTACCACGTGGCCAGCCCACTGCCCGTTCTCGCGACGGGCGATCACCAACGCGTCGCCGACACCGGGGGCGGCAACCAGCAAGCTGCCATCGGCGGTCCAGATCGCACTGCGACCGGCACAAGCCCAGCCTCCAGACGGGCCACCATGGTTAGCCATCAGTACCAACAGGCCATGCTCGGCCGCATAGCCTTCAAGCAAAGCACTGTCCGCCGCGTAGCCTCCCTCGCTGATCAGCACGCCGGCGGCGTATACCGTGGCGCCCGCTGCAGCCGCTTGACGTGGATGACTGGCCTGGGAAAAGTCCGCACACACCGCCAACGCGATGCGGTCGTCTGCGAATTCCAGAGGCTCACCGCCCTGCCCCGCGGCAAATGCCAGCTCTTCGCCGGGGTGCAGATGCTGCTTGGTGTAGACGCCTACTGAACCGTCCGCCCCAAGCACCAGCGCGCCGATCAGCACACCTGTTTGTGGCGCCATACGCACCGGCATGCCCACCACAGCCGTCAACCGCAGCTTCCGTGCCAGCTCACGCAGGGGCGCCAACACGGCGTCTTGCGGGTCGATGGCCAAGTCGGCCGCCAGGAACGGCTCGTAGCCCGTCAGTGACAGTTCTGGAAACACCACGCATTGCACGCCCTGTTCAGCCGCGGCCCGCATCAACGCCAGGTGCAGCTGGATATTGGCAGCGATATCGCCCGGGATGGAAACGATTTGCGCCGCAGCAAGGGTCAAGGCAGTCATGGTCGCGTCCTGGCAATCATTGTTTGAGAGTCGTCAGCATATCCACACTTACCCCATAGCGGTAAGTACTGCCACGCAATAGAAATTACTGATTGAATCCACCCGCACGCCTCTAGTAAGCTCCCCCCATCATTTGGAGAGCCCCATGTTGCCACTCACCCACACTCAGGTTTGCCCTGCTGCCAGCGCCTTGCGCTCGGTGTCGGCTACCCGTGTGAACGGTTCGAGCACAATGGCCGGCTTTTATTTTGGGTATTGGTTTAGCCACTGGCGCGCCTGATACCTGAAATCGGCGCCCACTACTCAAGGGGTCGCCTACCAGAGAAATCTAAACCCCCGGTCGGCTCCCCGACCGGGGGTTTTGTTTTTTCAGCGCCTGATTACTTGTTTGTTCACGATCACTTATAGGAATCACACCATGAACTACGCCACCTATTACCGCTACGACACTTGCACTGCATGGCGATTTAGCCAGCTCCGTTCGGGACAGCCTGCCGCCTCCGACCGGTCACCCCGTGGTGGCAAGCCAACACACGTAGCCGATACGGCCAATTGTCGAACACCCCAGTAGGCCAAGCGTGCGGGAATCGCCCGCCGCTTGCCCAGGAAACCTTGAATATGAACTCCTCCGTCGCCGCTTTGCCCGTCTCTACCCTCAACAGTGCCAATGAAGCCCTGACCCAGCGTTTGCCCAGCGCTCTTGAACTCAAGCACCAACTCCCGCTCAGCCCGTTCCTCAACGAACAAGTCCACGCCCATCGCCAAGCCGTGCGCGCCATCCTCAATGGCGAAGATTCACGCTTGCTGGTGATTGTCGGCCCGTGCTCGATCCACGACCCGGAATCGGCCATGGAATACGCGCGCAATCTGAAGAAGCTCGCGCTTGAAGTCAGCGACCAGATGCTGCTGGTGATCCGTGCCTACGTCGAGAAACCGCGCACCACTGTGGGTTGGAAAGGCCTGGCCTACGATCCGCATTTGGACGGCAGCGATGACATGGCCGCCGGCCTGACCCTGTCGCGCGAACTGATGCGTGAAATGCTGCGCCTGGGCCTGCCGGTCGCCACCGAGTTGCTGCAACCCATGGCTGCCGGCTACTTCGATGACCTGCTCAGTTGGGTCGCCATTGGCGCACGCACTACCGAATCGCAGATTCACCGCGAAATGGCCAGCGGCCTGGGCATGCCCGTGGGCTTCAAGAACGGCACCGACGGTAGCGTTGCCATTGCCTGCGATGCGATGCGTTCAGCGTCTCACCCGCATCGTCATTTCGGCGTGGACAGCCAGGGCCACCCGGCGATCATCCAGACTCCGGGCAACCCCGACACCCACCTGGTGTTGCGCGGCGGCCACCGTGGGCCGAACTACGATGCGCAAAGCGTGGCCGACGTAAAGCATGATCTGGCCAAGTCCAAGGTGGCGGCGCGAATCATGGTCGATTGCAGCCATGCCAACAGCGGCAAGAACCCGCTGCGCCAACCGGCGGTATTCAATGACGTGCTGGAACAGCGCTTGCTGGGCGATGCCACGCTGGTGGGCATGATGCTTGAGAGTCACCTGTTCGAAGGCTGCCAGCCGCTGGGCGCGTCGATGAAATACGGCGTTTCGGTGACCGATGGATGCCTGGGTTGGGACGCAACCGAGCAGTTGTTACGCAGTGCCGCCGAACGGTTGCGGGAACACAGCAAGGCCGACTGACGGGTGAAAATAAAAATCCGGGAGGGGGCTTGCTGCGCTGGACTGGGTAGCGGCTCCCGTCTTTTTAGACAAAAAGCGGGGCCGCTTCGAGCCCCAGCGGGGGCAAGCTCCCTCAGGGTCGCGGCTAGGCCCTGGCCACCGGCATGCGGGATAACTCCCGCAGCCACGGCAACACTCGCAGGCCGTGGGAGACCTCCGAGGGGTCGACGATGTCCATGAAATGTTCAAGATTGACGTTGTCCGGCACGCCCGGCAGGCGCACCTGTATTACCGGCGTTACACCGCAAGGCGCACCCAGATCCAGATGATCGTAGACCAGCACATGACGCACCTGAGGCTGAGCTTCATAAGCCTGGGCCATCAGCGCCGCATTGATAATCAGCACATCGAAGGGGTCGGCAGGAATAGCGGTGAGAATCCGTAACTCCTCGAACGTTTGCACCGGCACGATCCGGTAATAGCCCAACTGATTGAGCATTTTCTCGATGTACAGGCGTTGCAGATGCTGTTCATCGGCAATCAGGATGGTCAATGCTTTGTTCGGCATGGCAAACCCCTGGGCAGGCAGTGCTCGACAGTGAGCGTCGCACATTTTCCAGACATATGCCGACGAAAAAATCAGGCATGTTCCCCGTTCATGTAAGAACTTTCCCAAATCCCCCGAAAGGCGATCAACCACAGTCAGGGCTGATTGCAATAAGCGCTTAAGCCATGATGCAGAACATCGATCGCTTCACCCACGCTCTCAACCGCTGGCCCCAATGCCTGACGATCTCGCTGTTCACACGCCGCCTCCAATGCCTCACATACACTGATCAATGGGTTTGCCTTGACCATCCGCGCGCCTCCCTTGGCACGATGAGCCAGGTCATGCAGCTTGGCGAAGTCTGCCTGGCTTGCCAGCCGCGGCAGCAAGGCACGATCAGCCTCCAGGCTTTCGAGTAACGGTGCCAGCAATTCGACAAGCGCGGCATGATCATCCCCGGTCAGTGCGATCAGGGTGCTCAAGTTGAAGGCAGCCAAGGGTCGCGGGCTCGCGCCAACCGAACGCGACGCCAAGGCCGCCCGCAAGTCGTCAAGCCCGGTTGGCTTGAACAGGCAGCCATCCATGCCCGCCTGCCGACAGCGCTCGGCTTCCTCCGGCTGGGCGTTGGCGGTGAACCCGAGTAACAGGCAGGGCTCCAGACCCCGCTCACGCTCTTGCGCGCGAATCTCCTGTGCCAGCTGATAGCCGTTCTTGAACGGCATGTTGCAATCGGTAATGACGCCGTCGAACTGCCCCGCTCGCCACTGTTCAAGCCCTTGGACACCGTCTTCGGCGGTGACGATACGATGGCCCAGAAAGCTCAACTGTCGAGCCAGCAGCAAGCGGTTGGCCGGGTAATCGTCCACCACCAGAATACTCAGCGCGCGCGCCTCAGGCGCCGCCTCTTGCACAGGCTCAATCGGGGCCGGCAGCGTGGCGGTCATGGCCAGGGTCAACGTCACGTCCACCCGAGTGCCGTGCCCCAACACACTACTCAAGTGCAATTGGCCGCCCATCATTTCGCACAGGCTGCGGCTGATCACCAACCCCAGCCCAGACCCACTGCGTGCCGATTGCTGGTTATTGCTGCCCTGAATGAACACACTGAACAACCGCTGCTGGTCGGTGACGCTGATTCCGATGCCGGTGTCTTGCACCCATAACTGCACGGCCAAGCGATCGTCCTCGACCACCGCCCGCGCGACCAAACTGACCTGCCCATGGGGAGTGAACTTGATGGCATTGCTCAGCAGGTTCGAGACCACCTGCTTGAATCGCAGCGGGTCGACCAGCACCGCCTGGTCAACCAGCGGGTCCAGTTCAACCTGCAGTGCCAGCCCCTTGGCTCGGGCCAGCCCCTCGAACACGCGTGCGACCGACGCCAACAACTCATGCAGGTTGGCGGGCTCCAGGGTCAGTGACAAATGCCCGGACTCGATCCGCGCTATATCGAGAATATCGCCGATCAACTCCAGCATACCCCGTGAAGCCACCGAGGCCACCTCCAGAGCATCGCGGTCGACCCGCCCCTGTTCGGCATTTTTCAAGGCCAGTTCGATCATGCCGATCACTGCGTTCATCGGCGTGCGGATCTCGTGGCTCATGGTCGCCAGGAAGGTAGTCTTGGCGCGATTGGCGGCGTCGGCATCGTCCTTGGCTTCCTGTAGCTGGCCGAGCAGCCGGTGCCGTTCGCTTACGTCTACCCAGCCGGCAATCATGCCCACCACCTTCTCGTCACCGTCACGGTACGGCAGCATCCATTGGTAGATGGTCAGCACGCCACCATTGGGCACCTTGAGGATTCGATCATGAATCTGCGGTTCTCCGCCGGCCATCAAGCGCAGGTAATCCTCATGAAACGACTGGGCCTGTGGCGGGTTTTCAATGTCGGTTTCCACCACCGTTCTGCCGATCACATCTTCAAGCTTGTAGCCAAACACGTCGAGGTAGGCGTTATTGCAGGCCATCAGCCGCCCTTGGCGATCACGCACGTAAATCGGGTGCGGCGTGCCGTCAATCAATACGCTCATGAACCGCATCTGATCGCTCAGCGCCCGCTCGGCCTGTAGGCGCTTACGAATCAGGCTGCGCAGGTAAATGGCCCAGCCCAGCGTGACGACCAACAACAGCGCCGCCAACCCAAAGCCCTGAAGAATCACGTTGCGATAACGCAACCAGTAACTGTCCTCGATGATGACCTCGCTGCGCCACTGGCCAATCAACTCGTCCATTTCCTGCGGGGTGATACTCAGCAGTGCCTTGTCGAGGATCGAATACAACTCCAACTGACTGCGGTTGACCCCAAAGGTCACGCGTGCAGGCTCTGTGCCGACCGTACTGGTGACACGCAAGCGGTCGCGGTAATGCCGGGCGATCAGATAGCGTGCACTGATCAACGTGTTCATCGCGCCATCGGCATCACCGTTGGCCACCAGCGCCATAGCTTGCTGGGGGTTCTCGACGTCGACAAACACCACGCCTGGAAAATTCTGCGCGATTTCATCATGCAGCCCATTGCCCACCACCAGGGCCAGGCGTTTTCCGACCATGTCCTCCAACGTGAGCGGGCTGTGTGGGCCGTCACGGGTAACCAGCACAAAGGGATTGGTCAGGTAGGGTCGGGTAAAGCGCACTTTTTCAGCACGCTCCGCACTGGGGGTAACGACCGCCAGCATGTCCGCTGTCCCCGCACTGACGATGTTGATCTGGCGTGGCAACGAACTGCCCGGGACCACATCGAACTTCAAGCCGGTGCGCAAGCTGATGCGCGACAACACCTCGGCACTCAACCCTTCGAATTGGCCTTGATCAGCGATAAATGATAACGGTAGGAAGTCATTGAGCACCGCGACTCTGACCCGTGGATTTTTCTCCACCCAGCGTTGTTCACTGGCACTCAGGTGCAGCCGGTCAACGCCGACTATTCCCAGGTTGCCCCCGCTCCAGCGGCGCAGAATTTCCATCTGTTCGCTCGCGGGAATCGCCTCCAGCGCGGTATTGAGGATTGGCAATAAACGCGTATTTTCCCGAGTGACGGCAAACGCAAACGGGTTGACTTCCAAGCCGGAAAAATCCGCCATCCGTACATTGTTGAGGTGGTTGCGATTGATCAGGTAGTTGCTGCTGATAGCATCCCCCAGATAGACGTCGGCGCGACCAAACGCTACGGCACCAATGGCTTCGAAAGTCGAGGCAAACAACTCCAATTGGGCCTGGGGGTAAAACGCCCGAACGGCGTCGGGCTGCATATAGTGATACAGCATCGCTACGCGCTTGCCTGCCAGGTCGTCATTCAACGCCTGGCTATCGCCGCTGCGAGTCACTAGGGTTGGTTGATCGTTGGCGTAGGAGCGAGACAAAAGCAGTTGCGGGTCGGCCGCTTCATAGCCATTGGCGGAACCGAGAAAATCAACGACCCCCTGCTTCAGGGCTTCGATCACTTCATCGCGGGTATCGTAACGTCGTACCTCTATGGAGATATGCAGGGCCTGACCCACCAGTGCGGCAAAATCGGCTGTGATACCTTCGAGCTCATCGTTGTTATTGGTCAGGTCAAAAGGCGCGTAATCGGGGGCAGAAACCCCCATCAGTAATGTGCGCCGCTCACGCAGCCAGCGCCAATCATCCTCGTCCAGTGCTACTTTCGGGGTGTCAATACGTGAGTGCCCCAACAGCCGCAAAGCATGGGGCTCATCCAGGGCCACCGCGATCTGAGGTAACAGGCTCATCCAGAAGATCGTGGCGAACCTTATAAGCGCGGTGGTGGTCATCTCGGTTCAGATCAGATGGTTGCGCTGGGCGAACTTGGATAAGTGCACTACCGAAGACATGCGTAACTTCTCCTTGAGTCGAGTCTTGTAGGTGCTGATGGTCTTGTGGCTCAGCAGCATTTGTTCGGCAATCTCCTTGTTGCCCAGCCCCAGGGCCAACATTTGCAACACGGTTAACTCGCGGTCCGATAAGCACTCGATCATCTGCCGTTCCGTTTCTTGCAGATCATCGCGGCGAACCGAACTGGTCGGCAAACTGGGGAAGCAACTGTAGCCTGACATGATCGCCTTGATGGCCTTTTGCAACTCATCCAACTCGCCCGTCTTGGCCACGAACCCCATGGCGCCGGCGCGCATGCAGCGAGTGGAAAAAAACACCGCGAGGTAGGAGGTCAATACGAGGATTTTGCACGGCAACCCCAGCGCCTTGATACGGCTGATGACTTCCAAACCACCCAACTTGGGCATCGCCAGGTCGAGGATAATCAGCTCGGGACGTTGCTCCCTCGCTAACTGCATGGCATCTGCGCCATCCCCCGCCTGGAAAATTTCAACAAACCCCTCCAACTGCAGGAGATGTTTAACCGTTGCCCGGATAAACGGATGGTCATCCACAATTAATGCTTTGCTCATGAAACTTCCTTATGTGGACAAAATACCCTTACACATCACGCCCGACCTGGGTACCTGTGAGAAATGACAGTTCCGACAGGCGGCACTGCTTCCTTAGAACGGTAACCAAGCGGTGTCTGGCCCCTTCAATTAACTCAACAGAGCGACGAACCTCTACGGCGCAACAGCCGCAAGTGCCCAACTTTAGCAATGCAATGATGTTTAAGCCGAAGGGATAATCCGGACAACATGTAGGACTTTTCCACACGCAAGCTTAGCCAATCCTGGCCAACCCATAAGGATCAGTCGGTGGTGCTCGGACTCCAGAAGGCCTGCACCACCAGGGTTGACGTTGAGAGGCGCGCCACGAGCGCGTCCAGTTCGTCGCCATCCACCGACGTGGCGGCCAGGATGGCCTCGATTTCCACTTCGTCACTGCCGAACGGTCGCACGTCGACGTCGCTGGCCGGGTAGTTGCAGCGTGCCAGCTCGGCTTCCAGTAACACCATCACGGCTTGTTGCTGACTGCGGCGCGCAATGACATAGAGAATATTGGTAACCTCTGCCGACACCACGTCCAAGGGTTGGCGGTTGATGTTATTGACGATCGGCCGCAGCAAGGTGTTGGCCGCCAGCACAAACAGCGTGCCCAGCAACGCCTCGAGGATCAGGTCGGCGCCGGCGCAGGCGCCCACCGCCGCCGAAGCCCAGAGGGTGGCGGCCGTATTGAGCCCGCGCACATTGCCCTCTTCACGCATGATCACCCCGGCCCCCAGGAAGCCGATGCCCGACACCACGTAAGCGACCACCCGCACCGCGCCTTCCGCACCGCCCAGGCGGTTGGCCATGTCGACAAAAATCGCCGCGCCCACCGCCACCAGTACATTGGTGCGTAAACCGGCGGTGCGCTGGCGGTACTGGCGCTCGAACCCGATCAGGCCACCGAGAATAAACGCAGCGCTGAGGCTGACCACGGTGTCGACCAGGGAGTTGAGGTTGATATTGTTGATGGCCTGCATAAGAAATCTCCATGAATGCAGCGACAAATTGGAAAACACCGCAGGTTCCTGTGGGAGCTGGCTTGCCTGCGATAGCGGTACACCGACCAATGAATCTGGCGACTGATACACCGCCATCGCGGGCAAGCCCGGCTCCCACAAGGTTTGCGGTGTTGCATGGCACTCACTACTGCCAGCCAAACTTGCGGATGTAGTAGCCCTTCACCGCTTGGGTCAGCGCCATGTAAGCCAGCAAAATCACCGGCAGGAATACAAAGTACAGCGACGGTAGCGCCTGCAATTTGAAGTAATGCGCCAGTGGCCCCATCGGCAGGAATATCCCCACGGCCATGATCACACCGGTCATCAACATCAATGGCAGCGCTGCGCGGCTTTGCAGAAACGGGATTTTCGGGGTACGGATCATGTGCACGATCAGGGTCTGGGTCAGCAGCCCCACCACAAACCAGCCGGATTGAAATAGCGTTTGGTGGTCTGGGGTGTTGGCATCAAACACATACCACATGAGTGCGAACGTGGTGATGTCGAAGATCGAACTGATCGGCCCGAAAAACAACATGAAGCGCCCCACTTCCCCCGGCTGCCAGCGTTGCGGCGTGGCAAGCATCTCGTCATCGACGTTGTCGAAAGGAATGGCGATCTGAGAGATGTCATACAGCAGGTTTTGCACCAGCAGGTGCATCGGCAGCATCGGCAAAAACGGGATAAAGGCACTGGCCACCAACACCGAGAACACGTTGCCGAAGTTGGAACTGGCGGTCATCTTGATGTACTTGAGCATGTTGGCGAAGGTGCGCCGGCCTTCCAGCACGCCCTCCTCCAGGATCATCAGGCTCTTCTCCAGCAGGATGATGTCAGCCGCTTCCTTGGCGATGTCCACCGCACTGTCCACCGAAATACCGATATCCGCCGTGCGCAACGCCGGAGCGTCGTTGATGCCATCGCCCATAAAGCCCACCACATGCCCGTTGGCCTTGAGCAGACGCACGATGCGTTCCTTGTGGCTGGGGGTGAGCTTGGCAAACACATTGGTGGTTTCCACGGCCAGGGCCAGCTCGGCGTCGCTCATCACCTCGATGTCGTTGCCCATCAGCAAGCCTTGTTGCTCCAGGCCCACTTCGCGGCAGATCTTCGCCGTGACCAGTTCGTTGTCGCCGGTCAACACTTTCACCGCCACGCCGTGGGCCTCCAGCGCCTTGAGGGCGGGCGCGGTGCTTTCCTTGGGCGGGTCGAGAAACGCCACGTAGCCGATCAGCGTCAGGTTGTTTTCATCGGCCAGGGTGTAGGTGTCACGTCCTGCCGGCATCGGCTGCGCCGCTACCGCCACCACCCGAAGCCCTTCTTCGTTAAAGGCCGCCGTCACCTGGCGAATGCGCGCCAGCAGTTCGTCGGTCAGTGCCTCATCGACGTCACCATGACGCACGCGATTGCACACCGATAAAATTTCCTCCACCGCCCCTTTGCAGATCAACAAGTGCGGTTGGTGCTCCTCGGCCACCACCACCGACATGCGGCGGCGGTTGAAGTCGAAGGGAATTTCGTCAACCTTGTGGAACGCGGTACCGACTTTCAGCTCGCGATGGATGTCCACATGCTCGAGCACGGCCACATCCAACAGGTTTTTCAAGCCGGTCTGGTAGTAGCTGTTGAGATAGGCCATTTCCAGCACATCGTCCGACTCCTGGCCCCACACGTCCACATGGCGCGCCAGGAAAATCTTGTCCTGGGTGAGCGTGCCGGTCTTGTCGGTGCACAGTACGTCCATGGCGCCGAAGTTCTGGATCGCGTCCAGGCGCTTGACGATCACCTTCTTGCGCGACAGAAACACCGCGCCCTTGGCCAGGGTCGAGGTGACGATCATGGGCAGCATTTCCGGGGTCAGGCCTACCGCAATCGACAGCGCGAACAGCAACGCCTCGGTCCAGTCGCCCTTGGTGAAACCGTTGATGAACAGCACCAGCGGCGCCATCACGAACATAAAGCGAATCAGCAACCAACTGACCTTGTTGACCCCCTGCTGGAACGAGGTGGTCGCCCGGTCCGTCGCCGTGACGCGTTGCGCCAAAGCACCAAAATACGTGCTGTTGCCGGTGGCGAGGATTACCGCCGTGGCGGCGCCGGATACCACGTTGGTGCCCATGAACAGGATATTCTCCAGCTCCAGCGGGTTGCGCGTGTGGGCGTCCTGCTGGTGGGCGAACTTTTCCACCGGCATGGATTCACCGGTCATCGCCGCCTGGCTGACGAACAAATCCTTGGCGCTGAGCACGCGGCAGTCCGCGGGGATCATGTCGCCGGCCGACAATACAATCAGATCGCCTGGCACCAGTTGCTTGATCGGCAGTTCAATGCGCTTGGCAGCATCGCGGCGCAGCACCGTCGCGGTATTGCTCACCATGGCCTTCAAGGCGTCGGCGGCCTTGTTCGACTTGGCCTCCTGCCAGAAGCGCAACAAGGTCGAGAGCACCACCATGGAAAAAATCACCGTGGCGGCCTTCATGTCTTCGGTCAGCCAAGAGATCACCGCCAACAAGGTCAGCAGCAGGTTGAAAGGGTTCTTGTAGCAATGCCACAGGTGCACCCACCACGGCAGCGGCTGCTCGTGCTCGACTTCATTGAGGCCGTACTGCACGCGCAGGGCGTCGGCTTCCTGGGTGTTCAGGCCCTCGGCGTGGCTGCCGAGCACGCCCAGCAATTGCACCGCGCTGCGGTTGGCAGAAGCCACCAGTGTTTGCGCCAGGCTGGGCGGTACTTCGCGGCTGACGCTGGCATCGGTCACGGTCTCCAGCATCGCCAGGCGGCGAAAATGCCGGGCGATATGCCGGGTCCGCAGGAAACCGGCGAAGAACTCTTTGAGCAAAGTGAGGTTCATGGTGTAACTCCTGCGCGAGGAAAAACCGTCGTGCAGGTACTGCCCGTCCACACCGCGCCCGTCACACAGGCACAGCCGAACCTGGCCCGCCCGCCGTAACAGGCAGGCGCGTCCGTAGCATCCAGGCGTTACCCAGGTGCTGGTCAGCGTCGATGAGAGGGATTCAGGCAGGTGCCAGGACTGGCCACTGCCGGGATGCCGCTTCTCGCTTTATGAGGCGAGACAACGGCATCAGGAAAATGCGCGTTACCTTGCCAAGTAGAGGCCGGTTACCGAAACCGGCCGACGACTGTCACTCGAACAAGTACCCACTGAGGGTCTCCGCTATTGATGAAAACGCGCGAAGCTTACGCCCCGATGTTGGCGGAGTAAACCGCAGGAAAGTGGCAGCCTGGTGAATAAGAAGATTCTTCAGGATGGGTTCAGGTAATACCTGTAGGAGCGAGCTTGCTCGCGAAAAACTCACAGGCGCCGCGTTCATTCAGCAAGCACGCGTTATCGTTGACGTTTTTCGCGAGCAAGCTCGCTCCTACAGAAGGCGGAGTGCTGCTTTCACTCATGAGCCTGCCTGCTATCGGTCGGCGCTTGAACACGATCCTCGAGACTGTAATCGCGCACTACCTGGGCAATGCGCAGGTGGTAGTCAGCGAAAACCTGCCGACGGCCTGTTGATTGAGCGGCTCGATGTAGCTCAAGGCTGCGCCACTGCTGGATGGCTTCCTCGTCACGCCAGAATGATAGGGAGAGCAGCTTTCCAGGTTCACTCAGGCTCTGGAAACGCTCAACTGAAATGAAGCCATCGATTTGAGCGAGCAAGGGCTTGAGTTCGGCAGCCAGGTCGAGATAACGCTGGTAGTGTTCCTCATGTGGCCAGGCTTCAAAAATAACAGCGATCATTGTTGAGTCTCCTCATCACGGTAGAACCGCGGGATGCGGCCATTAAGGGAAGGCAAATAATCCCAGCGATAAGCCAGGGCGGATAAGCCTGGCCGTCGATGCAAGAATGCCGAAATCACCTCTGAGGCAATAGCCAATGCCAAGGGCTGGCCTGGGCATTGATGCCTGCCTGCGCCGAAGCTGAAGGTTCGTCGTTGAGTTCGTTTGGGCAAGAAACTGTCGGGGTCGGGATTGGCGCCGGGATCTCGGTTGGCAGCAGCAAGCAATAGTAAAACGGTATCGCCCGCCTCTAGAACGCTGCCGCCAATCGTGCAGCGCTGTGCAACGAAGCGCCGCGTGTTTTGTACCGGTGAGTCGTGGCGCGCCACCTCTGCCACCCACTCAGCGACGCGCATGGGTGTGGCTTGCATGCCTTCAAACAGATCAGGGTTTCGTTGGAGCGCTATGAGGGCGTTGCCGATCAGGCCAGCAGTGGCTTCGCAGGTCTGTGACAACAGGCCAATCAGATTCGCTATCAGCGCATCATCGTCTTTCCAGGCTGAGGCTTGGTATTCGCCATAAAGACGGTCCAACAAGCCGCTACGCTTATCATCGTTACTCAACAGCGCTTGGAACATCTGCCTCAACCGAGCCGCCCCGCAATGGGCTTCACTGAGTTGAGCTTCGTCGCTCAATGGCGATAGACAGGCGACAAAATCCCGTGTCAGTTGCGCGACTTCCTGCAACTGGCTGGGTGCGAAACCTATCAAAGTCGCAATGACCGAAACCGGTAACCTGAACATCCACTCGTTCGGGTTACCGACCGGGTCATCCAGTGTCTCGACAACCCGCGCCACAATGCCTGCGATATTTTCGGTTCCCAACGAGCCCAAGGCGGGTTCGATAACCATCCGGGGACACCGGTGTTGCACGCCCTCGTTCATACGCATCAAACGACCAAAGATATCGCCTGCCGCGCCTTGTGCAATGGCCGCTGGAATCGGCTCGTGCGGTGGACGTACAAGGCAGTCGGGATGTTCCAGAATGGCCTCGACAACACTGGCGCCACTGGCAATCCATAAACCAAGATCTGCATCGAAGACCAGTTCACTTTGTCGCCTGAGGCGTGCGTAATAATCGTAGGGGTCGGCGTGAGTGGCGGCTTCAAACGGCGTCATGGTGGCAGTCCTTTTCGCTAAGAACCGCTACTATCGAACAATCGTCACTCCGACAATTCGCTCAGGAACGAAATATGGATTCCCAAAGCAATGACACCGCCATTTCGCGTGTCGCCGGCGCCATTGCCGAACCCGCAAGGACGAAAATGCTATGTTCGCTGATGGACGGCCACGCCCGCACCAGTACTGAACTGGCCGTCATCGCCGACGTCAGTGCTTCTACGGCGAGCGCACACTTGGCAAGGCTTAAAGAGGACGGCTTGGTAAAACTGCACACTCAGGGCAGGCACCGCTACTTCAGCCTGGCAGACGCTCACGTGGCCAAAGCCATCGAAGCCCTCATGGTGATCAGCCGAAACGCACAGACCGGGTTTGTTTCGACGACCCCCAGTCGGTTGCAGCTAGCGCGAACCTGTTATGACCACATGGCGGGGTCCTTGGCGGTACAACTGCACGACTATTTCCTCGACTCCGGCTGGTTGACCCTGCCGGACTCGGGTGACGGTGCGTATCAGCTCAGCGTGGAGGGTGAAAAAGCGATGACAGGGCTCGGTGTCGAGGTAGATACCGTAAGGGCACAGCGGCGTCGTTTCGCTTGCTCATGCCTGGACTGGAGCATGCGCCGCCCTCACCTCGCTGGCGCACTGGGGGCCGCCGTTCTACAGGCCGTCATAAGCCGCAAATGGGTTGTCCAGGACCTTGATAGTCGGGCGCTGGCCGTGACGCCCAAGGGGCGAAAGGAGCTGTCGGGCAGGTTTGGGATCAGGATTGATGCACCAGAACTGAAGCGCTCAGGCAGCGCCTGCGCATGAGGCCAAAACCCATTCACACTACGGTGCGCCGGGTCGATCCCGCACAACCAACGCCAGGTAGCCGTCGATAGTTCTCTGACCGACGGGCTTGACCTGTATCGACACCCTATTCACTTGCCGGCCCATCGTGATGCCCTCGCGGGTACGCACCTGTACATAGCCAAGCCTGGGCCAAAAACGCTCGGCCCTGGTATTGCCCACCACTACCGTCAACCGCAGCCACTGAGCGCCCTTCGCCACCGCCCAGGCCTCAAGGTCCGCGTGCAAGCGCTGCGCCAGCCCGCTGCCGTGCCAGCGCGCATGCACCAGCAGCAACCCGATGTGCCACACCCCGGTGGCGAGCAAATCCGCGGCGATATTCACCACGGCGACCAGTTGGCCCTGCGCATCGCGGTAACCCAGCCAGTACATGCGGCTGCAATGCCAGCCAGCGGGTAATTGGCCGCGTAATTCGTCCCGTGCTTCGGTCGGGGTAGCCGGTTCGCCATTCACCGCGATGAAGTAAGCAGGCGCCTGTTCAAAAAACTGCTGCAGCTGCGCCTCATCGCAGCCAAGCAGCTCAACCACCCGAATGCCTTCGAGGGAGCAGCCAGGCAACACATATGGATCGACGTCCATGTTCAACCTCTTCAATCATCCCGCGTCAGCACTTCCAGCAATTCAATCTCAAAACGCAGGTTACTGTTGGGCTTGATATGCGCGCCCATCGAGCGCTCGCCATAAGCCAGGTGCGCCGGTACGTACAAGGTGCGCACACCACCAACCTGCATGCCCATCAATCCCTGGTCCCAGCCCTTGATCACGCGGCCGGTGCCGATCACGCACTGGAACGGTTTACCCCGCGCCCAGGAGGAATCGAACACCGTGCCATCTTCCAGGGTGCCGGTGTATTGGGTGGTGATCAACGCGCCCTTGACCACGGCTTTGCCGTCGCCCAGGCGGATGTCGGTGACCTGCAGTTCATTGTTGCTCATGGGGTTCTCATTGAAGGGGTGAAAGGCTGGGTTTTTCCCAGAATCGGAGGGGTCTGGCAAGTGCAGGGGAATGACCAGGGTGATGGTGGACCGCTCGCTGGAATGCATACAGCCACATTGGATCTGTATGCGTCCAGAAGCCTTTTACAACCAATGCCAGAACCGGCTCCAGAACCCGCGCCCCAACTCGTCCTTGCACCCGGCATATTGGCGCGCATACATCTGCGAACGCGCCTGCACCTTGCTCGCCACCGGCGGCAGCCAGGCTTTGCTGGCGTAGGTGCGCTGGCGGTAGCCGCCCCAGCCTTCGTGGTAGTTCAGGTACTGGCCGTAGGCATCGTATTTGTAGACGCCGTTGATGGTGTAGGTCTTGTCCATGTACCAGCCGATAAAGTCGATCGCGTCGTCAAAGTCTTCGCGATCAGCGCCGCTGCGGCCGGTGGCTTTGCGGTAGTCGTTCCATACTTCATTCTTGGCCTGGGCATAGCCGGAAGCGGTGGAGACGCGGCCCCATGGGATGATCCACAGCAGATATTTACGCGGGGTCTTGGCGTCGTGGCGAAAGCCCGACTCCTGATACATGATCGCGAACGGCACCTGGATCGGCACGCCCCAGCGCTTTTGCGTGACCTTGGCGGCGTCGTACCAGTCGTCTTTTTCGCGCAAGATACCGCAGAGGTCGTTGGGCGTGCGTGGCGGCGAGGTGCCGCACGCCGCCAACAGGGAAGTGAGTAATAACAGTCCGACGGCTTTGCCTGCGCTCAAGGGTCACCTTTGTGGGATAAGGGTAAAATGCCAGCATTTTACCCCTTCACACAGGCGGCGTCCTTGCCGCAGACATCTTTAAGCCAAAGGCACGCGACGGGTAGTCAGCGCGATACGACCAATAAAGAAACTCAAGGCCGCACCCAACAGCAGCATGGCCAAGGTGCTCCAGGCCGCGCGGGACAGTTGCTTGGCAGCGACTTCACCGGCTTCACGGGCTTTCTGTTCAGCCTGTTTTTTCAGCTCATCGACCTTTTGCATGGCTTGCTGATAAGCCTGGGCATAGTTGTCGACAATCTGGGTGGCTTCTTCTTTGCTCTTGCCAGTGCGGGCCGCGACGATGTTGACCAGCGCCTCTTTATCCGCTGCGTTCAGGGCTGGCTCGCCGGACGCTTTCACACGTTCGAACCATTGCTTGAGCTCATCACCGGCCTGGGCAGGATTGGTCGCTGCATCGGTGGCCGATTGTTTGCCATCGGCTGCGGCCTGGTCGGTTTTTTGCTCGACATTCGCCGGATTCAATTCAGGCTTGCCGCTTTGCTTGAGCAAGGTATCCAGTTGGCCTTGCAGGCTGTTCCAGTCCAGTTCGATACCCTGCTCGTTCAACTGCTGCTTGATGCTATTGCCGATCCCCGGCGCGGCGGCAGCAATGCCACTGCCCGCGGCGGACAGACCTTTACCCACCACGTTGCCGGCAGTACCGACCACGCTGGAAGCCAGGCCCGCCAGCAGCCAAGTGGTGAGCAAGGTGGTCAGGGTCCAGGTCAGCACCCCATGCAGGCCGCCGCGATCCGGCGCCGTGCGACCGGCGACGAATGCGCCCAACGCGATGGCAACCAGTGTCGATACAAACAGCCAGATGCCTGCACCCGTGCCAAAACCACTCAATGGGTTGCCCGCTTCCATCGGGTCAACGGCACTGGCGCCAATGGCGGTACCCAACACACTCAACACCAGGTAGGTGACCAGTGCGATTGCACTACCGGCCAATACCGAGCTCCACGACACACGAAACAGCGATCGATTGGTTTCATAGACAGTGGTCATACAAAGGTCCTTTTCAAATTGAGGAGCAAGGCAATGCGCCTTGATGGGTGTGAGTGTGGCGAAACGACATACGTTCAGTCATGGGCCATATGCACCAGGCGCCCTGGTGCATTCGTACTGCTACCTGGGCAACAACTCTGCACTATCCTGAAGCCAGGGTGTCGTAACCCAATGTGCCTTGCCCTGTCCTCTCGGAGACGTTATGACCCAGGATGTTCTCGCCAAAGAAACCAACCGCCGCCAACTGCAAACCATCATCTCCGGGCTGTCCGACGGTGTGATTCTGGCCGAGGTCGACCAGACCATTCTCTGGGCCAATGAAGCGGCGTTGACCATGCATGGGGTCAGCGAGGTCAAGGAACTGGGCGCCAATACCGAGGCGTATGCCAAGCGCTTTGCGCTGCGCTATCGCAACAATCATCCCTTATCGCTGGACAGCTACCCCCTCAGCCGCGTGGCCGCCGGAGAAGAGTTCAGCGATGTGGTGGTGGAAGTCACTCCCGCCGCCGACGACGAACACCGCAGTTGGGTGCATCGCCTGCGCAGCCTGGTGCTGACGGACGCACAGGGTGAACCTGAGTTGCTGGTACTGATCCTCAGCGACGCCACCGAATGGGCCAGCGCCGAGCAACGCTTTGAGAAAACCTTCAACGCCAACCCGGCGCCCGCGGTGATCTGTCGTCTTAGCGACCTGCGCTACATCAAGGTCAACCAGGGTTTTTTGGAGATGACCGGCTACAACCGCGACCAGGTCATCGGCAAATCCGTGTATGAACTGGATGTGCTGGAACAGGCCGAGCGCAAGGACCTGGCGATCCAGCGCCTGGGCGAAGGCGCGACCATCCCGCAAATGCAGGCCGAACTGAGACTGCCAGAAGGTGGCAGCAAACTGGTGATCGTCGCCGGCCAACCGTTGGACATGAACGAGGAAGACTGCATGCTGTTTTCCTTCACCGACCTGGAGCCACGGCGCAAAGCCGAGATCGCCCTGCGCCAGAGCGAAGAGCGCTTCGCCAAATCCTTCCGCCTGACGCCCGTGCCGACCCTGGTATGCAGTGCCGACAACCGCCAGGTGGTGGACATCAACGAAGCCTTCATGAGCATCACCGGCTATATCAGCGAGGAACTGATCGGCAAATCCATCGAAGAAATCAACTTCATCGACAGCCCCCAGGCCGGCGCGCAGTTGTTCGCCACCCTGGAAAAAGCCGGCAACCTTGAAGGCCAGGACCTCAAGGTGCGCAAGAAAGGCAACGAGGTGATCGACTGCGTGGTGTCCGCCGACACCGTGATTATCCAGGACATACCCTGCTACCTGCTGGTGCTGATGAACATCACCGAGCGCAAACGCTCGGAGCTGGAACTGGTGGCGGCCATCGAGGAAGTCATGCAGGACGCGTCCTGGTTCAGCCAGACCCTGATCGAGAAGCTGGCCAACGCCAAGAGCGTCAACAGCCCCAACCTGCCGAATGTTTCCTTCACCGACCTCACCGCCCGCGAGCGCGATGTATTGGGCCTGATCTGCGAGGGCCTGGCGGACAAAGAGATCGCCTCGCGCCTGAAACTGGCGCCCAACACCGTGCGTAACCATGTGGCCACGGTGTATTCGAAGTTGGGAGTGCACAGCCGCAGTGCGGCCATCGTCTGGGCCCGTGAACGCGGGCTGTTTGCCGGTGATCTGCGTCTGAAAAACAAGCCCTGACCCATACAAATGCACTAGTGCGACTAGTGCGAATTCGCCTTATTGCGCGAGGGTGCAAGCAATAACCTTCAAGGGATCGTATCTATGCCTTGAAGGAACCCGCATGTTTACCCTCTCTCAACTGCGCAACTGCATCGAAGAAGGCCTGTCACCGCTGACGTGCGAATTCACCCTGTGCCGGGATGCGTCCTTGACCCTCAAGGTCTACGACGCCGAGACCGGCCGCGTCGACCTGGTGGTCACCGGCATCAGCACCAACCGCCTGCAGACCCCACAGGAAGTGGAGAAAATGGTGGATGAGTTGCGCTACGAACTGCAAAGCAACAACGTCGGCAAGCTCACGCTGGATGATTTGCCTTTATCGCCGCTCCCATGAAATAAAACACCCCGCCGGCAACGATAAACGCCCCCAGCATGTAGAACATGTAATGGGCCGGCAGGCTGGCCAACACTAGCCCACACAGCACCGGCCCCAGCGCGGCGCCGAGATTGGACAGGTTCTGCGCCCCGTAATACATGCCCCGCAGGTGGTCCGGGGCAATTCGGTCGATAAACATGTATTCGGCCGGGAACACGATGATTTCCCCGACGGTGAACACCGCCATCGCCAGCACCCAGCCCACCACGCTGGTGGACAGCCCGAAGCCGATCAACCCCAGCATGAACATGCTCAAGCCAGCGATCAGCCACTGGCTCAGGTAACGGTGCGAGATGCGCCGGCCAATCAAGTACTGCAAGGCAATCACTAGCACGGCGTTGGTGGTCAGCACCGCGCTGATCACCGTGTAGGTGTATTCGGCGGTCGTGGTGGTCACCAAGTACTGCGACAGGTAGGCCGTGAACTGGCCGAACACCACCGCGCTGAGCAAACCGCCGAGGGTGAAGCACACCAGGCGACGGTCCTGCAGCAAAACGCGGGCGACGGCAAGGAACGGCACCGGCTTTTGCGTGGTGTCCACAGTGGCCAAGTTACGGTCACCCCAGCGCCCATACAGCAGAAAAAACCCCAGCCCTAACAGCGCCGACAGAATAAACGGCAGGCTGATATCCAGCTTGGCCGCCATCGCGCCAAAGAACGGCCCTACGGCATAGCCGATATTGGTAAGGGTGTACTTGATGGAAAACACTTCGCTGCGCGCGTGTTCGGGCAACAGGCTGGCGAAGCCGGCTTTCACCGCAATATCAATGACGGCGTAGGCCAGGTTGATCAGGATCAGGCAGCCATAGAACGCCCAGATATTGTGCGCCAGCACCGTGCCGATAAACCCCAGCACAAACACCAGGCTCAAGCCGAGCAACAGGCGATAGCTATTGATGCGGTCGACCAGGAAACCGCCGTAGACACTGAGTAGCGAACCGACGATCAGCGAACTGCCGATCACCAGGCCGACCTGGGTAATGTCCAAGGAGAAATGGCTAGTGAGGTAGATCACGAGATAAGGAAAGGTGATGGCCTTGGCCAGCGTCAGCAGCAACGTGGCGCACAGCAACAGGTTCACAGTGCGGGGGTAGGTTCTTATGGTGGCAAGCATCCTGCTCTCGTTCTTCAAAGGTAACGCGACCATTGCGGTCGGTTACCTTAACGCAAGAACCATGAAACGAGCAGGTGCCCCGGCGGGATTATTTCTTGACCGGCGTAATTTCGAGGATGGTGCCGTTGGTGGTCTTGAGCAGGACGTACTTGTCGCCTACGCGCGCCCATTGGCTCTCATCTTCGGGCTGTTTGAGGCCGCGCTTTTTCCAATCGCTGATGGCCGATTCCTTGCGCATCAGGATATCCGGCGCGCGGTCGCCTTCTTTCAAGTCACGGGCGTTGATGTTTGAAGGTTGCACGGTTTCCTGAGGGGTATCGCCGGCCTGCACGGCAGCGCTGGCAGTGGAAAAGCTGGCAGCAACCAGCAGGCAAGCGGCTATGGTTTTCGACTTCATGGGTGCTCCTTCAATTAATGGTGCGTACCCAGGTTCCGACCGCGGCGGCGCGCAATCATTCAGCTTGCTAAGTTTTTCCTCTGTGGGTCACTGAGTGGGAGTACCTTGATGAAAGACCATGCGCCACTGCCCTGCCTCTTCACGCCACACGGAACTGCGCAAGGAATCCCCTACACCCTCTCGATGACCGCGATAGGTCACCAGCGCCACGCCGTCGCTCAGCATTTTCACGCCAAACCCGGACATGCTTCGCGCTGAAAACACCTCATCCTCCAACCCGGTAATCACCTCGGCCTTGCTGCCCCATACAGTCCCGCTGGCACCAAATTCAACGAAATCATCGGCCAACAATTGTCCCAGCCGATCCGCATCCGAGCGCGTCGTACAACCCTGCAGCTCCTGTTCCAGGGAGAATAAATACGCGTGAAGTTCCATCCCGATTGCCTCCATGAAATTAATCCTGTAATTTTTCATGAAATTATTCGAATTAAATTTCATGAACCAGCAACAAGAACTTGCCACCCTCGCGACCCTGATCCACGACTTGCGCAAGCACAAGAAACTCACCCTGGCGCAATTGGCGCAAAAAATCGAGCGCTCGGTGGGCTTTCTGTCTCAAGTGGAACGTGGGTTGTCGCAACCCACCGTAGCCGACCTGACCGCCATCAGCCACGCCCTCGACGTGCCCACCACCTATTTCTACAGCCTGCCCAAACCCAAGGCGGTGGACTGGGTCACCCGCCCCAACGAGCGGCGCACGGTGTATTACGCCAATGGCATCACCGACATCCTGGTGTCGCCGAGCATGAACGGCGCGTTCTCGATGCTCGACAGCCTGTTGGCCCCCGGTGCCAACAGCGGCAAGCAAAGCATGAGCGACCGCGCCGAACAGGCCGGTTTTGTGCTGGAGGGCGAGCTGACGCTGTGGGTGGAAGGTGAGCCCGATGCAGTCACCCTCTACGAAGGCGACAGTTTCCACCTCGCCAGTTTCGCTCACTGCCGCTACGCCAACCTGACCGACCTGCCCGCCCGCGTCTTGTGGGTTTACAACTAGGAGCTGCACCCGTGAAAAGCCATTCCTCCACGTTGCTGGCCGAAGTACGGAGCTTTCGCCAGAACCACCCCGACGTGCGCTATGTCGACCTGATCGCCCTGGATATCCCCGGGCATTTCTACGGCAAGCGCTACCCAGTGGAGATGCTTGAAAAAGTCGCCGCTGGCAGCCCGCTGAAGCTGCCGCAGAATGCGGTATTGCTGGGGGCCCAGGGGGGGCTGTTCAAGATTGGCGACTACTGCTTCAACGATGGCGACCCGGACGCCAATCGCCGATTGGTGCCCGGCACGCTCAAACCGGTGAACTGGGAGTCGCAGCCATTGGGGCAAATGCTCATCACCTCGGACGGCACCGAGGCACCGATCGAGTTCGAGCCCCGCGAAGTCCTGGCCAAGGTACTTGAACGCCTGCAACACAAAGGCATTCACCCGGTGGTGGCGTTTGAGCTGGAGTTCTACCTGTTCGATAAACAGCTGGAAAACGGCCTGCCGCAATTTGCCCGCGACCCGCTCAGTGGGGATGCCGACGACCAGCCCAACCTGCATATCGAACGGCTGTCGCGTTTTAGCAACGTGCTCGACGACATGGCGCAAACCGCCAAGGACCAAGGCATCGACATCACGGTGATCACCGCCGAGATCGGCCCCGGCCAGTTCGAGATCAACTTCGGCCACTGCGATGACGGCCTGCGCGCCGCCGACTGGGCTGCCCTGTTCTGCCGCAGCACCCGTGGCGTCGCGCTCAAGCATGGTTATCGCGCCAGCTTCATGGCCAAGCCCTACCTGCAGTTTCCCGGCAGCGGCATGCACGTGCATGTCAGCCTTTACGATGCAGCGGGCAATAACCTGCTCGCGACCCATCAGCAGCAGCCATTACGCCACGCCGTAGCCGGTTGCCTGGAATTGCTGCCCCACTGCATGCCGATCTTCTCGCCCAACCACAACGCCTTCCGCCGCCTGGGCGGCACGGTCAACGCTGCGACGCGTGCAAGCTGGGGCTTTGAAGACCGCGATGCCTGTGTGCGCATCCCCGAGTCCGACCCGCGCAACCTGCGGATCGAGCATCGCCTGGCCAGCGCCGATGCCAACCCTTACCTGGTGCTGGCGGCAATCCTGGTGGGCCTGGAGCACGGGCTTGAGGCCAAGCGCGAACCCATCGCGCCATTGAACGAAGACCGCAACAGCGGCACCGATTTCCCGGTGGAAATGCTCGACGCCGTGCGTGCCATGCAGCAGCAACCAATACTGCGCGACAAGCTGGGCGCGGAATTTGTCGAGGTGTATTGCGAGAACAAACGCCAGGATCACCTGGCTTTCCAGCAAGAGATTCACGCGCGCGAATATCGCTGGTTTCTCTGACCTAACCAAGGAAGCACAGATGAGCGACCAAGCCGCCCCGGCCCTCAAGGAAATCTTCAACATCGAACGCCTGCAACACATCGCCAGCGAGATGACGGTGGTGTACCCGGCGTTCGACGCCAAGGGTTTTCTCCGGCACGCTTGCATCGGGCTGGCCGAGTTATCGGTGATGCAACGCATGGCCCGGGTCAGCGAAAGCCTGCACGCAGTGATCCCGCTGGATTACGCGCAAACCCTCAAGCTGCTTTACGCTCTGGCACCGCGCATCAACAGCGGCTTTGTCAGCCTGTTCCTGGCGCATTACGTGGCGAGTTATGGCCTGGGTGATTTCAAACGGTCAATGGCCGCGCTGAAGTTTTTCACCACCTTTGGTTCGGCCGAGTTCGCCATTCGCCACTTCTTGCTGCACGACTTCGAGCGCACCTTGGCCGTGATGCAGCAATGGTCGCTGGATGGCAACGAACACGTACGCCGCCTGGCCAGTGAAGGCTCACGCCCTCGCCTGCCCTGGTCGTTTCGCCTCGCCAACGTGCAGGCCAACCCGGAGTTATGCGCGTCAATCCTGGATACCCTCAAGGCCGACAGCAGCCTCTATGTGCGCAAGTCGGTGGCCAACCACCTCAATGACATCACCAAGGACCACCCCGACTGGGTGCTCAACGTGATCGAAGGCTGGAACCTGGACAACGCCCACACCGCCTGGATCGCTCGCCATGCGTTGCGCAGCTTGATCAAGCAAGGCAACATCCGCGCGCTGACGATCATGGGTGCCGGAGCCAAGGCTGAGGTGACGATCAATCGACTGAGCGTCACCCCCGCCGTGATCCGATTGGGCGAGCGGATCAATCTGTCATTCAACCTGGAGTCCACCGCCACCCACGCGCAAAAACTGGTGGTGGACTACGCCATCGACTACGTAAAAAGCGCTGGCCACAGCGCAGCCAAAGTGTTCAAGCTCAAGGCTTTTACCTTGGGCGCCGGCGAACGGCAGACCATCAACCGCGAGCAGCACATCCGCGAATTGACCACGCGCAAGCACTACCCCGGCACGCATCGGGTACATGTATTGATCAACGGCGAACGCCTGGCCAGCGCAGAATTCGAACTGCTCAAGTCTTGATCCAGACCACTGAAAGGCTCTAGCACGGGCCTTTCAGCCCGATTAATTGTCGAACAATCCTGGTCTTTGCCGTTGAGATCCATTATCATCCGGCGCCTTCTCGCTACCCGCCGGGTAGCTGTTTCAATGTGTCACCCGAGGCGCCCATGTACCGTTTTTCGTTTCACCGCCCTTTGATTGCTATCAGCCTGGGGCTGGTTTCCCATTCCGTCAGCGCAGCCCTGCAACCCATAGCCGAAGCACCACTGGCCAGTGACACCGAGCTGCACTGCCACTTCAACCGCGACGCCAGCACCGACTGCACCACCACCTACCGCTACACGATCCTCAAGTCCAACGGCCGCGAAATGCTCTCGCGCATCGACTTCGACTACTCCGAAGCCGACACCTTTGAAGTGATCAGCGCACAGTCCACTCAGCTTGGCGCTAAGCCGGTCGCCCTGGCCGCCACGCAAATCGATACCCGCAGCGCACCCAACCCGGACCAAGGCTTCAGCCGCGACAAGCAAACCTCCTTGGCCTTCCCCAACCTGCGCGTGGGCACACAGATTCGCTATACGGTGCGCCAGCACTACCCGGCGAAACCGCTGATGACCCAGTTCCACTATGTGCTCAAGTTCGGGCCCAGCTCAGCCCGTCGCGATCGCTTCAAGGCACGCTTTACCGCCGAACGGCCAATCCAGTGGCGCAGCGAATGGTTCGACGGTTTCAAGGTAACGCCTTCGAGCAACGGCAAGACCCTGGACGTGGCGCTTAAAGCGCCGATCTACCTCAACTACATCAATGAATCCTCCGCTGCCGCCCTGCTGCGCGTCCCACGCTTGGAAGTGGGCAGCGCCGTGGACCGCCAGGCGTACTTCGGTGATTTCGCCCAGCGTTACAACCAGATCCTCGGCGCCACGCTGCCAGCGCAAGCCGCTGCCGCAGTCGTCGCCGCACGCAGCTTGGCGCCGGCGGAGCAAGTCGCTGCGCTGATGCAGCACATCAATGATCACTACCGCTACCTGGGTGACTGGCGTGCGACCGAGCGGGGCTATGTGCCCTTCAGCCTCGCGGAAATCGAGCAGCACGGCTACGGCGACTGCAAGGACCTGGCGACCCTGCTGACGGCCATGCTCAAGGCCAGTGGCATCAAGGCTGAGACCGCATGGGTCAGCCGTGGCGACGTAGCCGATGCCTTGCTGATTCCCGGCACCCAGGCGCCGAACCACGCCATCGTGCGTGCCGAAGTGAATGGCCAGGTGTGGTGGCTTGACCCGACCAACCCGGTCTTCGCCCCTGGCCAGACCATGCCCGATATTCAGGACCGCTGGGTGCTGGTCAGCGATGCCCAGGGCCAGGTGCGTGAAGAACACATCCCACTGGAGCGCCCCGAAGTCTCGATACGCCTGGACAAACAGGTGCAGTTCGGCGCGCAGGGCGATGGCGCCGTCGAGGCCACCGTCACCTTCAGCCGCCTGCCGCTGATGCAACTGAGCGTCGCTGACCGCCAGCAAGGCACCACCGCCACCGACCAGAACATCTGCGCCAACTTCGGCAACGACATCAGCGACTGCCAGATCACCCGCGAACCCAGCGGATTTGTGGTGCACGACGGCTATAACGTCACCGCCCGCATGAACGATCAACGCGCCCTGGAAAAACTGGCCAACGACTATGTCTACACCGACCCGTCCTTGAAAGACCGTTGGGAAGGCTACATCAACTATCGCCGCCAAGGGCAACAGGCCGACCTCTACCTGGGCAACCCAGAGACCTACGACTACACCTACACCCTGGCAGGCGGGAAGATGGAGAAAGCTATCCCCGGCTGCAAGGTGCGCTCGCCCTGGTACGACCTTGACCTGGACGGAAAGCTGGAGGAGGGCTCGCTGCGCTATCACTATCGCCTGAGCCAGAAAAAGCGCTGGCTGACCCATGCCGAGGTCACCAGCGATGCGTTCGGCAAGATGATTGAAGAGGCTCGTGCCTGTGCCGAGCAGGTGCATCAGGTAGTAAAGCTCTAGACTGTCCCTGACACACCACGGTCAAAATGTGGGAGCTGGCTTGCCTGCGATGACGGCCGGTCAGCTTGCACATCAGTGACTGACACAACGCCATCGCAGGCAAGCCAGTTCCCACCTGTTAATCCGTGTTCGTCAGTGGGATTCGCCGAGCAACAAGCCCTGCTCCCGCGCGCACAACTCCACCACATAATCCCACAACACCCGCAACCGCACCGACTTGTGCAGCTCCCGGCGCGAGCTGATCCAATAGCTGCGCTGGATACCCTCCGCCGGCAGCAACGGCACCAACTCTCCATCCCCAGCCGCCATGAAACATGGCAACACCGCAATGCCCAACCCCGAACGCGCCGCCTGGTGCTGGGCGATCACGCTGGTGCTGTGGAACACCACCTTGGGGTTACGGCAGAAGCTGTTGAGGAGCTTCAGTTCCTGGCTGAACAGCAGGTCATCGACATAATCGATCCAGGCATGGGCAGCGAGGTCTTCACGTTTTTCGATCGGTGGGTTGCGTGCCAGGTAGGCACGGCTGGCGTACAGCGCCAGGCGGTAGTCGGTAAGTTTGCGCGTCACCAGTTGATCGGCGCTGGGGCGTTCCAGGTGAATACTGATCTCCGCTTCGCGATTGAGGATGCTGACAAAGCGCGGCACCGCAACCAGCTCCACCTCCAATCCTGGATAGCGTTCAAACAACCCGCCCATGCGCGCGGCCAGAAACATCACGCCCAGCCCTTCGGCTACGCCAAGGCGAATCTTGCCCAGGGGCGCCGCAGAGTGGGTGAGCTCGTCTTCGGCCAGCAGTGCCACATTTTCCATAGCCTCGGCATGTTTGAGCAATGCTTCGCCGGCAGGCGTCAGTTCATAGCCCTGGGCGTGCTGCACAAACAGCGCCGTGCCGAGGCTTTTCTCGATGGCGTCGATATGCCGCGCCACGGTGGCATGCGTGGTTTTCAGGCGTTGGGCGGCGGTGAGCAGGCGGCCACTGCGCTGCAACTCGAGAAAAAACCGCAGGTCATTCCAGTCGAACATATCGCCTCCAGAGCCTGGGCCAGCCGGCGTTGTTTAAAAACGCACAGCGGGTGGGTAAAAACTAACATTTTTAAGACGAAAACTAACAACTAGGATGGGCCCAATAAGAAAAACAAGCGAGACCCCAGATGCCCAATGCAACTGCTGAATACGATTACATCGTCGTCGGCGCCGGCCCTGCCGGATGCCTGCTGGCCAATCGTCTGTCCGCCAACCCGGCTCACCGTGTCCTGCTGCTGGAAGCCGGTGGCCGCGACAACTACCCCTGGATCCATATCCCCGTCGGCTACCTGTTCTGCATCGGCAACCCACGCACCGACTGGTGCTTCAAGACCCAATCCCAAGCCGGCCTGCAGGGGCGCGCCTTGAGTTACCCGCGGGGCAAAGTGCTGGGCGGCTGCTCGTCCATCAACGGCATGATCTATATGCGCGGCCAGGCTCAGGACTACGATGGCTGGGCAGCGGCGGGCAACGCGGGCTGGGCCTGGAAAGACGTGCTGCCACTGTTCAAACAGAGCGAAAACCATTTTGCCGGCGGCTCTGAATTCCACAGCGAGGGCGGCGAATGGCGCGTCGAGCAACAGCGGCTGTCGTGGCCGATCCTCGATGCGTTTCGTGAGGCGGCGGCCCAGAGCGGCATCGCTAATATCAATGACTTCAACCAGGGCGATAACGAGGGCTGCGGCTACTTCCAGGTCAACCAGAAAGCCGGTGTGCGCTGGAATGCGGCGAAGGCGTTTCTCAAACCGATCCGCCAGCGGCCTAACCTCACCGTGCTGACCGATGTCGAGGTGAACCGTGTGCTGTTGGAAAACGGCCGCGCCTCGCAGGTGCTCGGGCGTCAACACGGCCAGTCAATGAGCTGGAAGGCGCGCAAGGAGATCGTATTGTGCGCTGGCTCCGTGGGTTCGCCGGGCATTCTGCAACGCTCGGGGATCGGCCCTTCCCACGTGCTCAAGCCATTGGGTATTGACGTGGTGCATGAACTGCCAGGCGTTGGCGGCAACCTGCAAGACCACCTGCAACTGCGCCTGATCTACAAGCTGGAAAATGCCCGCACCCTGAACCAGATCGCCGGCACATTGTGGGGCAAGATGGGCATGGGCCTGCGCTACCTGTACGATCGCAGCGGCCCGCTGTCGATGGCGCCCAGCCAGCTCGGCGCATTTGCCCGCTCCGGCCCGGAGCAGACCTCGGCCAACCTGCAATACCATGTGCAGCCACTGTCCCTGGAGCGCTTTGGCGAACCGTTGCACGGCTTCCCGGCATTTACCGCGTCGGTCTGCGACCTGCGCCCGCAAAGTCGCGGCCGGGTGGATATTGGTTCGGCCAACCCGGCGGATGCACCGCTGATACAACCCAATTACCTCAGCCACCCCGAAGACTTGCGTGTGGCCGCCGACGCTATTCGCCTGACCCGGCGCATCGTCGCCGCTCCGGCCCTGAGCCAGTTCAAACCGGTGGAATACCTGCCCGGCGAAGCCCTGCAAACTGAAGAACAACTGCACGAGGCAGCCGCACGGATCGGCACCACGATTTTCCATCCGGTGGGCACCTGCCGCATGGGCGATGACAAAGATGCCGTGGTCGACAGCCAGCTGCGCGTACACGGCATTCCCGGCCTGCGCATTGCCGATGCGTCGATCATGCCGCGCATCACCTCCGGCAATACCTGCTCACCCACGCTGATGATCGCGGAGAAGGCCGCCCAACTGATCCTTTCACCGACTACTGTAGGAGCGAGCTTGCTCGCGAAAACCCCACCAGCACCGCGCACTACAGGGCACCCCGCGTAACACTTGACGATTTTCGCGAGCAAGCTCGCTCCTACATGAAGTTGAAAAACACCGGCGCCGAGATTGGCGCCGACAGTGGAACAACAATAAATAATCACTGTGAGGGACACCCGATGTCAGAACATGCTCAACCCCTGGGCTCGGCGGCCAGTGCAAGTACCGCCAACGAATCAAGAAAGGTCATCTTCGCCTCCTCCCTGGGGACGGTGTTCGAGTGGTATGACTTTTTCCTCTACGGCGCCCTGGCGGCGGTGATCAGCAAGCAGTTCTTTGCCGGGGTCAACGACACCACGGCGTTTATCTTTGCCTTGATGGCCTTCGCCGCCGGTTTTGTAGTGCGGCCATTCGGTGCTCTGGTGTTCGGCCGCCTGGGCGATATGATCGGGCGCAAGTACACCTTCCTCGTGACCATCATCCTGATGGGTGTGGCAACCTTCTGCGTCGGGTTACTGCCAACCTACGCCAGCATCGGCATTGCCGCGCCGATCATCCTCATTGTGCTGCGCATGCTGCAGGGCCTGGCGCTGGGCGGTGAGTACGGTGGCGCCGCCACCTACGTGGCCGAGCATGCGCCACCGGGCAAGCGCGGCCTGCACACCAGCTGGATTCAATCCACCGCCACCCTTGGCCTGCTCTTGTCGTTGCTGGTGGTGCTGGCCTGCCGTTACTTCACCGGCGACCAATTCGAAGTGTGGGGCTGGCGCATTCCGTTCCTGTTTTCCATCGTGCTGCTGGGCATCTCGACCTGGATCCGCATGAGCCTGCACGAATCGCCCGCCTTCTTGAAAATGAAAGAGGAAGGCAAGGCCTGCAAGGCGCCGATTCGCGAGTCCTTCGGCAAGTGGGAAAACCTCAAGGTGGTGCTGATCGCCCTGTTCAGCATCAACGGCGGGCAGGCGGTGACCTTCTACGCGGCGCAGTTTTATGTGCTGTTCTTCCTCACCCAGTTCCTGCGCATGGACCCGGCCCTGGCCAATATGCTGTTGATCATCAGCGTGGTGATCGGCGCGCCGTTCTTTATCCTGTTTGGCTGGCTGTCGGACAAGGTCGGGCGCAAGCCGGTGCTGATGCTCGGCCTGCTGCTGGCGACCGCGCTGTACTTCCCGATCTTCAAGGGCCTGGCGCACTACACCAACCCCGCAATGGACCAGGCCAGCCAACAGGCACCGATCACCGTGCTGGCCGACCCGGCCACCTGCACCTTCCAGTTCGACCCAGTGGGCAAGGCTCGTTTTGACAGCCCCTGCGACAAGGTCAAGACCTTCCTGGTCAAACAAGGCCTGCCCTACAGCAGCGCCGCCGCCCCTGCAGGCAGCCCGGTGCAAGTGAGCGTCGGCGATGTGCGTATCGACGGTTTTGATGAAGCGGCCCTGCGTGGCGCCGTGGCCCTGGCCGGCTATCCATCATCGGCGGACGTGGCCCAGGTCAACAAGTTGATGGTGGTGGTGCTGATCGTGGTGCTGATCTTCATCGCCGCCATGTGCTACGGGCCTTTGGCGGCGCTGATGGTGGAGCTGTTTCCGACGCGCATCCGCTACACCTCGATGTCCCTGCCCTACCATATCGGTAACGGCTGGTTTGGCGGGTTCCTGCCGACGGTGTCGTTTGCCTTGGTGGTGTACACCGGCGATATCTTTTATGGGTTGTGGTACCCGGTGGTGGTGACGGGCGTGAGCCTGATCGTCGGGTTGTTCTGCCTCAAGGAAACCCGGCATGTGGATATCGAAAACAACTGATACCTCTTCCCTGTAGGAGCGAGCTTGCTCGCGAAGGTCGTTAACGATGACGCGGGGAGCCTGGTGCCCCGCGTCGCTCTCAGGTTCTTCGCGAGCAAGCTCGCTCCTACAGGAATATCTGGCGCTCACACAAATTGCTGTACATCCATACAGACAACAGTTGCTCAAATCCTTTCAAATAAGCATCCTGCAAGGCATCAACCCGATCTGATGTGATGACCATGCGGCTGTACCTCTGTGAAAAACCCTCCCAGGCCAAGGATATCGCGGCCGTGCTCGGCGCCAGCCGCCGCGGCGATGGGTGCTGGCTGGGTAATGGAGTCACGGTCACCTGGTGTATCGGCCACCTGCTGGAAACCGCACCGCCCGACGCCTACGACGCCAAATATAAACGCTGGGTGCTGGCCGACCTGCCGATCGTCCCGGAAAAATGGAAGATGCTGGTCAAGCCCAAGACAGCCAGCCAATACAAGGCCGTCAAGCGCTTGCTGGGGGAAGCCCAGGAACTGGTGATCGCCACCGACGCCGACCGCGAAGGCGAGATGATCGCCCGTGAACTGGTGGAGCACTGCCGCTACCGCGGGCCGATCCAGCGGCTGTGGCTGTCGGCACTCGACGACGCCTCCATTCGCAAGGCCCTGGCGGCGCTCAAACCCGGTGCAGAAACCTTCAGCCTGTATCACTCGGCCCTGGGGCGCTCGCGCGCCGACTGGCTGATAGGCATGAACATGAGCCGCCTGTTTACCCTGCTGGGGCGCCAATCCGGTTACCAGGGCGTTCTCCCGGTAGGCCGGGTGCAAACCCCGACCCTGCGCCTGGTGGTGGACCGTGATCGCAGCATCGCCGACTTTGTGCCGGTGGCCTATTGGGCCATTGATGTCGACCTGCGCCACGAGCACATGACCTTCACCGCCCAATGGCGCGCCCCTGAGGATGCCTGTGACGACCAGGGCCGCTGCCTCAATCCACAACTGGCGCGGGACGCCGCCGACGCCATGCTCAACGCCGCCACGGCGCGGCTGGTGAAGCTGCGTACCGAACGCATGCGCGAGGTGGCGCCCCTGCCCTTCGACCTCGGCACCTTGCAGGAGATCTGTTCGAAGAAGCTCGGCCTGGGCGCCCAGGAAACCCTGGACATCGCCCAATCCCTGTACGAAACCCACAAGGCCATCACCTATCCGCGCAGCGATTGCGGCTACCTGCCGTTGAGCCAGCACACTGAAGCACCGAAGATTCTTGCGGCGCTGGGCCGTGCGGACACAGCGGTCAACGAGCTGATGTCGCACATCGACCCCCAGCGCCGCTCACGGGCCTGGAACGACGCCAAGGTCAGTGCCCACCACGGCATCATCCCCACCGGGGCCGGCAAGGATGTCAGCCAACTGACCGGCAAGCACCGTGCGGTCTATACGCTGATTCGTGCGCGCTACCTGGCGCAGTTCCTGCCCAACCATGAATACGACCGCACCCAGGCCGATTTCGACTGTGCCGGCCAGGCATTGCGCGCGGTGGGCAAAGTGGTCATCGAACCGGGCTGGAAACGCGCCTTGCCCGAAGCGCTGGCACCCGCCAAAGGTCGCGAAGCCCCTGCGCCCCAAGCTTTGCCGACGCTGGTGCAGGGCCACGACTACGCCGTGGCCAAGGTCAACCTCAAGGACCTGTGGACCCAGCCGCCCAAGCCCTTTACCGAAGGCGACCTGATCAAGGCCATGAAAAACGTCGCCAAGCTGGTGGAGGAC
Source organism: Pseudomonas fluorescens (assembly GCF_001902145.1). Lineage (GTDB taxonomy): Bacteria > Pseudomonadota > Gammaproteobacteria > Pseudomonadales > Pseudomonadaceae > Aquipseudomonas > Aquipseudomonas fluorescens_BV. The sequence goes on from NZ_MRST01000025.1 coordinate 582,613, forward strand.
CCGTTGCTCAAGCAAAAACTCAAGGACACCACTGGCATCGGCACCGAGGCCACCCGCGCCGGAATCATCCAGGGCTTGCTGGATCGCGGTTATCTGGTGAAAAACGGCAAGGCCCTGTCGGCAACCCCGGCCGCGTTCAGCCTGATTGACGCCGTCCCCCGTGCCATCGCCGACCCCGGCACCACCGCCATCTGGGAACAGGCACTGGACATGGTGCAAAGCGGCGAAATGAGCCTGGAAGAATTCGTCGCCAAGCAAGCGGCGTGGATGAGCAAGCAGGTGGCACGCTGTAACGGCATGCGCATGACTATCACTGGCCCCGCCAGCCCCACAGGCCGAGGTGCAGCGCCGTGGAAAAAGAAGCGCAATGCCGCCCCACGTAAGGCTGCTGCCAGCCCCAAACGAGGAAAAAAACCGGCAAATGCGGGATAAATACCGAAAAAAACCGGCACATGACGTTTTTCGACAGGTTTAACGCCGCATTGGCCCTTGCTCCGGCGGGTTCGGTCTAGGATTCTGTAGGGGATCTGGACTACCAACAACAACACCGGAGTGGCCGCCATGAAGACCGTTGCACAACTGCTGAAAGCCAAGGACCAGAAAAACCAGGACGTCCACACGATCAAATGGGACCACACCGTATTTGAAGCGCTGGTGCGGATGTCCGAGAAAAACGTCGGTGCCTTGCCAGTGGTCAGGGATGACGTGGTGGTCGGCATCATCAGTGAACGGGATTACGCACGTAAAATCATGCTCAAGGGCCTCTCGTCAGTTACCACCAAGGTCCATGAGGTGATGAGCTCGCCGGTGATCACGGTGGATACTCACAAGAGTGTCGAGGAATGCATGAACATCATGACCGACAGTCACCTGCGCCACCTGCCGGTGGTCGAAGACGGCAAACTGCTGGGCCTGCTGTCTATCGGTGACCTGGTCAAGGAAGCAATTGCCGAACAAGCGGCCTTGATCCAGCAACTGGAACAGTACATCCGCGGCGAATAGGGGGAACCCATGCTCGACACGCTGGACCATCAGGAAGACCACCTCGACACCCTGCACCGGGCCATGTCCGGCCGACGTTTCCTGGTGCTGACCGGCGCAGGGATCAGTACACCTTCGGGTATCCCGGATTACCGTGACGGGGAAGGTGTACGCCGGGGCAAGCCACCGATGATGTACCAGGAATTCCTCGCCACTGCCGAGGCGCGGCGCCGCTACTGGGCGCGGGCGATGCTGGGGTGGCCACGGGTGCGCATTGCCCAGCCGAACAAGGCCCACCTGGCGCTCGCGACGCTGCAGCACCGTGGCCACATCAGCGGGCTGATCACGCAGAACGTCGACACCCTGCATGACCAGGCCGGCAGCCAGGATGTGATCGAGCTGCATGGCAGCTTGCATCGGGTGCAGTGCCTGGATTGCCAATTGCGTAGCGAGCGCGACGTGATCCAGCGGCAGATGGAAGTCGATAACCCGCACATGGCACAGGTTCATGCGGTGCAAGCGCCAGATGGCGACACCTTGCTCGATCCGGCGTTTGAACAGCGCTTCCAGGTACCCCGCTGCCCGCACTGCAACGGCGAACGGCTGAAACCGGATGTGGTGTTCTTTGGCGAGAACGTCGCGCCGGCGACGGCGCTCAAGGCAATGACGGCGATAGAGCATGCCGAAGGGCTGTTGGTGGTGGGGTCGTCGCTGATGGCCTATTCGGCGTTTCGCCTGTGCAAGGCTATGGTTGAACAGGATAAGCCTGTGATTGCCATCAACCTGGGCAAGACTCGGGGTGATGAGCTGTTGCAGGTGAAGATCCAGGCCTCATGCGAGCAGTTGTTGCCGTTGCTGGCTGCTCAACTCGGATAGAACAGCGATACAGATCAACTGTGGGAGCGGGCTTGCTCGCGAATGCGGAGTGTCAGCCAATACATAGTTGTCTGCCCCACCGCTTTCGCGAGCAAGCCCGCTCCCACATGGATCCTGCGGCGAATTGACCACCGTAGCTGTGCGACCCACCGCACGAAAAATGACGCCCAAGTCACGTTTTCCCGCATTCCCCCGTCCCCACGGCAATTTATGTAGTGAGCAAAAATAATCACTACATAACCGTTGACGTAACCTTTTTGTCCTTGCATGATCTAGACGTCTCTCGGATCGGGAGCGTTGGTAACAAGCGTTTTGAACAGGCTCGTCTGACCGCCGAGCTGTTTTTCCGGATGTGCACTGCCCACAAGGCAGATTGATGAAGCTGACCGGCCCCGAAAGGGACAGGTACAAGGCGCTAAAACGCGGCTTGTCTTCGTAATCAGAGCATTGCGTAGCAGTCCATCAGCAAGACTACATGCATCAGCTTCAAGACCCTGCCCGTATTCGGCAGCCCGTCGCTGACGCCCGGTTTAGTGACCGGAGACAACTTACTGGTATTAACGAATCAACTAATAGATCGCCAACTGGTCAAGGGGCTTACACATGAATCTGAACAACCAACCAACTATCGATGAATTGGCTGAGATGTTCGCAGCGCAGAAAGACACACTCGACGACCATATCCTGTGGATTGGCAAATCGGGCGAAGTGCAAATTGACTGCCTGGCGCCCCATACCGAAGAAGCCGAGTTTGACCGTAACAACCGTGAGCTGGCGGCGCGCCTGAAGATGTACCGTCGTGGCCAGGGTTATGTCGGCAAGAAGGCCGCCGCTGATCGCAACTTTATCGAGCAAGTGTTCGACACGCTTAACAATGCCTGGGCGTCTTTCAAAGACAGCTCGCAAGTTAAAGTGATCGACCGTTACTACTAAGTAGTACTCCAATCAATGTGGGAGTTGGCTTGCCAGCTCCCACATTTGTATTTACTGGTTTAGAAAGTTGGAAACCTGCCCTTCCCCGCCTCATCTCGAAAGATATCAAACAACACCTGCGCCGCCGCTGACAGCTCATGCCCCGGTTTAGTCAGCACCCCAATCGGCCGCTCGATCACCGGGCCGGTCAAGGTAATGCAATGGGCCCCCGCCTCCTCCATCTGCCTGGCGCATAACGCTGGCACCGCGCTGACCCCCAAACCGCTGGCAACCATTTTGCCCACCGTCGCCAGTTGATGGCTTTCCAAGGCAACGGGCAATTTCATCTGCAAGGCGCCGAGGTGTTCTTCCAGCATCACTCGCACGGTGGAAGGCCGCTGCAGGGTGATGAACGGCTGTTCCAACAGGGCTTTCCAGTCGATTTCAGCACGCTGTACCAAGGCTGAATCTCCCGGGACCACTGCGACAAAGCGATCCAGGTACAACGGCGTGAACGCCAATGACGAACCATCAGACGGCTCGAACGCCACCCCCAGCTCCACCTGACGGTCGCGCACCATTTCCAGCACCTGCTCATTGATCAGGTCATGCACCGTCACGTTCACCTGGGGGTAACGGGCGCGGAATATCTTCAGGATCGGCGGCAACAGGTTGCCGGCGAACGACGGCATAGCGGCCACCGTGACGCGGCCGCGTTGCAAGGTAAAACGCTGGCGCAGTTCGTCTTCGGCGTTGTCCCAATCGGCAATCAACCGGCGGGCCAGGGGCAGCAGGGATTCACCTTCAGGGGTCAACGCGACGTTACGGGTATTACGGCTGAACAAGCGCCCGCCCAAGCCTTCTTCCAGGCCCTTGATGGTCAAGCTCAACGCCGATTGGGAGAGGTGCAAACGCTCGCAGGCCGCGGCAAAACTAAGGCTTTGCGCGACGGCGAGAAAGGCACGCATCTGTTTGACGGTCATGACGCAGCTCCGGACGACGATTGGACTATGCTGTTTTCTAAATCAATCAACCTTAAAAAACAACTTAACAAATCAATTCGCTGGCGCAACACTCAACTCACTGGCTGGACCACAAACAATAAAAGAGGTGCATATGGCAGGTTTCGATAAACGCGTGGCGTCCTATGAAGAAGCGCTGGCAGGCCTGGAGGACGGCATGACCGTACTCTCCGGTGGTTTTGGCCTGTGTGGCATTCCAGAAAACCTCATTGCCGAAATCAAGCGCAAAGGCACCCGCGACCTGACGGTGGTTTCCAACAACTGCGGCGTCGACGGCTTCGGCCTGGGCGTGCTGCTGGAACAGAAGCAGATCAGCAAAGTGATCGCTTCCTACGTGGGTGAAAACGCCCTCTTCGAGAAACAACTGCTCAGCGGCGAGATTGAGGTGGTGCTTACCCCCCAAGGCACCTTGGCGGAAAAAATGCGCGCAGGCGGTGCCGGCATCCCGGCCTTCTTCACCGCCACCGGCGTTGGCACACCAGTGGCCGAAGGCAAGGAAACCCGCGAATTCAAGGGTCGCCCGTATCTGATGGAAGAATCCATCACCGGCGACTTTGCCATCGTCAAAGGTTGGAAAGCCGACCACTTCGGCAACGTCATCTACCGTCACACCGCCCAGAACTTCAACCCGCTGGCCGCCACCGCCGGCAAGATCACCGTGGTCGAAGTCGAGGAAATCGTCGAACCAGGCGAGCTGGACCCGGCGCAGATCCACACCCCTGGCATCTACGTCGACCGGATCATCTGCGGCACCTTCGAAAAGCGCATTGAACAGCGCACCGTCCGCAAATAATCCCCGTCCAGAACAATAAGAGGAAACAATCATGGCGCTTACCCGCGAACAAATGGCTCAACGCGTTGCCCGCGAGATGCAGGACGGTTACTACGTGAACCTCGGTATCGGCATTCCGACCCTGGTGGCCAACTACATCCCCGACGGCATGGAAGTGATGCTGCAATCGGAAAACGGCCTGCTTGGCATGGGCCCGTTCCCGACCGAAGAAACCATCGACGCCGACATGATCAACGCCGGCAAGCAGACCGTCACCGCACGCATCGGCGCCTCGATCTTCTCTTCCGCCGAGTCCTTCGCGATGATTCGCGGTGGGCATGTCGACCTCACCGTACTGGGCGCATTCGAAGTGGACGTACAGGGCAACATCGCCTCCTGGATGATCCCCGGCAAGCTGGTCAAGGGCATGGGCGGTGCCATGGACCTGGTGGCCGGCGCAGAAAACATCATTGTGATCATGACTCACGCATCCAAAGACGGTGAGTCCAAGTTGCTCAGCCAATGCAGCCTGCCGCTGACCGGTGCCAACTGCATCAAGCGTGTACTCACGGACCTGGCGTACCTGGAAATCGAAAATGGCGCTTTTGTCCTCAAGGAACGCGCACCTGGCGTCAGCGTTGAAGAGATTGTGAGCAAGACCGCCGGTAAACTGATCGTCCCGGACCACGTTCCAGAAATGCACTTCCAGTGAGGACAGATTCCATGCAAGACGTCGTGATTGTTGCTGCCACCCGCACCGCCGTGGGCAGCTTCCAAGGTTCGCTGGCGAACATTCCGGCCCCGGAGCTGGGCGCTGCCGTGATCCGTCGCCTGCTGGAGCAGACCGGCCTGGACCCGGCGCAAGTGGATGAAGTCATCCTCGGTCAGGTGCTCACGGCAGGCTCAGGCCAGAACCCGGCGCGCCAGGCCTCGATCCTCGCCGGCCTGCCCCACGCCGTGCCGAGCCTGACCCTGAACAAGGTTTGCGGTTCGGGCCTCAAAGCCCTGCACCTGGGTGCCCAGGCCATCCGTTGCGGCGACGCCGAGGTGATCATTGCCGGCGGCATGGAAAACATGAGCCTGGCACCATACGTGTTGCCTGCCGCACGCACCGGGCTGCGCATGGGCCACGCGAAGATGATCGACAGCATGATCACCGACGGCCTGTGGGATGCGTTCAACGATTACCACATGGGCATCACCGCCGAGAACCTGGTAGACAAGTACGGCATCAGTCGCGAAGCCCAGGACGCCTTTGCCGCCGCCTCCCAGCAAAAAGCCGTCGCCGCTATCGAAGCCGGGCGCTTTGCCGATGAGATCACGCCGATCCTGATTCCTCAGCGCAAAGGCGACCCGGTTGCCTTCGCGGTGGACGAACAACCGCGCGCCGGCACCACCGCCGAATCCCTGGCCAAGCTCAAGCCCGCGTTCAAGAAAGACGGCAGCGTCACCGCGGGCAACGCCTCCAGCCTGAACGATGGCGCTGCGGCCGTGCTGCTGATGAGCGCCGACAAAGCCAAGACTCTCGGCCTGCCCGTACTGGCGCGTATCGCCAGCTACGCCAACGCGGGGGTAGACCCGGCCATCATGGGCATCGGCCCGGTCTCGGCCACCCGCCGCTGCCTGGACAAGGCCGGTTGGCAGCTGGCTGACCTGGACCTGATCGAAGCCAACGAAGCCTTCGCCGCGCAATCCCTGGCAGTGGGCAAAGAGCTGGAGTGGGACGCGCAGAAGGTCAACGTCAACGGCGGCGCCATCGCCATCGGCCACCCGATCGGTGCGTCAGGCTGCCGCGTACTGGTGACCCTGCTGCACGAAATGATCAAGCGCGATGCCAAGAAAGGTTTGGCAACGCTGTGCATCGGTGGCGGCCAAGGTGTCGCCCTGGCGCTCGAACGCAGCTGACCTGTAGGAGCGAGCTTGCTCGAGAAAAACGTCAACGATAACGCAGCACTCCTGGTAGAACGTGTTGCCTGTGAGTTCTTCGCGAGCAAGCTCGCTCCTACATGTGAGACATAACGAGCAACATAGAAGAGGCCTGGCTCCACGAAAAGCCAGGCCTTTTCTTTTTCTCGATCCCCCTGAAACAACTCCCACATTTAATCTCATTACCTGTCAGCTTGTGGCACCGCGAACACCGCACTCGCCCGCAGCACCACCCGCTCCTCCACCTGCAAACTCAACGTGGCGAACGCCATCTGCCGTCCGCGCTTGTGGCTTTCCAGACGCACCACCATCCACTCCCCTACCTGCACGGCGCCCAGGTAATCCACGGTCATGCTGGCGGTAATCAACGGCAACGGCGGCTCACTGGAAAACGCCATGGCGTATCCCATGCCGATATCGGCCAGCGTCGCCAGCACCCCGCCGTGCACCGTACCGCGCCCATTGGCGTGACGATGATCGGCGCGCAGGCCGACTTCCAGTTGCAGACCTTCGCCGCGGCAATACGCCGGGCCGAGCAGTTCAAGCAACGGGCTGCTGCGTGGCAATGGGACAAATCCTTGGGGGACAGTCTGAGCGTTCATGGCGGATGCTTCCCTGGTGTGAGGCTTGAGGTGTACGCCAGCCCCGACCCGGCAGCCACCATCATCAGCCGGGAAAATCCCGGGCAATGCTTTGCGTTAATGGGCCAGACCCGCTTTAATCTCGGCCAATTTCTCCTGCACATTTCAAGGAAACGCCATGCGCCACCTGGACGGCAACTCCCACCCGCTTCGCGCGCCGCTGTTGATCTTGTTGGCCGGCCTGGCCTTGGCCGGTTGTTCCCCCAAGGACCACTCTCGCGCCACCGTCATCAATGGCGAACAGGGCAAGGCCGGGGCGCAACTGGCCTATGAGCATGAATTGACCCTGGCCCTGCCCGGCGCCCTGCTTGCGCCGCGTATGCAGGCCACTCGCGAGGCGTGTGAAACGGCGCGCTTTGGTGCCTGCAATATCCTGGGCATTACCGAAGACGGCCAGGGAGGCCAGATCATCCTGCGGATCGCACCCACCGGTGTGGAGCCCATGGTCGCCCTGGCTGCCGAAGGCGGTAAGCTCGGCCAGCGCATCACCACGGCCGAAGACCTGGCCGATGCCGTGGCGGATGTGCGCCGTCGCCAGGACCGCCTACAAGCCCAGCAACAACGCCTCGATGTACTGGCCAAGCGCAAGGACATCACCGTCAGCGACCTGATCGTCCTGAGCAAAGAGCAAGCCGGCATTGAAAACGAGCTGCAGGAACTGGCTCAGGTTGCCGCCGGCCAGCAACGCCGCCTCGACACCAACCGCATGACCTTGAACTTCCGTTCTTCCGACGGCGCCAACCAGGTGTCAAGGTTCACTCGGATGTTCAGTAACCTGGGAGACAACCTGGTGACCGGCACCGCAGACGCCCTGGAACGTGCCAGCTATGTGCTGCCCTTCGTGATTCTGGCGTTCCCGGTGGTGTGGTTGTGGGTGGGCTTGTGGCGCCGGTTCGTCAAACGCCGCAGTTGATCAGCGCTTCATGCAGCGCTGGTAGCGCTCATCCACGCGCTTGGCAAACCAGGCCGTGGTCAGGTTGCGCGTGATCTTCGGGCTCTTGAGCACAATACCCGGCAGGATCGCCCGTGGCAGCGGCTTGCCGGCCGCCTGGTCAGCCAAGGCGAAGACGCGCTTGTACAAAGTGGTGTCCTCGAAATCCAACTGCTCGCCCTGCTCCAGTTGGCGGCGAATGCTCGGGTTGCGCATGTCCAACTTCGATCCCAGTGAACGCACCGCCAACTCGGTGGTGCCGGGCAGCAAAGAGCCATAGCGGATCAAATCCCCATCCAGCGCCAGCTCTTTGCCTGAAACACGGCTGACCGCGGCCTGGAACGCGGCATTGCGGCTGGCGTACCAACCGGCGTTGAAATCGGCAAAGCGGTACAGCGGCTGGTCGTAGCTCACCGGGTAACCGAGCAAATGGGCGATGCCGAAGTACATACCGCCACGACGGGTGAACACTTCACGACGAATCGTGCCATCCACCGTGTAGGGATAACCCCGCGCCTGTTTTTGCGCAAAGTCGATACTGACCTGCATGGGCCCTGCGGTGTGCACCGGGTTGAACCCGCCAAACAGCGTATTACCCAGGGGCACCATGCTGATGAAGTCGTCGAAGATACCGCTCAAATCCCTCTCCGTACGGGCGGCATTCAAGCGGTCGGCGTAGGTTTTGCCGGTGGGCGAGCGCAGTTGCAAGGCGCTGCGCACCACGAATGCAGGCACATGCACCTTGCCGGCGCGGCGCAGGATCTCATCCTGGGCGATCTTGCCCATGCCCGGCACCGGTGGGTCGACCTGATAGGTAGACTCCTGCTCGGTCACCGCCAGTACCGCACAGATGTTTTCGGTGCTGGGGTAGATTTTCTGGGTGTCGAAGGCGGTGTAGATGTCCTGGGCCCAACCGTTGCGGTCCGCGACCTTGGCCGGCAGCAGGCGCACGATCTGCGCCTTCACCTCGGCTTCACTGCGCTCGGGCTGCTGAGGGCCACGGGAGGTGGAGCAACCGGCCAGTACCAGCAATGGAATAAGGCAGAGCAGCAGACGGGTTGAATACATGAGGCTTCCTTGGTTAACGACGGGCCGGGCAGTGCTGATATCGACAGGTAAGTCTAACCGGGGTTCGTTGGCATGCCGAACCCAGTGCCTGGCAGTAACTGAAACATCCCACACAACCGCCGGATAAGCTCTACTCCTCGCCCCGGCAAACCGCTGCAAAGTCCCTCGCCTGATCAAACAGTGCGAGGGATTGCAGATGGTTTTTTTCGTAACGCGTGCGGTTGACGGGGCCAGCACTTGAACCCGGCCATTGGCAGGCTGGCGCTGACGCCAATGAGCGTGAAAACAGTCGACGTTGAAGGCGTCTTCCGTGACTTTCGCGATTGCTTGAACACCTTTGACGAGTGGGCCGAACGCTTCTGGAGTTTCTCGGCGCTGGAGGTCGAGCAGGTGTTCAAGGTCGGGGATGACGTCGCGCTCATTGCCCCGATCAATCGTTCCCTGTTTCCCAGCAGTACGGTCGCCACGTGCCAGGCCACGGGTACGTTGACCCTGGTGCATATGTTCCAGAGCACCCGGTTCGTACCGATCGGCAACACCCCGGTGGTGGTGCAACGCGTTGATCCAAACGGCGGTCCGCTGGGCGAGCCCCTCCATAAGACCATCGGCCCGAGTGGCATCCTCGAAATCACCGAGTGTGATCGTAACCAGCAATACCGGGTGAGCTTTTACCCCAACGTTTCCCGGGATCACGTCAAGGCGCTGTATGCGTCCTACCAGTCAGTGATCGCCGCGTTGGAAGCCCGGCTGCGCAAAGAGTGGACCGACACCTTCCAGGCCCAGTGGAAAAATTACACAGATGCCCGCCCGCTTGACCGGCGCCGCCTGCTGGAAGCGGCCTTTGTCAGTGGGCTGGGCAAGGCGCTTTACAGCCTGTGGGACAACATCACCGAACTGTCTGCGCTACTGGCAGACCTCAAGCCCAACAGCGAAAAGCTACTGCAATACCTTTCTCAAACTGAGCTCGACGAACTGCTGACACTGGGTAGTGACACGATCGCCCAGGGCTTGTTGGTGCTCAGTGATGAGCCGCTGCTGTTTATCTACCTGTCGGCGCTGGTCAGTTGGATGCGCATGCTGCCGCCGCCGCAGATGGCTGAACTGTGGGGTGAGATTACCGGTGAGGTGCTGATCAATCTGCTGCTGATTCGCGTCTTGGGTGCGATGGGCGTGGCGGTGCGATTGGGGGCTCGTGTGCTCAGTCACGTCAAATCCGGGCGGGCGCGGGCGTTGTTGGAGCTGCTGGCCAAGCAGGTGGCGGGGCCTCGACTGGAACCCCATGTCGAGGCCGCCAAGCCGGTGTTGCTAAGCAGTGCGGCGACGCCGGTCAAGGCGGTGCCGGTGGTGCCGTTGAAGGCGGGCGACACGCTAGTTTCGAACCCGGTGCCGATGGTGCGCGACAAGACCCAGCGCACGACGTTGGTCCGTCAGGAACCTGTCGATGATGTGCCGGCCGTGGCGTCGAACCCGAAGGGGGATGCGGCGGCGCCTGCGGACAAGACGGCCACCAACGGTTGTCCGGTGTCGATGGTCACCGGGGAGGAATTGCTCACCCTCACCGATGGCGTGCTGGATGGGATCTTGCCGTTTGAGTGGACGCGGCTGTACCGCACCAGTGCGGTGGAAGTCGATTGTGGGTTGGGGTTTGGCTGGAGCCATGCGCTGGCCCACAGGCTTTGTGTGTCGGGCGATTCGGTGGTGTGGACCGATCATGAGAACCGCTCGACTACCCTGCCCTTGCCCACTGATTCTCGACCGGCAATCACCAACAGCCTGGCGGAAGCGGCGATCTACTTGGGCTCGGCTCCTGATGAACTGGTGCTGGCCCAAGCCTCGCGGTTCTATCACTTTCGCGACGGTGTGTTGGTTTCGATCAGCGATGCGTATGACAACCGCCTGCGCCTTTGCCGTGATCATTATGGGCGGATTGAGCGGCTGGATAACGGCGCGGGTCGTTCGTTGCTGTTGCGTTATGAGCTGGATCGCATCGTGGCGGTGGACTACCAGGCGCATCGTGCCAAAGGACGCGAGCCCTACGTCTGGGAAACCGAGCAGAACCTTGTTTCCTACGCCTATGACGAAGACGGACAACTGGTTTGCGCGACCAACGCCGTCGGGGAAAGCGAGCGTTATCGGTACGACGATCAGCACGTCATTCTTGAACGCCAACTGGCCGGTGGCGCGAGTTTCTTTTGGGAATGGGAACACGCTGGCAAGGCGGCGCGTTGCGTCCGGCATTGGGCAAGTTTTTCGCAGATGGACACGCGTTATGCCTGGGGCGATGACGGGCGTGTCACCGTGCATAACGCCGATGATAGCCAGGAGGTGTATGTCCATGACCAGCGGGCGCGGCTGGTGCAGAGGATTGATCCGGACGGCGCCACGCATTTTAAATCCTACGACGACCAAGGCCGGCTGACCGTCGAGCAAGACCCAATGGGCGCGGTGACGGCCTATCAGTACGACGATGCTGGACGCTTGGTGGCGCTGTTTCCGGGGGATGATGAACCCACGTCCTACGAGCATGACAATGGTTTCGTACGGGTGGTACGGCGTGGTGAAGCGGTCTGGAAATATGAGCGTAATGATCAGGGCGATGTCATCCGCAAGATTGATCCGGATGGCAGCGCGATCGACTACAGCTACAACAAACATGGGCAACTGACGGGGGTTTGGTACCCCGATCACAGCTGTCATCGGTTGGTGTGGAATGAACGTGGGCAGTTGCTTGAGGAGCAATTGCCCAATGGTGGGATCAAGCGTTATCGCTATGACGACTTGGGGCGGCAAGTTACCCGTGAGGATGAGCATGGGGCGCAAACCCAATATAAATGGGATGCCGTAGGGCGCCTGCTGAAACTGACCCAGCCAGGCGGCGCTTGCCGGGAATTCAGCTACAATCCCTACGGCAAAATCATCGCCGAACGCGACGAACTCGGCCACGTCACCCGCTACGAATACGAAGGTGGCCTGCACCTGATCAGCCGCCGCCTCAACGCCGACGGCACCCAAGTCAAGTACCGCTACGACAACGCCCGGCTGCTGCTCACCGAGATCGAAAACGAAGCCGGCGAAACCTACCAACTCGACTACAACCCCAACGGCCTGATCCGCCAGGAAACCGGCTTCGACGGCCAACGCACCGCCTACGCCTACGACCTCAACGGCAACCTGCTGGAGAAAATTGAATACGGCGACGATGACAGTCAGCTAATCACCCGCTACGAGCGCGACCACGCCGGGCGCCTCGTACGAAAAACCCTGCCCGATGACAGCGTTGTCGACTATGCCTACGACCGCCAAGGCAACCTCCTCAGCGTCGAAGACGGTCACTGGGCCCTGGCCTACGAGTACGACCGCCAAAACCGCCTCACCGCCGAGCACCAAGGCTGGGGCACCCTGCGTTACGGCTACGACGCTTGCGGCCAGCTGAAAAACCTGTGCCTGCCGGACAACAACCGCGTCACTTTCAACCACGACAAAGGCGGCCACCTCGCCACCGTCGAGCTCAACGGTGAAGTACTCACCTCACATCTGTTCAAGAGCGGCCGCGAACACCAGCGCCAGCAAGGCCAACTGCTCAGCCACTACCACTACGACGACCAACACCGCCTGCACGCCCACGCGGTAACCCAGCAACAAAGCCACCTCTACCAACGCCAATACGACTACGACAGAACCGGCAACCTCACCCGCCTGCTCGACACCCGCAAAGGCGAACACCTTTACCGCTACGACCCCCTCGCCCGTCTGACCCGCGCCGACCACTCCCAAGACGTCCAGGAACGCTTCGCCCACAACCCAGCGGGCAACCTGCTGATGCAAGACCGCCCCGGCCCGGACATCGTTGCGGCGAATCGTCTGATGATCCAGGGCGACCGGCACTATGACTACGACGCCTTCGGCAACCTCATCCGCGAACGGCGCGGCAAAGGCCAGCAACTCGTTACTGAGTACCGCTACGACTGCCAGCATCGGTTGGTCGGGGTTACAGCGCCCAACGGCCAAACCGCCAGCTATCGCTATGACCCGTTTGGGCGGCGTATCAGCAAGACCGTGGATGGGAAGACCACCGAGTTTTTCTGGCAAGGCGACAAGCTGATTGCCGAACACCATGCAGAGCGCCATCGCAGCTACCTCTACGAACCCGACAGCTTCCGCCCATTGGCACTGTTGGAAGGCTTCGGCCCACAAGCCACAACGCCCTACCACTACCAACTCGATCACCTCGGCACACCGCAGGAGCTAACCAGCCCCGAGGGCGAAATCGTCTGGTCCGCGCACTACCGCGCCTACGGCCAGATCGCCCGGCTCGACGTGGGCAACATCGACAATCCACTGCGTTTTCAGGGTCAGTATTTCGATGCGGAAAGCGGGCTGCACTACAACCGCCATCGCTACTACAATCCGGATATTGGTCGCTACCTGACGCCGGACCCGGTGAAACTGGCGGGTGGGATCAATGGGTACCGGTATGTGCCCAATCCCACAGGGTGGGTAGATCCGCTTGGACTGAACAGATGCCCAGGTACGGTAGGATGCGAACCATCCTTAGGCGCTGAAGATCCTTCAACTCCAGCATCAAGTAAGAAATCAGAACCCAACCTTCCGACTCCTCATAATGACGAAGAGTATCTTTTTCGCGGAGACAAAACCCCTCCAAACGAGGTATTCAAAAATGGCTTTAAAAGCAAAGGCGATAGCGAAGATTTGTACCTACACGCAATTGACAGTAATGACCCTCCCAGCAACTTCATAAGCACATCGCCATCACGGGCAGTCGGGATCACTTTTGCTACCAGCTACGGAGATAAAAAAGGCTATTTGTACACACTTAAGAGTATTGAGGGGCATGATATAAATACAGAACTAGGCAAGCAGGCGCCGTACCCTAAAGAGCTAGAATTCGCTATCCATAACAAAATCGACCCAGAGGATATATTAGGCGCCACCCCAGTAAAATCTGATGGAACTTACGTTGGATATTCCATACCAAACCCCAACAGGAAATAAAATGAAAACTAAAAATATAAAGGTAATAATCAAAAACGAGCACAAGGAGGTCACCGTCAAATATGACCCAAGGAAGCTCACCATGACATTTTCAGAGGCCGACAACTTTAAAAAAGTTTATGAAGGGCATGACCTATATATTTGCCTCGCAAAAATCAGAGCAGACTTCCCGCATATAACTTTTTTATGCAAAGGGGCAAAAATAAATGTTAAACCATCAAGAATGGCTTCTCAGATGAGCGCAGGGCTCGTCGCATACGAAATGACTTTAGGTCAGCAAGCTACCAACGATGACATAGTCCATTTGTTTGACTACGAAGAGGAGAACCTAACAAACGACCCCCAGGAACAAATTGATTTCTTCAGGAAATGGTTGGTGTCACTAGGTGCGCAAGATTACGAAAAATTCAACTAAGTTATGAGTGCCCCTCCCCCTGTGATTAGCCAGCTCACCACAGGGGAGAAACGATATCCTTAAATCCCCGCCACCGCCAAATCCATCGCAAAATACGTAAATATCAAATCCGCCCCCGCCCGCTTGATCGACCCTAACGTCTCGCGCACCACTCGATCCTCATCAATCGCCCCGGCCTGTGCGCCGAACTTGATCATTGCGTACTCACCGCTCACCTGGTACGCCGCCACTGGTAAGCGTGATGCCTCGCGGATATCACGGATGATGTCAAGGTAGGCACCGGCTGGCTTGACCATCAGCGCATCGGCGCCTTCCTGTTCGTCCAGCAGCGATTCGCGCACGGCTTCGCGGCGGTTCATCGGGTTCATTTGGTAGCTTTTACGGTCGCCCTTGAGGGCGCTGCCGCCGGCTTCGCGGAAAGGGCCGTAGAGGGCCGAGGCGAATTTGGTGGAGTAGGCCATGATCGGGATGTGGGTGAAGCCGGCGTCATCCAGGGCGCGGCGGATGGCCTGGACCTGGCCGTCCATCGCGGCTGACGGGGCGATCACGTCGGCGCCGGCGCGGGCGGCGGCCACGGCTTGTTTGCCGAGGTTGACCAGGGTCGCGTCGTTGTCGACATGGGCACCGTGCATCACGCCGCAGTGGCCGTGGTCGGTGTATTCGCAGAAGCAGGTATCGGACATCACGATCATTTCCGGCACGGCGTCCTTGATGATCGAGGACATGCGCGAAACCAGGCCGCGTTCTTTCCATGTGTCGCTGCCGCTGGCGTCGAGGTGGTGGGACACACCGAAGGTCATGACCGACTTGATGCCGGCGCGGGCGTAACGCTCGATCTCACCGGCCAGTTTTTTCTCGGGGATGCGCAACACACCCGGCATGCTGGTGATAGGCACGAAGTCGTCGATTTCTTCTTCGACGAAAATCGGCAGTACCAGGTCGTTGAGGGTGAATTCGCTTTCCTGGAACAGGCCACGCAGCTCCGGGGAGCGGCGCAGGCGACGTGGGCGGGCTTGGGGGAACTGGCTGGTCATGGCAATCCTGAAAAATGGCTGAACACTTTGGGGCGAAAGCTTATGCCCCCAAGTCCCGGCAACACAAATGCCGAGGGGCCAATAGTGTATTGCCGGGTGCGTAACAATTCATTGATCTAAAGCTGCAGACGCCCTTCGATGCACAACGCTACGGCGCCTCCCACCCAGATTTGATCGCCCTGGCGCTCGATATGAATACGCCCCGCTCGCCCAATCGCCGTGCCCTGGCTGACCACGTAACGGCTGGGAGCCAGGCCCTCGACGAGCAGCCATTGGGCCACGCCGGCATTCAAGCTGCCGGTGGCCGGGTCTTCAGCGACGCCATCGCCAGCGACAAAAGCGCGCACTTCAAATTGCGCGTCCACCGCATCACGCGTCGGATCACAGGGAGCGATCACCCCTACGGCCAGACCCAGCAGTTGCGAATAGTCCGGTTGCAACGCAAGCACCGCATCACGATCAGCCAGCATCACCGCCAGCCAGCCCGCACCATTGTCGACCCACTGGCTGCGCACAATGGCCTCGGGCGGCAGGCCCAATGCCAGGCGCACACGCTCCAGCAACGGAGCCTCCACCGGGCCGGCGCGCAACAACGGCGGCGCGATAAACGCCAGTTCATGGCCTTGGCGGCGAATACGCACCAGGCCGATTTCGCACTCCTGGATGATCTCCTCCCCACGTGGCACACCGCCGGCTTGCAACCAGGCGTGGCAACTGCCCAGCGTCGGATGCCCGGCGAACGGCAGCTCCTTGAGGGTGGTGAAGATTCTCACCCGGTAGTCGGCGCGCGGGTCGCGAGGTGTGAGTAAAAACGTGGTTTCGCTAAGGTTGGTCCAATTGGCGAAGTCCGCCATCTGCTGGTCGGTGAGGCTATCGGCCCCCAGCACCACAGCCAACGGGTTGCCTTTAAGCGGCACGCTACTGAATACATCCAGTTGTTGAAAATCGAAAATCGGCATGCTTCAGCTCGGAATGTTCAGGCCACGGATCACCGCCGGACGTGCGACAAAGCCGTCCAACGCGCGCAGTACATTAGGGAAATCGGCGATGCCCACCAGGTCACCGGACTCGTAGAAACCAATCAGGTTGCGAACCCATGGAAAGGTCGCAATGTCGGCGATGCTGTACTCATCGCCCATGATCCAGGTGCGGCCCAGCAGGCGCTTTTCCAGCACGCCCAGCAAGCGCCGCGATTCGGCGGCGTAGCGGTCACGCGGGCGCTTGTCTTCATACGCCTTGCCGGCGAATTTGTTGAAGAACCCGAGTTGGCCAAACATCGGGCCAATGCCGCCCATCTGGAACATCAACCATTGCAGGGTTTCATAGCGCGTGGCCGGGTCTTCGGAGAGCAACTGGCTGGTCTTTTCCGCCAGGTAAATGAGGATCGCACCGGATTCAAACAGCGCCAGCGGCTGCCCGCTCGGGCCGTTGGGGTCGATGATCGCAGGGATCTTGTTGTTGGGGTTCAGAGACAGAAACTCGGGAGACAACTGGTCCTGGGTGTCGAAGCTGACCTTGTGCGCCTCATAGGGCAGGCCCAGCTCTTCGAGCATGATCGACACCTTGACGCCGTTGGGCGTGGGCAACGAATACAACTGCAGGCGTTCCGGGTGCTGGGCGGGCCATTTGCTGTTGATCGGGAAAGCGGCAAGTGCGTTCATCGAGAACCCCCTGGACGGAAAAGCCCCCATCATAGTCATCTGCCTGCCGCCGTGCATGGGTCATCGTTGCGAAACATTTGCCGGCTAGTATCCCGCGTGGGCGAACCAAAGCGCCCGAATGCACTCTTAAGAGCGCCCGAAGCATGAATGGAGGCACCTTGCTATATCGACAGGGAACACCGCAGGACGCTGATGCGTCACTGGGGCCGGGCTTGTCCGCCTTAACCCGACGCACGAAGACTCGAACCTATCATGAAGATCAAGCCTCTGCGCCTTGTGCAACGCTGCAAACAATATTCCTACATGATGTTGCCGCTGCTGCTGGTCAGCGCCGCCATCGTCACCGCCCTGGACGCCCGTGAAAGCCGTGCGCAACCGGTCGATGGCGTGCAAACCCTGGTATTCCTGCGCCACGGCGAAAAACCGGCCGGAGGCCTGGGCCAACTCAATTGCCAGGGCCTGAACCGCGCCATGAACTTGGCGACCCTGTTGCCGGAAAAGTTCGGCAAAGCCAACTATGTGTTCGCTGCCAACCCGACGCGCAACGTCGAGGAAGGCGAACTGGATAACTCCTACAGCTACATTCGCCCACTGATCACCATCAGCCCCAGCGCGATCAAGCTAGGCCTGCCGGTGAATATCGAGTTCTCGGCGAATGACACCAGTGCCCTGGCCGAAGAACTGGTCGAGGACAAGTACCGCAACGCCACGATCTATACGGCCTGGTCCCATGGGTACTTGCCGGAACTGATCAACAAAGTCGCCAGCGAAGCGGCCGGTGAAAAACACACCATTACCGATGATTGGTCTGGAAATGACTACGACTCCCTGTACGTGCTGACATTGACCTGGCACAACGGCAAGGCTTCGCTGCTCAGCCGCAACTACAAGCAAGGGCTGAATAACGGAGGGGAAAACTGTCCGGACCCGACCCAGGTCAGCGCAGATATCTGAAGCTTGGGCCGCAGGGGCGTATGATGCCGGGCTAACGACTCACCTGCGGATCATCTCCATGCCCAACCTCGCTTCCACCCAGCCCAACCGCGGCTGGGCGTTCTGGTGCAAACCTGCGCTGTTTCTCCTGGTGGCCTGCATCGGCCTCTACTATGTGAAGTGGTCGCCCTACTACCTCAAGGCGTTTGTAGCGGCCGACAACCACAGCATTGGCGCCTCGATTCTCAATGACCAGCAAAGCTCGCCTCTGGCGGCGGCGCTGGCCTATGCCCAGGTGTATTTCCTGGCCATCTGGAAAGCTGCCGTACTGGCAGTGATCCTCGGTTCATTGCTGCAGGTATTGATCCCCCGCGACTGGCTGCTGCGCCTGTTTGGCCGCGCCGGGCTGGGCTCGACCCTGCGCGGTGGGCTGTTCGCCCTGCCGGGGATGATGTGCAGCTGCTGCGCGGCCCCGGTAGCGGCGGGCATGCGCCGCCAGCAGGTGTCGGTCGGCGCGGCGCTGGCGTTCTGGATTGCCAACCCGGTATTGAACCCTGCCACATTGGTGTTCATGGGCTTTGTGCTGGGCTGGGGTTTCACCGCGCTGCGGCTGGTGGCGGGGATTGTGCTGGTGGTGGGCGTGTCCCTGGTGGCACAGCGCATTGCGCGCCCGGACCACGTGCCGGAAGCAGCACTGGAAGCCGTTGCCGACGTCAGCACGGTGGAGTCGCAGCCGTTCCTGAGCCGCTGGTTACGCACGCTGTGGCAGCTGTTCTGGAGCACTATCCCGGTGTATATCCTGGCGGTGCTGATCCTCGGCGCGGCGCGGGTGTGGCTGTTCCCCCATGTAGACGAGGCAATGGCCGACAGCCTGGTGTGGCTGGTGCCGCTGGCGATTGTGGGCACGCTGTTTGTGATTCCGACAGCGGCAGAGATTCCCATCGTACAAACCATGATGGCCCTGGGCATGGGCACCGGCCCAGCCGTGGCCTTGCTGATGACCCTGCCGAGCGTGAGCCTGCCGTCGCTGTTGATGTTGCGCAAGGATTTCGATGCGCGGGTGCTGGTGACGGTGGCCGGGTTGACCATGCTGGTGGGGGTGGTGTGTGGGTTGATTGGCGCAGTGATTCTTTAGATTTTCAGTGGGGCTGATGGCCCCATCGCAGCATAGGTATCTACACAACTTCGAGGCGACGCTGGACCTGTGGCGAGGGAGCTTGCTCCCGTGATGGCCTGACATCCGACGCTGATCTAACTGATGCGCCGCGATCCAAATGTGGGAGCTGGCTTGCCTGCGAAGACGGTCTTACAGCCAACTGGGATGTTGGATCAGAGCGCGTACATATCCGTTATTTAGGTAACGGCCACTTAGGGTTCCGCCCTGACGGCGGCTCACTTTTGAAAAGCGCAAAAGTAAGCAAAACGCTCTTGCCCCACCACTCGGCACCTCGCCCAGGCTCGGTGTGCCCGTAATCCGCCAGTGATTTGGGGGGCCGCCGCCACGCGCCATCCATGGCGCGGGGCGGCTAAACCGGCATCCCTGCCGGTTTACCCCCCAAATCACTGTCGAATTCCGGCCAGCGTGGTTTAACGGGGCGCCTAAGATCAAGATCAAAAGCAGATCAAGATCAAGAGCGCCTCGCTTCGCATCGTGGTTACCGTTGAGCGCTACAGAGTTGTGTAGATATCTATGCCCATCGCAGGCAAGCCAGCTCCCACCCTTTGAAGTGTAAATACATACAAAGGTGGGAGTTGGCTTGCGATGGCGTCCTAAAAGTCACCCCACCCGGGCCGCCCGCTCACGCAAATACTCCACCACCGCACCCTGCTCCCCGGCAAACTCGATACGCGCGCCCTTGCTCTCGCGCTGGAACGCATACATCGGGTCGTAATACTCACGCAGCAAACCTTCAATCCATACCCGATGCAGCTCCACTGCGCCGCTGCGTGCCTGTTCAGCCAGGGCATCCTGCAACACCGCCTGCAACCGCTGGAAACGCTCGCCCCCTAGTCGCTTGTGAATATTGGCCAGGCTCTGGGTCAGGCGCTCGGCAAATAATCGCTGGCCGGTTTCCCCAAACACATCAATGAACTCGGCGCACAGGTCTACTACGTAATCCTTCAGGATGCGCTCGACACGGCCCTCAACGCTGTCTTCCAGCCACACCATAGGAAACGTCTGCATGCCCTTGTGCAATGGCAACGGCAGCGCACAACTGCCGATCATGCGGCTCTCGTCCTCGACCACAAACTGCTCGAGACCGCCCGCGCGTTTCTTCAGCAAATCCACCGCCAGGCGATTTTCGAAGTCGATATTGGAGGGTTGCGCCGTGGCGCGCTTGCCGAAGCTGGAACCGCGATGGTTGGCGTGCCCTTCCAAATCCAGGGCATTGCGCAGTTGGCCGAGCACTTCGGTCTTGCCGGTGCCGGTCATGCCGCCCAGCAGTACGAAATCACACTGGGCAGTCGCCTGCTCCAGGGTCTCCAGCAGGAAGGTGCGCATGGCCTTGTAGCCACCGCCGACGCGGGGGTATTCGATGCCCGCTTCGGTTTTCAACCATTGCTGCACGATCTGCGAACGCAGGCCGCCCCGAAAGCAGTACAGGTAGCCATTGGGGTTAGCCTGGGCAAACTGCGCCCACTGTTCGATGCGCTCGGCCTTGATTGCCCCCGACACCAGTTCATGCCCCAGCACGATTGCCGCTTGCTGGCCTTGCTGCTTGTAACAGGTGCCGACCCGCTGGCGCTCATCGTCGGTCATCAGCGGCAGGTTGATCACCCCGGGGAACGCGCCCTTGGTGAATTCGACCGGCGCGCGGGTATCCATCATCGGGCGGTCGTTGAGGAAAATGTCGCGGTAATCGGTGATGTCCGTCGCCATCAAATCACCTCAACCGCGTTGGTCTGTCGCTCCAGCAGTTCACCGATAGGCTCAAGGGCCAGGCCCAGCTCGGCGGCCACGGCGTGGAACTCGGCATCACCTGCCGGGGTAACGGCGATCAGCAGGCCACCGCTGGTCTGGGGGTCGCACAGCACGCGCTTGTGCAGCTCCTGCACACGCCCCAGCTTGCTGGCGTAGCTTTCAAAGTTGCGCAAGGTGCCACCCGGCACACAGCCCTGGTCCAGGTAATACTCCACCCCTGGCAGACGCGGAACCTTTGCATAGTCGATACGGGCAGTCAGGCCACTGCCATCAGCCATTTCCACCAGGTGGCCGAGCAGGCCGAAACCGGTGACATCGGTCATGGCCGTCACACCGGCCAACTTACCGAAACGGCTGCCCGGCTTGTTGAGGGTGCACATCCAGTCACGCGCCAGGCCGATATCCGCCTCGCGCAGCTTGCCCTTCTTCTCGGCGGTGGTGAGGATGCCGATGCCCAGGGGCTTGGTCAGGTACAGGCGGCAACCGGCGGTGGCCGTGTCGTTACGCTTCATATGGCGCTTTTGCACGATGCCGGTCACGGCCAGGCCGAAGATCGGCTCCGGCGCGTCGATGGAATGCCCGCCCGCAAGTGGAATGCCAGCTGCGTCGCACACTGCCCGACCGCCGCGAATCACTTCGCGTGCAATCTCCGGGGCCAGCACGTTGACTGGCCAGCCGAGAATGGCGATGGCCATCAAGGGATCGCCGCCCATGGCGTAGATGTCGCTGATGGCGTTGGTGGCAGCAATGCGGCCGAAGTCGAACGGGTCGTCGACTATCGGCATGAAAAAGTCCGTGGTGGACACCACGCCGCGCTCGTCGTCGATGGCGTATACCGCCGCATCGTCGCGGGAGGCATTGCCCACCCACAGGTTGGGGTCGAGGTTCTGTGCACCGCTGCCCGCAAGGATCACTTCCAGGACCTGGGGCGAAATCTTGCAACCGCAACCCGCACCGTGGCTGTACTGGGTAAGGCGAATCGGCTCGTTCATGGGGGACCTCAAGCTATCAAGTGGGCCGATTCTAGCAGACAGCAAAAGGCCGGCTGGGCTCTTGTGAGCACAGCCGGCCTGTTTGTTCAGCGGTTACTGGCGCGCAGCGAGCAAACGTGCGTGCCGGTTACGCCGGGCGATGTTCAAGCATTCGATCGCCGCCGAGAACGCCATGGCCGCGTACACGTAGCCTTTTGGTACGTGGGCGCCGAAGCCTTCGGCGATCAGCGTCATGCCGATCATGATCAAGAAGCCCAGGGCCAGCATCACCACGGTCGGGTTGTCGTTGATGAACTTGGCCAACGGTTCAGCGGCCACCAGCATCACGATCACCGAGACCACCACGGCAATGATCATGATCGGCAAGTGCTCGGTCATGCCCACGGCGGTGATGATGCTATCGATGGAGAACACCAGGTCGAGCATCAGGATCTGGCCGATGGCGGCGGCAAAGCCGATGGTCACCGTGTTGCTGACGGTTGCCTTCTCTTCAGGCTCCGGGTCCATGCTGTGATGGATCTCGGTGGTCGCCTTCCACACCAGGAACAGGCCACCGGCGATCAGGATCATGTCCTTCCACGAGAACGCCTGGCCGAACACTTCGAACACCGGCGTCGTCAATTGCACGATGAATGCGATGGTGCTCAGCAGGCCCAGGCGCAATATCAACGCCATGCTGATACCAATGCGCCGCGCCTTGGCCCGGTGCTTCTCCGGCAGTTTGTTGGTGAGGATCGAGATAAAGATCAGGTTATCGATGCCCAGCACGATTTCCATGACGATCAAGGTAGCCAATGCGACCCAGGCGGTGGGGCTGGCGGCCAGTTGTAAAAGGTAATCCATAGGTCAGTCCTGACGTGGTAGTGCTGGGGAATTAGGTTTCTTTGGTGCCGGATTCAGCGGCGTTTTCGGCGTCTTTTTCCTGCTTCTCAGGGCTGATCAAGCCCTGGGTTGCTTCACTCAATGCCTGCTCGGCGGCCTTGTGGGTGTCGTCGATGGCCTGCTTGGCCGACTCGGTGGCTTTGCCCAACACCTGTTGCGCGCTCTTCTCGACTTGATCGCAGCCGCTGACCCCTATCAATGAAAGCGCAAGCAACGACGCCGCGCCCAGGGAATTGAGTTTCATGATGTATTCCTCGTTAGAACCATTGGGTCCAAGTAGTGGCCCCTCGATAGCGTGGCATTCTATGCAGGCGAACAGTTCAGTAAAATTCGTATTTTTCTCGCGTATACTTCGGTTTTTACGAAGTGTAGACCGCCATGCTCAATTATCGACAACTGCATTACTTCTGGGTGGTGGCCAAGACCGGCAGCATCGTACGCGCCTGTGAGCAGTTGAACCTCACACCGCAGACCATCAGCGGGCAGATCAGCCTGTTGGAGCAGACCTTCGGTATTGCCCTGTTTCAGCGGGTCGGGCGCCAGCTTGAACTGACCGAAGCCGGGCGCCAGGCGCTTCCCTACGCCGAGCAGATGTTCCAGACCGGCAATGAACTGGAGGCGATGCTGCGCGCCCAGCCTGACGAGCAGCAAATCCCGTTCAGGGTCGGGGTGGCGGATGTGGTGCCCAAATCCATTGTGTACCGGTTGATCGCGCCGACCATGGAATTGAGCGAACCGATCCGCATCACCTGCCGTGAAGACAAACTCGAACGTTTACTGGCCGACCTGGCGATCCAGCGCCTGGACCTGGTGATTTCCGACAGTCCCATGCCCACGCACTTGGACATCAAGGGCTACAGCCAGAAGCTGGGAGAATGCGGTATCAGTTTTTTCGCCACCCAGGCGTTGGCTGACCAGCATGGGGGGGATTTCCCACAGTGTTTGCAGGGCGCACCGCTGCTGATCCCGGGCGCTGAGACCGTGGTGCGCAGCCGTTTGCAGCGCTGGTTTGCCGAACAGCAGATTCAACCCCGCATCATCGGCGAGTTCGACGACAGCGCCTTGATGCAGGCCTTCGGGCAATCCGGCAGCGGGATTTTTATCGCGCCCAGCGTGATCGCCGACGAGGTGGTGCGCCAATACGGCGTGGCGCTGATCGGCCAGACCGATGCAGTGACCGAGTCGTTTTATGCGATCTCGGTAGAGCGCAAGGTCAAGCACCCCGGCATTGTGGCAATTACCGAGGGTGCCCGGCGGGAGTTGTTTACCGCCCTGCCCTGATCGCTCAGGCATTGAGCGCCGTGGGTTTGGCGGTCATCAGCCACAGTGCGAGCAGGATCGACACCAGGATAAAACCCGAAGCGGCAAACCCCAGGCTGCCCAGGCCCAGGGTGTCGATGACATGCCCACCCACCATCGCACCCACGCCGATGCCGAGGTTGGCGCCGGCAATGTTCAGCGACGCCGCAAACGCTGGCGCATGGGGCGCGGCCTTCATCAAGCGCACATGGCTGACCAGGAACATCGCCGCCTGGGTCACGCCCCACACTGCCATCGCCGCCGCCAGGCCGATGGTGGAGTGAATTGCCGGCACCACCGCCACCATGCCCGCAATCATGAACCCGCAGAACACCATGGACGCGATCAATGGGTGACGATCCACGGCACGTCCGCCCAGGGAGTTGCCGATCAGCCCGACCGCGCCAAAGCCCATCAGGCACCAGCCCACCAACGTACCGTCGAACCCGGCCAGGCGCTCAAGCATGTCCGCCAGGTACGTATAGGCGGTGAACATGCCACTGAACACCAGGATCGACAGCAGGATATGCCCCTGCATCACCGGGCTGCGCAGGATCTTGAATTGTGAGCGCAAGCTGGCCTGCTGGTGCTTGGCCTGCGTAGCCGGCAGGTAGAGATACAGCAGCAACGCCTTGGCCAGGGCAATCACCGCGAGCACGGCAAACGCGGTGCGCCAGCCGAACATATCGGAAATCAGCGTGCCCACCGGAATACCAAACACGGTGGCGCAAACTATGCCAAAACCGATTTTTTCAATCGCACGCCCGGCGAACTCAGGGCCGACAATGTCTACCGCCGTTTCGCTGGCCAGGGCCCAGAACACGGGCAAGCCCAGGGCGGGGATCAAACGGGCCACGGCCATCACCCAGATATTCGGCGCCAATGCCGCCACCGTATTGGCCGCTGCAAACATGATCAGGATGCTGATAAACAGACGCTTGCGTGGGAACCGCGCGCAGTACGCGGTGAGGAACGGGCCGAACGCGGCCACGGTGAACGCGAACAATGTCACCAGCAGCCCGGCCTGGGACACACTGACGTTCAGGTCCCGAGCAATCGACGGCAACAGGCCGACGATGACGAATTCTGTGGTCAGCACGGTAAAACCGGCGGCTGACAGCAGCAAGATAGGAAACAACATGAAAACTCCAGAAACGACGACATCAACGACAGCCCGAAGGGCCCGCTGACGGGAGGAAAGATGAGAGGGGTAAATCTTAACAGAACATGTCCGGATTTGACCAAGTCCGACTGAAACGGGTGACGGAATGCCGCAGCAAACGAGACGTGTCCTACAGCATGCTAGACTTCGCGCCTGCTTCCTACAGTACTTTCTGCCTGCAATGCTGTGCCCTACTAAAAAAACTAGAGACAACTCTTTATGACTGCTGCCCCTTCCCTGTTGCAACGTTTAATGCGCGTCAGCCTGGTCACCCAAATTGTCATCGGCCTGATTGCCGGGATCGTGTTGGCCTTGCTGTTCCCCGAGGCCGCGCGCGCCACCGGTTTTATCGGCAAGGTGTTTGTCACGGCGCTGAAGGCTGTCGCGCCGATCCTGGTGTTTGTGCTGGTCATGGCCTCGATTGCCAACCATAAGCATGGCCAGGAAACCCATATCCGGCCGATCCTGTTCCTGTATCTGCTCGGCACCTTTGCCGCCGCCGTGGTGGCGGTGGTTGCCAGCACGATGTTTCCGTCGTTCCTGGTACTGGCTACCCATGACGCCACGGTGAGTGCTCCCGGTGGCATCGGCGAAGTGTTGCAAAGCCTGCTGCTCAGTGTGGTGGATAACCCGGTCAGCGCACTGATGAACGCCAACTTCATCGGTATCCTCGCCTGGGCCATTGGCATGGGCATCGCCATTCGCCATGCGGGTGAAACCACCCGCACGGTATTGGACGACCTGTCCAACGGCGTCACCCTGATCGTGCGCGTGGTCATCCGCTTCGCCCCGCTGGGTATCTTTGGCCTGGTGGCCTCCACCCTGGCCACCTCGGGTTTCGGCGCCCTGCTCGGCTATGCCCACCTGCTGGCCGTGCTGATCGGCTGCATGTTGTTCGTGGCGCTGGTGATCAACCCGGCCATCGTGTTCTGGAAACTGCGCCGCAACCCCTATCCGCTGGTGCTGATGTGCCTGCGCGAAAGCGGCATCACCGCGTTTTTCACCCGCAGCTCGGCGGCGAACATTCCGGTCAACCTGGCACTGAGCAAACGCCTGGGGCTGCATGAGGACACCTATTCGGTGTCGATCCCACTCGGAGCCACCATCAACATGGCCGGCGCCGCCATCACTATCACCGTGCTGACCCTGGCGGCCGTGCACACCCTCGGCATCGCCGTGGACCTGCCGACCGCAGTGCTGCTCAGCGTAGTCGCTGCGGTGTGTGCCTGCGGTGCGTCGGGGGTGGCGGGTGGTTCGCTGCTGTTGATTCCCCTGGCGTGCAGCCTGTTTGGCATCCCCAGTGAAATCGCCATGCAGGTAGTGGCCGTCGGTTTCATCATCGGCGTGCTGCAGGATTCGGCAGAAACCGCACTCAACTCGTCTACCGATGTGCTGTTTACGGCGGCGGCGTGTCTGGGCAAGGAAGAACAGGCCGCTTAAAACAGCCCCATAAAAAAGCCCGGTGCCGTTCGTAGAGAACAGCACCGGGCTTTTTTGTGCCTGCCGGTTTAGAACGCGCCCATGTAATCGCGCTTGCCCACTTCCACACCGTTATGACGCAGCAGCGCATAAGCGGTGGTGACGTGGAAGAAGAATTGCGGCAGGCCGTAGGTCAGCAGGTAGGACTGGCCGCTGAAGCGCTTCTCTTTCGGGGTGCCGGGGCGGGTGACGATCTCGATGCCTTCCTTGCCGTCGATCTGCTCGGGCTTGATGGTGTCGACAAAGGCCAGGACCTTGGCGATCAGCGCTTGCAGGTCGGCAAAAGTGACTTCGCTGTCTTCGTACTTCGGTACTTCGATCTCGGCCAGGCGTGCCGACACTCCTTTGGCGAAGTCCACGGCGATCTGCACCTGGCGCACCAACGGGAACATGTCCGGGAACAGGCGCGCTTGCAGCAAGGCGCTGGGCTCGATGTTCTTGGCGCTGGCGTGGGCTTCAGCTTTGTTCAGCACATCGCTGAGGGCGTTGAGCATTTGCTTGAAGACCGGGATGGAAGCGGCGTACAGGGAAATAGTCATGACAGTCTCACGGTAATGGCGGGGTTGGAACCAGCCGCGATTATAGCCATGCCTGGCGCTTGTCTTTTATTTTTTCAAGCTTAGGCTAAGGGGCTTCACTGCATAGGGAAAGCGCGATGACCGCCGAGCACGACACCGACACCCCTGAGCCGCGCCTGAACAGCACGAAAATCCGCATCCTGGGCTGCCTGATCGAAAAACAGGCGACCAACCCGGAAACCTACCCCCTCACCCTCAACGCCTTGGTGCTGGCCTGCAACCAGAAGACCAGCCGCGAGCCGGTGATGAACCTCAGCCAAGGCCAGGTCGGCCATAGCCTGCGCGCGCTCGAAGACCAAGGCTTCACGCGCCTGGTGATGGGCAGCCGCGCCGACCGCTGGGAGCACCGTGTGGACAAGGCCCTGGAACTGGTGCCGGCCCAGGTGATCCTGACCGGGCTGCTGTTCCTGCGGGGGCCGCAGACCGTCAACGAGTTGCTCACCCGCAGCGGGCGCATGCATGATTTCGAGGATGCCGAACAGGTCGTGCATCAGCTCGAACGCCTGATTGCTCGGGGGTTGGCGCTGCTGGTGCCGCGTCAGGCGGGGCAGCGTGAAGACCGATACACCCATGCGCTGGGGGACCCAGCGGATATTGAGGCGATTATGACCGCGAGGGGGAATCCGGTAGAGCGTAGCGCGGGGGCTGTTTCGATGGAGCGGATTGAAGAATTGGAAGCGCGAATTGCCGCACTGGAAGAACGGCTGACGCAGCTGGAACAGGGATAACGCAGATAAACATGTGGGAGCTGGCTTGCCTGCGATAGCCATAGGTATCTACACAACTTTGTAGGCTGTAGCAGCCGACGGTAACCACGATGCGAAGCGAGTCGCTCTTGATCTTGCTCTTGATCTGCTGTTGATCTTGATCTTAGGCGCCCCGTTAAACCACGCTGGCCGGAATTCGACAGGGATTTGGGGGGTAAACCGGCAGGGATGCCGGTTTAGCCGCCCCGCGCCATGGATGGCGCGTGGCGGCAGCCCCCCAAATCACTGGCGGATTACGGGCACACCGAGCCTGGGCGAGGTGCCGAGTGGTGGGGCAAGAGCGCTTTGGTTACTTTCGCGCTTTTCGAAAGTGACCCGCTGTAAAAGCGGAACCTTAAGTGGCCGTTACCGCAGGAATGGATGTACACACCGTCCAGCTGTGTTGACTGTCAGGCCGTCTTCGCAGGCAAGCCAGCTCCCACATTGGATTGGCGTAAGCCTTTAGCTTCGGGCAAAGGCCACGGCTGCCTGGAACTGCTCCTGGGTAGGCCGCACGCCGGTATAAAGTACAAACTGCTCCAACGCCTGGATAGCAATCACTTCAAGCCCGGTAATCACCCGCTTGCCCTGCGCGCGGCCACGCACGATCAACGGCGTTTCTGCCGGAATCGCCACCACATCGAAGACTGTCTCAGCCTGATCGATTGCCTCGGCGTCAAACGCCAACGCACCCGCATCAGCCCCGCCTGTCATGCCGATGGGCGCCACGTTGATCAGCATCTGTGGCCGCAGGCTGCCCAGCTCCGCCTGCCACGCGTACCCCAGGTTCCTGGCCAATGCCTGGCCCGCCACCTCATTACGCGCCACGATCACGCCATTGGCGTACCCCCCGTCACGCAAGGCACTGGCGACCGCCTTGGCCATGCCGCCGCTGCCGCGCAGGGCGAAGCTGGAGTCCTTGGGCACCGCGTGCTTTTTCAGCAGTTGCTCAACGGCGATGTAATCGGTGTTGTAAGCCTTGAGGTGGCCGTTGGTGTTGACGATGGTGTTCAGGGAGTCGATGGCTTGAACCGAGTCGTCGAGTTCGTCCACCAAGGCAATGGCGGCCTCCTTGAACGGCATGGACACACCGCAACCCCGCACCCCCAGGGCGCGGATACCGCCGATCGCGCCGGGCAAGTCCTGGCTACTGAAGGCTTTATAGTAAAAATTCAGCCCCAGCTGTTCATACAGGTGGTTATGAAAACGCAGGCCAAAGTTCCCAGGGCGCGCCGACAGTGACATGCACAGCTGGGTGTCCTTGTTGGGGTGCATCTGCATGGATAACTCCTTGAAGTAAGCAAATCGGTACAGACCTTACACAACCTTTACCCACTGGCGGTGCTGTTTTTCTGAAATACGTTGTCTTAAAAGTATCCCCGCGACAATCCTTGAGTCTATTGATTGCAGACCACAAGCGCAGGGGCTAATCGAGGAATGACCATCATGCGTAAACTCCCCAGGATCGCCTTGCTTATCGGCGCACTCGCGATGGCCGGCCAAGCCTCCGCCCACGGTGGTGGTTGGGGTGGCCCGGCCGTGTTCGGTGCGCTTGTCGGCGCAGCGGTAGTCGGCTCTGTGGTTGCCAGCCAGCCGCGTGAGGTGTATGTGCAGCAACCGGTGTATGTGCAGCCGCAGCCGGTGTATGCCGCGCCGCCGCCGGTCTACTACGCGCCACCGCCACCGGTGTATGTGCAGCAGCAGGTTTACTACCGCCCGGCGCCCGTCTACTACGGCCCACCGCGCGGTTATTATGGCCCGCCTCGTGGCTACTACGGCCCGCCCCACGGTTACTATCGCCGCGGTTGGTAAGTTTTAATCCCCGTTGACAGCCATAGGCCTCGCCCACACGCGGGGCCTTTTTTTGCTTGGTAAGTCCGGATTTACCCTGCCAGTGTCGCTGTGAGAACAACGCACGAGCGGCAATCCCACATCATAAGCGTCAAATATCCTCTTGATCGATGGCGGGCTGCGCTGTCATGTTTGCGTCACAAAACAGTCGCACTATCGACTCAGTCCAGCCAATAACAATTAAGGACGATTGACCATGCCCACACAAAACCCGCACCGCACCGCCGGCCTTTGCACCTCCAGCAAGGTCTACAGCGCCTTGACTGAACTCAAGCACCTTGAAGGCCATCGCAGCGCCAAGTTCCTGGCATTGCTGGCAGAAAACCTGGTGCGCAAGGGCCTGCTCAGTGAGCACGAAGTGGTGAACATGCTCGACCAGGTGGTGGATTAACGCCTGGCGTTGATGTCGACTATCGAGCCAGGTGATTTTTCCCATGCACCGGCAAACCGTAAGGTGACCTCCATAACGTTTGGAGGTACTTATGCCCACTGTTCAAATCATGTCCGTCATCGGCAGCGCCGTCCCCGCCCCTCTGCGCAAACTGGGCTTGCTCGCCTGCTGGTACGTTGTGCGCGATGGCGAGCCGATCAGCGGCCCGCTCACCTCGTTATCCGATGCCGAAACACAACGCCGAATGGCAACCGACTTCAGGCTCGAGGCCTGAAAGCTACGGCAATGGCAACTTGACCCGCGGCTTGGTTTCGACGAACAACGCCCAGCACGACATGAACAACGCCGCCACCAGCGGCCCGATGACAAAGCCGTTAAGGCCGAACACCGACAGGCCGCCCAAGGTCGAGATCAGGATCAGGTAGTCCGGCATCTTGGTGTCCTTGCCCACCAGGATCGGGCGTAGCACGTTGTCCACCAGGCCAATCACGAACACCCCGAACAGCGCCAGCACCACGCCCTGCCAGATCGCACCGCTCAACAGGAAGTAAACCGCCACCGGCCCCCAGACCAGCCCGGCACCCACCGCTGGCAACAGGGACAGGAACGCCATCAGCACGGCCCAGAGCAAGGCACTGGGGATGTCCAGGAACCAGAAGATCAAGCCCCCAAGCGCACCCTGGGTCACGGCCACCAGCACGTTGCCCTTGACCGTGGCGCGCACCACGCGGTTGAACTTGAGCTGCAGGCGACGCTTTTGCGGCTCGGCCAACGGTACTGCCGTGCGCACCTTCCGTACCAGTTCCGGGCCATCACGCAGCAGGAAAAACAGCAGGTACAGCATGATGAAAAAGCTCACCAGGAAATCAAACGTACCCTGGCCGAAGCTGAACGCCTGGGAGGCAAAGAACTGACTGCCCTGCATTGCGCCCTTGACCACTTTTTCCCGCAGCCCTTCGAGATTGCCCATGCCGAAACGGTCGAGCAACTGCTGGAAATACGGCGGTAGGACGTTCTTGAATTGCTCGATATAACCCGCTACGTCGAGTTTGCCGCTCTCGATGTTTTTGTAGAGCGTGGCCCCTTCTTGCACCAGCAGCGCACTGGTAATGATCACCGGCAGAATCGCGATCACCAGGCATACCATCAACGTGGTCAGGGAGGTCAGGTTGCGGTTCCAGCCGAAACGCTGCTGCAGGCGGCGCTGCATCGGCGCAAAAATAATGCCCAGGATCACCGCCCAGAACACCGCACCGTAGAACGGCAGCAATATCCAGATAAAAGCCACGGTGACCAAGGCCAGTAGCAGCAACAGGGTTTTGAATTGCAGGTTGGTTTGATTCATGTCCGGTCCATGTCAGAAAAACAGGGCCGATGGCGACCCTGTTGCTTAGTCCGCAGCCAAACGTGGGAGTGCCCTTGTTTATCGAACAGCATAGATCGCCCTGTTTAGACGTGGATCAATGAACGACGCCCGGCCCTGCACTACCCTCGCGCCTTTTGCGACCTACAGCCATGCCCTCCATAATTGCCCCCGAACTGCTCGCTCCCGCCGGCACCCTGAAAAACATGCGCTACGCCTTCGCCTACGGTGCCGACGCGGTCTATGCCGGCCAGCCGCGCTACAGCCTGCGGGTGCGCAATAACGAGTTCGACCACACCAACCTGGCCCTCGGCATCCAGGAAGCCCATGACCTGGGCAAGCGCTTCTACGTGGTGGTGAACATTGCGCCGCACAACGCCAAGCTCAAGACCTTCCTCAAGGACCTGGCGCCCGTGATCGCCATGGGCCCGGATGCGCTGATCATGTCCGATCCTGGGCTGATCATGCTGGTGCGCGAGCACTTCCCGCAGATGCCGATTCACCTGTCGGTACAGGCCAATACGGTGAACTGGGCCAGCGTGGCGTTCTGGCAGCAACAAGGTATTTGCAGGGTGATCCTGTCGCGAGAGCTGTCCCTGGAGGAGATCGGCGAAATCCGCCAGCACGTGCCGGCGATGGAGCTGGAGGTGTTTGTACATGGCGCCTTGTGCATGGCCTATTCCGGGCGGTGCCTGCTGTCGGGCTATATGAACAAGCGTGACGCCAACCAGGGCAGTTGCACCAATGCCTGCCGCTGGAAATACCAGGCCACGCCGGCAGTGGAGAACGCCACCGGCGATATCGTCCATGAATATCAACCCACATTGGGCATCGGCGCGCCCACCGATCAGGTGTTCCTGCTACAAGAGGCCAATCGCCCCGATGACCCCATGCCCGCTTTCGAAGACGAACATGGCACCTACATCATGAACGCCAAGGACCTGCGTGCCGTGCAGCATGTGGAGCGCCTGGCACAGATGGGCGTGCATTCGTTGAAGATCGAAGGCCGCACCAAGTCCCACTTCTACTGCGCACGCACCACCCAGGTGTACCGCCAGGCCATCGATGACGCAGTGGCCGGCCGGGCGTTTGACCGCGGCTTGATGACCAACCTCGAGTCCCTGGCCCAGCGTGGCTACACCGAAGGTTTCCTGCGCCGCCACGTGCACGATGAATACCAGAACTACCAGAACGGCAGCTCGGTTTCCGAGCGCCAGCAGTTTGTCGGGGAGCTGACCGGCGAGCGCCGTGGCGCGTTGGCCGAGGTGAAGGTGAAGAATCGCTTTGCGCTGGGCGACCACCTGGAGTTGATGACGCCCGCCGGCAATTTTCATTTTGACTTGCCGAGCCTGCATAACACCAAGGGCGAAAGCATTGAGGTGGCGCCGGGGGACGGGCATACGGTGTATGTGCCGATTCCGGCGCAGATGGACCTGCGTTTTGGCCTGCTGATGCGCGACGTTTAAACCCCGCCGCGGGTTGAATGGATCAGATCCTGAACTGGCCCACCAACTGCCCCAGGCGCTGGCCCAGGTCTGCCAGGCTGCGAGACGTCTGGGCGCCCAGTTGGGTTTCGTCCGCCACGCTGTCCACCGCTACGGCAATCTGATGCACGCTGCGGTTGATCTCTTCCGCCACGGCGGTCTGCTCCTCGGCGGCGCTGGCGATCTGGGCGTTCATTGAGTTAATGGTGCCAATCAGTTGCGCCATGGTGTCCAGGGACGCGCCGGCTTGGTTGGCCTGGGCCGAGGTGCCATCGCCGGCATCGCTGGAGCGGCGCATAGCGTCCACGGCCGCCTCGGTGCCTTTTTGCAGGCGATCGATCATGCCCTGGATTTCCTGGGTGCTGGTTTGGGTGCGACTGGCCAGGGCACGCACCTCATCGGCGACCACGGCAAAGCCACGCCCAGCCTCCCCGGCCCGTGCGGCTTCGATGGCAGCGTTGAGCGCCAGCAGGTTGGTTTGTTCGGCGATGGAGCGGATCACGCCGAGCACGCTGACGATTGACGACACATCCTGCTGCAGGCTGTCCAGGGACACGCCGCTGCTGCGGATGTCGTTCACCAGCGCATGGATCTGCGCGATGCTGCCGTCCACCACCCGCTTGGCGGCCTGGCCTTCGGCGTCGGTCTGCTGCGCAGCGACGGCGGCACCCTGGGCACTGCGTGCCACTTCGTGGGCAGCCGAGGACATCTGGTTGATCGCGGTGGCCACTTGGTCAGTCTCGTGGCGCTGGCGCTCCATGGCCTGCTCGGAGCGCTGGGCCTGGTCGGACACTTGGCTCACCAGCCCGGTGAGCTGGGCGGTCATGTCGGTGATCTGGCGCACCAGGCCGTGGATTTTATCGACAAAGCGGTTGAACGCACCGGCAAGGTCGCCGAGTTCATCCTGGCTGGTAATGGCCAGGCGGCGAGTCAGGTCGCCTTCACCCGCTGCGATATCATCGAGGTTGGCTTTCATCAGGTGCAGCGGGCGCAGGATGGTTTTGGCCAGCAGCATGCCCACGGCGGCGATCACCAGCAACACCACCACGGCCACGCCGAGGATGCTCAACAGCACGCCTTGCATGCGCTTCTCGACTTTTGCCTGCACCACCGCCACTTGGGCGTCGATGCCATCGAGGTTCACCGAGGTACCGATCACCATGTCCCACTTGGGCAGGTATTCGGTATAGCCGAGCTTGGGCACCAGCTCGGTCTGGCCGGGCTGGGTCGAGCTGTATTGCAGGTAGTGGGTGCCGTCCTTGCCGACCTTGACCAGGTCGCGGTTGACGTAGACGCCGTTGGGGTCGCGGTTGTCCTTGAAGCTTTTGCCCACGCCGTCCGGGCTGTTGCCCTTGAACAGGCGGATGGTCTCGGAGTCGTAGCCGAAGAAATAGCCGTCTTTGCCGTAGCTCGTGTTGGATAACAACTTGACCACCTGCGCCCGCGCCGCGCTGTCGCCGGGGGCTGCCGCGTCGTAGAGCGGCTGGATGGTGGTCATGGCCACCTCGACATAACTGTGCAGGGTGGCCTTGGCGTCGTTGAGCAGTCGCTGGCGGGTTTCATCCACTTCGTTGCGGGCCTGGCCCTGCAGAATCCACACGGTAGTCAAGCTAATGACCACGGCAAACAACAACACCGGCACGACAGCAAGGGCCAGGACTTTGGCCTTCAAACTCAGACGCATGGCTTTTCTCTCTTGTTAGTGGCGACTTGAGAGGTTAACGGCCATGTGAGCAATTACTGTAGGAGCGAGCTTGCTCGCGAAAAACCTGAGAGCACTGCAGGGTGCCAGGTTGCCCGCGTTATCGTTGACGCTTTTCGCGAGCAAGCTCGCTCCTACAGGAACCTCGTCAAAGCGTCATCGCAGCCAGCCAGCCGAACGCCAGCAGCGGCAGGTTGTAGTGCAGGAAGGTCGGCACCACGGTGTCCCAGATATGGTGGTGCTGGCCGTCGATGTTCAGGCCGGAGGTGGGGCCGAGGGTGGAGTCCGAGGCGGGCGAACCGGCGTCACCCAAGGCACCGGCGGTACCAACGATGCACACGATGGCCACCGGGCTGAAGCCCAACTGCACACACAGCGGCACGAAAATCGCCGCGAGGATCGGCACGGTGGAAAACGACGAGCCGATGCCCATGGTCACCAACAACCCCACCAGCAGCATCAACAACGCGCCGACGCCCCGGCTATGGCCAATGAACGCCGCCGAGGCTTGCACCAGCGAGTTCACGTCACCGGTGGCCTTGAGCACTTCGGCAAACCCTGAGGACGCGATCATGATGAAGCCGATCATCGCCATCATCTTCATGCCTTCGGTGAACAGGTCATCGGTGTCGCGCCAGCGCACGATGCCCGACACCGAGAAGATCAGGAACCCGGCCAGGGCGCCGATGATCATCGAGTCCAGCCACAACTGGATGATGAACGCCGAGGCAATCGCCAGGCCGGCCACCAGCAGGGTCAGCGGGTTGTACTGCACCGCCACTTGCTCGACACGCTCGATTTTCTTCAGGTCGTACACACGCTTTTTGCGGTAGCTGATCAACACCGCCACCAGCAGGCCGACCACCATGCCCAGCGCCGGCAAGCCCATGGCGTGGGTAACATTGACCCCGCTGATATCCACCCCGCTCTTGGCGACGTTGGCCAGCAGGATCTGATTAAGGAAGATATTGCCAAAGCCCACCGGCAGAAACATGTACGGGGTGATCAAGCCGAAGGTCATCACGCAGGCGATCAGGCGACGGTCCAGCTGTAGCTTGGTCAGTACATACAACAGCGGCGGTACCAGCAGCGGAATAAACGCAATGTGGATCGGCAAGATGTTCTGCGAGGCAATCGCCACCACCCATAACAAGCCGATCAGCAGCCATTTGACGTGGTTGCCACCGCTGGCGTCCTGGCGATCCACCAGCAGCAAGGCTTTGTCCGCCAAGGCATGGGCCAGCCCGGACTTGGCAATCGCCACGGCGAAAGCCCCGAGCAACGCGTAGGACAAAGCCACTGTTGCGCCGCCGCCCAGCCCGCCGTTGAAGGCCTTGAGCGTGGCCTCGATACCCAGGCCACCGGTCAAGCCGCCCACCAGAGCGCCGACGATAATGGCGATGACCACATGCACGCGGGACAGGCTGAGTACCAGCATGGTGCCGACAGCGGCGATGACTGCGTTAATCATGGTTACCTCAAGCAGAAACAAAAAAGACAGGCATGCCCGCGCGCGGCCCATGGGAACAGCTGCCGGCGTGCAGGATTGAAAGAGGTCTTATTAGAGGGCGCGCACTTTGCAGGAGCTGGGCTGTCATGTCAAAAACTGTGGTGAGGGAAAGCCTTCTGCACAGATAAAGAATTACAGGCACTGGCCGATACGCTGTCTCTATGTGCTTTCAGGTAAGGATGTCCCGATGTCGCTCAGGCAGCTCTCCATTCAATGGAAAATCACCCTGCTGGCGGGCCTCTGCCTGCTGGGGATCGTGACCCTGCTGGTGGGTCTGTCGCTGTATCGCATGGCGCAGAGCTCGCAGCAGGTCAAGGCGTCCAGCATGCAGATGCTCGACGAAGCCGCCCAGTCGCGCATCGAGGCCCAAGGCGAAGTGCAGGCGCTGGGCATTCGCCAGCAGTTCATGGATGCCTACCAGTACGGCCATGGCTTTTCCCGCCAGGTGCTGTTTTTGCGCGAGCAGGCCGAGAAGCGCTTTCTCGATGCCTTCGACACCCGTGAAGACCTGACCCGCCAGGTCAAGGCCGCCCTGCAGGCCAACCCAGACCTGCTCGGCCTGTCCCTGGTGTTCGAAGCCAATGCGCTGGACGGCAAGGACGAACTGTTCGCCAACCAGGCGGAACTGGGCAGCAATGACAAAGGCCGTTTCGCGCTGTACTGGTCGCAACCGACACCGGGGAAAATCACTTCGATGGCGCTGCCTGAGAGCGACATGGCCGACACCTCCATCGGCCCCAGCGGCGAAAAGGCCAACGCCTGGTTCACCTGCCCGCGCACGACTCTAAAGCCCTGCGTGATCGAACCTTACTTCTATGTGATCGACGGCCAGAACGTGCTGATGACCAGCATCGTGTTCCCGCTGATGGTCAATGGCAAAGTCATCGCCTCGCTGTCGGTGGATATCAACCTCAACAGCCTGCAGACGGTCAGCCAACAGGCCAGCCAGAAACTGTACGACGGCCAGACCCAGGTCAGCATCCTCAGCCCGACTGGCTTACTGGCCGGCTACAGCCCGGATGCCAGCAAACTCAGCCAACGCCTGGAGCAGGTCGACCCGGCCAGCGGCGCGCAGTTGATCAGTGCCTTGGCCAGCAGTACCCAGACCCGCAGCCTGCGCACCGACCATCAACTCAAGGTACTGGCGCCTTTTGCGCCGATTCCCGGCGGCAAGTCGTGGGGTGTGTTGCTGGATGTACCGGAAAAAGTCCTGGTCGCCCCCGCCGAAGCACTGAAAAACCAGCTGGATGCCGACAATGCCAAAGGCACCCTGCTGGAACTGGGCCTGGGCCTACTGGCTGCCGTGGTCGGCTTGATCCTGGTGTGGCTGATGGCACGCAGCGTGACCCGACCAATCCTCGGTGTGGCGCACATGCTTGAGGATATCGCCAGCGGCGAAGGCGACCTGACCCGACGCCTGGCCTATGCCAAACAGGACGAACTCGGCCAATTGGCCGGCTGGTTCAACCGTTTCCTCGACAAGCTGCAACCGATCATTGCCGAGGTCAAACGCTCGGTCCAGGACGCTCGCGGCACCGCCGACCAGTCCGCGGCCATTGCCACGCAAACCAGCGCCGGCATGGAGCAGCAGTACCGCCAGGTGGATCAGGTGGCCACCGCATCCCACGAAATGAGCGCCACCGCCCAGGACGTGGCCCGCAGCGCCGCACAAGCGGCCCAAGCCGCACGGGATGCCGACCAGGCGACTCGCCAAGGCTTGACGGTTATCGACCGCACCACCGTCAACATTGGCGAACTCGCCGCCGACATGAGCACTGCCATGGCCCAGGTGGAAGGCTTGGCCGCCAACAGCGAACAGATCGGCTCGGTACTCGAAGTGATTCGCGGCATCGCCGAGCAGACCAACCTGTTGGCGCTCAACGCCGCCATCGAAGCCGCTCGCGCCGGTGAAGCCGGCCGGGGTTTTGCCGTGGTCGCCGACGAAGTGCGCAACCTGGCACGGCGCACCCAGGAATCGGTGGAAGAAACCCGCCTGGTGATCGAACAATTGCAAACCGGTACCAGCGACGTGGTCGGTTCCATGGGCAACAGCTATCGCCAGGCCCAGGGCAGCGTCGAACAAGTCGGCCAGGCCGTCACCGCCTTGCGCCAGATTGGCGATGCGGTCACGGTGATCAGCGACATGAACCTGCAAATCGCCAGCGCCGCGGAAGAGCAAAGCGCCGTGGCCGAAGAGATCAACAGCAACGTGGCGACCATTCGCGATGTGACCGAGTCGTTGTCGGAGCAGGCCAATGAATCAGCGCGGGTCAGCCAGGCGTTGAACAGCCTGGCGAATCAGCAGCAGGGGTTGATGGATCAGTTTCGGGTCTGAATGTAGCAAGGCTTTTCTGTGGGAGCCGGGCTTGCCCCAATGCCAGTCAGTTAAGGGCTTTTTGTAGGAGCGAGCTTGCTCGCGAAAAACTCACAGGCGCCGCGTTCATTCAGCAAGCACGCGTTATCGTTGACGTTTTTCGCGAGCAAGCTCGCTCCTACAGTAGGCGATGCAGACACCTCGGTATTTCAGGTAAACCGAGTCGATGCTATCGCAGGCAAGCCAGCTCCCACATTTTGAACGGTGGTGTGTCAGCGCCGAGGTAGTTCGATCAATACCTTGAGCCCACCCAGCTCACTCTCCTGCAGTTGCAACACCCCACCCCACACCTCAACGATGTCCCGCACGATCCCCAAACCCAGGCCATGGCCAACCCTTTGCTCATCAAGGCGTGCGCCACGGCTGAACACTTGGTCGCGCTGAGCCTCAGGGATGCCGGGGCCGTCGTCTTCCACCGCCAGCCGATAGCCGTGGGGTGTCTCGCTGACGCTCAGGCGTACCTCGGCGTCCGCCCATTTACAGGCGTTGTCCAACAGGTTGCCCATCAACTCCAACAGGTCTTCACGGTCCCAGGGCAGTTGCAGGCCCGGCGCCATCTGATAGCTGAGGTCCAGGTGTTCGCCGTGGATCATGCGCAGGGTAGCCAGTAAACCGGGCAGTTCTTGTTCACAGTCAAACAACGCGCCCGGCAATGCATCGCCCGCCAGGCGAGCGCGGTTGAGTTCACGATTAAGGCGCTGCTGCACCTGCTCCAATTGCTCGCGTAGCAACTGGCTCAACTGCGGATGATCCTTGAGGGCTTCACTGGAAGCTGCGCTCAACAACACCGCCAGGGGAGTTTTCAGCGCATGGCCCAGGTTGCCGAGAGCGTTGCGGGAGCGCTTGAGGCTGTCTTCGGTGTGCGCCAGCAGGTGGTTGATCTGCGCCACCAGTGGCTCCAGCTCAAGCGGCACCTGGGTGTCGAGTTGCGAGCGCTGGCCTTGTTGCAGTTGGGCGATCTGGTTACGTGCGGTCTCCAGGGGGCGCAAGGCACGGCGCACGGTGACCCGTTGCAGGATCAGCACCAGCATCAGGGCCGCCAGCCCCATCACCAGGCCGACCTGGCGCATCAGGCGAAAGCTCTCGCGCACGGGCGTGTAGTCCTGGGCCACGCTGATGGAAATCGACTGGCCAAAGCGCTTGTAATCCGAGCGCAGCACCAACAGTTGCTGGCCTTCGGGCCCCAGTTGCAGGTTGCCCTTGAGCCCCGCCACGGGGAGCCGGGGCAGTTCCTGGTCCCACAGTGAACGGGAACGCCAATGCACATCGGCAAAGTCGATACGAAAGTAATGCCCGGAAAACGGCCGTTGGTACGCCGGCGACAGGCGTTGCTCATCCAATTGCACGCCGTTGGGCCCACGCACCAGCGCCACCAGCAGGTTTTCGCTGTCGTTGCGCAAGCCCGCTTCAAGGTAGCGCTGCAAACCCGCCTCGAACAACCACAGGCTGGTTTGCGCCAGCACCACGCCGACAATCACCATCACGCTGATCAACCCCAGGCTCAGGCGCCGCTGGATTGACCTCATGCCGGGGTAGCGCCGAATCGGTAGCCCTGGCCGCGCCGGGTCTCGATCACGCTGCGTCCCAATTTGCGCCGCAGGTGGTTGACGTGCACCTCCAGCACATTGGAGTCGCGCTCGGTCTCACCGTCATACAAGTGTTCGGCCAGGTGGCTTTTGGACAGGATCTGTTCGGGATGCAGCATGAAATAACGCAACAAGCGAAACTCGGCCGCCGTCAGCTGGATCTCGGCGCCGTCGCGTAGCACGCACTGGCGCCCTTCATCCAAATGCAGGCCGGCAGCTTGCAGGGTGGGCTGGTTCGTCTGGCCGTGGGAGCGACGCAACAGCGACTGGATGCGCAGGTACAGCTCTTCAGGGTGAAAGGGTTTGCTCAGGTAATCATCGGCGCCAGCCTTGAGCCCCTCGATACGCTCGGCCCAGGAATCGCGGGCGGTCAGGATCAGCACCGGGATGGCCAGCGCGGCGGCGCGCCATTGCGCCAGCACGTCAAGCCCGGGCAAACCGGGCAGGCCAAGGTCAAGGATGATCAGGTCATAGGGCTCGCTGCGCCCTTGATACACGGCGTCACGGCCATCAGCCAGCCAGTCGACCGCATAGCCCTGGCGTTGCAGGCCGGCCATCAACTCGTCGGCCAGGGGGACGTTGTCTTCCACCAGGAGCAGGCGCATCAATCTTCCTCATCTTTGATCAGGTCACCGTTGGTGGCGTCCAGCTTGATCTCGCGCACCACGCCCTCGGTGGTCACCAGTTCCACTTCATAGGCATATTGCCCGTGTTTTTTTTCCAGTTCGGCCTCCAGCAGCCGTGAGCCGGGGTATCGCGCCATGGCCTGCTGCAACAGCTGTTCCAATGGCAGGATCACGCCTTTTTGGCGCAGGGCCAGGGCTTCGTCCTGGTTGAGGTCGCGGGCTGCCAGGCTGGAACAGAACACCATGAGCACCAGCGCCACGCGACTGCCGACGCGTAAATTTACCTTCATTACGTATCCTGATGATTCTTGAGAACCTGCCCGGTGAGCGCGTTCAATTCAACATCCCATTCAATGCCGTCGGTATCTCGTAGCTCGACTTCATAGACGTACTTGCCGTATTCCTCATCCAAATCGGTGTCCAGCAGCGTCGAACCAGGGTGAAGGGCCAGGGCCGTAGCTTCCAATTGATCGAAAGCGACAATTGTAACAGTGGCCGGCACGATCAGTGGCTTGTCTGGGTCCACGGCGGCGGCCGGGGTCGCCGTAACGAGGATGATAGCGGCGGCGCCCAGGGCAGTGAGGCGCTTCATGATAAGTCTCCGTTACATGATGTTTTCCTACGCCGGCCACGGTACGCGCTGCAACTTAACTGAAACTGAATTGCCACCATGGCAATTCCAGGCAAGCCGTTTTTCCCACTGCCTGCGAGATTTCCTATACTGCCCCGCTCGCCTCAATAGAGACCGGTATGACAGCCATCCATATCAAGTTCCCGGCCTTGACCCTCAAGGCCGGCAAACGCGCCTTCACTCGCATCCGCGAGCAGGGCCTTGCGCCTGCCGACGTCGGTATCCTCCCCGGTGCGGCTGGCGGTCCCAAGGCCCTGGGTATCCAGGGGCTCGACCTGGCGCTGTTCGGTGACTGGTTGCCCCGTGCGCCGCGCGAGCGTGCGCTGATCGGCGCATCCATCGGTTCCTGGCGGTTTGCCAGCGCCTGCCTGCCGGACCCGGTGCAGGGTTTGCTCGACCTGGGCCGCCTGTACAACGAACAGCGCTTTGCCAAAGGTGTGACCATGGCGCAAGTCAGCCAGAGCTGCCAACGCATGCTCGACGACCTGCTGGCCGGACGCGATGCGCGGGTGCTGGACAACCCTGACTATCGGCTGAACATCATGGTGGTCAAGAGCCACGGCCTGCTCGCCGATGACCACCGTGGGCGGCTGGGACTGGGCCTGTCGTCGGTGATTGCCGATAACCTGCGGGGCCGCGCACGGCTGTCGCGGCATTTCGAGCGGCTGATCATCCACGACCCGCGCCAGGCGCCACCGGTACACCCCCTGAAGGATTTTCCCTCGCGCTTCCTCACCCTGGACGTGGGCAACCTGCGCCAGGCGTTGCTCGCGTCCGGTTCGATCCCCATGGTCATGCAAGGCGTGCGCGACCTGCCC
This sequence comes from Pseudomonas fluorescens, assembly GCF_001902145.1. GTDB lineage: Bacteria > Pseudomonadota > Gammaproteobacteria > Pseudomonadales > Pseudomonadaceae > Aquipseudomonas > Aquipseudomonas fluorescens_BV. The sequence goes on from NZ_MRST01000025.1 coordinate 625,195, forward strand.
GGGGCCGGAGCCGGTACCTACCGCGACGGCGGCCTGCTGGACTACCACCTCGACCTGCCCTACCACGGCGATGATATCGTGCTGTACCCGCATTTTACCGAGCGGGTCATCCCCGGCTGGTTCGACAAGGGCCTGCCATGGCGGCGCAGCAACCAGCAAGGTTTGCAGGATGTGTTACTGCTGGCGCCGTCCAGGGACTACCTGGCCCGCCTGCCCCACGGCAAGCTGCCAGACCGCAGCGACTTCAAGCGCTTTATGGGCGATGACCTTGGCCGCAACAAATATTGGCAAACTGCCATGAGCGAAAGCCAACGGCTGGGGGATGAGTTTTTGGCATTGGCGGATAACGGCAAGCTCGGCGATCGTTTGCTAGCCCTTTGACCGCATGGGTGCCTGCGGCCGAGGGGCGGTATGCGCAGAGGTTGATCAAGCTGTTAAACTCGCCGCCTGCCAGACACCTGACCGAGCTGAAAACACTGTGGAAATCTTCAAAGAGTTTACCTTCGAATCCGCCCACCGCCTGCCCCACGTACCGGAAGGCCACAAATGCGGGCGCCTGCATGGGCATTCGTTCAAGGTGGCCATCCACCTGAGCGGCGATCTGGATCCCCATACCGGCTGGATTCGCGACTTCTCGGAGATCAAGGCGATTTTCAAGCCGCTCTATGAACGCCTCGACCACAACTACCTCAATGACATTCCCGGCCTGGAAAACCCCACCAGCGAAGTACTGGCCAAGTGGATCTGGAATGAACTGAAACCCTTGCTGCCGGAACTCAGTGCGATCCGTATCCACGAGACCTGCACCAGTGGGTGCATTTATCGCGGCGAGTAAGTGAACCTCTGTTGAAAAAAACACCTGCAGGTGTTTTTTTTCGAAGCACCGCCGGGCTGATCCATTAGGGAAACCCGCACAGACGCCGATTGACTGAGCCAGCTTGGTTCACCCCTGCACTGCTTTTGCGCTGGATTGGGCAAGGGCGACTTTATAAAGGCTTGCTTGCGTCAGCGGTTACCTGCCTGCACCTGCGTTGGCACGCAGGATGCACACGACCTGGGTCACCACTCAGGGAGCAGCCCCCATGACGCAACAAGACTCCGGCAACGACTACCCTCTCAGCGAAGTCCCCTTGCACGCGCGCAAGGGGCTGGCCTCTACGGCCATGGTGTTGCTGGGGTTCACCTTTTTTACCGCGACCATGTTCGCCGGCGGCAAGCTGGGGGTAGCGTTCAGCTTCATCGACATGCTCGGCGTCGTGGCCCTGGGTAACCTGTTGTTGGGTATCTACGCCGCAGGCTTGGGTTACATCGCGTTCAAGAGCGGCTTGAACTCGGTGTTGATGGGGCGTTTCTGCTTTGGCGAAGTGGGCAGCAAGCTCAGTGACTTGATCTTAGGTTTTACCCAGATAGGCTGGTATGCCTGGGGCACGGCCACGGCAGCCGTGGTCTTGGGCAAATATTTCCAATTGAGCCAGGGCAGTGTGCTGGGGCTGATGGTGGTGTTTGGCTTATTGTTCTGCGCCACCGCCTACGTGGGGTATCGCGGCTTGGAAATCCTGTCCTACATCGCAGTGCCGGCCATGGGCATCCTGTTGATGCTGTCGATGTGGGTCGCCACCGTGAAGGTCGGCGGGCTGGAAGGGCTGCTGGCGGTGGTGCCCAGCGCTGAGCTGGACTTGTCCACCGCCATCACGCTAGTGTTCGGGACCTTTGTCAGCGGTGCGACCCAGGCCACCAACTGGACGCGGTTTTCGCGCTCGGCCAAGGTTGCGGTGCTGGCCAGCCTGATCGGCTTTTTTGTCGGCAACGGCTTGATGGTGCTGATCGGGGCCTATGGCGCCATCGTCTATCAGCAACCGGATGTGGTGGAAGTCTTGCTGCTGCAAGGTTTCGCCACGGCGGCGATGGCGATGTTGCTGCTCAATATCTGGAGCACCCAGGACAACACCATCTACAATTTCGCCGTCGCCGGTTGCAACCTGCTGCGCACCCAGCGTCGCAAGAGCGTGACCCTGGCCGGCGCGGTGATCGGCACCCTGCTCGCCTTGTTCGGCATGTACGACCTGTTGGTGCCGTACCTGATCCTGCTGGGCACGGTCATCCCGCCGATAGGAGGCGTAATCATGGCGGACTTCTTCTATCGCTATCGCGGCCAATATCCCCGCTTGGCAGAGGCTCGCTTACCGGCATTCAATTGGCCAGGTCTGATCGCGTATGGGGTGGGCACCGTGGTCGCGTTCAACTCGCCGTGGGTCGCACCGTTGGTGGGAATTTTTGCCGCATCGCTGACCTATGTGCTGCTCAGCGCCATACTACGCGCCATGACCGCAGGGACATCGGTATCGCCCTGAGGATCAGTGCGGCTGTCTGCCTGATTGTTTTTAGCCAAGAGGAACTTGCCCATGCACATCATCAATGCCCGCCTGCGCAACCGTGAAGGCCTGCATGATCTGCACCTGGAAAATGGCCGGATCGCCAGCATCACTGCGCAAACCGGAGCGCCCACGCTGATAGCCGGTGACTTGGACGCGGCCGGCAACCTGGTAATACCGCCCTTTGTCGAGCCCCACATCCACCTCGACGCCACCCTCACCGCCGGCGAGCCGCGCTGGAACATGAGCGGTACGCTGTTTGAAGGCATCGAGTGCTGGGGCGAACGCAAGGCCACCATTACTCTGGAAGACACCAAGGCCCGGGCCAAAAAAACCATTCAGGCCCTCGCCGCCCATGGCATCCAGCATGTGCGCACCCATGTGGACGTCACCGACCCGGACCTCACCGCACTCAAGGCCCTGCTGGAGCTACGTGAAGAGAGCACCCACCTGATTGACCTGCAAATCGTCGCCTTCCCCCAGGAAGGCATCGAGTCATTTCGCAATGGTCGCGAGTTGATGGAAGAAGCCATTCGCCTGGGTGCCGATGTGATCGGTGGCATCCCCCACTTCGAATACACCCGCGACCAAGGCGTGAGTTCGGTGAAGTTCCTCATGGACCTGGCCGAACGCACGGGCTGCCTGGTGGACGTGCACTGTGACGAAACCGACGACCCCCACTCACGCTTTCTCGAAGTCCTCGCGGAAGAAGCCCGCAGCCGCGACATGGGTGCCCGCGTGACCGCCAGCCATACCACCGCCATGGGTTCCTACGACAATGCTTACTGCGCCAAGCTGTTTCGCCTGCTAGGACATTCCGGCATCAGCTTTGTCTCGTGCCCCACCGAAAGCATCCACCTGCAGGGCCGCTTCGACAACTTCCCGAAACGCCGCGGTGTCACCCGTGTGAACGAACTGCTTGAGGCCGGCATGAACGTGTGTTTCGGCCAGGATTCCATCGTCGATCCCTGGTACCCGCTGGGTAACGGCAACATTCTGCGAGTACTGGAGGCCGGTCTGCACATCTGTCACATGCTCGGTTACCGCAATTTGCAAAACGCCCTGGACCTGGTCACCGACAACAGTGCCAAGGCCATGGCCCTGGGCGATCGTTATGGGTTGCAAGCAGGTCGCCCGGCCAACCTGCTGATCCTGTCGGCCGACAGCGACTACGAAGTCATACGTAGCCAGGGCCTGCCGTTGTACTCGATTCGCAACGGCAAGGTACTGATGAAACGGCAACCGGCACAGATAGAGTTTATGTAACCGCGTGGGTTAGACGACTGAGTCGATGTCCAGCGTTTGCACCCGTGCCTGTTCATCGGGGGAAGGCGGCGGGACGCTGGTGAATTGGGCCGGCTCACGATTCTCGCGATGGCTGAACCAACGCTTGAGGCTCGCTTGCAGATGTGCAGAAGGGGCATGGCTGCCGTAGACATCGCGGGCTTGCAGGCGACGCCAGCGCAGGCTTGCCAAGCGCTCGCGGCTGGTGTGCAAACGGTCGATCTCTGCGTTCAAGGCATCGGTGGGCTCATGGCTACGATCATTGGCAGGACGCCGTAGAGCAAGTTCACGCCGCTTGGCCCGCAGTTGCTCGCGCATGTCTTCAAAGGCCCGGTCGAGCAGCTCGAACTCCCTCTGGGTCACCAGCGGGCCCTCACTCTCCAGGGTTTGTTGCCAACGTCGCAATGTCGCCCACGCCGCGGGGATGTAGCTGGTGGTCATGAAGTGCTGGTCGGCTTGGAACAGCTGCCTCAGCAAATTATCGCGGTCGGGCATGTCGCCCTGCAGTTGCAATGCGCGGTTGCAACCCGCCTCTTGGAGGGATTCACAGCCAGGCTTCCATAACACCGAGGAATGGCTGCCATCCGGGAGCGTGATCGGCATGAAGTGATATTGTTCACCATGATGTCGATAGGGGTTGCCGCCCACGCGCACCAGCCCTGCGGCGAACAACAGGCCACCGGGCACGGGGTTGCTAAATAGCGTGATGGCCCCGGGAATCCAGAGCTTGGCGGTGGTATTCATCCAGGGCGCCGGGACGCTGGGGACAGGGTCGTTGTGGTTGACGATGCGGTGGTGGACCAGGGAAGAGGCACCGGCGGTAAATTCAGAGTCGGCGGCGCGGGGGGCGCCGTAGGTATAGAGGAGCGGGTCGTAATCTCGATCTGGTGTGCGGCATAGGGCCTCGGCCAATAAGAGTGCTATAGCCCCCCCAAGACTATGGCCACAAATGATAATCCGTTGGCTGCTGTGATATCGAAAAAGGTAATTCGATACAAAGTTATGCATGGCCTGAAATGCCTGATAAAAACCTTGGTGAGCTTTTCCAACGCCCTCGGTGAATGGGACTTGATGGGCATTTGCATCGCGCAAAACATCGTCACCACTAGCGGTGCCGCGTACAGCAATAAGCACCACCTCATCGTGATGACAAATGAATGCTTGGGTATCTGTTCCAAATTCTACATCGTTAAAAAAGTGTATCCGCTCCGGATGCTCGAGATCATGCATGGTGGCATTCTGCTCATACAACTCTGGATCAAAAGGCAAAATCTCGAAACGACGGGAATAAGCTACGTCTTCATACAATGGATAAAATCGTTGCACTTGCTCTGAGTCAAACCTCCAGGCCTCCCGATAACACGACAAACGCTCGGCAAACAAATTCCCGACACTTGGATGCCAAGGAAAACTGACTTTATCTTTCGGTTCTGCTGGAGGATCCTGGCCAAACTCGCAATAGCTTAATGTTGCCATTAACGCCAGTTGGTACAGGTTCAATGCGCAAAATTGATCCTGTGTAGAAAGTATTGGCCGTAATGCTCGTAGAGGTCGCACCTGTAACATCGTAAATTTTTTCGGAAAGAGCGCTAGTCCCTTGAAGGATGACTCTGGAGGTCCAAAACCGAGGTCTGCCATCATCTTGAGTGTATGCCGCATTGGGCGGTGAGCCTTTGACGACAGGGGTGGCAAGTGAGCGCTATGCCGAACCAGGTCACTCACTTCAACCTGATAAAAATGATCTGCATTTGGCCGTTCGGGATTCCTTTCGACGGCCTGATCGTAGTTATCAAGAAAATGAGTTTGCTCAGCACGCACTTGCAACTCGGTTATAGGCAATGCATAGAATGACCGCGTCATGAGCGATTGATAGAGGATTTCCCGGCCTGAATAACGCTCCTCCATCATCAGAATTACGGGGCCGCAGAAAAAACCCTCCACTCGGGCAAAACCCTCTCCGTTCAACCGACCGTTGTATCGCTGGCCAGTAATGTCTTGCAGAGTGTAAGACAGTCCCCCATAACTCTTTCCATTTCCCGTTTCATCGACTAAACAGAAGGTCAACCAATCTCCACTTAATGAGCAAGCAGGCATCCTGTCGTTGAAAAACTGTTGCTTCCATGCAGCTTGTCCCATGAACTTTCTCCTAATTAATCACAAGTCGGATAAATATTGCATAAACGCCCATCTGGCATTTTGAAAGCCTTGAAGTCCGAGACATTTCCGCGACAAAACGCAAATATGTCTTCCTGACTTTCTCCCCTACAACGCTTCCAACCACCGTTAACCTTAACCCAGTTATCCCGCACTGCTGGTTGTTCTTCTTCCGTTAATGCCAGCACCACTCTCAACGTATTCCCGGGCAATCCGGTACGGGACACATAGCCGCCAGCACGAGCTTTCGTAAGTTGTCCGCTGGTACTCAGCGAATTGCATTTAAGTCCCTTAATAAGGGCATGCTGAGGACCAACAGTACGAAACAACCACTGACATTGCCCAAGGAGCTCTTGGATATAAGTTTCGGTCATCAAAGTCATTCCGGACTCCCAACGATCCCGAATATAAACAGCGGCGTAATCCCGCCCGACATCCGACCAACGTGTCCCCCACTTTGCATTAATCGCAAACACAACTTCACGTAACACCAGCGAACAACCTTGCACCTGCTCTGTCAGCGGCACCTCGAAACTCACTCTATTCGCTACGGGTTTGCTGGCAGCCGTAAATATTTTGAGATCCGGTCGCTTGCCACGTTTTAGGAGCAATTTGCACGTATCGCCCGTTGCAGGGGTGTAGGACGCATCGCCCACAAGGCCAAATTGCGCCGGCAAATCCACCTCCAATGTAAAACTCTCCACCGCCTTCCCCGTACATCCCGAAAGCACCGTAGCCATTAGCAACACCCCTCCCATCCATCTATTCACCACTCCCTCCCTCCCTACGCCACTGCTCTACCACTCGTTCAAAATGCTCCCCTGGCGCCTCGCCGGCCCTCGGCTGCCAATGGATAACACTGCTTCGGGTCGCCTCTGCCAAACGACGCACCACCAGAAATTCGAGCTTCTCCGGCTCCCGCCATTGCCAGGTGCGCGCCTGCGCCAGTACTTGAGCCAGCCAAATTCTCGGGTCTTGGTATTCGACCAATGCCACCAGGTCTTCACTGTGCTCCGCCAACAGGTAACGCAGGATATTGGCGTTCAGGATGGCTTCGGCCTGGGGGTTGGGTGTATCGAGCCAAGGCGGGAGCCGAGGCGCTGGGTAATCGCCCGGTGCAGGGTTTTCGTGATGGCACCAATGGCCTTCGTGCCAATAGCACACACTGATCAGCGGCCCGAGGTAGACCGGCCAATGCTCTTTGGCCAGATGGGCCAAGGCGCGGGCCAAGGTGCGGTTGTCGTGAATGCGGTAAAGCGCCTGCTGGCCCTCTGGCCCTATCAGGAGCCTTTCGCGCCAATGGCGCGCCACATCCGCCAAGTCGGTAGTCGACAGGCTGGCGAGCCACCCCCAGTTTGACTCCGGGTGTTGCAACAGGTCAGCCAGGGCGGGTTCATTGATCTGCTCGAGCAAGAGGATGATCGGGCCAGAACTCGCCAGCTCCGCAGCGGCGGTATCGCTATAGAGGTTGCAATAGTGCGACGGGGCACAACCTGCCAATAGAAGCTGGCGAGCCTCGTGGCTACCCTCCACTATCAGGCACAATCGGTGCCCGTTCTGCTGCTGTTGGGCCATCCAACGACGGGGCAAGCTGTCCATCAAGCCGCCCTCTGCGTGATATCGCACAGGCCTTCGCGGCAGCGCTCGCACAGGGGGCAAAAGTCCGCGTCCAGTTGCCTGGCCAAGTCCATGACGACGCTTTGCGCTGCCGATAACTGCGCGCCAGCGAGCAAAGCCGGGCTCACCGAACTGTTTGCGACCGACGAACCGGCCTGGGTGAGGGGCCTGCTGCTTGAGATACTGCCCGCTTGCATCACCAAGTGTTCCCCGCCAGCCATCAAGCTCAGTTGCGCACCGGCCTCAATGACCAGGCTGGCACCGGCCTTGAGGTGAACCTGCTGCCCAGCTTCGATCACCAGACTCTGGCCAACGCGAGTCAGGCTATCGCCCTCTACCTCCAGGCGACTGTCATGACCCACCCGTTGCTCCAGGTCACGCTGGGCGCGCAGGTAGATGAGCTCTTCGCCGCGTCGATCTTCAAGGTGCAGCTCGTTAGCCCCTCCGTCATCCGGTGAACTGCGGCTACGCAGCACACTGCGTGTCTTGTGCTGTGGCAAAGGATAGGCCGGCAAGTTTGATGCATTGGGCAGGCAACCCGTGACGAGGGGGTGGTCCGGGTCGCCCTCCAGAAAGCTCACCAGCACTTCCATGCCTACCCGTGGAATCACCATGGCACCAAACCCGTCCCCCGCCCAACCGGACGCCACGCGCAGCCAGCAACTGCTCGTCTCCTCGCGTTTGTCCACGCGATCCCAATGAAAGCGCACCCTTACCCGACCATAGGTATCGCAATGCACGTCTTCGCCCGCAGGCCCGGTTACCGTCGCGGTCTGGCTGCCACTGATCGTCGGCCTGGGATGCTTGAGGGCAGGTCGATGCACTGCGCGCCAGGGTGTCGCAGTGAATCGGTTGCGATAACCCTGGAATCCACTGGCTTCAACTATCGACTCTTCCAACACCTGCGGCTGGTAACCCTCATGACGCACCGAAGTCAGCAGCCATAAATCGTTGCAGAGGGGGTCCGGGTGATCACGCAGCTCAAGGAAGTGACCACTGCACAATGCCGGCTGATCGCTCTTGCCCAACACCCTGTGGCGATCACGCTGGTGACGCTCCAGGCCGCGTCGCGCCAACTGCGCGCCGCGCGCATGCCCCGTAAAACCGGCAGGGTAGTCATAGTCTTCCAAAGCTTGCGCCTGCCCGGCACCGGCATGCTTTTGCAGGCAAAATGAAGGATGCTCGAAGTCATAGTCACGACGTACGGTGCGTCGGCTGCGCGTCTCCAATCGCAGGTCGAAGCGCTGTACAACACGGCTCTGGAGCGCCGGATCAGGCGACGAACAATAACGCTGCACCGGCAACCGTCGAAATACTGTCTGGTCATCACCGAACACCAGCAGATGATTGTCCACGCTGTGACGAAAGTGATAGTGGATGCCCTCCTCCTCACACAGCCGCTGGATAAAATGCAGGTCGGACTCCCTGTATTGCACGCAAAATGCGCGTGGCGGATACACCACCGGCCCGAGTTCAAAGGCATAGGCGTCAGCGAAGATGCCGTGGTGTTCGAGGACCGTCGCAATGATCTGCGGTACGCTGCGCTGCTGGAAAATCCGCTGGTCGCAACGATGGGCAAGGGATGCCAGGCGTGGAGCCAGCGTGATGTGATAACGGGTGAGTCGCGCACCAGGCTCGTCCCGACCGATGGCGTAGACGTGCCCATGCAGGCCCTGGCCTGCTTCCCCGAAGTCCAGATAGGCGGGTTTATGAAGCAATGCCTCCAGGTCAAGAGAAGGATCTTCGCTGACTAGCTGCACCTGTATGAAGTAAGGCTGATCGAGGGCTTCGCTGCCTTTGAACGCTACTACCTGAAGATCTGTATTTATTTCTGAAAGGATAAATTTGAAACATGACGAAAGAAAATTGTTAACCATCCTTTGTTACCCGCTATCAACTTTTCGATTGAACGACTCTCTTTCGCCAATGCCAGCCGGATTGCGAAAAAAGCACCTGAACATGCTCAAGCTTAGCGATTTCAGGCGATTTTCGGCCCACCTTGAATAAAAAAGAAGTTTCGTACAACGAGGATGGAAGTGTCTTCTTACAAAATGTTAATACTTCCCATAACAAACAGAAAAAGCGGACTGCTGCTTGTCTCTTTACAACTAAGCTTTAAGGAAACTGCTGACACTAATTCAAGGCATCTGCTGTTCCAAGGTTTAAATATTCAGTCGCGCCGTCCCGAAAAGACTAACGCTCAGCACATTTCCAGACTCGGTCTGCAATCGCACTGGCGCCGTGCCACCCGGCATCACCACCGCCACGTTGTCGCCCTCAATCCAACCCGCGCGCCATGCCGCGCATGCTACTGCGCTGGCGCTGGTCCCCGAGGACGCGGTAGGCCCCTCTCCTCGCTCAAATACGCGCGCGATGACTCGATTGCCAGCGTCTCGAGCAACCCATTGCAGGTTGACCCCGCCAACACAGAGTTGACCGCACCCTGCCGGCGGTGCAAAAGCGATGGCCTTCAACTGATTGAAAAGTGCCAACTGGTGCATCGTGTCATTGCCCGGCAATGCCGACACCTGTTCAACCAGCGTTACACAATGAGGGTTGCCTATCCGGACAAATTGGCTGCTTCCCCATTGCGCATTGATCGACGCCAATGCCGCCACGTGGCTGAATTCATGATGTGCCGCGACCACAGGGCTCACACCGACCGCCCCCACCGCCAAGGGTCCAAACTCGGGCCTGCCTAACGCCAGCCAGAAGCCTGGTACCTGTTCATGCTTCGCCGGCTCGACATAGGTGATCACGGGCGATACCGCATCCGGCTTGTCGTGATGCACCCGCAACTCGCTACCGTGGGCCATTAACCCCTGGTCAGTTAGCGCCTGAGCAAAAATGGTCAGGCCATTACCACTGCGTTCAGCGAGAGAGCTGTCGGTATTAATGATCAGCAGATCAAACGGTGGCCGTGCCTGAAATGGCCCGACTAACAAACCATCACAGCGATACGCTTTGGCACCGGCCGGTGGTGGTAATGCGCCCCAGCCACATTCGGACGCAATGGCAGATGCGGCCCACATCTTGCGCGTACTTGCAGCCAAGCGGGCGTTGTCGGGCACCTCGATACCCAGGCCGCGCAAACAGGCCGGGCTGACCACTCCGTAGATATTCCCGCGTGCATCGTAGAACCGAGTCATGACCACGCCAGCCTGAGATTTTTCATCGGTTCGTCCGTTCACTTACCTGCTATCGGGACAGCAGCGTATTACAGAACGGTCGATCTGTGGGAGGTGGGCGAAAAGGCAGTAACCCACTGCAAGAACCTGGGGTTCAGCCACTCCCGCAGGGAGTACATACCTTCCAGACCACCTCCTACAGGTTCGACCATTCCTACGTGGTTACCCGACGCCAAAGCGTTCCATTTTCGTAAAAAAAAATGTTCGCAATCTGCGCTTTTAATCCTGATCACAAAAGGAACCCAGCTCGCTCGAGAGGGCCTGATGTGCAAGGATGTCGCGCCGGACATCGTTCGTTGAACGCCAAACCAAGGATTTTTCATGACTGCCATTCCCACCCCTGCCCCCGTGGTTCCCGGGCGGCTGGAACAGATGTCCACCCGCATCGCTTTTTTTATCGCAGGTTTTGGTATCGCCGCCTGGGCGCCTTTGGTGCCTTACGCCAAGGCGCGCGCGAATCTGAATGAAGGCACCCTTGGCCTGCTGTTGTTGTGCCTGGGGGTGGGGTCGATCATTGCGATGCCGGCTGCGGGCGTGCTGGCATCTCGCTTCGGCTGCCGACGCGTGCTCACCGCAGGGACGCTGATGATCTGCCTGGCCCTGCCGATGCTGGCCACTGTCAGTTCGATCCCGCTGTTGATCGCGGGTTTATTCCTGTTCGGCGCTGGCCTGGGCACCGTGGACTCCACCGTCAACCTGCAAGCGGTGATCGTTGAGCGCGCCAGTGGCAAAACCATGATGTCGGGCTTCCACGGGTTGTTCAGCCTGGGGGGCATTATCGGCGCAGCGGGGGTTGCGGGGTTGCTGGGCCTGGGGCTGTCGCCATTGCAGGCGACCCTGGTGGTGGTCGTTATCACCGTGGCGGCACTGCTCAAGGCCGCACCGCACTTGTTGCCTTATGGCAGTGAAAGCTCAGGGCCGGCATTTGCAGTGCCCCATGGCGTGGTGTTGTTTATCGGTTGCCTGTGTTTCATCGTCTTTCTGGCTGAAGGCGCCGTACTGGATTGGAGTGCTGTGTTCCTGAGTGCCGAGCGCGGCCTGGATGAGGCTTATGCGGGCCTGGGGTACGCGGCATTTGCCTTGACCATGACCGCTGGACGCCTGACCGGCGATGCCATTGTTCGCCGCCTGGGCGCTACGCGAGTGATCGTGATCGGTGGCACGCTAGCCTGTAGTGGGTTGCTGCTCACGACGCTATTGCCCGCCTGGGAAACTGCGCTGCTTGGATATGCATTGGTGGGTGCAGGCTGTTCGAATATCGTGCCAGTGCTGTACACCGCCGTGGGGAAACAAACCGTCATGCCAGAGCATATCGCGGTGCCGGCCATCACCACGTTGGGTTACGCAGGCATCCTCGCCGGCCCCGCCATGATTGGCTTTATCGCCCATGGCAGCAGCTTGAGTACTGCCTTCATCCTGATCGCGGTATTGCTGGCGGCAGTAGCCATCAGTGGAAAAATTCTCAAGGTATAAGTCCAAGCTTCAACGCGCTTTGCGAGCATCGTCCTGCTCCCGCCAACGTTCGAGGCTTTTGTTGCTGAGCCACCCGTCCTTGTGAGGCGGGCCAAACAGTCGTGTGCCGTTGGCTCGCTCTAATGACGACAGCAAACCCGGACGGTCAAGAATATTCTTCGCTGTGTAGACACTCAGTTCGCTGTATTTGGACCTGGGCATGCCCGTAGACGTATCCAGCACAGGCGCGCCTTGTTGATCGACCTCATACGGGTCTCGCATCACCGACCGAAGCTTGGCTATTTCAACGTACTGATGCGTTTCGAAGAGATAGTTTCGATCCAGGGTCTCGTCTCGCAAGTGTGCAAACTGGCTTTGCAGCGCCTCCACCACCTGTGCATTGCTTTGGGCATGAAACGGATCCTGGCTGAAAACACTTGGAGAGCTGTTGCCCTGCAAGGTCTGGGCAGCCGCACTGAGGCTGTCGCGTGTGATATCGCCATCACGGCTGAAGATAGCGTCGCTTAACCGAGGGCGCTTGAGAATTTCTCTGACGACCTGGATCGCGTTGTCCAACGCCTCGTTTTCACCCGTAGGCTGAGCAGCGATCCGCTGCAAGGACGTCCAAGTCAAGCGCCCGCCATTCAGGAATGGGTGCACCACGCCGAAGGACTTTTCCAAGGCCTTTGCCAACTGGCTATCCTTTGTAGTCGCACTCGGCAGGGAACCACTTGCCCGTTCAATAGGGGAGTTCTGCAAGTCTCGATAGCGCAGAGCGGATAAGGTCCCACGCAAAAGAAAGGGTTTGGGCGAGCCTCCAGCCGAGGCCGTGGATGGGGTTTCATGCCAGGTTTCAGAGTGGCCGACCGGTGGTGGCGTGGTTGATTGTGCGGCCAGCCTGTCGGGGGGAAGCGGCCGGCCGCAAGGTACTGCACCCTTAATTGTCATGGGTTTTCTCCAACTCTTTTCAGATGCATATCCGCTGGGTGGTCTGTGCCGTGATGGGCAAAATCAACGAATAGACTCTACTCAGGCAGGTACCTCATGTGTGGTTGGATGGGCTCGACAGTTCCGAGTAAACGGCTAATACCAATGACAATATGTAAAACCGTGATCAACCACGCTCATCCAGCCTTCGCCTGCGCCACCAGCCTGCCAGGCTGTTGATCAAGCCGGTGTCTTTCAATGAATCGCCACCGCTCCCCGGCTCCTGCAACTCCGCCAGCAGGCCCCGGGAAAAATCATCCGAAACGGGCGCCTGGAATTTGCGCTCGCCGGCATAAGCCTTCATGCGCCGCGCCTCGGCCTCATATTCGGTCGACGCAAAGGGAAGACTTCGCGACGCTGCGCACTCCTCAGACATTCCCAGACTTGCTTGCTGGGTGTTGCGCAAAAGCTCGAGAGGGCCAGGTTTGGGGGAATTAAACGAGGTTGAAGTCATATGTTTCCCTCATTCTAAAGCTGAAAAACGGCGTGCCAAATCACTACCGCAGGTATCACCTATGTGGCAATCGGGCATAATTCGTTCCTTGAAACATATAAAACTGGCGCCACCTCAAACAGGTGGCGCCGCAAGCGCGGTCAGCGGGACAACGAGTACAGCCCTCTACGGCTGATCTTCCCATCGCCGTCTTTACTGAAGTGGTTATCCATTTCTTCGAGCACATCACTGCGCTTGAGTATTTCCTGGGATAACTGAATCAGATGGTCCTTGGCTGCATCGCCAGTGAGCGGCATGCGCGCCCACTCTTTCAGCTCGCTGATTTTCAGGCTTGAGCCCCCGCTCCTTTTCTTCAACTCGTCGAAATGATTAAGCAGCTCACCGGCCAGTTCCTTGTCAGTCTTGTACTTGAAGTAGTTGTCTCCTTTGATCACCATATTCAGTTTTTGCCGGTCGATAAGACCATCCAGAGCGCCGGTGGAACTGTGCCGATCCATCGCTTCCATCAGTTCGGGACGTCGTAGCAGCTCATTGGCCAGGCGGATGTTCTCGTTCATGACGGGGTTAGGCGACCCCCCTCTTTTCGCCATCGCAAGAATGCTGTCAACGCTGACGTAGCCAGGTTTCTTCGGGTCTCTGAAGGCATTGAAGCTGTCGAGCAGTTGCTGGGCCAACTCTTCGCGACTCTTCAACGCGTACTGCGGATCCGGCCTGCAGGGCGCAGGCGGACACGGTCGACATGTGGTGGGGTCCGGTCGTGGTGGTGGATTGCTCTCAATCGGATTCGGCCTGGGGGGCGGGTTGCTGCAACCTGGGTTCGGCCTTGGCGGCCGATGTTCACAGCCAGGATGCGTGGGCGGCCGATGTCCGCTGAAACAATGACCGACCCAGTGCTTTAATTGGCTCAGCAAATTCGGCGTCCCCTGCGGGCTGGCGTGATGCCCAGGCGCGTCAGCCGCGGTGGTTGGGGCCTGAGGGCTACCAAATACCGGCCCGCCCTTGTTCTCCCTGGATTGGAAATTAACATGGGCAGCATTCTGGCCATTGAAAGAACGCGCAGCCGCAGCCTCGTTAGTGAGTTTGATGTCAACCTTGACCGGTGGAAGGTCAGACGTTGCTGAAGCAGAGACGGGTGTATCCAACATCGATACCGACATAAGTTTCTCCATGACAGTGGGCGATTTTCAGCTTGTCGCTCCAACGTAGTGTCGAAGCCCATCAGCTTTCCCATGTGTGGTTTTACGTCGGAATCAGTTCCTGATTCAGCAACAATATGTGCGATCGAGGTGTAGGAAACAGCTTGGACAGCGGTGATCTTCTCGCGCTGAATGGGCGACACACCTGGCCCAGGCCAAAAAATCGCGACCTTTGAAATCGCGACTTTTCTTCAACGGCTAAAGCTCAAAACCCCACGCTTGCCTGTACGAAAAACGTGCGAGGCTCACCCAGGTACAACCCGGCATTGTTGTCGCTAGAGCGTGTGTAATGCTGCTGGTCGAAGACATTCTTCACGCCCACGCCCAGTTTCAGGTTCGACAGTTGCGCGCCAAAGTCGTAACCGCTGCGCAGGTTGACCGAGACATACCCGGGGATATCACCGTATTGGCCATCAGCAGTGCCTTGGGTGATATAGGTGGTGCCGGTGCCGGGCGCGCGCTGGCCGGACTGGGCATAGACGTCCAGGTTGTGGGTCCAGTGGTTGACGTCGTAGCGCAGGCCCAGGGTCGCCACTTGGCGGGAATACAGTGGCAGGTCGCGGCCTTTGAACGGCACATCGCCTTCGGAGGTGGCCTTGGTGTAGGTGAAGCCCGCGTTGGCGGTCAGGCCGTCGAGGCGCGGGTCGAGGTTGGACAGGTCGTAATGAGCCGATGCTTCGATACCGCTGTGCTTGGTGGCCCCAAGGTTGGTCCAGCCCACGTCATTGCTGACATACTGCAGCTCATCCGAGAAGTC
The DNA here is from genome assembly GCF_001902145.1 of Pseudomonas fluorescens. GTDB lineage: Bacteria > Pseudomonadota > Gammaproteobacteria > Pseudomonadales > Pseudomonadaceae > Aquipseudomonas > Aquipseudomonas fluorescens_BV. The sequence continues at coordinate 640,656 of NZ_MRST01000025.1, forward strand.
GATGTAGAACAGCGTCACTTCGCCGCCCCAGACGCTGTCGTTGTAGCGCGTACCGATCTCGTAGGTCTTGGCCTTTTCCGGGTTCAGGCCGTTGGCCGTCTGGTCGCCGGTACCGCCCTGGCCCAGTTGAAAATACTGCAGGCTGCCGAAGGAAGTTTCGTAGTTGGCGAACAGTTTCCAGGCGTCAGACACGTGGTACATCACGCTCAGCGCCGGCAGCGGTTCGTTGTTGTGGACCTCACGGCGTTTTTCCTCGGTACGCTTGCCATTCAGGGCCACGACCGGGCGATCATGCCATTCGGTGCGGATGTCTTCGAAGCGAATGCCGGGGGTGATGGTCCATTTGCCGATATCGATTTTGTTATCGATATAGAAGGCGTTGGCTTCGGTGCCCCCCGTGCGGTCCTGATACACGTGACCATCGCTCTGCCCGCCCGGCGTGGGTACGTTGTTGACCAGGTTCAGGCTGGTGGCCTCCTCGTGCATGCCTTCCTTGAGGTAGCGATAACCCACACTGACTTCCTGGGTACTGGGCCCAAGGTCAAACACATGGGAAACGCGCGGTTCGATGCCGAAGGTGTAGTAGGTGCGCGGGTAGGAGCTGAGGGTCTTGAGGTCGCGGTTGGCGATGTTGCTGCCACGGAAACTGTCGGAGTAGTAAGTCAGCACTTCGGCCTGGGTGCGGTCGTCGATCTGGCGGATGTACTTGAAGGACACATCCTTGCGGCGCCCGCTGAAGTTGTCCCAGTCACGCACCGATTGGTACGGGTTGGCATCGAACTGCTGCTGGGTCAGGCCCCCGGGCATATCGGCACTGGCATCGTAATAATGGAAGTTCAGCGAGAAATCGTCTTGATCGGTCGGCGCCCAGTGAGTCTTGAAGATCACGTCATCGATGTCGTTGCCGTTGTTGCTGTTGCGGTAACCATTGCCGTTGACTCCGGAGTACAGCAGCGCGGCGCCAATACCATTGTCGGCAGTGCCACCGATGAAGGCATTCTCCACATGCTTCCAGCCACCGTGGGCAGACGTTTGCAGGGTGGTGCCGACTTCACCGGAGAAGTCTTGCGGGATCGCGCGAGTCACGAAGTTGATCACGCCGCCGACGTTCTGTGGCCCGTAACGTACCGAACCGGCACCGCGGACAACGTCGATACTTTCCAGGTTACCGGCAGAAATCGGCGCCATCGACAGCTGTGGCTGGCCGTAGGGAGCGAACGCAGCCGGTACGCCGTCAATCAGCACGGTGGAGCGCGGTGACAGGCGTGAGGTCAGGCCGCGTACACCGACGTTGAGGGAAATATCACTGCCACCGGTGCCGTTGGATTCCTGCACTTGCACGCCAGGCACGCGGCGCAGGACGTCACCGACGTTCATCGCGCCCTGCTCTACCATGGCTTCGCGGCGAATGACCGTGCGTGCGCCGGGATGGTTCTGCACCACTTCGGCATCGGCGTCGGCAAGCCAGTCGCCTACCACCTTGATGTCGGTAACACCCAGCACCAGCGGCGAGCCGGCTTCACCGGTGCCGTTGCTCATCGGGCGCAAGGTCACGGAGCCGGCGTCAATCTGGTACTCCAGGCCACTGCCTTGCAGCAATTGGCGCAGGGCTTGTTCGGGCGAGAGGTTGCCATCGACCGCGGGGGCTTGCTTGCCGGCCACCATATCGGGGCTGAAGAACACCTGCAGCGAGGTCTGCTGGCCCAGTTGGCTCAAGGCTGCGCCCAGGGATTGGGCACGAATGTGGATGCCCTCGGCAGCCTGTGCGGTACTGATGGCAACGGCCAGGGCCAAGGGCGCCCAGCGGGAAATTTTATTCTTGTGGGGAGCAAGTTTTTTCACGTCGAACCTAGTCCTGTGATCGCAAGCATGCGCGGCCGTTAATGCAAACCAGTTGCAGTTGCAGGAGAAGACGAAGAACTCGAAAAAAACCTGAATGTCAGCGCGAAATAATTTCCTGGCTGCCGTCCGGCAAGGTGCGCAAGGCGACCGGCAGGATGTGGGGCAACGCCTTGAGCAAGGCGTCGGTGTCGCTGGATTTGAAGACGCTGGTCAAGCGCAGGTTGCCCACCGCTGCCGTACTGACACGCAACGGTTGCTCGCGGTAGCGCGACACTTCCCGCGCCACGTCGACCAGGGTGGCGTTGTTGAACACCAGTTTACCGCTGCGCCATGCGGTGAGCTCTTCAGGGTTCACCGCGTAGGCCGCTGCCACTTGGCCTTGAGGGTCGACATGGGTGCCATGGCCGGCGGTGAGCGTGACGATGTGATCGGATGCCCGGCCCTGCACCTTGACCGTGCCGGCTTCGACCGCCACGCGGGTCTGGTCCGCCTCCCGACGTACATCAAAGCGCGTGCCGGTGACGGTCACCTGCCCTGCCCCGGCTGCGACCACAAACGGGCGCCCGGCGTCATGCTGCACGCTGAACATCGCCTCGCCCTGCTTGAGCTCCACGCCCCGACGGCCCTTTTCGTAGTGAACCGCGACCACGCTGCGGCTGTTGAGGTCCATCACGGAACCGTCGGGCAAGGTCACCTGACGATGCTCGCCCAACCGCGTACTGAATTCGGCATTGTAGGGCTTTGGCTGCCCCAGCCCGCTGTACGCACCCAGGCCCACTGCAGCGGCGACCACACTGGCGGCCACGGCATAACGCAGCAGCGCACGCCGTCCAAGGCGCTCGGTCGGCGCATCGCCCATCGCCTGCAAGCGGGCCTTGGGCAGCAAATCCGTCGCACTCCATAACCCTTGCAGCACATCGATTTCGTACTGATGCGCGGGCTGCGACCTGCGCCAGGCATCGAAACGTTGACGTTCCTGGGCGCTCAATGGGCCGTCTTGCAGGCGCACAAACCACTGCGCGGCCTCATCACGGACACGGTGATCCATCGTGGAAGGTCCTGTTTCAAAGCCGGTCATGGCGCGCTCGCATCCAGTCGATCACGCAGATGCCGCAGGGTGCGGATCATATACTTTTCCACCATGTTTTTAGACAGCCCCAGGCGTGTGGCGATTTCCTGCTGGGTGAGCCCTTCGATCTTTTGCCAGATGAAAATCCTGCGACAGTTGAGCGGCAACTCGGCCAGCGCCCGCTCGATGGCGTCGGCCAACTGGATCGCGTGCATGTAATGCTCCGGGTCGCCACTGTGAGGCGTGCTGTGATCAACCGCCTGCAGCGTCAACGCCTCGCGACGGTCTTCGCGGCGGTAGGCATCCACCGCAATATTGCGCGCGGTTTGATGCAGGTAGGCGCGTGGCTGCGCAACCTCGCAGGCAGCGGACTCAAGCACCCGCACGAAGGTGTCGTGCGCCAGGTCTTCGGCTTGCTGACGGTTTCTCAGGCGGCGCGTCCAGGTTCCGATCAACTCTTCGTAGTGCTCGAAAAAGCCTGTTCTGCGGGGCGGCTGAGGGATCATCGCGGGAGCACTGGGGAGGCGGGGCGTGAATAGTAATGCTTCCTATTAAGCAGGGCAATTGCTGCTCATCGCCGGATGCCGCACCCAGCCTCATTATTTTTTGTTTACCCGAGTGCCATGCCCATCCCCATAGTCGGGGCGTAGACGCCAAGCGGTGAACTTCCACTGCCCGCCACCAGTCAGCAAAAAGGACTCTCATAAAACGGTGGGTGGGCGATGCAGATTTCCTTGCAGCAACAAGTGGCCCTGGTCACCGGTGCCAGTTCCGGCATCGGCGCGGGGGCGGCCAAAGCCCTGGCCGCAGCAGGCGCGGCGGTGGTGCTCAACTACAACTCCCAGGCGGCACCGGCTGAGGCCCTCGCCGCGCAGATCAATGCTAACGGCGGCCGGGCACTTGCGATTGGTGGCGATGTGTCCAAGGAGGCCGACGTCGAACGCCTCTTCACCCAAACCCTCGACGCTTTCGGCCATCTGGATATCCTGGTGGCCAACTCCGGCCTGCAAAAAGATGCCAACCTGGTCGATATGACCCTTGAGGATTGGAATACGGTGATTGGCGTCAACCTCACCGGGCAGTTCCTGTGCGCGCGGGCGGCGGTGCGCATCTTCAATCGCCAGGGTATTCGCGAAGGTGTGTCACGGGCCGCCGGCAAAATCATCCATATGAGTTCGGTGCATCAACTCATCCCCTGGGCCGGGCATGTGAATTACGCCGCGTCCAAGGGCGGCGTGGAGATGCTGATGCGCACCCTCGCCCAGGAAGTCAGCGAGCAGCGCATCCGTATCAACGGTATCGCACCGGGGGCCATTCGTACGGCGATCAACCGTGCGGCCACCGAAGGCGCGGCAGAACAAGAGCTGCTTAAATTGATTCCCTATGGTCGTGTCGGTGACGTCGAAGACGTGGCCAATGCGGTGGTGTGGCTGGCCAGCGATGCCTCTGATTATGTGGTTGGCAGCACCTTGTTCATCGATGGCGGTATGAGCCTCTACCCGGAGTTCCGTGGCAATGGTTGATTTCAAGAACGAACCTCAAAGCGCCATCGATGCCCACGGGATCATCGGCGACATGCGCAGCGCGGCACTGGTGAACGACCGCGGCAGCATCGACTTCTTCTGCTGGCCGGAATTCGACAGCCCTTCGGTGTTTTGCGCATTGCTCGACACGCCCGAGGCCGGCACGTTTCAGCTTACCCCGGACCTGCCCAACGCCCGCCGCGAGCAGATCTACCTGCCCGACACCAACGTGCTGCAGACTCGCTGGCTGAGCGATGAAGCGGTGGTGGAGATCACCGACCTGCTGACCGTCAGCGAAAACATCGATGAACTGCCCTTGCTGATCAGGCGGGTACGGGTGGTCAGTGGCAAGGCGACTATCCACTTGAGCTGCGCCGTGCGCCACGACTATGCCCGCGCGCCCACCGAGGCGAAGACCGAGGCAGCCAGCGTGGTGTTCACCGCCAGCGGCCAGCCCGGCCTGCGCCTGATTGGCAGCCAGCCGCTGACCCTCCAAGACAGCACCGCCATCGCCACCTTTACCCTCGCCCAGGATGAAGGCGCCGAATTTGTCCTCGGCGGCCAGGAAGATGCACGGGTCACCAATGACTGTACCGACCTTTACCTGGAACGCACCCTGAAGTTCTGGCGCGGTTGGATCGGCCAGTCCAACTACCGCGGGCGCTGGCGCGAAATGGTCAACCGCTCGGCCCTGGCGCTGAAACTCCTGACCTCGCGCAAACACGGCGCCATCATCGCCGCGGCCACGTTCGGGCTGCCGGAGACGCCGGGCGGCGAACGCAACTGGGACTACCGCTATACCTGGATCCGCGATGCCTCGTTCACCGTCTATGCGTTCATGCGCCTGGGTTTTGTCGATGAGGCCAACGCCTATATGCGCTGGCTCAGGGGCCGGGTCAGCGACTGTTGCGGCCAGCCGACCAAGATCAACATCCTGTACGGCATCGACGGTCGCCAGGAACTGCCGGAAACCACCCTCGACCACTTGAGCGGCCACGGCGGCGCCCAACCGGTGCGGGTGGGCAATGAGGCGTTCGATCAAATCCAGCTGGATATCTACGGTGAACTGATGGACGCGGTTTACCTGGTCAACAAGTACGGCGAAGCCATCTCCCACCAAGGCTGGAAACACACGATGGAAGTGGTCGACCAGGTGTGTGAGATCTGGAACCACAAAGACGTGGGCATCTGGGAAATGCGCGGTGAGCAGCACCACTTCCTGCACTCACGCCTGATGTGCTGGGTGGCCCTTGACCGCGCCATCCGCCTGGCCTCCAAGCGTTCGCTGCCGGCCCCGTTCGCACGCTGGGACCAGACGCGCCAGGCGATCTATGCCGACATCTGGACGAACTTCTGGAACGAAGAACGCGGGCATTTTGTGCAGCATATCGGCAGCACTGCCCTCGACGGTTCGATGCTGTTGATGCCGCTGGTGCGCTTCGTCGCCGCCACGGATCCGCGCTGGCTGTCGACACTGGAAGCGATCCAGAAAAGCCTGGTGCGCGACGGCATGGTCTACCGCTACCGCAATGACGACAGCCAGATCGATGGGCTGCAAGGCGTCGAAGGCGCGTTTGCCGCCTGCTCGTTCTGGTACGTCGAATGCCTGGCGCGCGCCGGGCAAGTGGAAAAGGCCCATCTGGAATTCGAACAGTTGCTGCGTTACGCCAACCCGCTGGGGTTGTACGCCGAAGAGTTCGACAGCCAGGCCCGGCACCTGGGCAACACGCCCCAGGCCTTGAGCCATTTGGCGTTGATCAGTGCGGCTACGTTCCTGGACCGCAAACTCAGCGGGGAGAAGACCGTATGGCAACCGTGACCACCCCGCCCGCACTGCTGTATGTGCGCACCACCCTGCTTGATGTGGCTTACGAAACCCACGGCCCCATCGATGGCGAACCGGTGATCCTGTTACATGGCTTCCCCTACGACCCACGAGGCTACGACGACATCGCGCCGGTGCTGGCTGAGCGTGGTTATCGGGTACTGGTCCCGTATTTACGCGGTTATGGCCCGACGCGATTTATCAACACGCAAGTGATGCGCTCCGGCCAACAGGCGGCGCTGGCCAAGGACTTGCTCGACTTCATGGATGCATTGTCGATCCCGCAAGCCACCCTCGCCGGCTTTGACTGGGGTGGGCGCGCCGCCTGTATTGTCGCGGCGCTTTGGCCGCAGCGGGTACGCGGACTGGTGACCGGCGATGGCTACAACATCCAGGCCATCAGCCAGTCGCTCAAGCCCAGGCCACCTGAGACAGAGCACCGGCTCTGGTATCAGTACTACTTTCACACCCAGCGCGGGGTCGACGGCTTGACGGCCAACCGACGTGGACTCTGCCAATTGCTCTGGACGCTGTGGTCACCGTCCTGGGCCGAAGGGCCAAGCCGCTACGCCTTGACCGCGCCGTCGTTTGATAACCCGGATTTTGTCGAGGTGGTGATTCACTCCTATCGCCATCGTTTCATGTACGCGCCGGGTGATCCCGCGCTGGAATACATCGAGCAGGCGCTGGTGCCGCAACCGCCGATATCAGTACCGAGTATTTCGTTGTGCGGGGCCGACGATGGCGTGGGCCCGCCGTCGCTGGAGGATGATGACGTGGACCACTTCAGCGGTTTTTATCGCCGCCAGGTGTTGCCCGGTGTGGGTCATAACGTTTTCCAGGAAGCGCCCCAGGTCACGCTTCAAGCTTTGCTGGAACTACTGGAGCGGTGAAAAACGCTCCCGATAAGCCTGGGGCGTCACCGACAAAGCCCTTAGAAAGCTGCGGCGCAAAGTTTCTTCACAGCCAAAACCGCATTGCATGGCGATACGTTTGATGGAGGTTGTGCTGTCTGCCAGTTGCCGGCGTGCGTTTTCGACGCGAATCAGTTCCACGGCCCGCGCCGGGGTTTGGCCAGTCTCGGTGCGGTAGTGGCGCACAAAGCTTCGCTCGCTCATGCCAGCCTGGGCCGCCAGTGTGGCGATGCACAGATCCAGCGTCAGGTTATCGGCGATCCAGGCATGCAGCTCGGCAAAACGGCTGTCGCTCTTTTGCAGGGATAACGTCACGCTGAATTGCGACTGACCGCCAGGGCGCTTGAGGAACACAACCAAGTGGCGCGCCACCTCCAGGGCAATCGCACGCCCCAGGTCATCCTCTACCAGGGCCAGGCACAGGTCGATCCCGGCGGTCACGCCGGCAGACGTCCACACCGCGCCTTGCTGGATGAAAATCGGATTGGCCTCCACCGTGAGCGTGGGGAACTTGCGCGCCAGTTCTTCACAGCGCGTCCAGTGCGTGGCCACGCGGCAACCATCGAGCAAGCCACTGGCGGCCAGCAGAAAAGCCCCGGTGCACACCGAAGCCATGCGCCGGGTGTAATGGGATTTATCGCGCACCCATTGCACCAGCGCCGTGTCCTCGGCAGCGCCGTACACGCCCCAGCCACCGGCGATCACCAGGGTGTCGCAGGGCTGGTCAATGGCCGGCAGCGGCTCGGCCAGCAGCGCCAGGCCGGCTGACGTCATCACCGGTTCAGCCTGAGCGGCGATGACGTTGACCGCGTAGGGCAACGGTAAACCACGCTGGCGCGCCAAATCGTTAGCCGATGCGAACACCTGTAGAGGCCCGGTGACATCGAGTACCTGGGCATTCTCAAACGCGAGTACATGAATAACTTTAGGCATGATTGGCGAGATTAGTGGGCTTAATGGCGTATTCGCCAAAGCCTAGGCTTCTACAGTAAGGACGTCCATTCCTTTCGGAGCTTGAATCATGACCTTGCAGATCGGCTTTCTGTTGTTCCCCGGCATCCAGCAACTGGACCTTACCGGCCCCTATGATGTCCTCGGTTCGCTGCCAGACGTGAAGCTGCACCTTGTGTGGAAAGACCTCGCGCCGATCACCTCCAGCACTGGCCTGGTGTTCACGCCGACCATCACGTATGCCGACTGCCCGAACCTGGATGTGCTTTGCGTACCCGGCGGCGCCGGTGTGGGCCCATTGATGGAAGACTCGCAAACCCTGGATTTCCTCAAGGCCCAGGCACAGACAGCACGCTACATGACCTCGGTGTGCACCGGCTCACTGGTATTGGGCGCGGCAGGGTTGCTACGCGGTCGCAAGGCCACCACCCACTGGGCCTACCACGACCTGCTCGCCCCGCTCGGTGCCATCCCCGTACAGGAACGTGTGGTGCGTGACGGCAACCTGTTGACCGGCGGCGGGATCACCGCCGGTATCGACTTTGCCCTGACCCTGGCAGCAGAGTTGTACAGCGAAGCGGCGGCGCAACTGGTGCAGTTGCAGATCGAATACGCGCCGGCCCCACCGTTTGACTCAGGCCGCCCGGAGACCGCGCCCAGGCATGTGCGGGAGGAAGCCAACAAGCGCACGGTGGAGTCACGCAGAGTGCGTGGAGAGATTGTTGCGCGGGCGGCTGCGCGGTTGGGGTGAATGTTCATCCGTGGCGAGGGAGCTTGCTCCCGTTGAGGCGCGAAGCGGCCTGTCCGGTTGTAGCCGACAGTAACCACGATGCGAAGCGAGTCGCTCTTGATCTTGATCTGCTTTTGATCTCAGGCGCCCCGTTAAACCACGCTGGCCGGAATTCGACAGGGATTTGGGGGGTAAACCGGCAGGGATGCCGGTTTAGCCGCCCCGCGCCATGGATGGCGCGTGGCGGCGGCCCCCCAAATCACTGGCGAATTACGGGCACACCGAGCCTGGGCGAGGTGCCGAGTGGTGGGGCAAGAGCCCTTTGGTTACTTTGGGGCTTTTTTCCAAAGTGACCCGCCGTCAGGGCGGAACCCTAAGTGGCCGTTACCGCAGGAATGGATATGTACTCGTTATAACAGCGTCGACTGTCAGGCCGTCTTCGCAGGCAAGCCAGCTCCCACATTTAGACCGTGGGGTGTCAGGTAGATGAGCATCGGCTGTCGTCACGGGAGCAAGCTCCCTCGCCACAAAGAAACTTGCTTGGCTTCCGGCGTGGCTTCAGGCAGGACGCGACATCACCGCCAAGCGCACGGCCAACGCCATCAGCACCGCCGCCAAGCCCCACTTCTGCAGCCAGGCGCTTTTTGTGCGTTTGGCGAAGAAGCGGCTGAGCGCCCCGCCAAACAGGCCCAGCAGCACATGAAACACGCTCGCGATCAACGTCAACACACCGCCCAGCACCATCAATTGCAAGGCGATAGGCCCCGCCTCGGGCCGCACAAACTGTGGCAGGAACACCATGAAAAACAACAACGCCTTGGGGTTGAGCAAACTGTTGAGCATGGCCTGCACAAACACCCGCCCCAAAGCCTCGCGGCGCACGGGAGCAGTGTCCAGGCCGGAGCGCTTCTGCAAGGTTTTAAAGACCAGCCACAGCAGGTAGATCACACCCGCATAGCGGATCAGGTCGAATGCTGGCGGCCAGCTGGCGACCAACGCCGTCACCCCCATGGCGGTCAACGCTGTCAGCAACAGGTCGGCCACGCCAATGCCCAGGGCCGAAGCAACGCCGCCGCGCCAGCCATGGGTGACACCCTGACTGATGACAAACGCCATGTTCGGCCCCGGTGACAGCAACAACAGCAACACAGCGCCGGAAAAAACGCCGAGTGTGACAAGACTGATCATGGTTGAACCGTCCGCTGGAAAAAATCCAGATTAATCGGCGCTTGCAGCCCCTACAAAAAATTGTGCTGGATACATTGCTCACGCAGCGAACCCAGTGATTGCTCAATGCCACAACCAACGTCTAGAATGCGAAACATTATCAATTAAGCCTGCTGCGCCAGGATGACCATGTCGAGCGATCACCCACTGGACCCAACTGCCATCGGCCAGCTTTACCAGGCCCACCATTCCTGGCTGCGGGGCTGGTTGAGCCGGCGCACGGGCTGCCATGAGCGCGCAGCTGACCTCGCGCAGGACACCTTCGTGCGCCTGCTCAACGCGCGTCAGCAACAGACTTTGCAGCAGCCGCGCGCGTATCTGAGCAGCATCGCGCGCAGCTTGATGATCGACCAATACCGGCGCCGCGAACTGGAACGCGCCTACCTGGAAAGCCTGACGCACTTCCCGCAAGTAGAGGTGCCGAGCGAAGAAACAAAGCGGCTGATCCTCGACAGCCTGGAACGCATTGACCGTTTGCTCGACCAGCTCAAGCCGAGGGTGCGCGAGGCGTTCCTGTTGGCCCAATTGGACGGCCTGACCTGCCCGCAGATCGCCTTGCGCCTGGGCGTGTCCAAGGCAACGGTGGAACGCGACCTGTCCAAGGCGCTGCACGCCTGTTACCGGTTGCGCTATGCCGAATTCTGACCCGCGCCTGGTCGACCAGGCCATCGAGTGGATGATCAAGCTGCGCTATAACACCGCTGACGACGCCGCCACCGCGGCCTTTGACCAGTGGCTGCACACCAGCGAGGCGCATCAACAGGCGTGGCAACGGGTCGCCACCATGAATGACGATTTCAACCACTTGCCAGCGCATGTCAGTCGCCATGCACTCGACGGCGCACGCCAGCGCATCAGCCGTCGTGAAAGCCTGAAAATGCTCGGGCTGTTCGCCGGCGCCGCAGGTTTAGCCTGGCTGGGCCGCGACTACACGCCCCTGCCCGCCTTGATGGCGGACTACCGCACCTCCACTGGCGAGCGGCGCTGGGTAGCATTGGAGGATGGCAGCAAGGTCCAGCTCAACAGCGCCAGTGCCGTCGACATTACCTCCAGCGCCGAACAACGGCTGGTGAACCTGCGCCAGGGTGAAATATTGATCAATACCGGCGCCGACCAACGCCCGCTGTGGGTGCATACCCGCGACGGTTACCTGCGCGCCCTCGGCACACGCTTGCTGGTGCGCGAAGAACCCCAGGGCACCCTGCTGGCCGTACAACAGGGTGCGGTGGCGGTGTTTGCCGATCGCCATGACGGCGCCGCACGCCAGGTGATCAAGCCTGGGGAACAGGTGATGTTCAACCGCAGCGACATTCGCCCGTCCCCCAACAACGGCCTGGACCCCTGGGCCTGGAGTGACGGCGTGATCAGCGCCCACAACATGCGCCTGGACGACTTCCTGGCCGAACTGGGCCGCTATCGCAATGGGTTGCTGCGTTGCAGCGAAGCCGTGGCAGGGTTGCGGGTTTCGGGCACTTACCAACTGGATGACACCGACCAGGTGCTCAAGTTGGTCACTCAATCGCTGGCGATCGATGTGACCTACCGCAGCCGCTACTGGGTAACCGTCTCCGCTCGGGTGTGACGGGCAAAAATAAATGAGGTGAATTCTCATTGCCATTCGACCTGTAAGGAAAGGCCGATCAACAGGCCGGTTTTGTCCACTTCCTTCAGGAGCATCCGCGGTCATGCAAGCGTTCCCCTCCAAACGTTCTCCCCTCAGACACGCCATCAATGCCACCCTTCTTGGCGCGTGTGTGGCGGCCAGCGCCTTGCCGTATACCGCAACCGCCCAGGAACCCGGCAGCGAGCGCCAGGCCCGCGCCTGGAACATTGCCCCTGGCCCTCTGGCGGGCGCCCTTGATCAGTTTGCGCGGCAGGCCGGCATCAGCCTGTCGTATGACGCAGGCAGCGTAGCCGGCAAAAGCAGTGCTGGGCTGAGCGGCACCCTGGAACCACAACAGGCCCTGAGTCGACTGCTTCAAGGCCAGGGTTTGCAAGCTCAAAGCCAGGGTCCGAATGCTTGGTTACTGTTGCCCCAACAGGCCGCCAACTCGGCGCTGAACCTGGGCGCCACCACCATCACCGGAGAGCGTCTGGGCGCCACCACCGAAGGCAGCGGCTCCTACACCACCGGCGCGGTGACCATCGGCAAGGGCGAACACAGCCTGCGACGCACGCCGCAATCGGTGAGCGTGATGACCCGCAAGCTGATGGATGACCAGAACATCACCACCATCGACCAATTGCTGGAGCGCACCCCGGGGATCACCAGCTACGAGTCGCCCATGGGCGGCAAGTATTTTTACTCCCGGGGCTTCAAGATGCTCGGCCAGTACCAGTTCGATGGTGTGCCGCTGGACATCGGCAAAGACTACATCCAGGCCGACAGTTTCAGCGCGAACATGGCGATCTATGATCGGGTGGAAGTCCTCAAGGGCGCTGCTGGCATGCTCAAGGGCGCCGGTACGGCCAGTGGTGCGGTGAACTTCGTGCGCAAGCGGCCCCAGGACAAGCCCACCACCAGTCTTGGCCTGTCAGCGGGCACCTGGGATAACTACCACGCCGAACTCGACACCGGCGGCCCGTTGAATGACAGCGGCACGGTGCGTGGCCGCGCGGCGGTCAGTCAACAGAATCGCGGTTCCTACATGGACCTTGCCAAGCGTCAGGACCAAGCGTTTTACGCAGCCCTGGACATGGATGTCAGCCCTGACACCACCCTAGGCTTCGGTGCCAGCTATGAGGATGTCGACTCCACGCCGTGCTGGAGCGGCCTGCCGCGCTACCGCGACGGCAAAAGCCTCGGCCTGAGCCGCTCCACCTGCCTGGGCCAGGCCTGGAACGATTGGCAAAGCCAGCGCACCACGCTGTTCGCCGATATGACCCATCACTTCAATGACAACTGGAAGCTCAAAGTCAGCGCCGTGCACAGCCGCAACCTGCAAGACATCAAATATGCCGCCAGCGAAAGCACCGTGGACTATGGCAACCCGGCCCCAACGCTCACCAGCTACGCGGCATTGTTGGACTACGATCACAAGGACTACGGCCTGGATGCCTATGTCGACGGTCAGTTTGAAGCCTTTGGCCTGCAACATGAGCTGATCCTCGGCGCCAACGGCAGTCGTGGCACTCAGGACGATGTCTATGCGATCCGCAATCTGCCCCAGCGCCAAAGCGTTTTCAACCCCAACCACCACTTCCCGGAACCTGCCGACGATACGTTCTGGCCCAACATGTACCGTGGCGGCACGGTCAAGGAAACCGCCACCCAATACGGCGCCTACGCCACCTTGCGCCTGCGCCTGGCCGAACCGTTGATGCTGGTGCTCGGCAGTCGCGTCAGTTGGTACGAAAACCGCCGCGAGTCCTTGAACCTGGCGTGGGGCGAGTGGGCCGACCAGGACGCACGCACCAAGGAAACCGGGGTAGTCACGCCGTTTGCCGCATTGATCTATGACCTCAATGACAACCTCTCGGTGTACACCAGCTACGCCGATATCTTCCAGCCGCAAAGCTCCTACGCCACAGTCAGCGGTTCGGCCCTGAAGCCGAAAGTGGGCGAGAACTATGAGTTGGGCATCAAGGGCGAATGGTTTGACGGGCGCCTGAACAGCTCCGTGGCGCTGTTTCGCGCCATCGAAAAAAACGCCGCCCAAACCGATTTCGAGACCCGCTGCGGCAGTTCCTCGGACGGCTACTGCTATACCGACACGGGCAAAGTGCGCGCCCAAGGCGTGGAAGCCGAACTGAGCGGTGCACTGCTTGAACGCTTGCAAGTATTCGGCGGCTATACCTACACGCAAACCAAAACCCTGAAGAACATCGATAGCAATGCCGAAGGCGCGGTCTCTAACACCTACGTACCCCGGCATATGCTCAGGGTGTGGGGCGACTATCAGTTGGACGGCGCGCTTTCGAAATGGACCGTCGGCGCAGGGGTCAACGCCCAAAGCAGCAACTACCGGCTGCAGACCATCAAACTGGAACAGGCCGGCTATGCATTGTGGAATGCGCGCCTGGCGTATCAGGTGGACGACACCTGGACGGTGGCGATCAACGGTAACAACCTGTTCGATAAAAATTACTACCAGACCGTGGGCACCTCAGGCTGGGGTAATCTCTATGGAGAGCCGCGTAACCTTACGCTGAGCCTCAAAGGCAACTTCTAAGCACCGCACATCCCCTTCCTGCCCTCCTGTAGGAGCGAGCTTGCTCGCGAAAAACGTCAACGATAACGCGTGCTTCCTGAATAAACGCGGCGTCTGTGAGTTTTTCGCGAGCAAGCTCGCTCCTACAAAAAAGCCCCTCTTACAGCCGTCAAAAGCTTTTCGTCGCTGGCAGGCAAATACCTACGTTTGTTCCTACACTGCAAAAAGCCATCATCGATTCTCGATTATTCTGAAAAACCCGCCATACACGTCAACAAACCGTCATATCATAAAGACATTGAGAGGGTCATCGAAGAAAAAGGACAAAAAGCCAAATCATTGACACAAATCCTCAAAAGCGCCACCATTTAGCCATCACCCAGTAAATGCCTGCGTCTAGACAGCCATTACGTATTACCCAGCAACAGAAGTCGTTCGATTTGCATCACTTGTAAAGCACACATGCCTTATGGATGAGCAGACGAATAGGAACGTTCTGGTGGTGTATTGAGGATCTGATTTATGCGCGGTAAATCGTCGGTTGATAGCCTGTTCTTGACTCGCACCGGTTTCGTTGAGTTTTTTGTTGTTTTCGTAAAACTGCTTCACGGGCTGACCGCAATCTCGCCGGCGATCATCCTGCTGTTCTACCCGGACCCGGTCGCGGAACACATGCGCACTCACTATCTGGGCCTGCTGGCGTTCTTTGCGATCCTGACCATTATCTTGTTCCAGGCCCTGGGGGTTTACTCCGATGACCTGTTCAGCAATCGCCTGCGTTTTCGCGTGATGCTGGTGGCCTGGGTCTCTGCATTTTGCATCCTGTTGTTCATGTACCAGATCCTGCTTCTGTTCCCGCAGTTGAGCCCACGCAACCTGGTGTTCTGGTTTTCCGCGAGCCTGCTGTTGTTTGGCCTGGAGCGGATACTGATGCTGCGCCTGTACCGCCATCTGATGGACAACGGCAAATTCCTCCAGCGCACCGTGATCCTGGGCTTTACCGATACGGCCGTGCATGTGGCTGAACACCTGTCGCGCAACAGTGATATCCGCTCCGGCCTCATCGGTTTTATCGACGACCGTACCGAGCGCATTCCCAAGGAGTTGAGCCGCCTGCCGTTGCTGGGCAATACCCGCGACCTGGAAAAGCTGATCCGCTCCGAACAGGTCAACCAGGTGATGATCACCCTGCCTTGGGCCGCCGAGCAGCGCATCAACGGGCTGGTCAAGCGCCTGCGACAGATGTCGGTGAACGTCATGCTGGTGCCGGACATGGCCGCCCTGCGCTATGGCCATAACCGCATCACCGATGTGGGCGGCATCCTGATGTTCAACACCTCGCAGTTACCACTGCGGGGCTGGTCGCCCTTTATCAAGCGTTGCGAAGACCTGCTGCTGGCCAGCATCGGCCTGTTGCTGCTGTCGCCGGTGATGCTGGTGACGGCCATCGCGATCAAACTCGATTCCAAGGGCCCGGTGCTGTTTCGCCAGAAGCGCTTTGGCTACAACGACAACCTGATCCGGGTGTTCAAGTTCCGCTCGATGTACGTCGAGCAGACCGACCTCAACGCCGAGCACCAGACCACGCGCCAGGACCCGCGCATCACTCGGGTCGGCAGGATCATCCGCAAAACCAGCATCGATGAGCTGCCCCAGCTGTTCAACGTACTGCTGGGCAATATGTCGATGGTTGGCCCGCGCCCCCACGCCACGGCCACCAAGGCCGCCGGGATTCCGTTCGAGGAAGCGGTCAGCGAATACAGCTCGCGCCATCGGGTCAAGCCGGGCATCACCGGCTGGGCGCAGATCAATGGTTATCGCGGCGAGACCGATACGCTGTTCAAGATTCAGAAACGGGTCGAATACGACCTGGAATACATCGCCAAATGGTCCGTGTGGCTGGACCTCTACATCGTTTTCATGACGGTCCCGGCCGTTCTTTCCACCAAGGAAGTCTATTGATGAACCCACTTAACGGATTGATTCCCTGCATCATCTCCGGTGGTTCGGGTACGCGGCTGTGGCCAGTCTCGCGGCAGAACATGCCCAAGCCCTTCATACGCATGCGCGACGACCAGAGCCTGTTGCAGAAGACCTTCCTGCGGGCCAGTCACTTGCCGGGCGTCGACAGCATCCTGACCGTGACCAACCGCGACCTGCTGTTTCGCACCCTGGACGACTACCGCGCGGTGAACACCCAGCGCCTGGGCCTCGACCTGCTGCTGGAGCCGTTTGGCCGCAACACCGCCGCTGCCATCGCCGTGGCAGCCTTGCATGTGCAGGAGCATTTCGGCGCAGACGCGCAGTTGCTGGTGATGCCGGCCGATCACCTGGTCCTGGATGAAAGCGCCTTTGCCCAGGCAGTGGAAAAAGCCCGTGCGTTGGCCGAGGCCGGTTACCTGGTGACCTTTGGCATCCAGCCCGACCGTGCCGAAACCGGCTTTGGCTATATCGAACAAGGGCCGGCACTGGGCGCTGGGTTTCGGGTGCAGCGCTTTGTCGAAAAGCCCGACCAGGCTACCGCCCAAGGCTACCTGGACGGCGGCAAGCACCTGTGGAATGCCGGCATGTTCTGCTTCAAGGCGGCCGCCCTGCTGGAAGAATTGGCCAGCCACGCCCCGGCGGTCCTGGAGGCGGCCAAGGCCGCACTGGAGCACAGCCAGAGCCTGCAAAACAGCAGCAGTCGCCAGCGCGAACTGAGCCCGGAAGGTTTCGGCACCGCGCCGGATATCTCTATCGATGTGGCCCTGATGGAAAAATCCGCCCAGGTCGCGGTCGTGCCCTGCGACATTGGCTGGAGCGATATCGGCTCCTGGGAAGCCCTGCGCCAACTCACCCCCAGTGACGACAATGGCAACCAGATCAATGGCGAGGCCATCCTGCACGACGTGCAAAATTGCTATATCGACTCGCCCAAACGAGTACTCGGTGCGGTGGGCGTGCGCGACCTGATCATCGTCGACACCCCGGACGCCCTGCTGATCGCCGACGCCCATCGCAGCCAGGACGTGCGGCATATCGTTGCCGAACTCAAGCGCCAGAATCACCCGGCGTTCAGCCTGCATCGCACCGTCACCCGGCCCTGGGGCACCTACACGGTGCTGGAGGAAAGCACGCGGTTCAAAATCAAGCGCATCGTGGTCAAGCCCAAAGGCTCGCTGTCCCTGCAAATGCACCATCACCGCAGCGAGCATTGGGTGGTGGTCAGCGGCGCAGCGATGATCACCAATGGCGAGCGCGAGATCCTGCTCAACATGAACGAGTCCACCTACATTCCCGCCGGGCACAAACACCGCCTGACCAACCCCGGCATCATCGACCTGGTGATGATCGAGGTGCAGAGCGGTGAGTACCTGGGTGAAGACGACATCGTGCGCTATGACGACATCTACGGCCGCGCGCCGGTTGAAGTGAAGCCCTGATGCGTACGTCATTGATCATCCCCACCCGCAACGCGGCCAGCCACCTGGACCGCCTGTTGCCAGCGCTGCGCATGCAGACCTTGCAACCGGACGAAATGCTGGTGGTCGACAGCGCATCGAGCGACGACACCGTGGCGCGTTTTCGCGAATTCGGCGCCCGCGTGGAGCGGATCGATGCGCGTGATTTCAACCACGGTGGTACCCGGCGCTGGGCCAGTGAACAGGTGGGCGGCGACGCCTTGATCGTCATGACCCAGGACGCTATCCCCGCCACCGCCGAGACCTTCGCCAACCTGATCAGCGAGCTGCAACTGGACCCGCTCAATGGCGTGGCCTATGGACGGCAGCTGCCGCACCCCGGTGCCGGCGTGCTCGGCGCGCAGTCGCGGCACTTCAATTACCCAGCGGCCAGCCGCACCAAGCGCCTGGACGATGCAGCGCAACTGGGCATCAAGACCTGCTTCAGCTCCGACTCATTTTCGGTGTACCGGCGCAGCGCCCTGAGCGCGGTGGGCGGTTTCCCCCAGGATGTGATTGGCAGTGAAGACGCCTATGTGGCCGCGCGCATGCTGCTGGCCGGCTACCAGGTGCGCTACGCCGCCAGCGCGCAGGTGTATCACTCCCACGATTACCGCTTGCTGGAAGAGTTTCGCCGCTACTTCGATATCGGTGTGTTCTACGGCCGCGAACCGTGGATTCGCCAGGCGTTTGGCGACGCCGGCGGCGAAGGTAAACGTTATGTGCTGGCCGAACTGCACGCATTGCGCGAGGCCAACGCGCTGTACCGCGCCCCCGAAGTGGTGGTGCGCAGTGCCTTTAAATTGCTGGGTTATCGCCTCGGCCACCTTGAACGCCACCTGCCCAACGCGCTTAAACGACGCCTGGGCATGTTTTCCACCTACTGGACTTGAGCCGTCATGAAGACTATCAACCGACGTTCCCGTCTTACCCTGCTCGGCCTCTTGAGCGCCTCAATATGGCTGGCTGGCTGTTCGACCCCCGCGCGGGTGCCGCTTCCTGATAACGACACGCTCAAGGCAGGTCATCAAGCGGCACTGACCCTGGCCGACCTGCCGCCGCCACAGGTGCTGATCCAGAGCGGCGACTCGCTGCGTATCGTGCGTGATGCCCAAGAGCCGGCGGCGGCCGATGACATGACGATATTCGTGGTGCGCCCTGATGGCGTGATCTCGGTGCCCAATATTGGCCGGGTCAAGGCGGCCTTGCGCACGCCCGAAGACCTGGGCAAGGAAATCACCGAGAAGTACAAGCGCATCTACCGCGAACCGGCAGTGACGGTGAACATCGCCAGCGCACCGAGCAACAAGGTGTTTATCGGCGGCGCGGTGCCAAACCCGGCGTTTTTCGACCTGGCCGGCAACGTCAGCGTCGAGCAGGCGCTGCTCAGTTCCGGTGGTGTGTTGCCCTCGGCGGATGCCTCCAACGTGGCCCTTATGCGCACCGGGCCGGATGGCAAGTACAGGACGTACTTCATCAGCCTGGAGAGCATGTTGACCAACCCCAATCACCCGCGGGTGGCGTTGCAGCGCGGAGATTTGATCTTTGTGCCGCAGTCGGGCATCGGCGCGACGGTGGAGGCCGTGGATATGTACTTCACCAAGCTGTTTCCGGTTAGCAAAGGGGTGGGACTGGGCTTGAATTATCAGCTCAATGGCAACAAGTCCGGCGATACCTATATCAGCGCTCCACAATGATCATGACGCAGGCTTTGTATCACTTGAGCACGCCGATTTCATTCGACGAACAACATCTATCCAATGGAGTGATCCTGTGATCGAAATCCGCTCTCTTCGCGACCTGCTGCGGCTGTTCTTCATCTACCGCCGCGAGTTCAAACTGGCCGTGATCACCACGATTGTGGTCGCCGTGCTCGGTGCCTTCCTGTTGCCGGCTCGCTACGAGTCCGACGCGCGCTTGCTGGTCAAGCCGGGGCGGGATAACACCACCTTGCCGATCGAAGCCGCCAACCGCCAGACGCTGATTGCCCCGAGCACCCAGCACGACCCGATTGTCGACGAAGAAAAAATGCTCACGGGCCGGCCTATCGTGCACATCGTTGCCGAGCGCTATATGGCGATGACCGCCGAACCACCACAAGGCTTCTGGAAGGTCACCAAGTTCTACATCAAGAAGGGCATGGGCGAAGTCATCAATGGCATTCGTAGTGTGCTGCAGTTCGTGGGCCTTGCCGAGAAACAAAGCCCGCTGGAGCGCTTGGCGACCTCACTGGAGAAGAACTTTACCGCCGGTCACGAGCCGGGCTCTTCGGTGATCGAGATTTCCTTCACCTGGGACGACCCGGCGGTGGCGCAAAAAATCGTCGAGGAATGGGTCAACGCTTACCTCGAAGAACGGGCGCGAATTCTCGGGCGCAAGAGCCTGCACACCTTCTATGAAACCGAACGCGCCAAGGTGGCAGAGAATATCCAGAGCCTGAAAGATCAGCTGCAAGGTCGCTTGAAGCAGATCGACTCGATCAGTGTCGATGCGCGCCTGAAGAACCTGACCAACCAGATCGACCGCGTCACCGACGCCAAGGTCAGTGCACAGAACCAGATCTCAGGGATTCGCAGCCTCCTGGCCAACGCCAGCCAGCAGATCAAGAGCCAGCCGGCAGACGTGGTGACGATGCGCGAAACCAGCCTCAACCCCACCCAGCTCGACCTCAAGCGCCAGCTCAATGCGCTGCAAGTGGAGCGGGCACGGCTGTTGCGCACCTACCTGCCGGGTACGCCGCAGGTCAATCAGATCGAGCAGAACATCCGTGACATGCAAGCCCTCAGCGCCCAGGAAGCCACACGCCTGGAACGCTCGCAGAACACCGCGCCCAACAGCCTGGTAATCAACGTCAAGCAGCAAATGATCGACGCCCAGTTGCAAGAACGCAAACTGGCCGGGGAAATCGAGAACTACGACAAGACCCTTGCCGAACTTCGCGCCCAGCGTGACCAGGCGATGACCGAAGAACCGCAACTCAACACCCTGAGCCAACAACTGCGCACCGCCGAAAAGAGCTATGCCTTGTACTCGGACAATCTTGAACAGGCGCGAATCGACCACGAACTGGACAACAGCCAGATCAGCAACATCGCCCTGATCGAACACGCCACCCTCAACCCGGCACGCGTGTTTCCCAAAAGCCTGCTGATGCTGTTGTTCGCCCTGCCCGCTGGCGTGGCCGTGGGCTTGCTGACCATCTATGTGCTGTATCTGCTGGACCAGCGCATCCACGATGGCACACGCTTGCAGGAGATGTTCCATGTGCCGCTGTGGAGCAGCATTCCTGATGTGCAAGACGCAACGCCGGCAGCCGTCACCGCCAGCCTTTATCGCTTGTACAGCCTGCTGCCCCTGGACCGCATTGCCGCCGAAGGTTTTGCCCTGGGCCTGACCTCGGCGCGACATGGCGAAGGGGTGACCTTTATCACCTGGCAACTCAAGCGCCTGCTGGAGGAGCGTGGCCATCGGGTCTCGGTCAACGGTGAGAACGCGCCAACGCCAGGTGAAGTGTTGCTGCTGGACGCCTCGGCGCTGTCCTCCAACCCGCAGGCCTTCCTGACGCTGCGCCGCGCCGACCAGGTCGTACTGGTGATCGAGGCCCGCACCAGCACCGTACCGACTATCGAAAATGCCGTGTCGTTGCTGACCACCGCGTTCGGCAAAGTGGACGGCATGATCCTCAACCGCCGCCGCTTCGAAGTACCGGCCAAGGTCCTGGCGCGACTCAACAGCTGGCGCGGGGCGGCCTGATGCGTATCGCATTGCTGGCTCCCCTGCCACCGGAGCAGACCGGGATCGCCGACTACGCCGCGCACCTGCGCCATGCGTTGATCGAACAGGGCCTGGAAGTGGTGACCCCGCTCGCCGGCTGCCTGGAACTGCCTGAACAGTTGAAGCGTCTGCAGGCCTTCGATTGGCGCGGCGTGGACCTGGTGCATGCCGAACTGGGGGGTGGACGCTTCGGTGAGTTCCAGGCGCTGGAGTACCTGCGCCGGGCGCAACCGCACCTGCCTTTGACCGCCACGGTGCATGACCCGGAGCGCCTTATCTGGCGCAGGGCCAAGCTGTTTTTCCCCTTGACGCTGCTTGAACGCCTGCCCCACCCGCTGCCCCAGGCGGCGGCGCTGCTGGCCGACCCGTTGACCTTGCACGAAGAACGGCGCCTGGCCAAAGGTATGCGTCGCCTGATCACCCTCACCCGCCTGGGCGGCGACTGCCTGCGCCAACGCATGGGCCTGCGCCCGGAGCAAGTAGCAGTGATTGCCCATGGCAACCTGCCCATCGCGCCCCAGGCCTTGCCGCCACTGGCACCGCTGCGCCTGCTGTATTTCGGCTTTATCTACCGTGGCAAGGGCATTGAGGACCTGCTCCAGGCCCTGGCCCAGTCACTGGCCGCCCACCCGCAATGCCGAGGCCAGGTACGCCTGACCCTGGCCGGTGGCACCGCGCCGGAAATGACCTTTGACCCCGCCGGCAACTACCTCGATGGCCTGCGCCAGCAGATCAGCGCCCTGCATCTTGAGGATGTGGTGGACTGGCAACTGGATCTGCCGTCGGCGCAGATCCCTTCTTCAATCCAGGCGCACCATGTGATGGTGCTGCCCTATCGCGAATCGAAAAAACTCAGTTTCCTGGGGCAGATGCGCGGCACCAGTGGCGCGCTGTCGTGGGCCAATGCATGCGGGCGCGGGGTAATCACCTCCAACGCCCGAGCCTTTGCCGAAGAGGTGGCCGGCGGCAATGGCATCACCTATCAGCAGGGCGATATAGCGTCCTTGAGCAACGCCTTGAGCCGCTTGATCCTTGACCCGCTACAGGCGCAGCAATGGGCCGCACGGGCAGGAGAAATCGGCCACCAACGCCAGTGGGCCAACACGGCCCAGCGGTTTGCTGAATTATTTCGGGATGCTTGTGAGGAGCCGTTGCGATGAACCTGTCATCCGTTCGCCCACTGTGGCGCTACCTGCCGCTGGCGCTATCGATCGCCGTCGGTAGCACCCTGCTGTTGAGTAAAAAAGTCGATGCGCAGCCGGTGAACCTGGCCCCGGAGCGAAACGTGGTCTGGAAGGATTTTCTCGGCGTGAACGCACACTTTCTGTGGTTCACGCCCGAGCAGTACCGTAAGCAGATCCACCAATATAAGAAGCTTGGATTGCAATGGGTGCGGGTCGACCTGCACTGGGATCGCCTGGAACCCAAAGAAGAGGAATATCAGCTCAGCACCTTCGATGAGCTGGACCGCACCCTGACCGCCGAAAAACTGCGCTCGGTGTTTTACCTGGTGGGCTCGGCGCCCTTTATCACCACCGCTCCCAAGGGCGCGCCGTTCCAGGACCAGTATCAACCGCGGGACCCCGACATCTATGCGATGCGCCTGGCAGTCCTGGCCAAGCGCTACCCGAATATCGATGCCTGGCAGGTGTGGAATGAACAGAACCTGCCGAACAACTGGCGCCCCAAAGTCAACGCCAAGGAATACGCGCAATTGTTGTTGGCCAGTCACAAGGCCTTGAACATTGCAGCACCGGACAAACTGCAGGTCATGGGTGGCATGGCGTACTACAGCCAAATGCCGCCCCGTGGCAAAACCCTGATGTTTGAGGCGCTCGGCGCGCTGGGGGTGCAAAGCCTGGGCATGATCGCGGCCTATCACCCCTATTCGATGACCCCGGAAACCGACGAGCCAGGCAAGAACGAAGTGCTGCTGCGCGGCGATCAACTCAATTCAATGCTGCACGGTGCCGGGATCAAGCAGGTATGGGCCACTGAATGGGGCTGGTCCAGCTACGCCGGCCCCAAGGAAATGCAGGACCTGATCGGTGTCGACGGGCAAGCCGATTACACCTTGCGCCGCCTGGCGTTGATGGCGTCCCAGGACTACCAGAAGATCTTCCTGTTCGCGCTGTCCGACCTTGACCCACGCGCTTCGCCACGCGACCAGCATTACGGCCTGTTGAACCTCAATGGCGAACCCAAGCCGGTGTACACCGCCCTCGCCCGCTTCCTCGACATCACCGGCCCCACGCTTAAACCTGGCACAACGCCGAAGCTTGAGGATGTACCGGACAGCTTCTACAGCGTGGCCTGGACCCGCCCTGACGGAAAACACCTGCTGATGTATTGGAGTGCCAAAGGCAGCAGCATCAGCCTGCCCGGCATCAAACGCGCAGAACTGCTGGACCCTTTGACCGGAGCCCGGCAAACCCTGAGCGACGACAACGGTATTCGCCCAGTGGTGAAGCCGAGCTTGCAGATACTGGTGTGGTAGCCCTGGGCATGGAGAGCTGTACATGAGAATCCTTTGGATTGTGCCCTACCTGCCGTGGCCGACCACCAGCGGCGGCAAGACGCGGCAGTACCACTTGCTGCGCACCTTGAGTGAGCGCGGGCATCGCATCACGCTGCTGGCGCAATCAAAAACGCTGGCCGATGACGCGGTGCGCGCGGCCCTTGAGCCGTTGCTCGAACGCCTGATCGTGGTACCGCGCCGGCCACTGAAACACCCGCTGACCCTGCTCGGTGGCCTGTTCGCGCCCTGGCCGCTGTTGACCACGGTCAACGGCCTGTCGGCACCGTTGCAAGCCCAGTTTGCGCAACTGTTGAACGAAAGCTGGGACGTCATTCAGGTAGAACACAGCTACAGCCTGCAGCCGTTTCTGCGCAACCTGCAGCAGCAACGGCGTGAATTTGTACTGACAGAGCACAACCTGGAATCGAGCCTCGGCGGCGCCACTTACGACCGCTTCCCCAGGTGGGCCGCGCCTTTCGTGCAGTACGACCAGTGGCGCTGCCGGCAATGGGAACGCAAGGCATTCGACGCCGCCGCCCAGGTAGTCGCCGTGACCGAGGCGGACGCCCAGGCCATGCGGCCATTGTCATCGACGCCGGTGACCGTGGTGGTCAACGGGGTGGACAGCCGGGCCTTTGCCGAGGTCAGCGCCGATGCGCAGAGCCAGCGCCTGTTGTTCGTTGGCAACTACGAATATGCACCGAACCTGGACGCCGTGCAGTGGCTGCTCGAAGAGATCTTCCCCAGGGTCTGGTTGCAGCGCCCGAATGCGCGCCTGGCGGTGGTCGGCTATGGCTTACCCGAACACTGGCGCGAGCGTTGGCCAGATGAGCGTATCGAGTGGCTGGGCTTTGTTCCCGACCTGTGCGCCTTGCAACGCCGCTGCGCCGGTTTTGTCGCCCCGTTGCGCCATGGCGGCGGCTCCAAGCTCAAAGTGCTGGAGGCGATGGCCGCCGGCTTGCCGCTGATCAGCACGGCCCAGGGCGTCTCCGGGTTGGCGGTGCAGCCACAGGTGCATTACCTGGCCGGCGAAAACGCCGAGGCCCTGGCCGACGCCGTTGTGCGCCTGCTGGACGAACCGGCGCTGGCCGGACGACTGGCCGATGCCGCACGCGACTATGCGCGGCAATACCACGACTGGGCGGTGGCGGCTAATGAACTGGAGCACCTCTACCGCAGCTCGCTCACCGCCAAGGAGTCTCAGCCATGCGCGTAGCCCTGGACTATCGCCCCGCCACGGTTGCGCCGTCTTCGGGCATCGCCCGCCAGGTCGTGGCTCTGGAAGACGCCCTGCGCGCGCGGGGCAACACCGAGGTGGTGCTCTTCACCGAGGCGCCCCTGGACCATCAGCAACGCCAGACTGCCGTTTGCCCGCCCTGGGCCAGCCCGCTGGACGGCCTGCAACGCCCACAAGTGCGCCTGCGGTTCGAACGCGGTTTCTTGCCCAGGGCTTTGCACGAGCAGCAGATCGACCTGTATATCGCCACGGCCAATATGGGCTTGCCACTGTGCCGCAAACCCGCTGGCACCCGCTATGTGCTGGTGTTGCATGACCTGTTTCAACTCACCCACCGCAACTTCCATCGCTCCAAGCTCAAGGCCCTGGCCTACCGCCTGATCGACGGGGCCTCGATTGCCTGGTCGGTGTGGCAGGCTGATCGAGTGTGGTGCCCTTCGCAGTTTTCCTGCAATGAAGCCGCGCGCCTGTTCCCCTGGGCGCGGGCCAAGTTCCGCGTGCTGAACAACCTGGTGCCCGAACTGAATGCAGCGCCAGAGCCGCTGCCAGCCAACCTGCCGGCACGTTACTGGCTGGTGGTGGGTACGCGGGAGCCGCGTAAGAACATGGAGTTCTTCCTGCGCCAATGGCAGGCCTGCCGAGCGCTGAACCTTGATGTGCCGGACTTGGTTCTGGTGGGCCACGCCAGCGATGTGCCGGCGGCACTTGGTGACCTGCCGGGCCTGCACTGGTGCAACGGTTTGTCGGACGGCCAACTGCAAGCGCTCTACCGTCATGCCGCGTGCCTGTGGCAGCCGTCCTACGCCGAGGGCTTTGGCCTGCCGGTGGTGGAAGCCTTGAGTGTCGGCACGCCAGTAGCGGTGGCACGCGGCAGTGCCCTGGATGAAATCGCGCCACCCAACGCCCCGCGCTTCGCACCCCATGACGCCGAGCAATTGCACAACGTCATGCAACAACTGGCAGCCGCCGATGCCACGCAAGACGGCGAAACATACCGCGCCTGGGCCCGGCAATTTGCCGAACCGGCCTATCGCTCGCGCCTGGACACTTTGCTCAAGGAATTGGATCGCTAATGCTGCCAGGAAAATTCGTCAGTCTGCTGCTGGGCCTGGTGTTCGGCGGGTTGCTGTTGGCCCTGTCGCCAATCAAGGTCATGCTGGTCGTGGCCGGGGTAGCCGTGGCCTTGACGCTGATCCGCTTTCCCCTGTGGGGCTTGCTGATTTTCGCGGTACTGGCCACCAGTATTCCCTACACCACCTTGCAACTGGGTATCCGCACCACCGTCAGCGAGGCGGTACTGGGGCTGACCTGGCTCGGAGTGTTCTGGCAATCGTTCATCGGCAAGACCCGTGGTTTCATGCTATGGCGGCCGACTGAACGTGCGCTGATGTGGCTGATGCTGTTCAGCACCATTCCGTTTATCTGGGGCATGCTGATCATCCATGCCGAAGGCAACGGGCCGGTGAACTGGGTGCGCTGGCTGATGAACCTGTCGATGTTGTTTATCGTGCCGCTGCTGCTGCGCACCGACGCCGACCGCGACAAGGTGGTGGTCGCCCTGTTGCTGGGTAACCTGGCGATGCTGTTGCTGTCGATCTTCATGTTCCTGAAGACGCGCAACGCGATGTCGATGATCGATATTCTCACCGACCTCAAATACGCCCACCCGGAAGCGGTGAAAGACATTTTCTCCGCCAACTACACACGCATGGCCTCGCCCTGGGTGCACCCCAACCTGACCGGTGGCGTGCTGGTGCTGTTTATTCCCCTGGCGCTGTTTTATGGCTGGACCCGCAGCGGCTGGCGCCGGGCGCTGGGCCTGGCGGTGGCGGTGCTGGGGTGTGCCGGCCTGCTGCTGAGTATTTCTCGCGGTGCCATCGTGGCCCTGGCGCTGGTGTTGATCTGGCTGGCCTACAAGCGCGTGCCGAACAGCGGGCGCATCATCGGTATCGGGGCGGCGTTTGCCGTTGCACTGGTCATGTTCTATCCGCCGTTGCAGGAGCGCTTGATGACCATCTTCTCGACCACCAACGCCAGTACCGAAATCCGCTTTGACGAGTACGCCAGGTTTCCCGCCGCCATGGCGACCTTCCCCCTGGGCATCGGCTTCAAGATCGACCCGCCCGTGCCTGGCTCCAATCTGTTGGGCATCTCAAACCTGTGGCTGAACTTTATCTACAAGGTCGGTATTCCAGGGATGCTGCTGTTTATAACCGTCACTGTGTTGTGGTGGCGCGAAGTGCGGCCCCTGGGCCAGGTGCGCAAGGTCACCGCCGACAATGCGCTGTGGCTGGGGTGCATCTGCGGCGTGTTGGCGGCGCTGCTGACAGGGATTTTCGACCACTACTTCAGCTTCACCTTCGTACTGATCGCGCTGTTCTGGCTGTTGATGGGCATGAGCCTGCAACAGGTGCGCCTGCGCCCCTCCATTACCGCCCCTGTCGCTGCTATTGCGCCAAAGGATAACCAACCATGAAGCACCGGATGATTCACTCCACCGATTTGCGCGACCGCCTCCCCACGCTGGCCAGTGAACTGGGCGTATGCCTGCCAGACCTGGAAGAGGCGCTGGACTGGTGCCTGGCCAATGACGTGGTATTTGAAGAGGGCGAAGGCGACAACAAGCGCTTCTGGATCAGCTCCATCGACCAGGAAACCGCGATTGAGCACCCGGTGGCGCGCCGCCTGTTCCACCGGATGAAACAGGACCTGGCGGCCCAGCTGCTGCCCCGTTACGGCAAAAACTGGGCAACCGTCAAAGACCGGTGGCGCAGTGTCTGGGACATGGCCTACAACATTTTGATCAACAAGATCCCCAGCCACCATGTGCGCATTGCCTGGCTGCGCCTGGGTGGCGCGAAGATCGGCAAGGGCTCCAGCTTGTGGCGTAACACCGAAGTGCTGGGCATGCACAATTTGGTGGTCGGCGACGATTCGGTCATCGGTTGGCATTGCCAGGTGGACGCCCGCGCCGGGCTGGTGATCGGCAACCATGTGGCGATTGCCTCGCATGTTTTGCTCATCGCCGGCAGCCATGATTTGCAGGCGCCGGAGTTCTGGTCGATTTCCGGGCCGACTTACATCGACGACTACGTCTGGATCGGTAGCCGTGCGTTGATCGGCTTCGGCACGCACCTGGGCTATGGTTCAGTGATCAGCGCCAATACCGTGGTGGCCAAAGCCGTGGCGCCCTACAAAATCATTGGCGGAAGCGGTGCCAAAATCATGGGCGAGCGTTGCCATGACCTGAACTATAAGGTGGGTGGCAAGGGCCTGTTCACCCTGTTTCACTGATGTTCGGCAGCACGCTCTGGCTGACCCTGGCGACGCTCGCCGGACTGGTAGCCGGTTTTGCCCGCGAATGGCTACTGGTGGCGGCCTGGGGCGCGGGCAGTCGCAGCGACGGGTTTCTGGTGGCGGTGTTTTTGCCCGAAGCATTGCGCATGACCCTGGCTGCCGGCTTGCTCGCAGCGGCTGCCCTGCCCCTCTATCAGCAACGCGACCCGCGCCGCCAGCAAGCCTGGCTGGCCAGCCTGTCCCCCCGCCTGCTGGGGGTGGGCCTGGCCCTGTTTGCCATACTGGCGCTGGGCGCGCCGCTGTGGGTGCGCCTGATCGGCCCCGGCCTGGACGCCGCGGCCCATGCACAAGCCGCCGCCAACCTGCGCTGGCTGGCCGCCTGTGCGCCAGGCCTGGTGATGCATGGGTTGTTCAGTATTCCCTTGCAGGCACGCCAACGTTTTGTCCTGCCGGGCCTGGGCTCTTTACTGTTCAATCTGCCACCGGTGCTGTACCTGTTTATCCGTGGCAGCTCCAGCGACAGTACAGCGCTGGCCATGAGCTTTTTTGCTGGCAGTGTCTTGATGTGCCTGCCGTTGCTGGCGCCGGTCTGGTCTTTCGGCTGGCGGCCATGGCAGGTCACCGGCGACCCGCTGGCAGGCCGCGAACTGCTGGGGCGCATCGGGCCGTTGTTGGCCAGCAACGTGGCCAGCCAGGGCCTGGCGCTACTGGAACGATTGATCGCCAGTTTCCTGGGGGAAGGCGCGGTTACGTGGGTCAACCTTGCACGCAAGCTGATCAACCTGCCACTGATCGCCTTGATGAGCCTCAACCAAGTGCTGCTGGGCATGATGAGCGGCGAGCAAGGTCAACAGCGCTTGGCCCTGCTGCGCCGCGGCCTGGATGCAGCGACCCTGCTGAGCCTGCCTGCGGCCTTCGGCCTGATTGGCGCCAGCCCCACGCTGATTCATCTGCTGATGCCCGCTCAGAGCACCGACGGCCCACTGCCGGCGCTGCTGGCCTGGTTCGCCACGCCACTGGTGTTTGGCGCCTGGAACGCCATGCTCGCCCGCTATGCCTATGCCAGCGGCGACACGCGCCTGCCGCTCAACTGCGAACTGCTGGGCAGCCTGGTCAACGCCGCCTTGCTGGTGGTGCTGCCCTATTGTTTCGGCCTGTCGGGGATCGCCTTGGCGGCGTTGGGGGGAGTTGTGGTGACCAACCTGTTGCTGATGCACCGCCAACAACTGCTCGGCCAACTGGGCTGGCCGTTGCACTGGGGCTTGAGCGGGGTGCTGTTGGGTGTGGCAGCGCTGGTCCTGCACCCATTGCACAACGATGGCTGGCAGTTGGGGTTGAGTAGCCTGGCCGGCGCGCTGGTGTTGGTGGGGCTGGGGCTTTGGCTCAAGCCGTGGAAAGCCTGAGGCCGGTTCCCACCAGAACGGTGGGAGGGGACCTGTTCAATCCTCCAGTGGCTTGGGGGCTTTGCCAGCGGCTTTGCTACCCTTGGTCGCAGGCGCTGGAGCCGCTGGAGCAGGCTCTGGCTGCGCAGGTGCGGCAAGCTCCTTCTCCGCCTGAGGCATCTGGTCGATGGCGCTGAAGAATTCCTTCAGGTCGAGGCTGTCCGGCGGCACGGTTTTCTCGAGTTTCTTCTCGCCGTCCTTGCCGATCAGGATCACTTTGGTGCCGCTGCCGACGCCGAGCTTGAGGGCACGGATCAGTGCATTGGTTTCAGGCGGCGTGAGCTTTTTGCTGTCCTTTGGGTCCTTGGCGAACTTCTCCCCTTCGGCACCAATGCTGCCGAACTTTACGGTGTAGAACACCATGCTGCGCTCTTCGAAGGACTGCTTGGTGGCAGCCTCTTCCAGTTGTTTCTTCAGCGTTGCCAGTGTCGGGTTTCCAGCATCAAGCTCCACGACCACCAGGGGGCGCGTCTTGCCCAATTCCTGCTTGAGCGGATTATCATCAGCGGCCAACAACGGCCCCGTAAAAGCCATCAAGGTAGCCAGGGTCAGCGACCGGATGAGCATGCGCACCTCCTTTGAATTCCATGCAGGGTTCTTGAGTTTCATGTCTGCGACAGCCAAATTCAAGGATGATTCCTACACCACCTTGAGAAGCGTAGGTCAGGAAGCCCGCTACGCAAGGGCTTGGACAGTGGCCTGGTCATTGTTTCTTCCGGTTACGAGACCTTCCACTGCGGCCAATGCCGGGCGAAAACGGGCGCCACGACGGGGTCGGCATCTACCCGCTCCAGGCGTTGTGCAAAGCCCGGCGCCAGGTTGCCGAGCACCTCGCGCGCGTCGTCCCAACGCGACACCGCCGCCGCCATGATGCCCAGTGCATTCGGCGCGTTGCTCGGGGTAAACAGCTGGCCGGCAAACTGATCGGCAAACACGACCCAGGCCTGGTGCAGGTAGCGCCGTGTGCCGCTGACCAGTTGCGCTTGCTGCGCCTCATCGGCATTGCCCAACCAGCGTTGCGGGTAGTCGATGATACCGATCGCCGAATAGCAGTTGGCGGCGATATACAGCAAGCCGCGCAGGATCTGTGTACGATCGCCGGCCAGCAATCCGGCCTTGGGATACTCCAGGCCCAGGTGGATCAGGATCGCGGCGCTTTCGGTCAGTACCTGGCCATTTGGAGTGACCAGGGTGGGGATCTGCTTGAGTGGATTGATACGTGCAAGCGCGTCACTGCCCTCGCCATCCTGCCAGGAACTGGCCTCCACGCGATGCCACGGCACTGCGCAGCGCTGCAGGGCGATTTCGATCATGCAAGAACCGGATTCGTCGGTGCCATAAAGGGTGTACATGGGCGTTTCCTCCTGGGCGATAGGCGATAGGGACAGCATGGTCCATTGCCTAGAATAGCCCCATCTGCCCACCCACAAGGGTACCGAAATCGTCATTCACGAACGGCAGGATTGCGTCAGCCACGGGCTGCAATTGGCGCGTGACGTAGTGGTCGTAGTCGATAGGCGCCTGCCGTACTTCCAGCGGTTCCGGGCCGTTGACACTGATCACGTAGCTGATCCAGCCACCCCGCTGATACTGGCGCGGGCGGCCCAGGCGGTCGTTGTACTCGTCTGCCAGGCGCGCGGCGCGTACGTGAGGCGGGACGTTGCGTTCGTAGTCGTGCAAGGGCCGGCGCAGGCGTTTGCGGTAGATCAACAACTCATCGAATTCGCCGCTCAAGGTACGCCGCACGTAGTCGCGTATGTAGTCTTGATGGGGTTGGCGGTGGAAGATGCGTTGGTAGAGTTCCTGCTGGAATTGCCGGGCCAGGGGCGACCAGTCGCTGCGCACGGTTTCCAGGCCTTTGTAGACCATTTCTTCGCTGCCATCTTCGCGCACGACCAGGCCGGCGTAGCGCTTTTTGCTGCCCTCCTCGGCGCCACGAATGGTCGGCATCAGGAAGCGGCTGAAGTGGGTTTCGTATTGCAGTTCAAGGGCGCTTTGCAGGCCGTACTCGTTGCTCAGGTGCGCGCGCCACCAGTCGTTGACGTGCTGCACCAGCGCCAGGCCGATGCGGTTGGCGTCCTGCGCAGAATGCGCGCTGCCCAGCCAGACGAAGGTGGAGTCGGTGTCACCGTAAATCACCTCGTACCCTTGGGCCTCAACCAGTGCGCGGGTCTGGCGCATGATCTGATGCCCACGCAGGGTAATCGAGGACGCCAGCCGGGTGTCGAAGAACCGGCAGCCGCTGGAGCCGAGCACACCGTAAAAGGCGTTCATGATGATCTTCAGTGCCTGGGACAACGGCGCATTGCGCTCGCGCTTGGCCTCTTCGCGGCCTTCGGACACCCGCGTGACGATGGACGGCAGGCAATGCCGGGTGCGGGAGAAGCGCGCGCCGCGAAAGCCTTCCACCGAGTCGCTGTCGTCGGGATGCTTGAGGCCTTCGATCAAGCCCACCGGGTCGATGAGGAAGCTGCGGATGATCGATGGATAAAGGCTTTTGTAGTCCAGCACCAGCACAGATTCATAGAGGCCCGGGCGCGAGTCCATGACAAACCCGCCGGGGCTGGCTTGGGGCGGTTTGTCGCCCAGGTTCGGCGCGACGAAACCCTGGCGGTGCATCAACGGCATGTACAGGTGGGTGAAGGCGGCCACCGAGCCGCCGTTACGATCGGCCGGCAACCCGGTGACGCTGGCGCGCTCCAGCAAGAACTTGAGCAGCTCGGTTTTCTCGAAAATCCGCGTGACCAGTTCGCAGTCCTTGAGGTTGTAGCGCGCCAGGGCAGGCTTGTCCTCGGCAAACATGCGGTTGATTTCGTCCATGCGCTGGTACGGCGTGGAGATGTCCTTGCCTTCGCCGAGCAGGGTTTGCGCGACGTTTTCCAGGCTGAAGGATTCAAAACTCCAAGTGGCCGAACGCAGCGCTTCGATACCGTCGATGATCAGTCTTCCCGCCGCCGCCGCAAAGTAGTGATTGCGGCTGCCGTGTTCGCGCCAGGCCATGGCTTCACCGCCACGTCCCAGCAACAGCGGCACGTTCAGGCGCTGGGCGTGTTCATGGAGTACGCGCAGGTCGAACTGCACCACGTTCCAGCCGATGATCGCGTCGGGGTCAAAAGTGGCCAGCCATTGGTTGAGGCGTTCGAGCAGTTGAACGCGGGTGTCGCAATAGTCGAGCTTGAAATCCACGGCGTCGGTTTTGTTCGGCGGGCCGAGCATGTACACCTGGCGTTCGCCGCAGCCTTCAAGAGCGATGGAATAGAGATCGCCCTGGGCAGTGGTCTCGATGTCCAGGGACACCAGCTTCAAGGGAGGACGGTAGTCGGGGGCAGGCTTCATCTGCGCGTCAAGCAAGGTGCCGCTCGCATCCGCAGTGCCGCCGAACCACACCGGGGCGGTGATAAAGCGCTCCATCATGTAGCGCTCGGGCGGCCGCACGTCACCTTCGTAGACATCGACCCCGGCGGCGCGCAGGCGCTTCTCGATGTCCATCAACTGGCGGTGCTGGCGGGCATACAGGCCCAGGACCGGGCGGTGATGAAAGTCGCACAGCTGCAAGGGGCGCAACTCGAGATCGCGCTCACCCTTGAGCAGCCAATCGAGCGGCTTGCGATGGGCCTCCGGGATGAACACCACCGAGGTTTGCACGGGTAGGCGAATACACCGAGGCCCTTGGTCTGTGGCCAGCCAGAAGCTGACCTCCGTGCCCGCCGGGGTATCGCGCCAATGCCGGGTCAGGACAAAACCCTGCTGTAAATCCACCGTACCGTACCTCAAGAATCGCTTTCAGGGCGTGATTCTACTCGGCATCCGGGCTAACGCGGCGGGTAAACGCACACGCAGCGCGCAATCTGATAAATTTGTTGCAGGGTATTTTTTGAAGCGTAAAGGGCTGGGGACAGATCTCCCCCCTCGCCCCATCACCTTGGTGGGGTTTTGCTCAGATAATTTTCGATATTGCGCATTTGCTCGTCCCAGCCACGGGAGTTCATCTTGAAGGCTTTCTGACGCCGCGCTTCGGGCACCTTGTCAAAACCGGACTCGACAACCTGCAACAGGATACCTGGAGCGCGATCTTCAATAGTGAACTCCACCAGCGTAGGTGTTTCCTCGTCGTAGTCGACGCCCTCTTCTACTGCGAAAGGATGCCACCAGAAAGAAAACAGCGTTTGGGGCAGGATGCGTTCGATCCTGGCCTTCCACACGACATGTTCGTAGCCTGGGTAGGTAATCGGCGCTTCGATGGTTTCTCCGGCCACGAAGGTTTTACCTTTAAGCGCGATACCGAACCACTTACCAAATTGCTCGGCCTGCGTGAGTGCCTCCCAGACCTGTTTACGTGATGCGTTGAGCAGCACTTTGCGTTCGATGCGATCTAATACGTGCATGAGTCACCTCCTCCACTGAACACTAGGCGACATCAACCAATGCGCAACCTTCAGTTGTGCGCGATGATGATGTCCCCCTCCTTACCTGGCCATAGGTTATGACTGACCCACTGAATGGAAGTTGCTTGTGCAAAGGTGTGCGCTACCAAGTGGACAGCCTGGACATGCCCACCAGCCACTGCCACTGCGCAAGCTGCCGCAAGGCACATGCGGCCGCGTTTGTCGCCACAGCCGGGGTGATGCGTGAACATTTTCGCTGGACACTCGGTGAGGAACTGCTGACGTCCTTTGAGTCTTCGCCGGGCAAATTCAGACATTTCTGCTCACGTTGCGGCTCACATCTGATCGCTGAACGTGGGCATCAGCCCCACGTGATCGTGCGGGTGGCGACGCTGGATGATGATCCGGGCGTCAGGCCCACCTCGCATATCTGGACGGCCCATGAAGTGCCCTGGCTGGCTTATGACGGCGTAGCGCGCTGGGACGAGTGGCAGGTCTGAGTCAAACCCGTGGATCGCCGGGGGCCTTGACCGGCGCTGCATATTGCGGCTTGAGGTGGCCTTCCTGGTCGAGCAGCCAGGCATCCATGATTTGTCGCACCACAGGCCCGGCTACACGGCCGCCGGCCTCACCGTTTTCGATCATGACTGAAATCACGATTTTCGGATGTTCGGCCGGCGCAAAGCCGACGAACAAGGCGTTATCGCGATGCCGCTCCAACGTCTTGTTGCGGTTGTAGCGCTCACCCTGCTTGATCGCCACCACCTGGGCGGTACCACTCTTGCCGGCGATGCGGTATTGCGCGCCTTGCGCTGCCGCTCGGGCGATACCGCGGGGATCGTGCATCACCAATTGCATGCCATGGTTGACCTGCTCCCAGCCACGCGGGTCCTTGAGGATCACGTTGGGAATTGGGTGCTCATCCACCGGTGGCACACCATTGATTGTCTTGGCCAGGTGCGGTCTGTTCCATACGCCTTTGTTGGCGATCAATGCAGTGGCCTGGGCCAATTGCAGCGGTGTTACTTGCATGTAGCCTTGGCCAATGCCGAGGATCACGGTTTCACCTGGGAACCACGGCTGGCGTCGGGTTGCACGCTTCCAGGCTTGGGATGGCATTAAGCCGGCAGACTCCTCGAACATATCCAGGGACACTTTCTGACCCAGGCCGAACTCGGCCAGATAGTCGTGCAGGCGATCGATCCCGAGTTTATGGGCCAGATCATAGAAGTAAGTGTCGTTGGAACGCATGATGGCCGCGTCCATGTCCACCCAGCCGTCACCACTGTGGTTCCAGTTGCGGTACTTATGGTCAAAGTCTGGCAACTGATAGTAACCCGGGTCGAACACTCGGGTTTGTGGAGTAACAACGCCACTGTCGAGACCGGCGATGGCCACTTCCGGCTTGATGGTTGAGCCCGGCGCATAGAGCCCGCGTAGCACGCGGTTGAACAGCGGTCGGTCAATGGAGTCGTGCAGCGCAGCGTACTCCTTGAAGCTAATGCCTGTGACAAACAGGTTCGGATCGAAACTCGGCTTACTGACCATAGCCAGTACTTCACCGGTCTGCGGGTCCAGGGCGACCACCGAACCACGACGGTCACCCAAGGCCTCTTCGGCAGCTTCCTGTAGCTTGACGTCGAGGCTCAGGACAATATTTTTGCCAGGGATTGGATCGGTGTGCTTGAGCACGCGCAGCACACGGCCCTGTGCGTTGGTCTCTACCTCTTCATAACCGACATGGCCATGCAGTTCAGACTCGTAAAAACGCTCGATTCCGGTTTTGCCGATAGATTGGGTACCGCGGTACTCCACCGAATCAAGGGTCTTGGATTCCTTTTCGTTAATACGACCGACGTAGCCAATGGAGTGGGCAAAGTGCGCGCCCAGAGGGTAGTGGCGAACGAATTGTGGCTCGACGTCCACGCCAGGTAGACGGAACTCGTTGACGGCCAAAACGGCGATCTGCTCTTCGGTCAACTCGTAGAACAACGTGACGGGAACAAACGGGTGACGGGCCTGCTTGAGCGCCTTATCAAACACCGCACGGTCTTCAGCAGGCAGGTGCAGCAGATTGACGACTTCGTCCAGCTCACCCTTGAGGTCGGCTGTGCGCTCACGGGTGATGGTCAAGTTGTAACTCGGGCGGTTGTCGGCCAGGACTACGCCATTACGGTCATAGATCAAGCCGCGAGTCGGTGTGATGGGCAGTACGTGGACCCGGTTGTTTTCCGAAATTGTGGAGTGGTAGTCGTACTGCACGACCTGCAGGAAATACATGCGGCCTACCAGCGCACACGTGATCCCAATCACCAGCAATGCGCAGGCAAACAAGCGTTTGTTAACCAGGCGGTTTTCTTTTTCATGATCTTTGATAGGTATCGGTTCAGGCATTTCTACAACATCTCGTTGAAAAAGGTCGACGCCGCATCCTGCGGATAAAGATCAATCCTTGTGAAAATGTGCTGCACCATAGCAAAAATGCAGAAACACTTTGTATCGAATTCCCTCAACGGCAGCTTATTTAATGTTGCTGAAAGCGCTGGAATTTTCGAGCGCCCAAAACAAAACCCCAACTGCTTTCGCAATTGGGGTTTCGGAATTTAATCTTGACGATGACCTACTCTCACATGGGGAAACCCCACACTACCATCGGCGATGCATCGTTTCACTGCTGAGTTCGGGATGGGATCAGGTGGTTCCAATGCTCTATGGTCGTCAAGAA
>NZ_MRST01000024.1:0-549647 GCF_001902145.1 Pseudomonas fluorescens
TTCTTGACGACCATAGAGCATTGGAACCACCTGATCCCATCCCGAACTCAGCAGTGAAACGATGCATCGCCGATGGTAGTGTGGGGTTTCCCCATGTGAGAGTAGGTCATCGTCAAGATTAAATTCCAAAACCCCTGTTTGCTAACGCAGACAGGGGTTTTGTTTATGTAGAAGCTCATGAATTTCACCGGCACGTTGCCAACGCAACGGTCTGGTACACAGAATTTCTTGACGACCATAGAGCATTGGAACCACCTGATCCCATCCCGAACTCAGCAGTGAAACGATGCATCGCCGATGGTAGTGTGGGGTTTCCCCATGTGAGAGTAGGTCATCGTCAAGATTGAATTCCAAAACCCCTGTCTGCTAACGCAGACAGGGGTTTTGTCGTTTAGGGCGGCCCACCGCAGCAAATCTGCCTTACTGCTACCGCCTGTCGATTTCCTACGTTAAAAGAAGATGCTTCTCACAAATTCCTAAGATTTGTCGGAGTTTGGCCGAAAGCCTGACGAGCCATGCGTGCACCGAAATAGAGCGACCGCAGAGTCTGCCTATCCCGTTACATGGAATGTTCCACTCGGCACGCTCACCCCCCTTTGGCAAAAGAAGTCGATGAAATGAATCTCAAGTTCAGTCATAAAATTCTGTTGGCCGCGTCAGGCGTCGTGGTTTTAGCCTTCGCGTTATTCACCCTCTACAACGACTACCTGCAGCGCAGCACCATCAGGCAAAACCTGACGTCGTCCATCCAGCAATCCGGCGAACTCACCGCTAGCAGTGTGCAGAACTGGCTCAGTGGTCGCATCCTGGTGCTCGAGAACCTGGCGCAGAACGTTGCCCACCAGGGCAGCGCCGCCGACCTCCCAGGTTTGGTCGATCAGCCAGCATTCACCACCAATTTCCAGTTTACCTATGTGGGACAAACCAACGGGGTATTCACCCAGCGCCCTGACGCGAAGATGCCTGACGACTACGACCCTCGTCAGCGCCCTTGGTACAAGCAAGCAGTGTTGGCGGACAAAACCATGCTTACACCGCCTTATATGGCGGCTGTGGGCGGTCAGATCGTGACAATTGCCATGCCGGTGAAAAAGAACGGCGAGTTGTTGGGTGTTGTCGGTGGTGACCTGAGCCTGCAGACATTGGTGAAGATCATCAACTCCGTAGACTTCGGTGGTATCGGCCATGCTTTCCTGGTCAGCGGTGATGGCCAGGTCATCGTCAGTCCAGACCAGGACCAGGTGATGAAAAATCTGAAGGACATCTACCCCGGCACCAACGTACGCATTGACAAGCTCAATCAGGACGTCGTACTCAA
The DNA here is from genome assembly GCF_001902145.1 of Pseudomonas fluorescens. GTDB lineage: Bacteria > Pseudomonadota > Gammaproteobacteria > Pseudomonadales > Pseudomonadaceae > Aquipseudomonas > Aquipseudomonas fluorescens_BV. The sequence goes on from NZ_MRST01000024.1 coordinate 1,319, forward strand.
CGGACAGGATCGTATTCTCTCTTTCACGCCTATCAGCGGTTTGCCTGGCGCTGACTGGTACATCGGCTTATCGATCGACAAAGAAAAAGCCTATGCCCCACTGGGCAAATTCCGTACTTCGGCCTTGATTGCGATGTTGATTGCCGTTGTGGCTATTGCGGTACTCCTGAGCCTGTTGATTCAAGTACTGTTGCGCCCGTTGACCACCATGGGTGTGGCTATGCAGGACATTGCCCAAGGCGAAGGTGATTTGACCCGACGTCTCGACGTGACCAGCAAAGACGAATTCGGCGAGGTCGGCAGCGCATTCAACCAGTTCGTCGAGCGAATTCACGCGTCGATTTCCGAAGTGTCTTCGGCAACGCGCCAGGTGCACGATTTGTCCCAGCGTGTGATGGCTTCATCCAATGCGTCGATCATCGGTTCTGACGAACAGAGCGCGCGTACCAACAGCGTGGCCGCAGCCATCAACGAACTAGGGGCCGCCACCCAGGAAATCGCGCGCAACGCCGCTGATGCGTCCCAGCATGCCAGTGGTGCCAGCGAACAAGCTGACGATGGTCGTAAAGTGGTGGAGCAAACCATTCAGGCGATGTCTGAGTTGTCGCAAAAGATCAGCTTGTCCTGCACGCAGATCGAAACACTCAATGCCAGTACCGATAACATCGGACACATCCTGGATGTGATCAAAGGTATTTCCCAGCAAACCAACTTGCTCGCCCTCAACGCGGCGATCGAAGCGGCCCGTGCTGGCGAAGCCGGGCGTGGATTTGCCGTGGTGGCGGATGAAGTGCGTAATTTGGCGCACCGTACCCAGGAGTCGGCAGAAGAAATCCACAAGATGATCACTTCGCTGCAAGTGGGTTCGCGTGAAGCCGTGACCACCATGAACGCCAGCCAGGCTTCCAGCGAAGAAAGCGTCGAAGTCGCTAACCAGGCAGGTGAGCGCCTGGTCAGCGTGACGCAACGCATCGTTGAGATCGATGGCATGAACCAATCCGTCGCGGCCGCCACTGAAGAGCAGACTGCAGTGGTTGAAACCCTCAACGTCGATATCAACCAGATCAACTTGCTGAACCAGCAGGGTGTGGCCAACCTTAACGAGACGCTTAAGGACTGCGATGCGCTGTCCCAGCAGGCCAGCCGACTGAAGCAATTGGTCGATAGCTTCAAGATCTGATCCTGACCGCATCGGAGCGAGGCCTCTCGCTCCGACCGGTGGTCCCACTTCCAGGGTGCTATTCAGAGGAAGCTAATAGCGCTCAGATAGTCGCAGCCTTTGCGTAACAGCGTTTGGCTCTTGGGTGGATAGCACATCCCCATTTTTTCCAAGCCCCACCGGGCATTGTCGTAACGGATCATCGACGTGTCACCGATGTCTTCGCCCAGTCCGTCCAGGTAAAAGCCCAGCACTCCGAACAAGGCGTTATCGCGGCTCACTTTGCGCAGCGCCCGTTGCCAGTGTTCAATGCTTACTCGGTCAAAAGCGTGCCCAGCCTCGCTGAAGGCGTCGAGGTACTGGTCCCAACTCAAGGGTAGCGGGTTGTGCAGGTTGAACACATTTCGCCCAGGGTCAAAGTGCGCGCTGTGGAATGCGATGAAACGTGCCAGGAAGTCCACCGGCATCAGATCGAAATTGGCGTCCAGTCGCGGGGCCATCCCTAATTGCAGAGACCCTTTGAGCATCAACATCAAGCGGTTTTTCTGTGGCTGGCAGACACCGTTCTGGCTGTTGAAACTGATATTTCCCGGCCGGTGAATGTTTACCCAGGCCCCTTGCTCGACTGCCCGTCCTAATAGCCGCTCGGCTACCCACTTGGAGAGGTTGTAGCCGTTTTTCACGTAGATTGGCAGTGTGCGCCTCGCAGGTGTTTCAAGAACGTACCCGTCGGTATCCACGCTGCTGCAGGCTGACAGCGTCGAGATGAAAGTCAGGACCTTCTTGCAATGGGTCTCGCAAAGACGCAGGCACTCCAGCACCGGCTCGACGTTGTCCTTGGCGAGTGAGGCGTAATCCATCACGTGATTGACCTGCGCGGCGTTATGCACCACCACGCCGTAATGACGGGCGAGGTGCTCGTACACGTCGTCGGCCAAGCCCAGGCGGGGTTTACGAATATCAGCGGCGTATACCTGCACTCGGCTCAGGTCCAGATGTTCCAAGCGGTATTCACGCACTGCCTGAGCGAACCTTGCCGCCGCCGAATGGCCGGGCCACTCGCGCACCAGGCATGCCACGTCCTTCGCCCCGCCAGCCAGCAGTGCCTGGACGATATGAACCCCGACAAAGCTGTTCGCCCCGGTGACGATGGCTTTGCGCGAGTCTCCCGCAAGGGTCTCGGGCAGCATCTCGACCTCCAGTGCTCGCGTCGCATCTTGCTCCATCTGGTCGGACGGTGTATCCGGCAGCGCACTGCCATCCATGAGTGCGGCCAATGTGCGGATGGTCGGCGTCTCAAAGAAGGGGCTCAGGCAGAAGCTACGGCCAAACTGCTCGCGCAGGCGTAACAACAGGGTCGACAACAGGATGGAGTGGCCACCGAGGTTGAAAAAACTCTCATCGATCGAGAGTTCGCCTGCGGGTAATCCCAGCAGCTCACCCCACACGTCAGCCAGTTGTGCCTGCAAAGGGTCTTGTATGCGACAGCGATCCATCCCGATGGGTATGGGTATTGGCATGGCCAGCAAGGCCTTGCGATCGATCTTGCCGTTATTCGAACGGGGCATGCATGCCAGTTCGCTCCAAGCGCTGGGCTGCATATGCACGGGCAACCACTGTCGAGCATGTTCCTTCAGGCTTGCCAGTGTAGCGCCAGATTTCGGCTGGGCGGCAAAGCCGATGACTCTGTGTGCCGTATCGATCACCACTGCCACTTGGCGATACAAGCGACTATCGCGCAAGCACTGTTCAATATCCTGAGGCTGAACTCGAAACCCGCGGATCTTGACTTGCTCATCCCCACGGCCGCCCAGTTCGATGCCCTCTTGCGTCCATTTCGCCAAGTCGCCGCTGCGATAAGCCTGTAGCACTTGGCCATTTGGCAGTGTCAGCGTCACGAACGGATTGTCGGGCCGCGACGGTGTATTCGAATAACCCAGGCTTACGCCGGGACCGACAATGTACAAGTCGCCCATTATCTGTTCATCCACGGGCTGCAGGTTTTCGTCGAGAATCAGCATCTGGCTGTTAGCGATGGGGAGGCCGATATTGCGATGGCTGTCACCTCGTTGGAATACCCGATGGGTCGCCAACACAGTGGCCTCGGTCGGCCCGTAGAGGTTATGCAGCTGGCATTGACCGGCCAGTTGTTCGATCACGCAGGGCTCGCAGAAATCACCTCCGGTCAGTAAATGAGCCATACCCAATGGCTGATCCAGCGGCAGGATGCTGAGCAGTGCCGGTGGCACAAACCCATGAGAGACGCGTTGCTTGCCGATCAGCTCTACCAGTTGCTGAGGGTCGTGACGTTGGTCTGGGCTGGGGACAATCAACTCGGCGCCGGCGATCAAGGCCGGAAAAATATCGATCAGTGACGAATCGAAGCCCAGTGGCGAAAACTGCAGGACACGGCTGTGTTGATCCAACGCCACGCAACTGACGAGCCAGGCCGTGAAATGCGCCAGGTTGTATTGGCTAAGCAATACCCCCTTGGGCTGGCCAGTCGTACCCGAGGTGAACAGTGCCACGCACGGCTCGTCGGCACGGGGACGACGGCGCATTAGCGGTTGCGTCATGTCGGCGCTGTGCGCGGCAACCTGGCTCACATCAAGTGAAACGAAACGCTCTCGCAATGGGTGCTGACCATTCTCCAGCAGCACACAGGCCTTGAGGCTGGTCAGCATGCAGTGCTGGCGTTGCTCCGGGTGGTCCGGTACCAGCGGCAAATACACGGCGCCACAGCCAAGCACCGCAAGAATGCTGGCGTACAGCTCGGCGGATTTCTCCAGGCATACACCGACTACTCGTGGTGCCTCGACACCCTCCAGCAGGGGAAACAGACGTTGTTGGATTGCCATGGCCTGGTGCTGGAGCTGCCGATAAGTCAGCACATGACCGGCGATGTTCAGCGCTGTTCGATGCGCGAAGGTATTGAGGCTGGCCTGCAGCCGTTCGATCAGGGGTACCTGGGCGGCCTGCAGTAGGGCGGGGTTCGCCGTACGGTTGAATCGATGTATGAAAGCCAAGGCATCCAACTCTTGCAGACCCTGTTCAGGCCAGGCGTTAGCAGTGGCCGTTGCCGAGAAATAAGCGGGGTCTCTTGAAAAACCGCAGACCAACAAAGCAGCCCACTCCACCACTGCATTCGTTGCCTGCTGACGCAACCGCTGCCCATTGCCGCTGGGCTCCTGGGCAACGTCGTGCACGGTCAGCAGGCGCCACTCACGGTCATAGCAGCGCAATTGCAGTGAGGGCAGCCCGTGTTCGCCGAGCGGGCCGATACCCACGCGCAAGCTTAACCATGGCGCACTGGCGGGCGAGGGCGGCAGCGGCTGACTCCCGTCTTCAATAACCAGATCCACAGATCCCGTTCCTGCCACATGCCCATATTGCTCCAGCTCCTGCCTGAGCGCCGCCAGAGCGCTACTGGTACCACGCCACTCGATCTGCAAGCGCCTCATGCCAACCTCCTCGATACGGGCAGGTAGTCGCTCAGGGCCTGTGCCACGCTGGGGGTTTGCAGTACACCGCTGTGTTGCAGAAAGCCCATGATATTGGCCACCAGCGGATGTTGGTGGGTGATGGGAAAGTCCAGCGCCTGGATTTCGTCGCGCAGTGCCAGGCGAGTGTCGCCACTGATAGCCAAGTGTTCGATCAGTTGCAGATCGAAGTCTTTCTGTAGGTCGTTGTTCAGGTAGTGCGTCAGGAACACGGGCAGGGCTTGAGCAATGTGGTCGCGATCTTCAGAGCTTGCCGATTGCCAGTAGAGGCGCACCAACTGTGTCCAGAACCGCGCATGCCGCCCTTCATCAAACAGATGATCGGCCATCAGGCCGCGGACAGAGGATTTGACGCTGCCATCTTTGGAAAACGCTGCGACGTCATGGGTGACGGTGTTCTCAGCGATGGCGACGCCAATCAGCTCAACGGCATCGTGCAAGTATGTCGGTACCTGTGCCTGGGCTGTCGGCAGCGCGCGGCTCAATTCAATTTGCCCGGGTAGATCGAGCGGTTGGATTCCGGTCATCTCCACGGCTTGCTGCAGGAAATCCAGCGCGACCAGCGCATGGTAATCCTCGTCGACAACGACCGTCATCGCGTCGTAGCGGCAGGCGAGCGGGAAGGGCAGGGAGAAGCGATTTTTAGCGATGCTGCGCGCGGTTTTGTCGACGATCTCGGTTTCGAAAATCACCACGTCATTGATGAATTTATAGAAGCTTTGCACCAGCACGAAGTCGCGCCATTGCGGGCAGTGCTTGAGAAAGGTTGCACTCAGCACCAGAGGCTGACGGCACAGGGGGAAGATGGGTTTGTCGTCGTCTTCCAACATCCGCCGGGGGCGTGTGCGGATAGTTGCGCGACGCTCCCAGTCATCGGCAAAGGATTGGTAGTGGGCGGCGTTCACGGACGTACCTCTTGCATCGAGGCCAGCACGTCGTCCCAGAGGGTAATACGATTTTCTACGGCGCCCAAGGCGGCGTTATCGGCCTGTTGCTGACGACTGGGGTCTGCGTCGATCAGGCGCTGTAGCAACTGTTGCGCCGCAGGCTCGTGATCATCGCTGTCTATTTCGATATGGCGGCGCAGGTAGTGACATAACGTAGGGGCCTGGCGACCTATGAAAGCGTGGCTATGCAAAAGCCTTTCGAACATTGACGGAATCACACTCTCGCGGCCATGCAGGAACGCCGCCGCCACACAGTGGGTGGGAGTGCTCAGGGCAATTTGTAAGGTGCTGTCGACGAAGCGGGCCACGCCCGGGGGCGCATCGATCATCTGCAAGGCCGCGCTTACTTCCACCCCCTGGCTCTGCAGGTCGATGAAGCGAGTGATTGCGGCCGTGCTGGCGCCCACTTCCGTCATCGCGTCCAGGTACAGCTCGAAGTGGCTGCAATAGCCCCGTGTCGGGTGTTCGTCCGACTCTTCCGCCAGCACGATTTCATTAATCAAGCGGACGGCTTGCGGGTCAGTGGAGGGGAGCCAGGGTATCTGCATGCAAGTGAGGTCCTGTTGCAGGCGTTTGGTCAGGCTCATGAAATCCCAGACAGCAAATACATGGTGTTTCATGAAGTGTTGTAACTTGCCGAGGCTGGTTATTTCTATAAATAACGGATGATCAAGAAGTTGTTGTTTTTTTTGCGCGAGAGAATGTGGGTACATGGTTGACGCCTATGGGTTGTCGCGAGTGCTCTAAAAGCAGTGTTGGAATGTTATAGTCGTGAGCGCAAGACTAACTTGAGCGCGGCCACGCGCACGGCGCGACCTTTTAACTAGGCAGGCGCAGCGGAGTGAGGGGTGTGGCTTGCTGGGAGAAGATAATAAGCGGATTGAATATTTGAAGCGGTGTACAAATGTATTAGATGTTTTTCCCGATGTTTATGTGTGCGGTAATTTACCCAGCTATACGTGGGATTTTTCTGTGCGCTGAGTCGGCTTTAATTATTACTTAAGTTCTTTGTTTTTTCTGATGGAGCAACAATCCCTGAATAAGAAAGTTGCTACATCACCTAAGGATTAAGGGCAAAAGCGAAAAAAACTACTGCACGGCTTTTTTGTCGGCGCTCTCAAGGCCGCTGAGATAGGTCGCGATCACCTCCATGCCTCGCATCAAGTGGTTACGCAGCGTCAGGATGCTCTCCTCGACCTTCTTCTGCGCCACCAGGCTCAGCAGTTCGCGGTGATCCTCCTGGGAAATCTCCCCCAGCCCCATCGCCTCAAGGTTGAAGCGCAGGAAGCGCTCCTCCTCATTCAATCCGTGCTCGACCAAAGTGAGCAGCCGCTGGTTGGGCGCCTTGCCGTACAACACCATGTGAAACAGGCGATTGAGCCGACCAATCTCGGTGTAGTCTTTCTCGCTTTCCAGCGCATTGATACACGCTTCGGCTTGAGCTAGGTCCGCATCGGTGAGCAATGGAATCGACAGGCGCAGGGCCTCGGACTCCAGCAGCATGCGCAGGGCATAGGTCTCAGCCGAATTGTCCTCGATCAAGGGGGCAACGACGGCACCCTTGTGAGTCACCACATGCAACAAGGATTGCGCCTCCAGCTGGCGCAACGCTTCGCGTACCGGCATGCGGCTGACGCCGAACAGGCTGGCCAGTTCTTGCTGGCGCATGGCGGTGCCACAGGGCAATCGCCCATCAAGGATGGCATTACGCAACGTTTCTTCGATAACGGAGCGCGCAAGATGGGCGGGAATAGGCCCGCTGATTTTGATGCTGCTTAATGGGTTCGGCTTCTGCGTCACGGTTGCGCTATCCTCCTTTCTTGAATAACAGTTTGGGCTAATTGGATCCAAAGAACACTAAAGATGGGCCAGGTGCTTGTCAAACAGCCAGAGTTTCCGTTTGTAAGGGCTCACGCAGCATACTTTGTGTTTCTGACAAGGGCGGTTATAAAAACGCCGCCTCCTGTGATGATTGCACTGTGCCATTGTTTTTTGTAGGGCCAGGCTTCACCATCCCTGGAAATTCCGTCTCTTTCACGGACTGAACACTTTGGCGGTAAGTTTTATTCCCTATCGACTGCTTTGCTGGCTTTTATCAGCAACTTTACTGGCCGGCCTGATGCTCGGCGGGCTGCGTGCCGATTGGGATTTCTCGCAAATCAGCCGCAAGGCTACCGCCGTCTACGGGCCTTTGGGTCAAGGCCAGCAGCGTATCGACGCCTGGCAGCGGTTATTGGCAAGCGAAAAACAGGTCAGCGAGCAGGAGCAGCTCAAGGTCGTCAATTTGTTCTTCAACAAGCAAATGACCTACGTGGAAGACATCGATCTCTGGCAGGTTGTCGATTACTGGGAGACGCCCGTCGAGGCACTCTGGAAAGGTGCTGGTGACTGTGAAGACTACGCCATCGCAAAGTATTTCAGTTTGCGTCACCTAGGCGTGTCCAGCGACAAATTGCGCATTACCTACGTCAAGGCCCTGCGGCAGAATCGGGCGCACATGGTCCTGACTTATTATTCGAGCCCCGACGCTGTCCCACTGGTGCTCGACAGCCTGATGGATGAGATCCTGCCGGCTACCCGTCGCACCGACTTGGTCCCGGTGTACTCATTCAACGCCGAGGGGCTGTACTTGCCCGGTGCCAAGGGCAACAAAAAAGTCGGTGATACCAAACGCTTGTCGCGCTGGCAGGATGTGTTGAGAAAAATGCGTGCGGAAGGCTTCCCGGCCGAGCCTGCCAACTAGGAGTAACTGATCGGATGTCTCTGTTCAAACAGCTATTGATCGCAATCTGTCTATTCCTGGTGGTCGCCTTCAGCGGCAGCTTCATGGTCAGCCTGGAAAGCTCGCGCACCCAATACGTCAACCAACTGCGCTCCCACGCCCAGGATGCTGCGACGGCGTTGGCGCTGTCGCTGACCCCGAATATCGACGACCCGGCCATGGTAGAACTGCTGGTCAGCTCGATCTTCGACAGCGGCTACTACGCCAGCATCCGCGTCGTGGACCTGGCCACCGACAAAACCATCGTCGAGCGCAGCGGTATTCCTGACAACAACGGCGTGCCCAACTGGTTCGTCAAGCTGATCGGCCTGGAGCCAGCCGGTGGTGATGCCTTGGTCAGCCGTGGCTGGGAACAGGCGGCGCGGGTCGAAGTGGTCAGCCATCCGATGTTCGCCCTGGCCAAGCTCTGGCAAAGCGCCTTGGGTAGCCTGGGCTGGTTGCTGCTGTGCGGCGCGGTCAGCGTGGTGCTGGGTGGGCTGTTGCTGCGCCGGCAATTGAAGCCGTTGGACTATATGGTCAAACAGTCCCACGCCATTGCCCGCCGCGAGTTCCTCAGCCTGCCCGACCTGCCTCGTACGCCAGAGCTGCGGCGGGTAGTGCAGGCCATGAACCAGATGGTGGAAAAGCTCAAGGCACTGTTCCAGGAACAGGCTGAGCGTAGCGAAAAATTGCGCACCGAATCCTATCAGGACAACCTCACCGGCCTCGCCAACCGCCGTTATTTCGAGATGCAGCTCAACGCCCGCGTCAGTAACCCGGAAGAGACCAACTCCGGCTACCTGCTGTTGCTGCGGGTCAAGGACCTGGCCGGCCTCAACCAGCGCCTGGGTGGCCAGCGCACCGACCAGTTACTGCAAGCGGTTGGCGAACAACTGCTGCGCCAGTGCGCGCCGTACCCGGAAACCCATAACCTCGTCACCCGTATTCGTGGCGGTGAGTTCGCCGTGCTGGCGCCGGGGTTGATGCGTGAAGAAGCGGTGCAACTGGCGCAAAACCTCGAAAGCACTTTGCTCAGCCTGCAGGCGACCGGCGCCAGCGACGTTACGCCAGTCGCCTATATCGGCCTGGCACCGTTCAGCCATGGCGACGCGCCCCAAGCCCTGCTGACCCTGGCCGATCAGGCCCTGGCCCAGGCCGAAGCGCAAGGCGACACCAGTTGGGTGTGCCTGGACCGCAGCGCCGCCGCCAGCGTCGGTGACGATCACCATGCCTGGCATACCTTGTTGGACCAGGCCCTGACCCAGCAGCGCTTCCAGCTGTACTTCCAGCCGGTGGTGGCCAGCCAGGATCCACAATTGGTCTTGCACTACAAAGTGCTGTCGCGCTTGCAGGACGAAAACGGCCACACGATACCGGCCGGGCGCTTCCTGCCGTGGCTTGAGCGCTTCGGTTGGTCGGCCCGCCTGGACCGCCTGATGCTGGAGCAGGTGCTCAAGCAGATGGCCAGCCACACCGAGAACCTGGCGCTGAACCTCTCGGCCGCGACCTTGCAGGACCCCCAGGCCCTGAACCGCATTTATGACCTGCTACGCCAGCACAGCAACCTGGGCCCGCGCCTCACTCTGGAGATCGGTGAAGAGCAACTGCCCGAGCAGCCCGTGCTGGAACAGATGACCCAGCGCCTGCGCGAGCTGGGCTTCTCTCTCAGCCTGCAACGTTTCGGCGGGCGCTTCAGCATGATCGGCAACCTGGCGCGCCTGGGCCTGGCGTATCTGAAGATCGACGGCAGCTACATTCGCGCCATCGACCAGGAAAGTGACAAGCGCCTGTTTATCGAGGCCATCCAGCGAGCGGCCCATAGCATCGACCTGCCGCTGATTGCCGAGCGTGTAGAGACCGAGGGCGAACTGAAGGTGATTCGTGAGATGGGGATTTTCGGGGTGCAGGGCCAATTATTTGGTGAACCCGCGCCCTGGAAATAATTTACCTGTAGGAGCGAGCTTGCTCGCGAAAATCGCCAACGGTAACGCGCAGAGCCTGACACCCCGCGGCGATTTCAGTTTTTTCGCGAGCAAGCTCGCTCCTACAGTGCGTAGGGGCGGTTGGATCAAATCAATCCTTTCTCGTCATCATCGATCAACTGGCTCAACCCACCCAACGCTTCCCTCGCCTGGTTACGGTCCATCAACTTGGCCTGGGCTGCAGGCGGCAGGTCGGTCACGCTGATCACCCCTTTGCGGGTCAGCACCTGGATCAAGTCATCCAGCACCCGGATCATCTCCAAGTCGCTCTGCTTGAGCTGGGCCAGGCTGTTTTCCACCGCTTCGTTGGCGTACCAGGCCTGTATCTCATGGTGATCGGCCGGTAGGGTCTCAGTGGATTCGGTAAAGGCGATAGCCTCTACGCGAACCAGCGCGCCCTGTGCATTACGTTGCACATAAAACATAACAACCCCTCGAAAATGCGCCACAGGCGTTCAACAGCATAAGTCAACGCTGCGTGTATGGGCGTGAGTATGCGATGCACCGTCCGCCAGGGCCAGCGACCCGTAGGCCAAAAGATCGGCCGCCTGGAAGGGCGGCCGATAATCGCGTCTTAGGTGTGGTCGATCTTGATGGTCGGGTCGGCACCACTGATCAGCGAGTTGATGCTGGCATGGGACCAATCGTTGCCTTCCAGCTTGATCGTCACATCGGCATTGGCCAGGCCACCGGCGGCGTTGAGCTTGCCTTCGCTGCTCACTTGCAGGGTCGACACGCCGTCTACCGTGGTGATCTTGAGGTAGTTGTCGATGGTGCTGTCGGTCTCACCTTTCAACAAATCACGCAGATCAATGCGGTCGCCTTCGGACGCCTTGAAGTCCTTGATCACATCGTTGCCGATGTCACCTGCCTTCCACACAAAGGTGTCGGAACCCGAGCCACCGATCAGGATGTCGTTGCCGGTGCCACCCAGCAGGATGTCATTGCCTTTGCCGCCATCGAGCGTGTCGTTGCCGCCCTGGCCGAACAGGATGTCATCGCCAGCACCGCCCAGCAGTGAGTCGCCGGCATCTTTGGCGCCGGAGGCGCCGAAGTCCAGATAGTGCTCGGTGACGTATTGGTGAACGTTAGAGGCCGTCACCGCCGAGACAGCCACGCCGGTCTTCTGTGCGACGAAGGCCTGCAGTGCGTTGTAACCCTCGCCGTTGATCCCGCTGAAGCTCACCAGGTCGCCGAAGAGGATGTCATTGCCGTCGCCACCGTTGATGGTGTCTGCGCCAGGCAACGTTGCCTCGGTGTGGCCGAGGATTGCGTTGGCCAGGTCCTTCGGATCGATGTTGGCTTGCGGCTTGCCATCGCTGTCGTACGGTGCCAACTGATTCAAGCTGACCCCACTGTTGAGGCCAATGGCTTCTACGCCACCTGTGGACAGGCCTTTGAGCAGTGCGAACGCGCTGTTGGAGTTGGCAGTGGTGTAGTAGTCGGTATCGTAGCCGAGGCCGCCTTGTACCGATATTTCATAGGTACCATCCCCTTGGGCGTGGATGATCCCCTTGTTGTAGCCCCAGCCGTAGGACCAGAGGGTTACCTTGCCAGCAGAGTTGATATCCAGGTAGTTATTCGAATCGATGCTGATCCGGGTGGCGGTACCTATGGTGTAGTTGTTCATGGTGACGACATCATCGAGCCTGACGTTGCCGTACAAGTACGGGTTGGTCTGCTCGGACCCTTGGTAAAACGTCGGCTGACCATCGGTGATGAAGTACGTTGTATTGATAGCGCCAGTGTTGCCAGTCGCCTGGGCACTTTTGAAGAAGTTGGATGCGGCCTTGAACACGTCTTCGTAGTTGGTGCCGCCGGTAGACACCATGGAATCCAGGACTTTCTGCAGCGAGTCCAATGCACCTGGGTCTTTCAGGTTGACTGTCACCGTGCGATTGACCTGGTCGCTGAAATCCGCGAGGAAGATATTTACGGTGCCAGAAGTGCTGGCGCCGATGCTGTTTTTCAGCGAGTTGAACGTGGTGGTCAGCGAGGTTTTCGCTGCTGCTATCGAGTCCGCACCCATACTGCCCGATGTATCGATCATGAATGCAATGTTGTAGTTCTTGCCCTGCACCACGTTCAAGCCACCAATGTCGGCCACGACAATGTCGTTGCCATCGGTACCGTTGATGGTGTCGCTGCCAGACGTCCCGGTGACCGGGTTGTAGGTCGCCGGATGCACCGTGACGGGCAATTGCGCGGTGGTGGTCGCTGAACCGCCGATGCTCTCGGTGGAAGTCGAAGTGACCGTCAGGTTGAACTGGCCGCTGTAGTAGGTCGGCGGTTTGATGGTCAGGGTGTTCAGGTCCCAGCCGGTGACATTCACTTCGCCCACGGTTTTACCCGCAGTAAAGGTGTGCCCCGACGCATCAGTAAGCACCGAGCCTGCCGGAATGCCGCTGATCTTCACGCTCAGGGTTTCGGAGCCGTCGGTATCGGTCAGCGCGGTGGTGACCTTGGACAACTTGACCGTGCCGTTTTCCTGGCCTTCGTTGAGCTTGTAGCCCACGTAGTAACCGTCGCCGTTGCTGCCATGCAGGTCGGAAAGCGTTACGCCGGCGTTGGTCAGGTCGGTAAGGCCGGTGTACAACGGCACGGTGCTGGTGCTCAAGTTCTGCACCGCCCCGCCGTTGACCGACAGGTTGACGTCGAAGCTGCCTGGGCCCGCCTGGTTGGCCTGGTAGATCTCAAGGCTGTAGTAACCCGTGGTTGTTGGCGTGAACGAGCCGCTGAACTTGCCGCTGTTGGTGCCCCACAAACCGCTGGCAACATCTTTACCGCCAACGTTGACCACCACGCTGTCATCGGCGATACCGCTGAAGGTGTAGCTCTTGCCCGCTTCCATGTAGATCAGGCCAGAGATCTTGGAACCAGAGCCGGCGGCGACGTTGTCGACGGACTCGACGTTGGTCACCACAGAGGTGCTGTTGGGTGTGCCCGCGTTGTCGATGGCTTTTTTCAGTACGTCTGGCGCAGCGCCGTTGCCGTTGTTTCCAAGGCCGGCGATGCTGTTCCAGCCCTGTTTGACCAGCCCGGTCGAGGCAACGTTGTTGTCTGCCACGCTGAGGGTCGGTGCGTCGGCCACTGGGGTGATATCAACTTTCACCGTAGCGCTGGTGCCCAGGTCCTTGCCATCGGTTGGCTGGAACTTGAACTGCGCGTAATCCGCCTGCTTGTTACCCACGCCAGTGCCGCCGTAACCGTCGGCGCCGGACTCGTTGGCGTTCGGCGTAAAGCGCAGTTGGCCGCCATCAATCTGGGCCTTGGTGAAGGTCTGGCCGCTGGTCACGTTGGTCCAGGTGCTGCCGTCCGCCGCCAGGTATTGCATCTTGCCGGCTACCGGCAGCTCGGTGATTTTCACCCCGAGGCTGGCTTGTGGCGAGTCCACATCGCTCACGCCGAAGTTGGCCCAGGTCAGGGACAGCGCGGTGTCTTCCGTACCGGTCACGGCACCGCCAGTCGCCACTGGCGCATCGTTGACTGCCACCACATTGACGGTGGTGGTGGCAACGTTGGAGTAGTTGCCGCCATCGGTCACCGTCACGGTGATGGTGCGCGGCGTGGTGCTCGGGTCGTGGCTGTTGTTGGTGAACGTGATGTTCTTGATCTGCTGCATGTAGTCGGCCAGCGACGCGGTGCCGGTCAAGGTCAAGGTGATTTTGCCGGTGACAGGGTCGGTAGTCGGGGTCACGAGGATGCCGCTCACGCCGCTGAAGTTCAGCGAGTCGCCTGGCTGGCTGTTGGTCAATACCACGGTGGCGCCGGTCAGTTGGGTGCTGTCCGGGTCGGTGATATTGATGTCAGTGTCAGCAATCGACACACCGGTGCCGCCTTCGGTGAAGGTGGTCTTGTAGTCGGCACCCACCGCGCCGCTGGAGTTGTTGGCATCCAGGTCGATCACCGGCGGTGCATCGTTGTCGAGGATGTTGGTAGTGACGGTGCCTTTGTCGATCACCAGGTTCTCGAAGTTGCCTCCGGTGACCTTGTCGATGGTGATAACGATCTGTTCCGTAGGCTCGGTAATCTTGTCGTCGAGCGTGCGGATATCAAACGGCACACTGCTGGATCCCGCCGGGATCTTCACGGTATACACGCCGGTGAAGTCCGAACCGTCAGTGGCGGTGCCGCTGTATTTTAGCGTCACGGTCACGTCGGTTTGCGGCGGGTTGGTCAAGGTCAGGGTGTAATGCGCGGTGCCACCTTCAGTGACCGAGCCGTCGCCCGTTATGCTGATTTTGGTATCCGTCACCACATCCGTGACCTTGGTGACCACGGGGCTGCCGTCAACAATCAAATGCTCGTACTTGTCGCCACCGCTGACCACGTTGGTGATCTTCGCGCTGACATCATTGGCGCCGAGATAGGCATCGTTCGGTGCGGTGGCCGTCGTGAAGCTGGTGGACTTGCCGTTGCCGATGGTGATGGTCGAGCCGTTATCCAGCCTTACCACCAAGTCGGAGCCAACGTTGTTCACTGCCGCGCCGTTCTTGTCGACCAGCGACGCGGTGTAGACGATCTGCCCGCCTTCGCTGACAGAACCGGTGGCCTTGAGTACCACGGTCACGTCGTCGATGGTGTCGTTGATGGTGGTCGTGGCGCCCGCTGGAGTGATGGTCACACCTTCGAAATTACCGCCTGTAGTGCCGGTGATCTTGACGGTCTGGGTGCTCTTGTCGATGAACACGTCATCGGTAGGCGCCGGGACGGTCACTGTGCCCACGGTCTCTCCAGCTTTGATGTTGATGCTGGAACCGTTGTCGAGCTGCACCACCATGTCGCTGCCGGCCTTGTTGCTCAAGGTGGCGGTGTAGGTGATCTGTCCGCCTTCGTTCACGGCGGTCGGGGCGCTCAAGGTGACGGTGGTCAGGTCGGTGGTGCCCGGAGTGTCGGTGACGGTAGTGTTCACTGCCGTAGTGCCAGGGACCAGGTTTTCGAAATGCTCGCCGCCGGTCACGCCTTTGATGGCGGTGGTGACGGTTTGATCGCCTTTGTAGACGTCGTTTGGCGCGATGGTGGTAATGGAGCCACTCGACTGATTCACACCAATGGTGATGGTTTTGCCGTTATCCAAAGTCACGGTCAGCGGATTAGTGATGTTAGTCACCGGTGCGCCGTTTTTATCCACAAGGCTGGCGGTGTAGACGATGTTGCCGCCTTCGCCAACGGTGGTGGTGGCGGTCAGAACTACATCAACCTTGTCGATGGTGTCGTTGATCGTGGTGGTTGCGCCATTGCCTGCCACTTCGAGTTTTTCGAAGTTGCCGCCAGTGGTCTCGGTGATCTTGACGGTCTGGGTGCTCTTATCGATGAACACGTCATCGGTAGGCGCAGGGACAGTGACGGTGCCAACGGTTTCGCCAGCCTTGATGGTGATCGACGAGCCGTTATCCAACTTGAGCGTGACGTCAGTGCCAGCCTTGTTGCTCAAGGTTGCGGTGTAGGTGATCTGGCCACCTTCGTTAACGGCACTTGGCGCAGTCAGGGTGACAGTAGTCGTGTTGTCGGTACCCGGTGTGTCCGTAACGGTGGTGTTCACCGCTGTAGTACCTGGCACTAGGTTTTCAAAGTGCTCGCCACCGGTCACGCCTTTGATAGCGGTGGTGACAGTTTGGTCGCCCTTGTACACATCGTCTGGCGCTACGGTGGTGATAGAGCCGCTCGACTGATTCACTCCGATGGTGATGGTTTTACCGTTATCCAAAGTAACGGTCAGCGGATTGGTGATGTTGGTCACCGGTGCGCCGTTTTTATCTACAAGGCTGGCGGTGTAGACGATGTTGCCGCCTTCGCCGACGGTGGTCGTGGCGGTCAGAACTACATCAACCTTGTCGATGGTGTCGTTGATCGTGGTCGTTGCGCCGTTGCCTGCAACTTCCAGCTTCTCGAAGTTGCCGCCAGAAGCGTCAGTAATCTTGACGGTTTGAGTGCTCTTGTCGATAAACACGTCATCGGTAGGAGCAGGCACGGTCACAGTGCCAACGGTTTCGCCAGCCTTGATGGTGATCGACGAGCCGTTATCCAACTTCAGCGTGACGTCAGTGCCGGCCTTGTTGCTCAAGGTCGCGGTGTAGGTGATCTGGCCACCTTCGTTAACCACACTTGGCGCAGTCAGCGTGACAGTCGTTGTGTTGTCGGTACCGGGGGTATCGGTGACAGTGGTGTTCACTGCCGTCGTGCCAGGAACCAAGTTTTCGAAGTGCTCGCCGCCAGTGACGCCTTTAATGGCGGTTGTAACGGTTTGATCACCCTTGTACACATCGTCTGGCGCTACGGTGGTGATAGAGCCGCTCGACTGATTCACACCGATGGTGATGGTTTTGCCGTTATCCAAAGTCACGGTCAGCGGATTGGTGATGTTAGTCACCGGTGCGCCGTTTTTATCCACAAGGCTGGCGGTGTAGACGATGTTGCCGCCTTCGCCAACGGTGGTGGTGGCGGTCAGAACTACATCAACCTTGTCGATGGTGTCGTTGATCGTGGTGGTCGCGCCATTGCCTGCCACTTCGAGTTTTTCGAAGTTGCCGCCAGTGGTCTCGGTGATCTTGACGGTCTGGGTGCTCTTGTCGATGAACACGTCGTCGGTAGGCGCAGGGACAGTGACGGTGCCAACGGTTTCACCAGCCTTGATGGTGATGTTTGAGCCGTTATCCAACTTCAGCGTGACGTCGGTACCGGCTTTATTACTCAAGGTCGCGGTGTAGGTGATCTGGCCACCTTCGTTAACCACACTTGGCGCAGTCAGCGTGACAGTCGTTGTGTTGTCGGTACCGGGGGTATCGGTGACAGTGGTGTTCACTGCCGTCGTGCCAGGGACCAGGTTTTCGAAGTGCTCGCCACCGGTCACGCCTTTGATGGCGGTGGTGACGGTTTGGTCGCCTTTGTAGACATCGTCTGGCGCTACGGTGGTGATAGAGCCGCTCGACTGATTCACCCCGATGGTGATGGTTTTGCCGTTATCGAGGGTGACGGTCAACGGGTTGGTGATGTTGGTCACCGGCGCGCCGTTCTTATCCACAAGGCTGGCGGTGTAAACGATGTTGCCGCCTTCACCAACGGTGGTGGTGGCGGTCAGAACTACATCAACCTTGTCGATGGTGTCGTTGATCGTGGTGGTCGCGCCATTGCCTGCCACTTCGAGTTTTTCGAAGTTGCCGCCGGAAGCGTCAGTAATCTTGACGGTCTGAGTGCTCTTATCGATGAATACATCATCGGTAGGCGCAGGAATAGTGACGGTGCCAACAGTTTCGCCAGCCTTGATGGTGATCGACGAACCGTTATCGAGCTTCAGCGTGACGTCAGTACCGGCCTTGTTGCTCAAGGTCGCGGTGTAGGTGATCTGCCCACCTTCGTTAACAGCGTTAGGCGCTGTCAGCGTCACAGTAGTGGTGTTGTCGGTACCCGGTGTGTCCGTGACGGTGGTATTCACCGCCGTCGTGCCAGGCACTAGATTTTCAAAGTGCTCGCCACCGGTTACGCCTTTGATTGCGGTGGTGACAGTTTGGTCGCCTTTGTACACGTCATCAGGAGCAACAACCGAAACGCTCCCGCTCGATTGGTTTACGCCGATGGTGATGGTTTTGCCGTTATCGAGGGTGACGGTCAACGGGTTGGTGATGTTAGTCACCGGTGCGCCGTTCTTATCCACAAGGCTGGCGGTGTAAACGATGTTGCCGCCTTCACCAACGGTGGTGGTGGCCGTCAGGACCACATCGACCTTATCGATGGTGTCGTTGATCGTGGTGGTTGCGCCGCTGCCTGCGACTTCGAGTTTTTCGAAGTTGCCGCCGGAAGCATCAGTAATCTTGACAGTCTGGGTGCTCTTATCAATGAACACGTCATCGGTAGGAGCGGGCACGGTCACGGTACCGATGGTCTCGCCAGCCTTGATGGTGATGCTTGAGCCGTTGTCGAGTTTCAGCGTTACGTCAGTGCCCGCTTTGTTGGAAAGCGTGGCGGTGTACGTAATCTGTCCACCCTCATTCGCTTCGGCCGGAGCTGTCAGCGTCACGGTGGTGGTGTTATCGGTGCCTGGTGTGTCGGTAACGGTGGTGTTAACCGGCGTAGTACCTGGGACCAGATTTTCAAAGTGCTCGCCGCCGGTCACGCCTTTGATAGCAGTAGTAACGGTTTGATCACCCTTGTACACATCATCAGGAGCCAGAACCGAAACGCTACCACTCGATTGGTTGACGCCAATAGTGATGGTCTTGCCGTTATCGAGGGTGACGGTTAGCGGGCTGGTGATGTTAGTCACCGGTGCGCCGTTTTTATCCACAAGGCTGGCGGTGTAGATGATGTTGCCGCCTTCGCCGACAGTGGTAGTGGCCGTCAGGACTACATCGACCTTGTCGATGGTGTCGTTGATCGTGGTGGTTGCGCCGTTGCCTGCGACTTCTAACTTCTCGAAGTTGCCGCCAGTGGTCTCGGTGATCTTGACGGTCTGCGTGCTCTTGTCGATGAACACGTCATCGGTGGGCGCGGGTACGGTTACGGTGCCAACAGTTTCGCCAGCCTTGATCGTGATCGACGAGCCGTTGTCCAGCTTCAGCGTTACATCAGTGCCCGCTTTGTTGGAAAGCGTGGCGGTATAAGTGATCTGACCACCTTCGTTTGCTTCGGATGGAGCGGTCAGCGTCACCGTGGTGGTGTTATCGGTACCCGGTGTGTCCGTAACGGTGGTGTTCACCGCTGTAGTACCCGGCACCAGGTTTTCAAAGTGCTCGCCACCAGTGACGCCTTTGATAGCGGTAGTGACGGTCTGGTCGCCTTTATAAACGTCATCCGGCGCGATAGTGGTGACAGAGCCACTCGACTGGTTCACACCGATAGTGATTGTCTTGCCGTTATCCAAGGTCACGGTCAGCGGGTTAGTGATGTTAGTCACCGGTGCGCCGTTTTTATCCACAAGGCTGGCGGTATAGACGATATTGCCGCCTTCACCAACGGTGGTGGTGGCGGTCAGGACCACATCGACCTTGTCGATGGTGTCGTTGATCGTGGTGGTTGCGCCATTGCCTGCCACTTCGAGTTTTTCGAAGTTGCCGCCAGCAGTCTCAGTGATCTGAACGGTCTGCGTGCTCTTATCGATGAACACATCATCGGTAGGCGCAGGCACGGTTACGGTGCCAACGGTTTCGCCGGCTTTGATGGTGATGCTTGAGCCGTTGTCGAGTTTCAACGTTACGTCAGTGCCCGCTTTATTGGAAAGCGTGGCGGTGTACGTAATCTGCCCACCCTCGTTTGCTTCGGCCGGAGCTGTCAGCGTCACGGTGGTGGTGTTATCGGTGCCTGGTGTATCGGTAACGGTGGTGTTCACTGCCGTCGTGCCAGGGACCAAGTTTTCAAAGTGCTCGCCGCCGGTGACACCTTTGATAGCGGTGGTGACAGTTTGGTCGCCTTTGTACACATCATCCGGTGCAACAACCGAAACGCTGGCGCTCGATTCGTTAACACCAATGGTGATGGTCTTTCCGTTGTCCAAAGTCACGGTCAGCGGATTGGTGATGTTAGTCACCGGTGCGCCGTTTTTATCCACAAGGCTGGCGGTGTAGACGATGTTGCCGCCTTCGCCAACGGTGGTGGTGGCGGTCAGAACTACATCAACCTTATCGATGGTGTCGTTGATCGTGGTGGTTGCGCCATTGCCTGCCACTTCGAGTTTTTCGAAGTTGCCGCCAGCAGTTTCAGTGATCTTGACGGTCTGGGTGCTCTTATCGATGAACACGTCATCGGTAGGCGCAGGCACGGTTACGGTGCCAACGGTTTCGCCGGCTTTGATGGTGATGCTTGAGCCGTTGTCGAGTTTCAACGTTACGTCAGTGCCCGCTTTATTGGAAAGCGTTGCGGTGTACGTAATCTGACCACCTTCGTTTGCCTCGGACGGAGCCGTCAGCGTCACGGTGGTGGTGTTGTCGGTACCCGGTGTGTCAGTCACAGTTGTAGTGACGTTATCGGTACCTGGGACCAGATTTTCAAAATGCTCGCCACCGGCCACGCCTTTGATAGTGGTAATAACGGTTTGATCACCCTTGTACACATCATCAGGAGCAACAATCGAAACACTGCCGCTCGACTGATTCACTCCGATGGTGATGGTCTTGCCGTTATCCAAAGTAACGGTCAGCGGATTGGTGATGTTGCTCACCGGTGCGCCGTTTTTATCCACAAGGCTGGCGGTGTAGACGATATTGCCGCCTTCGCCGACAGTGGTGGTGGCGGTCAGAACAACGTCCACCTTGTCGATGGTGTCGTTGATCGTCGTCGTTGCGCCGTTGCCTGCAACTTCCAACTTCTCGAAGTTGCCGCCAGAAGCGTCAGTGATCTTGACGGTCTGGGTGCTCTTATCGATGAACACGTCATCGGTAGGCGCAGGGACGGTCACGGTGCCAACAGTTTCACCAGCTTTGATGGTGATCGACGAGCCGTTATCCAGCTTCAAAGTGACATCGGTGCCAGCCTTGTTGCTCAAGGTCGCGGTGTACGTAATCTGCCCACCCTCGTTTGCTTCGGCCGGAGCCGTCAGCGTAACGGTGGTGGTGTTGTCGGTACCCGGTGTATCCGTAACGGTGGTGTTCACTGCCGTCGTGCCAGGGACCAAGTTTTCAAAGTGCTCGCCGCCGGTCACGCCTTTGATGGCGGTGGTGACGGTCTGGTCGCCTTTGTAAACATCATCCGGCGCGATGGTGGTGATGGAGCCGCTCGACTGATTCACACCGATGGTGATTGTCTTGCCGTTGTCCAAGGTGACGGTCAGCGGGTTGGTGATGTTAGTCACCGGTGCGCCGTTTTTATCCACAAGGCTGGCGGTGTAAACGATGTTGCCGCCTTCGCCGACAGTGGTAGTGGCGGTCAGGACCACATCGACCTTGTCGATGGTGTCGTTGATCGTGGTGGTCGCACCATCGCCCGCAACTTCCAACTTCTCAAAATTCCCGCCAGAGGTCTCAGTGATCTTGACCGTCTGCGTGCTCTTGTCGATGAACACGTCATCGGTAGGCGCGGGCACGGTTACGGTGCCAACAGTTTCGCCAGCTTTGATCGTGATCGACGAACCGTTATCCAGCTTCAGGGTGACGTCAGTGCCAGCCTTGTTGCTCAAGGTCGCGGTGTACGTGATCTGGCCACCTTCGTTAACTGCATTTGGCGCAGTCAGGGTGACAGTCGTTGTGTTGTCGGTACCGGGGGTATCGGTGACAGTGGTGTTCACTGCCGTCGTGCCAGGGACCAGGTTCTCGAAATGCTCGCCGCCGGTTACGCCTTTGATAGCAGTAGTGACGGTCTGGTCGCCTTTGTAAACATCATCAGGAGCAAGAACCGAAACGCTACCGGTCGATTGGTTTACGCCAATGGTGATGGTCTGGCCGTTATCCAAAGTCACGGTCAACGGGTTGGTGATGTTGGTCACCGGTGCGCCGTTCTTATCCACAAGGCTGGCGGTGTAGACGATGTTGCCGCCTTCGCCAACGGTGGTGGTCGCGGTCAGGACTACATCGACCTTGTCGATGGTGTCGTTGATCGTGGTGGTTGCGCCATTACCTGCGACTTCCAGTTTTTCGAAGTTGCCACCAGTGGTCTCGGTGATCTGAACGGTCTGCGTGCTCTTATCGATAAACACGTCATCGGTAGGCGCAGGCACGGTTACGGTGCCAACGGTGTCGCCGGCCTTGATGGTGATGCTTGAACCGTTGTCGAGCTTCAGTGTTACGTCAGTGCCCGCTTTGTTGGAAAGCGTGGCGGTGTACGTAATCTGCCCACCTTCGTTTGCCTCAGCCGGGGCCGTCAACGTAACGGTGGTGGTGTTATCGGTGCCAGGGTTATCGGTGACAGTAGTGTTCACTGCCGTCGTGCCAGGGACCAGGTTTTCGAAGTGCTCGCCGCCGGTCACGCTTTTGATGGCGGTAGTGACAGTTTGATCGCCTTTGTACACATCATCCGGCGCGATGGTGGTGATAGAGCCACTCGACTGATTCACACCAATGGTGATGGTCTTGCCGTTATCGAGGGTGACGGTCAGCGGATTGGTGATGTTAGTCACCGGCGCACCGTTTTTATCCACAAGGCTAGCGGTGTAGACGATGTTGCCGCCTTCACCAACGGTGGTGGTGGCCGTCAGGACCACATCGACCTTGTCGATGGTGTCGTTGATCGTGGTCGTTGCGCCGCTGCCTGCAACTTCCAGTTTTTCGAAGTTGCCGCCGGTGGTTTCGGTGATCTTGACGGTCTGCGTGCTCTTATCGATGAACACGTCATCGGTAGGCGCAGGGACAGTGACGGTGCCAACGGTTTCGCCAGCTTTGATGGCGATCGACGAGCCGTTATCCAACTTCAGCGTGACGTCAGTGCCGGCCTTGTTGCTCAAGGTCGCGGTGTAGGTGATCTGGCCACCTTCGTTAACCGCACTTGGCGCGGTCAGTGTGACAGTCGTTGTATTGTCGGTACCAGGTGTGTCCGTAACAGTGGTGTTCACCGCTGTAGTACCTGGCACTAGGTTTTCAAAGTGCTCGCCACCGGTCACGCCTTTGATAGCAGTGGTGACGGTCTGGTCGCCCTTGTACACGTCATCAGGAGCAACAACCGAAACGCTACCGCTCGATTGGTTTACGCCGATGGTGATGGTTTTACCGTTGTCCAAAGTAACGGTCAGCGGATTGGTGATGTTAGTCACCGGTGCGCCGTTTTTATCCACAAGGCTGGCCGTGTAGACGATGTTGCCGCCTTCGCCAACGGTGGTGGTAGCGGTCAGGACCACATCAACTTTATCGATGGTGTCGTTGATCGTGGTGGTCGCGCCGTTGCCTGCGACTTCGAGTTTTTCGAAGTTGCCGCCAGCAGTCTCAGTGATCTGAACGGTCTGCGTGCTCTTATCGATGAACACATCATCGGTAGGCGCAGGGACGGTCACAGTGCCAACAGTTTCGCCAGCCTTAATGACGATCGACGAGCCGTTATCCAGCTTCAGCGTGACGTCAGTACCAGCCTTGTTACTCAAGGTCGCCGTGTACGTGATCTGGCCACCCTCATTCGCCTCGGTCGGAGCCGTCAGTGTCACGGTAGTGGTGTTATCGGTGCCCGGTGTATCGGTAACGGTCGTGCTAACTGGGGTAGTACCTGGAACCAGATTTTCAAAATGCTCGCCGCCGGTCACACCCTTGATAGCAGCGGTGACGGTCTGATCGCCTTTAAAAATATCGTCTGGCGCCACGGTGGTAACGGTGCCGCTGGATTGGTTAACACCGATAGTAATGATCTGACCGTTATCCAAAGTGACGGTCAACGGGTTAGTGATGTTAGTTACCGGCGCGCCGTTTTTATCCACAAGGCTAGCGGTGTAGACGATGTTTCCGCCTTCGCCAACGGTAGTAGTCGCCGTCAGCACCACATCAACCTTATCGAGGGTGTCGTTGATCGTGGTGGTCGCACCATCGCCCGCAACTTCCAATTTCTCGAAATTGCCGCCAGAGGTCTCAGTGATCTTGACCGTCTGCGTGCTCTTGTCGATGAACACATCATCGCTAGGCGCAGGGACAGTCACGGTGCCAACGGTCTCGCCAGCCTTGATGGTGATCGATGAACCGTTATCCAGCTTCAGCGTGACATCAGTGCCCGCTTTATTCGAAAGAGTGGCGGTATACGTAACCTGACCACCTTCGTTCGCCTCGGTTGGCGCTGTCAGCGTCACAGTGGTGGTGTCGATCGAATCGGTAATGGTGGTAACCGCAGGCGTGGTATTCGGTACCAGGTTCTCGAAGTTACCGCCCGTTGTACCGGTGATGGTGGTGCTGACGGTCGAGCCATTGTTGTAAACGTCGTTGGCCGGCGTATCGACCACAACGCTGCCTGTCGACTCACCGGCCTTGATGGTGATCACCGAGCCATTGCTCAAGGTGACGTTCACCGGCGTCTGCGCCGGGTTGGTCAGGGTGGCGGTGTAGGTGATCTGACCGCCTTCGGTCACGGTCGAACCAGCGGTCAGGGTGACGGTGGTGGTGTCGATCGAATCGGTAATGGTAGTGACCGCAGGCGTGGTATTGGGCACCAGGTTTTCGAAGTTGCCGCCCGTTGCCCCCGTGATGGTGGTGCTGACGGTGGAACCATTGTTGTAAACGTCGTTGGCCGGCGTATCGACCACAACGGTCCCCGTCGACTCACCGGCCTTGATGGTGATCACCGAGCCATTGCTCAAGGTGACGTTCACCGGCGTCTGCGCCGGGTTGGTCAGGGTGGCGGTGTAGGTGATCTGGCCGCCTTCGGTTACGGTCGAACCAGCGGTCAGAGTGACCGTGGTGGTGTCGATGGTATCGGTAATCTGCGTCACGGCCGGGTTAGGGTCGATGGTCAATACCAGGTTGCCGCCACCGGTGGTGCCCGTAACGCCCACGCTGATCTGGCTAGGGTCGTTGTACGGGGTGTCGTTGGGAGCCAGGGGTACGTTGACCGTACCGGTCAGTTGGCCTGACGGGATAGTAATCACCGCGCCATTGGACAAGGTGACGGTAAGGTCGCTGCTGGATGGCCGCGTCACGGTCGCGGTGTAGGTCAGCACGCCACCGGCTTCAGTGATGGTGGGGGTTGCGCTCAGGGACAGGGTCGAAGGCTGCAGCACCAGGTTGCCCGCGTCAGCGGAGCCTGGGGCACCGGTCAGCGCGTTGAGAGCCGAAGTGCCCTGACCAAGCGTACCGGTTGGGAAGCCGATGGTCGGATCGACACGGCCGGCGGTCGCATCCAGCACCACGAAGCTGTGGCCACCCCCGGCGGCGCCGTTACCGGCAGCGTTTGCGCCGGCGGCGGTGGCTTCCAGGTCGGTGGTCGGGTCGGCGCCAGCGGCGATGGCTTGTTGCAGCTCGGCAACCGAAGGCGCGGCTTGCTCGCTGGCAGCGGCGAGGTCGAGGCTGGAGTCCGGCAGGTCGGCGCTCCACTGGGTGGAGCGGCCCAGGTCCAGGATGCGCCCGTCGGCCAGTTCCAGGCTCACGGCACCCGACATACCGGTGTCGATCTGGTCGCCCGCGAACAAGCGATCACCTTCAACGAGAACGCGGCGAGCACTTCCCGGAGAAATAACGAAAACTTGACCAACAATGCTTTTGACGATGGCAACAACACTGCTCATTAAAATTTTCTCCGGTGATCCGTTTCGACAAATCCATTTCACAGCGTGCTATTAGCGCTGCCAATTGGGGGGGCGTAGTCTATAAATGCATTGACGTCAAATATTTGGCTAGATTTTTTAATAATCTAGTTTGTGCCAAAGTATTGACCTTATGGCCGCCATCCTAAACAATCGCCCCCGTAATGTCACATTGATATTTATGCGGCGAACCGTCCTACATGTGTGAAGCAGTTCCGCTTTTTGAACTTTCCGACGTACGGTCATTACGGTAGCCATTATCCGACGCAGCGGTGCCAATCGCTGTGATTTGAGACAAGAAGTCTTGGGGAAATTTTAAATGCGTCTGCACCTGTTCATG
Source organism: Pseudomonas fluorescens (assembly GCF_001902145.1). Classification (GTDB taxonomy): domain Bacteria; phylum Pseudomonadota; class Gammaproteobacteria; order Pseudomonadales; family Pseudomonadaceae; genus Aquipseudomonas; species Aquipseudomonas fluorescens_BV. The sequence goes on from NZ_MRST01000024.1 coordinate 27,138, forward strand.
GCAATACCGTTCGCTCTCGCCGCCAGTTTCGTACAAGCCCAGACACTGCCCCAAGCCATGCAACAGGCATTGGATGTCCACCCGGAAATCCAGGCAGGTGTTAACAGCCGCATCGCCGCCGATTACCAATTGCGCGCCGCACAAGGTGGCTACCTGCCGCGTGTCGACCTGAACGCCGGTTACGGCCGCCAAGGAACCGACAACGCCACCACCCGCGCCAACAACCCTGGCGGCAATCACTGGGACACGCTCAACCGCGGTGAATCCAGCCTGCGCCTGCAGCAAATGATTTTTGACGGTTTCGCCACCTCCAGCGAAGTCGGGCGTCAACAAGCCAACGTTAATTCCCGCGCTTACTCCTTGCTGGGGACTTCGGAGCGCACAGCGCTGACCGTTGCCCAGGTTTACCTGGAAGTATTGACCCGTCGTGAGTTCGTGCGTCTGGCCGAAGACAACCTGCGCAACCACGAGCGCATTTACGACCAGATCAAGTTGCGCACCGAGCGCGGCGTCGGCAACGGTGCCGACCGGGACCAGGCCGAAGCCCGCCTGGCCCAGGCCCGCAACAACTTGATCACCGAGCAAACCAACCTGGCGGATGCGCAGGTCAATTACCTCAGCGCCGTCGGCCAGATGCCCGACCAGCTCGAGCGCCCGGCCCCGTTCATGGCCATGCTGCCGGCAGACCTGAATGAAGCGCGTCGCCAGATGCTCGACAACAGCCCGATCCTGCGTTCGGCCGAGTCGGATATCTCCGCCGCCGAGAAGCAGTACGACGCCGCCAAATCCACCTTCTACCCGCGTTTTGACGCTGAACTGGGCACCAACGCCGACAACAACGTCTCCGGTGATCCGAACCACAGCAACGGTTGGGAAGCCATGGTGCGCATGCGCTTCAACCTGTTCGCCGGTGGCAGCAACAAGGCCGACCTGCAATCGAAGTCCTACCAGGCCAACCAGGCGCTGGACATCCGTAACAACGCCTTGCGCCAACTCAATGAAGAGCTAGGCTTGGCCTGGAACGCCCTGAACAACGCCAATGCGCAATTGCCGGTCGCCCAGCAGTACGTGGATCACAGCACCCGCGTACGTACGTCCTACCAGCAACAGTTCAGCCTTGGCCAACGTACCCTGTTGGATTTGCTCGACAGCGAAAATGAATTGTTCACCGCTTCCCGCCGCCTGGAAGAAATCAAGAACATTCAGTTATTTACTCAGTACCGAATCAAGGCGACCATGGGCGAATTGCTCAAGAGCCAGGGAGTGGTTGCACCAATGGCCTCCGTCGTGCAGAACGACGTGAAACCTAAAGTCCAACTGCCTGGGATGAATTGAGCCACCCCAATAGCCCCATCTGTTAGTCGAGAGTGCCCGCGTGGAACCTGAAGTCAGTCGAGTTCATCTCAGTCATGATCCGCGCGCACTGCACGACGACCCGTTACTCGACGGGTTGTTGGCGCTCTGCGCCCTGCATCAAAAACCGGCCAGTGCGGCCATGCTCACCACCGGCCTGCCGCTGCCTTCGCAACGGTTGAGTGCCGAGTTGCTGTCGCGTGCCGCTGCGCGGGCCGGGCTGCAGGGTCGGCTGCTGCAACGCAAGTTGGAACAGATCCCGACCATTGCACTGCCGGCGCTGCTGTTGCTCAAGGACGGTCGCAGTACCGTGCTGGTGGGCTGGGAGGGCGAAGATCAAGCGCGGATCCTGCTCAGCGAAAGCGATGGCGGTGAAGTGCTGATCAAGCGCGAAGCACTGGCCGACGACTACATCGGCAAAGTCTTCTTTGCACAGCCGCAGCACAAGTTCGACGTCAACCACGGCAGCCTGATTCCGCGGGCGCGCTCGTGGTTCCGTGACACCCTCATGCGTTCGCGCTGGCTCTACACCGACGCCATCGCTGCCAGTTTCCTGATCAACATCATCGCCATGGCCGCGCCGCTGTTCGTGATGAACGTGTACGACCGCGTGGTGCCGAACCAGGCCACCGCCACCCTGTGGGTGCTGGCCGTGGGCATCTGCGGTGCCTACCTGTTCGACCTGATCCTCAAAAGCCTGCGCAGCCTGTGCCTGGACCTGGCCGGTAAAAAAACCGACCTGATCATCTCGGCCACGTTGTTCGAGCGCATCGTTGGCATGTCCATGAAATACCGCCCGGCGCGGGTCGGCAGCTTCGCGCAGAACATCCACGAGTTTCAAAGCCTGCGCGACTTCCTCGCGTCGCTCACCCTCACCAGCCTGATCGACCTGCCGTTTACGCTGCTGATCTTCCTGGTCATCGCCATCCTCGGTGGGCACCTGGTGTGGATCCCGGTGTTGGCGTTCCCGTTGGCCCTGGGCATCGGCTACGCCTTGCAAAAGCCCCTGGTAGCGACCATGGAGCGCACCATGGCCCTGGCCGCCGAGCGCCAGTCGAGCCTGATCGAAACCCTCGCCGGGCTCGATGCGGTCAAGGTCAACAACGCCGAGAGCGAGCGTCAGTACGGCTGGGAACAGACCATCGGCACCCTGAGCCGGCTTGAGCTGCGGGTGAAGTTGCTGTCGGGCCTGTCGATGAACATGACCCTGCTGATCCAGCAACTGGCCGGCGTGATCATGATCGTGTTCGGCGTGTACCAGATCATCGACGGCAACCTCAGCATGGGCGGCCTGATTGCCTGCTACATGCTCAGTGGCCGCGCCTTGAGCCCGCTGGCCTCGCTGTCGGGCCTGCTGACGCGCTATCAGCAAGCCAAGGTCACCATGACCTCGGTGGACCAGATGATGGAGCTGCCCCAAGAGCGTAATTTCGAAGAGCGCCCCATGAGCCGTCGCACCCTGCAAGGCGCCATCGAGTGCCGGGGCCTGAATTTTACCTACCCGAACCAGCAGAACCTGGCGCTGAAAAACATCAACCTGGTGATCAAGCCAGGGGAAAAAATCGGCATCATCGGCCGCAGCGGCTCGGGCAAAAGCTCCCTGGCCAAGTTGATCGTCGGCCTTTACCAGCCCGACTCCGGCTCCTTGCTGGTGGACGGCGTGGACGTGCGCCAGATCGACGTGAGCGAGCTGCGCCACAACATTGGCTATGTCGCCCAAGACATTCAATTGCTGGCCGGCACCCTGCGCGACAACCTGGTCAGCGGTGCGCGTTACGTCGAGGATGAAATGGTCCTGCAAGCCGCCGAACTGGCCGGCGTGCATGAATTTGCCCGCCTGCATCCCCAAGGCTACGAACTGCAAGTCGGCGAGCGTGGGCAGAACCTGTCCGGTGGCCAGCGTCAGAACGTTGCCCTGGCCCGTGCGCTGCTGCTCAACCCGCCCATGCTGTTGCTGGATGAACCCACCAGCGCCATGGACAACACCGGTGAAGAACGCTTGAAGCAACGCCTGCAAGCCGTGGTGCAAAACAAGACCGTGGTGCTGGTCACGCACCGAGCCTCACTGCTCTCCCTGGTCGACCGCCTGCTGGTGGTCGACCGTGGGCAGATTCTCGCGGACGGCCCCAAAGCCGTGGTCATGGAAGCGTTGAAGAAGGGGCAGATCAGTGTTGCTTAACTCCATCAAGAGTGCGGTCGGCCGCTACTTCAAAGGCTCCGATTCGCTGCAGGGCCAGCCGCTGCCCGAGGTCAACAAGGCGCTGATCGAAGATGCGCCACGGGTCATCCGCCTGACCATCTGGGCAATCATCGCGTTCTTTGTATTCCTGGTGGTGTGGGCCGGTTTCTCCCAGATCGACGAAGTGACCCGTGGCGACGGCAAGGCGATTCCGTCGTCCAAGTTGCAGAAAATCCAGAACCTGGAAGGCGGTATCGTCGCCGAGCTGTACGTCAAGGAAGGCCAGATCGTAGAGGCCGGCGCGCCGTTGATTCGTCTCGACGACACGCGGTTTGTCTCCAACGCCGGGGAAACCGAAGCCCTGCGCCTGGCCATGCAACTGCGCGTCGAGCGTTTGAGCGCGCAGGTGGATGATCGCCCGCTGAACATCCCTGACGAGGTGCTCAAGGCCGCGCCGAGCCAGGCCGCCAACGAGCGCTCCTTGTATGAAAGCCGCCGCCAGCAGTTGAAAGACGAAGTCGGCGGCTTGCAGGAGCAACTGGTACAGCGCCAGCAGGAACTGCGCGAGTTCACCTCCAAGCAGGGCCAATACCGCAGCCAGTTGTCCCTGCAACGCCAGGAAATCAACATGTCCGAGCCGCTGGTGGCCCAGGGCGCGGTGTCGCCGGTAGAAGTGCTGCGCCTCAAGCGCGCCGAAATGGAAACCCGCGGGCAGTTGGACGCCACCACCCTGGCGATCCCGCGTGCTGAATCGGCGATCAAGGAAGTGCAACGCAAGATCGATGAAACCCGCGGCAAATTCCGCAGCGAAGCCCTGACCCAACTCAACGAAGCCCGTACTGAACTGAACAAGGCCGAGTCCACCGGCCGTGCGCTGGAAGACCGGGTCAGTCGCACCCTGGTCACCTCGCCAGTGCGCGGGGTCGTCAAGCAGTTGCTGGTCAACACGGTTGGTGGTGTGATCCAGCCGGGCAGCGACATGGTCGAAATCGTGCCGCTGGATGACACCCTGCTGGTAGAAGCCAAGATCCGCCCGCAAGACATCGCCTTCCTGCACCCAGGGCAGGAAGCGGTGGTCAAGTTCACCGCTTACGACTACACGGTCTACGGTGGCCTCAAGGCCAAGCTCGAACGCATCGGTGCCGACACCATCACTGATGAAGACAAGAAGACCACCTACTACATGATCACTCTGCGCACCGACCGCAGCCACTTGGGCACGGATGAGAAGCCGCTGCTGATCATCCCCGGCATGGTTGCTTCGGTGGATATCATCACCGGCAAGAAAAGCATCCTCAGCTACCTGCTCAAGCCGATCATCAAGGCGCGGGCCGAGGCGTTGCACGAGCGTTGATTTTTATCGCTGGTACTGACGCCTTCGCGAGCAAGCCCGCTCCCACCTTGGAATGCATTCCAAATGTGGGAGCGGGCTTGCTCGCGAAAGGGCCATCAGCGTCACCGCGTATAAAATGCCTACCTCAAAACGCCATATCAATATGCTCTAACGGTATTTAAATTCCGGTTGTTATACCTATAAATTCACTCCCCTGACCGCCGGGAATGAATCAAATGCCTGCCACCACCGCCCTCCAAACCTTCGACATCCACCCCTTCCCCGGCAGTGTCGGCGCCGAGATCATCGGCCTGGACTTATCCCGTCCAGTCAACGAGCAGGACTTCGCCCGCATCCATCGCGCACACCTGGACCACCACGTCATCGTGTTCCGCGATCAACGCATCACCCCCGAACAACAGATCGCCTTCAGCCGCCGTTTTGGCGTGTTGCAGATCCATGTGCTCAAACAGTTCCTGTTGGCCAACCACCCCGAAATCCTGATCGTCTCCAATATCATCGAGAACGGCCAATCCATCGGCCTGGGGGATGCGGGCAAGTTCTGGCATTCGGACCTGTCATACAAAGAACTGCCCAGCCTGGGTTCGATGCTGCATGCCCAGGAACTGCCATCTGAAGGCGGCGACACCCTGTTCGCCGATATGCACAAAGCCTGGGAGCAACTGCCAGCCCACCTGCGCAACGCCATCGAAGGCCGCAGCGCCGCGCACTCCTACACGGCGCGCTACAGCGAGACCAAATTCGAAGGCAACTGGCGCCCAACCCTCACCCCGGAACAACTCGCTCAGGTTGCCGAAGTGGTGCACCCCGTTGTGCGCACCCACCCGGAAAACGGCCGTAAGGCGCTGTTCGTCAGCGAGGGCTTCACCACCCGTATCGTCGGCCTGCCCGATGACGAAAGCCGTGACCTGCTGGCCCAGCTCTACGCCTACAGCGTGCTGCCGGAAAACATCTACCGCCACCAGTGGCAGCCCCACGACCTGGTGTTCTGGGACAACCGCTCGCTGATCCACTTGGCCGCCGGGTGCCCAAGCCACCTGCGCCGCAAGTTGTACCGCACCACGATTCAGGGTGATGCGCCTTTCTAACCCGATAAAGCCTGCTAGGATTGCGCCCAGTTCACTCCCAACGGATCACGAGTGCTGGGCATGCAACTACCGGACATGAACCTGCTGGTCGCCCTCGACGCGTTGCTCGACGAGGGCAGTGTGGTGGGCGCCGCGCGGCGGATGAACCTCAGCCCGGCCGCCATGAGCCGCACCCTCACGCGTATCCGTGAAGCGGTCGGAGACCCGATCCTGGTGCGTGCCGGCCGTGGCCTGGTGCCGACGCCCAAGGCGCTTGAGCTGCAAGGCCAGGTGCGCAATGTGGTGGAGCAGGCCGCGTTGCTGTTCCGTTCGGCGGACCAAGTCGATTTGAGCACCTTGCGCCGCCGCTTCAGCGTGCGCGCCAATGACTTTTTCATTGGCGTGTATGGCGGTCGGCTGTTCGACACCATGGAGCGCGTGGCGCCGCTGTGTGAACTGCGCTTCGTGCCCGAAGGCGACACCGACGATGAAGCCCTGCGCGAAGGGCGTTTGGACTTGCGGGTGAGCAACACCATGCCGGCCAGCCCGGAAGTGAAGGTGCAGAACCTGTTCTCCACCACCTTTGTCGGCCTGGCACGGCAAGACCACCCGTTGTTCGACGGAGAAATCACGGCGGCACGCTTTGCCAGCTATTCCCACATAAGCATCTCGCGCCGCGGCATCGCTCGTGGGCCGATCGACACCGCGCTGAATGAACAGGGCCTGGAGCGCCGCGTGGCAATGATCGCCCCAGGCTTTCACGGTGCGATGTTCATGCTGCCCGATTCCGACCTGCTGCTGCCGGTGCCCAAGGAAGCCCTCCTGAGCGCCAAGCGGCTGAACCTGCCACTGCGCGCATTTGCCTTGCCGATTTCACTGCCAACCCTGGTCCTAGCGCAATCCTGGCATCCGCGCTTCGACAAAGACCCTGCGCACAAATGGCTGCGCGAAACCATGCGCTCGAGCTGCCACGCCACCTGGCTGGAAGCGCAGCCCACCTGAAATCTGTAGGAGCGAGCTTGCTCGCGAAAAACGTCAACGATAACGCGTGCTTCCTGGATAAATGCGGCGCCTATGGGTTTTTCGCGAGCAAGCTCGCTCCTACAAGGGGACAAGCCCTTTCCATAATTTTGAGCCTTGGGCTGTTATGAATTGCGTCTGACGCACTTATAACCTGCCAACAAGTAACTTTTTGTCATGAGAGTGCCTGATTAAACTGCTCAGGTATTTCTTATTCCGAGTTACCTGTTCATGACGTCCCTCGCTGCCCCCGTCCTCCAGGCTGCAGCCAAACCTACGGCCCTGAGCCCACCCGTGTTCGGCCCGCGCATCATCATCGGCCTGCTTGGCGTTTTGTTGGCCGTGCTGGTGTCTGGTCTCAACGAGATGGTCACCAAGGTTGCTCTCGCCGATATTCGCGGTGCGCTGTACATCGGCTTTGATGAAGGCACCTGGCTGGTCGCCGCCTACACCGCCACGTCCGTGGCAGCCATGGCCTTCGCGCCGTGGTGTTCGGTGACGTTTTCCCTGCGTCGCTTCACCCTGTGCGCTATCGGTTTGTTCACCGTGCTGGGCATCCTCTGCCCGTTCGCGCCGAACTACGAAAGCCTGTTGCTGCTGCGTACCGTGCAAGGCCTGGCCGGTGGCGCGCTGCCGCCGATGCTGATGACCGTGGCGCTGCGTTTCTTGCCGGCCAACGTCAAGTTGTACGGGTTGGCCGGTTACGCACTGACCGCCACCTTCGGCCCCAGCCTGGGCACGCCGCTGGCGGCGTTGTGGACCGAGTACGTCGGTTGGCAATGGGCGTTCTGGCAGATCGTCGCGCCGTGCCTGCTGGCCATGGCGGCCGTGGCCTATGGCTTGCCACAAGACCCGCTGCGCCTGGAGCGCTTCAAGCAGTTCAACTGGCGTGGTTTGCTGTTGGGCTTCCCGGCGATTTGCATGCTGGTGATCGGCTTGTTGCAGGGCAATCGCCTGGACTGGTTCGAGTCGGGCCTGATTACCTTCCTGCTGTGTGGCGGCACATTGTTGCTGGTGCTGTTCATGTTCAACGAATGGTCACAGCCGCTGCCTTTCTTCAACCTGCAGATGCTCGGCCTGCGCAACCTGGCCTTCGCCCTGATCGTGCTGGCAGGCGTGCTGATGGTGCTGACCTCGGTGATCATCATCCCGTCCAGTTTCCTCGCCCAGGTCCAGGGTTACCGGCCGCTGCAAACTGCGCCGGTGATGCTGCTGATGGCGCTGCCGCAGCTGATTGCGCTGCCGCTGGTGGCGGCGCTGTGCAACCTGCGCTGGGTCGATTGCCGCTGGGTGCTGGGCATTGGCCTGAGCATGTTGGTGCTGTGCTGCATCGGCAGTTCCCACCTGACTTCGGCGTGGATTCGTGACGACTTTTATGGCTGGTACCTGCTGCAGATTTTCGGTCAGCCGATGGCCGTGTTGCCGCTGCTGATGCTGTCCACCGGCAGTATCCAGCCCATCGAAGGGCCGTTCGCCTCGGCCTGGTTCAATACCGTCAAGGGCCTGGCTGCTGTGATCGCCACTGCGGTGCTGGATACATTGACCACCCAGCGCGGGCATTTCCATTCAACCATGTTGGTGGACCGCCTGGGCAATTCGCCCCTTGCCGACGCTGACGCGCCGGGCCTCGCCCACCGCTTGCACGAGCAGGCCGTGGTGCTGACCTCTTCGGATCTTTACGTCGTCATGGCCGGTGTCGCGGTGGCGTTGATCCTGCTGATTTTCTGGATGCCCACGCGGATCTATCCGCCTCGCACTCCGGCCTGACCTCAAGGACTTTCCATGAAACGCAAAGACAAAATTGCCGTCTCCGTTATCGCCGTATTTGCCGTCGGCGTGCTGGTTTACCTGGTTGCGCCGGGCGTATTGGGCAGCAAGCACCAGACCACCAACGACGCCTTCGTCGCCGCCGATTTCACCCTGGTGGCGCCGCGGGTGGCAGGCTTCATCAAGGAAGTGCTGGTGGAAGACAACCAGCGCGTCAAGGCCGGCCAACTGCTGGCGTTGATCGACGACCGCGACTTTCGCGCCGCCGCCCAGGCCGCCGATGCCGACACCCTGGTTGCCCAGGCCCAGTTGAAAAACGCCAGCGCGACCCTGGAGCGCCAAAGCTCGGTGATCGCCCAGGCCCAGGCTACCGTGGCAGCAGATCGCGCCGAAGTGGCCTTTGCCGAACATGAGCTGAACCGCTACAACCACCTCGCTGGCGTCGGTGCGGGCACCGTGCAGAACGCCCAGCAAGCCAAGACGCGCATCGACCAGGCCACTGCGCGCCTGGCCAAATCCACCGCCGTGCTGGCCGCCGAACGCAAGCAGGTGGAGATTCTCACCGCCCAGCGTGACGCCGCCGAAGGTGGGCTCAAGCGCGCCCAGGCCGCGCTGGAAATGGCCAGTTATCAGCTGTCTTACACGCGCATCGTCGCACCGGTGGATGGCATGGTCGGTGAGCGTGCGGTGCGGGTCGGGGCCTATGTGACACCGGGCAGCAAGATCCTTGCGGTGGTGCCACTGGCCCAAGCTTATGTGGTGGCCAATTTCCAAGAGACCCAACTGTCCCATATGCACGCAGGCCAAGCCGTTCAGGTACGGGTCGACAGCCTCGACGGCGAATTGCTCAATGGCCACCTCGAAAGCCTGGCGCCTGCCACCGGGGTGACCTTCGCCTCGGTCAAGCCCGACAACGCCACCGGCAACTTCACCAAGGTGGTGCAGCGTATTCCGGTGAAGATCGTCCTCGAACCGAACCAGCCACTGACCGAGCGCTTGCGCGTCGGCATGTCGGTGGAAGCCAGTGTCGATACCCGGCCGGTCGCGCAACAGCGTGAGGTGGCCCAGCAATGAAACACCTCGCCTGGTTCACCTTGAGCCTGATCAGTCTGAGTGCCTGCACCGTCGGCCCGGATTTCCAGCGGCCCCAGGGCCCGCAGATCAATCAGTGGAGCGAACCCCAGGGCCGTCAGGCCGCCAGCCGCGCCGTCAGCGACTCTTTGCAGGAGCGCTGGTGGGACGTGTTCCACGATGCGCAGCTCTCGGCCCTTACGCGTCGCGCCCTCAGCGATAACCTCGACCTGAAACTGGCCAGCAGCCGCCTGCAACAAAGCCGCGCTATCCGCCAGGTGACCACGGCCGAGCGCTACCCCAACGTCGATGTCGGCGGCGCCTACCAGCGCAAGCGCAGCAGCGGCAAAGGCTTGAACGACCCTTCCGGCGAGAACGGCCGCTCGGCCTTCAACCAATGGGATATGGGCTTTTCTGCCGCCTGGGAGCTGGACTTCTGGGGCCGGGTAAAGCGCGAGACCGAGGCCGCCGACGCCACGCTGGAAGTTGCCGAAAACGACCGTCGCGCCGTGTTGTTGTCGGTGCTGGCCGAGACTGCCCAGGACTATATCCAACTGCGCGGCGTCCAAAACACCCGTGCCGTCACCGAGCAAAACCTCGATGTTGCTCGCCACAGCCTCAAGCTCTCGCAACTGCGCCTGGCCGACGGCGTGGCCACCGACCTGGACGTGGCCGAAGCCGCCGCTCAGGTCGCGGCGATTGAAGCGCGCCTGCCGGATCTGCAGCAGCGCCAGGACCAGTTGATCAACGCCCTGAGCCTGTTGATGGGCGAGCCACCCCAGGCGCTGTACGCGCAGCTGTCCAAAGACGCCCCTGTACCGCAAACCCAGCGCCAGGTCGCGATCGGACTGCCATCGGAACTCGCCGAACGCCGCCCCGACATTCGCCAGGCCGAAGCCCGCCTGCACGCCGCCACGGCCAGCATCGGCGTGGCCAAGGGCGACTTCTACCCGCGCATCACCCTGTCCGGCAGCCTGGGTTCCCAAGCCATGCAGCTCTCGGATTTCGGTTCCTGGGGTTCCCGCGCCTTTGCCTTCGGCCCGCAATTGAGCCTGCCGCTGTTCAACGGCGGGCGCCTGCAAGGCATGGTGGATTTACGGGAAGCCCAGCAACAGGAAGCGGCGCTGGCCTACCAACAAACCGTGCTGCGTGCCTGGCATGAAATCGACGACCAATTGACCCGCTACAACGCCAGCCAACTGCGCCGTGACAGCCTGGCTGAAGCCGTGCGCCAGAACCAGATCGCGCTGACCACCGCCCAACACCAGTACGTCGAAGGCGTGGCGGATTTCGTCAACGTACTCACCGTGCAGAGCGCGCTACTGGCGACCCAGGAGCAGTGGGTAGAAAGCTCTACCGGCGTGTCGCTGGCCATGGTCGGGCTGTACAAAGCGCTGGGAGGAGGGTGGGAGTCGGTGTATCCGTTGCAAGTCGCTCAGTAACGATTGCGTGAAGTCGAGCGTAGGAATGTTCCTGTTTTCGAGGTGGGGGCAATAGCCAGGAGCATGAGCATTAATCTTGCGGGACTGCCCTCAAGAGTCGTCCTTATGTTCATACCTGAAAACCCCTACGCATCACCCCAAGCTGATCTCAAAACGCCATCAACTGGCGCATCGACCTTTTTTATCGTCGCACCGCGCAAGTTGGTATTGATGGTGCTGCTGTCCCAAGGTTTTTATACGTTCTACTGGTTATACAAGCATTGGAGCGCTTATCGCACCGCAACGGGGACCCGTATATTGCCGCTTGTCCGGGCCTTTTTTTCGATTTTTTTTGTGTATGCGCTCGTAATGAAAATCAAGCAGGCGCTTGATCTGAAAGACCCGGCTTATCGGTGGTGGCCTCGCTGCTTTGTGCTTGGCTGGATAATCTGCGCTTTCCTGCCTTTTACCTATGTGTGGTTCGTCTCGTCGCTTACCGCATTGAAGGTGGGCCTGTGCTTTGCAATCGCGCAGGTCGCGATGAGCGTGCAGATTCAGCACGCGGTGAACCACTTGGAAAATGATTCGACAGGCCAAGCCAACCACCGCCTAACGTGGGCCAACGGTATTTGGATCTGCCTCGGCGTGTCTTTCTGGGTGATTGCGATCAGCTCCGCGCTCGGCCTGTGGGCGTTCGTTGTGGAGCAGTGATAAAAGCGACCTTGAGCAACGACCTGAGCGCCTCGCCGCTCAAGCGCAAAGGCGTGAAACTGGCGATGAACTTGCGAGCCTCACCCACTGTAGGAGCGAGCTTGCTCGCGAAGAACGTATCGGCGGCGCGGGCTATCTGATAGCGCTGCATTATCGTTCACGTCTTTCGCGAGCAAGCTCGCTCCTACAGTTGATATTCAGCCTTCACGGGTTTTGCAAGAACACCACATACCCTCGAAACCACTCACTTTCCTGTAAATACCCCGGCGCTTGCCATTCGCCTCCCTGAATCAAGCCGACCTTGAACGGCATCCCCAGCCGATTCATCCGCGGCAAATACGCGGCATAGTCAGGGATGCTGTGCCGCCCCTGATACGTCTGCACCACCAATTCATCCACCACACCCTTGAGCTGGGCGATGGCGGCCGGGTCGGCATTGCTGCTCCAGTCCATCAACCCGGTGATGCTTAGGCGCAGGTCGGCGGGCAGGCGTTGGCGCAGGTCACGCAAGAAATCGGCGTATTCGTGCAGGTACTGGGTGCGGGCATCGAAGTCGATCTGGATACCGATCACCGGGTTGCCAGCGTCACGCCAGCGTTGCACCTGACCAAGCAGTTGGGTGTAGACCTGTTCCGGCCAGTGCAGGGTGTGGGCACGGTAGACCACCCAGACTTCGCCTTGGGTAATGCGCGGTACGCTGATGCCCTGGGCGATCAGTTGCACGCCGCGTTGGGGCGTGCGGCGAGTAGAGTTGATCTGGCCCTGGAGGATGTACAGGGTTTTCGCCTGCTTGATCACCGGCTGGGGCGTGACACCACTCCACAGCCAGAAGGCGTCATAGTCGCGGGCGTCGACGGCGCCAAAAGCCGGGCTTGCCAGCAACAGCAAGCCTAGCCACAGCGATTTCACCAGTAGTACTGCAGCGATTTGCCCCATTGGGTATCGGCAAAACCGCTCTTGAGTTGGCGGAACCAGGCTTTGCGCACCGCCGGCGCAACGTCTTCGCCGCCGCAGCTGTTGTAGCCGGCCGGCGCGTAGCAGTTGATGGCGCGGAACAGTGCATAGGCCTTGTCGGTTTTCGGCGCCTTGGCGTTGGCGATCACCTGTTTGTAGCCGTCCAGGCGCGAGAAGGTTTCACCCTTGAAGTCCGAGGCGGTACTACCCAGGCTGCCGGCGGCGCGCGGTTGTTCCAACGGTATGCCGTCCAGGCCGTTGCGCAGGATGAATTCACCGAAGCAGTTCAACGCGTGCGGGTTTTTGGCCTCGTTCTGCAGGGTCGCCGCGGTTTGCGCGATGCTTGGGCACGCGTACCCAGATTCGGCCTTGTCGCCGTTCCATTGGAACAGCTTCAAGGTCTGGCCGCTGGTATAGGTGTAGCCCAGGCTGGTGCCGAGTTTGTCGTCAGAGAGCGAGGCCTGCTTGAGGTCATCGGCGAAGGTGGCGTACTGGCCGCGCAGCAGGTCTTTGTAGAGGAGCACGAATTGCGCGCTCTGACGCTCGATCGGGTCGCTGGCGTTGGCGATCTGCTGACGTAGCAGGTCGGGGCCGGCGACGTTGCGCAGCAGGATGTAGCGCACTTGCTTGGCGCTGATCGGTGAGTCGGCGGCGAACACCTTGGTCAGTTGGCCGCTGCGCTCGTAGTTCATGGCCAGGGCCAGTTCCAGTTGGTCGCGTTGCAGCGGTAGCTTGGCCAGCGGCAGCAGTTGCAGCCACAGGGCCTCGGCGGCCTTCCAGTCCTGCTTGGCTTCCAGGGAGAGGGCGCGCAGGGTCTGTTGGCTGAAGGCGAAGTAATCCAGGCTCGACGGCACATCCACCGGCAGGTGCTTCAAGGCCGCGTCGGGTTGGTGTTCGACGTACAGGGCATAGCTCGCTTGCAGGAAGTCAAACAGCGCTGGCTCAGTGGCGAAGGTGCTCTTTTGTTTATCCAGGTCTTCGCGGCTCAAGAGAGGCGGGGTGTGGGCGCGCATCGCCATCAGGTCGCTGACCACTTGCAGCATCGGGCTGTTCGCCGCTTTGTTGCCGACCATCAGCAACTTGAGGTCGGCTTCTTCCACCAACTCGTCGACGCTCACGTTACGCTGGGCGTCGGTAGCCTCGGTGAATTGCCAGGTGAAGTCTTCGGCAAGCTTGGCATCGTCGTTCGCCAACCAATGCACGCGGCGCAACAGGCCACGGGCGGACGCAACGTAATCGCCTTGTGGATAATATTTCAAGTAACTGAGAAAACCTTGCTCGGCATCGCTCAAAGCCGACTTATCCACATGCTCGCGTTGTGGCATGCCGTATTCGTCGAAGGCCTCGGCCTGGGCCCTGTTCAACGAGGTACGTGCGGTCATGTAGAACGCGGTGTCTTTCAGCCAAGGCACCTCACTGGTCGAGGCGGCGGCAAACCCGCGCTCGGCGTAAACGAAGCGGCCGCTGTAGAAATCGCCGGCGGCCTGCAAATAGGTGCGAAACAACTGGGCGTTGGCCGAGGGGGTCAACTGCACGTCCACCACTTGGCGACTCCAGTCACAGGTGGTCAGCAGCTGCAGGCGTGCTTTTACCAACACATCGCGCTCGGCGGGCGGCATCTGGGCTTTGATCACCTGGCTGATAAACGCCGTGGCGCTGTCATCGTCATTGCTGCGGCAACGGCTGCCTTCGCCATTCAGGAAGGCCTGGCCTGCGGTCTTGTACTCCTCGCGCTTGATGCCCAGGGGCTGGAGCAGCGCGTCGAGTTCGGCCGTGCGCGAATCGTCAGCCTTGTTGTCAGGCTCCTCATTCTTGGCCGGAGCCGGCACCAGGCGATACACCGGAAACGGCACCGGGCCGAACCCTTGCGCCAAATCGTCTTCGCCCAAGGCATTGGGAGCCAGGGGCGCGGCCTTTTTGTCGGCCAGCAACAGGCGCAGGTTCACCCGGCTGTCGTTGCCCGGGCTGAGAAACGGCTGGTTGCTGCACGGCTCGTAGCTGTCACGCGATACCCGCCAGTCGGGGTAGCACGAGTCGTCAGAACTGGCCTGGGCCGGGAGGGAAAAACCGGCCAACAAGGCCAGGGCCAGAGGTGACAGCAAACCGATGCGCATAACGTTTCCTTGATCCTGAGTCCTTGGAGAAGGGGCAATAATAGCCTGATCCGGCGAATGCTTCGGTGAAGGCCTACGCAAATTGCTGATTTGTCCGATTCCAGCGGCGAGGCCAGGGCTTTTGGCCTAGAGTGGCGGTGTTTGCGCATGCGCAGTGTTTGTCCTGTAAGAGGGCAGTAGTAGCGGAGTCGATATGCGTCGGTCTGCGGTAGAGCAAAACGAAAAAGTTGCAGCATTGCCGACCTTCCATCGTTTGAGCTGGGAAGGTGCCGGCTGGCTCAGCCGCCTGTGGTGGGTGCCGATCCTGGCGCTGGCCATGGCCCTGCGTTTTTACCACCTCACCTCAGCGGCGATCTGGGGCGACGAAGGCTCCAGCCTGTTGCTCAGCGAATACGCCCTGGCCGACCTGTGGTTTCACGCGGCCCATGATGTGCATCCGCCGCTGTATTTCTTGCTGCTGCGCGGTTGGATCGAGGTGTTCGGCGATAGCATCGGCTCGATTCGCAGCCTGAGCGCAATCCCCGGCGTGGCCGTCGTGGGCCTGGGCATCTGGCTGACACGGCAACTGTCCACCCGACGCGCGGCCGTGCTGGCGGGGATCCTGCTGGCACTGCTGCCGACGGCAGTGCGCTACAGCCAGGAAGTGCGCATGTATTCGCTGCTTGGCGTGTGGCTGCTGGGGGCCACGTTGGCGCTGGTGTACTGGGTGAGGCAGCCCGAACGCGCGCGCTATGGGGCGGTGTATGTGCTGTTGATGAGCGCCGGGTTCTATACCCACTACTTCACCGCGCTGTGCGTGCTGGTGCATTGGGCGTACCTGGGATTGCAGGCGCCAGCTCAACGCTTGATCACGCGGCCTGCCTGGTGGGCGGCCAACGTGGCGATAGTGTTGTTGTATCTGCCCTGGCTGCCCAACTTGCTGGATTTGGTGCAGCACATCGAACAGCTCAAAGTCGGCGGCGACATTGGTTGGGAAGAGCCGCTCAACCTGCTATCCCTGCCCTCGATGATCTGGCAGTTCGTGTTGCAGGACGAAGGTCTCGGCCTGTGGTCGCCGCTGTTCTGGCTGTTACCCCTGCTGCTGGCCGTGGTGGTTGTATCGACGGCCTGGCGCAATCACGCGGCGCGCCTGCCGGCACTGTTTTGCCTGCTGCCGCTGCTGCTGGTCTATGGCGTGTCCTTTATCTCGCCAGTGTTTATCGAGCGCTACCTCACGGTGTATGCGTTAGGCCTGCCGATAGTCCTGGCGCTTGCCGTCGACCGTTTGCCGTCGCGTTTGTCCTGGCTGGGCGTGGCGTTGTTTGCGCTGTTTGTTGGCGTAGAGCTGCTGGGGTTAAAGAACAACTTCGAGGTGGATGAGCACGACCAGTTCAACGTGCCGGTGGAGTTCGTCAATCGCAACTACCAGGAAGGCGACCGCATCGTCCTCAGTGACATGATGTGGTACCTCAGCTACGTGTATTACGACCAGACCGACGCCCAACTGCAGCTCTACACGCCGCCCAAAGCCGACGGCACTGCCACTCGCCCGAACGCCTATGGTTTCGGCACACTGGTGGACCAGGACGGTGGCCGCATCTATCTGGACCGCCTCTCAGCACTGCCTGCTCAAACGCGACGGGTATGGTTGATCAGCAGCAACGAAGCCCCGGATGAATTCGCGCCGCTGCCCAACAGCTGGCGCGAACTCAGTCGCCAGGACGGCGGTGGCGCCAGGGCGCGGTTGTTCGTGCTATGCAACGCACCGGCGCCGCAACCTGGAGGCTGCCGCTAGACTCACATCAACCTACTTATGAGGAGCCTTCCATGGAATCGCCAGTGCACAGCTTGCCGGCTTTGTTCAAACAGCTTGGCCTGCCGGATGACCCGGTCAGTATTGAGCAATTTGTCGCCTCTCATTCGCCGCTCAAACCTGAATTGAAACTGGCGGATGCGTTTTTTTGGAGCGACGCCCAGAAGGCATTTTTGCGTGAGGAGATTCTGGACGATGCGGATTGGGCGGTGGTGGTGGATGAGTTGAATCTGATGTTGCGGGGTGGGCGATGGAGCAAAAAAAATGCTGACGCGTTATAGCGTTCATACCCGGTGCGTTTTCCCTGGATGAAGGCATTGGGTTCTATGGCGGTTGTGCGCGGGAGACTACGTCGTCTGGATGGGCAGGCTGAGCAGCAGGCATGAAGCCGACGCTGACCTAATGTGGGAGCGGGCTTGCCCGCGAAGGCGGCGTGTCAGTCACAGAATATTCAACTGAACCACCGCTTTCGCAGGCAAGCCCGCTCCCACATTTTGTTTGTCGCATGGCGAACCCGCATCCCGCCACTCATCCGTGAAATTGTTTCAAAACTTGACGGCACTTCCTCCCTCCACCATATTAATAGTTAGCAAACTAACTGTATGCGAACTATCCAGTGCCTCAATCCCTCGAACAACTCCAGATGAGCCTCAGCAGCAGCATGGTGGTGGGCGCCCGTAATTGGCGCAAAATCTGCCAGACTACGCTGGTGAGCTATGGCATCTCCGAAGCCTGCGCCGTGCCGTTGTTGATGATCGGTCGCTTGGGCGATGGTGTGCACCAGGTCAAAGTAGCCCAGGCCTCCGGTATGGAAAGCCCATCACTGGTGCGCCTGCTCGATCGGCTGTGCGGTGACGGTTACGTCTGCCGCACCGAAGACATCCACGACCGTCGCGCCAAGGCCCTGAGCCTTACCGAGCGCGGCCGTGAGTTGGTGCAGGCGGTGGAGGCGCAACTGGTGCGTCTGCGCAAGGATGTGTTGGCGGATATCGCCCCCGACGATCTGCAAGCGGCACTGCGTGTATTGCGCGCCTTCGAAGCGGCCGAGGCTGTGTCGCCTTGAACGGATTTTTTACCGGCTTCCCGCCTGCTCGCGACTGGTTCTACGGGGTGCGTACCTTCGCCGCGTCGATGATCGCGCTGTATATCGCCATGCTCATGCAAATGCCGCGTCCGTACTGGGCGATGGCCACGGTGTATATCGTCTCCAGCCCGTTTGTCGGGCCTACCAGTTCCAAAGCCCTGTACCGCGCCATCGGCACCTTGATGGGCGCGGCGGCGGCGGTGCTGTTTGTGCCGATGTTCGTGCAGTCACCCTACATTCTCGTGGTGGTGATTGCGCTGTGGACCGGCACCTTGCTGTTCTTGTCCATGCACCTGCGCACCGCGAATAACTACGCCCTGATGCTGGCCGGCTACACCTTGCCGCTGATCGCCTTGCCGGTGGTGGATAACCCGTTGGCGGTCTGGGATGTGGCGGAGGCGCGTACCGAAGAAATCTTCCTGGGCATCGCGGTCGCGGCGGTGGTGGGCGCGATGTTCTGGCCTCGGCGCCTGATGCCGGTGTTCGATGGCTCGGTGGCCAAGTGGTTCAGCGACGCCCAGGTTTACAGCCAGCGCTTTCTCAGTCGCAAGGTCGACCCGGAAGAGGTCAGCAACTTGCGCGGCGGCATGGTCGCCACCTTCAATACCCTTGAGTTGATGATCGGCCAGTTGCCCCACGAAGGCGCGCGTCCGCAGACCGTGCGCAACACTAAAGAACTGCGCGGGCGCATGATTCACCTGCTGCCAGTGATCGACGCTCTGGATGATGCGGTGTACGCCATTGAGCATCGGGCGCCGGAGTTTCTCGATCAGCTCACGCCGCTACTGGAAGAGGCCAGCGCCTGGCTGCAAAGCACCACCGAAGCCGCGCCCCTGGAGCGCTGGCGCGAGCTGCGCGACAAGGTCGACGCCGCGCAACCCCAAGGCGAAGCGCTGGATGACCGTCATACGTTGCTGTTCTCCAACGCGCTGTACCGCCTGGGCGAATGGGTTGATCTGTGGCAAGACTGCCGCAGCTTGCAAGCCGCCATTCAGTGCGAAAGCCAGGACACCTGGCGCGCCGTTTACCGCCACTGGCGCCTGGGCCGGCTCACGCCGTTCCTCGACCGTGGGCTGATGTTCTACTCGGCGTTCTCCACCGTCACCGCAATCATTGTCGCGTCGGTATTGTGGATTCTGCTGGGCTGGACCGACGGCGGCAGCGCCGTGATCCTCGCCGCCGTGGCGTGCAGCTTTTTCGCCTCGATGGACGACCCGGCACCGCAGATCTACCGGTTCTTTTTCTGGACCGCCATGTCGGTGCTGTTCGCCAGCCTGTACCTGTTTCTGGTGCTGCCCAACCTGCACGATTTCCCCATGCTGGTGCTGGCCTTCGCCGTGCCGTTTATCTGCATCGGCACCCTCACCGTGCAGCCACGCTTCTACCTGGGCATGTTGCTGACGTTGGTCAATACGTCGTCCTTCATCAGTATCCAGGGCGCCTATGACGCGGACTTTCTCAACTTCGCCAACGTCAACCTGGCCGGGCCCGTGGGCCTGCTGTTCGCGTTCGTGTGGACGTTGATCGCCCGACCCTTCGGCGCTGAATTGGCGGCCAAGCGCCTCACCCGTTTCAGCTGGCGCGACATCGTCAGCCTCACCGAGCCCGCCACCCTGGCCGAGCACCGGCACATGGCCGCACAAATGCTCGACCGCCTGATGCAACACCTGCCGCGCCTGGCCCTCACCGGGCAGGACACCGGCATTGCCTTGCGCGACCTGCGCGTGGCGCTGAACCTGCTCGACCTGCTGGCCTACTCGCCACGCATCCTCGGTGTGCCACGGGTGTTGCTCAACCAGGTGGTAGAAGGCGTGGGCGGTTACTTCAAGGCCTGCCTGAAGGCCGGTGAACGCTTGCCCGCGCCCAGCGGTCTGCTGATGACCCTGGACCGCACGCGTCGCGCCCTCAACGGCCAGGGCCTGCAAGACGAAGACGACACGCGCCTGCATCTGCTGCACGCCTTGGCCGGCCTGCGCCTGGCGCTGTTGCCAGGTGTGGAGTTCATTGGCGGTACAGAGATGGAAGCGCCGTTACCTGATGGAGCGCCTTTATGATCGGTGACCTGGATATCAGCGGGGTGTTCCTGCCCACGCTGCTGGTGCTGATGGGCATTACTTATGTGTTGTTTCTGGTGGTGCACGGGCTGTTGACGCGCATGCACTTCTATCGCCTGGTCTGGCACCGGGCATTGTTCAATGTGGGGCTCTACGCGCTGTTGCTGGGCGCTGTGGACTCACTCAGTCGATATCTGATGACATGAAAAAACCTTTTTTGACTATCGGCCGTGTCGTCCTGACGTTGTTGGTCGTGAGTTTCGCGGTCGTCGTCGTGTGGCGCATGGTCATGTACTACATGTTTGCGCCCTGGACCCGTGACGGCCACATCCGCGCCGACATCGTGCAGATTGCTCCGGACGTGTCCGGGCTGATTCAGCGCGTGGACGTGCGCGACAACCAGTTGGTGACCAAGGGCCAGGTGCTCTTCGCCGTTGACCAGGACCGCTTCAAGCTGGCCCTGCGCCAAGCCCAGGCCGCCGTGGCCGACCGCCAGGAAACCCTGGCCCAGGCAAGCCGCGAGTACAAGCGTAACCGGGGCCTGGGCAACCTGGTGCCCAGCGAGCAACTGGAAGAGAGCCAGTCCCGCGTTGCCCGCGCCCAATCGGCCCTGGCCGAAGCCCAGGTGGCGGTGGATTCCGCCCAGCTCAACCTCGACCGCTCGGTGATCCGCAGCCCCGTGGATGGCTACGTCAACGACCGCGCACCGCGTACCCAGGAATTCGTCACCGCCGGGCGCCCGGTGCTGTCGGTGGTGGACAGCAATTCCTTTCACATCGACGGCTACTTCGAAGAGACCAAGCTCGACGGCATCCACGTCGGCATGGGCGTGGACATCCGTGTGATCGGCGACAACGCGCGCCTGCATGGCCACGTGCAGAGCATCGTCGCCGGGATCGAAGACCGCGACCGCAGCAGCGGCTCCAACCTGTTGCCCAACGTCAACCCGGCGTTCAGCTGGGTGCGCCTGGCCCAGCGGATCCCGGTGCGTATTGCCTTTGATGAAGTGCCGGCGGACTTTCGCATGATCGCCGGGCGCACCGCGACGGTGTCGATCATCGCCGATAAGGTCAAAGACGGGGACAAACCATGAAGCGGCTTCTGGCAACCGCTGCGTTAGGGTTGTTGCTGTCGGCCTGCCAGGTGGTGGGGCCCGATTACAAGCTGCCGGAACAGGCTGCGGTCAACCGTGGCGACCTGCAAGGGCCGATCATGGGCGAGGGCAGCAATGTGGTCTCGGCACCGGTGCCGGCCGATTGGTGGAAGTTGTATAAAGACCCGCGCCTGGACGAACTGGTGCGCCAGGCCATGGCCTCCAACACCGACCTGCGCGTGGCCGCCGCCAACCTGCAGCGCTCGCGTTTCCAGGTGCAGCAAGCTGAGTCCGCTGGCGGCTGGAGTGCCGGCGCCAAGGCCGAGGCCCAGCGTTTGCAAGAGTCTGGCGAGGCCTTCCTGCTGCCGGACAAAGTCCCGGTCGGCAATATCGGCAGTGTCGGCATCACTACGTCTTACCAGTTCGACCTGTTCGGCACCTTGCAGCGTGGCATCGAAAGCGCCCAGGCCAGCGCCGACGCCGCCCAGGCTGCGGCGGATATCGCCCGCATCACCTTGGTGGCCGATGTGGTGCGTTCCTACACCCAGGTGTGCGCGGCCAACGAAGAGCTGGCGATTGCCAACGAGTCCCTCGACCTGCAAGCCCAGAGCACCAAGCTGACCCAGCGCCTGCGCGATGCCGGGCGTGGCGATGAGACCCAGGTGACCCGCTCGCAAACCCAATACAAATCCCTGCGCGCCGACATCCCGCGCTATGAAGCCTCACGTCAGGCCGGGCTGTTCCGGTTGTCGATGTTGCTGGCCAAACCTGTCGACCAGTTGCCCGCCGGCACCGGCACCTGCGCCGAGCTGCCACATATCGCTCAACTGCTGCCGGTGGGCGACGGTGCCGCGTTGCTCAAGCGCCGCCCGGATGTGCGCCAGGCTGAACGCCAATTGGCTGCCGCCACCGCACGTATCGGCGTGGCGACCGGCGCGCTGTACCCGGATATCAGCATCGGCGCGACGGTCGGCACCGTTGGGTTGCTGGAGAACCTCGGTACGCCTGCCGCCAACCGTTGGGGCTTTGGCCCGATGATCAGTTGGACCGTACCGACCAACGGCGCCCGCGCCCGCGTGCATGAAGCCGAAGCCGCGACCCAGGGTGCGCTGGCCCACTTCGACGGCGTGGTGCTCAACGCCATCCGCGAAACCCAGACCGGCCTGGCGCAATACACTGCTGTGTTGCAACGCCGCGACGCCCTGGCCGAAGCCGAACAGTCGGCCCGCGAAGCGGCAGGCCAGACCCATCGCTTCTTTCAGGCTGGCCGCGAATCGTTCCTGGCCGACCTGCAAGCCACACGCACCTACACCGCTATGCGTGCACAACTGGCGGCGGCCAACACCCAGGTTGCCATGAGCCAGATCGACCTGTTCCTGGCCCTGGGCGGCGGCTGGGAAAACGGACGAACGCAAGGGACAAAACCCGGCAAACCGTGAGGTGATTGCTATGCTTTCCTGGGTGAGGCCCGGTGGCGCCTCGCCCGACAAAGCTCGCGTTTGCTCATGGGGATGCCAATGATGAAAAACCCTTATGCTCCGGCTTTCTGGTGCGTGCTCTTTGCATTGGTCCTGCTATCGGCCGCGTATTTTTATGGCGTCATGCTCGCCCATCAACTCGACAAGGCCATGGTGTTCCTTGATAGCGCCTGCCTGGTGATCGGCACCTTGTCCATTGGCGTGGTGGCCTGGGCGTCGTATCAAAACCAGCGGGTGAAGAAAAAGCTCCTCGAACAGGGCAAGACCCGCGTGGCGATCTGGGACACCAAGGTCGCCCTGCGCCGCGTCGAAACCGTGTTCGACCGCTATTTCTGGGGCAGCTACTGGCAGCCGGGGCGCACGTTCCAGGAAGTCATGGGCGACCTCACCGGCACGCCGCTGGAGAAAAGCCTCGAAGTCCTGAAAAAACAATGCGTGCTGCTGGATCGACAGGTCGCCGACGGCAGGCATTGGCTGGATAACGCGCGGGAACTGTCCGACGTAGCCACGCAAATGGCCCGCGAGCGCTACCAGCTGGACTTTTGCGACCCCAAGGCCGATACCCCGGGCAATGCCGTGATCCACCGCGAGTTCGAGGTGTTGGTGTACACCTGGACCGCACGCTTGAAGAGTTTTGATCACCAGTTGGATGAAGTCGAACAGGAATACTCCTGAACTCCTGCTGAACTGGTCCCTCTGAAAGGCTGGGCCGTTTACGCCCGCCAGTGCTAATCTTCCCCAGCCTTTGGCCACACGGGCCACGACTGTAGGAGCGAGCTTGCTCGCGAAAGACGCCAACGAGAACGCGCGCATTCTGAATGAACGCGGTGCCCATGCGTTCTTCGCGAGCAAGCTCGCTCCTACAGGAACCCCTACAGGGTTCAAGGAAGACAGCCCACTTCTCACAGGATTTGATCAGGTCACTTCATGAATAAGCCAGCCGTTGTTTTCTTGGGTTTTGTTGTCGCCGTCGGCGCCGTCAGTGCGGGCGGTGCCTGGTACACCGGTAAACAACTGGAGCCGGTCCTGCAAACCGCTATCCAGAGCGCCAATAAAGAACTGCAGACCTCCATGGCCGGCGTCGATGGCAGCGTGACCCTGGAGCTGGTGTCCCTGGACCGTGGCGTGTTCAGCAGCACCGCACACTATCGCCTCAAGGGCCAAGGCAGCGTGTTCGGCGAAGACAACCCGAACCCCGAGTTGCTGTTCGTCGACCATATCGAACACGGCCCGCTGCCGTTCTCGCGCCTGGTGACTCTCAAGTGGTTGCCAGTCATGGCCACCAGTCACTACGAACTGGAAAAGAACCCCACCACCGAAAAATGGTTCGCCGCCAGCAAAGACGTGTCGCCGCTCAAAGGCGTGGCGAATATCGGCTATAGCCGTTCGGTGAGCGGCAACATCGAATTGCTGCCCCTGGAATTCAAGGACGCCACCTCCTCGGTGAGCTTCTCCGGCGCCAACCTCAACTTCGACAGCAGCGCCGAGGGCCAGAAGGTCAAGGCCGAAGGCTTCATGAACAGCCTCAAAGTTGCCGCAGTGGACGCCGAAGGCGCACCGTTCGAAGCGCAACTGGCCGGCCTGACCGTCGCCAGCAACCTGGAAAAAACCACCTTCGGTTTCTACACCGGCCAGAACACCGTGGAGCTGACCGACACCAAGGTCACCTTCGGTCCGCAGAAAGCCGTACTGACCCTCAAGGGTTTCGAGCAGAAAGATTCCAGCGAAACCAAGGACAACAACCTGGCTGGCCGCGTCGACTACAAGATCGACGAGATCGGCTACCAGGGCAAAGCGGTAGGCTCGGCCGCCATGGCCGTGAGCATGAAGAACGTCGACATTCCGGCGATGCTGGTGCTGACCAAGCTCTACCAGGACAAGATGCAACCGGTGCAAGCCGCCGCTGCTGCCGGTCAACCGGTGCCGGAGCTGCAAATGACCGAAGCCGAGCAAGCCCTGGCGGAAGCCAACGTCAACCAGGTGCTGGCCGCCAAGCCGCAACTGGCTGTGGAAAACCTGTCGCTCAAAACCACCCGTGGCGAAAGCAAGTTCAACCTGGTGGTGGACCTGACCAAGCCAACGTCCATGGAGCTGCCGCCGGTTGAACTGGGCAAGCAAATGGTCTCGCTGCTGGATGCCAACCTGACCCTGTCCAAGCCGATGATCAGCGACGTGGCGGCCCTGCAAGCCCAGGTGGGCGGCGTGACCGACCCGCAAGCCATCGAACAGCAATCGCAGATGGCGGCCGAGATGGTCAGCAGCATGGCGGTCGGCACTCAACTGGCGACCCTGGTGGGCACCGACGTGGTTTCCAAGCTGCACTACGCCAACAACGAAGTGACCTTCAACGGCCAGAAGATGACCGTTGAGCAGTTCCTTAGCTTCGTAATGTCCAAGGTCGGTGCGGTCAGCGGCGCCCAATAAACCTGAAATGCGGTAAAAAATGTGGGAGCGGGCTTGCTCGCGAAGACAGAGTGTCAGTCGATGATGTATGAACTGACAGACTGCTTTCGCGAGCAAGCCCGCTCCCACAGTTGTTTCTGCACATGGAAAAAAATCGTGATCATACAATTCTGAACAATTGTTCTGAATTGTACTTCCCCCTACTTCGCTAAGAGATAGTTCCTACAGGAAAGCTAGGTCGGGTCCCGAGACGCCGACACCCTGAAGCGTTTCGCTCAGGACCATCTATCGTTAGGGCTTTCCGTGTGTAAGGAAGCTCACGATATGCTGCGAAACCACTCCTACAGTGCCTCAGGCCGGTTGCGTCTGCTTATCGGGGCCGCCCTGTGCAGCCAATTGCTGGTCCCAGGCCTTGCGTTTGCCGACCCTGCCTACGACGCTCTGATCATCCAGGCCCGCAACGGTCACTTCACGCCGGCGCTGACCCAATTGCGCCAACTCTCCGCCGAGCGCCAGACCCCAGGCCAGGTCAGCGACCACCTGGTGATCGCCGGCTGGGCCGGGCAAGACGCCGAAGTGCTTAAGGTGTACGAAGCGCAAGGCAAGCATCGCAACCTCACCACCCAGGCACTCGCCACGGTGGCGCGTACTTACCGCAATCAAAAACAATGGGCTCAGGCCGAAGCGGTCTATCGCCAGGCGCTGCTGCGTGAACCGAATAATATCGACCTGCAACTGGGCCTGGCCCTGGCCCAGGCCGATGGCGGCAAAGCCAACGAGGCGGTGCAACGCCTGCGCACGCTGGTGGCGGCGCAGCCCAATGACCCCAACCGCCGCATGGCCCTGGGCTATGCGCTGACGCGCGCCGGTTTGAACTACGACGCACTGTTCGAGTTTGACCAGGCCTTCATCCGCGCCGGAGACAAGCCGGAAGTGGCCCGCGAATACATCGTCGCCCTGCAAAAGGCGCGCATGCCGCAGCCAGCACTGCGGCTGTCCGCCCAGCGCCCAGGTTTGGTGGACGCGGTCACCCAGCGCCGCCTGGAAGGCGACCTTGCCGCCGAACGTGTGCGCATGGCCGAGTTCGCCACGCGCAGCGAAAAGGAACGCTACGTCATCGCTGACCGTGCCTTGCAGGATTACGACAAACTGATCAGCCGTTGGACCCCGGACGCCACGGCCCAGGACGACGTCATCCGCTGGCGCATCGACCGCCTGGGCGCGCTCAAGGCGCGGTCGCGTACCGCAGAGGTGATCCGCGAGTACGAAGCCCTCACCGCCAAAGGTGTGCAGTTGCCGACCTACGCCGTGCGCTGGGTGGCCGCGTCCTACCTCGACCAGCGCCTGCCGGAGAAGGCCGCGCCGCTGTATCGCCAGGCGCTGACCGCCGCTGACGCCGACGTAGGTGATCATGTCAAAGACAGCTCTGCGTTGTTCTACGCCTTGTTGGAAAACGACCAGGTGGACGAGGCGCGTGCCGTTGCCACGCAATTGGCCAGCACCGAAAAGCCTCGGGTTGAACTCAAGGGCTTGCCCCTGGGCAACCCTAACGATGAATGGATGGACGCCCAGCAATTGGCGGCCCAGGCCGGTACCTATGGCGCTGACCTGAATGCCAGCGAACAGGCGCTGGAAAACCTGGGCAGCAAAGCGCCCGGCAGCATCGGCGTGCGTTTGGCGCAGGCGGAAATGTACCGAGCCCGTGATTGGCCAAGGCGTGCAGAAGACTCTCTCAAGGAAGCCGAAAACCAGAGCCCCCGCGACATTGGCGTAGAAATGTCCCAAGGCTTCACCGCGTTGGACCTGCAGGAATGGCGTCAACTCGACCTGCTCACCGACGACGTCGTCGCCCGCGCCCCGGAAAACCGCCAGGTACAGCGCCTCAAACGCTTGCGTGACGTGCACGACATGGCCGAAGTGCGGGTGGAAGCCTACACCGGCAAAAGCTTCGGTGGCGGCAACAATCAAGAGGCCGGCGCGGTGTCGGGTAGCCGTGACTGGGGCATAGAAAGCGTGATCTATACCCCGCCCATCGACGAGGACTGGCGGCTGTTCGCGGGTGTCGGTTATGGCACCGCTGACTTTGCCGAAGGCACTGGCCATCACCGTTTCCAGCGTGTAGGCGTGGAGCGGCGTACTCGCGACATGACCATCGAAGCCGAAGTGTCCAACCATTCTTATGGCGATGGCGCCAAGCAAGGCGCAAGCGTGTCGATTGCCCGCGACATCAACGACCACTGGCAGTACGGCGCCAGCCTTGGCTACCTCCTCAACAGCACGCCGCTGCGCGCGTTGAATGACGGGGTCACGGCCAACGGCGGCAGTGGGTTTATCCGCTGGCGCGCCAACGAAAGCCGCGAGTGGAAACTGGCGATCAGCCCGTCCCATTTCAGCGATGGCAACGACCGTGTCGAAGCCCTGCTGACGGGCCGCGAAGGCATCTACAGCTCGCCCAAGGTGCAGGTGGAGTTAGGCCTGGAGGTGGGCGCCAGCCGCAACAGCAAGGAAGACACGATCTACTTCAACCCCAAGTCCGACTTCAGCGTATTGCCCACCGTCAACGTCAACCATGTGCTCTATCACCGCTACGAAACCCAGTGGAGTCAGCAGTTCCAGCTTGGTGCGGGTACTTATAGCCAGAAAGATTATTCCACCGGCGGCGTCGGCTTGATCGGTTACGGCCAACGCTTTCGCTGGAATGACGTGCTGGAAGCCGGCGCCAACCTCAGCCTGGTCAGCCGACCTTACGACGGCGAGCGCGAACGCGATTTGCGCCTGCTCCTCGACCTCACCTACCGTTTCTAGAAGAGCCTGACCATGACCCTCCTCAGCCGTTGCTTTTTGGTCCTGGGTGTAATGCTGGCCGCCGCCTGCGCCCAGCAACCCGCGCCATTCGTTCCACCTGCCGAGCGGCCGACACTGGCCAGCGAAGCGCCGTGGCCGAAGAACCATTTCCTGGGCATTGCCTACCACGACGTCTCGGATACCGACCCCGACCAGGCCGTGGTGGGGGTGCGCACCGAACGCTTGATCGAGCAGTTGGCCTGGCTGCGGGAGAACGGCTACCAGGCAGTCAGCGTGGACCAGGTTCTCTCCGCGCGTCGCGGTGGGCCGACGTTGCCGCCCAAGGCGGTAATGCTCAGCTTCGACGACGGTTATTCCAGCTTCTACACCCGTGTGATGCCGATTCTGCGGGCCTACAACTGGCCGGCCGTGCTGGCGCCGGTAGGCAGTTGGATCGATACCCCGTTGAACCAACCGGTGGACTTCGCCGGTACGCCACGCCCACGGGGAGACTTCCTGACCTGGCAGCAGATTCGCGAGGTGTCCCGTTCGGGCCTGGTGGAAATCGCCGCCCATACCGACGCCAATCACAAAGGCATACTCGCCAACCCACAGGGCAACCTGGAGCCGGCCGCTACCACACGCCGTTATGACCCGGCGACTCGCAGCTATGAAACCGAAGCGCAATTCCAGGCACGCATGCGCACTGACGTAGCGGCCATCTCCAATAAAATCCGTACTGTCACTGGCAAGGCTCCACGGGTATGGGTGTGGCCGTATGGCGCAGCCGACGGCACCACCCTGGCCGTGGTGGGCGAGCACGGCTATGAGATGGCGCTGACGCTGGACGACGGTTTGGATGATTCCAACAAGCTGATGAGCAGCCCGCGCTTCCTGGTCGCTTCCGACCCGGATGGTGAACACTTCGCCAGCAGCATGGTTTCGGTCCAGGCCAAGGCACCGTTGCGCGTCGTGCATGTGGATCTGGATCACGTCTATGACCCGGACCCGGCTCAACAGGCGCGCAACCTCGACGTGCTGGTGCAACGCGTGGTGGACATGGGCGCGGTCACGGTGTTCCTGCAAGCTTACGCTGACCCCAAGGGCGACGGCCTGGTGCATTCGCTGTATTTTCCGAATCGCCATTTGCCAATGCGTGCCGACCTGTTCAACCGTGTTTCCTGGCAGCTGCATACCCGCGCCCACGCCAGCGTCTTTGCGTGGATGCCGGTGCTCAGTTTCGCCCTCGACGACAAGCTGCCACGCGTCACCCGGTGGGACCCGGAGACGGGCCAGGTTGCTGTCGACCCGGACCAATACAAGCGCCTGTCACCCTTTGACCCCAAAGTGCGGCAGCTCATCGGCGAGATCTACGAAGACCTGGCGCGCACCAGCAACAGTGCCATCGACGGCGTGCTCTATCACGACGATGCGCTGCTGAGCGACTTTGAAGACGCCAGCCCCGCTGCGCTCAAGGCCTACGCTGCCCAGGGCCTGCCGAACAGCATCGCTGCCCTGCGCGCCGACCCGGCCGTGATGCAGCGTTGGACACGCTTCAAGAGCCGCTACCTGATCGACTTCACCAACGAGTTGACCGTGAAGGTGCGCGCCATTCGCGGCCCGCAGGTACTCACCGCGCGCAATCTGTTCGCCGAGCCGATGCTCAACCCTGGCAGCGAAGCCTGGTTCGCGCAGAACCTCGATGATTTCCTCCAGACCTACGACTGGACCGCGCCCATGGCCATGCCGCTGATGGAAGGCGAGTCGTTGAAAAACTCCAATGCCTGGCTGGAAAAACTCGTGGCCACGGTCAAGGCACGTCCCGGCGCATTGGAAAAAACCGTTTTCGAACTGCAAGCCAAAGACTGGCGCACCCAGGCTGCGCCGGATATCAGCGCCGAGCAGCTGGCGCAATGGATGG
The DNA here is from genome assembly GCF_001902145.1 of Pseudomonas fluorescens. Taxonomy (GTDB): domain Bacteria; phylum Pseudomonadota; class Gammaproteobacteria; order Pseudomonadales; family Pseudomonadaceae; genus Aquipseudomonas; species Aquipseudomonas fluorescens_BV. Next base: position 56,758 of record NZ_MRST01000024.1, read on the forward strand.
GCGTGCTCAAACGCCAGGGCGTCACCAGTTTCGGCTACTACCCGGACAACTTCCTGGAAAACTCCCCGGACTTGAAGACCATACGTCCGGCCCTTTCCAACCAGTGGAACCCTTGATCATGTTCGACAGAATCCTGGCTATATTCGTGTTGGCACTGGTACTGGGCTTGCCCCTGGGCCTGATCTTCCTGGTGACCGGGCAGTTCCTGATGGACTTCGTGTTCTTCTACCCGTTGTTCATGTCGGCACTATGGATCGCCGGTGGCCTGTATTTCTGGCTGCACTGGGAACGCCACTGGCTGTGGGAAGAAGACACGCCGGCGCCGACCCTGGCCGGCGAGCCGCTGATCTCGATCATCATTCCTTGCTACAACGAGGGCGATAACGTCGCCGACACCATTGGCGCGGCCCTCGGCCAGGTGTACCCGAACATCGAAGTGATCGCTGTCAACGACGGCTCCAGTGACAACACCGCCGCGGTACTCGATGCCCTGGCGTTGCAACACCCACGCCTGCGCGTGCTGCACCTGGCGCAGAACCAGGGCAAGGCCGTGGCCCTGCGCATGGGCGCCGTGGCCGCCCGCAGCGAATACCTGGTGTGCATCGACGGCGATGCCTTGCTCGACAAGAACGCGGCGGCCTACATGGTCGCGCCGATGCTCGACAACCCACGCCTGGGCGCCGTCACCGGCAACCCGCGCATTCGTACGCGCTCGACCCTGATCGGCCGGGTGCAGGTGGGCGAGTTCTCCTCGATCATCGGTTTGATCAAGCGTACCCAGCGGGTGTTTGGCCGGATCTTCACGGTCTCGGGTGTGGTGGTGGCGTTTCGCAAGAAGGCCCTGGACCGCATTGACTACTGGAGCACCGACATGATCACCGAAGACATCGATGTCAGTTGGAAGCTGCAACTCGATCACTGGGCGATCTTCTACGAGCCGCGCGCGCTGTGCTGGATCCTCATGCCCGAGACCGTCGGCGGCCTGTGGAAACAGCGTCTGCGTTGGGCCCAGGGCGGTGCCGAAGTGCTGTTCAAGAACATCCGTGGCATCTGGCAATGGCGCCACCGCTACCTGTGGCCGCTGCTGTTCGAATACTGCCTGTCCACCGGTTGGGCCTTCACCTTCCTGCTGTCGGTGATCTTCTGGGCCGTGGGTAAATTCGTCACGCTGCCGGCGGCAATCACCGTGGATTCATTGGTGCCGCCCGCGTTCACCGGCCTGGTGTTGGCGATGGTGTGCCTGCTGCAGTTTGCGGTGAGCATCCTGATCGACCGGCGTTACGAAAAAGACCTGTGGAAAACCCTGTTCTGGACCGTGTGGTACCCGATGGTGTTCTGGCTGGTGAGCCTGTTCACGACTCTGGTCAGCTTTCCCAAGGTGTTGTTCAACCAACACCAGAAGCGCGCCCGCTGGGTCAGCCCGGACCGCGGTATCAAACCTGCACAAGAGGAGGCGTGAGCATGAAACTGGTCAGAACTCGCCAAAACACACTGATGTGGATCGTCGATGTGCTGCTGACCCTGCTGGCCTGGGGTGGGTTGATTTGGCTGCTGGCGCGAGGGATCAGCGCCATGCTTGAAACCCACGGCGGCCCGCGCATCGAGGCGCCTATCTTTGCCGCGCTCAACACCTTGCAGGTTTACCTGTGGATCGCGTTGTTCAACGCGGTGATCCTGATCAGCTGGGCGCGCTATCAGCAGCATCGCGGGCGCAAATTCGCCCAGCGCCGCGCCGAGGCCAATGCGCTGAGCGACCAGCACCTGAGTGAAAGTTTCAACTTGGGCGACGGCGACCTCGAACAACTGCGCCGCCCCGGCGTGCTGGTGATTCACAACGATGAAGAGGGCGGCGTCGAAGAAGTGAAATCCCACGTCTCCCGCGACGTCGAACGCCCCGGCCTGACCCTGGTACCCGACGCCGACAAAGACAAAGGCATTGGCTAGACCTTTGTAGGAGCGAGCTTGCTCGCGAGAAACCCGTAGGCGCCGCGTTTTCTTCAGGCAGTACGCGTTATCGTTGACGTTTTTCGCGAGCAAGCTCGCTCCTACAGAGGGCAAGCCCATCAGCCCTTGATGGCAGTGGTTCAACACGTTTACTGGAATTCCGATAAATGGGATCCAATTCACAAAACGCCCGCGAACTTTTCCCCTTTCTCCGGTACTAACCTAACTCGACGAACGCTTGATGGCTAAATAATGGCAATCAAAAAGTCATTCGTCGAATCGCCATCAAAACAGTTGCCACTTGTCGGAATAATCACCGCAAGTGCCCGACTTAAACTTTTTTGATGAAAAATTATTATTAATAATCAACAGGTTAGAAAACTAATCAGTCGAACGGCCCCACGTCGCCCGTTTCTAGGCGAGCTGGAAGTTCGATGTTAGTTTCGCGGCCCTTGATTTTCGATGGATCGAACATGTCTTCGTTATTGCCACGGACCCGGTTACTGCTCTGCACCTTCCTGCTTACTTGCGTGGGCCTGAACAGTGCATCCGCCGCCCCCACGCCCGGCGATCAGGACCTGATCCGCGACCGGCAGAACCGCTTGCTTGAAGAGCAGCAGCGGCGCCTCCAAGAACTCCAAGACCTGCCCGGCAAAGCGGACAAGCCCCAAGCCCCGGCAACCCCTGCCGACACCCGTTGCTTCCCAATCAAAACCATCGAACTCAAAGGCGCCGACAGCCTGCCGGCACCCGATCGCGAGCGCCTGCTCAAGCCCTACATCGGCCAGTGCCTGGGCGTGTCGCAGCTTAATGACCTGCTCAAAACCATCACCGACTATTACCTCGGCAAAGGCCGCGTCACCAGCCGTGCCTACCTGCCGCAGCAAGACCTCTCCACCGGCCATCTGCAAGTGCTGGTGGTGGAGGGCAAGCTCGAAGCCCTGCGCAGCGCCGAAGGCAGCACGGTGACCGACCGCGAGCTGGCCATGGCTTTTCCCGGCAAGGTCGGCGAAGCGCTGAACCTGCGTGAAATCGAGCAACTGGTGGACCAGCTCAACCGCCTGCCGTCCAAACAGGCGCAGATGGAACTCACCCCCGGCCAGCAAGTGGGCGGCAGCGACGTGGTGGTCAAGAACACCGCGCAAAAGCCCTGGCGCGCCAGCCTCTCGCGCAATAACGACGGGCAGAAAAGCACCGGCGAACAGCAATGGGGCGCGGGCCTTGAGTGGGACAGCCCGCTGGGCCTGGGTGACCAACTGATGCTGCGCGGCGGCCACGACGCCATCAGCGACCGCCAGAAAACCTCGAAAAACACCATGCTCTACTACAACGTGCCCTGGGGCTGGTGGAACTTCAGCTACACCTACAGCGAGAGCGACTACCGCACCTACGGCGTGACCGACGGCTTCAAATACAAGCAGGACGGCGACAACCAGAACCACCAACTGCGCGCCGAACGGGTGATCCACCGCGATGACGTGAGCAAGACCTCGGTCAACGTCGGCTTGGCGCATCTGCGCACCAACAACTACATCCTCGACGTGCGCACCGCGCCCAGCAGCAACCGCCTCAGCGAACTGCAACTGGGCGTCAACCACGGTCGGCGCATCGGCAGTGCCTTCGTCAACCTGGACCTGGACATGCAAAGCGGCATCGGCCTGCTCGACGCCCAGTCTCAAGACGAGCGTGACCCGCTCGGTCGGCGTCAGCCCAATTCGCGCTACCGCAAATACACCGCCACCGTCAGCTACCTGCAACCGTTCAGCCTGTGGGGCGAGTCGTTCAGCTTCAGCAGTTTGGCCACCGGCCAACGCAGCGAAGACATTCTGTTTTCGCCCCAGCGCATGAGCCTCGGCGGCTCGGCCTCGGTGCGCGGTTTCAAGGACCAGTTGCTGACCGGCGACAGCGGCGGCTACTGGCGCAACGAAGTGCGCTGGGCACGCCCGGTGACCCTCGACTGGATGCGCCCGGCCTTCGCCGAATACGGCGCCAGCGTCGGTTATGACCAAGGCGTGATCCGCAACGACCGCTACAACGACAACGTTCACGGACGGGTGTCCAGCAACTCCCTGGAGCTGTTCGCCCGTGGCAAACACGTCAGCACCAGCGTGACCTTTGCTCACTCCTTAGAAAGACCCGGTGTGGTTACCGAGCGCGAAGCACCGATCTACTTCCGCATGGATTTTTTCCTGTAATTCAACGCCCCGCTGCATGAGAGCCTGACAATGGATGTTCGCCAATTCGCCTTCCTGGCCCGCCAACCTTCTGCCGCCCTGAAGCGTCGGGACGCGTTCTTCGGCCTGCCCAAGCGCGGGCTGGCGTTGATCCTTGCCAACGCACTGTTCTGGCAGCCGCTGCTGGCCCAGGCCGAGGGCATTGTGGTCAGTGCGCCGGGCACCACCGTGGGCGCGGCGGGCAATGGCGTGCCGGTGGTGAACATCGCCACCCCCAATGGCGCGGGCCTGTCCCATAACCAGTTCAAGGACTACAACGTCGGCCCCAACGGCGTGATCCTCAACAACGGCAACGGCGCCATGGTTAACACCCAGCTGGGCGGGATCATTGTCGGCAACCCCAACCTCAAGGGCGGCGCGGCGAACGTCATCCTCAACGAAGTCAACGGCGGCAGCCCCAGCCAGTTGCGCGGCTATACCGAAGTGGCGGGGCAGTCGGCCAAGGTCATCGTCGCCAACCCGTACGGCGTGACGTGCAGCGGTTGCGGCTTTATCAACACCCCCAACGTCACCCTCACCACCGGCAAACCGGTGCTTGATGCAAGCGGCCAGTTGCAGCGCTATGAAGTGGATGGCGGCGCCGTGACCATCGACGGCGAAGGCTTGAACGCCAGCAACGTCGAACGCTTCGACATCATCACCCGCTCGGCCAAGATCAACGCACAAATCAACGCCCGCGAACTCAACGTGATCGCCGGGCGCAACGACGTCGATGCGCAAAGCCTGAAAACCACCCCCCGCGCCGATGACGGCAGCGCCAAGCCGGAGCTGGCGATCGACTCCTCGGCCCTGGGCGGCATGTATGCCGGCGCGATCAAACTGGTGGGCACCGAGGCCGGTGTGGGTGTGAAGCTCGACGGCACCCTGGCGGCCAGTGGTGGCGATATTCAGCTCGACGCCAACGGGCGCCTGAGCATGGCGCAAACGGTGGCCACCGGTAGCGTCAAAGTCACCGCGCAAAACATCGACCTCACCGATAAGGTCTACGCCAACGGCAACGTGCAGGTCACCAGCGCCCAGGCTTTAGTCAACCGCAAGAGCATCGCCGCCGGCCAGCGCATCGAGATCAACGCGGCCAGCGTGAACAACCCCGGCATCATCGAAGCCGGCGTCGCCGCTGATAACAGCCGCAACACCACCGGCGATCTGGTGGTGAACGCGCAAACCGTCACCACCAGCGGCAACCTGCTGGCCAGCCGTGCACTGTCGATCACCGCCGCGCAGGCGCTGACCAACCAGGGCGCGATCATCCAGGCCAAGAGCGTCGAGGTCAGCAGCGCCAAACTCACTAACCAGGGCGCCAGCGCCCGCCTGTTCGGTGAGCAGAGCCTGGCGATCAACTCGCCGGCCATCGTCAACCTTGGCGGCTTGATCCGCTTCGGCGAAGGCCAGGCCGCCACGCTCAACAGCGCGTCCCTGGACAACCGCCAGGGCCGTATCGAAATGGCCGGTGGCAGCCTGGTGCTCACCAGCGCCAACCTGAACAACAGCGGCGGGCAAGTCATCGCCAACGACCTGACCGTCAACGCCGGCAACCTGAACAACCAGAACGGCGTGCTGGTGGCCAAGACCGCCACCGTCACTGCCAGCAACCTCGACAACAGCCTCAAGGGTTTGATCCAGGCTGACGGTGGCGCGCTCAACCTCGCCGTTACCAACACCTTCAATAACAGTCAGGGGTTCGCCCAGGCCAGCACCGATCTGAACGTTACGGCCGGCACCCTCAGCAGCAACGCAGGCGGCGTACTGAGCGCCGACACCGGCAAGCTCACCCTCACCGCCGCGCAACAGCTCAACAACGCCCAGGGCCGCTTGCAGGCCGGGCAGGGCGATATCGAACTGCACGCCGCGAGCCTTGATAACCAGAGCGGCACGATCGTCGGCAAGCAACTGCTGATCGACGTGGCCGGTGGCAATATCGACAACCGCGCCGGGCGCGTGTTGGGCGACCACCTCGACGTACGCGCCTCCGGCCTCGACAACCGCAACGCCGGCCTGCTCGCCGGTGGCGCCCAGGGCGTAAGCCTGCTGCTCAAAGGCCCGGGCCAGTTGCTCAACGCCCAGGGCCGCATCCAGAGCGAAGGCCTGCTGCAACTGCAAGGCGAGCGCTTGGACAACAGCGCCGGCATCCTGCTGGGCCAGACCATCGACGTCACCGCGCAGACCTTCAACAACAGCGACAAAGGCGCGCTGGTCAGCGATGGCGGCGACGTGGTGCTCAAGGTCAGCGACCTGCTCACCAATATCGGCGGCCAGATCGATGCGGGCGAACGCAGCGTGCTGGTCAAGCAACTCACCACCCTCAACAACGACGGCGGCACCCTGCGCGGCAAGCGCCTGGACATCGCCGCCCAGCACCTGAACAACGACAACGGCCAGCTGCTGGCCGGCGCCGAAGGCCTGAGCTACAGCGGCCAGGATGTGAGCAACCGCAAGGGCCTGATCCTCAGCGGCGGCGCGCTCACCGAACTGAACACTACCCGCCTGGATAACCAGGGCGGCACTGTGCAGGGCGACAGCCTGACCGTCACCGCCAACAGCGTCGACAACGCCAGCGGCGGCCTGATGGCAAGCCTGGTCGGCAACCTGCAACTGACTGTCGAAGCCCTGGCCAACCGTGGCGGCAAGCTGTTCGGCAAAGAACAAGTGACCGTCAGCGGCGCCACCCTCGACAACAGCGCGGGCGGCCAGATCAGCGGCAATCAGATCAACCTGACCTCACGCGACACCCTCACCAACCAGGGCGGTTTGGTCGAAGCCAACCAGGGCCTGACCCTCACTGGCGGCAACCTCGATAACAGCGCCAACGGCCAACTGCGTGCTCTGGGCGGCGCCAGCAGCCGCGTCAACCTCAGCGGTGCGTTGAACAACCAGAACGGCACCCTCGAATTCGGCAGCCAGGCCTTCAGCCTTGACGCCGCCAGCGTCAACAACCAGAACGGCATGCTGCAACACGCCGGCACCGGCCTGTTCCACCTCAACACCGCCAGTCTCGAAGGCAGCCAGGGCAATATCCAGGGCATGGGCAGCGCCGACTGGGCATTCGGTAAAGTCGACGGCCTGGGCCGCGTGCAACTCAACGATGTGCTCACCTACAAGAGCGACCAAGGGCTGGCCCTCAAGGCCGGCGACCGCATGGCCAGCGCCAAGGGCTTGATCCTCAACGTGGCCAGCCTGGACAACGGCGGCGAACTGCTCAGCGACGGCGACATCAGCATCACCACCGGCGATATCACCAACAGCGGCCGCGTCTCGGCCCTGCAAACACTCACCGTCGCCGCCAACAACCTCAGCCAGAACGGCGGCCGCCTGGCGGCCACCAATACGCGCCTGACCCTGGGCGGCACCCTGGACAACCTCGGTTTCCTCACCGCCCGCCAGCAACTGGACATCGCCGCCGCGCAAATCAACAACCGTGGCACCCTCGGTGCCCAGGGTGCAGTGAACCTCACCGCCGTCAACGGCATCACCAATGCCGCCAACACGCTGCTGTTCAGCGGCGGCGACATGACCTTGCGCAGCAATGGCTTCAGCAACAGCTATGGCGATGTCTACAGCAAAGGCAACCTGAGCTTCGCCGCCCGCGATGGAGGGCGTGCCGTGCTGTTCAGCAACCGCTCCGGCACCGTGGAAAGCGAAGGCTCGATCGGCATCAATGCAGGCTTTATCGAAAACGCCAAAGATGAATTCGAACTCGGGCAAACGCTGACCACCGGCAGCTTGAGCTGGATCTGTGGCCAGCACTGCGGCGAGAGCGACAGCTGGGAACGCGGCGAGATCACCATCTACGAAACGTACCTTGAGGCGGCGACCAAGGACTCGGTCGCGGCGCGCCTGGTGGCTGGCAAAAACATGCTGCTGCAAGGCGACACTGTGCAGAACCGCTACAGCCTGATGGCCGCCAATGGCGACCTGAGCATCACTGCCGGTGACCTGCTCAACCAGGGCGCCGCCACGCGCACGGGCCAGCGCAAGCTTGTCATCGGCACGCCAGGTCACGTCTCCGACGATTTGTTTGAACGCATGCAATATGTCGACGTGCCCGCGTTCAATGCGGCCACCGCGGCCGGGAATTTCGACAAGGCGCGCTTCGAAGAACTCAAAAGCCGCTCACCCAATAGCCTGCCGTTCGCCTACGCAAGTGACGTCACCACCTGGACCAACAACAGCGGCCCCGGCTACGACGCCACCCTGCAAGCGGGCGGCACGGTCAACCTCAACGTCGCCCGCACCCTGCAAAACGGCACGCTGCACAACAACACTCTGGCGCAATTGACTGGCACCCTCGGCGACGACCAGACCGGCATCCCCGTCGGCGGCATCAACATCAACCTGAGCAAACACGCCAACGACCCGAGCGCCCAGGCGCCCGGCAGCGTATTGCCCGTGGTAGGCGTGGCCCCTGGTGGCGGCTTCGTACCCGTGGACTACACCGGCACCGCGTTTGCTCCAGTCGACCCCACCACCTCGCCCACCTTCCAACTGCCCAAGGGCGAGTACGGCCTGTTCGTCAAAAACGCCGACCCCACCAGCCACTACCTGATCGAGACCAACCCCGAATTCACCTCGGTGTCGGGCTTCTTCAGCTCCGACTACATGCTCGGCAAACTCGGCTTCACCGCCGACAACGCCTGGCGCCGCCTCGGTGACGGCCAGTACGAAACCCGCCTGATCCGCGACGCCGTCCTCGCGCAAACCGGCCAACGCTTCCTCGCCGGCGGCCTGTACAGCGACGCCGACCAGTTCCGCTACCTGATGGACAACGGCCTTGCCAGCAAAGACGCCCTGCGCCTGAGCCTGGGCGTGGCCCTCACCGACCAGCAAGTCGGCGCCCTGACCCACGACATCGTGTGGATGGAAAACCGCGTCATCGACGGCCAGACCGTTCTCGTGCCGGTGCTGTACCTGGCCCAGGCCGACTCGCGCAACGTGCGCGGCAACAGCCTCATCCAAGGCCGCGACCTCAACCTGGTCACCGGCGGCGACCTGATCAACGTCGGCACCCTGCGCGCCAGCAACAACCTCTCCGCTATCAGCAGCGGCAGTATCTACACCGGCGGCCTGGTCGAAGCCGGCAACAACCTCAACCTGCTGGCCCAGGACAGCATCCGCAACGCCATGGCCGGCGAAATCCGCGGCAAGCAAGTCAGCCTCACGGCGCTCAAAGGCGACATCACCAACGAAACCACCGCCATCCAGGTACGTGACGGCGCCGGCATGCGCACCCTCACCGACACCAGCGCCGGCACCATCGTCGCCCGCGAAAACCTCGCCATCGACGCCGGGCGCGACCTCACCAACCGAGGCGCACTGGTAGCGGGCAACGACGCTAACTTAACCGCCGGCCGCGACCTCAACCTCATCGCCGCCAGCGACACCAGCGTCAAACACGAAAGCCGCGACGGCGGCGAAAAATCCACCATCACCACCGACGTCAAAAACCTCGCCGCCAGCGTCACGGCAGGCGGCAACCTCAACATGCAGGCCGGGCAAGACGTCAACATCATCGGCAGCAATGCCACCGCCGGCAAAGACCTCAACATCGCCGCCGGCCGCGACCTCAACGTCGCCTCGGTCAGCGACATGCACAACGTCGAGGGCAAGGAAAAGGACGGCAAAAAACGCATCAAGACCTCGGACGACCAGACCACCCAAGTGGCGAGCGTGCTGACGGCGGGTGGGGATTTTGTCAGCCAGGCGGGGCGTAATACCACGATTGTGGCGAGCAGGATCAGTGCGGGGAATGAGGCTTATCTGTATAGCGGGGATAAGTTGAGTTTGTTGGCGGCGCAGAACAGCACGCATACGCTTTACGACATGAAGGAGAAGGGAGGCTGGGGCGCGAAAAAAGCCAAGCGCGACGAAGTCACCCAGACCACCAACGTCGGCACCGAAATCAAAACCGCCGGCAACCTGACGCTGGTCAGCAACGGCGACCAGCGTTACCAGGTCGCCAAGCTCAATAGCGGCAACGACCTGATTCTGAAAAGCGGCGGGGCCATCACCTTCGAAGGCGTGAAGGACTATCACGACGAGAGCCATACCAAGAGCAAAAGCAACATGGCTTGGTTCTCGATGAAGGGCAAAGGCAAGACCGATGAGACCTTGCGTCAGAGTGAGCTGGTAGCACAGGGTCAAACCGTCATCCAGGCCGTCGACGGCTTGAAAATCGACATCAAGCAAGTCGACCAGCAAACCGTCAGCCAGACCATCGACGCGATGGTCAAGGCCGAACCGCAATTGGCCTGGATCAAAGAGGCCGAAAAACGCGGGGATGTGGATTGGCGGCAGGTTAAAGAGCTGCACGACTCGTTCAAATACAGCAATTCGGGCATGGGCCAGGCTGCGATGCTGGCGATCATCATTATCGTCACCGTACTGACGGCAGGGGGCGCGAGTGCTTTGGCAGGTGGTGCCGCAGGGGCGACAGCGGGCTCCGGGACCGCCATGGCCGCCGGCACCGCAGCGACCGCTGCAACGGCAACCACTGCGGCAACCGCAGCCACCGCAGCCGGGTTTGGAAACATGATGGCCACTGCCGCATTGACCTCGCTGGCCAGCACCGGTGCGGTTAGTGTCATAAACAATAAAGGTAATCTTGGTACGGCACTCAAGGACACTTTTAGCAGCGATAGCTTAAAAAATGCCGCTATTGGTGCGATGACAACGGGCGTGCTGAACTACGCGGACAGCAACTGGTTTCAGGGGGCTAGCCCGGCCAATGGTGCGGGGGCGCAAGTAACGACTTCGGGACCGGTGCCAAACCCAGGCTATTCCAGTGAATGGCTCAGTTGGCCTAAAGCGCAAGATACTGTTCTGCGCAGCGGTACACATGCGGTCATCAAAAGCGGCATCTCTACTGCGATCAATGGCGGTAGCTTGAAGGACAATCTGGGATCCGCCTTAGTGTCGGAAGGCTTTGACTTAGCGGCCGCTGTCGGGAACAAGAATCTCGGGGACTTTGCAGATTACATGGAACTGAGCAATGGTTCGGCAGAGAAAGTTTTCCTTCATGCTATTTTGGGTGGCGCGCTGTCTGCCGCCAGGGGCGGTGACTTCAAAACCGGAGCGCTAGCCGGTGCGGCGGCGGAAGGCTTGACTGCTGGGGCAACCGAGAACTTGAGTAAGTATTTGGACTCCCAATTTGCAACGAATGATCAGTTCAAGGTTGGCACCGCCCAGATCATAGGGATTATGGCGGGTGCAACAGTCGATGGTGATCCTGAAACTGCCAGCTGGGTTGCAGGTAATGCTCAGCGTTACAACGACATGCTGCATATTGATGGAGGTTGGGGAGCTGCGTCGGGTAGTTTAGGCGAAAAAATGGTTAAAGACGGCGCCAATGCAAGCGAGGTATCAACGGCAATAAGATCGCAAAATCACGGTGATGGATATGATGGCTGGATGCCCGCCAATGCCCTTGTTCAAGCCTGGTCAATGATGGTTGGGCTTCCACTAGCTGCAGTTGAAGCGCCAGCTGTCGGTGTTGGAAGTTTAGCGATGGGTGGTTTGATTTCTGGCGGTGCGAATTTTAGTTATCAGTTGTCTACAGGGAAATCAATTAATTACACCGATTTATCTATTGCCGGTGGTGTAGGTGCTCTGACTCAAGGGAAAGGATTTTTCCTGACTCAGGGATATGGATTGAGCGGGTCTTATCTAGGCAGCCTGATCAAAGGCGAGGATCCTACATATCCACTTTTGGGCACCGCAGTAGGTGGGTCTGTAGGTTTTATAGGCGGCAAAATCATAACAAACCAATTGAAGCCATATATAGGTGGCTCGTCGGAAATTCTTGGTAATACCATTGGTGGCTACGGCTCTGAAGTTATTAATGGAACTATAAGTGCTGCAGGAGAGAAAAAGTGATCAAGCCAAAGTCAAAGTTGCAGGCATTTACATTGTTGTTGATTTATGTGGTTTTTTTGTTTTTGTTGATGGGGGTTGTTGCGAAGTTCATTGGGTCGTTGGTTAGTTATTTGAAGGTTGGGATTTGGGATTTTGGTTGGGCTGATATTGTAGATCTGTTTCCAGGTGTTTTCGCTTACGCGATTCCTGTTGGTGTGGGGATTTGGATACTGTCATGGTTGAAAACTCGTAAGCAAAGTAAGACTAAAGGTCGAGAGCCAGGTCAAGAAAGTTGAGAAGAAAAACGTTGAGTAAATCTGTCCCCTTTTGTTTGCAGCAATTCGTGATCCTCATGGTAAGCAGTATTTTAGCCCTGTGACTACTTTTGAAAAGAATTTTTCAGGTTGTGTTGTTGTTCCAAAGGGTGCTTTGAAATGAAATTAAGCATTAAGTTTCCCGAGAATTTGTTAACCCAAAGCCTGCTCGAGCAAAGGTTGATTCCTTGCATTTGCAAAATTGCAACGGAGTTTGAAGTTGAATTTTTGGACCCTTTGCCAGAAGCTGTAGGGACCGTTCTGGAGTGGGATCGTGCAGAACTTGAAAAAAGAGCGATAGGTGGGGTAGGTGGGCAATACTCTCACTATGCACACGGTCGGGTGTCGTTAAAAAAAGTTGATACTGATATCTACCAGATATTGGATCTTGAAATATTTTATAGGCTTTTTGGATGGTGCAGCATCTTGGAATATGGCAACTATGCGCCGCCGGGGCAGTTCTGGGATGATGAATAAATTGAAGAAGTGGGGGCTGAGGAAAAGGGACAAGAAAAGAGGGCGGATTTATCTAGATTAGAGTTTAAAGGCTGTCTAGTCCTGAAACAGGTGTAAACCTATATCAGGACTAGACAGTCCCCTTTTTTCGTTGATTCGTGACAAAAACATTGGAAGGGATTAAGTCAGAAGCAGTAATCGTGGGTAGTGAAATTAATAAATGGCTTGCGAAGGACTGAAATGAGATATTACTTAATGCGACAAGATGTAACTGTCTGCGATAGGTGGGTGCTCGGAGATGTACATCATGTAGATAACTGGCATTTCAGTGATCCTCCAGTTAATTTTATGGAGCCAGGCACATATACTCTCGATGTAAAATTCGACGGTAAAGAAGTTGATTATTCCCTCGCTGGATACGCCAGTGTTTCTGTTTTAAGCGAGAGCGCAAAAAATTCGCTCACCGGTTTGCCAGAGGTAAACGAACCTTATCAAAAGGTCGTTTTTGAGCCGGTGAAGATAAACAATAAAGTGGTTTGCCAGAGCTATTTTTTGATGATTATAGAAACGCAAATCGATTGCGTGGATGAAAAGCGCTCGCGCTATAAAAAGTTTGAGGTAGATGATCCTGTTAGGCCAGATATGGCCGGCAACTATCGTGCTTTCTACAATTTAGTGGTTGACCCGGGCAGGGTCGGATCAAGTCATATATTTAGACTTAAAAAATATTTGGGTGCGGTCATAGTAAGTGAAGAAGTGAAACGGCGATTTATGGCGGCTGGTGTTGACGGCGTACTGTTTGATTCTGTTAATGGTGATCAAGAAACCGTTACCTAGTTGGTCAGGTAGTTGGGGGAAGGCAGCGAATTTGTTTAATTCGTGGTGGTAAAGGACGAAAAGGACGAAAAGGGGACAGATTTATTTAGACGAAAAGTGGACAGAGTTATTTAAACTTGTACTGGGATAAGCGTATTAAATAAATCTGTCCCCTTTTGTTGTGATTGGACTGGAACCGAGACAAACACGGCAACAGGGAAAATCACAACGCCAGGAATACTGAATAGCTGGCGGGGTGTCGGCCAATTTGCGGCTAACCAAACGCTGCAAAGTGGCACTTCCATGTTGTTGAGCAAAGCGCTCGGGCAAGGTGGCAGTGCCAGCGATGCGCTTAAAAATGCGTTGTTTAACACTTTGGCGGCTGCCAGTTTCAATTTGTTGGGTAATTACACGAAAAATGTGTTCGCAGATGGTTCGGCACCAAAGGTCGCGATTCATGCCATGGTAGGTGGGCTGTTAGCGGAGGCCACTGGTGGAGACTTCAAAACCGGAGCATTGGCAGCAGGTGCAAGCGAGGCTCTAGTCACTCATCTGGACTCCTTGGTCAAAGGCGACGATGACTTGCTTACGATGAGTTCGCAAATCGTCGGTGTGCTAGCTGCAGCAGCACAAGGGGATGTCGATGCGTCCTAGCTTGAGAAGGGCAGTTGGGTCGCTCAGAACGGAACGCAATACAACTATCTAAATCACAATCAACTTGAAAGAGCCGCCAAGAAAATAGCCGCGTGCACGGATACCTCCTGCATTGAAGACACCACTCGTAAATTTAAGGAGTTAAGTCTTCAGCAGGATATTGAAGCGATAGCGGGCTGTAAGGCTGATCCTTCGACTTGTGCGGCACGGTCGAAAGAAGTCGCCAATACCATGGCAGACCTGAATCCCATCAAAGATATTGTGGAATATGGCTCGCCGAAGGCTCGAGAAGCAGTACAGAACCTCATTAACTCAAACTTTGAATTCCAGGAGATGCTAGCAACAGCGACGACTGAGCACACTGTAGGAGCTATGGTCGATACGCTTAAAGCGAAATGGAACCTTAGTGACGCGCAGGCGCAAGAGATCACTAACGATCTGAAAGTCGCTCTTGCCGTTGGCTTAGGTACAGCTGCTGGTGCCTTGGCATACAAACGTGCGGTAGCTAGTGCAGGGAAAAATGCTCCGACGAAAAATCATAACCCTACGAGTGCGAAGACAGACTCTGAACCAACGCAGAGCGAATTGCCGAAAATTTGGGACGTTCCAGACACTACAATTGCCAAGTTTCCAGATACTTGGGCAGTAACGCCCAATAAGAAAGGAGTAGGGTTTAGATGGCAAGATCCGAAAAATCAAGGCAATGGCGTACGGATAGACAAGGGCGAACCTGATATCAGCCAACCTACGCAGCAAGTGGATCATGTTATTGTGAGGTCCAATGGTCGAGTGATAGGTAGGGACGGAAAGCCTGTTAGTGGATCGATTAAGGAACATGCGGAACAAGTCCATATACCTCTGAGCGAATATAAAAAATGGAAAAGCTGGAACTCTCCGAACTAAAATTCCCTAGTATGAGAGAGGAGCTTATCTCATACTTGAGTGGGTTGTCAGACCTTGACTATCAGTACCGGGCTTGGGTAGAACGGTCATCGCCGGGTTTAGATTATGACGAGTTAAATTACACAGTACATTTTTTATACGATGATACGGGGCTAGCTGAAAACGCTTCCGATTGGATAGGTTTGGTCCTGAAGGATGAAAAAGAAGCAAGGTCCGTTGCAAATGTAGTAAGTGCACTTGATGTGATTTTTGATAAGTATGGTACAGAACTTTCTGACAAAGAATATTTAGAGAAAAAAGAGTGGTCGTGGGTGGTTAACGCATCTAAGGACGCTCTAAGTATTCTGCTTTCAAAATAGAAGAGAGTCGGGCGGGGGAGAGAGAAAAGGAGACGAGAAAAGGCG
This sequence comes from Pseudomonas fluorescens, assembly GCF_001902145.1. Lineage (GTDB taxonomy): Bacteria > Pseudomonadota > Gammaproteobacteria > Pseudomonadales > Pseudomonadaceae > Aquipseudomonas > Aquipseudomonas fluorescens_BV. The sequence goes on from NZ_MRST01000024.1 coordinate 72,331, forward strand.
ACAGATTTATTTAAATTAGAGTTTGAGGGCGCATTAAATAAATCTCTCTCCTTTTGTTAATAGATATCCTTAATGAGCAAAATATCAGAAATATTTCTGTAAGGGCGGCACGGTGATGACCACATATAAACTCGAATTTCGACATAGACCTAGTGTTTCAGACTCTATCGAAGAGAGGCATAAAGATTTTTTGACGGCTATAGGAGATTTTGGCGCTCCTTGGAATTTGAAAAACGATGCCCTTGAAGTTTCCCCTATTGGAAGCGAGTTGGTGACCTCGGTGTCATTGGATAAGCTACTTCCAGTCGGCGTTAAAGGTCGAATTTCATATGCTCTGCGAGATCAGAAGTATCTCCAAGATGATGCGCAGTTTGACGATGCGCTATTTATTGAATTTACAGATTCCAAAGTCGACTATTCGTATTTGTTGAAGGTTGTTTTTCCAGCTTATATAAAGGCATTTGGCTCCTATCGCTCAGCTTTACATGATTGGAATGTTACGAGGAGCGATTGGCCTTTAGTGTTGGAAGCTTGTGACGCTACAAAAAAAGACGTTAATGGTAGGGATGGCGTTTTTCGTATAAATGCAGCTAATTATTTCGATAAGGAATTGTGTTTTCGCGCTTTTGGAAAAGAGCCTCGTGAACTTGTTGATTTGTTGAATGGTTATGTAGAAGAAGTGTGTGAGTTTGAAGGCGGGGTTTTGATTGTAATTAGTTATACTCCGCTTTCTGCCGACGAACTACTCAATGAGGGTGATCGACTAAAGAGCTTAGTGGTTTGATTTTTTGTCTGGTCAAATTGGTTGGTGTATTACAGTTTTGATTGGGCTTGGTTGAGTTGGTGTAAAAGTTCTGTTTTGGTGGCTCTTTAACAAAATGGTTTCGTATAAGTCGGCCGGGCAGTTATGAGTTAACTGCCCAGATTCTGCTTTAGATCTTCGCGTTTAATTTCCGTCCAATCATATCCAGCAGATCACACCCGTCCCTCAGCGGGATAGCCAGAAATAGCGCAAGAACATGCAACATAATCGCACAGTTGCTGATCTTCTCCCTAAATGCCAGTTATTAAATAAAACTGTCCCCTTTTCATTCGCGATGGTGAGAAGGTCGGAATTAAGGTGGTGGACTAATGGCTAGCTTTAGAGAAAGTATATATTTGTCTTATTCGCAATTTTGCGTGTTTTTGAGTTCGCTTGATCATCCGTATAATGATTGGAGTGATCGTAGTTATGCGCAAGGATTTGCGTGGAGGTTAGGGAGTGTCTCTTTTAGAGCTTTGATTGACGAAGGGGACCATATAATTAGCCTTTCCATTAACGAACAAGTGCCCGCTATAAGCGCAGACGTGGTTCGGGCCTTTAAAGTTCCCTTCGCGGTGAGAGATAGAAATATTGAGGTTGGTAGTATTTCGAGTACGGTTCCTCTAGAACTGCCTGAAGGAGATTATTCTCTTCAGGTCGAATTTATAAGACCCTCCTCAAGTGGAGTGTATTCAATAAATGTCCATTTGAATTCAGGGGGCTGCGATTTTGAGGTGTTGAGAGCAGACGCCGAAATTGACGAACAAGGTGAGTTTGATATCGATGCGGTGCCTGCGGGATAAAAATTCGGAGGAATGGGTAGAAAAGGGACAGATTTATTTAAATTAGAGTTGAGAGGCCTATTAAGTAATTCTGTCCCCTTTTGTTGTATTTAATTACATAGGGGGCGATTTGTGTCGGACAAACAAGTATATGAGCTAACGATTGATGATCTTGATAGCTATAGTGTTTGGTTTTTTCCGATGGACGAAACCGTGGAGGATGAATCAACTGTACGCCCCCTCGCAGAACAGGAAACGTGCTCAGATTTTCTGATTATCGTTCGAACTGATTTTCTTGGTGAAAGTGGCGCTGTGTATCGCGGTTATTTATATTGGGACTCCAATACCGCAATTGAATACGTAAAGCCTGTTATATTGTCTGATAAGGGAGACGCAGTAAGTTTTTGGAGCGGTATAGTCACTCCAGCGTGGGAAAGTTCGGAGCTCGCCGGTTTGATTAGATCCGAGCTGCCTATTTCTTATGCCTCAGAACCGATTTTTGGTCTTCCTTCCATTTGCGGCACACTGGAGGGGCTTTATTATCTTTCTGATGATCAAGTTTGCTGCGTGAAATGACGAAAAAAGTGGACCGGTTTATTTGGTTGGATTGCTCACGCACAAAGCGGGCGACACTAAGGCCGCCCGATTTTAACTCAGGACGGATCGGCATTAAGCCTGCGACTGATGACATCCAGCAAATCACACCCATCGCGCAGCGGAATAGCCAGCAAATGGGCGAAGTCTGAAAGCACGATGGCATCGCTGCTGAGTTGTTCGCGGAAGGCCAGGTTTTCCAGCAGTTGGGTGACGGCCCGAATGCGGTGCACGGCGGCGTCGTGAAGGACGTCGAGAGGTGCCTGGGTGTCGATGATCAGGGCTGGGACGGTGCAGTCGTGGCCGGTTAGGGGAATGTATCGATTCATCATTAAGCTCTCTGGATTATTGAGGGCTCGTTCTTCGGGTCGCCAAACCCGGTCACCTTTTGAGTGACGGCCGGACTATAAGCCGCACCATCAAGCCCGCGCAAGGCATCAAAATGCCGCTGCTTCGGAGCGTGCCCGCAGCCACTAACGTCTTGCCACCCATTGCCGACATACTGCCCACGAACAAACGCACTACGACTACGCAAATCCGAAAGCCTCACCCCAAACATTAAAGGACCAATGTGAAAAACCTCCTCCTCATTCTCTTCTCCACCCTCATCCTCGGCGGTTGCGTCAGCCACCCCCTCACCCCCGAAAACCGCGCGCAGATCAAGACCGTCAAAGTCCTGCCCGTGAAGTGGGAAAAGAACATGGTGTACTTCGGCCGCGAACAGGCCTGGGGCGCAGCCCTGGGTGCCGGGGTTGGCGCGGGTGTTGGCATGGCCAGCGGGGCGTCCAAGCTGGGTACTGCGGCGTTGAGTGGCGCCGGGTTTGCCGGCGGCATGAAGCTCGGGCAGTTGGCCGAGATGCCGACGCCGGTGGCTATTCTCACGGTGATGGAGGCGGAAAAACTCGATGTAGGCGTGTTGCTCAAGCAGGGCTTTGTCGATGAGTTGGGCAAGACTTCGACGCTCAAGGTGGTCGGCGATGATGAGCCCGCCGATGCGCAGATTCAGCTGACCGTGTCCGAGTGGGGCTTTCGCCTGACCCAGGGTTTCAGCAGTGTGATTTATCCGACCCTTAACGTGTTAGCTCAGATGGATCGGGGCGATGAGATGATCTGGCGCACCTTTGAAGCGGTCACGCCGTTCAATGGTCAGAATGTCTATGGCTACACGCCGCTCACTTACCGCACAGACCCAGAGGCCTTGCGCCGGGCGTTGACCGGGATTACGCAGATTTCTGCGCAGTATCTGGTGAAGGAGCTCAAGTAGGGCTGTGCGAAGGCTCGCAGTTGTTGGTGGGCGGGTCTGTCTTAATGCCAGTCAGGGTTAGCGCAGTTCCCCTGTGGGAGCGGGCTTGCCCGCGAAGGCGGTGTGTCAGTCGCTGCACCTGTTGCTGCACTACCGCTTTCGCAGGCAAGCCAGCTCCCACATTTGATCTTCGTTGCTTTGGGCATTGCGTTCGTTTAATTGATCGGCATTGGGCTTGCCCGCGAAGGCGGTGTGTCAGTCGCTGCATCTGTTGCTGCACTACCGTTTTCGCAGGCAAGCCAGCTCCCACATTGGATCTTCGTTGCTTTGAGCATTGCGTTCGGCATCAGGGCACGCCAGCGTCCACATTTGGGCCTGTGTATGGCCGAAACACCTTGAGAACCGCTCTCAACCCCGTAAAATGCCGCAGCCGTTGCGGTACGACGTTCAGGGATGAACACAGAAGCGCGTGTTTCCCTCCTTGAAAATTGCCGCAGCGCCAAGCTCTGCTGATTTCTCACTTTAGGAGCAACACGTGAAGACACTGTCCAAAATCCTGCTGTCGGGCCTCACCGCCGCGGCGCTGTTGACCGTGGCCGGTTGTGCCACCGAGAGCAACCGCGCGATGCCGGTGGAGCAAGTCGCCAGCGCCCACGTGGCCTATTCCGGCGTGCGTGTGCCAATTGCCGTGGGCAAGTTCGATAACCGCTCCAGCTACATGCGCGGCATCTTCTCCGATGGCGTTGACCGTCTCGGTGGCCAGGCCAAGACCATCCTCATCACCCACTTGCAGCAGACCAACCGCTTCAGCGTGCTGGACCGCGACAACATGGGCGAAATCTCCCAGGAAGCCAAAATCAAAGGCACCGTGCAGAAGCTCAAGGGCGCTGACTATGTGGTGACTGGCGATGTGACCGAGTTCGGCCGTAAAGAAACCGGCGACCGCCAGTTGTTCGGCATCCTCGGCCGTGGCAAGACCCAAGTGGCCTACGCCAAAGTCGCGTTGAATATCGTCAACATCAACACCTCCGAAGTGGTGTATTCCACCCAGGGCGCCGGTGAGTACGCGCTGTCCAACCGTGAAGTGATCGGCTTCGGCGGCACCGCCAGCTACGACTCCACCCTCAATGGCAAGGTGCTGGACCTGGCCATGCGCGAAGCGATCAACCGCCTGGTCGACGGCATCAACGCCGGCGCCTGGAACCCGCGTAACTGATCAGCCACACCACAAGGAGCAGTACACGGATGAGCAAGGCAGTGAAGTTGGCGCTGACGCTGGCAGCAATCGCGGCGGTCACCGGGTGCCAGACGGCGCCCCAGCCCCTGTATCAATGGGAGAGCTACCAGCCGCAGGTTTACGAGTACTTCAAGGGCGAGCCCAAGGAAGCGCAGGTGGAAGCACTGGAGCGCGATCTGCAGAAGATCAACGCCAGTGGCCGCAAGGCGCCGCCGGGTTACCACGCGCACCTGGGCATGCTGTACATGAACATGGGCAAGGACGACCAGATGGTGCAGGAGTTTCGCACCGAGAAGGCCCTGTTCCCCGAGTCTGCTGCGTACATGGACTTTCTGTTGAAAAACGCCAAAGCCGGAGTCGCCACTAAATGAGCCTGTTAAAACTCACCGGCGCCTTGCTGGCCCTGGCGTTGCTCGGCGGTTGCGCCGCACCCAAGACGGTTGATTATTCGGCGTACAAACAGGCGCGGCCCAAGTCGATCCTGGTACTGCCGCCGATCAATGAATCGCCGGAAGTGCAGGCGTCCTACAGCCTGGTGTCGCAAGTCACCTACCCGCTGGCCGAAGCCGGCTACTACGTGTTGCCGATTGCCCTGGTGGACGAAACCTTCCGCCAGAACGGCCTGACCACCGCCAACGATATCCAGGCCGTACAACCGGCCAAGCTGCATGACATCTTTGGTGCGGACGCGGCGCTGTACATCACCGTCAGCGAGTACGGCACCAAATACATGCTGATCTCCAGCGATACCTCTGTAACGGCCTCGGCCAAACTGGTGGACCTGCGCACCGGCACCACCCTGTGGACCGGTTCGGCGCGGGCGTCGAGCGAGGAGGGCAACAACAACGGTGGCGGCCTGGTGGGTATGTTGATCACGGCGGCGGTCAAGCAGGTGATCAACAGCTCTACCGATGCGGCGCACCCGATTGCCGGTATCACCAGTGCGCGGTTGCTGTCGGCGGGGCAACGCACCGGGATTTTGTACGGCCCGCGTAACCCCAAGTACGGCACGGACTGAACCGCGTCACCTCTGACGACGGTGCTGTTGGATCAAGTCGATGCGGGTGGCCGTGCCCATGGAGTCACGCTGCCCGTTCACGTTGGCGCCGATGGAGCCGTTGTGCAAGGCAACGATTTCGCCGGTGTCGACGCTGATCAGCGGTGAGCCGGAAGTGCCGGGTTTCTTGAAGGCATCATGGTAGACCGTGCCCTGATTACGGCTGTCTTCGTCGTATCCCTTGAGTGTGGTGGGTTCGCCCTTGGTATTTAGAAATGAAATGCCGAGGGCCTCTTGCCCATGGTTGGGCATAAAGACTTTCTGCCCAGGCGATGCTTGGGGGCCGGAGGCCAACTTGAGCGGCCGGAACTGCTCGGCCAAGGCTTTTTTCTCGCCGACGGGCAAGTCGACACGCAGCTCGGCGTAGTCCAACCGTGTATCGCCACTGAGCGGCGTGGGATCCAGCGGCACCTTGCGCGCTACCTTCATCCGGCCGCTACTGTCTTGTTCATACCCCAGCCACAGTTCGAGCTTGCTGCCTTTGGCCAGCGCGTCGCGCACGTGTTGGTTGGTCAGCACGCTGTTGCCATCGTTGATCAGCGAGCCGGTTCCCAACGAGCGCGTATGCACACGTTCGTAACCCCATGAGTCACGTGTAATGCTCACTTCGCGAACAGTGCCCACGGCCCTGGCGGCTGTATGCATCGGTGTGCCTTTAAGGGTTGCATTGGCGTAGTTCTGCAAGGAAAACGGCGCTTGTTGCGACACGGCCATTTGTTCGGGGCGAGGCGTGTACGGTGCTACCTGCGCTGGCGTCGGCGGTTGAGGCCTGACCTGGGCGGCCCAGGTTGGCGCATTGCTTGCGCGTGCCGACGCGCTGGCGTAACTGGCTCGTTGGCAGACTGCGGGATGCTCATAGCGGTGGGTGAGGTTGTTGCTTACGAAGGTCATCGTGGTTTCTCTGATGTGAAAAGCCTCCAGGAAGCTCAAGAAATAGACGGTTCTGACTGGGAGGCGAGCTCTCGATATGTGGTTGCTGGTGACGGCCGGTTCAGTCGGTTGTGTCTCTAAGTGTGAGGCAGCAATCGGGTGGAGAAAGTGTTTAACCCGTATGAGCGCCGCCTCTCGTCTGAGCTGTTGAACGGCTCATTCACTCACGAGGTTCAGCCCATGTCCCGCCCTTTGCTCATGCTGCGTCCTACTACCCGAGGCTTTGCCGTTACGCTGTTGGTGGCGCTGGCTGGGTGTGGGGCGTCATCTCCACCCCAGGTCGCCAAGCCGATTGAACCTGCGCCTCGCGCCGAGCTGCACAGCGCGCCGATCCAAAACGCTGTGGTCAAGCGAATGGCGATGCCGACACCCATGGCGGTGCGAGAAATGGCGACGATGGACTACCGCAGCGAACCCCGCGAGCAATACGCCAACCTGCCCGACAACCCCGTGCATCGCGTCGCCGAAACCCCGGTCTCTACCTTCAGCGTGGATGTCGACACGGGCAGCTACGCCAACGTACGGCGCTTCCTCAACCAAGGCCGCCTGCCGCCCGAAGGCGCGGTGCGGTTGGAGGAAATGGTCAACTACTTCCCCTACCACTACGCATTGCCCACCGATGGCTCCCCCTTTGGCGTGACCACCGAGCTGGCCGCTACCCCGTGGAACCCGCGCACAAAACTGCTGCGCATTGGCATCAAGGCTTCCGATAAAACCGTGGCCGAACTGGCGCCCGCCAACCTGGTGTTCCTGGTGGACGTGTCCGGCTCCATGGACCGCCGCGAAGGCTTGCCGCTGGTCAAAAGCACGCTGAAGTTACTGGTCGATCAACTGCGTGATCAGGACCGTGTGTCACTAGTGGTGTACGCCGGTGAATCCCGCGTAGTGCTCAAGCCCACCTCGGGCAGTGAAAAAGCCAAGATCCGCAACGCCATCGACCAACTCACCGCCGGTGGCTCCACCGCAGGCGCATCCGGTATCGAACTGGCCTACCAGATGGCCCGCGAAGGCTTTATCGACAACGGCATCAACCGCATCCTGCTGGCCACCGACGGTGACTTCAACGTGGGCATCAGCGACTTCGACAGCCTCAAGCAAATGGCCGTGGTCCAGCGCAAAAGCGGCGTATCCCTGACTACCCTCGGTTTTGGTGTGGATAACTACAACGAGCATCTGATGGAACAACTGGCCGACGCGGGCGATGGTAACTACGCCTACATCGACAACCTGCGCGAAGCGCGCAAAGTGCTGGTGGAGCAACTCAGCTCGACCCTGACCGTGGTGGCGCGGGATGTGAAACTGCAGGTGGAATTCAACCCGGCCCAGGTCAGCGAATACCGCCTGCTGGGCTATGAAAACCGCGCCTTGAAACGTGAGGATTTCAGCAACGACAAGGTTGATGCCGGCGAGATTGGCGCGGGGCATACGGTGACGGCGCTGTATGAAATCGTGCCCAAGGGCGAGAAGGGCTGGTTGGAGCCTCTGCGCTATGCCGCTGCGCCTGCGGACGCAAGCCAATCCGCGGAGCTTGCGATGCTACGGGTGCGCTACAAGCCCGCTGCGGGCGGCAATAGCCAATTGATCGAACGCCCCATCGCCAACCAAACCACCCCGGCCAGCGATGATCTGCGCTTCTCGTCTGCCGTGGCCGCCTTCGCCCAGCAGCTCAAGGGCGATGGCCGCTACACTGGCAGCATGAGTTTGCAAGACACCGCCAAATTGGCGCGCTCGGCCCGCGGCGATGACCCGTTCGGGCTGCGCAACGAATTCGTGCAACTGGTGGAGTTGGCCCAAAGCCTCAAGCCCTGATCTCCACCACAACAACCATCCAATGTAGGAGCGAGCTTGCTCGCGAAAAACGTCAACGTTACGCGTGCTTCCTGAATAAACGCGCCGCCTGTGAGTTTTTCGCGAGCAAGCTCGCTCCTACGGAATGAGGGCCAGTCCCTTCCACACTGCTTCGGCTGACCAAAAGGAGTTCGCCCACTACATGGCCGTTCCAGATGACTCACCCAGCGACGAATCGCTGCTGGCCCGCTACCGAACCGGTGATGCTGCCGCCTTCGAAGCCTTGTACACGCGCCACCGCCAGGGCCTGTACCGCTTCCTCGTGTCCCTGTGCAACAAAGCCGAACTGGCCGAGGAAATCTACCAGGACACCTGGCTCAGCCTGATCCGCAGCAGCACCCAGCCACAAGGTCGGGCGAGTTTTCGTACCTGGTTGTTCCAGATCGCCCGCAACCGCCTGATCGACCACTGGCGCAAGCACGGCATCCACAACCCCTTGCACGACAGCTACGATGAACAGCTGCACGCCCAGGCTGACGACAGCGACGGCCCCGAGCAACAACTGAGCCTGAGCCGCGACCAGGCGCGCCTCGACGCCGCCCTGCAAGACCTACCCGAAGACCAGCGCGAAGTCTTCCTGCTGCGCCTGCACGGCGAGCTCGAAGTACCGCAAATCGCCACCCTCACCGGCGCCCCGCTGGAAACCGTAAAAAGCCGCTTGCGCTACGCCCTGCAAAAATTGCGGCGCCTGCTGGCCGAGGAGGTACCCGTATGACTGACTCCCGACACACCCCAGACGACGCGCTGCTCCAGCACTATCGTCAACACAGCACGGGCGAACCGCCCGCGTCCCTCGACGCGTTCATCCTCAACGCTGCCCGCCGCGAAGCCCCCAAGCCTGCGCCCAACCTGTGGCAGCGCTGGCTGCGTGCATGCCAGCAACCGCGCTGGCAAATGGCATTCGCCAGCCTGGCCGGTGTGGCATTGCTGGTGGGCGTGATCACCCGCACCCCCGAGTTGGACCCGGTACACAACACACGTCTCGCCGCCCCGGCAGCGTTCTCCGCGCCTGCGCCGATGAGCGCGCCGCCCCGTGCCGAGTCCTACAGTGCCCAAATGAGCAGCGATGCCTTGCCCCAAGGCAAGCTGGCCAAGCGCGCCGCGCCGCAACCCCTTGAGCTTGGCTTGCAGGAAGTAGCACGCCTGCGCGCGGCAGGGGATGAGGTTGGGGCGAGAGCGAAACTTGCCGAGTTGCAAAAGCGCTTCCCTGGGCAAAACCTGGAGGAACGCCTCAAAGCCCTGCCGCCGCACTGACCCAGTGGCGATGGTATCGCGCGATACCATCGCCGGCCTGGCTGCAACGGGTCATAAGCATATGAATTTATAGTCGGTAATGGGATGTGCAATTACTGCTAGTTTGCCTGGAGAGCTGCTGCCTCATACAAGGAGTTCCCATGTTTACAGCAGCATTGATCTACATCCTGGCGGTGATAAGCCCGGGGCCCAACTTCATCATTGTCAGCCGCTTCGCCTCGCTGGGCTCGGTGTCGACCGGCATCGGCGCGACCCTGGGCATCTGCACGGTCGGTGTGTTTTTCTCGACGATTTCGTTGCTGGGCCTGGCGGCGTTGTTGCACCAATACCCGGCGTTTTCCAAAGTCGCCACGTTATGCGGTTCGGCGTACCTGCTGTACATCGCGTACAGCATCATCAAAAGCGTGCTGGCCAAGAACACCGGCACGGCCGAAAGCACCGCACCGGGCGCGACCAGCTTCGCCAAGGCCTACCGCGTGGGGGTGATCACCAATATCAGCAACATGAAAACCATCGCTTTCATGATCAGTATCTATGCCGGCTTTCTTTCTGTGCCGCGCTCGGAGAGCGACAAAGTGCTGGTGGTGATGCTGTGCTCGACCCTGGAAGTCATCTGGTATTGCGTGGTGGCGCTGCTGTTCGGCCAAGGCCCGATCAAGGCGCTGTTCCTCAAGTACACCCGGCAGATCGACGTCGGGCTGGCCGTATTCCTGGTGGCGTTTTCACTGAACAACGCCATTCCTGTGCTGATCGCCAGTCGATGAGGTTTGCCTTCGGGTCGGGTATCAATTACGCGGCGTCATTGCAGGCTGTCCGGGGCAAGGCTTACTGTGCGCCGGGAGCGCCCGTCAGGGTTGTGGTTTTTCGAGACTTCAAATGGGCCTGCTGAGCGCCCACAAAAAAGCCCCAGGTCTTTCGACCTGAGGCTTTTTCATTTCTATCTGGTGCACCCGGCGGGATTCGAACCCACGACCCCTGCCTTCGGAGGGCAGTACTCTATCCAGCTGAGCTACGGATGCTTGTGCGGGCGACATCATACCCATGTCGACCTGATGCGTCCATTCCGGCATTTCCCCCGCCCCCTGTCGCCCATTTCCGACAAAAAATGGCTAATCGCCACCCTCATTCACAACTCCCCGCGCCGCACGTCCCTTTGTTTGCTTTGCTCTTGTGGCTTTACACCGCTTCTACGCCGCAATTCCTCAGGTGAACGCATGCATTCCAAAGGAACCGTGATGCTCGATCTCCCGCTCAGACAAACCCTGCTGGCTCGCTCCGATTTGTTTCGAGGTATGCCGGAGCATCTCTTGCGCTACGTTGCCACCCATATGGTGGAGCGCACGCTGGATGATCGCGAGCTGTTGTATTTCAAGGACGACACCCTCGAATTCATTGCACTGGTGGTCGAGGGTCGGATTTATTCGGTGGTGCATGGGCCGGATGGGCGCGAGCAGATTATCGGCAGTACCGGGGCCGGGCAGGTGGTGGGGGAGACGGCGTTGATCAAGGATCATGGGCGCGAGTCTTCCACCTTTGCCAGCGGGCCCACGCGGTTGTTGCAGTTGGGTAGCCGGCATTTTGCTGTGTTGTTTGAGGAGCCGGCGTTTCTGCGGCGTTTGTTGATGTTGATGATGCTGCGTTTGCTGCATGCCATCGAGTTGCTGGAGTTGGTGTGCCTGCATCGGCTGGAGTCGCGCTTGGCGCGGTTTCTGTTGGCCAACCTGGGCGAGATCGACCTGGCGCTGGCCATCCCTTGTGTGTCTTTGCCCGCAAGCCAAGGGGTGTTGGCGTCGATGCTCAACACCAGTCGCCCCAAGCTCAATGTACAGCTGCAACTGTGGCGTCGCAGTGGGCTGATCAGCGGCAAGCTGGAGCGCATGGTGATCAACGATCTTGAGCATTTGCGGCGCAAGGCGTTTGCCTTGAATTAGTCGTGGGCGTGTTCCCCAGGTAACAGCGCGCCCCTGTCCCGCCCTCGCAGACTGGCCCTTCATCAAGGATGCACAGGAGTGCGGGCGATGGGGATGACTGTTCAGTTCAAGGATCAATGGGCCGCCGATGACCGTTTGTTCGAAGCGAGTTGGCGCGCTGTGCACGGCGAGCTCAGGCGCCGGGCGTTGCGGCGGGCCAAGGGCAATCTGGATCAGGGCCAGGAGTGGCTAGCAGCCACGGCGATCAAGGCCCTGTTGTTTTTTCGGCGCTCGCCCGAGCGCATTCGTGACCCTGAGGGGTTTCTGTTTCTGGTGCTCGACCATGTGTTTCTCGACAGCTTGCGGCGCAGCAAGCGCGAGGGGCGGCTGTTCGATGATTCGGTGGACCTTGAACACGATCACCTGGCCGCGCTCGCCGCCCCCTGCGCCTCGGTGCTGGAGCGGGTGGAATGTTATGAGCGCCTGGAGCAGATCGAGGCGCACGTCGCACGGTTACCCCTTTTGCAGCAGCGCTTGTTCGAGATGCGTTTTGTCGATGACCTGCCTTACACACAAATCGCCGCCGAGTTGCACGTCAAGCTGCCGCTGGTGCGCAAGCGTGTGCAACTGCTGCGCAGTGCTTTGCGCTGAAGGTGATTCACACATGTTGGCGTGGGGCGTTCTAGTGGTATGAGCGCAGCACGCCGCCGCTATCCACACCCAAACCTGGGTGAATGCCATCAAGGAGAGATGTATGACAGAGGTCAACAGCCAGATCACCGACGCGGTCACTCAAACCAACGTCAAGGTGGTGGCCGAGGCGCCGGCCCAGGCCATCGCGTCGCTGTACCAGGTGGCCAGCAGCGCGGCGGGCCTGTCGTTGCAGAACGCGGTCAACAGCCAGCAGGCGATGAATCAGATTTCCAATGCGGTGATCTCCAAGGCCGTGGCGCTGATCATGCAGATTGGCGAGAAGGGCTGAGCCCTCGGGAGATCGATTATGTCGTGGTTCAGCAGAAAGAAACCCGCCGCCTCCCAAGCAATGCCCGCCGCCGATCCACCTGCGCCGGCGCCCGCCGCACCGGCCTCGGGCTCGATCATGGCGCGCATGAACGAGCACCTGCTCAACCAGGTGAGCACGCCGTCGCCCGACAGCACGGCGGCGCTCAATAGCCAGATCGTGCAGGCGGTGCAGTTCACCAATTCGCAGAACTTTGCCTATGCGCCGGCGCAGATCGCGGTGCCGGCCGACATGATGATCAGCCAGGCGGCCGGGCTGGTGGCGCAGGCGGCGGCGGGGTACTTCGACGGGGTCAGCAAGATCGCGTTGGCGGCCCAGGCCGTGCTGCTCCAGCAAATGACCGAGAACATCGTCAAGAACAACCTGCCGGGCGCCGCCGAGGATGCCCTGGGCGCGTTAGCCACCGACTTGCTGGTGGGCGCCGCTGCCGCTGTAGCCGCCGCTGCCGGAGCGATGGAAGCCGAGGCGGCCAGCGTGGCCATCGACAAGATCGACCAGAGCATCGCCAAGTACGCGAGCACCCTGGCCAACCGGGCCGCGCCAGCGGCCTGAACCGAGCACAGCGCTCCAGCGTTCTGCTGGAGCGGTGCGACAGCAACTTGAAAGCAACTTTTCTTGAGCGAGGAGCGACATCATGCAGCCTGGAGATATTATTTTTTCTGTCAAACAAGATGACGACAGCGCAACGCGGGCGTTTATCAAAGCCGGTCAGTTGGTCAAGGCCAAGGTGTTCTCGCAGGACACGACGTACCTGAATGTGGTTCACCCAGCGATTGCGGTGAGCGACACGATGGTGATCGAAAGTGTCGGCAGTGGCCTGGCTCTGACCGACCTGAGTCTAGAAAAGCCGCCGCGCTCGGCAATGGTATTTTCCTGCGTGGATATCGAGCTGGGCGAGGCGGCGACGGTGGCTGCCAAGCAGTTCTATTTCGACAAGATCGGCGGTGATATTCGGGGCCGCTACAGCGTGTGGAACGCGATGATCTCAGCCTTTCGGCGCTGGACTTCCGATACCAGCCTGGTGACGCGGATCAACGAGTCCATCGACATCGGCAGCGGGTCGTTTTGTTCGCAGTTCGCGGCCAACTGCTATGAAGTCGGCAACCTCTACAACGAGGCCAATCTGCTACCGCCTCCGCCTGCCATTTTCCCCAACCAGCCCAGCGCCATAACGCCTGCGGAGTTGGCGACCTTCTGTGATTCCTCGCCGCACTTTTACTTTGCAGGTTTCTGGCAGGACAACGTTGAGGTGCGGCTTTAGCGGGCGTGTCGCCGCCAAGGCATCCCCTGAGGAGGTCGATATGCAACCCTCGGTCCTGTCCACCGACGACCGCCAACGGCTCGAAGCAATGCTGCGCAACCCGCAGATCTTCGCCGGAACGCCACAAGCCATCGTCGAAGAAACCCTCAAGCGCGCCACCCAGGTGCTTGAGCAATCGAAGGCCAACGAGCAAGCGCTGAAAACCGCCGCCGAGCAGCGTGAGGCTGCGCTGCGCCAAATGCTGAACGGCACGGCCTTGGGTAATGAGGCGCAACGCAAGGAAGTGCAGGCGCTGATCCAGGGTTTGATCACGCAGATTGAGGCGGCTTTGGGCCCGACTGCGAAACCTTGAATCACAACGGCTTCACAGCCCTTGTTTCGCAACGTTCATTGATGAACACGGAATGCACCGTGTACTAAATAAGGAAATTGATCATGCCATTAGTCAACGAGCAAATTACCGACGCGGTCACCCAGACCAACGTCAAAGTGGTGGCCGAATCGCCAGCGATGGCGATGAGCACTATCTATCAATCCATGGCGCAGGCCACAGCGATTCTGTTCCAGAACGCCGTGTCGGCCCAACAGCAGCAAAACACCCTGGCCCAGGCGGCCACCAACATGGGCGTGATGCAGATCTACAGCGTCGATACCACCGCAGGTGCGGCGGCTACCGAGAAAGCCGCCCAGGGCGGCGTGTCGGATAACCTCACCAGCCTGTTGACCGTGCTCAAGTCGTTCCAGCCTTAAGCACTGAGCAATAACGGAAGTTGTTCTTTCTCAAACCAGGAGTTTCAACCATGAGTACTGTCAGCCCGCAAATCACTGATGCCGTCACCCAGACCAACGTCAAGGTGGTTGCCGAATCCCCCGCGATGGCCATGAGCACGATCTACCAATCCATGGGCCAGGCCACGGCGATCCTGTTCCAGAACTCGGTCTCGGCTCAACAGCAGCAAAACACCCTGGCCCAGGCGGCCACCAACCAAGGCGTGATGCAGATCTACAGTGTCGACACTACCGCTGGCGCCGCCGCCACCGAAAAAGTCGCCCAAGGCGGCGTAGCCGACAACTTGACCAGCCTGCTGGCCGTGCTCAAGTCGTTCCAACCTTAAGCTGCGAGGTCCCCAACAGCCCCGGCGCCCACAAGGCTCCGGGGCTGTTTTCGTGTGTGCGCTTGATCCGAAAGATGAACCAGATGCGCCATATTCGTTCTTTTTTTCGAACAGGCTATTGCCCTGCACCCCCATTGATCCTAGGATTCGTTTGAGATTTCAAACGCTCTGTCTCCCGTGCGCTCTTTTATTTCTTCCGCGCGCTGGGGCTGATTTCCCTGACGGCAGCCCACAAGGCGCCTTTCAACAACTCTAATTCGCTCCGCGTGCGCGCGGTGCTGTTAAGGAAAGCCGACATGCAGCTCAAAGATACCCAGTTGTTCCGCCAGCAAGCCTTTATCGATGGCGCTTGGGTCGATGCGGACAATGGTCAAACCATCAAGGTCAACAACCCGGCCACGGGCGAAATTCTCGGTACCGTGCCGAAGATGGGTGCCGCGGAAACCCGCCGCGCCATCGAAGCCGCCGACAAGGCCCTGCCAGCCTGGCGTGCACTCACCGCCAAGGAGCGCGCCAACAAGCTGCGCCGTTGGTTCGAACTGCTGATCGAAAACCAGGACGATCTCGGTCGCCTGATGACCCTCGAACAAGGCAAGCCGCTGGCCGAAGCCAAGGGCGAAATCGTCTACGCCGCATCCTTTATCGAGTGGTTCGCCGAAGAAGCCAAGCGCATCTACGGTGATGTGATCCCCGGCCACCAGCCCGACAAGCGCCTGATCGTGATCAAGCAGCCAATCGGCGTGACCGCAGCCATCACCCCGTGGAACTTCCCCGCGGCGATGATCACCCGCAAAGCCGGCCCCGCCCTGGCCGCTGGTTGCACCATGGTGATCAAACCAGCTTCGCAAACCCCGTTCTCCGCCTTGGCCCTGGTTGAGCTGGCGCACCGCGCCGGTATCCCCAAAGGCGTGCTCAGTGTGGTCACCGGCAGCGCCGGCGACATCGGCGGCGAGCTGACCAGCAACCCCATCGTGCGTAAATTGTCCTTCACCGGCTCGACCGAAATTGGTCGCCAGCTGATGGCCGAATGCGCCAAGGACATCAAGAAAGTCTCCCTGGAGCTGGGCGGTAACGCACCGTTCATCGTGTTCGACGACGCCGACCTGGATAAGGCCGTCGAGGGCGCGATCATCTCCAAGTACCGCAACAACGGCCAGACCTGCGTCTGCGCCAACCGCCTGTACATTCAGGATTCGGTATACGACGCCTTCGCTGAAAAGCTCAAGGTGGCGGTGACCAAACTGAAGATCGGCAACGGTCTGGAAGACGGCACCACCACCGGCCCGCTGATCGACGAAAAAGCCGTGGCCAAGGTGCAGGAACATATCGCTGATGCCCTGAGCAAAGGCGCCAAGTTGTTGGCCGGTGGCAAGGTGATGGAAGGCAACTTCTTCGAGCCGACCATCCTGGTCGACGTGCCGAAAAACGCCGCCGTGGCCAAGGAAGAAACCTTCGGCCCGCTGGCGCCGCTGTTCCGCTTCAAAGACGAAGCCGAAGTGATCGCCATGTCCAACGACACCGAGTTCGGCCTGGCCTCCTACTTTTATGCCCGCGACCTGGGCCGTGTGTTCCGTGTGGCTGAAGCCCTGGAATACGGTATGGTCGGCGTCAACACCGGGTTGATCTCCAACGAAGTGGCGCCGTTTGGCGGCATCAAGGCCTCGGGCCTGGGCCGTGAAGGCTCCAAGTACGGGATCGAGGATTACCTGGAAATCAAATACCTCTGCCTGGGTATCTAAGGCTCGGGATTGCAGTAAACGCAGAGGGCACGAGAGCGCTGTCCCTTTGCGTGTTTCACATGGTTATTCGCAGTGGCCGGGAAAGCTGTGGCAGTCGATCATCGCATGCTGCCGTAGTTGCCTCCCCGCCACCTATCCTTGAGCCACGCCGCCCGATGAGCGGCGAATGAGGACTTTATGAGCAAGACTAACGCTTCCCTGATGAAACGCCGCGAAGCCGCTGTACCGCGCGGTGTTGGCCAGATTCACCCGATCTTCGCCGAGTCGGCGAAGAACGCCACCGTGACCGACGTTGAAGGTCGCGAGTTCATCGATTTCGCCGGTGGTATCGCCGTGCTCAACACCGGCCACGTGCACCCGAAAATCATCGCGGCCGTGACCGAGCAACTCAACAAGCTGACCCACACCTGCTTTCAGGTATTGGCCTACGAGCCCTACGTAGAAGTGTGCGAAAAAGTCGCCGCCAAGGTGCCGGGTGATTTCGCCAAGAAAACCCTGCTGGTCACCACCGGTTCCGAAGCGGTAGAAAACGCCGTGAAAATCGCCCGCGCCGCCACGGGCCGTGCTGGTGTGATCGCCTTCACCGGTGCTTACCACGGCCGCACCATGATGACCCTGGGCCTTACCGGTAAGGTCGTGCCTTACTCGGCCGGCATGGGCCTGATGCCAGGCGGTGTATTCCGTGCGCTGTACCCCAACGAACTGCACGGTGTGAGCGTTGACGACTCCATCGCCAGCATCGAGCGCATCTTCAAAAACGATGCCGAGCCGCGTGATATCGCCGCCATCATCATCGAACCGGTGCAGGGCGAGGGCGGTTTCTACGTTGCGCCGAAAGCCTTCATGAAGCGCTTGCGCGAACTGTGCGACAAGCACGGCATCCTGCTGATTGCCGACGAAGTGCAAACCGGTGCCGGCCGTACCGGTACCTTCTTCGCCATGGAACAGATGGGCGTTGCCGCCGACCTGACCACCTTCGCCAAATCCATCGCGGGCGGCTTCCCGCTGGCCGGTGTGTGCGGCAAGGCCGAGTACATGGACGCGATCGCCCCAGGTGGCCTCGGCGGCACCTATGCCGGTAGCCCGATTGCCTGCGCAGCAGCCCTGGCCGTGATGGAAGTGTTCGAAGAAGAGCACCTGCTGGACCGCTGCAAGGCCGTGGGCGAGCGCCTGGTGACTGGTCTCAAGGCCATCCAGGCCAAGTACCCGGTGATCGGCGAAGTGCGTGCCCTGGGCGCGATGATCGCGGTCGAGCTGTTCGAAGACGGCGACACCCACAAGCCAAACGCTGCCGCCGTTGCCTCCGTGGTGGCCAAGGCACGTGACAAGGGCCTGATCCTGCTGTCCTGCGGTACCTACGGCAACGTATTGCGCGTACTGGTGCCCCTGACCTCGCCGGACGAGCAATTGGACAAGGGCTTGGCGATCATCGAAGAGTGCTTCTCCGAACTCTGACACGCCCCTGTAGGAGCGAGCTTGCTCGCGAAAAAACCCCAGGCACCGCGTTTCAAAGGCTGCCCGCGTTTTCGTTGACGACCTTCGCGAGCAAGCTCGCTCCTACAAAAAGAAAAAGCAAAAAAACCGCTTCGGCGGTTTTTTTGTATCTGCTTCATTGTACGCACGCGCCTGCATTGTCTAAGGTGCAAGCATTGCCGATGGAGCGTGCTGGATGACTGCTGTTGATTTACCCGCTGTACCCCGAGTGTTAATCGCCGAAGCAGACCCTTGGTCGCGGGACCTGCTCAAGCAAGTGCTGTTGAATGTGCGCTGTGACGCACGGCTGGATGTGTGCGCCGATGGGCAGCACGCCGCCACGCTGTTGGGCGAAAAAACCTATGACCTGATCCTGGCAGATTGGGAGCTGCCGGGCGTGGATGGCCTGAGCCTGCTGCGCAGCGTGCGCCAGAAGCGCCGTTCGCTGCCGTTTATCTTGCTGAGCAGTCGCA
Organism: Pseudomonas fluorescens; assembly: GCF_001902145.1. Taxonomy (GTDB): domain Bacteria; phylum Pseudomonadota; class Gammaproteobacteria; order Pseudomonadales; family Pseudomonadaceae; genus Aquipseudomonas; species Aquipseudomonas fluorescens_BV. Next base: position 91,070 of record NZ_MRST01000024.1, read on the forward strand.
ACGACAGCGCCAGCGTGCGCGAAGCCTTGCCCCTGGCGCCCACCGCCTACCTGACCCGCCCGCTGAACATGGAAAGCCTGACCCAGCGCTTGCAAGACCTGCTGCTCAACGAAGGCGAAAGCGTGTACTGCGAGATCCCGCCGTTGGCGCCGGGAATGACCCTGCCAGCCTTCCTGGAGCGGCGCCGCGAGGTTTGCGATGGCGCGCCGCTACGCGTGGATGTGAAAGCCGCCGTTCAACGCAGCCTGGGCCCCGAAGGCCTGGACCTCAAGCAGCTGGAAGCGCTGGTGCACAGCGACCCGCAAATCACCGCCGTACTGATCGCCGCCGCCAACAGCGCCGGCTACCACGGCACGCCGGTGCAGACCCTGCCAGAGGCCCTGCATAAGTTGGTGCCCGGCCAGAGCATGAACCTCATCCTGGGCCTGGCGCTCAAGCACAACGTGGTACTGGGTGACCCAGGGCTGGTGGCCTACGCCGAGCGGCACTGGCAACTGTCCCAGGACAGCGCCGACTACGCCCGACGCCTGGCGCGCATGCTGGAGCTCGATCACCAGCGCTGCTACAGCGCCTGCATCCTGCATCGCTTGGGCGACCTGGCCTTGTTGCGCTGCCTGGAAGACTGGCGCCAGGGCGGCGGCGCCCTGGATGACGAAGCCATAGGCGAATCCCTCGACGCCTTTGGCGCCGCCTACGGCTCGGCATTGCGCACGCGTTGGCGCTTGCCCCTGGAGTTGCGGCAGTTGATCGCGGGGATCTATTCACTTGAAGGCGGGGTGTATTCGCGCGAAGCCCTGGTGGTGAACCTGGCGGTGCAAATGGCGCGGCTGACCGAGCATGAAGGGCTGGAAGAACTGGCGGGCGGCAAGACCGCGCGGCTGCTCAAGGTAGGCTTGCCGGAACTGACCCGAGTGCGCAAAACCTGAAGCACACACCGAACGCATGTAGGAGCGAGCTCGCTCGCGAAAAAACGTCAACGATAACGCGGGCTTCCTGAATGAACGCGGCGTCGATGAGTTTTTCGCGAGCAAGCTCGCTCCTACAAAAAGGCATAAATGCCAAGCGGTGTTAACCGGCGATAACGCGGTTTTTACCTTGGCGCTTGGCCTCGTACATCGCCGCATCCGCTCGCGCAAACAGGCTGTCGAGGGTGGAGTCATCTTCGCGCAGGCCGGCCAGGCCCTGGCTGACGGTCACATTGAATTCATGCCCCTCATAGCTGAACACCAATGCCTGGATTTCCTTGCCCAACCGCTCGGCAACCTGCAGGGCCATCTCCGGTGGGCAACCCGGCAGGACGGCGGCAAATTCTTCGCCGCCAACGCGCCCGAACAGGTCGCCACGGCGCAGTACCCCACGACCGCTCTCCGCGATGCGCCGCAGCACCTGGTCGCCCTCCAGGTGGCCGTAGGTGTCGTTGATGTCTTTGAAATCATCAATGTCCAGCAACAGGAACGCCAGCGGGGTGCCCTGCGCGCAGGCATGGTCGAACGCCTGGTTGGCGAGTTCGAAGAAGTGTCGGCGGTTGCTGCTTTGGGTCAGTACGTCGGTGGTGGCGAGACGATGCAGTTCCAGCTCGAGTTGCTTCTTTTCGGTGATGTCTTCGGCGATGCCGACCACGATCAGCGCTTCACCGGGCACCACCTGCTGGTTGATGTAGCACTTGTCGCTCAACCAGCGGATCTGCCCGTCAGCGGTGATGATGCGGTACTCGCGGTCCTCCACGGCGCCCTGTTCCAGCACACGGGCCAGGCTGTGTTCGGCATAGTCGAGGTCTTCGGGGTGGACGCTGTTGCGCCATTCCCGGTGGTCGGCCAGCAGCAGGCCGGCGGAGCGGCCAAACAGGCGCTCGTACGCCGGGCTCACATACAGCACGCGGCGTGTTTCCCAATCGATGGCCCAGAGCACGGCGTTCACGCTGACCAGCAGGGAACTGAGCAGTTGCTCACGCTCACTCAGCCGCTCGACTTCACCTTGAGCATGCATAAGCGCCAACAGGGTCGCCGCCGCGGCCGGGCGCGGCGGCTCTGCGGTGGGCACATCGGGCAGGCTGGGCTGTTCGTGAACCATCGGTACAACTCTCTCTGGGCGCGCCGCAGGGTGCAAAAGCGGTCACTACAAGGGGTCACCATGATGGCGAAGTGTTCTTTGAGAGAGGGGAATTGCGGTGAAGTTCCGTGATCGGCGTGGATTGACGGTGCCCGGAAAATGGCGCCAGAAAGCCAGTGCGTGGGAGGGCGAGCCCTCCCACGACGCTCTCAGACCGCTGTAGGACGCAGCGAGTAAGTCTTCAACTGGTGGGCAAAATCGCGCAGGGATTGGATGCCACTGGCCTCGGCTTCATGCACCCATTCCTTGATCGCGGCCAGCATGTCGTGGCCGTTGGAACTGGTCTTGAGCCAGATCTGCTGCAGCGCCAGGCGCTTTTCGTAGATCACGGTGAGGGCATGGCTGTGTTCCAGCATGCTCTGGATGCGCAAGTGGTGGCGGTCTTCCAGCAGGCTGGTTTCCCGCGACAGCAGGCGCTTGGCGCGGTGGAACTGGTGGCGTACCGAATGATCGACCTTCTCCAGCTCCTGCTTGACCAGCGGGCCAATCACCAACTTGCGGTATTGGGCCATGATCTGGAAACGGTTGTTGAGGATCGCCATGGCCGTGTCCATGTCCAGGTGGCCTTTGCCTTCCACCCGGTGGGCGATGGGCGCTACACGCTGAACCTTGGCCAGGCGCAGGAAGCTGAATACCTTGATCCAGGCCCAGCCCAGGTCGAACTCCCACTTCTTCACCGACAGCTTGGCCGAGTTAGGGTAGGTGTGGTGGTTGTTGTGCAGCTCTTCGCCGCCGACGATGATGCCCCACGGCACCAGGTTGGTGGCGGCGTCACGGCATTCGAAGTTGCGATAGCCCACGGCATGCCCCAGGCCATTGATCACGCCGGCGGCCCAGAACGGGATCCACATCATCTGGATCGCCCAGATGGTGATACCGATGGTGCCGAACAGCAGCAGGTCGATCATGCCCATGAGCGCCACGCCCAACAGCGGGTAGCGCGTGTAGAGATTGCGCTCGATCCAGTCGTCCGGGCAGTTCTTGCCGTAGATGCGCAGGGTCTCGGGGTTTTCCGCCTCGGCGCGGTACAGCTCGGCACCTTTGCGCAGCACGGTGGACAGGCCCTTGATCACCGGGCTGTGCGGGTCATCGACGGTTTCGCACTTGGCGTGGTGCTTGCGGTGGATGGCGGTCCACTCGCGGGTGTTCTGCGCCGTGGTCAGCCACAGCCAGAAGCGGAAGAAGTGTTTCAGGCCGGCATTGAGCTCGAGCGAGCGATGGGCCGAATAACGGTGCAGATAGACAGTGACCCCAATAATGGTCACGTGGGTCATCAACAGCGTGACTGCCACCAGTTGCCAGGCGGACAGATCAAGAAAACCGTTGTACCACATAGGCTGTATGGCCCTCAGATAAAGAAAAAAACAGCACCCGCATTATCACTTCCTTTGCAGATAAAACCAGTCACCGTTTCAGATAAGACTTACAAAGTGTTTCCTATTCTATAATCCTGATCCTTTGTAGGGCGATTCTGGTTATTTAGTAAGGATTACTAAGCATATGCTGTTTTCATACCGAGGTGCCCTACGTGCGGGGTTGGTATACCTGCTGGTTTCCATCCTTTGGCTCCAGCTCAGCAATTACCTATTAATCAACTTTATCGATGAACCCATGGAGCTGGGGCGCTGGCTGCAAGCACGCGGTTATGTGTGGGTCAGCCTCAGCGCGTTGCTTATTTACTGGATAGGCCGGCGTTTTGCCCGTGCCCATGCGTTGCAACAACCCCTGAAAGAGAATCGCGAGCGCCTGCGCCAGGCCGCTGCGGTGTTTGATTGCACCCGGGAAGGGGTGCTGGTCACCGATACCCAGGGGCTGATCGTGCACGTCAACCGCGCTTTCATGGAGATCACCGGTTACCAGTGCGAAGACGTCATGGGCCAACGGCCAAGCCTGTTCAAGTCCGGGCGCCACTCGGCGCATTTCTACCAGCAAATGTTCCAGACACTGGAACGCACCGGTGAGTGGAGCGGTGAGATCTGGAATCGACGTAAAAGCGGCGAGGTTTACCCCCAATGGCAAACCATCCGCGTGATTCACGATGACCAGGGCAAGGTCAGCCATTACGTTGCAGTGTTCTCGGACATCAGCGCCATCAAGAACTCCGAGCACGAATTGGCACACCTGGCCCATCACGACCCGCTCACCGACCTGCCCAACCGCCTGCTGTTCACCGATCGCGCCGAGCAGGCCCTGGCTTGCGCGCAGGTGCATAAGCGTGGCTGCGCTCTGCTGTTGATGGACCTGGACCACTTCAAGATCATCAACGACAGCCTCGGCCATAACGTCGGCGATCAGTTGCTCAAGCTGGTGGCCGAACGCCTGAGCGGCCTGTTTGGGCCGGGGGTTACCCTGGCGCGCCTGGGGGGCGATGAATTTGCCGTGCTGGCAGAAAGCTGCCCGCAGGTGGTGCAAGCGGCGGCCTTGGCGCAGCGCATGCTCAACGCCATGAAGGATCCGTTCATTTTTGACGGCAACCAGCTGTTTATCAGCGCCAGTATCGGTATCAGCCTGTTCCCCAGTGACGCCCTGAGCGCCGAGCAACTGCTGCGCAACGCCGATTCCGCGTTGTTCAAGGCCAAGAGCGCCGGGCGCGAAGGCTACGCGCTGTATACCGAAGAGCTGACCGCCCACGCCCAGCATCGGGTGGAAATCGCCGGCGAGCTGCGTCGCGCCCTCGACCAACATGAGCTGCGCGTCTATTACCAGCCGGTGCACGACCTGCACGACAGCCGTTTGGTCGGCGTTGAAGCACTGGTGCGCTGGCAGCACCCGGAACGCGGCCTGGTACCCCCGGGCGAATTCATCCCCATCGCCGAGCGCACCGGGCTGATTGCCGACATCGATGCGTGGGTGATGGACCAGGCCTGCCGCCAGATGTGCCAATGGCTGGCCGACGGCGCGCCGCTGAGCTTTATCGCAATCAATGTCTCCAGCCGCCTGTTTGCCCGGCGCGAGCTGTATGAGCAAGTGGCCCAAGTGCTGCACGCCACTGGGCTGGATCCGGCCTTCCTGGAGCTGGAAGTCACCGAGAGCGCAGTGATGGACGACCCGGAAGTCGCGCTGGAGCAACTGCACCGCCTGCGCGAACTGGGCCTGCGCCTGGCGATCGACGACTTTGGCACTGGCTATTCCTCGTTGTTGCGCCTCAAACGCCTGCCGGTGCAGAAGCTCAAGATCGACCAGGGCTTTGTGGCGGGCTTGCCGTGGGACGAAGACGACGCGGCGATTGTGCGCGTGGTGATCGCCCTGGCCAAAAGCATGGGCATGCAGGTGCACGCCGAAGGGATCGAGCAGGTGGAACAGGCGCGGTTCCTGCTGGATCAGGAATGCGACATGGGCCAGGGGTATTGGTTTGGGCGACCGATGCCAGCCGATGCTATCGACTGGACCCGAGCCCCCCCAATCCAGACTTGAAATGCTGTCAAAATGTGGGAGGGGGCTTGCCCCCCGATGGCGGTGTATCAGGTTAGAAAAACTTGGCTGACCCACCGCTATCGGGGGCAAGCCCCCTCCCACATTTGGATCGCATCCACACGCAACCCTACGTTCTGTCAGAAAATTCTTTCTGGTTATATAAACATTCTTAAATAGTATTTTTAAGAATATCCGCGCTTATCTACTATCGCCCTCACGCCGCAAGCAGTGCCGCCACTGCCAGGCACTACTCATTTTCAGGAGCGAGACCATGAGCGCATCTCTACGTAGCGTTGACGGCCAGGACGAAGCAGCCATTTTGCGTGAAATCCAGAGCGCCCTGCGCGACCTGCGGTTTGGCGCGGTGGAAATCACCGTACACAACGCCCAAGTGGTACAGATCGAACGCAAGGAAAAATTCCGTCTGCAGAACCCCGGTAACAAACCCGCCTAAGAATAAGCCACCGGTAGGAGCGAGCTTGCTCGCGAAAAACGCCAACGATAACGCAGCGCATCAGGTTTAACGCGGTGCTCCTGGGTTTTTCGCGAGCAAGCTCGCTCCTACAGGGTTGCGCCAACATACAAGAATTTCAGGAGCTTCTATGTCGTCGATTCGCCGTTATGCCTTGGCCGCATTGGCCAGTGCCGTGTTTGCCGGTTCCGCCGTTGCCAAGGACTACGAGTTGCTCAACGTTTCGTACGACCCCACTCGTGAGCTGTACCAGGACTACAACGCTGAATTCACCAGCTTCTGGAAACAGTCCCACCCCGGCGACAACGTCAAGATCCAGCAGTCCCACGGTGGCTCAGGCAAGCAAGCTCGTGCGGTGATCGATGGCCTGCGCGCCGACGTCGTCACCCTGGCCCTGGCCGGTGACATCGACGAAATCGCCAAGCTGGGCAAGACCCTGCCGGAGAACTGGCAGACTCGCCTGCCGGACGCCAGCACGCCCTACACCTCCACCATTGTGTTCCTGGTGCGCAAGGGCAACCCCAAGGGCATCAAGGACTGGGGCGACCTGATCAAAAAAGACGTGTCGGTGATCACGCCTAACCCGAAAACCTCCGGCGGTGCGCGCTGGAACTTCCTCGCCGCCTGGGCCTACGGCCTCAAGGCGGGCGGCAGCGAAGCCAAGGCCCAGGAATACGTCAAAGAGCTGTTCAAGCACGTCCCGATACTGGACACCGGCGCACGCGGTTCTACCATTACCTTCGTCAACAACGGCCAGGGTGACGTGCTGCTGGCGTGGGAAAACGAGGCGTTCCTGGCCTTGAAAGAAGACGGCGGCGCCGACAAGTTCGACATCGTCGTGCCTTCCCTGTCGATCCTGGCGGAGCCGCCTGTGGCCGTGGTCGACAAGAACGCCGAGAAAAAGGGCAACACCGAGATCGCCACTGCGTACCTCAACCACCTGTACAGCCCGGCGGGCCAGGAGATTGCGGCGAAGAACTTCTACCGTCCACGGGATGAGAAAGTCGCCGCCAAGTACGCCCAGCAGTTCCCGAAACTGGACCTGGTGACTATCGACAAAGACTTCGGCGGCTGGAAAACTGCCCAACCGAAATTCTTTAACGACGGTGGCGTGTTCGACCAGATCTACACGGCGCAATAACCAACACCGATCACTGTAGGAGCGAGCTTGCTCGCGAAAAACTTCAAGGCACCGCGTGCAAACAGACTGCCCGCGTTATCGTTGACGATCTTCGCGAGCAAGCTCGCTCCTACAGTGGTCAGGAGAGCCCGCATTTGCTTGCGGGTTTTGCATATTCGTTCCGCTAACCAAGGACTCTTATGTCGCGTCGTATCTCCCCCGTCATACCCGGCTTCGGGCTGACGCTGGGTTACACCGTGGTGTACCTCAGCCTGATCGTACTCATCCCCCTGGCGGCGATGTTTGTACACGCCGCTCAACTCACCTGGGATCAGTTCTGGAACATCATTTCCGCACCTCGCGTACTGGCGGCCTTGAAGCTGAGCTTCAGCACCGCGCTGTACGCCGCACTCATCAACGGCGTGATCGGCACGCTGCTGGCCTGGGTGCTGGTGCGCTACACCTTCCCCGGGCGCAAGGTCATCGATGCGATGATCGACCTGCCGTTCGCCCTGCCCACCGCCGTCGCCGGTATCGCGCTGACGGCGCTGTACGCGCCCAACGGCCTGGTCGGCCAGTTTGCCGCCGACCTGGGTTTCAAGATCGCCTACACCCCCCTTGGTATCACCCTGGCGCTGACCTTTGTCACGTTGCCCTTCGTGGTGCGCACGGTGCAGCCGGTACTGGCCGATATCCCCCGGGAAATCGAAGAGGCCGCCGCCTGCCTCGGCGCCAAGCCGTTGCAAGTGTTCCGCTACATCCTCGTGCCGGCATTGTTGCCCGCCTGGCTGACCGGCTTCGCCCTGGCGTTTGCCCGAGGCGTGGGTGAGTACGGGTCGGTGATCTTCATCGCCGGCAACATGCCGATGAAAACCGAAATCCTGCCATTGCTGATCATGGTCAAGCTCGACCAATACGACTACCGCGGCGCCACCTCCATTGGTGTGCTGATGCTGGTGGTGTCCTTTGTCTTGCTGCTGCTGATCAACTTGCTGCAGCGGCGCATCGAACGTCCATAAGGAGGCGCGGAACATGTCCCAATCGTCTATTTCCGCCGCGTCCTCGGCCAACGCCGCCCGGCGTGGCAGTGCGACCTCGCGACGTATCCTGATCGGCCTTGGCTGGCTGGTATTCGTGCTGTTCCTGCTGCTGCCGTTGCTGGTGGTAGTGTCCCAGGGCTTGAAGAACGGCCTCGGTACCTTCTTCAGCGCGATCCTTGAACCGGACGCGCTGTCGGCGCTGAAACTCACGGTGATCGCCGTGCTGATTTCGGTACCGCTCAACCTGGTGTTCGGCGTCAGCGCCGCCTGGTGCGTGAGCAAGTACTCGTTCCGTGGCAAGAGCATCCTGGTCACGCTGATCGACCTGCCGTTTTCGGTTTCACCGGTGATCGCCGGCCTGGTGTACGTGTTGATGTTCGGCGCCCAGGGCTTTTTCGGTCCGTGGTTGCAAGAGCATGACATCCAGATCGTGTTCGCCCTGCCGGGCATCGTGCTGGCGACCATCTTCGTCACCGTGCCGTTCGTGGCCCGTGAGCTGATCCCGCTGATGCAGGAGCAGGGCACCCAGGAAGAAGAAGCCGCGCGCCTGCTGGGCGCCAATGGCTGGCAGATGTTCTGGCATGTCACCGTGCCGAATATCAAGTGGGGCCTGATCTACGGCGTGGTGCTGTGTACGGCGCGGGCCATGGGTGAGTTCGGCGCGGTGTCGGTGGTGTCCGGCCACATTCGCGGCGTCACCAACACGCTGCCGCTGCATGTCGAGATTCTTTACAACGAATACAACCACGTTGCCGCGTTTGCGGTGGCCAGCCTGTTGCTGATCCTGGCGCTCTTTATCCTGCTGCTCAAGCAGTGGAGCGAGAACCGAATCAACCGCCTGCGCAACAGCGCGGGTGAGGAATAAGTCATGTCGATCGAAGTCCGTAATGTCAGCAAGAACTTCAACGCCTTCAAGGCCCTGGACAGCATCAACCTGGATATCCAGAGTGGCGAGCTGGTGGCGTTGCTGGGCCCGTCCGGCTGCGGCAAGACCACGCTGCTGCGCATCATCGCCGGCCTGGAAACCCCGGATACCGGCAGTATTGTGTTCCACGGCGAAGACGTCTCCGGCCACGATGTGCGTGATCGCAACGTGGGCTTTGTGTTCCAGCACTACGCGCTGTTTCGCCACATGACCGTGTTCGACAACGTCGCCTTCGGCCTGCGTATGAAGCCGAAAAACCAACGCCCCACCGAAAGCCAGATCGCGAGCAAGGTTCATGAACTGCTGAACATGGTGCAGCTTGATTGGTTGTCGGACCGTTACCCGGAACAACTCTCTGGCGGCCAGCGCCAGCGTATCGCCCTGGCCCGCGCCCTGGCGGTGGAGCCCAAGGTGTTGCTGCTCGACGAGCCCTTCGGCGCCCTCGACGCCAAGGTGCGCAAAGAACTGCGCCGCTGGCTGGCGCGCCTGCACGAAGACATCAACCTGACCTCGGTCTTCGTGACCCACGACCAGGAAGAGGCCATGGAAGTCGCCGACCGTATCGTGGTGATGAACAAGGGCGTGATCGAGCAGATCGGTTCACCGGGCGACGTCTACGAAAACCCGGCCAGCGACTTTGTGTACCACTTCTTGGGGGACTCCAACCGCTTGCACCTGGGGGAGGACCAGCACGTGCTGTTCCGCCCTCACGAAGTGTCGCTGTCGCGCCATGAGCTGGAGGACCACCATGCGGCGCAGGTGCGGGATATTCGGCCGTTGGGTGCGACGACTCGCGTGACCTTGAAGGTTGAAGGCCAGAGTGAATTGATCGAGGCCGAAGTGGTGAAAGACCATGACAGCCTCACCGGCCTGGCCCGTGGCGAGACCCTGTTCTTCAAACCCAAAACCTGAGCCCAACACAAAACCCTTGTGGGAGCTGGCTTGCCTGCGAAAGCGGTAGTGCAATAACAGATGCATTGATTGACACACCGCCATCGCAGGCAAGCCCGCTCCCACATTTAGACCTCGCTTGGCTTTAGATCGCGGCGAGCCACCGGCCCCGAACGCTCTTCAATCTGCCGCTTGAGCCCCTGCCGCAACCCCAGCAAAAACGCCAACTCCGCCACCACAAACAACGGTCCCACGATCAGCCCCGACACATCGTCCACAAACGCAGGCTTCCTGCCTTCGTAGTAATGCCCGACGAACTGAATCACCCAGCCCACTACAAACATGCCCACGCCGCTGCTCAGCCACACCGCCGTGCTTTGCGCCGCCAGCACATGCCCGGCCCACACCGACAAGCCCATCAGCACCGTCATCAGCACCCCCAGGGCCAGTTCCAGGCGTAGGTAAAACCACGCCGAAAACAGCGCCAACAGCACCGCAGGTGACAGCCACAGCCCACCCACCGACCATTCGGGGCGCGACAGCAGCACGGCCACCGCCACCACAATCAACGGAATACCGATGAAGTGACTGGTGATGTTGCGTGGGTCGCGGTGGTACGCGGCGTATTGACTGAGGTGGTCGACGAGGCTTTTCATTGTTGTTCCTCCTGTAGGATGTTTGATCATGCCCTGTCAGTCGGTGCCTAACTGTCAACTGGGCGACAATCTTCGGAGTTCGCATGGACACAGCGACATGGCACGCGCAATTGGCTCGCGGTCATTGGTTCAGCCATTTGCCGCCTGACTTGCAGCGTAGCTTGCTGGAGGCGGCGCGGTTGCGTGTGCTGACGGCGGGGCAGTACCTGTTCAAGCGCGGTGACCCGCCGTGCGGCGTGTATGCGGTGCTGGAAGGCACGGTGCGCATCAGTGCGGTCAGTGCCCAAGGCAAGGAAGCGGTGCTGAGCCTGGTGGAAACGCCCTACTGGTTCGGCGAGATCTGCCTGTTCGACAACCTGCCGCGCACCCACGATGCCCTGGCCACCGGCGCATGCAGGCTGTTGCAGGTGCCGCAGGCGGCGATGCTCGGCATTCTCGAGCAGCATCCGCTGTTCTGGCGGGAGATGGCGCTGTTGATGAGCCATAAACTGCGGCTGTCGTTGATCAATATCGAACAGACAAGCCTGATGCCCGCCTCCAAGCGGCTGGCCCATCGGTTGCTGATGATTGCCCAAGGCTACGGCGAAGTGGATCAGGCGCGCCGCGTGCTGCAACTGCCTCAGGAGGATCTGGCGGCGATGCTTGGCCTGTCACGCCAGACCATCAACAGTCTGCTCAAGGCGCTGGAGCAACAGGGCATTATCGGCTTGAGTTACGGCGCCATCGAGATACGCGACCTCAATGGGCTGCGGCTGGCCGCGGGCCTATGAACCGCGATAGGTGGAGAAGCCGTAAGGGCTGAGCAGCAGCGGGATGTGGTAGTGCTGGTCGGCCTGCTTGACTTGGAAAATCACCGGCACCTCGGGGAAGAACGTCTCGCGGTTCGCCTTCTTGTAGTAATCGCCGGTCTTGAACACCACGCGGTACTCGCCCGGCTGCATGCTGCGGTTGGCCGGGAACAGCTCGGCGATGCGGCCTTGCTGGTTGGTCACACCTTCAGACAGCGACTGCCATTTATCGCCCACATGCTGTTCGAGGGTGACATTGACCCCGGCGCTTGGCAGGCCATTTTCCAGGTTGAGAACGTGCACGCTCAGGGGGTTGCCGTCTGCCAGGGCCAGGTTGCACAGGCCACTCAGGCTCAGTGCGGCGAGGGTCATGCTCAAGGTTTTCATCGCGAAGTCCTTTTGAGGGAAGTGGAATCAAGGGGTGATTTTCAAGCCCAGTTGCTCGGCGGCCTGTACGGCGCAGGCTTCATCCTGCGCGGCGCCACCGGCACCGGCGATGCCCAGCGCACCGACCAGTTCGGCGTCGGCAAACAGCGGCACGCCACCGCCGAGCAACAGCAGCTCGGGCAAGCTGTCGAGGTTGGCGGCCTCGGGGTTATTACGCGCCCGTTCGGCAAACAGCCGGGTCGGGGTTTTTGTCGACAGCGCCGTGTACGCCTTGCGTTGGCTGGCGAGGCTGTTGTGCGGGCCGACACCGTCAGCGCGCAGGCCCAGCAACAGGTTGCCACCGCGGTCGAGTACGGTCAGCGCAGCGGTGCAGTGGGCCAGGCTGGCGTCTGCCAGTTGGCGAGCGGTGTGCAGATCCAGCTCGGCGTGGCGTGGTAATTGTGGCGCCGCGTGGGCAACGGTGGCCACGGCGAGGCTCAGGAACAAGGCAGTGCGGTACATAGTGAGGGCTCCAGAAAGCAGGCCGTCACGGTAACCAGCGCACGCGGACAAAAGCCGCACAATTGGATGACAGGTTTGTAATCAAACTCAGGGGTTTGTGGTGGTTGTACTGGCCTCATCGCAGGCAAGCCAGCTCCCACATGATGTGAACCCATTCTCCTGTGGGAGCTGGCTTGCCTGCGATGAGGCCCTTCCTACTGCAACCCGTCGCGAAACTGCCCCGGCGTCATCCCCGTCCAGCGCTTGAACGCACGATTGAAACTGCTGGTATCGGCAAACCCCAGCAAATGGCTGATCTCGGCCAATGAGCACTGCGGGTCGCGCAGGTGCAATAACGCCAGGTTTTGCCGGCACTCATTGAGCAAGGCGTCAAACCGACACCCTTCATCGGCCAGATGCCGCTGCAAGCTGCGCAGGCTCAAGTGCAGCGCTTGGGCAATGCGTTCGGCGCTTGGCTCGCCGTCCGGTAATTGCGCTTCGATGGCGGCGCGTACCTTGCGTTCCCAGGTCAGCGGTTGCAGTTGGGCGAGGGTGCGCTTGAGCACGGTTTCGTTGTGTTCGGCCAGCTCCGGGTTGGCGTCGTCCAGGTGGCTGTCGAAGTCGTGGGCGGCGAACTCCAGGCGGTCTTCTTCGGCGGCAAAAAATACCGGCGAGCGAAATACCGTATGCCACGGCTTGGGGTCGGCGGGTTCCGGGCGTCGTAGGTAAACGGCCAACGGTGCATAGTCGCGCCCGAGGCGGTTGCGGCAGGTGCGTACGTAGATCGCCGCAAAGGCATCGATCGCTTCCGGCGCGGGCGCAGGGCTTCCTTGGGGTTGGAGCAGGCGAAAACGGTAGACGTCGCCGTGGCGGCTCAGCTCCAGGTCCAAGGCATCACTGACCACCTGGTGATAGCGCACGATGCGCTCGAACACCTCGCGCAAGCTGCCGCTGGCCACCAATGCGTAACCCAGCGCATGAAAGGTGGTGGGGCTGACAAACCGCGACACCCGCAGCCCAATTGCAGGGTCACCACTGGCCTGTACCGCCAGCGCCCATAGGCGCGTGGTGGCCGACAACCGGTAGCGGGCGTTGGGGTCGTCCATCTGCTGCGGGTCGAGCCCGGCCTCGGCGCATAGCGCGGCGCTGTCGAGGCCCAGGGCGTCGAGCTGCTTGCGCAGGGCACGGGTCCAGCTGGCGAGGGACGTGGGTTCGGTCATGGCAATTGGCGCTTGTGGTCAACAGATTGGCGTGCGCGGCTAGCGTCCTGCGCTAGGGTTAGGTGCAGGATTCAGGCATCACTTCACAAGAGAATGGAAGCATGGACGGTACTTCTGCAAGCCCCCAGCCGTTGAACGCGCAACAGCGTTCGGCGCATATCCGCGAGGTCGTGATGGCCGAAGGCGTGCGCCTGCGCCAGCGGCACCCCTGGTTGTTGCATCAGGACGCGCTGGGCGCGGGCATCCTGGCCTTTGCCCTGCTGGGCATGCTCGGCTCGGCAGCGCTCTATATCAGCGGTCATATGGCCTGGTGGGTGTGTCTGCTGCTCAATGCCTTCTTCGCCTCGCTCACCCACGAGCTGGAACACGACCTGATCCACAGCATGTACTTTCGTAAACAGCGCGTGCCCCACAACGTGATGATGGGCCTGGTGTGGCTGGCGCGGCCAAGCACCATCAACCCGTGGATACGCCGGCATTTGCACCTCAACCATCACAAGGTCTCGGGCACCGAAGCCGACATGGAAGAGCGCGCGATCACCAATGGCGAACCCTGGGGCATCGCGCGGTTGCTGATGGTGGGGGACAACATGATGTCGGCCTTGATCCGCCTGTTGCGCGCCAAGACCTGGCCGCACAGGTTCAGCATCCTCAAGCGCGTGCTGCTGGTGTATGCACCGCTGGCCTTGCTGCATTGGGGCGCGTGGTACGTCTTCCTGGGCTTTCATGCCGCCAATGGCATTGCCAGTTTGTTGGGCGCACCCATTCAGTGGTCAGCCGGTACCTTGCAGGTGATGCAGGTGATCGATATCGCTGCGGTGGTGATCATCGGCCCGAACGTGTTGCGCACCTTCTGCCTGCACTTTGTCAGCTCCAACATGCATTACTACGGCGATGTGGAGCTGGGCAATGTGATCCAGCAAACCCAGGTGTTGAACCCCTGGTGGCTGTGGCCGTTGCAGGCGTTCTGCGTCAACTTCGGCAGCACCCATGGCATCCATCACTTTGTGGTCAAAGAGCCGTTCTACATCCGCCAGATGACCGCCAAGGTGGCGCATAAGGTCATGGCCGAGATGGGCGTGCGCTTCAATGATTTAGGCACCTTTGCCCGCGCCAATCGCTTTGAGCGACTTGAGCAGGCACACAGCGATTTAGCTCCCCTCAGCAGGCAATAAACGCCAGGGGCAAATCGCGAATCTGTTCGCGCACGGGCGGTTGGTAGTGGTCATCGCTGATCAGTTCATGCAGCAGTTCTTCGCGCAGTTGGTGGAATTCAAAGCTGCTGCGCTGGCGCGGATGGGGCAGGGCGATGTTCACCACTTGCTTGATGCGCCCGGGCCTGGGCTCCATCACCACCACGCGGTCGGCGAGGAAAATCGCCTCTTCCACGTCATGGGTGACCAGCACCGTGGTGATCCTGGCGCGGGCGCGAATTGCCAAAAGCTCATCCTGCATCTGCTGGCGGGTCAGCGCGTCGAGGGCGCCGAAGGGTTCGTCCAGCAACAGGATGCGCGGGCTGGCCACCAGGCCGCGGGCAATCGCCACCCGTTGCGCCATGCCGCCGGAGAGTTGGTGGGGGTAGGCGCGGGTGAAGTCGGTGAGGCCCACCAGCTCGATAAAATCGTTGATGCGCCGCGTGCGTTCTGCTTCGCTCAGCGGCTCGTTGACCAGGCCCAGGCCGATGTTTTGCGCCACGGTCAGCCACGGAAACAGACGGTGCTCCTGGAACACAATGCCGCGTTCGCCGCCGATCCCGTTGACGGCGTTGCCATCCACCTGGATTTCGCCGCGATACTGCGTATCGAGCCCCACCAGCAGGCGCAGCAGGGTGGACTTGCCGCAACCGCTGGAGCCCACAATCGCAACAAACTCCCCTTCGGCCACCTCCAGGTTGAATTCGCGGATGGCTTCCAGTTCGAAGCCATCGACGTCGAAGGACTTGCCCACGTGGTTGAAGCTGACAATCGGTGCGTTCATGCGTGTCTCCAGCGGGTGGCGCGGGTTTCGAGGCGTTGGCCGAGCAGGTTGAGGGTGGCGCCGGTGAGGCCGACCAGCAGCATGCCGCTCATGATCAGGTCCATGCGCAGCAACTGTTGGGCACCGATCATCAGGCTGCCGATGCCACCATTGGACGGCATGAAGTATTCGGCGCCGAGGGTGCCCATCCAGGCGTAGATCAGGCTCAGGCGCAGGCCGGCGAAAATCCCCGACGCGGCGCCCGGCAGCACCAGGCGGCGCAGGCGTTGCCAGAGGTTCAGGCGCAGCACCTGCGCGGCTTCGCGCAGCTGGGGCGACAGGTTGAGCACGCTGCGCTGGGTGGCAATAAACAACGGGAAGAAGGCGGCGAGGGCGATAAACACCCACTTGGCCAACTCACCCAGGCCGAACCAGGCGGTGAGCAGTGGCACCCAGGCGAAAATCGCAATCTGACGCAGCGCGGACAAGGTTGGGCCGAGCAGTCGCTCACTGCGCCGCGACAACCCCAGCCACAAACCCACGGCAAAGCCAAGGCTGCCGCCGAGCAGCAAGCCGCCCAGGGCCCGGCCAAGGCTTTTGCCCAGCGCCGTAGTCAGGCTGCCATCCAGCACGCCCGCCACGCTGCTTTGCAGCACCGCCCAGGGGCTGACCAGAATGTTTGGATCGACCCAATCCTGCTGAGTCGCTACTTGCCATAACGCCAATAGCAGCAGCGGCAACAGCCAGGGTTGCAAGCGCTGCCAGCCTTCGTAGCGTGGCCCGCGTCGAATCTGCGCAGTCGCCGGATGGGGCCAGTGCACCCACTTGCGGTCCAGCCAGCCGATGCCGCGGTCCATCACCACGCCCAGCACGCCGATGACCACGATGCACACAAAAACAATATCGAGCATGAATAACTGGCGCGCCCATACCATCAGGTAGCCGATGCCTTCGCTGGAGGCCAGCAACTCCACTGCCAGCAATGACGTCCAGCCCGCCGCCAGGGCCAGGCGTACCCCGGCCATGAACGCCGGTAGCGTGGCGGGCAGAATCAGTCGGCGAATCAGCAAGTGGCTGGGCAAGCGCAACACGCGGGCGGCTTCGCGCAGGTTGGGTTGGGCATCGCGCACGCCCACCAGGGTATGCAGGGTGACGGGCACCACGATGGCCTTGACCAGCACCACCAGTTTCAAGGTTTCGCCAATGCCGAAAAACACCATGAACAGCGGGATCCACGCCAGGGTCGGCACCTGCGACAGCGCGCTGAACGTCGGGAATACCAAACGCTCGGCGCGGGCGCTGAAACCCAGGATCGCGCCGAGTATCGCGCCCACCCCGATACCCGCCAGCAGGCCCCAGAACAAACGCTGCAAGCTGATCGCCAGATGGCTCCATAACTCGCCGCCGGCCAACTCCACCGCGCTGCTCCACACCAGGGCGGGGGTGGGCAGAATCTGCTCGCTCATCCAATGATTGCGGCTGGCCAGCCACCATAAGGCAAACAGCGTGAATGGCAGCAGCCACGGCAATAAACGCTGGCCCAGCTGCGGCCAGCGCGGCGCGACGCCTTTGGACGGGGCCGCCAGCGGCAGGCTCAGAAGTGAAATCCGGGCCATGGAAGACCTCCGAATGCGTTATGTAATTTCGATCTTACAAAAGCGTGATCAAGATGATTGTGAGATAAGAAAAGTCATTTAAAGCCTCACGCCGCCACGCATCCAATGCATTCGAAGAATATTTTCGATGCTGTTTATGCATACGCCTCTGGAGGCTGCGGGTTAGCTTGCATATTTCTAAAAGCTATTAAATTGTGAATTTATAGTATTTAAAGTTTTGTTCAGCCTGTGCCTATTTTTTGCTCCCCAGGCGACCGTCGCCCACCAGGAGCTGCGCTTATGAAACTGCCCTTCAAACGTCTGATCAGCCTGTTCGCCGGCACCGCCCTGGCCGGGTTGGTGCATGCCGCTGACCTCAAGGAAATCCGCATCGCGGTACCCGACCTCAGTGCCGGCAGCCAGCACAGCGGCGGTGGCATCACCGACGTGTTGCGTGAACAGCAGATCTTTGAGAAAGCCTTTGCCGACCAAGGCATCCAGATCCAATGGAATTACTTCAAGGGCGCCGGCCCCGTGATCAACGAAGCCTTCGCCAACGGCCAGGTAGACCTGGCCTATCTGGGCGACCTGGCGGCGATCATCGGCCGCTCCAATGGCCTGGATACGCGGCTGCTCAGCGCCTCCGCACGGGGAGTGAAACACTACCTCGGCGTGGTGCCGGGCTCCGGCATCAAGACCCTGCAAGACCTCAAGGGCAAGCGCGTGGCGGTGTTCCGCGGCACGGCCAGCCAGTTGTCATTCGACAGCGCATTGGCCAGCCAGGGCTTGAGCGAGAAGGACCTGAAGGTGATCAATCTGGACTTCAACGCGGCCGCTGCCGCCCTGGCCGCCAAGCAGATTGACGCCACCTGGGGCGGTTCCACCCTGACGGCGTTGCAGGCCAAAGGCTTGGCAGAGATACCGCTGACCACCAGGGACCTGGGCGATGCCGGCAGCATCCAGGCCGTGCTGGTGGGCAGCGCCAAGTTTGTCGACGAACACCCAGATGCCGTGGCCAAGCTGCTCAAGGCTCAGCAGCAAGCGGTGCAGTGGTTGACCGATGACAACAACAAACAGGCGTACATCGCGCTGGTGTCCGGGCTGGCCAGTTACCCGCCGGTGATCCTCACCAATGATTTGAAAGACCAGAAACTCAGCGAAGTCTTCCCCTCCACACTCGACCCGGTGTTCCTTGGAAAATTGCAGGATGCGGTGGACCTGGCGTCCAGGGAGAAGTTGATTCGCAAGTCTTTTCAGGTGAGTGATTGGGTGGTGCCGGGATTGGTGGCGGCGGGGCTCTGATTTTGTTGTTGCCTGTACTGCCGTCTTCGCGAGCAAGCCCGCTCCCACATTTGGAATGCATTCCAACCTGTGGGAGCGGGCTTGCTCGCGAAGGGGCCCTTCAAACCGCCACACTTACCGGCTGACTATCCACCTCCACCAACGTCTCAATCATCGCCTTCGCCGCCGGCGACAACCGCGACCCGGTGCGGCTGACAATCCCGCAGCGTGCACTCAGGGTATCCATGTGCTGCGGCAGGTTGCGCCAGTGCAGCAGCACCAGCGCCCCCCTGGCAATGTCCTCGGCAAAGGCTTCTTCAGTGCCCACGCCGATGGCATTGGTTTGCAGCACGATGTTCACCAGCGCCGGGAAGTGCTCGGTCTGGATACTCGGGGAAAAATCCATGCGCCCACTCAGGTTGGCCAGCTGTTTGCGAATGCCCTGGGAGATCAGCGGGGCCGCCAGCGGGTAATCGAACATATCGTTGGTGGACAGGCTGTCCTTGGCCAGCAAAGGATGCCCAGGGCGGCAGAAAAACACCCCGCGTTTGGGGGTGAGTGCGCGGGTCTGGAAATTCGGGTCGGCCTCGAACTGGCGGATGTCGGCGATAAAGAATTCGATCTCTTCACGGCTCAGGCGGCGGCTGAGGGTTTCCCAGTTATCCACCTGAAACGTGGTACGGATTTTCGGGTGGGCGTTGATAAACCGCGCCACCGCATCCGGCACCAGTTTCACCGCTGGTGCCGGGCCGCAGCCGAAGCGCAGGTCGCCGGCGTCGAGCTTGGTCATGCGCGTCACCTCACTGCTCAGCAGCGCTGCGCCATGCACCAGGCTCAGGGCGTGCTGCAACACCACCTGGCCTTCCGGCGTGGGGCGCAAGTCCTTGTGACCACGGTCTACCAACACGCAACCGAACTCCTGTTCCAGCCCCTGGATGCTGCGGCTGAACGCTGGTTGGGTGATGCCCATGGCGTCCGCGGCACGTACGAAACTGCGGTGTTCGTTGAGGGCGATGAAGTAGCGCAGTTGGCGAAGATCCATATGCTTTCCCGGCATTTTAAAAATAGGTCGAAGGCATTTGCGACCGAGCAAGCTGAGGTTTTAAATGCAAGCTCTTATTCCGTCAACGAAGCATTCATTCATTTGCTAGACCTAAATTGCATATGGATAGAGCGTTGCTGGAAGCGTCCCCCCACCGTTTCGCAGGCACATGAGGGTCATCACAATGAGCAACGCCGCATTAGCCGTTCAACCCATCGCCCAACCACTCGATATTCACCCGGTAGCCGGGCGGATCGGCGCCGAAATCCGTGGCATCAAACTGTCCGGTGAGCTGGATGCCGCCACCGTCGAGGCCATTCAGCAGGCGCTGGTGCAGTACAAGGTGATCTTCTTCCGCGAACAAACCCATCTCGATGACCAGAGCCAGGAAGCCTTTGCTCACCTGCTCGGCGAGCCCATCGCCCACCCCACGGTGCCGGTGCGGGACGGCACGCGGTTCCTGATGGAGTTGGATGGCACCCGTGGCCAGCGCGCCAATTCCTGGCACACCGACGTGACGTTCGTCGATGCCTACCCTAAGGCCTCGATCCTGCGTTCGGTGCTGGCGCCTGCGTCCGGCGGCGACACCGTATGGGCCAACACAGCCGCTGCCTACAACGACCTCAGCGTGGAGCTGCGCGCACTGGCTGACCACCTGTGGGCGGTGCACAGCAACGAATACGACTATGCCGCCCGCAAGCCGGATGTGGCGGTGGAGAAGCTGGAGGAATACCGCAAAGTCTTCACTTCCACGGTGTACGAAACCGAACACCCGGTGGTGCGCGTGCATCCGGTCAGCGGTGAGAAAACCCTGCTGTTGGGGCACTTCGTCAAACGTCTGAAAGGCTACTCCCAGGCAGAGTCGGCGCAGCTGTTCAACCTGCTGCAAGGCCATGTCACCCGCCTGGAAAACACCGTGCGCTGGCGCTGGAACACCGGTGACGTGGCGATCTGGGATAACCGTGCCACCCAGCATTACGCGGTGGACGACTATGGCACCCAGGAGCGCATCGTGCGCCGGGTTACGCTCAAGGGGGATGTGCCGGTGGGGGTGCAGGGGCAATCAAGCAAAACCACTAAAGGTCTTTAAGCCGGGTGAGGATTAAAAATGTGGGAGCGGGCTTGCTCGCGAATGCAGTGGGTCAGTTGATGAATACGTCGACTGACACTGCGCATTCGCGAGCAAGCCCGCTCCCACATTTGATTTGTGGCGTTTACCAGACTCCGATCTTCACTACTTTCTCTGCCTCTGGCTCACCATAACGAAACCATTGCCCGCGCACCTCAACCTCCGTGTGGCTGATGGTGGTACGCCGCTTCAACCCGCGCAGCCAGTCGAACAGATAACTCAGGTGGGTCTCGCGCACCTGGGCATAGGCCGGATCGCTGCCCAGATCGTGCAGTTCCTGCGGATCGTTTTCCAGGTCGAACAGTTGCGGGCGAAAGCCGTCGTACGCCAGGTACTTCCAGCGCTCGCTGCGCACCATGGTCATGCGGCAACGGTCGATGGGTTGCTCCAGGCGCTCGCGAGCGGGGGCCTGGAAGGCGTAGTCGTATTCGGCAATGGCATAGCGGCGCCAGGTGGGTTGTGCGCCCTGCAGCAATGGAATCAATGAGCGACCTTCCAGGCGATGGTCGGCGGCGGGCAAGCCCAAGGCGTCGAGGAAGGTGGGCAGGGCGTCGATGGTTTCCACCAGACGCTCGTCCACGGTGCCGCGGCTGACATCGGCGCTGGCACGCGGGTCGCGCACGATCAACGGAATACCCACCGCAGGCTCCAGCAAGAATTCTTTTTCACCGAGGAAATGATCGCCGAGGAAGTCGCCGTGGTCGCTGGTGAACACGATCAGCGTGTCGTCCCAGCGGCCAGCGCTTTGCAGAAAGTCGAACAGCCGACCGAGTTGATCGTCGATCTGTTTGATCAGGCCCATGTAGGTCGGAATCACCGTGAGGCGCACCTCGTCACGGGAAAAGTTCACGCTCTCCTGGTGTTGGCGAAATGCCTGATACACCGGGTGATCGTTGGTGTGCTCAGGTTGAATCGGCGCCTGCACATGTTCGGTACCGTACAGCGCGTGATAAGGCGCCGGCGCGATGTAGGGCCAGTGCGGCTTGATATACGACAGGTGCAGGCACCAAGGCTGTTCACCTTGTTCGTCGATAAAGTCGATGGCGCGGTCGGTGGTGTAGACGGTCTCTGAATGTTCTTCGGCCACCCGTGCGGGTTTGCCGGCGTTGCGCATATGCCAGCCGCTGAGCACTTCGCCGTTCTCACCTTCGGCGGCGTTGGCCCATTCGTGCCACGGGTTGCGGCCGCCGTAGCCGTGATCGCGCAAGTACTGGGTGTAGGGCGCGGACTCGCGCTTATCGTCAAACAGCGGGCTGTCGGGGTAGATGCCGTCGTGACGCAGATACGCGTCGAAGCCGACTTCATTGAGCGTCTCGGCCTGGGCACTGTCGGGGTCGATCTGCAGGCGCTGCAAGGCCTCAAGGTTCGGCGTGGCGTGGGTCTTGCCCACCAGGGCGGTGCGGATGCCGTGAGGGCGCAGGTAGTCGCCAATCGTCAGCTCTTCCAGCGGCAGCGGCACCGCATTCCATGCCACCTGATGGCTGCTGACATAGCGCCCGGTGTAGGCCGACATGCGCGACGGGCCGCAGATGGTGCCCTGTGTATAGGCCCGACTGA
Source organism: Pseudomonas fluorescens (assembly GCF_001902145.1). Taxonomy (GTDB): domain Bacteria; phylum Pseudomonadota; class Gammaproteobacteria; order Pseudomonadales; family Pseudomonadaceae; genus Aquipseudomonas; species Aquipseudomonas fluorescens_BV. The sequence continues at coordinate 113,132 of NZ_MRST01000024.1, forward strand.
AACGCACACCAGCGGCGGCCAGGCGGTCGATATTCGGCGTATGCAAATGGGCATGGCCGTAGCAGGACAGGTAGTCGCGGCGCAGTTGGTCGCACATGATGTAGAGCACGTTGCGCACGGGTTTGGGGTCAGACATGGGAATTTACCGAACGGAGGACAGGTGGGTTTTTTCGCCGTTCGCAGGGGGGGCTGGCAAGTGCATTTGAGGTCTGGATTTTATGCAGTGAATGCATGGGGGTGGCTGCTGGCGTCATCGCAGCATAGGTATCTACACAACTTCGGCGCGACGCTGGACCTGTGGCGAGGGAGCTTGCTCCCGTGACGGCCTGACAGCCGACCCACATCTATCTGACGTCCCGCGATCCAACTGTGGGAGCGGGCTTGCTCGCGAAGGCGGCCTTACAGCCGACCAGGATGTTGGATCAGACCGCGTACATATCCGTTATTTAGGTAACGGCCACCTAGGGTTCCGCCCTGACGGCGGCTCACTTTTGAAAAGCCGGAATGCCGGCCCAGACAAAAGTAAGCAAAACGCTCTTGCCCCACCACTCGGCACCTCGCTTAGGCTCGGTGTGCCCGTAATCCGCCAGTGATTTGGGGGGCCGCCGCCACGCGCCATCCATGGCGCGGGGCGGCTAAACCGGCATCCCTGCCGGTTTACCCCCCAAATCCCTGTCGAATTCCGGCCAGCGTGGTTTAACGGGGCGCCTGAGATCAAGATCAAGAGCAGATCAAGAGCGGCTCGCTTCGCATCGTGGTTACCGTTGAGCGCTTCAGAGTTGTGTAGATACCTATGGTCATCGCAGGCAAGCCAGTTCCCACAGGGGAATGCATTCCAGATGTGGGAGCGGGCTTGCTCGCGAAAGGGCCAGTTCAAACGGCGACATTCTCCAGCGCATACACCTCTTCATCCAAGGCATCAATCTGCTTGATCTGCTCAATCATCGCCTGCGCCAACGGCGACAACCGATACCCCGCACGGCTGACGATCCCGTAGCGGGTGTATCGCTCCTCCAGGTTTTCATCCAGCCCTTCAATCTGCAAACACACCAGCTCGCCCCGCGCCATGTGCAGCACGTCGCTGTTGGCGCTGACGATGCCGATGGCGTCCGAGCGCAGCACCACGCCCATCAGGCTGTAACCGTTTTCGCATTCCACATTGGGTTGGTAATCCGGCCTGCCGCTGAGGTCGACGATGACCTTGCGCAGGTTCGGCGGGCGGATGGTGACCGCCAGCGGATAACGCATCAGCTCGTCGGCACGGATGCTTTCGCGCCCGGCCAGGGGGTGCCCGGCGCGGCAGCAAAAATACCAACGGCGTGGGCGCAGGCGGAAGGTGTGGTAGTCGGGGTGGGCTTCGAAGTGGCGGGTGTCGGCGACGAAGAATTCGAACTCTTCGCTGAGCAGGCGCTTGCCCAGGCTTTGCCAGTCGTCCACCTGGAACTGCACACGGGCCTTGGGGTAGCGCCCGATAAAACTGCCGATGGCGCGGGGGATCAGCCCTCCTGCCGGCGCCGGGCCGCAACCGAAACGCAGTTCACCGGCTTCCAGGCCGTTGAACTGGCTGATCTCGTTGGCCAATTGCTGGGCGCCGCTGACCAGGCGCCGTGCATGTTCGAGCAGTACCTGGCCTTGTTTGGTGGGCGCCAGGTCTTTGCGCCCACGGTCCACCAGTTGGCAGCCGGCGCTGTGTTCCAGGGCCTGGATGCTGCGACTGAACGCCGACTGCGACAGGTTCACGGCCAAGGCTGCCGCGACAAAACTGCGTTGCTCGGCAAGGGCGATGAAGTGGCGAAGCTGGCGCAGGTCGATATGCATTTTTCACATCAAAAATATCCGGGAAATGCATTGGCTATGCATTAGGTCGACTCCTTATAAAGGCTATCTCTTATGCAGTAAATATTCGTAAAAACCTAAATAAATAACCTTTGGGAATATAAGGCGACGAATATTCCGGGGTTTTGGAGCCGCTTATGAGTCTGTTCAAGTCCTTGCCCCTGGCGATGTTGGTGGCCGGCAGCACCAGTTGGTCGCCGGCCCAGGCCGCTGAAACATCCGCACCTGCCGGCGAGGGCGAGCGCGCCAGTGGCCAACTGGAAACCGTGACGGTGACTGCCCGGCGGCGGACCGAAAGTGCCCAGGCTGTGCCGACGCCCATGAGCGTGGTCGGCGGCCAGGCCCTGGAAACCCAGCGGGTGTACCGCATCCAGGATTTGCAGCAACTGGTGCCCAGCGTCAACGTCGCCTATATGCATGCGCGCCAGTCCAGCGTGTCGATCCGCGGCCTGGGCAACAACCCGGCCAGCGACGGCCTGGAAGGCAGCGTGGGGCTGTATATCGACAACGTCTACCTCGGGCGCCCGGGCATGGCGGTGTTCGACCTGATGGACATTGAGCAGCTTGAGGTTTTGCGCGGCCCCCAGGGCACGTTGTTCGGCAAGAACACCACCGCTGGCGTGATCAATATCAGCACCCGTGCGCCGAGCTTCACCCCGGAGCGCAGCATCGAGACCTCCCTGGGCGAGGACGGTTATTTCCAGACCAAAGGCACGATTTCCGGCCCCCTGACCGATGAGCTGGCGGGGCGTTTCTCGGCCTATCGCACGCGCAGCGACGGCGACATCAAGAATGAACACGACGGCCATGATCTGAACGGCGGTTCACGCCAGGGCTTTCGCGGGCAACTGTTGTACAAGCCCAGCGAGGCATTCAACCTGCGCTGGATCGGCGACTACAACGAAGAAGACTCCAGCGCCGGCACCCGCGTGCTGTACAGCACCGGGCCGACCATCAATGGCACCAACCTGTATCAATCCCGGGCCAACGCGGCGGGCGCAACCTTGGTGGACGGCACCCATCGCAAGGTCAACCTGGACAACGACCAGCACGTCACGGTGTTCCAGGGCGGTACGTCGCTGGAAGCCAACTGGACGCTGCCCAGCGACTTCACCCTGACCTCGGTGAGTTCTTACCGCTGGTGGAATTTCACCCCGCGCAACGATGACGGCCTCAACGTACCGGCGTCGTATAACGCCGGGGTTTCGGTGGAAGATAAGCAGTGGTCCCAGGAATTTCGCCTGGCGTCGCCCAGCGGTGGTTTCTTCGATTACGTGCTCGGCGCCTACTACTTCGGCTCCGACCTGGATAACAAATCCTTTGCCTACTACGGGCCCAAGGCCGATATCTGGAACGGCACGCCTGCCGGTGCGTTGAGCAATGTGAGCAGCGTGGGCAACGGGCATATCCGCACCGACAGCTTCGCGCTGTTCGCCCAAGGCACCTGGCACCTGACCGAGCGCCTGGATTTCACCGCCGGCCTGCGCGGCACCTACGAAGAGAAAAGCGCCTGGGTCACGCGCAATGCGCCAGTCGGTGGCGCGGCGGTCAGCGGGGCCGCCGCCACGGCGCGGCGTGGGCGTACCGGGGCCTATGACTCGGGCGACCTGTCGCAATACAGCGCCACGCCGTCGGGGCTGCTCAACCTCAGTTATCACTTCAATGAAAACCTGCTGGGCTACGCGACGCTGTCCCATGGCGAGAAGTCCGGCGGTGTGAACCTGGCGGTGGGCTCTGCGCCGACAGCCGGAGCCGACTCGTTGCTGATCGGCACCGAGCGCGCCAACAACGCCGAGCTGGGCTTCAAGAGCACGCTGTGGGACCGCCGCCTGCAGCTCAATGCCAACCTGTTCTGGACCCAGGTCAACGGCTACCAGACCAACGCCTACGACCAGGACAACCGCGTGCAGTACCTGACCAACGCCGGCTCGGTGCGCTCGCGGGGCGTGGAAGTGGAAAGCACCCTTGTGCCGATCAAGGGCCTGACCCTGAATATCAACGGCTCCTTCAATGACGTGACGTACCTGTCTTACAAGGATGCGCCATGCCCGCCTGAAACCAGCTTGCGTCCCGGTGCCCCGGCGTCCTGCGACTTGAGCGGCCATCAGGTGGTGGGCGCGTCCAAGTGGATCGCCAACGCCAACGGCGAGTACAAGTGGAACCTGGCGAACGGCTTTGAACCCTACGTCACCGCCAGCTACGCGTTCCGTTCCAAGGCGGTGGGCACGGTAGAGGATTCTGACTACGGGCAGATCCCGGCGTATGCGGTGGTCAACCTGTCTACCGGTTTGCGCGGCGACTATGACCAGGGGCAGTGGGATGTGTCGCTGTGGCTGAAGAACGCCTTCGACAAAACCTACTACACCACCCTGTGGACCGGCGGTAACGGCGGTTACGAGGGCCTGCTGGGCACGCCGCGCACCCTAGGCGTGACTGGGCGCTACGACTTCTAGGTCGGTGCGATAGGTGGCCGGGCTGAACAGCCGCGTCACCAGCAGCATCACCACCACCGTTATCGTCAGCACCACCCAGGCACTGACAAAGTTGCCGGTAAGCTCGCGCAGCCAGCCGGTCAGCCACGGCGAAATTGCATTGATCAAAAAGCCCACGCCTTGCACGAACGCCGCCAGTTGCCCGGCTTGGCGTGGGTCGCGATGGTGATCGAGGGTCAGCAGCAGGCTCAGGGCGAAACAGGCGCCCAGGCCGAAGCCGCACAAGGCCACCCACAGGTGGGGATATTCCTGCGGCGCAATGATCAGGCCGAGGTAGCCGATGGTTTGCGCCAGCAGGCTGATGCTGAGCAATGGGCGCCGGTCAATGCCGCGCTGTGCCAGCACGGGCATCAGCAATGCGGCGATCACCTGGAAGATGGTCATGAACGCCAGCAACGACCCGCTGAGCAGCACGCCCCAGCCCAGTTGCTGATAGTAGGCGGGCAGCCACGCGACCATGCTCATGTAGCCGCAATTGACCAGGCCGAAATACAGCGCCAGTAGCCAGGCGCGGCGGTTGCGCAACCCTTTGAACGCAGGCGCCTGCTGTGGATTGCGTGCGGCGCCCAGCGGCAGCCAGGCCCACAGCAGCAACGCTCCCAGCGCCGGCAGGAGCCACACCCCCAGGCCTGCCTGCCATTGCTGGAAGTGCGTGGCCACCACCGGGCTGAGCAGCGCCGCCAGCCCGCCGCCGGCCATCAGCGAAGCCGAATACACGCCCATCGCCACCGGCACGCGGTGACGGAATTGGCGCTTGATCATCGCCGGCACCAACGCCTGGATCAGCGCCACGCCTGCGCCGCCGAGCAGCGCGGTGACCAGCAGTGCCGAGGCCTGGCCCATCAGCCAGCGCGCCAGGCACGCCAGCAGAATCATCAACAAGCCCAGGGCGATGCCGCGACGCTCGCCCAAGCGCGCCTCCACGCGTACGCCCACCAGTGCCACCAACCCCATGCAGATCACCGGCAGGCTGGTGAGCAGGGCGCTGCTCTGAAAGCTCAGGCCGGTGGCCTGGCGAATTTCGCCGAGCAGCGGGCTGATGGAGCTGAGGATGGGGCGCAGGTTCAGGCCGAGCACCACCAGCAGGCCCCAACCGGCGAGGGATTTATTCAGGGTCATGCAGGGTTTTCCACTGATGATACAGCGCAGTCATTGCGGCATCGGGCAGGTGCTGGATGGGCAGGCGTTGCGCGCCGATAGGCAGGCCGACCTGTTGGCCAATGGCTGCGGTGGACAGGCCGAACGGCTCGGCCATTTCGTTGCTGGCGGCAAACACTACGCGTTCTACACCGCACAGGTACATGGCGCTCAAGCACATTGGGCAAGGCTGTCCGCTGGCATAGATCACGCACCCTTCCAAGCGTGCACCCAGTAGTCGGCTCGCTGCGCGGATCGCCAGCAGCTCGGCGTGGGCGGTGGGATCCTGCGTCAGGTGGATCTCGTTCACGGCTTCCACCAGCACCTCATCGTTGCGCGTCAGCACCGCGCCGAAGGGGCGGCCACCTTGGGCGACGTTGGCGCGGGCCAAGGCAATAGCACGTTGCAGGTGTGGTTGATCGTTGGTCATACAAGGCCCCCGGATGCGATGGAAGGTGAAGTATGGTCAGCCAGCAAGGTATGCTGAAATTAAATATAAACATGCCAACCAGTGGCAAACGAAATGGTGATGACGTTGTTCGATCCCGTGTTGTTGCGCAGCTTTGTCGCCGTGGTGGACTGCGGCAATTTCACCCGCGCCGCCGAGCGCCTGCACTTGACCCAGTCCACCGTCAGCCAACAGATCCGCCGCCTGGAAGACGCAGTGGCGTGTCAGTTACTCGACCGCGACCAGCGCCGGGTAGTGGCAACCGCCGAGGGTGAGCGCCTGCTCGCGTATGCGCGCCGCATCCTCGCGCTGCACGAAGAAGCCGCCGATGTGCTGATCAACCAGCAAAGCGACGGCGTGTTGCGCCTCGGCGTGCCGGAGGACTTTGCTGCCGAGCGCCTGATGCCGCTGCTTTCGGCGTTTGTCGTGGCTTATCCACGGGTGCGACTGGAAGTCACCAGCGGGCTGGGGCCTGAACTGCAGCGCCAGTACCGGGGCGGTGAGTTCGACGTGTTGCTGGTCAAGCAAATGGGCGACAGCGACGACTGCGTGGCATCGTGGCCGGAGCCCTTGTATTGGGTCGACAGCCTGAGCACCCCGGCCCTGGGCCGCGACCCGCTGCCGCTGGTTGCCTTTCCGGTAGGCGGCCTGTACCGCAACGACATGCTTCACCATCTTGAGCGCGCCGGTTGGCGTTGGCGCATCGGCTACTCCAGCGCCAGCCTGGCCAGTGTGTGTTCGGCGGTGGCGGCAGGCTTGGGCATCAGTTTATTGCCGGAACGGGTGTTGCAACCGGGCCATCGAATACTCGGCCCAGAGAGTGGCTTGCCACCTGTTCATGGCGTGCGATTGGCCCTGTATGGCCGCAGTGGTTTGGGCGCAGCGGGCCAGAGTTTGCTGGATGAATTGCTGGCCTTGTGCAGTGGAAACCCGCACTGAGCCATACCTTTGCTGAATATTTTGTATGCCTTTAAGGCATTGAAAAACGACGGCTTGAAGCCAGGCCACGCACCACGTGGCTTTGGCGTGATCGGCTGTTTCGGTTATGCATTTTTGTTCTATATATAACTATAAAGATTACTTTAAGAGATAAGTGTCTGGCCCCGATGATTCAGCCCTCGACGGGCCTTCACGTAGGCCCCGTCGGTTTTTCAAAACCGCAGGGAGTGAATCAATGGGCAATGTCCAGACCGCCGCCAGTGCACCCGAGGCGCAGTGGCGCCAGGCACCGAGTGGTGAGTTGGTCGACCTTGGCCGGCCGCATCGCGCGCCGTTGGGTCAATTGCGCCTGCAGAAAACCCCGAAGCGTTTTTCCAGCCGCCGCGAAGGGATTTTGCTCGGGTTGCTGGTGTTGGCGCTGCACGGTGCAGTGATCTATTGGGTGAGCCAGAAACCCACCCCGGTGCTGCCGATTGTGCCGCCGGAAATCCCACCGATGACCATCGAATTTTCCCAGCCGGCGCCGCCGGTGGTTGAACCGCCTCCGCCGGTACCGCCACCACCGCCTCCGCCTGTGGTCGAGCCACCGCCGCCGGTGGTGGATGAGTTGGCGGCCAAGCCGGCGCCGCCCAAGCCCATTGCGAAACCCAAGCCCAAGCCCGTGCCTAAACCTGAACCCAAGCCGGTCCCCAAAGCCGTCGAGCCACCGCTTGCGGCGCCGACACCCGCGCCACCCGCTGCGCCTGTACCTGCGGCGCCCGCGCCGGTGACGCCTGCTTCGGCCAACGCCGCGTACCTGAAGAACCCTGCGCCGGAATACCCATCACTGGCTCAGCGTCGCGGCTGGGAAGGCACGGTGTTGCTGCGGGTGCAGGTGCTGGCCAGCGGTAAACCGGGTGAGATCCAGGTGCAAAAAAGCAGCGGTCGCCAGCAGTTGGATGACGCGGCATTGGCGGCGGTGAAGCGCTGGAGTTTCGTGCCGGCCAAGCAGGGCGATGTGGCCCAGAACGGCTGGGTGAGCGTGCCCATCGACTTCAAGATTCATTAATTATTCAGCGGCGCAGAGGGAAAACATCATGGCATTGGCATCTCCACTTGAATCCATCGAAAGCGCGGTGATCTGGCTGCTGGTGGCCTTTTCGGTCGCCACCTGGGGCCTGGCCTTGCTCAAGGGCGTGCAGTTCGGACGCCTCAAGGCCCAGGATCGCAGGTTTCACACACAGTTCTGGGCGGCATCGAGCCTCGACTCGGCCGCCGAACTCGCCGAAACCCAGCCTGGCGCCGCCGCCCGTGTAGCCCAGGCTGGCTATGCCGCGATCCAGGTGGGCGATACCGCCCACGCTGCAGATCTGAGCCAGGCGATCAATCACCAGGACCGCCTCGAACGCGCCCTGCGCCAGCAAATCGTGCGTGAACGTCGCTCCCTGGAAACCGGCCTGGCCGTGGTCGCCAGTATCGGCAGCACCTCGCCGTTTATCGGCCTGTTTGGCACCGTGTGGGGGATCATGGAAGCACTGAAGGGGATCAGCGCCGCCGGGTCCGCCAGCCTGGAAACGGTGGCAGGGCCGATCGGTGCGGCGTTGGTCGCGACCGGCGTGGGGATCGCCGTCGCGGTGCCTGCGGTGCTGGTCTACAACTACTTTCTGCGCCGCCTGAAACTGACGGCGGCGGACCTGGATGACTTTGCCCACGACTTCTACAGCCTGGCGCAGAAAAACGCGTTCCGCGTGCTGCTGCACCCGACGTTGGCCAAGGCCAGCGCCGGCAGCCCGCAGAAAGTGAAGGAGGCGTCCTGAATGGCCTTCTCTACGCAAGACAGTGATGAGGTGCTGAGCGAGATCAACGTCACGCCGTTGGTGGACGTGATGCTGGTGCTGCTGGTGGTGTTTATCGTCACCGCGCCGCTGTTGACCAACTCGATCCCGATCAACCTTCCCAAGACCCAGGCCGTGGCGCCGGTTGAGCAGAAGGATCCACTGGTGGTGAGCATCGATGGCGCCGGCAAATTGTTTATCAACAAGGACGAAATTCAGCCGGATTTGCTGGAGTTCAACCTGCAGGCGGCGAAGGCCAAGGACCCCGATGTGCGGGTGCAACTGCAGGCTGACGATGGGGTGAACTACGGCGAAGTGGCACGAGCCATGGCGTCGATTGAGCGTGCGGGCATTATCAAGTTGTCGGTGATCACCGCACGTTAGTTTCAAAAAGACTCGACAGTTTTCGGGCCGCTTTCCTTGGCAGGGTGCGGCCTTTTTTTTGCCTGCGATTGAGGTGGCACCCCAACAACCCTGTGGGAGCGGGCTTGCTCGCGAATACGGTGTATCAGTCAACCTATCTGCTACTGAAAGACCGCATTCGCGAGCAAGCCCGCTCCCACAGTTTGATATTCGATAGAGTTGGTTTTTTGGTTATTAATAAATAGCTTCTTATTCCTTAACGAATATAACCCTCGTCCCTATACTGGTCAGCAACGCTAAACGCTGCAGGAGGGCACACCCATGCACAGCGAGTCGATTCGTTATCTGATCGTGCCGGGCTGGCAAGGATCGCCAGAAGATCATTGGCAAACCCATTGGCAGAACAGCTTGCCCAACAGCGCACGGGTCGAGCAGGCCGACTGGCTGACACCGCGTCGCGAGGACTGGGTAGCCGCACTGGCCGAGGCCATCGCTGCCGACAGCACGCCGGTCATCCTGATCGCCCATAGCCTGGGTTGCATCACCGTGGCCCACTGGGCGGCCACCGCCCCCGTGCATTTTTTGCGGCAGGTACGCGGCGCGTTGCTGGTGGCGCCGGCGGATGTCGAGCGCCCTGCGTGTGCGCCCGCCTTGCGTAACTTCGCGCCGATTCCCACCGATTTATTGCCATTCCCCAGCCAGGTGGTCAGCTCCGACAACGACAGTGCCGTAAGTGCCCCCAGGGCTCTGGAACTGGCGCGTCAGTGGGGCGCCGAAGCCGGCATCCTGTCGGGCGCCGGGCATATCAATGTGAAGTCCGGCCACCGGCGCTGGGAGCAAGGGTTTGCTTACCTCTATCGCCTGCAACATCGGCTCGAGCACCACGCTCGGCGCAGCGCCTAATATTTTTCAACGCCCCGTCCCTGCGTGGATTGGGGCGGGAGCCTGACATGAGTCTGCATGAAACCTTCGGCCAGCCGCTGCTGACCTTTCCCGATGCTGAAAAAAGCCCGTTGAGCATCCGCGCCAAGGCGCTGGTGTTCGTCGACCCACGCTCACGCCAACTGCGTGAAGAGTTGGAAAGCCTTGCGCCGCGCGCCTTACCCGTATTGATTCGAGGAGAAACCGGCAGCGGTAAAGAATTGCTGGCGCGGCACATCCACCGTGGCAGTGACCGTACTGGCCTGTTTGTCTCGGTCAACTGTGGCGCCATCAGCCCCACCTATGCCGATGCCGAGTTGTTCGGCTATGCCGCCGGCAGTCACAGTGGCGCGGCGAGCAGCCGCGCGGGTTGGTTTGGCTCGGCCAATGGCGGCACTTTGTACCTGGATGAGATTGGCGACTTGCCGCTGCCGATCCAGGTGAAATTGCTCGCAGCCCTGGAAAACCACGAAGTCACCCGCGTCGGTGCCCACCAGCCCAGCCCGGTGGATGTGCGCCTGGTGGCCGCCACCAGCATCGACCTGGCCCAGGCCGTGGCCGTGGGCAAGTTTCACGAGCGTCTGTTCCATTATTTGAGTGAGGGCCGGCTGGACCTGCCGGCGTTGCGCGAGCGGGTGGGGGATATCTTGTCCCTGGCCGAATATTTCCTCGGCATCTACAGCCAGCGCCTGGACCTGCCGGTGCCACTGATCAGCGACGCCGCCCAGCAGCTGCTGGAACAGCACTCGTGGCCGGGCAATACCCGTGAATTGGAAAACGTCATTCACTTTGCTTTGCTGGTGAGCAGCGGCGATGAAATCTTGCCCGAGCATTTGAACTTGCCGGTGGCGGGTTCGCCGCTGGAGCAAGTGCGACGAATTTTGGCCAGCGCCAGCCCGGCCGAGCAGGAATCGGTGCGTAAATTCCTGTATGAGCAAAATGGAATATCAACGTGAAGAAAAGATATTGTTCGGGAATAAAAAATCTAGGTATTGTCCTTTCCACGCCGCGATAGCACTTCGCTGGCACCTCACATAAAAACGGTCGTTAGAAGGACATTGCATGAAAAAGGTTCTGTTGTTTACCGCGCTGGCGGCTGCCCTGACTGCTGGCTTTGCCCAGGCCAACGAGAAGCTGGTAGTGGCCGCTACGCCGGTCCCGCACGCTGAAATCCTCGAGCTGATCAAGCCAACCCTGGCCAAGGAAGGCGTGGACCTGCAGATCAAAGTCTTTACCGACTACGTACAGCCGAACGTGCAAGTCGCTGAGAAACGCCTGGACGCCAACTACTTCCAGACCCTGCCGTACCTGGAAAACTTCAACAAGGGTAAGGGCACCAACTTGATTACCGTGGTGGGTGTGCATGTCGAGCCCTTCGGCGGCTACTCGAAAAAGATCAAGAAGATCGAAGACCTGAAAGACGGCGCCATCGTGGCGATCCCGAACGAAGGCTCCAACAGCGGCCGCGCCCTGCTGCTGCTGCAAAAGGCCGGTGTGATCACCCTCAAAGACCCGACCAACGCCCTGGCCACGCCGAAAGACATCGCCAGCAACCCGAAGAATCTGAAGTTCAAAGAGCTGGAATCGGCCCTGTTGCCACGGGTGCTGGACCAGGTTGACCTGGACCTGATCAACACCAACTACGCCCTGGAAGCTGGCCTGAACCCGGCCAAGGATGCGCTGATCATCGAAGACGCCAAGTCGCCATACGTGAACTTCCTGGTGGCACGCCCGGACAACAAGGACAGCGATGCTATCCAGAAGTTGGCCAAGGCCCTGACCAGCCCGGAAGTCAAAGCTTTCATCGAGAAGAAGTACAACGGCGCGGTGGTGCCAGCGTTCTGATGTAAGCCAAAACCCCCTTCAAGGTTTCAACGCCGACGGCTACTACAGCGTCGGCGTTTTTTTATCTGAAATACAAGCCAGCTCCCACAGGGGTTAGGTTTTTGGGTGATATCAATATGCTATTTTGGTATTTAAATTTTGATTTTTATACCTTTAAAGTTCGCGCTACCCGACGTTATCCACGTCGGAACGGACTGCGCTCGCGGCATTACCCATGCGGCGATATGGACTGCACATGACCTTCGATTTCGCTTTTATTCTCAGCACGCTGCCGGCGTTCCTCAAGGCCGTGGGTGTGACGCTGCAAGTCGGCCTGATCGCCATTGCCACGTCCTTGCTGGTGGCGCTGATCAACGCTGCGCTGCTGGTGTTTCGCACGCCTTACCTGTCGCGCCTGGTGGCGCTCTATGTGGAGCTGGCGCGTAACACGCCGCTGTTGATCCAACTGTTCTTCGTCTACTTCGCGCTGCCGGCCCTGGGTTTCAATATTTCCGGGTTCTGGGCGGCGATCATCACCATGACCTTTCTGGGCGGCGCCTACCTCACCGAGGTGCTGCGCGCCGGTGTGGAAGCGGTGCCGCTGGCGCAAATCGAGTCGGGCAAGTCCATTGGCCTGTCCGACTGGCAACTGCTGCGTCACGTGATTCTGCCCCAGGCCGGCATCCTCAGCCTGCCGGCGCTGTTCGCCAATTTCATTTTCCTGCTCAAGGAAACCACCGTGGTGTCGGCGGTGGCGGTGCCGGAAATTCTCTACACCACCAAGAGCTACATCGCCCTCTACTACAAGACCTACGAAATGCTCGCTGTGCTGACGCTGATTTGCGTGCTGCTGTTCCTGCCGTTGTCGCTGTTGCTCAGCCGCCTGGAAAGGAGGCTCCAACATGGCCAGTTCGGGTCTTGAGTTGCTCTGGGTGTCGTTGCCGCAACTGGGCAAGGGCGCTGCGCAAACCCTGTCGATTTCGTTTTTGAGCATCGCCTTCAGTACGGTTGGCGGCGTGCTCTACGGCGTGCTGCGCACTTTGAATAACAAGGCGATCAACGGCGTGTTGCGGGTCTACCTGGAACTGTTCCGCGCCATTCCGGTGCTGGTGTGGTTGTACCTGCTGTTTTTTGGCGTGCCGATCTTCTTCGGCCTGAGCATCCCGAGTTTCTGGTGCGCGGTGCTGGTGCTGTCGTTGTGGGGCGCCAGCGAGGTGGGCGAAGTGGTGCGTGGCGCGTTGCATTCGCTGCCCCGTGGCCAGCGCGAGGCCGGCCTGTCGATTGGCCTGTCCGGCCCACAGTTGTACGGCTATGTACTGCTGCCCCAGGCCCTCAAGCGCATGACGCCGCCGACCATCAACGTGTACACGCGCATCATCAAGACCAGCTCCCTGGCGGTGCTGATCGGCGTGGTGGATGTGATCAAGGTCGGCCAGCAAATCATCGAGCGCACCTATGAGTCGGTATTGATCTACGGTGCGCTGTTCCTGTTTTTCTTCTTTATCTGCTACCCGTTGTCAGCCGCCTCCAAGGTGCTGGAACGGCGCTGGGCCCAAGCATGAGCGCATTGATCGAGTTCCAGGGTTTCAACAAATTCTTCGGCGAGGCGCAGGTGCTCAAGGGCATCGACCTGAGCGTGCAGCGCGGCGAAGTGGTGGTGATCCTCGGCCCCAGCGGCTGTGGCAAAAGCACCTTGCTGCGTTGTTTGAACGGGTTGGAAGTGGCACACAGCGGCAGTCTGCGGTTTGCAGGTTTTGAGCTGCTGGATAGAACCACCGACTGGCGCCAGGTACGCCAGGACATTGGCATGGTGTTCCAGAGCTACCACCTGTTCCCGCATATGAGCGTGCTCGACAACATCCTGCTCGGACCGCTCAAAGTACAAAAGCGCGACTCCCGCGAGGCCCGTGAGCAGGCGCAAAACTTACTGGAGCGAGTGGGCCTGGCCGACAAGCGCGACGCCTTCCCACGCCAACTCTCCGGCGGCCAGCAACAACGCATCGCCATCGTCCGCTCGTTGTGCATGAACCCTCAGGTCATGCTGTTTGACGAAGTCACCGCCGCTCTCGACCCGGAGATGGTCAAGGAAGTGCTGGATGTGATCCAGGGCCTGGCCCGCGATGGCATGACCTTGCTGATCGTCACCCACGAAATGGCCTTCGCCCGCGCCGTCGCCGACCGCGTGGTGTTCATGGAGGCCGGTCGCATCCTCGAACACAACACCCCCGAGGCATTCTTTACGAACCCGCAAACCGCACGCGCGCAGCAGTTCCTGGAGAAGTTCTCCTTTGTTTCAACACTGCCCAAAAAGATCAAGGAACTGGAGCTGATATGAAAAAGTTACTGCTGCCACTGTTTGCCGTCGCCTTGCTGGCCGGCTGCGATAAAACGACCGAAGAGCCGGTAAAACCCGCGGCTGTGAGCTACATCGACAAAATCAAAGCGCGGGACAAGCTGATTGTCGGCGTGTTTACCGACAAGCCGCCATTCGGCTTTGTGGATGAAGCGGGTCGTTATGTCGGCTTCGATACCGACATTGGCCGTCAATTCGCCAAGGACCTGCTGGGCGATGAAAACAAGGTGGAATTTGTTGCCGTGGAACCGGCCAGCCGCATTCCTTTCCTGCAAAGTGACAAGGTCGACCTGATCCTGGCCAACATGACCGTGACCCCTGAGCGCAAGGAAGCGGTGGACTTCACCAACCCCAACCTGAAAGTCGCGGTCCAGGCCCTGGTGCCCAACGACAGCGCAGTCAAAAGCCTGGATGACCTGGCAACCCGCACCACCATCGTCACCACCGGCACCACCGCCGACATCTGGCTGACCAAGAACCACCCGGACTGGAAACTGCTCAAGTTCGAGAAGAACTCCGAGTCGCTGCAGGCGCTGTCGGCTGGCCGTGGGGATGCCTACGCGCAAGACAACCTGGTGCTGTTCAGCTGGGCCAAGCAGAACCCAGGCTACCGCGTGCTGGAAGAGAAGCTGGGCGATGAAGCACCGATTGCCCCGGCGGTGAAGAAGGGCAATACCGAACTGCGCGACTGGGTGAATGCCGAGCTGGCGAAGTTGGGGGAGGAGAAGTTCCTGCTCAAGCTGTATGACCAATATGTGCGTAAAGAGCTGAGCGATGACACCAAGCCTGAGAGTGTGATTGTTGAAGGCGGAAAGTGGCAGGGCTGATTGATCACGTCCTTGTAGGAGCGAGCTTGCTCGCGAAGAACGCACAGGCAACGCGGGCTGCCAGATAACGCTGCGTTATCGTTGACGTTTTTCGCGAGCAAGCTCGCTCCTACTCCGGCCAATGCCACGCCGGCGCATCCAGAATCCCCTGCCCCACCATCCGCGTTTCCCCCATCACCTTCTCCAACACAATCGAATTACACCCCTCATCCTGCTGCAACGCCGCAATCAACCGGCTGGCATGGGACACCACCCACACCTGGCACTGCTTCGACGCCTGGATAATCAAGCGCGCCAATGCCGGCAACAGGTCCGGATGCAAGCTGGTCTCCGGTTCGTTCAGCACCATCATGGTCGGTGGCCGTGGCGTCAGCAGCGCGGCGATCAGCAGCAGGTAGCGCAGGGTGCCGTCGGACAGTTCCGCCGCCGACAACGGGCGCAGCAAGCCTTCCTGATAGAACTCGATGGCAAAGCGTCCGCCCTGCAAGGGCTGGATATTCAAGCGCGCTCCGGGGAACGCATCGCTGACTGCACGTTGCAGCGCTTCGGGATCGCCAATCTCTCGGATGGTCTGCAACGCGGCCGCCAAATCGCGGCCATCGTGGTGCAACACCGGCGTTCGTGTGCCCAACTGTGGCTGGCGCACTGGCGCGTCCACGTCGCTGCGAAAGTGATCGTAAAAACGCCAGCCACGAATGCTTTCGCGCAGCAGCAGCACTTCCGGCGAGCCGCGCAGGCTGCCGACCTGATCGAACAGGCTGTGGTAGTTCGGTGTGTGTTGCGCCAGCACATCCCAGGCACGGCCTTCGCGGGCACGCACCATCGGCCCGGAGCGCTGCACCAACAGGCTGGCCGGGCGGTAGACTTGGCCGGCCCAGATGCATTCCTTCTTTACCTCTGGGTCGAGGCTGAAAAACGACTCGGAGGGTTCCGGCAATCCCAGGGAAATGGCGTAGCTGAAGTCCTCCCCGGCAAAGCCCAGGCGCAAGCGTTTGACGCCTTGGGCGACCGCGGCTTCCACCGGTACTTCGCCATTGCGCATGCGCCGGCTGATGTTTTCCGGCCCGGCCCAGAAGGTCGAACCCAGCCCGCCTTCACGGGCCAGCGCATTGATCACCCCGCCCTGGGCGGTTTCGGCCAACAGGCGCAGGGCGCGATACAGGTTGGACTTGCCGCTGCCATTGGGCCCGGTCACCAGGTTCAGCCGGTCCAGGGGCACCACCAATTTATTGATCGAGCGGTAATTGGCCACCGCGAGGGTTTTAAGCATGTGCATTTAGTCCGCATGGGAACCATTGGAGTATGGGATCCTCCATGCAGATAAGGAACCCTGATCTAAGCTCACAGTCGCATACACACTTGAACGTCGGCATCACGCAAAAGGAGCCTGCATGGGCGGTCGCACCTCGACATTTATTTTCAGCCTTGGCCTCCTGGCGCTGCTCAGCGGCTGTGGCCAGGACAAAGCCGAGCCCAAGCAGCATTCGCGGGTGTTCGTGCAGACCGTACAGTCGGCAGATTTCGCTGCGGCGGTCACGCTGACCGGCGATATCCAGGCGCGGGTGCAAACCGATCTGTCCTTTCGCGTGGGCGGCAAGATCATCCAGCGCATGGTCGACGTGGGCGATCGCGTCACGGCCAGGCAAGTCCTGGCCAAGCTCGACCCCAAGGACCTGCAAACCAACGTCGATTCGGCCCAGGCTCAGGTCGTGGCCGAGCAGGCGCGGGTCAAGCAGACCGCCGCCGCCTTTGTGCGCCAGGAAAAGCTCTTGCCCAAAGGCTATACCAGCCGCAGCGAATATGACGCCGCCCAGGCCGCGCTGCGCAGCAGCCAAAGTGCCCTGGCCGCCGCTCAGGCGCAGTTGGCCAATGCCCGCGAACAATTGGGCTACACCGCGTTAATTGCCGATGCGCCGGGGATCATCACGGCGCGCCAGGCCGAAGTCGGCCAAGTGGTACAAGCCACGGTGCCGATCTTCAGCCTGGCCCGCGATGGAGAACGTGACGCCGTGTTCAACGTGTATGAGTCCCTCCTGGTGGAGCCGCCGCCCGACGCGCCGATTACGGTGAGCCTGCTGGACAACCCGAGCATCAAGGCCGTGGGCAAAGTCCGCGAGGTCACGCCCGCCGTGGCCACCAATACCGGCACTGTCCAAGTGAAGATCGCCCTGCAAAGCCTGCCCAAGGGCATGGAGCTGGGTTCGGTGGTGAGCGCCACCGCCAACGGCCCAGCCAAGGCGAGCATCGAGCTGCCCTGGTCGGCCCTGACCAAAGACCTCAGCGAACCCGCCGTGTGGCTGGTGGACGGCGAAGGCAAGGCGCAGTTGCACAAGGTTACGGTGGCGCGCTACCTCACCGGCAAAGTGATCATCGGCGAGGGCCTCAAAGGCGGTGAGAAAGTCGTGATAGCCGGTGGGCAATTGCTGCACCCCGGCATGGTCGTCGAGATCGCCCAACCCGGAGCGCAACCATGAAGCAACTGACGCTCATTGTCGCCGCCAGCCTGTTGCTCATGGCCTGCTCCAAGGAAGAGGCGCCGCCCGAACCCATACGCCCGGTGCTGTCCATGGAAGTGAAGGCCGAAGACCAGCAAAACCTCGGTCGTTTCGCCGGCACCATCCAGGCCCGCTACGAAAGCAACCTGGGTTTCCGTGTGCCTGGCCGCATCGCCCGTCGCGCCGTGGATGTCGGCGCCGAAGTGGAGAAGGGCGCCCTGCTCGCCGTGCTTGACCCCACCGACCAGCAGAACCAATTGCGCGCCGCCCAGGGCGACCTGGCGCGCGTACAGGCGCAGTTCATCAACGCCCAGGCCAACGCTCGCCGGCAACAGGAACTGTTCAACCGTGGCGTGGGCGCCCAGGCGCAACTGGATGTGGCCCAGACCGACCTGAAAACCACCCAGGCGACCCTCGACCAGGCCCGGGCCTCGGTCAACCAGGCCAAGGACCAACTCAACTACGCCGAACTGCGCACCGACCATGCCGGCATCGTCACCGCCTGGAATGCCGAGGCCGGCCAGGTGGTCAGCGCCGGCCAGCAGGTAGTGACCCTGGCCCGTCCTGATATCAAGGAAGCGGTGATCGACCTGCCCGCCGGCCTGGCTGAGCGCCTGCCTGCCGATGTAGTGTTCCTGGTCGCCGTCCAACTGGACCCCCGCGTGCACACCACCGCCGTCGTGCGCGAGATCGAGCCCCAGGCCCAAAGCGCCACGCGCACCCGTCGCGCGCGTCTGAGCCTGGCTGAAACACCGCCTGCGTTCCGCCTGGGCACGGCAATCAGCGTGACTTTGAGCACCGCCATCGCCCCGCGCGTCGAGCTGCCCCTGAGCGCCTTGCAGGAAGTCGACGGCAAGACCCGCATCTGGCTGCTCGACACCCAAAGCCAGACCGTGCAACCCCGGGATGTCACGGTCATCAGCCGTGATGCCCACAGCGCCTTGCTCAATGGCAGCGTCAAACCCGGTGAGCGCATTGTCACCGCCGGCGTGAACAGCCTGAAACCTGGGCAAAAAGTCAAAATCGACGAGGACAGCCCGCGATGAAAGGGAGCTTCAACTTATCCGACTGGGCCCTCAAGCATCAGTCCTTCGTCTGGTACCTGATGTTCGTCGCGCTGTTGATGGGCGTGTTCTCGTACATGAATCTGGGCCGTGAAGAAGACCCGTCGTTCACCATCAAAACCATGGTGATCCAGACCCGCTGGCCGGGCGCGACCCAGGAAGAAACCCTCAAGCAGGTTACCGACCGCATCGAGAAAAAACTCGAGGAACTCGACTCCCTCGACTACGTGAAAAGCTACACCCGACCGGGCGAGTCCACGGTGTTCGTGTTCCTCAAGGACACCACCAGTGCCAAGACCATCCCGGAGATCTGGTACCAGGTCCGCAAGAAGATCGACGATATTCGCGGCACCTTCCCACAGGGTTTGCAGGGGCCGTCGTTCAACGATGAATTTGGTGACGTGTTCGGCTCGGTGTACGCCTTTACCGGCGATGGTCTGTCGATGCGCCAGCTGCGTGACTACGTGGAGCAGGTGCGCGCCGAGATCCGTTCGGTGCCGGGGCTGGGCAAGGTCGAGATGATCGGCCAGCAGGACGAAGTGATTTACCTGAACTTCTCCACGCGCAAACTCGCGGCCTTGGGGATTGATCAGCGCCAGGTGGTGCAAAGCCTGCAGTCGCAAAACGCCGTGACCCCCGCCGGAGTGATCGAGGCCGGGCCGGAACGCATCTCCGTACGCACCTCGGGGCAGTTCGCCTCGGAGAAAGACCTGGCCAACGTCAACCTGCGCCTCAATGACCGTTTCTATCGGCTGGCGGACATCGCCGACATCAGCCGTGGTTATGTGGACCCGGCGCGGCCGATGTTTCGCTTCAACGGCAAACCGGCGATTGGCTTGGCCATCGCCATGCAGAAAGGCGGCAATATCCAGTCGTTCGGCAAGGCCCTGCACGGGCGCATGGACGAGTTGACCGCCGACCTGCCGGTGGGCGTGGGCGTGCACAAGGTGTCCGACCAGGCCGAAGTGGTGGAGGAGGCCGTCGGCGGCTTCACCAGCGCATTGTTCGAGGCGGTGATCATCGTGCTGGTGGTGAGTTTTATCAGCCTCGGCATGCGCGCCGGTTTGGTGGTGGCGTGCTCGATCCCGCTGGTGCTGGCGCTGGTATTCGTGTTCATGGAATACAGCGGCATCACCATGCAGCGCGTGTCGCTGGGCGCGTTGATCATCGCCCTCGGCCTGCTGGTGGATGACGCGATGATCACCGTGGAGATGATGATCACGCGCCTGGAAAAAGGCGAAACCAAGGAACAGGCGGCGACCTACGCCTATACCTCCACGGCATTCCCGATGCTCACCGGTACCTTGGTGACCGTGGCCGGCTTCGTGCCGATTGGCCTCAACGCCAGTTCGGCGGGCGAGTACACCTTTACCTTGTTCGCGGTGATTGCCGTGGCGATGCTGGTGTCGTGGGTGGTGGCGGTGCTGTTTGCGCCAGTGATCGGCGTGCACATCCTCAGCGCCAATGTGAAACCGCACAACGCCGAGCCAGGGCGCATTGGCCGGGCCTTCAATGGCGGCATGCTGTGGGCCATGCGTAACCGTTGGTGGGCGATTGGCATCACCGTGGCGCTGTTCGTGGCCTCGGTGTTTTCCATGCAGTTTGTGCAGAACCAGTTCTTCCCATCGTCGGACCGCCCGGAAATCCTCGTCGACCTGAACCTGCCGCAAAACGCCTCGATCAACGAGACGCGCAAGGCCGTCGACCGCCTCGAAGCGATCATCAAGGACGACCCGGACATCGCCCGTTGGAGCACCTACATCGGCCAGGGCGCGATTCGTTTCTACCTGCCCCTGGACCAGCAGTTGGAAAACCCTTACTACGCGCAGCTGGTGATTGTGAGCAAGGGCCTGGAAGCGCGTGGCGCCCTGATCGCTCGCCTGCAACAGCGCCTGCGCGATGATTTTGTCGGCATCGGCAGCTTCGTGCAGCCGCTGGAAATGGGCCCGCCGGTAGGGCGGCCGATCCAGTACCGCGTGTCTGGCAACGATATCGACCAGGTGCGCAAGCACGCTATCGAACTGGCGACTTTGCTCGACCAGAACACCCACTTGGGCGAGATCATCTACGACTGGAACGAGCCGGGCAAAGTCCTGCGGGTGGACATCGCCCAGGACAAGGCGCGGCAATTGGGGCTGTCTTCGGAAGACGTGGCGCAGTTGATGAACAGCGTGGTCAGCGGCGCAGCAGTGACCCAGGTGCACGACGATATTTACCTGATCAACGTGGTCGGCCGCGCCGAAGATGCCGAGCGAGGCACCCCGGAAACCTTGCAGAACCTGCAGATCGTCACGCCCAACGGCACCTCGATTCCACTGCTGGCGTTCGCCACCGTGCGTTACGAGCTGGAGCAGCCGCTGGTGTGGCGCCGCGACCGCAAGCCGACCATCACCATCAAGGCTGCCGTGCGCGATGAGATGCAGCCGACCGACCTGGTCAAGCAGTTGGCCCCGACCATCGAGACATTCAGCGAGGGCTTGCCGGTGGGCTACAAAGTCGCCACCGGCGGCACCGTGGAAGAAAGTGGCAAGGCCCAGGGGCCCATCGCCAAGGTGGTGCCGTTGATGCTGTTCCTGATGGCCACCTTCCTGATGATCCAGTTGCACAGCGTGCAGAAGATGTTCCTGGTGGCGAGCGTCGCGCCATTGGGGCTGATCGGCGTGGTGCTGGCGTTGATTCCCACGGGCACGCCCATGGGCTTTGTGGCGATCCTGGGGATCCTGGCGCTGATCGGTATCATCATCCGTAACTCGGTGATTCTGGTGACACAGATCCACGAGTATGAAGAGGCCGGTTACACGCCGTGGGATGCGGTGGTGGAAGCCACCGAGCACCGACGCCGACCGATCCTGCTGACGGCCGCCGCCGCGAGCCTGGGCATGATCCCGATTGCGCGAGAAGTGTTCTGGGGGCCGATGGCCTACGCGATGATTGGCGGGATCATCATTGCGACGTTACTGACGTTGCTGTTTCTGCCGGCGTTGTATGTGGCCTGGTACAAAATCCGCGAGCCGAAACAGGAACAGCCACAACAGGATTAATTCTGTAGGAGCGAGCTTGCTCGCGAAAAACGTCAACGATAAAGCGTGCTTCCTGAGTAAACGCGGCGCCTGTGAGTTTTTCGCGAGCAAGCTCGTTCCTACAAAAAAGCTTTAACTGACTGAGGCTGTGTGAAGCTTCTGAAAAATGCCCATGCCGTCCTGGCTGGCTACTGCATGTTGTACCCTCTGGCGCTCATTCCAAACCCAGGTCGATCCTCATGCAGTGCCTGCGTTTCACCTTGCTGTTCTGCGCGTTACTCCTTGCGCCGCCCACCTTCGCCGCCACCGTACTGGAAAACGCCTTATGGCGCGTCGAACTCGACCCCGCCACCCTGGCGCTGCGCGTGACACCGACGGGCCAGGCCTCGGTGCAGGTATCCAGCGGTGTGGCTGCGCATGCCGTCAGCCAATTGCAGAACACGACTGACCAAGCCACTTGGCAATGGGACAACGGCGCCTATCGCCTGACCGCCCGCCTGCAACAGCGCGACCTGGCCCTGACCATCAACGCTCGCGAGCCCGGTGAGCTGGCCCTGCTGCGCCAGCCTGCCGAAGCCATGGGGCGAGGGTTGATCTGGCCATTGGCCGAGGGGCATTACGTGCCTGCCGGCAATGCCATCTGGAAGGCGTTTCTGCTGGAGCGGGGTGAACTCAATACCACCCAGGACCTGAGCCTGCCGCTGTGGGGTGTGGATCACGGGCGCTTCACGCTCAACTGGCTGCTGACCAACCCCTACAACAATCGCCTTGAATGGCAAGCGGACGGGCAGGGCCTGGCACTGACTGCGTCCCATGAATTCACCACGCTGGCGCCCGACGTGCCGATGACGCTGCGCCTGTACCTGGGCGATGCCGACCCGTTGGCTGGCGCCAAGCGCTACCGCCAGTGGCTGGTGGAGCAGGGCCGCTATGAACCGTTGGCGGACAAGCTGCGGCAAACACCTGAAGCCCAGAAGCTGCTGGGCGCCAGCCATGTGTACCTCTGGGATAACGGCCTGCTGGCTTTGGGCGATGTGCGTGATTGGCCAACACTGATCAAACGGCTGCGCAGCCATGAACTCAAGACGCTGATGGACAAAGAGAGCGCACAGCTGCTGGCGCAGTCCACTGCATTGAATCGCTATGAGCAAACCGTGCTGCTGCGCGGCCTCAACGCGGCGATCAACACCAAGGCCCGGCAGGCCTGGCAAGTCGAAGATCCAGACATGACCCGCCTTGCCGCCCGCTACGGTGAGCTGCGCAGTGAACTGGCCGTGGACTTTGCGGGAGCCTTGAGTGACAGCCCGCAAACCTGGGGCAGTAGCGCCATTCAAACCCTGCGCGACGCCGGGCTGCAGCGTCTGCTGCTGACCTTGGGCCAAGGTTGGGAGGGTGGCCTCTGGCATCCCGAAGCGATTCGCGCGGGGGTAGATGCCGGTTTTCTGATGGCGCCTTACGACTCCTATGAAACGGCCCTGTCCGCCACGGAAAACCCCGATTGGACCACCGCCCACCTGGGCGCCAAGGCCTATCGCGACTGCGCGATCATATTGAAAGACGGCACCTCGAAAACCGGTTTCCAGCAGTCCGGCCACTACACGGACCCGCGTTGTGTGCGGCCGTTGCTGGAGGCGCGAGTGAAGGCGGTACAAGCCAAGGCTGGTTTCAACGCCTGGTTTCTCGATGCCTACGCCACCAGCATGTTGTTTGACAGCTACCGCAGCGACGCCAGCATGACCCAGGCGCAAAACGCTGAGGGTAACATCGAGGCCTCCCGCTGGATCAACACCGTGCCTAAGCTGGTCACAGGCTCTGAAGACGGTAACGCGATCACTGCCCAGGGCATCCTGTTTGCCCACGGTATGCAGACCCCGGTGATTGGTTGGGGGGATCGCGAGATGACCCGGGACAAGCAGTCGCCGTACTTCGTCGGCAATTGGTTCCCACCGGAGCAACCGACGGTGTTCTTCAAGCCCGTGCCGCTGAAAGAGCCGTTCCGCACGGTGTATTTCGAGCCGACGATGCGCTTGCCGTTGTATCAGGCGGTATTCCACGGCTCGGTGATCACCACCCATCATTGGCTGTTCGACAGCCTCAAACTGAGCAATGTGCAGGGAGACAATGAACTGGCCCAACTGCTCTATAACGTGCCGCCGCTGTATCACCTCAGTGCTGCGACGCTCAAGGAGCGGCTGCCGATCATTCAGCGCCAGGACCGCTTCTTCCGACCGCTGCACCAGCGCTTGGCGACCCAGGCCATGACTGATTTTGCTTGGTTGACAGTGGACAAGCAGGTGCAGCAGACCACCTTCGCTGATGGGACGCGGTTGGTGGCGAATTTCGCGGCGTTGGAAAAAGAGGGGTATTCCGGGCGCAGTGTGACGGTAGTGGTGGAGGGTGAGGAGCCGATGGTGTATCAGGTGAATCAGTAGCGTCTGTGAGGGCTTCGCGAGCAAGCCCGCTCCCACAGGGGAATGCATTCCAAAATGTGGGAGCGGGCTTGCTCGCGAAGGCGTCAGCCCGAACAACACAGCGCTAAATTTTACGCCACACACTCGCCAACCAAGGCTGCTGGTCCAGCGGTAACCCGGCCGGCCGGTAGTAATGCTCCAACTCTTCAAACCCGGCCGCGGTCAGCAAGGCCTGCCAGGCCTGCAGGTCGTGATAAGAGCCATACCGTGGCCCATTCCAGCCTTCCTGGTTTTCACCCCGAGGGTTGGAGCTGAACAGCACGCCCCCAGGCTTCAACGTGCCATGCAGTTGTTTGAGAACGCGCGGCAGTTCCTGCTTGGGAATATGGAACAGCACCGCATTGGCAAACACCCCATCAAAGCGCGCAGCGGGCAGGTCCAGCTTGAGAAAGTCCTGCTGCAACACCTCACAGCCGCTGTCTTCACGGGCCATCTGCGCAAAACGCTCGGAACCATCGAGCCCTACGGCGATATGCCCTCTGCGCGTGAACGCCTGCAAATCCCGCCCCGGCCCACAGCCGAAATCCAGCACGGTAAAGGGCGCCGAACCCTGGATATGCCGCAGCAGCGCGTCGATGTTCTGGCTCACATCGTGATCGCGGGTGCCGTCACGGAAGTCTTCGGCCACTTTGTTGTAATGGCCGAGGGTGGTGGCGGTGATCTGGGTGAGGTCGTCGGGAGCAAGTTTCATGGCATGGCGCACGGCTGCGGCTGAGGTAGCTGGACTATACCTCGGCCCACTAGCGAGTTGAAAACCGTGTATCCGTTGTAGGGCGCTTCACGGCCTTCGCAGTGTGCGCATCCGACAGACCGCCATGAATAATTTTGGGTAAGATTCGGCCCTCATTTGACGAGGGTTATACATCCATGGAAGAGGAAAAACGTCCAACCGTTGGCGACAACACCGCGCCGAACAAGGTAGACCAATATGCCACGAGATTGAGCAATGGCCTGTTCTGGCTCAATGAGCGGGCCTGGCCGCTGACGGTGGGGATTCTCTCGGTAGCAGGCTTGTACCTGTACCAGTACATCCAGGTCGAAGAGGTACCGCTGAGTATCTTGTCGGCGTCAGCGTTCACTGCGTTGCCGGCGATGTTCGCCATGTTGGTATTTGTGATCGGCATGATGGGCGCGTCGATCCTGATCCCTACCTTCATCTTGTTCACGCGCCTGAACTGCACGGGTGTGCGTCTGAGTGATCAACTCAATCTCACCCCGCAGTCGCCGCAGGAGACGGCCCAGCATAGGCGCTTATTGGGGCATTGGATTGCCAGTCTGGTCGTAATGGGTGTTTTCTGGATGTCCGCTGTATACCTGTCTGTGAACGCCGAAAGTGGGTTTTGGCTGACCTTCAGCTGGATCGTCGCATTCATGGCGGCGATAGTGGCCTATGTCGGCATCATCCTTCGTGCCCGGCCCGCCGATGTTGCCCTGCGTGAGCTGACCGGCGAGTTCTGGCTGGCCAGTGCTGGCGCCGGGGTCGTTCAAATGGTGGTCATTCTGATGGTGACGGTGCCGGTCTCCCGCGCCTTCCGTGAGTATTCCGATAGCGCCGTGTTCTTCGCGCCTTTCATGGCCGCCGAACTGGTAGTGCTGTTTCTGATCCAGGGGAGCGCCGCCTGTCTGGTGGCGTGCATGCGCGATCAAAAAAACCCGGTTGCGTTCGCCTCGATGGCGGCCTTTGCGCTCATCGTTTTACTTGGGCTGATCCCGGCGAGCGGGGCCAAGTTGGGCGGCCTGCCGCTGCAAGGCTCCGCCTCGGGAGGGCGCATTTGTACGTTGATGACCTGGGCGGCAGAGGCCAAGGTCCCCGGCGTGCTGGTAGACGCCGACAACCCCAAGCGCAGCGTGAAGCTGAGGGTAATGGCCGACTCGGACGGCAGCTATATCGTGCGACCCTGGCAGGCCAAGGAAAAAACCATCACCTTCGTGCCCCGCGCCAGTGTTGCCCAACTGGATGAGTGCCCGTGACCTCAGCGCTTGTTCAATACCCGCGCAAGCCGGTCCCCGCTCAGTTGGATCACCGCTACCAGCACGACCAGCAGCACAATCACCGTGAGCATGATCTGCGTATCGAACCGCTGGTAGCCATAGCGGTAGGCAATATCGCCCAAGCCACCGGCACCAATCGCCCCGGCCATGGCCGATGAGTTGATCATGGTCACCAGGGTGATGGTGAAGCCGCCGACGATCCCCGGCAGGGCTTCCGGCAGCAGCACATGCCAGATGATGTGCCAGCGGCGGCACCCCATGGCCTGTGCGGCTTCGATCAGGCCATGGTCGACCTCGCGCAGGCTCACTTCAGCGATGCGTGCAAAGAACGGCGTGGCGGCGATGGTCAGCGGTACCACTGCCGCCCAGACGCCATAGGTGGTGCCGACGATCAGGCGCGTGAACGGGATGAGCGCCACCATCAGGATCAGGAACGGAATGGAGCGGAACAGATTCACGAACGCTCCCAGCACGCGGTTAAGGGCCGGTGCCTGGTAGATGCCGCCCTTGTCACTGGTGACCAGGAAGACCGCCAGCGGAATGCCCACCAGCAGCGCGATCAGCGACGACACCCCCACCATCAACAAGGTGTCGATGGCGCCCTGCACTAAACGATCAAACCACATAGCCCAGCACCTCCACCTGTTGTGCCCAATTCGCCGCGCGTTTGCGCAGTTCTTCGGCGTTGTGCGGCGATCCGTTCACCGCCAGCAGCAGTTGCCCCAAGGCATGCCCCTGGATGCGTTCCACGCCCCCTTGCAGTAAACGCACACGGCCGCCGAGAGCACTGAACAGCGCCGCGAGGTCTGGCTCCAGGGTGTCGCTGCCGGTGAACTGCAAGCGCAGCACCTGTGCTGCGTCGGCCGAGGCTGGCGTGGGTTGCAGGCGGCTTTGCAATTCTGGCGGCAAGCCGTGTTGCAGCGGTGCGAGCAGGGTCTTGCTGACCTCATGTTGCGGATCGCCAAACACCTGCCACACCGGGCCTTGCTCGACGATACGCCCGTGTTCCAGTACCACCACGCGGTCGCAGATGTCGCGGATCACCGCCATCTCATGGGTGATCAGCACGATGGTCAGGCCCAGGCGTTGGTTGATCTCGCGCAGCAGGCCGAGGATCGACTGGGTGGTTTCCGGGTCGAGGGCCGAGGTGGCTTCGTCGCACAGCAGAATCTCGGGGTCGTGCACCAAGGCTCGGGCGATGCCGACGCGTTGTTTCTGCCCGCCGGACAGCTGCGCCGGGTACGCCTTGTGTTTGTCTTGCAGGCCTACCAGCTCCAACAGTTCATGCACCTTTCGCGCGCGTTGTGCCTGGGGCACACCGGCGACCTTGAGCGGCAACTCAACGTTCTGCCACACGGTCTTGGCCGACATCAGGTTGAAGTGCTGGAAGATCATGCCGATGCGTCGCCGCAGCGCCACCAGGTGGTCTTCATCGAAGCTGCCGATGTCCACCTGGTCGATCAGCACCCGTCCGCTGCTGGGTTGTTCCAGGCGGTTGATGGTGCGGATCAGCGATGACTTGCCGGCGCCGCTGCGGCCGATGATGCCGAACACTTCACCCCGCTGGATCGCCAGGTCAATGCCTTGCAGCGCGTGCACCGTGCCGTCATAGGTTTTGCCCAGGTTGATGAACCGCACATGGGCACGGTTCAAGTCCGGGTGCAGTTCAGTCTGTTCGGCGTGGCTGGGCGCAGGGGCCAGATCGTGCAATCGGGCGTTGGCGGCCTTCATGGTTTAGCTTCCCAGCCGACCTGGTAGAGCTTGCCGAGGGACTTGTCCAAAGCCGCACGCACCACCGGCGAGTGTTGGTAGATATCGACGAACTTGATCACCCGCGGGTCGGTTTTGCTCTTGGGCTGGATCACGAACTGAATCACGTATTCGGGGTGGTCGAGGCCGTCGAACAGCAGCGCCGACTCGGCATCGAAGGTCTTGGACAGGCGGATGTACGCAGGGTAGCCCTGCACCAGATCGGCGTCGTCATAGGCGCGCACCAGTTGCACCGCTTCCACTTGCAGGATCTTGATGTTTTTCGGGTTGGCGATGATGTCTTCTTCGGTGGCTTTGTAGCCCACGCCCGGCTTGAGGGTGATCAGCCCGGCCTTGGCCAGCAGTTGCAGGCCGCGACCACTGTTGATCGGATCGTTGGCTATCGCCACGCTGGCGCCTGCGGGCAGCTCGTTGAAGCTTTTGTACTTTTTCGAATACAGCCCGACGTTATTGATGATGCCTGGCGCATACGGCACCAGGTCAAACCCGGCGGCGGCCTTGGCGTTTTCCAGGAAGGGGATGTGCTGGAAGTAGTTCACGTCGATATCGCCGGCGGCGAGGCTGACGTTGGGCGCGATCCAGTCAGTGAACTCCACCAGTTCGACTTTCAGGCCCTGCTTGCCGGCCTCTTCTACGGCGGCTTCCAGGGGGATGGCGAAGGCAGCGGTGGTGCCGATTTTCAACGGTGCATTGGCGGCGAATACCGCCGAGCTGAATAAGCCGAAGGCCAGGGCTAGTGCTTTGACTGGGTGGTTTAAGAATGTCTTTTTCATAGTGGTTTCCAATTGTAGGAGCGAGCTTGCTCGCGAAAAACTGGAGGGCGCCTCGGGTTACCAGGCGGCCCGCGTTATCGTTGACGGTCTTCGCGAGCAAGCTCGCTCCTACAGAGGGTGGTGGCGGTAGGTAGAGCCGGTGTGTTGGTTGGGTAAGCGAGCCGTGTCGTGGAAGACTTTTTCCCGCAGCGTTCCCTGCGCATATTCCGTCTTGTACGAGCCCCGCCGTTGTAACTCCGGTATCACCAGCTCAATGAAATCCACATAGCTCTCCGGCGTCACAATGCGCGTCAGGTTGAAACCATCCAGCCCGGTTTCGCTGATCCAGGATTCCAGCTCATCGGCCACCTGTTCAGGCGAGCCCACCAGGGTGATATAGCGCCCGCCCAGGGCGTGCTGGTCGAGCAATTTGCGCCGGGTCCAGTCGTTGTTCTGCAGGTTCTGGGTGGCGGACTGGATCGCGTTGCTCTTGACGTACTGGATCGGCTCGTCCAAGGCGTACTGGGAAAAATCAATCCCGGTCGAGGCCGAGAAATGCGCCACGCCGGCTTCCGCGCTGGCGTAGCTGAGGTACTCGGCGTGCTTGTTCCAGGCCGACTCTTCAGTGGCGCCAACGATGACGTTAAGGCCCATGAACACCTTGATGTCGTCCGGGTTGCGCCCAGCCTCCACTGCGCTGGCGCGCACCTTGTCCACCTGGCGCTTGGTCGCGGCTTTGTTTTGCCCGCTGATAAACACGCACTCGGCGTGCCGTCCGGCGAACAGCAAGCCACGCTCGGAACTGCCGGCCTGGAACAGCACCGGCGTGCGCTGGGGCGAGGGCTCGCACAGGTGATAACCCTCCACCTGATAGAACTCGCCGTGGTGCTCTACCTTGTGCACCTTGCCCGGTTGCGCATACACCCGCGCCTGGCGATCGTTGCGCACCGCGTCGTCTTCCCAGCTGCCTTCCCAGAGCTTGTACAACACCTGCAGGTATTCATCGGCCTGGTCGTAGCGCCGGTCATGCTCGACCTGTTCGGTAAGGCCCATGGCCTTGGCGGCGCTGTCGAGGTAGCCGGTGACAATGTTCCAACCCACCCGGCCACGGCTCAGGTGATCCAGCGTCGACATGCGCCGGGCGAACAGGTACGGCGGTTCGTAGGTGAGGTTGGCGGTGAGGCCGAAGCCAAGGTGCTTGGTGACGGCGGCCATGGCCGACACCAGCAGCAGCGGGTCGTTGACCGGTAACTGGATCGACTCCTTGAGCGGCACGTCAATGGAGTCTTGGTACACGTCATACACGCCGACGATATCAGCGATAAACAAACCGTCGAACAACCCGCGCTCCAGGATCTGCGCCAGTTCAGTCCAGTATTCGATGCTGTTGTATTGGGTGGACGTGTCCCGTGGGTGAGTCCACAAACCGTGATTGATGTGCCCGATGCAGTTCATGTTGAAGGCATTGAGCAGGATCTTTTTTTTGCTCATCAGATGGTCCCCCGCAGCGGCGGGTTTTCATCGTTGAGGTAGTAGTTGCCGACCGCGTGGTACTTCCAGCGTACCGGGTCGTGCAGAGTGTGCACCCGGGCGTTGCGCCAGTGGCGGTCCAGGCCATGTTCGGCCAGGGTCGCCTGGCTGCCGGCCAGTTCGAACAGGGTGCTGCCGGCCGCCAGGGAGATCTCGGTGCTCAGGGCGCGCACTTCGGCAACGGCGATGGAGGCTGCGGCGACGGTCTGGGCATTGCTGTCGGCCTGGGCGCGGTCGAGGAATTCACCCGAGCGCTCCAGCAAGGCTTCGGCGGCGTGCAGGCGGCTGCTCAGGTGGCCGAAGCTCTTGAGTGTCAGCGGGTCTTCGGTGGCCTTGTCGTTGCCGGCGTCGATCCACGGGCGGGTCTTGGTGCGCACAAAATGCAAGGCGTCCTCAAAGGCTGCGCGGGCGATGCCGGTGTCGATGGCTGCGTGGAGGATCTGCGCCAGCGGGCCGACGGTGGTCGGGCGTTCGAAGGCGCTCTGGAACGGCATCACGTCTTGCGCCGCGACCCACACGTTGTCGAACACCACCGAGCCGCTGCCGGTGGTGCGCTGGCCGAAGCCGCTCCAGTCGTCGATCACCGTCAGGCCCGCGCTGTCGCGCGGGACGAAGGCCAGTTGCTGCACGCCATTTGCATCCACCACCGAGGTGGGGATGCGCTGGGCATAGATCGCGCCGGTGGCGTAGAACTTGCGCCCGTTAATGCGAAAACCGTCGCCGTCGCGGGTGAGGCTGGTGATACGGTCGTGGGCGGTCTTGGTGCCCAGTTCCGCCAAGGCGTTGCCAAAGCGTTGGCCGGCCAATACCTCGGCGTAGAGGCGTTGCTGCTGTTCGGGGCTGCCGTTCACCCGCAGTACTTCGAGGGCATAGAAATGGTTTTGCGGAATCTGGCCCAAAGAGCCATCGGCCTGGGCGATCAGTGCGATGACCTTGGCCAGGGTGACGTTGGACACGCCCGCGCCGCCGTAGGCCTTGGGCACGCTGATGCCCCACAGGCCAGAGCGGGAAAACACGTCCAGTTCGGGCAATGGCAGGCGGCGTTCGCGGTCGCGTTGGGCGCTGTCGCGGCGCAAGTCTTCAGCAAGATCGCTGGCGACAATAAGCGCTTGTTCGTCGCTGGTGATGAGCGCGACGGGGTGAGAAAGGGTCATGAGTTTCTCCAGAAGCTCGTGGAAAAAGTGTTCTGGTTGGTTAAATCCAGGAATGACGAGCCGGCAAGGTGCCGTTGAGTCGATAGGCGCCGATGGCGTGATACTTCCAGCGCACCGGGTCGTGCAGGGTGTGCACCCGGGCGTTGCGCCAGTGACGGTCAAGGTTGAATTCGGCCAGGGTGGCGCGGCTGCCAGCCAATTCGAAGAGCTTCTCGGTGACTTGTAACGCCACTTCGGTGGTCAGCACCTTGGCCTCGGCCACGGCAATCGAGGCGTGGGCGGCGGACTGCGCGGTGATCGGCGCGGCGCTGACCTGGTCGAGCACCTGGCCAGCCTTGCGCAAGAGTGCCTCGGCGGCGTGCAGTTCGATCTTCAACTTGCCGATATCGGCGATCACATACAGATCATCGCTGGCCCGCTCGACCTTGGCGTCGATCCACGGGCGTGAACGTTCACGCACGAAGGCAATGGCGTCGTCGAGGGCGCCACGGGCGATGCCGGCGTCGATGGCGGCCTGGATCAGTTGTGACACGGCACCCTGGATATTCGGGCTTTCGCCCAGGCGCCAGTTGTCGATGACCAGTTCCGGCTCCACGGCCACGCGGTCAAGCAAGACGGTGCCGCTGGCGGTGGTGCGTTGGCCAAAGCCGGACCAGTCATCAACGATGCGCAGCCCTTCGCTGCCGCGACGCACAAAGGCCATGACCTGCTTACCGTCATCGTTCAGGGCCTTGATTGCCACCCAGTGGGCAAACAGGGCGCCTGTGGAGTAGAACTTCTGCCCGCTGAGCACGTAACCGTCACCTTCGGCCGTGAGGCGCGCCTTGAGCTCAAGGGTATTTCTGGTGCCGCGTTCCGGGCCGCCGTTGCCGATGCGCCAGCCGTCGAGCACGCTCTGGAACAGCTGCTTTTTCTGACGCTCGGTCGCGGTGCCCTGCAATACGTGCAAGATGCCGAAATGGTTCTGCGGGATCTGCCCGAGTGCCGGGTCGGCCGCGCTGATAATCGCGAAGACTTCGGCCAGGGTCACAAACGACACCTGTGGGCCGCCGTATTCACGGGGAATGGAAATACTGCCCAAGCCGCTGCGGGTGAACTGTTCGAGCTGCGCCCAGGGCAGTTTGCGTTGCTGGTCGCGCTGGGCGGCCTGCGCGCGCGCAGCCTGGGCCAACTCGTGGGCGGCGCTCAACGCCTGGGCGTCGTTGCGCAGCACCGTGGAGGGCAACAGCAGGGGGGCTACGTCCAGATCACTCTGGGGGGGTGTTAGAGCCAAGTTAGACATCAGCGCCGCTCCTTGGCTGCACGCAATGCCCTGGCGTTGCGCACCGGGGTAATTCTGACCATACCGACCTCGCATTCAATGAAATAAACAGAAAAATCAGGAATGTCCGGTGGTCCGGTGCATATACCCTAAGCGTGTTAATTATTTAAATAAACTAACTTTTAGGAATATGCATAGAAGGGCTGTCACCCCGGTTCACAGGGTGAGCCGAAGCGGCGCGGTTGATAGCCCGGTGCGGGCGAGGCAGGGCGGGGCGGTGTGCAGGCGGCGATGCGCAGCGTGCGGGCGGGCGCCCAGCGGGAGTTGTTACCCACGCGGTCGAGAATGCAGTAGGTGACTTCCAACCGGCAGTCGTCGCCGGCTTCGACAATCACGTGGGGCGGCACCCACACCTGCACCGTCAGGCCGACGCTGTTGGCTTGGATGCGGGGTAGGTCCAAGCGTACATCGCCCCAGCGCAACGTGATGGCGTCGCCCGTGCTCATGTTCAGGTAAGGCTCGATGGTCAGCGGAATGCCGCGCCTTACCTGGCTGCTGTTGACGCCGTGGCGGCGGATCGTCTCGGGCAGGTTCACGGGTGCCAGATTCTGGTTCTCATTGTCGCCTTCAGGGTTCAGGCGCGGCGAAGGCTGACCGCCGGGGTAGCAGGTCTTGACCCGCACCAGCGTCACCGCCGAGCGCATCGGGCCATGGCCGATCTGCAAGACCTGGTAATGGACGCGTGCCGGTCCGTCCTGCACAAAGCTCTGCGGTACGCACAGGTGGGTGCACGTGCCGATCTTGCACGCCGTCACCTTGCGCGAGGCGGCGAAGCAGTTGTTCCAGAACAGTTCAATCAGGTCGCCTTCCTCCATGCTCGGGTAGGGTGAAATGTCGACTTGCAAGTGGGCGGCGGCCAGGGCGCCGATGCCGTTTCCAATAGCCTGGGGAAGCCTTGGGGCACTGAGCGTGGCCGGGATTTGAGTGTGTGTCATAAGTAATCTCCTTGATGCAGCCAGCAGCAATCGTTCCGAAACCTAGACGCACAGGCGCAAGGGGGTTCGAAAGGCACGATTCAGTCAGTAGCCGGGATAGGATCCAATCCTCAAGACGCTAGATAAGAGGGTTGGCCGAGGAGCGTCAATGGAGGCAAAGGGCTAAACGGCGGGTTTGGAGAGATTCAGACGGGTCTGACGGGGAGGGGGATTTTAAGGCGCTTGCGACGGGGGCTTTTACGCGCTCAACCTGCAGCCCGTTGTAGGAGCGAGCTTGCTCGCGAAGAGCGCCCAGGCAACTCGGTCAATCTGATTCACCGCGTTATCGTTAACGTTCTTCGCGAGCAAGTTCGCTCCTACAGTGGGAGGCGTCAGTGGGCGAGGAATTTGCTCAGGAACTGCTTGGTACGTTCTTCCCTGGGGTTGGCAAACAGCGCCTTGGCTTCGCCCTGTTCGACGATTACGCCCTTGTCGAAAAAGATCACCCGGTTGGCCACATCACGGGCAAAGCTCATCTCGTGGGTGACGATGACCATGGTGCGGTTTTCTTCGGCCAGGCTGCGAATGGTCGCCAGAACTTCGCCCACCAGTTCCGGGTCGAGGGCCGAGGTGGGTTCGTCGAACAGGATCACCTCCGGCTCCATGGCCAATGCGCGGGCAATCGCCACACGCTGTTGCTGGCCGCCGGACAGGCGCCGAGGATAGGACGCTTCCTTGCCCGCCAGGCCGACCCTGGCCAACAGCTTGCGCCCCAGTTCGGCCGCCGCTTCCCGTGGCATCTTCTTGACCACGATGGGGCCTTCGATGACGTTTTCCAACGCGGTGCGGTGGGGGAACAGGTTGAAGTTCTGGAACACAAAGCCCACATGCTGGCGCAGGCGCCGCACCAGGCCCTGTTGCTGGTTGAGCGGCCTGCTGCTGTCGATCTCGATGTCACCCACCTTGATACGGCCGCTGGTGGGTTCTTCGAGGAAGTTCAGGCAGCGCAGGAAGGTGGTCTTGCCGGAACCGCTGGGGCCGATGATGGCGACTACTTCGCCTTCCTTGACCTCCAGGTCGATGCCGTTGAGCACCACCTGGCCGTTGAATTGTTTGGTCAGTTTTTCAACCACGATCATGCTTCAAGACTCCAGGTCATGCCGGTTGACCCGGTCTTCCAGACGATTCTGCAGATGCGCCAGGATGCTCGCCAGGATCCAGTAGATCAGGGCTGCGGACAGATACATGGTGAAAATTTCGAAGGTACGTGCCGACACCAGTTGGGCCTGGCGGAACAGCTCGGGCACCTGGATGGTGGCGGCCAGCGCCGTGTCCTTGACCAGTGAAATAAAGCTGTTGCCCAAAGGCGGCAACGCCGTGCGCATCGCCTGGGGCAGGATGGCCCGGCGCAACGTCTGCGCACGGGTCATACCGATACTGGCAGCGGCTTCCCACTGGCCACGCTCGATGGAGGCGATGGCGGCCCGCAGGATTTCACACGCATAGGCAGCCATGTTCAGCGAAAAGCCGATCATGGCGGCCGGGATCGGGTCCAGCTCGATACCCACTTGCGGCAAGCCGTAGTAGATCAGGAACAGCTGCACCAGCAACGGCGTGCCGCGAAAAAACGATACGTAGACCCGGGCGGTCCAGCTCAAGAGCTTGAAGCGCGAGAGGCGCATCAAGGCCAGGCCGAAGCCCAGCAGCAGGCCAAAAAACATCCCGCCCAGGCTGAGGATTACCGTGTAGTACGCGCCCTTGAGCAAAAAGGGCGCGGAGTCCAGCGCGAGTTGGAAACCTGCTTCCATTATTGCGTGACGTCAGCGTTGAAGTACTTCTCGGACAGCGTCTTCAAGGTGCCATCGGCGCGCAGCTTGTCCAGAGCCTTGTTCACCGCGTCGAGCAGCTCGGGCTCACCTTTGCGCAGGGCGATACCGGATTCCTGACGGGAAAAGGCGTCGCCGGCAGCGGCGGTGTCGGGGGCTTTCTTGGCGTATTCCAGGGCGGCCAGGCGGTCGATCAGGACGGCGTCGATGCGGCCGATGCGCAGGTCCTGAAACTTGGTCGGGTCGTCGTTGTAGGTCTTGATAATGGCTTTTGGTTGGTTGTCCTTGAGCCATTGTTCGTAGTTGGTGCCCAGGCCTACACCGACTTTCTTGCCGGCCAGGTCGTCGGCTTTCTTAATCGAGTCGACGTTCTTTTTCAGCACCAGCGCCTGGATGCCGGACACGGTGTAAGGCTTGGAGAAATCGTACTTTTTCTTGCGCTCTTCGGAGATGGTCACCTGGTTGACCACGGCGTCCAGGCGCTTGGATTCAAGCGCGGCGAGGATGCCGTCCCATGGCGTGGCTTGCAGCTTGACCTTGACGCCCAGCTCCTTGGCCAGTGCCTCGGACAGTTCCACTTCGAAACCGCTGAGCTTGCCGCTTTCATCAACGAAGCTGAACGGTGGGTAGGTGCCTTCCAGGCCGATCTTGATCTCGCCGGCCTTCTTGATGGTGTTCAGCTGCTCGCCGGCAACCGCCTGGCCCAGCCAGCCAGCGCCCAGCGCCAGGCCCAATGTGCCAACCAGCAGCGTGCGACGAAATACAGAAATAGTCATGGAGAGCCCCTGTGTTTTTTATGGTGAGCGAAGCAGGTGACGCGGTAGTCGTATCCTGCCCTAAAGCGCGAAGCGCGTCTTCGCCTTCGGCGCGATGATAAGGTGGGTCTTTAAGTCTTGAAAATAATAAAAATACAATTTCATATTCCTTTTGGGAATATGTTCGCCTTATGTGGCAAGCCAGCCCCACATTGACCGTATCCAATCAGTTGAATACTGAGTCATAGGCAAACAATGCCGGCGCGCCACCGGTATGCAGGAAAATGATCGGCCCCTCTTCAAAGCGCTGGCGCCCGATGCCGTCCAGCAAACCGGCCATGGCCTTGCCGGTATACACCGGGTCCAGCAACAGACCTTCCTGGCTGGCCAAAAGTTTGATCGCCGAGAGGGTGCCGGCGT
The DNA here is from genome assembly GCF_001902145.1 of Pseudomonas fluorescens. Lineage (GTDB taxonomy): Bacteria > Pseudomonadota > Gammaproteobacteria > Pseudomonadales > Pseudomonadaceae > Aquipseudomonas > Aquipseudomonas fluorescens_BV. The sequence goes on from NZ_MRST01000024.1 coordinate 149,570, forward strand.
TTGGCTCGCCATAACGCGGCCCGAAATACTCGTCCCACAGGGTGACCTTGAAGGCGTCGGGAATAGCCACACCGAGCAACTCGGCAGTGCGTTCGGCCAAGCCCTGCACCTTGGGGAATTGCGCTTGCTCGGTACGCGACACCGTGACGCCGATCACCGGCAACTGCGGCAGTGCTTCGCTCAAGGCCAGGGCCAGGCCGCTGTGGGTACCGGCACTGCCAGAGGCGAGCACCACGGCGGCGAATTGAATGCCGCTGTCTTCAATTTGCGCGGCCAACTCCAGCCCGGCGCGTACGTAGCCCAGCGCGCCGAGTGCGTTGGAACCGCCGATAGGCACCAGGTACGGCTTCTTGCCGTTACTGCGCAGGCGGTCGGCGAGGGCGTTGAGTTGGTCGTCGGCGTTGTCGAGGTTTTCCACCAACTCCACTTTGGCGTCGAACAGCTCCAGCAGCAGGCGATTGCCGTTGCCCAGGTAGTTGGGATCGTCGGTGCCGGTAGGGTTTTCCAGCAGGGCAACACAGCCCAGGCCGAGCTTGGCGGCGAGCGCGGCGGTCTGGCGAACATGGTTGGACTGGATCGCGCCGGCGGTGACCAGGGTGTCCGCGCCCTGGGCGATGGCATCGGCAGCCAGGTATTCAAGTTTGCGCAGCTTGTTGCCGCCCATGGCCAGCGGCGTGGTGTCATCGCGTTTGACGTAGACGTCCCTGCCCAGCCAGGCCGACAGCCGCTCGAGTTTTTCCAGGGCAGTGGCACTGCCCAGTAGTTCCAGACGGTTAAAACGGTCGAGCTGTTGTTTGATCATGGTTTCGCACGGTGGCTGAGTGATGGGGGGACTATAGGCAGGCACTTTTCTTCGGGCAACCGTCAATCGCTTATGACGAAAGGTTCTTAGGCTCGCACCATTGGTTCTTAAGAGCTGCCTGGGTGCATACCGTAAAGTGATGGCCATTTCGTCAGGAGTGAATACCGTGAGTGAGCGTTCCAGTCATTGGCAATTGCAGACCATCGTCAGCCAGCTGCGCGGCGCCCGCGACCAGTGGCGAACGCGCAACGGGCGCTTGAGTGGCGAGCATGGTGGCCGCGAGTTGCCGTCCCGCGAGGCGGTGGCGCAGATTCTTGAGGCCTTGTGCGGCGCCCTGTTTCCGATGCGCCTGGGCCCGGCGGACCTGCGCGAAGAAAGCGAAGACTTCTACGTGGGCCACACCCTCGACGTCGCGCTCAACGCCTTGCTCGCCCAGGCGCGCCTGGAGTTGCGCTATGCCGCGCGTCAGAGCGGTGAGGACGACAGTGAAGTCAACGCCCACGCCATTCGCCTGATCCAGGATTTCGCCCTGGCGTTGCCATCCTTGCGCAGCCTGCTGGACACCGACGTACTGGCTGCCTATCACGGCGACCCGGCCGCACGCAGTGTGGATGAAGTGCTGCTGTGCTACCCGGGCATCCTGGCGGTGATCCACCATCGCCTGGCCCACCACCTTTACCGTGCCGGCCTGCCGCTGCTGGCGCGGATCAGTGCGGAAATCGCCCACTCGGCCACCGGCATTGATATCCACCCCGGCGCACAGATCGGCCCGAGCTTCTTTATCGACCACGGCACAGGCGTGGTGATTGGCGAGACGGCGATCATTGGCGAGCGGGTACGCATCTATCAGGCCGTGACACTGGGCGCCAAACGCTTTCCGGCGGATGAAGATGGGCAATTGCAGAAAGGCCACCCGCGTCACCCTATTGTTGAAGATGATGTGGTGATTTACGCCGGGGCGACGATCCTGGGGCGGATCACCATTGGCCAGGGTTCGACCATTGGCGGCAATGTGTGGCTGACCCGCAGCGTGCCGGCCGGGGCGAATATCACCCAGGCGAACTTGCAGCATGATGATGGGGCGCAGAAGTAGCCGAAGATTGCACAACCCCCTGTGGGAGCGGGCTTGCTCGCGAAGGCTGCGTGCCAGTTGATGTATGTGTTGGCTGACACACCGCCTTCGCGAGCAAGCCCGCTCCCACATTTTTATCCCCATTTCCAATTTGTATCGCTGAACGATTTGCTTCCTTCATCCGTCATACCCATCCCTGAGCTAGTGTAAGAAACACCTACCACTCAGCCCTGCGATTAGTCCCAGACCCCCGATTCATGTTTAACTTGAACGTTCGTTCAAGTTAAACCGGTGGTTCGCTGCCCGCTCACAACAGGAGGCTTACCTTTGCTGAGTCCGTTTTTTACAGCCATATCCCGCAACCTTGAGGTGCATCGTTCATGAGTGCATCGTCCACCCCTTCCAGCGGCATGGTGCGCATGAATGCGCCCGTTTTCTACTTTGCCGCGACCGTCATCCTGCTGTTCGGCATCACGGTCATCGCTATCCCGCAACAGGCCGGTGCCTGGCTGCTGGCGGCGCAAAACTGGGCGGCCAACACGGTCGGCTGGTACTACATGCTGGCGATGACGCTGTATCTGGTCTTCGTGGTGGTCACCGCGCTATCGGGCTACGGCAAGATAAAACTCGGTGCCGACCACGACGAGCCCGAATTCAGTTACCTGTCCTGGGCCGGCATGTTGTTCGCCGCCGGGATCAGCATCACGCTGTTTTTCTTTTGCGTCTCGGAGCCGCTGACGCACTTGGTGCAGCCGCCCCAGGGCGAAGCAATGAACGCCGATGCGGCGCGCCAGGCGATGCAGGTGCTGTTCCTGCACTGGGGCCTGCATGGCTGGGGCGTGTTCGCGTTTGTCGGCATGGCCCTGGCGTATTTCGCCTACCGGCATAACCTGCCGCTGGCGTTGCGCTCGGCGCTGTACCCGCTGATCGGCAAGCGCATCAATGGCCCTATCGGTTACGCGGTGGATGGTTTTGGCATCATTGCCACGGTGTTCGGCCTGGGCGCCGACATGGGCTTTGGCGTGCTGCACCTCAATTCCGGCCTGGACTACCTGTTTGGCATTGCCCATACCCAGTGGATCCAGGTGGGCCTGATCACCCTGATGATGGGCGCGGCGATCATCGTGGCCGTGGCCGGCGTCGACAAGGGCGTGCGGGTGATGTCTGACATCAACATGCTGCTGGCCTGTGCGCTGCTGCTGTTCGTATTGTTCGCCGGGCCTACCCAGCACCTGCTCAACACCTTGATCCAGAACATCGGTGACTATTTGGGGGCGCTGCCCACCAAGAGTTTTGATGTGTACGCCTACAATAAGCCGAGCGACTGGCTGGGCGGCTGGACGGTGTTCTATTGGGCCTGGTGGATCGCATGGTCGCCGTTCGTGGGCCTGTTTATCGCGCGTATTTCCCGTGGCCGCACCATCCGCGAATTCGTGTTTGGCGTGCTGCTGATTCCGCTGGGCTTCACCCTGGCGTGGATGTCGATCTTCGGTAACAGCGCCATCGACCAGGTGCTCAACCATGGCATGGCTGCACTGGGCCAGTCGGCGATCGATGACCCATCGATGAGCCTCTACCTGCTGCTGGAAACCTACCCGTGGAGCAAGACGGTGATCGCGGTCACGGTGTTCATCAGCTTTGTGTTCTTCGTGACCTCGGCTGACTCCGGCACTGTGGTGCTCTCCACCCTCTCGTCCAAAGGCGGCAACGCGGATGAAGACGGGCCGAAGTGGCTGCGTGTGTTCTGGGGCGCGATGACCGCCCTGGTCACCAGTGCGTTGCTGTTCGCCGGCAGTATCGACTCGCTCAAGTCTGCGGTGGTACTGACCTCGCTGCCGTTCTCGCTGATCCTGCTGCTGATGATGTGGGGGCTGCACAAGGCGTTCTACCTGGAGTCGCAAAAGCAGATCGCGCAGTTGCATTCCCTGGCGCCGATCTCCGCTTCGCGCAAAGGCCGAGGCGGCTGGCGCCAACGTTTGAGCCAGGCGGTGCATTTCCCATCGCGCGATGAGGTGTACCGTTTCCTCGACACCACGGTGCGCCCGGCGATTGAAGAAGTGACGGCCGTGTTTGTCGAGAAGGGCCTTACGGTGGTGACCCAGCCTGACCCGTCCAACGACAGCGTCAGCCTCGAAATCGGCCATGGCGAAGAACGTCCGTTCATCTACCAGGTGCAGATGCGTGGCTATTTCACACCGTCGTTCGCCCTGGGCGGCATCGGCAAGAAAGAGATCAACAACCGCCGCTACTATCGGGCCGAAGTGCACTTGAGTGAGGGCAGCCAGGACTATGACCTGGTGGGCTACACCAAGGAGCAGATCATCAATGACATCCTCGACCAGTACGAGCGACACCTGCAGTTCTTGCACATGGTGCGCTGATAGCATTCCTCTCAAGTAGGTCTTTGCTGTAAAAGGAAGAGGCAGACTTAAGCGATTCAGCTGCTTGAAAGGCCCGGGAATATGCCTATTCCCGGGCCTTATTTGCCCTAGATCAAGAGAGGATTCGATGACGTACATTGCTGCCGAAAACCGCTATGAATCTATTCCTTATCGCCGCGTAGGCCGCAGTGGATTGGTGCTGCCGGCACTGTCCCTGGGGTTGTGGCACAACTTTGGCGACAGCACCCCGATCGACACCCAGCGCGCTCTGCTGCGCACGGCGTTCGACCTGGGTATCAACCACTTCGACCTGGCCAACAACTACGGCCCGCCCTACGGCAGCGCCGAGATCAACTTCGGCCGTTTGCTGCGCGAAGACTTCAAGCACTATCGCGATGAATTGATCATCTCCAGCAAAGCCGGTTGGGACATGTGGCCCGGCCCTTACGGCCAGGGTGGTGGTTCGCGTAAATACGTATTGGCCAGCCTGGACCAGAGCCTGCAACGCCTGGGCGTCGACTATGTGGATATCTTCTACTCCCACCGCTTTGACCCCGACACGCCCCTGGAAGAGACCGCCAGCGCCCTGGCAACCGCCGTGCAACAAGGCAAGGCGCTGTACATCGGCATCTCGTCTTACTCCGGGGTAAAAACCCGCGAAATCGCAGCCTTGCTCAACGAGTGGAAAGTGCCGCTGTTGATCCACCAGCCGGCCTACAACCTGCTCAACCGTTGGGTGGAAAAAGACCTGCTGGAGACCACTGAAGCACTCGGTGCTGGAGTGATCGCGTTCACGCCGCTGGCCCAGGGTTTGTTGACCGATAAATACCTCAACGGGGTACCGGCCGATGCGCGGGTCAATCGTCCGGGTGGTGGCTCGTTGCAGGCCCAGCACCTGTCCGAGGCCAACATCGCCCATGTACGGGGCCTGAATGAAATCGCCAAGCGCCGTGGCCAGAGCCTGGCCCAGTTGGCGTTGGCGTGGACATTACGTGATCCACGGGTAACCAGTGCGCTGATCGGTGCAAGCCGGCCGGAGCAGATCATCGAGAACGTCGGGGCGTTGAAGAATTTGAGCTTCAGTGCAGAAGAACTGGCGGAGATTGATCGGTTTGCGCAGGAAGGTGGGATCAACTTGTGGGAAAAGCCATCCACCGCTGAATAACCTGCCGAACTCGGTAAATGTGGGAGCCGGGCTTGCCCGCGATAGCGGTTTTTCAGCCAATAAGTGCAGTGGCTGATCCACCGCTATCGCAGGCAAGCCAGCTCCCACAGTTGATCTTGGCTGGATCCTAAAACGGCACGTCGCCAAGAATCGTCGCCCGGTGCATCACCCGCCGCTGCGGCCGGTAGTCATCCACGGCGTAATGCTGGGTAACGCGGTTATCCCAGAACGCCACGTCATTTTCCTGCCAGCGCCAGCGGATGGTGAATTCCGGGCGGGTGGCGTGGGCGAACAGTAGCTTGAGAATGGCCTCGCTTTCGGCCGGTTCCAGCTCATTGATTCGGGTGGTGAAGCCGTCGCTGACGAACAGCGATTTGCGCCCACTTACCGGATGCGTGCGCACGACTGGGTGCGATAGCGGCGGGTTTTTCTTGCGGGTTGCCTCCCAGCGCACCAGGTCCTCGGCGGTGTTGCCAAAGCGCTCCAGCGGGAACGACTTGGTGAAATCGTGTGTGGCGGTGAGGCCATCGAGCAAGCGCTTTAACGGCTCGGACAACGCCTCATACGCCGCAATCCCACTGGCCCACAAGGTATCGCCGCCGAAGGCTGGCAACAGCTTGGCGCTGAGCACTGCGCCCAGAGCAGGCGTGGGCAGGAAGGTCACGTCGGTGTGCCACACCGCGTTGTCACGCACGTCGGTAACGGCGGTGTCGAGGATCAGTACTTCTGGTTGTTCCGGCACGTTGGGGTAGATCGGGTGGATGTGCAGGTCGCCAAAATTGGCCGCGAAGCGTGCCTGTTGCTGCGGGGTGATCGGCTGGTCACGGAAGAACAACACCGAATAGTCGAGCAACGCCTGTTCAATGGCGTCGCGCTGCTCAGGGTTCAGCGGCTGAGTGATGTCGACGCCACTGATCTGGGCGCCCAGGGCGGTGCTTAATGGGGTAACGGTCAGGCTGCTCATTGTGGATTCTTCACTCAGTGTGCCTGGCCATGCCAGGGCACTAATTTACGCTGCAAGGCACGCAGGCCCATTTCCATGGCGAAGGCGATCAGGGCGATGACCAGAATGCCCAGCACCACCACATCAGTGACCAGAAACTGCGCCGCCGACTGCACCATGAACCCCAGGCCGCTGGTGGCGGCAATCAGCTCGGCGGCGACCAGGGTCGACCAGCCCACACCCAGGCCGATACGCACACCAGTGAGGATATCGGGCAGGGCGCTTGGCAGGATCACATGGCGAATCAGTTGCGCGTGGGTGGCACCCAATGACTGCGCCGCACGCAATTTGGCCGGGTCGACGGTGCGCACCCCAGTGGCGGTGGCGATGGCAATCGGGGCGAAGATAGCGAGGTAGATCAGCAGCACCTTGGACAGCTCGCCAATGCCGCACCAGATCACGATCAACGGCAGGTAGGCCAGGGGCGGAATCGGCCGGTAGAACTCGATCAGCGGATCGAGAATGCCACGGGCGATACGGTTGGCACCGATGGCGATCCCCACCGGCACGGCGGTCAGTACTGCAAAGCCCAGGCCCAGGCCGATGCGGCTGAGGCTCGCGCCCAGGTGCTGCCACAAAGTGGAATCCATGTAGCCGGTGGTCGCCAGCAGCCAGCCTTTTTGCAGCACGGCCGACGGTGGCGGCAGGAACAGCGGCTCGATCAATCCGGTGGCGGTGACGGCCCACCAGAGGGCGAGCAAGGCCGCCAGGGTCAGCAGGCTGATCCAGCGCGTGCTCAGGCGACGGCGCAGCGGGATCACGGCATGAGTCCCAGGCTTGGTGGCCGTGGCGGGAAGTTCGTAGCTGCTCATGCGTACACCTGCCGTTGGGAGAACACTTTGCCCAGCACATGTTCACGGGTTTCGATAAAGCGCGGGTCGGATTTGATTGCGCGGGCTGATTCACCGGCGGCGTAACGTTGGCCGAAATCCAGCTGCAGGCGTTCGACGATCTGGCCGGGGTTGGGCGCCAGCAAGATCAAGTCGGTGGCGAGAAACACCGCTTCTTCAATGTCATGGGTAATCAGAAATACCGGCTTGGCCGTGCGCCGCCACACTTGCAGCAGCAACTCCTGCATCTGTTCACGGGTGAAGGCATCCAGGGCGCCGAAGGGTTCGTCCATCAGCAGTACACGCGGGTCGGCCGCCAGCGCACGCGCCAGGCCGACGCGTTGCTTCTGGCCACCGGAGAGTTGCCAGATGCGGCGGTTGTCGAAACCGGCCAGGTCCACCAGCGCGAGCATTTCACGCGCCCGCACGTCGCGCTGCGCCTTGGGCACGCCGGCCAGTTCCAGGCCGAAAGCCACATTGGCCAGCACGTCCTGCCAGGGCAGCAGGGCATCGTCCTGGAACACCACGCCGCGCTCGGCGCCGGGGCCTTTGACCGGCACGCCATCCAGGGTGATACGCCCGGCAGACGGTTCGACGAAGCCGGCAATCAGGTTCAACAACGAGGTCTTGCCACTGCCGGACGGGCCCAGGGCGACCAGCAATTGCTGGGGCCCAAGCTCCAGTGAAATATCGGACAGTACCGGTTCCGGGGCGCCTGGGTACTGTGCGCTGATGCGCTCCAGTTGTAGCAAGGCCATCGCAGTGAACTCCTGGGTCAGTTGGTAATGAACTTCGCGCTAACGTAAGGGGCGTAGTCGGGCAGCACGGCATCGACCTTGCCCTGTTCCTTGAGGAACGCAGCGGTGTCGGTGACGGCCTTGGTGGTCGGTGCGCCCAGCAGGGTGACCTGGTCGGCGGCCAACGGGTAGACGTTGCCTTGCAGCAGCAACGGGATATCGCTGGCCTTGGCGCCGGAGAGTTTCACCAGTTTGTCGACGTTGCCGGTATCGGCGAGCCAGGCTTGTGGGTCTTTGCGGTAGGCGGCGTAGGCATCCAGAGTGACCTTGGCGAAGGCGGTGACGATCTCTGGGTGCTTCTCGGCGAAGTCCTTGCGCACGATCCAGGCATCGAACGTCGGCGCGCCGAACTTGGCCAGCTCCCCGGAAGTGATCAGCACCTTGCCGGTTTCCTTGGCCACGCCCAGCGCTGGGTCCCAGACATAGGTGGCGTCGATATCACCGCGCTTCCAGGCGGCGATAATGGCCGGTGGGGCGAGGTTGAGAATGGTGACTTTGGCCGGGTCGATGTTCCAGTGTTTCAGCGCGGCGAGCAGGCTGTAGTGGCCGGTGGAAACGAAGGGCACAGCGATTTTTTTGCCGATCAGGTCCTGAGGGCTGTTGATCCCCGAGCCGTTACGCGCCACCAGGGCTTCGGCGCCGCCGATCTGGGTGGCGACGAGGAAGGTCTGCACCGGGACTTTGCGGGTTATTGCGGCGGTCAGCGGGCTGGAACCGAGGTAGCCGATCTGCACGTCGCCCGAAGCGATGGCGGCGATGATATCGGCGCCATTGTCGAATTTGCGCCAGTCGATCTTGGCGTTGGTGGCTTTTTCATAGGCGCCGTCGGCTTGGGCGACTTTGGCCGGGTCCACGGTGGTCTGGTACGCAATGGTCACATCCGCCGCCTGGGCAAACAGGCTGGCACCGGCCAGGGACAATGCGGCCAGCAGGCGCAGAGGGGTCAGCAGTTTCAAGGGGAAGCTCCTCAATCAGGCGGCCGAGGGTCGGCGTGAGAGGAGACTAAATGATCTAAGAATTCGAAAATAAATAACTTTTTCGAATTAGCTTAAAACTGTAGGAGCGAGCTTGCTCGCGAAAAACGTTAACGGTGACGCGATCAGTCTGGATGAACGCGGTGTCCGTGGGTTTTTCGCGAGCAAGCTCGCTCCTACAGGGTGCTACTTAGTTGCTGATGGCGAGGATGCTTGCCTGGTACGAGCCGACAAACACATCAAAATCGCCCACTTCGTTCTGCTCCAGCTCTGCCTGTTGCGCCAGCGACGCGCGGGCCAGTTCTTCAAAGCGCGCTTGTTCCTCAGCCGGCAAAGGCTCCTTGCGGAAGTATTCAGCATGCACTTCGCTTTGATGCAGGGAGAACTGCGCAAAACTTTCCTTGCGCTCCGCCATGGCCGCCAGCACCTGGGCCGACGGTGTCAGGGACGGGTCCTTGACCTTGGCCAACTGCGCGTCCAGTGCTTCGCTGTGTTCGGTGATGCCGTGGCTCTGGTCGAGCAGGGCGGCCAGCGGGGCAATCTTCTCCAGCAACTCGGCCGCCCACTCCTTCATGTCCACCGGCTGGCCGTCACGCTGCAATTGCAGGCCCGGACGGCGGCCTTCCTTGACCACGCTGAGGAAGTTGGAGGTGGCGTTGCCGCACTCGTTGTTGGCGAACAGCGGGCTGTCGTTCAGTGCACAGTACAGCAGGAACGCGTCGAGGAAACGTGATTCCGGCAGGTCGATACCCATCGGCAGGAACGGGTTGATGTCCAGGCAGCGTACTTCGATGTACTGGATGCCGCGGGCCATCAGCGCCTGGATCGGCCGCTCACCGGTGTAGGTCACGCGCTTGGGACGGATGTTGGAGTAGTACTCGTTTTCGATCTGCAGGATGTTGGTGTTCAGCTGAACCCACTCGCCATCCTTGTGCGTGCCGACTTCAACGTACGGCGCGTAGGGCGTTGCCACCGCTTCGCGCAGGCTGTCGGTGTAGCTGGCCAAATCGTTGTAGCACGGCGTCAGGCCGGCCTGGGCGTTGCTCTGGTAACCCAGGTCGCTCATGCGCAGGCTGGTGGCGTAGGGCAGGTACAGGGTGTCGGCGTCGAGGACTTCAAGCTGATGCGAGCGCCCGCGCAGGAAGCCGGCATCCAGGGCGGGCGAGGCACCAAACAGGTACATCAACAGCCAGCTGTAGCGACGGAAATTACGGATCAGAGCGATGTAGGCCGTTGACTGATAGTCACGGTCGGTGCCGACAAATCCTTCTGTTTCCTTGAGCAACGGCCACAACTGTTCCGGCAGGGAAAAGTTGTAGTGGATGCCCGCGATGCACTGCATGGTCTTGCCGTAACGCAGGGCCAGGCCCTTGCGGTACACGTACTTGAGCTGGCCGATATTGGAGGTGCCGTAGTAGGCAATCGGAATATCTTCCTCGGCCGGCAACGGGCACGGCATCGAGGGGCTCCACAGGTATTCGCTGCCCAGCTTGGTGTAGGCAAAGCGATGGATCTTGTCCAGGCTGCTCAAGGTATCGGCCGGGTTCGGCAGGGCTGGGGTGATGAACTCCAGCAGCGATTCCGAGTAGTCGGTGGTGATCTGTTCATTAGTCAGCGCGGCGCCCAAGGCTTCGGGGTGCGGCGTTTGCGCCAGGCGACCTTCGTTGGTGACGCGCAGGCATTCGCGCTCGATGCCGTGCAAGCACTGCTCTAGCAGGGAGAGGTGTTCGCGCTTGCCGAGCAGGGCCAGGCGGCGGTTGAGAAGTTCGCTCAAGTTGGATTCCTTCACGCGTCAGTCGCCCCAATATGGGGGTGGGCAGGACGGTCTACAAGGGTGAAGTTGAAACTGGCGTGATCGCCTGGTTTTGAGTCGATTTGACCCGTTCTGAATTTGCCGACTTCACTCCATGAATTGGGCTACAGCGCAGCGGGAAAATTCCGACGCTGTTATCGCAGCGCCGAAATTAACTCAAATCGGGGGTGGGGAGCTATAGGACAGCGAACGTGCCCTGTGCTTTTGCGACAAGTCTTTCGCCCTGGTACACGTCTGCCTCGACCACCAAGGTGCGGCGACCGGTATGAATCACCCGGCTGGTGCACAGCACATCACCGTCTTCCACAGCGCGGATATAGTTGATCTTGCATTCGATGGTGGCGCTCTGCTGGTCAAAGCCATGGGCGCTGGAACAGGCCAGGCCCATGGTGATGTCCACCAGGCTGAAAATCGCCCCGCCATGGAGCTTGCCCGCGCGGTTGCGCAGGTGCGGCTCCAGGGTCAGGGCCACCTCGGCAACGCCCTCTTCCAGGCGTTGCAGGCGGCAGCCGATCAGTTCGCTGAATGCGCTCTGGGTCAAACCGGCCGGAATCTCCATCAGCGCTTCTTCAGCTGTTTAGCGTTGGCAAACAGCGACGCCATGGCGTTGCTGCTTGGCGCGGCGGTGGCGGTTTCCTTGCGCGGCGCGTTGTTCTGCGACTGGCGCGGTGCCGAGCCCGGGCGAGCGCCACGGGCACCGTCGATCTTCTCGCCGGGGGTGTCGCTCATGCGCATCGACAAGCCCACGCGTTTGCGCGGGATGTCGACTTCCATGACCTTGACCTTGACCACGTCACCGGCTTTCACTGCTTCGCGAGGGTCCTTGATGAACTTCTCCGAAAGCGCGGAGATGTGCACCAAACCGTCTTGATGCACGCCGATGTCCACGAATGCGCCGAAGTTGGTCACGTTGGTCACCACGCCTTCGAGGATCATGCCCGGTTGCAGGTCCTTGAGGTCTTCGACGCCGTCCTGGAACTCGGCGGTCTTGAACTCGGGGCGCGGGTCGCGACCCGGTTTCTCCAGCTCTTGCAGGATATCGGTGATGGTCGGCACACCGAAGGTTTCGTCGGTGTATTTCTTCGGGTCCAGACGCTTGAGGAACGCGGCATCGCCAATCAACGAACGGATATCGCGGTCGGTCTCGGCGGCAATGCGTTGCACCAGCGGGTAGGCTTCCGGGTGAACCGCAGAGGCGTCCAGCGGGTTGTCGCCGTTCATGACGCGTAGGAAACCAGCAGCCTGTTCAAAGGTTTTTTCACCCAGGCGTGCGACCTTCTTCAGCGCGGCGCGGGTTTTGAACGCGCCGTTTTCGTCACGATGGCTGACGATGTTCTGCGCCAGGGTGGCGTTGAGGCCGGAGATCCGCGCCAGCAGGGCTACGGACGCGGTATTCACATCCACCCCCACGGCGTTTACGCAGTCTTCCACCACCGCATCCAGGCCGCGCGCCAGTTTCAGCTGCGACACGTCGTGCTGGTATTGGCCGACGCCGATGGATTTAGGGTCGATCTTCACCAGTTCGGCCAGCGGGTCTTGCAGGCGACGGGCGATGGACACGGCGCCACGGATCGACACGTCGAGGTCCGGGAACTCCTTGGAGGCCAGCTCCGATGCCGAGTACACCGAAGCGCCCGCTTCGGAGACCATGACCTTGGTCATCTTCATGGCCGGGTATTTCTTGATCAGCTCGGCGGCCAGCTTGTCGGTTTCGCGGCTGGCGGTGCCGTTGCCGATGGCGATCAGGTCCACCGCGTGCTTGGCGCACAAGGCGGCCAGGATCGCCAGGGTCTGGTCCCACTTGTTGTGAGGAACGTGCGGGTACACCGTGGCGTGGTCCAGCAGCTTGCCGGTGGCGTCGACCACCGCGACCTTGCAACCGGTGCGCAGGCCCGGGTCGAGGCCCAGGGTGGCACGCGGGCCAGCCGGTGCGGCCAACAGCAGGTCGTGCAGGTTATGGGCGAACACGTTGATCGCCTCGGTTTCGGCGCCGTCGCGCAGCTCGCCGAGCAAGTCGGTTTCCAGGTGGGTGTAGAGCTTGACCTTCCAGGTCCAGCGCACCACTTCGCCAAGCCACTTGTCTGCCGGGCGGTTCTGGTTCTGTATGCCGAATTGTTGACCGATCATGCCTTCGCACGGGTGCATGGTGCCCGGCAGCTCGTCACCGACTTTCAGCGCGGAGCTGAGAATGCCTTCGTTACGGCCGCGGAAAATCGCCAGGGCGCGGTGGGACGGCATGCTTTTGAGCGGCTCGTCGTGTTCGAAGTAGTCGCGGAACTTGGCGCCTTCTTCCTCTTTGCCGGCGATGACGCGGGCGCTGAGGATGGCTTCCTGCTTGAGGTAGGTACGCAGTTTTTCCAGGAGGCTGGCGTTTTCGGCGAAGCGCTCCATCAGGATGTACTTGGCGCCTTCGAGGGCGGCCTTGACGTCGGCGACGCCTTTTTCAGCATCGATAAAGCGTGCGGCTTCGGTTTCTGGCGTCAGCGACGGGTCGTTGAACAGGCCATCGGCCAAATCACCCAGGCCGGCTTCCAGGGCGATCTGGCCCTTTGTACGACGTTTCTGTTTGTACGGCAGGTAAAGGTCTTCGAGGCGGGTCTTGGTGTCGGCGAGCTTGATGTCGCGTTCCAGTTGCGGGGTCAACTTGCCCTGTTCTTCGATGCTGGCGAGGATGCTGATACGCCGTTCGTCGAGTTCTCGCAGGTAGCGCAGGCGCTCTTCCAGGTGCCGCAGTTGGGTGTCGTCGAGGCTGCCGGTCACTTCTTTTCGGTAACGGGCGATGAAAGGCACCGTGGAGCCTTCATCCAGTAGAGCGACGGCCGCTTCGACCTGTTGTGGGCGTACGCCGAGTTCCTCGGCGATGCGGCTGTTGATGCTGTCCATAAAACCACCTGAAATTCTTAAAATCAGCGCGCCGGCCCATAGAAAAAGGCCGGCGAGGCTGGTTGAGCGGCCCGACTGGCGCCGCTGCCTGGGTCAAGAGGCTGGCTATTGACCCTCGAAATCGAAAAATTCACGACAAGCGGGTAAAAAAAAGCCCGGCAGTAAAGGGTAACGATCTGACGTTGCCCTGCACGCAGGCGCCGCATTATAACCAGCGTTCTGCCCTTGGGGGGTACTGCGCCAACGGTTGTAGGGCGCGGGTTCGCTGGCAGTAGATGAAAAATCTGCTAACAATGCACACGGTGCGTATAACGGCAGCTACGCCATAATGCGCGCCGAGATAAGAGGAGCATCCAATGAGCAGCACCGCACAAACTGCTGAAGGCGAAAAAATTCTCATCGTTGATGACGATCCGGGGCTGAGCAGCCTGCTGGAGCGTTTTTTCAACTCCAAGGGCTATCGTGCGCGCGCGGTGCCGAACACCGAGCAAATGGACCGCCTGTTAGGGCGTGAAGTGTTCAACCTGGTCGTACTCGACCTGATGTTGCCCGGTGAAGACGGCCTCACCGCCTGCAAGCGCCTGCGCGGTGCTAACAACCAGATCCCGATCATCATGCTCACCGCCAAGGGCGATGAACTGAGCCGCATCAAGGGCCTGGAACTGGGTGCTGATGACTACCTGGCCAAGCCGTTCAACCCCGATGAGCTGATGGCGCGGGTCAAGGCCGTGTTGCGTCGCCAGGCACCGGCGGTACCGGGCGCACCGGGTAGCGAAGACGAAAGCGTCACCTTTGGCGACTACGAACTGTCGCTGGCCACCCGTGAGCTCAAGCGCGGTGAAGAAGTGCACATGCTCACCACCGGCGAATTCGCGGTGCTCAAGGCCTTGGTGATGAACGCTCGCCAGCCGCTGACCCGTGACAAGCTGATGAACCTGGCCCGTGGCCGGGAGTGGGACGCCCTCGAGCGCTCCATCGACGTGCAGATTTCCCGACTGCGCCGGATGATCGAGCCAGACCCGTCCAAGCCGCGGTATATACAGACGGTGTGGGGTGTGGGTTATGTGTTTGTGCCGGATGGCACCGCAACCAAGTGACCGATGATTTGCAGGGGCGGGTATCCTGGCGTTTGACTCCATGAGGGTCGACGGGATGCCCGGCGTCTGCAATTCTGCGAGCGCCGCTCGTTTCTGCAAGGTGTGCAGCTTTCATCTATGAAAACCCCGCTGTGGTTCCCACAAAGTTTCTTCTCCCGCACCCTCTGGTTGGTGCTTATTGTCGTTCTGTTTTCCAAAGCGCTCACGCTGGTTTATCTGTTGATGAACGAAGACGTGCTGGTGGACCGGCAGTACAGCCATGGTGTCGCCCTGACATTGCGTGGTTATTGGGCGGTAGACCCTGAGAACCGCGAAAAAGTAGCCAAGGCGTCGACGCTGACTCGGGTTGACGGCGCTGGTGTGCCTGAAGGCGAGCAACATTGGCCTTACAGCGAGATTTACCAGCGCCAGATGCAGGCTGAGTTGGGCGCCGACACCGAGGTGCGGCTGCGTATGCATGTTTCGCCTGCGCTGTGGGTGCGAGCGCCAAGCCTGGGGGATGCCTGGATCAAGGTTCCGCTTTATCCGCACCCGCTGCGGGGGCAAAAAATCTGGAACGTGTTGGGCTGGTTCCTGGCCATTGGCTTGCTCTCAACGGCGTCCGCGTGGATTTTCGTCCGCCAGCTCAACCAACCCCTCAAGCGCCTGGTGTTTGCCGCTCGCCAACTGGGCCAGGGGCGCAGTGTGCGCCTGCCGGTCAGCGACACGCCCAGTGAGATGACCGAGGTGTACGGCGCCTTCAACCAGATGGCAGAAGACGTCGAACAGGCCGGGCGCGAACGCGAGTTGATGCTGGCGGGGGTGTCCCATGACTTGCGCACGCCGCTGACGCGATTGCGCTTGTCCCTGGAGTTGATGGGGGACCATACCGACCTCACCGATGACATGGTGCGTGACATCGAGGACATGGACGCCATTCTGGACCAGTTCCTGGCGTTCATCCGTGACGGGCGAGATGAAGTGGTCGAGGAGGTCGACCTCACCGACCTCGTGCGTGAGGTGGTTGCGCCCTATAACCAGAATGGTGAGCAGGTGCGCACGCGCCTGGAGCCGATCCAGCCGTTCGCATTACGCCGGGTGTCGATGAAGCGCCTGCTGAACAACTTGATTGGCAACGCCTTGCACCATGCCGGTTCCGATGTGGAAGTGGCGGCGTACGTTTCTGGCGACAGCGCCGCACCTTACGTGGTGCTGAGCGTGATGGACCGTGGCACAGGAATCGACCCGGCTGAGCTGGAAGGTATCTTCAACCCCTTCACCCGTGGTGACCGAGCTCGAGGAGGCAAGGGCACCGGATTGGGGTTGGCGATTGTGCGGCGGATTGCGTCGATGCATGGCGGCAATGTGGAGTTGCGCAACCGTGAAGGCGGCGGGTTGGAAGCGCGGGTGCGGCTGCCGCTGGGGTTGATGCTACCTAGAGACGCTGTCTAACCAGCAATATGAATGCGAATGTGGGAGCTGGCTTGCCTGCGATAGCGGTAGTTCAGTCAACAACGATGTTGAATGTACCGGCGTCATCGCAGGCAAGCCAGCTCCCACAGTGGTTTGCGGCGTGTGGCAGATGTGGGTATTCAGCCCTTTCCCTTGGTCCGAGTCATATTCGGCCCGCCATTCTTCTCCAGATGCTGAATGATGATCCCCGCCACATCCTTACCGGTGGTGGTTTCGATCCCTTCCAGGCCCGGCGATGAGTTTACTTCCATCACCAGAGGGCCATGGTTGGAGCGCAGGATGTCCACACCCGCCACGCTCAGCCCCATCACCTTGGCCGCCCGCAGCGCGGTCATGCGTTCTTCCGGGGTGATCTTGATCAGGCTGGCGCTGCCGCCACGGTGCAGGTTGGAGCGGAACTCACCGGGCTTGGCCTGGCGCTTCATGGCCGCAATCACCTTGTCGCCCACAACGAAGCAGCGAATGTCCGCGCCGCCAGCTTCCTTGATGTATTCCTGCACCATGATGTTCTGCTTGAGGCCCATGAACGCCTCAATCACCGACTCCGCTGCCGTTGCTGTTTCACACAGCACCACGCCGATGCCCTGGGTGCCTTCCAGCACCTTGATCACCAGCGGTGCGCCATTGACCATCTCGATCAAGTCGGGAATGTCATCCGGAGAGTGGGCAAAACCGGTGACCGGCAGGCCGATGCCCCGGCGCGACAGCAGTTGCAGGGAGCGCAGCTTGTCCCGCGAGCGCGCAATGGCCACGGATTCATTCAGCGGAAACACCCCCATCATTTCAAACTGGCGCAATACCGCGCAGCCATAGAACGTCACCGAAGCGCCGATACGCGGGATTACCGCATCAAAGCCTTCCAGGGGTTTGCCCCGGTAGTGGATCTGCGGCTTGTGGCTGGCAATGTTCATGTAGGCACGCAACGTGTCGATCACCACCATTTCATGGCCACGTTCAGTGCCGGCCTCGACCAGGCGGCGGGTGGAATACAGACGCGGGTTTCGCGACAGCACAGCAATCTTCATGCAGCACCTGGGGCAGAAATAGTGGAGACCGGGAACACCGGCTTGTCTTGAACGTACTTGAGGCCCGGATTGACCACCAACTGGCCGTCAATCAGCGCCTTGGAGCCCAGCAGCAGGCGGTAACGCATGGCTTTGCGACAGGCGAGGGTGAATTCTACCCGCCATACCCGATCACCCAGGGCCAGGGTGGTGCTGATTACGTAGCGCACTTGTGCATGGCCGTTGGAGCTCTTGATGGTTTTCATCGTCACAAGGGGCGCTTCGCAGCGGCGGTGACGCAATTGCACCACGCTGCCCAGGTGCGCGGTAAAACGCACCCACTTTTCACCGTCGCGCTCAAAGGGCTCGATATCGGTGGCGTGCAGGCTTGAGGTACTGGCACCGGTGTCGATCTTCGCCCGCAGGCCTGCTACTCCCAAGTCGGGAAGTGCCACCCACTCACGCAGACCCACAACGGTCAAATGGTCAAATGTCTTCAATATGGTTAACCGGTCAATTCGCCCAGGCTTGAGGAGATACCTCAGCCAACGCTTTGAATGCAGGCTTGGCGAACCAGAAGCCCTGCATCAGAAATATTCCGCAGTCGGATAGGAAGTCGCGCTCGCCGGCACTTTCGATGCCCTCGGCGATGACAGTAACCCCCAACTGCTCACAGATTGTGACAATCCCCCGGACGATCACCTGACGGACACGATCCTGGTCGACATCGCGAATCAGCGCCATGTCGAGCTTGATCAAGTCAGGTTGGAAATCGGCCAGCAGGTTCAGCCCCGAATAGCCCGCGCCGAAATCGTCGATGGCGGTCTTGAAGCCGAATTCGCGGTATTCACGCAGAATATTCGTCAAATGGCGATA
This sequence comes from Pseudomonas fluorescens, assembly GCF_001902145.1. Lineage (GTDB taxonomy): Bacteria > Pseudomonadota > Gammaproteobacteria > Pseudomonadales > Pseudomonadaceae > Aquipseudomonas > Aquipseudomonas fluorescens_BV. The sequence goes on from NZ_MRST01000024.1 coordinate 167,719, forward strand.
GTTATCTACGTGCTCGCTTTCCAGGGTCTCGAAAATCAGCCGGTCCAGCGGGAAATTGTGCGCCCGGGCGGCCTCCAGAGTGCTGCGGATACACAGTTCCGGGCGATATACGGCATTGGGCATGAAGTTGATGGAAAGGTGAGTCTGCATGCCCAGGGCAGCGGCACCGGCGATGGCCTTGGTCCGGCAGCGCTGGTCGAAGCGGTAGCGATTGGTTTCGTTGACATGAGCCAGCACCGACAGCGCGCCTTCTCCCTGGGGACCGCGCACCAAGGCTTCGTTGGCGAAGATCGAATGGTCACGCAGGTCTACGATAGGCTGGTAGGCGAACGCAAAGTCGAACCCCAGAGGCTCGCTTTGCTGGCAACCCACGCACCGCTGGTTGGGCGAGGTGAGTGAAAGGGGAAAGTCGGTCACAGCGTATCCTCGCGAAAACAGGGTGCTACCTGGCGTATCTTAGGTGAGCCTTGGGGTTTATGCGTCGAAGGGTTTCAACGGTAAAGTTGCGACATTTTTCAGAGCGAGGAATTCAAGTGGCTCAAAAGCAGGAAGAGGAAGAGAAGGTCCGGCTGGACAAGTGGTTGTGGGCGGCACGCTTCTACAAAACCCGTGCCCTGGCCAAGGCCGCGATTGAAAGTGGGAAGGTGCATCATCGCGGCGAGCGCTGCAAACCGGGCAAAGAGCCACGTATCGGCGATGAGTTTCAGATTCGTACAGGGTTTGATGAAAAGACTGTCGTGGTGCTGGCGCTTTCCATTGTGCGCCGGGGCGCCCCTGAAGCGCAGGCACTGTATGCCGAGACCGAAGCCAGCATCGCCAAGCGTGAAAACGCTGCGGCCATGCGCAAGGCAGGGGCTTCAGGCCTGACCACTGACGGCAAGCCGAGCAAGAAGCAGCGCCGCGATCTGTTCAAGTTTCGCGGCAGCGGCAATGACAATTGATTGCACGAGTCGTCCATGCAAACGCGATCAAATGTGGGAGCGGGCTTGCCCGCGAATACGGTGGGTCAGGCACAGATGCATTGATTGACACCCCGCATTCGCGAGCAAGCCCGCTCCCACTTTTAGCCTTGGGGGGTTACGGAGTTGTGCGCATGACACTCAACCGCCGAATAACGGGCAACTTGCTCAGTAGCCCGAAAAGCGGCGCCGTCATCCGTAACAAGGCGCCCGACACCTTCGCCGCAAACGGCGTGTAATACCCCCAGCCCAGTGCCAACAGAGCCAGCAGTACGCCACCGATATAATCGTCCTGGCCCCAGTGCGCGCCGGCTACCAGCCGCGGCATCATGAACAGCAGCGCCAGGCCCCAGATCACCAGCACCTGGCCGATGCGTCGGGCGAACACGCTCATGAACATCGCCCAGATCAATAGCACCGAAGCATGGTCGCCGGGGAAGCTCTGGCTCGAGCGGTCTTTCAACTCCCAGCTTTTCTCCAGCCCTGGGAAAAAGTCGCTCATTTGAATCGCGCCGCTGATGACCATCGACGGGCTACTGTGCTGCCAGCCCATGTGCGCCGCCAGTTTGGAGAACAGCATGCGGATAAACAGCAACAGCAGCAGAATGCCAAGGAAGCCAAAAAACGCCTGGCGCACCTGTACGGCCTTGAACACCCAGTCGCCGCGAATCAGCAGCGCCAGCAAAATCACGCCGACCACTGCATCAAACGGCCGCAGGCTCGCCACGGCCCACCCATGCAGCCAGGTCGAGTTCGTGGCCAATGGGCCATTGAGCAGATGAAACAGCCACTCGTCGAAAATCACACAGAGCATCTGGCCCGTGGGCCACAGCCAAAAACACAGCAGCGCGATAGCGAGTAGATTGCAAAGAGCCCATCGCCGGAGGTTCCAGTTGGCTTGGAACAAACCCGGATTGTTCATAAACTGTCCCTCATCGCTCTATTGCGCTCCTTGAATTCAGGAGAAGTCGCACCAAGATGGTGCTAAAGCGTTTAATTTTATAAACCTTGTAATCATTTTGTCATCACTTCAGATACCCAGACCTATGACTGATCTACCGGATACCGACTTCACCCAACGCTTCATCTTCGACGAGAACGACGCCCGCGGCGAACTCGTTTCCCTGGAGCGCAGCTATGCCGAAGTCCTCGCCAAGCACGCTTATCCGGAGCCGGTCGCGCAACTGCTCGGTGAGTTGATGGCGGCGGCTGCGCTGCTGGTAGGTACGATGAAATTCGACGGTTTGCTCATCCTGCAGGCGCGTTCCGAAGGCCCGGTGCCGATGCTGATGATCGAGTGCTCCAGCGAGCGAGAAATCCGAGGCCTGGCCCGTTACGACGCAGAGCGGATCGCGCCTGACGCTACCCTGGCCGACCTGATGGCCGACGGTGTACTAGCAATCACTGTCGACCCCACGGAAGGCCAGCGCTACCAAGGCATCGTCGACCTCGACGGCGAAACCCTGTCGGACTGCTTCACCAACTATTTCGTGATGTCCCAGCAAGTAGGCACCAAGTTCTGGCTCAATGCCGACGGCAAGCGCGCCCGCGGCCTGCTGTTGCAGCAACTGCCGGCCGACCGCATCAAGGACGACGATGAGCGCACCGACAGCTGGCGCAAGCTGACCGCTCTGGCCGGTACGCTGACCGCTGAAGAATTGCTGGGCCTGGACAACGAAACCATCTTGCATCGTCTGTACCACGAAGAGGCCGTGCGCCTGTTTGACGAACAAGGCCTGCGCTTCAATTGCAGCTGCTCGCGCGAGCGTTCCGCAAATGCCCTGGTCAGCCTGGGCCTGGAAGATGCGCAAAACCTGGTGGCGGAACATGGCGGCCATATCGAGATCGACTGCCAGTTCTGCAACCAGCGCTACCTGTTCGATGCGGCTGATGTAGCGCAATTGTTCGCTGGAGCAGGCATCGACACCCCTTCCGACACCCGCCACTAAAACGTTTAAGCACAGGTAAATCACCTGACAAACGCCGGATTAGAGGTGTTCTGACGGGAGGGCCCTACTCTTTTTGGGCTTTTCTGGCATAATCCGGCCCACTTTTTTCGCGGTAGTAGTGCGCAACTTTCTACTACAAAACGTTTGGAGCACTCGGCCATAGGCCGACGGGGAACCTCATGACGCAAGCCAATAACGCCGTATACACCGATCTGAGTGTTGACGATCTGGTCAAAGAAGCCCTGCAGCGCGGTGAAGGCGTGCTTGCCGATACTGGCGCGCTGGTTGTCGAAACCGGTCACCGCACCGGTCGTTCGCCGGTGGACCGTTTCATCGTTGAAGAGCCTTCCACCCAGGACGCCATTGCCTGGGGCCCGATCAACCGCAAGTTCCCGGCCGACAAGTTCGATGCCCTGTGGGCTCGCGTCGAGGCCTTCAATAACGCGCAAGAGCATTTCGTTTCCCATGTTCACGTAGGGGCCGCAGAAGACCACTACCTGGCCGTGAAAATGACCACCCAGACTGCCTGGCAGAACCTGTTCGGTCGTTGCCTGTTCATCAACCCGGCCCAGTACAACCCGGCCGGCCGTGAAGAGTGGCAAGTGCTCAACGTAGCCAACTTCGAGTGCGTGCCAGAGCGTGACGGCACCAATTCCGACGGTTGCGTGATCCTCAACTTTGCACAGAAAAAAGTACTGATCGCCGGCATGCGTTACGCCGGTGAAATGAAAAAAGCCATGTTCTCGGTGCAGAACTTCCTGCTGCCGGCTTCCGACGTGCTGCCGATGCACTGCGCCGCCAATATCGGCGAAGCAGGCGACGTAACCTTGTTCTTCGGCCTCTCTGGCACTGGCAAGACCACCCTGTCCGCCGACGAAAGCCGTTACCTGATCGGTGACGACGAACACGGCTGGGGCGAAGGCGTGGTGTTCAACATCGAAGGCGGTTGCTATGCCAAGTGCATCGACTTGTCCGAGAAGAACGAGCCGGTTATCTGGAAAGCCATCAAGCACGGCGCGGTACTGGAAAACGTCGTGATCGACGAGGCCAAGCACGCCGACTACGCCGACGTCAGCCTGACCCAGAACAGCCGTGCCGCTTACCCGCTGGAGCACGTTGCCAAGCGCTCCGAGAAGAATCTGGGCGGCGAGCCAAACGCGGTGATCTTCCTGACCTGCGACCTGACCGGCGTACTGCCGCCTGTGTCGATCCTCAGCGAAGAACAAGCGGCCTACCACTTCCTGTCCGGCTACACCGCTCTGGTGGGCTCGACCGAAATGGGTTCGGGCAGCGGCATCAAGTCGACCTTCTCCACCTGCTTCGGCGCGCCGTTCTTCCCACGTCCGGCTGGCGAATACGCAGAGCTTCTGATCAAGCGCATCCGTGGTTTCGGCTCCAAGGTCTACCTGGTCAACACCGGCTGGACCGGCGGCGGCTACGGCGTTGGCAAACGCTTCAACATCCCGACCACTCGCGGCGTGATTGCAGCGATCCAGAGCGGTGCGTTGATCGGTGCGCAAACCGAACACCTGGACACCATCAACCTCGACGTGCCGTTGGCCGTACCGGGCGTTGAAACCGGCCTGTTGAACCCACGCAACACCTGGGCTGACAAGGCTGCCTACGACGAAGCCGCGAAAGCGCTGGCTGGCCTGTTCATCGAAAACTTCAAGAAGTTTGAAGTCAGCGATGCGATCAAGGCGGCGGGTCCTAAGTTGTAAGTTTCGCCGGTTGTAAAAAAGCCGCCTCTTAAGTAGGCGGCTTTTTTATGTGCGAGCGATTAGTCGGCGATGTGCAGTACCACTGCGCCGACTAGCACCAGTATGACGCCTGCCACCTGCACCGCTGACAATCGTTCCTTGAAAAACACAAATCCCAGGATCGCGGCAATCCCTCCTGACAGCGTACTGATCACCGTCACCACCGACACCGAGCCGGCCATTGCGCCCCACGAAAACGCCGAGAACCCGCCGAGGTTCATCAAGCTCGCCCCGGTCAACGTCGCGCAGTTCTTCAGCGGCGGGATCTTCAGGCCATCCTTTATCTTCAACACCATCACCACCAACACGCACAGGCCCACGAGGTAACCCAGCCACAACATGGTGACTGGCCCCAGCGCCGGCAGTGTGTAGCGACCTTGCAGCCAGAAACTGGTGCCATACAAGGCTGCGGCGAGCATGGCGTAGGCAATGGACAGGCGCGGGTTGTTGTGGGGCGTGCCGTTGTCCTTGTGGATGCTGGACAGCACAACGCCGATGACGCACAGGGCGATGCAGCCCAGTTGTATCAGGCTGATGTGTTCACCGCTGGCCCAGGACAGCAAGGTGGTCACGACCCCATAGGAGGTCACCAATGGCGCGACGATGGCCGCTTTGCCCAAGGCAAAGGCTTTGGACAGCCCAAGGGCGCCGGACACCGTCAGCAGAGCGGCGGCGACGCCCAGGAGCCAAACGCTTAACGGTGCATCAAGGGATTTGAAAAGGAAGACCGGGAAAATGACCAGCAGGAGGGTCATGATCAAAAAGCCGAGGGCTTGGCCAAAATACACCGCGCGTTTAACGCCAACGGCTCGGGCGTTGAGGCCCACCAGAAAGTCCGTGCCACCCCAGAGCAGAGCGGCCAGTAGGCCCATTGTTACGTCCATGTAAGGTCCTTGTTATTTATACGGCTCGCCAGATTAGCGCAGATCCAGTGTGGGAGCGGGCTTGCCCGCGAAAAACGTCAACGATAACGCGTGCTTCCTGAATAAACGCGGCGCCTGTGAGTTTTTCGCGAGCAAGCTCGCTCCTACAAAGAGCCTTGGCTTGCCCCCTCCCACATTGGATCAGCTCAGGTTCTCCAGCGTTTGCGTGTCCCAGCTGTGGGTCTTGATCGCCAGGTAGAGCATGCCGATGGTCAACGGGAGCTTGTCACCACGGCCCTTGGCGCGCCGTTTCAGGAACACGTCGAACACCGGCGGCTGGAAATAACGATAAGCGTCGTAGTCACCCAGGTCGACCCCGAAATCCTGTTCAAGCGCCTCCATGAATTGCTTGGCCTCAGCGCCATCGCACCCGAGGTCGAAGTTCAGTGAGGTGTGCAGGCCGATGGTCTTGTGTTTTGGCAAGCCGATTTCTTCATGCAGCAATTGCAGAAGTTGCTGCATGACAGGGTCTTCTGGGAAGTTGGGGGCCAGGTTCATGGTGGGGGCACGCAGGAGTGGGTGAGGGGGCCTGTCACGTTGCAGGCGGTATTTGTTTCGGGTGATGAAGAGAGCCAAGCCTATCAGGCATACAAAGACAGGTAGCCAGGGCATTCTGAGAATCACGGCTACATAGGGCAGCAGGAATGTCAAAACTAGACCTGTCGCGAGACAGGTGAGTGCGACACGCATTCTGAGTACGGGGTCTGTGATTTGGTAGTGCAGCACCAGATAGATGATGAAAAAAGAAGCCGATTGAAAGTACAAAGCCATGTTACTAATACTCGTCCGAGTAGACATGTATTGAGTGTGTTGAACGCTGAGGTCCTATGCCTCCCCTCACACTGGCATCCAGACCGATGATGATGTCCCCAACGTGATATCTGCGAAGCTTGCCGGAAATCGTATCGCCAACGAAACCAGCGGTTACGGTTGAAATGACAGCCCCCGGCGCTTTAATCGCTTCGGAAATTATTCGTTTGATGAGCACGTTTTGGTCGTTTAACCGATCCGCCTGACTCCGTCTCAACGGATGGGAAATCGCAACTGCCATGTCGCATGGTAAATCTTGGGCCAGCATTTTTTCGTACAGCCTACGCAGTTGATCACGCACCCGCTGGGCTGCCGTTTTTGCTTCAAGCAGGCATAGGTTGGCGAAAAAGTGCCGATTGTCCGGCGCAACAGTAAAGCGAATCACAGTGAAGGTGACGCCATAGTGGCCGATATGCTGAGTCCTTTCGGTGTTCACAAAATTATGCCGACAGAGTTTGGAGAGGGAGCTAGTTTCGGCCAGGCAAAGGGCGTTTCTGTAGAGGGGCGAGGCACTGTTTGAAGCAGTTTGGGAAACGGACGACGCGCCGTTTTTTGGTTTCTTACAATGCCTTCCTGCATTTATGACTTGATACCTATTTTGCTGGCAGAACCGAGCAAATGTGGGCGCCGGGTTTGCCCTAAGGCTTTTTGTAGGAGCGAGCTTGCTCGCGAAAAATTCACAGGCATCGCGTTTATCCAGGAAGCACGCGTTACCGTTGACGTTTTTCGCGAGCAAGCTCGCTCCTACAGGCATTAGGGCTTGCCCCCACAGGTTTAGCTGTGTAGCGGATTGCTGTGTGGTGGCTGGTCGGTCGCTGAATTGGCAGCGACGAGCCGAACCTTAAAAGTGAGTTTGTTCTCGAGCAATAAGATGGTTTAGTCGTTCGAAGTTCGATCAGGCACTGAGAGGCCTACCGATACACCGCTCAAAAATCGCTTCCAATCCTCGATAGTCACACGCCACCGCATCAATATTCGCGGGTATCCATGCCCCATGTTTTACCAGCCACCAATTCACTGAAAACCCCGCATTCACGATGATCTGTTCAAACAGGATCCGCTGCGCCCGTCCATTCCCCTCGCGGAAGGGGTGAATGACGTTCAGGTCGCCATAAGCTTCAGCGATTTGGCGCACAAGATCAGCCTGAGTCGCACCGATATACCAATTGGCGTCTTGCATATGTCGGACGATTTTCGCCGCTTCCGGGGGAATACGCTCCGGGGTGCAAAACAGCGTGTCGCCTTTCTGGATGTTGACGCTGCGCAGTTCGCCGGCCCAGTCATAAATGTCACCGAACAGGATGCGGTGAATGTGTTGCAAGCGATCAAGGTCGTAGGGCGGCGGAAAGAGTGGAAGGTTGCCTACGGCGATTTCGGATAATTCCCGCTCGGCCTGATGCAGGCGGTGTTCATCGAGCAAATCGAGGCGGTTGCGCAGAACGCTGCTATCGGGATAGCAGTACGGGTCCTGGCCCACCCCGTATTTGTCGAGCATCAGCGTGAAGTGTTGCGGTACTTGGCAAGGACGGCTTCGCGTGTCGGCAGGGGTTTGTCGACGTCGGAAGGTTGGGTGTCGAACCCTTCCAGGCGCAGGCTGGCCAGGTAATTGGAACGGCGGATCTTGTGATAGTGATCCTGTTTTTGCTCAAACGTCAGTTCGCTCATTACAGCGTACTCCTGGGTAGCAAGGCTGTGATTGTAGCGCAATGCATCAGGGGGAAGGCAGGATAAAAACCACCTTGTTACCTGTATAGAATTCCGTCGACGATCTTAATTCAGTGTAAATTTTCGGAATCCTCCTCTCCGGCCCAGGGCCATCCTTTGCCTGTGTATCATCCTGTCTCTTTTTCCTTGCGACCTTTCTCGATTCGCTGAGAATCCCGGGCTATGTTTTTGAGCCAACTCAGCGGTCAATGGAGTGACAGCCTTATGCACGACACCCTCCGGCAGGTCTTTGGTTACCCACACTTTCGCTTGGGCCAGGAAGAGACGGTCAGCGCCGTTCTGGCTGGGCGATCTGCCGCCGCCATTTTCCCTACGGGGTCGGGCAAATCCTTGTGTTACCAGTTGTCGGCCGTGTTGCTGCCGCACCTGACGCTGGTGGTGTCGCCTCTGCTGGCGTTGATGCAGGACCAGTTGGGTTTCCTGCAGCGCCATGGCATTTCGGCGGGCAGTATCGACTCGGCCCAGAGCCGTGATGAGGCCAATGATGTAATGGCCCGTGCGCGATCGGGCGAGCTCAAGATTCTGATGATTTCCGTAGAGCGTTTAAAGAACGAGCGTTTCCGTAATTTCCTGAACAGCGTGCAGATCTCGTTGCTGGTGGTAGACGAGGCGCACTGTATTTCCGAATGGGGCCACAACTTCCGCCCAGACTATTTGAAGCTGCCGGACTACCAGCGTCAGTTCAACATCCCTCAGGCGCTGTTGCTGACGGCCACGGCCACGCCCAAGGTGATCGCCGATATGCAGGCCAAGTTCGCCATTGCTGCCGAAGATGTAGTGACCACGGGCTTCTATCGGCCCAACCTCAACCTGCTGGTGGAACCGGTCAGCGGCCACGACAAGCGCCGTAGGCTGGTGGAGTGGATGAAAGAGCGGGCCAATCAGCCGAGTATCGTCTACGTCACCCTGCAGAAAACCGCCGAGCAGATTGCCGAGCATCTGAACCGCCACGGCATTCAGGCCGAGGCTTATCACGCGGGGCTGCCCCACGAAAAACGCGAGGCTATCCAGCAGCGTTTCATGGGCGGGCGTTCCAATTGCATTGTCGCAACCATCGCGTTTGGCATGGGCATCGACAAGAGTGATATCCGCAATGTCGTGCACTTCGATCTGCCCAAGTCAATCGAGAACTACAGCCAGGAGATCGGCCGCGCTGGGCGTGACGGGCAACCGTCGGATTGCCTGGTGTTGGCCAACCGCGACAGCCTCAATGTGCTGGAAAACTTCGTGTACGGTGACACGCCGGAGCAGGAAGGCATTTTTCGCGTACTGGAGGAGTTACAGGCGGCGCGTAGCGAAGGGCAGTGGGAGTTCCTGCTCAGGTCGCTGTCGGACCACAGCAATATTCGCGAGCTGCCGCTCAAGACGCTCTTGGTGCAGTTGGAGCTCAAGGGCGTGATCGCGCCGCGCTATGCGTTTTATGCGGAATACCGTTTCAAATACCTGATCGAGCCCGAGGCCTTGTTGGCACGCTTTTCCGGCGAACGACAGCAGTTTGTCGCGGCGATCATCCAGGTGTGCAAGCGCGCTAAAACCTGGGCGACGGTCGATTTCGATGCGCTTTATCAACAGCACAATGCCGAGCGTAGCCGGGTGGTGAAGGCACTGGATTATTTTCAGGAGCAGGGCCTGATCGAACTCGAAAGCAAGCAGATGACTGAGGTCTACAGTTTGCTCGACACCCATTTCGACCCGCACGCGTTAAGCGCCGAGTTATACACAGGCTTCAAGCAGCATGAAGTGACGGAGGTCGCGCGGATTCACGCCATGCTCGACCTGTTCGCCACCGACCACTGCCTGGGCCAACGCCTGGCTCGCTACTTTGGTGATGAAAATGCACCCCAGCGTTGCGGGCATTGTTCGGTATGCCACGGCCAGGTCGCCCATCTACCGGCGCCGCCGAGCCTGCCGCCGCTTGTGGATAAAAACTTCATGGGACTGTGCGGTGATTTTATCCACAGGCATCATGAGCACACGGGGCAATTGCCGAATGCGGAGCGTTTGACGCGTTTCCTTGGTGGTATCAGCGTACCGTTGTTTACCAAGTTGAAGGCGCGAGGCATTCCCGGTTTTGCTGCACTGGAAGACTACCCCTACGCCGAGGTGCGCGACTGGGCCCACGCTCAATTGGATCTACTTTGACGAGACTTGCCGATGCCTGACTCAACGCCTGTGCGCGACGACTACCGCCACTTCCAACCGATCACCACGCGTTGGCACGACAACGATGCCTACGGCCATGTGAATAACGTCACTTATTACAGCTTCTTCGACACAGCCGTTAATACCTACCTGATCGAACAGGGCGGGCTGGATATTCATGACGGTGAGGTGGTGGGGTTTGTGGTGAGTTCGGCCTGCGATTACTTCGCCTCGATCGCTTTTCCCGAGCGCATTGAGGTCGGTCTGCGGGTGGGCAAGCTGGGCAATAGCTCGGTGCAGTATGAGCTGGCGGTATTCAAGGCGGGCGAGCAGGAGGCGTGTGCGGCGGGGCGCTTTGTCCATGTCTTTGTGGACCGAGCCTCGAACCAGCCAGTGCCGATTCCGGGGATGTTGCGCGAGGCGATGCAGCGCTTGGTGGTTTGACGAACCTACAAGCAGCTCAGACCAAATGTGAGAGCCGGGCTTGCCCGCGATGGCGCTGTATCAGGCAGTACGTCTAAACCTGATTCACTGCTATCGCGGGCAAGCCCGGCTCCCACATCGGATGTGTTCGTCAGAGCGCGGGTTTATCAGTCGCGATAACGATGCTTGTTCTTGCGATGCCCATAGGCATGGCCGCGACCTGGGTGGCCATCGCGGTAGTAGCGACGGTCGTCACGGTCGCGATCGCGGTAATGGCGGCTGTCGCGATCACTTTCGTTACCCATGTAGTTGCCTAGCGCGCCGCCCGCGCCACCGCCGGCCGCGGAGCCGATCAGTGCGCCGGTGCTGCCGCCAACGCTGCGCCCTACGACGTTACCGCCGGCTGCGCCCAGTGCGCCACCAATGGCTGCTTCGCCACGGCTACGTTTGTCGGCGCCGACTGCACTACCGCCTGCGCCGCCGAGGGCCGCGCCGATGGTCGAACCGGTGTTGCCGCCCAGCTGCTGGCCGACAACGGAACCTAGAACCCCACCCAATGCGCCGCCTACACCGGCTTCGGTGGTGCCGCCTGCCATGGCTGCGCCACTGACCAGGCCAAGGGACAACAAGAGAATCGAGGAGAACTTCATTCAGGGAAACCTCAAGGGATGACGGCGCGATCCTGAGGTTGTATCGGGTCGCTGACAATCGAAATCCGACCGGCGGCACAGGTTGTATACAATTTGCTAAGCTGCTGTTTTGTATGGGGAACTTAAGTCGTTTTTACGGGTCTTTAGCTACTTCGGAACGGCCGCTTTTATGCAACAGCGGCCTTTTTTGTGCCTGCAGAATATGCGGTGAATGTGCTGGCCTCTTCGCGGGCAAGCCAGCTCCCACATTAGATCGGTTCACATAGTTGTAATTGTGAACCCATCCCAGTGTGGGAGCGGGCTTGCCCGCGAAAGCGGTAGTTCAAGCAGCACGCATCTCGGATCAAGTCAGGCCGAGCGCGCCATGATCAACCCATTGTCACTCGCCGCTTCCAAGCGAATCGCAACAAACTTGGACGTCGGCGTATGGCTACCGTCGCCAGTGCTTTCCAGCGGCACCAACGGGTTCACTTCCGGGTAGTAAGCCGCCGCCTGCCCCGCCGGAATATCAAATGCCAGCAGCGTAAAGCCTTTCACGCGGCGCTCACGACCGTCTTCCCACAGCGACACGATGTCCGCCTTCTGCCCCGGCTTGAAGCCCAGGCGGATGATGTCGGCTTCGTTGACGAACAGCACGTCACGCTGGCCTTTGACCCCGCGATAACGGTCGTCCAGGCCGTAGATGGTGGTGTTGTACTGATCATGGGAGCGCATTGACTGCATGATCAGGTCCGGCACCCGGCCCGTGGCGTGGGTGCGCTCGTGGATCAGGTCTTTGGGCAAAATGTTCGGGCGGAAGTTGGCGCGACCTGATGGAGTGTTCCAGCGGCGTGCGCCGGCGGAGTTGCCCAGATAGAAGCCGCCTGGATGTTTGATCTTCTCGTTGAAGTCCTTGAAGCCTGGGATGGTGTCGGCGATCAGGTCGCGGATGCGCCCGTAGTCGGCCACCAGCCAGTTCCAATCCACGGGCTTGCTGCCCAGGGTGGCGGCAGCAATGCCCGCCAGGATCGCCGGCTCGGACTTCATCAGTTTCGACAGAGGTTGCAGTTGGCCGTTGGAGCCGTGGACCATGCTGAACGAGTCTTCCACCGTCACCGCTTGCGGGCCGTCCGCCTGGATGTCTATGTCGGTGCGGCCCAGGCACGGCAAGATCAACGCATCTTTACCGTGCATCAGGTGGCTGCGGTTGAGCTTGGTGCTGATCTGCACGGTCAGGTCGCAATTTCGCAGCGCTTCAAAGGTGCGCGTGCTGTCTGGCGTGGCTTGGGCAAAGTTGCCGCCCAGGCCGATAAAGACTTTGGAGCGGCCTTCAAGCATGGCGTGAATCGCTTCCACCACGTTGTGGCCGTTTTCTCTCGGCACCTGGAACTGGAAACGACGCTCCAGCGCGTCCAGAAACGCCACCGGTGGGCGTTCGTTGATGCCCATGGTGCGGTCGCCCTGCACGTTACTGTGGCCACGCACCGGGCACAGCCCGGCACCTGGGCGGCCGATATTGCCGCGCAGCAGCATCAGGTTGGCGATTTCCTGGATGGTCGGCACCGAGTGGCGGTGCTGGGTAATCCCCATCGCCCAGCACATGATCACATTCTTGCCTTTGGCGTACATGCGTGCCGCTTGCTCGATCTCCACCAGGGTCAGGCCGGACTGCTCGACGATCTCCTCCCACGAGGTGTCGTCGATCTGACCCAGGTATTCCAGGACGTTGGCAGTGTGCTCATTGAGGAAGTCGTGGTCGAACACCGCTTCCTTGCCTTCGGCCAGGGCTTGGCGTTCCCACAGCAGCAGGAACTTGGCCATGCCCCGCAAGATAGCCATATCGCCACCCAGCGCCGGGCGGAAGTAGGCGGTGTTGGTCGGCTTGTCGCCGTTGGTGAGCATTTCCAGCGGATGTTGCGGATGCTGGAAGCGCTCCAGGCCGCGCTCTTTCAGCGGGTTGATACACACTACCTGAGCGCCGCGTTTCACCGCTTCACGCAGAGGCTCGAGCATGCGTGGGTGGTTGGTGCCAGGGTTCTGGCCCCAGACGAAAATGGCATCGGCATGTTCGAAGTCATCAAAGGTCACGGTACCTTTGCCCACGCCGACACTCTGCGCCAAGGCTACGCCGCTGGCTTCGTGGCACATGTTCGAGCAGTCCGGGAAGTTGTTGGTGCCATAGGCGCGTACAAACAGCTGGTACAGGTAGGCGGCTTCATTGCTGGCGCGGCCTGAGGTGTAGAACTCGGCCATGTTCGGGCTGGGCAGCGCGTTGAGGTGCTTGCCGATCAGGTCGAACGCTGCATCCCAACTGATGGGCAGGTAGCGATCGGTCTCGGCGTCATAGCGCATCGGCTCGGTCAGGCGGCCCTGGTACTCCAGCCAGTAGTCGCTTTGCTCCAGCAGCGCCGTGACGCTGTGCTTGGCGAAGAAGGCCGCATCGACGCGGCGCTTGGTGGCTTCCCAGTTGACCGCCTTGGCGCCGTTTTCGCAGAACTTGACCATGCCGCTTTCCGGCGAGTCGCCCCAGGCACAGCCCGGGCAGTCGAAGCCACCGTTCTGGTTGGTCTTGAGCATCATGCGCAGGTTTTTCAGGGCGTTGTCGCTGGTCAGCCAGGCTTGCGCCACACTGATCAGGGCGCCCCAGCCACCGGCTGGGCCTTTGTAGGGCTTGTAGCGTGGGGTTGGGGTCTGGTCGGCTTGGTGGTGAAGGCTCATGGCTGGTGCTCCATCGCAGGGCTATAGACCCGTGGCGCGCTTTTTTGCGGCAGGTGGATGAGGTTGAGGTTGTGCCGGCGTGCCCATTGCAAGGCCAGGCCGGTGGGCGACGACAGGCTGACCAGGGTCTGGATGCCCGCGCGCAATACTTTCTGAATCAATTCAAGGCTGCAGCGGCTGGTAACAATCGCCAGGCCGCCGTCGGTCGGAATCTTTTGGCGGATCAACGCGCCAATCAACTTATCCAGGGCGTTATGCCGGCCGATGTCTTCGCGGCTCATCAACAATTCGCCCTGGCCGTTCATAAACACCGCCGCATGCACGGCGCCGCTGTGCTGGCCCAGGGGTTGGAATGCGCTGATACGCTGGCGCAGGCCGTCGAGCCACTGCGCCGGCGGCAAGGGCGCGCCGGGCAGTACCTGGAGGTCGGGCAATGCTTGCTCTACCGCTTCCACGCCACACAGGCCGCAGCCGCTGGTGCCCGCCAATTGGCGGCGTTGCTGCTTGAGGTTCCAGAACGCACGGCTGGAAACCTGCACCTGGGCGTACTGGGCTGCGCCTGAACCGCTGATTTTCAGGTCATAAATGTCGTTAACTTCGGTGATAATGCCGCTGCCGAGGCTGAAACCTACAATGAAGTCTTCCAAGTCCGTAGGCGTCACCAGCATCACCGCCTGGCTGATGTCGTTGTAGGCAATCGCCAACGCCACTTCTTCGGCCAGCGCAGTGCTGGCGACTTCAGTGTGTTCAAGATTGCAATAGTGATAGCTCTGGCTGGCGACGGGCGCGGTCGATTCGAGAGCGGGCGCCGCGCAGTGAGGGCGCTTGGCGTTCATGGGGCAGTACCACCGGCGGATTGATCAGTGATTAGACTAGGCGCGACAAAGGGTCGCGTCTAATCGCCAGTATTGATCTATTGATAGAGGGCGTCGATCAAGGTTCACCCGCGTTCTCGTCAGGCTTATTCCAGGCAGGGGTGATTGGGATACTTTTGAGTCTTTAGCCAGTCTGGAACCCAAGTCGGCAGGACTGGTCTAGTCTTGGGCATCTGACAAATAAACCCCAAGGAGAGCGCACCATGAGTCTATTAAGCTTTGTTAAGGAAGCCGGCGAGAAGTTGATCGATCTGTTGACGCCGGGTAATGCGAACGCCAGTGAGCAGTTGAAGGAGCATGTGAGCAAGGTGGGCCTGGGTAATCCAAACGTGCAGACCACGGTGGATGGCGACAAGGTCACGGTGACCGGTGAAGTGGCCACGCAGGAAGAGAAAGAAAAGATCCTGTTGGCTCTGGGCAACATTGCCGGCGTGGCAAGTGTGGATGACCAGATTACTGTCAGTGGTCCAGTCGTGGTGGCTTCACGCTTTGTTGTTGTGAAAAGCGGTGACACTCTCAGCGCAATCTCTAAAACGGTCTATGGCGACGCGAATAAGTACAACAAGATTTTCGAGGCTAACAAGCCACTGTTGTCGCACCCGGACAAGATCTACCCAGGCCAGACACTGCGCATCCCTGAGTAATACGCAGGATAAAATGAGCAAGCTCGCCCTTTTGTAGGAGCGAGCTTGCTCGCGAAAAACTCACAGGCACCGCGTTTATCCAGGAAGCACGCGTTATCGTTGACGTTTTTCGCGAGCAAGCTCGCTCCTACATAAGCCCGGCAATGAGTTCTCGATAATCCCCGACGGCTGCAAATTCTGCGGTGTCCTTTGAGCCTTTTTTGCTATCAGGTTCTTTCACTGCCAGTAAATGTCCCACGCCGAAATCCCGGGCGCTGCGCAGGATCGGCAAAGTGTCATCTATAAACAGGCTACGGGCCGGGTCAAAGTGGATATCCGCTTGCAAGGCCTCCCAAAATTGCGGGTTTTCCTTGGGAAAGCCGTAGTCGTGAGAGCTGATCAATCGCTCGAAATACGGCGCCAGTTCAATGCGCTCCAACTTCAATGACAGCGAATCACGATGAGCGTTGGTGATCATGATCACGCGCTTGCCGGCCTGTTTGATCGCCGCCAGGAACGTATCGGCATCCGGACGCAAGGCAATCAGGTGGGCGGTTTCCAACTTGAGCTCGCGCACCGGGATCTTGAGCTCGGCGCTCCAGAAATCCAGGCAATACCATTGCAACTGTCCGGCGTTACGCTCGAACAGCGGTTGCAACTCCATCTCGGCCATGGCTCGGCTTACACCGTGCAGTTCGGCATAGCGTTGCGGCAGGTGTTCCATCCAGAAGTGGTTGTCGTAATGCAGGTCGAGCAGGGTGCCGTCCATGTCCAGCAGGACAGTGTCGATGGCGTGCCAGGGCAGAGAGGGCATGGTGGGGTCTCATGTAAGTAAAAATATCCGACACAGACAATCGGAAAAGCCACGGTATAGTAACCCGATCACGCCAAGGAGCCGTTTATGCGCCAGAAACCCACTGTCCTCGCCCGCGAAATAGTCGCCAGTAGCCGTTTGTTCCGCGTGGAGGAAGTGCAATTGCGCTTTTCCAATGGCGTTGAGCGGACCTATGAGCGTCTTGTCGGGCGTGGCACGGGCTATGGCGCCGTGATGATTGTGGCGATGATCGATGAAGATCATGCAGTGCTGGTGGAAGAATACTGCGGCGGCACTGACGAGTATGAATTGTCGTTGCCCAAAGGCCTGATCGAGCCTGGCGAAGACGTGCTTGCAGCGGCAGACCGCGAACTCAAGGAAGAAGCCGGCTACGGTGCACGGCAGTTGGAGCACATCACCGAGCTGTCATTGTCGCCTGGCTATATGAGCCAGAAGATCCAGGTGGTGTTGGCTACCGATCTCTACGAAGAGCGTCTTGAAGGTGATGAACCCGAACCAATGCGGGTAGACCGGGTCAACCTGCGTGAGCTGTCGGCGCTGGCGCAAAACGAGCAGTTCAGCGAAGGTCGCGCCCTGGCTGCGCTGTATCTGGTAAGAGACCTGTTGACCCAGCGTGGAGCGTTCACCGCATGAGCGAACTGTTTTTAGGCCACCCGTTTATCGCACCGGTCATTGAACTGGCTCGGCAGGCGGGTGAAGCCATCCTGCCATACTGGCGTGCCGAGGTAGCCGTGACCTCCAAGGCGGATGATTCTCCCGTGACGGCTGCCGACCTGGCTGCCCACCATCTGATTCTCGCAGGCCTGACCGCGCTGGACCCGAGCATTCCTGTGTTGTCCGAAGAGGACGCCGATATCGATCAGAGTGTGCGTGCCGGCTGGCATCGTTGGTGGTTGGTGGACCCTCTGGATGGCACCAAGGAATTCATTTCTGGTAGCGAAGAATTCACCGTAAATATTGCATTGATCGAACAGGGCCGCGTGGTGTTCGGCGTGGTGTCGATACCGACCACTGGCCGTTGCTACTTCGGCGGCGCGGGCCTGGGGGCATGGCGCTCGGACGTCAATGCAGCGCCCAAGCAGATTCAAGTACGCCAGGCCCCGGCCTCGGGCGAGGCCTTTACAGTGGTGGCCAGCCGTCGTCATACCAGCCCTGAGCAGGAGCGCCTGCTGAATGGCCTCAGTGAAGGCTTGGGCGAGTTGAAACTGGCGAATATCGGCAGCTCGTTGAAGTTTTGTTTGCTGGCCGAGGGCAGTGCCGATTGCTATCCGCGCCTGGCGCCGACTTCGCAGTGGGATACCGCAGCGGCCCAGGGTGTATTGGAAGGGGCGGGGGGTGAAGTATTGGAGTTGAATGGCAAGCCGTTCAGCTACCCGGCGCGGGAGTCGCTGCTAAATCCGTTCTTCCTGGCGTTGCCAGCCAAGGCAGCGTGGCGTGAGCGGCTGTTGACCCTGGCCAGATCTTAACACCCATGTAGGAGCGAGCTTGCTCGCGAAAAATCTGAGAGCGCTGCGTTATCGTTGGCGTTTTTCGCGAGCAAGCTCGCTCCTACAGGGCGCTGGCAGTGGCTGCTAGCGATGCAAGACGTATTGGCCGGTAAAGACGACGGCACGCTCTGCACTGCCTTCATTCACAATCCACGTCTCCAGCGCCAACCGCGCCCGCCCATAGCGCTGATAGGTCGCCACAAAGCGCTTCCAAATCTTTTCATCCGGTGCCGCGCAAATGGCTGTCGCGTCCTGGGTCACCGGCAGCGGATAGCTGATCTGCCCCTCCTGAATCACGATATGCCCGTCTTCAATCCCGGCTTCACGCAGCTTCAGGTGCAGCCAACCCCAACCCGCCAGCACCGCGCCGCAGTAGAGGCTGCCGCCAAACATGGTGCTCTTGTGGTTGATATTGGCCTGCAAGGGCAGGTGCAGTTGCAGTTGGTCGTGCTGCCAGTCGAGCACCCTGAGGCCCATTTCCCGGGTGAGTGGGATGTCGTGGTGAAGGATGGATTCCAGGTAACGGCTATCACGGCTCATGGCGGCCTCTTTGTAGGTGGACGATGTCATTCGTCATCGGCGCTCTGGCTGGCACTGTCGGCGAAGTTCAGGCCGTGTTTGCGCAGTTTGTCGTGCAAGGTTTTGCGCGGCACGCCCAGGGCTTCGGCGAGGCTGCGCACGGAGCTGTGGGGGCGGGTCAGTTCGGCGGCGATCAGGCTTTTTTCGAACTGTTCGACTTGCTCGCTCAGGCCTCCGGGCGTGGAGGTCAGCACGCCGGCGGCGGGGTGATCCTGGGTGTTATCCAGGGCCAACTCCAGGCCGAGGGCGAAACGCTCCGCGGCGTTTTGCAGCTCCCGCACATTGCCCGGCCAGCTGTGGCGCAGCAACAACGCACGTTGGCCCGGTTGCAGTTCGTGCAAGGGCAGGCCGTGGCGGCTGCTGGCCTCGTCGGCGAAGTGCTGGAACAGCATCAGCGCATCCTCTCCCCGCTCACGCAAGGGCGGAATGCGCAACGGCGCCACATTGAGGCGGTAATACAAGTCGGCACGGAAACGACCCTGGTCGGCGGCCTGGCGCAGGTCTTCTTTGGTGGCGGCGATAATGCGGATATCCAGCGGGATCAGCTGATTGCCACCCAGGCGTTCCACTACGCGCTCCTGTAAAAGGCGCAGCAACTTGACCTGTACATCCAGGCTCATGCTTTCAATTTCATCCAGAAACAGCGTGCCGCCATTGGCAAACTCGAACTTGCCGATGCGACGCTTTTGCGCGCCGGTAAACGCGCCGGGTTCATGGCCGAACAGTTCGCTTTCCACCACCGATTCCGCCAGTGCCCCGGCGTTGATCGCGACAAACGGGCCGCTGCGTCGGCTTGAGAGGTCGTGCAGGGCGCGGGCGACGACCTCCTTGCCAGCGCCGGTCTCGCCGAGGATCAACACATCGGCCTTGGTCGCGGCCAGCGCACCGATTTGCTCGCGCAGGCGCAACATCTGTGGCGAGTGCCCTACCAGGCGCGTACTGAGTTGCTGGCGGTCGCTGAGGGCCAGGCGCAGGCTGCGGTTGTCCAGCACCAGCCGGCGCAGGGCCAGTGCCCGGCGCACGCTGTCGAGCAGCGCGTCGCTGGCGAAGGGTTTTTCCAGGAAGTCATAGGCGCCGGCACGCATGGCCTGCACTGCCAGCGGTACATCGCCGTGGCCGGTGATCAGCAGCACCGGCAGGTCGGGGTCCTGGCCGTGTAATTCAGTCAGCAGTTCCAGGCCGTCCATGCCGGGCATGCGAATGTCGCTGACCACCACGCCCGGCCAGTCACGGGACAGGCGTGCGGTGAGCCCGTTGGCTTCTCCCAGGGGCAGGACTTTCAGGCCGGCCAGGTCCAGGGTCTGGCACAGGGCCTGACGCAGGTGTGGATCGTCGTCGATCAATACCACCTGAATCGAGTTGTCGATACTCATACACTGCGGTCCTCGGACGGTTGCAGACTGACGCCCGGCGAACCGGCACGCAATTTCAAGGTTAACAGCGCGCCGCCCTCCTTGTGGTTGGCGAACAACAGTTCGCCACCGAAGGCGCGCATCAGGGTGTCGCAGATCGCCAGGCCCAGGCCCAGGCCCTGGGTGCGCGTCTTGGTGGTGTAGAACGGCTCGCTGGCGCGGCCCAGAGCTTCCATGCAAAAGCCCGGGCCGTTGTCGCGAATATACAAGTTGACGCCATGGGGCGTGGTTTCGGCACTCAGCCAGAGTTTGCGCGGCGGGCCTTTTTCGGTGAGGGCATCCAGGGCATTGGCCAGCAAGTTACCCAGCACCTGGCGCAGGCGGGTTTCACCGGCCTGCACCCACAAGGTCGCCTCCGGCAGGTCGCGGATCAATTCCACTTCCATCGAACGCCGCCGCTTGGCCAACAACGCCAGGGCGTCATCCAGTGCCGGTTGCAGGGCTACGCTCTCCGGCGCGTGACGGTCACGGCGGGCGAAGGCGCGCAGGTGGGCGATGATCGAGGCCATGCGCCCGGTCAATTCGCTGATCAGCTTGAGGTTGCCGCGGGCATCGTTGGTGCGCTCATGGTCGAGCAGGATCTCGGCGTTTTCGGCATAGCTGCGAATCGCCGCCAGTGGTTGATTCAATTCATGGCTGATACTCGCCGACATGGTGCCCAGCGCCGAGAGTTTACCGGCTTGGACCAAATCGTCCTGGGCGCGCACCAGTTCTTGCTGGGCATGCTCGCGCTCCAGCACTTCCTGTTTAAGGCGCCGGTTAAGGCCCTCCAGGTCGCTGGTACGCTCTGCCACGCGCATTTCCAACTCGCGGCGGGCCTTGGCTTCGAAGGCGATGCGTTCCAGGTAGTGCCGGCGGCGCTGCATCAGTAACCCCAGCAACAGCATCAGCACCAATAAGGTGGCGCCGCCCACGGCGACGACCGTGCGCACCGGACGGTTGATCAGCGAGCGCGGCGCGAGAATTTCCACGTTCCAGCCGGTCTCGGCGATAGCCGTGGACTGGCGCAGCCAAGCGCTGCTGCTCAGGCTCAGCGGCTGCGGGTCCCGGGTGGGGTAGGGCTGGATAGCGATGATGGCCTGGCGTTCTTCGGCGGTCAGTGGCCGAGTGGCGCGGAATCGCCATTGCGGGCGCGAAGTGAGGATCACCACGCCGTTGTGGTCGGTGACCAGCAACTGTTCTGGGGTATTGCCCCATAGGCTTTCGGTGTGATCCAGGTCGACCTTCACCACCAGCACCCCGATGACGGTATTGCCGTCACGCACCGCGGCGGCGAAGAAGTAGCCGCGTTTGGCCGAGGTGGTGCCCAGGCCGAAGAACCGGCCGAGGCGCCCGGCCATGGCTTCGCTGAAATACGGACGGAAGGAGAAGTTGCGCCCCACAAAGCTGTCTTGTTTGTCCCAGTTGGACGCGGCGAGGGTCTTGCCGGTGGTGTCCATCAGATACATCACCTCTACCCCGGCCTGGGCGGCGACATCCTTGAGCAACTGGTTGGCATTGACCAGGTGCGTGCTGACGTGGGGCGCGTCCAATGCCGTGCGCAGGGCCGGTAAGTCCCCGAGGATCTGCGGCAGTATTTCGTAGCGGTGCAGGGTGCCCAGCAAGTTGGCGACGTAGAGGTCGAGGGTCTGGCGGTTTTGCCCGGCCAGCTCGCTGCGGTAATAGCGCTCGGCCAAATGCTCCAGCGGCCACAACAGCGGCGCCAGGCACAGAGCCAGCAGTGCGAGGCTGCGCCAGCGGGGTCTTCGCGCAAGGGGTGGGGTCATGGAAGTCGCGCCTGTGGGTACAGGCGCATTATGCCTAGTGCTGCTGTGCAAGACACTCGTGCAA
Source organism: Pseudomonas fluorescens (assembly GCF_001902145.1). Lineage (GTDB taxonomy): Bacteria > Pseudomonadota > Gammaproteobacteria > Pseudomonadales > Pseudomonadaceae > Aquipseudomonas > Aquipseudomonas fluorescens_BV. The sequence continues at coordinate 189,398 of NZ_MRST01000024.1, forward strand.
TGCGTCTTGCCACTGTGGCTGGCTGACGTGCCATTGCTGTTGCAGGCGGGTGCAGTCCAGGCGCGAGTTCAGCGGGCGCTTGGCGGGGGTCGGGTAGGCGCTGGAAGGGATCGGCTCCAGCTCGGCGCAGGCCTTGCCCTCGGCGCGCAGTTGCTCGCCAATGGCTTGGGCAAAGCCGAACCATGAAGTTTCACCTTGGGCAGTGAGGTGGTAAACACCCCAATCCCCTGCCTTACCGGCCTGCCACTGCTCGATCAGCACGCGGGTGCTGTTGGCGATAGTCCCGGCCCAGGTCGGCGCACCGATCTGGTCGGCCACGATGCGCATCTGCGGTTTTTCCTGCAGGAGGCGCTGCATGGTCAGCAGGAAGTTCTTGCCGTGGCTCGAATAGACCCAACTGGTGCGCAAGATCAGGTACTCGCCGCCTGCAGCCGCAATCGCCCGCTCACCCGCCAGCTTGCTCTGGCCGTAGACACCCAATGGGTTCGGCGTGTCGCTTTCGGTGTACGGGGCAGGTTTGGTGCCGTCGAACACGTAGTCGGTCGAGTAGTGAATCAGCGGGATGCCCAGGGCCTTGGCTTCTTCGGCGAGGATGCCGGGGGCGATGGCATTGATGGCGAACGCAGCGTCCGGCTCGCTCTCGGCCAGATCGACGGCGGTGTGGGCCGCCGCGTTGATGATCAGGTCAGGGCGATGGGTGCGCACTTGCTGGCGGATAAGGTCTGCGTCTGCCAGGTCAAGCTGGTCGCGGCCCAGGACGAGGAGTTCGCCCAGGCCCTTGAGCCGCTGTTGCAGCTCCTGGGAGACTTGGCCGTGTTGGCCGGTGATGAGGATTTTCATGGGAACAGGTCAGCTTCCATCAGCAGTTTGCCGACCTGATCCTTGGCGGAGAGTTGCGGCGGTTCGGCCAGCTCCCAGTCGATGGCCAGCGTCGGGTCATTCCAGAGAATGCTGCGCTCGGCGCTTGGCTGGTAGTAGTCGGTAGTTTTGTACAGGAACTCTGCGTACTCACTCAACACCACGAAACCGTGGGCGAAGCCTTCCGGCACCCAGAGTTGGCGATGGTTCTGTGCCGACAAGCGGACACCCACCCACTGGCCAAAGTTGGGTGAGCTGCGACGGATGTCGACCGCTACGTCCAACACTTCACCGTAGGTGACACGCACCAGCTTGCCTTGAGTGTGTTCAAGCTGATAGTGCAAACCCCGCAGCACGCCTTTTTGCGAGCGTGAGTGATTATCCTGCACGAAATTACGCTTGAGCCCGGTGGCCGCTTCAAAGGCACGCGCATTGAAACTTTCGTAGAAGAAACCGCGTTCGTCGCCGAATACCTTTGGCTCGAGGATCAGTACGCCGGGTAGTGTGGTTTCAACTACATTCACTGGGTCTCTCCGGCAAGCGAGTAGAGGTATTGGCCGTAGCCGGTCTTGCCAAAGTACTTGGCGCGCTCCAGCAGATAATCACGATCGATCCAGCCGTTTTCATAGGCGATCTCTTCCAGGCAGGCCACTTTCAAGCCTTGGCGGTGCTCGATGGTCTGAACGTAGGTCGAGGCTTCTAGCAGGCTGTCATGGGTGCCGGTGTCGAGCCAGGCGAACCCACGGCCGAAGCGTTCAACGTGCAGATCGCCACGCTGAAGGTAGGCATTGTTGACGTCGGTGATCTCCAGCTCGCCGCGTGGCGAAGGCTTGACCGCCTTGGCGATCTTGATCACGTCGTTGTCGTAGAAGTACAGGCCGGTCACGGCATACGGTGACTTGGGTTTTGCCGGTTTTTCTTCGATGGAAAGGGCGCGACCCTCTTTATCGAAATCAATCACACCGAAACGCTCCGGGTCTTTCACCCAATAGCCGAAAACAGTAGCGCCCGAGGAGCGCTCGGCTGCGGTGCGTAACTGATCGCCAAAATGCTGGCCGTGGAAGATGTTGTCCCCCAGAATCAGGCACACCGCGTCATCACCGATGAACTCTTCGCCAATGATAAATGCTTGAGCCAGCCCATCCGGGGAAGGCTGTTCGGCATACGTGAAACGCACGCCAAACTGGCTGCCATCTCCCAGCAGGTTTCGGTACTGCGGTAGGTCTACCGGAGTGGAAATTACCAGAATGTCCTTGATGCCTGCGAGCATCAGCACGGATATCGGGTAGTAGATCATCGGCTTGTCATACACCGGCAACAGCTGTTTGGACACTCCCAACGTAATGGGGTGTAGGCGCGTGCCGGAGCCGCCAGCCAATACAATTCCCTTCATCATGCGATTAGATCCTTCAAGTCGGTGTTGCCCAATCGTTCCCCCTGATAACTGCCGTCCTGGACCCTGCGGCACCATTCCAGGTTATCGAGGTACCACTGTACGGTTTTGCGCAGGCCGGTCTCGAAGGTTTCTTCCGGGACCCAGCCCAGTTCGCGTTCGATCTTGCTGGCGTCGATGGCGTAGCGTTGGTCGTGGCCTGGGCGATCCTTGACGAAGGTGATCAGGTCAGTGAATTTCTCCACGTTGGCTGGGCGTTGTGGCGCCAGTTCTTCCAGCAGGGCGCAGATGCCACGTACCACGTCGATGTTCTTCTGTTCGTTGTGGCCGCCGATATTGTAGGTCTCGCCCACAACCCCAGTGGTGACCACTGTGAGCAGCGCACGGGCATGATCCTCGACAAACAGCCAGTCACGTACCTGCAAACCATCGCCATACACCGGCAGTGGCTTGCCCGCCAGGGCGTTGAGAATCACCAGCGGGATCAATTTTTCGGGGAAATGGAACGGCCCGTAATTGTTCGAGCAGTTGGTCAACAGCACCGGCAGGCCATAGGTGCGCTGCCAGGCGCGTACCAGGTGGTCGGACGCTGCCTTGCTCGCGGAATAAGGCGAGCTGGGGGCGTAAGGCGTGGTTTCGGTGAAGAGGTCGTCCACGCCGTGCAGGTCGCCATACACCTCATCAGTGGAGATGTGGTGGAAACGGAACGCGCTTTTTGCCGGCTCTGCCAGCTTCTGCCAATAGGCGCGCGTGGCTTCCAGCAGGCTGTAGGTGCCGACGATGTTGGTCTGGATAAAATCCGACGGGCCGTCAATGGAACGGTCGACATGGGACTCGGCCGCCAAGTGCATGATCGCATCGGGTTCGAAGCGTGCGAGCACGGCGCTGACGGTGGCTTGGTCGATGATATCGGCCTGGACAAACTCATAGCGACTGTTGGACGCAATGCTGGCCAGCGACTCAAGGTTGCCGGCGTAAGTCAGCTTGTCCAGGTTGAGCACTTCATGCTCAGTGTGTTGAATCAAGTGCCGGATCAGGGCCGAGCCAATAAATCCGGCACCGCCGGTGATGAGAATGCGCATGTCGAGGGCCTTTTCCTTAGACGGACACTGGGCGAAAGTAGCATAGCTTGAGTTGTGAATCGGGCTGGCGCAAGCACCGTGAGCAGAAGGGGTTGATTAACGCCACAGAACAATGGCGATATAGACGCTTGAAAAAACAAAGGTCGTCACAATGTCGTTAGCCACGTTGACCCACCGTGCCAGCTTGCCTTGCCCACAAGTAACCCCCGAGCAGGCAGCACACCTGCTCGAGCGACATTATGGAATGACGGGCAAATTACGCTCATTGGGCAGTCAACAAGATCTCAACTATAGAATTGACAGCACTCGGGGCCGCTTCGTTCTGAAGATCTGCCGAGGTGACTACGCCGCGGTTGAACTCCAGGCCCAGCACGCGGCCCTCAACAGCCTGGGCACGCATCCCGGCCTGCGCGTGCCCAAGGTCATCCAGACCGTGGAGGGCGAAGAGTTGCTGACGGTCAACGTCGATGGCCAAACCCTGCACCTGCGGCTATTGGACTACATCGACGGCCAGCCCCTGACGCATTTACCCCACCTGAGTCGCACCGTGATCGAGGGCTTTGGTGAGTTGTGCGGGCAGATGAGCCTCGCGCTCGCAGGTTTCGAGCACCCTGGCCTTGCGCGCACCCTGCAATGGGACCCGCGCCACGCGCAAGCATTGATCACCCACCTGCTGGCAACCTTGCCCGACCTGCCGCAGCGCGCTGCTTTGGAGCAGGTGGCCAGGCAGGTCGAGGCGCATGTCCAGCCGTTGGCGGCACACCTGCCCTGGCAAGCGGTGCACATGGACATCACCGATGACAACGTGGTGTGGCAGCGTGGTGCCCAGCGGCACTGGCGTATACAAGGCGTGATTGATTTTGGCGATCTGGTGCGTACCTGGAGGATTGCTGACCTGTCGGTGACCTGCGCGGCGCTGTTGCACCATGCCGACGGTGATCCCTTTGCCCTCTTGCCGGCGATCCAGGCCTGCCACGCGGTCACGCCGTTGCAGCGCGAAGAGCTGGAGGTGTTGTGGCCGTTGATCGTCGCTCGCGCGGCGGTGTTGGTGCTCAGCAGTGAGCAGCAGCAACGCCTGGACCCGGATAACGTTTATCTAAAGAAAAACGCCGAACACGAGTGGGAAATCTTCCATATCGCCACGTCGGTGTCCTTTGAACTCATGCACGCGGCGATTCTGCGCAGCGTCAGCAAAACATTACCGCCCGTCGCCATCCAAGACTTCGCGCCTTTATTGCCAGGCTTGGTGGGACGCGAGTTTGCGCTGATCGACCTGGGCGTACTCAGCCCGCATTTCGAGGCTGGCAATTGGGAGACTCCCGGCATAGATCGGCGCTTGCTGGATCAAGCGGCGACGGTGCATGGGCTGGCGGCCAGTCGTTATGGGCAATACCGCTTGTCGCGCACCCGCCCCGACAGTGCGCTAGAGCCCGAGACCTTCCCCCTGCATGTCGAACTGCATCTGCCCCACGGCACGGTGCTGGAAGCACCCTTTGCGGGAATGCTGCGCGAAGGTACCGACGGCTTGCTGTGTTTGCACGTCAGCGGCCTGAGCCTGCGCCTGTGGGGCGTGCGCACATCACTCAAGCCGGGCGCAACGTTGGTCAAAGGGCAGGTGCTGGGCGAGGTTCATGCGCCGTTGACCGTGCAGTTGTGCCGCGCCGACCTTGAGCCACCGCTGTTCTGCACACCTTCCCGGGCGTTGGCGTGGCAGGCGTTGTGCCCTTCACCCGCAGCGCTGTTGGGCCTGGCCTGTGATGCGGAGCCGGAACTGGACCCAGAGGCCCTGCTGGCCCGGCGTGATGCCAGCTTTGCCCGCTCCCAGAAGCACTACTACGCCGACCCACCGCGTATCGAGCGGGGCTGGCGTAACCACCTGATCGATATGCAGGGCCGATCCTACCTCGACATGCTCAACAACGTGGCCGTGCTGGGCCATGGCCACCCGCGCATGGCTGAAGTGGCGGCTCGGCAGTGGTCGTTGCTCAACACCAACTCGCGGTTTCACTACGCGGCGGTTGCCGAGTTCTCCGAGCGCCTGCTGGCGTTGGCGCCGGAGGGCATGGACCGGGTGTTCCTGGTCAACAGCGGCACTGAAGCCAATGACCTGGCGATTCGTTTGGCCTGGGCCTACAGCGGCGGGCGCGACATGCTCAGCGTGCTGGAGGCCTATCACGGCTGGTCGGTGGCGGCGGATGCCGTGTCCACGTCGATTGCCGATAACCCCCAGGCCTTGAGCAGCCGCCCGGATTGGGTGCACCCGGTGACCGCACCCAATACCTACCGCGGTGAGTTCCGCGGGCCGGACAGCGCGCCGGACTATGTACGAAGCGTGGAGCATAACCTGGCGAAAATCGCCGCGAGCCAGCGTCAATTGGCCGGGTTCATCTGTGAGCCGGTGTACGGCAATGCCGGCGGCATCTCCCTGCCGCCGGGTTACTTGCAACAGGTGTATGGCTTGGTGCGTGCCCAGGGTGGCGTGTGCATCGCCGATGAGGTGCAGGTAGGTTACGGCCGCATGGGGCATTTTTTCTGGGGGTTTGAACAGCAGGGTGTAGTGCCCGACATCATCACCATGGCCAAAGGCATGGGCAACGGCCAGCCGTTGGGTGCGGTGATCACCCGCCGAGAAATTGCCGAGGCGCTGGAAGCCGAGGGTTACTTCTTCTCCTCATCAGGAGGCAGCCCGGTCAGTTGCCGGATCGGCATGGCGGTGCTGGATGTGATGGAAGAGGAAAAACTGTGGGAAAACGCCCAAGTGGTAGGTGGGCATTTCAAGGCCCGGCTGGAGGAATTGATCGATCGCCATCCACTCGTCGGTGCCGTGCACGGTTCGGGTTTCTATCTGGGCCTTGAACTGGTGCGTGATCGCCAGACCCTCGAACCTGCGACTGCAGAAACCGCCTTGTTGTGTGACCGGCTGCGGGAGCTGGGGATTTTCATGCAGCCTACCGGTGATTATCTGAATATCCTCAAGATCAAGCCGCCGATGGTGACGTCCAGGCGCAGCGTGGACTTCTTTGTGGACATGCTGTCGAAAGTGCTGGATGAGCAGCTATGATTTATCGATTGTTATCGGCTATTTTTTGCAGACCCGAGCACCTATCATGTTTTTTGTCTGTTAAAGCCGATTTTTATCCATTATAAAGTTGCCCTTCACCCCATTCGGAGCCCTGATCGCCATGACCACCTTGCACAGCACGCCTCGCGCCGATGGCTTCCACATGCCTGCCGAATGGGCGCCCCAGACCCAGACCTGGATGATCTGGCCCGAGCGCCCAGACAACTGGCGCCTGGGCGGCAAGCCTGCGCAGGCGGCCCATGTGGCGGTGGCCAAGGCCATCGCGCGGTTTGAGCCGGTGACCGTCGCGGTTTCCGCCGGCCAGTACGAAAACGCCCGTGCCCGGCTGGACGTACCCAATATCCGTCTGGTGGAAATGTCCAATGACGACGCCTGGGTCCGGGACACCGGCCCCACTTTCGTGATCAACGGCAGTGGTGAAGTACGGGGTGTGAACTGGGACTTCAACGCCTGGGGTGGTTTTGACGGCGGCCTGTATTCGCCGTGGAACCGCGATTCCCAGGTGGGAGGCAAGATCCTCGAGATGGAGCGCGCACCGCGTTATCGTACTGAAGGGTTCGTGCTTGAAGGCGGTTCGATTCATGTCGACGGCGAAGGCACCCTGATCACTACCGAAGAATGCCTGTTGAACCGCAACCGCAACCCGCACCTTGATCGTGCGGCCATTGAGACGGTGCTCAGCGATAACCTGGCTGTGGATAAGATCATCTGGTTACCGGATGGTCTGTTCAACGACGAAACCGACGGCCATGTGGATAACTTCTGCTGCTACGTGCGCCCGGGCGAAGTGCTGTTGGCCTGGACCGATGACCCGCAAGACCCGAACTACCCACGCTGCCACGCAGCCATGGACGTGCTGCAAAGCAGCACCGATGCCCAGGGCCGCTCGTTCATCGTGCATAAAATGCCGATCCCGGGTCCGCTGTACGCCACCGAGGAAGAGTGCGCTGGGGTGGATCTGGTAGACGGCAGCCAGGAGCGTAATCCGACCGTGCGGTTGGCCGGTTCCTACGTCAACTTCCTGATCGTCAACGGCGGCATCATCGCCCCGAGTTTCAATGACCCGTTGGACGACCAGGCCAAGCAAATCCTGCAGAACCTGTTCCCACAGCATGAAGTGGTGATGGTGCCGGGCCGCGAATTGTTACTGGGTGGGGGCAATATCCATTGCCTGACCCAACAGCAGCCAGCCCCGCAGCGAAAGTGAGTGCAGTTGTAACAGCGCCTTGATGGCGTGCGAGCACTGCGCCTTTGCAGTGTTCCCCGCAAGCCCGCGACCCAGCCCGGTCGCGGGCTTTTTCATGCCTGTATGCCGGTGAACAGGGCACATTGGCATAGCTCTTGTATCGCTGTGGTTACAGTGGCCCAAGGGGAGTGACCGCGCAGTTCTGTCACAAACCTTGAGTAAGTTAGCCGCTCACGCAGCAGGAGAGAGCGCTGAAATGAATGCCGATGTCCACCTGATGAACACGCGTACGTTCCACCCTTTGCGGGTCGACGGTGACGCGATCCATGCGCTGGCGCTTTGGTTGAAGGCCAACGGCTCGCGACAGGTCAGGCAATTGCCTGATTTGCGCAGCGTGATGAGTGAGCGCTACCCGGTGGGGTTGTTCACGGAGGATGAAGTGCAGGCGTTGTGCGAGTTGATGAGTAACTAAAGAACACCTAAAACCAACTGTGGGAGCTGGCTTGCCTGCGAAGGCGGTGGTTCAGTTGAAGATTCGGTGACTGGCACGCCGCTTTCGCGGGCAAGCCCTAATGCCGTTCAGTTAAGGCTTTTTGTAGGAGCGAGCTTGCTCGCGAAAAACTCACAGGCGCCGCGTTCTATCAGTAAACACGCGTTATCGTTGACGTTTTTCGCGAGCAAGCTCGCTCCTACAGAGGGCGATATACGCTTAACTGAACGGCATTAGGGCAAGCCCGCTCCCACAGGGATCTGCGCCAGACGCTGATTTTGTGGGCAATACATAACCAGTGTGGGAGCAGGCCCCCGCAATTGCAGGCAAGCCAGTTCCCACACAAGCTTTGTTTCACATGAGGAATGTCAGAAGCTGTAGGTACCGGTGACCACCAGGCTTCGTGGCTCTCCCGGTTGAATCTGCGCCACACTGGTCGCCGAGGCGTAGTAGTGTTTGTCGGCGATATTGTTCAGTGCTGCCCGCACGTCCCATTCTTTCTGACGGAACCCGGCCAGCGCGTCCCAGCGGCCATAACCTGGCAGTACCACGGTGTTGAGGTTGTCGGCGTAACGATCGCCCACCAGGGTCAAACCGGTTTCCGCGTACCAACCCATCTCCGGTTTCCAGGTGATGAACAGGCTGGCGTTGCGCTTGGCCACGTCGCTGATTCGTTTGCCCTCAAAGCCATTGTTGTCCTTCTCGACCTTGGCGTCCTGCAGGCCCACGCCGCCGCGCACATACCAGTTGTCGACGATCTTGCCGGTGGCGGTCAGCTCCACGCCGCGTGAGCGTTGCTCGCCGGTGAGCAGGGTAATGGTGCGGTCCAGCGGGTCGCTGGTGCGGCGGTTGTAGAGTTCCAGCTCGTACACAGCCAGGGTGGTGCTCAGGCGCTCATCGAACCAGTCGCTCTTCACGCCGATTTCCTTTTGCTTGGTCAGCTCAGGGCTCAGGTCATTGACGTTGCCGGCGGCGTTCGGCGTGATGCCGATCAGGCCGCCGCCGGCTGGTGTGAAGGTCTTGCTCCACGAGGCATAGAACGAGTGATGCTCCAGGGGCGTCCACACCAGGCCGACGCGCGGGCTGGTGCTGTGGCTCTTCACGTTCTGTTGGATGTCGAGCAGCTTGTTGGTGGTGTCCACTTCGAAGCGGTCGTAACGCAGCCCGCCCAGCAGTTGCCACTGGTCATTCAGGCGCAGTTGGTCCTGCACGTACAGGGCGCGGCTTTCGACTTCGGTGTGGTTGTTGCTCGACAGTCTCATGCTCCCGGTGTGGCTCAGGCGGCGATTGGGTTGGTTGAGGTCTAGGCTCGGCACCGTCTTGCCATCCCGAGCGGAGTACAGCTTCGGATCACGGCGCTGGCTGCCCAGCTCAATACCGGTGAGCAGGCGGTGTTCCAGGCCAAAGGTGTCGAAACCGCCTTCCAGCTCCAGGTTGTTGAACACATTGCGGGTGGTCAGGTCCTGCTGCCAGTGTTGGCGGCTGACGGTGTTGGTTTTCGGGTCATAGCCGGTCTGGTAGGTATTGTCGAAATCACTGTCGAGCTTGAACACGCCGAGGGTGTGGCGCAGTTGCCAGTCGGCGTTGAGCTCGTAGGCGAGTCTGGAACGCAGGGACTGGGACTTATCGTCGATGTAATCGCCGTGATCAAAGTAAGTGGTGCTGCGGCTCACATCCGCCGGGCGCCCGTTGACGCCAGGGATGCCACGGTCTGGGGTGCGGTTGTAGCGGCTGTATTCGTATTGCACCAGCCAGTTCAGCTCGGGAGTGAGCTGCCAGCTCATCGACGGCGCGAACAACTGGCGGTTGCCGCTCACGCCATCGCGGAAACTGTTGTTGTCCTGGTTGCCCATGTTCAGGCGCAGGCTGATGTTATCGGTGGGGTCGGTACTCAGGTCGGCATACAGGCTGCGCAAATCGTTGCTGCCGCCTTGGGCTTCGATGCTCGACTTTTGCCCTGGGGTGGGCAGTTTGCTCACCCGGTTGACGATCCCACCCTGGCCGCCTCGCCCGTAAAGCACGGCGGCCGGTCCCTTGAGTACTTCGATACGCTCGATGTTATGCAGATCACGTACGTACTGGCTGTCGTCGCGAATGCCATCCAGATAGAAGTCATTGCTGGCGTCGAAACCGCGTATGCGCAGGCTGTCGAAGCGTGTATCGGCGCCGCTGCTGACGTTGGGGATACCGCTCAACGCCTGGCCCAGGTCGTTGGTGCCATAGGAACGCAGGCTTTCGGTTTTGACTGAGTCGATCGCCTGGGGCACGTAGCGAACAGCCGTCGCGGTGCGTGTGGCGGTGCTGGTCTCCTTGACCCGTGGGTCGTCTTCGTCTGCTTCGGCATTGATCGAGGTCTCGGGCAATACCGTAGTCGCACAGGCAAAACCGGCAGACAGCAGCATGGAGAGCCCAAGGGCGATGGGCGTCAGGCAAGGGGTGGGCATGGGGGTTATCCAACAGATTGGGCAGGAAAATTTGCGCGAATGGTAATGCTTTGCATTTGCGCGTGTTAGCTATTCCCTGTCGTGTCCGCTGTCAGATTTGTTACTTTATGTGTTTTCTACGGGTGACATAGGTCATTCAATCGTTTTCAGCGTAGTGCTTTAGCTCGCCCCTTAGACGAATATCGCCTAAATACAGACGATTCACGAAATTGACACATAGTTCAACGCCCGCATAGGATTGCGTCCAACGCCTGTGGCTAACCACCATGACTAAATCCAATAAAAAAAGGCCCGCGGCAGTTCAGTCGTCCGCGGGCCTTCTTTTTGCTGGCAAGGTCGACACCAGAAAAGCAACAGGAGCCTGGTGTCACAGCGCGTACTCAACCCGTAATAAGGAATATAAGAAAATGTTGAAGCAACGGATGAGTCTGATCGCTCTGGGGATTTTGAGCGCATCGACAGCAATGGCAAACGACCAGGAGCAATCCAAGGGTTTCGTTGAAGACAGCCACCTGAACATCGCAGCACGTAACGCCTACATCAGCCGTGACTACAAAAACGGCAAGCAGGACAAAGCTGAATGGGGCCAAGGCTTCATCGGCAAGTTCGAGTCCGGCTTCACCCAAGGCACCGTCGGTGTGGGTGTGGATGTGATTGGCCAATACGCTATCCGTCTGGACGGTGGTAAAGGTCGCAGCGGTGCTGGCGGTATCGACTTCTTCAAGCAAGGTGACAGCGGCGAAGCCGCCAACGACCTGGCCAAAGGCGGCGCAGCCGTCAAGGCGCGTATCTCCAACACCGTGATCAAGTACGGTCAGCAGATGCCGGCCGTGCCGGTCCTGCAATACGACAACTCGCGCCTGCTGTCGGAAACCTACGAGGGCACCTCGATCGTTTCCAAAGAGATCGCCGGCCTGCAACTGGATGCCGGTCACTTCACCAAGGAAGCTCGCAAGAGCGCCGAGGGCAGCGACAGCGGCCGCTTGAAGAGCATCAACTACATCGGTGGTAGCTACAAATTCACCGAAAGCCTATCGGCCGCGCTGTACGCCTCCGACATGCAGGACGTGCTGAAGAAGCAATACGTCAACGTCAACTACGTGCTGGCCCTGCCAGAACAACAGTCGCTGACGTTTGACTTCAACGGCTACAAGACCAAGCTGGACCGCAGCTTCGCCCTGGAAAACCAAGGTGATGCGGACGCTCGCGACAACAAGATCTGGAGCCTGGGCGCTACCTGGGCCGTGGGCGCGCACAGCTTCACCATCGCTCACCAGCGCAGCACCGGTGACACCGGCTACCTGTACGGTGGCTACCGCAACGCTGGCGGCATTGGCGACGGCGGCAATACCATCCTGCTGGCGAACTCCTACTGGTCCGACTTCAACGGCAAGGACGAGCGCTCCTGGCAAGCAGGTTATGGCATCGACTTCGCCACCTTCGGCGTACCGGGCCTGACCTACAACATTGCCTACGTGCGCGGCACCAACATCGACGACGGCACTGGCCGTGGCGATGGCACCGAGCGTGAAATCTGGAACCAGTTCAAGTACGTGGTACAGAGCGGCCCAGCCAAAGACCTGAGCCTGCGTGCCCGTGCCTCGTGGTTGCGCGTTTCCAACAACGCCAGCAACTACAACGTAGGCGGTAACGAAATCCGTCTGTTCGCCGACTACCCGATCAACGTTTTCTAATTGATCGAATGTCGTGCCTGATGCCAGGCGATAAAAAACCCCGACTGGTTCGGGGTTTTTTATTGTCCGCTCGCGGGGGGGGGTCAGGCTTTGACCGGTGCGAGCTTTTTGCAGTTCTCTTTGCGCGTCGGGTACTGCTCGCATTTGCGCAGCACGCTTTGCACCTGCTGCGCATTCTGCAGTTGCTGGTTGGCCAACAGCTTCTCGGTAATAAACAGTTCTTCCGAGCCCAGGTTGCGTTCTGCCTTGTCGATCATCGCTAGTGCCGATTGCCCGTCACCGCGTTTGAGGTGGTAGCTGATCATCAAGTCATAGGTGGAAGGCCCTGCCAGGGACCAGTCCTTGATCGCCTGCAACTCTTTCACCGCTTCGCTGTTTTTGCCCTGGGCCAGGCGCACGGTATAGGCGGTGCGCCGAATGCTCGGCTGGTCTTTTACCGGCGAGGCCAGGGCCTTGCGGATGAAACTGTCAGCATCCGGCACCTTGTTTTTCTCCAGGGCATCAATCGCGAAGTACGCGTCTTTATAGCCCTGCAAAGCCTTCGCCACCTGGGGCGTATTCTTCATTTTCGACCAGCTTTGCGGGTTGACCCGGGCGCGGCGTTCCTGGCGGTATTCGCGTTGCAAGTACTGGCGCAGCTCGGTGTCGCGGTCCATGGCCGACATATGTGAGCGGTTGAAGTATTGGCTGGTCGCGGTGATGCCGGTGGTCAAGCCATCCTTGACCAGCACGTCCAGCTCTTTGGTGAACTGGTTGAGATTGAACTGCTGCAGCGAATCCTGCATGGCATTCTTGCGCGCCGTGAGGAACCCCGTGAGCAAGGGCTTCTGCTTGCCCTGGAAGTCGTTGAGGCGCTCCAGGCTATGGGTGGCAGCTCGCGGCGCGTAGCCGGCGCGGATCATCAAGTCGGTGCCCAGCAAGTCGGCCTGGTCTTCCTGGCTGCGGCCCCAGGCGGTGCTCCATACCTGATCGGAAAAGGTATTGGCCAGGGCGGTGTACAGGACGGTGTTACCGATGGTCTTTTGTGTGCCGGCCGGGTCTTTACTGAACAGCTTCATGGTTCCGCTGCTGCGGTCCACGCCGGTGTCGGCCGCCATAGTGGCCAAGGCAACGGTGGAGGCCACCGTCGTGAACATCTCTTTTTGCTGTTGGAAAGCGGCCATGCGGTCATGGTGATGCAGCAATACGTGGCTCATTTCATGGCCCAGCATCGCGGCGATTTCATCTTCACTGGCGACGTTGTCCAGCATGCCCAGCGGCACGAACAGGTTGCCGTAGGGGTCTGCCGACGGCCCGAACCCATAGCTGTCGGTGATCTTCACCTGCAGCAGCGGCAACTCCCCCGGCCAGCCCTTGGACAAGCGCGTGACGATACCCTGCAAGTAGCCTTGCAGCATCGGGATATCCACCAGGTTCTGCTGGCGCGCTTCAGCGGCCGGTACCGCATGCCCGTCGTAGCTCAAACGCTGCTGGCTCTGGCGCTGTGGATCAAGCTTGTAATACTGGCGTACGTCGCTGTTATCCACGTAATGGCCCTGAACCCGGGACTGGGTCGAGGGCCCCACCAGGTTCATAAACGCCTGGTCTGCGCCTTTCAAGGTGGCGCAACCACTGAGCACCGAACTGGCCAACAGGCTGGCTGCTACTAGATATCCCTTCACCGCAACGCTCCTTTTATTGATTGCAGCCGGCACCAAAACCGATGGTGGAGTTGTTGCGGCTGTCCTTGGCCTGGCTTTTGGTCAGGCCCTGGCAGGGCAGGTCCACGACGTTCAGCGGGGGCTCGATGCGCAAATCCATGGTGTCCAGCCACACCTTCTGGCCTGCCAGTTCCACCTGCACCAGGTCCAGCGCCTGGTTGTACTGCAACACCGGCAGGGGCTGGGTGGGCGCGTCTTTTTTCGCCAGCTCACGTTGTTGCTTGCCCTGCTCGTCCAGCACTGTCACCGGGTCGGCGAGGAACGCCTTGATACTGTGGGTTTCTGCCCAGGCGCCCTGGGTGAAGAGGGCGGCGAGCAAGACGATGAGGTTTCTGTTCATCCTTGGTTTCCTTGAGTCAGATAGCAGAGCGGTGCACTCAGCGACCGCGGTCGAAGAAGGCTTCGATCCGCTCGCTGAACAGCACCAACGACAGCAACACAATGCCCAGCACGTTGACCGGGGTGATGTCATTGAGGCTCAGCAACACACTGACCCCCGCCAACATCGACATCACCAACAGCCACGACGGGCACGGCGAGGTAAAGAACCAGATTTCCTGGCGCCGCCACCGGCTCCAAGTGCGATGGCCCGCCAGGCGCCGGGCGTGCAGCGCCTTGAGCACGGCGATCAATGCCAACAGCCCGAGCTCCAGCAGGTCCAGCCAATTGAACGGCAGGTGGGGGAAATTGGCCGGTTCATGGTCGTAGTCCATGCCCGCGTTGATCAGGTTGTCCAGCGCCATGGCGTGCAGGTAAACGCCGGGGAGTTGGCCGTGTACCGGCGACTCCACCAGGTCCCCTGTCGAGGCGATATTGGCGCCCACCAACACCAGGCGGTCGCGCAGCAACTCGGCGACCAGTGCCTGGTCGTCGGGGTCGCTGACCTCCAAGTCACTGGCCGACAACGTCAGCGTATAAGGGCAGCGCGCCTGGGCCGAGTCGTCGAGCTTCCAGAACACCGCCTGAAATAACTGCGCCACCCCATCCAGCAAAAAATGCCGTGCCGGCGCGCAGTGGCGGATATCGGCAATACGTGCCTGTTCGGGCGCCAGCTTCAGCCCCCATTGCACGGCGATGGGTTGGCGCTGCGCAGCGGCTTGCACATCCACCGGCGGCTGCTTGCAGTGCTGCGTGGCACAGAACACCCGATACAGCGACAGGGCAGGAGTTTCCATCAGCCCTGCCTGTGTACGCATCGCCAGTGGATACTTGTCATCCACGCCTTCCCACATCACCAGGGCCGGCTGGCTCACCTGCATAAACGGCGCCAGGGTATTCGCCTGGCCCGCCTCTGCGCGAGTCAACCCAGTATTGGCCAGCCACAACGGGATGCCTTGGCGTTGATAACGCTCAAACACATTCGCCAGCAACTGACTGCCCCGCGTCGGGTCGCCCAACGAGTGGTCGTGGCTGTAAAGCAAATCCACAAACACAGCCCGAGGCTTGTACGCCAGCAAGCGCTTGAACAACTTGCTCTGCTCGCCATAAGGCATGGGCCATGAGCTGTTATTGCGCATCAGGTAGGCATCATCGACCAACACCACCGCCACCCGCTGCTGCCCAAGGCTCGGGTAGTGACTGGCGAACATACGATTGAGCCACTGCGCCGACGCCTTGTCGCTGGAACTGGCCAGGCCGAAAGGATCAAGAATCGCCAGCAACACAATGATGGCCGCCAGCCAATAGCGGCGGTATTTGAACAGCGGGGGGTTGGACAACATCCATGTCTCGATAAAAAGCGCAAGCAAGGCGGGGTTTTTAACGGAGTGGGGAGGGGGTGTCAATTGGAAAAGTGGCTAAGTGCCATGTTGCGCTTGGCCCGTGGAACGCCTTTAGCAAAAAGGCACCTGCATCAAGTTGGGTTCTCAGGTCCGGTCGCCGAATGGCCGCGACGGGAGGGACGGTTTTGCGGGATTGATGAACACCCCTCATTAACCCTTGCCGATCTACCCGTCTAGTCCCCACTCGTTAGCTGACTTAATGTTTCCCAACGCAAACGACGGGAGATCGAAGTGCACAAGCGCACACTCGGGAACAGTTCACTCCAAGCCTCAGCCTTGGGCTTGTCAATCTGGCGCTGGTCGACGTGGTGAAAGCCGTCGCTGAGCGTAAGCACGCGACACCTGCGCAGACGCATGTGCACGGCGAACGCCTGCCGGAATTGGCGCTGAAAATGACCAGAGTGAGTCCGTCCAATGCGGGGCCGCGTGCGGCGCCGCTTCAATACCTGACCGGAGTTAATCCGATGAACCGATTGTTCGCACCACTTGTTGCTTTATCACTCATGGCCGCAGAAGCCCGGGCCGCCAGCGAAATCCGCGTAACACCGAACGGCTCCCAGCCCTCGATCCAGGGTCTGGCGCAAAACTTTACCGGCACGGCGCGCGTGGATGGCCTGTTCAAGGGTGATCCGCCGGCGCGCATCGGCGGCGGCACGGTGACCTTCGAACCCGGCGCACGCACGGCGTGGCACACCCATCCGCTGGGACAAACGCTGATCGTCACCGCTGGCGTCGGCTACGTGCAGCAAGAGGGCGGCCCGCGTCAGGAGATCCGGCCGGGCGACATTGTCTGGATCCCGCCACATACCCGCCACTGGCATGGAGCTACCGCCAGCAACGGCATGACCCATATCGCGATCGCTGAAGCCGAGGATGGCAAGACCGTTACTTGGTCGGAACAGGTCTCGGATGGGCAATACGCCGGTAAATGAAGTTACGAAATGCGTCAAAGCTGCTCGCTCGACACGTTCGTGGCAATCGGCCACGCGACCTCGAGGCCTCGATTCTTCGGGGGCGCGCCGGGATTTCTGTGATGGCTGCAACGCCGACTCATGAGTTCTGCTCAGGAACCCATGCGCATTATCGGGGTTAATCGCCACAACCATCCTCCGTACGATCCAGCGACACCGCAGTGACCTGCAATGGAAGGAGCTTTTCACGATGACCACTGACATAAGCAAGACCCGCTACCATCCCGCGCTAATGGCGCTCTGTCTGAGCCTTGGGGGGATGTTCAGCGTTATCACCCATGCAGCCGAGGCATCGCAAACCATGACCAGCACACAAGCCAGCGCAGAAACACTGTCGAGCCAACAACAGGCTATTCCTCTGATCGCAGCGTTTATGGCTACCAGCGACATGCCCAACCTCAATGCAGCCCTCAATCAAGGCCTCGACGCCGGCCTGACCATCAGCGAAACCCGCGAAATTCTGGTTCAGCTCTACGCTTACGTAGGCTTCCCGCGCAGCCTTAATGCCTTGAACGAACTGATGACCGTGGTGCAGGCGCGCAAACAACGCGGCATCGACGATGCGCCGGGGCGTGAGCCTAACCGAGCGATTCCAGTCGGTGATGACCTGCTGGCGGTGGGCGCCGCGAATCAAACAAAAATTTCCGGTGCCCCAGTCAAAGGCCCGGTGTTCGAGTTCGCTCCGGTGATTAACCGGTTTCTACAAACCCATCTGTTTGGCGACATCTTCGAGCGCGACAATCTCGACTGGCAAAGCCGCGAACTGGCGACCGTCGGGGCGCTGGCAGCGACGCCGGGTGTGGAATCGCAATTGCGCTCGCACATGCTGGTGAGCCTGCGCGTCGGAATCAGCGCATTGCAGTTGCGCCAAGTCATCGAGCAGTTGAAAAAACACGGCGATGCACAGACCGCCGAACGAGCAAAAACGGCGCTGTCCCAGGCCCAGGCGGCTTCGGGGAAATAACATGGAATATGCAAAACGCTTACTCAGCATCACCCTGCTCAGACTACCGGCAGCGTATGCGAGCCAGCCCATTGGTTCTGGCCCTTTACTGATCCAGCCGCACGGCAGCTTCGCCTCCATATGCCGGAGATTGGTATCAAGGGCAATATCCACTTTCCCATGTCCGATTTGAACAACGTGCAGATCGCAGACCTGGTGTCGGGGTTTCTGAAAAAAAGCATCTGGACTGACCAAGAGCCCACATCCATTTTCCAACTGCCGCTCTTTTGATTGTTCTGGAGTTTCAAATGAAAAACACACTTATGAAAGCCACGCTTATGTCAGCGCTGGTTGGCCTCTCTGCGGGCGAAGCCGCTGCTGCGGATTACAAAAAGAATCCGTTCACACTGGCGTACGACGGTGCCATTACCAAGAACGAGCCGGGCACGGTCAGCATCCATCCGGTCAGCTACAAGCTCAATGGCCTGGACATCGCCGCCAACGTTTACACTCCGGCCAACTACGATGCGAACAAGGCCTATCCGACCGTGGTGGTGGCGCATCCGAACGGCGGCGTCAAAGAGCAAGTCGCCGGTTTGTATGCCCAGCGACTGGCTGAACAGGGCTACATCACAATCACCGCAGATGCCGCGTTCCAAGGTGCCAGCGGCGGACAGCCGCGCAGTATCGACAAACCGGCGTATCGCATCGAAGACATCCATGGCATGGCCGACTTCATCACTCAGTACGCGGGGGTTGATGGTAAACGCATGGGTTTGCTCGGCATCTGCGGCGGTGGGGGCTACTCGCTGGCCGCCGCGCAAACCGACAAGCGCTTCAAATCGCTGGCAACCATCAGCATGTTCAACGCGGGTCGGGTGCGCCGTAACGGCTATAACGACTCGCAACTAGACACTGTTCAGCAACGCTTGCAACAGGCTTCCGCTGCGCGCGCCCAGGAAGCGGCCGGCGGCGCCGCGCTCTACTCGGGTGACGCCAACCTCACCGACGAGCAGATCGCCAAACTGCCCTTCGAACTGTACCGCCAGGGCTACGAGTATTACTGGAAAACCCACGCGCACCCGAACTCAACGTTCAAGTACACCACCAGCAGCCTGTTGGACTTGATGCGTTTTGACGCGACCAACCAGATCGAGTTGATCAATCAGCCATTGCTGATGATCGCCGGCAGCAAGGCTGACAGCCTTTACATGACTCAGGATGCATTTCCCAAGGCCACCGGCACCAAGGACAAGCAATTATTCATCATCGAAGGTGCCACCCACATCGAAACCTACTGGGTCCCGCGTTATGTCGACGCGGCAATGGGTAAGCTTACTGAGTTCTACGCACGAACCCTTTGATGGGCCCTTCGGAGGGGGGCGTATCCAGGTGGAACCATGCTTGCATGGAATAATCACGCGCCCCCACATGAGAGGTTCTCATCAATGTCTCGCGCCAATCTCAACGATCTGCAAGCTTTCGTAGTCATTACCCGCGAAGGCAGTTTCACCCGTGCGGCGGCGCAGTTGGGCGTCTCGCAGTCCGCTCTGAGCCACACCATGCGCGCACTCGAAGCCCGGCTCGGGGTTCGCCTGCTGACCCGAACTACCCGCAGCGTCTCCCCGACCGAAGCCGGTCAACGTTTGTATCAAACCATGGCACCGCGCTTTGACGAGATTGAACTCGAACTGGCGGCGGTCAGTGAGTTTCGCGACACCCCGGCGGGCACTGTGCGGATCCAAGCCTCTGAACATGCGGCGAACAACATTCTTTGGCCCAAGCTTTTGAAAGTACTTCCCGATTACCCGGATATCAAGGTCGAAATCACCGTCGACTACGCCCTCTCCGACATCGTCGCACAGCGCTACGATGCCGGCGTGCGGCTGGGCGATCAGGTTGCCAAAGACATGATCGCCGTGCCAATCGGCCCGTCGTTGCGCATTGCGGTCGTAGGGTCTCCCGTGTATTTCAAACAGAGACAAATTCCCAGGGAACCAAGAGATCTGGCTGCGCACAACTGCATCAATCTGCGTCTACCCACCCATGGGAGCCTGATGCAATGGGATTTTGAGAAGGACGGACACGAACTCAAGGCGCGCGTCGAGGGGCAATGGACTTTCAACAGCAGCGTATCGATTCTGCGTGCGGCTGTGGCGGGATGCGGTTTAGGATTTCTGCCAGAAGACATGGTCGCGAAGGAGCTGGCCGACGGCAGTCTGCTGCGAGTCCTTGAGGACTGGTGCCAACCTTTTGCGGGATACCATCTTTACTATCCGAATCGCCGTGAGGGTTCGTCAGCATTTGGCGTCGTGGTTGAAGCGTTGCTCTATAAACGATGAGCCATAGTCCACCAGGGAGTTTCTACCCCGTCCCACAACCCCGCGAATGAGCAGATGATCCGGATCGATTGCAGTCGTATAAAAACGGCTGCAATGGGTCAATTCTGTTGAAAAAGTTGGCTTCGGTTCCCACGGTAGAAAAGTAGGCGTCTGGGATTGAAAACTACGTTTACCGTGTGGTGAGCTTTAGTTCACTGGGGGCAGCTGTCAACCACGTTAAAGTTAGAGTAGGTCCATGGTGGCCATGGAATCAGCCATGTGGTAGCCCATCGCTTTGTAACCCGCCTGGCGCTTATCCCACATCCTCAGCAGCGCGACATTACCCTCGTCAACGAAGTCGATCACTCGCACGTCGGTCTTATCGGCGTGCGTTCGATGCAACCGCCCCGCATATTGCTGAAGGACGCCCTTCCATGAAATGGGCATTGCCAGCACCAGCGTGTCCAACGGCGGATGATCGAAGCCTTCACCTACTAGTTTTCCTGTTGCCAACAGCACTCGTGGAGCATCAGGGGGAAGGGACTCAAGCTCATGCATACGGGAAATTCGCTGTTTCTTAGGCACTCGCCCATGAAGCGTGAAAAGGTTATGCACGCGCTGCTTCAATTCTAATTCAAGGGCATCCACATGTTCCGTCCGCTCCGTTAACACTAGAATTTTTCTACCCTCGTTGTACGCCAGCTCAATCTCCGAGACGATTTTGGCTGTCCGCTCAGAGTCGTCGGCGAGACGCCGAAAAACGTCCTGAATCCCAAAGCCGTCGGGGACCACTATTGGTTTGGGCAGCAATCGAGGCACGACAGAGAGGTCATGGGGCGCACTCACTGGTCGAGCAGCAGTATGTCGGATCGGTCCGCACTGCATGAAAATAATGGGCTGCTGCCCATCTCGGCGCACTGGGGTTGCTGTGAGTCCCAGTACGTACCGCGCGGTAGCGCTCCTCAGTAGTGCCTCGAATGACACTGCTGATAGGTGATGACACTCATCAACGATGATCTGGCCGTAATTTTTTACCTGATCGCTGATCTCGCCTTTTCGCGATAACGACTGCATTACGGCAATGTCGATGATGCCTGTAAGCTTCGCTTTTCCGCCTCCAAGAGTACCAACGACACCACTCCCGACTCCCAAGAACGCCTGCAAGCGCTCTTGCCACTGCCTTAACAGTTCCGTCCGATGCACAAGCACCAACGTGTTAATGCCACGTGCGGCAATCAACGCTGCAGCACTCACCGTTTTACCGAAAGCTGTCGGTGCGCAGAGGATACCGGTGTCATGACTTAGCATTGCGCTGACAGCAGCCTCTTGATCAGAACGCAGGGTCCCGAGAAAGCTCACGTCGATGGGGTCGCCCGCGAAGCGTTCGTCTTTAAGAATAGGGGCAACCCCGTTTTCCTCTAAAAGCTCCAGCGCAGCATCCAAACAGCCACGTGGTAACGCAATATGTTTGGGGAAGTTCTGGGCACAGCCGATAATCCTTGGCTTGTTCCACACTGACATGCGCATGGCCTGAGCTTTGTAGAACTCAGGATTTTGAAAGGCAGCGAGCCGGACAAGCTGGTTTGCCAATGGCTGTGGCAATTCCGACTTTTCAAAGTAAATTAAGTTAGCCAGCGTGATGTTGACAGCAGCAGGCAACGGGCATGTCAATTTACGTGATCTCGATTCACAACCTTTCCAAGGTTCTGCATCACCTTCGTCATCGACATAGGCGACCCCTAGAGGGTCCCGATTACCCATCGCCTGGATAATAACGGGCTGGATATCTTCTGGACTCATGCGCTGAATCGATGCCAGGAAAGCCCATTGATCAGGATAAGGCTCAAGCGAGTCGTCTACAAAAACGCTATTGTTTTGGGCCCTGGCCCGTTTTTGTAAAGGGAGCGCGATGAGATTTCCAAAGCCGCCTTTGGGCATATAGTCCTGGTTTGGAAACAGTCGATCATAGGAGCTGAGCGCCAACTGCCGGGTGCGCTCACAGGCATGACTGATGATTGCGGCACCGAGGCGGCGCGCATCGCAGGCAGGAACATTACGCTCAAAGAAAATCCAGCCATGAGCCCCTTGGCCTGAGCGCGATATTTCCAGCTCCACCGGGACGTTCAGCTCATGGCATGACTGCACAAAAGCTTTGGAATCATCACGCCATTCGGCCTCATCGAAGTCGACCGCCAAAAAATAACAAGTGTCATCAGAGAGTAGGGGGTAGATACCAACGACCACTTCGCCCGCCAGATGGCGATAGACCACCTCATCGGTCAGCGGAAGCAGCTGGCGGTTACCGCAGTCGCCACATTTAATTCGGGGCTTCTCACAAACGCCAGGCCTCCATTCGTTTGCGCAAGCGGGTGCGTATCCTGATTTGCCTGCCTTGCTTTCCCAGCGGATGGGATAAACGTCCGTCCTACCACGAAACAAGCTTCGAAATAGGGCAAGCTTCCCTTCAGTATCGAGTTGCTGTGATTGTTCTGCTTGGACAATCGCTATCTTGACTGGCTCAGCAGGCGAGCGCCAATCGATGCCATGAGCATCCAGCAAGGCAACCAATCTTGCATTCTCAGCCCTTAGCTTCGCCACCAGACTAGCGTCTATCACCGCCTTCAGCCTCTACGTCACGTCTCAGGGGAAGCCTGTAGCCTCGAGCTACAACCCTCAGTCCATTAGTAAAACATAGAGGTTATCAAACAACAGAGGTTAGGTTCAGCGGCTCAAGAGGCCCGCCCTAATCCCAATCAATTTGTTGGCTGGCTCAATCTGCCAGTTAGGGATGCAGAGCGCGCAATTGCTGGCATTCGGTTAACGTTAAAAATTCCAGGATTTTCCTAGGCGCAGAGTGATCAGGTTTGTGGTCAGCAGGTAGTAGTAGCGCGTCGATTTCGAGTTTGAGTTCATGTGGTGGTTCAAAAACCAAACGAGATGCTTTCTTTCCCATGTCCATGGATTATCTCGGTTCCAGCGTTCAGAAATGGCTGCTTGAATAGTCTTGGTTTGGCGGATGTGACGTTCGCGTGTGGCATGTGCTCCAGTCAGTGCCCCAGCCAAGAAGATCTCCATATCGAATGGGTTGCAGTCAACGACAGTGCTTTGCCCGCTCTTTTCTACGTCTGTCTGATCACTCAACCCCGCAGCTTCAGTTCCCTCACCCGTTTGATCACAAACTGTTCAAACAAATGGTGCTCGGTGACCGCATCGTACATTTCATATTTTTTGAATGCTCGGATGACGGCTCCGCAGATTTCTGCCTCGTCGAGCGTTTTGTTTTTGCCGTAAGCAGCAGCAAGAATGCCGTTCATGTTCTGCAAATATCCCTGCATGCCAGTGTCATTCAGGATGTGGGTGAAGACTTCCCGCCACGGCCTTGTGTCTACTTCCCGTATGTCGCGGCCGATGAAGGTCCAGCTCATGTAAAGCTGGCCGTCTATTTCAAAGCTTTCGAAACGGCAGTCTGTCTGAAAGGTTTCGCTGCCGACTTCGGCATTTCGTTCTGGAGGATACGGTGCCGTTTGGGATCTTCGACTGTTGAGAACTCTGGATGCGCTGTCCACTTG
Organism: Pseudomonas fluorescens; assembly: GCF_001902145.1. Taxonomy (GTDB): domain Bacteria; phylum Pseudomonadota; class Gammaproteobacteria; order Pseudomonadales; family Pseudomonadaceae; genus Aquipseudomonas; species Aquipseudomonas fluorescens_BV. The sequence goes on from NZ_MRST01000024.1 coordinate 212,912, forward strand.
CACGCAAATCACTGGCTGAGTAAGCGGGCGCAATATTTTATTGAGTGTTGCTTCTTTGGATGCCCCGGCGAGGGTAAGGACTGAGCGGAAGTACTGCTCCACACTGGATGCGGCTTTGAATGTTTCACGCAGCCATTCGGATGGCATCAGCAGCTCTGCGGCGAAGCGATTGGCTTCGGTCTCCATTTGGTTGTAGGCAGCATCAACTTCGCGGTTCTCCAGGTGGGAGACGATTGTGCCTGTGTGCCATGGGATAACTACGTGCCCGATTTCATGGGCCAGTGTAAATTTTCGACGGGTAGCAGGAGCGCTCGAGTTGATCAGGATGCGAGGCTTGGTAGCAGCACCAATGCCAATGGTGATTCCGTCCACACCGAACGGCAGTTCAAGGTACTCAAGCTCCCCATAGGCAGAGGCTAGCTGCTCTAGATCGTACGGCGGTGTCAGCTTGCGGATGGCCAGGACGCGACTGGCCATTTTCTCTTCTGGTGTCACTAGATCTTGCCCACGCTACGTAGCCAGGCTTCGACTTTGGTCGCTTCAGCGACCGATCGCGCGCGCGCAGCAATCGCAAATTTGTCTTGATCGAGCTGGTTCTTGAGAGAGGTGCCGTACTTGTGGGCAGTCAACACAAAAGGTAAGACCGACGGGGTGGTTGACCACAGTTGGTACTCTTCCCACTTCATGCCCAGATATTCATGCAGTTGCATGTCGGTGCCTTGACGCCCCTCGTGCCAGTCCTCGACGAATTGGTCGATCTCTTCTTCCAGCACATCGCCTTTAAGGCAAAGCTCTACAAAATTCATATGAACCTCTCAGTTCGGTTTGATCCTTCGTCCGCGTACGGCAGGTTTCAAAGCAAGCCCGGTTTCCGGGCAGACCGAACCCAGGTGAAAGCCACGTCGGTCGAAGACTTCAAACTCGCCGTGAAGCGAATCCCATGAGTAGTATCGTTGCTCTACGGCATCAAAGTAATACTTACGGCCACCCTCTACATACGCGACTCTGAAACCGCTGACAATAGAAGGATCAGGCCTCGGTTTGCCGCCCATCCGACGTTCCCTTAATCCTGAAAACTGGTCTTGGCATCTTCGCCAAGGAGGGACGGGACTATACCGTAGCTGGATTTGGCATGGGCGGCAGGCTGGAGCGCGGATTCGTTTCAAGAAATCGCAAGCTGCAGGTGAGGGGCCAGGGGATCGCCAAAACGAAAAAACCCGCCATAAGGCGGGTTTTCCGGGGGTTTCAGAGAATTGAAAGCAATCTCTGGAACCTTGTATGGTGCCGGCACCAGGAGTCGAACCCGGGACCTACTGATTACAAGTCAGTTGCTCTACCAACTGAGCTATACCGGCGTGTTAGGGCGACGATTATAGCGATTGGAAAGGTTCTGTAAACCCCTGAATTCTGACTATTTTTGCAAAAAACCAAGGTTTCTTGCGATTAGCGTGTTTTCCACAAGGTGACGCAGCGTGAAAAGCCATCACTTTGGCGTCAGGCCAAGGACCGCACGCACCTGAGCGATCCGACGCCTAGCAAGGTTTTCCAACTGCTGAAACGTAAAAAATACCCCCTTAAAGTCCGCTTTATAAGCGTAACGCCAGATGCTTATGCACAATCGGTTGGTAACAGCTGTCACTAAACAGCCATTTTGTGCAGCCGTTCTCAACACGCTGCAACTGCCTGTTTTGTGTGCGTTTTATTTTGTGAACAAAAAATGACCAGCACGGCTTTTGGCGTCTAACGCCGATAGCTACAGCCTTTGCAAAGATTTCATCAACAGAGTTATCCACAGGGCATGTGTAGGATTTTTTGCCCCTTATTCGCGCTGGGCCAGCACCATCAGGTTGCGGGGGGTGAGTGCTGGTTCGCAGAAGGTGCCCACTTGGACGTTGTAACCCTGTTCGGTCAAAAACAGTGCGCGGTCTAGCACCAGCCACATTTCCAGTGGGCGGCGAAACAAACCCCTCACTAACTCGAGGTTTCGCACTTCGGCCAAGCGCTGCCAGCCATGGGCTTCGAGTGCTGGCCAGTCCTGTTCACCTGTAGATAAACCCTTGAGGTTTGCCAGTTCGCGGCAATAGTCGGCAAAGGGTTTATCCAGCCAACTGGCGGGCACGGAAGGTGTTGGCAGGTAGTCGTCGCAGCCACGCAGTTGCCGTTGCAGTTGGTCAAAGCCCAGGCGGCGGGCCATGGAGGTGTCCCGTTGTTGGCGTACACGGTTGCCGGCGGTGACGGTTTCGCTCAGGGGCAGGCCCAGGTCATCAATCGACAGTTGCAGCGGGGAGGCGCGCCCGGCGGCGGAGAGGGCTTGATAATGGTCGGCGGTGATGCGGTTGTAGCAGCAGGGCGCCAGGGCCAGTTGTTTGCAGCCGGCGGCGCTGGCCAGTTGCAGCAGGCGCACATGCAGGTCGCCGCAGGCATGCAGGGCGACCGGGGTGTGTTCGGGCTGGATGGCAACATCCGCCATTACGTCTTGCAGGTGATGGGTTGCGGGCAGGCCGTGGCGATCACTCAAGGCTTGGCCGGAGGCGATCAGGGCGGGGTCGTATTCCAGGCAGGTCAGCTGTTGGCCGGGTTGCAGCAGGCGGCGGCCTAGGTGGCCTTTGCCGGCGCACCAGTCCAGCCAGTGGGCTGGCGTTTGGGTAAAAGTCAGCGCGGCGCCGAAGGCTTCGATCTGTTGCCACTTACGTCCGGGCACATCCACGTTCAGGCGGTGGCGAGCGGGGTCAAGGGCGTGGACGGGTAACTTATCCACAGCACTCAGGCGCAGCGCGTGAGCGGCCAGCTGTGGAAAAGGGGCGGGTGCCGGCAGTTCATGGGGTTGGTTGTGACTGGCTTCAGCTTCGGCCAACGAACGCCGACGCAGCCACTGGGATAACTCGGGATGCTCGGTTTCCCAAGGCAACTGCAACTGGGTAAAGGGCCGTGGTCGCCACAGCCCTTGGTGTTCAGTCAGGAATGCATCCAGTGCCTGGAAGCGTGCCTCAACGTCCTTGGCATGCATCGACGCGCAGCCACTTTTCCAGCAGTTTGAAACCGCGCACCAGCACGTAGGCCATCAGCAGGTAGAACAACCCCGCGGCGAAGAAAATCTCCACCGGCAGGTAAGTGCGGGCAATGATGGTGCGCGCCATGCCGGTCAGTTCCAGCAGGGTCACGGTACTGGCCAGGGCGCTGGCCTTGAGCATCAGGATCACTTCGTTGCTGTAAGCCGGCAGGCCGATGCGTGAGGCGCGGGGCAGGATGATGTAGAACAGCGTTTTCGGTTTGGACATGCCCAATGCCCGCGCTGCTTCGATTTCGCCCGGCGGAATGGCCTGGATCGCGCCGCGCAGAATCTCGGCAATGTAGGCGGCGGTGTGCAGGGTCATGGTGGCGGTGGCGCACCAGAACGGGTCTCGCAGGTACGGCCACATGAAGCTGTTGCGCACGGCATCGAACTGCGCCAGGCCGTAATACACCAGGAACAACTGCACCAGCAGCGGCGTGCCACGGAAGAAGAAAATGTAGGCATAGGGCAGGGCGCTCACGTACCAGCGGCGCGAAGAGCGGGCAATGCCCAGTGGGATCGCCAGCAGCAGGCCAGCGATCACCGCGATTGCCACCAGCTCCAGGGTCAGGGTTGCGCCCTGGGCCAATTTCGGCAGCCACTTGATGATCACGGCCCAGTTCAGGCCCAGGTCAAAGTGCGATAGCCAGCTGTAGTCGCCGCTCATTGGGTGCTCCTTGCAAAGCCGCGGGCGGCGCGTTTTTCCAGGAAGTGCATGCTGATCATCGCCAGCACGGTCAGGCCCAGGTACATGAACGCGGCGACCATGAAGAAGGTGAAGGGCTGCTTGGTCACGGTCACGCCGATTTGCGCGTGGCGCATGATTTCTTCAAGGCCGATCACCGACACCAGCGCGGTGTCTTTCATCAGGATCATGAACAGGTTACCCAGGCCCGGCAGGGCGATGCGCCACATCTGCGGCATGATCAGCCGGGTGAAAATCCGAAACTTCGACAGCCCCAACGCTACGCCGGCTTCGCGGTGGCCCTTGGGAATGGCGAGGATCGCGCCGCGGAACACCTCGGTGGCGTAGGCGCCGAAGCACAGGCCCAGGGCGATGACGCCGGCGGCGAAGGCACTCAGCGACAGGTCTGGGTTGCCGAAGAACTCACCGAGGGCACGCATCAGGTTGACGGTGCCGAAGTAAATCAGCAGCACCCACAGCAGCTCGGGAATACCGCGAACGATGGTTGAGTACGCACCGCCCAGCCATTGCAGCGGCTTGTACGGGGAAGTCTTGGCCAAGGCGCCGGCAAGGCCGAGCACCAGCCCCAGGCACAGGGCCGTGAGCGCCAGTTTGACGGTCATCAGCGCGCCGGCGGCGAGGGCCGGGCCGAATCCGTAGAGATCGAAATTCATGGTGTTTTCATATCGCGGCAGGCATTGCTAAAAGCCAGCGCGCTCGCAGGAGCGCGCCGGGCAGGCCGTTTCAGATCATTCGATGCTGAACGGGAAGTACTTGTCGTTGATCTTTTTGTAGGTGCCGTCTGCCTTGATCTCTGCCAGGGCTTTGTTCAGGCGCTCGCGCAGCGGGTCGCCCTTGCGTACGGCGATACCGATCTTGTCGCTTTCTACCACCGGGTCGCCTTTGAATTCATAGGCCGAACCGTCTTTGCTCTTGAGCCATTCGTACTGCACGTACTTGTCAGCCAGGATGCCGTCGAGGCGACCGGAGGTCAGGTCGAGGTAGGCGTTTTCCTGAGTGTCGTAGAGCTTGGCTTCGGTGTCCGGCAGCTTGTCTTCCAGGTAGGTGCCGGCCAGCGTTGCGCGCTGTGCACCGATCACCTTGCCTTTGAGGTAAGTGGCGTCGGTCTTGAAATCCGCAGTGGCTTTGGGCGCGATGAACTGCAGCTTGTTGGAGTAGTACGGGTCGGTGAAGTCAACCGCTTGCTTGCGCTCGTCGGTGATCGACAGCGAGGACACCAGGAAGTCGAACTTCTTGGCGTTCAGGGCCGGGATGATGCCGTCCCAGTCGGACACATACACTTCGCACTTCTCGACTTTCATCTTGGCGCACAGGGCGTCGCCGATGTCCTTGTCGAAGCCGACAACGTTGCCGCTGGCGTCTTTATTGTTGAACGGCGGGTAGGCCGCTTCGATCCCCATCTTCAAGGTTTCTGCCATGGCCGTGGCGCTGAACGCCATCGAGACGGCCGCGGCCAGAAGGAATTTCTTATAGGTCTGCATGCATGTTGCTCCGTTAGCGGTTGCTGGACATGAATTGTTTGCAGCGCGCCGAAAGCGGGTTTTCAAATACCTGCTGTGGCGATCCTTGCTCTTCGACCAGGCCCTGGTGCAAAAACACCACTTCGCTGGATACCTGACGGGCGAAGCCCATTTCGTGGGTGACCAGCAGCATGGTGCGGCCCTCTTCGGCCAGTGCGCGGATCACATTAAGTACTTCCTGGACCATTTCCGGGTCAAGCGCCGAAGTCGGCTCGTCGAACAGGATGACTTTTGGCTGCATCGCCAGCGTACGCGCAATCGCCGCGCGTTGTTGTTGGCCGCCAGAGAGTTGCGCAGGGTAGGCGTGGCGCTTGTCGGCGATACCGACCTTGGCCAGCAGGGCCTCGGCCACTTCTATCGCTTCGGCCTTGCTCTGGCCGAGCACGCGGCGAGGGGCCTCGATGATGTTGTCGAGGATGCTCATGTGCGGCCACAGGTTAAAGTTTTGAAACACAAAACCGATTTCGCTGCGCAGGCGGTTGATCTGCTTGCCGTCGGCAGCCATCAACTCACCGTTTTTCGCGGCCTTGAGCTTGAGTTCTTCGCCGGCCACCAGGATCTGGCCCTGATGCGGGTTTTCCAGCAGGTTGATGCAGCGCAGGAAGGTGGACTTGCCGGAACCGGAGGAACCCAGGATCGAGATCACATCGCCGTCGCGAGCGGTCAGCGAGATACCTTTGAGTACCTCAAGCTCACCATAGCGTTTATGCAAGTTGCGGATTTCAAGCGCGGGCGTGGCCTCGGCCATGTGCGGTCCTCATTGTGTTCGTTGCGATCTTCGCTGTTGGGCCGCCTTCCTGGCGAGGCGCCAAGCTAGCATAGCGTTTGGATGACAGCCAACAGCGCTGCGGACGGTTAACCGGTGGTCTGCGGCAGGGTGTCGCATCGGCGCAGCAGTGTGTCGCGCCATCAACAACCTACAGACGTTTGAGCCGGAAAGATCCACAGGCTTCGCGTAAAAAAGGGCGCGATGGTGCCAGCTTTGGCCGGGTGTTGGAAGGGTTAACCGGGCAAACGGTCCATATCAGCCCGGTTATGGGGCGTCACGTACTTTTTGTGTGTGTTTTTGGTGCGTCGCAATGCCGTGAATGTGAGTCGCACGGTAACGCTATAGCGGAATGCCATTGTTCTCAATGACTTGCGATGGGTGGCGAATTGTCCTACAGGCCCCGTCAACTGTGGCTCTGAAATATTTTGGCGCAAATCTTGCGTAAAAAATAAAGAACGCCCTGTTGGATTCTTTTCACGAGAAAGGCTGCAAGCCGGGCGAACCGTTTTCGCAATTCCACGCAAAGGTGTGTCAATGAGTAGTACGCAAAGCTCCAATGACCTCGAACAGGGGCTCAAACCGCGTCACGTCACGATGCTGTCGATTGCCGGTGTCATCGGCGCCGGTTTGTTTGTCGGCTCCGGCCATGCGATCGCTGCTGCCGGCCCGGCTGTACTGTTGGCCTATGCAGCCGCCGGTACGCTGGTGGTCTTGGTGATGCGCATGCTGGCCGAGATGGCCGTTGCGTCACCGGATACCGGTTCGTTTTCTACCTATGCCGACCGGGCAATCGGCCACTGGGCCGGTTTCACCATTGGCTGGCTCTACTGGTGGTTCTGGGTGCTGGTGATTCCACTGGAAGCCAACGCGGCGGCGACCATCCTGCACGCCTGGTTCCCCGACGTGGCGATCTGGGTGTTCACCCTGGTCATTACCTTGCTGCTCACCGCAACCAACTTGTTCAGCGTGAAGAACTACGGCGAGTTCGAGTTCTGGTTTGCGCTGATCAAGGTCGTGGCGATCGTGGGCTTTGTGATCCTCGGCCTGGCCGCGATCTTCGGCTTCTTGCCCACCAGCCAGGTCAGCGGTGTTTCGCACCTGTTCGATACCCAAGGGTTCATGCCCAACGGCATGGGCGCCGTATTGGCGGCGATCCTGACCACCATGTTCTCGTTCATGGGCACCGAGATTGTCACCATCGCTGCAGCCGAATCGAAGAACCCGGGCCAGCAAATCACCAAGGCCACCAACTCGGTGATCTGGCGGATTGGTTTGTTCTACCTGTTGTCGATCTTCATCGTCGTGTCCCTGGTGCCTTGGAACGATCCGACCCTGGCTGCCGTAGGTTCCTACCAGACCGTGCTGGAGCGCATGGGTATCCCGAACGCCAAGCTGATTGTCGACCTGGTGGTGCTGGTTGCCGTGACCAGCTGCCTCAACTCAGCGCTGTACACCGCCTCGCGCATGCTGTTCTCCCTGGGCCGTCGCGGTGACGCACCGGCCGTGGCCAAGCGTACCAACAAGAGCGGCACGCCTTACTGGGCAGTGTTGCTGTCTACCGGCGCTGCATTCCTGGCGGTATTCGCCAACTATGTCGCTCCGGCGGCGGTGTTCGAATTCCTGCTGGCCAGCTCCGGCGCCATCGCGTTGCTGGTGTACCTGGTGATTGCCGTGTCGCAACTGCGCATGCGCCAGAAGCGTGCGGCGGCGGGCGAGAAGATCGTCTTCAAGATGTGGCTGTTCCCAGGCCTGACGTACGCGGTGATGGTGTTTATCGTCGGTACGTTGACCATCATGCTGTTCCAGGAAGCGCACCGGGTCGAGATCATCGCGACGGGTGTGTTGAGCTTGCTGGTGGTGTTGGCGGGGTTGGTGGTGGCGAGCCGTCGCAAGGCCCAAAGAGTGGGGGCTGCGGCGCTTAACTGATACGCCGCTATTCAAACTGTGGGAGCGGGCTTGCTCGCGAATGCATTCTGACAGTCACTCAATTATTGACTGGTCTACCGCATTCGCGAGCAAGCCCGCTCCCACATTTTTGTTTTGTGTCAGTCGGGGGCGTTGGCCAGCGCCTGGGACGCCGCCACGTAATCGGCCTGGAACTGCGGCGACTCAATCCACGCTAACGCCGCGGCTTCGTCATCGCTGTCCGTCGCCCACTGCCGATACTCGATCAGCGCCGCCAGGATAAAGTCGGTCGCTTCCTCTTCGCCTTCCTGCTCCAGCACCAACGCCAGCAACGGGTGCGCCAGGAACACCGCACACAGCGCCTGCTGGCTGATCTCGCCGGCGGTACGCATTTCGACGAACAGTTCAGTCAAATCCACCGACTCAAGGTCGATGCGGCTGTCGTCGCCCGCGAAGGCATCCGGCTTGTGTGCCACGGCGCGCTGGGTGCGGTTTTGCTTGGCCTTGGCTTTTGCCCGGTGGGCGCGTTTTTGCTGCTTGTTTGGCGAGGCCATGGGCTCGACGTCCTTGGGGTCTGGGGTCTAGAGGGTGTATTGAAGCGCAGGTTGGGGTAAATCCCAAGGGTTTCTCGGGCGGCAATGATTGCTGTAGTGCTCGACCTTATCTGCGCGGGTACTTAGGCTGACAGTCTAATGATCCACCAGAGCCCGCCCATGACCCGTGACACCCTGGAACACCATCAGGTCCCGATCTACTTCGTTGCTGTCTTTGTGGCGGTCACGTTCGGTCTGCTCTGGCCCTTGTCAGCTCAGGGCCTCAGCCTTTGGGTGACACCTGCCATCGCCGTGCTGATGTATGCGATGTTTTTGCAGATCCCCTTTCTTGAGCTGCGCCAAGGCTTGGGCAACAAGCGCTTCATGGCGGCCTTGCTGCTGGCCAATTTCATCCTGGTGCCTTTGCTGGTGTGGGGGTTGACCCGCGGCCTGGTGGAGCGCCCGGCGTTGCTGGTGGGCGCTCTGCTGGTGTTGCTGACGCCCTGTATCGACTACGTGGTGGTGTTTACCCATATCGGCAAGGGCGATTCGCGGTCGATGCTGGCGGCAACCCCGCTGCTGCTGTTGCTGCAACTGTTGCTGTTGCCGGTATACCTGGGGCTGATGTTGGGCGAGCAATCCAGCGTGGTGGTAGTGGCGGGGCCCTTTGTCGAGGCGTTCGTGGGGTTGATTGTGGTGCCGATGCTTCTGGCGGTCCTCACCAGCGCTCTTGCGCGGCGGTCGAGCACCATCAGTCATTGGAACAGTGCCTGGGCGTGGTTGCCGGTGCCGGCGATGGCGCTGGTGTTGTTTGTCGTGCTCGCTTCGCACATCACTGCGGTGGTGCGAGATATCAACTTGTTGTTGCCGGTCATTCCAATCTACGTGGCGTTTGTACTGTTGGCGCCGTTGATGGGCATTGGGGCTGCGCGGCTGTTCGCACTGCCAGCGGTGACGGCGCGGGCGGTGACGTTCAGTGCGTCGACGCGTAATTCGCTGGTGGTTTTGCCACTGGCGCTGGCCCTGCCGGAGGATGTGCGCGGTTTGGCCGCAACGGTGGTGATCCTGCAGACCCTGATCGAGTTGGTTGCCGAATTGCTCTACGTTCGCCTGATCCCGGCAGTGGTGTGGCCCACCAGTCGGTAACCACGTGAATGTGCAGGTCTGTTCAGGCGCCATTCAGGGGCGCGTTCGGCACCATACGCCAGCGCTTCCCACCTGACAGGTCACCCGATGGATTACCGCAACCGTTTTCGCCTGGAGTCACTGGGTATTTTCCTGGTTGCTCTCTTGTTGTTCACAGGAGGCATCTGGGATCAGCAGCCCCAGGGTTTTGACGGGCGTTGGGCGCTGTTCATGCAGGAAATGTATCACCACGGCGCGAGTCTTTTCCCCACCACCTACGGCCAGCCCTATGCGGACTACCCAGGCACCGCGACCTTCTTCAGTTATCTATTCGCCCGCTTGTTCGACGCGCCGAACCACTTGGCGAATGTGCTGCCCACGGCGCTCGCGTCGGCGGGGGTGATCGCGCTGATGTATCGCCTGCTGGCACCCTACAGCCGTGCCTGGTCGCTGCTGACGGTGCTGCTCACGCTACTCACCGCCCAGCTGCTCGAAAAGTCGCGCTCGGTTTGTCTGGACCAGATGGTCGCGTTGTTATGCGTAAGCAGTTTCTACCTGTTGCACACCGGCGAACGCCTCGGGTCACGGCTGAGGCAACTGGCGGTGTTCCCGCTGTTCATCCTGGGTTTCGCCATACGTGGGCCGCTGGGGTTGATTGAAGTCTGCGGGGTGGTGTGTGTGTATTGGGCGTTGGGCAAGCCGGGGGAGCGTGTCCGGCAGGTGCTGATCCACGGCGTTGTCGGCCTGGTGCTGCTCGCAGCGTGCTGGTGGCTGCTGATGAAGCTTGCGCGGTTCAGTGGTGGCGATGCCTTTGCCGATGAAGTCTTCAAGATGCAAGTCGGTGGGCGTCTGGATGAGTCGGGTGAGCCGTTTTACTTTTACTTCCAGCTGAGCTTGTACCGCTACTTCCCGGTGGTACCGCTGGCGTTGGCGACCCTGGTGATGCTGCGCCATCGCTGGCCCGAGCGTTGGGCCAATGAGCACCTGCAATTGCTGGTGCGCTTGGGGGGCTGCGGCTTGATGATTCTGCTCGGCCTGTCGGTACCGCATTTCAAGCGCGCTTATTACATTCTGCCGATGGTGCCGATGTTTGCGGCTGTCGCTGCCTATGGGCTGCTTCATGCGCAAGGCTGGCTGGTGGGCGTGCGCCGTTGCTATGAATGGCTCGTCGCGGCGCTGCCGGCGTTGTGCGTGGTTGTGTTGTTTGTGTGTCGACACGCCTGGCACAAACAGGGCTACTGGCCGGAGATTTCCTTGCCGTTGATGATCGGCGTGCTGGTGGTGCTGCAAGCCGCAGCGTTGATTGCCTGGCAGCGAGCATGGCGGTTGGTGTGGCTCAGTCTGATCGCCCTGGCGGCGCAATGGCTGTTGCTGGTGACGGTGATAGAGCCGGCCAAGGACCTGCAATTCGACACCCGGCGGTTTGTCAGCCAAGTGGAGGCGTTGCGGGAGGCGCAGCCAGGCCCCTTGGTGTTTGTCGACCTGGCCCGGGATACCTGGGCGGTGCGCTACATGATGAACCTGGATCACGATGAACAGCCGCTATTTGTCGGGCGTCACGAACTTGAGAAGTTGGCGGCGCTGCCCCGGCCCTCCTGGGTGATTGTGTCGCGCAAGGAGACCGCGTTGTTGAAGGGTTCGCCGGTGGAGCACCTGGCACCGAGCTATCAGGGGCGCTTGAATGACAATCCGTTGATGGTGTTTTTGCTCAGGTAAGGAGGCCCTTGAGCCAAGGGGCTGCCGAGCAGCTGATTACTTGCAACGGAAGCCTTCAGGCATCGTGACCGTGTAGTTGCGCTGCACGCGGTCCTGAAAATTCAGATTCTGCAAACCCTGCTGTACCAGAAAGGCTTCTACCTTGGCGGCTTGGCAATCGTCGTTATAGGACGACGCCCGTAGCAGGTAGACCGCACGCCTGCTCACTTCATCGCGAGCGGTGACCCGGAAGGTGGTGAGCGTGGTGTAGCCGGTGCGCTCCGAGGTCCCTACCGGGCCGTAGGAAGTGTTTGGGGTACTGGTACAGGTCAGTTGGTCGGTCTTTTTCTTGTTCTTCTTGCATTGGGTGGTGGTGCTGTTTGCCACTTGCCCGTATTCGGTGGCGGTGTAGCGATAAGTCACCTGCTTGCTGTCGACATCCAGGGTGACGGTCATTTTGATCGGCGCGTGGTTCTTGGGCAGGGTGGTGTCGGTGAAGACATTGCGAAAGCCCTGGTCCTGCATGGCGCGAACCATGTCGCGCAGGTAGTAGCGGGCATTGAGCGAGTTTTCATCACTGCCGCCAGTGGAGGTCACCAGCACGGTTGCCTGGCGGTCAAAGTGATAGTCGGGATCAGGCGTTGCGTTGATCGCTACGTCCAGCTGCGTGGCACACCCACTGAGCAGGGCGGTCAGTATTAATAGGGTGCAAAGCAAGAAGCGGGTCATGAAAAAACCTTACAACTGAGATTTGGGTAAAGGCTGAACGATTGAGTCCAGCCAAAAATAACCCTCAATCGTCCTGCTGCGACATCGTGTCCGTAATGCGTGAGTCGCATTAAATCGCAGGCAATAAAAAACCCCAAGGAACACATTGTTCCTTGGGGTTTTTCGGTATTTTGGTGCCCAGAGACGGAATCGAACCGCCGACACGGGGATTTTCAATCCCCTGCTCTACCGACTGAGCTATCTGGGCAACGGGGCGCATTAAACGGGTTTTTCAGGGGGGCGTCAAGCAAGTTTTCAAAAAATATTTAATTATTACCGTCGCTTACGTGCCAACCCCGATTTTTGATCAATTATTGAGCAGGTGGAACGTAGCCTTCGGCCTTGGCGTAATCTTCGCCGGAAAAGAACTTGTCCATTTCGCCCTGCAGGTATTTGCGGTCTTCGGCGTTCATCATGTTCAGGCGTTTTTCGTTAATCAGCAGGGTCTGGTGTTTTTGCCAGTCGGCCCAGGCCTGGGCGGAGACGTTATCGTAGATGTCCTGGCCTTTGGCACCCGGAAAAGGGGCACGTTCGAGGGCTGGCAGTTCTTCTTTGTACTTGCGGCACATGATGGTGCGGGTCATGACGAAACTCCTGCGTTCAATACGTCGGCCGCGCGCTTCAGCAGTTTTTTCACCGGGGCGGCAAGGCCCAGGCGCGGCGGGGTGGCGAGGTTATACCAGAGCCAGTCGGCCTCGGCCACGTGATGGGCGGTTTCCTCGACCTGGACCAGCCAGGGTTCGATGGCCAGCTGGAAGTGGCTGAAGGTGTGGACCAACCCAGGCAGTTCCTGATGCTTGCCCAGCGCCAGCGCGTGCTGGTTGGCGAGGTGATCCAGGTCTTGCAGGTCGTCCAGCTCCGGCAAGCTCCACAAGCCGCCCCACAAGCCCGTAGACGGGCGACGGTAAAGCAGGATGGCGCCCTCGGCGTTGGCCAGCATCGGCATCAGCGTGCGCTTTTGTGGGATGGTCTTGCGCGGCTTGGGGATCGGGTAGCGCGTCTCCAGGCCCAGCATGTGGGCTTCGCAGCCTTTTTCCAGCGGGCACAGCAGGCAACTGGGTTTGCTGCGGGTGCACAGGGTGGCGCCCATGTCCATCATGGCCTGGGTGTAGGCGTTGACGCGCTCGAAGGGCGTGAAGCGCTCTGCGGTGGCCCACAACTGCTTGGCCACCTTGGGTTCGCCAGGGTAGCCCTCTTGCGCGGTAAAGCGCGCCAGCACGCGTTTGACGTTGCCGTCGAGGATCGGTGCGCGCACGCCCATGCTCAGGCTGGCAATCGCGCCAGCGGTGGACAGGCCGATGCCCGGCAGTTCGGTGAGCTTTTCCACGTCGCGGGGGAATTCGCCGCCGTATTCGGCCACCACTATCTTCGCGGTCTTCTGCAGGTTGCGCGCCCGGGTGTAGTAGCCCAGGCCCGTCCACAGGTGCAGCACCTCATCTTCCGGCGCGGTGGCCAGGGCTTCGACGGTCGGCAGGGAGGCCATGAACCGGTCGAAGTAGTTGAGCACGGTGCTGACCTGGGTCTGTTGCAGCATGATCTCCGACACCCACACCCGGTAAGGGGTAATGCCCTGTTGCCAAGGCAGGTCGTGGCGGCCATGGCGGTCGTACCAGTCCAGCACCGCTTGTGAAAACTGCTCGTTTCTCATCGGTTGAACAGGCCTTTCAATGCGTCTTTGAGCTTGGGGTTAACCTTGTCGAGCTTCTCTTCCAGCTTCTCGTTGAGGCGATTACCGGCCGCCTTGAGGGCGACCTGGCCCAGGCCGTCCTTGTCCAGGCGGCAGGCCTTGGCGCCCAGCTCAAGCGGGCCACGGCAGCGCAGCGGCACTTCAATGCCCTGGAAGTTGGCGCCGACCTGGCAGGCCGGGTCCGGCACCTCGCGCTTGTCGCCTTCGACGATGATGCCGACGCGGTAGTCCATGCCCAGCACACGTAAATCCACATCACCGTTGCCGTTGAGCGTCAGGCCAGGGATGCGCACTTTCAGGTCGGGGTTGCTGGCCACGCCGTTACGGAACGTGAGGTTGCCGCGCAGTTCCTGGAAGGGCGTGTCCTTGCCGCCTGGTGTGGTGCTCAGGGTCTTGCGGTTGAGCAGGGCGATGCCGGTACACAGTTGCTGCTCGATGTTGGCATTGAGCAGCACACCGTTGTTGATCACGATGCTGGTGGTGCCGTTGAGGCTGTCGATCAGGGCCTTCTGGCTATTGCCACTGCCGCTGAGGTTACTGTCGAGGGTGAGCTGGCCTTTGACCGGCGGGTTTTTCCCTTGGGCCTGCAGGATGCGTTCAACAGGCACCTGCTTGATGTGGCTTTGCAGGGCCAACACTGGCGTGTCCTGGCGTACGTCGAGTGTGCCGTTGGCCTGGAACGTGCCGTTGTAGAGACCGCCGCTAAGGGTGTCGAGCTTGAGTTGCCCGTCAATGCCAGAGGCTTTGAGCACCGCGTTCTGAATGGGCAACTGGCTCAGGGTCAGCTCTCCAAAGGCCAGGTCTGCATTCACGTCCAGGCTGCGCAGGCGCGTCAGCGGCAGCAGTTTGTCGTTGCTCCAGGCACCTTTGGTCGGCGCCTCCGGCAATGGCGTGTTGCCGCCTGCCGCCATGGCGCCGGCTTCGCTGCTCTGTACTTCGGCCTGGCGTGCGGCAGTTGCGCCTTTGGCAGCTTCGGATTTGGCCGGCAGGTAATTGTCGGCATTGAAGGTATCGCCTTTGAGCTGCACACGCAGGGATTGCTTGGCGAAGTCATCCACGGCGACGCGGCCGGTGAAGGTGCTGCCATCGAGCTTCAGGTTCAGGTCTTCCAGGGCGACGCTGGTGGGCGTGCCCTTGAGGCGGCTCACCAGCTCGACCTTGCTCAGGCTGCCTGGGGCCATGGCAGGCAGTGGGTGGCCGACGCTCTCAAGAAACTTGGCCAGGTCAAACTGGGCAACCGATAGGGCGCCGCTGATCTGCGGGGTCTTGTCCAGGTCATTGGCCTTCAGTTCGCCCAGGGCGCGCAGTTGGTTGGCCGCCAGTTTCAGGTTGGTCCATTCGGCGACGTTGGCCGCCAGGTCCACCAACAGTTGGCCCTGGGTAGAAAAGCTCACGGTTTTGCCTTGCAACGGCTCACCGGTGGCCTCGCCACTAAGGCGCATGTCTTCGAACTGATAACGCTTGAGCGCGCGCTGGATGCGCAAGTTGCCGTTCAGCTCGGTCTTGACCCGCATCAGCGGCTGGTTGCTACCCAGGAACGCCGTGAGTTTCAGCGGGATGCTGGCGCCTTCGTGAATGGCACCGGCACTCAGCTGGATACTTTCGGCACTCAATTGCTTGCCGGTCTGTTCATCGGTGTATTCGACGCGGGCGTTGTTGATGGTCAGGCTGTCGATGTCCAGGCGGATCGGCTGCGGCGGTTTTTCCGGCTTGGTTTCAGCCACCGGTTCGACCGGCGCGGGAGCGGGGGCGCCTGTGGTTTCGTCGGGCAGGTTCTTGCCGATGTCTTCCCAGTTGCCGTGACCTTGTTTGTCGCGGTTCAGGCGCAGGTTCAGGCCCTCGACACGTACATCGCTCATCTGCACTTCGCGGCGCAGCAGCGGCAGCACGCGCACCGACAGGCCGAGCATCTGCAAGTCGGCAAACGGTTGAGTCGGTGCGGTCAGGGTTGCGACGCTGGCTTCATGAAGCTCCAGGCCCAGCCAGGGGAACAGGCTCCAGCCGATATCGCCATTGAGCGTCAGCTCGATGTGGGCCTTGTCGCGGGCTATCTGGCGAATTTCTTCTTTGTAGTCGTTGGGATCGAAAAGGTGGGTCAGGGCAAAGCCGAGCGCCACAATGATCAGCAACAGCCCGAGAAGTACCAGACCCAGGATTTTGCCGAACGCTTTCATGGGCGAGTCCTTGTATGTCGATTTCAAAATTTAGCCGCAGAGTATAACGCCCGAAGGCCGGCGTCAGTTCACGGATCGTTACATTGTATCCAACGGCGCGGAAATGGGATTTTGACGTCAGAAAAATACAGATAATCCAAAAAAGGTAGTGGCAGTTTGATTTTTCTGTCATCCACTGGTGCTAATCTCTGCACGTTCGTCCGCCTTCTGCGACTTAACGTCGCGCCTAAAAGGGAGCTTCACTCAACAAAACGGCCACGCTTTGCGTGCAAGGCCGAGGGAGAGAGCGCCTGACGGACGCATACCAATAACTGGGGGAAACACCAATGAGCACTAGCACTGTGGCCGGCAATGCCGCCGCACAGCCTGCGTTCCTGTCCAAGGAGCGCATCATCGCCAAGCCGGGTTTCAACCGCTGGCTGGTTCCACCGGCCGCACTGGCCATCCACTTGTGCATCGGCATGGCCTACGGTTTCTCGGTGTTCTGGCTGCCCTTGTCCAAGGCGCTGGGTATCACCGCGCCGGTGGCCTGCGCGCCGGACATGAGCTTTATCGCCCAAGTCTTTTCGTCCCAATGCGACTGGCCCATCTCCATGTTGGGCTGGATCTACACCCTGTTCTTCATCTTCCTGGGCTGCTCCGCAGCAATCTGGGGCGGTTGGCTGGAGCACGCCGGGCCGCGTAAGGCCGGGGTTGTCTCGGCGCTGTGCTGGTGTGGTGGCCTGCTGATCTCGGCCTTGGGTATCTATACCCACCAGATCTGGCTGATGTGGATCGGCTCCGGGGTCATTGGCGGTATTGGCCTGGGCCTGGGCTATATCTCGCCCGTCTCGACCTTGATCAAGTGGTTCCCGGACAAGCGCGGCATGGCCACCGGCATGGCGATCATGGGTTTTGGCGGCGGCGCGATGGTGGGTGCACCTTTGGCCGCGGCGCTGATGGGCCATTTCTCTTCACCGACCAGCGTCGGCGTATGGCAGAGCTTTGTGGTCATGGCGGCGATTTACTTCGTGTTCATGATCGGTGGCGCCCTGCTGTATCGCGTGCCGCCAACCGGCTGGAAGCCTGAGGGCTGGACCGCTCCGGCGAAAAAAGCCAGCAATGCGATGATCACTCATCGTCATGTGCATGTGAATGTCGCGTGGAAAACCCCGCAGTTCCGCCTGGTATGGCTGGTGCTGTGCCTGAACGTATCGGCCGGTATCGGCATTCTGGGCATGGCTTCGCCACTGCTGCAGGAAGTGTTTGGCGGCAAGCTCCTGGGTGTCGATGTGCCATTTGGTCAATTGGATGCGGGCCAGTTGGCCTCCATTGCAGCCATTGCCGCTGGTTTTACCGGCCTGTTGAGCCTGTTCAATATCGGTGGCCGGTTCTTCTGGGCGTCGTTCTCCGACTACCTGGGGCGTAAAAACACCTACTTCGTGTTCTTTGCCCTGGGCTTTGCCCTGTACGCGCTGATCCCGAACCTGGGGCACCTGGGTAACGTGGCGCTGTTCGTGGCTGCGTTCTGCATCATCCTGTCAATGTACGGCGGTGGTTTTGCCACGGTTCCGGCCTACCTGGCCGACTTGTTCGGCACCCAGATGGTAGGCGCGATCCACGGTCGCCTGTTGACCGCCTGGGCCGCTGCGGGCGTGTTGGGTCCGGTGCTGGTGAACTACCTGCGTGAATATCAGTTGAGCATCGGCGTTGAACGCGCCGCGGCCTACGACATCACGTTGTATATCCTCGCCGGCCTGCTGGTGCTGGGCTTTATCTGCAACCTGCTGGTGCGCCCGGTGGCCGACAAGTACTTCATGACCGACGCGGAACTTGCCGCCGAACAGGCGCTGGGGCATGACAAAGGTGCAGATGCCACCACCGTGCTGGAGTGGAAGGCCTCCGCCGCCAGCAAGCCGCTCGCGATCGCCGCTTGGCTGGTGGTGGGTATTCCGTTGGCGTGGGGTGTGTGGGTGACCCTGCAGAAGACGGCGGTACTGTTCCACTAAACACCGCATAACCCCTGTGGGAGCGGGCTTGCTCGCGAAGACGGCGTAACAGTCAACATCTTCAGTGACTGACACATCGCCTTCGCGAGCAAGCCCGCTCCCACAGTTGTATGCACATGTCTATCCCCGACATTCCTCGCTCCAACTCGTCAGTCTTATCCCCTTCGTTGTTTCTGTTTAGCGCCCGCGCCCCTATAATGGCTGCCTTTTTCGCCCAATGATTTTGCGGAGCTGGTGATGGCCGAACGTAAGGCATCTGTCGAGCGCGACACTCTGGAAACCCAGATCAAAGCCTCGATCAACCTGGATGGCACCGGAAAGGCCCGATTTGATATCGGTGTACCTTTTCTTGAGCACATGCTGGACCAGATCGCCCGTCACGGGCTGATCGACCTGGATATCGTCGGCAAGGGCGACCTGCACATCGACGACCACCACATGGTGGAAGACGTGGGCATCACCCTTGGCCAGGCGTTTGCCAAGGCCATCGGCGACAAAAAAGGCATCCGTCGCTACGGCCATGCCTATGTCCCGCTGGATGAAGCGCTGTCCCGCGTGGTCATCGACTTCTCCGGTCGCCCCGGCTTGCAGATGCACGTGCCTTACACCCGCGCGAACGTGGGCCGTGGCTTTGACGTGGATTTGTTCCAGGAATTCTTCCAGGGCTTTGTCAACCACGCACTGGTCAGCCTGCACATCGACAACCTGCGCGGCACCAACACTCACCACCAGATCGAAACCGTGTTCAAGGCTTTCGGCCGCGCACTGCGCATGGCCGTGGAAGTCGATGAGCGCATGGGCGGGCAAATGCCGTCGACCAAGGGCGTCCTGTAATGCAGACGGTCGCGGTTATCGATTACGGCATGGGTAACCTGCACTCGGTGGCCAAGGCCCTTGAGCATGTAGGCGCCGGCAAGGTGCTGATCACCAGCGATGCCAACGTGATTCGCGAAGCCGACCGCGTGGTGTTCCCCGGTGTGGGTGCGATTCGCGATTGCATGGCCGAGATCCGCCGCCTGGGCTTTGACAGCCTGGTGCGCGAAGTCAGCCAGGATCGCCCGTTCCTCGGTATTTGCGTGGGCATGCAAGCCTTGCTCGACAGCAGTGAAGAGAACGGCGGTGTCGACTGCATCGGGCTGTTTCCGGGCCAGGTGAAGTTCTTCGGCAAAGACCTGCATGAAGACGGCGAGCACCTCAAAGTCCCGCACATGGGCTGGAACGAAGTGCGCCGCACCGTCGACCACCCGCTGTGGCACGACATTCCGGACATGGCGCGTTTCTACTTCGTGCACAGCTACTACATCGCCGCCGGTAGCCCGCGCCAGGTAGTGGGTGGCGGGCATTACGGCGTCGATTTTGCCGCCGCGCTGGCCGATGGTTCGCGCTTTGCCGTGCAGTTTCACCCGGAGAAGAGCCATACCCATGGCCTGCAATTGCTGCAGAACTTCGCCGCGTGGGATGGACGCTGGTAAATGGCCAGGAAACCGAAGCCGCCGATCTTGAACCTCGCGCCCGAGCAGGAGCGTGAGGCTGCCGACAAGATCAAGCGTTTCATGGAGGACCGCTTCGAGCTCAAGCTGGGCTCGTTCGAGGTTGCCGAGATTCTTGAGCTGTTCACCACCGAAGTGGCGCCGCATTATTACAACAGGGCGATTTTCGACACGCAGACGCTCCTTAAAGAAAGGTTCGAAAGCATCGAAAGCGACTTGTGGTCGCTTGAGAAACCCTGATTTCCCAAGCATTGCTGAATATCGAATAAGGTTTGCCAGATGCTGATTATTCCCGCTATCGATCTCAAGGACGGCGCTTGTGTCCGTCTGCGCCAGGGCCGCATGGAAGATTCCACCGTGTTCTCCGATGACCCGGTGAGCATGGCTGCCAAATGGGTAGAGGGGGGCTGCCGTCGCCTGCATCTGGTGGACTTGAACGGCGCCTTCGAAGGCCAGCCGGTCAATGGCGAGGTGGTCACCGCCATCGCCAAGCGCTACCCGAACCTGCCGATCCAGATCGGCGGCGGCATTCGCTCCCTGGAAACCATCGAGCACTACGTGAAAGCGGGCGTGAGCTACGTGATCATTGGCACCAAGGCCGTCAAAGACCCGGCCTTCGTCGCCGAAGCCTGCCGCGCGTTCCCCGGCAAGGTTATCGTCGGCCTGGATGCCAAGGACGGCTTTGTTGCCACCGACGGCTGGGCTGAAATCAGCACCGTGCAGGTGATCGACCTTGCCAGGCAGTTCGAAGCCGACGGCGTGTCCGCCATTGTTTATACCGACATCGCCAAAGACGGCATGATGCAGGGCTGCAACGTGCCGTTCACCGCCGCCCTGGCAGCGGCCACGAAGATTCCGGTGATCGCTTCCGGCGGCATTCACAACCTGGGTGACATCAAGTCACTGCTGGACGCCAAGGCCCCCGGCATCATCGGCGCCATCACCGGCCGCGCAATTTATGAAGGCACTCTGGACGTCGCCGAAGCTCAGGCTTACTGCGACGCCTACAACGGCTGAGGACTGACCATGGCGCTGGCCAAACGCATCATCCCTTGCCTGGACGTCGACAACGGTCGTGTGGTCAAGGGCGTCAAGTTCGAGAACATCCGTGATGCCGGCGACCCGGTGGAAATCGCCCGTCGCTACGATGAGCAAGGTGCCGACGAGATTACCTTTCTCGACATCACCGCCAGCGTCGATGGCCGCGATACCACGCTGCATACCGTTGAGCGCATGGCTAGCCAGGTGTTCATCCCGCTGACCGTGGGCGGTGGCGTGCGTACCGTGCAAGACATCCGCAACCTGCTCAACGCCGGTGCGGACAAGGTCTCGATCAATACCGCTGCCGTGTTCAACCCCGAGTTTGTCGGCGAAGCCGCGCAACACTTCGGCTCGCAATGCATCGTGGTGGCTATCGATGCCAAGAAGGTTTCCGGCCCGGGTGAAACCCCGCGCTGGGAGATCTTCACCCACGGCGGACGCAAGCCTACCGGGCTGGACGCGGTGGAGTGGGCGATGAAGATGGAAGGCCTGGGCGCCGGTGAAATCCTGCTGACCAGCATGGACCAGGATGGCATGAAAAACGGCTTCGACCTGGGCGTGACGCGTGCCATCAGCGATGCACTGGGTATCCCGGTGATCGCCTCCGGCGGCGTCGGCAATCTGCAGCATTTGGCCGATGGCGTCATCGAAGGCCACGCCAGCGCGGTGCTGGCGGCGAGTATTTTCCACTTTGGCGAATACACTGTGCCCGAGGCCAAGGCCTACATGGCGGCGCGCGGTATCGTCGTGCGCTAAACGCTGCTGGACACCATGGCAGGCCCGCGGCACTCTCTGCGCTTGCCATGGATTCCGGTAGCCTTCATGTTCAAGCACCTGCTGCTCGCCCTCGCCAGTTCCTCCATGCTCATGGTGGCTACGGCACACGCCGAACAACCGTCTGATGCCTCCCTGGTGTTGCTGACGGAAAATTTCCCGCCCTACAACATGGCGAAAAACGGCAAGAACTTCGCCAAGGACGAGAACATCGAAGGCATCGCCGTAGACATCATGCGCGAAACCTTCAAGCACGCCGGCATTTCCTACAACCTGACCCTGCGTTTCCCTTGGGAACGAATCTACAAGCTCGCCCTGGAACAGCCGGGTTACGGTGTGTTTGTGATGGCGCGGCTGCCAGACCGTGAAGGCCTGTTCAAATGGGTCGGCCCCATCGGCCCGGACGATTGGGTGCTGCTGGCCAAGGCAGACAGCAAGATCCAGCTGGAAAACCTTGCGCAGGCGCGCCGCTACAAGATCGGTGCCTACAAAGGCGATGCCATTGCCGAGAGCCTGGACAAGCAGGGGCTCAAGCCGGTTGTCGCTTTGCGCGATCAGGACAATGCGCAAAAGCTCATGGAAGGCCAGATCGACCTGTGGGCCACCGGCGATCCTGCCGGGCGTTACCTCGCGCGGCAGGTGGGGGTGAACGGGCTCAAGACGGTATTGCGCTTCAACAGTGCGCAGCTTTACCTGGCGTTGAACAAGGACGTGCCGGATGAGCTGGTGGCCAGGCTCCAGGCTGCGCTGGACCAGTTGCGCGAAGAAGGCCGTATCGACCAGATCATGGCCAACTACCTGTAGGAGCGAGCTTGCTCGCGAAGGACGTCAACGATGACGCGGGTATCCAGGGCGCGCGCGGCGGCTTCAAGTTTTTCGCGAGCGAGCTCGCTCCTACGGGGGGGCGTCAGCGGTAAATGCCGTTCTTGCCATGCCCGGCCATCGCCCGGTTACTGCGCACGCTGATCATCAACTTGATATCGATCCACTCCACGCCCTGGGCCTTGAGCTTGGGCAATTCGCGTTCCAGCACCGCCAGCGTCTGTGGGTAAGGATGCCCGATCATGACCGCCGAGCCCTGTTTATGCGCCAGTTTGATCGCGGTCTGCAGTTGCGCGGTAATCGCTGCCTCGGTGCGTTCGTCATCGAGGAATACATCCCGTGAGACATGGGCCAGGCCGATCTTCTGCGCCTCGGCGGCGGCGACGGTTTGTGCGCTGGTGCGGCTGTCGACGAAGAACTTGTGGCGCCGTTGCAACTCACCCATCAGCCAAGCCATCGCCACCGGTTGTGCGGTCATGCGGCTGCCCATGTGATTGTTGATGCCTGTGGTGTAGGGCACGGCATCGAGCGCGGCATCCAGGCGCTTGCCCAGTTCCTCGATGGAAAGCTGCGGGTGCCAGGCGAATGGGCCGGTGGCCGGGTCCATGGGCATGTGCAGGATCACGATCTTGCCAGCCTTGTGGGCCTCACGGGCAAATTCGGCGGCGTGGGGCGTGTCCGGCATGATGGCGGCGGTCACCGGGCCGGGTAGCGCAAGCACGCGGCGATCCCTAGGCAGGTTTTGCCCCAGGTCGTCGATGATAAGCGTCAGGTAGGCTTTGTGCGGTTCGCCGGCAGGGGCCGCTTGAGCGACCCCTGCCAGGCTGCACAGCACAGCGATGATCAGGGCAAGGCGCATGATCAACGGCTGCGGGTGATGCTCAAGCCCTTGAGCAGGCTGAGTGCCTGGGCCAGTTGGTAGTCATCGTCCTGCGGCATCGGCTTGGCCTTGGCGCGACTGCCGGTTGGCTGGTCGGCGCCGCCGTTGCCATTGCCCAGATGGCCTTGCAGGTCGGCCTCTTTGTAGTATTCGCCATCGGTCTCGTTGGTGATCTTGGCGCGGCGTACTTCGATGTCCGGCACAATGCCCTGCGCCTGGATCGAGCGGCCGTTCGGCGTGTAATACAGCGCCGTGGTGATTTTCAGCGCACGCTCGTTGTTCAGCGGCAATACGGTCTGCACCGAGCCTTTGCCGAAGCTGGTGGTGCCCATCAACACGCCGCGCTTGAGGTCTTGCAGGGCGCCGGCAACGATTTCCGAGGCCGAGGCGCTGCCGCCGTTGATCAATACCGCCAGTGGCACGTTCTCGCTGAGGTCGTTGCCGGTGGCCGAGAAGCGCAACTCGGAGTTGGCGATACGACCCTTGGTGTAGACGATCAGGCCTTTGGTGACGAAGTGGTCGACCACTTCCACCGCCGACTGCAACACGCCGCCTGGGTTGTTGCGCAGGTCAAGCACGATGCCGTTGAGCTTCTTGCCGTTGTCTTTGCGCAGCTTGGCCAGGGCCTTGGCCACTTCGTCGCCGGTCTTGACCTGGAACTGGGTGATACGGATATAGCCATAGCCCGACTCCAGCAGCTGGCTCTTCACGCTCTTGACTGTGATGGTCGCGCGGGCCAGGGTCACGTCAAACGGGTTGCCGCCGTCGCGTACCAGGGTCAGGGTGATCTTCTGGCCGAGCTTGCCGCGCATCTTGTCGACGGCTTCGGTCATGGTCTGGCCACGGGTCGGCTGGCCGTTGATCTTCACGATCAGGTCGCCGGCCTGGATGCCGGCCTTGGACGCTGGGGTGTCGTCAATAGGCGAGACCACTTTGATCTGGCCGTCTTCGGAGCCCACTTCGATGCCCAGGCCGCCGAACTCACCGCTGGTGCTTTCCTGCAGCTCGGCGAAATCTTCCGGGCCCAGGTAGGCGGAGTGCGGGTCGAGGTTGCTGAGCATGCCCTTGATGGCATTTTCCAGCAGGGCCTTGTCGTCTACGGGTTCGACATAAGCTGCCTTGATCCGGTCCATGACCTCGGCAAAGGTGCGCAGCTCGTCCAGCGGCAATGGCGCCTTGGTCGTCGCAGCCATGGCGGGTGCAGCCGGTGCGGCCTGGTCGGCAAAAGCCAGAGGCGCGCCGATCACCAGGGCGATCGTCAGGGCCAGCGAAGTGAGGCGGGACAAATGCAGCATGTCGAACGAACTCCTAATGTAGATGCGACCCTATCCTTGGGACCGGCACCATTGTGCAGGATCGCTCGGGCGGCCCTGCTGACGAATAGCGAAGTACAGCGCCGGGGTGTCCTGGCCACCACTGTTACCGACAGTGGAGATGGACTCACCGGCTTTTACAACATCACCTGCCGACTTGAGCAATGTCTGATTGTGGCCGTAAAGGCTCAAATAGCCATTACCGTGGTCAAGAATCACCAGCAAGCCGGCGCCCCGCAACCAATCGGCGAACACCACACGGCCACCATGCACAGCGTGGACCTGGCTGCCGGCAGAGGCGCTGATCATCACGCCATCCCACTTGGCGCGGGTGTCATCGCCACGGGTTTCCCCAAAGCGTGCCAGTAATCGACCATCAACCGGCCATGGAAGTTTGCCCCGAGCTGAAGCAAAAGGGCCGCCGAAGGACTCGCCGCTGCTCGAAACCAGCGGGCCAGGCGCTGCACGCGCCGGTTTACGCGGGGCCGGAGCGTCGGTGGTGGCAGCCAGTTCGGCCTCACGCTGACGCTTTTTTTCGGCTTCCTGCTGGGCGATCAGCGCTTTTTGCCGCGCTTCTTCGGCCTCGCGTGCCTGGCGGGCCAGGGTTTCTTCAATGGTCTTGAGAACTTTGGCCAGGTCGGCCTGGTCTTGCTCGCGGGCCTGCAACTTGGCGTCGCGGGCTTTTACGTCGCTGTTGAGCTTGGCCAGGGCCTGCTGGCGCTCCTTGCGTACTTTATCGAGCTGGTCGCGCTGGGTGTCGAGGGCGGTTTTCTGGTCGAGCAATTGCGATTGCTGGTCGGCGATTTCCTGCTCGACATTGGCCAATTGGCGCAGGGTTTCGTTAAACCCCTTCAATTGCGCCAGGCGCGCCTGGCTCAGGTAATCGTAATAGGTGAGGGTACGGGCGAATTTTTCCGGGTTCTGCTGGTTGAGCAGCAGCTTGAGGTATTCCTGGCGGCCGCTCTGGTACGCGGCGCGGGCCTGGATCGCGATCAGGCGTTGCTGTTCAACGCGTGCGCTCTGGAGTTTTTTTTTCTCAGCGTCGAGTCGCTCCAGTTCCGACTCGCTCTTCTTTAGTTCTTTTTGCAGCTCCTGGACCTGTTTCTCCAGCTTGCCCATCTCGGTTTCCGTGCCGCGCAGGTCTTTCTGCACCCCGGACTTTTCTTCCTGGAGCTTGCCGAGCAGCTTTTTCAGCTCGGTAATGTCCTGACGCGTAGCGTCCAACTGTTGTTGGGTTTGTGCACGCTCATCGGCAAACGCCGGTTGGAGCAGGCAGACAAGAGCAAGGGTTATCAAGGCGCGAAGCATAGAGGCGGGCGACACCAGGGGAAAAGGACGGCCTAGTATGCCCGCCAAGCGCTGCAAAAAAAACGCCCAATTGGGGCTGGCGGTCAAGTTAGGTGCCGAGTGGTGCTGGTATGGCAAAAAGATATCTCTCAAAGCGCCACAAACCAATGTGGGAGCGGGCTTGCCCGCGAATACGGTGTGTCAGTCGCTGAAGATATTGACTGAACTACCGCATTCGCGGGCAAGCCCGCTCCCACATGGTTTCGCAGTGATGCGGGTGTCAGACCAGGATCGAGGTCCCGGTCATTTCCTTCGGCTGCTCGAGCCCCATCAGTTTCAGCATGGTCGGTGCCACGTCCGCCAGCACGCCACCGTCACGTACCTTCAGGTCGCGCTTGCCGACATAGATGAACGGCACCGGTTCGGTGGTGTGAGCCGTGTGTGCCTGGCCGGTGGATTCGTCGGACATCTGTTCGCAGTTGCCGTGGTCAGCAGTGATCAGCGCTTCGCCGCCGACTTTTTCCAGGGCGTCGACAATGCGGCCAACGCACAGGTCCAGGCATTCAACAGCCTTCACCGCGGCTTCCAGGTTGCCACTATGGCCAACCATGTCGCCGTTGGCGTAGTTGACGACGATCACGTCATAACGCTGGTTATCAATGGCGTCGACGATCTTGTCGGTGACTTCCGGTGCGCTCATTTCCGGCTGCAGGTCGTAGGTAGCGACTTTTGGCGACGGGATCAGGATGCGCTCTTCGCCAGGGAACGGCTCTTCGCGGCCACCGGAGAAGAAGAACGTCACGTGGGCGTATTTCTCGGTCTCGGCGATGCGCAGTTGGGTCTTGCCGTTCTTGGCCAGGTAGTCGCCCAGCACGTTCTCCAGGCTGCCCGGGGCGAAAGCCGACGGGGCCGGGATGTTGGCGGCATATTGGGTGAGCATGACGAACTCGACCTTCGGCTGGCGCGCGCGTTCGAAGTCCTTGAAGCCTTCATCGACGAACACATGGCTCAGCTCACGGGCGCGGTCGGCGCGGAAGTTCATGAACACCACGGCGTCGCCGTCTTCGACCTTCACCGGCTCGCCGATGGTGGTGGCCTTGACGAATTCATCGCTTTCGCCACGGGCGTAGGCGGCTTCCAGGCCTTCCTGGGCTGTGGCCGCATTGAATTCGGCCTGGCCGTCGACGATCAGGTTGTAGGCCTGGGAGACACGGTCCCAGCGGTTGTCGCGGTCCATGGCGAAGTAACGGCCCACCAGGCTGGCGATACGGCCCTTGCCCAGGGCGGCGAAGGTGGTATCCAGCAGTTCGATGGAGGATTGCGCGCTTTTAGGCGGCGTGTCGCGGCCGTCGAGGAAGGCGTGCAGATAGATTTTGTCAGCGCCGCGCTTGAACGCCAGTTCGGCCATGGCGACCAAGTGATCCTGATGGCTGTGTACGCCGCCGTCCGACAACAGGCCCATGAAGTGCACGGCCTTGCCGGCGGCAACGGCTTTATCCACCGCGGCGCAGATGGTCGGGTTCTCGAAGAACTCGCCATCGCGGATCGCCTTGGTGACACGAGTGAAGTCCTGGTACACCACTCGTCCGGCACCGAGGTTCATGTGGCCGACTTCCGAGTTGCCCATCTGGCCGTCCGGCAGGCCCACGTCCATGCCGGAGCCTGAGATCAGGCCGTTGGGCACGGTGGCGGTGAGGCGGTCCAGCACGGGCTTGCGCGCCGCGTATACCGCGTTGTCGTGGTGGCTTTCACTGTGTCCGAAGCCATCGAGAATTATCAGGACCAAAGGTTTAGGCGTGGTAGTCATAGATCCTCTCGCGGCGCTAATAAAGGAAGACAATTGAAAAGGGAGTGGCAGTTTAAAGCGAAGTTCCAACCACGTCACCGCTTTACGGGGGTTGGCCCCCCCTGGCGGCTGTGTATACTTACCGCCATTTTAACGCCCTGGAACCTCCTTGATGGTTGATCACCTGATTGCATTTGCCACTGCCCACTACCTGCTTGTGGGCGCCTTCGTCATCCTGCTGGCGCTGCTGATCGCTCATGAACTGAGCCGCGGTGGTCGCAGCCTGAGCACGTCGGAGCTGACCGCGCTGGTCAACAAGGATGAGGCCGTCGTCGTCGATATTCGCCCGGCCAAGGATTATGCCGCCGGCCACATCGTTGGCGCCCTGAACATTCCCCAGGACAAGCTGATTGCGCGTCTGGGCGAACTGGAAAAGCACAAGGCCAAGACCATCATCCTGGTCGATGCCCAAGGCCAGCACTCCGGCACCCACGCCCGGGAGATGCTCAAGACCGGCTTTACCGCCGCCAAGCTGTCGGGTGGTATCAGCAGCTGGCGTGGCGATAACCTGCCGTTGGTGAAGTGATATGAGCCAGGTTGTCGTGTATTCCAGCGATTGGTGCCCTTACTGCATGCGGGCCAAGGCCTTGCTTGAGAAAAAGGGCGTTGCCTTCGAAGAGATCAAGGTCGATGGCAAGCCCCAGGTGCGCGCCGAAATGGCCCAGAAGGCTGGCCGCACGTCGGTCCCGCAGATCTGGATCGGCACCCGGCATATCGGTGGTTGCGACGACCTGTTCGCTCTGGAGCGCGCCGGTAAACTTGATGCGCTGCTGTCCGCCTGACGTCTAAACCCTTAAGAACCCAAGATAAAGAAGGATCTGCGATGACTGATCAACAGAACACCGAAGCAGCAGAGGCCCAAGGCCCACAGTTCTCGCTGCAGCGCATCTACGTGCGTGACCTGTCGTTCGAAGCGCCAAAAAGCCCGGCCATCTTCCGTCAGGAATGGACCCCAAGCGTTGCGCTGGACCTGAACACCCGTCAAAAAGCGCTGGAAGGTGACTTCCACGAAGTCGTGCTGACCCTGTCGGTCACCGTCAAGAATGGCGAAGAAGTCGCTTTCATCGCTGAAGTGCAACAGGCCGGTATCTTCCTGATCCAGGGCCTGGACGAGGCGTCCATGAGCCACACCCTGGGCGCGTTCTGCCCGAACATCCTGTTCCCGTATGCCCGTGAGACCCTGGACAGCCTGGTCACCCGTGGCTCGTTCCCGGCCCTGATGCTGGCTCCGGTGAACTTCGATGCCCTGTACGCCCAAGAGCTGCAGCGCATGCAACAAGAAGGCGCGCCGACCGTTCAGTAAGTCGATGCGGTAAAAATGTGGGAGGGGGCTTGCCCCCGATAGCGGTGGACCAGTCACATAAGTGATGACTGACACTCCGCCATCGGGGGCAAGCCCCCTCCCACATTTGTTTTACGTATTACTTGAAGCCCAGTTGGCGCCAGCCTTCGTAGACGGCGACGGCTACGGTGTTGGACAGGTTCAGGCTGCGGCAGCCTTCACGCATCGGCAAGCGCAGGCGGTGGCCATCGGGCAATGCGTCAAGCACCTCGGCCGGCAGGCCGCGGCTTTCCGGGCCGAACAGGAAGGCATCGCCCTCGGCAAAGCTGGCATCGTGAAACGGGCGCGAACCCTTGGTGGTGAACGCGAACAAGCGCGGATGACCCAGGCTTTCCAGGCAACTGGCCAGGTCGGCGTGACGCTTGAGGGTGGCATACTCGTGGTAGTCCAGCCCGGCCCGACGCAGGCGCTTGTCGTCCATGTCAAAGCCCAACGGCTCGATCAAATGCAGGTGGCAGCCACTGTTGGCGCACAGCCTGATAACGTTGCCGGTATTCGGCGGAATTTCTGGTTGAAAAAGGATGACGTGAAACATGCACGGCTCCGAAGGCAAAGATGCGCTGCATTCTACCCCTGAAGACGACCCGAGACCGAAGCTATTGCCGAGGGTGTTGGGCTCATTGGCGATTGTCGGCTTGATGATTGGCTTGATGATCGGCCGCTTGACCACCCCGCAACCGCTGGAGCTGCAGCAGGTAGAACCAGCGACGGATGGTTTGGTGGTGTGGTTCAACAACGAACCCAAGCTGCACGGCGAACATATCGACGGCACCGTGGCGCTGCTGTTTGACGCCCAGGGCAAGGCTGCCAACGGGCAGTTCAAGGTCAATCACAAGGACGTGAATTGGCGCATACGCAAGACCGACGCTGGCTTGCTGCTGAACCTGGTGGCGGCTCGGCCGTTGCGTGGGGAGTGGAGCGGTGCAGAGGTTGATGGCCGCTGGCGGCTGGAGATCCATCTCCAAGAGCAATAAAAGAGGGAGTTCCCGGCCTGCCTGTACCAGGGCTCCCAAAACGGGGTGAAGCCTAAGGCTTCGGTGTTAAAGAGGGGATTCTCGGCCTGCCTGTACCAAGGTCCCCGAAACTGGGTAGTACTGGGGTTGTTGCAGGGGGCGTGCCAAAACTTGCAATTGCTGCTGGAAAAAAATGCCAAAAAGCGCAAAGCCCCGGAATACGGGGCTTTGTTTGTTTCTGCTGCCAAGAAATTTGTAGCGAAAGCGATATGCAGGTTTTCTGGTCTGTGCTCAATGCCGGTTCATCGTGCATTGAAGCGGTGCACAAACCCGAGCTTTATGAAAATCCAAATGTGGGAGCGGGCTTGCTCGCGAAGGCGGTGGGCCAGCCAATACATCCGGCGACTGACACACTGCATTCGCGAGCAAGCCCGCTCCCACATTGGATCTTCAGTGGGTTTGGGAAAATGTGATCAGGCCTCATCACCCTCATCATCATCCCCACCATCTACCTTCATCCCCAATTCCTTGATCTTGCGCGTCAGGGTATTGCGCCCCCAACCCAGCAGTACGGCGGCATCGCGACGACGGCCGGCAGTGTGCTTCAGGGCGGTCTCGATCATGATCCGCTCGAACGCCGGCACCGCGCTGTCCAGCAGGTTCGACTGGCCGCGTGCCAAGGCCTGGTCCGCCCATTGGCGCAGCGCCTGTTCCCAGTTGGTCACGGGGGCCGAGTCCTGCGGCAGGCTCAGCAGCTCCGGCGGCAGGTCGCTGATGTGCACTTCGCGCCCGGACGCCATTACGGTGATCCAGCGGCAGGTATTCTCCAGCTGGCGCACGTTGCCGGGCCACGGCAGGTTCTTGAGGTATTCCTCGGTCTCGCTTTTGAGCAGCTTGGGCTCTACGGCCAGCTCCAGGGCGGCGCGGCTGAGGAAGTGGCGGGCGAGGGTGGGGATATCTTCGCGACGGTCCGACATGCGCGGGATGTGGATGCGGATCACGTTGAGGCGGTGGAACAAGTCCTCACGGAATTTACCCGCATGCACCAGGGTTTCCAGGTTCTGGTGGGTGGCCGCGATGATGCGCACATCCACCTTCACCGGCGTATGCCCGCCCACGCGGTAGAACTCGCCGTCAGCCAGCACGCGCAGCAAGCGAGTCTGGGTATCGGCCGGCATGTCGCCGATTTCATCGAGGAACAGCGTGCCGCCGTCGGCCTGTTCAAAGCGTCCGCGACGCAGGTTGGCTGCCCCGGTGAACGCGCCTTTTTCATGGCCGAACAGCTCGGACTCCATCAGGTCCTTGGGGATCGCCGCCATGTTCAGCGCGATAAACGGCGAGGCCGCCCGTGGGCTGTGGCGGTGCAGGGCATGAGCCACCAGCTCTTTACCGGTCCCCGATTCGCCATTGATCAGTACGGTGATGTTGGAGTGGCTCAAGCGCCCGATGGCGCGAAACACTTCCTGCATCGCCGGCGCTTCCCCGATGATTTCCGGGGTACGGGTCAGGATCGGCGGCGCTTCCTGGTTCTGTTGTTCCTGGGCGTGCTGGTTGGCGCGTTTGACCAGCGCCACCGCCTCATCCACATCGAATGGCTTGGGCAGGTACTCAAAGGCGCCGCCCTGGTAAGACGCGACAGCGCTGTCCAGGTCCGAGTGGGCGGTCATGATGATCACCGGCAAGCGCGGGTGCTGCTCGCGAATGCGCGCCAGCAAGTCCAGGCCACTGGCCCCAGGCATGCGGATATCGGAAATGATCACGTCCGGTTGCTGACGTGCCAGGCGGCTCATCACCCCATCGGCGCTATCGAAGCTCTGGGTGGTCATGCCTTCTTGTTGCAAGGCTTTTTCGAGGACCCAGCGGATAGAACGGTCGTCGTCGACGATCCAGACAGTTTCACTACGGCTCATGTCGTGGGGGCTCCTTGTTCCAATGGCAGGAAGATCGAGAACGTGGTGTGGCCGGGGTGGCTCTCACATTCGATCAGGCCCTGATGCTGGCTGATGATGTTCTGGGTAATGGCCAGGCCCAGCCCGGTACCGTCCGGGCGGCCGCTGACCATGGGAAAGAAGATGGTTTCCTGCAGCTCTGCAGGAATGCCGGGGCCGTTGTCGATGATCTCGACCTTGGTCACCAGGCGATGGCGCACATGGCCAATGGTGAACTGGCGCAGGGCGCGGGTGCGCAGGCTGATGCGGCCCAGGCGCAGCTCGTTCTGGCTGCTGATGGCCTGCATGGCGTTGCGCACGATGTTGAGCACCGCCTGGATCATCTGCTCGCGGTCGATCAACACATCGGGAATGCTTGGGTCGTAGTCGCGCACCAAGGTGATGCAGCCTTGGCTTTCGGCCTCGACCAGTTGGCAGACGCGCTCCAGTACCTCATGCACGTTGGTCATCGCCAGGGACGGCAGCTTGTTGGAGCCGAGCATGCGGTCCACCAGGTTACGCAGGCGGTCGGCTTCTTCGATGATGACGTTGGTGTAGTCCTTGAGGTGCTCGTCCGGCAGCTCGCGGGACAACAACTGTGCCGCGCCGCGAATGCCGCCCAGCGGGTTCTTGATCTCATGGGCCAGGCCGCGCACCAGCATCTTGCTGGTTTCCTGCTTGGACAGCTGCGCTTCCTCCTTGGTGATGCGCAGCAGGCGGTCGCGGGGGTGGACTTCGAGTAGCAGCAGGGTCGCGCCATTGCTCAGGATCGGGGTCACGGCGTAGTCGACGGTCAGCGTCTGCCCGGTCAGCGCGGTGAGCATCGCTTCGCGCTTGGTAAATGGATGTGCCTGCTCCACGGCCTGGCGCAACGAGCTCAAGGCTTCGGCCGACTCGGTGAACAATTCGCTGATGAACTGCCCATGGCTGCGTTGGCCGCTGATCGCCAGGAGCATCTCCGCCGCCGGGTTCATGTACTCAAGGCGCAGGTCGGCATTGAGCAGGATGGTCGCGGTGGTCAGGTTGTCGAGTAACAAACGGTGCAGTGCATCGCTGATGGTCATCGGGACCTCTTTTGGAGCAAGGCGCAGGCTTGAGGCACACGCTGATACAAGGAAAATGCAAAAACCAAACCAAGGCTCCGAAAAGAAGCGCTAATGCCCTGAAATAAGGGATTCAGGCGCGAAACTGTGGCGTTCTGCCAGCCTCAACGGGAAGTTTCGAACCAAAATGGGCTGGGCAATTGAGAAGGGTGCAGGTTGTCGCACCAATATAGTGCGATTTTGTGAAGGTTGTTCAGCAACTGCAGATTAAAGGCGAATCGCTGTCAGTGTGGGAGCTGGCTTGCGTGCGATAGCTGCGGTGCATTCAACACCGTTATCGCAGGCAAGCCAGCTTCCACATTTTTAATTGGATTTGCAGTCCTTTCAGCCTTTGTAGATGCAAAGCTCGGCGGTGGCGCGGATCATCGCCAGTTGGCGCAGCGGATCATTCAGCGGTTCGTGCACGGCCTCGGCCAGCCATTGGGGGCATTCGGGGTCAGTGCGCAGGGGCGTGAAGTCGGCCAGCTGCTGCAGCAGCTTTTTTTGCAGCTCGTCCAACTGCGGGCGGATCTGCTGGACCAAGTCCGGGCGCGGGTCGTCGGGAGCTTTGCCCTGGAACTGCCAGTCGGACAGGTGGGTGTATTGCACCAGTTTATTGGCTTCGATCTGTGCGGCGAAAAACTGCTCGGCAGCGGCCGGGTCCAGCTTGTAGCTGGGAGCCTGGGCAGTAACGCTGGCGATCACCTCTTGTTCGCGCTTCTTGTCCTCCACGGGCTTGTGGCTGTCCCACTTGCTCAGCGCCACCTGGTCGGCGATCTCCAGGCGTTCGGCGATGCTGTTGAGCAGGGGTTCCAGCGTAGGCGGCGCTGCGCTCGCACTGGCACTGATGAACAGCAGGGCAAATACAAGTCGATTTTTCAAGGGCGATCCTCTGTAGGAGCGAGCTTGCTCGCGAAGGTCGCTAACGATAACGCGCCAATGTTGAAAAAAATGCGGTGTCTTTGGGTTTTTCGCGAGCAAGCTCGCTCCTACAGGAAAGGGAGTAAATAATCTCAGGCAAAAAAAAGACCTCCCGAAGGAGGTCTTTTTCATCACGCTACCTCAAGCAGCGCTACCGGATCAGCAGCTGTAGTACAGCTCGTATTCCAGTGGGTGTACGAAGGTGCGTACTTTGATTTCTTCTTCGCTTTTCAGGGCGATGTAAGCGTCGATGAAGTCGTCGCTGAAAACGCCGCCTTTGGTCAGGAACGCACGGCCTTTGTCCAGCTCTTCCAGGGCTTCTTTCAGGCTGCCGCACACTTGTGGGATCTCTTTGGCCTCTTCAGGCGGCAGGTCGTACAAGTTTTTGTCGGCGGCGTCGCCAGGGTGGATCTTGTTCTGGATACCGTCCAGGCCGGCCATCATCAGGGCGGCGAAGGCCAGGTAAGGGTTGGCAGCCGGGTCTGGGAAGCGTGCTTCGATACGGCGGCCTTTAGGGCTGTTGACGTAAGGGATACGGATCGAGGCGGAGCGGTTGCGTGCCGAGTAGGCCAGCATCACCGGCGCTTCAAAACCTGGGACCAGACGCTTGTAGGAGTTGGTCGACGGGTTGGTGAAGCCGTTCAGGGCCTTGCCGTGCTTGATGATGCCGCCGATGAAGTACAGGGCGGTGTCGGACAGGCCGGCATAGCCTTCACCGGCGAAGGTGTTCTTGCCGTCTTTGGAGATCGATACGTGAACGTGCATGCCCGAGCCGTTATCGCCGTACAGCGGCTTAGGCATGAAGGTAGCGGTGCGGCCATAGGCATCGGCAACGTTGTGCACGCAGTATTTCAGGGTTTGAACTTCGTCAGCCTTCTTCACCAGCGTGTTGAATTTCACGCCGATTTCGTTCTGGCCGGCAGTCGCCACTTCGTGGTGGTGAACTTCAACGGTCTGGCCCATTTCTTCCAGTGCGTTGCACATGGAGGTACGGATTTCATGGTCGAAGTCGAACGGTGGTACTGGGAAGTAGCCGCCTTTCACGCCTGGGCGGTGGCCTTTGTTGCCGCCTTCCACGTCCTGGTCGGACATCCACGAGCCTTGCTCGGAGAAAATCTTGAACATGGAGCCGGAGATGTCGGATTTGAACTTCACCGAGTCGAAGATGAAGAACTCTGGCTCAGGGCCGAAGAATGCGGTGTCGCCGATACCGGTGGACTTCAGGTATTCCTCGGCACGGTGGGCGATGGCGCGTGGGTCGCGGTCATAGCCTTGCATGGTCGAAGGCTCGATGATGTCGCACACCAGGATCAGGGTCGGCTCTTCGGTGAACGGGTCGAGTACGGCTGTGCTGTCGTCTGGCAGCAGGATCATGTCGGAGGCTTCGATGCCTTTCCAGCCGGCGATGGAGGAACCGTCGAACATCTTGCCGACTTCGAAGAAGTCATCTTCCAGCGCATCGCGAGCCGGCATGGTCACGTGGTGCTGAGTGCCTTTTGTGTCCGTGAAGCGCAGATCAATCCATTTAACGTCATGATCTTTGATGAGTTGAACCGACTTCGACATGGTGTCCTCCGGGTGGCTTCGGGCTTGGGTAGTGGAGTTAGCCCTTAGAATTTGGGTGATGCCGGCGCGGATACTCCGCCAAGGCAACCTGCCTCACAAGAGAGCAAATTGCATGCCAGTGCGCCAACATGGCCGTTTTGCCTCAAAATGGCCCCTATAACGGTGCAATTGGTAAAAACGGCATAAATCGCGCACTGCAATGTAGCGTTTATTTGTGCAAATGACCTGTTTTGGTGCATTGCGTATGCGATGCATATTAACTGGTTAAACCTTGAGCGATTTCCGCTATAATCCGCGCCCCCCTTTTTCAGCAGGCCCGGCGCGCGCTGTTTCCATGAAATTAATCGTTAAAGTCTTCCCCGAGATCACCATCAAGAGCCGACCGGTACGGACGCGTTTCATCCGTCAGTTGGCCAAGAACATCCGTGCCGTGCTCCGTGACCTGGACCCGGCTGTGGTGGTGAACGGCGTGTGGGACAACCTCGAGCTGGAAACCCGTATTACCGACGCCAAAGCCTTGAAGGACATGACCGAGCGCCTGAGCTGCATGCCGGGCATCGCGCATTTCCTGCAGGTGGATGAGTACCCGCTGGGCGACTTCGACGACATCACCGAAAAGTGCAAGCAGCACTACGGCAGTGCGCTTGAAGGCAAGATTTTTTCGGTGCGTTGCAAGCGTGCCGGCAAGCACCTGTTCAGCTCCATGGACGTCGAGAAATACGTCGGCAGCAAGCTGCGTCGCGAGTGCGGTGCCGCTGGAATTTCCCTCAAGGCGCCACAAATTGAAGTGCGCATGGAAATTCGCGACCAACGGTTGTTCGTGATCCACAGTCAGCACAACAGCATAGGCGGCTATCCGCTGGGTGCCCTGGAACAGACCCTGGTATTGATGTCCGGCGGTTTCGATTCCACGGTAGCGGCCTACCAGATCATGCGCCGCGGCCTGATGAGCCACTTCTGCTTCTTCAACCTGGGCGGGCGTGCACATGAATTGGGCGTGATGGAAGTCGCGCACTTTATCTGGAAGAAATACGGCAGCTCCCAACGCGTGCTATTTGTAAGCGTACCGTTCGAGGAAGTGCTGGGCGAAATTCTCGGCAAAGTCGATAACAGTCATATGGGCGTAGTATTGAAGCGTATGATGTTGCGCGCGGCGTCCCGAATCGCCGATCAATTGCAGATCGACGCCCTGGTGACCGGCGAAGCGATTTCCCAGGTTTCCAGCCAGACGCTGCCGAACCTGTCGATCATTGACTGCGTGACCGAGAAGCTGGTGCTACGCCCGCTGATCGCCAGCCACAAGCAGGACATCATCGACCTGGCAGAAGAAATCGGCACCGCCGACTTCGCCAAGCATATGCCTGAGTATTGCGGGGTCATTTCGGTGAACCCCAAGACCCACGCCAAGCGTCACCGCGTGGAGCATGAAGAGAAAGAATTCGACATGGCGATTCTGGAGCGTGCGCTCGAGAACGCCAAGCTGGTGCCAATCGATCGAGTGATCGATGAATTGGGCCAGGATGTGCAGATCGAAGAAGTCAGCGAAGCCCTGGCCGGCCAGATCGTCATCGACATCCGTCATCCGGATGCCGCTGAAGATGAGCCGCTGGAAATCGCTGGCATCGACGTGCAAACGCTGCCGTTCTACGCACTGAACGCGCGTTTCAAGGAACTGGATAACAGCCGTCAGTACCTGTTGTATTGCGACAAAGGCGTGATGAGTCGCCTGCATGCCCACCATTTGCTCAGTGAGGGGCATGCCAATGTGCGCGTTTATCGACCGAGCTAAGAGCCCGGGGCTGTTTGCCTGTGGCCTGCGTCACCGGCCCCCCGACTCTGCCGTCAAGCTGTAACGGCAAGGCCTGACTCTACTGTTAATCGCTGCCACGACCTGTCAGCACACCGAATCCTCTGATCGAGATACACAAGTGATCGAAAATCTACGTAACATCGCCATCATTGCTCACGTTGACCATGGTAAAACCACCCTGGTAGACAAACTCCTGCGTCAATCCGGCACCCTGGAGCGCAACGAGCTCAACGACGAGCGCGTGATGGACTCCAACGACCAGGAAAAAGAGCGCGGTATTACCATCCTGGCAAAAAACACCGCTATCAACTGGAACGGCTACCACATCAACATCGTGGATACCCCGGGCCACGCCGACTTCGGCGGCGAAGTAGAACGCGTAATGTCGATGGTTGACTCCGTTCTGCTGCTGGTTGACGCTCAAGACGGCCCTATGCCGCAAACCCGTTTCGTGACCAAGAAGGCTTTCGAAGCCGGCCTGCGTCCGATCGTGTGCATCAACAAGGTTGACCGTCCAGGCGCGCGCCCGGACTGGGTTCTGGACCAGATCTTCGACCTGTTCGACAACCTGGGTGCCACCGAAGAACAGCTGGACTTCCAGGTCATCTACGCCTCGGCCCTGAACGGTATTGCTGGTCTTGACCACACCGACATGGCTGAAGACATGACTCCGCTGTACCAGTCGATCGTCGACAACGTTCCAGCACCGAAAGTCGACCGTGAAGGCCCGTTCCAGATGCAAATCTCGGCACTGGACTACAACAGCTTCCTGGGTGTTATCGGCGTTGGCCGTATCGCTCGTGGTAGCGTCAAGCCGAACACCCCGGTTGTCGCTATCGGCGCCGACGGCAAGAAGCGTAACGGTCGTATCCTGAAGCTGATGGGTCACCACGGCCTGCACCGCATCGACGTTGAAGAAGCTTTCGCTGGCGACATCGTATGCGTGAGCGGTATGGACTCGCTGTTCATCTCCGACACCCTGTGCCAGCCGGACAACGTCGAGGCGATGAAGCCTCTGACCGTTGACGAGCCAACCGTTTCCATGACCTTCCAGGTAAACGACTCGCCTTTCTGCGGTAAAGAAGGCAAGTTCGTGACCTCCCGTAACATCAAGGAGCGTCTGGACAAAGAGCTGCTGTACAACGTTGCTCTGCGCGTTGAAGAAGGCGACTCGGCTGACAAGTTCAAGGTCTCCGGCCGCGGTGAGCTGCACCTCTCGGTACTGATCGAAACCATGCGTCGCGAAGGCTTCGAAATGGGTGTTGGTCGTCCGGAAGTGATCATCCGTCAGGTTGACGGCGTGAAGCAGGAACCGTTCGAAAACGTCACCATCGACACCCCTGAAGAATCCCAGGGCAAGGTCATGGAAGAGATGGGCCTGCGTAAGGGCGACCTGACCAACATGGTGCCGGATGGCAAAGGCCGTGTGCGTCTGGAATACAACATCCCTGCTCGTGGTCTGATCGGTTTCCGTAACCAGTTCCTGACCCTGACCAACGGTGCTGGCATCCTGACCTCGATCTTCGATCGCTACGACACCATGAAGTCCGGCGACATGTCCGGCCGTCAGAATGGTGTTCTGGTGTCGGTAGAAACCGGCAAGGCGCTGACCTACTCCCTGGAAACCCTCCAGGCGCGTGGCAAGCTGTTCGTTGAACACGGTCAAGAGATCTACAACGGCCAGATCGTTGGTCTGAACAGCCGTGACAACGACATGGGCGTCAACCCAACCAAAGGCAAGAAGCTCGACAACATGCGTGCTTCGGGCAAAGACGAAACCATCGCTCTGGTTCCACCTGTTCGCTTCACCCTGGAACAGGCCCTGGAATTCATCCAGGACGATGAATTGTGCGAAGTGACTCCTAAGTCCATTCGTCTGCGTAAAAAGATTCTTGACGAAGGCGAGCGTACCCGCGCTGCCAAGAAAGCCAAGAACTGAGTTAACTCAGGCTGAATGAAAAACGCCCCCGGTCGAAAGGCCGGGGGCGTTTTTTTATGCCTGCAGAATGTGTAGTGATTGTGCCGGCCTCTTCGCGAGCAAGCCCGCTCCCACATTCGACCGCGTTTTTTCAGGATGGATGCGGTCAAGTGTGGGAGCGGGCTTGCTCGCGAAAGCGCTGGTCCGAACAATAAAAACTTAGAACTTGTCGAGGGTCTTGAAGTTAGTCTCGCGCACCACTTCCTTGGGCTTATACGCACAATACCCCGGCCGCGGCCCGATTTTCGGGTGGTTGCGGCACGTATCCGGGCGCTTGTCATAAATAGTGCAAAAGCGCGTCTTACGATCCAGGTACAGGCAGTCGTTGTTGCTCATGCGCTGCAGGGTAAAAATTTCGGACTTGTTGTTGTACCGCTCGACGATGCCTTCTTTCTGCAAACGCTTGGCGATGTTCTTCGGCGGATCGCCGCGCTCGAACTCATCGACGATGCCAATGCGGATCAGGTCCTTGATCTTCACCTCCACCGGCAGCGTGCAGCAGCTGGACACGCAGCCGCCGCACATATGGGCGGAGTATTTCTGCCAGGTCTCTAGACGGTCGAGTTCCGCGGCGGCGATCAGTTGAGGCTTCATCAAGGTTCCAAGGTGGGGCGTTATCCGGGCGCGCGATCATACCGGGATTGGTGGTTTTTTGAACAACATTTTGCAGGTTTCAGCTCAAAGGTTTGGCCACGGTCTGATCGGGCACGACCCCTGCATCAAATTCAGCCATAGGCCAATGAGTTAAAAAACTGCCGAACCAGCACGTCTACCGTCTGTCAGACCGACTAGGCTCTAGCAACTCCTTCAATCTCGCCCGAGGTCGCACCGATGTCTCAGGAACCGCTTGCACGAGAAGCAGAGGTAGCCGCATTCCGCGATGCTGTCTTGACCAAACTCACCTACGCGGTGGGCAAGGACCCGGATCACGCCTTCGACCATGACTGGTTCGAAGCCATTGCCCTGGCCGCACGCGACCAGATGGTCGATCACTGGATGGACCACACGCGGCGTATTTATCGTAAAGGCCAGAAGCGCGTTTACTACCTGTCCCTGGAATTTCTCATCGGCCGCTTGCTCTACGACAGCCTGAGCAACCTGGGTGTGCTGGAGATCGCTCGCGAAGCGCTGTCGGAGCTGGGCGTGGATCTGGAACGCATCCGTCTGCTGGAGCCCGACGCGGCGCTCGGCAACGGTGGCCTGGGCCGGCTGGCGGCGTGCTTTATGGAAAGCATGTCGACGCTGGGCGTTGCCGGCCACGGTTACGGCATTCGTTATGAACACGGCTTGTTTCGCCAGGCGATTGTTGACGGTTGGCAGCAGGAACAGACCGAACGCTGGCTGGATTTCGGTAACCCTTGGGAATTCGAGCGCGCTGAAGTGATTTACCCGATTGGCTTTGGCGGCAGCGTCGAAACCGTTGCGGACGCCTCGGGCAAGATGATCCAGGTGTGGTCGCCCAACGAAACCGTACGTGCCGTTGCCTACGACACGCCGGTCGTCGGTTGGCGCGGCGCCAGCGTCAACACCCTGCGCCTTTGGCGTGCACGGGCCGTAGAAGACCTGCACCTGGAGCGCTTCAACGCCGGTGACCATTTGGGTGCCGTCGCCGAAGTAGCCCGTGCCGAAAGCATCTCCCGAGTGCTTTACCCGGCCGACAGCACCGAAGCAGGGCAGGAGCTGCGCCTGCGCCAGGAATATTTCTTCGTCTCCGCCTCCCTGCAGGATTTGCTGCGCCGCCACAAGAACATGCACGGTTCGGTGCTCAGCCTGGGCGAACACGCCGCCATCCAGCTCAACGACACCCACCCGTCCATCGCCGTAGCCGAGTTGATGCGCCAGCTGGTCGACCTGCATGACATTCCTTGGGAAGCGGCGTGGGATGTCACCGTCGAGACCCTTTCCTACACCAACCACACCTTGCTTCCCGAGGCGCTGGAAACCTGGCCGGTAGGTTTGATGGAACGCATGCTGCCGCGGCACATGCAGATCATCTACCTGATCAACGCCCAGCACATTGACTCGCTGCGTGCCAAAGGCATCCACGACTTTGATGTTTTGCGCGCTGTGTCGCTGATCGAAGAAGACAACGGCCGCCGCGTGCGCATGGGCAACCTGGCGTTCCTGGGCTCCCATAGCGTCAACGGCGTGTCCGGTTTGCATACCCAGCTAATGCGCAGCACGGTGTTCTCCGAACTGCACAAGCTCTACCCCGAGCGCATCAACAACAAAACCAACGGCATTACCTTCCGTCGCTGGTTGTACCAGGCCAACCCCAAATTGACCGATATGCTGGTGGAAGCCCTGGGCCCGGATATTCTCGACCAGCCCGAGCAGCGTCTTATCGAGTTGGAACCCTTTGCCGAGAAACCGGCCTTCCGCAAAGCGTTCGCTGAGCAGCGCCTGCACAGCAAGCGCGCACTGGCGCAGATCATCCATGAGCGCCTGGGCATTGCGATCAACCCGGCGGCGATGTTCGACGTGCAGGTCAAGCGCATCCACGAATACAAACGCC
This sequence comes from Pseudomonas fluorescens, assembly GCF_001902145.1. Lineage (GTDB taxonomy): Bacteria > Pseudomonadota > Gammaproteobacteria > Pseudomonadales > Pseudomonadaceae > Aquipseudomonas > Aquipseudomonas fluorescens_BV. The sequence continues at coordinate 254,382 of NZ_MRST01000024.1, forward strand.
AACTGCTCAACCTGCTGCACACCGTGGCGCTGTACCAGGCGATCCGTGCCGAGCCGGGCATCGATTGGGTGCCTCGGGTGAAAATCTTCGCGGGTAAGGCAGCGGCCAGCTACCACCAGGCCAAACTGATCATCAAGCTGACCAACGACATCGCCCGCACCGTCAACAACGACCCGACCGTACGCGGTCTGCTCAAGGTGGTGTTCCTGCCCAACTACAACGTCAGCCTGGCGGAAAGCATCATTCCGGCAGCGGATTTGTCGGAGCAGATTTCCACTGCCGGCTTCGAAGCGTCGGGTACCAGCAACATGAAGTTCGGCCTCAACGGTGCGCTGACCATCGGCACCATGGACGGCGCCAACGTGGAGATGCATGAGCGGGTCGGCGCCGAGCACATGTTTATCTTCGGCCTCAGTGCCCAGCAGGTGGAAGCCCGCAAGCACGCTGGTGAGTTCAACGCCGGGCCGGACATCGCCGCGTCCCATCGCTTGAACGACGTGCTGCAAGCGATCCGCGGCGGGGTGTTCTCGCCCGATGACCCGGGACGCTATGTGGGCCTGGTCGATGGGCTGATCGACTATGACCGCTTCCTGGTGTGTGCCGACTTTGACGCCTACTGGGACGCCCAGGCGCGGGTCGAGGCGCATTGGCACGACTCCAAGGCCTGGTGGCGCTCGGCGGTGCTCAACACAGCACGCATGGGCTGGTTCAGCTCGGACCGCACCATCCGCGAATACGCCACCGAGATCTGGAAAGCCCTCGACTGACCGCCGCGGTTAAAAATGTGGGAGGGGGCTTGCCCCCGATAGCGGTTGATCTGTCACTCATGCATTGACTGAATGACCGCAATCGGGGGCAAGCCCCCTCCCACATCAAGCCGGGTCGTGAACTCTATTGGCGTTAAATCCTCTGATTAGAGGAAATCAGCCCCGACTCGCGCTAAACTGCGCGGGTTTTTAGCCCCCCCATTCTCCGGAGCCGTCCATGTCCCGCGTTACCTTGAGTCGCTATTTGATCGAGCAGACCCGCAGCAACAACACGCCTGCCGATCTGCGCTTCCTTATCGAAGTGGTGGCGCGTGCTTGCAAGGAAATCAGCCACGCCGTTTCCAAAGGCGCACTGGGCGGTGTCCTGGGCAGCATGGGCACTGAAAACGTGCAGGGCGAAGTGCAGAAGAAACTGGACGTGCTGTCCAACGAAATCCTGCTCGAAGCCAACGAATGGGGCGGTCACCTGGCCGGCATGGCGTCCGAAGAAATGGACAATGCCTACCAGATCCCAGGCAAATACCCGAAAGGCGCATACCTGCTGGTATTCGACCCACTGGACGGTTCGTCCAACATCGACATCAACGCACCGGTCGGCACCATCTTCTCGGTACTGCGTTGCCCGAACGAATACCTGAGCCAGAATGAGGCCCTGAACGAAAAGGCCTTCCTGCAGCCAGGCACCGAGCAAGTGGCTGCCGGTTATGCGATCTACGGCCCACAGACCATGCTGGTGCTGACCCTGGGCGACGGCGTCAAGGGCTTCACCCTGGACCGTGAAATGGGCAGTTTCGTGCTGACCCACGAAGATATTTCGATCCCTGCTTCCACTCAGGAATTCGCGATCAACATGTCCAACCAGCGCCACTGGGAAGAACCGGTGAAGCGCTACGTCAACGAGCTGATGGAAGGCGAAGAAGGCCCGTTGAAGAAGAACTTCAACATGCGCTGGGTAGCCGCGATGGTTGCCGACGTGCACCGCATCCTGACCCGTGGTGGCCTGTTCATGTACCCACGCGACAGCCGCGAGCCGTCCAAGCCAGGCAAGCTGCGCCTGATGTACGAAGCCAACCCGATGTCGTTCCTGGTTGAACAGGCAGGCGGTGCGTCTACCGACGGCCATCAGCGCATCCTCGACATCCAGCCAGAAGGCCTGCACCAGCGTGTGGCGGTGTTCCTGGGTTCGAAGGAAGAAGTTGAGCGCGTGACGGCTTATCACAAGAAGTAAGATCTTGCGGTAACTAAAAAGCCCCGAAATGCGGTCAGCGCTTCGGGGCTTTTGTTTTTATTGAATAAGGTTTCTCAGCAGCAACGCCTGCAGGTTTTTCCGAGTGTCGGCGATGATGTGGACGTAAATGATCGGGTCTCGAATTTCGTAGATGATCCGATTCATGCCACAGACAACCTGTCGATATTGGCTGAGATTCAACCTCTCGATCTCTTCCGGTATCGAGCCAGCATAGGGTTGAGATTCAAGCAGTCGCATTGCCTGTTTCATCGCGTCGTAGGACTGCTGCCAGGTCGATGTCGAGAACTGCCGAATGAGGTATGACTTGATGTCTTTAAGGTCGCGTTTTGCCGAGTGAAGAATCACAACCTTGAATGTCATTGAGCGTCGTCCTTGTCCAGCTCGGCGAACACATCCTCCATGTCTTGAAACTGCCCCAATTCAATCTGCCGGTTGCCCAAGGCCAATAGCTTTAACAAGGCCATGGTTTCTGCCTGTTCTTCAAAACTCTTCACATCCATCACCACCAGCTTCGCTTCGCCATTTTGTGTGATGACCAGTGGTTCGCGGCTTTCAGTGAGTGTTTTGACGATCTCGGCGGTATGGCTTTTCAAGTAGCTGATTGGCTTTATCTGGGAAGAAAATTTCATGGGATGGCCCTTGCTCAAGGTGGGGCTGATTTTAGTCCTAATTTGGTCTTCGGCAGAAAGCAACTGATGAAAGGCTGTGGTTTTCCATCCGAAAATACGCTTCAAGGGGCCAGTTCACATAAAAAATAAATAGCGCCCCCCGTCGGGAACCAGACACCCCTTTTCCCTTCTAAGCTTCTGGCAGATACCCCAGCTGCTTTGTCTCTCCAGGAGCTTTTCCATGTCTATACGCCGTCTCGCCCTGCTGGCTTTTTGCGTGCTCTTAGCCGCTTGCAGCAAGGTCACCCAAGAAAACTACCAAAAGCTCTCAGCCGGCATGGCCAAGGCCGAGGTGGAGTCGTTGCTGGGCAAGCCAACCGATTGTTCCGGCGCACTGGGCATGTCCAGCTGCACCTGGGGCGATAAAAACAGCTTTATCAGCGTGCAGTACGCCGGTGACAAAGTTCTGATGTTTTCCGGGCAAGGCCTGAAGTAAACCGGGGCGCGAGCCTGCGGGAGAAGAAGAATGATGCGTTTTGTTTTGTTCCTTTGCGCCAGCCTGTTTTTGGCGGGCTGCGCCAGCCATTCTGGCGATGATCTGCAACCCAAGACTGCGAGCAACGTCAACCTCAAGCGTTACCAGGGCACCTGGTATGAGTTGGCCCGGTTGCCGATGTACTTCCAGCGCAACTGTGCGCAATCCGAAGCCCGCTATACCTTGCTGCCTGATGGTGACATGTCGGTGTTCAACCGCTGCCTGACGCCTGAGTGGAAGTGGCAAGAGGCCAAAGGCACTGCCACCCCACAGGTACCAGGCAAGACCGACAAGCTGTGGGTGGAATTCAACAACTGGTTTACATCACTGTTGCCGGGCGTAGCCAAGGGCGACTACTGGGTGCTGTATGTCAGCGATGACTACAAGACCGCCATCGTCGGCAGCCCGAGCCGCCGCTATATGTGGATCCTGTCGCGCACGCCGACGGTGAGTGCCGATACCCGCGAAGACCTGCTGAGCAGGGCGCGACAGCAAGGGTATGACACCACGCGGTTGATCTGGCGTACGTCGGATAAGCAAATGGCGAAGACGTCTCAGTAATTCGCCCCCCCCAATCAAATGTGGGAGCTGGCTTGCCTGCGATACAGACACCTCGGTGCACCAGTTACACCGGGTTGATGCTATCGCAGGCAAGCCAGCTCCCACATTTGTTATGGGTTGGCCGTTAGTTCAGCAAGTCCTTCAGGACCTGGGTGAATGCCCGGCGGCTGTCTTCTTCGCCAGCATGATGCCCATCTCGCACCACCCATTTGCCATTGACCATTACATCGCGCACTTGCCGATCACCACCGGCAAAAAGCCAGCGGTTGAGAATCCCATCCTCACGGGCCGTCGCCAAGTACGGGTCGCTACCGTCCAGCACTATCCAGTCCGCACGCTCGCCCACTTGCAGTCGACCAATCGGCTGGCCCAGCGCTTGTGCGCCACCGTCCAGCGCAGCATCGAACAGCGTGCGACCCACCATCGGTTGGTCACTGCGATACAACCGATTACGCCGTTGATCGCGCAGGCGCTGGCCGTATTCCAGCCAACGCAGTTCTTCCACCACGCTCAGTGACACATGGCTGTCGGAACCGATGCCCATGCGGCCGCCCTGGGCGAGAAAGTCCACCGCCGGAAAAATCCCATCGCCCAGGTTGGCCTCCGTGGTCAGGCACAAACCGGCAATTGCTCGGCTGTTGGCCATGCGTGTCACTTCGTCGGCATCGACATGGGTGGCATGCACCAGGCACCAGCGATCATCCACTTCGACGTTGTCATACAGCCACTGCAACGGGCGCTTGCCGCTCCAGGCCAGGCAGTCGTCGACTTCCTTTTGCTGTTCGGCAATGTGGATATGCACGGGGCAGCTTTTGTCACTGGCGCCCAGCACGGTATGGATTTGTTCGGGGGTTACGGCGCGCAGGGAGTGGAAGCACAGGCCCAGTTGCTGCGCCGGTTGTGCCGCCAGAATGGGCTGCAGGCGCGCTTGCAGGTCCAGGTAGTTTTCAGTGCTGTTGATAAACCGTCGCTGGCCTTCATTCGGTGCCTGGCCGCCAAAGCCTGCGTGGGTGTAGAGCACCGGCAGCAAGGTCAGGCCGATCCCGCTGCTGGCGGCCGCCTGGCTGATCTGGCGGGACAGTTCCGTACGGTCGGCATAGGGCTGGCCGCTGAGATCGTGATGCACGTAATGAAACTCGGCCACCGAGGTGTAGCCGGCCTTGAGCATTTCGATATACAGCTGGCGCGCGATGACCTGTAACTGCTCAGGGGTGATCTTGCCGACCATGCGGTACATCAAGTCGCGCCAGGTCCAGAAGCTGTCATTGGGGTTGCCGGCCACTTCGGCCAAGCCCGCCATGGCGCGCTGGAAGGCATGGGAGTGCAGGTTCGGCATGCCCGCCAACACCGGGCCCCTGAGCCGTTCGGCGCCTTCTGCACTGGCATTGGGCTCAACCTTTGTCAGCAGGCCATCGGCGCTGACTTCAAGACGTATATCGTTGGCCCATCCATTAGGCAGCAGTGCGCGTTCGGCAAAGAAAGCGGACATGATCAAGGCACCCCGGTCGTGTGTTTATTTGTATATACATATACAGACGTTTGCCTGCTCGGTAAACTCCGGCAATCTATGCATCTTTTTCCCCTGCAAGGATTCCCTGTGCCGACTCCGCCCGCCAACTCTTCGCTGGCTGCCCACATGGACGAAAGTCCGGCGCCCTTGTATGCCCGCGTCAAACAGATGATCAGCCAGCAGATCCTCAACGGCAACTGGCCGCCCCATTACCGCGTGCCGTCGGAAAGCGAGCTGGTCAGCGAGTTGGGCTTCAGCCGCATGACCATCAACCGCGCCCTGCGCGAGCTGACCGCCGAAGGCCTGTTGGTGCGTATGCAAGGCGTGGGGACCTTCGTGGCCGAGCCTAAGAGCCAGTCGGCCCTGTTTGAAGTGCACAACATCGCCGATGAAATCGCCTCCCGCGGGCATCGGCACACTTGCCAGGTCATCACCCTGGGCGAAGAGGCTGCTGGTTCCGAGCGCGCCGTCGCCTTGGAAATGCGCGAAGGCGGGCGGGTGTTTCACTCGTTGATCGTGCATTACGAGAACGACATTCCCGTGCAAATCGAAGACCGTTTCGTCAACGCCCTGGTCGCGCCGCAATACCTGCAGCAGGACTTCACCCAGCAAACCCCGTATGCCTATTTGAACCAGGTCGCGCCGTTGACTGAGGGCGAGCATGTGGTTGAGGCGATTCTCGCCGATGCCGCCGAGTGCGAGTTGTTGCAGATCGAGCCGAGCGAGCCGTGCCTGTTGATTCGCCGACGCACCTGGTCGGGTCGCCAGCCGGTGACTGCGGCGCGGTTGATCCACCCCGGTTCCCGTCACAGCCTCGAAGGACGCTTCAGTAAATGAGTGAGATCAACGTCTGGCGCGCCGCCGACTACGTGCGCATGCCGTGGAAGAACGGCGGCGGCAGCACTGAAGAAATCGCCCGTGATGCGGGCACCGGCCTGGAGGGTTTCGGCTGGCGTTTGTCGATTGCCGATATCGCCGAGTCGGGTGGATTTTCCACCTTCACCGGTTACCAGCGCGTGATTACGGTGATCAAGGGCGCGGGCATGGTGCTGACCGTAGACGGTGAGGAGCAACGCGGGTTGTTACCGTTGCAGCCGTTCGCGTTCAAGGGCGAAAGCCAGGTGTCATGCCGTTTGATCACAGGGCCGATTCGCGACTTCAATCTGATCTATTCGCCCGAGCGTTACCATGCACGCTTGCAGTGGGTGGATGGCATGCAGCAGTTTTTCAGCACCGCGCAGACGGTGCTGGTGTTCAGCGTGGCGGACGAAGTGAAGGTGCTGGGCGAGAAGCTTGGCCACCACGATTGCCTGCAAGTGGACGGTAACACTGGGTTGCTGGAAATATCGGTCACAGGCCGCTGCTGCATCATCGAACTGACCGCACTCGGTTAAAAACTGTGGGAGCTGGCAAGCCACACATTTGTTTTTGCATTGTTCACAAAATCTGTTTCCACTCCGCGCACCAATTTGTTACCGAATGCCCCAGCGTGACGCAAAGCTTCGCTGCCGTGACAAATTCCCCTTGCTGCATAAAACTTCCGTAAGAAATTTCATCAAGCTTTGAAGCCTTGATTTACAAGGCTCGCACGTCCCGTGCAAAAAAATCCCAACCACTCCCGGCTAAAGTTGGCCGCTCGATTGCATATGCTTGTACATACAAGTAAAGGTGTGTGCGTAAGACCTCGCACCATCTATGTCCGCGCATCGATCGCCGAGGAGTCCTAGCTGTGACCAAGCCTACAAAATACCGTGACGTCGAAATCCGCGCCGCCCGCGGTAACAAGCTCACCGCCAAAAGCTGGCTGACCGAAGCGCCGCTGCGCATGCTGATGAACAACCTCGACCCGCAAGTGGCCGAGAACCCCAAAGAACTGGTGGTGTACGGCGGTATCGGCCGTGCGGCGCGCAACTGGGAGTGCTACGACCAGATCGTCGAGAGCCTCACTCACCTGAACGACGACGAAACCCTGCTGGTGCAATCCGGTAAGCCGGTCGGCGTGTTCAAGACCCACAGCAACGCCCCGCGCGTGCTGATTGCCAACTCCAACCTGGTGCCGCACTGGGCCAGTTGGGAGCATTTCAACGAACTGGATGCCAAGGGCCTGGCCATGTACGGCCAGATGACCGCCGGCAGCTGGATCTACATCGGCAGCCAGGGCATCGTTCAAGGCACCTACGAAACCTTCGTGGAAGCCGGCCGCCAGCATTACAACAGCGACCTGACCGGCCGTTGGGTGCTCACCGCCGGCCTCGGCGGCATGGGCGGCGCGCAGCCATTGGCTGCGACCCTGGCCGGCGCCTGCTCGCTCAACATCGAGTGCCAGCAAGTCAGCATCGACTTCCGCCTGAACAGCCGCTACGTCGACGAGCAGGCCACCGACCTCGACGACGCCCTGGCGCGTATCGCCAAGTACACCAAGGAAGGCAAGGCCATTTCCATCGCCCTGCTGGGCAACGCCGCAGAGATCCTGCCGGAACTGGTCAAGCGTGGCGTGCGCCCGGACATGGTCACCGACCAGACCAGCGCCCACGACCCACTCAACGGCTACCTGCCGGCCGGCTGGACCTGGGACGAATACCGCGCTCGTGCCAAGACCGAGCCGGCCGCCGTGATCAAGGCCGCCAAGCAGTCGATGGCCGTACATGTCAAAGCCATGCTGGAATTCCAGAAGCAAGGCATCCCGACCTTCGACTACGGCAACAACATCCGCCAGATGGCCCAGGAAGAAGGCGTGGAAAATGCGTTCGACTTCCCAGGCTTCGTACCGGCCTACATCCGCCCACTGTTCTGCCGTGGCATCGGCCCGTTCCGTTGGGCGGCCCTGTCCGGCGACCCGCAGGACATCTACAAGACCGACGCCAAAGTCAAAGAACTGATCCCGGACGACGCCCACCTGCACAACTGGCTGGACATGGCCCGCGAGCGCATCAGCTTCCAGGGCCTGCCGGCCCGTATCTGCTGGGTCGGCCTGGGCCAGCGTGCCAAGTTGGGCCTGGCGTTCAACGAAATGGTGCGCAGCGGCGAGCTGTCCGCGCCGGTCGTGATCGGCCGTGACCACCTGGACTCCGGCTCGGTCGCCAGCCCGAACCGCGAAACCGAAGCCATGCAGGACGGCTCCGACGCTGTGTCCGACTGGCCATTGCTCAACGCTTTGCTCAACACCGCGAGCGGCGCCACCTGGGTCTCGCTGCACCACGGTGGTGGCGTGGGCATGGGCTTCTCCCAGCACTCGGGGATGGTGATTGTCTGCGACGGTACTGACGAAGCGGCCGAGCGGATTGCCCGCGTGCTGCACAACGACCCGGCGACCGGGGTGATGCGCCATGCCGATGCGGGTTACCAGATTGCTATCGACTGCGCCAAGGAACAGGGCCTTAACCTGCCGATGATCAACGGCTGACGCACCCACTGTAGGAGCGAGCTTGCTCGCGAAGGTATTCCAGGCGCATCGCTGCGTTGAATGTACGTTTTTCGCGAGCAAGCTCGCTCCTACAGAAAAGCATCGAACAATCCATCAGAGGTTGAACAACATGGCTGCAAACGACACCACCCCGTTGATCGAGAAACGTTCGATCGACTACATCCCGGAAGCGGAAAGACATGGTCGTCTATTCAGTCAATTCACCCTGTGGATGGGTGCCAACCTGCAGATCACTGCGATTGTCACCGGGGCGTTGGCCGTGGTGCTGGGCGGTGATGTGTTCTGGTCGTTGATCGGCTTGCTCATCGGTCAATTGATCGGCGGTGGCGTCATGGCGCTGCATGCGGCGCAAGGCCCCAAGCTTGGCCTGCCGCAGATGATTTCCAGCCGGGTGCAGTTCGGCGTGTATGGCGCGGCCATTCCGATCGTGCTGGTGTGCTTGATGTACCTGGGCTTCACCGCCACCGGCACCGTGCTGTCGGGCCAGGCGCTGGGCCAGTTGTTCGGGGTCAGCGACAGCGTCGGCATCCTGATCTTCGCCAGTGTCATCGTACTGGTCACGGTGCTGGGTTACCGGGTGATCCACTTCATCGGCCGTGTCGCCAGCATCATCGGTGTGATTGCCTTTGTGTACCTGTTCAGTCGCCTGATGAGCCAGACCGACGTTGGCGCACTCCTGCAGATTCGCCACTTCAGCTGGAGCAGTTTCCTGCTGGCCGTGTCGCTTGCGGCTTCCTGGCAGATAGCCTTCGGCCCTTACGTGGCGGATTACTCGCGTTACCTGCCGAGCCACACGTCATCGGTGAAAACCTTCCTCGCTGCTGGCGCAGGCTCGGTCATCGGTGCCCAAGTGGCGATGGTGCTCGGTGTGTTCGCCGCGGCCATGTCCAACGGCCAATTCGCCGGGCATGAAGTGGCCTATATCGTTGGCTTGAGCGGCACGGGGGCCACCGCTGCGCTGCTGTACTTCAGCATCGCGTTCGGCAAGGTCACCATCTCGACGCTCAATTCCTACGGCAGCTTCATGTGCATCGCCACTATCATCAGCGGCTTTCGTGGGCGTCTGGAGGTCACGCGTCTGCAGCGTCTGGTGTTCGTGTTGATGATCGTCGGCACGGCCACGCTGATCGCGTTGCTCGGCCAGCATTCGTTCCTCGGTGCATTCAAGTCGTTCATCTTGTTCCTGCTGGCGTTCTTTACGCCCTGGAGCGCGATCAACCTGGTGGATTACTACTGCATCACCCGCGAGCGTTATGACGTGCCGGCGCTGGCCGATCCGAACGGTCGCTACGGCCGCTGGAACCTGCTGGGCATCAGCGTCTACGTATTCGGCGTGCTGGTGCAGTTGCCGTTCATCTCCACCAAGTTCTACACCGGCCCCCTGGTGGCCGCGCTGGGTGATGTGGATATCTCCTGGATCATCGGCCTGGTACTGCCGGCGGCCCTGTATTACGTGTGTGCGAAAAAATGGCACGGCACGGTACCCGATCACCTGATCCTGCCAAAAGAGCAGGGCGCTTCACCCATAACAAACGAGCTGGCTGCACAAGCCTGATGGGACGTGGACAGGGCAGGACGCCTACTGACTGCCGTAATCCATTTCATGATTGGGAGCGTCACAACAATGACTATGAATAAGACCTTGCTGGCTACTTTGTTCGCAGCTGGCGTGCTGGCAAGTGCTGGCGCCCAGGCGGCCGGCTGGTGTGAATCCGGCAAGCCGGTGAAATTCGCCGGCCTGAATTGGGAAAGCGGCATGTTGCTCACCGACATCCTGCAAACCGTGCTGGAAAAAGGCTACGACTGCAAAACCGACAGCTTGCCGGGCAATTCCATCACCATGGAAAACGCCCTGGGCAGCAACGACATCCAAGTGTTCGCCGAGGAGTGGGTAGGCCGCAGCGAGGTCTGGAACAAAGCCGAGAAGGCCGGCAAAGTCGTCGGCGTCGGGGCTCCGGTGGTCGGCGCGGTCGAAGGCTGGTACGTGCCGCGCTATGTGATCGAAGGCGACGCCAAGCGCAAACTCGAACCCAAGGCCCCGGACCTGAAAAACATCGCCGACCTGGCCAAGTACGCCTCGGTGTTCAAGGACCAGGAAGAACCGTCCAAGGGCCGCTTCTACAACTGCCCGGCCGGCTGGACCTGCGAGCTGGACAACAGCGAAATGCTCAAGAGCTACGGCCTGGAAACCACCTACACCAACTTCCGCCCAGGCACCGGCCCAGCGCTGGATGCTGCGGTGCTGTCGAGCTACAAGCGCGGCGAGCCGATCCTGTTCTACTACTGGTCACCGACGCCGCTGATGGGCCAGGTCGACCTGGTCAAGCTGGAAGAAAAGCCCGGCGTGGATAAAACCGTGAGCATCAAGGTCGGCCTCTCCAAGACTTTCCACGAGCAAGCGCCGGAACTGGTGGCCGTGCTGGAAAAGGTCAACCTGCCCATCGACCTGCTGAACCAGAACCTGGGCCGCATGGCCAAGGAGCGGATCGAGTCGCCGAAACTGGCGAAAATATTCCTCAAGGAACATCCTGAAGTCTGGCACGCCTGGGTGAGCGAAGACGCAGCCAAGAAAATCGACGCGGCCTTGTAGGCCAAGTGTGCACGGCTACCCTCAGGGGTGGCCGGGCGGCTGGCCACAACCCACTGGATCGAGAGCACGATATGTTTCCTGAGAGTTTTACGTTTTCCATCGCCGACTGGGTCAACGGTTGGGTGGACGCACTGGTCACCAACTACGGCGATGTGTTCCGGCACATCTCCGATACGCTGCTGTGGGCCATCGTCAACCTGGAAGGCCTGCTGCGCATGGCGCCCTGGTGGCTGATGCTGGCCATTGTCGGGGGCATCGCCTGGCACGCCACGCGCAAGCTGGTGACCACCGCAGTGATTGTTGGTTTGCTGTTCCTGGTGGGCGCCGTCGGCCTGTGGGACAAACTGATGCAAACCCTGGCATTGATGATGGTTGCCACGGTGATCTCGGTGCTGATCGGCATCCCCTTGGGCATCCTGTCGGCCCGCAGTAATCGCCTGCGTTCGGTGCTGATGCCGCTGCTGGACATCATGCAAACCATGCCCAGCTTCGTGTACCTGATCCCGGTGCTGATGCTGTTCGGCCTGGGCAAGGTCCCGGCGATTTTCGCCACGGTGATCTACGCCGCGCCGCCGCTGATTCGCCTGACAGACCTGGGTATCCGCCAGGTCGATGGCGAAGTCATGGAAGCCATCAACGCCTTCGGCGCCAACCGCTGGCAGCAACTGTTCGGCGTGCAATTGCCGCTGGCGCTGCCGAGCATCATGGCCGGGATCAACCAGACCACGATGATGGCGCTGTCGATGGTGGTGATCGCCTCGATGATCGGTGCCCGTGGCTTGGGTGAAGACGTGCTCGTCGGCATCCAGACCCTCAACGTCGGCCGTGGCCTTGAAGCCGGGCTGGCGATCGTGATTCTCGCAGTGGTCATCGACCGCATTACCCAGGCCTATGGTCGTCCACGACATGAGGCGAGCAAATGACTACTGTCAGCAAAATCGAAGTCAAAAACGTCTTCAAGATTTTCGGCGCACGCGCCAAGGATGCGCTGGCCATGGTCGGCCAGGGCAAGACCAAGGACCAGGTACTGGCTGAGACCGGTTGCGTGGTCGGCGTCAATGACCTGTCCTTGAGTATCGGTACCGGTGAGATCTTCGTGATCATGGGCTTGTCGGGTTCGGGCAAATCCACCCTGGTGCGCCACTTCAATCGGCTTATCGACCCCACCAGCGGCGCGATCCTGGTGGACGGCGAAGACATCCTGCAACTGGACATGGACGCCCTGCGCCAATTCCGTCGGCACAAGATCAGCATGGTGTTCCAGAGCTTCGGCCTGCTGCCCCACAAGAGCGTGCTCGACAACGTTGCCTACGGCCTGAAAGTGCGTGGCGAGACCAAACAGGTGTGTGCTGAGCGTGCCCTGCACTGGATCGAAACCGTGGGCCTCAAGGGCTACGAAAACAAATATCCGCACCAGCTTTCCGGCGGCATGCGCCAGCGCGTGGGCCTGGCTCGCGCCTTGGCGGCCGACACGGACATCATCCTGATGGACGAAGCCTTCAGCGCCCTCGACCCGTTGATCCGCGCCGAGATGCAAGACCAGTTGCTCGAGCTGCAAAAGACCCTGCACAAGACCATCGTGTTCATCACCCACGACCTCGACGAGGCCGTGCGCATCGGCAACCGCATTGCGATCCTCAAGGACGGCAAGCTGATCCAGGTCGGCACCCCGCGAGAGATTCTGCATTCTCCGGCGGATGAGTATGTGGACCGCTTTGTTCAGCGGCGGGCGGCGGTGGTCTGATCCGGGCTGTGTGGCGCGGCTGCTGGCGCCATCGCAGGCAAGCCCGCTCCCACATTTGGAATGCTTTCCCCTGTGGGAGCGGGCTTGCTCGCGAAGAGGCCGATAAAGCTGCCTAAGAATTGAAGAAGGTATGAAGATGTCCCAGGCAACCAAAATCATCATCGCCGACACCCCAATGCGCTGGCAGGACGTCACCGCCGTCGCCCGCCACGGCGCCGTGCTCGAACTCTCGGGCCACGCCTGGGCGCGCATCGACAATGCCCAGGCCATCGTGCAGCGCATCGTCACCAGCGGCGAGCGCGCCTATGGCGTCAACACCGGCCTGGGCGCGCTGTGCAACGTCTCGCTCAAGACCGAGCAACTGAGCCAACTGTCGCGCAATACGCTGTTGAGCCACGCCTGCGGCGTCGGCCCGGTGCTAAGCGATGAACAAACCCGCGCGATCATCTGCGCGGCGATCATCAACTACAGCCATGGCAAGTCCGGCCTGCATCCACAAGTGGTTCACGCGCTGCTGGCACTGCTCAACCATGGCATCACCCCGCAGGTACCGTCCCAAGGCTCGGTGGGGTACCTGACCCACATGGCCCATATCGGCGTGGCCCTGCTGGGGGTTGGCAATGTGAGCTACCGGGGCCGTATCGTCCCGGCGCAACAAGCCCTCAGCGAAGAAGGCTTGCAGCCCGTGGTGCTCGGCGCCAAGGACGGCCTGTGCCTGGTCAATGGCACGCCGTGCATGACCGGCCTGAGCTGCCTGGCCCTGGCCGATGCGCATCACTTGCTGCAATGGGCCGACGTGATCGGTGCCATGAGTTTCGAAGCCCAGCGCGGCCAGATCGACGCCTTCGACGAAGCCATCATTGCCCTCAAGCCACACCCGGGCATGCAGCAAGTAGGTATCAACCTGCGCGCCCTGCTCGACGGCAGTGAGGTGATTGCCAGCAGCAAAGGCATTCGCACCCAGGACGCCTTGAGCATTCGCTCGATCCCGCAGATTCACGGCGCGGCCCGCGACCAGGTGGAACACGCCACGCGCCAGATCGAGACCGAACTCAACAGCGCCACCGACAACCCGCTGGTGCTGGGCACGCCGGATAACTACCGCGTGGTGTCCCAGGCCAACCCCCACGGGCAGTCCGTGGCGTTGGCGGCCGACATGCTCGCCATCGCCATGGCCGAGATCGGCTCGGTGGCCGAGCGCCGCCTGGACCGCCTGGTCAACCCGCATGTCAGCGGCCTGCCAGCCTTCCTGGTGAGCAACCCGGGCGTCAACTCCGGAATGATGATCGTGCAGTACGTCGCCGCGTCCTTGTGTGGGCAAAACCGCCAGTTGGCGCAACCTGCAGTGCTCGACAACTTCGTCACCTCGGGCCTGCAGGAAGACCACTTGAGCATGGGCACCAACGCCGCGCTCAAGCTGCACCAGGTGCTGGCCAACGTCACCCAGATTCTTGCTATCGAGTACCTGCTGGCGGCCCAGGCTTTCGAGTTTCTCAAGGACCAGCGTTTCGGCGCTGGTACCGACCGCGCCTGGCGTTTGCTGCGCGAAGTGGTCCCCGCGTATGAACAGGACCGCTGGCTGGCGCCGGATATTGCCGCCGCTGCCCAGTTGCTTAAAAACACTGCTTTACCGAATTTGCACTGAACACCTAAGAACAATTCACAAGGAGTATGAATGTGACTGCGCTAAACCTGATTCCAGGCCAACTGAGCCTCGCCCAACTGCGTGCCATCTACCAGCAGCCGGTAACCCTCAGCCTGGATGACAGCGCTTCGGCCCAGATCGAAGCCAGCGTTGCCTGCGTGGAGCAGATTCTCGCCGAGAACCGCACCGCCTACGGCATCAACACCGGTTTTGGCCTGTTGGCATCGACCCGCATCGCCAGCGAAGACCTGGAAAACCTGCAGCGCTCCCTGGTGCTGTCCCACGCCGCCGGCGTCGGTGAGCCGATCAGCGATGCACTGGTGCGACTGGTCATGGTGCTCAAGGTCAACAGCCTGAGCCGTGGCTTCTCCGGGATTCGTCGCCAGGTGATCGACGCGCTGATCGCGCTGATCAACGCCCAGGTGTACCCGCACATTCCGCTCAAGGGGTCGGTGGGTGCATCCGGTGACCTGGCGCCGTTGGCGCACATGTCCCTTGTCCTGCTTGGTGAAGGCAAGGCACGCCACAAGGGCGAATGGCTGGAAGCCACCGAAGCGCTGAAAATCGCCGGCCTCACGCCGCTGACTCTGGCCGCCAAAGAAGGCTTGGCCCTGCTCAATGGCACCCAGGTGTCCACGGCCTATGCCCTGCGTGGCCTGTTCGAAGGCGAAGACCTGTTCGCCGGCGCCCTCGCTTGCGGCGGCCTCACTGTGGAAGCGGTACTGGGTTCGCGCTCGCCGTTCGATGCGCGTATTCATGCGGCGCGTGGCCAGCGTGGCCAGATCGACTCGGCAGCGGCCTATCGTGACCTGCTCGGTGAGAGCAGCCAGGTGTCCCAATCGCACCAGAACTGCGACAAGGTGCAAGACCCGTATTCCCTGCGTTGCCAGCCGCAGGTTATGGGTGCGTGCCTGACTCAACTGCGCCAGGCCGCCGAGGTGTTGGTGGTAGAGGCCAACGCAGTGTCGGATAACCCGCTGGTCTTTGCCGCTGAAGGCGACGTGATTTCCGGTGGCAACTTCCACGCCGAACCGGTGGCCATGGCCGCCGACAACATGGCGCTGGCGATTGCCGAAATCGGCTCCCTGAGCGAGCGACGTATCTCGTTGATGATGGACAAGCACATGTCGCAACTGCCGCCGTTCTTGGTGGGCAATGGCGGGGTGAACTCCGGTTTCATGATCGCCCAGGTGACCGCCGCCGCGCTCGCCAGTGAGAACAAGGCGCTGGCCCATCCCCATAGCGTGGACAGCTTGCCGACCTCGGCCAACCAGGAAGACCACGTGTCCATGGCACCGGCTGCGGGCAAGCGTTTGTGGGAAATGGCCGAGAACACCCGGGGCATCCTCGCGGTGGAATGGCTCGCGGCGTGCCAGGGCCTGGACCTGCGCGACGGCCTGAAGACCTCGCCCAAGCTGGAAAAAGCCCGTGGCATCCTGCGTGACAAGGTGGCGTTCTATGACAAGGACCGCTTCTTCGCCCCGGACATCAACGCTGCCAGCGAACTGCTCGCCAGCCGCTGCCTGAATGAGCTGGTGCCGGCCAAGTTGCTGCCAAGCCTCTAACACGCCGCCGCCCCACTGTAGGAGCGAGCTTGCTCGCGAAAATCGCCAACGATTACGCGGTAAACCTGACACCCATCAGCGCTCTCAGGTTTTTCGCGAGCAAGCTCGCTCCTACAGGTGAGGGCGCGTTTTTCTCGGATAAGAATAATTAGGGAAGAGAAATGCATCAGCCAGAAAAAGGTTTGAAACGCGGGCTCAACGCCCGCCATATTCGCTTCATGGCCCTGGGTTCGGCGATCGGCACCGGGCTGTTCTATGGCTCTGCCTCCGCCATCCAGATGGCCGGCCCTGCCGTGCTCCTGGCCTACTTGATCGGCGGCGCCGCTGTGTTCATGGTGATGCGTGCCCTCGGTGAGATGGCCGTGCACAACCCGGTGTCCGGTTCCTTCGGCCACTACGCCAGCACCTACCTGGGCCCCATGGCCGGGTTTATCCTCGGTTGGACCTACGCCTTTGAAATGATCATCGTCTGCCTCGCCGACGTCACCGCGTTCGGCATCTACATGGGCTTCTGGTTTCCCGAAGTGGCCCGTTGGGTCTGGGTGCTGGGCATCGTATTCCTGATCGGCGGCCTGAACCTGTGCAACGTCAAGGTCTTTGGCGAGATGGAGTTCTGGCTGTCGCTGCTCAAGGTTGGCGCCATCGTGGCGATGATCCTCGGCGGTTTCGGCATCATGCTGTTTGGCATTCACTCGGCGGGCGAAACCCAGGCCAGCGGCCTGAGCAACCTGTGGGCCCACGGCGGCTTCATGCCCAACGGCATTGGTGGGCTGATCGCCTCGTTTGCGGTGGTGATGTTTGCCTTTGGTGGCATCGAAATCATCGGCATCACCGCCGGTGAAGCCAAGGACCCGCAGCGCGTGATCCCCAAGGCGATCAACGCGGTGCCGCTGCGTATCCTGTTGTTCTACGTGCTGACCCTGTTCGTGTTGATGGCCATCTACCCGTGGCCGCAGATCGGCAGCCAGGGCAGCCCGTTCGTGCAGATCTTCAGCAACCTGGGGATTGGCTCGGCGGCAACCATCCTCAACATTGTGGTGATCTCGGCGGCGGTGTCGGCGATCAACAGCGACATCTTTGGCGCCGGGCGCATGATGTACGGCCTGGCTCAACAAGGGCAGGCGCCCAAGGGCTTCGCGCAATTGTCCAAACAAGGCGTGCCATGGATGACCGTGGTGGTCATGGGCGCCGCCTTGCTCGGCGGTGTGGTGCTCAACTACCTGATCCCGGAAAACGTGTTCTTGCTGATCGCCTCGATTGCCACCTTCGCCACCGTGTGGGTATGGCTGATGATCCTGTTTACCCAGGTCGCCATGCGTCGCTCGATGACCAAGGCGCAGATCGCCGAACTGAAATTCCCGGTGCCGTTCTGGCCCTATGCGCCGGCAGCGGCCATTGTGTTCATGCTGTTTGTGTTTGGTGTACTCGGTTACTTCCCGGATACCCAGGCGGCGTTGATGGTGGGCGCGGTGTGGATCGTGCTGCTGATCATCGCCTACTGGCTGTGGGTCAAGCCTGCCGCCGGGCAAACGGCCAAGGTCGATTACGACCCGGTTTTGTCTCATCGATAACTTAGGGAGGTGTTGATGAAAACGCTTTGGCAACACTGCCACGTCGCAACCATGACCAACGGCAAATACTCGATCATCGAGGATGCCGCCATGGTGACTGCCGGCTCGCTCATCGAGTGGGTCGGCCCCCGCAGCCAGGCGCCAACCGCGGATTACGCCCAGGTGCATGACCTGCAAGGCGCGTGGGTCACCCCCGGGCTGATCGATTGCCACACCCATACGGTGTTCGGTGGCAATCGCAGCGGCGAATTCGAGCAGCGCCTTGAAGGTGTCAGCTACGCCGAGATCGCGGCCAAGGGCGGCGGCATTGCCAGCACTGTGCGCGCAACCCGTGCGGCGAGCGAAGATGAGCTGTTCTTGAGCGCCGAAAAGCGCCTGCGCAGTTTGCTGCGTGACGGCGTGACCACGGTGGAGATCAAGTCCGGCTACGGCCTGGACCTGGCCAACGAACGCAAGATGCTGCGCGTGGCTCGGCGCCTGGGTGAAGCGCTGCCGGTCAGCGTGCGCGCCACCTGCCTGGCCGCCCACGCGTTACCGCCGGAGTACAAGGACCGCGCCGACGATTACATCGAGCACATCTGCAGCCAGATGCTGCCGGCCCTGGCCGCCGAGGGGTTGGTGGATGCGGTCGATGCCTTCTGTGAATACCTGGCGTTTTCCCCCGAGCAGGTTGAGCGGGTATTCAAGGTCGCCCAGCAACTTGGCTTGCCGGTGAAACTGCACGCCGAGCAACTCTCGTCGTTGCATGGGTCAAGCCTGGCGGCGCGCTATCACGCGCTGTCGGCCGACCATCTGGAGTTCATGACCGAAGAAGACGCCATCGCCATGGCCGCTGCCGGCACCGTTGCCGTGTTGCTACCGGGGGCTTTTTACTTCCTGCGTGAAACCCAGTTGCCGCCCATGGACGCCCTGCGCAAGCACGGCGTGAAGATCGCCATCGCCAGCGACCTCAACCCCGGCACCTCGCCGGCGCTGTCGGTGCGTTTGATGCTGAACATGGCCTGCACCCTGTTTCGCATGACCCCGGAAGAAGCCCTGGCCGGCGCCACGCAACACGCGGCCACCGCGTTGGGCTTGGGCGAGACCCATGGTTCCCTGGAAGTGGGCAAGGTCGCGGATTTTGTCGCCTGGCAGATCGACCGCCCCGCCGACCTGGCCTACTGGCTGGGTGGCGAACTGGATAAACGCGTCGTGCGCCACGGCGTCGACGTCACTGTTTGAGAGGATGCTGTTGTGGATAAGGTTCTGACGTTCAAACAAGGCCGCGTACCGCTGCTGATCAGCATGCCCCACGCCGGCCTGCGCCTCACGCCTGCGGTCGAGGCCGGGTTGATCCCCGAGGCGCAAAGCCTGCCGGATACCGACTGGCATATACCCCTGTTGTATGACTTTGCCGAAGCACTGGGCGCCAGCACCCTGGCGGCGGAGTACTCGCGGTTTGTCATTGATCTGAACCGCCCCTCCGACAACACGCCGCTGTATGCCGGCGCTACCACTGGCCTGTACCCAGAGACGCTGTTCGATGGCGTGCCGTTGTTCCTTGAAGGCCGGGCGCCGTCCGAAGAAGAGCGCGCCACTTACCTGCAGAAGGTCTGGGGCCCTTATCACCGCACGCTGCAAGAGGAGCTGGCGCGCCTCAAGGCCGAATTCGGCTATGCGTTGCTGTTCGATGCGCACTCGATCCGCTCGGTGATCGCGCACCTGTTCGACGGCAAATTGCCGGACTTCAACCTGGGCACCTTCAACGGCGCCGCCTGCGATCCAGAATTGGCCAGTCAGTTGGAAGCCATCTGCGCCCAGCATCCGCAATACACCCATGTGCTGAACGGGCGCTTCAAGGGCGGCCATATCACCCGTCACTATGGCAACCCGGCGCAGGATATCCACGCGGTGCAGCTGGAGTTGTGCCAGAGCACCTATATGGAGGAGTTCGAACCGTTCCGTTATCGCCCTGATTTGGCCGAGCCGACTCGGGTGGTGTTGAGGCAGTTGCTGGAAGGGCTGTTGACCTGGGGACAAAAGCGCTACGGCTGAAGTCGCTATCGCAGGCAAGCTGAACCCACCTTTGATGTGTGAATACATTCAGTGTGGGAGCTGGCTTGCCTGCGATGACGGCTCAACAGTCGCCACAGTGCAATTGCCGGTCGCCACAGGCCGAGTTCATCAGGGTTTTGCTGGGTAAGGTTGTGAATAGGGCGCATCAGACGCCATCCCCACAATAAAAACTGCCGAGTGAGACCAATTCCATGAAACGACTGTTGTTGACCCTCATGCTCAGTGGCTATGTGAGCAGCCATGCCATGGCCGCCGAACCGGCTTCCTGCAAAACCATCCGCATGGGTGTAGTCAGTTGGACCGACGTGGTCGCCACCTCCGGCATGGCGGACGTGCTGCTCAGTGGCCTGGGCTACGACAGCAAGCAGACCAGCGCCGTACAGCAGATCATCTTTGCCGGTATCCGCGACAAGCGCCTGGATATCTTCCTCGGCTACTGGAAACCGGCGATGGACAACAACATCGCCCCGTTCCTGACGGCCGGGCAGGTCAAGGTGTTCGACATGCCGAGCCTCGCTGACGCCCAGGCCACCCTGGCAGTGCCGCAATACGTGGCCGATGCCGGCTTGAAGACCTTTGCCGACATTGCCCGCTTCAAGGACAAACTCGGCGGCAAGATCTATGGCATCGAGCCGGGCAGTGGCGCCAATACCGATATTCAGAAAATGATCGACACCAACCGCTTTGGCCTGGGCGGCTTCAAGCTGGTCGCGTCCGGTGAAGCGGGGATGCTCGCCGCCGTGCAACGTGCGGTGAATCGAAAGGAGTTCGTGGTGTTCGTTGGCTGGACCCCGCACCCGATGAACCTCAACATGAAAATGGCCTACCTCACCGGCAGTGAAGACGTGTTCGGCCCCAACGAAGGTCGGGCCACGGTTTCTACGGTGACAGCGCCGGACTTTGCCGAGCGCTGCCCGAACGCCAACCGGCTGCTCACCAACCTGACCTTCACCGCCGCCCAGGAAAGTAAGTTGATGGTGCCGATCATGGCGCGCCAGTCGCCGCAGGAAGTGGCGAAAAAATGGCTGCGCGAGCATCCCGAGGATCTGCAGCGCTGGTTGGCCGGGGTGACAGCCTTTGATGGCAGCGACGGTGTCGCTGCCATACAGGCCAGCCTGAAACCTTGAAAACACCACCGGGCCAATGTGGGAGCAGGCAAGCCAGCTCCCACACTGATCTCCATCGTGAATAAGGTGTGCACATGTATCCTATTTCTTCGCAGATGCGCGCCTTTGTCGCCAAGACCGAAGCCTTTACCAGCGATGACTCATCGCTGGCTGGACTGCGCCAAGCCTATGACCGCATGTGCCAGGCCTTCACCCCGCCCGTACCCGCCGGGCTGCACGTCGCGGATTTTTCTGTCGGCGGCGTCAGCGTGCGCACCTATAGGCCCCAGGCGCCTGATCCATCAGAAGGCTGGCCCTGCCTCCTTTATATACACGGCGGCGGCTGGGTCGTCGGTGGGCTGGATTCCCACGATTTCATCTGCCTTGAACTGGCCGCTACCCTGCAAGTGCTGGTGATCGCCATCGACTACCGCTTGGCACCTGAGCATCCTTACCCCGCGGCCTACAACGATTGCCGGGCGGTATGGCGGGCGATCCAGGCAGGCGAGGGGCCGCATGCCATCAACCTCGAATGGCGGGTAGTGATGGGCGACAGCGCCGGCGGCAACCTGGCGGCAGCGTTGTGCCTGGGGCTGCGTGATGACCAGCAAGCAATGCCCCGCGCCCAGATACTGGTTTACCCAGGCTTGGGTGGCCCCGCCGACTTGCCCTCGCGGGCTGATTGCTGGGATGCACCGTTGCTCAGCCGTGCCGACACCCAGGACTACCTGGCGTTATACCTGGGTGACATACGCATACCTTCGCCCTACGCCATGCCCCTGCTGGCCGAGACGTTCAGCGGGTTACCCAAGGCGTTGATCGCCGTAGCCCAGTTCGACCCGCTGCGCGATGACGGCCGGCTTTACGCCGAACGCCTGCAAGCCGCTGGCGTGGAAACCGTGCTGTATCCCGGCAAGGGGTTGGTCCACGGTTGTTTGCGTGCACGCGGCCAGGTGCCAGAGGTGGATCGGCTGTATGACTATCTGTTGGGTTACCTGAGGCGCGAACTGCTGACACAGGTCTAAGTGCTCAAGGACATGCTCATTGCACAATTCGGGTTTATGATGCGGGACGGCAAAATAATAGACGTCCCCACTGGGATGAACCCGACACCCTACGGAGCGCGCAATGCAGACTTGGTACCCGCAGATCAAACCCTACGCCCGGCACGATCTGGCTGTCGATGACACCCACACCCTGTATGTCGATGAAAGTGGCTCCCCCGAAGGCTTGCCTGTCGTGTTTATCCATGGAGGCCCCGGCTCCGGTTGCGACGCCCAGAGCCGCTGCTATTTCGACCCGAACCTCTACCATATTGTGACCTTCGACCAGCGTGGCTGCGGCCGCTCCACGCCGAGGGCCAGCCTCGAGAACAACACGACCTGGGATCTGGTCGCTGACCTTGAACGCATCCGCGAGCACCTGGGCATCGACAAGTGGGTGCTGTTCGGCGGCTCGTGGGGCTCGACCCTGGCGCTGGCCTACGCGCAAACCCACCCCGAGCGTGTGCACGGCCTGATCGTGCGCGGCATCTTCCTCGCCCGCCCGCAGGATATTCGCTGGTTCTATCAGGAGGGCGCGAGCCGCCTGTTCCCGGATTACTGGCAGGACTATGTGGCACCGATCCCGGTGGAAGAGCGCCACGATATGATTGCCGCTTACCACAAGCGCCTGACCGGCAACGACCAGATCGCCCAGATGCATGCGGCCAAAGCCTGGTCGGGCTGGGAAGGCCGTATGTTGGGCCTGTGCCCGAGCCCGCAGCATGTGGAGCGGTTTTCCGAGCCGCAGCGCGCCTTGTCTATCGCACGTATCGAATGCCATTACTTCACCAACAACTCCTTCCTGGAACCCAACCAGCTGATTCGCGATATGCACAAGATCGCCCATCTGCCTGGCGTCATCATCCATGGCCGCTACGATATGATCTGCACGCTGGATAACGCTTGGGAGCTGCATCAGGCCTGGCCCAACAGCGAGTTGCAGGTCATCCGCGAAGCAGGGCACGCGGCGTCCGAGCCGGGCATCACCGATGCACTGGTGCGTGCAACCGGCGAAATGGCCCGGCGCCTGCTCGACCTGCCGCCTGAAGAAGCATGAAGGGCCTGTTGCAGCGGGTGCGTGGCGCCCGGGTTGAGGTCGCAGGGGAGGTGGTAGGCTCGATTGACCAGGGTTTGCTGGTGCTGGTCGCCGTCGAGCCTTCAGATACGCCCGAGAGCGCCGACAAACTGTTGCACAAGCTGCTTAACTATCGGGTGTTCAGTGACGAGGAGGGCAAGATGAACCTGTCCCTCAAGGACGTCGGCGGCGGTTTGCTGCTGGTGTCGCAGTTCACCCTGGCGGCGGATACCAAAAGCGGGCTGCGGCCCAGTTTCTCCACAGCGGCTCCACCGGCCCTGGGGGCGGCGCTTTTTGATCACTTGTTGTTACAAGCGCAACAATTGCATGGCAAGGTGGCGTCAGGGCGTTTTGGCGCGGATATGCAGGTGTACTTGGTCAATGATGGCCCTGTGACCTTCCTCTTACAGACATGAATGTATGAAAAGCGACGTTAATGCCTAAAAACGCAGGGTTTCGCTACAAATACTTCACTGTCCCTGATGCGTTGTCTCGCGGGCTACTAGATAATCGCGCGCTACGGGGATCAGCGTTGTTTGGTCCATTTTTGACTTAGGTAGAGCCTTGTCCGACAACCCCGTGGGGAATCATTTTGCCCCAGAGGAGTCGGAACATTGCTCGCCAACCTGGCATATAGATAGCTGGCCGTTGGTTTTTTGATCTGTTTTCGGCGAGGGTTGCTCGTGATTGTTAGTCCCTGTAATGCACCAAAATTGTCTGCCAAACGGTTACGAAACGCACTGGTGACGGGCTCTGCCCTGTTTTGCCTGTTCGGCGCGGGTCAACTGTGGGCGTTCAGTCTGGATGATGTGTCGGCCAAGGCAAAAGAGCTGGCCGGGCAGAAGTACGAAGCTCCGCGCAGCAATCTGCCGAACGAATTTCGCGAAATGAAATTCGCGGATTACCAGAAAATTCGTTTCCGCAATGAAAAAGCCGAGTGGGCCGATCAGAACACCCCGTTCAAGCTGTCTTTCTATCACCAGGGGATGCATTTCGACACCCCGGTGAAAATCAACGAAGTCACCGCCGACAGCGTGCACGAAATCAAGTACGACCCGACGCGTTTCGATTTCGGCGACGTGAAATTTGATCCTAAAGCCACCGAACAGCTGGGTTATGCCGGTTTCCGTGTGCTTTACCCGATCAACAAGGCCGACAAGCAAGACGAAATCATGACCATGCTTGGCGCCAGCTATTTCCGCGTCGTGGGCAAGGACCAGGTGTATGGCCTGTCTGCCCGTGGCATGGCGATCGACACCGCGTTACCGTCTGGCGAAGAATTCCCGCGTTTCACCGAGTTCTGGATCGAGCGACCAAAGCCGGGTGACAAGCACTTGGTGATTTTCGCGCTGCTGGATTCGCCACGCGCCACTGGCGCTTATCGTCTGATTCTGCGTCCTGGCACCGACACTGTAGTGGACGTCAAATCCCAGATGTTCTTGCGTGACAAAGTCAGCAAACTGGGCGTTGCGCCGTTGACCTCGATGTTCCTGTTCGGCGCCAACCAGCCGTCCAAGGTCCTCAACTACCGTCGCGAGCTCCACGATTCCAGCGGCCTGTCGATTCACGCCGGCAATGGCGAGTGGATCTGGCGTCCGCTGAACAACCCTAAACACCTGTCGGTCAGCAACTTCAGCGTCGAGAACCCGCGTGGGTTCGGCCTGCTGCAGCGTGGTCGCAACTTCAGCCACTACGAAGACCTGGACGACAACTACGACAAGCGCCCAAGCGCCTGGATCGAGCCTGAAGGTGACTGGGGCAAAGGCTCTGTCGACCTGGTCGAGATCCCGACCGCCGATGAAACCAACGACAACATCGTGGCCTTCTGGAGCCCGGCCGAACTGCCGGAAGTCGGCAAGCCGCTGGACGTGGCCTACCGCCTGCACTGGACATTGGACGACGCGGCTTTCCATTCGCCAGACAGTGCCTGGGTCAAGCAGACCCTGCGCTCCACGGGTGACGTGAAGCAGTCGAACCTGATCCGTCAGCCGGATGGCAGCGTGGCCTACCTGGTGGACTTCGAGGGCCCGTCCCTGAAGAAACTGCTGCCGGACGCCCCGGTACGTAGCCAGGTAAGCGTGGGTGATAACGCTGAACTGGTTGAAAACAGCGTGCGCTACAACGAACACACCAAAGGCTGGCGCCTGACCCTGCGTATGAAAATCAAGGACGCAAGCAAACCGACCGAAATGCGTGCGGCACTGGTGCAGGATATCGTGCAGCCTGAGCCTGAGTCGGTTTCCAACCATGTGCTCAAGGCCGATAAAGTCTTGGCCAAGCAGCATGAGAAACAGGCCAAGAAAGACGCCAAGGACAAGGAAGCCAAACAGCCTGAGGCTGCCCCAGCCACACCGGAGCCGATCAAGACCGAGCAAGTCCTGACCGAAACCTGGAGCTATCAGTTGCCTGCCGATGAGTAATTCTCAAGTCAAGCCAGAGACTCTGTCCGAGTACCTGGCGCATCTACCCATGACGGCTGAGCAGCGCGCCGAGCTGGCGGGCTGCAAGTCCTTCAGCGAGTTGCACGAACGCCTGTCGTCCAAGACCTTCGACGCACCGACCGACGCTGCCCAAGCGTCGGTTGGCCGCCGCTTGACCCTCAACAGCGCCGAAGAACTGCAAGACGCCGAGATGCTGGCGCTCGATGCCAGCGGTCGTGTGTGCCTCAAGGCCACGCCGCCGATTCGACGGACCAAAGTGGTGCCCGAGCCTTGGCGTACCAACATCCTGGTGCGCGGTTGGCGCCGGATGACCGGCCGCACAAACCCGCCCAAGCCACCGAAAGACGAGCGGGTACTGCCGGCTGCGCGCTGGCGTACCGTGGGCTCGATCCGTCGTTACATCCTGTTGGTGCTGATGCTGGGCCAGACCATCGTGGCCGGCTGGTACATGAAAGGCATCATGCCGTACCAGGGCTGGTCGCTGGTCGACTTCGACGAGATCCGCAACCAGACCCTGCTGCAAACCGCTACCCAGGTACTGCCTTACGCGCTGCAAACCAGCATTCTGATCATGTTCGGGATTCTGTTCTGCTGGGTGTCGGCCGGTTTCTGGACTGCGCTCATGGGCTTCCTGGAGCTGCTGACCGGTCACGATAAATACCGTATCTCCGGTAAAAGTGCCGGTGACGAGCCGATTCCCAAGGATGCGCGCACCGCTCTGGTGATGCCGATCTGTAACGAAGACGTGCCGCGTGTATTCGCCGGCTTGCGTGCAACGTTCGAATCGGTGGCCGCGACCGGTGACCTGGATCGCTTCGATTTCTTCGTGCTCAGCGACAGTAACGACGCCGACATCTGCATCGCCGAACAGCAAGCCTGGCTCGACGTATGCCGCGAAGCGGGTGGTTTCGGCAAGATCTTCTATCGCCGTCGCCGCCGTCGCGTTAAGCGCAAGAGCGGCAACCTCGATGACTTCTGCCGTCGTTGGGGCGGTGACTACAAGTACATGGTCGTTCTTGACGCTGACTCCGTGATGAGCGGCGAGTGCCTTACCAGCCTGGTGCGCCTGATGGAAGCCACGCCGGATGCCGGGATTATCCAGACCGCGCCGCGTGCGTCGGGCATGGACACCCTGTATGCGCGCATGCAGCAGTTCGCCACTCGCGTCTACGGCCCGTTGTTTACCGCAGGCCTGCACTTCTGGCAGTTGGGTGAATCCCACTACTGGGGCCACAACGCGATTATCCGTATGAAGCCGTTTATCGAGCACTGCGCCCTGGCGCCGTTGCCCGGTAAAGGCGCGTTTGCCGGTGCGATCCTTTCCCACGACTTCGTTGAAGCCGCGCTGATGCGCCGTGCCGGCTGGGGCGTGTGGATTGCCTACGACCTGCCGGGCAGCTACGAAGAACTGCCGCCGAACCTGCTGGACGAACTCAAGCGTGACCGTCGTTGGTGCCACGGTAACCTGATGAACTTCCGCCTGTTCCTGGTCAAAGGCATGCACCCGGTGCACCGTGCGGTGTTCCTCACCGGCGTGATGTCCTACCTGTCGGCGCCGTTGTGGTTCTTCTTCCTGGTATTGTCCACGGCCTTGCTGGCGGTGAACACCCTGATGGAACCGCAATACTTCATGGCCCCGCGCCAGTTGTACCCGCTGTGGCCACAATGGCACCCGGACAAGGCGGTGGCGCTGTTCTCCACCACCATCGTGCTGTTGTTCCTGCCTAAACTGCTCAGCATCATCTTGATCTGGGCCAAGGGCGCCAAAGAGTTCGGTGGCAAGTTCAAGGTGACCCTGTCGATGCTGCTGGAGATGTTGTTCTCCATGCTGCTGGCGCCGGTGCGGATGATTTTCCACACCCGCTTTGTGCTCGCCGCGTTCCTCGGCTGGGCCGCAACCTGGAACTCGCCGCAACGTGACGATGACTCCACGCCATGGAGCGAAGCGGTCAAGCGTCATGGTCCGCAAACCCTGCTGGGCTTCCTGTGGGCGCTGCTGGTGGTGTGGCTGAACCCAAGCTTCCTGTGGTGGCTGGTGCCGATCGTCGGTTCGCTGATGCTGTCGATCCCGGTGTCGGTGATTTCCAGCCGGGTCAAGCTGGGCCTCAAGTCCCGCGACGAGAGCCTGTTCCTGATCCCTGAGGAATACAACCCGCCGCAAGCCCTGCTGTCGACCGAGAAATACACCCACGAAAACCGTTGGCACGCCCTCAACGACGGCTTTGTGCGTTCGGTGGTAGACCCGCAGCAGAACGCCCTGGCCTGCGCCTTGGCGACCTCGCGGCACCGTGAGGCCGAGCCCATCGAGTACCTGCGCATGGAGCGTGTTCGCCACGCGTTGAAAGTCGGTCCGGCCGGCCTCAACAACAGCGAACGCCTGGCCTTGCTCAGCGATCCGGTGGCCCTGGCTCGTCTGCATGAGCAGGTGTGGAGCGAAGGTCACGCCGAGTGGCTAGGCGCTTGGCGTGCCTCGATCAAGGCTGATCCGCACGCGCCATTGCTGCCCCTGCAACCACAGTCGCCCCAGGCCCAACCGGCCTGATTCAGGCACCCCCGAAGGCTCGCTTCGGGGGTGTTTCAATCGCGGGTCCTACAGCGTTTTTCGCCTCTTCCTTTTTATTCCTAACTCCTTGTTATTTCGAAACAAAAGACCTTTGTTCGAAGCGTATTTCCGTGCCTGCGGCTGGGTTAGGATCGCCCCCCAAATTCGACTCGCCACGGGGGCATTCATGATCAAAAGGTATTGTTTGGCATTGCTGATGGGCTTCTTCCTGGGGGGGCACGCAGGTTTGCTTTACGCGGGCGCGCTGGACAACGCTGTGCGCCGTGGCGTGCTTAAAGTCGGCACCACCCCCAATAACGTCCCTTTCGAAATGCTCGATAAGCAGGGGCGCATCGTCGGCTTTGAGATTGACTTGCTCCATACCATGAGCCGTGCACTTGGCGTAGAGCTTGAATTGGTGGCAGTGCCTTACACGGATCTATTGCCGGGGCTGATGGCGAACAAGTTTGATCTGATTGGCAGCGGCATGACGGTCACTCAAGAGCGCAACCTCAAACTCAACTTCAGTGACTCGTTTGTCGTGGTGGGCCAGACGGTGCTGCTGCACCCACGCCTGGCCGGGAAGGTCTCCAGTATTGAAGAACTGGACGACGCCAGTTACCAGGTGGTTACCACCCAAGGCACCACCGGTGAAGCCGCAGCGCAACGCTTTCTCGTATCCGCGCGGCTCAGCAGTGTGCCCAACCCGGAAGAAGGCGTGCGGCAGGTCGTTGAAGGCAAGGCCGATGCTTTTATCCATGATGCGCCCTACAACCTGATCGCGATGAGTCGGCCACAGAACAGTGCATTATTGGCACTGGAGCAACCCTTCACCTTTGAGCCCTTGGCGTTTGGCCTGAAAAAAGGGGATTACGACAGCCTCAATTGGATCAACCATTTTCTCAACCAGATCGCCCAGGACGGCACCTACGATCGCCTGCATGACAAGTGGTTCAGGGATACGGCCTGGATAGCCGAGATCGACTGATCGTCATAACTGCTTACACATCAATCCCTAATCGAGAGGCCGCGCTGA
Organism: Pseudomonas fluorescens; assembly: GCF_001902145.1. Lineage (GTDB taxonomy): Bacteria > Pseudomonadota > Gammaproteobacteria > Pseudomonadales > Pseudomonadaceae > Aquipseudomonas > Aquipseudomonas fluorescens_BV. The sequence continues at coordinate 283,449 of NZ_MRST01000024.1, forward strand.
AGCGTCTGGGCCTGTGCTTGGCCGGGTCGCTGTGAGTGTTTTCCGACACACGTCGATAACATTTACCGGTGAAACCTTTGTGGCGGACAACGAGTGGGTTAGGATCGCACCCCGAAATGGCGCAGCCCTCTTGTGCGCCAACCTTATAAGAATCGTTCAGGGGTCTTGATGATGAAAAAGTATCTTTCGATGCTGATGCTCGGCGTCACCGCGCTGCTCGCCGCCACCGCGGCCCAGGCCGGCGCCATTGATGAGGCAGTCAAGCGTGGCACGTTGAAGGTCGGCATGGACCCCACCTACATGCCGTTCGAAATGACCGACAAGCGCGGTGAAATCATCGGTTTCGAGGTTGACATCCTCAAGGCCATGGCCAAGTCCATGGGCGTCAAGCTGGAGCTAGTGTCCACCGGTTACGACGGCATCATCCCGGCCTTCCTGACCGGCAAGTTCGACATGATCGGCAGCGGCATGACCCTGACCCAGGAACGCAACCTGCGCCTGAATTTCAGCGAACCCTTCATCGTGGTCGGCCAGACGCTGCTGATCCGCAAGGAACTGGAAGGCACCATCAAGTCCTACAAAGACCTGAACGACGAGAAATACCGCCTGACCTCCAAGCTCGGCACCACTGGTGAAATGGTGGCCAAGAAGCTGATCTCCAAGGCCAAGTACCACGGCTATGACAATGAGCAGGAAGGCGTGCTCGACGTGGTCAACGGCAAGGCTGATGCGTTCGTCTACGACGCACCGTACAACGTGGTGGCCGAGAAGAAAGTCGGTAACGGCAAGCTGGTGTTTCTGGAAGAACCCTTCACGTTTGAACCCCTGGCGTTCGGTTTGAAGAAAGGCGATTACGACAGCATCAACTTCATCAACAACTTCCTGCACCAGATTCGTAACGACGGTACCTACGATCGCATCCATGACAAGTGGTTCAAGAGCTCCGAGTGGCTCAAGGACATGGAATAAGGCCTGACTGAACACTGCGTCGCGCCCTTCGCGAGCAAGCCCGCTCCCACATTTGACCGAGTTGCAACATGAGAATGCGGTCAAAATGTGGGAGCGGGCTTGCTCGCGAAGGCGGCAGGACAGGCGACAAAAAACTGGAAAGTGAAATGAAACAGAAAAAAGCCCAATGGCCCTGGCACCTGCTGACGGTGGTCGTGCTGGTCGGCCTGGCGGGTGCCTTGTACTACGCCACGTCATTGATGTCTTACGAATGGCGCTGGAACCGCGTCCCCCAATACTTCGCCTATCAAGCCGAGACTTCCCAGCGCGCCGCGGATATTTCCACGGTGGTAGAACTGGTGCGTAAAGGCGATACGGCTGAAGTCACCCTGCGCAACGACGCCGGAGTCGAGCAAACGCTCACCGTTGCCGATAACAGCCTGCAAGTGGCGCGCGGCGACGATGTGGCTGAAGGCGATGTGGTCGGCGTGACTCGGCAATGGGCGCTGGGGCCGTTGATGTGGGGCTTGTGGACCACGCTGTGGCTGTCGGTGGTGTCCGGCATCCTGGGTTTGGCGATTGGCTTGGCGACGGGGTTGTGCCGGCTGTCGAAAAACCCCACCTTGCGCGACCTGTCGACGATCTATGTCGAGCTGGTGCGGGGTACGCCGCTGCTGGTGCAGATCTTCATTTTCTATTTCTTTATCGGCACGGTGCTCAACCTGTCCCGGGAGTTCGCCGGGATCGCCGCGCTGTCGTTGTTCACCGGCGCCTACGTGGCAGAGATCGTGCGCGCTGGCGTACAGTCCATCACCCGTGGCCAGGACGAAGCGGCGCGCTCCCTGGGCTTGAGCGCCAGCCAGTCGATGCGCCATGTGGTATTGCCGCAGGCGTTCAAGCGTGTGCTGCCGCCCTTGGCCGGGCAATTTATCAGCCTGGTCAAGGACACCTCCCTGGTGTCGGTGATCGCGATTACCGAGTTGCTCAAGAGCGGCCGCGAGGTGATCACCACTTCGTTCTCGCCGTTTGAAATCCTGTTCTGTGTGGCGGGCTTGTACCTGCTGATCAACCTGCCGCTGTCGAAGATGGCCAGCCGGCTTGAGCGGAGGCTCGCCCAAAGTGATTGAAGTGCGCGATCTGGTAAAAGTCTTCGATACCCGTGGGCAGGTGGTGCGCGCGGTGGATCACGTCACCACCCAAGTGGCCAAGGGCGAAGTACTGGTGGTGATCGGCCCGTCGGGCTCCGGCAAGTCCACCTTCCTGCGCTGCCTTAATGGGTTGGAGGAATTCGACTCGGGTTCGGTGAGCATCGATGGCCTGCAATTGGCTGACCCTAAGACAGACGTGAACGCCTACCGCCGTGAAGTCGGCATGGTGTTCCAGCACTTCAACCTGTTCCCCCACATGACCGTGCTGGAAAACCTGTGCCTGGCGCAAAAGGTCGTGCGCAAGCGCGGCAAGCAAGAGCGCGAAGCCAAGGCCCTGGCGCTGTTGGAAAAGGTCGGGATTGCGCAGAAGGCCCACGAGTTTCCATCGCGTCTGTCTGGCGGTCAGCAGCAGCGGGTCGCCATTGCCCGAGCCCTGGCCATGGAGCCCAAGGTGATGCTGTTTGACGAGCCCACCTCGGCCCTCGACCCGGAAATGGTCGGTGAAGTGCTCGACGTGATGAAGACCCTGGCCCTGGAAGGCATGACCATGGTCTGCGTCACTCACGAAATGGGCTTTGCTCGGGAAGTGGCAGACCGGGTGTTGTTTTTCGATCACGGCAAACTGCTGGAAGACGCCGCCCCGGCCGAGTTCTTCAATTCGCCAAAAGACCCGCGTGCCCAGGCCTTCCTGCGCCAGGTCCTATAACTGTAGGAGCGAGCTTGCTCGCGAAGAACGTCAACGATAACGCAGCGCACCCTGAATGAACGCGGCGGCCTTGGGTTTTTCGCGAGCAAGCTCGCTCCTACAGTGGTGGTGTTTCAGAGCTTGAATTTGTCGACCAGCGTCTGCAAATCCAGGCTCAACCTCGTCAACTGCACACTCGCCGCTGCCGTTTCCTCGCTGGCGGCGGCGGTCTGTTCCGATACGTCCCGTACCTTCAGCACACTGCGATTGATCTCTTCGGCCACCGCGCTTTGCTGCTCGGCGGCGGCGGCAATCTGCGGGTTCATCTCCTGGATGATTGATACCGTGCGGGCAATCGCCGCCAAGGCGTCGCCGGCGTCGCGGGTCAGGGCGACGCTGTTGTCGGTCAGGTTGCGGCTGCTGTCCATGATGTCTGCCACCTGTTGGGTGCCGTTATGCAGGCCGAGGATCAGCCCTTCGATCTCCTCTGCCGATTCCTGAGTGCGTTGGGCCAGGCTGCGCACTTCGTCGGCGACCACGGCAAAGCCTTGGCCGGCAGTGCCTGCACGCGCCGCTTCGATGGCGGCGTTCAGGGCCAGCAGGTTGGTCTGCTGAGAAACAGACTTGATCACGTCCAGCACACTGGCGATCTTCTGGCTCTCCTGTTGCAGCGCGAGCATCGCACGGCCCGACAGCGCCATTTCACTGGCCAGATTGCCAATCTGCTCCACGGCCTGGGTGACCACCTGCTCACCGGCGCCGGCCTGCTGGTCGGCTTCATTGGCCGCCACCGAGGCGCGTTCGGCGTGGCGCGCCACTTCCTGGGCAGTGGCGAGCATTTCATTCATTGCCGTCGCTACCTGGTCGGTTTCATCTTTCTGCTCGTTGAGCCCGCTGCGGGTCTGCTCGGTGACGGTGGATAACTGCGTGGCCGCTCCGGCGATCTGCCGGGCGCTGTCACCGATACTGCTGATCAGGCTACGCAGGCTGCGGGTCATTTGCCCGATGCTTTGCTGCAACTGGCCGAGTTCGTCGCGACGGTCGACCGCCATGTCATGGCTGAGGTCGCCCTCGGCAACGCGATGGGCGGCGCCGAGGATCTCCCGCAATGGCGCCGCAATCTGCCGGGCGATCCACCAGGCGGCCAGCGCGCCCAGTGCCAGGGCGGCCACTGTCACGCTGATCAGCAACGTACGGGTTTGGTCCGCCTCGTTGTTGCGCTTGGCGTTCTGGCTCTGGCTCAGCAGATTGCTCTTGTCCCGCAGCTCGTTGAGTTGCTGTTCGAAGCTGTTTTGCACGGTTTCGGTATCGAGCTGGGCTTGCTTGAGCTTTATCAGTTGCTCACGGTAGTTGGCCAAATCGGTCTTGAGCAGCGTCGAGTCCACCGGGAGCGCGGTGACGGAAGCCAGCGCGGCCTGCAGTTCATCAAGCGACTGGTCGAATGCATCGGCGTAGGCCTTTAATGTATCGGCCGCCCAGGCGGGGCTCTGCGCTCGGTCTTCGGCTTGCTCCATGGCCTGGCGCAGGTTCTCGATGGCGTCGAGGGCCTTCTCGTCATTTTGATCGGGCAAGTCACTGGCCAGTTGAGCGAGGGTGTCGCTGGCCTGCAGGGCGGACTTCTTGAGCGCCGGACGGATCTGCTCGCGCGCGGCCAGCAACGGTGGCAACTGTACGAGCGCGGCTTTCGAGCCCGACACCAAGAGAGCCGCTTCTTCCAGCCATTGTCGGTCGGTGGGGGCTCGCAAGCGGCTCGAAAGGTCGGTCAGATACTGGCCGATCTGTTCAATCCTCTGGTTCATCTTGCCCAGGCTGTTGCTGTCCATCAGCGTGCGGTACACGATGCGGTCGGCGCGCATGGCCTCGGCTTCGACAGCCAGATGGCCCAGGGTCGTCAGGCTATTGGATCGGTAAAGCACGGCGCTCAAGGCTTGCCAGCCCGTAGCGGCGATCAGGAAACTGAGGATCAGCACTTGGCCAAAACCCAGGGCGAGCTTGAGGCGGACGCTGGCATTGACCAGCACGCGGGTCAGCCGAGAAAACATGGTGAACCTCCGAATCAGAGAAAGCGTTTCGCAACACATGAAACGCTAATTCGATTCGGGGCCGTGGAGGGCTGATAACTGCGTAGGAAATTTCACAAGTTGCGGCGGCTTTGGTAAGCCGCCGCGTAGGGTAATTCAGACTCGGAAGCGTCCGACCAGGGTCTGCAGGTAGATCCCCAGGCGCGCCAGTTCGGCACTGGAGGACGCAGTTTCTTCGCTGGCCGACGAGGTTTGCTCGGAGATGTCGCGCACATTCAACACGCTGCGGTTGATCTCTTCAGCCACTGCGCTTTGTTGCTCGGCGGCGGTGGCGATCTGCGAGTTCATGGCCTGGATGGTCGAGACGGTGCGGGTGATATTGCCCAGCGCGTGGCCGGCCCGGCGCGTCAGCTCAACACTGCTCTCGGTCAGCCCGCGACTGTTGTCCATGATGGTTGCCACCTGCTGGGTACCACTTTGCAGGCCGACGATCAGCTCTTCGATCTCTTCAGTAGACTTCTGCGTGCGCTGGGCCAGGCTGCGCACCTCGTCGGCCACCACCGCAAAGCCACGCCCGGCCTCACCGGCACGCGCCGCCTCAATGGCGGCGTTAAGGGCCAGCAGGTTGGTTTGCTGGGCCACGGATTTGATCACGTCGAGCACACTGCCGATCTTGTCGCTTTCGCGCTTGAGTTCACCCATGGCCACCGTGGAATTACCCACTTCGGTGGCCAGGCGCTCGATCTGGGCGATGGCTTCACCCACCACCTGGTCGCCTTCACGGGCTTGCTGGTCGGCAGCCACGGCAGCTTGCGAGGCCTCTTCGGCGTTGCGCGCCACTTCTTGCACGGTGGCCGCCATCTCGTTCATGGCGGTGGCCACCTGGTCGGTCTCGACCTTCTGGCTGTTGACCCCGGCGCTGGTTTGTTCGGTCACGGCCGACAACTGCTCAGCGGCGCTGGCGATCTGGGTGACCCCGTCGCTGATCCCGCCGATCAACTCGCGCAGGCCCACGGTCATGCTTTGCATGGCGCGCTGTAATTGGCCCAGTTCGTCCTGGCGGCCCGATTCCAGGTTATGGCTCAGGTCGCCGGAAGCCACGCGCTCTGCGACTTTGAGGGTCTGATTCAGGGGGATGACGATCTGGCGGGTGATGGCCCAGGCCGCGACGATGCCGACGATCAGTGCCAGCACGGTGGCAAGCAGCAGCAGGTATTTGGCCTGCGCGGCATCTGCGTCACGCACGGCGGTCTGGGAGACGGTGAGTTTTTCACTGTGGCCCAGCAGGATGTCGCCTTGGGTGATCATGGTTTTCAGCGCTGCTGCGCTGGCGACCTGGGAATCGCGATACTGGCTGACGGCGGCGCGGTAGGCTTGCAGTGAAGCCCCGGCTTCTTGCAGGTTGGCCTGGTATTGCGCAGGCAACTGGCCTTGCAGTTCGGTGATTTTCTTCAGGGCGTTGTCGATGGCATCCAGGGCCGGTTGCTCGGCTTCGACCTTGCCGCTGTAGGTGTAGCCGCGTACCTGGAAGCGTGCTTGCTGGATCAGCTTGCTCTGCTCGACCACGCTGTTGAACTGGGCGACGCTGTCACCTTGCAGCAGGGCTTTTTCGATTTCGTTGATCTTGGCGACGGCATTGTCGGCGGTGTCGCCGAGCTTGCTGCGCGCACCCTCACGTTTAAGGCCCGCCTGGACCATGGCGGCGAAGGCCTTTTTGTATTGGTTCAAGGCTTCCTGCTGTTGCTCGACCAGGGCTTTGTCGTCAGGTTGCTCGATCAGCTCGGCGGCGGTCTTCAGGCCGCTGTCGAGTTGGGCGAGCAGGCCGTCGACCTTGTCCGTGCCTTGCTCGCCACGGCGCATATCGAAGTCCAGGCGTGCCAGGCGCAGGTCTTTGGTCAGGCCATTGAGGCTGGAAATGAAGCCCAGTTTGTCGCCGCGACTGATCACATCCCCCAGGCCGGTCCAGCCGGTAAAGGTGATCAACAGCGTCAGGAGCAACACCAGGCCAAAGCCCACGCTCAGCTTGCGGTTGACGCTTACATTCCCCAACTTCTCGGCTAACCAACGATACATGCTGCGAACTCCCCTGGAACAAGGCTTGGACTTATTCAAAGGCTATCGGCACGGGTGCGGGATTCTGTAGCTATGCACATCTGAACGCTAATGCTGTAGGAGCGAGCTTGCTCGCGAAAAACGTCAACGATAACGCGTGCTTCCTGAGTAAACGCGGCGCCTGTGAGTTTTTCGCGAGCAAGCTCGCTCCTACATTTAGATGAATGCTAGAACAGGCGTGCGAGCAGGGCCGTTACGGCGGTTTCGACGCGCAAAATACGCGCACCCAGTTGCACTGGCTGCAAACCGGCCTTGGCCAGCAGGTCCACTTCATAGGGAATCCAGCCGCCTTCCGGGCCGATCGCGAGGGTCACCGGTTCCTCGAGGGCTCGGGGGCAGGCTGGGTAATCGCCCGGATGGCCGATCAGGCCCAAGGTGCCAGCCGCCATGGCTGGCAGACGATCTTCCACAAACGGCTTGAAGCGTTTTTCGATAATGATCTCGGGCAGCACCGTGTCCCGCGCTTGTTCCAGGCCGAGAATCAGTTGCTCGCGCACCGCTTCAGGCTCCAGGAAAGGGGTTTGCCAGAAGCTTTTTTCCACGCGGTAGCTGTTGACCAGTACCACCTTGGGCACGCCCATGGCCGCCACCGTTTGCAGCACCCGGCGCAGCATCTTCGGGCGGGGCAGGGCCAGCAGCAAGGTCAGGGGTAGTTTGCTCGGTGGCGGTTGGTCGAAGCTTACTTGCAGTTCGGCTTCAGCGGCTTCCAGGCGCAGCAGTTGGGCATTGCCCATCAGCCCGCCAATGCGGCCCACACGCAGGGTGTCACCGACGGCGGCGCGGTGAACCTCCTGCATATGCACCAGGCGCCGATCACGCAGCACTACACGGTCGGCCGCGATGAAGTCGGCCTCTTCGAGCAGCAGCAGGTTCACGGCTGGGTCGCTGGCGGCTGGTCGTCGTCGGCAGGCGCATCATCCGGGTGTTCGCCACGCTTGCTGATCAAGCCGCTGAACAGGATGCCCACTTCGAACAGCATCCACATCGGCACCGCCAACAAGGTCTGGGAGAAGATGTCTGGCGGCGTGAGGATCATGCCGACCACGAAGCAGCCAATGATCACGTACGGGCGGATCTTCTTCAGGTACTTGACGTCGACCACGCCGATCCACACCAGCAACACGACCGCTACCGGAATTTCGAACGCCACGCCAAAGGCGAAGAACAGCGTCATCACGAAATCGAGGTAGCTGGTGATATCGGTCATCATTTCCACTCCGGCCGGGGTGGCGGCGGCGAAGAACTTGAAGATCAGTGGGAACACCAGGAAGTAGGCGAAGGCCATGCCGGTGTAGAACAGCAGGATGCTCGACACCAGCAACGGCACCGCGATGCGCTTCTCGTGCTTGTACAGGCCCGGCGCGATAAAGCCCCAGATCTGATGCAGGATCACCGGGATCGCCAGGAACAGCGAAACCATCATGGTCAGCTTCAAGGGCGTCAGGAACGGTGACGACACATCGGTGGCGATCATCGTCGCGCCGGCCGGCAGGTATTGGCGCAGGGGCGTCGAGACGAAGGTGTAGATCTGCTGGGTAAAGGCGAACAACCCGGCAAAGATGATGAAGATCGCCGCCACGCAACGCAGCAGGCGGGTTCGCAGCTCGGTGAGGTGCGAGACCAGCGGCATGTGCTGGTCGTTTTCCGGTTTATCAGCGCTCATGGGGCTCGCGGCGGCAATGTAGGGTCATGGGGCGCGGGCGACGCAACGGGCGTCGGCGCGGGCTCTGTCGGGGCGGGCACGGCTTGGGCAGCAGGTGCCGGCGCGATGCTCTGCTCGGCCACCGGTGTGACCGGCTTGGCTGGCTCCTGCACCGGGGAGAGAATCTTGCGCGCCTCCTGCTCCAACGACAGGATATGTTCGTTGTGCAATTGCCGGCGGATTTCGTCGGCACCGATTTCCCGTTCAACTTCCTGTTTGATCGCGTTGAAACTGCGCTTGAGGCGCCCGATCCACAGGCCGGCGGTGCGAGCGGCACCGGGCAGGCGTTCCGGCCCCAGTACCAGCAGGGCCACCAAGCCGACGAGCAGCAGTTCAGAGAAGCTGATACCAAACATTAGTCAGTGCTCACGAGTCTTTGCGGGTCGGCTCTTGGACCTTTTCAGCCTGCACGTCGAAGGTACGGCGCTCGGTGATCGGCTGGGTGGCCTGCGGGTGAGCAGGCTGGGCCGGTGGCACCGGGTTGGCGCTTGGCTCGGCTGGCTTTTCATCATCGTTCATGGCTTTGCGAAAGCCCTTGATCGACTCGCCCACATCGGTGCCCAGGTTCTTGAGCTTCTTGGTACCGAACACCAATACCACCACCACCAGAATGACGACCCAGTGTTTCCAGTCAAAAATGCCCATGCTTCAAATCCTCAAGTCTTAGTTATTCAGGCGGACGGGCGCGAGGCCTTCTCGGCGTGCCCGGACAAGCCGAAGCGCCGGTCCAGTTCATCCAGCACGGCCTGTGGGTGCTGCCCCAGTTGGGCGAGCATCACCAGGCTATGGAACCACAAGTCAGCGGTCTCATAGATTACATCGCTGTAATCACCGCTGATTTGCGCGTCCTTGGCCGCAATGATGGTCTCGACGGATTCTTCGCCGAGTTTTTCCAGAATCTTGTTCAGGCCCTTGTGGTACAGGCTGGCGACGTAGGAGCTGTCGGCATCCGCACCTTTGCGGTCTTCCAGCACCTGGGCCACACGGTTCAGGGTATCGCTCATGTTCAGTGTCCTGCTGGGTAGATGGCGTGCGGGTCTTTGAGCACCGGCTCCACAACCTTCCATTCGCCATTCTCGAACACGCGATAGAAGCAACTGTGGCGGCCAGTGTGGCAGGCGATGCCGCCGATCTGTTCGACCTTGAGGATCACCACGTCGCCGTCGCAGTCCAGGCGCAGCTCGTGCAGGGTCTGCACGTGTCCGGACTCTTCGCCCTTGCGCCACAGTTTGCCACGCGAACGTGACCAGTAGATGGCGCGCTGCTCGACGGCGGTGAGGCTCAGGGCCTCGCGGTTCATCCAGGCCATCATCAGCACGCGCCCGGTCTTGTAGTCCTGGGCAATGGCCGGCACCAGGCCGTCACTGTCCCACTTGATCTCATCCAGCCAGTCTTTCATGTTCGGCTCCGGCAATTTGCGACAGTGTATAACCGGATAGGCTATCGACGCACGATCAGATAAACGCCCACGGCGACCATGATGCCGGCTGGCCAGTGGCCAAGTTGGTTCAATGGCCCGCCGACCGCCAGCATCACGCCGCCCACCAGGTGCGCGGCGCCGAGCAGGCGCAGGAACCAATCGTCCTTGCGCTTGCGCCACGGTGGCGCCGGGTCCTTGGCGTGGGGCTGGGACATGCGCTCCAGCAGGTCACGGGTCATGTTGGCCAGGTGCGGCAGCTGTTCGAACTGGCTGTGCAGGTTGCCCAGCATGGTTTTCGGGCTCATCCGCTCACGCATCCAGCGTTCCAGGAAGGGTTGTGCGGTGTTCCACAAATCGAGGTCCGGGTACAGCTGGCGGCCCAGGCCTTCGATGTTCAGCAGGGTCTTTTGCAACAGCACCAGTTGCGGCTGCACTTCCATATTGAAGCGGCGCGCGGTCTGGAACAGGCGCATCAGTACCTGGCCGAAGGAAATATCCTTTAACGGTTTTTCAAAGATCGGTTCACACACGGTGCGGATCGCCGCTTCGAATTCGTTGAGCTTGGTTTCCGCCGGCACCCAGCCTGAATCAATGTGCAACTGCGCCACGCGGCGGTAGTCGCGCTTGAAGAAGGCGAACAGGTTGCGCGCCAGGTAATCCTGGTCTTCCGGGGTGAGGCTGCCGACGATGCCGCAGTCGATGGCGATGTACTGCGGGCTCCACGGGTTGACGGTACTGACGAAGATGTTGCCCGGGTGCATGTCGGCGTGAAAGAAACTGTCGCGGAACACTTGGGTGAAGAAGATTTCCACACCGCGTTCGGCCAGCATCTTCATGTCTGTGCGCTGGTCGGCCAGGGTCGCGAGGTCGGTGACCTGCACGCCGTAGATGCGCTCCATCACCAGCACTTTTGGTCGGCACCAGTCCCAATACACCTGCGGCACATACAGCAGTTGCGAGCCTTCGAAGTTGCGTCGCAATTGGCTGGCGTTGGCCGCTTCGCGCAGCAGGTCGAGTTCGTCGTAGATGGTTTTTTCGTAGTCGGCAACTACATCCACCGGATGCAGCAGGCGCGCATCGGCGGAGAAGCGTTCGGCGGCGCGTGCGAGGATAAACAGCCACGCCAGGTCCTGGCCGATGATCGGCTTGAGGCCCGGGCGAATGACTTTCACCACCACTTCTTCGCCGGTCTTGAGCTGCGCGGCGTGGACCTGTGCGACCGAGGCCGAGGCCAGCGGTTCGACATCGAAGCGGCTGAACACCTCGCTGATCTTCTGGCCCAGCTGTTCTTCGATCAGCGCCATCGATTGCTGCGAATCGAACGGCGGCACGCGGTCTTGCAGCAGCATCAGCTCGTCGGCGATGTCTTCGGGCAACAGGTCGCGGCGGGTGGAGAGGATCTGCCCGAACTTGATAAAGATCGGCCCCAGATCCTGCAACGCCAGGCGCAGGCTGGCGCCACGGCTCAACGGCGACGGCTTGCGCGGGAACCAGCGCCACGGCAGCACATAACGCACCGCCAGCAGGAACCACGGCAAGGGCAGGGCAAACAGCAGGTCATCGAGACGGTAGCGGATTACGACGCGCTGGATACGAAACAAACGGCGGACGGCGAGCAGCTTCATGCGTTATCGCTTGGATCAAGGGAACGGCTCAAGCGCTCGAAGCGGGCCTCGAGGCGTTCCAGGTCGATTTTGGCCTTGTCGAGCTCGCGAAAGCGCGCTTGCGCTTCCCGTTGCCCGACCAGGGTGCGCGATTCTTCGCTCAGGTATTCGGCAAGGTTCTGGTTGAGGCTGGCGAAACCTTGCTGGTACCAGCGCGAGCGGCTGCGCAGGTGCCCGCTGATCAACTGGGTGGCGACGGGGCCAATCCAGCGCGACAGTTCGTATTCCCAGTCCAGCTCCAGGTCTTGCAACACGGCGGCCAGGTCCATCAGCACCGCGCTGTCGCCTTCCAGTTCCACCTCGGGGCTGTGGAGGATGGCAGTCTTGTTGCGGCTCAGTGCCAGGTGCAACAGGCTTGAGGCTGGTGCACGCAGGGTGCAATCGGCCTCAGCGGCCCATTGAGTGGCGAGCAGCAGGCCTTCATCGCTGGGCAGGATAAACAGCTGCAAGGCGGGGCTGCGGCAATCGACGGCAATGACTTTGCCGGTCAGGTGCGCGAGCCGCGCCAGGGCGGTGCTGTCCAGGCGCAGTACACGGTTGAGGCCGTGCTCGACGCTGGCGAGAAGGCCTTGCAGCAGCATCAGGGCTTGATACCGCGGTGCAGGGCGACGATGCCGGACGTCATGTTGTGGTAGGTCACACGGTCGAAACCGGCCTCAACCATCATCGACTTCAGGGTTTCCTGGTCCGGGTGCATGCGAATCGATTCGGCCAGGTAGCGGTAGCTCTCGGCGTCGTTGGTGATCAACTTGCCCATCAACGGCATGAAGGCGAACGAGTAAGTGTCGTAGACCTTGGACATCAGCGCGTTGGTCGGCTTGGAGAACTCCAGCACCAGCAGGCGGCCGCCCGGCTTGAGCACGCGCAGCATCGAGCGGATCGCGTCTTCCTTGTGGGTCACGTTGCGCAGGCCGAAGGCAATGGTCACGCAGTCGAAATGGTTGTCGGGGAACGGCAGCTTCTCAGCGTCGGCCTGGACGAACTCGATATTGCCGGCCACGCCTTTGTCGAGCAGGCGGTCGCGGCCAACCTTGAGCATCGAGCCGTTGATATCGGCCAATACCACCTGGCCGGTCGGGCCAACCAGCTTGGAGAACTTGGCTGCCAGGTCGCCTGTGCCACCGGCGATGTCCAGCACCCGGTTGCCGGTGCGTACGCCTGACAACTCGATGGTGAAGCGCTTCCACAGGCGGTGCATGCCGCCGGAGAGCACGTCGTTCATCAGGTCGTACTTGGCCGCCACGGAGTGGAACACCTCAGCGACTTTTTCCGCCTTTTGGCTTTCCGGGACGTTCTTGAAGCCGAAGTGAGTGGTGGGTTCGGCATCGCTGCCTTTGCGCTGATCAGTCATATCGCTGTCACCAAAAGAGAATGCGGGACATGATAATCCCCAAGGCCTGCTTTGTCTTGGCAAGGCTGCAGGTAAGATAGGTGCTCATCGAGACCTTTTGCCGCATGGCGGGTGTTCTGAGTCGTTATAAAGAGGAGTCATTGCAATGGCCCGTATTACCGTTGAGCGTGAACATACTCTGGGAAAAGAACAGGCGCGGGCCAAGGCGGAGCAATTGGCGCGCAAACTCGAAGGTAAATATGGGGTGGAGTCTTCGTGGGCTGGCGACACCCTGAAGCTCAAGCGCTCCGGGGTCAAAGGCACGGTGTTGGTGGCCGATGATTCGCTGCGCATTGATGTGGAACTTGGCCTGCTGATGTCGGCCATGAGTGGCACGATCAAGTCCGAAATCGAGAAGGCATTGGATAAGGCGTTGGCCTGATACGGCTGTGCTTAGGGTGCCGATTCTAATTTTAAACCCTACTTTGTGCCCAAGCCCTCAACTCCTGCGGGCCGTCCGCCACCCAATTCTGTGTGAGGTGCACCATGGCCAAAGTTATTTTGAAGAAAAAAATCGACGTTCAGACCACCCCCCTGAGTGAGGTTAAAAGCTATGCCCGCAAGATCTGGCTGGCGGGTCTTGGCGCCTATGCCAAGGTCGGCAGCGAGGGCGGCGAGTACTTCAAGGAACTCGTTAGAAGCGGTCAACGTGTTGAAAGTAAAGGCAAAAAAGTTGTAGTTGAACAACTTGATGCCGCCAACAGTCAGATTGACCAAGTAAAGAGTAATGTCTCCGGCGTCAGGGGCTTGGTTGAAGTTCAGCTGGATAAAGTTGAAAAAGCTTTTGACACGCGTGTTGCAAGTGCCTTGAATCGAATCGGCATTGCGTCTAAACATGACGTGGAGACACTCTCTGCTAAGCTCGAAGAGCTGACGGCATTGCTCGAACGTGTCGCGCGTAAACACTAAGGAGACATCGGGATGGCTGTTAAAAAGACTACTCAGAAAGAAGGCAGCTCGTGGGTTGGGGAAGTTGAAAAATATTCCCGCAAAATCTGGCTTGCTGGTTTAGGCGTGTATTCGAAGGTTAGCAGTGACGGCGGCAAATACTTCGAGACTCTGGTCAAGGACGGCGAGAAGGCCGAGAAGTTGACCAAGAGCACGGTTGGTAAAAAAGTCGACGCCGCCAAGGCGAGTGCGGGTTCCGCCAAGTCGAGCATTTCGGATACCTGGGGCAAGTTGGAAGAAACGTTCGACAAACGCCTCAACAGTGCTATTTCGCGACTGGGCGTACCGAGCAAGGCGGAGTTGAAGACGCTGCACAGCAAGGTCGATACCTTGACCAAGCAAATCGAAAAACTCACCGGCGCCAAAGCGGCTCCCGCCAAGACCGCCGCAGCCAAGCCTGCAGCAAAACCGGCCGCTAAACCTGCGGCTAAAACCGCCGCTGCAAAACCCGCCGCGAAAACTGCTGCCAAGCCTCTGGTCAAGGTTCCCGCCAAATCAGCGGCTAGGGCTCCAGCCAAAACTGCTGCCAAACCTGTGGCTAAAACCGCGGCGGCTAAACCGGCGGCCAAGCCTGCAGTGAAAACCGCTGCCACCAAGCCTGCCGCTAAGCCAGTGGCCGCTAAGGCCGCAGCGAAACCGGCGGCTAAACCGGCCGTCAAGCCAATTGCTGCGAAACCAGCAGCCAAGCCGACGGCGGCCAAAGCAGCAGCCAAGCCTGCGGCGAAACCTGCCGTTGCCAAGAAGCCAGCAGTCGCGAAAAAACCAGCTGCAGCCAAGCCAGCAACCGTGCCAGCGCCGACTGCTTCGGCAGCTAACTCGGTGTCCGCACCGCAAGCGGCTGCTACCACCGCGGCTGCATCGTCGGCAACCCCGTCGTCCTCCAGCCAGTCCTGACTGTTCGGGATGTATAAACAAGCCCGGCCTGCGAAGGTCGGGCTTTTTTATAGGGTCATCAGGTGACAGTAACGCCAGGCTCCATCAGTTGTAAGTGATAGAAACGGTCACGGCGCTGACCAGGGTGCCTTGAGTGATGGCGGCACCGGTTTTATGGTAGTGCGCGCTGAGCCCCAGCACGGCCTTGTTGCTGCTTGTCGCAACGGTACGGCTGCGCTGGGCGGCGGTACCGTTAGCAGGGATACTCGCAGTGGGACTGCGGCTTGACAGCCAGAGAGCCGTGCCACCCGAGGTTCCCGTATTGGAGAACAGCGCGGCGTTTCCGGTGGACGGCGTACCCGAGAACAGGAAGATCACGTTGCGTATGTCCGATTCACAGTCGGCAGAGACGTCGAAATCGTGTGAGCCTGCGTAGACACTCTTGTCAAAGTCGGAAATCTTCACGGCAGGTAGTGTGATCGTGCGGCTCACATCACCGGCAGCCAGGTTGCAAGTACCGGCGTTGATCTGGCCTGTAAAGTGCAATGTGCCGGTGGTAGCGGCGAGTGCTGCGTTGACGGCCAGGCTGGCGGTGATTGCGAGCAGTAGGGGTAGCGTTCGAATGGTCATCTAACAGTCCTTGAACTTCAGTTGTAGGTGATGTTGACAGTGGCGGTGCTGGCAAACGTACCCGCGCTGACCGTGCCATTTTTGTGATAACCCGCGCCGAGCGGTAGAACCGCACGATTGCCGGAGACCGCGACCGTGCGCGTGTTGGTGCTGCCATCGGCGCCAATGGTTTGGTTCGCCCCACCGATGCGTGAAAACAGCCACAGCCCGGCGCCGCGAGCGGTGCCGGTATTGGCGAACAGCGTGGTGTGGCCTGGAGAGGGTGTGCCGGTAAAGCGAAACGTGACGTTGGCGGCGTTGCTGCAGTTTGCGGTCAGCTCGAAGTTGCGTTGACCGAGGAAGGTGGCGTTTTGAAGGGCGCTGGCGTTGATAGGGTCGAGCGGGATCGTTCGATTGACATCGCCGGTAGCCAGGTCGCAGGTGGCTGCGGGCCTGACAAACCGTATCGAGTGGCCGAGCCGGAGCATAAACCTGTCTGAGCCGTGCCCCATTTTGTCAGTATAGAAGTCACCTGCATTTATGATCCCTCCTGACACTTGCCCGATTTTGTAAAACTCGATCTCCGCGTTTGTGAAGCTTGTGTAAGTTCCAGGGTTTGTCAGAACAGTAGCACTGCGCATTGAGTAGGCATTGACCCTGCCATTGGGTTCTCTTAGATAAAGACGGGCGCCTATGCCAGCCGCTTCGGTTCGATAGATTTGCGTACCTGGAAACCAAGTTGTGTATCTTCCAGTGATGGTTCTCTGGGTATAGGTAGGGCAACGATATGAAAAGCCGGGGGCAGTGCCGCTAAATGCCTTCCGGGTTATCAGGCCACCAACAGGAAGGCTATCCGGTACGATGACAGTCGAGTCCATGGTGAGCGTATGGTAAGAATTAGGGTATCGCTCGCATGCCGCTTGAGCGGTGATCGATACGCCGAAAGTCAGTAGTACCGGTATGAGTTTAATCGAGTACTTCATCTTCAGTTCCGCGATGAAAGAGAGAGGGCCCGTCCATTGGCGGGAGCCTGTACGACGAGGTCGGCAATGTCCTGACAAGTCCCCCCGTCCAGTTGAAGCAACCGTTGCGAATCCTTGGCAAGCGGCGCCGATTCCAGTTCGTATTGAATGCGGCACATCGCCGAATCGCCGGCTCCCCACTTGACCGTCAACTGCCCCTGGTTACGAGGTACGCGGACAAATGCCTTGCCACCTTGCCCTACAACCCCGACGCTCGCGCCGTCCTCATCGAACACGTCGGCACCGAACGGCAGCGGTCTGCCGTCCTGGCGCAATGCCGTAATCAACAGCGCCTGGCCGCTTACTGTCTCGAACTGCAACTTCACGACCGAACCGGAGCGGGGGGCTACGTTCAGGGCGGCTGTCTTGAGTTCAACATTGACGGAAAGGTCTTTGGGGTCCAGTTCCACGACGTTCTGGCGGTACGGCGTGAGGTGAGGCACCACTGCGTAGCCGCCCTTACCGATTTGTGCACTGTGATTACCGTTGATTCGCGCCCCCTCTGCTTCAGGTGCCTGGACGATACCGATGGTGTCGCCCAGCTCCGGCGCGAAGGTCACGCCGCCAGCGTGGGCAACGATCCCCCCGGTCATGCCAAGTGATAACGAGCGGTAGTCGTTGCTTTGCCCGTAGCCTGCGGACATGACGCCGTGACTTGCCTGGTATCTCACGTCGGCATTTGTTGCGTTACCAGCGCCGTGAGTCCGGCTGGCACCCAGGCCGTAGGTCATTTCGCCACGTTCGCCCAGGCTACCGCCGAGGCTCATGCGCTCGCCGCTGCTTTGGTCGCCGCGATAGGCGGTGGTGGTCAGGGTTGGTCTGCGTGCGCCACTGCCGAGCGGCAGGCTCAAGGTCACATCCACTTGTTTATCGACCCGGTCACTGAGCAAATCGCGGGTACGTTGTGCACTGACGGTGTAGTGAAGGCCTTTCCAGGATCCGCTGTATCCTGTGGCGAAAGTCAGGTTGCCACCTGCGCGGTTCCAATAGTTTTGCGACGAGCCGTTCAGGTATACGGTGCCGTTGCCCAGCCTTTGGTTGAGGCTTATATCCATCCTGTCACGCAGGCGCGAAACGGTGTCGAGGCTGAGCCCGTCGATGGCCAGGTCGCGTACCCGTGCGGCGTCGCCCACACTCAGGAATCCTTCAGTGGAGTACCGATAGGCGCCGAGTGCGAAGTGAGTTCCTGTGTCTGCGAAGTTTTTACTGTAGCGAAATTGCAGGCTTTGCCCCTCGCGGGAACCTTGCCCTGGCAGGTTGGCGTTTGAATGGGTCACGTCAAAGGACAGCGCCCCCAACGGAGTGTTGAACGCCGCGCCCAGCAATTGCGAATTGTAATCCTGTCCCATCACCGTCCCGGTGTAGCCGGTCAGCAAATT
Organism: Pseudomonas fluorescens; assembly: GCF_001902145.1. Lineage (GTDB taxonomy): Bacteria > Pseudomonadota > Gammaproteobacteria > Pseudomonadales > Pseudomonadaceae > Aquipseudomonas > Aquipseudomonas fluorescens_BV. Next base: position 301,370 of record NZ_MRST01000024.1, read on the forward strand.
GCTAAGACCATGCTGGTAGGTTGCCTGCATCAGTGTAGGAGGGTGTCGCAGGCCAACTTCATCGAGCTGGCCGATACTCAGTGAATAGCGGTGGTGGCCAGGTCGCAGCAGGTTGGCGTTGGAAGCGAAGGGGACAACGAACTCGCGTTGACGACCATCTGCTTCGGTGATGGTTACGGTCAGGTCGCCGCCATAGCCGGTGGGGAACAGGTCATTGAGGACGAATGGGCCGGGTGCGACCGACACCTCGTCCAGCAATACGCCGCGCTGGCGCACGGTAACCCGGGCATTGGTCTCGGCAACGCCGCGTACAACGGGGGCAAAACCGGTCTGGGAGTCGGGCAGCATCCGGTCGTCACTGAACAGGCTCGCCCCCCGCAGTCGCACGCTATCGTATAGCTCACCGGGCGTGTAGATTTCACCTACCATCAACTGCGATTGCAGTGCAGGCAATTCGCGCTGCACGTAGGTGCTGCTGCTCTGGTAACCCGAGCCAACTGCCGACTGACTGTAACTGCCGTTGTGACGCCAATGCCAACTGCCCAGGTTGAGCCCGGTGTTCAAACCCAGGTAGTTGGAGCTGACCGACCGACCATTGGCCTGGGTCTGGAAGGCGTTGGCGTTATAACGCACAAAGGCGGCATCGACGCCACCGTCCCAATGGCTTGGGTCGACATAACCGCGCGGCTTGCGCGTCAGGTATATCTGCGGGACCAACAGGTCCAAGCGGCTTTCGCCAGCATCGAATTGGCTGCTGGTACCGGGCAGGTAGCTGGAAATATCGGAACAGCTGGAAAGTACTTCACCGGCGGAGGGTTTTTCGATGGCATCCATGTCGATGCCAATCCTTAGCAGTGCGTCACGCTCCAGGCACAGTTGTGCCGTGTCCTGGCCTTCCTTTGCCCGGAAGGATAGCGTCTCTCGGCCTAGCCATTGGCCATTGAGGTAAACGTCAGAACGGTAGGATCCCGGCAGGACGACATTGCCTTGACTGAACTTTGAAATGTCGATCTGCAAGCCCTTCGCCCCATCGGGGAAAAAGGCTGGGTTGAATACAACCTGCTCGGTACCCTGTGCAACTGCGGCGTGGGTGCCGCCCACGAGCAAGAGGCTTCGGGCAATCAACGTCAATCGGTGAGGGGCCAGGGGCCAGTCTTTGGTCCTGGCAGGCATTTTCGAACTCATGAATACCGTCCACGGGAATAGGTGTTGTCCGAATCGCGGCAAAGCGCGTCCCTGTCCCGACGGACTGGCACTTAACGGACGTGGTTGATTTACGGGGGCCTGCTGATCAGCCCGAAAAGGTACTGGGCAGGCCTGGCGACGCTATGGCGGGACGGTCATGACGACACCTTGGCGCTGTGTGAAGTCGTGAGCCCAAAGTCGTCGAGGGACTGGAATTCGACAGTCATCTTGCTCGCCGGCAATGACTTGAGCCCGGGCAGTTGGAACTGGTTGCGGCTATGGGGCGCCACCATGTTGTCAGCACTCGACGCAGCAGGCTCACGAGCATGGCGCTGCCCCTGCGCGACCACTTCGATCTGGTCGAAATTCAAGTAGTAGGGGGTTGGGTTATAGACTTCCAGCGTCGGGCCTCGCTCGGTTACCAGGCTACGCCATTGCAGCTTTGCGGGCGCTGCCTCGACCGGGTAGGGCAGGTCGGGCGGGCGGAAAAAAACCTTGATCCTGGTGCGGAAGGCGAGTTGCAATTGGTTGGCTTGCTCGGCGCTTGGCGCCTGTGCGGGCACTTCCAATAGGTTGAACCAGTACAGGCTCTCCTGCGTCGATGGCAGCGTTTCGCCGGTGTATGCCATACGCACCACATGTTGCTTGCCCGGCTCGATGCGAAAGATCGGTGGTGTGACAACAAAGGGCATTGCGCCGACGTCCGGTGTCGAGTGCTCGTCGCCGTCGTCCAGCCATACTTGCAGCAGGACCGGTGCCTGATTCTTGCTCTCGAGTCGTATCGTCACCTCCTTGTCCTGCTGCGGGTAAATAATACGGGTGCTATTGATCACAACGCTTGCTTGCGTCAACACCGGACTGAGCAGTGCAAGTGTCAACGCTGCAAACCGGGTTAACCAATGTAAAATCAAAGTCACTTTCATACGGCGGGTCATCCTGCGGATGAAGGGGTGACGTCAGCCGAGTGACGCACCCGGGCGCCGAAATCGCTGACGGTGGTGAACTCGACCTTGGGTGTGCCGTGAGGGCGATTGCGCAGTTGCGGTAACACAAACAGTTTTATGTCACCGGCAGGCATTAACAGTCCGTCGTTGGCTTCCTTGCTCGCTGCTTTGCTGAACCGTTTGCCCTCGCTCAGCAAGTCGACCGCGGCGAGCGAAACGTGGTAAGGCGTGGGGTTGGTGGCTTGCAGGGCGAATCCACTGCCGTGGGGTACCAACTTCCATTGCAGTTTTGATGCGGCGCTGGCGACGGAATATGGCAACCCTTCTGGGCGTAGAAATACCCGTAGACGGGTACGGAACGATAATTCGATCTGGTTGTTTTGCGCGGCGTCTGCGGAAACCGGTGGTACTTCCAATACGTTCAGCCAGAACAGGCTTTCGCGGTCCGTGGGTAGCGGCTCACCGGAATAGCGCAGGCGCAACGCTTGTTGTTGATGGGGTTCGATGCGAAATAACGGCGGCGTCAGAGTGAACGGTGTCTGCGCAGTCAGCGGGGTGGAGCTTTGGTCGCCGGTATCCAGCCAGGTCTGCACCAGCGCTGGGCGGCTGCCCTTGTTTTCCAGCCGCACGACGACCTCTTGCTGCTCTGCGGGGTAGATCACACGCGTGCCATGGATAATCACGCCAGCCTGGGCGGTTAGCGCGTGTAGCGATATCAGCCCAAAAGCACAGGTGATGAGCGCGCGGCGAGCCATTCTTTTAATCATCTGGGGTCTCTTCGAGTCTGGGAGTGGACCCGCAGCGCGAGTGCGGGCCCTGGGCGTACAAGATCTGCGGGAGCAGGCTTGCCCACCTTTACTCGGCGTACACGACCAGGAAGCCGACACGCGTTTTTACCGTGCCTTCGGTCGCAGGGCCGCTGGCATACATCTGGGCTGCCAGTGGAATAACGGCCTGGTTATCGGCGATCACCACGCCTTCGGATTTCTCTGTATAGACGTTGATCGGGGAGCCATCGCGATTGGTCACTTCGACCTGTACATTCTTGGCGGTAGTGGTGTCGGCTGGGTCGTCGTAGCCGTCGATGTTCAAGCGGCCAGTGGCCACGTCAATGGCGGGGCTGGTAGGGTCGAAAGCCACCATGGCAGTGCGACCGTTGGTGCAACTGCCTTCTCCAGGCCCGCCAATGCGAATGGTGAAACCGGTCAGGTTGGCGCGACTACCCGCTGTGGCAAGGCGTGAAGCAGAGACGCCACCCAGGTTTACGTCCTTGACGACAGCGCCTGTGCCCGGGGCTGCACCCTCGATGGTGCAGGTCACATCGGTCACCAGGCCAGTGAAGTTGATGGTGCCGTCGTTGGCGGCGAGTGCAGGCTGTGAGAGTGCTGCGGTCAGGGCGAGTGCTGATGCAACAGTGGAGAAAGCGGTAATTTTCATGGTCATCCCGTTTGTGGGTTTGTAAAAGAAACCCGCCGCAGGCTAAGGCGTGGTGCCTGTAGCTTGTGTCGAGCAATGCCGCAAATGGCGGAAGGGATAATTTGTCGGGTTGCGCGAGTTTCATCTATAGAAAAACGCTGAGTTTTATCTCGTGAATGTTCGAGGTCTTACTTATGGCTTGGCGCTTTCTTGTGGGATTAATATTTTTATGTGGGGAATACGCTGAAAGGCGGAGACTTCCTACCTTGTCGTATTGCTTCGGGCAGATAGCTCGGTATACCGTAAGTACAGCACTGGCGTTTAAGGGTAGATGTTGTGCTTACTTATGCGGTCTCTTCGATGCCTACTTCTATGTCTAGTAAATACACTGTTATGCTTTTAGATGACCATGAAATGGTTCGGCAGGGGATCGAGTTAGGCTTGAACGGCGCGGCTGACCTTGATGTGATCGGTTCCTTCGGTACGGCGGTGCAATTGCTGGAAGCGCTCGCCCGGCGGCCAGCGAATGTCGTGGTAATGGATTTTATCCTGGCGCCAACTGACAGTGATGGTCTGAGCCTGATCCAGTCGCTGAGCAGACGCTTTAGCCAGTGCAGGCCGTTGATCCTATGTTCGCATTACACCCCTGCAACGGTTTCGCTGTCGTTGAAGGCTGGATGCTGGGGGGTGTTGGGCAAAAACCAGAACCTGACCGAGTTGATTACGGCCGTTCGGACGGTCGCCCAAGGTCGAATCTATGTGCAGCCTTGTATGGTGCCAGCACTGCAAGGAATGCAATCAATGCTCGATAATCTGTATAAGCACTCGAATATGAAGTTTTCAACTTCGTTACCTTTGAACGCTTGCCTCACGCCTAAAGAACAGGAAGTGCTACGCTGTTTTCTTGATGGAATGTCAGTGAGTTCAATTGCGGCAAAGTTCTCGCGCAGTGCAAGTACGATCAGTACACACAAACAATCGGCTTATCGAAAACTTGGTATCAGTAGTGATAATGAATTATTCAAATTTACTGGCCATTTTCGAATGTCCAGGTAAATAAACGATAAGGTCTATCAAACGCTCGATTGTTAATCCTGATCGTCCAGATAGCGTAATGCCAATCGCTCGGTAGCCTGGCGTGCAGGCAACATTAGATGCGGCGCGACCAGCATCATGATCTGGTAGACCACCACCTGCACCTCGCCAGCACGGTCGAGAATCCGCTGGTAATCCAGCGAAAACAGCAGTGTCAGGGTGATCTGCTCCACCAACTGTCCCAAGGCCTGGGTGCTGCTGACCAGATGGCCCTTCGCTTTCAGTCGCGCCAGCAATGAAGCCAGGGTGCGCTTGAGCGCCGTGAGCAGATGGCGGATCCCCTTGGCCAGCTTCGGCAGGCGCCCGGCCAGGTTCGACAGGTCCTGAAACAGAAACCGGTAGTGGGCCATGCGCTCGACAATCAGGTGCAAAAACAGCCAGTAGTCCTCGGCCTCCAGTTGCGCATCGGAGGGAGGGTCCAGCAGTGGCGCCAGCTCACACTGAAAACGCTCGAACAGCCCGAGCACCAATGGCTCCTTGCCGTGGAAGTGATAGTAGAGGTTGCCGGGGCTGATCCCCATTTCATTGGCCACCTCCATGGTCGATACGTTCGGTTCGCCCTTGTGGTTGAACAGATGCAGGGCACATTCAAGGATACGGTCGCGGGTCTTCATCCAGTCTTCTTAACGTTGATCGCTGAGCTCAGCGCACGCGCACGTAAGTGCCCGGCGCCGCTTCCATCGGTGGGTAGTTCTGGTTGCCCAGGGCGGTGAGGGTTTCGCGTTGTACTCCGGAGCGTTTTTGTACCCACTCCAGCCATTGTGGCCACCAACTGCCTTCGACGTGCTGGGCGTCGTAATACCAGGCCCGTGGGTCGCTGCTCAGCTTGGGGTTCTCGACGTAGTTGGCCTTGGGGTTGCCCGGTGGGTTGAGGATGCTCTGGATATGCCCGCTGTTGGAGAGCACAAAGCGCCGCTCGCCGCCCAGCAGTTGAGTGGAGCGGTACACCGCGTCCCACGGCGTGATGTGGTCATTGATGCCGGCCACGCTGAAGCTGTCCACCGAGACCTTGCGCAAGTCGATGGGCGTGCCGCATACCTCCAGCCCACCGGGATGGCTCAGGGGGTTGTGCTTGAAGAAATCCAGCAGGTCGCCGTGCAGGGCGGCGGGCAGGCGCGTGTTGTCGTTGTTCCAGTACAGGATGTCGAATGCCGGCGGTTCCTTGCCCAGCAGGTAATTGTTGATCCAGTAATTCCAGATCAGGTCGTTGGGGCGCATCCAGGAAAATACCTTGGCCATGTCGCGACCGTCCAGCACGCCTTGCTGGTAGGAGCGGCGCTTGGCGGCTTCCAGGGTTTGTTCATCGGCGAACAACGTCGCGGGGCTGTCGATCTGGCTGTCCAGCAGGCTCACCAGGTAACTGGCACTGGAGATGCGCCGCAACTGGCGCTTGGCTTGCAGGTGGCCTTGCAGCGCGGCGATGGTCAGGCCCCCGGCGCAGGCGCCCATCAGGTTGACCTCGCGGGCGCCAGTGATGGCACGGCATACGTTGAGCGCTTCTTCCAGCGCCGCCACGTAGGTGGACAGGCCCCATTCGCGATGCCGCACGTCCGGGTTGCGCCAGCTGACCATAAAGGTCTGCAGGCCGTTTTTCAGTGCGTATTGCACAAAGCTGTTGGCCGGGCTCAGGTCGAAGATGTAGTACTTGTTGATTTGCGGCGGCACCACCAGCAGTGGCTTGGCGTACTGTTTTTCGCTCATGGGCTTGTACTGGATCAGCTCCAGCAGCTCGTTGCGAAACACCACCGAACCGGGCGTGGTCGCCACGGTCTTGCCCACTTCAAAGGCGTGCTTGCTGACCTGGCGTGGCAAACCGTTGTTGTGCAGCAGGTCTTCGAACAGGTTACTCACGCCGCGCACCACGCTGTTGCCGCCGGAGTTGAGCAGCTCCTTGATCGCCAGCGGGTTGAGCAGGGTATTGGAAGGGGACACGGCATCGTTGAGCAGGGCGAAGGCGAACTGCGCGCGGGCGCGATCATCGTCACTGAGGGTGCTGTCATCAATCCACTGCCGTGTCTGTTTTTGCCAGCTCAGATAGGCTTGCAAGCTGCGCCGGTACAGCGGGTTGAGCTTCCAGGTGGGGTCGCTGAAGCGATGATCCCTGGGGTTGGGTTCGTGCACGCTCTCACCCAGCAGCACGCGGCCCAGCTGGCCGCCCAGGGCCAAGGCGTGGCGGGCGGTGTGCACCGGGTTGCGCAGGCCGTGCGCGGCGACGGTACGCAGGGTCGACAGCAAGTCCCGGCCGCGCAGGCCGGTGATCGCATTTTGCGCGTTGATGAACGCAGCGGGGGTGGGCGCCGGGTTCGTCACGGGTCTTTCTCGCATGAGCCAACACTCCTTCGTCAAGTCATCAAGCAGGCACGCCAATCCAGAACCATAGTCGGTTCCTGGCAAGTTGCGCGGTGGTGTGTTCCTTCACACCGCCGGTCGCGGATGTATCACGGCGCGCAGGCGCTCCTCCTCCAGAAACTTCATGATGATCGGCGCCACGGCTTCGGCCCGGGTGATCAGGAACAGGTGGCCGTCATCGATGATGTGCAACTGTGCATTGGGGATGCGCCAGGCGAGCATGCGCATGTTGACCAGCGGGATCAGCGGGTCATCGTCCCCGGCCAGCACCAGGGTGGGCTGACGGATCTTGTGCAACCAATGAATGCTGGTCCAGCCCAGGCCCGCGAACAGCTGCCAGTAGTAGCCCAGCTTGCCGGCCGAGCGCACTTTGCTGGCGTGCTCGGCGGCCAGTTTGGAATCACGGCGGAACGAACCGCCGTAAATCATCGGAGCAATGCGCACCACGTGGGACGGTTGGATATAGCGCCTGGGGCTTGCCATCAACCACAAGACCTTCGGTTTGCCTGGCACCATGAAGGCACCGGCCGCCGTGGCCGCCAGGATCAACTTCTTGCAGCGCTCGGGGTAGTCATAGGCAAATTGCTGGGCCAGCGCTCCGCCCCAGGACACGCCCACGGCATTCACTTGGCCGTAATCCAGGTAGTCGAGCATACGTGCGGTGAGTTTGGCCAGGCCGGGGAAGCGATAGGGTCGGTTCGGCGTCGAGGAACCGCCCACGCCGGGCACGTCGAAGGCGATCACTTCCAGGTCCGGGTCCAGGGCCTGGACGAACGGGAACACCAGCTCAAGGTTGGCGCCGATGCCGTTGAAGATCAGCAGCGGCGTCAAGTGCGGCTTGCCCGGACGCACCGCCGTGCGGATGGTCTGGCCATCCAGGTCGATGGTACGGAAGATGAACGGTTGCGGCATGCTCAAGCCCTGTGGAGTGGTGCTATTCGTCTGTAGGAACTCGGTCAGTGTGGGAGCTGGCTTGCCTGCGATTGCATTCTGTCAGGCAGCGATTAGTTAGCAGACCCGACGCTATCGCAGGCAAGCCAGCTCCCACACTGATCTCATTTCAATTACAAAAATGCCTAGCGTTCATGTACATAAGTACCTGGCGCCGCTTCGGCTGCGGCGTAGGTTTTATTGCCTAAGGTCACAGGCGCCTTCTTCAGCTTCCCCGCCCGCTCCGCCTGCCACACCTGCCAATGCAGCCACCACGAATCGGTGTGCTTGGTCGCATTCTCCTGCCAGTCCAGCGCACTGCCGGCCAGGCCCTCGCTGGTCTGGTAGCGGGCCTTGGGGTTGCCCGGCGGGTTGAGGATGCTCTGGATATGCCCACTGCTGGACAGCACAAACTCGACCTTGCCGCCGAACAACTGCGCTGACTTGTAGCAGGACTGCCATGGTGTGATGTGGTCGTTGGTGCCGGCCAGGGAGTAGATATCGGCGGTGACCTGCTTGAGGTCGATGGGCGTGCCGCACACTTCCAGGGCGTTGGGGCGTACCAGTGGGTTGTTCTTGAACAGCTCGATCAGGTCGCCATGGAACGCCGCCGGCAAGCGCGTGGTGTCGTTGTTCCAGAACAGGATGTCGAACACCGGCGGTTCGTTGCCCAGCAAGTAGTTGTTGACCCAGTAGTTCCAGATCAGATCGTTGGGGCGCATCCAGGCAAATACCTTGGCCATGTCGCGGCCTTCCAGCACGCCGGCCTGGTAGGAGTGGCGCTTGGCCGCTTCCAGGGTCTGCTCATCGACAAACAGTGCCACCTGGGTGTCCAGGGTGGTGTCCAGCACGCTCACCAACAGGGTCAGGGCGTTGACCTTCTTCTGCCCCAGCGCCGCATAGTGGCCCAACAGCGCGGTGCAGGTGATGCCGCCGGAGCAGGCGCCGAGCATATTCACGTCTTTGCTGCCGGTAATTGCCGTGACCACATCGACCGCTTCCTTCAGCGCCTCGATATAGGTGGATAGCCCCCATTCGCGCTGGGCCTTGGTGGGGTTGCGCCAACTGACGATAAAGGTCTGCTGGCCATTGCGCAGGCAGAAGCGCGCCAGGCTTTTCTCCGGGCACAGGTCGAAGACGTAGAATTTGTTGATCTGCGGCGGTACCACCAGCAGCGGGCGCTCGTGCACCTGTTCGGTGATGGGCTTGTACTGGATCAGCTCCAGTACATCGTTGCGAAACACCACCGCGCCTTCGCTGGTGCCCAGGGTCTTGCCGACTTCAAAGGCGCCCATGTTGACCTGGCTGGGCATGCCGCCGTTGTGCACCATGTCCTTGGCCAGGTGGGACAAGCCGTCGAGCAGGCTTTTGCCGCCGGTTTCAAAGAAGCGTTTGACCGCCGCCGGGTTGGCCGCGCTGTTGGTGGGGGCCATGGCTTCGGTCATCAGGTTGATCACGAAGTGGCCGCGGCTGATGTCTTGTGCCGACAGGTTGCTGTCGTCGATCCAGTCGTGAAGCTCCTTGCGCCACGCCAGGTAAGTCTGCAAATAACGTTTGTAGAGCGGGTTCTGGCTCCAGGCCGGGTCGTTGAAGCGACGGTCGTCGCCCTCGGGCACCAGCGCGGATTTGCCGAACATCACATTCTTCAATTCAACGCCAAAGTGGGCGACGTGCTTGACGCTGTGCAACGGTTGCTTGATGGCTTGGGTCAGCACCATCTTGGCCGAGGCCAATAAATCCTTTTTGCGTAACGCGATGATCGGGTTCAACCCCAGGGTGTTTTCCGAGGCCTGGCGTTTCAAGTCATCGTTATTCTTGTTACTCATCTACGACGCTCCGTTGTCCGAAAGACGAGTACCGGCGATTGCTGCGCACCCAATTTCGATACACGACACCAGCCTGGTACTGCGACTCGGGTGACCGTTGATACCGCATCGTCAAATGCAGGGAACTTGCCAGCTCCATTGGTTACCCGAGTTTATTTTTTTTCGCAAGCGGGCCAATCGTTGGCCACGCGACAGGGCATTCAAGCAGATGAAATTAGAAAATGCGTTCTAAACGCCAAGAAGCCTGTGCTAGAGCATCAGCCGCACGACCGACTCACTCGGATCGCGGGTTTTCCCAGCGGCTTTGAGCTCGGCCAGGTAGTCGGCCCATAGAGCGTCCTGACGTACGGCCAGCTGATAGAGATAGTCCCAAGTGAACAGTCCGCTGTCATGACCGTCGTCGAAGGTCAATTTCAGTGCGTACTGGCCGGCCGGTTCCAGCTTGATCAACCGGACATTGAGCTTGCCGAACTGCAGGATGGGTTTGCCGTGGCCCTGGACCTCGGCGGAAGGGGAGTGCACCCGCAGGAATTCGGCGGGCAACTGGTAGGTTTCGTCCGGCCCGTAGGTCAGGCCGAGGGTGTTGGAGGTTTTGTGCAGGTTTACAGCAGTCGGAAACTTGGCCATTGGAGATAATCCTGAAGGAACCGGCTTCAACCCTGTGGGAGCGGGCTTGCTCGCGAAAGCGGTGTGTCAGCCAGCACATCTGGTACTGATATACCGCTTTCGCGAGCAAGCCCGCTCCCACATTTAAGCGAAGCGGTTTCGCGTTAAGGCTTACAGGATATAACGAGACAAGTCTTCGTTCTGCGCCAATTCGCCCAAGTGGCTGTTGACGTAGTCAGCATCGATCTTGATCGCTTCGCCATTCTGCGCACCGGCCATGTCGCCGGCGCTGAAAGACACTTCCTCAAGCAGGCGCTCAAGCAAGGTATGCAGGCGACGGGCACCGATGTTCTCGGTCTTCTCGTTGACCTGCCAGGCGATCTCCGCCAGGCGCTTGATACCGTCTGCCTGGAATTCGATACCCAGCCCTTCGGTTTTCAGCAGCTCGCGGTACTGCTCGGTGAGCGAGGCATGCGGCTCGCTGAGGATGCGCTCGAAGTCGCCCGGCGTCAGTGCCTTGAGCTCCACCCGAATCGGCAGGCGGCCTTGCAGCTCGGGCACCAGGTCGCTGGGTTTGCTCAGATGGAAGGCACCGGAAGCGATAAACAGGATGTGGTCAGTCTTGACCATGCCCAGCTTGGTGTTGACCGTGCAGCCCTCGATCAGCGGCAGCAGATCGCGCTGCACGCCTTCGCGGGAGACATCCACGCCGCCGGAATTGCCACGCTTGGCCACCTTGTCGATCTCATCGATGAACACAATGCCATGCTGCTCGACCGCTTCCAGGGCCTTGGCCTTGAGTTCTTCCTCATTGACCAGGCGCCCGGCTTCTTCGTCGCGCACCAGCTTGAGCGCATCCTTGACCTTGAGCTTGCGGCTTTTCTTCTTGCCCTTGCCCATGTTGGCAAACAGGTTTTGCAACTGGCTGGTCATTTCTTCCATGCCAGGCGGGGCAGAGATATCCACGCCGGACACTTCGGCCACTTCGATCTCGATTTCCTTGTCATCCAGCTGGCCTTCACGCAGGCGCTTGCGGAACAGCTGACGGGTGTTGGAATCGGACGACGGTGCGGCGTCTTCGTTGAAACCCATGCGTGCCGGTGGCAGCAGGGCGTCGAGGATGCGCTCTTCAGCGGCGTCTTCGGCGCGATGGCTGACCTTGGTCACTTCCTGTTCGCGCAGCATCTTCAGGGCGGCGTCAGCCAGGTCGCGAATGATCGACTCGACATCGCGGCCCACATAGCCGACTTCGGTGAATTTGGTCGCTTCGACCTTGATGAACGGTGCATTGGCCAATTTGGCCAGGCGCCGGGCGATCTCGGTTTTGCCGACGCCGGTAGGGCCGATCATCAGGATGTTCTTGGGCGTTACTTCAACGCGCAGTTCTTCCGGCAGTTGCATCCGGCGCCAGCGGTTACGCAGCGCAATGGCAACGGCGCGCTTGGCATCGTCCTGGCCGATGATATGGCGGTTGAGTTCATGGACGATTTCGCGGGGAGTCATGGACATAGTGTTTGGCGGCCTCAAGCCTGAATAAGCCCAGGGCTTATTCGGCGAGGTCCTGCTCCTCAATGGTCTGGTTGTGGTTGGTGAACACGCAGATATCGCCAGCGATACCCAGGGCGGTCTCGACGATTTCACGGGCCGACAGGTCGGTTTTCTTCAGCAGCGCGCTGGCCGCAGCCTGGGCGTAGCCGCCACCGGAACCCATGGCGATCAGGCCATGCTCGGGTTCAACCACGTCGCCGTTGCCGGTGATGATCAGGGAAGCGTCTTTGTTCGCAACCGCGAGCATGGCCTCCAGGCGGCTGAGGGAGCGGTCGGTGCGCCATTCTTTGGCAAGTTCGACAGCGGCGCGCACCAGGTGGCCCTGGTGTTTCTCAAGCTGGCCTTCGAAACGCTCGAACAGAGTAAAGGCGTCGGCGGTTGCGCCTGCGAAGCCGGCAAGCACCTGGCCGTGGTACAGGCGGCGCACTTTCTTGGCGTTGCCTTTCATCACGGTGTTGCCCAGGGAAACCTGGCCGTCGCCGCCCATGACAACTTTGCCGTGGCGACGTACTGAAACGATGGTGGTCAAGGGGAGAGTCTCCACGCAGCGGGGCGAAAATGCCCTGATGGAAACTCATATGGGGGTGGCGAGGGGGATTTCAACCGTAGGAAGGCAGGGCGGACGAGTGGTGTTTATGGGTTCGACACCTACTTGAACACGCTGCAAACCAATGTGGGAGCTGGCTTGTCTGCGATAGCGGTGTGTCAGTCACCCAAACATTGACTGTTACACCGCTATCGCAGGCAAGCCAGCTCCCACATTAAAACCGGGTTGGCTGCTGGATCAGCGGCTCTGGCGTTGTTGTAACAACAGGTTGCTAAAGCCTGCGCCGGCCAATTGCTTTTGCGCCACGGTCAGCTGCTCGCGGTTGCTGAACGGCCCCACCAACACGCGATACCAGGTTGCTTCCTTCACGGTACCCGACTCCACCGTCACCGACTGGCCCAACAGAATGATCTGTGCGCGTACACGGTCCGCATCCGCCTGTTTCGGGAACGAGCCCGCTTGCAGGAAGAACTTGGTCACAGGCGCAGCCTTGGTTGCAGCCACTGGCGGTGCTGGCGGTGGCGTGATACCGGCCAGCGCAGCCTGGGCGCGCGCCGTGTCGATTTTCGCCGCTTCCGCTGGGGTTACCGGCGTGGTCGGCACTTGGGGCGTCGGCAGGGTTTTTTCCGGCACGGCGTCAGGCGGCACGATCACTTCCGATTCCGGCAGCAGCGTATAGAAGTCGTACTTGGGCTTTACCGGTGCAGTCGGGCTCGGCGCGGTCTTGTTGGCTTCGGCGATTTTGGTGGCCTTTTGCTGCTCCTGTTTGACGCGCTTGACGTCATCGCCCTGGCCGGGCTCCAGCTTCATCAGGAACACGATAAATGCGCCGACCGTAAGGCCGATGGCCATCCACAACCAACCCGGAATCGGTTGCTTCGCCGGGGCCTGGTAGCGGCTGGCGCCGCGCTTGGGTGCAGGTTTTTTCTTGGCAGCCAACTTACATACGCTCCAGAGTTTCCAGGCCCAAGAGTTCCAGGCCTTGCTTGAGGGTGCGCCCAGCCAATGCGGCAAGACGCAGGCGACTTTGTTTCTGGGCTTCGTCGTCGGCGGTCAGGATCGGGCAGTTCTCGTAGAAACTGGAGAACAGGCCGGCCACTTCGTACAAATAGGTGCACAGGATGTGCGGCGTGCCTTTTTCGCCAACGCTATTGAGCACTTCGCCAAATTGCGCGAGCTTGGCCGCCAGTTCCTGTTCATGGGCTGCGTCCAGCACGATCTGGCCTTCGACTTCGCTGAAGTCCTTGCCCAGCTTGCGGAACACCCCGGCCACGCGGGTGTAGGCATACAGCAGGTACGGCGCGGTGTTACCTTCGAAGTTGAGCATCAGGTCGAAGTTGAAGCTGTAGTCGCTGGTGCGGTGCTTGGACAGGTCGGCGTATTTCACCGCGCCAATGCCCACCACGCGGGCGATGTTGCGCAGGTCGGCCTCGGCCAGCTCCGGGTTCTTTTCCTTCACCAGGCTGTAGGCACGCTCCTGGGCTTCGTTCAGCAGGTCGATCAGCTTCACGGTGCCGCCGTCGCGGGTCTTGAACGGGCGGCCATCGGCGCCGTTCATGGTGCCGAAGCCCATGTGCTCCATGTGCATCGGGTGGGTGACGAAGCCGGCGCGGCGCGCCACTTCGAACACCTGCTGAAAGTGCAGGGCCTGGCGCTGGTCGACGAAGTACAGCGCACGGTCAGCCTTGAGCACGCCGCTGCGGTAACGCACGGCGGCCAGGTCGGTGGTGGCGTAGAGGTAGCCGCCGTCGGCCTTGACGATGATCACCGGCAGCGGCTCGCCGTCGGCGGTCTTGAATTCTTCGAGGAACACGCACTGGGCGCCGTTGCTTTCGACCAGCAGGCCCTTGGTCTTGAGGTCGTTGACCACGTTGATCAGATCGTCGTTATAGGCGCTTTCGCCCATCACGTCGGCCATGGTCAGTTTCACGTTGAGCAGCTCGTAGATTTCCTGGCAATGGGACAGGGAAATTTCACGGAAGCGGTTCCACAGCGCCAGGCACTCTTCGTCGCCGGCTTGCAGCTTGACCACCAGGCCACGGGCGCGGTCGGCGAACTCTTCGGATTCGTCGAAACGCTTTTTGGCGGCGCGGTAGAAGTTTTCCAGGTCGGCCAGCTCGTTGCTGGTGATCGGGTTTTCCTGCAGGTAGGCCATCAGCATGCCGAACTGGGTACCCCAGTCGCCTACGTGGTTCTGACGGATCACGGTGTCGCCGAGGAATTCCAGCACCCGTGCCACGCCGTCGCCAATGATGGTGGAGCGCAGGTGGCCCACGTGCATTTCCTTGGCCAGGTTCGGCGCCGACAGGTCAACGACTACGCGCTGGCTGTCGCCGGCCTTGCGTGCACCGATGCGGGCATCGGCCAGGGCGGCATCCAGGCGCGACGCCAGGGCCTGGGTGTTCTGGAAGAAGTTGATAAAGCCTGGGCCGGCAATTTCGGCCTTGGTGACACTGGCGTCAGCCGGCAGCGCGGCGATGATTTTTTCGGCCAGGTCACGCGGCTTCATGCCGGCCGGCTTGGACAGCATCATCGCGATGTTGCTGGCGAAGTCGCCATGGGTCTTGTCGCGGGTGTTCTCCACCTGGATCGCCGGCGACAGGCCTTCAGGCAACACACCTTCGTTGACGAGTTGGGTGAGGGCTTGTTGGATCAGCTGGCGAATGGTGTCTTTCATGGTGTTCTCTTTCGACCGCAAGCGGCGGCGCGCGATGCGCAGGTGGAAAAACTGGGCATTATCCGTGGCGAGGGCGGGCTTGCCAACCGTTCCGGACCTGTGGAGCATTTTGTAGGAGCGAGCTTGCTCGCGAAAATCGTCAACGATAACGCGGGCTTCCTGATTTAACGCGGTGTTCCTGAGTTTTTCGCGAGCAAGCTCGCTCCTACAGTGGTGGGTGGATCAATACAAATCTACCGGGTCTACATCCAACGACCATCGCACCTGCCGACCGCTGGGCAGTTGCTCCAGCTCAAGCATCCAGCGACTTAATAGCCGATGCAGCGGCGCGCGGGAGGTTGCCTGCAAGAGTAGCTGAGCGCGATAACGTCCGGCGCGCCGCTCCATGGGCGCTGGCACCGGGCCGAGTAGTTCGATGCCACTGAGGGCCAGTTCGCCCAGTAAACGTTCGGCGGCGCTGCAGGCCTCATCAAGAAAGCCTTCGGCCTGCCCGGGTTTGTGGGCTTCGGCGCGCAGCAGCGCCAGGTGCGCAAAAGGCGGCAGACCGGCGGCGCGGCGTTCGCTCAAGGCCTGTTCGGCGAAGGCAAAGTAGCCTTGCTCCGTCAGCTGAATCAGCAGCGGGTGGTCGGCCAGGTGCGTCTGGATAATCACCCTGCCTGGCTCTTCGGCCCGCCCGGCGCGCCCCGCCACCTGCACGATCAGCTGCGCCATGCGTTCGCTGGCGCGAAAATCCCCGGAGAACAGTCCACCATCGGCATCCAGGATCGACACCAGGGTCACCCGTGGGAAGTGATGCCCTTTGGCGAGCATTTGCGTGCCCACCAGAATGCACGGTTGGCCCTTGTGGATAGTGGCGAACAGTTGGTTCATGGCGTCTTTGCGCGATGTGCTGTCGCGGTCGACCCGCAGCACCGGGTAATCCGGGAACAGAATGCCCAGGCGTTCTTCGGCACGCTCGGTGCCGGCGCCCACCGGGCGCAGGTCCACCTTGCCGCATTGCGGGCAATGGCGCGGTACCCGTTCCACATGGCCGCAGTGATGGCAGCGCAACTCGCCGTGGCGCTGGTGCACGGTCATGCGCGCATCGCAGCGCTCGCACCCGGACATCCAGCCGCAGTCATGGCACAGCAGCGTCGGGGCAAAGCCGCGGCGGTTGAGAAACACCAATACCTGCTGGCCGGCGGCCAGGGTCTGGCCGATAGCCTGTTGCATCGGGCCGGAAATGCCGCTGTCCAGCGGACGGCTTTTCACGTCCAGGCGCAGGAAACGCGGTTGTTTGGCGCCGCCAGCGCGCTCGTTCAAGCGCAGCAGCCCGTAACGGCCGGTGTAGGCGTTATGCAGGCTTTCCAGGGAAGGCGTGGCCGAGCCCAGCACAATCGGGATGTCTTCCTGGCGGGCGCGCACCAGCGCGAGGTCGCGGGCGTGGTAGCGCAAACCTTCCTGCTGTTTATAGGAGCCATCGTGCTCCTCGTCGACGATGATCAGCCCGGGGTTTTTCATCGGCGTGAACAGCGCCGAGCGAGTGCCGATAATAATGTCGGCCTCGCCGTCCCGCGCCGCCAGCCACGACTCCAGGCGTTCACGGTCATTGACCGCTGAGTGCACCAAGGCGATCCGGGCATTGAAGCGTTGCTCGAAACGCGCCACGGTCTGCGGGCCCAGGTTGATTTCGGGGATCAGTACCAGTGCCTGCTTGCCCGCCTGAAGGGTTTCGCGGATCAGCTGCAAATAGACTTCGGTCTTGCCGCTGCCGGTGACGCCGGCCAGCAGGAAGGCGTGGAAACTGTCGAAACCGGCGCGAATCGCCTCATACGCGGCGCGTTGCTCGGGGTTCAGCGGTAACTCCGGCTGGGCCAGCCAGTGTTCGTGGCGCGGGTCCGGGGCGTGCTTGCGGATGTCCACCTGCACCAGGCCCTTGGCCAGCAGCAGGTCGAGGCTGTCTTTGCTCAGCATCAGCTTGCTTAATAGCTGATGGGCCACGCCGTGTGGATGCTGCGCCAAGGTGGTCAGGGCCTCACGCTGGCGCGGGGCGCGGGCGATGCGCGGGTCGTCGAGGCGTGCGCCGGGTACCATCGACCAGAAACGCTCCTGGCGCGCTTCGGCAAGTTCCCCTTGGCGCAGCAGCACAGGCAGCGCCCAGCTCAAGGTATCGCCCAGGCTGTGTTGGTAATACTGCGCGGTCCACAGGCACAGCTTGAACAGCGCGGGCGGCAGCGGCGGTGTGGCGTCGAGCAGGGCAATTGCCGGCTTGAGCTTTTCGGCAGGCACTTCGCTGTGATCGGTGACTTCCACCAGAATGCCGATCATTTCCCGGCGCCCGAACGGCACGCGCACGCGCATGCCCGGTTGCAACTGAGCACGCGACACGCCGGGCGGGGCCCGGTAATCGAACAGGCGGCGCAGGGGCGAGGGCAGGGCTAGGCGCAAAATGGCGTCGGGCACGCGGGGCATCTCATATAAGGCAGGCAGTGGTGCAGGGGCGCGAGCCTAGCAGAGCGGGGAGGGCTTGGGTATGCCACGGTTTTCTGATGAAAGGAGGTTTTCGACCATTACCGCCGCTTGCGCGTTTAAAAAGGTCTGGTAGAATCCGCGGCCTAATTACGTGCGGTATTCGACAATAGTGTCGAGTGGCGGCACGCTAGCCCGAGGAAGTGCCATGAAAGCCGATATCCATCCAGCGTACGAAACCATCGAAGTTACCTGCAGCTGCGGCAACAAGTTCGAAACCCGTTCGAACCTGTGCAAGCCACTGGGTACTGACGTATGCAACGAGTGCCACCCGTTCTACACCGGTAAGCAGAAAACTCTGGACACCGGCGGCCGCGTACAGCGCTTCGCAGATCGCTTTGGTGCTTTCGGCAAGAAGCCTGCTACTCCAGCAGAGTAAGGTTCAAGAGCCTTATGGGCTTTTACCCGCTGTTGAAAAAGGCGTCCCTTGTGGGCGCCTTTTTTGTGCCTGGGATTTGGCTGGCGACCGCTCAGGCTGCGGTATTCTGCCCAGCGCCAGCGTCCATGGCGCGGGTAGAGGTGCAGCGCGTGGTAGATGGCGACACGGTGCGCCTCAAGGACGGTCGCAGCGTACGCATGATCGGCCTCAACGCGCCGGAAACCGGCAAGAAGGGCCGGCCAGACGAGCCATTTGCCGTCGCCGCGCGCCAGCGTCTACAGGCGTTGGTGCAGGCCAGTAATGGGCGTGTCGGCCTGGTGCCGGGGCGCGAAGGCAAAGATCATTACGGGCGCACCCTGGCTCATCTCTACGGCGCCAATGGCGAGAACCTGGAGGCGCAACTGCTGGCCGAGGGCCTGGGGTACCAAGTGGGCGTGGCGCCGAATGTCGACCTGGTTGCCTGCCAGCAGGCGGCCGAAAACAGCGCCCGCCAGGCACGGCTCGGCCTGTGGCGCCAATCCCCGGTGCAAAGCGTGGCGAATCTCAAGCGCTCCGGGTTTGCGCTGGTGGCTGGTCGGGTCAGCAAGGTCGAGCGCAATCGTGGCGGAATCTGGATTGAAATGCAGGGTTCACTGGTATTGCGCATTGCGCCCGAGCTGATCAGCCAGTTCGATACGGACCTGCTCAATAGTCTGCAAGGCCGCACCGTTGAGGCGCGTGGCTGGGTGCAGGATCGGGCCCGCCGTGGCGGTCTGAAAAAAGGCCAATCACGCTGGCTGCTGCCAATAACCGATCCCGGCATGCTGAAATCGATGCTTTGAATAAAAAACTGTAGACATTTTTTATTTCGATTGTGAACAGTTTAGCCCTTGTATCCCGTGGCTCTTGGCCAAAAGTCGTAGCCCAGGGCCCTTGACACCTGTGACTGCCCAGTCTTGTAGGGACTTTACGACACGCGTATCCTCGGCGGTCCGTCGACCAACAGTAAAAGCGGAATGCCGATATGTCTGATTTGAAAACTGCCGCTCTCGAATACCATGCCAATCCTCGTCCAGGAAAGCTGAGTGTAGAGCTCACCAAAGCCACTGCCACTGCCCGCGACCTGTCGCTGGCCTACAGCCCTGGTGTTGCCGAACCCGTACGTGAAATCGCCCGTGATCCAGAGCTGGCGTACAAGTACACCGGCAAAGGCAACCTGGTTGCAGTGATTTCCGATGGCACCGCGATTCTGGGCCTGGGTAACCTCGGCCCGTTGGCTTCCAAGCCAGTCATGGAAGGCAAGGGCGTGCTGTTCAAGCGCTTTGCCGGCATCGACGTTTTCGACATCGAAGTCGATTCCGAAAGCCCGCAGGCTTTCATCGACACCGTCAAGCGTATTTCCATCACATTCGGTGGCATCAACCTGGAAGACATCAAGGCACCTGAGTGCTTCGAGATCGAAAAGGCCCTGATCGAGCAGTGCGACATTCCGGTATTCCACGATGACCAGCACGGCACTGCGATCGTTACCGCAGCCGGCATGATCAACGCCCTGGAAATTGCTGGCAAAACCCTGGGCGAGGCGAAAATCGTCTGCCTGGGCGCCGGTGCCGCGGCCATTTCCTGCATGAAGTTGATCATCAGCATGGGCGCCAAGCTGGAAAACATCTACATGGTCGACAGCAAGGGCGTGATTCAGTCCGAGCGTACCGACCTGAACCAGTACAAGGCGATGTTTGCCCATCCGTCCTCCAAGCGCACCCTGGCTGACGCCCTCGACGGTGCCGACGTGTTCGTTGGCCTGTCCGGCCCGAACCTGCTGAGCGCGGAAGGCCTCAAATCCATGGCGCCGAACCCTATCGTGTTCGCCTGCTCCAACCCGGATCCGGAAATCTCTCCTGAGCTGGCCCACGCCACTCGCAGCGACGTGATCATGGCCACCGGCCGTTCGGACTACCCGAACCAGGTCAACAACGTATTGGGCTTCCCGTTCATCTTCCGTGGCGCCCTGGACGTTCGCGCCAAGCGCATCAACGAAGAGATGAAAGTGGCTGCCGCCAACGCCCTGCGTGAACTGGCCAAGCTGCCGGTACCTCAGGACGTGTGCGACGCCTACGGTGGCGCCAAGCTGGAATTTGGTCGTGAGTACATCATTCCAAAGCCAATGGACAAGCGCCTGATCACCCTGATCTCCGATGCCGTGGCCAAGGCCGCTATCGAGACTGGCGTGGCTACTCTGCCGTATCCGAAGCACTACCCGCTGCAAAGCGTGGATGATGTGTTCAACGGCTAAGCCGTTGTAGCGCACTCACAAAAAAGCCCCGACTGAATGATCAGTCGGGGCTTTTTTGTGGCTGGCGATTCACTCGAGTCTTGTGCGGATCCAAGTGTGGGAGCGGGCTTGCTCGCGAATGCGGAGTGTCATGCAATAAATCCAGCGACTGATACACCGCATTCGCGAGCAAGCCCGCTCCCACATTAGGTCTGTGCCAGGCCGCAGATCCCGTCAGAACAAATCGATCGGCGCGCCTTCATCCGCCGGCAGCGGGCTGCCCGGCGCCACGCCATTACCCAGTTCGTTGACCGACGGCGGTGTGTCTTCGCTCTTGAACAGCTCGAAGTACGCATTCGGCGTGCTCGGTGAAGCTGCACGGCCACTGATCGGGTCGATGCGCAGGCTGAGGATGCCTTCTGGCTCTGGCTGGGTGTGCAGCGGCTTGTCCTTGAGCGCTGCGCCCATGTAGCTCATCCAGATCGGCAGGGCGACGGTGCCACCAAACTCGCGGCGGCCCAGGCTTTCAGGCTGGTCATAGCCGGTCCACACGGTGGTCACGTAGTCGCCGTTGTAGCCGGAGAACCAGGCGTCCTTGGACTCGTTGGTGGTACCGGTCTTGCCAGCGATATCCGCACGGCCCAGGGCCAGTGCGCGGCGGCCGGTGCCCTTCTTGATCACGTCTTGCAGGATGCTGTTGAGGATGTAGGTAGTACGGCCATCCACGATGCGCTCGGCAACCGCTGGCGCTTGAGGTTCTGTCGGTGCGCTGGCGTTTGCAGCCGATGGCGTGCCTGGCGTCGGCTCGATGGTAATACCGCCGTTGTCCGGTGCCGCCAGACCGTCGGTTGCGACCACGCCATTGACCACATCGCCGGGTACCCGTGGCGGGTTGGCGGTGAACAGGGTGTCGCCATTGCGGCTTTCGATCTTGTCGATCAGGTACGGCGCGATCTTGTAGCCGCCGTTGGCAAAGGTGCTCCAGCCGGTGGCGATTTCCATCGGCGTGAGGGTCGCGGTACCCAGGGCCAGGGACAGGTTCGGCGGCAGGTCCGACTTGGCGAAGCCAAAGCGCGTCATGTAGTCGATGGTCTTGCCTACGCCCATCGCCTGCAACAGGCGGATCGACACCAGGTTGCGCGACTTGTACAGCGCCTCGCGGATGCGGATCGGGCCAAGGAAGGTGTTGGTGTCGTTCTTCGGGCGCCAGACCTTGTCCAGGTATTCATCGACAAACACGATTGGTGCATCGTTGACCAGGCTGGCGGCGGTGTAGCCGTTGTCCAGCGCGGCACTATAGACAAACGGCTTGAAGCTGGAGCCTGGCTGGCGCTTGGCCTGGGTAGCGCGGTTGTAGTTGCTCTGCTCGAAGGCAAAGCCGCCGACCAGTGCGCGGATCGCACCGTTCTGCGGGTCCAGGGACACCAGGGCGCCCTGGGCGAGCGGCACCTGGCTGAATTTGAGGCTGTCATCCTTCTGGCGTTGCACGCGGATCAAATCACCCACCTGGACCACGTCGGATGGCTGCTTGGGCATCGGGCCCATGCTGTTGGTGTTCAGGAACGGACGTGCCCACTTCATGCTGTCCCAAGCTACGTGGGCTTCGCCAGAGCGGGTCAGCACTTGGATACCCTCTTTCGATACCTGGGTAACGATGGCCGGGTCCAGGCCGCTGATCGAACGCTGTTTGCCCAATTCGGTGGTCCAGGCACTCAGGGTCTTGCCCGGCAGGCGCGACTCGGGACCGCGGTAGCCGTGACGCTGGTCATAAGTGATCAGGCCTTCATGTACCGAGTGGTTGGCGATTTCCTGCAAGTTGCTCGGCACCGTCGTGGTGACGCGGAAGCCTTCGGTGTAGGCCTCGCTGCCATAACGGCCAACCATCTCGGCGCGGGCCATTTCGGCGATATAGGGTGCATTCACTTCCGGTGTCGGCACGTGATAGCTGGCGTTCAGTGGCTCGGCCACGGCACTTTCATACGCGGCCTGGTCGATCTTGCCCAGCTTGTACATGCGCCCCAGGATCCAGTCACGGCGTTCTTTGCTGCGCGCCGGGTTGGCCAGCGGGTTGAAGCGCGACGGTGCCTTGGGTAGGCCGGCAATCATGGCCATCTGCGCCAGGCTGGCGTCACGAATCGACTTGCCGTAGTAGACCTGGGACGCGGCCTCGATGCCGTAGGCGCGGTTACCCAGATAGATCTTGTTGACGTACAGCTCGAGGATTTCATCCTTGGTCAGCTGGCGTTCGATCTGCAGCGCCAGCAGGATTTCGGTGGCCTTGCGGGAAAAGCTGCGCTCGCTGGTGAGGAAGAAGTTCTTCGCCACCTGCATGGTGATGGTGCTGCCGCCCGATTGAATGTGTCCGCTTTTTACCAATTGCGTGGCTGCACGCACCAGGCTGCTGGGGTCTACGCCGTAGTGGTTGGCGAAATTGTCGTCTTCGGCAGACAGCAAGGCGCTGATGAAATTGGGTGGAATGTCGGCGAAACGGATCGGTGTGCGGCGCATTTCGCCGAACTCCGCGATCAGTTTTTCATCGCTGCTGTAGACCCGCAAAGGAATCTGCAACTGGATACTTCTGAGGGCCTCTACGGAGGGCAAACCCGGACTAAGGTAGAGGTAGGCCCCGCTGAATACGAGCAGCAGCCCGCAGACGATGGCGACAATGGAGTACCCGAAAAACTTCAGCAGACGAATCAAGGCTTTTGGATTTCCAGAGAAAAGAAAGAGTTACGCGTCGGGGCATGCATGGCAAACGATGGATCGACCCGGGCAGCAGATAAAAAGCGGGAAAAAACGCTGGGCATTAAAGCATTTTTCGGCTTGGGGCGTCATTCGCGAGCCTTGAACAAGCCGACCGAATGCAAGGTGCCTGGCAGCAATCAGGCGAGATGACAGCCGGTATGACAGGGAAAGTTTTGGGGAGTTTTATGGGAAAGGGATTTTTCAGGCGAAAAGTCGACACGGTGTTGGGGGTCGATATCAATGACAGCGGCATCAAGCTGATCGAGCTGGGCCGTTCATCGGGCGGTTTCAGCGTCCAGGGCTACGTTATGCAAATGCTGCCGCCCCAGGCGGTGGTGGACGGCACCCTGCTGGACCTTGAGGGTGTGGGCCGTGTGCTGCAACAGGCACTGTCGCGCCTGGGTACCTCGGCCCGGTACGCCGCCGTGGCGGTTGCGGGCCCGTCGGTAATTACCCGGCTGACTGACATGGACGCCGGCCTCAGTGATGAGGAAATGGCCTGGAAGATCCAGATGGAAGCCGACCAGTTCATCCCCTATCCATTGGACGAGGTGGCCATCGACTTTCAGGTTCAAGGGCCATCGGCTCAAGGCCCGCAGTGGGTAGAGGTGATGCTGGCGGCGTGCCTGCGTGAGCAGGTCGAAGCGCGCGAGGCGGTTTTGGCCCTGGCGGGGCTGGTGCCGCGGGTGGTCGATGTAGAAGGGTTTGCATTGGAGCGCGCTTGCCTTCAGGATTTTGCCAGCTTCACGCCGGGTCACAGAGTCGATGGTGCACAATGGGCCTTGGATGCCCAAGGGATGGGAGTGGCTTGCGGGCTGGCCCTGAGGAGTTTCGCTGGATGACACGAATCAATCTTTTGCCTTGGCGCCAGGCCCTGGCGGAGCGCAGACGCAAATACCTGTTGGTGCTGTTGCTGGCGTTTGCCTGCGTGGCGCTCGCGGCACTGTGGTTGGCTGATCAAGTGATCGATCAGGCGATAGACCGGCAGGTAAGCCGCAACAGCCGCCTGGAAGAGCACATCGCTACCCAGGACTCGCGGATCAGGACCATCGACGACTTGCAGGAGCGAAGCCAGCAACTGGCCGAACGCATGAAGGTGGTTCAGGACCTGCACGATGCCCGCTCTTCCGGGGCCCGATTGTTCGAGCAATTGGCTCGCGCGGTGCCTGAAGGTGTCCATCTGCATGAGGTGGTTGCGAACGGCGACACCATCAGCATTCGCGGCACGGCTGAAAGCAACCAGGATATCGCCCGTTTGATGCAGCAGCTCAAGCCAACCCACGGTTCCAGTTCGACCCGTCTGCAGCGCGTGCAGGCCGAAGGTGCGCGCGGCGAGAGTGAATTTCAGCTGATGGTGCGCCAGGGAGAATCCAGCGAGGCGCAACCATGAGCCTGCCCAGGCTCGATTTTTCCACGCTCTCTTACAACGCTGCCAAATGGTCCCTGCCGGGCAAGGTGCTGCTTGGCTGTGCGCTGGCCGGCCTGGTGCTGGTGATAGGCGAGGTTTCGCATGGGGGCGCGCAGCGGGAGCGATTGCACGGGCTTGAGGCGCGGGAGCAGGCGCTGCAGCAGCAACTCACAGAAAAGACCGGCCTGGCTGCGAGCCTTGAGCTGCGCACCCAGCAAGTCCGGAGCATGGAAGACAACCTTGCCAGCCTTCTAGGGCAATTGCCCAGCGAGTCCGAAGTACCTGCCGTGCTGGAAGACATCGCCCGGCTGGCGGCTGCCCATGGGGTGTGGGTCGAAGGCATCACTGTGCAGGATGAAGCGCCTCGGCAGCTTTATATCGAACAACCCATGCAGATAAGCGCCTCCGGGGTTTACCACGACCTGGCGACGTTTGTCAGTGCCTTGGGTGGGTTGCCGCGGGTCGTTACCGTGCAGGATGTTGCGCTTGGGCATCAGGGCGCCTTGCTGCGTCTGGACATGCTCGCCAAGACCTATCGCAGCACCCTGAAAAACGGCAAGGCCCGTCAGGTGCTCGACCCAAGGCCGCAATTTGTCTACGAGCCCTCGTCCTTGCGCGACCCCTTCACGCCGCCCGCCTTGCAGGCAGCCCACGTGCCGGGGCGGCCGGCCCTTGCCCCGGATTTCACCCGGCCACGGGGACTGTTGGAGGGTATGCGCCTCGATCAGTTCGAAATGGTCGGCACGTTGTCCCGTGGTGCGCAGGCCTTTGCCTTGCTGCGGGCTGGGGCCAGGGTGTATCGGCTGGCGGTGGGTGATTACCTGGGGCCGGACCATGGCCAGGTCACGGCCATTCAAGACGCTGCTGTCGAGCTGGTCGAGCGGTTTCCCGATGGTCAGGGCGCCTGGCTGGAACGCCCGCGAACCTTTGTGCTGAACGTCAACTCATAACGGAATCAAACAATGAAAAGGACCTTCTCGTCCTTCGGTGTGGCGCTATGGATAGCGTTCACGGCACCGATGGCTGCTGCTGTGCCCAATCGCCTGGACCTTATCCAACTGCCGCCGCCCGACAGTGCCCAGCCGGTCAGCTATACAGGCGCCAAACTGACCCTCAATTTCCAGGACATCGACCTGCGCGCGGTCTTGCAGCAAATTGCCGATGTCGCCGGGCTCAACCTGGTGACCAGCGATGAGGTGCAGGGCTCGATCACCCTGCGGCTCAAGGATGTGCCCTGGGACCAGGCGCTTGACCTGGTTTTGCAAACCAAGGGCTTGGACAAGCGAGTCAAGGCGGGCGTGTTGCTGGTGGCGCCCGCCGATGAATTGGCTGCTCGCGAGCTGTTGATGCTGGAGTCGCGCAAGCAGATGGCCGAGCTGGCGCCCTTGCGTCGGGAGCTGCTGCAGGTCAATTACGCCAAGGCCGCCGACCTGGCCAAGCTGTTTCAGTCGGTGACCGGCTTTGAGGGCGCCACCGATGAGCGCGGTTCGGTGGCAGTGGATGACCGCACCAACAACATCATCGCCTACCAGACTGGCGAGCGGCTCGAAGAGTTGCGGCGCATTGTGGCGCAACTGGATATCCCGGTACGCCAGGTCATGATCGAGGCGCGGATTGTGGAGGCCAATGTCGACTACGACAAAAGCCTGGGTGTGCGCTGGGGTGGGCGGCTCACCCGCGGCAACGGCGGCGTTGGCGGTGTTGCCAAGCCGTTGGCGGAGGGTGCCGAGCCGCCGCAAAACCCACCCAGTTCACCCTTTGTTGACTTGGGGGCGCTGGCCGGAACCTCGGGCCTGGGGATCACCTATATCACCGACAACCTGTTGCTGGACCTTGAGCTGACCGCCATGGAAAAAACCGGCAACGGTGAGATCGTCTCGCAGCCCAAGGTCGTCACCTCCGACAAAGAGACTGCACGCATCCTCAAAGGCACCGAGATTCCTTACCAGGAATCCACCTCCCAGGGCGCGACCTCTGTGTCGTTCAAGGAGGCTTCGCTGTCGCTGGAGGTCACGCCGCAAATCACGCCCGACGACCATGTGATCATGGCTGTCAAGGTCACCAAGGATGAGCCCGACTACCTGAACCGGCTCAATGACGTGCCGCCGATCAAGAAAAACGAGGTCAACGCCAAGGTTCTGGTCAGGGATGGCGAGACCATCGTCATTGGCGGGGTTTTCTCCAATACCCAAAGCAAAGTGGTAGATAAAGTGCCATTTTTGGGCGATGTGCCGTATCTTGGCCGCCTTTTCCGGCGCGATGTGCTGGCGGAGAAAAAATCCGAGCTGCTGGTATTCCTGACTCCGCGTATCATGAATAACCAGGCGATTGCTGTGAGTCGTTGATTCTGTGCGAAATTTGATTCTTGTAGGGCCGATGGGGGCTGGAAAAAGCACCATCGGCCGTTTGCTGGCCAAAGAGCTGCGCCTGCCGTTCAAAGATTCCGACAAGGAAATTGAATTGCGCACGGGTGCCAATATCCCATGGATCTTCGATAAAGAAGGCGAGCTGGGCTTTCGTGACCGCGAGCAGGCGATGATTGCCGAGCTGTGCGGCTGCGATGGCGTGGTATTGGCGACCGGCGGTGGCGCCGTCATGCGCGATGAAAACCGTCGGGCGCTGCATGCCGGTGGTCGGGTGGTGTATCTGCACGCGTCGGTCGAACAGCAGGTGGGCCGGACTGCCCGTGATCGCAATCGCCCGTTGCTGCGCACCGCCGACCCGGCCAAGACCCTGCGGGACCTGCTGGCGCTGCGCGATCCGCTGTATCGGGAAATCGCCGATCTGGTGGTGGAAACCGATGAGCGGCCGCCTCGGATGGTCGTGCTCGACATTCTTGAGCGCCTGCAACGGTTGCCACCCCGTTAAAGCCTGGCCCGAAATGCGCTATTCTCGGCGGCGCGCCATGACCTTGTGAGGTATGGCGTAGAGCCATCAGGCGGTGTCGAGATATCGACAGTGCCGGTCGTCACTCCATCTTCAACGCGGGGACACATGCAGACACTTAAGGTCGATCTAGGCGAGCGCAGCTACCCGATCCACATTGGCGCAGGTCTGTTGGACCAGCCCGAACTGCTTGCGCCGCATATTGCCGGCCGACAGGTGGCGATCATCTCCAACGAAACGGTCGCGCCGCTGTATCTTGAGCGTTTGAGCCGCAGCCTGGCGGCGTACTCGGTGACCTGCGTGGTGTTGCCTGACGGCGAAGCCCACAAAAACTGGGAAACCCTGCAACTGATCTTTGATGGGCTGCTGACCGCGCGCCATGATCGTCGAACCACTGTGGTCGCCCTGGGCGGCGGTGTGATTGGCGACATGGCTGGTTTTGCCGCGGCCTGCTACCAGCGCGGCGTGGATTTTATCCAGGTGCCGACCACCTTGCTGTCCCAGGTCGACTCGTCGGTGGGTGGCAAGACCGGTATCAACCACCCGCTGGGCAAGAACATGGTCGGCGCGTTCTACCAGCCCCAGGCTGTGCTGATCGACACCGCTACCCTCAACACCTTGCCGCCGCGCGAGCTGTCGGCGGGCCTGGCGGAAGTCATCAAGTACGGCCTGATTTGCGATGAGCCGTTCCTGACGTGGCTGGAAGAACACATGGACGCCTTGCGCGCCCTCGATCAGGTAGCCCTGACCGAAGCGATCTCCCGCTCCTGCGCGGCCAAGGCACTGGTAGTCAATGCCGACGAGCGCGAGTCCGGCGTGCGGGCCACGCTGAACCTGGGCCACACCTTCGGCCATGCGATCGAAACGCACATGGGCTATGGTGTGTGGTTGCATGGGGAGGCCGTGGCGGCTGGTACGGTGATGGCACTGGATATGTCGCAGCGCCTGGGCTGGATCAGCGCCCAGGAGCGCGATCGCGGTATCCGCCTGTTCCAGCGTGCCGGTTTGCCGGTCGTTCCGCCCACGGAGATGACCGAGGCGGACTTCCTTGAACATATGGCGATAGACAAGAAAGTGATCGACGGTCGACTTCGACTGGTACTGTTGCGCCATATCGGCGAAGCCGTGGTGACCGACGATTATCCAAAAGAGATTCTACAGGCCACGCTGGGAGCGGATTACCGCGCCCTGGCCCAGCTCAAAGGTTAATAAGACCCGATGACTAGTTTGCATGCCGACGAGGCGTTCCTCGGCCATTATCACTTGAGCCACGACCCCTTCGCTCCACGGGTGCCGGGTTTCAAGTTCTTCCCCGCCCAGCGCAAGCCGGTACTTGGGCAGTTGCATCACCTCGCGCGCTACAGTCAGTTGCTGCTGGTGGTGACCGGCCCTCTGGGCAGCGGCAAGACCTTGCTGCGCCAGGCGCTGGTGGCCAGCACCAATAAACAATCGGTGCAGAGCGTGGTGGTATCGGCCCGCGGTGCCGGTGATGCGGCCGGCGTACTGCGCGAGGTGGCGCAAGCGTTGAGCGTCTCCAGCGCCGAGCCGAACGCGATTCTCAAGCAGGTGGTGCAATTGGGCCTGACCGGCCAGGAAGTCTACCTGCTGGTAGACGACGCCGAGCAGCTCGACGAATCCGCCCTGGAAGCCCTGCTGGCGTTGGCAGCGGGTACGCCGGAAGGTCGCCCGCATGTGTTCCTGTTCGGTGAGTCGTCGTTGATCGCCGATCTGGAGCAGATCAGCGGTGAGCAGGAGCTGTTTCACGTCATCGAGTTGCAGCCGTACGAAGAGGAAGAAACCCGCGAATACCTGGCACAACGTCTTGAAGGCGCAGGGGCGGGTATCGAACTTTTCACCGCTGCGCAGATCTCTGATATTCACGAAAGCTCCGATGGCTGGCCTGGAAACATCAACCAGGTTGCCCGCGATGCCATGATCGAAGCCATGATTGCCAGCCGCTCTGCGGTCAAGCGTCCAAAGATGGGGTTCACTATGCCTAAAAAGCACGTATTGGCTATTTCCGCCGTTGTCGTGGTCGCTGTTGCCGCCGCCTGGTTGATCCCGGGCCGCAACAAAGCACCGACAACCACCGGCGCGCCAACCGAACAGGCGCAGTTGCCACTGGGCAAGCCCACGCCAAACGTCGAATTTGCCAACTCCGGCCAACCGACCAACCTACCGATGGTCGGCCAACCTGTGATGCGCGGCCCTCTGGCCGAAGAAGCCGGTGGCATCTCCGAAGGTGACGACGGTGTGCCGGTGGAAGGCTCCAGCGCCACGCCGCCGACCGTGACCACCACCGCACCACCTGCAGGCGTACCGGCCGGTGTGCCAGCGACGCCGGTTGCTCCGGTCGCCAAGCCGGCTCCGACGCCGGCGCCCACCGTTGCTACCGCCAAGCCTGCTCCGGTGACCAAGCCTGTCGCACCAGCGCCAGCCGCCAAACCAGCCCCGGCCGCCAAGCCTGCGGAAAAACCAGCCGCCACCGTTGCCAAGGCCGGCGCTGCTGGCAGCAGCTGGTACAGCAGCCAGCCTACCGGTAACTTTGTGGTGCAGATCCTCGGCACCAGCTCCGAAGCCAACGCCCAGGCGTTCGTCAAAGAGCAGGGCGGCCAGTACCGTTATTTCAAGAAAGTGCTCAACGGCAAGCCTCTCTACGTGATCACCTACGGCAGCTTCCCAAGCCGCGCCGCAGCCGATTCTGCCATCAAGGCCTTGCCAGCGAAGGTTCAGGCTGGTAAACCTTGGCCTCGCACTGTTGCCAGCGTTCAACAAGAACTGGCAGCAACTCGCTGAAGATCCGGCGGCCTTACCCAGGCCGCCCTCCCGGCACCTCAAAAAAATCCGCAAGTGCGTGCAGTCTCCCGAGACCGCGCGCTTTGTGGTGTCTGCGTCACAGTGGCTTTTGAGTCGTAGCGGTCAGAATTAAAAAAGTTTTGACTAGCACAGCATATCGCTTTAAACCTTTCATAAATGCGACATAGATTTGCGACATGTCGTCGCTAAATTTGTGAGCGTCTGTGTCGGTGTGTACAATGACCTCCCTTTTGCCCCCGCTAAGCCGGCGTACGTTCGGCGTGGAAGGTAACCGGTTGAATTGAAAAGAAATTTGTCTCGATATAAGAGGCAGCCTGGTGAGAAAGTGTCTATGAAAGCAGGTCTGTACCAACCCGATGAATTCAAGGATAACTGCGGTTTCGGCCTGATAGCCCACATGCAGGGCGAGCCCAGTCATACCCTTTTGCAAACGGCCATCGAGGCCCTGACCTGCATGACCCACCGCGGTGGGATCAACGCCGACGGCAAGACCGGTGACGGCTGTGGCTTGCTGATTCAAAAGCCCGACCAGTTCCTGCGCGCTGTCGCCAAAGAGCAATTCGCGGTCGAACTGCCCAAGCAGTACGCCGTGGGCATGGTGTTTTTCAACCAGGATCCGGTAAAAGCCGAAGCCGCTCGCGAGAACATGAACCGCGAGATCGCCGCCGCCGGCCTGCAACTCGTCGGCTGGCGCAAAGTGCCCATCGACACCAGCGTACTCGGCCGCCTGGCCCTGGAGCGCCTGCCGCAGATTGAACAAGTGTTCATCGCAGGCGATGGCCTGAGCGACCAGGACATGGCGATCAAGCTGTTCACGTCCCGTCGTCGTTCGTCGGTGCTCAACGCCGCCGACACCGACCACTACATCTGCAGCTTTTCCCACAAGACCATCATTTATAAAGGCCTGATGATGCCGGCGGACCTCACCGCCTTCTATCCAGACCTGAGCGATGAGCGCCTGCAAACCGCAATCTGCGTGTTCCACCAGCGCTTCTCCACCAATACCCTGCCGAAATGGCCGCTGGCCCAGCCATTCCGCTTCCTCGCCCACAACGGCGAGATCAACACCATCACCGGCAACCGCAACTGGGCTGTGGCCCGTCGCACCAAGTTCGCCAACGATTTGATGGACCTCGAAGAGCTCGGCCCGCTGGTCAATCGCGTGGGTTCCGACTCCTCCAGCATGGACAACATGCTCGAACTGATGGTCACCGGCGGCATCGACCTGTTCCGTGGCGTGCGCATGATCATTCCGCCAGCGTGGCAGAACGTCGAGACCATGGACCCGGACCTGCGTGCGTTCTACGAGTACAACTCGATGCACATGGAACCGTGGGACGGCCCGGCCGGCGTGGTCATGACCGACGGCCGCTACGCGGTGTGCCTGCTCGACCGTAACGGTCTGCGCCCGGCGCGTTGGGTGACCACCACCAACGGTTTCATCACCCTCGCCTCGGAAATCGGCGTGTGGGACTACAAGCCTGAAGACGTGATCGCCAAAGGCCGTGTCGGCCCTGGCCAGATCCTGGCCGTGGACACCGAGACCGGGCAGATCCTCGACACCGACGCTATCGACAACCGCTTGAAGTCCCGTCACCCGTACAAGCAGTGGCTGCGCAAGAACGCCCTGCGTATCCAGGCGACCATGGAAGACAACGACCACGGTTCGGCTTTCTATGACGTCGACCAGCTCAAGCAGTACATGAAGATGTACCAGGTCACGTTCGAAGAGCGCGACCAGGTACTGCGCCCGCTCGGCGAGCAAGGCTACGAGGCCGTCGGCTCCATGGGCGATGACACGCCCATGGCCGTGCTGTCCCAGCGCGTGCGCACGCCGTACGACTATTTCCGCCAGCAGTTCGCCCAGGTGACCAACCCACCGATCGACCCGCTGCGTGAAGCCATCGTGATGTCCCTGGAAGTGTGCCTCGGTGCCGAGCGCAACATCTTCCAGGAATCGCCTGAGCATGCCTCCCGCGTGATCCTCAGCTCGCCGGTCATTTCCCCGGCCAAGTGGCGCTCGCTGATGACCCTGGAGCGTCCGGGCTTCGACCGCCAGATCATCGACCTGAACTACGAGGAGAGCCTGGGCCTTGAAGCCGCTGTGCGCAACGTCGCAGACCAGGCTGAAGAAGCTGTGCGTGCCGGTCGTACCCAGATCGTACTGACCGACCGCCATATCGCGCCTGGCAAGTTGCCGATCCACGCGTCCCTGGCGACCGGTGCGGTGCAC
Organism: Pseudomonas fluorescens; assembly: GCF_001902145.1. Taxonomy (GTDB): domain Bacteria; phylum Pseudomonadota; class Gammaproteobacteria; order Pseudomonadales; family Pseudomonadaceae; genus Aquipseudomonas; species Aquipseudomonas fluorescens_BV. The sequence continues at coordinate 333,720 of NZ_MRST01000024.1, forward strand.
CACCGCCTGACCGAAAAAGGCCTGCGCTGCGACTCCAACATCCTCGTGGAGACCGCCACTGCCCGCGACCCGCATCACTTTGCGGTGCTGATCGGTTTCGGCGCTTCGGCGGTGTACCCGTTCCTCGCGTACGAAGTGCTGGGTGACCTGATCCGTACCGGTGAAGTGCTGGGCGACCTCTATGAGGTGTTCAAGAACTACCGCAAGGGCATCACCAAGGGCTTGCTGAAGATTCTGTCGAAGATGGGTATCTCCACGGTCACCTCGTACCGTGGCGCTCAGTTGTTCGAAGCCATCGGTCTGTCCGAAGAAGTCTGCGAGCTGAGTTTCCGTGGCGTACCGAGCCGCATCAAGGGTGCGCGTTTCGTCGACATCGAAGCCGAGCAAAAAGCCCTGGCCGCCGAAGCCTGGAGCGCGCGCAAGCCGATCCAGCAAGGTGGCCTGCTCAAGTTCGTGCACGGTGGCGAATACCATGCCTACAACCCGGACGTGGTCAACACCCTGCAAGCCGCTGTGCAGCAGGGCGACTACGCCAAGTTCAAGGAATACACGAGCCTGGTGGATAACCGCCCGGTGTCGATGATCCGCGACCTGTTCAAAGTGAAGACCCTGGACACGCCGATGGACATCAGCCAGGTCGAGCCGCTGGAGTCGATCCTCAAGCGCTTCGACTCCGCCGGTATTTCCCTGGGCGCCTTGTCGCCGGAAGCTCACGAAGCCCTGGCCGAAGCCATGAACCGCCTGGGCGCGCGTTCCAACTCAGGTGAAGGCGGCGAAGACCCGGCGCGCTACGGCACGCTCAAAAGCTCGAAGATCAAGCAGGTGGCCACCGGCCGTTTTGGCGTGACCCCGGAATACCTGGTCAACGCCGAAGTGCTGCAGATCAAGGTCGCCCAGGGCGCCAAGCCCGGTGAAGGCGGCCAGCTGCCAGGCGGCAAGGTCAACGGCCTGATCGCCAAGCTGCGTTACGCCGTACCGGGCGTGACCCTGATTTCGCCACCGCCGCATCACGACATCTACTCGATTGAAGATTTGTCGCAGCTGATCTTCGACCTGAAACAGGTCAACCCGCAGGCCCTGGTCTCGGTGAAGCTGGTAGCAGAAGCTGGCGTCGGCACCATTGCTGCCGGTGTGGCCAAGGCCTATGCCGACCTGATCACCATCTCCGGCTACGACGGCGGCACCGGCGCTTCGCCGCTGACCTCGATCAAATACGCCGGTGCACCCTGGGAACTCGGCCTGGCCGAAACCCACCAGACCCTGCGCGGCAACGACCTGCGCGGCAAGGTGCGGGTGCAGACCGACGGTGGCCTGAAAACCGGCCTCGACGTGATCAAGGCCGCAATCCTCGGCGCCGAAAGTTTCGGCTTCGGCACTGCGCCCATGATCGCCCTGGGCTGCAAATACCTGCGTATCTGCCATCTGAACAACTGCGCCACCGGCGTGGCGACTCAGAACGAAAAACTGCGCAAGGATCACTACATCGGCACCGTCGACATGGTGGTGAATTTCTTCACCTACGTCGCCGAAGAAACCCGTGAGTGGCTGGCCAAGCTGGGCGTACGTTCGCTGGAAGAGCTGATCGGTCGCACCGACCTGTTGGACATCCTCGAAGGCCAGACCGCCAAGCAACAACATCTGGACCTCACACCGCTGTTGGGCAGCGATCACATCCCGGCAGACAAGCCACAATTCTGCCAAGTGGACCGCAACCCACCGTTCGACAAAGGCCTGTTGGCCGAGAAAATGGTCGAAATGGCCGGCTCCTTGATCAACGACGCCAGCGGTGGCGAATTCGCCCTGGATATCTGCAACTGCGACCGTTCCATCGGCGCACGCATCTCCGGCGAAATCGCGCGCAAGCACGGCAACCAGGGCATGGCGAAAGCGCCGATCACCTTCCGCTTCAAGGGCACTGCGGGCCAGAGCTTCGGCGTGTGGAACGCCGGCGGCCTGCACATGTACCTGGAAGGCGACGCCAACGACTACGTGGGCAAGGGCATGACTGGCGGCAAACTGGTCATCGTTCCGCCGGCTGGCAGCGTGTACAAGACCCAGGACAGTGCCATCATCGGCAACACCTGCCTGTACGGCGCCACCGGTGGCAAGCTGTTTGCCGCAGGTACTGCCGGTGAGCGTTTCGCCGTGCGTAACTCCGGTGCTCACACCGTGGTGGAAGGCACTGGCGATCACTGCTGCGAGTACATGACCGGAGGCTTTGTCGCGGTACTGGGCAAGACCGGTTACAACTTCGGTTCGGGCATGACCGGCGGTTTCGCCTACGTGCTCGACCAGGACAACACCTTCGTCGACAAGGTCAACCACGAGTTGGTCGAGATCCAGCGCATCAGCGGCGAAGCCATGGAGTCCTACCGGAACCACTTGCAGCACGTGCTGGACGAGTACGTCGAGGAAACCGGCAGCGAATGGGGTCGTAACCTCGCCGAAAACCTCGATGATTACCTGCGTCGTTTCTGGCTGGTCAAGCCCAAGGCTGCCAACCTGAAATCGTTGCTTTCCAGCATCCGTGCCAACCCGCAGTGATATGCGCCTGAACAGTTTGATGAGGTTTTAACATGGCTGAACGTCTGAATAACGACTTCCAGTTCATCGATGTCGGGCGCAAAGATCCGAAGAAGAAACTGTTGCGTCAACGCAAGAAAGAGTTCGTGGAAATCTACGAACCCTTCAAACCCCAGCACTCGGCCGACCAGGCCCACCGCTGCCTGGGGTGCGGTAACCCGTATTGCGAATGGAAGTGCCCGGTGCACAATTTCATTCCCAACTGGCTCAAATTGGTGGCCGAGGGCAACATCCTCGCCGCCGCCGAGCTGTCGCACCAGACCAACACCCTGCCGGAAGTCTGCGGCCGGGTGTGCCCGCAAGACCGCTTGTGTGAAGGTGCCTGCACCCTCAACGACGGTTTCGGCGCGGTAACCATCGGTTCGGTGGAGAAGTACATCACCGACACCGCGTTCGCCATGGGCTGGCGCCCGGACATGTCCAAGGTCAAGCCAACCGGCAAGCGCGTCGCGATCATCGGCGCGGGCCCGGCGGGCCTTGGGTGTGCCGACGTGTTGGTGCGTGGCGGCGTGACCCCAGTGGTGTTCGACAAGAACCCGGAAATCGGTGGCTTGCTGACCTTCGGTATCCCTGAGTTCAAGCTGGAAAAAACCGTACTGAGCCACCGTCGTGAAGTGTTCACCGGCATGGGTATCGAGTTCCGCCTCAATACCGAAATCGGCAAAGACATCACCATGGAGCAACTGCTCGCCGAATACGATGCCGTGTTCATGGGCATGGGCACCTACACCTACATGAAGGGCGGCTTTGCCGGTGAAGACTTGCCGGGCGTGTATGACGCGCTCGACTTCCTGATCGCCAACGTCAACCGCAACCTGGGCTTTGAAAAGTCGCCGGAAGATTTTGTCGACATGAAGGGCAAGAAGGTCGTAGTGCTAGGCGGTGGCGACACCGCGATGGACTGCAACCGTACGTCGATTCGCCAGGGTGCCAAGTCGGTGACCTGTGCGTATCGTCGCGACGAAGCCAACATGCCCGGTTCGCGCAAAGAGGTGAAGAACGCTAAAGAAGAAGGCGTGAAATTCCTCTACAACCGCCAGCCGATTGCCATCGTCGGTGAAGACCGTGTGGAAGGTGTGAAGGTGGTCGAGACCCGTCTCGGCGAACCGGACGCCCGTGGCCGTCGCAGCCCCGAGCCGATTCCGGGTTCCGAAGAAATCATCCCGGCTGACGCCGTGGTCATCGCCTTCGGTTTCCGCCCAAGCCCGGCGCCGTGGTTCGAGCAGTTCGAAATCCAGACCGACAGCCAGGGCCGTGTCGTGGCCCCGGAACAAGGCCAGTACAAGCATCAGACCAGCAACCCGAAGATCTTCGCCGGTGGCGACATGGTGCGCGGGTCGGACCTGGTGGTAACCGCGATCTTCGAGGGCCGTAACGCCGCTGAAGGGATCCTGGACTACCTGCAAGTCTGATCCCGATCCCAGGTTGAAACGGGATCAAAATGTGGGAGGGGGCTTGCCCCCGATAGCTGTACATCAGCAACAATTTAGTTGCCTGACACACCGCTATCGGGGGCAAGCCCCCTCCCACATTTGATTTGTACAGTTTCAAGACATTGCTGCAAATCAACTCGATAGACAAAAGGCAGGGCGCATTCCGTGCCTTTTGCGTCGCGCTCTGAGAAAATGCCCGCACTTTTTTTGCGGATGCCGACATGACTGCCCTCAAGAACGACCGTTTCCTTCGTGCCCTGCTCAAGCAACCCGTAGACGTCACCCCGGTGTGGATGATGCGTCAAGCCGGTCGCTACCTGCCGGAATACCGCGCCAGTCGCGCCAACGCCGGTGATTTCATGAGCCTGTGCATGAACCCGGAGTTCGCCTGCGAAGTCACGATGCAGCCGCTGGACCGCTACCCACAACTGGATGCGGCCATCCTCTTCTCCGATATCCTCACCATCCCAGACGCCATGGGCCAAGGCCTGTACTTCGAAACCGGCGAAGGCCCGCGCTTCAAGAAAGTCGTCAGTACCCTGGCCGATATCGAAGCCCTGCCGATCCCTGACCCACACAAAGACCTGGGCTACGTGATGGATGCTGTGAGCACCATCCGCCGCGAGCTCAACGGCCGCGTGCCGCTGATCGGTTTCTCCGGTAGCCCATGGACCCTGGCCACCTACATGGTCGAAGGCGGTTCGTCGAAAGACTTCCGCAAGACCAAGGCCATGCTCTACGACAACCCGCAAGCCATGCACCTGTTGCTGGACAAGCTGGCGCAGTCGGTCACGTCCTACCTCAACGGCCAGATCATGGCGGGTGCCCAAGCGGTACAGATCTTCGACACCTGGGGCGGCAACCTGTCGGCGGCGGCGTACCAGGAGTTCTCCCTGGCCTACATGCGCAAGATCGTCAGCGGCCTGATCCGAGAACACGAAGGCCGCAAGGTTCCGGTGATCATGTTCACCAAAGGCGGCGGCCTGTGGCTGGAAAGCATCGCTGACGCGGGCGCCGATGCATTGGGCCTGGACTGGACCTGCGACCTCGGCGAAGCGCGCCGTCGCGTCGGCAACCATGTTGCCCTGCAAGGCAACATGGACCCCACCGTGCTGTACGCCAAGCCAGAAGCGATCCGCGCCGAAGTCGGACGCATCCTGGCCAGCTATGGCAAGGGCACCGGTCACGTGTTTAACCTCGGTCATGGCATTACGCCGGAAGTGAATCCTGAACATGCCGGGGCTTTCTTGCAGGCGGTGCATGAGTTGTCCGCGCAATATCACGTGTAGTCCCAAGGATTTACGTCATCACCCTCTTTCAACAAGAGGGTGATGTTGTCACTGGTCACCTGAATAAACTGTTTATGGCTGGGCGGATTTCTCATCGCCTGGCCACAGTTGGTTTAAATTGTTTAAGTGCTTAGGACTATTCCTGTTCTGACGTGGTGTTTTTGTTTTTTGAGAGAATTCGATTGGCATTATTCAACTATTCCTACATCAATTAATTTCTATATCCGTAAAATTCGATCCCGCTCGTAGTACAAAAACCTTAAAAAACGTATTCCATATTTTCGGATATGGGTTTTATTGTCTGGTTAAGTAGGGCTCGAATTTAATGATTAAAAAAGACCTGTCACGTTGGGGCGGTGTTTCTTCGCTGGCGTTGTTAAGTGCATTGTTGATACCTGCTCAGAGTGCACAGGCGCATGGTTATCTGAATGATCCACCTTCACGCGCCTTCCAGTGCCAGAAAGGCCTGAACAAAGATTGCGGCGGCGCGCAATACGAGCCGCAAAGTGTGGGTGAAACCTTCAAAGGGTTTCCCGCCGGCGTAGGTGGTGCTCCGTTGCAGGGCCCTGTGGACGGCAAGATCGCCAGCGGTGGTATCGGCCTGTTCTCGGCCATGGACGCCCAATCCGCCAATCGTTGGTACCAGACCGAAATCAAAGACAGAAACATCAACTTCGACTGGAAATACACGGCGGCTCACCCGGCCACCAAACATGAGTACTTCATTACCCGTAATGGCTGGAACCCCAACGAACCGCTCAAGCGTGCATCGTTTGACGGTACGCCATTCTGTGTGGTGGATGGTGGCAATGTGCTTCCTGTCAGTGGCGACAAGCATGCCTGTGTGATCCCCCAGGATAAGAGTGGGCCACATGTGATCCTCGGCGTCTGGACGGTCGGTGATACCGACGCGGCCTTCTATAACGTGGTCGATGTGAACATCCTGGCGGAGCCCGAGTTGCCGGGCGGTTGGAGTGCCGTTGGCAGCATCGCGCCATCCGCTACGTTGCTGGTGGGTGACAAGGTCAAGGCCCGGGCTTTCACTGCTACTGGCGAGAGCGCGGCCTATTCGGTTGAAATCACGATTGATAGCGTCGACGAGGGTCAACCGCAGAACTGGTCGTTCAAGCTGGCTGAAAAGGTCAATCAGTCCCAGACCCTGATCCAGGCGGGCATTCGCGATGAGCAAGGTAATATCGCCCCTGTCAAAGGCAGCAACAATCTGTTCGCTCAAAAGGACAGCGGTGTTATTCGTTATGAGCTGACCCTGGACGTCAAGGAGGACACGCAGGCGCGCATGGCGTTGTCCGCAATCGCCAGCGAATACGTATTGGACAAGGGACGCGCAAAGGTACGCGTTGCCATGATCGCCAACCGCGACATGAATGTCGAAGCCACGCTGTTCAATGCCAACAACAAGTCGGTCGGCACGCTCAAGACCCTCGCGCAGGGCACCAGCAATTGGCTGGAGATGGATGTGCGTAGCGAGCCGGGCACGCATTATATGACGCTGTTGGGCACCACGATTGATGGGCGAACCACGCGCCAGGACACTCAACCTGTGAACCTGACGGGTGAAGGTGGGGCGAAGGACTATCACTTCGTCTTCCCTGAAGGGCTGGCAAGCTACGAAGCGGGTACCCGCGTATTGCATTCGAAAACGGGTGAAGTTTATGAGTGCAAACCGTTCCCTGCGTCGGGTTACTGCAAACAATACCTGCCCACTGCCAACGGCTTCGAACCGGGGGTAGGCCATCACTGGCAGACGGCGTGGGATCAACTTTGATTCATTAGTCGACTAAACCCAGGCAAGTTGTATTGAACTTGCCTGGGTGTTTTTTTTGGATGAATACTTTTTGTTTTAACAGGCTGCATTAATTGATGGCGTCCTTGGGTTGGTCCGCGGCCAGGACTTTCATGGGCCTCTGTTACTTGATGCTATTTGTTCCAAGGTGCTGATTTCTCGCTATGAAGCCGACCGTATTGTTGCTGCTATTGCCTTTGAGCTATGGGCTCACGCTCGCCTATCAAGAATGGCAGTTGCGCCAAGCGTCGATTACATCTGTGCCGACGGCGCCTGTGCCAGTGGCCGCGGCACCGCAGGCCGTCACGCTCAATACCCTTGCAGTGGCGACAGTGTTTGGCCTGGCGACCCAAAGCAGCCGCTTGAACAGTACCGAGCCGTTGACACTGCGGGCCATCGTGGTTGCCAACGACAGCGATTCGCGCGCGCTGTTGGACGGCCCTGACGGGGCGCGGTTTTACCGTACCGGCGAGCGCTTGCCGGGAGGCAGCGTGCTGCGTCGCATCGAGACGGCGCAGGTGGTGTTGTGGCGCCAGGGGCGTGAAGAGTCGCTGAACCTGCACAGGGCAAGCACCGGGCGTTTTCTTCAGCTTGCGCAGGCGCAGAGCCCGGCCGCCACCGTTCATTTACGGCCTACGGTCGAAAAAACCAGGAGTCACTAGGCCCATGAGTACCCTCAAAGGCGCTGTCGGGGCGTTCATGCTCGGCATGTTGTGGTATGCCGGGCAATCGCTGGCAGCAGAGCAACGCTGGCAGTTGGCGATGAACGATGCCGAGCTGCGCGATGTCGTGGAGGAGATGTCGAGTATCCTCGACACCACGGTGATCCTGGACCCAAAAGTCCAGGGACGCATCAGCGTGGTGTCGCGTCAGGCGTTGGATCGCGAGGGTGTGCGACGACTGTTTTACAGTGTGCTCGATGCCCATGATTTTACGGTGATCGACCAAGGCGACCAGTTGCTCATCATTCCGGCAGCCCAGGCCAAGAGCCAGGCCGGTGATGCCGACGCGCAGGTATCGGCTGCACAGCAGTTCGTCACTCAAGTCATTGCCTTGGGGGCCAGCAACGCAGCAGATCTGGCGGGACTGGTGCGGCCATTGATTTCGGCCAACGGTTACGTCGGTCCTTCGGTATCAGCCAATGCGTTGGTGATCACGGATACCGCTCGCAATGTGCGTCGTATTGGCGATGTTGTCCGGCAGTTGGATTCCGGTGCGAAGAATGCGCATGAACTGGTGGTCTTGCAGCACGGAGTGGCGGCAGACATTGCGCGCCTGATGGAGGCGTCCATCGGCAAGCAGAGTGCCGACAGCCCCATTCAGGTCTTGGCCGACACGCGCAGCAACCGTCTGGTTGTCGTGGGGACGATGGCTGCACGCCAGCGCTTGGTACAACTGGCGCGTAGCCTGGATACGGCGACTCCCGCCCGCCTGGACAATGCCCGCGTCATCCGCCTGCGCTACAGCGACGCCAAGCAATTGGCCGAGGTGCTGGACTCCATGGGGCAAGGGATGAAAACCCAACCCTCCGGCGCAGCCCTGAAAGACTCGACGGCCAACGTGCCTTTCATGGTCAGGGCCGATGAAAGCCAGAATGCCCTGGTGGTCGTTGCCGAAGCGGTACAACTGGCCACCCTTGAGGGCATCGTGCGCGAACTGGACCAGCCGCGCGCCCAAGTATTGATTCACGCCGCCATCGTTGAGGTCAGCGGTGATATAAGCGAGGCGCTCGGTGTGCAATGGGCCTTCAATCGCGGTGGTAGCCAAGGGCTGGTGAATTTCCCCGGTACCGGCATTCCGATCCTGGGCGCGCTCAAGTTCGATGATAAAACCGTCGCGCCGGAAGGAGGCCTGCTCAAGCTGGGTGGCGATCGATTCGGTGCGTTGGTATCCGCCCTGGCCAGCAACACGCGTAGCAATCTGTTATCAACGCCGAGCCTGCTGACCCTGGACAACCAAGAGGCGGAAATCATTGTCGGTCAGAACGTGCCGTTCAAGACCGGCTCCTACGCGACCAACAGCAGTGGTGCGGATAATCCCTTCACTACGGTGGAGCGCAAGGACGTCGGGATCAGCCTCAAGATCAAGCCCTATATCAACGAGGGCTCGACCCTGCGCCTGGAAGTCGCGCAAGAGGTGTCCGATATCGCGCCTGCGGTCGCCGGCGTCGACTCCTCTGACCTGATCACCAACAAGCGCGCGCTCAAAAGCACGATCCTGGCGGATGATGGCGAGATCATCGTGATCGGTGGCCTGATCAAGGACAGCGTACGAACGCAGACCAGCGGTGTGCCGCTGTTGCGTGACATTCCTTACCTGGGCGCGTTGTTTCGCTGGAGCCGTGATACCCAGGTCAAGAGCAACCTGATGGTCTTCCTGCGCCCGACGATCGTACGCAGTGGCCAGGACTTGTCCCGGCTCAGCCAGGAACGCTATCAGGACTTGCGCGGCGAGCGTCCACCTGGCGCCCTGCAATTGCCCGATGAAGCGGCGCAATTGTTCGACCTGCGCCAGCGTCCCGGGGTCAGCCAATGAAGCCATTGCCCTTCGGGTTTGCCCGGCGTTTTGGTGTACTGATCGACGATGGACATTTAATGGTCCGCGGCGCTACGCCATTGAGCGCGATTACCGAGGCCCTGCGCCTGTGTGAGCAAGAACTGCCGCCGCGCCTGGTGACTGACGAAGCGTTTGCCCTGGCGTTGGCCAGGATTTACAGCGAGGGGCAGGCGGCAGCCGAGCAGGTCGCCCAAGGCTTGGACGAGGAACTGGACTTGTTCAGCCTGGTGGACCAGGTGCCGCAGACGGCCGACCTGCTGGAGCAGCAAGGGGATGCACCGATCATTCGGTTGATCAACGCATTGCTCAGCGAGGCCGTGCGGGCAAAGGCCTCGGATGTCCACCTGGAAACCTTCGAGCACACGCTGGTGGTACGCATGCGCGTTGATGGGCAACTGCGCGAAATGCTGCGGCCACGGCGTGAGCTGGCGACCTTGCTGGTGTCGCGAATCAAAGTCATGGCACGCCTGGATATCACCGAAAAGCGTGTGCCGCAGGACGGCCGCATGGCGCTGCGCCTGGCAGGGCATGAGGTGGACGTACGGGTATCCACCTTGCCTTCGGCTCACGGCGAACGTGTGGTACTGCGCCTGCTCGACAAGCATGCCGGGCGCCTGCAACTGGCGCGCCTGGGGATGTCGGCGAGTACCCTCGGTCAGTTGCAGCAGTTGCTTTGCAAACCTCACGGGATCTTCCTGGTGACCGGCCCTACCGGTTCGGGCAAGACCACCAGCTTGTATGCCGCGCTGGCCCATCTCAATGACCAGACCCGCAACATCCTTACGGTGGAAGACCCGATTGAATATCACCTGCCGGGCATCGGCCAGACGCCGGTCAACCCCAAGGTCGACATGACGTTTGCGCGTGGCTTGCGAGCGATCCTGCGCCAGGATCCGGACGTTGTGATGGTGGGCGAGATCAGGGACAGTGAAACCGCCGAAATTGCAGTTCAGGCTTCCCTCACCGGGCACCTGGTGCTGTCGACGCTGCACACCAACAGCGCGATTGGCGCCGTCACTCGCCTGGTGGATATGGGCGTAGACGCTTACCTGCTGGCTTCGTCCCTGGTGGGCGTACTGGCGCAGCGCTTGTTACGCACGTTGTGCCCCGCCTGCAAGACCGCCGTGGTGGCCGATGCCGAGGTGTGCCGCCGGCTGGGGCTCGAACCTGCCCAGGCGCCGCGTGTGTTCAAGGCAGTGGGCTGCGAAAACTGCCGCGAGGGTTACTGCGGGCGTATCGGTATCTACGAACTGGTCACGGTTACGCCGGCACTGTCCGCATTGATTCATCAGGGGGCCAGTGAGCAGGCGCTACTGGCCGAGGCACGGCGGTACTCGTGCAGCTTGTTCGAGGATGGTCGTCGGTGCGTGCTTGAAGGGCTGACCAGCGTGGATGAGTTGCTGCGGGTAACCCAGGAAGACTAGCCATGCCCACTTATGACTATCGCGCCCATGACCGATCTGGCCGTTCATGCAAGGGGCGCCAAGAGGCCGACAGCCCGCGCCATGCCCGGCAATTGCTACGTGAGCGTGGCCTGCTGCCGAGCCGCATGCGACTGGCAAGCGAACGCATGGGGGCTGGAGTGGGCGGGGCGACGAGAATGAGCGCTGCGGACCTGGCGCTGCTGACCTTGCAGTTGTCGACCCTGGTCCAGGCCGGGCTCCCGCTGGAACAGGCACTGCAAGCGGTGGCCCAGCAAAGCCAGAAGCGCCGGGTCAGCACGGTGCTCTCGCAGGTACGCGACCGGGTGATGGAGGGGCAATCCCTGGCGTCGGCCCTCGGCGCCTATCCCAGGGCTTTTCCTGATGTGTTGCGCGCCACCATTGCGGCGGGTGAGCGCTCTGGGTACTTGGGGCATGTCCTCGAGCAGTTGGCGGCGTATACCGAAGCCCGTCAGGCGTCGCGGCAGAAGATCCAGTTGGCGCTGGTGTATCCGGCGCTGTTGATGTTCGCCTGCGTGGCCATCGTCGGTTTCCTACTCGGCTATGTGGTGCCGGATGTAGTGAAGATCTTCGTCGACAGTGGCCAGCCGTTGCCCTGGCTGACCCACGCGATGATCACCCTCAGCCAGGGTGTGCGCGGATATGCCTGGGTACTTGCGCTGATGCTGGCGGGCGCAGGCCTGCTGCTGCGTTGGAGCCTGCGTCAGCCGCACTGGCGCTGGCAGTGGCACCGCCTGGTGCTGCGCCTGCCGTTGTTGGGGGGTGTGTTTCGTGAGATGGAGGCGGCCCGGTTCGCCAGTACCTTGGCCATCCTTGGCAAAAGTGCCGTGCCTTTGGTGGATGCGCTGGAAATTGCCGCGGCGGTCATCGGTAACGTGACTATCCGCAGCCGCATGTGCGATGTCGCGCGGTCGGTGCGAGAGGGCGGCACGTTGACCCGAGGCCTCGAGGCCGGTGGGGATATACCGCCGCTGATGCTGCACATGATTGCCAGCGGCGAACGCGCCGGTGAGCTCGACAGGATGCTGGCGCGCGCCGCCGAGCAACAGGAAAAAAGCCTCGCCGCCCGCATCACGCTGGTGGTGAGTCTGTTCGAACCGGCAATGCTGGTGGTGATGGGCGGCGTGGTGCTGCTGATCGTCATGGCCATTCTGTTGCCGATCCTCAGCCTTAACCAACTGGTGAACTGAATGCCCAAGGGACAACGCGGTTTTACCCTGATCGAAATCATGGTGGTGGTGGTCATTATCGGGGTGCTGGGGGCCATTGTGGTGCCGCAGTTCATGGGGAGGCCTGATCAGGCCAAGGTGACCGCGGCCAGGACCGATGTGCAGGCCGTCGCCACCAGCCTGGAGATGTACCGCCTCGACAATGGGCACTACCCGTCGACCCTGCAAGGCCTCGAGGCCTTGAGCAAACGGCCCGCGGGCAGCCCATCGCCGAGGCACTGGAACCCCCAGGGCTACCTGAAAAGTGTACCGGTCGACCCGTGGGGTACGCCCTATCAATACCTGAACCCGGGCGTGCGTACCGTCAATGGTGGCTACGACCTGTATTCCCTCGGCGCCGATGGCGCGCCAGGCGGCGAGGGGCATGCCGCCGATATCGGTAACTGGGGAGACTGATCCAGTGCCCAGGTATAGCCGTGGTTTTACCTTGCTGGAACTGATGGTGGTGATTGCACTGATCGGCATCGTGCTGGGCGCGATAAGCCTGGTGGCCGGAAATAACCCCGCCCGTCAGGCGCGGCAGGAGGCTTCGCAGTTGGTGCAACTGATCGAGCATTTGCGCGAGCAAGCGGTGATCGAAGGGCATGAATACGGCATTCGCGTGCAGCGCGACGAGTATCAGGCCTATCGCCTCGACCCCGAGGGTTGGCGCCCTGCGGGTGGGGTCCAGCGGCTGGTGGAAGGCGTGCAGTTGCACCTTGAACAGGAAGGGCGGCGTTCGAGCCTTGAAAGCTTCGCGCCGCAAGTGCTGATGCTCAGCAGCGATGAAGTCAGCGCGTTTGTCTTGTCCTTCGTATCCGAAGGGCAGGTGTGGACGCGCATTATCAGTGATGGGATCGGAGCGTTGTCCATTGAAAGCTAAGCACCGGCGGCGTCGCAGTCACCACGCGAGCGATCGTGGTTTCACCTTGCTGGAAGTCATGATCGCCTTGGTGATCTTCGCCACACTGGCGGGCGCCGTGATCACCGCCAGTCACTACTCGTTGCGCCAGAATGCACGACTGCAAGAGCAGACACAGTGTGCCTGGGTGGCGGACAACCAACTGACTGAACTGCGTTTGCAGCCAGCCGCGTCGGGACATCAGCAACTGCTGCGGCGCTTCGATGGGCGCGATTGGCTCGTCGACCAGGCGATAACCCCGACCACTGATGCTCGCCTGCTCAAAGTCGATATCAGCGTGAGTCCCGTCGGCAGTGATTTGCCGGTCTATCACACCCAGGGTTGGATACGCGCCGAGGATGAATAAGCAGGCGGGTTTCACCCTATTGGAACTGGTGATCGCATTGGCCATTTTCGCCCTGCTTGGGCTGGCCAGCGGGCGTCTGTTCGACACCGTGGTGCGGGCGCAACAAGGCACGGCCAGTCATGAACAGGAACTGCGTCGCCTGCAGCGCGCCATTGCGGTCATCGAGCGGGATGCCTTGCAAGTGGCTTCCTCGGTGTTTGCCCTTGGCCCCACCACCCTGCAACTGCTGCGCACTCACTGGCGTAACCCGCAGGACTTGCCACGCAGTGAGCGCCAGCAAGTGCTCTATCGCCTGGACAATCAGGTGCTGTGGCGTGAAAGCCGAGGCTTGGAGTCGTCAAGGGTCGAGCGCCAGAAGTTGCTGGAGGACGTGCGCTTGTTGAATTGGCGCCTGTTTGACCCCGACACCGGCTGGAGCAATGTGTGGCCGGTGGGCAGGGGCGCTGCCCAGACGCCTCCTCAGGCACTCGAACTGGTGTTGTCGGTCGGCCGCTTCGAGCAGATACGCCGCGTGTTGCTTCTGCCCCAGGGGCCGCCATGAGACAGCGGCAGCGCGGTGTCGCCCTACTCAGCGTGTTGCTGGTCATGAGTCTGGCGTTGCTGCTCACTGCGGGCATGCTGCGCAGCCATCACTTGATGGTGCAGAGCAGTGCCCGGCAGATCCACCAGTTGCAGCTGCGCCAGTTGGCGTTGTCGGCCGAGGCGTGGGCCATGGTGACACTGATGGCGCCGCACGATGACGCATCATCGTTGACCCACCACGGCCAGGCATGGTCAAGGGCGTCCTGGCCCTTTGATGCGCACGGCGCGCGCGTCACGCTTGAGATCGAAGACCTTTCTGCACGCTTGAACATCAATGCCCTGCTTGGCACGGGGCAAGTGGATCAAGTCATCGAGCAGCGCTGGTTGCGTTTGCTCGCCTCCCTGGGGTTACCGGCGCTGGACCTGCGGGCCGCAGGTGACGTGCCGGCGCAACGTGAACTCAGCCAGTTGCGCCTGCTGCCGGGCATTGACGGCCAGACGCTACGACGACTGGATCCGTGGGTAGCGCTGCTGCCCAGGGACGCTAGCTTGAACATCAACACCGCCTTGCCGCAGATGCTGGCGACCCTGGAGGGTGTCTCGCCACCCACTGCCGTCGCCTTGGCCAGCCAACGCCCGGCTACCGGCTACGCGAGTGTGCAGGCATTCACCCGTGACCCGCTGATTGCCGGGTTGGGCGTGAGCGGCCATGGGCTGGGCGTCAGCAGTCGCTGGTTTCGGATCAAGGTGGACGTGCGCCTGGGCACCGGCCGCTTTCATCTGGCCAGCGAGGTGGAGCGCGAGCTTAAAACCGGGCGCTGGCGCGTCGTACAACGTCGCTTTCCTGCGCCGTCACTGAGCGAGACCTCATCATGAAAACCTGGCTTCATTTAAGCCCCGAGGGCCGTGTGGGAACGTTGGGCGAATGGCCTTGCTGTGTCTGGCGAGCGCCGGATGACTGTCGACCGATGCATTTGGCTGACGCGGTTCGCGACCTGGAAGGGCAGCCTGTTCACTTGTTGTTGCCAATGGAAATGTGCAGTGCGTTACGCAGCCAGGCATGGCCCTCCAAGCGCCAGCCCGGCCCCCAGGCTGTTGCTTACGCCATAGAAGACCAGTTGGGCGAAGAGCTGGAGGCCGTGCATGCCGGGCTCGCTCAGCGTGACGCAATGGGTTGCTTCACGGTGCTGGTGACCCACAAGGCACGTTTCAAGGCGCTGTTGGATGAACTGGCAACGTTGGGCATCAAGGTGCGCAGTGTGCATGTCGACGCCGACCTTCTTGGCGATGGCGGCCAGGTCGCGGTGCAGTGGTATGGCCGTCGGGTCGTGGGCGACCCCGTGCGCCTGGCGATGTCCGTTCCGGCCCTCAAGGCGCTGGAGCCATTGCTGGAAGCACCCCTGCAATGGCCTGACGAAGAGCAGAGCCGGGTTCATATCGAACGCGCGCTATGGGGCAACCCGGGTCAAACGATCGATTTGCTGCAAGGTGAGTTTCGCCGGGTCGGATATGCCTGGCCCTGGTCAACCGTCGTGTTGGCGGCAGCCCTGGCGTGCGTGCTCGATTGGGGCTTCACGCAGCTGCGTATCCAGTACGTCGAAGGGCAAGCCCAGCAGCTTTACGCGCAGAGTGTGGCGCGCTTCCAGGCGCTGTACCCGCAGCAGGCCCGTATTGTCGATCTCGCCGCGCAACTCAAGGCCGTGCAGGGCCAGAACCTGCGCGAGGCAAAGACGCCGCTGGTACGCCTGGTCAGCCTCGTCGAACAGGTTATTGGCGGCGCCGACGTGGAAGTCCACCGCATGGAGTTTCGGCGTGGCGATGGCTGGAAGATCCAGTTGACAGCCCATGACCTCGGCGCGCTTGCCCGCTTGCAGGAACAAGGACGCCAGAGCGGCATGCCGGTGCGCATGGGCAGCGCCAGCAAGGAAGGTAATCGTGTTCAAGCCGTGCTGATGCTGGAGGACCCGTCATGAGGGGGCTGCAAGCCTGGAATGCATTGTCGTCGCGTGACCGTTTTCTGCTCAAAGGGTTGGCAGTGTTTTTGATCGGTGTGCTGCTGCTCCAGACGCTATGGCTACCTGGTCGGGAGCGGTTGGCCAACGCTGAACGGTATCACCAGCAACAATTGCTGTTGGCGCAGCAGGTTCAACGCGCCCAGCCGCAGCTTACCGGGCCCGCGGCCGTCCAGCCTTCGGCATCGAGTATCAACGACAGCGCCGAAGCGTCGGGGCTTGATGTTACCCAGGTCGAGGTACAAAACGAGCGCCTGCGTTTGAGCCTCAACGGCGAGGCAGAGGCATTGCTCAACTGGTTGGCAGTATTGGAGCGAGACGTGGGTACCTTCGAGGTGCTCACGCTGGTGAAGCGCGCAGATCGTCTTGAGGCTCACATTGAGCTGTAGCTCGTGGCAACTATGGGCTGGATTTTTACAGGTGTACTTGGATGAAATTGTCAGGTGATCAAACGATGAAAACTTCCCGTTATTCAGCGACTCAAAAATGGCTGCATTGGGTCTCGGCCATCGTCATTCTGTGGTCATTGCTGTCCGGCTTCTACGTAGCTGTGTTTACTGTTCCTGAATCGGTCAAAGCGTGGGTCGGGTTCTTCAAGGTGTCATTGACCGCCCTCTATATCCCCGTATTTGTCTTGAGGGTTTATTGCTCCTTTACCCACGGTCTGGATGCATTCGTCAAACGTTCGCCGCAGGAGTGGCTGGCGCTCTTGGTTCATAAGGCTATGTATGGGGTATTGGGTGTGGTGCTGGTGACTGGCGTGTTGATGATGGATCGTGCGATCAATATCTTTAATCTGGTCTTCATTCCACCGTTCGACAGTGACCCGGCCGAGATTGCCGCGTTCACTCGCGTGCATGTCTTGTCCTGCGTGGTATTGCTGCTGGTGCTGATGGCGCATATCGGCGCGGTTGTTCTGCATGAGCTTCGGGGCAATCGGGTGATGGCCAGGATGTCGTTCGCCGAGGACCTCAGGCTGAGGCCAGCGGCGGCAACTTCGCCAGCTTCAACGCCACCAGCAAGGCGCCAACCAACAGAGCGACGATGAACGCGCCAATCCCGTTCCAGCCGGCAAAGTGCCAGAAAAAGCCTCCCGCCGTGCCGGCAATACTCGACCCCACATAGTAACAAAACAGGTACAGCGAAGACGCCTGCCCCTTGGCCTTGACCGCGCGGCGGCCGATCCAGCTGCTGGCCACCGAGTGGGCGCCGAAGAATCCAAACGTGAACACCAGCATGCCCGGCACCACCAGCCACAGCGATGTGAACAGGGTCAGGGCCATGCCGGCGAGCATCAGCACGATGGTGCCCCATAGCACGCGGCGGCGGCCGAGGCGGTCGGCCAGGGAGCCGATCTTGGCCGAGCTGTAGATGCCCGAGAGGTACACCACTGACAGCAGGCCGACCACCGCCTGGCTCAGATCGTAGGGGGAGGCCAGCAGGCGATAGCCGATGTAGTTGAACATCGTCACGAAGGCGCCCATCAGCAGGAAGGCTTCGAGAAACAGCCACGGCAGGCCGGCGTCCTTGAAGTGCATGACAAAGCCGTCCACCAGGCTGCGTGGCTTGAGGCTGCTGGCGCGGAAGTTGCGCGATTCGGGGAGGATCTTCCAGAACACCGTGGCAGCGATCAATGCCAGGGCGCCGATGATCAGCATTGCAGTGTGCCAACTGACGAAGTCGATCAACACGCCGATGATCAGGCGCCCGCTCATGCCGCCAATCGCGTTGCCGCCGATGTACAGGCCCATGGCCAGGCCGATGTGCTGCGGGTGGATCTCTTCGCTGAGATAGGTCATGGCCACGGCGGCCAGGCCGCTCAAGGACAGGCCCACCAGTGCGCGCATCAACAGGATGCCCTCCCAGCTCGGCATCAAGCCGCTGGCGATGGTGGCCAGCGCCGCACAGAACAACGCCGCGACCATCACCGGCTTGCGCCCCAGCCTGTCGGATATCGGCCCGGTGATCAGCAGGCCGCAAGCGAGCATCGCGGTCGCGACGGACAGAATCAGGCTGCTTTGCGCCGCATTGATGGAAAACTCATGGGACAGCGCCGGCATCATCGGCTGTACGCAATACAACAGGGCGAACGTGGCGAAGCCGCCGGAAAACAGCGCGAGCACGGTGCGCATGAACATCGGCGTGCCTTTTTCGATGTACGCGCCGTTGAGCTGCGCCACCACGTCATCAAGGGCTGAGGGCGGGGTGTGTTGGGCAAGTGGAGCAACAGCAGGATTCACGAGGGACCTCGGGGAGGAAAGTCTGCCAGGACTGACAATACGAAAAAGAATATAGCTGGCTAATGATTCTTTCCAATATATTGTTCGACCTGTTTGATAGCTTTTACGACCTAATGAGGCTTGCATGGAATTTCGCCATTTGCGCTACTTCATCGCCGTTGCCGAAGAGCTGCACTTCGGCCGCGCCGCGCAGGTGCTGGGCATCTCGCAGCCGCCCCTGAGCCAGCAGATCCAGGCGCTGGAACACGAGCTGGGCGCACGCTTGTTCGAGCGTACCAATCGTCGGGTCGAGCTGAGCGAGGCCGGGCGTTTGTTCTTGCAAGAGGCACGGCTGGTGCTGGCCCAGGTCGACAAGGCGGCAGATGTGGCGCGGCGTGCGCAGTTGGGGGAACTGGGTGAGTTGAAGATCGGCTTCACCTCGTCTGCGCCGTTCAACGCCAGCATTCCCAGGGCGATCTTTGCCTTCCGCCAGGCGTTCCCGGCGGTGCATCTGAACCTGCAAGAAATGAGCAGCACCCAAGTGGCTGAGTCGCTGGTGGATGAGTCGATCCAGGTCGGGCTGATGCGGCCTTTGCCCTTGCCGGACTCGTTGAGCGTGGTCGAGCTGATGCGCGAACCCTTGGTCGCGGTACTGAGCGCCGGCCACCCGTTGGCGCAAGGCAGTGAGCGCGGCCTGCACCTGGCACAGTTGGCCGAAGAGCCTTTTGTGTTCTTCCCGCGCAGTTACGGCAGCGGTCTGTACGCGCAGTTGCTCAACCTGGCCCGCGACGCCGGGTTCAGCCCACACTTTGCCCAGGAAGCGGGGGAGGCGATGACCATCATCGGCCTGGTAGCGGCGGGGTTGGGGGTGTCGGTATTGCCGGCGTCATACCAGCGCATCCGCATCGATGGCGTGGTCTATCGCACCTTGCTGGACCCAGAGGCGATGACAGCGGTATGGCTGGTACAGCGCAAGGGCGCGCAAACGCCGATGGCGAAGGGGTTTGTGGAGTTGTTGACGCGTAGGGCGTCGGTGTAGGCCGGGTCACATATCAGGTAACGCAACCAGCTTAGTTATTTGCTCTAAATTTGCGCAAAATCGCTTTTTTCAGGCGAGTGGATACGGATGGCACTTCTCTATCAGCCCAAGGAGGGCAGCGTGTTGATTTGTGATTTTCGTGGCTATGAGGTGCCGGAAATCATCAAGATTCGACCCGTTATTGTGATACGCAAACACCGAACCAATAAGCTGCTCGTAACGGTGGTCCCCCTGAGTACTACCGCTCCACAGCAGATGCTGGAGCATCATTTGCAGCTTGATAGCCACCTTCACGGAGCGAACCCGAGCTGCTGGGCTAAATGCGATATTGTCGCGACAGTAAGCTTGGGCCGATTGGACCGAATCAAAAGTAAAGATCGTCATGGCAAACGAACTTACAAAATAGCCGAACTTACCCATGATCAGTTTTCGGCGATAAAAGCGGCGGTGCGCAGCGCGCTTGGGTTGCGATAAAGCGGGATACGGATGGGCGGCGTTTTGCCACTGATTGCAGGTAATCTGTTTTCAGGCATACTGGCCGAGTTCCCGAAAGGGGCTTGTGAGACTCTGAGGATCCTGGGTAACCAGCCATCGCAGAGCCAGGCAGGAAGCGGCGATGACAAGCCAACCTGTTTGTGAAGAGGGCGCCGAAAGGCGCCCTTTGTCGTTTCTGGCCTTACTGCATTCCGGCCGAGCGCAACCCCGCCAGAATATCCCGATCCAGCATGCTCACCCAACGGTTGTAGTTGCGATGGATCTTGCCGTCCTTGTAGCCCAGGTCGCGGCTGTCGCGGTAGGTGATGGCGTAGCTGTTGCGGGTGTAGCGGATGTCGATGGCGGCGTAGAACTGGCCGCGCACGGTGATCTCGGCCTGCACCAGTTGCGGGCTCAGCCGTTGTACCGTCCACTCGCGTTTTTGCAGAGCGGCGACGATCACTTGCTTCATCTTTTCTTCGCTGACCTGGCTCGTGGTCGGCAACTGGTGCTGGGTGTTGAGCACCGGTTTGCTGGTGCACCCGGCGGTGGTCAGCAGGGCCAGGGTGATCAGGGTAGCGCGTAGCAGGGAAGACATTCCGTTTTCTCCAGTCGATTAAAAAGTCAGGCCCAGCGGCGGAAGATCAACGAGGTGTTGACGCCGCCGAAGGCAAAGTTGTTGTTCATCACGTAGTCGTTGTGCATCTGGCGAAAGCCACCTTGCAGGTAGTCCAGCTCGCCGCATTGCGGGTCGACCGCGTCCAGGTTGAAGGTGTGCACGTACTGGTCGCGGTTCATCATCTCGATGCTGAACCACGATTCCAACGCCCCGCACGCACCCAAGGTGTGCCCCAGGAAGCTTTTCTGCGAACTGATCGGCATACGGCTGCCAAACAGGCTGCTGGTGGCCAGGGTTTCAGCGATGTCGCCCTGATCGGTGGCCGTGCCGTGGCCGTTCACGTAGCCGATGGCGGACGGTTCAAGACCTGCGTCTTCCAGGGCCAGCTCCATGGCGCGGCGCATGGTTTTCTGTTCCGGACGGGTGGTGTGCTGGCCGTCGGCGTTGCTGCCGAAGCCAACCAGTTCAGCGTGAATATGCGCGCCCCGCGCCAACGCGTGCTCCAAGTCTTCCAGCACCAACATGCCGCCACCTTCACCGATCACCAGACCGTCGCGGCCGCTGTCGTAGGGACGCGGGCTGGTTTGCGGCGCATCGTTTTTCAGGCTGGTGGCGTACAGCGCATCAAACACCATGGCTTCGGTGGGGCACAGTTCTTCTGCGCCGCCGGCGAGCATCAACGGCAAGCGCCCGAACTTGATCGCCTCATAGGCGTAGCCGATGCCCTGGCTGCCGCTGGTGCAGGCGCTGGAGGTGGGAATCAGCCGGCCCGTGAGGCCAAAGAAGATGCTGATATTCGCCGCTGTGGTGTGGGGCATCATGCGCACATAGGAGTTGGCATTGAGCCCCTCGGCCACCGAGTTGAGCAGCATATTGCCGAACGCCTTGATCTCATCGGTGCTGCCGGTGGACGAGCCACAGGCCACGCCCATGCGCCCGTCCTTGATCGACTCGTCACCGAGCAAGCCGGCGTCCTGCAAGGCCTGTTCCGCCGCCCACACGGCCAGGCGCGAGACGCGACCCATGCTGCGCAGTTGCTTGCGCGTCCAGTGAGCGGGCACGACGAAATCGTCGATAGGGCCGGCCAGGCGCGTGTTCAATTCGGTAAAGCGGTCCCACTCATCCATGCGCCGGATGCCACTGCGGTTGGCGCGAAAGTTCGCGGCGATGGTGTTCCAGTCGCTGCCCAGGGAGGTCACGCCGGCCATGCCGGTGACGACGACGCGCTTCATCAGCACAAGCCTCCGTTCACGGCCAGCACCTGGCGCGTGATATAGCCGGCTTCAGCCGACATCAGGAAATTCACCGCGCCAGCCACCTCTTCCGGCGTGCCCATGCGTTGGGCCGGGATCATTTTCATCAGTTCTTCTACCGGCACGTTTTCATCCAGCATCGCGGTGTCGATCAGGCCCGGCGCCACGCAGTTGACGGTAATCTTGCGCTTGCCCAGCTCGATGGCCAGCGCCTTGGCTGCGCCAATCAAGCCGGCTTTGGACGCGCTGTAGTTGACCTGGCCGCGGTTGCCGATCAGCCCGGACACCGAGGTGATGCACACGATGCGCCCGGCGGCGCGGCGGCGAATCATCGGCATCATCACCGGGTGCAACACGTTGTAGAAACCATCCAGGTTGGTGCGCATCACCACATCCCAGTCGTCTTCCGACAAAGCAGGAAAGGCGCCGTCGCGGGTCAGGCCGGCATTGAGCACCACGCCGTAATAGGCGCCATGCTGCTCCACATCGGCCTCAAGGATCTCTTTGCACGCAGCGCGATCTGCCACGTCGAACTGCAGCACGCGTGCCTTGCGCCCCAGGGCTTGGACCTCGAGCTGTACCGCGTCGGCTTCGGCCCGACCGCTGCGGCAATGCAGCACGATGTCATGGCCGGCCTGGGCCAGGCGCAAGGCAATGGCGCGGCCGATGCCACGGCTGGAGCCGGTGACCAGTACGGATTCAGTCATGGCGTTTCGTCCTTCGATTCATCTAAATAGTTGGCCGCCTGGGGCGGTCGAAATACGTTCAAGCGCGCGCTGGCCTGGATGCCGTCGCCGGTGAGGTGGCATTCGAACACACCCATGCCGTTGTCGTCTTCCAGGGAGCGCAGGCCGTGGATGTTCAGTTCGGCGCCGGCCGGGAAGTGTTCCACGTTGCACTCAAATTTACGTGTGCCCAACAGGAAACCCAGCTCCACGGCCTTGCCTTGCTGGCGCGCATGGCAACCGGCATAAGCGGCGACGCTTTGCGCCATCAGCTCGATACCGACCCAGGCCGGCAGACTGCCGTCGGCACGGTTGAACAGGCCGCCGGACTTGACGGTGACGCGGGTGTGGATCTGCTCTTCATCGAACGACAGCACCTGGTCGATCAGGATCATGTCGCCCGCATGGGGCAGCAGTTCGGCAAGTGGCCAATCGATCATGGGGCCTCTGCGATTATCAGGCTGACATTGTTACCGCCGAAGGCAAACGAGTTGCTCATCAGGCAGGGTTTTTTCCAGGTGTCGCCGCTGCGCACCCATTGCAACGCGGGCAGCGCCGGGTCGGGGTGGCCGTCCCATACGTGGGGTGGCAACAGGCGATGGGTGAGGCTCAGCCAACAGAACGCGGCTTCCAGGGCTCCGGCCGCGCCGAGGGTGTGGCCGGTCATGGGTTTGGTCGACGAACAGGCCACGCCGCCGGGAAACAGGCTGGCGACCGCCAGGCTTTCCATGGCGTCGTTGTGTTGGGTCGCGGTGCCGTGCAGGTTCAGGTAGCCGATCTGCTCGGGCGAAAGCTTCGCGCAGGCTAAGGCCTTGCGCATGGCCAGCAACGCGCCCTTGCCGCTGGGCTCGGGCGCGGAGATATGGTGCGCGTCGCAACTGGCACCGCTGCCCAGCAAGGCTATGGGGGCCGGCTCGCGGCTCATGAGGAACAGCACCGCCGCTTCACCGATATTGATGCCGTTGCGGTTCACTGAGAACGGATTGCAGCGCTCGCTGGAGACCGCCTCCAATGCGGTGAAACCGTTCAGGGTCAGCTTGCACAGACTGTCCACGCCGCCACAGATCACTGCATCGCACACCCCCAGGTCCAACAGGCGCTGGGCGCTCATCAATGCTCGGGCGCTGGAGGTGCAGGCGGTGGAAATCACATAGGCCGGGCCGCTCACGTTCAACCAATCGGCGAGGAAGTTGGCCGGGGCGCTGAGTTCCTGTTGCTGGTAATCGTAGTCAGCGGGGAACTGCGTGTTCTGCAGGTAATGGGCAATGCCACGGCTGGCTTCGTCAATGCCCGAGGTGCTGGTGCCGAGCACAATCCCGACCCGGTCAGGGCCGTAGGTCTGGACGGCCTGACGGATCTGATCTTCGATCTGCAGCGCCGCCTCCAGCAGCAACTGGTTATTGCGGCTGCTTTGCTCTGCCAGTTCCGGGGGCAGGCTTGCCAGTTCGCCGCGTACGGCGGCCACGGGCACCACCCGCTCCGGCACCCAGCCGCTTTCGGCGCGCATCCCTGAGCAGTCGCCGGCAAACAGATTGCGGCTGACTTCGGCCTGGCCGCGGCCAAGGGCGCAGATCACACCGAGGGCATTGAGGTAGGCGGTCATCGGCTGGCACCCAGCGGGGTGATGCGGTAACTCAACGGCTGGTCGGCCATGTTCACGCTGAACACCTGGGAAGACTGATAGACGATCTGCCAGTGGCCCGGCAGCGTACGCGTCAGGTCCATCGCCTGGGCAGTGGGATACAACGTCGGTACGTCACCGGGCGAGGTCAGGGCAAACAGCAGCGCGGCGAACAGCGTGCGCGCCTGGGGATTGGGCGGCAGCAAACCGTCCGCCTGCCACTGCCCATCGAGCAGTTTCTGCCGGGCCAGGGGAATGCCCAGCGGGTCCATCATCGACCAGCGAATCGCGCGGCCTTCGCGCTGGATCACCAGCAGCCAATCCTGGCTCTGGCCGTCCGCCAGGCGCTGCACATGCAATTGCATCGGCAAGGCCAGGGCGGGGATTTTTTCCGGCAACGGTGCCTGGCTGGCGCAGGCGCTCAGCAGCAACAGGCAGCCCATTAACAGCTGGCGCATCATGGGGCGGCGGTCTCCAAAGGTTTGCGCGCGACGCAGTTGACCAGGGTTTCCTCACGCTGGCCCACCGGCGGCGCCTTGCGCAGGCCCCAGCGTTCCAGCAGGCCGAAGTCGCTGGAACGGCTCCACCACAAGTAGGGGTACGAAATGTTCTGTGCACCGAATTCAAAGCCCTGCTCGCGCAGCATCTCCAGGTACTCTTCGGCGCTCTTTTGCACATGCATCGGGTGGCGGAACAGCCAGCGAATCACCCAGGTGTCGATGTAGGCTTCGGTGGACTCGGCAAACAGCAAATAGCCGCCCGGCTTGAGCACCCGATAGAACTCCTTGAGTGCGCGATGTTGTTCCACCAGATGATGGAAGGTCTGGTGGCAGAACAGGATATCGACACTGGCATCCGGTAGGTTGAGGGTAGCGCAGTCGCTGCCGATCAGCTCGACGTCCAGGCCCAGGCGCACGGCTTCTGCGCGGCTCAGTGCCAGGCTGTGAGGATCGGCATCCAGGCCGATCAGGCGCGAAGGCGCAAACACCTGATGCAGCAACTGGAAGGATTTGCCCTGGCCGCAACCGGCATCCAGCAACACCGGCGCCACCGGCAGCGGCTCGCTGAACAGGCTGCGCAGGTCGTTGATCGCCACGCGCAGCACGTGATGCTGCCAGGTGTGGCTGCGCAGGAACCAGAAGCCGAACTTGGTTTCTTCGACGTAGTTTTGACTCAGGTAGTTTTTTTCAACCCCAGGGCTGCTCATACCGGCTCACTCGCACAGATTTGCGACAGCATCCGCAAGCGCCGCTTGGGCTCGCTGACGAACGGGTTGCGTTCATCCCAGGCGTAACCGGCCAGGATAGAGCTGATCATGCGGCGAATCTCCGGTGAACTGCCAGGATGGAAAATCACGTCCTGGAACGTGCCCGCATACCAGCCCTCGACGTAGCAACGGAAGGTATCGACACCGCGCTTGAGCGGTTCGGCGAACTCGGTTTGCCAGTCCACCGTTTCGCCGTTCAATTGGCGGTGCAGCACCGCTGCGGCCATGCTGGCTGAACGCATGGCGATGGTCACGCCGGAAGAGAATACCGGGTCGAGGAATTCCGCCGCGTTACCCAGCAGCGCAAAGCCTGGACCGTGCAGGGTTTTGACGTTGGCCGAGTAGCCGCCGATGGTGCGCGCCGGGGTGTCCCATACGGCGTTTTGCAGCACGGTGGACAGGCTTGGCGTTTCATCGATGAAGCTGCGCAGGCAGGCGTCGAGGTCGTTGTCGGCGCCCTCGAAATGCTCCTTGGCCGCGACCACGCCCACCGAGCAACGGCCGTTACTGAACGGGATGGTCCAGAACCAGATATCGCGCTTGGTCGGGTGAGTGGTCACCAGGATTTTGCTGCGGTCAAAGCCTGGGTGTTCGATACGGTCTTCGACGTGGGTGAACACGGCCTGGCGCAGCGGGAAATTCGACGGTGCTTCCAGGTCCAGCAGGCGTGGCAACACGCGGCCATAGCCGCTGGCATCGAGCACGAACCTGGCCTTGAGGTGGTACTCGCTGCCATTCTGGCGGCGCACATGCAAATACCGGCTCTCGGCAGAAAAATCCACGCCGACAATGGTTTGGCCATAGCGGATTTCCACGCCTTGCAGTGCCGCCTGGTCGGCCAGCAATTTGTCGAACTCGCCGCGCTGCACCTGGAAGGTGGTGGGCTTGCCGTTGCTGAAGGTGTCGCTGAAATCAAAGGCACTGTAGCGCTCGCCCCAGGCGAAGGCCGCGCCGGTTTTTACCTGGAAGCCTGCAGCTTGCACAGCGTCGAGCATGCCGGCTTCTTCGATAAAGTCGATGCAGTGCGACAGCAGGCTTTCGCCAATCGAGAAACGCGGGAAATGCTCGCGCTCGATGATCAATACATCATGCCCTTTGCGCTTTAACAGCGCGGCCGCGATGGCACCGGAAGGCCCGGCACCGATCACCACCACCTGGCGACGCTCCATTTCAACTATAGGCACGAGGGCTCCTTGCCGCATGGGCGATAATCGCATTCATAAGGTGTGTTTCTGTTGGCCGGCCCAGGGCGCCAGCATAAAGCTGAACGCCAGGCCCAGGCTGACCGACAAGCCGAAATTGCTCACGGCCGGTGTACTGGAGACCGCCAGCAGGCCGAACGACAACCAGGTCGTCAGTGCTGCCAGCAGTGTTCCCAACAGGCTGACGGCAGGGCCGCCGATCTGCTCGCGCATCAAAATCGCATAGTCGACGCTGATGGCCGTGACCAGCAACAGGCCAAACAGGCTGAACAGGGTCAGTGGCTGGCCCAGCCAACCGAGGCTGGCCAGGCTACACAGCGCGGCCAGCAGCGGCAGGGCGACGATACGCAAGGCGCCGCCAAAGCCGAAGGGCGCAATCAGCAACAGCACGATCAGCACGCAAGACAGCAACTTCAATTCGGCAGCGCTGATCTGCGTGTCGGCAAACACCCGGTTCAAGTCACCCAGGCGATCCACCAACTGCACGCCGGGCAAGTCCAGTGCCTGCACCCGCAGCAGCGCCGGGTTGTTCAAGCCTTGCAGGCTGACCATGGCCGCCACGCCGCCGTCCACCGGGCCCAGCCACAGCGTGCGCCAGGGCTCGGCCAGCGGGCCTTGCAGTGCGGCGTCGATGTCTGCGGTAGGCAGCGCCTGCAACTGCGCCACTTCGGCTTGCAGGGCGCTGAGGGGCACGCCGAGGTCCAGTAGCGGTTGCCAGTGTGGCGCCAGGTTGTTCAGCGCCTCGCGCAGCTGTTGTTGTTCGGCGGGGAGGTTGACCAGTTGATTGAGCGCCAGGTAGCCCTGGAGCTTGTCCATCTGCACCAACTGATCCAAGCGTTTACCCAGGGCGGCCTGGCGCTCCAGCAACTGCTGCTGATTGTCCGCTCGCACCAGGAAAAACTGGCTGGTGGGCTGGAACCCGGTGATGCGCGCCACGGCCTGGGCTTGCTGCAGCAACTGCGGCGGCGCACCGATCCATTGGCGGATATCGTTTTTAGTGTTCAGTTGCCACAGGCCCGCAGCACAGAACAGCAGCACCCACACCAGCAGTACCGAACTGGGCACGCGTTTGAGCAGGGCCGTGCGCAGCTGCCACAGGCTTTGGGCGACACGCAGCGGCCATTGCGCCGGGCGCAGTTCCACGCCCTTGAGCAGCGCGGGCAACAGGCACACCGCACACAAATAGGCACCGACCAAACCGGCAGCCGAGAACACCGCAATCTGGGTCAGCGCCGGGAACGGTGTCCAGGCCAGCGCCAGGTAGCCGATGCAACTGGTGGCCAGGCTCAGGCTTAGGCCCGGCAGGGTCAGGCGCAACGCCGGCCAACTGCGCCACGGCTGCAGGCTCCAGCTTTTGGACAGGTAGTGCAGTGGGTAATCCACCGCCACGCCGATCAGGCTGGAGCCCAGCACCAGTGTCATCACATGCATATGCCCAAACAGCGCCACACACGCCACCGCGCCAAACAGCATGCCCACCAGCACCGGCACGAAAGCCAGCAACACCCGCCAGCGTCGGAACGCCAGCAGCAGCAATAACAGGATGCCCAGGGTGGCGCCGCCGCCGACCCAGGTCATTTCCCGAGTGGCCTGCTGTTGCCCGTTGGCCGCATAGAGCAAACCGCTGGCGGCGAGCAGTTGCGCGCCGTGTGCGCTGGCTTGCTCGCGGCTGGCCTTCAGCAAGTCCGCCACTTGCAGCGGCAGCTTCATGTCGAAGGCGTTGCCGGTGGTGCGCGCCCGCAGTAGCACCCAACTCTTGCCGTCGGCATCGGCGATCAAGGCGCCGCTGCCGATGTCCATTTGCACCGCGCCGTGTTGCGGTTGGCTGTTCTGGATGCGCCCGGTCAGGCCGAGCCAATCGTCCTGGCTTGGCACCAGGCTGAAGCCGGTGAAGGGGTCGAACAGCGATTGCACGCGTTGTTGGATGAACGCGTCAGGCTGTTCGATCAGTTGCTCGCGGTCCTTGGCCGAGAGCATCGACAAGCGCCCACGCAGCAGTTGTTCGCGCAGCGCCGGCAAGTCGGCTTGCAGGTTCCACTGCACCTTTTCAAACAGGCCGCTGGCCTGCCAGCGCTCACCCAGTTGCTGCGCCACGGCCACCGCTTGCTGGCGGTCGGCATGCCCCACCAGCACTAGCATTTCGCGGTTGAGCGGCTCTTGCATGCGCTGTTCGGCTTGCAGCTCCAAGGCGTCCGGCGTGCTGCCGGGCACCAGTTCCATCAGGTTGGCCGACAACGGCGCGCCGTCGCGCCATTGCCAGCCTGCCAGGGCCAGCACGGCCACCAGCAGGATCAGGAACAGGCGCGGCAGCAGGCGTTCACTGGGCAAGGTCGTGTTGCTCCGCATCGCTCAGGGGCTGGTCGGCCGTGCTGTCCTGCATGCGCAGCAACGTGCTGTCGCCCTGGGTTTCCAGCAGTTCAATGGTGTGCACCAGCGCGCCGCCGTCGATATTGATCTGGGTGAACACTTGCTTGAGCAGCAGCGAACGCGGGGTCAGCCTGAGCTTCCACTGTTGCGCGTCGCCTTGCAGATGCAGGTCGAAGTCGCGCTGCAGGCCACTGCTGTCGCCCTGCAGTACCGCCAGGAACAAACGATTCTGTTCGGCGCCGGCACTCTTGTCTGGCAGTAGTTGCCAGCCATTGGCATCGCGGCGGGCAATGCCTTGGGAGGTGATGCGGTAGTCCTGGTGCAGCGGGGTTTTCAACAGCCACAGCAGGCCGTGATCCTTGGCGAGCACGAAGGTGCCTTTGCTCACCAACGGCTGGGGCAGGGCACGCAGGTGTTTTTCCTGGGTGAAGTTGCCGTGGATCACGGAGGGTTTGGCAAGCTGATCGCTCAACTGCTGCAGGTCGAAGGCGTGGGCGCTGAAGCTCATCAACAACGCAGCCACTGTAGGAGCGAGCTTGCTCGCGAAAAAACTGAGGGCGCCACGGGGGGGCAGGTGGCCCGCGTTTTTATGGGCGATCTTCGCGAGCAAGCTCGCTCCTACAGGGGATTTCATTTCAGGGCCCTTTCGACGGCGTCGGTGAAGACTTTGGGGGAGGCAAGCTGCATCTCGCGGCTGGCGATTTCCACCGCCACTTGCACGGTGCTGGCGCGGGTCAAGCGCTCGCCGCTGGCCAGGTCGGTAATCAGGTAGTTCACCTTCAAACGGTTCTCCCATTCCACCAGGCTGGCGCGCACGTTGATCGTCTGGCCGAAGGTCGCGCCGCGCACATAGCGTAGCTGCATGTCGATCACTGGCCAGGCGTAGCCGGCTTCGAGCATCGCCGTGTAGTTATGGCCGATCTGGTCCAGCAACGCACAGCGCGCCACTTCCAGGTACTTCACGTAATGCCCGTGCCACACCACGTTCATGGTGTCGATGTCGAAAAACGGCACGAGGATTTCAGTGTCGCTGTGCAACACGCCGGGGCTACGCATGCAGCCTCCAGTGTTGCGCAGCGATGCGTTGCAGGCACAGACGCAGCTCGCCTTCCAGGGCGCGGTCTTCGATGACCGGCGCAAAGTCCTGGGCCAGTTCTGCGTGCATTGCGGCCAATGCTGGTGGCAGCGGCCGTGCATCCTCGGCCTGGGCGCGCAGCCACACGCCCTGGTTGGCGGCGAGCAAGGTCGCGGCGGCGACCTGTTCGGTCAGCTCCAGCACGCGGATGGCATCGCGGGCGGCGATGGTGCCCATGCTCACCTTGTCCTGGTTGTGGCACTCGGTGGAGCGCGAGAACACGCTGGCCGGCATGGTGTTTTTCAGCGCTTCGGCGGTCCAGGCGCTGGTGCCGATCTGCACGGCCTTGAAGCCGTGGTTGATCATCGCGCGGTCAGCCGGGGCGCCTGAGAGGTTGCTCGGCAGGCCATGGTTGTAGCGTACGTCCACCAGCAGTGCGAGCTGGCGGTCGAGCAGGTCGGCAACGTTGGCGACCAGGGTCTTGAGGCTGTCCATGGCGAAGGCGATATGCCCGCCGTAGAAGTGCCCGCCGTGCAGTACGCGTTCTTCTTCAGCGTCGATGATCGGGTTGTCGTTGGCGCTGTTCAGTTCGATCTCGATGAAGGATCGCAGCCAGTTCAGGCTGTCCGCCAATACGCCGAGCACATGGGGGGCGCAGCGCAGCGAATAGCGGTCTTGCAGGCGATGCAGCGGTGCGGTGGGCGCGTCGATGGCCAGGTCCTTGCGCAGCCACGCAGCGACTTGCATCTGCCCGGGGTGCGGCTTGGCAGCGAACAGGCGCTCGTCGAAGTGCTCCGGGTTGCCTTGCAGCGCCACCACATTGAGCGCGGTAATGCGCGTGGCCAATTGCAACAGGTAGTCGGCGCGGGCGAAGGCCAGGCAGGCCAGGCCGGTCATCACGGCGGTGCCGTTCATCAAGGCCAGGGCTTCCTTGGGCCGCAGTACCAGTGGCTCCCAGCCCAGTTCGCGGTGTACTTCTGCTGCCGGGCGACGTTCGCCACGGAACAGCACTTCGCGCTCGCCGGACAAGGTCGCGGCCACGTAGGACAGCGGCGTCAGATCACCGCTGGCACCCACCGAGCCTTCTTCCGGGATCAGTGGCAGCACATCGTTTTCGAGGAAGGCATGCAGGCGTTCCAGCAGTTCCACGCGCACCCCGGACACGCCATGGCACAGCGACTGCAAACGCGCCGCCAGTACGGCGCGGGTGGCCTGGGCATCCAGCAACTTGCCCAGGCCGCAACCGTGAAAGGTGTACAGATGACGCGGCAAGGCTTCGACGTGTTCCAGCGGCACCGCCACCACGCAGGAGTCGCCGTAGCCGGTGGTCACGCCGTAGATCACGCCTTCCTTGTCCAGCAGCGAATCGAGAAACTGCGCGCCCTTGGCGATGCGCTGGCGGTACGCGGTATCGTCCTGCAGGCGAGTGGGCACCTGGCGGTTGGCCAGGGCCAGCACGTCTTCGATGCGCAGGGGGCGTTCACCAAAGGTGATGGGCTCAAGAGGCGTCGTCATCGGTCTTCCAGAAAGGGTAAAAGTTGAACCATTGTTGGGGCGCTTGCAGGCAAAACTGGCCCAGGCGTGCGGCGTAGCGTGCGGTCCACAGGGCGATGACCTGCTCGCGGGTGCTGCGCTTCCATTCGATCACGTCGGCAAAGGGCTCGATGCTCAGGCGATAGCGGCCCTGGTGCTTGAGGCACATCAGCAGATTGACCGGGCACTTGAGCAAGCCCGCCAGCAGCCATGGGCCTTGGGGAAATGCCGCCGTGTGTCCGAGGAAGTCCACGCGCACCGTGCGCCCGCCGTGCAACGGAATACGGTCGCCGGCAATCGCCAGCCACTCGCCGTCGTCCAGGCGCTGGCTGAGCAGCAGCATGGTCGCCGGGTCCAATTCGCTGACCTGAATCAGGCGCAAATGGGTCGCGCCGGCCTCGCCCAGCAGGCGGTTGAAACGCTCGGCGTGCTTGGTGTGCACCAGCACATTCATGGTGACCTGTTCACCGATCTCCGCCAGAGCGCGACACACTTCCAGGTTGCCCAGGTGCGCGCCCACCAGCATCTGCCCGCGTTCCCCCCGCAGTTGGCTGCGCAACTGCGCCGGGTCGTTGATCTCGATTTGCTCCAGGCGCAGCTTGCCGTTCCATACGTCGAGTTTGTCGAGCAGGGAGTCGGCGAAGGCCATGAACTGGCCGAAGACTTTCCGATGGGTGGGCAGCAGGTCATCGCGCCCGCTCCACTGCGCCAGGCGCTGCTGGTATTGCCAGGCGCTGTGGCGTGCAGTGCGGCCGAACAGGAAGAAGTAAAAGACGATGCTGTAGAGCAACGGGCTCAACAGGCGACGGCCGAGGACTTTTACCGCGACCGCAGTGAATTTCATCAGCCAGAAGCTGCCGCGTTCTTCGCGGTCGGCCCAATGCTTGGTGCTGTCGTTCATACCTGCCACCGCCGCCACAGGATCATCGGCGCACGCACCAACATGCCGAAGAACAGGCGTGTGTGCATGGCGCTGATGCGCAGGTTGTCGCGCAACAAGCGAAAGTGCGACAGGCCATCGGCGGGGTAGTGCACTTGGGTCGGCAGCCAGCGCATCGGCTGGTTGCGCCAGGCCAGGCGCACCAGGATGTCCGAGTCGAAATCCATGCGCGTGCCGATGTAGGCCGAGTCCATCAGCGCCAGGGTCGGCGCCAGCGGGTACACGCGAAAGCCGCACATCGAGTCGCGAATCTCAAGCGACAGGGTGTTGATCCAGACCCACACGTGGGTCAGGTAGCGTGCGTACAGGCGGCCCTTGGGCACGCTGTCGTCGTATTCGGGGTAGCCGCAGATGACGGCGTCGGGGTGCTGGCGTGAGGTGTGGATAAAGGTCTCGACTTCGCGCAGGTCGTGCTGGCCATCGGCGTCCACTTGCAGGGCGTGGGTATAGCCCAGGCGCGCCGCTTCGCGGAAACCGGCCATCACGGCACCGCCCTTGCCCTGGTTGCTGGGCAGGGTCAGCAGGGTGACGTTATCCAGCGTCGCCAACTGCGCCAGCACCGCTGCGCAGGCGGCGCTGCTGCCATCGTCGACCAGCAGGCAGGGCAGGCCGCTCTTCAGCACACTGTGGACCACGGCCGGCACGGCGGCTTCGTGGTTGTACACCGGGATCAGGGCGCAGGGGTTATGCATGCGCGGCCTCCAGCACGATCCGCCCGCTTGAGCACGCTGCAACCCCATTGCGATAGGCGAAGTACAGCTTGCTACGCTCCCGATCAAAGCGCAGGTGCAGTTCGATGTGATCGCCAGGGCGCACCAGCTGCTGGAACTTGAGCACTTCCATGCCGGCGAACCTGGTTGGCAGGTCGAGCAACTGTTGGCCCAGGTTAAACGCCCATTCCACCTGCACCACCCCCGGCAATACCGGGGTGACCGGGAAGTGCCCGCTGAAATAGGCCAGGTCCGGTGGGATGCTCAGTTGCAAGGTCCATTCACCTTTGGTTTCGACTTGCGCCAACACCTCGGGCCCCTTGGGGCGAGGCGCCAGCAACAAGGCTTCGATATCGGCCTGGGGCAATTTGCCCTGGCTGTTCAGCGGCAGTTGGCGCAACAAGCGCCAGCGGCGTGGCAAGGCCAGGGCTTCGCAATGTTGGCTCAGGTGCTGGCGCAGGGTTTGGGTGAGCGTGCGTCGGCCCTGGTTGCGCAGGGCATGCAGCCCCGCGTCGGTGAGCACCACTACGGCACCCAGGGACGCACGGTTTTCCTGCACCACGCCCAGGCGGGTGTCGGCCACCCATTCATGGGCGATCAACGCCTGTTCCAGCATTGGCAGGGAGATGCGTTTTTCTTCCAGCTTGACGATACGGTCCAGGCGGCCCAGCAGTTCGAAGCGCCCATCGGCATGCAGGCGAACGGCGTCGGCGGTCTGTTCGACATGCCCTTCGGGCAAGTACTTTGAGGCGATGCGTAAAGCACCGTCGGCATCCTGGCTCAGTTGCACATCGGCAAACGGCTGCCAGGGTTGCGCGCCCTGGCGCCAGGCGATGCCACCGGTTTCCGAGCTGCCGAGGATTTCGGTCGGCCATTGCTGCAAGCGGTCGTAGAGGCTACTCGCGGCGTCAACAGGCAACGCGCCACCGGAGGAAAATACCCGTGCAACCTGGCTCAGTGCCGGCCAGTCGAGGTTGTCGCCCATGCGCTTGAGCAGCGCCGGGCTGGCCACCCAGGCAAATTGCGGGTGCTCACGGCTGGCGCGCTGCATGTCTTCGGGGAACGCCAGTTGCTTGCGCACAAAAATGCGGCCGGCACACAGCGGCCACAACACGCGAAACAGCAAACCGTAGATGTGCTGGGTGGCGACGCTACCGATGATGCAGGCGTCCTTGAGACCTTTCCCCCACAGGGCTTCCAGCGCCTCCACCTCATTGGCCAACTGGCGCAGGGACTTGTCGATGCGCTTGGGCTCGCCGCTGGAACCGGAGGTGCACAGGCTCAGTTGGCAGTTGTCCAGGTCGAGGGCGGCGGCACTCAAGGGCGCTTGATACAGCGCGTCCAGGTCGCTGGCTTCGACCAGCCAGGCATCCACGGCGTCGGCCCAGCGCTGGCGCGTCTGGGGTTGCAGGTCGGCGGGCAGCAGTACGCTCGCACCGGCCCGCCAGGCGCCCAGCAGCGCAATCGCCAGCAGGCCGGCGTCTTCCAGGTGTACGGCCAGGCGCCGGATACCCCGGGCCTGCAGGCCTGCGGCGAGGCTCAGGGAGTGCTCGCACAGTTGCGCGTGATTCATGAGGGGCTCGGCGGTCACCCCGCGATCTTGCAGTGGCTCAAGCAGCAAGTGCTCAAGTTTCAACCCTTTCATACGCGGCCTCGAACCCTTTGTCGTACCAGCCATTCCACGGCAAACAACAGCCCCATCAGCCCGTAGGCGATCAGGCCGTTGTACAACGTCCACCAGCTCAGCGGCGCCCATAGGGTGAGCGCGGCGGCGAGCAGGCCATTACAGAGAAAAAACACACTCCACACCAGGGTGACCCGGCGGGTATACACAACCGCGTGGGGCGGCAGGTGCGGGTCGGTCATGCGCGCCAGGCGCTCGACCATCGGCGGGCCGTATCTCAGGCTCAGGCCGAACAGCGCCAGCATGAACGCACTGACCAGGCTCGGGTACCAACGCAGCCACTGGGGGTTATCGAACCATGCCAGTGCCAGGCAAAACACGATCACCACCACCGCCATCCAACGGCTGCCCGGGCGCCGCGCAGCGGTGAGCGCGCGCAACAGCCACAGGCTGCCCAGCAGCAAGCCGAACTGCCAAGGTGCAAAGTGCTCGGTGCCGTAATACACCGCGAAGGGGTACAGCAGCCCCGCCAATAACAGGCCAAGGCCGATCAACCGGCTCATGCGGCGGGCTGGACCAGACGGTACACCGCCTCTACCACGTCGTTCACCGTGCGTACCGCCTTGAACTCTTCGGCGGCGATTTTCTTGCCGGTCTGGCGCTTGATGTGGTCGATCAGGTCCACGGCGTCGATGCTGTCGATTTCCAGGTCCTGGTACAGGTTGGCGTCGAGGGTGACGCGTTCCGGGGGCAGTTCAAACAGTTCCACCAAGGCGTCGCGCAGGGTGTTGAAGATATCGTCACGAGTTTGCATGGTACGGTCTCAAGCTGCCTGTCGGGCCGTGACGAACGCCGCAAGGCTGGCCACGTTGGTGAAGTGATTGCGGGTGTCCTTGGCGTCGGCATCGATTTTGATGCCGTATTTTTTCTGGATCGCCAGGCCCAATTCCAGCGCATCGACTGAATCCAGGCCCAGACCTTCGCCAAACAGGGTCTGGTCGCTGCCAATATCGTCGGGGCTGATGTCTTCCAGGCCCAGGGCCTCGATGATCAGCGCCTTTATGTCGTGCTCAAGGCGGTGTTGGTCGCTCATCTTCGGCGAGCTCCTTAATGAAATAGTGATGCAGGTGATCGTTGAGCTTGCGTGAAGCCTGGGGCGCAGGCCCGACTGCGGCAAACGCTTGTGGCTCTATATCGGCACCCACGCGCAAACTGAAGTGAAATCGACGGTGGGGGATGCGATACCAGGGTTCGGCCTTGGTCAGGGTGGTGGGGCTGACCTTGATCACCACTGGCGTGACGATTGTCGCACCACGCAGCGCAATGGCCGCGCCGCCGCGATGAAAGGCCGGAGCCGCGCCCGGCGTGGTGCGGGTGCCTTCTGGAAAGATGATCAGCGTCTGGCCGGCGCGCAGGGCATCGGCAGCCGCATCGAGCATGTCGGCGCTGCCGTCGTTGCTGATGTAGCCGGCGTCACGCACCGGCCCGCGGGTGAAGGGGTTCTGGAACAGGCTCTGTTTGACCACGCAGTTGGTCTGGCGCATCAGGCCGATCAGGAACACCACGTCGATCAGCGACGGGTGGTTGGCGACGATCATCTGGCCAGGGCGGCCAAGCTTTTCGGCACCCTCGACGCTGTAGGTGAGAATGCCCAGGCCCTTCATCAGGCGAATGAAAAACCAGAACAGGCAACTGATGGTGTGGCGTGCGCGCCGTTGGTGCTGGGTGGCGTCGCCCGGCAGGCAACTGAGCAGCGGAAACACCAGCAAACGCAGGCACAGCCCGCCGAGGCCAAACAGGCAAAAGCTGAGGGCCGTGGCGAACAGGCGCCAATAATAGGCCTGCCGTGGTTTGTGGGTCAGGGCTTGCGTTGCCAGTTCCATACTCGGTTCTTCCAGGCATGTTGGCAGGCGCCCTGTTCGGTCAGCAGGGTGCGCAGCAGGTTCAGGGCGTGGGGCCACTGGGTTTGAGTGAGTTGGACAGTGCCGGTGGTGAGTTCCAGTTGCCACTCGTCGCCCGGCGTGAGCAACAAGCCAAGGGCATAGGGGAAGGGCACATCCGTAATCCAGCTGGCGTAGGCGTGGGGCGGTTGTTCTTCGGTGATTACCAGCAATACGGCGGCGGCGCCTTCGTTGAGCAACGCGGCGGCTTCGAGCAGGCCGTGTTCGAGGCCATCGCCGGCGGCGGCGAGGGCGGTCATCTCGCTGGTTTCATTGCGCAGGATCGACCACAGGCCAATCACCGCGTTATGCACCGACAGGCTGAACTGAGTGGGCGACAGCGGCTGCTCGTTGGCCAGGTCGCTGAGGATGTCCAGGGTGCGCGGGGTTTCGCCGTGGCGGGAAATAAACACCAGTGGCAGGTCTTCAAGGCCCTCGGCCAGCGGCCAGCCGACGCTGAACGCCATGCGCGCCAGCCGGCTCAGACGGCGGCGCTGCATGGCTGGCAAAAATGACACATCGGGGGACGCTTCGCTGACAGGCGGCAACACCGGGTCCCGGCACCAGGCGTACCAGTCGTCCGCACTCTCAAGGCCAGGAGCCCAGGCGCGCCATTGGGCGATGTTGAAGTTGATCACTGAGAAGTTATCCCGCCCCTGCGGGCTTCCATGTGCGGCCAATGGCCCCGGATTCCGGGACAGGGAGCAATGGCCGTATGGCGCGCATTATCCCGGTGCCGTGGGGTTCTAGCAAATAGTGGTGAAAGTTTGTTCACTATTGATCACAAATAAGTTGGAAGAATTTACAAATTATCGGCGATCGAAGGCCGGACTCGATTGTTGCGCGGTTTCCATTCATTTGTGGGCCAGGCAACGCGTAAGGATGAACGAGGTAGCTAACTGGCGCTTTTGCGCTCTACACTCGGGGGATTCATTGATACACGGAGGTTTTTCCATGCGGCGCGTGGTGTTCAATCAAAAAGGCGGCGTGGGCAAGTCCAGCATCGCCTGCAACCTGGCGGCGGTCAGCGCCAGCGAAGGTTATCGAACCCTGTTGGTGGACCTCGATGCACAGGCCAACTCAACCCAGTACCTCACCGGGCTGACGGGCGACGACATCCCCATGGGGATCGCGGACTTTTTCAAGCAAACGTTGTCTTCCGGACCGTTTTCGAAGAAGAACAAGGTGGATATCTACGAAACGCCGTTCGACAACCTGCACGTGATCACCGCCACCGCCGAGCTGGCAGACCTGCAGCCCAAGCTCGAAGCCAAGCACAAGATCAACAAGCTGCGAAAGCTGCTGGATGAGTTGAGCGAGGATTACGACCGGATTTACCTCGACACCCCACCCGCGTTGAACTTCTATGCGGTTTCGGCGCTGATTGCCGCTGACCGTGTGCTTATTCCATTCGATTGCGACAGCTTTTCGCGCCAGGCCCTGTATGGCCTGCTGGCTGAAATCGAAGAACTGAAGGATGACCATAACGAAGGCCTGGAAGTGGAAGGCATCGTGGTCAACCAATTCCAGGCCCGTGCGAGCCTGCCGCAGCAGATTCTTGATGAGCTGATTGCCGAAGGGCTGCCGGTACTGCCGGTGTACCTGGCCAGCTCCGTGCGTATGCGCGAGTCGCACCAGGAGAGCAAGCCGCTGATTCATCTGGACCCACGGCATAAGCTGACGCAGCAGTTTGTGGAGTTGCATAACTTACTTGAGAACGCCTGATTCCTGTGGGAGCGGGCTTGCTCGCGAAAGCGGTGGGTCAGTCAGCTTATACGGCGACTGACACTGCGCATTCGCGAGCAAGCCCGCTCCCACATTTTTTGCATTTCGGCAGGTGAGTTGGATTTGTCCCACAGGGTCTGTAGGACTGCTCTGGCAATTGGGCTTGTGCCTTGTAACCTTGCCTACAGCTACGCCAGAATCCGCCGGCTTGTGCGTCTGGATGGGCGTCTCTAAGGTTTGCCGGTCGCTGAATGTTCAGTGATCGGGTTTAGTAGCCCGACCGACCAAAGCATGTGCACCTGCTCCAAAAGCATGGCGTTTATCGCCTATCTGATGGTGGCTGTGCGCAGGGCACCTTCGGGTGCGCCGGTCTTTGCTTTGTTCCCCGGTCTACTAACCTGCGTACAGCTGCCACCCTTCGTTTAGTAGCGAAACGGTAGTGGCCCTATCAGGGAACAAATGCATGTCTATCCGTCTTTTCAATGTTTCACCCAACCTCCCCACCGAAACCCTCGTGCTCAACAGCTACGAAACCTTCTCCTCAGTCCGCACCTTGTTACTCAACCTGTCCAACGACCTCACCGGCGAACACCGTGACGTAGCGCTGGCCATCCACCAGCTAAGCGAACTGGGCGTCATGCTGGTCGGCCAGATGATGGACCGCGAAGCCCCGCTGACCTAAAGGTAAAGCGCGATCCAAATGTGGGAGCGGGCTTGCTCGCGAATGCGCCGTGCCAGTCGCCGTACAAGCTGACTGACCCACCCCTTTCGCGAGCAAGCCCGCTCCCACATTTGGCCAGTGTTGTTTTGTAGATCCAGTTATATCCCTTGGCTACGCAACCAACTCATCAACTGCGGCAACGGAAATGCTCCACTCTGGCGCGCCACTTCGCGGCCGTTCTTGAACAGGATCAAGCTGGGAATCGAGCGAATCCCCAACTGCGCCGACAGCTGCTGGTTAGCCTCACTGTCCAGCTTCGCCAACCGGCACTTGCCTTCAAGCTGCCCGGCGGCCTGCTCGAATACCGGCGCAAACGACTTGCACGGCCCGCACCAGTCGGCCCACACATCCACCAGCAACGGCAGGTCGCCCTTGATCTGGCTGGCGTAGTCGCTTTGTTTCAACTCAAAGGGTTTATTCAACAACACCGGCTGCTTGCAACGCCCGCATTTGGTCGCATCACCCAGGCGTTCGCCGGGGATGCGGTTGAGGCCGTTGCAATGTGGGCAGGGGATGACAAGAGGTTCGGACATCGGGGGCTCCTGGGGTTTGGCCAATAGATGTATTTGGTGCCGGAACTGGGGTTTATCAAGGTTGGGTCAGGGGACTTATTCGCTCACAGTTTCGCCCGCGCTGGGATAAATCGTGTGACTAGGCTTTTTGTTGTGCGCCACCGGTCTGTTTGCAGCTATAGCAAATTGCGATAGTTCGAATTCAGGTTTAACCTTCATAGCAAGATGCGATAAGGACGTTGCATGCGAGTCATCAGTGAAAGCAGGATCTGGGAAGCAAAAGGAAAATGGCCACGCTCGGCAACGGCTCTGGATCAGTGGTATCGCGTGATCAAACGCAACGCCCCCCAGGACTTTGCCGCAATGAAAGCCATGTTTCCCGCCACCGACAAGGTAGGTGAATTTCATGTATTTGATATTGGCGGTAACAAGCTGAGGTTGATTGCGTCGGTGCAGTATCGAATGCAGCGCGTTTACATCAAACACCTGCTTGACCACCGTGATTATGAGAAGAACAAATGGAAGGAAAAAATCAGATGAGCGCACTTATGCGAGTGGCGGCGGAGCACTGGCAGTTCGTTTCGCCTGTGCTGCGCAAGCCGGAAAACGACGCAGACTACGACGCACTGGTGTGCGGCTTGGATGAGCTATTGAGCCTGGTGGGTGAAGACGAGGACAGCCCGCTAATGAGCCTGGTCGACATTCTGAGCGACTGGATCGAAGCTTATGATCGTGAGCATCGCCCAATGCCCGTCGCTAGCGGGGTCGATGTGCTGCGCTACATGATGCGCGAGCACAATCTCACCCAGAGTGACCTTCCTGGCGTTGGGGCGCAATCAGTTGTCTCGGAGATATTGAGCGGAAAACGCCAGCTCAACGTGCGCCAGATTCGTTGGCTGGCCGAGCGTTTCGGGGTGTCGGTGGAGACCTTTATCTAAGGGGTCACGACGAACAACTAATCTCCAAATGCTTGCCCCAATCCGGCGGCCGTTGCGCGTATTGCTCCATCCCCGCTTGTTCCTCAAACGGTTTGGAAAGCACCTCATGCAGCCGCCGTACTTCGCTGTAGTCCCCGGCCTCGGCGGCGGCAATGGCGTTTTGCGCGAGGTAGTTGCGCAGGATGTACAGCGGGTTGACCGCGTGCATGCGCTCACGGCGCTGTTCCTGGGTGTCATCCCCATCCCGTGCAACACGGGCCTTGTACTGCTCGGCCCAGGCATCAAACCCGGCCATGTCGACAAAGTCGTCGCGCAAACGCGTCACGGCCAGCGCCGCGGATTCATCCCCCAGACGCCGGAAGAACAGCGTGTAGTCCACGCCGCTGTTCTGCATCAGCTTGAGCAAGCGCTCCACCAACTGCTGGTCGGCGTCTTCGGCGGTGGTCAGGCCCAGGCGGCGGCGCATCAGGTCCAGGTAGTGCGCCTGGTACAGCGGCAGATACAGGCCAAGGGCTTCTTTGAGCGCGTCAACGCTGATGAACGGCGTGAGCGCCTGGGCCAGCGCGCTGAGGTTCCACTGCCCGATCGGCACCTGGTTGCTGAAGGAGTAGCGGCCTTCATGATCGGAATGGTTGCAGATGAAGTGCGCGTCGAAATCATCGAGAAACGCGAAGGGCCCGAAGTCGAAAGTAATGCCCAGGATCGACATGTTGTCGGTGTTCATCACGCCGTGGCAAAAACCATAAGCTTGCCATTTGGCGATCATCTCGGCATTGCGCTCGACGATTTCGCGGAACATCGCCAGGTAAGGCTCGGGTTGCTCGCGGCATTCGGGGTAGTGCAGGTTCAGCACGTGTTCGGCCAGCTCGGCCTGCTGTTCGGGTTTCTTGGTGTAGTAGAAATACTCGAAATGCCCGAAGCGGATATGGCTGTGGGCCAGGCGCAAAACCATGGCGCCGCGTTCCTGTTTCTCCCGCCATACCGGGGTGCTGGAGCCGATCACGCAGAGGGCACGGCTGGTGGGGATGCCCAGCGCATACAGGGCTTCGGAGGCGAGGAATTCACGAATCGAAGAGCGCAACACGGCACGCCCGTCGCCCATGCGCGAGTAAGGCGTCATCCCAGCGCCCTTGAGGTGCAAATCCCAATGCTCGCCGGCCTCGTTATAGACCTCGCCCAGCAATAACCCGCGTCCGTCGCCCAGCTGCGGGGTATAGCCGCCGAATTGATGCCCGGAATACACCATCGCCCGTGGTTCTGCCTCGGCCCACAGCTTGTGGC
Organism: Pseudomonas fluorescens; assembly: GCF_001902145.1. Classification (GTDB taxonomy): domain Bacteria; phylum Pseudomonadota; class Gammaproteobacteria; order Pseudomonadales; family Pseudomonadaceae; genus Aquipseudomonas; species Aquipseudomonas fluorescens_BV. The sequence goes on from NZ_MRST01000024.1 coordinate 375,622, forward strand.
CGCCAAACAGCTCGGCAAATACCGGGGTTTGGGCCACGGCCGGGTCGAGGTCAAGCAGGGCCATGGCGGCCTTGCTCGCGACAACCAAGCGCGGCTCGTCGAGGGGCTCTGGCAATACGTGGGTCGAGAACGCATCGCCCAGGCGTGCGAAGCGGTTGTCGAAGGTCAGTTCGTCGAGGGCTTTCACCGGCCATCTCCAGCAGAATGTCCGAGTATTCTGCTGGGGATAGGGCATTTAGTCGAGTTTGCTGGGTGGCGGCTCCGGCGCATCCACCACTTTGCCTGCGGGTGGCTCCGGGGCGGCGGGTTTGTCGAGGGGCGTGGCAATAGTCTTGCGCTCGTCTTCGGCCGGCACCAATTTGTATTCCTGGCCGTGAAGATTCTTCAGGTAGATTTCCATCTGCCGGAACGAGATGTTGATGTGCTGTTTCTTGAACTCACGATTGATATAGCGGTTGACCTCGTCCAGCACCGGATTACGGTCGCCCAGGTCGCGAACATGCATGCGCAGTTCGTGGTCGAGGGTGCTTTCGCCGAAGTTGAGGAAGTACACGTGGGGTTCTGGCTCTTTCAGCACCCGTGGGTTTTCTCGCGCGGCCTTGAGTAGCAATTCCTTCACCAGGTCCAGGTCGGAGCCGTAGTCCACGCCCAGTTTCAGGGTGACACGGGTGATGGTGTCGGTCAGCGACCAGTTGATCAGTTGCCCGGTAATGAAGGTCTTGTTGGGGACGATGATGTCCTTGTTGTCGAAGTCGGTGATGGTGGTGGCGCGAATGCGGATCTTGCTCACCGTACCCGACAGGTTGCCGATGGTGATGGTGTCGCCAATGCGCACCGGGCGTTCGAACAGGATCATGATGCCGGAGATGAAGTTGGCGAAGATCTCCTGCATGCCAAACCCCAGGCCCACCGACAGTGCCGCGACCAGCCATTGCAGCTTGTCCCAGCTCACGCCGAGGGTAGAGAGCGTGGTGACAAAGCCCACGCCGGCAATGATGTAGGACAGCAAGGTGGTGGTGGCGTAGGCGCTGCCCTGGGCCAGGTCGAGCTTGGACAGCACCAGGACTTCCAGCAGGCCGGGCAGGTTGCGCGCCAGGGCGAAGGTGATACCGATGATGATCGACGCGCCGAGCAGGTCGCCGATGCTGATCGGCACCATGCTGATATTCGCACCTGTGCCGCTGGTGTATTCGTACAGGGTGACGTTGTCCAGGTAGGAAAATACCGAGATCAGGTCCGACCACACCCAGTACAGCGCGGCGATAAAGCCGCCGAGCAGGGCCAGGCGGATCAGGCGCATGGACTGTTCGTTGACCTGCTCGATGTCCAGGGTCGGCTCTTCGATGACCGCTTCGCCGTCACCGGCCTCCTTGGCTGCCTGGCGTTTGGCCAGGGCGCGGGCGTAGGCCAGGCGCCGTGCGGCAACACCCAGGCCGCGCACGAAGGTAGCTTCGATCACCAGCCAGAACATCAGCAGGTACAGGGTATTGATCAGCCGGTCGCTGAGTTTCAGCGCGGTGTAGTAATAGCCAAAGCACACGGCAATAAACAGCGCGATGGGCAGGGCGGTGAACACCACGCCGATAGCTTTGCGAAACAGCGAGGCCTTTTCGTGGGTAGGGCTGTTCAGCAGCAGGCGGCCCAGCAGCCAGGCCATCAGCCCGTAGCAGGTCAGTACCACGGCGATACCCAACACGTCGTCAGCCAGCGCCGCCGGTTGATGTTCGGCAATCGCGACCACGGCCACCAACGCCAGTACCACCAGCCCGAGCTTGCGTATCCAGCCTTGCAGGAATTCGACCTGAGGCCTTTCCCAGCGAAAGTGCAGCTCCGCCACGCCGCCCGGCGCCAGGATGCGGTAGGCGGTGTAGAACACCAGCCAGGCTTGGGCGATCTGCAACAAGGCCGCGCCCAGGTTGGCGTTTTGCCCGCGGGCGTCGATCTGCAACGCATAGCCGCACAGTGCCAGGCCCAGGGCCACGGGCATCGCCAGCAGGATGTTGATCAGAATGGCCTGCGGCGTATGCCACTGGCTGTCGCGCTTGAAGTGGCCGATGTCCTGGTGGACCTTTTTCAGGCGCACATACAGCGCATTGCGCCGCCACAGCAGCGCGCCGATCAGCAACAGCAACGGCAGGAACAGCAGTGGGCGTTGGGTCAGGCCGTCATACAGCTCGCTGACGCTGGACGCCCAGGGCAGGGTGGTGACCTGCTTGCTCAGGTGCGCCGGTACGGTTTCCAGCCATTCGGTGTCCAGCGGCTTGTTGCTGGGGATCCAGAACATTTGCTCGTCGAGTGTGGCGCGCAGGGTGCTGGCGGTGCTGAGCAATTGTTTCTGGTTCAGTTGCAGGGTGATGGATTCGTTCAGCAGCGCACTCAGTTCGCGGCTCAGGCGTTCCAGCAGGTCGCTGCGGGTGATCGCCACTTCCAGCAGGGTGCGGCGCAGTTGCGGGGTGACTTCATCTGGCGGCTGGTTGGCCAGCAGGTTGTCCACATAGGCGCTGGGAGAGGTGATCAGCTCACGCTGTTGGTTGACCTCGAACTGGTACAGGCGAATGTTGGCGATGTCGTCGGCCAGGTCTTTGTCCACGGTGAGACGCGGCAGGGCCTGCTTTTGTTTATAGAGAATCTTGGACAGCAGCAGGCTGCCCTTGAGCACGTTGATCTGCTCGTCCAGGGCCGAATCGCTTTGGGTCACGGTGTCCAGTTGCTGCTTGGTCTGCAGGTTTTTCTGGGTCAGGTCGTTGAGGCGGTCGGTGCTTTTGAGCAGGTAGTCGGACAGCTTCAGGTTGTCTGCGCTTTCCTTGGCAAGGATGCTACTGCCGCCGGCTTTCTGCGCTTCGATGGACTGTTGGGTCACCGTCTGCTGGGACTGGGCCAGGCGTTTCTGGTTGATCAGGGTTTGCAAGTCCTGGATTTCTTGCTCCAGGCGTGCGGTTTTTTCCTGGATCAAGTCATGCTGGCTGTTGCCCAAATCTTGCAGCTGGCTGTTGCCGGCCAATTCCTGGCGGCGCAGGGGAATCAAGGCATTAAGGGCCGCCAGTTCGGCGTTGAGCTGGTTGCGCTGGTCGCCGCTGAGGGGTTTGCCATTGTCTTTGCCGAGCTTGAGCGTCGCGTTGATCTGCTGGATACGTGTCTGGCTGCTGCTGATCTCGGTCTGGGCGCGCTCGGGGCGGGTCTGGGCGGCGATGGTCAGGCTGTTGGCGTCGGCCAGTTCTTTTTGCAGGTCGCCTTGCTGGGTGCTGCGTTGCACCAATAACTGCTCAAGCTGCGGCACCGGCAGGCTGGCGTAGCGTTGGGCCACCGGGATGATTTTGGTGGCCTTGAGGCGCGCCAGCTCACGCTGGTTCTCATTGGTCTGGCGCGGGGCCTCTTCCAACTGGCGCTTGAGGTCGGCCAGGCGCTGCTCGTAGTCCTGCTGATTGCCCAGGTAGGTCAGGGTCTGTTGCAGGGTCGCCTGCAGCGCCTTCATGTCGGCGTCAGGCAGCTTGCGGTCGGGCAGTTTATCCAGGCTTTGCTGGACGGCTTCGGCGCTGGGCGGGTCGGCGGCGTATACGCTGCCAACACAAAGGGTCAGGCCCAGCAGGGCAGTGGCGAGAAAAGTACGCAGGGTTGGCATAGAGACCGGTCTTGCAAAGTGAAGAATCGGGGCGTGGTTGTCCCGCAGTTTAGAGGAAGAGTCCGGGGCCCGGGCGACTTCCTTCGGGGAATCTGACGCCGACTTTGCCAATCTTGTTCCCGTCCATGACGGCGACGGTCCAGATGGTGTTGTTCCACTCCACCTGGTCGCCGACTACCGGTGCACCGCCAACCTTCTGGGTAATGAAGCGGCTCAATGGCATGTCCGGGTCGATACCTTCAAGCTTGAGCCCGTACAAGGCCGAAACCGCGCCCAGCTGGGCGTCGCCTTCCAGTACGAAGTCGCCGAAGAAGCGCAGATCGAGGCCCCGTTGCGGTGCCTGGCTGAACAGTTTGCCCAGGGCCGGCAGGTTGTGTTCATGGCCGATCACACAGAGCAAATCGCCGACTTCCAACACCGTACTACCCGACGGATGGAGCAGTTGCTGGCCACGAAACAGCGCGGCGATGCGCGTGCCTTCGGGCATTTTCAGCTCGCGCAGGGCCGCGCCGATGCACCATTTTTCCGCGCCCAGGCGGTAGACGAACAACTCCCACTCGCTGGTGACGTGCACTTCCAGGGCCGCGCGGGAGATCGGTGCCGGGTCTGGCGGTACGGTGACTTTGAGCAACTTGGCCACCCACGGCAAGCTGGTGCCCTGCACCAACAGCGAGACCAGCACGATAAAGAACGCCAGGTTGAAGTACAGCTGTGCATGGGGCAGGCCGGCCATCAGCGGGAACACCGCGAGGATGATCGGTACCGCGCCGCGCAGGCCGACCCAGGCGATAAAAGCTTTTTCGCGCCCGTGGAATGCCTTGAATGGCAGCAGGCCAACCATCACCGACAGTGGCCGGGCAAACAGGATCATCCACAGCGCCAGGCCCAGGGCGGGCAGGGCGATGGGCAGCAAATCGTGAGGCGTGACCAGCAGGCCCAGTACCAAAAACATCCCGATCTGCGCCAGCCAGGCCATGCCGTCGAGCATGTGCAAAATGCCATGACGGCTGCGCACCGGGCGGTTGCCGATCACCAGCCCGCACAGGTACACGGCGAGGAAGCCGCTACCGTGCAGGGCGTTGGTCAGGGCGAAGACGAACAGGCCGCCGGCGATCACCAGGATCGGGTACAGGCCGTTGGCCAGGTTGATGCGGTTGACCAGTTGCAGCATCAGCCAGCCGCCGCCCAGGCCTACCAGGCCGCCGATGCCGAATTCGCGGATCAGGTGCGTGAGCAGGCTCCAGTGCAGGCCGGTCTGCCCGCTGGCGAGCATGTCGATCAAGGTGACGGTAAGGAACACCGCCATCGGGTCGTTACTGCCCGATTCGATTTCCAGGCTGGCGCTGACCCGCTCGTTGAGGCCCTTGCCGCCCAGCAGCGAGAACACCGCCGCGGCGTCCGTGGAACCGACGATGGCGCCAATCAGCAAGCCCTGGATGATATTGAGGTCGAACAGCCAGGCCGCGGCCATGCCCGTGAGGCCGGTGGTAATCAACACCCCCACCGTGGCCAGGGACAAGGCCGGCCACAGCGCCACGCGGAAGCTCGCTACGCGGGTGCGCAAACCACCGTCAAGCAGGATCACGGCGAGGGCGAGGTTGCCCACCAGGTAGGCGGTCGGGTAGTTATCGAAAATGATGCCACCGCCATCAACTCCGGCGGTCATGCCCACGGCCAGGATAATCACCAGGATGGGGATGCCCAGGCGTGACGAAAGCGAACTCACCAGAATGCTCGCAGTCACCAGCAACGCGCCGATCAAGAACAGGCTGTTGATGGTCGTCGCATTCAAAGGCAGTACTCCGGGGCAGAGGAAGACAGGGCGCAAACTGACCATGCAGTCTGCGTGCCAGGGATTCTAACCTGTTGAATTGCTGCGCTGTCAAAAAGCTTTTTCTGATTCGCGCACAGGTAAATCTGGTAGGGGCTTGCCCTCTGTAGGAGCGAGCTTGCTCGCGAAAAACTCCCAGGCGCCACGTTTATTCAGGAGGCGCGCGTTATCGTTGGCATTTTTCGCGAGCAAGCTCGCTCCTACAAGGGTTGAGCGGGCTTTGGGGTTAGAGACGGAACCTTCCGACCATCCCATTCAGATCCACCGCCAACCGCGACAACTCACCGCTCGCCGCACTGGTCTGGCTGGCGCCTGTGGCCGATTGCACCGACAGGTCACGGATATTCACCAGGTTGCGGTCCACTTCCCGCGCCACCTGGGCCTGTTCTTCCGCCGCGCTGGCGATCACCAGGTTGCGCTCGTTGATCTCCACAATCGCCGTGTTGATGGTGTCCAGCGACAGGCCCGCGCCTCGGGCGATGTTGAGTGTCGATTCGGCGCGTTCAGTGCTGTTGCGCATCGAATCTACCGCGTGTTCAGTGCCTGTCTGGATGCTGCCGATCATGCGCTCGATTTCGCTGGTGGACTGCTGGGTGCGATGGGCCAACGCCCGCACTTCATCGGCCACCACGGCGAAACCACGCCCGGCTTCCCCGGCTCGGGCTGCTTCGATCGCGGCGTTCAGGGCCAGCAGGTTGGTCTGGTCGGCCAGGCCACGGATCACGTCCAGCACTTTGCCGATATCCCGCGACTCATTGGCCAGGTCGCCAATCAGGGAGGCGGTGGCCTGCACGTCGGCACTCATGCGTTCGATGGCGCTGACGGTTTCCTGCACCAGGTCACGGCCATCACCGGCAGAGGTGGTGGCGTTGCGCGAGGCTTCGGAGGTGCTCACTGCATTGCGTGCGACTTCTTCCACTGCGCTGGTCATCTCGTTGACGGCAGTGGCGGCCTGTTCGATTTCATTGTTTTGCTGGGTCAGGCCACGGGCGCTTTCGTCGGTGACCGCATTGAGCTCTTCAGCGGCAGACGCCAGTTGGGTGGCGGAGCCGGCGATACGTTGCAGGGTGTCGCGCAGTTTGTGTTGCATCTTGGCCATGGCCGCGAGCAGGCGCCCGGCTTCGTCGTTGCCGTCCACGGTGATCGGGCGCGTCAGGTTGCCTTCGGCCACTGCTTCGGCGGCTTCAAGGGCGCGGGCGATGGGCAGGGTGATGCTGCGGGTCAGCAGCCAGGCGAACAACAGGGTCAGCGCCGTGGCAACCACCAGCAGGCCTACCACCAGGTCAAAGGCCATGTCGTATTGGTCTTTGGCGCGCTGGTTGGTGGCGTTGGCGTCGTCGTTATTGATATCCAGCAAGCGGGTCAGAACTGCGTTGACCTGCTCGGAGTTGTTCAGCAACTCGGTGTTCAGCAGGCTGCGCAGCTCGTCAACCTGATTGGCGCGCGACAGGCTCTTCATGCGCTCTTCAATCTGGCGGTACTGGCCCAGCAGGCGCACGTATTCGTCGTAGGCGTTGCGCTCTTGGGTGCTGGTGATCAGTTTTTCGTAGATGTCCTGGGCTGTGCGAATCTGCTGATTGCGCAACTCGAAGGCTTCCAGGGTCTTTTGCTGTACATCCGGTTCGCGGTTGGTCAGTAAGCGGTACGACAGCACGCGCAGGCGCAGGGTCAGTTGGGTGAATTCGTCGAGGGCACGAATGCTCGGCACACTGGCCGAGGTGATGTCTTCGGTGGCTGCGCGAATCTTGCTCATCTGGTTCAGGGCGAACACACCGAGCAACAACATCAGGGCGCCAATAAACGCGAAGCCGAGGAAGGCCCTCGGGGCGATATTCATATTACGAAGAGACATGCTGGAATCCTGGAGGGAAGCGCGATCCGTGCGGCCATGAGACGAGGTGTGCCTGCGTTATCGGCCCTGCGACTAAAGTCTTAAGAGGCTGCGCGCTTTTGTCGCATCTGACGAAGGGGTGGAGGGATTGGAGGAACCAGATCGGGTAATTGCAGTCACTAAGGCTCGAAAGTGCGGCCCGGCCCTGATAAAACGGGCTGCACGCCGGGGATATCCCTGGCATCCGAGGTGAATTTTCTTTATCGTCACCGCCCTTTTTAAAAGCCCGAGAAATCAAAATGTTAGAAGCATCCCTCAGCCAATTGGAACAACTGGTCAGCAACCTCGTACAGCAGAATCAAGAACTGCTGGGCAGCAACGAATCCCTCAAGGCCGAGCTGGCCCGCGCCAAGGACGAAAACGACAGCTTGCAACTGAACCTGATGGAACAGGAAGAAAAGCACGGCGCCACCGCCGCCCGCATCCAGGCGCTGGTTGAGCGTGTAAGCGCAGGGCCTGTCAGCGCATGAGTGAGGGCATAAAGGTCGTTTCGATTCTCGGAGAGGATTACTCGATCAAGGCACCGGCCGGCGAAGATCAGACCCTGATGCATGCCGTGACCATGCTCAAGGCCTCCCTGGCTGTTACCAAGAAAAAGTACCCGACCCTGATCGGTGACAAGCTATTGGTATTGGCCGCGCTGAACCTGTGCGCCGAGCAGATTGAAATGCAACAGGCTCACCAGCAGGAACTCGACCGTTACCAAGAGCAAGTCAGCGCCACGGTCGATGTGATCTCCAAGGTGATTGGCCAGCCCTGAGGGCTAGAACCACTCGTCTTGCATGCCCAGGCACGTATCGTCGCGTGCCTCCAGAATCGCCAGTTCATGATGGCAGCTCGGTACTTCCCAGGTCAGGAAGTATCGGGCGGCCTGGAGCTTGCCCTTATAAAAGGCCGCGTCAGCCGCTTCGCCGTTGGCCAGCCCTTCTTCGGCGCGGATCGCCTGTTCCAGCCAGCGCCAGCCAATCACCGTGTGCCCGAACACTTTCAAGTACAGCGCCGAGTTCGCCAGGCTGCTGTTGACCTTGCCTTGGGCGAGATCGGTCAGCAGGCCAATCGTGACGCTTTGCAGCCGGTTTACCAGTTGCTCCAGAGGCTCTTGCAGTGCCGTGAGTGAAGGGTGCTTTTGCGCCCGGGCTCCGGTTTCGGCGATCAGGCGGATCAATTGCTTCAAGCCGGCGCCGCCGTTCTGAGCCAATTTGCGCCCGAGCAGGTCCAGGGACTGGATGCCGTGGGTGCCTTCATGGATGGGGTTCAGGCGGTTGTCGCGGTAGTACTGCTCCACCGGGTATTCGCGGGTGTAGCCGTGGCCACCAAGAATCTGGATCGCCAGCTCGTTGGCCTTGAGGCAGAACTCCGACGGCCAGGATTTGACGATGGGCGTGAGCAGGTCGAGCAGTTCATGGGCTTGCTTGCGCTCGGTGTCGGTTTGCAGGGTGGTGGTGTCATCGAATAGCCGCGCCGCGTAGAGGCCGAGGTCAAAGGCGCCTTCCACATAGGCTTTCTGGGTCAGCAGCATGCGCTTGATGTCGGCATGCTGGATGATCGCCACCGGTGCGGTGCTCGGGTCTTTGCTGTCGGGCAGGCGCCCCTGGGGCCGTTCGCGGGCGTAGTCCAAAGAGTAAAGGTAACCGGCGTAACCGAGCATCACCGCGCCCATGCCCACGCCAATGCGTGCCTCGTTCATCATCTGGAACATGCAGCTCAGACCCTGGTGTGGCTTGCCCACCAGGTACCCGACACAGTTGCCGTTATCGCCGAAGTTAAGCGCCGTGGACGTGGTGCCGCGCCAGCCCATCTTGTGGAACAGCCCCGCCAGCAGCACATCGTTGCGAGCGCCCAGGCTGCCGTCATCGTTGACCAGGAACTTGGGCACGATAAACAGCGAAATGCCCTTCACGCCTGCGGGAGCGTCCGGCAATTTAGCCAGCACCATGTGCACGATGTTTTCCGACAGCGAATGGTCGCCACCGGAGATAAAGATTTTGTTGCCCTTGAGCCGATAACTGCCGTCAGCCGCTGGTTCTGCACGGGTCCGAATATCCGACAGGGAGGAGCCGGCATGGGGCTCGGTCAGGGCCATGGTGCCGAAGAAGCGCCCGTCGATCATTGGCTGCAGGAAGCGCTGTTTCTGCTCCTCGGTGCCGAAGCTCTCAATGAGGTTGGCGGCGCCCATGGTCAGGAACGGGTAGGACGTCGAGGCGGCGTTGGCCGATTGGAAGTGCGCGAAACAGGCCTGGGACAACAGGGTCGGCAGCTGCATGCCGCCTGCTTCAAAGCTGCGTGCTGCGTTGAGGAAGCCGGCTTCAAGGAACGCGTCCACCGCCGGTTTGACCTCCGGGATCAGGATCGCCTGGCCGTTTTCATAGCGCGGTTCGTTTTCGTCGTTCTTGCGGTTGTGAGGGGCGAAGTACTTTTCTGCGATGTTGCGCGCCGTGCTGATGGCGGCATCGAAGGTTTCGCGGTTGTGTTCGGCAAACCGCTCGCGCTGGGTCAGGCCCTCGGCATCGAGGACTTCGTACAGCTCGAAAGCCAGATTGCGGGAACTGAGCAGCGTCTCGGACATGGCGGCGTACCTTTGAAGGAATTGGCCTGAGTCTAAGTCCGCGAATGGAGGGTGGATAGCAAGATTGATTTAAGTGATAGAAGGGCAGAACGAGATAAGGGCGTTGCGAACGCGCTCAATGTGGGAGCGGGCTTGCTCGCGAATGCGGTAGATCAGTCAGTACATCTAAAACTGACACTCCGCACTCGCGAGCAAGCCCGCTCCCACACTTTTACCGCGTTGTGTCAGTTAGCCGATAGTCATCAGGCTGGCGTTACCACCCGCTGCAGCAGTGTTAACGCTCAACGCGCGCTCGATCACCAGACGCTCCAGCGCAATCGCCGTTTCACCTTGTGACATGCCATGCACCCCGACAATCGCCCCACCGCGCTGCGCCACTTGCTGGCACACCGCACGCAGTTGGTCGGAATCACCGTGATGCAGCACGGCGTCAAACACCACGTCTTCCTTGGTCCAGTCGGCCACGCGCTTGATCTTCGCCTGAATCTCTTTCGGCAGGCGTGGGAACAAGGCCTTGGTCAGCTCGGTTTCCGGCCATACCGCCGAACCGCCGACGGCCAATACCGCCGCCAGTTGGGTCAGCAGGTCGCCTTCCACTTCGGCCAGGCACAGCACGTGCTCGCGCGGCAGGATGGCGTAGCTGTTGCGCTCGCCGGTCGGGCCGGCCAGTTGGCGGGTGATACCGCTTTGCGACTGGGCGGCGAATTGCGTGCACAAGGCACTCAGTTCGCTGAACTTATTGCCGTCGGCCCAGGTTTTCAGAGCGGTCAGCGATTGGCTCATGGCATCACGCAGGCGCACATCCGGCGCGGCCAGCTTGTCGCCCCGTACGAAGGACTGCTCGATCGCATCGGTAGGACGAGTCGACAACAAGCGGTACAGGTACAGCGGGCCACCGGCTTTCGGGCCAGTGCCCGACAGGCCTTCGCCGCCGAACGGTTGCACGCCGACCACGGCGCCAACAATGTTGCGGTTGACGTAGACGTTACCGGCATTGACGTTGTCGATCACCTTGGCGATGGTCTCGTCGATGCGGGTGTGCACGCCCAGGGTCAGGCCGTAGCCGGAAGCATTGATCTGGCCGATGAGCTGGTCGATCTCTTTGCGCTTGTAGCGCACTACGTGCAGTACCGGGCCGAAGATCTCGCGTTGCAGTTCGTCGAAGCTTTCCAGCTCGATCAGGGTCGGCATCACGAAGGTGCCGCGCTTGATCTCTTCACCGTCGGCAATCGCCACCTGGTAAACGTTGCGGCCTTTGTCGCGCATGGCCTGGATGTGTTTCTCGATGCCGGCCTTGGCTTCGGCGTCGATCACCGGGCCGATGTCGACCGACAGACGTTCCGGATTACCCAGGCGGCATTCAGCCATGGCGCCCTTGAGCATTTCGACTACACGGTCTGCCGAATCTTCCTGCAGGCACAGTACGCGCAGGGCCGAGCAACGTTGACCGGCGCTGTCGAAGGCCGACGACACGACGTCGATCACCACTTGTTCGGTCAGCGCCGAGGAGTCCACGATCATCGCGTTCTGGCCACCGGTTTCGGCGATCAGCGGAATCGGGCGACCCTGGGCATCCAGGCGACCGGCGACATTGCGTTGCAGCAGGCGCGCCACTTCGGTGGAACCGGTGAACATCACGCCTTTGACGCGATCATCACCCACCAGGCGGGCACCGACGCTTTCGCCCTGGCCTGGCAGCAATTGCAGCACACCTTCCGGAATGCCAGCTTCAAGCAGGATGCGTACGGCTTGGGCAGCCACCAGCGGCGTTTGCTCGGCAGGCTTGGCCAGCACCGGGTTACCGGCAGCCAGCGCTGCAGCTACCTGGCCGCTGAAGATGGCGAGCGGGAAGTTCCACGGGCTGATGCACACCACCGGGCCCAATGGGCGGTGGGCGTCATTGGTAAAGTCGTTGCGCGCCTGCACCGCGTAGTAACGCAGGAAGTCCACGGCTTCACGCACTTCGGCGATGGCGTTGGCGAAGGTCTTGCCGGCTTCACGGGCCAGCAGGCCCATCAGCGGCTGGATCTCGCCTTCCATCAAGTCAGCGGCGCGTTCCAGGATGGCGGCGCGTTCGGCGGGCGGGGTGGCCTGCCAGATCGGCGCGGCGCTGATGGCGCACTGGATGGCATTGTCGACGTCTTCGACGGTGGCTTCCTGGACATGGCCGACCACATCACGCAGGTCGGACGGGTTCAGCACCGGCTGTGCCGCTTCATTGCTGGAGGCGCAACCGAGCATCGGCGCGGCTTTCCAGTTGTTGTGGGCGGTCGCCAGCAGGGCGCAGGACAGCGACGCCAGGCGATGTTCGTTGGCCAGGTCGATACCGGCCGAGTTGGCGCGGTCGCTGCCGTACAGGTCACGCGGCAAAGGGATGCGCGGGTGCGGCAGGCCGAAACCGCCTTCCTGGGTTGCCATTTGCTCGATGCTGGCCACTGGGTCGGCTACCAATTCCTGGATCGAGATGGACTGGTCAGCGATACGGTTGACGAACGAGGTGTTGGCGCCGTTTTCCAGCAGGCGGCGTACCAGGTAGGCCAGCAGTGTTTCGTGGGTACCAACCGGTGCGTATACACGGCACGGACGGTTCAACTTACCTTCGGAAACCTTGCCTACAACCTGTTCGTACAGCGGTTCACCCATGCCGTGCAGGCACTGGAACTCGTACTGGCCGGGGTAATAGTTCTGACCGGCGATGTGGTAGATAGCCGAAAGGGTGTGGGCGTTGTGCGTGGCGAACTGCGGGTAGATGACTTCCGGCACCGACAGCAGTTTGCGTGCGCAGGCAATGTAGGAAACGTCGGTGTACACCTTGCGGGTATACACCGGGTAGCCTTCCAGGCCTTCGACCTGGGCGCGCTTGATTTCGCTGTCCCAGTACGCGCCTTTTACCAGACGGATCATCAGGCGATGGCGGCTGCGGCGGGCCAGGTCGATGACGTAGTCGATCACATACGGGCAACGCTTCTGGTACGCCTGGATCACAAAGCCGATGCCGTTCCAGCCAGTCAATTGCGGCTCGAAGCACAGACGCTCGAGCAGGTCCAGCGACAGCTCCAGGCGGTCGGCTTCTTCGGCGTCGATGTTCAGGCCGATGTCGTACTGCTTGGCCAGCAAGGTCAGCGACAGCAGGCGTGGGTACAGCTCGTCCATCACGCGCTCGTACTGCGCACGGCTGTAGCGTGGGTGCAGGGCGGAGAGCTTGATGGAGATGCCCGGGCCTTCATAGATCCCACGGCCATGAGAGGCTTTGCCGATGGAATGAATGGCTTGTTCGTACGAGGCCAGGTACTTCTGGGCGTCATGTTCGGTGAGTGCGGCTTCACCGAGCATGTCGTAGGAATAGCGGAAGCCCTTGGCTTCGAATTTGCTCGCATTGGCCAGGGCTTCGGCGATGGTTTCGCCGGTGACGAACTGCTCGCCCATCAGGCGCATGGCCATGTCGACGCCCTTGCGGATCATCGGCTCGCCGCTCTTGCCGATGATGCGGCTAAGGGACGAGGTCAGGCCTGCTTCGTTGTGGGTGGCGACCAGCTTGCCAGTCAGCAGCAGGCCCCAGGTAGCGGCGTTGACGAACAGCGATGGGCTGTTGCCCAGGTGTGGCTGCCAGTTGCCAGTGCTGATCTTGTCGCGGATCAGCGCATCGCGGGTGCCTTTGTCCGGGATACGCAGCAGCGCTTCGGCCAGGCACATCAGCGCCACGCCTTCCTGGGACGAGAGGGAGAATTCTTGCAGCAGGCCCTGGACAATACCGGCACGGCCGCCGGCACTCTTCTGATTGCGCAGTTTTTCGGCAATGCTCGCGGCCAGCTTGTTGGTGGCTTCGGCCATCGGTGCCGGCAGGCGCGCCTGTTCGATCAGCATCGGCACCACTTCCGGCTCGGGGCGGCGGTACGCGGCGGTAATCGCGGCACGCAATACCGATTGCGGCAGGATGCTCTCGGCGAATTCAAGGAAGCACTGGTGGGCGTGATCGGCCTGGACCTCGCCAGCATCATCGGCCTCCTTGCTGCTCAATCCATTGAGCTCGGACAGGGTTGCACCACCCTCGAGTTTCTCCAGGTAATTGAAAATCGCCTGCTTGATCAGCCAGTGCGGCGTGCGATCAATGGAGGTCGCGGCGGCCTTCAGGCGTTCGCGGGTCGGGTCGTCGAGTTTGACCCCAAGGGTGGTCGTTGCCATTTTTTTATCCTCATGGGTGCCACTACCGAGTGGCATCTGCTGGCGGCAAGATTAGCTTTGCCCATCCCGAGGTGCAACCGGGTGCAACCCTTTTGTTGGTTAAATTTTCGACGCTTGATCGGAAAAAAATAAACTCACGACGGAATCCGCTTCACGCTGGTGCATTTGCTTCTGAGATCGGCTGTTCTTGCTCCGAAAAGGAGCAAAAAAAGCGCGTTTGTCCTAAAACATACTTGGGTGCAACTTAATCGGCAGAAACTGGTTGCACCTTATTTGCTTTGTTGAATAGCATTCGCGCACCAAGGTGCAACCAACCCTGAGGGTGGGTTCATCGGCTGGCGGCTTTCCTGGGGAAACGCCAGTCATAAATGCGCGGCATGCAGGTTCGTCTATCCGGTTATCCACGGGTGGCCGTCCCCATGACCGTCGCTACATAAAAACAAAGCCAGGGCGTCACTCCTATGAGCGTTAGTAATCCAACCCTGATCACGTTCGTGATCTACATCGCAGCAATGGTGCTGATCGGCCTGATGGCCTATCGCTCCACCAACAACCTTTCCGATTACATCCTGGGCGGTCGCAGCCTCGGTAGCGTGGTGACAGCCTTGTCCGCCGGTGCTTCCGACATGAGCGGCTGGCTGTTGATGGGCTTGCCGGGCGCGATCTACATGTCCGGTCTGTCGGAAAGCTGGATTGCCATCGGCCTGATCGTCGGTGCTTACCTCAACTGGTTGTTCGTGGCCGGCCGCCTGCGCGTGCAGACCGAACACAACGGCGACGCCCTGACCCTGCCGGATTACTTCTCCAGCCGCTTCGAAGATAAAAGCGGCCTGCTGCGGATTATCTCCGCCGTGGTGATCCTGGTGTTCTTTACCATCTACTGCGCCTCCGGCATCGTCGCCGGCGCCCGCCTGTTCGAAAGCACCTTCGGCATGCCCTACGAGACCGCGTTGTGGGCCGGTGCTGCGGCAACTATTGCCTACACCTTTATCGGTGGCTTCCTCGCGGTCAGCTGGACCGACACGGTGCAAGCCACGCTGATGATCTTCGCGCTGATCCTCACGCCGATCATCGTGCTGCTGGCGACCGGCGGTGTGGACACCACCTTCCTGGCCATCGAAGCCAAGGATCCGACCAACTTCGACATGCTGAAAAACACCACCTTCATCGGCATCATCTCGCTGATGGGCTGGGGCCTGGGCTACTTCGGCCAGCCGCACATCCTCGCGCGTTTCATGGCGGCGGACTCGGTTAAGTCGATCGCCAAGGCGCGTCGCATCTCCATGACCTGGATGATCCTGTGCCTGGGCGGCACCGTGGCGGTGGGCTTCTTCGGTATCGCTTACTTCTCGGCGCACCCGGAAGTGGCAGGCCCGGTGACTGAAAACCCAGAGCGTGTGTTTATCGAGCTGGCCAAAATCCTGTTCAACCCATGGGTTGCCGGTGTGTTGCTGTCGGCCATTCTGGCGGCTGTGATGAGCACCCTGAGCTGCCAACTGCTGGTGTGCTCCAGCGCCCTGACCGAAGACTTCTACAAGGCGTTCCTGCGCAAAGGCGCTTCCCAGCTTGAATTGGTATGGGTCGGGCGTCTGATGGTACTGGTCGTGGCCTTGATCGCAATCGCCATGGCTGCCAACCCGGAAAACCGCGTACTGGGCCTGGTCAGCTACGCCTGGGCCGGTTTCGGCGCGGCATTCGGCCCTGTGGTATTGATCTCGGTGATCTGGAAAAACATGACCCGCAACGGCGCACTGGCCGGCATCCTGGTCGGCGCGGTCACCGTGATCGTGTGGAAACACTTCGAGTTGCTGGGCCTGTACGAAATCATCCCAGGCTTCATTTTCGCCAGCCTGGCGATCTACTTCGTGAGCAAGATGGGCGCACCGACGGTTGGTATGGTCGAGCGTTTTGATGCTGCGGAAAAAGACTACAACCTGAACAAGTAATTCGCTGGGCGTTTAACGCCTGCTGAGCGAACAAGAAAGGCCCACGTCCGAAGGACGCTGGGCCTTTCTTGTGTGGGCTGATTGATGCAATTGCCGTTGATGCCCGTGGACTCCAGCGGTGCTCACGTAGGACCTTACTTATTTGCCGACGCAGCGCTCGGCCAGGCGAACGGCTGGTGCAGAATCGGTCGCCCACCCTTCGCAGAGAAACACCGGATGTTCGCTCCTGCCAACCAACCTGCATTTACCCTGGCCCTGGACGGGGCGCCCAGTGATTTCGAGGTGTTCGCGTTCGACGGCACCGAGGCCATCAGCCAGCCCTATCGATTTGAACTCGAGCTGGTCTGCGAGCAGCCGGATATCGACCTGGAGGGCTTGCTGCATCGCCCGGTGTACTTGGGTTTCGACGATCAGGGGCATGGCGTTCATGGCCTGGTTTATCGGGTCGCCCAGGGCGACTCGGGCCGGCGCCTGACGCGCTACCAGCTCAGCCTTGCGCCGCATCTGGCGTACCTGGCGCACAGCAGTCACCAGCGTATTTTCCAGCATAAGACGGTGCCGCAGATTGTTGCCCAAGTGCTGGCCGGGCAGGGGATTCACAGTGACCGCTTCGAGTTCCGGTTGAGCGGTGATTACCCTGAGCGTGAATATTGCGTGCAGTTCGGCGAGAGCGACCTGGCGTTCATCCAGCGCCTGTGTGCCGAGCTGGGTATTCACTATCACTTCCAGCATTCCCCCGAAGGGCACCTGCTGGTGTTTGGCGATGACCAGACCGTATTTGCCCAGGCTGATCAGCCCACGCCGTACCGGCCTGGCTCGGGAATGGTCGCCGCTACCCCTGCGATCAAGCGCTTCACCTTGCAATTGGCGACCTGCACCACGGCGTTGAATCTTCGCGATTACGACTTTCGCAAACCCCATGTCGAGCTGCAAAGCGCAGCCGTCAACGAGTCATTGCCCAAGCTTGAAGCACAACACTACCCCGGCAACTTTTCCGAGCGAGCCCATGGCAGATACCTCGCCCAGCGTGGCCTGGAGCGGCACCGCAGCGACTATCGCAGTGCCTATGGCCAGGGCGATGAGCTGGCGTTGGCCAGTGGCCGGTTTTTGCAGTTGCGCGAGCACCCCCGTGAGGACTGGAATGACCTGTGGCTGGTGACGCAGGTGCGCCATGAAGGCAAACAGCCCCAGGTGCTGGAGGAGGCGGTCACCGAGGAAGACGGTGGGGAGCTGCGCCAGGGGTATCGCAACGCATTTGTCGCCGCGCCATGGGATGCGGTGTTTCGTCCGCCCTTGCCAGAGCAGCCGCGCCCGATGGTATCGGGGTATCAGAACGCGGTGGTTACCGGCCCGGTTGACAGTGAGATCCACTGTGACGAGTACGGTCGGGTCAAGGTGCAACTGGCCTGGGATCGTGTCGGTGAGCACAACGACCATTCCAGTTGCTGGCTGCGGGTAGCCAGTGGCTGGGCCCATGACCGTTATGGTGTGGTGCTGATCCCCCGGGTCGGTATGGAGGTGCTGGTGGGGTTCGTCAATGGTGATATGGACATGCCGCTGGTGGTGGGGTGCCTGCCCAACGCCGCCACGCCAGTACCCCTCGACCTGCCAGCGGACAAGACCCGCAGTCTCTGGCGTAGCCAGAGCAGCCCTGGCGGTGGTGGCTACAACGAACTGCGTATCGAGGACCGCAAGGGCTCAGAGGAAATCTACCTGCGCGCCCAGCGGGACTGGACCCAGCATGTATTGCACGACCAGCAGGTACAGGTCGATAACCAGCGTCGCGTGCAGGTGGGCGGCGAGTCGCGCCATGAGTTGCAGGGCGAAGAGCAGCGCATCACCCACGGTAACCGTTTGACGCAGCTCAAGCAGGATGATCATCTGGTGGTCGGCGGTTCGCAGCATATGCGTGCCGGGCAAACCATTACGCTGGGGGCCGGGCAAAGCATCATCATTGATGCGGGTGCCAGCGTGACGATCCAGGCGGGTGGGCAGTCGATCACGTTGTCAGCGGGCGGGATATTCAGCAGTGTGCCGATCCAGCTCGGCAGCGCGCCTGCCCCGACGCCGGCGCCGTTAATGCCTGGGTTGAAAGAGACTTTATTGACGGTGGTTCCCGCGCCGTTAAGCCGTGCGCAAGTGGTCAGCTTGAAACGCAGCGCGCCGTTCTGCGAAGAATGCGAGCGCTGCAAGAACGGCCAGTGCGACATCGTCGCCCATGCACGGAGTGCATCCTGATGCCTGAACCCTCGACGCCCTACGCTTGGCTGGCGCACTACCCGCTGCAGCCTGATGAACACCTGTACGCCGTGCTGGGCAATGCCAGCGACGCCAAGCCGCTCGCCGCCTGGCAAGCCACGGCCGCTGCAAAGATGCCGCGACCGATCTGGGCGGGCACGGCCTACGCTGACTGGGATGAGGTCATGCCCTACGTTGGCGTCGTCGAGCCGAGCAGTGTCTTTCTCGATTGGATAGCCACTACCCAAGGGGTGAATTGGGGCTGGCTGGCGGTCTCATCCAGTCCGCTGGAGGTGGTGATCGCGCATTTGAAGGGTTTGACCCAGGTGTACCTGCCGGAAAGCCAACCGGTGTTTTTGCGCTTTTGGGACGGTGCGCACCTTTTGCCGATCCTGCAATCATTAGGCGACGAGGCCGCGGGCGTGTTGCCGGTGTTCCAGCGCTACTTGATCAACGGCCAGCCGTTGTCGGTGGCCCCCAAACCAGTCACTGCGGCCCCAACCAGCCCCTGGTGGCAGGTACCGGCATCGTTGCTGGCGGCTATGGCGCAGCAGTCACCACAGGTGCTGGTCGACAACCTGCTGCAATGGCTCCAGGAGCAGCGCCCTGAACTCTATACCGCGTTTACGCCCGCGACCTTGCAGCACAAGGTCATCTATTTCGCACGCGGGCCGCAAATCAGCCATGGGGCATTGGCTGATTACCTTGCCTGGCAACTAAGTTGAACCCTGGTGATAGCGTGACATCCGTGCCGCCCGCCATGCGGCCCTGCACCTTTGCACCGGTAGAAGGTAAACTTCGCCCCCTGCGCAGGAGCAACCATGAATTATCGTCACGCCTTTCACGCCGGCAACCATGCCGATGTCTTCAAACACCTGACCCTGACCCGCCTCATCGCCCTGATGTCGCGCAAGGAACAGCCGTTCGCCTACCTCGACACTCACGCAGGCATTGGCTTGTACGACTTGCAGGGCGACCAGGCCAACCGCACCGGTGAGTACCTGGAAGGCATCGCCCGCCTGTGGGGCGCAAGCGACCTGCCGCCGCTTACCGCCGACTACATGCGCGTGCTGCACGAGATGAACCCGGATGGCCAGTTGCGCTACTACCCGGGCTCGCCGGAACTGGCGCGCCGCCTCACGCGGCCCCAGGACCGTGTACTGCTCAACGAGAAGCACCCCGAAGATGGTGTGCTGCTCAAGGACAACATGAAGGGTGATCGCCGCGTCAAAGTGCACCTGGGCGAAGGCTGGCACGTGCCACGGGCCTTGCTGCCGGTGCCGGAAAAGCGCGCGCTGATGCTGATCGACCCGCCGTTTGAAAAACTCGACGAAATGCAGCGTTGCGCGGCATCCCTCAAGGAAGCCGTCAGCCGTATGCGCCAGACGGTGGCGGCGATCTGGTACCCGGTGAAAGACCAGCGCATGTTGCGCCGTTTCTACCAGGACCTGGCCGGTACCGGTGCGCCGAAGCTGCTGCGTGTGGAGTTGCTGGTGCATCCTCTGGACACGCCCAATACCCTCACCGGCTCGGGCCTGGCGATTGCCAACCCGCCGTGGGGCTTGGAAGAAGAACTGCGGGAGTTGCTGCCGTGGTTGTCCAAGCAACTGGGCCAGACCCAGGGTGGGTGGCAGATGGATTGGCTCATCGCCGAATAAGCAACTGTAGGAGCGAGCTTGCTCGCGAAAATCGTTAACGATAACGCGGGAAACCTGACGCCCTGCGGCGCTCTCAGGTTTTTCGCGAGCAAGCTCGCTCCTACAGAGGTCGGCGTCAGATCGGGCAGGTCACGCCAGTGCCGCCGATCCCGCAGTAACCCTGCGGATTCTTCGCCAGGTACTGCTGGTGATACGCCTCGGCGAAGTACACCGTCGGGGCCTCTTCGATTTCCGTGGTGATCTCACCCAGGCCGGCCTTGCTCAGCTCTTGCTGATAAGCCTCGGCACTGGCTTTGGCCGCCGCCAGTTGCTCCGGCGTGGTGGCGTAGATCACCGAACGGTATTGGCTGCCGATGTCGTTGCCCTGGCGCATGCCCTGGGTCGGGTTGTGCAGTTCCCAGAACATCTTCAGCAGGTCTTCGTATTTCACCTTGGCCTGGTCATACACTACCAGCACCACTTCGCTATGGCCGGTCAGGCCCGAGCAGACTTCTTCATAAGTGGGGTTGGGGGTAAAGCCGCCAGCGTAGCCGACCACCGTGCTGACCACGCCGTCGTGCTGCCAGAACTTGCGTTCTGCGCCCCAGAAGCAGCCAAGGCCGAAGATCGCAAAGCCGACGTCATCCAGGAACGGGCCCAGCAGTGGGTTGCCGTTGACGAAGTGCGTCTCGGGCAACTTCATCGGGGTTTCACGACCAGGCAACGCTTGTTCTTGAGTAGGCAGCACGTTTTTGTTCACCAGAATTTCCGAGCGCAAGACCATGATCAGTCCTCTCGTCAGGTTGAGTAACAGTAAATTGTCAGACAGCCAGTGTGCCCGAGTGTTACAGCGCTGTCAGGCGATTGGCCCGCGCGGGTAGCGTTTAAGCCTCTGCATCAGCTCGGCACCCGGGATCGGGCGGTCGAACAGGTAGCCCTGGCCCACGTCGCAACGGTGCCGGCGCAGGAACGCCAACTGCTCAGCGGTCTCGATGCCTTCGGCCACGACCTTGAGCTTGAGGTTGTGGGCCATGGCGATCACCGCCGAGGTGATTTCCATGTCGTCCTGGTTGTCCGGGATTTCGTGGATAAAGCTGCGATCAATCTTAATGATGTCGATGGGGAATTTTTTCAAGTAGCTCAGCGACGAGTAACCGGTGCCGAAGTCGTCCATGGCCAGGGTCAGGCCGAAGCTTTTCAACTGGTCCAGTTGCAGGCGGGTGTCTTCGGTGGCTTCCAGCAGCAAGCCTTCGGTCAGCTCCAGCTCCAGCAGGTTGGCCGGCAGCTGTTCCTCCTTGAGGATGGTGGCAATCGAGGCCACCAGGTCCGGGTCGGAGAATTGCTTGGGCGACAGGTTGATGGCCACCTGCAAGTTGCCCAGGCCTGCGGCCGTCAATTGCCGGCTCATGCGGCAAGCCTGGCGCGCGATCCATTTGCCGATGGGGATGATCAGCCCGGTCTCTTCAGCCACGCTGATGAACTGGTCGGGACGGATCATGCCTTTTTCCGGGTGGTTCCAGCGCAACAGTGCTTCCATGCCCAGCAAGCGGCCGCTGCGCAGGCATAGCTTGGGCTGGTAGAACACATCCAGCTCGTTCTGGGTCAGGGCACGGCGCAGGTTGTTTTCCACGAACAGCTTGTAGCTGGCTTCGGCATTCAGCGCTTCGGTAAACACTTGCACCTGGTGCTTGCCGTTGGCCTTGGCCTTGTGAAGGGCCAGCCCCGCGTTGCGCATCAGGGTCTGCGGGTCGCGGCCGTGCAGCGGCGCGCAGGCCAGGCCCACGGAGCCGGTGACGCTGATCAACTGGTTGTCGACGAACATCGGTTTGTCGAGGGTGGTCAGCAACTGGCTGGCCACCTGCTGGCCGGTTTCCAGGTCGGTATCATCCAACAGCACCGCGAATTCGTTACTGGCAAAGCGTGCCAGGCTGCCGCCGCTGCTCAAGCTGTTGCGCAGACGGCGGGCCAGGCTGATCAGCAGCTTGTCGCCGGTCTGGTGGCCGAGGCTGTCGTTGATGCGTTTGAAGTTGTCGATGTCCACCAACAGCAGGCTGATCGGGCTGTCGCTGTCGCGGGCAAAGCGCTCGTCGAGGTTGCGAATGAACGCCGGGCGATTGCCCAGGTTGGTCAGGTTGTCGGTGTAGGCCAGGCGTTCGATGCGCTGCTGCGCCAGCTTGGTCTGGGTGATGTCTTCGTAGATACCGATGTAGTGGGTCAGCTCGCGGTTGTCGCCATACACCTTGGAAATCGACAGCTGGCCCCAGTAGGGTTCCAGGTTCTTGCGGCGGCTCTTGAACTCGCCTTGCCAGCTGTTGCTTTTGGCCAGGGCCGAAGGCGCGTCGAACAGCAATTCGCTGAGGTTCTCCAGGGCTGGCAGTTGGGCCAGGCGATGGCCGTGGACTTCTTCGGCGCTGTACTGGGTGATCGCGGTGAAGCTGGGGTTGACGTACTCCACCACGCCGTCGCAATTGACCAGCAAGAACGCGTTGGCGCTTTGCTCCACGGCGCGCTGGAACAGGTGCAGGGCGCTGGTGGCGGTGCGGCGGTTGTGGTTGTTGATGACCTGGGCGAACTGGTCTGCCAGCTCGCCGGCGAACGCGATCTCATCGGACTGCCAGGCGCGCGGGCTGCCACCTTGCTCCAGGCACAGCACGCCGACGACCTGGCCGTCGACACGGATGCTGGCGTCGAGCATCGCGTGGATGTCCTTGGCGCGCAGGCTTTCGGCCATTTCCCGGGTGCGTGGGTCGCGCAGGGCGTGGGTTGCGTCGATGGCGCGGCTGGAATGCAGGGCTTCCAGGTAATCGGGGAAGCCACTGGCGTCGATGGCTTCGGGCAGGTGGTGTTGTTGGTCGGCGCGCTGATAGGCGGAGATCGGTACCAGGTGATGGCCTTCGAGGTTCCAGATGCTGGCGCAGTCGATCTGGTAGATATCGCAGGCGCTGCGCGTGATCAGTTCTGCCGCTTCTTGCAGAGAGTTGGGCGTGGTGTAGCGTTGGCGCGCCAGCAGCAGGATCAATTCCTGCTGGGCACGTACCCGCTCCAGGTGTTGCAACTGTTCCTGCTGCGCTCGCTGGTTGAGTTCCAGAGCGATTTGCAGGCGGCTGTTCTGGTTTTCCAGGTCGACGGTCGGGGCGGGCGCGCTGGTCTCGCTGAACAGCCCCTCGACCACCATCAGGTAGCCGCGCACCAGGTGGCGGTTATGTTGTTTGTAGGCCTCGCCCATCTCCAGCACGCTCAGCGGGCCGTCATGGGTGTGCAGGTTGTAGCGCACCAGATAATGGGGGCTGTGGGCCAGTTGTTGCTGGATCGCATCGTGCAACTGGTAGCGCGCCTGGGGTTCCATCAGGCTGGCGTAGGGCGTGCCGATCAAGGCGCAGAGTTCAACCGCCGGCAGGCCGAACTGGCGTTCGCAATTGGGATCGAGGTAGAGCAGGGCCCAGCTTGCCTCATTAAGCCGCTCGAAACGCAGCATACCGAGGCGCGAAGGCACCGGTAATTGCGTCACTACCTCGGCCGCCATACGGGCGACATCGGGTTGGCTTTTCATGGGGAAACTCGCTTGGGAAAATGCGCACTGCGCTGGGCTCACGCCCTCTTGGCTGTCGACTGTGGCAAGGTTGCATCATGCAGCACGCAGTGACAAGAGAGGATGAAGGCTAAGTGCTATAAGCCTGTTATCGGCCGCGCGAGGGATTTCTGTAGTTGAGGTGATCGATGGTTTACGTCGGTCTTCTGTAGGAGCGAGCTTGCTCGCGAAGGTCGTCAACGATGACGCAGGTCTTCTGGTTAAGCGCGGCGCCCTGACGTTTTTCGCGAGCAAGCTCGCTCCTACAAAAAACAGGCAAAAAAAGCCCCGCCAATTGGCGGGGTTGAGGTACGAGCGTGGCGCTCGGAAATCGGTGCGGCGAGGGCCTTCCCGGTGAAAGGAAGGCCCTGCGGCTTACAGCAGGATGGTGCGGATGTCGTTCAGCAACTGGCTCAGGCGCTGGGTGAAGCGCGCAGCCGCGGCGCCGTTGATCACGCGGTGATCGTAGGACAGCGACAGTGGCAGCATCAGCTTGGGTTGGAACGCTTTACCGTCCCACACAGGCTGGATGGTGGCCTTGGACACCCCCAGGATCGCCACTTCCGGCGCGTTGACGATTGGCGTGAAGCCAGTGCCGCCAATGTGGCCGAGGCTGGAGATGGTGAAGCAGGCGCCCTGCATGTCGTCCGGGGTGAGCTTCTTGTCGCGGGCCTTGGCAGCCAGCGCAGCCGCTTCTCCAGCGAGCTGCAGCAGGCTCTTCTGGTCGACGTTCTTGATGACCGGTACCAGCAGGCCATCCGGGGTGTCGACCGCAAAGCCGATATTCACGTACTTCTTGCGAATGATCGCCTTGCCGCTTGGCGCCAGCGAGCTGTTGAAGTCCGGCAGTTCCTTGAGCAGGTGTGCACAGGCCTTGAGCAGCAGTGGCAGCACGGTCAGCTTCACGCCGGCCTTCTCGGCCACGGCTTTCTGCGCAACGCGGAACGCTTCCAGGTCGGTGATATCGGCCTGGTCGAATTGAGTCACGTGCGGGATGTTCAGCCAGCTGGCGTGCAGGCCTGCCGCGCCGATTTGCATCAGGCGGGTCATCGGCACTTCTTCGATTTCGCCGAAACGGCTGAAATCCACGGTACGGATCGGCGGAATGCCCGAACCACCGGTAGCGCCGCCGACAGCCGGCGCTTCCTTGGCTTTTTGCATCATGGCTTTGACGTAAGCCTGCACGTCTTCTTTCAGCACGCGACCATGGGGGCCGCTGGCCGCGACGGCGCTCAGCTCGACGCCGAATTCACGGGCCAACTGACGCACGGCTGGGCCGGCGTGAACCTTGGCACCGCTCAGCGCAGGTGCGGCAGCAGCAGGGGCTGGAGCCGCCTCGGCTTTTGCAGCAGGTGCCGGGGCAGCAGCGGCCGGAGTGGCTTCAGCCTTGGCGGCCGGAGCTGCAGCCGGTGCTGGAGCGGCTGCCGGGGCAGCGCCTTGTACTTTGAGCTTGAGGATGAAGTCACCGGTGCCGACTTCGTCTTCCAGCTTGACCGCAATGCTTTCCACCACGCCGGCAGCCGGCGAAGGGATTTCCATGGAGGCCTTGTCGGACTCCAGGGTGATCAGCGACTGGTCGGCTTCGACGGTGTCGCCGACCTTGACCAGCAGCTCGATGATCTTGGCCTTGCCCGACGAGCCGATGTCCGGGACGTGAATGTCCTGGACGGTCGCGGCGGCAGGTGCGGCTGCCGGGGCTGGAGCAGCCTCGGCAGCGGCAGGCTTTTGAGCAGCAGGTGCAGGTGCAGCGGCGGCCGGAGCCGCGGCCGCAGGAGCTGCATCAGCAGCGCCTTCGATTTCCAGCTCCAGCAGTTCGTCGCCTTCTTTCAGGCGGTCGCCCAGCTTCACTTTCAGGCTCTTGACCACGCCGGCCTTGGGAGCAGGGATTTCCATGCTCGCCTTGTCCGACTCCAGGGTCAGGATGCTCTGGTCGGCTTCGACGGTGTCGCCGACCTTCACAAACAGCTCGATTACTTCACCTTCACCGCTGCCGATGTCAGGTACGCGAATGAGTTCGCTCACAAAAAGTCTCCTCAGCAGTCCAGTGGGTTGCGTTTTTCCGGGTTGATCCCGAACTTGACGATAGCGTCAGCCACCACCTTGGGTTCGATCTCACCACGGTCAGCCAAGGCTTCCAGGGCTGCCAACACCACGAAGTGACGGTCGACTTCGAAGAAGTGACGCAGCTTCTTGCGGCTGTCACTGCGGCCGAAACCATCGGTGCCCAGGACTTTGAATTCCTTGGACGGGACCCACTGGCGAATTTGTTCAGCAAACAGTTTCATGTAGTCGGTAGAGGCAATGACTGGACCCTTGCGGCCGGCCAGGCACTCTTCGACGTAGCTCTTGGCTGGCTTCTGGCCAGGGTGCAGACGGTTGCTGCGCTCTACGGCCAGGCCGTCGCGGCGCAGTTCGTTGAAGCTGGTAACGCTCCATACGTCGGCACCGACGTTGAACTCGTCGCGCAGGATCTTCGCTGCTTCACGCACTTCGCGCAGGATGGTGCCGGAGCCCATCAGCTGTACGTGATGCGCCGCTTCCTTGGTGTCTTCTTCGAGCAGGTACATGCCCTTGATGATGCCTTCTTCCACACCGGCCGGCATGGCTGGCTGCTGGTAGGACTCGTTCATCACGGTGATATAGTAGAAAACGTCCTGCTGCTCTTCGGTCATCTTCTTCATGCCGTCCTGGATGATCACCGCCAGCTCATAGCCGTAGGTTGGATCAAAGGTGCGGCAGTTCGGGATGGTGGCAGCCAGGATGTGGCTGTGACCGTCTTCGTGTTGCAGGCCTTCGCCGTTCAGCGTGGTGCGGCCGGCGGTGCCGCCGATCAGGAAGCCACGGGTGCGGCTGTCGCCAGCGGCCCAGGCCAGGTCGCCGATACGCTGGAAGCCGAACATCGAGTAGAAGATGTAGAACGGCAGCATTGGCTGGTTGTGGCTGGAGTACGAAGTACCGGCAGCGATGAAGGAGCTCATGGCGCCTGCTTCGTTGATGCCTTCTTCGAGGATCTGGCCCTTCTTGTCTTCCTTGTAGAACATCACCTGGTCTTTATCGACTGGCTCGTAGAGCTGGCCGACAGAGGAGTAGATGCCCAACTGACGGAACATGCCTTCCATACCGAAGGTACGGGCTTCGTCCGGGATGATCGGAACGATGCGTGGGCCGATTTCCTTGTCCTTGACCAGTTGCGCCAGAATACGCACGAAAGCCATGGTGGTGGAGATTTCACGGTCGCCCGAGCCGTCAAGGATAGCCTTGAGGGTGCTCAGGTCTGGCGTCGGTACGCTGAAGCTGTTGGCGCGGCGCTGTGGCACGAAGCCGCCCAGTGCGGTGCGACGCTCGCTCAGGTAGCGGGCTTCGGCGCTGTTTGGCTCCGGCTTGAAGAACGGCAGGTTCTCCAGCTCTTCGTCCTTGACCGGGATGTCGAAGCGGTCGCGGAACAACTTCAGGCTGTCGACATCGACTTTCTTGGTGTTGTGCGCGGTGTTCTTCGCTTCGCCGGCACCGGTGCCATAACCCTTGATGGTCTTGGCCAGGATGACGGTGGGTTGTTCTTTGTGGTTGACCGCTTCGTGGTACGCCGCGTAGACCTTGTACGGGTCGTGGCCGCCACGGTTGAGCTTCCAGATCTCGTCGTCGGACAGGTCGGCAACCATCGCCTTGAGTTCAGGCGTGTTGAAGAAGTGCTCGCGAACGAACGCGCCGTCTTTGGCCTTGTAGTTCTGGTACTCGCCGTCGATGACTTCGTCCATGCGACGTTGCAGGATACCGTCGACGTCCTTGGCCAGCAGTGGGTCCCAGAAACGGCCCCAGATGACTTTGGTCACGTTCCACTGAGCACCACGGAACACGCCTTCGAGTTCCTGGATGATCTTGCCGTTGCCGCGAACCGGGCCGTCGAGGCGCTGCAGGTTGCAGTTGATGACGAAGATCAGGTTGTCGAGCTTCTCGCGGCCGGCCAGGGAGATGGCGCCCAGGGATTCCGGCTCGTCGCACTCGCCGTCGCCCAGGAAGCACCAGACTTTCTGCTTGCCTTCAGGAATGAAGCCACGGGCTTCCAGGTACTTCATGAAACGTGCCTGGTAGATCGCCTGGATCGGGCCCAGACCCATGGAAACGGTCGGGAACTGCCAGAAATCAGGCATCAGCCAAGGGTGGGGGTAGGACGACAGGCCCTGACCGTCGACTTCCTGGCGGAAGTTGTTCATCTGTTCTTCGCTGATGCGACCTTCCATGAACGCGCGGGCGTAGACGCCTGGCGAGGTGTGGCCCTGGAAGTAGATCAGGTCGCCGCCGTGTTCGTCGGTCGGGGCCTGGAAGAAGTAGTTGAAGCCGATGTCATACAGGGTTGCGCTGGAAGCGAAGCTGGAGATGTGACCGCCCAGGTCCGAATCTTTCAAGTTCGTGCGCATTACCATCGCCATGGCGTTCCAACGTACCAGCGAGCGAATGCGGCGTTCCATGAACAGGTCGCCAGGCATGCGTGCTTCGTGGGTAACGGGGATGGTGTTGCGGTATGGCGTAGTGATGGCGTAAGGGAGTTGCGAGCCGCTGCGGGTCGCGAGTTCGCCCATACGGGTCATCAGGTAGTGAGCACGGTCTTCGCCTTCTTTGTCGAGAACCGATTCCAGGGCGTCCAGCCATTCCTGGGTTTCGACGGGATCGAGGTCTTGCATGGCTTGCTCCAGGGCGGAAAGGCTACCAGAATCGGTTGCCTGAAGTTTGCGACTGGCCTTGTGGGCAGACGACATAAATTCTTGGATGGCCGAAGGTTGCTTCGGCGTCCTGTAGTTTTACTACAAATCGTCGGCCATTTCAGCCTTTCGAATGTATATACGAGTAGTAAAACTACACAAGACTGAGCGTATGGCTCGGTCTTGCTGGTGAGCATAATCGTTATTGTTGGTCTATTGCGAACAAGAAAAGGTGAAGCTTTGATGTTGCCTGCCAAGATTAATTTAATTTCAGCTATTTCTAACCTTTGTTCGACAGTCCTTCACCGAGCATGGCTCTTGCCTTCACAACTACACGCCATTTACACGCCGATCAAGGATAGACCATGAGCCTTCCAACGCTGGCCGAACTGCCGGCCATTCTGTTGCCTTACGCCAGCCGGGCCGAGCAGTCATTTCGTGACGCGGTGGCCGCGCTGGATGACGATCATGGCCTTTCTGCGTGGACGCCGCAACGGTGGGCCGACTTCGCCCGCGTGTGCGCCGCCAGTGATTTTGTCATTGAACAGAGTGTTCGTGACCCTTTGATGTTGCTGGAGCTGGTGGCCTGGGGCGAGCTGGACCGCGGTTTTGCGCCCGGCGAGCTATGCAGTCAGATAGCCGGTGCCGTGCAACAGGCCGAAACAGAAGATGAACTGGGCCGTGTGCTGCGCCGCCAACGCACGCGCCAGCAGGTGCGCATCATCTGGCGCGACCTCACACGCCAGGCCGACCTGGTGCAAACCTGTCGCGATCTGTCCGACATGGCTGACGCCTGCATCGACCAGGCCTATCAATGGCTGTACCAGCGCCACTGCGCCCAGTTCGGCACGCCGACCGGCGCACGCAGCGGCGAGGCACAGCACATGGTCATCCTCGGCATGGGCAAGCTCGGTGCGGTGGAACTGAACCTGTCGTCGGATATCGACCTGATCTTCGCCTACCCCGAAGGCGGCGAGACGGTGGGGGTGAAGCGCGCCCTGGATAATCAGGAGTTCTTTATTCGCCTGGGTCAAAAACTGATCAAGGCCCTGGACCCGATGACCGTCGATGGTTTTGTCTTTCGCGTCGACATGCGCCTGCGTCCCTACGGTTCGGCCGGCGCCCTGGTGCTCAGCTTCAACGCGCTGGAGCAGTACTACCAGGACCAGGGCCGGGACTGGGAGCGCTACGCCATGATCAAGGCGCGGGTGGTGGCCGGCGACCAGGTGGCTGGCGCGCAACTGCTCGACATGCTGCGCCCGTTTGTCTATCGCCGTTATCTGGACTTCTCGGCCATCGAAGCGCTGCGCACCATGAAGCAGCTGATCCAGCAGGAAGTGCGGCGCAAGGGCATGGCCGACAATATCAAGCTGGGCGCGGGCGGCATTCGTGAAGTGGAATTTATCGCCCAGGCGTTCCAGCTGATCCATGGCGGCCGCGACCTCAGCCTGCAGCAACGCCCGTTGTTGAACGTGCTGGGCACGCTGGAAGGCCAGGGTTATTTGCCCGCGGCGGTGATCAGCGAGCTGCGTAGCGGTTACGAGTTCCTGCGCTACACCGAACATGCGATCCAGGCGATTGCCGACCGCCAGACGCAAATGCTGCCGGACAGCCCCGAAGATCAGGCGCGCATTGCCTTTATGCTGGGCTTCAGTGACTGGGCCGCGTTTCACGAGCGCCTGATGTACTGGCGTGGCCGTGTGGACTGGCACTTTCGTCAAGTGATTGCCGACCCTGATGAAGAAGAGGGCGAAGAAAGCGAATTGGTGGTCGGTGGTGAATGGCTGCCGCTGTGGGAGGAGTCCCAGGATGACGACGCCGCGTGCCGCCAGCTGAGTGAAGGCGGTTTCACCGATGCCCCCAAGGCTCTCAAGGCCTTGGCCAGCCTGCGCGCCAGCCCGCAGTTGCGCGCCATGCAGCGCCTTGGGCGTGAGCGCCTGGATGCGTTTATCCCGCGCCTGCTGGCCCAGGCCGTTGAACATGCCAACCCTGACCTGGTGATGGAACGCGTGTTGCCGCTGGTGGAAGCCGTGGCCCGACGTTCGGCCTACCTGGTGCTGCTGACCGAGAACCCCGACGCCCTGCGTCGCCTGCTCACATTGTGCGCGGCCAGCCCGTGGATCGCCGAACAGATCACCCGTTTCCCGCTGTTGCTGGATGAATTGCTCAACGAAGGCCGCTTGTTCAAGCCGCCACTGGCGCCGGAACTGGCCGCGGAGTTGCGCGAGCGCCTCACGCGCATTCCTGAAGATGACCTTGAGCAACAGATGGAAGCGTTGCGCCATTTCAAACTGGCACACCGCCTGCGGGTGGCCGCTTCCGAAATCGCGGGCAGCCTGCCGTTGATGAAGGTCAGCGACTACCTCACCTGGCTGGCCGAAGCGATTCTTGAACAAGTGCTGGCCCTGGCCTGGCGCCAGACGGTCGCCCGTCACGGCTCGCCGCAGCGACTGGACGGCACCCTGTGCGATCCTGGGTTCATCATTGTCGGTTATGGGAAAGTCGGCGGCATCGAACTGGGGCATGGTTCGGACCTGGACCTGGTGTTTATCCATGACGGCGACCCCCAGGCCGAGACGGACGGTGCCAAGCCGATCGATGGCGCGCAATTCTTTACACGCCTGGGTCAGCGCATCATTCACCTGCTGACCACCCAGACCAACTCCGGCCAGCTGTATGAAGTGGACATGCGCCTGCGACCTTCAGGCGCATCCGGCTTGTTGGTGAGTTCCCTGGGTGCGTTTGATCGCTATCAACAAAATGAAGCCTGGACCTGGGAACATCAGGCCCTGATCCGCGCGCGGGTGCTGGTGGGCAGCCAGGATGTGGGCCAGGCGTTCGAGCAGGTACGGGCTAACGTGTTGGGGCGTGAACGGGACTTGGAGAAGCTGCGCCAGGAGGTCAGCGAGATGCGTGCCAAAATGCGTGACAACCTGGGCACCAAGGCCACGACGGCCGGCAGAGGCGCCAATGCCTTCGAGGCCACGGCGCTGTTCGACCTCAAGCAGGACGCCGGAGGTATCGTCGATATTGAATTTATGGTGCAATACGCGGCTTTGGCGTGGTCTGCGCAACATCCATCGTTGCTGCGCTACACCGACAATATCCGCATTCTTGAGGGCCTGGAGCAGGTCGGGCTGATGCCCGCCGCCGATGCCCATTTGCTGCGTGAAGTGTACAAGGCCTACCGCTCAGCCGCGCACCGCCAGGCTTTGCAGAACGAGGCCGGCACGGTAGCCGGAGACCAGTTCGCCGACGAGCGGCGACAGGTGATGCGAATCTGGCAAGCGCTGGGCTTAAATTAATTGGGTGACGCCCATCGAATGTGGAATTGGGCTCTATGTGGGAGCGGGCTTGCTCGCGAAACAGGCGCCGCGGGCTGTCTGGCAGACCGCGGTGATGCTTTCGCGAGCAAGCCCGCTCCCACACAAAGCGTGATCTACAGTAATTATCGAGGCGGGGAGGCATAGGCCTCCCCGCATCGTTTGTGGAAACTACATGAATATTCTGATCGTTGGGCCCAGTTGGGTCGGTGACATGGTGATGGCACAGACACTGTTTCAGTGCCTGCGCCTGCGCTATCCAGACTGCCAGATCGACGTGCTCGCCCCTGAGTGGAGCCGGCCGATCCTTGAGCGCATGCCCGAGGTGCGCAAGGCCTTGAGCTTCCCGCTCGGCCACGGCGCCCTGGAGTTGGCGACCCGCCGCCGCATCGGCAAGTCCATGGCCGGCCAGTACGACCAGGCGATCCTGCTGCCTAACTCGCTGAAGTCGGCGCTGGTGCCGTATTTTGCCGGTATCCCCAAGCGCACAGGCTGGCGCGGCGAGTTTCGCTATGTGCTGCTCAATGACGTACGCACCCTGGATAAAGCCCGTTACCCGTTGATGATCGAACGCTTTATGGCCTTGGCCTACGAGCCGGGCGCGCAATTGCCCATGCCGTACCCGCGCCCCAGCTTGCAGATCGACCCGATAACCCGCGACGCGGCGCTGGCCAAGTTCGGCCTCACTCTGGATCGGCCCGTATTGGCCTTGTGCCCGGGCGCCGAGTTTGGCGAGTCTAAGCGCTGGCCGTCGGAGCATTACGCCAAAGTTGCCGAGACGAAGATCCGCGAAGGCTGGCAGGTGTGGTTGTTCGGCTCCAAGAACGATCATTCGGTGGGTGAAGACATTCGCCAGCGCCTGATCCCCGGCCTGCGTGAAGAGGCGGTGAACCTCAGTGGCGACACGTCCCTGGCCGAGGCCATCGACCTGTTGTCGTGCGCCGACTCGGTGGTGTCCAACGACTCCGGCCTGATGCATGTGGCGGCGGCGCTGAACCGTCCGCTGGTGGCCGTGTACGGCTCCACATCTCCAGGCTTCACTCCGCCGTTGGCCGACAAGGTCGAAGTGGTACGCCTGGGCCTGGATTGCAGCCCGTGCTTTGACCGTACCTGCCGTTTCGGCCACTACAACTGCCTGCGCCAATTGCTGCCCCAGCCGGTAACCGATGCCTTGCAGCGTTTGCAGGGCGACGTGGTCGAGGTTCACTGAGTTGCGGGTTCTGGTAATCAAGACCTCATCCCTGGGCGACGTGATCCATGCCTTGCCGGCCCTCACCGACGCAGCGCGGGCGATTCCCGGCATTCGGTTCGACTGGGTGGTGGAAGAAGGCTTTGCCGAAATCCCGACCTGGCACCCGGCGGTCGACAAGGTGATCCCGGTGGCGATTCGCCGCTGGCGCAAAAACCTCTGGCAAACCGTCAAGAGCGGTGAATGGCGGCGTTTCAAGCAGGCGGTGCAGTCGACCAAATATGACCTGGTGATCGACGCCCAGGGCTTGCTCAAAAGCGCCTGGCTGACCCGCTATGTGCGGGCGCCCATCGCCGGCTTCGACAAAGATTCTGCGCGTGAACCTATGGCTGCGCGCTTTTATTCGCGGCGCCTGGCCGTGGCCCGTGGGCAGCATGCGGTGGAGCGTTTGCGCCAGCTGTTCGCCGTGGCGCTGGGCTACGACCTGCCCCAACGGCTGGGCGACTACGGCCTGAGCGTTGAAAAGCTGCTCGGCCTGCCGCCGAAAAAACCGTTCGTATTGCTGCTGCATGGCACCACTTGGGACACCAAGCACTGGCCCGAAGCCTATTGGCGCGAACTGGCCGAACGCATGGGGCGCCTGGGCGTGGACGTAAAGCTGCCGTGGGGTAACGCCGCCGAAAAGGCGCGGGCCGAGCGCCTGGCCCTGGGCCTGCCCAACGCCGAAGTGTTGCCCAAGCTCAACCTGGCGGGCGTGGCCCGTGTCTTGGCGAGCGCCCGTGCCTGCGTGGCCGTCGACACCGGCCTTGGCCACTTGGCGGCGGCGCTGGACGTGCCGACCATTTCCCTGTTCGGCCCTACCAACCCAGGCCTCACCGGTGCCTACGGCAAAGGCCAGATCCACTTGGCCAGCGACTGGCCATGTGCGCCCTGCCTGCAAAAACAATGCACGTATCAACCCACTGCCGACGACCTGCGGCGGTTCGACATCACACGCGAGTCGCCCCTGTGCTTCACGCGCCTGAACCCTGAGCGTGTCGCAAGCCGGCTGAGCACGTTGTTACTGGCCGAGGAGCAGCACTGATGCAACTGGCTTTTGTTCTGTACAAGTACTTCCCTTTCGGTGGCCTGCAGCGCGACTTCATGCGCATCGCCCTGGAATGCCAGCAGCGCGGCCACAGCATTCGGGTGTACACCCTGATCTGGGAAGGTGATATCCCGCCAGGCTTTGAGGTGCTGGTGGCGCCGGTCAAGGCCTTGGTCAACCACCGCCGCAACGAAAAGCTCTACGCCTGGATCCAGGCCGACCTGGCCAAGCGCCCGGTGGACCGCGTGGTGGGGTTCAACAAGATGCCGGGGCTGGACCTGTACTTTGCCGCCGACGGTGTGTTCGAGGACAAGGCCCAGACCCTGCGCAACCCGATGTATCGCTGGTTTGGACGCTACAAGCACTTTGCCGAATACGAGCGCGCCGTGTTCGATAAAAACGCCAAGACGCAGATCATGGTGTTGTCCGAGCATCAGCAGCGGCTTTTCAGCCAGTATTACGGCACCCAGGCCGAGCGTTTCCACCTGTTGCCACCGGGTATCGCCCGCGACCGCCGCGCCCCGCCGAACGCCGCCGAAATCCGTGCCGAGTTCCGCGCTGAATTCGGCTTGGCTGAAGATGATCTGCTGTTGGTGCAGATCGGTTCGGGGTTCAAGACCAAGGGCGTCGACCGCAGCCTCAAGGCGCTGGCCGCACTGCCTTCGCGGCTGAAGAAACGCACCCGGCTATTTGTAATCGGCCAGGACGACCCCAAAGTATTCCAATTGCAGAGCGCGGCGCTGGGCCTGGGCGACCAGGTGCAGTTCTTCAAGGGCCGCAACGATATTCCGCGTTTCCTGCTGGGGGCGGACCTGTTGATTCACCCCGCGTACAACGAGGCGGCCGGCATGGTGCTGGTCGAAGCGGTGGTCGCCGGCCTCCCGGTACTGGTGAGCCAGGTGTGCGGCTATGCGTTCTACATCGACAAGGCCCAGAGCGGCCGGGTGTTGGACGAGCCGTTCGAGCAAACCCAGCTCAACCAGTATCTGGTCGATATGCTCGACGACCCACAAGCGCGTGCGACCTGGAGTCGCAATGGTCTGGCCTTCGCCGAGACGGCCGACCTCTTTAGCATGCCGCAGTACGCTGCGGACCTGATTCTGGCGGAGCCAAACCGATGAAGTTGATTCTAGCCGAACCCTTCAAGACCCTCTGGGCCGGACGCGATGCGTTCGCCGAGGTCGAGAAGCTGGAAGGCCAGGTGTTCCGCGAGCTGGCCGCTCGCCGTACGTTGCGTACGGTGGTCGAGGGCCAGCCTTATTTTGTGAAGATTCACCGTGGGATCGGCTGGGGCGAAATCCTCAAGAACCTGGTTACTGCCAAATTGCCGGTGCTGGGTGCGGGCCAGGAGTGGGTGGCGATCCAGCGCTTGCAGGCGCTTGGCGTACCGACCATGACCGCCGTGGCGTTCGGTGAAAAAGGCAGCAACCCGGCCGACCAGCACTCGTTCATCATCACCCAGGAACTGACCCCCATCGTCAGCCTGGAAGACCTGACCCTGGACTGGGTCAAGCAGCCGCCCGTGCCGGCCATCAAGCATGCCTTGACCCTTGAGCTGGCGCGTACCGTCGGCGCGATGCACCGCGGCGGTGTCAACCACCGTGACTGCTACCTCTGCCATTTCCTGCTGCACACCGACCGGCCCATCAGCGTCGACAGCCTCAAGCTGTCGGTAATCGACCTGCACCGTGCCCAGGTGCGTGCGACGATCCCCGTGCGCTGGCGCAACAAAGACCTGGCCGGCCTGTATTACTCCGCGTTGGAGATCGGCTTGACCCAGCGCGACAAGCTGCGTTTTCTCAAGGCCTACTTCCAGCAGCCGCTGCGCCAGATCCTGGCGGAGCAAACCGCGTTGTTATCTGCGCTGGAACGCATGGCAGCAAAGCTGTATGCGCGTAAACAACGATACGGGGATGCGATCTGATGGCGGGTTGGAATCTGGAACCTGCCTACGCCGCCCTGGCGGATGACTTTGGAAGCCTGGACGCGGTGTTCGCCCTGCAAGGCGAGCGGCTGACCCGCGACCCGTTGTCGGAAGTGATTCGGGTGGAGCGTGGCGGGGTCAATTATTACGTCAAGCGCTACGTAGGTGCCGGCAAGGGCCTGCGCCGTTACCTGGGCCGGCCGCGGGTGAAATCCGAATGGCAGAACCTCAAGCGCTTCGCCAAGTGGGGCATCCCCACCGCCGACGTGGTGGCCTGGGGCCTGGACCGCAAGGGTATGGCCTATAACCGTGGCGCCATGATCACCCGTGAATTGCCCAGGACCGAAGATCTGTCGGTGCTGGCCGAGCGTCACGATGAGCGCCTCAAAGACCCCCGGTGGGTCGATGGCATCAGCCGTCAGCTGGCCGAATACACGCGCACCATGCACGATCACCGCTTTACCCATAACGACTTGAAGTGGCGCAACCTGCTGGTGGACGACCAGCGCACCCTGTACCTGATCGACTGCCCCAACGGTGATTTCTGGCGCGGTTTCTGGCTCAAGTACCGCATCACCAAGGACCTGGCCTGCCTGGACAAAGTCGCCAAGTATCACTTGTCGGCCACCCAGCGCCTGCGCTTCTACCTGCAATATCGCCAGCGCGCGCACCTGACCGCGTCGGACAAACAGCGAATTCGCCATGTGGTGAAGTTTTTCGAGGGGCGCGAATGAGTGACTTCCTGGCGGCCGAAGACCGCGCTCTGCTTGAGCGCAACGGCCTGGCGACCTTCGACGCCCTGTGGGCCAAGCAACTGGATGCGGTAGACGAGCCGAACACCAGCGGCGACGGTTGGAGCAGCGTGTATCGCCTGGAGCTTGAGGGGCAGGGTTACTACCTCAAGCGCCAGAGCAACTACCTCACGCGCACCCTGCATCGGCCGTTTGGCGAGCCCAGTTTTGCCCGCGAGTTTCGCAACATCAGTCTGTATCGAAAGCTCGGCATCCCGGCCCTGCAAGCGGCGTTCTTCGGTGAGCGCAAGGTCAAGGGCGAGCGCCGGGCGATGCTGCTCACACGTGCGCTGGATGGCTGGAATGACCTGGATTCGTTGTTGGAGCAGTGGGCGCAATTGAGCGCAGCCCAGCACAGTGCGATCCTGTTGGCGTGCGGCAAGCTGGCGCGTCATCTGCACAGCGTCGGGCAGGTGCATGGCTGTTTTTACCCCAAGCATATTTTCCTGCAGCCTGCCGGTGAGGGTTATGCCGCACAATTGATCGACCTGGAGAAAACCCGCCCGCTGTTGTTTGGCTGGCGTGACCGGGTCAAGGACCTGGAGCCGCTGCTGCGCCGCGCGCCGCAATGGTCGGATGCGCAGGCGCGCCAACTGCTGGCGGCGTACCTTGAGCAGCCCGAGGACAGTGCCCTGGTGTCCACTTGGCACCAGCGCCTGACCGCGCGCCGTAGCCACAAGGAGAACCGCTGATGCGTTTATCCGAGCTGAAAAAGGCCGGGCGTACCCCCAGCCTGCCACTGACCCTCGACCTGGCGGATGCCGCCGGCCCTGGGCAATTGCAATTGCTGAGCCTGCTGCGGGTGTTGCCGGGGCAGCGCTACGTGGGTGCCGCTGTGTGGCGTGGGCGCCCGGTGTTGGCCAAGTTGTTGGTGGGCAGCAAGGCGGCGCGGCATTTTCAGCGTGAGCTCACGGGTGTGCGTCTGTTGGCTGAGCAGGGCCTGACCACGCCGTTGCTGCTGGCCGATGGCTTGCAGGACGGCGAGGGTGGTTGGCTGCTGTTTGAATTTATCGAGGGGGCCCAAAGCCTGTCCGATGCTTGGCTCGCCGTCGAAAACCTGCCGCCGTTGGCGGACGAACAAACCGCTGTGCTCGCCGAAGCGCTGGGCGCGATTGCCCAGATGCATGCCAAGGGCCTATGGCAAGAAGACCTGCACCTGGACAACTTGTTGCGCAAGGACGGCAAGCTGTATTTGATCGATGGCGCCGGCATTCGTGTCGAAGAGGCGGGCAAGCCGCTGTCGCGCAATCGGGTGCTGGAGAACCTCGGTGTGTTCTTCGCCCAACTGCCGAAAAACCTCGAGCCCTTTACCGAAGAGTTGCTGGTGTATTACTTGCTGGCCAACGGCGAACACGCCTTGCCAATGCAAGCCTTGGAAAA
The DNA here is from genome assembly GCF_001902145.1 of Pseudomonas fluorescens. Classification (GTDB taxonomy): domain Bacteria; phylum Pseudomonadota; class Gammaproteobacteria; order Pseudomonadales; family Pseudomonadaceae; genus Aquipseudomonas; species Aquipseudomonas fluorescens_BV. The sequence continues at coordinate 413,491 of NZ_MRST01000024.1, forward strand.
ACAGGTGCGTAAAGTCAGCGCCTGGCGCTTGAGAGACTACCTGGACAAGACCGGCCGCGAATGCACGTTGTTCAGTGTGGTGCGCGGCGCTTTTGGCTTGCGTGCGATCCGCCGCGAAGAAGAAGCCGCCATGGTGCCGGTGCTTGAGCAAGCCGATGCGTTGCTCGACCAGGGGCACCTGTACAAGACCGGTGGCGCGGCGAGCGTGGCCAAGGTCGACGTGGCCGGCCGGCCGCTGGTGATCAAGCGCTACAACATCAAGGGCTTTGCCCATTGGCTCAAGCGCTTCTGGCGCCCGAGCCGCGCCTGGCACTCCTGGCGTGAAGGCAACCGCCTGGCCTTCCTGGGCTTTGCCACACCCAAGCCGCTGGCGGTGCTGGAGAAACGGTTCCTGTGGTTGCGCAGCCGTGCCTACCTGGTCACCGAATACCTGCCGGGGCCGGACATCATCGAACGCTTTGCGCCGTATGTGGAAAGCGGCAATGCGCCCGAGAGCGAGTTGCAGGCGCTGGACCAGTTGTTTGCCGACTTGATCCGCGAGCGCATCAGCCATGGGGATTTCAAGGGCCATAACCTGTTCTGGAATGACGGGCGCTGGGCGATGATTGACCTGGATGCCATGTGCCAGCACTCATCCGCTGCCAGCTTTGCGCCGGCCTATGCCAGAGACCGTGCAAGGTTTATGCGTAACTGGCCGCAGGGCAGTGCGCTGTACCAGGTGATTGACCAGCGCTTGCCCAAAGAGGCGGGTGTCGGCAGTTAAACCTATCGCGGGCAAGCCCGCTCCCACACTTGATCTGTGAACGCGGTCAAAATGTGGGAGCGGGCTTGCCCGCGATGGCGCCCGTCCAGGCGCTGCATTCAGAACTGGTACTGCGCCCCAGCCCCCGCATACCACGAGCGCCCCGGCGCCGCTTCGTAGTAGCGGCCATTGCCATCTCCCACAATCACCGACCCCACGTACTGACGATCCAGCAGATTATCCAGGCGCAGGGTCTGGTGAAAGGTCCAGTGCTTTACCTTCTGCTCAAACCGTGCGCGCCAGTTGAAGACGCTGTAGGCTGGTGCGGCATGTTGCTGGTTGGTGTCTTCTACATAAACCTTGCTGCGGTACACACCTTCGATGGCGGTGCTGACCCAGTCCCGTGGTTTCCAGTTCAGTTCTGCAAACAGGGTGGTTTGTGGCACGCCGGGGAGATAGTTACCTTTGTCGATGGTGTTGGCACCGCTGGCAAAGTCGCTGTCGTAGGTTGCGTGTAAGCGTGTGTAGGCCAGGCTGGTGCTCCAGTGGTCGCTCAGCTGGCTTTCAACACCCAGTTCGAAGCCGCGGCGCAATGTGCGACCGGCGTTCTGGTAGCTGGTACGGCCACCGATGGATTGCTGCACCACCAGTTCGTCCTCGGTGGTGATCTGGAAAACGGCGGCGTTGATCCGCGTGTTGTTCAGTTGCGCTTTCACACCCATTTCATATTGCGTACTTTCAGACGGCTTCAAGCCGAAGTTGAAGCCCTCGGTGTTGCCCGGTGCATAGGCCAGTTCGGCCTGAGTCGGGGTTTCAAAGCCTTTGCCTGCGCTGATGTAGCCGTGCAGGTCGGGTGTGAACGCATACATCACGCTCATCGAAGGTGTGTTTTTCTGGTAGGTCTTGTTGCCGCTGGCGTCGCCATTGCTGAGGAACTGATCGTCAACGTCCATCTGCATCGTGCTGTGGCGCAGGCCGGCTTGCAGGGTCCAGCGGTCGAGGGCCCAGTTGGCTTGGATATACGGGTCGAGGCTGCGAGCCGTATCGATTTCGTCGCGGCGTAGTTGGCCTTTCACGCCGAGGGTGTTGCCGCTGTAGTTCTGATAGCCATGGCGGCTGTCTTCGCTTTGGTCGAAGTCCAGGCCGGTAATGATCATCAGCTCGCCAGGCGCGCTTTCGATGGGCTGCATCCAGCGCACGCTGCCGCCGTAGAACTTACGGTCAAATTGCACCACGCCACCACCGCGTTCGTTGGCGGGCGTGCCCTTGGGGATAGACAGGTATTGGATCACACTGCGCCGCCCGGTGTAGGCATTGACCTGCAAGGTCGCAGCACCGAAATACCGCTCGTAATTCATCCCCAATTGCTGATGATCGATACTTTTACGCGTGTTGTAGTTCAGCGCATTGGCGCTTACCGAACGCGGGTCGGCCTTGTACGCCGCCCAGGTCTGCCCCAATGGATCTTGCGTACCGTTCTGCTCCAGGCTGCTATAGATCAGGGCCAGCTTACTGTCGTCATCCGGCTGGAAGTTGAGTTTGGCGAAGGTCTGGTCGCGGCGTGCGCTGCTGTGATCGCGGTAGCCGTTGGTGTCCATGCGCGAGGCGTCCAGCACAAACCCGGCGCCATTCACCGCGCCCTCGGCGCTGAGGTGGTTCTTGTTCAGGCCGTCGCTGCCCACCAGGGTTTCGGCGCCTATACGCGGCGGGCCTTCGCCGTCGCGAGAGAACATCTGGATCACGCCCCCGGCGTTGCTGCCATACAGCGTCGCCGCTGGGCCGCGCAGCACTTCGATGCGCTCGGCCGTGTCGAGGTTGAACGTCGCGGCCTGGCCCTGGCCATCCGGGGTGCTGGCGGGGATGCCGTCGGCGATCAGCTTGATGCCGCGCACGCCAAATGCCGAACGGGCGCCGAAGCCTCGGGAAGAAATTTGCAGGTCCTGCGCATAGTTCTGGCGGTTCTGCACCACCAGGCCGGGCACGCGGGAGAGGGCTTCGGAGGCGTTAATGCCCAGCTGGCCGTCACTGATCTGCTCGCGGTTGATGCCGTCCACGGAATAGGGCAAATCGAACGTTGGGCTGGCGCTGCGTGAGCCGGTGACCACGCTGGGGTCAAGTATCAGCGGCGCATCGTCGGCCTGGGCATTACTGCACAGGCCCAGCAAGAGCAGGGCAAGGCGGGAGGGAGTGGATGATGTCATGAGGGGGCCGGGTCTGTGGCGCAGCGCAACTGAATGGCGTAGGCGCAAATGCCGCCAGTTTAACGGTTCCCCTGGATTTTTTCCGAATTCACAACACTGGGCGGAACAGGAAGTTTCCCACGCGTTGCGACGGCGCCTGTAGGCTCCTGATTCGTTGGGTTAGCGAAGCTGGAGCTGCTAGATTTCGGTTCCTCCAAAAAAAGAAGAGCCGAAAACATGCGCACAACGAGCATGAAGCTACTGGTGCTGGGAAGCATCGCATTAACCATGGCTGGCTGCGGAACTGTTACCACCGCGTTCCGTGACGATGCCGTCACTGTTCGGTCGCTCAAGGCCAGCAAAACCTATTGCCAGTCCGTTCCACGTGTCTACAGCGGGGTGACTTATAACCTGTGTGTCCTGAATGGCCCGCCGAACTCCGGTAGCGATGTGATAGTAAACAGTGTGCCCTGGACGCTCATTGACATCCCTCTCTCCGGTATCACGGACACGCTGCTGCTGCCGTACACCATCTACCGGCAAAGCGCCGATGGCAGCATTGAACTCTAAGCGCCTGCTGAGCTTGGCGCTTGCCGCTAACAGCTTCCCACTGCTTTTAAGCTATAATCCCGCCCTTTAGCTGTTTCTTGCCCCGGCGGGAAACACACTTTTTTCAGGCGCGATGCGCCTGCATGCAGACTAAAAGAGGCTAGACCCCAGTGGCATTGACGATTCTTGGCCTGTCCGGCGCCCTTAGCCATGATCCTTCCGCAGCCCTGTATATCGACGGCAAGCTGATTGCGGCCGCCGAAGAAGAGCGCTTCGTACGCGACAAACATGCAAAGAACCGCATGCCCTACGAGTCGGCGAAGTTCTGCTTGGAGCAGGCCGGCATCAAGCCTTCGGACGTTGACGTGGTGGCGATCCCGTTCGCCCCGATCAGCCTGTTCGGCGAGGCGCGCTGGCACTACGCCAAGCGTTACTGGTACGCCCCGGACCGCGCCCTCGACGCGATCCTGATGGGCAACCGTCGCTACAAACGCTATCGCAACAAGATCGTCTGGTGCCTGGAGCAACTGGGCTTCGATCCGAAGAAAATCAAGATCGAGCCGGTAGAACACCACCTGGCTCACGCATCCAGCGCCTACCACTGCTCGGGCTTCCAGGAAAAAACCGCGATCCTGGGCATTGACGGCAAGGGCGAGTACGCCACTACCTTCTTTGGCTACGGCGAAAACGGCAAGATCCACAAGATCAAGGAGTTCTACGATCCGGACTCCCTCGGCGGCCTGTACGGCGCAATCACCGAGTTCCTCGGTTTCGAGATGCTTGACGGTGAGTTCAAGGTCATGGGCATGGCGCCGTACGGCGATGCCAGCAAATACGACTTCTCGCGCCTGGCCTCCTTTGAAAACGGCGAGTTGGTGATCAACACCGACTACGCCAACGTCATCGGTCTGCGCCGCTACAAAGAGAAGGGCAAGGGTTTCTACTTCTCGCCAAAACTGATCGAGTGGCTGGGGCCGAAACGCGAAGGCGACATCGCCGACGAGCCGTACATCCACTACGCGGCCAGCATGCAGGCGCTGTTCGAAAAACTGGCCTTGCAGATGATCGACCATTACTTGGGCGATATCCTCAAGGACACCGGCAAGCTGGCCTTCGCCGGCGGCTGTGCGCTGAACGTCAAGCTGAACCAGAAAATCATTGCCCGTGACGACGTCAAAGAGCTGTTCGTACAGCCGGCTTCCGGCGATGCCGGCACCGCCGTCGGTGCGGCGGCCTACGTGTCCCATGCTCGTGGTGTACCGGTCGAGAAGATGGAACACGTCTATCTGGGCCCGTCCTACAGCAACGAAGACGTGATCGCCGCGTGCGCCAAGCACGAGAGCAAGCCGAACTGGCGCAAGATCGAGAACATGCCTAAGCGCATTGCCAAGATCATGGTCGACGGCAATCCGGTGGCCTGGTTCCAGGGCCGCATGGAGTTTGGCCCGCGTGCCTTGGGCGGTCGTTCGATCATCGGTTGCCCAAGTGCGACCGGCGTGGCGGATCGCATCAACCACCAGATCAAGTTCCGCGAGCGTTGGAGGCCTTTCTGCCCGTCGATGCTCGACACCGTTGCTCCGCAGATGATCAAGGTCGATCATCCGGCGCCGTTCATGACCTTCACCTTCGAAGTCGCCGAAGAGTGGAAGACTCGCGTACCGGAAGTGGTGCACGAAGACGGTACTTCCCGTGCCCAGGTGCTCAAGCGCGAGTACAACCCGCGCTATTACGACATGATGAAAGAGCTGGAAGTGCTGACCGGTAACGGCGTGTCCCTGAACACCTCGCTCAACCGTCGTGGCGAAGCGATGATCTGCTCGCCGACCGACGCGCTGAACATGTTCTTCGGCTCGGACCTGCAGTACCTGATCATGGAAGACATCCTGGTGGTCAAGGACGGCGTGGACCCTTATGACGCCGTGGTTTAAATGCTGAACCGCTTCCAGGGCTGGCGTGAACGTGGCTGGGCGCCTGTCGAGGCCGAGGTTTACGCCCAGGCCTGGCAGCGTTACGGCGGCAGTGTGGCGACCCATCCCCAAGTGATCGAGCGGTTGGCCGGGCTGGCGCAGATACCTGTGCGCTACCTGGGCTGGGAGCACGGTGGTGAACTCAAGGGGGCGATCGCCACCTGGGCGCGCGACCTGGCGCTGTCCAAGGATGTGCTCAAGCGCAGCGGCAAGAAAGGCCTGTTTGACCTGGGCAACGCCGAGATCATCCTGCCGATTGCTGCCGATGCGCAGGTACCGTTGCGGCATCGTGCGCGCTACCTCTCGGCGCTGAACGAGGGGCGCGTGAGCACCCTCAAGCCCCAGGCCGAGCAATTGGCCATGGCGCGTACTCCCGAAGACCTGTCGAAGAAGTTTCGCTACAACCAGCGGCGTGAACTGCGCCTGTTGGAAGAGGCGGGCGGCGTGGTAAGGGCGGTCAGTGAGTTTTCCAGCGTAGAACTGGCGGCGATTTATTGCGACCTGTTCCAGCGTCGTTGGGGTTTCCCGGCGGCGGGCGCGGCGCGTCTGGCCGAGGTGCTGGAGTTGCTCAAGGAATTCCTCTTCGGCTCGGTGCTGTTTCTGAACGGCGCGCCGATTGCGGTGCAATTGGTGTATCAGGTGCAGTCCAACGAATGGTTCAGCGCCGAGTACGTCAACGGCGGCGTAGACCCTGAAACCCGCGCATTCAGCCCCGGCAGCGTGCTGAGTTTTCTCAATACCCAAAGTGCCTGGGAACAGGCGCGGGCGGCGAACAAGTCACTGCGCTTCTCCTTCGGGCGTTCCGACCGTGAATACAAGGAGCGCTGGTGCAACCCGGTGCCGGTGTTCAGTGTATGAGCCGTAAACAGCAACTGCTCAAGCGCCATCGGCGTAACAAGCGTATTGCGCTATTGATCGGCGTGCTGGTGCTGGTCGCCACCGGCGTACTGGTCGCCTGGTGGTTGCCGCTGATCCTCGCGGTGCTGCTGTGGGCCGCCCATGAAGCCTGGTTTGCCGATCACCTGTTTTACTCGCCCAAAGACAGCTATGAGTATGCGTTCCCGGCCGCCAGCGAACAGCCCGGCTTGCGCCTGGAGGCGGGCCGGCTGTTGCTGGATGCGCCGTTGGCGGCGGATGAAACCCTGATCGTCGGTATTGAATTGAAAAGTACTTGGCTGGGGCGTTTTTTCGACCCTGCGGTGGACCTCTTGGGCCTGCAAAGCCCGGACCGGCAAGCCTTCGAGCGCGGCGTCGCTGGGCGTCGTTATCTGAACCTGACCGGCGCGGCCCAAGCCTTGGCCGCGGGCAAGCTCACATTGCGCGGGCGTTTTTGCCGGATCAAGGGGCAGCCGACGCTGTGGCGCTTTCGCCAGCCGGACTATCGCCAGCAACGTGTGATGGTGATCGCGCCCCATGCCGACGATGCCGAACTGGCTGCGTTCAGCCTTTACAGCCAGGCGACTGAAAGCTGGATCGTCACGCTGACGGCCGGTGAAATCGAGGCCGAGCATTATCAGCACATGGGCCTGCCCAAGGCTGAAGCTGCGCGCCTCAAGGGCCGTTTGCGAGCCTGGGACAGCGTCGCCGTGCCCCGCTGGGCGGGCGTGCCCCAGGCGCAGTGCGTGCAGTTGGGGTACTTCTGCATGCAGTTGCAAGCCATGCAGGCTGCGCCGGATCAGCCTCAAGCCTCCCGCGAAGCCGATTTGGCCGATACGCGGCTGTTTCGTCAGTTCAACGGTTTTGCCCTGCCTGGCGATGCTGATGGTGCACCGACCTGGCATAACCTGATCGCCGACCTGCGGGCACTGCTGCTCAAGGCGCGGCCCCAGGTCATCGTCTTGCCCACGCCGTTGCTGGACCCTCACGCCGACCATATCTGCGCCCACGCGGCAGTGCTGGAAGCCTTGCAGGGCCTGGAGTGGCAGCCCGACACATTGCTCGGCTACGCCAATCACCTGCATGATAACGACCGCTGGCCCATGGGCGATTCCGGCGCTGGCGTGGCGCTGCCGCCGCGTTTCGATGGCGCTGTGGAACTGGTGCCGTGCAGTTTCGCCCTCGCCTTGAGCCAGCAGCAGGACAAGGCGATGGCCCTGGGCATGATGCACGACCTGCAGCCGCCAGCGCCGTTCAAGCGTCGGGTGCGTAGGTGGTTGCAGCAACTGCTGGCGGGCCGTAGTCCATCGCCCTATGGCGAGAACGAATTCTTCCGCAAGGCCGTGCGCCGTCACGAGCTGTTGTGGGTCCTGAAGCAGGACTGAGAGCCGATTGAAGGCAGGCCGTTATGCGCCTGTCGCCCTTTTTACCGGGCTGCGTGCCCGTAGCCAGATCGCTGCATGGAGAGTTATGAAGCCTCGTTTCAAGGTTTTGCAGTTACAGCCGGACTACAACGTCAAGACCCATGACTTCGCGGACTTGGGGGAGCAGATCGTCAAATCCCTGCCGGCTGAGCGTTTCGAGGTGACCTCCGGATTTCTCAGCGGGCGCCCGCTGCCTGGCCAGCCGCTGAGCGTGGCCGAGCACTCCCACTATTTCGAGCTGCCGGAGAAGTCCCTCAAGGGCATTCGCTTTGGTGCCATGTGGCAGATCTACAAGTACTGCCGCGAGCAGAAGTTCGACGTGGTCATCTGTAACCGCTTCAAGTCGGTGAACATGATGCTGTCGCTCAACCGCTGGTTGAAGATCCCGCTGTGCGTCGGCATCTCCCACGGCTTTGGCGAGTACGCCCGTGGTTACCGTCGGCGTCAGACCCAGCGCTGGGTCAGCTCGGCGTGGCGCTTTGTCGGTGTGTCGGAAGCGGTCAAGGACTACCTGGTAGACCTCAACTGCGGGTTCACCCACGAGAACACCACGTACGTCACCAACGCTATCGACATTCCTCAGGCAGAAGCCTTGCAACTGTCCCGTGAAGACGCGCGCAAGGCCCTTGGCCTGCCAATGGATGCACGGATGATCGGCGCCCTGGGCCGCCTGGTGCCGATCAAGGGCCACACTCATCTGCTGCAAGCCTTCGCCACGCTCAAGGATAAATACCCTGAGGCGCAGGTGGGCATCATTGGTTCCGGCCGTGCCGAAGCGGACCTGCGTGCCGACATCGAGCGCCTGGGCCTGACCGGCCGTGCGCACTTGCTGGGCTTTCGCGAAGACGGCATGAAGTACGTGCGCGGCTTCGATATCTGGACCATGCCGTCGCTGTTCGAAGGCCTGGGCCTGGCCTTGCTGGAAGGCATGAGCGGCCATCTGCCTGTGATCGCCTCAAACGGCCCGGCGATGCTGCCGCTGGTGCAGGGCGCGGGCGGCTTGTCCCACGACCCGGGCAATGTCGAACAACTGGCTGCGGCCCTGGATACTTACCTGGCCTTGAGCGATGAACAATTGCGCGCCAAGGGTGAGGAGGTGTTCCGCTATCTGGAGGCCAACCACACCCTCGACGAGTTCAAGCACAAGTACCTGACCCTGATTGAAACCGGTTTGCGTGAAGTAGGTAGAGCATGAATCAGCAACAACCCCTGGTCTCGGTGATCATCGCTTCCTACAACCATGGCCAGTACATCGAGCAAAGCATTCTTAGCGTGCTTGGGCAGACCTACCCCAATATCGAGCTGTTGGTGGTCGACGACGGCTCCAAGGATGACAGCGTCGAACGCATCCAGCGCTTGCAGGCCGAGCACGGCTTTGATTTCCAGGTGCAGCAGAACCAAGGGCTCAGCGCTACCTTGAACGGTGCGATTGCTCGCGCCAAGGGTAGCTTGATCGCACCGTTCGGCTCGGATGACATCATGTTGCCGGACCGTATTGCCACCCAGGTGGCGTATATGGACGGCAAGCCGAAGGTGGGCATGTGTGCTGGCAATATCGAGCTGATCGACGGGGACGGCAGCCTGCACCCGGAGAAGAAACAGCGTCGCGACGTGCCGTTTCGCCGTCTGGACTTCGACGACCTGTTCCTGGACCGCAAGCCGTTTCCACCGGCGCCGACCATGCTGATTCGTCGCGAAGTGCTGGAGGAGGTCGGCGGTTTCGACCCGCAGATTCCCCTGGAAGACTTGCTGATCCAACTGAAGATCACGGCGGCGGGCTACACCATCGACGCCCTTGATGTAGTGATGGCCAAGTATCGCCAGCACGCCAGCAACACGTACAAGAACCACCGCTACATGATCCAGAACATTCTCAAGACCTACGCCAAGTTCAGCGAGCACCCGGCCTACGACGCGGTTCGCTACAACTTCCTGAACTCGATGTTCCTCAAGACCGCCGACCGCGACCGCCCGTTGGCGCGGGAGGTTCTCAAGCAGATCCCGTTGAAGTTCTGGGGGCGCAAGACCTTGCGTGGGCTGGTGCGGTTGTATCTGGCGCCACTCAAGAACTGAACCAACGCCGAACCCTGTAGGAGCGAGCTTGCTCGCGAAAAACGTCAACGATAACGCGTGCTTCCTGAATAAACGCGGTGCCGGTGAGTTTTTCGCGAGCAAGCTCGCTCCTACAGATGTTTACAGGCTCTGGACCTGCTCGCGGATTTTTGCAGTGGCGGCTGGGCTCGCCACCGAGGCGTAACCCTTGACCAGTTGTTCGAAGTGCGTTTCGAACAGCCAGTTGCGATCCTGAGGATAACGTTGCATGTGGCGCAGGTTACGTTGGCGCAAGGCGTAACGCAGTGAAGACGGGTAGATGCGCAGGTCAGCCACGTCGATCAGGGCGAACTCACCGTCGTCCATCAACAACACGTTACCCAGGTGCAGCGAGCGGAAGTACACACCGCGCTCGTGCAGTTGCGCCATGAACCGTCCAAAGCGCTCAACCAGTGATTCACGCAGGCTGCTGTCCAGGCTTTGCAGCGCTTGGCGCAACGTCAGGCCGGGCAACGGCGTGTAGCTCACTGCACTGCTGGCGTCGCTCAGGCGGTAGAGCCCGAGGATGTGCGGCGTAGGAATGCCCAGGGTGCGCAGTTGCTCGCTGTTGCTGGCAAAGCGCTCGGAGTACGGATTGAAGCTGCCGGAGGTGTACCAGCGGCGTGGGCGGAACAGCTTGAGGAAACTGCCGTCCTCCAGGCGCAGGACTTTGGGACCCAGGCCATCGGCTTCAATCACATGGGCGTTGCTGCACAGCTGTTCAAACACGGCGGGCTTGAGGTTCTGCACTGGCATGCGCAGCAGGCTGCGATGGCGCTGGGCGAGGCTCAGGCCGGTGATAATTGCCAGGGGAATCCACAGCAGGAACCAATGTTCCTTGGGCCGTGACAGAATGCCGCCGCCTTCGGTCAGGCCCGCGCCGATACCGTAAGCCAGCAGCGAAGAAGCCAGGATGAACAGCGGCTGTGCGCGTTGCTGCAGGCCTTTATACAGGCCCCAGCCGAGCATGAAGGCCCATGGGATGAAACCGATGATGCCGACGTAATAGAGCACGCCGAGGGCAAAGCTGTGGGGTTCGCGCAGTTGGTAGTCATTCGCCACCATTAGGTAAAGCTCGGAATCGTAGCTATGCCCAATCCAAGGGTGCTCGGCAATAAGCTGCAATGTCATAGTCCACAGCTCAATGCGGAACGAACTGCCGCGTCCAGTGATCATTTCGGGGAAGAACAACAGGAGTCCGGCGGCGCCCAGGACCATGCCGGTGATAAGTAGCGCCGCACGGCGGTTACGGCTGACAAAGCTCATCCAAAGTATGGCCAGCCCCAACGCCACCAGCGGCGTGCGTGAGCCGGTCGCCAGCACCGCGGCGGTCATGATTGCCAAGGCCGGCACGCTGAACCACAGTATGTTGAGACGCTGGGTGGTCATGCAGACATACAGCCAGTACACCGTGAAAAAGCCAAATAAGTGCGAGCTGAGCAACGGATTATCGAGGGCGCCCAGGCCGCCGATCATGCGCATGCCGGGCGAATAACCCTTGGCGAACGCGACCAGATTACCCAGGCTCACCACCAGCGCAATCACCGCAGCGCTGAAGAAGACTGGCTTGAAGAGTTCGTTGCGATAATGAAGCAGCAGTGCGCAGCCACCAAACAGCATGAAGGTATTCAACGGCCGCTTGAACAGGTCGGTATCGGAACTGGGTTCAGGACTCCAGAGCAGACTGGTCAATGCCCAGGCGGAGAACGCCAGGAACGCGATCGCCAGGGGCTCGCGCAGCAGGTCCTTGAACTCCCGAGGGCGCATGCACAACAGAAACAAGGTTGGTACGCTGAACAGGATGTAGACAATTCGGTGCAGTACATTGCGATTGCCGACAAAGAACAGTGCACTCAGGAGCAGCAGCAAGCCAACGGGCAAAATCCATAGGACCAGGAAGTCGAAAACGCGATTTGAGCCATAGGTAAGGCGCTTGGAGTGCATACAGTAAAGCCATTCCAGAAAGAGAAAGCCGACCATCTTAAGCTAGTGGCTAAGTAATGTCGCCGGTAGGATCCAACCGGGCCGCGGCTTACGCCGGGTGCAAGTACAACAGAGAAGCTGTGCTAAAGTCAGCCTCCTTTTTCAAAACGCCGCGTGATATGACCGACTCCAGTCCGAGCGCAAGCCCTTCGAGCTTGAAAATATACTTCCGCCTGCTCAGTTACGTTAAGCCCTATATGGGCTTGTTCGCGTTGAGTATCCTTGGATTTCTGATTTTCGCGTCGACCCAACCGATGCTGGGTTACATCCTCAAGTACTTTGTCGACGGTCTTTCCAATCCGCAAGCGGTGCTGTTCCCGACCGTGCCCTTTTTGCGCGACCTGCAATTGCTGCAGGCAGTGCCGCTGCTGATCATCCTGATCGCGGCCTGGCAAGGCCTTGGTTCGTTCCTGGGCAACTACCTGTTGGCCAAGGTCTCCCTGGGTCTGGTCCACGACTTGCGGGTGCAACTGTTCAACAACCTGCTGACGCTGCCCAACCGCTACTTCGATAATCACAACTCCGGGCATCTGATTTCCCGCATCACCTTCAACGTGACCATGGTCACGGGTGCCGCGACCGATGCTATCAAGGTGGTGATCCGCGAAGGCATGACGGTGATCTTTCTGTTCGCCTCCTTGCTGTACATGAACTGGCGCCTGACGTTGGTAATGATCGCGATCCTGCCGTTGATTGCCGTGATGGTCAGTACCGCCAGCAAGAAATTCCGCAAGCAGAGCAAGAAAATCCAGGTAGCCATGGGCGACGTGACCCACGTGGCCTCGGAGACTATCCAGGGCTACCGCGTGGTGCGCAGCTTCGGCGGGGAAGTCTACGAACAGAAGCGCTTCTTCAAGGCCAGCCAGAGCAACACCAACAAGCAACTGCGCATGACCCGCACCGGGGCGATCTACACCCCGGCGCTGCAATTGGTGATCTACTCCGCCATGGCCGTGCTGATGTTCCTGGTGCTGTACCTGCGTGGCGACGCCTCGGCGGGTGACATGGTGGCCTACATCACCCTGGCGGGCTTGCTGCCCAAGCCGATCCGCCAGCTCTCGGAGGTCAGCTCGACCATCCAGAAAGGTGTGGCGGGCGCCGAAAGCATCTTTGAACAGCTGGACGAAGACGTTGAGGTCGACCACGGCACTCTCGAACGCGACAAGGTCAGCGGTCGCCTGGAAGTGCGTCACCTGAACTTCACCTACCCTGGCACCGATCGCCATGTGCTCAAGGACATCAGCTTCACCGTCGAGCCTGGGCAGATGATTGCGCTGGTGGGGCGTTCGGGCAGTGGCAAGTCGACCCTGGCCAGCCTGATCCCGCGCTTTTACCATCATGAAAGCGGTGAAATCCTGCTCGATGGCATCGAGATTGAAGACTACAAGTTGCTCAACCTGCGCAAACACATTGCCCAGGTCACCCAGCATGTGACCCTGTTCAGCGACACTGTGACCAACAACATCGCCTACGGCGACCTGGCCGGTGCACCTCGTGCCGATGTGGAAGCGGCGGCGGCGGATGCCAATGCCAAGGACTTCATCGATCAGTTGCCCAAGGGCTTCGATACCCAGGTGGGTGAGAACGGTGTGCTGTTGTCCGGCGGCCAGCGCCAGCGCTTGGCGATTGCCCGTGCATTGCTTAAGAACGCGCCGTTGCTGATCCTCGACGAGGCCACCTCGGCCCTCGATACCGAGTCCGAGCGGCATATCCAGGCGGCACTCGATAAGGTCATGCAAGGCCGCACGACCCTGGTGATCGCACACCGCTTGTCCACCATCGAGAAGGCCGATCTGATCCTGGTGATGGACGACGGGCGGATTGTCGAGCGTGGCACCCACGGCGAGTTGCTGGCGCAGAACGGTTACTACGCCCGCCTGCATGCCATGGGCCTGGATGCACCGGTGCAGGCTGATATCACCTGATCCAACCGGCGTCACGGGGTAAATGAAATGTAGGAGCGAGCTCGCTCGCGAAAAACCTCAACGATAACCCGCGCTTCCTGAATAAACGCGGCGCTTGTGAGTTTTTCGCGAGCAAGCTCGCTCCCACAGAGAGCAAATCCCCTCCCACATTTGCCCTGCGGTGGTCGCAAGCCATCGCAAACCCTGTGCTAATATCGCGCCCCTGTTCATTTTGTATGTGGGTTGCTCCATGAAGTTGTCCATGCCGCGATTCAATCAAGCCGCTGTCTTGGTGGTCGGCGATGTCATGCTCGACCGTTACTGGCATGGTGGTACCTCACGGATTTCCCCTGAGGCTCCGGTGCCGGTCGTCAAGGTCGAGCAAATCGAAGACCGCCCAGGTGGCGCTGCCAACGTCGCGCTCAATATTGCCGCCCTCGGCGCCCCGGCCTCCCTGGTGGGTGTGACCGGTGACGACGAAGCGGCCGAAAGCCTGGCCAACAGCCTGCAGGGGGCCGGCGTGCGTGCGTTGTTCCAGCGCATCGCCCATCAGCCGACGATCGTCAAGCTGCGGGTCATGAGCCGTCACCAGCAGTTGCTGCGTATCGATTTCGAAGAACCCTTCGCCACCGACGCCCTGGCCCTCGGCGACCAGGTCGACGCGCTGCTCGACGGTATCAAGGTGCTGGTGTTGTCCGACTACGGCAAAGGCGCCTTGCAGAATCACCAAGTATTGATCCAGGCCGCCAAGGCCCGCAACATTCCGGTGCTGGCCGATCCCAAGGGCAAGGATTTCTCGATTTATCGAGGTGCCAGCCTGCTCACGCCCAACCTCAGCGAGTTCGAGACTATCGTCGGCGGGTGTGCCGATGAGCACGAACTGGTGAGCAAGGGCGCGGCGCTGATGAGTGATCTGGACCTGGGCGCCTTGCTGGTGACCCGTGGCGAGCACGGCATGACCCTGTTGCGTCCAGGCCACCCAGCCATGCACCTGCCGGCGCGTGCCCGTGAAGTGTTTGACGTCACCGGTGCCGGTGACACGGTAATTTCCACTCTGGCAGCCTCCATTGCCGCCGGTGAGGAACTGCCCCATGCCGTGGCCTTGGCCAACCTGGCGGCGGGCATTGTGGTGGGCAAGCTGGGTACTGCCGCCATCAGCGCACCTGAGTTGCGCCGTGCGATCCAGCGTTCCGAAGGCTCGGAGCGCGGTGTGCTGGGCCTGGAGCAATTGCTGCTGGCGATTGACGATGCCCGCGCCCACAACGAAAGCATTGTGTTCACCAACGGTTGCTTTGACATCCTGCACGCCGGGCACGTGACGTACCTGGAACAGGCAAGCGCCCAAGGCGATCGCTTGATCGTCGCGGTCAACGATGATGCGTCGGTCAGTCGCTTGAAAGGCCCTGGCCGCCCGATCAACAGTGTTGACCGGCGCATGGCGGTACTCGCGGGCTTGGGCGCGGTGGACTGGGTGATCAGCTTCTGCGAAGGCACCCCGGAAAACCTGCTGGCCCAGGTCAAGCCCGACGTGCTGGTCAAGGGCGGTGATTACACCGTCGACCAGGTAGTCGGTGCGGACATCGTCAGTGCCTATGGCGGCACGGTCAAAGTGCTGGGGTTGGTTGAAAACAGCTCCACCACTGCGATTGTCGAGAAGATCCGCAACAACGAGTGATACCCCGTGGGGCGAGCCAGCTCGCCCCTAGATTTTCTTCGGCACGATCTTGCGCAGCATCTGCCGCGCCTTGCCGGTCAAGCGCTTGAACTTGGAGTCTTTTTCCGGTTCTGCCAGGCCTTGCTGCCTGAGCCAATCCTTCCAGCGAATGCGCTCATCGCGCACCAGCCAGCCCTCTTGCTGGGCAAAACTTTCCGCCAGGTACAAGCCGCGTGTGCTGGCCGGGTACAGCTGATCCTTCTTGACGGTATACAGCTGCGCAAGCGGTTCGCCGTCTTTCAGTGGCATCAAGTACAGGTCCGGACGCTGGCGATCCAGGCGCGCCACCAGCTGGTCACCCTCCAAACGTTCATCCACATGAAACAAGCTGAGGGACTTGGCTTCCTTCGGCACTTCCAGGCGCAGGTCATAAATCAATTGCAGCGATGCAGTGGGCAAGTGAACGTAGGCCCGTGGGCGCTCGATCAATTGGGTGGTGGCGCAACGTACCGGACGAGCGGCACCGGACAACGGGCTGAGGCGAAACGGCAGGGCCTCGCGGTAATGCAGGGCGGCGGAGTAGGGCGCAGGCAGCCAGGTATCGTTAAAGCGCCCGCCGAGCCAGCCTTCAGGGGTTTCGAGCAGGCATTCCTCGGCGATTTCCTGGATGGCGGTGTGCAGCGGCAGGTTCAGTTCATGGGCCGGGACGTAGCCGGAGATCAGCTTGAGCACCACGTCGCCACGGTCCTGGCGGCGTTGGCGCACCAGCACCCAGTAATCCTTGTTTTGCCAGTGCAGGGTCAGGCGTACCGAGACGCCGAGGTTCGCCAGTTCCAGGGCGAAGCGCTCGGCATCTGGCACCTCGACCGGCTTGCGCCGTTGCAGGGTCTGGGCGAAGTTGAGCGGCATGCCGACGCTCTGGTAGCTCAAGCCTTCGGGGGTGGCTTCGACGTGCAGCGGCAGTGTCTTGAAGTTGCTGGGGTTCTTTCTTATGAGCGTTCGCGGCATGTCGGCTCCTTCTTGCGACGGGGTCGGCCGCGTGGGCGGCATCAGAGTTGACGAATGACCCGGGCAGCAGTTGCTACGTTGTGGGCCAGGTGCAGCGGATTAATGGTCCCGACAATAGCACTGGCAACGCCCGTTTGCGCAAACAACAAGGTGAAACTGGCCTGAATTGGATCCATTCCCGATTCCAGGCACACGTGGCCGCTGGCCAGGGCCTTTTTCACCAGGATGCCCTTGCCATGGGCGGCTGCATAGTCGATCACGGCTTTCTCAGCCTGTTCATTGAGGTTGTAGGTGACCATCGCGCAATCGCCCTGGTCCAGCGCCTTCACGCCGCCCTCGACGGTTTTGCCGGAGAAGCCGAAACCGCGAATCTTGCCGTCTTTCTTCAACTGCGCCAGGGTCTGGTAAACCTCGCAATCGTTGAGGATATGCAAGTCGTTGCCATCGGAATGCACCAGCACCAGGTCGATAAAATCCGTTTCAAGTCGTTTCAGGCTGCGTTCGATCGACATCCGTGTATGGGCCGCGCTGAAGTCGTGATGGGACACGCCATTGGAAAACTCCTCGCCAACCTTGCTGACGATGACCCAGTCCTTGCGCTGACCACGCAGCAGCGGCCCCAGGCGCTCTTCGCTCATGCCATAGGCCGGCGCGGTGTCGATCAGGTTGATACCCAGTTCGCGGGCCTGGCGCAACAACATGCGTGCCTCGTCGTCGCCAGGGATCTGAAAGCCGTTGGGGTATTTCACCCCTTGGTCGCGGCCCAACTTGACGGTGCCCAGGCCCAGGGGCGATACCAGCAGGCCGGTGCTGCCCAGGGGGCGATGCAGGTCGTGCAGGGTTGGCAGGCTCATGGCAACAGCTGCTCCCAGGCGGGTTGGCCGATTGCCGGGGTTGGCAGGTCGGGCAGAGGGGTGCTGGTGCCTGGGCGGATGCCGTCGCGATCCAGGGCGTGGAGGACACGGTCGGCGAAGTCCGGCGCGAGGGCCAGTTTGGTTGGCCAGCCGACCAGCAGGCGGCCGTCTTCGGCGAGGAAAGCGTTATCGGGACGGCTCAGCCCCGTTTGCAGCGGCTCGGCGCGATCCACCCGCAGGGTGGCCCACTGGGTCTGGCTCATGTCGATCCAGGGCAGCAGTTGCGCCAGCTCTTTCTGCGCGGTGGCGATCTGTTCTTCAGGCGTACGTGCCACGCCGTCAGCCTCGGCGATATCGCCGCCCATGTACCACACCCAGTTGCCATCCGCGGCCGGGTGGGTGGTCACGGTAATCCGTGGCTTGGTGCCACCGCCCAGGCAGTGGGCGTACAGCGGCTTGAGGCCGGGGCCTTTGGCGATGATCATGTGCAGCGGGCGTTTTTGCATAGCCGGCTGGCTATGGCCCAGGGCGGCGAGCAAGTCTGCCGTGCCGCCGCCAGCGCTCAAGACTATGCGCTGGGCGCGGATCTCACGGCCATCGACCCTCAAGCCCACCAGGCTGTCACCCTCCAGCAACGGTTCGATGTGCTGACCGGCGAGCAGACCGTCACCGGCCAATTGCGCCAGGCGGTTGATCAGGCTGGGCACGTCCACCACCAGCTCGGCCAGGCGATAGACCTTGCCTTTGAAGCGACGGTCCTGCAGCGCCAGGGGCAGTTCGTCGCCCTTGACCTGATCGACGCGGCCACGCACGGCCTTGCTGGCGAAAAAGCTGGTGAGGTTGCCGGCAATCGTTCCGGGCGACCACAAGTAATGCGCCTGTGACAGCACGCGCACACCGGACAGGTCCAGCTCGCCGTTGCCGGCCAGGGCTTCACGCCAGCGGCGTGGCATGTCGGCAATGGCTTCGGAGGCGCCAGTGAGGGCGCCATGCAGGGCGTATTTCGCACCGCCGTGAATGATCCCCTGGGACTTCAGGCTTTGCCCGCCGCCCAGGGTGGCGCTTTCCACCAGTACCGTGGAAAACCCCTGGCCGCGCAGGCGCGCATTGAGCCAGAGGCCGGCAACCCCGGCGCCGACAATCAGAACGTCGGTGGAAATAACGGATGGCATCGGCGACCTCAGTGTTCAAGACAAGAGGCGCAGTATACAGGCTGTTGAGTGGCGGTCAGTGCCCGGCGGTTTTCGAGAACAGCTGAATCACCACCACGCCCAGCACAATCAGGCCCATCCCCAGCATCGCCGGCACATCCAGCTTCTGCCCATAGATGAACAGCGCCGCGATGCTGACCATCACAATGCCCATCCCCGCCCATACGGCATAGGCCACGCCGACCGGCACAGTGCGCACCACCAGAGTCAGCATCCAGAACGCCACGCCATAACCGACGATCACCAACAACAGAGGAATAGGTGTGCTCCAACCCTTGATGGCTTTCATGGAAACGGTGGCGATCACTTCCGAGCAGATGGCGATGGCCAAGTAATAGTAGGCGGCATTCATGGGCAAGTCCTCGGTGTGGTTTCAAGAACTGTAGGAGCGAGCTTGCTCGCGAAGAACGTCAACGATAACCCGCGCTTGCTGAATAAACGCGGCGCCTGTGAGTTCTTCGCGAGCAAGCTCGCTCCTACAGTGGTCGGCATTCTAGCCGGCTGCCAGATGGGGTAAAGTCATTACCTATCTGGAATTGAGATGGGTTGAGCCATGAGCGTGCAATGGGATCTGGAGCAGATGCGCCTGTTTGTCAGCGTCGCCGAGCAGCGTTCGTTTTCTGCCGTGGCTCGTGGGCAGCGCAAGGCGCAATCGGCGGTCAGCAATGGCATTGCCCTGCTGGAGGCGGACTTGGGCGTTGTCCTGTTCGAACGTAGCAGCGGCCGGCAACCGCGCCTGACCGAGGCCGGCAGTGTGTTGCTGGAGGAAGCGCGTGAGGTGCTGCGCCAGTGTGAGCGCCTCACGGGCCGGGCCTTATCGTTGACCCGGGGCGAGGAAGCCTGTCTGCGCCTGGCCCAGGATGAGGCGATGTTGTTCCAGCCTGTGCTCGATAGCCTGGAGGCGCTGGCCGTGCAATACCCGCTGCTGGAGGTGCAGTTGTCCAGCGCGGCCCAGGGCGATGTGGCACGCAAACTGGTGGAGCGCAAGGCGGACCTGGGGCTGTTGTTCTATCACGACCAGATTCCCGAAGCCCTGGAGCGACGGGTGGTGGGCAGCGTGGAAATGGTCACGGTGTGCGGTGTGAACCACCCCTTGGCCAAGAAGGATTACGTGACGTGCCAACACCTGGCCCAGTTTCGGCAGTTGCTGATGTCGACCCAGACCAGTGTCTACCCCGGCAGCGAGGCGGCCAGCCCCCTGGTGTGGCGCGCCGACAGCTTCTACGTATTGGCCGAGTGGCTGATGAGTGGCCTGGGCTGGGCCTGGCTGCCTCGGCATATCGTGCAATACCCGACCTACCAGCAACAGATGGTCGAATTGACCAGCGAATGGACGCCGCCCGCCCTCGTGGTGGAACTGGTGTGGCGCCGCGACGAACACCTTGGGCCCGCCGCTCGCTTCTTGGCCAAACGTTTTGCCGAGTGCTTGCAGGCGATCGACTGAAAAAGCCGATAAACTCCGCCGCCATGAATAGAACTCTCTACAGCTGTCTGTTTTACCTGGCGCTGCCGTTGGTGGCCTTACGCTTGTGGTTGCGTGCGCGCAAGGCGCCGGCCTATGCCAAGCGTGTGGGCGAGCGGTTTTCCTATGGCTTGCCGGTGATGCGGCCCGGCGGGATCTGGGTGCACGCGGTGTCGGTCGGCGAAAGCATTGCCGCCGCCCCGATGGTTCGCGGCTTGTTGGAGCGTTATCCACAGCTGCCGATTACCGTCACCTGCATGACGCCCACCGGTTCCGAGCGGATCCAGGCGTTGTTCGCCAACGAACCGCGCATCCAGCACTGCTATTTGCCGTACGACTTGCCCTGCGCCGCCAAGCGTTTTTTGAACCGCGTGCAGCCTACGCTGGCGGTGATCATGGAAACCGAGCTGTGGCCCAACCATATCCATGCCTGCGCCCAGCGCGGTATCCCGGTGGCGCTGGCCAATGCGCGGCTGTCGGCGCGTTCGGCCAAGGGGTACGCGCGATTTGCCAAGCTGACGGCGCCGATGCTGGCAGAAATGAGCTTGTTCGCCGTACAGACCGAGACCGAGGCCGAACGCTTGCGTAGTCTGGGCGCACGCCCTGAAACCGTGGAAGTAACCGGCTCGATCAAGTTCGATCTGAGCATCGACCCCCAGTTGACGGCCCGCGCCACCGCCCTACGTGAACAATGGGGCGCCAGCGAACGCCCGGTCTGGATCGCCGCCAGTACCCACGAAGGTGAAGACGACGTGGTGCTGGCAGCTCATCGCCAGTTGCTGGCGAACTATCCCAATGCACTGCTGATTCTGGTGCCCCGTCATCAGGAGCGCTTTGGCCCGACGTTTGAGCGCTGCGTGCAGCAAGGGTTTGCCACCGTGCGTCGCTCCAGCGGTGAGCCGGTCACCGAGCAAACCTCGGTGCTGCTTGGCGACACCATGGGCGAATTGCTGTTTCTTTACGCCCTGGCCGACAGCGCATTCGTCGGCGGCAGCCTGGTGCCGACGGGTGGGCACAACCCGCTGGAGCCGGCGGCGCTGGGTAAGCCGGTGATCATGGGGCCGCATGTCTTCAACTTCCTCGACATCACCGCGATGATGCGCGATGCTGGGGCGTTGCGAGAGGTGGACGATGCCGATGGGCTGGCGGAGGCGGTGCAACAGTTGTTCGAATTGCCCCAGGACGCGCGCAAGATGGCGCAGGCGGGGCTCAAGGTGATGCAGGCCAATCAGGGCGCGTTAAAGCGTTTACTGGATGGCTTGGACAGACTGATCAAACACTGACAACACCAACCCAATGTAGGAGCGAGCTTGCTCGCGAAAAACGTCAACGATAACGCGTGTTTGCTGAATGAACGCGGCGCCTGTAAGTTTTTCGCGAGCAAGCTCGCTCCTACAGAGGCAAGCCAGCTCCCACATTTTAATAGCCGGGGCGGGCCTTGAGCTGTTCGGCGGCGGCTTTGGCCAGGTCCGGCGGCAGGAAGTCCTTGTCCGGGTTGTAGTCAGCCTTGAGATAGCGCGCCAGATCCTGCAAATCCCCTGGGTTGAGCGTGCCCGCCGCCTGCTTCAAGCGCAGGTTGTCGAGGATGTAGTCGTAGCGGCTGTTGTTGTAGTTGCGCACCGACGCGTACAGCTGGCGCTGTGAGTCCAGCACGTCGACGATGTTGCGCGTGCCCACCTGATAGCCGATTTCCGTGGCTTCCACCGCGCTCTGGTTGGAGATGATCGACTGGCGGCGGGCTTGCACCTGCTCCACATCGGTGTTGACTGCGCGGTGCAGGTTGCGGGTGTTTTCCACCACCTGGCGGCGCAGGCCTTCGCGCTGTTGCTCGGTCTGGTCGAGGCGCGAATAGGATTCGCGCACTTGCGAACTGGTGAGGCCGCCGCTATAGATCGGAATGTTCAACCGCAGGCCGACGGTGCGTTGCGACACATCGCCGCCGTACGGGATGGGCAACTGATTCGGGTTGCTGAAGCCCAGGGCGTCGTTGTCGCCTTTTTCGTACTGCGCCACAGCATCGAGCGTCGGTAAGTGGCCGGCCTTGCGCTGCCGGAGGGTCTCTTCGGCGGCGGTTACCGCGTAATTGCTGGCCAGCAGGTTGAGGTTCTGGCGCCCGGCAGTTTCGACCCAGGCCTTGGCGTCGTTCGGCGCCGGCGGCAGCACCGGCAGCGTGTGGACGATACCCTGGATCGAGTTGTACTGGCGGTTGGTGAGGGTGATCAGCGCTTCGAAAGCGTCGTCCACCTGGCGCTGGGCCAGGATGCGGTTGGCTCGGGCAGTGTCGTAGCTTGCCTGGGATTGCAGCACATCGGTCTTGTCCGACAGGCCCACATCGAAGCGTTCGTTGGACTGGTCGAGCTGGCGCTTGAAGGCATTTTCTTCGGCTTTGGTCGACGCCAGGTTGTCCTGGGCGCGCAGCACGGCGAAGTAGCTTTCGGCACTTTGCAAAATCAGGTTCTGCTCGGAGGCCGACAGTTGCAGCGAGGCTTGCTCGTTGACCGCTTGGGCGGCTTGCAGCTGGAACCAGCGGTCGGCGCGAAACAGCGGCTGGCTCAGGGTGGCCCGCCAGGAATGGGCATCACGGTTGGCCGTGGCGGCCGGTTGGTCGATCTGGGTGCGTACGTTGTTGCTGTCGGCACCGGCCGACAGGTTCGGCAGCAAGCCTGCGCGGGCCTGGGGCACCACTTCTTTTTGCGCGCCGTACTGGGCACGGGCAGCGGCCAGGTCGGCGTTGTTGTTCGCCGCTTCCTGATAGACGCTGACCAGGTCGGTATTGGCGGACAAGGGCGCTTCAGCTGCCCAGACCAGTCCGTTGGTCGCACAAGACACGGCAACAGCCAGTGAGAGTTTGCGCAGCATGAGGCGATCCCTAGTATGAATATTACGATGATAATTTAGCGCCCAAGGCTAAGGCTGGCCATGCCTGGCGTCAAGCCTTGAGGCCGTGCCCGAGTGTAGTGGCCGGACCTTCACACAACAATCCCACGATCACGCCATTCATCACGCTGAATGCACCGCTATTGGCAATTTGCCCACGCCATGGTCTAGACTGGCCGCGTTCTTGTCGGGGTGCCTTGTTGGAAGGCTGAGATCGGTAAATACCGGATCCCGTTGAACCTGATCAGGTTAGCGCCTGCGTAGGGAACAAGATTTCTCGTCACCCGGCGAGTCCTCTTGTGCTTCGTCCGGGATGTTGTTCGACAATCGAACAGCCCTCGTGCGCCAAGCACAGCACTGGTTCCAGTGCGTCCGTCCGTCACAGGTTCGCTCCGACAAAAATCCACCGCCTGGATAAGTTGGAGAGCCCGTGATGAGTACAAAACTAAAAAATACCGTGCACCTGAGTGAATCGGCCAAGGTCGATTCCGGCTCCGTGCAGCCGTTTACCCGCTCGCAGAAAATCTACGTGCAGGGCTCCCGCCCGGATATTCGCGTGCCGATGCGCGAGATCAGCCTGGACGTGACGCCCACCGATTTCGGCGGTGAAATCAACGCGCCGGTCACCGTCTACGACACCTCAGGCCCCTACACCGACCCGAATGTGATTATCGACGTGCGCAAAGGCCTGGCCGATGTGCGCTCGCCGTGGATCGAAGTACGCGGCGACACCGAGCGTCTGCCCGGCCTCACGTCGCATTTCGGCCAGCAACGCTTGAGCGATGCCGAGCTGACCGCCCTGCGTTTTGCCCATGTGAAGAACCCGCGCCGCGCCAAGGCCGGTGCCAACGTCACGCAAATGCATTACGCGCGCAAAGGCATCATCACGGCCGAGATGGAATACGTCGCCATCCGCGAAAACATGAAGCTTGAAGAAGCCCGTGCCAGTGGCCTGCTGGACCAGCAGCACGCCGGTCATAGCTTCGGTGCCAGCGTGCCGAAAATCATCACGCCTGAATTCGTGCGCGAAGAAATCGCCCGGGGGCGCGCGATCATCCCGGCCAACATCAACCACACCGAGCTGGAACCGATGATCATCGGCCGTAACTTCCTGGTGAAGATCAACGGCAACATTGGCAACAGCGCCCTGGGTTCGTCCATCGAAGAAGAAGTGGCGAAACTCACCTGGGGTATTCGCTGGGGCTCGGACACGGTGATGGACCTGTCCACCGGCAAGCACATCCACGAAACCCGCGAGTGGATTATCCGCAACTCGCCAGTGCCAATCGGTACCGTGCCGATCTACCAGGCCCTGGAAAAAGTCGGGGGGGCAGCCGAAGACCTGACCTGGGAGCTGTTCCGCGACACCTTGATCGAACAGGCCGAGCAGGGCGTCGACTACTTCACCATCCACGCAGGGGTATTGCTGCGTTACGTGCCGCTGACTGCCAAGCGCGTGACCGGCATCGTCTCCCGTGGCGGTTCGATCATGGCCAAGTGGTGCCTGGCCCACCACAAAGAGAACTTCACCTACACGCATTTCGACGAAATCTGCGAAATCATGAAGGCCTATGACGTCAGCTTCTCCCTTGGCGATGGTTTGCGCCCGGGTTCGATTGCCGATGCCAACGACGCTGCGCAATTCGGCGAACTGGAGACCCTTGGCGAACTGACCAAGATCGCCTGGAAGCACGACGTGCAAACCATGATCGAAGGCCCTGGCCACGTGCCGATGCAGCTGATCAAGGAGAACATGGACAAGCAACTGGAATGCTGCGACGAGGCGCCGTTCTATACCCTCGGCCCACTGACCACTGACATCGCGCCGGGCTACGACCACATCACGTCGGGTATCGGCGCGGCAATGATCGGCTGGTTCGGTTGCGCCATGCTCTGCTACGTCACGCCCAAGGAACACCTGGGCCTGCCGAACAAGGATGACGTGAAGACCGGGATCATCACCTACAAGATCGCGGCCCACGCGGCCGACCTCGCCAAAGGCCACCCTGGCGCGCAGATTCGCGATAACGCCTTGAGCAAGGCGCGTTTCGAATTCCGCTGGGAAGACCAGTTCAACCTCGGCCTGGATCCGGATACCGCACGTTCGTACCACGATGAAACCCTGCCGAAGGACTCGGCCAAGGTCGCGCATTTCTGTTCGATGTGCGGGCCTAAGTTCTGCTCGATGAAAATCACCCAGGAAGTGCGTGAGTACGCGGCCAACCAGCGCATTGATGCGGTGGATGTGGATGTGGCCAAGGGTTTGGCCGAGCAGGCTGAGCGGTTCAAGCAGGAAGGTAGCCAGCTCTACAAGAAGGTCTGATCCGGGATCGTCGGCGCCTTTACTGGCCTCTTCGCGAGCAAGCCCGCTCCCACAATTGGAATGCATTCCAACTGTGGGAGCGGGCTTGCTCGCGAAGGCGATCGCCTAAACAACAACTACCTTTCAGAGATCACCCCGTTGCGATACCCGACTGTTAGCGGCGTGCCGGCACCAGTTCAGGCTTGATCACGCCGGTGAGGCGCGTATAGGGGAGGGTGATTTCGATCAGTCCCTGTGCGTAAGGGGCGATAGTGCTGACGTTGTACTTGAGCACCACACCGCCGCTGGTCAGGGCCACGTTCGGGGTTTTCTGGAATGGCCAGCTCTTCACGAACTCCGGATCGCGGTCCATCTTGGTGCTGATCAACCAACTGTTGTGGGCAACTTTCGCGGTATTCCAGAAGGCCTGCTCCTGGCCGGGCAGCAGCATGTCGGCCAGGGTCAGTTCCTTGTGCAGAATCCGTGAATAATTGATAAACCCGCGGCCTGGCTCGCCGTGGGCGATGCCGGTGTCCAGGTAACTGGATACTTCAACGATCACCAGTCCGTCATGCTGGTCACGTACCTTGGCTTGCAAGTACATGCCGTGGCGGTCCGGCGACTCACGCAGGAAGGTGTTCCGGTAGGCGTTCAGGCTCGCCGGTACGCTGGCGCCAGGCGTGGTGCGGGTCATTTGCAGCAAACGCTGTTCCACCAGGCTGTCGAGTTGTGGCTCGCTGGGGAAATGCACGGTGTCGATGTTCACCAGCGGGCAGGCTGGGCTCTCACAGCCGGGCTTGATCTGCTCCGATTTGTCGGTGGTAACGTCCAGCGGCTTGAGATAGGCGGGTTGGAACAGGCTCTGGCAAGCACCCAGGGTCAAGGCAATACAGGCCACGGAGGCGATTTTTAAAAGCGACATGTGTGTCCTTCGTAAATCGATGGAAAGCGAAAAGAGTAGCGCTTGGACTGCCAACGTGGCCGCCAGTTCGCCACTAAACTGATTGCAGCGAGTTTGACGCTCGCCGCCTCTCCCGGCAACCGGAAAGGGGCTGCATCAACGAGCGTCGGCGCGTTAGGATGGCGCCCATTGCACGAGCTTAACGAGGGACACCATGACGGACATCGCGAAGTCGACGCCGAACAAGATCGAGATAGTTCAGCGTGACAATGCCTATAAAGGCTTCTACAAGCTCGATCGCGTGCAACTGCGCCATGAGAAATTCGACGGTGGCATGAGCCGAGTGATCAACCGCGAAGTGTTCGTGCGTCATGACGCCGTGTGCGTGCTGCCCTACGACCCGCTGCGCGATGAGGTGGTGCTGATCGAACAGTTCCGCGTCGGCGCCATGGGCCGCGCCGATAACCCCTGGCTGGTGGAGATGGTCGCCGGCCTGATTGACAAGGATGAGCAACCCGAGGAGGTTGCACACCGCGAGGCCGAAGAGGAAGCTGGGCTGACATTCTCCGCGCTGTGGCCGATCACCAAGTATTTCCCGTCGCCGGGCGGCAGTACCGAATTTGTCCACCTGTACCTGGGCCGATGCGACAGCTCGGGCGCGGGTGGCATCCATGGATTGGAAGAAGAAGCAGAAGATATCCGCGTCACCGCCTGGGCCTTCGAAGATGCCTTGCAGGCGGTGCGCGATGGCAAGATTTCCAACGCAGCCAGCATTATCGCCCTGCAATGGCTTGCGCTTAATCGCGCGGAAGTGAGGGGGTTATGGCAGTAAAGGCACGGGAACGTTATCGAGTTGACCTGATCGGGCTGCAAGCGGCCTGCGAGGCCAACTATGCGCGGCTGATGCGCCTGCTCCCGGACATGCGTCACACCCCCCAGGCGCGGCGAATCGCCGTGACCCATGGAGACCAGATGCTTGGCGTGCTGACCCTGGAAGTCATTCTCACCTGCCCATACACCACCACACTGCGGGTACGCCAGGAGCACAGCCTGCCGTGGTTGCCGGTACCGCAATTGGAGGTACAGGTGTACCACGACGCCCGTATGGCCGAAGTGATCAGCGCCGAGCACGCGCGACGCTTTCGCAGCATCTATCCTTACCCGAATGTGTTCATGCACCAGCCCGATGAGAAAGCACAGCTCAATGTGTTCCTCGGCGAATGGCTCAGCCACTGCCTGGCCTTGGGCCATGAGTTTGAAGTGGTGCGGTAGATGTGAACTGCGTCTGCTTCCTTAGGTTTCCTCTTTGTGTCCTGTCCCAGCATAATCGCGCCAAATGTCCATTCCTGTAGTTGCCAGGGAGAGCGCCTTGCCGAGCGTATCCGCCGTGAATCCTGATGCCGTGTTGCTGGTGCAGTTGTCCGACAGCCATCTGTTTGCCGACGCTCACGCCACGCTGCTGGGCATGAACACCCGTGAAAGCCTGCAGCGGGTGGTCGAGCTGGTGCGCGCGCAACAGCCAGCCATCGACCTGATACTGGCGACCGGCGACTTGTCTCAGGACGGCACGCTGGCGTCCTATCAGCAGTTTCGCGATTTGACCGCTCCCCTTGGCGCCCCGGCGCGCTGGATTCCCGGCAACCACGACGAACCGCAGGTCATGGCCCAGGCTGCCATGCACAGTGATTTGCTCGAACCGGTGGTGGATATCGGCAACTGGCGTATCACCCTGCTGGATTCGGCGGTACCCGGGTCGGTGCCGGGCTACTTGCAAGACGAGCAACTGCAACGGCTGGCGCAGGCCTTGAGCGAAGCGCCGGACCGCCATCACCTGGTGTGTTTCCACCATCATCCGGTGCCCATTGGGTGTGCGTGGATGGAGCCGATCGGCCTGCGCAACCCCGAGGCACTGTTTGCCGTGCTTGAGCGCTTCCCGCAGACCAAGGCATTGCTCTGGGGCCATGTGCATCAGGAGATCGACGGCGACCGCAACGGTGTGCGACTGCTGGCTTCGCCGTCCACCTGTATCCAGTTTGCGCCGGGGAGTGAGGATTTCCAGGTCAGCGAGCAGGCGCCGGGTTATCGCTGGTTGCGCTTGCATGGCGACGGACGGTTGGAAACGGGGGTGGAGCGTTTGGTGGGCTTCGCATTCACCGTCGATTACGGCAGCAACGGCTATTAAGACCTGCAAACACTGATCAAAGGGTGGGAGCTGGCTTGCCTGCGATGGCGGTGTACCTGGCGCTGACTCGTTGACTGAATCGCCGCCATCGCAGGCAAGCCAGCTCCCACATTGGGTCCGCTTCTGCCTGCATTCCCTGTAAACTGCGCCTCTTTGGCCCAAGCACGGAGAGCCCGGCATGTCCGCTTCGATCCTGTATATCCACGGTTTCAACAGTGCGCCGGCTTCCAACAAGGCCAGCCAGTTGACCACCGTGATGGGCACCCTTGGCCTGTCCGACCAGTTACGCGTACCGGCGCTGCATCACCACCCTCGTCAGGCGATTCTTCAATTGGAGCAAGCGATTGCGCAACTGGGCCGGCCACTGCTGGTCGGAAGCTCACTCGGCGGCTACTATGCAACCCATCTTGCCGAACGCCATGGCCTCAAGGCGCTGCTGGTCAACCCGGCGGTCAGTCCCCATCGGATGTTCGACGGTTACCTGGGCACCCAGAAGAACCTCTACACCGATGAGACCTGGGAATTGACACAGGACCACGTCACGGCGCTGGCCGAGCTGGAAGTACCGGCTCCCCGGGATGCCGCGCGTTATCAGGTGTGGTTGCAGACCGGGGACGAAACCCTGGATTATCGCCTGGCCCAACAGTATTACCGGGCCTGTGCCTTGCGCATCCAGGCCGGTGGCGACCATGGCTACCAGGGGTTCGCCCAGCAATTGCCGGCACTGTTGTGCTTTGCCGGTATTGGCGCAGATCAGTTTCAATCCTTCGATTTTTCGTCACTGTAGAAAATCGCAGGTCACTTTTTAATCGAACGACTCACGACGAGACCCCATGGCCACTCCCAGCGCTAGCTCTTATAACGCCGACGCCATCGAAGTCCTCTCGGGCCTCGACCCGGTGCGCAAACGCCCCGGCATGTACACCGACACCAGTCGGCCGAACCACCTTGCCCAGGAAGTCATCGACAACAGCGTCGACGAAGCCTTGGCCGGGCACGCCAAGTCGGTGCAAGTCATCCTTCACGCCGACCATTCCCTGGAAGTGTCCGACGATGGTCGTGGCATGCCGGTGGACATACACCCCGAAGAGGGTGTGCCGGGCGTCGAGCTGATCCTTACCAAGCTCCATGCCGGCGGCAAGTTCTCCAACAAGAACTACCAGTTCTCCGGCGGTTTGCACGGCGTGGGTATTTCCGTGGTCAACGCGCTGTCGACCCTGGTGCGGGTCAAGGTCAAGCGCGATGGCAACGAGTACCAGATGACTTTCGCCGATGGCTACAAAGCCACCGACCTGGAAGTGATCGGCACCGTTGGCAAGCGCAACACCGGCACCAGCGTGTACTTTGCGCCGGACCCCAAGTATTTCGATTCGCCCAAATTCTCCATCAGCCGCCTCAAGCACGTGCTCAAGGCCAAGGCTGTGTTGTGCCCGGGGCTGCTGGTCAGCTTTGAAGACAAAGGCACCGGCGAGAAGGTCGAGTGGCACTACGAAGACGGTCTGCGCTCCTACCTGGAAGACTCGGTCAGCGACTTCGAACGCCTGCCCAACGAGCCGTTCTGCGGCAGCCTGTCGGGTAATAAAGAAGCGGTGGACTGGGCGCTGCTGTGGTTGCCCGAAGGTGGCGACAGCGTGCAGGAAAGCTACGTCAACCTGATCCCCACGGCCCAGGGCGGCACCCACGTCAACGGTTTGCGCCAAGGCTTGCTGGATGCCATGCGTGAGTTCTGCGAATACCGCAGCCTGCTGCCGCGCGGCGTCAAGCTGGCGCCGGAAGACGTGTGGGAGCGTATCGCGTTCGTGCTGTCGATGAAGATGCAGGAGCCGCAATTCTCGGGCCAGACCAAGGAGCGCTTGTCGTCCCGTGAAGCGTCGGCGTTTGTCTCTGGTGTGGTCAAGGACGCGTTCAGCCTGTGGCTCAACGAGCATCCCGAGCTGGGCCTGGCCCTGGCGGAGCTGGCGATCAACAACGCCGGCCGGCGCTTGAAGGCGAGCAAGAAGGTCGAGCGCAAGCGCATCACTCAGGGCCCGGCACTGCCGGGCAAACTGGCCGATTGCGCCGGGCAAGACCCGATGCGTTCCGAGCTGTTCCTGGTCGAAGGTGACTCCGCCGGCGGTTCCGCCAAGCAAGCGCGGGACAAGGAGTTCCAGGCGATCCTGCCGCTGCGCGGCAAGATCCTCAACACCTGGGAAGTCGATGGCAGCGAAGTGCTCGCCAGCCAGGAAGTGCACAACATCGCCGTGGCCATCGGGGTCGACCCGGGTGCGGCGGACATGAGCCAGTTGCGCTACGGCAAGATCTGCATCCTCGCCGACGCCGACTCCGACGGCCTGCACATCGCCACCTTGCTGTGCGCGTTGTTCGTCCAGCATTTCCGCCCGTTGGTGGATGCCGGTCACGTCTACGTCGCCATGCCGCCGCTGTACCGCATCGACCTGGGCAAGGAAATTTTCTACGCCCTGGACGAAGCCGAGCGCGATGGTATCCTCGACCGCCTGGTGGCCGAGAAGAAGCGCGGCAAGCCACAGGTCACGCGATTCAAGGGCCTGGGTGAAATGAACCCGCCGCAACTGCGCGAAACCACCATGGACCCGAACACCCGGCGCCTGGTGCAGTTGACCCTGGAAGACTTCGCCGCCACCTCGGAAATGATGGACATGCTGCTGGCGAAGAAACGTGCTGGCGACCGCAAGACCTGGCTTGAATCCAAAGGCAACCTGGCCGAGGTTCTGGGCTGATGCGCACAGGCTTCGCCCTGGCGATCCTGATGTTGAGCACGCTGGCGGTCACCCAGGTGGCCGCAGCCGGCGTGGCAGAGCTCAAGCTGGTCTCGGAACACCCGGTTGACGGCATGCGCGGTGGGAACCTGTCGGGCCTGGCGTTGTGTGGCAACGAGCTGTGGACGGTTTCGGACCGCGATGACGACCAGATCTACCGCCTGGATACCCGTGCGCCGACGTGGAGCGCGCAAGCGCTGAAGATCGACGTGCCGCCCGTGCCCGAGTCCGGCCTGCCTTGGGGCTTGCGTTCGCGCACCAAGGCCGCTTCGTTCATACGTGGCGGCGACCTGGACTTTGAAGGCATCAGCTGTGATGCCGCAGGCAACCGCTACATTGTCAGCGAAGCCCATGCCGCGGTGTTGCAGGTGCCCGCGACGGGCGCGCCGGAGTGGTTGAAAATCGCGCCGGGCATGGTGCGCGAAGCCAGGGCCAGTGGCATGTTGCTGCACTTTAATGCCTTGTTCGAGGGCCTTGCGGTAAACCTTGAAGGCAATCAGATCTGGCTGGCTGCCGAGCGCGAACGCCGTGGCCTGGTCTCTATCAAGCGTGGGCAGAGCGTATGGGATTGCGATGGTCGTTGTGTATTGTTGAGCGAGGCCGGCCAGGAAGTGCAACCGGCGCAGTTCCCCAACGCCAAGGCCGTGTCCAAGGACTTTGCCGACTTGTCGCTGTTCAACGGCAAGCTGTTTACCCTGGAGCGCAATGCGTTCCAGATCTGCCGGCGCGACCCGCTCACGGCCAAGGTTGAGCTGTGCTGGTCGTTTGCCGACGAAACCCTGACGCCACAGCGACGTTACCCACAGTCGTATGGCCTGGCTGAGGCCCTGTTGGTGGATGCCGACGGTGCCTGGGTCGGGATCGACAACAATTTTGGCCCGCGTGCAGATGGTGAAAAACGTCCGATGGTCTATCGTTTTGCCGCTCCGGATAGCGGCTGGAGTGCCCAGCCATGAGTCGAGATTTTTTTGAATTGAATCAGCGCAGCGGCAGTTCCGCTGTGCCTTACCCCATGATGAGGCCCGCATGAGTGACATCCTCGCAGACAGCTTAGATGGCGTAGAACGCCGGTCGCTGGCTGAATTCACCGAAAATGCCTACCTCAACTACTCCATGTACGTGATCATGGACCGTGCCTTGCCGCATATCGGCGACGGCCTGAAGCCCGTGCAACGGCGCATCATCTATGCCATGAGTGAGTTGGGCCTGGACGCCGATTCCAAGCACAAGAAATCGGCGCGTACCGTCGGTGACGTGCTCGGTAAGTTCCACCCCCACGGCGATTCGGCGTGCTATGAAGCCATGGTGCTGATGGCCCAGCCGTTCAGCTACCGCTATACCCTGGTGGACGGCCAGGGTAACTGGGGTGCACCGGATGACCCCAAATCCTTCGCCGCCATGCGTTACACCGAGGCGCGGCTGTCGCGTTATTCCGAAGTGCTGCTCAGCGAGCTGGGCCAGGGCACTGCCGACTGGGGGCCGAACTTTGACGGCACCCTCGACGAACCCCTGGTGTTGCCGGCGCGTTTGCCGAATATCCTGCTCAATGGCACCACCGGTATTGCAGTCGGCATGGCCACCGACGTGCCGCCGCACAACCTGCGCGAAGTCGCCACCGCTTGCGTGCGCTTGCTCGATGAGCCCAAGGCTACGGTCGAGCAGCTCTGCGAGCATATCCAGGGCCCGGATTACCCGACCGAAGCAGAAATCATCACGCCGCGCGCCGACCTGCTGAAGATGTACGAAACGGGCAAGGGCTCGGTGCGTATGCGCGCCGTGTACCACATCGAGGACGGCGACATTATTGTGACCGCGCTGCCGCACCAGGTATCGGGTGCCAAGGTGCTGGAGCAGATCGCCGCGTTGATGCAGGCCAAGCCGTCGAAATTGCCGCAAGTGGCCGACCTGCGTGACGAGTCTGACCACGAGAACCCGTGCCGCATCGTGATCATCCCGACCAATAGCCGGGTGGATCACGAAGTGCTGATGCAGCACTTGTTCGCCAGCACCGACCTGGAGTCCAGCTACCGGGTCAACGTCAACATCATCGGCCTGGACGGCAAGCCGCAGCTGAAGAACCTGCGTAATCTACTGGTGGAATGGCTGGAGTTCCGCGTACGGACCGTGCGCCGCCGCCTGCAATTCCGCCTCGACAAGGTCGAGCGCCGCCTGCACCTGTTGGATGGCTTGCTGATCGCCTACCTCAACCTGGATGAAGTGATCCATATCATCCGTACCGCCGAGCACCCGAAGGCCGAGCTGATCGCGCGTTTCGAGCTGAGCGAAATCCAGGCTGACTATATCCTCGACACTCGCTTGCGCCAGTTGGCACGCCTGGAAGAAATGAAGCTGCGCGACGAGCAGGATGCACTACTCAAGGAGCAAGCCAAGCTGCAAGCCCTGTTGGGCAGCGAAGCCAAGCTCAAGAAGCTGGTGCGCAGTGAGCTGATCAAAGACGCGCAAACCTATGGCGATGACCGTCGCTCGCCTATCGTCGAGCGTGCTGAAGCCAAGGCCCTGACCGAAACCGAGCTGTTGCCCAACGAGAAAATTACCGTCGTTTTGTCGGAAAAGGGTTGGGTTCGCTCCGCCAAAGGGCATGATATTGACGCCACCGGCCTTTCGTACAAAGCCGGTGATGGCTTCAAGACCGCCGCCGCCGGGCGTTCCAATCAGTTTGCGGTGTTTATCGACTCGACCGGGCGCAGTTATTCGGTGCCGGCCCACACCCTGCCGTCTGCACGGGGGCAGGGCGAGCCGCTGACCGGGCGCCTCACGCCACCACCGGGGGCGAATTTCGAGTGCGTGCTGTTGCCGGACGATGATTCGCTGTATGTCATCGCCTCCGACGCCGGTTACGGTTTCGTGGTCAAGGGTGAAGACCTGCAGGCCAAGAACAAGGCGGGCAAGGCGCTGTTGAGCCTGCCGAACAATGCCAAGGTGATCCTCCCAAGGCCGGTGGATAACCGTGAAAGCAACTGGCTGGCGTCGGTGACCACCGAAGGGCGCTTGCTGGTGTTCAAGATCAGCGACTTGCCGCAATTGGGCAAGGGTAAAGGCAACAAGATTATCGGGATTCCCGGTGACCGCGTGGCCAGTCGCGAGGAGTATGTGACTGACATCGCCGTGGTCCCGGAAGGCTCTACCCTGGTGCTCCAGGCCGGCAAGCGCACGTTGTCATTGCGCCCTGACGACCTTGAACACTACAAGGGTGAGCGTGGCCGGCGAGGTAACAAACTGCCACGAGGCTTCCAGCGAGTGGATGCCTTGCTGGTCGAAACACCGGTTTAAGCGGTACTAGAGGCCTCGATCTACGATTTAACGCGTAGATCGATGCTTTCGCGCTGGAGTCATGGCGCATATTCACGGATGATATGGCCTTTCCAGCGCCGGCGTGGCCGAGCGTGTTCAGGTTATTTTTAGTATTACATTGTGGTTCGCCTTGTGGCAGCCACTTGGATGGGATGATGACTGCTCCACGCCTTCCTCTATTTTTGATGCTCGCTGGCCTTTTGGGGTTGGCGGGTTGCAGCACACATCAACCGGTGTCGCTGTACCAGCTGGACAGCGGAAGTCCGGCTCAGCCAGCCCAAACCGCTGGCATGGCAGTATTGCTGGGGCCGGTAGTCGTTGCCGATTACCTGCAACGCGAAACCCTGCTTCAACGTCAGAACGACGGCAGCCTGCAAGGTTCCACAGATGGTCGTTGGGCCGGTAGCCTGTCGTCGGATATCAACCAGTTGATGTTGCGTCAGGTCGCCGGCCAGTTAGACAGCCAGCGTGTGGTCCTGGCACCGGGACCCTCCGGGTTCACCCCGGATGTACAGGTGCTGCTGACCATTACGCGTCTGGATTCCGGCAAGTCGCAACCGGCGATCCTGGATGCACAGTGGCGCCTGATCGACCGTCGCGGGCAGGTGCGGGACAACCGCATTGTGCACCTGCAGGAAGAACACGCCGGCACCACTGCGTCCCAGGTCCAGGCCCAGGGTGTGCTGTTGCAGCACTTGGCACAGCAGTTGTCGGTGGCGCTCAAACCATTGGCCAACCAGCCGCCGATTGCCGAAGCGCAGCCGCGTAAACAGGCCCCCGCCCAGTCCAAGCCTGCGGCCCCGGAAAAACCGAAGATGCCGATGGCCACGCCGATTCGTACGGACTTGGAAGTGTTCAGGTTCTGATCTGAATGGCGCACAAATAAAAGGCCCGCTGAATAAGCGGGCCTTTTTGTTGGGCTGTACTTCCTGAATGAACGCGGCGTCTGTGAGTTTTTCGCGAGCAAGCTCGCTCCTACAAAAAACCTTAGCCTCAGGGCTTGCGGGTCTCATGCATCCGCGCCAACTGCCGCTCCAGCATCGACGGATACGGCTCCATCAACCGCTCCACACAACTGGCTCCTTCAGGGCTGGCAATCGGGCGGATACGGGCGCGTTGGCGGATCAGCGAATCTTCACTGATCTTGCGCTCCACCAGCAGCAGATTGCGGCTGTGCTGAGACAAGGCCAAAGCATCCTGGGCGATTTCGGTCAGCAGCAGGTCGATCTGGCTGATGCCAAACAGGTCGTCACCCACGGTTAGACCCAACTGCAGTTGCAGGGTAATGCCGCTGTCGGCCACTTCGATCTGCAGGGCATGGCCCAGGGCGCGCAACAGCTCGCCGCAGCAGATGGCATTGGTCAGGTAGTCCTCGCCGCTGTCTTCGCTGTGGAACAGCATCAGCGTGCTGCCATCGTTCAGGGTGTGCAGTTCGCTCTGGTAGAGCGAAGCGGCCTGGTCGAGGCAGTCGCGGTAGCGTTCGAGCAGTTCGGTCAGGCGGGCACGGGGCAGGCGGCGCAGTTGTTCCTGGGCACCCAATTGCACGGCGAGTACGGCACTGTGCTGTGGCTCGGCGTTCTTGACCGCAACCGGTTTCGGTGCGGCGACCGGTGCTACTGCCGAGGTGTCGCGCAGGTCGGCGAACGGGTCTTCGTCGTCCAGTTCATCTTCCTCGGCCTTGATCACATGGCGCGGCGCAGGCTTGAGGCCGGCCACCGGGGCGCTTTCGTCGAAGCCTGGGTCGCGCAGGTCGCGCACTTCAAACTCAGGCTCGTTACTGTAATCCTCGGTGTCGTCATACTCAGGCTCGGGCTCGATCTCAGGCGCTTTTGGCTCCGGGGCAAAGCTGGCGTGGAGCTGGCGCGCGAGGTCGCCGATTTCGTCCTGGCGATCGGTGGCCGGGGTGTGTTCGTCGATATCCCGCAGCCAGATGCGCAGTTGCATCAACGGCGTGGAGATATGCCGACCCAGGCGCAGGCTCAAGGCCAGGGCCAGGGCCAGCAGGATCGCACTCAAAATGCCCATGCTTTGCAGGCTGATGGTCATTGGCTGCTGGAACTGCTGCATGTCGAGGCTGATACGCAGTTGGCCGGCCTTCACATCCTGAAAGGTGATGTTGCTCTGGTACAGACCCTCGGCTTCACCCAACAGGCCATTCTTCGGGCGTTGCCCGGCTTCGGCCATGATCCGGTTGTCCACGCTATAGATAGCGGCGTGGGCCACCAGCGGGTTCTTGGTCAGGTTGTTAAGCAGCACGTTGAGGCTGAGGATGTCGTTGGACACCAGCAACTCAGTCGCCGAAGTGGCAGTCTGGGTTGTCAGGCTCGCGCCCAGGGCGTCAGCTTGCTCGTGCATGGCCTGCTTGAACTGCAAACCCATCACGCAGGCGTAGATCACCAGGGCCAGAGCGACCAGGATCACGTTATGGCTGGCGATGCGTAATGCGATCGGTACACGGCGGTGACGCAGTGCGCGGAAGATCAGCAGGAAGAAGTTATCGGTTTTTACTGGCGTGGGCCGGTTCACTTGCGCTCGGCTCTTGGTCCGTGAAGTTGACGCGCAGTATAGCGACAGGCCCATGGCCGGCAAAGCGCTGGCTGTGCCCGATGGTCACTGAAAGTGGGTAGAATGCGGTTTTTTTCCAGCCTGGGGGTGCGCTTTGCGCGAAATTGTCCTGATCAACATCACGGGTGAAGACCGACCGGGTCTCACCGCAGCCATTACCGGCGTCCTGGCCCAGGGTGGTGTGAACATTCTCGACATCGGCCAGGCGGTGATCCACGACACCTTGTCGTTCGGCATCCTGGTGGAAATCCCCAGCACCGAACAGGCCTCTTCGGTGCTCAAGGACATTCTGTTTACCGCGTATAAGCTCGATCAACAGGTGCGTTTCACCCCGGTGTCCGAAGCTGACTACCAGCACTGGGTCGAAGGCCAGGGTAAAAAGCGCCATATCGTCACCCTGTTGACCCGCAAGGTAACGGCTGAGCAGTTGCAGCGCGTCAGTTCGATCACCGCGCAATACGGATTGAATATCGACCATATCGACCGTCTGTCGGGTCGCATGCCATTGGACACCCCGGCTGACAAGGGCAAGGGCTGCATCGAATTCTCCGTGCGTGGCGAACCGGCTGACGCGCAAGCGCTGCGCGCCGATTTCCTGAGCGTGGCTCAGGAACTGAATGTCGATATCGCCTTCCAGGAAGACTCCCTGTTCCGTCGCAACCGCCGCTTGGCGGTGTTCGACATGGACTCCACCTTGATCGAAGCCGAAGTCATCGACGAACTGGCCAAGGCGGCCGGTGTAGGCGAGCAAGTCTCGGAGATTACCGAGCGCGCGATGGCCGGCGAGCTGGATTTTCGTGCCAGCTTCAAGGAGCGTCTGGCGCTGCTCAAGGGCCTGGACGTGGGCGTGCTGGACTCGATCGGCGCGTCGCTGCGCCTGACTGAAGGCGCCGAAACCCTGTTCGCCGAACTCAAACGCCTGGGCTATAAGACCGCCATCCTGTCCGGCGGCTTCACTTACTTCGCCAAGCAGTTGCAGGCCAAGCTGGGCATTGACTATGTATTCGCCAACGAGCTGGAAGTGGTGGATGGCAAAGTGACTGGCGTCGCGGTGGAGCCGATTGTCGACGCCCAGCGCAAGGCCGACCTGCTCAAGGAATTGGCCCACAAGGAAGGCTTGCGCCTGGAACAGACCATTGCGGTCGGCGACGGCGCCAATGACTTGCCGATGCTGGCGATTGCCGGGTTGGGCGTGGCGTTCCGTGCCAAACCGTTGGTCAAGCAGTCAGCCAAGCAGGCGATTTCGACACTGGGGCTGGATGGCGTGCTGTATCTGCTGGGCTTGCGTGACCGCGACGGTCAGCTCTAGAGCATCACACAAACCACTGTAGGAGCGAGCTTGCTCGCGAAAATCGTCAACGATTCCCCGGGCATTCTGGATGTCCGCGGTGTTCTTGAGTGCTTCGCGAGCAAGCTCGCTCCTACAGGGACTGTGTCGATCAAGCTTTCGGCAGTGCGATACCCTGGCCCATCTGCACCGGCGTACCCGCTGCCAGTTCTTCAGCCCACTTCACTTGATCCGGCCCGAACAACACGATGGCGGTCGATCCCAGTTTGAAACGACCCAGTTCCGCACCCTTTTCCAGATGAATCGGCGCACGGGCCGCTTCGTCGTAGCGGAAGGTTTTCAGCTCACGTTTCGGCGGCGTTACCAAGCCTGCCCACACGGTTTCAATCGAAGCAACAATCATCGCACCCACCAACACCACGGCCATCGGGCCGCGTTCGGTGTCAAACAGGCAGACAACACGCTCGTTACGGGCGAACAGCTCCGGCACGTTTTCGGCGGTGGTCTGGTTGACCGAGAAAATCCGCCCTGGCACATACACCATCTCGCGCAGGGTACCAGCCAGCGGCATGTGCACCCGGTGGTAGTCCTTGGGCGACAGGTAAATAGTCGCGAAGTCGCCGCCCATGAACGGCGCAGCCATTGCCGCATCGCCACCGAGCAGTTCCAGCACGCTGAAGCTGTGGCCCTTGGCCTGGAAGATACGGCCATGTTCGATCGGGCCTAGCTGGCTGACCGCACCGTCGGCGGGGCTCAGCACTGCGCCTGGGGTTGGATCCAACGGGCGGGCGCCGTCTTTCAACGCGCGGGTGAAGAAGGCGTTGAAGTGCTCGTAGGCGCTCAGGTCTTCCACCAGGGCCTGGGACATGTCCACCTGGTAGCGCTTGGCGAACCAGGCAGTGAAGGCGTTCTTGAACCAGCGCACGCGGCACTCGGCGATACAGCCGGCCAGGCGCGACAGCAAGTGGTGCGGCAGCAAGTACTGGCTGAGGATAAACAACTGCTTTTTCATAACTGTCCTTAAACCTTAAATCTCAACGGGGGTGTCGGGGTGGTTGCCCCATTCGCCCCAGGAACCGGCATAACCTTTGACTCGCGGATAACCGAGCGCCTTGGCCACCAGGTAGGTGAAGCCAGAGCGGTGGTGAGTCTGGCAGTGGGTGATGATTTCTTTGTCTTTGGTCAGCCCGAGGCCTTCAAGGATTTGCGGCATGTCACGGCGGATACGCAGGTTGCGTGCCTTGTCCATGCCGGCGGTCCATTCGAAATTCACCGCGCCGGGAATGTGGCCGCCCTTGGCTGCGAGCACTTTCTCGCCGGAATACTCCAGCGGGCCACGAGCGTCCCAGATCCCCAGGTCGGCCGCGCCGAGGCGGCTTTGCAGGTATTCGCGGGTGGCGGTAGGGCCGTCGTGCAGCGTAAGGCTGACCGGGCCGCCGGCTGCTGGGGGCACATCGGTGGAAAGCGGGTGTCCTTCCTCCAGCCATGCCAGCAGGCCGCCGTCGAGGTAGTGATATTTCTGGTGGCCGATTACGTCGAGCATCCAGATAAAACGCCCGGCCCAACCGCCGCCTTCGTCGTCATAGACCACATAGGTGGCGTCCGGGGTGTGGCCCAGTTCGCCGAACAGTTTTTCCAGGTCGGCCTTGCTCGGTAGCAGGCCGGGTGCCGGTGGCTGGCCCAGTTGGGTGCGCTTGGGGTCAACGAAATGCGCGCCGGGGATATGCCCTTCGGCGTAGCGGGCGACATTGGTGAGGTCTACCAGTATCAAGTGCTTGGAATCGAGGCGACCCAACAGGTCGGCGGATTCGATCACCAGCGGCAAGCCAGAGAAGTCAGGCATGTGAGGTCTCCTGGGCACAAATGTTGGCGATAAAGGCCGGTGATTGTAGCGCAAGCATCAGGCGCTGCGGTTGGTAAAGCTGTGCAGGGCTTTCTCGATGCATTGGGCGGTTTTGCCGAACGCCTGCACGGTGGTTTCCGAGAGCGGCCCTCCCCCCTGGTCCGCCACGATCAGCATGACCACGCGACCGTTGCAGCTCAGTGAGCGCAACAGCAGGTGCTCGCCAATAAACAGACGACGCAGGATCGGTGGCAGCAATGCGGAAAACTGCGCATGGTTGTCGGGGTTCAGGCGTACCTGAGCAGACTTTTCCAGCAAGCGTTGCAGCAACGTGCTGTTCATTACATCCAGGCTCAGGTGAGCCGCGTCCTTGGGCAGGCCGTCGGCTTGGTGTACGCGCAAGGTGCTCAAGGCGCGATCTGCCATGAATATCAGTACCCGCTGCATGCCACTGGCGACCAGGGCTTCCTTGGCGCAAGTGGTCAGGTGCATGGCGTTGGCAAAGCGGCTCGGCTCCACCAGCAGCTCGGTGCAACGCGTGCGCCACACGGCCAACGCTTCGGCAGTCGGAGGCGGTGCAGGCAGCAAGCCGCGATGGACTTTCTGTACGTGCCACGGCCAGATCAGCGACAGCGCCGGGTGCCAGAGGTCGGGCATCAAGGTGGTACGAGCACTGGTCACCGCTTGCTGGTGGGCTTGCTGTTGCACATCGCTCAACGGCGTTTGCAGGTACAGCGCCGTCAGGTATTGCCAGCGCTCGGTGTGCGGGCAGGTCCAGGATTCCTGGGCCGACATCGCCAGGCCGTTGGCCAGCAACACGGTGTTGGCCGGCTGGTTCAGCCAGCGCCGCAGGTTGGGCTCGGCATCGAGCAATTGCTGGTGGCGCAGGGCATCGTCTTGACGGGCAATGTGCAGCGCCTTGACCAGCAGGCGTTGCTCGGCCAACAGCAACTTGTAGCCTTGCGAAACCCAGATCGGCAGGTGCCAGGCTTCGGTCAAGCCCAGGCACAGGTCAAGCAAACGCACGCCGAACAGCTGTTGCTCGACCTGGCGCACCGATTGGCCTTTATGGATCACCCGCAACTCCCACTCCTCCAGGAGCTTGGGGTAGGCGACGGCCATCGGCCACAGCGGCGACAGAAACAGCAGGCTGCCCCAGTGGATGTCCTGCCACAGCCGCGCCAGGCGACTGCCGAACAAACCGTTGGCTTGCTGTGATGCGTGCTGGCTGATCAGCAACAGCTGACGCAAGGCCACGGGGATTTCCTGGGCGGGTACCGAAGGCAGGCGCGCCAACAACTCCTCGGCACGTTTGAGGCCCAGGCGGTTAAGCGCGACTTCAAGGTTTTCCGCAGGTTCGGCCAGGCTGCCGTGGGCTTGGCTGTTGGCTTCGCGCATCACACTCAGCACCAGGGCCGGACTGTTTTGCATCAACTCAGCAATATCTCGCAATGAACTGCGGCTATCGCGAATGGCTTTGCACACGCGTTCATGGCTGGCCTGGGGCACGGGCAGCAGCACGTCGTCCAGGCACTTGATCCAAGCGGCGAGGGTAGTGGGGCGGTTTGTTGGGACTGTCGTTTCAATTGCCATGATTGGGGCGCGATCATCACTTGCGTTCAACACGCCCGGAACGGGCCGAATTGGCTTTTCGCCTTAACGGGCTATAGTCTGGCGCAGTTTTGCCGATAAGTAGAACAAGAGTTTTGTGCAACACCCCATATGTCCATGAACCCGACGGCGCAAGTACCCCTCTCCTATGGCTAAAATTATCGGCATCATTGTCGTCATCGCAAGTGTGCTCGGAGGGTACGTCCTCTCCCACGGTAAAATCGCCGCACTGATCCAGCCTTTCGAAGTGCTGATTATCGGCGGTGCCGCGTTCGGCGCATTTTTGCAGGCCAACCCAGGCTATATGACCATGCACGTGGTCAAGAAGTCCCTGGGCATGTTCAGCTCTCGCTTCTCCCACACGTTTTATCTGGAAGTGCTGGGGCTGATCTACGAGATCCTCAACAAAAGCCGCCGCGAAGGCATGATGGCGATCGAGGGCGACATCGAAGACGCCGCGGCCAGCCCGATTTTTGCCAAGTACCCGGCCGTGCTCAAAGACGAGCGCATGACCGCGTATATCTGTGATTACCTGCGCATCATGTCCTCCGGCAACATGGCGCCCCACGAGCTGGAAGGCCTGTTCGACATGGAGTTGTTCAGCCTTAAGGAAGAGCTGGAGCATCCTTCCCACGCCGTGACCGGCATCGCCGACGGCATGCCCGGTTTCGGTATTGTCGCGGCGGTACTGGGTATCGTGGTGACCATGGCCTCCCTGGGCGAAGGCGATCAGGCGGCCATCGGTATGCACGTAGGTGCGGCGCTGGTGGGGACCTTCTTCGGTATTCTCGCCGCCTATGGTTTCTTCGGCCCGCTCGCCACCTCCCTGGCCCACGATGCCAAGGAAGAGATCAACCTCTACGAAGCGATCAAGGCGTGCCTGGTGGCATCGGCCTCGGGCATGCCGCCGTCGCTGGCCGTGGAGTTCGGGCGCAAGGTGCTGTACCCGAAACATCGCCCAAGCTTCTCCGAGCTGGAACAAGCGGTTCGCGGTCGCTAAGCCATGGAAAACAACCAGCCGATCATCATCAAGCGCGTCAAGCGCTTCGCTGCGGGGCACCATGGCGGTGCCTGGAAAATCGCCTTCGCCGACTTTGCCACGGCGATGATGGCGTTCTTCCTGGTGCTGTGGCTGATGTCCACCGCTACGCCGGAACAGAAGATCGCCATCGCTGGCTACTTCAAGGACCCGATTGGCTTTTCGGAAAGCGGCACGCCGTTTGTCATTGACCTGGGCGGCTCGCCAGAACTGGCGCCCGAGCGCACCATCAATCCAGAAGTGCAAACTGAGTCGCCCCAGGAAAAAATCCCGATTGAGCGCGACACCGTCGAATCCATGGCCGAGCAGGTCGAACAGGAGCGCCTGGAGCTGTTGCTGCAAGAATTGCAGAACAAGGTCGAAGAAAACCCACAGTTGCTGAAGTTCAAGGACCAGATTTCCTTCGAGATCACACCCGAGGGGTTGCGCATCCAGATCACCGATGCGGCCAACCGGCCGATGTTCGACTCTGGCAGTGCGCGCTTGAAGCCGTACTTTGAAGACATCCTGCTGGCCATGGCTGACACCATCAAGGCAGTGCCGAACAAGATCAGCATCAGCGGCCATACCGACGCCAAGCCCTACGCGGGCCAGGGTGATTTCGGCAACTGGGAACTCTCGGCCAACCGCGCCAACGCCGCCCGCCGTGCGCTGGTAGCTGGCAGCTATCCAGACCCGCAAGTGGCGCGGGTGGTGGGCTTTGCCTCCTCGCAGCTGTTTGATCCCCAAGACCCGTTCAACCCGGTCAACCGCCGTATCGACATCGTGGTGCTGACCAAAAAAGCCCAGCGTGCGATTGAGGGCGATCAACCACCGCCACCGGCACCGACCCAAGGCGAGGGTGCGCCAGGCGAAGTGCCGGCCGACCCCAACGCGCTGCCGCCTGAGCAGGAACCGCTGCCAGCCCATGAGCTGCGCCAGAAGCTGAACCTGTTTGATGATGGGGGTGTCAAGGATCCTACGGTGCCTGCACCGGCCTCCTAAGCTCCAGATACAAAAAGGCCGCGATGATCGCGGCCTTTTTGTATCTGCGCTGTCATTGTAGGAGCGAGCTTGCTCGCGAAAAACGTCAACGATAACGCGTGTATCCAGGATGCCCGCGTTGCGCTTGGGATCTTCGCGAGCAAGCTCGCTCCTACAGAACTGGCGGTAGGTTAGTAGCTGCTCTCAGGCAAGCTCGCAATAATCGACCGATAGCTGTTCATCCGCTGCTGCTGCACGCGGCCATCCTCCAGCGCCTTGAGCAACGCACAACCCGGCTCGCGGTCATGTTTGCAGTCGCGGAAGCGGCAGGTGCCGATCAGGTCGTTGAACTCGATAAAGCCCGCTTCCACATCGCTGCGGCTGACGTGGCCCAAGCCGAACTCACGAATGCCCGGCGAGTCGATCAACTCGCCGCCGCCCGGGAAGTGGAACAACCGTGCGGTGGTGGTGGTGTGGGTGCCCTGGCCGGACAGCTCCGACAGCGGCCCCACGCGGGTTTCGACTTCCGGCAACAGGCTGTTGACCAGCGACGACTTGCCCACGCCAGACTGGCCGACGAACACGCTGATACGCCCGTCCAATTGCTGTTGCAGTTGTTCCATACCGTTGCCGTGATGGGCTGATACTTCCAGCACCGGGTAGCCCAGGGTGCGGTAGACCGCCAGTAACGCATTGAGCGCCGGGGCGTTCTGCTCGTCGATCAGGTCGAATTTGTTCAGCAGCAGCAGCGGGCGGATGCCGGCATGCTCAGCCGCGACCAGGTAGCGGTCGATCAGGTTGGCATGGGGCTCGGGCAGTGGCGCGAACACGATCACGATCATGTCGACGTTGGCCGCCACCGGCTTGAGCTGCCCACGGCTGTCGGGGCGGCGCAGTTCGGTGCTGCGCGGCAACTGGGCGACGATCACGCCGATGCCCTGGTTGCCGGCACGCCACACGACCTTGTCTCCAGTGACCAGCGCAGGCAGGTTGGCGCGCAAATGGCAACGGAACACCTGGCCTGCGAGTTCGCCTTCGAGCGCCTCGACCTCGACCTGCACACCAAAGTGCGCGATCACCAGGCCGGTTTGTTCGGGCCCCAGGTCGCCGCCCTCGAGCGCTTCCACGGCGGAGGATTCACGTTTGGCGGCGCGTGCAGCGCGTTCACCTTGAATCTTTTCGATGCGCCA
Source organism: Pseudomonas fluorescens (assembly GCF_001902145.1). Classification (GTDB taxonomy): domain Bacteria; phylum Pseudomonadota; class Gammaproteobacteria; order Pseudomonadales; family Pseudomonadaceae; genus Aquipseudomonas; species Aquipseudomonas fluorescens_BV. The sequence goes on from NZ_MRST01000024.1 coordinate 458,246, forward strand.
GTTTTGGCGACGGTTGAGCTGGCGTTTGGCCATTGGTGTTCCGTGTCGATAATGCAAAAGTTGGGTAAAACGGTCGCGAGTCTAGCACGCCCCCGCCTGCTAAACTGCCCGGCTACGCCAAGGTGCCAAGAGAATCAAGCCATGCAAAACCCACAGAACCTGATTTGGATCGATCTGGAAATGACCGGTCTGAACCCCGACACCGACGTCATCATCGAGATGGCGACCATTGTCACCGACAGCAACCTCAACACCTTGGCCGAAGGTCCGGTGATCGCCATCCACCACAGCGACGCCGTGCTCGCCACCATGGACGAGTGGAACACCCGCACCCACGGTAACTCCGGGCTGACCCAGCGCGTGCGCGACAGCCGCATCAGCATGGCCGAAGCCGAAGCCGAAACCATCGCCTTCCTGGAAAAATGGGTGCCCAAGGGCAAGTCGCCAATCTGCGGCAATAGCATCTGCCAGGATCGTCGCTTCCTTTATACGCACATGAAGGGGCTGGAAAGTTACTTCCACTACCGCAACCTGGACGTGTCGACCTTGAAGGAACTGGCTGCGCGTTGGGCGCCGGAAGTCAAGGACAGCTTCCATAAAGGCAGCACGCACCTGGCGCTGGATGATATTCGCGAGTCGATTGCCGAGTTGCAGCATTACCGCAAGCATTTCATCAAGGCTTGAAGATGTAGCGCCTGGCCCGACGCCTTCGCGAGCAAGCCCGCTCCCACATATGTTCCCCGTTCGTCATGAAAACTCGGTCAAGTGTGGGAGCGGGCTTGCTCGCGAAGGGCGCGACGCGGTCTTTAGCCAAACGCCCCCTTTTGGTGCCCTCGGCAAATGATTAGACTGCCGGCCTCTCTGTCAGGATCGCCATCATGTTGCTGATGCTCTACCTCGTCGCCATCACCGCCGAAGCCATGACCGGCGCGCTGTCCGCGGGCCGGCGTGGCATGGACTGGTTTGGCGTGGTGCTGATCGCCTGCGTGACGGCCTTGGGCGGCGGTTCGGTGCGCGATGTGTTGCTTGGCCACTACCCGCTGACCTGGGTCAAACACCCGGAGTACCTGGTGCTGACCTCCGTTGCGGCGTTGGTGACGATCTTTATCGCGCCCTTGATGCGCCACCTGCGCTCGCTGTTCCTGGCGCTGGATGCGGTGGGGTTGGTGGCGTTCACCCTGATCGGCTGCATGACCGCACTTGAAATGGGCCACGGCATGTTGGTGGCGTCGGTCAGCGGGGTCATCACCGGGGTATTCGGCGGCATCCTGCGGGATATCTTCTGTAACGACATCCCGCTGATCTTCCGCCGCGAGCTGTATGCCAGCGTGTCTTTCCTGGCAGCGTGGTTCTACCTGCTGTGTCTGTACCTGGAGCTGCCCAGCGAGCAAGCGATTCTGCTGACGCTGTTCAGTGGCTTCCTGTTGCGCCTGCTGGCGATCCGTTTTCACTGGGAAATGCCCAAGTTCGTCTACAACGACGATGTGCACTAGCGCGCAGCGTGTTGCTCCAGCGCCCATTCCACGTGTTCGCGTACCAACTCCGACGGGTAGTCGCGCCGCGCCTTCAAGGCTTCCAGCACTGGAATGCTGGAGGGCGCATTGCCCAGGCCCACCGCCAGGTTGCGTAACCAGCGCTCGTAACCGGCGCGGCGCAGGGGCGAGCCCTCGGTGCTGCTGAGGAATTTATCCTCGTCCCACATAAACAATTCGGCCAGTTCAGCGTTATCCAGATTGTGCCGTGGCTTGAAATCGCTTTCGGCGGTGGGTCGGGCGAAACGATTCCACGGGCAAACGATCTGACAGTCATCGCAGCCAAACACGCGGTTACCGATTAACGGGCGCAAGTCCTCGGGAATGGCGCTTTTGAGTTCGATGGTCAGGTAGGAAATGCAGCGCCGGGCGTCCAGCACGTAAGGGCCGACGAAGGCGTTGGTGGGGCAGATGTCCAGGCACGCCGTGCAGCGGCCGCAGTGTTCGGTGGCGTGGGGCGGGTCTACCGGCAACGGCAAATCGACAAACAGTTCGCTCAGGAAGAAATAACTGCCAGCCTTGCGGTTGAGAACCAGGGTGTTTTTACCGATCCAGCCCAGGCCCGCTTGTTCGGCGATGGCTTTTTCCAGGACGGGCGCGCTGTCGACAAAAGCGCGAAAGCCAAACGGCCCGATCTGCGCCTGGATACGGTCGGCCAGTTGCTGCACGCGCTTGCGGATCAGCTTGTGGTAATCGCGGCCCAGGGCGTAGCGCGAGATGTAGGCTTTTTCTGGCTGGGCCAGCAATTGCGCCATTTGGGTATCGCCGGGCAGGTAGTCCATGCGCAGTGACACCACGCGCAAGGTGCCGGGCACCAGCTCGTCCGGGTGGGAGCGTTTGCTGCCGTGGGCGCCCATGTACTCCATCTCGCCGTGGTAACCCGCGTCGAGCCAGCGTTGCAGGTGCTGTTCATGCTCAGCCAGGTCGAGGCCGCTGATGCCGACTTGTTGAAAGCCCAGCTCGCGACCCCAGTCTTTGATCGATTGGGCAAGGGCGGGCAGATCGGAGGTAATAGCAGGCATGAGACACGGGAAACCACAGGTTAGATGCGTATAATTCTGCCAGACATCGGAGCTTGAAGACGCATGCCTCAGACAAAACACCCAATTACCGACGTTCAGCTGTTGTTGCCCGGCCATTTGCCGCAACTGGCTGCGCGTTCCCCGGACGCCCATAAGGGCCAATTCGGCCACCTGCTGGTCATCGGTGGTGACCGTGGCTTTGGCGGCGCGGCGTTGCTGAGCACCGAAAGTGCCCTGCGCAGCGGCGCCGGCATGGTCTCGCTGGCGACGCGGCCGGAACACGTGCCGGCCGCTCTGGCTCGGCTGCCGGAGGTCATGGCCGTCGGCGTGAGCTCGGCCAACCAGTTGATGGGCCTGCTGGAAAAAATCTCGGTGATCGTCATTGGCCCAGGCCTGGGCGATGCCGCCTGGGGCAAGAGCCTGTTGTCGGTCGCGGCCAATGCCAGCGTGCCGCAGGTGTGGGATGCCGATGCGCTCAATCAACTGGCCACTGGCAGCGTCGAGCTGCCGGCCAACTGTGTGATTACCCCTCATCCGGGCGAAGCTGCGCGTTTGTTGGGGCTGTCGACAGCCGAGGTTCAGGCTGATCGCCTTAAGGTGGCGCGCGCGTTGAGTCAGAAATTCAATGCAGTGACTATCCTCAAGGGGGCTGGCAGTTTGATTGCCAGCCCGGATGGGCGGCTTGCCCGTTGTGATCAAGGCCACCCGGCGATGGCGACGGCGGGGCTCGGTGATGTCTTGGCCGGTCTGGTCGGCGCACTATTGGCTCAGGGTATGCCCGCGTACGAGGCCAGTTGCCTGGCCGTGTGGTTGCACGCCACAGCCGGGGAGCGCCAAGGTGGCCTTGGTCGAGGGTTAGCGGCCAGCGACCTGATCCCCGCCATTCGTCAATTGCTGGAGGAGCAGTCGCCGTGCCTGAAGTGATTCTTTTCCTGGCAGATGAAGAGGCCATGGTCGCGTTGGGTCAGCGTATTTCGCAGGTCACGCGAGGGGCTGGGTTGATCTTTCTCGAGGGTGACCTGGGGGCAGGTAAAACCACATTGTCCCGGGGGATTATTCGCGGCCTGGGCCATACCGGTGCGGTAAAAAGCCCGACCTTCACGTTGGTCGAGCCCTACGAGATCGGGGATATACGCGCCTTCCACTTCGACCTCTATCGCCTGGTCGATCCGGAAGAGTTGGAGTTCATGGGCATCCGTGATTACTTCGACGATGATGCGCTGTGCCTGATCGAGTGGCCAAATAAAGGCACAGGCTTTTTGCCAAAGCCGGACCTGACCATTACCATTACGCCGCATGAGCACGGACGTCAGCTGAAGTTGTTGCCCCAGAGCCCACGCGCTGAGTCGTGGTGTGCTGCTCTGGCATTGGAATTCAAATAATTGGTGGGGTTAGGTATGCGCTTTCGCGCGTTGGTTGCTGTCGTGGGGGTGTTGCTTGCGGCAATGACTGTCAATGCTCTGGCTGCTTCACAGGTGAAAAGTGTTCGCCTGTGGCGAGCGCCGGATAACACGCGACTGGTGTTCGACCTGTCTGGCCCGGTCCAGCACAGTGTCTTTACCCTGACGGCGCCTGATCGCTTGGTGATCGACATCAACGGTGCCAGCCTGGCCGCGCCGCTGAAAGTCTCCACCGCCAACACGCCCATTACCGCCATGCGCTCAGCCCAGCGCACGCCGACCGACCTGCGCGTGGTCATCGACCTGAAAAAGGCCGTGACCCCCAAGAGCTTCTCCCTGGCGCCCAACGCCCAATACGGCAACCGCCTGGTGGTCGACCTGTTCGACAACCCCGCCGACGCCGCACCGCCGCCTGCGCCAACGCCGAGCGTGGCGACAGTGCCTGCGGTGCCGGTCAACCCCTCGCAACCCCAGGTCAAGCTGCCACCGCCGCCGCCCGCCCCGGCAGGCAAGCGCGACATCATCGTGGTGATCGACGCCGGCCACGGTGGCGAAGACCCGGGTGCCTCCGGTTCCCGCGGCCAGCATGAGAAAGACGTGGTGCTCGCCATCGCCCGTGAACTGCAGCGCCAGGTCAACGGCATGAAAGGCTACCGCGCCGAGTTGACCCGCACCGGTGACTACTTCATTCCATTGCGGGGCCGTACCGAAATTGCCCGCAAGAAGGGCGCGGACCTGTTTGTGTCCATTCACGCCGACGCCGCGCCTTCAACCGCTGCATTTGGTGCCTCGGTATTTGCCCTGTCAGATCGCGGCGCTACCTCCGAGACCGCGCGCTGGCTGGCCGACAGTGAAAACCGTTCCGACTTGATCGGCGGTGCCGGCAACGTGTCCCTTGATGACAAGGACAAGATGCTCGCAGGCGTGCTGCTCGACCTGTCGATGACCGCTTCGCTGACCTCCAGCCTGAACGTGGGCCAGAAAGTCCTGAGCAATATCGGGCGCGTGACCTCGCTGCATAAACAACGTGTGGAACAGGCCGGTTTCATGGTGTTGAAATCGCCGGATATCCCGTCGATCCTGGTGGAAACCGGGTTTATCTCCAACGCCAACGAAGCCTCGAAACTGGCCAGCGCGAGTCACCAGCAAGCGTTGGCGCGCTCGATCAGCGCTGGCGTGCGCCAGTTCTTCCAGCAGAACCCGCCGCCGGGCACCTACATCGCCTGGCTGCGCGACTCCGGCAAAATCGCCCAGGGCCCGCGTGATCATCGTGTGCAACCCGGTGACACCGTTGCCATGCTGGCGGTACGTTTCCAGGTCACGCCTGCTGCCCTGCGCAGCGCCAATAACCTGAAAACCGATGAATTGAAGATCGGTCAGGTGTTGACCATCCCCGGCACTTCATTGGCGGCGCAGTAATGAGTGAATCCATCTTGAACAGCGGGTCGCGCATTGAATTGCTCAGCCCGCGTCTTGCCAACCAGATCGCCGCAGGTGAGGTGGTTGAACGGCCGGCGTCGGTAATCAAAGAATTGCTGGAGAACAGTATCGACTCCGGCGCCAAGCGCATCGATGTCGATGTGGAGCAGGGCGGCGTCAAGCTGCTGCGGGTACGTGACGATGGCAGCGGCATCTCTTCGGATGACCTGCCCCTGGCCCTGGCCCGTCACGCCACCAGCAAGATCCGCGATCTGGAGGATCTGGAGCGGGTCATGAGCCTGGGCTTTCGTGGTGAGGCCCTGGCCTCCATCAGCTCCGTGGCCCGCCTGACCCTGACCTCTCGCACCCGCAGCGCCGAGCAAGCCTGGCAGGTGGAAACCGAAGGCCGCGACATGGCGCCTCGGGTCCAGCCGGCGGCGCATCCGGTGGGCACCTCAGTGGAAGTGCGCGACCTGTTCTTCAATACCCCGGCGCGGCGCAAGTTCCTCAAGGCCGAGAAAACCGAATTCGATCACCTGCAAGAAGTCATCAAGCGCCTGGCCTTGGCGCGTTTCGATGTGGCCTTTCACCTGCGCCACAATGGCAAAACCATCCTCAGCCTGCACGAAGCCAACGACGACGCCGCGCGTGCTCGGCGGGTGGCAGCGGTGTGTGGCAGCGGGTTCCTGGAGCAGGCGCTGCCGATTGAGATCGAGCGCAATGGCTTGAGGTTGTGGGGCTGGGTCGGGTTGCCGACGTTCTCCCGCAGCCAGGCCGACTTGCAGTATTTCTTTGTGAACGGCCGGGCGGTCCGCGACAAGCTGGTGGCCCATGCGGTACGCCAGGCTTATCGCGATGTGCTGTTCAACGGGCGGCACCCGACCTTTGTACTGTTCTTTGAGGTTGACCCTTCGGTGGTCGACGTCAATGTGCACCCGACCAAGCACGAAGTGCGCTTTCGTGACGGACGCATGGTGCATGACTTCCTCTACGGTACGCTGCACCGCGCCTTGGGTGACGTGCGCCCCGATGATCAGTTGTCAGCGCCGATTGTCACGGCGGTGGTGCGGCCAAGTGGTCCGGAAGCCGGCGAGTTCGGCCCCCAGGGCGAGATGAGCCTGGCGGCCAACCTTCTGCAATCGCCACAGGCACAGCCAGCCTACACGGCGCCAAACTCCGGTGCCGGTGCGGGTTATCAGTATCAATACACACCGCGCCCGCAATCGACAGTGCCGGTGGCCGAGGCCCAGGCGGCGTACCGTGAGTTTTTCGCGCCGCTGCCGGGTGCCGAGCCAGGTGCGACTGTGGCGTTGCCCGAAGGCGGCGGTGATATTCCGCCGCTGGGCTATGCCCTGGCGCAGCTCAAAGGCATTTATATCCTCGCCGAAAACGCCCATGGCCTGGTGCTGGTGGACATGCACGCTGCCCATGAGCGGATCATGTACGAGCGCCTGAAGATCGCCATGGCCAGCGAAGGCCTCAGTGGCCAGCCGCTGCTGGTGCCCGAATCCCTGGCGGTGAGCCAGCGTGAAGCCGACTGCGCAGAAGAACATCACAGTGTGTTCCAGAAGCTGGGCTTCGAGCTGCAACGCCTGGGCCCGGAAACCCTGGCGATCCGCCAGATTCCCGCGCTGCTCAAGCAGGCCGAAGCCAACCGCCTGGTGGCCGACGTGCTGGCAGACCTGATGGAGTACGGGACCAGCGACCGTATCCAGGCGCATATCAACGAATTGCTCGGCACCATGGCCTGCCACGGCGCCATCCGCGCCAATCGCCGCCTGGCCCTGCCGGAAATGAACGGCTTGCTGCGCGACATGGAAAACACCGAGCGCAGCGGCCAATGCAACCATGGCCGGCCGACCTGGACCCAGATGGGCCTGGACGATCTGGACAAACTGTTCTTGCGCGGCCGTTGATGAGCGCCTTGCCTCCCGCCATCTTCCTGATGGGCCCCACGGCCGCCGGCAAGACCGACCTGGCCATCGAGCTGACCAAGGTGCTGCCCTGCGAGTTGATCAGCGTCGACTCTGCCCTGGTTTACCGGGACATGGATATCGGTACGGCCAAGCCGTCAAAAGCGCTATTGGCCCAATATCCGCACCAGTTGATCGACATCATCGATCCGGCGCAGAGCTATTCGGCGGCGGATTTTCGCACCGACGCCCTGGCGGCCATGGCCGAGATCACCGCGCGCGGCAATATCCCGCTGTTGGTGGGCGGCACCATGCTCTACTACAAGGCGTTGCAGGAAGGTTTGGCCGATATGCCGCCTGCCGACGCCCAGGTGCGCGCCGAACTTGAAGAAGAGGCTGCGCGCCTTGGCTGGCAGGCCCTTCACGACCAGTTGGCGGCGGTAGACCCGGTGTCTGCGGCACGTATTCACCCCAATGACCCCCAGCGGCTCACACGCGCCCTGGAAGTCTGGCGCGTCAGTGGCCAGACCATGACTGAACATCGGCTGAAACAAACTGCGCAAAGTACTGATGCAGGCGCATCTGGACAGTCACAATTGCCCTATACTGTTGCGAATCTGGCCATCGCTCCGGCAAACCGCCAGGTGTTGCATGAACGAATTGCACAAAGATTCACAATAATGTTGGAACAGGGGTTTGTGGACGAGGTCGTAGCATTGCGTTCAAGAGGTGACCTGCATGCCGGGCTGCCTTCGATACGTGCTGTAGGCTACCGCCAAGTCTGGGATCATCTGGATGGCAAGCTGACGTCAGCCGAAATGCAGGAGCGCGGCATCATTGCCACGCGCCAATTGGCGAAGCGCCAGTTCACCTGGCTGCGCAGCTGGAGCGATTTGCACTGGTTGGACAGCCTGGACAGCGACAATCTGTCACGCGCCTTGAAATACTTGGGAACGGTCTCCATATTGAGCTGAGTCCTTGCAATTGCCGTCTATCCTTGGGGGTGTGACGGCCATAAGCTATCTATTTTCCGATTTTTTATTATTGATCCTTAAAGGAGTGCGGCACATGTCAAAAGGGCATTCGCTACAAGACCCTTACTTGAATACTTTACGTAAAGAGAAAGTTGGGGTTTCCATCTATCTGGTCAACGGCATCAAGCTGCAAGGTACGATCGAGTCGTTCGACCAATTCGTTATCCTGCTGAAAAACACCGTCAGCCAGATGGTTTACAAGCACGCTATCTCGACAGTCGTTCCAGTTCGTCCAATCCGTCTGCCTAGCGCAGCAGGTGATGAACAGGGTGACGCTGAGCCAGGTAACGCCTGATAGGAGTCTCCTTTGTTCTTTGAGCGCCACGGTGGTGGTGAGCGAGTAATCCTCGTTCACTTGGATGGACAGGACCCTGAGGCGCGCGAAGATCCGCAGGAGTTTCAGGAGTTGGCAAATTCGGCCGGCGCCGAGACCGTTGCGTTTTTTAACGTACCGCGTCATCGGCCAACCGCCAAATACCTGATTGGCAGCGGCAAGGTCGAGGAGCTGCGCGACCTGGTTCATGCCGAAGAAGCCGATCTGGTGATCTTCAATCACACCCTCACGCCCAGTCAGGAACGTAACCTCGAACGTGTTTTCGAGTGTCGCGTGATCGACCGTACCGGTCTGATTCTCGATATTTTCGCCCAACGCGCCCGCACCCATGAAGGCAAGCTCCAGGTTGAACTGGCCCAGCTTGACCACATGAGCACGCGCCTGGTTCGCGGCTGGACTCACCTTGAGCGTCAGGGTGGCGGTATCGGCATGCGTGGCCCGGGTGAAACCCAGTTGGAAACCGACCGGCGTCTGCTGCGGGTTCGCCTGCGCCAGATCAAGGGCCGCCTGGAAAAAGTGCGCAGCCAGCGTGAGCAGTCGCGACGTGGCCGTTCCCGTGCGGATATCCCAACGGTGTCGTTGGTGGGCTACACCAACGCCGGCAAATCCACGCTGTTCAATAACGTGACCAAGTCGGATGTTTACGCGGCCGACCAACTGTTCGCCACCCTCGACCCGACCCTGCGGCGTCTGGATATCGACGACCTGGGGCCGATTGTGCTGGCCGATACCGTGGGTTTCATTCGTCACCTGCCCCACAAGCTCGTCGAGGCATTTCGGTCTACGCTCGAAGAGTCGAGCAATTCCGACCTGCTGTTGCACGTGATCGATGCGGCCGAACCGGATCGCATGTTGCAGATTGAACAGGTAATGGTGGTGCTGGGCGAGATTGGTGCCCAGGACTTGCCGATCCTGGAGGTCTATAACAAACTCGATTTGCTTGAAGGCGTTGAGCCACAGATCCAGCGCGACGAGAACGGCAAGCCCCAGCGGGTCTGGCTGTCGGCGCGTGACGGCAGTGGCTTGGAGCTGCTTGAACAAGCCATTGCCGAATTGCTCGGCAGCGATTTGTTCGTCGGCACCTTGCGCTTGCCGCAGCGTTTTGCTCGACTGCGTGCACAGTTTTTCGAGTTGGGCGCGGTACAGAAAGAAGAACACGACGAAGAAGGTGTCAGCTTGCTGGCTGTTCGATTGCCACGCTCGGAACTCAATCGGCTGGTCAGCCGAGAGGGTGTTGTACCGGCAGAGTTCATCGAACAACACACTTTGCAATAAAAGCCTGAGAAAGCGGTTGTGCCGCAGTAGCAGGCATTCTGTAGCATTGGTCGGCGCGCCGTGGGTGCGTCTTTGCTTTATCAGATGGAGAGCGCTATGGCTTGGAATGAGCCGGGTGGCAACTCGAATAATCAGGATCCTTGGGGTGGTAAGCGCCGCAATAATGGCGACCGCAAGGGGCCACCGGATCTCGACGAGGCCTTCCGAAAGCTGCAGGAAAGCCTGAATGGGTTGTTCGGTGGTGGAAAAAAACGCGGTGGTGACGACGGCGGTCGCACCAGCAAGGGCGGTGGCTATGGCCTGCTGGGTCTGGGCCTTGTCGTGCTGGCGGCCGTATGGCTCTACAGTGCCGTGTACGTGGTGGACGAGCAGGAGCAAGCCGTGGTGCTGCGCTTCGGCAAGTACTACGAGACTGTCGGCCCGGGCCTGAATATCTATTTCCCGCCGATCGACAAGAAGTACATGGAGAACGTGACGCGTGAGCGTGCGTACACCAAGCAAGGCCAGATGCTGACCGAAGACGAGAACATCGTCGAAGTGCCGCTGACCGTGCAGTACAAGATCAGCAACCTGCAAGACTTCGTGCTGAACGTTGATCAGCCGGAAATCAGCCTGCAACACGCAACCGAAAGTGCCCTGCGCCACGTGGTGGGTTCCACCGCCATGGACCAGGTGCTCACCGAAGGTCGTGAGTTGATGGCCAGCGAAATCAAGGAGCGTCTGCAACGCTTCCTCGACACTTACCGCACCGGTATCACCGTTACCCAGGTGAACGTACAGAGCGCAGCGGCACCGCGTGAAGTGCAGGAAGCCTTTGACGACGTGATCCGTGCACGTGAAGACGAGCAGCGTTCGCGCAACCAGGCTGAAACCTATGCCAACGGCGTTGTGCCGGAAGCCCGTGGCCAGGCCCAGCGCATCCTTGAAGATGCCAACGGTTACCGCGACGAAGTGGTCTCCCGCGCCAAGGGTGAGGCAGATCGTTTCACCAAGCTGGTCGCCGAGTACCGCAAGGCCCCTGAAGTGACCCGCGAGCGTCTGTACCTGGACACCATGCAGGAAGTCTTCAGCAACACCAGCAAGGTTCTCGTGACCGGCAGCAAAGGTGGGCAGAACAACCTGCTGTACCTGCCGCTGGACAAGATGATCGAAGGTGGTCGTAGTGGCGCCAGTGCACCGTCCACCGGTTCGAATGCCGCTGCCAACGAAGCGAGCGCCCGTGCGGCCGCTGACTTGCTGCAACAGCAAACACGTACCAGGGAGAGCCGTTGATGAGCAATAAATCGCTGACCGCCCTGATTGTGGGCGTCGTCGTGGTCATCGCTGCCTGGAACTGCTTCTACATCGTCGCTCAGACCGAGCGTGCGGTGCTGCTGCAATTCGGTCGCGTGGTCCAGGCGGATGTCCAGCCGGGCCTGCATGTGAAAGTCCCCTACGTCAACCAGGTGCGCAAGTTCGACGCCCGCCTGATGACCCTGGATGCACCGACACAGCGCTTCCTGACCCTGGAAAAGAAAGCCGTGATGGTTGACGCCTACGCCAAGTGGCGCGTCAAGGATGCCGAGCGCTTCTACACCGCGACCTCCGGCCTCAAGCAGATTGCCGACGAGCGTTTGTCCCGTCGTCTGGAATCGGGCCTGCGTGACCAGTTTGGTAAGCGCACCCTGCACGAGGTGGTATCCGGTGAACGTGATGCGCTGATGGCTGACATCACTCGCTCGCTGAACACCATGGCGGAAAAAGAGCTGGGTATCGAAGTGGTCGACGTTCGCGTCAAGGCCATTGACCTGCCCAAGGAAGTAAACCGCAGCGTGTTCGAGCGTATGAGCACCGAGCGTGAGCGTGAAGCGCGTGAGCACCGCGCCAAGGGTAACGAGCTGGCAGAAGGTATCCGCGCCGATGCCGACCGTCAGCGCCGTGTACTGTTGGCTGAAGCCTATCGCGAGTCTGAAGAGGCCCGAGGTGATGGCGATGCTCAAGCCGCGGCGATCTACGCCAAGGCCTACGGCCAGGACCAGGAGTTCTACGCGTTCTACCGTAGCCTGCGCGCCTACCGTGAAAGCTTCGCGAACAAAACCGACGTACTGGTGCTGGACCCAAGCAGCGACTTCTTCCGCTACCTGGAAAAGTCCAAGTAACCAGCCCGTGATTCTGTAAGGCGCACTCCGTCGGGCGGCTAAAATGCCTGGCGGGGTGATCCTTTCAGAAAACGGGTGTATGATGCGGCAGCCGGGAAATTCCCGGCTTTTTTGCGTCTGCATGTTTGATTCGGCAGGCGTGACAGGTTTCTCGAGGAAAGTGCCCGACGAGGCCGTTTGCAGGCCGTTCGTCACGTCGCTCTTGCGCGTGGTTTATGCAAGGGACGGGTATTTTCTGCTTCACTCAAGGCTCGGCCGAGGGCTGGCCGCCCGGATCAAAGGGGAATGGCGTAATGGCAACGGTAGACCGCTGGCTGCTGCCAGATGGCATCGAAGAAGTACTGCCACCAGAGGCTGCGCGCATTGAAGTAGCGCGTCGCCAGGTGTTGGATCTGTTCCAGAGCTGGGGTTACGAGTTTGTCGTGACTCCCCATATCGAGTACCTGGAATCCCTGCTGACCGGCGCGGGCCAGGACCTGGATCTGCGCACCTTCAAGGTCATCGACCCGCAATCGGGCCGGCAAATGGGGTTCCGTGCTGACATCACGCCGCAAGTGGCGCGCATCGATGCGCACACCCTGCGTCGCGAAGGCCCGAGCCGCCTGTGCTACGCCGGCAGCGTATTGCATGCCCAACCACGCGCCTTGTCGTCTTCGCGCAGCCCGATCCAGTTGGGCGCCGAGTTGTACGGTGATGCCAGCCCAAGCAGCGATGTTGAAGTGATCAGCCTGATGCTGGCCATGCTGCAACTGGCGGATGTGCCGGATGTGCACATGGACCTCGGCCACGTCGGTATTTACCGTGGCCTGGCGCGCGCCGCCGGGTTGTCCGGTGAAGTGGAGCAACAGCTGTTCGATGCCCTGCAGCGCAAGGCTATCGACGAAGTGATCGCCCTCACCGAAGGTGTGCCTGCCGAACTGGCTGGCATGCTGCGAGCGCTGGTAGACCTGTGCGGCGGCCGTGAAGTGCTGGTGGCTGCGCGTGAGCGCCTGGCCAATGCGCCGGCACCGGTATTGGCAGCACTGGATGATGTGCTGGCAATTGCCGAGCGCCTGTCGGCGCGGTTCCCGGAGCTGCCGCTGTATTTTGATCTGGGTGAATTGCGCGGCTACCACTACCACACCGGTGTGGTGTTCGCGGTGTTCGTTCCGGGTGTTGGCCAGGCCATCGCCCAAGGTGGTCGTTATGACGATATCGGCGCCGACTTCGGTCGTGCGCGTCCGGCCACTGGTTTTTCCACCGATTTGAAAACCCTGGTGACCCTGGGGCGTGCTGAGGTCGAGCTGCCGTCTGGTGGCATCTGGATGCCCGACAGTACGGACGCAGCGCTCTGGCAGCAGGTTTGCCAGTTACGCCGTGAGGGTCAGCGTGTAGTCCAGGCCTTGCCTGGGCAGCCATTGGCCGCCGCCCGTGAAGCGGACTGCGACCGGCAATTGATTCAGCAGAACGGGCTTTGGCAAGTATCGCCACTGGCTTCTTGAGTTTTCCTGCCGGCCATCGCCGGCACCAAGTTTGCGCGAATGAGGACAAGTGTTATGGGTAAGAATGTCGTAGTCCTGGGCACCCAATGGGGTGATGAGGGCAAAGGCAAGATCGTTGATCTGCTGACCGAACATGCTGCCGCCGTAGTGCGCTACCAAGGTGGCCACAACGCTGGCCACACCCTGGTCATCGATGGCGAAAAAACCGTCTTGCACCTGATCCCGTCGGGTGTGCTGCGCGAAGGCGTGCAGTGCCTGATCGGCAACGGCGTGGTGGTCGCACCTGACGCCCTGCTGCGCGAGATCACCAAGCTGGAAGAGAAAGGCGTACCGGTGCGCGAGCGCCTGCGTATCAGCCCGTCCTGCCCGCTGATCCTGTCCTTCCACGTTGCGCTGGACCAGGCCCGTGAAAAGGCGCGTGGCGAGCTGAAGATCGGCACCACCGGTCGCGGCATCGGCCCGGCCTATGAAGACAAGGTTGCACGTCGTGGCCTGCGTGTGGGCGACCTGCTCAACATGCCGCGCTTTGAAGACAAACTGCGTGAACTGGTGGATTACCACAACTTCATGCTGGTGGGTTACTACAAAGAGCCGGCCATCGAGTTCGAAAAGACCCTGGCCGAGTGCAAGGAATACGCTGAGCTGCTCAAGCCGCTGATGCTGGACGTGACGGCGGAGCTGCATGACCTGCGTCGCGCTGGCAAGGACATCATGTTCGAAGGTGCCCAGGGTTCGCTGCTGGACATCGACCACGGTACCTACCCGTACGTGACCAGCTCCAACACCACCGCTGGCGGCGTTGCCACCGGTTCTGGCGTTGGCCCGATGTTCCTGGATTACATCCTGGGTATCACCAAGGCCTACACCACTCGCGTAGGTTCGGGCCCGTTCCCGACTGAGCTGTTCGACGACGTTGGTGCGCACCTGGCCAAGCAAGGTCACGAATTCGGCGCCACCACTGGCCGTGCTCGTCGTTGCGGCTGGTTCGACGCCGTTATCCTGCGTCGTGCTATCGATGTGAACAGCATCTCGGGCATCTGCCTGACCAAGCTGGACGTACTCGACGGCCTGGAAACCATCAACATCTGCACCGGCTACAAAGATGCTGAAGGTAACGACGTTGCCCCGACCGACGCTGACAGCTACGTGGGCCTGCAGCCTGTGTACGAAGAAGTGCCGGGCTGGACTGAATCGACCGTGGGCGCCAAAACCCTGGAAGAGCTGCCAGCCAACGCCCGTGCGTACATCAAGCGCGTCGAAGCGCTGATTGGCGCACCGATCGACATTATTTCGACGGGCCCGGACCGCAACGAGACCATCGTTCTGCGTCACCCGTTCGCGTAATAAGCGGTTGATGTAAAAAGCAAAGGGCTCCTTCGGGAGCCCTTTGTCGTTTCTGCCTGGCAAGCGGCACGACCCTTGCTGTGTTTCCCTCTTTCGAGGTGCTATCAAATTAGTGGCACCCTTGGTGGAGGGATTTCCAGTGTCTGCCGTTCTCTCGTTGTTACAAAGCCGTCTGTTGCGGCCGGTGTTCGTTACCCTTGGTATCGCTCTTTTGGTGCAAGTGCTGGTGGCCGTCGCTCTGACGCGGAGCACAGTGACGGCGCTGGAAGCCGATTTGGGCAATCGCCTGGGCGTTGATAGCCAGAAGCTGTCTGGCGAATTGGCCCAGGCTGGCAAGGAAGTCACGTCCAGCTTGGACAGCCTGTCCGCCAGCACCCGACAGCGCCTGACGGCGGGGCTCTCCACCCGCTTGCAGGAAGAGCAAAAGCAGTTGCGTGCGACGCTGGAAAAAGACCTGCAGGACTCCGCCAATGACATGGCGCAACTGCTGGCCTCGGTCGCGCCTCGCGCCATGTGGGACAGCGATGTACCTACGCTGTCGGAGTTTGCCCGCCGGGCCCAGCGCAATCCCAATGTGCTGTTCGTGGTGTATGACGACGCCGCAGGCGAGCACCTTACCCGTTACCTCAACCGCGAAAACCCGATCAACCAGGCCTTGCTGGCGAAAGGCGCAGGGGAGCGTGCCCTGGACAAGGTGCTGGACGCGGCCAAGACTGACCCGTCCGTGTATTACGTCGAAGCCTCTATCAGCCCCAACGGTGTGGAAATCGGCAAGGTGCGCATGGGCGTGTCGACCGCAACGGTTGAAGCTGACCTGCAAGCGTTGGATAAGCGCTTTGCCGCGTTGATCGCCAGCGGTGATCAACTGGTGGGCGATAGCCTCAAGGGGGCGGCGGCTGACAGTGCCGCCGCCATGGGCGCCAGGCTGCAATCGGCGCAAGCCACTGCCACGCAAATGACGGCCAACACCGCCGCCGCCGTGCAGGAAGCGGCGGGCACTCTGCGTTGGCGCATCGGCATGGGCCTGGCACTGGTGGGGTTGGGCGTATTGCTGCTGATCGCTATTGTGCTGGGCCGGCGCGTGGTCAATCGCCTGAAGCTGCTTATTGCCGCTATGGATGACCTGGCGGCCGGCGAGGGCGACCTCACCAAGCGCGTACAGATCAACAGCAAGGACGAAATCGGTGATATGGCCTCGGCGGTCAATCGCTTTGTGGATAAGTTGCAGCCTATCGTGCGGGAGGCGGGTGACGTGGCCCAGCGTACTGGCGTGGAAATCGGCGCCATGACGTTGCGCAATGCTGGCGCCGATGCGGCGGCGGGCTTGCAGCGTGATGAAGTGGCCGAGAGTTTGCGCGCCTTGTCGCAAATGGCCGACGAGGCCCAGGCCGAAAGCCACGCTATGCAGGCGGCCTTGCAGCAGGTGGTGGATATTCGCCAGGCCACGGATGAAAACTCACGAACCTCGGCTGAGGTCGGCAGCTTGATCGAGGCGTTGGCGGGGCAGGTGCAGGCCGGTTCCCAGGTGATCGAACGGCTGGCGCAGCAAAGCGAACAGATTGAAGTGGTGTTGACCGTAATCCACGGCATCGCCGAGCAAACCAACCTGCTTGCGCTCAACGCGGCCATCGAAGCAGCGCGGGCTGGCGAGACCGGGCGCGGCTTTGCGGTGGTGGCCGACGAAGTGCGTGCGCTGGCCAGCAAGACCCAAAGCTCCACCGGTGATATCCAGGCGCATATCGTCGCGTTGCAGCAGGGCGCGCGTGAGGCGGTGGAAACCATCGGCAAGGCCGGGCGCCAGGCCAATGAGGGCTTGTTGGTGTTGCGCGACAGCGTGCGCCTGCAGCAGACGGTGCAAGCTTCTGTGGAGCAGGTGCATGCGGCGATTGGCCTGGCGACACGAGCGGCCGAGCATCAGGCCCAAGGCGCGCATGCAGTGCGTGGGCGCGTCGAGGTGATCCATGCCCAGGCCGAGCGTGCGGCGCAGGCGGTGGTGGAGACGACGGCCAGTGGGAAGGTGCTGGATGGGTTGGCGGCGCAGTTGAAGGCGAGCTTGGGGCAGTTCAGGGCTTGATGTCGCCTGTCCTGGCCTCATCGCAGCATAGGTATCTACACAACTTCGGCACGACGCTAAATCTGTGGCGAGGGAGCTTGCTCCCGTGACGATTAGACAGCCGACGCCTATCTACCTGACACACCACGATCAAACTGTGGGAGCGGGCTTGCTCGCGAAGGCGGCCTGACAGCCGACCAGGATGTTGGGGCTGACCGAGTACATATCCGGTAACGGCCACCTAGGGTTCCGCCCTGACGGCGGCTCACTTTTGAAAAGCCGGAATGCCGGCCCAGACAAAAGTAAGCAAAACGCTCTTGCCCCACCACTCGGCACCTCGCTTAGGCTCGGTGTGCCCGTAATCCGCCAGTGATTTAGGGGGCCGCCGCCACGCGCCATCCATGGCGCGGGGCGGCTAAACCGGCATCCCTGCCGGTTTACCCCCCAAATCCCTGTCGAATTCCGGCCAGCGTGGTTTAACGGGGCGCCTGAGATCAAGATCAAGAGCAGATCAAGAGCGACTCGCTTCGCATCGTGGTTACCGTTGAGCTTACAGAGTTATGTAGATACCTATGCTCATCGCAGGCAAGCCAGCTCCCACATTCAACTGCATTCCAAAGTTGGAACTCGGTCGACTGTAGGAGCTGGCTTGCCTGCGATAGCGGTCTCAGCGACTCAGATACATCCGCGTCGTAAGTAGATACACCGGCAACCCCGACACCAGAATCAACAACGCTGCATACGGCGCCGCCGCCGCAAACTCCACATTCGAGGTATGCGCCCAGACGGCAGTCGCCAAGGTATTCAGCCCGGTCGGGCTCAGCAGCAACGTGGCCGTCAATTCCTTCATCGCATCCAGGAAGACCAAGGCAAATGCTGCGCCCAATGCGGGGAAAATGATCGGCAGGGTGACTCTGCAAAATGCGCTGAACGAGGAGGCGCCGAGTGTGCGCGCGGCTTCTTCCAATTGTGGCGCCGCCTTGTTCAGTGCTGTGCGAATCGGCGCCTGCGCCAACGGCAAAAACAGCAATGCATAAGCGATGAGCAGCAATGCCGAGGTCTGGTACAGCGCCGGCACGTAATGCAGGGCGAAATACACCAGGGTCAGCGCAATCACCAGGCCGGGCAGGGCATGCAGTAAGTACGGCAAGCGTTCGGCCCATATCGCCAGTTGCCCTTTGTAGCGCACCACCAGCAACCCAACCGGCACTGCCAGTACCAGGCACAGTGCGGCGCCGCCCAGTGAGAGCGCCAGGGAAGACAGCATCGCCTCACCGATCTCGGCCATCGGAAACGCTGCCGACGAACCGACTGCCAACCAATACCCGAGCATACCCAGCGGGATGCCACTGCCAATGATCGCCAGTGCCAAGCAATACACCTGGCCCAATGGCGCCCACTTGCCTAGTCGAACCTGCTCGGTGTGCCGCGCCGCGCCCTGGCCGATGCGCACGTGCCGGCCTTTGCCGCGTACGCGCAGCTCCAGCCACAGCAGGGTCAGGCACATCACCAGCAGCACTGCCGAGAGCATCGCCGCATTGGCATTGCTGAATTCCAGCTCGAACTGCTGGTAGATCGCGGTGGTGAAGGTCTGCAGGCCAATGATCGACAGCGCGCCGAATTCCACCAGCATATGCAGCGCGATCAACAGTGCCCCGGCCAGCAGCGATGGCCACAGCAGCGGCAATGTAATGCGAAAGAACACGCCCCAGCGGTTGAGTCCCAGCGTGCGGGCCGATTCTTCCAGGGAGGGGTCAAGATTGCGTAGCGTCGCCGCCACCGGCAGAAACACCAGCGGGTATTTGGACAGGCTCATCACCAGGATCGCGCCGCCGAGCCCCTCGAACTGGGCGCTCAGCGACACCCAAGTAAAACTGCTGACGAACGCCGGCACCGCAAACGGCAGGCACAGGATCACACCCCAGATGCGCCGTCCTGGCAGGTTGCTGCGTTCCAGCAGCCAGGCCAGGGACAGGCCGATCACGCCGCAGGTCAGGGTCACGCCGATCATCAGCGCCAGGGTGTTGCGCAGCAGCCCGAACACATAAGGCCGCCACAGTAGATGCACCGCCTCCGTCCAGCCCGCCTGCCAGGCTTTGAGCCCGACATAGGCGAGCGGCAACAGGCTCAGGCCAACCAGCAACAGCACAGGCAGCAGCAGCCAGATCGACGGGCGTTTGCGACGGGGGGTGAACCCCGCGACGGAAAGCGATGGGTTCATCAGTTCAGGCCAACGTCACGTTCCAGTTCCAGGGCTTCTTCGGCGTTGCCCAGGTCTGCGGGGGTGACCTTTGGTGGCTGCAGCTCGCTGAATGGCTTGAGGCCGCGGTTCGATTCCATGCCCTTGCGCAGCGGGTACTCGGCCGACGTATTGGTGATCACGCGCTGGCCTTCTTCGCTGGCCATGAATGCCAGCAATTGCTGAGCTTCTTTGGGATGCTTGCTGGATTTGAGTGCGGCAGCGGAGGACACGGTGATCAGGCCGCCAGCATCACCATCGGTGAAGTAGTGCAGTTGGGAATCCAGATTGGTTTTTTCCTTTTTCAGGGCAAACCAGTAGTAGTTATTCACCAGTACGGTGGCCACTTCGCCGTTTTCCACGGCCTTTAGGGCGACCATATTGTTGCTGTACACCTTGCCGAAGGCGCGCAGGCCGGTCAGCCATTCTTCTGCGGCTTCGCGACCGTGCAGCTTGATGATCGCCACGGCTTGTTCCTGGAACGCGCCGCTGGTGGGGACGAAGCCGACTTTGCCTTGCCACTCGGGGCCAGCAAAATCCAGTACCGACTTGGGCAGGTCTTTTTCGGCAATCAGTTTGGGGTTGAAGGCTACGACGCGGGTGCGTGCGGTCACGCCCATCCAGTCGCCGTTTTTGCCCACGTAATCCTTGGGCAGTACATCGAGGGTGCTGGCATCGATTTTTGCCAACAGGCCTTGCTCGCCGAGTTTGTTCAGGGGCGGTGATTCTTCGGTGTAGATGACGTCGGCAGGGGAGCGCTCACCTTCTTCGACGACCTGGCTGGCCAGCTGGTTGCTGCTGCCTTTGCGCACGTTGACGTGGATGCCGGTCTTGGCTTCGAAGGCCTTGGCGAGTTCATCGCCGACTTCTTTGTGTTGGCCGTTATATAAGGTCAGGGCGACCTTGTCGGCAGAATGGGCGGCGGGCGAGAGCAGGGTCAGGCTGAGTAGGGTGAGGGTCAGGCCACGCAGAAGGGATGTCTTGAGTCGGTTGTCACGGATCATCATCCGAAGTGTTCCTCGCTTATATGCAACAAATCATTGCAAGGATAAACGATAAATCTTCTCAAGTGCGGATGAGGGGAAAATCACTGGGGAAGTTTTCAAACCCCGGAAACGAAAAAACCCGCTTTCGCGGGTTTGATCTGAATTTGGTGCCCAGGAGAAGACTCGAACTTCCACGACCTTGCGATCACCAGCACCTGAAGCTGGCGTGTCTACCAATTTCACCACCTGGGCATTATCTAACAACGTTGCCGCTGTTGATGGGGCGAACTATACGGCGGGGCTTTTGATCTGTAAACCCCTGATTCGAAAAATATAAATCAATTTTTCCGTTAAAAATCAGTGGCCTGAAACGAAAAAACCCGCTTTCGCGGGTTTGATCTGAATTTGGTGCCCAGGAGAAGACTCGAACTTCCACGACCTTGCGATCACCAGCACCTGAAGCTGGCGTGTCTACCAATTTCACCACCTGGGCATTATCTGACAACGTTGCCGTCGTCGATGGCGCGCACTATACGGAGCGATATTTGAGCTGTAAACCCCTGCCATGAAAAAAGCCTGGAAAATTTCGCCAGTGGTCGGGCAAGGTGCGCGCCGGGGGTCGCAAAGAGCTTTTAAACGCTTGTTGATACCTGAAATTTCCCGTTTCAATACGCGTATGCCAAACTAACCCACATATAGACAAGGTGAAAACTCTCTAATGGCCGATTGGCAGTCCCTCGATCCCGAGGCCGCTCGTGAAGCGGAAAAATATGAAAACCCTATTCCTAGCCGCGAACTGATCCTGGCGCACCTCGCCGATCGTGGTTCGCCTGCTAGCCGTGAGCAGCTGGTTGAAGAATTCGGTCTGACCACCGAAGACCAGCTCGAAGCCCTGCGCCGCCGTCTGCGTGCGATGGAGCGCGATGCTCAATTGATCTACACCCGTCGTGGCACTTACGCGCCGGTCGACAAGCTGGACCTGATCCTGGGTCGCATTGCCGGCCACCGTGACGGCTTCGGCTTCCTGATCCCGGACGACGGCAGCGACGACCTGTTCATGAGCCCGGCGCAAATGCGTCTGGTGTTCGATGGCGACCGTGCCCTGGCGCGGGTTTCTGGCCTCGACCGCCGTGGTCGTCGTGAAGGTGTGATCGTCGAAGTGGTGTCCCGTGCCCACGAATCTATCGTCGGCCGTTACTTCGAAGAAGGCGGCATCGGTTTCGTTGTGCCGGATAACCCGAAGGTCCAGCAGGAAGTGCTGATCACCCCGGGCCGCAATGGCGCGGCCAAGGTCGGCCAGTTCGTCGAGGTGAAAATCACCCACTGGCCTACTGCGCGCTTCCAGCCCCAGGGCGATATCGTTGAAGTGGTCGGCAACTACATGGCGCCGGGCATGGAGATCGACGTTGCCTTGCGCACCTACGATATTCCTCACGTCTGGCCTGAGGCCGTGCTCAAGGAAGCCGCCAAGCTCAAGCCGGAAGTCGAAGAGAAAGACAAAGAAAAACGCATCGACCTGCGTCATCTGCCGTTCGTCACCATTGACGGCGAAGATGCCCGCGACTTCGACGATGCGGTCTACTGCGAAGCCAAGCCTGGCAAGCTGCGCCTGTTCTCCGGCGGCTGGAAGTTGTACGTCGCGATTGCCGACGTCTCCAGCTACGTGAAAATCGGTTCGGCCCTGGATAACGAAGCCCAGGTGCGCGGCAACTCCGTGTACTTCCCAGAGCGCGTGATCCCGATGCTGCCCGAGCAGCTGTCCAACGGACTGTGCTCCCTGAACCCGAAAGTCGACCGTTTGGCCATGGTGTGCGAGATGACCATCTCCAAAACCGGCGAAATGACCGACTACCAGTTCTACGAGGCGGTGATCCACTCCCAGGCACGCCTGACCTATAACAAGGTCAGCACCATCCTGGAAACGCCGAAGACCAGCGAAGCCAAGGCCCTGCGTACCGAATACGCTGGCGTGGTGCCGCACCTCAAGCAGCTGTACTCGCTGTACAAGGTGTTGCTGGGGGCCCGTCATACCCGTGGCGCGATCGATTTCGAAACCCAGGAAACCCGCATTGTCTTCGGCTCCGAGCGCAAGATTGCGGCGATCACCCCGACCACCCGTAACGACGCACACAAGCTGATCGAGGAGTGCATGCTGGCGGCCAACGTGGCCACTGCCGAGTTCCTCAAGAAGCACGAGATTCCTGCGTTGTACCGTGTGCACGACGGCCCGCCGCCGGAGCGCCTGGAAAAACTGCGTGCGTTCCTCGGCGAACTCGGCCTGTCCCTGCACAAAGGCAAGGACGGTCCGACGCCGAAGGATTACCAGGCCCTGCTGGCCAGCATCAAGGACCGTCCGGATTACCACGTGATCCAGACCGTGATGCTGCGCTCGCTGAGCCAGGCGGTGTACAGCGCCGATAACCAGGGCCACTTCGGCCTGAATTACGAGGCGTACACCCACTTCACTTCGCCAATTCGCCGTTACCCGGACTTGCTCACGCACCGGGCGATCCGCAGCGTGATCCATTCCAAGCAGAACACCCCGCACGTCAAGCGCGCCGGTGCCATGACCATTCCGAAAGCGCGGATCTACCCGTACGACGAAGCGGCCCTGGAACAGCTGGGCGAGCAGTGCTCCATGAGCGAGCGCCGCGCTGACGAAGCCACCCGCGACGTGGTGAACTGGCTCAAGTGCGAGTTCATGAAGGATCGCGTGGGCGAGTCGTTCCCGGGTGTGATCACCGCCGTGACCGGCTTTGGCCTGTTCGTCGAGCTGACCGACATCTACGTCGAGGGCCTGGTGCATGTCACCGCCTTGCCGGGTGACTACTACCACTTCGATCCTGTGCACCACCGCCTGGCGGGCGAGCGCACCGGTCGCAGCTTCCGCTTGGGCGATACCGTTGAAGTGCAGGTCATGCGTGTCGACCTGGACGAACGCAAGATTGACTTCGGCATGCCTGACAAGCCGGCTGAGCCTGCGGGTCGTAAAAAGCGTGGCGAAACCTCAGCGCCTGCGTCCAAAGGCAAAGCGGCCACCGCAAAAACCACGGCCGAGCCTGCACCTGCCAAGGCTGGTCGTCGTTCTTCCGCCAAGGACAAGGCCCCTGAAGCCTACCGCCCAAGCGATGCTGCGGCGAAAAACGCCGAGCTGCGCAAGAGCCGCGAGTTGAAGCAGCAGTTGCTCAACGAAGCCAAAAGCGGTGGTAAAGCGGCGTCTGGGGGAAAGTCCCAAGGGGCGGAAAAGCCGTCGAGCAAGCCAAGTAAACACCGTAAAGGCCCGCCAAAAGCGGGTTCGGCTCCCGCAAAAAGCGGCGGGTCGCGCAAACCTAAGGCCAAGTCATGAGTCTGGAAAAAATCTACGGCGTGCACGCCGTAGAAGCACTGCTGCGTCACCATCCCAAGCGCGTCAAGCAGGTGTGGTTGGCCGAAGGTCGCAGCGAGCCGCGCGTACAGGCGCTGGTCGAGTTGGCCACGCAGAACAAGGTTGCCATCGGCCAGGCCGAGCGTCGTGAAATGGACGTGTGGGTCGAAGGCGTTCACCAGGGGGTGGTGGCTGACGTCAGCCCGAGCCAGGTGTGGGGCGAGGCGATGCTCGACGAGCTCCTCGACCGTACCGAAGGCGCACCGTTGCTCTTGGTGCTGGACGGCGTGACCGACCCGCACAACCTCGGCGCCTGCCTGCGTTCGGCGGATGCTGCCGGTGCGCTGGCGGTGATCGTGCCCAAGGACAAGTCCGCGACCCTGACGCCGGTGGTGCGCAAGGTCGCCTGCGGTGCGGCGGAAGTGATTCCGCTGGTGGCCGTGACCAACCTTGCGCGTACCCTGGAGAAGCTCCAGCAGCGCGGCCTGTGGGTAGTGGGCACGGCGGGGGAGGCTGAGGTCAGCATTTATGACCAGGACCTTACCGGCCCGACCATCCTGATCATGGGCGCCGAAGGCAAAGGCATGCGCCGTTTGACCCGTGAGCATTGCGATTACCTGGTGCACTTGCCGATGGCCGGTAGCGTCAGCAGCCTCAATGTGTCGGTTGCGACGGGTGTTTGCCTGTTTGAAGCCCAGCGTCAGCGTGGTGCGAAAGCCAAGGCCAAGCCCAAGAAGTAATTGCAATGTGGGGCTTGCCCCAATCCTAATGTAGGAGCGAGCTTGCTCGCGAAAAACTCGCAGGCGCCGCGTTCATTCAGGACGCACGCGTTATCGTTGACGTTTTTCGCGAGCAAGCTCGCTCCTACATTTGTGTTTGTGGTGCTTGGGGTTGTTCAAATAATCACCAATCACCTTGCGCCCGTTCTCCCCCTTCTCTACAATTGCGCCCCTTGCCTTCCTGGCAGGCACCGATGTGCCTCCCCTGCGGCAAGATCCATAAGTGTCATTCACTCCTTGTCTGACCGTTTTTGAGCGGCAGGCTACAACCCGTAAGGAGCATTCATGCGTCATTACGAAATCATCTTTTTGGTCCACCCGGATCAAAGCGAGCAAGTCGGCGGCATGGTTGAGCGTTACACCAAGCTGATCGAAGAAGACGGCGGCAAAATCCACCGTCTGGAAGATTGGGGCCGTCGTCAACTGGCCTACGCAATCAACAATGTTCACAAGGCTCACTACGTGATGCTGAACGTTGAGTGCACTGGCAAGGCCCTGGCCGAGCTGGAAGACAACTTCCGCTACAACGATGCAGTGATCCGTAACCTGGTCATCCGTCGCGAAGAAGCCGTTACTGGCCAATCCGAGATGCTCAAGGCTGAAGAAAACCGCAGTGAGCGCCGTGAGCGTCGCGACCGTCCTGAGCACGAAGGCGCTGATAGCGCTGATAGTGATGACAGCGACAACAGCGATAACGCTGACGAGTAATCCACGGACCTTTTAAGGAGCCTATCAAATGGCACGTTTCTTCCGTCGTCGTAAATTCTGCCGCTTCACCGCTGAAGACGTGAAAGAGATCGATTACAAAGATCTCAACACTCTGAAAGCCTACGTATCCGAGACCGGCAAAATCGTTCCAAGCCGTATCACCGGTACCAAAGCACGTTATCAGCGTCAGCTGGCCACCGCTATCAAGCGCGCCCGCTTCCTGGCCCTGCTGGCCTACACCGACAGCCACGGCCGCTGAGACCGGGCAGTCGACAAGTAGTAAGGGATTGAATGCATGCGCGCCTTAGCTGAGTTCATCATGCGCGGTCGCGTGCAGGCCACTCTGGTAGTGGCTGGATGTGCGGCATTGCCGTTGCTTTATTGGTTGGGTGCTGCCGCAGGTTGCCTTGTGCTACTGCGGCGCGGTTTGAAGGACGCCCTTGGCGTTCTTGCCCTGGGTTTGTTGCCGGCCTTGATCTGGTGGCTGCAAATGGGTGATCCACGGGTACTTCTGGTACTGCTGGGGTCATCGAGCCTTGCGTTGGTTTTGCGCGCAAGTGAGTCCTGGGTCCGTACGCTGCTGGTCAGCGTGGCATTGGGGTTGGTGTACTCAGTGATGCTTGGCGCGGCTTTCCGCCCGCAGATCGAGGCGCTGGCGCAGGAGATCGTCAAGATCCTGCCGTTGGCCCTCGGGGATCTCTACCAGCATTTGTCGGTAGATGAGCGAGCGCGGTTTGCATCACTGATTGCCCCGGTCCTGACCGGCCTGATTGCGGCTTTGTTGCAGGTCGTCAGCGTGCTGAGCCTGATTCTTGGGCGTTATTGGCAGGCGTTGTTGTACAACCCGGGTGGTTTTGGTCGCGAGTTTCGCAGTATCAGAATCCCAGCGGGGCCGGCGATGTTGCTGCTGGCGTGCATGGTTGTCGGGCCGAACTTCGGCCCGCAGATGGCCTTGCTGGCGCCGATTTGCAGCGTACCGCTGGTGTTTGCCGGGCTGGCCCTGATTCATGGGCTTGCCGCGCAAAAGCGACTGGCCAGGTTTTGGCTGGTGGGGTTGTACGTCACGCTGTTGCTGTTCATGCAGCTGATCTATCCGTTACTCGTGGTCTTGGCCATTGTTGACAGCCTGATTGATTTTCGCGGTCGTCTGGCGTCGAAAGACGCCGATAACGCGAACGGTGAAGGTTAAAAGTTAGAGGATTTTCACATGCAACTGATCCTTCTGGAAAAAGTCGCCAACCTGGGCAACCTGGGCGACAAAGTGAACGTTAAGGCCGGCTACGGTCGTAACTACCTGCTGCCATACGGCAAAGCCACCGCTGCAACCGCTGCCAACCTGGCTGCGTTTGAAGAGCGTCGTGCTGAGCTGGAAAAAGCCGCAGCTGACAAAAAAGCGTCGGCCGAAACTCGCGCTGCCCAACTGGCTGAGCTGGAAGTGACTATCACTGCCACCGCTGGTGACGAAGGCAAGCTGTTCGGTTCGATCGGCACCCACGACATCGCTGACGCACTGACCGCCTCCGGCGTTGAAGTGCAGAAGAGCGAAGTTCGTCTGCCGAACGGCACCATCCGCAACGTAGGCGAATTCGACGTAGCCGTGCACCTGCACGCCGAAGTTGAAGCCACCGTACGCGTTGTCGTGGTAGCAGCTTAAGTCGCACCTAACTGACTGGCACCTCGCGTGCCAGCCGGTTAACATCGGGCACGATCCTGTTTACAGGTCGTGCCTTTTGTTTTTCTACACACCCCAAATTCCAAGTGGCCATGAACGAAATCTCCGCTCCTGAGCAATACGATCTGCAAACCGCTGCCCTGAAGGTGCCGCCGCATTCCATCGAGGCCGAACAGGCCGTGCTCGGTGGCTTGATGCTGGACAACAACGCCTGGGAACGCGTGCTGGATCAAGTCTCGGACGGTGACTTCTATCGTCATGACCACCGCCTGATTTTCCGCGCCATCGCCAAGCTGGCCGACCAGAACTCACCGATCGACGTGGTAACCCTGGCCGAGCAGTTGGACAAGGAAGGCCAGACCTCCCAAGTGGGTGGCCTGGGCTACCTCGGTGAGCTGGCAAAAAACACGCCGTCCGTCGCCAACATCAAGGCCTATGCCCAGATCGTCCGCGAGCGCGCCACGTTGCGCCAGTTGATCGGCATCAGCACCGAAATCGCCGACAGCGCCTTCAACCCCGAAGGCCGCACCGCTGCCGAGATCCTTGACGAAGCCGAGCGCCAGATCTTCCAGATCGCCGAGGCCCGCCCGAAAACCGGCGGCCCGGTCAGCGTCAACGACCTGCTGACCAAAGCCATCGACCGCATCGACACCCTGTTCAACACCGATGCCGCGATTACCGGTATTTCCACCGGTTACACCGACCTCGACGAAAAGACCAGCGGCCTGCAGCCGTCCGACTTGATCATCGTCGCCGGTCGTCCGTCCATGGGTAAGACCACCTTCGCGATGAACCTGGTGGAAAACGCCGTATTACGCAGCGACAAGGCGGTGCTGGTGTACTCCCTCGAGATGCCAGGCGAATCGCTGATCATGCGTATGCTCTCGTCGCTGGGGCGTATCGACCAGACCAAGGTGCGTTCCGGCCAGCTGGAAGACGACGACTGGCCGCGCCTGACCTCGGCGGTCAACCTGCTCAACGACCGCAAGCTGTTCATCGATGACACCGCCGGTATCAGCCCGTCCGAAATGCGCGCGCGTACCCGCCGCCTGGTGCGTGAGCATGGCGACATCGCCCTGATCATGATCGACTACCTGCAGTTGATGCAGATTCCCGGCTCCAGCGGCGACAACCGCACCAACGAGATTTCCGAAATTTCCCGGTCCCTCAAGGCCCTGGCCAAGGAATTCAACTGCCCGGTGGTGGCGCTGTCCCAGCTCAACCGTTCCCTGGAACAACGCCCCAACAAGCGCCCGGTGAACTCTGACTTGCGTGAATCCGGAGCGATCGAGCAGGACGCCGACGTGATCATGTTCGTGTACCGCGACGAGGTGTACCACCCCGAGACGGAACACAAGGGCATTGCCGAAATCATCATCGGCAAGCAGCGGAACGGCCCGATCGGGTTTATCCGGTTGGCGTTCATCGGCAAGTACACGCGTTTCGAGAACCTCGCTCCGGGCAGCTACAACTTCGACGACGACGAGTAGTTTGTGGGAGCGGGCTTGCTCGCGAAGGCGGTGGATCGGTCAGCAGGTGTATTGACTGACACACCGCCTTCGCGAGCAAGCCCGCTCCCGCATTTGAATGGGTTCACAATTCAGGGTCACCACAATTCCGACTACTACCGTCGGAATTGGTCAAAATTTGTGCTATATTCCGCGCCCGCGATTTTTCATCTCAACACCGGTCACCGTCATGCAAACAGCCAAGCCGTTATTTGACTATCCCAAGTACTGGGCCGAATGTTTCGGTCCTGCGCCATTCCTGCCGATGAGCAGGGAGGAGATGGATCAGCTTGGCTGGGATTCGTGCGACATCATCATCGTCACCGGTGATGCCTACGTTGACCATCCGTCGTTCGGCATGGCGATCATCGGCCGGCTGCTGGAGTCCCAGGGCTTTCGCGTCGGGATCATCGCGCAACCAAACTGGCAGTCCAAAGACGACTTCATGAAGCTTGGCGAGCCGAACCTGTTCTTCGGCGTCGCGGCCGGCAACATGGACTCGATGATCAACCGCTACACCGCCGACAAGAAAATTCGTTCCGACGACGCCTACACCCCTGGTGGCATGGCCGGCAAACGCCCGGACCGCGCGAGCCTGGTGTACAGCCAGCGTTGCAAGGAAGCCTACAAGAACGTGCCGATCGTGCTCGGTGGTATCGAAGCCTCCCTGCGTCGCATCGCCCACTACGACTACTGGCAGGACCGCGTGCGCAACTCGATCCTGATCGACGCCACTGCCGACATCCTGCTGTACGGCAACGCCGAGCGGGCCATCGTCGAAGTTGCCCAGCGCTTGTCGTGGGGCCACAAGATCGAAGACATCACCGATGTGCGCGGTACCGCGTTCATCCGCCGTGATACGCCAGCCGGTTGGTACGAAGTGGATTCCACGCGCATCGACCGTCCGGGCAAGATCGACAAGATCATCAACCCGTACGTCAACACCCAGGACACCCAGGCCTGCGCCATCGAGCAGGAAAAGGGGCCGGTCGACGATCCGGAAGAAGCCAAGGTTGTGCAGATCCTGGCCAGCCCGCGCATGACCCGTGACAAGACCGTGATCCGCCTGCCGTCGGTGGAAAAAGTCCGCGGCGACGCGGTGCTCTACGCCCACGCCAACCGCGTGTTGCACCTGGAAACCAACCCGGGCAACGCTCGCGCCCTGGTACAGAAACATGGTGAAGTGGACGTGTGGTTCAACCCGCCGCCCATTCCCATGACCACCGAAGAAATGGACTACGTGTTCGGCATGCCGTACGCCCGCGTACCGCACCCGGCGTATGGCAAGGAGAAGATTCCGGCCTACGACATGATCCGTTTCTCGGTGAACATCATGCGTGGCTGCTTTGGCGGCTGCACCTTCTGCTCGATCACCGAGCACGAAGGCCGCATCATCCAGAACCGTTCCGAAGAGTCGATCATTCGCGAGATCGAAGAGATCCGCGACAAAGTGCCGGGCTTCACCGGCGTGATCTCCGACCTCGGCGGCCCCACCGCGAACATGTACCGCATCGCCTGCAAAAGCCCGGAAATCGAATCCGCGTGCCGCAAGCCGTCGTGCGTGTTCCCTGGCATCTGCCCGAACCTGAACACCGACCACTCGTCGTTGATCCAGCTGTACCGCAGCGCCCGTGCCTTGCCGGGTGTGAAGAAGATCCTGATCGCTTCCGGCCTGCGCTACGACCTGGCCGTCGAGTCGCCGGAATACGTGAAGGAGCTGGTCACCCACCACGTCGGTGGCTACCTCAAGATCGCCCCGGAACACACCGAGGAGGGTCCGCTCAACCAGATGATGAAACCGGGCATTGGCAGCTATGACAAGTTCAAGCGCATGTTCGAGAAGTACACCAAGGAAGCGGGCAAGGAGCAGTACCTGATCCCGTACTTCATCGCCGCCCACCCCGGCACCACCGATGAAGACATGATGAACCTGGCCCTGTGGCTCAAGGGCAACGGCTTCCGCGCCGATCAGGTGCAGGCGTTCTACCCGTCGCCGATGGCCACCGCCACCGCGATGTACCACTCGGGCAAGAACCCGCTGCGCAAGGTCACCTACAAGAGCGACGCGGTGACCATCGTCAAGAGCGAGGAGCAGCGCCGCCTGCACAAGGCGTTCCTGCGTTACCACGACCCGAAGGGCTGGCCGATGCTGCGTGAAGCATTGACCCGCATGGGCCGTGCCGACCTGATCGGGTCGGGCAAGGACCAGTTGATCCCGCTGCACCAGCCGTCCACCGACAGCTACCAGAGCGCCCGGCGCAAGAACTCGACGCCGGCCGGCAGCCATAAGGTCGCCAAGGAAACCACCAGCAGGATCCTCACCCAGCACACCGGCCTGCCACCCCGTGGCAGCGACGGCAGCAACCCGTGGGACAAGCGCGAGCAAGCCAAGGCTGCGGCCCAGGCGCGCAATAAGCAGGCGGCCAAAGAGCGCAGCGATGCGGCCAAGGGCAAGGGCGGCAAGCCTACGCGCAAGCCGGTTGTGCCGCGTTGATCGACGCCTGAAATGCAAAACGCCAGCCTTGTGCTGGCGTTTTGCTTTCTGGTCGGTGGTGAGTCTGTTTGGTAAGGTGGCGCCCATTAGATTGCTATCGCAGGCAAGCCAGCTCCCACAGGGGAATGTGTTTCAAATGTGGGAGCTGGCTTGCCTGCGATGAGGCCGGTCTGGGCACTCTCAATTTCAAGGAAGAACACTTATGGGCAACCCCTTGCTCAACATCGGCATGGACTCCAACCGCTCCCAATTCATGGCGCGCCAGCGCATTGAAAGCCAGATCAACCTGCCGCGGCTGTTCGCCGTCATCGACGCCGACCCCAGCATCGTCGGCGCTGGCGTGGTTTACATCGACGCCGACTTCAACGTGATCACCCTGCGCGAATTCAAGCCCATCTGCAGCATCAAACCCAAGCGCGTCATTTTGCGCGAGGCGCAGAAGTACATCTCGCCGGCGCAGTTTGTCGAGCAGGTGAAGACCGACCCCCGTGAAGGGCGTCTCCAGAAGGAGGCCTTTGATATGGGGCTCTCCTGTGGAGCGGCGGTGATCGGTTGGATCGTGGTGTTCAGTGGCAGCGTCGCCGTACCCTTCACCGCCGGTGCCAGTGCTTTTGTGGTGGGTATTGGTGTCACGGCGGCGCTGGCCAGCAGCGCTCAGTGCGGGTTTGGCGTGGCCCGTACCTATAACGAGATCCTTGACCCGGATGCCAACGACCGTATGGACGACGCCCAGTGGTATGGCGCGGTGTCACCGATTCTCGATGCCGCATCGTTGGTCGGGATCGGAACGGGAGCCTTCACCACATTAAGGCTGCTCAAGGCCAAAAAGGCCGCTGCGTTGGGCAAGAGTTGGTATGAGCTGCTCAAGGGCTTGAATCGCCAGGAGCGCAAGAAGTTGACCCAGGAATTGCTCAGCCTCAAAGACCCAAGCCTGACCCCCAAGTTGCTCAAGTTGCAGCAGCGCGCCGGCACGTTGCCCAAGCGCTACAGCTCTACGGAAATTCGTCATGCCACCCTCACCCAGCTCAAGGACGCCTTGGGCGGCATGTTGGGTATCTGGGGCAGCTATCGAACCGGTCACGTCGGCTCGGCGTCGACGCTTGCCATTGGCCTGTATGAGGAACTGACGGAATGAAGGGGTTTCCCGATAGGCGCAGTTTCCTTGCGCGTTATTTTCCGGTGTTCATGGGCACCATCTTCATGGCGATTTTCTCTGGTTCGGTGGCTGTCTCCACGGCGGGCGTAACCTATTTGCGCGGGGTTGAACCGGCGCTCAAGGCCAACTACTCCGGGGCTGCAATACTGGTGCTGGTAGCGGTGCTGGTGTTTGGTAATGTGATGATTGCCCGCGGGTACCCCTGGGCGACCCGGCTGGTGGCGGGCTATCTGGTGTGTTGCCTGCTGTTCGTTTTGCCGATGATTCAATACGGCCTCAATACCCTGGTGTACGGCTCGGCAGTGCTGTTTCCGCTGCTGGGTTTGTTGCTGCTCAACAGCAAGCGCCATCGTGAAATGCGCCAGCGGCTGCTCGAAATCCGCCATCTGCGCCAAGCGGTCATTGCGCAACGCAAAGCCCGTTGATTGGGTAGATTCACCACCTGCCCTCAGCCCGGCGCTACAAATGTGTGCAGCGCCTGCACCATAGCCGCAACGTTGGCGCTGTTTTGGTGCTGTACTGCACCGGGCCTGACGTTTTAGTGCAATGACTGCTGCTGTGGCATAAGTCTTGCGCGCGTTGTGCTTATGCCCTGGCTCGCAGGAGGCCGCCGTGTCGATTCATGTCGCGTTGCACCACGTTACGCATTACCGCTACGACCGTGCTGTCGAACTCGGCCCACAGATCGTTCGGCTACGCCCGGCAGCCCATAGCCGTACGCGAATACTGTCCTACGCGCTGAAGGTGTTGCCCGAGCAGCATTTCATCAACTGGCAGCAAGACCCCCAGGGCAATTACCTGGCGCGCCTGGTGTTCCCGGAAAAGACTGACGAGTTGCGCATTGAGGTCGACCTGGTCGCCGAGATGGCGGTGTTCAATCCGTTCGATTTTTTCCTGGAACCCTACGCCGAAAAAATCCCGTTCAGCTACGCCGCCGATGAGCAGCGCGAGCTGGCGCCGTACCTGGAAACCTTGCCGCTGACGCCAAGGTTTGCCGCCTACCTGGCCGGTATCGACCGCACGCCGCTGCCTGCTGTGGATTTCCTGGTCGG
Source organism: Pseudomonas fluorescens (assembly GCF_001902145.1). Lineage (GTDB taxonomy): Bacteria > Pseudomonadota > Gammaproteobacteria > Pseudomonadales > Pseudomonadaceae > Aquipseudomonas > Aquipseudomonas fluorescens_BV. The sequence continues at coordinate 491,149 of NZ_MRST01000024.1, forward strand.
CCTCAACCAGCGCCTGGCCGCCGATATCGGTTACCTGATTCGCATGGAACCGGGCGTGCAAACCCCGGAATTCACCCTGGAAAACGCATCCGGCTCCTGCCGCGACTCGGCCTGGTTGTTGGTGCAATTGCTGCGCAACCTCGGCTTGGCGGCACGATTTGTCTCTGGTTACCTGATCCAGCTCACCGCTGACGTCAAAGCCCTCGACGGCCCGTCCGGTACCGAGGTGGACTTCACCGACCTGCACGCCTGGTGCGAAGTGTATTTGCCCGGCGCTGGCTGGATTGGACTGGATGCCACATCCGGGTTGTTCGCCGGTGAAGGGCATATCCCCTTGGCCTGCAGCCCTGATCCATCGTCTGCCGCGCCGATCAGTGGGTTGGTTGAGCCGTGCGAATGCGAGTTCACCCATGAGATGTCGGTGGAGCGCATCTGGGAAGCGCCACGGGTGACCAAGCCCTACACCGAAGAACAATGGCTGGCGATCCAGGCTCTGGGCCGGCAGATCGACGGCGACCTGCTCAAGCACGACGTACGCCTGACCATGGGCGGCGAGCCGACCTTCGTTTCTATCGACGATCCCGACGGCGCCGAGTGGAACACCGCAGCCCTGGGCCCGGACAAGCGTCGCCTGTCGGCCGAGCTGTTCCAGCGCCTGCGCCAGCACTATGCGCCCAAGGGCCTGGTGCATTTCGGCCAAGGCAAGTGGTACCCCGGCGAGCAACTGCCGCGCTGGTCGCTCAACTGCTATTGGCGCCGCGATGGCGTGCCGATCTGGCACAACAGCGCGCTGATCGCCGATGAACAGCAGGACTATGGCGCCGATGGGGTGATGGCTGGGCGTTTCCTGGCCAGCGTCGCCGAGCGCCTGAAACTGCCGGCGCGCTTTGTGTTCCCTGCGTTCGAGGACAATTACTACTACCTGTGGCGCGAAGGTGCGCTGCCCCAGAACGTCACCGCCCAGGACCCGCGCCTGAGCGACGACCTGGAGCGTGAGCGCCTGCGCAAGGTGTTCAGCCAGGGCCTGGATAAAGTCATCGGCCAAGTGCTGCCGCTGGCACGGACTGCGGCCAATGACCGCTGGCAGAGTGGGCGTTGGTACCTGCGCGACAACCATTGCCGCCTGGTGCCGGGGGATTCGCCGCTGGGCTATCGCCTGCCGCTCGCTTCGCAGCCCTGGGTGACTGCGGCGCAGTATCCGTTTGTGCATCCGACCGACCCTAACCAGGATCAGCCGGATCTGCCGACCAGCGCCCAGTTGCAAAACCATGGCGAGCCCGCGCCGGGTGATGAGCGTGTGCCCAAGGTTGACGAGTCTGCTGACTGGCTGACCCGTACCGCGCTGTGCGCCGAAGCACGCGAAGGGCGCCTGTACCTGTTTATGCCGCCGCTGGAGCGCGTCGAGGATTACCTGGAGCTGGTGACTGCCATTGAGGCCACCGCCCAAGAGCTGCATTGCCCGGTACTGCTGGAGGGCTACGAGCCGCCAGCGGATACGCGCCTGAGCAATTTCCGGGTCACGCCAGACCCTGGTGTCATCGAGGTCAACGTACAGCCGTCCACCACCTGGGACGAGTTGGTGGAACGCACCGAATTCCTCTACGAAGAGGCCCGGCAAACCCGGCTGACCACCGAAAAATTCATGATCGACGGGCGTCACACCGGCACGGGTGGCGGTAACCACTTCGTGCTGGGCGGTGCGACGCCCAAGGATTCGCCCTTCCTGCGTCGGCCGGACCTGCTGCGCAGCCTGATCAGCTACTGGCATAACCACCCGTCGTTGTCCTATTTGTTCTCCGGCCTGTTTATCGGCCCCACCTCCCAGGCCCCCAGGGTAGATGAGGCGCGCAATGATGCGCTGTATGAACTGGAAATCGCCTTCGCGCAGATGCCGGCACCGGGCGAGGACTGCCCGCCATGGTTGGTGGATCGCCTGTTGCGCAACCTGCTGATCGACGTGACAGGCAATACCCATCGCGCCGAATTCTGTATCGACAAACTCTACTCACCCGACGGCGCCACTGGCCGCCTGGGGCTGCTGGAACTGCGCGCCTTTGAAATGCCGCCCCACGCGCGCATGAGCCTGACCCAGCAGTTGTTGCTGCGGGCGCTGGTCGCGCGGTTCTGGCGCGAGCCCTATGCGCCGCCGAAGCTGGCGCGCTGGGGCACTGAACTGCATGACCGTTTCCTGTTGCCGCACTTTATCGAGCAGGACTTTGCCGACGTGATCGTCGAGCTGAACGCGGCCGGCTACCCGCTGCGTGCCGAATGGTTCGCGGCGCACCTGGAGTTTCGTTTCCCCAAGGTGGGCGACTACGCCGTCAGCGGTATCGAACTGGAACTGCGCCAGGCCTTGGAACCCTGGCACGTGCTGGGCGAGGAGGGCGCAGTGGGTGGCACGGTGCGCTATGTGGATTCGTCCCTGGAGCGCCTGCAAGTGAAGTTGAGCGGGTTGCCACCGCAACGCTACCTGCTGACCTGCAATGGCGTGCCGGTGCCGCTGCAAGCGACCGGCCGCGTCGGCGAGTTCGTGGCGGGCGTGCGTTACCGCGCCTGGCAACCGGCCAACTGCCTGCAACCGACCATCCCCGTGCATGCGCCGCTGGTATTCGACTTGCTCGACACCTGGATGCAGCGCTCGTTGGGCGGCTGCCAATACCATGTGGCGCACCCGGGCGGGCGCAATTACGACAGCCTGCCGGTCAATGCCAATGAGGCGGAGAGCCGGCGCATGGCGCGGTTTTTCCGCTTGGGGCATAGCCCGGGCAAGCTTGCGGTGCCTGCTCTGGTGATTAATGACGAGTTGCCGATGACCTTGGACCTGCGACGCTTTCCCCATAAAAATGACTGAATGCGATCCAAATGTGGGAGCGGGCTTGCTCGCGAAAGCGGTGTATCAGTCGAAATATGCATAGACTGACCCGCCGCATTCGCGAGCAAGCCCGCTCCCACATTAGACTGTGGTGACTTTGACTTCCCTTGCCTCTGCCGAGCGTTCCATGTCCGACTTGCTCGACCGTTACCCGCTCACCGCGGGCACCTATCACGAACTACTGGACGACAGCGGCGCGGTGCGTGCTCATTGGCGACGCTTGTTCGATCACCTGCAACGCAGCACGTCCGCACAACTGGCCCAGCGCCAGGCATTGCTGACGCGGCAGATCCAGGAAAACGGCGTGACCTACAACGTCTACGCCGACCCCAAGGGCGCCGATCGCCCCTGGGAGCTGGACCTGTTGCCCCATGTGCTGGCCGCTGAGGAGTGGCAGCAACTGTCGGCTGGCATCGCCCAGCGTGCGCGCCTGCTCAATGCGGTACTGGCCGACCTGTATGGCCCGCAGCGCCTGATCAAGGAAGGCTTGCTGCCCGCCGAACTGGTGTTCGGGCATAACAATTTTCTGTGGCCGTGCCAGGGTATCCAGCCGCCCGACGGTGCGTTCCTGCATCTGTACGCGGTCGACCTGGCACGCACGCCGGATGGCCGCTGGTGGGTCACCGCCGACCGTACCCAAGCCCCGTCGGGCGCCGGCTACGCCCTGGAAAACCGCACCATCGTGTCCCGCGCTTTCCCGGACCTGTACCGGGATATGCAGGTGCAGCACCTCACCGGTTTCTTTCGCACGTTGCAGGAAACCCTGGCGCGCCAGGCCCCTGGCGATGACCAGCCGCCACTGATCGTGCTGCTCACGCCGGGGCGTTTCAACGAAAGCTATTTCGAACACCTGTACCTGGCGCGCCAGCTCGGCTACCCCTTGGTAGAGGGCGGCGACCTCACCGTGCGCGACAGCACCGTGTTCCTGAAAACCCTTAGCGGCCTGCGCCGGGTGCACGCGATCATGCGTCGCCTTGATGATGATTTCTGCGACCCGCTGGAGCTGCGCACCGACTCCGCGCTCGGCGTGCCGGGCCTGCTCGACGCCGTGCGCCAAGGCAATGTGCTGGTGGCCAATGCGTTGGGCAGCGGCGTGCTGGAGTCCCCTGGGTTGCTGGGCTTTTTGCCCAGGATCAACGAGTTTTTGTTCGGTGAAGCCTTGATCCTGCCATCGATTGCCACCTGGTGGTGCGGTGAAGCGCCGGTACTCGCCGAAGCCCTGGAGAAGCTGCCGGAGCTGTTGATCAAGCCGGCATTCCCCTCGCAAAGTTTCGCCCCGGTGTTTGGTCGCGACCTTGATGATGAACAGCGCCAGGCCCTGGCCGAACGCATGCGTGCGCGGCCCTATGCCTATGTCGCCCAAGAGCTGGCGCAACTGTCTCAGGCGCCGGTATGGCACACCGTGGATGACCACCTGCAACACCGTGCCATTGGCATGCGTGTCTACGCCGTGGCCAGTGATGACGGCTATCGGGTACTGCCCGGCGGCCTGACTCGCGTGGCGGCCGACGCCGATGCCGAGGTGGTGTCGATGCAGCGCGGCGGGGCGAGCAAGGACACCTGGGTGCTCGGCGAACGCGTGCCGGGTGGCGAGCAGTGGCGCGCCCAACGCACCATTGGCGCCTATGACCTGGTGCGCCGCGATCCCTATCTGCCCTCGCGCGTGGTGGAAAACCTGTTCTGGTTCGGTCGTTACTGCGAGCGCTGCGACGACAGTGCGCGCTGGCTGCGCATCGTGCTGGCGCGGTATGTCGATGGCGACGATCCGCTGGCGTTGCAGGCCGCCGTCGAACTGGGCGAAAGCCTGCGTCTGCTGCCGGAGGAGGGCGAGTTGCCTGAGCGTCTGCTCGCCGCCTTGCTGGGTGATGACTGGCCTTCAAGTTTGCGCGCCAACCTGCAGCGCCTGCAGTGGGCGGCGTCCCAGGTGCGCGGCAAGTTGTCCCGGGAAAACTGGCAGGCCCTGGTGGAGTTGCAACGCGAAGCCATGGAGCTGGAAAGCGACACCGCAGATTTTGGCGAGCTGCTCGACTTTCTCAACCGCCTGGTGATGTCCCTGGCGGCACTGTCCGGTTTCGCCCTGGACGACATGACCCGCGATGAAGGCTGGCGCTTCTTGATGATGGGCCGGCGTATCGAGCGTCTGCAATTTCTGAGCAGTAGCCTTGCGGCGTTCCTACGCGGCGTGGCGGTGTTCGATCAGGCCGGGCTGGAATGGTTGCTGGAGCTGGGCAACAGCAGCATCACCTACCGCTCGCGCTACCTGGCGGTGCCGCAGTTGATCCCGGTGCTCGACCTGCTGCTGCTCGACGAGCAGAACCCCCATGCGGTGCTGTTCCAGCTCAAGTTGGTGAGCCGCACCCTGCGCCGTCTCAATGATGATTTTGGCGTGCCCCGTGAAACCGGGCTGGCGCCTTTGGTCGAGTGCCTGGCGCGTTTTGACCTGGGCTGCCTGGAGAACGGCCTGTTTGGCGAAACCAGCGTGCGTGCCGCGCTGGACGGCCTGGCCGACTTGCTGCAAGCGGTGGCCGATGAAAGCGGGCAAGTGTCGGATCGCCTGGCGTTGCGCCATTTTGCCCATGTGGATGATGTCAGCCAGCAAACGGTGTCGGTGTAATGAGCGCGCGCTATCAGATTTTCCACGATACCCATTACCACTACGACAGCCCGGTGTCCCTGGCCCAGCAACTGGCGCACCTCTGGCCACGGCCGTGCGCCTGGCAGAAGTGCACCTGGCAGCAGTTGGATATCAGCCCGGAACCCACCTCGCGCCGCGATGAGCTGGACGTGTTCGGCAACCCGATCACCCGCCTGGCGTTCGAACGGCCCCATGATGAATTACTGGTGAACGCCGGGCTCACTGTAGAAGTGCTGGCGCGACCCGCTCTGGACTTCCAGCGGTCGCCGCCCTGGGACCACACCCGCGACAGCCTGACCTACAGCAGCCAGCCTTTGATCGCCGACTTGATCGAAGCCTGCCGCTATCGCTTCGAGTCGCCCTATGTTCATCTGAAGAAAACCTTCGTCGAGTTCTCTGAAAGCTGCTTCCCGCCCGGCGAACCTCTACTGTTGGGCACGCAGGCATTGATGGAGAAGATCTTCAGCGAATTTACCTTCGATGCCGAAGCCACCCAGGTCGCCACGCCGCTGGTGGAAGTGCTGGAGCGCCGTCGCGGCGTGTGCCAGGACTTCGCTCACCTGATGCTTGCCTGCCTGCGTTCGCGTGGCCTGGCGGCGCGCTATATCAGCGGCTATCTGCTGACCCAGCCACCGTCCGGCCAGCCACGGCTGATTGGCGCGGATGCGTCCCATGCGTGGGTCTCGGTGTTTTGCCCGGTATCAGGCTGGGTGGATTTTGACCCGACCAACAATGTGCAGCCGGCGTTGGAGCACATCACCCTGGCCTGGGGCCGGGACTTTTCCGATGTGTCGCCGTTGCGTGGGGTGATTCTGGGGGGAGGCAGCCATGATCCGGAGGTGCGGGTGACGGTGATGCCGCTGGAATAATGACTGCGGGCTGTCGATTTTTGTAATGGGAGCGAGCTTGCTCGCGAAGGATCTTGGGGCGCCACGTTAATCCAGGCGTCCCGCGTCATCGTTGACGTTCTTCGCGAGCAAGCTCGCTCCTACAGGAATGCTTATTCAGCCGGGTCTTTCGGGGTTTCGGTCTCGTCAGTTGCCGCTTCACCTTCGGCATCCGGGTTCAGTGCGCCGGCTTCTTCGTCTGCAGCGGCTTTCTTGCGTTGCAGCTTTTCCTCTTTCTTCTGTTCCTTGGCCAAGTCTCTCTGACGTTTGGCGAAGGAGTAATTAGGTTTGGCCATGGGCGATCCTCTAGGGTCGAAGGTGAGGGTGGCGGCGCGCAGCTGCCTTGGGTCGTCATGGTAGCAGCTTCAAGGTGCCCTTTGCTTTCACTTACCGCAGGCGTAGGCAGCCAGAAGGCCGTTGAACAGGTGATTAAGGTGCATGGCATGAACTCCCGTGAGTGATGGGCCGATCATAATCAGGGGGCGGCAGTTTGGCTGGTTGATTGTGTTGATGAAGCTGATAGCCTAAAGTTGTATACAATCTGTTGATGCAGATCATAAGAACTCAAGCCTGATTGAGGCACCCTTACCGCAATCCGCGTTTTTAAAACCCTGCCTTGGAGATTCACATGTTTGCCAAACTCGTTGCTGTTTCCCTGCTGACTCTGGCGAGCGGCCAGTTGCTTGCTGCAGAGTGCAAGGTCACTGTCGACTCCACTGACCAGATGTCGTTCAACACTAAAGAAATCACCATCGACAAGAGCTGCAAGCAGTTCACCGTTGAGCTGAAGCACTCGGGCAACCTGCCGAAAAACGTGATGGGCCATAACTGGGTGCTGACCACCAAGGCCGACATGGCCGGCGTCGCCACCGACGGCATGGCGGCTGGCATTGACAAGAACTACCTGAAAGAAGGCGACACCCGCGTCATCGCCCATACCAAGATCATTGGCGCTGGTGAGACAGATTCGGTGACCTTCGACGTGTCCAAGCTGGCAGCAGGTACTGATTACGAGTTCTTCTGCTCGTTCCCTGGCCATAACTCCATGATGAAAGGTGCTGTGGTCCTGAAGTAAGACCGCGTTATCGTTCTTCGCGAGCAAGCCCGCTCCCACATTCGACCGCATTCTCATGTTGGAACTCGGTCAACTGTGGGAGCGGGCTTGCTCGCGAAGGCGATCTGACAATCAATGCAAAACGATCTGGTTCACCTCAAGGCGCAAACGGCATCACCCGCTTGTGCTCAGTCTTGCGATAGGTATCGCAGATAATCCTGAACGCCTCCTCACGCACCGGCTCCCCCTGCAGGAACGCATCGATCTCGGCATAGGTCACGCCATGTGACGCCTCGTCCGGCTTGCCCGGCGACAGGTCTTCGAGGTCGGCGGTCGGCACCTTCTCCACCAGCGATTCCGGCGCGCCAAAGTGGCGGGCAATGGCACGCACCTGATGCTTCACCAGCCCGCTCAACGGCGCCAGGTCGCAAGCCCCGTCACCGAACTTGGTGTAAAAGCCCATCACCGCTTCCGCCGCATGGTCGGTGCCGATCACCAGCCCACCGACCGCGCCGGCGATGGTGTACTGCGCCACCATGCGCATGCGCGCCTTGGTATTGCCCAGCACGAAGTCGCGGGACGCTGCGGCCTTGCCTTCAAAGGCGGTCACTTCATTGGCCAGGGCTTTCACCGCCGGGCCGATGTTGACGGTCTGGCGCTCATCCGGCTCGATAAAGTCCACCGAGGCCTGGGCGTCGTGTTCGTCGAACTGGGTTTCGTAGGGCAGGCGCACGGCAATAAAGCGGTACGCCTCATCGCCGGTGCTGGCGCGCAGTTCCTGCACCGCACGTTGGGCCAAGAGGCCTGCGGTCAGGGAGTCGACACCGCCACTGATGCCGAGCACCAGTGTCTTGAGCCCGGAATTGCGCAGGCAGTCCTGGATAAAGGCCACGCGCCGGGCAACCTCGGCTTCGAGTGCGGCCTGGTCCTTGAACGGGGCTTGCACCTTGAGCTGTTGTGCAATCTCACGCTGTACGGCTTGCATGATTCACTCCTTGCTGGATAGGGCAGGTACTTTGAAAACGTGACGCAAATAGGCGACAAAATTCGGGTCGGTGCAATGGGTCTTGCCCGCTTCATCGGAGATTTTCGCGACGGGCTGGCCATTGCAGGCTGTCATTTTAAGCACGATGCTCATCGGTTCCACCCCTGGAATATCACAGGTCAGGTTGGTGCCGATGCCAAAGCTCACATTAATGCGACCACGCAGTGCCCGGAATATCTCCAACGACTTGGGCAATGTCAGACTGTCGGAGAACACCAGGGTCTTGCTCATCGGTTCGATGCCCAACTTGTGGTAGTGAGCGATGGCTTTTTCTGCCCACTGGATCGGATCACCGGAGTCATGGCGCAGGCCGTCGAACAGCTTGGCGAAGTACAAGTCGAAGTCGCCCAGGAACGCGTCGGTGGTGATGCAGTCGGTGAGGGCGATACCCAGCAGGCCACGGTACTCGCGCACCCAGCAATCAAGCGCGGCGATCTGGCTGTCGATCAGGCGCGGGCCCAGTTGCTGGTGGGCCATGATCCATTCATGGGCCATGGTACCCAGCGGCTTCATATCGAACTCACGGGCCAGGTGCACATTGCTGGTGCCAACAAAGCGGCCAGGGAAATCGTGCTTGAGCACGCTGACCACTTCCTCTTGCACCCGGTAGGAAAAACGCCGGCGCGTGCCGAAGTCCGCCACTTGCAGCTCCGACAGCTCTTCGCTGCTGGCATTGGCGGTCAACCAGTCGAACTTGCGATACAACTGCTCGCGGGCCTGTTCAAGGATCACGGTCTGGTAGCGGTAGCGGTTACGCACCTCGCTGACGATAGCCAGCATCGGGACTTCAAACAGGATCACATGCAGCCACGGCCCGCGCAGGCGGATAAACAACTCGCCGTTCTCGATGCCGGTTTGCACATACCGCAGGTTGAAGCGAAACAGCCCGAGGAAACGCAGAAAATCCGGCTTCATAAAGCTGATGCGTTCCAGGAACCCCAATTGATCGGGGCTCAGGCTCAGCTCGGCGAGGCGCTCGATCTGGTAACGAATCTCCGCCAGGTAAGGGCGCAGGTCTTCACTGTTACGGCAACGAAACTCCCATTCAACTTCCACGTTCGGGTAGTTGTGCAGCACCGCCTGCATCATGGTCAGCTTGTAGAAGTCGGTGTCGAGCAGGTTCTGCACGATGCGATCGGCAAACACACTCTCGCTCATAACGGGAATCTCCAGACGGGTCGGCGATGGAGGCCGGCCTTTACGCACAATTGAGGAAGGGGGTTAGTGGCGCATAGACCTGTGGGGGATTGCCAGTGATTTTTTTGCCAAGGCCACTGGCGCTTTCGCGAGCAAGCCCGCTCCCACACTTGGAATGCATTCCAAATGTGGGAGCGGGCTTGTTCGCGAAAGCGATATTTCAGGCACTAAATAACCTGCTCCATCATCCACTTCACAAATTCGCGCACTTTGGGCACCTCCGCTGAATGCTCAGGATACGCCAGGTAGTAGGCATCCTGGCTCGGCATCCCATGCTGCCAGGGAATCACCAACTTGCCCTCGGCCAACTCCTCTTCCACTAAAAAACGCGGCAACAGCGCCGCGCCGCAACCCACCTGTGCCGCGCGAATGCACATGTAGAACGTGTCGAACCGCGGCCCATGGTAGCTGTGCTCGGTATGGAAACCCTGGCTGGCGAACCAGTCATGCCAGCCCTGGGGCCTCGAGGCGTTTTGCAGCAGCACCAGCTCGCTCAGTTGCGTAGGGGCGGTGAAGGGCTGGGCAGGCAGGCTGTCGGGCGAACAGACGGGTACCAGCTCTTCACTGAACAGTTTCAGGCTCTCGGTGCCGGGACGTGCGCCCTGGCCGAAATAGAACGCCATGTCGGCCTTGCCTTGCAGCAGTTCATCCGGGGCCTGTTCGTTGCACAGGTCCAGGTGGATCTGCGGGTGGCGCAAACGCCAACCCTTGAGGCGCGGCACCAGCCAGCGTGCGCCAAACGTGTAGGGCGTGGACACGCGCAGCACTTCGGTTTCGCCGCCGTAGGAGCGCAGGTAGTGGGTGGACATTTCCACCTGGGTGAGGATCTTGCGCACTTCCACCAGGTACAGGTCGCCCGCAGGTGTCATCTGCAAGCGGCGGCGCACGCGGCGAAACAGCAGGTGTTGCAACAGCTCTTCCAACTGCGCTACTTGTTTGCTCACCGCGCTTTGGGTCAGGTTCAGTTCCTCGGCGGCGCGGGTGAAGCTCAGGTGGCGGGTGGCCGCTTCGAAACACTGCAGGGCGGTGATCGAGGGCAAATGTCTTTTGTTCAGCACGGCATGCCTCTTTTTATTCTTTGCATGAATAAAGGGAATGATATCTCGCCTAATCGTCGTTTGTTGGCAAGTCTTGGGCCAGCTACAAATAGGCTCAGGATCGCCGTGCAAGTAGCGGCGCGATTTTTCTACGCAGATTTGAAGGAGTGACCCATGGTTGCCGCATTGCTTGATCGTCTCGGGGTAAACCCGGCGCTGTACCAGGCTGGGAAACAACCCGTGCATTCACCGATTGATGGCAGCCGTATCGGCAGTGTCCATTGGGAAGGTGCCGCCGAGGTGGAGCAACAGGTCAGTCGCGCCGAGCATGCATTCGAAGCCTGGCGCAAAGTGCCGGCGCCGCGACGTGGCGAGCTGGTGCGCCAGTTCGGCGACGTATTGCGCGAGTACAAGGCCGACCTGGGTGAACTCGTTTCCTGGGAAGCCGGCAAGATCACCCAGGAAGGCTTGGGTGAAGTGCAGGAAATGATCGACATCTGCGATTTCGCCGTCGGCCTGTCGCGCCAGTTGTACGGCTTGACCATCGCCTCCGAGCGCCCCGGCCACCATATGCGTGAAACCTGGCACCCACTGGGCGTGGTCGGCGTGATCAGCGCTTTCAACTTCCCAGTGGCGGTGTGGGCGTGGAACACCGCGCTGGCCTTGGTGTGCGGCAACGCGGTGATCTGGAAACCGTCGGAAAAGACCCCGCTCACCGCACTGGCCTGCCAGGCCCTGTTCGAGCGCGTGTTGAAGACGTTCGACGGTGCCCCCGAGTACCTCAGCCAAGTGATCATCGGCGGCCGCGACGCCGGCGCTGCGCTGGTGGATGACCCGCGCGTCGCCCTGATCAGCGCCACCGGCAGCACGCGCATGGGCCGCGAAGTGGCACCCAAAGTCGCCGCGCGTTTCGCCCGCAGCATCCTTGAGCTGGGCGGCAACAACGCGATGATCCTCGGCCCAAGCGCCGACCTCGACATGGCCGTGCGCGCCATCCTGTTCAGCGCGGTGGGCACCGCCGGCCAGCGCTGCACAACCCTGCGCCGGCTGATCGCCCATGAGTCGGTCAAGGAAGAGATCGTCACGCGCCTCAAGGCCGCCTATTCCAAAGTGCGCATCGGCCACCCGCTGGAAGGCAACCTGATCGGCCCGCTGATCGACAAGCACAGTTTCGACAACATGCAGGACGCCCTTGAGCAAGCCTTGAGCGAAGGCGGCAAGGTGTTCGGCGGCAAGCGCCAACTGCAAGACAAATTCCCCAACGCCTACTACGTATCGCCGGCCATCGTGGAAATGCCTGAGCAAAGCGACGTGGTGTGCAGCGAAACCTTCGCGCCGATTCTTTACGTGGTCGGCTACACCGACTTCGCCGAAGCCCTGCGCCTGAACAACGCCGTGCCACAAGGCTTGTCGTCCTGCATCTTCACCACCGACGTGCGTGAAGCCGAGCAGTTCATGTCGGCGGTGGGCAGTGACTGTGGCATTGCCAACGTCAACATCGGGCCGAGCGGCGCGGAGATCGGTGGCGCGTTCGGGGGTGAAAAAGAAACCGGCGGCGGGCGTGAATCGGGCTCGGATGCGTGGCGCGGGTATATGCGCAGGCAGACCAATACCGTGAACTACTCGCTGGAGCTGCCGTTGGCACAAGGCATCACCTTCGACTAAACCACTGTCGAAACGCGGTTGAAAATGTGGGAGCGGGCTTGCTCGCGAATGCAGTGTGTCAGTCAACAGATTTACAGCTGATCCACCGCATTCGCGAGCAAGCCCGCTCCCACATTTGATCGGATTACCAAGTTGAAACTGAATTGAGTTGTTTGTTAGGTCTCATCGGAGTCTGGCAATGGCACTGCGCGAAACATGTTTATGGGAACACCTCACCCCAAGCCGGCCGGATCGCGCTGCGCTCAAGGGCGCGGTCAAGGTGGATGTGTGCGTGATCGGCGCCGGTATCACCGGTTTGTCGGCGGCCATTCATTTGCTGGAACAGGGTAAAAGCGTCGCGGTACTGGAGGCCCATCGCACCGGCCACGGCGGTTCGGGGCGCAACGTCGGGCTGGTCAATGCCGGCCTGTGGATTCCACCGGATGAGATCGAAGCCGGTTTCGGCACGGCAGTGGGCAGCCAGCTCAACCGCATGTTGGGTGCGGCGCCGTCCCTGGTGTTCAGCCTGATCGACAAGTACAACATCGACTGCCAATTGCGCCGTGAAGGCACCTTGCATATGGCGCACAACGCCCGTGGCGAGGCGGACTTGCGCAGCCGTGAGGAGCAGTGGAAGCGCCGTGGCGCACCGGTTGAGTTACTCACCGGCCAGGCCTGCGAGCACGCCACCGGCACCCGAAAAATCGCCGCCGCGTTGCTCGATCGGCGCGCCGGCACCTTGAACCCCATGGCCTACACCACTGGGTTGGCAAATGCCGCCGCGGGGCTGGGCGGGCAATTGTTCGATCATTCCCCGGTCACCCAGCTTGAGCGTCAAGGCGCTGATTGGTCGGTGCAGACTGCCGAGGGGGCGGTGCAGGCCGCCCAGGTGGTGATCGCCTCCAATGCTTACACCGAAGGCGAATGGACTGAGCTGCGGCGTAACTTCTTCCCCGGCTATTACTACCAGGTGGCCTCGGCGCCGCTGACCGATGACGCCGCCCGGCAAATCCTCCCCGGCGGCCAGGGGTCATGGGACACGCGCCAAGTCCTGAGCAGTATTCGCCGCGATGCCGATGGCCGCCTGTTGTTGGGCAGCCTGGGTAACGGCAACCAGAAACCGGCGTGGTTCCTCAAAGCATGGGCCGATCGGGTGCAGCAACACTACTTCCCGTACCTCAAACCGGTGCAGTGGGAATACACCTGGACCGGCTGCATCGCGTTCACTCCCGACCACTTGATGCGCCTGTTTGAACCGGCCCCCGGCCTGGTGGCAGTCACCGGTTATAACGGGCGCGGCGTGACCACCGGCAGCGTGGTGGGCAAGGCGTTTGCCGACTACCTGTGTCACCAGGCCCCCCAAGCCTTACCGATTCCTTTTGCGCCCATGCAACCCCTGGCCGCCGTGGGCCTGCGCAGTTGTCTGTATGAAGCCGGCTTCTCGCTCTATCACGCCGGGCAATGCCTGAGGATCGTGATCTGATCAGCGAAATACCCCTCAGAAGCCTGCGTTTTCTTAGCAGGCTACCCATCTGTATTGGTGCAAGTCGTAGCAATCACGCACTGTAAATGTGCAGTTCCGTTACGCACATTGTTACAGCTGTAGGAACTGTCGTTTATGCCTGTGGTTGCAGGTGCGACCTGCCAAGGTTGTACTTTTTTGGAGTGTTGGTTGCACCTATAGACGCTAGACGGTTGCACGTCCTGGCAAAAGGCGTCGAAACGCCTGTAATAACAATGACACCGTGTCTTTTTGAAGAATAAAAAAGTAATGGCACGCGGCTTGCTCTGAGCTTTCGGTGAAAGGTTTGAATGCAAGTTGTCGTGCCAAAAATCAAAAATATCGGAGCACCACTCATGTCCCAGACGTTTTACAAGAAAGGTTTTCTGGCCCTCGCCGTTGCTGCGGCGCTGGGTGTTTCTACGTTTGTCCAAGCTGATGTGAAAATTGGTGTGGCGGGCCCGATGACGGGTGCCAACGCCGCTTTCGGTGAGCAGTACATGAAGGGTGCCCAGGCGGCAGCCGAGGTGATCAACAAGGCCGGCGGTATCAACGGCGAGAAAATCGTACTGGTGGCGGGCGATGACGCCTGCGAACCCAAGCAGGCCGTGGCCGTGGCCAACCGCCTGGCCGACCAGGACAAAGTGATCGGCGTGGTCGGGCACTTCTGCTCGTCCAACACCATCCCGGCGTCTGAGGTCTATGACGAGGCGGGCATCATCGCCATCACGCCAGGCTCCACCAACCCACAGGTCACCGAACGCGGCCTGGCCGCCATGTTCCGTATGTGCGGGCGTGACGACCAGCAAGGCATCGTGGCCGGCGACTACATCGTCGATGTGCTCAAGGGCAAGAAAGTCGCGGTGATCAACGACAAGGACACCTACGGCAAAGGCCTGGCCGACGCCACCGCAGCCCAGTTGACCAAGCGCGGCGTCAAGCCGGTGCTGGAGGAGGGCCTGACCCGTGGCGAGAAAGACTTCAGCGCCCTGGTCACCAAGATCCGTTCCCTGGGCGCCGACGTCGTGTACTTCGGCGGCCTGCATCCGGAAGCCGGCCCATTGGTGCGCCAGATCCGTGAAGCGGGCTTGAAAGACGTCAAGTTCATGTCCGATGACGGCGTGGTCACCGACGAACTCGTAGCCACCGCCGGCGGCGCGCAGTACGTCGATGGCGTGTACATGACCTTCGGCGCCGACCCGCGCCTGCTGCCAGACAGCAAGACGGTCGTGGAAGAGTTCCGCAAGAACGGCACCGAGCCTGAAGGCTACACCCTGTACGCCTACGCCTCGATCCAGGCCCTGGCCGCCGGCTTCAACGGTGCCAAGTCCAACAAGGGCGAAGACGCTGCCAAGTGGCTCAAGGCCAACCCGGTCCAGACGGTGATGGGCAAGAAGGAATGGGACGGCAAAGGCGACCTGAAAGTCTCTGACTACGTGGTTTACCAGTGGGACAAAGACGGCAAATACCATCAGTTGGAAAAGCAGAAGTAAGTACAAGCACCACGGACTCAATGTGGGAGCGGGCTTGCTCGCGAAAGCAGAGTGTCAGTCGCCGAATGTGTTTATGACACACCGCATTCGCGAGCAAGCCCGCTCCCACATAAGGGCTGTGTTTTGACCCCGACCTGTCTTTTCCTCCAGAAGCGCCGCACACCTACCGGTGTGCAGGTGCTCACCGCGTGAGATTGCGTTATGGATGGTATTTTCCTGCAGCAACTGGTCAACGGCCTGACCCTCGGGTCGGTCTATGGCCTGATCGCCATCGGCTACACAATGGTCTATGGCATCATTGGCATGATCAACTTCGCCCACGGCGAGGTTTATATGATTTCCGCTTACCTCGCGGCGATCAGTCTGGCACTGCTGGCTTACTTCGGCATCGAATCCTTCCCGCTGCTCATTCTCGGTACCTTGATCTTCACCGTGGTCGTCACCGGCGTGTACGGTTGGGTGATTGAGCGTGTCGCCTACAAACCCCTGCGTAACTCCACCCGGCTGGCACCGCTGATCAGCGCTATCGGTATCTCCCTGATCCTGCAGAACTACGCGCAGATCGCCCAGGGCGCCAAGCAACAAGGCATTCCCACTCTGCTGGCCGGCGCCTGGCGTGTCGATATCGGCACCGGGTTCGTGCAACTGACCTACACCAAAGTGTTCATCCTGGTCGCCGCTTTTGCCGGCATGGCCTTGCTCACCTACATCATCAAATACACCAAGCTGGGCCGCATGTGCCGCGCTACCCAGCAAGACCGCAAGATGGCCTCGATCCTGGGCATCAATACCGATCGCGTGATCTCCTACGTGTTTGTCATCGGTGCCGCCATGGCCGCCCTGGCCGGCGTGCTCATCACCCTCAATTACGGCACCTTCGACTTCTATGCCGGCTTCATTATCGGCATCAAGGCGTTTACCGCGGCGGTACTCGGCGGCATCGGCTCCCTGCCTGGGGCGATGCTGGGCGGGATCATCCTCGGTATCTCCGAGTCGCTGTTCTCGGGGTTGATCAACTCTGACTACAAAGACGTGTTCAGTTTCTCCCTGCTGGTGGTGATTCTGATTTTCCGTCCCCAGGGCCTGCTTGGTCGCCCACTCGTGGCGAAGGTGTAAACATGTCTGCTGCCAAATCCATTGATATCAAGAAAAGTGTCGTCGATACGGTGCTCGCGGGGCTGATTTCGCTGATCGTGTTCGGCCCGATTGTCGGCGTGGTGCTCGACGGCTACAGCTTCAACCTGGAACCTGCGCGGGTTGCCGTGCTGGTCGCCATCGTCATGGCCGGGCGCTTTGCCCTCAGCCTGTTCCTGCAAACACCCAAGGGCGTGAAGATCCTGCAGGGGTTCGAGAGCAGCGGCTCCGGTGTGCACGTGCTGCCACCGGACTACAAGTCGCGGCTGCGCTGGATCATCCCGGCGCTGATCGTGATCGCCATCGTGTTCCCGATCTTTGCCAACAAGTATCTGCTCACCGTGGTGATCCTGGGGCTTATCTACGTGTTGCTCGGCCTGGGGTTGAACATCGTGGTGGGCCTGGCGGGCCTGCTCGACCTGGGTTACGTGGCCTTCTACGCCATCGGTGCCTACGGCTTGGCGCTGGGTTATCAATACCTGGGCCTGGGCTTCTGGACCGTGCTGCCACTGGCGGCCATCGCGGCGGCGTTGGCGGGGTGCATACTCGGCTTCCCGGTGCTGCGAATGCACGGTGACTACCTGGCCATCGTGACCCTGGGCTTCGGTGAAATCATTCGCCTGGTGCTCAACAACTGGCTGTCGTTCACCGGCGGCCCGAACGGTATGCCAGTACCGTCACCGACCTTCCTGGGCCTGGAGTTCGGCAGGCGAGCGAAGGAGGGTGGCATACCGTTTCACGAGTTTTTCGGCATCGATTACAACCCCAACATCAAGTTCATGTTCATCTACATCGTGCTGTTTCTGGTGGTGCTGGCCGTGCTGTACATCAAGCATCGCCTGACGCGCATGCCGGTCGGTCGCGCCTGGGAAGCCCTGCGCGAGGATGAAATCGCCTGCCGTTCCATGGGCCTGAACCATGTGCTAGTCAAGCTTTCGGCATTCACCATCGGTGCATCCACCGCAGGTTTGGCCGGTGTGTTTTTTGCCAGCTACCAGGGCTTCGTCAACCCATCGTCGTTTACCTTCTTCGAGTCGGCGTTGATCCTCGCCATCGTGGTGTTGGGCGGCATGGGCTCGACGGTCGGCGTGGTGATCGCCGCGTTTGTGCTGACCGTGGCACCTGAATTGCTGCGCAGCTTCTCTGAATACCGAGTACTGCTGTTCGGCGTGTTGATGGTGGTGATGATGATCTGGAGACCGCGTGGTTTGATCCGGATCAGCCGTACTGGTGTGACCCCACGTAAAGGAGTGGCGCCATGAGCAAGGAAGTCGTCCTGTCCGTGGAACATTTGATGATGCACTTCGGGGGCATCAAGGCCTTGAGCGACGTGAGCCTCAAGGTCGAACGCAACTCGATCTTCGCCCTGATCGGCCCCAACGGCGCCGGCAAGACCACGGTGTTCAACTGCCTCACTGGCTTCTACAAAGCCAGCGGCGGCAAGATCGAACTCAACGTGCGGGGCAAGCAAACCAACGTCATCCAGTTGCTGGGTGAACGCTTTGAGGCCACCGACTTTGTCTCGCCCAAAAGCTTCCTCAGCCGCGTGTACTACAAGATGTTCGGCGGCACTCACCTGGTGAACCGTGCCGGCCTGGCGCGTACCTTCCAGAACATTCGCCTGTTCAAGGAAATGTCGGTGCTGGAAAACCTGCTGGTGGCCCAGCATATGTGGGTCAACCGCAACATGCTTGCCGGCATCCTCAACACCAAGGCCTACCGCAAGGCCGAAAGCGATGCGCTGGACTGCGCGTTCTACTGGCTGGAAGTGGTCGACTTGGTGGACTGCGCCAACCGCCTGGCCGGTGAGCTCTCCTACGGCCAGCAGCGCCGCCTGGAAATCGCCCGTGCCATGTGCACGCGGCCGCAGATCATCTGCCTGGACGAACCGGCAGCGGGCCTCAACCCACAGGAAACCGAAGCCCTCAGCGCGATGATTCGCCTGCTGCGCGACGAACACGACCTTACGGTGGTGCTGATCGAACACGACATGGGCATGGTGATGAGTATTTCCGACCACATTGTGGTGCTGGACCACGGCAACGTGATCGCCGAAGGCGGCCCGGATGCGATCCGCAACGACCCGAAAGTGATCGCCGCCTACCTTGGTGCGGATGAAGAGGAGCTGGTATGAGCGCACCTATCCTCGAAATGAAGGACCTGGACGTGTTCTACGGCCCGATCCAGGCCCTGAAAAAAGTCTCGCTGCACATCAACGAAGGCGAAACCGTCAGCCTGATCGGCTCCAACGGCGCGGGTAAGTCCACGTTGCTGATGTCGATCTTCGGTCAGCCTCGGGCCGAGTCGGGGCAGATCCTCTACAACGGCGTCGACATTACTCACAAGTCGTCCCACTACATCGCTTCCAACGGCATTGCGCAGTCGCCGGAAGGGCGGCGGGTATTTCCCGACATGACCGTCGAGGAAAACCTGCTGATGGGCACCATCCCCATTGGCGACAAGTTCGCCAGCGAGGACATGCAACGCATGTTCGAGCTGTTCCCCAGGCTCAAGGAGCGGCGCAACCAGCGGGCGATGACGATGTCCGGTGGTGAGCAGCAAATGCTCGCCATCGCCCGTGCGCTGATGAGCCGGCCCAAGCTGTTGCTGCTCGATGAGCCAAGCCTGGGGTTGGCGCCGATTGTTGTGAAGCAGATCTTTTCCACCCTGCGCGAGCTGGCATCCACCGGGATGACTATTTTCCTGGTGGAACAGAACGCCAACCATGCGCTGCGCCTGTCGGACCGGGCGTATGTAATGGTCAACGGCGAGATCCGCCTGACAGGCACCGGCAAGGAGTTGCTGGTGAACGAGGAAGTGCGCAACGCCTACCTGGGCGGTCACTAGCAATACGCTTAAACCTGTAGGAGCGAGCTTGCTCGCGAAAAACGTCAACGATGACGCGGGCATTCTGGATGCGCGCGGTGTTCTTGAGTTCTTCGCGAGCAAGCTCGCTCCTACAGTTATTTAAGGTGTCCACAAGGCCAGCGCCAAATTGTGGAAAACAAATCCAGCCCACCTCAAAAGCGCGACATATAGCCGCCGCAAATCCCTGTTTTGTCACAGTTTTGACTTGTCCCCATCCACTGTGGAACCGGCTGTGGGTAACGTGGGAGTAGCTGGCTGAAAGCCTTTAATTACGTGGCTTGTAGCGTGTTGGTTGTTTTTCGACCAGTGTGTTTTTCGCGACCGTCTCAAGGGTTTGTCAACCTGTTTAAAGACACAGGTATATGAACGAAATAAGTCCTTCCAGCCTGTGGATAAGTCTGTGACTAAACTCTGGAAAGACTTGCGCAGGGGCCGGAATGACTGGCCTGGAGCCATCGTTGTGTTTTTCTGCATTTGTCAGCGGCTACATAGGCGCTCGCCCAGGTCAAGCAAAAAACTTTATAAAACCGCCTGCAACCCTTGTACACAGAGGCTTTGAGCCGTTTGCACTTGCCCCCAAAGACTGTGGGCGCAGTTGTGGATAACCTGCGCGCATATGGCTGCAAGCTACGGTTTATAAGGCTTTGCGTCGCTTGATTGAAAAATGATCAGCCAAGCACGCGTGTGTGTGCACAGCGGTTGCCGCAAACGCGGCGTAAGGGCATTCTGCTGGCTGTTTTTTTCCCGATGCCCGCAAGGAGAACACCATGTCCGACACGCTGTTTATCACTGGCGCTACTTCAGGTTTCGGCGAAGCCTGTGCCCGTCGCTTTGCCGAGGCCGGTTGGAAACTGGTGCTCACTGGTCGTCGTGCCGAGCGCTTGAGCGCCTTGGTCGAAGAGCTTTCCAAGCAGACCGAAGTGCATGGCCTGGTGGTGGATGTGCGCGACCGCAAAGGCATGGAGGAGGCCATCGCCAGCTTGCCACCGTCGTTCGCCACGCTGCGCGGCCTGATCAACAACGCCGGCCTGGCCGTGGGCACCGACCCTGCCCCTAAGTGCGACCTCGACGATTGGGAAACCATGGTCGATACCAACATCAAGGGCCTGCTGACCACCACCAACCTGCTGTTACCGCGCCTGATTGCCCATGGCCGCGGTGCCGGGATCATCAACCTGGGCTCCATCGCCGGTAACTACCCGTACCCGGGCAGCCATGTGTACGGCGGCTCCAAGGCGTTCGTGAAGCAGTTCTCGCTGAACCTGCGCTGCGATCTGCAAGGCACCGGCGTGCGGGTGACCAACATCGAGCCGGGCCTGTGCGAGAGCGAGTTCTCCCTGGTGCGCTTCGGTGGCGACCAGGCGCGCTACGACGCCACCTATGCCGGGGCCGAGCCGATCCAGCCGCAGGACATCGCCGACACGATCTTCTGGGTGATGAACACCCCGGCGCACGTGAACATCAACCGCCTGGAGCTGATGCCAGTGAGCCAGACCTGGGCTGGGTTTGCGATTGAGCGTGGGGCCAAGGGCTAAGCACCTGCGCGGTACTCTGTAGGAGCGAGCTTGCTCGCGAAAAACGTTAACGATGACGCGGGCATTCTGAATGCACGCGGCGCGCTCAAGTTTTTCGCGAGCAAGCTCGCTCCTACAGTAAATGCGGCAAATCGGCCAAAATGCGGCATAAGGTACACTGCCCGCCTGAAGACCCCACCGCAACCAGCGGTTTAAAGGTTTTGACAGGAGGCAATGTGAGTAACCGAGGTGAGCAGGCACTGCTCAAACAATCGACCATTCTGATGTTCGCAGTCGCGATCGCCGGGATTGTCACGGGTGTGATATCCGGCGCCCAATCCATTCTGTTCGACGGCTTTTTCTCGTTGATCGCCACCGCCATCAAGGTGTTGATGCTGATCACGGCCAAGCTGATCGCCAAGAAAAGCAACGAGCGGTTCCAGTTCGGCTATTGGCACCTGGAGCCGATGGTGCTGCTGATAGAAGGCAGTTTTCTGCTGCTGATAGCCATCTACGCGTTCCTCAACGGCGTGTTCGGCATTATCAATGGCGGGCGCGAAATCGAGTTGGGGCTGGTGATCATTTATGCGGCGGTGTTTACCGTCGTGGAGTTCGCCTACTTTTTCTACGTGCGCTATCGCAATCGCACACTCAAATCGTCGTTAATCCAGTTCGACAACATCAGCTGGCTGGTGGATGCGATGCTGTCGGTGGGCTTGTTGATCAGCTTCCTGACCGCACTGTTGCTCAAGTCCCAAGGCTATGGCGAGTGGGCGGTCTATGTGGACCCGTTGATTCTGATCCTGCTGGCCCTGAGCATGCTGGCGCCGGCGTTCAAGATCCTGCGCCCGGCGCTGCGCGAAGTGTTGGGGATCGCTCCGGATCATTTGGACGACAAGGTCCGCGAAGTGATGGACGCGGCGCAGGCCAAGCATGGTTTCGACGACTACGTGTCCTATGTGCAGAAGCACGGGCGTGCACGGTTTATCGAGATTCATGTGGTGCTGCCGGCGGATTACCCGGTGGATAACGTCGCCACCCTCGATGGGCTGCGTGAAGAAATATCCACAGGGCTGGGGGCGGCGGATGCGGCGCGGTGGTTGACGATCAGTTTTACCGGTGACCGCAAGTGGATTGCGTGAGGTCAGTTAGACCGAGGTGAGGCTATCGCAGGCAAGCCAGTTCCCACAGGTGATAGTGGAGCTGGCTTGCCTGCTGCAGGTCAGCCCAGATGCTGGACCAAACCCTGATAGCAAGTCGCCAAATGATAAGGCGTAGTCGAAGGCATATCGCGCCGGCTCACCTTACCTTCGGCATCCAGGCATTCATGCCAACCCTTGGCATGCAGGAAGCGCTGTTGCAGCGCCTGTAACTGACGCTGCAGCACCGCTTCGCTGCCGGGTCGCAAGGTCAGTGCCCGCAGGTATTCGGCCTGGGCCCAGATACGTTGGGTACCGTCGCGCACCGTGCCATCCAGCGCCAGCATGCCGCTGACCGCACCGCTTAACTTATCCACACCCTTTTGCTCGGCATAGGCAAATGCCCGTGTCAGCGACTCATGCAGTGCAGTGCCGCGCAGCACAGCTGAAGATTCCAGCAAAAAGAACCATTCGAACTGGTGCCCCGGCTCAAACCAGTTATCCACAGCGCCCAAAGGTTTCTCCATCATCACGCCGTGCTCGCGGTCGATGAAGCGTTGCTGCATGGCCGTCGCCAGTGCCAGCAGGGCCGCTTGTACCTCGGCGTCCTCGCGTACCGCGAGGGTGGCCAGGAAACCTTCGGCCAGGTGCATCAACGGGTTTTGCAGCGGGCCGGATTTGAGCGAAGCCCAGTTGCGCTCAAGTACCGCCTCATACAAGCCGTCGCCTGTGGCAAAGCGTTGAGCGACAACCTCCAGTGCGGCGTTGAGCACTGATTCCACCAAGGGTTCACGCACTTTGGCCCAGTAATGGGCGCAGGCAAAAATAATGAAGGCGTGGGTGTAGAGGTCTTTGCGCGTGTCCAGCGGTTGGCCGGCCGGGTCGATGCTGTAGAACCAGCCGCCGTGCTCGGCATCATGGAAGTGCCGTTGCAGGGAGCGAAACAGCGCGGCCGCGCGTTCTTCGGCAAAAGCCGCACCGGGTTCGCCGATCAGGCTGGCGAACAGGTACAACTGCCGGGCGCAGGCCATGGCGCGATAGCGCTGGGGGGGCAGTGGCTGGTGATCGGCATCCAGTGCCTCAAAGGGCAGTGCCAGGTCGGCATTCCAGCCCGGGCCTTGCCAGAGGGGCACGATCAGGTCATGGAAGTGCGTGAGCACAGGCGTCAGGGAAGAGGGGGAAGCGATGGGCATTGGCTGGCGTCGTCACGGCAGGGGGTGTTTAGCCGCGCATGGTAGCAGGCTTGGGATCGGTGATGTTTGTACTGGCGTTATCGCGGGCAAGCCCGCTCCCACATTTTGAGCTGCGAACCGTCTCAAATGTGGGAGCTGGCTTGCCTGCGAAGGTGGCCTGAAAGCCGACCAGGATCTCGGATCAGACCGCGTACATATCCGTTCCTGCGGTAATGGCTGCTATTGGTTCCGCTTTTACAGCGGGTCACTTTTGAAAAGAGCCCAAAAGTAACCAAAAGGCTCTTGCCCCACCACTCGGCACCTCGCCTAGGCTCGGTGTGCCCGTAATCCGCCAGTGATTTGGGGGGCCGCCGCCACGCGCCATCCATGGCGCGGGGCGGCTAAACCGGCATCCCTGCCGGTTTACCTCCCAAATCACTGTCGAATTCCGGCCAGCGTGGTTTAACGGGGCGCCTGAGATCAAAAGCAGATCAAGATCAAGAGCGGCTCGCTTCGCATCGTGGGTACTGTTGGCAACTGCAAAGTTGTGTAGATACTTATGCTGCGATGAGGCCTTTACAGGCGCTGACGATCAGCCCGCCAACAACCAAACCCCAGTCGCCGCCGAAGCCGCCCCGGCCACCCGCACCAATGGCGCTGCAGCAACCGGCAAAAAGCGCACCACCGCATAACCCGCAGCGTGCAACGCCGCCGTCGCCCCCACAAAACCAATGGCATACGCCCAAGGGCTGGTCATCTCCGGCAGTTCCAGGCCATGGGCCACGCCGTGAAACAACGCAAACAACGCCGTGGCGCCCACCGCCACGAACAGCGGCGGCCGCACCGCCAACGCTACCGCCAGGCCCAAGGCCAGTACCGATGCAGCAATCCCGCTTTCCAGTGCCGGCAGTTGCAACCCTTCAAAACCCAACACCCCGCCGATCAGCATGGTGCCGACGAAGGTGCATGGCAGCGCCCAGCGCGCGGCGCCTTTTTGCTGCGCAGCCCAGAGGCCCACCGCAAGCATGGCCAGCAAGTGATCGAGGCCGCCCAGGGGATGGCTGATACCGGCCACCAGGCCATTGTCGCCATGGCCCGGATGCGCGAAGGCCAGGGCGGGGGCGAGCAGCAGCGCAGCGGCCGCGAAGAGTTTGTTGAGGCTCATGGACAGGTTCCTTATGGGTTGATCAGGCGGCGGTCAGCAGGCCCTGGCGTTCGATGAAGGCGACGATGTCGTCCAGGCCGACCCCGGTTTTCTGGTTGCTGAACACAAAGGGTTTGCCGTTGCGCATGCGCTGGGTGTCGCTGTTCATTAGCTCCAGCGAGGCACCCACCAGCGGGGCCAGGTCGATCTTGTTGATCACCAGCAGGTCGGATTTGCAAATACCGGGCCCGCCTTTGCGCGGCAGCTTGTCGCCGGCGGAGACGTCGATCACATAGATGGTCAGGTCCGACAGTTCCGGGCTGAAGGTGGCCGACAGATTGTCGCCGCCGGACTCCACCAGAATCAGGTCCAGGCCGGGAAAGCGGCGGTTGAGTTGGTCCACGGCCTCCAGGTTGATCGAGGCATCTTCGCGAATCGCCGTGTGTGGGCAGCCACCGGTTTCCACGCCGATGATGCGCTCCGGCGCCAGGGCCTGGTTGCGCACCAGGAAGTCGGCGTCTTCACGGGTGTAGATGTCGTTGGTGACCACCGCCAGGTTGTAGCGATCGCGCAGCGCCAGGCACAGGGCCAGGGTCAGGGCGGTCTTGCCCGAGCCTACCGGGCCGCCGATACCGACGCGCAGGGGTTGTGTGTTCATGTGCTTCTCCAGAATCAGGAACGGAACAGGCGGCTGTACTGGCGCTCGTGGGCCATGCACGCCAGGGACAGGCCAAAAGCGGCGCTGCCCAAATGGTTAGGGTTAATGCGTTCGGCATCCTGCTGTGCTTGTTGCAGCAGCGGCAGCAGTTCGCTGGTCAACCGCTGGGCCGCTTGCTGGCCCAATGGCAGGGTTTTCATCAGTACCGCCAGTTGGTTTTCCAGCCAGCTCCATAGCCAGGCGGCAAGAGCATCGCCGGGGCTGATGTGCCAGGCGCGCGCGGCCAAGGCCCAGCCAAGGGCCAGATGCGGTTCGTCGCGTTGTGCAAGAAAATCACGGGCGCTGTCGTCCAGTTCCGGCAAGCCGTTGAGCAGTTGTTGCAGGGAATAGCCCATCTGGCGGCTCTCCTGATACAGCTCCCGGGTCTCACGGCTGGCGCGATGCTCGTCGCACCACTGCGCCAGTTGTGCCCAGTCCTGCTCGACGGCTGCGCGGCAGTGGGCGAGCAGCAGCGGGGCTTCGAAACGCGCCAGGTTGAGCAGCAACTGGTCACTGATCCAGCGCCTGGCGCTCGCGGCATCCTGCACGCGGCCGTTGTCCACCGCCATTTCCAGGCCCTGGGAATAGCTGTAGCCGCCAATCGGCAGTTGCGGACTGGCCAGGCGCAGCAGCGCCCAGGCTGGGTTCATAGACGCACGCCGAACTGATGCAGCTTGGGCGCGTAGTTGAAGTCTTCATCGCCATGGCGCGAATGATGATGGCCTCCGCCATAGGCGCCGTGCTCGGGTTGAAACGGCGCCTCGAGGGTCTGCGCATCGGCACCCAGTTGTTCGAGCATGGCCTTGAGCACGTAGTCATCGAGCAGGCGCAGCCAGCCGTCGCCTACTTGCAGGGCCACATGGCGGTTGCCCAGGTGATACGCGGCGCGGGTCAGTTCAAAGGCGTTGCGGCAGGTGACGTGCAGCAGTTGTTCAGGACGGGCGCGAACCCGTACGACGCGCCCGTCTTCGGCCTGTAGGAATTCACCATCGTGCAAGGGCGGCTGGCCCCGCTCCAAGAACAGGCCGACGTCTTCACCGTCGGCACTGAAACAGCGCAGGCGGCTTTTGCTGCGGGCTTCGAAGTTGAGCAGCAACTCGGCGGCCCAGAGGGCTTGGGGGGCGATTCGGCGGTGTATCACCAGCATCAGAGAGCTTCCAACTGTGAGCGATGAAAGACCTAGAGCAAGGGGCTTGCCAATCACGCAATCGAGTAGGAATTCCCTGTAGTCAGGCAGGCATGCTGCTCAATAGGACATCGGATGATTTTCGTGTGTGTATCAATTTGGTGCGTTCCGAGGTTTATAGCACCGGGGAAGGGCGTTTTGCGTTGATGGTGGCGCTCAGGTTGATGAAATTTCTTTCATCTTTTTCTCTGTAGGTATTTTTTAGGATTTTTCCTACGAGTCCTCAGGATTTGGAGTTCATGGAATTACTTGCGTGTTCTTTAGGCTATGCGCCGTGTTTAATTCCACCGCGACGTTCATCATGCTTCGATCAATTTTTTGTGTATTCCTTGTCAGCCTGACCTGCTTTATTTCATCGGCAAAGGCCAATTTGCAACCCCGCACCACCTTCAGCTCTTCGCTGCAAAGCATCAAGCCGGCCTCTATCGACGATGTCATTGACCGTGCCCATGAGTTGCTGGGTACGCCCTACAAGTGGGGCGGCACTTCGGTAGAGCAGGGCTTCGATTGCAGTAGCTTCCTGGTGTACTTGTTCAAGACCCAAGCCAATATCCAGCTACCCCGCACCACTGCCGCCATGCACCGCTCATCGGCGGCGACCATCAAGCGCAATGCCTTGAAGCCTGGCGATGCGGTGTTTTTCAAAGGCAACGGGCGTGGGCAGGTCAGCCATGTCGGCCTGTACATCGGCAAAGGCAAATTCATCCATTCGCCGCGCACCGGCAAAACCATCCGTATCGATTCATTGAGCAATAGCTACTGGAGCAAGCACTACACCACCGCCAAGCGTTTCCACACGGCGGGCTGACTGGTTTATTCAGTGCTGCCCAGCCCTTGCCAGTGCTTGAGACCGATAAAGATAAAGCGCAGTTGCTGGGTAATTTTCGCCTGGGGCGTTAGGTGGGCCGGCAGGGCGTGGGCCGGTGGGTCGATGATATCGGGCAGGGTGGCGAACACGCTCTTGACGATCAGGTCGGCCATCACATGCAAACCTTCCGCATCCAGGTGCTGCAACTTGGGCATCAACGTCAGGTCGGCGGCCAGGTCGCGAGTGATGTCTTCGCGCAGGGCGGCGATGGCTTGGCGCACGGCCAGACAGCCGCCGTACTGTTCGCGAGCCAGGAACAGGAACTGAGAGCGGTTGGCCGAGACCACATCGAGAAAGATGCGCACCGAGGCATCAATGATGCCGCCCATCACGAATTCGTTGTGGCGCACCAGGCGGATCGTGGCGCGAAAGGTCTGGCCGACCTCGCTGACCAGTACCAGCCCAAGTTGGTCCATGTCAGCAAAATGGCGATAGAAACCGGTGGGTACGATACCCGCGGTCTTGGCCACTTCGCGCAGGCTCAGGCTGCCAAACCCACGGCCACACTCCATCAGATGGCGGGCTGCGTCCATCAGGGCGAGGCGGGTCTGTTGCTTCTGTTCGGCGCGGGGCAGCATGAGTGGATGAGCTTTGTCGGCAAGTACAGCGACGCACTCTAGCAAAAGCGCTTTGCCGGCGTCGAACTTGGCAGGAGCGGGGCGTGACGCGGTCTATATAAAAGCAAAAGCCCGATCGGCAGATCGGGCTTTTTTCTGGGCCACCACAGGCTTAGCTCTGTGCTTGATGCAGTTCTTGCAGACGGTCGGCACCGCCTTCAGCAACGCCTTCGGTGTAGGCGCGTTTGTTGGCTTGTTCAGCACCGCCTTCGACCAGACCTTTCTCTTGCAGGCGGTTGTAGCCATTTTCAGCCACGGCGCCTTTGGCGTAGTCACGATTTTCGTCTTCTTGCGAACCGCTGCGAGCCACGGTTTGGCTGGTTTGCACGGCTTGCGCTTTATTCTGTGGGGTGGCCTGTTCGGCGGCTGGCAGGGCGAAAGCGCTGGAAGCCAGGACAGATAACAGGACGGTAGCGAGTAATTGGCGTTTCATGATGGTTGCTCCTAGGGAGGGCGATAAAGTGGGTACAGGGCTAATGTTACCCTTGATAAGTCGATATAAAAGTTCATAAACACAATGGTAATAATCAACAGAATTGATTGTTCTCGCCGGAGGCTCTAGATCGAGCCTCTCAAGCCCGCGGCTTTGCACCGATGTGGGTATTTTCGACACGAGCCTGGGTAACAATGGTGCGTCGCTGATAGGGAAAAATTGTCTGGTTGATCAGGAAAATTGCTTTTTTCAGCTAAATCCGCCGTTGCGTTAAACCCCCAGGCACTTTGCCAGTCGTAGTCCTATAAGCTGTTTAAAAGGCTGTTGCCCAGCCAGTCGTATTCAGGAGTCCTGTGCAATGACGCGCACTCGTAAAATTCTCGCTTGGAGCTGCGCCAGCTTCGTTCTGTTAATGGCCATCGTGGTACTGGTATTGGTGTTTTTTGACTGGAACCGCATCAAGCCGCCCCTCAATGCAAAGGTCTCCGAAGAACTGCATCGTCCGTTCGCCATCAACGGCAACCTCGCCGTGGTGTGGCAGCGTGAGCCCGATGAAGGCGGCTGGCGCGCCTGGGTGCCGTGGCCCCATGTGATTGCCGAAGACCTGACCCTGGGTAACCCCGATTGGTCGAAACAACCGCAGATGGTCACGCTCAAGAAGGTTGAGCTGCGCATATCGCCCCTGGCCTTGCTGGTGCAGCGTGTAGTGATCCCGCGCATCGACCTCACCGAACCCAGTGCCCAGTTGCAGCGCCTGGCTGATGGCCGCGCCAACTGGACCTTCAAGTTCGACCCCAAGGACCCCAACGCTGAACCGTCCAACTGGGTGGTGGACATTGGCGCCATCGGTTTCGACAAAGGCCATGTAACCCTTGACGATCAAAGCCTCAAGACCCAGCTGGATGTGATCATTGACCCGCTGGGCAAGCCGATCCCCTTCGGTGAAATCGTCGGCGACGCCGATGCCAAGAAGGCCCTGGAAAAAGGCTCGGCGCCCCAGGACTACGCGTTCGGCCTCAAGGTCAAAGGCCAGTACCATGGCCAGAAGCTCGCGGGCACGGGCAAGATCGGTGGCTTGCTGGCCTTGCAGGACGCGGCAAAGCCGTTCCCGCTGCAAGCTCAGGTCAAGATCGCGGACACCAGCATCGCCCTGGCCGGCACCCTGACCGACCCGCTGAACCTCGGCGCCCTGGACCTGCGCCTGAAACTTTCGGGCAGCAGCCTGGGCAACCTATACCCGCTGACCGGCGTGACCCTGCCGGATTCGCCGGCCTATTCCACCGACGGTCACCTGATCGCTAAACTGCATGAGGCCAGCGGCGCCTCCTTCCGCTACGAGAACTTCAACGGCAAGGTCGGCAACAGCGACATCCACGGCGACCTGGCCTATGTCGCCAGCCAGCCACGGCCCAAGCTCAGTGGCGCGCTGGTGTCCAACCAACTGCTGATGGATGACCTTGCGCCGCTGATTGGCGCAGATTCCAATGCCGAGCAAAAAGCCCGTGGCGGTGAAAGCAAGCAGCCGGCGACCAAAGTGCTGCCGGTTGAAGAGTTCCGCACCGAACGCTGGCGCGAGATGGATGCCGATGTGGAGTTCACCGGTAAGCGTATCGTGCACAGTGCCGACTTGCCCTTTACCGACCTCTACACCCACCTGGTGCTCAACGACGGCCAACTGAGCCTCGAACCCCTGCGCTTTGGCGTGGCCGGCGGGAAGCTCGATGCGCAGATTCGCTTGAACGGCCGCACTACGCCGATGGAGGGCCGCGCCAAGCTGACGGCGCGCAACTTCAAGCTCAAGCAGCTGTTCCCGACTTTCGAACCGATGAAAACCAGCTTCGGTGAACTCAACGGCGATGCCGATATTGCTGGGCGCGGTAACTCGGTGGCGGCACTGTTGGGCACGTCCAGCGGTGACCTGAAGATGCTCATCAACGATGGCGCCATCAGCCGAAGCCTGATGGAAATCGCCGGTCTGAACGTAGGCAACTACGTGGTGGGCCGCCTGTTCGGCGACGAGGAGGTGAAGATCAACTGCGCAGCGGCGGACTTCGGCATCAAGACGGGCCTGGCGACCACGCGGCTGTTTGTGTTCGATACCGAGAACGCGATCATCTACATCGACGGCACCGCGAATATGGCCACCGAGCAGTTGGACCTGACCATCACGCCGGAATCCAAGGGCTTTCGCCTGTTCTCCCTGCGGTCACCGCTGTACGTCAACGGGCCGTTCATCAAGCCCAACGCCGGGGTCAAGGCCATTCCGCTGGCTCTGCGCGGTGCGGGCATGGTCGCTTTGGGTGTGATTGCCGGTCCTGCCGCCGGCTTGCTCGCCTTGGTAGCCCCAAGCGGTGGCGAGCCCAATGAGTGCGCACCGTTGCTGCAACAGATGAAGGAAGGCAAGGCGCCCAAGACTGTTAAGTGAAGCCAAAATATGTAGGAGCGAGCTTGCTCGCGAAAAACGTCAACGATAGCGCGCGTTTCCTGAATAAACGCGGCGCCTGTGCGTTCTTCGCGAGCAAGCTCGCTCCTACAGTGGTTGGTTACAGATCCTGCAGAATATCCGCCATATCGTCGGCGTGTTCTTCTTCCTGGGCCAGGATGTCTTCGAAGATGCGACGGGTAGTCGGGTCTTTGTCGCCGATGTACTGGATGATTTCACGGTAGCTGTCCACCGCGATGCGCTCGGCGACCAGGTCTTCGTAGACCATTTCCTTCAAGGTGTTACCCGCCACGTATTGCGCATGGGAGTTTTTCGACAGCAGGTCGGGGTTGAACTCCGGCTCTCCGCCCAGTTGCACGATACGCTCGGCCAGTTTGTCGGCGTGCTCGGCTTCCTGGGTCGCATGTTCCAGGAACTCATCGGCAGCTACGCTGGCCTTGAGGCCGTTGGCCATGAAGTAGTGACGCTTGTAGCGCAACACGCAGACCAGTTCGGTGGCCAGCGACTCGTTGAGCAGGCGGATGATTTCTTCGCGGTCGGCGTCATAGCCTTCGGTCACGGCACCGTTTTCGACGTTCTGGCGGGCGCGGATGCGCAGGGTCGCAACGTCAGTCAATCGTGCTTCAGTCATTTCAATCTCCTGGGGCTAATCCGGTTGTACGCCACGCTCTGCCGGCGTGATCGCTATTGGTTGTGAGTCCCGGGCCAGGCGAAAAGTTTTATCGGATTTAACAGGATGTGTCCTGAGGGCGTCTGACCGGTGTGGTCCAGCGCTCTGACAGAATTACTCCACCCAGGGTCAGCAAGCCACCCACCAGGTGATACAGCGCCAACTCTTCCTTCAGCACCGCGGCTGCGATCAGCGCGGTAATCAACGGCAGCAGGTTGAAAAACAGTGTGGTACGGCTTGGCCCCAGGGTCTTGACCGAGTGCATCCACGCCAGCGGTGCCAGCATCGAAGCCAGCAGGCAGGCGTATAGCACCAGCGGAATATTCGCCCAGCCCAAACCGGCCTTGGCCGAGAACAGATACAGCGGCAGCAGCACCACCACTGCGACCAGCACCTGCAAATACAGCAGCACCAACGGCGGCAGGCGCAGTTGCCATTTTTTCAGCAGCGTGCTGTAGACCGCATAAGCCAGCGTCGCCACCAGCATCATGCCGTCGCCCAGGTTGACCCCATGTTGCAGCAACGCGCCCAGGCTACCGGCCGACACCACCACTACCACGCCTGCGAACGACAGCACCGCGCCGGTCAGCGCGCCAAAGGTCAGGCGTTGGCCGAGGCTGATAATCGCGGCGGTCAACGCCATCAGCGGCATCAGCGACAGGATGATGCCCATGTTGGTGGCACTGGTCAGCGTCGCGGCGTAGTAGGCCAGGCTTTGATACACCGCCATGCCGAGCACGCCGAGGATAAAGATCTTGCCCAGGTTGGGGCGGATCTGCGGCCAGTGGGCGATCACTGACTTGAGCATGAACGGCGTGAACAGCAACGCTGCGAACAGCCAGCGGTAAAAGCCGATTTCAGCCGGGAAGATCGAGCCCACGGCCAATTTGTTGACCACGGTGTTGCCGGCCCAGATAAAGATAGCCAGCAGCGGATACGCGTATTGCATTCAAAGAAACCCAGTGTGTTGACGAGGCAGGATTATCCTCTGTCTGGATCGAAGCCTATACTGCGATCCAGACAACTGAGCGTTGAATCCAGACAACATGACCCGACACACCATACGCCTGCCCGATTTCGCCCGCCTGCCGAGCCCGGTGTACTTTCGGTATTCCGATTTTGCCTCGGACACCGAATGCACCCCGCACCAGCACAGCTGGGGCTCGCTGGATTACTCGGCCAGCGGCGTGATGCGCATGGAAGTGGCGGGCAATCGCTTCATGTCGCCACCGCAGTACGCGGTGTGGGTGCCGCCGCATACCGAGCACAGCTCCTACAATGCCGAGGCGATTGTCTACCACTCCGTAGGGCTGGCGCCGCAGCTGTGCGAGCAGTTGCCGCAGCAGCCTTGCACCCTGGCGATCAGCGACATTCTCAAGGCAATCCTCAAGGATTTCGCCCTGCGCGATGTCAATGCACCGCGCACCGACGCCGACATCCGCCTGGCCCAAGTGCTGGTGGACCAGCTCCGGCAGGCGCCGGTCCACGACTGCTTCCTGCCCTACGCCCGCCACCCAGGGTTGCTCGGCGTCTTGGAAGGCATGCAGGCGCAGCCGGGGGATAATCGCCCGCTGGCCCAATGGGCCGAGCAGGTGCATGTGAGCGAGCGCACTCTGGCGCGCCTGTTTGTGCGCGAGCTGGGCATGAGCTTTGGCGAATGGCGCCAGCGCCTGCGCTACCTGGCGGCCATCGAAGCGCTGGACAGCGACAGCAGCGTGCAACACGTGGCGTTTGATCTGGGTTACAGCACCGCCTCGGCGTTTATCGCTATGTTCCAACGCCACGCCGGCTGCACGCCGGAGCAATACCGGCGGGCGAATATTCGTGGCCGGTGAAGTTGTAACAGGTTTTGACTACACTGCGCTGTAGGCCGTGCCCGTCGGCACGGTAACAGGGAGAAAACTCCATGAAGATGCTGCGTATTCCGTTGTTGATGATGGGCCTGCTGATGTGTTCCCAGGGTTTTGCCGCCACTGCCCAGCAGAACAAAATGACCACCTGCAATGCCGAGGCCACCACCAAGACGCTCAAGGGCGATGACCGTAAGGCCTTCATGAAGACCTGCCTGTCGGCACCTGCCGCCAACGACGCCAAGACCCTGACTGCGCAACAGCAGAAGATGAAAGACTGCAATGCGTCGGCGAAAACCCAAGCCTTGGCCGGTGATGCGCGCAAAACCTTCATGAGCACTTGCCTGAAGAAATAATAGCCCCTGGCCATAGAAGGCTGCGACACTCGCACACAGCCCCTTTGTAGGAGCGAGCTTGCTCGCGAAAAACGTGAACGATCACGCGGGCACCCAGACTAAACGAGGCGCCCTTTCGTTTTTCGCGAGCAAGCTCGCTCCTACAACATCCTTCAACGCCGTTTGTTTTGAGGCTGTATGCCAACGTTTTCTCAGCGTCATGTGTTGTTGCTGTCCAGCTACATCATCATTTTCGGCGGGTTGCTGCTGGTACTGCCGCTGAAATTGCTGCCCAGCCTGCTGGCCGGCCTGTTGGTCTATGAGCTGGTCAACATGCTTACCCCTCAACTGCAACGCCTGATCGAGGGCCGGCGCGCGCGCTGGCTGGCGGTGGCCTTGCTGGGCACCCTGATCGTCAGCGTGTTGGCATTGATCTTCGCTGGCGCCATCAGCTTCCTGCTCCACGAAGCGGAAAACCCCGGGGCTTCCCTGGACAAATTCATGGGCGTGGTCGACCGCGCGCGCGGCCAATTACCGCCGTCCATCGACGCTTACCTGCCCGCCAGCGCCGCGGAATTTCGCGTGGCGATTGGCGATTGGCTGAGCAAGCACCTGAGCGAACTGCAACTGGTTGGCAAAGACGCCGCCCACATGTTCGTCACCTTGCTGATCGGCATGGTGCTGGGTGCGATCATCGCCTTGCAGCGCGTGCCTGACTTGACCAAGCGCAAACCCTTGGCCGCCGCGCTGTTCGACCGCCTGCACCTGCTGGTCCAGGCATTTCGCAACATCGTTTTCGCCCAGATCAAGATCGCCGCGCTGAACACCGCCTTCACCGCGGTGTTCCTGGCAGTGGTGCTGCCGTTGTGTGGCATTCACCTGCCGTTGACCAAGACCCTGATCGTGCTGACCTTCCTGCTCGGCCTGCTGCCAGTGATCGGCAACCTGATCTCCAACACGCTGATCACCATCGTGGCGCTGTCGCTGTCGATCTGGGTGGCGGTGGCGGCGCTGGGGTATTTGATCGTGATCCACAAGGTCGAGTACTTCCTCAACGCGCGAATCGTCGGCGGGCAGATCAGTGCCAAGTCATGGGAGTTGTTGTTGGCGATGCTGGTGTTTGAGGCCGCGTTCGGCCTGCCGGGGGTGGTGGCGGGGCCGATTTATTATGCCTATCTGAAGAGTGAGCTGAAGCTCGGCGGGATGGTTTAAAGACAGATTCGGGGCCTGAACTGGCCTCTTCGCGAGCAAGCCCGCTCCCACATTCGACTGCATTCCAAAGGTGGAACGCGGTCAAGTGTGGGAGCGGGCTTGCTCGCGAAGGGCGCGCCACGGTCTTAGCTAAAACTCAGCTGCCGTAACGCTTGCTCGCCTCAATCGCCAAACCACTCCCAATGCTGCCAAAGATATTGCCTTCCACATGCCGCGCATTCGGCAGCATGGCCGAGATGCTGTGGCGCAGCGCCGGGATGCCGCTGGAACCGCCGGTAAAGAACACCGTGTCCACCTGCGCCACGCTCACCGAGGCGTCGTTGAGCAACTGCGTGACACTGCCGCGCACACGCTCCAGCAAGCTGTCGATGGACGACTCGAACAGTGCCCGGCTCAGGTCCACGCTCAGGCCCGCTTCGATACGGTCCAGTGGCACATGGCGGCTGTCTTCGTGGGTGAGCTGGATCTTGGTTTCTTCCACTTCCATGGCCAGCCAGTGCCCGGCGCGCTGTTCGATCAGCTTGAACAGGCGGTCGATGCCGCCGGTGTCTTCGATGTCGTAGCGCATGCTGCCCAGGGCCAGCTGGGATTTTTGTGAATACACCGAGTTGATGGTGTGCCAGGTGGCCAGGTTCATGTGGTGGCTGGTGGGCATGTAGGCGCCGCTCTTCATGCGGCTGCCGTAGCCGAACAGCGGCATCATGCCTTGCAGGCTGAGCTGTTTGTCGAAGTCCGTACCGCCGATGTGCACGCCGCCGGTGGCGAGGATGTCGCTCTGGCGGTTGTCGTTGTGACGACGATCCGGCGACAGGCGCACCAGGGAGAAGTCGGAGGTACCACCGCCGATGTCGACGATCAGCACCAACTCTTCTTTGGCGATGGTGGACTCGTAGTCGAAGGCGGCGGCAATCGGTTCGTACTGGAAGGAGATGTCCTTGAAGCCGATCTTGCGTGCCACATCCACCAGGGTGTTTTCCGCTTCCTGGTCGGCCATCGGGTCGTCATCGACGAAAAACACCGGGCGGCCCAGCACCACTTCTTCGAACTCACGGCCGGCGTTGGCTTCGGCGCGGCTCTTGAGTTGGCCGATAAACAGCGCCAGCAGGTCGGTGAAGGGCATGGCAGTGCCGAGCACGCTGGTGTCGTGCTTGATCAGCTTGGAACCCAGCAGGCTCTTGAGCGAGCGCATCAGGCGACCTTCGTAGTTCTCCAGGTATTCGTGCAGCGCCAGGCGACCGTACACCGGGCGGCGCTCCTCGAAGTTGAAGAACACCACTGATGGCAGGGTGATTTTGTCGTCCTCCAGCGCGATCAGCGTCTCCTCGCCGGGGCGGATCCAGCCGACGGTGGAGTTGGATGTGCCGAAGTCGATGCCGCAGGCACGGGCTGGAGATTCGTTTTTCATGTCTTACAGGTTCCGGGCAAAAAACGGCCGCGCAGTGTATGCCACTGGCGCGCGGATGCGTAGACCGGTGATCTGTAAATCGGCGCGCCTTCGCGCTACATAGCTACGTCTTGAGCCTGCCGGGGTTTGGCTAGGCTGCGGTTTTACCGCTCACGGATGAACCGCTATGCCTGATGCAACCTTCACTGCCGACTTGCGCGGCGTGCACTATGACTTCCTCAAACAACGCGTGCCAGGCTGGTTCCTGGACGGCACGACCCAGCGCCAGGAAGAACTGGGCCAGCACGAGATGGACATTCCCTCCTGGTACCTGGCCGCGACTCACCAAGCCAAAACCACCCTGGCCGCGCAGCACACACGTTTTCGCGAAACCCTCAATTCAATCGAAGAGCATCTCGGCCAGATCGACGACATCCTCGCGTTCGCCGAGCAGCCGCTCAAGGACGCACTCAAAAAGCAGTTCAACCTGGAGCTGGATGTACGCAATGTGTTCTTCGTGCGCAAATATGCCTACAAAGGTGCTCGCGATGATTTTTATGGCGCCTTCGTATTTGATCAGCAGAACGATCCCTCCCTGACCCACACCTACCGAGGTATCTCCCTGCTGGAAGCGGCCCTGGCCAATTTCGAGGCGGATGAAGAACAGCCATCGCCCTGCAACGATTGCCAACTCATTACCCGCTGGAACCCCGACAACCCCCACATCATCGCGACATTCGCCGCAGTCAGCGCCCACGCGGTGGCGATCAAGCCCCATGAATTTGCCAAGCTCTGCCGCTCCCTGGACCTCGGCGCCCAGTATCAGAAGCACATCAAGGCGGTCGTCGAACCCGACGCCGCCCAAGAGCGTGAGGCGCTGGAGCAATTGCTTGAGCAACATCAACGCCAGCAACTGGCGCTGAGCATCGAGATTGCCCGGTTGCAGTCAAACGGCGTGTTGAGTGCCGATGCCTACCAGATGCTCAAACAGGTGGTGGCCGGTTCCGGCACGCCGAAGCTGACGGGCAAGCCGGTCACCTACGCCGCCCTCAGGGTATTGGGCACTGTGTTGGTAGGGCCGCTGTTGATCGGGCCAGACCGTGAACGCTCGGACCGTACCGAACGCCTGGTGGTGTACATACCCGGCGACCCGCAACAGCCGGTCAAGGAGTACGCCTCGAGTGGCGAGTTCATGGCCGACCTGCGCATGCGCTTGCACAGCGCGTCTTATCGACGCTTTTTCAGCCGCTTTGTGCCAGTGCGCGAGCAAGGCGGGTTTTTCGCCCGGTTCAACCGGTTGTACCAGCCAGCCGATAACGGCAACGGAGGGGCGGATTATCCGCTGCGTACACCGTTGGTACGTTTGCCAATGGCCGACTTCCTGCTCAGTGGTGACCTCTGGCCGCGCTGTCGCCAGGCGCATATCAGCAAGATCTTGAGTGATGCGCGCGCCGTGGCCGTACCCACCGAGGACGAGGACCGCAAGGCGCGGCTGGAGCGCCTGGAAAGTTTTTTCGATGCCGCTGTCAGCGTGTTCAACCTGGCGGCTTTCGTGGTGCCAGGGCTGGGGCCGATCATGCTGGCCGTGGGCGCCTCGCAGATGTGCTACGAGGTCTTTGAAGGAATAGAAGCCTATGGGCAAGGCGAGCCACGGCAAATGTGGGCGCATTTTGCGTCGGTGGCGTTGAACGTTGCGTTTATTGCCACCGGCGCCAAGGTGTTGCCAGCCGTCAAATGGCAAAGCGCGGTGGACCACCTCAAGCCTGTGACGATGCCGTCCGGCAAGCAGATGCTGTGGAACCCCGACCTGGCGCCTTACGCATCGCCAGTCAAACCGGCGCCCGAGGCTAAGGCCAACGCGTTGGGCCTGTATGACCACGAGGGCCAGCAATTACTGGCATTCGAGGACGCCCATTATCAGGTCAAGCAAGACCCCCTCACCGGCGATTACCGCATCCAGCACCCGACCCGCTCCGGCGCTTATACCCCGCAGTTGGAACACAACCATAACGGGGTATGGAGCCACGAACTGGAAGAGCCGCTGACCTGGGACGAACCGACCCTGCTCAAGCGCCTGGGGCTTGCCGAACAGGCGGACCCACTGCGCATCAGCGGCGTCGACACCGACGTGCTGCGCCAGGCTGCGGTCCATCACGAGCCACTGCCGTTGCTGCTGCAAGACACGCTCACACGCTTCGAACTGCACCAGCAGCTCACCCGCTTTGTCGAACAGATAAAAAGCAGCGACCCATTGATGTACGCCAAAGCCGAACCAGCGCTGCAATTTGACCTGCTTCAACGTCGTGGCCTGCTGCCCGACAACATGGCGCTGAAAGTCATCGGCCCCCAGGGCGAGGTGCTCTGGGAGACGCTCGATGCACCGGCGTCAGCCAGCCAGCGTGTGATGGTGGTGACCGAAAGCGCCATGGCTCAGGGCCGCTTGCTCCAAGAGTTGCTGTACACGCTGCAGGGTGTCGACCCGCTGCTCAAGGAGTTTCCCGGCAGCCCCGAGGCGTCGCTGGCGGTGCGCGCCGGTACGCTGCGCCAGTACCTCGGCGATGCCGTTGACACGCTCAAGGGGCCCTTGCTGGAACAGCGCTACCAGGCGCTGAACCCCACGCCCGATGCCGATGTTCAACGTCTGTTGGATACCTACCCAGCCTTGCCCACACTGGTCGCCGAGCGTGTGCTGCAAGGGGCGACTACGGATCAGTTGGAGGCCTTTCGCCGCACGCGCCGCTTGCCTGAGGCCTTGGCTACGCAAGCCCGATGGTGTGCTCAGGAAACCCGGGTCGCCCGCGCCTATGAAGGGCTGCACCTGGACACCCAGACGCACTTCGACAGCCAGCGCCTGGCCTTGCGCACCCTGGAAACCCTGCCGGGCTGGCACCGGGGTTCGCGCATCGAGCTGCGTCAGTATTCGGCTGAAGGCACGGTGCTGGATGCCATCGGCTCGCCTGACTTCCCACATAAACGCACGTTGGTGCTGCTGGAAAGCGGTGAGCTCCAGGCCTCCATGCCCGGTGACTTCTACAATGCTATCTGGGAGCAATTGGCGCCCGATGAACGTCAGCGCCTGGGCCTGAACAGCGCCAATGAGCTGAAGCAGGCGATTCAACGCAGCCCGTTACCGCGTGAACCGCTGCGCACGGTGCTGGAGGAAAATCCGCTGCGCAAGCCTGACTATGACCCGATGGCCAGGCTGCTGGGCGGCGCGCCTGGGGTTCGCCAACTGTTAAGGACAGCAGGGAATGTGCTGCGCTCCCCGGCGGAGCGCGTACGCCGGTTGTTTCCAACCTTCAGCGACGAGCAGGTCACGGCATTCATCGAGTCGCTGGGCGAAGACGTGCGGGGCGAGTTGGCCAGCCGTGAGTTGGAGTACCGCACCCTGAAAAAAACCTTGAAGGTCTGGGCGCAAGCAAGAGGACCGCGGGCCTTGGGTCCTTACAGCGAAGAGTGGCGTGTGAGCGAAGAGATCAAGCGCTGTTGGCGCCGTGAGACGGGGAGCCAGTTGAAGATCAGCCTTCCCAGGGGCAGCTTCTATCGGGTAGACCTGCCGCCGATAAAAGCAGGTTTCAGCCACGTCCAGGAACTCGTGTTGTCGAATGTCAAATGGGGTGGGCACTCCAGCGCGTTATTCCTCGAAAACTTTACCCAGTTGAACAGCCTGAGCATCACGGGGGCCGAAATGACCGAGCTGCCTGCGGTGATTGGCGATATGAAGCAGCTCACTTCGTTGAAGCTGCCCGCCAACGGCTTGCAGTTGACCGAACACAGCGCGGGCCTGGTAAGCGATCTCAATGCGCTGCAAGTGCTCGACCTGTCGAATAACCCGTTGGGAGTGACGCCTGACTTCAGTGGCATGCCTCATTTAAGAGAGCTGAATCTGTATTGGACGCGAATCGAGCGGTGGCCCTCGGGGTTGAGAGAGCAGGCAGGACTGCAACGGCTCGACCTGCGCCAAAACCGTTTGCAACAGGTGCCGCACGACAACCTGGCGCCGCCTGCGGATCAACTGGAAACCACGGTACGGATCAACAATGTCACCTTGCTTGAGGATAATCGCTTCCCCCCGGATTACTGGCAGACGTTCGACACGTACTGGCGTGACCTGACACAGACCCGGCCGGACCTGCTGCAAGGGGCGCTTGAGGGCGCTTTTGACAGTAGAAATCCGCGCATCGAGAAGGTGCGGTACATGTACCCCGAGTACTCCGTGCAGAAGGCCAGGGCGCTTATCTGGTCCTGGGGGGAGGGAGCCGAGGCGCAGCTGAACCGGCGCTGGCAGGAGCATACTGTGCTGCTTCGGCAACTGAACGGATGGTTGTTCTCTGGTGGTGGTGAGCGTCAGCGCTATGTGCGTGTCGGCGAGCGCGCCAATGATGCAGGGTCGTTGCGTGACCGCCATCAGGCCTGGGATCGCATCTTGCGCTGCTGGAGGCAAGAAACACCGCAACAGCTCACCCATGATGGCGAACCTTTCGGGCTGGCACTGGACCTCAGTGGTCTAAACCTGCCGAGCCTGCCTGACCTGGATGCGGACTTCAGTCATGTGGGTTCGCTCAAACTGAGCAACATGAACCTCAGCACCTCGCCAGAAGGGTTCCTCGCGGGTTTTCGTGGCGTGCGCTGGCTCGATTTGTCGAACAACCAGTTGCGTGAGTTACCGCCGGCGCTCGGGCAGATGCATGGCTTGAGCCGTTTGTCCCTGCAAAACAACCGGATTCACCTGACCACCGAATCGGCCGCGATACTCTCATCACGCGCAACCCTCAAGGCTTTACTCCTCAATTCAAACCCCCTGGGTATCGCGCCGGATTTCAGCCAGATGACGGATCTGCGCTCGTTGGGCATGGGGGCGTGCGGCATTGAAACCTGGCCAACCGGGTTGGGTGAGCAGCCGCTTCTGGATGCGGTGTTCCTCAGGAGCAACCGCATTTCCACCTTGCCTGATGCGCTGATCGCACCGTCGGACGAGCAACTGGAACAGACACTGCGGGTCACCCGTGTAACCGATCTGGGCCTGAACCCGCTGTCCGCCGATACGCGACAACGCATTAACGATTACGGCGACCGGCTCACTGGCGCAGAGCGAGCGGCCAATCGATTGGTCGCCAGCGTGACGAGTGCGGTGGATGGCCCGGTGGACCTGCAGGGCGCGGACGCTCCGTTTCAGCGCTGGTCCACGGGTGTGCCCACGCAGTCGTTGGCGCAGCGCCGGCTCCAGTGGGCCACCTTGCGTGCGTTGCCCGGTTCGGACGGTTTTTTTGAAGTGCTCCGGGACCTGGAAATAGCGCCTGCCGGCCAAGAGGACCTGCAGCGTCGCATCTGGGAGGTGATCGATGGCATTACGCAAAACAGCAGTGAGTCCGAGCAGTTGCGCAAGGAGATGTTCGAGTGGGCGGGCCGGGCGGCCTGCTGTGACCGGGCGGCCTTGACCTTCAGTAACCTGGAGGTCCTGCTGATGACCCACAACGCCAAGGCGCTTGCGCTGGACTCGACCCAAGGCGCGGCGCTGCTGAAGCTGTCCAAGGGACTGTTCCGCCTGGAGGAACTGGAAAAGATCGCACTGCAGGATATCGACCAGCGCAGAGCCGCGATCAACGCGCGTGAGGACTTGACCCCCGCCCAGCGAGAGAGCGCCTTCATGGCCGTGGAAGACGTGGAGGTACGCATGGCGTACCGCCATGGCCTCAAGGACCGTCTTGAATTGCCCGGCCAACCGCAGCAGGCCCGATTTACCCATTTTGGCAATGTGACCCAGGCGATGCTCGATGCTGCCTACCAACGGGTGCTGAGCCTGGATAACTCCGCCCAGGAGTTGCACGCCATGCTCGCCAGAGACTTCTGGAAAGACTATGTGGCGAATAAATACCGTGCGCGGTTTGAAGCACAGAACGAACCCCATCACGAGCAAATGGAAGCCTTGCAGCGCGACCTCGAGGCCGGGGCACTGCCCCGCGTAACCTACGACACCAAGGTCAAGGCGTTGCAGGCGCAGTTCGAGATCGAAGAAGCGCAATTGATCGAACGCTTGAGCCGCGATGAAGTGGCGCAGGCGCTGGTTCCGACTGCGAGCCTTGAAGTACTGGTAGAGAACGCCAGCCCTGGGCTGCAACTGTCCCAGGCGCAAGCCATCGACTTCAATGGCAAGCGCTACTTCGTTGCGAGCATGCCCGATGCGGGCGATGGCGAGCATTACCTGTTATGGGTACAAGCGGCGGATAACCCCTTGCGGCTGACCAGCAGCGCAATCGTCGCAAAGCCTGATCTCAATGGCGTGTGGCGGCGCCGAGGCCTGGCGGGCGGGATGGCGCCGCAGGGTTCCGACGATGAGTTTGTCGACGCTTCGGAATCCATGCCGGTGAAACCCTATACCACGGCCGAACTCAGTTACATGCGCCGGGAAGTGCACTTTACGGCCAACCCTAATCCGGCCGGCAGTTACATCCGCGCCAACAACGGCAAGTACCCACTCAGGGATTACCAGGGCAGGCCGATCCGTATCCGAACCCTGGAGAGACAAGTGACCTTGGACTCCGGCACGCAATACACCTCTGCGCAGGTCAAACCCTACATCCAGTTTCAAGGGTATGAACAGGTCGGTGCACGCTATGAAGCGCAACTGCAACTGCGCACGTTCACGGCGCAGGATGTGAAAGTGCCTGGCGAAAAGGCATTGATCGGTCAGTCCATGGTGGTGGCCAACCGGCGTATCGCCAAAGGGGAGATCGTCGGTGTATACGGCGGTACCGTACTGCCGTCGGGGATCTTCGGCAAAGGCGGCCAGACTTACACCATGAAGGTGGGCAGCCAGATGGTTGCCGAGGGCAATAGTCTGGTGGAGGAGCCGATCCATTTGTCGGGGGACAATATCCTGTCGCGAATAAACACTCACTTTGAGTACGACGAAAACGGCAAGCCGCTACGCCAGGCGCCAGGTGGCTATAACGTCGAGGCAGCGGGGTTCGATGTCGAGGCCGACATGTGGCTGGGCGTGGGCCCAGCGGCGCAAATAAAGCGCAAGCCCTTCATCCTCAACACCGTTTTTGCAACGCAAGATATCGCCGCGGGCACCGAACTGCGAATGGACTACCAGTACACCGAGGGGATGATAAAAAAACTGTTCGCTTGATCCTACCCGTATCGGTAACCGGTCCGTCGTCGTAAATAGCGGTATCACATCTTGAAAGACCGCGTTTTGCCCCAATCTTGTGGGCATATCCAGGCGGTACGCAGCCATTGCATTGAACCTGTGTGCCGCCGCTTAACTTATGACGCGCCCTGACATCAAATCCCAGGCTGCCAGCCATGGCGTGCCGTGTGGCGGGCTGCGCGATATCGATAACGGATGGTGATGCCCCCATGGATTTCAAAGACTACTACAAGATTCTCGGTGTCGAGCCGACGGCTGACGACAAGGAGATCAAGTCGGCTTATCGCAAGCTGGCGCGTAAATATCACCCGGACGTCAGCAAGGAAAAGGATGCCGAAGCCAAGTTCAAGGATGCATCCGAGGCCTATGAAGCGCTGAAAAGTGCCGACAAGCGCGCCGAATACGATGAACTGCGCAAATACGGTCAGCATGGCCAGCCGTTCCAGGGGCCGCCGGGCTGGCAGAGCCGT
Organism: Pseudomonas fluorescens; assembly: GCF_001902145.1. Classification (GTDB taxonomy): domain Bacteria; phylum Pseudomonadota; class Gammaproteobacteria; order Pseudomonadales; family Pseudomonadaceae; genus Aquipseudomonas; species Aquipseudomonas fluorescens_BV. Next base: position 534,806 of record NZ_MRST01000024.1, read on the forward strand.
GGCGGTTTTGGCGGTGGCCAGGACGCGGGCGACTTCTCGGACTTTTTCAGTTCGATCTTCGGCTCGCGCGGCGATGCTTTCGGTGGCGGCCAGCGCCGTCCTACCGGGCGCAAGGGCCAGGATGTGGAGATGCAGCTCACGGTTTCCCTGGAGGAAACCCTGTCTACCGAGTCCAAGCAGATCAGCTTCCAGGTGCCACAGTACGATGCCTCCGGTCGGCATGTGAGCAATACCACCAAAAGCCTGAACGTGAAGATCCCGGCCGGTGTGGCCGATGGCGAGCGCATTCGCCTCAAGGCCCAGGGCGCGCCGGGCATCGGTGGCGGGGCTAATGGGGATTTGTACCTGATCATAAAGTTTGCGCCCCACCCCAGGTTCGAGGTGGACGGCGATAACCTGATCATCAACCTGCCGCTGGCACCCTGGGAGTTGGCGCTGGGCACGGAAGTGGCCGTGCCGACCCTCACCGGCAAGATCAACCTCAAGGTGCCTGCCGGCAGCCAGAACGGCCAGCGCATGCGCGCCAAGGGCCATGGCTTGCTGAACAAGGCCGGGCAACGCGGCTATCTGTTCATCCAGCTCAAGGCCGTCATGCCCAAGGCGGCGGATGATGAGGTCAAGGCATTGTGGGAGGCCCTGGCGCAAAAGGCTGCGTTCAATCCGCGCGAACAGTTCTGAACGGGTCATTGATTTAGTTAGCGCCAGCCGCAAAAACGGCATGCCTAGGATGACAACCTCTTCCAAGAAAAGGTTGTCATCCCATGCCGGACTTTCAGGTCACCGACCCCGCCACCCCGCTTCCTGGTGAGCAGGGCCAGCATTACGAACTGATCAAACAGGCGATCCCCGCTTGCCTGGTCAACAGTTCGCCCTCCCGTCGCAAGGCTCTCAAAGACACCTCGCCGGCCATTCCCCACTGGTATGACGCCGCTTCCCAAGCCCGGAAAGATCAGCTCAAGGTGCTGCTGGAGGCCCGTTGCCATTCGCTCAACGAACTGGAGAAAACTTTCAGTCAAATACGCTCGGAGGAAGCGTTTGCCCAACCGCTGCTGGAAGCCAAACTGAAGGCTATCGGCCATGAGCTGGACGTTAATCAAACCTGGTTGCGCCTGTATGTACCGGTCGAAGATGCCTTTGGGGTAAAGACCGGTGGCTTCAAGGTCAAGACGTTCTCCCTGCTCCACGCCGCCCTTGGCAACTTCGAGCAACGGGAGGCTCGAGAGGGCTATTTCAACAGTGCTTCAGGTTTCATTACCCAACCGGATGTACGCGATCATTTCGAGCGCCACACCACGACCCTGGAGATTCATGCGTTCACTCAATTGTGCCGAGACCTGGACCTGGGCAAGCAATACCAGGCCCACCTGAGGGCGCAGTTGAAACCAGACGACGCCAAGTCCCAAGCCGAACTGCGCGAGCGTTATGTCCAGCACCAGAAAGCCGCCTTCAAGGCGGCGGCGTATCTGGCGTTGCTCAAGGGCGACATTGGCGACAGCGACCACACGCTGCTGATGCGGGTGGCGGCGGGGGAAAAACACATCCTCAGCGACGGCAAGCCTATCGGGTATCGCCGCCTGAGCCTGATGAACCTGTATTTGCACGATTGCCTGGTCATCGATGCTTGCGCCAAGCCTGGCTACACCTGTTGGGTCATTGTTTATATTCCCGACGACCCCGAGCATCCCATCAAGCGCTATGAAACCTTCAGTGACTTCAGCAATGATTTGACCGAGCGCCTGAGCGCGAAAACCACCCAGGACGCCGACCGCTCCAAAGGCTGGAGGGCCACGCCGAACCAGCATTTTTTTTCCCGCTTCGTCGCTGACAAAGACCGTGCGTACTACTACAAAAGGCTGACCGAACTGGTGCTGGACGCACCTCCCCAGCCGTTTGGCGCACAGGCGTTGCGATCGGAATGGGGACGGTTGCTGACTTCTCCTTCCTTTGCCACGCCTTCGACACTGGGCGAACCACAACCCTACGTGCGCGTGCATGCCACTGCCCCTGAATTCAACATTCGCGCCCACACCATGACCGACCTTTGGCAGGTCCCGGACCTGTGGACCTATCGCCTGGGCAGCCTGCGTACCCGCCTGTTCGAGAATGCCCGGCATCGTGCGGTGAGCACCGCCGATGTCGATGAGGCCTCGCGCTCACTGCGTGCTGCGCATTACATGAGCATTGGCCTGTTCGGCCTGAACCTGGTGGCCATGGCGGTGCCGCCGCTGGGCGTGATGATGGCCGTGGCGATGGCCGGGCAAATGCTTTACGAAGTCATCGAAGGTGTTATCGAGCTGAGCGAGGGCGACCGCGAGGCGGGTTGGGCGCACATCACGGATGTGGTGGAAAACCTGGCGACGCTGGCCGCACAGGCGGCCGTGTTTCATTTCACCGTTTCGCCATTGATCGAGCAGTTCAAGGCCGTCACCCTGCCCAGTGGCAAGATTCGGCTGTGGAAACCTGACTTGTCGGGCTATGAGCACACCGCTTCTCTACCTTCAGTGGCGGCGGATGAGCAGGGCTTGCACCGGCACAACGGCCAAACCGTGCTGACGTTGGAGGGTAAACGCTATGTCGTGCAACAAGACCCGCTGACCGAGCACTACCGCATCCTGCATCCAACCCGGCCCGAGGCTTATCAACCGGTGCTCAAGGGCAATGGCAGTGGCCTCTGGAACCATGAATTGGAGCGCCCGCATACCTGGGAAGGCGCCGCGTTGATGCGGCGGTTGGGCCCTGTGACGGACGGCTTCAGCGATGTCGAACTGGAGCAGGCGCGCAGCGTGGCGGCTGTGAGCGAGGATGTGCTGCGTCGGGTGCATGTAGAAGGCGAGCCCGTGCCGGCGATCCTGCTCGACACCCTGCGCCAGTTCAGGGCGTATCGCGATGCGGTGAACGTCGCCGAGGGCATTGGCCAGGGCTCGATCAGCAGCGAACTGTGCAGCTACGCCGCATCCCTGGTGGTGGAGTTGCCGGGGTGGCCGGCGAGCAAGGCGATCGAGGCGTTTGCAGGCAGCGAGTTGAGCGGGCCATCGATCAAGTATGGCAATCGTCAGGCGACGGCGGCGGACACCGTGCAAATCCACCGCACCGACTTGATGAACGGCCAGTTGCCCCGGCGCATTATCGAAGCGTTCAGCGAACCTCAGCGCGATGCTCTGGTGGGCAGCTACACCGCCCGTACCCCCGAGGCGCGGGCCAAGGCCCTGCAATTGAAACTGGAACGGCGGGCCGTCGAGGTGCGCGAACGCTTGATGAAGAGTATTTATGTCGAGCAGCAACCACCGTCCGACACGGCGATCATGCTGATCCAGCGCGACTTCAGCGGCGTGCCGACGATCCTGGCGCGCGAAGTGCTGGCAGACGCGACGCCTAGCGAGCGCGACACCCTGAACAGCGCCAAGCGCATCCCGCTGCGTCTGGCTCAAAAGGCGCGCCGGGCGCAGCAGCAAATGCGCCTGACCCACGCGTATGAGGGCTTGTACCTCGACGAGCTGGCCGGGCCGGACACCGAAACCCTGGCCCTCAACACGCTGGCGGCGCTTCCCGGCTGGTCGGACAATCTGCGCCTGGAAGTTCGCGAAGGCCGGTTTGAAGGCCCGCTGCGTGCCAGCTTTGGCCCCCCGGAGGCGAGCAGTCGCAAGGTGCTGGCGCGCATGGATGACGGGCGCTACCAAGCCTTTGATGAGCACGGCCAGCATCTGCATGGGCTCAATGGTTTCTACGGCGCCTTGCAGCACGCGTTGACCGATGCCCATCGCAACGCAATTGGCCTGCCCCATGTCGGCCAGGGTGAGCAATTGAAGGGGTTGATCCGCCAGCATGCATTAGGCCGGGCACCGTTGCGCAAAGTCTTGGGCATGTCGCCGGAGAAACTGCCGTTTTTTCGACCGCCGAGCGTGTTGCCGGGTGAGCGTCGCGGCTATCCATTGAGCGGGCGGGGCGGCACTGAATGGGAAAGGTTCACGCGTGAGCGCATCCGCAGCCTGTACCCGGAAATCACCCAGGACGAAATGCTCGCCCTGATCAACGAGCGCGGCGTGCTGGATCTGAGTTGGCTGCGTGCACTGGAGCAAGAATACAAAACCCTGCAATCCACCTTGCATCGATGGCTGAGCACACAACCCCAGGGCATGGAGGCGTTCAGTGAACAGCATCGCAAGATGCTCAGGGCCAGACGCAAGATTTATGCGGCGCTGGATGACGCCTGGAGAAGGATTGGCCCACGGCACTACGATCGAAGTGGGCGTCTGATGGGGCAGAAAATCGAATGGTTGGAAGATGACCTGGCGCAGCAGCTGCGAACCTTGCCCGCCCTGACTGCAAACTTTGACCATGTCAGCTACGTGGGGATCGTGGGCACCGCAGGTTCTGAACTGACGGATGCAGACGTGCAGCCATTGCTTGCGAACTTTCGCGGTCTGCGTCGGTTAGGGATCGAGGCCGCTCAACTGACCCGCCTGCCGTCAGCCATCGAACACATGCCACATTTGCAGCGGTTGCATTTGGGCGGCAACGATATTGTCCTGACACCTGAAGACGTCCTGCGCTTGAAAGATCGGGTGCATCTCAAGGAGTTATTCCTGGACATGAACCCACTCGGCTTGCCGCCCGATGTCGGTCGCATGGCCCGGCTACAGACCTTGCTGCTTAACGACACAAGCCTGGAGGAGTGGCCCGCTAGCGTGTTTCGTGTGCCCCGGCCAGAAAATTTCATTCTGGATATGCGACAGAACCCGATAGCGCGGATTCCCGAGTTTGCACCGGGCTCCGATAACGCGCTGATTGTGGCGAAAACGCTGCTCAGCCGTGAAGAGCTGACGCCTGAACTGCTTGCTCAGTTCAAGCTTTACATCGAGGCCGCCGGCCGCGATCCGGATCGCCAATTGCCCAAGAGGGGGGCGCTCGACAGCGAGCAGTGGAAAACCGGTTACTCGGCGCGGGAATGGCCGTCCAGGCAAGTGTTATGGGACATGCTGGAAGCCTCGTTTGGCTCTGAGGGCTTTTTCAATCTTCTTCGTGCCGTCAGGCGTTCAGGGGATGCAACAGCCGCTAGCGGTGTGTGGTTGCCGGAGCTGACTGCCAAGGTCTGGCGCATGCTCGAGGCGATGGGCGAAGACGCCGAGTTGCGCGAGCAGTTATTCCTGATGGCCAGGGACCCCGCGGCCTGCGTGGATGCCGGGGCCCAGTTGTTCAACTCGATGGGCGTTGCCGTGCTGCATTGGTCGGCGTATATGCGCGAGGATGTGGCCTCCGTGCGCAGGGCTGTGTTCAACCTGGCCAGAGGCAAGTGGCGGCTCGATGAGCTGGGCCGCATCGCCCATGAGCGTGTGTCCCAATTGCAGGCCGACGGCGTCAGGTTTCCGGAATACGACGCGCAAGGCGCGCGCATCGATCATTACGATGCCCACGGCAATGTGATCGCCGATATCGACGAAGTCGAGATCTACCTGGCGTATACAGTGCCACTGGCAACCCGACTGGACCTGCCCTGGCAATCCAGGAGCATGATGTTCCGCGAGGATTATGTGACGGCGCCCATGGTCGAGACGGCATTTAACCGCGTACAGCTGCTGGACCAAGGCGAGTTGCTGCGTGACAACCTGCTGGAACAACCGATGTGGACCGACTTTCTGCAGCGGGCTCATTCAGCTGACTACGCGCCGATAGCCGCAAAGTTCGATGCACTGATCGACTATCAGGCTGCGCAGGAACAATGGGCTGGCGCTGGCAATCTGCCCGAAAGGCACAGGCAAGCCTTGCGTCGAACCATCAGCCAGGCCGCACAGCGCCTGGGCCGGTCCGCCTCGGAAAGTGAACCGGGGCGGCTGATGCCCCAGCAGGACTATGACGACGCGTTTGGCCGCATCAATGCCGAGCTGATCACTTTGAACCAGAGGCTCACCGATCAGGCCATCAGCGAGCTCCTCAAAACAGGAAGTACCGCTGGGCCATCGGCAACACCTCGGCCGGTTCGCACCACAACAACTGACCGTCGGCCTTGACCTGATAGGTCTGCGGGTCCACCTCGATGTCCGGCAGGTAGTCGTTGTGGATCAGGTCGGTTTTCTGCACATCGCGGCAACCCTTGACCACTGCGATCTGCTTCTTCAGGCCCAGGGCCTCGGGCAGTCCGGCTGCCTGCGCGGCCTGGCTGATAAATGTCAGGCTGGTGGCGTGCAGGGAGCTGCCGAAGCTGGCGAACATCGGGCGGTAATGCACCGGTTGTGGCGTCGGGATCGAAGCGTTGGCGTCACCCATCAGGCTGGAAGCAATGGCGCCGCCCTTGAGGATCAGCGTGGGTTTGATGCCGAAGAACGCCGGGCGCCATAGCACCAGGTCAGCCCATTTGCCGACTTCGATGGAGCCGACGATATGGCTGATGCCATGGGTGATCGCCGGGTTGATGGTGTACTTGGCGATGTAGCGTTTGGCGCGGAAGTTATCGTTGCCCGCACCGTCGCCCGGCAGGGGGCCACGCTGTTTTTTCATCTTGTCGGCGGTCTGCCAGGTGCGTGTGATCACTTCACCGACGCGGCCCATGGCCTGGCTGTCGGAGCTGATCATCGAGAACGCGCCAAGGTCGTGCAGGATGTCTTCGGCAGCGATGGTTTCGCGACGGATGCGGCTTTCGGCGAAGGCCACGTCTTCGGCAATGCTCGGGTCCAGGTGGTGACACACCATCAACATGTCCAGGTGTTCGTCGATGGTGTTGCGCGTGAATGGCCGCGTCGGGTTGGTGGAACTGGGCAACACGTTGGGCAAACCGCAGGCCTTGATGATATCCGGCGCATGACCGCCACCGGCACCTTCGGTGTGGTACGTGTGGATGGTGCGGCCCTTGAGCGCGGCGAGGGTGGTTTCGACAAAGCCGGACTCATTGAGGGTGTCGCTGTGGATTGCCACCTGCACGTCGTAGGCATCGGCGACGCTCAGGCAGTTGTCGATGCTCGCGGGCGTGGTACCCCAGTCTTCGTGCAGCTTCAAGCCGATAGCGCCGGCCTTGACCTGCTCGATCAGCGGTTCGGGCAAACTGGCATTGCCCTTGCCGGTAAAACCAATGTTCATCGGGAACGAGTCGCTGGCCTGCAGCATCCGCGCAAGGTGCCACGGGCCGGAGGTGCAGGTGGTGGCGTTGGTGCCGGTGGCCGGCCCCGTACCGCCGCCGATCATGGTGGTGACGCCGCTGGTCAGGGCCTCTTCGATCTGCTGTGGGCAAATGAAATGCACATGGGAGTCGATGCCGCCGGCGGTGAGGATCATGCCTTCACCGGCAATCACTTCGGTGCTGGCGCCGATGGCCATGGTCACGCCGGGCTGGATGTCCGGGTTGCCGGCTTTGCCAATCGCGTGGATGCGGCCGTTCTTCAAGCCGACGTCGGCCTTGACGATGCCCCAGTGGTCGATGATCAATGCGTTGGTGATCAGCGTGTCGACCACTTCATCGGCGAGCAATTGGCTCTGGCCCTGGCCGTCGCGGATCACCTTGCCGCCGCCGAATTTGACTTCTTCGCCGTAGACGGTGAAGTCCTGTTCCACTTCGACGAACAGCTCGGTGTCGGCCAGGCGCACCTTGTCACCGACGGTGGGGCCGTACATGTCGGCGTAGGCTTGGCGGGTGATTTTCATGTGTGTGCCCTGAAGATGTGTGTTGAAGGTGAAATCGCTATCGCAGGCAAGCCAGCTCCCACAGGGGAATACATTCCAACTGTGGGAGCTGGCTTGCCTGCGATGAGGCCTTAAAGGTCGCCCATGACCCGCCCTGCAAACCCGAATACCCGCCTTGCCCCACTCAACTCCACCAACTCCACCTCCCGACGCTGTCCCGGCTCGAACCGTACCGCCGTGCCCGCCGGAATATTCAGGCGCATGCCCCGGCTGGCGGCGCGGTCGAATTCCAGCGCGTCATTGGTCTCGAAGAAGTGGTAATGCGAACCCACCTGGATCGGCCGGTCGCCGCTGTTGGCCACGCCGAGGGTGAGGGTGCGGCGGCCGACATTCAGTTCGATTTCGCCAGGCTGGATCTGAAATTCACCAGGAATCATGCAGGCTGCCCCAGGGTCTTGAAATAGATGGCGGTCGGGCTGTAACGCCCGTCCGGGCTTTGGCAATAGTCGGGCAGCTCACCGATCTTGGTGTAGCGCAGCGACTGGTAAAAGGCCTCGGCGCCGGAGCCGGCCTCGGTGTCCAGGTACAGCAGGCCACGTTTGTGCTGGCGTGCAGCGAGTTCCAGGGTATTCATCAATTGTTGGCCCAGGCCATGGCGACGAGCGCTGCTGTGCACCAGCAACTTTTGCACCTCGGCGCGGTTCAGGCCGTTGGCTTTCTGGCACAACGCCAATTGCACGCTGGCGACCACCTGTTCGTCGCGCACCACCACCCACAGCAGCAGGCTGCCGTCCTCGACGCCGGCTTGCACGCCGGTCAGGTAGTCCAGGGCCTGGGCCTCATCGAAGTCGGCCATGAAGCCGACCGAAGCGCCATGCTGCACTGCGTCCAGCAACAGCTCGATCAAGCCCCGCCGGTAATGGGCAAAACTTTCAGTATTGACTCGACGCAGTTGTGCAGCGCTCATCAATGTCACTCCTTGGGCGGTTGTGCGCCCGGGTTCAAGGTCAGTTGCATAAAGGTCAGGTCGAGCCAGCGGCCAAACTTGATGCCCACTTGGGGCATTTGCCCGGTGGTGATGAAGCCCAGGCGTTCGTGCAGGTGGATCGAGGCCAGGTTGCCGCTTTCGATAGCGGCGACCATCACGTGTTTGCCACAGGTGCGAGCGCGCTCGATCAACGCCTCCATCAGGCGCGGGCCGAGGCCTTTGCCGCGTTGGTCGTTGCGCACGTACACCGAGTGCTCGACGCTGTAGCGGAAGCCTTCGAAGGGGCGCCAGTCGCCGAATGAGGCGTAGCCGGTGACTTCGTCGTTATCCACAGCCACCAGGATCGGATAGCCCTGGGCCTGGCGCGCACTGAACCAGGCCTGGCGGTTGGCCAGGTCCACCGGTTGCTCGTTCCAGATCGCCGTGGTGTTCAACACCGCGTCGTTGTAGATGGCGCGGATCGCCGGCAAGTCGTGTTCGGTTGCATCACGAATCATGGCTGCGCCTCACGCAATGGGCTGGTGGACGGTGACCAGCTTGGTGCCGTCGGGGAACGTGGCTTCCACCTGGATATCCGGGATCATTTCCGGGATGCCTTCCATCACTTGCTCGCGGCTGAGCAGGGTGGTGCCGTAGTGCATCAGGTCGGCCACGGTGCGGCCATCGCGGGCGCCTTCCATCAGGGCAGCGCTGATATAGGCGATGGTCTCCGGGTAGTTGAGCTTCACCCCGCGCGCCAGGCGCCGCTCGGCGACCAGGCCTGCGGTGAAGATCAGCAGTTTGTCTTTTTCCCGTGGGGTCAGGTCCATGGTTCAGTCCGTAATCAGGCAATTAAAAGGGCGAGCGTTAACCCCTGTAGGAGCGAGCTTGCTCGCGAAGATCGTTAACGAAAACACGGGCATCCTGAATGCACGCGGCGTCCTCAGGTTTTTCGCGAGCAAGCTCGCTCCTACAGAAGGGCACATCTTCATGTGCTCCAGATTCTTGGGGATACCGCTTCCCGGCCCAATATGGCCGGGCGTAGCAATTTCCATAGGTCAATCAACCAACCCCGCGCTAGCAACGCTTCACTGGCCAGACAACGCGCCACCAGCAAGCCGGGCAATTGGGTCAGGTCGCCGCGCACTGCGTGGGGCAGTGAGCGGCATTGTTCCAGCAACTGAGCATCGACTTCACCGGTCACCAGCAGCGTGGCAAACACCGGTTGCCCATCCAGCCCGATAGGCGAATCCAACAACCCATCGGCGCCCACAATGCGCTGGCGTTCATGCCAGAGCAACTGGCCGTCGCGGCGAATGTCCAGGTGCGATTGAAAGTGGCCCAGGTCGAACCGTTCGCCACTGGCCGGGCGGCCCAGGGCGACCACATCCCAATAGAACAAACGCGCATCGCCCGACAGCTCGACTCGCGTGGTGAGTTCGGCCTGGGCCGCGCTGAACACGATGGTTTCCTGGGGCAGCCATTCCAGCGTCGCACCGGCCTCGACGGTCAACTCGACGCGCTGAAACGCCGGGCCGCTGGCGCGGTACCACTTGGCCGCGCCGGGGCTGGTCAGTTGTGCCCAGGCCCCCGTGCCCACATGGGCGCTGATGTCCAGGCGATCGCCACCAGCAATCCCGCCGGGTGGATGCACGATGATGTGCTGGCACACCTCGGGGCCTTCGGCGTACAGGTGCTTTTGCACTCGCAGCGGGCCAAGGTGGCGGCGCATTACCGGGCGCGTGGTGTCGCCCAAACGCGCATAGCCAAGTTCCAGCTCGGCGTGCCAGCTGGGGGTGAACAGGGCAGGGGAAATGGGCAGGTTCATGGTTCTTGGCTTATCGTCAGGAGGCTACAGATTAGATGGTTACCAGCCCGCGCACACCGTCGCTTTCCATATTTTCACCTCGTCCTTGCTGCACGATTTCGCCACGGGACATCACCAGGTACTGGTCTGCCAGTTCAGCGGCAAAGTCATAGAACTGCTCCACCAACAGGATCGCCATGTCGCCGCGCTCCGCGAGCTGCTTGATCACCGCGCCGATTTCCTTGATCACCGACGGCTGGATGCCTTCGGTGGGCTCATCGAGGATCAACAGGCGTGGACGGCTGGCCAGGGCGCGGCCAATCGCCAACTGTTGCTGCTGGCCGCCGGACAAGTCGCCGCCGCGTCGATGCTTCATTTGCAGCAACACCGGGAACAGCTCGTAGATGAAGGTCGGCACCTCTTTGGCTTCGGAGCCGGGGAAGCGCGACAGTCCCATCAGCAGGTTTTCTTCCACCGTCAGCCGGCCGAATATCTCGCGGCCCTGGGGCACGTAGGCGATGCCGGCATGTACGCGCTGGTGCGGCTTGAAGCCGGTGATGGCCTTGCCTTCCCAGTTCACCGCGCCTTCCTTGGCCGGCAGCAGGCCCATCAGGCACTTGAGCAGGGTGGTCTTGCCCACGCCGTTACGCCCGAGCAGGCAGGTGACTTCGCCGATCTTCACGTCAAAAGACAGCCCGCGCAGGATGTGGCTACCGCCGTAGTACTGGTGCAGCGTGTCGACTTGCAACATTCTCAGAACCTCCTCAATCCCCCTGCGGGAACCGGATCAACTGTGGGAGCTGGCTTGCCTGCGATAGCGGTGTACCGGATACACCGAGTCGTCTGCATCGCAGGCAAGCCAGCTCCCACATAAAGCAGTTCGTGTCAGCGTTAGCGACCGAGGTACACCTCGATCACCCGCTCGTTTTCCTGCACCTGTTCCAGCGACCCTTCGGCCAATACGCTGCCTTGGTGCAATACGGTGACGTGATCAGCGATGGAGCCGACAAAGCCCATGTCGTGCTCCACCACCATCAACGAGTGCTTGCCGGCCAGGCGCTTGAACAGCTCGGCGGTGAACTCGGTTTCGGCGTCGGTCATGCCTGCCACCGGTTCATCCAGCAGCAACAGTTGCGGGTCCTGCATCAGCAACATGCCGATTTCCAGGAACTGCTTCTGGCCGTGGGACAGCAACCCGGCGGGGCGATGCACCGAGGCGGTGAGGCGGATGGTGTCGAGCACTTCCTCGATGCGGTCCTTCTGCTCACCGTTCAGGCGCGCACGCAGGCTGGCCCACACCGACTTGTCGGTCTTCTGCGCCAGCTCCAGGTTTTCGAACACGCTCAGAGCTTCGAACACCGTGGGTTTCTGGAATTTGCGCCCGATGCCGGCCTGGGCAATCTGCACTTCGCTCATGCGGGTCAGGTCCAGGGTTTCGCCAAACCAGGCCTTGCCGTGGCTGGGGCGGGTCTTGCCGGTGATCACGTCCATCAGCGTGGTCTTGCCCGCGCCGTTAGGGCCGATGATGCAGCGCAATTCGCCAACGCCGATGTACAGGTTCAGGTCGTTGAGGGCCTTGAACCCGTCGAAGCTGACGCTGATATCTTCCAGGGTCAGAATGGTGCCGTGGCGGGTGTTGAGCCCTTTGCCCGCGACCTGGCCGATGCCAATCGCATCGCGGCCGCTGCCTGCGTCGAAAACAGGTTCAAGCATGACGTTCCTCATTTCTTCAGCAGGCCGATAACGCCCTTGGGCAGGTACAGGGTGACGATGATGAACAGCGCCCCCAGGAAGAACAGCCAATACTCGGGGAAGGCCACGGTGAACCAGCTCTTCATGCCATTGACCACGCCGGCGCCGAGCAACGGCCCGATCAGCGTGCCACGCCCGCCCAGCGCTACCCACACGGCGGCTTCGATGGAGTTGGTCGGTGACATTTCGCTGGGGTTGATGATGCCCACCTGCGGCACATACAGCGCGCCGGCAAGGCCGCACAACACCGCGCTCAGCACCCACACGAACAGCTTGAAACCGCGCGGGTCGTAACCGCAGAACATCAGGCGGTTCTCGGCATCGCGCAGGGCGGTGAGCACACGGCCGAACTTGCTCTTCGCCAGGCGCCAGCCGATGTAGAGGCTGGCCACCAGCAACAGCACCGTGGCGATAAATAACACCGCCCGCGTGCCCGGTTCGGTGATGCCAAAACCGAGGATGCTGCGGAAATTGGTAAAGCCGTTGTTGCCGCCGAACCCGGTCTCGTTGCGAAAGAACAACAGCATCCCGGCGAACGTCAGGGCCTGGGTCATGATCGAGAAATACACGCCCTTGATCCGTGAGCGGAAGGCAAAGAAACCGAACACCAGCGCCAACAAACCCGGGGCCAGTACTACCAGGCACAACGCCCAGAGGAAGTGGTCGGTGCCGACCCAATACCAGGGCAATTCGGTCCAGGACAAAAAGGTCATGAACGCAGGCAACTCGCTACCGGCCGCCTGGCGCATCAAGTACATGCCCATGGCGTAGCCGCCCAAGGCGAAGAACAAACCGTGGCCCAGGGACAACATCCCGGCGTAACCCCACACCAGGTCCAGCGCCAGGGCGACGATGGCGTAACAGAGAATCTTGCCCACCAGCGTCAGGGTGTAGGCCGACACATGCAGCGGGTTATCCGCAGGCAATAGCGAACACAAGGGCAGCGCCAGCAGCAGGAGCAGGATGAGCGCCCCTACCGCAATCGTGACTTTGGGGCCGGCCTTTTGCGTGGCCGTGAGCATCAATGGCTGGTTCATCAGTCGATCACCCGTCCTTTCAGTGCGAAGAGTCCTTGCGGGCGTTTCTGGATAAACAGAATGATCAGCGCGAGGATCAGGATCTTGCCGAGTACGGCGCCGATCTGGGGTTCGAGGATTTTGTTGGCGATTCCTAAGCCAAAGGCGGCCATGACACTGCCGGCCAGTTGGCCGACGCCGCCGAGCACCACCACCAGGAACGAGTCGATGATGTAGCTCTGGCCCAGGTCCGGGCCGACGTTGCCGATCTGGCTCAGCGCCACGCCGCCAAGGCCCGCGATGCCGGAACCCAGGCCGAAGGCGAGCATGTCCACACGCCCGGTGGGCACGCCGCAGCAGGCGGCCATGTTGCGGTTCTGGGTGACCGCACGCACGTTCAGACCCAGGCGCGTCTTGTTCAGCAGCAGCCAGGTGAGCACCACCACGAACAGCGCGAAGGCGATGATGACGATGCGGTTGTACGGCAGCACCAGGTTAGGCAGCACCTGGATGCCGCCGGACAGCCAGGCGGGGTTCGACACTTCGACGTTTTGCGCGCCGAACACCAGGCGCACCAGCTGGATCAGCATCAGGCTGATGCCCCAGGTGGCGAGCAGGGTTTCCAGCGGGCGGCCATACAAGTGACGGATGACTGTGCGTTCCAGCGCCATGCCGATGGCCGCAGTGACAAAGAACGCCACCGGCAACGCGATCAACGGGTAGAACTCGATGGCCTGGGGCACATAGCGCTGCATCATCAACTGCACCACATAGGTGGAGTAGGCGCCGAGCATCAGCATCTCGCCGTGGGCCATGTTGATAACGCCGAGCAGGCCGAAGGTGATCGCCAGGCCCAGGGCCGCCAGCAGCAGGATCGAGCCCAGGGACATGCCGCTGAACGCCTGGCCGAGGATCTCACCCATCATCAGTTTGCGTTTGACCTGGGCCAGGCTGGTTTCAGCGGCGGTGTGTACGGCGGCGTCGGCTTCCACGCCTGGCGCCAGAAGCGCTTCAAGGCGCGTGCGGGCCAGCGGGTCGCCGGTGCTGCCGAGCAAGCGCACGGCCGCCAGGCGTACCACCGGGTCGGGGTCGACCAGTTGCAGGTTGGCCAGGGCCAGGCTGAGGGCGCTGTGCACCTGCTCATCCGTCTCGGCGGCGACCTGCTGGTCGAGGAATTTAAGTTGTGCCGGCACCGCGCTTTTTTGCAGGGTTCGCGCTGCGTCCAGGCGCACCTTGGGGTCGGCGGCGAGCAGTTGCTGGCTGGCTTGCACGTTATTGATCAAGCCGCGCAGGCGGTTGTTCAGGCGCAAGGTCTTGGTTTCGCCGTTGAGCGTGAGCTGGCCTTGCTCAAGGGCGTCCACCAACTCGATACGCGCAGGGTCGGGGTTGGCGGCCCAGTCCTGCAGGAGTTTGGCTTGCTGCATCGGATTGGCGTTGAGGAAGTCTTCGGCGTCGCTGGCGTGTGCGGCCAGGGGCAGCAACAGCAACAGCAGCAGGGCGAGGATGAGGCGGTGGAGGGCAGTGGGCATAGCAAAATGTCCTGATCATGCGCGGTCAAACTGTGGGGGGCTTTAGTTGCTCTTCACGGCATAGTCCGGCTTTTTGTCATTGCCCGGAATGTAGGGGCTCCACGGTTGCGCACGAATCGGCGCTTGGGTCTGCCACACCACCGAGAACTGCCCGTCGGCCTGG
>NZ_MRST01000024.1:549726-610450 GCF_001902145.1 Pseudomonas fluorescens
CGGATTGGCGTTGAGGAAGTCTTCGGCGTCGCTGGCGTGTGCGGCCAGGGGCAGCAACAGCAACAGCAGCAGGGCGAGGATGAGGCGGTGGAGGGCAGTGGGCATAGCAAAATGTCCTGATCATGCGCGGTCAAACTGTGGGAGCGGGCTTGCTCGCGAATGCGGTATGTCAGTCAAAACATTTTTTGCTGATCCATCGCATTCGCGAGCAAGCCCGCTCCCACATTTGATCTGTGGGGGGCTTTAGTTGCTCTTCACGGCATAGTCCGGCTTTTTGTCATTGCCCGGAATGTAGGGGCTCCACGGTTGCGCACGAATCGGCGCTTGGGTCTGCCACACCACCGAGAACTGCCCGTCGGCCTGGATCTCACCGATCATCACCGGCTTGTGCAGGTGGTGGTTGGTCTTGTCCATGGTCAGGGTGAAGCCTGACGGTGCGGCGAAGGTCTGGCCGCCCAGGGCTTCACGCACTTTGTCGACGTCGGTGGACTTGGCTTTCTCCGCCGCCTGCGCCCACATATGGATGCCCACATAGGTGGCTTCCATCGGGTCGTTGGTCACGGCTTTGTCGGCGCCCGGCAGGTTGTGTTTCTTGGCGTAGGCTTTCCAGTCGGCCACGAACTTCTGGTTCACCGGGTTCTCCACCGACTGGAAGTAGTTCCAGGCCGCGAGGTTGCCCACCAACGGCTTGGTGTCGATGCCGCGCAGTTCTTCTTCACCCACCGAGAACGCCACCACCGGTACGTCGGTGGCTTTCAGGCCCTGGTTGGCCAGTTCCTTGTAGAACGGCACGTTGGAGTCGCCATTCACGGTGGAGACCACCGCCGTCTTGCCACCGGCGGAGAACTTCTTGATGTTGGCGACGATGGTCTGGTAATCGGCGTGGCCGAACGGGGTGTAGACCTCTTCGATGTCTTTATCCGCCACGCCTTTGGAGTGCAGGAACGAGCGCAGGATCTTGTTGGTGGTGCGCGGGTACACGTAGTCGGTGCCGAGCAGGAAGAAGCGTTTGGCGCTGCCGCCTTCTTCGCTCATCAGGTATTCCACCGCCGGGATCGCCTGCTGGTTCGGCGCCGCGCCGGTGTAGAACACGTTGGGCGACATCTCTTCACCTTCGTACTGCACCGGGTAGAACAGCAAGCCGTTGAGTTCTTCAAACACCGGCAATACCGATTTACGCGACACCGAGGTCCAGCAGCCGAATACCACGGCGACCTTGTCCTGGGTCAGCAGTTGCCGGCCTTTCTCGGCGAACAGCGGCCAGTTGGACGCCGGGTCCACCACCACCGGTTCGAGCATCTTGCCGTTCACTCCGCCTTTGGCGTTGATCTCGTCGATGGTCATCAAGGCCATGTCTTTGAGCGAGGTTTCGGAGATCGCCATGGTGCCGGACAACGAGTGCAAGATGCCGACCTTGATGGTCTCGGCGGCCTGGACGGTCCAGGTCAACCCCATGGCTGCAATGGATGCCGACAAAGTGAAAGCCTTGATCAAGCTGCGACGCTGCATGGTGCGATCTCCGTAAACCGATAGTTTTTATGGGTAGATACGCAGGGCTTTGCAAAGGCTGTGCCTGCGGTGCCAACAGCAGGTTTGAATGGGGTTGCCGGGGCTGCTGCACGGCCATGCGCACCAGCTTGGCGCCGCAAAAGGCGGCGGGTGCGCGGCGCGCCTCAAAAAGGGGCGTAGAAGCAATATGCAGCGCAAGCGGCGCGCGGTGATGTTCCTGCGTGGGGCTCCCGCTCAGGCACGTGGAGGCCGCCCGGATGGCCGCCCTGTTGTCGAGAATGAGCCGTACTGTGCCGTACGCGAGGGTGTTCCCGTTGGCATACCTATTTGGCACCTCCAATCGCCCGTTACTGCCGACTATGAGTGCGGCGGTTGCCAATTCCTGGCGCCGCGGTATATGCACATAGCGGTGATGAAATGGAGAGATTCAAGCGTGGCTGGTTTGGGGCAGACCCCAAGCCAGCGGTGGAGTTACCCCCGGTTGGGCCGGGGTTTGTCAGCATGGACGATGCAGCCCGTTACGCCCATGAGCAGGTGGGTGACAGACGGGATCAGGAGTACGGTGGGGTGATTATGCAGAGCCTGGCCGATGAACTTTTTTATCCGACCGAGCCGATTGAGGGCGGTGAGAATTTTTTTGATGTTGGCACGGTTCTGAACGAGGACAGTAATAAGCAGCTACTTCATCCCGACGGCTATCGGTGTGTGGCGGAATATCACTCACACCCGGATTTTTTCACCCAGTACAAGAGCAACAATCCGGAGCTCTCCGACCGACAGATCAAAGCACTGAACAGTTTTTATTCCTTTGACGACCTGATGGGCAACATCCTGAACCCGGAGTTTTTCAGTGCCTTCTATGTATCCGGCGCTGACGGTGCGTTGTTCAAACACGTTCTTACCCGTTCGGATGCAGAGCGACGTTTCGCTTTGTGGATAAAGAACAAAGAACCGTTCGGCAAACCCGATGGCTATGACGGCGTGGTGGAGAATCTCTTCAAGAAGGTCGCCAGCGTCAGCCGGCTGTCGATCGTTGTTTCCAACGCCCTCTGGGGAGGGTCTACCGGCGAGGTACCCGCGAACTGGAAACCCTACTCACCCTTTGTGCCCAAACAACGCGAGCTGCCGCCTTGCGGGCCGGTGCAAGCCAATCTCACTGGCGCGATCAAACACGCCCAGGCGCGCCTGGTAGCCAAGCCGGGCGCGATCCAGCAAGTGTTTGTGCTCAAGCATGACGACAAACACCAGTACGTGGTGACTGAGCCGTCGGGCTCGGTTGGCGATCAGTTGTCCGTGCAAGCGGCATTTCCCACGGATGCGGACGGCAAGCATCGCCTGCCCGCGCACTTTCATCTGAACGCCGTTTACCTGGGCAAGGGCGGCTACGCGGCACTGGCGAAGACCAGACAGCCGTGGTTGTACCGCAATTTCTTCTCGCCGCCGGAACTGGCCCAGCACCTTTATCACGGCCGGTTGGTACCTGATTTGCTCAAGCAAGCCGGGTTGTCGATATTCCTGGGGGCCGAAGATGGCGCGCTGTTGCGCTATACCTGCTCCTTTTCTGCGGCCGAAGCCGAGCTGTATCGGGTCGAGCCAGATGGGAAGATTATAGATAACGCGATCGACTCGGCCTTGATCGATGGCAGCCTTAAACCGAGTGATTTTGTGCTGCGCCTGGCAGTGGCGGGCCGTTTGGATGTAATCACGGCCAGTCAGTTGGGCAAGGGCAGCAAAGTGTGGGACAAGACCGGCACGGTGGGTGCTGACTGGCGCCCCTTTGCGAGCATTACCCTGCCGACGTTGAGCCCGGCCTTTATCACCGCCGACGATGCGGCCCGTTGGGCGCATGAGCGGATCGGCCGGCGTCGCGAAGTTGAATATGGCGGAGTCATTCTCAAGCGGGGCAATTATTACCATGCCACGACGCCCATACCGGATCTGCGTAACAGTTTCGATCACAAGCGCTTGTTGGCCAGAGACAGTGAAGGGCATTTCATCGCCCCCGATGGCTATGCTGCCGAAGCGTTCTATCACTCCCATCCTGCCGACGCTGCACAAATCCAGAGCCATTTTCCGTCCTTTACGGCGGATCAAGTGCTGCTGTTCAACAACTTTTATTCCGATTTCGATCAACTCTTCAGCATCCAGAACCGAGCGTTTGCCAAGACTCATTATTTCTCCGGGCCTGACGATGTACTGCTCAAATATGTCAGCAGCGGGTCGGCGATTGAAAGCAAACTGGCGCAAATAATCCGTGGCGAGCCGGGGGAGACCAGCCCTGACTTTGAGTTTCCGGTCCGCAGGTTGGCCGAGGCCGGCGAGCTGTGGGTGTTGATTGCGCACCCTGTATGGGGCGGCGTTCGCGGGCGTATCACCAAGCAATGGCGGTTACGCACACCCGCCACCAGCGTCGAGCAACAACCCTTTTTCACCCAGGTATTCCCAAGCCCGGACCTTGCCGTATTACGTGGGCTGCTGCCTCACGGCACTGCGGACGAAAGCGGCCGGGTAGGTTTTGTACTCAAGCACACCCGTGAAGATGCGTACGTGGCGACGTTGGCGCAAGCCAAACGTGAGCCGCTGTTCTCTGCGGCGGATGTATTTCCCAAACGCCCAGACGGCAAAGTGCGTTTGCCCTCTCAGTATCGCCTTGAAGCCATTTACTTCAGCAGTTGGTATGAGAACGGCGATGTCACGGCCAAGGAAACCTGGCTGGCCAGCACGTTTTTCACCCCGGCGCAGATTGTGGCGGCGACTCGCCAGGCCCGGGCGACCCTGGATATCCAGGAGCGCAGCCGAGGACTGTCCCTGTACATGCAGGCCTCGGATGCCGCCCTGCTCAAGTTTCAGGTGCCCGAGGCCACGGCGGATACGCCATTGGTCAGGCAGACCGGCACCGGTGAGCTGGACGACAACGGCGCTCAGGCGGCCATGGTTGCCGGTACGCTGAGCCCGCGTGACTATGTGCGCAGGGTGATCGCGGCGACCGATCTGACGGTGGTCCAGGCCGGCGGCCTGTGGCGCAATGTGGGCCTGCTGGAAAACCGCACGGAGCTGCTCAGTCCGTTATACAAGGCGGTATTGAGCCAGCCGTTTATCTCGGCGCGGGATGCGGCGGTGTATGCCCATGAGCGTATCGGCAATCGTCGCGATCGCTATTATGGCGGCTACGTACTCAAGGGTGAGGATGGTCGTTTTGTCATCACCGAACCCATGCGCAGTGCAGCCAACCCGTTTGCCTTCACGTTGTTTTTTCCTCTCGACAACCGCGGGCCGCTGATTCCGCCGGAACCCTATGTGCTGGTCGGGCGTTATGGCTCCCATCCCGAACTGTCCACGGTAGACCCGGCGCCACTGCAGCGGCGCGGTTGGACTCTGGATGAGTCGTTGATCAACCAGCAAGCGTTTTCACCCGATGAAATGCACTCGATCATCCCGGCCGGGCGCGTGGCTTATCTTTCTGCTGCCGCCAATTGCCTGTTGGAGTACACCCCGAACAAGTCTTCCCACGAACAGGTGCTGCTGGCCAATATCGGCCCTCTGGCTGGAGACAACAGCCTCCAGAACCGTCTCGATAACGGCCAGGTCAAACCGGCTGATTGGGTCAGGCGACTGGCCGAGGCGGGAGAGTTCAAAATTATCCAAGGCAACCCTCTGTGGGGGCCGCGCTCGGTGGTCTACAACGACTGGACGCCTCGTTACAGCTATGCGCCCAGATCCGGCCCGCTGGACTACGCGACCCACGGGGCGGTGTTCGGGACTGCCGATGAGGCTGCCCGTAACCTGCATGCACGGGTGCATGGGCGCAACTTCGATGAGCAGGCCTGCTTTGCGGTTATTCTCAAGCACAGGGATAAGGCGCAATACATCGCAAGTGAGGTGGCGGGTGCTACCTATCGCGATCAGCTCTTCAAGCTCAACAGCCTGTATGAGCTGGCGGCCGAGCGCGAGTACCGGCTGCCTGATGGCTTTATCCTGCACGGGCTGTTCCGCTCGCAGCAATGGTCCCCAGCAGGCTTGAACACCTCCACCGCCTGGTTGACGCAATTTTTCGTTACCCCGGATGTGTTGTTCATTGCGCTCGCAGAAGCCAGGCGCAGCGGCGTGACCGATATGCCGCTTTACTTTTCCACCCTTGATGGCGCGCTGCTGCGCTACGTGCCCTTTGCGATGGATGTTAAGCCAGGAGGGCCGACCGACAGGTTGTTGATCCAGGAGCAGGAGCAACTGAACAGCGGTTTGAAGGCTCCCAAGGATTTCGTTCGGGACTGGTCGCTCAAGGGCAAGCTGAGTGTGGTGAGTACCAGCCAATGCTGGGATAAACCAGGCTTTGTCGGCCCGACCTGGACCGGTTACGCCACCTTGATGCCCCGGCGCCTGAGCCCCGCCTTCGCCGACCCCGATGAAGCCGCCCGCCACGCCGCAGCGTTGATGCACAACGGCTATCGTCGCGCTTATGGCGGGGTGATCCTCAAGCTGGTCAATGGCTTGTTCGCCGCGACTGAACCTCTGGCATTGCCGCCGCAAGGCTTTGCGTTGCACTGGATTTACCCGGACAAGGCGGTCGAGGTGGGGCTGTATCCGGGCGGCAGCACGATTGTTGCGCGCTATCGGTCTGTGGTGGACGAGGAGGTACCGCTGTTGCTGGCAGCCACCCAGAGGGCCATTTACAAAACCATGCTACCCAGCGGCGTGCTCTCGAATCTGCTGCACCGTGAGGCGCATATCAAGTTGGAATACGTGTTTGGCCTCAATGGCTCGGTTCTCAGTTATGCCCTGTCGGACTCCGCCGAGGAAGAGCAGCTCAAGGAGCGTTTGGCCCCCTTGAATGCGGTCAAGGGCGATTACAGTGACAATAGCGTCGAGCAGGCGATGCGCAGCGGTGTGCTCTCGCCGCAGGACTTTGTGACGCAAGTGGCGAAAGCGGGCACCTTGCGGGTAGTGAAGGGTGACGCGTTATGGGGACCGTCCAGGCCCATAACGTTGGAGTTTCTGGCCAATGTACCGGAACCGGCCGACAATTTTATCCGCGAAGTATTTGCCGACTCGCCCTGCAGCCCGATCTTTAGCCGAGCGCTGGATGCTGTTCGGTACGTCCAGCGTTTGTCGACGACGGGAGCCGAGGTGGCCTTCGGTTATGTGCTCAAATCGCTGAAAAAACCGCTGTACATGGCGACGCTGCCCCTGGTCAGGAGAAACTTTTCCGATCTGCGACAAATATTTATCAATGGCGTGTTGCCCCAGGGCTATGTGCTCGAAGGTTTTTATCTGAGTGCCAGCAATGTCCCCATCGCCCCGGACAGTGATGAAATGGCGCACAACTTTTTCCCGCCTTCCTGCATTGCTGATGCATTGAGCTTCATTACCAGCCCACGCAACGGCGGCATTCTGCCGTTGTACCTGTTATGCCGCGATGGTGCGTTGCTCTCCTATTCTTTCCCCAGGACATCGCCCCTGTACAACTGGACGAGCCGGGCACATCTGGACCGCGCGCAATTGCTCGAAGGCACGCTCAAGGTGCGTGACTATGTGCGCCGCCTGGCTGCAGCGGGCGGGCTTTACATCACATCTACCAGCCAGGTGTGGGGACGCAGTGAGCGGGTCACCGCGCAATGGGTACCCGGCAGGCAAGCCCATGAATTTGCGGATAACCCGCACTTTCATTCGTTCTGCGGGCCGCTGTTTCTGTACCCCGATGATGCGGCCCGCTATGCCCAAGGCCTGCTGGCTCCGTTTGAAAGCAAGCAATACCTGGGCGCTCTGCTGACGCCTGAACAAACCCCGGGCTATGTGGCGCTCGATCCGGTGGAGGATCGTGGCACGGGTACGCAAAGCACATTGGAACTGTTGTTCTGGAAGGATCACGCCGGGTTTGATCTGCCGCGTGATCATGCGCTGAGTCGCTATAAAATTGCCGCCGTCCAGGCGTTTTACAAAGCCATACCATCGACCACCAGCCATGAGGGGGTCGACACGCAACTGTTGGCCAACTTTGCTGCCAAGGATGATCTGAGCGCCTACCTTGCCGTGATCAAAAGCAATACCCCTGACGCCAAGAGCCTTTACCTGGCCTGCCGGGGCGGTGCGCTGCTCAAGTACGTGCCCTCCTTCACGGCCGCTGAAAGCACCTTGCTCGGGCCAGGGGCCGCGCCGGACCCCAGCGTGCTGGCCCGCCAGTTGAGCGCGCACGGCAGTCTGTCGGTTGTGGTCGCCGACGCCTTCTGGATGCGTGAGGGCCTGCTGGGCGATGGTTGGAAAGTCAGCGAGGTACAGGCTGCGCCGCAAGTCGAGGAGTTCTGGTACTCGCGGGATAAGGATGAACTCTGACCTCGGTGCTTGCGCGACAAGCCGATAAGCAACACCCGGCCAGATAGCACGGTTGCTGTCGGGCGTGCTTGAGATGCCTTGAATCACAAGCACGCCTGCTCTAATGATCAACCTTGCGATTGCGTTGCCCTATTGCCACGCCAGAAGGACCATGCCCCATCCAGCAGCCCGACCAGAATCAGCGAGGCTCCCACCAGCGGAAAGGCGAGCGCCAGCCCGAGCATGATGACCATTGCGGTTTTCCACTTCGGCAGGTCATGACGCAACGGTGGAACCCCCAGCCCACCTTGTGGCCGGCGCTTCCACCAGATCACCACGCCACTTACTGCGCTGAGCAGGATCATCAGGCAGATCACCAGAACGATCAGCTGGTTGACCCAGCCGAACATCTTGCCCTCGTGCAGCATCACGCCGGTCTCGGTGGCACGTGCGACGGTGTTGTAGTGTTGCCAGCGCACATCGGCGAGGACCTTGCCGGTGTACTGGTCCACGTGCAGGGTGGCGTCGTTGCGCGGGTCGTTGGCGAACACGGCGACGGTGAACACACCGGTGGCGGTGGTGGGGAAGGTAATGCTGTAGCCGGGCTCGACCTTGCGCGCGTTCGCCAGGTCGACCACCTGCTGCAGGCGCACGGTGGGTGCGGCCGGGCCTGCCTGCATCGCACCGTGGTTCATGTGCTCGGCGTGGTCGCCGGACATTGGCATCGGTGTGTTTTCCAGGGCCCAGGGCACGGTTTGCTGGGTGGCCGTATTGAGCACACGGGCCTGCTGGTCGGACTGCGGCACGTTGTTCCACATCGCCGCCGGGAAGGTGTTCCACAGGTCGGCGTATTGCTTGCCCCAGAAGCCGGTCCAGGTCATGCCGCTGAGCAGCATTACCAACAGGAACGCCGCGCCCCAGAACCCGGCGACAGCGTGCAGGTCACGCCAGAGCACCCGGCCACGGGTATTGAAGCGAGGCCACAGAACGCCTGCCGATGACTTGCCGCGCGGCCACCACAGGTACAGGCCGGACACCACCAGCATCACGGCCCAACCGGCGGCGAGTTCTATCAGGCGATCCCCCGTGGTGCCGATCATCAGTTCACCGTGCAGCGCACGGGCGATGGCCTGCAGGTTGTACTTCGCGTCCTGTTCGCCGAGTAGGGTGCCGCGATACGGGTCGACGAACACCGTCACTTCGCGGCCATCGTTGTGCAGCACGAATTGCGCGCTGCTGGTGGCATCGGCAGGCGGCAGGTATTTGCTGATGGCGGCCTGGGGGTAGGCGGCCTGGGCGCGCTGCAGTTGCTCATCGGCAGTCAGTGCGTGTTCCGCGGCGGACACCTTGAGCAGGTTGCCGTACATCAGCGGGTCGAGCTGGGGTTTGAACAGGTAGATAATGCCGGTGAGGGCCAGCAGCACCATGAAGGGGGCGACGAAGAGCCCGGCGTAGAAGTGCCAGCGCCAGGCCAGGTTGTAGAAGGAGATTTTTTGAGTACTCATCAGGGGCTCCGCAAGGCTTGTTATCGATTCCGGTTGTGAACGCCAAGAACTGTAGGAGCGGGCTTGCCCGCAAAAAAACCGAAAGCGCCGCGGTAAACCAGAAACGCTGCGTTATCGTTGACGTTTTTCGCGAGCAAGCTCGCTCCTACAGGGCTCTGTTTAGAAGCTCATGTCCACCTTGGTCCAGAGCGTACGCCCCGGCTCCTTGATGGCTTGCGGGTCGTTCGCCGGGTAACCGAAGCCTGCGTTACCGGCCAGATTCAGATGCTCGGCGTAAGCCTTGCCAAACAAATTGTCGACCCCGGTGCTGACCTTGAAGTTCTTATTGATGCGGTACGCCGCGTTCAGCGAGAACACGCCAAAGCCGCCACTCTTGTCGTAGTCCTTGCCGACCACGTTGCCTTTGTTGGGGTCGATGCGGTGTTGCGCCGCGACCACGCGCCACAAGGCCCCAGCGCTCCAATCGTCTTCGCTGTAGGTCAGGCCCAGGCGTGCATCCAGCGGTGGCATTTGTGGCAGGGCCTTGCCGTCGCTGCTGTTCTTGCCCCAGGCATAGGCGAGGCTGGCGTCGGCTTTCCAGTTGCGGGTCAGCTTGTACGCCGCGCCCAGTTCACCGCCCATGATGCGCGCGTCCACATTGCGCGCCTGGGAGGTGGTGCCCATCCTGCCGGGCCTATAGTCAAACAGGATGAAGTCGCGCACCTGGCCGATATAACCCGAGGCCCAGGCTTCAAGGTCGGCGGTTTTGTATTGCGCGCCGACATCCAGCTGGGTGGTCTTCTCGGGCTTCACGCCGTCGAACGCATTGACCGAGCCGCCCGCACCGGTGTTGGGGGAGAACAGTTCCCAGTAATCCGGGAAGCGTTCAGCGTGACCCAGGCCCGCATAGACGGTAGTAGGCGTGTCCGCCAGGTCGTGCTCGTAGCGCACAAAGCCCGAGGGCAACGTATCGGCGCGGGTATCGCCGGCGGTCGGGTTCGGACGCGACATCATTCCCGAGCCCGTGCGTTGACGGAAATCCTTGGCCGAGGCGCGGTCCAGGCGGGCGCCGGTGATCAGGCGATCGTTGTCGGCGGCGTACCAGGTCAGTTCGCCAAATACGCCGTAATTGTGGAAGTTGGCGTCCTTGTTGCGCGGCAGGTCCTTGTAGGTGTCGATGCCCATGCTGCTGCGCGCACGGTGTTCATTGGTCTGTGCATCCAGGCCGCTGATCAATTGCACATCGGCCCAGCGCCAGGTCGCCTTGATGCGTGCGCCGAGGGTGCGACGGTCGACGTTGGACGCCATGGGCCCCGCCATCATGCCAGTGCCCGAAGGGACGCGCAGGCTGTAGTTGTCCATCACATGGTCGGCGTAGTTGTAGTAGACCTGGGCCTCGACCTTGTCCAGCACCTCGCCGATGTTGGACTTTTCGAAACGCAGCCCCAGGCTTTCGCGCAGGAACTGCGAGCCGTCCATGCCGCGCCCGGCGTAGCGCGCCTCGCCATCACCACGGCCAGCGGTGAGTTCCAGCAGGGTGTCGGCGTCGGGCGTGAAGCCCACAGCCACGTCACCGTTCCACTTGTCATAGCGCGAGGCGACGGTGTCGTTTTTGCCGTCCTTGTAGTCGTCGGCATGGGCCTGGTTGCCGATCACGCGCACGTAGCCCAATGGCCCACCGGCAGCGGCATCGATGACCTTGTCGAAACGCCCGTTGGAGCCGGCCAATACGCTGGCGTTGACCCGCGTGCCCAGCTCGCCGAACTGCTCCGGCTCACGGTCGAACAGGATGGTGCCCGCTGACGCACCCGGGCCCCAAAGCACGGTTTGCGGGCCTTTGATCACGGTGAGCTTGTCGTAGGTCTCCGGCGAGATGTAGGAGGTGGGGGCATCCATCCGCCCAGGACAGGCGCCGAGCATCATGCCGCCGTTGGTGAGGATATTCAGGCGCGAGCCGAACATGCCGCGCAGCACCGGGTCGCCATTGGTGCCGCCGTTGCGCACCAGGGCGAAGCCGGGGATGGTCTTGAGGTAGTCGCCGCCATCGCTGGCGGGCACCGGCTGGCGCGGGTCCTTCGGGTTGGTGATCACGGTCAGCGGCGAGCTGGGGGCGATAGCGGTGATGACGGTGGGGCTCAGCTCATGCTCGTCGGCGTGAGCGTGGGTAGCCATTAGTGCGCCGCATAAGGCGGTGAGCAGGGCAGTACTTCCCAAACGGGTGTCAGCAGAAAACCTGGACATGACAAATTCCATCAATCAATCGTAAACAACACGGCCAGCAGCCTACGGCTGTCTGTCTAAAGTCGGCCGGGGTGAAGTAACGCGGTGAAGGGCTTACGAAACGATGGGCGGCGCGCGGCTGCGGGCGCCGGGGAAGATGCTCTGCCGGGCATGGCCCAGGCGCGTGGCGGGGGTGAGGGTGTTGGCCGGCGGTGGGGTGCCGAGGATTATGTAGGAGACGCTGCCGGGCAGGGCCGGGCAACTGAACAGCAGGCTGCAATAGCCGCATTTTTCCCAGAGAACATGATGTTCGTCGGGGGCTTTGTTGTGCTGCGCAGGTTCACCATGGCAGTTGGGCATGTCCATGGTCATGGACATGCTGGCGTGATGATCCATCGGCATCGCTTGGGAAATCAGCGGACCGATAAAAATCATCAGCATGGCGAACAGGCTGATCCAACTGCCGCGCTTCAGGCGGTAGTGGGGAGACAGCCTGGCGCTAGGGGCGCCCATCGAGGTGGGCTTACTGAGCGTGCATATGCTCGTGGCCAGCTGTCGGTGGCGCTTTGTGTACCGACACTTGCACCTCGACCTTGCCGGCTTTTTCGAAGGTCAGGGTCAGCGGGAATTGCTTGCCGTCGGCCAGCAGGCTGCGGTCTTTGAGGCCCAGCAGCATGACGTGATAGGCCATCGGCGCGAAGGTCAGCTCACCCTTGGCCGGTACGGCAACGCTGGGCACTTGTTGCATCTTCATCAGGTCGCCTTGCATCACATGCTCATGCAACTCGGCTTTCTCGGCGACGCTGGTTTCAACGCCGAGCAGGCGATCCGGGGTAGCCCCGGTGTTATGAATCACAAAGTACGCCGCGACGGTCGGCGCATTCGGTGGCAGTTCCTGAGACCAGGGATCGCTCACCAACAGGTCACCGGCCTTGTAGTCCTCGGCATTGGCAGCACTGAACACCGGCAGCAGCAACGCAGCCAGAAGCAGGGAAGATTTAAGCATGGCAGTTCTCCAGAACGGTTCTAAACGCAGTTCACTTGCGAAAAAACTCAGACCGTCGGAGAGGCGCGGGGGTTAAGGCTTGGCCATTGCTGGCGCGGGGTGGGATTGCGCAATAAGCGCGGTGGCAGGTTCTGCGCCGCTTTGAAGCGCGTCACATACAGCTGCGGCACATGCCCCGGCAGCGCCACCAACGGCGCCGAGCCTGAGCAACACCAGCAGTGCTGCATAGCCGAGTGATCGTCCGGCGGTGCGGGAACTTCCAGCTTGCCCAGGGCAATGGCCTTGAGGCTCGCGCCATTGGACGAACAGAACCCGCCCCAGATCAGACGCTTGACCGGGTCATCAGCCTGCTGCATCGCACTGGCCAACGGCATGGCAAACGCATTGAACAGCACTGCAAGGCAGGCGATCCAGGCAATTGCAAAGCGTTGACGGGCCATGGCGGATAATCCGTAGGGTTAAACGATCAGGCGGGTATTTAGCCTGATCGGGGGGGATAAGTAAAAAGGGCGGGTGTGGTTTGGTGTCGCAGTGGTTCAGACGGCCGTGGCGTGGAGCTTGAGGCCCAGAGCTTTCACGACTTTCATGATAGTCGCGAATTCGGGATTGCCCGTGCTGGAGAGGGCTTTGTACAGACTTTCGCGTCCCAGGCCGGCATCACGGGCTACTTGGGTCATGCCTTGGGCGCGCGCGATATTGTTAAGCGCTGAGCGAATCAGCAATCCGTCACCGGCGTCCTCCTCGAAAGAAGCTTCGAGATACTCCGCCATGTCCTCAGGGGTCGTCAGATGCTCGGCTATATCGAAATCTTTAAATTGAGTCATGGGTCACTCCTTTTTCTGTTAACGCGTTCAATCGCGGCCCATATCAACCAAAGTGAACGCTAAACCACATACGGTTTTATCGGATAAATATTGCACGGCAATCCTTGCGTTTGAGTGGGTTTCCAAGCTGAGTCGATAGGAATCCCATCCACCTGAAGCTCCAATCGGTAACGGTAATTTCACTGGCCCTTTGGACTCGTGTGGCATTCCAAGCGTTTTTCGGATGCTGTCTTGGTTCATTGAGAGGGTGAGGGGTACAGGCAGTTCACCGGAATACTTGGGCTCGCCTTGTGCCAGTGAAATCAGGCAAAAAACGATTCGCTCCAATCTCATGGTTTCGGCCCAAAACCAAAGCTCAACGCCTGGCTCTGGTTTATGAATGAAATGGGAGTTTTGACCGTTTTCAAATAATGGTTTTATTGACCCGGCACGAAGTAAGCCCTCGGCAACAAAATCATCGTAGGTGCGTCCCAAGCGTTTTACCAAGCGATCAATGTTTACTGCTTCCATCCTAGTACCACCCCTGGTTTTCGTTGACCTTATGCATTCGGGTGCGTGCCATCTCGAGATCAGACTCAGCGAAGCCATGATCCAGGAGGTATGGCTTGATAGCATCAAAATTGCTGTCTGCCGCCTGACGAAGATCGTCGGCGTCTAACGTCTGCTTTTTCTCCGTGTTTCGCCAACCGTAAGTCTCACTAAACTTTTGATGGATGTAAGACGGAATAGCAATGCTCGCAGCATTATTTAACGCTTCCTTGAGCTGCTTCTCTGTAAAGCTTATTGCATAGCGTTCGAGATGACGTCTTATCGCTGCCTGCGAGGGTATGTGATCCACGTGCAACCCGTTGCGCAGTCGTCCACTGAACGCACCATAAATATCAACCTCCAACGGCCTGACCGCCGGCTTGGCAAACACCAAATACAACGGCGGCACACCCGAATCAGCCGGAAACGAAATGATCGTATCCTGCCAGGTGATGTTTTCTGCATCCCGCCCTGGATAGTGACTGATCGCCGAATCTTGCCCCACCGCAATCGGATGAACAAACACGTTATCCAAGCGTTCCGGTGTTCCGGGATACGGGCTCGGCACGCTGACAACCGGCCCATGGTTCGGCGTCCATGTGATGCTGATGCCATCCAGCACCGCCACCATCGCGCTTTTGTCCACATTCCACCGGGCTTGTGCAACCGGCACACGGTCAGCGCCACTGCCAGGTTGGGTATGTAGGCCATAAACACGCAGTTCACCGGACTCATCCTGGCGAAACTGGAAACGCACTCGCGTGCTGGCCAAACGCATCCCCTCCAACTGCTCCGGGGTGTACAGCGTTGAGTCACCGATATCCCGTGGCCAGAATGCCAGCAGCACGAGGTTGAGGGCGGAGCTGGTGCCGGCCAAGCCTCGTACAGCCCAGGCACCGAGGTCGCTGCCGAGTGTGCCGGCTACCCTGCCGACGGCGCCCGTGCTACCGGTTGAAGCCATGAGGGCGGTGGTACCGAAGTTTTTGGCGTTTTCCGGAGCGGTGCCCGCAGCTGTAGAACCGGCCGGTACCGAAACGCAGGACTTGGCGAAAACGCAGGCATCAGCGGCACGATTCGACGCAACGGGCGCGGCATAATTCGCAGGGGGCGAGGCGGATGCAGTCGGCCTCATTACAATCGGGGTGACACGTTGAGGTTGGGGACCGAACTCCTGAGATTTGGAACTCTGATTGGCAATCAACTCCGGCGGCGGATCGCATTTGCAGATGCACAGATCACCCTCCAGTGCCGCTTGCTTGCCGTTCCACTCTTCGTGCAAATGAGGGCCGGTAAGCGCGATGAAGCCTTCAGTGCCGCAAGCCGGACAAGCGACCCGGTCACCCTCCCTCGAGATCATTTCGCCGTTGAAACTGGTGCCCTCACAACCGCTGGTTACCTTGCCACCCACCGTGGTGGTTGAACCGGTGGTGATGTTGTAGCGCCTCACATCTGGCTCTCCACGCGATATCCAGGCTTTAGAAGGCCAGGAATACCCTCGCCGTCCGCGTACTCCACCACCTGAGCCAGGTTTTGCAGGCTGCTCGTCACGGTGTCGCCGTTGTCGGTAGCGCTGCCGACAATGGCGATGGGCAGACCTTTGTAGGTGGCTGCGAAACCTGCTCCCGAGACAATTTCGCTCTCTTTGCCATCGGGGTAGCGCACTCGGTCGCCGACGCACGCGATGCGCAAGTCATGGATCTCGAGGCTGGTGCTTGCAGTGATAATTTCTCCGCCCATACGTGTTCTCGAGCCGAGCGTCGCATAGTCGTAGATGGCTTTGATTGGGCGAGTTGATGGTTGGCTTTCAGTAGCGGTGTCTTTCATGTTTCGTCCTTTTTATTATCCGCACAGGAGGGCCCAAACACAGTCGTGGCACTGACTTATGCAAAGGGGATGGCGCGCAAATGGCGCAAGAAAGATGGTGCTGGCAGGCGCAAAGCCGAACAACTGTCCGTTCGGCTAGGTATTGGGAAAAACAGAAACGTCTTACAAGGCTTTGAGGTTGCCCCTAGGACACTCGATCTCTAGTCTCCTTACACCGCTGCAAACGCAGCGGTCGGGCGTCGCGGCCCGGACTGATCAAGCATTGCCTCCTTTCAGTTGACGCTTTTTTATCGTCTACTGTGCGGCGTTATGGTGGCTGTGCGCGGGATACCTTCGGGTATGCCGGTTTCCTTGATCTCCGGTCCGCGAACCTGCGCACAGCTGCCACTCCCATCGCATCGCGGCGATCAGTGGCGGCTCCACTTAGATTAAGGAACTTCACAATGATCAAGCACACCCCAAATCCCCCCATCCGGCTATTTACCGTGGCCGATGGAATCAGCACTGAAGATCTGTTGGTCAACCTCAGCGAAACACTCGCCTCGGCCAATGCGCTGAGTTGCGACCTGGCCTTTGATCTGGAAGGCCCTAAACGAGAGGAGTTGCTGGGTGTTGCACAGTTGATCGAGCTGGCGCAGTTGCTGGCTGATCGGGTGCACAGTGGTGTCGGGCTGGGGACCGCCGCAAGCCGCTAGCAACACAGTACAAATGTGGGAGCGGGCTTGCTCGCGAAAGCGGTGTGACAGTCGCTGGCTGTTTTGGCCGACCCACTGCCTTCGCGAGCAAGCCCGCTCCCACATTGGATAGGTGGTGTTTAGAAAAGGGTGATTGCCTGTAGCAACGCTGGCACTGCCGTAAATTCTCGATCCACCGCAGCCAACACCGGCCGCTTCAACACCAACACCGGCACCCCCCGCTCACGCGCCACTTCCAGCTTCGGCTCGGTGGCGGTGCTGCCGCTGTTCTTGCTGATCAGCACATCAATCCGCCGTTCTTCGAACAACGCCCGCTCGTCCTCGATGAGGAACGGCCCGCGTGCGCCGATCACTTCACAGCGCTTGTTGCCCGGGTACACATCCAGCGCGCGCAAGGTCCAGAACTGCTCGGCGGGGATTTCGTCGAGGTGCTGCAAGGGTTCGCGCCCCAAGGTGAACAGAGGGCGTTTGAAGGGTTTGAGCGCTTCGACCAGTTCGGCCCAGTCGGCGACCTCTCGCCAATCATCCCCCGGCTGTGGCTGCCACGCCGGGCGTCGCAATGCCCAGCAAGGTACGCCGGATTCCCTTGCAGCCTCGGCCGCGTTGCGGCTGATCTGCGCCGCATACGGGTGCGTGGCATCGAGGATCAGGCTGATGCGTTCGTTACGTACAAACTGTGCCAGGCCTTCACTACCGCCGTAGCCCCCGACCCGCACCTGGCAGGTGAGGTCGGTGGGTACGCGGCCCACGCCGGCCAGGCTGTAGATGTGTTCCGGCCCCAAGGTGCGGGCGATGGCCAGCGCTTCCGTGACGCCGCCCAGTAAAAGAATCCTTTTCATAACGGTTTGATCACTTCCAGCAACGTGATCGGCAGCGCCTGGCGCCAGGTATCGAACTCGCCCAAGGGCTGCGCCTGGGCCACATGGATGCGGGTCAGTTCGCCGCCATGCTCGGCGCGCCAGTTCATCAAGGTCATTTCGCTTTGCAGGGTCACGGCATTGGCAACTAGCCGACCACCGGGGCGCAGGTGTTGCCAGCAGGTGTCGAGCACGCCGTCGCGGGTGACGCCGCCGCCGATAAAGATGGCGTCCGGCGTTTCCAGGCCGGTTAACGCCTCCGGCGCCTTGCCGCGAATCAATTGCAGGCCGGGCACGCCGAGGGCGTCGCGGTTGTGTTCGATCAGGCCCTGGCGGCCGATGTCGGCTTCGATCGCCAAGGCGCGACAGCTGGGATGGGTGCGCATCCATTCAATACCGATGGAGCCGCTGCCCGCGCCCACGTCCCACAGCAGTTCGCCGGGCATCGGTGCGAGGCGGGCGAGGGTCATGGCGCGCACATCGCGCTTGGTCAGTTGGCCGTCGTGTTTGAAGGCCCAGTCGGGCAAACCTGCAAGACGCGACAGACGCGGTGCGTTCGTATCCGCCAGGCAGTCGATGGCGACCAGGT
This sequence comes from Pseudomonas fluorescens, assembly GCF_001902145.1. Classification (GTDB taxonomy): domain Bacteria; phylum Pseudomonadota; class Gammaproteobacteria; order Pseudomonadales; family Pseudomonadaceae; genus Aquipseudomonas; species Aquipseudomonas fluorescens_BV. The sequence continues at coordinate 567,569 of NZ_MRST01000024.1, forward strand.
TCAAATCGGCAACCGTAATGTGCTCCCACGCTTGCGTGTGCCCATCGATACGCCGCTCAGCCGTGCCGCCCAGGTGTTCAAACACACTTATCCGGCTGGGGCCAAAACCGCGCTCGGCTAACAACGCAGCAATCAAGGCGGGACTGCTGCCGTCATTGCTCAATACCAACAAGCGCACGCCACTGGCCAAATGCGCGTTGATTGCCGCCAATGGCCGCGCCACCACTGACAATGTCACCACCTCCTGCAACGGCCAGCCCAAGCGCGCCGCCGCCAGGGATACCGACGAGGGCGCGGGCAAAATCGACAACTCCTCAGCCGCCACTTGCCGGGCCAGGCTGGCGCCGACGCCATAGAACATCGGGTCGCCACTGGCCAATACGCACACAGGCTCCCCACTCCGCGACAACACCGGCTCCAGTGAAAACGGGCTCGGCCACAGCTGGCGCTCGCCACCAATACACTGGGGCAGCAGGTCCAACTGGCGCTGAGCACCTATAATCCGCGTGGCGCGCAGCAAGGCATGCCGAGCATTCCTGCCCAGACCCTTGAAGCCGTCTTCACCGATGCCTACAACCGTCAGCCAGGGCGACATATCAACTCCTTGAGCGACATCCGACGGGCAGGCTTTTCATGCCGCCGGACAAAGCAGGCATAATACCGCGCCTTTACCCGTCAACCGGTAGCCCCGTGAACCCAACGCCCGCTGTGAATACCTTGCGCCCCTCGGCTTGTCCGGGGTTGCTGCGTATTGTCCAGGCGTTGGACGGCGGCATTTGCCGGATCAAATTGGCAGGCGGCGTGATCACCGCCGCCCAGGCCCATGCTGTGGCGGACGCGGCCCAGACGTACGCGGGTGGGGTGATCGAGGCGACCAACCGCGCCAACCTGCAGATCCGCGGCATCGGCGCCGAGCAGGAGGCGTTGATCGCCCGGCTGCTGGCGGCGGGCCTGGGGCCCAGCAACGCGGGCGGTGACGACGTGCGCAACCTGATGCTCAGCCCCAGCGCCGGCATCGACCCGCAGATGCTGTTCGACACCTGCCCGCTGGCCGCGCAGATCCTCGCCACCCTGGAGAACCGTCCGCGTTTCCATGAACTGTCGGCCAAGTTCGCGGTGCAACTCGATGGTGGCGAGGACCTGGCGATGCTCGAACATCACCACGACCTGTGGTTGTCGGCCTTCGTACGCCATGGCGAAACCCTGTTCGCGTTTGGCCTGGCCGGCTGTCCGGGCCTGGATGCGCCCCTGGCCGCCGTGCCATTGGGCCAAGGCCTTGAGTTGGTAGTGGCTGTGCTGGAAGCCTTTCTGGACCTCGCCACCCCAGAGCAAACGCGCATGCGCCATTTGCCTGTGGATAACGTGCTGGGCCATTTGCGCTTGCCGTTGCTGCCAGTCGACGGCTTCACACGCCCGGCCAGCGACGCGTCGCTAAAGGTGGGCACTTATCCACAAGTGCAAAAGAATCAGTTCTACGTCGCCGCCCTCGCGCCCCTGGGCCGCCTGGACCCGAAGATGCTCAAGGGCGCCGCACAACTGGCCAGTGACTATGGGGACGGCACCTTGCGCTTCACCCCCTGGCAGGGCGTGCTGGTGCCCAACGTCGAAAAGCCTCACGCCGTGACCGAGCGCCTGGCGCAACTGGGCTTTATCTGCTCGCTCGACCACCCGCTGGCGCGCATGGTTGCCTGCACCGGTTCCAGCGGCTGCGCAAAAGGCCTGGCCGACACCAAGGCCGACGCTGTGCAACTGGCCGCTCTGCAACCGGGCGTCGAGGTGCATCTGTCCGGCTGCCCGCGCTCCTGCGCTGCCGCGCACACCGCGCCCGTCACCATGTTGGCGGTAAGCCCCGGCCACTACGACCTCTATTTTCGCGATGCAGCCCAGCCTGGTTTTGGCCGGCTGCACGCGCGCACCCTTTCCATTGAAGCGGCGGGCGCCCTGTTGCGCGCTCGTCCACGGAGCAACACCGATGATTGATTACATCCGCGACGGTCAGGAGATCTATCGCAACTCCTTTGCCATTATTCGCGCGGAAGCCAACCTGGACCGCATCCCGGCTGATCTGGAAAAACTCGCGGTGCGGGTGATTCATGCGTGCGGCATGGTCGAGGCCATCGACGGCCTGCAATTCTCCGAAGGTGCTGGCAAGGCCGGGCGTGACGCGTTGGCCGCTGGCGCGCCGATTCTGTGCGATGCGCGGATGGTGTCCGAAGGCGTGACCCGCGCACGCCTGCCAGCCAATAACCAGGTGATCTGCACCTTGCGCGACGACAGCGTGCCGGAGCTGGCGCGGGAGCTGGGCAATACCCGTTCCGCCGCCGCCCTTGAACTGTGGCGCCCGCACCTGGAGGGCAGTGTGGTGGTGATCGGCAACGCGCCGACCGCGTTGTTCTATCTGTTGGAAATGCTCGACGCCGGCGCGCCGAAACCGGCGTTGATCCTGGGTTTTCCCGTGGGCTTCGTCGGTGCCGCCGAATCCAAGGCGATGCTGGCGGCAGATAGCCGTGGCGTCCCGTTCGTGATCATGCAGGGGCGCTTGGGCGGCAGTGCCATGGCCGCCGCGGCAGTCAATGCGCTCGCCACGGAGGTCGAATAATGCAGGCACGCGGACGTTTGATCGGCCTGGGGGTAGGCCCCGGCGACCCGGAACTGATCACCCTCAAGGCCTTGCGCCTGCTGCGTGAATCGCCGGTGGTGGCGTACTTCGTGGCCAAGGGCAAGAAGGGCAACGCCTTCGGCATCATCGAAGACCACCTGGTGCCGCAACAGACCCTGATGCCGCTGGTGTACCCGGTGACCACCGAAGTGCTGCCGGCGCCGCTGTCCTACGAGCAGGTGATCAGCGACTTCTACGACAATGCCAGCCTCGACGTGGCCGCTCACCTGGACGCGGGCCGCGACGTGGCGGTGATCTGCGAAGGTGACCCGTTCTTCTACGGCTCCTACATGTACCTGCATGACCGCCTGGCCGAGCGCTACGAGGCCCAGGTGATTCCAGGCGTGTGCTCGATGCTCGGTGGCGCCTCGGTACTCGGCGCGCCGTTGGTGTATCGCAACCAGAGTTTGTCGGTGCTCTCGGGCGTATTGCCCCATGAGGACCTCAAGCGCCGCCTGGCGGATGCCGATGCCGCAGTGATCATGAAGCTGGGGCGCAACTTCCCGAAGGTGCGCCAGGTGCTGGAAGAGCTGGGCCTGGCCGAGCGTGCGTTGTATGTGGAGCGCGCGACCATGGCCAACCAGAAGATCGTGCCGCTGGATCAGGTGGAGCCGATGTCGTCGCCGTATTTCTCACTGATCATCGTGCCCGGTGAAAGGTGGCAAGGTTGATGACCCCGGCGATTGTAATTCTGGGCCAGGGCAGTTTGGCCACGGCACGCAAGATCCAGCAGGTTTACCCCGGCGCGTTGATCCACGGGCTGGCCGCTCGGGTTGAGGGCGCAGACCGCACCTACAGCGAGTTCGGCGCGACCTTGCGTCAGTTCTATCAGCAGGGCACACCACTGATTGCCCTGTGCGCCGCGGGCATTGTGATTCGCACCCTGGCGCCGTTGCTGCTGGAAAAGGGCGAGGAGCCCGCCGTGCTGGCCGTGGCCGAAGACGGCAGCGCCGTGGTGCCGTTGCTCGGTGGCCTGGGCGGTGTGAATGTGATGGCGCGGGATATCGCCGCGGCACTGGACGTATCCGCGGCAATCACCACCAGCGGCGAGTTGCGTTTTGGCACCTGCCTGCTCAACCCGCCGGCGGGCTATCGACTGGCCGACATTGAGTTGGGCAAACGCTTTGTCTCTGACCTTCTGGCCGGCGAAAGCGTGCGCATCGAAGGGGCGGCGCCATGGCTGGAGGACGCTAATCTGCCGCAGGATCAACAGGCGCGCCTGGCAATTCATGTGGGCAGTGCCGAGCGTACACCGGCAGCCAATGAACTGCTGATTTACCCGCAGAACGTCTACGTCACCTGCCGGCCGGGTGCGCAGTTGGCCGAGCGTGTGCGCACGGCGTTGCAGGAGGCGGGCGTGGCCGTGCAATCCCTGGCCTGCCTGCTGGCCAGCGACCTGCAGATGGCTGACGCGTCCTTGCATGAAGCCGCGTCGGCCTTGGGTGTACCGCTGCGCTTTGCCGCGCTGAGTCCCGTTGCGGACATCAGTATTACCGTGGCCGAGCGGCCCTTGGACCTGTCACAGGTTGGGCGCCCGCGTGGGCGTCTGGCGGTGATCGGCCTGGGCCCCGGTGCCGCTGAACTGATGGTGCCGGCGGTGAAGGCGGAACTGGCGCGTTGCACCGATGTGCTGGGGTATGAAACCTATGTGCGCATGGCCGGGCCGTTCCGGGACGATCAAGTGCAACACTGCACCGACAACCGCGAAGAAATGCAGCGCGCCCGCCACGCCTTCGAGCTAGCCGCGCAAGGCCGCTCGGTGGTGGTGGTGTCCTCTGGTGACCCGGGTGTATTCGCCATGGCCGCGGCGGTGATCGAGGCGCTGCACGAGTCCAGCGAGCCGGCCTGGCATCAGGTCGACCTGGAAATCCTGCCGGGGGTTTCCGCTTCGCTGGCCACCGCCGCCCAGGCGGGCGCGCCGCTGGGGCATGACTTCTGTGTGATGTCGCTGTCGGATAATCTCAAGCCCTGGTCGATCATCGAAAAACGCCTGGACCTGGCTTCCCAGGCCGACCTGGCCTTGGCGTTCTACAACCCGATCTCCAGGTCGCGGCCTTGGCAACTGGGACGCGCCCTGGAGATCGTCGCGCTGCATCGCACGCCGCAGACGCCGGTGGTGCTGGGCCGTGACATCGGTCGTCCAGGCCAGACGCTGCGCGTCACTACCTTGGGGCAACTGACGCCCGAGCAGGTGGACATGCGCACCATGGTGCTGATCGGTTCATCCACCACCTGTGTGTTCCCGCGCGCGGGTGGCGGCGAGTGGGTGTACACACCACGTTGGTATGGTGATAAACCCAATTCCTGAAAACAGCCCCGTTGGCTGCCGGAAAGCTCCGAATAGCCCAGGGATTCCCCTGGCGTTGTTCGGGGCTTTTTCTTTTTTATGCGATGAAAACCAGAAGCCTGCCGCCCGCGCCTTGTCATTGCTGGGTGCTGGTTTTGGGCGGGGCAGTCCAAGGGATGTTTATCGCATGGAAACCCCGCTGCTCCCTGGACTAGGGTGGAAGCAAGCCCCATGTGGGGTGCTTGTGGAGAACAGAAAATGGAGCGACGTCACAGAAGGATCAACAGTAAAAAAAGGCGCAAGTTGATTGCCGCCTACAAATTGCCGGGCGCCCCTGCACGGCAGGCCGCTTGCGCGCTGGATCGCGACGATGATTGCAATGCGGCCGTGGTCAACAACGGGGTGATTTCATTTGCCGAAGGCTTGTCGGCGTTGAACCGCGAATACGTACGCAAAAGCTATCTGCTGGCCAGCAGTTATGTGAGCGATGTGCTGAACGTCCAGCGGGGCAGCGAGGCGTGGTACGAGGAATTTATCAAGGTGATGGTCAGCCTGGGGTGGCTGCCGCTGCGCAGCCGCTTTGAGCGGGTCTCGCGTGCGGGCAAGGGCCTGACGGTGCAACTGGCGGCGCTGAATATCATCGCCTCGATGCTGACGTCGACGGCGCTGTTCGGGCCACTGCTTAGCGCCTTGCCAAAGCTGGCCGCCGATGCGCTGGACGCATTGAAGCGTCAGCCAGCGTCTTTCGAGCTGTTCAAGCGCAATTGCGCGGTGCGTGAGGGCGGCGATTTCGGCCTGGCCTCCTGCGCTGAAACAGACGGCGAGTTGATCATGGTGCTGGTGACCTACAGCACCCATGGTGTGGATAAACAGGTGGGCCTGCCCTTCCTGGAGTGGGACAGTTCCTCGTTCGAGGCCTTCAGCGGGCAGACTTGCCTGGTGCTCAATACCTCGATGGTCAACGAGAAAACCATCCAGCTGATGCGCGAAAGCGCCGGTGACAAAGTGGAAATGGCTATCGCCAAATACCGGATCTAGGGCACCAGGTAGCCGCGTACCCCGGTAAAAATGATTTGCGCGGCCAGGGCGCAGACGAACAGGCCCATCAACCGGCTGACAATCTGCAAGCCCTGGTCGCCGAGAATGCGTTCGATACGGTTGGACAGGTACAGCACCACGCCCACCGTCAGGCTGGCCAGGGCAATACTGAGGATGGCGGTAAGCTTGTCGTCCCAGTGCGGTTGGCTGACGCCCATCACCAGCAAGGCGCCGATGGTGCCGGGGCCGACGGTGAGGGGAATGGTCAGCGGCACGATGGTCACGTCCTGCTGCACGTTGTCGGTCTGCACCGCCGACTTGCCCTGGGCCATGCCCAGGGCGGAGATAAACAACACGCTGCCGGCGCCGATACGGAACGCGTCGACGGTAATGCCGAACACACTGAAAATCACCCGGCCAAACAGGTAGAGCAGCACGCTCGATACCAGGGTGGCCAGTGCAACTTTCCACGCCAGGCGCCGACGCTCCTTGCTGGAGTAGCCACGGGTCAGGCTGATAAAGCAGGACAGCACGAAGAACGGGCTATAGAGCACCAGCATCTTCAGGTAAACGCTGAATAACACATGGAGCATGGGGGCGGCTCGCGGGCGGGGTAGGTGCAGGCAGTCTATCAGGCGATAGAGATCAAATGTGGGAGCGGGCTTGCTCGCGAATGCGGTGTGTCAGTCAATGCATCTTTAACTGATCCAGCGCATTCGCGAGCAAGCCCGCTCCCACATTCAGAGTGTATTTCAGGTCAGGATGAGGCGTGTTCCGGGCGCTGTTGGCGCTGCGCCACCCAGTAGTCCACCAGCTCGCGCAACTGCGACAGTTCCACCGGCTTGGCCATATGCCCGTCCATGCCTGCCTGGCGTGCGCGTTCTTTGTGTTCCGACAGGATATGCGCGGTGAGCGCCACCACCGGTGTGCGCACGCGTTGATGGCTGACTTCCCACGCCCGCAGTTGCTGCGTGGCGGAGAAACCATCGAGGATCGGCATTTCGCAGTCCATCAATACCAGGTCATAGCGCTGGGCTTTCATCGCTTGCAGCGCTTCTTCGCCGTTGCTGGCGGTGTCCGGGTCGAGATTGAGCTTGCCGAGCATGCCGCGAATCACTTTGGTGGAGATGCTGTTGTCTTCGGCTACCAGGATGCGGAAATCGCTGGGCACGGTGATGGCTGCCGGTGCGCTGGTGGCCGGGCGTGCCACGGGTGCGCCTTTGCTGCGCTGGGCCAGTTCATCGGCCAGGGTGGTCTTGAGAGTGTAGCCAGCCACCGGTTTGGCGAGGATGCGCTTGATCCCGCAGTTGCGCGCGATGATCTTGCTCGGCGCGTTACTGATGCCGGTGAGCATGATCAGCAGGATGTCGTGGTTCAGGCTCGGATCTTCCTTGATCTTCGCCGCCAGTTGCATGCCGGTCATGCCGGGCATGTTCTGGTCCAGCAGCACCACGTCGAAATAATCACGCAGGTGCGCCTTGGTGCGCAGTAGCGCCAGGGCCTCCTTGCCCGAAGGCACGGCGCTGACGTTCAGGCCCCAGGCCGTACATTGCTGCACCAGCACTTTGCGGCAGGTGTCGTTGTCGTCCACCACCAGCACGCGGGCGTCCTTGAGCGGGCCGTCGAGGTCGCTGGTCGGGTGTTCCAGGCGTTCCGGGTCCAGCGGCAGGGTCAGCCACAGGGTACTGCCCTGGTGGCTCCCACTCTTGACGCCGAACTCGCCGTTCATCAACAGGATCAGTTGGCGGGCGATGACCAGGCCCAGGTGGCCGCTCAAGCGCGTCGCCGAAAGGAAGTTCTTGTTGTGCAGTTCGCTGTGCAGCAGGGCGTCGCGTTCGGCAGCTTCCATGGGCACGCCGCTGTCTTGCACGGCAATGCGCAGGCGTGGCTTGGTGCTGCGCTCATCCAGGGCGACAACGATCAGCACTTCGCCTTCATCGGTTTTGTGCAGGGCGTTTTCCAAAAGGCTCAGCAGCGCCTGGCGCAGCCGCGTCGGATCACCGCTGATCACCCGCGGCACCTGAGGCTGGATAAAGCTGATCAGCTCGACATTCTGTTGCTCGGCCTTGGCGCGGAAGATGCTCAGGCAGTCGTCGATCAATGCGTTGAGATCGAACTGCACATCATCGAGTTCGATCTGGCCGGATTCGAGCTTGGAAATGTCGAGAATCTCGTTGATCAGGGTGAGCAACTCGTTACCGGCGCTGTGGATGGTCTGCACATAGTCGCGTTGCTTCACCGACAATGGTGTGCCCAGCAGCAACTCGGTCATACCCAGCACACCGTTCATGGGCGTGCGGATTTCGTGGCTGATCTTCGCCAGGAACTCGGCCTTGGCGGCGATTTCGGCGTTGCTGGCCGCCAGGTCGCGGCTCAGGCTGAAGCGGGTTTCGACAATGGCGCGCTGGCGCTCGCCAAGGGCCAGGCTCATCAGCAGGCCGCTGAGGCAGATAAAGCTCAAGAGGGTGACGATCAGGCCCTGTGGCGCCACCAGGGTGAGGCCGAGCAGTGCGGGCAGGATGATCAGCGTGCCGATGTTGAACACCACCATGGCCACCACGAACAAGCGCGCCGGGCGGTAGCCTTTTTGCCAGTGATAGGCTGAGACGAACAGCATGCTCAGGCCCGCCAGCGCGACCAGGGCATAGGTGATGATGTTCAGCGGCAAGGTATTGACGAACAACAACAGCAAGCCGCACAGGACGATCAGCAGGATGTCGGCCATCAACACTTTGTTCAGCGGATGCGGGCCCAGGGGCATGAAGAAGCGGTAGGCGAACATCAGCCCGCAGGGTGCGGTCAGCAGCAGGGCCAGGTAGGCGCCAGGGGCCTGGATCGCGTGCCAGTTCGGCAGCCATGGCCCCACCAGGTTGAGCAGTAGCGCCAGGCTGAGCATCAACAGCAATTCGCAGGCGGCCAGCCACAGGCTGCTGCGCGAGCGGTGGTAGGCGAAGCGCGTGAGGTTATGCAGGATCAGCATCGACAGCACGCCGAACAGCAGGCCGTAGATCAGCGTCTGGTTCTGGTCGGCGGCGGCCAGCACCGCTGGTTCCAGGGTGATGTAAGGCCGCAGTTCGTGTTCCGAGACCAGGCGCAGGTACACCTCCAGTGGCCGTTGGCTCTGAGGTATCGGCAGCATGAAGTCACTGCTCGGCAAAGGGCGCTCAGCCTGGGGCTGGCGTGTGCCGGTGGTTTGTTGCTCCACCAGAGTGTCGCCGTCCAGCACGTACAGGCTCAGGCTGGACAGGTCCGGGGCGAACACCCGCAGCACTTGTTCGTGCTTGCCGGGCTGCAGCCTGAAACGCACCCACAGCGCACCGTCCGGCTGCGCGGCAGTGATCCGGTCCAGTTCGATGGGGCTGAATTGATTGGTATAGCGGGCGGAACGGATGTCGCTCAGTTGCAGGTCGGCCTGTTCATCAAGCAATACCGCCCAGCCACTGCCTTGCGCGGCGGCCTGGGCCGGTAGCAAGCAGAGCAGGGTCAGCAGACTGATTGTGAAACCTATGGCGATCCTGAGCCAGCGCACGGCGAAATCCCTTCGGTAGGTGGATGCACGGGTTAACTATGCGCGGGGCGACAGGGTACGGCAAGGGCCAAAGGCCCTTACCTAACCGAACGGATAGCTACTGCAAGTGTAGCTGCTCAGTTGTTCTCACCGCGTTCGCGGGCAATGGCACGGTAGCCAATGTCGGTGCGGTAGAAGCAGCCCTTCCAGTCGATTTTCGCCGCCAGTTTGTACGCCTGCTGTTGCGCGGCATCGACACTGGCACCCATCGCGGTGGCGCACAGCACGCGGCCGCCGGCGGTTACAACATTGCCGTCCTTGAGCGCGGTGCCTGCATGGAACACCTTGCCTTCCAGCGCAGCGGCCGCGTCGAGGCCTTCGATCATATCGCCCTTGGCGTAGTCGGCAGGGTAGCCACCGGCCGCCATTACGATGCCGACGCTCGGGCGTGGGTCCCACTGCGCTTCGACCTTGTCCAGGGCCTGGGCGAGGGCGGCTTCCACCAGCAGCACCAGGCTCGACTGCAGGCGCAGCATCACCGGTTGGGTTTCCGGATCGCCGAAGCGGCAGTTGAACTCGATGACTTTCGGGTTACCGGCTTTGTCGATCATCAGGCCGGCGTAGAGGAAGCCGGTGTACAGGTTGCCTTCATCCGCCATGCCGCGCACGGTTGGCCAGATCACCAGGTCCATGACGCGCTGGTGCACGTCGGCGGTTACAACGGGCGCCGGGGAGTAGGCGCCCATGCCGCCGGTGTTCGGGCCGCTGTCGCCGTTGCCGACGCGCTTGTGGTCCTGGCTGGTGGCCATCGGCAATACGTTCTTGCCGTCGACCATCACGATAAAGCTGGCTTCCTCGCCGTCGAGGAACTCCTCGATGACTACGCGCGAGCCGGCGTCACCAAAGGCATTGCCGGCGAGCATGTCGCGCACGGCGTCTTCGGCTTCCTGCAGGGTCATGGCGACGATCACGCCTTTACCGGCAGCCAGGCCATCGGCCTTGATCACGATCGGTGCGCCTTTCTCACGCAGGTAAGCCAGGGCCGGTTCGATCTCGGTGAAGTTCTGGTAGTCGGCCGTCGGGATCTTGTGGCGAGCCAGGAAGTCCTTGGTAAAGGCTTTCGAACCTTCCAGCTGGGCGGCGCCAGCGGTAGGGCCGAAGCAATCCAGGCCACGGCTGCGGAACAGATCGACGACGCCTGCTACCAGTGGCACTTCCGGGCCGACGATGGTCAGGGAAACATTCTTCTCGGCAAAATCTGCCAACTGCTCCAGGGCCAGCACGTCGATGGCGACGTTTTCGCACTTGGCTTCAATGGCGGTACCGGCGTTGCCGGGGGCGACGAAGACTTTCTGCACGCGTGGGTCCTGGGCAACTTTCCAGGCCAGGGCGTGTTCACGGCCACCGCTGCCAATGATCAAAACATTCATTTCAAAAACCTCTGAGAAACGCTGTGCTTCTCTGTAGGAGCGAGCTTGCTCGCGAAGGTCGACAACGATGACGAGGGGAACCTGACACCCCGTGGCGTTTTTGAGTTCTTCGCGAGCAAGCTCGCTCCTGCAGTAGGGAAGCGGTGCTGTTTAGTGGCGGAAGTGGCGCATGCCGGTGAAGACCATCGCAATGCCAGCTTCATCAGCGGCGGCGATAACCTCCGCGTCACGCATCGAACCACCCGGTTGGATCACGGCGGTCACGCCTGCTTTCGCGGCATTGTCCAGGCCGTCACGGAACGGGAAGAACGCATCGGAAGCCATCACCGAACCCACCACCTGCAAACCGGCATGCTCAGCCTTGATCGCGGCGATACGTGCCGAGTTCACGCGGCTCATCTGGCCAGCGCCGACACCGATGGTCTGGCGGTTCTTGGCGTAGACGATGGCGTTGGACTTGACGTATTTGGCCACTTTCCAGGCGAAGATCAGGTCGTTGATCTCTTGCTCGGTCGGCGCGCGCTTGGTCACGACTTTCAGGTCGTCGCTGCCGATCATGCCGATGTCGCGGCTCTGTACCAGCAGGCCGCCATTGACGCGCTTGTAGTCCCAGGCAGCAGCGCGGTCTGCCGACCACTCGCCACAGGCCAGCAGACGCACGTTGGCTTTGGCGGCGACGATGGCGCGGGCTTCTTCGCTGACGCTTGGAGCGATGATCACTTCGACGAACTGACGCTCGACGATGGCCTTGGCGGTCTCGGCATCCAGTTCGCGGTTGAAGGCAATGATGCCGCCGAATGCGGATTCGGTGTCGGTGGCGTAGGCCAGTTCGTAAGCCTGGCGAATACCGCCTTCAGCGTCCGGGCTGACGGCCACGCCGCACGGGTTGGCGTGCTTGACGATCACACAGGCCGGCTTGACGAAGCTCTTCACACATTCCAGCGCAGCGTCTGTATCGGCCACGTTGTTGTAGGAGAGTTCTTTACCTTGCAACTGAGTGGCGGTGGCGATGCCCACTTCGGCCGGCTTGGCTTCCACATAGAACGCCGCGCTCTGGTGCGGGTTCTCGCCGTAGCGCATCTCCTGGGCCTTGATGAACTGGCTGTTGAAGGTGCGCGGGAACTGGCTGCGGCCCTCTGTGCTCAGGGTGTCAGCCGCCTGGTTCACGGTGCCCATGTAGTTGGCGATCATGCCGTCATAGGCGGCGGTGTGTTCGAACGCCTTGAGCATCAGGTCGAAGCGCTGGGCGTAGGTCAGGCCACCGGCCTTGAGGTTTTCCAGGACGTTGGCGTAGTCGCTGGCATTGACCACGATGGCCACGTCTTTATGGTTCTTGGCTGCCGAGCGCACCATGGTCGGGCCGCCGATATCGATGTTTTCGATGGCGGTCGGCAGGTCGCAACCTGGCTTGTTGATGGTGGCTTCGAACGGGTAGAGGTTAACGGCCACCAGGTCGATGGGCTTGATGCCGTGCTCGGTCATGATGGCGTCGTCGATGCCGCGACGGCCAAGGATGCCGCCGTGGATTTTCGGGTGCAGGGTCTTGACGCGACCGTCCATCATTTCTGCGAAACCGGTGTAGTCCGCGACTTCTACTGCGGCCACGCCGTTGTCCTGCAGCAGCTTGAAGGTCCCGCCCGTGGAGAGGATTTCCACACCCAGGGCTTCCAGCTCCCGGGCAAATTCGAGGATCCCGGTCTTGTCGGAAACACTGATCAAGGCACGGCGGATCGGCAGGCGGGTGGTCTGGTCGGTCATCTCAATTTCCATCAAAAGCAAAGGAAGTCAGCAAAAAAGGCGACCGGTTTTACGCGGGCGCCTTTCTGGTTTGATTGAATGCTTACAGCAAATCGTACTGCTTGAGCTTTTTGCGCAAGGTGCCACGGTTGAGGCCCAGCAGCTCACTGGCTTTGGTCTGGTTGCCCTTGACGTAGTTCATCACGCTTTCGAGCAAGGGCGCCTCGACTTCGGAGAGCACCAGGTTGTACACGTCCGTGACGGAAGCGCCCTCAAGGTGGGCGAAATAATTGTGCAGCGCCTTCTCGACACTCCCGCGAAGGGTCTGGCCTTCTTCGCTGGGCGTGTTGAGGTGCTGTTTCAAATTGACGTTGTCGCTCACGGGTGTTGTTCCACTCACTAAAGTCTCGGTCATCATCGTCATGCGGCCACCCCTTCTCCATCCCCTGTTCCCAGGCTCTTGTCGCGTCCGGCGAAGAACTCACGAACGGTGGCGACCTGTGCCTGCGTTTCATCCAAACGATTGAACTGAGCGCGGAATTCCTTGGCGCCCGGCAAGGTGGCGAGATACCAGCCGACATGCTTGCGAGCAATGCGTACTCCCATCACGTCCCCATAGAAGGCGTGCAGGGCGGCCAGATGCTCAAGCAGAATACGTTCCACCTCGACCAACTCTGGTGCCGGCAAGACTTCACCGGTACGCAGGAAATGCTCGATTTCACGAAAAATCCACGGCCGCCCCTGGGCGGCCCGGCCAATCAACAAGCCATCGGCACCGGTTGCGTGCAGTACGCGCCGGGCTTTCTCGGCACTGTCGATGTCGCCATTGGCAAAGACGGGCATCGACACGGCCTGCTTGATCGCGGCAATGGTGTCGTACTCGGCTTCACCGGTGTAAAGGTCGGCGCGGGTACGGCCATGCACCGCCAGCGCTGTAATTCCTGCCTGTTCAGCGATCTTCGCCACCGTCAGGCCATTCTTGTTGTCCCGGTCCCAACCGGTACGAATCTTCAGGGTCACCGGCACATCCACTGCGCCGACAACGGCCTGCAGGATCTCGGCGACCAACTGCTCATCTTTCAACAGTGCGGAGCCGGCGGCCTTGTTGCAAACCTTCTTGGCCGGGCAGCCCATGTTGATATCGATGATCTGTGCACCCAGCTCCACATTGGCCCGTGCTGCATCCGCCAGCATCTGCGCATCGCCTCCGGCGATCTGCACCGAGCGTGGCTCGGGATCACCTTCGTGGATCATGCGCATCCGCGACTTGCGGGTGTTCCACAAACTCATGTCGCTGGTAACCATTTCAGAGACTACTAGACCCGCGCCCAAACGCTTGCACAGCTGACGAAAGGGCTGGTCGGTGACACCCGCCATCGGGGCGAGGATCAAGCCGTTTTGCAATGTGTATGGGCCGATGCGTACCGCCGACATAGGACTTCCCTGTTGTGGGGCCGGATCATTAGAGTTCGAAAAAGGGTTGGCATGATACCCGCTCTCGATGACTGGTTAAAGGCTGAATTGGATAAAATCTGAACAGTTACTTTTTTATCGCCATCGGTTTGGTCGACGGCGGCCAAGTCAATAATCCGCCGTCAAACCTCGGTGGGCACGCCGTTTTACTCGGGCGAATGGAAGCTCAGGCTGTAGTTCACGGCTCTATTGCCCGGATCAAGAATGTCCAGGGAGATGTGGATCGGCGTCTGCGAGGGCATTTCGCTGACGCCGGCCAACTCGCCGCTGAGGTATTCGGCGGGCTTGAAGCGACGACTGGCAATCAGGCTGCCGTTCAAGTCCGCAAAGCGCAGCTCCAGCAGCGGAAAGGGCTGGGAGAAGGTCGCGCGGTTATAGATGATGGCATCCACCACCAGCGCCCCGGCGAATTCGGGGTGGCTGCGCACCACCAGATTGCTGCTCTTTATATGGGTAATGTCGACCCGCGATGGCACCGTGCATCCCAGTTTCGGGCACAGCGCCTGGAACCAGGGACGGTAGGCATCCTGGCGGGCCAGGTCGTCGAATTGGTAGGCGATGTACTGGCCGGCCAGGCCTGCGGCGGCGAATACTACCAAGAGTATCCAGAGCAGACGGCGACCCAAGCTTGACGGACGCTTCTGCGCATACAGGTGCAGGGGGTCGTCTTCCAGGTCCTGGAGCAACTCGTCGTGTACACCAGCCTCCGTTCGCGCACGCTTGCGGCGCGCGAACGCGCGGTCTTCGGGTTCAGGCTCATCGTGCTCGTCGCGGGTGGGTGTCAGCGGCGGGTCGAGGTCATCATCCACGGCAGTGGCGTGCAGTGCCGGTTCGTCAGCGAGGTGGTCGCTGTGGGCGGACATGGACGGTTCGGTGCGCTGTTTGGACGCAGGGGACTTGGCCGGCTCGGGCTCCTCTTCATGGGCCTGGGCGCGCTCCTCGGGGGGCTCACTGAACAGGCTGGCCGCCCACTTTTCTTCCTCGGCCTTGACCGTATCGCGGCTGGCGCTGAAGGACTCTTCCTTTTGCCGACGGTCGGCACCTGGCTGGCGACGTTCTGCCCCCAAGGCCTGGGTGTGTTGGATCTCGCGACGTTCCAGCTTGGCCAGTTCCTTGTCCAGGTTATCCAGGTCCAGCTCTTCGGCCGTCCACTGTTTCTGGCTGATGGCCCGTGGCGGCTCGGGAGGTGCTTCGCCAGTCGGCTCGGAGGTCGTCGGCGCTTCAGGTTCCGGCGCAGACGCCTGGGCGCGTTGCTCCAGCAACTGGCGAGCGGCGTTGAACACTTGCAGGCACGAGCCGCAACGCACCACGCCGCGGGCCACGCTCAATTGGGCGTGGTTGACGCGAAAGCGCGATTGGCAATGTGGGCACTGGGTGACGAAACTGTCGGTCATGCGGCCATCCGATTCAGGCAAGCGCTCATTCTAGCGCCGACGACCGCTGATGCGTACCCAGCCGTCACGGTTGGCGATCGGGTCCAGCTCGAAATCCTTGGCGTAGGCCGCAGCCACGTCTTCACCTTGCTCGGCGAGGATGCCCGACAGCGCCAGGCGCCCGCCCGGCTTGACCAGGCTCGACAGTTGCGGCGCCAGCGACACCAGTGGCCCGGCGAGGATATTGGCCACCAGTACATCGGCCTGAACCTGGGGCAGGTCCTCAGGCAGGTAGAGTGGGAATTTGCCTTCGGCAATGTTGTTGCGCCCGGCGTTATCGCGGGAGGCTTCCAGGGCCTGCACGTCGATATCGGTGCCCACGGCCTCCTTGGCGCCCAGCAGCAGGGCGGCGATCGCCAGAATCCCCGAGCCGCAGCCGAAGTCCAGTACGTTGCTGTCGGTCAGGTCCTGGCCGTCCAGCCATTCCAGGCACAGGGCGGTGGTCGGGTGGGTGCCGGTACCGAACGCCAGGCCCGGGTCCAGCAGCAGGTTGACGGCGTCTGGCTCAGGGGCGGCGTGCCAGCTTGGCACGATCCACAGGCGCTGGCCGAAACGCATGGGCTGGAAGTTATCCATCCAGCTGCGTTCCCAGTCCTGGTCTTCGATGACTTCGCTGTGATGCTCGGGCAGCGGGCCGCCGGTGAGCAGTTCCATATGGGCCAGCACGGCGGCGGCGTCGGTACCGTCTTCGAACAGGGCCAGCAAGTGGGTGTGGGACCACAGCGGCGTGGTGTTGAGTTCCGGCTCGAAAATCGGCTGGTCTTCGGCGTCCATGAAGGTCACCGACACGGCGCCCACTTCGAGGAACGCGTCTTCGTAGGTTTCGGCTTGTTCTGGGCTGATGGCGAGACGGACTTGCAGCCAAGGCATGGCGGGCACCTTTGAAAAAATGAATGTGCGGCGGGCAGGCCGCGAAAGCGCGCAAGTTTACGCGAGCGGAGGGCAGAAGACGACACCACAGCAGGTTTGCACAGCACAAAGTGTGGGAGCGGGCTTGCTCCCACAGGTGGACAGTATTCATCCAGCCAGGTCGGTGGCCCACAAACAACAAAACCGCCCGAAGGCGGCTTTGTTGGGTGGAGCACTTACTGGTTGGCCAGCTTGTGTTCCAGGTAGTGAATGTTCACACCACCTTCGCAGAAGCCTTCATCGCGAACCAGATCCCGATGCAGCGGGATGTTGGTCTTGATGCCGTCTACCACGATTTCGTCCAGGGCGTTGCGCATACGGGCCATGGCCTCGTCGCGGGTCGCGCCCCAGGTGATCAGCTTGCCAATCAGCGAGTCGTAGTTGGACGGAACCTTGTAGCCGCTGTACAGGTGCGAATCCACACGTACGCCGTTGCCGCCGGGCGCGTGGAAATGCTTGACCAGGCCAGGGCTTGGGATAAAGGTTTTCGGGTCTTCGGCGTTGATGCGGCACTCCAGGGAGTGGCCGTGCATCTTCACGTCGTCCTGGGTGAAGGACAGCACGTTACCGGCGGCGATGCTCAGCATCTCCTTGACGATGTCGATACCGGTGACCATCTCCGATACCGGGTGCTCTACCTGCACACGAGTGTTCATCTCGATGAAGTAGAAGCGGCCGTTCTCGTAGAGGAACTCGAAGGTACCGGCGCCACGGTAGTTGATGTCGATGCACGCCTTGACGCAACGCGCCAGTACTTCCTGGCGGGCTTTCTCGTCCAGGCCCGGTGCCGGAGCTTCTTCCAATACCTTCTGGTGGCGACGTTGCAGCGAGCAATCGCGATCACCCAGGTGGATGGCGTGGCCCTGGCCGTCGGACAGTACCTGGACTTCCACGTGACGTGGGTTGGTCAGGTACTTCTCCAGGTAGACCATCGGGTTGCCGAACCAGGCGCCCGCTTCGGAGCGAGTCTGCTTGGCGGCTTCGATCAGGTCTTCTTCCTTGTGCACCACGCGCATGCCGCGACCACCACCGCCACCGGCGGCCTTGATGATCACCGGGTAGCCGACTTCGCGACCAATGCGCAGAGCGGTTTCCTCGTCTTCAGGCAGTGGGCCGTCGGAGCCTGGAACGGTTGGCACGCCGGCCGCGATCATGGCGTCCTTGGCCGAGACCTTGTCGCCCATCAGGCGAATGGTTTCGGCTTTCGGGCCGATGAAGGCAAACCCGGATTTTTCCACTTGTTCGGCGAAGTCGGCGTTTTCCGCGAGGAAGCCGTAGCCCGGGTGGATGCCATCGGCGCCGGTCACTTCTGCCGCGGCGATGATGTTCGAGACTTTCAGGTACGAGTTCGTGGCCAGTGGCGGGCCGATGCAGATGCTTTCGTCCGCCAGTTTCACGTGCATCAATTCGGTATCGGCCGTCGAGTAAACAGCGACGGTCTTGATGCCCTCTTCCTTACAGGCGCGCAGGATACGCAGCGCGATCTCGCCGCGGTTGGCGATCAGGACTTTTTGCAGTTTCTTCGCAGGTTTCAACATCGAAGGCGCTCCGCGGTTCAAACGATGGTGAACAGCGGCTGGTCGTACTCAACCGGCTGACCGTTTTCTACCAGGATGGATTCAATGACGCCGGCTTTTTCCGCGGTGATGTGGTTCATCATTTTCATCGCTTCAACGATGCAGATGGTGTCGCCCACTTTCACGGTCTTGCCCACTTCAACGAAGGCTGGCGAGGTCGGTGCCGGGGTGCGGTAGAAAGTACCGACCATTGGCGACTTGACCACGAAGCCGTTCAGCGCAGGAGCGGCTGGGGCGGCAGGTGCAGCGGCGGCAGGCGCGGCAGCCGGAGCAGCAGCGGCTGGCGCCGGTGCTTGCATCTGTGGCGCGTAGAACTGTTGGGCCGGGGTCTTGCTGTGACGGCTGATCCGTACGGACTCTTCGCCTTCCTTGATTTCCAGCTCGTCGATACCGGATTCTTCCAGCAGTTCGATCAGTTTCTTAACTTTACGGATATCCATGAATCATCAACTCCCAAGGGTCGGTCAGGGGCGTTTAGCCTGTTCTTCAATGTGTTCCAGGGCGGCCTCCAGGGCCAGTCGGTAACCGCTGGCGCCAAGGCCGCAGATCACTCCTACCGCTACGTCGGAGAAGTAAGAGTGATGGCGGAAAGCTTCGCGTTTGTGCACGTTCGATAAATGCACTTCGATGAATGGGATGCTCACCGCCAGCAGCGCGTCACGTAATGCAACGCTTGTGTGCGTAAAAGCGGCGGGATTGATCAGGATAAAGTCCACGCCTTCGCCACGCGCGGCATGGATGCGATCAATCAATTCATACTCGGCATTGCTTTGCAGGTAGAGCAAATGGTGGCCGGCAACACGGGCCCGTTTTTCCAGGTCGAGGTTGATCTGGTCCAGGGTCACTGCCCCGTAGACGCCCGGTTCGCGGGTGCCAAGCAGGTTCAGGTTGGGTCCGTGAAGAACCAGTAAGGTCGCCATTGGCTGTTCCTTGTTATTGGTGTGGGTGCATCAGAACCCGGCGACTATGCCGCAAAGCCTTTGTGACTGTCCAGTTCTATGCAGTAGCCGGCACGATTAGCGAGGATTGCGCAAAATTTGTGACTGGGAGCCTCAATGCAGTCAATGTAGGAGCGAGCTTGCTCGCGAAAAACGTTAACGATGACACGGGTCGTCTGGTTAAACGCGGTGTCTGGGCGTTCTTCGCGAGCAAGCTCGCTCCTACAGGGCGGGGGTTAGACGCGGAAGGCTTGTACGGCAGTAGTGAGTCGCCCGCCCAGTACCAGCAGGTGCTCGCCCTGGCTACGGCCCTGGCCAATGCGCAGCAAATTATCCTCACCCAATTGATGAATCCGCTCACTGTTGTCGCGTATCTCGCTCACGGCGCCACTCTGCTGCGCGGTCACATCGGCAATGCGTACGGCGGTATCCGAGATGGTCTGAATCGCCCCGACGATTTCATCCAGCGCGCCATCCGCCGCCTGGGCCTGCTGGGCGGTGGCTTCGGCGTGTTCGACCTGGGCGCGCATGCCTTCTACCGACTGGTGCGCGGCGCTTTGCAGGCCGGCGATCAGGCCCTGGATTTCGGCGGTGGCGCCGGCGGTACGCTGGGCCAGGGAGCGCACTTCGTCGGCTACCACGGCGAAACCACGTCCGGCTTCACCGGCGCGGGCGGCTTCGATAGCGGCGTTGAGCGCCAGCAGGTTGGTCTGGTCGGCAATCGAGCGAATCACCGTGAGCACGCCGCCGATGGTGGCGGACTCTTCGGCAAGTTTCTCGATCATCTGCGCGTTTTGCTGCACTTCGCCCACCAGCGCATGCAGCCCGGTGAGGCTCAGGCCGATCACACGCTGGCCTTGCTCCACCGCCTGGCCCGCACTACGGCTGGCCCCGGCGGCCTGGCTGGCATCCCCGGCGACTTGCTGGATCGTGGCTTCCAGCTCGCCCAGGGAATCACGGATTTGCGCGGTGTCGCCGGCCTGGCGCTCGGCGCCGTCGTGCAGGCCGCTGCTCAGTTCGGCCAGGGTGCGGCTGCTGCCCGCCACTTCTTCGGCATTGCCACGGATGGTGCCGACCAGATCCACCAGATAGGCGCGCAGGCGGTTGAGGGAGGCCTCGATATCGTGCAGTTCACGGTTGGTCTTGCCCAGGGCAATCGGTTGGCTGAAGTCTCCTTCGGCCCAGGTCGACAAGGCTGGTGCCAGGTTGGTCAGCACGCGCGCCAGGCGGCGTTGCAGGGTATCGATCAGCAATGCGATCAGCAGGATCAGGCCAATCATCACCCCCTGTATCACACGCACTTCACCCTGAATCTTCGCGTGTTGCGCGCGCACCACGGGTTCGAGGCCGGTGATGGCCTGTTGTACGTTGGTGATTTTCAGGTGGGTGCTGGCGGCAAGGTCACTGCGTTGCTGAATCTGTTCACGGGTGCGTTGGAGTTCGGCGGGGTAGCGGGTCAACAGGCTGTTGAGTTCGCGCTTGAGGTCGACGCCGGTGTCCTGGGCTTCGTTTTTTTCGCTATTTTCCAGGCCCATCAACGCGGAAAAATCGTCGGCGTTGGATTCAGCGCTGGCCTTTATTCCCAATAAGGGCAGCTGCGCAAGCAGGTCGGCCTGGGTTCGCAGGCTGGTCACTTCACGCTCGACATCCGTGGCCAACTCGGCGCGCCCGCTGCTGACCAGCTTGTCGCGGGCCAGGGACAGTTTGCCCAGGTGCTGTGAGGCGGCGAGCAGCGGCGACATATAGAGCGCAGCCTCCGCGGAATTGACGCCGCTGGCGTACTGGCTCAGTTGTTCCAGGTTCGCGCCCAGTTCACGTTCGGCTTGCAGCAACAGGGCTTGCGGGTCACCAGCCAATTTACCGGCGGCCAACAGGTCGGTCTTGCTGAAAGTCTCCAGGTCCATGAGGCTGGGGCGCAGGTTTTGCGCCAAGTCGGGCGGCAGTTCGCCCAACTGAAGCTGCAGGCTTTCCAGGCTCTGGGTGGCACTGCTCAGGCGCAGGGCATCGCCGCTGGCCAAGTAGTCCTCGATGTTACGGGCAGCCTGGTTTTGAAAGACCTGGGACAACCCGAGGTAGCGCTCCATCAACAAGTACGGGCGCTCCAGCGCCCGTTGCGACCACCACAGTGTCGCCCCGAGGGCCAGGCACACAGCCACCAGCAGAAGGGTATTGAGATTGGTCAGCAGCTTCAGGCGCATGCGGGGTTTCAACCGACGGCAAGAGATAAGCGCCTGAATTTATTGCGTTTGTATTACAGCGTCATGACCGAATCGGTGGATTCTGATGAAAAGATGGCACTTTGCTTTGATGTGCGAGCGGCTTGCACGCGGTTGCGTCCGGCGTCCTTGGCGCGGTAAAGCGCTTCGTCAGCCTGAGCGGCCATCATCAGGCTGTCGGAATCGTCGCACAGCTCCACCAGGCCGGCGCTGAAGGTGCACCACAAATCCTGCGGTTGGGCGGGGTAGTGGATTTCTGCAAAGCGCCGGCGAATATCGTCAAGCACCTTGCAGGCCGATTCCAGGTCGGTGTCGGGCATCACGATGGCGAACTCTTCACCGCCGTAGCGGCCGATGTAATCGGTCTTGCGCAAACGCTGCTTGAGAAACAGTGCCAGGCTCTTGATCACCCGGTCGCCCATGGGGTGGCCGTGGCTGTCATTGACGCGCTTGAAGTGGTCGATATCGAGCATGGCAAAGCTCAAGGGCTTGTTCTCGCGGCGTGCGCGGAAGCTGCAATCTTCGAGCAGTTGCAGGATATGCGTGTGGTTGTACAGCCCGGTCAGGCTGTCGCGCACCATCCGTGCCTTCAAGTTGCGCGCACGTGAAGCACGGTTGCGCACAGTGGTGATCAGGTGACGCGGCTTGATCGGTTTGGTGAGGAAATCGTCACCGCCCTCGCTCATCGCATCCAGCTGTTTATCCAGGTCGTCCTCGGCCGATAGGTAAATGATCGGCACACTGACGTAGCGGTCGTTGTGGCGAATCACCTTGGCCAGTTCGGTGCCGGTACAGGCAGGCATATACATGTCGAGGATGATCAGGTCGGGCTGGAAATCCGCCAGCTCGGCCATGGCCTGGATCGGCTCGGTCAAGGTGCGGGTGACAATGCCGGCACTGTTGAGCAGGCGTTCTGTGTGCAGCGCCTGGGCCCGCGAGTCGTCGATGATCAGCACTTTGTACGGCTCGTACTGGGCCGCGCAGGTCAGCACTTCGATCTTTTCCAGCAGGCCTGAAGCTTCCAGGGTGCCGGTCAGGAACTCTTCGCCACCGGCGCGCACGGCGGCCAGGCGCGTCGGGGTGTCGGTTTCGTGCAGGCTGAAAAACAACAGCGGCAGCTTTTGCTCCAGGCCCTCCTGGGCCTCTGCTGCGAGCTTCAGGCCCAGGCCTGTGCCGCAGAAGTCTACGTCCATCACAATCGCCGACGGCAAACGCTCGGCCATGGACGCGCGAAAGGCGCAGACGCTGTCCAGGGCGTGGGCGCTCATGCCAAAGAACTCCAGCTGCTTGGCCAGGCGTTCGGCGCGGTCATGGTCGGCCAGCATCACATAGATCGGCTTGCGCATCGGCGGCAGGAAGGTTTGCTCAAGCTGATCGCCCTGGCGCAAGCCGGTGCGAGACAGGCGTTGCATCAAGCGGTTGAGCTCGGTGATCAGTTGGCTGCTCAGGCGGCCACGGTTCTCGTCCACGGCTTGCAGGGATTCGCTGATATGCCGTGCCAGTTGCGTGTGTTCCGGCTGTTCGAAACGTTCGGCAAAGTGTTGCAGGCGCAGGTTGGCTTCGCTGAGTTCAGAAAAATCGGCATTCGACCACTCGCTGCGTTGCAGGCGCTGCCAGATCTCAAGAATTTGACGTGCCTGATGAATTACCCGCTGGGCAAAGTGCTGCTTGAGACGCTCGCGGCTGGGGTCTTCTGGCTCGGTCATATCCTGACTACTGTGAGGGTGCATGCTGAGGTCGACTGATGGCGCTATGCTAGCACCTCTTTTCTGATAGATGAGTGTCATACGTCAATTAAGTCTGCGGGCCTGCGATTCATTTACTGACCAGTGGGTCGTCCAGCGTAAAAGGCGTGCATCCTTTATAGTCCAAGCGCCCCGGTGCGCCACTTTCGTGTAAAAGCCCCGCGCCGATGGGCACGATGGGGTAGGGTTGTGGTCGGAGTGTCTGAACGCACCCGGACAATTGACGTGCATGAACTCAAGTGATTGAAAGGATATCGCCATGCTGGACTGGAAAAACCGCGAAGGCAGTGCCAAAGGCCCCGCCCCTGAGCCAAAGTCGGCCAACCGCAGCTATTTTCGCAACCTGCTGATGAGCCGGGCGCTGCTTAGCATCATTGGCTTGTACCTGCTGGTCACCGGTGGCCTGGGGTGGTACTGGAGCCAGGAGCCGGCGCTGTTTCCGGTTCAGCAAAATGCCCAGCTTGCCGCCGAGAAAGAAGGCAAGCAGATAGTGGTGGGCTACACCACCGTCGAGACGCTCAAGACCGTGGTCGGCACCCTGCTGAACAAGCCGGGCGGCTATATTTCCAACGACCGTTTCCCGCCGGGCTTGTGGATGGACAACATGCCGAGCTGGGAATACGGCGTACTGGTGCAGGTGCGTGACCTCACCCGAGCCCTGCGTAAAGACTTCGCCCGCTCCCAGTCGCAGTCGGCTGAAGACGCTGACTTGGCCAAGGCCGAGCCGCGCTTCAACTTCGATAACAAGAGCTGGGTGCTGCCCTCCAGCGAGTCGGAATACCAGGAAGGCATCAATTCCCTGAGCCGCTACGAAGCGCGCCTGTCTGACCCGAACCAGCGCGGCGCGCTGTTTTATGCCCGTGCCGACAACCTCAACAACTGGCTGGGCGATGTCGCGACCCGTTTGGGCTCGCTGTCCCAGCGTCTGTCCGCCAGCGTGGGCCGGGTCAAGTTGAACACTGCGCTGAAAACCGAGGCGCTGGCGCCGGGTGAAGTGCCGCAGGTCGATGAAGAAGTGGTGGAAACCCCATGGATGCAGATCGACAACGTGTTCTACGAAGCGCGCGGCCAGGCGTGGGCGCTGTCCCATCTGCTGCGTGCCATCGAAGTCGATTTTGCCGACGTACTGGCCAAGAAAAACGCCACCGTCAGCGTGCGCCAGATCATTCGTGAACTGGAGGCCTCGCAGGAACCGGTGTGGAGTCCTATGATTCTTAACGGCAGTGGCTTCGGCGTATTGGCGAACCATTCGCTGGTGATGGCCAACTACATTTCACGGGCAAACGCTGCAGTGATCGACTTGCGTCAGCTCCTCAATCAGGGTTGATGATGGACGCTACTCAAAAGGAGGCCGCACACCGAGCGGCTTCCGATGCTGAACTGATCTGCTGGGTTGACGACCAGGACCACCTGCTTGGCCACCTGGTCAGGTCCGACCTGCGCCAGCGCGGCTTGATCGGCCGTTGCACCTTTATCTTCCTGTTCAATTCCAAAGGCGAGCTGTGTGTGCACCGGCGCACGCTGAGCAAAGCCCTGTACCCAGGGTTCTGGGATACGGCGGCGGGCGGGATGGTGGCGGCGGGAGAAAGCTATGCCCTGTCGGCACAGCGGGAATTGGCGGAAGAGCTGGGCGTGTGTGGCGTGGAGTTGGTCGAGCACGATCATTTTTACTTTGAAGATGGCGACAGCCGCCTGTGGTGTACGTCCTACTCTGCTGTATGGGACGGCCCGCTGTGTTTGCAGCCTGAAGAGGTCATGGAAGCGCGTTTTCTATCCATTGAAACGGTGCTTGCAGAGGCCGAGCAAAAGTCTTATTGCCCGGACGCCCAAGAGGGCTTGCGGCGCTATCTCGCCTCACGTCGCTAAAGTTGTATAAATTGGCGCCATTTGGCTCTTAGCAACTTGGCTTTTTGCCGTTACACTGCGCGCCTTTTCACCCGAACCGCTATTGTTTCACCCTGTAGGAGCGAGCTTGCTCGCGAAAAACGCCAAGACACCGCGTGCTGCCTGAATGCCCGCGTTATCGTTGACGATCTTCGCGAGCAAGCTCGCTCCTACAGTGGTGGTGGCCTTGACGGTTCGGTAGCGCTGCCCCTGCCTGAGTGGGGCTTCGCGGTCGGTCACCGCCTTGTGCGGCGCCGATCAGTCTTCATCCTCCCAAGAGGATTGCCGGTGGCCAAAAAAGCCGCATCCTTCGCCGCCCTCGGTGGCCTGGTATTTTCCACCGACGCAGGTCGACACTGCCCGGACTGTCGTCAGCCCGTGGATTCGTGCACCTGCAAACAGACCCTGATCCCCGAAGG
Organism: Pseudomonas fluorescens; assembly: GCF_001902145.1. Classification (GTDB taxonomy): domain Bacteria; phylum Pseudomonadota; class Gammaproteobacteria; order Pseudomonadales; family Pseudomonadaceae; genus Aquipseudomonas; species Aquipseudomonas fluorescens_BV. The sequence goes on from NZ_MRST01000024.1 coordinate 592,822, forward strand.
CGATGGTATTGCCCGCGTGCGTCGCGAGAGCAAAGGCCGTGGCGGCAAGACGGTGACCACCATCACCGGCGTGCCCCTGGCTGAAGAGGCCCTGAAGGAATTGGCCACCTCGCTGAAAAAGCGTTGTGGCACCGGTGGCGCGTTGAAAGACGGGGTCATCGAGATCCAGGGCGATCACGTCGAGTTGCTGTGGGCCGAGCTGATCAAACTCGGGTACAAGGCCAAGAAGTCCGGCGGCTGAAAGCCTCTTCCCAACCTGTGGCTAAACTCTGTCCTGCCAGTGGGGTCTACTTCCCTTGCAGGCAAATCGTCATTTTCATTCTTTAGACTGCGCCAGCCTCCGCGAGAGGTGGCGCCTTCGCCTTCATTTATAGGGGACTTCGATGTCCGTACGACGCACACGCAAAGACGATGGCAGCCAATGGACAGTTGCGGACAGCCGCAGTGTTTACGGGATTCGCCATTGGGGGGCCGGGTATTTCGCGATCAATGAAGCCGGTCGCGTAGAAGTTCGTCCGAACGGCCCGAACAGCACGCCCGTCGACCTGTACGAGCAAGTCGATGAGTTGCGCAAAAGCGGCCTGTCGTTGCCGCTGCTGGTGCGCTTCCCCGATATCCTGCAAGACCGCGTGCGGCAATTGACCGGTGCCTTCGATGCCAACATCGAGCGCCTGGAATACCAGAGCAAGTACACCGCGCTGTACCCGATCAAGGTGAACCAGCAGGAAGCGGTGATCGAGAACATCATTGCCACCCAGAACGTCTCTATCGGCCTGGAAGCCGGCTCCAAGCCTGAGCTGCTGGCCGTGCTGGCCCTGGCACCGAAGGGCGGCACCATCGTCTGCAACGGTTATAAAGACCGTGAGTTCATCCGCCTGGCGTTGATGGGTCAGAAGCTTGGCCACAACGTATTTATCGTGATCGAGAAAGAGTCCGAGGTCGGGCTGGTGATCGAAGAGGCCGCCAGCCTCAAGGTCAAGCCTCAGGTCGGCCTGCGTGTGCGCCTGTCGTCCCTGGCATCGAGCAAGTGGGCCGACACCGGTGGCGAGAAATCCAAGTTCGGTCTGTCGGCAGCGCAGTTGCTGTCAGTGGTCGAGCGCTTCCGCGCGGCGGGCCTGGATCAGGGCATCCGCCTGTTGCACTTCCACATGGGCTCGCAGATCGCCAACCTGGCCGACTACCAGCACGGGTTCAAGGAAGCCATTCGTTACTACGGCGAACTGCGTAACCTCGGCCTGCCGGTGGACCACATCGACGTCGGCGGTGGCCTGGGCGTGGACTACGACGGTACCCACTCGCGCAACGCCAGTTCGATCAACTACGACATGGACGACTACGCCGGCGTGGTGGTGGGTATGCTCAAAGAGTTCTGCGACGCGCAGAGCCTGCCGCACCCGAATATCTTCTCCGAAAGCGGCCGCTCCCTGACCGCTCACCACGCCATGCTGGTGGTGCAGGTGACTGACGTCGAGAAGCACAACGACGAAATCCCGACCATCGAAAACAAGGAAAGCCTGCCGGAAACGGTGCAATGGCTGGTGGACCTGCTGGGCCCGACCGACATCGAGATGGTCACCGAAACCTACTGGCGCGCCACCCACTACATGAGCGACGTGGCCACCCAGTACGCCGACGGCAAGCTGACTCTGGCCGAAAAAGCCCTGGCCGAACAGTGCTACTTCGCGGTGTGCCGTCGCCTGCACAACTCGTTGAAAGCCCGCCAGCGCTCGCACCGCCAGGTGCTGGACGAACTCAACGACAAGCTGGCCGACAAGTACATCTGCAACTTTTCGGTGTTCCAGAGCCTGCCGGACACCTGGGCCATCGGCCAGGTCCTGCCGATTCTGCCGCTGCACCGTCTCGACGAAGAGCCGCTGCGCCGCGCTGTGCTGCAAGACCTGACCTGCGACTCCGATGGCAAGATCAAGCAGTACGTCGACGAGCAGAGCATCGAGACCAGCCTGCCGGTTCACGGCTTGAACGAAGGCGAAGATTACCTGCTGGGTATCTTCCTGGTGGGCGCCTATCAGGAAATCCTGGGCGACATGCACAACCTGTTCGGTGACACCGACTCGGTGAACATCTACCAGCGTGAAGACGGTTCGGTGTACAGCGCCGGGATCGAAACCCACGACACCATCGAAGACATGCTGCGCTACGTGCACTTGTCGCCGGAGGAGTTGATGACCCATTACCGGGACAAGTGCGCCAGTGCGAAGATCTCGGCGTCGGAGCGCACCCAGTTCCTGGACGCATTGCGCCTGGGCTTGACGCGTTCTTCCTACCTGTCCTCATAATAAAAATGTGGGAGCGGGCTTGCTCGCGAATGCGCAGTGTCAGTCGCTGATTATTTGGCTGATACACCGCTTTCGCGAGCAAGCCCGCTCCCACATTTGGGTTTGTATTCCTTCAGGTTGCGCCCAGCCACAGCCCTTGCCGATTCAAACGCCAGGCTATCGCCCACAGCGTCAGGCTGCGCACCGCCATGAACAGTAGGAAGGTAATCCACAACCCGTGGTTACCCATTCCCTGCAACGCCCAGGCAACCGGTAGCACCAAAAGCACCGTCAGCAACATCCCATTGCGCATCTCCCGCGCGCGCGTTGCGCCGATAAACAAGCCATCGAGCAAATAGCTCCACACTGCAATCAACGGCAATACCGCGAGGTAAGGCAGGTAGATGTCGGCTGTTTCACGCACGCTGGGGATATCGGTTTGCATGGCGATAAACAGGTGTCCGCCGAAGGTGAACAACAGGGCGAACCCGAGGCTGGCGAGCAGTGACCAGCCGCAGGCAACCACCAGCGAACGGCGCAGTGCCTGGCGGTCGCGGGCGCCGATGGCGTGGCCGCACAGGGCTTCGACGGCGTGGGCCAGGCCGTCCAGGGCATGGGCGGTCAGCAACAGCCCGTTGAGCAGCAAGGCATTGGCAGCCACCGTGGCATCGCCCAGACGTGCGCCTTGCACCGTAATCATGAAAAACACCGACTGCAGCGCAAGGCTGCGAATAAAGATGTCGCGGTTGACCGCCAGTAACGGGCGCCAGCTTTGCCACAGTGTCAGCGCGGCCCAGGCGATATGCCCGGGATAGGCACGCAGGGCTTTTTGCGTGAGCGCCAGGCCGAGCAGGGCGCCGGTCCATTCCGCAATCACCGAGGCGCGTGCGGAGCCGACCACGCCCCAGTCAAGGCCGAGTACAAACCACAGGTTGAGCGCGATGTTCACCAGGTTGGTGGTCAGCAAAATCGCCAACGGTGCCCGCGCGTTCTGGGTGCCGAGGAACCAGCCGACCAGTGCATAACTGGCGAGGGCGGCGGGCAGGCCGAACAGGCGGGTGTGGAAAAACTCGCGGGTCAGTTGATTGAGTTCAGCCGACGGCTGCATCCACTCCAAGGCCAGATGGCTCAATGGAATGCCCACGGTGCCCAGCAGCAGCGCCAGGCCCAGCGCCAGCAACAAGCCTTGCAACAGAATCTGCCGCAACGCCGCGCCATCGTTGCGCCCGGCGGCTTGGGCGGCGAAGCCGGTGGAACCCATGCGCAGGAAACCCATGGCCCATGCGAGGAAGGTATACAGGCTGGCGCCGACAGCCACGGCGCCCAGTTGGTGTGCGTGGGGCAGGTGGCCGATGACCATGCTGTCCACCAGGGCGACCAAGGGCACGGAGATATTCGACAGGATCATCGGCGCGGCCAGGGCCCAGACGCGGCGGTGGGTAGGGCGGTGGCGCCAGTCGGTAGTCAGGGCAGTCATGAAGGCTCCTTGGTGGAGCGGTATTGTACCCGGCCCTCAGCCGCCCGGCAGACGCAATGTGGGAGCTGGCTTGCCTGCGATGACGGACTTTCTGCTCACTCATCCGGTGACTGACTCACCGCTATAGCAGCATAGGTATCTACACAACTTTGTAGCCTGTAGCAGCCGACGGTAACCACGATGCGAGGCGAGCCGCTCTTGATCTTGATTTGCTTTTGATCTTAGGCGCCCCGTTAAACCACGCTGGCCGGAATTCGACAGTGATTTGGGGGGTAAACCGGCAGGGATGCCGGTTTAGCCGCCCCGCGCCATGGATGGCGCGTGGCGGCGGCCCCCCAAATCAATGTCGGATTACGGGTACACCGAGCCTAGGCGAGGTGCCGAGTGGTGGGGCAAGAGCCTTTTGGTTACTTTTGGGCTCTTCAAAAGTGACCCGCTGTAAAAGCGGAACCAATAGCAGCCATTACCGCAGGAACGGATATGTACGCGGTCTGATCCGAGATCCTGGTCGGCTTTCAGGCCGCCTTCGCAGCGATGCGGCGACCCGACAAGCCAGCTCCCACATTGGATCGCGGGGCATCAGTTAGATCAGCGTCGGCTGCCAGGCCGTCGCGGGAGCAAGCTCCCTCGCCACAGGTCCGGCGTCACATTAAAGTTGTGTAGATACCTATGGCTATAGCAGGCAAGCCAGCTCCCACAATTTGATCTCCAGTGGCTGTGGGATTTGGCTTGGCTTCATGCCCACCTAGAACCGACCGCCCCTCCGTCGGTCAATGTGACCGGCCCCGCAGCAGCCAGACCGACGCTGATATATAGTTCACCCCCAGGTTCCCTCTGACGACGAGTGCCCCATGTTTAACAAAGGACTGTTCCTCGCTTGCGCGCTGGCCCTGCTGAGCGCCTGTGATTCTTCCGATAAACCGGCTGCACCCGTGGCCCCTGCAGCGCCAAGCGTGGCGCCCAAACCTGCCAAGGCGGCGGTGGACGTGGCAGCGTTGAAGCAGCGTTATGCCGGGCGAGAGCTGAGCGTGGTGGATGTGTCCGAGGTGCAGTTGGACGGGGCCAGCACGCTGTCGGTGAGTTTTTCCATTCCGCTGGACCCCGATCAGAAATTCGCCGACAAGCTGCACCTGGTAGACAGCAAGTCCGGCAAGGTCGATGGCGCCTGGGAACTGTCCGATAACCTGATGGAATTGCGCCTGCGCCACCTTGAACCGCGGCGCAAACTGGTGCTGACCGTGGACGCCGGGGTGAAGGCGGTCAACGGCAACACCCTCGCCGCCGAATACAGCGCCCGCCTGGAAACCCGCGACCTGCAAGCCACCGTCGGCTTCGCCAGCCGTGGCACCCTGTTGCCGACGCGCCTGGCCGAGGGCCTGCCGGTGATCGCGTTGAATGTCGACAAGATCGACGTCGAATTCTTTCGGATCAAACCCGAATCCCTGCCGTCGTTCCTGGCGCAGTGGGGGCGCAATACCAGCCTGCAAAGCTATGAGTCACGTGAACTGCTGCCGATGGCCGAGCTGGTCTACGGCGGGCGTTTCGACCTGAACCCGGCGCGCAATACCCGCGAAACCCTGCTGCTGCCGATTGCCGGCCTCAAGCCGTTGCAGCAGCCGGGCGTGTACCTGGCGGTGATGCGCGCTTCGGGCACCTACAACTATTCGCAACCGGCCACCCTGTTTACCTTGAGCGATATCGGCCTGTCGGTGCACCGCTATGCCAATCGCCTGGATGTGTTTACCCAGGCGTTGGAAGGCGGCAAGGCACTGAACGGCGTCGAACTGGAAATCCTCGATGCCGAAGGCCGCGTGCTCGGCCAGGGCAAGACCGAAGACGGTGGTCACGCCGAGTTGCCGCTACCGAAAAAAGCCCAGGTGTTACTGGCCAAGCAGGGCGAGCAAACCAGCCTGCTGCGCCTGGACAGCGCCGCGCTGGATTTGGCGGAGTTCGATATCGGCGGGCAACCGTCCCACCCGTTGCAGTTCTTTGTGTTCGGCCCGCGTGATTTGTATCGCCCCGGCGAAACCGTGCTGCTCAACGCGCTGTTGCGTGACAAGGATGGCAAGGAGGTGAAGCCTCAGCCGGTGAGCGTCGAAGTGCGGCGCCCGGATGAACAGGTGAGCCGCAAGTTCGTGTGGGAGGCCGACGCGTCCGGCCTGTATCAATACCCGTTGCAGCTGGCTGGCGAGGCGCCGACCGGGCGCTGGCAGTTGGTGTTCGACCTCGGTGACGGCAAGCCGCAACTCTATGAATTTCTCGTCGAAGACTTCCTGCCCGAACGCCTGGCGCTGGAACTCAAGGGCAGTGACACGGCGTTGAGCCCGGCGGATAACCCGGTCATCCAGGTCAACGGTCGCTACCTCTACGGCGCGCCCGCATCCGGTAACCGCGTCAGTGGCCAGGTGTACGTGCGCCCACTGCGTGAGGCGGTCAAATCCCTGCCGGGCTACCAGTTCGGTTCCGTCACTGAAGAAGAGCTGAGCCAGGATTTCGAACTGGACGAAAGCGTACTCGACGCCAATGGCGAGCAAGCGCTGACCCTGGAAAGCAAGTGGGCCGAGGCCAAGTCGCCGTTGCAACTGATTGTGCAAGCCAGCCTGCAGGAGTCCGGCGGTCGGCCGATCACCCGGCGCCTGGTGCAGCCGATCTGGCCGGCCGAGCAATTGCCGGGCCTGCGTGGCCTGTTTGACGGCAAGGAAACCAACGGCGATGGCCCGGTGGAATTCGACGTGCTGGTGGCCAACCAGGACGGACAGAAACTGGCCGCGCAAGACCTCAAGGTGCGCCTGGTGCGTGAGCGCCGCGACTACTACTGGAACTACTCGGAGAATGACGGCTGGAGCTACCACTTCAACGAGAAATTCCTCAACCTCGATGAGCAGAGCCTGAACATCAAGGCTGGCGACACCGCCAAGGTCAGCTTCCAGGTGGAGTGGGGCCCTTACCGTGTGGAGGTTGAAGACCCGCACACCGGGTTGGTCAGCAGCCTGCGTTTCTGGGCCGGCTACCAGGCCCAGGACAACACCGAAGGCGGTGCCGTGCGCCCCGACCAGGTCAAGCTGGCGTTGGACAAACCCGCCTATGGCGATGGCGACACCGCCAACGTCACCGTCACGCCCCCGGCTGCCGGTAAAGGCTACCTGTTGGTGGAGTCTGCCGAAGGGCCGCTGTGGTGGCAGGAAATCGACGTACCGGCCGAAGGCAAAAGCTTTGCGGTGAAGCTCGACCCGAAATGGTCGCGTCACGATCTGTATGTGAGCGCCCTGGTGATTCGTCCCGGCGAGCGCAAAGCCAACATCACGCCTAAACGCGCCGTGGGCTTGCTGCACCTGCCGCTGGATCGTACCCAGCGCAAACTCGGCCTGACCCTCACCGCGCCAGAAAAAATGCGCCCCAAACAACCGCTGACGGTGAAGATCGCCGCCAAGAATGCCGATGGCAGTGTGCCTCAACAGGTGCACGTACTGCTGGCGGCGGTGGACGTGGGCATCCTGAATATCACCGAATACCCAACGCCCGATCCGTACGCCAGCCTGTTCGGCCGCAAAGCCTATGGCGTCGACCAATTCGACATCTACGGCCAGTTGATTGAAGCCGGCCAGGGGCGCCTGGCCAGCCTGGCATTTGGTGGCGACGCGGCGTTGGCCAAAGGCGGCAAGCGCCCCGACACCAGCGTAACCATCGTTGCCCTGCAAAGCGCCCCGGTGACTCTGAACGACAAAGGCGAGGGCGAAGTCAGCGTCAATATTCCCGACTTCAATGGCGAACTGCGCTTGATGGCTCAGGCCTGGAGCGATGACCGCTATGGCATGGCCGAAGGCAAGACGGTGATCGCCGCCCCGTTGATTGCCGAGTTGTCGGCACCGCGTTTCCTGGCGGGAGGCGACCAGACCACCTTGGCCCTGGACCTCTCCAACCTGTCGGGCAAGGCACAGAAGCTCGATGTGCAACTGACCGCGCAAGGGCAATTGCAACTGGTCAACAGCGGCGCGCAATCGGTTGAGCTCAAGCAAGGCCAGCGCACCACCTTGCGTATTCCGGTACAAGCCTGGGGCGGGCTCGGCCAGGGCAAGGTCACGGTCACCGTCAACGGCCTGGACTTGCCGGGTGAAAACCTGCCGCCGTTCAGCCGCGAATGGACCTTGGGCGTACGCCCGGCGTACCCGGCCTTGCTCAAGCATTACCGCGCCGTGCTCAAGGATCAGCCGTGGAGCTTGCCGTCGGGCGCACTGGATCAATTCGATGCCTCGGGGCGCGAGGCGCTGTTGAGCCTGTCGAGCCGGCCGCCGTTGAACCTGGGCGCGCAGATCAGTGCGCTCAAGGCGTACCCCTATGGTTGCCTGGAGCAAACCGCCAGTGGCTTGTACCCGTCGCTGTACGCCGACGACGCGCTGCTCAAGCGCCTGAGCATCAAGGGCGAGCCGGATGCCGAGCGCAAGCGCAAGATCGAGTTGGGCATCGAGCGCCTGCTGGGCATGCAGCGCTACAACGGCAGCTTCGGTTTGTGGGGCGCCGATGGCGAGGAAGAATATTGGCTGACCGCCTATGTCACCGACTTTCTGCTGCGCGCCCGCGACCAGGGTTTTGCCGTACCGCCTGAAGCCTTGAAGAAGGCCAGCGAGCGGCTGTTGCGGTATGTGCAGGAACGCAACCTGATCGAGGTGGATTACAGCGACAACGCCGAACACACCCGGTTTGCCGTGCAGGCGTATGCCGGCATGGTGTTGGCGCGCAGTCAGCAGGCGCCGTTGGGTGCGTTGCGCAGCCTGTTCGAACGGCGCAGCGACGCACGCTCCGGCTTGCCGCTGGTGCAGTTGGCCATTGCCCTGCAGAAAATGGGTGACCAGCCCCGTGCGGATCAGGCGTTGTTGGCCGGGTTGGCGGCGCAGCGCAATGCCAATGAGTGGCTGGCCGACTACGGCAGCCCGCTGCGCGACCAGGCGATGATCCTGGCGTTGCTGGAGGAGAACGACTTGGCCAAGGGCCAGCGCGAGGAGCGTTTGTTCACCTTGTCGGACCAATTGGCGGCTAGCCCGTATCTGTCGACCCAGGAGCGTAATTCCCTGTTCCTGGCCGGACGCCTCGGGTTCGCCACGCCGGAAGCGAACTGGCAGGTGTCGCTGACCGGTAGCGGTGGCGTACGCGAGTTGAACAACCAGCAATCGACGTTGGAGTTGGACGGCAAGTTGTTGTCCAGCGACCTGGCCTTGAGCAATCAGGGTGAAGCGCCGGTGTACCAGCAATTGACGGTCTCGGGTTATCCACAAGTGCCGCCAGCGGCCGGGGGCAACAACCTGAGTATCCGCCGTGAATATCTGGGCATGAACGGCCAGCCGTTGAACCTGCGTAACCTCAACAGCGGTGATCTGGTGCTGGTGCACTTGGCGGTCAGCGCCAAGCAACGCGTGCCGGACGCCTTGGTGGTCGACCTGTTACCTGCCGGCCTGGAACTGGAAAACCAGAACCTGGCCCAAAGCGCGGCGAGCCTGGAGAACGCCAGCAGCCAGGTGAAGGAGTGGCGTGAGTCGATGCAGAATGCCTCGCTCAAGCATCAGGAGTTCAGGGACGATCGCTATGTGGCAGCGATGAATCTGGATGGCTATGGCACCGCGCACTTGTTGTACCTGGCGCGTGCGGTGACGCCGGGAACCTACCGCGTGCCGCCGCCGCAGGTAGAGTCGATGTATCGGCCGAACTGGCAGGCGGTGGGCGAGACGCCGGTGGATATGGTGATCAAGGGCCGCTGAAAGCCACTGTAGGAGCGAGCTTGCTCGCGAAAAACGTCAACGATAACGCGTGCTTCCTGAATAAACGCGGTGTCTGTGAGTTCTTCGCGAGCAAGCTCGCTCCTACAGGGGGAATCGAGTGGTTGCACCGTCAGTGCACGACCCAGCTGAGTAGCCACAGGCCCAGTATCAGCCAGATGATCCCCACGATAATCGAGGCCCGCATAAAGGCGCGTACCGCCGAATAGAGGAACAACAGGCCGACGATCAGGGTGATGATGCTGATGATCGAGGTGTCCATGCCCAAGGTGCGTGACAGGCCGTCGATAAAGTTGCCGCCGGCGTGGGTCAAGGCCCCGAACAAACCGCTGAGCCCGTCGACGATAAACCGGATGACGGAGCCGAGCGCCTGGCCCAACCATTCGAAAAAGCTTTCTACCTGCATGTGCGTGTCCTGATGAGAAGGTGGGCGTAACTGTGCCTTTGGTTGTCGATAACGCAGGCGAGTTCCCTGCAAGCATAGAGGTTTGCCCGTTTGAGTTTTAGTTTAATCACACCTGGATGTACTCCGCCCAATGTGGGAGCGGGCTTGCTCGCGAAGGCGGCGTGCCTGTGACATCTCTGCCAACTGACCCACCGCTTTCGCGAGCAAGCCCGCTCCCACAGTTATTGCGCTGGGCTTTGGGTTGCGTGGTGTTGGTGGTTGCCCTGCTATGGCTGGCCGATCGTATCTGGCCCTTGCCCCTTCCCCAGGACGACTTGGCGCGGGTGGTGCTGGCCGAAGATGGCACGCCGCTGTGGCGATTTGCCGATGCCAACGGCGTATGGCGCTACCCGGTACAGACCCGCGAGGTGTCGCCGTATTATCTCGACGCGCTGCTCACCTACGAAGACCGCTGGTTCTACCACCACCCCGGCGTAAACCCGTTGGCGCTGGTGCGTGCGACCTGGCAAAACCTGAGCGGTACACGGGTGGTATCCGGCGGTAGCACCTTGTCGATGCAGGTGGCGCGCTTGCTCGACCCGCATTCGCGCACCCTGCACGGCAAGTTACGCCAGCTGTGGCGTACCGCGCAGTTGGAGTGGCACCTGTCCAAGGACGAAATCCTCAACCTGTACCTGAACCGCGCACCTTTCGGCGGCACGCTGCAGGGCGTGGCGGCGGCGAGTTGGGCCTACCTGGGGAAGTCGCCGTCCCAGCTGACCCACGCCGAAGCCGCGTTGCTCGCGGTGTTGCCCCAGGCGCCGAGCCGTTTACGCCCGGACCGTCATCCGCAACGCGCCCAGCAAGCCCGCGACAAAGTGCTGCGCCGCCTCGCAGAATTCCAGGTATGGCCGCAATCGGCGGTCGATGAAGCCCTGGAAGAACCCCTGTTGCTCGCCCCACGCCTGGAACCGAGCCTGGCGCCCTTGCTCGCACGTCGCTTGAATCGCCCCGACAGCCCGCCACTGATTCGCACCACCCTGGATGCCACCCTGCAACGCCGTCTCGAAGACCTGCTGCTGGGCTGGCGCGCACGCCTGCCGGAGCACACCTCGGCGGCCATCCTGGTAGTGGAAGAAGAAAGCATGGCGGTGCGCGCCTACCTGGGGTCGGTGGATATCAACGACACCAAGCGCTTTGGTCATGTGGACATGATCAGCGCGCTGCGTTCGCCCGGTTCCACCTTGAAACCGTTTCTCTACGGCATGGCGTTGGATGACGGCCTGATTCACTCCGAATCGCTGTTGCAGGACGTGCCTCGACGCTATGGCGATTACCGCCCTGGCAACTTTTCCATGGGCTTTACCGGGGCGGTGCCGGCGAGCACGGCGTTGTCCAGCTCGTTGAACCTGCCGGCGGTGCAACTGCTGGAAGCCTACGGGCCCAAGCGCTTTGCCGCGCAGATGCGCATCGGTGGCATGCCGTTGGCATTGCCGGCATTGGCCGAGCCGAACCTGGCGCTGATCCTCGGCGGTGCGGGCAGTCGCCTGGAAGACCTGGTCAGTGGCTACAGCGCCCTGGCCCGCGATGGCAAGAGCGCCAGCCTGCGGTTACAGCCGGACGATACGCTCAGGGAGCGGCCGTTGCTGTCGCCCGGTGCTGCATGGATTGTGCGGCGCATCCTCAGTGGCCAGGCGCGGCCCGACCGCGACCCGCGCGCCGAGCTGGTCCAACGCCCGGTGCTGGCGTGGAAAACCGGCACCAGTTATGGCTTTCGCGATGCCTGGGCGATTGGCGTGGGCCCGCGTTACCTGATCGGCGTATGGATCGGCCGGCCCGATGGCACGCCGGTACCGGGGCAGTTCGGCCTGGCGTCGGCAGCGCCGTTGATGTTGCAGGTGCATGACGTGCTGACCAACCGCGACAGCCAGCGCGGCATCAGTGCGCCGGTCAAACCGGTGCCTGCCAATATCGGCGTGGCCGCGATCTGTTGGCCATTGGGCCAGCCCATGAGCCGCAGCGACCCCAATTGCCGTCGCCAGCGTTTTGCCTGGACCCTGGACAACACCACGCCGCCGACCTTGCAGGCATTGGATCAACCCTTGAGCGTGGGCTTGATGGAAAGCATCTGGGTTAACCCCAAGGGCTTGAGGGTCAATGCCCATTGCCCTGGCGCAACCCCCAAAAGCATTGCGCTGTGGCCGGCGCCGCTGGAGCCCTGGTTGCCACGGATTGAACGCCGTGAAGCGCGCATTCCTGCGCCTGACCCGGATTGCCCGCCGCCGGCGCTGACTGCGGCGTCGCCGTTGTCCATCGTGGGCGTGCGCGAGGGCGATCAATTGCGTCTGCCTGCTGCCAGTCAACAAGCCTTGCGCCTGAAAATCTCGGCGTTGGGCGGCAGTGGTCGACGTTGGTGGTTTCTCAACGGTGCGCCGTTGGGTGACAGCGCGAACCAGGACAGCATCAATGCCAGTTTTGAACGGCTGGGCCGCTATCAGCTCAGCGTATTGGATGAAGCCGGCCAAACCGCCAGGCTCGAGTTCAGCGTTGTCGACTAGCCCCTCACTGTAGGAGCGAGCTTGCTCGCGAAAAACGTTAACGATAACGCGTGCAGCCAGAAAGCACGCGGTGTCTTGGGGTTCTTCGCGAGAAAGCTCGCTCCTACAGACGCTTGCGTTCATCCCCCATCCCCCTGAAGCTATACCCATTCAGGAGCCCGCGCATGAACCTCGAACACCTCACCGAACGCCTGCACCGCATCCGCGATACCAATGACTGGAAGCAGTTCCACAGCCCGAAAAACCTGGCCATGGCTGCCAGCGTGGAAATGGCCGAGCTGGTGGAAATCTTCCAATGGCTCACCGAAGACCAATCCCGCCAACTGCCCGCCGATAAACTCGCCCATGCGGGCCAGGAGGTGGGTGACATCGTCTTGTACCTGCTGTTGCTGTGCAGTGAACTGGGCCTGGATATGAACGACGTGGTGCGCGCCAAGCTGGCCGATAGCGAACGGCGGTTTGCCCATGAGTGATCGTCATTTCGACCAGTTGGCCACGCGCTTTGCCGAAAAGATCTACGGCGGCGCCAAGGGCGCGATTCGCCTGGCGGTGCTCCAGGCCGACCTGGTAGAAGCCTTGCCGCAACGCCCATTGCGCGTGCTGGATATCGGTGCAGGCCTGGGGCATATGTCGCTGTGGCTGGCCGAGCAGGGCCACGAGGTAACCCTGGCCGAACCCGCTGCGCCGATGCTTGAAGGGGCGCGTCAGCGCTTTGCTGACGCCGGCCAGACCGCGACCTTTATTCATGCACCGTGGCAGGACTTGCTCGGCCAACTCACCGAGCCTTACGATCTGGTGCTCTGCCATGCCGTGCTGGAGTGGTTGGCCGAGCCCCACGCCATCCTGCCGGTGCTGCACCAACTGACACTGCCGGGTGGCTGGTTGTCCCTGGCGTTCTACAACCGGGATGCGTTGATCTACCGCAACCTGCTCAAAGGCCACTTCCGCAAGATGCGCAAGAATGACATGGCCGGTGAAAAGCAGAGCCTGACGCCGCAGCAACCCCTGGACCCACGGGAGTTGGCGGCGCAACTCGAGGGGTTGTGGCAGGTCGAAAGCCAAAGTGGTGTGCGGGTGTTCCACGACTATATGCCGGTGGAATTCCAGGCTCGCGCCAATCTGCAGGACTTGTTGGAGATGGAGCTCGCTCACCGTCGTCACCCAAGCTTTGCCGGGCTTGGGCGATATTTACACTGGATCTGCCGCCCGGTTTAAGCGGCCCAGCGTGGGAGGTCGACATGCGTCGTCTCGGTTTAATCCTGTTGTCTTTAGGTCTTGGGGCGTGCTCGAGCCCCAACCCTTACGTGGCCAGTTCGGCACCGATGCCGCCGGCGCCCGCCCAGGCGGGCACTACCTTTGATGCCAGCGCCTACCCCGCGCCGGTGCGCGACTATGGCGCCTACCGCAGCTGGGGTTGGCTCAACGGTCAGTTGCCGGCGGGCACGGCCTGGGCCGATTCGGCGCAGATTGCCGAGGCGGTCAGCGGCGCCCTCGATCAGCGCGGCTTGCGCCCCTTGCATGACAAGCGTGCGCCCGACCTGCTGGTGAGCGCCGATGTACGCCTGGAAAAACGCCTGCGCCAGGTCCAGGACGATTATGGTTACGGCTACGGCGGCTATAACCGCTATGGCAACGGTTACGGCATGTACAACAGCGTGCCCGTGGTGCGCACCTATGAAGTGACAGTGGCCGTGGCGCGTATCAGCCTGTTCGATGCGCGCACCCGCCAGCCGGTGTGGAGCACCAGCGCTGAAACCACCAGCCAGGGCAGCCTGAGCGAACGCGCTGATAGTTTGCGCAAGGCGATGCAGAAGGCAATGGCTGCCTATCCGCCCAGCTAGCAGCTATTCTCATTACAGGCCCACGTTGTTTTTTGGAGAACACCATGCTTCGTCGCATCGCTGCACTTGCTGTTGTCATGTTGCTGGGCGGTTGCCAGAGCAACCAGGTCAACCACGATTTCGACGCCAGCCGAGACTTCGGCGCCTACCGCAATTGGGCCTGGAAAGACCCAGCGTTGCAGTACCGTCCCGATGACCCGCGAATCAAGAGCGACCTCACCGAGCAACGCATTCGCCAGGCCGTGGGCGAACAGCTGGACCAACGCGGTTTGCGTCCCGCGGCGGCGGGCACCAAGGCTGACCTGAATGTGCAGGCCTATCTGATCGTCGAAGACCGCCAGCAGCAAGTCACCACCAACTATGGCGGTGCCTGGGGCGGCCCGTGGAATGGTTACTGGGGCGCGCCGATGTACAACGAAACGCGCAACATCACCTACAAGGTCGCGACCCTCCAGATCGACCTGCTCGACGGCAAGGACGGCAAGTTGGTGTGGCGCGGCAGTGACGAACAAATGATGGCCAGCACGCCCAACCCCGAGGATCGCAACAAAGCCATCCGCAGCACCGTGACCAAGATCCTTTCCAACTACCCGCCGCGCTGATTATCTTCTGTAGGAGCGAGCTTGCTCGCGAAAAACGTCAACGATAACGCGTGCTTCCTGAATCAACGCGGCGCCTGTGAGTTTTTCGCGAGCAAGCTCGCTCCTACAGTATCAGGGCATCTCCGCCAGTCACCAATGTGGCGAGTTGCCAGCAACCTGCCGAAGCCTTGTCTACACTCCAGTGCAACGGAGAGTTAGCGCAGGAGTGCTTCGATGTCTCCCCGATTCGGTTCCAGGCAGCGTGGTGCAATAGGCTTGATGGCGGCAGGCACCTTGGCCTTGGCCTTGGTGTTCATGTTGCTGGCGGTCGACAGCGGACGCTTGTACCTGGAAAAGCGCAAGCTGCAGTCCGTGGCCGACACCTCGGCGTTGGAAGCGGCCGGTCTCGGTGGCCAGTGCGGTACCAACACCACCGCCAACGCCTATGCCACGCAAAATGCGGCGCGCAACGGTTTTGTGGTCGGCAATGGCCGCACCCTGGCGGTGACGTGCGGCACCCTGGCGACCAATGCCCTGAACACCCGTGTGTTTAGCGCCGATGCCACCCAGAATGACGCGATCCGCGTGGTGGCCTCGCATACCGTCACGACCAGCATCGCCAACGGCCTGTGGAACCTGTTCAACGGCGCACCGATCACCCCGCAAATCAACCTGAGCGCCACCGCCGTCGCCGCGACACCGCCGCCCGTGGCGCAGCTGTCGATCCGCAGCAGCCTGGCCAGCGTCGATTCAGGCAAATCCCCACTGCTCAACCTGGTCATCGGCAACTTGCTCGGCGGCAACCTTTCGCTCACGGCGGCGGGTTGGAACGGCTTGCTGCAAACCAACGTCAACCTGCTCAGTTACCTGGACCAACTGGCGATCAACCTGAACGTGAAGGCCGGTGACTACGATGCCTTGCTCAGTACCGCGGTCTCGGCGACTCAGTTGATCGACGCTGCGGTGAAGGTCTTGCAGAAGAACGGTGCGGCGGTTACGGCGGTCATCAATGACGTGATTTCGATTGAAGCCATTGCGCCCAATACCAAGCTGTTGACCGTGGGAGACCTGATCGACATCGCCACCGGCACGCCGACGGCGGCACTGAACAGCAATGTGCAATTGTTTCAGCTGCTGGAAGCGGTGGCGCAGTTGTCCAGCAGCAAGAATGCGGTGAGCGCGGCTGCCCAACTGAATATTCCGTTGGTAGGCAATGTTTCGATCCAGACCAAAGTGATTGAGCCGCCGCAGTTGTCGGCGATTGGCAATCCCTTGCTGGCCAAAAAGGGTCTACTGAATACCCCGCCAACCGATCAGATTTTTGTACGCACTGCGCAAGTGCGTACGTTGGTGACCGTACAGGCGCCGATCATCAAGGCCGTGTCTGGCGTGGCCTCCATATTGACGGGGCTGGGCACGCCGGTGTCCCAGGTGGTCCAGGGGTTGTTGAACCTCAACCTGCCGGCGGTGGTTGGAGGTGTGCTGTGCCTGCTGGCCTGTAATGTGGCTGATGTAGATGTCACAACATCGCTGGCCATTTACATCGAAGCCGGCAGCGCGCAGAGCCATGTCTCGGATTTTAATTGCGACTCGCCAGCCTCCAAGTCCTTGACCGTGCAGACCACCACCTCCCTTGCGACCCTGGCGGTGGGTACGGTCGATCCGGTTGCCGCTTTTTCTTCATCCGCAGCGGTTAATGTGCAACCGGTCAGACTGATTGATTTTGGCCAGCGTTACTGCGTCGTCCTGACGCTGCTGTGCAACCCCAACCGTACACCGAATGTGGGTGGCGGTTTGCTGTTGAAAGCCAACTCCACGATTGCGGAGCAAACCAGCACGATGGTGTTTGCGCCGGTGGCCGAGATGAATGCGCCACCCACCTACAAGTTTGCGCCGGGCACCGCCAATATCGTCGGCAGCCTGGCGGCGACCTTAAATGGCTTGCAAGTGACTTACGCACCGCCCAGCGGCAGTGTCTCCAACGGCGCATTGGCCGGGGTCGCCGGGCTGCTGGCGACTATCACCACGGCGGTGGTGGGGCTGATCCAGAACGTGCTGTCACCGATTCTCGACCCTATCGTTAATACCTTGCTCAGCGCCTTGGGCATCAACCTGGGCAACGCTGAAGTCGGTGCCAACCTCTCTTGCCATATGGGCCGGGCTTATCTGGTTATTTAGCCTGTTGGTCTATCTGACGCACCGCGTTCCAAATGTGGGGGTTTGCCTGGTATGGCGGCCTGACAGCCGACGCCGATCTGCCTGATACCTCGCGTTCCAAATGTGGGAGCTGGCTTGCCTGCGATAGCAGCCTGGCAGCCGACACAGGTATACCGAGTACATATCCATTCCTGCGGTAACGGCCACTTATGGTTCCGCTTTTACAGCGGCTCACTTTTGAAAAGCCCAAAAGTAAGCAAAAGGCTCTTGCCCCACCACTCGGCACCTCGCTTAGGCTCGGTGTGCCCGCAATCCGCCAGTGATTTGGGGGGCCGCCGCCACGCGCCATCCATGGCGCGGGGCGGCTAAACCGGCATCCCTGCCGGTTTACCCCCCAAATCCCTGTCGAATTCCGGCCAGCGTGGTTTGACGGGGCGCTTAAGATCAAGATCACAAGCACGGCGTTTTTCAAGTTAGTTGTCGCGTCCACCGTCGTGCTACGCGACTTTTATTACCACGGTCAGCTCCCTTTCAGGGTTCAGATACACCGTCCCGATAGGGTTCCAGTTGCGTGTCTCGCCTGACC
>NZ_MRST01000023.1:0-450229 GCF_001902145.1 Pseudomonas fluorescens
GCAGTGAAACGATGCATCGCCGATGGTAGTGTGGGGTTTCCCCATGTGAGAGTAGGTCATCGTCAAGATTAAATTCCGAAACCCCAATTGCGAAAGCAGTTGGGGTTTTGTTTTGGGCGCTCGAAAAGTGTCTGCCTTGTCCCCGTACACCTGTCAGCCTCAACCTCCGACCTGACTGCCCCGACAAATTTGCACAGTTATTTCTGAGCGACACCACTAGAATAGCCACCTAACCATTTTTAGAGTCAGAGCCCTATCTATGCCCGATCCGGTTGATGCCCACGAGGTATCGGATTTACCGCTGGACGATCTGGTGGCATGCCATGAGTGCGACTTGCTGATGCGCAAACCAACGCTCGCCCTCGGCGAAAAAGCCCAATGCCCACGTTGCGGCTACGAGCTATACGCTCACCGTCACAATGTGGTCGAGCGCAGTCTCGCCTTGGTACTGGCAGCCCTGCTGCTGTACGTCCCCGCGAACTTTTTGCCCATCATGCAGCTCAATCTACTTGGGCAGTCTTCGGAGGACACCGTGTGGAGCGGCGTCGTTGGCCTGTTCGATACGGGTATGCAAGGCGTTGCCGCCGTGGTGTTCCTGTGCAGCATGGGTATCCCCTTGCTCAAATTGCTCTGCCAACTGGCGGTGCTGCTCAGCATTCGCTGGAACATCGGTCGCAATTACGGGCTGCTGCTATACCGCATCTACCACCACATGAAGGATTGGGGGATGTTGGAGGTCTACTTGATGGGTGTGCTGGTGGCGATCGTAAAGCTCGCCGACATGGCTTCCATCACAATCGGCCTGGGTCTGGTCTGCTTCGTCAGTCTATTAATGGTCCAAGTTCTGCTTGAAGTGGTGATGTCGCCCCATCAGGTCTGGCAAGCGCTGTCAGGAGAGGATGACCATGCGGGCGATTGATGCAGGCATTCTGATTTGTACTGAATGCCATGAGTTGAACAAGCAGGAAGCGGATAGCGAGGAGCAACTCTGCACCCGTTGCGGTGCGTTGATCCATGCCCGTCGCCCCAATAGCCTCACGCGCACCTGGGCGCTGTTGATCACCGCAGCGATCCTGTATATCCCCGCTAACCTGTTACCCATCATGACGGTCAACTCCCTCGGCCAAGGCGACCCCAGCACCATCATGTCGGGTGTCATCCAGCTGGTGCAGCATGGGATGTTTCCCATCGCTGCCGTGGTGTTCATCGCCAGTATCCTGGTACCGACATTCAAGTTGGTCGGCATTGGCTTGCTGTTGTTCTCGGTGCAGCGCCACCAACCGCTGTCCGCGCAACAACGTATCGTGATGTATCGCTTTATCGAATTCATTGGACGTTGGTCCATGCTGGATATCTTTGTGATCGCCATCCTGGTGGCGGTCGTTAACTTTGGGCGACTAGCCAGCGTCGAGGCCAACCTCGGCGCTGCGGCGTTCGCCAGTGTGGTGATCTTGACGATGCTTGCCGCAGTAACTTTCGATCCCCGACTGATTTGGGATAACACGGAGTCGGACGACGACCATGAGTGATTTGCCTAAAGCTAAAACCCGCCCAGCCTCTAACTGGTCGGCCATTTGGGTGCTGCCCCTGATTGCCCTGATCATCGGTGGCTGGCTGGGGTGGCGTGCCTATTCCCAACAAGGTATCGAGATTCAAGTTCGCTTTGAGAGCGGCGAAGGCATTCAGGTCAACAAGACCGAAGTGGTCTACAAGGGCATGACCGTAGGCAAGGTCAAAACCCTGGCCCTGGATGACGAGGGCAGCAATCGCGGGGTGATCGCCACCATCGAGATGAACAAGGACGTTGAGCAGTACCTCAAGACCAACACCCGCTTCTGGTTGGTCAAGCCCAGCGTCAGCCTTGCCGGTATCACCGGCCTGGAAACCCTGGTTTCAGGTAACTACATCGCCGCAAGCCCCGGTGATGGCGAGCCCACGCGCAAGTTCAAGGCGCTCTCCGAAGAGCCGCCGTTGTCCGACGCCAAGCCCGGCTTGCACCTGACTCTCAAGGCCGATCGCCTGGGCTCGTTGAACCGTGGCAGTCCGGTGTTCTACAAGCAGATTCAGGTTGGCCAGGTCAAAAGCTATCTGCTGTCTGAAGACCAGAGCACCGTCGAGATCAAGGTCTATATCGAGCCGACCTATGCCAACCTGGTGCGCAAACACACGCGTTTCTGGAATGCCAGTGGCATCAGTATCGACGCCAACCTTTCCGGCTTGAAAGTGCGCAGCGAATCCCTCTCCAGCATTGTCGCCGGTGGTATCGCCTTCGCCACGCCGGAAAACCGTAAAGACAGCCCGCCCACCGACCCGAGCCTGCCTTTCCGCCTATACGAAGATTTCGATGCCGCCGCAGCGGGGATCAAGGTCAAGGTCAAACTCACCGACTTTGAAGGCCTGCAGGCCGGGCGTACGCCGGTCATGTACAAAGGCATCCAGGTCGGCAGCCTGAAAACCCTGAAGATCGACCCGGACCTGTCCAGCGCCAGCGCCGAGTTGACCCTCGATCCATTGGCTGAAGACTACCTGGTCGAAGACACGCAGTTCTGGGTGGTCAAACCGTCCATCTCCCTGGCGGGCATCACCGGCCTGGAGGCCTTGGTCAAGGGCAACTACATCGCGATTCGCCCAGGCGACAAAGGCACCCCGCCACAACGCGAATACGTAGCCCGCGCCAAGGCGCCGCCTTTGGACCTGCGCTCCCCGGGCCTGCACATGGTGTTGCTCACCGACAGCCTGGGCTCGTTGGATGTCGGCAGCCCGATTCTGTACAAACAGGTCAAAGTCGGTTCGGTGCAGAGCTACCAGTTTTCACGCAAGAAAAAACAGCTGGTGATCGGCGTTCATATCGAGAAGGAATACGAAAGCCTGGTCAACGGCTCGACGCGCTTCTGGAATGCCAGCGGCGTCACCCTCACGGGCGGCCTCACCGGCGGTATCCAGGTCAAAAGCGAATCCCTGGCCAGCCTGATGGCAGGCGGTATCGCCTTCGAAACGCCGGAACCGAACGTGCCATTGAAACATCGCATCCCGCGCTTCCGCCTGTATGCCGACCGTGATGCCGCCAACCAGCACGGCACTCTGGTGACCATCAAAGTCGACCGAGCCGACGGCCTGAGCGCCGGCACACCGGTGCGCTTCAAGGGGCTGGATGTGGGCAAGATCGAGAGTGTCGACCTCAGTGCCGACATGCAGTCGGTGCTGCTCAAGGCGCGTATCACTCAGGTCGCGGACCGCATTGCGCGTACGGGCAGCCAGTTCTGGGTGGTCAAGCCGGAACTGGGGCTGATGAAGACGGCTAACCTGGAGACCCTGGTCACCGGCCAATACATCGAAGTGCAACCGGCCGCGAAAAACGCCGGCCCGCAGAAGAGCTTTGTCGCCCTGGCCCAGCCGCCTGAAACCGTGCATCAGGAAGCTGGCCTGAGCCTCACACTCAGCGCCGCCCGCCGTGGTTCGTTGAAGGAAGGGGTACCGGTGACCTACCGTGAAGTGACGGTCGGCAAAGTCACCGGCTATGAGCTCGGCCAGACCGCTGACCGTGTGTTGGTGCACATCCTGATCGAGCCCAAGTATGCGCCTCTGGTACGCAGTGGCAGCCGCTTCTGGAACACTAGCGGCTTTGGCCTTGACTTCGGCTTGTTCAAGGGCGCGACCGTGCGTACCGAGTCCCTGGAGACGCTGGTGGCCGGCGGGATCGCCTTTGCCACGCCGGATGGCGAGCGCATGGGCAACCCGGCACGGCCGCAGCAGACGTTCCCGTTGTTCGACAAGTTTGAGGATGAGTGGCTGACCTGGGCGCCTAAGATTCCATTGGGCAAGTAGACCCGAGTTGCGGCTATCGCGGGCAAGCCCGGCTCCCACAGGGGTATGTATTTTCAGCAAGAATGCATTCCAACTGTGGGAGGGGGCTTGCCCCCGATGAGGCCCACAAAAGCTCCACAAAACCCAAGCCGAAAAAAAGGCCGCGATCCAAAGATCGCGGCCTTTTTACTTTCAGTACAACCCGTCAGACTTCATCCAGCTCCGGCTCGTCCGCCTGCACATTCATCGTCGCCTTCACCACATCATGGCGACGGATGTACTTCCAGTCCGCCTCATCAATGTAGATCCCGTTCGGCCCGCTGCCGCCTTCCAGGTCGATCGCCACCTGGGCGGACACCTGCGGCTTCACACTGGCCAGGATCGGCACAAAGCCCAATTGCAGGCTGGTTTCCAACAGCGCTGCCTGGTTCTTCTCATCGATGTCTGCCGCTTCATCGAGGTAGTACGGCAACCGCACGCGACCGGCCTGGTCGCGGTCCATAAGGTGCAGCAACAAGTACATGTTGGTCAGCGCCTTGATGGTCATGGTAGTGCCGTTGGACGCAGCGCCGTCGATGTCGGTATGGATCACCGGCTGGCCGTGGACCTTGGTGATTTCGAACGCCAACTCGAACAAGTCCTTGAGGCCCAACTGGTTATGGTTGGCGGCTACCAGGCGAGCCAGGTATTCCTTGGCTTCTTCGTTCTTGTTGTCCTGTTCGGCGCTCTGGCTGAGGTCGAACACCGACAGGGTCTCGCCTTCTTCATACTGACCGGCGCTGTGGATGATCTGGTCGATATGCTTGAGCGCTTCCTTGTTCGGTGCCAGCACGATGCGAAAGCTTTGCAGGTTGGAAACCTGGCGCTTGTTGATCTCGCGGTTGAACAACGCCAGTTGGTGTTCCAGGCTGTCGTAGTCGCTGCGGATATTGCGCAGGGTACGGGCGATGTCGGTGACCGCTGCCCGGCGCGCCTTGCCGAGGGTCAGCGCCTCGTCGGTACGGTGCGCATAGGCGTTGATCAGCAGTTGCAGACGACGCTCGACATCATCCTCACTGTCGAACTTGGCCACGCCCTTGAGACGCACCTGGGCGTACAGCGCTTCGATCTGGCCATCGGCGCGCAGCAGGCCCTGCCAGCTGTCCTGATAGTCATTGAGCAGCGGCAGCAGGTTGTCCATGGAGTCGTCGACCGGGTCCATGAACGGTGTCCCGAACGGCAGGTCCGCCGGCAACAGCTGACGACGGCGTAACGCGTCATCCAGCGTGCGCTGCTTGGCTTCCATGTCGCCGATCTGACGGCCGACCAATTGCAGCTTGGCCGACAGTTGCTGGACACGCTCGGTAAAGGCATCGCTGGAACGCTTCAACTCGTCCTGGGCGGCTTCCATCTGCGCCAGGTTTTCCAGTTTCTCGCCTTCTTCGACGCTCAGGGTCTGGGTGCGGCGGAAGTCTTCCAGGGCCTTCTGGGCATCCAGTACCTGCTGGTACAGCGCTTCGGTCTGGGTCTTGCTTGCGGCGCGGTCGGACGCCACGGCCTGCTGGGTTTTCAGTTGCTTGAGCTCTTTTTCCAGGCGCTCTTTCTGGTCACGCAACGCGGCGCGGTCCGCCAGGGCTTGCAAGGCCGGCGGCTCGATGTGCGAGATGTCGATGGACAGCCCCGGCACTTCAAAGCGCTCGCCCTTGAAGCCATCGAGGATCTGCTCCAGGGATTTGACCCACTGGCCGTCCTCGTCCAGCGTGATGCCATGTTCGCCCAGCGGCAGGCTGAACAACGAGCTGTTGAACAGGCGCATCAGGCGCTCGACATCCTGCTGCGAGAACTCTTCACGCAGCTTGGCGTAGCTGTTGTTGTCTGCGTGATCGAGCTGCTGCTTGACCGACTTCAAGCGTTTTTCCAGGTCGCGCAGACGCTCGTCCAGGTCTTCGGCGCTGAACTGTCGCGACTGCGCCAGGGCGCCCGCCAGTTCATCGTGGGCGTCCTTGGCGGCGAGCAGTTGTTGCTCCAGCATCTTGACGTCATCCACCAGGGCAAAGCGGTGCTTGAGCACCGACAACTCGCCCAACCAGCGCTGGATGCCACTGATTTCTCGCTCCAGGCGCATCAGCTCCTGGGTGCCGCCGCGCTGGTCGTTTTGCAGCGCGTCTTGTTCGTTGCGGTAGTGTTCGGCCTGGATGGTCAGCTCTTCCTTGCGCGCACTGGCGTAGTCCGACCAGGTGCCCAGCAACGAATCCAGCAGCGGCGACAGGCGATGCAATTTGCCGCGCAGGGCGTCGCGCTGTTTCACGCCATTGGCCAAGGCTTCAACCAAGGGGCCGGCAGCCACCAGCGAGTTGTAGTCCTGCTCCATGCGTCGCACATCGCGGAAGGCTTCTTCACAGGCCGCGATGTAGTCGACACTGCCCGAACGCAGGCTGTGTTCGAAGGCATCAAGGAACAGTTGCTTGAGCTTGGCCGCGGTGATTTCGCGCATGTGCAGCAGGTTGATAAACAGCGCGCGGAACGTCTTCAGGCTCTGCTCGCTGGTGGAGCGCAGCGGAATCAGGGTCAGGTCCAGGGGGATCGACGTATGCCCGCCCACCAGCAAGCGCCGCAGCTCATCGGGCTTGAGTTCGTAGGCTTTGAGGCCCTCGCGCTCAAGGTTGGTGAACAGCTCTTTCTGGCGCAGGCAGGTGTCGTTTTTCTGGTAGTGGGCCAGGTCCAGCTTGCCGGCGTAGGCAAAGAACTGGTGACCAAAGCCGCCGCCCGGGCCGCGGCCGACCACGCCGATGACGTGCGGGCCGTGGGGCAGGGAGACTTCTACCAGGATGTAGCTGGTGTCGGTGGCAAAGTAGAAGCGCCGCGATTGTTCCAGGGTGTACTTGCCGAAGCTCATGTCCGACATGCGTGCCAGGATCGGGAACTGCAAGGCGTTGATCGAGGCGGATTTACCCAGGTTGTTGGCGCCGTACACTGACAGCGGCTCTTCCAGCGGGAACAGACCCAGGCTGTAACCGGCGGTGTTCAATAGGGCGAAGCGGCGGATGCCGTAGCGTTCCTTACTCATGCGTCGGTCTCCTGTTCTTCGGCAATGGCACGGGCCAGGGCATCTTCTTCGCTTTCTTCGGTGAAGGCGCTCAGATCCAGCGGGTCATCGGTCTTCAGCAGTTTTTCATCGCTGTCTTCATCGATAATCACCGGTGCCGGCAGCGGCAGTACGCTGTGTACGCTGGCGGCAAGGTCGCGGTCTTGCTGCACCGACAGGCACACATCCAGGAAGCGGTGCATCGGCGGCAGGAAGCGGTAGATACCGTTGTCTTCGCTGGCAAAACCCAGTTGGGTCATGCGACGCATGATTTTTTCTTCGAGCTCTTCCTGGGTCTGCACCTCGGCCTGGATAAACAGGTCACGGTATTTCTCCAGCAACGAAGGCAATTCATCGCGGCCCAGGCTGCCGCCGTCGAGCACGGCCATCGGGTCGCGACCCTGGTCGGCCAGGTGTTCGACGATGATGAAGGTGAACAGGGCCAGGCGCTGGGCGGTTTTGTTTACCTGCGCGGCAGCCACGGCAGTGTCCGGCACGAAGTAATAGAAGCCGCGGGTATCGCACACCAGCTCAAAGCCCAGGGCCTTGAACAGCGTGCGGTACTGGTCCTGGAAGTTCGACAGTTGCGCGTACAGCTCTGGGTCGCGGCGGCTGACGTGGTAACCCTTGAACAGCTCGCGAAAGATCGGCGCCAGTTGGGACAGTTCGGATAGATCAAGATGCATAAGGCGTGCTCGCAGAATTCTCGGTGGCATCGACGCCGGCCGGGAGCAGGGCGAAGGAGCGCAGGCTGACCTGGTGCTCGTGGGTGTGGTAATCGCGACGTTCCAGGCGCTCGCGCTTGAAGCGTTTTTCCCGGGACAGGCGCGAGAACCAGTACAGCAATTCATCGGTGGCGCCGTCCGGTTCCTGCTCCAGCAGCCAGGTCATCAGGTCGGGCATCGGCAGCGCGTCTTCGCAGCGTTCGAGCATTTCCTTGACCGTACGCGGTGCGCGCGGGGCTTCGCCTTTGTGGGACTTGTGCGCCTTGGGGAAACG
This sequence comes from Pseudomonas fluorescens, assembly GCF_001902145.1. Classification (GTDB taxonomy): domain Bacteria; phylum Pseudomonadota; class Gammaproteobacteria; order Pseudomonadales; family Pseudomonadaceae; genus Aquipseudomonas; species Aquipseudomonas fluorescens_BV. The sequence continues at coordinate 7,868 of NZ_MRST01000023.1, forward strand.
CGCTGGTTTGGGCTCGAAATTGGCCAGGGCATACACATAGGCCTCGACCTGGCTGGCACTGCCCAGGAAGGTACTTTGCGGCCGGGTGAACATCGGCATCGCCGCTTGCGGCACCGCGTCCAGGCCTTTGCGGCGAATCGCCGACAGGGCCAGCGCCGCACCGCGAGTCACGGCGTTATGCCGGCGTGCTTCTTCACGCAACGGCAACAGCAGCTCACGTGCATGGCGCAAGGTCAGTTGGGCGCTGGTTTGCATTTCGAGGATGCGCGCGTGGGTGCGCAGCAGCATGTCGTCATCCACCAGGTGGCCAAGACGCTGTTGCTCGGTGAGCATGCGCAGCAGCACGTTTTCTACCTTGCGTACGCCTTGCTCGAAGGCGCCGTCGGCGTTCACCAATTGGATCATCGGCTCGACGTATTCGTCCCAGGTCGCCAATACCTCGGCGTAACGCTGGCGCAACGGGATCTGCCGGTCGCTGGTCTTGGCGCGGTCGGCCACGGCGGCGAGGGCTTGTTCGTCGTTGGCGAGTTTTTTGAGCACATCGCGCACGCGCATATCCAAAAGGCGCAGTTGCCGGGCCAGGTCGTGGCCGTCACGGATATCGAAGGCATCCTGGATATAACCGGCCAGGCGCTCCAGGTGGCGCAAGTAGGCTTCGATTTCCAGGCACAGGCCAAGCCGGTGCTCCTTGCGAAGATAGGCGAGGAAGTCGTGGATCTGCGCGTTGAGCTCGAAACGGTTCGGGCTCTTGGCGACAGGCACCAGGATATCCAGGCGAATCCACACGTCCAGCAGGCTGGTGATGTCCTGGGGCGTGCTGTCCAGTTGTTGGGCGGCCAACTGTGCGCGCAGCTCGGCCAGGCTCAGGGTGCCTTGGTCGAAGTGTTCGCACAGAGGCTCAAGTAAGGCCCAGTGTTCGGCGAGGGCGCGCAGGACGCGCTTGGGTTCGATCATGGGAATGGCCGGCTGGTTGGCGATTAAAAGTCGCGATTGTACTGCATCACGCGCGGGATTTATCCACAGCCGGTCAGTGCGCAGTGGGCGATTGTGGCCGAACAGCGGTAGAATCCCCGCTCTTTACTTATCCACAAGTGGCCGAGCTGTGCTTATCGAGTCCCGACGTCGCGCTTACTTGACCGCCATGCAGGTGGTCAACTGGCTGCCCCGCACCGAACTGCCGTTTGCCGCGCCGTCGCGGCCCGAGTTGTTGCAGGCACTTGAGCCCTATGAGGCGTTCGAGCCGTCGGGAGAAGAGGCGGCAGCGCCCGTGGCGGTGGTCAAACCCCCTGTCGAAACGCGTCCGGCGGTCGAACGGGCAAAGATCGAGGTGCCGCGCCCTTCGCCGGTGACCAAGGCTGCCAAGGTGGTCGAAGAGTCTGCGCCGGTGGCCAAGGCGCCGGTCGTGCCGCCGCCACGCTTTGCCCTGCAATTGCTGCGGGCCGGGCGGTGCCTGTTGCTGGTGGAACTGCCGACCGGCGAGCGTTTCCAGTCCCGTGACCCGGCCTACCTGTTGCTCAAGGACATGCTGCGCGCCGCCGGCCTGCCCGACAGCCCGCAAATCGTCGGTGAGCCGGTGCGCTGGCCGCTGCTGGTGCGCGGCACCATGGACCAGGGCCCCGAGGCCGCACGGGATTTCGTCCAGGGGTTTGTCTCGGCACGCCTGGAAGACGAGCCTTGCGTGTGCCTGTGGCTGATCGGCCTGCCCGCCGTGCGGTTTGCTGGAGAGGCTAATGCCGAGGCCTGGTACCGCGAGCTGCAGGTTGAAGGCCTGGGTTCGGTGTGGGCCCTGCCGGGCCTGGAATTATTAATGGAAGAGCCACAGCGTAAGGCTGATGTCTGGCAAGCCATGCGCCGGCTGATGGCGCGCTGGAAAACAATTGATGAGTGAGGCTTTATCCTTTCGCCCGATGACCGAGGCCGACCTCGACGCCGTGCTGAAAATCGAATACGCGGCGTTCAGCCACCCCTGGACCCGTGGAATTTTTCTCGACGGGCTGGGCAAGTACCAGATCTGGCTGATGTTCGAAGGCGAGCAGCAAGTGGGGCATGGGGTGGTGCAGATCATCCTCGATGAAGCGCACTTGCTGAACATTACCGTGAAGCCGGAAAACCAGGGTCGTGGCCTAGGCCTGGCTTTGCTGGAACACCTTATGTCTCGTGCTTATGCGGCCAATGCCCGGGAGTGCTTCCTGGAAGTGCGTGACAGCAATACCGGCGCGTTTCGGTTGTACGAGCGTTATGGTTTCAACGAGATCGGCCGTCGCAGGGATTATTACCCGGCGGTGGGTGGCCGCGAAGATGCAGTCGTGATGGCCTGCACACTCGTCGACTGAACAATCGTGAGCTGTAGGAGCGAGCTTGCTCGCGAAGAACGTCAACGATAACGCGTGCTTCATGAATGAACGCGGCGCCTGTGGGTTTTTCGCGAGCAAGCTCGCTCCTACATAGGGTGATGTTCGGTCAGCGCTTGCGGTTCAGTGGGTCCAGATCAGCCAGTTCCGCCTCATCCAGCCCACTCCCGCCGCCAATGTCATTTTCTCCCACGACGCTCAAGTCATAGTCGGCGGCATTGTCTTCGCCTTCTTCCTGCGCATCTCGCGCGCCATCCTCACGGATCAGCGTTTCCGGGCTCATATCATCATCGGTAGCTTCATGATCATCCGTCGAAGCTCCGGTCAGCCCGGCCTCGCGCACCCGTTCGTCGGGCATCAGCTGCTCGCGCTCGCCTCGCGGGATTTCATCGCCGATTTCCGCTGTCTGGTCCTGCTCGTCAAAATCCAGTTCGCGCATCTCACCCATGCGGTCTTCGTTGTCATCGATCGGTTCCGGCTGCGTTGCGCCGTAGGGACGTCGTGATTCAGTCATGGCCAATCCTCATACTGTGGGGCTTATAGTGTGTGGACAGGCATGGCAGCCAAAAAATTCAAGCTAATTAGCACCTGGCGTGACCCGGACGAGGGCTTGTCAGTCACAAAACTGCGCATCATTCCTGAGGCTTCCCTGATGAACGAACTACAAGACCTGCTTGATAACAATGAACGCTGGGCGGACGCGATCAAACAGGAAGATCCCGAATTCTTCGCCAAGCTCGCCCGCCAGCAGACCCCGGAATACCTGTGGATCGGCTGCTCCGATGCCCGTGTACCGGCCAACGAGATCGTCGGCATGTTGCCCGGTGACCTGTTCGTACACCGCAACGTGGCCAACGTGGTGCTGCACACTGACCTCAACTGCCTGTCGGTGATCCAGTACGCGGTGGATGTGCTCAAGGTCAAACACATCCTCGTCACCGGCCACTACGGCTGTGGCGGCGTGCGTGCGTCGATGCAGGACCGCCAGTTCGGCCTGATTGACGGCTGGCTACGCACCATTCGCGACCTTTACTACGAAAACCGCGATGTGCTGGCCCAGTTGCCGACCGAAGAAGAGCGTGTGGACCGCATGTGCGAGCTCAACGTGATCCAGCAGGTGGCCAACGTCGGCCACACCAGCATTGTGCAAAATGCCTGGCACCGTGGGCAGAGCCTGTCGATCCATGGCTGTATCTATGGCATCAAGGACGGTCGCTGGAAGAGTTTGAACACCACCATCAGTGGCTTCGAGCAACTGCCGCCGCAGTACCGCCTGCGTCCGTTGGGCGAAGCCTAAGGTCGCTTGCGCTCGCGCCACCAGGCCATGAAGGCCTGGCCTTCGGCGTTCAGCGGCTCCTTGCTGCCGGTGATCCAGCCTCGGCAGTTCAGCTCGCCGCAATGGCAAGCGAACTGCCGGGCCAGTGTGTCTTCGGTGGTGGCGTAATCCAGCGTCAGCAAGCTGCCGGCGCCAATGGGTTGCACCGTCCATAGCTCCAGGTACGTCGTGTCTAGAAACACGTTCGGGTTGCAGGAGTGCTGTAACAGGCCGCAGAACCAACAATCGTACAAGTGGATGCGAGGTGACAGTTGCAGCGTGTGCGGGCGACGTTCGCTCACGGCATAACCGGAAACCTGGGCAATGCGCATGCGACTCTCAAAGGCCACGCGCGCCGTGACCCTGGCCGCAATCCCTTCAGCCTCTTGCTTGACCTCAAAGTGCTCGGTTGAGGGGTAACCCTGCTCAACGAGCAGCGTCTTGAAGGGGTAGAGGCAATCATCCATAGCCGTTTTAGCCTTATCCATGGCTCGAGTTTTCATCACTCTCCTGAGCGGGGCTGCATTGGCCTGCGGGTCTGACGGCCAGTCTTGCAGCAAATGGGCGCGGCCCTAGATTCGCCGAAGTGGGATCCGGTTTCTACTGTCAAAGTTGACAGTAGAAACGGTTTCTTCGCCTTAAAGCGCGGGGGCTGTGACGGTGGGCGTGGGAGCGGCATTTCTCAACAGTTTCAACTGCGCTTTGATAGGCGCTGTGGCGCACTTGGCGTTGGCCTGCTCGGGCGTCAGGTGGCGCACCGAGGTGTAGAACAGTTCACACGTCTGCTCCTTGCGCGTGACCTGCCACGTGTTCAGGCAGGCCTTGAGCAATACATTTGCATCGCTGGCGGGTTTCTGGCCCATGCCGGCTTGCCAGCAGGCGGCGCTCAAGTCCTGGCCCATCACTTTCAAACCGGCGTCATCGGCCTTTTGTTCGTCACCGTCATAGCTGTCGGGGCTGGCTGCATACCAAATGTAGCTTGGGTGGTTGGCGCCCAATACTGCGACGGTTTTGCCAGGCTCCGGGCTGATCTGCGCCAGGCTCAGCACGCCTACGGTTTGCCCGTATTGTTGCTTGATCCAGCTGCGCACCGGCGCGCCGAAGGCCACCATCGGCAACGCGCCGCCAGGGCGCAGGCTCAGCTCCTTGACCATGCGGGTCTGGTAGTCGGTGAAATACCCGTAGACGGTTTCCAGGTCTTTGCCGGCATTGGACGGCGCAGCGATGGGCGCGATATCGATGATGGTCTGGTACGCCGGCGTTTCCGTGGCCGGTACGCCATTTTCGCTCAACAAGGTGGCCCAGCGGTCGGTGGTGGCCGATTCGAGATAATCCTGGGCCTGGGTCAGCGAGTAATCCGGAGGGAAGTGCAACAGCTCGATACTTTTGCGGTTTTCCAGGGCCATGCCCAACGGCAGGAACAGGTACCAGTTGTAGGCCCATTTGCCATCGCTGTTGAGCTGGCTGGCGCCTTGGTAAGCCAGGTCGGCGGTATTGAGCAGTGTGGTCAGCGGTTGGCCGTAACTGTCTGGCACTCCGCTGAAGGTCGCCGTGACCTGACCGTCGTGAGTCTTCACACTGACCTTGGCCCGGCTGTAACCGTCACGTTGCAGGCTCTGGTTCAAATAGTGTTCGGCGGTCTGCTCCAGTGACCATGGCCGAAAGCAGATCACATTGCAGTTGTTGGGGTACGCGAACAACTGGGTGACGCGCTGCGTGCTGCCCAGTGGCACCTCGATGTCGGCCTTTACGACCGCACTCGCCAGTAGTGCGGCGAGGGTGAAGGACAGCCTGGTCGGTTTAAACATAGTCGATTCCTTGTCAGCGAAGCCCGTCTGCGCGGGATGGAAGCCCACCTGCACACAGTAGCGGCTGACCGGAAAAATCGCGTGCTAAATCGCCCGGCATGTCGTTATTGGATAAGCGCCTACAGGCTGAACTGCAGGGCATTGCTCAGATCGCCCATGGGTTTCTGGCCGCGCGCGATCATCGCATCATCGCGCTGCTTGAGGCCGTCCAGGGTTTCCAATTGGAACACCCGAGTGATCAAACGCAGGATCGATGCCGTGTCGTACACCGTATGGTCCACCGTGCCTTTGCGTGCAAACGGCGACACCACCAGCGCCGGAACCCGCGAGCCCGGGCCCCAGCGGTCACCCTGGGGCGGCGCCACGTGGTCCCACCAGCCGCCGTTTTCATCCACGGTCACCACCACCACCATGTTTTTCCACTGCGGGCTTTCTTGCAGCACCTTCAAGGCGCGGGCGATATGGCGGTCGCCCGAGGCCACATCGGCATACCCTGCATGCATGTTCAGGTTGCCCTGGGGTTTGTAGAAACTCACGGCAGGCAGCTTGCCGGCCTGGGCGTCGGCGAAGAACCGGTTGGTGCTCGACTCATCGCCCAAACCGCCGTCGCGCAAGCGCTTGGCACGTTCTGCCGGGTTTTGCGGCCCTTGCTGCTTGAAGTAATTGAACGGCTGGTGGTGGTACTGGAAATTCGGAATCTTGGGGATGCCGCCGGAGTCCTTGAACTGCTCCAGGGTGGCTTGCCACGCACCGGCGTACCAGGCCCAGTCGATGTTCTTCTTCGACAGCTTGTCGCCAATATGCTCGTGGGTTTGCGGCACCAGCACATTGGGCAGGTCGGGCTTGGAATAGTCCGGGTTTTGCGGGTCGCGGATCCAGGTGGGCCAGTAGGGTGGGGCCAGGGTGTTTACGCCGTAACCATCGGGTGTCAGTGCGCTGGGGCCGAATTGCGGCGGGCCGGTCATGGCGCTGGCCGGTGACGTGTCCAAGGGCTTTAGGCGCGTGCCGCTGGGGTCATCGCTTTGCAGCGTGGCGATCTGCGCCTTGGCCACCGACTGCGCGGCATTGGGATAAAACGGCGCGGTGGCGCTGATAAGATACTGGTGGTTAAGGAACGAGCCACCAAACGCGCCCTGGAAGAAGTTATCGCACAGCACAAACTCCTTGGCCACGTCCCACAGGCGCAGGGCATAACGGCTTTGGGCGTAATGGCCCATCACCAGCCCACCGGAATCGCCCCAGGCGACAAAACCATCATTCTTGCCGCCGTTGATCTGCATCTGGTTCTGGTAGAAGACGTGCCACAGGTCGCGAGTCACCAGGCTCAATGGCAGGTCTTCGCCCTGCGGGCCTTTGAGGGCGAACGGCGCGTTGGGCAGGTTTTGCTGGAATTGTACTTCGCTTGGGTAAGTCACTCCGTCCACCGTTTGAGGGCCGACCTGCAACACACCGCCCCAGCTCGGTGGCAGGGCAGGCAATACGCTGTCATCGCGGTCGCGTTGCTGGAAGTCTTTGGCGGTTAACGCTGACAGCGGTTTCTCCACCCCTGGGAAATCTGCGAACAGGTTGTTGAAGCTGCGGTTCTCGGCGTAGATCACCACCACGGTTTTCACCTGCTCGCGCAGCGCCTTGTCCAGTTCCTGGGGCGTGAGCGGCCGCGTCACGGGTGGGCTCGGTGCTTCGCTGGTATTGCCGCAGGCACTCAAGGTCGCACCCACCCCCAACAGCGCCGCACCGCCGAGGAAGCGCCGACGGCTGGTGTCTACCGTCGGTTGGATGGCGGAATCGGAGGAGGGAAGGTCTTCGTGCTCATCACTCATTGCTGGGAGTCCTTGGCGAGATGTTGCAAGATATTTCGCAGGACGGTAGCAATGGAATGTGACGGAACGAAGACAGGCGTGCGATGGGTGGGGCGTGTCTACAAGGCGCAAGCGCTGCTAGACTGCCCTTCTAATGCACATCACCGAGGTGAATCGTGAGACCTTCAACTGCACTTGATCTGCAACGAGCTGCTGTACGAGAGGTGGTAGGACGTTTCCGTATTTCCAATCCCAGAGTATTTGGGTCGGTACTAATGGGGACCGACCAAGAAGGCAGTGATCTTGATTTGCTGGTAGACGCGCCGCCGGGCACAACACTTTTTGATCTCGGTGGGTTGCAGGTCGAGCTTGAGGACTTGCTCGGGGTCAATGTCGACCTGCTTACGCCTGGCGACTTGCCTTTGAAATTTCGCGATAAAGTGCTAGCTGAGGCCCGGCCAGTATGACGGAAAATCGGCTAGGGGATTATCTGGAGCACATAAGGCAGGCTGCCACTGACGCTATCACTTTTGTAGAGGGCTTGAGCAAAGAAGAGTTTTTGGAGGACCGGCGAACACAACAAGCGGTAGTTATGAGCCTGATCATCATTGGTGAAGCGTCGACGAAAATCATGGATCAGCATCCGGACTTCGCGGCAGGCCATTCACATATTCCTTGGCGCAATATGCGGGCGATGCGCAACCGCATCGCTCACGGTTACTTCGATATCAACTTGGATGTTGTTTGGGACACGATACAGAGTGCATTACCTGATCTCTTGGCGCGTCTTCCTGTAAATCGGTGACCACACCTGTTCTACCAACAGTTGCGGTCACCCGTTATTCAAGGCATGGCTGGCGGCAAATACTTCAACGTCGTCCCCAACGCCCACAGCAAAAACAACACCAGCGGCGTATGCACCAGCAACTGCACAAACGAAAACCCGATCAGGTCCCGCGCCTTCAGCCCCAGCACACCCAGCAACGGCAACATATAAAAGGGGTTGATCAAGTTTGGCAGCGCCTCGGCGGCGTTGTAGATCTGCACCGCCCAGCCCAGGTGGTATTGCAGGTCATTGGCCACTTGCATGACATACGGTGCTTCGATGATCCACTTGCCGCCACCCGAGGGGATGAAGAAACCCAGCACCGCCGAGTACACACCCATCAGCAGGGCGTAGGTGTCGTGGGAGGCGATGGAGGTGAAGAACGTCGAGATATGGTGCGCCAGGGTCTGGCCGTCGCCGCCCTTGACCACCGTCATCAGTGCGGCGATCGAACCGTACAGCGGGAACTGGATCAGCACGCCGGTGGTGGTCGGCACCGCTCGGGCCACGGCATCGAGGAAGCTGCGCGGGCGCCAGTGAAGCAGCGCGCCAACCATGATGAACAGGAAGTTATAGGTATTGAGCCCCGAGATGGCGCTGATCGCCGGCTTGGTCGAGAACTCATGGAACAGCCAACCGGCCGCCAGCAACGCCAGCAGAATCGTCAGCAACGGGCTGTGTTCCAGCCATTCACCGGGGCGGGTCGGCGCCTGTGGCTTGGGCAGGTTGAAGGCCGGGTCAATGCCACAGGCCTTGGCGTCCCGGGCGCTGTTGGGGCCAGGCGCGGTGGCGTAGGCGATGATCAGCGACACCACGATCAGCGCCAGCAACAGCACGCCGGATTGCCACAGGAAAATGGTCTCGGTGAACGGGATCATGCCGGTGATCGACAGGATCGACGGCGGCAAGCTGGCCGGGTTGGCCTGCAACTGCGCGGCCGACGACGACAGCCCCAGTGCCCATACGGCCCCCAGGCCCAGGTACGCAGCAGCGCCAGCGGCGCGGTAGTCCATGCGCAAATCCGTGCGCCGGGCCAATGCCCTTACCAGCAAACCGCCGAACACCAGGGACAAGCCCCAGTTGAGCAATGAAGCCACCATGGAAATCAACGCTACCCAGGCCACCGCCGAACGGCCGTTCTTGGGAATGCGCGCCAGGCGGTCGATCAACTTCACCGCGGGCGGTGAGCTGGCGACGACATAACCGCCGATCACCACAAAGGCCATCTGCATGGTGAACGGGATCAGGCTCCAGAATCCGTCGCCAAACGCCTTGGCCGCTGCGGCCGGTGCGGCGCCCATGCCCAGGGTCGCCACGGCGACGATGATCACGGCGAGGGCGGCAAACACCCAGGAGTCAGGAAACCAGCGCTCGGCGAAGTTGGAGCAACGCAGGGCAAATCGGGCATAGCGGCTGTCTTCGATAGCATCGGCCACGAGTCTTTCCTCTTGTAGTTATTATGGGGTTTGGCAGTTTTACGGCATGTTCCTCTACGGCCATTGATTTGGGAATGTAGTTATCTTCAACGATCAATGAGTAAAACAAATATATCCGTCGCGATTGCCATCAATGGGTTCAGCTCATAACCTGCACGCCATTTTGTTTGTCTGCCGAGCCTGCACATGACTGCCACCTTTTCCCCACGGGCGCAGCGTTTTTCCCGCTCCGACTACAAAACCCTGGGCCTGGCCGCCCTCGGCGGCGCCCTGGAAATCTACGACTTCATTATCTTCGTGTTCTTTGCGCTGACCCTCAGCCAACTATTCTTCCCACCGGAAATGCCCGAATGGCTGCGCCTGCTGCAAAGCTTTGGCATCTTCGTCACCGGTTACCTCGCGCGTCCACTGGGCGGCATCCTGATGGCGCACTTTGCCGACCACCTGGGACGCAAGCGCGTCTTCAGCCTGAGCATCCTCATGATGGCCTTGCCCTGCCTGCTGATCGGCGTCATGCCGACCTACGCGCAAATCGGCTATTTCGCCCCGCTGATCCTGCTGGCGCTGCGCGTGCTGCAAGGCGCAGCGGTGGGCGGCGAAGTGCCCAGCGCCTGGACTTTTGTCGCCGAGCACGCACCGCGTCACCATCGTGGCTATGCCTTGGGCTTTTTGCAGGCCGGCCTGACCTTCGGTTACCTGCTGGGGGCGCTGACCGCCACCTTGCTCGCACAGGTCTTCACCCCCGCCGAAATCCTCGACTACGCCTGGCGCTTCCCTTTCCTGCTGGGCGGCGTATTCGGCGTGATCGGCGTATGGCTGCGCCGCTGGCTCAGCGAGACCCCGGTGTTCCTGGAGATGCAGGCGCGTCGCCAGGCCGCCGCCGAAATGCCCTTGCGCACCGTGCTGCGCGACCATCGCGCCGTGCTGCTGCCGGCGATGATCCTCACCTGCGTGCTGACGTCTGCCGTGGTGGTGCTGGTGGTCATCACCCCGACCATGATGCAGAAAACCTTCGGCATGAGCCCCCGCCACACCTTTGCCCTGAGCGCGTTGGGCATCGTCTTCCTGAATATCGGCTGCGTCCTCGCCGGCCTGCTGGTGGACCGCATCGGCGCGTGGCGCGCGGTATTGGTCTACAGCCTGTTGCTGCCGGTGGGCATTGCGCTGCTGTACGCCAGCCTAATCGCCGGCGGCGTGTGGCTTGGCGCGGCGTATGCCGTGGCGGGCCTGAGTTGCGGCGTGGTGGGCGCGGTGCCGTCGGTGATGGTCGGGCTGTTTCCGGCGCAGGTGCGGGTGTCGGGCATTTCCTTCACCTACAACATTGCCTACGCACTCTGGGCAAGTACTACACCGTTGTTGTTGATCGCGCTGATGCCGACCAGCCCGTGGATCTGCGTGGGGTATTGCGTGGTGATGGGGGCGGTGGGGGTGGCGAGTGTGGCGCTGTTTGGCAAGCGCCACACCCTGGCCGCCTGAGGATCAGGTCAGGAAGTGCCAGAGCAACAAGGTGCCCACCAACCCGACCACTGAAACAATCGTCTGCAACACGGACCACACCCAGATCGTCTGTTTCAACTGCAAGCCAAAGTACTCACGCACCATCCAGAACCCGGCGTCGTTGACGTGGCAGAAGAACACCGAGCCGGCGCCAATCGCAAGGGCGACCAATGAGCTTTGCGTCGCCGCCAACCCGGCCATCATCGGCGCGAGGATGCCGGCGGTCGTGGTGGTGGCGACGGTGGCCGAGCCGGTGGCCTGGCGCAGGGCCACGGCGACCAGCCAGGCCAGCAGCAGGTAGGGCATGTGCGCGCCTTCGGCGACTTTGCTGATGGTCTGGCTGACGCCGGCGTCCAGCAGGGTTTGCTTGAGGCCGCCGCCGGCGCCGATGGTCAGCAATAGTACGGCGATAGGCGCCAGGGCTTTGCGCAGGGTGTTGCCGACTTCGGCGCGTGGCATGCCCGCCGCCCAACCCAGGCAGATGACCGCGGCGATTACGGCCAGGCCGAGGGCGACCAGCGGTTCACCGAGGAATTTCAAGGCCAGGGCGAGGGTGCTTTCCGGCGCCAACGCGACTTTAGCCAAGGTGCTGCCGAGCATCAGAATCACCGGCAACAAAATGATCAGCAATGACACACCGAAGCTCGGCTGGCGAGGGGCCTTGGGCGGTGCGCTGAACAAGGCGCCGATATCGGCCGGTTCATCCACGTGCAGGCGCTTGGACAGCCAGTTGCCATACAGCGGCCCGGCCAGGATCACGGCCGGCACCGCCAGGCAAAAGCCCAGCAACATGGTCAGGCCCAGGTCGGCGTGCAATGCGCCCACGGCAATCAGCGGCCCAGGGTGAGGTGGCATCAAGGCATGCAAGGTGGTCATGCCCGCCAGTGCCGGGATGGCGATCTTCAGCAACGGCTGGTTCGAACGCTTGGCCATCACAAAGATGATCGGCACCATCATCACCAGGCCCACTTCGAAGAACAGCGGCAGGCCGATCACCATGGCGACCAACGCCATCACCCAGGGCAATGACTTGCCTTTGCCCAGCCCGAGCAACGTGGTGGCAATACGGTCGGCCGCGCCGGATTCGGCCATCAGCGCGCCGAGCATCGCACCCAGGGCAATGATGATCCCGGCTTCCCCGAGAATCGCCCCGGCGCCTTTACTGAACGCCTTTGCCACTTCTTCCGGCGGCAGGCCGGCGCCGACCCCTGCGATAAAGGTGCCGATCAGAATCGACAGGAAGGGCGGCAGTTTGGTCGTGCTGATCAGCACAATGATGCTGGCGATCGCCAACAGCACGCAGAGCATGAGGCGGGTGTCGTGAACCATCCACGCGGCAGTCGATAACTCCAAGACGGGACTCCTTATCGAGCAGGTTGGCTAATATGTTTCTTTTTGTTTCAGCCTGAAAAGCATACCTGATAGAACTCCCCCAGCGCGTCCATGGGCGATTTTGGTGCGCTCGAAGTTAACGACGCTCTGGCGTGCAGATGACAATTTTGCAAACCATGCCAGTGGATCTGGCCTATAGCTCTATGATCCGCCCCATCCCAACCCACGAGGACATTTCATGAGCGCAGGACACAGCCACGCCCAAGTACGTGCCGGCCACGAACGCAAGTTATGGATCGCCCTGGGGCTGACCGGCAGTTTCATGCTGGCCGAAGTCATCGGCGCCTTTGTCACTGGCAGCCTGGCGCTGTTGTCCGATGCGGCGCACATGATGACCGATGCGCTGGCCCTGGCGATTTCCCTGGTGGCGATCCAGGTCGCCAAGCGCCCGGCGGATCGCAAGCGCACCTTCGGTTATGCGCGGTTCGAGATCCTGGCGGCCGCCTTCAATGCATTGCTGCTGTTTGCCGTGGCGTTCTACATCTTGTATGAGGCTTACCAACGGCTGCAGGCGCCCGCCGAAATCCAGTCCACCGGCATGCTGGTGATTGCGCTGCTGGGGCTGGTGGTCAACCTGATCTCCATGCGTCTGCTCAGCGCGGCCAGCGGCGAGAGCCTCAACGTCAAGGGTGCCTACCTGGAAGTCTGGAGCGACATGCTTGGCTCCGTCGGCGTGATCATTGCCGCGCTGGTGATCATGTTCACCGGCTGGGGGTGGGTCGATTCCGTGGTCGCGGCCGCCATCGGTTTTTGGGTGTTACCGCGCACCTGGACGTTGCTCAAGGCGAGCATGAATATCCTGTTGCAAGGAGTGCCGGAGGGTGTGGACATCGAGCAGGTGGAGCAGGGCATTCGCGGCGTGCCTGGGGTCAAGGACGTGCACGACCTGCATATCTGGGCCCTCACCAGTGGCAAGAACGTGCTGAGTACGCATCTGGTCGCGGATGCGTCCCAAGGCAGCGAGCAACAGATCCTCAGTCGAGTGACGGAGTTACTGCACGAACAATTCGATATTTCCCACGCCACGATCCAGGTGGAGGGCGAAGGATTTGAGCACGACGAGCATGACGAAGTGCATGCCTGAGCCTGGCTAACGGATTTGTAATCTTTCGCCCACGGCCCTGATAAGTACCGAAAGCTACATTGCCCCCGCTGGGAAACCTCAGCGACTTCATGGGCGTGGAACTCTCGTTATGGCAATTTTTGTTAGAACACTGTTGGGGGCGGCGGCATTGGTATTGTGGATATCCGCAAACGCCGCCCAGGCACAACCCCTCACCCTCGATGCAGCCCTGCAAACCGCCTTCGCCAACAACCCGGACCTGGCGGCCGCGCAATGGGAAATCGACATCGCCCAAGGCGGCCGCCAACAGGCCGGCTTGATCCCCAACCCGGTGGCCTCCTGGGACGCCGAAGACACCCGCCGCAACAGCCGCACCACCAGCATCAAACTCAGCCAGACCCTGGAACTGGGCGGCAAGCGCGGTGCACGCATCGAGGTGGCCACCCGCGCCCAGGATGCCGCCGCGCTGACCCTGGAGCAGCGTCGCAACCAGTTGCGCGCCGAGGTCATCGACAGCTATTACGGCGCCCTGCGCGCCCAGGAACGCCTCGACCTGGCGCAACGCTCCATGACGCTTGCCGAGCGCGGCCTGGTGGTCGCCAACGGGCGCGTCACCGCTGGCAAGTCGTCACCAGTGGAAGCCACTCGCGCCCAGGTGCAGGTGTCGCAAATCCGCCTGGAATTGAACCGCGCCCAGATAGGCCTCACTGACGCCTACCGTCGCCTGGCCACCAGCACCGGCAGCGCCGCCACCGACTTCCAGGCCGTCGCCACGCCAAGCACCTCGGTACCGGCGTTACCCGCCGCTGCGCCATTGCTGGCACGCCTTGAGCAGACCGCCGAATTGCGCCTGGCCGAACTCAACATTGTGCAGAACGAAGCCAGCGTGGGCTTGGAAAAAGCCCAGCGCATTCCGGACCTGGATGTGTCTATCGGCAGCCAATACGACGCCAGCGTGCGCGAGCGGGTGAACCTGGTGGGCGTGTCGATGCCGATCCCGCTGTTCAACCGCAACCAGGGCAACATCCTCGCGGCCACTCGACGCGCCGACCAGGCCCGCGACCTGCGCAACGCCGCCGAGCTGCGCCTGCGCACCGAAACCCGTCAGGCCCTGGACCTGTGGCAAACGGCGAACACCGAAGTGCGTGCGTTCAATCAACAGATCCTGCCCGCCGCACAAAGTGCGGTAGACAGCGCCACCCGTGGCTTCGAGATGGGCAAGTTCAACTTCCTCGACGTGCTCGACGCCCAGCGCACCTTGATCGCGGCCCGCACCCAATACCTTGCTGCCACTGCCCAGGCCACCGAGGCCTGGGTACGCATCGAACGCATTTACGGCGACCTCGCCCGCTTTTGATTTTTCCTGGAGTCTCCTGATGAACAAAAAACATGGCATGGCGCTCGCCGTCGCCCTGAGCCTGATGCTGTCGGGCTTCGCCCACGCCGAGGAAGAAGAAGGCAAGCTCGAACTCACCGAGCAGCAGATTCAAGCCGCCGGCATCCAGTTGGTCCAGGCGCAACCGCGTGCCATCAGCACCGTGCTGACGCTGCCGGGCGAGGTGCGTTTTGATGAAGATCGCACCTCCCACATCGTTCCCCGTGCGGCGGGTGTAGTGGAGGCGGTGAAGGTCAACCTGGGCCAGTCGGTGAAGAAAGGCGACCTGTTGGCGGTGATCGCCAGCCAGCAGATTTCCGACCAGCGCAGCGAATTGGCCGCCAGCGAGCGCCGGGTCGAACTGGCGCGCACCACCTTCCAGCGCGAGCGTCAGTTGTGGCAGGACAAAATCTCTGCCGAACAGGATTACCTGCTGGCGCGGCAAACCCTGCAAGAAGCCGAAATTGCCCTGAACAATGCCCAGCAAAAAATGACTGCCCTCAGCGGCAGCGCCGTACTGGCCGGCGGCAATCGTTATGAACTGCGTGCGCCCTTCGCCGGTGTGGTGGTGGAAAAACACTTGGGGGTGGGCGAGGTGGTCAGTGAAACCAGCAATGCCTTCACCCTCTCGGATCTGTCCCAGGTATGGGTCACCTTCGGCGTGTTTCCCAAGGACTTGAACAAGGTTCGCGTGGGTAAACCGGTGAAAGTCAGCTCGACGGAAATGGGCACCGAAGTGCTGGGCACCGTGGCCTATGTGGGCAACTTGCTCGGTGAGCAGACGCGCACCGCCACCGTGCGCGTGACGGTCCCCAACCCCGACGACGCCTGGCGCCCGGGCTTGTTCGTCGCCGTGCAAGTGGCCACCGACACCTACCAGGCCAAGGTGACCGTGCCGCAAACCGCTATCCAGACCGTCGAGGACAAACCCTCGGTGTTTGTGCGCACCGCGGACGGCTTTATCACCCGCCATCTTGAACTGGGCGTCAGTGAAAACGGCTACGTCGAAGTGCGTAAAGGCCTGGAGGCCGGCGCGCAGGTGGCGACGGCTGGCAGCTTCATCCTCAAGTCCGAACTGGGCAAAGGCTCGGCCGAACACGCCCATTGATCCTGCGAGTGATTCCCCATGTTTGAGCGCCTTATCCAATTCGCCATCGAGCAGCGCATCATCGTGTTGCTGGCGGTGCTGTTGATGGCCGGTGTCGGCATCGCCAGCTATCAGAAACTGCCCATCGACGCGGTGCCTGACATCACCAACGTGCAGGTGCAGATCAACTCGGCGGCGGCCGGTTTTTCGCCGCTGGAAACCGAGCAGCGCGTCACCTTTCCCATCGAAACCGCCATGGCCGGCCTGCCGGGCCTGCAGCAGACGCGTTCGTTGTCGCGTTCCGGCTTGTCCCAGGTCACGGTGATTTTCAAGGACGGTACCGACCTGTTCTTTGCTCGCCAACTGGTCAACGAGCGCCTGCAAGTGGCCCGTGAGCAATTGCCCGACGGCATCGAAACCGCGATGGGACCGATTTCCACCGGCCTTGGGGAAATTTTCCTGTGGACCGTCGAAGCCGAGGACGGTGCGCGCAAAGAGGACGGTACGCCTTACACCCCCACCGACCTGCGGGTGATCCAGGATTGGATCATCAAGCCGCAATTGCGCAACGTGCCAGGCGTGGCCGAGATCAATACCATCGGCGGCTTCGCCAAGGAATACCAGATTGCGCCAGACCCCAAGCGCCTGGCCGCTTACAACCTGACCCTCAACGATCTGGTCACGGCGCTGGAGCGCAACAACGCCAACGTCGGCGCCGGCTATATCGAGCGCAGCGGCGAACAGTTGTTGATCCGCGCGCCGGGCCAGGTGGCGTCTATCGACGACATCGCCAACATTGTCATCACCACCTCGGACGGCACGCCGATCCGCGTGCGCAATGTGGCCCAGGTCGACATTGGTCGTGAGCTGCGCACTGGCGCGGCCACCGAAAATGGCCGTGAAGTGGTGCTGGGCACGGTGTTCATGTTGATCGGCGAGAACAGCCGCAGCGTGTCCCAGGCGGTGGCGAAAAAGCTTGAGGAGATCAACCGTTCGCTGCCCGAAGGCGTGGTGGCGGTCACTGTTTACGACCGCACCAACCTGGTGGAAAAAGCCATCGCCACCGTGAAGAAAAACCTCTTCGAAGGTGCGTTGCTGGTGGTGGCGGTGTTGTTCCTGTTCCTGGGCAACATTCGTGCGGCACTGATCACGGCGATGGTAATTCCGCTGGCGATGCTGTTCACCTTCACCGGTATGTTCACCAACAAAGTCAGCGCCAACCTGATGAGCCTCGGTGCACTGGACTTCGGCATTATTGTTGACGGTGCGGTGGTGATCGTCGAGAACGCCATCCGCCGCCTGGCCCACGCGCAACACCGCCACGGCCGGTTGCTGACCCGCAGTGAGCGCCTGCACGAGGTGTTCGCCGCGGCCAAGGAGGCGCGACGGGCGCTGATCTTCGGGCAGTTGATCATCATGGTGGTGTACCTGCCGATCTTTGCGCTCACCGGGGTGGCGGGGAAGATGTTCCACCCGATGGCGTTCACCGTGGTGATTGCCTTGCTCGGTGCGATGATTCTGTCGGTGACCTTCGTACCGGCGGCGATTGCGTTGTTCGTCACCGGCAAGGTCAAGGAAGAAGAAAACTTCGTCATGCGTAGCGCACGTCGAGCGTATGACCCGGTGCTCAACTGGGTGATGACGCGCCGCACGCTGGTATTCGGCCTGGCCGCTTTGACCATCGTCGTGTCGGGCCTGGTTGCCAGCCGCATGGGCAGCGAATTTATCCCCAGCCTCAGCGAAGGCGACTTTGCCCAACAGGCGCTGCGTGTGCCCGGCACCAGCCTGACGCAATCGGTGCAGATGCAGCAGCAACTGGAAAAAACCTTGCTCGCCCAAGTGCCGGAAATCGAGCGGGTGTTTGCGCGCACCGGTACGGCAGAAATCGCCTCCGACCCGATGCCGCCGAATATCTCCGACAGCTACGTGATGCTCAAACCCAAGGACCAATGGCCGGACCCGAAAAAGTCCCGCGAGGCGATCATTGCTGATATCCAACGGGCCAGCGCGATTGTGCCGGGCAGCGTGTATGAGCTGTCGCAGCCGATCCAGTTGCGCTTCAACGAGCTGATTTCCGGGGTGCGCAGCGATGTGGCGGTGAAGGTGTTTGGCGACGATATGGCGGTGCTCAACCAGACCGCCGCTGAAATCGCCGAGACCTTGCAGACGCTCAACGGCGCCTCGGAAGTGAAGGTGGAACAGACCTCCGGCCTGCCGGTACTGACCATCAATATCGACCGCGACAAGGCCGCTCGCTTTGGCCTGAATGTGGGCGATGTGCAGGACACCATCGCCGTCGCTGTCGGTGGGCGCCAGGCCGGTACGTTGTACGAGGGCGATCGGCGTTTTGACATGGTGGTGCGCTTGTCCGACACGTTGCGCACCGATATCGACGGCTTGTCACGGCTGTTGATCCCGGTGCCGGCGCTGGCGAGTAGTACCTCGGGGCAGTTGGGCTTTATCGCCTTGTCCCAGGTTGCCAGCCTCGACCTGGTACTGGGCCCTAACCAGATCAGCCGCGAGAACGGCAAGCGCCTGGTGATCGTCAGCGCCAACGTACGTGGGCGCGACATCGGCTCGTTTGTCGAGGAAGCCGAAGCCGCCATCACCACCCAGGTGAAAGTCCCTGCCGGTTATTGGACCACCTGGGGCGGCCAGTTTGAACAGTTGAAGGAGGCTTCTGAACGCTTGCGCATCGTGGTGCCGGTGGCCTTGCTGTTGGTGTTCGGGTTGCTGTTCATGATGTTCAACAACCTCAAGGACGGCCTGCTGGTGTTTACCGGCATTCCATTCGCGCTCACCGGCGGGATCATGGCCCTGTGGCTGCGCGATATTCCGTTGTCGATTTCAGCGGGGGTGGGCTTTATCGCCTTGTCGGGCGTGGCGGTGCTCAACGGTCTGGTGATGATCGCCTTCATCCGAAACCTGCGCGAGGAAGGCCGCTCGTTATCGGTGGCGATTCACGAAGGCGCGTTGACCCGCCTGCGCCCGGTGCTGATGACCGCGCTGGTGGCGTCCCTCGGGTTTATCCCCATGGCCATCGCCACGGGCACCGGCGCCGAAGTACAGCGCCCATTGGCGACAGTGGTGATTGGCGGGATTATTTCTTCGACCTTGCTGACCTTGCTGGTGCTGCCGGCGTTGTATCAGTGGGCTCATCGCCGCGATGAAGAGACCGCCTGACAACCATGAAAACGCCGCACCCCTCCTGTGGGAGCGGGCTTGCTCGCGAATGCGCCGGGTCAGTCGATACCTGTACTGACTGATACACCGCCTTCGCGAGCAAGCCCGCTCCCACAGGGGGCCAGCGGTGCTTCCTGAGTCAGGGGGAAGACCAGGCTGAACCGCGTGAAACGCCCAGGCTGGCTGGTTACATGAGCATGGCCCTGATGCAAATGCATGATCGATTTCACAATGGCCAGCCCCAGCCCGGTGCCGCCCTCGGCACGGGTACGGCTGCTGTCGGCGCGGTAGAAGCGTTCGAACAGGTGCGGCAGGTGGTGCGCTTCAATGCCGCGCCCCGGGTTGCCAACCGACAGCGATACGCTCTGCTCGTAGGTCTCCACCAACAGCAACACGGTAGAGGCCCCGGGTGTGTGGCGAATGGCATTGGACAACAAATTGGAAATCGCCCGCTGGATCATCAGGCGGTCGCCGGTCACCCAGGCATCGCCGCGCAGGCTCAGGGTGACGTGTTTGTCTTCGGCACTCAGGGCAAACAACTCCATCACGCGCTGGGCTTCCTGCGCCAGGGACACCTCGGTGAATGAGGCCCGCGCCGCCGGGTGGCTGACCTGCGCCAGAAACAGCATGTCGCTGACAATCCGCGCCAGGCGTTCGAGCTCTTCGGTGTTGGATTCCAGCACCGCCTTGTATTCCTGGGGCGGGCGCTGGCGCGATAGGGTCAACTGGGCCTTGCCCATGAGGTTGGTCAAGGGCGCGCGCAGTTCGTGGGCCAGGTCATCGGAAAATTGCGAGAGTTGCTGCACCCCGGCATCCAGGCGGTCGAGCATCACGTTGATGCCGTGGGCGAGCTCACCCAGTTCGTGGGGCAGGTTATCCACAGACAAACGATGGGTGAGGTCCTGGGTCGTGACCTTCGCCGCCACCTGGCTGAACTGCTTCAACGGCGCCAGGCCACGTTGCACCAGCCACCAGGCGCCCATGCCAATCAGTATCAACAGCAGCGGCAGCGCAATCAGCGTGGCGCGCAGGTAGGCAGTGAGCAATGCCTGGTCGTCCATGCGGTCCAGGGACAGCAGCACCCGCACGCGCTCGCCGCTGGCCAGGCGCATCAGGCGGGTGGCGCTGAGTACCTGGTTGCCGTAGCTGTCGACCCAATTGAGGTAGCCCAGGGTTTCCCGTGACTTGAAGTCGGTGAGCAGCGGTTCCTGGGGTTTGCTGCCGACGTTCAGCAGCACGCTGTTATCGGGCGCTGTACCGACGATGGTCAGGTGGAAATTGTCGTGGCCGATCACCAGGTCCATCAGTGAGTGGGGGCGGGCGCGAATGGCCTGGGCGTCCAGGCCCAGGGCCAGGCTGTGCTGGATCTGTTCCATCTTGCTTTCCAGGTTCTTGCGCGCGAGTTTTTCCAACTCATGGGTGAGCGCCAGGTAGGCCAGGGTCGCCAGCAGCAGCACCAGGCCTGCGCCCATCAGGCTGACCGTCAGCCCCAGGCGCATCGACAGGCTGCCGGTCTTCATGGGCGCGCTTCCAGCACGTAGCCCACGCCGCGAATGGTGTGGATCAGCTTGACCTCGCTCTGGTCATCCACCTTGGCACGCAGGCGGCTGATGGAGACTTCGACCACGTTGGTGTCGCAGTCGAAATTCATGTCCCACACCAGGGAGATAATCTGCGTGCGGGTCAGCACTTCGCCGGCCTGGCGCATCAGCACCTGCAACAGGGCGAACTCCTTGGTGGTCAGGTCGATGCGCCGGGTGCCGCGGTAAGCGCGGTGGCGGCGCGGGTCCAGTTCCAGGTCCGATACGCGGAACACTTCCGGCTGTGGAATGTGCTCGCTGCGACGCATCAGGGTGCGCACGCGGGCCAGCAGTTCGGGAAACTCGAACGGCTTGACCAGGTAATCGTCGGCGCCCATGTCCAAACCCTTGATCTTGTCAGCCAGCCGGCCACGGGCGGTGAGCATCATCACGCGCTGAGTGCCGTTGCGGCGCAATTCTTCCAGTACTTGCCAGCCATCCTTGCCCGGCAGGTTGACGTCCAGAATCACCAGTTCATAGGCGTGTTGCCCGGCCAGGTGCAGGCCGTCGATGCCATTGGCGGCGCAGTCGACCACGTAGCCACTTTCGTTCAGGCCTTGCTGCAGGTAGTCGGCGGTTTTCTGCTCGTCTTCAACCACAAGAATACGCATGGGGGTTACCTCTTGAATTAGGGGAGAGAAGGCGCCCATTTCCTTATGGCGGCGGTTGTCGAAAGTGGGAAAAGTCTGAAGGGTGAAGTAGCTTTAGGGTCAACTGCGACCATCGGTCGCATGGCGCCGCGGGCAAAAAAAACGCCCCAAGCGGGGCGTTAAAAATTCATCTCTTTCCAAAGGAGCTACACAAAAGCTTCAGAGATGAATGTGCTCGGGTGAATAAGTTCAAGCGAGTATAGAAAGCTCAACTTAACGGGAAGCTGAAGCCAATATTACAATTTTGATAACCGGCTATTTGTGAACAGATGTTAGTTAATCGCGAACGAATGTAAGGGCTACAACACAGCCAATGGGTATTCAGCAATAAAGCGAACTTCTTCCAGGTCTGACTCGAACGCACTGGAGCGCACGGTGGCTTGGCGCAAGCGCAGGGACAAATCCTTCAAGCGCCCACTTTGCACCACGTACTTGGCCTCGATATCCCGTTCCCAGCGGCGTTGATCGGTCAAGGGGTTACCCGCTGCATCGCGACGCATATACACGGCATTGGCGTTGCTATAGTCGGCGCCGGTGCCTTTGCCGTAGCGGGTCATGAACGACAGGCCTGGAATGCCGAACGCCTGCATGTCCAGGTCGTAGCGCACCATCCATGAGCGCTCCTTGGGGGCGTTGAAGTCGCTGTACTGGATCGAGTTATTGAGGAAGATCGAATCTGACTGGCGCAGGTAATCGAAGTCATTGTCGCCGTTGTTGCGCTGGTGCGACACGGCCAGGCTGTGGGCGCCGACCTTGACCCCGAGCCTGGCGCTCCAGATGTTATTGTCGAGCTCGCCGAGCCGTTTCTGGCCTTCGTCCACAGCCTTGTAGTAGTTGAAGTCGCCGAACAGCGACACGTCGTCGGTCAGCGCGTAATTGGCGTTGCTGCCGAAGTAATACTGGTCCCAGGCGTCCTTCAAGCGGCTGCTGTACAGGCTAAAGCCCAGATGGCTGTTGAGCTGATAGTCACCGCCGAAGTAGGCGATCCAGGGCGAGTCGACCTTACCTGCATAGAAGGTGGCAAAGCCTTTGTTCATGCCGCTTTCACTGGGCTGGCTCATGCCGCTCAGGCGCCCGCCTTGCAGGCTCAAGCCTTCCAGGCTGGTGTTTTGCAGGGTGACGCCGCGAAAGCTCTCAGGCAACAGGCGAGAGTCGCCGTACGCCACCACGGGGGTGATCGGGAACACGTCGCCGGCCTTGATCACCGTGTCCAGCACGCGCAGTTTCGCCGCGCCGCCGATTTTGCTGTAGCTGTTTTCCGGCTGGTTGTCGCTGTTCACCGGCAGCACGCTGAACGAGCCTTTGCCGCCGCTGCGGCCGCTGCCCGAGTCAAGCGTAAGGCCGTACATGGCGAACGCGTCCATGCCAAAGCCCACGGTGCCCTGGGTAAAACCGGATTCGAATTTGCCAATAAAGCCCTGGGCCCAGGCTTCTGAGTAACCATTACCAGTGGGGCTGGACTGGCCTTTGCGGTCATCGCGGTTGAAGTAGAAATTGCGTGCCAGCACGTTGATGCGGCTGCCCTCGATAAAACCCTCGGGCTTGTCTTCCACCGCCACGGCGGCCAGGGGCAACGCGGCCATCAATGAAAAGGGAAGGGTGTAATGACGAATGCTCATGATGCGCTCCTCGGTGATGGCAGTTATCGGCTCTTATAGAGGCAGGCGTTCTTATTGATATGGCCCTGGCTGATAGTTGCAAACGGTGGGTAACAGCTGCATGGCGCGAAGATTACAATTCTGGAAACTAACGGCCATCTAACAAATAAGTAATGTTCTGGTGAACCTGACGTCAGGGTTGCCTGGTTAATCTCGACACTGAACTTTTCAGTCGAGGAAACCGCAATGAACTTTTATAAAGCAGGTTTGGCTGTATTAACGGCTGTGTTGTCATTTGGCGCACTGGCCGAAGGGGGCGGGGATCGCACCTTTGCCCTGATGATGGAGCGCAATGAGAAAGCCATGGCCGCCTACGCCATCAAAAAAGGCAAGCCGGTGCCCGAGGTCCAGGCTTACCGCTATGGCATGGACCTGGACATTGCCAAGGTCGTCAACGTGACGCCGCCGATCCGCTCGTGCAACGCCGTGCCGTCGCGCATGACCTACGAAGACTCCAGCGGCAAGCTCAATACCCTTGAATATCAGGTCATGGGTATATGCCGTAACAATGGCGGTTGAAAATATAGTTCGGCCCAGGGCCCAAGCGCTCTTCAGAAAACCCCGGCAGCGCCGATGCAGGTTAGTACACCCACTTCACTTGCCTAACGGTGCCCCATGTTCAATACCCGCCTGAAGCAAGAGCTGACCACTCTGCGCGAAGAATTGTCGAGCTTGCTCCAGGTGAAAGAAAGCCTGGAAAACGAAATGCTCTGCCTGACACTGGACCCTGAAGGCCGTGTGGAGTGGGCCAATGCCAACTTCCTGCAGGAACTGGCTTACTCGCTGGGTGAGATAGTCGGACGCGCGATCGAAGACCTGGTGCCGGCCCACGTGCGCCAGGACGCGTTCCAACTGCGTTTCAAGCACGCGCTGGCCCGCGGCGAACACTTTGCCGGCGCCGTGCGCCTGATGCGCGGCAATGGCAAGGAAGCCTGGTTGCGCTCAATCGTGCAGCCGGTGCGCAGTTCGGAGGGGCGCATCAAGCAGTTTTCGATGTTCTCCAGCGACCTTACCCGCACCATCGAGAGCTCGCGTGAACATGAAAACCTGATCACCGCGCTGATGCGTTCCACCGCGTTGATCGAGTTCGACCTGGAGGGGCATGTACTCACCGCCAATGACCGCTTCCTCGGCGCCATGGGATACAGCCTGGCGCAGATCAAAGGCAAGCATCACCGTATGTTCTGTGAGCCACAGGAATACAACAGTGTCGAATACCAACAGTTCTGGAAGCGCCTGAACGCCGGTGAGTTCGTCGCCGCGCGCTTCAAGCGTGTGGACAGCCATGGCCGCCTGGTGTGGTTGGAGGCCACCTACAACCCGGTAGTGGACGCCAATGAGCGGCTGTACAAAGTGGTCAAGTTCGCCACGGTCATTACCGACCAGGTCAACCGCGAGCAGGCCGTAGCCGAGGCCGCCAATATTGCCTACAGCACCTCTTTGCAAACCGACGACAGCGCCCAACGCGGCACCACCGTGGTTACCCAGGCTGTAGACGTGATGCGCGACCTGGCCCAGCACATGCAACAGGCCGGTGAAGGCATTGAGGCGTTGAATGCCCAATCCCAAGTGATCGGCAGCATCGTCAAGACCATCAGCGGGATTGCCGAGCAGACCAACCTGCTGGCGCTCAACGCGGCCATCGAAGCGGCGCGTGCCGGTGAACAAGGGCGTGGCTTTGCGGTCGTGGCCGATGAAGTGCGGCAACTGGCGTCACGCACCAGCAAAGCCACCGAGGAAATTGTTGGTGTGGTGCGTCAGAACCAGGACATGGCCCGAGACGCGGTGGCCTTGATGGCCGACGGTCGCCTGCAAGCCGAGCAGGGCCTGGCCCTGGCGGCCGAGGCGGGTACCGTGATCGTCGAGATTCAAGACGGTGCGCAGAAGGTGGTGAGTGCGGTCGGGCAGTTTGCCAATCAGCTGTCGAGCTGACCTGTCGGGCTTGTGCTTGAGGTATCGTAGGTCTTTTCTCGCTTGCAGAGCTGATCGACCATGAACCCTACGTTCCGTCGCCCCGTACCACTGTCCAAGGCTTACCGTTTGCTCAACCACGGGCCGACCGTGTTGGTGAGCGCAGCCCACAACGGCCAGCGCAATATCATGGCCGCTGCCTGGGCCATGCCGCTGGATTTCGAACCACCGAAAGTCGCGGTGGTGCTCGACAAGGCCACCTGGACCCGCCAGCTACTGGAAGGCGCCGGCACCTTCGTGCTGCAAGTGCCTTGTGCCGCACAGGCTGATCTGGTGCAGACGGTGGGCAATACCCGCGGCGTTGAAACCGACAAATTCGCAGCCTACGGCCTGCGCAGCTTCAGCGGTGAACACACCGAGGCGCCGATGCTGGAAGGCTGCGTGGCCTGGTTGGAGTGCCGCCTGCTGCCTGAGCCGCATAATCAGCAGAGCTATGACCTGTTCCTGGG
Source organism: Pseudomonas fluorescens (assembly GCF_001902145.1). GTDB lineage: Bacteria > Pseudomonadota > Gammaproteobacteria > Pseudomonadales > Pseudomonadaceae > Aquipseudomonas > Aquipseudomonas fluorescens_BV. The sequence continues at coordinate 33,308 of NZ_MRST01000023.1, forward strand.
CGAAGTGGTCGCGGCCTATGCTGATGAGCGGGTGTTCAGCGAGGGCCGCTGGCATTTTGAAGGGCATGATGAACTGCGCACGTTGCACCATGTGGCGGGCGGGAATTTCCTGGTCATTGGCCAACCGATTGTCGGGCGTCAGCTCTGACAGAGGCGCAAAGCCACGAAGATCAAATGTGGGAGCTGGCTTGCCTGCGATGGCATCAATAGGGTGTGCCTGATACACCGAGGTGTCTGCATCGCAGGCAAGCCAGCTCCCACAGTTTGAATGTATTCCGACCCAGCACTCAGCGTCCGAGCATTTTCACCCAGCGCGATGGCGGCATGCCGTAGGTGCTGCGAAACTGGCGGGTCATGTGGCTTTGGTCGGTGAAGCCTGCGGTCATGGCCGCATCCACCAACGATTGGCCCTGGGCCAATAAGTGGCGCACCAGGTCCAGCCGGCGCATGGTCAGGTAGCGGTAGGGGCTGGTGCCGAACAACAAGCGAAAATCCCGCGATAACGCCCAGCGGTCACGGCCGGCGTGGTCGGCTATTTCATCCAGGGTGATGCTGCGGCCCAGGGCGCTGTGGATGAATTCACGGGCGCGTTCGGCCGCGACATAGTCGAAGGATTTACGGCGGATGATGGCACCGGACGCTTCGCTCAGGGCATGGGCCAGATCGAACATGGCGTCTTGCTCTTGCATCGGGTCTATCGGGCAATCCAGGCTCTGCAGCAACACTTCGCTGGCGCGGTGCAGCCGTGGGTCGGTGGACAAGCCGCCGGGGATAAACGGCAACGGCTGCCCACCGAGGATCTGCTGGATCAGCGCCGGCTCCACATAAATCATCCGGTACTTGAAACCTTCGTCGCTGCCAGCGCGGCCGTCATGGGTTTCATCCGGGTGGATCACCATGGTGGTGCCGGGCAGGCTGTGGGTCGTACCGCCGCGATAATGAAAACTCTGCACGCCGAACAACGTGCGCCCGATGGCGTAGGTGTCATGGCGATGGGGGTCGAAGGCGAAGCCGGCAAAATACGCCTCGATACGGTCCAGGCCGCTGGCGTGGGGCGCGCGGTGCAGCCAGTCGAGGGTGTGCGTGGGGTTGCCCATGGTGACTTGTCACAAAAGGAGGTGGAAACACGTTAACTGAGTCTGCACCGGTTGTCTGCTGGGGTCTTGTACGATTGTGCAGGTGTGGGGCGAGGCCTATGATCCCTGTTCGTATACTGCGCTGGTGGTGCTCCTCATGGATTTTTTCAACCCCGCCTATGTGGCGCCGCTGGTCTCGCTCGCATTGCTGTGGACAGTCGCCGTGGTGACGCCTGGCCCCAACTTCTTCAATACGGCGCAGTTGGCCGCCAGCTGTTCTCGGCGTCACGGTGTAATGGCCTCGGCAGGCGTGGCCACTGGCACGATTATCTGGGGGCTGGCGGGTGGCCTGGGGATCAAGTCGCTGTTTACCGCCGCGCCCATGTTGTACCTGGCGTTCAAGATCATTGGTGGCGGCTACCTGATCTATCTTGGTTTGAAGCTGTTCAGACGTTCGGCGCCAACAGCGGGGCAGGCGGTGCTGCCCGATGAGCCGCGACGTTCATTGTTTTCTGCGTGGCGCTTCGGTTTGCTCGGCAACTTGTCCAATCCCAAGGCCGCGCTGTTCGTCGCTACGGCCTTCGCTTCGACCATGCCACCGTCACCGTCACCGGCGCTGCTGAGTCTGGCAGTCATCACCATGGCCACCTTATCGTTCAGTTGGTATACCAGCGTAGCCCTGGTGTTCTCCAGCGAGCACATGGCCAACCTCTACAGCCGTTCGCGCAAGTGGCTCGACCGCTTTGCCGGGAGCTGCTACCTGTTGTTCGGTGCACATCTGGTAGCGAATCGCTGATCGCCCATGGTAAGAAGCCTTACTTTCAACAGCGAGGCCGGGTCATGAGCAAGATGCGGGTAGGTATTATTTTTGGTGGGCGGTCGGCTGAGCATGAGGTCTCGCTGCAATCGGCGCGCAACATTGTCGATGCCCTTGATCGTTCACGCTTCGAGCCTATCTTGATCGGTATCGACAAGGCTGGTCACTGGCACCTCAATGACACCTCCAATTTCCTGCTCAACCAGGAAAACCCGGCGCTCATCGCCCTCAACCACTCCAACCGTGAATTGGCAGTAGTGCCCGGCAAGGCCAGCCAGCAAGTGGTGGAAACCTCCGGCCAGGGCGTGCTGGAACACATTGACGTGATCTTCCCGATTGTCCACGGCACCCTCGGTGAAGACGGTTGCCTGCAAGGCTTGCTGCGCATGGCTGATCTGCCCTTCGTCGGTTCCGACGTGCTCGGCTCGGCGGTGTGTATGGACAAAGACATCAGCAAGCGTCTGCTGCGTGACGCGGGTATTGCGGTCACGCCGTTCATTACCCTCACGCGAGGTAATGCGGCGCGCACCTCGTTCGAAACGGCTGCTGGCAAGCTCGGTGTGCCGATGTTCGTCAAACCCGCCAACCAGGGTTCGTCGGTGGGGGTGAGCAAAGTTGGCAGCGAAGCCGAATACCGCGCTGCGGTTGAACTGGCGTTGGAGTTTGATGAAAAAGTGCTGGTGGAGTCCGCCGTCCAGGGCCGCGAAATCGAATGCGCGGTGCTGGGTAATGACCAGCCCATCGCCAGCGGTTGTGGCGAGATTGTGGTGAGCAGCGGTTTCTATTCCTACGACAGCAAATACATCGATGGCCAGGCCGCCCAGGTGGTGGTACCGGCGGCTATCAGTCACGACGCCAGCGAACGGGTTCGCAGCCTGGCCATTGAGGCGTTTGAAGTGTTGGGATGCGCCGGGTTGGCGCGGGTGGATGTGTTCCTGACGCAGGACGGCGAAGTGCTGATCAACGAGATCAACTCACTGCCCGGTTTTACCCGCATCAGCATGTACCCCAAGTTGTGGCAAGCGGCGGGCATGAGCTATAGCGAGCTGGTGAGCCGGTTGATCGAGCTGGCGCTGGAGCGGCATGCGGGGCGCAAGGGGTTGAAGAGCCATCGCTGATTGTTGGTGGGACTCGGCTCAAAGGCCGGTCACCCACTGTGGCGAGGGAGCTTGCTCCCGTTGGGGCGCGAAGCGTCCCTAGTCCCAACCACTTCAGTCACCCAACGCCTCACCTTCACGCCGAGGGTCAGCACCGCCACTGAGCGTCACCTTGCCTTGGGCATCCCGCGTGCGCACGATGGCCTGCACGCCGCTGGTCATCTCGATCTCGCTCAGGGCGTGGCCCTTGTCTCTGAGCGCCTGTTTCAGCGCCGAGCTGAACAGCCCTGCTTCCAACTCGGTAGCACCATTGCGACTGCCGAAGTTGGGCAGGCTGATGGCCGCTTGTGGGTCGAGCTTCCAGTCGAGCATGGCGACCAGGGATTTACTCACGTACTCGATGATTTGCGAGCCGCCAGGGGAGCCGACGGTGGCCAGCAGTTCGCCCGTCTTGCGGTCGAACACCAAGGTCGGCGCCATGGCCGAGCGTGGGCGTTTACCCGGTTGTACGCGGTTGGCCACAGGCTGGCCGTTTTCTGCGGGGATGAACGAGAAGTCGGTCATCTGGTTGTTGAGCAAAAAGCCCTGGACCATCACATGCGAGCCGAATGCCGCTTCAACCGTGGTGGTCATCGACACGGCGCCGCCCTGGTCGTCCACCGCCACCACCTGTGAGGTGGAGATGCGCAGCGGCGATCGGTCTGGCGCATACGCCACCTGAATGCCGGCAGGTTGCCCCGGCTTGGCGATGCCCATGCTGCGCTCGCCGATCAGCGTGGCGCGCTGCGCCAGGTAACTCGGTGCGACGAGGCCGTCGACCGGCACTGGGGTGAAGTCAGCATCGGCCACATACAGCGCGCGGTCGGCAAAGGCCAGGCGCCCGGCTTCGGCGATCAGGTGCACGGCCTCGGGTGTCGGTTCAAACCCGGCAGGAGACGCACTCTTGACCGGTGTCATGGGGGCGATGGCCAGGCGCGGGTTGCGGGTTTCCAGCGCCTGCAGTGTCCCCAGGATCTGCGCCACGGCAATCCCGCCCGAGGACGGCGGTGGCATGCCGCAGACCTTCCATTGTTTGTAGTCGGTACACAGTGGTGCGCGTTGTTTGGCGGTGTAGCCCTTGAGGTCGGCCTGGGACAGGCTGCCGGCATTGCGATGGCCCTGTACCTTGCGTGCGATCTCATCGGCAATCGGGCCTTGGTATAGCGCATCCGGTCCTTCCTTGGCGATGCGCTTGAACACCGCGGCCAGTGCCGGGTTTTTCAATAGTGTACCGGTGGTTTTTGGCGAGCCATCGGCATTCAGGAAGTACGCCGCCATGTCGGGGGATTGCGCGATAAAGCGATCCGCCGCGATCAAGCTGTGCAAGCGCGGGGAAATGGCGAAGCCTTGCTCCGACAGGCGAATCGCCGGTTCAAACAGCTTGGCCCATGGCAAGTGACCGCTCTTTTTGTGCGCCATTTCCAGGGCGCGCAATACCCCTGGCGTGCCCACCGAGCGCCCGCCAATCTGCGCATCCGTGAACGCCATCGGCGTACCGTCGGCCTTCAGGAACAGACGCTCCGTCGCCCCGGCCGGTGCGGTTTCGCGGCCGTCGTAAGCCTGCACGTTTTGCCCATCCCACAGCATGATGAACGCACCGCCGCCGATGCCGGACGACTGCGGTTCCACCAGGGTCAATACCGCTTGCATGGCAATCGCCGCATCAATGGCTGAACCGCCTTGACGCAACATCTCACGCCCGGCTTCTGCCGCCAGTGGGTTGGCGGCGGCCGCCATATGGCGCTCGGCGTGGCGGGTGCTCAGGTCGGTGCGATAGCCCGAGCCCAGCTCTGGCGCCGGAGGCTGTTCGTTGACGGGCGTGTGGCAGGCTGCGAGGGCCAGGGTTGCGGCGATGACTGTCAGGCTGCGGCGGGAAATCAAAAACACGCGCTGAACTCCGTTCCTGTTGAGAAGGTGCTGTTGTCCTTGGGTTACTGCGTTTTACAGGTAAATCGTGCCTTGCATGTACAGCACGGCCTTGCCGGAAATAATTACCCGGTCACCCTGGAGCTCACAGCGCAACTGGCCCTTACGTTGGCCGCCTTGTTCGGCGCTCAATTGCGACTTGCCCAGGCGCTCGGCCCAGAACGGTGCCAGTGAGGTGTGCGCCGAGCCGGTAACCGGGTCTTCATTGATGCCCACATTCGGGCCGAACCAGCGCGAGACAAAATCAAACCGCGTGCTTTTGGCGGTCACCGCAATGCCGCGTTTAGGCAGGCCCTTGAGTCGCGCAAAGTCCGGTGCCAGAGCCGCTACCTGTGCTTCATCCTCCACCAGCACAATATAGTCGTCGGTGCCAAACACCTCGGCGGTTTCAAGCCCCAGGGCACTCAACATGCCGTAGGGCGGCTCGCAGCGTTCGGGTTTCTTTGCCGGAAAATCCATCGCCAGCTCATCGCCGTTGCGCGTTACCCGCAACTCGCCGCTACGGGTGGCAAAGCGCAGAACCTGCGGGGCGTCCGCCAACTTGTGGATCAATATCCACGCGGCTGCCAACGTGGCATGGCCGCACAGGTCCACCTCAACTTCCGGCGTGAGCCAGCGCAACTCATAGAACTCGCCACGGGGTACAAAGAATGCGGTTTCCGAAAGATTATTCTCGGCCGCAATCTGCTGCAGTTGCTCGTCGGGCAGCCACTCGGTGAGCGGGCACACTGCTGCCGGGTTGCCGCCGAAGGGATGGTGGCTGAAAGCGTCGACTTGGTAGATGTCCAGTTGCATCGGGGGCACTCCGTGTTCAGGGGAGGCTGGACACTAACAGTGGGGTAGGGGGGCGTCAAAATACAGTTAGGGAGTTTTTTTGCGCGCATAAAAAAACGGCCTACCTTTCGGTAAGCCGTTTTTAGTACTTGGTGGCTACACAGGGACTTGAACCCCGGACCCCAGCATTATGAATGCTATGCTCTAACCAACTGAGCTATGTAGCCAAGTGGCGCGCATTATTCGCTTGGAACGGCAATGCGTCAAGCGTTTTTGTTGAATTTTTTTCTACGCTTTCAACTGTTTAAGCCAAAGCGCTGGTTTTGGCGACGGGCGGTGACGAATGCGCAGTGGATGAGGGGGAGTGGAAGCGCTTGGCGTCTTCGAAGGTTTACTCGCAGGCCATGTCAGACAGTGTTGGGCAGATATCCCTGTCGCCCAACACTTGACTGGCTAACTCAACTTACCGATGCAGTGGGGTGTGGGTGACGCGCTTGAGCTGTTCGCGTGCCCGTGACAGGCGCGAGCGCACAGTGCCGATAGGAATGTCCAGTACGTCGGCGGTGTCCTGGTAACTGCCGTCGGTTTCCAGCGAGGCGTACAGCGTTCTGCGCATCTCGGTCGGCAAGTGGTCAATCGCACTCAGGGTATTTTCCAAGCGCCGGTTGACTTCGAACTCCCAGTCCAGGCTGTGGTTTTCTTCATGGCCATGCCACAGCGACTCGTCGAATTCGCAATGCGCAGGCTTGGCATACAGGCGCCGGAAGTGATTGCGGATCAGGTTCTGCGCGATGCCGCACATCCAGGTACTGAGTGTCGCGGTACCACTGAAACGCTCGCGATTGCGCCAGGCCTCCAGGTAAGTCAATTGCAAAAGATCATCCGCGTCTTCTGGGTTCAGGACCCGTTTGTGAATGAAACGGCGAAGTTTTTTCTGTTGATCGTCTGTCAGATGGAGCATGAATTGAGGCGAACTGCCACCAAGGTGAACTAGGGCTTCAATAGGGATATTCATGATTTTTCCTTAAGGTAGACGCAGTCGAAATAGTTTCGGCGGTTACCTCTTTTGCACTGCCTGTGCCAAAGGAGAATCATCATGTAAGCAACTGATTTGTATAAATAAATACTTTATGGTTGCAGTGTTTTTGTGCAGTAATTTGCAAAAGGCACCAGGGACCTGTGCGGGTTTTTTCATCTTGTTGGAAGAGCGAGTTTCGATGGAACCATCTGGGTGGGCCTGACCACATATGGACACTCTCTTCCTGTACTGGCCTGCCCATGAAAGTCGAATCTACCAACGAAGTGCCAATGACCCCGCGGGTGGAACTCCCCACCGCTAGCCTGGCCGCCAAACCTGAGCCAGGCCAAGGTATCGATGATCTTTACCTGCACTTTGGTCGGGAGGTGGAATCCAGCAGCCGTACGTTGGATAAGCGCAAAATTGGCGTGCGTGTGCCTCCCGTTCAGGCGTTCTCGCAGCTCTATGAGCAGTTGGGGCATCCGGCCCAGGAAAGCTTCGCCGCGGCCGCACGTCGAATCAGGCTGCAATTGCTCATGCAACCCAGCATCGATCAATTGGTGGAGGCCACTGGCGGTGATCCGGCGCGTACCTTCGTGGTACTCAAAGCGGTGTGCGAGCAGGCTGAGTCCGACGTGCGCAACTCCGAAGCCGACCTGGCGCGGGATGCGATTGCCAAGCTGGAGATCCGCTTCAAAGGGCAGATCCAGGCGGGCCTGAATATTGCCATGGCCTTGCATAAGGCGGGTGGCGATCCAGAAGAGCGCCAGGCGCTGCGCACGCTCTACTACGCCAGTGTGGTGACACGGCAATCCCTGGCGACAATGATGCACGCGCTGCTGGGCATCTACGGTGACGACCGTTTTGCACATGGGTTGAACACAATGTCCAGCGCCCTGACGGCCGACATCGCCGCCCATGTGTCCTCCGTTCCTACGGCAATGTTGCGCACCTTGCTGGTTGGCCTGCGCAGCTGCGGTGCACTGAGCGGGGTGTTGTGCAGCTGTCGTGAGCTGGTTCAGAACCTTGCAATCGAACTGCATGCGGTAAGCCTGCTGCAACGCCTGCTGGGTTATGCAAACACCGGCATCGTGACAAATGAAATCATGCGTCTGGCCGAAGATATGGGGACCTGCACATCAAAACTCGTGTCTCTCAATGCGCTTTATAAGCTGTTTCAAAAGTTGCCCGAGGCCTTGTGGCCGGATAGCAAATCACGCCAAGAGGCGCTGCACAATTTTCTGCTGGTGATGGACGAGCTTGCCCGCCTCGAAGGCATACGCCCTGGTTTTCCTAATCCGACTATCCTGGCGTGAGCGTGCTGTCCACCCTCAACGGTGTACTGCTCAAGGTGGCGCAGCGTGCCGAGGTCTTGGGCGCCGTGGTGGTCATGGCCATTGTGTTCATTTTCATCGTGCCGCTGCCTACCTGGCTGGTGGACATTCTGATTGCGCTGAATATCTGTATTGCCTGCCTGTTGATCATGCTGGCGCTTTACTTGCCCGGGCCTTTGGCGTTCTCTTCCTTCCCATCGATTTTGTTGCTGACCACCATGTTTCGCCTGGCGTTGTCGATCGCAACGACGCGCTTGATCCTGCTCGAACAGGACGCCGGCGATATCGTTGAGGCCTTCGGCAATTTCGTAGTGGGCGGCAACCTGGCTGTTGGGATGGTGATCTTTCTGATCCTGACCCTGGTCAACTTTCTGGTGATCACCAAAGGCTCTGAACGGGTTGCCGAAGTGGCGGCGCGCTTCAGCCTGGACGCAATGCCGGGCAAGCAGATGTCCATCGACAGTGACTTGCGTGCCGGCTTGATTGACGGCGTACAAGCGCGGGACAAGCGTGAACAGTTGTCCCGCGAGAGTCAGTTGTTCGGGGCCATGGATGGCGCCATGAAATTCGTCAAGGGGGATGCCATCGCGGGGTTGATCATCGTTGTGGTCAACCTGTTGGGCGGCTTCTCCACTGGTATGTTCCAGCACGGCTTGAGCGCCGCCGATTCAATGGCGCTGTATTCGGTGCTGACGATTGGCGATGGTCTGATTGCGCAGATTCCGGCGCTGTTGATCTCTCTCACCGCCGGCATGATCATTACCCGCGTGGCACCGGAAGGGCGCAAGGGCATCACGAACATGGGCGCCGAGATCGCACGCCAGATGACCAGTGAGCCCAAGAGCTGGATGATCGCCTCGGTGGCCATGCTGGTGTTTGCAATCGTGCCTGGCATGCCGACCCTGGTGTTTATTCTGCTGGCGATGATGACCGGCGCCTTGGGTTATTACCTCGACCGTCGGCGCCGACGTGAAGCGCAGCCAGAAGCCGAAGCCGTCGAAGCCGTGCGGCCTGAAGAAAATGGCAAAGAGGATCTGCGCGGGTTTGATCCGTCCCGGCCTTATCTGTTGCAGTTTCCCTCGGCTTTGCGCGGCACGCCTGAGGTGACCGATCTTATTCACGGAATCCGTCAGGTTCGAAATTCCCTGGTTGCCAATATCGGCCTGACATTGCCGCCGTTTGAGGTCGAGATCGATGACTCGCTGGACGATGATGAAATGCGCTTCTGCGTCCATGAAGTACCGATGGTCAAGGCTTCAGTGGTCCGGCGCGTTGCCGTGGAGCGCAGCGCCCTGACGGTTGAGCCTGAGCATGGCATACCGGGATTGGCCGAGCGCAATGAACAGGATTGGCTCTGGCTGCCGCCTGACGACCCACTGCTCAATGACGCGCAGTTGGAGCGCTTCACGGCGACGAGCCTGATCGTCGAGCGCATGAAGAAAGCGATGATGCTCAGCGGGCCGCAGTTCCTGGGGATTCAGGAGAGCAAGTCGATCCTCAGTTGGCTTGAGAACAATCAACCCGAACTGGTGCAGGAACTGCAACGCATCATGCCAATCTCGCGCTTTTCGGCGGTGCTGCAACGCCTGGCCAGCGAAGGGGTCCCGCTGCGCGCCGTGAGGTTGATTGTCGAATCGCTGATCGAATACGGCCAGCACGAACGTGAGCCGGAAGCACTGGCTGACTATGCGCGCATTGCCCTCAAGTCGCAGATCTACCACCAGTACAGCGAGGCCGATGGGCTGCATGCCTGGCTGTTGTCACCGCATACCGAAAACGTCCTGCGCGAGGCGCTGCGCCAGACCCAGACCGGGGTGTTCTTTGCACTCGACGGCGACAATAGCGCTGCGCTGGTCAACCTGCTCAACCAGGCCTTCAGCGCACGGGCAAAAATAAAAAGTGTGTTGTTGGTGGCGCAAGATTTGCGCAGCCCCTTGCGAACCTTGTTGCTTGAGGAGTTCAACCATGTGCCGGTGTTGTCTTTCGCCGAGCTGGGGAGCAATTCCAAGGTCAAGGTGCTGGGGCGTTTTGACCTTGGCCAGGATGAGTTGATGCACGGGACATTGGCATGAACACAGCGCTACTTGCAGAGTACGGGGGGACGTACTGATGTTCGAACTCCGAGTGTTGGATGGTTTGCATCAAGGGGCCGCGCTGCCTCTGTTTGGTGAGCAGTGGAGCCTTGGCGCCAACGCGGACGCTGATCTCCTGCTGGATGATCCAGGTATCGCCGAGCACCACGCGCGCCTGCTATTGCTCGAAGGGCGCTGGTCGGTGCAGGCTGAAGCGGGGCTGCTGAAAAACGGCGATGGGCAAATGTTGGCGCAGATCGGTGATCTGGCACTCAACACGCCGTTTATGATTGGCTCCGTCAGCTTGTGTGTCTGTCCTGCCGATCATCCTTGGCGGCAGGCATCGGTGCTCAAGCCGCCCCGGCCGGCAACGGAGCCCTTGCCCCAGGCGCCATTGCCGCTGACGCTGTCTTCTATTCCCTTGTTGCAGCAAAAACGCTTGGTCAGCCTGGTTCTGCTATGCGCCGTGATCATCGCTGCGGTCGGCATTATCTTCAGCGGTGAGCGTGAGGCCCAGGCATCGCTGATGCCGGCGGTCATTCAGAAACCTGGGTTGGACTCACCCGCTGAGGTGCGCCAGCAACTCATGAAGATGCTCAACGAGCGCGAATTGCTCCAGCGTGTCAGCTTACAGATCGTCAATGGTCAGATTGCCCTCAATGGTGTTGTTTCCCAGGATGAAGTGGAACTGATTGCGCGCATGCTCGACCGTTTTGCCGAGCAATTCGACACTGTGGTGCCGGTGATCAGTCGCGTACGGGTACGCGAAGGCAGGTTACCGTTCAAGATCTTGCAGATAGTGGGCGGTCCGAATGGCCACGTGGTGCTGGAAGAAGGAACCCGCTTATTCGTCGGTGACGAAGTGGATGGCCTGCGCCTGGTTTTGATCGATAACAGCAAAGTGGTTTTTGACGGTGAGCAACGTTATGAGGTGGGCTGGTGACGGGGTCGCTGCAGGAGCGTCTGGACGCCTGGCAACTGAACCAGTCACAGGCGTTGAACAGCTTCGCACCGGTGACAATGCTCGGTCGTATTCAGCGCGTGAACGGCATGCTGTTGCAATGCCGATTGCCGCAGGCCCGTATTGGTGACCTATGCCAAGTCGAAAAAGCGCCGGGCGACTACATGCTCGCCGAGATCATCGGGTTCGATCAGCGCGATGCGGTGCTCAGTGCCCTGGGCAATCTTGAAGGTGTGCGTGTAGGCGCCAGCGTCGAGCGGTTGGGGGTTCCGCATCAGGTTCGGGTCGGTGATGAGTTGTTGGGACAGGTGCTGGATGGTTTTGGCCGCCCGATTGCGGGCGATGGGGTGAGCGCGTTCGTGGAAGCGGACACCCCTGGGGCGACCACAGTGTTATGCGAGGCGCCTCTTCCTACCGAACGGCCGCGGATCAACCGCGCACTGGCTACGGGGGTGCGCTCGATTGATGGCCTGATGACCCTGGGGGAGGGCCAGCGTGTCGGGCTGTTTGCCGGAGCCGGTTGTGGCAAGACCACCTTGTTGGCCGAAATCGCCCGTAACGTGGAGTGCGATGTGATCGTATTCGGTCTCATCGGGGAGCGGGGCCGGGAACTGCGCGAGTTTCTCGATCATGAACTGGATGAGCAGTTGCGTGCCAAGGCCGTGTTGGTGTGTGCAACCTCCGACCGCTCAAGCATGGAGCGCGCGCGTGCCGCGTTCACGGCAACTGCGCTGGCCGAAGGTTTCCGGCGTAAGGGCCAGCGGGTGCTGTTGCTGATCGACTCTCTGACCCGTTTTGCCAGGGCCCAGCGTGAAATCGGCCTGGCTGCCGGTGAACCCTTGGGGCGCGGTGGTCTGCCGCCGTCGGTCTACAGTTTGCTGCCACGTCTGGTGGAGCGTGCCGGCTTGACCCGTGAAGGCGTGATCACGGCCATCTATACAGTGCTGATCGAACAGGACTCCATGAACGATCCGGTAGCGGATGAGGTGCGCTCTCTGCTCGACGGTCATATCGTCCTGTCGCGCAAGCTGGCCGAGCGTGGCCATTACCCGGCGGTCGATGTCCTGGCCAGCCTTTCGCGGATTCTAAGCAATGTTGCCGAGCCCGCGCATATCCGTGCCGGCACGGCGCTACGACGCTTGCTGTCGGCTTACCAGCAGATCGAGCTGATGCTCAAGTTGGGGGAATATCAGCCCGGCAACGATGCACTCACCGACCTGGCAGTAGACAGTCGGCAGGCGGTAGATGGCTTTCTGCGCCAGGATTTGCGCGAACCTTCGCCGCTTGCCGCCACCATGGATCAATTGGCTGAGCTGACCGCCCATGTCCCATTCTGAAGTGTTACCGGGTGAAATCGATACCCTGCGACGTTTGCGCCGACACCGTGCTGACCGCGCCGAGCGTGCACTGCGTGAGGCAAAACGGGCGCAGCAAGCGCTGGTCGCGCATATCCGGGAGGCGCAGGAAATCCTCGAGCAAACCCGCCTGGAAGAGGCCCGGCAATGCGCGCAGCTGTTGAGTCAGCACCAGGGGCAGGTGGTGACGTTCAAGGCGCTGAAAAACTGGAGTGCCAAGGAGCGGCAATTATCGGCGGGTACCCGGCGTGAAGAAGGCCAATTGTTGCAACTCCAAGAGCAGCAGCAAGAGAGGGCTGCACAGGTCGGCCAGGCGCAGAAACACGTCACCTTGTGCTTGCGCCAGGTAGAAAAAATACACGAATTATCTGAGTTACTGAGGCAGGAGCCGATATGAAACAGGTTTCAGTTAGTCCGCCTGAACGTCAGCGTCCGCGCGAGTCTCGCGATGATCGTGCACCTGAATTCGGTACCCTGGTGCCTTGGGAGCAAGGGCGATTGTTCGCCCGGTTGTTTGACGATGGGGGCCAGGACAGCGGGGGATATGGAGCGTCTCTGAACGGAATCAAAGCCTCGGGCGATGTCGCCATGATAGAGGCACTGACCGAGCAGTTGGCGCCGCGAATGCTCGTCGGTTCGCAATGGCCGTTGATGGCTGTTTTTCACCTGGGCCGCCTGGGGCGGATCAACGCCAGTATCCGCCGGGAGCAGGGGATCTGGAATGTCGAACTGCACGCAGAGCAAGACAATACGGTGCACTGGCTCAGTGGTGTACGCCAACAATGTGAGCAACGGTTGGCGCAGAGCCTGCGCCAGCCCGTCAGTTTGTATCTGACAAAATCGACGTAGGCATGATGCTGCCACCTCTGATATTTCCCACATTCAAAACCGATATTGCGGTTGCCCGGCAGCGGTTGGGGCAAGGGTTGTGTATGCCGTTCGAGGTCGCTGGGTCGAGTGGCGAGTTGAGAATGGAGCCTGGTACTGCCCCTGTGGGCATCCAGCCGCTCTGCTTCGAAACCGCCTGTGGAGTATTGGCCTTCAGTGAGCCAGGACCACAGTTCAGCTTGATGGGTGAATGCCCGGTGACGTTCGCGCAGGCCGGCAACGATCCGGACGCCTGGTTCTGGGAGTTGTTCCAGCATCATCTGAGCCCTCAGGTGCAGGCGTTGTTTGGTTTCCTGCGTTTGCTGCCAGGCACTCGTCCTTTGAACTTTGGTTGTCGACTCTGCGTGACGCTTGGCGCCTCTCGCGTCGCGGGCTATCTGTGGCTGTCTGTCGAGAGCTTTCTGGCGCTATGCAAGGCGGGGCCGTGGCGGCCCAGGGCTGAGCCAATGCCGGCGCAGTTTCGGCTGGCGGTTGACGTAACGCTTGGGCGCCTGCGGTTGTCCATGCACCAGCTGCGCGGCTTGCGGCCTGGTGACGTGCTGGTACTTGAACAAGCCTTTTTCAGTGCGTCGGGAACCGGCCACGTGCAGGTTGGCAAACAGCGCCTGGTGGGCTGGATCGACGCTGGATCCGGGCCGATGCGCCTGACCCTTACTTCTATCGAGGATATGTTTGTGGATGAGGATTTTGCAACACAGCCCTACTCAGAGCATGAGGATGAAACAGCGGTGATGGATGTGTTCGGGCATGAACCATTCGACGAGCTGAGCATGGCGCTCAATGTACGGTGCGGTACGCTGAACCTGACCCTCGGCGAGTTACGCAACCTTGCGCCCGGCGCGGTGTTGGGGGTCGCCGGCTATGCCCCCGGCACTGCCGGCCTCTACTACGGCGACCGCCCCCTCGGCCTGGGCCAGTTGGTTGAAGTGGACGGGCGGCTGGGGCTGCAGATGTCTCGCGTGATCTTTTCTCGATGAATAGTTTCCAGGGAATAGATCCGGTAGTCCTGGCAATATTTCTTGGGGCATTGTCGTTGATGCCCATGCTGTTGGTCGTCTGCACGGCGTTCCTGAAGATTGTGATTGTGCTGATGATCACCCGCAATGCCATCGGTGTGCAGCAGGTGCCTCCGGGCATGGCCATCAATGGTATTGCCCTGGCGGCAACCCTGTTCATCATGGCGCCTGTAGGCTATGAGATGGCCGAGATCGTCAAGGTGTCGCCCCTGGACCTGACCAGCGTAGGCGCACTCCAACAGACGGGAATGGAGGCGATCAAACCATTGCGCACCTTCATGCTGCGCAACAGTGACCCGGATATTCTTACCCACCTGTTGGAAAATGCCATGCGCATGTGGCCAGCTCAGATGGCGCAGGAGGTCCAACGTGAGGACCTGATCCTGCTGGCGCCGGCCTTTGTGCTGTCACAGTTGCAGGCGGGGTTCGAAATCGGCTTCCTGATCTATATCCCTTTCATCGTGATTGACTTGATTGTTTCCAATCTCCTCTTGGCGCTGGGTATGCAAATGGTCTCGCCCATGACCATTTCCCTGCCGCTCAAATTGCTCTTGTTCGTGATGGTCTCCGGTTGGTCGCGGTTGCTCGACAGCCTGTTCTTTTCCTATCTCTGAGTGACCTATGGAACCCATCGTACTGTTCAAACAGGGCATGTTGCTGGTAGTCATGCTGACGGCGCCGCCGCTGATCGTGGCGGTGGTGGTGGGGGTCATGACCTCCCTGGTGCAGGCGCTGATGCAGGTACAGGACCAGACGTTGCCCTTCGGTATCAAGCTGGTGGCAGTGGGGATCACCCTGATCATGACCGGTCGCTGGATCGGTGTGGAGTTGATCCAGTTGATGAACTTGACCTTTGACATGATCGGTCGATCGGCCCTGCACTGAGGTCTGCCTGTGCTGTTATATCTTGAGTATTTGCCCACCCTGCTCGTCGCCATGGCGCGTATCTACCCCTGCGCTTTCCTCGTGGCGGCATTCTGTTTTCAACATATACGCGGCATGCTGCGGCACACCATTGTGGTGGTCATGGCGCTGCTGCCTGCACCTGCCATTCATGTCATGCTGGAGGGCCAGGAACACTCGGCGCTGATGCTCGCAGGGCTGGTCCTCAAAGAGTTGGCCCTGGGGTTATTGCTGGGCGTGTTGCTGTCGATGCCGTTCTGGCTGTTCGAGTCGGTCGGGGCGTTGCTGGATAACCAGCGGGGCGCTTTGGCCGGTGGTCAGCTCAACCCCTCGCTTGGGCCAGACGCGACACCGGCCGGGCATCTGTTCAAGCAATTGGCGATTTTTTTGCTGATGGCCAGTATGGGCCTTGGGGCGTTGACGCAGGTGATCTGGGACAGCTATCTGCTCTGGCCACCGACGGTGTGGTTTCCACTGCCCGCTGCCGATGGGTTCGATGTATTTGTCGGCCTGCTTGGCGATACCTTCACGCACATGATGCTCTACGCTGCCCCCTTTATTGCAGTGCTGCTGTTGCTGGAGTTCGGCATCGCGCTGCTGGGGGTCTACAGTCAGCAATTGCAAGTGAGTACGCTGGCGCCGCCCCTCAAGAGCTTGGCGGGTATCGGTGTGCTGTTGTTGTATTTTGCGTTGCTGCAGGACCTGATCGTCGGGCGCATGGGCTTGCTTAAAGACCTCAAGCACTCCCTGGGTGTGTTTTTCAAGGTCTCGCTGTCATGAGTGATTCGGGGGAAAAGAAGCACCCCGCATCAGCCAAGAAGCTGCGTGATCAGCGTAAGAAAGGCCAAGTCGCCCAAAGCCAGGATGTGGGTAAGCTACTGGTGCTGACAGCCATCAGCGAAATCGCCTTGTTCACCGCCGAGAGCAGCCTGCAACGTTTCCAGCAGTTGATGCTGCTGCCGATCACGCGTCTGTCCTTGCCTTTTCCGCAGGCGCTGGAAGAAGTGATGGTCGAAGGTTTGATGTTGTTTTTCTCCTTCGCCCTGTTGATGGCCGCGGTGGCGATTATCACGAAGCTGGTCAGCAGTTGGATGCAGTTCGGGATTCTGTTCGCACCGGACGCCTTGAAGCTCGACTTCAATCGTCTCAACCCGCTCAGCCAACTCAAGCAAATGTTTTCTGCCCAGTCGGTAATGAACCTGTTGATGAGCATCGTCAAGGCAACACTGCTGGGCCTGATCCTGTACGTGGTGATCTGGCCTTCCCTGGGGGCGTTGATCAATATGGCCACCAGCGATCTGCAAAGCTACATCCTGGGATTGATCGCCCTGTTCCGCTATCTGCTGCATGCCTGTCTTGGGTTATTGCTCGTGCTGACGCTTATCGACCTGGCGATGCAGAAATACTTCTTTGCCAAGCGCATGCGCATGACCCAGGTCGAGGTCGTGAAAGAGTACAAGGACATGGAGGGCGATCCCCACGTGAAGGGGCAGCGCCGCGCCCTGGCGCAGCAATTGGCCCAGGAGGAGCCGAAGGTCAAGCTGCCCAAGCTGGAGGAGTCCGATATGCTGGTGGTCAACCCGACGCACTTTGCCGTGGCCTTGTATTACCGCTCCGGCAAAACGCCGCTGCCCCTGCTGGTGAGCAAAGGGACTGATGATGACGCCCGTGCCTTGATCGCTCGCGCCAAAGCGGCTGATGTACCGGTGATCCAGTGCGTGTGGCTGGCCCGTACGCTGTATACGAATAAGCTGGGGGCGACAATTCCTCGTGAAACCCTGCAGGCCGTGGCATTGATCTACCGCACCCTGCGCGAGCTTGATGATGAGGCCAAGCGTGAAACCCTGGAATTGCCGGAGCTTGATCTGCGTTGATCAGCGCCGGGTACGCGCATCCAGGGTTTCAAGGTTGGCCAACGACAACATTCGGCTGAGGAGCCTGTCGAGCAGGTTGGGCTGTGGGGGCAGTGCATGCCAGATCACCAGCGCGTCCTGTGTGTCAATGTAGATAAAGCAGCCATCGAATGCCACGGCTTGCTCGAAACGCCGCTCCAGCGCGTTCTGCAATTGTGAAGCTTGCAGCGCCTCGCGAGCCACGTGCAGGGCCAGACCCTGACGGGTTCCGGCTTGCATGCTGCTGGCTGTTACCCCCGGGCCAAGCGTCAGGTGGGCGGCAGAGCCGCCCACCAGGCTGTCGAGGAAGACCTGGCGTTCATCGGCCGGGGTTCCTTGGGTGCTCATCGTTCCAGCGACACCGTCTGATAGTCCGGACGTTCTCCGGCAGGGCCGGGTTCGACGCGCGTTTGTGAAGGCCACCAAATCACCAGCTTGTCCTTGGACGATTGCGGACGTGAGCAGGAGTCGCCCTTGCAGGTGGGTGTACAACCGGCGACGAGCAGCGCCGCGCCGATCAGGGTGACGTACAGCGAGCGATGTTTCATGGCTTGGCCTTTTGGGTTGGCGTGATCAGGGAGGGACGGGGCACGCTGATGTGTTCATCCTTGACCACCGGGCGCATGGCGATAAACACCTCTGCTTCCTCGCCCGGCTTGAGCCAGGCGCGGGGCCAGACACTCACGGCCAGGGTTTGCGAAGTACTGCATTCCTTTTCGTCGATACGCACATTGCGATTGAACTGGTTGCGCAACACCACCACGGCTACGTTGTACTGCGGGCCGGCGTACCACTGGCTGCGCTCGGTGTTCAGCGCCAGCAAGTTGCGGGTACTGCACAAGGTGTTCAGCCCCATGGGCATCGGCGCTACCTTGAAGGCTTTGGGCACTTGCCCGGTGACCAGGTGCGCCAGGGTACTGATAATGTCGCTGCGCTTGATCACTGGCTGGTGAGGGTCATAGCGCCTTGCCAGGGGGGTGAGAGCGGCTTGCAATTCGACCTGGTCTGCCTGGGGCAGGTAGCGTGACGGGTCGGTCTGGTCGCCGATAACGCGTGGCGTGAGGATGAATAGACGTTCGCGCCGATTGTTCTGTCGTTCAGTCGAGGAAAACAACGCCTTGCCCAATAGCGGAATATCCCCCAGCAGGGGTACCTTGCTGTGCTTGTCGGTGCTTTCGGTGACGTGGAAACCACCGACCACGAGCGAGCGTTTTTCGGCCATGATGGCTTGGGTGCTGACTTTGCCTCGGCGTACATCGAAGCTGCCGGGAGTAGGGTTGGCCTCTTCGAAGTTACCGTCCTCGATATCTACCAACAGCTGGATCTGATGGCCACCACGGCTCGTGATGACGCGGGGCACGACCTGGAAGCTGGTACCCACGGTGATCGGTAAAATCGTAGCGTTCTGCCGACCGCGAGTCAGGTATTGGGTCCGGTTGAAATCAATTACCGCTGGCTGGTTTTCCAGTGTCAGGACTGACGGATTGGACACCATGGTTGCCAGGCCCTTGGCTTCCAGCGCGCGTATCTCCGCGTCGAAACGACCGCGGTTTTCAATGGTCAGTTGAGCGTTGCCGGAAATCATGTTGGCTGCGCCACTGAAGCGACTGTTCTGAAAGCCCCATCTCACCCCGAATTCGCGCAGCTGCGTGCGCTCGATGTCGAGGATGATGGCATCGATTTCCACCAGTTTGCGTGCCACGTCGAGCTGGGTGATCAGTTCGCGGTACATTGCCTGCCGTTCCGGCACGTCATAAATCAGGATGGCGTTATTGCGCAAGTCGGCTTCGACGCGGATACGGGCAGGGCTGAGGGGGGCACGCCGGGTGATTGACATGCCCGTATCGGTCGAGTCGTTCAATCCGGTTGTCGCCGTGGAGCCGAGCATTTGCCCCAGCAACGGGTTGCTCAAGCGTGGAACCACCGGAGTGATGAACGGGGGCTGGGTGATGGAGCGTTGAGACTGCGCCGAAGACGTTGAGGGTGAGCGCGGTTCCAGGAGCCCTCGTAGCATGGTGGCTACACCGGGGATGATGATTTTTTCGTTGCGGTATTCCATTTGGCGATCCGCCGCGCTGGCGAATTTCAGTGGATAGCTCAACACGCTCTGTTTTTCATCCGTAGCACGGCGCTGGCTGCTGAAGCGCTTGATCTGTTCGATATAAACCTTCGGGCCGGAGACCAGCACAACACCGTCTTCCGGCAACTCGCCCCAGCCGAAACGACTGTCGAGCAAGCCTATATCGGTCAGCGCTTGTTTGAGGTCCGCGATGGTCTCGGAGGAGACTTCCAGGCGCGCGGATTCTTGCTGGTCCAGAGTGCTGATATAGAGGGTGTTGTTATACATATACCATTGGAAACGGTGTTCGACCCCCAACCGGTCGAGCAATGATTGCGGCGTATTTGCGCGTATCTTGCCGTTGACGTTACCTTCGAGCAGGCCCTCGACCTGGAGCTGAGTACCAAATGTCTGGGCAAAGTCCTCCAGCACTTCGCGCACTGGCTTGTGCTGGGCTTCATAAGCGTAGGCCGTGTTCTTCCACTCAGGAGGGATTGCGGCCAGCGCGCTATCCAGTGGTAGCAGCCACCCAGGCAGCATAATGAGCCAACACCAGGCGGCGCGGTGAGTAAAAGCAGGTACGTGAGGGCGCAAGCGTTTGTGCTTGTCGTTTTTATCAGGCATGGGAAAGTCTCTGGTTAGTGCGGTGTCGAGCGCAGCGACGTGGGTATGAATGTGCGTACAGGCCGCGCCTGGCGCGCGACCATGGCGCGCCAGGTGTCGCGTTGGTTGAGGAGGGACTCGAGACACTTCGCCAGCTCTTCGCCGTGCCCCCTCTCCACGCATTGAATAAGCCAAAGCGCACCGGTGGTCGGCGCCAATGCAACTGCACCGTGAAAATAGCTCAGGCTGGGGCCTCCCAGGCGCATCCAGGTACGCAGTTGGGCTTTGTCTTCGCCCGCCTGGGTCAACTGGACCTTTACCAGCAGTCTGTTCGAAACGCGTTGAAAGATGATTTCGTCGTCGCTCTCAAACAAGGTGAGCTGCTCTTCGTGGCCATTCAGCCAACCGGCAAGGAGTGCTTGCAACTTATTGCACGCCATCCAGCGCTGTTTTGAGCAGTGTATGCCTGGAGCGCGTGTGTTCGTTGAACGCGATGACAGAGAGCTTCTGTTGTTTCATGAGGTTGCTGAAGTAATCGATATCTGCATCGAGCGCTTCCGGATCTTTATAGGCAGTATTCACTCGCTTGATATCAGTCTGAACTTGCTTCAATAGATGGTTTTTCAGGTTTCCGTAAAAGTCCATGATTTTTACTCCAGATGTGTCTGAACTGTGTGGCGGGTTGTTTGCCATCAGTTCCATCGACAGAGAGTTTTTTCAAAGATATCGCCTGTCTCTATCGCTATGTCCCTATTCGCTTGTAAACAAAATTTTTCGCATCGAGGCCCAGTCGATACGAAAATCGCCTTCATCTGTTTCCAGTAGCAGCGATTGAGGTTTGACCTGGTCATCGGGGCGAAGCTTCCAAGGTGTAGAGCCCAGCCGGGCCAAGGCTTGGGCTATCTGCTCATGCTCGAGCGGGTGGCAAACCAAGGTTGCCTTCATCGGTGGAATTTGCGTTGCTACCAACTGTTTGACCAATGCCGAAAGGCGCTTTGGGGGAGGCACTTCTTCCAACAGGCAGTGGAAGGCTCGGTTGGCGATGGATGTTGCGTAGTGTTCGAGGTTGTCACACATCGCCTTGCGTTGGCGCTCCCACGCGCTGAGTTGCGCGTGGGCGCGTGACCAGAAGTCGAGACGGGCCTGCTCAAGCATTTCTTCACGATGCTCAGCCGCCTGGCGCAGCAGCTCTTCAGCTTGGGCCCGTGCGCTATCTAGCAACTGCGCGGACTGAAAGCAATCGGCGAGCATTTCCCGGGAAATCAATACGTTTGGCTGCCCGGAAACACCGTTGTGCAATTCGATTTTGCGTAGGGTCAACATAGACAATGCTCTGGCTTGTTGCAGTTAACGACGAGTTGTTTCGCTGCCCGTTGCGTCGATACGCCAGACAATCGCCTGCCACAGCGTATTGAGCCGGCCATGGGCGTCGTCGAGTGGCAGGTGTGTGGTTTCAAGTGCCTGCACCCGGCCAGGGGGCAAGCGCAGCCGAAGACGTTGCCAGACAGCAGGCTCGACCCAGGCCCTCAGCAAGTGCAGTGAATCATCCTCTGGCTGCAACAGGGCGTCAGGGTGCAGCGCCTTGGCAAGGCGCTCACACCATTTGCGGTGTTCATCGTACAAGGGGCTGTCGAGGTTGGGATGGCACGTAAGCTCCAGTAGTGCTATCGCCAGATCGAACTGCTCCCGTGAAGCCAGGGCCAGACCAAGCACCGTTGCACAGGGAGGGGGAGGCAGGCACGGCTCGATGCCCAACGCGGCACACGCCAGCGCGGGTTGGCTGCGGCACAAGGCGGGTAATGCGTGATAGGCGTGAGCGCTGGTCGCGTCCGGGTGCGAAAACTGCCACGGGCTGGCCCACCATTGGGCCCAGGCCAGATGATCACTCATTCGGTAGAGGCGCAGGGGCGACAGGTTCCTGCCTCGATCGTTGGCCTCGTATGCGCCAGAACAGCGCAGCGACGAGTGTCAGTATCGCGCCGATAACCAACAAGCTGATAGTGGTACGCCAAAAACCTATGTCTTCCTCGGGGACCAGGAAAGGACCGAAATAGCTCAGGCGTTGTTGCTCTTGGTAAGCCGCTGCCGGCACAAAAACCACCGTGAGCTTCTGTGCGTTATCCAGTGCAGTGGTCATGCCGGGAATACTACTGGATACCATCCTGCGTACGCGCGCCCGGATGCTGTCGGGCTCCAGTCGCGGGTCATGCTTGATGAACACCGAGGCGGAGGCGGGTTGCACGGGCTCACCGGGAGCCACGCGTTCGGGCAGCACTACGTGCACACGAGCGACGATGACGCCATCGATTTTTGACAGCGTCGCCTCCAACTCCTGGGACAGGGCATAGATATACCGGGCACGCTCTTCCAGTGGCGTAGAGATGACGCCCTCCTTGCGGAAGGTGTCCCCCATCGTGGCACGGGCGACCTTGGGCAATCCGACCGCTTCCAGTGTGCGAACGGCGCGGCTGATATCGGCTGCATTGACACGCACCACGACGCCGTCCTTGGCAGGCACTTTTTGTGCGCGTATGTGTTTGTCAGCCAGTTCCGCGATGACCTCATTGGCATCCTGCTCGGAGAGCTGGCGATGCAGTTCGACACTTTCGCCGCAGCCGCCCAGTATCAGCGTCAGCGAGAAAACTAATCCGAAGGATAGAAAACGGATCATTTTTTTCCTACTGCAGGTTGCTGACTTTTTCTAGGCATTGCGCGCCCTTGCCGACGCACTTCACCAGGGTTTGGGTCAGTAGAATGGAGTCTGAAAGATTGGGGGTGTAGTTGAGCCGATTTTTTTCTTTGAACTCATTGTTGAAGTCCTTGAGGCCTCGACTCATACCACTTTTAGCCTTGTCCAAATACTGCAAAGCGTCGG
The DNA here is from genome assembly GCF_001902145.1 of Pseudomonas fluorescens. GTDB lineage: Bacteria > Pseudomonadota > Gammaproteobacteria > Pseudomonadales > Pseudomonadaceae > Aquipseudomonas > Aquipseudomonas fluorescens_BV. The sequence goes on from NZ_MRST01000023.1 coordinate 56,013, forward strand.
TCAGTGCGTTCGAGGATGGCGTGGCGGTAACCCGTTGCATCGAGGGGGCCAATAACGAGCTGAAAAAGCTCACATCTTCGCCGTGGTGCGTAGGTTGGGTAGGGGGCCGGTGGGCTGTAAGGCCGTTTTGATATTCGCGTAATACGTCGACTTCTTCTATTTGCATATAGACCTCTTGGGAGAAACCCGCCCTTTGATGACAAAGGGCGGTAAAGCTATTTAACGCAGCTGGTCGTTGTTCTTTTTCTGCTCACTGATCTTGAACGCCTCATTGCTTTCTTTCATGGAATCGCGAAGAATTTGTTTCCTTTCTGCCTTGAGGTCTGCGTTTTCGCCGGCGCTGACCGGGGGACGATAGGTTTGCTGGTTAATGCCAGAAATACTCATAGTGATACTCCGCTATCTAAGAAATGACGTTTGAGCCTTGATTTGTAGTTGCAATATTGTTGCTTCCGAAAGGCACTAAATATATCAGGCTCATCCTTGTGTGGTTCAGGCTCGAATATGGTTCCAGCTTTTACTTAAAGGGTGTGTCTGGAAATGTCTTCGGTGCCTGTCGGCTGAGCAGCGGGCTACTGTATATCTAGTTGTTTCATTCGGTAGTAAAGCGTTCTCTTCGCCATGCCCAACTCTACAGCCACCTCGTCCACACAGTAGGTATGACGACGCAACGACTCTTCAATCAGCGCTTTCTCGATTTGTTGCAGGCGTTCTTTCAGGTTGGTTGGTTTGTTTGTAACGTTCGAGGGTGAGCTTGATAATGGCGCCAGCCCCAGCACGAAACGTTTGGCAGTTGAGCGCAGCTCACGCACATTCCCCAGCCAAGGATGGCACAGCAACTGTTGGACTAGCTCGCTGCAAGGGTTTGGGGCGAGACACTTATAGTGCTCGGCTTCCTCTTGAATCATGTTCAGGAACAACGGGACGATTCGGTCAAGGCGGTTGCGCAGCGCAGGCAGATTGATATTTACGACGTTCAGTCGAAAATACAGGTCGCGCCTGAACTTTCCCTGCTCGACCATCTCATGCAGCGATTGCTGCGCAGAGGCGATGACTCGCATGTCTACCGGGATAAACCGGGTTGAGCCCAGGCGTTCGACGCCCCGTGATTCCAGCACACGTAGCAGTTTGGCCTGCATGGAAAGCGGCATGCTGTCGATTTCATCCAGATACAAGGTGCCCAGGTGTGCGGTTTCGATAAAACCTGCACGTGATTGCACTGCTCCTGTATAGGCGCCGCTGTTGACGCCGAACAGTTGGCTCTCTGCGAGGCTTTCCGGGATGGCGGCGCAGTTCACTGCGACAAAATGACCTCGTCGCCCCGACAAACGATGGATCCGTTGGGCCAGGGTATCCTTGCCAGTACCCGTCTCTCCCAATAACAAAATATCGATATCGAGCGCTGCAGTACTCTTGAGCGTGCGCTCGATATCCAAGGTTTCAACAGAGGGGAAGAATGTCTCATTTGTTGTCTTGTAAGAGGCTGACATAGTCAGGGTGCTCCACTATCGCTATCACTTCACTGTTGATAGAACGCTGTTGGCGTACGGCCAGTAGAGCGCAAATAATCAAAGATGTCATCGTGCTTGTTAGTATGAGAATACTGCGCGAGAGCGTGTCAAATATTAACTGTCAGGGCGCTGTGTTGTTCAAGCGCATTCTTGTTGGTTGTTGGATATTTAGTGTAGGAGAAGACTTAAGGGTTGAAAGATTCATCGTTTAAATCGATCATAGGTTATGAATGATTAAGTTTTCTATGTGTGGGGCTTTTAGTTGCGTGGCAGGTAGAAACAGGAGGCAATAAAAAACCGACGCAATGCGTCGGTTTTTTGTATCGGGCAGAGGTTCAGCTAACGCTTACACGTTGAAACGGAAGTGCATCACATCGCCATCTTTGACAATGTAATCCTTGCCTTCCAGGCGCCATTTACCGGCTTCCTTGGTACCGGCTTCACCCTTGTACTGGATGAAGTCGTTGTAGGCGATCACTTCGGCGCGGATAAAGCCTTTTTCAAAGTCGGTGTGGATCACGCCAGCAGCCTGTGGCGCGGTAGCGCCGACCTTGACGGTCCAGGCGCGGACTTCTTCGACACCGGCGGTGAAGTAGGTCTGCAGGTTGAGCATTTCGTAGCCGGCGCGGATCACGCGGTTCAGGCCAGGCTCTTCCAGGCCCAGGGCCTCGAGGAACATGTCCTTTTCTTCGCCGTCATCGAGCTCGGCGATCTCCGCTTCGATTTTGTTGCACACTGGAACAACGATGGCACCTTCTTCGTCGGCAATGGCCTTGACCACGTCGAGCAGCGGGTTGTTCTCGAAGCCGTCTTCGGCAACGTTGGCGATGTACATCACAGGCTTGGTGGTCAGCAGGTGGAAGCCCTTGATCACGGCCTTCTCGTCTGCGCCCATGTTCTTCATCAGGCTGCGCGCCGGCTTGCCTTCGGTGAAGTGCGCGATCAATTGCTCCAGCAGGCCCTTCTGGACCACTGCATCCTTGTCGCCGCCCTTGGCGTTACGCGCGACTTTCTGCAGTTGCTTCTCGCAGCTGTCGAGGTCGGCGAAGATCAGTTCCAGGTCGATGATCTCGATGTCGCGCTTGGGGTCGACGCTGTTGGAGACGTGAATCACGTTCTCGTCTTCAAAGCAGCGGACCACGTGGGCGATGGCATCGGTTTCGCGGATGTTGGCCAGGAACTTGTTGCCCAGGCCTTCACCTTTCGAGGCGCCGGCGACGAGGCCCGCGATGTCGACGAACTCCATGGTGGTCGGCAGGATGCGCTTGGGATTGACGATGGCCGCCAGCGCGTCAAGACGCGGGTCCGGCATCGGCACGATGCCGCTGTTGGGTTCGATGGTGCAGAAGGGGAAGTTCTCCGCCGCAATACCGGACTTGGTCAGGGCGTTGAACAGGGTGGACTTGCCGACGTTGGGCAGGCCGACGATGCCGCAATTGAATCCCATGGTGTTTCCCCTCGGATAAGAGTCAAGCCTTCTGGCTGTGCAGGTTTTTCATCGCACGGTTCCATTCACCGGCGAAGATATCCGGCAGCACGCCGAGGGCAAAATCGATGCTGGCATCGAGTTTTTCCTGTTCGGCGCGTGGCGCACGACCCAGGACGAAATTTGAAACCATACTGGCAACGCCTGGGTGGCCAATGCCGAGCCGCAGACGGTAAAAATTATTCTGATTGCCCAACTGCGCGATGATGTCACGCAGGCCATTGTGCCCACCATGCCCGCCGCCGAGCTTGAGCTTGGCTACGCCGGGTGGCAGGTCCAGTTCGTCATGGGCCACCAGGATTTCTTCGGGTTTGATCCGGAAGAAGCCCGCAAGCGCCGCGACAGCCTGGCCGCTGCGGTTCATGTAGGTGGTGGGAATCAACAGACGAACATCCTGACCCTGATGCGAGAAGCGCCCGGTCAGGCCAAAATATTTGCGATCGGCCACCAGATTGATGCCTAGGGCGTGGGCGATACGCTCAACAAAAAGGGCCCCCGCGTTATGCCGGGTCTGTTCGTATTCGGCGCCTGGATTTCCCAGGCCAACGATCAGTTTAATGGCAGTCACGACAGGGGCCCTTCCTTTGGAGTTGTGGATAACATCGCCATACCCAGGTGCGGCGAAAGTGGACGACACTACATCATTTACTCAAGAGTAAACGCCGCGTTATCGCCCGCTTTCTCGCTACGTTTCGGTCCGCGATGTTTCCTCAAGCTCCGGCAATACAGAGTGAATTACTCTGCAGCGCCTTCTTCAGCTTCTTCTGGAGCAACGCGTGGAGCGTGAACGTTGGCAACAGCTTTGTCATCACCGTGAGCCAGTGCAACAAACTCAACGCCTTTAGGGGCCTTGAGGTCGGACAGGTGAACGATGGCGCCGATTTCCAGAGCCGACAGGTCGACTTCGATGAACTCAGGCAGGTCTTTCGGCAGGCAGGTCACTTCGATTTCGTTCAGGACGTGAGAGATCTCGCCGCCTTTCTTGACCGGAGCTTCTTCACCCACAAAGTGCACAGGCACAATGGCGGTCAGTTTCTGGCCAGCTACAACGCGAACGAAGTCAGCGTGCATGATGAACTGCTTGGAAGGGTGACGCTGCATCGCTTTAACGATGACGTTCTGCTTGGCGCCGTCGACGTTCAGCTCGATAACGTGGCTGTAGGCAGCTTCGTTTTCGAACAGCTTGGCGATTTCCTTGGCCAGGATGGTCACGGATTCAGCAGGCTTGTTACCACCGTAGACAACGGCTGGGATGTTGGCGGCGTGACGCAGGCGGCGGCTCGCACCTTTCCCCAGGTCAGTACGCGCTTGGGCGTTCAGAGTAAATTCGTTCATGTTGTATCTCCAAAATAGCCATCATCGAGGGGCGTTTGCGACCAGCGCCGAACTCGATATGGGCAAAAAAGCCCCGCCCCAGCGGAATGCTGGGGCGGGGCGCTTTTCGTCAGTGAGGTGATCCGTTGGTTTGACCCTTAACGGAACATCGCGCTGATCGATTCTTCATTGCTGATGCGGCGAACCGCTTCGGCAACGACCGGTGCAATATCCAGTTGGCGGATACGTGCACAGGCTTGAGCTGCGGCGGACAACGGGATGGTGTTGGTCACCACCAGTTCGTCCAGCACAGAGTTCTCGATGTTCTCGATCGCTCGGCCCGACAGCACAGGGTGTGTGCAGTAGGCGAAGACTTTTGCTGCACCGTGCTCTTTCAAGGCTTTTGCCGCGTGGCACAGGGTGCCGGCGGTGTCGACCATGTCATCAACCAGAATACAGGTGCGCCCTTCGACATCACCGATGATATGCATCACTTCAGAGTGATTGGCTTTCTCACGGCGTTTGTCGATGATCCCGAGGTCCACGCCCAGGGATTTGGCAACAGCCCGTGCACGCACGACGCCACCAATGTCCGGGGACACGATCATCAGGTTTTCAAAGCGCTGGTCTTCGATGTCATCCACCAGGACGGGGGAGCCGTAGATGTTATCTACTGGAATATCGAAGAACCCCTGGATTTGGTCAGCGTGCAGGTCAACCGTGAGCACACGGTCGATACCTACCACGGTCAGCATGTCAGCAACGACTTTCGCGCTGATAGCTACACGTGCGGAGCGCGGACGGCGATCCTGACGGGCATAACCAAAGTAAGGGATTACAGCTGTGATTCGAGTCGCTGAGGAGCGGCGGAAGGCATCAGCCATCACGACGAGTTCCATCAGGTTATCGTTGGTCGGAGCGCAGGTCGGCTGAATAATGAAGACGTCTTTACCGCGGACATTTTCATTGATCTCGGCTGTAATTTCGCCGTCGGAGAATTTACCGACAGAGATGTCACCGAGAGGGATATGCAGCTGACGTACGACACGTCGAGCCAGATCGGGGTTGGCATTCCCCGTAAAGACCATCATCTTGGACACGCGCAGTACCTAGAGGCTGAGGGTAACCTGGATGAGTATTAGAAAATGGCAGGGGCGGCTGGATTCGAACCAACGCATGGCAGGATCAAAACCTGCTGCCTTACCGCTTGGCGACGCCCCTGTATCTGTTGCAACGAGTGCCTAACACTCGGTTCCTTTTAGAGCAGACTTTGCAGCTTGCGATGCAACATCGAAACGTTGCTTCCTTTTGCTACAAACCCTGTAAGGGTCTCTGTAAGAAGGGCCGAGACTTTATCAGCTTCAGCTTTGCTTGGGAAGCCCCCAAACACACAACTTCCAGTTCCGGTTAATTTTGCTTCGGTAAATTTACCTAACAAATTCAAAGCCTTACGTACCTCTGGATAACGCCTTGCTACAACCGGTAAGCAGTCATTTCGACTGTTTCCCTTGGGAACGGGGCGCACTTTAATGGGAGAAGAGTTACGTGTCAACAACGGATCTGAAAAAATTTCTGCTGTACTTACAGATACTTGCGGCACCAGCACGACATACCAAGGCTCTTCGGGCTCTACAGGGGTGAGTTTCTCCCCGACGCCTTCAGCAAATGCGGCGTGCCCACGCACGAAAACCGGGACGTCGGCGCCCAGCGTGAGGCCCAGCGCAGCAAGGCGATCGTGGTCCCAGCCCAGTTGCCATAAGTGATTGAGGCCCAACAAGGTGGTGGCGGCATTTGAGCTGCCGCCACCGATGCCGCCGCCCATGGGCAGGATTTTGTCGATCCAGATATCAATGCCAAGTGTGCAGCCGGATTGCTCCTGAAGTTTTTTGGCCGCCCGCACAATCAGATTGCTGTCGTGGGGCACATTGTCGAATTCGGTGTGCAACTGGATCACGCCATCGTCACGCACGGCAAAGGTCAGCTCATCGCCGTAGTCGAGAAACTGAAACAGCGTCTGCAACTCGTGGTAGCCATCTTCACGGCGACCGAGGATGTGCAGCATCAGGTTGAGCTTGGCCGGGGAGGGCAGGGTCAATTTTTGTGCGGACACGTTATTGCCCCAGCTTGCGCGGTTGCCAGTCCTTGATCACCAGTGTGACGTCAAGGTCGGTGCCATGCAGCTTGATACGTTCTGGGAGCCAGTAGCCGCTTTGTTCCACGTAGCTCAAATATTCGACCTGCCAGCCATCCTGCTCCAGGGTGGCGAGGCGGCTGTCGCCATTGAGGCTCAGACGGCTCTTGCTGTCAGGTGCCGGCAGGCCGCGCACCCACCAGACCAGATGCGAGACGGGCAACTTCCAGCCAATCTGCTGCTCCAGCAGTTCTTCCGGGGAGGTTGCCTCGTAGCGGCCCTGGTTGGCCACTTCCAGGCTCACTTGCCCTGGCCGGCCAGTCAGTCGGGCCGCGCCACGGCCCAGGGGGCCCGAGAGGCGAATGTCGTAATAGTCCTGGCGCTGCAGCCAGAACAGGGTGCCGCTGCCAGAGTCTTTCGGCGCACGCACCCCGACCTTGCCCTCGATCTGCCAGCCATCAATGCTGCTGAGCTGGTCCTTGTGTTGTTTCCATTGTGCCGGGTTGCCCTGGCCTTCAACGGATTCACGGCTGCCGATGCCCGCGCAACCGGCGAGCAGGGCGATGAAACTGAAAACGATAACGTGGCGCAAGAACATAAGCTTAAAGGGTCTCGGATCCGGTCAGGCGCTTGATGGTGCTGCGCAGGATGGGGCTGTCGGGTTGTTCCTTGAGGAATTTTTCCCAGATTTGTCGGGCTTCGCGCTGCTTGCCATTGGCCCAGAGCACTTCGCCCAGGTGTGCGGCAACTTCCTGGTCCGGGAAACGCTCCAGTGCCTGGCGCAGCAAGCGCTCGGCCTCGTCTAGGTTGCCCAGGCGGTAATTCACCCAGCCCAGGCTGTCGAGCACGGCCGGGTCTTGCGGATTGAGCTGGTGGGCTTGTTCGATCAGCGCCTTGGCTTCGGCGTAGCGCGTGGTGCGGTCCGACAAGGTGTAGCCCAGGGCGTTAAGGGCCATGGCGTTGTCCGGGTCACGCTTGATGATCAGGCGCAGGTCTTTTTCCAGCTGCGCCAGGTCATTGCGTTTTTCCGCCTGCATGGCGCGGGTGTACAGCAGGTTCAAATCGTCTGGGTATTGCAGCAACGCCTGTTGCAGTAGTTTCCAGGCGCGTTCGCCCTGTTTGTTGGCCGATAAGGTCTCGGCCTGGATCAGGTACAGCTGGATGGCGTAGTCCGGTTCGGCATCGCGGGCCGCGGCCAGGCGTTTTTCCGCTTCGTCGGTGCGGCCGTTGCTCATCAGGATGTCGGCCTGGCGCAACTGCGCTGGCAGATAATCATTGCCGGGGCCGACCTGGGCATATTCAAGCAGGGCCGCCTGCGGGTCGTTGCGCTCTTCAGCGATGCGGCCCAGGTTCAGGTGCGCCGAGTCCACGTGGCTGTCACGTTCGATCAGCTCTTGCAGGTAGCCCTTGGCCTCGTCCCAGGCCTTGGCTTCCAGGCACACCAGTGCCAGGGAATAACGCAGTTCGTCGTCGTCCGGGTATTGCTGGACCAGGTTGGCGAACTGTACTTTGGCGTCTTCCATACGGTCCTGCTCAACCAGCATGCGTGCATAGGTCAGGAGCAGGCGCTTGTCGCCTGGGTATTTCTTGATGCTTTTTTCCAGCAGCGGAATCGCTTCGTTGCCGCGGTTAAGGCTTTGCAGCAGGCGTGCACGCAACAGGATCGGCGCGATTTCACCTTCTTCCGGCGGGTTCTGCTCCAGCAGCTTGAGCGCCGCGTCGGCTTCATCGTCCTGTTGCAGCAGCAGGGCCTTGCCGAAAATCAACTGGCTGTTCTTCGGGTGCTTTTGCAGCAGGCGATCGAAACTCTTCATCAGGCCATTGCGCGTGTCCTGGTCGGTGTCGGCGGCCGATAGCGCAAGAAAGTCAAAATGTGTGTCACCCTTGCCCTGCAGAACCTTCTCCATATAGACCATGGAGTCGTCATAGCGCCCGGCACGCGCCAGTTGCACGGCCGCGGCGCGTTGGGCTTCCAGATCATCCGGAGCGTTTTTTGCCCAGATCAGCGAGGTGTCCAGCGCAGCCTGGTCGGCGCCCAGGTATTCGGCGATGCGAAACGCTCGCTCGGAAATCCCCGGGTCCTGGGTATTGATGGCCTGGGTCACGTAGTTATCCAGCGCAATATCGAACCGATTGCGCTGGCCGGCCAGTTCAGCGGTCAGCAGGCTGTAGATCGTTTCTTCACTGAACGAGGAATAAACCTTGGGTTTTTCAGGGGCGGGAGTGCTGTCTTCCACCGGCGACGTAGCGTCCGGCGACACGGGTGCCATGGCCTGGCAGCCGCTGAGGAAGACAAAAGCGAGGAGCAACGCGGAAGATCTATTCATATAGGAAGAGGACGACTAACCTGCGGTCGGATCATCATGACACAAGCCTTCGGCCAAACATAACCGGGGCACTCGGAATACGACTATCGCTGCCTTTTGCCTTTCCTTTGTAATGGGAGCGAGCTTGCTCGCGAAAAAACCTGAGAGCGCCGCTGGGCGCCAGGCTTACCGCGTTATCGTTGACGATTTTCGCGAGCAAGCTCGCTCCTACAAAAGTGCATTGATAGGCATAAGGTATAGGGACAATAGACGACGGTGGTTGTTCTGGATCTTTCGAAGTAGGACAATTGTCGGCTTCCCGACATCATCAGCGATATTGAATGGCCTTCCTCGCACTCGGTATTAACCACAAGACTGCCTCCGTAGACGTGCGCGAGCGCGTGGCGTTTACGCCAGAGCAGTTGGTTGAGGCCCTGCAGCAGCTCTGCCGGCTTACCGACAGCCGCGAAGCTGCGATCCTTTCGACCTGCAATCGCAGCGAGCTCTATATAGAGCAGGAACATCTCTCGGCGGATGTGGTGCTGCGCTGGCTGGCTGATTATCACCATTTGAGCCTCGATGACCTGCGCGCCAGCGCTTATGTGCATGAAGAGGATGCGGCAGTTCGTCACATGATGCGCGTGGCGGCCGGTCTCGACTCGCTGGTGTTGGGTGAACCGCAGATTCTCGGCCAGATGAAGTCCGCCTACGCCGTCGCCCGTGAGGCCGGCACCGTCGGCCCTTTGCTGGGCCGCCTGTTCCAGGCCACCTTCAATTCCGCCAAGCAAGTACGCACCGACACGGCTATCGGCGAGAACCCAGTGTCCGTGGCCTTCGCTGCCGTGAGCCTGGCGAAGCAGATTTTCAGCGACTTGCAGCGCAGCCAGGCCCTGCTGATCGGTGCCGGCGAAACCATCACCCTGGTGGCCCGTCACCTGCACGACCTGGGCGTGAAGCGTATCGTGGTCGCCAACCGCACCCTGGAGCGCGCCAGCATTCTAGCCGAGCAGTTCGGCGCCCATGCGGTGCTGCTGTCGGACATTCCCGCTGAACTGGTGCGCAGTGATATCGTCATCAGTTCTACCGCCAGCCAATTGCCGATTCTCGGCAAGGGCGCGGTCGAGAGCGCGTTGAAGCTGCGCAAGCACAAACCGATCTTCATGGTAGATATCGCCGTTCCGCGGGATATCGAACCCGAAGTCGGCGAGTTGGACGACGTTTACCTCTATAGCGTCGATGATCTGCACGAAGTCGTCGCTGAAAACCTCAAGAGCCGTCAGGGTGCCGCCCAGGCCGCCGAGGAAATGGTCAGCACCGGCGCCGAAGATTTCATGGTGCGCCTGCGTGAACTGGCGGCAGTGGATGTGCTCAAGGCGTATCGTCAGCAGGGTGAACGCCTGCGTGATGAAGAGTTGCTCAAGGCCCAGCGAATGCTGGCCAACGGCAGCGGCGCCGAAGAGGTGCTGATGCAATTGGCCCGTGGCCTGACCAACAAACTGCTCCACGCTCCCAGCGTCCAGTTGAAAAAGCTTACCGCCGAAGGCCGCCTCGATGCGCTGGCCATGGCCCAGGAACTCTTTGCCCTCGGTGAGGGCGCGTCAGACAGCTCTTCGGATAAAAAACCGCAATGAAAGCGTCACTGCTCAATAAACTGGACGTGCTCCAGGACCGTTTCGAAGAACTGACCGCCTTGCTCGGCGATGGCGAGGTCATTTCCGATCAGACCAAATTCCGTGCCTATTCCAAGGAATACGCCGAAGTTGAGCCGATTGTGACCACTTATAAACACCTGCTTAAAGTCCAGGCCGATCTCGAAGGTGCCCAGGCCCTGCTCAAGGACAGCGACCCGGACATGCGCGAAATGGCCGTGGAAGAAGTCCGCGAAGCCAAGGAAAAGCTCGCAGAGCTTGAGGGTGACCTGCAGCGCATGTTGCTGCCCAAGGACCCTAACGACGGGCGCAACGTCTTCCTCGAAATCCGCGCCGGCACCGGTGGCGACGAGGCGGCGATTTTCTCCGGCGACCTGTTTCGCATGTATTCGCGCTATGCCGAGCGTCGCGGCTGGCGCGTGGAGATCCTCTCCGAGAACGAGGGCGAGCATGGCGGCTATAAAGAAGTCATCGCCCGGGTTGAAGGCGACAACGTCTACGGCAAGCTGAAGTTCGAGTCTGGTGCTCATCGTGTGCAGCGAGTGCCGGCGACGGAATCCCAGGGCCGCATCCACACCTCGGCGTGTACCGTCGCGGTGTTGCCTGAGCCGGACGAACAGGAAGCCATCGAGATCAACCCGGCGGACTTGCGCGTCGACACTTACCGCTCATCCGGCGCGGGGGGCCAGCACGTTAACAAGACCGACTCGGCGATCCGTATCACTCACTTGCCGTCGGGCATTGTGGTGGAGTGCCAGGAAGAACGTTCCCAGCACAAGAACCGTGCGCGGGCCATGTCCTGGTTGTCGGCCAAGTTGAACGACCAGCAGACCAGCGCCGCGGCCAACGCAATTGCCAGCGAACGCAAGCTGCTGGTGGGCTCCGGCGACCGCTCCGAGCGTATCCGCACCTACAACTTTGCCCAGGGCCGGGTTACCGACCATCGGGTCAACCTCACCCTGTACTCCCTCGACGAAATTCTCGCCGGTGGCGTGGATGCGGTGATCGAGCCGTTGCTCGCCGAATACCAGGCCGATCAACTGGCCGCGATAGGTGACTAAATGACCATCATTGCCAGCCTGCTGCGCGCCGCTGACCTGCCCGACTCGCCGACGGCGCGCCTGGACGTGGAGTTGCTGCTGGCCGCTGCCCTGGGCAAATCGCGCAGCTACCTGCATACCTGGCCGGAAAAGATCGTCAGCAGCGAAGACGCCCTGACCTTTTCCGGCTACCTGCAGCGCCGCCGCAGCGGCGAGCCGGTGGCCTATATCCTCGGCCAGCAAGGCTTCTGGAAACTCGACCTGGAAGTAGCACCGCACACCCTGATCCCGCGCCCGGAAACCGAATTGCTGGTGGAAGCTGCCCTGGAATTGCTGCCCGCTACGCCCGCCCAGGTCCTGGACCTGGGCACCGGCAGCGGCGCCATTGCCTTGGCCTTGGCCAGCGAACGCCCGGCCTGGCAGGTCACGGCGGTCGACCGTGTGCTGGAGGCCGTGGCCCTGGCCGAGCGCAATCGTCAACGCCTGCACCTCAATAACGCCACGGTGCTCAACAGCCATTGGTTCAGCGCCCTGCAAGGCCACCGTTTCGACCTGATCATCAGCAACCCGCCCTATATTGCCGACAATGACCCGCATCTGGTGGCCGGCGATGTGCGCTTCGAACCGGCCAGTGCGCTGGTGGCGGGGCACGATGGCCTGGATGATTTGCGCCTGATTACCCAAGAGTCTCCTGCCCACCTGAACGACGGGGGCTGGCTGTTGCTTGAACACGGTTACGACCAGGCCCAGGCCGTGCGCGATTTGTTACTCAACCAAGGCTTTGACAGCGTACACAGCCGCATCGACCTCGGCGGTCACGAACGCATCACCTTGGGGCGCCGCCCGTGCTGACCGACCAGGAGCTGTTGCGTTACAGCCGGCAGATTCTGTTGCAGCATGTCGACATCGACGGCCAGTTACGCCTTAAACAGAGCCGCGCGTTGATCGTCGGCCTGGGTGGCCTGGGCGCTCCGGTGGCGCTTTACCTGGCCGCGGCCGGTGTGGGTGAGTTGCACCTGGCGGATTTCGATACGGTCGATTTGACCAACCTGCAACGCCAGATCATCCATGACACCGACAGCGTGGGGCAGGCCAAGGTCGATTCGGCCATGGGGCGCCTGAGGGCGATCAACCCTGAAGTCACCCTGGTCGCCCATCGTGCTGCGCTGGATGCCGACTCGCTGGCCGCTGCGGTCAACGCAGTAGACCTGGTGCTCGATTGCAGCGACAACTTCTCTACCCGCGAGGCGGTTAACGCGGCCTGCGTCGCCGCCGGCAAACCGCTGGTCAGTGGCGCGGCCATTCGCCTTGAGGGGCAGTTGTCGGTATTCGACCCCCGTCGCGCCGACAGCCCGTGTTACCACTGTTTGTATGGACACGGCAGCGACACTGAGCTGACCTGCAGCGAAGCCGGCGTAGTCGGGCCGTTGGTGGGGGTCGTTGGCAGCCTGCAAGCGCTGGAAGCCTTGAAGCTGCTGGCCGGTTTTGGTGAGCCGTTGGTAGGGCGCCTGTTGTTGATCGATGCGCTGACCACGCGTTTTCGCGAGTTGCGCGTCAAGCGCGACCCAGGCTGCAGCGTCTGCGGGACACAGCATGGTTAAGGGCGCGCCTATTGGTGTGTTCGATTCCGGCATCGGCGGCCTGACCGTGCTGGAAGAAATCCAGCAATTATTACCCCACGAGTCACTGCTGTATGTGGCGGACTGCGGGCATATCCCTTATGGCGAGAAAACGCCGGCGTTCATTCTTGAGCGTTCCAGGTCCGTTGCTGAGTTTTTCCGCGAACGGGGCGCCAAGGCCTTTGTGATTGCCTGCAACACGGCGACGGTCGCCGCGGTGGCCGATTTGCGCCAGGACTACCCCGACTGGCCGCTGGTAGGCATGGAGCCTGCGGTCAAACCTGCTGCCGCGGCCACGCGCAGTGGCGTGGTGGGTGTGCTCGCCACCACCGGCACACTGCAAAGCGCCAAGTTCGCCGCCTTGCTCGACCGTTTTGCCACCGATGTGCGGGTGATTACCCAGCCGTGCCCGGGCCTGGTGGAGCTGATTGAAGCCGGCGACCTCAACAGCCCCGCCCTGCACACCCTGCTGCAAGGCTATATCGAGCCGCTGCTTAGCGCCGGTTGCGACACCATCATCCTGGGTTGCACTCATTATCCCTTCCTCAAGCCACTCCTGGCGCAGATGCTGCCCCCCAGCATCATCCTCATTGATACCGGCGCCGCCGTGGCGCGCCAGCTCAAGCGCTTGCTGGGTGAGCGCGACCTGCTGGCCGATGGCGAACCTGCACCTGCACAGTTCTGGACCAGCGGCGATCTGTGCCACCTAAGAAATATCCTACCGACACTTTGGAAACATCCTGGAGTTGTGCGAAGCTTTGGCTTGTGAAAATTTCGTGAAATCAGCCTGAAAAAAGCTGAACTTCTGGCTATGAGCCGGCTTCTATAGCCCGTTAGCCTGTACACAACCAAATTATCTCGTTTGCAAAGGATGTTTCACATGAAGCGCTTGTTCTGTTTGGCTGCGATTGCGGCCGCTATGTTGGGACACTCTGTTTCAGCCCAGGCCGCCGGCCTGGAGTTCGGCTTGGGGAGCACCAGCGATTCGACGCTGACCTACCGCCTGGGCCTGACCTCCGATTGGGACAAAAGCTGGATGCAGAGCAATGTCGGCCGACTGACCGGCTACTGGAGCGGCGCCTATACCTATTGGGAAGGGGACGACCGTGCAGGCGCCAGCAGCCTGTCGTTCTCGCCGGTATTTGTGTATGAGTTTGCCGGCGAGTCGGTCAAGCCCTACATCGAAGCCGGTATCGGCGTGGCGTTGTTCTCTCGCACTCGGCTGGAAGACAACAACATCGGCCAGTCCTTCCAGTTCGAAGACCGCCTGGGTTTCGGCCTGCGGTTCAACGGCGGGCATGAAGTGGGCATTCGTGCCACGCACTATTCCAACGCCGGCATCAGCAGCAATAACGATGGGGTAGAGAGCTACTCGCTGCACTACACCATGCCGTTGTAATGCACTGTAGGAGCGAGCTTGCTCGCGAAGAACCTCAACGATAACGCAGCGAATCGGGTTTAGCGCGGCGCTTTCGGGTTTTTCGCGAGCAAGCTCGCTCCTACAGAATCAGCGGTAGGCCGTGGTAATGCCTTCACGCTCTTCAAGGCATTCCGGCGCCCCCATCTCGAACTCCCGGCAAATCAACGGCCGAAGCTCATAGATCGTGCACATCATCGTGTCGCGGTCCAGCGCTGCGCACCAGCCGTCGTCCAGGCGCAGCATCACCTCACCCCCCCAATCGTCGGTATCGATAAAGCGTTGTGGCACGCCGGTGTCGGTGATCAGCATGACTTCCAGCTGGCAGCAACAAGCCGCGCACGTCGAGCAAGTGACGGGTTCGGTGATTTGAATGTGAGGGATGTGGGTCATGGGGCGCCAGCTTCAAGCTTTAAGCGGCAAGCTGCAAGAAAAAGCACAGCCACTTGTCGTTTGGCGCTTATAGCTTGCAGCTGTTCTTAAGCACTGAAACGCCCGAGCAGCGGCGGATTGATTGCCGCCGGTTTGGCCAGCAGCAACTGCGCGGTGCCGATGGTGCGCTCCATGAAGCCGCCTTCGCAGTAGCACAGGTAAAACTCCCACAGGCGCAGGAAATATTCGTCATAACCCAGCTGCGCAAGACGGCCATGGGCGCGGCGAAAGTTTTCATGCCACAGGCGCAGGGTGCGGGCGTAGTGCAGGCCGAAGTCTTCCATGTGCAGTAGGTTCATGTCGGTGTCGCGGCTGACGATCTGCAGCATGTTTTGTACACAGGGCAGCGCGCCGCCGGGGAAGATGTAGCGCTGGATAAAGTCGACGCTGCGCTTGGCCTGCTCAAAGCGTTGTTCGCGAATGGTGATGGCTTGCAGCAGCATCAGGCCGTCGGGCTTGAGCAGTTGTGCACACTGTTTGAAATAAGTGGGCAGGAAACGATGGCCCACCGCTTCAATCATTTCGATCGACACCAGTTTGTCGTACTCACCAGTGAGGTCGCGGTAATCGCTCAGCAGCACGGTCACATGATCTTGCAGGCCCGCCGCCTGGATACGCTGCGTGGTGTAGGCGAACTGTTCCTTGGACAAGGTCGTGGTGGTGACCCGGCAACTGTAATGCTGTGCCGCATACAACGCCATGCCGCCCCAGCCGGTGCCGATTTCCAGCAGATGGTCGCTGGGCTTGAGCGCCAGTTTCTGGCAAATGCGCGCCAATTTGTTCAGCTGGGCTTGCTCCAGGGTGTCATCGGGGGTCAGGAACTGCGCCGCCGAGTACATCATGCTGGGGTCGAGAAACTCTTCGAACAGGTCGTTGCCCAGGTCGTAATGGGCGGCGATGTTTTTTTGCGAGCCTTTGCGTGTGTTGCGGTTGAGCCAGTGCAGGCCTTGGGTGAATGGCCGGGCCAGGCGAGCCAATCCGCCCTCCATGGCGTCGAGCACCTCCAGGTTGCTGACCATCACCCGCACCACGGCGGTGAGGTCGGGGCTGGTCCAGTAACCATGGATAAACGCTTCGCCGGCGCCGATCGAACCATTGGCGGCCACCAGGCCCCAAACCGCCGCGTCGAGAATCTGGATCTCGCCTAGCAGGTGCGCTTCCCGTGCGCCGAAGACTTGCCGCTCGCCATCTTCGATGATCACCAACTGGCCGTGGCGCAATTGGCTGAGCTGGCGCAACACGCCTTTGCGCAACAGCGCAGCGGTCATGCCGTTGACGTTCAGGCGGTTAGCCTTGACCGATAAGCTAGGGGATTTCATGGTGGCGATCCTTGGTATACCCGACTGCGGTGCGAGAGGCGCCATCGGCGCCCTGGTGGGAAAAAATCGGTATGCGTTTGAGCAGCAGGCGCAAGGCTTGCCAGTAGATCGCAAGGCCGGTCTTGGCGGTCATCCAGGGAAAGCGCCGCAAATAGCGATGCAGGCTGGCGCGGCTCAGTGCCTGTTTTTCCAGGCTCAAGGTGGCGTCGAAGACTTTTTGCGTGCCCTGCCAATCAGCCATGTGCACGCCGAGCCTGGCGGCGGGCGGGCTGAAACTCATGCGGTATTCCAGGTCGCGAGGCAAAAACGGCGACACATGGAAGGCCTTGGCTACGGCGAAATGCTGGTGCTCATCGGCGCCCAGTGCCTGGGCGGGCAGCACGTAGTGATAGCGCTCGCGCCATGGGGTGTTGGTCACTTCACACAGGATCGCGGCCAGTTGCCCGTCAGCCTCGAAGCAGTAGAAGAAACTCACCGGGTTAAAAGCCAGGCCCCAACTGCGGGCCTGGGTCAGCAGGCAGATAGCGCCCTGGGGTGTATGCCCCAGGGCCTTGCCGACTTCGTGGCGCACGGCATCGCTCAAGCTCATGCCGTGGCGCGTGAATTCACGCAGGTAATCCTGCTGGCGGAAACCGAACGGCGCCAGGCGACCCGTGCCGGCCAGCGGCGAGAGCCCCAGTACTTCATCCTCTTCGCTGAGGTCCAGGTACAACAGGCCGATGCGGTAGCGAAAGGCGTGGGCCTTGGGCGTAAACCGCCGATGGGCGATCCAGCCGCTGTACAGGGCGCTGTTCACAGGGTTTCCCCAAACGCCTGGGCCACGCGCAGGGCGCTGACCACGCCATCTTCGTGAAAGCCATTGGCCCAGTAGGCCCCGCAGTAAAAGGTATTGCGCACGCCGTTCAATTCTTCCCAGCGTGCCTGTGCGGCGACTGCGGCCAGGCTGTATTGCGGATGGGCGTAGGTGTAGCGCGCCAGGATCTTCAGCGGGTTGATCATCGGCGTCTGGTTGAGGCTGACGCAAAAGGTAGTGGCGCTGTCGATGCCTTGCAGGATGTTCATGTCATAGGTGACGGCGGCCTGTTGTTGCACGTTGCCCGTCAGCCGATAGTTCCAGCTGGCCCAGGCCAGTTTGCGGTCGGGCAGCAGGCGCGTGTCGGTGTGCAGCACCACGTCGTTGTCGGCGTAGGGCAGGGCGCCGAGGATCTGCTGTTCGGCCTGGCTGGGGTCATCGAGCAAGGCCAGGGCCTGATCGCTGTGGCAGGCGAACACCACGCGGTCGAAGGTTTCGCTGCCGGCCGGGCTGTGGATAACCACACCCTCGTCGCTGCGTTGCACCTTTTGCACAGGGCAGTTGAGCCGTATCTGTTCGCGAAAGCTGCGGGTCAGCGGCTCGATATAACAGCTGGAGCCGCCTTCGATCACACACCATTGCGGGCGGGTGCTCACCGAGAGCAAGCCGTGATTCTTGAAGAAGCGCACAAAAAACTGCAGCGGAAACTTGAGCATATCGGCCAGGGACATCGACCAGATGGCTGCGCCCATCGGCACGATGTAATGCCGGATAAACCTGGGGCCATAGCCGCCAGCGGTGAGGTAATCGCCCAGGGTCATGTCGGCGCTGATGCGCTGCTCTTGCAAGTCCAGGGGCGCCTGGCGATTGAAGCGCAGGATATCGCGCAACATGCCCCAGAACCCCGGCGACAGAATATTGCGGCGCTGGGCAAACAGGCTGTTGAGGTTGTTGCCGTTGTACTCGAAGCCTGTGCTTTGGTCGCACACCGAAAAACTCATCTCGGTGGGTTTGAACCTGACCCCGATTTGCCCCAGCAGACGGATGAAGTTCGGGTAGGTCCAGTCGTTGAACACAATGAAGCCCGTGTCCACCGCATAGCTTTCGCCGTCGACCGTCACGTGGGCCGTATGGGTATGCCCGCCAATGCAGTCACTGGCTTCAAACAGCGTAATGTCGTGGCGACGGCTGAGCAGGTAGGCGCTGGTCAGGCCGGCGATGCCGCTGCCGATAATGGCGATCTTCACAGGTCGTCCTTCTTCGGTGGCGGGCTGCGCAGCATGCGTTTGCCGATGATCAGTTGCGCGCGGTTGGGCAGCTTCGACAGCGGCCACAAGGTGGCAATGAACAGGGCCGGAAAGGCGATTTCCAGCGGGCGTTTTTCCAGCTTGGCGAAGATGTGTTTCGCGGCTTTGTCCGCCGGCCAGCTCAGGGGCATCGGGAAATCATTGCGCTCGGTCAGCGGCGTGTCGACGAAGCCTGGGCTGATCACAGTGACATCGATGTTTTCCGGCGACAGGCCGATACGCAGGGATTCGAACAAGTAACGCAGGCCGGCCTTGGACGCGCCGTAGGCTTCGGCGCGAGGCATGGGCAGGTAGGTCACGGCACTGGCCACGCCCACCAGATGCGGGGTGCGCCCTGCGCGCAACAGTGGCAGCGCGGCCTCGATGCAATAACTGCTGGCCAGCAGGTTGGTACGCACCACGTGCTCGATGATCGAGGCGTCAAATTGCCGGGCGTCCACATATTCACAGGTGCCAGCGTTGAGGATCACCGTGTCCAGCGAACCCCAGGCCTCGCTGATACGCTCACCGATCTCGCGCACGGTCTGGCTGTTGGTCAGGTCGCCGGCCACCACCAGAACCTGGCCTGGATAACGAAGGGCGAGAGCATCCAGCGGGCCTTGGGTGCGGGAACTGAGGGCCACGTGGGCGCCGCTGGCGAGCAATTCCACGGCCAGCGCCGCACCGATACCACTGCTGGCGCCGGTCAGCCAATAACGACGGGGCAGTGTGAGGCTCATCCCATTCTCCGTTTCAGCCAACGAATAACGCGACCCAGTAGGGGGACATGTTCATAGAGCAGGGCGCCGGCATCGAAATAGTCGCGATGGCGGTAAACCTTGTCGTGCCACATCAAATGGGAACAGCCTGGCACCTCGATCACCTGGCCGCCGGCCAGGCGTGGGTGACGAAAACCCATGGTCCAGCGCAGGTAGCCCTCGCCTTCGGCCACGGTATCGAAGCCGTGGAAGTCAAAATGCAGCTCGCTGACGTTGCTGTACAAGTCGGCAAAGTAACGCCGCAACGCTGGCAGGCTTTGGACTTCATGCAGGGGGTCGGCAAAGGCGATGTCCTCGCTGTACAAGCTGCCGAGCAGGTGCAGGTTGTGCTTGTCCAGCGTGGCGAAGGTGTGGGCGAACTGGCGCAGGAAGTCACTCATGTTCGGCCATCTCCTGGCGCGAAGGCAGCCGGCGAAATGCGGCCAAGGCGCGCTCGCGAGACTGTTTCAAATCGACGATGGCGCGCGGGTAATCCGCCACGCCGAACAGGCCGCCCACCGCTTCAGGGTTGTGCACTTGTTTTTTATTCAGCGCGGCCAGTTCCGGGAGCCAGCGTTTGATGAACACGCCGTCGCCGTCGAATTTTTCCGATTGGCTCAGCGGGCTGAATATCCGGAAATACGGCGCCGAGTCGGTGCCGGTGGACGAACTCCACTGCCAGCCGCCGTTGTTGGCCGCCAGATCACCGTCGATCAGGTGGCGCATAAAGAAGCGCTCGCCTTCGCGCCAGTCGATCAGCAGGTTTTTGGTCAGGAACATCGCCACCACCATGCGCAGGCGGTTGTGCATCCAGCCGGTTTCCAGCAGTTGGCGCATGGCCGCGTCGATGATCGGCAAGCCGGTACGCGCCTGTTGCCAGGCGGCCAGGTCTTCGGGCGCCTTGCGCCAGGCCAGCGCTTCGGTTTCCGGGCGAAACGCGCGGTGGCGGGAAACCCGTGGGTAGCCGACCAGGATGTGCTTGTAGAACTCGCGCCACAGCAGCTCGTTGATCCAGGTGATGGCGCCGATGTCGCCGCTTTCGAACTCGCCCTGGTTGGTTTGCAGCGCGGCGTGCAAGCACTGGCGCGGCGAAACCACACCGGCGGCCAGGTAGGCAGAAAGCTGACTGGTGCCGGGCTTGGCCGGGAAGTCGCGTTCGTCCTTGTAATAGCTGATCTGCTGATCGGCGAAGGCATCGAGGCGACGGCGCGCTTCGTCTTCGCCAGCGGGCCAGAGGGCACGCAAGGTTTCGCTGGGTGTCTGGAACCCTTCGACTGCCGTCGGCACAGGGTCGCTCTTCACGCCAGGCTCGGCCTGGGCCTTTGGCGTCGGCACCACGCGGGGCAGGGCGCTGTGCAGGCGGCTGTAGCAGACCTTGCGGAACTGGCTGAACACCTGGAAGTAGGTACCGGTCTTGGTCAGCACACTACCCGGCTGGAAAAACAGTTGGTCCAGGTAGCTGTGGAAGGTCACGCCGTCAGCTTCCAGGGCCCGGGCCACGGCGCTGTCGCGGCGGCTCTCGTGAATGCCGTATTCCTCGTTGACGTGTACCGACTCCACCGACAGCTCGCGGCACAGTTGGCTCAGCACCGTCGGCGCCTGGCCCCAGGTCGCGGCGTGACGGATTAACAGCGGGATGTTGAGGTTGCCCAGTGTCTGGCTCAGGTGCTGCAAGTTGCGCAGCCAGAAATCGACTTTGCACGGCGCGTCATCATGCGCCTGCCATTGCTCGGGCGTGATCAGGTAAACAGCCGCGACGGGGCCGCGCTGGCTCGCGGCCGCCAGGGCAGTGTTGTCGTGCAGGCGCAAGTCGGTGCGCAGCCAGATCAGATGCATTTAGACAATTCCACGCTGGATCAATAATTGATGGGCCGACAACAGGTCCTCGGCCACGGACAACTCGGGGATGTCCTGGGTTAATACGCCCAACTCGGTGTGGTGGATGCACACCGTTGGTCCGGCAATCACCGTTGGGCAACGGATGCCGCCCAGCAGTTTGCTGAGTGCCGGCACCTGCAACGCCTTGCTCGAATACAGCAGCACCGCACGTGGTTGCAGGTGTTCCACAGCCAGGGCCAGTTCGCCGACCGGCAGTGGCCAATCGAACACTTCCACCGGGCAATCGGCACTGCTGGCCAGCCAGGCGCTGAGCCACAGGTGCGGTTCCAGGGGCAGGTCGGAATGATTGACCAGCAACAGCGGCGCGCCGTGGAGTTGACGGTTGTTGTGATAGATCCGCGCGCCGAACTTGCTGCGCAACCAGGACAGGAAGAACACCCGTTCCATCTGCGCGCCGAACTGGCCCTGCCAGCGTTGTTCCAGCTCGTTGAGCAGCGGCAGCATCAACTGCTCGCACAAGGTGCGTGGCGGGTAGAGCGCCATGGCCTGGTTGAACGCGTCATCGACCCGACGTTCGGCCAGTTCACTGATGGCACTCACCAAGTGCTGGCGCAGGCTCTGCCACTCGTTTTCCATCGGCTCCGGGCTGCCTTGGGCTGAGTCGATCAGCCCTTTGACCTGGCTGACCGGCACGCCGCGATTGAGCCAGGTGAGGATGGCCTGGATGCGTTGCACATGTTCGGCGCTGAACAACCGATGCCCCTTGGGTGTGCGCTGGGGCACGATGAGGCCATAGCGGCGCTCCCACGCGCGTAGCGTCACCGCATTCACGCCGGTCTGGCGCGCCACCTCGCGGATTGGCAACCAGCCGTTTTCCAGGGCCAGGGCGATGTCTACGCCGGGTTCGTCGAGCAGGGCAGGTTTCATGGGTTAGATCGCATTACGCAGGCTGAGGTTTTCCGGGTGCGGTTGCAGATAGGCCTGCTGCGCGATGTAGCGGTCCGGGTGTTGGCGAAAGTGGTGCTTGAGCAGGGTCAGCGGCACCACCAGTGGCACGATGCCGTGGCGGTATTGGTCGATGACGGTCTGCATTTCCTGTTTGTCATCGGCGCTGATGGCTTGCTTGAGATAGCCACTGATGTGTTGCAGCACATTGGTATGGGTACCGCGAGTCGCGCATTTTTTCAGGCCCGCCATCAGTTCGCTGAAATAGCCATCGGCCAAAGCTTGCAGGTCAATGCCCTTGCCCATGCTGCCGAGCAAGTGGCCCAGGCTTTTGTAATGCGCCGGGCTGTGGGCCATCAGCAGGTACTTGTAGCGCGAGTGAAACGTCAGCAAGCGCAGACGGGTAAGGCCGTCGGCCAACAGTTGCTGCCAACTGGCGTACACGAATACGCGGGTGAGGAAGTTTTCCCGCAGCACCGGGTCGTTCAGGCGACCGTCTTCTTCCACCGGCAGGTTGGGGTGACGGGCACAAAACGCCTGGGCATAAATACCGCGCCCGCCACCGTCGACGGGCGTGCCGTTGTCGCGGTATACCTTGACCCGCTCCAGGCCGCAGGACGGTGACTTTTGCATGAAGATGTAGCCGCACAGGTCGGTATGTTCCCGGGCCATTTGCTGGCCGTAATCGTCCAGTGGCTGAGTGACATTGAGCGCAGGGTTTACGCTGCCCACGGCCTGCGGTTGGTTGGGGTCACCGACCAGGCGGATCGCTTGCCGAGGAATGCCCAGGCCGATGGCAACTTCAGGGCACAACGGGACGAAATCGAAATAGTCACTGAGGGTCTGGCTGCATAGCAGGGACTGTTTATGTCCGCCATTGAAGCGCACGTTCTCACCCAGAAGGCAGGCGCTGATGGCGATCTTCGGTTTCACATGGTTGGACATAAGCAAACCTCTGCAAGAATCCTGTACAATCTAAAAATCTTGTACAACTAAATCTCATCATAGGCTCGATGTTGTACAAGTCAAATAATTTGTACAGGTTTGTGCGGTTGCGTTATTACCAGCCGATTTTCCAGTCCTCAGCGTTTTTCAGGGTCTGCCAGGGCAGGCGTTCGGCGCGCCGGGTAAGGATGGCCTGCAGTTCGATGTCCAGCACCGCGCCCTCGTCGTCACGGAACAACTCGGTGACCAGGAAGTGTTTTTCCTTGTGGCGAGGATGAGCTGCCGTCCATTTTGACAGCAGCAGTTTGGCGGGATTGATGCGGTTCATTGCAGGTGCCCGATCAAGCGTCGCGCCGCTTCCTGGCCACTCAACCAGGCACCTTCCACCCGGCCGGAGAGGCACCAGTCACCACAAACGAACAAGCCCAGGTCGGCGTCGGCCAGCACGCCGAATTCATGGCTGTTCGATGGGCGCGCGTAGAGCCAGCGGTGCGCCAGGTTGAACGACGGCGGGGGCATGGCGCTGTGCAGCAGTTCGGCGAAGGCGCCGTGCAGATGTTCGATCACCGCTTCTTTGGGCAGGTCCAGGTGGGCCTTGCTCCAGGCGCTGGTGGCGTGCAGCACCCAGGTGTCGAGGGTGGTGTCGCGCCCGGGCTTACTGCGGTTGCGCGCCAGCCAGTCGAGGGGGCTGTCTTGCACGAAGCAGCCCTCCATCGGCGTATCCAAGGGCTTGTCGAACGCCAGGGCGATGGCCCAGGTCGGGTCCATTTTCACCCCGGCGGCGGCGCTCGCCAGCTTGGGCGCGGCGGCCAGCAGGGCGGTGGCTTGGGGCGCTGGCGTGGCAATGATCACATGGCTGAAAGGGCCGTGATTGCCGCCGTCCGCGTCGAGCAGGTTCCAGTGCTGCGTGCCCTGGAAGACTTCGGTGATGCGGCAACCGAACTCCACCGGCAAGTCGTCGAGCAGGGCGCGAGTGATGGCGCTCATGCGCGGCGTGCCCACCCAGCGGATCTGTTCATCGGGGGAGGGCGTCAGTTGGCCGGACTTGAAGTTATACAGCTGGGGCTTCCACTGCTCGGCCCAGCCGTTGCTTTGCCAGCGCTGCACTTCGTTGACGAAGCGCCGGTCGCGGGCAGTGAAGTACTGCGCGCCCATGTCCAGTGCGCCGGCGTCGCTGCGCTTGCTGGACATGCGGCCACCACTGCCGCGGCTTTTATCGAAGAGTTGTACTGCGTGCCCGGCGTCTTGTAACGCTCGGGCGGCGGAGAGACCGGCGATGCCGGTACCAATGATCGCGATGGGAACAGTCATGGGAGGCCTCGTTTTACCGTTGGGTACAGACTACGCCGACACCAATAGCTGTACAATATTGTTTTTTGGTATAAGTTTTGGCGTGCCTGATTGTGTGGCGTGACCTATGGTTAAGCTAAGGCTTAAACCCCCGTCACGCTCAATTATCAAATTGATCCCTGCTTATAAAATAGACCAGTGAGCGGCGGCGAACGTTACATGAGGAGAGTCCCATGCATATTTTGCTGACCGGCGGTACCGGATTGATTGGTCGCCAACTCTGCAAGCACTGGCTCGCACAAGGCCATCGCCTGACGGTGTGGAGCCGGCAACCGGAAACGGTCGCCCAGGTGTGTGGTGCGCAGGTGCTCGGGGTGGCTCGCCTACAAGAGGTGATTGGCACGGTGGACGCGGTGGTCAACCTGGCAGGCGCGCCTATCGCCGACCGGCCTTGGACCCACAAGCGCAAGGCATTGCTGTGGAACAGTCGCATTCACCTCACCGAAGCCTTGCTGGCCTGGATGGAAAGCCTGGAGCAAAAACCGGCGGTGCTGGTCTCCGGCTCTGCGGTGGGTTGGTACGGCGACGGCGGCGAGCGCGAACTGACCGAAGCCAGCGGCCCGGTGCTGGACGATTTCCCCAGCCAGTTGTGCATCGCCTGGGAGGAAACCGCCCAGCGTGCCGAAGCCTTGGGCATTCGCGTGGTGCTGGTGCGTACGGGGTTGGTGCTGTCTGCCGAGGGCGGCTTTTTGTCGCGCCTGCTGCTGCCGTTCAAACTGGCGCTGGGCGGGCCGATTGGCAATGGACGGCAGTGGATGCCCTGGGTGCATATCAAGGATCAAATCGCCCTGATTGATTTTCTTCTGCACAAGCAAGACGCCAACGGTCCTTATAATGCCTGCGCGCCACACCCGGTGCGCAACCGCGAATTTGCCAAGACCCTGGGCCAGGTGCTGCACCGCCCGGCGTTCATGCCGATGCCGGCGTTTGCGTTGAAGGTTGGCCTGGGTGAGTTGTCCGGCTTGTTGCTGGGCGGGCAAAAGGCCTTGCCTGAACGGCTGCAGGCCGCAGGTTTCACTTTCCAGTTCACTGAGTTGCGTGCGGCTCTGGACGACTTGTCCAGCCGCCTCTAAAGATAGGATGTTGCATGACCGATCACGCGTTGTTACTGGTCAACCTGGGTTCGCCAAAGTCCACTTCAGTGGCCGATGTGCGCAGCTACCTCAATCAGTTCCTGATGGACCCTTATGTGATCGACTTGCCGTGGCCGGTGCGGCGCTTGCTGGTATCGCTGATCCTGATCAAGCGCCCCGAGCAGTCGGCCCATGCCTATGCGTCGATCTGGTGGGACGAGGGTTCGCCGTTGGTGGTGCTCAGCCGCCGCCTGCAACAGCAGATGACCGCGCAGTGGACCCAGGGCCCGGTGGAATTGGCGATGCGTTACGGCGAGCCGTCCCTGGAAACGGTCCTGACACGCCTGGCCGCCCAGGGTATTCAAAAAATCACACTGGCGCCGTTGTACCCGCAGTTTGCCGACAGCACCGTCACCACGGTGATAGAGGAAGCCAAGCGAGTGGTGCGCGACAAGCAACTGAATGTGCAGTTTGCGATCCTGCAACCGTTCTACGATCAGCCTGAGTATCTCGATGCGCTGGCGGCGAGTGTGCGCTCTTATGTGGCGCAGGATTACGATCACTTGCTGCTCAGTTTCCATGGCTTGCCTGAGCGTCACCTGACCAAACTCGACCCTACCGGCCAGCACTGCTTCAAGGATGCCGACTGCTGCAAGAACGCATCCCCTGAAGTGCTTGCCACCTGTTACCGCGCGCAGTGCTTCAGCGTGGCACGGGACGTAGCCGAGCGGCTGGGCTTGCCGGAGGGTAAATGGTCGGTGGCGTTCCAGTCCCGCCTGGGCCGGGCCAAGTGGATCGAACCCTACACCGAGGCACGCCTTGAGGCATTGGCCCAGCAAGGCGTGAAGAAGCTGCTGGTGATGTGCCCGGCGTTCGTCGCCGATTGCATTGAGACGTTGGAGGAGATTGGTGATCGCGGTCGCGAGCAATTTCGTGAAGCGGGGGGCGAGGAGTTGGTGTTGGTGCCTTGCCTGAATGACGAGCCGCAGTGGGCGGCAGCGCTTAATACCCTGTGCGAACGAGCGCCGACGACGCTGTAACCCGGGCCGGATTAAGATCAAAATGTGGGAGGGGGCTTGCCCCCGATAGCGGTGGATCAGTGACAGATATACTGACTGACACACTGCAATCGGGGGCAAGCCCCAATGCCAGTCAGTTAAGCGGTCATCGCCTACTGTAGGAGCGAGCTTGCTCGCGAAAATCGTCAACGATAACGCGTGCTTGCTGAACGAACGCGGCGCCTGTGAGTTTTTCGCGAGCAAGCTCGCTCCTACAAAAAGCCCTTAACTGACTGGCATTGGGGCAAGCCCCCTCCCACATTTAGTCCTATGTTTGTCAGAGGTTGAGGGTCAGGCTAACCGTGAAGTTGCGCGGCTCACCCGGGTTGACCCAATAGTTGCTGTAGGACCGCTCGTAGTACTTTTCATTGAACAGGTTGTTGAGGTTCAGCCCCACCGTCACGTTCTGCGTAGCCTTGTAATGGGCCAGCAAATCCACGGTGTGGTAGGCGGGCAGTTCGAAACCCGTGCCGGCTTCACCTGAGCGGTCGCCCACATAGGTGAACGCTGCGCCCAGGTCTGAACCACGCAACGCGCCGTCCTGGAATTCATACACGCCCAACACACTGCCACTGCGCTTGGCCACGCCGAGAATGCGGCTGCCCGTGGGAATGGCTTTGTCGCCCTTGGTCACTTCGGCGTCGATGTAGGCCAGGGCGCCGATCACGCGTACCGCGTCGGTCACTTGCCCGGTAACCTGCAGGTCGAACCCCTGGCTGCGGGCCTTGCCCATGGCGCGGTTGAGGTTAGTGGCCGGGTCCAGGGTCAGCACGTTTTCCTTTTCAATATGAAAGGCCGCAAGCGTGGCGCTGAGACGGTCGTCAAACAGCTCGCTCTTGATTCCCACCTCATAGCCCACGCCCTCCTCCGGCTTGAAGGACTTGCCACCGGCATCCAGGCCGCTATTGGGCTTGAACGACGTGGAGGCGTTGGCAAACACGCCGACTTCGGGCGTGAGCTGGTAGAGCAGGCCGGCGCGCTGAGTGAAGGCGTCGTGGGTCTGGCGGTTCTTGGCGTGGTTGCGGGTGAAGTCGTCGGTGCTTTGTTCGAAATGTTCGAAGCGCGCACCGATCATGCCGCGCAGGCGGTCGGTGAAGATGATCTGGTCTTGCAGGTTCAGTGCGTGGCTTTTGGTCTGTTCGAAGAAATCGGTGCCGGAGCGTATGCCATTGGGTTTGGGTTGGCCGTACACCGGCTTGTAGATGTCGATGGGATAATCGCCCCCGATCGCCGTCACGCGCTCCTTCTTGCGGTAGTCCTCGTATTCGGTGCCGATCAGTAGTTCATGTTGCCAGCTGCCAATATCGAACAAGCCCCTGAGTTCAAGCTGGGTGATGCTGTCATGCCAGCCCATGGAGCGTTCACGATAACGGCGGTTGACGCTGTGGCCGTCCGCGTTCAGCGCACGGCTTTCCGAGGCATCGCCCCAGAGGCTGCCTTGCTTGTAATGACTGGCCAGGCGCAGTTTCCAGGCGTCGTTGAGGTGGTGTTCCAACGCCGCCTGAATGCGGTTGTTGTGGTTGCGGATATTGCCGTCGTTGGGCTCGCCGAGGAAGGTGGAATGGGACATGCCGGTATTGGCGACGATGCCCCGGTCGAAGGTGGAGCTGTGGCGCACGAACTCACTTTCCACCAGCAGGGTGGTGTCCGGGTCCAGTTGCCAACTGAAGGAGGGCGCGACGAACACGCGCTTGGCGTCGACGTGATCGCGAAAACTGTGGTTGTCTTCAACGGCCAGGTTCACTCGCGTCAGCACGCGCCCCTCGCTGTCCAGCGGCGTATTCACATCCAGCGCGGTGCGGTAGCGGTCCCAACTACCGGCGCTGGTCTGCAGCGTGGTGAAGGCCTCGGGCTGGGGTTTCTTGGTGACGATATTCACCGTGCCGCCGGGATCGCCACGCCCATACAGGCTGGCGGCGGGGCCCTTGAGCACTTCAATGCGCTCGATATTCGCCGCGTCCGGGGTACTGGGGTAACCACGGTTGGCGCTGAAACCATCCTGGTAGAACTCGGACGTGGTGAAGCCGCGCACGCTGTATTCGTAGAGAGTCAGGCCGCCGAAGTTGTTTTGCTTGGATACGCCGCCGGCGAATTCCAGGGCGCGCTCCACGCTGGTACTGCCCAGGTCTTTGAGTACCGTGGCCGGAATCACGCTGATCGATTGCGGAATGTCGCGCAAAGCCGTGTCGGTCTTGGTCGCACTGGCAGAGCGGGTGGCACGGTAGCCGTCGACCGGGCCGGTGGCGGATTCATAGGCGTCGGAGGTGACGCTGATGGTGTCCAGTTCCAGAGTGTTTTCTTCGGCGTAGGCAGGGTCGAGCAGTAAACCCAGGGCCAAGCCGGCCAAGGGCACAAACTTTCGAGACGGCATGATAGAGCGTTCCAATAGCGATATTGAAACAATATAACATGCCTAATGAGAATGAATCTCTAAGAAATGTAGCCTTGCAAGCGCCCGCGAACGGGCGCTTGGGTCGCGACGGTTATTGCTCTTCTTTCACTGGCGCGGTGGCCGGTGGTGGGCGCAGGCCGATTTCTGCCGACAGTTTGATCTCCTTGCCGTTGCGCATCACCAGGATCGCCACCTTGTCGGTCGGCTTGATCCGCGCCACCTGGTTCATCGACTTGCGCCCATCACCCGCCGGCGCGCCGTCGATGCTGAGGATCACATCGCCCAGCTGCAGGCCGGCTTTCTGCGCCGGGCCGTCGCGGAAGATCCCCGCCACCACGATGCCTGGACGCCCGGTCAGGCCAAATGACTCGGCCAGTTCCTTGGTCAAGGGCTGTACTTCAATGCCCAGCCAGCCGCGAATCACCTGGCCGTGCTCGATGATCGACTTCATCACTTCCATCGCCAGCTTTACCGGGATGGCAAAACCAATGCCCTGTGAACCGCCGGACTTGGAAAAAATCGCGGTGTTGATGCCGGTCAGGTTGCCATTGGCGTCCACCAGCGCACCGCCCGAGTTGCCGGGGTTGATCGCCGCGTCGGTCTGGATGAAATCTTCGTAGCTGTTAAGGCCCAACTGGTTACGCCCGGTGGCGCTGATGATGCCCATGGTCACCGTTTGCCCCACCCCGAACGGGTTGCCGATGGCCAGCGCCACATCGCCCACGCGCAAACCGTCTGAGCGGCCGAGGGTGATGGCCGGCAGGTTCTTCAGATCAATCTTGAGTACCGCAAGATCGGTTTCCGGGTCGCTGCCCACCACGCGGGCCAGGGTCTCGCGGCCGTCACGCAGGGCCACCACGATCTGGTCGGCGCCGGTGGTCACGTGGTTGTTGGTGAGGATGTAGCCTTCGGGGCTCATGATCACGCCGGAGCCGAGGCTGGATTCCATGCGGCGCTGCTTGGGGCCGTTGTCACCGAAATAGCGGCGAAATTGCGGGTCTTCAAACAACGGATGCGCTGGCTTGTTGATGACCTTGGTGGTGTACAGGTTGACCACCGCCGGAGCGGCAATGACCACGGCGTCGGCATAGGTCACCGGGCCTTGGACCACGGTATTGGTCTGCGGGGCCTGTTGCAGGTTCACATCCAGCGTGGGCAGGCCCACCCACTGGGGATAACGCTGGATAATCAGCATCGCGATCAGCACGCCAGCCAACAATGGCCATCCAAAAAAACGCAGTGCCTTGAGCATCAAGTAAGTCCTGACAGGTTGCAGGGGGCGGGAGAGCGCCCATAATGTCGCGCATTATACGAGGCTGTGACGCCTGCGAACGGGATATTTAGGAGTCTTTTATGGCCGTCCCCCTTACTACCCTTGTCGAGGAAGCCGACCGCTACCTCGGCAGCGCCAAAATTGCCGATTACTGCCCCAATGGCCTGCAGGTCGAGGGGCGGCCCCAAGTGATGCGCATCGTCAGCGGCGTGACCGCCAGCCAAGCCCTGCTGGACGCCGCCGTCGAAGCCAAGGCCGACCTGGTGCTGGTGCACCACGGTTACTTCTGGAAGGGCGAAAACCCCTGCATCACCGGCATGAAGCAGCGCCGCCTCAAAACTCTGCTCAAGCATGACATCAGCCTGCTGGCTTACCACTTGCCCCTGGACCTGCACGCCGATGTCGGCAACAACGTGCAACTGGCTCGCCACCTGGACATCACCGTCGAAGGCCCGCTGGACCCCAGTAACCCCAAAGTCGTCGGCCTGGTCGGCTCCCTGGCCGAACCCTTGTCACCTCGTGACTTCGCCCGCCGCGTGCAGGAAGTGATGGGCCGCGAACCGCTGCTGATCGAAGGGAGCGAGATGATTCGCCGCGTCGGCTGGTGTACCGGTGGCGGCCAGGGCTATATCGACCAGGCGATTGCCGCCGGTGTCGATTTGTACCTGAGCGGTGAAGCGTCCGAACAGACCTTCCACAGTGCCCGGGAAAACGACATCAGCTTCATCGCCGCCGGCCATCACGCTACCGAACGTTATGGTGTGCAGGCGTTGGGCGATTACCTGGCGCGGCGCTTTGCCCTGGAGCACCTGTTTATCGACTGTCCCAACCCGATCTAAAGCACAGCAGCTCCCACATTGACCGAGTTGAGCGCCAAACTCGGCGGCATATTCATATATCGTTTCGGTCTAGCTGGCGCCCTAAATAGAAGAAGTTGCTGTGCTAGCATGCCTCGCTCGAACACGGCCCGCTGGCCGTCCATAAGATCGTTTTTCCGTGAGTAACCATGGTCGACAAACTGACGCATCTGAAACAGCTGGAGGCGGAAAGCATCCACATCATCCGCGAGGTCGCCGCCGAGTTCGATAACCCGGTGATGCTCTACTCGATCGGTAAAGACTCCGCCGTGATGCTGCACCTGGCACGCAAGGCCTTCTTCCCGGGCAAACTGCCATTTCCGGTGATGCACGTCGACACTCGCTGGAAATTCCAGGAGATGTACAAGTTCCGCGACAAGATGGTCGAGGAACTGGGCCTGGACCTGATCACACACATCAACCCCGATGGTGTGGCGCAGAACATCAACCCGTTCACCCACGGCAGCGCCAAGCACACCGATATCATGAAGACCGAGGGCCTCAAGCAGGCGCTGGACAAGCATGGTTTCGACGCAGCCTTCGGCGGCGCCCGTCGCGATGAAGAGAAATCCCGTGCCAAAGAGCGCGTGTACTCGTTCCGCGACAGCAAACACCGCTGGGACCCGAAGAACCAGCGCCCCGAGCTGTGGAATGTCTACAACGGCAACGTCAACAAAGGGGAGTCGATCCGCGTGTTCCCGCTGTCCAACTGGACCGAGCTGGACATCTGGCAGTACATCTACCTGGAAGGCATCCCGATTGTGCCGCTGTATTTCGCCGCCGAGCGCGAGGTGATCGAGAAGAACGGCACGTTGATCATGATCGACGACGACCGCATCCTCGAGCACCTGTCCGACGAAGACAAAGCCCGCATCGTCAAAAAGAAAGTACGTTTCCGCACCCTTGGCTGCTACCCGTTGACGGGCGCGGTGGAGTCCGAGGCCGAGACGCTGACGGACATCATTCAGGAAATGCTCCTGACGCGAACTTCCGAGCGCCAGGGCCGTGTCATCGACCACGATGGTGCAGGCTCGATGGAAGATAAAAAACGTCAAGGCTATTTCTAAGGGGCTGTCATGTCGCATCAATCTGATTTGATCAGCGAGGACATCCTCGCCTACCTGGGCCAGCACGAGCGCAAAGAGATGTTGCGCTTCCTGACCTGCGGCAACGTCGATGACGGCAAGAGCACCCTGATCGGGCGCCTGCTGCACGACTCCAAGATGATCTACGAAGATCACCTGGAAGCCATCACCCGCGACTCGAAAAAGTCCGGCACCACCGGTGACGATATCGACCTGGCATTGCTGGTCGATGGCCTGCAGGCCGAGCGTGAACAAGGCATCACCATCGATGTCGCCTACCGCTACTTCTCCACCGCCAAGCGCAAATTCATCATCGCCGACACCCCCGGCCATGAGCAGTACACCCGCAACATGGCCACCGGTGCATCCACCTGTGACCTGGCGATCATCCTGATTGACGCCCGCTACGGCGTGCAGACCCAGACTCGTCGCCACAGCTACATCGCCTCGTTGCTGGGCATCAAACACATCGTGGTGGCCATCAACAAGATGGACATCAACGGCTTTGACCAAAGCGTATTCGAGTCGATCAAGGCCGATTACCTGAAGTTCGCCGAAGGCATCGCGTTCAAGCCGAGCACCCTGGCCTTCGTACCGATGTCGGCGCTCAAGGGCGACAACGTGGTGAACAAGAGCGAGCGTTCGCCCTGGTACACCGGCCAGTCGCTGATGGAGATCTTGGAGACTGTCGAGATCGCCAACGATCGCAACTACACCGACCTGCGTTTCCCGGTGCAGTACGTCAACCGCCCGAACCTGAACTTCCGTGGGTTTGCCGGCACCCTGGCGAGTGGCATCGTGCACAAGGGCGACGAAGTCGTGGTATTGCCGTCGGGCAAGAGCAGCCGCGTCAAATCCATCGTCACCTTTGAAGGTGAACTGGAGCACGCAGGCCCAGGCCAGGCCGTAACCTTGACCATGGAAGACGAGATCGACATCTCCCGTGGCGACCTGTTGGTGCATGCCGACAACGTGCCGCAAGTGACCGACGCCTTCGACGCCATGCTGGTGTGGATGGCCGAAGAACCGATGCTGCCGGGCAAGAAATACGACATCAAGCGCGCCACCAGCTACGTGCCGGGTTCCATCACCAGCATCGTGCACCGCGTGGACGTAAACACCCTGGCCGAAGGCCCGGCGAGTTCGCTGCAGCTCAACGAGATTGGCCGGGTCAAGGTCAGCCTGGATGCCGCCATCGCCCTGGACGGTTACGACAGCAACCGCACCACCGGTGCGTTTATCGTGATCGACCGCTTGACCAACGGTACGGTCGCCGCGGGCATGATCATCGCGCCACCGGTGGGTCATGGCGGCGCTGCGCAGCACGGCAGCCTGGCGCATGTCGCCACCGAAGAGCGCGCCTTGCGTTTCGGCCAGCAGCCGGCCACGGTGTTGTTCAGCGGCTTGTCGGGCGCTGGCAAGAGCACCCTGGCCTATGCGGTCGAGCGCAAGCTGTTCGACATGGGCCGTGCGGTGTTCGTACTGGACGGCCAGAACCTGCGTCACGACCTGAACAAAGGGTTGCCGCAGGACCGTGCCGGGCGTACTGAGAACTGGCGTCGTGCCGCTCATGTGGCGCGTCAGTTCAACGAAGCCGGCCTGCTGACCCTGGCGGCCTTCGTTGCTCCGGAT
This sequence comes from Pseudomonas fluorescens, assembly GCF_001902145.1. GTDB lineage: Bacteria > Pseudomonadota > Gammaproteobacteria > Pseudomonadales > Pseudomonadaceae > Aquipseudomonas > Aquipseudomonas fluorescens_BV. Next base: position 89,523 of record NZ_MRST01000023.1, read on the forward strand.
GCCGAAGGCCGTGAACAGGCCAAGGCGCTGATTGGCGCCGACCGCCTGCTGACCGTCTACGTGCAGGCATCGCCGTTGGTGTGCGCCGAGCGTGACCCGCAAGGTTTGTACGCGGCCGGTGGGGATAACATCCCTGGCGAATCCTTCCCGTATGACGTGCCGTTGAATGCCGACCTTGTGATCGACACCCAGGCGTTGTCGCTGGAAGACAGCGTCAAGCAAGTGCTGGAACTGTTGCGTCAGCGCGGCGCGATCTAAGCTTTATTGCCGCACAAAAAAGCCCGCCACCGAGTGATCGGTGGCGGGCTTTTTACATATTCTCAAATGTGGACTCGGTCAATGTGGGAGCTGGCTTGCCTGCGATGGCGGACTGTCAGTTTATTTATCCTTAGCTGATGCACCGCTATCGCAGGCAAGCCAGCTCCCACATTAAATTGCATCCACATGTTGATCAGCGGCTGGCCGGAAAGTCTTTGTGAAGCTGCTCCAGAAATGCATCCTTGTCTTGCCACAACTGGTTGATCCAGCCCTGGAACGCCAACCGATAGTCCCCATCCTGCTCATAATTCTTGCCGATGAACTCAGCCGGGATCTGCACCTCTTCAAAGTGCACCACCACGTCCTTCACGTTGCCGCACAGCAAATCCCAATAACCTGGGCGCCCGCCGGGGTAGTGGATGGTCACATTGACCAGTGATTTGAGCTGCTCGCCCATGGCATCCAGCACAAACGCAATACCGCCCGCCTTGGGTTTAAGCAGGTAGCGAAACGGTGACTGCTGCTGCGCATGCTTGCCCGGCGTAAAGCGCGTGCCTTCAGCAAAGTTGAAAATCCCCACGGGGTTGTCGCGAAACTTCGCACAGGTCTTGCGCGTGGTTTCCAGGTCTTTGCCTTTCTTCTCCGGGTGCTTCTCCAAATAAGCCTTGCTGTAGCGCTTCATGAAGGGAAAGCCCAGCGCCCACCACGCCAGGCCAATCACAGGTACCCAGATCAGCTCTTGCTTGAGGAAGAACTTCAGCGGGCGAATGCGCCGATTGAGCACATACTGCAACACCATGATGTCGACCCAGCTCTGATGGTTGCTGGTCACCAGGTACGAGTGCTGGTAGTCCAGGCCCTCAAGGCCAGTCAGGTGCCAGCGTGTGCGCCGCACCAGGTTCATCCAGCCCTTGTTGTTGGTGACCCAGGCTTCGTGGGTGTGGTTCATCAGCCATTCGCTCAGGCGCTTGGCGAACGGCAGCGCCTTGAACAGCGCGACGATAAACAGGAACGAACACAGCAGGATCGTGTTCAGCGCCAGCAACAGCGAAGCGATCACCCCGCGCACGGCGGCAGGTAGAAAATCCAGCATTTAGATATCCATGGGTCGGTTGGCGGCTTGGATCGCCGTCAGGGCGATGGTGTACACGATGTCGTCCACCTGGGCGCCACGTGGCAGGTCATTGACCGGTTTGCGCAGGCCCTGGAGCATCGGCCCCAGGCTCACGCAATCGGCGCTGCGTTGTACGGCTTTGTGGGTAGTGTTGCCGGTGTTCAGGTCAGGGAACACAAAGACGGTGGCCTTGCCTGCCACCTGGCTGTTGGGCGCCAGTTGTCGGGCGACGTTTTCGTTGGCGGCGGCGTCGTATTGCAACGGGCCGTCGATCAGCAGCGAGCTTTGTTGTTCGTGGGCGAGCAGGGTGGCTTCGCGGACTTTTTCCACCTCCTCGCCGCTGGCCGAGTCACCGCTGGAATAGCTGATCATCGCCACCCGTGGCGTGATGCCGAACGCGGCTGCCGAGTCGGCGCTTTGCAGGGCGATTTCAGCCAGTTCCGCAGCGCTTGGGTGCGGGTTCATCACGCAGTCGCCGTACACCAGCACCTGCTCGGGGAACAGCATGAAGAACACCGACGACACCAGGGTGCAGCCCGGCGCGGTCTTGATCAACTGTAACGCGGGGCGAATGGTGTTGGCAGTAGAGTGGATCACGCCGGAGACCAGGCCATCCACTTCGTCGAGGGCGAGCATCATGGTGGCGATCACCACGGTGTCTTCCAGTTGTTGCTCGGCCATGGGCGCGTTGAGGCTTTTGCTCTTGCGCAAGGCGACCATTGGCTCCACGTAGCGTTGGCGAATCAGGTCCGGGTCGAGAATCTCCAGGCCTTCGGGCAGGTCAATACCTTGGGCGCGGGCAACGGCCTCCACATCCGCAGGCTTGGCCAGCAACACGCAACGGGCAATGCCACGGGCCTGGCAGATCGCGGCGGCCTGTACGGTCAGCGGCTCGCTGCCCTCGGGCAGCACGATACGTTTGTTGGCCGCCTGGGCGCGTTGGATCAACTGGTAACGGAACACCGCCGGCGACAGGCGCATCTCCCTTGGCGTGCCACAACGCTGGTGTAGCCAGCGTGCATCGAGGTGGCTGGCGACGAAGTCGGTGATGATTTCCGCACGCTCGCGGTCATCGATAGGGATTTCCTTGTTGAGGCTATTGAGCTGGTTGGCGGTGTCATAGGAGCCGGTGCTCACCGACAACACCGGCAACCCGGCCTGGAAGGCGCCTCGGCACAGATCCATGATGCGCGGGTCGGGCAGGGTATCGCTGGTCAGCAGCAGCCCGGCCAGCGGCACGCCATTGATGGCGGCCAGGCTGACGGCGAGGATGATGTCGTCGCGATCTCCCGGGGTCACTACCAACACACCGGGCTTGAGCAGCTCGACGGTGTTACGCATGGTGCGCGCGCAAATGATGATCTTGGTCATGCGCCGGCTTTCGTAGTCACCGGCGTTGAGGATCTGCGCGCCCATCAGGTCGGCCACGTCGCGGGTGCGCGGGGCATTCAGCTCGGGTTGGTAGGGGATGCAGCCGAGCAGCCGGAAATCACCGCTGCGCAACAGGGGCGAATGCTCTTTGAGGCGCGCCGAGAAGGCTTCCATGCTTTCGTCGGTGCGTACCTTGTTGAGGATTACGCCCAGCACTTTCGGGTCTTTGGGGCCGCCAAACAGTTGGGCCTGCAATTCCACACGGCCTGAAAGCTCGGTGAGCACTTCATTTTCCGGCGCCGAGACCAGGATCACTTCCGCGTCCAGGCTCTTGGCCAGGTGCAGGTTGACCCGTGCCGCGTAGCTGGCGCTGCGGGTCGGCACCATCCCTTCGACGATCAGCACGTCTTTGCCTACGGCTGCCTGTTGGTAAAGGGTGATGATCTCTTCGAGCAACTCATCGAGCTGGCCGTCGCCGAGCATGCGCTCTACATGGGCCAGGCCCAGGGGCTGCGGCGGTTTCAGGCCGTGGGTGCGTGCCACCAGCTCGGTGGAGCGTTCCGGCCCGGTATCGCCTGGGTGTGGCTGGGCTATGGGTTTGAAAAAACCGACTTTCAGGCCGGCCCGTTCCAGGGTGCGCACCAGCCCAAGGCTGATGGAGGTCAGGCCCACACCGAAATCGGTGGGCGCGATAAAAAAAGTCTGCATGCGAATTCTCTGGAGGTGCATGGCTTGGGTGGCGCTCTATGGGTGAGTGCCTACCGCGAATCAGGCGCCAAGGTTATCGTTATTCGTGCCCTTGCGCACACCAGCCGCACGCAAAGGCCTGGCCTATTTTTTCAAGGCGTTGCGCGGGGTCAAGCACCCAGACGCGCGACTGCCATGGCGGCTGGTGGCGCAGGTGCTGGGTGTGGCCGCAGGACAGCTCGGCCACCCAGTGCCCCTCGTCGTCCTGATGAAACCCCTGGATCGTGACCGTTGATCGGCCCCGTCCGTCCGGGTTCTGTTCGCTTTCGGGCAAATCCTTGTTTAGACTTGTCCGTTCTTCATTCTTATGCAAAAGGTCTCGCCCCATGATGATCGCCGCTAACAAGGCTGTCTCCATCGACTATACCCTGACCAACGACGCTGGTGAGGTCATCGACAGCTCCGCCGGCGGCGCGCCGCTGGTTTACCTGCAAGGCGCAGGCAACATCATCCCGGGCCTGGAAAAGGCTCTGGAAGGCAAGAACGTCGGTGACGAACTGACTGTCGCCGTAGAACCTGAAGATGCCTACGGCGAATACTCCGCCGAACTGGTCAGCACCTTGAGCCGCAGCATGTTCGAAGGCGTTGACGAGCTGGAAGTGGGCATGCAGTTCCACGCTTCCGCACCGGACGGCCAAATGCAGATCGTCACCATCCGCGACCTGGACGGCGACGACGTTACCGTTGACGGTAACCACCCTCTGGCTGGCCAGCGCCTGAACTTCCAAGTGAAGATCGTGGCCATCCGCGACGCTTCCCAGGAAGAAGTGGCTCACGGCCACGTCCACGGTGAAGGCGGTCATCACCATTGATTGATGTTTTGATCAAGTGGTAGCAAAAACGCCCCGACTGGTTCGGGGCGTTTTTTTTGCTCTGGACTCACTGTAGGAGCGAGCTTGCTCGCAAAAAACCTGAGAACCCCGCTGGGCGCCAGGCTTCCCGCGTCATCGTTAACGATCTTCGCGAGCAAGCTCGCTCCTACAGTTTTCAGGCACAAACAAAAATGCCCCGGACCTTTCGGTACGGGGCATTTCTTAACTGTTACACAGCCTGAGCTGCGTTGCAGTTGTTACCACTTAGGCTGCAGCAGGAACGCTCAGAGCCTTGATGTGGCCATTCAGGCGGCTCTTATGGCGAGCGGCCTTGTTCTTGTGGATGATGCCTTTATCGGCCATACGGTCGATAACAGGCACAGCCAGAACGTAAGCTGCTTGAGCTTTTTCAGCGTCTTTGGTGTCGATGGCTTTGACTACATTCTTGATGTAGGTGCGAACCATGGAACGCAGGCTGGCGTTGTGGCTGCGACGCTTCTCAGCCTGTTTTGCACGTTTTTTGGCGGAAGGTGTGTTGGCCACCGTCGAGCTCCTCGAAAGACTTTTTAGGAAATAGCAAACAAAATAGGCCGCGAATCATGCCGATGACTTGACGGGTTGTCAAGGGCGGCTGATGCGAACTGCTGAGTGGTCGATCTGAAGAGGCGGGTGATTTATTTCCGGCGCTTGACCTGTAAACTCGCGAGCTTTGGCTCTGTGCTGTTGCAGGCGCGCAGTATCGCATAAGTGGGCGCTTAGTTCGCCTGCTCTTTATCTATAGGCGCAAACTCTTTCAATGAATCTGCTCAAATCGTTGGCTGCCGTCAGCTCTATCACGATGATTTCCCGGGTATTGGGGTTCGTGCGTGACACCCTGCTGGCCCGCATCTTTGGCGCCAGCATGGCCACGGATGCGTTCTTTATTGCCTTTAAACTGCCCAACCTGTTGCGGCGGATCTTTGCCGAAGGCGCGTTTTCCCAGGCGTTCGTGCCGATCCTGGCCGAATACAAGACCCAGCATGGCGAGGAGGCGACTCGTACGTTCATTGCCTACGTCTCGGGTTTGCTGACGCTGGTGCTGATGCTGGTAACCATCGTCGGGATGCTCGCCGCGCCCTGGGTGATCTGGGCCACGGCGCCCGGTTTTGCCAATACGCCGGAAAAGTTCGCGCTGACCACTGATCTGCTGCGCGTGACCTTTCCTTATATATTGCTGATCTCCCTGTCGTCCCTGGCCGGGGCGATCCTCAATACCTGGAACCGTTTTTCGGTGCCGGCCTTTGTGCCGACCTTGCTGAACGTCAGCATGATTATTTTTGCGCTGTTTCTCACGCCGTACTTTGACCCGCCCGTCATGGCCCTGGGCTGGGCGGTGCTGGCCGGCGGCCTGGCGCAGTTGCTGTATCAACTGCCCCACCTGAAAAAAATCGGCATGCTCGTACTGCCGCGCCTGAACCTCAAGGACACCGGCGTCTGGCGCGTCATGCGCAATATGCTGCCGGCGATACTCGGGGTGTCGGTCAGTCAGATTTCCCTGATCATCAACACCGCGTTCGCCTCGTTGCTGGTCTCCGGCTCGGTGTCGTGGATGTACTACGCCGACCGCCTGATGGAATTGCCGTCCGGTGTGCTGGGCGTGGCATTGGGCACGATCCTGCTGCCGACCCTGGCGCGTACCTACGCCAGCAAGGATCGCCAGGAATACTCACGCATCCTCGATTGGGGCCTGCGCCTGTGCTTTCTGCTGGTGTTGCCGTGCGCCCTGGCCCTGGGCATCCTCGCCGAGCCGTTGACGGTCTCGCTGTTTCAATACGGGCAGTTCGACGCCCATGACGCCTTGATGACCCAGCATGCGTTGGTCGCCTACTCCGTCGGCCTGCTCGGCATTATCGTGATCAAGGTGCTGGCGCCCGGTTTCTACGCCCAGCAAAACATCCGCACCCCGGTGAAAATCGCGATTTTCACCCTGGTTGTCACGCAACTGCTCAACTTGGTGTTTATCGGCCCGCTGGCCCACGCCGGCCTGGCCTTGGCGATCAGCGCGGGTGCGTGCATCAACGCAGGCCTGCTGTTTTACCAATTGCGCAAACAACAGATGTACCAGCCACAGCCAGGCTGGGGCGTGTTTGCGTTCAAGTTACTGGTGGCGGTAGCCGCGATGTCGGTCGTGCTGTTTGGCCTGATGCACATCATGCCAGCCTGGGATCAAGGCAATATGCTGGAGCGCTTCATGCGCCTGGGCGTATTGGTAGTGGCGGGCGTGGTGGCGTACTTCGGGATGTTGCTGTTGCAGGGTTTTCGCCTGCGCGATTTCAATCGCAAGTCGCTGGGATAGCGAGTTTGCCGCGATAAAACAGGTGTTTTATCGATTCGACCCATTTGGCCTGTGCTGTTGCCTGTCGTCCGGGGCTGGGTGTGGTTATAATCGACCACTTTATGAGCAAGAAGCGCGTTATGCAGCTGGTTCGAGGTCTCCACAACCTGCGCCCCGAGCACCGGGGCTGCGTCGCCACTATTGGCAACTTTGACGGTGTTCACCGTGGCCACCAGGCTATCCTGGCTCGGCTGCGCGAGCGTGCGGTCGAGTTGGGCGTGCCCAGCTGCGTGGTGATTTTTGAGCCACAACCGCGGGAGTTCTTTACCCCAGAAACGGCGCCGGCCCGCTTGGCGCGCTTGCGGGACAAGTTGCAGCTGCTGGCGGAGGAGGGCGTGGACCGTGTCCTCTGCCTGGCTTTCAACCAGCGTTTGCGCAGCCTCAGCGCCGCCGAGTTCGTTGACCGCATCCTGGTCGATGGCCTGGGCGTGCAGCACCTGGAGGTCGGCGACGACTTCCATTTCGGTTGTGACCGGGTCGGGGATTTCGATTTCCTGCAACATGCCGGTGTCAATCAGGGTTTCACTGTCGAAGCCGCGCAAACCGTCGAACTGGACGGCCTGCGCGTGAGCAGCACCCAGGTGCGTAACGCCCTGGCCGCCGCCGACTTCGACCTGGCCGAGCGTTTGCTCGGTCGCCCGTTCCGCATTGCCGGGCGGGTATTGCACGGCCAGAAGCTGGCGCGCCAATTGGGCACGCCAACCGCCAACGTGCAACTCAAGCGCCGTCGTGTGCCGCTGACCGGGGTTTACCTGGTAAGCGTCGACATCGATGGCCAATCGTGGCCGGGAGTCGCCAATATAGGCGTCAGACCCACGGTTGCAGGTGATGGCAAGGCCCACCTGGAAGTTCACCTTTTGGATTTTGCCGGTGATTTATACGACCGGCGTTTGACGGTGGTTTTCCACCAGAAGCTGCGTGAAGAGCAGCGTTTCGCCTCCCTGGAGGCGTTGAAAACGGCGATCAATGCGGATGTCGCCGCCGCCCGTGCACTAGCCGCACCTAGCGCCCATCGCTAACCGAAGAGCCTTAAATGACCGACTATAAAGCCACGCTAAACCTTCCGGACACCGCCTTCCCAATGAAGGCCGGCCTGCCACAGCGCGAACCGCAGATCCTGCAGCGCTGGGACAGTATTGGCCTGTACGGAAAGTTGCGCGAAATTGGCAAGGATCGTCCGAAATTCGTCCTGCACGACGGCCCTCCTTATGCCAACGGCACGATTCATATCGGTCATGCGCTGAACAAGATTCTCAAGGACATGATCCTGCGCTCCAAGACCCTGTCGGGCTTCGACGCGCCGTATGTCCCGGGTTGGGACTGCCACGGCCTGCCGATCGAGCACAAAGTCGAAGTGACCTACGGCAAGAACCTGGGCGCGGATAAAACCCGCGAACTGTGCCGTGCCTACGCCGCCGAACAGATCGAAGGGCAGAAGTCCGAATTCATTCGCCTGGGTGTGCTGGGAGAGTGGGACAACCCCTACAAGACCATGAATTTCAAGAACGAGGCCGGTGAAATCCGCGCCTTGGCCGAAATCGTCAAGGGCGGTTTCGTGTTCAAGGGCCTCAAGCCCGTGAACTGGTGCTTCGACTGCGGTTCGGCCCTGGCCGAAGCGGAAGTGGAGTACGAAGACAAGAAGTCCTCGACCATCGACGTGGCCTTCCCGATCGCCGACGACGCCAAGCTGGCCGAGGCTTTCGGCCTGGCAAGCCTGGCCAAGCCGGCTGCCATCGTGATCTGGACCACCACCCCGTGGACCATCCCGGCCAACCAGGCGCTGAACGTGCACCCGGAATTCACCTACGCCCTGGTGGACGTCGGTGATCGCCTGCTGGTGCTGGCCGAAGAAATGGTCGAGCCGTGCCTGGCGCGTTACGCGCTGCAAGGTTCGGTAATCGCCACCACCACCGGTTCCGCGCTGGAGCTGATCAACTTCCGTCACCCGTTCTATGACCGTCTGTCGCCGGTGTACCTGGCTGACTACGTCGAGCTGGGTTCGGGTACTGGCATTGTTCACTGCTCGCCTGCCTATGGTGTGGACGACTTCGTGATCTGCAAGAAGTACGGCATGGTCAATGATGACATCATCAACCCCGTGCAGAGCAACGGCGTATACGTGCCTTCGCTCGAATTCTTTGGTGGCCAGTTCATCTTCAAGGCCGATCAACCGATCATCGACAAGCTGCGTGAAGTCGGTGCGTTGATGCAAACCGCCACCATCCAGCACAGCTACATGCATTGCTGGCGTCACAAGACCCCGCTGATCTACCGCGCTACAGCGCAGTGGTTTATCGGCATGGACAAAGAGCCGACCAGCGGCGACACCCTGCGTGTACGTTCGCTCAAAGCCATCGAAGACACCACTTTCGTCCCGGCGTGGGGCCAGGCGCGCCTGCACTCGATGATCGCCAACCGTCCGGACTGGTGCATCTCTCGCCAGCGTAACTGGGGCGTGCCGATTCCGTTCTTCCTGAACAAGGAAAGCGGTGAGCTGCACCCGCGCACCGTTGAGTTGATGGAAGTCGTGGCCCAGCGCGTTGAACAGGAAGGCATCGAAGCCTGGTTCAAGCTGGATGCCGTCGAGCTGCTGGGCGACGAAGCGCCGCTGTACGACAAGATCAGCGACACCCTCGACGTGTGGTTCGATTCGGGCACCACTCATTGGCACGTGCTGCGCGGCTCGCACCCGATGGGTCACGAGACCGGCCCGCGTGCCGACCTGTACCTGGAAGGCTCGGACCAACACCGTGGCTGGTTCCACTCGTCGTTGCTGACCGGTTGCGCCATCGACAACCACGCGCCGTACCGCGAGCTGCTGACCCACGGCTTCACCGTCGACGAGACGGGCCGCAAGATGTCCAAATCGCTGAAGAACGTGATCGAGCCGAAAAAGATCAACGACACCTTGGGCGCCGACATCATGCGTCTGTGGGTGGCTTCCACCGATTACTCGGGTGAAATCGCCGTGTCGGACCAGATCCTGGCCCGCAGCGCCGACGCCTACCGTCGTATCCGTAATACCGCGCGCTTCATGCTGTCGAACCTGACCGGCTTCAACCCGGCTACCGACCTGCTGCCGGCTGAAGACATGCTCGCCCTGGACCGTTGGGCCGTGGACCGTACCTTGTTGTTGCAGCGTGAGTTGCAGGAACACTACGGCGAATACCGCTTCTGGAATGTCTACTCCAAGATCCACAACTTCTGCGTGCAGGAGCTGGGCGGTTTCTACCTCGACATCATCAAGGACCGCCAGTACACCACCGGCGCCAACAGCAAGGCGCGCCGTTCGGCGCAGACCGCGCTGTACCACATCAGCGAAGCGCTGGTGCGCTGGATCGCACCGATCCTGGCGTTCACCGCCGACGAGCTGTGGGAATACCTGCCGGGCGAGCGTAACGAGTCCGTCATGCTCAACACCTGGTACGAAGGCCTGACCGAACTGCCGGCCGACTTCGAACTGGGCCGCGAGTACTGGGAAGGCGTCATGGCCGTCAAGGTTGCGGTGAACAAGGAACTGGAAGTCCAGCGTGCGGCCAAGGCCGTGGGTGGCAACCTGCAAGCCGAAGTCACCCTGTTTGCCGAGGACGGCCTGACCGCCGACCTGGCCAAGCTGAGCAACGAACTGCGCTTCGTGCTGATCACCTCCACCGCGAGCCTGGCACCTTTTGCCCAGGCCCCGGCTGATGCCGTGATCACCGAGGTGCCGGGCCTGAAGCTCAAGGTGGTGAAGTCGGCCTTCCCTAAATGCGCCCGTTGCTGGCACTGCCGTGAAGATGTCGGTGTGAACCCCGAGCATCCGGAAATCTGTGGTCGCTGTGTCGATAACATCAGCGGTGAAGGCGAGGTTCGCCACTATGCCTAATGCAGCCAGTCGTTTCGGACGTCTGGGCTGGCTCGTACTGAGCCTGCTGGTGCTGGTCATTGACCAGGTCAGCAAGGCTCACTTCGAGGGCTCCCTGGAAATGTTCCAGCAAATCGTGGTGATCCCGGATTACTTCAGCTGGACCCTGGCCTACAACACGGGCGCTGCCTTCAGCTTCCTCGCTGATGGCGGTGGCTGGCAGCGCTGGCTGTTCGCTGTGATCGCCGTGGTGGTCAGTGCCGTGCTGGTGGTGTGGCTCAAGCGCCTGGGTCGCGACGACACCTGGCTGGCCATCGCGCTGGCCCTGGTGTTGGGAGGTGCGCTGGGCAACCTGTATGACCGCATCGCCCTGGGCCATGTGATCGACTTCATCCTGGTGCATTGGCAGAACCGTCACTACTTCCCTGCGTTCAACTTTGCCGACAGCGCCATCACCGTCGGTGCAATCATGCTGGCGCTGGATATGTTCAAGAGCAAGAAAACCGGAGAAACCGTCAATGACTGATCAGGTATTGGCTGAGCAACGCATCGGCCAGAACACGGAAGTCACTTTGCATTTTGCATTGCGCCTGGAAAATGGCGACACGGTCGACAGCACCTTCGACAAAGCCCCGGCGACCTTCAAGGTTGGTGACGGTAACCTGCTGCCCGGTTTTGAAGCGGCGTTGTTCGGGTTCAAGGCGGGCGACAAGCGCAACCTGCAGATCCTGCCGGAAAACGCCTTCGGCCAACCCAACCCGCAAAACGTGCAGATCATCCCGCGTTCGCAGTTTGAAGGCATGGACCTGTCGGAAGGTTTGCTGGTGATCTTCAATGATGCGGCGAATACCGAATTGCCTGGTGTGGTTAAAGCCTTCGATGATGCGCAAGTGACCATCGACTTCAACCATCCGTTGGCCGGCAAGACGCTGACCTTTGACGTCGAGATTATCGGCGTCAAAGCGCTGTAACTGACCGTACACGGTCTAAAATGTGGGAGCGGGCTTGCTCGCGAATGAGCAGTGTCCGTCTCCGAGTTATCAGGCTGACCCACCGCATTCGCGAGCAAGCCCGCTCCCACCTTTGATCCCATTGCTCATACGGTCAGCGTCAAACCTGACCCAAGTGGCTGCAAGGCACGAGGCACAGCATGCAAATCAAACTCGCCAACCCCCGTGGCTTCTGCGCTGGCGTGGACCGGGCGATCGAAATCGTCAACCGCGCCCTGGAAGTCTTCGGGCCGCCGATTTATGTGCGCCACGAAGTCGTGCATAACAAGTTCGTGGTCGAAGACCTGCGCGCACGCGGTGCGATCTTTGTCGAAGAACTCGACCAGGTCCCCGACGACGTTATCGTCATCTTCAGTGCCCATGGCGTGTCCCAGGCCGTGCGTACCGAAGCGGCTGGCCGTGGCCTTAAAGTGTTCGATGCCACCTGTCCGCTGGTGACCAAGGTGCACATCGAAGTGGCGCGCTATAGCCGCGACGGTCGCGAATGCATCCTGATCGGCCATGCCGGTCACCCGGAGGTCGAAGGCACCATGGGCCAGTACGACGCCAGCAACGGCGGCGCCATCTACCTGGTGGAAGACGAAAAAGACGTTGCCAGCTTGCAGGTGCACAATCCCGACCGCCTGGCTTTCGTTACCCAGACCACCTTGTCCATGGACGATACCAGTCGCGTCATCGACGCCCTGCGCACGCGATTCCCGGCCATTGGCGGCCCACGCAAGGATGACATCTGCTACGCCACGCAAAACCGCCAGGATGCGGTCAAGCAACTGGCGAATGAGTGCGATGTAGTGCTGGTGGTCGGCAGCCCTAACAGTTCCAACTCCAACCGCTTGCGTGAGCTGGCCGAACGCATGGCCACACCGGCGTACCTGATCGACGGTGCCGAAGACATGCAGCGCAGCTGGTTCGATGGTGTCGAGCGTATCGGCATCACGGCGGGTGCCTCCGCTCCGGAAGTCCTGGTGCGCGGCGTGATCCAACAGTTGCAGGCCTGGGGCGCCACCGGCGCCGATGAGCTGGCGGGTCGTGAGGAAAACATTACGTTCTCCATGCCCAAGGAACTGCGGGTTCGCTCGCTGCTCTGACGGCCAAGCTGCTGGAATAGCCTCGGCATAATGCCTGTTCGGTCTTATCACTGCGCAGGCTCACGCGCCCGCTGGGGGCCAGCACCACCTGATACAGGCTCTGTGCCTGCTCCTTGTCACACACATGCACGGTGCCGGCACGAAATCCCCCGCCGGCGAACACTGGCTCCCCCAGGCCGCTGAAGCGCACCTGGCTCTTAACCGGGCCATTACCGGCGAGCGGCACGCGCCCATAGCTCTCGCGCTCCAGCAATACCGGATTGTCATCATCAAGGTGGCCGCGCCCACTCACATCCAGTATCACGCGCCATCCCAGGCTCCAGTCCTCGTCCTTTGCATGAATGACCACCGCCCGGTTGCGCGCGATGGCCTCGGTGCGTGCGTAGCGCAGCCCGGAGGCGAGTGCTTGGGCCGCGCTTTGTCGTTGCTGCGATTCAAGCAAACCCTTGAAACCGGGTACGGCCAGTTGCGCGAGAAAACTGGTGACGATCAGCCCCAGCAACATCTCAATCAGGGTGAATCCTTGTTGTTTCATGTGCGCTCCCTCCTTGGGCACGAGTGGGTTTTCTAGGTATAGCGCTTGGTCCGTGGCGCTGGATGATGGCCTTTATGTCCAAAGTATTTCCCTTTGTTCCGGGAGCAGCGCCGCTCGAAAACCGACGCTAGTCTTGGGTCGCACAGTAGGTCTTTGCCTGCTTTTTTCACCGGCCTTCGACATGGATGACGACGGAAATGCCAGCCTGCCAGAACCGATTCCTGCGCGTTGCGCACTCGCGCCAATCCGGCATGACGCTGGTCGAGGTGCTGGTAGCGCTGTTGATTTTGGCGATCGGCCTGATGGGCGCTGCGGTGCTGCAACTCAACGCGCTCAAGTACACCAACAGCGCCAGGATGACCAGCCAAGCCAGTTTTATTGCCTATGACATGCTCGACCGCATTCGCACCAATACTGGCGCCGATTACACATGGGGCAGGGCGGAGCTGGCGCCGCCCTACACTGCCACCGCAAGCGTGCGTGACCTCGACCTACACGATTTCGAGGCCAATATCACGGGTTTTGCCGGCGAGGATGCCAAAGGTTCAGTGGTGGTGAGCGGGCAAGAGGTCACCATCAGCATCAGTTGGGCAGATGCCCGGGCAGCAAACCGTCCAGGTGCGCGGGAGACCTTCACGCTGACCAGCCGCATCGGCACTGAACAGGGAGAGAGGTAATGAAGCGTCTTGCGCGAGGTTTCAGTCTGTTGGAAGTATTGCTGGCGCTTGCTATCGGGTTGGTCTTGATACTGGGGGCGAGCCAGATACTGATCAGTTCGCGGTTGACCCATGCCAGCCAGCAGGCCGCCATGCTGCTGCAGGATGATGCGCGATTTGTGCTGAGCAAGATCACCCAGGATATTCGCCAGGCAGGCATGCTGGGGTGTCTGGCCGTGGCCGCTATCGACAATGCTCCGGCTGCCTTTGATCGGCCGATAAGCTGGGAAGCGGCGGGGAGTGCGAAGTCACTGACGCTGGTGACCGCGAATGTCGGCGATGGCGTCGGCAAGCCTGACTGGACGGTGCTCTCCGACTGCAAGGAGGCTGCCCGGGCTTATGCCGGCACACCACCCGTTGTCGAGCCCGGCCAGCTTCGCTTTGGCATACGTCAACTTACCTACACCTACGAATCGGGCCAGTTGAAGATCAGTACTCCGGCAGCACCGGCCAGGGCAGTATTGATGGATAACGTACGGGCATTCGACGTCAGCTTCGGCATGGCGGCCACGTCGGTATCAACGGTTGTGGTGCGCTATGACAGCCATCCGGCCGATGAGTCGCTGATACGCAGCGTGCGCATCCTCATGACCCTTCAAGACCCCGCTGGGCGGGTGAAGGACCAAACCTACAGTGTCGTGGCGGCACTGCGAAATCGGCTGGGGTAGGGGCAATGACCATGCAGGGCGGTATTCAAATGCGGCAGGCCGGGACGGTGCTGCTGATCAGTCTGGTGTTCCTGTTGGTGCTGTCGCAGGTGGGGCTGTCCTCGATACAGGCTGCGGTCTCCCAGCAAAAAGTCGCGAGCAGTCTGTGGCATCGCAATCAGTCGTTTCAATCTGCCGAAAGCGGCCTGAGGTTGGGGGAGTCGACCGTGCAAAGGGTTGGCCAGGCGATGCCTGTCTGCCATTCGATCACCCGCTGTGCGCCGCCTGCTGAAGCTTTTTCCTTGACGGCGGCCGGGACGAACCCTGTCTCGGCGGTCACCTGGCTTGCCTTGAAGAATGGGTTTTATGGCATTCAATCCCTCGGGGAGGGTGAAGGGCTGGCTCATTTGCCGCCCCATTCCCTGGCCACGCTTTTTCGAGTCACTTCGGTCGGTCTCGCGGGGCAATCGCGCACGGTGCTGGAGACGGTCTATGCCCGTGTAGAGGAGGGCGGCCGCGTCAAGTTTCGACGGGTCTTATGGCGGCAACTTCAATAAGGAGCAATCGGATGGGCAAGGAGAGCCAGGGTTTTACCCTGATTGAGTTACTAAGCGTCGTGGCGATCATCGCGTTGCTGGCCGGGATTGCGTATCCCGGGTACCTCAGCCAGGTGAAGACGGTGTATCGGGCGCAGATCGTCGCGTTGTTGAGCGAACAGGCCCAGCACCTGGAGCGTTCCTATACGAGGAATGGCACTTTTATTGATGCAGGCGACGTCAGCGCGGGCAATGATCATTATAGAATCAGTGCCGTCCTCAACCCTCAGGATTTTGACCTGCTCGCCACACCCGCTGCGGACTCGGTCATGGCGAACGACGCGTGTGCAGCATTCAGCTTGACCAGCACCGGTATGCGCGGCAACCCGGGAGCGGGGCCTGAAATGTCGCCCAAGGTCTGCTGGGGGCAAGGATGAGCGTACTTGAAGCGTGGGCGCCGGGCGCGCCTTTCCCTGTTTATCGGCTGGATCAAATGATGGCTAAGCAACAGCAAGTGGTGATTGTCGGCGGCGGAGTAATCGGGCTGTTGACGGCGTACAACCTCGCCAGTGAGGGCCAGGCGGTCACGCTGCTGGAGCGCGGTGGGCTTGGGCAAGAGTCTTCCTGGGCGGGCGGTGGGATTGTCTCGCCGTTGTACCCGTGGCGCTATAGCCAGGCGGTCACTGCCTTGGCCCATTGGTCCCAGGATTTTTACCCGCAACTGGCGCAACGGCTATTTGCTGCTACCGGCATCGATCCAGAGGTACATACCACGGGTTTGTATTGGCTCGACCTGGATGACGAGACGCAAGCACTGGCCTGGGCTGCCCGTGAAGGGCGGCCGTTGAGCAAGGTGGATGTGTCGGCGGCCCATGACGCGGTGCCGGTGCTGGGGGGCGGCTACTCCCAGGCGATCTACATGGCCAACGTGGCCAATGTTCGCAACCCTCGCCTGGTCAAATCATTGAAGGCGGCGCTGCTGGCGTTGCCGAACGTGACGATTCGCGAGCAATGCGATGTGTCGGGCTTTGTGCTCGGCGGCGGCAGGGTGGTGGGTGTGAATACCGCTATGGGCCAGGTTCTGGGGGGGCAGGTCGTGCTCGCGGCCGGCGCCTGGAGCGGGCAATTGCTGGGTACGCTGGGCTTGGGGCTACCCGTGGAGCCGGTCAAAGGCCAAATGATCCTGTACAAATGCGCGTCCGATTTTTTATCCAGCATGGTCCTGGCCAAGGGGCGCTATGCGATCCCGCGGCGTGATGGGCACATTCTGATCGGCAGCACGTTGGAGCATGAAGGATTCGACAAGACGCCGACCGAAACCGCGCTGGAAAGCCTTAAAACGTCTGCCGTGGAACTGATTCCCGCCTTGGCGGACGCCGAGGTGGTCGGGCATTGGGCCGGTTTGCGGCCTGGCTCACCCGAAGGTATACCGTTTATCGGTGAGGTCCCTGGCTTCAAGGGGCTGTGGCTCAATTGCGGGCATTACCGCAATGGTCTGGTACTCGCACCAGCATCTTGCCAGTTGTTCGCCGACTTGTTGCTGGCGCGCGCTCCGATCATTGATCCAGCGCCTTACGCCCCCGCAGGTCGCCTCAACGCTGGATAGCCTTTGGCCCTTGTTCCAGGTGCGCCTGGGTGCAGTACCAGTCCTGGCGTGAACTCAGTGCGCGGTCCTGCGGCAGGTGCACGCCACAGTGAGCGCAACGAACCATCAGGGCTGCATCCGGCTCGGCAGGCCGTTGCTGACGGGAGGCAGGGTTTTTGAATTTGCGCCAGAACCATACCGCGGCAGCAATGACGGCAATCCAGAACAGTAGACGAAGCATGATGGGCAGTTTCTCGACAAGGAATGCGCCAGTTTAGCCAAGGTGGTCACGGGCGCACAGGGCAATAAATACTCGCTCATAAAAAAGGGAGCTCATGAGAGCTCCCTTTTGCGTTGCGTCGAACAATCAGTCGAACACACCGAAGGTCATGTAGCTGAACCACGAACGGTCCTGGTTGTCACCCAGGGCTTGCGGCTCTTCTTCTTCGATCACATCGCCGTTCTCGTCGTGCGGCTTGAGCTCCGAAGGAATGGCGTCCTTGGCGTCCTGGTACTGCTTGATCACGTCCTGGTTGGCGCGAGTTTCACCCGGCGGCAGCGGTGGACGGGACTCGATCAGGCCCAGGGTGTACTTGCTCAGCCACGAACGGTTGTCCGCTTCGTCAACCTGAGGCACGAACTGGCCGTCTTTCAGGCTAGGGTGGTCAGGGTAGTTGAGCTTCAGGGTTTCCAGGCTGGTAGTCGCCAGGGTGTCCAGGTGCAGACGCTGGTAAGCCTCGGTCATCACGGCCAGGCCGTCACCCACGGACGGGGTTTCCTGGAAGTTTTCCACCACGTAGCGGCCGCGGTTGGCAGCGGCCACATAAGCCTGACGGGTCAGGTAGTAGTGGGCCACGTGGATCTCGTACGAAGCCAGCAGGTTGCGCAGGTAGATCATGCGCTGCTTGGCGTCCGGCGCATAGCGGCTATTGGGGTAGCGGCTGGTCAGCTGGGCGAACTCGTTATAGGAGTCGCGGGCAGCACCCGGGTCGCGCTTGGTCATGTCCAGCGGCAGGAAGCGCGCCAGCAGGCCAACATCCTGGTCGAACGAGGTCAGGCCCTTCATGTAGTAGGCGTAGTCCACGTTCGGGTGCTGCGGGTGCAGGCGGATGAAACGCTCGGCAGCGGACTTGGCAGCTTCCGGCTCGGCGTTCTTGTAGTTGGCGTAGATCAGCTCCAACTGGGCCTGGTCGGCATAGCGGCCGAACGGGTAACGCGACTCCAAGGCCTTCAGCTTCGCTGTGGCGCTGGTGAAGCTATTATTGTCCAAGTCTGTCTGAGCTTGCTGGTACAGCTCGACTTCGCTCAGGTTTTCGTCGACGACGTCCTTTGTTGACGAGCAAGCAGCAGTCATGGCGAGGATGGCGATCAGCAGCAGGTGTTTCACTTGCATGGCGGCTTGCGTCCCTATGACGGCCGCTGTCTTGGGCGGGGCCGTCCTGTTATGATGAGCGCCCCGTTGAAAGCCTCGGGGCAAAAGACGCCGTATTTAACCACAAGCGCGCAGCCGAAACCAAAGGCTACGCCACGCCTAGTCTGAGCATGTCCGATAAAATTGAACTTCGCGCAGAGGTGCCGTCCGAATTGGGCGGCCAACGCCTCGATCAAGTCGCCGCACAATTATTCGCTGAGCACTCGCGCTCGCGCCTTTCCGCCTGGATCAAAGACGGCCGCCTGACTGTGGATGGAGCGGTTATCCGCCCGCGAGACATAGTCCATGGCGGTGCGATTCTTGAGCTGACTGCCGAGCAGGAAGCCCAGGGAGAATGGGTCGCCCAGGACATCGAGCTGGATATCGTCTATGAAGACGACGACATCCTGGTCATCAACAAACCCGCTGGCCTGGTGGTTCACCCGGCCGCCGGGCACGCTGATGGCACTTTGCTCAATGCCCTGTTGCACCACGTGCCGGACATCATCAATGTGCCGCGCTGCGGCATCGTGCACCGTCTGGACAAGGACACCACCGGCCTTATGGTGGTGGCCAAGACCATTCAGGCGCAGACGCAACTGGTTACGCAATTGCAGAGCCGTAGCGTCAGCCGTATCTACGAGTGCATTGTGATCGGCGTCGTTGTGGCCGGTGGCAAGATCAACGCACCCATTGGTCGTCACGGCCAGCAGCGCCAGCGTATGGCGGTAATGGAGGGCGGCAAGCAGGCCGTCAGCCATTACCGTGTGCTGGAGCGTTTCCGCTCCCACACCCATGTGCGGGTCAAGCTGGAAACCGGGCGTACCCACCAGATTCGCGTGCACATGGCGCACATCAACTTCCCGTTGGTCGGCGACCCGGCCTACGGTGGCCGCTTCCGTATTCCGCCGGCGGCCAGCCAGACCATGGTTGAGTCGCTCAAGACGTTCCCGCGCCAGGCACTGCATGCACGCTTCCTGGAACTGGATCATCCGACGAGCGGTAAGCGCATGAGCTGGGAATCGCCACTGCCGGACGATCTGGTCTGGCTGCTGTCGCTGCTCAAGCAGGATCGCGAGGCGTTTGTCGGATGAATGACTGGCTGATACCTGACTGGCCCGCGCCGGCTCGGGTAAAAGCCTGCGTCACCACCCGTGCGGGCGGCGTCAGCCTGGCGCCGTTCGACAGCCTCAACCTGGGCGATCATGTCGAGGACAGTCTTGAGGCTGTCCTTGAAAATCGCCGTCGCCTGAGTGACGCCTTCGATATCCAGCCGGCCTGGTTGCGCCAAGTCCACGGTACTCAGGTGGTTGAGGCCGATCCGGGCCGTACTGTCGAGGCAGATGGCAGTTGGACCAGCACCGCTGGTATCGCCTGCACGTCCATGACCGCCGATTGCCTGCCGGCGCTGTTCTGTAATCGGGCGGGCACTCGGGTTGCCGCAGCCCATGCGGGTTGGCGTGGCTTGGCGGCTGGGGTGCTGGAGGCCGCGTTCGAAAGCCTGGATAGTGCTCCCGCAGACGTTCTGGTCTGGCTCGGCCCTGCCATTGGCCCGCAAGCCTTCGAGGTCGGCCCGGAAGTGCGTGAAGTGTTCATGCAGCAACTGCCGGCCACTGCTGAAGCCTTTGTTCCCAGCCACAACGCTGGCAAGTTCATGGCCGACATCTACCAGCTGGCGCGCCTGCGTCTGGCAGCGCGCGGTGTTTGCGCTGTGTATGGTGGCGGTTTGTGCACTGTGAACGACCCGCGTTTCTTTTCTTATCGCCGCAGCCCGCGTACGGGCCGATTCGCCTCCCTTATCTGGCTTGAACGCTAGACTGTCCTGACCTGTATCAACCATCCGCCGCTTGAAACGCCCAGAATCCACCCCATCTATAAGGGTATCTGGCAGGTTTCTTCATTCAGGATGTGTTTGTTCATAGCTCCGGCCTGCTCAAAAGGAAGGTGACTAATGCGTATTGATCGTTTAACCAGCAAATTACAGTTGGCCTTGTCCGACTCTCAATCCTTGGCGGTGGGCCTCGACCACCCGGCCATTGAGCCTGCGCACTTGATGCAGGCACTCCTGGAACAGCAAGGTGGTTCTATCAAACCCTTGCTGATGCAGGTGGGCTTTGACGTCAACAGCCTGCGCAAGGAGTTGAGCAAAGAGCTTGACCAACTGCCGAAAATCCAGAATCCCACCGGCGACGTGAATATGTCCCAGGATCTGGCGCGCCTGCTCAACCAGGCCGACCGCTTGGCCCAGCAGAAAGGTGACCAGTTCATCTCCAGCGAACTGGTGCTGCTCGCCGCCATGGACGACAACAGCAAGCTCGGCAAATTGTTGCTGGGCCAGGGCGTGAGCAAGAAAGCCCTGGAAAACGCCATCAACAACCTGCGTGGCGGCGAGGCGGTGAACGACCCTAACCATGAGGAGTCGCGCCAGGCCCTGGACAAATACACCGTCGACCTGACCAAGCGTGCCGAAGAAGGCAAGCTGGACCCGGTGATTGGCCGTGACGACGAGATTCGTCGCACCATCCAGGTGTTGCAACGTCGCACCAAGAACAACCCGGTGTTGATCGGTGAGCCTGGCGTGGGTAAAACCGCGATTGCCGAGGGCCTGGCCCAGCGCATCATTAATGGTGAGGTGCCAGACGGCCTCAAAGGCAAGCGCCTGCTGTCTCTGGACATGGGCTCGCTGATTGCCGGAGCCAAATTCCGGGGTGAGTTCGAAGAACGCCTGAAATCCTTGCTTAACGAGTTGTCGAAGCAGGAAGGGCAGATCATTCTGTTTATCGATGAATTGCACACCATGGTCGGCGCCGGTAAGGGCGAAGGCTCCATGGACGCCGGCAACATGCTCAAGCCCGCCTTGGCGCGGGGTGAGTTGCACTGCGTCGGTGCGACCACGCTCAACGAATACCGTCAGTACATCGAGAAGGACGCAGCCCTTGAGCGTCGCTTCCAGAAAGTACTGGTGGAAGAGCCGAGCGAAGAAGACACCATCGCGATCCTGCGTGGGCTGAAAGAGCGCTATGAGGTCCACCATAAGGTGGCGATCACTGACGGTGCGATCATTGCGGCGGCCAAATTGAGCCATCGCTATATCACTGATCGTCAGTTGCCGGACAAGGCTATCGACCTGATCGACGAAGCGGCCAGCCGCATCCGTATGGAGATCGACTCCAAGCCGGAAGTGCTGGATCGCCTGGATCGGCGCCTGATTCAACTGAAAGTCGAATCCCAGGCGTTGAAGAAAGAAGAAGACGAAGCGGCCAAGAAGCGCCTGGAAAAACTCCAGGAAGAAATTGCTCGCCTGGAACGCGAGTATTCGGACCTCGAAGAAATCTGGACCTCGGAAAAAGCCGAAGTACAGGGTTCGGCGCAGATCCAGCAAAAGATCGAGCAGTCCCGCCAGGAACTGGAAGCGGCGCGCCGTAAAGGCGACCTGAACCGCATGGCCGAGTTGCAGTACGGGGTGATCCCGGACCTGGAACGCAGCCTGCAGATGGTCGACCAGCACGGCAAGCCTGAAAACCAGTTGCTGCGCAGCAAGGTGACCGAGGAAGAAATTGCCGAAGTGGTCTCCAAGTGGACCGGTATTCCCGTGTCGAAGATGCTCGAAGGCGAGCGCGACAAACTGCTGAAGATGGAAAGCCTGTTGCACCAGCGCGTTATCGGCCAGGAAGAGGCGGTGGTGGCGGTGTCCAACGCGGTACGGCGTTCGCGGGCCGGTTTGTCCGACCCGAACCGTCCAAGCGGCTCGTTCATGTTCCTCGGCCCGACCGGTGTGGGTAAGACCGAGTTGTGCAAGGCCCTGGCCGAGTTCCTCTTTGATACTGAAGAGGCCATGGTGCGGATCGATATGTCCGAATTCATGGAGAAACACTCGGTGGCTCGCCTTATCGGTGCACCACCAGGCTATGTAGGCTATGAAGAGGGCGGTTATCTGACCGAAGCCGTACGGCGCAAGCCTTACTCGGTGATCCTGCTGGATGAGGTCGAGAAGGCGCACCCGGATGTGTTCAACATCTTGCTGCAGGTGCTGGAGGATGGTCGCTTGACGGACAGCCACGGGCGTACGGTGGATTTCCGCAATACGGTGATCGTGATGACCTCCAACCTGGGGTCGGCACAGATCCAGGAATTGGTGGGTGATCGTGAAGCCCAGCGTGCGGCGGTGATGGACGCGTTGACCACGCACTTCCGTCCGGAATTCATCAACCGGGTCGATGAAGTGGTGATCTTCGAGCCTCTGGCGCGGGATCAGATCGCGGGCATCACCGAGATTCAGTTGGGCCGCCTGCGTGGCCGCCTGGCTGAGCGCGAGCTGGACCTTGAGCTGAGCGGCGAAGCGTTGGACAAGCTGATCGCGGTCGGTTACGACCCGGTGTATGGCGCACGGCCACTCAAGCGTGCGATCCAGCGCTGGATCGAAAACCCACTGGCGCAGCTGATTCTGTCGGGCAGCTTTATGCCTGGCACCCGTGTCACGGCGACGGTGAAAGACGACGACATCGTCTTCCATTAAGCCCTGCGCTTGGCGCAACCAGAGAAGGCCCCGCATTGCGGGGCCTTTTTTTTCGATAGGGCGTTGAACTGTAAGGCAAAGGCTTGTAAAGTGCGCCCCGCAGCAACGTCAGCCCACGGGTTTCTTCTCCCCAAGAAGAAATCAGAAAGAAGCGCAAATCATTGTCTTAAAAGCAATTTAAAGGGTTGACAGGGGTTTTTAAGATTGTAGAATAGCGCGCCTCAGAGACGCTAACGTAGCGATACGGACAGGGTCGAAGAGGAAGCAACACAGCAGTAACTTTGAAATATGTAGTTCCGTGATAGCTCAGTCGGTAGAGCAAATGACTGTTAATCATTGGGTCCCAGGTTCGAGTCCTGGTCACGGAGCCAATTTCAAACCGGGGTATAGCGCAGTCCGGTAGCGCGCCTGCTTTGGGAGCAGGATGTCGGGAGTTCGAATCCCCCTACCCCGACCATATTTGGGTCGTTAGCTCAGTTGGTAGAGCAGTTGGCTTTTAACCAATTGGTCGTAGGTTCGAATCCCACACGACCCACCATTTTTGAGACCAGTTAGCGCTGGAATCGAATCTTAAGATCAGAGGCCAAAAGCGCTGATCGAAGAAGGCGACTGAAAGGTCGCCTTTTTATTACCGGGGTATAGCGCAGTCCGGTAGCGCGCCTGCTTTGGGAGCAGGATGTCGGGAGTTCGAATCCCCCTACCCCGACCATATTAAAAATCCTCGTATCGAAAGATACGGGGATTTTTTTTGCCTGTTGTAGGAGCGAGCTTGCTCGCGAAAAACGTCAACGATAACGCGGGCTTTCTAAGTGAACGCGCCGCCTGTGAGTTTTTCGCGAGCAAGCTCGCTCCTACAAGGGGCAAAATTCGCTTAACTTGCCCCTCACAGGTGTTATGCGTTGTTAGTGGAGTTTAAGGCGTGGCTCGGTGCCGCGGCCGATCTTGCTGCCCAGCATCAGCATCGCCGTGCGGAAGAACCCATACAGCGCCATCTGGTGCATGCGGTACAGCGACACGTAGAACATCCGCGCCAGCCAGCCTTCCAGCATCACACTGCCCGTCAAATTGCCCATCAGGTTACCCACCGCGGAAAAACGCGACAGCGAGATCAGCGAGCCGTAGTCGGTGTACTTGTAGGTCGGCAGCTCCTTGCCTTCAATTCGCAGCTTGAGCGATTTGGCCAGCAACGACGCCTGTTGGTGAGCCGCTTGGGCCCGTGGCGGCACATTGCGGTCGGTGCCCGGTTGCGGGCAGGCGGCGCAATCACCAAAGGCGAAGATATTTTCGTCGCGGGTGGTTTGCAGTGTTTGCAGGACTTGCAACTGGTTGATGCGGTTGGTTTCCAGGCCGTCGATGTCCTTGAGGAAACCGGGTGCGCGGATACCGGCCGCCCAGACCTTGAGGCTGGCCGGAATCACCTGGCCGCTGCTGGTGATCAAGGCGTCGGCAGTTACTTCACTGACCGCCGAGTTGGTCAGTACCGTCACCCCTAGTTTTTCCAGGGTCTTGTGCACCGGCCCACCGATCCGCTCCGGCAGTGCAGGCAATACCCGCGGGCCGGCTTCAATCAGGGTGATGTGCATGTTTTCTGGCTTGATGCGGTCCAGGCCATACGCGGCCAGCTCATGGGCGGCGTTATGCAGTTCGGCGGCCAACTCGACCCCGGTGGCACCGGCGCCCACGATGGCGACGCTGATCTGTTCAACGGCGTCGGTCTGCCCGGCATGGGCGCGCAGGTAGTGGTTGAGCAGTTGCTGGTGGAAGCGCTCGGCCTGCTTGCGGGTATCGAGGAATAGGCAATGTTGCGCTGCGCCCTCAGTGCCGAAGTCGTTGGTAGTGCTGCCTACCGCAATCACCAGGCTGTCATAGCCCAGCACGCGGGCAGGCACCAGTTCGCGGCCTTCTTCGTCGAGGGTGGCGGCCAGCTGGATTTTCTTCTGCTCACGATCAAGCCCGCTCATGCGCCCTAGCTGGAACTCGAAGTGGTTCCATTTCGCCTGGGCAACATAGTTGAGTTCGTCTTCAGATGAGTTCAGTGAGCCGGCCGCCACTTCGTGCAGTAACGGCTTCCAGATGTGGGTCAGGTTGGTGTCGACCAGCGTGATGCTGGCCTTGCCACGCTTGCCCAGGGTCTTACCCAGGCGGGTAGCCAACTCCAGGCCGCCGGCACCGCCGCCGACGATAATAATACGATGGGTCATGGGGGTATCTCGCAAGGCTAAAAGAAATCGGAGCAGTTACCCTCGCGAGCGCCAGGCGGCTCATAGCGTCAGGTAACTCAACAGGCGGCTCAGCGCACCGAGCCCGATTACCACGACCAGCACCACGCAGAGGAGCAGCCACGGCCGGAAAGGCTTGCGCTCGACTCTGTGCTGGGAAAGTCGCAGGTACTCTTCGACACGCTCTTGGTCATCGGGTTTCAGGCGGCTGGTCATAAAGGCCTCGTCAGGTAGACGTTGCAAAGGGGCGCCACGTTACAGCCAGGGGCATCAAAGGCTGATGCCGACATCAAACACTATGCTGCGGCCCAGGTTGTTGCGCAAGAAATCCGGTGCGTCCGGGTGCGCGAACAACACCCGGGCGAAGGTTGGACCCACCAGTGACAGCGAGCGCCAGCCCTGGCGCAGGTATTCGGTCGGCGGCGGAAAATGGCTGTTGAGGTCCAGTACTTCGCGCTTGAGACTGGTAAACGCAATGAGGTCCAACTCCCCCAAGTCCATGCCGCGTTCTTTGTAGTTGTGAGCTTTTTTACGCAGTGTGGGGGCCAGGCGCAGGAGAAACTCATGGGCGGGGATGCGCCGTGGCTTGGCTTCGCGCCGTACCAGTTGGCTCAAGGAGAAAGCACTGCGCCTGCGCAGCAGCTCATCGCGCCACTCGTCGTTCAGGCGGCGGCCCTCGTCCAGCACAAAAAAGACCTCGAAGCTGGCGTCGCGAAACAACACGTCGGGCGGCTCCTGGCCCGCTGCGTGGAACTCTTCGACACGGTAGGGCACGTTCAAGCCTTGCAACAGGCGCTGGCAGACCCAACGCTCACGCTCCCACTTGCGGGCATTGGACAGAAACGCATTGGCTTGTTCGGCTGCTACGGTGAGCAGGCGCAAATAATCTGAGTCATCCATAGTCGCAGCTTAGCGTCCAAATGATGACCACAGGAAGTCTTGCCTTAAAACGCGGGTGTAGAATGCTGACGTGAAGCAGGCCCAAGGACGAGGTGTGTGGTGAGGTTTTTGGTAAAGGCAGAGCATCCGTGATCAGTGCAGCGGTTCTGGCACCCCAGACTCTCGGCTTCGGCTGGCTGGTGTATGCGCCCGTGGTGATGTGGGCGATCCTGCGCTCGCCATGGGTGGAGCTGTTTGCCGACCGTCGGCGCCAGCATTTGCTGTTCGGTACGGTGTTCGCGCTGTTCATGCTGTGGCTGGTGCGGCGGGATTTCGATACTGGCGTGTCCTACCACTTTATCGGCATGACCGCCGTGACCTTGCTGCTGGATTGGCCGCTGGCAATCGTCGGAGGCTTTGCCGCCCAGCTTGGCTTGATGCTGTTGGGGCGCCAGGACCTGGCCGCGCTTGGCATCAATGGCCTGCTGCTGATCGTGCTGCCAGTGCTGGTCACCGAAGGGTGCGCTCTGTTGGTAGAACGGGCGCAGCCGCGAAACCCCTTTGTGTATATCTTCTGTTCGGGTTTTTTTGCTGCCGCACTGTCGGCATTGCTGTGCCTGTTGGCCGGCCTGGGCCTGTTGTGGTTCGACGGTCTTTTTGCGATGCCTGAGTGGTTGGAAGATTTTGTCGGTTACCTATGGCTGATCATCTTTCCCGAAGCCTTCATCAACGGCATGGTCATCAGCGCGCTGGTGGTGTTTTGCCCGGAATGGCTGGAGACGTTCAACCGTACCCGCTACCTCTCGGCGCCGTGGAAGGACGACGATTCGCGGCGTTGATCCAGGTCAAATGCCAGGCAGCGGCGCGGGCCCATGCTCTGCAAAATTTTCAGGAGCACGGATCATGAGTGTGTACGAGTGGGCACGGCAGGAGTTGCGCAGAAGCCAGGATGCAGCGCAGGAAATCGGTTTTGACCCCGGCTTGACCTTGCGCGCCATGCTCAGTGCGGTGGTGCAGCAAAGCAAGGGTGTACGCAGTTTTGAAGACCTGGCCGACGAGTTGCAATACCTTGCAGAAAACCTCGACGACCAGCAGGAATATGCCTTTATGCGGCCTTAGTGGCGCGGCGGCAGGTCTTCGGAAAACAGTTCATCTTCGGCGTCAGGGGCCACGGGAATCTTGTGTTCTTCAGCGGCCCAGGCACCCAGGTCGATAAGCTTGCAGCGGTCCGAGCAGAACGGCCGGTTGGGGTTGGTCGCTTTCCATTCCACGGGTGCACCGCAGGTTGGGCAGTCGACGGTCAAGGGTTGGCTCATGATCGGCCTCCACGCAAAGTAAGGTAAAAGTGGTGCAGTCGCTCGACCTCGCTGTGCAGCCACACGAGGTCCTTATCGTTGACCAGCACGTCATCGGCATGGTTCAGGCGGTCTTCGCGGCTGGACTGGGCCTTGAGAATCGCCTGCACCTGTTGTTCGCTGATGCCGTCGCGCTGCAGGGTACGCTGAATCTGCAGCGATTGCGGCACGTCGATCACCAGGATGCGTTGGGTCATGCTGTACTGCCCGGACTCGATCAGCAGCGGCGACACCAGGATCGCGTAGGGTGATTGGGCGCGGGCCAGGTGGCTGCGAATTTCCTCGGCGATCAGCGGGTGCAGCAAGGCTTCCAGCCACAGGCGCTCTTGTGGGATCTCAAAGATCAGTTTGCGCAGCGCGGCACGGTCCAGTTGGCCGTCGGGTTGCAGCACGCTGGCGCCGAAATGTTCGGCGATGCGTGCCAGGGCCGGGCGGCCAGGCTCGACGACCCAGCGCGCGGCATGATCGGCATCCACCAGGTCGATGCCCAGCTTGATAAAGTGCTCGGCCGCAGCGCTTTTGCCGCTGCCAATGCCGCCCGTGAGCCCAAGAATCCAGGGTGTTGCAACAGAAGTGGTCATCTGAAACCGACAGACTGCAAATAGAAGTCGGTTATTTGACCACCCCAGAGCAATGCAATCCAGCCGGCAATTGCCAGGCAGGGGCCAAACGGCATCGGTGCTGACGCCTGGGCCTTGCGCAAACGCAGCAGGATCAGCCCGGCAAACACGCCCAGCAGCGAGGCCATCAGCAGCGTCATCGGCAGAATCTGCCAGCCGCCCCAGGCTCCCAGCAAGGCCAATAACTTGAAGTCGCCATGGCCCATGCCGTCTTTGCCGGTGGCCAGCTTGAACAGCCAGAACAGGCACCACAAGCTCATGTAGCCGATGATCACGCCCCACACTGCATCGGGCAGTGGCGTCAGCAGGTCAGCACTGTTGAGCATCAGCCCCAGCCATAGCAGCGGCAGCACCAGCACATCCGGCAGCAGTTGGTGGTCCAGATCAATCAGGCTCATGCCCAGCAAGCCCCAACTCAACAGCATCACCGCGCCGGCTTGCCAGCCGAAGCCGAAGTGCCAGGCGACAGCGGTTGAGATCAGCGCGCACGCGAGTTCGGTGAGGGGGTAGCGCAGGCCGATGGGGGCGCGGCAGTGGGCACAACGCCCCCGGAGCAGCAGGTAGCTGAGCACCGGGATATTTTCCCAAGGTCGAATCGGTTGATTACAGTGCGGGCAGCAGGAGTTCGGGTGCATCAGGTTATAGGCCGGCCCACCGGGCTCGGCTGGCAGGTCGAGAATCTCATGGGCCTGGGCACGCCATTCCCGCTCGAGCATTTTGGGCAGGCGCCACGCCAGCACATTGAGGAAGCTGCCGACGATCAGGCCCAACACCAGCGCCAGGCCAACAAACGCCCAGGGATGTTCGCTCAGCAGCAGGCTCAAAACGCCGTCCCCAATTGGAACACCGGCAGGTACATGGCGATTACCAGCGCGCCGACAACTCCCCCCAATACGACCATGATCAGCGGCTCCATCAGGCTGGTGAGGTTGTCGACCAAGGTATCCACGTCTGACTCGTAGTGGTTCGCGACTTTTTCCAACATGCGGTCCAGGGTGCCGGACTCCTCCCCGATTGCGGTCATCTGGATCGCCATGCCTGGGAACAGGCCGCTGTTATGCATTGATTGATTCAACGGCATGCCTGTGGATACATCTTGGCGCATACGTTCGATTGCCTGTTTAAAGGGGCCATTGCCGACGGCGCCGGCCACCGAACCCAATGCCTGTACCAGAGGGACGCCCGCCGCAAAGGTGGTGGAAAGTGTGCGAGCGTAGCGAGCAACCGCAGATTTGTGCAGCAGTTTGCCTGCCACGGGCACTTTCAACAAACCCGCCGCCAGCCAATGGCGAAACCCCGGGTAAGTTCGATAGGCGTGGCGCACCGCGACGAGCGCAGCGCCCATGCCCAGCCCCAGCATCCACCACGCCTGCTGCAGCAGTTCCGAGAGCGCAATGACCGCCAGGGTAAACCCCGGCAATTGGCCGTTGACCCCGGCGAACAAGTTCTGGAACTGCGGCACCACGTGGATCAACAGCACTGTGCTCACCCCTGTGGCAATTACCAGTACCGCGACAGGGTAGGTCATGGCTTTCTTGATCCTGGTTTTGAGCCGTTGGCTTTTTTCCAGATGAATCGCCACGCGCTCGAGCAAGGTTTCCAGGGCGCCGGCTATTTCGCCAGCTGCTACCAGATTGCAATACAACTCATCGAAGTAGCGGGGATATTGACGCAGGGCAGCGGCCAAGGGGTGGCCGCTGGCAATGTGCTGTTTCAACGCCTTCACCAGTTCGCGCAGCTGTGGGTTTTCGACGCCTTCGCTGATGATGTCGAAGGCTTGCAGCAGCGGGATGCCGGCTTTGAGCAAGGTGGCCAACTGGCGAGTGAACAGGGCGATATCTGCAGGCGTTATTCGCGTCTTGAAGATGTGTAAACCGTAAGACTTCTTGCGCACACGCTCAGGACAGATCCCTTGCTGGCGCAGTTGTACCTTGATCAGCGCGAGGTTATGGCCGGCGATTTGCCCGGATACCCGGCGCCCTTTGCGGTTGATGCCTTCCCAGGCATAGATTGTTGAAGTGTCGTTCATGTGAGGTTGGCGCACCCAGGTCGTGAAGAATTTATAGCTTAGTCAGGCGGCGGATTCGGGCAGGCTGGTGCTGAGCGATAAAATGTCAGATTGTGCGTCTTGCAGGCGATTGGTCGCGTGGGGATGAGTACACTGGCGCCGTTGCACACTACGGGGCGCAGGACGTGCCTTGTCATGGTTCTATTCTGGAGAGTGAAAGAGATGCGTCAAAAAGGATTTACCTTGATCGAGTTGTTGATCGTCGTGGCAATCATCGGCATTTTGGCCACTATCGGTCTGCCCATGTACACCAAGCATCAGGCTAAGGCCAAGTTCACCGCGGGGTTGGCTGAAATCAGCGCTCTAAAGGCCAGCTACGAGGACGCCATCAACCAGGGTACCGTGCCGACCCTGGCCCTCATCGGGGGCACCAGCCCTACCGCCAACTGCGCGATCGAGGTGGCAGGCGATGTGGCCTCGGGCGCAGGTACCCTGCGTTGTGAAATCCTTGATGCACCCGCGCCCGTGCTCGGCAAGACCATCACCTTGACCCGCAGCGCCACCACCGGCTGGAGCTGTGCCACCACGGTAGAGCCTCAGTACGCTGCCAAGGGCTGCGGCGCCAACGGCGCGTGACCGTCGCCGGGCGGTGAGCGAGTTGGTTGCTGCATGCCCAATGCAGTGCTAGCTTTAGCCCACCGCCCGTGTAGCTCAGCCGGTAGAGCAGCGCACTCGTAACGCGAAGGTCGCAGGTTCGATTCCTGTCTCGGGCACCACAGGCACCACTGTTTCAACGGCAATGTTTTCAGATGATCCCAGAATGGTTCTGAAGGCCAGGTGAGCCGGCATTTGCGCCCGCTCTTTTGTATCTGCGCAACCTTGAAGACCCAGATGCATTCCCATTCCTCGATCCAAGAGAACAACATGACCACGACTGAGATGACCCAGGAAGCACGGCACGAACAAGCGCTCAAGCATTACCTTGAAGCGACTCCGCAGCTTAAAGAAGAGATCAAGGACCTGAGTGCCGACGATCAGCGCGACCAGATTCAGTGGGCATTTGAAGATGAGGCCGAGAGCCAGGGCTACCAGCCTTGGGAGCTGACCCTCAAGTACACCTCGACACCCGAAGAGTTCGAAGCCGCGCGGTTGGCCTTGCACAAAGAGGCGGCTGAGGTGCTGGGTGTCGAATGGGACGAGTACTGCGAGATGAATAACCTTGTAGTTTGAAAGCAGCCTGTAGGAGCGAGCTTGCTCGCGAAAAACGTTAACGATAACGCGTGAACTCTGATTGCACGCGGTGCCCTTGAGTTTTTCGCGAGCAAGCTCGCTCCTACAGTTACGGCATCTTTCAGATACTGAGGCGCATCGACAGATCCACCGCCTTCACATCCTTGGTCATCGCGCCGATGGAGATGTAGTCCACGCCGGTTTCAGCGATAGGCAGCAAGGTGGTTTCATTGATCCCGCCGCTGGCTTCCAGCTTGGCCTTGCCTGCGTTCAGGCGCACGGCTTCGCGCATGTCTTCCAGGCTCAGTTCATCCAGCATGATGATGTCGGCACCCGCCGCCAGGGCTTCGCGCAATTCCTCCAGGCTTTCCACTTCGATTTCCACCGGCTTGCCCGGGGCGATCTTGTGGGCGGCGGTGATCGCTTGGGCAATACCACCGCAGGCGGCGATGTGGTTTTCCTTGATCAGGAACGCGTCATACAGCCCGATACGGTGGTTGTGGCAACCGCCGCAGGTCACCGCATATTTCTGCGCCAAGCGCAGGCCGGGCAATGTCTTGCGAGTGTCCAGCAGCTTGACCTGGGTGCTGGCGACAAAGTCCGCCAAAAATTGCGCACGGGTCGCAACCCCTGACAGCAATTGCAGAAAATTCAACGCGCAACGTTCGCCACTGAGCAGCGAGCGGGCCGGACCCTCAAGGTGGAACAACGCCTGGTTGGGGCTCACACGTTCGCCGTCGGCCACCTGCCAATGCACGGCGACCCGTGGGTCCAGTTGACGAAACACCGCATCCACCCATGCTGTGCCGGCGATAACAGCCGCCTCACGGGTAATGATCGTGGCCTTGGCCAGCCGTTCGGCCGGAATCAACTGCGCGGTGATGTCACCACTGCCGATGTCTTCCAGCAGTGCGCGGCGCACGTTGGCTTCGATTTCGGCGGTGAGGTCGGCAAGACGGAGGTTCGGCATAACAGGCTCCACAAACAAAGTGCCTCGATTATAGGGCCAGCGTGCGTTCTAACCCAGGCTCGCCACTCATTTACCGCACAAAGTCACAGTGTGCTGGCGCAACTGCCCTCGTTTGCAAGATAATCTCGCGCCTTGCAATTGGCGTCATAGCTTTGACGTCCTGGTGGTGACCGGGTATTTGCAGTGCCTGCCGGGCCTGCGCTCCGTCTCTCCACCTCTCAAAACCGCCGTTTCAGGAGGCCAGGATGCACAATGACGGGAAGGTGGTGCCTATCAACAGGGCACAGGCCACGCCATCGCCGCTCGCGCGCCTGCCGGTGGTGTTGCTGCAGGTGCGTGACAAGGCTGCGCAACAGCTGCAGCAAGGCTTGCAGGAACTGTTCGATAACGCCGACGACACCCTGTTCGAAATGGCCGAAAAGGCCCGTAGCACCGTCGACCATCATATTTTTTTCGAGGCCATGCGCGACCTGCGCCTCAAGCGCAAGAACTTCGAGCGCGTGTTCATGGAGCAGCTGTTTGTGGCGTTCGCCAACTTGGGCCAGGCCCGGTGCAGCGGGGCACACCTGGTGCCGGTGGTGTCTTATGAGGCGGCACCCGGCACCAGCGCGGATGACGTGGAAAAAACCGTGGCCCTGGAGGCGATGCTCGGTCGGGTTGGGCATCGTGATGGCTTGGCCCTGGGGCAGTTGAACGCACGCTTGAGTGAACTGCTCGGCAGGCGCCTGGAGGCCCCTGAAAACCCCTTGGGCCCTGCGCGGCTTTGTGAGTTTTTCCTGCAAGCAGGGCGCAGCCTGGGGGTGGAGATTCGCGTCAAGCTGGTCATGCTCAAGCTGTTTGAGAAATACGTGCTCAGTGACGCCGACCTGTTGTATGGCGAGGCCAACCAATTGCTGATCGCCACCGGCGTATTGCCGCAACTCAAGACGGTCCCGTCCCGTCGAGCTGGCGGGCGCGAGACCCGGGAGCACCAGCATTACACTCGCCACGCGGAGGCCGACCCGCCGCTGGATAAAAGCGGCCAGCAAGCGTTCAGTGCCTTGCAGAAGTTGCTGGTAGCCGTGCGTGGCAGCGTGGCCCCGACCCTTGAAGCCAGTGCCGAGCCGCAGCCGATTGCCACCCGCGATCTGCTACGGCTGTTGTCGCATTTGCAGCAATATGTCCCGGAGCCCGGTGGCGAGGACGATTTCGACCTGCGCAACCAGCTGGAACAGTTGCTGACCCGGGTCAGTGTCAAAAGCGGCAAGTCGAGGGTGTTAGAAGAAGCAGACGAAGATGTGATCAATCTGGTCGCCATGCTGTTCGAGTTCATGCTCGATGACAGCAGTGTGCCGGACGCTTTCAAGGCGCTGATTGCTCGCTTGCAGATCCCGCTGCTGAAAGTGGCGGTGCTGGACAAGAGCCTGTTCAGTTGCACGGAGCATCCGGCGCGGCGCTTGCTCAATGACATCGCGAGCGCCGTCATCGGCTGGAGCCCGCCCCATGACCACCCACGGGACAACCTCTACCTGTGTATCGAGCAACTCGTACAGCGTGTGCTGAATGAGTTCGTCGAAGACCCGGCGATTTTCTCCCAGTTGCTCACCACGTTCAGCGCATTCATAGCCCAAGAGCGCAAGCGCAGCGAGCGACTTGAGCGACATACCCGTGACGCCGAGCAAGAGCGCCTGCAGGTCGAGGTGGCGCGCCAGCGTGTGGCGCACGTGCTCAATCGCCGGCTTGTGGGCAAAACCTTGCCGCAATCGGTGCTGCACTTTGTGCAGCAGGCCTGGAGCCAGGTGCTGTTATTGGCCGTTCTCAAGCATGGTGAACAATCGCTGCAGTGGCAGGCGGTGCTGCGCACCCTGGATGAATTGATCTGGAGCGTCGGCCTGCGTGAAGACACCGAAGCGGGCCGGCGTTTGCTCGAGCAATTACCCGGGCTGCTCAAGGCATTGCGTGACGGGTTGGCCGGTGCGGCCTTTGATCCTTTCAGTACTCGTGAGTTTTTCCTGCAGTTGCAGGCCATGCATGTTCAGGCGCTCGACGGCGAGGTGCTGGTTGAAGTCCGTGAGCCTTTTATCCTGGGGGCTGGCCCGCCGGGTGCCGACGAACCACTGCCCCATGATGACCCCGACCTGCTCAAGGCCCAGCAGTTGCGAGTCGGTGCCTGGGTAGCGCTGCAGCAAAATGAAGCCGGTACCCTGCGCTGCAAATTGACTGCAATCATGCCGCCCGCCGATACCTATATTTTTGTCAGCCGCGCGGGCCTCAAGGTGCTGGAGAAAAGTGCAGTTCAGTTAGCATTGGCGTTCAAGCACGGCGCCCTGCACGCCGTGGATGATGGCCCGCTGTTTGAGCGTGCGCTGGCAGCGGTGGTGGGCAACCTGCGGCAACTCAATCGCGGCAAGTGATCGCAACCGCAGGGTGGAACGCGGCATACTGGTCACACCTCTTCTCATTCAAGGAGCCTGTATGCAGTTGGACCCCGCCAGCGGTTGGTGCCAGGGCATTCGTCATTGCCCTTCGCCCAACTTCAACGAGCGCCCTGAAGGCGAAATCTCGCTGTTGGTGGTGCATAACATCAGTTTGCCTCCGGCGCAGTTCAACACCGGCAAGGTGCAGGATTTTTTTCAGAACCGCCTGGATAGCTCAGAGCATCCCTACTTTGAAGGGATTGCCAGCCTACGGGTGTCTGCGCATTTTCTGATTGAGCGTGACGGCATTGTGACGCAATTTGTTTCGTGCCGTGACCGGGCGTGGCATGCCGGTGTTTCCGTCTTTGACGGGCGTGAGGTGTGCAATGATTTCTCCCTGGGGATCGAGCTGGAAGGCACGGACGACCTACCATTTACCGATGCCCAGTATGCGGCGCTGATCGATCTGACCCGCCAACTGCTGGTCGCTTACCCCGCGATCACCCATCAACGTATTTGTGGTCACAGCGACATCGCTCCGGGGCGCAAGACCGACCCGGGCCCCGCTTTTGATTGGACGCGCTTTCGCAGCGCTCTGCAGGATGGAGGACACGAACGATGAGTTTCCTGGTGTTGGTGCTGGCCGTGTGGATCGAGAAGTTCTCGGCCTTGCGCCTGCGGTTGCAGCGCGACGGTGGATGGCTGCGTGAGCTGGCCAAGCTGGAATCGAGCCCGCGCATGAGCAAGCGGCCCTGGCTGATCCTGCTGATATTGGTGCTGCTGCCGGTGGCATTGCTGGCATTGTTGTTGCTGGTCCTGGAGCCGGTGGCCTATGGCCTGTTGGCATTGCCGGTGCACTTGCTAGTGGTGATCTACAGCCTGGGCCGTGGCGATCTATTGGCGGGGCTGGGACCGTTTCGCGATGCCTGGCGGCGCGGTGACCTGCAAGCGGCCGAGCATGTGGCCGAACGCGATCTCAAACTTGGCGCTGACAGTGGTGAGCAATTGCTGGAGCGCGTCCAGGGTTACCTGCTGTGGCAGGCGTATCAAAGCTTTTTCGCGGTGATTTTCTGGTATTTCCTGCTGGGCCCGGTGGCCGCCCTGGCCTACCGCCTGTTGGCGCTGGCCAGCGAAAACAGCCAGAACCCGTTGGTGGCCGAGCGCGCTACGCAACTGCGCCACGCGTTTGACTGGTTGCCGGTACGCCTGCTGGCGGCCAGCTTTGCCTTGGTGGGCAATTTCGTCGGGGTCAGCCGTGTGATGCTCCACGAACTGTTGAGCTGGGACATCAGCGCGGCACAGTTGGTGGAAAAAGTCGGCCTGGCCGCCGCGGAAATTCCTGCACCAGTGGTGGGGGCCGATGGCATCAACAGCCTGGATCGCCTGTGGGAACTGCTGCTGCGTGCGGCGGTGCTGTGGTATGCCGGGTTTGCCATCTGGACGGTACTCCCCTGATGGTAGGAGCGAGCTTGCTCGCGAAAAACGTCAACGATAACGCGTGCTTCCTGAATAAACGCGGCGTCTGTGAGTTTTTCGCGAGCAAGCTCGCTCCTACATGGCGTTAGGCCTTACCCTTCCCATATTTGGCCTCCAGACACGCCGTTAACCTTACGTTACAAAACTCCCTTTCGAATTGAGCTATACAGATAGAGCGCCAAATAGTGGCTATCTGCCGCCGCCCTGCGCCTCAATAAAAATAAAAGAAGGGGAGGTCACCTGTGAAGAGCTTGCTCTATCCCGCCGTCGCGCTGATGAACCGCCTGAGCTTCGGCATGAAGTTCAGCCTGATCAGCGTGCTGTTCCTGCTGCCGATGCTGGCGACCAACTATTACCTGGTGCGCGACTCGTGGCGTGAATACCAGGGCACCCGGGTCGAACTGCAGAGCCTCGACCTGCTCGGCAGCAGCCTGGCGTTGCGCCGCGACCTTGAAACCCTCAACAACCAGGTCCAGATCAATGCCACCCTCGGCCAGTCCGGTAAAGCGGCAGACCTGGAGACCAGGATCAGCGCCTTGGAAGCCAGTGTAGTGGAGCGCTTGCATGGCCTGCGCGCCATTGCGACCCAGCCCGAGCAAGTTGCCGTCTTCGACAGTAAGCGCGACGAATTGATCGCCGCGTTCAAAGCCCAGCAGCAGGAAACCTCGCTGCTCAACAAAGCGGCGTTGATCGGCAAGTTACTCAACCAGGCCCAGATGTTCAGCCAGATCATTGCCAGCCAAGCCGGCTTGAGCCGTGATCCGCAAAGTGATCTGCGCCAGCTCAGCGACCTGGTCACCACCGTCACCCCTCAAGTCACCCAGACCTTGGGCGAAGGCCGTGCGATGGGCACGTACTCCCTGGGGCAAGGCTTTATCAATTCATCCTCCAGCACCCGTTTTGACGAACTGCTGCAGCAGCTGGAAAAACTCCACGGGGAATATGGCTTGAAGCTGCAGGACGCGTTGGGCGCCAGCCAGGCCGCGCACGCCGCCCTCGACGTTTCGGCGCAAGCCAGCCAGGCCAGCCTCAAGCAAGGCAGTGAATTTTTCGAAGAGCAGGTGGTGATGGCCGAGACCCTCGACACACCTTGGCAGGGTTTTTATGACGGCGTCAGCCAGTTGATGGCCAAGACCTATCAATTGGATGATGCCGCGCTGGCGTTCCTCGGGCAGCAGTTGCAGCAGCGCCTGGCGCAAAACCGCCTGCACATGGTGTTGCTGGTCACGGCCCTGGCGGCGGTGTTTGCGCTGATTTTCTATCTCTATGCCGGTTTCTTTGTCTCCACCCGCACCACTTTGCGCCGCCTGGGGGCGATGATGGACAAAGTGGCGGCAGGTGACATGACGGTCACCTTCGTTGCCCAAAGCCGCGACGAACTGGGCGGCTTGGGCAAGGTGTTCAATGGCACCGTGGCCAAGATTCATGACCTGATCGAGCGCGTTGGGCATACGGTCAGCCAGGTGGAGTTGCAGGCCGGCCAGGTGCAGGCGGTGTCGGCACAGAGTAACCAGGCGGTGTCCGGCCAGCGCAGCCAGATCGAACAAGTGGCGACCGCCATGAACCAGATGTCCGCTACCGCCCAAGAGGTGGCGCGCAGCGCTGCGGCGGCGGTCAGCAGTGCCCAGAGCGTCAATGATGAAACGGTCACCGGGCGTGCGCTGGTGCAATCCCAGCAAGGCGGCATCGCACGCCTGGCGGCGGAGATTGACGAATCGGTGCGTGTGATCAACCAACTGGCTGCCGACAGCCAGTCCATCAGCAGCGTCCTTGAAGTGATCAAGAGCATTGCCGAGCAGACCAACCTGCTGGCGCTCAACGCGGCCATCGAAGCCGCGCGCGCCGGTGACCAGGGGCGTGGGTTTGCGGTAGTGGCTGATGAGGTGCGCACCCTGGCTCGGCGTACACAGCACTCCACCGAGGAAATCGAGCAGATGATCAGCCGCTTGCACAGCGGCGTGGGCGCGGCGGTGAAGGCCATGGGCAGCAGCCATGAAATGGCGAATGGCACGGTGGGGCAGTCGGAAAAAGTCCAGCAAGCCCTGGAAAATATCCTGGGGGCGGTTGGGATGATCGTCGATCAGAACCAGCAGATTGCCGCCGCCGTGGAGCAGCAAACGGCGGTCGCCCACGACATCGACCAGAACATCGTCGAAATCAACCGTGCTGGCGAGCATGCAGCCCAAGGCGCCCAGCACACGGAAGCGGCCAGTCGGCAACTGGCAACCCAGGTGGTTGAGTTGAAGCAATTGATTGGTGCGTTTCGGGTGTAGGGCGATTCTGAAGGGCAGAGCCACGGGCCCTGTGGCCCATGTCTTGATTTACCGATGCGTGTTTTATCGGGGCGTGAATAGGTGAAAATTTATTTCATCCGTCACGGTCACGAGGGGACAAAATGATGGCCGCCGCAATCGGTATCAGGGGGCATTGCGCCCAGTGCAACATGACGTTTGAACTCAAGCCTTGGCAACTGAACGCCATCGCCATCGATGTGCCGTTTGACTGTACGTATTGCCATTGCGGGTTGCAGTTGGGCTGCGTCAAGCAGTTGCGCCAGTTCAGGGCCCTGGACCAATGGGCGCTGGTGCGGCCGAGCATGATCATGCTGACGTGCGCGACCTTGCTGGTGGCCTTGGTCGCCGAGTGGCTGGGGCTGCTCAGTGTCATCGCACAGTTCAACATTTCACTGGTCGCGGTGTTGATCCATTTGCTGGTGGTGCGCTATGCCCGTCATCGCCAGACAATGACCTTGAACTTGCAGGCCATCAGTGCGCTACCAGTTGAACAGCTCGCACGCATTGCGTGTGCTCGCCTCAGCCAGCAATAGAGGGCTGATACCCATGCGCTCGGCCAGGGCCGTGCAGATGTCTGGCAGGTGTTGCGGGCTATTGCGCTGGTTGGGGTACATGGCCGGGGCCATATCCGGCGAGTCGGTTTCCAGCACCACGGCGTCGAGTGGCAACTGGGCCAGTACCCGGTGCATGCGCAGGGCCTGGGGCCAGGTGGCAGCGCCACCCAGGCCCAGTTTGAACCCGAGCTTGATGTACTCGCGTGCCTCTTCAACGCTGCCGGCGAACGCATGGATGATGCCGCCTCTGGGCAGGCGGATACGCTTTAAGGTGGCAATTACGGCGGCGTGGCTGCGGCGAACGTGGAGCAAGGCCGGCAGCTGGAAATCCACCGCGAGTTTCAGCTGGGCTTCAAATAGCGGTTGCTGGCGCTCGTGGTCCAACTGTTCCAGAAAGTAATCCAGGCCAATTTCGCCCACGGCGCACAGTTGCCGGTGGCCATGCAGGCGCGTCAACCAGTCGCCCAGTTCCAGCAGGTGGGCGGGGCGATGCTCATCGAGATACACCGGGTGCAAGCCGAAGGCGGCGAACAAGCCTTCGTCCTGTTGCACCAAGTCCCATAGCCGCTGCCAATTTTTCTGGTACACCCCCAGCACCACCAGGCGCCGCACGCCGAGTTCACGGCTGTGGGCGAGGACGTGCGAGCGATCCTGGTCGAAGTCCTCGAAGTCCAGGTGCGTGTGGGTGTCGATCAGCTCCACGCTCAGGCCTCGTGGATACGCTGCTTGAAGGTCCGGCCAATCGCATGCACCCCGGGTTGGTAGTGTTCTTCTTCAATGGCGGCCAGGGCCAGGCGCAGGGCGGTCTCGGCGATCAACTGATGTTGCTGGGCCATGGCGTTGACCGGCAGCGGCAGGAAATCCAGCAACTGGGTATCGCCGAAGGTACCCAGGCGCAGGGGGCGTGACTTGAGGGGGAAGTCATGCAGCGCATCAAACACGCCTTGCAGCAGTACGTAGGAGGTGGTTACCAGCGCGTCCGGCAAATGCCCCAGGCGTTGCAGCAGTTGCTCCATCAGCTCTCGGCCGCAGTCACGACTGAAGGCTTCGCCCTGTTCGATGATTACTTCGCCCGTAAAGCCTTGCAGCGCATCACGGAAACCGGCGGTACGCGCCTGGCTGATGCTCAGCTCGGGCCGTGCGCCGATCAGCGCGATTTGCTTGGGCAACGGTTGCAGCAGGCTGCTGGTGAGTTGCTGGCAGGCCTGGTGGTCGTCGCTGACCACGGAGCAGAACTGGTTCGGTTCCATCTCCCGGTCGATGGCAATCACCGGCAGCCCCTTGGCCTGCAGCTCGCGATAGCTGTCATCGCTGGCCGGCAGGCAACTGGCGACGAACAACGCATCGCAACGCCTGGCACGGAATAGTTGCAGCAGTTGGCGTTCGCTATCTGCTTCGTCATCGGAGCTGGCGATCAGCAACTGATAGCCCCGCGCCCGTGCACCTTGCTCCAGCAGTTTGGCGATGCGTGCGTAGCTGGGGTTTTCCAGGTCTGGCAGGATGAACCCCAAGGTCCGCGTATGCCGGCTGCGCAGCCCGGCGGCTTGAGGGTTGGGGGTAAAACCATGGGCTTGGACCACGGCACGCACACGCTCAACGGTGGCGTTGCTGATGCGCTGCTGTTCGGCCTTGCCGTTGATGACATAGCTGGCGGTGGTAACGGACACACCGGCCAGACGTGCGATATCACTGAGTTTCAAACCGGGATTTCCTTGTTTTTTGGCGCTCGCCCCGACATTTTGTCCAATCGTAACCGATTCCAGCATTCGACCAATGTCCCACAGCAAGCGCCGAGTGGCCCTTCAAGCTTGCGCAATTAACGCGTAATCTGCCATAAATTCTAGATTAAACGTTTCAGCAAGCGTATTTTTACGATGTTCGCCACTGAGTGACCACTGCCAATTGACCGCTCAGTCAGTTAATTTTGAACATATTTACCTACAACAATACCTAGTGCGCCCGTCGCACTAACTAGGAGAACGGCATGCTTGAGCTCACTGTAGAGCAGATATCCATGGGCCAGGGGGCTGTGGATAAATCTGCTGCCTTGCACCTGCTCGCTGACAAATTAGTGGCCGATGGCCTGGTTGCCGAAGGTTACCTCAGTGGCTTGCAAGCCCGTGAAGCCCAAGGTTCAACCTTTCTCGGCCAAGGCATTGCCATTCCCCATGGCACGCCAGAAACCCGCGACCAGGTATTTTCTACCGGTGTGCGCCTGCTGCAGTTCCCCGACGGGGTGGACTGGGGCGATGGCCAGATCGTCTACCTGGCGATTGGCATCGCGGCTAAGTCCGATGAACACCTGCGCCTGTTGCAACTGCTCACCCGTGCCCTCGGTGAAACCGACCTGGGCCAGGCGTTGCGCCGTGCCAGCAGTGCCGAAGCTTTGTTGAAACTGTTGCAAGGCGCGCCCCAGGAACTGGCGCTGGATGCACAGATGATCAGCCTGGGCGTGTCGGCCGATGATTTTGAAGAGTTGGTGTGGCGCGGTGCTCGCCTGCTGCGCCAGGCCGACTGCGTGAGCAATGGCTTTGCTGCCGTATTGCAGCAAGTCGACGCGCTGCCCCTGGGCGATGGCCTGTGGTGGTTGCACAGCGAGCAGACGGTCAAGCGTCCGGGCCTGGCCTTTGTGACGCCGGACAAACCCATGCGTTACCTCGGCCAGCCCTTGCACGGCCTGTTCTGCCTGGCGAGCCTCGGTGAAGCGCACCAGACCCTGCTTGAACGCCTGTGTGCCTTGTTGATTGAAGGGCGCGGCCAGGAGTTGGGACGCGCCACCAGCAGCCGCGCGGTGCTGGAAGTGCTGGGCGGTGAACTGCCGCCGGACTGGCCCAGCGCCCGTATTATCCTGGCCAACGCCCACGGCCTGCACGCGCGCCCGGCCAAGATCCTGGCGCAATTGGCGAAAAGTTTTGACGGCGATATCCGCGTACGCATCGTCGATGGCGCGGTGGGTGCCGTGTCGGTCAAAAGCCTGAGC
The DNA here is from genome assembly GCF_001902145.1 of Pseudomonas fluorescens. Taxonomy (GTDB): domain Bacteria; phylum Pseudomonadota; class Gammaproteobacteria; order Pseudomonadales; family Pseudomonadaceae; genus Aquipseudomonas; species Aquipseudomonas fluorescens_BV. The sequence continues at coordinate 131,068 of NZ_MRST01000023.1, forward strand.
AAGTTGCTCAGCCTCGGCGCACGTCGTGGTCAGGTGCTGGAGTTTGTGGCCGAGCCGACGGTGGCCGGCGATGCGCTGCCGGCCCTCTTGGCCGCCGTGGAGGAGGGCCTTGGCGAAGAGGTCGAGCCGTTGCCCACGGTGAGCGCACAGCCAGTGCACGTTGACATCGAACCTGTGCTCAGCGCGCCACTGAGCGGCAGCCAACTCCAGGCCATTGCCGCCGCGCCGGGTATCGCCATCGGCCCGGCCCATATCCAGGTGCCGCAGGTGTTCGATTACCCGTTGCGTGGTGAGTCCGCCGCCGCCGAACGCCAGCGCCTGCACACCGCCTTGAGCGACGTGCGCACGGATATCCAGGGCCTGATCGAACGCAGCCAGGCCAAGGCCATCCGCGAGATTTTCATCACCCACCAGGAAATGCTCGACGACCCGGAACTGACCGACGAAGTCGACACCCGCCTCAAGCAAGGCGAAAGCGCCGAAGCCGCCTGGATGAGCGTGATCGAAGCCGCCGCCAAGCAGCAGGAAGCCTTGCAGGATGCCTTGCTGGCCGAGCGTGCTGCCGACTTGCGTGACATCGGCCGTCGCGTACTGGCGCAGTTGTGTGGCGTCGAAAGCGTCCAGGAACCGAGCGAACCCTACATCCTGGTGATGGAAGAAGTCGGCCCTTCGGACGTGGCGCGCCTGGACCCGGCCCGCGTGGCGGGTATCCTCACCGCCCGTGGGGGCGCCACCGCCCACAGCGCCATCGTTGCCCGCGCCCTGGGCATTCCGGCCTTGGTGGGCGCTGGCGCTGCGGTGTTACTGCTCAAGGCTGGCACGCCGTTGTTGCTCGATGGCCAACGCGGCCGCCTGCATGTGGACCCCGACGCCACCACCCTGCAACGGGCCACCGTGGAGCGCGACAGTCGCGAACAGCGCTTGCAAGCCGCATCGGCCCAGCGCCATGAAGCGGCGCTGACCCGTGACGGCCACGCCGTGGAAGTGTTCGCCAACATTGGCGAAAGCGCCGGAGTGGCCAGTGCAGTGGAGCAGGGCGCCGAAGGTATTGGCCTGCTGCGCACCGAACTGATTTTCATGGCCCACCCCCAGGCGCCAGACGAGGCCACCCAAGAGGCCGAATACCGTCGCGTGCTCGACGGCCTCAATGGTCGCCCGTTGGTGGTGCGCACCCTGGATGTGGGCGGCGACAAGCCCTTGCCCTATTGGCCGATCGCCGAAGAGGAAAACCCCTTCCTGGGTGTGCGCGGCATTCGCCTGACGCTGCAACGCCCGCAGATCATGGAAGCGCAACTGCGGGCGCTGCTGCGTGCAGCGGATAACCGCCCGCTGCGCATCATGTTCCCCATGGTCGGCAGCGTGGATGAGTGGCGCGCCGCCCGGGACATGACCGAGCGCCTGCGCCTGGAGATTCCGGTGGCGGACCTGCAACTGGGGATCATGATCGAAGTGCCCTCAGCCGCGTTGCTGGCGCCGGTCCTCGCCAAGGAAGTCGACTTCTTCAGCGTCGGCACCAACGACCTGACCCAGTACACCCTGGCCATCGACCGCGGCCACCCGACCCTGTCGGCCCAGGCCGATGGCTTGCACCCGGCAGTCCTGCAACTGATCGACATCACCGTGCGCGCCGCCCATGCCCACGGCAAATGGGTTGGCGTGTGCGGCGAGTTGGCGGCGGACCCGCTGGCGGTGCCGGTGCTAGTCGGCCTGGGTGTGGATGAGTTGAGCGTGTCGGCCCGCAGCATTCCTGAAGTGAAGGCGCGGGTGCGTGAATTCAGTCTGAGCGAGGCCCAGAGCCTGGCGCAACAAGCACTGGCGGTGGGTTCGCCCGCCGAAGTGCGTGCCCTAGTGGAGGCCGTTTAGATGGCGAATATTCTGACCCTGACGCTGAACCCGGCGTTGGACCTCACGGTGCGCCTGGCGCACCTGCAACCTGGTGAGGTCAATCGCAGTGAGGCGATGCTCACCCATGCGGCGGGCAAGGGCGTGAATGTGGCGCAAGTGCTGGCGGACCTGGGCCATTACGTCAGCGTGGGCGGGTTCCTCGGCAGTGCCAACCCCCAGGCGTTCAATGCGCTGATCAAGCGCCGTGGGTTTGGCGATGCCTTCATCCGTGTCCCCGGCGAAACCCGCAGCAACATCAAGATTGCCGAACAGGATGGACGCGTCACCGACATCAATGCACCGGGGCCGCTGGTGACTGAAGAGGCGCAAAAAGCGCTGCTCAAGATGATCGCGATGATTGGCCCGGAGTTCGATGCGGTCGTGGTGGCCGGTAGCTTGCCGCGCGGCGTCAGCCCGCAGTGGTTTAAAGGGATGCTGGAGGCGTTGAAAGACCTCGGGTTGAAAGTCGCCCTGGACACCAGCGGCGAAGCGCTGCGCCTGGGCTTGGAGGTTGGCCCGTGGCTGGTCAAACCCAATACCGAAGAGTTGGCCGAGGCCTTGGGTAACGCCACTGATGCCATCAGCCAACTGCATCAGCAAGGTGTCGAACATGTGGTGGTGTCCGACGGTGCTGCGGGCGTGACCTGGTACCGCCCAGGTGCGGCGCTGCACGCCACGCCGCCCAAGGTGGCAGTGGCCAGTACCGTGGGTGCCGGCGACTCGCTGCTGGCCGGGATGCTCCACGGTCTGCTCAGTGGCGATACGCCGGAGCACACCTTGCGCCGGGCCACGGCGATTGCCGCGATGGCGGTGACACAGATCGGTTTTGGCATCAGCGATGACGCGCAGTTGGCGCGTCTGGAAAGCGGCGTCGACGTGCGCACGCTGACAGAACAATAAGAGGGTTTGTGATGAAGTTAGCCATTGTTACCGCCTGCCCGAACGGCATGGTCACCAGTGTGCTGTGCGCCCGCTTGTTGGACGCCGCCGCCCAGCGCATGGGCTTGCACACCAGTGTTGAAGTCGTCGATGTGCAGCGCCCGGAGCGCCAGTTGTCCCAGGCGACGATTGATGATGCCGAATGGGTGCTGCTGGTCAGCAGTACCCCGGTGGATATGCAGCGTTTTGTCGGTAAACGTGTGTTCCAGAGCACGCCGGCCCAGGCGTTGGCGGACGTCGAAGGGGTACTGCGCCGGGGTGCCGAAGAGGCTCAGGTGTATATCGCCGACGCCGCCCCGGTGGCGGCCAAGGCTGCGCCGCGTATCGTCGCGATTACCGCGTGCCCCACCGGGGTGGCCCACACGTTCATGGCCGCCGAAGCCTTGCAGCAGACTGCTCAGCGCCTGGGTTATGACCTGCAGGTTGAGACCCAAGGCTCGGTGGGCGCTCGCACGCCGTTGAGCCCGCAAGCAATTGCCGATGCCGATGTGGTGTTGCTGGCGGCCGATATCGAAGTCGCCACCGAGCGTTTCGCCGGCAAGAAGATTTACCGCTGTGGTACCGGCATTGCCCTCAAGCAATCCGAAGCCATCCTCAACAAAGCGCTGGCCGAAGGCGCAGTGGAAAGCGCGGCCAGCGGTGCGCCGGCCAAGGCGGAGAAAACCGGCGTCTACAAACACCTGCTCACCGGCGTGTCGTACATGTTACCGATGGTGGTGGCGGGGGGCTTGCTGATCGCCTTGTCGTTTGTGTTCGGCATCCATGCCTTCGAACAGCCTGGCACCCTGGCGGCGGCGCTCAAATCCGTGGGTGACCAGGCGTTCCTGTTGATGGTGCCGCTGCTGGCGGGCTACATCGCTTACTCGATTGCCGACCGTCCCGGCCTGGCCCCCGGCATGATCGGCGGGCTGCTGGCGGGCACGCTGGGGGCCGGGTTTATCGGCGGCATCCTGGCCGGTTTCGTCGCCGGGTATTGCGTCAAGCTGATCAGCCGCGCGGTGCAACTGCCCCAGAGCCTGGAAGCGCTTAAGCCGATCCTGATCATCCCGTTACTGGCGAGCCTGTTTACCGGCTTGGTGATGATCTACCTGGTGGGCCCACCGGTCGCCCGCTTGCTCACGGGCCTGACGGATTTCCTCAGCACCATGGGCACCACCAACGCGGTGCTGCTGGGAATTTTGCTCGGCGGCATGATGTGCGTGGACTTGGGCGGGCCGATCAACAAGGCGGCCTATGCGTTCTCGGTTGGCCTGCTGGCCGCGTCGAGCGGCGCGCCGATGGCCGCAACCATGGCCGCTGGCATGGTGCCGCCGATTGGCATGGGCATCGCCACGTTGCTGGCCCGGCGCAAGTTCGCCCAGACCGAGCGCGAGGCCGGCAAGGCGGCGATGATCCTGGGCCTGTGCTTTATTTCCGAAGGCGCGATTCCCTTCGCCGCCAAAGACCCGCTGCGCGTCATTCCGGCCAGCATCGCCGGTGGTGCGTTGACCGGTGCGCTGTCGATGTACTTCGGCTGCAAACTCGCCGCGCCCCATGGCGGGTTGTTTGTGTTGGTGATTCCGAATGCGATGAACCATGCGCTGTTGTACTTGTTGGCGATTGTGGCGGGCAGTGTGTTGACCGGGTTGGTGTATGCCGTGCTCAAGCGGCCGGAAGCGGCCGAGCTGGCCGTAGCTGCCTGACCAATACCCTGTAGGAGCGAGCTTGCTCGCGAAGAACTCACAGGCGCCGCGTTCATTCAGGAAGCCCGCGTGAGCGTTGACGTTTTTCGCGAGCAAGCTCGCTCCTACAGTTGGATCCTGTCATCTGCGCTTCATCCCATCATGCTTTAGTGGCCCTTTTGATACTCAAGAGGGCACCTGCATGAGCCACTTCGATCTCGGTCGCCGCCGTGTGATGCAAGCCGTGGGCGCTGGCCTGCTGTTGCCGGGCCTGGCGCCGGCGGTGATCGCTTCGGTGAAGGACCGACCGCAACTCACTGACGGCGTGCAATCGGGCGACCTGCAGGGCGATCGCGCGATGATCTGGAGCCGCAGCGACCGCCCGGCGAAGATGGTGGTGGAGTGGGATACCCGCAGCGTGTTCAGCAACCCGCGCCGATTCGTCTCGCCCCTGGCTGACAGCCGCACCGACTTTACCGCGCGTGTCGAACTCACGGGGCTGCCGGTTGATCAGGCGATTTTCTACCGCGTGCACTTCGAAGACGCCCAGACCGGCATCGCCAGCGAGCCCTGGTTCGGCCACTTGCGCAGCGTGCCGCAACAGCGCCGCGATATCCGTTTTGTGTGGAGCGGCGATACCGTCGGCCAAGGCTTTGGCATCAACCCGGACATCGGTGGCATGCGCATCTATGAAGCCATGCGCCTGCGCCTGCCGGACTTTTTTATCCACAGCGGCGACACCATCTACGCGGACGGCCCGGTACCGGCGCAACTGACCACCGAAGGCGGGCGCATCTGGCGCAACATCACCACCGAAGCCAAGAGCAAAGTGGCCGAAACCCTCGATGAATATCGCGGCAACTACCGCTACAACCTGCTGGATGAAAACGTGCGCCGCTTCAACGCCGAGGTGCCGCAGATCTGGCAATGGGACGATCACGAGGTGATCAACAACTGGTCATCGAGCAAACAGCTGGATGAGCGCTACCAGACCCGCGATATCAACACGCTGGTGGGCCGTGCGCGTCAGGCCTGGCTGGAATACTCACCCATGCGCCGACAGAGCGCCGACAGTGGCGGGCGCATTTATCGCAAGCTCAGTTATGGGCCGCTGCTGGACGTGTTTGTGTTGGATATGCGCAGCTATCGTGGGCCCAATGATGACAACCTGGGCGCAGAAAAACCCTTTCTCGGCCGTGAACAGTTGGACTGGCTCAAGCGCGAACTCAAGGCGTCGCAAGCGCAGTGGAAGGTAGTCGCCGCCGACATGCCTATCGGCCTGGGCGTGCCCGACGGTGAGGTCAGCCCCGGTGTGGCGCGTTGGGAAGCGATCGCCAATGGCGATCCTGGCCCGGCGCAAGGGCGTGAGCTGGAGATCGCCGAACTGCTGGGGTTCCTGCATGAGCACAAGGTGCGCAACCACCTGTGGCTGACGGCCGATGTGCATTACTGTGCGGCGCATCACTATCACCCGGACCAGGCGGCGTTCCAGGATTTCGAGCCGTTCTGGGAGTTTGTGGCGGGGCCGTTGAATGCCGGAAGCTTCGGGCCCAACCCACTGGATAAAACCTTTGGCCCGCACGTGGTATTCCAGAAGGCACCACCGGCGCAAAACACTTCGCCGTTTGCCGGGTTCCAGTTTTTTGGTGAGGTGCAGATTGATGGGCAGACTGCGGAGTTGACGGTGATGCTGCGGGACTTGGACGGGGTTTCAGTGTTCGAGCAAAAGCTGCAACCGACCTGATTGGAATGCAATCAAAACTGTAGGAGCGAGCTTGCTCGCGAAAAACTCATAGACGCCGCGTTATTCAGGAAGCCCGCGTTATCGTTGACGTTTTTCGCGAGCAAGCTCGCTCCTACAGAAGGCAGGCATTAGCGGGGTCAGTAGACATCCCGACGATAGCGGCCCTGTTCGATCAGGCGCTCCAGCGCCTCATTGCCCAAGATGTCGGCCAGTGCCTGATCCACCCCCGTCGCCATTCCCTGCAAGCTGCCACACACATAAATCGCCGCGCCGTCCGCTAGCCATTTGCGCAGCACATCCGCTGACTCGCGCAGGCGATCCTGTACGTAGACCTTCTCCTCCTGATCACGGGAAAACGCCAGGTCCAGCAGGGCCAGGTCTCCATTGGCGAGCCAGCCTTGCAGTTCGGCCTGGCACAGGTAGTCGTGGGCGATATTGCGCTCGCCAAACAGCAGCCAGTTGCGCTGCTGGCCGTCGGCAATGCGTGCTTTGAGCAAGCTGCGCAGGCCCGCAAGGCCGGTGCCGTTGCCCAGCAGAATCAGTGGCACAGGCGCGTCGGGCAAATGGAAGCCGCTGTTGCGCCGCAGGCGCAAACTGATGGCCGAGCCGAGGGCGGCGTGTTCAGTCAGCCAGCCGGAGCCAAGCCCCAGGCTACCGTCGGGGTGGCGCTCCTGGCGCACAATCAGCTCCAGCACGCCGTCGCTGGCAATCGAGGCGATGGAGTATTCGCGCATGCCCAGCGGTACCAACGCATCCACCAATGCCTGGGCATGCAGGCCGACCAGGTGCGTGCGGTTGTCCGGCAGTTGGCGCGTGGCCAGGGCCTGATCAAGGGTGTGGGCCACGCCGTCAATCACCACGCCGTCGCTGCCGACCAAGCCCAGGCCACCCAGAAAGCGTTCGATGGCCCAAGGGCAATTGCGCGGCAGCACTTCCACCAGATCGCCGGCCAGCCAGCTGTGTGCAGACGTGGACGTCAGACCCAGCAGGTAGACGGGCGAGCCGACACTGTCGGGGTTGAGCAGGGTGCGTTGGCTCAGGGTCCAGTTTTCGTACTGGGCCGTCGGCCAGGCCGCTGTCGGAGCATGCCCGGTGAGCTGGCCCAATTGCTGTTGCCAGGTCTGCAGCGCCAGTGTGTCGCCGCTGTCGACTTCCACCGGGGCAAACAGCGGGGTGCCGCCCTGGTTGGTCAGCCAGAAATGCAGGCGTCGGGCAAAGCCGCAAAAATGTTCGTACTGCCGGTCACCCAGGGCCAGCACCGAGTAGTTCAAGTCTTTGAGGGGCAGCGCCTGGCCAAGCACGCTACGCTCGAACCCGCGGGCGCTGTCGGGCGCTTCGCCGTCGCCAAAGGTGCTGACCACGAACAGCGCGTTTTGCGACTGGCTGAGGTCGTCAGGGCTGACACTGCCCAGGGGGCGCACCTTCACCGCCAGGCCCGCAGCCTGCAGTTGCCCGGCCGTTTGCCAGGCCAGCTGTTCGGCAAAGCCGCTCTGGCTGGCGAAGCCGATCAGCCAGGCCGGCGCATCGCTGTGGCTATCTGTCAGGCCTTTGCGGGCATCGCGGACCTGGCGCTTTTTGCGGCGTCGGTCGAGGTACAGCAGCCAGCCCGTGATGAAAAATAGCGGCATAAGCAGTGAGCTGACGGTGAGGACGATGCGCCCGACCAGGCCGAAATAGCTGCCGGTGTGCAGCGCATAGACGCTGGTCAGCAACTGCGCCTTGAGGCTCTTGCTGGCGTAGCGGTCGTGGGATTTGACCTCGCCGGTGGCCGGGTCCAGGTTGATCTGGTTCAGCGCACGGTCATGGGGCGAGTCCTTGAGCAGGTAATACACGGTGGCCGGTTGCCCGGCCACCGCTGGCATACGAATGTTGTAGGCGCTCAAGTCGGGGCCGGCGTTGCTGTAGATGCTGCTCCAGATCGCGTCGTAGTTGGCCACGGGAGCAGGGCCTGCGGGGGCTAGGCCGCGCTTGCGCATGCGCTCGTTCTGCGGCGCGTCGGACAGCAGCTTGGTCACGCCACGGTTGTACCAGTCGTAGGACCAATACAGCCCGGTCAGCGCTGCCAACAGATAAAACAGCAGGCACCAGGTGCCGAATACCGAGTGCAGGTCCCAATTGAAGCTGCGGCCCTTTTTGCGCCAGTCCAGGGTCAGCCAGACACGCCAGCTTTTCACTTGGCGCGGCCAGCGCAGGTACAGGCCGGAGAGGCAGAAAAACAACAGGATCAGGGTGCAGGCGCCGGTAATGTTGCGCCCGGTGTCGCCGATGGCGAGGAAGCGGTGCAATTGCAGGATAAAACCGAACACATCCTGGCCGACCGCGTCGCCCATGTAGTCGCCGGTGTACGGGTCAAAGTAGCGCATCTGGCCACGGCGCTCGCCCGGTGGCGGGGTGAAGGACACGCGGCCGGCGTTGCCGCTTTCGCTTTCTACCCACAGCATGGCCACGGTCTTGCCTTCGGCCGCTTCCAATTTGCGTACCAGCTCGGCGGGCGGCAGTACACCAGCCTCGCGTTTCTGCACGCTCAACACGGTGGGGTTGAGCGCCCGCAGGATCTCGTCCTGGAACGAGTACGCGGCCCCGGTGACCCCCATCAAGGCCAGCACCAGCCCGGCCGTGATGCCGAAGAACCAATGCAACTGGAACAGGGTTTTCTTCAACACGTCGGAGCGCCTCGCTTAGCTGGATATCTGATCACGGCGCGCATTATGCCGTGAGTTGCCGGGAAACACGCAAAAGCCCCACGCATCCGATGTGTGGGGCTTTTGGCTGAACCTTGCCGCTTTTAGAAGTGGAAGCTGGTGGTCAACAACGCCGTACGACCGGCCGCCTGGTTGGCGAAGTGCGCCGAGTAGGCCTTGTCGTAGTAGGTCTTGTCGGTCAGGTTCTGCACGTTCAATTGCAGGTCGACGTTCTTGGTCAGCTTGTAGCTGGCCATGGCGTCGTAGCGGGTGTAGGACGGCACATATACGGTGTTGCCGGCATCGCCGTAAACCTCATCGACGTAGAAGGCGCCGCCGCCGACGGTCAGCTTGGGGGTGATGTCGTAGGTGGTCCACAGGCTGAAGGAGTTCTTCGGCGTGTTGGGCATTTGATTGCCTTTGTTGGAGCCGGCGCTGACTACACCGTTACGCCCGTTGAGGCCGGATTTGACCAACTCGCTGTCCAGGTAGGTGTACCCGGCGAACACTTGCCAGTGCTCGGTGAGCTTGCCACTGGCCGACAATTCCACGCCATCGACTTGGGATTCACCGCCATTCTCGTAGGTGAGTGCGTCTACCAGGATGCGGGTGTTCTTCTTCTCGGTACGGAATACCGCCGCCGTCAGCGACAGGCGGTCGTGAAACAGGTCCCACTTGGTGCCCAGTTCATAGTTAACGGTTTCTTCTGGCTGCAAGTCGCTGATGGCGGCACCGGCAGACAGTGGGTTGCCGTCGGCGCCTTCGCCCACCAAACCACCGGCCGGCGAGGCCGAGGTCGCGTAGGAGGCGTAGATGCTACCGTTTTCCAGAGGCTTCCAGACCAGGCCGGCTTGCCAGTTGAAGAACTGGCTGTCGTCCTTGATCTTGGTGCGCCCGGCAACGGCGTTGGTGTTGGCTTCGGTGTCAAAGGTGTCGTAGCGCAGGCCCACGTTCAGCAGCCATTTCGGGTCGAGTTCGATGGTGTCGAATACATACGCGGCGCGGCTGGTGGCCTTGGTGTTGGTACCGTTGTAGTTGCGCGCGATGCTGCCGTTCCAGGCGTCGTCGGGGTTCGGGTTGCTCAGTGAGGTGCACTGGCCGCCCAGGCTGCCCTTGGCCGTTGTGCACACCGGGTTTGCGTTAGGGCTGACGGTGTAGCCGCTGACACGGGTTTCTTCACCGGTAAATTCCAGGCCAGTGGAGTAAGTGTGCTTGAAGCCCAGGGCCTGGAAGCTGCCAAACAGATCGGTCTGGTTGGTGGTTGTGGTCGTGGTGGAGACACGGCTGTTGGCGCGACGCCAGACGGTGCCGTAGCGGTTGACGTTGAACTTGCTGTCATCCGGCTGAGTGAGCACATAGTCCTGGCCGGTGCTGCCGTGGCGCAGGGTGTTCTTGAGCGTCATGTTGTCGTTCAGGTCGTGCTCGATGGAGAACGTGCTGATGTCCGCACGGGTCTTGCGGAAGTCACGGCTTTTCAAACCGTAGAAGTTGTTGCTGTCGCCGCCGTCGTTGGGTTTGTCATGCACGTGGGCTGTGGCGGTCGACGAACCGTAGCCGTAGGGAATCCCCGAATCTGGCAGATCATCACTTTCCATATGGTAGTAGCTGAGGTTGACACGGGTCGGTGTGCCCAGGCCAAAAGTCAGCGACGGCGCCACGCCCCAACGGTCGTAATTCACCGCATCGCGGCCAGCCACATTTTGTTCATGGCTCATCAGGTTCAGGCGGAATGCCGCGCTGTCGTCCAGGAACTGGCGGTTCACGTCGAGCACGTAGCGGCGGGTCTGGTCGGAGCCGTAGGTAAAGCCGCCGTTGGTGAAGTCCCGCGCTTGCGGGGTCTTGCTCACCAGGTTGAGGCTGCCACCGGCCGAGCCACGGCCGCCGAACGAAGAGTTCGGGCCTTTGCTGACTTCGATGGACTCGATGTCGAAGATCTCGCGGCTCTGGCCTCCGGTATCGCGTACGCCATCGAGGTAGGTATCGCCCTGGGCGTCGAAACCACGGATGAACGGGCGGTCGCCCTGAGGGTTGCCACCTTCACCGGCGCCGAAGGTGATACCCGGTACGGTGCGCAAGGCGTCCTGCAGCGAGGTGGCGGCGGTGTCCTTGAGTACTTGTTGCGGCACCACAGTGACCGAGCGCGGCGTGTCCACCAGCGGCGCGGTGTATTTCTGCGACGAGGCTTTTTCTACCTGGTAGGAGGTGTTGTCCTGCTCTTGCCCGGTGATGTTGGTGGCGCCGAGGGAGATAGGGTTGCGCTCGCCTTTTTGCTCGGTGTTTTCCGCTGCCTGCGCCAGGTGGGCGGCAGAGCTGGCGCTGAGGGCAACGCCAATGGCGGAGGCCAGCATGCGTGGTGAACTGGCCGGTATTTTTAGAATAGTGCGCGACATGACGTGTCCCTTCCCCAAGGATGTGAGGCCGCGGAATATAGGGCCAACAAGACTTTGTATCAATTGCGATGTATTGCTATTCGCATCAAATTTACATTCTTTACACTTTTTCTTTACGGATTTTGCGTTCTCGTTCGTCCCCGTGTTTTACAGGGTGGATAAGAATCAATACCATTGACGCCCCTCAGATCGCAGGTATTGCCCCATGTTGCTGCATATTCCCGGCCTGTTCTCTCGCGAGGAGGTGCTGCGCATTCGCCAGGCCCTGGAAGAAACCGAATGGGCTGACGGCAAAATCACCGCCGGGCACCAGTCGGCCAAGGCCAAGCACAACCTGCAGTTACCCGAAGGCCACCCCCTGGCCAAGGAAATCGGCGCGGCGATGCTGGAACGGTTGTGGAGCAACCCACTGTTCATGTCGGCGGCGCTGCCGCACAAAGTCTTCCCGCCACTGCTCAACTGCTACACCGCTGGCGGCAGTTTCGACTTTCATATCGACAACGCGGTGCGACAACCCAAAGGCAGTCATGAGCGCGTGCGTACCGACCTGTCGTCCACGTTGTTCTTCAGCGATCCCGACGAGTACGACGGCGGCGAACTGGAGATCCAGGACACCTTCGGCCTGCAGCGGGTCAAACTCCCCGCAGGCGACATGGTGCTGTACCCCGGCTCCAGCCTGCACAAAGTCAACGCGGTGACCCGTGGCGCGCGCTATGCCTCGTTCTTCTGGACCCAAAGCCTGGTGCGCGAAGACAGCCAGCGCACCCTGCTGTTCGAGATGGACGGCGCGATCCAGCAACTGACCCGCGACGTCCCCGACCACCCTGCGCTGATCCAGCTCACCGGCACCTACCACAACCTGTTGCGCCGCTGGGTCGAGGTCTGAGATGGGCTTTTTATTGCGTCGCCAGGAAGTGCTCAATGTCGAGCAATTACAGTCCATGCTCGACGATTCCCCGGTGCGCGCCGCCCAGGCCATCCTGATCGCCGCCAAGGCAGGTGTGGTCGAGGCCCAGGCCCTGCTCGGGCAAATCTTGCTGGAAGGGCGCGGCATTGCCCGCGACGAGCCCCTGGCGCTGCGCTGGTTCCAGATTGCCGCGCAGGGCGGGCACCTGATGGCCCGCAATATGATCGGGCGTTGCCGGGAGCATGGCTGGGGCTGCGTTGTCGATGAAGCCGCCGCAGCGCGGGAATATCGCCTGGCGGCCCACGCCGGGTTGGATTGGGGCCAGTACAACTACGCCAACCTCTTGGCTACCGGCCGTGGCGTTGTTGAGGACCAGGCACAAGCACTGGCGCTGTATCGCCAGGCTGCCGAACAGGGCCATGCCAAGTCGATGAACCTGCTCGGGCGTTACCTGGAAGATGGGCAGCATTGCCCAAAGGATGTTGAGGTGGCCGTTGAGTGGTATCGCCGCTCAGCCGAGGCAGGGGATTTTCGCGGGCAGTTCAGCCATGCGGCGGTGCTGGCCGACAGCGGCCAGATCGACGCGGCGCTGGAATGGTTGCACAAGGCGCTGGCAGGCGGGAATCTCAAGTTTCTACAAACGGCGCACAAGGCGCTGGCACGGGCCGATGACCCGCGAATTCGCGCCATGGCCGAGGCCTACCAACAACGAGCCGCGACCTTTTCCTGAGCCATAAAAAAACCCATGACAGGTCATGGGCTTTTTCTTGCAGCTTGCAGCTTTAAACTTACCGCTGCTCTTACACGTAAAAGGATTTCAACGGCGGAAACCCATTGAACTCAACCGCGCTGTAGCTGGTGGTGTAGGCACCGGTCGACAACCAGTACAGACGATCACCAATCGCCAGGTTCAACGGCAGGCCGTATTTGTAGTTTTCGTACATGATATCGGCGCTGTCGCAGGTAGGGCCGGCGATGACCACTTCTTCCATCTCGCCTTTCTTCTCGGTCCAGATCGGAAACTTGATGGCTTCGTCCATGGTTTCGATCAGGCCGGAGAACTTGCCCACATCCGTGTACACCCAACGCTCGACGGCGGTACGCGATTTACGCGCCACCAGCACCACTTCGCTGACCAGGATACCGGCGTTGGCGATCAACGAACGGCCTGGTTCCAGGATGATTTCCGGCAGGTCGTCGCCGAAGTCTTCCTTGAGGAAACGGATGATTTCTTCGGCGTAGGTTTCCAGGCTGTTGGTGCGGGTGATGTAGTTGGCCGGGAAACCGCCGCCCATGTTGATCAGCTTCAGCTCGATGCCATCTTCTTCTTTCAGGCGCTCGAAGATCACTTTGACCTTGGCGATGGCCGCGTCCCACACGCTGATGTCGCGCTGTTGCGAGCCGACGTGGAACGAGATGCCGTAAGGCACCAGGCCCAGGTCGCGGGCGAGGATCAGCAGGTCCATGGCCATGTCGGTCTGGCAGCCGAATTTGCGCGACAACGGCCAGTCAGCAGTGGTCGAGCCTTCGGTGAGGATACGCACGTACACTTTCGAACCCGGTGCGGCCTTGGCGATGTTGCGCAGGTCGGCTTCGGAGTCGGTGGAGAACAGGCGCACGCCCTTCTCATAGAAGTAACGGATGTCCTTGGATTTCTTGATGGTGTTGCCGTAGCTGATACGGTCGGCGCTGACGCCGCGGTCCATGACCTTGTCCAGCTCGTAGATCGAAGCGATGTCGAAGCTCGAACCCTTGTCTTTCAACAGGTCGATGATCTCGACGGCCGGGTTGGCCTTGACGGCGTAATACACCTTGGCGAATTCGAAACCGGCGCGCAGGTCATCGTAGGCCTGGCTGATCATCGCGGTGTCGATCACCACGAACGGGGTTTCTTGCTTGTCGGCGAACGCCTTCATTTTGTCAAACGTGGCGCGCGCGAAATAATCTTCGACGTTGATCGACATGCTGGGGACTCCTAAGGGCAAACAGTAGTAATCAATGGGTGCAAATGAACGTCCTCCGTATCCCCACTTTGGTTCGCCTACTTCCCAAGGCATGTCGCCGAAAGCAAAAAGGCCACGGGGTAAGCTGCCCTTGGCCTTGCTGTCTCGTCGTCAGTACTTGAGCCGGATGGATCGTTTCCAGCATGGACGTTCGGCGCGAACTTTAGGGCTTGGCGGGCGTGGGATCAACTAAAAATGTCGCGTTTTTGCACGCGTTCGTCGCGCGGCCGCGTGCAGCTACTTATGTAACCGACCGGTGTGACGGATTGATGTTCCCCGGATGGGGAGATTTGAGGTGCTTCAGACCCAGTGAAGATCCAATGTGGGAGCGGGCTTGCTCGCGAATGCGGTGTACCAGTCAACCTATCTGGCGACTGACACTCTGCATTCGCGAGCAAGCCCGCTCCCACAGTTTTAACCGAGTGGTGTCATATCAAGCCAGGGCTGTCTCGGCCGGGGAGACGATGCTGGTCTTGCCCCCACGGGACTTACCAGAACTCAAGTACTCGGCAATCGACTCCTGGGTCACTTCCCCAAGGAACACCCGCTCCGCATCCATCACCGGCAACCACGAACGGTTGAACTCGTACATGCGCGACAGCAGGATGCGCAAATGCTCGTCATACGCTGCCGTGGCGTTGAACTCGCGCAGGTACTGGCCGCAGGTGCCGGCCTGGCGGTGCAGGTCGCGACGGCGTACGTAGCCCAGCGCCTTGTTTTCGGCGCAGGTGACCACCACGTAGCGGCGGTCATGCTCATCCATCAGTTCCAGCGCTTCGGCCACCGGCGTTTCCGGGCTCACCGACGGAGCGTTGTCCGCCGCGTCTTCGGCTTTTACCAGCAGCAGGCGCTTGAGGGTGCTGTCCTGGCCCACGAAGTTGCTGACGAACTCGTCGGCCGGGTGCGCCAGCAGCGTGTCCGGGTGGTCGATCTGCAGCAGCTTGCCGGCGCGGAAGATGGCGATCTTGTCACCCAGCTTGATGGCTTCGTCGATGTCGTGGCTGACCATGATCACGGTCTTGTTCAGCGCGCGCTGCATCTCGAAGAATTCGTTCTGGATCATCTCGCGGTTGATCGGGTCGACCGCGCCGAACGGCTCGTCCATCAGCAGCAGCGGCGCATCCGCCGCCAGGGCGCGGATCACACCGATGCGCTGTTGCTGCCCACCCGACAATTCACGCGGGTAGCGATGCAGGTACTGCTTGGGCTCCAGCTTGATCATGCTCATCAGTTCGCGGGCGCGGTCGTGGCATTTCTGCTTGTCCCAGCCGAGCAGCTTGGGCACCACCACGATGTTCTCTTCGATGGTCATGTTGGGAAACAGGCCGATCTGCTGGATCACGTAGCCGATGTTGCGACGCAGGGTCACCTCGTCGAGGTCAGTGGTGTCTTCGCCGTTGATCAAAATCTTGCCCGAGGTGGGCTTGATCAGGCGGTTGATCATTTTCAGCGTGGTGCTTTTGCCACAGCCCGAGGGCCCCAGGAATACGCAAATTTCGCCTTCGTTGACGGTCAGGCTCACATCGTTGACGGCGGTGACGGTCTTGCCGTTGCTTTGAAAAGTCTTGGACAGGTTTTGAAGTTCGATCATTTGAGCAATCCTTTTGGAGTCAGCGAGCGTTGCAGCCATTGCAGAAGCAGGTCGGCGAAGATGGCCAGGAGACTGACCAGCACGGCGCCGACGATCAGCATCGACATATCGCTGCGGCTGATGGAAGCCAGAATAAGTACACCCAGGCCACCGGCACCGATGGTGGCGGCGATGGTCATCACACCGATATTCATCACCACGGCGGTGCGCACGCCAGCGAGAATCACCGGCACCGCAATCGGCAGTTCGACCATGCGCAGGCGCTGGCCGAAGGTCATGCCGATGCCGCGTGCGGCTTCGCGAATGCCTGGCTCAACGCCGGTCAGCGCGAGGTAGGTGTTGCGCATGATCGGCAACAGGGAGTAGAGGAACACGGCGGTGATCGCCGGCATCGGCCCCAGGCCCTGGCCGAACTTGGAGTAGAACGGCAGCAGCAGGCCGAACAGGGCGATGGAGGGCACCGTGAGCAAGACCGTGGCGCTGGCTTGCAAGGGGCCTGCGAGTGTCGGATAGCGGGTCATCAGCACGCCAAGGGGCACACCCACGACAATTGCGAGGATCACAGCGATACCCACCAGCGTGATGTGCTGCCAGGTCAAGTGCAGGACTTGGGCCCAATCAAGATGGGAAAAGGCGTTCAAAAATTCCATGTCTTCTCCTTTTTAGTTGATTGGATGTTGGCGCAGGAAATCGGCGGCAACGGCGGACGGGCTTTCATGGTCGACGTCGACCCGAGCATTGAGCTGACGCATGGTTTCATCGTCGAACAGGTTGGCCAAAGGCTTGAGTTCGGCGGCCAGTTGCGGGTGCTGGTCGAGGTATTGCTGGCGGATCACCGGGGCTGCGGTGTAGTCGGGGAAGTAGTGCTTGTCGTCTTCGAGCAGCTTCAACTTGAACGCGTTCAGGCGCCCGTCGGTGGTATAGACCAGCCCGGCAAACACCTGGCCATTACGCAGGGCGGTGTAGACCAGGCCCGCGTCCATCTGCCGGGTGTTCTTGCGCGTCAGGTTCATGTCGTACAGCTTGACCATGCCCGCCAGGCCATCGGAGCGGTTGGCGAACTCGGTGTCCAGGGCGACCAGGCGGTGTTCCTTGGTGTCTTCGGCCATGGCTTTGGTGAGATCGCTGATGCTGTTGATCTCGGGATGTTCCTCAGCAACGTTCTGCGGCAACGCTAGGGCGTAGGTGTTGCTGAAACGCGATGGCGACAGCCAGACCAGGCCTTTTTTCGCATCGAGTTCCTTGACCCGAGCGTAGGACTGTTCGCTGTCGAGCTTCTCGTCGATGTGGTTGTAGGCCACCAGTGACACGCCGGTGTATTCCCAGATCAGATCCAGCTGCCCGCTTTCCTGGGCACTGCGCGCCAGGTTGCTGCCCAGGCCACCGGTCACACGGGCGTCATAGCCCTTGGTGCGCAGGTACTGGGAGGTGATTTCGGCGAGCAGGGTCTGCTCGGTGAACACCCGGGCGCCGATGCGGATCACGGGTTTTTCGGCGGCTTGTGCAATACCTGCAAGCAGCAGGACGCAGCCTAATATCAAGCTCAGTTTTTTCATGTGAATTCCTTTACCGGGCCTTAAGACGGGCGCAACCCGCGTTCCAGCCAGAGACGGCTGGCCATGGTCACCAGGCCATCAAGCAGCAATGCCAGCAGCGCGGTACACGCGGCGCCGAGCAACAGTTGCGGCTGGTTGTTCAGGGCGATGCCGGGGAAGATCAGGCTGCCCAGGCTGTTGGCGCCAATCAGGAAGGCCAACGGTGCGGTACCGACGTTGATCGCCAGGGCCACGCGCACGCCACCGATGATGATCGGCACGGCGTTGGGCAATTCCACGCGAAACAGCACTTGGCGCGGGGTCATGCCGATGCCGGTAGCGGCCTCTTTCAGGGAGCCCTGAACGTTTTTCAGGCCTTCGTAGGTGTTGCGCACGATGGGCAGCAGGGAGGCGAGGAACAGCGCGAAGATGGCCGGGCCGCTGCCAATGCCGAGGACGCCGAGGGCGATGGCCAGTACGGCCAGGGGAGGGACGGTGTTGCCGATGTTGAAGATTTGCATGAAACGTTCTGCGCGCCCGACCATGTTGGGTCGACTGAGCAGGATACCGGCGGGGATGCCCACAATCAGGGCTGCCAGCATGGAGACTAAAACCAGAATCAGATGAGCTTGCAGGTAAAACAACAAATCGTCGCGGTACAGTTCGATCGTGTTGATGCCGATCCAGTGGACCAGCAGGGCCAGGAGAGCGACGACAACCACTGCTCCTATCAGCCCTTTGCCATAGCGAATAGCCACAGGCGGACTCCTTTTTTTCTTCTGTCGGCGAACACATTTCCTGGCGGCAGGGCCATGGCTGGCTGCCTTGGAATGGGTTCGCGAAAAGCAACTCGCCGATACTGGCAATGCAGTATGCGATCGAGCCATGAGCGCAGCCTCGTCAGGCTAACTTGCTGATTTTTCAGCCCCTGTTCCGAGTGCGATAGCAGGGGAGTGGACGTCTCGACCTTTTAAAAGGTTCCACACTTGGGAGCATTTAGCCACCCCCAATGGGCTCAACGGTGGTCCGTACCCTCGCGTTTGCGCTATACTCGCCGCCCTTTTTTGACTCACCTGCCAGGCGATTTCCCATGACCCACCAGGCCGCCGAAGTCGCGAAACGCCGCACTTTCGCCATTATTTCCCACCCCGATGCCGGTAAAACCACCATCACCGAAAAGCTGTTGCTGATGGGCAAGGCGATCGCGGTGGCCGGCACGGTGAAATCGCGCAAATCCGACCGCCATGCCACCTCCGACTGGATGGAAATGGAAAAACAACGGGGTATTTCCATTACCACGTCGGTCATGCAGTTCCCGTATCGCGACCACATGGTCAACCTGCTTGACACCCCGGGGCACGAAGACTTCTCCGAAGATACCTACCGCACCCTCACCGCAGTCGACTCGGCGCTGATGGTCCTCGACGGCGGTAAGGGCGTCGAGCCACGTACCATCGCGCTGATGGACGTGTGCCGTCTGCGTGATACGCCGATTGTCAGTTTCATCAACAAACTCGACCGCGATATCCGCGACCCCATCGAGCTGCTGGATGAAATCGAAGCCGTCCTGAAGATCAAGGCCGCGCCGATCACCTGGCCGATTGGTTGCTACCGCGATTTCAAGGGCGTGTACCACCTGGCCGACGACTACATCATTGTCTACACCGCTGGCCATGGTCACGAACGTACCGATGTGAAAATCATCGAGAAGCTCGACTCCGACGAAGCCCGCGCCCACTTGGGTGACGAGTACGACCGTTTCGTCGACCAGCTGGAACTGGTGCAGGGCGCCTGCCATGAGTTCAACCAGCAGGAGTTCCTCGACGGCCAGTTGACCCCGGTGTTCTTCGGGACTGCCCTGGGCAACTTCGGTGTCGACCATGTGCTTGATGCTGTTGTGAACTGGGCGCCGAAACCCCTGGCCCGCGTCGCCAACGAACGCACCGTGGAACCGGTCGAAGAGAAATTCACCGGCTTCGTGTTCAAGATCCAGGCGAACATGGACCCCAAGCACCGCGACCGTATCGCCTTCATGCGTATCTGCTCTGGCCGCTACGAAAAAGGCATGAAGATGCGCCACGTGCGTACCGGCAAGGACGTGCGCATCGGCGACGCCCTGACGTTCTTCTCCTCCGAGCGTGAACAGCTCGAAGAAGCCTACGCCGGCGACATCATCGGTTTGCACAACCACGGCACCATCCAGATCGGCGACACCTTCACCGAAGGCGAAGCGCTGGGCTTTACCGGTATCCCGCACTTCGCCCCGGAACTGTTCCGCCGCGTGCGCCTGCGTGACCCGCTCAAATCCAAGCAACTGCGCCAGGGCTTGCAGCAATTGGCCGAAGAAGGCGCCACCCAGGTGTTCTTCCCCGAGCGCAGCAACGACATCATCCTCGGCGCCGTCGGTGTGCTGCAGTTCGACGTGGTCGCCAGCCGCTTGAAAGAGGAATACAAGGTGGAGTGCTCCTACGAGCCGATCACCGTGTATTCGGCGCGCTGGATTGATTGCAGCGATAAGAAGAAGTTGGAAGAGTTCTCCAACAAGGCCGTGGAAAACCTCGCGATCGACGGCGGTGGTCACCTGACCTACCTGGCCCCGACCCGGGTCAACCTGGCGCTGATGGAAGAGCGTTGGCCGGATGTGAAATTCCGTGCGACGCGTGAGCATCACTAAAAAATAACCTCTCCCTATGAATAAAAAAGGCCCAGCATTTTTATAGTGTGGGCCTTTTTTTTACTGTGTTTTTTGTATTTACTGTTAATGTTGACAGTAGACGCACCCTAGAGGGTCACCTAATCTTAGGCGGTGAGGAAGTAAGTCTGAATATTCCAAGCCTGAGGCGGAGGTGTGCAATGGAGAGTGCAAATAAAGTTGTCAGTGGTCAGCTGAGATACTCGGTCAATGGAGGCGCTGTCATATCTGGCGCATCTAATATGTATGACAGTGGTAATTCTATTGTTATCGTAACAGGGCATGCCGGTACAGAAGGGGGAAGTATCCAGCTGTTTTTTAATGGAGGGCGAGAGTTCTGGTTGCGCAACAGTCCTTTGAGCGCAACATTAATTGCAGAATATATTCCGTATTGGGATGCTGGCCGAAAATGGCTGGGAACTTCCGGTGCCGTGGAGGCGGTAGTGAGTGCCGAGGGAGAACTGGCTATCGTTGCCTTTACTTTTACGGCTCGTCGTCACCAAAGTACCGAAACTGCGGAAGTTACCGGACGTCTTTATTGCAATTCGATCTCTGCTATCGCAGAAGCTGGTTTGCAATAAATAGTGGATCTTTTCTGTTTGTTCGTTGGTGCTGTATGGGCGGGGCTTTAGTTTAATTTGGTCGCCAGCCGCTTGAAAGAGGAATACAAGGTGGAGTGCTCCTACGAGCCGATCACCGTGTATTCGGCGCGCTGGACTGATTGCAGCGATAAGAAGAAGTTGGAAGAGTTCTCCAACAAGGCCGTGGAAAACCTGGCGATCGACGGCGGTGGTCACCTGACCTACCTGGCGCCGACGCGGGTCAACCTGGCGTTGATGGAAGAGCGCTGGCCGGATGTGAAATCCCGTGCGACCCGCGAGCACCACTAAGATCTGGGTGGTTGAGAGAAGGGCGAAGCTGTGGTGGCTTCGCCCTTTTTATTTAATCAGCGGGCTATTGGCTGAGCTGCAAATTATCAAGGGGGCCTAAATTTTTACGCCCGAACGCCCCGGCCCTGTGTCTCCTCAGTGGTTAATCGATTCACTGTCAGAAATGACAGTAGTGCTGTTTCGTCATTCAAGCTATAAGTCAGCGTAGGAAACCTACGGTGCTTGGCGTGATACGAAGAGGATACAAACATGATCAAACAAGTGAGGGCAAATATAGAAGGTGTGTTAACTACCCGTATTGATGAGGGAGAGGTCTTTACCGCTGTCAGTCACTCATTTTCTTATGATGTGAAAAATTTTACTGTGGCGGGTTATTTTGAAGACGGTCGAAATATCTATTTTTCTTTTGATAAGAATATTGAGCCTGGTACTTATAAGTTTGATGAGGTAAGTAAAATTTCAGCTTGGTATAACGCTGGCCCCGGCTATTCGTGGATAGCGCTGCGAGACGGAATCGGAGAGGTGGTGATTAAAAAAATTTCGGTTCATGAGAATGCATGCGTGGAGCTTACGTTCAAATTTAAGGCGAAGCAGTTTGAGGGGGACGATTCTACAATAATTACACTCGATGGAGTGGTAGCGTTGAAAGCCGTTACTGCGCTTGCTACGATTGGTGAAGTTAATGTGCATATTAAGGGTGGCCCCAGTTTCAGTGCGGATAAGCTGTATTTCCTGTCAGAGGGTGGTGGCTTTTACTTAGGGGGGAGTAGCAGCGAATACGATGGGCTTGGCGTGTTTCTATATTTTGATTTTCTTAATGTCGAAGAGCGTGTTTACGAAATATCAGAAAGGGATGAAGTGTATGCTTGGTATAACCCTAGTGAGGCACACGGTAGTTGGTTGGCGACGGAGGGGGCAGTGGACGTGAAGTCATTTTCTCTAACCGGGGAGGCTTTTATAAAGCTCGAATACCGGTTCACGGCTGTGGATAGGATAGGGACAGGGGAGGTCGATATCTCGGGAACGGCTGAACTCACCGGTTTGTCCCGTGCGGCTAGTCGATAGATTTTTCTGCGAGTTGGATAGCGCCTGGCAACTGATATGTGTTGTCTGCTGCCAAGAGAGGACGTTGAAAGAGCTATCCAACAGGGCCGCAGAAAAACTCGCACCGCTCCCCCCTCATTTTAATCTCATCAAGGCTGTGGATTGGCGGTAATCCGGCATCGCGACTAGCGTAAACGCTGGTGGCAGTTAATGACTGCCGTGCGGGGCCCATTTACTGACTGGACGGATCGACCATGAGTATTGTTCAACGCGTAGTGTTGTTGATGAAGATGCTGGTGCTGTTGTCGTTGGGGATGTCGACGGCCTGGGCGCATAACCCGGTGCAGAGCGCCGCGGTGGCGACGAGTGGCCAGGCTTCGGACTTGCAGTTGGCCAAGTCTGAAGCCGAGCCAGGCGATAAAGGCCAGGGTGGCAGCGAAGACGATGACGACTCGACAACCGGCGAGCCTGACAGCGACGACGCAGACGAAGGCGATAGCCAGACGTAGGTTCGCCAAGGGAAAGCTTTTCAAACAATCAATGCCTTGGATGCGACCTCCAAGGCATTTTTATTGGCCGCCCTTTTCTTCAGAACGAAGTGGTCACCGACGCGAAGTAAGCACGGCCCGGCTCATTGTAAGTCTGCGCGCCCGCATCCTCGGCGTTGCCTTTGCGCGACAGGCGCTTGTCCAGCAGGTTGTTGATGCCAACCCGCACGCTCAGGTTTTTGCTGAACTCGTAGCCGCTGCTCAGGCCCATCAACCCGTACGGGTCGACGTCCTGCTGAGCGCTGCGATCGTAACTGCTGGCGCTGCGTGAGTTGAGCGTCGGCGCCTCCTGCTTGCCGTAATAGGTGCCGCTGACCTGGAAAGAAAGCTTGTCAGTGGCTTGCCAGTCCAGCGTGGTGTTGACGGTGTACTTGGGGATGATGCTCAAGGGCTCGCCGGTGTCTTTGTCCTTGGAGTCGATCATATAGGTCAGGTTGGTGTTCAAGTCCAAGTCATTGCGCAGGCTGACGAACAGGTTGCCTTCAACACCCTGTACCAAGGCTGGGCCGCTGTTTTCCCACTCCAATACACGTCGGCCGTTGCCCAGACGGAACGCCGCCTCGTTACTGGCGTTGATCTTGTTCTTGTAGTCATTACGGAAGTACGTCGCACTGGTGCGCCAGGTGCCCTTGTCGAAAGCCAAGCCGATTTCCTTGTTGACGCTGATTTCCGGCTTCAGGTCCCGGTTGCCCACCAGGTAGCAACCGCCCATGTTGGCTTCGCTGGCGTTGCAGCCATTACCACGGCTGTAGAGCAAATAGTTCGGGTTGGACTGGTACAGGTTGGGGGTTTTGTAGGCGCGGGCAATGCCGCCCTTGATGCTCAGTTCGTCGGTCAGCTGGTGCGAGGCATTGAAGCTGGGGCTCCAGTTGCCGCCGTATTCCTCATGATCGTCGAAGCGCAAGCCAGGCGTGATCACGGTCTTGCTGCCCAACTCGATGTTGTCCTCGGCAAACAAGGCGTAGCTTGAGGCGGTGGTCTTGGTGCTGTTGCGGCTGACGCCCGGGATGGCGGGGACGCCGCCGGTGCCTGGGTCATAGCTTTGCGGGCGCAACGAGCCTGGGTCGTTCATCGACTCGTAGAGGTATTCGCTGCCCAGGGTCAGCACCTGTTCGGCACCGACGCTCAGGGGCAGGTTGACCTCGGCAGTGGCCCGGGTATTGCGCAAGCGCGACTCGAAACGACCGGCGCTGGCGGAGGGCGCGCCTTCGCCGGAACCGGCCAGGCCTTCGTTGAGACGTTCGTTGCGGGTCAGGTCGTGGGTCAACGAGGCCAGGGTCGAACCCCAATCGAATTCGCCACGGTGCGTGGCTGAAAAGCTGCTGCGTTGAATCACACTGGTTTCCTTGCCCACCAGGCTTTCCACGAATGCGCCACCGCCGTTGAGCATGGTGTCACCGGCGAAAATATTGCCCTGGCGGCTGTAGCTGGCTTCCAGGTCCAGGGTTTGCTCAGGGGTGAACTGCCAGCTCAGCAAGCCGTTCACGTCTTTATTGCGTACGCCTTCGCGGCCGGCCACCAGCGAGTCTGGGGTCGCCTGCGCTGCGCGGTTGATATCGGCGTCGTCAGCGTCGGTCTTGTTCAGGCCGCCATAGACGCGGAACGCCAGGGTGTCGGTCAACGGGCCGCTGAGGTTGAAGTTGGTGCGTTTGCTCGCGCCTTCGGCGTCGTTTTCAGGGAAGGCCATGTAGGCGGTCAGCGAGCCGTGCAGTTGGTCGGTGGGGCGTTTGGTGATGATGTTGATCACCCCGCCCATGGCGCCGGAGCCATAACGGGCAGCGGCCGGGCCGCGCAGGATTTCAATGCGTTCGACCTCTTCGGCCGGTACCCAGTTGGTTTCGCCACGGGTATCACGGTCACCACTCCAGCCGTAACGCACCGCGTTGCGCGAGGTGGACGGCTTGCCATCGATCAGGATCAGGGTGTTTTCCGGACCCATGCCGCGCAGGTCGATCTGGCGGTTATTGCCACGGCTGCCGCTGGAACTGTTACCAGTCAGGTTCACACCCGGCTCGCGTCGGATGATCTCCGACAGGTCGTTGGTGGGCGGGCGCTTCTTGATGTCTTCGGCAGTGATGATCGACACGCCGGGCGCTTGCTTGAGTTCTTCGGCGGCGGTGCCCAGCACGCGCGTCTCGCCCAGCACCAGCGCTTGGGGCGTGCCATCCACAGGCAGGTCTGTCGCTTGGATCGGCACTTTGTCGCGTTCTTTTTCCACACTCTGCGCTAGCAGCGCCGGGGACGAAAGGGTAGCGATAAACGCCAGCGATAGATGGCTGAGCCTGAATTGAGACGACATGTCCACAAAGTCCTTTAGGGGGGGCGATTGAACGAGAGACGTCTGAATTTTTTCGCGCATCCAGCGCTCTCCATGCGCCGTAATGGTATTGATTCTCAAACAGAAGTAAATTGCATTTACAATCTATACACTTTTCGTCAGGCCCTGGCTCAATATTTTCAAGGCGCTTGGCATGGGTTCAAACGGTATTTTTTTTGTTACAGGCGCGCAAAAAAAGCCCCTCCGGCCAGACTGATGCGCAATCTGGCGGGAAGGGCGATGGAACTCATTGAAACCGCGGCCCCTGTAGGAGCGAGCTTGCTAGCGAAGAACCCATGGACACCGCGTTAAACCAGACTACCCGCGTTATCGTTGACGTCTTTCGCGAGCAAACTCGCTCCTACAGGGGGAGGTCGGGTTGCTTCAGGCGACGAACTGCTCCGCGTAGTGGCAAGCTACCTGCCGGTTATCCAAAGGGCGCAACAGCGGCTCTTCACTGCTGCAACGCGCCGTCGCATACGGGCAACGCTTGTGGAACGCGCAGCCAGGCGGCGGGTTCAGTGGGTTGGGCAGTTCGCCGACGATCTTGATCTTCGGCTTGCTCGGGTCCGGGTGAATGGTCGGCGTGGCCGACAGCAGCGCCTGGGTGTAAGGGTGCAAAGGACGGGCGTAGATGTCTTCCTTGGGGCCCACTTCCACCGGGCGGCCGAGGTACATCACCATCACATCGTCAGCCACGTGCTGCACCACCGCCAGGTTGTGGGAAATGAACACGTAGGCGGTGTTGAATTCCTGCTGCAAATCCATGAACAGGTTGAGCACCTGCGCCTGGATCGACACGTCCAGCGCCGAAGTCGGTTCATCCGCCACCAGCACTTTGGGTTGCAGCATCATCGCCCGAGCCAGCGCGATACGCTGACGCTGGCCACCGGAGAACATGTGCGGGTAGCGCTGATAATGCTCAGGGCGCAGGCCCACTTGCTTCATCATCGCCTGCACTTTCTCGCGGCGTTCGGCGGCGGACAGGTTGGTGTTGATCAGCAGCGGTTCGGCCAGTTGATCACCGACTTTCTGGCGTGGGTTCAGCGAGGCATAGGGGCTCTGGAACACCATCTGCACGTCTTTGCGCAATTGCTTGCGCTGGGCCTTGTCGGCGCCGGCCACTTCTTGCCCGGCGATTTTCAACGAGCCTGAAGATGGTTCTTCAATCAGGGTCAGGGCGCGGGCCAGGGTGGACTTGCCGCAACCTGACTCGCCCACCACGGCGAGGGTCTTGCCGGCTTCCAGTTCGAAGGACACACCATTAAGCGCGCGTACCAACGCATGGCCCTTGAACAGGCCACGGGACACTTCGTAGTGACGGGTCAGGTCGCGGGCGGTAAGAACGACGGCCATTACGCCACCTCCTGGTTCAGCGGATAGAAGCAGCGGGCAAGGCTGTTGCTTTTCGGATCGAGGCCCGGCCGCTGGGCGCGGCAGGAGTCCTGCACATACGGGCAACGCGGCGACAGCAGGCAACCCTGCGGACGGTCATAGCGGCCGGGCACGATGCCCGGCAACGTGGCCAGGCGCGTAGCACCGAGGCTGTGCTCGGGAATGGCCTTGAGCAACGCTTCGCTGTACGGGTGTGCCGGAATGTCGAACAGCTGCGGCACCTGGCCGACTTCCACCGCCTGGCCTGCGTACATCACGCACACGCGCTGGGCGGTTTCGGCAACCACCGCGAGGTCGTGAGTGATCAGCACCAGGCCCATGTTCTGCTCTTTTTGCAGGGCCAGCAGCAGTTCCATGATCTGCGCCTGGATGGTCACGTCCAACGCAGTGGTCGGTTCATCGGCGATCAGCAGCTTGGGCTCGCCGGCAATTGCCATGGCGATGGCCACGCGCTGGCTCATACCGCCGGACAATTGATGTGGGTAGGCATCCATACGGCTGGCAGCGCCTGGGATCTCGACCTTTTCCAATAGCTCGATGGCGCGTTTGCGTGCTTGTTTGCCGGACATTTTCAAATGCAGGCGCAGCACTTCCTCAATCTGGAAACCCACGGTGTAGCTGGGGTTCAACGCGGTCATCGGGTCCTGGAACACCATCGCCAGGTCTTTGCCGACGATCTGGCGGCGCTGGCGGTTGCTCAGCTTGAGCATGTCCTTGCCGTCGAAGTTCAGGGCGTCGGCGGTGACGATGCCGGGATGTTCGATCAGGCCCATCAGCGCCATCATGGTCACGGATTTACCCGAACCCGACTCGCCAACGATCGCCAGTACTTCGCCTTTGTCGACGGAGATGTCGAGGCCATCGACCACCGGCACGGCGGTCTTGTCGCCGAAGCGCACGTTGAGATTCTTGATTTCTAACAGTGACATGGGAATCTCCTCAGGCGGCGTTCTTGAGTTTCGGGTCCAGCGCGTCGCGCAGGCCGTCACCCATCAAGTTGATTGCCAGCACGCTGAGCAAAATGGTCAAGCCAGGCAGGCTCACGACCCACCAGGCGCGTTCGATGTAGTCACGGGCCGAAGCCAGCATGGTGCCCCACTCCGGCGTTGGCGGTTGTACGCCAAGGCCAAGGAAGCCCAGGGCCGCGGCATCCAGAATCGCCGAGGAAAAGCTCAAGGTCGCTTGTACGATCAGCGGCGCCATGCAGTTAGGCAGCACGGTGATGAACATCAGGCGTGGCAGGCCGGCGCCAGCGAGGCGGGCGGCAGTCACGTAGTCGCGGTTCAGTTCGCCCATCACGGCGGCGCGGGTCAGGCGCACATAGGATGGCAACGACACGATGGCGATGGCGATCACGGTGTTGATCAGGCCAGGGCCGAGGATGGCGACAATCGCCACGGCCAGCAGCAGCGAAGGCAGGGCCAGCATGATGTCCATCAAACGCATGATGGTCGGGCCGAGCAAGCGCGGGAAGAACCCGGCGAACAGACCCAGCAGGATACCCGGGATCAGCGACATCACCACTGACGACAAACCGATCAGCAACGACAGGCGCGAGCCCTGGATCAGGCGCGAGAGCAAGTCACGGCCCAGTTCGTCGGTGCCCAGCAGGAACTGCATCTGCCCACCTTCCAGCCACGCCGGCGGGGTCAGCAGGAAGTCGCGGTATTGCTCGCTGGGGTTATGCGGGGCAACCCACGGGGCGAAGATCGCGCAGAACACGATCAGCAACATGAACAGCAGGCCGGCAACCGCGCCTTTGTTATTGGAGAAGGCTTGCCAGAATTCTTTGTACGGGGACGGGTACAGCAGGCTCTGATCGACTGCTGACACTTGAGTAGGTGTGGTCATGGTCATGATCTCAGCGCTGGTGACGGATGCGTGGGTTGGCGAAGCCGTAGAGGATATCCACCACGAAGTTCACCAGGATCACCAGGCAGGCGATCAGCAGAATGCCGTTCTGCACCACCGGGTAGTCCCGCGCGCCAATGGCTTCGATCAGCCATTTGCCAATGCCGGGCCACGAGAAGATAGTTTCGGTCAGTACCGCACCGGCCAGCAGCGTGCCGACTTGCAGGCCGACCACGGTGAGCACCGGGATCAGCGCGTTACGCAGGCCGTGTACGAACACCACGCGTGCTGGCGACAGGCCCTTGGCCTTGGCGGTACGGATGTAGTCCTCACGCAGCACTTCGAGCATCGACGAACGGGTCATGCGCGCGATTACTGCCAGCGGGATGGTGCCGAGCACGATGGCCGGCAGGATCAGGTGGTGCAATGCGTCCCAGAAGGCGTCCGGCTCGTCGGCCAGCAGGGTGTCGATCAGCATGAAGCCAGTGCGCGGCTCGATGTCATAGAGCAGGTCGATACGCCCGGAGACCGGGGTCCAGCCCAGGCTCACCGAGAAGAACATGATCAGGATCAGGCCCCACCAGAAGATCGGCATCGAATACCCCGCGAGGGAGATGCCCATCACCCCGTGGTCGAACAGGGATCCTCGCTTGAGTGCCGCGATCACCCCGGCCAGCAGGCCCAGGATACCGGCGAACAACAGGGCGGCCATGGACAGTTCCAGGGTCGCGGGGAAGAGGGCGGTGAATTCGGTCCACACGCTGGTGCGGGTGCGCAGCGATTCGCCAAGGTCGCCCTGGGCGAGCTTGCCGACATAGTCCAGGTATTGCGCATACAGCGGCTTGTTAAGGCCAAGGCGCTCCATTGCCTGTGCGTGCATTTCGGGGTCAACCCGTCGCTCGCCCATCATGACTTCTACGGGGTCGCCTGGAATCATGCGAATCAACGCAAAGGTCAGCAACGTGATGCCGAAGAACGTGGGGATCAATAACCCCAGTCGGCGGGCAATAAAACTAAACATCTTGGTGTGTACCTCAATCAGCCGGTTAGGCAGGTCCGGCACCGTCAATGTCGACGGTGCCGAGCGTTTTTCTTATTTACTTCACCTGGGTGGTGGCGAAGTTATTGGTCGTCAGAGGACTTTGGGTATAACCCTCGACGTTCTTGCGCATGGCGGTAAACATTTTCGGGTAGGCCATGGGGATCCAGGGTTGGTCCTTCTCGAACACGTCCAGGGCTTGTTCATAGAGTGCAGCGCGCTGGGTGGGTTCAGCGATGGCGCGCGCCTTGTCGATCAAGTCTTGAAACTCTTTGTTACACCAGCGGGCGTAGTTTTCGCCGTTTTTCGCTGCATCGCAACTCAGGTTTGGAGTGAGGAAGTTATCCGGGTCGCCGTTATCCCCGGCCCAGCCGGCAGAAACCATGTCGTGCTCGCCGGCTTTGGCGCGCTTGAGCATTTCGCCCCATTCCATGACCTTGATGTTGACCTTCAGGCCGATCTGGGCCAGATCCGCCTGCATGCGCTGGGCGCCGAGCATCGGGTTGGGGTTGGTCGGGCCGCCGCCGTTACGGGTGAACAGGGTGAACTCGGTGCCTTCCGGCACGCCGGCTTCCTTGAGCAGGGCACGGGCCTTGTCCAGGTCGCGGGGCGGGTTCTTGATCTTGTCATTAAAACCCAGCAAGGTTGGCGGATAGGGGCCGGTGCCGACCACCGCGTTGCCTTTGCCGTACAGGGCGTCGGTGTAGCCGGCCTTGTCGAACGCGATATTGATCGCGTGACGTACTCGCGCATCGCTCATGTACTTATGGGTGGTGTTCATCGCGGTATAGCTGGTGGTCATGGCCGCCAGCTCATCGACTTTCAGGTTCGGGTCAGCCTTGACGCTAGGCACGTCGTCGGGCTTGGGATACAAGGCGATCTGGCACTCGTTGGCCTTGAGTTTCTGCAGGCGCACGTTGTTATCGGTGGTAATCGCCAGGATCAGTGGGTCGGCTGGCGGCTTGCCACGGAAATACTCCGGGTTGGCCTTGAAGCGCACCTGGGCGTCCTTGGCGTAGCGCGTGAAGATAAACGGCCCGGTGCCGATCGGCTTGGCGTTCAGATCATCGGTCTTGCCGGACTTGAGCAGTTGGTCGGCATATTCGGCGGAGTGAATCGAGGAGAACGCCATGGCCAGGTCGGCCAGGAAGGGTGCTTCAGGACGGGTCAGGGTAAACACGACGGTGTGGTCGTCGGTCTTCTCTACGCTCTTGAGCAGTTCTTTAAAGCCCATGCTTTCGAAGTACGGGTAGCCCACGGTGGACTTTTTATGCCACGGGTGATTCGGGTCCAGCTGGCGCTGGAAGCTCCAAAGCACATCATCGGCGTTCAAGTTGCGCGTGGGTTTGAAATAGTCGGTGGTGTGGAACTTGATGTCGTCACGCAGATGGAAGGTGTAGGTCAGGCCATCGGCGCTGATTTGCGGCAGGTCTTTAGCCAGGGCGGGCACCACTTCGGTGGTACCGGGCTTGAAGTCCACCAGGCGGTTGAACATGGTTTCAGCGGCGGCGTCAGCGGTCACGGCGGTGGTGTACAGGACCGGGTCGAAACCTTCCGGGCTGGCTTCGGTGCAGACCACCAGCGGTTTGGCCGAAACGCCGATCGCCACGCTCAACAGCGCAGCGGCCATGGCGGCTTGTAGTGGGAGCATTTTCATTCAGAGCCCTCTGCAATCGATGGAGCCAGAAAAGCGTAGGCGGCGGGCTCGTCCTGAGCTCGCCGCCTGCCTGGCGCTAATTAAAGGATGTTGAACGGGATGGTGGTGACCAGACGGAACTCTTTGATGCTGCCGTCGGACTGGAACTCGCTGCCACGGTGCTCAACATAGGTTGCGCGCACGGTGGTGGCTTTGAGTGGGCCGCTCTGCAGCGCGTAAGAAGCGCCTACACCGTATTCCTGGTGCTTCTCGCCGTCCTGGGACTGGATGCCGTCATAGGCAAACTTGGCCCGGCCATTGTTGCCGGTGTAGTGGGTGCCGTCGATGTCCCAGCCACGTGCCGAGTAGGCGTTGAACTTAAGGCCAGGTACGCCGTATTCAGCCATGTTGATGGCATAGGCGATCTGGAAGGATTTCTCGTTCGGGCCGTTGAAGTCAGACGTCAGGGAGTTGGCCAGGTAGATGCCGTTGGTTTCGTGCAGGTAGTCGAAGTACTCGTTACCGTTCACTTGCTGGTAGCCGAAGGTCAGGCTGTGTGCCTGGTGAGTCAGGCCCAGGGAGAGGGAGAAGGTATCGTTGTCGATTTCCCCCATCTCTTTTTTGCCTTCATCGACGGTCTTGTAGTAGTTGAAGCCGGTGGTCAGGCCCAACTGCTGCGCGTCGCCCAGCTCGTGGGTGGCGCCGAAGTAGTACTGGTTCCAGAAGTCCTTCACGTTGGCGGCGAAGAAGCTGGTCTTCAAGCTTTTCAGTGGCTGGTAGTTCACACCCAGGGTCGACACTTTGTCGGTTTCTGCGCCATTGCCGTATTCGGTGCGGAATTTCGACAGGCTCTGCTCGCTACGTGGCGAAACGCGGTCGAACACGCCGCCCTGGAACGACAGGTTGCTGAACTCTTCGCTGTTGAAGCTCACACCCTGGAAGCTCGAAGGCAGAGCACGGTTGCCGATGGTGTCGACGATGCCGCTGCTGAAGTTCTGGCGACCGGCGGTCAGTGTGGTGTTGGACACACGGAATTGCACGTTGGCCAGGCCCAGTTTGCTCCACTGGTCTACGGCGTCACCGTTGGAGTCGGCCAGGGTACGGTTGGAGCCGCCTTTGATATCACGCTTGCTGCGGTCCAGCACCAGGGCGTTGTACACCGCCACTTCAGTCTTGACCCCTACGGTGCCCTGGGTGAAACCCGAGCTAGCGTTGAGGATGGTGCCTTGCACCCAGTTGGTCCGGTTGCGATCGGTCAGGGTCTGGCCGTGCTTCTGGTACGAGAAGGTGCCCCCACGGTATTTGCTCTCATGGGAGTACCAGTTACGCGTGGTGCCGCCCAGGCTGAAATCTTCGATAAAGCCTTTGGCCTCGCTTTGGGCGCTGGTGCCGGCCAGGGTGGTAGGAACGAAGTCCTGGCTTTGCGTTTCAGCGTAGGCGGTGGCCGTGATGCTGCTGATGGCCAAGGCCAGAAGCGCTTTGCTGCTCAGTTTCATGGGTGAAGCTCCTTTGGTTCTCTTTTTTAATGCCGGTCTTTTTGGGTGATCCGGCTATTGGGTGTGCAACTCGTTCAAGCTATTGCAAACGTTTGGCGTAGGAAATTTCCCAACAAAAGCCTGCACGTTTGCCGGGGAGCGTATTTCGCTCCCCGCCATCCGGTTATTTTCTTATGGGTTGATGCTGACGCCCGAGAACACGTTGCGGCCGAAGGGGCTTACCTTGAAGCCTTCGACCTTGGCGCTTAACGGCTGGTTGACCGTCGAGTGGGCAATGGGCGTGATCGGCACCTGCTGCTTGAGCAGTTGCTGCGCCTGTTTGTACAGAACAGTCCTTTGTTCGCGGTCGGTCACGACCTTGGCTTGCTTGATCAGCTTGTCGTACGCCGGGTCGCACCACATGGAGTAGTTGTTCCCGCCGATGGCGTCGCAGCTGTAGAGGGTGCCGAGCCAGTTGTCCGGGTCACCGTTGTCGCCGGTCCAGCCGATCAGGCTGACATCGTGCTCACCGTTCTTGGTGCGCTTGATGTACTCGCCCCATTCATAGCTGACGATCTTGACCTTGAGGCCGATCTTGGCCCAGTCGTTCTGCAGCATTTCCGCCATCAGCTTGGCGTTGGGGTTGTACGGGCGTTGCACTGGCATGGCCCACAGGGTGATTTCGGTGCCTTCCTTGACCCCGGCGGCCTTGAGCAATTGCTTGGCTTTTTCGGGGTCGTAGGCGGCGTCCTTGATGCTGTCGTCGTAAGACCACTGCGTCGGCGGCATGCCGTTGACCGCCAGTTGCCCTGCGCCCTGGTACACGGCATTGAGGATGCTCTGCTTGTTCACCGCCATGTCCAGCGCCTGGCGTACTTCAAGCTGATCGAATGGCTTGTGGCGCACGTTGTAGGAGATATAACCGAGGTTAAAGCCCGGCTTGGTCAGCAGTTGCAGGTTCGGGTCGGCCTTGAGGGCCTCGACATCGGCAGGGCGTGGATGCAAGGTTACCTGGCATTCGCCGGCCTTGAGCTTCTGTACGCGTACCGAGGCGTCGGTGTTGATGGCGAAGATCAGTTGGTCCAGCTTGACGCGGCTCGGGTCCCAGTACTGTTTGTTGCCCACGTAGCGGATCTGCGAGTCTTTCTGGTAGCGCTGGAACACGAACGGGCCAGTGCCGATCGGCTTCTGATTGATATCGCTGGGCCGGCCTTGCTTGAGCAACTGCTCTGCGTATTCGGCCGAGAGGATCGCGGCAAAACTCATGGCGATGTTCTGCACGAACGCGGCGTCGACCGTGTTCAGCGTCATCACCACGGTGTAGGGGCCGGTTTTCTCGACCTTGGCGATGTTCTTGTTCAGGCTCATCCCGTTGAAGTACGGAAACTCGGTGGGGTAGGCCTTGCGGAACGGGTGCTCGGGGTCAAGCATGCGGTTGAAGGTGAACAGCACGTCGTCGGCGTTGAAGTCCCGTGTCGGCTTGAATTCCTTGTTGCTGTGGAACTTCACCCCTTCACGCAGGTGGAAGGTATAGGTCAGGCCATCTGGGGAAATATCCCACTTGGTTGCCAGCCCAGGTACGACGTCGGTCGCGCCTTTTTCGAACTCCACCAAACGGTTATACAAAGGCTCCGCCGCATCGTTGTCGGTGGCGGTGGTGTATTGCGCAGTGTCAAACCCTGCCGGGCTGCCTTCGGAGCAGAACACCAGGCTCTTTTTCTCGGCGGCTTGGCCCATCGTGGCCATGGCCAGCAGGCTGGTGGCAAACAGTGCGGAGACAACGGTGGTATGGCGCATGACGATCCCGGTCCTTGTTTGTAGTTATCAACAGCGAGCCTTCCTGCTGGCGTACAGCCAGGCAGACATCACTGATCCCACACACAGCAAGTGCCCTTCCCAGAGTGATGCCTCTGCTGTCCTACGACCTTATGGGGCGTGGACCGCGCAGTAAATGCGTCAATTCTGACTGACCTTGTAGGTAACGGAGGCACGGGTTGCAGTTCATTGCTGTAAGACGGCAACGCTTGCAAACGTAGTCTGTTTCCTAAGGTCCAGGCGGATGGAATAACGGCGACGTTATGAAACGTCGCCGTTATTGATCCTTACTTGCCGCTAACGCTAACGCCGTAGAAGGAATTCAAGCCAAACGGGCTGATCTTGAAGTCCTGCACGGTATTACGCATGGGTTGATACACCGTCGAGTGCGCGATAGGTGTCATCGGGACTGCATCTTTGAGGATATGTTGCGCCTGCTTGTACAGCTCGGTGCGTTTGGCGACATCCGATGTGGCCTTGGCTTCTTTCACGATGCCGTCGAATTTCTTGTCGCACCACTTGGAGAAGTTGTTGCCCGACAGCGAGTCGCAGCCGAACAGCACGTTCAGCCAGTTGTCCGGGTCACCATTGTCGCCGCTCCAGCCAATGATCATGGCCTGGTTCTCGCCGCCTTTGGAACGCTTGATGTACTCGCCCCATTCATAGCTGGTGATCTTGACCTTCAGGCCGATCTTGGACCAGTCGTTCTGCAGCATTTCAGCCATCAGCTTGGCGTTCGGGTTGTACGGACGCTGAACCGGCATGGCCCACAGGACGATTTCGGTGCCTTCCTTGACGCCGGCTTCCTTGAGCAGCGCCTTGGCTTTTTCAGGGTCGTACTGGGCGTCCTTGATGCTGGTGTCGTAGGACCATTGGGTCGGCGGCATGGCGTTGACGGCCAGTTGACCGGCACCCTGGTACACGGAGTCGATGATCTGCTGCTTGTTCACTGCCATGTCCAGCGCCTGGCGTACGCGCAGGTCCGCCAGTGGGTTTGGCTGATCGCTGCCCTTGACCTTGTCCATGACGTTGTAGGCTACGTAGCCCAGGTTGAAACCGGCCTGGTGCGGCAGTTTCAGGGTTTTGTCTTCGCCCAGCGCCTTGAGGTCGGCCGGACGTGGGAACAGGGTGATCTGGCATTCGTTTTTCTTGAGTTTCTGGATACGCACCGACGGGTCGGTGGTGATAGCGAAGATCAGGTTATCGATCTTCACGTCTTCAGGTTTCCAGTAGTCCTTGTTGCCGGTGTAGCGAATGTTCGAGTCTTTCTGGTAGCTCTTGAACACGAATGGGCCAGTACCGACCGGCTTCTGGTTGATGTCGGCAGGCTTGCCTTCCTTCAACAGCTGCGCAGCATATTCGGCGGACTGGATCGAGGCGAAGCTCATGGCCAGGTTCTGGATGAACGCGGCGTCCACGGTGCCAAGGGTGAACTTGACGGTGTGGTCATCGACCTTCTCGATGTTCTTGATGTTAGTGTCCATCCCCATGTCCGTGAAGTACGGGAACTCGGTGGGGTAGGCCTTACGGAATGGATCGTCTTTATTGATCATCCGGTTGAAGGTGAACAGTACGTCGTCAGCCGAGAATTCACGAGTAGGCTTGAAGTACGGGGTGGTATGGAACTTGACGCCTTCGCGAAGGTGGAAGGTGTACGTCAGGCCATCCGGGGACACGTCCCAGCTAGTGGCCAGGCCAGGAACGACGGCGGTGCCGCCACGTTCGAACTGGCTCAGGCGGTTG
Source organism: Pseudomonas fluorescens (assembly GCF_001902145.1). Taxonomy (GTDB): domain Bacteria; phylum Pseudomonadota; class Gammaproteobacteria; order Pseudomonadales; family Pseudomonadaceae; genus Aquipseudomonas; species Aquipseudomonas fluorescens_BV. The sequence goes on from NZ_MRST01000023.1 coordinate 166,848, forward strand.
AACATGGTTTCGGCCGAGGCATCGAAGTCTGTTCCGGTGGTGTACTGGCCTGGATCAAAACCGGCCGGGCTCCCTTCGGAGCAGAACACCAGGTTAGTTGCCGCAAGGGCTACGGGGGCTGCGGCCATAAGGCCAGCGCTCACTAATAACGGAAGGACTGCGTGTTTAAGCATGTTGGCCTCATGATTTGTTGTCATTTTTGGTGGTGAGGGCGACCTCGTGAGTCGGCCTGCGGATACTTATGCAGGCGCCATACCCAATGCAAGATGCAGAGCGGTTGCAAAGGGGAAACTGTGGTACGAACGTACAGGAATGTCGCAATTATGAAAGTTTCGACACGAAAGTGCCTGTTTGGAGGGTTTTTTCGGTGCAAACGGCGCACCAAAAAAGCCCAGCCGAGGCGTCTAGCGCACTCGGTTGGGGCGCAGCTGTTACTTATCTAGACCCACACCGTAGAACGGCGTTAGCCCAAACGGGCTGATCTTGAAGTCCTGCACTTGCTTGCGCATAGGCTGGAAAACCGTCGAGTTCGCAATAGGCGTTATAGGTACTTGTTCCTTAAGGATTTTCTGTGCCTGCTGATACCACTTGATGCGCTGCTCGCGGTCGCTGCTGACCTTGGCTTGCTGCACCAGCTTGTCATAGGCCGGGTTACACCATTTGGCATAGTTGCTGCCCTTGACCGCGGCACAACTGTAGAGCACGCCCAGCCAGTTATCGGGGTCGCCGTTGTCACCGGTCCAGCCATAAATCATTGCATCGTGTTCGCCATTTTTGGCGCGCTTGATGTATTCGCCCCACTCATAGCTGACGATGTTGGCCTTGATGCCAACCTTGGCCCAATCCTGTTGAATCATTTGTGCAGACATCCGCGCATTGGGGTTGGAGGCGCGTTGTACGGTCATTGCCCACAGGTTGATGGTGGTACCTGGTGCAACCCCTGCTTCTTTTAGTAGCAACCGCGCCTTGGTCGGATCGTAGGGGGCATCCTGGATTTTTGGATCATAAGACCACTGCGCCGGAGGCAGTGCGTTCTGCGCCAATTGCCCGGCGCCCTGGTACACGGCCTTGATAATTGCGGGCTTGTCGATGGCCATGTCCAGGGCCTGGCGAACCTTGAGTTGATCCAGCGGCGGGTGAGTCACGTTATAGGCCAGGAAACCCAGGTTGAAGCCTGCTTGTTGCAGTACGCGCAGGTTAGGGTCTTGCTTCATTACCTCGATATCGGCGGGGCGCGGGTAACCGCTGACCTGGCATTCGCCGGCCTTGAGTTTCTGCAGGCGTGCGGCGGCGTCCGGGGTGATGGCGAACACCAGGTTGTCGAGCTTCACGTCCTCGGGTTTCCAATACTGTTTATTGGCCACATAACGGATCTGCGAGTCTTTCTGGTAGCGCTTGAACACAAACGGCCCGGTGCCGACCGGTTGCTGGTTGATCTGCTCCGCCTTGCCTTCTTTCAACAACTGAGTGGCGTATTCGGCCGATTGCACAGAGGCGAAGCTCATGGCCAGGTTTTGCACGAACGAAGCATCGACCGCGTTCAGGTTGAACCGCACGCTGCGCTCGTCGAGTTTTTCGACGTTCTTGATCGTGGTGTTCAAGCCCATGTCGGTGAAGTAGGGCGACTCTGAGGGGTAGGCCTTGCGAAACGGGCTGTCGGCATCGAGCAGGCGATTAAAAGTGAACAGCACGTCATCGGCGTTGAAGTCGCGGGTCGGGGTGAAGAAGTCGGTGGTATGGAACTTGACGCCTTCACGCAGGTGAAAGGTGTAGGTCAGGCCATCCCTGGAAACATCCCAACTGGTGGCCAGGCCAGGTTCGACCTCGGTGCCGCCGCGCTTGAACTGGGTCAGGCGGTTGAACACGGTTTCGGCGGAGGCATCAAAGTCGGTGCCGCTGGTGTATTGGCTGGGGTCGAAGCCGGCGGGGCTGGCCTCGGAGCAGTAGACCAGGGTCGTGGCGGCTTGGGTCATTGGCATCAAAGCCAGGAGGCCGGTGGCGAGAAAGAGCTGTTTGAAGACGATTCTGTCCATGATGTCCCTTGAAGTTGCGGGCAAAAAACTGTCTGTACGAAAACGGAGGTAACTGAGGTTACCTCCGTTGAGGTTTGCCAGATAGCCGTTGATGCTCGCTTAAGCGGGAAGCTCATTTTTTTCAGGGAGTGGCGCAACCATTACGCTTGCTCGGGCAGGAGCCGATTGGTCGATCTTGAATGGCTCACTTACATCGTTGGTAGCGCGTATTTTGAAGCGCTTGGTCAGTGTCACCTCGATACCGGGGACCGGGTCGATATCCCGTTCTGTATCCTGTATATGACCGGTGCTGATTGCGTGGACCTCAGTCACCTCGCTCGTTGGGTCGTAGACGATGGTATAAGAGGGATCGTCTACTTTTAGTCTGAAACCTTCTTTGAGCTCCGTGTCCTCGAGTGACATAAATCCCGCCGAAACTTCGGCCATCGCTCCCTGGTGAGCGACCTCGGAAATGCGCGCCCTGAGATCTGGATCGGGGATCAGAGTTTCGAACTGAGTGATTCTTGCCCTGCGCATATCGTCATCAGTGGCCCCGCCTTGATTCAACTCCACCCTTTGCGGTGCACCGCCTGTTTTTACCTCCACACGGTATGTAGCGCGATTGATGTCTTTGACGAACGGGCTTGAATATTGACTTGTGCCGTAATCTTCCGGGCCTGCTCTTTCTGTTTCGCTAACAGCGAAGTTATTGTCGGGAACGTTCCAGGAAACCTCCAACTTTGTCTGGTCGATACCGTTGGTATTAACGTTTCGAATGGAAAAGTCGTATTTCTGGCGCCCACTATTTTTTAACAGCTCATCGAATCGCTCTGCCCCAGGTAATTTCTCGCCCTCGAGACCAACGAAGTTGTCCGAAATCTTAGGCGAGATTTTCAGTTCTGTATTGGCGGGTGGGGGGGAGGAAACTGAGCGGTTCCACGGCCATTTTACCCCGCCATCGCCCGGTGCGCGGGTCCACTCTCCATCACGTCCAGGTGTGATGACCATCATTGTCGCGCCGGTATCGGGATCGACGACTTTGGCAAACGTATCACCGGTTCGGTAGCGATTTGATATTTCAAATACCTTGCTCGTCCCAGTCTCGTCGGTCATGCGCACGAATTGGAACATTTGTCCCTCGCTATCGGTCACTCGATAGACCCCCAGGGCGTCGCGGCTCGCGAGCTCGATGAATTTTTCACCCTGTGGGACGGCATATTGCGAAATCGGTATGAGTGAACGGGATCTGGAAACGGGGGCGCTTGCGGGGTTGATAACCGCCTGTGTGCCAGTGGATGTTCCAGGTTGCGGTTCGCGAGTGTTTACTTCGTGGGGCGCTTGCGGCTCAAGGCGCGGGAGCTCTTTTTCTGCGGGCAGTGCAAAAGGGTCTTCCGGCACAGCGCTGGCACCGTAGGAGAACACTGTATTGAGTAAGCCATCGAACGCTTTGGAGGCTCCCTCATCCCGTTCTGTCACGGTGTCGCCAGACGAGGTTTTTTCTGCCCCTAGCGCCACCTCGGTCAACCCGGCAACCACCGCTGCGGCGGCTACGGGCGCGGCAATGGGCGCGAGTTTGGCCAGCAAGCCGGCGGCGACGGTGACGTCGTTCAGCCAGGTATCGCGAGTCACCTCGCTGTTGGACTTGATGACCACATCGGCGTCACTGTTCATCCGCTCCTTGGCGGCCGTCGTCAATGTGGAGAAAACGTCGTCTTTAATGGCGGCGTGGCTGCGGTCAATCGCTGATCCCTTCAACTCACCACTGGCCATTTTTGCCAAGACGGTGTCCAGGCCATCCTTTTTTTCGCCCACATGGGTGAACCACAGCATGGGCATCAGTACTTTTGCCGCGCGTTCAACAAAGCTCTTGGTCTGGTCCTGGCGGTAGATCATCGGGAAGTGAGCCGCCAGTGCTTCGCGTTTTGCAGGGTCCTTGGCTTGCTCGATCAGCCACTGGTCCAGCTTTTCAATAGAATCAAAACGCAAAAATGCGGGTTCGGCGCCCGGGATATACAGCACTTGCCGGCCACCGTCCGCAGCGCTGAATCGCACGATATCGCTGGACGTAACCCCGTGGAGGCTCAGGGCATGCGCTTGAACGTTGCCGTTTGCCGGCGCCTTGGCCTGGAGTTGTTTGACGGTGATCGGGGCGTTTTCATCGAGCGTAAGGTTGGACACAGCACCCATCACCAAGCGGTAGTCGTCACGGGTGAACTGGTGCTCGGGCGCTTGCAAGGAACGTTCAAGGGGGGAGCTGCCCTCGGCGCCTTTCAATTGCTTGCGGGCCTGGAAGATGAATTCACCTTTGATCGTCGTCTCATACTCGTCGTTATGCGTGCTCCAGAAGTGGTCGATCTTCTGGGTCATTTGGGTCTGAAAGTCGGTTTTCCAGCTTTCATGCATCACTTGGGAGGGCTTGAGGTCGATTTGATTATGCTTGCCGTAGCCGCCTTTTTCGCTTTGGCCAGCAGGCTGGGTATACAAACCCGCTTCGAGGTCCAGGTTGCCAGGCACCCAGTCGTGCTCGGAGAAGTTTTTCAGCAGGGCGTCGGGCAAGCGCAGCGAAGACCAGGGTTCTTGAAAGGTGTGTTCCCAGCCGGTCGCTGTATCTGCGCTTTCGCCACCTTTGAAACGGTTCAAGTACACGGTGTCGGAGTCGATAGGTTTGCCCGTGAGTTTGAGCAGCAGGTCATCCGCCCACTTTTTGGCCTCTGCCCGCGTATTGGGCAGGTTGTCGGCGACGTCCACTGCCAGGCGCTTGTAAGCCAAGGCTTGTGGTGCGGTGCTGTAGTAGTTGGCGGCGTTGTGTTTTTGCACTTGCAGGGCGTGTGCCGAGCGGCTGCTGGCAGGGCGTAGGCGGTCATCGGCGGGGATAGGGTCGAAGGTGTCTTTGTGTTCCAGGTGCCTTATTTGTGCGCGGGCCTGGGACAGTGTTTTCGGCAGGGAAATACCTTCAAAGTTGGCCACCACCTTTGCGCTGACCCGTATGGCGTCTTTACCCAGCCTCACACGCAAATCACCGTTATTGCCAGGGGCGATAACTTTTGCGGCGTCCAGCAATGGTCCTGAAATTTGCCCCCAGCCTGATGTATCCGAGAGATGGAAGGTTTTCGTTTTTCCCTCGACCTCGGCGGACAAGGTACCTGTAGACGGGTTGATTGAAAGCAAGGTGTCCGGGGTGAAGTGTTGTTCGCGCAGCCAGCCTTGTACCACGGCGTTTTCCAAATGCATGCGATACAGCCCAAGCCACTGGCCCAGAGTGCTTTGGGGCGGCACGGTTATAAGCCCGGCATTGCCGTGCAACACCTTACGTTGTGCGGCCTCGAGGTAGGCCTTGAGCAGTGCTGTTTCGTCGGGTTGGGCGGCTTTTGCAGTGGGCGGTGTCGGTGTCGCCTGCGCTTGAACGGTCGACGTCGGATTGGCGACTACGGGTGGCAGCGAAAACCTGTGGGTTGGGTTGAGTGATAGGGACATGAATTCGGCTCTCATTGTATGGATAAATGCCAGCACAGCCCTCCCTGGTAGCTATGGCAGTAATGAGTCGTAAACGCCGGGCACTTGATTCCTACGAGATGTGCTGCTGGATATGACGTGGCACCCACGCGCAAAAAAAAGGCGCAAGCCCCGTGGGGTTGCGCCGTTGCCCTGTCGAAAAAAGCTACTGTAAAACTTCGATCACGCCGTCGGCGCTCATGTTGACCTGGCTGGTGCCGGCTTCCACTTCAGGCGTCGGTGCTGAATCGGTCATGGCAGCTTTCATCATCATGCCGCCATTGCGGGCGTAGGGCATCGGGTAGCCATTGGTGTTGAAGTTCAGGTTGACGATCTTGTAGCCCTTGCCACCGAGTGCATCGGTAGCCAGTTGCGCGCGCGCCTTGAACGCGGCCACCGCGTCTTTGAGCAGCGCATCTTCGCTGGCCTTGCGGGTGGCGTCGGCGATGGCGAAGTCCATGCTGTCCATTTTCAGGGTGTTCAACAGCTCGCCGGTGAGTTTGGAAAGGGCCGGGAAGTCCGCGCTTTCCAGGCGCAGTTCGGCGCGTTCACGCCAGCCAGTGATCTTCTGGTTCTTGCTGTCGTAGATCGGGTAGCTGTTGCGGCTGCCTTGGCGCAAGGTCACGCCTTTGACTTCGCGGGCCTGGCCCAGGGCCTGGTTCAGGGTGGTGGTGATTTCGGCGGCGAGCTTGGCCGGGTCGGCATTTTGCGATTCGGTGTAAAGGGTGACGATCATCTTGTCGCGGGCCACTTCCTGGCTGGCTTCGGCGCGCAGGGAGATCTGGTTGTAATGCAATGCATCGGCGGCCATGGCCGGCAGGCTGACCATTGCGCTGGCGCCGAGGGTGATGATGGCTGCGCTGCGAGTGAAACGAGACATGGAAGCTCCTTGGGAGAGTCGTGTTGGAATAGATGTGTTCGGTATGACTGTAGACGTAAGGGTGGGGTTCGTCGGGTTTACAAAGTACGCACAAATCTCACCTGTTTTTCTGCACGGACTCTTATTCCCAGCGGCTCAGTGCCGCCATGTTTCTGGCCCTGCTTTTTCTACAAGTTGGTGCTGGGAGTGAAAGTCACGGGTTTATAGCTGAATCGCCACCATTTGAACGGGTTCTGGAAAACCGAATAAGGGTTGGTTTTTTCAGGCTTGAACTCCTTGTCCATAGTGTCATCGTTTGTAACGTTATGGTCCGCCGCCACTGGGTTTTCGCCGCTGTTGTACACCGCTTCTGGCTCGCCCAGGATATGTTCGGCGGAGTACCTGGCCGTGACCTCTCCCGTGTAGCCTTTTACAGGGCGTTCAGTGAGCCGCTGGAACTGCGCGGCGAAGGAGTTCTCGCCCAGCTTTCCGGAGTAGCAGCTCAGAATTCGGATATTGTCGTAGTGAGTCGGGAAGATGCCGTTGCGCTTGAGCGTATCGAGCAGCCCTTGTGGCGTATGTCTTCGGCCTTTGTAATAGACATGCGTGCCATCGCCGTGGGCAATGATGTTAAGGCGATGTTGAGTGCCTCTTTTGTTCATGTCGGCAAAGGTATAAAGGTTGTCTTCGACCTTGTTCAGGTTGTCCTTGGTGCCTGTGAGCGTTATGAGTTCGCCGTCTTCCGAAAGTGTCTCGGTGACGGGCGCCGGCTCCGTTGAAACGGGAGCCTGGGACGTGAAATCGTTGTCGATGTCCAGGTTGATGGGGTTTTTCTCGAACGCTTCATCGCTCGCAGTCGTCTCGACGGGCCGCGCCATGCTGCTCATTGCACCTTCCTCAGTCACCGCGCGGGCTTGGGAAAACGTGCGCGTGGCTACAGGCTGGACCGCATTGAGCACGCCGAAAATCAAGTGCTCGACACCGCCGGGCCTGTCTTTTGCCAAGTCGTCGGCGCCAATCCCGGCTTCGACAATCCCTGAGGCGATAAACAGCGCGTCCATCGCCAGTGCAACTTCAGGAATGGCGATGGCCAGTGGGGCGAACAGTGTAGCGACCATGGCGGCTTTGCTGAGCCCGGACAGGATATTGACCTTGGTGACGTCTAAGTCGGTGGTGATCTGTGCCCTGGCGTCTGCATAAGAACGCAGGCGCTGGCGCTCGCCGATTTGGTGAAAGACATCGGCGTTAGTATCAATGCTGCGTTCGGGGTCAGGTCGCCCGGTGGCGTTGAAGGACTGTATTGCCATGGTCGGCGAAGGGTCCCATTTGTAGCGGTGACCGGGCTTGGGCCAACTGCCCAGGCCCTCCAATGCTTCACGTACACCTGCATGCCATACGCTGCCTTTTAGGTCGTCAAATTTGAAGTGGCCTTCCAGTGCCGTGCGTTTTACAGGATCGGCGGCCTGCTGCGCGAACCACTGCTTCATCTGCTCGACGCTGTCAAAGCCGTGGATGGGCGATGAGTTGCCGGGAATGACCAGTAACGTCCGGTTGATCGGTTTACCGTCTGCACTCCTGCGCGTGGTTTTTTCGGTGATGACCATCAGGTCGGTGGATTCATAACGACCCATTTTCAGCAGTCCCACTTCCAGGCCCTGATCCGGTAGCGTCGGGCGTATAAGGTCAGTGAGCAAGGTGTCGGCCCATGCCTGGGTATTGGAGGGCAGCCCTGCTGCGCGCATCACCAGCTGTTTGTCTGCAAGCGTGAGACTGCCTTCCTGGTGCTGTGAATGTGCCGCCTTGACCAGCGCCGCCTTGGCCACAATGGGGTATTTGCGGTCGTGGCTGTCCCAGAACGTATTGAGGAACTCTGTGTATGGGCGATGGAAATCAGTGTCCCAAATCTGCGCCTTGAACGCTTCCGGCGACACGCTCAGTTGGGTTGAGGCGTCGTAGACCTGAGGTGTGCCCGGCGCGGAGGCCTTATAGATGCCTTGATACGTGTGAGTAATGTGTGCCGATTCCCGCCCGGGATTGATCCGATCGCCGACATCGAGCACGCCCGGCACGACATGAGGCAGATTCGCGACCAGCTTGACCTGCGGGCCGCCGGTGTAATGAGGCACCAGTGCACCTCTTCCTTTGGGTGTTTCCTGGGCATTTTTTACCATTGCTTGCGTCAGGGTAATCTCCTTGACGAGTTTGGCCGGGTACGGCGGCTTGTCCGTGGTGTTGTAGTCGAATGTGGTCAAGTAGGTTTTGTCGGGGTCGATGTCCAGGTTCCATTTGTCCTTGAAGAGCCGCTTGACTATCTGCGCGGCATCCTGTGTTACCGACTTGAAGTCACTGGTCAGTGTTTCGGTATAGGTCGTACTGTCGATATTGATTCCTATATCGACGGGCACGATGGTCTTATCAAGATTGCCCACTGTTTTGCCGGGATCAGGGTTTACGCTGACCCGTTCGTAGCCATCACCGCCGCTGTTGGAGGGGGCTCGCCTGACGTTTTCCACGAGGAACTGATCTTCGGCCGGGCTCTGATCGAGCGCGCGCCGCTGGCGGTTCAGGACCGTACCTGGGGAGTGGGGGGCATAAGAAGGTTGGGAGAGAAGTGCGCTATTCACGTGCATGAGCGGATTCCTGGGAAATGGAGCATGACGGTACCCGGCGGAGTGGGTGCTATTTGCCTGGGTGGTTAGCCGCTCGCCTCAGTTCCTGTAGGCAATGTGCCAAATCGTGTGCACAGGAACGTTCCGGCGCTGTGGCGGTTTGCCGCACAAGCCCTGTCATCCTTGAGTCTTGGTTATACTCCGTGCGATATACCAGCAGCGCTCACCGGGAGAGCTCATGCTCGCCGCCGTAAAACTGACTTCCGCCACCCGCCAGAACCTCTGGCGCCTGACGTTCATTCGCACCCTGGTACTGGCCGCACAGGCCGGTTCCGTAGGGCTTGCCTATTGGTTCGACCTACTGCCGCTGCCGTGGCTGCAACTGGGCGTGACCCTGGCGTTTTCCACCGTGTTGTGCGTGTTCACTGCCATCCGACTGCGCACCACGTGGCCTGTGACCGAGTTGGAATATGCGCTTCAGCTAGCGTGCGACCTGTTTATCCACAGCGTGTTGTTGTACTTCTCCGGTGGTTCTACCAACCCCTTCGTTTCGTATTACCTGGTGCCATTGACCATTGCCGCCGTCACGTTGCCATGGCGCTACTCGGTGGTACTGTCGGGCATCGCCCTGACGCTCTATACCTTATTGCTGGCGCAGTTCTATCCGTTACAAACCTTCCCTATCGCGCGGGAAAACCTGCAGATCTACGGGATGTGGTTGAGTTTTGCCCTGTCCGCCGCTGTCATTACCTTCTTCGCCGCACGCATGGCCGAAGAACTGCGCCGCCAGGAAGAGTTGCGCGCCATTCGCCGTGAAGAGGGCCTGCGCGACCAGCAACTGCTGGCGGTCGCCACCCAGGCCGCCGGTGCCGCCCATGAGTTGGGCACGCCGCTGGCGACCATGAGCGTACTGCTCAAGGAAATGACCCAGGACCATCACGACCCGGCCCTGCAGGATGATTTGAGCGTGCTGCAGGAACAGGTCAAGCAGTGCAAGCTGACCTTGCAGCAACTGGTGCGCGCCGCCGAAGCCAATCGCCGTCTGGCGGTCGAAATGCAAGACGTCACCCAGTGGCTCGATGAGGCGCTGAACCGCTGGCACCTGATGCGTCCCGAAGCCAGTTACCGTTTCAACCTGCTGGGCCAAGGCAGCGTACCGCGCATGGCGCCACCGCCGGACCTGACCCAGGCGCTGCTCAACTTGCTGAACAATGCAGCCGACGCTTGCCCTGAAGGGCTTGGCGTACAGTTGGACTGGGATGCGGAAAACGTCACCATCAGCATTCGTGACCACGGCGCGGGCGTGCCGCTGGCCATTGCCGAACAGATCGGCAAACCCTTCTTTACCACCAAGGGCAAAGGCTTCGGCCTGGGCCTGTTTTTGAGCAAGGCCAGCGTGACCCGCGCGGGCGGCTCAGTGAAGCTCTATAGTCATGAGGAAGGTGGCACGCTCACCGAGCTGCGCCTGCCCCGTGTCGCACGAGGAGATATCGATGAGTGACGAGATCCAAGTCGAAGGCGAAGAACTGCCGCACCTGTTGCTGGTAGATGACGACGCGACCTTTACCCGCGTGATGGCCCGCGCCATGAGCCGGCGCGGTTTTCGCGTCAGCACCGCGGGTTCTGCCGAAGAGGGCCTGACCATCGCCCAGGCCGACCTGCCGGACTACGCCGCCCTCGACCTTAAAATGGACGGCGACTCGGGCCTGGTGCTGCTGCCCAAGCTGCTGGAACTCGACCCGGAAATGCGCGTGGTGATCCTCACCGGTTACTCCAGCATCGCCACCGCCGTCGAGGCGATCAAGCGCGGCGCCTGCAATTACCTGTGCAAACCAGCCGATGCCGACGACGTGCTGGCCGCCTTGCTGTCCGAGCATGCCGACCTCGACACCCTGGTGCCGGAAAACCCGATGTCGGTGGACCGCTTGCAGTGGGAACACATCCAGCGTGTGTTGACCGAACACGAAGGCAATATCTCCGCCACCGCCCGCGCCCTGGGCATGCACCGCCGCACGCTGCAACGCAAGTTGCAGAAGCGCCCGGTACGACGCTGAACGGCGACTGAACAACCCGCTTCAGGCTGCACGGACGCACGAACCGATCCCCTATGATCGGTTCAAACGCCTGTCATTTTTTTCCTACCGAGCCTGAACGATGAATCAGAACGCTGAATACCGCGCGGTCAACGATGCGGTGCGTGGGCAATTCTTCCGCCGAACCTGGGCGATGATCACACCCTATTGGCGCAGTGAAGAGAAGGGCAGGGCCTGGCTGCTGCTGGCCGCAGTGATTGGCCTGTCGCTGTTCAGTGTGGCGATTTCCGTGTGGCTCAACCATTGGTACAAGGATTTCTACAACGCCCTGGAGAAGAAGGACACCGCAGCCTTCTGGCAACTGATCGGTTATTTCGGCGGGATCGCGGCGGTGGCGATACTCGGTGCGGTGTACCGCCTTTACCTGACCCAGATGCTGACGATCCGCTGGCGCGCCTGGCTCACCGAAAAGCACTTCAGCCGCTGGTTGGCCCACAAGAATTACTACCAGCTGGAGCAGGGCGGCTATACCGATAACCCGGACCAGCGGATTTCCGAAGACCTCAACAACTTCACGTCCGGCACCTTGAGCCTGGGCCTTGGGTTGCTGCGTAATGTGGTCAGCCTGGTGTCATTTTCGATCATCTTGTGGGGCGTATCGGGCAGCATCGAAGTGTTCGGCATCACCATCCCCGGCTACATGTTCTGGTGTGCGTTGCTGTACGCCGCCGTGGGCAGTTGGCTGACGCACTTGATCGGCCGGCGCTTGATTGGCCTGAGCAACCAACAACAACGCTTCGAAGCGGACCTGCGTTTTTCCATGGTACGGGTGCGTGAGAATGCCGAAAGTATCGCCCTGTACAACGGTGAGCCCAATGAAAGACAGCGCCTGAGCACGCGCTTCGGCAAGGTCTGGCATAACTTCTGGGACATCATGAAAGTGTCCAAGCGCTTGACCTTTTTCACCGCAGGCTACAGCCAGATCGCGATCATCTTCCCCTTTATCGTCGCCGCGCCGCGCTACTTCACCGGCAAGATCGAGCTGGGCGAGCTGATGCAAATCAACTCGGCGTTCGGCAACGTGCAAGATAACTTCAGCTGGTTTATCAACGCCTACTCGGAACTGGCGACATGGCGCGCCACCAGCGACCGTCTGCTGAGTTTCCAGCAGGCCATGAGCGACAACGAACAACGCACGCCGGCGATCGACGTGCGCCCTGAAGGCGAGCGCCTGGTGATCAAAGACCTGGGCATGGATCTGGCCGACGGCCGCCATTTGCTCACCGACGCCGACATGACCGTGGAGCCTGGCCAGCGCGTCATGCTCAGCGGGCGTTCCGGCAGCGGCAAGAGCACTTTGCTGCGGGCAATGGGGCATCTGTGGCCCGCCGGTCATGGCAGCATTCGTTTGCCGGCGACGCGCTACCTGTTCCTGCCGCAAAAGCCTTATTTGCCGATTGGTACGCTCAAGGCCGTGTTGAGTTATCCACAGGACGACAGCGCCTACCCGACAGAACGTTATGCACAGGTCCTGGAGACTTGCCGCCTGCCGCACCTGGTCAATCGCCTGGATGAAGCCAACCACTGGCAGCGCATGCTCTCGCCTGGCGAGCAACAGCGCCTGGCCTTTGCCCGTGCGTTGTTGTTTGCACCGCGATGGCTGTACATGGATGAGGCGACCTCGGCCATGGATGAAGAAGACGAGGCAACCTTGTACCAGGCGTTGATCGATCAATTGCCGGGGTTGAGCATCGTCAGCGTCGGCCATCGCAGCAGCCTCAAGCGTTTCCATGGGCGGCATGTGCGCATCGACGGTGGGCGGTTGCAGGAACAGCCTGTGTCTTAAGGCTCAAACGCGGTCAAAAATGTGGGAGCGGGCTTGCTCGCGAATATGGAGTGTCAGTCACTGACATTTTGATTGATACACCGCATTCGCGAGCAAGCCCGCTCCCACATTGGGTCTGCGTTGTCTTGGAGAATGAGAAAAAAAGCCCGGCTGATCATCGATCAGCCGGGCTTTTTTATTGCTCGAAGATGACTTACTTCTTCAAGCCGTAATGCTCATCCAGCATGCCTGGAGCGTTCGGCGTCTTTGGCGCGTAGTCCCGTGGTGGCTCCTGGTTTTCCCGAGGCGGGGTCAGGCGTTCCCGTGGGGTTTGCGGTGCATCGGAATGCAGCGCTGCCAGCAGGCGCTGGCGGGTGATGTCGTCGAGGGCCAGGCGGTTAGCGCCATCGGCGAGGTGATCCTGTACTTCCTGGTAGCTCTGGGTGAGCTTCTTGACCAGGGTCGCGGTGCTGTTGAAGTGGGTAACAACCTCGTTCTGATAACTGTCAAAACGTTCCTGAATGTCATCCAGCTGACGCTGCGTGCGGTTAGGCGCGGCATTCGGCAGCAGGCGGGCAACCAGGAAACCAATGGCGACACCGGCAACCAGGGCAAGAGTCGGCAACAACCAAACTAAGAGCGAGTGTTCCACGAGTCCTTCCTCTATAAACGGCTTTGCTTTACGTTAACGGCTCAAACCTGCGCTGTATACCGCGATTAAGCTCGCAATGATGCCATGCACAGACTTTTAGCTAGACGAGTCGACCCCTTGAGAGGTCACGGAGTTCATCCTTGCTCATGCGTGAAACCCCCGTTTTGATCGATGGCCCGGTGGGCCAATTGGAAGCCTTGTACCTGGATCACCCCGAACCACGTGGCCTGGCGCTGGTTTGCCACCCTAACCCGGTGCAGGGTGGGACCATGCTCAATAAAGTCGTCTCGACCCTGCAACGCACTGCCCGCGATGCGGGTTTGATTACTTTGCGTTTCAATTACCGTGGCGTCGGTGCCAGTGCCGGAACCCACGATATGGCCGCCGGTGAAGTCGACGATGCTGAAGCGGCCGCCACCTGGCTGCGGGAAAAACACCCGGACCTGCCGATCACTTTGCTGGGTTTTTCCTTCGGCGGTTACGTGGCTGCCAGTCTCGGCGGGCGTTTGGAAGCCAAGGGCGAGAAGCTCGCGCACCTGTTCATGGTCGCTGCGGCGGTCATGCGCCTGGGCGAGTCGGACGTGCTGCCCCAAGGCTGCCCGTTGACTCTGATCCAGCCGGAAAGCGATGAAGTGGTCGACCCGCAAGTGGTCTACGCCTGGTCCGCCGCCCTGAAACGCCCCCATGAGTTGCTGAAAGTGGCAGAATGCGGACACTTTTTTCACGGCAAGCTGACCGATCTCAAGGATCTGGTGCTGCCACGCCTTTCGAATTGATGACAAGCGATCCCCCATGACGACCCGTACCCGTATTCTCACCGGCATCACCACCACCGGCACGCCGCACCTGGGCAACTACGCCGGTGCGATTCGCCCGGCGATCCTCGCCAGCGAAGACGCGAATGCCGATTCCTTCTACTTCCTGGCCGACTACCACGCCCTGATCAAATGCGATGACCCGCAGCGCATCCAGCGCTCGCGTATGGAAATCGCCGCGACCTGGCTGGCCGGTGGCCTGGATGTGAACCGGGTGACCTTCTACCGCCAGTCGGACATCCCGCAAATCCCCGAGCTGACCTGGCTGCTGACCTGCGTTGCCGCCAAGGGCCTGCTCAACCGCGCCCATGCCTACAAGGCCTCGGTGGACAAGAACGTGGAAAACGGTGAAGACCCGGATGCGGGCATCAGCATGGGCCTGTACAGCTACCCGGTGCTGATGGCAGCGGACATCCTGATGTTCAACGCGCACAAGGTGCCGGTGGGCCGCGACCAGATCCAGCACGTGGAAATGGCCCGCGACATCGGCCAGCGCTTCAACCACCTGTTCGGCAACGGTAAAGAATTCTTCACCATGCCCGAGGCGTTGATCGAAGAAAGCGTGGCCACCTTGCCGGGCCTGGATGGCCGCAAGATGTCCAAGAGCTACGACAACACCATCCCGTTGTTCACCAGCGCCAAGGACATGAAGGATGCGATCTCGCGGATCGTCACCGACTCGCGTGCGCCAGGCGAGGCCAAGGACCCGGACAATTCGCATTTGTTCACCCTGTACCAGGCGTTCGCGACCAAGGCCCAGGAAACCCAATTCCGTGGCGAGCTGCTAGAAGGCCTGGGCTGGGGCGAGGCGAAGAACCGTCTGTTCCAACTGCTCGACGGCCAGCTTGGCGAAGCACGCGAGCGTTACCATCAACTGATGTCGCGCCCCTCGGACATGGAAGACCTGCTGCAGGTGGGTGCCAAGAAGGCCCGCGCTGTGGCGGCACCGTTCCTGGCCGAATTGCGTGAAGCGGTGGGCCTGCGTTCGTTCGTCAACCAGGCTGCGGCGCCGGTCGCCACCAAGAAAAAAGCGGCGAAGGCTGCGCGGTTTGTGAGCTTCCGTGAAGACGATGGCAGCTTCCGCTTCCGCCTGTTGGCCGCTGATGGCGAGCAACTGCTGCTGTCGCGCAACTTTGCCGATGGCAAAGCGGCCGGCGCGGTGACCAAGCAACTGCAAAGTGGTGATGCGCTGGACGTGCGTACCGAAGCTCAGGGCTTCAGCGTATGGCTGGACGGCGCCGCAGTAGCTGACAGTGCCGAGTATGCCGATGAGGCATCGCGTGACGCGGCCATCGAAGCCTTGCGCGCTGCGTTAGCCCCAATCGAGGATTAACCCGACCAAGGGTTGATTGCCATTATCCGGGGCCGTCGTTACAGTGTCGGCCCGTTTTTGTTGCCTTGCTAACGAAATTATGACGCCCCTAGAACGATATCAAGCTGATCTGAAACGCCCCGAGTTCTTCCACGACGCGGCCCAGGAAAATGCCGTGCGTCATTTGCAGCGCCTGTACGAGGACCTCGTGGCCGCGTCGCAAAGCAAGCCAGGGATGTTCAGCAAGCTGTTTGGCAAGAAAGACCACACGCCGGTCAAGGGCCTGTATTTCTGGGGCGGCGTGGGCCGTGGCAAGACTTATTTGGTAGACACCTTCTTTGAAGCGCTGCCGTTCAAGGAAAAGGTACGTACGCACTTCCACCGCTTCATGAAGCGCGTGCACGAAGAGATGAAGACCCTGCCGGGCGAGAAAAACCCGCTGACCATCATCGCCAAGCGTTTCTCCCAAGAGGCCCGGGTGATCTGCTTCGATGAATTCTTCGTCTCCGACATCACCGACGCCATGATCCTTGGCACGCTGATGGAAGAACTGTTCAAGAACGGTGTGACCCTGGTGGCCACCTCGAACATCGTGCCCGATGGCCTGTACAAGGACGGCCTGCAACGTGCGCGCTTCCTGCCGGCCATTGCGCTGATCAAGCAGAACACCGATATCGTCAACGTCGACAGCGGCGTCGACTACCGCTTGCGTCACCTGGAGCAAGCCGAGCTGTTCCACTTCCCGCTCAACGAAGCAGCGCACGAAAGCCTGAAGAAAAGCTTCCGTGCCCTGACGCCGGAATGCACCCAGGCGGTGGAAAACGACAAGCTGATGATCGAGAACCGCGAAATCATCGCGCTGCGCACCTGCGATGACGTGGCCTGGTTCGAGTTCCGCCAACTGTGCGATGGGCCGCGCAGCCAGAACGATTACATCGAGCTGGGCAAGATCTTCCACGCCGTGATCTTGAGTGGTGTGGAGCAGATGGGCGTGACCACCGACGATATCGCCCGACGGTTCATCAACATGGTCGATGAGTTCTACGACCGTAACGTCAAGCTGATCATCTCGGCGGAAGTCGAACTCAAGGACCTCTATACCGGCGGCCGCTTGAACTTTGAATTCCAGCGCACCCTTAGCCGCCTGTTGGAAATGCAGTCCCACGAGTTCCTGTCGCGCGGCCACAAGCCTTAAGCAATCTCCAGCTTAATGGAAATCTAATGTGGGAGCCGGGCTTGCCCGCGATGGCGGTGTATCAGTCAACTCTATGCTGGCTGATACACCGTCATCGCAGGCAAGCCAGCTCCCACAATGGTTTGTGTTGGCCTGAGGTCAGGCGGCTTGCTGGAACTGCTGCCGATACTGGTTCGGCGACAACTCCGTGTGCTGCCTGAACAACCGCGCAAAGAAACTCGCATCGTCGTAACCCACCTCGTAGCTGATGGTCTTGATGCTTTTGCGGCTGCCCGAAAGCAGGCCCTTGGCGGTCTCGATGCGCAGGCGTTGCAGGTAATGCAGCGGCTTGTCACCGGTCGCGGTCTGGAAGCGGCGCATGAAGTTGCGGATGCTCATGCCGTGTTCCCGGGCGACGTCTTCAAAGCGGAATTTGTCGGCAAAGTGCTCTTCAAGCCAATGCTGGATCTGCAGGATGATCACGTCCTGATGCAGCTTCTGCCCGCCAAACCCGATCCGCCCCGGTGAATAGTTGCGCTGCACCTCATAGAGAATGTCGCGGGCCACCGCCTGGGCGATGTTGGCGCCGCAGAAGCGTTCGATCAGGTAGATATAAAGGTCGCAGGCCGAGGTGGTGCCGCCGGCGCAATACAGGTTATCGGCATCCGTGAGGTGCTTGTCCTGGTTGAGCTGCACCTTGGGGAAGCGCTCGCTGAAGGCATTGAAGAAGCGCCAGTAGGTGGTCGCCTCCTTGCCATCGAGCAGCCCGGCTTCGGCCAGCCAGAACACCCCGGTGGCTTCGCCGCACAGCACGGCGCCGCGGGCATGTTGTTCGCGCAGCCATGGCAGCACTTGCGGGTAGCGGCTGCACAGAGCTTCGAAGTCGTCCCAGAAAGCCGGCAACACGATGATGTCGGCCTCTTCGAGGCCGCCGTCCACCGGCATGATCACATCGCTGAAACTGCGCACGGACTGGCCGTCGGGGCTGACCAGGCGCGTTTCGAACCCTGGGGTCAGGCCCAGGCCTTGCTGTTTGCCATAGCGCAGGCTGGCGAGATGGAAGAAATCCTTGGCTTGCATGAGGGTTGAAGCGAATACCCGATCAATGGCCAAAATGCTGACGCGCCGCAACGGCGTGGAGATTTGGTTAGACATAATTTCATTTATTCTTATAGGGGAAAGTGGTCACCAGACGGCTGGATCGTCTTATTTTTTGTCGCATGTGTCCAGTGTCCCGTGACGCCTTCGGAGCATAGGCTCTGTGGGCTCGTCCTTGTCCGACAATCCACGCAGGTGACCCATGATCCCCAGAACCTTGTTCAGCTCGGAGCACGAACTCTTCCGTGAGAGCGTGCGCACCTTCCTCGAAAAGCACGCCGTGCCCTTCCATGGGCAATGGGAAAAGCAGGGCTATATCGACCGTAACCTGTGGAACCAGGCGGGGGAGGCGGGCATGTTGTGTTCCCATCTGCCAGAGGAATATGGCGGGCTGGGCGCGGATTTTCTCTACAGCGCGGTGGTGATCGAAGAAGTCAGCCGCCTGGGTTTGACCGGCATCGGCTTTTCCCTGCACTCGGATATCGTCGCGCCGTACATCCTGCATTACGGCAGTGAAGCACTGAAGCACAAGTACCTGCCCAAGTTGATCTCCGGGGAGATGGTCACGGCCATTGCCATGACCGAGCCGGGCGCTGGTTCTGACCTGCAAGGGGTCAAGACCACCGCCGTGCTGGACGGCGATGAGTATGTGATCAACGGCTCCAAGACCTTTATCACCAACGGCTACCTGGCCGATCTGGTGATTGTCGTTGCCAAGACCGACCCCAAGGCCGGCGCCAAGGGCACCAGTCTGTTCCTGGTGAAAGCCGACACGCCGGGCTTCGACAAGGGCAAGCGCCTGGAGAAAGTCGGCATGAAGGCCCAGGACACCTCGGAGCTGTTCTTCCAGGATGTGCGCGTGCCCAAGGAAAACCTGCTGGGCCAGGCCGGCATGGGCTTTGCCTACCTGATGCAGGAACTGCCACAAGAGCGCCTGACCGTGGCGATTGGTGCGCTGTCTTCAGCCGAAGCGGCGTTGCAGTGGACCCTTGAGTACACGCGAGAGCGCAAGGCGTTCGGCAAGGCGATTGCCGATTTCCAGAACACCCGGTTCAAGCTGGCGGAGATGGCTACCGAGATTCAGATTGGTCGCGTATTTGTCGATCAGTGCATGGCGTTGCATCTGGAAGGCAAGCTGGACGTGCCCACGGCGGCGATGGCCAAATACTGGGCCACCGACCTGCAATGCAAGGTGCTCGATGAGTGCGTGCAGTTGCACGGCGGCTACGGCTTCATGTGGGAATACCCGATTGCCCGGGCCTGGGCGGATGCGCGGGTGCAGCGCATTTATGCGGGGACCAATGAAATCATGAAGGAGATCATTGCGCGGGCGCTTTGATGTTCTGGTGTTGTTGATGGCCTCATCGCAGGCAAGCCAGCTCCCACATTCCGATTTGTGAATACATTCAAATGTGGGAGCTGGCTTGCCTGCGATAGCGGGCTAAGGATCAATCAAGGTGCTGGATTCGGATGATCCTTCTGAATCGCCTCAATCCCTTCCAGGACTTCTTTGGACAATTTCAACTCGGCACTGGCGATATTGCTATCCAACTGCTCAAGTGAGGTGGCCCCAATAATATTGCTGGTCACAAACGGCTGCTGTGTCACAAACGCCAGCGCCATCTGCGCCGGGTCCAGGCCATGCTCGCGCGCCAACGCCACATACCGGCTGCACGCCGCTTCCGATTGCGGGTTGAAGTAGCGGCTGAAACGGCTGTACTCGGTCAGGCGCGCCTTGGCTGGGCGTGCGCCATTTTCGTACTTGCCACTGAGCATGCCGAACGCCAGGGGCGAATAAGCCAGCAAGCCGCACTGCTCACGAATGGCAACCTCCGCCAGGCCCACTTCAAAGCTGCGGTTGAGCAGGTTGTAGGGGTTCTGGATCGACACTGCGCGTGGCCAGCCACGCGCTTCGGCCAGGGCGAGGAATTTCATGGTGCCCCACGGCGTTTCGTTGGACAGGCCAATGTGGCGGATCTTGCCGGCCTTCACCTGTTCATCCAGGGCTTCGAGCGTTTCCTCCAGTGGGGTGAGGTCGTCTTCGTCCTTGTGCTTGTAGCTCAACTGGCCGAAGAAGTTGGTGCTGCGCTCTGGCCAATGCAGTTGGTAGAGGTCGATCCAGTCGGTCTGCAGGCGCTTGAGGCTGGCGTCGAGGGCTGCGCCGATGTGCTTGCGGTTGTGGCGCAGGTGGCCATCGCGGATATAGTCGATGGTGTTGCCGGGGCCGGCGATCTTGCTGGCGAGGATCCAGTCGGCGCGGTCGCCACGGCTTTTGAAGTAGTTGCCGATGTAGCGCTCGGTGGTGGCGTAGGTGTCGGCCTTGGGTGGCACCGGGTACATTTCCGCAGTGTCGAGGAAGTTGATGCCTGCGGCCTTGGCCCGTTCGATCTGCGCGAAGGCCTCTGCCTCGCTGTTCTGCTCGCCCCAGGTCATGGTGCCCAACGCGATCGCGCTGACGTTCAGATCGGTGCGGCCCAGCTGTCGGTAATCCATCGGGTACTCCTTCGGGGGAAAACAATCATAAAAGCAGGTTGAATTTTTTTTCGCAATCTGCATAATTGCCCACCTCTTTCTGCAGTGGAAGTGATGCGCCGCCTGCCGAAGAATCTTGCCGTTGAACGGACGCGCCGACCCGAGCCCCCGATAGCGTCTGTATCCGGCTGCCTTTGACCTTGTCAAAGTACGCACTATTCAGTAAGATCCGCCGTCTAAATTTACAGGCGGCCCCTGAGGCTATTAAAGAATGACAACTTTTACTGCAAAACCGGAAACAGTTCAGCGCGACTGGTTTGTCGTCGACGCCGCTGGTCAGACCCTGGGTCGTCTGGCCACTGAAGTCGCCAGCCGTCTGCGTGGCAAGCACAAGCCTGAGTACACCCCGCACGTTGATACCGGCGACTACATCGTCATCATCAACGCTGAGCAGGTTCGTGTAACCGGCAACAAAGCAAGCGACAAAATGTACTACCGTCACTCCGGTTTCCCAGGCGGTATCAAGTCTTCCAACTTCGAAGGCCTGATTGCCAAGAAGCCTGAAGCCCCGATCGAAATCGCGGTCAAAGGCATGCTGCCTAAGGGCCCACTGGGTCGCGATATGTTTCGCAAGCTGAAAGTCTATGCGGGCGCTGTACACCCTCATGCTGCTCAGCAGCCCCAAGAACTGAAGTTTTAACGGAATAGTTCATTATGTCGGCGACTCAAAATTACGGCACTGGCCGTCGCAAAACCGCAACCGCACGCGTTTTCCTGCGTCCGGGCACTGGTAACATCTCGATCAACAACCGCTCCCTGGACAACTTCTTCGGTCGCGAAACTGCCCGCATGGTAGTTCGTCAGCCGCTGGAATTGACCGAGACCGTTGAAAAGTTCGACATCTACGTCACCGTTATCGGTGGCGGTGTAAGTGGTCAAGCTGGCGCAATCCGCCACGGTATCACTCGCGCTCTGATGCAGTACGACGAAACCCTGCGTGGCGCTCTGCGCAAAGCTGGCTTCGTGACTCGCGATGCTCGTGAAGTTGAACGTAAGAAAGTCGGTCTGCGTAAAGCGCGTAAGCGTCCGCAGTACTCGAAGCGTTAATTCGCTTTACGTTCCTCAAAAACGCCCAGCCTCCTCACGGAGCTGGGCGTTTTTTATTGCCTGTGATTTATGCACATTTTTCGCCGTGACAACTTGCCACATCCGTAGACCCCCTATACTACAAGGCCTGGAGGCGGAGCCCCGGGCAATTCCCTTGTCATACGTGGGGCTTTTCATTACCATCCGTCAAAATTTTTATAAGTAAAGATTCAACACTTAGTAGACGCCTGATTTAACAGGCCAAAAAGCTGATGGGAGAGGACTGAATGAGCAATGACGGCGTGAATGCAGGCCGGCGTCGCTTCTTGGTAGCAGCCACATCCGTGGTGGGTGCTGCAGGAGCGGTGGGGGCTGCGGTCCCGTTCGTGGGGTCATGGTTTCCCAGTGCCAAGGCGAAAGCCGCAGGTGCACCGGTGAAGGTGAATGTCAGCAAGATCGAGCCAGGCCAGCAGATGATTGCTGAGTGGCGCGGCCAGCCGGTTTTCATTGTTCGTCGGACCGAGGAAATCCTGGGGAATCTGAAGAAGATCGAAGGCCAGCTGTCTGACCCGACATCCGAAAAGTCCGACCAGCCCGCCTACGCCAAGAACGAAGCGCGTTCGATCAAGCCAGAGATTCTGCTGCTGGTTGGTCTTTGTACCCATCTGGGTTGCTCACCTACCTTCCGCCCGGAAGTGGCGCCTGTCGATTTGGGCAAAGACTGGGTCGGCGGTTATTTCTGCCCGTGCCACGGTTCCCACTATGACCTCGCGGGCCGTGTCTACAAATCCCAGCCCGCGCCCCTGAACCTGCCGGTTCCTCCTCACAATTACGAATCTGACGACATCATTGTCATTGGCCTCGACAAGGAGAACGCGTGATGAGCAAGTTCATGGATTGGGTGGATGCGCGCTTCCCCGCCACTAAAATGTGGGAAGACCATCTCAGCAAATATTACGCGCCGAAAAACTTCAACTTCTTCTACTTCTTCGGCTCCCTGGCCCTGTTGGTACTGGTCAACCAGATCGTCACTGGCGTGTGGTTGACGATGAGCTACACGCCGTCGGCGGAAGAGGCGTTTGCCTCTGTCGAATACATCATGCGTGACGTCGAGTACGGCTCGATCCTGCGCCTGCTGCACTCCACCGGTGCGTCGGCGTTCTTTATCGTCGTCTACCTGCACATGTTCCGCGGCCTGCTCTACGGCTCGTACCAGAAGCCCCGTGAGCTGGTGTGGGTCTTCGGCATGTTGATCTATCTGGCGCTGATGGCCGAAGCCTTCATGGGTTACCTGCTGCCTTGGGGCCAGATGTCGTACTGGGGGGCCCAGGTGATCATCTCGCTGTTCGGCGCGATCCCTGTGATCGGCAATGACCTGACCCAGTGGATTCGTGGTGACTACCTGATCTCCGGCATCACCCTGAACCGCTTCTTCGCCTTGCACGTGGTGGCCTTGCCGATCGTGATCCTGGGCCTGGTGGTCTTGCATATCCTGGCGCTGCACGAAGTGGGTTCCAACAACCCGGATGGCGTGGACATCAAGAAGCACAAGGACGAGAACGGCATCCCGCTGGATGGCATTCCGTTCCACCCGTACTACACCGTGAAAGACATTGTCGGCGTGGTCGTGTTCCTGTTTGTGTTCTGCTCGATCGTGTTCTTTTTCCCGGAGATGGGCGGTTATTTCCTGGAGAAGCCTAACTTCGAACAGGCCAACGCCTTCAAGACACCCGAGCACATTGCCCCGGTCTGGTACTTCACGCC
Source organism: Pseudomonas fluorescens (assembly GCF_001902145.1). GTDB lineage: Bacteria > Pseudomonadota > Gammaproteobacteria > Pseudomonadales > Pseudomonadaceae > Aquipseudomonas > Aquipseudomonas fluorescens_BV. The sequence goes on from NZ_MRST01000023.1 coordinate 190,051, forward strand.
GTTCTACGCGATCTTGCGCGCGATCCCCGACAAACTCATGGGCGTGATCGCCATGGGCGCGGCCATCGCGGTGCTGTTCGTGCTGCCGTGGCTCGACCGTAGCCCGGTCAAGTCGATGCGCTACAAAGGCTGGCTGAGCAAAATCTGGCTGTGGGTGTTCTGCATTTCGTTCGTGATCCTGGGTGTGTTGGGTGTATTGGCGCCCACTCCTGAGCGTACGTTGCTGTCGCAGGTCTGCACCTTCCTGTACTTCGCCTACTTTATTCTGATGCCGTTCTATACCCGGCTCGAGAAGACCAAACCGGTTCCGGAAAGGGTGACTGGCTGATGAAAAAATTACTCGTTGCATTCGTGCTTGCGGCGCTGCCGCTACTGTCCTTCGCCGCCGAGAATGGCGCGGCACTGGAAAAAGTCGATATCGATGTGTCTGACAAAGCCGCCATGCAGGATGGGCTGCGTACATTCACCAACTACTGCATGGGTTGCCACAGCGCCAAGTTCCAACGGTACGAGCGCGTTGCCGATGACCTGGGAATCCCCCATGAAGTGATGCTCAGCCACGCGGTGTTCACGGGCGCCAAGATCGGCGACCACATGAACATCGGCATGCAACCGGCCGATGCCAAGACCTGGTTTGGCGCCGCGCCGCCCGACCTCACCCTGGTGGCTCGTGTACGCGGTACCGACTGGCTCTACGGTTACCTCAAATCCTTCTACGAAGACCCTGCACGCCCCTATGGCGTGAACAACAAAGTCTTCCCGAACGTCGGCATGCCGAACGTTCTGGTCGGCCTGCAGGGGCGCCAGGTGGTAGGATGCAAACAGGTTCAGGTCGTTGAAGACGGCAAGAAGCAATATGATCCGTTGACCGGCACGCCGCTGACCCATGAAGCGTGCGATCAACTGACCATCGTGCCCAAGACCGGTACGCTGAACGAAGAGCAGTTCGACGAGAAGGTCAAGAACCTGGTGACCTTCCTGGCCTACTCGGCCAACCCGGTCAAACTGCAGCATCAGCGCATCGGTACCTACGTCTTGCTGTACCTGGCTTTCTTCTTCGTATTCGCTTATTTGCTCAAGCGCGAATACTGGAAGGATGTGCATTGATCCAACCGTAAGCAATTGCTGTTAATCTTGCGCGCCCAGCGGCATCTCTGAACACGTAGCGTCGGTTTGAACCGGACGTTACAGGGATGCTTTCTGGGCGCGCTCGTTTTTGAGCTTTCGATAATTTCAACAAGCGAGGAGGACCGCCATGGGCGTGACCAACCGGTTGGCCTGTTACTCCGACCCCGCCGACCACTATTCCCACCGAGTACGCATCGTGCTCGCAGAGAAGGGTGTCAGCGCCGAGATCATCAGCGTGGAGGCGGGCCGTCATCCGCCGAAACTGATCGAAGTGAACCCTTACGGCAGCTTGCCCACCCTGGTCGATCGTGACCTGGCGTTGTGGGAGTCAACCGTGGTGATGGAATACTTGGATGAGCGTTACCCTCATCCGCCTTTGCTGCCGGTATACCCGGTGGCGCGTGCCAACAGCCGCCTGCTGATCCATCGGATCCAGCGTGACTGGTGCGGGTTGGTGGATGTGATCCTGGATTCGCGTTCCAAAGAAGCCGCTCGTGTACAGGCGCGCAAGGAATTGCGCGAGAGCCTGACCGGCGTTTCGCCGTTGTTCGCCGATAAACCTTTTTTCCTCAGTGAGGAACAAAGCTTGGTGGATTGCTGCCTATTACCCATACTCTGGCGCTTGCCGATTCTGGGCATTGAACTGCCACGGCCGGCCAAGCCGTTGCTTGATTACATGGAGCGCCAGTTTGCGCGTGAGGCTTTCCAGGCAAGTCTGTCTGGCGCCGAACGCGATATGCGCTAAGGCTTAAGGAGCCGCTGATGAACTCCAGTCGACCTTACCTGGTCCGCGCGCTCTATGAGTGGATTGTGGACAACGATTGCACCCCGCACATGCTGGTCAATTCCGAATTTCCTGCGGTTCAGGTACCCCAGGGTTTTGCCAGCGACGGGCAAATTGTGCTGAACGTATCGCCCAGTGCCGTGCGCCACCTGCACATGGACAACGAAGCGGTGAGCTTCGAAGGGCGTTTCGGCGGTGTGCCCCATACGCTGTTCGTGCCCATCGGTGCCATCCTTGGGATCTACGCCCGGGAAAATGGCCAGGGCATGGTGTTCGATCTGGAGTCGCCTTTAGAGGATGACGAAACGATCGAAGGCGAAGACGGTGATGATGTACCGCCACCGGACGCCGAGCCGCCGCGCCCTAGCGGTCGGCCAAGCTTGAAAGTGGTGAAGTAGGCGGATTTCGCTTACAGGCCCATCTGAAAAATGCCCCGACGCCTGTCGGGGCATTTTTTTTGCGTGAAGGATATGGATGAAAGTCGCGCCAGAACGGTGATCGTACAACCACCATGGGCTATGATGCGGTCTTTAGTTCGTCGAGAAAGATGGTTCATCATGGAAAACGCCAGCGCCGCCCCACGTCTTCCCCGCAAGCGCCGCAGCCTTGCCCAGGAATTGGTCACGGTGTTGTCCGAGCAGATCCGCGATGGCCAGCTCAAACGCGGCGACAAGCTGCCGACCGAATCGGCGATCATGGACGCCCATGGCGTCAGCCGGACGGTGGTGCGGGAAGCCATTTCGCGCCTGCAAGCCGCAGGGCAGGTGGAGACGCGGCACGGTATCGGTACGTTCGTATTGGATACGCCAAGCCCCAGCGGTTTCCGCATAGACCCGGCCACCGTGGTGACCTTGCGTGATGTGCTGGCGATTCTGGAGCTGCGTATCAGCCTGGAAGTGGAGTCTGCGGGCCTTGCTGCGTTGCGTCGCAGCGATGAGCAATTGGCGGCCATGCGTGCGGCCCTCGATGCCTTGAATGAAAGTGCGGCCCACGCTGGCGATGCCGTGGCGTCAGACTTTGCCTTCCACCTGGAAATTGCACTGTCTACCGGCAACCGCTACTTCACCGACATCATGACCCACCTGGGCACCAGTATCATTCCACGCACGCGCTTGAACTCTGCGCGCCTGGCCCATGATGACCAACAGCACTACATGAGCCGCCTGAGCCGCGAACACGAAGAGATTTATGAGGCGATAGCCCGTCAGGATTCGGATGCGGCGCGTGCGGCCATGCGCTTGCATTTGACCAACAGCCGCGAACGACTGCGCCACGCCCATGAAGAGGCAGAAGCGCAGCGCGGCTGAAGCATTGCCGTGTAGGAGCGAGCTTGCTCGCGAAAGACTCAAGGACACCGCGTTTATTCAATATGTGCGCGCTGACCTCAGGTTCTTCGCGAGCAAGCTCGCTCCTACAAAAGATATCAGCCGTTAGCTCGCCGGTTGATTGGGTTTGTAATCCTTAAGCAGCAAATACGTACTCCACCCCCACCAGTCATTGGTCCAGCTCTTGTCGTTCAAATCATTGACGTCCTTGCGCCGCAGCACCTTGTCCCCCTCCATCTTGAACAGTGGCGAGAAGTTATTCGCCGGGTTTTGCGCGGAGTTCAGGTCGGGCACATACAGCGGTGCCTTGAACTCAGCCGGGGAGGGCGCGATGCCGCTGATGAAGGTTTCGAAGATTTCATCTGCCGAGGCCTGTACCGCCCGTTTGACCTGTACGCGATTGTCGGCGTCGATGCTGTCGAAGTAGCGCTTGTCGCCGTAGGCATGCCACTGAGCGCCCATGGCATTGCGCACCTTGAGCCCGAATTTACTGTCTTCATCGTGCATGAAGCGGCTGATCAGCGAGCCGAGTTCTCCAGGCGTCACCACCGCTGCCAGTTGTTTGCGCGGTACCCGCAGGTGGCCGGCGGAAAACAGGTCGGTCAAAAAGTGATCGGCAAAGCCGTTCATGGCGTACGCCAGTTCCAAGGCCTGGTCTGTGCCCGTCTGATGGGCCACCACCGCCTGTTGCAATGCTGCCGTGTGGCCGGCCAAGTAGGCGGACAGGGCCCATTCACCGAAGTGGTCGGCGTTGTTCGCTGCCAGCTTCAGGTAGCGTCCTAGCGGGACGAGGGCCGAAACAGCGCTGCCGCCGCCGGTTATGCGATTCCACTCCTCGGACAACGTATCTCCTAGGGCGTCATAGGCTTCGTGGGGCTGTTTGCCGTCCTTGATCGCCTGGTTGACGGCGTTGATCTCCTTTTGCATCACCGCCAGGATCTTCTGCGCTTCTTCCCGTGACGCGGGCAACACGGCCAGGGAGTTGAAGGCCGCGGTAAAGCGTTGCACGCGCTCGGCCGGGGAGTTGCCATCGCTGATCGGTTGGCCGGGGATGCCATAGAAGTCGCCGCCCAGGGCGATCACTTGGCCATAGGTGAGTGCCAGCCCGTTGGGCAGGTGCAGTTCGACTTGGCGCGCAGGGATGGCCGGGGTGTCCTTGACGAAGCGAAGCAGGGTGTCATCGCCGATGGCGGTGTGTTCACCGCCTTCGAAGCGCAGGGTAGGCGGTGTTTTTTCGGGTGCTGCGAGTTCAAGACCTGACATGTTAGCTCCTTGGTATGTCGTAGGAATCTTCCGTGATAGCTGTATATATATACAGCTATTTGAATCATAGGTGAGAAATTTCCTACGTCAAGAGCCACGTCTTAAGCCTTCGCAGCATTACGCCGGATGAATTGCAGTTGACGAATTTATTTATAGTTGTACGATGACGTACGACATCATCAAAACCAACAACAACCTTTCGTTAGAAAGTCTTCGCCCAGGGTGTTCGAATAATGAATCCACAAGAACTGAAGTCCATCCTCTCCCACGGTCTGCTGTCTTTCCCGGTGACCGATTTCAACGCCCAGGGTGATTTCCACCAGGCGGGTTACATCAAGCGCCTGGAATGGCTGGCGCCCTACGGCGCCAGCGCCTTGTTCGCAGCGGGCGGCACCGGTGAGTTTTTCTCCCTGGCTGCCAGCGAATATTCCCAGGTGGTGAAAACCGCCGTGGATACCTGCGCCACCAGCGTGCCGATCCTGGCCGGTGTGGGCGGTGCCACCCGCCAGGCCATCGAGTACGCTCAAGAGGCCGAACGCCTCGGCGCCAAAGGTTTGCTGCTGCTGCCGCACTACCTCACCGAAGCCAGCCAGGACGGGGTTGCCGCCCACGTTGAAGCCGTGTGCAAGTCGGTCAAGATCGGCGTGGTGGTGTACAACCGCAATGTCTGCCGTCTGACCGCACCGCTGTTGGAGCGCCTGGCCGAGCGCTGCCCGAACCTGATCGGCTACAAAGATGGCCTGGGCGATATTGAGTTGATGGTGTCGATCCGCCGTCGCTTGGGTGATCGTTTCAGCTACCTGGGTGGCTTGCCGACCGCAGAGGTTTACGCCGCAGCCTACAAAGCCCTGGGCGTGCCGGTGTACTCCTCGGCGGTGTTCAACTTTATCCCCAAGACCGCGATGGATTTCTACCACGCCATTGCCCGTGAAGATCACGCTACCGTCGGCAAGATCATCGACGACTTCTTCCTGCCGTACCTGGATATCCGTAACCGCAAGGCCGGTTACGCGGTGAGCATCGTCAAGGCCGGTGCGAAAATCGTCGGTTATGACGCAGGCCCGGTGCGCACGCCACTGACCGACCTGTTGCCGGAAGAGTACGAAGCCCTCGCTGCGCTGATCGACAAGCAAGGCGCGCAATAAATTATCCACAAGGCCGCTGAGCAATCAGCGGCCTTTTGCGTCAGGAGAAGATTCGTGTCCCAGGCAAAGCGTTTTGAGAACTACATCAATGGCGAATGGGTAACCGGCGCCGACTACTGCACCAACATCAACCCGTCGGATGTGTCCGACGCCATTGGCGAATATGCCAAAGCGGACGTGGCCCAAGTCAACGCGGCCATCGACGCCGCCCGCGCTGCGTTTCCGGCGTGGTCCACCTCCGGTATCCAGGCGCGTCACGATGCGCTGGATAAAGTCGGCAGCGAGATTCTCGCCCGTCGTGAAGAACTCGGCACCCTGCTGGCACGCGAAGAGGGCAAGACCCTCCCCGAAGCCATTGGTGAAGTGACCCGCGCCGGCAATATCTTCAAATTCTTCGCCGGTGAGTGCCTGCGCCTGTCGGGCGATTACGTGCCTTCGGTGCGCCCGGGCGTCAACGTTGAAGTGACCCGCGAAGCCCTCGGTGTGGTGGGCTTGATCACCCCGTGGAACTTCCCGATCGCCATCCCCGCGTGGAAAATCGCCCCGGCCCTGGCCTACGGCAACTGCGTGGTGATCAAGCCTGCCGAACTGGTGCCGGGCTGTGCCTGGGCCTTGGCGGAGATCATCTCCCGCGCCGGTTTTCCTGCCGGTGTGTTCAACCTGGTGATGGGCAGTGGCCGTGTGGTCGGCGACGTGTTGGTCAACAGCCCGAAAGTCGATGGCATCAGTTTCACCGGGTCTGTGGGCGTTGGGCGTCAGATCGCCGTCAGCTGTGTATCGCGCCAGGCCAAGGTGCAGTTGGAGATGGGTGGCAAGAACCCGCAGATCATTCTCGACGATGCCGACCTCAAGCAGGCTGTCGAGCTGTCGGTACAGAGTGCGTTCTACTCCACCGGCCAGCGTTGCACCGCTTCGAGCCGCTTGATTGTCACCGCGGGGATCCACGACCAGTTTGTCGCCGCCATGGCCGAGCGCATGAAGTCGATCAAGGTTGGCCACGCCTTGAATAGCGGCACCGACATTGGCCCGGTGGTGTCCCAGGCCCAGTTGGATCAGGACCTGAAATACATCGACATCGGCCAGAGCGAAGGTGCCCGGCTGGTGAGCGGTGGCGGCCTGGTGACCTGCGACACCGAAGGCTATTACCTGGCGCCCACACTATTTGCCGACAGTGAAGCGGCGATGCGCATCAGCCGTGAAGAGATCTTCGGCCCGGTGGCCAACGTGGTGCGCGTGGCGGACTACGAGGCGGCGCTGGCCATGGCCAATGACACCGAGTTCGGCTTGTCGGCCGGTATTGCCACCACCTCGCTCAAATATGCCAACCACTTCAAGCGCCACTCCCAGGCCGGGATGGTGATGGTCAACCTGCCGACGGCGGGTGTGGATTACCACGTTCCATTCGGTGGCCGTAAGGGCTCATCCTACGGTTCGCGTGAGCAGGGTCGCTATGCGCAAGAGTTCTACACCGTGGTGAAAACCAGCTACATCGGTTCGTAACACGCAGCCCTCCTGTTATCGGAGGGCGGCTTCCCTGTAGGAGCGAGCTTGCTCGCGAAAAACTCAAATTCACCGCGTGCATCCTGAATGCCCGCGTAATCGTTGACGTCTTTCGCGAGCAAGCTCGCTCCTACAGGGGGGCGCAACCAAGCAATACATAACCATTACCCGCAAAAAAAATAATTAGTGGGAGTACTTCTACATGCAAGCGACCAAGCCGACCCATGTCCGCTATTTGATCCTGCTCATGCTGTTCCTGGTGACCACGATCAACTACGCCGACCGGGCCACCATCGCTATCGCCGGCTCCAGCCTGCAAAAAGACCTCGGTATCGACGCGGTCACCCTCGGTTATATCTTCTCTGCATTCGGTTGGGCCTACGTGGCCGGGCAAATTCCCGGTGGCTGGCTGCTCGACCGTTTCGGCTCGAAAAAAGTCTATGCCCTGAGCATCTTCACCTGGTCGCTGTTCACCGTGCTGCAAGGCTATGTCGGTGAGTTCGGCGTCTCCACTGCGGTGGTCGCGCTGTTCATGCTGCGCTTCATGGTGGGACTGGCCGAGGCGCCGTCGTTTCCGGGAAATGCTCGTATTGTTGCGGCGTGGTTTCCTACGGCGGAACGCGGCACTGCGTCGGCGATCTTCAACTCGGCCCAGTACTTCGCCACGGTGTTGTTCGCGCCGTTGATGGGCTGGATCGTCTATCGCTTCGGCTGGCAGCACGTGTTTATCGTGATGGGCGTGATCGGCATTGTTTTCTCGCTGATCTGGCTGAAAGTTATCCACAGCCCGCGCCAGCATCCGATGATCAACGAGGCCGAGTTCAATCACATCGCCGCCAATGGCGCGATGGTCGATATGGATCAGGACAAGGGCAAGGGTAAGAAAACCGACGGGCCGAAGTGGGATTACATCCGCCAGCTCCTGACCAACCGCATGATGCTCGGCGTCTACCTGGGCCAGTACTGCATCAATGGCATCACCTACTTCTTCCTGACCTGGTTTCCGGTGTACCTGGTGCAGGACCGTGGCATGACCATCCTCAAGGCCGGCTTCATTGCCTCGTTACCGGCGATCTGCGGCTTTATCGGCGGGGTGCTCGGCGGGGTGATTTCCGACTACCTGCTGCGTAAAGGCCACTCGCTGACCTTCGCGCGCAAGGCGCCGATCATTGCTGGTCTGCTGATTTCCAGCAGCATCGTGGCCTGCAACTACGTGGATGTCGAATGGATGGTGGTGGGCTTCATGGCGCTGGCCTTCTTCGGCAAAGGCGTTGGCGCACTGGGTTGGGCGGTGGTGTCCGACACCTCGCCAAAACAAATCGCCGGGCTCAGTGGCGGCTTGTTCAATACCTTCGGTAACCTGGCTTCGATCACCACGCCGATTGTGATTGGCTACATCATCAGCACCACCGGTTCGTTCAAATGGGCGCTGGTGTTCGTCGGTGCCAATGCGTTGGTGGCGGTGTTCAGCTATCTGGTCATCGTCGGCCCGATCAAGCGTGTAGTACTCAAAGAGCCGCCAAGCAAGGGGCCTGAGTTGACCAACCTAACCGAAGCGCATTCCTGAGGGGCCCCGTGATGCAGTTGATTGAACATGCCGACTCGCCGCGCTCCATTCGCCTGCACGAGCGCGACAACGTAGTGATCGTGGTCAACGACCAGGGCGTACCGGCCGGGACCGAGTTCCCGGACGGCCTGGTGACCGTGGATTTCATCCCCCAGAGCCACAAAGTGACCCTGGAAGACATCCCCGAAGGCGGTCAGATTATCCGCTACGGCCAGACAATCGGTTATGCCTTGGCGCCGATTCCGCGCGGCAGTTGGGTCCAGGAAGGTCAACTGCGCATGCCCACCGCACCGCCGCTGGACAGCTTGCCGCTGTCCACCGAGGTGCCTGAAACCCAGGCGCCCCTGGAGGGGTTTACCTTCGAGGGCTATCGCAACGCCGACGGCACCGTGGGCACGCGTAATATCCTCGGCATTACCACCACTGTGCAATGCGTTACCGGCGTGCTGGACCATGCGGTCAAGCGCATCAAGGACGAGTTGCTGCCCCAGTACCCGCATGTCGATGACGTGGTGGCGCTGACCCACAGCTACGGCTGCGGCGTGGCGATTACGGCGACGGACGCCTACATCCCCATCCGTACCGTGCGCAATCTGGCGCGCAACCCCAACCTGGGCGGCGAAGCCTTGGTGATCAGCCTGGGCTGCGAAAAGCTCCAGGCAGGGCAGGTGATGCACGATAACGACAGCTCCGTGGACCTGAGCGAGCCGTGGCTGTATCGCTTGCAGGATTCCAGCCATGGCTTTACCGAAATGATCGAGCAGATCATGGCCCTGGCCGACGTGCGCTTGAAGAAACTCGACCAACGCCGCCGCGAAACCGTGCCGGCCTCCGAGCTGATCCTGGGCATGCAGTGCGGCGGCAGCGATGCGTTTTCCGGCATCACCGCCAACCCGGCGCTGGGGTATGCCTCGGATCTGCTACTGCGCGCCGGCGCGACGGTGATGTTTTCCGAAGTGACTGAAGTGCGCGATGCGATTTACCTGCTGACTTCGCGTGCAAAGACGAAGGAAGTTGCCGAAGAGTTGGTCAGGGAAATGGACTGGTACGACCGTTACCTGGCCAAGGGTGAAGCAGACCGTAGCGCCAATACCACGCCGGGTAACAAAAAGGGCGGGCTGTCGAATATTGTCGAGAAGTCGTTGGGCTCCATCGTCAAATCCGGCAGCAGTGCCATCAACGGCGTGCTTGGCCCTGGCGAGCGCTTCAAGGAAAAGGGCCTGATCTTCTGCGCCACACCGGCCAGTGATTTTGTCTGCGGCACCTTGCAACTGGCAGCGGGGATGAACCTGCACGTGTTCACCACCGGGCGCGGCACGCCGTATGGGCTGGCGATGGCACCGGTGGTGAAGGTCTCCACCCGCACCGAACTGGCCCAGCGTTGGCCGGACCTGATCGATATCGACGCCGGGCGCATTGCCACGGGGCGGGCGAGTATCGAGGAGCTGGGTTGGGAGCTGTTCCACTTCTATCTGGATGTGGCCAGCGGCAAGAAGCAGACCTGGGCAGAGCGGCATAAGCTGCATAACGACATCACGCTGTTCAACCCGGCGCCGATTACCTGAAACCAGGCGCTAACCCTGTAGGAGCGAGCTTGCTCGCGAAAGACGCCAACGATAACGCGTGTTAACTGAATGAACGCGGCGCCTGGGAGTTTCTCGCGAGCAAGCTCGCTCCTACAACGGGGAGCTTGCTCCCACATTTGAATGGCGTTGCCCACACGAACCCGCTCGTACTGGCTTATCATTAGCCAACTAACGACGCCCACCAAGGTTCTCCCCGGCATGCTGGCAATCTTCCTCACCACCCTCACCATCACCGCGCCGGTGTTTGCCATGCTGTTCCTGGGCGTGTTTCTAAAGCGCATCAACTGGATCAATGACAACTTTATCCACACCGCGTCTTCCCTGGTGTTCAACGTCGCCATGCCGGCGCTGCTGTTCCTTGGCATTCTGCACGCCGACCTGCACTCGGCGCTCAAGCCGGGCCTGCTCATCTACTTCTGCGTAGCCACCCTGGTGAGCTTTGCCGTGGCCTGGGGTTGGGCGATCTTTCGCTGCAAGCGCGAAGACCGAGGCATCTACGCCCAAGGCGCGTTTCGTGGCAATAACGGGGTCATCGGCCTGGCGCTGGCGGCCAGTATGTACGGCGACTACGGCATATCCCTGGGCGCGATCCTCGCCGCGCTGGTGATCCTCTTTTACAACACGCTGTCGACCATTGTGCTGGCGGTGTATAGCCCGGTGATCAAGTCCGACCCGTGGAGCATCTTCAAAAGCGTATTGGCCAACCCGCTGATTATCAGCGTGATCGTCGCCACGCCGTTCGCGTACTTCCAGATCGGCGTGCCCGGCTGGCTTGAGAAATCCTTGCAGTACCTGTCCGATACCACGCTGCCGTTGGCGTTGATTTGCATCGGTGGCACCTTGTCCATGGCCGCGCTACGCAAGAGCGGCAACATGGCGTTGAGCGCGAGCCTGATGAAGATGATCTGGCTACCGGTGATCGCCACCCTGGGCGCGTGGTTGCTAGGGTTCCGAGGGCCGGAGTTGGGGATTCTGTTCCTGTATTTCGGCGCGCCGACCGCCGCCGCAAGCTTTGTGATGGCCCGGGCGGCGCAGGGCAATCATGAATTGGCGGCGGCGATTATCGTAATCACCACGCTGATGGCGGCGGTGACTACGAATATCGGGATTTTTGTGTTGCAGGCGGGTGGTTGGATCTGAACTAGGCTGGCTTGCCTGCGATAGCTACAGGACAGTCACTGCTGATCGGCCTGATACGCCTCAATCACTTCCTGCGCCGCCCGAAACGCATCAATCGCCGCCGGCACCCCGGCATACACCGCGCAATGCAGCAGCGCTTCGCGGATCTCCTCCACCGTACAGCCATTATTCAGTGCACCGCGCACATGGCCCTTGAGTTCCTGCGGGCACTTGAGGGCGGTGAGGGCGGCGAGGGTGATCAGGCTGCGGGTCTTGAGCGGTAACCCTTCGCGGTTCCAGACGCTGCCCCACGCGTGTTCGTTGACAAAATCCTGCAATGGCTGGGTGAACGCCGTGGCATTGCCCAGGGCGCGGTCGACGAACGCATCGCCCATGACCTGGCGACGCACTTCAACCCCGGGTTTTTTCTGATCGGTCATTGCGATTCCCTCTTGTGTTGGCGGTGCCAGGCGCGCAGTGAGGTGAACAACAGCAGAGCCCCTAACGCCGGCAGGACGTAATACAGCATCAATTGTTCAAGCTTGTTGGCCAGCGGCATGCCAGTGGTGAAGGCCATGACATGCAGCCCGTACGCCAGGTAAAGCCCCAGCAGCACCAGCCCTTCGATGCGCGTTACCCGGTAGCCGGTATAGAACACCGGCAGGCACAGGATGATGGCGCCAAGCATCACCGGTAAATCGAAGCCCAGGGCGTTGGGCGAGACCGACAGCGGCGTCGGCGCCACCAGTGCGGTAAAACCCAGCACGCCGAGCAGGTTGAACAGGTTGCTGCCGATCACGTTGCCCACGGCGATCTCCCGTTCGCCACGCAACGCGGCGATCAGCGACGTGGCCAGACACGGCAGCGAGGTGCCGACGCCGATCAACGTGAGGCCGATGACGCGCTCCGACAATCCGAGATCGCCCGCTACATCCACCGCTGCGCCGAGCAACAAGTGCCCGGCCAACACCAGCACCAGCAAACCGCCGAGCATCAGCAGCACGCTGCTCAGCCATGGCGCCTTCGCCACGGTGTCCAGAGTGCGCGGGCGGCGGGAATGACGCGTCTGGTAATGCAATACGCCAACGTAGGCCACCAGCGCCACCAGCAGCACGGCACCATCGAAGGGCGTCAGCATTTCATTGGCCGCCAGGATAAACACCAGCAGGCCGGCGACGATCATCACCGGGATATCCACGCGCACCAGCTGCCGCGAGACCCGCAGCGGAATGATCAGTGCGGACAAACCCAGGGTCACGAGGATATTGAAGATGCTGCTGCCAATGACGCTGCCCACGGCAATGTCCGTGTTGCCGGCCAGCGTGGCCTGCAAACTGACGGTCATCTGTGGCGCACTGCTGCCGAAGGCGACGATGCTCAAGCCGATGATCAGTGGCCGCACCTTGAGGCTCGCCGCCAGGCGCACCGCGGCGCGTACCAGGATCTCAGCGCCGATGATCAGCAAGATCAGGCCGCCCACCAGTTCGAGCAGGCTCCAGGGCGAGAGGGCGTTCAATCCGAAAATGCTCAAGGCTGCCTCGATCAGTTGTTCAGGGCTTGCACGCGTACCCGTGCGGTACCGCTGCGCAGCATGCGCAGTTGCTCGGCAGCCTTGCGTGAAAGGTCGATCAGGCGGCCACGGGTATGCGGGCCGCGATCATTGATACGCACCACGACAGAACGGTTGTTGTCGAGGTTGGTCACCTTGACCTGGGTGCCGAAGGGCAGGCGCCGATGGGCGGCGGTCAAGGCGTTCTGGTTGAAAGGTTCACCGCTGGCGGTTTTCTTGCCATGGTGCTTGGCGCCGTAATAGGACGCGGTGCCGGTTTCGTCGTAGCCGTTGGGGTCGATGACGCCGCTGGCGCAACCAGTCAGCAGGGAGGACAGGGCCAGGAGGCCGAGTAGACGCTTCATTTCAGATATGCCCTAGCAAATGTGGGAGCGGGCTTGCTCGCGAATGCGGTAGAACATTCAACATATATGTTGGCTGTCAGTCCGCTTTCGCGAGCAAGCCCGCTCCCACAGGAGTCAGAGCCAGACTTTGGATTCTGCTCCAACCATTTCACTGCAATCAGCCTTCGAGCTTGCTTTTGAGCAGTTCGTTCACCTGTTGCGGGTTGGCTTTGCCTTTGGAGGCTTTCATCGCCTGGCCGACAAAGAAGCCGAACATCTTGCCGCGCTTGGCTTCGTCTGCCGCACGGTATTGCTCGACCTGCTCGGCATTGGCCGCGAGCATTTCATCGAGGACGGCCGAGATGGCGCCGCTGTCGGTGACTTGCTTGAGGCCACGCTTGTCGATGATCTCGTCGGCATTGCCTTCACCGGCGGCCATCGCTTCGAACACTGTCTTGGCAATTTTGCCGGAGATGGTGTTGTCCTTGATGCGCAGCAGCATGCCACCCAGTTGTTCGGCGGTGACCGGCGCTTCGTCGATTTCCAGGCCCTGTTTGTTCAACAGGCTGCCCAGCTCGACCATCACCCAGTTGGCCGCCAGTTTGGCGTCGCCGGCAATGCTCACGACTTTTTCGAAGTAGTTGGCTTGTTCACGGCTGGAGGCCAGGACGCTGGCATCGTAGACCGACAGGCCGAACTGCTCCTGGAAGCGCTCGCGTTTTTGCTGCGGCAGTTCCGGCAGGGTGGCGCGGATGTCATTGAGGAACGAATCCTCCAGCACCACCGGCAACAGGTCCGGGTCGGGGAAGTAGCGGTAGTCGTTGGCTTCCTCTTTGCTGCGCATGGCGCGGGTTTCGTCTTTGTTCGGGTCGTACAGGCGCGTTTGCTGGATCACCTTGCCGCCGTCTTCGATCAGCTCGATCTGGCGACGTACTTCGCTGTTGATCGCCTTCTCGATGAAACGGAACGAGTTGACGTTCTTGATCTCGCAGCGGGTGCCGTATTCGGCCTGGCCCTTGGGCCGGATCGACACGTTGCAGTCGCAACGCAACGAGCCTTCGGCCATGTTGCCGTCGCAGATGCCCAGGTAGCGCACCAGCGCGTGGATGGTCTTGACGTAGGCCACGGCTTCCTTGGCGCTGCGCATGTCCGGCTCGGACACGATCTCCAGCAGCGGCGTGCCAGCACGGTTCAGGTCGATACCGGTAGCGCCCGGGAATTCTTCGTGCAGGCTTTTGCCGGCGTCTTCTTCCAGGTGCGCACGGGTGACGCCGACGCGCTTGATGGTGCCGTCTTCCAGGGGAATGTCCAGATGGCCCTTGCCGACAATCGGCAGTTCCATCTGGCTGATCTGGTAGCCCTTGGGCAGGTCCGGGTAGAAGTAGTTCTTGCGCGCAAACACGTTGTGCTGGCCGATTTCGGCGTCAATCGCCAGGCCGAACATCACCGCCATGCGCACCGCTTCCTGGTTCAGCACCGGTAGCACGCCGGGCATGCCCAGGTCTACCAGGCTGGCCTGGGTATTGGGCTCGGAGCCGAACGTGGTGGCGCTACCGGAGAAAATCTTCGATTGGGTGGCGAGCTGAGTATGAATCTCCAGCCCGATCACAACTTCCCATTGCATAGTGTTCTCCTCAGAAGCCGGTAGGGGTGCGGGTGTGCCAGTCGGTGTTCAACTGGTACTGGTGCGCCACATTGAGCAGGCGGCCTTCCTGGAAATACGGGGCGAGCAATTGCACGCCCACCGGCAGGCCATCGACGAAACCTGCGGGCATGGACAAGCCCGGCAAGCCCGCGAGGTTGGCGGTGATGGTGTAGAGGTCTTCCAGGTACTCGGCGATCGGGTCGCCGGTCTTGGCGCCGATCTTCCACGCCAGGTTTGGCGCGGTCGGGCCGAGGATCACATCGACTTCTTCAAAGGCGGCCATGAAGTCGTTCTTGATCAGGCGACGGATTTTTTGCGCCTTGAGGTAGTACGCGTCGTAGTAACCGGCCGACAGGGCGTAGGCCCCGACCATGATCCGGCGCTGCACTTCACTGCCGAAGCCTTCACCACGGGAACGTTTGTACAGGTCGGTGAGGTCCTTGGGATTCTCGCAGCGGTAGCCGAAACGCACGCCGTCGAAACGCGACAGGTTGGAAGACGCCTCTGCTGGCGCGATCACGTAGTAGGCGGGAATCGCGTGCTGGTTGTTCGGCAGGCTGATTTCCTTGATCACGGCGCCAAGCTTTTCCAGCTCTTTGACGCTGTTTTGCACCAGTTCGGCGATACGCGGGTCGAGGCCGGCGCTGAAGTATTCCTTCGGCACGCCGATGCGCAGGCCCTTGATCGAACTGTTCAGGCTGGCGCTGTAGTCCGGCACTGGCTCGTCGATGCTGGTGGAGTCCTGTTTATCGAAGCCTGCCATGCCTTGTAACAATATTGCGCAGTCTTCAGCAGTGCGTGCCAGAGGGCCGCCCTGATCGAGACTTGAGGCGTAGGCGATCATGCCCCAGCGGGAAACGCGACCGTAGGTCGGCTTCAGGCCGGTGAGGTTGGTGAAGGCGGCTGGCTGGCGGATCGAACCGCCGGTATCGGTGGCGGTAGCGGCGGGCAGGAAGCGCGCGGCCACGGCCGCAGCGGAACCACCGGACGAACCACCCGGCACGTGTTCCAGGTTCCACGGGTTTTTCACCGCGCCGTAGTAGCTCGATTCGTTGGCCGAACCCATGGCGAATTCGTCCATGTTGGTCTTGCCCAGGGTCACGGCACCGGCAGCGGCCAGCTTGGCGACCACAGTGGCGTCGTAGGGCGCCTTGAAGTTGTCGAGCATCTTCGAGCCGCAGCTGGTGCGAATGCCCTGGGTGCAGAACAGGTCCTTGTGGGCGATCGGTGCGCCGAGCAGCGCACCGTTCTCACCGTTGGCGCGACGGGCGTCGGCGGCCTTGGCCTGGCTCAGGGCCAGCTCCTCGGTGAGGCTGATGAAGCTGTTGACCTTCGGATCGAGCGCGGCGATACGCGCCAGTAAGGTCTGGGTCAGCTCTTCGGAAGAAAACGATTTGTCGGCGAGACCGCGGGCGATCTCGGCCAGAGTCATGTGATGCATGAAAGGCTCTTTCCCTTTAGTCGATGACTTTCGGAACCAGGTACAGGCCGTTTTCGACCGCTGGCGCGATGGACTGGTAGGCCTCGCGATTGTTGCGTTCGGTCACGACGTCTGCGCGCAGGCGCTGGCTGGCTTCCAGTGGGTGAGCCAGGGGCTCGATGCCGTCGGTATTCACGGCCTGCATTTGGTCGACCAGCCCGAGAATGCTGTTCAGGGCTGCGGTGGTCTGTGGAAGATCGGCATCATTAAGGCCAAGCGAGGCCAAATGTGCGATTTTTTCCACGTCGGAGCGTTCAAGCGCCATGGGATTCTCCAGTGGAAAACAGAACGGAGGGCGTCCGTGTGTTAGATTGTCGGAACACTACCGCATTTCTACGGTCATATGGCCGCGATTGTGGGGGTTGGTGCACAGAAAGTCGGCCAATTTAGCACATTGGCGCCTTGCCCAAAATCCCTGTCGTTGTTAGAGTTTGCCGCACTTTTTTACCCACGCGTTGCCTAGGGTCCTTTCCCCATGTTCAAGAAACTGCGTGGCATGTTTTCCAGCGATCTCTCCATTGACCTGGGCACTGCCAACACCCTTATTTACGTGCGCGAGCGCGGTATCGTTCTGAATGAGCCATCGGTTGTGGCCATTCGGACCCATGGTAATCAGAAAAGTGTCGTTGCCGTTGGCACCGAGGCCAAGCGCATGCTCGGCCGTACACCAGGCAATATTGCTGCCATTCGTCCGATGAAGGATGGCGTGATCGCCGATTTCAGCGTCTGCGAAAAGATGCTGCAGTACTTCATCAACAAAGTTCACGAAAACAGTTTCCTGCAGCCCAGCCCTCGCGTGCTGATCTGCGTTCCGTGCAAGTCCACCCAAGTGGAGCGTCGCGCCATCCGTGAATCGGCCCTTGGCGCCGGTGCCCGTGAAGTATTCCTGATCGAAGAGCCGATGGCGGCTGCGATCGGTGCCGGCCTGCCGGTGGAGGAAGCGCGTGGTTCGATGGTGGTGGATATCGGTGGTGGTACTACCGAAATCGCCCTGATTTCCCTGAACGGTGTGGTGTATGCCGAATCCGTGCGCGTGGGCGGCGACCGCTTCGACGAAGCGATCATCACTTATGTGCGCCGTAACTACGGCAGCCTGATCGGCGAATCCACCGCCGAGCGCATCAAGCAGGAAATCGGCACCGCTTACCCGGGCGGCGAAGTGCGCGAAGTCGATGTGCGCGGTCGCAACCTGGCCGAAGGCGTTCCACGTGCCTTCACCCTGAACTCCAATGAAGTGCTGGAGGCTCTGCAAGAGTCCCTGGCCACCATCGTTCAGGCCGTGAAAAGCGCCCTGGAGCAATCGCCGCCGGAGCTGGCTTCCGATATCGCCGAGCGTGGCCTGGTACTGACCGGTGGTGGCGCCTTGCTGCGCGACCTCGACAAGTTGCTGGCCCAGGAAACCGGTCTGCCGGTGATCGTCGCCGAAGACCCGCTGACCTGCGTTGCCCGTGGCGGTGGTCGTGCGCTGGAAATGATGGATAAACACACCATGGACCTGCTCTCCAGCGAATAAGATTGCCTGGATGGTTCATGCTTCGTCGGCAGGCAGCACTTTGCAGTGCTGCCTGTTGGCGTTTATCTTCTTCAATCTGCATCCAGGCCGGTTTGATGCCGTATGAATAAAGAGAACATTTGCCTGGGAGGAGCGGCTTATTAAACCGCTTTTCGCCAAAGGCCCCTCATTGGGTGTGCGCTTATTGGTGCTGACCGTGCTTTCGGTCGCGCTGATGGTGGTCGATGCCCGCTTTGCACTGCTCAAGCCGGTGCGCAGCCAGATGTCGCTGGTGTTGATGCAGACCTACTGGATCACCGACCTGCCGCAACGTCTCTTCCAGGGCGTGTCCAGCCAATTTGGCAGCCGCACCGAACTGGTCGCCGAGAACGAAAAACTCAAGACTGAAAACCTGCTGTTGCAGGGGCGCATGCAAAAGCTGGCGGCCCTTACCGAGCAGAACGTTCGGCTGCGCGAGTTGCTCAACTCTTCCGCGCTGGTCAACGAAAAGGTCGAAGTGGCCGAGCTGATCGGCATGGACCCCAACCCCTTTACCCACCGCATCATCATCAACAAGGGTGAGCGCGACGGTGTGGTGCTTGGCCAGCCGGTGCTCGATGCCCGTGGCCTGATGGGCCAGGTGGTGGAGTTGATGCCCTACACCTCGCGGGTGCTGTTGCTGACGGATACGACCCACAGCATTCCGGTACAGGTCAACCGTAACGGCTTGCGCGCAATTGCCAGCGGCACCGGTAACCCGGAACGCCTGGAGCTGCGCCATGTGGCGGACACCGCTGACATCAAGGAAGGCGACCTGTTGGTCAGCTCTGGCCTGGGCCAGCGCTTCCCGGCGGGTTATCCAGTGGCGACGGTCAAAGAGGTGATCCACGATTCCGGCCAGCCGTTCGCTATCGTTCGGGCGGTACCGACTGCCGCGCTGAACCGCAGCCGTTACCTGCTGCTGGTGTTCAGCGACAACCGCACCCCGGAAGAGCGCGCCAACGACGCTGCCCAGGCCCAGGAAGCGGAGGACCAGCAGAATGGCACCGCGCCTATCGTGCCGGCCACGGTGCCAAAACCTGCTTTTGTTGGTCCGCCTGCACCCGCGGCGACAACTGCACCGGCACCGGCGGCACCGGTGGCAACGCCTGCTCAACCGTCAGCGCACAACGCGCGCCCGTCTAAGCCGGCTGCAGCAACACCGTCGACCACGACCCCCGCCGCAGCTCCGACCACCACACGGCAGAGGGAGCAATAATGGCCGGTACTCATTCGCACAATGGCTGGATCGTCTGGCTGACCTTTGCCATCGGCTTGTTGCTCAGCGTCTCGCCGCTGCCGCAGTTCATGGAAATCCTGCGCCCGCTCTGGCTGGCCTTGTTGCTGGCGTTCTGGTCATTGAACCTGCCGCACAAGGTGGGCATGGTCACGGCGATGTGCCTGGGGTTGGCCGAAGATGTGCTGTATGGCACCTTGCTGGGCCAGAACGCGTTGATCCTGACCCTGATTACCTTCCTTGTGCTGTCGCTGCAGCAGCGCTTGCGCATGTTCCCGATGTGGCAGCAGTGCCTGGTGATCCTGGTGATCTTCGGCCTGGCGCAGTTGGTGCAACTGTGGCTCAGCGCGTTGACCGGCAACCGCCAGCCGACCCTGGCCTTGGTTCTGCCGGCGCTGGTCAGTGCCTTGTTATGGCCCTGGATCAGTTTTGGCCTGCGTGGGCTGCGTCGTCGCTATAAAATCAATTGAATGGATTGCGAGGCTCTGCCTGGTTATCGAACCCCACAGGGAGAGTCTGCAATGAATTCGCTTTATCTGGCCTCGGGCTCCCCGCGGCGACGTGAACTGCTGGCCCAGATCGGTGTGCCCTTCACCCTGGTCAGCGCCGCTATTGATGAAACTCCTCTGAACGACGAACCTGCCGTTGCCTATGTCGAGCGCCTTGCGCGACGCAAGGCGACGGCGGGTTTTGTCGCGCTTGGCCACACCTCGGGCACCTGCGTATTGGGAGCCGACACGGCGGTAATTGTCGACGGGCGGATCCTGGGCAAGCCGGTGGACCAGGCTGATGCACTGGCCATGCTAATGGCCCTTTCCGGCCGTGAGCATGAAGTGCTCACCGCCATTGCCCTGACCGACGGCCAGCAATGTGAAACCCGATGTGTCAGCAGCCGTGTACGTTTCCGCGAGGTTTCTGTGCAGGAGGCTACCACCTACTGGCACAGTGGCGAACCGCAGGACAAGGCCGGCGGCTATGCTATCCAAGGGCTGGGTTCGGTGTTTGTGGCCGGGCTTAATGGCAGCTATTCCGCCGTGGTTGGCCTGCCAGTCTGCGAAACCGCGCAACTGCTCGCCCAATTCGGCATACCCTGTTGGCAAAACCTTACCGTGTGCTGAGCGCCGTATTCCAGCGCCAAGCCTTAAGCGACCGGTCACTATTGTGAAAACGCCTGAACGAGACCCAGCCATGAGTGAAGAGATTCTGATCAATATCACGCCGATGGAATCGCGCGTGGCGGTGGTAGAGAACGGTGTTCTGCAAGAAGTGCATGTTGAGCGCACCCAGAAGCGCGGCATAGTCGGCAATATCTACAAAGGCAAGGTGGTGCGCGTGTTGCCGGGCATGCAGGCGGCCTTCGTCGACATCGGCCTGGACCGTGCAGCGTTTATCCATGCCTCGGAAATTTCCCTGCGTGAAGGTCCGGCGGTCGAGAGCATCAGCGCCCTGGTACACGAAGGGCAGAGCCTGGTGGTGCAAGTCACCAAGGACCCCATCGGTTCCAAGGGCGCCCGCTTGACCACGCAACTGTCGATTCCCTCGCGCTACCTGGTGTACATGCCGCGCACCGCCCATGTGGGCATTTCCCTGAAGATCGAAGATGAAGCCGAGCGCGAGCGCCTGAAGAAGGTGGTCAGCGACTGCGTCGCCGCCGAGGGCATCAAGGAAGCGGGCGGGTTTATCCTGCGCACCGCCGCAGAAGGCGCTGGCGCTGACGAGATCCTCATGGATATCCGCTACCTGCGGCGCCTGTGGGATCAGATCGACGCGCAGATCAAGACCATCGGCGCGCCCAGCGTCATTTATGAAGACCTCGGCCTGGCGCTGCGCACGCTGCGCGACCTGGTCAGCCCGAAGATCGAGAAAATTCGCATCGACTCGCGGGAAACCTTCCAGCGCACCACGCAATTTGTGGCTGAGTTGATGCCAGAAATCGCCGATCGCCTGGAACACTACCCCGGCGAGCGGCCGATCTTTGACTTGTATGGCGTCGAAGACGAAATCCAGAAAGCCCTGGAACGCAAGGTGCCACTCAAGTCCGGCGGCTACCTGGTGGTGGACCCGGCAGAAGCCATGACCACCATCGACGTCAATACCGGTGCCTTCGTGGGCCATCGCAACCTTGAAGAGACCATCTTCAAGACCAATCTCGAGGCCGCTACCGCTATCGCCCGCCAACTGCGCCTGCGTAACCTGGGCGGCATCATCATCATCGACTTCATCGACATGGAAGACGAAGAGCACCAGCGCCAGGTGCTGCGTACGCTTGAGAAGCAACTGGAGCGCGATCACGCCAAGACCAACATCATCGGCATCACTGAGTTAGGCCTGGTGCAGATGACCCGCAAGCGCACGCGTGAAAGCCTGGAACAGGTACTGTGCGAGCCGTGCAGCAGTTGCCAAGGGCGCGGCAAACTGAAGACCCCGGAAACGGTTTGCTACGAGATTTTCCGCGAGATCCTGCGGGAGGCACGCGCCTATCAGGCCGAAGGTTATAGAGTGCTTGCCAATCAGAAGGTGGTGGATCGCCTGCTGGACGAAGAGTCCGGTAACGTCGCCGAACTGGAAAGTTTTATAGGTCGCACGATTCGCTTCCAGGTCGAAACCATGTATTCCCAGGAACAATACGACGTGGTGTTGCTCTGATCCCCAACTGTGCACTTTCTTCGAGACCGGCAGACCTTGATCTGCCGTCCGCTAACTGTTTTTTGAGGGTCGCCTGACATGGAGCGTCTGATACGCTTTTTTGCCGCTTTGACCCGTTGGGGGCTGGGCCTGTGTGCGTTGTTGCTGGTATTGGCGGCGGTGTACGTGAGCCTTGGGCGCGAACTCACCCCGCTGGTGGCCGAATACCGCGCCGAAGTCGAGGCCAAGGCCCAGGCTGCGCTGGATACGCCGCTGCATATCGGTAGCCTTGAAGGCCGCTGGAGCGGGTTTGCCCCGGTATTGCTGGCCCACGACGTGATGGTCGGCGAGGGCAGCAGTGCCTTGCGCCTGGACCAGGTGGAAGTGGTGCCGGATATGTGGGCCAGCCTGTTGGCCCGCGAAGTGCGCATCGCTCATCTGCAAGTCAGTGGCCTGCAACTGAGTGTCAAGGAAGACCAGGATGGTCGCTGGACCCTGCAAGGCTTGCCGGTACAGGACGACCAGCCGTTGGACCCGCAGCAACTGCTGACGCGCATGCAAATGGTCAAGCGCGTGTCGGTGCTGGACAGCCAGGTAACCTTGCAACCTTTCGACCAGGCACCAGTGACCGTGACTTATGTGGGCCTGAGCCTGCATACCGGCATGAGCCAGCAGCGTCTGGACGCTCGCCTGACATTGCCCGATGGCCAACCGTTGGCGGTCAGCCTGCGTAGCCGCATTCGCGCCAGCCAGTGGCAAGACGCTGAGGTCGATGCCTACCTGAGCCTGCCGCAAAGCGACTGGGCCAAGTGGATTCCCGCCAAACTGACCCAGCAATGGAAGTTGACGCAATTGAAGGCCGGCGGCGAGTTTTGGCTCAGTTGGGCCAAAGGCACGTTGCAAAGCGCTGCCGTGCGCCTCAACTCACCGCAAGTGAAGGGCAGCTACGCCGACCGTAAGCCGGTGCACCTTGAAAACCTGGCCCTGACCGCCTACCTGCAGCGCAGTGACACTGGCCTCAAGGTGCTGTTTGATTCCCTGGCGATGAACATTGGAGACACTCGCTGGGAGTCGCGCCTGCAATTGCAGCAAAGCCTGGCGACCGACAAGGAACAGGAAGTGTGGAAATTGCAGGCCGACCGTCTCGACCTGACCCCCATTACCCCGCTGCTCAACGCCTTGGCGCCGCTGCCGGAAGGTTTCGCCAAGACGGTCGAACACCTCAAGGCCACTGGCCTGTTACGCAATGTGCTGGTGGACTTCCGGCCGCAAGACACCACCGACCGGAAACTCAGTTTTGCCGCCAACCTGGAGCGTGTCGGCTTCGATGCCTACTTCGGCGCGCCGGCCGCACGCAATGTGTCCGGCAGCATCAGTGGCGACCTGGGCCAGGGCGAGTTGCGCATGGACAGCAAGGACTTTTCCTTGCACCTGTACCCGATCTTCGCCAAGCCGTGGCAGTACATCCAGGCCAATGCACGCCTGACCTGGAAGCTGGACAAGCAAGGCTTCACCTTGATCGCCCCGTATATCAAGGTACTGGGTGAGGAAGGCAAGGTGGCGGCGGACTTCCTGATTCGCCTGCATTTCGACCACAGCCAGGAAGACTACATGGACCTGCGGGTCGGCATGGTCGATGGCGATGGCCGTTTCACCCCCAAGTACCTACCGGCCGTGTTGAGCCCGGCGCTGGATGAATGGTTGCGCACGGCGATCCTCAAGGGCGCGGTGGACGAAGGCTTCTTCCAGTACCAGGGCTCGCTCAGCCACAATGCGCTGCCCGCGTCGCGCAATATCAGCCTGTTCTTCAAGGTGCATGACGCCGAGCTGGCCTTCCAGCCGGGCTGGCCTCATGTGAACAAGGTCAATGGTGAAGTGTTCGTTGAGGAAAGCGGCGTACGCATCCTGGCGAGCAAGGGTCAGTTGCTCGACACCCGGGTCAAGGATGTCTACGTCAATATCCCCCACGCCCCAGCGGGCGGGGACAGTCATCTGCTGCTCACGGGCGGGTTCTCCGGCGGTTTGGGCGACGGCCTGAAGATCCTTCAAGAAGCCCCTATCGGCACGGCGTCTACGTTCGCCGGCTGGAAAG
Source organism: Pseudomonas fluorescens (assembly GCF_001902145.1). GTDB lineage: Bacteria > Pseudomonadota > Gammaproteobacteria > Pseudomonadales > Pseudomonadaceae > Aquipseudomonas > Aquipseudomonas fluorescens_BV. Next base: position 213,971 of record NZ_MRST01000023.1, read on the forward strand.
GCGAGGGCGACCTGCAAGGAAGCCTTGACCTGGACGTACCGCTGGCCAAAGGCACTGAGCCCAAGATCGTGGTGGACTTCAAGACCGACAAGGCGCGCCTGCAATTGGCGGAACCGCCGCTGGACCTGACCCAGCTCAAGGGTGATTTTCGCTTCGACAGCGCCAAGGGCCTGAGCGGGCAGAAGATCTCGGCCCAAGCGTTCGACCGCCCCATCACGGCGCAGATCTTTGCCGAAGGCAAACCGGGCAATATCAGCACCCGGGTGACCGCCAATGGCCAGGTTACCGTCAAGCGCCTCACGGACTGGTTGAAGATCAGCCAGCCGTTACCGGTCTCCGGCGATATTCCGTACCAGTTGCAAGTGATCCTGGACGGCGCGGACAGCCAGTTGATGGTCAATTCCAATCTCAAGGGTGTCGCGGTGGACCTGCCGGCACCGTTCGGCATGCCCGCCAGCCAGGGACGTGACAGCACCTTTCGCATGACGTTGCAGGGTGCTGAGCGCCGTTACTGGTTTGATTACGGCGAGCTGGCGAATTTCACCTTTGCTGCACCGCCGGACAAGTTCAATGATGGCCGCGGCGAATTGTTCCTCGGCGACGGTGATGCCGTGTTGCCCGGTGCCAAGGGCCTGCGCATTCGTGGCGTGCTGTCGGAACTGGATATCGATCCCTGGAAGAAACTTGTGGATCGCTACGCGGGCAATGATCCAGGTGGCAATGCCAAGCAACTGCTCAGCGGTGCGGACTTCAAGGTCGGCAAACTGACCGGGTTTGGTACCCAGTTTGACCAGGTCAGCTTGCAACTCGATCGCAAACCAGCGGCCTGGGGCCTGCAACTCGATAGCCAGCAAGCCAAGGGCGCGGTGAACCTGCCGGACGCCAAAGGCGGGCCGATTGCGGTCAACCTCAAGTATGTGAAATTGCCTGCGCCAGACCCGACCGCGCAGGCGGACGAAAACGCGCCGGACCCGCTGGCCGATATCGACCCAAAAAGCATTCCGGCGCTGGATATTGCCGTCGACCAGCTGTTCCAGGGCTCGGACCTGATCGGAGCCTGGTCGCTGAGGATCCGCCCCACCGCCAAGGGCCTGGCCTTCAATAACCTCGACCTTGGCCTCAAGGGCATGCTGCTCAAGGGCGCCGGGGGGTGGGAAGGTGCGCCAGGTGCCAGCAGCAGTTGGTACAAGGGCCGCCTCGATGGCCGCAACATTGCCGACGTGCTCAAGGGGTGGGGTTTTGCGCCTACGGTGACCAGCGAAGACTTTCATCTGGACGTGGATGGCCGCTGGCCGGGTTCGCCGGCCTGGGTCGGGCCCAAGCGGTTTTCCGGCAGCCTGGATGCCGCGTTCCGTAAAGGTCAGTTCGTCGAAGTGGAGGGCGGGGCCCAGGCATTACGAGTGTTTGGCCTGCTTAACTTCAACTCCATTGGCCGGCGTTTGCGTTTGGACTTTTCCGACTTGTTCGGCAAGGGCCTGAGCTACGACCGGGTCAAAGGCTTGTTGGCCGCCAGTAATGGCGTGTTCGTGACCCGCGAGCCCATCACCATGACCGGGCCTTCCACCAATCTGGAGCTTAACGGCACCCTGGATCTGGTTGCCGATCGCGTCGACGCCAAATTGCTGGTCACCTTGCCTGTGACCAACAACCTGCCGATTGCGGCGCTGATTGTCGGTGCGCCGGCCATTGGTGGTGCGCTGTTTTTGATCGACAAGCTGATCGGTGACCGGGTTTCGCGCTTCGCCAGTGTGCAATACAAGGTGCAAGGCCCCTGGAAGGATCCAAAAATCACCTTCGACAAGCCATTTGAAAAGCCAAACTGAGAGCCTGTGGAGTAGCATGGCCCCATGCCCTGTATGGAGTGTCGGCCCATGTCCTTTGCGGTAATTCAAATGGTCAGCCAGAGTGACGTGCTGGCCAACCTCGCCCAGGCTCGCCGCCTGCTGGAGCAGGCGGCGGCAGGTGGCGCGAAACTCGCGGTGCTGCCAGAGAACTTCGCGGCCATGGGGCGCCGCGACGTGGCCGACATTGGCCGCGCCGAGGCGTTGGGGCAAGGCCCTGTGCTGCCCTGGTTGAAACAGGCCGCCCGCGACCTCACCTTATGGATAGTCGCCGGCACATTGCCGCTGCCGCCCAAGGACCAGCCCCACGCCAAACCCAATGCTTGCTCGCTGCTGATCAATGATCAGGGTGAAATCGTCGCTCGCTACGACAAACTCCATCTGTTTGATGTGGACGTGGCGGATGCTCGCGGTCGTTATCGCGAATCTGACGACTATGCTTTCGGTAACCATGTGGTGGTGGCGGATACGCCGGTGGGCCGTGTGGGGTTGACGGTGTGTTACGACCTGCGTTTCCCCGAACTGTACAGCGAGTTGCGTGCGGCGGGGGCTGAACTGATTACCGCGCCCTCGGCCTTCACGGCGGTGACCGGGGCTGCACACTGGGATGTGCTGATTCGCGCACGAGCCATCGAAACCCAGTGCTACCTGCTGGCAGCCGCCCAGGGCGGTGTGCACCCAGGCCCACGGGAAACTTTTGGCCACGCGGCGATTGTCGACCCTTGGGGCCGAGTGCTGGCGCAACAGGATCAAGGCGAAGCGGTGTTACTGGCCGAACGCGACAGCAGTGAACAGGCGTCGATACGGACGCGCATGCCGGTGGCCAATCACCGGCGCTTTTTTTCGCAGGGCGCGCAGCGGCCTGCTTCAGAACGATGAATTTAAGGCCAAACCTATGAGCGAGTTGTTGTCCTCAGTCAGTGATCACCTCCTGGCACCCGGTGGCGTGACCATCGAAAGCCTGCAAACCGTGCTCGGCGATCTGGCCGGGCCGGGTATCGACGCGGCTGACCTGTATTTCCAGGGGCAGATTTCCGAGTCCTGGGCGTTGGAAGATGGGATCGTCAAGGAAGGCAGTTTCAACCTTGACCAGGGCGTAGGCGTTCGCGCGCAATCGGGTGAGAAGACCGGCTTTGCCTACAGCAATGCGATCACCCTGGAGGCCTTGGGCCTGGCGGCGCGTGCTGCCCGTTCGATTTCCCGTGCCGGCCAGAATGGCACGGTGCAGGCTTTCAGTACCCAGGACGTGGCGCAGTTGTATGCGCCGGATAACCCATTGGAAGTGATCAGCCGTGCGGAAAAGGTCGAGCTGCTCAAGCGTATCGACGCTGCTACCCGTGCCTTGGACCCGCGTATCCAGCAAGTGACCGTGAGCATGGCTGGCGTGTGGGAGCGCATCCTCGTGGCGTCCACCGACGGTGGGCTGGCGGCGGATGTACGGCCGCTGGTGCGTTTCAATGTGAGTGTGATCGTCGAACAGAACGGGCGGCGCGAACGCGGTGGTCATGGCGGCGGCGGGCGCACCGACTACCGTTATTTCCTTGCTGACGACCGTGCCATGGGCTATGCCCGTGAGGCGCTGCGCCAGGCATTGGTCAACCTGGAAGCGATACCGGCGCCGGCCGGTACCTTGCCGGTGGTGCTGGGTTCGGGTTGGTCTGGCGTATTGCTCCACGAAGCCGTGGGCCATGGCCTGGAAGGCGATTTCAACCGCAAGGGCAGTTCCGCCTACAGCGGGCGCATGGGCGAAATGGTTGCGTCCAAGCTGTGCACCATTGTCGATGACGGCACCCTGGCCGGCCGCCGTGGTTCGCTGAGTGTCGATGACGAAGGCACGCCGACCGAATGCACCACCCTGATCGAGAACGGCGTGCTCAAGGGTTACATGCAAGACAAGCTCAACGCCCGTCTGATGGGCGTGGCACGCACCGGTAATGGCCGTCGTGAATCCTATGCGCATCTGCCAATGCCGCGCATGACCAACACCTACATGCTCGGTGGCCAAAGCGATCCGGCGGAAATCATTGCCTCGGTCAAACGCGGTATCTACTGCGCCAACCTCGGCGGCGGCCAGGTGGATATCACCAGCGGCAAGTTCGTGTTCTCCACCAGCGAGGCGTACCTGATCGAAGACGGCAAGATTACCGCGCCGGTCAAAGGGGCGACGCTGATTGGTAACGGGCCGGAAGCCATGAGCAAGGTGTCGATGGTCGGTAACGACCTGTCGCTGGACAGCGGCGTGGGCACGTGCGGCAAGGATGGGCAGTCGGTACCGGTAGGTGTCGGCCAGCCAACGTTGAAAATTGATGCGATCACCGTGGGTGGCACGGGATCGTAGGAACCGGAGCTTCGGGTGGCGAAGACCGCCACCCGGGGAAGAGGATCAGCGCAGGCCGCGTTGAGTCTCGTCCAGCTCACGGATGTACTTGAAGATTTTACGGCTGGTGGCCGGCGCCTTGTTATGCGCCAGTTCATGCTGGGCCTGACGGATCAGGGAGCGCAATTGCTGGCGGTCCGCGTCCGGGTAGTCCAGTACGAATTTCTCCAGCACCGCGTCATCGCCCGAGATCAGGCGGTCACGCCACCGTTCCAGGTTGTGGAAGCGTTCGTTGTACTGGCGAGTGGAGGCATCGGTTTGATCGAGCAAAGTCAGAATGGCGTCAATGTCTTGGTCGCGCATCAGTTTGCCGATAAACGAGATGTGCCGTTTACGCGCGATATTCGCGGTGTGCTTGGGCGCATCGGCCAGGGCCCGACGCATTTCGTCGGTCAGTGGCAGTTTGGCAACCAAATCCTTTTTGAGCGTTGTAAGGCGCTCGCCAAGGTCAACCAGAGCATGCAGCTCACGTTTGACCTGGGTTTTGCTTTTCTCCCCATCGAGGGAGTCGTCGTAAGAATCAACCATGGTGGCAGTCCGCAAAGAAACGCCGCCATGATAACCAGTCGGGGGCCGCTTGTCCGGCCCGGTCGCTCGATGGCCTTAACCGAAAGCAGAATTTGAGTGGAGAAAACCATGAGTGCAGCCCAAAGCGTCGGTCCACAAGCGTTACCGGCACTGCAGGAACAAGTCGAGCAGATCCTTGCCGAGGCCAAGCGCCAGGGGGCCAGCGCCTGTGAAGTGGCGGTGTCGCTGGAGCAAGGGTTGTCGACTTCGGTGCGCCAGCGGGAAGTGGAAACGGTTGAATTCAATCGCGACCAAGGGTTTGGCATTACCTTGTATGCGGGCCAGCGCAAAGGCTCGGCCAGCACTTCCGCCAGTGGCCCTGAGGCGATTCGCGAGACCGTCGCCGCAGCACTGGCGATTGCCAAGCACACGTCCGAGGATGAAAGCTCAGGCCTGGCTGACAAGGCGCTGATGGCCAAGGATGTGCAGGATTTCGACCTGTTCCATGCCTGGAATATCACTCCTGAGCAAGCCATCGAGCTGGCGCTGACCTGCGAAGCGGCAGCCTTCGATGCCGATGCCCGCATCAAGAATGCGGACGGCACCACCTTGAGCACCCATCAGGGTTGCCGCGTCTACGGCAACAGCCATGGCTTTATCGGTGGTTATGCCTCCACGCGTCACAGCCTCAGTTGCGTGATGATTGCCGAAGCCAACGGGCAGATGCAGCGTGATTACTGGTATGACGTCAACCGCCAAGGCGAGTTGTTGGCAGACCCTGCAAGCATTGGCCAGCGTGCGGCGCAACGGGCTGCGAGCCGCCTGGGTGCACGTCCGGTGCCCACATGCGAAGTGCCTGTGCTGTTTTCCGCAGAGCTGGCCGGTGGTTTATTTGGCAGCTTCCTGGGCGCGATTTCCGGTGGCAACCTGTATCGCAAGTCTTCGTTCCTGGAAGGCGCCATCGGCCAGAAGTTGTTCCCAGAGTGGCTGACCATTGACGAGCGCCCGCATCTGATGCGCGCGATGGGCAGTTCGTCGTTCGACGGCGATGGCCTGGCGACCTATGCTAAACCGTTTGTCGAGCAGGGTGAGCTGGTGTCCTATGTGCTGGGCACTTATGCCGGTCGCAAGTTGGGCCTGCCAAGCACCGCTAACGCGGGCGGCGTGCATAACCTGTTCGTGACCCACGGTGATGAAGACCAGGCAGCGTTGTTGCGGCGGATGGGGCGTGGGTTGCTGGTGACTGAACTGATGGGCCATGGCCTGAACATGGTTACTGGTGACTACTCGCGTGGTGCGGCGGGCTTCTGGGTGGAGAATGGCGAGATTCAGTTTGCCGTCCAGGAAGTGACCATCGCCGGCAATATGCGCGATATGTTCAAGCAGATCGTCGCCGTGGGGAACGACCTGGAGCTACGCAGCAATATCCGCACAGGTTCGGTGCTTATCGAACGCATGACGGTCGCTGGCAGCTAATCCCTCCCGCACGTCCTGAAAGGCGCGCCATCGCAAAGATGGCGCGCCTTTTTTATTGCGCCTCTTTTGGCAGGATTAATGGGCTGCTCTTGTTTTGATTCTCAATATCATTTAATAATAAATATCATTACCGAATGAGTGTGGCTCATGAGTTCTGTCCTGCATGAGGATCCCTATCTGGAAAGCTGGCGTTGGATGAGCCGCCAGATTCGCTGTGGCCTGGATCCCAATGAACCCCGCCTGATTGAGCATTACCTGAACGAAGGTCGGTACCTGGCGTGTTGCACCGCAACCCATCCGTGGACGATCGCTGAAACCTCATTTCGTTTGTTGATCGACACCGCCGCTGATGTCGCCTTGCCCTGGCATTGGCGCTCCCTGTGCCTGGACCAGGCCTGGCGGCCACTGCGCGACCTGGAAAAACTCTCCCACTGTGCCTGCCGCCTCAAGCGCTGGCAGACCTTTGCCTGGCAATTGGCGAGCTGCGAATTACTGCCTTCGATTTCCGTTTCTGACTTGGTGCAAGGATCTAATGATGAGTAACACCCGTATCGAACGCGACAGCATGGGCGAACTGCATGTGCCGCAAGAAGCTTTGTATGGCGCACAAACACAGCGTGCGGTGAACAACTTTCCGATCAGTCATCAACCCATGCCGGCGCAATTCATCCGCGCGCTGATCCTGGCCAAGACAGCCGCGGCCAAGGTCAACGTCGACCTCAAGCAAATCAGCGAAGGGCAGGGCAGGGCCATTGTCGATGCTGCCCAAGGCTTGCTGGAAGGTGACTACATGCAGCACTTCCCGGTGGATATCTTCCAGACCGGCTCCGGCACCAGCTCCAACATGAACGCCAACGAAGTGATCGCGACCCTTGCCAGCCGTTTGCTCGGCGAGGCGGTCAACCCCAATGACCACGTCAATTGTGGTCAGAGCAGTAACGACATCATCCCAACCACCATCCACGTCAGTGCCGCGTTGGTGCTGCACGAGCAAACGCTGCCGGCCCTGCTGCATCTGGTGCAAGTCATCGAGCAAAAAGCCGAGGCGGTTCATCCGTTCATCAAGACCGGCCGCACGCATTTGATGGACGCCATGCCGGTGCGCATGAGCCAGGTGCTGAACGGCTGGGCGCAGCAGCTCAAGGCCAATATCGGTCACTTGCAGGACCTGCTACCGGCGCTGCAAGCATTGGCTCAGGGCGGCACGGCGGTCGGTACCGGGATCAACGCACACCCCGAGTTTGCCGGGCGCTTCAGCCAGCAGATGAGCCTTTTGACCGGGGTGAAGTTCGCGCCCGGCAAGAACCTGTTTGCGCTGATTGGCTCCCAGGACACCGCCGTTGCAGTCTCTGGCCAGTTGAAAACCACAGCGGTGTCGCTGATGAAGATCGCCAATGACCTGCGCTGGATGAACTCCGGGCCATTGGCCGGCCTGGGTGAAATCGAGCTGGAGGCGCTGCAGCCGGGTTCGTCGATCATGCCGGGCAAGGTCAACCCGGTCATTCCGGAAGCGACCGCCATGGTGGCCGCCCAGGTTATCGGCAATGACACAGCGATTACGGTGGCCGGTCAATCGGGGAATTTCGAGCTGAATGTGATGCTGCCGATCATTGCCCAAAACCTGCTCAGCAGCCTGGAATTGCTGGCCAATGCCAGCCGGTTGCTGGCGGACAAGGCCATTGCCAGCTTCAAGGTCAATGAGCCCAAGCTCAAGGAAGCACTGTCGCGCAATCCAATCCTGGTCACCGCACTTAACCCGATCATCGGCTACCAGAAAGCCGCTGAAATCGCCAAGAAGGCGTATCAGCAAGGCCGCCCGGTGATCGATGTCGCCCTCGAACACACCGACCTGCCTCGCAGCCAACTGGAAGTCCTGCTGGACCCGGAAAAGCTTACCGCCGGCGGCGTTTAATCAACGACCCTGCTTTGGAGGCTCACCATGGAGCACTGGAAACGCACGATCGAACGGGCCAATCGCTGCTTTATGGCAGGTGAGCTGGTTGACGCTCGCGAGGCCTATCTGCAAGCCCTGGCCCTGGCCCAAGTGTTGTTCGAACGCTGGGCGGATGCTGACGAAGCAGTGGCGGCTTGCGTCATTTCCCATCACAACCTGGCGGACCTGCACTTGCGCCTGAACCAGCCAGAGGAAAGCGCGGAATACCTCTGCGCTATCCATCAGCGCCTTTTACAGACCATGCAGGACCCACGCCTCAGCCCGTCATTGCGCGAGGCCGCGCTGCGCCAGAGCAGCAAGACCTACGTCGAGCTGCTGAATTTCATCAGCGATCACGGCGAATACCCACGCACTCATCGGCTGCTGGGCAGCGCTGCGACGCACACGTCTACGCCTCAATATGGAGCACATTGATATGACCTATACCTTGCCGGCCTTGCCTTACGCCTACGACGCCCTCGAGCCGCATATCGACGCGCAAACCATGGAAATTCACTACACCAAACACCACCAGACCTACATCAATAACCTCAATGCCGCGGTCGAGGGGACCGAGTTCGCCGGCTGGCCGGTGGAGAAGCTGGTGTCCAGCGTTCAAACATTGCCGGAGAAATTACGCGCTGCCGTGGTCAACCAAGGAGGCGGGCATGCAAACCACTCATTGTTCTGGGCGGTCATGTCACCGACAGGGGGCGGCAAACCCGAGGGCGCGCTGGGCAAGGCCATCGACGAACAACTTGGCGGCTTCGACAGCTTCAAGGACGCGTTTACCAAGGCGGCGTTGACGCGTTTTGGCAGCGGCTGGGCCTGGTTGAGCGTTACGCCACAGAAAACGCTGGTGGTGGAAAGTAGTGGCAATCAGGACAGCCCTCTGATGAACGGTAATACGCCGGTCCTGGGCCTGGATGTCTGGGAGCATGCTTACTACCTGCAATATCAAAACCGACGACCGGAGTACATCAATGCGTTCTACAGCGTCATCAACTGGCCGGAGGTTGCCGCGCGCTATCAGGCTGCTCTGGCCTGACATTCACTCCATAACAAGATCTAAGGCCGACTATGGGCACGCAAACACTGGCGATCGGTAGCCTACGAATGTTTCGTTATGCGTTTGGCTCGCTGCTGCTATTGGCAGGTACTGCGTTACTGGTGGCCCATGGGCTGGCCTGGCTGAACCTGGAACCGCGCATCCTGCGTGCTTTGCAGGGCGGAGCGATCTGCGCGCTCGGCACGGCGCTGGGCGCGGTGCCGGTGTTGGTGATTCGGCGGATGCCGATGGCACTGAGCGATACCCTGCTGGGCTTCGGGGCGGGTGTAATGCTGGCGGCGACCGCTTTTTCCCTGGTGGTGCCGGGTATCGCCGCCGCTGAAAGCCTGGGGCTTTCACCCTGGGGCGCCGGTGGCCTGATCAGCTTCGGCATCATGCTCGGGGCGTTCGCCCTGTACCTAGTGGACCGTAAAGTCTCCGGCGCCAGCCCGGAAATGCTGGTGGGTACACCGGATAAACCGGTTATCCCGCCGCGCATTTGGTTATTCGTGTTTGCCATCATTGCGCACAACATCCCGGAAGGCATGGCGGTGGGTGTTTCTGCGGGCGGGGGCATGGCGGATGCCGACAGTCTCGCCATGGGCATTGCCCTGCAGGATGTCCCTGAAGGGCTGGTGATCGCACTGGTATTGGCTGGGGCCGGAATGTCGCGGATCAAAGCCTTTTTGATTGGCGCTGCATCAGGCCTGGTTGAACCGGTATTTGCGGTGCTCTGTGCATGGCTGGTGAGCCTTGCCGAAGTGTTGTTGCCGCTGGGTTTGGCGCTGGCCGCCGGGGCAATGTTGCTGGTAGTGACTCATGAAGTCATCCCCGAGTCGCGCCGCAATGGCCATGAAAAGCTCGCCAGCCTTGGGTTGTGCGTCGGGTTTTGTCTGATGATGGTGATGGATACGGCGTTGGGCTGAGGGTGGCTTTATCTATGTAGGAGCGAGCTTGCTCGCGAAAAACCTGAGAGCACTGCGTTAAACCAGGATGCCCGCGTTATCGTTGACGTTATTCGCGAGCAAGCTCGCTCCTACAGTAGGGGTTATTCGCCTTCGTCGAAGTAGTTATTGATCAGTGCGACCAGTGCGTCCATAGCCTCCTGCTCTTGCTCGCCTTCGGTCTTCAGGTGAATTTTGGTGCCTTTGCCGGCCGCCAACATCATCATCGCCATGATGCTCTTGCCATCGACCATGGAATCCGGCGTGCGCCCTGCACGGATCTGGCAGGGGAACTGCCCGGCCACTCCAACGAATTTAGCCGACGCCCGGGCGTGCAGGCCCAGCTTGTTGATGATTTCAATTTCCCGAGCCGGCATCGCAGTGGTGTTCCTTTCAGCTAAGGTCGCGGTGGCGAACCTGGACGTTCTTGAGGGTTTGTTGCAGCACCTGGCCCAGTCGTTCAGTCAGATAGACCGAGCGGTGGTGGCCGCCAGTGCAGCCAATGGCAATGGTGACATAGGCCCGATTGCTTGCGGCAAAGCGCGGCAACCATTTGAGCAGGTAGCTGGAGATGTCCTGGAACATCTCTTCCACATCCGGTTGTGCGGCCAGGTAGTCGACCACAGGCTGATCCAGCCCGGACTGATCGCGTAACTCCGGCTTCCAGTAAGGGTTGGGCAGGCAGCGCACGTCGAACACCAGGTCGGCATCTACCGGCATGCCGCGCTTGAAGCCAAATGACTCGACCAGAAACGCCGTCCCCGGCTCAGGCTGGTTCAGCAGGCGCAGCTTGATCGCGTCGCGCAGCTGATACAGGTTGAGATGGGTGGTGTTGATCTTCAGGTCGGCCAGGTCAATGATCGGCCCCAGCAGTTTGGTCTCGTCCTCGATGGCTTCGGCCAGGGAGCGGTTGGCGCTGCTGAGTGGGTGACGTCGACGGGTTTCGGAGAAGCGCTTGAGCAGGGTTTCTTCGTCGGCATCCAGATACAGCACATCGCAATGAATGTGCTTGGCGCGCACTTCTTCCAGCAATTCCGGGAACCGCGAGAGGTGGCTGGGCAGGTTGCGGGCATCGATCGACACGGCGACCAGCGGTTGCGCCAGTTCGGTGTGGATAAGGGCGCGCTCCGCCAACTCCGGCAGCAGGCCGGCGGGCAGGTTGTCGATGCAATAGAAGCCGTTGTCCTCAAGCACATTGAGGGCGGTGCTCTTACCCGAGCCGGAGCGACCGCTGACGATGATCAAACGCATGATTACTGCCCGTTTTGTTCATCCAGGACAACTTGGTACAACGCTTCATTGCTGGAGGCGCTGCGCAGTTTGTCGCGTACATCCTTGCGGTCAAGCATGCTGGCGATCTGCCGGAGCAGTTCCAAGTGCGCATCGGTGGCGGCTTCCGGGACCAGTAGTACGAACAGCAGGTCGACCGGGGCGCCGTCGATGGCGTCGAAATCAATGGGGTGATCCAGATGCATCAAGGCGCTCACTGGTGTTTCACAGCCTTTGAGGCGACAGTGAGGAATCGCGATGCCGTTGCCAAAACCGGTGGAGCCGAGTTTTTCACGGGCAATCAACGCTTCGAAGACATCCTGCATCTCCAGAGCCGGCACTTGATGTGCGATCAGGTTGGCAATCTGTTCGAGGGCTTTTTTCTTGCTGCCGCCCGGCACGTTCACGAGGGAACGGCCGGGGGTCAGGATGGTTTCAAGTCGGATCATGGGGGGAGAGTTAACGACCTGTACCTTGCATCAGGTGCAGATTCTTTTCCTTATGCTTTATGAGTTGGCGGTCGAGTTTGTCGTAGAGAGAGTCAATTGCCGCGTACATGTCTTCATGTTCCGCATTGGCGACGAGCTTGGCATTCGGTACGTGCAGGGTGGCCTCGATTTTCTGCTTGAGCTTATCGACCTCCATGATGACCTGCACGTTGGTTATCTTGTCAAAATGCCCCGCAAGCTTGTTCAGTTTGCTCTCGGTGTACTCACGCAGGGGCTTGGTGACTTCCAGCTGGTGTCCACTGATGTTGACTTGCATACAGCTTCTCCTTCGTTGCCAGTGCATAAAGTGGCAGGCGAAAAGCGCCTGCCACTGGAACGCTATGCCCCGCCCGTCACATCAACCGCTTACGCTCGCTGGAAGGCGCGATCCCTAGGGACTCGCGGTACTTGGCGACGGTTCGACGGGCGACCTGAATGCCTTGTGCCTCCAGTAAACCAGCGATCTTGCTGTCACTCAACGGCTTTTTCTGATTTTCCGCGGCAACCAGTTTTTTGATGATCGCGCGGATCGCCGTGGACGAGCATTCGCCGCCTTCGGAGGTGCTGACGTGGCTGGAAAAAAAGTATTTCAGCTCATAAATACCCCGTGGGGTATGCATGAATTTTTGCGTGGTCACCCGTGAAATCGTCGACTCGTGCATGCCGACCGCCTCGGCGATGTCATGCAGCACCAGCGGTTTCATGGCTTCGTCACCATATTCCAGAAAGCCGCGCTGATGCTCGACGATCTGGGTTGCGACTTTCATCAGGGTTTCGTTGCGGCTTTGCAGGCTCTTGATGAACCACCGCGCTTCCTGCAACTGGTTGCGCATGAAGGTGTTGTCGGCGCTGGTATCAGCGCGGCGCACAAAACCTGCGTATTGCGGGTTGACCCGCAGGCGCGGTACCGACTCCTGGTTCAGCTCCACCAGCCAGCGTTCGTTGTCCTTGCGCACAATGACGTCGGGCACCACATATTCGGCTTCGCTGGACTCGATCTGCGAGCCTGGACGCGGGTTGAGGCTTTGCACCAGCTCGATGACCTGGCGCAAGTCATCTTCCTTGAGCTTCATGCGGCGCATCAGTTGGCTGTAGTCGCGACTGCCCAACAGGTCGATGTAGTCACTGACCAGGCGTTGCGCTTCGGTGAGCCATGGCGTCTTGGCCGGCAGTTGGCGCAGTTGCAGTAACAGGCACTCGCTGAGGGTGCGTGCGCCGATGCCTGCGGGCTCGAATTGCTGGATGCGGTGCAGGACGGCTTCGATTTCGTCCAGTTCGATATCCAGTTCCGGGTCGAAGGCCTCGAGGATTTCGTCGAGGGTTTCGTCCAGGTAGCCCTGGTTATTGATGCAATCGATCAGGGTGACCGCGATCAGGCGATCGGTGTCGGACATCGGCGCCAGGTTCAGTTGCCACAGCAAGTGGCTCTGCAGGCTCTCGCCCGCCGACGTGCGGGTAGTGAAATCCCACTCGTCATCATCGCTGCTTGGCAGGCTGCTGGCGCTGGTCTGGTAGACATCTTCCCAGGCGGTGTCCACGGGAAGCTCATTGGGAATGCGTTCGTTCCAGTCGCCTTCCTCCAGGTTGTCCACCGTCGGGGCGGTTTCCTGATAGGAGGGTTCCTGCACGTCGGAATTGGGTTTTTGCTCGATGTTATCGGCCAGAGGATCTGCGTTATCGAAGTCGTCGCCTTCTTCCTGGCGTTCGAGCATCGGATTGGACTCCAGGGCCTCCTGGATTTCCTGTTGCAGGTCCAGGGTCGACAATTGGAGCAGGCGGATGGCCTGTTGCAGCTGCGGTGTCATCGTCAGCTGCTGGCCCATTCTCAGGACTAGCGATGGTTTCATGGCAGGGGCTTAACACCTTATTCGCCGGCGCAATGCGCCATCCACGACAGGGCGCGTGAGCGCCAAACATAAGCAAATTATATGCCTGATCTCGGGGCCTTTGCCTAGAGCGCGGTAACAATAAAAAAACCGAGGTTTCCATTGACTCCCGCGCGCGCTAGGGAAAGGCGCGATACCCCTGTGTTTACAGGCGGAACTCGTGACCCAGGTACACTTCCTTCACCAGCTCGTTGGCCAGGATGGTTTCGGCATCGCCTTCGGCAATCAGCTGGCCATCATTGACGATATAAGCGGTTTCACAGATATCAAGGGTCTCGCGCACGTTGTGGTCGGTGATCAACACACCAATGCCCTTGGCCTTGAGGTGGTGGATGATCTGTTTGATGTCGCCTACCGAAATCGGGTCGACACCCGCGAAGGGTTCATCCAGCAGGATGAATTTCGGCGCGGTCGCCAGGGCGCGGGCGATTTCCACGCGACGACGTTCACCACCGGACAAGCTCATGCCGAGGTTGTCGCGAATATGGTTGATGTGGAATTCCTGCAGCAGGCTTTCCAGTTCCTGGCGGCGGCCATCGCGATCAAGTTCCTTGCGGGTCTCGAGAATCGCCATGATGTTGTCGGCGACCGACAGTTTGCGGAAGATCGACGCCTCCTGCGGAAGATAGCCGATACCTGCCCGTGCACGACCGTGCATGGGTTGGTGGCTGACGTCCAGGTCGTCGATCAATACGCGACCCTGGTCCGCCTGGACCAGCCCGACGATCATATAGAAGCAGGTGGTTTTGCCGGCACCGTTAGGGCCGAGCAGGCCGACGATCTGGCCGCTGTCGATCGACAGGCTGACGTCGCGTACCACCTGGCGGCTTTTATAGGCCTTGGCCAGATGCTGGGCTTTCAGGGTTGCCATTACTCGGCCTTCTTCTTCGGCTGGATAACCATGTCGATGCGTGGGCGGGGTGCGGTGACCTTGCTGCCGTTGGCGCGACCGGCGTTAGCGATCTGCTTCACGGTGTCATAGGTGATTTTTTCACCTTCGGTGGAGTTGCCGTCCGGGCTCAGCACCTTGGCCTGGTCAATCAGTACGATGCGGTTCTGCTGGGCGTGATACTGGATAGTCTTGCCGTAGCCTTTCATCGGACCTGTATCGGTAGCGGACTGCTTCTGCTCGAAATAAGCCAGGTTGCCCACCGACGTCACCACGTCAATGTCGCCTGCCGCGGTACGCGTCAGGGTCACCGTGTTGCCGGTAATCTTCATCGAACCCTGGGTGATGATCACGCCGCCGGTGTAGGTCGCCACGCCTTGCTTGTCATCGAGCTGCGCGTCGTCAGCCGAAATGTGGATCGGTTGCTGGCTATCGTTCGGCAGAGCCCAGGCGCTCACGCTTCCCAGTGCTGCGCCCAGACCGAGCAAAATAGGGAGAGTTTTAACGAGCCTCATACTGTCCTCTTACGTTCGATAGCAGGTGTATCCTGCTTTCTTTCAAATACGCTTTCATTCCCTTGCCAGTCGATACACCGCCAGCGCCGTCGATTCTAACGTCTTGCTCGGTCTGCGCATATTGCTTCTGTGGGAATACGGTCATGCGACTGCTGGTAATGATGGTGTCGCGGTTCTGCGCGTCTGTACGTGCGACGCGCACCGAGTCGATCAGTTCAACTTCGGTGCCGTCGGGGTTTACCTCGCCACGCTTGCTGGTCACGTGCCAGGGAAATTCGGTGCCGCGATACAGGTTCAGGTCCGGATTGGTCAGCAGGCTGACTTCGGAAGCCTTCAAGTGCTCGACCTTGTCCGATGTCATCTCATACTGCACCTTGCCGTCGGGCAGGTACTGAATGCTGTACGCATTGGTGGCGTAATAGTCGATAAGGCCTTCGTCAACCTGCGCAACAGGCTTGTCGAGAAAGCGCTCCGGGCTGATATTCCAGTAGCCCACCGCCAGGAGCAGCGCGGCGATGACCCCGAATAACAGGAAGTTGCGAATCTTTTTGCTCAGCATATAACGCTCTATAGGTAGGCGGCGTGGGCCGCTTCAAGACTGCCCTGGGCACGCAGGATCAACTCGCAGAACTCGCGGGCGGCACCTTCGCCGCCACGGGCGGTGGTGATGCCATGGGCGTGTTCGCGGACAAATGCCGCGGCATTCGCGACGGCCATGCCCAGGCCCACCCGGCGAATCACCGGCAGGTCAGGCAGGTCGTCACCCAGATAAGCGACCTGTTCATAGCTTAGGTTGAGTTGGCCAAGAAGCTCGTCCAGCACCACCAGTTTATCCTCGCGGCCCTGATACAGGTGAGGAATACCGAGGTTTTGTGCGCGGCGTTCCACAACCGGTGTTTTTCGACCGCTGATAATTGCGGTTTGCACGCCCGCTGCCATCAGCATCTTGATGCCTTGGCCGTCGAGGGTGTTGAACGTCTTGAATTCACTGCCGTCCTCGAGGAAGTACAGGCGGCCATCCGTCAGCACGCCGTCAACGTCGAAAATCGCCAGTTTGATGTCTTTACCGCGTTGCAACAGGTCGCTGTTCATTTACATCACTCCTGCGCGCAGCAAGTCGCCAAGGTTAAGGGCCCCGATCGGCCGGTCATCGTTGTCGACCACGATAAGTGCGCCTATCCGGTGGTCTTCCATGATTTTCAACGCTTCGGCCGCGAGCATTTCGGCGCGGGCGGTCTTGCCGTGAGGGGTCATCACTGCGTCGATGGTGGCGGTATGGATATCAATGGTGCGGTCCAGGGTGCGACGCAGGTCGCCGTCCGTGAATATCCCGGCCAGCCGGCCATCGGTTTCGACGATGGCGGTCATGCCCAGTCCCTTGCGGGTCATTTCCATCAACGCATCCCGAAGCAGGGTACCGCGTGGAACGCTCGGCAGTTCTGTGCCGCTGTGCATGACGTTTTCCACTTTCAGCAACAGGCGACGGCCCAGTGCACCACCGGGATGGGAAAATGCGAAGTCCTCGGCGGTAAACCCGCGAGCCTCCAGCAGCGCCACCGCCAGGGCATCGCCCATCACCAGTGCGGCGGTAGTGGAGGAAGTGGGCGCCAGGTTCAGCGGGCAGGCCTCATGGGCTACGTGCACGTTCAGATTGACGTCGGCGGCCTTGGCCAGCGTTGACTCAGGGTTGCCCGTGAGGCTGATCATCTGGATGCCCAGGCGCTTGATCAGCGGCAGCAGGGTCACGATTTCATTGGTAGTACCGGAGTTGGACAGGGCGAGGATCACGTCGTCCTTGGTGATCATGCCCATGTCACCGTGGCTGGCTTCGGCCGGGTGCACGAAAAACGCGGTGGTCCCGGTGCTCGCCAGGGTCGCTGCGATCTTGTTGCCAATGTGGCCGGACTTGCCCATGCCGACCACCACAACGCGGCCCTTGCTGGCCAGAATCATCTCGCAGGCGCGCACGAAATCCGCGTCGATATGCGCCAGCAAGCCCTCTACGGCTTCAAGCTCAAGGCGTATGGTGCGTTGTGCGGATTGAATAAGGTCGCTGGATTGGCTCATGTCTGAAATCGTATAGCCTGACGAAAAGTCGGCGATTATAGCGGTAATGATCAATTCCCTCACGCAAGTTCGTCAGGCTTTGTGCGCGGGATAACTGAAATCCACCGTCGGTAACACAGCAAGCAACGTTTTTTCCCTGTCTCGAATCTGAACCAGCGCTGTTCCGGCCTTGGGGGCTCTGTACCAGCAGTGATATAGTTCGCCGCCAGTTCGGTCCGCCCAACCCATGTGCTCAACTATTGCGCATCTGTTGAAAACCAAAGTCGCACACATGGTGTCTGAGTGAAAGGCTGCATCCCAAGGAGATTAGATGAGTGCCGATAACGCCTACGCGGTCGAGCTGAAGGGTCTTACCTTCAAGCGCGGTACGCGCAGCATCTTCAATAACGTCGATATTCGCATTCCTCGCGGCAAGGTCACGGGCATCATGGGGCCTTCCGGTTGCGGCAAGACCACCCTGTTGCGCCTGATGGGCATGCAATTGCGCCCCAGTGCCGGGGAAGTGTGGGTCAACGGCCAGAACCTGCCGACGCTGTCGCGCAGCGATCTGTTCGATGCGCGCAAGCATATGGGTGTGCTATTCCAGAGCGGCGCGCTGTTCACCGACCTTGATGTGTTCGAAAACGTAGCCTTCCCGCTGCGGGTGCACACCCAGCTGTCCGATGAAATGATTCGTGACATCGTGTTGCTCAAGCTGCAGGCCGTAGGCCTTCGCGGCGCCATCGACCTGATGCCGGACGAGTTATCCGGCGGCATGAAACGCCGTGTCGCCCTGGCGCGGGCCATTGCCCTCGACCCACAAATCCTCATGTATGACGAGCCATTCGTAGGTCAGGATCCGATCGCCATGGGCGTGTTGGTGCGCCTGATCCGCCTGCTCAACGACGCGTTGGGGATCACCAGTATCGTGGTTTCCCACGACCTGGCTGAAACCGCGAGCATCGCCGACTACCTATATGTAGTGGGTGATGGTCAGGTGCTGGGGCAGGGTACGCCTGAAGAATTGATGAACGCCGATAACCCGCGCATTCGCCAATTCATGACCGGCAACCCCGATGGCCCGGTGCCTTTTCACTTTCCGGCAGCGGACTACCGCTCAGATCTTCTGGGGAAGCGCTGATGCGCAAGACATCTCTTATCGAGAAGGTTCGCCTTTTCGGTCGCTCGGGCATCGACATCGTCGAAGTGCTGGGACGTTCGACCATTTTCCTGTTTCACGCCTTGCTGGGGCGCGGCGGCATCGGCGGCGGCTTTGGCCTGCTGGTCAAGCAGCTGCACTCGGTGGGGGTGATGTCCCTGGTGATCATCGTGGTCTCCGGCGTATTCATCGGCATGGTGCTGGCGCTGCAGGGTTTCAATATCCTTTCCAGCTACGGCTCGGAGCAGGCGGTAGGGCAGATGGTGGCCCTGACCCTGTTGCGTGAGCTTGGCCCAGTGGTCACCGCCTTGTTGTTCGCGGGGCGTGCGGGTTCGGCGCTGACCGCTGAAATCGGCAATATGAAGTCCACCGAGCAGCTGTCCAGCCTGGAAATGATCGGCGTGGACCCGCTCAAGTACATTGTTGCCCCGCGCCTGTGGGCCGGCTTCATCTCCCTGCCACTGCTGGCGATGATTTTCAGCGTGGTCGGTATCTGGGGCGGTTCGTGGGTGGCGGTTGACTGGCTGGGGGTCTACGACGGCTCCTACTGGGCCAACATGCAAAACAGCGTGACCTTCACCGGTGACGTGCTCAACGGCATTATAAAGAGCATTGTCTTTGCCTTTGTGGTGACCTGGATTGCCGTATTCCAAGGCTATGACTGTGAGCCCACTTCAGAGGGGATCAGCCGTGCCACCACCAAGACCGTTGTGTACGCCTCGCTGGCGGTACTGGGCCTTGACTTTATTTTGACCGCCTTGATGTTTGGAGATTTCTGATGCAAAACCGCACTGTGGAGATCGGTGTCGGCCTTTTCTTGCTGGCTGGCATCCTGGCTTTACTGTTGTTGGCCCTGCGAGTCAGCGGCCTTTCGGCCAGCCCTACCGCCGATACCTATAAACTTTACGCGTACTTCGACAATATCGCCGGTCTGACGGTCAGATCCAAAGTGACCATGGCCGGTGTCACCATTGGCAAGGTCACGGCAATCGATCTGGACCGCGACAGCTTCACCGGTCGGGTGACGATGCAACTGGACAAGAAGGTAGATAATCTGCCGACTGACTCCACGGCATCTATCCTTACTGCGGGTCTGCTGGGCGAGAAGTACATCGGTGTCAGCGTGGGTGGGGAAACAGCCCTGCTCAAGGATGGTTCGACCATCCACGACACACAGTCGTCGCTGGTACTTGAAGACCTGATCGGAAAATTTTTGCTCAATACGGTCAATAAAGACGCCAAATGAGGAATCTGCTCATGATCTCTACCTTGCGACGTGGCCTGCTGGTACTGCTTGCCGCATTGCCGATGATGGCCAACGCGGCAGGTTCTGCCCACGATTTGGTGCAGGACACCACCAGCAGAATGCTGGCTGACCTCAAGGCTAATAAAGAACAGTACAAGCAAGACCCTTCCAGGTTCTATGAAGCGCTCAACACGATCGTTGGCCCTGTGGTCGATGCTGAAGGTATTTCCAAAAGCATCATGACCGTCAAGTATTCGCGCAACGCCACGCCTGCGCAGATGCAGACGTTCCAGGAAAACTTCAAGAAGGGTCTGTTCCAGTTCTACGGTAACGCTCTGCTGGAATACAACAACCAAGGCATTATCGTTGATGCGGCCAAGGACGAGTCGGGCGACCGTGCCGAAGTCGGGATGAAAGTCTCCGGCAGCAATGGCTCGGTGTACCCAGTGTCCTACACCCTGACGAAGATCGACGGCGAGTGGAAACTGCGCAATGTGATCATCAACGGTATCAA
The DNA here is from genome assembly GCF_001902145.1 of Pseudomonas fluorescens. Taxonomy (GTDB): domain Bacteria; phylum Pseudomonadota; class Gammaproteobacteria; order Pseudomonadales; family Pseudomonadaceae; genus Aquipseudomonas; species Aquipseudomonas fluorescens_BV. The sequence goes on from NZ_MRST01000023.1 coordinate 234,109, forward strand.
CATCGGCAAGCTGTTCCGTGATCAGTTCGCCGACGCGATGCAGCGCAATGGCAACAACCTGGACAAGACCATCAATGGTTGGGCCGGTGAAGTGGCCAAGGCCAAGGAAGAAACCGACAAAGCTGCCGGGAAGCCTGCGCAATGACCGAGTCGGCTGTTCGTATCGGCGACGCCGGCGAGCTGTTCCTCAGTGGCGTGCTGGATTACCGTACCGGGCCTGACCTGCGCAAGCAGGGCCAGGCGCTGATCAAGGCCAGCAAGGCGCCAGAGCTGGTGCTTGATTGCTCGGCGGTGACCAAGTCCAGCAGCGTCGGCCTGTCGTTGTTGCTGTGCTTCATGCGTGATGCCGAGGCGGCGAAAAAACCGGTCAGCATCCGTGCGTTGCCAGAAGACATGCGCGAAATTGCCGAAGTTTCCGGTTTGACCGAGCTGCTGGCGCATCCTTAATACACATTATTAAAGAAGCCCCCCGTCAGAGTCCTGCTATGCGGGGTTCGCAGGCGCGGGGCTTTTTTGTATGATGTGCGACCCGTGCGCACTGGGCGCCGATAGAGGTTGAGCATGCAGGCCCTAGAAGTTAAGAGCTTCCTTGAAGGAAAGCTGCCTGAAACGACTGTAGAAGTCGAAGGCGAAGGCTGCAATTTCCAGCTGAACGTGATTAGCGATGAACTGGCGGCATTGAGCCCCGTCAAGCGTCAGCAGCAGATCTATGCCCATTTGAACCCATGGATCACCGATGGCAGCATCCATGCGGTCACTATGAAATTTTTCAGCCGCGCGGCCTGGGCCGAGCGCACCTGAGCCCCCAAGGCGTCGAGATTCTTATGGATAAATTAATTATTACCGGCGGTGCCCGCCTTGATGGCGAGATTCGCATTTCCGGTGCGAAAAACTCCGCCTTGCCGATCCTGGCAGCGACCCTGCTGTGCGATGGCCCGGTGACCGTGGCCAACCTGCCGCACCTGCACGACATCACCACCATGATCGAGCTGTTCGGTCGCATGGGCATCGAGCCGGTGATCGACGAGAAGCTGGCCGTCGAAATCGACCCACGCACCATCAAGACCCTGGTCGCTCCGTACGAACTGGTGAAAACCATGCGTGCGTCGATCCTGGTGCTGGGCCCGATGGTTGCCCGTTTCGGCGAAGCCGAAGTAGCCTTGCCTGGCGGTTGCGCCATTGGTTCGCGTCCGGTCGACCTGCACATCCGTGGCCTTGAGGCCATGGGCGCAGTCATCGACGTCGAAGGCGGCTACATCAAGGCCAAGGCGCCGGAAGGCGGCCTGCGCGGCGCGAACTTCTTCTTTGATACCGTCAGCGTCACCGGTACCGAGAACATCATGATGGCCGCTGCCCTGGCCAACGGTCGCAGCGTGCTGCAGAACGCCGCACGCGAGCCGGAAGTGGTCGACCTGGCCAACTTCCTCAACGCCATGGGGGCGAAGGTTTCCGGTGCTGGCACCGACACCATCACTATTGATGGTGTAGAGCGTCTGCATACCGCCACCTACAAAGTCATGCCTGACCGCATCGAGACCGGCACCTACCTGGTTGCCGCTGCCGTGACCGGTGGCCGTGTGAAGGTCAAGGACACCGATCCGACCATCCTGGAAGCCGTCCTGGAAAAACTCAAGGAAGCCGGCGCAGAGATCACCACCGGCGAAGACTGGATCGAGCTGAACATGCATGGCAAGCGGCCAAAAGCCGTCAACGTGCGTACTGCTCCGTACCCGGCGTTCCCGACCGACATGCAAGCGCAGTTCATCTCCTTGAACGCCATTGCCGAAGGCACCGGTGCCGTGATCGAGACCATCTTCGAAAACCGCTTCATGCACGTGTACGAACTGCACCGCATGGGCGCCAAGATCCAGGTCGAAGGCAACACTGCCATCGTCACCGGCATCGACAAGCTCAAGGGCGCGCCAGTAATGGCAACCGACCTGCGTGCCTCGGCCAGCCTGGTGATCTCGGCGCTGTGCGCCGAAGGCGACACCCTGATCGACCGCATCTACCACATAGACCGTGGTTACGAGTGCATCGAAGAGAAACTGCAGATGCTCGGCGCGAAGATTCGCCGCGTACCGGGCTAGTCCCCGCTGCTCTGTAGGAGCGAGCTTGCTCGCGAAGGCCTCATGTGCACCGCGTTGACTCTGAATAAACGCGTTATCGTTGACGTTCTTCGCGAGCAAGCTCGCTCCTACAAACACTGGTTTGTTTCAAGTCGAGGCTGTCATGGCCTCGATCTGTGTCTGGCGCCGTTTGCGACCGGACAGCAATAGCCTGATGAAGGACTGACATTTCCCATGTTGACCATCGCACTGTCCAAGGGCCGCATCCTTGACGACACGTTGCCGCTTCTGGCTGAAGCGGGCATCGTGCCGACCGAGAATCCGGACAAGAGCCGCAAGCTGATCATCCCCACGACCCAGGACGACGTGCGCCTGCTGATCGTGCGGGCTACCGACGTGCCGACCTACGTTGAACATGGCGCTGCCGACCTGGGTGTTGCCGGCAAGGACGTGCTGATGGAATACGGCGGCCAGGGCCTGTACGAGCCCCTGGACCTGCGCATCGCCCTGTGCAAACTGATGACCGCCGGCCGTGTCGGTGATGTCGAGCCCAAGGGCCGCCTTCGGGTCGCCACCAAGTTCGTCAATGTTGCCAAGCGCTATTACGCCGAACAAGGCCGTCAGGTCGATATCATCAAGCTCTACGGCTCCATGGAGCTGGCACCGCTGATCGGCCTGGCCGACAAGATCATCGACGTGGTCGACACCGGCAACACCCTGCGCGCCAACGGTTTGGAGCCCCAGGATTTCATCGCTGACATCAGCTCCCGCCTGATCGTCAACAAAGCATCGATGAAGATGCAGCACGCCCGTATCCAGGCGTTGATCGACACCCTGCGCAAGGCGGTGGAGTCTCGACACCGCGGTTGACTCACCCGCGTAGCCTAAAGGCTGCGCCCGTCTATCCGCCTCATAGCCAGAATTCTCAGGTGCCCAAGCGGAAACGACTGCTAGTTTAGGGCGCCTGAGTTTTTGCCAATTCTATTGAGGCCCTCGCTATGACCACGTCCACTGCAATTGCCCGACTCAACGCTGCCGACCCGGATTTCGCCCATCATCTGGATCATCTGCTGAGCTGGGAAAGCGTGTCCGACGACTCGGTCAACCAGCGGGTGCTCGACATCATCAAGGCCGTGCGTGAGCGCGGTGATGCGGCACTGGTGGACTTCACCCGCCAGTTCGACGGCCTGGACGTGCAGTCCATGGCTGACCTGATCCTGCCGCGTGAACGCCTGGAGCTGGCGCTGACGCGCATCACCGTACCGCAGCGCGAAGCCCTGGAAGTCGCTGCGGCGCGGGTACGCAGCTATCACGAAAAGCAGAAGCAGGACTCCTGGAGCTACACCGAGGCCGACGGCACTGTGCTGGGCCAGAAGGTCACGCCACTGGACCGCGCCGGTTTGTACGTGCCGGGCGGTAAGGCTTCGTATCCGTCGTCGGTGTTGATGAATGCGATCCCGGCCAAAGTCGCGGGCGTGACCGAAGTGGTCATGGTGGTGCCGACCCCGCGTGGCGAAATCAACGAGCTGGTGCTGGCTGCCGCCTGCATCGCCGGTGTCGACCGTGTGTTCACCATCGGTGGCGCCCAGGCCGTAGCGGCGCTGGCCTATGGCACCGAAAGCGTGCCGAAGGTCGACAAAGTGGTCGGCCCCGGCAATATCTACGTCGCGACTGCCAAGCGCCATGTGTTTGGCCAGGTCGGTATCGACATGATCGCCGGTCCTTCCGAAATCCTCGTGGTGTGTGACGGCCAGACCGACCCGGACTGGATTGCCATGGACCTGTTCTCCCAGGCGGAGCACGATGAAGACGCCCAGGCGATCCTGGTCAGCCCCGATGCCGAGTTCCTCGATAAGGTCGCCGCCAGCATCGATAAGCTGCTGCCGACCATGGAACGTGCCGAGATCATCGAGAAGTCGATCAACGGCCGTGGTGCGCTGATTCTGGTGCGTGACATGGAGCAGGCCATTGAAGTGGCCAATCGCATCGCGCCGGAGCACCTGGAGCTGTCCGTGGCAGACCCACAGGCTTGGTTGCCGTCGATTCGACACGCCGGGGCGATCTTCATGGGCCGTCACACCAGCGAAGCCCTGGGCGATTATTGCGCCGGCCCCAATCACGTGTTGCCAACCTCCGGCACTGCGCGTTTCTCATCGCCGCTGGGGGTGTACGACTTCCAGAAGCGCTCGTCGATTATCTTCTGCTCGCCACAAGGCGCTTCCGAACTGGGCAAGACCGCCTCGGTGCTGGCCCGTGGTGAATCCCTCAGCGCACACGCACGCAGCGCTGAATACCGCATCGTCAAGGGAGAGTAAGGCATGAGCAAATTCTGGAGCCCTTTCGTCAAGGACCTGGTGCCTTACGTACCCGGTGAGCAACCGAAGCTGACCAAGCTGGTCAAGCTCAACACCAACGAAAACCCCTACGGCCCATCGCCCAAGGCGCTGGCGGCAATGCAGGCCGAGTTGAACGACAACTTGCGCCTGTACCCGGACCCCAACAGCGACCTGCTCAAGCAGGCCGTGGCCAGGTATTACGGGATCGACGCCGGCAAGGTGTTCCTCGGCAACGGTTCCGATGAAGTTCTGGCGCACATCTTCCATGGCCTGTTCCAACACGATCTGCCACTGCTGTTCCCGGATATCAGCTACAGCTTCTACCCGGTGTACTGCGGCCTGTACGGCATCACGTTCGATGCGGTGGCATTGGACGAGCAGTTCCAGATTCGGGCCGCTGACTATGCCAGGCCCAACGGCGGGATCATCTTCCCCAATCCTAACGCGCCCACCGGCTGCGTATTGGCGCTGGACGCGGTGGAGCAGATCCTCAAGGCCAGCCCGGACTCGGTGGTGGTGGTCGATGAAGCCTATATCGACTTCGGCGGCGAAACCGCCATCAGCCTGGTGGATCGTTACCCGAACCTGCTGGTGACCCAGACCCTGTCCAAATCGCGCTCACTGGCCGGTTTGCGTGTGGGCCTGGCCGTGGGCCACCCGGACCTGATCGAGGCGCTGGAGCGGGTCAAGAACAGCTTCAACTCCTACCCGTTGGATCGGTTGGCGATTGTTGGCGCGGCGGCCGCGTTTGACGACCGTGAATACTTTGAGAAGACCTGCCAGTGGGTGATCGACAGCCGCAACCAGGTCGTCGCGCAATTGCAAGGCAAGGGGTTTGAGGTGTTGCCGTCGGCAGCGAACTTCATCTTTGCGCGTCACCCGCGGTATGACGCTGCAGGGCTGGCCGCCAAGTTGCGTGAGCAAGGGGTGATTGTGCGGCACTTCAAGCAGGAGCGGATTGCCCAGTTCCTGCGGATCAGCATCGGGACGCCGGAGCAGAACCAGGCGCTGATCGACGGGCTCGGCGAGCTCTAACAGACGCTGAAAATCAAATGTGGGAGGGGGCTTGCCCCCGATGGCGGTGGATCAGTCGATTAGATGTTGACTGACACTCCGTCATCGGGGGCAAGCCCCCTCCCACATTCAGTTTTGCGGCGTTAGTTAAAGAAGCGGCTCGTCAGGCTTCTTGTTCTTCCAGCCATCATTGCCCGGCAGCAGCAGGTTCAAGCCAATCGCCACCACCGCACACAGGGCGATGCCCTTGAGGCCGAAATCATCCGGGCCGGTGCCGGTGCCGACCAGCACACCGCCAATCCCGAACACCAGCGTTACCGACACAATCACCAGGTTGCGCGCCTCGCCCAGGTCGATCTTGTGGCGAATCAGCGTGTTCATCCCCACCGCGGCAATCGAGCCGAACAGCAAGCACAGAATCCCGCCCATCACCGGCACCGGGATGCTCTGCAGCAGTGCGCCGAACTTGCCGATGAATGCCAGGCTGATGGCAAACACTGCCGCCCAGGTCATGATTTTCGGGTTGTAATTCTTGGTCAGCATCACGGCGCCGGTCACTTCGGCGTAGGTGGTGTTCGGCGGGCCGCCAAACATGCCGGCAGCCGTGGTGGCGATACCGTCACCCAGCAGCGTGCGATGCAGGCCAGGCTTTTTCAGGTAATCGCGGCCGGTCACGCTGCCTACCGCAATCACACCACCGATATGCTCGATCGCCGGGGCCAGGGCCACTGGGACGATAAACAGGATCGCCTGCCAGTTGAACTCCGGCGCGGTGAAGTGGGGCAGGGCGAACCACGGTGCAGCGGCGATTTTCGCCGTGTCGACCACGCCAAAGTAGAACGACATGGCAAAGCCCACCAGCACGCCGGAAATGATCGGCACCAGGCGGAAAATGCCCTTGCCGAACACCGCCACGATCAAAGTGGTGAGCAGCGCTGGCATCGAAATCAGCATCGCCGTCTGGTAGTGGATCAACTCCGCGCCGTCGCCGGACTTGCCCATGGCCATATTGGCGGCAATCGGCGCCATGGCCAGGCCGATCGAGATGATCACCGGGCCGATAACCACGGGCGGCAGCAGCCGGTCGATAAAACCGGTGCCCTTGACCTTCACGGCCAGGCCCAGGAACGTATAGACGAAACCCGCCGCCATCACCCCGCCCATGGTCGCTGCGAGGCCGAACTGGCCCTTGGCGAGAATGATCGGGGTGATGAACGCGAAGCTCGATGCCAAAAATACCGGCACCTGCCGCCCTGTCACCACCTGGAACAGCAACGTGCCCAGGCCTGCGGTAAACAGCGCGACGTTTGGATCAAGACCTGTGATCAGCGGCATCAACACCAACGCACCAAATGCTACGAAGAGCATTTGTGCGCCAGACAGGATCTGGCGCCAAAGCGGGTCGTTGAATTCATCCTGCATGCTCACGCGTCCTTCTGCTTGGTGCCGAAGATCTTGTCACCGGCATCGCCCAGGCCCGGGATGATGTAGCCGTGTTCATTCAGGCGCTCATCGATGGATGCGGTGTAGATCTGCACGTCCGGGTGGGCCTTCTCGACGGCGGCGATGCCTTCGGGCGCGGCCACCAGGACCATGGCGCGGATGTCCCGGCAACCGGCTTTTTTCAGCAGGTCGATGGTGGCGACCATGGAACTGCCGGTGGCGAGCATCGGGTCGATGATCATGGCCAGGCGCTCGTTGATTTCCGGGACGAGTTTTTCCAGGTAGGTGTGGGCCTGCAGTGTTTCTTCATTGCGGGCCACGCCCACGGCGCTGACCTTGGCGCCCGGAATCAGGCTGAGTACACCTTCAAGCATGCCGATACCGGCGCGCAGGATCGGCACCACGGTAATTTTCTTACCGGCGATTTTCTCCACTTGTACGGGACCGGCCCAGCCGGGGATCTCGTAGGTTTCCAGGGGCAAATCCTTGGTGGCTTCGTAAGTGAGCAGCGCTCCGACTTCCTGAGCAAGCTCACGGAAGTTCTTCGTGCTAATGTCGGCACGGCGCATAAGGCCGAGTTTGTGTCGGATCAGCGGGTGGCGGATCTCGCGAGTGGGCATAGGAAAGGCTCCGGCGGCGGGCAAAAAAACCGGCCTAGATTAATCTATCCGAGGGTGTTGTCCTATAGACATCAAGTACGTTAGTCCATAAAGGCTTGATTGGAGCGCACGAGAAGCGTACCTTCGCCCGCTTTTCTTGCCACAGCACCCCCTGGAGAGCGCCATGTCTGCTGATCTCGAGCATATCCGTCAAATCATGCACGAGGCTGACTGCCTGTACACCGAAGCGCAAGTCGAAGCAGCGATCGCCAAGGTCGGCGCGCACATCACCCGCGAAATGGCCGATACCAACCCGGTGGTCTTTTGCGTGATGAACGGTGGCCTGATCTTCGCCGGCAAATTGCTGACTCACCTGCAGTTCCCGTTGGAAGCTTCTTATCTGCACGCCACCCGCTATCGCAATGAAACCAGCGGCGGCGACTTGTTCTGGAAGGCCAAACCGGAAGTGTCGTTCATCGACCGCGATGTGCTGATCATCGATGACATTCTCGATGAAGGTCACACCCTGGGTGCGATCATCGACTTCTGCAAACATGCCGGCGCACGCAAAGTGCACACCGCCGTGCTGATCGACAAAGACCACGACCGCAAGGCTCGTCCTGAGCTGAAGGCCGATTTTGTCGGGTTGCCGTGCGTTGACCGTTATATCTTCGGGTATGGCATGGACTACAAGGGCTACTGGCGTAACGCCAATGGCATCTACGCCGTTAAAGGGATGTAATCGTTAGACGCTGTTTGCCGAGCTGGCCGAGGGGGCTTGATTTCTCACCGCTTTCGAAGCCGGCGTCGCGCAGGTAGACTTCAAACCCCGTGTAAATGTCTGCAGGCTGGAGTCGGTAATGCGTAAAGATAAGAAACAGGTGATTGGCGACGAAATCGGTGACGACCAGATCAAGTTGTTCCTGGGTTTCGAGCCGGTTGATGCGACGTCACCGTCCCTGCATAAACTGATCAAGGCTTACCGTGGCCTGCGTATCGACGACTTCGAGCGTTTCCTGGGGTTCTTCAAGGCAGCAGGCCTGGATCTGGATGGCAAGGATGAGCACGGCCAGACCTTCGTTGACCTGATCAAGGACCAGCGCAACGCCGCCGAATACATCGAGCTGATCGACAATGCCCGCGGCTGATTATCCGAGCTAAGAAAAACGCCCCGGCCTCATGAGGGTCCGGGGCGTTTTGCTTTTAACGGTAGGAGCGAGCTTGCTCGCGAAGAGCCCGAGAGCGCCGCGTCAAACCAGATGCGCTGCGTTATCGTTATCGTTTTTCGCGAGCGAGCTCGCTCCTACAGGATCCACCAGCTCCAGGCTGATGTTGTTCTGCGTGTTGATCTTGCGATACAGCTCGGCGTCCGTCTCCAGCACTTTCTCGCGCGCCGGGAAGATCTCATGCAGCTTGGTGGCCCATTCACCGGCGGCTTTCTGCGGGAAGCAGCGCTCGATCAGCTCCAGCATGATCGAGACGGTGACCGAAGCACCAGGAGACGCGCCCAACAGTGCCGCAAGCGAACCGTCCTTGGCCGCGACCAGTTCGGTGCCGAACTGCAGCACGCCGCCTTTCTTCGGGTCTTTCTTGATGATTTGCACGCGCTGGCCGGCCACTTCCAGGCGCCAGTCTTCGGCTTTCGCCTCGGGGTAGAAGCGACGCAGGGATTCCAGGCGCTGTTCCATGGACTGGCGCACTTCGCTGACCAGGTACTTGGTCAGGTCCATGTTGTCGCGGGCCACGGCCAGCATCGGGCCGATGTTGCCGGCGCGAATCGACATCGGCAGGTCAAGGAACGAGCCGTGTTTGAGGAACTTGGTGGTGAAGCCGGCGTATGGCCCGAACAGCAGGGATTTCTTGCCATCCACCACGCGGGTGTCCAGGTGCGGCACGGACATCGGCGGCGAGCCCACGGCAGCCTGGCTGTAGACCTTGGCCTGGTGCTGCTTGACCACTTCCGGGTTGTCACAACGCAGCCACTGGCCGCTCACCGGGAAGCCGCCGAAGCCTTTGCTCTCTTCGATGCCCGAGGCCTGCAGCAACGGCAGTGCCGCACCGCCAGCGCCGAGGAATACGAACTTGGCATCCACGTCACGGCTGTTACCGCTGTTGACGTCCTTGATGCTCACGGTCCAACCCGCGCCGTTACGCTTGAGGCCGGTCACGCGCTTGCAGTACTTGACCTGGGCGTCCGGCGAGCTGGTCAGGTGGCTGAGCAGCTGATTGGTCAGGGCGCCAAAGTTGACGTCTGTGCCGTTCATCACACGGGTGGCGGCGATTTTTTCGTCGAGCGGGCGGCCCGGCATCATCAGCGGCATCCACTCGGCCATTTCGCTGCGGTCTTCGGTGTAGTGCATGTCCGAAAACGCGTGGTGCTGGCTGAGAGTCTCAAAGCGCTTCTTGAGGAAGGAGACGCCTTTGTCGCCCTGCACGAAGCTCAGGTGCGGCACCGGGCTGATGAATGACCTGGACGAGCCAAAGGTGCCCTTCTTGGTCAGGTAAGCCCAGAACTGCTTCGACACCTCGAACTGGGTGTTGATGTGCACGGCTTTCTTGATGTCGATGGAACCATCGGCGGCCTGCGGCGTGTAGTTCAGCTCACACAGCCCCGCGTGGCCGGTACCGGCGTTGTTCCACGGGTTGGAACTCTCCGCGGCACCCGAATCCATCAGCTCAACGACTTCCAGCGTGAGGCCGGGGTCGAGCTCTTTGAGCAGTACGGCCAGGGTGGCACTCATGATGCCGGCCCCTACCAGTACTACGTCGACTGCTTCGTTATGCGCCATTTAACGCGTCTCCAAAATCTGCAGCACCAAATTGTCGGCATGGCTGCCAGGAGTGACGGGGCGGTTCACGTGTTGCCCCAGGTTACCCATGGCCAGGATCGCCATGTCCGATTCGCAATTCTTTGCAACTTCAGCACACGCTTCCTGCCGGGCTAATCTGCCTATGAACGCATTCATGGGCGCCTGTGGCAATTCGACTTATGGTCAAAGCGTGCGATTCGTGCAACCAATCCGTAGCGGACAGGCTCAAGCTCCGGTTTTTGAGGCGTGCTCGGTCCTGTGTAATTGGGCTGTTCCAGACGCTGATGGTGCTTGTACAAACGCCAAACTATTCATTTGCTCGCCACACTCTTGTGAAGTTGTGAAAACCCGTTTTTTCACGCTCTTTTGAAGACGTGAACCTCAAAAAAGGGCTGCCCCAGCCTGGCACCTGGCCCGTAAACCTCTGCCGACATGCGGCAAAACGGGCAAACAGCTCAAGTGGCCGAGCGCAATGGCAGCTCTGGCAGATTCGATAAAAGACGGGGTGGTTTGCAAAGGAAACAGCAAGCACGCCAGCTTCACTCGATCTGTGTGGGCGGCTCTCTGTGGGCGATTTGGGGGCTAATGCCTGGGCATTAACGATGCTGCGGGGCCCGATCAGGAGACGTCCTTATAATCGGGGGGAGATTGTAGCGAAGAACGCCAGGGAAATGGGCGTGTTTTATGACTTTTATTAGGTCCCCGGTCAGGAGGCCAACGCTTGCTGGTGCCGTGGGCGAAAAACCTGTGGGCTGACCCGGGCGCTGGCCGGCAGTGGGCGGTGCATCCAGCCCAGGTGAGTCTCGGTCACTTCTACCCAGCCTTCACCGACGGGCGGCAGGCTGCACTGCTTGAAGGCCAGGCAATGACCGTGGGCATCGAGCAGGGCAAAGTGGCGATGACGGGCGTGGGACATGAACAGGGTCTTGAGAAGGCGCATGGCTGTGTACCTAGTGTGTTACATGCTTGAAGGTTGCCAGTGTGGCATGACACTGGAGTGACGAATTTATGCGAATTTGTAATTTGCACAGGGGCTTCAGCCGCCGTTCAGGATCGCTGGTGAGTGGTGCGCGTGCACCGTTATACTGGCGTCCTGTCTGCACCTAGTCCTGGAGAAATGCGTATGTTGCAACGCCTGTTGTTCGGTTTGATCACTGTGACCAGTTTGACCCTTGTCGGCTGCGCCAACAGCCCGCAACAACTCAGCCCGCAACCTAAAGTCACCGCGCAGTTGGCTGCGGTAGGCCACGGCCAGCCGGTGTCGGTACGCGTGGTGGACGGTCGCCCGTCGCCAACCCTGGGCTCGCGTGGCGGCCTGTACCCGGAGACTGCGCTGATTTCGGTGAACGGCCAGGATGTGCTGCCCAAGTTGCAGGCCCAGGCGGAAGCCGCTGTGCGTTTGCTGGGCTTTACCCCGACCAACTCGCCAGGCGTGCCGCAACTGACCGTGACCCTGGCCGAGCTGAAATACCAGTCGCCCAAAGACGGCCTGTATGTGACCGAGGCTTCCATCGGCGCTACCTTCAAGTCTGACGTCAGTGCCGGTACCCGCCGCTACAGTGGCCGCTACGCTGCCTCGCTCAACCAGCGGTTCGGCATGTCGCCCAACCAGGAAACCAACACCAAGCTGGTTAGCGACGTGCTCAGTGATGCCTTGACCCGCCTGTTCAAGGACCCAAGCATCGGCCAACTGCTCAGCGCGCAATAAACCGTTCACAAAAAACCGGGCTCATCGCTGAGCCCGGTTTTTTTGTGCCTGTGGTTTTTGTCATGCGGCCGTATCGACATAAAAGTCCAGCATGCTCACACCGGTAAGCAGATCCAGCTCCGGCAGATCGGCATGCTGGTGTCCGCCGAGGGCGCAATACACTAGCCAATGGCAGTCCTGAACATTGAACGCGAGGCTGCCAATCAGCGCCTCCTGTTCATCACTCTGGGCGATCAGATACAGCCGATCCTGGTTTTGCGCATGCAACATGACAAGTTCCTCAAGCGTCGAAGGGCAACAGAGTGGCTTGTTAAGGTGACGTTCAGGTGACGGCGTAAATTACTGGATACATTAGCCGTCAATGGGGAAGGAGCATTAAAGGCGCAGGAGGCGACTATCGTTCAGGTGTGTATCTGGACTGATACCCGAAGACTGGTTCACCGAGGTTTGCGATGGCGCTGCCCGCACTGCTCATCAATATTGTTGCCCTGTTGGTTGCCTGCTCGGGTGCCTGGGTGCTGTTCATCACCCGTCTGCATGCGCAACGTGCGATGGCCGATCTGGCGCTGCGCAGCGAAGAGCGCCCTATCGACCAACCGATGCTGTTTCTGGATACACGCACCGAACGGGCGCATCGCCTGGCGTACCGCGTCGGGTTCGCCTGCCTTGGCCTGGCCATGGCCATCTCCTGGCTCAGCACCCACTTCTAACTCCACTGCAAACCAAATGTGGGAGCGGGCTTGCCCGCGAAGGCGGTGTATCAGCCACTGGATCTTTAACTGAACCACCGCTATCGCAGGCAAGCCAGCTCCCACACTGGCCACGTACTGCCCGCAGAATCAGCGCCTGCCACATATCCCCTGTGGGCTCACATATTAGAGGGGGATCCCGGCCTTGACTCGGTATTGGTTGCGTACCGGCGTCGCATACTGCACCACCAGATAAGGCCGGTGCTCCGCCGGGCACCCGTTCAAGCGCCGCTCCCATTCCGCCTTGGCCTTGGCCAGCTCATCGGCCGGGAACATGTCCCCCGCCTTGGGCACCTGCAATTGCGGGTCGGCATCACTCCACTGCGCGTAGGCCAGGTAGTGCACCGGAAACAAGCGATAGCCCCCCAGGATCTGCCGGTCCATTTCTGCCGCCAGCAGCTTGGTGTCTTCAAAACGCTCGGTGATCGGCGGCGCAAAGTTCACGTGCACCCGGCCTTTATAGCCGGTAATGCCCAGGGCAATGCTCACATCATCCTCGCCCGGTGCCTTGGTGTAGGTGCCGGTGGTGGCGCGGATATACAACTCGCGTGCCTTGGCGGCATCGCAGGGGTCGTATTCGTAGCTGATGGACACTGGCGTCAGGTTCAACGACTGGATGACCTCGGCAAACGGCTCGTCCTTGCGGCTGACGTGGAACATCTTGAGGATCGCCGATTCGGTACGGTCATCGCCATCCTTGGCCCGGCCTTCAGCCTGGGCAATCCAGATCGACTGGCAGTCGTTGCGGATCGAATGGTTGATGTAGGCCGACAGCAGGTTGTAGGCCGCCATCTTCTCCTTTCGCCCGGTAATCGAACGGTGCACGATGAAGCTCTTGTTCAGGCGCATCAGGTCGCTGACAAACGGCTTTTGCAGCAGGTTATCGCCGATGGCGATGCGCGGCGTCGGCAGGCCGGCGTGGTACACGGCGTAGTTGACGAAGGCCGGGTCCATCACGATGTCGCGGTGGTTGGCCAGGAACAGGTAGGCGGTGCCGGATTTCAGTTGCTCGACGCCGGTATAGGTCACGCCGTCGGTCGCCCGGTCAATGGTGTGGTCAACGTAGTACTCGACCTTGTCCTGCAGCGTGGCCACGGTGGTGACGCCAGCGAACTCGCGGCGCAGTTTTCGCGCAATCATTGGCTTGAGCAGCCAGCCCAGGGCGCCGGCAAAGCGCGGGAAGCGGAAGTGGGTCAGGATGTCCAGAAAGGCCTTGTCACTGAACAGACGTGCCAGCACTGCCGGGACTTCGCTGTCGTTGTAAGGTCGGATGGTATCGAATTCGCCCATCATGCTCTCTTGTTAGAAACGGCTAGGGTAAGTAAAGGAAATAGCAGGGGCGGCGTGAGTAAACTGGCTCTGCCGGAAATAGCCCTGTAAATAGACCGGCGATTATACGCACAAGTCACCTAGGAGACTGCGATGCTCGAAACTGCGCTGTACGATTGTCCTTATTGTGGCGAAGAGGTCGAGACGACGGTGGATTTGTCTGGCGGGGACCAGACCTATATAGAAGACTGCCAAGTGTGTTGCCGGCCGATCACGTTCGACCTGCAAGTTCATGGTGACGAGTGGATGCTTGAAACCCGCAGCGAAAATGAATGACAGGTACGCCCCATGCAGCGAATCTACGAACCGGAAAACCTGATGGAGGGCGAGTTGCTGCAGCAGATGCTTGCCAGTGAAGGCATCGACGCGCACCTGGTGGGGCGCCATTTGCTCGGCGGCACGGGCGAGTTGCCGATGTTCGGCTTGCTGGGGCTGGAGGTCGATAACGACCAGGCCGCCTGCGCCCGCGAGCTGATCACCGCCTATATCGGCGCCCAACCTTTGCCCGGCGACGAACCCGACAGCTTCCCCGACGTATTGGTCTGTTAGGCTGTCGGTCGGTTTACCCCAAGAGTCGTGTTGCCCCATGTGTGGACGTTATGCCCTGTTTCGCTGGAACCCTGCCTTTGCTGCCTTGCCCGGCTTCCCCGCCGACCAGCAGGCCCAGTGGAACATCTCCCCCAATGATTCGGTGCTGATCCAGCGCCTGAGCGAGGGCCGACTCACCCTGGCGCGTGCCCGCTGGGGCCTTACACCGCCCTGGCTGACAGACCTGTCGCGCACCCCGGCCCACGCCCGCGCCGAAACCCTGGCCGAACAACCGATGTTTCGTGAAGCCTTCCGCTTGCGCCGTTGCCTGCTGCCTGCCAATGGCTTTTATGAATGGCGCGGCACCCAGCGCAAGCGCCCGTACTGGCTCACGCCGGGGGAGGGCTCCACACTGTTCTTTGCCGCGGTGTGGGAAGCGTATCCGGTGCAGGAGCAGGTGTGGCTGAGCACGGCGGTGGTTACCCAAGCGGCGCAAAGTCAGCGACGGCCATTGATCCTGGACGCGCCAGGGCAGGCCGCCTGGCTCGATCCCGAGACACCGCTGCAGGTGCTGCAGGGCCTGCTGGCGGCTGAGCCTGCCGTGCTGCGCGAGCGGGTGCTGGCCAATATGGTCAACGATCCGAAGCTCAATGGGCCGGAGTGCCTGACCCCGGCATGAGTTTTGCCAGTCGGGTCGCGTTCGGATGTATCTGAAATTCAGCGGTTAAACGTCTGGGGTATCTGGCGCAGATACAAATGACCGCCTACGATACGCGCCATGTTTTCAGGGAGCGTGTTCATGAAGAAGTCATTGGTGGTAAGTGGTTTGGTTGCAGCGATGCTGCTGGCGGGTTGTCAGTCGGTCAATACCACCAGCGGCGGCGCCGTTGGGGTAGAGCGCAAGCAGTACATGTTCAGCATGCTGTCGAGCCAGGAAGTCGACCAGATGTATGCCCAGTCTTATCAGCAGACCCTGGGTGAAGCCAGCAGCAAAGGGGTGCTGGACAAGACCAGCGCCAATGCCAAGCGCGTGCAGGCCATTGCCAAGCGCCTGATCGCCCAGGCTCCGACCTTCCGCGCGGATGCCGCCCAGTGGAACTGGGACGTAAACCTGATCAAAAGCGATGAGATGAACGCCAACTGCGGGCCTGGCGGCAAGATCCTGGTGTACAGCGGCTTGATCGACAACCTCAAGCTCACCGATGACGAGCTGGCTGCCGTGATGGGCCATGAAATCGCCCACGCCCTGCGTGAGCACGGCCGCGAAGCCATGTCCAAGGCTTACGGTATCCAGATGGCCAAGCAGGGCGCCGGGGCAATATTCGGTCTCGGCCAGGACAGCCTGGCACTGGCCGATACCGTGGCCAACTACGGCATGACCTTGCCCAACAGCCGCAGCAATGAAAACGAAGCCGACCTGATCGGCCTGGAACTGGCCGCCCGCGCTGGCTATAACCCGAACGCGGCGATCACGTTGTGGAACAAGATGGCCAAGGCTTCGGAAGGTGCACCACCGGAATTCATGAGCACGCACCCGGCTTCCGACAGCCGCATCGCGTCCTTGCAGGCGGCGATTCCGAAGGTGATGCCGCTCTACCAGCAGGCCAAGAAGTCCTGATTGACGCCGTGTAGGAGCGAGCTTGCTCGCGAAAAACTCACCGGCGCCGCGTTTATTCAGGCAGCACGCGTTATCGTTGACGTTTTTCGCGAGCAAGCTCGCTCCTACAGGCAGTGTTGGGCTTAGATCCAGCCGCTGCTTTGCATGGCCTTGTACACCGCAATAATCGCCAGCACGAAGAACGCCGTAGCCGCCAAGCGACGAATCAAGGTCAGCGGCAGTTTCTCCGCGGCGAAATTCCCCGCCAGCACCACCGGTACGTTGGCAATCAACATGCCCAGGGTGGTACCGATAATCACCAGCCACAGTTCCGGGTATTGCGCCGCCAGCATCACCGTGGCGATCTGGGTCTTGTCACCGATTTCGGCGAGGAAGAACGCAATCAAGGTGGTCAGGAAGGGCCCGAACTTGCGGGTGGTACTGGCTTCGTCATCATCGAGTTTGTCCGGCACCAGGGTCCACAGCGCCGTGGCGCAGAAGCTCGCAGCGAGGATCCAGTGCAGCACCGCATCCGAGAAGAAACTCCCGAACCAGGCCCCCACGGCACCGGCCGCCGCATGGTTGGCCAGGGTCGCGGCGACGATGCCGGCGATGATCGGCCAGGGCTTGCGAAAGCGAGCAGCAAGGATGAGTGCGAGCAGTTGCGTCTTGTCGCCGATTTCGGCCAAGGCAACGATTGCGGTAGGAACGAGCAGTGAATCCAGCATCAGGTAGTTTCCAGGGGCGGGTCGACACGGCTATGACACGTACAGCCTTCCCGCCCCGGGTAAGGTGTGCGTGTCATAGGTCTTGTCAAACCCCGGTCCGTCTGTGCGGACTCCTGGGTCGCATACGCCATGGTCTGCTGACCAAGTATGTTGACGTATGCCGGACGAGCATGGCGCTCGTGGGAGACTACTCCCCTAGGACGCTGCGGATTCTGCCTAGGCAAAATCCATTCGGCAAGCGTTCTTTTTCAAACGTCCGTCAGGGGCGCTTGGCCCGGTAGATGCGAAAACCATTGCCTTCGGCCTTGATTGCGCAGATGCCCAAATGCTCTTCGATCAGTGGCTGGTACTTCAGGAAGCTATTGGCAACCAGGCGAAGTTCGCCACCTTTTGCCAGATGTTTCGCTGCTTTTCGCAGCAGGTTTTCCGTGGCGAAATAATCGGTGTGCACGCCGACATGGAACGGTGGGTTGCTCAAAATCGCGTTCAACCCCATCGGCGCGGCATCGATTCCGTCACCGGTCAGCACCTCGGCTTCCAGGCCGTTCGCTGCCAGCGTCAGGCGACTGCTGGCGGCGGCGAAGGCATCCACGTCCAACATGGTCACCGTGTTGTGCGGGTAGCGGCGTTTGACCGCAGCCCCCAATACCCCGGCGCCGCAACCGAAATCGAGCAGGTTCCCGCTGGGCAGCTTGTCCAAGTGCTCCAGCAACAACTCGGTGCCGCGGTCCAGGCGACCATGGCTGAACACACCTGGCAAGCTCACCACTTTCAGCGGGCCTTCGGCCAGTGGTACTTCGAAGACTTGTGCCAGGCTCTCAAGCTCCACGGCTTGCGGCGCGTTGGCGACGGTGACCTGCCATAACTGGCAGTGCCGTGCGCTATCGAGCTTGCGCGGCTTGCCGAACGGAACCATCTGTTTGGCGGCGCTTTCGATCCCACCCTTTTTCTCGCCCACCAGAAACAGCTCGGCGCCCGGCAGGCGCGCGGCCACGGCGTTGAGCAGGTAGTCGGTGAGGTCTTTGGACTTGGGCAGGAAAATCACCGCCGCATCAAAGGCGCGCTCGGGCACCGTCACGCCAAACTGGCTGCGTTCGGCGAAGCGCGCATCGAGCGCCGCCTGGTCACCGGCATGCCAGCACCAGCCGTGGCCATTGGGCAGGCGCCCAAGCAAATCGTCGGCAGGCAAACCTACGAGCAGCAGGTTGCCTTGAAAAAGTTCGGCCTGGCGAAGCAGTACTTCACTGCGCGGATCCATAGTCTGCTCCTTGAAAAGGGGCGCAGTTTATCAACTGACGACGCGCAGCGGGGCGCCGTTGAAAAAGCCCTGGGCGTTTTCCGTGAGCTGGCCGACGATGCGCTGCCGTGCTTCGCGACTGCCCCAGGCGTTGTGGGGTGTGACGATCAGCCTGGGGATATCGCCGGCCAGCAGCGGGTTACCAGTGACCGGTGGCTCGACGCTCAGCACATCAGTCGCCGCGCCGCCAAGATGACCACTGCGCAGCGCGTCGGCCAAGGCCTGTTCATTGATCAAACCACCGCGTGCGGTGTTGACGATAAACGCGCCGGGTTTGAGCAGCGCCAGTTCACGGGCGCCGATAAAGTCGCGGGTGTGTTCATTGAGTGGGCAATGCAGGGTCAGCGCATCGACCTGGGTCAGCAATTCGTCCAGCGGCACACGGTCGGCGCGGGCAGGGCGCCCAGGTATCGCGCCGAGCACCACGCGCATGCCGAACGCTTCGGCCAGGCGTGCCACGGCACTGCCCAGTTCACCATGGCCGAGCAGGCCGAGGGTTTTGCCTTCCAGTTCGATGATTGGATGGTCCAGCAGGCAAAACTGTTTGGCCTGCTGCCATTTGCCCGCGGCTACATCCTGTTGGTAGTCCTTCAAGCGCGTGGCGAGGTTGAGCAACAGCATGATCGTATGCTGGGCTACCGACGGCGTGCCATAGCCCTGGCAATTGCTCACGGCGATGCCGTGGGCGCGGGCGGCTTGCAGGTCGACGTTGTTGGTGCCGGTGGCCGACACCAGGATCAGCTTGAGCTCGGGGCAGGCCGCCAGGGTTTGGGCTGTGAGCGGGATTTTATTGCTGATGGCGACTTGGGCGCCCTGCAAGCGCTCCCGCACATTTTCTGGCGTGGTCTGTTCAAACAACTGTAACTGGCTGAAGCAGTCACGCAAACCGCTGAGGTCAAGGTCTCCCAGGTCCAGCGAAGGGTGATCAAGGAAGACGGCGCGGCGATTGTTCATGATCAACTGTACCTTTTGCGACGAGGTTCGAAGGCGTAATCTGCCGAGCCTATCAGATGAAATAATCAGTTACTTAATGGAGTGAGCATGTACGTCGCCGAGTTTTTGACCGTAGCCTTGATTCACTTGTTGGCGGTGGCCAGCCCCGGCCCGGATTTTGCCGTGGTGGTGCGTGAGAGTGTGACCCATGGCCGCCGCGCCGGCACATGGACGGCACTGGGCGTCGGTTCGGCGATTTTCCTGCATGTGGGTTACTCGTTGCTGGGTATCGGCTTGATCGTGTCCCAGTCCATCGTGCTGTTCAATGCATTGAAGTGGGCCGCAGCGGCGTACCTGCTGTACATCGGCTTCAAGGCCCTGCGCGCCCAGCCGGCCAAGCCTGCCGCCGAGGGCGAGTTGCACCGTGAAGCGGGCGAGCGCACTCCACGTGGCGCGTTTACCGCAGGCTTTGTGACCAATGGCTTGAACCCCAAGGCCACATTGTTTTTCCTGTCGCTGTTCACCGTAGTGATCAACCCGCACACGCCGCTGGCAGTGCAGGCCGGTTATGGGGTGTACCTGGCTGTGGCGACTGCGTTGTGGTTTTGCCTGGTGGCCATGTTGTTCAGCCAGCAGCGCGTGCGCGCCGGGTTTGCAAAGATGGGTCATTGGTTTGATCGGACCATGGGCGCGGTATTGATTGCCATCGGGGTGAAGCTGGCCTTTACCAGCATGAAATAATCATTTTTCTCAAGTGAGCACAATCCAGATGTGGGTCTCATTAGGTTCTCGGTGATGGCGTAACGCTAGTATTTGCTGGTCCCTGCAAATCATTCCTTTGGCTGATTTGGCTGAAACATAAGCGCTCTACAGTGCAGGCCTTCAAGCCAAGACCGTGCAGTCATTAAAGGGATTCTTATGTTGCAGACCCGTGTTATCCCGCCCGCCGAAGGTGCGTACCAATACCCACTGTTGATCAAGCGTCTGCTGATGTCAGGGACTCGCTACGAGAAAACCCGGGAAATTATCTATCGCGACAAGCTGCGCTACAGCTACCCGACGCTGATCGAGCGCGTCGCCCGCCTGGCCAATGTGCTGACCGAAGCCGGGGTCAAGGCCGGTGACACGGTGGCGGTGATGGACTGGGACAGCCACCGTTACCTGGAGTGTATGTTCGCCATCCCGATGATCGGCGCGGTGATTCACACCATCAACGTGCGCCTGTCGCCAGAACAGATTCTGTACACCATGAACCACGCCGAAGACCGCTTTGTGCTGGTCAACAGTGAGTTCGTGGGGCTCTACCAGGCGATTGCCGGGCAGCTCACCACCGTCGACAAGACCTTGTTGATTACCGATAGTGACACCCACACCGCCGAGCTACCCAACCTGGTGGGTGAGTACGAAACCCTGCTGGCCGCCGCCAGCCCCACCTATGACTTCGAGGATTTCGACGAAAACTCGGTCGCCACCACCTTCTACACCACCGGCACCACCGGCAACCCCAAGGGCGTGTACTTCACCCACCGGCAACTGGTGCTGCACACCATTGGCGTGGCGACCATCATGGGCAGCGTCGACAGCGTGCGGCTGCTGGGCACCAATGATGTATATATGCCGATCACACCGATGTTCCACGTACACGCCTGGGGCTTGCCGTACGTGGCGACCATGCTCGGGCTCAAACAGGTGTACCCCGGCCGCTACGACCCGGAATACCTGGTGGAACTGTGGCGCAAGGAGAAGGTGACGTTCTCCCACTGCGTGCCGACCATCCTGCAGATGGTGCTCAACGCCAAGGCTGCGCAGGACGTGGATTTCGGCGGTTGGAAAATCGTCATCGGCGGCAGCGCCCTCAACCGTTCGCTGTACGAAGCCGCCAAGGCCCGTGGCATTCAACTGACCGCCGCGTATGGCATGTCCGAGACCGGGCCGCTGGTATCCTGCGCTCACCTCAATGATGAGTTGATGGCCGGCAGCGAAGATGAGCGCACCACCTACCGCATCAAGGCTGGTGTGCCGGGCCCGTTGGTCGAGGCGGCAATCATGGACACCGACGGTCGTTTCTTGCCCGCCGATGGCGAAACCCAGGGCGAACTGGTGCTGCGCGCGCCGTGGCTGACCGAGGGCTACTACAAAGAGCCGCACAAGGGCACCGAGCTATGGGCCGGTGGCTGGCTGCACACCGGTGATGTGGCTACGCTGGATGCCTTCGGCGTGATTGATATCCGTGACCGCATCAAGGATGTGATCAAGACCGGCGGCGAATGGATCTCCTCCCTTGCCCTCGAAGACCTGGTCAGCCGTCACCCCGCCGTACGGGAAGTTGCGGTGGTAGGCATTGCCGATCCGCAATGGGGCGAGCGCCCCTTCGCGTTGTTGGTGGTGCGTGAAGGGCATGTGATCGATGCGCGAGAGCTCAAGGAACACCTCAAGCCTTTTGTCGAGTTGGGCCATTTGAGCAAGTGGGCGATCCCGAGCCAGATCGCCGTTGTTACTGAAATTCCCAAGACCAGTGTCGGCAAGCTCGACAAGAAACGTATCCGTGTCGACATCATCGAATGGCAGGCCAACAACAGCACGTTCCTGTCCACGCTCTAAACCCTCTCGCCGCGCCCGTTCGGGCGCGGCAATGCTCTATATCAAGCCTTTACTTGTGATTTGCCGAATTTCAGCCATCCTTCCCGCGTCGACCTTCGTCGGCGTGGCGAAAGGGTTGTGGCAGACAGGTTGGTGATGCAAATCACACTTTAGAGGGATCAAGCACTACCCCCCTCTGGCTATAGTCCCTTTCAGAGTTTTTCGCGGATGTTGCGCTTCGAGCCATGGAGGCTCGGTGGCGATTCGGCATTGGAATCGTTGTATCCCGGCCGTTACATCTGAAGAAAGGGCTCACTGCCATAACAATAAAATATGCACATGGAGTAGCGTCGATGACCTCAGTAAACCAGTTCTGGCGCCGGGCAAGACTGCCCCTGGCCGTCAGCCTCGCTTCTACGCTCGCCGGGCCGGCATTCGGCGTCAGTTTCAACATTGGTGAAATCGAAGGCAGCTTTGACTCGTCGCTTTCCGTGGGGGCGAGCTGGTCCACGGCCAAACCCAATCGTGACCTGATCGGTGCCAACAACGGCGGCAAGGGCCTGTCCCAGACCTCCGATGACGGCCACCTGAACTTCAAGCGCGGCGAGACGTTCTCGAAGATCTTCAAGGGCATCCACGACCTGGAACTGAAGTACGGTGACACCGGTGTGTTTGTGCGTGGCAAGTACTGGTACGACTTCGAACTCAAGGACGAAAGCCGTCTGTTCAAGGACATCAGCGACAACAACCGCAAGGAGGGCGCCAAGTCTTCGGGCGGGCAGATTCTCGACGCGTTCGTCTACCACAACTACTCGATTGCCGACGCGCCGGGTTCCGTGCGTTTTGGTAAGCAGGTCGTGAGCTGGGGCGAAAGTACCTTCATCGGCGGCGGCATCAACTCCATCAACCCGATCGACGTGTCGGCGTTTCGTCGTCCGGGGGCCGAGATCAAGGAAGGCTTGATCCCGGTGAACATGTTCTACGTGTCCCAGTCGCTCACCGACAACCTGTCGGCCGAAGCGTTTTACCAACTGGAATGGGACCAGACCGTCACCGATAACTGCGGCACATTCTTCTCGCAGCCGGACGTGATCTCCGATGGTTGCAGCAATAACCTGCGGGTACTGAACAAGCGTTCCACCATTCCTGCCGCCGCCCTGCCGACTCTGGGTGCCTTGGGTGTGGACGTGAACAGCGAAGGCGTACTGGTGCGCCGTGGGCCGGACCGTGATGCACGCGACAGCGGCCAGTTCGGCGTGGCCATGCGCTACAACTTCGAACCGCTGGATACCGAATTCGGCGCCTACTTCATGAACTACCACAGCCGTGCGCCGATCTTCAGTGCGCAGGGTGCGCCATCGGCGGCCTACACGCGTCCGCTGGGGCCACTGGGAGCCTTGCGGCCGTTGATCGTGGCGGGCAGCTCGAACTACTTCGTCGAGTACCCGGAAGATATCCGCCTCTACGGCCTGAGTTTCTCCACCACCTTGCCTACCGGCACCGCCTGGAGCGGTGAGTTGAGCTACCGTCCGAATGCGCCGGTGCAGTTGAGCACCACTGACATTCTGTTCGCCGGCGTCACGCCGATCCCCGGCTTTGGCAATGCGTCCGTGCTCAAGGGCTCGCCGGGCCAGGACCTGCACGGCTACAACCGCAAGGAAGTCACCCAGTTCCAGACCACCTTCACGCACTTCTTCGACCAGGTCATGGGCGCCAGCCGCCTCACCACCGTCGGTGAAATTGGCGTGACCCATGTGGGTGGCCTGGAAAGCAAATCCCAGGCTCGTTACGGCCGCGACCCGGTGTTTGGCCCAGGCACGCTGCCAGGTGGGTTCTGCAACGCCCTCAACAACTCCACCGCCAACGGCGCCGGCTTGCCTAACGCTGCTGGCCTGAACACCAATTGCAATAACGACGGCTATACCACCGCAACGTCCTGGGGCTACCGCGCCCGTGCAATCTGGGAATACCCGGACGTGTTCGCGGGCGTGAACCTCAAGCCCAACGTGGCCTGGTCCCATGACGTCAAAGGTTACTCGCCAGGCCCTGGCGGCAACTTTGAAGAAGGTCGCAAGGCGGTCAGCCTGGGCCTGGATGCCGAATACCAGAACACCTACACCGCGAGCCTGGCGTACACCAACTTCTTTGGTGGCAAATTCAGCACCGTGGATGACCGCGACTTTGTCGCCTTGAGCTTCGGCGCCAACTTCTAAGCACACTCTTTTCAAGTGGCATGTATTCAGGAAGACCAGAGCATGAAAATAACAAAAAGTCTGTTGCACGTGGGTGTGCTTGGGCTGTCGATCCTGGCGAGTAACGTCATGGCGGCAGTCTCGGCAGATGAAGCCGCCAAGCTCGGCACGACCCTGACCCCGATGGGTGCCGAGATGGCCGGTAACGCGGCCGGCACCATTCCAAAATGGTCGCCATTGCCGACCAATGCAGGCGCGGTAGACGCTCGTGGTTTCCTCGCCAACCCGTATGCCAGCGAGCAACCGCAGTTCACCATTACCGCGCAGAACGTCGAGCAGTACAAAGACAAGCTGGCCCCCGGGCAATACGCAATGTTCAAGCGTTACCCGGACAGCTTCAAGATGCCGGTGTACCCGACCCATCGCGGCGCCACCGTGCCGGCCGAGGTGTTTGCCTCGATCAAGAAAAACGCCACCACCACCAACCTGGTGTCCGGCGGCAACGGCCTGGAAAACTTCGAAACCGCCATCCCGTTCCCGATTCCCAAGAGCGGCGTCGAGGTTATCTGGAACCACATCACCCGTTATCGCGGCGGCAGCGTGACCCGTCTGGTCACCCAGGCCACCCCGCAAACCAACGGTTCCTACAGCCTGGTGTATTTCCGCGACCAGTTCGTGTTCCGCGACAAGATGAAGGACTTCGATCCGAAAAACCCAGGCAACGTGCTGTTCTACTTCAAGCAGCAGGTTACTGCGCCAGCGCGCCTGGCCGGTGGTGTACTGCTGGTGCACGAAACCCTGGACCAGGTCAAAGAGCCGCGTTCGGCCTGGGTCTACAACGCCGGTCAGCGCCGCGTGCGTCGGGCACCGCAAGTGTCCTATGACGGGCCGGGTACTGCCGCCGATGGCCTGCGCACCTCCGACAACCTTGATATGTACAACGGTGCACCGGACCGCTACGACTGGAAGCTGGAAGGCAAGAAAGAAATCTACATCGCCTCCAACAGCTACAAGGTCGACGATCCCAAGCTCAAGTACGCCGAGATCATCAAGGCTGGCCACATCAACCAGGACCTGGCTCGCTACGAGCTGCGCCGTGTCTGGCACGTGGTCGCCACCTTGAAGGAAGGCCAGCGCCACATCTACGCCAAGCGTGACTTCTACATCGACGAAGACACCTGGCAAGCAGCGGTGATCGACCACTACGACGGTCGCGGCCAACTGTGGCGCGTCGCCGAGGCCCATGCCGAGAACTACTACGACAAGCAGGTGCCGTGGTACGCCCTGGAAACCCTCTACGACCTGCAGTCCGGCCGCTACCTGGCTCTGGGCATGAAGAACGAAGAGAAGCAGGCCTATGACTTCGGCTTCACCGCCAGCACCAGCGACTTCACCCCAGCGGCCCTGCGCCAGGATGGTGTTCGCTAACCTCTGCTGATGATCGCTCCCACGCAGAGCCTGGGAACGATTAGCACCAGTAGGAGCGAGCTTGCTCGCGAAGGTCGCCAACGATAACGCGCCCATCCTCAATGGGCGCGTTGTTTTTGAGTGCTTCGCGAGCAAGCTCGCTCCTACTTCTTGCTTGGCGGCTGGACGGGATATTTCTTGTCGCAGTTCTTTTTCAGCCATTTGTTGCAAAGATCTACAATCCCGCCGCTTTTACCGCTAGTCTGCGGACATCTGCAATGCCGACAACAGCCTTCTACAAGAGCCCGGCGATGACTGATCTGTCCCGAACCCATGGGCCTGCCAGTGTGGTGATGCCGACCCTGGAAGGCCGCTTCTACCGGCCCCCGCTGCCTGACGGCTACGTGCTGCGCCCGCGCCTGTGCGAACGGCTGAATGCGGGCCTTGATGGGCGACTGTTGCTGGTCAGCGCGCCCGCGGGGTTCGGCAAGAGTTCGTTGGCGGTGGAGTTTTGCCAGGGCTTGCCAGCCCAGTGGCAAAGCCTGTGGTTGGGCCTGAGCCCTCGGGACAGCGACCCCGGCCGTTTCCTGGAGCGGCTGCTCGACGGCTTGCAACAGTATTTCCCGCAACTCGGCGCCCAATCCCTGGGTCTGCTGAAAATGCGCCAGCGTCACCAACCCTTTGCCTTCGAAGAATGGCTCGATGGCCTGCTCGACGAACTGGCAGTGCACCTGTCTGCACGCTCGCCGTTATTGCTGGTGCTGGATGACTATCACCTGGCCCAAGGCCCGGTGCTGGATCGCTGCCTGCAGTTTTTTCTCAATCATTTGCCTGATGGCCTGGTGGTGCTGGTCACCAGCCGGCAGCGTCCGGACTGGCACCTGGCACGCCTGCGCCTGTCGCGGCACCTGTTGGAACTGCATGAGCAAGACCTGCGCCTGACCCACGACGAATCCCTGGCGGTGCTGGATGGACACGGCAATGCATTGCGCGGCGAGGCGTTGGAAAACCTGATCCGCCGTAGCGAGGGCTGGGTCGCCGGCCTGCGTTTCTGGTTGTTGGCGGCCTCCGAAGCCGGCAGTGAGGGCGCCTTGCCCCAAAGCCTGCACGGTGGCGAAGGGCTGATTCGCGATTACCTGCTCGAAGAAGTCATCGACTGCCTGCCCGCAGAAGTGCAAGCGTTCCTGTATGACACCGCACCGCAGGAGCGCTTTTGCAGCGAATTATGCGACGCCGTCCGCGAGGCCCATGACAGCGCAGAAATCCTGCGCTATTTGCAGGCTCATCAAGTGTTCCTGGTGCCTTTGGATGAGCAAGGCCATTGGTACCGCTACCACCATTTGTTCTCCGACCTGCTGCGCACCCGCCGCGAGAAAAGCGCCACCTTGCCGCCGGCCAGCTTGCACTTGCGTGCCTGTCGCTGGTTTAACGCCCAGGGCTTGATCGACGAGGCTGTGGAGCAGGCGCTGCGGGCCGGGCATCTGGATGTGGCGGCGAACCTGGTGCAGAACCTGTCCGAAGAGCAACTGCTGGCAGAGCAGAATGTGGGCATGCTGTTGCGTTGGAAGATGGATTTGCCCGACAGCCTGCTGATCAGCACGCCACGTTTGATCGTGCTGTACAGCTGGGCGTTGGGGCTGGCGTGCCAATTGGATGCGGCACAGGAGCTGTCCAGCTACCTCAGCCGTTTCCTGCCGGCGCCATCGGCCACCGCGCAAAAATCCATGTTGGCCCAATGGTTGGCGTTGAGCGGGATCATCGCCCGTGGGCGCGGGGACCGTGAGCTGACCCAGCGCTACTGCAACGAAGCGTTGGAAAGCTTGCCGCAAAAGCGTTACGGCCAGCGCCTGATGTGCCTCTCGACCCTGTCCAACCTGGCGATCGTCGATGCCGACCTGTGGCGCGCCCGTGGCCTGAACCGCGAATCGTTGGAACTGGCGCAGCGCGTCGGTAACCCCTTGTTTGAAGCCTTGGCCCATTACGACCGGGCGCGGGTGCTGCAGGCGCGGGGGGAGATCCTGCGTTCCCTGGAAGAAGTTCGCCAGGGCCTGGAGCGCTTACATGGGCTTGCTTCCCAGCGCCTGTATGCCGTGCGCGCACGGCTGTCGCTGTACGAAGGTTACCTGCTGCTGGTGCGTTACCAGCCCGAAGCCGGCCTTGCGCGTTTGCGCGCCGGCCTGGCCGAGGCCCGTGCCTGCCGCGATATCAGCGTGCTGATCGGGCACTGTGTCATCGCCAGCTTCGAAGGGCGGCGTGGGGAGTTTGCCAATGCCTTTGCCGAACTGGCCGAGGCCGAACGCTTGATGCACATCTGGGATGTGCCGCCGATCTATTACCTGGCGATGATCACCCTGATCAAATGCGAGCTGTGGTTGGCCCAAGGGCGCACTGACCTGGCCGACGCCTGGCTGGCCCGCCTGGGGCAGACCTACAACGGCGAGCACGCCGCGGCCGCCCCCGAGTTTCATCCGCACCTGCCGCAACATATCGAGCTGCAACAAGCCGCACTCGATGCCACCCGCCATCAACCCGACAGCGCGCTGCAACGCCTGGAAGCGTTGGCCCAGCAGGCCCATGACAGTGGGCGCCAGATGATTGCCCTGATGGCGCTGGTCCAGCAGGTGCAGTTGCTTCTGGATAATGGCCAGGAGGCCAAGGCCAGGCCGGTATTCGCCCGTGCCCTGGAAGCAGGTTCGGGCGGTGCGTTGCAGCCGTTTCAACGGTTGTTGGAGGCTTACCCGCAGTGGATGCGCGAGCAGTTGGGCAAGGACTCCCATGGGTTGCTCAACCAGAGCTTGCTGGCGCTGCTGCCCCAGGCCAGTGCGGCTGAGGCCGCGCCTCATCACGAAACCCTCAGCACCCGGGAACTGGCAGTGTTGCAACTGATTGCCCAGGGTTGTTCAAACCAGGAAATCAGCAACCAGCTGTTCATCTCCCTGCACACGGTGAAGACCCACGCCAGCCACATCAACAGCAAGCTCGGCGTGGAGCGTCGTACCCAGGCAGTGGCGCGGGCCAAGTCCATGGGCTTGTTGGCCTGAGCCCAGGGTTCAAGGCGTGGTCGGGCAGCCTTTGAGTGACGTGTCAACGGTTTGATTGATCAGCGCCGCGAAACGCTTGAGGTTGTTCTGGTGCGCCACCACCAGGTCGTCGATGCTCGGCCCGGCGGGTGACTGCAAGGTGGTGCGGCAAGTCAAGGCTGGGCGATCGCCATTGACTTGTCTCAGGCGCCAGCGCACGTCGAGCAACGCGTACTGCCCCGGTACCGAATCAAAACGCTGCACGTCCACGCGTAAAGCCACGGCTTGCCGGGCATTGCTATTGGCCAACTGATCCACCAAGGCGCTCCTCAGCTCATCGGCAAGGGTGGCGGCCCACCACTGGGTTTCAAGAATCGCCAGGCCGCTGTTGCCCTGGCGGATCACTATCTGCGCGCGGTCGACCTGAGGCGGCACGCTGATGCTCTCAATGCGTACACCGCCGGCCTCTGCTCGCGTACTCGGGCTCAAGTGCGCCGGGGTCAGGGTATGAAAAGCGATGGGTTCACTGCGACAGGCACCGAGCAGCAGCAGGGCGCTCAGCAACGTGATCTTCAACGGCAATGTCATGGCGGCTCCAATGGTCATTTGCGGGGTGGCCCTTGCAGGTCCGTCGGTGCGGCGTTATCGGGGCGGCCGCGAATCAGCGACTCCGGATGCCGGCCCAGGTAATCCGAAAGCTCGCGCAGGGAGCGCGACATGCGTCCCAACTCGTCGAGCGTCTGGGTCAGTTGTTCACGCTGCGGCGAGTCTTCGGCCAGGGTTGAACTGGCCGATTGCAGGGTCTTGCTCACGTCGGCCAAGGTCGTCTGTACACCCGGCAGTGTCTTGGCGTTGAATTGCGCCAGGCCTTTGCGCAGTTCGACCAGGCTGGCGTCGAGGTTGCCTGCAATGCGCTCGACAGGCAGTTGGCTGATCTTGTTGACGATGCCTTCGAACTTCTCTTGCAGTTGTTCCAGGTTGCCCGGGATCGTGGGGATGCCCACGGGGCGCTGGTTCGGGTCGAACGCGACTTTCTCGGCCTTGGGGTAGAAGTCCAGGGCGATGTAGAGCTGGCCGGTCAGCAAGTTACCGCTGCGAGCCTGGGCGCGCAGGCCGTTTTCAATGAACGTGCCGATCAAGCGTACGCCGGCCGCCTCATCGTCAGGGTTATTGTTCATGGCCTTGAGCAGCTTGGTGTGGGCCTCCCCGAGCAGTTGCGGGTAGATCACGATGCCGACATTGACCGGGAAGGTACGTTTCTTCGCATCGAAATCCAGGTTGATCGATACAACCCTGCCGAACTCGACGCCGAGGAACTCCACCGGTGCGTCGACTTTCAGCCCGCGCAGGGCCTGATCGAAGCGCAGGACCATGTATTGCCCCCTGCCATTGGGTGGGGCGAGGGCGCTTTGCTGGTCTTCGAACAATTCAAAGCTGCGACTTTCTTCGGCCGGTTTGTCATTGGGGTTGTAGGGCGGCGCCTGGAAGGCGATGCCGCCCATCAACATGGACGACAAGGATTCGGTTTTCAGCGCGAAGCCATTGGCGCCGACGCTCAAATCGACGCCGCTGGCATTCCAGAAACGCGTGTTTTCGGTGATGTACACATCATTGGGCGCGTGCACGAAGATTTCGACATTCACGCCCTTGCCCTCGTTGTCCAGCTCATAGGCCACCACCTGGCCCACCGGGATTTTCCGGTAATAGACCGGCGAGCCGATGTCCAGGGAACCCAAGGCCTGGGTGTGCAGGGTGAAGCGCTTGCCGGGCTCGCCGTAAGTGATGGGCGGTGGGTTTTCCAAGCCGGTGAAGTGCTTGGCGCGAGTCTCGGACTGGCCGATGTCTGCGCCGATATAGTCGCCGGACAACAACGTGTCGATGCCCGACACGCCGCCTGCGCCGATGCGCGGGCGCACCACCCAGAATTTCGAATCTTCGCGGGTGAAACTTTCGGCCTGTTTGACCAGCTCGACGGTGGCATTGACGCTTTTCTGGTCATCACTCAGGGCCACGGCGGTTACCTGGCCGATCACCACGTTGCGGTATTTGACCTCGGTTTTGTTGGCAACCAGCCCGCTGCCGGTCTTGAAGTTGAGGACGATGGTCGGCCCTTGTTGCATGACGCTGTGAATCACCAGCGAGATCCCCACCAGCACAGCGACAATCGGCACGATCCAGACCAGCGAAACGCTGAAACGACGCGTCTTGATCACGGGTTGCCCCGCAGGGGTGTCAGCCTTGGATGAGCTCATCCGAGGTCTCCTCGTTATGTGGGTTTTCCCAGATTAGCCGGGGATCAAAACTCATGGCCGCGAGCATCGTAAACACGACCACCAGGCCAAAAAACAGAATGCCCAGGCGCGGTTCGATTGTGCCCAAAGCTTGAAACTTCACCAGCGCGGCCACCAGGGCGACCACGATGACGTCGAGCATCGACCAATAGCCGATCAGTTCGATAAACCGAAACAGCTTCGAACGCTCCTTGCGCGCCCACAGGCTATTGCGCTGCACAGTGACCAGCAGCAGCCCCAGTGACAAGAACTTGATGCCCGGCACGGCAATGCTGGCGATGAAAATGATCAGCGCAATGTCCCAGGCGCCATGCTGCCAGAACTCCAGCACGCCACTCATGATGGTGCTGTCTGCGCCCGAGCCGAGCATGGTGGTGTTCATCACCGGCAGTAAATTGGCCGGGACATAAAAGGCGAGGGCGGTGAGCATGTAGGCCCAGGTTCGGGTCAGGGACTGTACCTTGCGCCGGTGCAGCGCGGCGCCGCAGCGCTCGCACTCGGTGGGCTCGAGGCGCATGTCGCAGGGCTGGCCGCAGGTGTGGCACAGGCACAGGTTCAGCTCGCGGGCGGTGGGCGGTGAATTCATACGGTGTCCCACAGGTCGCGCACATCGCGCCCGGCAATGCGGATCAGCAACAGGCTCAGGGCGGCCAAGGCAAACAGGCCGGTGCCAGGGATCACGTCCAGCATGCCGGCCAGCTTGAACACCGCGACCATCGCGCCCAGCAGGCACACCTCCAGCATGCTCCAGGGCCGGAGTGCTTCGAGCCAGCGCATGCACAGCTTGAACGCCGGCGAGCGCCTGCCGGCCAAGGCGAAACTCAGCACCCAGATCAGCAACAGCAGCTGAAACACCGGCGCGATAATGATGGAAATCGCCGCTACCAAGGCAATGAACGTGATCGGCCCCAGGCTCAATGCAACGACTGAATCCCAGAGCGTCGCGCTGTTTTTCAAGCCCTGCAGGCTGATGCTCATCACCGGATAAAAGTTGGCAAAGGTCCACAGCACTGCGGCGGTCACCGTCAAGGCGAGGCGTTGCTGCACCGACAGGCCGTTATAGCGCTGCAGCACGCCAGAACAACGCACACACAGGGCTTTTTGATGTTTGGCGAGCGTGACTTTCTCGTACACGCAGTCGCAGTGTTCGCAGATGATCTGTTGATTCGCCATGGGTATTGCTCCAAATGCGACTGACTGCAGCGGTGGGCTTCAATGGCGCTTGTGTAGCTTAGCAGCGGATAGACTGCGCAATCGACTCCTTCCAGAGCAGGGGCAAGCTACACCATACTGCACTTGGAACGCGCCAGAGAGCTTGCAGGACACCCATGACTATTGAAAAACAACCGTTGATTCGCGAAACCTTTCCCGTCGGCCCGTTGCAGTGCAACTGCACCATCATTGGCGACCCGATCTCTAAAAAAGCCATCGTAGTCGACCCCGGCGGCAATCACGAGTTGATCCTGGCGCGCCTTGATGCGCTGGGGCTCAAGGTGGTGAGCATTATCCACACCCATGCTCACCTCGATCATTTCCTGGCCTCCGGCCAATTGAAAGAAAAGACCGGCGCCACGCTGCATCTGCACAAAGATGATCAATTTCTATGGGACAACCTGGAAATGCAATGCCAGATGTTTCGCGTGCCCTACGTCCCGGTGCCGTCGCCGGATCGCTGGCTGGAGCATGACGAAGAACTGGCCTGCGGCTGTGGCGTAGCGTTGCACACCCCAGGGCATACGCCGGGCTCGATGAGTTTCTGGTTTGCCGACGCCAAGCTATTGATCGCCGGCGATACCTTGTTTCGTCGCGGCGTAGGGCGTACGGACTTATGGGGCGGCGACCAGGCGACGATTGTGCGGTCGATCAAGCAGCGCCTGTATACGCTGGACGAAGGCGCGACGGTGGTTACTGGGCATGGGCCGGATACGTTGCTGGGCGATGAGATGCGGGAGAATCCTTTCGTGCGTGCCTGATGGTTGTCGGCTCTGATACAAGCCGGTACAGACACGCAGACACAGGCCCGAGTCAAAGACAGCTATGCTTTACGCACCCCTCCACGGAATTTTTGCCGTTTGTCGCGTTCCAAACTCGGCACAGGTCCATTGCCAATGTCCTCTGCATCACAGAATGCAAAAGTAGGAGCTTCCTTCATGTTCACTCCGCGTCGTCTGCTTGTTGTTGCTACCGCCGTAGCCCTGTTGTCTGGCTGCGCTTCACCTAACCCTTATGACGGCAGCCAGGGACAGGCCAGCAATGGTTCCGAAAGCGGCATGAGCAAAACCGCCAAGTACGGCGGCCTCGGTGCGCTGGCTGGCGCATTGGCCGGTGCGGCCATCGGCCATGACAACCGTGGCAAGGGCGCGCTGATTGGCGCAGTGGTTGCGGGTGCCGGTGCGGCAGGCTATGGCTACTACGCCGACCAGCAAGAGAAAAAACTGCGTGAAAGCATGGCCAACACCGGGGTTGAGGTGCAGCGCCAGGGTGACCAGATCAAGCTGATCATGCCCGGCAACATTACCTTCGCCACCAACTCGGACGCGATCTCCAGCAGCTTCTACCAGCCGCTGAACAACCTGGCCAACTCCCTCAAGCAGTTCAACCAGAACACCATCCAGATTGTTGGCTACACCGACAGCACCGGTAGCCGCCAGCTGAACATGGACCTGTCCCAGCGTCGTGCGCAGAGCGTGGCCAACTACCTGACCTCCCAGGGTGTCAACGGTGCCAACCTGAGCGCACGCGGTGCCGGCCCGGATAACCCGATTGCCAGCAACGCCGACGTTAATGGCCGTGCCCAGAACCGTCGTGTCGAAGTTAACCTCGGCCCGATTCCTGGCCAGCAATACGGCCAGCCTGGCCAGCAGCAGGCGCCACAGCAGAACAATCAGTTCCAGGGCAATCCGTACCAGCAATACCAGTAAAACCTAGGCATTAAAAAGGGCGCCGTGCAGTCAATGCACGGCGCCCTTTTTTATGGCCTCGATCTACATCAGTCGATGTATTCGAACACCTTGACGATCTTCTGTACGCCCGACACGCCTTGCACCAGGTTGGCGGCGCGGGTGGCTTCTGCCTGGGTCAGCAGGCCCATCATGTAGACGATGCCGTTATCGGTGACGATCTTGATCCGCGAACCTGGCACCGCACTGTCGGTGAGCATCTGGGCCTTGATCTTGGTGGTCAGCAAGGCATCGTTGCTGATGGCCAGCAGGGTGATGGGGTCCATGACCTGCAGTTCGTTGTGGACCTTCTTGACGCGTTGCACGCCGGCAGCGGCTTGCTCGGCCTGGGCCTTGAGATCGGCGCGGGGCGTTTGGCCTGCCAGCAGGACCACGCCGTTGAAGCTGGTCACCACGATGCGCGAGGCACCGTTGCCCAGATCGGTAGCAGCCTTGGCGACGTTGACTTTGACCTTGGTTTCGATCAGCGAATCATCAATGGTGCTGCCGAAGGTGCGCGTGCCCCGGTCGTCCTGGATAGGGGTGTCCCGTGTAGCGGTGATAGCCGAGCTGCAGCCGCTGATGGCGACGCACAGCGTAATGGCTAAAAGACTGAGGCGATTAACGGTCATTCTTCACTCCCGAACAGTTGGCTGTCGATCAGATCGCACAGGCAGTGGATCGCCAGCAGATGAACTTCTTGGATACGTGCAGTGACATTGGCCGGGACGCGAATCTCCACGTCCTCTGGCAGCAGCAGTGAAGCCATGCCGCCGCCGTCGCGACCGGTCAAGGCTACGACAATCATTTCGCGATCATGTGCGGCCTGGATCGCTTGAATAATATTCGCCGAGTTGCCGCTGGTGGAAATCGCCAGCAATACATCGCCCGGCTGGCCGAGGGCGCGGATTTGCTTGGAGAAGATTTCGTTGTAGCTGTAGTCGTTGGCGATCGAGGTGATCGTCGACGAGTCGGTGGTCAACGCAATGGCCGGCAGGCTCGGGCGCTCACGTTCGAAACGGTTGAGCAGCTCGGAGGAAAAATGCTGGGCATCGCCGGCCGAACCACCGTTGCCGCACGAAAGCATTTTGCCTTCGTTGAGCAAGGCATTGACCATGACCTGACTGGCTTGCTCGATGTGCGGTGCAAGTACGTCCATCGCCTGTTGCTTGGTGTCGATGCTGGCCTGGAAAAGCTGGCGAATTCGGGATTGCATGTCCATCTGTGTGACCTTAAGTAGCGCGGCTGTTTGGCACAGGTAATGTGCAGCCCGCAATGCAAAGAGCAAAAGTGAGTGGTGAAGGTGCCCGGCGAATCAGCTGTCGAAGGCATTTTTAAGCCAGGTCAGATCAGCTGTGCCTGACGGGGTGCTTTCCATGGCAACCACATCGAAACGGCAGGGGCGGTCAGCCCAGCGATGCTCTTTTTGCAGGAAAAACTGCGCAGCGAGTATCAGCTTTTGACGCTTGCGCTCGTCGATACTGGCGAGCGCGCCACCCCATTGTGCGTGTTTTCTGTAGCGGACTTCGACGAATACTACTGTATCGCCGTCAAGCATGACCAGATCAAGCTCGCCGCGTTTACATAACCAGTTCTGCGCCAGAAGGCGCAGACCCTGTTGTTGCAGGTAATCGAGAGCATGCAGTTCGGCATCCTTGCCGCTTTGTGCGCTGGACCGCTGGGGCATCAGCGCGGGGTATCGGGCAGGCGCTGTATTTCGCCGCCGACGAACTTCGCCCAAGGCATCTGGCGGTCCACGCGCTGGTTGGCGCTGATGCCCAGGTTGCCCGAGAGACCGTCGACACGGGTGTCAGGCAGTGCCTTGAGCTGGCCCAGGCGTGGTGCCAGGCGATAGGCATCGACGCCCATTGCGTAGAGGCGACCCAGGCTACCATTGGCTTGCGGCCATTGCGCCGCAACCTGGTTGCGCAGTGGGTCGGTGGTGTCAAGCAACCAAGGGGTTTCGCAGAACATCACGTTGGTCATGTCCAGGTACTGGTTACGGTCACCGCTGGCACTGAACACGTGGGAGGTTGCGTACACCGGCACATCGCCGGCGTATTGGAAGTTCAGGGTCGGCTTGATCTGCTGGGCCAGTTGCGGCGTGACGGCCAGGAAGATGAACTCGATGTCCTGGCGACGCGATGGCTGGGCGGCAACGTCGGTGCCGACCGTGCTTTGCAGGCTCTTGGCGCGGCCTTCGCTCTTGCGCAGCTGGAACAGATCGGCGATCTGCTGGGCCAGGGCCACAGGCTGATCGACATACTCGACGCCCATGACGGTGCCGCCATTGGCTTCCCAATCCTGGCGGAACGCCTTGTACACGCGCTCACCCCATTCGCCACGGGGCACCATGGCGGCGGCGCGGTGCAGGCCGTCGGCACGGGCACGGCGCGACACTTCGCGGGCTTCGTCTTCAGCGGCCAGGCCGAACTGGAACAACTGCGCCGGGCCTTGATCGGTCTCGCTATAGTTCAGGGCGAGGGTGGTGATCGGCAACTGCGGGCGTGCGCTGAGTTGCTTGACCAGCGGTTTTTCCAGCGGGCCGACTACCAGTTGCACGCCGGCGGCCTGGGCCTTGGCATAGAAGTCGTCGAGGGAGGCCAGGCGCGAGCTGTCATAGAACTCGATGACCGGTGGCTTCTGCCCGGCTTGCTCAGCCTGGTAGTGAGCCGCCATGAAGCCTTCGCGCAGCGCTTTGCCCACAGTCGCCAGCGGGCCTTCCTGCGGCAGCAGCAGGGCGATCTTGTTCAGGGGCTGGCTGGCCAGTTCCTTGAGCTTGGTCAGCGGCGCAGGCAGTTGCACTGCCGCCGGGTGGCCCGGGTTCTGTGCGCGCCAGGTGTCGATGGCGGCTTGTTGTTGCTCCAGCGTACCGGCGCCCTTGACCGCCTGGGCCAGGGTGATCCAGCCATCGAGTGTCGGGTTGCCAGTGGCTTGCAGCTGTTCGGCTGGCAGCGCGGCAATCAATACCCAGATGGCTTCGTGGTTGCTGTTGGCAGCCTCACCCGTCAGCAGGGGCGCCATGGCCACCCGCTCGCGAGCGGCGGCCAGGGTCTGGCCGTCGGCTTCATAGGCACGTGCATGTACGGTACCGGTGCGGATCTGCTGGTCGGTCGGCAGTTCCTTCAGGCTTTGCAGGCTGGGGTGGTTCAACGCTGCCAAGGCCGCCTTGGGCTGGTTGCGCCCCATTGCCAGTTCTGCGGCCAGGGTGCTGGCAAATACTTGCGCGGCTGGCTTCAGGGCATCCAGGGGCACTTGCGCAAGGATCTGCGAGGCGCGGCCGGGATTGTTCTGCTGGTAGGCCAGGTCCGCCGCGCTCAGGCGCAACAACGCGGCTTTTTCTGGCGTCTTGGCGTTCGTCGCCTGTTCGAGCAGTTGCTCGATACTGGCATCGGGCGTGCGTGGCAGTTCGCCAAGACTGGAGGAGGGCGAAATGGCGCAAGCGGCCAGCAAGGCAGCGAGGCAGAGGGCGGAGAGCAGCCGCAGGCAAGCGATCATGTAAGTGTTCCTGATACCGATCAAATTAGCGTGGAAGTGTACCCAAGCACTGGCCCAGGCGCGATGTTCATGGCGTTAAACCGTGGAATTAGGTCGTTCAAATGTTGCGATTAGCTAACGGTGGCTGAAACGGCTTCGGCCGTGATGGCATATTTTCAAGGCGTCTACGCGCTACAATGTGGCTTTTGCCAACCATCGAGGTGTGCGCTTTGACTGCTCCAGGTCCTTTGAATTCCACTGCTGGCTCGCTTTTTGTGGTGGCGACGCCCATTGGCAACCTGGACGACATCAGTGCCCGGGCGCTGAAAGTGTTGCGCGAGGTGAAATTGATCGCGGCAGAAGACACGCGGCACTCCCAACGGTTGATGCAGCATTTTGGTATCAGCACGCCATTAGCGGCCTGCCACGAACACAACGAACGTGAAGAGGGTAGCCGCTTTATCACACGTCTTTTGGCGGGTGATGACCTCGCGCTGATTTCCGACGCGGGCACGCCCCTGATTTCCGATCCTGGTTACCACCTGGTCCGCCAGGCACGCGCCGCTGGTATCAATGTAGTGCCTGTTCCGGGAGCTTGCGCGCTGATTGCCGCATTATCGGCGGCCGGGTTGCCCTCTGACCGTTTTATCTTTGAAGGCTTCCTGCCTGCCAAAGCTGTAGGGCGTCGGGCGCGCCTGCAGGCACTTAAAGAAGAACCGCGCACCTTGATCTTCTATGAGGCCCCACATCGCATCCTTGAATGCCTGCAAGACATGGAGCTGGTGTTCGGCGGCGAGCGCCTGGCATTGTTGGCCCGGGAGTTGACCAAGACCTTTGAAACCCTCAAGGGGCTGCCGCTAGAGGAGTTGCGGGCGTTTGTCGAAGGCGACAGCAATCAGCAGCGCGGCGAGTGTGTGGTGCTGGTAGCGGGCTGGACCGCGCCGGAGAATGAAGATGCGGTGGGCAGCGAGGCCATGCGCGTCCTCGATTTGTTGCTCAAGGAAATGCCACTCAAGCGCGCCGCCGCCCTGGCGGCGGAAATCACCGGCGTGCGCAAGAATGTGTTGTATCAGGTCGCGCTCGATAAGCAGAAGGCCGAATAGTTCCAGGGGCAAACCTGTATTTCGTCTGAGCGTGATGGCAATGCTGCACTTTTAATACTTGTCCTCAAGCCGCCGTGCCGTTAACCTGCGCGGCGGAGAGTCGATTGGACAGTCGCTGCCCTCTATGAAAATTAGGGGGGGGAGGAAAGTCCGGGCTCCATAGGGCGAAGTGCCAGGTAATGCCTGGGAGGCGTGAGCCTACGGAAAGTGCCACAGAAAATAACCGCCTAAGCACTTCGGTGCCGGTAAGGGTGAAAAGGTGCGGTAAGAGCGCACCGCACGACTGGCAACAGTTCGTGGCTAGGTAAACCCCACTTGGAGCAAGACCAAATAGGGTCCCAAGGCGTGGCCCGCGCTGGGACCGGGTAGGTTGCTAAAGATGTCCAGTGATGGCCATCGTAGACGAATGACTGTTCAAGACAGAACCCGGCTTATAGATCGACTCTCCACCTTTTTTCCTTGCGTTCGAATCTCGTGCGCAAAACCGGTAGCAACGCAAGAATCCCTCCCTGCCAAATCATTGGCAGATGCGTCTTCGTAATACCAAAAAAATCTTACTCTTAATAAATTACTTTAACTTTAGGCTCTAGCTCTTTGAGCTATTTGCCGTTATTGAGTCAAAAACCTCGCAAGACTCTCGTTTCTCCTCCTTTTACTCTCCTAAATCTCCGTTCTGTAAGGCTTTTCCTTGAATACGCGCCTTGACGGTGTGGTAGGCGCATTCCTATAGTGTGCGCAAGTGGCGGAAAGTGGCACAAAGTGGGTTTTTTGAACGTAAAACGCTAAAATTTGGAGAAACGCATCTGTGTTTCGCGGAGCTAACGCTATCAGTCTCGATGCAAAAGGCCGTCTCGCCATGCCGAGCCGGTATCGTGACGAGCTCATTTCGCGAAGTTCAGGGCAGTTAATCATCACGATTGACGCCGTTGACCCCTGTTTGTGTGTTTACCCCCTCGATGAGTGGGAGTTGATTGAAACCAAGTTGCGCGCGCTGCCTTCATTGCGTGAAGAAAACCGCCGGCTCCAGCGTTTGCTGATCGGTAATGCCGTCGACCTTGAACTCGATGGCAGCGGTCGTTTCCTGGTGCCGCCGCGACTGCGCGAGTACGCCAGGCTCGACAAGCGCGCAATGCTGGTAGGCCAGCTGAACAAGTTCCAATTGTGGGACGAAGATGCCTGGGATGCTGTGTCTGCAGCGGACCTGGCTGCTATTCAACAACCGGGCGCCATGCCTGATGAACTGCGTGATTTGATCCTGTGACTATTGATAGCGGCTTTAACCACATCACCGTACTGCTTGACGAAGCCGTTGAGGCTCTCGCCGTACGTGCCGATGGCTGCTATGTCGATGGCACATTCGGCAGGGGCGGGCATAGCCGGTTGATACTCAGCCAGCTCGGGTCCGACGGCAAACTCCTCGGGTTCGACAAAGACCCTCAAGCGATTGCCACCGGGCAAGCGCTAGCGGCCGAAGACGGCCGCTTTGTCGTTGTGCAGCGCAGCTTTGCCGAGCTGGGCGCCGAAGTTGCCGAGCGCGGTATGGCGGGCAAGGTGGCCGGGGTTCTGCTCGACCTGGGCGTGTCTTCGCCACAGCTCGACGACCCGGAGCGCGGCTTCAGCTTCATGAACGACGGCCCCCTCGATATGCGCATGGACCCCACTCGTGGGGTCAGTGCCGCACAGTTCATCGCCACCGCGCCGGTGGAAGAAATCGCCCGTGTGTTCAAGGAGTACGGTGAAGAGCGCTTCGCCGGTCGAATGGCGCGCGCCGTGGTCGAGCGCCGCGAAATCCAGCCGTTCGAACGCACCGCTGACCTGGCCGAAGTGCTGAAGGTCGCCAACCCTGCGTGGGAAAAGGGCAAGAACCCGGCCACCCGCGCATTCCAAGGGTTGCGCATTCACGTCAATAACGAATTGGGCGATCTGGAGGCTGGCCTCGAGGCCGCGCTCGACGCTCTGGAAGTGGGCGGTCGCCTGGTGGTGATCAGCTTCCACTCCCTGGAAGACCGCATCGTCAAACTCTTCATGCGTCGTCTGGTCAAGGGCGAGTCCGATAACCTGCCGCGCAACCTGCCGGTGCGTTTCGAAGCCTTCGTGCCAAAAATCAAAATCCATGGCAAAGCGCAGTTCGCTTCCGAAGCCGAACTCAAGGCCAACCCACGTTCCCGTAGCGCCGTCATGCGTGTTGCGGAGAAATTGCGGTGAGCAAGCTTTTCGCCAAGCCCCTCCCGGGCGGCAGCTTCTTTATGTTGCTGCTGTTTGTCGGCGTGCTGGTGTCCGCGATTGCGGTGTCCTACAGCGCCCACTGGAACCGTCAGTTGCTCAATACCCTTTACGGGGAATTGAGCGTGCGTGACAAAGCCCAGGCAGAGTGGGGCCGGTTGATCCTTGAGCAAAGCACCTGGACGGCCCACAGCCGTATTGAAGTGCTGGCTACCGAACAGTTGAAGATGCACATCCCTGGCGCGGCTGAAGTCCGCATGGTGGCGCCATGATGAAACTCGAAGGGGCACTCTACCCATGGCGCTTCCGCCTGATGCTCGGCTTGCTGGCATTGATGGTAGGCGCCATCGTCTGGCGCATCTTCGACCTTCAGGTCGTCGACCGCGACTTCCTGATCGGCCAGGGTGACGCCCGCAGCCTGCGGCACATCCCGATTCCTGCACACCGTGGCCTGATCACCGACCGTAACGGCGAGCCTCTGGCTGTCAGTACCCCGGTGACCACCCTGTGGGCCAACGCCAAAGAGCTGCAAGTTGCCAAGGACAAGTGGCCTGAACTGGCCGCTGCCCTCGGGCAGGACCGCAAGGCCCTGACCGAACGCCTGGAAGCCCAGGCCAATAAAGAGTTCATCTACCTGGTTCGCGGGCTTACCCCTGAGCAAGGCCAGCAAGTGCTCGATCTAAAAATTCCCGGTGTCTACGGCATCGAGGAATTTCGGCGTTTCTACCCGGCCGGTGAAACCACAGCGCACATGGTGGGCTTCACCGACATCGATGACCACGGCCGCGAAGGGGTCGAACTGGCCTATGACGAATGGCTGGCTGGGGTTCCGGGCAAGCGCCAGGTCATCAAGGATCGGCGCGGCAGGCTGATCAAGGATGTCCAGGTCACCAAGAACGCCAAGGCTGGCAAGCCCTTGGCGTTGTCGATTGACCTGCGCCTGCAATACCTGGCCAACCGCGAACTGCGTAACGCGATCATCGAGAACGGCGCCAAGGCCGGTAGCCTGGTGATCATGGATGTGAAGACTGGCGAGATCCTCGCCATGGTCAACCAGCCCACCTACAACCCGAACAACCGTCGCAACCTGCAGCCGGCGATGATGCGTAACCGCGCGATGATCGACGTGTTCGAGCCCGGTTCGACCATGAAAGCCATCTCCATGAGCGCCGCGCTGGAAACTGGCCGCTGGAAACCCAGCGACAAGGTCGAGGTTTACCCAGGCACCTTGCAGTTGGGCAAGTACACCATTCGTGACGTGTCCCGCAGCGAAGGCCCGGTACTGGACCTGACCGGGATCCTGATCAACTCCAGTAACGTCGGCATGAGCAAGGTCGCTTTCGATATCGGCGGCGAGACCATCTATCACCTGGCGCAAAAGATCGGCCTGGGGCAACCCACCGGCCTCGACTTCCCGGGCGAGCGGGTTGGTAACCTGCCGAACTACCGCGAGTGGAGAAAAGCCGAGACTGCCACGCTGTCCTACGGCTACGGCCTGTCGGTGACCGCCATCCAGTTGGCCCACGCGTTCTCGGTATTGGCCAAT
This sequence comes from Pseudomonas fluorescens, assembly GCF_001902145.1. Lineage (GTDB taxonomy): Bacteria > Pseudomonadota > Gammaproteobacteria > Pseudomonadales > Pseudomonadaceae > Aquipseudomonas > Aquipseudomonas fluorescens_BV. Next base: position 276,027 of record NZ_MRST01000023.1, read on the forward strand.
AACGGCCGTATGGTTCCACTGAGCCTGATCCATGTCGACGAAGCGCCAAAAGCGACCCAAGTGATCCCGGAAAACGTCGCCAAGACCATGCAAGGCATGCTGCAACAAGTGATCGAGGCACCGCGTGGCGTATTCCGCGCCCAGGTACCGGCGTACCACGTTGCTGGCAAGTCCGGTACGGCGCGTAAGACCTCGGTGGGCACCAAGGGCTATGCCGAAAACTCCTACCGTTCGCTGTTCGCCGGCTTCGGCCCGATGAGCGACCCACGCTACGCCATCGTCGTGGTCATCGACGAGCCTAGTAAAGCCGGCTACTTCGGTGGCCTGGTTTCGGCTCCGGTGTTCAGCAAAGTGATGTCCGGCACCCTGCGCTTGATGAATATCTCGCCGGACAACCTGCCGCCGACGCAACAAGCCAACGCTGGTCCACCGGCTACCGCTGTCAAAGCCAATGGAGGGCGCGGCTGATGTCTCTTAGCCTGAACAAGATTTTTGCCCATGCCGGCCACGATCTGCTGATTCGTGAGCTGACCCTGGACAGCCGTAATGTACGCGCCGGTGACCTGTTCCTGGCGGTACCTGGCGGCAAGCTCGATGGCCGTGCGCATATCGCCGATGCCCTGCAACGCGGTGCGGCTGCGGTCGCCTATGAAGTGGAAGGCGCCACCGTGCTGCCGATCACCGATGTGCCGTTGATTCCGGTCAAGGGCCTGGCAACGCAGCTGTCCAACATCGCCGGGCGTTTCTACGGTGACCCGAGCCGCCAACTCAACCTGGTGGGCGTGACTGGCACCAACGGCAAGACCAGCGTGACCCAATTGGTCGCCCAGGCTTTGGACCTGCTGGGTCAGCACTGCGGCATCGTCGGCACCCTGGGCACCGGTTTCTATGGCGCGCTGCAAAGCGGCCTGCACACCACGCCAAACCCGATTGCCGTGCAAGCGACCCTGGCCGACCTGAAAAAGGCCGGCGCCAAGGCGGTAGCCATGGAAGTGTCTTCCCATGGCCTGGACCAAGGGCGTGTCACCGCACTGGCCTTTGACGTGGCCGTGATGACCAACCTGTCCCGCGATCACCTCGACTACCACGGGACCATGGAGGCGTACGCCGCCGCCAAGGCCAAGCTGTTTGCCTGGAATGACCTGAAGTGCCGGGTGGTCAACCTTGACGACGCGTTTGGCCGCGAACTGGCGGGCGAAGGCAGCGACGCGCGCCTGATCAGCTATAGCCTGCAAGATGCCAGTGCCTACCTGTATTGCCGCGAAGCCCAATTCAATGATGAAGGCGTGCGTGCCACATTGGTGACGCCGCAGGGCGAACACCACTTGCGCAGCACCTTGCTCGGGCGGTTCAACCTGAGCAACGTGCTCGCCGCTATCGGTGCACTGTTGGGCCTGGACTACGCCCTGGATGAAATCCTGCGGGTACTGCCGAAGCTGGAAGGCCCGGCCGGTCGCATGCAGCGCCTGGGTGGCGGCACGCAACCGCTGGTGGTGGTCGATTACGCCCACACACCGGATGCCTTGGAAAAAGTCCTCGAAGCCCTGCGCCCACATGCCAAAGGCAAACTGCTTTGCCTGTTCGGTTGCGGCGGTGATCGCGATCGCGGCAAGCGCCCGTTGATGGCCGAAATTGTCGAGCGCTTGGCCGATGGCGTACTCGTCACTGACGACAACCCGCGCAGCGAAGACCCGAGCCAGATTTTCGACGACATCCGTGTCGGTTTCAAAGACGCCTCCAAGGTCACTTTTGTGGCTGGTCGCGGTGCCGCCATTGCCCAGTTGATCGCCAGTGCCGGCGCGGACGACGTAGTGGTGCTCGCGGGTAAAGGCCACGAGGACTATCAGGAAATCAACGGTGAGCGCCATGCCTTCTCCGATCTGGTCGAGGCGGATCACGCCCTGACCGCCTGGGAGGTCGCCCATGCTTAAAGCGATGAGGTTCAGCGAACTGGCCCAGGCCCTGTCGGCCCGTGTGCTGTCCAGCGACTGCACATTCACCGGCGTCAGTATCGACAGTCGTAACATCCAGCCGGGGCAGCTATTTGTCGCTCTGGCCGGCCCGCGTTTCGATGGTCACGACTACCTCAACGACGTTGCCGCCAAAGGTGCCGTCGGTGCCTTGGTGCAGCGTGAAGTGGCAGACTCTGCCTTGCCGCAATTGCTGGTAGCCGACACCCGCCTGGCCCTGGGCCAACTGGGTGCGCTTAACCGTGCCGCTTTTGATAAGCCGGTGGCGGCCATTACCGGTTCCAGCGGCAAGACCACGGTCAAGGAACTGCTCGCCGGCGTCTTGCGTACGCGCGGGCCGGTACTCGCGACCCGTGGCAACCTGAACAATGATTTTGGCGCACCGCTGACCCTGCTCGAACTGGCCCCGGAACACACTGCAGCAGTGATCGAGCTGGGCGCTTCGCGCATCGGCGAAATCGCCTACACCGTAGCGCTGACCCAGCCTCACGTGGCAATTATCAACAATGCCGGTACCGCCCACGTCGGCGAGTTCGGTGGCCCGGAAAAGATCGTCGAAGCCAAGGGCGAAATCCTTGAGGGGCTCGACGCTTCGGGTACTGCGGTACTGAACCTGGATGACAAGGCCTTCGATACCTGGCGTGTACGCGCCGCCGGTCGCAAGGTCCTGACGTTTGCAGTGCTGAATGCCGCAGCCGATTTCCACGCCTCCAATATCAATGTCGATGCCCGTGGCTGCCCGTCTTTCACGTTGCACACCCCGCAAGGTGACGAACACGTGCAGTTGAGCCTGCTGGGCAACCACAACGTCGCCAACGCCTTGGCCGCCGCCGCTGCCGCCCATGCCTTGGGTGTGTCGCTGTTCGGTATTGCTACAGGCCTGGGCGCGGTGCAGCCGGTCAAGGGGCGCACCGTGGCGCAACTGGCTGGCAACGGCATGCGCGTGATTGACGACACTTACAACGCCAACCCGTCCTCCATCAATGCCGCTGTGGACCTGCTCAAAGGCTTTGATGGGCGCAAGGTGCTGGTGCTGGGCGATATCGGCGAACTGGGCGATTGGGCTGAACAAGGCCACCGTGAAGTCGGCGCCTATGCCGCCGGCAAAGTGGACGCGCTCTACGCCGTTGGCACGAACATGGCCCATGCGGTCAACGCTTTTGGCCCTGGCGCGCGGCATTTCGCGAGCCAGGCCGAACTGATCCAGGCGTTGACGGCGGCTGAACATGACAAACACACAACCATTTTGATCAAGGGATCGCGCAGCGCGGTGATGGAAAACGTCGTCGCAGCCTTGTGTGGCTCAAGTACGGAGAAACATTAATGCTGCTGCTGCTGGCTGAGTATCTGCAACAGTTCCACAAAGGCTTCGCGGTCTTCCAGTACCTGACCCTGCGCGGGATCCTGGGTGTGCTGACCGCGCTGTCGTTGTCGCTGTTTTTAGGGCCGTGGATGATCCGCACCCTGCAGAACCTGCAAATTGGTCAATCGGTTCGTAACGACGGCCCGCAGTCGCACCTGTCCAAGTCCGGCACGCCAACCATGGGCGGTGCGCTGATCCTGTCGTCCATCGGCATCAGCACCTTGCTCTGGGCCGATCTGCATAACCGCTACGTGTGGGTGGTGCTGCTGGTGACCCTGCTGTTCGGTGCCATCGGCTGGGTGGATGACTACCGCAAAGTGATCGAGAAAAACTCCAAGGGGCTGCCAAGCCGCTGGAAGTATTTCTGGCAGTCGGTGTTCGGCCTGGCCGCCGCGATCTTCCTGTACACCACCGCGCCAAGTGCCGTGGAAACCACCTTGATCATCCCGATGCTCAAGGATGTGAGCATCCCACTGGGTATCGGTTTTGTGGTGCTGACCTACTTCGTGATCGTCGGCTCCAGCAACGCGGTGAACCTGACCGACGGCCTCGACGGCCTGGCGATCATGCCGACGGTGATGGTGGGCGGTGCGCTCGGCATCTTCTGCTACCTCTCGGGTAACGTGAAATTTGCTGAGTACCTGCTGATTCCTTATGTACCGGGCGCCGGTGAGTTGATCGTGTTCTGCGGCGCCTTGATCGGTGCCGGCCTGGGGTTCCTGTGGTTCAACACCTACCCGGCACAAGTCTTCATGGGCGACGTCGGCGCACTGGCGCTGGGCGCAGCCTTGGGCACCATCGCGGTGATCGTTCGCCAGGAAATCGTGCTGTTCATCATGGGCGGTGTGTTCGTGATGGAAACCCTGTCGGTGGTCATCCAGGTGGCGTCCTTCAAGTTGACCGGGCGCCGCGTGTTCCGCATGGCGCCGATTCACCACCACTTTGAACTCAAGGGCTGGCCTGAGCCTCGCGTGATTGTCCGCTTCTGGATCATCACCGTGATTCTGGTACTGGTCGGCCTTGCCACCCTGAAACTGAGGTAGAAACGAGTGTCCCTGATCGCTTCAGACCACTTCCGCATCGTTGTCGGCCTCGGCAAGAGCGGCATGTCCCTGGTTCGCTTCCTGGCGAACCGGGGCACGTCGTTTGCCGTGGCCGATACGCGGGAAAATCCACCGGAGCTGGTCACGCTGCGCCGTGACTACCCGCACGTGGAAGTGCGTTGTGGCGAGCTGGATGTCGAGTTTCTGTGCCGTGCCGACGAGCTCTACGTGAGCCCGGGCCTGGCCCTGGCGACACCGGCCCTGCAAGCGGCTGCGGCCCGTGGCGTGAAGCTGTCTGGCGATATCGACCTGTTCGCACGCAACGCGAAGGCGCCGATCGTGGCCATCAGCGGTTCCAACGCCAAAAGCACCGTCACCACCCTGGTCGGCGAGATGGCGGCGGCGGCGGGCAAGCGTGTGGCCGTCGGCGGCAATCTTGGTGTGCCGGCACTGGACCTGCTCAGCGACGACGTCGAGCTGTATGTGATGGAGTTGTCGAGCTTCCAGCTGGAAACCACCCACGACCTCGGCGCTGAAGTGGCGACGGTATTGAACGTCAGTGAAGACCATATGGACCGCTACAGCGGCCTGCCGGCTTATCACCTGGCCAAGCACCGGATTTTCCGTGGCGCCAGGCAATTTGTAGTCAACCGCCAGGATGCCCTGAGCCGTCCACTGATGGGCGAGGGCATGCCCTGCTGGACCTTCGGCCTGGGCAAACCGGACTTCAAAGGCTTCGGCATTCGTGAAGAGAACGGCGAGAAGTACCTGGCGTTCGAATTCCAGAACCTGATGCCGGTACGCGAACTGAAAATCCGTGGCGCACACAACCAGTCCAATGCCCTGGCGGCCTTGGCGCTCGGTCACGCGGTTGGCCTGCCATTCGACGCCATGCTCGCGAGCCTGCGCACTTTTGCCGGGCTTGAGCATCGCTGCCAGTGGGTGCGCGACCTCAATGACGTCAGCTATTACAACGACTCCAAAGCCACCAACGTCGGTGCAGCCCTGGCGGCCATCGAAGGCCTGGGTGCCGATATCGACGGCAAGCTGGTGCTGATCGCCGGTGGTGATGGCAAGGGTGCCGACTTCAAGGACCTTAAAGCTCCAGTGGCCGCCCACTGCCGCGCCGTGGTGCTGATGGGCCGCGATTCGGACCTGATCGCCGCCGCCCTCGGTGACGCCGTGCCGCAAGTACGCGCGACTTCGCTGGATGACGCCATTGCCCACTGCAAAGCCCTGGCACAGCCGGGTGATGCGGTGCTGCTGTCGCCGGCCTGCGCCAGTTTCGACATGTTCAAGAACTATGAAGAGCGCGGCCAGCTGTTCGCCCGCGCCGTGGAGGCCCTGGCATGAGCCTCGACCTGAAAAACATCATCAAGCCGTACCCGTCGCCGATCATTACCGGGCGCGGTATCGACCTCGACTTCCCGATGCTCGCCGGATGCCTCGCGCTGCTTGGCCTGGGCCTGGTGATGATCACTTCGGCTTCCTCCGAAGTGGCTGCCGTGCAGTCGGGCAACACGCTGTACATGATGATCCGCCACCTGGTGTACCTGGTGATCGGCCTGGGCACCTGCATCGTCACCATGATGATCCCGATTGCCACCTGGCAGCGCCTGGGTTGGCTGATGCTGATCGGTGCGTTCGGCTTGCTGGTCATGGTGATCGTCCCGGGCATTGGCCGCGAGGTGAACGGTTCGATGCGCTGGATCGGCTTCGGCGCGTTCAACGTGCAGCCTTCGGAGATCGCCAAGGTGTTCGTGGTGATCTACCTCGCCGGTTACCTGGTGCGCCGTCAGAAAGAAGTACGCGAAAGCTGGATGGGCTTCTTCAAGCCGTTCATCGTACTGCTGCCCATGGCTGGCCTGTTGCTGATGGAACCCGACTTCGGGGCAACGGTGGTGATGATGGGCGCCGCCGCAGCGATGCTGTTCCTGGGTGGGGTCGGGCTGTTCCGCTTCACCTTGATGGTGGTGCTGGCGGTGGCGGCCGTGACCATCCTGGTGCAGGCGCAACCCTACCGGATGGCCCGTCTGATTACTTTTACTGACCCCTGGTCCGACCAGTTCGGCTCCGGCTACCAGTTGACCCAGGCGCTGATTGCCTTCGGTCGCGGCGAGTGGCTGGGTGTGGGCCTGGGCAATAGTGTGCAGAAACAGTTCTACCTGCCGGAAGCCCACACCGACTTCGTGTTCTCGGTATTGGCCGAAGAGTTGGGTGTGGTGGGTTCGCTGTGTACCGTTGCGTTGTTTGTATTCGTCTGCGTGCGCGCCATGTACATCGGCTTGTGGGCCGAAAGGGCCAAGCAGTTCTTCGCCGCCTACGTTGCCTATGGGTTGGCCTTCCTGTGGATCGGCCAGTTCCTGATCAACATCGGCGTGAACGTCGGCCTGCTGCCGACCAAGGGCCTGACCTTGCCGTTCCTCAGTTACGGCGGCAGTTCGTTGGTGATTTGCTGCGCCTGTCTCGGGTTGTTGCTGCGTATCGAGTGGGAGAGTCGCACTCACCTGGGCAGCGAAGAGATGGAGTTCAGCGAGAGCGACTTCGCCGAGGAGCCGACTCATGGGCGCTAATGTGCTGATCATGGCGGGCGGCACCGGGGGCCATGTATTCCCGGCCCTGGCTTGCGCCCGTGAATTCCAGAACCGTGGCTACACCGTGCACTGGCTGGGTACGCCCCGTGGCATCGAAAACGAATTGGTGCCCAATGCCGGTTTGCCGCTGCATTTGATCAACGTCACCGGGTTGCGCGGCAAGAGCAAGTTGTCATTGCTCAAGGCGCCGTTCGTGTTGCTCAAGGCGGTCATGCAGGCGCGCAAGATCATTCGCGAGTTGAAGCCGGTGTGTGTGCTCGGCTTTGGCGGTTATGTGACCGGCCCTGGTGGCGTTGCGGCGAAGCTCGCGGGCGTGCCGGTGATCGTACACGAACAGAACGCCGTTGCTGGTACTGCCAACCGCCTGCTGGTGCCGTTGGCATCGCGGGTGTGTGAAGCCTTCCCGAATACCTTCGCCGCCTCCGACAAGCTTCGCACCACCGGTAACCCGGTGCGTACCGAACTGTTCATGGCCATTGCGCGTGACGCGCTGGCGGGGCGCAAGGCACACCTGCTGATCCTGGGCGGAAGCCTGGGCGCCGAGCCACTGAACAAATTGCTGCCTGAAGCCGTCGCGCAACTTCCTGAGGACGTGCGCCCGGAGATCTTCCATCAGGCCGGCAAGAACCACGATGAAGTCACCGCCGCGCGTTATCGCGAGGCCGGTGTAGAGGCCAATGTACAGCCCTTCATCAAAGACATGGCCCAAGCCTATGGCTGGGCCGACCTGGTGGTCTGCCGCGCTGGTGCGCTGACCGTCAGTGAACTGGCGGCCGCCGGTCTGCCGTCCTTGCTGGTGCCTTTGCCCCACGCCATCGACGATCACCAGACCCGCAATGCCGAATATTTGGCCGGGGAGGGCGCTGCCTTCCTGCTGCCGCAAAGAACGACTGGCGCCGCCGATTTGGCCGCACGCCTGACCGAGGTTTTGATGCAACCGGAACGACTCAACAGCATGGCGAGCACCGCAAGCCGCCTGGCCAAACCTGACGCAACCCGCACCGTGGTCGATATCTGCCTGGAGGTGGCCCATGGTTGAGAATCAGAAAGCCATGCCGCAACCCGAGATGCGCCGCATCCGTCGTATTCACTTCGTCGGTATCGGTGGCGTGGGCATGTGCGGGATTGCCGAAGTGTTGCTGAACCTGGGCTATCAGGTGTCCGGCTCGGACTTGAAAGAGTCGCCGGTCACCGAGCGCCTGAAGTCCTTTGGCGCACAGATCTTCATCGGCCACCGTGCCGAGAACGCCGCCGAGGCTGACGTGCTGGTGGTGTCCAGCGCCGTGAACACGTCCAACCCGGAAGTGGCCACCGCCCTTGAGCGCCGTATCCCTGTGGTGCCGCGTGCCGAGATGCTCGCCGAGCTGATGCGCTATCGCCACGGCATCGCCGTCGCCGGTACCCATGGCAAGACCACCACCACCAGCCTGATCGCTTCGGTGTTCGCCGCCGGAGGCCTGGACCCGACCTTCGTCATCGGTGGCCGCCTGAATGCAGCTGGCACCAATGCCCAGCTCGGCACCAGCCGCTACCTGATTGCCGAAGCCGATGAAAGTGACGCGAGCTTCCTGCACCTGCAACCGCTGGTCGCCGTCGTCACCAACATCGACGAAGACCACATGGCGACCTACGACGGCGACTTCAACAAATTGAAGAAAACCTTCGTCGACTTCCTGCACAACCTGCCGTTCTATGGGTTGGCGGTGGTGTGCCTGGACGACCCGGTGGTGCGTGAAATCCTGCCCCAGGTCAAACGCCCTACAGTGACCTACGGCTTCAGCGAAGACGCCGACGTGCGCGCAATCAATGTGCGCCAGGAAGGCATGCAAACCTTCTTCACCGTGCTGCGCCCCGATCGCGAGCCGCTGGACGTGTCGGTGAACATGCCGGGCAACCACAACGTGCTGAACTCTCTGGCGACCATCTGCATTGCTACCGATGAAGGCGTCAGCGATGAAGCCATCGTCGAGGGCCTGTCGCGCTTTGCCGGTGTAGGCCGTCGCTTCCAGGTCTACGGCCAACTGCCGGTTGAAGGCGGTGACGTGATGCTGGTGGACGACTACGGCCACCACCCGACCGAAGTTGCGGCCGTGATCAAGGCCGTGCGCGGTGGCTGGCCGGAGCGCCGGCTGGTGATGGTGTACCAGCCGCACCGCTACAGCCGCACCCGCGACCTGTACGACGATTTTGTCAATGTACTGGCCGATGCCAACGTGCTGCTGTTGATGGAAGTCTACCCGGCCGGTGAAGAACCGATCCCGGGCGCTGACAGCCGCAAGCTGTGCAACAGCATCCGCCAGCGCGGCCAGTTGGACCCGATCTACATCGAGCGTGGCGTGGACCTGGCGCCTATCGTCAAGCCGCTGCTGCGTGCCGGTGACATCCTGCTGTGCCAGGGCGCCGGTGATATCGGTGGTCTTGCGCCCAAGTTGCTGGCGAGCCCGCTGTTTGCAGCCGCCAAGGGGAAGTCGAAATGACCACTGATTACGGCTCCCTGTTTTCCACCCTTGCGCCTGCCGACTTCGGTCGCGTGGCCGTGCTGTTCGGCGGCAAGAGCGCCGAGCGCGAAGTGTCGCTCAAGTCCGGCAATGCGGTGCTTGAAGCGCTGCAAAGTGCTGGCGTGAACGCGTTCGGTATCGATGTGGGCGATGATTTCCTCTCCCGCCTGCAGGCCGAAAAGATCGACCGTGCCTTTCTCATTCTTCACGGCCGCGGCGGTGAAGACGGCAGCATGCAGGGCCTGCTCGAATGCGCCGGCATCCCTTACACCGGCAGCGGCATCCTCGCGTCGGCCTTGGCGATGGACAAGTTGCGCACCAAGCAGGTGTGGCACAGCCTGGGCATTCCCACCCCGCGTCACGCCGTACTGTGCAGCGAAGACGATTGTATTTCTGCGGCCAAGGAACTGGGCCTGCCTTTGATCGTCAAACCAGCCCATGAAGGCTCCAGTATCGGCATGGCCAAAGTGAACTCGGCCGCCGAATTGATCGACGCATGGAAAGCGGCAAGTACCTACGATTCGCAAGTGTTGGTGGAACAGTGGATTTCCGGTCCCGAGTACACCATCGCCACCCTGCGTGGCCAGGTATTGCCGCCCATCGCTTTGGGCACACCCCACACTTTTTATGATTACGACGCCAAGTACCTGGCTTCCGATACTCAGTACCGGATCCCGTGTGGCCTCGAAGCAACCAAGGAACAGCAATTGATGGACCTCACGGCGAAAGCCTGTGAGGCGCTGGGTATCGCCGGTTGGGCGCGGGCAGACGTGATGCAGGATGACCAAGGGAACTTCTGGTTCCTTGAAGTCAACACCGCACCGGGCATGACCGACCACAGCCTGGTTCCCATGGCAGCCCGTGCCGCGGGTCTGGATTTCCAGCAGTTAGTGCTGGCGATCCTGGCCGACAGCATTGGGCCAAGAGGCTAAACACATGAACGGCGCATCGCTTCGTCATCAGCCCCCACAAGCACCGAGCCGCAAGCCGGTGCCACGGGGTGCAAGCCGAATGGTGGCTAAAGAGCCGATGTCGGCGCGCCTGCCCAAAGCCAACTTTGGTTTTATCAAGGCGCTGTTCTGGCCGGTGCTGCTGGTGGTGTTGGGCTTTGGTACGTACGAAGGCGCGCAGCGTCTGTTGCCGTATGCCGACCGGCCGATCACCAAGATCAGCGTGCAGGGCGACTTGAGCTACATCAGCCAGCAAGCGGTACAGCAGCGCATCGGCCCGTTTCTGGCGGCGAGCTTCTTTACCATCGACCTGGCTGGCATGCGCTCGGAGCTGGAACAGATGCCATGGATCGCCCACGCCGAAGTTCGCCGGGTATGGCCGGACCAGGTCACGATCCGCCTGGAAGAACAACTGCCCGTGGCCCGCTGGGGCGATGAAGCGCTGTTGAACAACCAGGGCCAGGCGTTCACCCCGCGTGAGCTGGCCAACTATGAGCACCTGCCGCAGCTGTTCGGGCCGCAGCGGGCGCAGCAGCAAGTGATGCAGCAGTACCAGGCCTTGAGCCAGATGCTGCGGCCACTGGGCTTCTCCATTGCACGCCTGGAATTGCGTGAGCGGGGCAGCTGGTTTTTGACGACCGGGGCAGGCAGTTCCGGCCCGGGCATCGAGTTGTTGCTGGGACGCGACCGCTTGGTGGAAAAGATGCGCCGCTTTATTGCCATCTATGAAAAAACCTTGAAAGAACAGATTACGAACATTGCGAGCGTCGACCTGCGTTACGCCAACGGCCTGGCCGTCGGCTGGCGTACACCGGCTGCGCCCACGGCAGCACAACCCGCTGTCGCGAAGAATTAAGAAGAGGCAGGACCCATGGCAAACGTGCAAAGCGGCAAAATGATCGTCGGTCTCGATATCGGCACCTCCAAGGTGGTGGCGCTGGTGGGCGAGGTCGGGGAAGACGGCGCGATCGAAATCGTCGGTATTGGCACGCATCCGTCCCGGGGCCTGAAGAAGGGCGTGGTGGTGAACATCGAGTCCACCGTGCAGTCGATCCAGCGCGCTATCGAAGAAGCGCAGCTGATGGCCGGTTGCCGGATTCACTCGGCGTTCGTCGGCGTGGCCGGCAACCACATCCGCAGCCTGAACTCCCACGGCATCGTGGCGATCCGCGACCGTGAAGTCAGCTCGGCCGACCTTGAGCGCGTCCTCGACGCCGCCCAGGCCGTGGCGATCCCGGCGGACCAGCGCGTGCTGCACACCCTGCCGCAGGACTACGTGATCGACAACCAGGAAGGCGTGCGCGAGCCCCTGGGCATGTCGGGCGTGCGTCTGGAAGCCAAGGTCCACGTGGTGACCTGCGCCGTCAACGCCGCACAAAACATCGAAAAATGCGTGCGTCGCTGCGGCCTGGAAATCGACGACATCATTCTGGAACAGTTGGCCTCGGCCTACTCGGTACTGACCGACGACGAAAAAGAGCTGGGTGTGTGCCTGGTGGACATCGGCGGCGGCACCACCGACATCGCGATCTTCACCGAAGGTGCGATCCGTCACACCGCCGTGATTCCGATTGCCGGCGACCAGGTCACCAACGACATCGCCATGGCGCTGCGCACACCGACCCAGTACGCCGAAGAAATCAAGATCCGCTACGCCTGCGCCCTGGCCAAGCTGGCTGGTGCCGGCGAGACCATCAAGGTGCCAAGCGTGGGTGATCGTCCACCTCGCGAGCTGTCGCGCCAAGCCCTGGCCGAAGTGGTCGAGCCACGCTACGACGAGCTGTTCACCCTGATCCAGGCTGAACTGCGCCGCAGCGGCTACGAAGATTTGATCCCGGCCGGCATCGTGCTGACCGGTGGCACCTCGAAGATGGAAGGCGCGGTCGAGTTGGCCGAAGAAATCTTCCACATGCCGGTGCGCCTGGGCCTGCCCCATGGCGTGAAAGGCCTGGGAGACGTGGTGCGCAACCCGATTTATTCCACCGGTGTGGGCTTGCTGTTGTATGGGCTGCAAAAGCAGACCGACGGCATTTCCCTGTCGGGTCCGAGCATCCGTGACAGCTACCGCAGCGACGACGAGGCGAAAGCGCCGTTGTTCGAGCGGCTGCAGGCTTGGGTAAAAGGCAATTTCTAAAGATTTACCGCGACACCGCAACACCCGCAATAAGCAGTAGGCGAAAAAACTAGAGAAAATGAAAGGAGAGGGAACATGTTCGAACTCGTAGACAACATCCCCGCTAGCCCGGTTATCAAAGTAATCGGTGTCGGCGGTGGCGGCGGCAACGCTGTCAACCACATGGTCAAGAGCAACATTGAAGGCGTTGAGTTCATCTGCGCCAACACTGATGCCCAGGCGCTGAAAAGCATCGGCGCGCGGACCATCCTGCAATTGGGCACCGCGGTGACCAAGGGCCTCGGCGCTGGCGCCAATCCGGAAGTCGGCCGTCAAGCCGCCCTGGAAGACCGCGAGCGTATTGCCGAAGTGCTGCAAGGCACCAACATGGTGTTCATCACCACGGGCATGGGCGGTGGTACCGGTACCGGTGCTGCACCGATCATTGCCGAAGTGGCCAAGGAAATGGGGATTCTGACCGTTGCTGTCGTGACGCGTCCGTTCCCGTTCGAAGGCCGCAAGCGCATGCAGATCGCCGACGAAGGTATCCGTCTGCTGTCTGAAAGCGTCGACTCGTTGATCACCATCCCCAACGAGAAACTGCTGACCATCCTGGGCAAGGATGCCAGCCTGCTGTCCGCCTTCGCCAAGGCTGACGATGTACTGGCCGGTGCCGTTCGCGGTATCTCCGACATCATCAAGCGCCCAGGCATGATCAACGTCGACTTTGCCGACGTACGTACGGTCATGAGCGAAATGGGCATGGCGATGATGGGCACTGGCTGCGCCAGCGGTCCGAACCGTGCACGCGAAGCCACCGAAGCGGCCATCCGCAACCCGTTGCTCGAAGACGTGAACCTGCAAGGCGCACGCGGCATCCTGGTGAACATCACCGCAGGTCCCGACCTGTCCTTGGGTGAGTACTCCGACGTGGGTAGCATCATCGAAGCCTTCGCGTCCGAGCACGCTATGGTCAAAGTCGGTACCGTTATCGATCCGGACATGCGCGATGAGCTGCATGTAACAGTGGTTGCTACCGGCCTGGGTGCCAAAATCGAGAAGCCTGTGAAGGTCATCGACAACACCCTGCACACCAGCCAGGCCAGCCAGGCAGCTGCCGCTCCAGCCCCTGCTCGTCAGGAACTGCCGTCGGTCAACTACCGTGACCTGGACCGTCCGACCGTGATGCGCAACCAGGCTCAGGCCGGTGCTGCGGCGTCCCGTAGCCCGAATCCGCAAGATGACCTGGACTACCTGGACATCCCGGCATTCCTGCGTCGTCAGGCCGATTAATGGAATGTATCAGGGCTATGAAGGTGATTGGTGTTCAGCAAAGGTCTGGTCTGTTATTATCGCCAGCCTTTGTTGATACCAGTTCGCAATTTGCGCTGAAGCGGTCCAAGCCATGATTAAACAACGCACCCTGAAGAATATTATCCGTGCCACAGGTGTAGGTCTGCACTCCGGGGAGAAGGTATACCTGACCCTCAAGCCCGCACCTGTCGACACCGGCATCGTGTTTGTTCGTGCCGACCTGGACCCTGTGGTGCAGATTCCTGCTCGCGCGGAAAACGTTGGCGAAACCACGATGTCGACCACACTGGTCAACGGTGACGTCAAAGTGGACACGGTGGAGCACTTGCTCTCGGCCATGGCTGGCCTGGGCATCGATAACGCCTACGTCGAGCTCTCCGCGTCCGAAGTCCCGATCATGGATGGCAGCGCTGGCCCCTTCGTATTCTTGATTCAATCTGCCGGCCTGGAAGAACAGGACGCAGCCAAGAAGTTCATTCGCATTCTGCGGGAAGTGACAGTAGAAGACGGCGACAAGCGCGCCACCTTCGTCCCGTTCGAAGGCTTTAAAGTGAGCTTTGAGATCGATTTCGATCACCCGGTATTTCGTGACCGCACCCAAAGTGCAAGCGTGGATTTTTCCAGTACTTCGTTCGTAAAAGAAGTCAGCCGTGCCCGTACCTTTGGTTTCATGAGTGACATCGAGTACCTGCGCAAGCACAACCTCGCACTCGGCGGCAGCGTTGAAAACGCCATTGTGGTCGACGCGGATGGTGTACTGAACGAAGACGGCCTTCGCTACGAAGACGAATTCGTGAAGCACAAGATCCTCGATGCAATCGGTGACCTCTACCTGCTGGGCAATAGCCTGATAGGCGAGTTCAAAGGCTTCAAGTCGGGCCACGCCCTTAACAACCAGCTGCTGCGCAAGTTGATTGAGCAGACAGACGCTTGGGAAGTCGTGACCTTCGAAGATGCCAGCACCGCACCGATCTCTTACATGCGTCCCGTTGCGGCGGTGTAAGTAACAACTCTCTTTCTTTAGTTTTGAAAGGCTGCCTTCGGGTGGCCTTTTTTTATGCCTGACCGTAGGAACGAGCTTGCTCGCGAAAAACGTCAACGATAACGAGGGCTTCCTGAATGAACAGGATGCTCTCAGGTTCTTCGCGAGCAAGCTCGCTCCTACAGCGGTCGGGTTGCGGCATCCATTGTCCGGTTACGGCCGTTGTGCTTGGCCTGATACAACGCCTGATCAGCCTTGAGCAGCAGGTCTTCAAGGGAGATACGGCTGTGCTTCTGCCAGGTACTCAGGCCGATGCTCACAGTGATCGGTTGCTCGTCCCCATCCACTCGCGGCAAGTGCTGGACCCCCTTGCGGATATGCTCGGCGATCACCCACGCCCCCTTGGCGTCGGTATTGGGCAGCACCACCGCGAACTCTTCACCGCCATAACGCGCCGCCAGGTCGGCAGGGCGGCGGATATGGCTGGCGATTACATGCGCGACTGCACGCAACGCCTCATCGCCGCCCTGGTGACCGTGGCGGTCGTTGAAGGCCTTGAAGTGGTCCACATCGATCATCAGTACGCTCAACGACTCGGTTGAGCGTTGTGCCCGGTCCCATTCCAGCCGCAAGCGTTCGTCCAGCGTGCGACGGTTGGCCAGTCCGGTAAGGGCGTCGGTGGCTGCCAGTTCTGACAGCACCTGTTCGGCGCGATGGCGACGGCGCAGCTCCATGCACAGCGCCCAGGTCAGCCACAGCAGGCCCACGCACAACACTCCGGTCGCGATGCTGACCAGCCACGCCGCACGTCGCCAGGGTGCGAACATTTCATCGCTGGACAAGGCCACTGCCACGATCAGCGGCAAGTTGCCCACATTAGAAAAACTGTAGAGCCGTGCCTGGCGATCGACACTGGAGATACTTTGGAAGCTGCCGTCCCGTTCGCGCAGCATGCGCGCCACATTCGGGCGCTGGCTCAGGTCCTTGTCGACGATATCTACTTCCAGCAGAGGCTCTTGCGCCAGCAGGATGCCTTGGTGGTTGAGCAGGTTGATGGTGCTGTTGCTGCCGATGTTCAAGCTGCTGAACAACTGATGAAAGTACGACAGGCGCATGGATGCGGCAGCCACCCCCAGAAAGCGCCCGCTCGGTGACGAAACGCGACGGCTGAAAGCGATGCGCCAAGGATCGGCACACTGGCAGCGCGCCATGAACGGGCGGCTGATATACAAGCCCAGGTCGGGGTTGTTGCGATGCGCCTTAAAATAGTCCCGGTCGGCAAAGTTACCCAGCTTGGGCGTGAGCAGGGACGAATCGGCAATCACCTCGCCGGCCGGGTCCAACAGCAGGATATCGCCCTTGTATGGCGCCGCTGCGGAACGATCGAACAGTACCAAATGACGGATGCTCTCTGAAACGTCCTGCAGGTCAGTGCGCTCGGTAGCGGTGATCAAGCCTTTGAGGGCCATGTCATAGAGTTCGACATTGCGCAGCACGTCAGCGTCGATCAATTGAGTGATGGTATTGGCGGTGCGCTTGGCCGTCTGCAGGGTGTTGGCATGTTCACGAATCAGCAGCGCAGTGACGACCCCCACGATCAGCAACACCGTGAGCGTGCTGCCCAGGATCAGCAAGCGCTCCGGGCGGCGGTTGGGGCGGGTAGGGCTTGAACTCATCGGGCACACTTCTGCGTTGAGGATGCCCTTAGCGTAGTAGCAACTCTTAAATATGGCTGTAGGAGCGAGCTTGCTCGCGAAAAACTCACAGACGCCGCGTTTATTCAGGAAGCACGCGTTATCGTTAACGTTTTTCGCGAGCAAGCTCGCTCCTACATGTCAGAACACGTTGATCGGGTAATCCACGATCACACGGTACTCATCCACATCCCGGTCCACTGCCGAGTAGCCATTGCTTCCCCGATTGGTCGCCCACTGCAGGCGCACGGCCAAGTCCTTGGCCTTGCCGCCCTGCACCACATATTTCACGTCGATATCTCGCTCCCAGTGCTTGGCGTCCTTGCCATCGGCGCTGTACCAGTTGCTGTAGCCGCGACTGTTGGGGTCGACCTTGGTCAGGTCGGTCTTGCCGCTGATGTAGGACACGGCAGACGTCAGGCCGGGCACGCCGAGGCCGGCGAAGTCGTAGGCGTACTTGAGCTTCCAGGAGCGCTCGTTGGGCCCGTTGAAGTCCGAGTACTGCTGGGAGTTGTCCAGGTACACGCTGTCGCCCTGGGTGATGTAGTCGAACGGCGTATTGCCATTGACCCGCTGATAAGTCGCCGTGACGCTGTGGTTGCCCACGCCCACGGTGAAATGCAGGCTGTAGGTGTTGTTGTCGATATCTCCCAGCAGCGATTGGCCGGTGTCCTGGGTATGGTAGTAGTGCAGGCCGGGGGTCAGGCTGACCAGGTCGTTCAAGGCGTAGGTGTATTCGAGGTCGTAGTAATACTGGTGCCAGACATCCTTGAGTTCGGAGGCGTACAGGTTGCTGGTCAGCCCCGTAATACCGCTGAACGACACGCCAGCCCAATCCAGGTGCTGGCTGTCGGTGTTGGCGGGCAGCGTGCCGTAGCTGGTGCCGATGCGCCGATGGCCGCTCTGGTTGTAGAGCTTGGTGAAACTGGCCTGGCCACCTTCGATCATCCAGCCGTCAAAGCTGTGGTTGGTCAGGCTCACGCCACGGAAAGTCTGCGGCAACATGCGCGTCATGCCGCCGGCGATCACCGGGTTGTTGAGGAACAGGTCGCCGGCTTTCAGTTCGGTGTCGAAGGCGCGCAGCTTCAAGGTGCCGCCAGCCGTCGAGAACGAACCCGGTGCCTTGCCGTTACCGCTGCCATACGGAAGGATGCTGGAACCATCCGTACCACCACCGCCGTCGAGCTTGAGGCCGAGCATGGCATTGACGTCCAGGCCGAAGCCGACGGTGCCCTGGGTGTAGCCGGATTCGAAGGTGCCGATAAAGCCCTGGCCCCATTCCTTGCTGTCATCGGTATGAATATCGCGTCGGTCGCGGTTCATGTAGTAGTTGCGGGTGTTGATCGTGAGGTGGGAGCCTTCGACGAAACCGTCGTTGGGGGTAGTGTCTGCCGCCTGGGCGAGGGGAGTGATCGTTGCTGCAATTGCGAGGAATAACGGGGTGAACGTCAGCGAGTTCTTCACCGGTGGAGCTCCTTTGGTCAATCATGAACGGCCAGTGTCGTAGGGGTGTGCCCGGCCTTTTTTCACGGCAAAAAAAAGCCGCTGAAGTCAGCGGCTTTAAGACAGATTCCCAGTGTAGAGCCCTGGAAATAAGTCGAGGGAAATTCGGGTGAGTGGTCAGCTGCCTTTGCCGTCGCGCTCATCGGTGCGTCAAAGTAACGCAGGCGAGCAGTGCGATACAGAGTGTAACAAGATAATAACTATTGCCCAAACCGCAACAGTGCGAGCGATGGGATCTCCTGTGGGAGCTGGCTTGCCTGCGATGCAGACACTTCGGTATGTCAGGCGCACCGAGGTGATGCTATCGCAGGCAAGCCAGCTCCCATATTTTGACCGAGTTGTTTAGACCGGCAGGGTGATACCAAACGTATTGCCACCGCCTTCACTACGCACAAACACATCCCCCCCATGCATCAACGCAATCGCCTTGACGATCGCCAGCCCCAGCCCGTGATTGGCCCCGCTGTTGCTGCGCGAGGCATCCACCCGATAGAAACGTTCGAACAGGCGTGGCAAGTGTTCGCTGGCAATGACCTCGCCGGGGTTGGTCACGCCAATCGTCACCTGGTGTGCCTGCACTTCAATGTGCACGTCGATGACTTGCCCAGGTGCGGTGTGTTGCACGGCATTGCTCAGTAGATTGATCAGTGCGCGACGCAGATGGGCCTTTTCGATCTGCACCACGGCATCGCCGTGCACGCGCACTTTGACCTGGGCGTCTTCGAGGATGAAGTCCAGGTAGTCGAGGGTGGTGGCTACCTCATCGGCCAGGGCGCTTTCGATCAGCTTGGTGGCCTTGCTGCCCTGGTCGGCGCTGGCGAGGAACAGCATGTCATTGATGATCGAGCGCAGCCGTTCCAGCTCTTCCAGGTTCGATTGCAGCACCTCGAAATATTGCTCCGCCGACCGACCGCGAGTGAGGGCCACCTGGGTCTGGCCAATCAGGTTGGTGAGCGGCGAACGCAGTTCGTGGGCGACGTCGGCGTTGAACGATTCCAGGCGCGAATACGCCTGCTCGACACGGTCGAGGGTGGCGTTGAACGAATTGACGAACTGGCTCAATTCCGGCGGCAGCGGCGACAGGTGCAGGCGCCCGGAGAGTTTCGGCGGCGCAAGCTTTTGCGCCTCATCCGAGAGTTTGCTCAGGGGCTTGAGGCCGATACGGGCGACCCAGAACCCCAACAGTGCCGCCAGTACTACACCAACCAGCGCCAGGCTGACCAATGCCACCAGCAAGTGATGCTGGGTGGCGCGGAAGTTCTCCGTGTCGATGGCAATCATGAAGCGCAGCGCCGGGCGCTGGTCCTTGGCTGCAAACTGGCTGACCAGCACCTTGAAGGGATAATCGTGACCCGGCAGGCGCAGGTCGCGCTTGCCCGTGGCGCCCTCGGCAAAGGCACGAATCTGTGCATCCGGCTCACCGTATTCGTAGCTCGGGTCGCTGCTGACCACCCAGAAACGGATGCGCTTGTCTTCTTCCCCCAACAGCTTGAGCTTGGACTTGATCTTGGCCCAATGGTCCGGGGTGCCGAAGCGATTGATCGACGACTCCAGCACGCTGTAGCGCGCATCCAGCTCGGCCCCTGGCAGCAACCCCAGGCCACGGTCCACCTGCTGGTACAGCGCGCCGCCGATCAACAGGAAGATCAGCAGCGCCACCAGGGTGAACATGCCACTCAGGCGCAGGGCGATGGAGTTAGCGACCACTGTGGTTTTCCTGCATGCGGTTCTCCAGCACATAGCCCATGCCGCGAATGGTGTGCAGCAGCTTGTGTTCGAACGGCCCATCGAGCTTGGCGCGCAGGCGCTTGATCGCCACCTCCACGACGTTGGCATCGCTGTCGAAATTGATGTCCCAGACCATCTCGGCAATCGCGGTCTTGGACAGGATCTCGCCCTGGCGCCGCGCCAATACGCTGAGCAGCGAGAATTCCTTGGCGGTCAGGTCCAGGCGCAGGCCGTTGCGGCTGGCCTTGCGGCTGATCAGGTCGATCCACAGGTCTGCGACGGTGACCTGCACCGGTTCATGGCCGCCGCTGCGGCGGGTCAGGGCTTGCAGGCGTGCCACCAGCTCCAGGAACGAAAACGGCTTGCCCAGGTAATCATCGGCGCCTTCGCGCAGGCCGCGGATGCGGTCTTCCACGCGCTCGCGAGCGGTGAGCATGATCACCGGCGTCTGCTTGCGGGCGCGCAGGGCACGCAACACACCGAAGCCATCCAGGCCGGGCAGCATCACGTCGAGCACAATCACCGCATACTCATTCTCCAGCGCCAGGTGCAGGCCCTCGACGCCTTCGCGCGCCACATCGACGGTGTAGCCTTGTTCTGTCAGGCCGCGGTGCAGGTAGTCTGCGGTTTTTTCTTCATCTTCAATAATCAGGACGCGCATGACCGCCTCAGTGTGTGGTCGCCAGCGTCAGCGCTGGTTTGGGCCTGTGGAAAAACGTTCAAGGTACAAGTATATGACCGGCGTGGTGAACAGCGTCAGCGCCTGGCTCACCAGCAAGCCACCGACCACCGCGATGCCCAGCGGCTGGCGCAGCTCTGCCCCCGGGCCTGCGCCGAGCATCAACGGCACCGCGCCGAGCAACGCGGCAAGGGTGGTCATGATGATCGGCCGGAACCGCGTGACGCAGGCTTCATAAATCGCATCTTCGGGTGGCAGCCCGCGTACCCGCTGCGCCTCCAGGGCGAAGTCGATCATCAAGATACCGTTTTTCTTCACGATGCCGATCAGCAGCACCAGGCCGATCAAGGCCATGATCGAAAAGTCCTGGCCCAGCAGCCACAGCATGACCAGTGCACCGAGGCCCGCCGAGGGCAAGGTGGAAATGATCGTCAGCGGGTGCACAAAACTCTCATACAGCACACCCAGGATAATGTAGACCGCCACCAGCGCCGCGAGGATCAGCCACGGCTGGCTGGCCAGCGAGCTCTGGAACGCCTGGGCCGCACCCTGGAAGTTGCCGATAATTGTGCTCGGCATTCCGATTTCGTTCTTGGCCTGGTCGAGCATAAACACCGCATCGCCCAGGGCCACGCCGGGCGCCAGGTTGAACGACAGGTTGGCGGCGGGGAACATGCCGTCATGGCTGATGGACAACGGCCCGACTGTGGGCGGGTCGACTTTGGCCAAGGCCGACAGCGGCACCATTTCATTGGTCAGTGGAGAGCGCAGGTAAAAATAGTCGAGGCTTTCGGCCTTGCCGCGCTGTTGGCTGTCCAGTTCAAGTATCACTTGGTATTGGTTGATCTCGGTCTGGAACTCGTTGATCTGGCGCTGGCCGAAGGCGTCGTACAACGCCTGGTCGACATCGGTGGCGGTCAGCCCGAAGCGCGCGGCGGCCTGGCGGTCGATGCTGATATGGGTGATGCTGCCGCCCAGTTGCAGGTCGTTGGACAGGTCGCGAAACGCCGGGTTGGCGCGCAGTTTTTCGGTGAGGCGCTGGGTCCAGGTGTTCAGCGTCGGGCCGTCGTTGCTCTTGAGCACGTATTGATACTGGGCGCGGCTGGGGCCGGAGCTCAGGTTGATGTCCTGGCCGGCGCGCAGGTACAGCACGATGCCCGGCACCTTCGCCAGCTGCGGGCGGATGCGGTCGATGAACTGGCTGGCGGACACATCGCGCTCACTGCGGTCTTTCAAGGCGATCCAGAAGCGGCCGTTGGCGATGGTCTGGTTGCTGCCGGTGACGCCGACTGAATGGGAAAACGCCTGCACCGCCGGGTCGGCCTTGACGATCTCGGCCAGGGCCTTGTGCTTGGCGACCATGTCCTTGTACGACACGTCGGCCGCCGCTTCGCTGGTGCCGAGCACGAAACCGGTGTCCTGCACCGGGAAGAATCCCTTGGGAATGAACACATAGCCGACCACCGCCAGGGCGAGGGTTACCACGAAAATCGCGGCCATGCTGCGTTGGTGCGCCAGGGCTCGGCGCAGGTTGCGCGCATAGCCGGCCAGCAGGCGTTCGCTGAAGCTGGGTTTGGCGTGGGCAGGGTGGGTAGGGGCACGCATGAACAAGGCGGCCAGCGTCGGTGCCAATGTCAGCGAAACCACCACTGAAATCAGAATGGTCGCGGTGGCCGTCAACGCAAATTCCTTGAACAACCGACCGACCACGCCGCCCATGAACAGCAGCGGAATAAACGCCGCCACCAGCGAGAAGCTGATGGACACCACGGTAAAGCCAATTTCACCCGAGCCCTTGATCGCTGCTTCGCGCTTGCCCAGGCCAGCCTCCAGGTGCCGATGGATGTTCTCCACCACCACAATCGCATCGTCCACCACAAAGCCCACGGCGATCACGATGGCCACCAGGGTCAGGTTGTTCAGGCTGAACCCCATCACATACATCAGGGCGAAACTGGCCACCAGCGAGACACCCAACACCGCAGACACAATCAGCGTCGCCGACAGTTGACGCAGGAACAACGCCATCACCGCCACCACCAGCAGGATGGCGATCAGCAGGGTCATTTCCACCTCATGCAGTGAAGCGCGGATGGTCTTGGTGCGGTCCGTCAACACGCTGACCTGCACCGAGGCCGGCAACATGCCTTGCAGGCGCGGCAACTCGGCTTGAATGCGGTCGACGGTGTCGACGATGTTGGCGCCGGGCTGGCGCGAAATCACCAGGTTCACCCCTGGGGTATCGCCGGACCAGGCTTGTACGTAGGCGTTTTCCGAGCCGTTGATGACCTTGGCGATATCGCGCAGTTGAACCGGCGCACCATCCTTGTAGGAAACGATCAGTTGGCCGTATTCCTCCGGGTGAAACAGCTGGTCGTTGGTCGACAGGGTGGACACGCTGTTTTCGCCATAGATCGCGCCCTTGGCCAGGTTGAGGCTCGACTGCTGGATGGCCAGGCGTATGTCAGCGAGGGTCAGGCCAATGGCCGCGAGCTTGTCAGGGGACGCCTGCACGCGAATCGCCGGGCGTTGCTGGCCGGTGATGTTGATCTGGCCGACGCCGTCGATCTGGCTGATCTGGCGCGCCAGCAGGGTCTCCACGTAGTCGCTCAGCTCGGTGCTGGGCATGCTGCTGGAACTGACGCTGAGGATCAGCACCGGGCTGTCCGCCGGGTTGACCTTCCTCCAGGTAGGCAAACTCGGCATGTCGCTGGGCAGCTTGCCGGACGCGGTGTTGATCGCGGCCTGGACTTCCTGGGCGGCGGTATCGATGCTTTTTTCCAGGGTAAATTGCAGGGTCAAGAGGCTGGAGCCCAAGGCGCTGCTGGAGGTCATCTGGGTCATGCCGGGGATGGCGCTGAACTGCACCTCAAGAGGCGTTGCCACCGACGAGGCCATGGTGTCCGGGCTGGCGCCGGGCAGTTGCGCAGTAACCTGGATGGTCGGGAATTCCGCTTCCGGCAATGGCGCGACGGCCAGGTTCGGGAAGGCAATGATCCCCAGCAGCACCAACGCGAAGGTCAACAGCAGGGTGGCGACCGGGTGATCAACGCACCAGGCCGAGGGCGAACGGCTTGCGCTCATGGCTGCACCTGGGCGTTGGCGGTGTGGATCACTTGCGGCGGCTCCTTGAGCACCTCCACCTGGGCGCCGGCCTTGAGTCGCGATTGCCCATCGCTGACCAGCACATCGCCGGCCTGCACGCCTTTGATGATATTGATGTCGCTGTTCTGGTAGGCGACCTGCACCGGCACCACCTCGACTTTGTCAGCGCTTACGCGGTACACGAAATGTGAGTCCAGCCCACGCTGCACCACGGTCGGCGGTACCACCAGGGCGTTCTTGTCGAGGGCCGTCTGGATTTTGATGGTCACCAGTTGCCCCGGCCATAGCTTATGCGCCGGGTTGCTGAACTCGGCCTTGGCCCGCAGGGTGCCGGTGGTGGAACTGATCTGGTTGTCGATCAGGCTCAGGTGGCCTTCGCCGAGCAGGTCGCCGGTCTGGCCGTCGGTGTCGGCGCCCAGGTAGGCGTCGACGGTGGCCCGGGTGGGGGCGGCGATCAGGCCCTGCAAGGTTGGCAGCATCTGCTGTGGCAGCGAGAACTCAATGGCAATCGGGTCGAGTTGGGTGACGGTAAACAGCCCCTGGGTGTCGCTCATGCGCAGGAAGTTGCCTTCGTCCACGTTGCGGATGCCCACGCGGCCGCTGACCGGGGAGCGAATCTGGGTATAGGAAAGTTGTACTTGAGCCGCATCAATGGCCGCCTGGTTGCCCTGCGCCGTGGCCTTGAGCTGGTTGACCAGCGCCTGTTGCTGATCATAGGTCTGCTTCGACACGCCATCGTCGATGCTCAGTGCCTTGTAACGCTTGAGGTTGATCAACGCCACTTGCAACTGTGCCTGGCTTTCCCCCAATTGTGCCTTGGCCTGGTCGAGGCTGGCGCGGATCGAGCGGTCGTCGATGGTGGCCAGCAGATCACCAGCTTTCACCGATTGGCCTTCCTTGACCAGCAGTTGGGTGAGGATGCCGTCGATCTGCGGGCGAATC
The DNA here is from genome assembly GCF_001902145.1 of Pseudomonas fluorescens. Taxonomy (GTDB): domain Bacteria; phylum Pseudomonadota; class Gammaproteobacteria; order Pseudomonadales; family Pseudomonadaceae; genus Aquipseudomonas; species Aquipseudomonas fluorescens_BV. The sequence continues at coordinate 300,505 of NZ_MRST01000023.1, forward strand.
ACCACGCTGTGCAACGACAGCACTGAGCCTATGCCGCTGACAAACCTGGGAACGTCCTGTTGGGCGACGCTCACCACCCGTACCGGGATCGCCGTGGGCGCTGCCAGGCGGGGCTTGGCAGGCCGTGTTACTGCCCAGGCGGCCACCGCCAATACCAAGAGGATGCCCACCATCAGGGCCGTGTTTTGTTTTATCTGCATGGGAGGCGCCGGGGCGCAGTTGCAAGTTTTAAGCTGCAAGCTGCAGGTTGAAGGTTGGGTAGCTGCTTTATAGCCCGGTAATACGGTCAGCACGGTGACGCCAAACTGACAGCCGCGACAGCTAGCGCTTTTTACTTGCAGCTTGAAGCTCACCGCTTGCGGCTCCGGCCCCGTATACTCGCGCTTTTACACCTATAGCTGCGCCGGAGCCCCTATGACTTCCCCAACCCAACCCCCTGTCGACGCGGCTGACCTCGTCGATTCGGCCACCGCCGACGGCGTTGAAAAAGCCGAGATCCCGGCGTTCAAGTTCCCCTTCAAACCGGGTGAGCTGGCCGGCGCCAAGAATGCCAGCCAGCCCTGGTACAAAGGCGGCGCCAAGAACGGCCATACCAAGACGCCAGGCATGGCGCCTCCGGGCACTCGCCGCTCCATGGGTAAACGCTAAGATTAAAGCGTTGCGTGCGTTATAGGCAGTTGCCTACATCGCCCGTGGACATTTCTGCTTGTAGGTCCGCGACCGATTCTTGAAAGCTTGCACAGCGTTTGCTTCGTCCCGATGACGCTCATCGGGGCGTGGTGAGTCAGTTTTCCGGAAAAGGACATTCCCGTGGCCCTGATACATCTTTGTGCGGTGCTTGCCTTCTTGCTCTCGACAAGTGTCGTTGCCGCCGACGTTCAACCGCGGCGTGAAATCCGATTCGCCGTCGCCGCGCATTTCCCGCCTTTTCAAAGCCGCAATTCCCAAGGGCAATTGGTGGGGCTGAATATCGAACTGGGCAATGCCCTGTGCGAGCAACTCAACGTGCGCTGTACCTGGGTTGACCAAGTCGTCATGGAAAATTTCCCGGCCCTTGAAGCCAGGCAGTTCGACGCGATCATGGGCATGGCGCCCACCTGCAGTCGGCGGCGACGGGTGAGTTTTACCCATGATCTCTACCCGATCACCACTCGGCTGGTGGCGCGTAAAACCTCGGGCCTGCGCCCTGATCGACGGTCCCTCAGGGGCAAGCGTGTCGGGGTGCTGGTGCGCAGTAATCGGGAAGCCTTTGCCCTGTCGCAGTGGGCGCCGGCAGGGGTAATCATCAGGAGTTTCTGGCTCAACGACCAACTGGTGCAGAGCCTGGTTTCGGGCGATATTGACGCGTCCCTTCAAGGTGCCGTGGAGATTCGTGAGGCCCTGCTAGACACGCCCCAGGGCCTGGACTTCAATTTCATGGGGCCGCCTGTGTCGTCTGGCCTGCTGGGTAATAGCGTGGCGATTGCGGTGCGAAAAACCGATACTGCGTTGCGCAATGAGCTAAACCACGCGCTTGAACAACTGATACAGAATGGCGAATACCAGCGCGTCCTCCAGCCCTATCGCCTCGATGTATTGCCCTCCCGTCCATGATCGCTAATGTGTGTGCAGCCGAAGTTGAGTAGATACCTATACCGCAATGAGGCCGCAGCGGCCTAAGCCGCCCTCAACGAGATAAACGCATAATTGGCCGGCACCTCGGTGGCAATGTGCGCCCCGGCATCCAGCACCATTTCAGCGATGTCTATCCCGGACACATGAAACACCCATTCATTGGCCACTGCCGGCTGTTCAACCGCCTGTTCAATGGCCTGGGCAAACGCCTGCATGTTCGGCAAGTACGCGGTAAACCCGTCGCCCTTGAGCGCGGTCGTGCGAATGCCAAGCAACGCGCATACCGCTTCCTTGGTCTGCACGTCATCTCGGTCGGCCTGGCGTGAACGCCTGATCAGTTCGGCCAGTTGCGCATCCATCAACTCACCACCGACGATCAGCGCAGGGCCTTGCTCCCAGGATTCCGCCGGGCAGTCCTTGGCGCTTGGGTTTAGTGGGATATGCGGGTTGATCTCCATCGGGTAGATACGGCACACCAGCGGGCGCCGTTCGTAGATGCGGCAGCGGTTGTCTTCGTCAAGATTCCGGCAGCGTCCGGCGTTGTAGGCGGCAAAGGTAATTGCCACAAACGCCTCGGTATTGCCGCTGGGCACGATCACTGAACGGCGCTCGGCATGTTCCCGTTGTTGCAGGGGCAGGCCCAGGCCGTTACCCAGAAAGCCCTCCACCAGAACGATGACGTTACCGCCGTCCGCGGCCCAGCTGCGGGCTTCTTCGAGGGTCAGGGGCACGTGATGGTCGCTGCAGCATTTACCGCAACCGACGCAGGAAAAGTGTGTGTTCATGGCGGATCTGTCACCAGGCAAGGTCAGAGGGCACGCTTGAGGGGTGACGGGTTTTTACCTCTATCTACCGCTCAGGGGCTCTGGAAGCAAATTATGCGCCAGTGAGGATCAGCCCTTGGATACGATGTCGCGCAGCACAAACCGCATGCCCGCACTTTCATACAGTTGCCGGGCGCGCAGGTTGCTCTCCAGCACCTTGAGGTCCACATAGGGTTCGCCGCGCTGCTTGAACACCTGGAAGCTGTGCAGCAGCAAGGCGCGGCCCAGCCCTTGGCCTTGGGAACAGGGGTGTACGGCAAGGTTCTTGATAAAGGCGCTGGTCCAGCATTGCGCCACCGCGAGAACACCGTCGCGGTTACTGGCCACCAGGCACAGCGTCGGGTCGTACTCGGCATCGGTGACAAACTGCCGGCGCCACTCATCCAGGTGGCCGACACGGCCGCCGCCCTGGTCCTGGGTCATGCGCAGCACGGCATGGATCGCCGGGGCCAGTTCATCGCGATAATGATCCAGCCGGGTATCCGCTGGCCACTGCGGGGCGGGCAGGCTGCCGGTGAGGTCGCGACGCAGCAGCTGGTAATACTCGCCCAAGGTTTACAGGCCCTTTTGCGCCACGGTTTGTGCGGCGACGACCAGGCATTTGGTCAATTCTGGGGATGAGAATTTGGTGAGTACCGAGTCGGCACCGGCCAGGCGTGCTTTTTCGCTGTTCATCGCACTGTCCAGGGAGGTGTGCAACAGCACGTAGAGGTCCTTGAAATCCGGGGTTTCGCGCAGGGTGCGGGTGAGGGCGTAGCCGTCCATTTCAGACATCTCGATGTCCGACACCACCACGTTGATCTGTTCAACCGTGCCTTGCAGCTCCAGCAGCACGTCGATGGCTTCCTTGGCGCTGCGGGCGGTGTGGCAGGTCAGGCCGAGGTTGCGCAGGGTGTGGACCGATTGCTGCAAAGCCACTTGGCTGTCGTCCACCACCAGGATGCGGGCATTGCCCAGCACTTCGGCTTCTTCCATGGTCAGGTCGGTCGGCGCTGCTTCAACCGGTGCCGGGGCGATGCCATGGATGACTTTCTCGATATCCAGCACCTGCACCAGGCCACCTTCCACCTGGGTCACCCCGGTGATAAACGCCCGATTGCCGCCGGAGCCGTAGGGCGGCGGGCGGATATCGGTGGTCAGGCAATGCACGATCTTGCTCACCGCCTGCACGTGCAGGCCCTGCTTGGAACGGCTGACATCGGTGACGATCAGGCAGCCGCCGTCCGGGTCTTGCAAGGGCATTTCACCCAGGGCGCGGCTCAGGTCGATCACCGAGAGTGAAGCGCCGCGCAAGGTGGCGATGCCTTTGACGTGCGGGTGGGACTCCGGCAGCTTGGTCAACGGCGGGCAGGGGATGATCTCGCTGACTTTCAACAGGTTGATGGCCATCAGCTTGCCGCTGCGCAAGGTAAAGAGCAGAAGCGAGAGTGAGTCTGCGCGGGCTTTGGTGGTGGACATAAAAACCTTCTGTGGATCAGGGATGACGATCTATACACCGTTATCGACCCTTGCCCCGAAAACTGTAGGAGCGAGCTTGCTCGCGAAGAACTTGAAAGCGCCGCGTTAAAACAGATTTTGCGCGTTATCGTTGACGTTTTTCGCGAGCAAGCTCGCTCCTACAGTGGGGTGGGGTGTCAGCCCTTCCAGGCTTGGGGGTTCACCAGATCCTGCGGGCGCTGGCCCAGCAGGGCGCTGCGCAGGTTGTCCACGGCGCGGTTGGCCATGGCTTCGCGGGTTTCACCGGTGGCCGAACCAATATGCGGCAGGGTCACCGCATTGCTCAGTTGGAACAACGGCGATTCAGCCAGCGGTTCCTTTTCATACACATCCAGCCCGGCACCACGAATGCGCTGGGTTTGCAGGGCTTCGACCAGCGCCGGCTCATCCACCACCGGCCCACGGGAAATATTGATCAGGATCGCGCTGGACTTCATCAACCCCAGCTCCCGGGTGCTGATCAGGTGACGGGTCTTGTCGCTCAACGGCACCACCAGGCAGACGAAATCCGCCTCGGCCAGCAACTGCTCCAGGCTGCGAAACTGCGCGCCCAGTTCCTGCTCCAGCGCGGTCTTGCGGCTATTGCCGCTGTAAAGGATCGGCATATTGAAGCCCAGGCGCCCACGCCGGGCCACGGCTGCGCCGATATTGCCCATGCCGACGATGCCCAGGGTCTTGCCGTGCACATCGCAACCAAACAAAGGCGCGCCCACGCTGGCTTTCCATTGGCCTGCCTTGGTCCAGGCGTCCAATTCGGCCACGCGGCGGGCGCTGCTCATCAGCAACGCAAAGGCCAGGTCGGCAGTGCTCTCGGTGAGCACATCGGGGGTGTTGGTGAGCAGGATCCCGCGCTCGTTGAAGTACGGCACGTCGTAGTTGTCGTAGCCTACCGATACGCTGGACACCACTTGCAGCTTGCTCGCGCTTTCAAGCTGCTCGCGGCCCAGCTTGCGGCCCACGCCGATCAAGCCATGAGCATGGGGCAGGGCTTCGTTGAACTGAGCATTGATGTCACCCAGCTTGGGGTTGGGCACGATCACCTCGAAATCCTGTTGCAGGCGTTCGATCATGGGCGGGGTGATACGGCTGAAGGCCAGGACAGTCTTTTTCATTGCAGAACTCCACTCAACATGTGGGAGCTGGCTTGCCTGCTCCCACAATGAATTTATAGGGGGTGGGGAAGCAGCGTGCCAAAATCAGGTCGCCATCCGCACACCACCCACACCGCCGCTCAACTCATACGCCACCAATTCCGCCTGGTGCGCCGCCAGAATCTCCGGCAACGAACCGCGCAGGTATTCCACCCAGGTCTTGATCTTTGCATCCAGGTATTGGCGCGAGGGGTAGATGGCGTACAGGTTCAGCTCCTGGGAACGGTAGGTCGGCATCACTCGTACCAGCGTGCCATTGCGCAGCCCTTCGATGGCGGCGTACACCGGCAGCAGGCCGACGCCCATGCCGCTGGTGATCGCGGTTTTCATCGCGTCGGCCGAGTTCACCAGGAACGGCGACGTGTTGATTGCCACGCTTTCCTGGCCTTCAGGGCCATTGAAGGTCCATTTGTCCAGCTGGATCACCGGGCTGACCAGGCGCAGGCACGCATGGTTGAGCAAGTCCTGGGGCCGTTGGGCGCAGCCCTTGGCCTTGACGTATTCCGGTGAGGCGCAGGCGATGCTGTAGGTGATGCCCAGGCGCTGGGACACGAAACCTGAGTCCGGCAGTTCGCTGGCCAGCACGATGGACACGTCGTAGCCCTCGTCGAGCAGGTCCGGCACGCGGTTGGCCAGGGTCAGGTCGAAGGTCACGTCGGGATGGGTGCGGCGGTAGCGGGCAATCGCGTCGATGACGAAATGCTGGCCGATGCCGGTCATGGTGTGCACTTTCAACTGCCCGGCGGGGCGCGCATGGGCGTCGCTGGCTTCGGCCTCGGCTTCCTCGACGTAGGCGAGGATCTGCTCGCAGCGCAGCAAGTAGCGTTTGCCGGCTTCGGTCAGGGCGATGCGCCGGGTAGTGCGGTTGAGCAAGCGGGTTTGCAGGTGGGCCTCAAGGTTGGAGACCGCGCGCGAGACGTTGGCCGTGGTGGTGTCCAGTTGCACGGCGGCGGCGGTGAAGCTGCCGGCTTCGGCCACACAACTGAAGGCGCGCATGTTTTGCAAAGTGTCCATGGAGTGTTCTCAAGGGAGATAGCAAATTGTGACAGAAAGTTACGCTTTCAGTGATCCCTACCAACGGATTATCGCCTGAACGGTAACAAAGATTCACAGGAATGCCAGCTTATCGTCCTCCATGGCGCCGCCTAGAATTGCGCCACCTCTCCCGCAACACCCTCTCAGGAATTCGCTTGCCGTGCCGCGTCGCATCAGCAGAGAGCTGAAGACTCTCAGTGTTTGGGCTTTAACGTCAGTCATCAGCGGTTGCATCGGAACCGGAGGAATCGCCCCGCAAGGCCAGGCGATCAACGCCAATACCCTGGCCACCGACGCCGCGATCCAGAGCGCCGCCCGCGACGCCCACTGGCCCACCGCCCAATGGTGGCAGGCCTACGGCGACCCGCAGCTCAACCGTTGGGTCGAACTCGCCACCCACAACAGCCCCAGCCTGGCCGTGGCCGCCGCCCGTGTGCGGCAAGCCCGAGCGCTGGCCGGAGTGGCCGAGTCGGCCGAGTCGCTGCAGATCAACAGCGACACCACCCTCAAGCGCCACAACTGGCCCAAGGATCAGTTCTACGGCCCCGGCCAATTGAGCGGCGCCAACACCTGGGACAACAATTCGTCCCTGGGCCTGAGCTACGCCCTGGACCTGTGGGGCCGGGAAAGCAACAGCACCGAACGCGCCGTCGACCTGGCGCACATGAGCGCCGCCGAAGCGCGCCTGGCCCAGCTCGAACTGCAAAACAACGTGGTGCGCGCCTATATCCAGCTGTCGTTGCAGTACGCCAACCGTGACATCGCGGCCGCCACCCTGGCCCAGCAACAGCAGATCCTGGACCTGGCCAACAAACGCCTGGCCGCCGGGATCGGCACTCACTTTGACGTCAGCCAGGCCGAAACCCCGCTGCCGGAAACCCATCGCCAACTGGATGCCTTGGACGAGGAAATCGCCCTGAGCCGTAACCAACTGGCGGCGTTGGCCGGCAAAGGCCCGGGGGAGGGCGCGCAATTGCAGCGCCCGACCCTGGCCCTCGCCGCGCCGTTGAAATTGCCCTCCAGCCTGCCCGCGCAGTTGCTCGGCCAACGCCCGGACGTGGTCGCCAGCCGCTGGCAGGTAGCAGCCCAGGCACGGGGTATCGATGTGGCTCATGCAGGCTTCTATCCCAACGTCGACCTGGTCGGCAGCCTTGGCTACATGGCCACTGGCGGCGGCATGCTGGAATTCCTGGCCGGCAAGAAATTCAACTACAACGTCGGCCCGGCGATCACCTTGCCGATCTTCGACGGCGGCCGCCTGCGTGCGCAATTGGGTGAAGCCAGTGCCGGCTACGACATCGCGGTGGCCCAGTACAACCAGACCCTGGTCAATGCGCTCAAGGGCATCAGCGACCAGTTGATCCGCCGCGAGTCCATGGACAAGCAATCGACGTTCGCCGCGCAGTCGGTGGCCTCGGCGCAGAAAACCTACGACATCGCCATGATCGCCTATCAGCGTGGCCTCACTGACTACCTCAACGTGCTCAACGCCCAAACCTTGTTGTTTCGCCAGCAGCAGATCGAACAACAGGTGCAGGCGGCACGCCTCAGTGCCCATGCCGAGCTGGTGACCGCCCTGGGCGGCGGCCTCGGTGCTGGCGACGATGTGCCCACGGCTGCCAAGACACTCCCAAGCAAGACTCCGGCGGCGCTCGCCGTGTTTGATCACTGAGTAGGCCTTGATGACTCCCTTGCCTGCACCGCTGCGCTGGCTGCATTCCCTTGAGTGGCGCCGTGGTTTCTTCGACTGGGCACGCAGCGATGGCGTGACCTGGGTGTATATCTTCAAGGTGCTGGTCGCCGCGTTCCTGACGCTATGGCTGGCCATGCGCCTGGAACTGCCGCAACCGCGCACGGCGATGATCACCGTATTTATCGTGATGCAGCCCCAGAGCGGCCAGGTGTTCGCCAAGAGTTTCTACCGTTTCCTCGGTACCCTGGCAGGCTCGGCGGTGATGGTGCTGCTGATCGCCTTGTTTGCGCAGAACACCGAACTGTTCCTCGGTGCGCTGGCGATCTGGGTGGGCATTTGCACCGCCGGTGCCACGCGCAACCGCAACTTTCGCGCCTATGGGTTCGTGCTCGCCGGCTACACCGCGGCGATGGTCGGCCTGCCGGCCCTGGCCCAGCCGGACGGCGCCTTCATGGCTGCGGTGTGGCGGGTGCTGGAAATTTCCCTGGGGATACTGTGCTCGACACTGGTCAGCGCCGCCATCCTGCCGCAGACCTCCAGCGCCGCCATGCGCAACGCGCTGTACCAGCGCTTCGGTGTGTTCGCGCTGTTCGTGACCGACGGCCTGCGCGGGCGCAGCCAACGCGAAGGGTTCGAGGCCAGTAACGTGCGCTTTATTGCCGAAGCCGTGGGCCTGGAAGGCTTGCGTAGCGTCACCGTGTTCGAGGACCCGCACATGCGTCGGCGCAACGGGCGGCTCAGTCGCCTCAACAGCGAATTCATGAGCATCACCACACGCTTCAACGCCTTGCACCAATTGCTTGAACGCTTGCGCGCCGATGAGGCCGACCATGTGGTGGCAGCGATCAAGCCCGGCCTGCAAGACCTGGCCGAAGTGCTCGACAGCTTCTCTGGCCGCGCCCTCACCAGCCCCGATGCCGCGCGCCTGGTCAACCAACTGAGCGCCTACAAGGACGGCCTGCCCGCCAAGGTGCGCAGCCTGCGGGCGAGCTTCCAGGAGGACAACCCGACGGACGCCGAGCAGTTGGATTTCCACACCGCCTACGAGCTGCTGTACCGCTTCGTCGACGACCTGCACAACTACGCGCAAACCCACGCGTCCCTGGCCGAGCATCGCCATGCGCGGGAGGATTGGCACGAAGCCTACACGCCAAAGACCAACTGGTTGGCCTGTGCCGCTGCCGGTGTGCGCGCCTCGTTTATCCTGGTTGTGCTGGGCAGTTACTGGGTCGCCACGGCCTGGCCCAGCGGCGCCACCATGACCCTGATCGCGGCGGCCACGGTGGGCCTGTCTGCTGCCACGCCCAACCCCAAGCGCATGGCGTTCCAGATGGCCTGCGGCACCTTGATCGGCGCCTTGGTCGGCTTTGTCGAAATGTTCTTCGTGTTCCCCTGGATCGACGGTTTTCCGCTGCTGTGCGTGATGCTCGCGCCGGTGATCATCTTCGGTGCCTTCCTGTCTTCACGCCCGCAATACGCCGGTGTGGGTGTGGGCCTGCTGATCTTCTTCAGCACCGGCTCGGTGCCGGATAACCTCACGGTCTACAACCCTTACACCTTTATCAACGACTACATCGCCATGGTCATCGGCATGCTGGTGTGCGCGGCGGCGGGGGCGATTATTTTGCCGCCCAATAGCCGCTGGCTGTGGCGCCGCCTGGAGCAAGACCTGCGTGAGCAGGTGGTGTATGCCATCAGCGGCAAGCTCAAGGGCCTGGCGTCAAGTTTTGAAAGCCGCACCCGCGACCTGCTGCACCAGGCCTATGGCCTTGCGGTCGGCCAGCCGCAGGTGCAGCGCGATTTGCTGCGCTGGATGTTCGTGGTGTTGGAGGTCGGCCACGCAATCATCGAGTTGCGCAAGGAGCAGGCGATTTTGCCGGTGCATCCGGCCTATGCCGAGTCCCAGCCGTGGCGCCAGGCGATCCGTGTGATGGGGCGCTCGTTGGTGCGCTTGTTCCTGCAACCCAGCGCCAGCAACCTGGAGCGCGGGTTGATTGCCGTCGACCATGCGATCAGCCGCGTGCAGGCCACCGACGAACCCTTCGCCCCGCACTTCGACACCTCGGCCCTGCGCCGGGTGAAGAGCTACCTACACTTTATTCGCACCTCGTTGCTCGACCCACAATCGCCACTGGCGGCCCTCAAAGGAGCCCCGAATGCCTCGTGAAATTGCATTTCACGGCATCTATATGCCGACCATGACCCTGATGTTTTTGATCGCAGCGGGGCTGGCCTGGGCGATTGACCGCTTCCTGGCCGGGTTCGACTTGTACCGTTTCTTCTGGCACCCGGCGCTGCTGCGCCTGAGCCTGTTCGCTTGCCTGTTCGGCGCCCTGGCGCTGAGCGTCTACCGTTGAGAATGCCCCGATGAAAAAGTTTTTCAGCCTGCTCGCCACCTTGCTGGTTCTGGCGTTGGCGATCTGGATTGGCCGCACGTTGTGGGTGCACTACATGCAAACGCCATGGACCCGCGATGGTCGGGTGCGCGCCGACATTATCAATGTGGCGGCTGACGTCACCGGCGAAGTGGTGGACGTGCCGGTACGCGATAACCAGTTGGTGAAAAAAGGCGACCTGCTGATGCAGGTCGACCCCGAGCACTACCGCATTGCCGTCAAGCAAGCGCAATCGCTGGTGGCCTCACGCAAGGCCACCTGGGAAATGCGCAAGGTCAACGCGCACCGCCGCGCCGACCTCGACGCCCTGGTGATCTCCAGGGAAAACCGCGACGACGCCAGCAACATCGCCGACTCGGCCCTGGCCGATTATCAGCACGCCCTGGCGCAACTGGAGGCCGCCGAACTCAACTTGAAGCGCACGCGAGTGCTGGCGGCGGTGGACGGTTATGTCACTAACCTCAACGTGCATCGCGGCGACTATGCGCGCATCGGCGAAGCCAAAATGGCCGTGGTGGATATGAACTCGTTCTGGGTGTATGGCTTCTTCGAAGAAACCAAACTGCCCCATGTGAAGGTGGGCGACAACGCCGATATGCAATTGATGAGCGGCGAGACCTTGAAGGGCCATGTGGAAAGCATCTCGCGCGGCATCTACGACCGCGACAACCCCGAGAGCCGTGAACTGATCGCCGATGTGAACCCGACGTTCAACTGGGTGAGGCTGGCCCAGCGTGTGCCGGTGCGGATTCACATTGATGACGTGCCGGAGGGCGTGTTGTTGGCGGCCGGGATTACCTGCACCGTGATCGTCAACCCTTCACAGCCTTGAAGCGGACTAGGGCCCGAACCGCACCAGCATGCGCTGCCCCACCCGCAGTGAATCCGGCGGCGGTTGATCGAAGGCCAATATGCATTCGACCGTGCGCATATTGGCCCTGACTTGCGGGTCGTCCTCCAGAGTGCTGTTGCCCAGCACCGCACTGATGCGCACCACGTGGGCAGTCAGCGGCGATTCACCGTTGCCGCTGTCGTCCGTGACTTCGGCCTTCATGCCCACAACCACCGCGCCGGTGAATGACTCGTTCAGCTCGGCGCGCACGATGCGTGGCTGGTCGGGCAGCAAGATAAATGCGGCCCCGGCGTGCGCGGTTACGGCGGCGCCAGGTTGAACCAGACGACGCACGACTTCGGCGTCTATGGGCGCACGCAGGCTGCGCAAGGCCAATTCGTAGCGTGCCGCAGTGAGCTTTCTTGCTGCGGCCTGGGCGTCGCTCTGGTTCTGTTCAAGCGCATCGCGCAAGCGTTCGGCGTTCTCGTGGGCCTCATCCGCGCTCTGATTATCGCCCGCACCTGCGGCAGCGGCTGTGGCCAGGCGCGTGGCGCGCTGCTCGGCAAACTTGAGTTGGCGTGCCAGTTGCCTGGCCTGCACCTCCACCTGTTGCTGTTCTGCCAGCGCGGTCGCCACCGCCAGTTGCATCGGTTCACTGTCCAGTGTGGCGAGCAACTGGCCCTTTTTCACCGACTGGCCTTCATTGACCTTGACCTCGGCAACCACGCCGTCGCGGGTGGCGCCGAGTTTGAGCAGGCCACCTTCCACATCGATGCGCCCGCGCGCTACTGCGAGGTACGCCGGGGCCGAGGCGCTGGGCTTGGCGGGAACATCTTCACGGGAGCAGGCGCTCAGCAACAGCAGGGCGCTACCCAAGGCTAACCAGGGGCGAAACAGACGCGGGTTCATACAGAGTGTTCCTGGGGACAGACGCTCAGCGCCGGTTGGAGGGCAGGGGAGGTGTCGTTGAGAATGCGGCCGTCCTCGATGGCCAGCACCCGGTCGGCGTTGCTGATCAAGCGGGGGTCGTGACTGACGCAGAGCACCGTGGTGCCACGGGTGCGGGCAATGCGATGGAGGATGTCGATCACGATGTGACCGTTGGTGGCGTCCAGGGCACTGGTTGGTTCGTCGGCGAACAGCAACTCGGGCGCCTTGGCCACAGCGCGAGCGATAGCCACGCGCTGTTTTTCGCCGCCAGACAACTGCGCCGGGCGCAGTTTCAGGCGTGCGCCCAGGCCGACTTCTTCCAGCGCCTCGATGGCGCGCTGCCGTATGTCCTTGGCAGGCAGCCCGAGGTAGCTCAAGGGCAGTTCCACCTGCTGCTGTGCGGTCAACGCCGGGAACAGGTTGAAGCCCTGGAACACAAACCCGGTGTGGCGCAGGCGAAATTGCTCCAGGGCGCGCCTGTCGAGCTGGGCCAGGTCTTGCCCCAGCGCGGTTGCGCTGCCTCGGTCGGGGCGCTGCAAGCCGCTGAGAATCGCGAGCAGGGTGCTTTTTCCACAGCCCGATGGCCCTGAGATCAGGGTCAGCTCGCCAGGGTGTATCGCCAGGCTGATGTCATGCAGCACGGGCGTGACGATGCTGCCTGAAGTAAAGGATTTGCCGATTCCGCTGGCGTGAAGGGTGACGGGCATTGCCGAATTGAGGAGGCGCATGGGTGAGTTATCTCAGAAGGCTGGCCGGGTCGGCGTGGCGCAAGGTGCGGATGGCCGCCAGGCCTGACACGAGGGCCAGGGTCATGCTCAGCAGCAGGCACGCCAGGGCTGCGACGGGGGAGAGTTGCACCGGCACGTTGTAGTAGCCGGCGAGCGCAAAGAGCAGGCCAGCGAGCACCGAACTGCCCAGCAGTCCCAGGGCCCCGACCCAGAACGCCTGCTCCATCACCACTTGGCGCAGGGCCGTGACACCGACGCCCAGGGCGTTCAGGGTCGCGTATTCGCGGATCGAGCCGACCACCGCCGCCACCAGCGTCTGGCTGGTGATCACCGCGCCTACCAGAAATACGATCGCTGCGAGGAACAGCACGCCGGCACCGGCGCCCGTGTCGAACATCCAATACAGCTGCGAGCGCTGGGCGAACTGTTGTGCGGTCCAGACCGCGTAGCTGCCGAACGCGGCACCGTCGCCCAGGCGTGCGGCCACCGCTTCGGCCTGGGCGGGGTCGCGCACTTTCGCCACCAGGTAGGTGATGCGGTCTGGCGTAGCGCTGGTATCCAGTTGCCGGGCGGTGGCCAGCGACGCCAGTACATTCACCCCGCCCAAGGCGCGCAGGCCGCTGGTCACGCCGACCACGCGCACGCGATGACCGTTGATGGTCGCGGTGTCCCCCAGGTTAACGCCCAGGCTGTCCAGGTCGGCGCGGTCGACGATCACCGCTCCGGGCTCATCCAGGCGTGCACGCAGTGCGGTCGGCAGTGCGCGTTCGAACATCAGGCCCTGTGGCCCCGCATCGATACCCGACACAAACACCGAGACGCCGCCGGTGTCCCGTGCGCCGCGCCAATCTGCATCGACCCAGCGGAACGGTTCCACTCGCAGGACATCGGCGTCCATGCGCAAACGCATCTCCACCCCGGCGTTGATCGGCCGGCCGAGATTGACGCTTTGGGTACCGGGGTAACCGACCCACAGGTCGGCCGTGGAGCCGGTGATGTACACACTGGCGCTGCCGAAGATGCCCAGCACCAGGGCTGCCTGCAACAGTTGCAGCAAGCCGGCGAAGCCTACGGCGATCATCGCCGGCAGGAATCGGCGCCATTCATGCAGCAAGGTCAGACGGGCGAGTGCGACCATCAGTCAGCCTCCCTCAAGGTGCCTGTCGGCAACGGCGCGCCACCGAGCGCCTTGTACAGTGCGATGTAGGCGACCCCGCGTTCAGTGCTGGCGCTGTCGGCCTGTTGCAGGGCCTGCTGTGCCTCGAGCTCGGCGCTCGTCAGGTCCAGCGTGCTCATCAGTCCCAGGTTCGCGCGCTGTTGCAAGGCGTGCAGGTGCGCTTGCGTTGCGGTGCTCACCTGGCGTGCGGCTTGCTCGCGCAATCGCGCTTGCTCCAGGTCACCCAGCGCTATTTCGACCTGTGTCACGCCTTGCAGCACCGCGTTGCGGTAATCGAGCACGGCGGCCTTCAATTGGTGATGCTTGGCGCGTGCGGTGGCGGCGCGCTGGCCCCAGTCGAACAACGGAATGCTGATCCCCGGCCCGGCTGAGAAAATCGCGTCGCCGCTGGGGGTGCGCTTGCGATTGCTGGCAATGTTCACGGACCACTGCACCGAAGTGCCCAGGCTGAGGCGCGGGTACATATCGGCGCGGCTGATGCCCAGTTCCCCGGCGGCCACCAGCACCTCGGCCTCGGCGCTGGCGATTTCCGGGCGCGTGCGCAGCAAGTCTGCTGGCACCTGGTTCAGTTGCCATGGGCCCAGCGTGGGGAGCGGTTGCGGTAGCAGCCAGCGCGCATCCGGCTCGGCTTGCCCCGACAGCAACGCCAACTGCTGCGCGTGGCGGTTGATCAGTTGGCGCGGCGTGCTCAGGCGCATCTCGGCCTGCGCCAGTTCGGCCTGGGCGGCGGCGACGTCAGCGGGCGAGGCCAGGGCCAGGTGTTCACGCACCCGCAACAGCGCGAGTTTTTCCTGCAGCAGGTCACGCTGGCGGGCCAGGCCACGTTCTGCCTGTTGCGCCTCGCGCAGCGCCAGCCACTGTCGCGTGACCTCGGCGGCCAGCGACACCTGTACGCTGCGCAAATCGGCCTGCACCCGCCACTGGTGACCCTGTGCCAGCCGATCGGTACTTTGCCGGGCGCCGAACAAGGGCAGCTCCCATTGCGCGTCGAAGCCGATCAGAAAATACGAGGTGCGGGTATCAGGGCTGATCGCATCGTGAGTCTTCACGCCCAGCGCAGGCAGGTAAGGCGCTTGTGCGCTCTGACTGAGCACACGGGTGGCCCGCAGCCGCTCAATGGCAGCGCCGACGTCCAGGTTGTTGCGCAGTGCGCGGTCCACCAACCCATCCAGTTCGGGGTCATTGAAGGCCCGCCACCATTGATGCAAGTCGGGGCTGTGTTGCGCCAGGCCGGAAGGCGTGTTGCGCCAGGCCTGCGGCGTGGACGGTGTCAACGCCGGCAAGGGCGCTACCGAACAACCGGCGATTAACACCAGGGACAACGTGCACAACGTCCGACCGGAGCGCGATCTGCTAAGAGGCTTGATAGGTGTCACCCAAGAGATATCTGAACGGCGCGACTCTACTCATAGCGTCCGTTCAGTTCTGTTGGGAAATTGTATAGCGGTGAGGTATCAAGCCTGACAGTAAGTCTCGTGCAAGTGCCGCCACAACAACGCACCACTGGCCTGTTTTTCGAACACCACGGTAGCGCGGCGGTCGGTCTGGGTGCCGCTGTCGTCAATCTGGTGCTCGCGATACGTGACCGTGGCGCCGCGTGCATGGCGGTCGATGCCGGTCATTTCACTCAGGGTGATTTTCAGTCCCGGACGCATTCCGCCCAGGCGTGTGAACAGCGCAATTACCCCCGCTGTATTTACCCGCGTGCCGGTGGCCGGGGCGATCATGCTGAACTCGGGTGAGAAGCGTGCGAGCAAACTCTCCAACGTCCCGGGCGGCGCGACCCCGGCAAACCATTGCTCGATCTCGACGTGGGTCTGGATCACTTCTTCAAAAAAATCGCTGTAGTCAATCATGGTCAGGCTCGCTGGAGGGGTGAAGCAGTGCGAATACCCTGGAGGGGTCCAGGCGCAGCACGGCGAAAAGTGGCAACAGCGTCAAGGCTGCCGCCATCGTGAAGGTAATGGCAAAGGAATCCAAGGCCGACAGCACTGCACTGAGCACGGCGGCGCCGACGCAGAAGCTCACTTGGCGGTTGATATTCCACAGGGCACTGGCATGGCCCATGCGTGCGGCGGGGATGTCGAGAAAGGCCAGGGTTTGTGCGGTGCTGCTGCACAGGCTGCCGCCCAGGCCCATCAGCGCGTAGGCCGCAATCATAAGGGCGGGCTCGTTGAGCAACAGGATGCCAGTGCATTGCAGCGCCATGCCCGCCAGCAGCAAGGGTTTGGGGCCGCAGCGATTGAAGAGTTTCTTGCTCAGGTAGATAGCCACTGCCGAGGCCAGCGCCCAGGGCAACATCAGCGCGCCGGTCTGGGTGGCGTCATAGCCCAGGCCGCGCACGTAGAGGATGGCAATCAGGCTGGTGCCGATAAATACCCCGGGAATGCACAGGTAGACCAGCATCGCCACGCGCAGCATCGGGCTGGCAACCTGCTGGAAAATACTGCTCAGGTCCAGAGGTGGGCGCACGCGGGTGGGCGCGTCGGGTTTTATCCACAGCAGCGCCAGCAGCAGGGTGATCAACGCCAGGGGCAGGTTGGCGTAGAAAATCCAGCGCCAGGACAGGTGGTCGACGATCACCCCACCCAATGCAGGAGACAACGCGGGCACCAGCAACGCCACCGACATCACCCGCGCCGTCAGGTGGCTGCGCTCGGCGGCGGGAAAGTGCCGGTAAGCCATGGCTTGCCCCACGGGAATCAGCAAGCCGCCGCCCAGCCCTTGCAATGTGCGCCAGCCAATCAGCGCCTCTATGGAACCCGCCTGGCCCACCATCACCGAGGCGCCCGCGAACAGCAGCAGACTGGTGGCGATCAGCGTGCGTTCGCCCAAGATCGCTGCCAGCCAGACACTCAAGGGAATGATCAGGGTCAGACCGAGCATGTAGGCGTTGCTGACCCACGCCAATTGCGTGACCGAGGCGTGCAGCTCGCGGGCGATATCCGGGTAGGCGACGGTGGCGACAAACATGTTCACCAGATCCAGGGCAAAGCCCAATAAAAAGATCCAAGCGACTTTCGAGCGGTAGGTCATGAACGCGATCCTGCGAATGAAGCTGGCAGGGTAGGCCGCACGCTGGGTTTGGGATACGCCGGTTTGCCTGCTAGTTTGTCAAAAATATTTTGACAAAGGAGGTGTGGCCCAATGGTCAGCCTGGACCGATTCGATACCTTCAAGGCCGTGGTCGAGGCCGGCTCGCTCACCGCTGCCGCGGACCTGCTGGGCCAGACTCGCGCTGTGGTCAGCTTCAACCTCAAGCGCCTGGAGGCGGAGCTCGGCGTCACCCTGCTGACCCGCAACACCCGCCAATTGGCACTCACCGACGCGGGGGAGCGCTTCTACCTGCGCTGTACGCGCATGCTCGAAGAGGCGCGATTGGCGGTGGAAGAGGCTCGCTCTGAACATGCACAGCTCAAAGGCACTCTGCGCATCACCACCACCGTCGAATATGCACTGGCCGTGGTCGCTCCGGCGGTCGAGGCCTTTCGGCGACTGCACCCGGACCTGAACGTCCACCTCTCCACCTCCTCCACCCACGCCGACTTGATATCCGAGCGTTTTGACGTGGCGATTCGGCTGGGGCGCTTGCTGGACTCCAATCACCGCGCCGTGCAGTTGTCCACATTCGACGTGTTCGCCGTCGCGGCGCCGCAGTTTGCCGCAGTTCAAACCCTGGCTGAGTTGGAGCAGCTGCCCAGGCTGGGCCATGGCCGCTTGAGCGAACTGAGCGTCACCGACCCGGCAGGTCTCGAACACCCCTATCGAGCCGGCCCGTCAGCCTTGGTGGCCGACAGCGCGGCGGTTCTCCAGGCGTTTGCGGTGCGGGGCCACGGTGTGGCGGTTTTGCCGCAGTGGCTGGTGCAGGAAGACCTGAAGGCCGGACGGCTGGTACGCGTGTTGGCGGACCATCACTTCGCGCCCCAAGGGGTTTACGCGATGTATCCGGATACCCGGCACCTGCCGCTGAAGGTGCGGGCGTTTATTGATTTTATGAAGGGGGAGTATCAGTTGGTTAGTTGACGGATGACATTTACGAGGACAGGGGCAAAAGGCTTCAGTCGATTTTTCGCATCGGGCAACCTTAAGTCTTCCAGTAGCATCTTCATAAGCTCTCCGTCTTCGGCTTCAAGTTCATTGCCTTCCATTCCATAGTCGAAGAGCAGCGTATCAAGAATGGATTTTCTGGCGCTGAACAGCGTGCGATTGTTTTCACGGCGGTCGCCAAGGTTCAGCACTTGGATGGACGTGATTGCCCTGGGGCTCAAGCCCTCCACACGGCCTGATAGATAAAACTTCAGTTCGGTTTCGCATTCGTCCATCAAGGATGTCAGTGGCAATGCCTGATGTGTATGAGCTTTGCCGCACTGTTTGCTGCGGTTGCAGCTGGCGACGATATTTGAATAATCGAGCGTCCGATGGGGATGGGTCTCCCGCGCCGCAACGTGTTCGTTATGGGCGGTCTCTTGGGTAATTGCATGGCAACAATACGCGCACAAACCATGCTGCTCTTCGATACAGCCCTGGCGAATACTGTTTCTTTCTTCGTGGGTTAGATCGGAGTAACGACCTTTCGGATTGTCGCGTATCCATTTTGTCAATTCTGCCGGTTCATTTCCTTTGGTGATTTTACGCACTGCGCAACTCCAGCTTGCGAATCAGAAGGGCGGCTTTGGTCAGTTCGATATGGCCAGGGGGCAGGTCAGTGGACAGCTCTTCGAACAGTGCCTTGGCGTCTTTCAGCTTTTTGTCTTGCAGTAACTCCAGCAAGCGATCCAGTCGAGACTGAACTTCACTGTTGCGTATATCTGTGTCCATGACGCTGAGCAGTACCTGATTGGCATCAAGGCCGTATAGGCCGGTTCGCTCCTCAAGTTCGCCATCGTCGAGGACGTAGCACAGGACGTCCTTGGTATCGCTGATCACCAATGGGGAGTGGGTCGTCAGGATGAATTGGCAGTTGGGGAAGGTTTCGGTGAGTTGGTGGATCAGGCGGCGTTGCCACTTGGGGTGCAGGTGTAGATCTACTTCGTCGACGAGTACGACGCCGTAGCCATGTAGCGGGTTTTTCAGGGAGGGATTCATCATGGCAAGACGACGAGCTATATCGCCAACCAAGGCCATCATGGACTTTTCGCCTTGTGATAATTGTGAAACATCCAACGTTTGGCCGCATTTATCGATTGCCATGTGCAAATGTGGCCGACGCTGAACGCGCAGGTTAGTGAAACCTGGCATGAACGCTCCTATGGCGGAACGGACGGCTGTTAACTGTCGATCACGAGATGAGGCGTGTGCTTGTTCCAGGAATTTCCATAGTTGACTTTCTGGTGTGCCAATAATTTTTTGCACTTCTGCTAATGCACTGGCCGAAATGCCGGTTTCGTTTTCGCTATCCTCTCGCTCCCGGAACCATTCGAAGAAGCGGCGAAAGTCGACACCCCGATTTAATGAGTTGTCGTAGCCGTCCAGTTGGTTAAAGCTGTGCCGGGTTTTTATTTTTAGGGGAATTTCGAGTACTGAACGTTCGACTGGATAGTAAGCAATGAGGGGAACAGACGCGTTTTCGTCATGCGTTAAATTGTCCCTATAAACATTAGCCAGGGCCGATGTATCGGCGAGTTCGCTAGCGACCTTTGTTTTCCGCCCCCGCCTGGACTTTGCCAATGACCAATGGAAGTCGACAAACAGCTCTTCAGCCTCAATAGAGATTGACGCAACGTTTGAACCGTTATGTAAGGCGCTTTCTTCTATCGGGCTGCCGCTGCCGCTTTCTGATCGAATTCTTGCAACCAACCAGCTAAGGGAGGTGGCCAGTGACCTGAGAATTGTTGTTTTTCCCGCCCCATTGTTCCCCACAAACACCGTCACCTTCGACGCACGCTTTTCGGTAGGCGCAAAGGCGACTTCCAAGTCGGTAAAACGACCGACGTTTTTCAGTCGAATTTTTCTGATTTGCATCGCATTACCCTTGTGGGGCCAGTCAGTTTCTAGAGGCAGGCGGCGATTATGGCATTCATCCGGAGTTTTGACAGGTAGGCTTCACGCTTGCTTACAACACACCACCCAACCCAAAGCGCTTCCTCAACACCTTCTCCAACAACCCCTTGGGCAACAGCGCCGCCATCAACGGCAGCGCCCGGCTGCCGTTGCCGGAGCGCAACAGGCGCGGCGGCTGCGCTTGCTGCACCGCCTTGAGCACGTCTGCAGCAAATTCATTGGCTGGGGTTGGCTTGTTCTGGGACGCTTGGCTACGTGCACGAATGCCCTCGCGCAACGGCCACCACGGCGATTGTTCGTTAATCAGCAGCTCGGCCTGGGCACCGGCATTCTTGGCAAAACTCGTATTGATGGCGCCGGGTTGGACCTCCATCACCCGCACGCCAAACGGCGCCAACTCCATGCGCAGTGCATCACTCAAGGCGTGCACGGCGGCTTTGGACGCACAGTAGGCGCCGGCGAACGGCGTGACCAGCACACCGGAAACACTGCCGATATTCACCACCAAGCCCTTGTTGCGGCGCAGGGCGGGAAACAACGCCTGGGTCACGCCGACGATGGAAAACACATTGGTTTCGAATTGGCGCTGCATCGCTTCGGTTCCGCCGTCCAGCAATGGGCCCATGGCGCCGTAGCCGGCGTTGTTGATCAGTACATCCAGCTCGCCCCACTGCTCCGACAAGCGTTGTAGGGCAGCGCTGTCGTTGACATCCAGTTGTAGGGCATTAAAGCCTGCGGCGGTAAGCGCGGCGACGTCATCGGGTTGGCGGGCGCTGGCCCATACCTCGAAGCCTGCGGCTTTGAACGCATCGGCGAGTGCGCGGCCGATGCCGCTGGAGCAACCGGTGATCAGTACGTTGGGCATGGGTCCATCCTTTGTCAGTCCGAAAAACTACCTTGCAGGTGCTCGGCGCGAAATTCCAGGGTTTGTGGGCGATAGCCGGGGCGCAGTGGCGGGGTGGGCAGGCAGTCATCCCAGGTGGCGCCGGCCTGCAGCTCGCCGGGGCCGCGATAGCGTGGAGCGGCGTAGACGTTGTCGGCCAGGTTGACCGTATCGCCCGGTGCATAGGCTGCCACGCGCCAACGCAGTTCGGTGAGTGGTACATCGTTGCCGTTGTTGAGGGTCAGTTTGAGCGGTCGGTCGGCGGGGCAGTCTTGCGGCGCGTAGGTGATGCGCAGCTCAAGGCGCGCCAGTTGCGACGCTTCGCGGTTATCCAGCCATACGACCCAAACCGCGACGAAGCCCAGGCCAACGGCAGCGGCCAACGATACCGGCAGCGCCTTGGCCGGGTAGCGCAGCAGCAGGATCAGCCAGGTGATGATCAGGAGAACGCCGAAGAACATGGGGGCCACCTCGAATAGGGAGCGAGCATCCTAACTTAAGCGTAGGCGGGATTGGTTGGCTTGAGCATTGTGTTGGCCGCACGAACGCCATCGCAGGCACCGTCACTACAAATCCCAAATAAAAAGCCCCCACCCAACCCACTGCGGATAGGGGACGCAATGGGCTGGGCGAGGGCTTCTTGTACGACTGTTTTACTGCGCGATAGTTTTCACCGAAACACCTCGCTCAACCGGTGTCGAGCGCCCGTAGATATCTTCGAAGCGCTCGATATCGTCTTCGCCCAGATAGCTGCCCGATTGCACTTCGATGATCTCCAGCGGGATCTTGCCCGGGTTGCGCAGGCGGTGCACCGAGGCGATTGGGATGTAGGTGGACTGGTTTTCGCAGAGCAGGAACACGTTCTCGTCACAGGTGACTTCGGCGGTGCCGCTGACCACGATCCAGTGTTCGGCGCGGTGATGGTGCATCTGCAGCGACAGGCACGCACCTGGCTTGACCGAGATGTGCTTGACCTGGAAGCGGCCGCCCATGTCCACCGAATCGTAGGAGCCCCACGGGCGATAGACTTCGCAGTGGTTCTGGGTCTCGCTGCGGCCTTGCTCGTTGAGGGTGTTGACCATTTGCTTGACGCCCTGGACCTTGTCCTTGTGGGCAATCATCATCGCGTCTTTGGTTTCCACCACCACGATGTTGTCCAGGCCGATCACCGACACCAGTTTGCCGTTGCCATGCACCATGCAGTTGCGGCTGTCCTGGATCACCACGTCGCCTTTGCTCACGTTGCCGTTTGCGTCTTTCTCGTTGACCGCCCACAACGAGGCCCAGCAACCCACGTCGCTCCAGCCGGCACTCAAGGGCACCACGCAGGCGCGCTGTGTTTTTTCCATCACGGCGTAGTCGATGGAGTTGTCCGGGCAGCAGGCGAAGGTGGCGTCGTCGAAAGTCACGGTGTCGGCGGTCTGCTCGCTGCGTTCCAGGGTCAGTACGCAGGTGTCGTAGATGTCCGGATCATGCTTTTTCAGCTCTTCCAGGAAGCGGCTGGCGCGGAACAGGAACATGCCGCTGTTCCAGAAGTAGCCACCGCTTTTGACGAACTCGACCGCACGTTTTTCATCGGGTTTCTCCACGAACTGCTGCACGCGGCTCACGCCTTCGGGCAGCAGCGAGTCGTTGGTGGACTTGATGTAGCCATAGCCGGTTTCCGGGCGGGTGGCCGGCACGCCGAACAGCACCATCTCGCCACGCTCGGCGGCCACGGTGGCCAGGGCCAGTGCACGTTGCAGGGCTTTCTGATCGTCGATCACGTGGTCGGCGGGCAGTACCAGCATCAGCTCGTCACGGCCTTCGTTGACCAGCATCATCGCGGTCAGGGCCACGGCCGGCGCAGTGTTGCGGCCGAAAGGTTCCATCAGGATGCGCTGGCACTCGAGCTTGCGTGCGCTCAGTTGCTCGTTGACGATGAAACGGTGGTCTTTGTTGCAGACCACAATCGGGGAGTCCATACCTTCGAACACCAGGCGCTCCAGGGTTTGCTGGAACAAGGTGTGTTCGCCGGTCAGGGCCAGGAACTGCTTGGGGAACTGTTTACGCGAAAGCGGCCAAAGACGTGAGCCGCTACCACCGGAAAGGATTACTGGGATCATGGTGTTTCTCCTTGAATCGATATGGGTCAGAGCCTGTGGGAGGGGGCTTGCTCCCGAAAGCGGGGTGTCAGTCGGCACATCTGCAACTGAGCCACCGCATTCGCGAGCAAGCCCGCTCCCACAAGGGATGAGCGTCAATTTCAAAAGCTAATCAGCGGGTCGATACCGGGCGTTTCACCCAGACTGGCGACAGGCTCGAGCCCGAGCCGGTGACATACAGCACCGCCGCTTCACCGCGTTCCAACGCAACCGGCTTCACATCGCCGACTTTCTTGTCACCGTCATACAGCGCCAGGCTCACTTTCACCGGGTTGATTTCACGTTCGCCACGGCCCTTGGCGGCCACCGACTTGACCACGTCGGTCTTGCCGTCGGCGGTTTTCAGGGTCAGGGCCTTGTCGCTGAGGTTCTGCACGCGCACCAGGGATTTCTGCTTGTTCTTGAACGGCGGTTCTTCGATCAATTGCGGCTGGCCGCTGCCGCTGTTGACCAGGGTGTAGTAGTGATCGGCGGCGAGTTTGACCGGCACCGTCTGGCTGCCGACCTTGGCGCTGTAGTCTCCGCCCGGCA
Source organism: Pseudomonas fluorescens (assembly GCF_001902145.1). Classification (GTDB taxonomy): domain Bacteria; phylum Pseudomonadota; class Gammaproteobacteria; order Pseudomonadales; family Pseudomonadaceae; genus Aquipseudomonas; species Aquipseudomonas fluorescens_BV. Next base: position 323,940 of record NZ_MRST01000023.1, read on the forward strand.
TGAAGCTGAAATCACTGCTGGCCAGTGGCGCAACCTCGCTGAGGTTGGTGCTGCCGACGGTGGCGCTGACTTCCTGATTGCTGGCGTTGTAGATGCGCACGAAGCTCGAGCCCTTTGGCGCGGTCGGGCCGTACAGGGCGGCGTCACCGGCAGCGAAGGCCGACAGGGATACGAAGCTCAGGCCCGCTGCGATAGCCAGGGTTTTAGCGAGACGACGAGGAGTAGTAGTGAAAGTCATTGTGAGTTACCTCTCTTTCAGTTTTGCGCCCGGTCGGGCGTCTCGGGTTTCTGATTTTTAAAAGCAGATGTGTTGATTGCCATGTTCTGTTGGCGCGAACCGGCTTGTTTAAGCTGCGCAACCCAGGCTGGGTCGGCATCACCGATTTCGTTGTTGACGGGCAGATAGCGTTCAGGAAACTCCCAGATCAGCACCTGGGGCGGGCTGTTCTTGAAGTCATCACTTTTGAGGTAGCTGAGCATCGGCAGGATCGGGCCGTGGCCGTCTTCGGCGTAGCTGACCACGTCGCTGTGCAAGGCTTGCTTGAGCGCACCGACGAAGTTCCAGTTGGGGTTGGCGCTGTAGCTCGTGCCGACCAGTGCCACCGGGGTTTCGCTGTCGCTGAACAGCGCGTCATCGCCTTTCTCTTCGGCCAGGTGCGTAACGCGTTTTTCCAGCGGCTCTTTAGGTGGCATCAGGTTTTCGAACAGCGGGTCCAGGGGCAGGAACAAACGCAAGTCGCCTTTATGCGGCTCGGTTTTCTCGGCCTCGGTGACAAAACGCTGCGGCTCGCCACTCAGTGGGGTCTTGTCGGCAATCGCCTTGGCCAATTGCTTGGCGGCGACTTCGGCACCGTCTGGGGTCCAGTGGGTGTCGGTGCGCAGGAACACTTGCTTGCCGGCGAGCTTGGCCTGTTGCAGCGGGCCAAGCAGGTCCGGGGCCGGGATGTTGTCCGCCGCCACTCGGGCATGGAAGTCCTGGTACAGGTTGGCGTGCACGCTGGCCGGTTTCACTTCACCCAGATGCTCCGGATACAGGCGCACCTTGGCCGGCACGATCGCCATCACCAGTTGGATACCCTGGGCCTTGAGCTTCTGGCGTACGCCTTCGACCAGCGCGTAGTTGCCTTGCAGGTTCTGGTCTTCGTTGACGGCGGGGTTGAATTCCTCGTCGCTGTACAACCAGTGATCACGGCCCAGCACCACGCCAGGGCGGCCTTCATTGAATAGCTTGTAGTCCAGCGCTGCCCAGAGGTTGGTACCCAGGCGCTTGATCGGGAACTCGTCGTCGTAATGGGTCTCGACGGCTTTGGTCCAGCGACCGTTGAGCACGGTCGCATCGGCGTTGGTGCTGAAGCCCAGGAAACTGCGCAGCGACCAGGCGCCAAGTGCCAGCAACAGCACCATGAACAGGCTTATGTAGAGGACGCGTAATGAACGGGTCATGGTCGGCTCCCTCAGAATTGGAAGTAAAGGAACGGCGAGAAACTTTGCGCCGATAGTTTGAGAATCGACGCCACGAAAAGCAGCAGCACCGCGCCGCGCATGGCGTAGCGTGGCCAGTCAGCGGTCCAGTAGGCCGGCTGCACGGCAGCGTCACGGCCCACGCTGAAACCGGGCTCGTGGATGCTGCCAGGGTTGTCGCCCGGTACGGCCTTGATCAGGCTCGGGTCGGCTGGCTTGGTCTTGTCGGCAGGGCGGTTGGTGTAGAAGTCGCGCAGGCCGAAGAACGCCAGGGTTGCGTAGGCCACCACCAACGTTGCCACTTGCAGGCCGGTAAGGTTGGCGCGGTTGAGCTCCGACAGCGACCATTCGCTGAAGCTGAACATCGCACCGTACATGCGGCCGGCGACGTGCAGGTTTTCGGCGCGGAAGATCACCCAGCCCATCACTACCAACAGGAAGGTAAAGGCCCAGCGCAATACGTTGAAACTGCGCGGCGCGGTGTTCAGGCCGATGGCTTTTTCAATCGCCAGCCACATGCCGTGCCAGGCGCCCCACACGATGTAGGTGATGTTCGCGCCGTGCCACAGGCCACCGAGCAGCATGGTCAGGAACAGGTTGCGGTAAGTGGTCAGGGTGCCTTTGCGGTTGCCGCCCAGGGTGATGTACAGGTAGTCACGCAGCCAGGTGGACAGGCTGATGTGCCAGCGCCGCCAGAACTCGGTGATCGACTGGCTGATGTAGGGCTGCTTGAAGTTTTCCATGAATCGGAAACCCATCATCAAGCCCAGGCCGATGGCCATGTCGCTGTAGCCGGAGAAGTCGAAGTACAGCTGCGCGGTGTAGGCCAGCGCGCCAAGCCAGGCGTCACCCGTGGTGGGGTTTTGCAGGGCGAAGCAATGGTCGGCCACCACCGCCAGGGTGTCGGCAATAAAGACCTTCTTGATGAAACCCTGCATGAACCGCGTGCAGCCCTCGGAGAATTTGTCCAGGGTGTGGGTACGGTTGTTGAACTGGTCGGCCAGGTCGCGAAAGCGCAGCACGGGACCTGCGATCAGGTGCGGGAAGATCGCCACGAACGCCGCGAAGTCGATCAGGTTGCGGGTCGCCGGGGTGTCGCCACGGTACACGTCGATGATGTAGCTGATGGACTCGAAGATGTAGAACGAGATACCGATCGGCAACAGCACGTGGGTGAGGATGAACGGCTCCAGGCCCGCCGACTTCATCATCAGGTTGATGCTGTCGACGCCGAAGTTGGCGTACTTGAAGTAGCCGAGGATGCACAGGTCGACCGCCACGCCGAGCAACAACCAGCGCTGGGCCGGCTTGGTGCGTACACCGGCGGCGCCGACTTTGAGGCCGATCCAGTAGTTCCACAGCGTGACGGCCGCGAACAGCGCCAGGAAGTCCACTCGCCACCAGGCGTAGAACACGTAGCTGGCAATCAGCAGCAGCAGGTTGCGATAGCGTTGCCCGCTCAAATAGTACAAGCCGAGAAAGATCGGCAAGAACAGAAACAGGAACACATTGGACGAGAAAACCATCCCGATCTCTCCATGTTTAACCAACAGTCAAGGGCCAGAGCCCCCCCAAACCCCCCACGATTTCGGGGGAGGTTGTATTGCATTCACACCCGACCCCTGTAGGAGCGAGCTTGCTCGCGAAGGTCGTTAACGATGACGCGGGGCACCTGAAAAATCTCGGTGCCTGTGGGTTCTTCGCGAGCAAGCTCGCTCCTACAGTTCAGGTAGTGTTTTGTCAGGAGCCTTTGTTGCCTTTTTCATGCGCCGGGTCGTAGACCTTGGTCAGGTCACCGCCCAGGCGGAAGGTCTTGAACGGTTGCATGCCATGCTTGCGTTCGATCACCTCCGGGGCGCAGGTGTAGAGGGTGCAGAAGGGCTCAAGCCAGGCAAATTTCATGTCTTCCTTGAGGTCCTTCATGTCCTGCTCTTTGCCGTTCTTCTGTTCGAAGATGTCCGGATCTTTCACCCCCGCCAGCACCTTGTCACCCAGGCGCTTGAGCGCGCTGTTGTTTTCCTGGCGCAGGTCCACGCCGTTGACCAGAGCAAAACTGGCGATCATCGACAGCGGCGGCAGCGCGTAGTTGTGGTACGACAGGGCGCGCTGCTGGCGCTTCAATTCGTTCGGCAGGAAACCCTGATCATCGACCTGGTTCACGCCGACCTTGTATTCCTTCACCGCCCAGTCAAACAGGTCGCGGCGGTTGGTGGCGATGGACGTTGCCATCACCGACCAGGCGGCCCAGTAGGAGTGGTTGTTGGTTTTTTCCAGGGGCAGGTTGTCCCAGTCGCTCACCACCTGGTCGGCCAGCTTGTTGAACCAGGCTTCGATTTGCTGGGCTTCCTGCGGGTGCTTGGCCAGCGGCTGCGACTCGGAGAACTTCAAGCGCACATAGGCCGAGGCCATGCTGCCCAATGCCCATTTGCGCATGGATTTGCCGGTGTGGTTGAAGTCCTTGGACATCAACGCATCCGCCTTTGCCCACGACACCAGCCAGTTGAGCGTGCATTCGAGCTGCTCCGGGCGACCGTCACGCATGAACTGCATCACGCGCTTGCTGGTGTCTTTTTCCAGCTTGGTGATGTCGGCGGTGCTGTCGCGAAAGGCTTTTTCCGACTGCACATTCAGAGTCGAACGGGCCTTGTCGGAGCCTTCGTATTTGCTGCGAAACTGCAACGGCCCGGTGTAGGGCGTTGGCATGCTGTCGCAATCATTCTTGAAGTCGCCGGTCTTGAACGCTTCGATCGGTGCGAAATATCCCTGGGGTGGACGCAGTGGCGCCGCTGCATTGACGGAACCTGCGAACATGGCCAGGCCCAGCAGGCCAGGGAGCAATAACTTTTGCATAAGTAACCTCACTTCCCGAGTTGGGCGGTCTGCTGACCACCGCTTGGGAATACGTTGCGTGTGCAAATTTTCGCTTCAACCTTCTGCGCCGCAGCGCCCGCTTCAGGGCCCTGCACTTCCACGGCCAGCAAGTTCTGCGAGGCCCAGTCTTCATCGGTGCGCAGTTCAAAGGCGAAACGCCCGTCTGTATCGGATGTTTCGGGTTTCTCGATCTTGATGTCCTCGTGGCGCCCGTTCATGTACCAGAGGGTGGCTTGCAAGGTTTTCACCGACGGATCGGCGAAGCGGATATCCACCTGGTGGTTGGCGTTGCGCAGGTCTCTGTTCGCGCTGTTGACCATCAGTTCGTTTTTGCCCGGTTTGAGCGTGGTGCTGGCCGACATCTGCGCGGTCTTGCCTTCGCAGCCGTTGTCGAGCAGCGCCATCATCTGGCGGTAGATGGTTTCCTGGTCGAGGCGGTACAGCGGCGAGAACTCCCAGATCAGGATCTTCGGTGGGCTCTTCTGGAATTCATCGCTGCCCAGGTACTGCAGCATCGAACCTTCCAGGCCACCGCCGGGGAAGGCAACGTTGAGGATGTCGGCGCCGATCTCCTCTTCCAGGAAGCCAGCGAAGTTGTAGTTCTTGCCACTGTGGCTGGTGCCCACCAGGGTGATCTGCGGGTTGCCCGAATCGCTGAACAGGTCGCCGTCACCGGCTTCGCCCTTGGGCTCGGTGGTGAACTGGTCCATGTACTGGATCGCGTAGCTGGTGCCGCACAGTTGCCCGGCCATGTTGTGCAGGGTGCCGGTCTTGCCCATGCGGCCCGAGCGCTTGGTCTCGAATTCACGCTTGGGAATCTCGGCATATTCCGGCATTTGCTTGACCTTGGCGGCGACGATTTTTGCGGTGCGCTGGGCGCCGTATGGGGTCCAGTGCTGGTCGCCACGGAAGTAGAAATCGTGGGCCGGCAACTCATCCGGCAGTTGCTCGTTGGTCAGCGGCGACAGGTCTGGCACCACGTAGCCCATCTTGGCGAAACGACCGAGCATGCTCTTGTAGTTGGTCAGGGCCTTGTCGAAATCGTACCTGGCCTTCTCCTCGGGGTTGAGCTTGTTGCGGTTTACCAGGCCACGGGTTGGCTGGTACACCACCACCAGTTCCACGCCCTTGCTCTTGAACGCATCGTGCAACTGCTGCATGCGCTTGTAGCCGGCCGGGGTGGTGTCGAACTCGGTGCGCAGGTCTTCCTGGGTACGGAACAGCCAGTCGCCCTGGGCTTGCACCAGGGTAGTGAAGTTCTGCTGATAGCGCGTGGTGTAGTTCTTCGCGTCATGGGCGGCCGGGCACAGGCTGCAGCAGGGTTCGGCAGTGAAGGTGGGTGCTTTCACTTCATCGGCGCGCACGCCCTGGCTGGCCGCTAGCAGGCCGAGGGTCAGACCCGAAAGGCTCAGCAGTTTGATCATGTGTGGGTGCATAAGGGTCATCCTCAGTCCTGCATTTCGGTCTGGCGTTCGACGGGGTCGATCAGCACGGCTTTCTGCTGGCGTACCAGCAGGTCGAGAATTTCTCCCTGGCGCTCGCCAAGAATGCCGTTGAAGCTGATGCCGCTGGATTTGGTCGGCGCCAGCATCGACACGCGATACAGCTCGATACTCAACGGCGAATCGATGGACAGCGGCCCGCTGCCGTTACCCGCCAGTTCACCGCCGACCACGATCAGCGACACCTTGGCATCGAACGGGTCGAGGGCGATGTCGCGGTCGGTGTCGGTCAAGTCCTTGATGTGGCCGTACACGCCGGTCAGCCCGTTGGCCATGGCGACGTTCTCGTAAAGCTTGATGTTCACGCTGTTGCGCACGCGGATACCGTGACGACGGTTGGCCACGACCTTGTTGCCCCACAGCAGGTTGTCACCGCTCTCATAGAGGGTGATGCCGTCGGTGTGGTTGCGGTAGATCTCGTTGTCGGCGATCAGGTTGTTGACGCTGTTACGGTCGATCACCAGGCCTGAAAGCTTGTTGTCGTAGCTGCGGTTGTTGAAGATGAAGCTGTCGTTCACTTCCCGGGAAATGATGATGCCGTGCTTCTTCTTGGTGCCGTAGACGGTGTTGTCGGCGATGATCAAACCGTGGGAACGGTCATGGGGGTCAATGCCGTAGACGATGTTGTCTTTGTAGGTATTGCCTTTGATCACGAAGCCCGTGGTCTCGTAGCAGTAGAAGCCGTACCACATGTCCGAAAACTCGGAGTCGATGATCCAGCCGGTCGGTTCCGAGCGCTTGAGCACCTTGGCCATGTTCGGCGTGTATTGGGAAATACTCACCCCGTACGACTTACTGTTGGCGTAGCCGAAGCTGGCCATCTTGGTCTTGGAGATATAGGTCTCGGTGCCGCCCCAGGCCAGCAGGAACGGGCGGAATTCCTTGGCCGACTTGAACAGCGCCGGGCCGTTGGTTTTTTCATCCCAGCCGGTGACCTTGGTGTCACGCACGAACAGTTGGCCGTCGTTGATCAAAAACGAGCCGGCTTGTTGGGACAGGCGCAGTTCCTGGGTGTTCTTGTCGATATCGAGGATGCCTTTACGGCCCACCACAATCGGCAACTTGGCCAGGAACACGCCCGGTGACGTTTCGCTGAAGTATTGCTTGGGCACCTTGCCCAGCAGGTCCTTGAGATTCATGTAGCCGTCGTCGACGAAGATCGCCTGGGGAATGCCATGCTGGCGCACCACCCATTCGGCCATCTTGTTATCGCCGCCGATAAAGTCCTTGAGCGCGTCTTCCTGCATCATGCGGCGGATGCTGACTTTGCCGGCTTTGGTCTTGACGATTTTCTTTTCCATGGCCGCGGCGGTGTAGCCCGACAGGTCGGGCAGCGCCGGCTTGGCCATTTCCAGCGGGGCGGTGGGCGGGCTGGAGATGGTGTAGGTCTTGGCCTGTTGCAGTTCCTTGGCGATGGTCGGCGCCTTGGCCGCCGTATCGGCAAACGCTGTGGCGCTGGCCATCAGCATTGCCGCGACGAGTAGGCTTTGAGCATTCATGGCGCAGGCTCCCATCAGAATTTCCAGACCACGTCGACAAACGCGCGGTGCATGTAGGAGTCGACCTGGCTGCCATAGGCATCGCCGGGCTTGAACACGCCGGCACGCAAACGCACCAGGGCTGACGGTTCGTCGATCGACTGGCTCAGCGCCGCAGGCAGCAGGCCTTTCTTGAAGTACTTGGTGACCACCAGGTCCATCTCTTGGCCGAGGTCTTTCTTGCCGTCTTCAAGGGGCAGGGAGGTGCTGGAGAGGATCGCGCCGGTGACGTCGTCGGTGTTGTTCTGCACCGCGTCGATGCCGTTGCTGCCCACCGGCTTGTTGCCGTCCACGCGCCAGAACTTGTGGTACACCAGGCTGGCGTCGTAGTCCTCGCGCAGCTGCCAGGAACCGAACAGGCTCATGGACTGCATGTTGTTCATCTCGCCGCGAAACGCTTCACCGAAGCGATGCACGCGCGACTGGGTGCCGGTCCAGTTCGAACGGTTGCTTTGCAGGCCGTTCTGCTCGTACTCGGCACTGGCACGCGAATAGGCCGCGCCCACTTGCCACTGCGGGTCCAGGCGCAGGCGCACACCGATGTCGGTGGCCCAGCCGCTAAGATCATCGCTGCGCTTGGCGTTGGTGGGGCGAGTGCCGTCGGCGTTCAGGGCGTTGACCTTGTCGCGGTCGCCGCGCATGCCGGTGATGCTGGCCCAGTAGTTGACCGTGTTGGTGTTGCGCCAGTTGTAGGCGTCGCTGTTGGCTTCGATGCCCAGCCAGGTCAGGTCGCCGTTTTCGCGCTTGTCCAACGGGTCGCTGGCGACACCTGGTTCGGCGTAGTCGAGCTTGCCGTCGTCATGGGTGTGGTGGCCGCGCAGGCCGATCCACTGGCCCGGCGTCCACTGGTAGGCGGCGTCGGCGTAGAAGTGCTGGCGGTCCTTGTCGACCGGCGACAGTTCCTTGAGGTCGGTGCGGTATTCGCTGAAACGTTCGGCAGCGCCGACATTGGCCTTGAGCAGGGTGGTGTCGAAGGTCCAGTTCAGCGCTTCGATGTTGGTGTCGCGCCACTGGCCGTCGTCATTGCGCAGGCGCTGGCGGCCGAACTTGAGGATCTCGCCGGGGTAGGGCGTGAAGCCGCTGTAGCCGACCCAGAACTCACGCAGGGCCAGGTAGTTTTTCTTGGCCTTGCGGTCGTCGTTGCTCGACTGCTGCTCGGTGGTGTCATCGGCCGACTGTTGCAGGGTGTCGGTCTCGATGATGTCGCTGGACACCACTGCCTGGCCCATGGCGTAGGCGCTCCACGCGCCGCTTTCGCCGTAGATCCAGGGGCGCAGGTCGAGGCCGATGCCGTTGACGTCGCCGCCTTTCTGGGTACCGAGGTCGCGGTCGTCTTCGGACTGCGCGGTGGCTTTGACTTCCAGGCCGAAGTTCTTGGCTTCGGTGAGCGCGGCCAGGGTCGGGCACGACCACAGCAGGGCGAAGGACAGGCCGATGCCGGCCTTCACGAATGGGTTGAGCTTCATAGGGATTCCTCGCCGTCTTCTTCTTGCAGGGCGTGCAGTTGCAGCGTGCTTTGGACCAGGGTGCCGCGGGCGGCCAGTTCCTGTTGCACCAGGCGTTGGCCTTCGGCGCGTTGCGCAGGCGTCAGCGGCGCTTCGAGCTGAGTGGCCAAGTCATTGGCTTCTGGCGTGTTCTGGGCCTTGGCCAACTGGCTGAAGACATAGGCGTTCAACGGGTCGGGCTTGGTGCCCTTGCCTTGGGAAAACAGTTGGGCAATGGCGAAGTCGGCGCTGTTCTGGCCGTTGCGCGCAGCGGTCAGCAGGTGGTCCAGGGCTTTTTGCGGGTAGACCTTGCCCAGGTAGCCACGGCGGTAGATCTGGCCGAGGTAGTAATCGGCGGCCACTTCACGACCCACGGCTTTCTCGAAATGCGCCTCGGCGGCCTTGGCGTCGGCGGGCACCCACTTGCCTTCGTAATAGAGTTTGCCCAGCAGCAATTCGGCGCGTGGCTGGTCGGCGGCGCGGCCGTTGTCGAGGTACTTCATCATCTGGTCGACGTCACCCAGCTCCGGGAAGTCGTAGAGCAGTTGCGCCAGGCTGACCCAGGAGGCCGGGTAGCCGGGGGCGATTTTTTCCAGCAACGCCTGGGCGGTTTTCTCGTCCGGAGTACCAAGGCTGGCATCGCCGAGTACGCGGGCCACGCTGTCGACGCGCTGGGCGGTGACGGTGCCGCGACTGTAGCCGGCTTCCATTTGCTTGAGCAGTTCGGCCTGCTTTTCCGGCGCGGCTTGTTTCTGATAGACCGTGGCCAGCTCGACGTAGCAGATATCGGTGGTATTCAGCGCGGCTTTGCAGATGCGCTCGACATCATCCAGATGCTGGTCGTACGTGTTCTGGGTGCGATACAGCAGCACCTGGGCCAGCCCCGCTTCCGGGTAACCCGCCGCCTGCCATTGGCTGATCTGCTGTTGGGCGCTCACGTTGGGAAAGCTGTGTGGGTATTGCAGGTACAGCATCGCCAGCGGGATCAAGGTATTGCCTTCGCCATTGGCAAAGGCTTTTTTCAGCAGGCTTTCGGCTTCATGGTGTTCGGCCTCGGTGGCGCCGGGCTTGGCCGCCAACAGGCGACCCAGGCGTGCCTGGGCACGCGGCGAGGTGTCTGCCGCCGCACGGTAGGTGGCTTCGGCCTGCTTGATTTGCGCTGGGTCGCGGGTGCCCACCTGGATATCGGCCAGGCCCACCTGGGCCTCGCTGTAGCCCAGTTGCGCCAGTTGCTGGTAATTCTGCTGCGCGGTGACGGTGTCGCCACGCTTGAGGGCTTCGTTGGCCAGGCGCTGGTCGGGCAGGCCGGCGCACCCGGCCAACGAGATTGCCAGTGCCAATGTGCACACAGAACCAATGTGGGAGCGGCGGTTCGACGCTTCGACTTGCTCGCGAAGAGGCCCTGTCAGTTGATGCATGTGTTGGCTGACACACTGCTTTCGCGAGCAAGCCCGCTCCCACAGGGATTGTGGTGTTTTTGAGAGAGTCATCACAGGCATGTCCTCGCTTACAGACCGTGAGCCATGGCTTTGTCGATCAGCCAGTTCAGGGTTGGGCCACGGTCGCTGGTGACTTCCACCGGGCGGCCGGCGTAGGTGCTGTCCAGCGGTGCGTCAGGCTTGATCTGCACGCGGATGTCGGAGGACAGGTCGGCGCTGTTCAGGCTGGTGCTGCTGACGATGGTGCCGGTGCGCACCTGTTCTTCGTCGGCGACCTGGAAGCTCACCTGCGTACCTGGGCGCACATCACCGAACTGGCGATAGCTGAAGCGCGCTTCCACATTGGCCTCGCTGCCACGTGGCACCAGTTGGAAGATCACATCACCCTTGCTGGCATACTGGCCGTCGGCGACCAATTGCTGGGCTACGACGCAATCGCAGGGTGAGGTCAGGGTACCGGTCATTTGCTTGCCGAACAGTTCTTCGACCTTGGCCGGTTGCAACTGGTCTTCGTCCAGGTGGCCCTTGAGCACATCGAGCATGCTGGTGCTGAACGTCGCCAGCGGCGCGCCCTTGGCTGCTACCGAATCACCCTTGAGCAGGCTTTGCACGGTGCCGTCACGGGGCATGGTCACGTTCATGCCCGGTACGCTGACGAGGCCGGCCTGGGCGTGGCTGACGAAGTACATGCCGTAGAGCGACTTGACCACAAAACCGAAGGCCGCCAGGCCCACCAAAAAGATCGCCAGGCTGAAGGTCACGGCACGCAGACGACCGAACGCGGTCATGCCGCTGCCGCCGTCCTTGACCTTGCGTGCCTTGGTGAAGTTGTCGCGTTGCAGGGTTGCCAGCACGTCGCCCATGGTCACGATATCGCCGGACAGGTGCGAAGTGATCAGGTGGCGCAGGGTGGAAATGTCCTGGGCATCGAGGTTCTGGAACTGGCAGCCGGTGCGGCCGGTCTGGCGGTCGTAGGAGCGAATCTGCAGCTCCACGTCCATGGCCAGGCCGAGGTTATCGATCACGAACTGCAGGCGGCCCTTGTGCACTTGGCCGATGGTGAGCGGCTGGGTGGCGGTGAAAGCCAGGCCGCCGGCGGACAGGTCGATAACCTTTGCTTCGGTCGGCGTGCGGTCGTTGTTGAAGAAGCGCAGCTTGGCCGGGATTTTGACCCGGGCGTGTTGGCGCTGGGCTTCGGATTCGTGGACAACGTTGGCGTTTACTTGGCTGTTCATAATGTTCTAGTTCCTAGTTAATTCAGGCTTGGCAGGGTCAGACCATCATCAGCAACACGGCAACGAAGATGCTGCCGGCGGAGAAGGTCATGGTCCGAGACGACCAGGTGTTGAACCAACGTTGAAAGCTGGCCAAATCGCGGGTCAGTTTGGTGTCCTGGCGGGTCCAGGACTGTTGATCAAGGCGGAAGAACACGTAGATCTTCACCAGCGCGCCCATGATCTGGTTGTAATAAAGAATCAGCGGGTAGGCCGGGCCGATCTTGTGGCCGGAGCACGACAACAGCAGGGTGAGGATCAGGCGGGTGATGCCGATCCACAGCAGGTAAACCAGGATGAACGCACCGCCGTACTTGAAGGTGGCGATCATGGCCACGGTCAGGCCGAGCAGGGAGGTCCACATCGACACGCGCTGGTCGAACAGCACCACGCTGGTGAACAGGCCGAGGCGACGCATGCCCAGGCCGAGCGCGCGGGAGTTCTGGCGCAGGTTGTTGCCGTACCAGCGGAACATCAACTTGCGGCTGGCCTTGATGAAGCTCTTTTCGGGCGGGTGTTCCACGGTGTTGATCGCGGCATCCGGCACGTAGAAGGTGTCATAGCCCAGGCGCATCAGGCTGAACCAGCTGGACTTGTCATCCCCGGTGAGGAACTTGAAGCGGCCCAGGCGCCAGTGTTGCAGCGAGTCGCTTTCCACGTCGGCGATAAAGCCTGGGTCTGTCACCACGCTGGCGCGGAACACCGACATGCGCCCGGTCATGGTCAGCACGCGCTTGGACAGGGCCATGGAGCACATGTTGATGTGGCGTTGGGCAAAGCGCAGTTTGTGCCATTCGCTCATGATGTAGCCGCCGCGCACTTCACAGAATTCGTTGGTGGTCAGGCCACCGACATTGCCGAACAACTGGAACCACGGCACGGTCTTGCGCACTACGCCTTCGGCCAGCACGGTATCGCCATCGATCACGGCAACCACGGCGCGGTCGTCCGGCAGGTGACGGGAAATAGCGCGGAAACCAAACGCCAGGCCGTCACGCTTGCCGGTACCGGCGATACGCACGAAGTCGAGCTTGACGTGAGCCGGCGGGTTGAGCTTTTCCCAGAGGCTCTTGACCAGCAGCTCATCGGACATTTCCACCAGCGAGCAGACCACGGTGGTAGGGAAGCCACAGTCGATGGCTTCGCGAATCACCGAGCTGTAGACCTGGGCGGTGGTCAGCGCGTCGATACGAAAACTGGTGACCATCAGGAACACGTGGGACGGGTCGGCGGCCTTGCCCAGCTTGCGCACTTTGCGGCGCAGGTGCGGGTACACCACGTACAGGAACAGCATGCCGCGAAAGAAATGCGTCGCGCCCATCGAGTAGCGCCAGATACCCACGGCACCAATCAGGAAAATAAAATTCTTCGATTGCGAATCGAAGGTGCTCGCCGGCAACAGCAGGGCGAGACCCATCAACAGGCTGAGAAAGAACAGCCAGCCGGCCGATTGCAGAAATACATGTTTTAACTTGGACATAAGCGTCATCCGCAAGGGGAGGAGGTTTCAGGCTGCAAGCGCTGGGGATAAAGACACTTGCAGCCTGAAACTTGCCGTTGCTGTTACCAGCAAATACCTTCGGTACGGCCGCTTACGCTGGTGGCCTTGGACATGAAGCCCACCAGGTCGACCACTTGCTTGCCGTGCGGGGCTTCGTGCGCCAGGGCGCGGAACTTCTCGTCACGGTTACCGAGGATGATCACGTCGGAGTTGTTGATCACTTCGTCGAAGTCCGAGTTGAGCAGGGACGACACGTGAGGGATCTTGCCCTCGATGTAATCCTTGTTCGCGCCGTGCACACGGGCGTACTCGACGTTGCTGTCGTAGATGCTCAGGTCGTAGCCCTTGCCGATCAGCATTTCCGCCAGTTCTACCAATGGGCTTTCACGCAGGTCATCGGTACCGGCCTTGAAGCTCAGGCCCAGCAGGGCGACTTTGCGCTTGTCGTGGCTGGAGACGATGTCGAAGGCGTTCTGCACCTGGGATTCGTTGCTGCGCATCAGCGAGTTGAGCAACGGTGCTTCCACGTCCAGGGAGCCTGCGCGGTAGGTCAGGGCACGCACGTCTTTTGGCAGGCACGAACCGCCGAAAGCGAAGCCTGGGCGCATGTAGTACTGGGACAGGTTGAGGGTCTTGTCCTGGCAGACCACTTCCATCACTTCACGACCGTCAACGCCGACGGCCTTGGCGATGTTGCCGATCTCGTTGGCGAAGGTGACTTTAGTGGCGTGCCATACGTTGCAGGTGTACTTGATCATCTCGGCAACCGCGATGTCCTTGCGGATGATCGGCGCGTCGAGTTCTTCGTACAGCGATTGCAGGACATCACCGGAGGCCTTATCGAACTCGCCGATAACGGTCATCGGTGGCAGGTCGTAATCGGCAATGGCAGTGGATTCACGCAGGAATTCCGGGTTGACCGCAACGCCGAAGTCGACGCCGGCTTTCTTGCCGGAGCAGTCTTCGAGGATCGGGATTACCACGTTGGCGACGGTGCCCGGCAGTACGGTGCTGCGCACCACGATGGTGTGGCGGGTGGTCTTGTCACGCAGTACAAAACCGATCTCACGGCATACCGATTCGATGTAGTTGAGTTCCAGGTCGCCGTTTTTCTTGCTCGGCGTACCGACGCAGATCATCGACAGGTCGGTGTCGCGGATGGCGTCGGCGAAGTTGGTGGTACCGCGCAGTCGACCGGTTGCGATGCCTTGGCTCAACAGTTCGCCCAGACCCGGTTCAACGATGGGGGATTTACCCGCATTGATCAGGTCGATCTTGTCCTTGGAGATGTCTACGCCGACCACTTCATGGCCACGGGCAGACAGGCAACCGGCACACACGGCGCCAACGTAACCCAAACCAAATATGCTGATGCGCATCGCAATTACCTCTATGTTTAAATCATGCCATTAGATGGCCGGAGTTCATGTTTGCAAGCGTCACTGATGCCGCGAAAGTTAGGCGAATAGACGCCGACTTACCGCGTGCAGGCATGTTAAATAGCGAGTGACTAACTATTGCACTCAAGTTGTGCGCAACATGGCCTTGTTATTGGGGCTTGCCCTGAAATGCAGCCGGGCTTCCTTGGAGGAAGACTCCGGCGCCGGTGCCGCAGGCTCTTGATTAAGGCTGAAAGCCTTTTAATATCAATGCCATGGGTTGTGTCGCCGGCACATTTAGGTCAGCACTGCCTTGGCCTTTAGGGGATAGCAACTCATCCTTATTGCCGCCCTCAACTCAATCAGTTGAATGATATGACCCATGAACAAAGTGCTATATGACAACTTTGCTACTTCCTGGGGGTCGTTGTGTAAGTCATCTCTTACGGAAACAGAGAATTTCGTTACCGGTGGTATGAGCGGTGCTTCGAGATGAAGTTCCTAGCCGCTCATCCTGTTTTCTGAAATTTCTTGAAATATTAGAAAAGATGGCACTGGTACTATATTGATAGCACTTGCTATTTAGCCCAGTAGTTGTAGGGAGTTGAAGCGAGGGGATAGTTTTGTGCCACTACTGTTTAAAAAAAGTGGTGCCACTACGAAAAAAAACGACGAATGTCGAATGAAAGAATTGTTAGGGTTGTGTCGGATTATTTTTTGGCGTCAAATAAATGGCGTTCGTGAGGTGGAATATGATCAAAAATGTGGGAGCGGGCTTGCTCGCGAATGCGGTGTTTCAGTCATACATGTATCAACTGACACTCTGCTTTCGCGAGCAAGCCCGCTCCCACATTTGGATCTCATTGTCTGAAAGAGGGGGGCAAGGCCTTATTCCGGTGCGTGATCGCGCAAAAACACCAGGTTATCCGGCTTGGACTGCTCCGCATTGAAGCGGTAACCCTGCACATCGAACTGCTTGAGCTGCGCCGGGTCGTTGATGCGTTCTTCAATCACAAACCGGCTCATCATGCCCCGGGCTTTTTTCGCGTAGAAGCTGATGATCTTGTATTGGCCGTTCTTCAGGTCCTTGAACTCGGTGTTGATGACGCGCGCGTTCAAGGCCGTGCGCTTGACCGCCGAAAAATACTCATTGGACGCCAGGTTGAGCAGCAGATCGTCGCCTTGCTCGGCCAGTGCTTCATTCAACCACTCGCTGATGCGCGTGCCCCAGAAGGCATAGAGGTCCTTGCCACGGGCATTGGCCAGCTTGGTGCCCATCTCCAGGCGGTACGGCATCATCAGGTCCAGCGGGCGCAGCAGGCCGTAGAGGCCCGAGAGCATGCGCAGGTGGTCTTGGGCGTAGCTGAAGTCGGCATCGCTGAAGGTCTCGGCATTCAGGCCGGTATACACGTCGCCCTTGAACGCCAGCAGCGCCTGCTTGGCGTTGGCCGGAGTGAAGGCCGGCGTCCAGCTGCCGAAACGCGCGGCGTTGAGGCCACCGATCTTGTCGGAGACGTGCATCAGCTCACTGATTTGCGCCGGGCTCAGTTCGCGCAGTTGCTCGATCAGCTCCTGGGAGTGGTCCAGGTACTGCGGCTGGGTGAAGCGCGCAGTGACCGGCTTGGACTCGAAGTCGAGGGTTTTGGCGGGGGAAATCACCGTCAGCATGAAGTTGGCTCCTGGAATCGTGTGGGGATTCTAGGGGGTTGGAGCGTTCGACTCCACCTATCAAGCCGATAGGCCCCGGTTTTTGTAGGAGCGAGCTTGCTCGCGAAAGTCGTCAACGAGAATGCTGGCAGACTGAATAGACGCGGTGCCCAGACGTTTTTCGCGAGCGAGCTCGCTCCTACACAAAAAGGGCGAACCAGTCCGCTATGATGGGCGGTAACTCTGTAGAGGGAGACCCCGTGTGCGATTAGCGCTTTTATTGTCCGCTTGCCTGCTATGCCTGAATGCCCAGGCCGCGCCGGTGGATGTCGCCAGCCTGGACCGTGGTACCTGGCCGGAAAAACTCGCCAGCCCGGCGCTGTTCGATGTGGCTTCGCGTGCGGAGATCCTGATGTTCGCCCACGGCCTGCTCGCCAGCGAAGCCTTGGACGACGCTGCGCTCAAGCAACGCCTGGGGCTGAAGATCATCAACCTGGCCGCCATCGACGCCCTGCGTCGCCAGCTCTGGCAACGGCTGTTGGAGAACTACACATTCGCCCAGCAGAGCTGCGAAGAAGACGCCTCGTTCTGCTACCTGGTGGAAAACATGGACGACCTTCGCGAGCAGGCCGGCAAGTTCGAGGTCAGTGAAAACTCTTTCTATATAGGCTGGGCCGCCCCCAGCCGGCACTTTCACGAACGCTATCTGGACGAGCTGCTGCGCAAGGCTGCGCTGTTCCCGCAGATCAGCAGTGAAGTGGCGCGCTTTGGCGATCATGAACGCAACGGTGATGAACTCAATGATCGGATGTTCCTGCTGACCTTCGACGGTGGCCCTGCACCTGTCAGCGGCAATACCGACTGGCTCACCGATTACCTGCGCAAACAGAAGATGAACGCCACGTTCTTCGTCCTTGGCAGCAGCCTGCAAACCCGCGTGGAGCGCAGTTCTGGCGCGGATGTGCAGGCGCTCTACCAGGGCCAATGCGTGGGCACCCAGGGTTGGCAGTATCGCTCCCATAGCCATTGGGTCGAGTGGCAAAGTTCCATCACCCGCAGCGCTTCGCTGGTGCAGCATTTGCTGCCGGAAAACTATGTGCCGCTGTTCCGCCCACCTTATGGGCAACGCCGTGCGGACAGCCAAGGCTTCTTCCAGCAACAGGGCCTGCAAGTTGCGTTATGGGACATCGATTCCCAAGACGAGCCGGGCAAGCTCAAGGCCGATGAGTCGGCGCAACGGGTGCTGACGCTGATGCTGCTGTGGCGCAAAGGCGTGATCGTGTTTCACGACACCCAGGACAAGGCGCGGGTGGTATTGCCGATGGTGTTGCAGGCTACGGCGCAGAGTGGCTTGGGTTGGCAGGAGTGTCGCGAGGCATTTCGATGAAGTGCCCGGCTTTGCTGGGGATGGGGTGTTTTCGGGGCGATTTGCTGCGACATTTCGATGCAGGCGGACTTCCGACTTTAACGGGGTACATGGCACTCGGCTAGTGCTATTCGTCATCCTGAAAAATAAACTTCAAAAAAGCGTCAAAGTGCTTTTTCCTGTCATGGGTTTTGCGGTATTACGAAGTCAGATCGCCGAAACCTGCAGCACAGGTGGCGTCTTCCAAGACTCCTCATGTGGGCACTGCACTTGACCTTGTTCAAGGTGCAATCGGTGGTCGAATCGAGGCGCAGCACCGCCCAGGTATTGCGTCGAATGGCTCCCACAAAGGTGACCGAGTATGGATGATCATGGACGTAACCCTTCTTCCGACCAGCCAATCCTTTATGTGCTTGATACCAACGTATTGATCCACGATCCAAACGCACTGCTGAACTTCGAAGAACACCACGTCGCCATCCCGATGATCGTGCTTGAGGAGCTCGACAAACTCAAAAGCGGCCACCACAGCGTTGCTGCCGAATGCCGCCAGGCCATCCGCTTGATCGACAAGACCCTGGGTGAAGCTTCGCCCGAGGATGTCGAGGTCGGCGTGCCCATCCAGCGTGGCAAGAGCGGGCCCAAGGGTTTGCTGTCGATCCTGATGAGCAAGCGCAGCGAGCCCAACAGCCTGCTGCCGGAAAACCTGAACGACAACAAAATCATCAACCAATTGATCGACCTGCACGCCCGCGACAAGGACCTGCGCGTGGTGCTGGTGACCAAAGACATCAATATGCGCCTCAAGGCACGAGCGTGTGGGATCGCTGCCGAGGACTACAGCACCGACCAACTGGTCGACGATGTGTCGATGCTCTCGCGGGGTTATCACATGATGACCGGCTCGTTCTGGGACCGTGTCAGCAAGGTCGAAACCCGTCAGGACCACGGCCGCACCTGGCACCAGGTACAGCTGATCGACAACCTGCCGGCCGTGCATATCAATGAGTTCATTGTCGATGAACAGGGCTTCGTGGGCTGGATCAAAGAGATCCAGGTCGACAAGCTGCTGATCCTCGACCTGCATCAGGAACCCCTGTTGCACCAGGAAGCCTGGGGCCTGAAACCGCGTGATATCTACCAGAGCCTGGCGCTCTACGCGCTGCTCGACCCGGACATCCACCTGGTCAACCTGACCGGCGCCGCAGGTTCGGGCAAAACCATCCTGGCCCTGGCCGCCGCCATCGAACAGACCATGGTCACCAAACGCTATCGCCGCATCATCGCCACCCGCAGCGTGCAGGGCCTGGACCAGGAAATCGGTTTCCTGCCCGGTACCGAGGCGGAAAAAATGGAGCCGTGGCTGGGGGCGATTACCGACAACCTCGAAGCCTTGCACATGGATGACGAAAACACCCATGGCAGCGTCGACTACATCCTCAGCAAAGTGCCGTTGCAGTTCAAATCCCTCAACTACATCCGAGGTCGCAGCTTCCAGCAAAGCCTGATTCTGATTGATGAATGCCAGAACCTTACGCCGCACCAGATGAAAACCATCATCACCCGTGCCGGCGCCGGTTCCAAAGTGGTGTGCTTGGGCAACCTGGCGCAGATCGACACCCCTTACCTGTCCGCGACCAGCTCCGGGCTGACTTACCTGACGGAACGCTTCAAGGACTTCCCGAACGGCGTGCATATCGCGCTGCAGGGCGTGCCTCGTTCGATTCTGGCTGAATACGCAGAGTCTCACCTGTAAACGTGTAGGAGCGAGCTTGCTCGCGAAGAACCTGAGAACATCGCGCTTAATCAGCATGCACGCGGTGGCCTTGAGTTTTTCGCGAGCAAGCTCGCTCCTACAGGGTTTACAATCGTTGCTCCTGATCAGGAGTATCGCTGTGCTGACTCATCTCGATTCCCAAGGTCGCGCCCATATGGTCGACGTCACCGACAAAGCCGTGACGTTCCGTGAGGCGGTGGCCGAAGCGCGGGTGCGCATGTTGCCCGCCACTCTGCAAATGATTGTCGACGGCGCCCACCCCAAGGGCGACGTGTTTGCCGTGGCCCGCATTGCCGGGATCCAGGCGGCGAAAAAAACCAGCGACTTGATCCCCCTTTGCCACCCGTTGATGCTCACCGGCGTCAAGGTGGAGCTGCGTGCCGACGGCGTGGACGCTGTGCATATCCTCGCGCGCTGCAAGCTCTCCGGCCAGACCGGCGTTGAGATGGAAGCCCTGACCGCCGCCAGCGTCGCGGCACTGACGATCTACGACATGTGCAAGGCGGTGGATCGCGGCATGACCATTGAGAGTATTCGCCTGCTGGAAAAACTGGGCGGTAAGAGCGGGCATTTCAAGGCGGATGAACAATGAGTATCAACGTACTGTTTTTTGCGCGCTACGCCGAAGCGGTGGGTTTTGATTCGCTGGAGATGGAAGGTGAGTTTGCCAGCGTTGATGCCGTGCGCCTCGCGCTGGCTTCTGACCCGGAATTCGCCGTGCTCAACGAAGCGAGCCTGATGTGTGCGCGCAACGAGGAGTTGTGCAGCCTGGACGAGCCGGTGCAAGCCGGCGATGAAGTCGCCTTCTTCCCCCCCGTCACCGGAGGCTGACCATGGCCATTCGTGTGCAGGTCGAAGCCTTTGATCCCGGTGCCGAAGTCAACGCCATGCACGCGGCCAATGTGGGCGTGGGCGCGGTGGTGAGTTTTGTCGGCTATGTACGCGACTTCAATGACGGTCGCGAGGTATCGGGGATGTTCCTGGAACACTACCCCGGCATGACCGAAAAGGCCCTGGCCAAGATCGCCGTGGAAGCCGAGCAGCGCTGGCCGTTGCTCAAGCTGGAGGTGCTACACCGTATCGGCGCGCTGGAACCGGGCGAGCCGATTGTGTTTGTCGGCACGGCCAGTGCGCATCGGCAGGCCGCGTTTGATGCCTGTGCATTTGTGATGGATTACTTGAAGACGCGGGCGCCGTTCTGGAAAAAGGAAAACACCAGCGAGGGGCCGCGTTGGGTAGAAGGGCGCAGCAGTGACCACGCCGCAGCGGATCGCTGGAAATAGGGCCTGAGGTTACTGGAGATCCACATGTGGGAGCGGGCTTGCTCGCGAAAGCAGTCTGTCAGTTAAAGATGTACTGACTGATTCACCGCTTTCGCGAGCAAGCCCGCTCCCACATTTTTACTGCATTTCAAGTTAGGGGCGCTTGCGCTCCACCGCCCGCAGCAAGTGCGTCGGCGGCGTCTCACAGCTGATCTTGCGCCCCAGCAACGCCTCGATGGACGGCAACTGGTACGAGTCATCCTCGCCGGCAAAGCTGATCGACACACCCGCAGCCCCAGCACGCCCGGTACGGCCGATGCGGTGCACGTAGTCGTCCGGTACTTCCGGCAGGGTGAAGTTGATCACGTGGCTGATGCCGTCGATATGAATGCCGCGACCGGCCACGTCGGTGGCTACCAGCACGCGGATCTTGCCTTCGCGGAAGCCTTCCAGGGTCTTGATGCGTTTGTGCTGTGGCACGTCGCCCGACAGTTGCGCGGCATTGACACCGTCGCGCACCAGGCGTTCTTCGATGCGCCGCACTTCGTCCTTGCGGTTGGCGAATACCATCACGCGTTCCCAGCCGTTATCGTTGACCAGGTTGTAGAGCAGCTTGTACTTGTCGGCACCGGCCACCGCGTAGATGTGTTGCTCGACGTTTTCGCTGGCAACGTTGAGTGCTTCGATCTCGACGATGGACGGGTCGGTGGTCCACTGCTTGGCGAGGTTCATCACGTCTTCGGTGAAGGTCGCGGAGAACAGCAGGGTCTGGCGCTCGGCTTTCGGCGGTGTCTGACGAATGATCTGGCGTACTTGCGGGATAAAGCCCATGTCGAGCATGCGGTCGGCTTCGTCCAGCACCATCACTTCGACCATGTCCAGGTGCACGTCGCCACGCTGGTTAAAGTCGAGCAGGCGGCCCGGGGTGGCGACGAGGATGTCGCAGTGACGGGCTTCAAGGTGCTTGAGCTGCTTGTCGAAGTCCATGCCGCCCACGAACGTCATGACGTTGAGGCCGGTGTACTTGGTCAGGTCGGCGGCGTCCTTGGCGATCTGCACCACCAGCTCCCGGGTCGGGGCGATGATCAGCGCACGCGGTTCACCCATGTAGCGCTCTTTGGGCGGCGGCGTTTGCAGCAACTGGGTGATGATCGAGATCAGGAACGCGGCGGTCTTGCCGGTGCCGGTCTGGGCGCGGCCGATGGCGTCTTTGCCCGCGAGGGTGAAGCCCAGCACTTGCGCCTGGATGGGCGTGCAGTACGGGAAACCCAGGTCCTGGATGGCGTGCATCAGTTCCGGGGCCAGTTTGAAATCGTGGAAGCGGGTCTTGCCTTCCTGGGGCTCGACGACGAAGTCTTCGAGTTTCCATGGGGACACGGGCGGCGTGGGCGCACGTTCTCGACGGGGCTTGGCCACAGGCGCCGGGGCGGGTGCGGCAGGCTTTACCTGTTCAGGCGGCGTCACCGTGGTTTTGTTCGGTGAGGCGGCGGGTGCGTTCCGGCCAGGCTGTTGACCGTCATTGCGGTTGCCGGGCTTGGGGGCAGGTGCACTGGGAACAGGCGCGAGCGGCTCAGCCTCGCTTTTGCCGAACATCTTCTTGAGTGCTTTGAGCACGGTCATCTCATTAATTGATTAAGGAATGTACGCCGGCCAGTGTAATGCAAGAATCGGGCGCGGCGTAGTGCGTCTGTCATACGGCTACATAAACACGGGATTCAGCGCAGGCGTTCAGTCAGCCAGGTGCCTATATCGTGTATCTCTTGGGGTAACACTTCGTGGCCCATTGGGTATTCCTGCCATATCACGGTGACACCACGGCCCTTCAAATGCTCGTAGGCGCTGCGGCCCATGGCGTTCTGCACCACTTCATCGTACTGGCCATGCAGGCACAGCGTGGGGATGCGTTGCTGGCTGGCGGATAATTCCAGTTCATTATCGAAGGTTGGCGCGTAAGTGGAGAGGGCGATCACACCGCCCAAGGGCCCCTCCCATTTCTTGAACGCAGTGTGGAAAACCACCGCGCCACCTTGAGAAAAACCGGCGAGGAAAATTCGCGAAGTGTCTATTCCGGTTCTCTGTTGCGCCTCGATCAGGTCGGTGACCATTTTTGCCGACGCTTCCAGTTCTTCCAGGCTGATCGAACGAGCCGGGTTCATGGCCTTGATGTCGTACCAGCTCGGCATCTCGTAGCCACCATTAATGGTCACCGGACGCGTGGGCGCCTGGGGCAAAACGAAGCGGGTGGTCAGCAAGCTTTCCTGCAGTGCTTCGGCTACCGGCAGGAAGTCGTAGCGATCGGCGCCCAGGCCATGCAGCCAGATAACGCAGGCGTCTGCGGGCTTGGCAGGCTGAAGAATCAAGGGTTCGGTCATGTTTGCTCCATAGATGTGGGGGCGCTCCGATGAGGTGCGTCGGAACGGTGCGCGACAGGTTGATCTGTTAAGAGAATGTCGCAAGGTTGAATCTTTTGCCATTGAACCCCAGTTGCGGCCACTCGGCCAAGACTCTGGTACGCGCCTTGCTATGTGTAGCTCGATGTCAGAACTCTCCTACGGCGGTAACACTATCAGTGACTGCCGCTTGTGGGAAAGCAACTGGAATTACCGCAAAAACCTCATGCTGCTTGGCCCCAAAAAAAACCAACACGGGTCGATATCGCCTCATAAGGGTGCGCTGAGGTTGGAGCTCCGACACAACAAGAGCAATTGGAGGTTTGTAATGAAGGTATTGAAATCCACCCTGGCCATCGTCACTGCGGCGGCTGTACTGGGTGTCAGTGGTTTTGCCCAGGCGGGCGCCACCCTCGACGGCGTGCAGAAGAAAGGCTTCGTGCAGTGCGGTGTAAGTGACGGCCTGCCGGGTTTCTCGGTGCCGGATGCCAGCGGCAAGATCCTCGGGATCGACGCTGACTATTGCCGCGCTGTGGCAGCTGCCGTATTTGGCGATGCCACCAAGGTCAAGTTCAGCCAGTTGAACGCCAAGGAGCGTTTCACCGCGCTTCAGTCAGGCGAAGTCGACATCTTGTCGCGCAACACCACCATGACCAGCTCTCGCGACGCGGGCATGGGCCTGAAATTCCCGGGCTTCATTACCTATTACGACGGCATCGGCTTTCTGGTGAACAACAAGCTGGGCGTCAAGAGCGCCAAGGAACTGGACGGTGCAACCATCTGCATCCAGGCCGGTACCACCACCGAGCTGAACGTTTCCGACTACTTCCGCGCCAACAACCTCAAATACACCCCGATCACCTTCGACACTTCCGATGAAAGCGCCAAGTCGCTGGAGTCCGGGCGTTGCGACGTGCTGACGTCCGACAAATCCCAGCTGTTCGCCCAGCGCAGCAAGCTGGCCGCACCGAAAGACTACGTGGTGCTGCCGGAAACCATTTCCAAGGAGCCCCTGGGCCCGGTCGTGCGCAACGGTGACGACGAGTGGCTGGCCATCGTGCGCTGGGTGGGTTACGCCATGCTCAATGCTGAAGAGGCCGGTGTGACCTCCAAGAACGTCGAAGCCGAGGCCAAGGCCACCAAGAACCCGGACGTTGCACGTCTGCTCGGTGCCGACGGCGAATACGGCAAAGACCTGAAAGTGAAGAAGGACTGGGTGGTACAGATCGTCAAGCAAGTGGGTAACTACGGCGAGATGTTCGAGCGCAACCTGGGCAAGAGCACGCCGCTGGAAATCGACCGTGGCCTGAACGCCCTGTGGAACAACGGCGGCATTCAATACGCACCCCCTGTGCGCTGATCGCTGATGGTTCTGTCACCCGGTAGGCCAACTGCCGGGTGATGTTCTGTTCCATTATTTTCGGGGCACTTCATGCAAAATCAAATCGGCGCACCCAAGCAGAAGCTCAGCTTCAGCGACCCCAAAGTGCGTGCGTGGCTGTTCCAGATCATCACGATCGTGGCGGTGGTCTCGCTGGGCTGGTACCTGTTCCATAACACCCAGACCAACCTGCAACACCGGGGCATCACCTCGGGTTTCGACTTTCTTGAGCGCAGTGCCGGCTTCGGCATCGCGCAGCACTTGATCGACTACACCGAATCGGACAGCTATGCCCGGGTGTTTGTCATCGGCCTGCTCAACACTTTGCTGGTGACCGTCATCGGTGTGGTGCTGGCAACCCTGCTGGGCTTCATCATCGGCGTGGCACGTTTGTCGCCCAACTGGATGATCAACAAGCTGGCGACGGTGTACGTGGAGGTATTCCGCAACATTCCGCCGCTGTTGCAAATCCTGTTCTGGTACTTCGCGGTGTTCCTGACCATGCCAGGGCCGCGCAACAGCCATAACTTCGGTGACACCTTCTTTGTCAGCAGCCGTGGCCTGAACATGCCGGCAGCGCTGGCGTCCGACGGGTTCTGGCCGTTTGTGGCCAGCCTGGTGGTCGCTATCGTTGCCATCGTGCTGATGACCCGCTGGGCCAACAAGCGCTTTGAAGCGACGGGGGTTCCTTTCCATAAATTCTGGGCGGGCCTGGCGCTGCTGCTGGTGATCCCGGCGTTGTGCGTGTCGATCTTCGGTACGCCATTGCATTGGGAAATGCCCAAGCTTGCGGGCTTCAACTTTGTGGGTGGCTGGGTGCTGATCCCGGAACTGCTGGCGTTGACCTTGGCGCTGACGGTGTACACGGCGGCGTTTATTGCCGAGATCGTGCGCTCGGGCATCAAGTCCGTCAGCCATGGCCAGACCGAAGCGGCACGTTCACTGGGCCTGCGCCCGGGGCCGACGCTGCGCAAGGTCATCATCCCGCAAGCGTTGCGCGTGATCATTCCGCCGCTGACCAGCCAATACCTGAACCTGGCGAAAAACTCGTCGTTGGCCGCCGGTATCGGTTATCCGGAAATGGTTTCGCTGTTTGCCGGCACGGTGCTCAACCAGACCGGCCAGGCCATTGAAGTCATTGCCATCACCATGAGCGTGTACCTGGCGATCAGCATCAGCATTTCCCTGCTGATGAACTGGTACAACAAGCGCATTGCGCTGATCGAGCGGTGAGGACACACCCATGACTACGCATACGTTCAAACCTGACATGCCACCGCCGAGCAAAGTCTTCGGGCCGGTGGCCTGGATGCGCGCCAACTTGTTCTCGAGCTGGCTCAATACACTGCTGACCTTGCTGGCGATCTACCTGGTGTACCTGGTGGTGCCACCGATCCTGCACTGGGCCATCCTCGATGCCAACTGGGTGGGCACCACTCGCGCCGACTGCACCAAGGAGGGCGCCTGCTGGGTGTTTATCCAACAGCGCTTCGGCCAGTTCATGTATGGCTATTACCCCGTCGACCTGCGCTGGCGCGTGGACATGACGGTATGGCTGGCCATCGTGGGCGTGGCGCCGTTGTTTATCTCGCGTTTCCCTCGCAAGGCGATCTACGGCCTGGGCTTTCTGGTGCTGTACCCGATTATCGCCTACTGCTTGCTGCACGGCGGCGTGTTCGGCCTGAGCAATGTGGCGACCAGCCAATGGGGCGGCCTGATGCTGACCCTGGTGATCGCCACCGTGGGCATCGCCGGCGCCTTGCCGCTGGGCATTGTGCTGGCGCTGGGACGGCGTTCGAACATGCCGGCCATTCGGGTGGTCTGCGTGACCTTCATCGAGTTCTGGCGCGGCGTGCCGTTGATCACGGTGCTGTTCATGTCGTCGGTGATGCTGCCGCTGTTCCTGCCCGAGGGCATGAACTTCGACAAGCTGCTGCGGGCGCTGATCGGTGTGATTCTGTTCCAGTCTGCCTATGTGGCCGAGGTGGTGCGCGGTGGCTTGCAGGCGATTCCCAAGGGCCAATACGAAGCGGCCGCAGCGATGGGGCTGGGCTACTGGCGCAGCATGGGCCTGGTGATCTTGCCGCAAGCCTTGAAGATGGTGATCCCTGGGATCGTCAACACCTTCATCGCCCTGTTCAAGGACACTAGCCTGGTGATCATTATCGGCCTGTTCGACCTGCTCAACAGCGTCAAGCAAGCCGCCGCCGACCCCAAATGGCTGGGCATGGCCACTGAAGGCTACGTGTTCGCCGCCCTGGTGTTCTGGATTTTCTGTTTTGGTATGTCGCGCTATTCCATGCATCTGGAACGCAAGCTCGACACTGGCCACAAGCGTTAGGAGTTTTTTGATGAGCGAAGCAATCAAACAGCCTGTGAGCCCTGAAGGCATTATCCAGATGCAGGGCGTCAACAAGTGGTACGGCCAGTTCCACGTGTTGAAAGACATCAACCTCAACGTCAAGCAGGGCGAGCGCATCGTGCTGTGCGGCCCGTCGGGCTCGGGCAAGTCCACCACCATCCGCTGCCTCAATCGCCTGGAAGAACACCAGCAAGGCCGCATCGTGGTCGATGGGGTGGAGCTGACCAATGACCTCAAGCAGATCGAAGCGATCCGCCGTGAAGTGGGCATGGTGTTCCAGCACTTCAACCTGTTCCCGCATTTGACCATCCTGCAAAACTGCACGCTGGCGCCGATGTGGGTGCGCAAGATGCCCAAGCGCAAGGCCGAGGAAATCGCCATGCATTACCTGGAGCGTGTGCGTATTCCGGAGCAGGCCCACAAGTTTCCGGGGCAGCTTTCAGGTGGCCAGCAACAGCGCGTGGCGATTGCCCGTGCGCTGTGCATGAAGCCGAAAATCATGCTGTTTGATGAGCCGACATCGGCGCTGGACCCGGAGATGGTGAAAGAGGTACTGGACACCATGATCGGCCTGGCCGAAGACGGCATGACCATGTTGTGCGTGACCCACGAGATGGGTTTTGCCCGCACCGTGGCCAACCGCGTGATCTTCATGGACAAGGGCGAGATCGTTGAGCAGGCGGCGCCGAATGACTTCTTTGATAACCCGCAGAATGAGCGGACCCGGTTGTTCTTGAGCCAGATACTGCATTGATGATGGGTTAAAAAACAAACCCGGCCTGGTGCCGGGTTTGTTTTTTGGGGTCAGGACGCTTTGAACGTTTCCGGTGTGTCACTTACTGTGTAGCTGAATGCACCGCGCATATCAGCGCCTTCGGCCAAGACCTTCGCATCGGCAAGCAAGTGAGGGTGCCGATCCAATAGCCGCATCAGCAGCACCAAGGGTTTAGGGGCAAGAAGCTCGCCGCGCTCGTAACGCGAGAAGGCGTTGTGGCCGCCACCGGACAGTAACTCCACGGCTTCTTTTTGGGTAAGGTGCAATTTGCGGCGGGTGCGTTTCATCTCGGCGCCGATCATTTGCCGGACGGCAAGCACCAATTCATCTTTCGCCTCGCCGTAGCGGTCTGCGCTGTCGTTGTCAGGATCCCAGAATCCGTCGCCGCAAACCATGCATTCCCAGCCGGAAAGGTTGTCGACCCGGCGCTCCATGCCTTTGATGCGGATGGTTTCGCTGCGGCCCTCGAAATAACTCAATGCATCAGGGGCGCCGCACATGTAGCACAGCTCTCTTTTTTTCATGGGTTCTTCTCCTTGAAGGAGATTACCGGAGGCCTACCATCTGCGCGGTATGTGACCTTGATGTAAATCTCCGTACCTTTTGAACTCGTATGGTAAACGTCCTGCCAGACCCGATGGTCGCCATAAGTGGTCATCGACTTGTACAACATGCAGTGTTGTAACGCGTAAATGACCGCCTGCATTTGCGCGAGACTAAGACCGAGACTAACGCCGCATTCCTCTGCCGTCCGAGTAAATGCCTTCCTCCCAAGTCGCCTGACATCCGTCTTTATCAGCGCCAAATCGTAATGAGGTGTGTATTTTTCCATAAGACACCTGCGTCCAATAATTACCCTCTAAGGGTAATTTTACCAATCGAAAATACTGCTCCTTTTCCTGCCTAAGAACCCTAGTGCGTTGCCTTTGTAGGCAACTCCGAATAGCCTGTAGGAAAATTCATCCTATGATTGGACGAAAGCGCAAATCCCATGACAGACATCGCCCCGCTGTTCAAACGCTCCCTGGTCGATCAGGCGCTGGAGCAACTGCGCCTGCGCATCTCCCAGGGCGTATGGGCCATCGGCGAGCGCCTGCCCACCGAGCCCGAGTTGTCCGCCGAGCTGGGTATCAGCCGTAACACCGTGCGTGAAGCCATGCGCGTATTGGCCTTCTCTGGCTTGATCGAAATCCGCCAGGGCGATGGCAGTTACCTGCGCTCGATGACCGACCCGCTGGGTACGATGCGGGCGCTGTCCCATTGCACGCTGGAGCAGGCGCAGGAGACGCGCCAGATTCTGGAAGTAGAGGCCATCGGCCTTGCCGCATTGCGTCGTACCGAAGCGGACCTTGAGGCCTTGCGCAAGGCGCTCGCCCTCAGCGCCGAGCGGTATCAGGGTGACCTGGAGGCCTATATCAGCGCCGATCTGGTGTTCCACCAGCACTTGGTGGATGCGGCGCACAACCCGGCCTTGAGCGAGCTGTACCACTACTTCTCCGCCATCGTCGGCGCGCAATTGCGCCAGACCCTGAACCGCTCACCGCGACGCCAGGCGGTGTTCGACCTGCATGGAGCGCTGCTCGATGCGGTGGAACAACAAGACCCGGACCGCGCCAAATCCCTCTGCCGGCAGTTGATCAATGAACCCTGAAGCCCCACGCAAGACCGAACTCGAAGAACTGTTGATCGACGCCGAAGCTGACGACGACAGCGTGCAGCAGGCGCAGCCGAGCGTGGTTCGGCCATGGCTGCTGTTGCTGGGCCTGGTTTTGGTGGCCTTGAACCTTCGCCCGGCCTTGTCGAGCCTGTCGCCGTTGCTGGCAGAGGTTTCGAACAGTTTGGGGTTGTCCGCCGCCAAGGCCGGTTTACTGACCACCTTGCCGGTGCTGTGCCTGGGCCTGTTTGCACCCACTGCGCCGATACTGGCACGGCGTTTCGGCGCCGAGCGCGTGGTGCTCGGTATCCTGCTTAGCTTGGCCGCCGGGATCATCTTGCGCAGTTCGTTCGGTGAGGTGGGGTTGTTCCTCGGTAGCCTGGTTGCAGGGGCGAGTATTGGCATCATCGGCGTGTTGCTGCCGGGTATCGTCAAGCGCGATTTCGCCAGGCAGGCTGGCGCCATGACCGGTGTCTACACCATGGCGTTGTGCTTGGGCGCCGCCATGGCGGCCGGTGCCTCCGTGCCACTGAGCCATGCCTTTGGCGACAGTTGGAAGATCGGCCTGGGCTTCTGGATCCTGCCGGCCCTGGTGGCGGCCCTGGTCTGGTTGCCCCAGGTTGGGCATAGGCACGGAGCCCATCGTGTGGCCTATCGTGTGAAGGGTTTATTGCGCGATCCGCTGGCCTGGCAGGTCACCTTGTACATGGGGTTGCAATCGTCCCTGGCTTATATCGTGTTCGGCTGGTTGCCTTCGATCCTGATCGGCCGCGGCCTGAGCGCGACTGAAGCCGGGTTGGCGCTGTCGGGCTCGATCATCGTGCAACTGCTCAGCTCCCTGGCCGCACCGTGGCTGGCGACGCGGGGCAAGGACCAGCGCCTGGCGATCGTGGTGGTGATGCTGCTGACTCTCGGCGGGCTGTTCGGTTGCCTGTATGCACCGCTGGAGGGCCTGTGGGGGTGGGCGATTTTGCTGGGCCTGGGGCAGGGTGGCACCTTCAGCCTGGCGCTGACCCTGATCGTGTTGCGCTCGCGCGATTCCCATGTGGCAGCCAACCTGTCGAGCATGGCCCAGGGCATCGGCTACACCCTGGCATCCATGGGCCCGTTCGCGGTTGGCCTGGTGCATGACTGGACCGGCGGCTGGGCTGCCATTGGCTGGATCTTCGCGGTGATCGGCCTGGGGGCCATCATTGCCGGGCTTGGCGCCGGGCGTGCGCGCTATGTACAGGTCACCAGCGAGAAGGTTTAGAGATACACCACTTCCAGCGTGGCCGAGCCATCGAGCGGGGTTTGCACACTCAAATCCAGATTCTGGCGAGCATTGATCACCGTCTGCACCGTGACGTTGCCCCCCAGGGTACCGATGGCCGTGGGACCGCTGACGCTGCCCTCCGCGTCGGTAAAGCCCAGGTAGCTTCGCGAGCCAATATCGATGGGGTTGAGATTGGAGGTGCGCCACGCCAGGCCACCGGTGGTGGACTCGGTGCCGTATACCTGCGCGGTGTTGCTGGCCTGGGTTTGGCGTGGGTCGAAGGTCAGCGAGTAGACCCCCAGGCGGTTGCCGCTGCTATCGAACCCCAGCCCGTAGTAAATCTCGCTATTGACCATGGCCGAACCGTCACGGTTGTCGCGCATACGCAGGGCGTAGCGAACCGGGCCATTGCAGGTGATGCCGATATGCAGCGTCTTCAGGGGCAGGCGGGTGGCGGTCTCCAGGTTCAGGTCTTGTTGGGCAATCTTGCCGTAGTCGATCAGGCCGCCGCTAGAAAGCTGCGGTGAGCAGGCGGCAGGAATAATCAGGCCGTGGACGCTCAGGTCCACCGTCGAGGCGGCCAGCACCGAGGGGGCGCAGGCCAGTAACAACAGGCTGGAAAGGATGCGGGTTTGCATGGGACGGATTCCTCACAGTTGGCTCAGGGGTAGACGATTTCGAGCGTGCCGGAACCGTTGATGTGCACCACGTCACGCAAGTCCAGGGTTTGCATCGGCGCCAGGTAAGTCTTGATGCGCATCGTGCCGGTCAGCGCCTGCACGGCGACCGGCCCGGTGGTAACGCCGGTTTTGTCGGTAAAACCCATGATGCTGTTGGCGGCCATGGGGATTTGCCGCGCGGTGGAACTGCTCCACGCCACGCCATTGCTGGTGGAATCGGTGCGGTACAAGCTGGGGAAGGCATCGGCGCTGAATTCGGCCGGGTCGATGGTCAGGTAAAAACGCCCGATCTCGTTGCGGCTGGCGTCCAGGTCCAGCCCATAAGCCGTTTCATCGGTGCCGCCCGTGGCAGAGCCGTCGCGGTTGTCCTTCATGCGCAGGGCGAAGCGGATGGGCGCGTCGCAGGTCACGCTCAGGCGCAAGGTACGGGTGGGCAGCGGCGTTTCAGTGCTGGCGTTGAGGTCTTTGGCGTACAGGGTGCCGTAGTTCACCACGCCTTGGTCGGACAAGCTCGGCAGGCAGGCGATAGGCGCGAAGTGCGCGCGCAGTGTCAGTTCCCGGTAGCGCCCGTGATGCGCGCCGTACAACATGGCGGAGACTTCCCAGGTGGTCGCATCGCGCACTTGGGTGGCGGCAGGGTCGGCCCAGGCGCGCAGGGTCAATTGCAGCGCCAGGGTTTTTCCGCTGAGTACCGTGCCTCGTTCGACGGGTGCGATGCCATGGCCGGGTCGCCATTCCATGACGCTGCCGGTGGCGACGGGCGCCTGCCCCACGGCGGGCAGCAAGCCCAGCTCCACAGCGCGGCCGTCGAGCAGGGCATTACCGGCTTCAATGGCATAGCTGCCGTGCTCGGTAAACTGCCAGCGCTGCGGGCTGGCGGCTTGCGCACGGTAGAACAGGCTGAGGTCTTCGGCCTGGGGGCAACTGACGGTCACACTCAAGCGACGCTCGCCGAGCAGGCGCTGCGGTGCGCTGTCGCTTTGGGTCAGGCGGCTCATCAGGCCGAGATCCAGCAATGGTTCACTGACGTTCAGTTGGCATTCTTCAAAAGCCTGGGCAGTACCGGCGACGCCGATCAACAGCCACAGGCACAGTTGACGCAGACAGGTTGCAAGGGGCATGGCGGGAGTCCTCAAGGTGCGTGACAGCGTGCGGGGGCCGTTTCGAAGTACACCGAGGGGTCGGCTTTTTCCGGCAGCGAGTAACGCAACTGGCAACGGCTCCCTTGGGGCGTGGTTATCCACAGCGTCGATTGGCCCAGCACATTGGGTAGAAACACCTGGCTGCCTTCCTGTACCAGGGTGATGAACTCACCCTCGGCACTGCTGACCGAGGCACCCGCCGGCAACGGCGCGCCCTGGTCGGTGCTGACGGTGAGCAGCAGGCGGCGGGTCAGGCCGACGCCGAACTCGACGCGGTCCACGGCGCCGCGGCCGGCCGAAATCATGGCCAGGCCGTTGTGGATATCGGCATTGCGCGGCAGTGAACGGGTCTGCACTTGCACCGGGCTGCGCCCGTAGGCGGCGACTTGCGGCACCACGGCCTGGCCTTGCCAGTCGGTCCACACCGGGCCGCTGGGGGTGCTGAGCTTGATGCCGCTCATGTCGCCGACCGACACCAGGGCGAAGGTGTCGCGTACCGGGTAGGGGGAAAAGGTCACGCCGTCGCCGTGCAGTACCACACCGCCGCGCGCACCGCCTTGATAGCTGGAACGCTCGGCATCGGAGCGGCTGTAGCTGACATCCAGCTGGCTGTAGCGCGGCAGGGCCGACACGCCCAGGGTGGTTTCCACTTGCTGGTCGCTGCTGTCGTGTTCGGCGCTCACGCGATAGCTGAATTGGTCGTCGATCTGTTCGGTGATGCCCAGGCCGGTACGGTTCTCGCCACCGGAGTTGCGTACCCAACTGCGCAGCCGGCGACTCTCGCCCAGCGGTACGCTGATATTGAGGTACACCGCGTTGTCCTGCTGCTGGCTACCGCCCATTTGCCATTCGGCGCTGGCCGACAACGACACCGCGCCGATGCTCGTGCCCCAGGAGGCCAGCCCACGGCTGCTGCTGTCGCCGGCAAAATTGGCCGAGCGTGAAACCCCGGCACTGAATGCACCCAGTTGGGGGTGCGACCAGCCGAGGTTGAGGCTTTGCTGGTCGCGGTAGCGCGAATCACGGTTGTTGTCGTCGCGCGCGTAAGTGCTTTCTTCGAGTTCGCGGTAACCGATGCTGCGCCAGGAATTGGCCGCGCTGATCGACCATTGTTCGCCCAGGCGCTGGGACCAGGACAGATCGGTCTGTACCCCAGACACCTTTTCCCGTGCCTGGCTATTGGACAGCTGCGTGGACAGTTGGATCTGGCTGTCCACCCACGGCAACCAGCCCAGGCTCGCGCCCACCGAACGGTATTCACTGGCCGCCAGCGCGCCCGTGCCGAGGGTCAATTGTGGGTGCAGGGCGCCGGTCCAGCCGCCACTGACTACCCACGGATCCTCGCCTTTGGCATCGCCCACATTGCGCACCCGGCCCGCCGCCACGGAGTAACCCGGCGCTGGCAGCCCGAGCCCGAGCATGGCGGCGGGCACGGTGAAGCGACGCTCACCGCCGACGCTCTCCTTGACCGTGACTTCAACGTCCGAACGCGTGTTCAAGCGACGTACATCGGTCAGGGTAAAGGGGCCGGCGGGCACTACGGTGGAATGAATCAACGCGTTGTTCTGGCGAACCTCCACCTGGGCCGGGCTGTTGGCGATGCCTTGGATCAGCGCGCCCTGGCCTTGCTCTTGAAGGGCGTGCTCGGTGAGCACCTGTACACCGGTGATCTGCGCGCCGGACAGCACCGGGTTGTACAGGTTGATTTGCCCGGCCTGCAGCACCGCCTGGTGACTGGCGAAGGTGCGTTGGGCATAGGCTTGCAAGTGGGTGCTGCGTGACAGGCCATCCTGCCAGGTCTGCACCTGGCGGCTGCGCACGATCCAGTCGCCGGCATTGAACCCCACCTCGGTATTGGCCGAGCCAAAGCGGCTGGCGTCATCCCCGAAGCGGTTGTAGAAGCCGCTGAGGTCGTAGTTGAGCAGCCCGGCAAACCCGCCGGTTTCGTAGCCGGAGATGTCCTGCTGCACGGGGCGCAAGGCGTCGGTGGGCACCACCAGCGACACTGTCAGTGTCGCCGGGTCCGGCTCCACCAGGGTTTGCGGGTACTGTGCGAGGAAATCCTGGCAGCCTGTCGTGTCATTGGGCGGCACCAGATTGGCGGCGTCCAGCAAGGCGCGGTCGAAGCACAGATAGCCCTGCTGATCGAAGTTCACCGCCAACCGGCCACGGCGCTGACCGTTGACACGCAGGTTGACGGTATGTTGCCCGGCCGCGTAACGCGGTGCGGCCAGCAACAGGCTGGCCAGCTGTGGGTCGATACCGCGTTGTTGCAAGGTCTGGGCATCGAAGCCGGACGGGCTGGAATCTTCGGCGCACACCTCGGCCGGGATGAGCGCGCACAGCAGCAACACCCGCGCCAGGGCAGGGCTGGCAAAGGGATCGGGCACGGCTTCGCCGTCACGGTAACTCAATACTGTTTTCACGCAAGGTACTCGAATAGTGAACGCGCAGGCCTTGTGGGCCGGCGTTCTGGTGACGATCAATAAGCCGTCACTTCGTTACTCAGGCGGCGCAGGTGGTCCGCCGCCTGGGGTGTTCCGTCAGAAGCTGATCGGTGCGTCGTAAGCCTTGACCGCGAACCCGTACACCGTGGCCGGCTGCAGCCTGACCGTCTTGGCCTGGCTGCTGCTGGCCGGCACGCTCAAGGCTTCGCCGGGCAGCACATACGTACGCGGCAGCATGGCCTTGCCGTCGCCTGGCAGCAGTAGCAGTTCTTGAGCCAGACGCACCACGTACGGCGTGTCGTTGCGCACCTGTAACTGGCCTTCGCGCAGTGTCCAGGTCAGGTCGGTCCAGGGCGTGCGGTTGGGCGCCAGGCCCTTGGGGTGCACGATCACCGGCAGGTTCTGGCGCACGGTCACGCCCACGCGGGCATGCCCGGTGGCTGTGGCGGCGCGGCCCTGGGGCATGCCTTCGAACACCGCGCGTTTAAGTCGCTGGGTCAGTAACGGCTGCTGGTTCTGCAGAATGAAACGCACCAGCTGGGATTTGGACGCTTCCACCCGTGACAGCGGCGGTGTCACCACCAACAGCGGTTCGGTGTCTTCCGGAATGTCCTGCAAGGTCACATGCAGCAGGGCGAGCTGGCTGTCGGTGTTGGTCACCGACACGGACGCTTCGCCTT
Organism: Pseudomonas fluorescens; assembly: GCF_001902145.1. Lineage (GTDB taxonomy): Bacteria > Pseudomonadota > Gammaproteobacteria > Pseudomonadales > Pseudomonadaceae > Aquipseudomonas > Aquipseudomonas fluorescens_BV. The sequence continues at coordinate 359,207 of NZ_MRST01000023.1, forward strand.
CGGCCTCGTGCACGATCACCACGGAGGTGTCCGGGACCATACCGTCGGCTTTTACCTGATCGCCGAGCATCAAGAGCAAGGCAATCAGGCCGACAGCGGTGTTTGAGAGTGTCGTCGTCATGACGGGTTTCCATTAGCCAATAAAGGGGCGATCAGAGGTAGCGCAGGTCCAGGACGATAGCGCCGTCGAGCGGGACTTCCTGATCCAGGGTCAGGTACTGCGAAAAGTTGATGGCGGTGCTCACTTGAACCTGGACGGTCAACTGGCCTATGAAGTCCGGTTGGCGGTCCCCGACGGGTGCAAAAGCCATGTAGGAGTGCGGGTAGGCATTGGGGTCCTGTGACCAGGTTTCACCGTTGTCGGTAGAGGCCAACACCAGCATGGGCTGCGCATCGCCCACCGCGTTGCGATAGGCCAACGCCACGGAGCCCAGGCGCTCTTCGGGGGCGTGGATGTTCCTGCCCAGCCCGTAGAAATAATCGGGGGCCGACGAGGAGTCGGCGCGATTATCGATGCCCACCAGTGCAAACAGCATGGGCCTGGCGCACTGCACACGCAGATCAAGCACTTGGATGGGCAGTACGGTGAACTCGTCGGCGTTGAGGCTGCGGGAAGGGATCTTGCCGTGATCGACGGTGCCGTCATTGGTCAGCTCAATATGGCAGGCGTCCGGGGTGACACGGCCGGTAACTGTGAGGTCGACAGTCGGCGCTGCACGGGCATCGGTCATCGTGGCCAGGCCCAGCACGATGGCAAGGTTTCGCCCCCATGCCATCAGCACAGGCAACGCCAGACGCTGCCCATGCCTGCCGGTGTTCAAGGGATGGGCGGCCATGGGTCAGAGGTACTTCACTTCAAGGGTGGCGGAGCCGTCGATGGTGACTTCGTTGCTGAGGTCCAGGCCGTCGGCGCGGTTGATGATGGTGAGTACTTCCAGATCGACGCTCAAATCCTTGATCGGCAGCGGCTGCGTATCGTCGTCTATCGAGGCTGCCGCCATGTACATGCCAGGCTCCCAGAATTTCTCGGCATACCAGGAGTTACCCTGGTCCATCGATGCGATGGGTTGCACTTCGACGCCGCCGTCGGCCAGTGCTTTGCGCCAAGTGAGGGAAAAGTGGCCGAGTTTCTGGGTCTCGTTAATGAAGCCCAGACCGAAGTCGGTCGAAAGGCCTGAACCTGCCCGGTTATCGATGGGGTGCAGGGCAAACTGGATCGGCGCATCGCAATTGACGGTCATCGACAGGGTATGCACGCCAATCGCCGTTGCCCCGTCCGGGTTCAGGTCCTTGGCGGAGATCTTGCCATGGTCGATCACGCCACCACCGGACAGGCTCGGTGTGCAGGCGCTGGGCACGATCAGGCCCTTGACGGTCAGGTCCACGCTGGACGCGGCGAAGGTGGCAGCCGAGTGGAGCAGCAGGGCGCTGGCGGCCAGGGTGGTCAATCGGGTTTTCATCGGGAGGCTCCTTAGAGGTAATTGACTTGCACGGTGGCGTGGCCGTCGATGGGTACTTCGTCGGTCAGCGTCAGGTTGCTGGCGGGGGCGATGTGGGTGATCAGGCGGATTTCTGCGTCCAATGCCTGGATCGCGATCGGTGCAAGGCCGTCGCTGTCGGCGACGGCCGTCAACAAGGTATGGCTGAGCATCACCGAGGGGATCCAGGTTACGCCGCCATCCCGGGAGGTGATGGTGCGTACCGGGACGCCATCGGCCACCGGGCTATACAGGCCAAGCCCGGCATCGCCGACTTTTTCGTCACTGGGCGTCATGCCCAGGCCATGCCAACTGAAGTGGCTGGCGGCAGTGCCCGCACGGTTGTCGATGGTGTTCAGGGTAAAAAGGGTCGGCCCTTCGCAACGCACACTCAGCAGCAGGGTTTCCCTGGGCAGGTCGGTGTAGGTGTCGGCATTGAGGTCTTTGACCGACACCTTGCCGAAGTCGACGGTGCCACCGCCGGAGACCACGGGGGCACAGGCACTGGGGGTGATGACCCCTCTGACCGTCAGGTCCTGGCTGCTGGCGGCCCATACCGGGCCGGCGCCGATCAGCAACAATGCCGCGGTGAGGGTAGTGAGGGGGCTAACCATGGGTCACGTCCTGTGGGTGGGTGGGCGGTTACAGGTATTTCACTTCAAGGGTGGCGGAGCCGTTGATCGGCACCTCTGCGCTCAGGTCCATGCCGGCTGTGGGGGCGATGAGGGTTTGCACCAGAAGATCTGCCGTGACCTGTTGGACCGGGGAGGGTGCCCAACTGCCGGAGGAACGATCGCCGAACGAGGCGTGGTAGGTAATGGGCCAGGCGTCGCCCGGGACGGTTTCCCGCCAGGTGAGGCCGTTATCGGATGACTCGATCACGGCGATTGTCGCGCCGTCAGCCACCGGATTGCCTAGCGACAGGGTGTACCCGCCCAATTTTTTGCCACTGACCAGGCCCAGGCCGTAGGTATTCATCGGGTCAGCGGCGTCACCCTTGTTATCAGTGCCCTTGAGGGCCAACAGGGTTGGCGCATCGCAGGTGATCGACAGTTGCAGGGTGTGGTTGCCGAGCAACGTCCAGTGGTCCGGCTTTAAATCCTTGGCCGCGACTTTGCCGTGGTCGACGAGGCCGCCACTGGAAAGGCCGGGGGCACAGGCGCTGGGTGTAATCAGGCCCTTGACGGTCAGGTCGACGCTGCTGGCGGCGAGCGCAGAGGTGGACATGGCGAGCAGCAGGGCGCTACTCAACAGGGATGCAGGAGTCTTCATTTCCAATTGTTCCATTGCAGTCTGGCAGATAGAGACGCGTACAGGTCAGCGCTCGGCCCTGTATGGGCGAGTGGTTGGCTTGGCGGCGGTCTCACTGTTTTTTGGCGTTGCCGGGAAGTGGCAAGCCGTCTCTCTTTTGGGGTGGGCACAATTTAGCGAGAGGGCTGTGAGGGGGAAATACAACTAATACGACATTGGCTGGGCGGGTAAGCGCAGCGCGGTTCGGTAGTTTTTTTCGGCGTTTTTCGTAGTTGTTGTATCGGCTGGAAGTCATTCAAAAGGTTATAGGTTAAAGGCCGGCAACCATCAAAAGGGTGTGCCTGGCATTGCTGTATCAGTACCGCAGATTGCTGCCCAATTAATCACCACGAAGAGGTACTGATGGGTTCGCCAGGATGTTCAACCGCAGGAGCGAGCCGGGCAGTCAAACCGCCTTTTTCTCCCCCGCCTCATTGGCTGTACTTGAATATTCTGGTCGTGGAGGATCATTCAGCCTATCGCCTGTTGCTGGGTTGGCTGTTGCAAAAACTGGGGCTTGGACACGAGTTGGCCACCGATGGCTTCATGGGGTTGGACGCCGTTACCAGTCGGCCCTTCGACCTGGTTATCAGTGATTGCCGGATGCCTTTCATGGACGGTTACAGCATGGCCCGCGCCATTCGCCAGCATGAGCGCGAGCACGGGTTAAAGCGCACGCCAATCATTGCCTTGACCGCCAATCTGCAAAACGACAGCCCCCAACGTTGCCGCAAGGCCGGCATGGATGCCTGGCTGCTCAAACCCCTTACCCTTGAACAACTGCACGCCGTGCTGGTGCGCTGGTTACCGGGCGGCGAGGGCCACTATGTCGAGCAATACGCCGCTGCTGCGCTGGCTCACTGGCCCACCCGTGCCACGCTTGTGGCCACGTTTGGCAGCGACCTGGTCGTCGACCAGTTGTTGGAAACCCTGTTGATGGAGGCCTGGGGAGACCAGCGGGTGTTGCGCCATGCCCTGGCGACATTGAACGCGCCATTGACCGCCGAGCGTCTGCATCGGCTGGTGGGCAGCCTGGTGTTCCTGGGCGGCACGGGGTTGGAAACCAGTGCCGTGAGCTTGATCGAGCAGGTCCAGGCCGAGGGTGTCGCTACGCATAAGGCGCAGTTGGAAGTGTTTGAGGCACGGCTGTGCGCTTATCTGGAGTATCTGTCTGAGCTGTGAAGAATGCTGTTGCAGAGGGCTTTACCACGTCGTTGATCTAATTTTGGCTGTAGGTATTTTCCTATTGTGTTGTAGTCCAATAATTAGCCACTACTGAACATTGGGTTCGGCCGCAAGCGCCTCTTTGTTAGCAGTTGTTGATGATCGCAGGCAGAGGTATTTTGCGCGGATTCAAGTTGCCATCATTCGTGGGTGCTTATGCTTCGAGTAATTATTGCTGACGATCACCCTATTGTCCGGGTCGGGCAAAAAGTCGTGATCGAGGCGAGTGGCAAGTGCAAAGTGGTCGGTGAAGCCGACGGTCCCGATCAGTTACTCGGCGTGCTCAGTAGCACGCCGTGCGACGTGCTGGTCACGGATTTCGCCATGCCAGGCGGCCAGCAGGCCGATGGCTACTGCTTGTTGGGCCTGTTGCAGCGCCAGTATCCGCAGTTGCCGGTGATTCTGGTCACCATGTTCGCCAACGTCGCCACGTTACGCGCAGCCTTTGCCCACGGTGCCAGGGCAGTGGTCGCCAAAAGTGCTTCGGCCAAGGAGTTGCCTCTGGCGATCAAGGCGGTCCAGGCCGGGCAGACCTTCGCCAGTGAGTGCCTGCGAGTGCAACTGGTAGAGGCCGGCGCGGGGGATCAGTCCCAGGAGCCGCAGTTGTCCGGCAAGGAGCGCGAAGTGGTGCGCATGCTGGCCAGCGGCATGACCGTCAGCCAGATTGCAGCCCAGGTCAACCGCAGCATCTCCACCATCAGCAAGCAGAAAAGCACGGCGATGCAGCGCTTGAGTATTTCCACCGACGTTGACTTGTTCGCCTACGCCCGCAGTACTGGGATAGCGCAGTAGCGCGCTTATTTGCGTGGCGAATGACAGTAGCCATGACGGCGTGGGCGGCTTATCGTGCGCCTACTCTTTTGACGCCTGCGGAGCCTGCCCATGAGTGATGCCCATAACGCCCTGATCAGCCAATTCTATAGCGCCTTCCAGCGCCTGGATGCCGAGGCCATGGTCGCCTGCTACAGCGATGACGTGGTGTTCAGCGACCCGGCCTTTGGCGAACTGCGAGGCCGTGACGCAGGGGATATGTGGCGCATGCTCACCACCCGGGCCAAGGACTTTTCGTTGACCTTCGACCAGGTGCGCAGCGACGAGCGCACCGGCAGTGCGCATTGGGTGGCGACTTATCTGTTCAGCGCGACTGGCAATACGGTGGTCAACGATATCCAGGCGCGCTTTGTGTTGCGCGACGGCAAGATCTGCGAGCACCACGATCACTTCGACTTGTGGCGCTGGGCACGCCAGGCGTTGGGCACCAAGGGCCTGCTGTTGGGCTGGACGCCGCTGGTACGCAACGCCGTGCGCGCCCAGGCGAACAAAGGCCTGAAGGCATTCCAGGCCAGTCGTTGATAAACTACGCGCTCCTTTGCCTTGCCGAACCTGTCCGTGAATACGCCTGAACCCAAGCCCTGGTATGTCTACCTGGTACGCGCCGCCAATGGCGCGCTGTATTGCGGCATCAGCAACGACCCGGTGCGCCGGTTTGCCTCGCACCAGAGCGGCAAGGGCGCACGGTTTTTTCTGTCCAGCCCCGCAGTCGCGCTGGTATACACCGAGCAATGCGCGAGCAAGGGTGAGGCGCTGCGCCAGGAACGCCTGATCAAAAAGTTGAAGAAGAGCGCCAAGGAGTGCCTGGCAGCGAGTGGTTCATCAGGCTGACTGATAGGTTCCCATCACACCGTCGAGGGCTTTTGCGCGGTAATCTGCTCGTTCACTCGCCAAGCGGAACCCCGTATGTCTGAGCTCATCCTGCACCATTACCCGACCTCACCCTTTGCGGAAAAAGCGCGGCTGTTGCTGGGCTTCAAAGGCCTGTCCTGGCACTCCGTAAACATTTCGCCGGTGATGCCCAAGCCCGACCTGACGGCCTTGACCGGCGGCTACCGCAAAACCCCGGTGCTGCAAATCGGTGCGGATATCTATTGCGACACCGCCCTGATCGCTCGCCGCCTGGAGCAGGAAAAGTCCTCGCCGGCTTTGTTTCCGCCGGGCCAGGAAATGATCACCCAGACCTTCGCCACCTGGGCCGACAGCGTGGTGTTCGCCCATGCCGTCAGCCTGGTGTTCCAGCCCGAATCGGTGGCGGTGCGCTTTGGCAAGTTACCGCCGCAGGCCATCAAAGCTTTTATCGCTGACCGCGCCGCGCTGTTCAGTGGCGGCACGGCAAGCAAGCTCCCGGCTGAGTTGGCCAAGCATCAATGGCCAGCGATCATGGCGCGGTTGGAGCTACAGTTGCAGCGAGAGTCCGGCGACTTTTTGTTCGGCGCGCCGTCGATTGCCGACTTTGCCCTGGCCCACTCGCTGTGGTTCCTCAAGGCCACGCCGGTCACCGCGCCGCTGGTGGATGCTTACCCGGCCGTGCTGGCCTGGCTGGGGCGCGTGCTGGGCTTTGGTCATGGAACCACTAGCCAAATGACCGCAGAGCAGGCTTTGGACATCGCCCGCAACGCTACGCCGGCACCCTTGCCGGATGAGGTGTTCGAGGACTTGAACGGCTTTAAGGCGGGTCAGCAGGTGACCATCGCGGCCATCGACTATGGCGTTGATCCGGTGGCCGGCGAGTTGCTGTTCGCCGGGCGCGAAGAGCTGATCCTGCGTCGCACGGATGAACGCGGCGGTACCGTGCATGTGCATTTCCCGCGCTGGGGTTTTCGCATCCAGGGCATAGCTGCCTGAAGGACGAACGACTCACCTCTGTGGGCACTACATGGCCAGTGTGGGAGCTGGCTTGCCTGCGATAGCCATAGGTATCTGCACAACTTTGTAGCCTGTAGCCGCCGACGGTAACCACGATGCGAAGCGAGCCGCTCTTGATCTTGATCTGCTTTTGATCTCAGGCGCCCCGTTAAACCACGCTGGCGGATTACGGGTACACCGAGCCTGGGCGAGGTGCCGAGTGGTGGGGCAAGAGCGCTTTGGTTACTTTCGCGCTCTTCGAAAGTGACCCGCTGTAAAAGCGGAACCAATAGCAGCCATTACCGCAGGAACGGATATGTACGCGGTCTGATCCGAGATCCTGGTCGGCTTTCAGGCCGCCTTCGCAGCGATGCGGCGACCCGACAAGCCAGCTCCCACATTGGATCGCGGGGCATCAGTTATATCAGCGTCGGCTGTCAGGCCGTCGCGGGAGCAAGCTCCCTCGCCACAGGTCCTGCGTCGCATTAAAGTTGTGTAGATACCTAGGCTGCGATAGCGGTGGTTCAGTTAAAGATTCATTGACTGACACTGCGCATTCGCGGGCAAGCCCGCTCCCACAGGGGATCTGTGCCATACGCTGATTTTGTAGGCACACAGGTATGCACCCATACGCAGTAAATAAAAAAATAATTGCCAGCAGAGGTGAGGTAAATCGCCGGCCCATCCGTGTAGTGCATGAAACTGCGATCAATTCGCATTAACAGCGTTTTCTACACGGGTGCTCACAGCATGAAATCGACGGCGGGCGGTTGGGTAAAACAGTGGCTGGGAGCCTCGGTATTCACGGTGTCGGGCTTGGCCTTGCTGCCGCTTGCCATGGCACAGGCGCAGGAGCAGCAAAGCGCCCAGTTCAATTTTGCCCTGGCGGCCAAGCCGCTGCCTCAGGCGTTGAGCGATTTCAGCCGGGTCACCGGGATCAGTGTGATCTACACCGACGAAGCGCCCTACGGCCTCACTGCCCCGGCCGTCAGCGGGCAGATGAGCGCGAGCCAGGCCCTGCAACGTCTGTTGGGCCGTTCCGGCTTCACCTTCCGCCAGATCGACGCCCGTACCCTGGCGCTGGAGCCCGTGCCCACCGATGGCGCGGTCAACCTGGGCGCCACCACCATCAGTGGCACCGACCCAACCCAAGCCAGCACCAGCTACCAGCCACCGCCCACCAGTTCGGTGATGCGCTCCCATGGCCTGCTGCTGGAAACCCCGCAAACCGTCAACGTTGTGCCCGCCCAGGTATTGCGCGATCAACAGCCACGTAACCTGGATGACGCGCTCGGCAATATCAGCGGCATCACCCAGTCCAACACCCTCGGCAGCACCCAGGATGCGGTGATGCTGCGCGGCTTCGGTGACAACCGTAATGGCTCGATTATGAAGGACGGCATGCCAGTGGTGCAGGGCCGTGCGTTGAACGCCACCGCCGAGCGTGTCGAAGTGCTCAAGGGGCCGTCGTCGCTGCTGTACGGCATTCAGGACCCGGGTGGCGTGGTCAATATCGTCAGCAAGAAGCCCGAGCTGGTGCAGTCCACCGCGCTGACCGCGCGCGGTTCAACCTTCGGCAGCGGCAAGAACGGCAGCGGCGGCAACCTCGACACCACCGGCCCCATCGGTGACAGCGGCCTGGCCTATCGCTTGATCGTTGACCATGAAGATGAAGACTACTGGCGCAACTACGGTACCCACCGCGAGACGCTGGTGGCGCCGTCCCTGGCCTGGTACGGCGATGCCACCCAGGTGGTGTTCGCCTATGAACACCGCGAGTTTCTCTCGCCTTTCGACCGTGGCACCGCCATCGATCCCAAGACCCGCCACCCGTTGAACATCCCCGCGACCCGCCGTCTGGATGAGCCGTTCAACAACATGGAAGGGCGCTCCGACCTGTATCGCCTGACCGTCGACCACGACCTGAACGACGACTGGAAAGCTCATTTTGGCTACAGCTGGAACCGCGAAACCTACGACGCCAGCCAGGTGCGCGTGGTCAAGGTCAACCCCAACGGCACCCTGACCCGCAGCATGGACGGCACCCAGGGCGCGCTGACCACCGACCGCTTCGCCACCGCCAGCCTGGAAGGCAAGCTGAATGTGGCGGGTATGCAGCACGACCTGGTATTCGGCCTGGACGATGAATACCGCAAGATCTACCGCGCCGACCTGATCCGCCAGGCGCCGCGAGGCAGCTTCGATTACAACAACCCGGTGTATGGCAACGAAGTCGCCGGCTCCAACGTCAGCGCGCCGGACAGCAACCAGACCGACCTGCTGCGCAGCGACTCGCTGTTCTTCCAGGATGCGATTCATCTCAACGACCAATGGATTCTGGTCGGTGGTGCGCGCTATCAAATGTACGATCAATACGCCGGCAAAGGCGTGCCGTTCACTGCCAACACCGATGGCAATGGCCAGAAGTGGGTACCACGGGCCGGGCTGGTGTACCGCTACACCGATGAACTGTCGTTCTACGGCAGCTACACCGAGTCGTTCAAACCCAACTCCACCATCGCGCCACTGGCCAACAAAACCGTGCTGGATGGCAGTCTCGACCCTGAAGAATCCAAGGCGTGGGAGCTGGGCACCAAGTTCGACCTGCCGGGGCGTATCACCGCCAGCGCAGCGTTGTTCAATATCGACAAACGCAATGTACTGGTCCAGGTGGGCGAGGGGCTGACCTCGGAGTACAGCGTGGCCGGCAAGGTGCGCTCACGCGGTCTGGAGCTGGATGCCAGCGGCCAGTTGACTGACAAGTGGAGCCTGATCGGCAGCTATGCCTACACCGACGCCGAGGTCACCGACGACCCGACGCTCAAAGGCAATCGCCTGCAAAACGTGGCGAAAAATACTGGCTCGCTGTCGGCGGTGTATGACTTCGGCAGTGTCCTTGGCGGCGACCAATTGCGGGTCGGTGCCGGTGCGCGTTATGTGGGCGAGCGCGCAGGGGATGCGGCCAACAGCTTCGAGTTGCCGAGTTATACCGTGGCCGATGTATTCGCCAGCTACGACACCCGGCTCGACGGGCAAAAGGTCAAGTTCCAGCTCAATGTGAAGAACCTGTTCGACCGCACCTATTACACCTCTTCGGTGAACACGCAGTTCGTGTCCATTGGTGATGCGCGGCAGGTGTCGGTCTCCAGCACGTTGACCTTCTGATTCATTTATATGTGGGAGCTGGCTTGCCTGCGATGGCATCGACTGGGTTTGCCTGATACACCGATTTGCCTGCATCGCAGGCAAGCCAGCTCCCACAGGAAAGTGGATCGCATTCAGCGCCCTCGCCACGTTGATAGCGAGCTGTTAGCGTTGCCGTCATTGATGATTTGGCGGGAACAGCGCACTGATGCACTTTGGAAAATGGTTACACACCGGCACCCTGCTGGTCGGCTTGAGTTTTTTACTGGGCGGCTGCGCCAGCGTCTCCCAAACCTCCACTCCGGCAACCCTGGATAAACTGTTGAGCGACCCGGCGCTGCAAGGCGCCACGGTCTCGCTGATGGTGCGTGACGCCCGCACGGGCACCACGCTGTACCAGCACAACCCACGCACACGGTTGGTGCCCGCGTCCAACCTCAAGCTGTTGACCACGGCGGCGGCCATGGATGTGCTGGGGCCACACTACCGCTTCGCCACCCAACTGCTGAGCAATGGCATACGCCAGGGCGACCGGCTGACCGGCAATCTTTATCTGCGTGGCCTGGGCGATCCGAGCATTCAGTTTGCCGATTACCAGGCGCTGGCCGCGCAATTGGCCAGCCAGGGCGTACGCCAGGTGCAGGGCGATCTGGTGTTTGATGACACCTGGTTCGATGCCGAGCGCTTGGGCGTGGACTGGTCCCATGATGATGAAACCACCTACTACGGCGCGCAGATTTCGGCGTTGACCGTGTCACCCAATACCGATTTCGATGCCGGCAGCGTGCTGGTCACCGCCAAGGCGCCGTTGCGCGTCGGCTCGCCGGTTGGGGTGGATATCTACCCTCCCACCGATTTCCTGCAACTGAGTAACCGCGCCATCAGTGGGCCGGGCAACAGCTATGGGATCAACCGTCGCCATGGCACCAACCTGCTGCAGCTCAGCGGCGCGGTGGCGCCGGGTCGACAGAGCCAGCAACTGGTCAGCGTGTGGGAACCGACGCAACTGGTGGCCAACCTGTTTGAGCAAGCCTTGGCGCAGCAGGGCATCAGGGTGCTGGGACGTAGGGTGATGGGCGGGGCGAGTCCTGCTGGGGTGACGGTGCTGGCCGAACACCAATCGGCGCCGTTGCAGGAACTGATCGTGCCGTTGCTCAAGCTCTCGAACAATGCCATGTCCGAAGCCTTGCTCAAGGCCATGGGCCGCCAGACGGCCAACAGCGGCACAGCGGCGGCGGGCGCCGTGGCGGTGGCCGGCTTCCTCAAGCGGCAGGGGCTGGACACCAGCGCTTTGAGCCAAGTGGACGGTTCCGGCCTGTCGCGGCGTAACCTGGTGTCATCGCAAACCCTCACCGACCTGCTGCTGGCGGCCAATAAACAACCGTGGTTCGACGCCTGGTACAACGCGCTACCGGTTGCCGGCAACGCCGACCGCATGACAGGCGGCAGCCTGGGTTACCGCCTGCGTGGCACGCCGGCGGAAAATAACCTGCATGCCAAGACCGGCTCCATGGCCGGCGTCTCGTCCTTGAGCGGTTACATCACCGATGCTCACGGACGCAAGCTGGTGTTCGCGATGCTGACCAACAACTACGTAGTCGCTGGCGCGCAGGTGAAAGCTGTGGAAAACCGCGTCGCCGTGGCCCTTTCCCGTAGCGAGGACTGAATCAGGGCTGATAGCCCATGCGCCAACTCACGGCCCGGGTCGCCGCCAGCAAGTGCTGCGCCGCCGGGCCATCTTCATCGGCGTGGAACAGTGAGGTCGGGCCGACCACAGTCATCACCGCCGCCACGTGCCCGACCGCGTTGAACACCGGCGCCGACAACGCATCCACGCCAGGCATCAGCAGGCCATGTACAAAGTGCAGGCCGCGGCTGCGGATTTGCTCGCACACGCTGGCATAGGCCTGATCGTCCGCCAAGGTGTGGGCGGTGCCGGCTTGCACCTCGCGTTCGCGCAGCTCCACGGTTTCCCGCGACGGCAAGTAGGCGCTGAACACCAGCCCGGTGGACGAGCTGAGCAGCGGCAACACCGAGCCCAACTGCGTCACCACGGTGACGGCGCGCACTGCCGGCTCGATCTGCACCACGGTCGCGCCCTGGTTGCCCCACACCGCCAGAAAGCAGGTTTCATTCAACTCATCGCGCAGTTCGGCCAGGGGCATGGCGCCGACTTTCAACACATCCATGCTGCCCAGCGCCGCCAGCCCCACGCGCAACGCTTCGCGGCCCAAGCCGTAATGGTTGGTGGCGCTGTTCTGCTCGGCAAAACCCGAAGCGATCAGCGCCTGCAAATAGCGGTGGACCTTGCTCGCCGGCATCTGCACATGCTCGGCCAGGCGTGACAGCGAGGTGGCCGGGGACAGTTCGGCCAGGGCCTTGAGAATATCGGTGCCGACTTCCGCGGAGCGGACTTTCTGTTTGCCGGTGTCGCGGGGCTTTTCCATGGAAGGGCGAGAATCCGAGAGATGAATGGGCGTCTTTATAGCTTGACGGTCGACAGTGATCAAATTACGTTATGCGTAACTGGATTACGATAAAAACAACTTCTGTGCAGAGGAAGATCCATGGACCTCGAATACCTGTCGGGTTTCGGCAACGAATTCGCCAGCGAAGCCTTGCCTGGCGCGCTGCCGGTCGGCCAGAACTCGCCGCAAAAAGCCCCCTACGGGCTCTACACCGAACTGTTTTCCGGCACTGCCTTCACCATGGCGCGTAGCGAAGCCCGGCGCACCTGGCTGTACCGCATCCAGCCGTCGGCCAATCACCCGGCGTTCGTCAAACTTGTGCGGCAATTGGCCGGTGGCCCGCTGGGGGCGGTGACGCCCAATCGCCTGCGCTGGAACCCGCTGGATATTCCGAGTGAGCCCACGGATTTTATCGATGGGCTGGTCGGCATGGTTGCCAACTCGGGGTCGGAAAAACCTGCGGGCATCAGCATCTATAACTACCGCGCCAACCGCTCGATGGAGCGCGTGTTATTCAACGCCGACGGCGAGCTGCTGATCGTGCCGGAGCAGGGCCGCCTGCGCATCGCCACCGAACTGGGCGTGCTGGATGTCGAGCCGCTGGAAATCGTCGTGCTGCCCCGTGGCCTCAAGTTCCGTATCGAGCTGCTGGATGCGCAAGCACGCGGTTACGTCGCCGAGAACCACGGCGCCCCGCTGCGCCTGCCCGACCTGGGGCCCATCGGCAGCAACGGCCTGGCCAACCCGCGTGACTTCCTCACGCCGGTGGCCCGCTACGAAGACCTCAAGCAACCGACCACGCTGGTACAGAAATTCCTCGGCGAACTGTGGGCCTGCGAGCTGGACCATTCACCGCTCAACGTGGTCGCCTGGCACGGCAACAATGTGCCGTACAAATACGACCTGCGTCGCTTCAACACCATTGGCACGGTGAGTTTCGATCATCCGGACCCGTCGATCTTCACCGTGCTGACCTCGCCCACCAGCGTGAATGGCCTGGCCAACCTCGACTTCGTGATCTTCCCGCCGCGCTGGATGGTGGCCGAGAACACCTTCCGGCCGCCGTGGTTCCATCGCAACCTCATGAACGAATACATGGGCCTGATCCAGGGCGCCTACGACGCCAAGGCCGAAGGCTTCGTGCCCGGCGGCGCATCGCTGCACAGTTGCATGAGCGCCCACGGCCCGGATGGCGAGACCTGCACCAAGGCCATCAACGCTGACCTGGCGCCGCACAAGATCGATAACACCATGGCGTTCATGTTCGAGACCAGCCAAGTGCTGCGCCCGACCCAGTTCGCCCTGGAGTGCCCGCAACTGCAACCTGCTTACGACGCGTGCTGGGCCGCGCTGCCCGCCACCTTCAACCCGAACCGGAGATAACCCATGACTCAACCAACGCAGACCCGCAGCTGGGTGGCCTCGGCCAATGGTCACGCGGATTTCCCCTTGCAGAACTTGCCCCTGGGCGTGTTCAGCATCAACGGCTCGGCACCGCGCAGTGGCGTGGCGATTGGCGACATGATCCTCGACCTGCACGCTGCGCTGGATGAGTTTGACGGTGACGCCCGGCGCGCCGTCGAAGCCACTGCGGGCGGGCAGTTGAACGCGTTTTTCGAACTGGGCCGTGGCCCCCGCGTTGCCCTGCGCCAGCGCCTGCTGGAACTGCTGGCCGAAGGCAGCAAGCTGCAAACCCGCGAGACGCAAGTGCTGCACCGTGCCGCCGATTGCCATATGCACCTGCCGGCGAAGATCAATGACTACACCGACTTCTACGTCGGCATCGAGCACGCGCAGAACGTCGGTAAATTGTTCCGCCCCGATAACCCCTTGTTGCCCAACTACAAGTACGTGCCGATTGGTTACCACGGCCGTGCATCGACCATTCGCCCCTCGGGTACAGAGGTGCGACGCCCTAAAGGCCAGACCTTGCCCGCCGGCCAGACCGAGCCGACCTTTGGCCCGTGTGCGCGCCTGGACTATGAGTTGGAGCTGGGCATCTGGATCGGCCAGGGCAATGCCATGGGCGATGCGATTGCCATTGGCGATGCCGCCGAGCATATCGCCGGTTTCTGCCTGCTCAACGACTGGTCGGCGCGGGATATCCAGGCCTGGGAATACCAGCCGCTAGGGCCGTTTTTGTCGAAAAGCTTTATCACCAGCATCTCGCCGTGGGTGGTCACCGCCGAAGCCCTGGAACCTTTCCGCAAGGCCCAGCCGGCACGTCCAGAGGGTGATCCGCAACCGCTGCCTTACCTGTTGGATAAGCGTGATCAGAACGCGGGCGCCTTTGATATCGAGCTGGAAGTGCTGCTCACCACGGCCTCGATGCGTGAGCAAAACCTGCCCGCCCATCGCCTGACCCTGAGCAACACCGAGCATATGTACTGGACCGTGGCACAAATGGTTGCGCACCACAGCGTCAACGGCTGCCAGTTGCAGGCCGGTGACCTGTTTGGTTCGGGCACGTTGTCTGGCCCGCAGCCGGGGCAGTTCGGCAGCCTGTTGGAGATTACCGAAGGCGGTAAAAAGCCGATTGAATTGGCCAGCGGCGAGGTGCGTAAATTCCTCGAGGATGGCGACGAAATCATCCTGCGCGCCCGTTGCAGCCGCGAGGGCTTTGCCTCCATCGGCTTCGGCGAATGCCGCGGTACCGTGGTCGCGGCGCGCTGAGAGGGCAGGGCCATGGAACTCTATACTTACTACCGTTCTACCGCGTCGTATCGAGTACGTATTGCCCTGGCCCTCAAAGGCCTGGATTTCACTGCGCTGCCGGTCAACCTGCTGGTGCCGGCAGGCGGCGCCAACCGCCAGCCTGAATACCTGGCAATCAACCCCCAAGGGCGCGTGCCGGCGTTGCGTACCGATGAAGGGGCGTTGTTGGTCCAGTCACAGGCGATCATCGAGTACCTGGAAGAGCGTTATCCACAGGTGCCGCTGCTCTCCAAGGATTTGGTCGCCAGGGCTCATGAGCGGGCGGTGGCGTCAATCATCGCCTGTGATATCCACCCGTTGCATAACTCCAGCACCCAGAACTTGCTGCGCAAGTGGGGGCACGATGAGGCGCACTTGCTGGAGTGGATAGGGCATTGGATCAGCCAGGGCCTGGGCGCGGTGGAGCAGTTGATTGGCGACACAGGGTTTTGCCTGGGCGAGCAGCCGGGCTTGGCCGATGCGTTTCTGATCCCGCAGTTGTACGCGGCCGAGCGTTTCAAGGTGCCCTTGGCGGCGTACCCGCGCATAGGGCGAGTGGCGGCGTTGGCGGCCCAACATCCGGCCTTCATGCAGGCCCACCCCGCCAGTCAACCTGACACGCCATAGTTCCAAATGTGCGAATGCCCTCTGTAGGAGCGAGCTTGCTCGCGAAAAACGTCAACGATAACGCGCGTTTCCTGAATAAACGCAGCGCCTACGAGTTTCTCGCGAGCAAGCTCGCTCCTACACTGGCATTAGGGCTTTCCCCTCCCACATTTGATCGTGCCAACCTAATAAAAAAATAAAGGTACCTTGCGATGCACAATCAGCTTGCCAGCTTTCGCGCGGCACTCGACGCCCGTCCGGTGTCGCGCTACCAATGGTTGATTCTCCTGCTGCTGGCACTGCTACTGGTCACCGATGGCTATGACGCCCAGGTGCTGGGCTATGTAGTGCCGGCGCTGGCCCAGGACTGGGGCCTGGAAAAAGCCGCGTTCGGCCCCGTGTTCAGCGCCAACCTGCTGGGCCTCACCCTGGGCTCGCTGCTGGTGACACCGCTGGCGGATCGGTTTGGCGTGCGACGTATTCTGCTGGCGTGCGTGCTGATCTACGCCAGCCTCACGGTATTGATGGTGTTCGCCAATTCCCTGACCACGTTGATGGCGGCGCGGTTTATCTGCGGGATCGGCATGGGCGGTGCGATGCCCAGTGCCATGGCGTTGATGTCTGAATACTCACCGCCGCGGATGCGCACCTTGATGGTGACCCTGGCGGCCTGCGGCTTCTCGTTCGGCGGCGCGGCAGGCGGCTTTGTGGCGGCCGGGTTTATCGATGGTTTTGGTTGGCAGGCGGTGTTCCTGGCGGGTGGTGTGACGCCGTTGCTGCTGTTCCCGTTCCTGGTATGGCTGTTGCCCGAATCCTTGCCGCGCCTGTTGCGCGATGCGCCGCCCTATCTGCGGTTGCGCAAAGTCACGGCGCGGATGCTGCCCGACTGGCAGCCACCGCCCGCGACCGAAGCGGAAAACTTGAAGGAGCAGGGCAGCAAACTGACGGTGGTGGAGCTGTTTCGCAACGGCTATGCCCGCCCGACATTGCTGATCTGGGCGACTTTTTTCGTCAGTCTGATCCTGCTGTATTTCATGATCAGTTGGTTGCCGTCGCTATTGCTCGAAAGCGGCCTGGCGTTGAACGAAGCCAACCTGGTCACCTCCATGTTCCTGTTCGCTGGCACCTTGGGCGCCATCCTCATGGCCTGGTTTGCCGACCGTCTGAAAAGCAAAGTGCGGCTGCTGTCCGGCGTGCTGGCGGCGGCAGCGCTGTGCACCATCCTGCTGGGCTTGAACCACGACAACCCACGCTACCTGGTGGCCTGCGTGTTCGCTGCCGGGTTCTGCATCATCGGCGGGCAACTGACTCTCAATGCCTTCGCGAGCAACTTCTACCCGGCGCACGTACGCGCCACCGGCACGGGTTGGGCGTTGGGTGTGGGGCGGTTCGGATCGATTCTGGGGCCGCTGTTTGGCAGCCTGTTGTTGGCGATGCATATACCGGTCGAGCAGATTTTTTTCTTCTGCGCGATTCCGGCGGTGATTGCGGCGCTGCTGATTATTCAAGTGCGGGCGCCGGGTTCCACTACTCCGCAGGAGCCGCTGCCCGGCGACATCCTCAAACCTTCACTGTAGGAGCGAGCTTGCTCGCGAAGAACGCAAGGACACCGCGTTAAACCAGGATGCCTGCGTTATCGTTGACGTTCTTCGCGAGCAAGCTCGCTCCTACAGGGAGTCAGTGCACTACTGAATTGGGTGGCAGGTGCCCCAACCGCTCGGTCAGCCGCAGGCGTTGGATCGGGTCTTCGCTGAGCAGCAGGGCATGTTCCAGGTCGAAGCGTTCGGCGCTCGGGCAGTCCAGGCGCTGATACAGGCTGGCGCGCGCCAGGTAGTCGGAGGCGCTGGCGTTGCCCAGTTCCAGTACGCGCTCGGCGTCCACCAGGGCGGCCAGTGGCTCGTCGTTGGCAAGGTAGAGTTGGCGCAGGTTGCGCGACAGCCGTTGCAGGATGGCCCGTGGCTCGGCGGTCAGCAGGTGGTCGGCCTGCAATTTCAGCTTCGCCCCGTATTGGCGCGCCAGCAACTCGCGACAGTCGTTAGGGTACAGGCGCCGGCCGCCGCAAGGGTCCAACAGATGATCGGCACCCGGTACCCGCAGCAGGAAGTGCCCGGGGAAGTTCACGCCGACCATGGGGATATCCAGGCGCCTTGCCATCTCCAGTGCGATCAGGCCCATGGCCAAGGGTTGCCCGCGTTTGCGTTGCAGCACTTTGTCCAACAGCGCGGCGGCAGGGCGCAACGGCGTATGATCATCCTGGGCAAACCCCAGGTCATTCATGCGCCGCAGCAGCGGCTGACCGAGTTCATCCGCCGGTAGCAGGGGCATGCCCAGGCTGACCTGTTGTTGTAGCGCGCCAAGGTCGTGCAGGATCAGCGCCGGCTGCACGCTGGCGTCATGCTCGGCAGCAATCCACAGCGCGGCTTCAAACAGCGCGGGGGGTGAACGGTCCAGGCAGGCAAAAAAGGCGGTGCGGGGATTCATTGAGTTCTCCGGCGTATGCCCCCGTTTTAGCCTTGCTGCGAATTTTCGTCCAGCATCTTGAGAGATATCCCACGCTCTTATGTCGTAGATCCCACGAAAACGCGCGGCTTATTCCAGCGCAATCCAGCAGTTTTCTGCCGCAAGCCTATACTTGGCCCACTACCAGAAGTGATTCGGGAGCTCATTGATGTTTGCGCTCATGCACAGCACCCGCCTTGAATCGCTGCACCTGAGCGTTGATCCGGTGACCGGCTTGAAGGCGATCATCGCCATCCACAACAGTCGCCTGGGCCCAGCGTTGGGTGGCTGTCGTTACTTGGCTTACCCTAACGACGAAACGGCCGTGGCCGATGCCGCGCGCCTGGCGCAAGGCATGAGCTACAAAGCGGCACTGGCCGGGCTGCCGGTGGGCGGTGGCACGGCGGTGATCATCCGCCCCGTACACGTGGAAAGCCGTGCGGCGCTGTTCGAGGCGTTTGGCCGTTGTGTGGAAAAACTTGACGGCCGCTTCATCACCTCGATCGACAGCGGCACCTCGGTCGCCGACATGGACTGCATCGCCCAGAACACCCGCTTTGTCACCAGCACCACCGCCGCCGGCGACCCCGCGCCGCATGCCGCCATGGGCGTGTTCGCCGGTATCCGCACCACCGCCATGGCGCGCCTGGGCAGCGACAACCTCGAGGGCCTGCGCGTGGCGGTGCAGGGCCTGGGCAACGTCGGTTACGCCTTGGCCGAACAACTGCACGCCGCGGGTGCCGAGCTGCTGGTCAGCGACATCGACCACGGCAAGGTGCAACTGGCCATGGAGCAATTGGGCGCCCACCCGATTGCCAACGACGCCTTGCTCAGCACCCCCTGCGACATCCTCGCACCCTGCGGCGTCGGCGCCGTATTCAACCGTAACAGCGTCGGCCAGTTGCGTTGCGCCGCCGTGGCGGGTTCGGCCAGCGCACAACTGACCAACCTGGACATCGCCGACCAATTGGAAGGCCGCGGCATCCTCTACGCACCGGACTATGTAATCAACTCTGGCGGGCTGATCTACGTCGCCCTCAAACACGCCGGCACCGACCTGCCGGGCATCACCGCGCACCTGTCGAACATCGGCAGCCGCCTGACCGAAATCTTTGCCCACGCCCAAGCCGAAAAACGCTCCCCCGCACGGGTGGCCGATGAACTGGCCGAACGCCTGCTGTACAAATAGGCCAGGCATTAAAAAGGCCCTGAATCCATGATTCAGGGCCTGTTCAATTCGGGCTTTACTCTGCTACCGAGTTCAGCAACTCGGACAGCGCATCCGGTTGGCTCTTGAACGCCTTGGCAAATACATCGCGGTTCTTCGCCATGTAGATCCCGGCTTCTTCCACCTGCTGCTCGCTCAACGACGGCACGGCTTTTTGCAACACTTCTGCCAGCAACTCAGCGAGTTCAAGCATCTTGTCATGACGGTCAGCTTCGGCTTTATCCATGAACAAACGCTCCAGATCTCGGCTGCTGCGGTATACCACTTCGACGGCCATTCACCACCTCACATGCCTTCACGATAGTTGTCTTTTGCGACTACTGTATTTATATACAGCGAAAAGGATAAGCCAAACGTCGGGGTTTGGATAGTAGGTTTTTAATGTAGTTGGGAAATGGGCGTTTGCTACAGCGCAAACGCTCATTGGGGCAAGGGCTCGGATTTCTGTGCCTCATGCCACCGAGCCATCATCTCATGGCAGTGCTGGCCTTTTTTCTGCATGCAGAACAACCGTCACGTCCACCCCGCATTATCCGGTCGAGCCGACCTAAGGAAGCATCATCGTGAAAATCAATTGGGCCGAAAGGCTGCGTCAGCAAGTACACGGGCTGGCCGAGTCACTGGGTAATCTGTTTGTCGAGTCGTTCCATTACCTGGCGCTGTTCGCCATTGGTGCGGTGACCGCCTGGGCGGCGGTGATGGAATTTTTGGGGATGCTGGAGAACGGGCACATCAAGATCGATGACATCTTGCTGTTGTTCATCTACCTGGAATTGGGCGCCATGGTCGGGATTTACTTCAAGACCAACCACATGCCGGTGCGCTTCCTGATTTACGTGGCGATCACCGCGCTCACGCGTTTGCTGATCTCCAACGTGTCCCATCACAACCCGCCGGATGTGGGCATCATCTACCTGTGCGGCGGCATTTTGCTGTTGGCGTTTGCGATCCTGGTGGTGCGCTACGCCTCGTCGGCCTTCCCTTCGGTGAAGGTCGAAAGCCCGCGTCGCAAGGGCGAGGCGAGCCTGGAGACCGAGAAGGGCGAGCTTTAAAGCCCCACGCTGAAGGGCAGGGTACGGGCGGGCGGTTGCTGCAGGAGTTTGTGGCTGTCGCCATCCGTCATCAGCTCCAGGATTTCCACGGCGCTGTGGCCCTGTTCGATGGCGATGCCGAACTGGATGCTTTGCACCAGGCGCCTGAGGCGTTGCGGGTCGTTGCGCTGTTCGGCGCTGATCATGCGCTTGGCCACCACGCCGGTCTCGTCCGAGAGGGTGAGCATGATGCTGCCGTCCAGCCGTTGGATGCTCAGGTTGACGCGGTACTGGGGGCTGAACGTGTCGGTGATGATCTGAAAAGGATTGTCCATGGTGGGTTACCGCCTGATAAGAACATGCAGTCATTGACGGCCGGTGTCGGGATTAGTTCGCATTGCCTGACCACCGGCCAAATTCCGTTTTCCTCAAAAGCTCTACAGCAAGGGCCGTGCCGTACAGTGATTTACCCGGCACAGAGATCCAATTGTGGGAGCGGGCTTGCTCGCGAATGCGGTCCTTCAGCCAAGTATTTGTTGGCTGATACACCGCATTCGCGAGCAAGCCCGCTCCCACATTTTTTTGTGCTGTTTTTGGAGATCAGTGAGCTAATTCAGGGCATCACAGAAAAAACGATCGCAGACAGCGCAACCAGCCCGATGACCACCACAAATGCATTCGACAGCTGGCCTGAATACTGGCGCAAAGATGGCACGCGGCGGATGGCGTACATCGGCATCAGGAACAGCAGGCACGCGATGATCGGCCCGCCCATGGTTTCGATCATGCCCAGGATGCTCGGGTTGAAAGTGGCCACGGCCCAGCAGGTGAGCACCATGAACAACGCGGTGCAACGCTCCAGCCATTTGGACGACATCGAGCGATTGCGCCCGCGCAGGGATTTGACGATCAAGCCCTGGAAGCCTTCGCTGGCGCCGATGTAGTGGCCCAGGAAGGATTTGGTGATCGCCACCAGCGCGATCAACGGTGCGGCGTAGGCAATCACCGGCGTCTGGAAGTGGTTGGCCAGGTACGACAGGATCGAGATGTTCTGCGCCTTGGCAGCGGCCAGGTCAGCCGGTGACAGTGCCAGCACGCAGCTGAAGCAGAAGAACATTACCGTCAGCACCATCATGCCGTGGGCGGTGGCCAGGATGCCGCTGCTTTTGCGCTCGGCCTGGGCGCCGTAGACGCGTTTCTGGTCCACGGCAAAGGCGGAGATGATCGGCGAATGGTTGAACGAGAACACCATCACCGGGATCGCCAGCCACAACGTCTTGAAGAACAGCGGCAGGGGCATGCCCTCGCTGGCGGAGGCGAAGAACGCGCCGTTCCAGTTGGGAATCAGGCTGAACGCCAGCAGTAACAGGGCGGCAACGAAGGGGTACACCAGCACGCTCATGGCCTTGACGATCACGCCCTGGCCGCAACGCACAATGGCCATCAGGCCGAGGATCAGCACCAGCGACAGAATCGCCCGGGGCGGCGGCGCCATGTGCAATTGGTGCTCCATGAAACTGCCCAGGGTGTTGGTCAGCGCCACGCTGTACACCAGCAGAATCGGGAAAATCGCAAAGAAGTACAGCAAGGTGATCAACTTGCCGGCGCCGACACCAAAGTGTTCCTCGACCACTTCGGTGATGTCGCCGGATTTGCCCGACAGCACAAAGCGCGTCAGCCCACGGTGGGCGAAGAAGGTCATCGGGAAGGCCAGCAGTGCCAGCACGATCAGCGGCCAGAAACCGCCGACGCCGGCATTGATCGGCAGGAACAGGGTGCCCGCGCCGATGGCGGTGCCGTAGAGGCCGAGCATCCAGGTGGTGTCGTGTTTGGTCCAGCCGGTGGTTACTGTGTTTTCTCTGACATCGGGATTTTCGGCAGCAGGTGTACGTACATCAGTCATCGGTATTGCCTCGTTATTATTTTTGCGCGGGCTCACGTTGGGGCGGGTAGCAGTGCTCCGATCAGCACTCCACCCAGCTGACCGCCAGGCCGCCCCGTGAAGTTTCTTTGTATTTGTCATGCATATCGGCGCCGGTATCGCGCATGGTGCGGATCACCCGGTCGAGGGAGATGAAGTGTTTGCCGTCGCCGCGCAGGGCCATCTGCGTGGCGTTGATCGCCTTGACTGCCGCAATGGCATTACGCTCGATGCAGGGCACCTGCACCAGACCACCGACGGGGTCGCAGGTCAGGCCGAGGTTGTGTTCCAGGCCGATTTCTGCGGCGTTTTCCAGTTGCTCCGGGGTGGCGCCGAGGATATCGGCCAGGCCAGCAGCGGCCATGGCGCAGGCCGAGCCCACTTCGCCCTGGCAGCCGACTTCGGCGCCGGAGATAGAGGCGTTTTTCTTGCAGAGGATGCCGACGGCGGCGGCGGCCAGGAAGAAGTTGACCACATCGTCGTCAGACGCGTCGGCGTTGAACTTCATGTAATAGTGCAGCACGGCGGGGATGATCCCGGCCGCGCCATTGGTCGGCGCGGTGACCATGCGCCCGCCGGCGGCGTTTTCTTCGTTGACGGCGAGGGCGAACAGGTTGACCCATTCCATCGCCGACAAGGTCGAGGTGATCACGTTGGGCTTGCCGATTT
Source organism: Pseudomonas fluorescens (assembly GCF_001902145.1). GTDB lineage: Bacteria > Pseudomonadota > Gammaproteobacteria > Pseudomonadales > Pseudomonadaceae > Aquipseudomonas > Aquipseudomonas fluorescens_BV. Next base: position 382,138 of record NZ_MRST01000023.1, read on the forward strand.
CCAATAGGCAGCGGTGCAACTTCGCTGCGCGACGTGGCACGTCCAGGCCACCGGGCAGGATGCCTTCATCGCGCAGGCCCTGCTCCACGCACTCGCGCATCACCGACCAGATATGCAGCAGGCCGCTGCGGATCTCTTCGTCGCTGCGCCACGCCCGTTCGTTGGCCATCATCAGTTCGGATACCCGCAAGCCGTGCTTGTTGCACAAGGCCAGCAGTTCTACGGCGCTGGAAAAGTCGTAGGGCAGTTGCACGTCGCTGGTCGGCGCAATGCCTGATGCGGCTTCGGCGGCTTCGATGATGAAACCACCGCCCACCGAGTAATAGGTTTGTTCGCTCAGCAGGCCGCTGTCGCCGTAGGCATGCAGGGACATGGCGTTGGGGTGGTAAGGCAGGCTTTCGTCCAGCAGCAACAGGTCGGTGTGCCAGTTGAAGGCAATCTCCTGTTGGCAGGCCAGCAACAGCCGGCCGGACTCGCGCAATTGCTGGATACGCGCATTGATCGAGGTGGGGTCGACGCGGTCTGGCCATTCGCCCATCAAGCCCATCACACAGGCGCGGTCGGTGGCATGGCCGACGCCGGTAGCGGACAGCGAGCCATACAGGCGCACTTCGACGCGACGGGTTTGGCTGAGCAAATGCTGGTCGGTCAGGGCTTGGGCGAACGTCGCGGCAGCGCGCATCGGGCCGACGGTGTGGGAACTGGAAGGGCCGATGCCCACCTTGAATAGATCGAAAACACTGATAGCCATGCTAAAGCCTTACAAGCAATGGAGTAGAAATCGCTGCCATGTTTTGTAGAGCAGGCGGAATTGGCGCGATACTGAGCCTCTGGCTCGGCACTGACCAACGAATTATCCTAAGACACCCTTTAGCAGGACTAAACGCTATGACCCGCCCCCTCCACGGCCAGACCTATGTCTGGTTGCATGTGTTTTCCTGCGCTGCACGGCATCTGTCGTTCACCCGCTGCGCCGAGGAACTGCACATCACGCCGGGAGCGGTGAGCCAGCAGATTCGCCAGTTGGAGGAGCGCCTGGGCTTTCGGCTGTTTCATCGGCGTGCGCGAGGAGTTGAACTCAGCGCCGAGGGGCAGCGCCTTGCGGCCGTGGTGGGTGAGGCCTATGGCAGCATTGATGCCGAATTGCAGCGTCTGGACGCCGGGATGATCAGCGGCACCTTGCGCCTGCGTTCGATTCCCTCGTTTCTGGGCAAGTGGCTGACCCCGCGTCTGCCGCGCTTTCAGCAGCGTTTTCCGGACATTCAACTACGCATGGTCGCCGAAGACAGCAGCATCGCCCTGCATGAAGGCGACTTCGACCTGGCCATCGACCTCAACGACGGCAGCTACCCAGGGTTGTTATCCACAGCCCTGTTGGACGAACAGATATTCCCGGTGTGCGCCCCCAGCCTGTTGCGTGGCCGCCCACCCTTGCATGGCCCGGCGGACCTGGCCCATTTCCCGCTGCTGCACGACATCACGGCCTGGCGTGGGAGCTATGAATATGCCGAATGGGAGTTTTACCTCAATGCCATCGGCTACCACGGGGCCGACGTACGGCGCGGGCACACCTTCAACCGCAACCACCTGACCATTGAAGCCGCCATCGCCGGCATGGGCGTGGCGATTGCGCGGCGCACCTTGCTGAATGATGAACTGGAGCGCGGCACCTTGATCGTGCCGTTCGGCCTGGCGGTGCCCAACCATAAACGCTACGTGCTGCTGTATGCGCCGGGGGCGTTGAACCATCCGGGCGTGCGTGCGGTGCATGACTGGCTGGTGGAGGAAGCGGGGATTTTTCGCGGGTTGCACCCGTTGGGAGAGGGGCAATTGTGAGTTTCGCAGGGCGTAAGAAGATGTAACTAACTCCCCACCCTAACAGCGTTTTTGCTCGTCGTCAGGGTTAATTTGTAATGTAGGATTTATCTTTGCAAAGGACTTGAATTGTTTCAGCAGGTGCTCAATTGTGTAATCAAGAGGTCATGGTTTCACCACCCCCGGTGTTGCAGTTTGTGACCTCTGGCGAGCTAGCTGAAATAAGGGAAGAACTATGCAAATCCAAGTCAATAGCGATAACCATATTGAAAGCAGCATCCGACTGGAGGAGTGGGTACGTACTACCATTGAGAGCACGCTCGAACGTTATGAAGAAGACCTGACCCGTGTAGAGGTCTACCTGCGGGACGAGAACGGCGACAAGCCCGGCCCCCACGATTTAAGTTGCCGTCTGGAAGCCCGTCCAAAAGGCCATCAAGCGATTTCGGTATTGCACAAAGCCGATACGCTGGAACAAGCGATCGATGGCGCGGCCACCAAGCTCGACCACGCACTGGAACATCTGTTTGGCAAACTGCAAGGCAAGCCGCGCGCTGCCGGTAAAAACCAGCCAATCAACAAAGTGAATGAAGACGCGCTGGAAGAGGAATTCCTGGAAAACGAAAACGCTGTCATTAACGGCTGATTGTTTTTTCATTCCCCCACTGAAGACGGGCCTGCACATGCAGGCCCGTTTTTCGTTCAGCGTTCGCGCCGGAAGAAATGCCGGCTCAGCAGCGCCAGCCCGCAGGCGCCCAAGCCCGCAAACAGCATGGCCCAACCGGCGCCGCTGCGCAGCGCTGTTTGCGCATCGAGAAGGGTCAGCCCCGGCGCATCCAACTTGCCGGCGGCAATATGCTGGCTGAGGCTTGCCCACTCCAGTGCCGTGCTGTCAGGCAACACATGGGCCAGGTTGTGGCTGATCCCCAACAACAGCACCAGGCCCATCAGCGCGATATTGAGCGCCAGGGTGATCAGTCGCGCGCTGAAGTCGATGCCCGAGGCCATACCTGCGCGGTCATTCGAGACGGAGCCGGTGGTGGTGTTGGTGGTCGGCGAATTGGTCAACGCCAGACCGATACCGGCGATCACGCAACTGAGCAGCACCAGCGCCGTGCTGGGTTGTTCGGCGTAATTAACGGCGGCCATCCCCATGAACCCTGCGCCCATTGCCCCCAGGCCCAGGGGAATGATGCGTTCGGCGCCAAAACGCAGGGCCAGGCGTTCGGCCAGCGGCGGCACCAGCAAAGTGGGCAAGGTGTAGGCGAGCAAGGCGGCGCCGGTGGTCAGCGTGTCGTAACCCAGGCCCGCCTGGAAGTACAACGGCAGGTAAATCATGAACGGCCAGAAGCTGAAGTTCATGCCGATCGAGCCCATCAACGCGCCATTGAAACGCTGGATGCGGAACACCGAGAAGTCGAACATCGGGTGTGCGCTGCGCCGCTCAATCAAGATAAACAGCAGCAGCCCGAAGACTGAAAGGCCGGCCCAGCCGAGCATCGCCGGTGTGCCAAAGCCGATTTCGCTGCCCTGGGTGATGAAATAGACCAGCGCAAACACCGTGAGTGTCATGGTCAGCATGCCGGCAATGTCGAGGCGATGGCTGGCCGGGTCGCGGGACTCCTGCACGCTGATATGCAACAACGCCAAGGTGAACAGGGTCAGCGGTACGTGCGCCAGGAACACCCAGCGCCAGTCCGCCACGGCCAGGATCAAGGCCCCCACCATCGGCCCGAAACCCAGGCCCACGCCAGCGATCACGCCCCATATTGCGAACGCTCGCGCCCGCGCTGCCGGTTCGCGGAACTGATGGGACAAGATCGCAAATTGGCAAATCATCATGGCCCCGGCGCCAATGCCCTGGACGAAACGCGCCGCGATCAGTGTCGGCGCATCGTTGGCCAAGCCACAGGCCAGCGAGGCCAGGGCGAACACCCACAGACACAACACCAGCACACGCCGACGACCGAAGCGGTCCGCCAAGGTGCCCGCCGCCATCAGCACGCTGGTGCAGGCCAGGGTGTAGGCATTCATGATCCATTGGGCGTCTTGAAAGCCTGTGCCCAGTTCCTGTTCCAGCGTCGGCAGGATGACCGGCACGCTGGAGATTTCCAGGCCGAACATCAGGGCCACCAGGCAGACGGCGGTGAGGGCCAGGCCGTTCCTGGCGGTACGCGGGGGAGTGAGGGCCGAGAGTGCGGCGGCGCGTGGCATACGACATTCCTTTCGAGAGCGGGAGGGGCTATTCTCTCGGGAATCAGGTTCTTTATTGGCGACAACTTTTCCATCAATAAGGGAACAAAGGGCGACAATTAAGCATGGCTACCCCACGTTTTGATGGCGTCGAACTCTTTCTGCAGATTGTCGAAAGCGGCAATCTCACCGAAGCCGCCGAACGCCTGAACCTCACGCGTTCGGCGGTGGGCAAGGGCTTGGCGCGGCTGGAAGCGCGCTTGGGCACTTGCCTGTTACAGCGTTCCACCCGGCGCCAGCGGTTAACCGAGGACGGGCAGGCGTACTACGAGCATTGCCTGCGCGCCTTGGCGGAGCTGGAGGCCGCCGAGTCCGTGCTGGAAAGCGGCCGCCAGCAACCTCGCGGGCGTTTGCGAGTGAGCGTGCCCCTGGCGTTTGGTCATCACTATGCCGCGCCGGCGTTGTGGGCCTTGCTGGATCGTTATCCGGAACTGGAAATCGACATGTGTTTTTCCGACCGCATGATCGACTTGGTGCAGGAAGGCTTCGATATGGCCGTGCGCATCGGCCCGTTGCCGGACACCGACCGCCTGAGTGCACGGCGCCTGGGGCAGCAGGTCATGGGCCTGGCGGCGTCCCCGGCGTACTTGCAGCGCACGGCGCGCATCGACAGTATCGACGACTTGTCCACCCATCGCGGTATCGGCTATCGCAGCAACACAGCACATCGCTCGCGGCTGGCTTCGCCCCTGATCTTGGATGACCTCCAGGCCGTAGCCGATGCCACCATCGCGGGCGTGGGCCTGGCCTGGTTGCCGAGTTGGTTGATTGCCCACTATGCGCTGCGCGGGCAGTTGCAGGCCGTGCTGCCCAGCTACCGTGAGCAACCTGCGCCGATCCATGTGATCTGGCCGACCGCGGCGCATATGCCGGCCAAGACGCGGTGTGCCATTGACGCGTTGGTGGCGGCCACCCCGAGTTGCCTGGCGGGTAGCTAGACTGAAAATCATCTGTAGGAGCGAGCTTGCTCGCGAAAAACCTCAACGATAACGCGTGCTTGCTGAATGAACGCGGCGCCTGTGAGTTTTTCGCGAGCAAGCTCGCTCCTACAAAATGCGGTCAGAACGCGATAGAAGTTTGCACATACACCGTGCGCGGTTCACCCACGTACTTGCCCTTGTTGTTGTCGTCGAACGAGCGGGTGTAGTACTGCTTGTTGAAGATGTTTTTCACCCCCACCGCCACGTTCAAATCCGACAACTGCGGGCCGAAGTCATAGGCTGCGCGGCTGCTGAACAGCATGTAGCCGGGGATGCGGCCATTGGCTCCGTCGGCGCTTTCGGCCTGGGTGTTGGCGTTGTCGGCGAACTGGCTGCTCTGGTAGCTGCTGTCGACATTCAGCTTCCATGGGCCTTCGGTGTAACCCACGCCGAGGGTGCCTTTGTGCTTGGAGGAGAAGGGCACACGGTTGCCTTTGTTCGGGCCGTCTTCGCGGATGGTCGCATCCACATAGGCGTAGGTGGCGTACACATCAAACCCCGCCAGCGCCGGGCTCAGGCCGTCGAGGGCGTAGTTGATGCTCGACTCGATGCCCTGGTGACGCGTTTCACCGCGGGCGATCACGGTGTCGTTGGTTTGGTTGCTGTCGTACTGGTTGTCGAAGTTGATCAGGAACGCACCGATTTCCGCACGCAGGTTGCCGTTGTCATAGCGCGTGCCGAGTTCCCAGGTGCGGGCTTTTTCCGGTTTCACTTCGCCGCTGTTCACGCGGTTGGGCATCTGGCTGTATTGCACGCTGCCGAACGAGCCTTCGGTGTTGGCGTACAGGTTCCAATCATCGGTGAGGTGGTAGAGCACGTTCAGCGCTGGCAGTGCGGTGTTGTAGTCGCCCTTGTATTTGACGTTGCTCAGGTTGTTGGTCTGCTGGGACTCGATCATCTCGTAGCGCACACCGGGGGTGATGGTCCACTTGCCGATATCAATGCGGTCGTCGATGAAGAACGCGTTGGCTTCAGTGCCGCCGCGCGTGTCGCGGTCGTTGCGGCTGTTGGTGGTGGGGATCTGCTGGTTGGCGGCAATTGGTGTGCGGTAACGCAGCTCGTGGCCGGCTTCATTGATATAGCGGTAACCCACACCCACTTCATGGCTGGTAGGCCCGAGGTCGAAGCCCTGGGCGAAGCGCGTTTCCAGGCCGCGTACCCAATATTCCCGTGGCGACAGCGACAGGAAACTGCCCTGGTCCAGATAACCGCTGCGCAAGGTTTTGGTGAAGAAACTGTTGACCGTGAATTCGCGGCGGTCCTGCTCGTAGCGATAGCCCACATTGAACATGGTGCGGCGGCCCCAGAACTTGTCATAGGGGCGGGTGGACTGGTACGGATCAGCCTTGTAGTCCTTGACGTTCAAACCGCCCGGCATGTCGGCCTGGCCTTCGTAGTACTGCGCCATGGCGTTGAAGCTGTTGGCGTCGTCCAGTTGGTATTTGCCCTTGAGGATCAGGTCATCGATACGCGTGTTGCTGTTTTCGCGCCAGTCGCCACCGCGGGTGCCGGAGTACAGAAGTGCGCCGCCCAGGCCATTGTCGGCGGTGCCGCCGGCCAGCAGATTGCCGGTGGTCTTGAAGCCGTCGTGGCTGGAGGAGGGGCTGGTCTCGGTCTGTAAACCACCCTTGACCGTTGGCGCATCCGGGATGGCACGGGTGACGAAGTTGACAATGCCACCGACGTTTTGCGGGCCGTAGCGCACCGCACCGCCGCCGCGTACCACATCCACCGCATCCATATTGCCCATGCTGATCGGCGCGAAGGAGAGTTGCGGCTGGCCGTAAGGCGCGAAGGGCACCGGGATGCCATCCATCAGCACCGTGGAGCGCGACGCCAGGCGCGGGTTGAGCCCGCGAATGCCGAAGTTCAGCGCCATGTCGTGGCTACCGGTGCCATTGTTATCCGGGGCGTTGACGCCGGGGATGCGGTTGAGCACATCGCGGGCCTGGGTGGCGCCCTGGCGTTCGAACTCTTCGCGGCGGATCACATCACGGGCACCGGGGTGTTCGAACACGTTGGTTTGCGCCGCGTCACCGAGCCAGTCGCCGACCACGTTGGAGGTCTGCAGCTCCAGGGTAGCGGGGGCGCCAGCCGGTTGCAGGCTGTAGGCGTTGTCACCCTCGGCGCGGGCTTGCAGGCCAGTGCCTTCCAGTAGTTTTTGCAAGCCCTCGGCAGCGCTGTAGCTGCCCGACAATCCAGGGCTTTGCATCCCGGCCGTCACGGCGGAACCGAAGGACACCAGCACGCCGGCTTCGCGACCGAATTGATTCAGGGCCGCTTCCAGGGTGGTCGGCGCAATGTGGTAAGCCTTGGCGTCGGCCGCCATCACCGCCGGCAGTGCGGTCAGGCTGAGGCTGGCACCGAGCAGGAGTTGGCGCAGGGTACGGGCGAGAAGCATCGGGTGCTGGGGCATGAAGGGCGGTCCTGAGAAGGAAGGATCAAGGGGGCTTTCCTTCTCTGTCACGCCAGGTGCGGAAAACGGCTCACACAAAAGTAAAATAAATTCAGACGCGTGCCTGCACGGTCACCCAATAACGCGTAAAGCGCCGCACTTTCACCGGCAGGCTGATTTCCAGCAGGTCGAGGATGCGTTCGCTGTCATCCAGTGGATAACTGCCGGACAGCAGCAGGTTGGCGACTTGTGGATCGCAATGGAGCTGGCCGCGACGGTAGCGTCCCAGTTCATTGAGGAAGTCTTCCAGGCGCATGTGTGCCGCCACCAGCATGCCGTCGGCCCAGGCGCCGCTGTTGGCGTCGGTAGGGCGCGGGGAGTCCCAGCCTTTGCGAGTGAAATTGACTTGGTGCGCGGCATCGACGCTCAGCGCCAGGCCGTTGTAGCGGTTGGGCATCACCTCGACCTGGCCGGCCAGCACCGCCAGTTGGGTGTGGTCGTTGAACTGGCGCACATTCAAGCGCGCCGCCTGGCTGCTGAGCAGGCCCTGGCCGGTCAGCACGCGCAAGGGCGCCTGGCCTGCACGGGCGGTGAGCAGGATTTCGCCTTCAAGCAGGCGCACCAGGCGCTGCTGGCCGTCGAAATGCACATCCACCGCGCTGCCGGTGTTGAGCTGCAACTGGCTGCCGTCGGCCAATTGCACCGTGCGGCGCTGGCCCACTGGGCTGCGATAGTCAGCCGTGAGCGGCGGCAGGATATGTTGCTGGCGCAGGCTCCAGGCGGCGGCCGAACCGGCACCCAGAATCAACAGCAATTTAAGCGCCTGACGCCGGCTGCTGGAGGTGGGGGCGTTCAACGCCGCATGGGCCAGGGGCGAGGGCACGCCGCGCAGGCGTTGGTTGACGCGCTGGATCTGCTCCCAGGCGCGTTGGTGCTCGCTGTGGGCATTCAACCATTGCTGCCAGGCCGCCTGCTGGCGTGGGTTGAGCGCGCCTTGCTGCATTTCCAGCAACCAGTGCACGGCTTGTTCGGCGACTTGGCTGGAGACGTTCATAGGGCGAAGTAGCAGCGCATGGCCGCTTTGGTCAGGTGGCGTTTGACGGTGGCGATGGAGATGCCCAGTTGCGCGCCGATTTGCGCGTAGGTCAGGCCATCGAGTTGGGCCAGCAAGAAGGCGCGTTTGACCTGCTTGGGCAAGCCGTCGAGCAGTTGGTCCAGTTCCAGCAGGGTCTGCAGGATGATTGCGCGGTCTTCTTCCGACGGCGCCACGTGTTCGGGCGTCTGCGCCAAGGCCTCAAGGTAGGCGCGCTCCAGGTCCTGGCGACGGTAGAAGTTGAACAACACGCGCTTGGCCACGGTGGTGAGGAAGGCGCGCGGCTCGATCAGCGTTGCCGATTCCCGGGCACTGAGCACGCGGATAAAGGTGTCTTGCGCCAGGTCGGCGGCGTTGTCCGGGCAGCCGAGCTTGCGTCGCAACCAGACGGTAAGCCAGTGGTGATGGTCGTTGTACAACACTTCGACGGGATTGGACGGCTGCAACGCGATCACTCCGCAAGCATTCGATATGCTTTAGAGAACAAGAATTGTTCGCATTGTAGGGTGCATGACAAGGTTCGGCAATCGGCCAAGGCGGGCGATTCATCCGTTCTCTTTTGCTTATGAGAATATTTATCATTAATATTGCGCGCTGATGAACCAGGCGCCTGCCGCATGAAAAGCAAAACCTCATTGCCCGTTTCCTACCGCCTTGCCGTCACCTCACGCGTGCTGGCGGCAGTGATTGGCGGTTATTTGATGGCCTCCCTGGCCGCTATTTGCCTGGCGCTCTGGCTGCCTACCTCACGTGCCGATGCGGTGGTCACCGGCATGATGAGTTCCTTTGTGTTTTACCTGCTGGCGGTGCTCTGGTGTTTTGCCTGCCGCACGGCATGGCGTGCCTGGGCAGGGGTGATGGTGCCGAGCGCACTGTTGGCCACCCTGGCCGGCATCGGTTTTTGGATGGCTCGCACATGAAAGAGGGCTTTCGCCAGGCCATGGCCTGGCTGCACACGTGGGCAGGCTTGATTTTCGGCTGGCTGCTGTTCGCGATTTTCCTGACCGGTACCCTGGCCTATTTCAAAGATGAAATTACCCACTGGATGCAGCCTGAAGTGCAGGCCCATCCCCTGGACGATGGGCGCAGCCTCGCCGTGGCGCAAAACTACCTGCAACAGCAGGCGCCCACCGCGGCGCGCTGGTTCATTACCTTGCCGACCCACCGCGACCCCGGCTTGTCGGTGATGTGGCAAGACAAGGTCGAGCCCGGCAAGCGCGGTACCTTCATCCAGAAAGTCCTCGATCCGGTCTCCGGCCAACCGGTGCAGGCCCGCGACAGCAAGGGCGGCGAGTTCTTCTATCGTTTCCACTTCCAGCTGCAAATGCCTTACCCGTGGGGCCGCTGGCTGTCGACCATCGCTGCCATGGTGATGTTTGTTGCGCTGATCACCGGCATCATCACCCACAAGAAAATCTTCAAGGATTTCTTCACCTTCCGCCCACGCAAAGGTCAGCGCTCCTGGCTGGACGGGCACAACGCGGTGGGTGTGCTGGTGCTGCCGTTTCACCTGATGATCACCTACAGCAGCCTGGTGATTTTTATGAGCATGGTCATGCCTGCGCCCATCGTGGCGTCCTATGGCGACGACAGCCGGGCGTTTTTCAGTGAGCTGTTCCCCGCTACTGACAATGCGCCGGCCCTCGGCCAGCCGGGCAAACTGCTGCCGTTGATGCCGATGTACCAGCAGGCGCGGGAGCAGTGGGCGGGCGGGCATGTGGGGCGTGTGGCGGTCAACAACCCCGGCGATGCCAATGCCTCGGTCAATGTGTCTCGCGCCGGCTCCGACAGCGTGGTGCATGCCTCCGGCAGTACCCTGTCGTTCAACGGCACCACCGGCGAGCTGTTGCGACATAGTGCCGAGCCGTCATTGGCGACGGCCATCGGTGGCAGTTTCTATGGTTTGCACATGGGCCATTTCGCCGGCCCGGTGCTGCGCTGGCTGTACTTTATCTGCGGCCTGGCGGGCACGGCGATGATCGGCACAGGCTTGGTTATCTGGCTGGGCAAACGCCAGCTCAAACACGCCAAGGCTTCGGTGATGCCCTTTGAACTGCGCTTGGTGGAGGTGCTGAATATCGCCAGCATGTCCGGATTGATGATCGCCATTGCGGCGTTTTTCTGGGCTAACCGCCTGTTGCCGGTGAGCTTCTCCGAGCGTTCCGACTGGGAAGTGCAGGCGTTCTTTATCGCCTGGGGCCTGAGCCTGTTGCACGCCTTGCTGCGGCGCGGTCGCCAGGGCTGGGTCGAGCAACTGAGCCTCGGCGCGCTGTTGTTTGCCGCCATTCCACTGCTTAACGCCATCACCACCTCGCACCACTTGGGTGTCTCCGTGCCGAGCGGCGACTGGGCGATGGCCGGCTTCGACCTGACGTGCCTGACCTGCGGCATGTTTCTCGCCTGGGCAGCCTGGAAGATGCACCACCGCAGCGCGCCACAACCCAAGGCTGAACGTGCCCGCGGGTTGACGCTCAAGCAGCAGGCCCACTGATGCTCCTGGCGCTATTGATGTGCTACGCCGGGTTCATGGCACTGTGCTTGTCCACCGACCGTCATTATGGCCAATTGCTGCACAGCAAACCCACGCCCACTCGGCGCCTGGGGCTGCGGGTGGGTGGCTGGTTATTGCTCGTCGTGTCGATCTGGCCGGCCGTGCTTGGCGCTGGTTGGGGTCAGGGCCTGGTTGAGTGGTGCGCGGTGTTGATGCTCAGCGCCTTGCTGCTGGTGTTGCTGTTGCCGTATCGGCCAAGGCTGGCCTTGATGCTCGCGGGTCTCGGCCTATTGGCCAGCCCTGTTGCGGCGTTCGCCCTGTCTTGAGCCGGCCATGATGAGGATCAACCCACCGCCGCAACCCCAGGACAGTCCGCACGCGGAGGCGGCCGGTGGACGCGCACATTTCCTGCAGGTGTTTTTATCCCAGCGTTCGCAGATGGAGGCGTTAGTCAGCCGCCGCGTCGGTTGCCGCGCCACGGCAGCCGACCTGGTGCAGGACCTGTTCCTGCGCTTCTGGCGTCGCCCGCTGGTGCAGGTCGAAGAGCTGAGCACCTACCTGCTGCGCTGCGCCGGCAACATCGCTATCGATCACCTGCGCAGCGAAGGCGCGCGGGCACGCAGCAACGAAGGCTGGCTCCCCGAACAATCCGATAACCAAGGCTGCGAACCCCAGGCGGCGCTGGAGGCGGGCAATGATCTGCGCCATGTCGAAGCCGCCTTGCGCAGCTTGCCCGAACGCACCCGCCAGATTTTCCTGCTTAACCGTATCCACGGGCGCAAGTACGCAGAAATCGCCAAGGCCATGGACCTGTCCCAAAGCGCCGTGGAAAAACATATGATGCGCGCCCTCCAAGCCTGCAAGGCCAGCCTTCGCGAACCATCGCCTCCACGCATGCCAGGGAAAGCTCCGTGAACGTCACGCCCACGCCCGCCCAGGAACAGGCCGCGCTCGATTGGCTGAGCCTGCTGCATGACCAGCCCAGCAGCGGCGACCAGGCCACGTTCAGCCGCTGGTTGCGCGCGGATCCCGCACACGTCGAGGCCTACTCCCAAGCCCAGGTGCTCTGGGAGTTAAGCGAAGTACCGGCGCGTACGCTGGCCGATGAAGACGCGCTGGCTTTGCAGGGCTACCTCAATAAGATCAACGCCTCTAAACGCTCCCGGGCGGCGCGTTGGTCCGGTGCCTTGGCCGTCGCCGCCTGCCTGCTGTTGATGGTGTCGATGGGCGCCGGTTGGCAGCCGTCGCGCTGGGTCGATGAGTGGGGCGCCGACTATGTGACGGCGCCGGGGGAGGTGAAGACCTTCACCCTGGCTGATCAATCCACGGTCACCCTCGACGCCGACAGCGCCATTGCCGTGGATTTCAGCCAGGGTGAACGGCACATCCAACTGCGCCGTGGTGCAGGTTTTTTCAGCGTGACCCACACCGGCCAACCCTTTGTGGTGGAAGCGAGCGGCGGTGAAACGCGGGTACTGGGAACGCAGTTTGAAGTGCGTCTGCAGCCTGACGGGGCCCAGGTCACCGTGTTGTCCGGCCGGGTGGGCGTGACGCCCTCCAAACAGGGCCAGCAACAGGTGCTGACGGCGGGCCAGCAAGTGGCCTACGCCCATGGCGTCGCTGATCCCTTGCATGGGGTCGACAGCGCATCGCGCCTGGCCTGGCGCGAGGGTTGGCTCAACTACTACAAGGCACCGCTGGCCGATGTGGTCGAGGACCTGAGGCGTTATTACCCAGGTCGAATTCTTCTGCTTAACGAGGACATGGCCGCCAAGCGTGTCAGCGGCAGCTTTCCGAACCAGGACCCTGTAGCGGTCTTGAACGCCTTGCAAGCGGTGCTGGGTTTTGAACAGCACAGTCTGTTGGGCCGCATGATTGTGCTGCGCTAGGCCCGCGGCGCCTTCATCGAACCTTCATCGCAATCACCACAACCTGTCACCAAACGGTTACACGTGCCGTGGATCATCCCTGGTTCCTGAACAAGTGGTCAGGAAGCTCGCATCTGCCCCATACAACACAACAATGTCAGTAAGGGATCTACACGTGAACCACAACACTCTTTATGCCCTGCTTCTGGCGTCGGGCCTGGGCGGCTTTGCGCCGCTGGTTTTGGCCGATGATGCCCAGGATGTAGGCTCGGTGAACATCGCCGGCAAGCAAACCCTTGGCAGCGGCCACATGATTCTCGAAGAAAGTGCCAAGGCGCGCTCGACGGTGACCAAGCAAGCCATGGACGAAATGTCGGCCACCGCCAACGCCATCGACAAGCTCAAGTACACGCCGGGCATCAACGTTTCCAGCGATGACGCCAGCGGCACCAGCGGCACCACCTTCACCATGCGCGGCATGAGTTCCGACCAGGTCGGCGTGTCGGTGGACGGCGTACCGATCAACGACTCGGGCAACTACAGCGTGTACTCCAACCAGCTGGGCGACCCGGAAAACCTGGCTGAGGTGTTCGCCACCCAGGGTTCCTCCGAGGCAGACGGCCCGCACATCGGGTCCAGCGGTGGCAACATTGGCATGATCACCATTCGGCCGAGCAAGGACGCCGGGGTTTTCGCCAAACAGATCGTCGGTGCCAACGCCCTGCGCAAGACCTTCGTGCGAGCGAACACCGGTGATGTGGGGGGCCTGAAAACCTGGGTGTCGGCGTCGCACCTGGAAGGTGACAAGTGGCGCGGCAAGGGCACTCTGCGCAGCGACAAAATCGAGTGGAGCAGCCTGTTTGAAGGGGAGAACGGCAACTCCACACTGGCCACGATCAAGTACAACAAGCAGGAAAACTACAATTACAACAGCCTGAGCAAAGCGCAGTTCGACACCGAAGGGCGGCGCAAGGATTACGCGCAAAGCCCGGTGTACAAGGCAGGTTTGCTGTCTGCGTCCTACAAGCTCAACCGCAACCCGTTCGAAAGCGTCAACGCCACACTGACCCAGCGCTGGCAACTGCAGAACAATTTGTCGCTGACGCTCACGCCGTACTACTACTGGGCCAACGGTGGCAGCTTCAGCGGCCAGACGGCTTCCAACCTGGGGCCCCGGTCCGACAAGGCTGGCAACTACGACCTGAGTAACCTGCAATCGGCCAATTATTACCGCCCTTCGTGGACCGAAACCTGGCGCCCCGGCTTCACGGCGAAAATGAAGTGGGACATCAACCAAGAGCACAGCCTGGACTACGGCTACTGGTACGAACGCGCACGTCAGCGCCAGACCCAGCCCTTTATCGGCATTAACAACGAAGGTGCCCCCGACGATGTGTGGGGTGACTACAACAGCGGCGGCCAGGTGGTCGACAAAAACGGCGCTACGGTCCAGGGCCGCCACTACTACACCGTTACTCCGGCGCAGAAGCTCTGGATACAGGACAACTGGCAAGCCACACCCGACCTGAGTTTCGTCGCTGGCCTGGCCTACCAGTATGTCGAGCGTGACGGTAACAACCTCGGCAGCCTGTACGACACACCGGAAAAACGTAACACCCGTTACCACCAGTTCCTGCCCAACTTCAGCGCCAAGTATCAGGTCGACGACAGTAACCAGGCGTTCTACAACGTCACCCGCAACATGCGCACGCCACCCAACTACGTGCTGTACAACAAGGGCGATTCCGTCAGCCTCAAATCCGAGCTGAGCTGGAACCAGGAACTGGGCTGGCGCTACACCGAAGATGACATGGCCCTGAGCGCGACCCTGTTCTACATCAGCTTCAAGGATCGCCAGGTCTCGACCACCGACGCCAGCGGTGACTACATGGTGCTCAACGTCGGCACTGTCGATAACAAAGGCCTGGAGTTGGAATGGAGCGGCCTGTTGCCGCACAACTTCAATTACTACGCGTCCTATACCTACACCCAGTCTGAGCAGAAGGATGATTTGCTCAGCAAGAACGTACTGTTGCCGACCTCGGGCAAGCAATTGGCCAACGTGCCGGAAAACATGTTCAACCTGGTGTTCGGGTATGACGATTCGCGATTCTACGGGAATATCGCGGGCAAGTACGTTGGCAGCTTCTACGGCGATTTGACCAACAAGGAGAAGATCGAAGGCCGTACGGTGTTTGACCTGAACGCGGGTATTTATTTGCCGGTGGACAAGAAGGTCATCAAGTCGGCCGCGCTGCGGTTTTCGATGCTCAACGTGTTCGACAAGCAATACTTGAGCTCGGCGCGTACCGTGGCGTTCAACTCGGCCCCGGTCAACGGGTTGGGGGCGAGCACGGCGTATTACAATGTGGGTGAAGAGCGCACGGCGATGGTGTCGTTGGAGGCCAACTTCTAAGCCCAATGTGAAATGAGATTTTGTGGGAGCGGGCTTGCTCGCGAATGCCGTGGTTCAGTCTAAGCATCTGGCGACTGATACACCGCATTCGCGAGCAAGCCCGCTCCCACAGTGGTTGTGCCGTGCCTGTTACTTCAGGGCGGCCATGATTGCTTCGGGGTTGTAGTCGCGAATCAAGGTCCCGTTCACATCCACAAACGGAATTCCACCACCGCCCAGTGCCTCATACGCCTTGCGGGCCTGGGCATCCTTCTCGATATCGAAGGCCTGGTATGGAATACCCTTCTGGTCCAGGAAACGCCGGATCTGTTTGCAGTACCCACACCACTCGGTGGCATAGAGCACCACCCGCGCAGAGGCACGTACGTGCTCGGGCGCCACCTGGGACGGGTTGAACAGCCGCTCCACCTTGCCCCAGTTCTGGATCGCAACCACCACCAGCAATACCAGCAGGACTTTCTTGAGCACCCCGCCCAGCATCAGTTTCGACGCTTGAGCTGGTCGGTCAGTTGGGTGGGCAAACCCTTGATGATCAAGGTGCCGGCGGCTTCGTCGTACTCGATCTTGTCGCCCAGCAGGTGCGCTTCAAAGCTGATGGACAGGCCCTCGGCGCGCCCGGTGAAGCGGCGGAACTGGTTGAGGGTGCGTTTGTCGGCCGGAATTTCCGGCGACAGGCCGTAGTCCTTGTTGCGGATATGGTCGTAGAAGGCTTTTGGCCGGTCTTCATCGATCAGCCCGGAGAGCTCCTCCAGGCCCATGGGTTCGCCGAGCTTGGCCTGGCTGCTGGCGTAATCCACCAGGGTCTTGGTTTTCTCGCGGGCGGACTCGTCGGGCAGGTCTTCGCTTTCGACGAAGTCACTGAACGCCTTGAGCAGGGTGCGGGTTTCGCCCGGGCCGTCGACGCCTTCCTGGCAGCCGATAAAGTCGCGGAAGTACTCCGAGACCTTCTTGCCGTTCTTGCCTTTGATGAAGGAGATGTACTGCTTGGACTGCTTGTTGTTCTGCCATTCCGAGACGTTGATACGCGCCGCCAGGTGCAACTGGCCCAGGTCCAGGTGGCGCGAGGGCGTCACGTCCAGCTCATCGGTCACCGCCACGCCTTCGCTGTGGTGCAGCAGGGCGATGGCCAGGTAGTCGGTCATGCCTTGCTGGTAGTGGGCAAACAGCACATGGCCGCCGGTGGAGAGGTTGGATTCCTCCATCAGCTTTTGCAGGTGCTCTACCGCCGTGCGGCTGAAGGTGGTGAAGTCCTGGCCACCGTCAAAGTATTCCTTCAACCAACCGCTGAACGGGTGCGCGCCGGACTCGGCATGGAAGAAACCCCAGGCCTTGCCTTGTTTGGCGTTGTAGCTCTCGTTGAGGTCGGCAAGCATGTTCTCGATGGCGGCGGACTCGGACAGCTCCGAGTCGCGGGCATGAAGAACTGCGGGTGTGCCGTCGGGTTTTTTGTCGATCAGGTGGACGATGCAATGACGGATCGGCATAGGCTTCTCGGCTGGTTGAAGGGGAGCGGTTGGCCTCCCCGAAAAGTCGCCCAGTGTACCGCACCCATTGGTCAAGACGTGCCCCGAACGGCATTTTGCACGCCCTCCGACTGGCCATATGCCTTTTTTTCACGGTTTAGAGCGATAAAGCTGACCAAATGGGTATGTTGAGGCGGATATTTCCCCGTCTCTGTGCTAGTTTTGCCCCGTCTTACGCCAAGTCTCGGCGTTAAGCGTGCATTCAGCATTTGTCAGGTCGAACCAATCCCCGTTTCAAGCATCTATAACCCCGATCTCCGTGGTTATGGCCGGGGATGCCAGGCCATGATGGTCGGGCTCGACGGCTGACACTGCACTCTGCAATCCATATGAATTTGATAGGGAAGGAACACCACAATGGCTATTACTAAAGACCAACTGATCGCTGACCTGGCTGAAGCAGTAGACGCACCGAAAACTACCGTGCGTGCTCTGCTGGACCAACTGAGCCAAGTTGTTGCTGATCAGCTGGAAAATGGCGGCGAAATCACTCTGCCAGGCGTTGGCAAACTGAAAGTGACCGAGCGTCCTGCCCGTACTGGCCGTAACCCTTCGACTGGCGCTGCCATCGAAATCGCTGCCAAGAAAGTTATCAAGCTGGTTGTGGCTAAAGGCCTGACCGACGCTGTTAACAAGTAAGACGCAGCAAAAAAAACCGTGCTTCGGAGTGATCCGGGCACGGTTTTTTATTGCCTGCGATTTTGTTTCTAGCTGTAGGAGCGAGCTTGCTCGCGAAAGACGTTAACGATAACGCGCCCGTCCTGGTTGAACGCGGCGCCCTGGCGTTTTTCGCGAGCAAGCTCGCTCCTACAGGTTGGCGTCAGCGGACCCAGCGCTCGCGCCAGATCTGCTGCTCGTTCTTGGTCTGGAACGTCCAGGCCACAAAGCGGCTCTGCTTCTGCCCCTGGGACATCTCCACCACCTGGCTTTCCAGCACGCCGGCTTTTTTCAGTGCGGTTTCGATCGCCGGCAAGTTGGAGGCTTTTGACACCAGGGTGCTGAACCACAGCACTTTGTGGGCAAAATGCGCGCTCTCGGCGATCAATTGCGTTACAAACCGCGCTTCGCCGCCTTCACACCACAATTCGGCCGATTGGCCACCGAAGTTGAGCACTGGCAACTTGCGTTTCGGGTCGGCCTTGCCCAAGGCGCGCCATTTGCGCTCGCTGCCTTTGGTGGCTTCGTCCATGGACGCATGGAAGGGCGGGTTGCACATCGTCAGGTCAAAGCGCTCACCCGGCTCCAGCAGGCCCAACAGAATCTGCTTGGGGTTGGGTTGCAGGCGCAGCTGGATGACCTTGCTCAGGTCGTTGGACTGCACGATGGCCTTGGCGGCGGACACGGCGATCGGGTCGACCTCTGAGCCCAGGAAGTTCCAGCGGTACTCCATATAGCCAATCAGCGGGTAGACGCAGTTGGCGCCCATGCCGATATCCAGCACCTTGACGATCGAGCCACGCGGGATCTTGCCGTCGTTGACGCTAGCGAGCAGGTCGGCAAGGAAATGCACATAGTCGGCGCGCCCCGGCACCGGCGGGCACAGGTAATCGGCCGGGATGTCCCAATGCTGGATGCCATAGAACGCCTTGAGCAACGCCCGGTTGAACACCCGCACCGCGTCCGGGCTGGCGAAGTCGATGCTCTCTTTGCCATAGGGGTTGATGATCACGAACTTGGCCAGTTCAGGCGTGGTCTTGATCAGCGCCGGGAAGTCGTAACGGCCCGTGTGACGGTTGCGTGGGTGCAGGGTGGCCTCTTTGCGCGGCGCGACGGGTTTGGCCGTGGCGGCGGTTTTAGGCTTCTTGCGCGAAGGTTTGGGCGTAGTGGGGGCGGTCATGATGATTCTGGTGTTGGCTCAATGTGGTGGGCATTGTCACACATTCCTGAACACAACTCGGTCAAATGTGGGAGCTGGTTTGCCTGCGATAGCATCACCTCGGTCTGCCTGACACACCGAGTCGTCAGTATCGCAGGCAAGCCAGCTCCCACAGAGGGCAAAAAAAAGAGACCCGAAGGTCTCTTTTTTACACGGCGCAAGCCTTACAGGCTGGAAATCCGCGCATGTTGCTCCGCCAGCTTGCCCAAGGCCTGTTCAGCCTCGGCCAACTTGGCGCGTTCTTTCTCGATCACCTCAGCCGGCGCCTTGTCGACGAACGCCGCGTTGGACAGCTTGCCGCCCACTCGCTGCACTTCACCTTGCAGGCGTGCGATTTCCTTGTCGAGACGGGCAAGTTCCGCGCCCTTGTCGATCAGCCCGGCCATCGGCACCAGCACTTCCATGTCGCCCACCAGCGCAGTGGCGGACAACGGCGCTTCGGCACCGGCAGCCAATACAGTGATCGACTCCAGCTTGGCCAGTTTCTTGAGCAGCGCATCGTTCTCGCTGAGGCGACGCTGGTCTTCGGTACTGGCGTTCTTGACGAACACGGCCAGCGGCTTGCCCGGCCCGATGTTCATCTCGGCGCGGATGTTGCGCGTGCCGAGCATCAGGGTCTTGAGCCATTCGATATCGCTTTCGGCGGCCGCATCGATGCGTGCTTCATTGGCCACCGGCCAAGGTTGCAGCATGATGGTCTTGCCTTCGATACCGGCCAGAGGCGCCAGGCGCTGCCAGATTTCTTCGGTGATGAACGGCATGAACGGATGCGCCAGGCGCAATGCCACTTCCAGCACGCGCACCAGGGTGCGACGGGTGCCACGCTGGCGTTCGACCGGAGCGTTTTCGTCCCACAGCACCGGCTTGGACAGTTCCAGGTACCAGTCGCAATACTGGTTCCAGATGAACTCGTACAGGGCCTGTGCGGCCAGGTCGAAACGGAACTGGTCGAGCTGGCGGGTCACTTCGGCTTCGGTGCGCTGCAACTGCGAGATGATCCAGCGATCCGCCAGGCTCAGTTCAACGGCTTCGCCGTTCTGGCCGCAGTCTTCGCCTTTGTCCAGCACGTAGCGCGCGGCGTTCCAGATCTTGTTGCAGAAGTTGCGATAGCCTTCGACGCGGCCCATGTCGAACTTGATGTCGCGACCGGTAGAGGCCAGCGAGCAGAAGGTGAAGCGCAGGGCGTCGGTGCCGTAGCTGGCGATGCCGCCTTCGAATTCGTCGCGGGTCTGCTTCTCGATCTTCTTCGCCAGCTTCGGCTGCATCAGGCCAGAGGTGCGTTTCTGCACCAGGGTTTCCAGGTCGATACCGTCGATGATGTCCAGCGGGTCCAGGACGTTGCCCTTGGACTTGGACATCTTCTGGCCCTGGCCGTCGCGTACCAGGCCGTGTACGTACACGGTCTTGAACGGTACCTGCGGGGTGCCGTCTTCGTTCTTCACCAAGTGCATGGTGAGCATGATCATCCGGGCAACCCAGAAGAAAATGATGTCGAAGCCGGTGACCAGCACGTCGGTGGAGTGGAATTTCTTCAGGAACTCGGTCTGCTGCGGCCAGCCCAGGGTAGAGAAGGTCCACAGGCCCGAACTGAACCAGGTGTCCAGTACGTCGTTGTCCTGTTGCAGCGCGATGTCGGCGCCGAGGTTGTGCTTGGCACGTACTTCAGCTTCGTCGCGGCCCACATAGACCTTGCCCGACTCGTCGTACCAGGCCGGAATACGGTGGCCCCACCACAGCTGACGGCTGATGCACCAGTCCTGGATGTCGCGCATCCACGAGAAGTACATGTTTTCGTACTGTTTAGGCACGAACTGGATGCGGCCATCTTCCACGGCGGCAATCGCAGGCTCGGCCAGCGGCTTGGTGGACACGTACCACTGGTCGGTCAGCCACGGCTCGATCACGGTGCCGGAGCGGTCGCCCTTCGGCACTTTCAGGCCGTGGTCATCGACGCTGACCAGCAAGCCGGCAGCGTCGAAGGCGGCAACGATCTGCTTGCGCGCTTCAAAACGGTCCAGGCCTGCATATTCAGCCGGGATCTTGCCGTCGATGCTGTCGTTGAGCGTGCCGTCCAGGTTGAACACCTGGCAGGCCGGCAATACGGCGGCATTCTTGTCGAAGATGTTCAGCAACGGCAGGTTGTGGCGCTTACCGACTTCGTAGTCATTGAAATCGTGGGCCGGGGTGATTTTCACGCAGCCGGTGCCGAATTCAGGGTCGCAATAGTCGTCCGCGATGATCGGAATGCGGCGGCCAACCAGCGGCAGTTCGACGAACTTGCCGATCAGCGCCTGGTAGCGTTCATCGTTCGGGTTAACGGCCACGGCCGCGTCACCGAGCATGGTTTCCGGGCGGGTGGTGGCGACGATCAGGTAATCGTTGCCTTCGGCGGTCTTGGCGCCGTCGGCCAGCGGGTACTTGAGGTTCCACAGGAAGCCTTTCTCGTCGTGGTTTTCCACTTCGAGGTCGGAAATCGCCGTGTGCAACTTGGTGTCCCAGTTGACCAGGCGCTTGCCGCGGTAGATCAGGCCGTCTTCATGCAGGCGCACAAAGGCTTCCTTTACGGCTTCGGACAGGCCGTCGTCCATGGTGAAGCGCTCGCGGCTCCAGTCTACGGACGAACCCAGGCGACGGATCTGACGGCTGATATTGCCGCCGGACTGGTCTTTCCATTCCCAGACTTTCTCCAGGAATTTCTCGCGACCCAGGTCGTGACGGTTCTGGCCGGTGGCTTCCAGTTGGCGTTCCACCAGCATCTGGGTGGCGATACCGGCGTGGTCGGTGCCCGGTTGCCACAGGGTGTCGCGACCCTGCATGCGGCGGAAGCGGATCAACGCATCCATGATCGCATTGTTGAAGCCATGGCCCATGTGCAGGCTGCCAGTGACGTTCGGTGGCGGAATCATGATGGTGTACGAGTCGCCCGCACCTTGTGGGGCGAAATAGTTCTCGGACTCCCAGGTGTTGTACCAGGAAGTTTCGATAGCGTGGGGCTGGTAGGTCTTATCCATGCGCGGCGGGACCCTAGTTGGCATTTATTCAGGAAAGCCGGCAAGTATAACGGGGGATAGGGGCGAGGGGTAGGAGCGAGCTTGCTCGCGAAGAACGAGAGGGCGCTGCGTTTACTCAGGCTACCCGCGTTATCGTTGAGGATTTTCGCGAGCAAGCTCGCTCCTACAGAAAGGCTAATTCTGGTATTGGCTGAGCAACCGCTCCATCCTGGCATCCATCCGACGCTTGATCTCAGCCTCGATATGCGGCGCAAAGTCATCGATCACATCCTGCATGATCAATTGCGCAGCGGCGCGCAGTTCGTTGTCCAGGTGCAGCAACAGGGCGTCGGGGGCTTTTTCGGCGGCTGGAGCGGGTTCTGCAACCACAGGCGCCGGCGCGGCAGGCTTGCCGCCGACCATGTCGAACAACAGCGGGATCTGTACCTCGCCCTCGACCGTTTCGGTCAGCAGCGGCGGTTGCAGGTTGTCATCACCCAGCAATTGACGGATCGACTCCAGGTCATCCAGCAGGTGGTCGTCTTTTTTCAGCGGGTTGGGAGTGTCCATCGTGTGCTCAAAGTCGTTGTAGCCGGTGATCTTGCAGAGAATAGCCCTGTTCGCGATAGAAACGGAAACTCTCCCGCGCGGCCTGACGAATAGCCGGGTCTTCCACCACCACTTCCGCCACGCGGGCAAAAACCTTGGCAAAGGCCGGTACTTTCAGGTCGAGGTTGACCAGTAGGTCCTGATGATTGCCGCAACTGTCGCCCAAACCCAGGACGACCAGGCTTTCGGGTTCGGATTCGGCGGGGCCGTGGGGCACGAAGCTTTCGCCCTTGAAGCGCCACAGGCGCGCATCCAGCTCCTCACGCTGGGCGGCATCGCTGCAATGCAGATAGATGCGGTGGCCCATGCGCCAGGCTTTTTCAGTGAGTTTGCAGGCAAAGTCCAGGCGCGCGAGGGGATTGGCGCTGGGCAATATATAGAAGTCGACTTGGGTCATTGCAGTTCCTGGTACTGGCCCGCCAGTCCTGTAGGAGCGAGCTTGCTCGCGAAAAACCAGAGGACACCGCGTTCATCCAGGATGGGCGCGTTATCGTTGGCGATCTTCGCGAGCAAGCTCGCTCCTACAGAAGGGCCGGGGGCGCTTAAGCTTTGGCGCGATCCAGCAGGTATTGGGTCAGCAGGGGCACCGGACGGCCAGTGGCGCCCTTGTCCTTGCCGCCGCTGGTCCAGGCCGTGCCGGCGATGTCCAGGTGCGCCCAGTTGAAGTTCTTGGCAAAGCGCGACAGGAAGCAGGCCGCCGTGATGGTGCCGGCTTTCGGGCCACCAATGTTGGCGATGTCGGCGAACGGGCTGTCGAGCTGTTCCTGGTACTCATCGAACAGCGGCAGTTGCCAGGCGCGGTCGTCGGCGGCCTTGCCGGCGCTGAGCAGTTGCTCGATCAGTTCGTCATTATTGCCCAGCAGGCCCGAGGTGTGGGAGCCCAGGGCCACGATGCAGGCACCGGTCAGGGTGGCGATGTCAATCACGGCCTGGGGTTTGAAGCGCTCGGCGTAGGTCAGGGCATCGCACAGCACCAGGCGGCCTTCGGCGTCGGTGTTGAGGATCTCCACGGTCTGGCCGCTCATGGTGGTGACGATATCGCCTGGGCGAGCCGCGCCGCCGCTCGGCATGTTCTCGGCGCAGGCCAGGATGCACACCAGGTTGATCGGCAGCTTCAGTTCCAGCACGGCACGCAGGGTGCCGAACACGCTGGCGGCGCCGCCCATGTCGTACTTCATCTCGTCCATGCCGGCACCCGGCTTGAGGCTGATGCCGCCGGTGTCGAAGGTGATGCCTTTACCTACCAGGGCGTAAGGCTTCTCGGACTTCTTGCCGCCGTTGTATTGCATCACGATCAGGCGTGGCGGCTGGTCGCTGCCCTGGCCCACGGCATAGAACGAGCCCATGCCCAGGTCCTTGATCTTCTTCTCGTCCAGCACTTCAACCTTCAAGCCCTTGAACTCTTTGCCCAATGCCTTGGCCTGTTCGCCCAGGAATGTCGGGTGGCAGATGTTCGGCGGCAGGTTGCCCAGATCGCGGGTGAACGACATGCCGTTGGCGATGGCTTGCGCGTGGGTAACGGCGCGCTGAACCTCAGCCTGGGCGGCCTTGATGGTCAGCAGGGTGATTTTCTTCAGGGCGCGGGGTTCGGCTTTCTGGCTCTTGAACTGGTCGAAAATATAGCCGCCGTCCACCAGCGACTCAGCCAGCAGTCGGGTCTTGCCGTAGCTGTCGCGGCCCTTGACCACGATTTCATCGAGCGCCAGCACCGCATCGCTGCCGCCCAGGCCCTTGAGGATGGTGAGGATGCCGCTGACGATCTTGCGAAACGGACGGTCGCCCAGTTCGGCATCCTTGCCCACGCCCACCAGCAAAACGCGCTCGGCTTTAAGGTTGGGCAGGCTCTGCAGCAGCAGGCTCTGGCCGACCTTGCCGGCCAGGTCGCCGCGCTTGAGCACTGCGCTGATAGCGCCGCCGCTCAGTTCGTCTAGTTGCTTGGCGGCGACGCCGAGTGTGCGGCCTTCGCCGACAGCGACCACGAGGGTGGCGGTTTTCAACGTTTCGGGGCTAACGCTTTTTACAACCAATTCCATTTTCGGGTCCCTTATCAAGGTCTGTGAGCCAGGAGTCTGTACTCCGGCTTTAAAGCTCGGCAGCGTTGTAAACCGCCAGCGACAAAGGCCGCAGTTTGAACCTCGCCAGCGGAGCCTGACAACCCTTGGCGCACGCTTTGTGCGTGCGCATGAGTAAGCTCCGTGACAGGCGCGGTCAATCACAGGATAATGCGCCATCTTTTTAGCCGGCCCGTGGTAAACGGGTCGACTCGGTATGCTTGCTTGTTTGGCCGCCTTAGCCTGACAACCCTGGAGTGTCTGGTTTGATTGTCTTCCGTTATCTGTCCCGCGAAGTCCTGTTGACCCTGAGTGCCGTGAGTGCGGTGTTGCTGGTCATCATCATGAGTGGTCGTTTCGTCAAGTTCCTGGCCCAGGCCGCCGCTGGCGCCCTGGATCCGGGCTCACTGTTCCTGATCATGGGCTACCGGATGCCCGGCATGCTCCAGTTGATCCTGCCGCTTGGCCTGTTTCTCGGCATATTGCTGGCCTATGGCCGGCTGTACCTGGAAAGCGAGATGACCGTGCTGTCGGCCACCGGCATGAGCCAGCAGCGCCTGCTGGCCATGACCATGGTGCCTGCCGCCGGTGTTGCCCTGGTGGTGGCCTGGTTGAGCATGAGCCTGGCGCCCCAGGGGGCCATGCAGTTCCAGCTGCTGCTGAACAAGCAGGATGCGATGACTGAGTTCGACACCCTCGAGCCCGGTCGCTTCCAGTCGCTCAGCGACGGTTCGCGGGTGACCTACACCGAAACCATGACCGACGACCGCTCCAACCTTGGCGGCGTGTTCATCTCCCAGAAGAACCTCGGTCAGAACCAGAAGGATCGGGGTATTTCGATTCTGGTGGCCGACAGCGGTCGCCAGGAAATCCGTCCCGATGGCAATCGCTACCTGATCCTGGAAAACGGCTACCGCTACGACGGCAGCCCTGGCCTGGCGGACTATCGGGCGATCAAGTACGACACCTATGGCGTCATGCTGCCCAAGGCCGAGATCAGTGACGAGGTCACCGACCGCGACGCACTGCCCACCTCATCGCTGTTCGGCAGCCCGGAATTGCGCTCCATCGCCGAGTTGCAATGGCGCCTTTCCCTGCCGCTGCTGGTGTTTATCGTGACCCTGATGGCTGTGCCGCTGTCGCGCGTCAACCCGCGCCAGGGGCGGTTCCTCAAGTTGCTGCCGGCGATCCTGTTGTACATGGCCTACCTGACTATCCTGATTTCTGCCCGTGGTTCCCTGGAGAAGGGCAAGTTGCCGCCGGCCCTGGGCCTGTGGTGGGTGCACGGGGTTTTCCTGATGATCGGCCTGGGGCTGCTCTACTGGGAACCTATCCGTTTGAAAATGAAGAGCCGTCGTGGCCTGAAGGAGATGGCTCGTGGCTAAGCTTGATCGCTACATCGGCATTAGTGTACTGATCGCCATCCTGGCGGTACTGGGCATCATCCTTGGCCTGGCCTTGTTGTTCGCCTTCATTGATGAAGTGGGCAACGTTACTGACACTTACACCGTCACGGACGTGCTGAGCTACGTGGTACTGACCGCGCCGCGTCGTCTTTACGACATGATGCCGATGGCCGCGCTGATTGGCTGTCTGATCGGCCTGGGTACCCTGGCCAGCAACAGCGAGCTGACCATCATGCGCGCCGCCGGGGTTTCCATCGGCCGTATCGTCTGGGCGGTCATGAAACCGATGCTGCTGCTGATGGCCTGCAGCGTGCTGATCGGTGAATACGTCGCACCACCGGCCGAAGCCACCGCCCAGGCCAATCGTGCCCTGGCCCAGGGTTCGGGCGATGCGCAAAGCGCCAAGCACGGCCTGTGGCACCGCCAGGGTGACGAGTTCATCCACATCAACGCCGTGCAACCGGGTGGCCTGTTGATCGGGGTGACCCGCTACACCTTCGACAAAGAGCGGCACATGTTGTCGTCCAGCTTCGCCAAGCGCGCGCAGTACAGTGGCGAGCAATGGCAACTGAGCGACGTCACCACCACGCACTTCCGTAACGTGGGCCAGGGCACCCAGTCCAGCACCGAAGTGGTCAATGTACCGACCGAGCAGTGGGATATCGCCCTCAAGCCGGAGTTGCTCAACACCGTGGTGATGGTGCCGGAAGCCCTGCCGATCTCTGGTTTGTGGAGCTATATCCACTACCTCAAGGAGCAGGGCCTGAACAATGGCCGCTACTGGCTGGCGTTCTGGGTGAAAGTCTTGCAGCCGGTGGTTACCGCCGCCTTGGTGTTGATGGCGATTTCCTTCATTTTCGGGCCATTGCGTTCCGTGACCCTGGGCCAACGGGTATTTACCGGTGTGCTGGTGGGCTTTACCTTCCGCATCGCCCAGGATCTGCTCGGCCCATCAAGCCTGGTATTCGGTTTCTCGCCGCTGTTTGCGGTGCTGGTACCAACAGCTATTTGTGCCGTGGCCGGGTTCTGGCTGCTGCGTCGGGCCGGTTGACGCCGCGCTCGCGAATGTCACTCACTGTAGGAGCGAGCTTGCTCGCGAAAGTCTTCGAAACGCCGCGTTCATCCAGGATGAGCGCGTTATCGGTGGCGATCTTCGCGAGCAAGCTCGCTCCTGCAGTAAAAAGCCCCGTGGACACGGGGCTTTTTTGTATTGGTCAGCAAAGATGACGTCTGGCCTGAGCATCAGGTACAATTCCCGGCTATTTTTCAGCGGGCAATCTGCCTGCAGCCTTTTTGAGTGTTGATCCGTGAGTGATTTGAGTCATATCCGCAATTTCTCCATCATCGCCCACATTGACCATGGCAAGTCGACGCTGGCCGATCGATTCATCCAGATGTGCGGCGGCCTTGCCGAGCGTGAAATGGAAGCCCAGGTCCTGGACTCCATGGACCTTGAACGCGAGCGCGGGATCACCATCAAGGCCCACAGCGTGACCCTGTACTACACCGCCAAAGACGGTATCAAGTACCAGCTGAATTTCATTGACACCCCAGGCCACGTCGACTTCACCTATGAAGTCAGCCGCTCCCTGGCAGCCTGCGAAGGCGCATTGCTGGTGGTTGACGCGGGGCAGGGCGTTGAAGCCCAGTCCGTGGCCAACTGCTACACCGCTATCGAGCAGGGCCTGGAGGTCATGCCGGTACTGAACAAGATCGACCTGCCTCAGGCCGATCCTGATCGCGTCAAGGAAGAAATCGAGAAAATCATCGGCATTGACGCCACCGACGCCGTCGAGTGCAGCGCCAAGACCGGCCTGGGCGTCGACGAAGTGCTCGAGCGCCTGGTCAAAACCATTCCCGCGCCAACCGGCAACTACGAAGATCCGCTGCAAGCGTTGATCATCGACTCATGGTTCGACAACTACCTGGGGGTTGTTTCCCTGGTACGTGTGCGCCATGGCCGTGTGAAGAAGGGCGACAAGATCCTGGTCAAGTCCACCGGCAAGATCCACCTGGTGGACAGCGTCGGTGTATTCAACCCCAAGCACACCGCCACCACGGACCTGAAGGCCGGCGAAGTAGGTTTCATCATCGCCGGTATCAAGGACATCCACGGTGCCCCGGTCGGTGACACGCTGACCCTCAGCTCCACCCCGGACGTCGACGTGCTGCCGGGCTTCAAGCGCATCCAGCCGCAGGTCTACGCCGGCCTGTTCCCGGTCAGCTCGGATGACTTCGAAGACTTCCGCGAAGCCTTGCAAAAGCTGACCCTCAACGATTCGTCGTTGCAGTACACCCCGGAAAGCTCCGACGCCCTGGGCTTCGGCTTCCGCTGCGGCTTCCTCGGCATGCTGCACATGGAAATCATCCAGGAGCGCCTCGAGCGCGAATACGACCTGGACCTGATCACCACGGCACCGACCGTTATTTTTGAGCTGGCGCTGAAAACCGGTGAAACGATTTACGTCGATAACCCGTCCAAGCTCCCAGACCTGTCTTCCATCGAAGACATGCGCGAACCGATCGTGCGCGCCAATATCCTTGTGCCACAGGAACACCTGGGTAACGTGATTACCTTGTGTATCGAAAAGCGTGGCGTACAGCACGACATGCTGTTCCTCGGTACCCAGGTGCAAGTGACCTACGACTTGCCGATGAACGAAGTGGTCCTGGACTTCTTCGACCGTCTCAAATCCACCAGTCGCGGCTATGCTTCGCTGGATTACCATTTCGACCGTTACCAATCGGCTAATCTGGTGAAACTGGATGTGTTGATCAACGGCGACAAGGTCGATGCCCTGGCACTGATCGTGCACAAGGACAACGCGCACTACAAAGGTCGCCAATTGACCGAGAAGATGAAAGAACTGATTCCGCGCCAGATGTTCGACGTCGCGATCCAGGCCGCCATTGGCGGGCAGATCATTGCGCGGACCTCCGTCAAGGCACTCAGAAAGAACGTACTGGCCAAATGCTATGGCGGCGACGTCAGCCGTAAGCGCAAGCTGCTTGAGAAGCAAAAGGCCGGTAAAAAACGCATGAAGCAAGTGGGCAATGTGGAAATTCCACAAGAAGCCTTCCTTGCGGTGCTCAGGTTGGATAGTTAGGTCCTATGTCGCTAAATTTCCCGCTGTTGCTGGTCATCGCCGTTGCCGTCTGCGGTCTCCTGGCGTTGCTCGATTTGGTGTTCTTCGCCCCGCGCCGTCGGGCGGCCATCGCTTCCTATCAGGGCAGCGTCAGCCAGCCCGATGCGGTGGTGGTCGAGAAGCTGAACAAAGAGCCTTTGCTGGTTGAGTACGGCAAGTCGTTCTTCCCGGTGTTGTTCATCGTGCTGGTGCTGCGCTCGTTTTTGGTCGAACCGTTCCAGATCCCTTCGGGGTCGATGAAGCCGACCCTGGACGTGGGCGACTTCATCCTGGTGAACAAGTTTTCCTACGGCATTCGCCTGCCGGTGATCGACAAGAAAGTCATCCCGGTGGGTGACCCGCAGCGCGGCGATGTGATGGTGTTCCGCTACCCAAGCGACCCGAACGTCAACTACATCAAGCGTGTGGTCGGCTTGCCGGGCGACGTGGTGCGCTACACCAGCGACAAGCGTCTGTTGATCAACGGTGAGTCGGTGGCCGAGAAGCTGCTGGGTGCCGAACCGAACACGTTGGGCAGTGCCGAGCTGTATCAGGAAAAACTCGGTGCGGTGGAGCATGAAATCCGCAAGGAGATGAGCCGCTACCGCGCGATGCCTGATGGCCAGTGGAAAGTGCCTGCCGGGCACTACTTCATGATGGGCGATAACCGCGACAACTCCAACGACAGCCGCTACTGGGATGACCCCAACATTCCCAAGGACCTGCTGGGCATGGTGCCCGACGAGAACATTGTCGGCAAAGCCTTCGCGGTCTGGATGAGTTGGCCGGAACCCAAGCTCAGCCACCTGCCGAACTTCTCGCGGGTCGGGCTGATCAAGTAATACAAGCGGCGCTGTGAACACAGCGCCGAATGCTTTTCTGGGGCTTGGACATTTTCCGATGCCCGGTACCCATCAGGATTTGAATTTGAACACTGCGTCAATCGTCGATGGCCGCCGGTGCCATCAACTAGATATGGATAAACCGTGACCGTTTCTCTAAGTCGTCTCGAGCGTCAGCTCGGCTACACCTTCAAGGACCAGGAATTGATGGTCCTTGCCCTCACACACCGCAGCTTTGCAGGGCGCAATAACGAGCGCCTGGAATTCCTCGGTGACGCTATCCTCAATTTCGCCGCCGGCGAGGCGCTGTTCGAGCGTTTCCCCCAAGCGCGGGAAGGCCAGCTTTCGCGCTTGCGCGCACGCCTTGTGAAAGGCGAGACCCTGGCCGTGCTGGCCCGAGGCTTTGGCCTGGGCGAGTACCTGCGGCTGGGTTCCGGTGAGTTGAAAAGCGGCGGTTTCCGTCGCGAGTCAATCCTGGCTGATGCCCTGGAAGCCTTGATCGGTGCGATCTACCTCGATGCAGGCATGGAGACGGCCAAGGAGCGCGTTGTCGCCTGGCTGGCCTCGGAAATCGAAAGCCTGACGCTGGTAGATACCAACAAGGATCCCAAGACCCGCCTGCAAGAGTACCTGCAGTCCCGCGGTTGCGAACTGCCACGCTACGAAGTGGTGGATATCCAGGGCGAACCCCATTGCCGGGTGTTCTTCGTGGAATGTGAAATCACCTTATTGAACGAAAAAAGCCGAGGTCAGGGTGTGAGCCGTCGTATTGCCGAACAGGTAGCGGCCGCTGCAGCACTGATTGCCCTGGGCGTGGAGAATGGCCATGACTGATTCAACCGCAACACGCTGTGGCTATGTTGCCATCGTCGGCCGCCCGAACGTGGGCAAGTCCACGCTGCTCAACCACATCCTCGGCCAGAAGCTCGCGATCACCTCGCGCAAGCCCCAGACCACCCGCCACAACATGCTGGGCATCAAGACCGAAGGCAATGTGCAAGCGGTGTATGTCGATACCCCTGGCATGCACAAAGGCGGCGAGAAAGCCCTGAACCGCTACATGAACAAGACCGCCTCGGCCGCGTTGAAAGACGTCGACGTGGTGATCTTCGTGGTGGACCGCACCAAGTGGACCGACGAAGACCAGATGGTCCTCGAGCGTGTGCAGTATGTGACCGGCCCGTTGATCGTCGCGCTGAACAAGACCGACCGTATCGAGGACAAAGCCGAGCTGATGCCGCACCTGACCTGGTTGCAGGAACAACTGCCGAACGCCCAGATCATGCCGATCTCGGCCCAGCACGGCCATAACCTGGAAGCCCTGGAGCGCGTGATCGCCGGTTACCTGCCGGAAAACGAGCACTTCTTCCCGGAAGACCAGATCACCGACCGCAGCAGCCGCTTCCTTGCCGCCGAACTGGTCCGCGAGAAAATCATGCGCCAGATGGGCGCCGAGCTGCCGTACCAGATCACCGTCGAAATCGAAGAGTTCAAGCAGCAGGGCAAGACCCTGCATATCCATGCGCTGATCCTCGTCGAACGTGACGGCCAGAAGAAAATCATCATTGGCGACAAGGGCGAGCGTATCAAGCGTATCGGCACCGAAGCGCGCAAGGATATGGAGTTGTTGTTCGACTCCAAGATCATGCTCAACCTTTGGGTGAAGGTTAAGGGTGGCTGGTCCGATGATGAGCGTGCACTGCGCTCCTTGGGCTACGGCGACCTGTAATCGGCCTCCAGTCACACTGCAGGACGAAAAATGTGGGAGCGGGCTTGCTCGCGAATGCGGTGCTTCAGTCGGTACATGTATTGGCTGACCCATCGCTTTCGCGAGCAAGCCCGCTCCCACATTAGGTTTATGTTGTTGTCACCATCGCATTCCCGCAGCGAGAGCCTATGTCTTCAACTCCAGCCCCCAGCCAACCCGCCTACGTCCTGCACAGCCGCGCCTACCGCGAGACCAGCGCCCTGGTGGATTTCCTTACGCCCCAAGGCCGCCTGCGCGCGGTGTTGCGTAGCGCGCGCGGCAAGGCGGGCACCTTGGCGCGGCCGTTCGTGGCGCTGGACGTGGAGTTTCGCGGCAAGGGCGAGCTGAAAAACGTCGGCCGCCTGGAAAGCGTTGGCATCTCGGCCTGGCTTAATGGCGACGCGCTGTTCAGCGGCCTTTACCTCAATGAACTGCTGATTCGCCTGTTGCCCGCCGAAGACCCGCACCCGGCGGTCTTCGATCACTACGCTGCCACCTTGCTCGCCCTCGCTGAAGGCCGTCCGCTGGAGCCGCTGCTGCGCGCTTTCGAATGGCGTTTGCTCGACGACCTTGGCTACGGCTTCGAACTGGCCAACGACCTGCACGGCGAGCCCATCGCCGCCGACGGCATGTATCGCCTGCAAGTCGATGCGGGGCTTGAGCGTGTGTACCTGCTGCAGCCCGGCCTGTTTCAGGGCACCGAACTGCTGGCCATGAGTGAAGCCGACTGGCACGCTCCCGGTGCGCTGTCCGCCGCCAAGCGCCTGATGCGCCAGGCCCTGGCCGTGCACCTGGGCGGGCGGCCGCTGGTCAGTCGCGAGTTGTTTCGAAAGCCCTGACATCCCCGTGTATGCTGTGCACCGATTCTTTCCCTTTTCAGGAGCGCTTCCGTGACCACCAGCAATCGCATTCTTCTTGGCGTCAACATCGACCACGTCGCCACCCTGCGCCAGGCCCGGGGCACCCGTTACCCTGACCCGGTCAAGGCCGCGCTGGACGCCGAAGAAGCGGGCGCCGACGGCATCACCGTGCACCTGCGCGAAGACCGCCGCCACATCCAGGAGCGCGACGTGTTGCTGCTCAAGGACGTGCTGCAAACCCGCATGAACTTCGAAATGGGCGTCACCGAAGAAATGATGGCGTTCGCCGAGCGCATCCGCCCGGCGCATATCTGCCTGGTGCCGGAAACCCGCCAGGAGTTGACCACCGAAGGCGGCCTCGACGTCGCCGGCCAGGAAGCGCGGATCAAGGCCGCGGTGGAGCGCTTGTCGAGCATCGGCAGTGAAGTCTCGCTGTTTATCGACGCCGACGAGCGCCAGATCGAAGCCTCCCGCCGTGTCGGCGCCCCGGCGATCGAGCTGCACACTGGCCGTTATGCCGATGCCACCACGCCGACCGAAGTAGCCGATGAGTTGCAACGCATCATCGACGGCGTGAACTGCGGGCTCAACGAAGGCTTGATCGTCAATGCCGGCCATGGCTTGCATTACCACAACGTCGAAGCCGTGGCTGCGATCAAGGGCATCAACGAACTGAACATTGGCCATGCGCTGGTGGCCCATGCGTTGTTTGTTGGTTTCAAAGGCGCGGTGGCCGAGATGAAAGCCCTGATCCTGGCTGCCGCCAAGGCCTGACGGCAAATTAACTGTAGGAGCGAGCTCGCTCGCGAAAGACCTGAGGGCAACTCGGGGAGCCAGCCTCCCCGCGTCATCGTTAACGACCTTCGCGAGCAAGCTCGCTCCTACAGGTTTGAGCCATCTTTCATCTGTGCGGCAATGCGAAGCCTTACTGTTTAGGCGACGCAGGTGTATCGTATCAGCCCTTTGCGGGCCCTTGGCCTGCGGCCGATACGCGAGGTTGTTGTGTCCCGATCCTTTTCCCGTCGACAAATCCTGGGTGGTCTTGCTGGCCTTGCCGTAGTAGGCGTCGGTGCCGGCGGTGGCTACCGCTACTGGCTGGGGAAAGTCGCTGAGTCCGAGGCGGGTCACGATTACGAGTTGATTGCCGCGCCCCTGGACGTAGAGTTGGTGCCAGGACACAAGACCCCAGCCTGGGCGTTCGGCCCTTCGGCGCCTGGCACCGAGTTGCGGGTGCGCCAAGGCGAATGGCTGCGGGTGCGCTTTATCAACCATCTGCCAGTCGCCACCACCATCCACTGGCACGGCATCCGCCTGCCGCTGGAAATGGACGGCGTGCCCTACGTCTCGCAATTGCCCGTGCTGCCTGGCGAATACTTCGACTACAAATTCCGCGTGCCCGATGCCGGCAGCTACTGGTACCACCCCCATGTCAGCAGCAGCGAAGAACTCGGCCGTGGCCTGGTTGGCCCGTTGATCGTGGAAGAGCGCGACCCCACTGGTTTCAAGTACGAACGCACCTTGAGCCTGAAGAACTGGCACATCGACGAAGAGGGTGCGTTTGTCGAGTTCAGCATCCCCCGTGAAGCGGCGCGCGGCGGCACGGCCGGGCGTCTGTCGACCATCAACGGCGTGCCTCAGGCGGTCATCGAGCTGCCTGCCGGGCAAATCACCCGCGTGCGCCTGCTCAACCTGGATAACACGCTGACCTATCGCCTCAATATCCCCGGCGTCGAAGCGCAGATCTACGCCCTGGACGGCAACCCCATCGAGCCGCGCCCGTTGGGCAAGGAATATTGGCTGGGCCCGGGGATGCGCATTTGCCTGGCGATCAAGGCGCCACCGGCGGGCGAAGAACTGTCGATCCGCAACGGTCCGGTGCGCCTTGGCACCTTCCGCTCGGTGGTCAATACCGACGCGCCTACCGCGTGGCCACCGGCATTGCCGGCCAATCCGGTTGCCGAGCCAGACCTGGCCAATGCCGAGAAACTCAACTTCAATTTCGAATGGGTCGGTTCGGTGTCGGTCAATGTCGAAAACGGTAAGCCGCCGAGCCTGTGGCAGATCAACGGCCAGGCGTGGGACATCACCGACAAGACCTGCGCCGACCGCCCGATTGCCAAGCTGGAGAAGGGCAAGAGCTACATTTTCGAATTGAAGAACATGACCCAGTACCAGCACCCGATCCACCTGCACGGTATGAGCTTCAAGGTGCTTGCGTCCAACCGCCATAAGGTGATCCCGTACTTCACCGACACCTACCTGCTGGGCAAGAACGAACGCGCCCGCGTGGCCTTGGTGGCGGATAACCCGGGGGTGTGGATGTTCCATTGCCATGTGATCGACCACATGGAAACCGGCCTGATGGCCGCTATCGAGGTGGCGTGATGCGCCAGATTCGCCCCGCCGCGATTATCGACCGCAGCCGCGACCAGGACTTTATGCGCGAAGCCCTGGCGCTCGCCGCCCAAGGCGCCGCACTGGGCGAAGTTCCGGTGGGGGCGGTGCTGGTGCAGGACGGTGAAATTATCGGCCGCGGCTTCAACTGCCCCATCAGCGGCAACGACCCCAGCGCCCATGCCGAAATGGTCGCGATCCGCGCCGCTGCCCAGGCAATCAGTAACTATCGCCTGGTGGGTAGTACGCTGTACGTGACGCTGGAACCGTGCAGCATGTGCGCGGGTTTGATCGTACATTCGCGGGTTGCGCGGGTGGTGTATGGCGCGTTGGAGCCGAAGGCGGGCATCGTGCAAAGCCAGGGGCAGTTTTTTACCCAGGGTTTTCTGAATCATCGGGTGCTGTTTGAAGGTGGGGTGTTGGCCGAGGAGTGTGGGGCGGTCCTCAGCGAGTTCTTCAAGGCTCGCCGGGCTAAACCAACACTCTAAAGGACACTGAAGTATCAATGTGGGAGCTGGCTTGCCTGCGATAGCGGTGGGTCAGTCAATATTGGGCTGACTGACAGATTGCTATCGCAGGCAAGCCAGCTCCCACCTTTGATCTCCATTTTTTCAGGACGAGCGTGGTGTCATTTGCGAGCGATGATCACCGCCCGCATCGGCGCCGGCAGCCCTTCAATGGTCTTGCTGTGATCCTCAGGGTCCAGGAAATCACTCAGCGACTGATACCTCATCCACTGCGTCCCACGCTGCTCCTCAACCGTGGTCACGCTCACGTCCACGCAACGCACATCCCTGAACCCGGCACGGCGCAGCCACAGCATCAACGCCGGCACCGAGGGCAGGAACCACACGTTGCGCATCTGGGCGTAACGGTCTTCCGGCACCAGCACTTGCTGTTGATCGCCTTCCACTACCAATGTTTCCAATACCAGCTCGCCGCCCTTGACCAGGGTGTCCTTCAACGCCAGTAAATGCTCGATGGGCGAGCGGCGGTGGTAGAACACGCCCATGGAAAACACGGTGTCAAAGCCTTCCAGGTTCGCCGGTAAATCTTCGAAGGGGAACGGCAGGTGCCAGGCCTTGGGCTCGGACAGATAACGCTGCACCGCCTGGAACTGGCAGAAGAACAGCCAGTTGGGGTCCACGCCAATCACGCTGTCGGCCCCGGCGCCGAGCATGCGCCACATGTAGTAGCCGTTGCCGCAGCCCACGTCGAGGATACGCTTGCCTTTGAGGTCCAGGTGCGGCGCGACCCGCGACCACTTCCAGTCCGAACGCCACTCGGTATCCACATGCACGCCGAACAGATGGAACGGACCTTTGCGCCAGGGGCTCAGGCCCATCAAGGCGGTGTGCATTTGCTCACGGGTGGCGTCGTCGCAATCGGTGTCCAGCACCAGGCCGTTGAGCAAGTCGACGCTGCTGGGTTGGATCCGTGGCAGTGCATCCAGCGCGCTCTGCCAGCGCTCCAGGTCGCCATGGCCTTTTTCCATTTTGCTATCGAGCTGCGCTTGCAGGCCCTGGGCCCACACGGCCAGGGGAGTGCCGACCAGGTGGCGGGCGAGGGGAGACAAATCAATCATGGCAAGGCAATCAACGAGGCAAAGTTAAGACACTGGAACCACGGCACGACTTTCGAGAACCCGGCCGCCAGCAGGCGTTCGCGGTGTTCTTCGAGGCTGTCGGGCTTCATGACGTTTTCGATGGCGCTGCGCTTCTGGGCGATTTCCAGTTCGCTGTAGCCGTTGGCGCGCTTGAAGGCGATATGCAGGTCGGTCAGCAGGGCGTGTTCTTCAACATCGTTAAAGCGCAGCTTTTCCGACAGGATCAACGCCCCGCCCGGCAGCAGCGCCTGGCGAATGCGCCCCAGCAACGCCAGGCGTTCCTCAGGGGCGATAAATTGCAGGGTGAAGTTCAGCGCCACCACCGAGGCCGGCTTGAATTGCAGGGCGAGGATATCGCCCTCGATCACCTCCACGGGCAGCAATTCCTGGAACATCGAATCCTGGCCATTGAGGTATTCACGGCAGCGCTCGACCATCGCGGCTGAGTTATCCACCGCGATCACCCGGCAACCTTCGGTACGTACATGGCGCCGCAGGGCTTGGGTCACGGCGCCCAGGGAAGAGCCCAGGTCATACAGCACGCTACCCGGTTGGGCAAATTGCGCGGCCAGCACGCCGAGGTTCTCGACGATGGTGGGGTAACCCGGCACCGAGCGCTTGATCATGTCCGGGAACACCCGCACCACATCCTCGTTAAAGGCGAAGTCCGGCACCTGGGGCAGGGGCTGGGCGAATAGGCGATCGGGTTCTTTGCTCACGGCTGTTCCGGCGACGGTGGGGGGAAGGCCGGCATTTTAGCCAAGTTGGCCCTCGGATGCGCGGGTTGTCTGATGGAAAGCCGAGGCGGTGATGCCCCACTGCCCGAGCCAGTAAGTGGCAATCAGCAAATACGGCGCTGCCTCGAACGCCAGTACAAACCGATTGATGCCGATCAGCGCGTCGGAAACCACAAACGACACCGCACCCGCCGCCGCCAGCCACGCCGAACGTTTGGGCACCTGGCTGCCCAGTCGCGCCAACGCACGCCAGAGCATGGCACTGATCACCAGTGCGTAAACCACCACCGGTATCAACAGCTCACCGAGGCCGTGGGAGATCAGGATGCTCAGCAAGATTGCGCCTACGCCGAGGGCCAGCACCAGCGGCAGCAACGCCAAGCGCCGACAGTCACTGAAATAGGCTTTGAGATAGGCCAGATGCGCGAACAGAAACGCGCCCAGGCCAAAGATGAACAGGTCGCCTGGCCAGGCGAGCAATACGTCGCCCATCAGGGAAAAAATCAACCCCAGGCTGATCCAGCGTCGATACTCGGTGGGCGGCGCGTCATGCAGCCAACCCAGCAGCGCCAGCACCGGCAGCGGCTTGACCAGCAGGCACAGCAGCGTCGCATGGGTTGCCAGGCCGTAGGCAAAGGTGCCGGCGCCCATCAAGGCAAGGATCAGCCAGGGCATATCAGTTCACCGTAATGGCGCAGTCAAAGGTCTCGGCAGGTTCGGCTTCCGGTTCCCAGGGTTGCTGGGACGTCAGGCGCAAACGCCCCTGGCCTGCGGCAAACGCCTGGAAGCGCCAGGTGGACTGGCCGCCACCGCCGATCACGCCGGACTCGGTGCTGCTGTAGACCTCGGGGCTCAAGGCACGCAACACGCCGCCAGCGGAGTCCTGAATGGCCCAGCGATAGCCAGTGGTGGGGTTGCTGGGCAGGGTGAGGATCAGGTTTTGCCCGTTTTTAAGCTGGAGCGGGCAGGCGCTCTGGTTGTCCACGCTGACGTTTTGCTTGGGGGCACTGGCGCATCCGGCCAGCAGGGCAAGGCTCAAGGGGAGAAACAGGCGGGCAGCGGTCATGAAGGCTCCGTTAATACACGACGAAGGGGGAGCATAACCGAAGATGAGACAAGGTGTGACAAGGCGGGGTTTTGCGTTGATTTGGCTGGCCTCTTCGCGAGCAAGCCCGCTCCCACATTTGGAATGCGATCAAATGTGGGAGCGGGCTTGCTCGCGAAAGGGCCAGCTCAGGCACTCCATAACCGTCAGAAGAGCACCTTCGCCACATCCGCAAACCGCTTGGCAAAGTGCACCGTCATCCCTTCCTTCAGGTAGTCCGGCAACTCTTCAAAGCTGCCACGGTTCGGCTCCGGCAAGATCAACTCGTGAATCTTCTGGCGCCGCGCCGCAATCACTTTCTCTCGCACGCCGCCAATCGGCAGTACATGCCCGGTCAAGGTCAGCTCGCCGGTCATTGCCACGCCTTTTTTCGGCGGTTGGTTGCGGGCCAGGGACAGCAACGCGCTGGCCATGGTCACGCCGGCACTCGGGCCGTCTTTCGGCGTGGCGCCTTCCGGTACGTGCAAGTGCACGAAGGCTTCGTCGAAGAACTTCGCATCGCCGCCAAACGACTTCAGGTTGGAACTGATGTAGCTGTAGGCGATTTCGGCGGACTCTTTCATCACTTCACCCAACTGCCCGGTGAGCTTGAAGCCACGGTTGAGTGTGTGGATGCGCGTCGCTT
Source organism: Pseudomonas fluorescens (assembly GCF_001902145.1). Taxonomy (GTDB): domain Bacteria; phylum Pseudomonadota; class Gammaproteobacteria; order Pseudomonadales; family Pseudomonadaceae; genus Aquipseudomonas; species Aquipseudomonas fluorescens_BV. Next base: position 420,945 of record NZ_MRST01000023.1, read on the forward strand.
CAATCGGCAAGGTGGCGCCGCCCATGCTGGTCCAGGCCAGGCCGGTAATCACGCCGGTGCCGGACAGCACTTGCTCATTACGGAACACGGGCATGCCCAGGGAGCTTTCCAGGTCCTTGTTGCCGATCTTGATCACCGAGTCCGGCTCATCCAGCAGTTTTACCACCGCCTTGCGCACCAGCTTGCCCAGCTGTTTCTCCAGTTGGCGCACCCCTGCTTCCCGAGCATAACCATCGATCAATGCGCGCAGTGCACCATCACTGATGGTCAGGCTGCTTTTGGCCACGCCGGCTTTTTCCAACTGCTTGGGCCACAGGTGACGCTTGGCGATGGCGACTTTTTCTTCGGTGATATAGCCCGACAGGCGAATCACTTCCATGCGATCCAGCAACGGGCCCGGGATCGAGTCCAGGGTGTTGGCGGTGCACACGAACAAGACCTTGGACAAGTCCAGGCGCAGGTCCAGGTAATGGTCGAGGAATTCGACGTTCTGCTCAGGGTCCAGGGTTTCCAGCAGCGCCGAAGCCGGGTCGCCCTGGAAGCTCTGGCCCATCTTGTCGATCTCGTCGAGCATGATCACCGGGTTCATCACTTCCACGTCTTTCAACGCCTGTACCAGCTTGCCGGGCAGGGCGCCGATGTAGGTGCGGCGGTGGCCCTTGATCTCGGCCTCGTCGCGCATGCCGCCGACGCTGAAGCGATAGAACGGCCGTCCCAGGGATTCGGCGATGGACTTGCCCACACTGGTCTTGCCCACGCCCGGTGGGCCCACCAGCAATACGATGGAACCGGCGACTTCGCCTTTGTAGGCGCCCACGGCGAGGAATTCGAGGATGCGGCTCTTGATGTCATCCAGGCCCGCATGGTGCTTGTCGAGCACTTTGCGCGCGTGCTTGAGGTCGAGCTTGTCTGCCCCATACACGCCCCACGGCACCGAGGTGGCCCAGTCCAGGTAGTTGCGCGTGACGGCGTATTCCGGCGAACCGGTTTCCAGGATCGACAGTTTGTTCAATTCTTCATCAATGCGTTTTTTCGCCTGGGCCGGCAGCACCTTGCCTTGCAGGCGCTGTTCGAACTGTTCGACGTCGGCGCTGCGATCGTCCTTGGTCAGGCCCAGCTCCTGCTGGATGACCTTGAGTTGTTCCTTGAGGAAGAACTCACGCTGGTGCTCGCCGATCTTGCGGTTCACTTCGGCAGACAGCTCTTTTTGCAGCCGCGCGACTTCTACCTCTTTGCGCAGCATCGGCAGCACTTTTTCCATGCGCTTGAGCATGGGCACGCAGTCCAGCACTTCCTGCAGCTCATTACCTGTCGCCGAGGTGAGTGCGGCGGCAAAGTCGGTGAGCGGCGACGGGTCGTTGGGGCTGAAGCGGTTGAGGTAGTTCTTCAACTCTTCGCTGTACAGCGGGTTGAGGGGCAGCAGTTCCTTGATCGCATTGATCAGCGCCATGCCGTAGGCCTTGACCTCATCGGTCGGCTCGCTGGGCTGGTGCGGGTATTCGACTTCCACCAGGTACGGTGGGCGGTGGTGCTTGAGCCAGGTCTTGATGCGCACGCGGGTCAGGCCCTGGGCGACGAATTGCAGCTTGCCGTTCTCGCGGCTGGCGTGGTGCACCTTCACCAGGGTGCCGTACAGCGGCAGGGCGGAGGTGTCGAAGTGCCGTGGGTCTTCGGGCGGCGTGTCCATGAAAAACAGCGCAAGGGAATGGTGGTCGGATTTGCTCACCAGCTCCAGGGTCTCGGCCCAGGGTTCTTCATTGACGATCACCGGCAACACTTGGGCCGGGAAAAACGGCCGATTGTGGATCGGGATGATGTAGACCTTGTCCGGCAGGTTTTGCCCAGGCAGGGCCAGGCCAGTATTGGACGAGGGGGTTTCAGCGTTTTCGGGGTCGGCGTAATCGTTGAGGTCGTAATCTGGAAATTCTTGCTGGTCGCTCATGGGGCACCTGCATCAGTAAGTATGCAGGTTAGATGGGGCGGGGTTGCGGTGGTTTCAATGGGGGGGCGTGGTTAGCAACAATTTGCACGAAATAACTGGAGAGACTCGGTCAAGGCGGGCGGGGGCTTGCTGGTTCCCACATTCTCAGCTGATTTTGTGCAGGTAGGCAGGCAGCGGTTGTTCGGGAAGTACCGAGAGCACTTTCAAGCGCTGCAACATGCGCTGGCTGGCCCGCTGTAAATGCTCGCGCAGGTTCAGCGCCGCAGCATCAAACGCTCCATGCAGCAACAGCTCAAGTATCAGGCGATGTTCGGCCAACATTGCAGGATCGGCGCCGATCCCCAGCAAACGGTAGAAGATCCGGCTGATGATCATAGGGCTCTGGCCCTGGCGGATCAGGGCGGCGATCTTGCGGTTGCGCAGGCCGGCCAGGCAGTGCTGGTGCAAGTCTTCCTCAATGTGTTCGATGGCTTCCAGGCTGCAATGGGGGCTGGCCTGGGCGTCGAGTACACGCTGCAGCATCGCCTGGAGCAGGTCGCGGTCGAGGTCAGGCGCACTCTGGCGCAGGGCCTCGGGCTCCAGGCAGGCACGCAGCTCGTAGTCTTCGGTGACTTCGCGGGCGGTCAACGGTCCGGCCAGCCATTGGGAGTAGGGCTCCTTTTCTACCAGGCCACGGTCGCGCAGGCGCATCAGCGCTTCGCGCACCACGGCGCGGCTGACACCGTAGTGGTCAGCGGCGGCTTGCTCGTCCAGGCGGTAATGGCCGAACGCGATGCAAGTGGACAGCGCCGCGCCGATCTCCTCGACAATTCGCTCACCCAATGGCCGGGTGTCCACCAGCTCATCGTCGTGGTTGAGGCCCAGATGCCCATGGCTCAAGGGCAGGCGCAGGGGCTCCATGGCCAGGCCGTCGGGGTTGATCAGGTAACCGCGGCCATTGAAGCGGCAAATCAGCCCTTCGGCATGCAGCAGGTCCAGCGCCTTGCGCACCGGGACGCGGCTGGTGCCGAACAGTTCGGCCAGCGGCGCTTCAAGCAAGACCAGCCCGTGACGGGCGGTGCCGTTGATGATCGCGTCGCGCAAAATCTGGTGGATCATCGCGTAACGGGAGGCCGAGGCGGGCACTGTTTTCATCTGTTTCTCTAGGTAAAGAGCTCTTGGGCTTGTAGGACGCTGGCCGGGGATTCTCTCATAGTTGGGCTGTCACTCTGCGCCACGTCGGCGGCACATTTTTGGGGCTGTGGAGGTCGCGATGTTACTTTTCTGCACCAAAATGTACTTTCTAATAAAAGATACATTATTTCATTCGAAGCGCACGCCCACCCTTCGTCAGAATTTTTCACCTCACCAAAAAGCATCTAGCCCGTAGCTCAGCAGGTAAAACCTTAAGCGTGGGGAAAGCGCCCTCATGAGACTGGCACGAAAGCTGCCTTTGTAAAATGTACATTTTATTAATATGTACGTTTTGTGAGGGTCATCTTGATGTCAGACGCCACTTCCATGGCCGAAGCCTTCGCCAGCGGTCGAAGTGATCCGGTGCAGGTCCTTGAACAAGCCCTCCTTCATGCAAGCATGGCGCCCAGCGTGTTCATCTCCCTGACGGCTGAGCGTGCTCGTCGTGAGGCTCAAGCGTCCGCGGCCCGCTGGCGCGCCGGGCAGCCTTTGAGCCAGTTCGATGGCGTGCCCCTGGCGTGGAAAGATTTATTCGACATGGCCGGCAGTATCACCACTGCCGGTGCTGCCTACCGTCGCCATGCGCCGGCGGCCGTGCAAGACGCGCCCTGTGTTGAACGGTTGAGTCGCGCCGGTATGGTCAGCCTGGGCAAGACCAACCTCAGCGAACTGGCCTATTCCGGCCTGGGCCTGAACCCGCATTTTGGTACGCCCCATAACCCGAGCAGCCGCGATCAGCCGCGCATCCCCGGTGGCTCCTCCTCGGGGTCGGCGGTCGCCGTGGCGGCGGGCATTGTGCCGATTGCCATGGGCACCGACACCGCTGGCTCGATCCGCATCCCTGCGGCACTCAATGGCGTGGTGGGTTATCGCAGCAGTTGCCAGCACTACAGCCGCGAGGGTGTTTTCCCCCTGGCTCACAGCCTCGACAGCCTTGGGCCGCTGACCCGCAGTGTGCGTGATGCACTGGCCCTCGACGACGTGCTCAATGGCCGAAGCCAACGCCACGTTGCCGCCAGCCTCAAGGGCCTGCGCCTGGTCTTGGAACAAGGCGCCCTGGAAGGTATTGAGCCGGCTGTGCGCGATAACCTGCTGCGCGCCGTCGACCAGTTGAAGGAAGCCGGCGCGTTGATCGATGTGCGCCCATCCGCCACGTTCCAGGCCACCCTGGCGTTGATCAAAGAGCATGGCTGGCTCGGTTCATTCGAAGCGTTTGCCCTGCACGAAACCTTGCTCGACAGCGCCGACGCCGAGCAACTCGACCCTCGTGTGCGCCGCCGCCTCGAAGCCGCACGCGCGCTGCCGGCCAGCCAACGCCTGCACCTGATCGAGGCGCGTCGGCGGCTGCAACAGCAATTGCTCGATGACCTCGACGGTGCCCTGCTGATAACGCCGACCGTCGCCCACGTCGCCCCGGCGTTGGCGGCGCTGGAGGCCGACGACGCGCTGTTCGCCACCACCAACCTCGCCACCCTGCGCCTGACCATGCCGGGCAGTTTGCTCGACATGCCGGGCGTCAGCCTACCCAGCGGCCGCGACGTCCTGGGTTTGCCCACCGGGCTGCTGCTCAGCGCCCCGACCGGCGAAGACGCACGCCTGTTAGGCGCGGCGTTGGCCGTTGAATCCGTACTGACTCTTTAAGGAGACACACCATGGCTAAAGATATTCTCTGTGCATTTGGCGTTGACGTGGACGCCGTCGCCGGTTGGCTCGGTTCCTATGGCGGCGAAGATTCGCCCGACGACATCTCCCGTGGCCTGTTCGCCGGTGAAGTCGGTGCGCCGCGCCTGCTCAAACTGTTCGAACGCTACGGCCTGCGCACCACCTGGTTTATCCCGGGCCACTCGATGGAAACCTTTCCCGAGCAGATGAAGGCCGTGGCCGACGCCGGCCACGAAATCGGCGTGCACGGCTACAGTCATGAAAACCCCATTGCCATGACCGCCGAGCAGGAAGAGATCGTGCTCGACAAGTCCATCGACCTGATCACCCAGGTCACCGGCAAACGCCCCACCGGCTACGTTGCGCCATGGTGGGAATTCAGCAAGGTCACCAACGAACTGTTGCTCAAAAAAGGCATCAAGTACGACCACAGCCTGATGCACAACGACTTCCACCCCTACTACGTGCGCAAGGGCGACAGCTGGACCAAGATCGACTACAGCCAGCACCCCGATACCTGGATGAAGCCTTTGGTGCGCGGCGAAGAAACCGACCTGGTGGAGATCCCGGCCAACTGGTACCTGGACGACCTGCCGCCAATGATGTTCATCAAGAAAGCGCCCAACAGCCACGGCTTCGTCAACCCGCGCCATCTGGAAGAAATGTGGCGCGACCAGTTCGACTGGGTCTACCGCGAACACGAACATGCCGTGTTCACCATGACCATCCACCCCGACGTGTCCGGCCGCCCGCAAGTGCTGCTGATGCTGGAGCGTTTGATCGAACACATCCAGAGCCATGCCGGCGTGCGCTTCGTCACCTTCGACGAAATCGCCGACGACTTCATCCGCCGCCAGCCGCGTACCTGACGTCCACTCGGTAGGCGCGAGCTTGCTCGCGAAGGTCGTTAACGATAACGCAGGCCACCTGGTTGTACGCAGTGCCTGTGCGGTCTTCGCGAGCAAGCTCGCTCCTACAGAAGGGCAACCCCCTATCCCCTTGAGGCGCGATTCATGTCTATTTACAACAAGCTTGACCTGACTGGCTGGAAACCCCGGCAACTGACATCCAAGGAAGTGCGCTTTGCCACCTGGATCGCGTTTTTTGCCTGGGTGTTTGCGGTGTATGACTTCATTCTGTTCGGCACCTTGCTGCCGGAAATTGGCCGGCACTTCGGCTGGGGTGAAGTCGAGCAAGCCGAGATTGCGACCTGGGTGGCAGTGGGCACGGCGGTGGTGGCCTTTGCCATTGGCCCCGTGGTGGATAAATTGGGGCGGCGCACCGGCATTATCTTCACCGTGGCCGGCTCCGCGTTGTGCTCGGCACTCACCGCCATTGGTGGCGCGTGGGGCAAGTCGCCGCTGATTCTGATCCGTTCGCTGGGCGGCCTGGGTTATGCCGAGGAAACCGTCAACGCCACCTACTTGAGTGAACTGTATGGCGCCTCCGAGGATCCGCGGCTGACCAAGCGGCGTGGGTTCATCTACAGCCTGGTGCAGGGCGGCTGGCCGGTCGGTGCGTTGATCGCCGCCGGCTTGACCGCGCTGTTGTTGCCGATTATCGGTTGGCAGGGCTGCTTTATCTTCGCCGCGATCCCGGCCGTTGTGATCGCGATCATGGCGCGCAAGCTCAAAGAGAGCCCCCAGTTCCAGATCCACCAGCGCATCAGCCAACTGCGCAAAAGCGGTGCGGTGAAAGAGGCACAAAACGTCGCAGTGACCTACGGCGTGGACTACGACGAGCACAGCAAGGCCGGCCTCAAAGCCGCGTTCCGTGGCCCGGCGCGCCGCGCCACCCTGGTGATCGGTGCCGCGTTGCTGCTCAACTGGGCGGCGATCCAGGTGTTCAGCGTGTTGGGCACGTCGGTGATTGTCAGCGTGCACCATATTTCGTTCGAGAACTCGCTGATTATCCTCGTACTGTCGAACCTGGTGGGTTACTGCGGCTACCTCAGCCACGGCTGGATGGGCGACAAGATCGGCCGCCGCAACGTGATCGGCCTGGGCTGGATGCTCGGCGGCCTGGCGTTCGCCGGCATGCTGTTTGGGCCCAGCAATATGCCGATGGTGGTCGGGCTGTACAGCCTGGGCCTGTTCTTCCTGATCGGGCCTTACTCGGCGGCACTGTTTTTTATCAGCGAAAGTTTCCCCACCAGCATCCGCGCCACCGGTGGCGCGATCATCCATGCCATGGGCCCGATTGGCGCGGTGGTCGCAGGCTTTGGTGCAACCCAAGTACTGGCCGCCGGCAGTGACTGGCAGACCGCCGCGCTGTGGTTCGGTGCGTTGCCGTGCTTCCTGTCCGGCGCCTTGATGTTTGCCGCACGCCATGTACGCCCGGAAACCGTGCAGTAAGGAGTATTCGATGAAACGCAAAGTTGCCTTGATTACCGGTGCCGCCAGCGGCATCGGCCAAGCCCTCGCCGTGGCCTACGCGCGCAGTGGCGTGGCGGTGGTGGGCGGGTATTACCCGGCGGATCCCCATGACCCGCAGACCACCGTGTCGCAGGTGCAAGAGGCGGGCGGCGAGTGCGTGATGCTGCCCTTGGACGTGGGCAATAGTGCCTCGGTCGACGCCTTGGCCGAGCAGGCCGTGCAGCACTTCGGGCGCCTCGATTATGCGGTGGCCAACGCTGGGTTGTTGCGCCGCGCACCGTTGCTGGAGATGACCGACGCGCTGTGGGACGACATGCTCAATGTCGACTTGACCGGGGTGATGCGCACCTTCCGCGCCGCGACCCGGCACATGAAAGAAGGTGGCGCACTGGTGGCGATATCGTCGATTGCCGGTGGGGTGTATGGCTGGCAGGAACACAGCCATTACGCGGCGGCCAAGGCCGGCGTGCCGGGGTTGTGTCGTTCATTGGCGGTGGAGTTGGCGCCCTTGGGGATTCGCTGCAATGCGGTGATTCCCGGGCTGATCGAGACGCCGCAGTCGCTGGATGCGCAGAACTCGTTGGGGCCTGAGGGCCTGGCGAAAGCGGCGCGGGCGATCCCGCTGGGGCGCGTCGGGAGGGCCGATGAGGTGGCGTCGTTGGTGCAGTTCTTGACCGGTGACGCGTCGAGTTATTTGACCGGCCAAAGCATTGTGATCGACGGCGGCCTGACCGTGCGCTGGCCGGACTAATTTCACTTGGAAGCCGGACTCGGTTCAATTGTGGGAGCGGGCTTGCTCGCGAATGCGGTGGCTCAGCTCCATATGCGGCGACTGACACAGCGCTTTCGCGAGCAAGCCCGCTCCCACATGTGATCGCGTTCGCAGTTTGAGGAGTTTTTATGAGCCAACTCACCCACCGCCGCGCCGTCATCACCGGCGCCGGCAGCGGCATCGGTGCCGCCATCGCTCGTGCTTACGCCGTTGAAGGTGCACGCTTGCTGCTGGCCGATCGCAATGCCGCGAGCCTGGCCGAAACCGCCATCACCTGCCGCAACCTCGGTGCCGAGGTGGTCGAATGCCTGGCCGACGTCGGCAGCGTCGAAGGCGCCCAGGCCAGTGTCGACCGCTGTGTCGAACACTTTGGCGGCATCGACATCCTGGTCAACAACGCCGGCATGCTCACCCAGGCGCGCTGTGTCGACCTGAGTATCGAGATGTGGAACGACATGCTGCGCGTCGATCTCACCAGCGTCTTTATCGCCAGCCAGCGTGCCTTGCCGCATATGCTTGCGCAGCGCTGGGGGCGGATCATTAACGTTGCCTCGCAGCTGGGTATCAAGGGCGGCGCCGAGCTGAGCCATTACGCTGCCGCCAAGGCCGGGGTGATCGGCTTTACCAAATCCCTGGCGTTGGAAGTGGCCAAGGACAATGTGCTGGTCAACGCCATCGCCCCGGGGCCCATCGAGACGCCGCTGGTGGGCGGCATCAGCGACACCTGGAAACGCGCCAAGGCCGCCGAGCTGCCGTTGGGCCGCTTCGGCCTGGCGGACGAAGTGGCGCCGGTGGCGGTACTGTTGGCCAGCGAGCCAGGTGGCAACCTGTTCGTGGGCCAGACCCTGGGGCCTAATTCCGGCGACGTCATGCCATGAGCGGGGTGTAGCCATGTGTGGACTCTGCGGGCTGTTGAGTGAAGACCTGCACTGGAGCGACCCTTTGGGCGACGCCTTGCCGCGACGGCGTGAGCGCCTGCGCCGGATTGCGGCGATCAACCAGGTGCTGGCGGTGTTCCGGCTCAAGGTCGAAGACTTTCAAGGCGCCTCGTACCTGCTGCTCGGTGCTACCGGTAAACAGGCACTGGCGAGCGGTCTGGATCAACTCTGGCAAGCGGCTGAAAGCATGCTTGGGCGGCCTTTGGATCCCCTCGATCCCAACCTGCTCGACCATTTGGAATACAACCCACTGTAGGAGCGAGCTTGCTCGCGAAAAACGTTAACGATAACGCGCGCTGCCTGGATGAACGCGGCGCTCTCAGGTTTTTCGCGAGCAAGCACGCTCCTACAGTAAGCGGAGGTAGAAAATGAGCATCGCCCTGAATGTAATGACCGGCTTCCTCGGCAGTGGCAAAACCACCTTGCTCACTCGCCTGTTGCAAGGCGAAAGCCTCGGTGACACCGCTTTGCTGATCAACGAGTTCGGTGACGTAGGTATCGATCATCTGCTGGTGGAAGAGGTCGCGCCGGACACCGTGCTGCTGCCCAGCGGCTGCGTGTGCTGCTCGATTCGCGGTGAGTTGAAAGACGCGCTGCTTGGCCTGCTGCAGCGTCGCGAGCGCGGGGACATTCCGGCGTTCAAACGGGTGATCCTGGAAACCACCGGCCTGGCCGACCCGGCGCCGATCCTGGCAACCTTGAACAACGATGTGCAGTTGCGAGGGCGCTTTCATATCGGCCTGGTCATCACGCTGGTCGATGCCAGCCACGCCACCCTGCAAGAGCGCCTGCATCCGGAGTGGCTGGCACAGGTGGCGGCAGCGGATCGCTTGCTGCTGAGCAAGACCGACCTGGTCGACGACTGCGAGCCCCTGCGCGCGCACCTGCGGGCCCTCAACGCCGGCACGCCGATTCTCGATACCCAGGCTATCCACAGCGGTGACCAACTGCTGCTGGGCGAAGGCTTGCGCAGCGCCGAACCGGCCCTGGAAGTCAGCCGCTGGCAATTGCATCACAGCACCACGGCCAGCCACGGCGCCGCGCAGGTGTGCTGCCTGAGCCTCGATCAGCCGCTGGACTGGGTCGGTTTCGGGGTGTGGCTGTCGATGCTGCTAAGATGCCACGGCGAACGAATCCTTCGTGTCAAAGGGCTGCTCAACGTGAACGCCAGTAACGCTCCCATCGTCATCCATGGCGTGCAGCACTGCCTGCATGCCCCGGTCCATCTGCCCGCGTGGCCGGGCAACGACCGGCAATCGCGGCTGGTGTTTATCCTGCGCGGCCTTGACCCGGCAGTGTTGCGCCGCTCCTTTGAGGTGTTCTCCCGGCGGTTCGCACCATGATCACCTTACGCGTCCTCGGTACTTCCGTGACCCTGCTCGAAACGTTGCGTATACGCGCCGAGCAGGAGCTGGGCATTCGCCTGGTGTACCAAGTGCATGACGTCGAGCAGGCCCAGCGCATTGCGGTGATGCAGCCCGACAGCTATGACTTGTATGACCAATGGTTCCACAACGTGGACTTCGTGTGGCCGGCGCGCGCGATCCAGCCCATCGACACGCGGCGTATCGCCCTGTGGCACGAGATCAATGACCTGCCCAAGCGCGGCCGCCTCTCGGCCAGCGACCGCCTGGGCAGCGGCAGTGTGCCCAGTGAGCGGTTGTTCGTGCAGCATGACGGGAGCCTGGGTAGCACCGTCACTGAACGCATCAGCATGTTGCCATTGACCCACAACGCCGACAGCTTCGCCTACCGCCCCGAACGGTTGCCCGATGGTTTCTGTCATGGCAATGAAAGCTGGGGCTGGTTGCTCGACCCGGCCTGGGGGGCACGTACCGCGCTGCAAAGCGACGCCGCCATCGGCGCCCTGGATGCGGCGTTGGCGGTGCAGGGCGCCGGCCTCGCAACGTTCAAGGATATCGGCAACATGAGCATCGAAGAGATCGACGTGCTGGCCGACATCCTGGTGCGCAAGCAGAAGCAAGGGCACTTCGCGGCGTTCTGGTCGGACGATGAAGAGGCCGCGCAATTGATGCTCAGCCCGAGTATCGATATCCAGAGCCTATGGTCGCCGACCTTGATGCGCCTGCACCGCGCGGGGGTGAAGTACCGCCTGGCAGTGCCCCGCGAGGGCTACCGCGCCTGGTTCGGCGGCCTGTCCCTGTCGCGGCATGCCCAGGGGCCGGTGCTGGATGCGGCCTACGCGTATTTGAATTGGTGGCTGTCCGGCTGGCCCGGCGCGGTGATGGCCCGCCAGGGTTACTACATCGGCAACCCGGCGCGCACCCGAGACCACTTGAGCAGTGCCGAATGGGATTACTGGTATGCGGGCAAGCCGGCCCGGGAGGAGTTATTGGGCAGCGATGGCTTGCCGTTGATTGATATCGGAGAGGTGCGTGATGGAGGTTCTTATGAGCAGCGCATGGGGCACATCGCGGTGTGGAATTCGGTGATGGATGAGCACAATTATCTGGTGAGGCGTTGGGGGGACTTCATGCGGGCGCGGGGTAACTAGCGGCTGTGATGGTATTGATGTCAATAATGTGACGCGTAAGGCCCCGCCTTTATTGGGTTTACTTATCCACAGTCCCAGCTAACCTGCTCAAAGAGAACTCCTCATAAAAAAGGATATTTTTTTGACGCCGGTTAGCAGTCGGCAGGGACGCGTATGACACAACGAAAGCACGCCACAGAGCGACGAGCAAGGCGCGGGGGCGTGGCCATGCACTGGCGCCACACCTTTCAAACCCGCATTGCCGGGGTACTGGCGCTGTTGTTGCTGGTGGTCGTGGCCGCCACTTATTTTGCCGTCAAGGCCGCCACCACCCGCGCGGTGGAGAACCAGGCCGACGTACAGTTGAACACGGGGCGGCAGGTGTTCGAGCGCCTGCTGGACCTGCGCGGGCGGCGCTTGCAATACGGGTTGGACTGGCTCACCGCCGATGGGCCGTTCAAGCAGGCGGTGGCCGGTGGCCGGCCGCTGCCGATCCTGGAGGCGCTGGGCACCCATGGTACTGGGATCAGTTCCAGCGAAGTGGTGGTGCTGGGCCTGGATGACAAGGTCATGGCCAGTACCCTGCGGGTGCAGACGCGAGGCCAGCTGTTCCCGTATGCCGAAGCCTTGCGCAAGGCTCGGCGCAGCGGCCAGCAAATGCTGATCGTCGCCATGGCCGGGCGCCCCTATTTGCTGGTGCAAAAGGATGTGCTCGCGCCTGCGCCTATCGCCCGCGTGGTCATGGGTTTTCCCATGGACACGCAATTCGCCCATGAACTGCGCTCCATGAGCAATCTGGAGGTGTCGTTCCTCAGTGTGCAGGACGGCCATGCCGGGCAGCTGTTCACCACCCACCCAGGCAGTTGGCGCCCGAGCATCTTCAGCCTCTTGCATGGCACGCAGGTCGACCCCGAGGCGCAGATGCAGCTGTTCCACGGCCAGCGTGTACTCAGCCAGGTGTTGCCCTTGGCCAGCAGCGGCGAGGGCGATGAAGTGCGCGTGTTGCTGCAAAGCCCGCTGGACCATGCGCTGGAGTCCTTCGCGCCGCTGGACCGGCAGTTCCTGGGGATTGCCCTGGCGGTGCTGCTGGTCGCGCTGGCGGTCGCGTTGTTTCTTGCACGGCGGGTGTCACGCCCGCTCAATGCGTTGGTGCAAGCCGCTGAACGGATTGGGGCCGGTGACTACCACACGCCGGTGCGGGTGCGCAGCCACGACGAGTTCGGCCTGCTGGCGCGTGCTTTCAACGCCATGCAAAGCGGCATTGCCCTGCGCGAACGGCAGTTGGCCCACAATGCCTTGCATGACCCGCTCACCGGCCTGCCCAACCGCGCCCTGGCCATGGAGCGCCTGGGCAGTGCGATCAGCGCACGGCGGCCGGTAGTGTTGCTGTACGTGGGGATTGAAAACTACCGGGTCATCAACGAAGGGTTTGGCCCCGAAGGCGTCGAGTACATGTTGTGCGAGGCCAGCCGCTGCTTGTCCATGAGCCTGTTGGCCAGCGACACCGCCGCGCGCATCGCCGGCAGTGAGTTTCTGTTGTTGCTGGAAAATACCGAGATCGACTACGCCGTGGCCCGGGCCGATCACTTGCATGGGGCGTTGACCCAACCCCTGCGCATCGGCAACGACGAAGTGCGCCATGAGGTGAGCATCGGCATTGCTGCGTACCCTGCTGATGGGCAGCAGGTAGAAGAATTGATCAACCGCGCCGCCATCGCCCGGCATGACGCGGCCAGCCTGCCGGGGCATTTGCAGGTCTACCAACCGGACCGCGACCTCGCCCATCAGCGCCAGATCATCCTGATTCGCGACTTGCGCCGCGCGGTCATCGAAGGCGAGTTGTTCCTGTGCTACCAGCCCAAGCTCGACCTTCAACACGGTCACGTGGGCCAGGCCGAAGCCTTGCTGCGTTGGCAACACCCGACGCTGGGGCAGGTGTCCCCCGCAGAGTTCATTCCCCTGGCCGAACGCACCGGCAGCATGGGCGCGCTGACCCTGTGGGTGATCGAGGAAGCCATTCGCCAGATTGCCGAATGGGCGCAGCGTGGGCTGGTTATCCAGCTGTCGGTGAATATCTCAGTGAACGACTTGGCCGATGATGACCTGGCCATTCGCGTCACTGCGCTATTGGCCCGCTACGCCGTGGGCGCCGAGCACTTGATTTTCGAAATCACCGAAAGCGCCATCATGCACAACCCGCAGCAGGCCCTCAGCGTGCTGGAGCAGCTGCGCAATTGCGGGATCAGCCTCTCGGTGGATGATTTTGGCACCGGTTACTCATCCCTCGCACAATTGCAGCGCCTGCCGGTGCAAGAGCTGAAGATCGACCAGTCCTTTGTGCGCAACCTCGACAGCACCAGCGGCGACGGGGTGATTGTGCGTTCCACCATCGACATGAGCCACAACCTGGGACTCAAGGTGGTGGCCGAGGGCGTGGAGTTCGAACACAGCCTTACCCTGCTCAAACGCTGGAACTGCGACACGGCCCAGGGCTACCTGATCAGCCGGCCGCTCAATGCCATGGCGTTCGAGCGGTGGATGCGGCGTGAGCGGATATCCATCTAATTGGATGGACACGGACTAATGTGGGAGCAGGAAAGCCGGCTCCCATACTTTGATCTTCGATGTGCATGAAAAAGGCGGCTACCTGATGAGGGTAGCCGCCTTTGTTTTACCGCTGGTACCGCTTAATCCGGCAGTTTGAACGCCATTACATAATCACCCTGCTTGGTCCCCAGGGAGCCGTGACCGCCGGCCATGACCAGCACGTATTGCTTGCCGTCCTTGCCGGTGTAGGTCATCGGGGTGGTTTGCGCGCCTGCAGGCAGGCGGCCTTCCCACAGTTGCTTGCCGTTTTTCACGTCATAGGCACGCAGGTACTGGTCCAGGGTGCCGCTGAGGAACGCGACGCCACCGGCCGTGGTGAACGTACCACCCAGGCTAGGTACGCCCATGCTCAGCGGGATTGGAACCGGCGAGCTGTCACGCACGGTGCCGTTCTTGTGCATCCAGATGGTCTGGTTGTTGGTCAGGTCGACCGCTGCCACGTAGCCCCAGGCTGGCGCCTGGCACGGCAGGCCCATTGGCGACAGCAGCGCTTCAAGGATCACGCCGTAAGGTGCGCCTTTGTTCGGCTGTACGCCTTGGGTTTCGCTGATACGTGGGCCTTGTTTGGCGATGTCGGCCGCCGGGATCAGTTTCGATTTGAACGCCATGTAGCTCGGGTTCACGAAGGCGATCTGGCGCACCGGGTCAACCGAGATACCGCCCCAGTCGAACACGCCGAAGTTGCCTGGGTACACGATCGAGCCTTGCAGTGACGGCGGGGTGAACGGGCCGTCGTAGCGCATGGATTTGAAGTCGATCCGGCACAGCATCTGGTCGAACGGTGTCACGCCCCACATGTCGCGTTCTTTCAACGGCGGCGGCATGAAGTTCAGGTCGGACTTGGGTTGGGTAGGGGAGGTGCGGTCGCCCGCCACTGCGCCCTGTGGCACCGGGATCTCATTGACTGGCACCACTGGCTGGCCAGTGGCGCGGTCGAGCACGTAGATGCTGCCCTGTTTGGTCGACGCCATCACTGCCTGCTTCACGCCAGCAGCGGTCTTGATGTCGATCAGCGAAGGCTGGCCGCCCACGTCCATGTCCCACAGGTCGTGGTGGGTGAACTGGAAGGTCCACTTCACGTGGCCGGTGTCGATGTCCAGCGCGGTCAGGCCTGCGGCGTACTTCTCGGAATCATCGGTACGGTCGCCGCCGTACTGGTCGGGCATCTGGTTGCCCATCGGCAGGTAGAGCATGCCGAGTTTTTCATCCACGGCGAACATGGACCACATGTTCGGCGAGTTGCGGGTGTAGGTCTTACCCTCGGCCAACGGGGTGGTGTCGTCCGGGTTGCCGCTGTCCCAGTTCCACACCAGCTTGCCGGTGTGCACGTCGAACGCACGGATCACGCCGCTTGGCTCGTCGATGGAAACGTTGTCGGTCACGTGACCGCCGATCACGACCAGGTTCTTGGTCACGGCCGGTGGCGAAGTGGAGTAGTAACCGCCTGGGGCGAAGCTGCCGATGTTGGCACGCAGGTCGACCTGGCCTTTGTCACCGAAGTCTTCGCACATCTTGCCGGTGTCGGCGTTCAGGGCGATCAGACGGGTGTCGGCGGTCGGCACGAAGATGCGTTTCGGGCAGGCATTCGGTGCGGCGGCCGGGCTGGCGCTGCCAGTCGGGCTCTGCTCGGAAGCGTAGGCGGCGTCATCGTGGTACGACACGCCACGGCAGGTCATGTGCGCCCAACCTTTGAAGCTTTCAGCACCCTGGGTGGTGATCTTCGGGTCGAAACGCCAGATTTCCTTGCCGGTATCCGGGTCCAGGGCAATCACTTGGCTGTGCGGTGTGCACACGTAAAGCATGCCGTTGACTTTCAGCGGAGTGTTTTCCGCGGTGGTTTCACCGGGGTCGCCTGGGCCAGGGATGTCGCCAGTGCGATAAGTCCATGCCGGCACCAGCTTATGGGCATTCTCCGGGGTAATCTGTGCCAGTGGCGAGTAACGGTCACCGAAGGCCGAACGGCCATAGGAGTTCCAGTCGCCATCGGCCTGGGTTGGCGCAGCGCTGGCCATGCCCGGTACCGCGTCGCGGTCCAGTTGGCCGGTCTTGACCATTTCACCTGGGTTGGTGAATTGGCTGGCCAGGGCGGTAGCGCCCGCCAGCACCACGGCCACACTCAGTGCGCCGGTGCCCAACGGGGCGGCTTGGCCACGCAGCAACGGACGACGAAACCACGGCAGCAGCATGACGATGCCCAAGGCGAACAACAGGGCCAGGCGCGGTACCAGTTGCCACCAGTCCAGGCCGACTTCCCACAGTGCCCACACGGTGCTGGCGAACAGCACCAGTGCGTACAAGCCCAGCGCAGCGCGGCGGGTGGCCAGCAGCAACACGCCGGTCAGGGTGATGCCGATACCGGCCAGCAGGTAGTACAACGACCCGCCGAGCATGCTCAGCTTGACGCCGCCAGCCAGCAAGGCCAGCCCCATGATCAGCAGCAAGACGCCTAGCAGCCTGGGCAACAGGCGGCTTGGGCTTGAAGCACCATCAGTGCTCATAGTGTGTTTCTCCGTGACGTTGGAATAATTATGTAACCCCGTGCTTCACTGTAGATGACGATTCGGCACGGGCTTGGTTCATCGTTTTTTTTTGGTTTTTTGTGGATAACGGGGTTATCCACAGGCGGGCGACAGATTCCCAGGCGCAGGTCGATTTAAGACAGCGCTGTCTTTGCGTGCAGGGAAATTCGGCAAATGGGGTCGACCCGGAAGTGAAGCGTTTCAGATTGTTGCGAAGGATAATGCGGCGGGGCGTTTTGAGAAAGGGTGAATCGCAAGATGCATCATTTCAGTTTTGGTAACAGTGACAGATAGTCGCTGCAAAAAAGGTGTCAGGCATGCCCCTGTAGGAGCGAGCTTGCTCGCGAAAAACACCCAGGCGCCGCGTTTATTCAGGAAGCGCGCATTATCGTTGGCGTTTTTCGCGAGCAAGCTCGCTCCTACAGGGGATTTGCGGTGATGATTAGAAGGTAGTGCGAACGCCGAACTGCACGCTTCTACCTGGCGCCGGCGCAATATCGCGCAGGATCGAGCTGGCATAGCGCACGGTCTGGTTGGTCAGGTTTTCACCGTTGACGAACGCCAGCCACTGGCTGTCACCCACGTTGAAGCGATACCCCGCGCTGGCACCGAGGGTGGTGTAGCCATCGGTGCCGCTTTCGTTATCCGGCACACGTCCTTGGCCTGCGGCATGTTCCACATCGATACGCGCCTGCCAGCGGTCCAGTTCCCATAGCAAGCCGCTGTTCAAGCGCAGCGGCGCGATGCGTGGCAAGGCTTCGCCGGTATCCAGGTTGGTCGCGCGGGTGTAGTCGCCCGACAGCTCCAACGCGAACTTGCCGTAGGCGCCTTCGCCGAGCTTCCAGTGATCCTGGGCTTCGAAGCCGGCGAAACGCGCACGCACACCGGAATATTCGTATTCGGGGATACCGCCTGCGTCCTCTTCACCTTCATCGTTCAAAGTGCGCCCCGTGCCGAGCAGGCCGATGTAGTTGGAGAAGCGGCTGTAGAACACGCCGAAGCTGCCCTTGTGGGTGCCATTGTCAAAGCGCAGCGCGAGGTCGCTGGACACGGCTTTTTCTTTCTTCAGGTTGGCATCGCCCAGCTCAAAGGTGCCAGTGGCGACATGGGCGCCGTTGGCATACAGCTCATAGAAGGTCGGCGCGCGCTCGGTGTAGCCCAACGTAGCAGCCAGGGACCAGATTGGCGTGAGGGTATATACCGCGCCGGACGACAGGCTGCCGGCGGTGAAGTCATTGCTCTTGCTGGCATTGGCAAATCGCTCGTTGCCCTTGGCATCGGGATCGACGCTGGTGTGTTCCACGCGGGCGCCGAGGCTGAGTTTCAGGCGCTCGGTGGCTTGCATCTCTTCGAGGATGAACAGTGCGCCGGCATTGGTGTCGGTCTGCGGCACGAAAGCTTCTTCGCCCAGGGCCGAGAACTCGTTGCGGGTCACTTGGGCGCCGACCACGCCATCGAATGGGCCGATCGGCTGGTGGCGAGCTTCCACCCGCGCTTCATAGCCTTTGTTCTTGAAGGTGGTGCCGGTTTCGCCGCCTTCGATTTCGCGGTGTTCGTAGTCGGTGTACCCGGCGTCGATTTTCACCGAGGTAAACGGCCCTTGCAGGTTGCGGATCTCGGACGCAAAGGCGTAGTGGTCCTGTTTCATGCGGATGCGCACATCCTGCTCGGCGGGTGAGCCGTAGTTACTGTCGTAATTGCTGTAGGACAGCCCGGCATAACCATCGTCCCAGGTGTAGGAACCGCCCACCGCACCGCCGTCCTGGCGCCCATTGCTGTTGCCCAGGCGGCCATTTTTGCCGGTGCCGTCTTCGCTTGCCGGGGCGTGGCGGCTGCGGGCATAACCGGGGATTTTCAGGTCGTTGAATTCCCGTGCATTGGCATCCAGGTGCAGGGCGAAGGTGCCGTTGCCGGCTTCCAGTTTGCCTGCGCTGCTGCGGGTGGTGTCGGCACCGCCGTAGCGCAACTCGCCAGCGCCATGGATGCCTTCGATGGCCTCGGTGGGGATGCGGTTGTCGAAGGTGTTGACCACACCGCCGATGGCGCTGCCGCCATACAGCAGGGCAGCCGGGCCGCGCACGATTTCAATGCGGTCAACGTTGATCGGGTCGAGCGGCACCGCGTGGTCGTAGGACAGCGACGACGCATCCAGTGCCCCCACACCATTGCGCAGGATGCGAATGCGGTCGCCATCCTGGCCGCGAATGATCGGGCGGCTGGCCCCCGGGCCAAAGTACGAAGACGACACGCCCGGCTGCTTGTTCAGGGTTTCGCCGAGGCTGCCTTTTTGTTGCAGGGTCAGGTTGTCGCCTTCCAGCACGGTGGTGGGTGACGCCAGCTGTTCGCTGCCCAGCGGGTTGCCAGTGACCACTTGGGTTGGCAGTTCCAGGGCATGGGCCTGGGAGCCGATCAACAGGGCGGCGGCGAGGGGCGACAAGCGCCAGAGAGAAGGCAGCGACATCGGATATTCCTAGGAAAAATGACTGTTAATTAAAGTTACAATATAACATCTCTTTTGTGCAAAAAAGGGGAACTTTTCCTTACGGGCTATATTCAATGCGATGCTTCCACCTGCACGCCTCGTCGGCTAAGGTGCGCGGCTGTGTTTCCTCTTTTTGCAAAAGGCCTGGCATGACCGCGACAAGCAACGACCCGCTCCACGGTGTGACCCTGCAACACGTGCTCACCACCCTGGTTGAACATTACGAGTGGAGCGGCCTGGCCGAGCGTATTGATATCCGCTGCTTCAAGAGCGACCCGAGCATCAAGTCGAGCCTGACCTTCCTGCGCAAGACCCCTTGGGCACGGGAGAAAGTCGAAAGCCTGTACGTCAAGCTGATGCGCACCAAACGCCCGCTGGATTGAGGCCATGAAGCGCTTTGTGGCGGCAGCGGCACTGGCCGGTTGGGTGGGGTTGGCGCTCCAGCAATACCTGATCTTATATTCACGCTGGACCCTCGACGCCAGCCTGATGGGTGGGCTGATCAGCTTTTTCAGTTTCTTCACGGTGCTGACCAATACCCTGGCGGTGGTGGTGCTCAGTTATGCAGGGGTCAAGCGCGACTCAGCGATGAAACGGTTTTTCCTGGCGCCGGTGGTCAGCAGCGCAATCGCCGTGAGCATCATTGTGGTGAACCTGGCGTATAACCTGCTGCTGCGACATTTGTGGAGCCCCGAAGGCTTTCAATTCATCGCGGATGAATTGCTGCATGACGTGATGCCGCTGCTGTTTGTGATCTATTGGTGGCAGTACGTGCCCAAGGGGCAGCTGCGTTTCAGGCACATTGGTGCCTGGGTGATCTACCCATTGGTGTACTTCGGTTATGTGCTGTTGCGCGGGGATTTGCTCGGGCAGTATCAGTACCCGTTCATTGACGTGCTGACCCTGGGTTACCCACAGGTGTTCGTGAATGCCGGGGGGATTTTGGCGGGGTTCATTGTCATAGCATTGGCGATCATCGGCCTGGATAAACGCCTCAAATCACCCTCGACTTAAAGTGGGCACGATCAGGGTGGGAGGGAGCAAGCCCCCTCCCACAGTTTAATCTTCGTCGCTGCCTTCTGCGCGCCAGTAACCCACTGCTTTGAGATATTCCTCGTTGACCTTGTGCGTATCCAGCAATACCCGTCGCACCTGGCGTGACAACTTGGTTTCGGTCGCGACAAAGCTGTACAGCGTGCCGCCGGGCAGCGTCAGGTTGCGCACTACGTCAAGTAGGTCTTGCTGGCCACGCACCACCCAAATAATCTCGACGTCCGCCGCGCTCTCCAGCACCTGCTGTTCCGCCGCATCGGCAATTTCAACCACCGCCAGCACCTTGCGCCCGGCCGGCAATTCGTCCAGGCGTCGACCGATGGCGGGCAGGGCGGTTTCATCGCCAATCAGCAGGTAGCTGTCGAAGATATCCGGCACGATCATCGAGCCCCTTGGCCCACCGATATACAGGTACTGGCCGACTTGCGCCTGTTCAGCCCAGGTGGATGCAGGGCCGTCGCCGTGCAGCACGAAGTCGATATCCAGTTCACCGATGCTCAAGTCGTAGCGCCGTGGCGTGTAATCGCGCATGGCCGGTTGCGGGCCGTCGCCCTTGATCGTGAACGTGGGGCTTTCCAGCGCGGCTTGCTCTTGGGCGTTCTGCGGGAACAGCAGCTTGATGTGATCGTCACTGCCCAGGCTGATAAAGCCCGCCAATTCCGGCCCGCCCAATGTGATGCGGCGCATGCGCGGGGTGATATCCACCACCCGCAGTACCTGCAGGCGACGGCGTTTGATTTCGTGGGTCACGCGGTGAATGGCTTGTGGGTTCATTGGTCTTTCCCGTCGGCAATGGCTTGCGCGGTGCGGTTGAGCAGCGCCGCGACACGCAGGATTTCTTCCGGGCTCCAGCGCCCGTGGTGCGAATGCAAGGCATGGCGCAGGTTATGCACCGCCTCGTGGATCTCCGGTGGGCGGTCCTGGCCGCGCAGCGAGCG
This sequence comes from Pseudomonas fluorescens, assembly GCF_001902145.1. Classification (GTDB taxonomy): domain Bacteria; phylum Pseudomonadota; class Gammaproteobacteria; order Pseudomonadales; family Pseudomonadaceae; genus Aquipseudomonas; species Aquipseudomonas fluorescens_BV. The sequence continues at coordinate 441,900 of NZ_MRST01000023.1, forward strand.
CTTGCTGACATCAATGCGCATGCGTACGCCATCCAGGGCAACGGCTTGTTCGCTTAAGAAGAGACGACCGGCGTCGGTGATTGTGTAGCGTTTTTTTCCGCCCTCGGTGTCGCCGCTGATCAACTCACTCTCTTCGAGGAAGGTCAGGGTGGGGTAGATCACGCCGGGGCTGGGGCTATAGGCGCCGTCGAAGAGGCTTTCGATCCGGCGGATCAAGTCGTAGCCGTGGCAGGGCTGTTCGGCGATCAGGGCCGGCAGCAGCAGCTTCAAATCGCCGGGGGCAAAGACCCGTGGGCCGCGCCCGCCGCGTTCGCGGCCCAAGCGTTTTTCGAAGCCGTCGCGGCTGTCGTGGGGGTGGTGCTCTCTCATTTTCTCTGTGCTCGTCGTTAGGGTTAGATACAACTTAAGATATATCTTGGCGACCGGGCAAGCCCCTCTGACCAACGGTCGGCTTCACCTCAACAACGATCAGTGTTGATTGCAAGTGGCAGGCGAGGGTTAAAAGTGAGCCATTGATTATTTTTTAGAGTAACTACTCAGTTAGGTGAAAAATAAACTATCCTGAACTTCGGTAGCGCAGAAACTTGAGCGCCAGGGTACGTTGTAATACCATTCCTACAGTAAAGTTAGTGTGTGAAATATTCTCATTTTAATACGTGTAGGTAGTTTCTGACGGCTACTTTTAAAGTTTTGGCAAAGTGCCATGCTTTTCCCTCAACTCCAGTCTCTATGGGCTACGAGCCAATAGGAGTCGCCCTGCATACCTGCTTTTGAATACAGTGGATTATTCCTCGGCGTTGCAGCGGTTCAACTAACGACGCGCAACGCTATTCGTTGTAAGTCCTCTAAAGCCTGGTGCTTTTAAATAAACTTACCGACGAGTCACTCACTGTTTACAACTACAGGTATTGACCATGTTCAAGAAGTTTGCATTTGCCGCCTCACTGACCGCTATCGCGCTGAGCACTTCGCCAGCCTTCGCAGCGGGCGAAGCCAGCCACACCGTTAACCTCAAGGCAAATATCCCGACCACCGTGTTCCACGCCCAACCGCGTGATCCGAACTGGGGCCGTGACGAAACCATGAGCTACAACCTGGTGAGTGGTGAGCTGTCGCCTCTGAGCGCGATCTATGACATCCGCAACACCAACGGTTCGGTGCATGCCTACATCGAAGGCGGCCCGGCTGTGCTGTTCAACGGTGATGCGGCGCAAAACATCCCACTGACCACCACCCTCAATGGCGTCACCCTGACCGGTACACCACAGGAAGTCGTGAACGAAGCGGATTCCACCCCGGGCGTCGGCGCTGAAATGCGTATCGTCGCCGCCAAGCCGAACGCTACCCAGCGTGGTGCCTACACCGCAGTGGCGCAGGTTGTATTCGATGCCGTTCTGCCTGTAACGCCTTGATGTCGATACCGGCCCGCTGAGCGAAATGCTCGCGGGTCATTTACAGGCCGGTTGGATCCCTCTCCCTCGTTCCTCCGGCCTGGTTTTAACCCCGTCTCTTGGCCTCAGAGTATTCCGTTCATGTTCCCGATGACTCACATCGCGGCGGCGCTTGCGCTATTGATAGGTACGAGTGCACTGGCAACCCAGGCCAACGCCGCCTCGACCCCCGGTAGTCTGATCACCCAGGCCCAAGGCTTGCCCTCGGGGTTTGCCGAGCACTTTTTCGATGTGCCGCTGGCCGTACGTGTGGACCTTGACCAGCAGCCGCTGGGCGAGGCGATGATCGTGTTGACCCAGGATGACCGCGTCAGCCTGCTCGAATTCACCGACACCGGCGACAGCAAAGTCCCGGCCGCCACCCGCGACACCTGGCAAGCGATCCTGGAAAAAGGCGTGGCCCTGGGCGCCTGTACCCAGTCGTGCCCGCAACAGCTGGTGTCGGCGTTCTACAACCTGGAAAGCTCGCAACTGTCGATCATCACCCAGAACGTGGAGCGCACTGGTGACGCCCCGCGCTATTACGCGCAGCCCGAAGACGGCAGCCTGGGGCTGATCATCAACAACCAGCTCAACCTCAACGGCGGCCAGGAACAGGACCTGGGCGGGCGTTATGGCCTGCAAGCCAGTTCCAGCATCGGTAACTGGAGCCAGGTGTTCAACCTGCAACTGGCGCGTCAGAGCGGCGCCGATGAATCCATGCGCCATGCGATCCATGAGCTGTATACCCAGCGTGAAATGGAAGGCAATTTCTTTCGCCTGGGCCATTTCACCCCTAATTCCGACGGCCTCACCCGCCAACTGCGCAGCTTCGGCGCCAGTCCCGACACGGCGGTGGGCGCAATGTATGGCAGCTCCGACAGCCTGGCCATCAATAACCCCAAGCCCAGCGTCTACCCGATCTACGTCACGGCCAACCGGCAGGCGGCGGTGGAGGTCTACCGCAACGGCCTGTTGATCAACACTCAGGCGGTGGCAGCCGGTTTGCAGACCCTGGATACACGCCCGCTGCCGGGCGGCATCTATGAGGTGGAGGTACGCCTGATCGAAGACGGGCTGACCGTCAGTACCACCCAGGAACTGGTATACAAACCCAGTAACTGGCGCAATGCCGAAGACCGCTGGCGCTACAACGTATTTGCCGGACGCGAAACCAAACTGTTCAGTAACTGGGAAGAACAAGCCTCGGGTTCGATCACCGCCGGTGCGTCCGTCAACTACCTGCTGCACCCCCGGGTGATCCTCGGCCTGTCGGCACGCGAGGTCCGTGAGCAGCTGCAATACGGCGGCTCGGTGGACTGGAACGTGGCCAACAATATCAGCGTCTACGCCAACGTGTTCCAAACCCAGGACCACGGCACCGGCATGGACCTGCAAGGGCTCTACACCTTCGGCGCCACCAACCTGGTGTTCAGCCACAACCGCAGTTGGCTCGACACCCGCGACACCTATGAAACCCTGCCCGATGGCACCCGCCTGCGGCGCAATACCTTCGTTGGCCAGACCAGCAACAGTTCGCTGTCGGTGAACCACCGGATCGACGCGAAAAACTCGCTGAACATGCGCGTCTCCCACAGCGAAGGCAACGTCGAAGGTGCCGGTCTCGACCTGGGCTGGAGCCGTCGCGATATCGTGTTGGGCAGCGATGCCAACTGGCGCTTCTCGCTGTTTGACCGCCCCGGCACCGGCAGCACCAACGACAGGCGCAACCGCGGTGTCGACGTGACGCTGAGCCTGGCTCTGGGCACCGATGGCCGGCAGGTGTCCGGCAGCATCGGCAGCCGTACCTCGCGCGATGGCGGCCGTGATAACAACGCCTCCGTGACGATTCGCCAGGACTTGACCGACCACGTGCTGCAAAGCGTTTCGGCGACGGCCATTACCGACACTTATGGCGTCGGCATGTCGGGAACCGCCAGCTTCAGCACCGATGCGGTCAGCGGCGACGGTTTTGTGCAGCGCAGTTCCTATAACGGTGAATTCACCGGTGGCCTGAACCTCAACAGCACCCTGGTGGCCGGGGCCGGCAAGGTCTTGCTGAGCAGCCAGTACCAGGGCAATGGCGCCGGCATGATCGTCGACCTTGAGACGGACCTGGACGCCATCAGCCTGCGCGCCGACGACTTGAGCGGCGGCAGCGTAGTGCTGCGCCCCGGGCGCAACTATGTGCCGGTGTCGGCGTACAAGAGCAGCACCGTGTCGTTCGACTTTGAAGGCAACTACCCACCGGCGGCGAATATCCAGCCGGCACGCTCCACCTACCACCTGAACAAGGGCGGGGTGGACTACCGCAAGGTCACGGTGATGAAAACCGTGACGGTGCTCGGGCGCCTGCTGGATGACCAGGGCACGCCGCTGCGCGGCCACCAGGTGATCAACCACGCCAGCCGTGGGGTCAGCGAAGTGGACGGGTTCTTCTCCATGGAAATGAGCGCCAGCGCGCCGACCCTGGAGGTGCGTTACCAGAACCAGTTGCTCTGCCAGTTCCGCCTGGACCCGGCCAACGCGCCGAGTGAAAACGACGTGCTGATGATCGGCGACCTGCGTTGCACGCCGGACACCCTGGCCGAAGCCACCCACAAGGCTGAAACCGCCGGTTGACGGCGGTTTGGATCCTCGGAGTTTTTATGAGTGTTATCACAGCAATCAAGCGGGTCATGGTGCCGGGCGCCTTGGCCTTGGCGTTGGGGGCGTTCAGCCAGCCGGCGGTGGCCATTGTGGAGAACATTACCGCGGTGTTTCGGCCCGATCCGGCCAACCCGATGAGCAATAAGTTCATCAACACCACGCCGCAAAGTGGTTTATGCCCCTGGCACGTGCCTGCCAGATGTGAAGCGGTCAACACCTTCAGTATTCGTAATACCTCGTTCCTCGCCTTTAACAACGCACCCATACCAGCGTTTCCCGACGATCCGCGCAAGAGTGCCTATTTCAAGATGCCGTCAGCGTTCCGCGATGTGTCAGTGACCCATAGGGGTACCGGTCGGACGGAAACCGTACAAATGCGCATCGCCGGTATTGGCGGGCGTTGGGATGTCACCCGTCCACCGGGCGTATCGGCCTGGGCGACGCCTGGTGTCGGTTGGTCTGCCTATTGGAGAGGAGCGCCTGCTCCTTGCCAGCCGATCAACTACATCGCGGCATCGGCCAGTTTCGCGCTGTTTTTCTGGATCGTTCCGGAAAATGCTGGGGCCTGTAGTGTTACTAACGGTGCGGACATTCCATGGATGCGCTACAGCGGGCTCGAATATGGTTACGAACTCAAGACCCCCAACCCGTTGACGATGGACACCGGCATCTACGAAGGCACCATCACCTACAGCATGGGCCCGGGTGGTGATCTCGATTTCGGCGACACGATGATCCCCAATGACAGTGTGCTTACGTTCAACTTTACCCTCACCGTTGAACACGTGCTCAAAGTCGACTTACCCCCCGGCGGCAATCGCATCGAGCTGTTGCCCGAAGGCGGCTGGCAAGCCTGGCTCAATCAGGGGCGGCGCCCGGCACGCTTGTTCCGCGACCAGACCTTCACCCTCGCCGCCAGCTCACGCTTCAAAATGAACCTGGAGTGCGGCCTGGTGATCGGCAACACCTGCGGCCTGCGCAATGACGAGGGTGACCAGGTGCCGGTGCAGATCGCCGTCAGCCTGCCCTATGGTCTGCGCGATCAATACGACCAGCCGGTGAACAACTTGCCGCTGCGCCTGGACGGCGTCGGCACTGAACTGTTCCAGCCCACCTATTACCTGGATAACCGTCCGGCCAAGTTGCATTTCGAAGTGGGCAGGGACGACGTCGGCGACATGCTCAAGGCGCCGGGCACCACCTATTCGGGGACGGCCACGGTGATCTGGGACTCGGAAGTCTAGCCGGCCAACACCTATTCGCAGCACCGGCCTCCGGTGGAGGCCGCGTTCAATCAATGAGGCGTAACAAATATGAAGCATGCAGTGTTATGGGGCGCTCTGCTCCTGGGTTCCCTGAGTGCCCACGCCGGGCCGGCGATCAACGTCGGCGTGGTGTACGACTACCTGGAAGGTGACCGCAGTTCCTACCTCAAGCGGGTATTCAACGGCGGCACCAGCACCGCGTTCATCAAGGTCAATGTGCTGGAAATCATCTACAACGCCGACGGCACCTCCAAGGAAGTGCCGGTGGCCTCGCTGACCGACGAGAAGGGCGCCACCACCAGCCGCGACGGCCTGATGGCCAGCCCGGCGCGCATGATCGTCCCCGCCAACGGGCGCCAGGGCACACGCTTGCTGTACATGGGCGCGCGGGATAAAGAGCGCTACTTTCGCGTGCGCTTTATCCCGGTGGTGCCGGAAAAGAGCGATGACTTTGCGGTAACCGACCAAGAGCGCTCCGACTACAAGGACAGCCTGGCGGCCGGTGTGAACATCATGGCCGGCTACGGCACGGTGTTTTTCGTGCGGCCCAAGGACACCCGCTTCGACACGCAAATCACCCAGACCGACAGCCAGTACAAGCTGCGCAACGCGGGCAACAGCGTGGTGGTACTGGATGAGTTCCGTGACTGCGCCAAGGCGAAAAAGTCCGACTGCCTGCCCACCACCAAACACCATATTTTGCCGGGCCGCGAACTGGTCTTCGAGAAAAAGCCCGACCGCCAGTTCAGCTTCCAGAAGGTCGAAGGGCGCGACAAAAAACTGATGACCGTCAACGATAACGGGTGAGCCTAATGTTCAAGCAACTGACACTGGCGGTACTGCTGATGAGCGGTACTTCAGCCTGGGCGATTCAGGAACGCGAGACTTTCGATATTTCGGTGACCATCCCGGTGCACGAAGCCTATGTGCTGCCCTCGGAGCCGGACTGGATGGGCCAGGACCAGCTGCTGCCCTGGAACCTGGTGCGTGCCGAACTGGGGCGCCTGCGCAAGAATTTTGACGTGAAGAACCTCGCCGGCGGCGTCGCCGCGCGGTTGGGGGACACGCCTTACCTGGCCAGCCCGCGTGACCGTATCGAGCTGCGTGTGTTGTTCAACCAAGTGCCGTTGAGCCTGGATCCCACCGAAGTGATCAGCGCCGACGTGGCGCGCGTCGGCACCCGTGCCGAGCTAGACATTGCGGCCATCGAACCCGAGGGCGGCTACAAGGGCGGGGATTACTTCGGCACGGTGCATTTGGTCTTCGATTTTCTGGCGCCTTGAGACGGGATGAACATTCCAGAGTTGAGTTTCATTGTCGGTGAGAGCAGCGCCTGTCGCGTCGGAGTTTTTATGAGTGTTATCACAGCAATCAAGCGGGTCGTGGTACCGGGTGCATTGGCCTTGGGATTGGGAGCGTTCAGCCAGCCGGCGGTGGCTTTTGTCACGGATATTACTGCGGTCTTTCGTCCTGACCCGGCAAACCCCATGAGCAATAAGTTCATTAACACAACCCCGCAAAGTGGCCTATGCGAATACCACTCGGGGGCCATCAATAAATGTAAGGCGCTGAATATTTTCGGCATTCGCGATACCACGTTTCGGGCCTCTTCGATTGCGCCTATTCCTGCCAATCCTGAAGACCCGCGTCAGAGCGCTTATTTTAAAGTGCCCTCAGAATGGCGGGACGTGCTGGTGACCCATCGAGGTACGGGTAACACAGAAAGGGTGCAGGTGCGTATTGCGGCTATCGGTTCTGTTTGGAGCGTGCCTCGGCCACCAGGTGTGTCCGGCTGGGCCACACCCGAGGCGCCCAACTGGGGAACGTATTGGTACGGTGCCCCGGCGCCTTGCCTGCCGATTAATTACTTTGCGGCAGGCACTAACTTTGCGCTGTTTTTCTGGATCGTCCCGGAGGGGGCTGGGGCTTGTAGTGTGAAGTCCGGTTCCGGGTTTACACGCATGTCGTACGGCCATTTGGAGTACGCCTACGAACTCAGAACGCCTAATCCGCTGGGGATGGACACTGGCGAATACACAGGTGCCATTACCTACACCATGGGCCCGGGCGGTGACTTCGATTTCGGTGATGTGATGATGCCCAACGACAACATCGTTGGCTTCAACTTCACCCTGTCGGTGGAGCACGTGCTCAAGGTCGACTTGCCACCGGGCGGCAATCGCATCGAGCTTTTGCCCGAAGGCGGCTGGCAATCCTGGCTCAACGGGGGGCGGCGCCCGGCGCGATTGTTCCGCGAACAGACCTTCACCATCGCCGCCAGCTCGCGCTTCAAGATGACCTTGGAATGCGGCCTGGTGATCGGCAACACCTGCGGCCTGCGCAATGGCGAGGGGGACGAGGTGCCAGTGCAGATCGCCGTGACCCTGCCCTATGGCCTGCGCGACCAGTACGACCAGCCGGTGAACAAACTGCCGCTGCGCCTGGACGGCGTCGGCACCGAGCTGATTCAGGCCAACCAGTACGTGGACTTCCGACCGGGCAAGCTGCATTTCGAGGTGGGCAAGGACGACGTCGCCGAAATGCTCAAGGCGCCGGGCACCACCTATTCGGGCACGGCCACGGTGATCTGGGATTCGGAGGTCTAGCCGGCCCAATGTCGCCCCAATGCCGATCAGTTAAGCGAACGCAATGCTCAAAGCAACGAAGACCAAATGTGGGAGCGGGCCTGCTCGCGAAAGCGGAGTGTCAGTCACTGAATCTTTAACTGAACCACCGCTTTCGCAGGCAAGCCAGCTCCCACATTGGCCATGTATTGCCCACAGAATCAACGCCTGGCACAGATCCCCTGTGGGAGCGGGCTTGCTCGCGAAAGCGGAGTGTCAGTCACTGAATCCTTAACTGAACCACCGCTTTCGCAGGCAAGCCAGCTCCCACATTGGCCATGTATTGCCCACAGAATCAACGCCTGGCACAGATCCCCTGTGGGAGCGGGCTTGCTCGCGAAAGCGGAGTGTCAGTCACTGAT
>NZ_MRST01000023.1:451205-507022 GCF_001902145.1 Pseudomonas fluorescens
GGCCATGTATTGCCCACAGAATCAACGCCTGGCACAGATCCCCTGTGGGAGCGGGCTTGCTCGCGAAAGCGGAGTGTCAGTCACTGAATCCTTAACTGAACCACCGCTTTCGCAGGCAAGCCAGCTCCCACATTGGTCATGTATTGCCCACAGAATCAACGCCTGGCGCAGATCCCCTGTGGGAGCGGGCTTGCCCGCGAAAGCGGAGTGTCAGTCACTGAATCCTTAACTGGACCACCGCTTTCGCAGGCAAGCCAGCTCCCACATTGGCCATGTATTGCCCACAGAATCAACGCCTGGCGCAGATCCCCTGTGGGAGCGGGCTTGCCCGCGAAAGCGGAGTGTCAGTCACTGAATCCTTAACTGAACCACCGCTTTCGCAGGCAAGCCAGCTCCCACATTGGCCATGTATTGCCCACAGAATCAACGCCTGACACAGATCCCCTGTGGGAGCGGGCTTGCCCGCGAAAGCGGAGTGTCAGTCACTGAATCCTTAACTGAACCACCGCTTTCGCAGGCAAGCCAGCCACACATTGGTTTGCAGTGGAAGGTTAGAGCCCGGCGTCAATCATGGCCTGGCGGGTCAGGCGTCGGCTCAGTTCCTGCTCGTTGTGAAAGCTTTTGAGAAACAGGCTCAAGTACACCTCATCAGTCATGGGTTCGCCGGTCAAGACTTGCTCATGGGGCACGTTGAGCGTGTCTGTCAACTCGATCAAGCGTTGTCTGAGTTGTTCCTGCGCTTGTTCTTCGGCAGCGGCGAAGGCGTTCTGGGCCTGGCGCAAGTCATCGATGGTGTCGCTGGCCTGCTCGTGTTGACACTTGATCTGCCGGTACTCGTCGGGGTGGGCGTCGAGCAAGTAATCGCTCCAGAACGGCTGTTCGAGCATCTGCTCCACCAACCCGTCGCCCTGTTCGTCCTCGATCACCTTGTTGTAGGCTCTGACCAATTGCCTGGGCTCTACGTTACCGGCCTCGCGGTAGAGCATGTGGTCGGCCAGCCATGGCAGGTCCAGGCGCGCTTTGAGACCGGTCTGGTAGGCGCTGTACACCTCGACCTCGTCCAGAGTGCCGGGTACGCCGTCGACGATATCGGTGGTCAGCCGCAGGGGCGGGCCTTCGCTGCCGTCCTCATTGCGGGTGGGGGTGGTGAGGCGCGTCTGGAGGTCCTGTTTGACGATTTGATTGAGCTTGTCCAACCGTGCCTTTTGTTTGGCGAGCAGCACCAGCGCGTTGCTCCGGGCCTGGGCGGTGGGCAAGCGTGAAGCCTCGAGCTTGAGGGTTTCGACACCCATGGCGTTGAACAATTGGGCGCCCGCATCGGCACATCGGATGGGTTCGGCCGCCAGGTTGAACAACGCCGTGCGGGTGGGTTCATCACTGTCGGCAGCCCGCAGCAGGCGCAACACGTTGGTGCGCAGCTGCCGCAGATTGTGCTGATAGCGCAGCAGGTCATCTGGCGTCTGGACCAGCTCCGGGGCCGGCTGCTGCTGGCTTCTGATTACCTCGAAAAACCCCTGGGAGCCGTGTTCCCACTCCAGCTCATCCCAGATTTCCTGCCAGCCCTGGCGCTGTTCGGCCGGCAGGTGGCCGAGCCAGAATTGGCTGTCCTGCTCGCCGCGCGGGGGGTAGCTGCGATACGGGTCCAGGCCGGCGGCGCGGCGGTAGCCGACCAGCCGGTCCTCGGCGTCCCGCGCAAGCTTCTGGCGGTCCAGGCGTGTGCGTGCGACCAGTTCTGCCGAGGCCGTGCCCGGTTCGACGATGGGCACCTGGGTGATGCCGGTGTTCAGCAGGTTCAGGTGAAAGTCCCGCGCACGGGGCAGGTCGAGGAGGCCCAGCGGCCATTGGCTCAGGCCTGTGTTGTTGAGCGCCAGTACCTTCAGTTCAGGCATGCGGCTGATGTCCGGTGGTGTGCTCAGGTGTTCGTTATGCGACAGCACCAGCACCCTCAGATGGTTCAACTGTTTGAGCTGTTCCAGGGTGTGCGGCTGCCAATTAATGGGGTTTTCCGCCAGGCCCAGGTGCGTGAGCCGACGCATACCGCTGATGGCATCCGGCAGGGTGGTCAGGCGTTTACCGGTGATATCCAGGCTGCGCAGGTTAGGGAAATTGTTCAGGAACGGGCTGTCGGCGTCAGTGAAGTGGGTACCTGCCAGGTTGAGGCTGGTGATGTGGTTCAAACCAGTGTCGAGCTTGGGGAAGTTCTGCAAGAAGCCATAGAGGGTTTCCCCACGCAGATCCAGTTCGCTTCCCAATCGGCGCTCGCCGAAATCCGTGTCGTGGCCCTGGCTCGAGTGCTCCCAGCTTTGGCGTATCAGCGCGCTCAGGCGTTCTCTGAATAGTTGCTCCGGGAGTGCCGGCCTGCGCTTGCGGGTGCCCGCTGCGGGCAGGCTTTGCCAGTTTTTAAGGGCCTTGCGCAGGGCTTTCTTTTCGGTTTCAAGCTCGCGCAGCAAGCGCAGCCCTTCGTTCGAATGCAAGGAGTGGGCATAGTCCATCAGGTGTTCGTCTGTCAGCGTCGGATACAGGGCTCTGAGCCGCCCCTCTACGTTGCCGTTATCACCGCTCAACCTGCGGCGTAGCGCGCTGAACAACGGCTTTTGCAGCAGTTGCTGGGTGTTTGGTGCTGCGACGGCGAAGATCGGCGGTTCGGCCAATACCGTACGGCGTTCGGCCGGCAGTTGCAGGGTGTGCTTGAGCCATTCGCGCAGTGCCTGGCCTTGGCCGGGCGAGAAACCCAGGGTGTCGGCGGGCAGGGTGTGCAGCACGGCTTCATACAAGTCCCAGGTGGTCGCGGCGCTGGCGCCGTGACGTGTGTATTGGCCTGGCGCGGTGCGTATCAGCAGGGCGTCGGTGGTGGCGTCATCCGGCCCGACACGGCAACGCAACTGCCCGCTGGGCAGTTGCTCGCGGATGCTCACGCGCAGTTGGCCAAAGGCGTCACTGTGTATTTTTACGGCATTGAGCAGCAAGCGTTCGGTGTCGGGCGTGGGCGCGGCGTCCAGGTGAAAACCTTCATAAGCGTGGGTGGTGCGTGCTTCGAACTGCAACTCCCTGGCCTGATGCTTGAGGCGCAACGGCAGGCGCTGCGTTTGGTCGATGTGCTGTATTTCAGCGGGACGAGCCTGGGCCAGTATCGCCTGGGCCAGGCTGTCGGGCAGGTCGGGAAACTGTCGTTGCAACAGCAAGCCATGGGCACTGTTGGACTGGCGTTTGAAGCTGTACAGATGCTCGAAGATGTCGTCCTTGCGCGAGGCCACGTAGAGGCTCAGTTGTTCGCGTAGCGTGCGCACCCGCACGCTGGCTTCGGCCGGCAAGGGCTCGCCGAGGAGGCCGGCCAACTCGTCTTCGTCGAGAAAGTCCACCACGCGCTGGGCCAGGCGGCCTGCCTGCAGGTCTTCACGGCTGATCGCCAGCGTTGCTTGGGGCGCTGCCGGTGTTGCTCCATGGCGGATCGGCTCACCGCTGAGGTCAGAGGCCTCGAACACGGCGATGGCCTTGTCGCTGGGCCAGCCGTCCATGCGCGTGAGCATGTCGGCGGACCAATAGCCGGCTTCGCCAGTGTCGGCCGCCGGCTCGCCGAACGTGTCGATGCGCTGGCGAATCTCGAAACGGTCCAGGGTGTCGGCCAGCAACGGTGACGGGGGCTGGTTTTCGCTGTACATCTGCCGCAGCTCGCCGGGTTCTACGCCACTGATAGCGCGTAACTGTTGCAGACGCGCTTCGGGCCAGGCGGCCGTCTGCGGAGTCAGGCGCCGCAGCAGTTGGGTCTCGTCCCAGGTCCTTGGCTCCTCGCCCTCCAGCACCACGGCGCCACGACCGTTGAGCCGCACTTGCGGGCGATAAGCGTGGGGCCGTAGCGGATGGACGACGCGGTGCTGGTCGGTGTCGGGCACCAGGCTGACTTCATAGTGTTTGTTGTCCAGGCGCAGGATTTTTTTCTCGGCGTGGCGATGAAACCCCTGGGCGTCGGCCGCCGCATCGGCGGGCAAGGTCAGGTTTTTTTGCTCATAGGGGCTCAAGTCCGAATGCCACAAACGCATTGTTCCGTCGGCCAGGGGCACCGGTTTCAACCCCTCCACAAAGTTCGAAAGCTTGAGCTGGGCCAATTGTCCGGCAGCGCCGAACCCGAGCAGTTGCAACACGTTTTCCGCCACCCCGACCACATGTTCAATAGCCTCGACGCCCAGCCCCTCGGCCCAATCCAACAGGCCGTCGAACACCTCATCGGCGAGTTGATACGCGGTGTAAGCCAGCATCAGCTCTCCCAGAAACGGCACGAAGGGGGTGACCACCAGTAACGCCACGTTGAGGATATCGGAGAAGATTTTTTCCAGGTTGTCCCACCAGGCCCAGCGCGCCATGCGGTCGGCGTAGGCGGTGGACACCGCCAGCTCACGGGCATCGTTGAGGATTTTGTCGAGCTTTTGCTTGTACAGATGCTCCCACAGCGGCGCTCGTACACGCTTGGCGCTGAACTGCAGGTTGGGGTTGTCCACGGCGACCTCGCGCCAGCTCGGTTGCGGGTCGCCGGGTGTATGGCGATGCCACTTCACCTGGAGCAGTCGCTGCCCCAATTGGCTGAAGAAATGCCCTTGGAACTGATGCCCGACGAACCGGCTGAAGAATGGTTGGTAGTCGGGCTGTTGCAGTTGCCGGGTCAGGGTCTGCATGAACTCGACCGTTGAGGCATAACGTTTGAGCGGGTGATGGGGGTCATCCGGCACATAGGCGATAACGGGCAGCGCCTCGCGGCTGTGTTCCAGGTCGGCGGCGATGAGCACGATGCCGGTCAGGGTTGCGTCCATCAGGCTCAGGTCATGGCAGTGCGCGGGCTTGCCGTCGAGCGTCAGGTTCGTCTGACCCTCGATCAACGCGCTGATCAGCCCATGGTCCTGAGCCTGGATATCGCCCTTGATCAACGCCATGCGCGCGGCAACCTTGAGTGCGGCCTGCTGGTTGAGCACGACCCGGGCGCGCAACACGCCTTCGACCACCGGGGCGGTACGGCCCAGGTGCTCATCAAGGTGCCGGTGGTACTGGGCGCCGATGTCCAGGTTACGCACCAGGGATTTGAATTGCGCAATCGACAACGTGTGGGCCAACGGCAGCACGTCGAAGTGGCCCAAGGCATCGGGCTGGGTGATGAATTGCGAGTCGGCGCTGAAGGTTTCGGTGTCGGCAAAGTTGTGCAGCGCGGCGTCCAGCAGCGATACCGTGCGGCTGCGCACGCCGCTGGCGAAGTCCTTGACCCACCAGGGCTGTGTGGCCGGCGCATACAAGCGCAGGTAGGTACTGCGCACGTCCACATCGAGGTTGTGATGCTGTTTCAGGGCGGCTCTCAACAAGGGTTCGGCAAAGCGCTTGAGGTCGGTGATGGGGGCCAGTTTGCGGTCGATGACGATCTGGGTTTTCCAGTGTTCAGCCATCTCGGTCTTGAGTTGTTGGTGCTGGGGAGGCGAGGCGCTTTTGTACCAGGCCGGAATGCTTTTTCGGCTGGCTTTCAGGGCATTGATGCGTGCCAGGGGCAGCGTGCTGATCCAGGCAGGCAAGGCATTGCGGATCAATTCGTAGTGCTGGCCTTTGTCTTCGTTGGCCGAAAAATCATGTGCGGTCATGGCGCGTCTTTCGTGGTTGCTTGGGCTCCCAGACTAGGCTTGCGCCGAGGTCTTTCTGGCGGTAGTTGTCTATCGGCATCGAGCGTCATATAGCCTGTAGCGTCGCAGAATCTATCCCTTTGAGAGACCCTCTCATGACGTCTGCCACACACGACTCAGCATCCCCGCGCCAAACCCATATCGAGCAAATCAAGGTTCTGTTCCGCGATCCGCCGTCGTTGCAGGCGGTGGCGCAGGGGGCGGCCCAGGCCTACCTGAATGCACAGACGAAACTCTGGCCCGCCGGGCTGCTCCATCTGGCCACGCCAACCGCAGGCACCAACTCCTTCACTTACCAGTCCTTGCCTGAGCTTGTGGTGCAGCGCCTGGCAGACGCCAGGCCGACTTTGCTGGTGGAGAACTATCATGTCGTGGTTCATCGGGTGCGCGAGGTGTACGCACCCGGCGGGCCGACGCTTGCCGAGCTGGAAAGATTGATCAACCATTGCGGCCCTGCACTCTTGACCTCCTATGCCCAGCGTCTGCAAACCTGGTGGCGTGAATCTTTACCGGCGAATAGGGTGCGCTGGGGAGCCCTGTCCGACCACCTGATGGCGCTGCTCTACGATTCACCCAAGCCACCCGGCATGGACGCAGCGCGTTTCGCCACCTTGTTTCCCAAAACCCTGTTGCGGCCGTCACGGCCCGACCCGCAATGGGATGCGCAGGAAGGCTCGTTGCAGCTGCGCACTGTGCATCTGCTGGGGGCGAGACAGACCGGCGAGCAGGCGCAAATGCTGCCCCTGCTGGTACTCAGTCATGCTTCGAACACCCTGCTGTTCAGCCCGGCCAGCGGCATTCACGTGCTCGACAGCCTGGACGACATCGGCGCGTGGCTACCGGCGTACACCAGTGCGGTACTCACCGACGCGGCTGAGCAATGGTTCACCCAACAGGTGCAGGGCGATCCGTTCGATGCCCTGGCAGCGAGCTACCTGGCACGTCAGTTGTTGGAGATCGACAGCATCCAGCGCAATGTGTCGCGAACGGCTGAAGAGTATCGGGCGCTGCTGACCTACATCACCGATCCGCGCCGCTGGTTTATCGGCGAGCTGAGCACGCGCCAGCAGCGTTTGCGCCAGGCATTACCGTTGTGGCTGGCCCAGGCGAGCGCCGAGGACAGCATCGCCTATGCACACCTGTTGCAGCAGTGGGTGCTGGCTCAGCATGAAAACGGGGCCAGCTCTTTTCTCGACGGCATCGAATCGATTGAGGCCTGCGCAGACCGTCGCTTGCAGCACTGCCTGAAGATGCAGCCCGGTGCAACGGCCATTCGGCTGGACGAGGTTTCACTGACCTTCGAGCGCATCATCGCCGCGCCAGTGCCGGTACCGGGCGGGTTCATCGCCGGGGAGGTGGAACCTGTGACGCTGACATTGACCGAGTTGGCCCTGGAGAACCTTGCCGGCTTCACGCACACCGCCAAGCGCATCACGCTTAGCGGGGCGGCGGCACCGGCGTGGCTGACCTATGAGCGGATCAAGCAGTGTGTGACTGAGGCGGACGTGGGGCAGGTGTACCCTGCCTTGCTGAAAAAGAGCTTGATCGACGATGTCGCTGAGGCCACCCGCCGTCGACAACAGTTCAGCCGACAATTGCGCGTGCAACTACCGATGCTGGCCCTGGAGTCGAAGATCAAGGGGGAGCACGGTTTGACCTTGAGCGGCTTCCAGCGGGTACGGGCCGCCCTGCAGGCCAGCGCTGGCGAACGCACGGTGCAGGGGCAAGCTGTCGCGCTGTGGCCGTTGGCGTTCAAGGCCTCGGAACACGCCCGTGCAGATGAAGTGACCAATATGTTCGTCATCGGGCCGTTAGAGGGCAGCAGCGGGCCGCACCTGTTATATCGGCCTTTGTTCAGCCCGCCGCTGCAGGAGTATGCGTCGCTGGAGGCTTTGTTCACCGCCATCAAGACCCCAGGCGCGTTACAGGACAACGTGTTGGCCTGGATCGCGGCTTCGCGCCAGGCGGTGTATGCCAATAATGGCTTTAACGAGCCGCACATCCGCCGCTTTCTACCGGGCGATGAATTCACCGTGTATGAAAAACCGGCGCCGGCCCAACTGAGCAAGCAGGTGGTCACCAGCGACCCGGCGCACCAGGTGTTCAGCGCCACCGCCAACGCCTTGGTGACCCTGGCGGACCGCCAGTCGGTGTCCAACGCCGAACAGCGTTGGCGCACCCTGAAAAATGCCGGCTGGTTGTTGTTCAATACGCTGCTGCCGCTGCTCAACGGGCCGTTGAAGCTGGGCGGTTGGCTGGTGCAGTTGGTGGACAGTGCACAGCACGATATCGAAGGCCTGAGCAGTGGCGATGGGCAAACGCGCAGCGTAGCCCTCACCGATTTATTCGCCAACCTGATGGCGATTGTCGCCCATCAAGCCGCGCCAGAGGATGCCCACCAGTCTCTGGCGTTGGAACACCCGGCATTTGCGCCTTTGGCGCGCGCCGGGGCGGCGCAGGCTGCGCACCGCGTGTTACCGCTCACGGCGGCGCCCGTACCCGCGACGTTCCAGCCGCCGATGCGTTGGGCCAATGCGCGGCAGGTGCTCACAGCGCAGCAGCGTGCACGGCTTGAGCCGTTACGCCTGAAGACGTTTGCCAAACCCTGGCCGACGACCCTGGAAAATGCCGAGACCCGTGGCTCGACCTGGGGTTTGCTGCGCGACACTTCCCAGGTTCCGCAGCAATGGCAAGCGCTGGTGCAAGGTGCGTTGTATCGCGTGCAAGTCAAACAGGGCGAGGTCAGGGTAGTCAGTGCCGACGGCGCCACCCTTGGGCCTTGGCTCAGGCATTCGGGACGTGGCCAATGGGACTTTGACCTGCGCCTGCGGTTGGCCGGCGGAAACGCGGACGAGGCTCCTGAACGTACCCGCCAAGCGCAATCGGCCACCCTTGCGGCGCTCGAGGTTGAGTACGAAAAAGCCAAGGCGAACCATACACGCGCCACTACGGCCATGGGCCTGGCACGTACCCTGGCGAACCGGCCCGCCGGGCAGATCACTGAGCAGCAGCGCAGCCAGGCATGGGAGCGCTATGCCCGGGAACTGAGCAACAAATTCATGTCTGCGCAGAATGAACTGGAAATACTCAAGCGACTGCGCGAGCTGGCCCCTCGCCCTGACTATGAAAAGAAACTGTGCGACGCGCTGGAGAGTGTAATCCTGACCGCGCGCTTGTTGGACAGCGACTCCAGGCAACATATAACCACGCTCAATGCCAGGCTCAGGCCGTTGCTGGACCGGCTCAGCGATGAAACAGAAGACGAGGCCGGGTCGGATATCAACCGTCAGGATCACGCCGCACTGGGGGTGATCATGCGTGAATTGGCGACCGTGCAGGACAATGCCATTCGCGTGCGGACGCTGGAAGCCGGGTATCTGGACGAACTGAACCGGGTGCCACGCTTGGGCCGGGATAAGGCCAAGGGGCTGGCTATAACCGCACGCCCTTCGATACGGGACCTGCAATCCTTGCAACTGACCACTCTGTGGGGCATCTCCATTGATGTCGCAGGGCCTGCGATGAGTGACGATTTTTTCAACAGTGTCAGTGAAACCGTTAACCGTGCGCGCCGGGCCAGTCGCACCCTGGCGGACCTGCAACAGGTGCAGGCAACACCCTCCGAGCGTATCGAGTTGCTCAAGCACGTTGATGGCATCTATGCCCAGACCGATGATCAGATTGAGTTCTGGCGTGCCATGGAACCTGACAAGTTCGACCTGGACTACCTGCAGAAACTTCAAGAGCTGCTGGCCCGTCTGCATCAGGAGGTCGAAAAGGACCTGGCAGACCTTCTGCAACCCGAGCAGGAGCCACCGCTCCCTGCTCCGGCGCCCGTGCCTCAGGGCAGCCGGCGCAAAAAAATCATCCGCACGCGCAATCAGGATATGTATGTGGCGCAGATCCGCGAGGCCACCCAGCAGGCGCCGGCCACCGCCGAGCTGCACGAGGCGGGTGGCGAGGTCATCGGCTCATTCACCGAGGCGCAGGACGGTGTGTGGGACTCAGTCAACCCCGCCCCCAGGCCCGATGCACAGCTCGGCAGCCTGATGAAAAAAGCCCAGGCTTTGCTCGACGACGAGTCCAGGGTCATCCAGCAGGTCGAGGCCCTGATCGAGCGCGTCAACGATGTGTCTTCGCTGGAATACTTGCTTGAGGCCCAGGCCAACACGCGCCTGTGGACCGCTGAGGCAATAGCCCGTCGACGCCAGGGCATGGAAACCACCCGGCTGCTGGCTGCGCAACAAGCCAAGGCATTGGCGATGGAACGCGAGCTGCGCCTGGCGATGGACCGTTTGAAGGCCGCCGGGCTGGATGCTCGAATCAGAGCGACGCTCGCACGGCCCACCACCCAGGAGCATGTCGACTTTCTTCACCGCCACGATAAGGTGCGAATTTTTCGTCAGGGCGCGCGCGTTCTCCTCGAGGGCAAAACCGATGATTATCTGCAGGTGTATAAGGTCGCCGATGCGCGGGACATCAAGCGAGCGTTGTGCTTCGCCCACTTTCACTACAAACGCAGCCACGGTCCGGATGACCACTACGAGGGCGACCCTCACCTTAAAAGCCCCGAGCAGGAACGCCTGGGGCGCCAGGCCCAGGCTCGGGTCGAGGCCGACGCGTTCGCGCGCATGCGCACTGGCCAGACCGGGCGTGTGCGCCAGACCCTGGAAATCGACCGGGCGAAGATTACCCGGCCGTTTGCCCGGCGGCTGTTTTTCAGTGTTGACTAGCCAGGGGCTGGCACAGGGTCTGGCTGCCCGGCTGCAAATACGGCAGCAGGATCGGTGCCATGCCTTTAAGCACTTGCACCGGCAGTGCCGAGGTGAAGGTGAAATGCTGGGCCTGGCTGCCGGGCACGAAGGCGGTGAGGGTGCCGAAATGGCGGTCCCCCAGATAGAACACAAAGGTCGCGGTGCGGTTGATCGACTTTGAGCTGATCACCCGCCCACCGGCGCCCATCGCTTCAATGCGGTTGTCGCCGGTGCCGGTCTTGCCGCCCATGGCCATCGGCGTGCCGTCGGCCAACGTGAAACTGCCCGACACGCGCTTGGCCGTACCGGCATCCACCACCTGGGACAAGGCACCGCGCAATGCGCTGGCAACCTCGGACGGCATCACCCGTTTGCCCGGGTCGGGGTTGTTGACCACGCGGGTATCGTAGGGCGTGCCGGCGGCAAAGTGCAGGCTGTCGATGCGCAGCACTTTGCCGCGCACGCCGTCGTTGAGGATGATGCCCATCAGTTCCGCCAGCGCGGCCGGGCGGTCGCCGGAGCTGCCGATCGCGGTGGCCAGGGAGGGCACCAGATGATCGAACGGGTAACCCACCGCTTGCCAGCGCTGATGAATATCCAGGAACGCTTGGACCTCGAGCATAGTGCGGATACGGCTGTCGCGCGCGCGTTGATGACGGCTCTTGAACAGCCAGCTGTACACCTCCTGACGTTCGAACTGGCTGGCCTTGACCACCTCGCTGAAGGTGGCGTCCGGGTGGTTGAGCAGGTAGCCGAGCAGCCACAGGTCCAGCGGGTGCACCTTGGCGATGTAGCCTTGGTCGGGCAGGTCATAGGTGCCGGGCCCGTAGTCGGTGTACAGGCGCTCCAGGCGTTCATCGGTGAGTTTGTTGCTGACCAGGTGTGAACGCACAAAGCGCTTGAACGTGTCCGGGGTGGCCTCGGGAAACAGATAGCGGTGCACCGCCGCCAGGCGAATGGCAGTGGGGTGCAGGCTGTCGAGGAAGGTTTCCAGGCGTGCCTGGGTGTCCTTCTTCTGGTACTTCTTCCAGAACTTGAGCAGGAAGGTGGTGCCTTCGCGGTCGGCGAACTTGGCCAGGTATTCCTGGCGCCGTGGGTCGTGGTCATCCTTGAGTAACTGCGCGCTGTTATTGGGGCCTGCGTAGGTGACGTAACGCTCCAGGTCGCGCATCAGGCGAATGAACGGCAGGTTGATCGACTCGCGCAACGCGTCCCGCAGTGAAGGGGTGCGGCCATTGTCCTGGCTGCGGAAGTTGTGGAAGTAATGCATGCCGCCGCCCGTGAAAAAGCCTTCGTTGGGACTGGCCGAATAGGTACGGTCCAGCGCGGCTTCGAGCATCTTGGCCAGGGATTTGTCCGCGGCCTGGGTCAGGTAGTCGACGGCCCAGCGGCTGAGGCGATCCTGCTCGGCAATGTCGGCTTTTTTCAACGCGGCGGGTGGTTGCGCGGCGTAGCGATCATGCAGTTCACTGATGATTTGCAGGTAAGTGGTGAGCACCCGCAGCTTGGCGGTGGAGCCCAGTTCCAGCTTGCTGCCTTCATTGATGTCGAAAGGCTGGTCGGTGTTGTCGGTTTGCACGCGTACGCGCGAGCCGTCCGCAGTCCGTTCGAACAGGGTGAAGCTGTAGCGCACCTGAGGCGTGCTGGCCGGGGTCAACAGGCGTTCGCCGAGCAGGCCGGTTTTACCGGCGAAAGCGGGGTCGGCCAGTTGCTTGAGGTAATCGGTGACCTGGGATTGCAGCTCGGATTGCAAGGTGCTGGTAGCCCAAAGGTCCAGGCGGTCGAGGTCGTACAGCGGCCGGTTGAGTAGGGCGGCGAGGCGGCTGCGGGCGACGCTGATGCCCTTGTTGGTGTCGTTTGGTTGCAGTGTCGGCTGTTGCAGCCAGTCGCGGTAGGCGACATTGGCGGCCAGGGCGGCCTTGAGCAGCGCGGCGTCGATGACGGCGTTCTGGGCCAGCAGCCGCAGATGGCTGTCGGTGAGTTGCGCCAGTTCATCGCGACCGTTGGTCAAGTAATGGGAGGGGCGCCGTTGGGCGATCATCAGTGACAGGACCTGGCGCAATGCCAGGCCGCGCGCCGCCAGGCTGGCCGGCGTCTGCGTGGTGTCGGCCAGCGCCTGGTTGACCTGGGCGAAGTCGGCGCCGTACCACACGCGCAGCCCCTCGGCCATGCCATGCACTTCGCCGTGGCCGGGCACGGCCGACAAGGGCACGCTGTTGAGGTAGTCGCGTACCACGTTTTGCCGCGCGGCGAGGGTGTCCGGGCCTTGCTGGTAGGCACGTACGCTGGCGGACAGCATCTGGCGCAGCTTCTCGCTGCCCGACAGGGTCAGGCCGTCCGGCGAGTGGCGGTACTTCTCCAGTTGTGTCGCCAGGGTGCTGCCGCCTGCTGTTTGCCCCGGTAGATGCAACTGGCGCGCGACCTGCGACCATGCGGCCTTGGCAAAGCGCGGCCAGTCCACCGCGGGGTTGGCCTGGGGCGGGTCGGGGGCGAGCAGCTCGCGGTTTTCGATGAACAACAGGCTGTGGACCATCAGCCCTGGAATGTCGCTGAAACGTTTATACAGCTGGGTCGGGTAGTTGAACTGATACAGCGGCGCGGCGCGGCAATCGGTAATGGAGAGCCCAGCCTGTATTTTCTCCGCATAGGGAATAAACAGACCGTGGCGGCTGTAGTCCATCAGCGCTTCGGAGAACCGTGCCTGGGATTGCACCACATAGTTGCGCTTGAGCAGACGTGGCAGCCACTCGCCGAGGGCGCTGTAGCCCAGGCGCCGGTCAAACGGGCCGGCGCCGGGGTACACAATCGCGTCGCTGGCGCCGGGGGCCACGGTGTAGGTCAGCCGGGACGCCCACTGGCTGAGCAGGCGCGACTGCCAATGGGCGGTCTGCGCCTCGCGCATGGCGGCATAACCCAGGGCAAGCAGTGCCATTAACCCAATCAGCCAGAACAACCGTCGCCAGGGGCGGCTTGGGGTGGGGTTTTTCGGCAAAGGCGCGGGTGATGGGCCGTCGGGATCGACTTCAGCCTTGTTCGGATCGGTTTGCCACAAAGCGCCCATAGTCGATTGATCCATGCCGGCAGATTGATCGGACCTGTGTGAAGCGTAGACGTTGATTGCCGGTGCTACGAGGCGCGCTGAGGTTTTCGACAGCTACTTTTTCAAGTTCGTGCCTGCGCCGGGCAGACCTTTGGCTCGGCGTACCGGATACGGCTCACCCGGTACTTGGCGGAAGCTGCCCGGTAGCGGTGTCAGCGATTCGTACGAGTAGGCACGGTGTTGCACTCCCAGCCAGGGCTGGCCGAGATGGTCGATATGGTCGACTTTCCAGACCAGCCCGGACTCGTAGAAAAAACGGTACAGGCACTGTTCCTCAAGGCATGGTCCGGCTGTGGGAACGCTGATGATCTCAATGCCAAAGTCGAGCCAGACCAGCTCGTCTTCCCCGACGAAATGCGTGCTCAAGTCCTGGCAAATTTCACATGGCATGGCTTTATCCCCACAGAGAAACGCTCATCATGGCAATGCTCGGGCCCTTGGGAAAGCCGCAGTGGTTTTTGACGACGATCCCACACCGTTTAGCGCAAATGCCTTCGACTGGGGCAAGAGCGTTTTGCTTACGTTACCTAAATAACGGATATGTACGCGGTCTGATCCAACATCCCAGTTGGCTGCCAGGCCGTCTTCGCAGCATAGGTATCTACACAACTTTATAGGCTGTAGCAGCCGACGGTAACCACGATGCGAAGCGAGCCGCTCTTGATCTTGATCTGCTTTTGATCTTGATCTTAGGCGCCCCGTTAAACCACGCTGGCCGGAATTCGACAGGGATTTGGGGGGTAAACCGGCAGGGATGCCGATTTAGCCGCCCCGCGCCATGGATGGCGCGTGGCGGCGGCCCCCCAAATCCATGGCGGATTACGGGCACACCGAGCCTAAGCGAGGTGCCGAGTGGTGGGGCAAGAACGTTTGGGTTACTTTTGCGCTTTTCAAAAGTGACCCGCTGTAAAAGCGGAACCTTAAGTGGCCGTTACCGCAGGAATGGATATGTACACGGTCTAATCCAATATGCTGGTCGGCTGTCAGGCCGCCATCGGGGGCAAGCCCCCTCCCACATTTGACCGAGGTGTGTCACGTAGATACCTGTCGATTGTGAGGCCGTCAGGGGAGCAAGCTCCCTCGCCACAGGTCCAGCGGCGTAACCAAAGTTGTGTAGATACCTATGCTCATCGCAGGCAAGCCAGCTCCCACATTTGGATTGCGGCGCGTCAGTTAGATCTGCGTCGGCTGCCAGATCGTCACAGGTCCAGTGTCGCCCCAAAGTTGTGTAGATACCTATGCCCTTTAAGGGGTGTGAGTGATGAGGTTGTTTAACGTCGCGCCCGTCAAGGGGGGGAAATACCTATATCGATCGATAACCGTATGGGGATCGTGCAGAACACAGCCTCTGAGCCAATGTGTAATACTCTGCGCCGTTTTGCGCCGTGAAGGCCGATCTAGACGCTTGGCCAAGCCCTCCGTCGATTGGCTTTTTATCGGGGCTTATCGCCAAATATTGCTGTTTATTGAGTGAAAAGCCCTGACGGTAGCTTTTTATACTGCATGCCCGCTGACCCGGCCGGTGACCACGGCCAGGCGGGCCTGCCCACGAGGCAGGCCCTGTTATGTCGGTGTATGGGCCCATCCGCTCATAGGCCGAAGACTCGGTGGCTAACTCCAATAAAAACGAGGTTGTATTCCTATGCCTGTCGGCAAACCACTGCCCCCTGGCGAGACCGCTCAAGGCGGCCCGCTCAAACGCGAACTCGGTGAGCGGCATATCCGCCTGATGGCGCTCGGCGCCTGTATCGGTGTCGGCCTGTTCCTTGGCTCGGCCAAGGCCATCGAAATGGCCGGCCCGGCGATCATGCTGTCGTACATCATCGGTGGCCTGGCGATCCTGGTGATCATGCGCGCCCTCGGCGAAATGGCGGTGCACAACCCCGTCGCCGGCTCGTTCAGCCGTTACGCACAAGATTATCTGGGCCCTTTGGCAGGCTTTCTCACTGGCTGGAACTACTGGTTCCTATGGCTGGTGACCTGCGTGGCGGAAATTACCGCCGTGGCGGTGTACATGGGCGTCTGGTTCCCCGATACCCCGCGCTGGATCTGGGCCCTGGCGGCGCTGATCAGCATGGGCACCATCAATCTGATCGCGGTCAAGGCCTTTGGTGAGTTCGAATTCTGGTTCGCGCTGATCAAGATCGTCACCATCATTGCCATGGTGATCGGCGGCGTCGGCATCATTGCCTTCGGCTTTGGTAACGACGGCGTGGCGCTGGGCATTTCCAACTTGTGGGCCCACGGCGGCTTCATGCCCAACGGCGTACAGGGTGTGTTGATGTCGTTGCAGATGGTGATGTTCGCCTACCTGGGCGTGGAAATGATCGGCCTCACCGCCGGTGAAGCGCGCAACCCGCAAAAGACCATCCCCAGCGCCATCGGCTCGGTGTTCTGGCGCATCCTGCTGTTCTACGTGGGCGCGCTGTTCGTGATCTTGTCGATCTACCCGTGGAACGAAATCGGCACCCAGGGCAGCCCGTTCGTCATGACGTTCGAGCGCCTGGGGATCAAGACCGCCGCAGGCATCATCAATTTCGTGGTGATCACCGCCGCGCTGTCTTCGTGCAACGGCGGCATCTTCAGCACCGGGCGCATGCTCTACAGCCTGGCGCAGAACGGCCAGGCGCCGGCGACGTTCGGCACCACGTCCAGTAACGGCGTGCCACGCAAGGCGCTGCTGCTGTCGATCTTTGCCTTGTTGCTGGGCGTACTGCTCAACTACCTGGTGCCGGACCAGGTGTTCGTGTGGGTGACCTCCATCGCCACCTTCGGCGCGATCTGGACCTGGCTGATGATCCTGCTGGCCCAGCTCAAATTCCGCAAAGGCCTGAGCCCGGCCGAGCAGGCGGGCCTCAAGTACCGCATGTGGCTGTACCCGGTCAGCTCCTACGTGGCGTTGGCATTCCTGGTGCTGGTGGTGGGGCTGATGGCGTACTTCCCGGATACCCGCGTGGCTCTGTATGTGGGGCCTGCGTTCCTGGTTCTGTTGACGGTGTTGTTCTACGTGTTCAAGTTGCAACCGAGCAACGCTGGCGAAGGCGCGGCACTCAAGGACATGTGACTGCCTGCGCGACGCGCTTGAGCATAACGCGGGGGTATTCGATTCCCCGCGTTATCGCTTTTCTGGTCCGTTTACCCATACCTATCTATCCCTTCAACGCTGATTCATTCCCTAGGCTGGCTGCTTCGACAGCTACCTTTGCAGAGTGACGTCATGTCCGAAAGCAACCCACTTCTACTGCCCTTCGACTTGCCACCGTTCTCAGCCATCCGAGCAGAGCACTTGGTGCCCGCCATTGAGCAGATCATCGCTGAAAGCCGCAACACCACCGCAACGATCATTGCCAGCCAGGCGCCATTCCCCACCTGGGATGACCTGGTGCAAGCAGTGGAAGCGTTGGAGGCCCGTCTGGATAGCGTTCTCAAAATCATTGAACTGCTCGACTCTCTTTCCCAAGGGGCGGCATGGACGCTGGCATCACACCGCAGTTATGAGCTTGCACTGCAGTACCGCGCCGAGTTGGCCGCGAACAATGACCTGTATCAGCTCCATCGACAACTCGCCGATAGCCCGATCGCGGCCCTTTTCAATGAACAACGCCAAAGCGCGTTGCGTAAAATATTGCGCAAGTACCATTTGGCTGGCCTTGACCTGTCTGCTGAGCAGCAGTTGAGGCTCAACGCGTTGAACCTGGAAATCGACGAACTCAGTCAGGAATTCCTGCACCGTGTAAGAGACTCCAACAACGCCTGGCGTAAGCACATCCAGGATAAGGCGCTGCTGAGCGGGTTGCCTGATGCGGCTCTGGCACGCATGGAAATCGCAGCCCGGGACGTAGGCATGGATGGCTGGTTACTCACCCTTTCCGAGCAGTCCTTTCAGGACGTGATGAGCTATGCCGACCATCGAGCCTTGCGTCAGGAAATGATGGTGGCTTACTACAGCCGTGCCGTGGGCCCAGGCCCTGACGCCATTGCCACCGACAATGAACTGGTGCTGACCGTGTTGCTCGACAGTCGTCACCAGAAAGCACAACTGCTGGGCTATGCCAACTTCGCCGAGTTGGCGTTGGTGGAGCAAATGGCGGAGTCGACCGATGAGGTCACGGCATTTGTGCACCAGCAGATTGATCAGGCACGCACGACATTTGCCTACGAGACACAACAACTGCAACGCTATGCCGCGCAACGGGGGATTGATGCCCTGGCACCCTGGGATTACAACTATTTAGCGGAAAAAATTCGCCAGGCCGTGGCGGGTGTTTCGCAGGACGCGGTGCGCAACTACTTCCCGTTGGAAACGGTGCTGCAACGATTGTGCACGTTCACCCAAACCCTGTTCGGCGTTGAGCTGATCGAACAAACCACTGTCGATACCTGGCACCCGGATGTGCGGGTATTTGAACTCCGGGAATACGCGCAGCCGATCGGACATTTGTTTATTGACCCTTATCGCCGTGTGGCGGGCGGCGAGATTGGCGCCGCCTCGGGCTTGCGCAATCACCGAATGACTGCCGAGGGGCGTCCACAGCGGCCCATAGCCGTGCTACGCAGTCAGTTGCCACGACCTACAGCGGCCCAACCTTGCTTACTCGATCACTTACAATTGAGGGTGTTATTGCATGAGTTCGGCCATTGCCTGCAGCACCTGTTGAGCGCCGCTCCCTACCGGGCGATTTCCGGTATGGGCCAATTAAGCCATGATACGGCGGAGTTCTTCGGCCAAGTGTTGGAGCAGTTCTGCTTTACTCCGTCGTTCCTGATCTGGCTGTCCGGCCATTTCCAGACGCAAGATCCCTTGCCTGACGATGTGGCCAATCAAATGAGCCGATTTGTTCACACTCAGACCAGTCAGGAAACCGCCAGCGTTTTGCTCACAGGCCTCGTCGACTTCGAATTGCACCGTACCTACGGCGACGGGCGTACACCTCATGAGGTTTTCACCCATGCCAACCTTGAAATCGGGTATTTGCAGTGGCCTGATGGCGCGCGCCCGATCAACAGTTTCGAACAACCGATGGGCAGCTATGGGGCCAAAATGTATTCCTACACCTGGTCTGGTGTCCTGGCTCGCAAGGCTTTTGAACGGTTTGAGCGTGATGGCCTGTTCAACCCGCAGACCGGGAAAGCCTTCCGTGACCTGTTTATCACTGAGGGGGATACCCGTACGCTGTTGAGCTCGCTGGCGCTTTTTCGAGGTGAAGGCGGGCGATGCGTCGAGCCTTCCACCGGGCATGAAGCGCGGGTGCATATGTAGCTCTCGATTGAAACTCGAAACGCCAGAGTGATCCTCTCAGATCACTCACGGCTGCTCACCCCAGCAGCCAATCGGCATGGAGAGCATTCAATGGTTACTGACAACCCACCGTATTTTTTCAGTGAAACCCAAACCGATCGCACACAGCTAAGCGAGCGCCAACGCACGCGCAACTTTACCCTCAAGGACCTTGACTGGCTCGACTCCGTCTATCTGGCCACCGACGCTTTGCGGCGGGCACAAAAAGCGCCGATGCACGTTCAAACCCTGCAACTGAACGTGCTCGGTCAACCGGCTATTGAACTGGCAGGCGCATTCGTCATGAGCCCCGCTCCGCAAGGAGGGGTTTTTCTGTATACGCCAGCGCGTGGTCTGGAAAAGCTGGAAAGCCATGAAA
Organism: Pseudomonas fluorescens; assembly: GCF_001902145.1. Classification (GTDB taxonomy): domain Bacteria; phylum Pseudomonadota; class Gammaproteobacteria; order Pseudomonadales; family Pseudomonadaceae; genus Aquipseudomonas; species Aquipseudomonas fluorescens_BV. The sequence goes on from NZ_MRST01000023.1 coordinate 470,368, forward strand.
CACTCAAGACGCAACTGGGGGCGTGGCTCAAAGACGCGTCGCAGCGCCAAGGGTTGCTTGATTACCTTTCCATCTCCCAGCAAGTCACCCTGACGCCTACTGCGACTCTGACTATTACCGCGCATACCGTGGCCGGTGCTGTCTTCGAAGCACAACAAACGACCCTTTCCAATAACTTGCTTGAAAATGCCCGTCTGATGCGCGAGGAGCTGCTCAAACTGCCCAGTTTCACTTCTCTGCTGGATGAATACATTTCCACTGAGTTGGCGCAGTCTTTTACGGGGGTCGATCATCGTCAAGTCCAAGTGCAGAGTTATGTCATCGATGCCTTGAGCGAATCAGGCAACGCTGATACGCCAACGTCCCGACACACGACCACCCGCTCCTTGAGCGAAACCGTCCTCAGGTATTTCGTTGCCAATGGCTGGCCTGCGGGTGAAACCCGGCGCTACTACAACCCCCAACGCACCGCTGACTCCCAGCAACCTGACGATCAATTGCGTTGGGAAGCATCGGTCCAAGGATTGGCCCAGGGCTTGAAAACACAGATGAAGCAACAGCCCAATACATTTTGGGCGCAGCCTGCCAGCACCGGTGTTTCACGGCTGCAACTTTTTACCAACGCCATGGCCAATGCCTTTTTTACGCAGGCGCTCGACCAACAACAGCAAACAACGATTACGGCTGACCAGCGTTTGCACCTACAGGCCTTGCCGCTCAAGGCTGCGCTCTCTGCGGCAACGCTTGCTCCGGCCATGAATGTTGAAAAGGCACTGCTGAAAGCGCCTGACCAGTCCCCTGTTGAGCTGGTAGGCACACTTGCCATCAGCACTAAAAAGAACGCCGATGGTTCGCCCTGGCTGCTCTATACCCCCCATCAAGGCCTGCAATCATTTACCGAACTGGGCGCGCTGAAAACCCACCTTCTCGAAAGTCTCAACCCCCGTCTGCATTCCGATGCCTGGAGAAAACACCTGTCCAGGTCGCAACGCTATAGCGAAGTCGACCTGTTGGCCTGCGACATCACCAAAGCCCCCATCACCGGGGTGATTTTCCAAAGCATCATGGAGGGCATCATTGAAATACAAGGGTGCAACCTTGAATACGCCCTCGATCAGTATCGCCTGAGCCAGGGCACGATGGACCTCGACGCCCTGGTGGATAACGTGCTGGATGTGCGTAGCATGATTGATCCAAAATTACTGACCTTCGAACCCATGGGGCGCTGGAGTACCCAGTTGGCAGGCAGCTGGACGGCGACGGTGACAGAACCCAGCATTCCGCCAACGCTCTCTGCAATGCGTACCACCGTACATTTGCTCGAAAACATCAACGCCGAAGTCGAACGACACGTAGCGTTTCGCCCTTCGCTTGAGCATTGCGCCACCACCTATCTCAACACCAGACTGTACGCTCTCGGGCAGCAACACCTGCAGGCTGCATGCCTCTCGGTCCGCCAATACAGCAGCCCCACGAATGACACTGCCACCCCTCAACTGCTGTCATCGAGCGGCATGGTCGACTATTTCCTGGCGCGTTTATGTGGCGAAGTGGGTTCATTCATCGACCCGCTGAACACCCACGTCTACTCAACCGCTCCTGACAAACCCGCCACTAAGATCTCAAGCTTGGACCTCACCACCTTCAGTACGCTGATCGACAGTGCCGTCGACGGTTTTAAACAGTATCTGCGTAGAACCCACAGCGTATCCCCCAACATGGAGCCCCTGCTGAGAAAAGCAATGGAGATGGGCTTGACCGGGGAAACGCAGCTCAGGCTTTGGAACAACGCTTTATTACCCCTCGACTACGAAGTGCTCTTAGCCGTATTGGGTATTTACGCCAGAGACTTACGTCTTAGTGTCAATGGGTTCCGCCCCGACGCGTTTTCTTTACGGGTCACACCTGCTGGGCAAAGTACCCCACAGGTACTCATTAACTGCTTCGTGCTGACCGAGCGCGGCGGGCTTGACCCTCAATATAGCGGTCGCACGCTGTTGTGGACGCCCGCGTTGGGCCTGGAAAGCTTCCACTCATTGAGTCACTTCAAAGCAGAGATGGGTCGACGTCTGGCAATCCCGGACGAACGACAGGTTTTTCTGGCGAACCTGGCGACGCCGGACTGGGACTCGCATCCGAGCTATGCACTCAGTTCCCTTGAGCTGGTCGAAGACAACCTCGTCGAGCACTTGCAACGAACCTATGCCCAACAAAAAGACCGTGAACTGGCGCAAATCCTTTCCATGAAACTGTCCGTCGAACAGTTGCGCAAGCTATGGCAGGTTCAAGCCACACAAAACCTGGCGCCCACCAACGTGCAGCGTGCCATGGACATGGTCCAGGCCATGATCCTGCAACAGGGTCTGCAATGGTTCGGCAACGCCAGTGCTGTCGATCAACAGCTCCATGTCGAATTGTTGGAGCAATATCGAAACAACGTCACCGACAATCAGGATTACCTGCACGGGATCGACTCACTGGCTCAGTTCACGCGCGAGAAACTCAGCGCTTTACTCAAGGAGCTTGACGATCAGGGCAGCGTTACACCTGATGAAATCGAAGTCGGGTTGCCCGCGCAGGGCAGTACGCCGGCCCGCAACCAGTCGCTGCTGGACTATGCCTTGAGTCATCAATCGTATTGGAACGATGAGGTGCCTCTCTTCGCCAGTACCGGTACAACGCCGTTGCCCTCCACCCTGGATGCGCAGACGCTGAAAACGCGGATACAGGCGCTGAACATCAACGCGGCTTACCAAACGTATATCAAGTCCTTCCTGGGCCCTGCCAGCCCGGACTTTGAGCAGCGGTTTACGCGATTCGCCAAGCAACTGCCGTGGCAACTGATGCAATACGCTCACAGCATGACGTTGCAAGGCCAGCTTTCACCGGCGGCCTTCGGGCTCATTCAACAGATCATGGACATGCCCGATGCTACCGCCCGTGCGACAGTGGTGGGCACCAACGCCATGATCCGCCCTCTGGAGCTGTTGGTCGATGCCGGGAAGAAAACGATCAAGATCCCTGGGACTTACCTGATCGGTCCCGCCTCATGTGCAGAGGGGCCTCAAGTCCTTTATGCCCCCTACAGTCCTGGCTACACCCTCAAGGAATACACCGTTGAGGCCGCTCTGTGTGCTGAGCTGACAGCCTCCGGCGCCTTACAGACTTGGCTTCGACAGGTGGTCCCGGCCGTTGACCTCTCGGCACTGACAAGCGCGCTGGAGCAGCCCCAAGCCAGTACCACCGTCCAGCTGGCATGCAACCCCATCAACGCGCCTCTGTTCAAACAGTTGTTCACCGACAATGTCGAACTGCTGGCAACGCTGCTGGGCTGTCAGAAAACGGCCAATGCAGGCCCTGCCTGGGAGACGGCCAAGGCCGTGTTCTCCGAGGGGGTACAGCAGGCTGTCGTGTTTTTTTCCGGCAAACTGGCTTACCCCTTCTTGGTCTGGCAGAGCTATAAGCTGTTCAAAGCGTCTGCCGAAGAACTGCAAAGCCACCAATGGCATGAGGCACTGGGGCATTTTATTGGCGGCGTCGCCTTGCTGGTCGCTTTGCGCGATTCCATGCCTCCTGTATCAGAGGGCGGCATACCTGCGGCCCCCGAGCCGAGCCCGTCGCCTCCCACACCTGCGACCTCTGTGGTGTCCTGGCCTGCGCTGGACATTACCGCTGCGCCACGCACCCGGCTCCAGCGTTTCGAAGCCCTTGAGCCGAGCTTGGCCAGCCTGATTAAAGACACTTCGCTGAACCTTTACCGCTCGGCTTCCAACCACTACTACGCGGCGGTGGCAGGGAAAGTGTTCCAAGTCATTCAGCACGGCCTGGATTGGCGCATCACCGGTGCTGGCGAAGTCGGCCCTGTGGTGCACAGCAACACTCGACAACAGTGGATGCTCAGTAGCACTGACCTATTGCTGACGGGGCGACGAACCCTTGCACGATTGACTAATCGCTTTTACTCCGAGCCATTTGCGCGCTCCAGTATGAATATCTTGGCCAGCGGGATGCGCGAGATTCGAGCGCTATACGCTCGGGAATCTTGGCTTATCACCGATGCACTTGCTCTGGCGACGTTTTATACACAGAACGCCCAGGAAAATTTGCGCCTGATCACACAAACGCCCCTTGCTGCACCTGGGCTCGTCACGCTAATAAAAACCTTTTTCGGCTTGCAGACGCTCGAGGTCGAACACCTTGAAAAAATTCAGGAGACCGTCGACAAGGTATGCAATGCGTTGATGGAACCCTCACTGACCTCCTCGGACTCAACGCGATTTGTCATTGGCCATTCGCGGGTGCCGGCCCTTCAGGGCGTACACACGTTGATGGCCTTTACGATTGTCCCCGACCCCCTCCAGCTGGTGTACTTGACCGAGGCATTTTTCAGTCCAGGTCTGAAATACAGTCATTTGCTGATGAAACCGTTCTATGTCAGCGTCCATGCCCGTGCGACCACCCTCATTCACGAAATCACCCATCATGTATGTGAGACGCTGGACTTGGCTTACGTGCATTCCGCCCATCCCTTTCATGACCTGATTGACCCCCAGACCCCTGAGGGCAGTAAAACTAAAGTAGCCCTGGAAAACCGCCATCTTGCAAGACTGTCGCTCAATACCCCGATCCGGGAGTTGTTCAAGGTTGTCGATATTGCAACCGGTCTCAAAACAGACCCAGCCAAGGGCACGTCAACACAGCCTGTACTCGACAGGCTGCTCAGCGTCACTGGCACCCAGACCCTCGCCGATGCCCGGCGGGTTTTCCGTACCGATCCGCTTAAACGCATCATTACGGTACTTAGCAACGCCGACTCCGTCGCCTACCTGATTGCACAACTGGGACGCCGAAACGAGAGACTTGTTGGCGCAACCAGTGATTCGCCCTGACTCGTAATGCTCATCGAGATGAGTGTTGAAAAATCCGCGGACCGTTAACTGACGGACCGCGGATTTTTGTGTGCGGCCGTTATGGCAGTGGCTGTTTGGGGGTGCTGAGTAACAACTGCAACCAGTCCGGGTCGTTAGCTCGCGCCCAGCGATAGGCGTTCCCGTCGTTGAAAAACACCGCAATGTCTTCAAGGTCCCAGGTGAGCATTTTTATATGCAGCGTTCTCATGTACTCGTTTGCCGGGCAAGTGATGGCCGCCCAAGGGTCACTGATCCATAAATCGGCCCACCCGCTTTCCTGGAAATCCAACGTCAGGTTCAAGCCAGCAGGTGGCGTGCCCACCACGACGAAGGTATGAACCTGGCAGATCCAGACCTGGGCCGTCCCGCCATTGGTTCGTATCATTTCGCACGCCGCATGGGCCATCTGATCGCAATTGCCGGCACCGGTCTTGAGGATGATCTCCGTGTAGCTCGGCTGGCCGATCTTGCTGTACTCCCACATCACCACGGATTGGGCCTCCTGCACCCGGCGTAGTTCATCCAGCGTGGGGCCTTGGACATTGGCGGACTTGAGCTGGGTTCTCTCTACCAGCGCCGAGGTGCTGGCGTGGGCTTTTTCGGCCAGGTGGCGATTGATCTGCCAGGCAGTAGGTTGTGCGGGTGTGTCAGGTCGGGGCGGCCAGATATCGAGCTGCACAGGGCGCGACACGAAGTTGAAGTTTAAGCGGCGTCCTTGGTCGCTGAGGTTGAGCAGCAGCTCGCGTTGCTTGATGGTTCTAAGGCTTGTAGCCCGCTCACGGACCCGCTCGATTTTTTCGGCGCTGACGCCACGGCGAGCTAACTGTCGATACAAGGCTTCCAGCGTCGGCAGTGCGACCAACGGCTGGTCGGGTAGGCGCTCCGCCGCGTTCAAGAATTGATTCCTGCGTTCGCCAAAGGCATCGATCAGTGCGACATGCTCGCCACCGACGCTGTAATCCAGTTGTTCAAAGTGCAGCGCGCTCGGCCCTGTGGATGTTACGGGCACTCGGTAAAAGACGCCGACATCGGCTTCGACCACCCAGTGTTTCATGCCAGGCATGCTGACCAGCAACGCTCTCAGGGTGCGTCTGTCGTTGATACCGTCAACGATGCCGTCGAGCTCCACCACCTGCGTCTTCCGGCTGAGCACGGTGTCCAGATCGTCTACCGGCAGGCCGAACTGGGGCTCGTTATCAATGCGTCTGCCGGTGATGTGGGTTTTGTAAGTCAGGGGGGCCGATGCATGCAGCGGTGTCAGTTCGAATTCGATAACGCGCGGCGTAACTTCATGGATGCATCGGTAATAGACCAATTGACGCTTTTGTTCGCCGATCAACGGAGCGGGTATCAGTCGAATGTGGTCCAGTGCCTGGACCCGACGCAAGTGGATCGAATGCGCATACTCATGCAGTTTTTTAGTGAAGCAGACGACCGGGATGGGGCTGCGTTTATTTCTACGCATCGTGCACAGATTGTCGAAGGTATCGACTTGCCGGGCATAGGCCGGTGAGGTGAGTTCGTCCATGTGTGTGGCCCCCTCGTGGGGCAAGCGCCATACGCGGCCTTGGTCCAGCAGATCGGTGGCGTTGGCACGCTGAATCAGCAACGGCGGCTTTTCGAAGAGTGTTTCGGTCATTCTGGCCTTATAGCCGTCCACCGAGCGGTACGGGATGACCGTTATCGCCGTGTCCAGCCGCAGGCCCGCAAGCGGTGGCCCGTAAGGTTTTGCACTGAAAGGGTCGAAGGCGTACCAGGCGCTGGAGCGTTTTATCGCCAGCACCTGCGTCACTCCATCGGCACGTATCAGGGTGGCGGGCGCGATGTCGGCTCTGTTGAGCAAGCGCGTGTAGTCAACGGCGGCCCCGGGGGCCAGCCGCAGGCGTGTATGCCGGACTGCGCCCTCCAATGCGCGCATGCCGGCTTGATTCAGACGTACCAGGCCATGCCGGCCCAGGCGTAGCAATGACGGCAAGCTATCGAAAGGGTTGAATACCGCATTCAGGTAGGTGGCACCCAGCTTGGCCAGTTGCAGCAGCTTGATGTAGGCGGGCGCGGCTTTTCCCAGGCGCGTCATGCCGGAAAGCAACACACCTTTGGTGGGAGCGAGCAGACCGAACACATCGAAAAAGCACCCATAGGCGCCCTCGATCATGCGTTTGGTATCGCCTGAGGCCAGGTCCTGGGTGCATGACCACAGCGGGATAAGCCCCAGCAGGGCCTGGTACACCGCTTCTGCGGTTTTTTGCCGGTCTTCCAGAAGGGTTGAGCCCCTGGCTTGTGCCACCAGGGCGTCGATGTCGAGGAAGAAGTGTTGATTGACGATGGTTGTCGCCAGGGTGAAGGCTCTTGGCGAATCGAACATCAGCGCCTGGCTGACGGGCTCCGATGCCTCGACGCGCCACAACCGATCGATGATGACGGTTGAAGACTGATCCGCTCTGGGCGGACTGCCGGTCATGTAGGCTGTTTCGTCAAGGGCCAGCGAACTCCCCAGATGCAGCTGCGAGGTCGGCTGCGTGCTATGCGGGCTGCCCGTCTTGACCGTCAGAGGAGTGCCTCCCAGGTCCAAGGTGCGTGGAAGGCGGAGGTTTTTATACGCCAGGTTCAACAGAGGGAACAGTTCGTAGTCATGGTGACCGTTGAGCACCTCGCACCGTAGGATCAAACCGAAGCGGCCAGTGCGGGCCATCTTCTCTCCCGGTTGTTCTTGGATCTGTGGTTTGTTCGCCGGTTGCCTCATCACCAGCAATTGCACAGCGGCTTTTTGCAAGTGCTCGCGATCCTTCACAGGTAATTGTGCGAGCAGATAACGGATGACCGTGGTGTAGGCCGCTTTGAGACGCGCGATATGGGCGGTACTGGCTTCGTGGAATAGGTTGTTGACGTTGTTCAGTCGGCTCAAATGCGGTTTCAGTTGGGCCAGATTCAGCGCTGGCTCGACAGAATTCCATTGCTCGGCGACAGGCTGTAATGCCCCGCTCATGTGCAGGTCCACCAGCGATTGCAGCTGTATGCCGCGAGCTGGGAGATAAGACGGCCGCCGTAGTGGCCCTTGTCCCCAGCGCAGGCATTTTTTCTTCAATAACCGGTTTCTGCGGAATATTTTTTTCAAGTCATTGAGTGCAATACGGCGGCGTGTGATTAGGGGGGTTCGTAAGGTTTTGGACGCATCGCCCAGTGCATCGAGACGTGCTTTGAGCGTGGTTTGAAGCGTGTTGATGTGCTCAAGGTTATAGGTGCCGTACTCATCGCCGCTGTGCAGTTGGCCCTGTGCAAGCCCCCAGTCAATCAAGGTGCTGGTGGTGTAGTGAGTACGCCACAGGGGTTGTTCGGCCGCGTCCAGCTCCTGGGTGGCGAGCGCTACGATGTCGTTGAACCGCAGGTGCCGCGATGAGCCGCAGGCGAGCGCTTCTGCCAGCATCACACCTTGCTTGAACAACAGCCAGGCATGGGAGGTCATGAAGTACAGCGAGTCGGGGAGCTTGCCGACCAGAAACTCCGGGGCGAGACCGGCCAGCAACAGGTGTGCGGCAAGCGCGGTGGAGCGCGAGGTGGCGGCACCGCTCTCGATCAGGTGCAGTTCCACTGTGCGGCGAAGATCCGCATAGCGATGGCCCCAGCAGTCACTATGGTTGAGGTTCAGGCCGACAACGGTGTAGCGACGCTGACCGGCCTGGGGGTCCAGATCCAGGATCAGGGCGCTCAGCACCAAGGTGTCACGACTGGACCGGTTCGCCAACTGACCAGGTGCATGGCCGTACCATTGCACTGCGTCGATCAATTGATCGGCCAATGTTTGCGCGGCTGGATGGGCCAGTAGCGAGTACACCTGTTCATCGGGCGGGCCGGGCAGCAGATCGGCGCTCAACAGCTCAAGCAGCCCTTGATTGGGCTGTGGCAGAAACCTGCGGGTGATGTTCACGACTAGGGCGCGTTGCTCGGCCGACAGCGTCAGTGCGCTGGGTTGCGGCAAACCCAAGCCTTCCCAGTAATTGCCCAGGCGAGGTTTTACCGGCAACGCCCGTTCGAGCCGGGGGCCTTGGGCTTCGGCGCGATTGTCGCGTTCACGTTCTGCGGTGAGCCCTTGCCGATGCACCTGTAGGGCCATGTCGGAATCGGCCTGGTCGCAAATGGGCGGGGTGGTAAGGGGCGAAGCGCTGCGCAACTGTTCTATCAGGTCCCAGGCCGCTTCGCGGGTATTGGGCAAAGGCAGTTCATGCAGGGTGAGCAGTTGCGCCAGGTTGAATTTGCCATCCAGGGAGATGGACAGTTGCATGGCGTTTGCGAGGTCTTGCAAACGTTCAAGGGCGCCATCCAACGCCAGTTGGGCCAGCTGTTCATAGCCTATTTCGTGCGGCGTACCGCTGGATCCCGCCCCTCTGATCGACTGCCGGGTGACGTCAAACGAATACTGCTCGGGGTCCAGGTTCCGGGTTTGATCCAGAGCCAGGAACTGTGGATGTTCGGTAATGCCCAGGAGCAAGGCCGCGGCCGATTCCATACTGGTCGCCCAGAACGAGCGTGAGGTCAGCCAGCAGCGGGTACGGTACAGCGTGAACAGGTTGAATGCCCGGTCCTCCTCATCCTCCGCATTGATTCCGGCCAGTAACTGCTCAGCCAGGGTTTTCTGGTCCTGCTCCAGCTGTTTGAACGCTTCTGACACGGGGGATTCAGCGCGCCCGAAAAACGATTGAAGGTGGCTCAAGGTGTCTATCACTGTGCCCCGTTGGGCGCGCGTGTGCGGTTGTGGGTAACCGTAAAACCGTAGGATGCCCCGAGCGCTCAGTGCCGGGTGTTCGCCGGGGAAGGGCAGGCCCATCGCGTCGGGGTCGATGACCTGGGCGATGGCCAGGATAGGCGGTGCAAGCTGGTACCAATCACTGGGGTCGTCAAGGGTGAAGGTTTTGTCTTGGGTATGCAGCGTACCGTTGCGCACAGTGAGATCGGCCAGCTTCAGCGACTGCCGCTGGACCCAGTCCAGGACGCGTGGGCGCTCGAACGCCTGGCGGTACAGCTGCAACCAGCAGCCCAGCGAGCTTTGTGCGGGGATCGGCAGCGATGCGTCTGGCGTGGATGTTGCGGTCTTGAGATGCTCGACCAAGGCACTGGTCATCAGCCTGTCGCCATCGCGGCGCAGGCTTTTGCTTTGATTCAGCGGGGTCATCCGTGGGGTTCCTGTCGAGAAGAGCTGCCCTGTCGGCAACTCTTTCACTGTTTAAGTGGACAGAAATGGAACCACCACGGTAGACGCGCCAGGCGCTATCTATGTAGCGGGAGAGGGGGGCGGAGTGCTTCGCCGCTGGTCCAAGCGCTTGTTGAACTCCAGCCACGCGGCAAACAAGGCCATGACCACGGCCCCCACCACAGCGGTGGCGATCTGTATGGCGAAGCGGTCACCGGTCACGGCGTTGACCATATCGGCCAACGGCGCCAGCACCACACCCAGGCAAAATACCTCCAGGGAATAGCGCCCCATCCGCGCCAGTTGTTGCGCCAACCAGTGTTGTGTCCAGCCGACACCGGGGAGCAATTTGGCGGTGACGTAGGCCAGGGCCAGGAAGTGCAGCAAACGCACCGGTGACAGGTCGGTCTTGCTGATGGGGTACAGCCATTCGCCGATCAGGCGTGGCATCCAGGCATCGTGCACGTCGGGCCAGCGCCATGACAGGGCGATCACGCAGGTCATCAGCACATACGCCGCAGCCGCGATAAACAACGGTTGACGAAGCAGTGGCTGCTGCACGGTAGGGCGCGTCGAGCGTAAAGCCGCGGCGCCGCCGAGGATAAACAGGCACTGCCAGGTAATCGGGTTGAAGTACCAGACCCCGCCGTTGCTGGCCGGCAGGTTCCAGCCCTGCCAGGGTGCGAGCAGGTATACCGCCAGCGAGATCGCCACGGTGACCATGGGCATACGCAACAGCAGCGGCAGGGTAATGGGCAGGCTGAGTATCAGCACGATATACAGCGGCAGCGGGTCGGTCAGGTTGGGTTTGAAGCGCAGCAGCAACTCATCGACCAAGGCCTGCTGGGTATTGCTGAGGAAATACTCCAGGCCCATTTCCTGCACCAGGTCGCGGGTTTCGATGTGGCTGTTGGCGAAAATCACGATGCCCATCAACAGCGCCAGCAAGAAAATATGCACCACGTAGAGCGTCCACACCCGGCGCAGGATTTTCAAACAGGCGATGAAGTAGCCGTCGCGTTGCAGGATCTTGCCGTACGCCAATACCGCCGCGTAGCCGGCCAGGAACACGAAGATTTCGGCGGCATCGCTGAACCCGAAGTTCTGCACGGTGACATTGGCCAGGGGGTTGTGGGGCACGTGGTCCCAGAAAATGAAAATCAACGCCAGGCCCCGAAAAAAATCGATGCGCGGGTCGCGTCCGTTCAGCATGGCAGCGGGCTCTTGAACAAGTTGTTGAATGACGATAGGTGAGCGCGTGCGTTGGCGCACGCCGCACGTCGGGCGGGCGCAGGTTGGCGGTATTTGTAAGCGATTGCAAAGGCTGGATATTACTGAATGTCTCTGGATATCAATGATGGCCCTGGCGTGTGGATGTCCAACTGTCGGGCAGTTGCGCGGCGACTGCGGCGAAGTCCAATAACGGCATGTGAATCTCCTTGTTTCAACGATGCCGTCGGGGGGCGGTTCAGTGGGCGGTGGGTTTTGTCAGAAAGCGTCCATCAACAAGACCCGGCATGGCTTGGCTTGATGCTCATTGATCTGGGGCACCAACCGTCTGAAGTGCTCGGTCTGGCAGTGCGCATCCAGCGCCGCCTGGTCGGGCCATTGTTCGATAAAAACAAAGTGCCCCGGGTCTTTTTGATCGATGAATAAATCGTAGGTGATACACAAGGGTTCCTGGCGGGTTTTTTCCACCAGTTCGGCGTACCACGGGCGTACGGTTTCCAGATGTTCGGGCTTGATAAAGTCCTCGGCGATGACTTTCAACATGCTAAGTGTCCTTTAGGCTGCAGCAATTTCATGCGGCTCAAAACTGTCCGCCCGCGCCATTTGCCACATGCGCGAATAGAACTCGCCGTTCACTTCACCGGTGAGCAACTCCCCGGGCTTTAGGAACACATGCAACTGCGAGAACAGCTTGATCTCCGTCGCTGACATGCGCCGTACCAAGTGCTTGGCCGACAATTGCGACGGATGATCCAGCCCGGCGGCGGCGAGCATTTCTGCCAAGGCGTGGAGGGTGTTGCGGTGGAAGTTGAACACGCGCTGGGCCTTGTCCGGCACCACCAGCGCACGCTGGCGCAACGGGTCTTGAGTCGCTACGCCAGTCGGGCATTTGTTGGTGTGGCAGCTTTGCGACTGAATGCAGCCGATGGCGAACATGAAGCCGCGCGCCGAATTGGCCCAGTCGGCGCCGATGGCCAGGACGCTGGCGATGTCGAAGGCGCTGACGATCTTGCCGCTGGCGCCGAGTTTGATCTTGTCGCGCAGGTTCAGGCCCACCAGGGTGTTGTGCACAAACAGCAAACCCTCACGCAGTGGCACGCCGATATGGTCGGTGAACTCCACAGGGGCGGCGCCGGTGCCACCTTCCTTGCCGTCCACCACGATAAAGTCCGGGAGAATGCCGGTTTCGAGCATGGCCTTGGCAATGCCCATGAATTCCCACGGGTGGCCCAGGCAGAACTTGAAGCCCACGGGTTTGCCGCCGGACAGTTCGCGCAACTGGGCGATGAACTGCATCAGCTCGATGGGGGTGGAAAACGCACTGTGGCGTGACGGCGAGATGCAGTCTTCGCCCATCATGATGCCGCGGGTCTCGGCGATTTCCTGGGTGACTTTGTGCTTGGGCAGAATCCCGCCATGGCCAGGCTTGGCGCCCTGGCTCATCTTGATTTCGATCATGCGCACTTGTGGGTTCTGCGCCTGCACGGCGAAGCGCTCCGGATCGAAACGGCCGTCACTGGTGCGGCAGCCGAAATAACCGCTGCCCAGTTCCCAGGTGAGGTCGCCGCCGTTTTCGCGATGGTAGGGGCTGATGCTGCCTTCGCCGGTGTCGTGGGCAAAGTTGCCGAGCTTGGCGCCGTGGTTGAGAGCGCGGATAGCATTGGCGCTCAACGAGCCGAAGCTCATCGCCGAGATATTGAACACCGACGCCGAGTACGGCTGCGTGCACTGCGGGCCGCCGACCATCACACGAAAGGCGCTGGGGTCGCTCAGCGGTGCGGGACGCATGGAGTGGCCGATGAATTCGAAGCCCGACTGGTACACGTCGATCAAAGTGCCGAAGGGTTTGTCGGCGGTTTCATTTTTGGCCCGCGAGTACACCAGCGAACGCTGAGCGCGGGAGAAGGGCAGGGCGTCGCTGTCGGATTCCAGCAGGTACTGGCGGATTTCCGGGCGGATGCCTTCCACCAGGTAGCGGATATTGCCCAGGATCGGGTAGTTGCGGCGCACCGCGTGGGGGCTTTGCAGCAGGTCGAAAATACCGATCAGGCTGAGTACAGCGGTGATGAGCGTGATAGGCCACAGCCATTCATGTTCGATAAAAGGGAGGCTGGCGAGGGTGAAAATGACGCACACAGCGAAGAAGGCGTAGCGGCTTAACAAGGACAGGCTCATACGGTTTCCTTGGGTTCGGACTCTTCAGGTCGATCCACCATTCTGCGCCTGTCAGGAAACCATAGACAACCTGTGGGAATATTCAGTTTGGTACCGCTGGTGGGACAGACTGGCCCGGGATAGACAACTGGCGGCGGTTGGGTCGGTTCGTAAACTATTAAAATTGACAGTCTGAAGCCGGCCTCAACAGCGGCTATATAGAAGCGCTCGGCCTAATCTTATTGCAATAGGTTCTCGTTTGGATGCATTTATCGTGTTACTGTATAACACATCAACTGCACCCAGATGCCCAGGAGGCCTTATGAAAGCTGGTATCCATCCCGACTACCGCACCGTGCTGTTCCACGATACCGCCGCCGACGTGTTCTTCCTCATCGGTTCCACCGCCGACAGTGATCGCACCCACAAACACAGCGACGGCAACACCTATCCCTACATCCCGCTGGACGTCTCGAGCGCCTCGCACCCGATCTACACCGGCCAACAGCGCAAGACCCAGGTCGAAGGCCGCATCGCCGGCTTCAACAAGCGTTTTGCGTCGTTTGGGTCTAGTCCAAAAAAAGCTGACTCATGAGTATGATTCGGCGGCGTGCCCTACGCCGCCGTCTGCCGAATCGGCAGTACCACCCGAAACTTCGTACCCTTGCCCACCTCACTGCTGACGCTGATATCGCCACGGTGTTTCTTGACGATCCCGTAGGATAACGACAACCCCAACCCCGTGCCTTCGCCCACCGGCTTGGTGGTGAAGAACGGGTCGAAAATCTTCTGCACGGTTTCGGGAGCAATCCCACAGCCGTTGTCTGCCACTTCCAGCCACACGTTTTCGCCTTCCACCCCGTTGCTGATGGTAATGGTGCCGCGCTCAGGGCCCATGGCTTGTGCGGCGTTGATCACCAGGTTCATGACGACTTGGTTCAGTTGGGAAGCCAGGCACTCAATGTCTGGCAGGGGCGCGTATTGCTTGACCACATCGGCCTTGTACTTGAGTTCGCTGGCGACGATGTTCAGCGTCGAGTCGATGCCCTGCTGCAGGTTGGCGAACTGCCAGGTCTGGTCGTTATCCACCCGTGAGAAGTTCTTCAGGTCCTTGACGATCTGCACCACACGGCCGATGCCGTCCTTGGACTCGCGGATCAGGATCGGAATGTCGTCCTTGAGAAAATCCAGGTCCAGCTCGCTGCGCAATGCCGTGAGTGGGTCGCGATGTTCTGGCGCGTCGATGTGTGCTTCGCTGCGCTGGTAGGCATCGAGCATCTGTTGCAGCTGTTTGAAGTAGTTGTCGAGGGTGCTGAGGTTGGACGAAATAAAGCCCACCGGGTTGTTGATCTCGTGGGCGACACCGGCCGCGAGTTGCCCCAGTGAGGCGAGCTTTTCCGACTGCACCAGTTGGCTTTCCAGGAGCTTGCGCTCGTCGATCTCCAGTTGCAGCGCTTGGGTGCGTTCTTCCACCAACTGCTCCAACTGCGAAGTTTGCAGGAAGGCGCGGCGAGCCATGTCCCATTTGTTGGCCAGGGTGTTGGCCATTTGCTGGACTTCGATATTGTCGAACGGCTTTTTCAGGATCAGCAGGCGGTCAAAGGCGTTCAGGCGAAACAGCAGGTCATCCCAGGAATAATCCGAGTAGGCGGTACACACCACCACTTGCAGCTCGGGGGCGACTTTCCACAGTTCTTCAATGGTCTTGGCGCCGTCCCAGCCCTGGGGCATGCGCATGTCAACGAAGGCCAATGCATAGGGGCGCTCTTGCGCCATGGCGCTGGTCAGCAAGCCCAGGCCTTCCTCGCCGCCATAGGCGCAGTGCAGCTCGAACGCCTGGGTTTGAGGTTTGGCCGCGTCGCCAAACAGTGCCGACTCCATGTCATCCAGCGCCTGGGTGGAGGCTTCGTCGGGCATCAGGATCTTGCGGAAGTCCTCATGAATGGACGGTGTGTCATCAATCAGCAGGATGCGCCGGTTGGGAGGTTGGTTCATGAGTGGCTTCCGGCAAGGGTCAGGGGGATGGTCAAGGTGAAGACGGCGCCCAGGCCCGGCCCGTCGCTGTGGGCGCTGAGCTGGCCGTTCATTTCCACGGCGGCCAGGGCGCAGCTGTGCAGGCCGAAGCCGTGGCCTTCCTTGCGGGTGGTAAAACCGTGGGTAAAGATGCGTGCCATGTTTTCAGGCGGTATGCCTTCGCCATCGTCCTTCACACTGATCTTCAGGGTCTGGTCGTCTACCGATTCGACCGTCAGGGTGATTTGCCGTGGCCGCTCAGACAGGTTGGCCATGGCGTATTTGGCGTTGCTGATCAGGTTGACCATGATCAGCAATAGCCGGTGCTTGTCCCCCAGGATCTCCGGCACCGGGGCGTACGCCTTGACCACTGTCACATGGTGACGGCTCAGCGCGCCGGCGTTCATGCGCAGGGCGTCATCCATCAAGGCGCTGATGTTGACCGGCTCCAGCAACTTGGACGCACCCGCATAGGATTGCTGGGTCGAGACGATGTCCTTGATGTGGTCCACGCTTTTGCTTAACTGCGCCAGCTCATCGCTCAGGCCTTGCTGTTCGACGGCAATCGCTTCGACCAACTGGTTCAGATAGCCCGGCAGCAATTTGCCCTTTTCATCTTCGGTGAGGAAGGTGCCCAGGTCGCCCTGATGCGCATTGATCAGTTGCATGGCCTTGCCCAGTCCGAGCGCCTTGCTGGCGCGTAGCTTGCGGCTGACCAGGTCGGCGGAGATATTCACGCTGTTGAGCACGTTGCCGACGTTGTGCAGCACGTTGGTGGCGATCTCCGCCATGCCGGCCTGGCGGGCGCTGTCCATCAGCTCGCTCTGGGCATCCTTGAGCTGTTGCGTGCGCCGTTCCACCCGTTGCTCCAGGGTTTCGTTGGCGGACTGCAACGCGCGGTTGACACGGTTGATCTCGGCGAAACTGCGCAGCAGGCGTACCGCGAGGTAGAGCAGCAACACCATCAGCAACGTCGAGAAGATCAGCAGGTAGCGATGGTATTGGTGGTCGATGAGGTCGGCGGCTTGCTGGTCCCGGTTGAGGTGGGTGGTCAGGTCGTCCAGACGCTCGGCCACCGGCACGGCGGCAATCCGCTCCAGCAGCTCGTTGACCACCGGCTGTTCGCGCAGGATCAGTGAGATGTGATTGCTCAGAATCTCCACCGCTGCCTGAAACTCACTGGGCAGGCTCTGTTTGTTCACCGCCAGTTTGCCCAGGCCTACCAGGATCTCGGCGGCGCGTTCGTCGCTGGTGACTTGGGCGAACTCCAGGCTGCTGAGCAGCAGGTCGTAGGTGTCGGTGGCCACGCCTTGCAATTGCAGTCGGCCTTTATCGTCAATCTGGTTGAACTGGGCCTGGATGTCATCTTCAGCGGTCGGCAAAAAGGCCAATGAGTTGCGCAGCACCGCATTATGGGATTTGAACTGGTCCACCAACCGGGCTTTCTCCTGAATCGCCGCCTGGTAGGCGTCTCGGCCAGCCTGCCATTGCGGCAGGTCGTTCGGACTGTGGTACGTAGCGCTGTTGTCCAGGCTGGCCCATAGCAGGGTCATTTCTGCGAGTGGTGCGACCAGTGGGTCGTAGTTGTGGGTAATTGCGATGCGTGCCTTGAGCACCTCGCTGTCCCATTGGGCATTGAGCTGCTTGAGATGACGAATCAGGTCCCGCGACTGGGTATAGCTGGCGGTCTGGTCGCGAGAAGACTTGAGGTACAGAAACACCAGGGTCGAGGCCAGGAACAGGGTCATGAGGCCTAGCAGTATTTGGCCGGTGCGCCGGCGTGACACTCGTCTCATAGCGGCTTGCCTGCCCATTCGCCGGTCAGGGTCTTGAGAAACTGGATAATCAGGTCCTTGTCTTCCTGGGACGGGTTGCGCCCCAATTGGTACTTGAACATCACGTCAACCGCCTCCTCAAGCGTCCTGGCCGAGGCGTCGTGGAAGTACGGCGCCGTGACGGCCACATTGCGCAGGCTGGGCACCTTGAACACATGGCGGTCCTCTTCATCCTGGGTCAGCAGGTAGCGCCCCAGATCCGATTCCAGCGGGTTGCCGCGGGCCTTGAAGTAGTCGCCCATCACCCCGAACTTCTGGAACATATTGCCGCCAATGTTCACGCCCTGGTGACAGGCGATGCAGCCGTAATCCTTGAAGCGTTGGTAGCCGTATTTTTCCTGGCGGGTCAGGATATCGGTGTTGCCCAACAAGTATTGGTCAAACCTCGAGTTTGGTGTCAGCAGCGTGCGCTCATAGGTGGCCAGGGCGTTTTGCACATTGGAAGCGGTGACGCCATTGGGGTAGGCCTGTTTGAACGCGTTCTGGTAGGCGGGCAGGGCGGCCAGGTTGTGCACCACGGTGTTCCAGTCGCTGCCCATTTCCACCGGGCTGGTCACCACCTGTGCGACCTGGGCCTCCAGCGTGTCCACCCGACCGTTCCAGAACTGTTTGAAGTTCAGGCTGGCGTTGAACACGGAAGGGGTGTTGATCTGCACCGGTTTGCCGTCAAAGCCAATGGAGAACGGCTTGTTGTCGGCGCCGCCGCTGGTCAGTTGATGACAGCTCGCGCAGGACAAGGTGTTGTTGACCGACAAACGCGGCTCATTGAACAACTGGCGACCCAGCTCAACCTTGGCCGGGTCCAGTACTGGAACCGCCGGCAAGGGCTTGAGCGCTTCGTTCAGCGGCGCGGCTGAGAGCGGTGCGGTGCCCAGGCATAACGCGAACATCAGGCCGGAACGGTGGTTTACGACGTTGCTCAAGCGAGCACTCCTTGCAGGCCCAGGGCTATTTATTTTATTGATCCGGCATCAGTGTCGCGCTATCCGTTTGCAGCAACTGCACAAAATCTTTCGAAGGCAGCGCCTTGCTGAATAGAAAACCCTGGCCCTCCTCACACTGCTGGGCTTTGAGGAAATTCAGTTGCTCGACGGTTTCCACGCCTTCGGCAATGATGTTCAGTTCCAGGCTCTTGCCCATGCCGATGATAGCGCTGATCAGCTGTTCGTCCTGGCTATTGATGTGCAGGCCGCGCACGAAGGATTGGTCGATCTTCAGCACGTCGATGGGAAAGCGCCGCAGGTAGCTGAGGCTGGAGTAGCCAGTGCCGAAATCGTCCAGGGCCAGGCGGATGCCCATGGCCTTGATCTTTTGCAGGGTTTCCACGGTTTCGTCGACGTTCTGCATCAGCACGCTTTCGGTGATTTCCAGTTCCAGTTGGGTGGGCGCCAGGCCTGTTTCTTTAAGGATGGCGGCCAGGTTGTCGACGAAGTCCCGTTGGCGAAAGTCGATCGCCGAGATATTCACCGACATGCGCAGGGGCGCCAGGCCCATTTCGCGCCAGGCTTGGGCTTGTGTGCAGGCTTGGCGCAGTACCCACTGAGTCAGGCGTACGATCAGGCCGCTGTCTTCGGCGACCGGAATGAACTCCGCCGGGCTGACCCAACCCGACTGCGGTCGAAACCAGCGTGTCAGCGCTTCCGCACCGACGATGCGCCCGGACTCCAGCGCCAGCTTGGGTTGGTAATGCAGCACAAACTCATCGCGGTCCAGCGCCTGGCGGATCGCGCTTTCCAGGTTTTGCTGGTGCTGGGCGCGCAGGTTCATGTCTTCGGTGTAAAAGCTGAAATCCCCCGGGCCGCGTTCTTTGCTGGTACGCATCGCGGTTTCAGCATGCTTGAGCAAGCCCACGGCATTGTCGCTGTCATCGGGGTAAATACTGATGCCCAGGCTGGCGCTCACACTCAGGTCATGCCCCGCGACATGGCGAGTCGCGCTGACGGCATTGAGTACCTTTTGCGCAATGTGCTGGGTTTGCTGGGGATGCTGGATATCGTTAAGCAGCACCACGAACTCGTCGGAGCCATAACGAAACACTGAGTCCGACGCCCGCACCGCCGCCACCAGGCTCAGGCTCACCTGCGCCAGCACCTCGTCGCCTGCCGGATAGCCCAGGGCGTTGTTGATGCGCTTGAAGCGGTCGAGCCCCAGAAACATCACCGCCAGTTGCGTGTCGTGCCTGCGGGCCAAGGCGATCGCCTGGGTCAGACGGTCGCCCAGCAACGTGCTGTTGGGCAACTCCGTCAGGGCGTCGTATTGCAATAAATGCGAGACCTTGAGCAGCTCCTGCACGCGTTCCTCGATGGTGCGCTCCAGGCTGATCACCTTGAGGGCCGCGTCCTGGGACAGTTGCCACTTCCAGGTCAGGGCGCTGGCCATCTGGCGGATTTCCAGGTGGTCGAAGGGCTTTTTCAGAATCAGTAGTTGGTCGTTGTATTTCAGGCGCGCTTCGATGGCCTCGAAGGAATAGTCGGAATAGGCCGTGCAGAGCGCGATTTGCAGGTTGGGGTCCACCTCCCACAGCTGTTCGATGGTGTGCAGGCCGTCCCAGCCTGGGGGCATGCGCATGTCGATAAACACCATGGCGTAGGGCGAGTGGGCGTCCCGGGCTTTCTTGACCAGCGCCAAGGCTTCCTGGCCCTGGTAGGCGGAGTCCAGGTCAAACGCCTGGCGCGCCGGTGCGGTGGTGCCGAACAGGGTGGACTCCAGGGTGTCGAGGGAGGGCTCGCCGTGCTCGTCGGCACAGAGGATCTTGCGAAAATCCTGGTGGATCGAAGCCGTGTCATCCACGATCAGGATGCGCCGGTTGGCCCGGCCCGATTCCGTCCTCATGGCGCACTCGGCACGTGCAAAAGGCTTGATGGCATGACAATTCCTTCCCTGGTTCTACAACTGAACGGGACGCGAGCATGCACTGCAGCATAGTCGAGTTCCCTTGATATCGACGGCCAGTTGGCGTCAAATCAACATCGTTTTGGTGCAACACGGATTCAATTTAGCCTAGCTTCGTTTAATTTGAAGGCAGAGTCGCCATGGATGAACAACTCGCTACGAAGTCCGCCGTTTTGCTGGTCGACGATGAAGAGTCGATCCTTAACAGCCTGCGCCGCCTGTTGCGCGGCCAGCCCTATGAGGTGGTATTGGCCACCAGCGGCGCCCAGGCGCTGGAGATCATGACGACCCGGCCTATCGACCTGGTGATGAGCGATGCGCGCATGCCCGGCATGGACGGCGCCACGCTGCTGGCCGAGGTCCACCGGCTGTATCCCGCCACCAGCCGCATCCTGCTCACCGGCTACGCCGACCTCACCACCATCATCAAGGCGATCAACGACGGGCAGATCCACCGCTACATCAGCAAACCCTGGAATGACGAAGAGTTGCAGCTGGTGTTGCAGCAGACCCTTGAGCATCAACGGCTTGAGCGCCTGGCTCGGGATCAGACCGAACAGCTCAAGCTGCTCAACGCCACCCTGGAAAAACGCGTGGCGGCGCGTACCGCCGAGTTGCAACAAACCGCCGACATGCTCGACCTGGCCTACGACGAGCTCAAGCGCAGCTACGTGACTGGCACCGAAGTGTTTTCGCTGCTGGCCAACCTGCGCTTGCCCAAGGATAAACAGACCAACCGCGCGCTGATCGAGTTGATCCGGGTGTATTGCGCTGCCCAGGCCATGGACGAAGCCAGCACCCGTGACCTGACCATGGCCGCCGCGTTGTACAACATCGGCAAGTTGAGCTGGACCGACAGCATGATGGTTGCACCGTCGGACAAACTGCATAGCAGCGACCGTGGGTTGTACCGGGAGTATCCGGGGCAGAGCGAGTCGCTGTTGATGACCCTGGAGCCGATGAAGGACGCGGCGCGCATCATCCGTCATCACCAGGAGCGCTGGGACGGCACGGGGTTTCCCGACCACCTCAAGGGCGATACGATCCCGCCCGGCTCACGGCTGCTGAAGCTGGCGGTAGACTTTATCGAACTGCAGAAAGGCCTGATCCTGGAGCGGCACCTCAATAGCGACGAAGCGCTGTTGTATATCCGCAAGTACGCCGGGCGGCTGTATGACCCGGCGCTGGTGGAAGATTTTGTGCAAGCCTGTGCGGCTTTCCTCAGCGATGTGACCCTGGGCGACCCTACGGTCAAAGTCCTCACTACCCGTGAGCTGGAAGCCGGTATGGTGCTGGCGCGCAACCTCAATGCCGACAACGGCATGTTATTGCTCAATGCCGGCAAGGTACTGAACCTGCCGTTGGTGGACAAGCTGATCGCGTTCGAGGCCATGGAGGGCGCCAAGTACAGTGTGTTTATCAAGTCGCCCGACGAGGTGGTGCCACTCCTGTAGCTATACGCCCCAGGCTACGTGCTTGCCGCCGTGGTAATCAAAGATGCCCCTGATGATGTAGACATCTTTGCCACTTTCTTTGCCGTTCTGTTCAATTGCCACTCGCCAAAGACCACGCCCCGACCCGGCCTCTACCTGGGGTAAATCAACATAGGTGTAGTTGCCGATTCGCTTGCGGCTGAGACGACCGGCCTGAATATCCTGGATGATTTGCTCAAGTTTGGCCGTGGCAGCGGCAGATAGGATTTTTTTCTGGGTTTGCACCAGATCATCCAGCTTCACGACATTGAGGTGTGGATCGCGAATGGGCGGTACTGGCGGGACGACAGGCAGGGCCGGCCCTGGCCGTTCCACCTTATGGGTTTGAACGCGGGGGGCTTCAAACTCCAGAGGCGTTGAAAATTTGGGCAGGGCTTTTTCAAAGGCTATGACGTCTCGACTGTCCACCATGGCTATGCCAGCGCCTGCACCTGGCTGGCCTCGGGACAGGGCGATATAGGGAATGCCGGTTTTTTTGAAGTCTTCTGAAAAGGAGGGGACTTGAAGCTTGGCGAGTTTTGCCTTGACGGTAGCTCTGAGGAATGCCTCCAGGGTTTCTTGTGTCTCAGGCAGCAATAAGAATCGATAGGTCGCCTCTTGTCGCGTAATGCCCAGATGTGAGGCCAGTTCATGAATGCGTGTGAGGCGTGCGGGATCGTTTGAAAATTCTATTAGCGCAGCGTCTTGCCAGGTAGCAAGTTCATATTTAGCCGAGAATTTATTCATCGCAGTCAGGTGTTTATTCGTGATGGCGTACCCTACAAATTGTGCGCCTGTATCGGGGTCAACAACGGAAACCGACTTTCTGATTTGTTTGTCGAAGTTGTCGTTTTTGCCAATGAGCCTTTTGACTTTTTTAAACAGTTCCTCCTTGTCCAGCGCCGACAGACGTGGCGTCAGGTATCGTGTCGACAGGTGTATATGTTCAAGCGTGACCAGTTCGAACCGCAGGTTTAACAGGGCGTTATGTAATCGCTCTTGATTGGCGCGGCTCAAGCGTTTCGGGTTCGACAGCCAGCGACGAAATTCAACTTCATCAAGGCCGCCGAGCCGTTGTCGGGCGTGAGTGATCAGGTTGAGTTTCTGGGAGGTGCCGGTTTGTTCTATGACGCTCAAGAAATCGCGCATCTCCCCTTCGTTTGTTGCGAAAGTCCGTGTGGCGGCGATCAGGTCCGCATCCACTTGCTGTTCAGGGGTGAGAGGAGTGCGCAGGGCAGCTAGAACGGAGCCGCCGCCTTGGGCGTTGCGTTGGAAGCGCGGCTTCCAGCTTTTTGCGTCTCCCGGTACGACCATAAAGTCCACCTTGTTGCCTGCCGGGTCTTTTACATAGCGTGCGCCGTCGTCTACATAGGATTGATACAGGTGATAGCGGCCTGCCTGGTCGCGCATTGCGATGAACTGCTTATTGTGTTTGTCCAAAAAAAACGGCGTGCTGCCTGACTGGCGTGACAGCTTGTATCGGTGAGTTAGGGCAAACTCCTCGACGTCAAAGAACGCCTCGATTCGTTCAGGCAACCGATACGGCGCCACATCGACCCAGGCGGGTTCCAACGGGCGGATTGAAGCTTTGGTCAGCGCGATGCTGGTGTGCTTATCAGTACCGATTTTTTTGGCCAGCCCAGGGAGCCGGCGCCCCAGCTGTCTGGACAGGGCCAGGCCACGATTGATACCTCGGCGTAGCAGTGACAGCGTGGCTTTACCGGGGATCAGCCCCACCAGTAAATCGGCGGCCTCAACGCCGAACATAAAAGCGTTCGCCACCGATTCGCGCAAAATTTGCGCATTACTGCGGGTGCGGTAATCGGCGTGAGCCAGTTGAAAGCCCAATTGCGCCGAATACAGATACTCATGCAGATTTCCGGTGATTGGCGTCAAGGCATAACGGTGTACGCCGCGCTTATCGTTAAAGATTCGCTCAACTTCCTGTGCATCTTGAGTTGCCATGCGCGACCTGAAATAGGCCCGCCATTCGGGTTTCACCTTAAGCGCATCCAGGTCCGCCAGGCCGTTGGCCAGTTCCCTGAAGGGCATGCCGTCCGGCGCCTGCGGTGTATACAGCACACTGACGCCGGATGGCTGGGTGCCCTTGCGATTGATGACCAGCACGCGATTGAGCACTTGCCCACCTTGCCCCCTGGCTTGCGCACCGCCCATTACCAGCAGGTTGACCTCTATATCGTGGTCGCTGACTTTGGGGCGGTTGGTTGAGTCGGGGTGCTGCGCTATCGTCCGTATCCAGTCGAGCCCGCTGCCGGGTGTGTGAAAGGTAAATAGCTTATGAGCATCAGGGTTCAGCCGAGCCTCAAGGGCATCCAGGTTCAATTGCGCCGCACAGGCGTTTTGCCAGGCCGCCGCGAAGGTGCTCCCGGCGCCACTTTGCGCGAAGGCACTGCGCAAGTACGCGTCGTACTTTTGACCAATGTCGGCCGTTTGGGCGAGCGCACGCAAATCGCTATTGCCGAGCCTGCCGTGCTGTACGCCGGCGGTGTCGACGAGGCTGGCGGTGGCGCTGATCGTTGTCAGCAGGCCGCCCACGGAAAACGGTTCGACGTTGCGTCGGGCATAACTGGCCAATGTGCGCAGGTCTACGAGAACGGAGGTTCTCCAGGTGCCCCACGTCAGGTGTTTACGCGGTAAAAACTGCGGAATATCGATTTTGGGGTCTTCGCTGACGTAGACGACGGCGCTGTCTATGTCGCGATAGCCGCGTACCTCGACCGACCTGGAAGCCTGCTGCGCCGACGCGCGCAGATGCACCAGACTTCTGTAGGGGTCGATATCCACACCGGCATACACCGGTTTCTGGGTTTTGAGCACCCTGTCGGTTTGCGCTTCAGAGAACGCCTCCAGGCTCAATATGTTCTCAAGTAACGGAATAAGTACCAGGTTGCTGTCCAGCAACGCCTTGTCCAGTTGTCGGTACAGGGCCTGATCTGGCGCACTGACGGTTTTCAACCATGTGGGCTCTACCTCTACCAGGCGCAGGTTGCGTGCGGCGAAAGCACCGGCGACATCCAGTTGCAGCGCCAGGTCTGCAACCCGATCAAGCTCGTCTGGCTCCGGCAATACTGCCCTGCGTACGGCGTAACGGATCGCATAATGTTGCAGCATGCGCAGTGAGCGAACACTGGCTGCAATCACGTCTGTGCTGATCCGTGGAGGCTGTGTCGCCAACACGTATGCACCGCTCAGCGCGGCGCCCGAGGCGTTCGACAGGCTGGCGATCAGCAGCTGGCCTGCCGGCCCGCCTTCTGCTATGCGCGCCGACACGGTTTCATTCAAACGTTGCAGGTTGTCAAATTCCTCAAACTCTTCGCCCGGGCTATACAGCATCACGCGGCCCTCGGCAGACGTGTCGTGTGGGGGGCTCAGGATGAATGCTCCGGCGAACTCACTGCCGTCCTCCAGTGCCAGTTGATAAACCTGCGGCCGGTTTTCGGTGGCGAGCGCCTTTTCCCGCGCCGCATCACTGGGATACTTGAGAACCGCGTCCGCCAGCGCCCTGCCTTGGGCCGAGAGTGTGCCGTCCAGTGCGCGCAATGCCAGTTGATGGGTCAGCACTTGTCGACGCAATGCGATCAGTTGTGCGTTTGGGTTGGGTTGGTCAGGCTCGGCGGTGTCCCAAAATCTATTCAGGCTCTGGACAGTGGCCATCTCCAGCCTGACGGCGAAGATCGCCGGCGAGGCGGTGGACGAGAGGCGTTGGCCTGCATCCAGCGTGTCGCATTGCCGGTAGAAAGCACCACTCTCTTCGGTCAGATAAGCCTTGGCATTCGGGGCGCGTAACCTGGTCAGCAGCGAGCCCAGAGATTCGCAGGACAGCAATTGCTTCTGCCCGTCCTGGGCTTCGCGATAGCGACTGTAGAAAATCTGGTTTGGATCGATGGGCAAATGTACATCGGGAAACATCTCTGCCAGTTGCTGTTGGTATACGCCGCCGACACTGGGCTGTTGCTGGATCAGTTGGGATGTCTGGGCATTGAGCTGGTCGAGGTTACGGATGAGGTCATTCAGTCGTTCATCGGCCTGCAGCGGTTGCGGTTCGTCAGCAGACGGTTCTTGCGCGGAAATATGCATGGAGAAACTCTTATAAAAGGGCATGGCGCACTGGGCGGCGAGCGCGGCTTAAATTGAGTTTGTGAGTGTAGAGTTGGCGGCAGTGGGCCTTGCGGTGCATGTATGTCGGCAAAAATGTCGTCGTGGTGAGCGAGTTGCTTGAGCCGACTGTGCATGGGATCCTTGGCAACTTTTTAATCTGAGGGAAGGGCTTCCCATGGCCAAAGAAATCCGCATTGCCGCCGCGTTGTTAATCCGCCCCGATGGCCAGACCTTGCTGGTACGCAAGCGCGGCACCCAGGCCTTCATGCAGCCTGGCGGCAAGATCGACGCCGGTGAAAAGCCTACCGAGGCGCTCGCGCGTGAACTGCATGAGGAGCTGAACCTGCACATCGATCCGAGTGAAGCCGTCTACCTTGGCGAGTTCTCGGCCCCTGCCGCCAACGAGCCGGGCTTTATCGTGCAGGCCGAGTTGTTCCAAGTGCATATCGACGTGCCAGTCGCCCCCGCTGCAGAGATTGAAGAAGTATGCTGGATCGATCCCATGGGTGACGGCGGCCTGCACCTGGCACCTCTGACGCGCGATTTGATCCTGCCGTTCTATCGCAATTCGCTGGCTACCGCTTGATGATCCGTCAACTGCTCACCCACGATGCGCAAGCCTATCGGGCGTTGATGCTCGAGGCTTACAGCGCTTACCCGCAGGCGTTCACCTCCAGCGTGGCCGAGCGTGCGGCGATGCCGTTGAGCTGGTGGGAGAAGCGCCTCGACAGCCCGCTGGACCGGCTGCTCGGCGCCTTCGAGGGCGATCAGTTGGCGGGCATTGTCGGCCTGGCGTTCGAGCCCCGGGAAAAGGCACGGCACAAGGTGACCTTGTTCGGTATGTACGTGACCGAGGCTTATCAACAGCAAGGGCTGGGGCGGCAATTGGTGGAAGCGGCGCTCGAAGAGGCACGCCAACATCCTCGCCTCAAGCTGATTCAACTGACTGTCACCGCCGGCAATGACGCAGCCTTTGCGCTCTACCAGCGGTGCGGGTTTATCCAGTACGGCCTGGAGCCTTTGGCGGTGCGGGTGGGCGTCGAGTACTTCGACAAGATCCATATGTGGCGCGAACTATAGGTTGACTGAAGTTCACTGTGGGAGCTGGCTTGCCTGCGATGGCCATAGGTATCTACACAACTTCGGTACGACGCTGAACCTGTGGCGAGGGAGCTTGCTCCCGTGACGATCTGACAGCCGACGCTGATCTAACTGACGCGCCGCGATCCAAATGTGGGAGCTGGCTTGCCTGCGAAGACGGCCTGGCAGCCAACTGGGATATTGGATCAGACCGCGTACATATCCGTTATTTAGGTAACGGCTACTTAGGGTTCCGCTCTTACAGCGGCTCACTTTTGAAAAGCGCAAAAGTAAGCAAAACGCTCTTGCCCCACCACTCGGCACCTCGCCTAGGCTCGGTGTGCCCGAACGCAGGCTTGAATCCGTGGGCCGCCGCCACGCGCCATCCATGGCGCGGGGCGGCTAACCCGGCGTCCTGCCGGGTTACCCACGAATTCAAGCCTGCGTTCGGCCAGCGTGGTTTAACGGGGCGCCTGAGATCAAGATCAAAAGCAGATCAAGATCAAAAGCGGCTCGCTTCGCATCGGGTTACCGCCGGTTGCTACAGCCTATAAAGTTGTGTAGATACCTATGCTGCGATGGCATCACCACGGCGTAACTGAACCACCGCGGTGCCTGCATCGCGGGCAAGCCCGGCTCCCACACAAGCCCGCTCAACGCACGGCGCTGACCCCATCCAGTGTGGAGAACGAGGTGTCCTTGGCCGTCAGCAGA
This sequence comes from Pseudomonas fluorescens, assembly GCF_001902145.1. Taxonomy (GTDB): domain Bacteria; phylum Pseudomonadota; class Gammaproteobacteria; order Pseudomonadales; family Pseudomonadaceae; genus Aquipseudomonas; species Aquipseudomonas fluorescens_BV. The sequence continues at coordinate 497,972 of NZ_MRST01000023.1, forward strand.
AAATCCCGCATATAGGGCGCATCCAGCATGTCCGCCCGAATGCCCGCATACAACGTGGCAAACAACCCTTTCTCACCCAGCCGCTTGGCCTTCACATACCCGCGTGAGCTGTATTCATGCAGCGCCCAGTGGGGCATGCCGCAGACGCCACGGCCGCTGGCCACCAGTTGCATCATCATCACGGTCAACTCCGAGGTGCGCACCTGGGCCGGCTCCACATCGGCCGGTTCGAGAAAGCGGGTGAAGATATCCAGGCGGTCACGCTCCACCGGGTAGGTGATCAGGGTTTCAGTCAGCAGGTCTTCTGGCACGATGTACGACTTGTTCGCCAGCGCATGCTGGTTGGCCACCGCCAGCATGGCTTCGTAGGTGAACAGTGGCACGTAGGTGATGCCCGGCAGTTCCAGCGGGTCGGAGGTCACCACCAGGTCCAGGTCGCCACGGGCCAGCGCTGGCAGCGGCGCGAAGGCAAAACCCGAGGCCAGGTCCAGCTCGACTTCCGGCCAGGCATCGCGGAACTGGTCGATGGTTGGCATCAGCCACTGGAAGCAGCTGTGGCACTCGATCGCCATGTGCAAGCGCCCAGCGGTGCCGCCGGCCAAACGTGCAATATCCCGCTCGGCGCCGCGCAGCAGCGGCAGGGTGGCGTCGGCCAATTGCAGCAGGCGCAGGCCGGCGCTGGTGAAGCGCAGCGGCTTGGTCTTGCGCACGAACAGCTGCATGCCCAGGCGCTCTTCCAGCTCTTTGAACTGGTGGGAGAGCGCCGACTGGGTCAGGTGCAAGCGCTCAGCGGCTTCCACCAGGCTGTCGGCTTCACGCAACGCATGCAGGGTCTTGAGATGACGGATTTCCAGCACGGCGGCCTCCATGAATGAAATTTGTGCTTAATGGTAATTCATTGAGAACTGTTCATGTTGGCCGCTGCGCCATTATGGTTATCCCAATGGCTGAAAGTGCTTTTTAGCAAACGGTGGACCAATATCTCCACGCCAGATGGTGGTGTCCGCGAAGGTGGCTCCAGCACCTGTTTTTGCCGCCTGCCATTTCATCCCCTGGTAGCGTTGATCGGCAAGTTTCAGATGCGCCTTGGGAAAGCTGTCGAACGCTGCATGCTGCGTTTCATAGTGAAAGTGCGCGTACCAGATCGGTTTGTCGGCTTTTCCTTGTCGGGTCGCATCGTAAACCTCGTACTCCTGCAGGTAATCGTCTTGCCCGTCGGGGCGTTTGCCCCTGAGCTTCTGACGTGTGCCTTGCTTTCGAATCACCACCCGACCTTTTTCCATCAGGTAATCCAGATAACCCTCCGTGGGTGTCTTGCTTTCCAGGCTGCGCTGGATCCGCAGCGCTTCCCCGGATTGCTTCAACGCTGTGGCGCGGCTGCGCAATTGTTCGACGAGCGGGTTGCCGGCATCCAGGGATTGTATGTGGCTGGCCCGGGTTTCAAGGGCATTGGCTTCGCTGTGCAATATATGTTCGAGGTTGACCGGTTCCATGGTCTTGTAGCTTCGCACGTTGTTCTCGAAAGCCTCCACCGCGCCCAGGCGCGTACGAGCTTCCGCGACAACGGCATTCACGTCCGTCGGCAGGCTTCGTGAGCCGGCCACGGGGCGGCTTTGGGTCGTGTTCAAGCGAAAGGTGTTGCTGTCGCTGACGTTGTCCCAGACTTCCACCACCGCACCATCGGCGTCATTGATGATGAACTGTCGCGGCGATTGTTGGCCGGCGGGTTTTTCGGTGCCGATCAATAATTGCCCATCTTCCGTTTCAAAGGCCGCCTGAGCCGCGCTCGGCTTGGGTTCGGACGCAGGCTTTTTTATGGCATGCCGGGCTTTTTGGATCAGGCGCTTGAGGTTGTCTTGCAGCAGGGGCAGGAAGGTGGGGTCGAAGTGATCGGGCGACCGGTTGTTCCAGGCGATCAGGCTGCGGGACAGTTCTTCATAGACCTTGATGCAGCTTTCCAGGATTCGGTTGCGTTCAACCCTGCTGATGTTGGCCTCGGGGAGGTTCATGTGCGTGGTCACGGTACGATCGAATTGGGTTCTGAGTTGCTGTACTGCGTTTTCCAGGTAGATCCAGTCGATGTTTATGGTTTGCGGTAAGCGGGTGAGGGCTTGCATCAAATTGCCGCTTCTCATGGAGGCTATGCGCAGGCTGGTAAACCGGTTTTTCCATTGATCCAGAAGGGTGGCCATCTCCGTACGTGAGCTTCTGTCGGTGATGCGTTTGACCCAGGTGCCCATGTCTTTTATCGATGTTTCAAGGCGGTTGAGTTCCGTGAGCAGTTCAAGGCGGCCCTGCTGGAGTTCGCTGGCCAATATCAGGCGCCGGCCAGTCACAAGAGTTGCACTGTTGAGTTCGCCATTGATGGCAATGGCCCGGTCAACCAGCCCAAGGGACCGGTTCGTTGAGTTTTCGAGCAGGCGGTTCAGTCGATCCGAGATGATATGAGCGGTTCTGTTGAGCTCTTCGGGGATGTCGGCTCCCGGAAGGCGCAGTGGCTTCTGCTTGGCGTCTTCCAACACCCCATACGTTTTCTTTGCATCTTCGAGGTCTTTGATCAGGTCAACATCCAGCGATTTGCTATCTGCGGACTTTTGAGCGGACACGATTGTCTGGTCCGGATAGTCGTGCAGGTATTTTTTCAGCTTAACGTCGCTCTTCATCACCTGGGCATGGAACTCCTGGAGTTGTTTGATTGCCGATCTACCGAGTTCAAGCCGCTGCATGTTGACCTCAAGCGCGGCAGCCGGCAGTTGCCGTTCCACCGCCGGCGGTACGTTTACCCGTCCACCGCGCGTGCGCCTGCTGCCGCCGCCATAGCCTGTAAGGCGACCGCCGTTCAGGGCCGAGTAGGTATCCCATTGCTGCGCTTGGTCCAGGGCAATGGCCGGGGCGTAATATTTGCCGGGGGCGACCAGGCGCATCTCGTGACTCGTCGGATCGAACTTGACCTTGAAATAGCGCCCTTCGCTGAGGATGAAATGCTCCCCGGAGGTATGACGCAAGGTGTGCCGGTAAGGCCCCACACTGACCGGTTGCAGCGTGCCTGCATCCAGGGAACCAGAATGTTCGTATCCCGCAAAGCGTTGCCTGGGGGGGGGGCCCTGGCGCGCCTTCACGGACCGCCAGAAGCCAGGGCGGGCGCCTGATTTCACCTGGCGCGAGCGGGTCAGTTGCCGTGCCACGTTGCCTCGGGCGGCGGGCGCTGCGGCAATGGACACGCTGTCCAGGGCCGCAAACACCAGGCACTCGAATACCGAAGCCAATTGTTCGATACCCTGTCCGGTCTTACCGCTTCTGAATGCCGTTACCGCTTCAAACAGGCTGATGCCGGCATCGGCAAGTGTCACCGCCGTGCCGATAAAAGGCACGAACCCCAGGGCGATTTTGATGCCGTTGAGCAACTCACCGCTTTTGAGCGCGTACTTCTCTTGCGCCAGGTCATCGTTGGAGCGTGCGTCATTGCGATTGGCTTCGATCAGCCGGCCCATGTGTGCGTTCAACTGATGGGCCGCCAGCGAGGTGGTAGGCGGCCAGGGGACGCCAGCCTGAATCATTGCGTCGTAGCCTTTGTGTGTGGCCTGGTCAATGCGCCCGATGTGTGCCCGCACATCTCCTTTGATTGCTCGGCCTGCGACATACTCAACCATCGAATCGAGACGGCACAGTTCAAATAGGGCAATACGAGCCTGGTTGAGATTGGTAAAGCCGCGCAGGCAGCGTTCGTCCGGCGCGTCGGGCAGGTAGAGTAATGTGCTGCCCGAGCTCTTTTCCTCAATGAATGTGATGCCCGATAGCGTAATTGGCGTTTCCTCGTCCGTGTCCTTACCGCCGACGGTCAAATGAGCCGGCAGCAGGCGGATGTGTTTGCCGTCCACTTTCCAGGCGTCGTGAGTGTCGGCATCAATTGCGATATTGAGCAGGCTCAGTTCGCCGACGCTGATGTGGTTTTGCATGCGCGCCAGCATGCCCTGCGCCTTGAGCATCAGGCGCAGTGGTTCTATCAGGCATTCGCGGCGGTATTGCTTCTGGTGCATGGACTCGCCCCGCACGCCCCTGAATGTCGCGAAGATCAGGTCCTCATACTGTTTGGCCAGGTTGAGGTCCGGCACCATGCTCCTCAAGTAGTCACTTGTGACGCCGGCTTTGAGGGTGGCGAGCTCGCTCGGGTCATCGGCCGTCACCTCAAGTTTCATGAAAGCCAGGCGCCTGCTGAGGTCGTCGTCTATGTTGCGCAGGGCCAGTTCATCCAGGTCCATCTTGCTGCGTTTAACGCTGGGAACACTGACGACCTTGACGGGGGTACTTGGCGCCGCGCCGGGAATGATGTCGCGTTGTTGTTCAACCGTGTCGGGCAGGTCCAGCGCGAGGGCAAAACCTTTGCCCAGGGCGAAATCCTTGCGTAAACGTGCCTCGATCTGTTGGCTGACAAACACGTCGCGTGCTGACAGGGAGCGATCCTGCAGCGTTTGTGAGCTTTTGAGCGCGGGAATATAAGCATCAAGCAGGGCTTTGAGCGCCTCTTGGTTCTCAGCGGACTGAGTGCGAAGCCACGATGGCAGTTGTTGGGTCAGTACGTCGCTATTGTAATCCTCGACAAGCTGTAGAAACGCGGCCTCGCGCGCCGTGTTGGCGGGTATCAACAGGGAAGGCAGCGTTTGTTCGCGCAGTTTTTCCAGCTCCACGGCAAGTGTTGCCGCCTGCTCCGGCGCCGACCAGGTTTGGCGTACACGTGCGGCCTGCTCTTCGAAAGCAGCCTGCTGGCCGCTCAAGCTGTAGTCGAATGGGTCCCCTTCCAAGGCTGTGAACTGCAGTGCCAGGACCCTATCTGCGGGGAGGATTGCGAACACGCCTTCTTCCAGGGCCTGGCGCGAAGCGAAGCGCTGCAAGGCTCCATCGCTGCCAGGCCAATAAAGGATATGGCTGCCGTCTCGTGTGGTGGGCGTCTGCGGGTCTTGGGGAGGAAGGAAAACCAGCGGCCCTTTAAGTTCGCTGCGAGTGGGCGTGGTGTTGCCAGGCGGGGTGACCGATAACGTCAGTGCCACGACGTCAGGCAGAGGAGTTGCCAGAGCCGTTTCGATCACCAGCAGTTCGTCGTCACTGAGTTGGTTCAAGGCCCGCTGAATCTGTGCTTCGATGCGCAAACCCTGCAGGCGCGCCTGGTAGAGCGCCGAATAGTGAGTGTTGAGTGCAGCAATATCCAGAGGGCGCCGGTTCAGCATGGCGTGCGCCGACTTTTGCGCCGTATGCTGCTGAACCTTCAGTGCGTCCAGTTGCAGTTGTAAAGACTGCCAATGAGAACCCGCCGGCCCGCTCGGTTCGTCGCCGGCCAACAGCTGTTCGAGGGCGTGGCGCTGTTGGCGCACCAGTGCCTGTCGTGCCCTGGCGTTCACGGCGTTGTTCAACTGGCCGAACTGGGGGAGCTGCGGGTCTATGAGGGCGGCTTCCGGCAGCGAAGGGGCTGCGGCAAATAACGATTGGCCTTGGCGCTGGGCATCAAGTCGATCGATGGTCAGGCGGGCTTGATAAGCCTCGTCGAGGCTGAGGTTGGCCACAGCGCTGATCGCGTCCTGATACTGCGCTTGAGTCAGTTGTTTGAGCCAGAGCCCGATGCCCTCGTCCAACGGGCGGTTCTTGATCTTGTACTCGATGCTTGCCGAGGGGTCGATGGTGGTGGAGGCAAACAACGTTTGTTGCCGGTCGAGCAGCCAACGCTCCATGTCCGTACGGCGGGTGAAGGTATGCCACGCGGGCGCGAGGCTTGGCACGTATAAAAGCTGCGGGGTCGGTGGCTCGGTATCCAGGGTCACCACCCAGGCGCCGGGCAAGGGCAGGGTGGTGGCATGGGAGGTTTTGAGCAGCACTTGTTCGGTATAGATTCGTTGCCCTGTGGGGGTGGCGGGTGCCGGGTTGATCAACGAAAACAACGGCGCGAGGGCTTCGGCATTGACCTTGCCCTCGGCCAGTAGATGTTCAGCGCTGGCTTCGAAGTGGATCTTGTAGAACTCAATCGCCCGATTGAGGCAGGTTACCGGGGCCGACGGTGCGCGTTGGGTGCGCCAATAACGCAGCCAGTTGTCATCGATGGCTTGTTCCAGGTCCAGTGTTTTGAGTTCGTCCAATAACAAGGCAACGGGGTAATCCGCCAGGGAATGCTTGTGCGGCATATAGAGCATTTTGCCCGCAGGGATCTGCGTCGTGTCCAGGGTGGGATGCTGCTGCATATACAGGCAGGCTTCGGTCAAGGTGATTCGGCGGCTACTGCGTTGCTCGGTGGCAAAGAACTCCAGCCCCACGCGCTCGCCGTCCAGTTGCAGGTGTTCCTGCAGCAGCCGGTTGATTGAGTCGCGTACGGTCGGCAGGCCTGCCATCAGTGCGAGCATGCCGCGGTGGCAGTCTTGCCAGCGTTGCGTGGCGTCCCATAAAAGGTCGTCGTCGATGTTCGCTTGCGGCTGCGGACGTGGTGGAACAAGCGTGAAAGGCAGGGTCATGACGTTGATGTGCTCTGTAAGGTCAAAATCCTATTAGAGAGCGACAGGCAAAGTGCTCGGTGACATATAGGTATCGCGATGACCGTCGGGCATCTTTCATCAAACTGTCATCGAACTGTGGCAGCGCGCTTGAACAAACTTCATCAGACTCGCGCTCTACTGGGGTTCTGCGTTTCGGTGTTTTCCATGCGTGTGTTGTTTTTAGTGGCCGCTCTACTGTTCGGCCTGCCGTCTTTTGCGGCTTCTCGATGTGATGTCAATGTCCCGACCCAAACGGTCGACCTGGCTCAGGTGAGCATCGCCTATCAAAGTATTGGCCGTGCGTCCGACCCTGCATTGCTGCTGGTGATGGGCCTGGGCGGGCAGTTGATTCACTGGCCGGATGAAGTGGTGGTGGCCCTGTGCGAGCAAGGTTTTCGGGTGATTCGCTACGACAACCGTGACGTCGGCCTGTCCACCTGGCGGCAGGCACCGGCGAGCGCCAACCTGACTTTTGAAGTGCTGCGCTACAAGCTCGGCCTGCCGGTGGCGGCGCCCTATACCTTGACCGATATGGCCGACGACGCCCTGGGGTTGATGGATGCGTTGCAGGTGCAGCAATTTCACGTACTCGGCGCGAGCATGGGCGGCATGATCGCCCAACACCTGGCGGCCATGGCGCCACAGCGCGTGGAAAGCCTGACCCTGATCATGACCAGCTCCGGCGCCGAGGGCCTGCCCGCGCCGAACGCGGCGCTGGTGCAGTTGTTGTCGCGGCGCAGCGCGCCCAATCGCGAAGTGGCGCTGGAGCAACAGGCGGATTTGCTCGCGGCGCTGGGCAGCCCGGACATCAAGGACGATCGCCAGGCGTTGTTGCACCAGGCGGCGCTGTCCTATGACCGGGCCTTCAACCCCGAAGGCGTGAAGCGCCAGATCATGGCGATCCTGGCTGAACCGAGCCGTGTGCCCTTGCTCAACCAACTGCGCGTGCCGACCCTGGTGGTCCACGGCACCGCCGACCCCTTGCTGCCGGTGATGCACGGCGTGCACCTGGCCGCGCATATTCAGGGCAGCCAGTTGACATTGATTCCCGGCCTGGCCCACCGTTTTCAGGAAGCGTTCAAGGCGCCCTTGCTTGCGGCGGTGCTGCCCTATCTGCAAGCCCATCGCCAGGATGCCGCGCACTGGGCGCAGATCGATTTGAGCGAGCCTTCGAAGGTGCTGTGAAGGTGGTGTATCGTGCAACCTTTATGTATGCGCATGACTGCACGCGAGGTTGCCCCACCATGAGTACTCCCCTGAAAATCGATTTCGTCAGCGACGTATCCTGCCCCTGGTGCATCATCGGCCTGCGCGGCCTGACCGAAGCCCTCGACCAGCTTGGCAGCGAGGTGCAGGCCGAGATCCATTTCCAGCCGTTCGAACTGAACCCGAACATGCCCGCCAGCGGTCAGAACATCGTCGAGCACATTACCGAAAAGTACGGTTCCACGGCGCAAGAGTCCCAGGCTAATCGTGCGCGCATCCGCGACATGGGCGCCGCATTGGGCTTTGCGTTTCGCACCGACGGCCAGAGCCGTATCTACAACACTTTTGATGCGCACCGCTTGTTGCATTGGGCCGGGTTGGAAGGCTTGCAGTACAACCTCAAGGAAGCGCTGTTCAAGGCGTACTTCAGTGATGGTCAGGACCCGTCCGACCACGCGACCCTGGCGATCATCGCCGAGAGCGTAGGGCTGGACATTGCGCGCGCCGCCGAGATTCTTGCCAGCGATGAATACGCCGCCGACGTCCGCGAGCAGGAACAGCTGTGGGTTTCCCGTGGGGTGAGTTCGGTGCCGACCATTGTCTTCAATGACCAATATGCGGTGAGCGGTGGGCAACCGGCTGAAGCCTTCGTCGGCGCGATTCGCCAGATCATCAACGAATCGAAATCCTGAGGCCGAGCACGGAGCAAAATGTGGGAGCTGGCTTGCCTGTGATAGCGGACCGTCAGTTGCAAATGGGCTGGCTGACACACCGTTATCGCAGCATAGGTATCTACATAACTCTGTAAGCTCAACGGTAACCACGATGCGAAGCGAGTCGCTCTTGCTCTTGCTCTGCTTTTGATCTTGATCTCAGGCGCCCCGTTAAACCACGCTGGCCGGAATTCGACAGTGATTTTGGGGGTAAACCGGCAGGGATGCCGGTTTAGCCGCCCCGCGCCATGGATGGCGCGTGGCGGCGGCCCCCTAAATCACTGGCGGATTACGGGCACACCGAGCCTAAGCGAGGTGCCGAGTGGTGGGGCAAGAGCGTTTTGCTTACTTTTGTCTGGGCCGGCATTCCGGCTTTTCAAAAGTGAGCCGCCGTCAGGGCGGAACCCTAAGTGGCCGTTACCTAAATAACGGATATGTACTCGGTCAGCCCCAACATCCTGGTCGGCTGTCAGGCCGCCTTCGCGAGCAAGCCCGCTCCCACAGTTTGATCGTGGTGTGTCAGGTAGATAGGCGTCGGCTGTCTAATCGTCACGGGAGCAAGCTCCCTCGCCACAGATTTAGCGTCGTGCCGAAGTTGTATCGATACCTACGCTGCTGTC
>NZ_MRST01000022.1 GCF_001902145.1 Pseudomonas fluorescens
AACACCTCTTTTTCAACTTCCTTTTGGCTTCGATGAACTGAAGCAACTTGCTGCCGAAAACTTCTTAACTCATTGTTTACCAAGGAGTTTTCCGTTTCGACTGCGCCGGAAGTGGGGCGAATTATAGGCTTCCAGAATCTGCCGTCAAGGCTTAATTACGCTTTTGTTGCAGAAGGCGCTTTTTTAGCAATAAGGCGAGGGATTCGACGCATTACCGACGGCACCCGCATCAACAGAAGTAGCGCACCTATAGAAGCGTAGATAGCCCACTCCTTCAGATCGGCCCGCACTATCCATAGCATGTGCAGCAAACCGAGCCCAAGAATCACATAGACCAGACGATGCAGCTTCTTCCAGCGACTCCCCAACCGACGCTGGCTATAGCGGTTCGACGTGACGGCCAATATAAGGAGAGCAACAAACCCCAGCGCCCCCACAATGATGTAGGGCCGCTTGCTCAACTCTACGCCGAGCTGCGACCACTCCAGCCCTAGGACAAACACGCAATAGGCCGCCAGGTGCAGCACGACATAAGCAAAGCACCACAGCCCCAACTGTCGCCGCACTACTATCCACCCCGCCCAACCGCTCAACTTCTGCAGCGGCGTCATAGCAAGCGTTATCAGCAATAGAATGAGCGTCCCCAAACCCAGGCGATCGACGAGCACCTTGCCTGGATCAGGCCCCAGCGCAGAACTCCACGCTTCATACAACCAGAGCAATGGCCACACTGCTGCGGCTACAAACACGCCGATGCGCCAGATGGGATAGCGCATCAGTAGTTCTTCCGCAGATCGAGGCCGGTATATAAAGAAGCGACCTCATCCGAATAGCCATTGAACATCTGCGTCTGGCGCACATTCGGACTAAACAGGCCGCTCGGCAGACGGCGCTCCCGCGCCTGGGTCCAGCGCGGGTGATCGACCGCAGGATTCACATTCGCATAAAACCCATATTCATCAGCCGCAATACTCTGCCAGGTCGTTTTCGGCTGCTCACTGACCAGACTGATACGCACGATGGACTTCACACTCTTGAAGCCATACTTCCACGGCACCACCAAGCGCAACGGCGCGCCGTTCTGGTTAGGCAACTCCCGTCCATACATGCCCACAGCGAGGATCGCCAATGGATTCATCGCCTCATCCAGGCGCAGCCCTTCCACATAAGGCCAATCGATCAAGCCGAAACTTGAGCGTTGCCCAGGCATGCTCTTGGGATCCTGAAGGGTTTCAAAACGGATGTACTTGGCTTTGGAGGTTGGCTCGACCTGCTTGAGCAACGCCGAGATGGGAAAGCCTATCCACGGAATCACCATGGACCATGCCTCGACGCAACGCAGGCGGTAGATGCGCTCTTCCAGCTCATAGGGTTTCATGAAGTCCTCCAAGGCATAGCGCCCAGGTTTTGCGACTTCACCATCAATCACCACACTCCAGGGCTGCGTCTTGAGCGAGCCCGCATTCGTTGCCGGGTCGCCCTTGCCTGTACCAAACTCATAGAAGTTGTTGTAGTGAGTTGCGTCCTTGAATGGCGTGATGGCCTCATCCTTGACCGTCACGGCCTGCCACTTCGTATTCGGAAGTTTTTCCGCAAACCAGCTAGGCACGCTGCCCGGCTCGACGTCGGCATACCGCGAAGCATCGCCGGCACTGGCCCAACGCGGCAAGCTGCTGGCGGCAATACCGGCAAACGCACCGCCGAGCAGGCTGCGGCGAGAGAGGTAGAAGGATTCAGGCGTGACATCCGATTCGTGACAATCGGACGCTTTAGGCAATTTGATTAACATGGTAACTCCGCAGCGTTGGAGAACTGATGCACCAATAGACTGCGGAGTATGGAGGAGATTACATTAAGACAATGTTTTGTCCCGACGCAGACGCAACAAGTACTGAATCGGGCCAGAAGCGGCGTAGGCCAGGAACGCCAGCAGCAGGATACGCGGTGGATCACTGAACACGACCGCGAACACCAGCACCACCACAAGGATGGCCACGAAAGGCACGCGTCCCTTGAGGTCAAATTCCTTGAAGCTGTTGTACTTGATATTGCTGACCATCAGCATGCCAGCCGCCGCCACCATCAGGGCAACCAGGAACGACATCTTCGACCCCTGAATCCCGTAATCACTGAACGCCCAGACAATACCCGCAACAACACCCGCCGCTGCCGGGCTGGCAAGGCCGATGAAGTAGCGCTTGTCGGCAGTCCCCACCTGGGTGTTGAAGCGCGCCAGGCGCAAAGCGGCGCCCGCGACATAGATGAAGGCAACCATCCAGCCGACCTTGCCCATGTCACCCAATGCCCAGGCAAACGCCAGCAGTGCAGGGGCAACACCAAAGGCGACCATGTCCGACAACGAGTCGTACTCGGCGCCGAAGGCACTTTGGGTATTGGTCATGCGCGCCACGCGCCCGTCCAGGCCGTCGAGCACCATGGCGACGAAGATTGCGATAGCGGCAAAACCGAAGTATTTGCTGGCACTCGCCGCATCACCCGCCGCCAGCGCACTCTGGGCACTCATGGAGTTGATGATGGAGTAGAAGCCGGCGAACAGGTTCGCCGTGGTGAACAGGTTAGGCAGCAGATAGATGCCACGATGCCGGACCTTGCGGCCTTCGGCGTCATGCCCTTCTTCGACATGTTCATCGATCGGCAGCATGCTTTCGGCGTCGGAAGCCTGGTTTGGCTCTTCGGGACGTTCGCTCATGGACTTTACCTTGCAACGGTGTGAAAAAATTCGACAGATACTTGCAGCGAGTGTTCGCCTGCAAACGATGCAGCTTTATACCAGAACCGGCCCTCCAAACGAAAAAACGCGGCCTAAGCCGCGTTTTCCCTTGATACGTACGACTTAGTTCTTGGCTTTGTCGACGATCTTGTTGGCACCGATCCACGGCATCATGGAGCGCAGTTGCTCGCCGATGACTTCGATACCGTGAGCGGCGTTGTTACGACGCTTGGCGGTCATCGAAGGGTAGCCGGTAGCGCCTTCGCTGATGAACATTTTGGCGTACTCGCCGTCCTGAATACGTTTCAGGGCGTTGCGCATGGCCTGGCGGGACTCGGCGTTGATCACTTCAGGGCCGGTCACGTACTCGCCGTATTCGGCGTTGTTGGAGATCGAGTAGTTCATGTTGGCGATGCCGCCTTCGTACATGAGGTCAACGATCAGCTTCAGTTCATGCAGGCATTCGAAGTAGGCCATTTCCGGCGCGTAGCCAGCTTCAACCAGGGTTTCGAAACCAGCTTTTACCAGCTCAACGGTACCGCCGCACAGAACGGCTTGCTCACCGAACAGGTCGGTTTCGGTCTCGTCCTTGAAGGTGGTTTCGATGATGCCGGTACGACCGCCACCCACGCCTGCAGCGTAGGACAGTGCAACGTTCTTGGCATTGCCCGACGCGTCCTGGTAGATCGCGATCAGGTCAGGGATACCGCCGCCCTTGACGAACTCGGAACGCACGGTATGGCCCGGTGCTTTGGGCGCGATCATGATCACGTCGAGGTCAGCGCGTGGCACAACCTGGTTGTAGTGAATCGCGAAGCCGTGGGAGAAAGCCAGGGTGGCGCCTTTCTTGATGTTCGGCTCGATCTCGTTTTTGTACAGCGAGGACTGGAACTCGTCCGGGGTCAGGATCATGACCAGGTCGGCAGCCGCGACAGCAGAAGCAACGTCAGTCACTTTCAGGCCATGGGCTTCAGCCTTGGCGACAGTAGCCGAGCCTTTACGCAGGCCAACAGTCACGTCCACGCCGGAATCTTTCAGGTTGCACGCTTGGGCGTGGCCCTGGGAACCGTAGCCGATGATGGCGACTTTCTTGCCCTGGATGATCGACAGGTCACAATCTTTATCGTAATAAACTTTCATGAGGTTCCTCTATATATCCAGGCCGTAAGGCCATTCGCTAATTGGGTTAGATGCTGAGTACTTTGTCGCCACGGGCAATCCCGGTGACACCACTGCGTACGGTTTCCAGAATCGAGGCCGTCCCGATCGACTGGATGAAGCTGTCCAGTTTGTCGCTGGTACCGGTCAGTTGAACGGTATAAACGCTGGCGCTCACATCGACGATCTGCCCGCGATAAATATCGGTAGTGCGCTTGATCTCGGCACGCTGCGCCCCAGTCGCCTTGACTTTAACAAGCATCAGCTCGCGCTCGATGTGGGCGCTTTCCGACAAGTCGACCAGCTTGACCACTTCGATCAGCTTGTTGAGGTTCTTGGTGATCTGCTCGATCACCTCATCGTGGCCTACGGTGGTCAACGTCAGGCGCGACAGGGTCGGGTCTTCGGTCGGGGCCACGGTCAGGCTTTCGATGTTGTAGTTGCGTTGCGAAAACAGGCCGACAACACGAGACAGAGCGCCGGGTTCGTTCTCCAGAAGCAGGGAGATAATATGCCGCATGATTAAGTACGCTCCGTCTTGTTCAGCCACATGTCGCGCATAGAGCCGTCTTTGATCTGCATCGGGTAGACGTGCTCGCTGGTATCCACCTGAATATCGATGAACACCAGGCGGTCCTTCATGGCGAACGCCTCTTCCATTTTCGGCTTCAGATCTTTCAGATCGTTGATGCGAATGCCGACGTGGCCATAGGCTTCAACCAATTTGACGAAGTCTGGCAACGATTCCATGTAGGAATGGGAGTGACGGCTACCGTAGCTCATGTCCTGCCATTGACGAACCATGCCCAGTACGCCGTTGTTCAAGCAGACGATCTTCACCGGAAGGCCGTACTGCAGGCACGTCGACAGTTCCTGGATGTTCATCTGGATGCTGCCTTCGCCCGTCACACAGGCAACGTCGGCATCCGGGAAGCTCAGCTTCACACCCATGGCCGCAGGAAAACCAAAGCCCATCGTGCCCAGGCCACCGGAGTTGATCCAGCGGTTAGGCTTGTCGAACTTGTAGTACTGCGCCGCGAACATCTGGTGCTGGCCTACGTCAGAGGTCACAAAGGCGTCGCCCTTGGTCACTTCGCACAGGGTTTCGATCACGGTTTGCGGCTTGATGATGCTGCCGTCGCCCTTGTCATAAGGGAACAGGCCGCGATCACCGCGCCATTCGTCGATCTGCTTCCACCAGCTGGCAACGGATTCCTTGTTCGGCGTTTCGCCGATGTCCTTGAGTGCAGCGACCATTTCGGTCAGTACGCTTTCTACAGGACCCACGATTGGCACATCGGCCTTGATGGTCTTGGAGATGGACGCCGGGTCTATGTCGATGTGGATGATCTTGGCATTCGGGCAGAATTTGCTCGCGCCGTTGATCACTCGATCATCGAACCGCGCGCCCACGGCCAGGATCACGTCGGCGTGGTGCATGGTGAGGTTGGCGGTGTAGCTGCCGTGCATACCGAGCATGCCGACGAACTGACGATCCGAACCCGGGAATGCGCCGAGACCCATCAGGGTGTTGGTCACCGGCAGGTTGAGCAACTTGGCCAGTTCGGTCAACGGAGCGGAACCGCCGCCCAGAATCACCCCACCGCCGGAGTACAGCACAGGACGCTTGGCCGCCAGGAGCATTTCTGCTGCCTTGCGGATTTGCCCCGAGTGCCCACGTACGGCCGGGCTGTAGGAACGCAGCTTGGCTTTTTTCGGGAAGACGTATTCGAACTTCTCGGCCGGGTTGGTCATGTCTTTCGGGATATCGACCACTACCGGGCCCGGGCGACCGGACTGGGCGAGGTAGAACGCCTTTTTCATGACATCCGGGATTTCCGAGGGATGCTTGATCATGAAGCTGTGTTTCACGATCGGCCGGGAAATACCGATCATGTCGGTTTCCTGGAATGCATCGGTGCCGACCATGGTGCTAGGCACCTGGCCAGAAATGATCACCATCGGAATGGAGTCCATATAGGCAGTCGCGATGCCGGTAATGGCATTGGTTGCGCCTGGGCCGGACGTTACCAGTACCACGCCGGCTTTACCGGTGGCACGGGCGTAACCGTCAGCCATATGGGTCGCGGCCTGTTCGTGGCGAACCAGGATGTGGGTAACAGCCGGTTCCTTGAACAGTGCGTCGTAGACATGCAGCAGAGCACCACCTGGGTACCCGTAGATATAGTCGACGCCTTCGTCACGCAAAAAGCGGACGAGCATCTCACCGCCAGATAAAAGCTCCACGTTGTTCACCTCTAAAACGCCAGAATACCGTCCGTTAAAAAACAGACGGGTCTTAATAGGTTTACTTCTCAACAGAGCATGAGCGACGGTGGTCGCCGACTACGTCAGCACTGACTGAGCAAGTATTGGGATCGTCCCAAGTGTTGCGGGCTTTTCCCACCCAGCGCGAGGTAACGCGTTGCGGGTGTTACAGGTCGGCGCGGATGTGCGCCTCATGATCTGCTGAGCGGGCCTGCTTCTGGCAGTCCCGATACAGCGGACTTTGGATTCTTCTGTTTCACGCCCTTCAAGTCAAGCAATAATTGCGCTTTTTTCCAACTAAGCGCATGAGAACGCAGAAGAAAGGGCTTTGAGGAGGGATAAAACTCGCCTGAATGTCGTCAAGCGGTAGAAATGTGCGCAAGACTGCCGGAAAAACCGGCAGTCAGGCAATTAACGAGCGTCGGCGATCAATTGATCGAACTTTTTCAGCGCGTTACGCAAGCCAAGGCTCTCCAACGGCCGGTCGGCGTAGACCATCTCGGCCATTTCCAGGATCCCCGACGCGTTCGGCAAGGGCAGGTCCTTTTCCAGGATCTGCTTCATACGCGCGAGGAAGATCCATTGCAGCCACTGGTGGAAGTCCAGGGTATCGACGGAAAAGGGCTCGACACTGCTGAGGGCTTCAACACTGGGGGATACTTCATCCCACCAGCCCTGCACGCGCAGTTCGCGCTCGATCAGCAATAACTGCTCGGCAATCGCGGGAAAACGCGCATCCATCAGAGGCTGACCTTGGCTTTTTGCCGCGCCTGGGCAGCACCCGCGGCATCCCCTTGGGCGGCACGTGCATCACCGATCAAGGCCCACAGGCTGGCTTGCAGGTCTGGACGGCCATTGGCCAGAGTGAGACCGCGACGAGCGAACTGCTCCGCTTGGGGCGCATCGCCTTGGGCCATGCGCACCTGGGCCAGTCGATACAGCACTTGCGGCTCACGCGGAGCCACGCGCTGGGCACGCTCAAGGCTCGACGAGGCGCCGTTCAAGTCGCCACCGGCCTGCTGCTGCTGAGCGGTGGTGAGCAGCGCCAGCACCGGGCCATCCAGTTGTTCGTCAGCCGACAGCCCACCGCCACTTGACGCCGACGGAATACCGCTCGGCGTGGAAGGCATGTTGTAGGTGCCCTGGTTGATCGGCGCAGTTTGAATCGGCGCAGCATTTGCGGGCCCGGCAGTGCTCGGCCCCGGTGTCCATGGCTCGGCACTGATGGGCGCCGAGGTCGCCGCGCCACTGCCGGGCACCATGACGACCACGCCCGAATCCTGAGGTATCGCCTGGGGTGCCGCTTGGGCAGGCCGCTTGACCACGGTCTGACGGAAGCCGCCATTGGCCGAAATGCGGTCGTTGTTGGAGACGGACGTGCTTGCGTCCACCACGGGAATAGAGCCGCGCTGCACGCTGGAGCAACCGCCGAGCAAAGCCAGAGCCGCAATCGCTGGAATCCACAACTTGTTCACTTGAAACCCTCTTTGCTTAATTCATCCAGCCCTTGACCCAATCCATCACCGATTCCGCGTCAGCAGGAATACTGCCACCGCACGCGGGGCCGGGTGGTGGTTCGCTGCCGCGAATATACGGCATCTGCACCGCGCCCGGGCAGTTGGCGTCGGAACCTTGGCCCGTATGTGGATCAATCCAGGCCTGCACGATATTGTCCGGCTGCGGCATGTTGAGCGGCAACGGATCCGCCTTGCGCATGAAACTGGTCCATACCTGCAGCGCGCCGGTGGCACCGGTGAACGGCGTCTTGCCATTGTCGTCGCGCCCCAGCCATACCACGGCCAGTACATCCTGGCCGAACCCTGCGAACCAGCTGTCACGGGAGTCGTTACTGGTACCGGTCTTGCCCGCCAGGGTCAGGTTGGACGGCAGCACGCTGTAGACCGAACGCCCTGTACCCTCGCGCATCACGCGCTGCATGGCGTTCTGGATCAGGTAAATGGAGCCCGCATCGAAGCGCTGCTGAATCTGGAACGGGTAGCGCTTGAGCGGTTCGCCATCGGCGGTCAGCACACTGCGAATACCGCGCATCGGTGTATTGAAACCACCATTGGCCAGGGTCTGGTACATGGTGGTCACTTCCATCGGCGTCATGGCCGCAGCGCCCAGGAGCATGGACGGGAACGCAGGGAATTCACGTTCGATCCCCAGTCGCGCCAGGGTCTTCAGCACGTTCGGCACACCCACTTCAAGCCCCAGACGCGAGGTCGAAATGTTGTAGGAATGCGCCAATCCTTGATACAGAAACACCGTGCCATGGGAGCGGCGGTCGAAGTTCTTCGGAGTCCACACCTGGCCATCCGCGCCTTTGATCGACAGTGGGTCATCGGACAGCCAACTGGTCAGCGTGTACTTGCTGGGTTTTTCCAGTGCCGTGAGATAAACCGCGGGCTTGACCAGCGAGCCAATCGGCCGCACGGCATCCAGTGCGCGGTTGAAGCCGGCGAAACTGGCCTGGCGGCTGCCGATCATGGCCTGGACTTCGCCGGTTTCCGGGTTGGTCACGACCATGGCGGCCTCGACTTCATCCGAGCCTTTACGGCCAGTCAGGCGCTTGAAGGTGTCGTTGACCGACGCTTCGGCCTTCATCTGCAGGATGGGATCGAAGCTGGTGAAGATCCGCAGGCCCTCTTCGGTCAAGTCTTCGTCGCGGTAGTCCTCGCGCAGTTGGCGCTTGACCAGGTCGATAAAACCAGGGAATGAGCTATCGGCCAGCTTGCCGCGGGTGGTCACGCCCAGTGGCATTTTTTTCGCAGCGGCCACCTGTTCAGCGGTGGCGACGCCCTGCTGCTCCAGAACATCGAGCACCAGGTTGCGACGTTCGAGTGCGCGTTCCGGGTTGCGGCGCGGGTTGTAATAGGACGGGCCCTTGACCATCCCCACCAGCAACGCGACCTGATGCAATTTCAATTCGGACAACGGCTGCCCGAAGAAGAACTGGCTGGCCAGGCCGAAACCGTGCACGGCGCGCTGGCCATCCTGACCGACGAATACCTCGTTGAGGTAAGCCTCGAGGATTTCCTGCTTGCTGTAATGCAGCTCCAGCAACATCGCCATCATGGCTTCGGTGAGTTTACGGGTCAGGCTGCGCTCGTTGGTCAGGTAGAAGTTCTTGACCAGTTGCTGGGTCAGCGTACTGCCGCCCTGGGTCATCTTGCCGCCTGAGGTGTTGACCCAAATAGCGCGGGCAATCGACTTCGGCGAGACACCCCAGTGGCTATAGAAATCGCGGTCTTCGACAGCGACCAGGGTTTCCAGCAGATACGGTGGTACCTGATCGAGCTTGATCAGGATGCGATCTTCAAGGTTCTTCGGGTAAATACCGCCGATCAGCAACGGTTCGAGACGCACCACCGGCAGCTTGGAGCCATTGAGCGAAGACAGCTCAGCCACATAGTCGCCAGAGAAACGCACGCGCACCGGCTGGGCTTTTTCCAGGCCTTCGTAGAACTGGAAGCCACGGGTGTTCAGGTCGACGGTATTACCGCTGACCGCCGCAGCGCCAGGGCCATTGCTCACGGGTTCGCGGCGGTAGCCCAGCGCATCGAGCTCGGTAAGGAAGTCTTCCTTGCTCAGCTTCTGGCCAGAGAACAGCTCCAGCGGGCGTGCATACACCTTGGCCGGAATCGTCCAGCGCTTGCCGGAGAATTTTTCCTGCACCACGGCATCGAGGTACACCGCAAGACCGGCGACCGCCACAAGGCCCACCAGGCCAAGCTTGATCACCCAGCCCAGCCAAGGGCGCGGGCCGCGGGAAGGAGGTTTTTTACGGGAACGGGGAGATCGGGTTCGAGTCATGGCGGCGGATTATACGCACTTTATTGATGATCAACATGAGCCGGACAGCGGTTTGCACGACTGGCATCAGCAGCCATAATGCCCACCATGATTTTCCCCAGACTTTGAAGGATCGCCCGTGAGCCAGACCCTGATCGCTGCCCTGCAAAACCCGGCCTTGTACCCTCATCCGGTTGAAGCGTTTCAAGTCATCGAGACCCATATTTCCTGGGTGATACTGACGGGACCCTATGCTTATAAGCTGAAAAAACCGATGAACTTCGGCTTCCTGGATTTCACCAACCTGGATGACCGTGGGCATTTCTGCCGCGAGGAACTGCGCCTCAACCAGCGCCTGACCGAAGATTTGTATCTTGAAGTGTTGCCTATTACCGGCACTGCCGAGGCACCACGACTGGGCGGCGACGGCCCGGCTATCGAGTACGCGCTGAAAATGCGCCAGTTCCCGCAAAGCCAGATGCTCAGCACCCTGCAAGCCAACGGCGAACTCACCAGCGCGCACATCGATGAGATGGCCAAGCAGATTGCCCAGTTCCACCTCAGCGCCCCCCAAGTCCCACACGATCACCCGGCCGGCACGCCGCAGGAAGTAATGGCGCCGGTACGCCAGAACTTTGACCAGATCCGCCCGTTCCTCAGCGACAAGGCCGACCTGACGCAACTGGAGGCTTTGCAAGCCTGGGCTGAAAGCAGCTTCGAACGCCTCAAGCCTCTGCTGGAACAGCGCAAGCTCGATGGCTATACCCGTGAATGCCACGGCGATATCCACCTGGGCAACGCCACCCTGATCGATGGCCGAGTGGTGATCTTCGACTGCATCGAGTTCAACGAGCCTTTCCGCTTTACCGACGTGTACGCCGACACCGCTTTTTTGGCGATGGACCTGGAAGATCGCGGCTTGAAATGCCTGGCTCGGCGCTTCATAAGCCAGTATCTGGAATTGACCGGCGACTACCAGGGCCTGGAACTCCTGAACTTCTATAAAGCTTACCGTGCATTGGTGCGCGCCAAGGTTGCGCTGTTCAGCATGCCGAGCGAAGCCAACCCGGTGCAACGCGCTACCACCCTGCGCCAGTACCGCAACTATGCCAACCTGGCGGAAAGCTACAGCACCATCCCCTCGCGCTTCCTGGCAATCACCCATGGCGTTTCAGCCGTGGGCAAGAGCCACGTGGCCATGCGCCTGGTCGAAGCCCTGGGCGCGGTACGCCTGCGTTCGGATGTAGAGCGCAAGCGCCTGTTTGGCGAACAACAGGTAGAGAACACCCTGCAGGCCGGCATCTACAATCAGGACGCCAGCGCTGCCACCTACGCACGCCTGAACGAGATTGCCGACACCGTGCTGCGCGCCGGCTACCCGGTGGTGCTGGATGCCACGTTCTTGAAACGCGCACAGCGTGACGCCGCCGGCCTGGTTGCCGAGGCCACTGGGGCGCCGTTCCTGATCCTCGACTGCAACGCCCCGCAAGCCGTTATCACCAGTTGGCTGGCACAACGTCAGGCGGATAAAAACGATCCGTCTGACGCCACACTGGCCGTTATCGAAGAACAACAAGCCAGTCGTGATCCGCTGACTGCCGAGGAATTGCTGCTCAGCAAGCGTGTCGAGACCAATGAAAGCGGTACGCTCGACGCTTTGGTCGGGCATATCCGTCAGCGCCTGCCGGGCCTGTAAGAAATATTTCTTGGTCGCGTCGTCGTCTTCGGCGCGCGACCTAGCGATAGTGGCACTATACTGGCTCCATAACGCCAGCCAGAGTCGCGATCATGAGTCAGCCCAAGCTTCTTGATACCCCGCTCTACGCCCTCCTGCACAAGGATGACATCCGCGGCTTCAACCAGGAACGCCCTGAAGGCGGCACCCTCGACATGCGCGGTGGCGACTTTCGAGGGCTGGACCTGCGCGACCTGAACGCCACCGGCATTGACTTCACCGACGCCTATTTTCGCTCTGCCGACCTGCGTGGCCTGGACTTGCGTGGCTGCTCACTGGAAGGCGCCAGCCTGGCCCATGCGCAGATTTCGGGGGCTTATTTCCCGCCCGAACTCACGGCTGACGAAATACTCATGTCGGTCAATTTCGGTACTCGCCTGCGCTACCGCACCAAGTAACCCCACACACCGAGTTCCGGCCACATCCCCTGCCTGCCGGGCGCCTTGCGCCTGCCTGCGAGCAAGCGCCGGCGCGCCATCCTTATAAGCTTTTCAGCCCTTTCTGACCAAAGAACCACGCTTTTCCTACTGAGCGCTACACTCATTTTCAGGCTGCCTGGTCACGACACCCACCGCACCATTCGGCCAACGCAAGGAGGCTTGATGAACGATGAGCTGCAACACCTGAAAAACCTTGGCAAGACGTCAGCGCAGTGGCTGCATGCGGTGGGCATCCACAGCGCGTCCGACTTGCGTCGGCTAGGGGCGGTCGATGCCTACCGAGCCGTGCGCACGCGCGGGTTTCGAGCATCGAAGGTTCTGCTGTATGCCATTGAAGGGGCATTGATGGATGTGCACTGGAACGATATACCCACGGAGCGCAAGGAGGCCTTGAACCGTCAGCTGGAAGCGATCTCAGTGCATCAGAAGAACTAGAGTGGCACTCAAACCCAGCGTTTATGGGCATTACAAACGAGCGTTTGAGAAAACTGGATGAAGCAGAAAAACAAATGTTGACTCTCAAATGAGAATCGTTATGATTATCACAACTGGTCGCGAGATCAGCCGATAACTGAAAGACCATTGGTTCGGACTCTCAGATTATCTCCTCATCAGGCTAATCACGGTTATTTGACCCGGCTTTTGCCGGGTCTTTTTTTGCCCGTGAATTAACCGGCCTTAACGCGCAATGATCAACGGATGCCCACGCTCCGGATGCGGCTGTACCAATACATCCAGACCGAATACAGCCTTCAGTGGCTCTGGTTGCAGGACTTTAGAGGGCGTATCCAACGCGTGGGGGCGGCCGTTTTCCAGCAACAGGATCCGGTCGCAGTAACGCGCCGCCAGGTTCAAGTCATGCAGGATGACCAGCACCGCAGCGCCTCTGTCGGCAAAACGTCGGATAGCTTGCAAGGTGGTGTGTTGGTGCAAAGGGTCGAGCATTGATGTGGGCTCATCCAGCAACAACGTCTGCCCTGCCTCACCCGGCCATAACTGCGCCAATACCCGTGCCAGGTGCACACGCTGCCGCTCGCCGCCCGACAAGGCCAGGTAACTGCGGCCACTCAGGTGGCCTACATCAGCAGCCTGCAGCGCCGCGTTGATGATTTCTTCATCGCGCACTCGCCCGGTCTGATGAGGCAAGCGGCCCATGCCCACTACCTCTTCGACACGAAAGGCAAAGTCCAGGGTGGAGGATTGTGGCAGCACCGCCAGGCGCTGGGCACGCTGCGCGCCTGTCATGTGCTTGAGCGCCTGCTGATCCAGCCAGACCTTGCCCTGATCCGGCTGCAACTCCCCGCACAGCGCCCCAAGCAAGGTACTTTTGCCGGCGCCATTGGGGCCCAGCACGCCCAGCACTTCGCCCGGCAATAGGTCCAAGCTGACATCGGCCAGCACGGTCTTACCACCGCGCCGGATCTGCAACGCTTCTACCCGCAACATCAGGCGCGCCCTCGTAACAATAAATAGAGGAAAAACGGCGCACCGATAAACGCAGTGACAATACCGATCGGCAGTTCCGCCGGCGCTAACGCCAGGCGCGCCACCAAGTCAGCAAACAGCAGCAGGCTCGCACCCGCCAACACTGAAGCTGGCAACAGCACCCGATGGTCCGGCCCCGCCAGCAGCCGCACCAGATGCGGCACCACCAAACCGACAAAACCAATCATGCCCGCCGCCGCCACTGCTGCGCCAACACCCAGGGCCGTGCAGAACACCAACTCGCGTTTGAGCCCCTCGACATCAATACCCAGGTGATTGGCCTCGGACTCACCCAGCAACAGCGCGTTCAGCGCCTTGGCCCGGCGCGGCAACCATAGCGCCACGCCCGCACTCACCAGCAGTAAGGGCCACAACCGCGAATAACTTGCGCCATTGAGGCTGCCCAGGTTCCAGAACGTCAGGGTACGCAAGGTGGCATCGTCTGCCAGATAGGTAAACAGGCCCACGGTCGAACTGGCCAGGGCCGTCAGCGCGATACCGGCAAGCAACATCGTCGCGACATTGGTCTGGCCATTGCGACGTCCCAGGCGATAGACCAGCGCCGTAACGCCCAAGCCACCGAGAAACGCGCACAGCGACAACAGGTACGGCCCGAAAGCATCCGGCAGCCCGCCAAAGAGCGAGCCACCGACAATCGCCACCGCCGCACCCAGCGCTGCGCCGCTGGACACGCCGACCAAGCCAGGATCGGCCAGCGGATTGCGGAACAACCCCTGCATCGCCACACCCGACAACGCCAGCACACCACCGACCGCCAGCCCCAACAGGGTCCGCGGCAGGCGAATCTGCCCCAGGATCAACTCGGCCTGCTCCAACCCCTGGGCCTCAATCGGTACGCCCATCAGCCTTAACGCAGCCCTGAGCGTGTCCACTAACGGCAGGCTGACCGGCCCCAGTGCCAATGAAAGCCAGATCGCCAATACACACAGCAGTGACAGCCCGATAAACAGCGTTTTTGGTTTAACCAGAGTGGTCATGGAGCAGGCTTAGGCTGGGAAGGATAAAAACCGGCAGACAGTTTCTCCAGGCTTTGCGGCAATCGGGGCCCAAGGCCGCCTACCAGCAAGGTCGGATCCAGCTCAAAGACGCGGCCACTCTTGGCTGCCGGCGTAGAGGCAAGGATCGGGTTTTCTTTGAACAAGGCTGCGCGCGCCGCGTCACCGGTCAGCGCGCGATCGGCAAACACCAGCACCTCAGGGCTCAAACCCGCCAGCGACTCGACAGAAAACGGTTTATAGCCCACATGCGTGGCGAGATTACGCCCCCCAGCCTGCTGCAACATCCAGTCAGCGGCCGTGTCCTTGCCCGCGATCAGCGGCTTGCCACCGGCATGGCCGAGCAGCAACAGCACGCCTGGAGCTTTTTGCGTGGCCTGGGCCTTGGCCACCCAATTTTTTTGCTGTGCCAGCGCCTGCTCATACCCGGCAAACAAGGCATCAGCCTGGGCCTCACTGCCGAGCAGTTTCCCCAAATGTTCAAGGTTGCCTTTGAGCGTGGGCAAATCCGGCTGGGCCGAGAACATATCCACCTGCACCCCGGCACTGCGAATCTGTGCCAGCACCGGCGGTGGCCCCATTTCCTCCGTTCCAACAAGGATTTGCGGGCGCAGGCTGAGAATGCCTTCGGCCGACAACTGCCGCTGGTAACCAATGCTCGGCAAGGCCTTGAGCGAGGCGGGATGCTGACTGGTGGTATCCACTCCCACCAATTTCGACTCACCGCCCAAGGCCGTCACCCATTCCGACAGCGCCCCGCCGGCACTCACCCAGCGTTGCGGCAGTTCGGAGGCGTGCCCCCCAGGGTTGACCAGCAGTGAGGCAACAAGCGCAATAGCGCTGGTACTCAGGCGCATAACAGGGTTTCCTTCCTAGGGCAGGGCCACTCAAGCACTCATTGATGTGACAGATAACCCCTGCCAGGCATCGTATTGAGCACCCAGTCAGCTGACGGGCGAAGCAGGCATTTGATAATTGTTTGCATTTGAACGTCAAGGCACTTAAGGATTGAAATGAAGTTTCTCTGCGCCTCAGGCGACCTCGCCCCCAACAGCAGCCGCGGTTTTGACATCGATGGCCACAGGCTGTTGGCGGTGCGTCGGGACGGCATTGCGTACTTCTATCTCAACCGCTGCCCCCATCGCGGCATCCCGCTGGAATGGCAACCTGATCGCTTCCTCGACGACAGCGCCAGCCTGATCCAATGCGCCACCCATGGCGCGCTCTTCCTGATTGAAAGCGGCGAGTGCATCGCCGGGCCCTGCGCAGGCCAACACCTCACTGCCCTGCCCGGCCGTGAAGACGAACAGGGATTGTGGGTCGATCTCTAGTCGCCCAGCAGCACCTTCAGCCGACGCTCGACGTAAATCTCCTGCGGCGTGACCCGTACGCCGTAGGCCAGCACCTCCACACCTGCAGCCTTGGCCTCACGTAGCGCCGCCGCATAACCAGCGTCGATTTCCACAGCCGGGCGCACCGCGTCGATCCCCGACAGATTCACGCAATACAACTGCACCGCCCGTATACCGTCGCGAGCCAGATGAGCCAGCTCACGCAAGTGCTTGGCCCCACGCTGCGTCACCGCATCAGGGAAAGCCGCCACCGAGCTGCCATCAAAGCCCAGGGTGACGCTTTTGACCTCGACAAACGCAGCACCCTGGGGGTAATCCAGGCGAAAGTCGATGCGGCTTTTCTCCTGGCCATAAGGCACCTCACGCTTCAACGCGGTAAAGCCGTTGAGCTCAGTGATCACACCAGCCAGCAAGGCTTCTTCCACCAATTGATTGGCACGCGCGGTGTTGACGCACGCCAGCCGGCCCTGGGGCGTTTCGGCAATCTCCCAAGTGCCTGGCAACTTGCGTTTGGGGTCGGTGGAGCGGCTGAACCAGACCTGGCCACCTTCGACCATGCAGTTGAGCATCGAACCGGTGTTAGGGCAGTGAATGGTGAGCAACTCGCCGGTAACGGTTTCGATATCGGTGAGAAAACGCTTGTAGCGGCGGATCAGCCGCCCTTCTTCAAGAAGAGGATTAAAACGCATCAGCCTTGCCAGCTCCGCAAACCACGGGCAATCCGCTCCACCGCTTCTTGCAGCCGATCGAGGTTTTGCGTGTAGGCAAAACGCACATGGTGCCCCGCCTGGTAGCGACCGAAATCCAACCCGGGCGTAAAGGCCACATGCTCGGTTTCGAGGAAATGACGGCAAAACGCGAAGGCATCGCCGCCGAACGCGCTGATATCGGCATACAGATAAAAGGCACCTTCAGGCTCCACGGCGATACCGAAGCCCAGCTCACGCAGGGCCGGCAGCAGGAAGTCACGGCGGCGGCCAAATTCGGCACGGCGCTGCTCCAGAATCTCCAGGGTTTGCGGGGTGAAACAGGCTAACGCGGCATGCTGGGCCATGCTTGGCGCACTGATGTATAGGTTCTGCGCCAATTTCTCCAGTTCACCCACCGCTTCAGGGGGCGCCACCAGCCAACCGAGGCGCCAGCCGGTCATGCCGAAATACTTCGAAAAACTATTCAGGACAAAGGCGTCATCATCGACTTCCAGCACGCTGGCGGCGTCGGTGCCGTAGGTGAGGCCGTGATAAATCTCGTCGACCACCAGGTGACCGTTGCGCGCCTTGATAGCGCCCGACAGCCCAGCCAACTCGTCCCGGGTGAGAATCGTGCCGGTGGGGTTGGCGGGCGATGCCACCAGTGCGCCGACACTGTCCTGGTCCCAATGCCTGGCCACCAGATCGGCGGTCAACTGGTAGCGTACGTCTGGGCCGACCGGCACCAACTGCGCCGCGCCTTCCACAAGACGCAGGAAGTGTCGGTTGCAGGGGTAGCCTGGGTCCGCCAGCAGCCAATGCTTTCCCGGATCCACCAGCAAACTGCTGGCCAGCAATAACGCGCCGGAGCCGCCGGGGGTTATCAGAATGCGCTGCGGGTCGATGCTCAAACCGTAGCGTTGCTGGTAGAAACCACTGATGGCTTCGCGCAACTCCGGCAAGCCGCGGGCGGCGGTGTAGCGCGTCTTACCGTTTGCCAACGCGGCCTGGCCGGCCTGGATGATCGGCTCGGCGGTGGTGAAGTCCGGCTCGCCGATTTCCAGGTGGATCACGTCGTGGCCGGCGGCCTGCAGCTCATTGGCACGCGCCAGTAACGCCATGACATGAAAAGGTTCGATGGCGCGACTGCGCGCACTGTAGGGCTGAGCCATTAGCCTTCCTTAGACGATGAGGACAAAATCTGGATTCTACCGAACCCTCGCGGTAAAACATGCTCTATTGCCTGATTGGGGCTGCAAGATGCACCCTGCGCGCGCTCGTAAAACAGCTAAAATCAACATTCGAGGCGATACATACCCAGTCATGGCGGGCTGCTGCGGTTTGCAACCCCTTTGCCCTGGACCTCGACAACCGGGAGTGGCGCACCCTGAATCTATCTGGTAAGTTCGCCCGCTTGCAGCCGCAGGGCCGGCAGGTGTCGGTGACGTTGCAATCCTGCGCAATGGATTAGAAGAGTGAGAGGCGGTCTATTCATGTCCACCCAAGCAAAGCAACAGCAGCAGAGCCTCAGCGGCTTCACACCTTACGTCGAAGCGAAGGGTGAGGAGTACATGAGCAAGCCCATGCGCCAGCACTTCACCAAGATCCTGCAGAAATGGAAGCAGGACTTGATGCAGGAAGTGGACCGCACGGTAGACCATATGAAGGACGAAGCCGCCAACTTCCCTGACCCGGCAGACCGTGCCAGCCAGGAAGAGGAGTTCGCCCTCGAACTGCGCGCCCGTGATCGCGAGCGCAAGCTGATCAAGAAGATCGACAAGACCCTACAACTGATCGAAGACGAAGAATACGGCTGGTGCGAATCCTGCGGTGTCGAGATCGGTATTAAGCGTCTGGAAGCCCGCCCAACCGCGGACCTGTGCGTAGACTGCAAGACCTTGGCTGAAATCAAGGAAAAACAGGTCGGCAAGTAACCCTGTCGAGTTGAACGAATGGAGCGTGCGAACGCTCCATTTTTGTTTCTGGCGTTTACCGGTTATGCAGTAGTATCCGGGCCATGACAGCCTCTACCTATATCGGGCGTTTCGCCCCAACACCCAGCGGCCATTTGCACTTCGGTTCCCTGGTTGCCGCCCTCGCCTCCTACCTCGATGCACGCGCCCACCATGGCCGTTGGTTGATGCGCATGGAAGACCTTGACCCTCCCCGTGAAGAGCCCGGCGCCCAGGCGGCGATTTTGCATGCGCTGGAAAGCTACGGCTTTGAATGGGATGGCGAACTGGTTCGCCAGAGCGAGCGGCATGATGCCTACGCTAAAGTGCTCAACGACCTGTTCAACCACGGCCTGGCCTACGCCTGCACCTGCTCGCGCAAGCAATTGGAGCCCTACAACGGGGCTTACCCAGGCTTGTGCCGCAATGCCGGCCACGAACAGCAGGATGCCGCCATCCGCCTGCGCGTGCCCGAGTTGGAGTATCACTTTACCGACCGCGTCCAAGGCGAGTTCCGGCAGCATCTGGGTCGCGATGCCGGCGACTTCATCATCCGTCGGCGCGATGGCCTCTACGCCTACCAACTGGCGGTGGTGCTCGACGACGCCTGGCAAGGTGTAACCGATATCGTGCGCGGCGCCGACCTGCTCGACTCCACACCGCGCCAGCTTTACTTGCAAGAGCTGCTCGGCCTGCGCCAACCCCGTTACCTGCATGTACCGTTGATCGTGCAGCCAGACGGCAACAAGCTGGGCAAGTCCTACCGCTCTCCACCGTTGACAGCCGACCAGGCCACGCCTTTGGTGCTCAGAGCGCTGCGTGCCCTTGGCCAACAGCCCGACGTGCAGCTGCTGCACGCCAGCCCACGAGAACTGCTGGATTGGGGCATTGCACACTGGGACGCCACCCGCATCCCGCGCACACTGACCCTGGCCGAAGCGCAATTGAGTTGAAGGCGCTTGCAGGTTGCCCATCATCCGTTAACATCGCGGCAGATTTTTAATCAGAGGCCAACATGTACATCTATCGTTTGGTCCTGCTGCTGGTCGTCGGGATCTACCTGTTCTCCCCCGCCATCATGGATTGGTGGATCGACGCCACGGGCGCCTGGTATCGCCCTTATCTGCTATGGCTGATCCTGATCGTCGTGACCTTCATCCTGCAGAGCCAAAAAGATGCCGATGAGCTTTAGTCTCACCCAGATGCTGCTGATCAGCGCCGCCTACCTGGCTGCGTTATTCGGCGTGGCCTGGATCAGTGAGCGCGGAATGATTCCGCGGGCGATCATTCGCCATCCGTTGACCTACACCTTGTCCCTGGGCGTCTACGCCAGTGCCTGGGCGTTCTACGGCACGGTGGGGCTGGCCTACCAGTACGGCTACGGCTTTCTCTCCAGTTACCTGGGGGTGTCGGGCGCGTTCCTGCTGGCCCCGGTGCTGTTGTACCCGATCCTGAAAATCACCCGGACTTATCAGCTGTCTTCCTTGGCAGACCTGTTTGCCTTTCGCTTTCGCAGCACCTGGGCGGGCGCGCTGACCACGATCTTCATGTTGATCGGCGTGCTGCCCCTGCTGGCCCTGCAAATCCAGGCGGTGGCCGACTCCATCAGCATCCTGACCCGCGAGCCTGTGCAACATCGCGTTGCGCTGGCTTTCTGCGCACTCATCACCTTGTTCACCATCTTCTTTGGTTCTCGCCATATCGCCACCCGCGAGAAACACCAAGGCCTGGTGTTTGCGATTGCCTTTGAGTCGGTCATCAAGCTGATCGCCATCGGCGGCGTCGGCCTTTACGCCCTCTACGGCGTGTTCGACGGGCCGCAACAGCTGGAGCTGTGGCTGCTGCAAAACCAGACCGCCCTCGCCGCCTTGCATACGCCCTTGCAGGAAGGCCCATGGCGTACGCTGCTGCTGGTGTTCTTCGCCTCGGCGATCGTGATGCCGCACATGTACCACATGACCTTCACCGAGAACCTCAACCCGCGCTCGCTGGTCAGCGCCAGCTGGGGCTTGCCCCTGTTCCTGTTGCTGATGAGCCTGGCGGTGCCGCTGATCCTGTGGGCCGGCCTGAAACTGGGGGCCACCACCAACCCTGAGTATTTCACCCTGGGCATCGGTATTGCCGCCAACAGCCCGGCTCTGGCGCTGCTGGCCTATGTAGGGGGGTTGTCGGCCGCCAGCGGGTTGATCATCGTCACCACCCTGGCACTCTCGGGCATGGCGCTCAACCACTTGGTACTGCCGCTGTACCAGCCGCCGGCTGAGGGCAATATCTACCGTTGGTTGAAATGGACCCGACGCGCGCTGATCGTCGCGATCATCATGGCCGGCTACACGTTTTATCTGCTGCTGGGCGCCGGGCAAGACCTGGCCAACCTCGGCATCGTCGCGTTTGTCGCCACCTTGCAGTTCCTGCCGGGCGTGTTGTCGGTGCTGTACTGGCCGACCGCCAATCGGCGCGGTTTTATTGCCGGGCTGCTGGCCGGGATCCTGGTGTGGACCGTGACCATGCTGCTACCGCTGGTCGGCAACTTGCAGGGCTTCTATATCCCGTTGCTGAACATGATTTACGTGCTGGACGACACCAGTTGGCACATGGCTGCCATCGCCTCGCTGGCCGCCAACGTACTGATGTTCACCCTGATCTCGCTGTTCACCAACGCCAGCGCCGAAGAAACCAGCGCCGCGGAAGCCTGTGCGGTGGATAACGTGCGCCGCCCGCAACGCCGCGAACTGCATGCGGCCTCGCCCCAGGAGTTCGCCACACAACTGGCCAAGCCACTGGGCGCCAAGGCCGCACAAAAGGAAGTCGAACAGGCGCTGCGCGACCTCTACCTGCCATTTGACGAGCGCCGCCCTTATGCCCTGCGCCGCCTGCGTGACCGTATCGAAGCCAACCTGTCCGGGTTGATGGGGCCGAGCGTGTCCCAGGACATGGTGGAAACCTTCTTGCCCTACAAGGCCGGTGGCGAAAACTACGTCACCGAAGACATCCACTTCATCGAAAGCCGGCTGGAGGATTACCACTCACGTCTCACAGGCCTGGCCGCCGAACTCGACGCCCTGCGCCGTTACCACCGCCAGACCCTGCAAGAACTGCCGATGGGCGTGTGTTCCCTGGCCAAGGACCAGGAAATCCTGATGTGGAACAAGGCCATGGAAGAACTCACCGGCATCGCCGCCCAGCGGGTGGTGGGTTCGCGCCTCAATACCCTGGGTGATCCCTGGAAAGAGCTGCTGCAGGGTTTCATCAACCTGCCAGACGAGCACTTGCACAAACAGCACTTGGCCCTCGACGGCCAGACCCGCTGGCTCAACCTGCACAAAGCGGCCATCGACGAACCCCTGGCGCCGGGTAACAGCGGCCTGGTGCTGCTGGTAGAAGATTTGACCGATACACAGATGCTCGAAGACAAGCTGGTGCACTCCGAACGCCTGGCCAGCATTGGGCGCCTGGCGGCCGGCGTGGCTCATGAAATCGGCAACCCGATCACCGGTATCGCCTGCCTGGCGCAAAACCTGCGCGAAGAACGCGAAGAAGACGGGGAAATCACCGAAATCAGCGGGCAAATCCTTGAACAGACCAAGCGGGTTTCACGCATCGTCCAGTCGTTGATGAGCTTTGCCCACTCCGGCGCCCATCAGAATCAGGACGAAGCGGTGTGCCTGGCCGAAGTGGCCCAGGATGCCATTGGGCTGTTGGCCTTGAACCGGCGCAATTTCGAAGTACAGTTCTTTAACCTGTGCGATCCGGACCATTGGGTCGATGGCGACTCACAACGCCTGGCCCAGGTGCTGATCAACCTGCTGTCCAACGCCCGCGACGCGTCGCCGGCCGGCAGTGCGGTACGCGTCAAGAGCGAGGCTTTCGAGCACACGGTCGACCTGATCGTGGAAGACGAAGGCAGCGGCATTCCACAGAACATCATGGACCGAT
Source organism: Pseudomonas fluorescens (assembly GCF_001902145.1). Taxonomy (GTDB): domain Bacteria; phylum Pseudomonadota; class Gammaproteobacteria; order Pseudomonadales; family Pseudomonadaceae; genus Aquipseudomonas; species Aquipseudomonas fluorescens_BV. Next base: position 22,558 of record NZ_MRST01000022.1, read on the forward strand.
TGTTCGAACCCTTCTTCACCACCAAGGACCCCGGTGAAGGTACCGGTCTGGGCCTTGCACTGGTCTATTCCATCGTTGAAGAGCATTATGGACAAATCACCATCGACAGCCCGGCTGACACACAAAGCCAACGCGGCACCCGTATCCGGGTGACCTTGCCGCGTCATGTCGAAGCGACGTCCGCTGTGAACTGAGACCGTCGAGAGAATTGAATCAATGCCGCACATTTTGATCGTCGAAGACGAAACCATTATCCGCTCTGCCTTGCGTCGCCTGCTTGAACGTAATCAGTACCAGGTCAGCGAAGCCGGCTCGGTGCAGGAAGCCCAAGAGCGATTCAGCATTCCCACGTTCGACCTGATTGTCAGCGACCTGCGCCTGCCCGGCGCCCCGGGCACCGAGCTGATCAAGCTGGGCCAGGGCACCCCGGTGCTGATCATGACCAGCTACGCCAGCCTGCGCTCGGCGGTGGACTCGATGAAGATGGGCGCGGTGGATTACATCGCCAAGCCTTTCGATCACGACGAGATGCTCCAGGCCGTGGCCCGCATCCTGCGTGACCGTGTGTCGGCCAGCAGCGCGCCTGCCGAGCAACGCCCCACCGGCAAGGCCAGCGGCGGCGAAAAACCGGGGGCCGACAACAGCAACGGCGAGATCGGCATCATCGGCTCCTGCCCTCCGATGCAGGACTTGTACAGCAAGATCCGCAAGGTGGCGCCGACCGACTCCAATGTATTGATCCAGGGCGAATCGGGCACCGGTAAAGAACTGGTAGCTCGCGCCCTGCACAACCTGTCCAAGCGTGCCAAGGCACCGATGATCTCGGTGAACTGCGCGGCGATCCCCGAATCCCTGATCGAGTCCGAACTGTTCGGCCACGAGAAAGGTGCGTTCACCGGCGCCAGCGCCGGGCGTGCGGGCCTGGTGGAGGCCGCGGACGGCGGCACCTTGTTCCTCGATGAAATTGGCGAGTTGCCCCTGGAAGCCCAGGCGCGTTTGCTGCGCGTGCTGCAGGAAGGCGAAATTCGCCGCGTCGGCTCGGTGCAATCGCAGAAGGTCGATGTTCGATTGATCGCGGCGACACACCGAGACCTGAAGAGCCTGGCCAAGATCGGCCAGTTCCGTGAGGATTTGTATTACCGCCTGCATGTCATTGCGCTCAAATTGCCGGCCCTGCGCGAGCGTGGTGCCGACGTCAACGAGATCGCCAATGCGTTCCTGTTGCGTCAAGGCGCACGCATTGACCGCACCGACCTGAAGTTTGCCGCAGACGCCGAGCAGGCGATCCGTCACTACTCGTGGCCAGGGAACGTGCGTGAGCTGGAAAACGCCGTCGAGCGCGCCGTGATTCTGTCGGAGAGCCCGGAGATCTCCGCCGAGTTGCTGGGCATCGACATTGAGCTCAGCGACCTGGATGACGACGATTTCATCGGCCTGGCCCCGCAGCAGGGCGGCGGTAGCAATACCAGCCATGAACCGACGGAAGATTTGTCACTGGAAGACTACTTCCAGCACTTCGTGCTCGAGCATCAGGACCATATGACCGAGACAGAGCTGGCACGCAAGCTGGGCGTGAGTCGCAAATGCCTGTGGGAACGGCGTCAGCGCCTGGGCATTCCACGGCGCAAGACCGGGGTGGCCAGCGAAAGCTGAGGGTGCAGCCCACAGGTAACACCTGTTGATGTGAAAAAACTGTTACCGCTGACTTTTCACGTAACAAAAGCCGGGGCTTACGGTAACGAAGCCCCGGCTTTTTTTGGCCCTCAATCTGGCGAAATCAGCCCAACCCCCCGGTTTTGCTGGTCGGCGCAAAAGTTGGCACGCACCCTGCTATATGCTTAGTACAAAAACAATAACAAGCTTTGTACAAGACAATAAAAATAAGACGAATCGACTCACGCATAACAAAAACAACACGGCGGAGGCGCAGCTAACTGATTCTTTTGGAGAGGCGTTGCATTTGGGGCTTGCCCCGCAACCAGGCCGAGAACAACAAAAACTGCCCTAAGGCAGAGCCTGAACTGGTTGGATCGTAGATCAGCAACACAGCGACCAAAGCAATCCGTTTGCTCTTGACTCCCGATTGGGAGTGTCATGAAGGTGAAGCTTCGTGGCGAGGGCGATCAACAAAAACAAGAAGCCCGACATCAATAATAAAAATAGAGCACGCAACTACTTCTGGGGGAGCTTCGGCTCCCCTTGTAGTTTCCGGGATTTGACCTTCAAACGCTTATGGCGCAATGCCTTTAGCTTGTTCCTACACCATCCCCTGACTAAATGCTAGAATCCCCGCCCATCATGCGGTCATTCTTCGTTATGGCCGAACATTCCTTCAAACAGTGCATCCCATGCTGAAGAAGTTGTTCCAGTCATTCCGTTCTCCCTTGCGTCGAACGCAACACAAACGCAGCACGCCTGAAGTGCTCAATAGCAGCCAGCATTCGCTGCAGCGCGCTCAATTCAGCCGTTATGCAGTGAACATCGTCGAACGTTTGCAGAACGCCGGCTACCAGGCCTACCTGGTGGGTGGCTGCGTACGCGACATGTTGCTCAACATCACGCCCAAGGATTTCGACGTCGCCACCAGTGCTACGCCTGAACAAGTGCGCGCCGAGTTTCGTAATGCACGAATCATCGGTCGGCGCTTCAAGCTGGTGCATATCCACTTTGGTCGCGAAATCATCGAGGTCGCAACGTTCCGCGCCGGTCACCCGCAAAACGATGACGAGGAGGACACTAACCAGTCTTCCCGTAACGAGAGCGGGCGCATCCTGCGCGATAACGTGTATGGCACGCTGGAAGAGGACGCGCAACGTCGCGACTTCACCATCAATGCCTTGTATTACGACCCGGTCAGCGAGCGTATTCTCGATTACGCCAACGGCGTACACGACATTCGCAACAACCTGATCCGCCTGATCGGCGATCCGACGCAGCGCTACCAGGAAGACCCGGTGCGCATGCTGCGCGCGGTGCGATTCGCGGCCAAGCTCAACTTCGGCATCGAAAAGCACACCGCCGCGCCGATTCGCGAACTGGCGCCGATGCTGCGGGAAATCCCCTCGGCACGCCTGTTTGAAGAAGTGCTCAAGCTGTTCCTTTCGGGTTACGCCGCCGACACCTTTGAAATGCTGGTGGACCTGCAGTTGTTCGACCCCCTGTTCCCGGCCAGCGCCGAGGCCTTGGAGTACAACCCAACGTACACCCACACCTTGATCAGCGAAGCCTTGATCAACACCGACCTGCGCATCAAGCAGAACAAGCCGGTGACCCCGGCGTTCCTGTTTGCCGCCTTGTTGTGGCCGGCCCTGCCCAAACGCGTACTGCGCCTGCAGGACCGTGGCATGCCGCCGATCCCGGCCATGCAGGAAGCGGCTCACGAGCTGATCGCCGAACAGTGCCAACGCATCGCCATCCCCAAACGTTTCACCATGCCGATCCGCGAAATCTGGGACATGCAGGAGCGCCTGCCACGCCGCAGCGGCAAGCGCGCCGATCTGTTGCTGGACAACCCGCGCTTCCGTGCCGGCTACGACTTCCTGCTGCTACGTGAAAGCGCGGGCGAGCAGACCGATGGCCTGGGCGAATGGTGGACCGATTATCAGGACGCCAATGACAGCCAGCGCCGCGAAATGATTCGTGAGCTGGGCAGCAAAGGCGATAGCGCCGGCGAAGGGCCGAAAAAGCGTCGCCGCAGCGGCACCAAGCGTAAACGCAGCAGTGCCGATGCCTCGGGCGCTGCGGGCGAATAAACGTGGAACGTATCTACATCGGCATGGGCAGCAACCTGGCTGCCCCACAGCAACAATTGCGCAGCGCGATCGAGGCGCTGGCGCAACTGCCTGGCACCCACCTCGCCGGTGTGTCCGCTTTCTACCAAAGCGACTCATTGCTTCCAGGCCAGCCGCGCTACACCAACGCCGTTGCGGCGCTGGACAGTCACCTGGCGCCATTGGACCTGCTCGATGCGCTGCAAGCCATCGAGAACGATCAGGGCCGAGAACGCCTGGAACGCTGGGGCCCGCGCACCTTGGACCTGGATATCCTGCTGTTCGGTGATCGCCTGATCGACGAGCCGCGCCTCAAGGTGCCGCACTACCAGATGCATCTGCGCGCGTTTGTGCTGTATCCGTTGGCTGAGTTGGCGCCAGCCGGTATGCAGTTGCCTGACGGACAAAGCCTCAGCAGCCTGCTTGAGGCCTGCCCATTCGTCGGCCTGGAACGCCTCCCTCTGTAGGAGCGAGCTTGCTCGCGAAAATCGCCAACGATAACGCGCCCAGCCTGATTAAACGCGGCGCCTATGGTTTCTTCGCGAGCAAGCTCGCTCCTACAATCGCGTCAGTAACAGCGGTAACACCGCCATCGTAACAATGCGGTAACACATCCAATTGACTTCCCGTGTCCTCCTCACGACTATAGGCGTCCCGCTGCCGCCAACCCGGCGCGACAGGGCGCAATCCAGGCCTTATAAGCACTGCTTTCAAGACAGTGCGCCTGTATAAACGAAGACTCACGCGCGTTACTCGCTGTTTCCAAGCGCCTGAACGAGGACCCTTTCATGCCAGACATTACCCTGACCACCTTGCAGAGCCTCAAGCTCAAAGGTGAAAAAATCACCATGCTGACCTGCTATGACGCCACTTTCGCCCACGCCAGCTGCCAGGCTGGAGTCGAAGTGCTGCTGGTGGGCGATTCCTTGGGCATGGTTCTTCAAGGGAATGACAGCACGCTGCCCGTGACCACCGATGAACTCGCCTACCACACCGCCAGCGTCAAGCGCGGCAACGATGGCGCCTTGATCATTGCCGACCTGCCGTTCATGGGTTACGCCACCCTTGAGCAAACCTTCCTGAACGCCGGCAAACTGATGCAGGCCGGCGCGCACATGGTCAAAGTCGAAGGTGCCGTGTGGCTGGCCGAGTCGATCCGGCTGCTGGCCGAGCGCGGCGTGCCAGTGTGCGCGCACATGGGCCTGACGCCGCAGTCGGTCAATATCCTCGGTGGCTACAAGGTCCAGGGCCGCAATGAAGCCCAGGCCCGCCAGATGCGCGCCGATGCCATCGCCTTGGAACAGGCCGGTGCAGCGATGATTCTGCTGGAGTGCGTGCCTAGCGAACTGGCTGCCGAAATCACCCAGGCCGTCAAAGTGCCCGTGATCGGGATTGGCGCCGGTTCCGCCACCGACGGCCAGGTGCTTGTCCTGCACGATATGCTCGGCCTGTCGATAACCGGCCACGTGCCCAAGTTCGTGAAGAACTTCATGGCCGGCCAGGACAGCATCCACGCCGCCCTGAGCGCCTACGTCAGCGAAGTCAAAAACGTGACGTTCCCAGGCGCTGAACACGGATTCTCGGCATGAACACCGTTAAAACCGTCCGCGAACTGCGGGCTGCCGTAACCCACGCCCGCAACGCCGGCAAGCGCATCGGCTTTGTGCCCACCATGGGTAACCTGCACAGCGGCCACGCCACCCTGGTGACCAAGGCCGCGCAGCAAGCGGATTTCGTGGTGGCGAGCATTTTCGTCAATCCGCTGCAATTCGGCGCTGGCGAAGACCTGGACAAATACCCGCGCACACTGGCCGCCGACCAGGAAAAGCTCCTGCAGGCCGGCTGCAACCTGCTGTTTGCGCCCACGGTCGAGGAAATGTACCCCGATGGCATGAACGGCCAGACCCGCGTCAGCGTGCCTCAGCTGTCCGAAGGCTTGTGCGGCGCCAGCCGCCCAGGGCACTTCGAAGGCGTGGCCACGGTGGTCAGCAAGCTGTTCAATATGGTCCAGCCGGACATGGCCGTATTTGGCCAGAAGGACTACCAGCAGTTGGCGGTGATCCGCGCCATGGTCCACGACCTGAACATGCCGATCCAGATCATCGGTGAGCCTACCGTGCGCGCCGAGGACGGCCTTGCGCTGTCATCGCGCAACGGTTACCTCACCGAGGAGCAACGTGCGGTCGCGCCGGTGCTGTACCGCGCGCTCAGCCAGATCGCCACGGCCATCAAAGGCGGTGATCATGATTTCGCCAAGCTTCGCGCCGAGCACATCCAGCAGATTGAAGCCGCAGGGCTGCGCATGGACTACCTGGAAGTGCGCCAAGGCGTACATCTGCGTCCGGCCACGGCTGAAGATCGTGATGTGGTGATCCTGGTCGCCGCTTATCTGGGGGCAACACGCCTCATCGATAACCTGCACCTGAACCTCGCCTGACGCCCGCTTTACCTCAACCTGTTGCCCCGACGGCTGTGCCGGTATAAAAAAGTACCGGCCACAGCGCAGACAAAGCCAAGACATATCCACACGCTAGGTTTAATGTAACTGCCCTGCGCTATGGTTAGCGCTGTCTGGAACCCAATCCTTGCGATAAGACTGGATGTTCCGGGCTTTGAAGTGTCCTAAAGGCAGTCCCCGTAATATAAAGGAAACCCGCAGCGATGGCGTACTACCGCACCCCTCATGACGTTACCGCGCTGCCCGCCTGGCAAGCGCTTGTTCAACATCGCCAAGCCATGCAGGATTTCAGCATGCGCGAGGCGTTCAATGCCGATCCTCAGCGTTTTTCCCAGTTCACCTTGAGCAGCTGCGGACTTTTCCTCGATTACTCAAAAAACCTGATCACCAGCGAAACCCGCGACCTGTTGGTGGGCCTGGCCAAGGAAGTCAATCTCAAGGCGGCGATCGACGCGCAGTACGCTGGCGAACCGGTCAACTCCTCCGAGGGCCGCCCTGCCCTGCACACCGCCCTGCGCCGCCCGGTGGGCGACAAGCTGTCGGTCAACGGCGTGAACATCATGCCGGACGTGCACAAAGTGCTGAACCAGATCACTGACCTGGTCGGCCGTATCCACGACGGCCTGTGGCGCGGCTACACCGAGAAGCCGATCACCGACGTGGTGAACATCGGTATCGGTGGCTCGTTCCTCGGCCCGGAACTGGTCTCCGAGGCCTTGCTGTCCTACGCCCATAAAGGCGTGCGTTGCCACTACCTGGCGAACATCGACGGCAGCGAGTTCCATGAACTGACCATGAAGCTGCGCGCCGAGACCACGCTGTTTATCGTCTCGTCCAAATCCTTCAACACCCTGGAAACCCTGAAAAACGCCCAGGCCGCCCGCGCCTGGTACTTGGCCCAGGGGGGTTCGGAAGCCGAGCTGTATCGCCACTTCATCGCCGTCTCGAGCAACAATGCCGCAGCCGTGGCCTTCGGTATTCGTGAAGAAAACATCTTCCCTATGTGGGACTGGGTCGGTGGGCGCTACTCGCTGTGGTCTGCCATCGGCTTGCCAATTGCCCTGGCTATCGGCATGTCCAACTTCAAGGAACTGCTGTCGGGTGCCTACACCATGGACCAGCACTTCCTGAACGCGCCGTTCGAAGCCAACATGCCCGTGCTGCTGGGCTTGCTGGGCGTGTGGTACGGCAACTTCTGGGGTGCGCAGAGCCATGCGATCCTGCCGTACGACCATTACCTGCGTAACATCACCAAGCATTTGCAGCAGCTGGACATGGAATCCAATGGCAAGAGCGTGCGCCAGGACGGTACACCAGTGTCTACCGATACCGGCCCGGTGATCTGGGGCGGCGTAGGCTGCAACGGCCAGCACGCTTACCACCAGTTGCTGCACCAAGGGACTCAACTGATCCCGGCCGACTTCATCGTGCCGATCGTCAGTTTCAACCCCGTGTCCGACCACCATCAGTGGCTGTACGCCAACTGCCTGTCCCAGAGCCAGGCGCTGATGCTCGGCAAGACCCGCAGCGAGGCCGAAGCCGAGCTGCGTGAGAAGGGCCTGCCGGAAGGCGAAGTACAGAAGCTGGCACCGCACAAGGTGATCCCGGGTAACCGTCCGAGCAACACCCTGGTGGTCGAGCGCATCAGCCCGCGCCGCCTGGGCGCGCTGGTGGCGATGTATGAACACAAGGTGTTCGTGCAGAGCGTGGTGTGGGGCATCAATGCCTTCGACCAATGGGGCGTTGAACTGGGCAAGGAGCTGGGTAAAGGCGTGTACAACCGCCTGACCGGCGCCGAAGAAACCTTGGCCGAAGATGCTTCGACCCAGGGCCTGATCAACTACTTCCGCGGTCGTCACCGCGGCTGAAGGCGTTCATTCAAGGCCAACGTCCGTTTGGACGTTGGCCTTGAACCCTCAAGCCTCAGGGTGCATCTTTATTACTTGTCGCAAAAACAAGAATAAGGAGCGCTCATGTTCGATATCAGCACCTTTCCCAGCGCCAACGCCGTCCGCCGGGCTGCGCAACTCAGTCAAGAGGACTACCAGCGCCTCTATCGCCAATCCATCGACCAGCCAGACACCTTCTGGGCCGAACAGGCCAAGGGCTTTCTCGACTGGATAAAACCCTGGCACAGCGTCCAGCAGTCAGACATTCACACCGGTGCCGCCCAATGGTTTACCGGTGGCCAGTTGAACGTCAGCTACAACTGCATCGACCGTCACCTGGCGCAACGCGCCGATCAGCCGGCCTTCATCTGGGAAGGCGACGATCCGTCAAAATCCTGCACGATTACTTACCGTCAACTGCATCAAAACGTCAGCCGCTTGGCCAATGTGTTGAAAAGCCGTGGCGTGAACAAAGGTGATCGCGTGTGCATCTACATGCCCATGATCGCCGAAGCGGCCTACGCCATGCTGGCCTGCACGCGAATTGGCGCGGTGCACTCGGTGGTCTTCGGCGGCTTTTCCCCTGACGCCCTGCGCGACCGCATTCTCGACGCTGATTGCCGCACTGTGATCACCGCCGACGAGGGCGTACGCGGTGGCAAGCCCGTGGCGTTGAAACAGAACGTCGACAAAGCGCTGGCCAGTTGTCCGAACGTCAGCACGGTACTGGTGGTGGAGCGCACCGGGGCGAGCGTGAATTGGCACGAGGGCCGCGACCTCAAGTACCAAGCTGCCCTGGACGCCGCCAGCGACAACTGCCCACCCGAGCCGATGGACGCTGAAGACCCGCTGTTCATCCTCTATACCTCCGGCAGCACCGGCAAACCCAAAGGCGTGTTGCACACCACCGCTGGCTACCTGCTGCAAGCGGCGATGACCTTCAAGTACGTGCTCGATTACCAAGAAGGCGAAGTGTTCTGGTGCACCGCCGACGTGGGCTGGGTCACCGGACACAGCTATATCGTCTATGGCCCGCTGGCCAATGGCGCCACCTCGCTGATGTTCGAAGGCGTGCCGAGTTATCCGGACAGTTCGCGCTTCTGGCAGGTCATCGATAAACATCAGGTGAATATTTTCTACACCGCGCCCACCGCCCTGCGCGCCCTGATGCGAGAAGGCCACGGTCCGCTGCAGAGTACATCCCGCGCCAGCCTGCGCCTGCTGGGCAGCGTGGGTGAGCCGATCAACCCGGAAGCCTGGGACTGGTATTTCAACGCCGTCGGCGAACAGCGCTGCCCGATTGTCGATACCTGGTGGCAGACCGAAACCGGCGGCATCATGCTCAGCCCGCTGGTCAGCGCCCAGCGCATCAAACCGGGCTGCGCGACACAGCCCATGTTCGGCGTACAACCGGTGTTGCTCGATGAACAGGGCAAGGAAATCAGTGGCGCCGGCAGTGGCGTCCTGGCGATCAAGGCCAGCTGGCCGGGGCAGATTCGCAGCGTCTACGGCGACCCGCAGCGCATGATCGACACCTACTTCAAGCCCTACCCCGGCTACTACTTCACCGGGGATGGCGCACGGCGCGATGAAGACGGCGACTACTGGATCACCGGGCGGATCGACGATGTGATCAACGTGTCCGGCCATCGCATCGGCACCGCCGAGGTGGAAAGTGCCCTGGTGCTGCATGATCAGGTCGCCGAAGCCGCCGTTGTGGGCTACCCCCACGACGTCAAGGGCCAGGGCATCTACGCTTTTGTCACCCCCATGAATGGCGTCGAACCCAGCGACGCGTTGAAACAGCACCTGCTGGAGTTGGTCAGCAAGGAGATTGGCAGCTTCGCCAAACCGGAATTGATCCAATGGGCCCCTGCCCTGCCGAAAACCCGCTCCGGCAAGATCATGCGGCGCATCTTGCGCAAGATCGCCTGCAACGAACTGGACAGCCTGGGCGACACCTCGACCCTGGCCGACCCCAGCGTGGTGGACGGTTTGATCGACAAACGCCTCAACCGATAGCGCCAGGATTATCCCCGGCCTGTGCAGGCCGGGGTTAGCTGTTAAACTTCGCGCCCCATTTTTCTTATTCATCTACAAGCAAGGCGCGCTCCATGACTCCCTTGAATCAGGCGCTGCGCGCCGCCCTCGATCACCGCCAAGACCTGATCAACACGCTGCACGCCCAGGGTACGGATTGCTACCGGCTGTTCCACGGCAGCCAGGAAGGCGCCGGTGGCTTGACCATCGACCGCTACGGTCCGCAATTGCTGGTACAAAGCTTCCACCAGTCCCTGGAAACGGCAGACCTGCTGGACCTGCACCAACTGATCAACCAATACATGGGCCTGGAATTGTTGTTGGTGTACAACGACCGTGCCCGCGGCAACTCACGCATCGACCGCGAAGACACGGTGTACCGCGCCGAGCCTGGCGCACTGGCAGACCTGGTCGGCCACGAGTGGGGCCTCAACTACCGTGTGCGTGGGCGCCACGCCGGGCAAGACCCACTGCTGTTCCTCGACCTGCGTAACACCCGGGGCTGGGTCAAGGACCACAGCGCCGGCAAAAGCGTGCTGAACCTGTTCGCCTACACCTGTGGCGTGGGTTTGAGCGCGGCAGCGGGCGGCGCACGCGAGGTGTGCAACCTGGATTTTGCCGAGGGCAACCTGGCAGTGGGGCGTGAAAACGGCCAGCTCAACCCGCAGTTGCCGAGCATGGAGTTTGTACAGTCCGATTACTTCCCGGCCATTCGCCAACTGGCGGGCCTGCCGATCACCCAGCGTCGCGGGCAGAAACTGCCGAGCTATCCACGTCTGGAGCAACGCCAGTACGACCTGGTACTGCTCGATCCTCCCGCCTGGGCCAAGAGCGCTTTCGGCACTGTCGACCTGTTGCGCGACTATCAAAGCCTGCTCAAACCCGCACTGCTGGCCACCGCCGACAATGGCGTGCTGATTTGTTGCAACAACCTGGCAAAGGTCAGCATGGAGGACTGGCGTGAGCAGGTGCTGCGCTGCGCAGAAAAAGCCGGGCGCCCGGTGCGCGAATGGCAGGTTATGACACCTGGAGCCGACTTTCCCTCCAGAGACCAACAACCTCCGTTGAAGACTCTGATCCTGCACTTGTAGGAAGTTTCCCAGCGCCCACGGTTCTTCGGAACCGAATTCCCGTGCCATACTCCAAGGCACTCTCGTTCGACATAGATGGCGTTCACCCATGCCCAAAGGATTGATCCGCGCCGTAGGCGCCTTGTTGACCGCCCTTGCTTTGTATAGCTTGCTGGGCTTTCTGATATTACCCGGCATCGCCCTTCGCATTGCCAACCAACAGTTGGCCAATTACGCCACGGTGCCGTCGCGAATCGAGCGCATCGAGCTCAACCCCTTCAGCCTGGAACTGACGCTGTGGGGCCTGAAGATCGGTGAGCCAGGCAAAGAGCAAGTAGGTTTCGAACGCCTCTACGCCAACCTGCAGATCGACAGCCTCTGGACCCGCGCCCTGCACCTGGCCGACGTGCAACTGGACAAGCCCAAGACCGAACTGCTGTTCGACAAGTCCGGCCAACTGAACCTGGCGCAGTTGTTCAAACTACCTCCGAGCGAGCCAACCCCGGCCGATCCCGATGCCAAGCCGTTCCCACTGCGTATCGACAGCATCAAGCTGGCCGGTGGTAACCTGCATTTCCAGGACCTGCGCCCCAGCGAGCCCATCGAATTCCTCTACGACGAACTCGACTTCGAGCTGAAAAACCTCAGCACCTTACCTGACGACAATGCCGACATGACCCTGGTCGCCGCCGGCCCGGAAGGTGGCCAGATCGACTGGAAAGGCAACTTCAGCCTGGTACCGATCACCTCCGAAGGCACCTTGAAGGTTACCGACGGCAAGATGAAAGCCTGGTGGCCATATGTACGTGACGCCCTGCCACTGGTGCTGGAAGACGGGGTGCTCAACTTCAGCACTGACTACAAATTCAGCCTGGCCAAAAAAACCGAGCTGAACCTGACCAACACCGCCGCCAGCATCGCCCCCTTTGCTATCAAGGCCCCCGATGGCCGGCCACTGGCACGCCTGGAACGCCTGGACGTCAGCGAAACCACGGTAGACCTGGCCAAGCAGCAGGTAATTGTCGGCAAGATCCGCAGCAACAAGCTGGAAACCTGGGCCGCCCGTGAGGCCGATGGTCAACTGGACTGGCAGAAGCTGTTCGCCAGCCAACCGAGCAAACCGGCCAAGGCTCCGGAACCAGCCGCTGCCGACGCGCCTTCGGCACAACCGGCAGCCCCGAGCAAGCCGTGGCAAGTGCTGCTCAAGGATGTGCAACTGCGTAACTATCAGGTGCACCTGGCCGACCGCCAGGCTAAACCTGCGGTCGCGCTGGAACTGGGCCCGTTGAATGTCGACGTACAGAACTTCGACAGCCTCAACCAGAGCCCCTTTGCCTTGAAGGTCGACACCGGCCTGGGTAAGCAAGGCAAGATCCAGGCAACCGGCGAGGTTAACCTCAACCCGGTCAGCGCCAAGCTGAAAGTGAACACCCAGGACATCGACCTGCGTGTCGCCCAGGCCTATATCAGCCCGTTTATCCGTCTGGAATTGCGCAGCGGCATGCTGGGCAGCAACCTGGACGTGAACCTCAAAAGCACCGAGCCACTGACCCTCCAGGTCACTGGCCGCGCTCAGGTTGACCAGCTGCATACCCTGGACACCCTGAAGACCCGCGACTTCCTCAAGTGGCAGCGCCTGGTGCTGGAAGGCGTGAACTACCAGCACGGCCAGAGCCTGTCGATCGACAAGGTCAACCTGTTGCAGCCGTATGCGCGCTTCATGATCAACGATGACCGCACCACTAACATTGACGACCTGCTGATTGCGCAGCCGGCCGGCAGTGGCAGCAAGTCGGCAGCCAAACCTGGCGCCAGTAACGAGAAGCCCCTGGGCATTCATATCGGGCAGATCGCAATCAACGACGGTTCGGCCAACTTTGCCGACTTCAGCCTCACGCCCAACTTTGCCACCGCGATTCAACAGCTCAACGGCCAGATTGGCACCATCGACAGTCGCCAGGCCAAACCGGCCAGCGTCGACATCAAGGGTAAGGTGGACCGTTACGCACCAGTGACCATCAAAGGCAGCGTGAACCCGTTTGATCCGATGGCCGCGCTGGACATCGCCACCAGCTTCAAGCGTGTCGAACTGACCAACCTGACACCTTACTCAGGTAAATTCGCAGGCTTCCGCATCCGCAAGGGCCGCCTGAATCTCGATTTGCATTACGTGATCACCAAAGGCCAATTGAAGGCTGAAAACAAAGTGGTGGTCGAGCAACTGCAACTGGGTGAAAAAGTCGACAGCTCCGATGCCGTGGACTTACCGATTCGCCTGGCTGTCGCCCTGCTCAAGGACTCCGACGGCAAGATCTCCATCGAACTGCCGGTGAGCGGTGACCTGAACAACCCGCAATTCAGCGTGATGCCGATTGTGTGGCAAACCCTGCGTAACCTTGTGGTGCGCGCCGCAACCGCACCCTTCAAGTTCATTGGCGGGCTGGTCACCGGTGGCGGTTCTGAAGACTTGGGCAACGTGTCGTTCGCCGCAGGCTCCAGTGAGCTGAGCAAAGACGCCGAAGGCGCTCTGAACACTCTGGCCAAGGCGCTGAAAGAACGCCCTGCCCTGCGCCTGGAAATTGAAGGCACAGCCGCCGCCAGCAGCGACGGGCCGTTCCTGGCCGCACAGCGACTGGAACGTGAATACCAATACAACTATTACAAGATCCTCCAGCGCCGTGGCGACAAAGTCCCGGCCCAGGCCTCGTTGCTTGAGGTGCCGGAGAAGGAAAAAGCACCATTGCTGGAAGGCATCTACCGCACCCGCCTCAAACAGCAACCCCCGGCCGAATGGAAAGACCTGGGCAGCGATGAGCGCTCGGCGAAGCTCAAGGACGGTGTGATCAAGTTCTGGAGTGGCAGTGACGTGCTACTGCGCCAGTTGGGGCAGGACCGAGCCAGCACTATCAAGGATTACCTGGTAGACAAGGGCCAGCTGGAAGATGAGCGCGTGTACTTCATCGATGCGCAACTGGGGCAGGCCGAGAAAGATGGCCGCGTGATCACTCCCATGCACTTGGATGCTGAGTAACCGACAGCTAGCGCAGCACTACAACTCTCTGTAGGAGCGAGCTTGCTCGCGAAAAACGCCAACGATAACGCGGGCGTCCTGAATGAACGCAGCGTCTGCGAGTTCTTCGCGAGCAAGCTCGCTCCTACACCGGACTTGGGGCTTGAACCCTCTCATTTTTTATTCGGTCTTGTGCCTGAAATAGAACAGGCCCCGACACAAGTGCAGGGGCCTGTAATGACCACATCCGTGTGGTCGGTCGCATGAACTCCAGAGGTGCATCAGGTGGATATCTAACTCACCCTAAGCCGCCGCTATTCAGTTCAAACGAAACGTCTAGCGTTACTCTGCTTTCAGGCCATCGGCCGATACAGCTTTAACGCCTTTGATCTTCTTGGTGATCGCTACAGCCGTTTCTTTCTGCGAAGCGGTCACAGCGGTAGGCGAGGACAGGGATACAACACCTTTGTTGGTTTCAACCTTGATGTCGGTGCCAGGAATGCCTTTTTCAGTTACCAGGTCAGCCTTCACTTTGGTAGTGATCCAGGTATCACTGGTGGTCTCTTTAGCGTCGTGGGCAGCGCCTTTGGTTTTGTCGATGCCGTCAGCTTTGGTAGCACCGCCAGCCAGCAGGCCGTCAGCAGAAACCGCAGTCACACCTTTGATTTTCTTGGTAATGGCTACAGCAGTAGCTTTCTGCGAATCCGAGACTGCTACGTCGGAGGACAGGGAAACCACACCTTTGTTGGTCTCAACCTTGATGTCCGAACCCGGAATGCCTTTTTCGGTCAGCAGGTCAGCTTTGACTTTAGTGGTGATCCAAGTATCCGAAACGCTTTCCTTAGCCTTGGTCGCTTCACCGGCCGCCAAAGTCATAGGGGCTTGGGAAGTCTGAGCAAAGGCTACGTTAGCACCCATGGCCAGGGTCAGAGCGGTAGCAGTAGCGAGAGCGAACTTCTTCATACGAGTAACTCCTGTTTTATTAAAAGTCTGCAGGCGTAAACCTTCATGCTGCAGCGCTACCAGGGATATTGCAGGCAGTGTGCCAAGTCGCCGCACAGATTAAATCCCTTAATAAACAATAAGTTATGAAAACCATACATTTTCGGAATCGTGCAACTTGCATGAAGCCCATCGTGTCTGCATGCAAGTTGCGGCTTTTGGGCGGCGCTAAACAGCTGATTCTGCTTCATTTTCTCGCGCCCATAAAAAAGGACTCCGAAGAGTCCTTTTTTCAGCGTAAAGCCTGCGGGTGATTAAACGCCCGATGCCTTGGCTGCTGCTACGTCCTTGATGGACAGTTTGATACGGCCGCGGTTGTCCACGTCCAGTACCAGCACTTCCACTTCCTGGCCTTCTTTCAGAATGTCGGTCACTTTCTCAACGCGAGCATCGCTCAGCATGGAGATGTGAACCAGACCGTCTTTGCCCGGGAGGATGTTGACGAACGCGCCGAAGTCGACGATACGCTCAACCTTGCCGACGTAGATCTTGCCGATTTCGGCTTCAGCAGTGATACCCAGGACGCGCTGGCGTGCTGCTTCAGCCGCTTCCTTGGTTTCGCCGAAGATCTTGATCGAACCGTCGTCTTCGATGTCGATCGAAGCCTTGGTTTCTTCACAGATCGCACGGATGGTCGCGCCGCCTTTACCGATAACATCACGGATTTTGTCGGTGTCGATTTTCATCGCGATCATGGTCGGAGCATTTTCCGACAGTTCGGTGCGGGACTGACCAATGATCTGGTTCATCTGGCCGAGGATGTTCAGGCGCGCTTCCAGGGCTTGGCCCAGGGCGATTTCCATGATCTCTTCGGTGATGCCTTTGATCTTGATGTCCATCTGCAGCGCGGTCACACCTTTGGCGGTACCGGCTACTTTGAAGTCCATGTCGCCCAGGTGATCTTCGTCGCCCAGGATGTCGGTCAGGATGGCGAACTTCTCGCCTTCTTTAACCAGGCCCATGGCGATACCGGCAACCGGTGCCTTCATTGGCACACCGGCGTCCATCAGTGCCAGGGAAGCACCGCAAACGGAAGCCATGGAGCTGGAACCGTTGGACTCGGTGATTTCCGACACAACGCGAATGGTGTATGGGAACACGTCGGCAGCCGGCAGCATCGCGGCAATCGAACGACGGGCCAGACGACCGTGACCGATTTCGCGACGACCCGCACCACCCATACGACCACACTCACCCACCGAGAACGGAGGGAAGTTGTAGTGCAGCATGAAGGGGTCTTTTTTCTCGCCTTCCAGGGTGTCCAGCAGCTGTGCGTCACGGGCAGTACCCAGGGTCGCAACAACCAGGGCCTGGGTTTCGCCACGGGTGAACAGTGCCGAACCGTGGGTCTTCGGCAGAACGCCGACTTCGATGTTCAGCGGACGCACGGTGCGGGTGTCGCGACCGTCGATACGTGGCTTGCCGTTAACGATGTTTTCGCGAACGGTGCGGTATTCGATTTCACCGAATGCAGCTTTGACGTCGCTGGCCGAAGGCTGGCCTTCTTCACCGGACAGCTTGGCGACAACCTGATCCTTCAGCTCGCCCAGGCGAGCGTAACGGTCGGCCTTGACGGTGATGGTGTAGGCGTCGGAAATGGCAGCGCCGAACTCGGAGCGGATAGCGCCCAGCAGTTCGGTGGCTTCCGGGGCAGCAGCCCAGGTCCAGGTTGGTTTGGCAGCTTCGGCAGCCAGTTCTTTAACAGCGTTGATCACGACCTGGAACTCGTCGTGAGCAAACAGTACGGCGCCCAGCATCTGGTCTTCGGTCAGCTCTTTGGCTTCCGATTCAACCATCAATACGGCTTCCGAGGTGCCGGCAACGACCATGTCCAGGCTCGATGCTTTCTGTTGCTCGTAAGTCGGGTTCAGCAGGTAGCCGGTGCTTTCGTGGAACGCAACGCGGGCAGCACCGATCGGGCCATCGAAAGGAATGCCGGAGATGGCCAGGGCAGCCGAGGTACCGATCATCGCAGCGATATCCGGATCGGTCTTCTTGCTGGTGGAAACGACGGTGCAGACAACCTGCACTTCGTTCATGAAGCCTTCTGGGAACAGCGGACGGATCGGACGGTCGATCAGTCGGGAAGTCAGGGTTTCTTTCTCGGAGGGACGGCCTTCGCGCTTGAAGAAACCGCCAGGGATCTTACCGGCAGCGTAAGTCTTTTCCTGGTAGTGAACGGACAGAGGGAAGAAGCCCTTGCTCGGGTCAGCGGTCTTGGCGCCAACAACGGTCACCAATACGGTCACGTCGTCGTCAACGGTAACCAGCACTGCGCCGGAGGCTTGACGGGCGATACGGCCTGTCTCGAGGGTAACGGTCGACTGACCGAACTGGAATTTTTTGATAACCGGGTTCACGGTGTCCTACCTTCTTTGTGGCTCTTGGGGAACTTGTCTTCTTGCGAAATTCTTGGGCAATGCCGGGAATCGGCCCGACGCTCGTCCAGGGTAAAACGTGTATCCAGATAAAACTTGAGGCTGGGAGCCTACCACGGGCCAACGGGAATCCCGATGACACGCGGTAGACAACCAACCTCTAGCGCAATCGCTTATTAGCGACGCAGACCCAGGCGACCGATCAGAGCCTGATAACGACCCAGATCCTTGCCTTTCAGGTAGTCCAGCAGCTTACGGCGCTGGTTTACCATGCGGATCAGACCACGACGGGAGTGGTGGTCTTTACCGTTGGCCTTGAAGTGACCTTGCAGCTTGTTGATGTTGTGGGTCAGCAGTGCAACTTGCACTTCTGGCGAACCAGTGTCACCAACAGCTTGCTGATAGTCAGCTACGATTTGTGCTTTTTCTTGAACGTCGAGAGCCATGAGGCAATCCTTTTTTTCAGGAAACCACCCAAAGGGTGATCTCAATAGGCCGAGGGCATACCCCCGTATCTATAAATGAGAAGTGACCATGCCTATTAACAGCCACCCTCGTTCGGTCATTCTGACCGAATCAGTCGACGTGGCGCGATGCGCCCGTCTTCGCTCACTTCACCGATACCGATAAAGCGACCGTTATGATCCTGTACCCGCACCATGCCGAACTTCGGGGCATCCGGGGCGCGTACCGGCTGGCCGTTGAGCCAGTAGAACGCGCTGTGCTCCGAGAAGTGCAGCAGCGGCCAATCGAGCAAACCGCT
Organism: Pseudomonas fluorescens; assembly: GCF_001902145.1. Taxonomy (GTDB): domain Bacteria; phylum Pseudomonadota; class Gammaproteobacteria; order Pseudomonadales; family Pseudomonadaceae; genus Aquipseudomonas; species Aquipseudomonas fluorescens_BV. The sequence continues at coordinate 40,938 of NZ_MRST01000022.1, forward strand.
GTCCGATGGCATGAGAAAGCGATCAACCGCTTCATTGCCGCCTTCGGCATGTACCGCTTCCAACTCTTCCAGCGTCACCGTCTGGGCCAGGCTGAAAGGGCCGGCCTGGGTGCGTCGCAGTTCTGCAACGTACGCGCCGCAACCGAGCTTTTCACCAATATCTTCCACCAGGGTACGGATATAGGTGCCTTTGCTGCAGTCCACGGCCAAACGGGCAGTGTCGCCTTCACAAGCGAGCAATTCCAAGCGCGCAATAGTAACAGAACGCGGTTCGCGCTCCACTACTTCGCCCGCACGTGCCAGCTTGTAAAGTGGCTGGCCATCGCGCTTGAGTGCCGAGTACATCGGCGGTATCTGACTGATTTGCCCACGAAAAGCGGGTAAAGCAGCTTCGATATCCGCACGACCAACGGTCACGTCTCGAACCTGCAAAACATCACCTTCGGCATCCGCCGTGGTGGTTGTCTTGCCCAGTTGCATCAGGGTTTCGTAACCCTTGTCGGAATCAAGCAGGTATTGCGAAAACTTGGTGGCCTCGCCAAAGCACAACGGCAATACACCGGTGGCCAATGGATCAAGGCTGCCGGTATGCCCGGCCTTCTCGGCATTGAGCAGCCAGCGAACCTTCTGCAACGCGGCATTGGAGGTAAAGCCAATGGGTTTGTCGAGCAGAATGATGCCACTGACGTTGCGACGGATACGTTTGACCTGAGCCACCGCTTACTCCTTGGCGTCTTCAGGTGTGGACGGATGCTGGCTGTCTTCAGCCACGGCGCGTTCGATCAGGGCCGACAGGTGCGCGCCACGCACGACGCTTTCGTCGTAGTGGAAGTGCAACTGCGGAACGCTGCGCAGCTTCATTTCACGGGCCAACTGCATACGCAAAAAGCCTGCGGCGGAGTTGAGCACCTTGATGCTTTGCGCGATTTCTTCGCTGTTGTCCTGCCCCATCACGGTGATGAAGATCTTGGCGTGACCCACGTCACGGCTCACTTCAACGGCGGTAATGGTGACCAGGCCAACACGTGGGTCTTTGACTTCGCGGCGGATCAGTTGGGCCAGCTCACGCTGCATCTGATCGCCGATACGCTGGGTACGGCTGTATTCTTTTGCCATGTCTTGTTACCTGTTACTGCCACACGGAGAAACCCGTGGGGTCTGAAAGCGGCAAACGCCCGGCCTGACAAAAGCCAGACCGGGCGTTGCGTTTAGAGTCCGTACGCTGCGTGGGGCATTTGCATGCCCACACGCGGCGTGGCTCCGGAAGTGCGCGAGTTAGAGGCTGCGAGCAACCTGAACCTTCTCGTAGACTTCGATCTTGTCGCCAGGCTTGACGTCGTTGTAGCTCTTGACGCCGATACCGCATTCCATGCCAGCACGTACTTCGGAAGCGTCATCCTTGAAGCGGCGCAGGGATTCCAGCTCGCCTTCGAAGATAACGATGTCTTCACGCAGCACACGGATTGGACGGTTACGGTACACAGTACCTTCGATAACCATGCAACCGGCGATCGCGCCGAATTTCGGCGAGCGGAACACGTCACGCACCTCGGCGATACCCAGGATGTTCTCCCGGACGTCGCTGCCAAGCATGCCGGTAAGGGCCTTCTTGACGTCTTCAATGATGTCGTAGATGACGTTGTAGTAACGCATGTCCAGGCCTTCCTGCTCGACGATCTTGCGAGCGCCGGCATCGGCACGCACGTTGAAGCCGAACAGTACAGCGTTGGAAGCCAGTGCCAGGTTGGCGTCAGATTCGGTGATACCACCGACACCGCCACCGACAACGCGCACTTGCACTTCGTCGTTACCCAGGCCGTTCAAGGCGCCGTTCAACGCTTCGAGGGAACCACGTACGTCAGATTTGAGGACGATATTGAGCGTCTTCTTCTCTGCCTGGCCCATGTTCTCGAAGATGTTTTCCAGCTTGCCGGCGTGAGCACGAGCCAGTTTGACTTCGCGGAACTTGCCTTGACGGAACAGAGCCACTTCACGGGCTTTCTTCTCGTCGGCAACCACGCTCATCTCGTCGCCAGCGTCCGGGGTACCGTCCAGGCCGAGGATCTCGACAGGGATGGAAGGACCGGCTTCCTTGATTGGCTTGCCGTTCTCGTCGAGCATGGCACGTACACGGCCATAGTTCGAACCGACCAGCACCATGTCGCCTTGGCGCAGGGTACCGTCTTGAACCAGTACGGTTGCAACCGGGCCACGGCCTTTGTCGAGTCGCGATTCAACCACAACACCGCGGCCTGGAGCCGATGGAGTTGCCTTGAGTTCGAGTACTTCAGCTTGCAGCAAGACCGCTTCGAGCAGTTCGTCCACGCCAGTACCGACTTTCGCCGAGACCGAAACGAACGGCGTATCACCGCCCCACTCTTCGGAGGTCACGCCGTGAACCGACAGTTCGCTACGGATGCGATCGAGATCGGCGCCCGGCTTGTCGATCTTGTTCACTGCAACAACCAGTGGAACACCAGCTGCCTTGGCGTGCTGGACAGCTTCAATGGTCTGCGGCATCACGCCGTCGTCCGCTGCAACAACCAGGATCACGATGTCAGTCGCCTTGGCACCACGGGCACGCATAGCGGTAAACGCGGCGTGACCTGGAGTGTCGAGGAAGGTGACCATGCCGCGCTCGGTTTCAACGTGGTACGCACCGATGTGCTGGGTGATACCGCCGGCTTCGCCAGCAGCTACCTTGGCACGACGGATGTAGTCGAGCAGCGATGTCTTACCATGGTCAACGTGGCCCATTACGGTCACAACTGGCGCACGGGAGAACGTCTCACCTTCAAACTTCAGGGACTCGGCCAGGGAATCTTCCAGGGCGGTGTCGCTGACCAGGGTCACTTTGTGGCCCAACTCCTCAGCCACAAGCTGAGCAGTTTCCTGATCAAGCACCTGGTTGATGGTCGCTGGAGTACCCAGTTTGAACATGAACTTGATGATTTCAGCAGCCTTGACCGACATCTGATTGGCGAGATCGCCAACAGTGATGGTCTCGCCGATCTGCACATCACGCACGACAGGGCCGGTTGGGCTCTGGAAACCGTGGGCGTTGCGCTTCTTCAGCTTGGCCTTGCCGCGACCACCACGACGGAAGCCATCGCTTTCTTCGTCGGTGGTACGTGGGGCAACGCGCGGCGCAGGCGCTTTCTCTTTGACCGAGGCGCGGTGCGGAGCGTTTTTACGCTCGCCATCGCCACCACCACCGCGACGATTGTTATCGTCAGCACGTGGTTTGTCCGGACGACGAGGCTCGTCGCGCTTGCGGGCGTCTGCTGCAGGAGCAGGTGCGGCGGCAGCCGGGGCAGCCTCACGCACAGCCTCAACAGGGGCGGCGACCGCGTCAGTGGCAGCAGGTTGCGCAGCAGCAGGCTGGCGACGCGCTTCTTCTTCGGCGCGACGCTTGGCTTCTTCTTCAGCCTTCTGACGTGCAGCGTTTTCTACTGCGCGACGTTCTTCCAGCTCGCGTTTGCGCTCGGCTTCGATTTCTTCCGGGCTGCGCTGTACGAAGACTTTCTTCTTGCGTACTTCAACGCTGATGCTCTTGCTACCCGCAACCCGCAGGGTGCTGGTGGTTTTGCGCTGCAATGTAATCTTGCGCGGTTCTTCCACTTTCGCCTTGTGGCTGCTCTTCAAGTGAGTCAGCAAAGACTGCTTCTCACTATCGCTCACACCTTCATCGGCGGCGGTGTGCGGCAGACCTGCCTCACGCATCTGCTGCAACAGGCGCTCTACCGGTGTTTTGACCTCATCGGCCAGTTGTTTCACCGTGACTTGCGTCATGCACTTCTCTCCTCAGGCCGCGCCTAATTACTCGAACCAATGGGCTCGGGCGGCCATGATCAACTTGCCGGCACGATCATCGTCAATGCCGTCGATGTCGAGCAGATCGTCAATAGACTGCTCGGCCAGGTCTTCGCGGGTAATTACGCCGCGCACCGCCAGTTCCATCGCCAAATCCTTGTCCATACCCTCAAGCGAGAGCAGGTCTTCGGCCGGATGGGCGTCTGCCAGCTTTTCCTCAGTAGCGATGGCTTTAGTCAACAAACGATCCTTGGCCCGAGCGCGAAGCTCGTTGACGGTGTCTTCGTCAAAGCCGTCGATGTTGAGCATTTCTTCCAACGGTACGTAGGCAATCTCTTCCAGGCTGGTGAAGCCTTCATCTACCAGTACCTGTGCCAGGTCTTCATCGACTTCCAACTCTTCGATGAAGTTGCGCAGGATGTCACCGGTTTCAGCTTGCTGCTTAGCCTGGATGTCCGATTCGGTCATCACGTTCAGGGTCCAACCGGTCAGTTGGCTGGCCAGACGCACGTTCTGACCACCACGACCAATGGCCTGAGCCAGATTGTCTGCGCCAACGGCGATGTCCATTGCATGGGCATCTTCGTCAACGATAATTGCCGCCACTTCAGCTGGCGACATGGCGTTGATCACGAACTGCGCCGGGTTATCGTCCCACAGGACGATGTCCACACGCTCACCGCCCAATTCGCCCGACACTGCCTGCACGCGCGAACCGCGCATACCGATGCAAGCGCCTTGCGGGTCGATGCGTTTGTCCTTGGAGCGGACCGCGATCTTGGCACGCGAACCCGGGTCACGGGACGCAGCCATCACTTCGATCAGGCCTTCGGCGATTTCCGGCACTTCGATACGGAACAGCTCGATCAGCATTTCCGGCGCGGTACGCGACAGGATCAACTGCGGGCCGCGGTTCTCGGTGCGGATTTCCTTGAGCAGCGCACGCAGACGCACGCCGACACGGAAGGTTTCGCGAGAGATGATGTCTTCGCGAGCCAGCAACGCTTCGGCGTTGTTGCCCAGGTCGACGATCACGTTATCGCGGGTAACTTTCTTCACGGTGCCAGAGATGATTTCACCCAGGCGTTCGCGATAGGCGTCAACGACTTGAGCGCGCTCGGCTTCGCGAACCTTCTGCACGATGACCTGCTTGGCGGTCTGTGCAGCAATACGGCCGAATTCGATCGACTCGATCTTTTCTTCGACAACATCGCCAACCTGAGCGCCCGGATGCGTTTGCGCAACCTTGCTTGGCCAGGTTTCGATGGCCGGATCATCAAGATCGTCCTCTTCGACCACCGTCCAACGACGGAAAGTCTCATAGGCACCGGTGTGGCGGTTGATTTCCACACGCAGATCTACTTCGTCTTCAAAACGTTTCTTGGTAGCAGTGGCCAGGGCCAGCTCCAACGCTTCAAAAATCACGCTTGCCGGTACACCCTTTTCATTGGATACCGACTCAACAACCAGCAGTACTTCTTTGCTCATCGTACGCCTCGCCTTTCGCAAGCCATTGGATCCGCGGGATCCGCGTCTCAGTCAAAACTGGGAATAATGTTGGCCTTGTCGATCATATCGATCGGCAACAGGAACTCGTGGTCTTCTACCTGCACCACGACATCCTGCTCTTCTACACCGCGCAGAAGGCCCTGAAAGTTGCGTCGCCCTTCAAAGGGGGAGCGCAGCTTGATCTTCACTTGTTCACCGGCATATTTAGCAAACTGCTCGATAGTGAACAGTGGGCGTTCCATGCCTGGCGAGGAAACTTCAAGGGTGTATTCAACGGAGATCGGATCTTCAACATCCAGCACACCGCTGATCTGACGGCTGACAATGGCACAATCGTCTACCAGCACGCCGCCCTCTTTATCGATATAAACGCGCAACATTGAGTGGCGACCTTGAGCCGAAAACTCAATACCCCAGCATTCATAGCCTAGGGCCACGACCACCGGGGCCAACAAGGCCTGCAACTCTTCTAGCTTGCTCGACACCTGAACCCCCTCGTGCATGTATGTGCATGCTGTGCAAAATAAAAAAATGGGCGAAACGCCCATCCTTGAAACGCCGTCGAACAGCGGCGTTGAAAGTGTCCAGCTAACAAAAAGCCCCTTAAAAGGGGCTCCGCTAAAACTGGTTGCGGGGGCCGGATTTGAACCGACGACCTTCGGGTTATGAGCCCGACGAGCTACCAGACTGCTCCACCCCGCGACAAAGCTGGGGCGGAAGTATACGACCGATCCCTTACAGGGTCAATGTAACCTTCCACCTACAAGAAAGCCCGCAACAGCGGGCTCTCCTGATAATTGGTACCGAGAAGGGGACTCGAACCCCTACACCCTATGGGCACAACCACCTCAAGGTTGCGTGTCTACCAATTCCACCACCTCGGCAATACAGCGTTTACAACCCTTCTTACTTTTGCTCTTGAGCTGGAGGTACGTCAGTCGCTGGAGTAGCCGACTTTTGCTCTTGAAGCACCGGGACATCATCAGAAGCCGGTTTTGCTTTTGGAACTTCCAATACCGCTGGGTTTGGCAAACCTACTTGAGTCAGCACATGAGCTTTCTCTTTAGCAAAGTAACCTAACCCTAAGCTGGTTATGAAGAAACCTGCGGCAAGTATAGCAGTAAACTTACTAAGAAAGGTAGAGGAACCTTGGCTTCCGAACACAGTATTTGAAGCACCTGCACCGAAAGACGCACCAGCATCCGCACCTTTACCCTGTTGCAACAAAACCAGAGCAACTACGCTCAGGGCAGCCAACAGATGAAAAACGACTACGACTGTTTCCAGCATTTTTTCAGTTTCCCGCGGCGCGACAGATCGCACCGAACTCATCTGCATTCAGGGAAGCTCCACCAATGAGCCCCCCATCGATATCCGGCATGCCGAACAGTTCGACCGCATTGGCCGCCTTCACGCTGCCGCCGTATAGAAGCCGCACACCTTGTGCGACTTCAGAATTCTCTGCCGCCAACTGCGCGCGGATGGCTGCGTGCACATCCTGCGCCTGTTGCGGTGTAGCAGTCAGCCCGGTGCCAATGGCCCAGACCGGCTCGTAAGCAATGACCGCCTTTGCAAATGCACCAACACCCAGCTCCTCGATGATGCTGCCCAGCTGACGCGAGACAACTTCAAGAGTCTTGCCCGATTCGCGCTGCTCAAGGGTCTCCCCTATGCACAACACCGGAATCAAGCCACAAGCCTGTGCTGCGGCGAACTTGCGGTTGAGCATCCCATCCCGCTCGCCCATCATCTGGCGACGCTCGGAGTGCCCGACAAGCACATAGGAACAACCCGCATCAACCAGCTGACTCGGCGAAATCTCGCCGGTCAACGCACCTTGCATCGGCTCTACCGCAGAGTTCTGCGCGCCGACCTGAATCGACTTGCCTTTCAAGCCATCAACCACTTGGTTGATATGCAAGCAAGGCGGGAACACCGCGACGTCAACACCGCTAGGCAAGGCCAAGTGACGAAGGCCGTTGATCAGCTCAGCGACACTGGCGCGGGTACCGTGCATCTTCCAGTTACCAGCTACCATAGTGCGACGCATGCTGTACCCCGTCGGTCAAAGTGGGCGCAGATGTTACCCAACCACATCATCACTGGCAAGCCGAATTCAGGCGCAAACTTCAGTTACCAGTTTTGCCAGGTCTTCGGCATGGCCGCGAACCTGTGTTTCGTCCTCACCTTCGACCATCACGCGCACCAGCGGCTCTGTGCCGGACTTGCGCAGCAACACGCGCCCGCGCCCAGCCATTGCCTGGGTCACGCGCTCGCAAGCCTCTTTGACAGCAGGGTGCTCGATCGGGTTCTCGCCACCGGCAAAACGCACATTGAGCAGCACTTGCGGACACTTGCGCAGGGCTTGGCGCGCCTGGGCCAGGCTCTCCTCGCGGCGACGCAGGGCCAACAGCACCTGTAGCGCGGCGATGATAGCGTCACCCGTGGTGGTGTGCTGGAAGCAGACCACATGCCCGGAATTTTCACCACCAACCAACCAGTTACGCTCCAGCAGTTCGGCGATCACATAGCGGTCACCGACATTGGCGCGAATAAAGGGAATCCCCAGTTCTGCCAACGCCAATTCCAGCCCGAGATTACTCATCAGGGTGCCGACCACGCCACCTTGCAGCTTGTTACGCTCATGCAGGTCACGGGCAATGATGAACAACAGGTCATCACCATCCACGATCGTGCCGGTGTGATCCACCATCAGCACTCGGTCGCCATCGCCATCAAAAGCGATGCCCAGGTCCGCATGCTCAGCCAGCACTGCAGCCTGCAGCTGCTCCATGTGGGTGGAACCGCAGTTGTCGTTGATGTTCAAGCCGTTGGGCTGAGCCGACAGCACGGAGACCTGTGCGCCCAACTCCTTGAAGACGCTCGGCGCCACCTTGTAGGTCGCACCATGGGCGCAATCGACAACAATCTTCAAGCCTGCGAAATTGGTGCTGCTCGGAACGCTGCTTTTACAGAATTCGATATAGCGACCTGACGCGTCGTTAATGCGCGACACCTTGCCCAGCTTGCTGGACTCAACCACCGTCATCGGCGCATCCAGCAGTTCCTCGATCATCAACTCGATCTCGTCAGGCAGCTTGGTGCCCTGCCCCGAGAAAAACTTGATGCCGTTGTCATCATGAGGATTGTGGGAGGCGCTGATCACAATACCGGCTTCGGCGTGGAAGGTACGCGTCAGGTAAGCGATTGCCGGCGTGGGCATAGGGCCCAACAGCATCACATCGGCCCCGGCGGCGGACAATCCGGCCTCCAGCGCAGACTCAAACATGTAGCCCGAAATACGGGTGTCCTTGCCCACCAGGATGCGACATGCGCCCATGCTGCGGAACGCCATGCCTGCCGCCCAACCCAGCTTGAGCATGAAATCAGGGGTGATCGGAAATTCGCCGACCCGACCACGAATGCCGTCGGTGCCAAAATATTTTTTAGTCATAAGTGCTCCATCATTCTTATTCGGCTGATTCTACAGCAGCGAGCATGCGCACCACATCGACCGTTTCGGCGACATCATGCACACGCAAAATACGTGCGCCCTTGGTCACGGCAAGCGCCGCAAGCGCCAGGCCGCCATACAGGCGTTCGCCGACCGGGCGATTCAAGGCGAGCCCTATCATGCTCTTGCGCGACACGCCGACCAACAGCGGGCGACCAAGGGCGTGCAGCGCTTCCATGTGTTTGAACAGGCTTAGATTGTGCTGCAGGGTCTTGGCAAAGCCAAACCCCGGATCGAGGATGATCTGCTCAGGCGCAATACCCACAGCCACACACTGGGCAACCCTCTCAGCAAGAAATCCACTCACCTCGCCGACCAGATCGTCGTAATGCGGACTGTCCTGCATGTTGCCGGGCTCACCCAGCATATGCATCAGGCAGACAGGCAAGCCGGTTGCAGCGGCCGCATCAAGGGCGCCGTCGCGCTGAAGCGAACGCACATCGTTGATCAACCCGGCTCCCAGCCGCGCGGTTTCGCGCATCACTGCCGGGGTGGAGGTGTCTACCGAGATGATGACATCCAGTTCACGGGCAATACGCTCAACCACGGGCGCCACCCGCTCCAACTCCTCCAAAGGAGAAACAACGCGGGCGCCGGGGCGGGTCGATTCCCCTCCCACATCAATCAGCGTCGCACCGGCAGCCACCATCGCCTCGGCATGGCGCAACGCGGCGTCCAGTTGACTGAAGCGGCCACCATCGGAAAAGGAGTCAGGGGTTACATTCAGGATGCCCATGACATGCGTCCGGGCCAAATCAAGAACCCGGTTGCCGCAAGGCAACCGGGTAGAGGACAAAGCAGAAGTCATTTCAAACCTTAGTGATCAGCTGCCGGGCCGCCGATAGGCGTTTCAGGGCGCTCATTCTGCACCACAGGCGGAGTGCCCGAGGTACCCGAACCACCTTCCCAGTCGCGCGGCTCACGCGGCGTACGGCCCGACATGATGTCGTCGATCTGGTCGGCATCGATGGTCTCGTACTTCATCAACGCATCAGCCATGGCGTCCAGCTTGTCACGGTTGTCGGTCAAAATCTGCTTGGCCGTGCCGTAGCACTGGTCAATGATGCTACGAACCTCGGAGTCGATCAGCTTGGCTGTCTCACCCGAGAAGCTGGCGCTTTGCCCGCCGCCGCCACGGCCCAGGAACACCTCGCCTTCTTCCTCGGCGTACATCAATGGGCCGAGTTTTTCCGACAACCCCCACTTGGTCACCATGTTTCGTGCGATCTGGCTGGCACGCATGATGTCGTTGGAGGCGCCAGTGGTCACACCGTCGAAGCCAAGGGTCATTTCTTCAGCAATACGGCCGCCATACAGCGAGCAGATCTGGCTGATCAGCGCACGCTTGGAGAGGCTGTAGCGATCCTCTTCCGGCAGGAACATGGTCACACCCAGTGCCCGACCACGCGGAATGATCGACACTTTGTAGACTGGGTCATGCTCAGGCACAACGCGACCTACAATGGCGTGACCCGCCTCGTGATAAGCGGTGTTCTGCTTCTCTTTCTCGGACATGACCATGGATTTGCGCTCAGCGCCCATCATGATCTTGTCTTTTGCCAATTCGAACTCTTTCATTTCAACGACGCGCTTGCCAGTACGAGCAGCGAACAGCGAAGCCTCGTTCACCAGGTTCGCCAGGTCAGCACCGGAGAAGCCGGGAGTACCGCGGGCGATCACAGCCGGAGCCACGTCGTCACCCATCGGCACCTTGCGCATGTGTACTTTCAGAATCTGCTCACGACCACGAATGTCCGGCAGGCCGACCACAACCTGACGGTCGAAACGGCCCGGACGCAGCAATGCAGGGTCCAGCACGTCCGGACGGTTGGTTGCGGCGATGACGATAATGCCGTCATTCATCTCGAAACCATCCATCTCTACCAGCAACTGGTTGAGGGTCTGCTCACGCTCATCGTGACCGCCACCCATGCCAGCGCCACGATGGCGACCGACGGCATCGATTTCGTCGATGAAGATGATGCATGGCGCGTGTTTCTTGGCCTGCTCGAACATATCGCGAACACGACTGGCGCCGACGCCGACAAACATCTCGACGAAGTCAGAACCGGAAATCGTGAAGAAAGGCACCTTGGCTTCGCCGGCAATCGCCTTGGCCAGCAAGGTTTTACCGGTACCCGGCGGGCCCACCATCAGCACGCCGCGAGGAATACGGCCACCCAGGCGCTGGAACTTGCCCGGATCACGCAGGAACTCGACCAGCTCGCCGACTTCTTCCTTGGCTTCGTCGCAACCTGCAACGTCAGCCAGGGTGGTCTTCACCTGATCTTCGGAGAGCAGGCGCGCCTTGCTCTTGCCGAAGCTCATCGGCCCGCCCTTGCCTCCCGCACCACCTTGCATCTGGCGCATGAAGAACATGAACACGGCGATAATCACCAGGATCGGGAAGCTCGCTACCAGCAACTGGGTCCAGATGCTCTGCTGCTCAGGCTGCTTGCCTTCCACAACGACCTTGTTGTCCACCAGATCGCCGATCAGACCGTTGTCCTGAATGGCCGGACGAATGGTCTTGAAGCTGTCGCCATCAATACGCTTACCGGTAATCACGTAGCCATCAACCGCTACGCGCTCGACCTTGCCATCCTTAACTTGCTGGATGAAGTCGGAATAGTTGAGGGTCTGCGGCTCGTTAGGGCTGGAGAAGTTGTTCATCACCGTCACCAGGACAGCCGCGATGATCAACCACAGGATCAGATTCTTTGCCATATCGTTCAATTAACTACCCTCTGAAGCAAGCTCCGCTACTGGCGCGCGCTTCGCATGATATTCACCGGCCTAACTTACTACATTACCTACAACTCTGGCAGGCGCCGTCTGTAACCCTTTGTGAAACTTTGACTACACAATATTCGTAAAGCCTCGTGACGAAAGCGATATAAAAAAACCTATCGCCCCCCTCGAATTTCTCAAAAACGCTCTTCACTTGCCGCGCCTTCGACGCCGCGGTAGCCACGGCACAGCAAATACTGCTCCCGGGACCTGTCACGGGAAGAGTCCGGCTTGCGCGTCTGCACCTTGTCGAACAACTTGCGAATGTTCTTGTGGTACTCGTCGAAACCTTCGCCCTGGAAGACCTTCACCAGGAAATCGCCACCCGGACGCAACACCCGACCTGCCAAATCCAGCGCCAGTTCACACAGGAACATGGCACGCGGCATATCAACAGCTGGTAATCCACTCATATTGGGGGCCATGTCGGAAATCACAAGGTCTACCTGCGAATTTCCCACAGCCTCCAGGATCTCGGCCAATACTTTGTCCTCGGTGAAATCGCCGTGAACAAAGGTCACGTCCGGGATGCTGTCCATCTCGAGGATGTCCGAAGCGATCAATCGACCTTGCCCACCAATCAGACGACTGGTCACCTGGGACCAGCCACCGGGGGCCGCGCCGAGATCGATAACGCTCATGCCTGGACGAATCAATTTGTCCTTGTCCTGGATCTCCAGCAGCTTGTAGCTGGCCCGGGAACGGTAGCCGTCCTTTTGCGCCTTTTTGACGTAAGGGTCGTTGAAATGCTCTTGCAGCCACTTAAGGCTAGTTTTGGAACGGGCCACGGGCCACCTCGAAAAAATAAAACGGGTCGTGATTAACTGGGCGGTCCCGGACTCGCTCGGGTAAACTGGCCGCCGCTTTTTACAAGATCAGACGCAGGGGTCAGATTATGCCGCTCACTCAAGAGCAGAAGAAACAGTACAAATCCATTGGCCACCATCTGAAACCAGTTCTGATTGTGGCAGACAACGGTTTGACTGAGGGTGTGTTAGCCGAATTCGAGCGCGCATTGAACGATCACGAACTGATCAAGATCAAGGTCAATATCCTTGATCGCGAAGCGCGCCTGGCCGCCGTTGCAGAACTGTGCAAGGTCGGCAAAGCGGACCTGGTTCAGGTCATCGGCAAGATGGCGCTGCTGTATCGCAAGAACTTCAGCGTCAACAAGCAACTGTCGAACGTTCATCGCTTCAAATGATGAAAAGGGTCAAGGGCGTGCTTCGCGCGCCCCGCCACTCCATCCCGGCGCAGGTTGCATAACCAGCACCAAGCCAGAGAACCCTAGCACAAGATAGCTGAATAACTGCCAGCGCAACGCTTGCGGCAGCCACACATGCACCATATAAAACATTGCGCATGCATACAGCGCCATCAACAGCAGTTGCCCGCGAATATCCCGCCACAAACTCTTCAAGCCTTCGGCCTTGATCAGCACCAACGCCTGAAGCATCACGCACGCCGCCGCAAAACCCACCAGCAGCGCACTCAGCAATCCGTCGATCTCATCGATCAGCAGCGGCGCCAGGCCAATCAGGCCCAACGCCGGCAACACACCAATATGTAACAGCCATAGGCCACCTACCCAAAGCATCTGAGAGAGTTGCCAAAGCATGGCGCCCGCACGTAGCGGGCGCCGTCTTTCAGATATGGCGAACTTCGACAATCTCGTACTCGATCACGCCACCCGGCGTCTTCACGGCAACCACATCACCCTCTTCCTTGGCAATCAAGGCGCGGGCCAGCGGCGAGCCAACAGATATCTTGCCGAGTTTGAAGTCAGCTTCATCCTCACCCACGATGTGATAGACAACGCGCTCATCGGTCTCGACGTTGGCGATCTCAACAGTGGTACCGAAAATCACTTTACCGGTATGAGGGATGGAGGTGACATCAATGATGACCTGATTCTGAATCCGACCCTCAATGTCACGAATCCGCGCCTCGACCATACCCTGCTGCTCGCGGGCAGCGTGGTATTCGGCGTTTTCCTTCAAATCACCCAGCTCGCGGGCGGTACCGATGTCCTGGCTCAGCTTCGGACGTACAACCTTGGTCAGATGGGCGTGTTCCTCTTCCAGGGCCTTGGCGCCCTGGACGGTCATTGGGTATTTGATCATGCCTTCAATCCTGCGTGTAGATCCTGCAAGCGACGCACGGTCTTTTCCGGACCGAACTTGAGCGCTTCACAGATAGCTTCGCCAGCAGCAATGGTAGTGGTGCAGTAAATCTTGTGCTGCAAGGCATTACGACGAATGGAATAGGAGTCCGCGATCGACTGACGACCTTCGGTGGTGTTGATGATCAGGGTGACTTCGTCATTCTTGATCATGTCGACCACGTGCGGACGGCCTTCCGTCACCTTGTTTACGCGACGTACTTTCAGGCCGGCAGCTTCGATCAGCTTGGCGGTCCCGGCGGTAGCCACGACTTCAAAGCCCAAGTTGATCAGATCGCGGGCGACCCCTGCAACCAGTGGCTTGTCGTCATCACGTACGCTGATAAACGCAGTACCGCCGGTCGGCAGCACTTCGCTGGCGCCCATCTGGGCCTTGGCGAACGCCTCACCGAAGGTATCGCCCACGCCCATCACTTCACCGGTGGACTTCATCTCCGGGCCCAGGATCGGGTCCACGCCAGGGAATTTGGCGAACGGGAACACCGCCTCTTTCACACTGTAGAAGTTGGGAATGATTTCCTTGGTAAAGCCGATTTCCTTCAGGGTCTTACCGGCCATCACTCGCGCAGCGATCATGGCCAGGGACACACCGATGCACTTGGACACGAACGGTACGGTACGCGAAGCACGCGGGTTGACTTCAATGACGTAGATGTCTTCGCCTTGCAGCGCCAACTGTACGTTCATCAGGCCGACAACGCCCAGTTCCAGGGCCATCTTCTTGACCTGTTCGCGCATCTCGTCCTGGATGTGCGCCGGCAGCGAGTACGGCGGCAGGGAGCACGCAGAGTCACCGGAGTGAACGCCAGCTTGTTCGATGTGCTGCATGATGGCGCCGATCACTACGTCAGTACCGTCGCAGACCGCATCCACGTCCATTTCGATGGCGCAGTTGAGGAAGTGATCCAGCAGCACCGGGCTGTCGTTGGAGACTTTCACCGCATCACGCAGGTAGCGCTTGAGTTCTTCTTCTTCGTAGACGATTTCCATCGCCCGCCCGCCCAGCACGTAGGACGGACGCACCACCAGCGGGTAGCCGATCTTGCTGGCCGCGCGAATGGCTTCGTCTTCGCTGCGCACGGTAGCGTTCGGCGGCTGACGCAGGTTCAGGCGCTCAACCATTTGCTGGAAACGCTCACGGTCTTCGGCACGGTCGATTGCATCCGGGCTGGTACCGATGATCGGCACGCCAGCGGCCTCCAGGGCACGCGCCAGCTTCAGCGGGGTCTGGCCGCCGTATTGGACGATCACGCCTTTAGGCTTCTCGACGCGGCAGATTTCCAACACGTCTTCCAGCGTTACCGGCTCGAAGTACAGACGGTCGGAAGTGTCGTAGTCAGTGGAAACCGTTTCCGGGTTGCAGTTGACCATGATGGTCTCGTACCCGTCTTCGCGCAGCGCGAGGGCGGCGTGTACGCAGCAGTAGTCGAACTCGATGCCCTGGCCGATACGGTTCGGACCGCCACCCAGGATGATGATCTTGTCGCGGCCCGTCGGCGCGGCCTCGCACTCTTCCTCATAGGTGGAGTACATGTAGGCCGTGTCGGTGGCAAATTCTGCGGCGCAGGTATCAACGCGCTTGTAGACCGGGAAGATATCCAGCTTGTGGCGATGAGTGCGCAGATTCTTCTCGGTCACACCCAGCAGCTTGGCCAGACGCTGGTCGGAAAAGCCTTTGCGCTTGAGGCGGAACATCAAGTCGCGGTCGATAGAGGACAGGCCCAGCGTCTTGACCTTTTCTTCTTCCTTGATCAGATCTTCGATCTGCACCAGGAACCACGGGTCGATCATGTTCATGCCGAAGATATCTTCGACGCTCAGGCCGGCACGGAAGGCGTCAGCCACGTACCAGATACGCTCGGCGCCCGGCACGGTCAGCTCGCGCTTGAGGATGCTCATGCTTTCCGGATTGGTCAGGTCGAGCTTCTCATCCAGGCCGCAAACACCGACTTCCAGGCCGCGCAGGGCTTTCTGCAGGGATTCCTGGAATGTGCGGCCGATTGCCATGACTTCACCGACCGACTTCATCTGGGTGGTCAGGCGCGCATCCGCCTTGGCGAATTTCTCGAAGGCAAAGCGTGGCAGCTTGGTCACAACGTAGTCGATAGACGGTTCGAAAGACGCCGGCATAGCGCCGCCGGTGATTTCGTTCTGCAACTCGTCCAGGGTGTAACCGATAGCCAATTTGGCAGCGATACGCGCAATCGGGAAGCCGGTCGCTTTCGAGGCCAGCGCCGAAGAACGCGATACACGTGGGTTCATCTCGATCACGACCATGCGGCCGGTGTCCGGGCAGATGCCGAACTGAACGTTGGAACCACCGGTTTCAACGCCGATCTCGCGCAATACCGCCAGGGAGGCGTTACGCAGGATCTGGTATTCCTTGTCGGTCAGGGTCTGTGCTGGCGCCACGGTGATCGAGTCACCGGTGTGCACGCCCATCGGGTCGAAGTTTTCGATGGAGCAGACGATGATGCAGTTGTCCTTCTTATCGCGGACAACCTCCATCTCATATTCTTTCCAGCCGATCAGGGACTCGTCGATCAGCAGCTCTTTGGTCGGCGACAGGTCGAGGCCGCGAGCGCAGATTTCTTCGAACTCTTCACGGTTGTAAGCAATACCACCGCCAGTGCCGCCCATGGTGAACGACGGACGGATGATGCACGGGAAGCCCAGTGTCTCGAGGACCGCGTTGGCTTCTTCCATGCTGTGGGCGATACCGGAACGCGGGCACGCCAGGCCGATGGACTTCATGGCCTTGTCGAAACGCGAACGGTCTTCAGCCTTGTCGATGGTGTCGGCATTGGCACCGATCATCTCTACGCCGAACTTTTCCAGGACGCCTTCGCGCTCCAGGTCCAGGGCGCAGTTCAGAGCGGTCTGGCCACCCATGGTTGGCAGCAGCGCGTCCGGACGCTCTTTTTCGATGATCTTGGCAACGGTCTGCCACTTGATCGGCTCGATGTAGGTGGCGTCGGCCATGGCCGGGTCGGTCATGATGGTGGCCGGGTTGGAGTTCACCAGGATGACGCGGTAGCCCTCCTCGCGCAGGGCTTTACAGGCCTGGGCGCCGGAGTAGTCGAATTCGCAGGCCTGGCCGATCACGATCGGGCCAGCGCCGAGAATCAGGATGCTTTTTATGTCTGTACGTTTTGGCATGGGTTTGTCACTCAAATCCGCAGGTCAGTCGGCAAGCCGTCTTGAACAATCTTTGAAGAGCCTGCGGGGGCCACCGCAATCCGGGGCCGCCCGCAGGCCACTCAGTCAGCGTCGCTTGGCCATCTCATTGATGAAACGGTCGAACAGCGGCGCTACGTCGTTCGGGCCCGGGCTGGCTTCAGGGTGGCCCTGGAAGCTGAACGCGCTCTTGTCGGTGCGCTCGATGCCCTGCAGGGAACCGTCGAACAGCGACTTGTGAATGGCGCGCACGTTACTCGGCAAGGTGGCTTCATCCACCGCAAAACCGTGGTTCTGGCTGGTGATCATCACAACGCCGGTGTCCAGGTCTTGTACCGGGTGGTTGGCACCGTGGTGACCGTGGCCCATTTTCAGGGTCTTGGCGCCGGAGGCCAGGGCCAGCAGCTGGTGGCCAAGGCAGATGCCGAACACCGGAATCTCGGTCTCCAGCACGTCCTTGATGGCCTGGATAGCGTAGTCGCATGGCTCAGGGTCACCCGGGCCGTTGGACAGGAACACACCGTCCGGCTGCATCGCGAGCACATCGCTGGCAGGGGTTTGCGCGGGCACCACGGTCACACGGCAACCGCGCTCGACCAGCATGCGCAGGATGTTGTACTTGACGCCGTAGTCATAGGCGACCACGTGGTAAGGCAGATCGGCAGCCTCGATGGTCGCATGGCTGTCGGTCTTCAGATCCCAAACAGTGGAACGCCACTCGTACTTCTCTTTGACGCTGACGACTTTCGCCAGGTCCATGCCCTTCAGGCCAGGGAAACCTTGCGCCGCGGCAATCGCCGCCTCCTCGGAGATATTGTCACCGACCATGATGCAGCCGTTCTGTGAGCCTTTTTCACGCAGGATGCGCGTGAGGCGGCGCGTATCGATACCGGCGATCGCCACAACGTTGTTGGCTTTCAGGTAATCGGACAGCGACATCGTGTTACGCCAGTTGCTCGCAACCAGTGGCAGGTCACGAATCACCAGGCCCGCCGACCAGACACGTTCAGACTCGACATCTTCCGGCGTAGTGCCGGTGTTGCCAATGTGCGGATAGGTCAGGGTAACGATCTGTTGGGCGTAGGAAGGATCGGTAAGGATTTCCTGATAGCCGGTCATGGCGGTGTTAAACACCACCTCTCCAACGGTTTGACCGTCGGCTCCAATGGCTTCGCCGCGAAAAATGCTGCCATCAGCAAGGGCGAGTATGGCTGGCTTAGTCAAGAAGACCTCCCGTAAATAAAGCCTGAAAGGGCGATCGCAGGTTGTAAAAAAGCGGAGTGACGTATGGACACGTCACCCCGCTTCTTCACTGAATTATTCTGCGCGCTTTTAGTGGACACACTAAAGCTGTAGCTTACAGAAAAAGGCTTTTTTGGTCCACCGCTAATGAGCCTTAAAGGCAGGAGAATGCGACAGGACGTCGCTTAGCGGGTAAAAACGGGGCCACAGGATAATCCTGAGGCCCCGTTTTAGCTACTGGTTAGTGCAGGTCCAGCACGTCACGCATGTCATACAAGCTTGGCTCACGCCCTTCCAACCAGAGTGCAGCACGCACCGCGCCCTTGGCGAAAGTCATGCGACTGGAGGCTTTGTGGGTGATTTCCAGGCGCTCGCCTTCGGTAGCAAACAGCACCGTGTGATCACCGACCACATCACCACCACGCACAGTGGCAAAACCAATGGTGTCACGCGCACGAGCACCGGTATGGCCCTCACGCCCGTACACCGCCACTTTCGACAGATCGCGACCCAACGCATCCGCAATGGCTTCACCCATGCGCAATGCCGTGCCCGAAGGCGCATCGATCTTGTGGCGATGATGGGTTTCGATGATCTCGATATCCGCTTCATCACCCAGCACGCGCGCCGCCAGGTCCAGCAACTTCAGCGACAGGTTCACACCCACACTGAAATTGGCCGCGAAGACGATCGGAATATCCTTGCCCGCCTCCACCAGCAACTGTTTCTGCTCGGCATTCAAACCGGTCGTACCGATCACCATGGCCTTGCCTGCCTTGCGGCAGAAGGCCAGATTTTTCAGCATCACTTCCGGCAGGGTGAAGTCGATCAGCACGTCGAACTCGTCAGCTACCTGCTCGAGGTTGCCAGACAACGAAACACCGATGCGACCCAACGAGGCCAACTCACCTGCGTCCGCGCCGATCAACGTACTGCCTGGGCGAACAATCGCCGCCGTCAGCCCGGAGGCCGGCGAGCGTTGCTGCACCGCCTCGACCAGCGTCTTGCCCATGCGCCCGGCAGCGCCCATTACGGCTATACGTCGCATATTCAGATCCTTACAGGTCGCCGAAGAAGCGTTTTACACCGTCAAAGAAGCCCGTGGTCTTCGGCGAGTGCGAGTCATCGCCTTCCAGCGAGCTGCGGAACTCTTCGAGCAGTTCACGCTGACGACGATTCAGGTTCACCGGGGTCTCAACCGCCACACGGCACATCAGGTCGCCAGCACCGCCACCGCGCACGGGCGCAACGCCTTTGCCACGAATGCGGAACTGCTTGCCGGTTTGAGTCCCCTCGGGAATCTTGAGTTTGACCCGACCATCCAGCGTCGGAATCTCCAGCTCGCCACCCAGGGCCGCATCAACAAAGCTGATCGGCACTTCGCAGAACAAATGCTTGCCGTCACGCTGGAAGATCGAGTGCTCGCGCACATTGATCACCACGTACAGGTCGCCCGTAGGGCCACCCTGGGCACCCGCCTCGCCTTCGCCCGACAGGCGAATACGATCACCGGTATCCACACCTGCCGGCACTTTCACCGACAGCGTCTTGTACTCTTCGACGCGGCCTTCGCCGTGGCAGGAATCGCACGGATCGGAAATGATCTTGCCCTGGCCATGGCAACGCGGGCAGGTTTGCTGCACCGAGAAGAAGCCCTGCTGCATGCGCACCTGCCCGATACCGCCGCAGGTCGGGCAAGTGATCGGCGAGGAGCCTTTCTTCGCACCGGAGCCGTCGCACGGCTTGCAGTTGACCAGCGTCGGCACACGGATATTGACACTGGTGCCGCGCACGGCCTCTTCCAGGTTCAACTCCAAGGTGTAACGCAAGTCACTGCCGCGCTGAGGGCCGCCACGCTGGCCGCCACGGCCGCCGCCGAAGAAGTCGCTGAATACGTCGCCGAAAATATCGGAGAAGTTCTGGCCACCAAAACCGGCACCGCCGCCGCCCATGCTCGGGTCGACGCCAGCATGGCCATACTGGTCGTAGGCCGCACGCTTATTGGGATCACACAGGCATTCGTAGGCCTCGTTGGCCTCTTTGAACATCTCTTCGGATTCTTTGTTATCCGGATTACGGTCCGGGTGGTGCTTCATCGCCAGGCGGCGGTAGGCCTTCTTCAGGTCCGCCTCGCTGGCGCCACGCTCCACACCCAATACTTCGTAATAGTCACGCTTTGCCATAAGTCTTTGCACTCTTAAGGACGTTTGACCTGGCCCTCCTGAACCCTGCCAAACTCGTTGAGCCCCAATACAGGCCCGGACCCAACTCACGTCAATTCAACGATCCTGGTCATTACTGCTTTTAGCCAGGGAGCCGGCCAAAAACGCGGTGACTGTCATTCGGAAAGCAGGAGCATTCCCGTTCACACCGCCAGCATCCGAGCGTTGTCGCATGCTGTAAAAATTCGCATACCCCAGACACGCCAACGCGGGAGCAAGCTCCCGCGCGGCGACATCCTACCAGTCACCGCCTGTGCGCGGTCAACCGGGCGACAACTTACTTGTTGTCTTTAACTTCTTCGAACTCGGCATCGACAACATCGTCGTGCTTGGCTTCAGGCTCTGCTTGTTGCGCAGCGCCGTCAGCCGGCTGGCCTTGCTCGGCGTACATTTTCTGGGCAACTGGCGCGGAGACTTTCGACAGTTCCTCAACCTTGGCTTCGATGGCAGCCTTGTCGTCGCCTTTAATGGCGGCTTCCAGGGCAACCACTGCCGCTTCGATTGCGGTTTTCTCTTCGTCCGTCACTTTGTCGCCAGCATCAGCGATCATTTTGCGCGTCGAGTGAACCAGCGCGTCACCCTGGTTACGGGCGCCTGCCAACTCTTCGAACTTCTTGTCCGCTTCAGCATTGGTTTCAGCATCACGGATCATCTGTTGAATTTCTTCATCAGACAGGCCGGAGTTGGCCTTGATGGTGATCTTCTGCTCTTTGCCGGTCGCCTTGTCTTTCGCGCCGACGTGCAAGATGCCGTTAGCGTCGATGTCGAAGGTCACTTCGATTTGTGGCACGCCACGTGGTGCTGGTGGAATCTCAGCCAGGTCGAACTTGCCCAGGGACTTGTTCTGTGCGGCTTGCTTACGCTCGCCCTGCAGCACGTGGATAGTCACGGCGCCCTGGTTGTCATCGGCAGTCGAGAACACCTGGGATTTCTTGGTAGGAATCGTAGTGTTCTTCTCGATCAGCGCAGTCATCACGCCACCCATGGTTTCGATACCCAGGGTCAGCGGGCTTACGTCCAGCAGCAGCACGTCTTTCACGTCACCAGCCAGCACAGCACCCTGGATAGCAGCACCCATGGCAACGGCTTCGTCCGGGTTCACGTCTTTACGGGCTTCTTTGCCGAAGAACTCGGTGACCAGCTTCTGAACCAGTGGCATACGGGTCTGACCGCCCACCAGGATCACGTCGTTGATAGAGCCAACGTCGATACCGGAGTCTTTCAGCGCGATGCGGCAAGGTTCAATGGTGCGCTGAACCAGGTCTTCAACCAGTGCTTCGAGCTTGGAACGCGAGATCTTCACGTTCAAGTGCTTAGGACCGGTAGCGTCTGCAGTGATGTACGGCAGGTTCACGTCGGTCGACTGAGCGGAAGACAGTTCGATCTTGGCTTTTTCAGCGGCCTCTTTCAGGCGCTGCATGGCCAGCGGGTCACCCTTGAGGTTCATGCCGCTTTCTTTCTTGAATTCGTCAACGAGGTAGTCGATCAGACGAATGTCAAAGTCTTCACCACCCAGGAAGGTGTCACCGTTGGTGGCCAACACTTCGAACTGGTGCTCGCCGTCAACTTCTGCGATCTCGATCACGGAAACGTCGAACGTACCGCCACCCAGGTCGTAAACGATCACGGTGTGGTCGCCCTTGGCCTTGTCCATACCGTAAGCCAGCGCGGCTGCGGTTGGTTCGTTGATGATACGTTTTACATCCAGGCCCGCGATGCGGCCGGCGTCTTTGGTGGCCTGGCGCTGGCTGTCGTTGAAGTAGGCAGGAACGGTGATCACCGCTTCAGTCACTGCTTCACCGAGGTAGTCTTCGGCGGTCTTCTTCATCTTTTTCAAGATTTCAGCCGAGATTTGCGGCGGCGACATTTTCTGGCCGTTCACTTCAACCCAGGCGTCACCGTTGTCGGCCTTGGCGATTTTGTAAGGCACCATCTTGATGTCTTTCTGTACGACTTCTTCGTCGAACTTACGACCGATCAGACGCTTTACCGCGTACAGGGTGTTGTGCGGGTTGGTCACCGCCTGACGCTTGGCCGATTGACCGACGAGGATTTCACCGTCGTTGGCGTAAGCGATGATCGACGGAGTGGTACGTGCGCCTTCGGCGTTTTCAATAACTTTTGCAACGCCGTTTTCCAGCACGGAGACGCAGGAGTTGGTGGTCCCCAGGTCGATACCGATAATTTTGCCCATGATTTACTCTCCCGAAACTTGAATTTGGTTGCCGCAGCAGTTTTGGCTAACTGCGGTAGCACTTAAACGCTTGACTTATAAATGGGGGCCTTGCGGCGAATTTCAAGCCTGCTCATCAATAGAAGGCGCAACGGGTGCAGGAGCCTTGCTCACCACCACCATTGCCGGACGCATCAGGCGACCGTTGAGCTGGTAGCCCTTCTGGAATACCTTGATGACGCTATTGGGTTCCAGGTCATGGCTTTCCTGCATGGCCATGGCTTGGTGATGTTCAGCATTGAACGGCTCGCCGGCTTGCGGATCGATAGCTTCCAACTGATAACGCTTCAGGGTGTCCTGGAACATTTTCAGGGTCAGCTCGATGCCTTCGCGCATTGGGCGGATGTTTTCATCGTCCGGGTTGGACAACTCAAGGCCACGCTCCAGACTGTCGATGATCGGCAGCAGGTCACCGGCGAATTTTTCCAGCGCAAACTTGTGAGCCTTCTCTACATCCTGCTCGGCACGGCGGCGGACGTTCTGCAGATCGGCGGCAACACGCAACGATTGATCCTGCGCAGCGGCCAATTGCTCTTCGAGCACTTGCACACGAGTCGCCAGTTCATCACCGACAGCCGAATTGGCGTCTGGAGTTTGCGTATCCTGCGTCTGTTCGTCAGCCATAGATTTCTCCTTTCAAAATCATGCGCGAACTCAACTCGCGCTTCTGCTCCGGTATATGGGGCCACAATTTTCAGGTTCAAGGGCGCAGGCGTTACCAAAAGTCTTTCGATTGACCTGGATCATTTCCTTCGCGCTCATTCCACATCGCGCTAAAAAAAATCGCAACTCAAGCAAATCGAGCTAAGCGCCAGGATTGTCAGGCCTGAACAAAACACTGTATAAATAACCAGACCTAAAGCCTGGGAGCGGCCGTCATGCTCGTGCACCTGTCTGTACATAACTACGCCATCGTTGAACATCTGGATCTTGAACTGGATCGCGGGATGAGCGTAATCACAGGCGAAACCGGCGCCGGCAAGTCGATCATGCTCGACGCCCTCGGCCTTACCCTCGGCGACCGCGCCGACAGTGGCGTGGTACGCCCTGGCGCCGACAAGGCCGACATCCTGGCCACCTTCGACCTGGCGGACATCCCCGAAGCCGAAGCATGGCTGGCCGAGCGCGACCTTAATAATGAAGGCCCCTGCATTCTGCGCCGGGTGATCACCGCCGAGGGGCGCTCCCGCGGCTATATCAACGGCACGCCTTGCCCACTGGGCGACTTGAAAGCCCTGGGCGAATTGCTGATCGATATCCACAGCCAGCACGAACACCAATCCCTGCTGAAAACCGATACCCACCGTCGTCTGCTCGATGAGTACGCCGGCGCCACCGATCTTTCCCGGCAAGTTCAACTGGCAGCCCAACGCTGGCGCCAGACACGCCAGGAACTGGAACGCCTCTCCAACTCCGGCGACGAACAACGCGCCCGCCACCAGTTGCTCAGCTACCAATTGGAAGAGCTCGAAAGCCTTGGCCTGGGTGAGACAGAACTGGAGCAACTTGAGCAGGAACACAAGAACCTGACCAACGCCGAAACCCTGCTGGGGATCTGCCGCCAAGTGGTCGAGCAATGCAGCGAGAGCGACTCCGGCAATGTGCTCAACGCACTGACCGCCAGCCTGAACCGCCTGTCCAGTGTGAACAATGCTTCCGGCTCACTGAGCGAAGCGACCACCCTGTTGACCAGCGCACAGATCCAGGTTGAAGAGGCCGTGGGCGAACTCAATCGTTTCCTGGACCATTTCGACGCCGACCCAGCTCGCCTGCAGGAAATAGAAGAGCGCCTGGACACTATTTATACCCTGGCTCGCAAGCATCGAATCCAGCCGACTGAAGTCGCAACCATGCAGCAGAAACTGCTGGATGAAATCGAAACACTCAACGCGAACGACGAGTCCATCGAACGACTGGGCGAGGAGCTCGCTTCGTTTGCCCGTCATTATCAGGAAAAGGCCCGGGAGCTGAGCGCTCTGCGCCAGCAGGCAGCCACCAGCCTGGCAAGCGCCGTTGAGCTTGAAATCCAACGCCTGGGCATGCCAGGCGGGCGTTTCACCATCGAGTTGCATCCCAACGCCAGTCAAGAATTGCAGCCCCATGGGCTGGAGCACGTCGAACTGCTGGTGAGTGCCAACCCCGGCCAACCGCTCAAGGCCCTGGCCAAAGTGGCCTCCGGCGGCGAACTCTCGCGGATCAGCCTGGCGATCCAGGTGATTACCGCCCAGACCTCACGCGTACCCACACTGGTATTCGATGAAGTGGATGTGGGCATTGGCGGGCCGACCGCAGAAATTGTTGGCCAATTGCTGCGTCGCCTGGGCGATCGCGGCCAGGTGCTTACGGTGACCCACTTGCCGCAAGTGGCAGCCCAAGGGCATCAGCACCTGTTTGTGCATAAGGTGCGCGGTAGCGACGCGACACACACAGCCGTCTCCAAGCTGAACAAGTCGGAACGGGTGGAAGAAGTGGCGCGGATGCTTGGTGGTATCGACTTGACCAA
The DNA here is from genome assembly GCF_001902145.1 of Pseudomonas fluorescens. Taxonomy (GTDB): domain Bacteria; phylum Pseudomonadota; class Gammaproteobacteria; order Pseudomonadales; family Pseudomonadaceae; genus Aquipseudomonas; species Aquipseudomonas fluorescens_BV. The sequence continues at coordinate 66,123 of NZ_MRST01000022.1, forward strand.
GGAGTCCTTGGCCCACGCGAAAAAAATGGTGGTGGCCGCGAAGGCCTGAAGCGACGTTTTTCCCACCTATAGAAAGCACGAAGGCGACCCGAGGGTCGCCTTCAATCGTTTCGCAGAGCAAAACTGCGTCGATTTTTACTTTTTCTTACGGATGTACAACACGAGATTGTGGTCGACCAAATCGAACCCATGCTCCTCAGCAATCTTGTGCTGCAGCGCTTCGATTTCAGGGCTGGTGAACTCGATAACCTCATTGGTATCCAGATCAACCATGTGGTCATGATGACCACCGTCAGCCAATTCAAACACCGCATGACCGCCGTCGAAATTATGACGAACCACCAGCCCTGCGGCTTCAAACTGGGTCAGTACACGGTAGACCGTGGCCAGGCCGACGTCCTCGTTAGACTCCATCAGTGCCTTGTAAACATCTTCGGCACTCATGTGGCGCTGCTCAGCAGAATCGAGCATTTGTAGAATCTTGACTCGTGGCAGAGTCACTTTGAGACCGGCTTTGCGTAGTTCGCTATTTTCAACCATGGTTAGCTTTCTCGCGGATGCTGCTTCGCAGCTTCTCTTAATACGGGTATGATCGGCGTTTACGTTGTCCCAGCCAAGATAGTGGAAGTCGCCCACCGATGCAAAACACCAAGCTCTTGCTAACCAGTTTCACCTTTGTGGGACTGCTCGCACTCGCCGGTTGTTCATTCCCCGGGGTTTACAAAATCGACATCCAGCAGGGCAATGTCGTCACGCAGGACATGATAGACCAGTTACGCCCGGGAATGACCCGACGGCAAGTACGGTTTATCATGGGCAATCCCCTGCTGACCGACACTTTCCATGCCGATCGCTGGGATTATCTCTACAGCCTGCAGCCTGGTGGCGGTGAACGCCAGCAGGAGCGCGTCAGTGTCATATTCAATGGCAATGACCAGCTCGTGAGCCTGTCCGGTGACTTCATGCCCGGCGTAAGCCGCGATGAAGCCTTGCTGGGCAAGGACAGCGGCACCAACGTGACCGCACCTGCGCAGGAAGCCGAAAAACCGAAATCCGAGGTACCGGCCAAGCCAGGTTCGTTGTTGGACACCATCCAGAAAGACATCGACAACGTGGAAACCGTGCCCGTCCCGACGCCTCAACCTCTGGACACCAGCCCGCAATAATCTTGCGCTCGATAAAAAGCCCGGCATGCCGGGCTTTTTGTTGCCTGCTATTTGCATAGCTATATTGCCCACCGTATCAGCGCCTGGCTCAGCCCCCTGTGGGAGCGGGCTTGCTCGCGAAGGCGGCGTGTCAGTAAAGGATTCTTCAACTGAACCACCGCCTTCGCAGGCAAGCCAGCTCCCACAACTGGATCGCGCGGCTTCGGGGAGATATGTGTCGGTTGGCAGGTCGCCACGGGTTCAGCTTTGTATCGGAGTTGTGTAGATAGCTAGCTGCCATTTGGCAAGCTCAAGAATTCGCTTGCCTGGCCAATGCCGCCTTGGCCGCGCGCAGCCTGCGCACCTCTTTAGGGTCGGCCAGCAAAGGCCGATAGATCTCAATACGGTCACCCGCTTGTACGCAACGCACCTGTGCATCCACGACAACCTTGCCAAATATACCCAGCGGGCAATCAGCCAGATCAACATCAGGAAAATGCGCCGCCATTCCCGACGCCCGCACCGCCTCGCGCAAACGAGTGCCTTCAGCCACCTTTACCGCCAACAAAACCTGGCGATCCTCGGCGGCGAACACAACCTCAATCTCAACCATGCAGTTGCTTGGCGCGCTGACAGAAGGCGTCCACCAGGGTATTGGCTGCCTGATTGAACAAAGGCCCCAAGGTCGCACGCACAATCGGCCCGGCATAATCAAACGAAAGATCCAGGCTGATCTTGCAGGCCTTGTCCGTCAGCGCCTTGAACACCCACACACCGTGCAACTGAGTGAACGGCCCTTCCTGCAGGTTCATTTCGATGGATTTGCCCGGCACCAGCACATTTCGTGTCACAAAATGCTGGCTGAGGCCGCCCTTGGCCACCCCCACACTGGCAACCATGTGCTCGTCACTGCTCTCCAGAACCTCGGCTGTCGAACACCAAGGCAGAAACTCCGGGTAACGCGCCACGTCGTTGACCAGGTCATAGAGCGCCTGCGCCGGATAGGGCAACAGGGCCGAACGTTGAATATGCGTCGTCATGTGAGCGTTACTTCCACTGCTTAAGGCAAACATCGCGAAAGAACAGCCCAATCCGCGAGAGAAAAAAACCAAAGAACTGCCCGCATTGTCCGGGATTCGTCCAACTCGCTCAAGCACACAGGTTGACCGTAGCCGACACGCTCGCAACTCCCTATAATGCCGCCCCTATGGCTAAACAAAAGAAACACCCCACAGGGACCATCGCGCAAAATAAAAAGGCGCGACACGATTACTTCATCGAACATCGGTTCGAGGCTGGTCTGGTCCTGGCCGGCTGGGAAGTAAAAAGTCTGCGTGCCAGCAAACTGCAGCTGGTCGACAGTTATGTGCTGCTCAAGGATGGCGAGGCATGGCTGCTTGGCAGTCATATCACCCCGCTGACCACCGCGAGCACCCACGTGATTGCCGACCCGGTGCGTACGCGCAAGTTGTTGCTCAATGCCCGCGAACTCGAAAAGCTCGCCGCAGCCGTGCAGCAAAAAGGCTACGCGTGCATCTGCTTGTCCTGGTACTGGAGCAAGCACCTGGTCAAATGCGAGATCGCATTGGGCAAGGGCAAGAAGGAATACGACAAGCGCGACACCGAACGCGAGCGCGACTCCAATCGCGAACTGCATCGCGCCGTGCGCAACAAGGGCAAGGAAGAATAATCCTTGTGACGGTGTAGCCCACGCGGGCTACATCCCTTTGCGTCGCTCCGCACGAGCCACACGCTGAACCTCCTGACGCACCTCCTCCAGCACCTCCTGCACATACAACAGATGCCGTGTCGAGACTTCGCGCGCCTGTTCGGCCCGCCCCTCGATGATGGCCAGGTACAAGTCCCGGTGCTGACTGATCAGCATGTCGCGGGTCTCAGTACGCTGCTGGTACATGCCACCAATATTCGTCACCACGTTACGCTTGAGCAGGTCAAACAGCCCGCGAATGGTGTGCAGCAACACGGCGTTATGACTGGCTTCGGCAATCGCCAAGTGAAACCTTGCATCCGCAGCACCCTCCTCTACTCGGCTCACTTCGTCGGCGCGCGCGTAGCAATCCTGCAACGCCTCAAACGCTGCGGTCAGCCGTTCACGGTCAACCTCCGTGGCGCGTAACGCCGCGTAGTAGGCACACGAAGCCTCAAGGGTCTGGCGAAACTCCAGCAGATCGCGCTGCGCTTCGGGATTGCTTTCCAACAAGTGCAGCAGCGGATCGCTGAAGGTCGAACCCAGGGAGTCCACCACATAGTTGCCACCGCCCTGGCGACTGACCAGCAACCCCTTGGCCGCCAGTTTCTGAATCGCCTCACGCAACGACGGGCGCGACACACCAAAGCGCTCAGCCAACGCGCGCTCGGCCGGCAAGCGCTCGCCCGACTTCAGCGTGCCCTCGAGAATCATCCCCTCAAGCTGCTCGACAATATCGTCAGACAAACGGCGCTGACGCACCTGATCAAACCCCATAACTCACTCTCCACCATCCCGACCAATCGCCGGGGCCCCTATTCTGGCCTATCGACGCGCCGGCAGCACCTATCAGAACGCCTTCAATTTCGCCGATCAGAACACCCCGCCTCCCGACCTACGACCAAAGTTTCGCAGGCGGCAAATTGACACACCCCTGCCCAGGCTCTTAATCTAGCCCACAGCGATTGTAAATTGGTATTACCAATTACCCAAGCTCACCAAACAACAACAATCAGGGGCCACCCCATATGCAAACCTGGCAACAGCTTTACAGCCCACTCGGCAGCCTCGGCCTGTCCGCACTGGCCGCCGTTATTCCCATCGTATTCTTCTTTCTGGCGCTGGCCGTGTTCCGCCTCAAAGGCCATGTGGCCGGCAGCATCACCCTGGCCCTGTCGATCCTGGTCGCCATTTTCGCCTTCCAGATGCCGGTAGACATGGCGCTGGCCGCGGCCGGCTATGGTTTTGCCTACGGCCTGTGGCCCATCGCCTGGATCATTGTCGCGGCGGTATTCCTGTACAAATTGACGGTCAAGAGCGGCCAGTTCGAGATCATCCGCAGCTCCGTTTTGTCGATCACCGACGACCAGCGCTTGCAGGTGTTGTTGATCGGTTTTTGCTTTGGCGCCTTCCTGGAAGGTGCGGCCGGTTTCGGCGCGCCCGTGGCAATCACCGCCGCGTTACTGGTAGGCCTGGGCTTCAACCCGCTGTACGCCGCCGGCCTCTGCCTGATCGCCAATACCGCGCCCGTGGCTTTCGGCGCATTGGGCATTCCGATCATCGTCGCCGGCCAGGTCACCGGCATTGATGCGTTCAAGATTGGCGCCATGACCGGCCGCCAACTGCCGCTGCTGTCGCTGTTCGTGCCGTTCTGGCTGGTGTTCATGATGGATGGCCTGCGCGGCGTTCGCGAAACCTGGCCGGCGGCCTTGGTGGCCGGCTTGAGCTTTGCCGTCACCCAATATTTCACCTCGAACTTCATTGGCCCGGAACTGCCGGACATCACCTCGGCACTCGCCAGTTTGATTGCCCTGACGCTGTTCCTGAAAATCTGGCAGCCCAAACGCACCGCAGGCGCACAAATTGCCGGCGCGACATCCAGCGTGGCGGTCACCTCCAGCGCCGGCGGCTTCGGCTTGCCCCGCAACACCGTGGTTTCGCCCTACAGCCTGGGGCAAATTTTCAAGGCGTGGTCGCCGTTCCTGATCCTCACCGTACTGGTGACCATCTGGACCCTCAAACCCTTCAAGGCCCTGTTCGCCGCGGGCGGTTCGATGTACGGCTGGGTGTTCAATTTCGCGATCCCGCACCTGGATCAACTGGTGGTTAAAGTCGCGCCCATCGTGACCAACCCCACCGCCATCCCGGCCGTATTCAAGCTAGACCCGATTTCGGCCACCGGTACTGCCATTTTCTTCTCCGCACTGATCTCTATGCTGGTGTTGAAAATCGACGTAAAAACTGGTCTTACCACTTTAAAAGAAACCTTCTACGAGCTGCGCTGGCCGATCCTGTCCATCGGCATGGTGCTGGCATTCGCCTTCGTCACCAACTATTCCGGCATGTCCTCGACCATGGCCCTGGTTTTGGCCGGCACCGGTGCTGCCTTCCCGTTCTTCTCGCCTTTCCTTGGTTGGCTGGGAGTTTTCCTGACAGGCTCCGATACCTCATCCAACGCCCTGTTCAGCTCATTGCAAGCCACTACCGCTCACCAGATCGGCGTCAACGACACCTTGCTGGTAGCCGCGAACACCAGCGGTGGCGTGACCGGCAAAATGATCTCGCCGCAATCAATCGCCGTGGCCTGCGCCGCCACCGGCCTGGTGGGCAAGGAATCCGACCTGTTCCGCTTTACCCTCAAGCACAGCCTGTTTTTTGCCACCATCGTCGGGCTGATCACCTTGGCGCAGGCGTACTGGTTCACCGGCATGCTGGTGCACTGAGACCTGCACGTAATAGGGTAAGAATCGACGCCGGGGCATCCTTCCGGCGTCTGCTATTTCTGGAGGACCGATGAGCCTGCCTGCTGCTTTCCTGAGCGACGTCGCACAACTAATCCCGCAAGATCGCCGCTTCGACGATCCACTTTCCACCCTCGCCTTCGGCACCGACGCCAGCTTCTACAGACTGATCCCACAGCTGGTGATCCGCGTGGAGTCAGAAGACGAAGTGGTGACACTGCTGCAACTGGCCCAGCGCGACCGCGTGCCGGTGACCTTCCGTGCCGCAGGCACCAGCCTCTCGGGCCAGGCCATCAGCGACTCGGTGCTGATCGTGCTCGGTGACAATTGGAACCACCGTGAAATTCGCGGGCAAGGTGCACAGATACGCCTGCAACCCGGCGTCATCGGCGCCCAGGCCAATGTCTGGCTCGCACCGTTCGGGCGCAAGATCGGGCCGGACCCGGCATCCATCAATGCTTGCAAGATCGGCGGTATCGTCGCCAATAATGCCAGTGGCATGTGCTGCGGCACGGCGCAAAACACCTACCACACCCTGGCGGGCATTCGCCTGGTGCTGGCCGATGGCAGCCGCCTGGACACCGAAGATGCCACCAGCGTGCAAGCCTTCCGCCAGTCACATAGCGCACTGCTTGAACGCCTGGCCCTGCTGGGTCGCGAAACACGGGCAAATACTGAGCTGGCGGCAAAGATTCGCCACAAATACCGGCTGAAAAACACCACCGGCCTGTCACTCAATGCCTTGGTGGATTTCGATGACCCGCTGGATATCCTCAGCCACCTGCTGGTCGGCTCCGAGGGCACCCTGGGGTTTATCAGTGCGGTCACCTACGACACCGTGATCGATCACCCGAACAAAGCCTCAGCGCTGATCGTCTTCCCGGATGTCGAAACCTGCTGCAACGCGGTCACCGTGCTGAAAACCCAGCCAGTCTCAGCGGTTGAACTGCTGGACCGACGCAGCATGCGCTCGGTGCAGGACAAACCGGGCATGCCTGCTTTCGTACAGCACTTATCGGAAAATGCCTGCGCACTGCTGATCGAATCCCGCGCCGCTTCGCCATCGCTGCTGCACGAACAACTGACGCGGATCATGGCGTCCCTGTCGGCGTTCCCCGTGGAGAAACAGGTCGACTTCACCGAAGACCCACTGGAAAACGCGCGCCTGTGGGCCATCCGCAAAGACACCTTTCCGGCCGTAGGCGCCGTGCGCAAAACCGGCACCACCGTGATCATCGAAGACGTCACCTTCCCGGTAGAACAGCTGGCGATTGGCGTGAACCGCTTGATCGCACTGTTCGACAAACATCACTACGACGAAGCCATCCTTTTCGGACATGCCCTGGAAGGCAATCTGCACTTTGTGTTCACCCAAGGCTTCAACAGCAGCGAAGAAGTCGCACGCTATCAAGCGTTCATGGACGACGTCGCGCAGCTGGTGGCCGTGGAGTTCGGTGGCTCGCTGAAGGCTGAACACGGCACCGGTCGCAATATGGCCCCTTTCGTCGAACTGGAATGGGGCAGCGACGCTTATCAACTGATGTGGCAGCTCAAGCGCCTGCTCGACCCCAACGCCATCCTCAACCCGGACGTGGTACTCAGCGAAGACCCGCAGATCCACCTCAAACACCTCAAGCCGTTGCCCGCCGCCGATGAGCTTGTGGATAAGTGCATCGAGTGTGGCTTCTGCGAGCCGGTGTGCCCGTCAAAAGGCCTGACCCTGAGCCCGCGCCAGCGCATCGTGATCTGGCGCGACATCCAGGCCAAAAAACGCGCAGGCGTGGACACCACCGAACTGGAAGCGGCCTACCACTACCAAGGCATCGACACCTGCGCCGCCACCGGCTTATGCGCGCAACGCTGCCCTGTAGGCATCAATACCGGCGACCTGGTGAAAAAACTGCGCAGCCGCGAGGCCGACCGTACGAAAACCGCCGACTGGCTCGCCAGCCATTTCGCCACCGCGCTGCAAGGTGCGCGCTTTACCCTGCACGTCGCCAATGGCGCACGTATGCTGCTGGGTGCCCCACGGCTGGCCAAGCTCTCGAGCACGCTGACCAAGCTGTCCAAAGGGCAAATTCCGCAGTGGACCAACGCCATGCCACAGCCCGAAAAAGCCATCCGCTTCAGCCCGGCGGTGACGGACGCGCGCCCGCGTGTGGTTTACCTGGCCGCCTGCGTCTCCCGCGCCATGGGCCCGGCAGCCGGCGATAAAGAGCAAATGTCTCTGTACGACAAAACCCGCCAGCTGCTGGAAAAAGCCGGCTACCAGGTGGTCTTCCCCGACAACCAGGACAGTCTCTGCTGCGGCCAGCCCTTCGCGTCCAAAGGCTACGCCGAACAGGCCGAACACAAGCGCCAGGAACTGATCGGCGCCCTGCTCCACGCCAGCCGTGGCGGCCTTGACCCCATCTACTGCGACACCAGCCCCTGCACCCTGCGCCTGGTGCAAGAGTTGGGAGAAACGCGCCTGGACCTCTACGACCCCGTGCGCTTTATCCGCACCCACCTGATGGACCGCCTCGACTTCACGCCCCAGGAAGCGCCCATCGCCGTGCACGTCACCTGCAGCACCCAACACCTGGGCGAAAGCCAGGCACTGATCGAACTGGCGCGACGCTGCGCAAAAACCGTAGTGATCCCCGAAGGCATTCATTGCTGCGGCTTTGCCGGCGACAAAGGCTTCACCACACCGGAGCTCAACGCCCACTCCCTGCGCTCACTGAAGGACGCCGTGCACTATTGCAGCGAAGGCATCTCCACCAGCCGCACCTGCGAAATCGGCCTGAGCCAGCACGGTGGCATCGACTACCACGGCCTGGTCTACCTGGTAGACCGAGTCACCAGCGCCCGCACCCATTGACCCGGCAAAAAAAACAGAACCCTGGCGCGCTGGCGTAGTCATCTGCATAGGCCTGGATCATCGAGGCCCATGAGTGATGTCGCTGGCAGCGGTTGCACGCCAGCAGCGTCGAGCCCTTTTGCGCAAGGAGACACCCTATGAAGCGTTCCGCTCTTGCTGGCGTGTTCATGACCGCTGCGATGCTCGCCTCCCCCGCTTTCGCTGCCGGTGACAAAGACCTATGCGAAATCAACCTGAACAAAATCAACAACGGCAAGGCCCTGCTCGCCACCGACACCAGCGGTAAAAGTGGCGAAATAGACACCGCCCTTGCCCAAGCCAGGGCCGCCCACGCCGCAGGTGATGAGAAGAAGTGCATCGAAATCACCTCCAAGGCCCTGCAAGACCTGCAGAACAGCGAGAAAGGCGGCGAGTAAGCGGCAAGGCCAACCTTCGGGTTGGCCTTCCGTGACGGTTTGGCGTACACTACACAGGCTTGTCACTCACTGAGAAACAACGAGTTACAAGCACGGGGCCGTTTAGGATTCGACGCCGGTCGCGAAACTTTAGGTGCATGCCGAGTTGGTAACAGAACTCGTAAATCCACTGTTGCAACTTCTTATAGTTGCCAATGACGAAAACTACGGCCAGGAATTCGCTCTCGCTGCGTAAGCAGCCTTAGCCCTGAGCTTCTGGTACCTTCGGGTCCAGCAATCACCAGGGGATGTCTGTAAACCCAAAGTGATTGTCATATAGAACAGAATCGCCGTGCAGTACGTTGTGGACGAAGCGGCTAAAACTTACACAACTCGCCCAAAGCACCCTGCCCTTCGGGTCGCTGAGGGTTAACTTAATAGAAACGGCTACGCATGTAGTACCGACAGCGGAGTACTGGCGGACGGGGGTTCAAATCCCCCCGGCTCCACCAAATACACATCTAAAGACGTCCACGGACGTCTTTTTTTGTGCCTAAAACCCAGCAAATACGGGGCTTTCAGCACAATCAAGATCCGTCAGCGTCCATAGACATCCATGCAAACGTGTATTCCAAGTGGTATTCCAAGCTCCCAACTGGTAATTTTTGGAATACACAAACAGCATTGGAATACACCATGTGCGCCCAAGCCACGCGGCTTTCAGACATGAAAGTCAAAGCAGCCAAGCCTAAAGAAAAGGACTACACGCTCACGGATGGCAACGGCCTTCAAATGCGAGTGAGAATCAATGGATTCTAGGCTTTGGAATTTTAACTATATCCATCCCGTGACCAAAAAACGGATCAACATGGGATTGGGTACCTTTCCCGAAGTCAGCCTGGCCCAAGCGCGAAAACGGACTGTTGAGGCCAGGGAGCTTGTCGCCCAAGGACTAGATCCGAAAGAGCAGCGTGATGTTCAGCGCCTGGTAGAAAAAGCCGCGACAGAGCACACGTTTCAAAACGTGGCGAAGGCATGGTTCGATCTGAAGAAAGACTCGGTGACTGCTGCCTACGCTGAAGATATCTGGCGCTCGCTCACTCTCCACATTTTCCCGGACCTAGGCTCAACCCCAATTTCCGCAATCAGAGCCCCTAAGGTCATCAATTTGCTCAGGCCTCTTGAGACCAAAGGTAGCTTGGAAACCGTTAAAAGGCTGACCCAGCGCCTTAACGAGATCATGACTTACGGGGTAAATTACGGGCTCATCCATGCCAACCCCCTTAGCGGGATTCGCTCGGTCTTTAAGAAGCCAAAAAAGAAAAATATGGCCACACTGCCTCCCGATGAGCTAAATGAGCTCATGGTGGCAATAGCCAATGCCAGCATCAAAAGAACAACGCGTTGCCTAATCGAATGGCAGCTCCACACTATGACCCGACCAGCAGAGGCCGCGACCACCCGCTGGGCAGACATCGACTTCGATAAGAAGATCTGGACGATCCCAGCGGAGCGCATGAAGAAGCGTCGCACACACTTTATCCCGCTTACGGAGCAGGCTCTGGCACTGCTAGAGGCTATCAAGCCTTACAGTGGAAACAGGGACTATGTGTTTCCTGCAGACCGGAACCCTCGCACCCACTGCAACAGCCAGACCGCCAACATGGCGCTGAAGCGAATGGGTTTCGAAGGGCGCCTGGTAAGTCATGGCATGCGCTCAATGGCCAGTACCATTCTCAATGAACATGGCGACTGGGATCCAGAATTGATCGAAGTAGCACTTGCCCACGTCGACAAAGACGAAGTGCGCAGCGCCTACAACCGAGCAGATTACATTGAGCGCAGACGGCCCATGATGAACTGGTGGAGCGACCACATTCAACAAGCTGCCACTGGTAGCCTGTCCGTCTCGGCATTTCAAACAACCCGAGGTTTGAAAGTTGTATCGATACGCTAACCAATCAATATTTAGTATTAGCCGTAACGGGGCGTTTTCGACCGGTAGCGGTCGGCAGAAAATGGCAATAAGCATTCGCTAGCCAAGTTAAGCTGAAGGTTGGGTCTATTTTACGCAGGCTCGTAATAAGCCAAGCCCCATAATTATAATGAACAACCAGCCAACCCAATCTATTCCTGAAGATCGTTTTGGAGTACTTACTGGCCTCGGCGCAGGAGAGCTTTGCCATTGAGTAGACGCTTGAGGAGCGCTTGTCGTCTGACGAGCAGCCTGAGACGCCTGAGCTTGCATCTTTTCAAGTAGCTGCTGGTTCGAGCTTTTCGGGGGAGGCACATTCGGAGGCGCGGTCTGAATAGGAGTAACTGAAGCAACCCGCCCCTTCCCCATACTCGAAAGTACGTCAGCGTTTCGACTCGGGGTGGAATTGACCACGGGCGAAAGGCCAAAGCTACGAAGTCGGAATTGCGCTTCCTGCTCCGGCAACTGTTGTATCTGACCAGATGCTGTAATCGTTAGTGAAAGGTGCGTGTAACTAACCGCTTTGGCCTGTCCTTTGTAAGGAGGATCAACCAACCCTGTTACTGACAGCCAGCGTCCCACCCAGGATTTATCGGGTACATTCGATCCGATTGCTTTCATCCCGTCAGACCAAATGGCTAGCTTGACGGCTTGCCCACGCCAGTCAGAAAAGTTCACAAAAACATACGGTTTTTTATTAGCTCCCCACCCAGTTCGAACAGAGTGAATCTGTCCAATAAGTTCGATGCGGCTGCCTACCTGGGCAAGCACCTGAACATATTTTGTTGCGTCGCAGACTAGGTAAGCACCTTGATATCCAACCGCGGATGGAGTGGCCTTTTGCTGGAATGTAATCGCCCCGCCGACGACTCCTTTGTCCTGAAGAAAATCCGCAAGCGTCGGAACGTTTTGAAATTCTCCTACGACCACTCTAGCGAGATTTTTAGCGTGACTTGCCACGCTAGGAAGCTTTAGAACCTCACCAAAAATGATTGAAGAGCCAGGATCAAGAAAGTCATTTCGCCGAAACACTACAGCGCTAGGTTCTGAACGAGATACACCCCACAGCGAAGGGGAAACTGCAAGGGCCTGAAGGGCAACATCCAACGTGAGGAACGAGAAGCGGTCGAGCTTCTGATTGAAATCTTTAGCCGTTCGCTTTGGATGCTGAAAGTTGACTTGCCCCAATTCGGTAGCAGCCGCCCCCTGAAACCCTTCTACGAACATTCCGTCGTAGTCAATTAGCTGCACGGTGCCGCCGTCTGCGCTAACCATGACGTTTTCGGGCTGGATGTCACCATGAGCGATCTGGTTCTGCTCAAGAAACCCAGCCAGCTTGGCGAGAGCTTGTCGTAAACGTTGGAGTGCTTGAGTGTTTTGATGCTCGCCTTCTAGGAACTCAGCCAGAGTACGCCCTTGCGCCCATGCCATCTTGACTATGGGATACGTCGATCCTTGTATGCGAATTCCATTCGGGATGAAATCGAAGGGCAAAAAATAAGGACTGGCCAATTGCTTGATTCGCGCGGAGATCGCTTTATAGCGCTGCTCCAGCTCTCTTGACTCCTTGTGGAAACAACGAAGTGCAAACCTCTTGCCCGCTAAATCCACGATATAAGTCAACGCAAATCCGCCGCACAAAGCCAAGGGCAGACCCAATCCGGAGGTTTTCAATCGGCCATGTTTCAACTCAGCGTCTTGCAGTACTAACTGCGGGGACTGCAAGGCCTCGTTGTATTGTTCTAAGGTTGGGTATGCCATGGTTTACGTCAAACTGTTGAGAGTAACGATAATCAAGGTGGTGTCATCTCTGCGCATTGCACCGGAGGCTCGCTCTTCCTCTACCAGCTCAAGAAAAGCCTGTTGATCCCTGATTCCACTAAGCCGCTCAAAGGCATCCGAATAGCCCTGCTCTTGACGATGCAGTAGCCAAGCTCCCAGCGCATCGGTCATGCAAAGAAGCAAACATGCTTCCTGCTGGTCGTAACTCCACTCCCTTTGACTCCAAGGCCCTTGGTCGCCGATAGCCACTTCTGCATTCAGTGCACTGCGAGTAGCTAAGAGAGTTGGCTTCTCTGTGAACTGATCAGCACATACGTAAGGGACGGTTTCAATTTCACCATTTTCATTGCACCAAGCGACAAGGCTATCGCCTAAGGTCGTCACTGTTACCGTTTTGCGATCATGATCATTCTGTGCAATCACCAACGTGGCGAAGCTGCCACGCTCGTAAGCAGCTGCTTTAGACCAAGATAAAGTTTGAGGATCGTGAAGCAGCCCATATGCCTGAATACACAAACCAAGCTGTTCGTCCGACGGATCAGAGCCTAGAAACTGATCCACCACCAAGTTCGCCCAGCTACTCGCATCGAAGGACTCCGAGGCGCCATCTGATAGCACCACACGCCCCCTATCCTGAGCAATACGGTAAGCGTCCTCGTTATCATCTGGCGCATCGAGGTGCTTGGCTACCGTCCCGTCAAAGAGGATTCGGAATGTCATGGTCAGCGCAACTGAGCTGCCCGAGTACCGATATCGAAGAAGTCGACAATTTCGGCGATATCACCGTTAAAAACGAAACCCCGAGATTCCATGGTTGCGTTAATACCCTTCTCTTCTGCAACTTTATGAAGATGAATAGGCAGGGGGCTGGACATACGGAACAACAATTTTGCGTAGTTATCGCTCAAGCCCGCGTCAGAGGAAGGAAATTTAACCGGATCTCCCCCACTAGTACTCACGTGCAGGTTGAACAACAGAACGTTTCCATCGCTGGTGCTGATTTGTTGGAGTTGCTGAGCAAGCCCCTCGGGATCCCCATCAGTCGATTCACCATCCGTAACATGCAAAACGGTTGGAGGGTAGCTGTCCGGATGGGCATCACACCATGCAACCAACTGCTCCGCTGCGGTTGTGATTGCATTGCACATAGGGGTGCCGCCTCCGGCTTTGGGCTCGAACCACACCGGAAACTTGATGGACTGGTCTACCAAACCGCCTGCTCCGTCATCAACCCGTTTGACCCGGTCTTCAACGCGCAAAGGATGAGCTTCAATCTGAGAAATCGGGTTCAAAACCGTCCCCGAAAGCGCCCCCGACAAGCCGTTCTCAGCAATAGCACCGGAGTAGCCCAAGACACCAACCTCGAAATAATCACGAGTACCTTCGGACTTTGTGCAGCGGGTAATCAACGTGGCAAAAGTACGATTTAGAACATCCGCCACGAACTGAGCTTTCGACTTCCCATTTGTCATGGTGTCTTGCATTGACCCGGACTGGTCAACCAGGAACAGGAATGCAGTAGGACTGGTACGGCTAATCTCGGCGCTATAGCTCATGTAACCCTCATTGGTAATCTACTCTCCAGAATACGATCATATAGCATTTTGAAATCATCCTGGAATCACGAAATTTCTGAGACTTGGATTCCAAGAGCGACTAATGAATCTTCAGAGCACAATCTGTCGCTGGTAGATTGGTGTCTGAAGCGACGATTCGCCCGCTCACGACAGCAAGGGATGGTGGAAGCGATAAATTCTGCCACGTTCGTTTAATACGCTCAGGCGATGTAACGACTCAGAATCGCTGAGACCGGCTCGCCGAAGTGTGGCGTACATTAGATAGAACTCGGTTTCGAGATCGCTCGCGAAGATCCCTGGATCGTCGGAACCGAGGCACACCTTAATGTCCGGATCTCCATCCTCAACGTGGCCGGGGACCCGCATCCAGCGTAGCGAGTGATGCTCGCCGATATGGTGGTATTGACTGATCCGGACGTTACTAGATGGCAGTGTCTCAATGAGGACTCCCCGATCGGCAATCTGTTGCATTAGCGCTTGCTGCAGTCGGAGGTAACCTTGGGCATCCATGAAGTCAGCCTCTTTCTCGGTCAGTTCGCCTGCACGTTTGTGAACCCCTGCGTCGTTCAACCACTCCCAGAGCAGTCCCACTGCCTGAGGCTGATTCTGGCACGCTGACCTAACCCGCAAAGTTTCCTCGCGCCAGAGGTCGCTCAGCGGTTCGTGCGGCGAGTTTTCGTCACCGGTTAGCTGGCGCATCAAGTCAAGGCGACTCAAACCTCGAAGCGCCATCGCGCGTTCGATGTCGAACGCTACCAGTGAACGCCCGAAAATTTGGTGAGCAACCAACTCCAGTTCGCGATGAAGGCGGTGGACGCAGGCTTGCATCTCTGGCACATCCCGCAGCAACTGCCAAGCGGCAAGCACACTCAGCAACCACTCACCTCGAGGCAGGGTGATTTTGCCTGGCATACGATCAAGCCACAGGCTTGGGCGGATCCCCATGGCTGTTCCATGTCCGATACGGTCGCCGTTGCGCAGATCCAGTAGTTCCAGTGCCTCCCACATGGTGGCTATACCCGACAGAAGGTGCCGGAAGTCTTCACCCGCGTGGTAGGTGCGCCTATCCAAACCGGCTCGACGGCAGACACGGAAGGCAGGGGCGAAAACGTCCGGGGGCGCGTGTAGCTCATTTGCGGCGGCATCGATGCCCCGTACCCACGTCCTTAGTCGAGGCCAGCGGGCGAGAACTGAGAGCAACACATTAGTAGTTCGACGTAGCTGCATGTCGAGTGGGTAGTGCCTATATGGGCCTGCCTTGCCCTTTTCATTAGGCGACCAGTCTAGCTTGATAAAATGTGCGACCAGTGCCAGCCGATGAACGCTTCGATGAGGGAAAGTCGGTCGCTCAAAATAGCGGTCTAGCTCGCTCAACAAGGCAGAGAGAGAACGGGGTGGTTTGATGGACAATCTGCCAGCAGCAGCATCGTTTAGATAATTGAGGTAGCCGCCCAGGATTGCCTGGAACAATCGGCAAGCTTTTAGCGGGTCGACTTTGGGGGCGAAGCGTCCCTCCAGATATCCGACAGTGCTACGTGCTAATCGAGGTCCGTGCATGGCGTGAAAGCGCGCTCGAAACTCCCGTTCCGACGGCTCACGAAGCCCCGTCAGAGTGAACTTCTGAAACTGGTCGAACCCATACTGCGCTTCACTCTGAACGAGCAATCGATAGTATTGATTCAGCAGCAGCAAGTATGTATGAAACATCCGAGAAAGTTGGACGCTCGGGTGTTGCCGAAGTCTGGCAACGAGAGCTGCCATCCACGTGAACTCTTCTTCAACATCGGGTTCGTCACGCCACGACGGAGTAGGCACGCTTAACCCTTCAGACCACTCGTCGTTCCCAGCGCTATACAAACTTTGACACGACGATGGCAGTAGTGCGTTCGGCGCGAGCTGGCCATTTGTAGAGCCGATGAGCCAAGAACGAAGCCGGCCTGCAGTCTGCAGGTGCTGGTGAAAGACCTGCGGAGTCAGTTCTGGATTCGTCTGTCCAACTAGCTCGCGAATACGGCCTCCGCTCTTCTCGCGGGTCCAGGCGTTCACGAAATCCCGAGTTTCCGCGCGTGAGTCGCGGATCGCACGCAGCCAGCAGATCTCGGCATGCGTACTGCCATTCAGATGTAGGTGTGATTCGTGCAAACCTTCCCGCTCAACATAGTCGGCGACCGGAGCCTCCTCTGGTCGAAGCAAGGGCACAACTTGGCGTCTCCACGGGGCTATCTCTCGATTGAATGAGTCGAGCCGCAAACGAAACGAACGGTCTGGGTTGCACTCCCCCGCGCGGAGAATTACGTCAGCTGCAGCTTGGATTGGGAGCGAAGAAAGCCTGCTGGCAACGCCTTGCTGCCAGGAGCCGAATAGATCGCGATGGACACGCAACTCGCCATGCCGCAGGCTCAGGAACTCATCGACCAGGGCCTGGAGCGCATTGATTAGGACGCCATTTTCAGGCTGCCGCCCTGCCAGGAAGCGCCATGCCGAATCGAACACATGATCCGGAAAGCGTGCAGCCCAAGGCTGGTACGCGAGATAGGCGGGCTCCCGTAACTTAGACCATTCCAACTGCTGGGTGAAGGGCGTCTCCCAAGAGAGACGCAGGACCCGGTAGTCCGACAGCAGTAGCGTCGAGAGGAGTGAGCCGATGGAGGCGGCTTGGGCACTCATTCGTGGGTGGCCTCACCAGCACCACGAGATGCAGTTTGTCGGGACCGTGACTCGCCCGTTACGGAAACTTTCTGCATGAGCTCCTTAAGCTCTTTCGGGCACAACAAACCCTTGATCGCCGCTTCATTCATGTCATCAGGAAACAACGGTTTCAACGCTTGGGCATAATCCAGTTCAGTGTCCAGAAGTCCCAGAAGCAAGGGGCATGTCGCCATGATTGCCGTAAATGGGAAATCATCTCTTTGAGGTTTCGCTGAGTTGAGCTTGTCGACAAACCAGCTAGCCGAGGTTCGAGGGTTGTTCCTGTCGATCCTCGAAATAGTCTTCGACGCATCTGACGTGTCAAGCAGGTGGTGTTCAGCCTCCTCGACCAAGAATGCGTTAATAACGCAGAGTGAAAAAATCTCCATCACCGTGTCGAATTTAGCGCTGGGTTTCAGATCCTCGGCCGCGTTCTGCAGACTGAAGAAGAGTCGTGTCCAGACCTTGCCTAGAAAAATGCCTGAAGGCATGGTCTTCTTAAACAAATCGCGCACGCTTTCGAGCCAAGTATTAATGCTCATCCACAGGGCTTCTTGTTTAGCCCACTCATTAGACTCAGCCAGTGCGCGTTGCTTATCTTCGTCGTCCTCATCTTCCGGTGTAGCGTCGCCTTGGCGCGACCAACTGGGACCAGAAACGGTTAGAGACGGATAAGCCCGCTCATAGACCGTCCGGGCTTCCAGATCACCCTGGTTATCTGCGGAAAGCAATTTCTCGATGAGGCCGATTAGCGTAAAGATGGACCCATAGGTACGCGGATTAGTAGCGCTCACTACGTTGACCATGCTTAGCGCAAACACGGGCAGATGCGGAATCGCTGTATTATCAACAGCACGTTGGATCACGGCCCGAGCGATTAGCTCGCCCTTTCTCCCTCTCGTACCTCGACGCAGCCCCACAATACCGGGCAAAACGACACGGGGCTTGTAGTTCACGCTGTAGGGCATTGCGATGACTGCTGTCGCGCGTCGAGCCCAGTCTAGGCTGTCTTCTCTGCGGCCGATACCCATGTAAGACTTGAATTGGTGCACGCGACCCAATGAAGACGTTGAGTCCTTATCGCTGAGATGAGAGTTGGCAAGGTTGTAGAGCGACACACTGCCGGGCCCACGCAAAAGATACCGAAGAGCCGTTCCCGGCTTGCCGGCGCAGAAATTTGGTACCTCCGCTGCCAGTGCAGCAAAACAAGCCTTGATGTCCTGTTCCGCCGACATTGGCCGGAGATATGGAGCAGTATCAATGTCTCCGTCCTCCAGTGAGAGGTCGAAAACGGCCAGCGTTAAAGCTGGCAACTCTTTTGCGGCAATCGCGTCGGTATCGACGGAGAACTTATAGAGGCTTGTCAGCGCTAGGGCCTGTAAGGAGCGGCTGAGTTCACTGGTCAAATCAAATGACCAAACCCCTGACTTCAAGTCGGCAGAAGACGATATCTCCAGATGCGGTGCGCAACTGGATAGCACCTGTAAAACTGATCGCAGAGGTTGCTTGAGCAGAAATTCGGTATATGTGGACACGTCAGAGCTGGCTTTAACACGCAGACCACGCTGCACTATTGCTTGGACTACATCCTCTACCGATATCTCGTTCTGGCCCCAAGCAGGATAGGTAGCGTGGCAATTATCAAGAAGCTTGATATTCCACAATGGTTTCAACTGCATGCGCCGCCGTATCGGGAAGAGTTTGAGCAAGTACTGCTCTTCCATATGATCAATCATGCGTAGATATTGGCCCGAGCGGTCTCCTTGCTTTGAACTGCGCTGAAGGTCTAGAGCTGCCTCGGGTCTGCCTGCGACCGTTGTTGCGAAGTGTTGACGCACGAGGAGCGAATAGAGCTCCATGTCCCCCGTCACCAGCACCATTAAACGGGGGGTATCTAAGTATTTTCGGATGCACTCCAGCAGGTTAATTGCATGCGTGGAGTCTGTGTCAGCATCGTCGAACCCAAGCATCAGCCCTTGCACACCGAGAATGCGACACGCAGTCTCGAATAGATGGTGCAACTTTGTTCTCAAGCTAGTGCTGTCGCTTGTGCGCTCCAGGCCCCAGTCGAGGAAAAGCTCCGGATCCAGATCGTTGAGCGGGTGGTATTCCTTTGCGAATAAGCTGAGGCCGCCGGCGACTCCCTTGAACGCTCGGCGCCATTCGTCCCGAAGCTGTTCATTATGCATTTGTCGCAGTTCCTTGAGGGCCTCCTCGACCCGCTTGTTGAGGTGCTGCAGGATGACGAGCAGGATGATCTCGCTATGCTCGATGCGACTTGGATCTATCAGAGCGATGAATGCCATCTGACTTTTCAGGTCAACATCCGCCTTCATGGCAGCCTTTACTGAACTCAAGAAAGTTGACTTGCCTGCGCCTCGGGAACCATCAAGGAACTGCGTCCAACCACTGCCGTATGGGTAGTCCTGCTTGAGTGACTCTGCAGGCCTCAAGGTGGCGAGGTGTTCATTCACTTGATCCCGGAGAAGTTCGTAGTGCCGGCGCTGGACAAGCTCGTTGGCCGAGAGCGCCTTTGCGCTGTCTCCTTGATCCAGATGAATAAGCACATCAAAGCTTCTCGTTGCGGGCGTAGGCTGGTTCAAGCTGGTATCTCCCTTGGTTTGCATCGTAAACATCGTCGAAAGTGACTTGGAGGGAAAGCGCACTACTCAATAGTTCACATTGCAAAATTTTGCGATTATTCTGCCTCGACTATTCGTTTTAGGACCAAGTTGGGGGGAGTCTGACACTCGCCCCACACAACTACGCGACCTAATAGGATGAATGAGACAGAGTCCTATTTGTTCAAACTACCTTCAGCTAGCCGACGAAAACCTGCTTGATTAAAAAGGTCTCCAGGCCGTCTTCCAATACACGAACAATGCCGCCATTCGGTGTAGCCCAAATCAGAACTTTCCGTGCGTGGTTGTCGTACAGATAGTATTGACCATCACCAATCTCCAGCAGTGGCACAGTATTTTTCGGGTAGGTCGGGTCACGGCCCAGGTCCGAGAATGCGGCAAAGACATTCAGGTAATAGTCGTCAGGCACGCCTAGGCCATACGTTTCGTAGGCGTCAAAGACAATGACTCCAAAAGCCGACAGGTAGCGCTTGTATTCGTCAGACAGTGCGAATCCCAGTTTCTGCTCAAGATTCTGGATGCTGGCGGTATCTACTGGCCGGGTGTTGGCCTGATGGAGATCAACGAGTTGTTCAAGTTTTTTCATAAGATTCGCCCTCAGCGCTGATTCTCAATCTGTTCGGCTCGCGCCTTCCAGTAGTCTTTTCGCTCTTTATCGAAGTCCTCGCGATTGATCTCGGACTCCTTCTGTTTGTTGTGCAGCACGTTATCGTTTCCGTTGCCACGGTGCTCAGCGCTGGTCAATTCTGCCAATGGCGAGTCCTGTTTCTGGCCGATGTGATGTAACTCGATCGGCTTTCCGTTGGCATCCAGCGGAGCCCTTCCCGACTTCATCCGGTCCAGGTTGGTGGTACCCATATAATCTTTTTGATCGTAATCGATGTCGGTACGAATCAGTGCATCCTTGCCATTGACCTCGGCCGGTTCAAGATTCGCGCCTTCATAGATTTTCGCTTCGGCTTCACTACCGATAGCATCCAGAACCTCTTTTGGAACGCCCAGCAGTTCAAGCCGCTCACGGGTTTCCGGCGACATTTGCGGTAGCTCCAGGCGGGTTTCCTGGGTGAGCACGATAGGTCGATCAAGCTCGACAACGATCAGGCAGCGGTCCGGCATTTCACGCGCCAGTAACGCCAGGTTGGACGGAACCTCGGTTTTTCCAGCAAAGAAATTTTCAAAGTTCACAGAACGCTCCCTGTTTCGAGGTGCGCACGCCATGCAGAATAAATATCGATATGGCTCTCGTGCTGGAGGCTGTAATCCTTCATCAAGCATTGCTGGGTCGCCAGGGCCAGCTCAGTGCTCAAGGCTGTCGCTCGCTCGTGGAGTAGCTGGTCCAGTTGATTGCTGAGTTGCCCGTAATCGGTCGCCGTTTGAATGATCTGCTGAACCTGCTGCCGGCAACCGAGCACATCGACCACCAATTGTGCGGCGTAGGTAAATGCCTCGGGCTTGCACAGCGCCGACGGCTTCTCTTCTTTGTGGGCATTGAGCGCCTCGAACAGCGCAATTTTGCTGCGAGCCAGCAACGGCAATTCACACAAGCCATTTTCCAGCAACGCTAAATCCAAGGCGACTGGCCTGCGGATACGGTTGCTCAGCAGCAGGTTGAGTACCTGCAGGTTGAAATCCTGGCTACGCACGGCGCGCTTGTCATTGGCGGTATACACATAAGGGGTTTCATGCCCAGCGAATTTCTTCACCTGACACAGCACCGGCTCCAGCCAGTCATTTTGATAAACGATGGCAACACCTTTGGGTAACTTGGCGATTTCTTCAAGCTGGTCATCACGCAACGCCACCGACTTGCCGATTAAACGACGGTCCATTTCATCCGGCAGGCGCATGATTATTTTGGTGTTGGTGCTGCGAATCGCGGCGATATCCACCGCATGGGGCGACTGGTCGGCAATGATGAAACCTTCACCATAGGTGCGCATTTCGGCGATGGCATTGGTCAGCATCTCCACTGACTTGCCGACCACATTTGCCCCTTCAGCACCGCCTTCGGACGGGCTGCGCTTGAGGATGTTGTGCGCTTCCTCAAGGACTGTGACGTGGCGCAGCGGCTGGTTCATGCCACCACAGGCCATTCGGTGCTCACTCAGGCGCATCACCAGGATCCCCATGATCAGGGCCTTGGTCTCAGACGAGCCGACGCGGCTCAGGTCCACGATTGCGCTCTGATCAAACAGCTCTGCGCTGTCGATTTCGTTAGCGGTAAAAATCTGCCCATTCAAGCCATTGGTCAGGGATTTGATCCGCGTGGACAGCGAACCGATGTAGTTACCTTTGAGCTCCTGGGAGTACGCGGAGGCCTCGATCACGCTTTGCAGGGTACTGAGCAGGTCACTGAACGTCGGAAACAATGCATCGCTGTAACGGTTGGTCGACGCGTCCAAGTCCCAACCACATTGCTGATACGCCTGCAGGATTGCCTCTTTGAGTACGGCAGGCATTGCGGCATACATCGGCCAGCAGACGTTGAAGATTTCCACGAGCCGATCAACGTGCTCCAGCACATGAATGGCCAACGGGAAGCGGAACGGGTTGATGCGCAACAATTCACAGTGGGCCGGATGCGTGCCGAATACATTGACGTCATCGCGATGACCGAAGACGTGTTTGTACTCGCCCTTGGCCGGCTCAATCACCAGGAATGGCACGCCGGCGGCGCTGATTTGGCTGAGCATTTCATACAGCGTGTTGCTTTTACCGGCACCGGTCGAACCACTGACAAACACATGGCTGGCCAATTGATCGAGGCTCAACTCGATCTTTTGCGGCAGGTTTTCCCATAAGTGGCGGATGTTGCCCAAAGTCAGTGTCTTGCCCTTGCCTGGCTCACTGCTGTGACCATCCAGGCGCTGCACCTTGCGGCCGAACGCCTGGGTTTCCAGCACGGCCACCGTGGAGGTGGAGCGTCGGGGCAGGCTCAATTGGATCGCCATCTCCTTACCAGACACCAGCGTGGCGGGCGTGAGGTAACTGATCGGGATCTTTTTCGAAAACCCCGGCTTCAATTGCGGATGGCTGAACGCGCTGAGCCAGTCCAGCACAGCGGACTTGTTGGCAGATTTCCAGGTGGTCAGGGCGAAGTCTTCATGGCTGGACTTGCTGCCGCGTACCAGCCCAAGAAAGATACTCGCCAACGATTCGGACGACGCAGTGCTGTCACCGATGAAATACGCCGCCGAGTTCCAGCCACCGTATGTCTTGGCTTCGTCGATACGCTCGAGGTGGTGATCGATTTTGCTGAGCAACTGCTCGATGGTCTTGTCCACGGTCTCAATCGAAATCTGCCGATTAGAGCCCAGGGTTTTGTTCAACGAATGAGTGTCGGTGGTGCTGGTGGTGTGTGTGGTCGAGGTGGTTTTCGACGCGGCCTCACTGAAGGACGTGCCGTGGCTTTCATTGCGGCCGGTGGACGTCGACTGGCTGGTACCGGTGGTGCGTTGTTCGTTGAGCAGCGCAGCAGCGGCCGAGCCGATCTGGCTACCGAGCATCGCGCCGAATGGCCCCAATGTCGCACCACCCACCATACCCAGCACATTGGCACCGATAGCGACCGTTTTGGAGGTCAGGGTCTGTGCACTGAACGACTCGCTGGTACCGGTTGTGTCGGTGGTCGATGTGCCCAGCGTCGTCGACGTACCCTTGGTTTCGGTCAGCCCAAGGCTGTGTCCAAGGGAGTCACTCAAGCCCTGGCTGATGCTCAGCCCCACGGAATCGCTGTCTTGTTCGCCGAACGACAATTGCTGTTTGAGCAATGGCGAAAGTTGCGTGGCGACCTGCTCGTATCCGGCGCGGATCAAGTCAAGGTTCTGCGACGAAACCGGCTCGGCAAGAATGATCGCGTGGTACACCCGGCGCTCAGCCGCATCGATAAAGCGCTCGAGCCCTTGCATGAAGTGTTCGCGGTTCTCCGTCGACAACGCAGGCACACCCGTGACCGCCGTGATACTTGCCGAAGGGTTGGCCTTTTCGGCCTGCAAAGCACCCAGCAAGGCATCGGCATGCTGTTGCGGCAGCGGCACTAATGAACTGCCCGAAAAGTGCCCCTTGAAGGTCTCCCGCAGCAGCTCGCCAGAACTGTGCCCGAGGGTTTTACCGGGCTCACCCCGGGTGCCGATGTAAAGGTCGGTTTCGATACCGTTGGAGCGCAATATCAGGAAAACCGAGTAACCCGCAGCACCCAATGCGGTGTAAGCGGCCGTGGTGCTCTCGAGTACCGATTGTTTGTTGTCCTGGACGATGCGCTCAATGCGAAAAATCCGCACGTCACTGGCAGCATTGAACCGCAGCCCCTTCTCGGCAAAGGCATGGACCGGATACTGCTCCAGCTCCGACAGGTAGCTGCGATTGATCAGCGCACGCCCAGCTTCAAGGGTCAGACCGGCGTTTTCACGGATATCCTGCACGGCAGTGCGGGTCAGTATTGGAGAGGTCATCAGGTCACCGTACCAGTGCAATAAGGAACACCACCACGGCCGCAATGGCGCCGCCGATCAGCAGTGCGGCCTTGAAGGCTGGATTGCGCTCTGATGCACCATCGCAAATGGGCTGGCGGGAGTGGGTGCTTGATGCTTGCGCTACAGGGGAGGCTGAATGCGCGGTGGAGGCTTTTGTCTTGGTCGAAGCAAAGCCCTCAACAGCGCTGCTGCGCAAAAGCTCGCGAACGTCGATCAGGTGCAAAAAGCGCTTTTCCGAGAAGTTGGTTTTCAGGTAAGTGACCTGTAGATCGTAATAATCTTCGGTCCATTTGTTCTGATCTGCCACAAGCTCACGCGCAAATGCCCCTTCTGAAAAAACCTCGAATATCCCGGAAACACTATCTTTGATCCACCCCAGCGCAGCGCGCAATTCGGCGCCATCCAGACGACGGTCGTTGAGCTCCAGGCGCAGTGCTGTGCGGGTCGTCAACAAGTCACCTTCTTCGACAAACTTCTTGAGGTTGCTGGAAGGTTGGTAATCGGAGGACGCACTGCTCATCGGATCTTTTCTCACATGTGAAGCGGCAACAGTTGGTGTAAATCCCTTTTCGTTTCGTTGACGAAACACGTCGCGGACCTGTATCAGATGCTCCAGCCGCTCCTTGGAAAAGTTGCGGGCAGCGAAAACCTTTTGCCGACTGAAATATTCCGGGTTCCAACTCACAGGGTCCACATCAATGGCGCGAGTGACAGCATCGACCTTATGAGCCTCCATCACCCCTGGGGTCTGTTGCACGGCGTCCATTATCTTCTGCAACACATCGGTGTCGCACTGTGTGTCATCGAGCGCCGTCAGAAACTGCTTACGAGCTTTTTCAATCATTATGGCGTCAGTCGTCATAGAAACTCCGAAGTCAAACGGCGAGGGTTTCGTCGAGTTTTTCTTTGAATTGATTGATCCACGCTTGCAACTCACGGGCCTCTTCAAGAGCTCGTTGACGCAGGTCGCGGTCCGTCATCTTGTCTTTGAGCGAGTCAATCAACTCATTGAACTTGGTGTCGAATTCGCGCCCCATAAACGCCACGAACTGATCAATCAGGACGGTCTTGCCTTTGTCGATTTCGGTACGAGCAGCCACGATCAATCGACCAAACTCATCGTCAACACGCGTGCTGCGGTCGCTCCAAAGCGCTCTAAGATCGACGGTTTTTTCTTCGCCATATTTGTAAACTGTGCGAGTGGCCCCCCACGAGAAGGGGTTGTACCAAGTGCTGTCACTGACTTCGTAACGGTCAATCACGACTCGCTTGGTCTGCACCTCATCACTCTTGATAGTAAGATTGAAGGAAATATCAGCCGTAGCTTTTTGGAGGCTGTCCAGGATAGGCAACTTCAAATGTTGGCAGTCGTTGAACAGAGCCACGATGTAGCGCTGATATTCAGATTGAAGGTCTTCACTAATGACTCGCTGACTAGTGATGAACACCGCTTCATAAGCATTGATGAGCTTTCGGTACTGGAACTGGAGTTCCTCTTCAACTTCCTTGACCCGGATTTCAGCGATACGCGGCTCGACCTCTCCGTTAAAACGCTCACTGACCGACCTGAGATACTTGACCGTAGATTTTTCCAAGCTCGCAAGCTCATCCTCAGTCACCCGCGGCACCACCTTACCTTCACGCTTTATCTTGTCCTTGTAAGCCTGCGTATCGAACCCTTTCTCCTGCCGATACTCCAGCGCCTGGATCTCTTCATTGATATGCGCCAGCATCTTCTCGTCCTGATCCAGTTGCTCGATCAGTTGCGTTTCGTTGAGACCGACAGCAATGGCTTTGGTCATCGCGTCATAGGCGCGCTTGACCCGATGCGGGAAGTTGTACTTGTCGATGTACTCGTCAATCATCGCTTCGACCGCCGGCAAGCCACTACTCAGCACGATCTCGGGGAGTTTCTTCTCTTGCAAGCTACGTTTGACCCGCTCGGTGATCGGCATGTATTGCAGCAAGTTCATGCTCGGCTCTTCACCGAACATGTCCATCATGGAGTTCAACTCGCCGCGTTCCTTGCGTGAGTGCAAGTGCTGGGGCTTGCGCAGCAGCCGCGTCAGGTTGGCCGACACCGGGTAGATCAGCGGATTGAAAATCCCGTTTTCAACCAGATAGTTTTTGACGCGGGCCAGTACCGAAGGCAGGTCCTCGCCTTTCTCCGGGTCGAACACATCCATCTTGTTGATGACAAAAATGAACCGATCCTTGCTCTGCTTACCGCCCTTGCGCATGGTTTCAGCGACCAGACCCAAAAGGTTTTTGTCGTCGTTGGTTCCCAACTGGCTGGCATTGAGCACATACAGAATCAGCGGGTTGCGCTGGGAGTCCTGAATGAAGCTCATGGTTTTGAGCTGGTGTCTTTCGTCCTGGCTGTTGTTCGGCCCAGGTGTGTCGGTCAATACCAAGCGTACGCTGTCACGGTCTTGAATCGCGTGAATTTTGCCCTCGATATCGATGCGCATCGTGTCCGGCAGACTGTTCCATGCCTGCAGCACTTCCAGGCTCACGTCATCGCTGTTTTCCGCAATACGGTGATCGTTGGTTACGCGTTGGGCGGCGAAGCGCTGGCCCATCGATGCGTTGTCGGTGATCCGGGCAATGGTCGCGGTAGTGGCTTCGTTGGCGGCAGGCAGAAGGTCCTGGCCAAGCATGGCGTTGATCAGTGTCGACTTGCCCGAGGACATGGTCGCCACCACATACACGTCGAAATCCTTGTTGAATGCGTCTTCAAAGGATTGGCTGACATCAGCATTGTCACGAATGAAATGCTCAAATTCAGGATGAAGCTTGGCCTCTTCCATCAACTCACGAATGCGGGTCAGGCGCTCCTCCGCCGGGTCAGCCTCGATAAACTGCAGAGTGACCTGCATGCCCTTGCCCGTCGCGACTTTCGCCGCCTCAACCACGTCAAGGTAGTCCGACTCGACCCCTCTGAAAGTGACATCAAAGTTATTGTCACCATTGAACAACTGACTCAACTCATCAAACAGCTTCTCGATCCACACTTGCAGCCGCGATTCTTTATAGCTCGACAGCTTGCAGCCTTCGGCCGGCGGTTGGCCACTGATCAGGAACTGAGTCTCGACGATGAATGGGTTATGGATGATTTCAATAGTATTCATGGTTGCTCATCTAATCGGCGTTGATGATGGATAAGGGCTTCAACGGTTTTGAGCCCACTGATTGTGACCAACTGTTGCAACTGGTTTTTATCGTAGGCACGGGTATCGAGTGCCTTGGTTCGCTGTCTGCGTTCCAGGTTGTTGAGTGATGTGAAGACTCGGCGCTTAACCACTTCTGGCACGATGGTGGCATTGAGCAAATCGCGCTTGTTCACTTCCAGGTCATCGAGTACCTGACGCAATTTGGAGCGTTGCGCGCGCGTCAGTGTTTCGGCACTCAGGGCCTTGCGCGCGTACAGCGCGGCACTGGCCATTGTCGGAATGATGATCGGCTGCTCAAAACCGATATCGCGCAAATAGCGCTGGGCGTTGTGCACATAGCCTTGAATGCTTTCGCCCTTCTCGGGATCGAGCAAATCCACTTTGTTGAGGATGAAATAAATCGGCTGGGCAGGCTTGGCGGCGAGTTCTTCGCGCAGCTGTTCGAGCAGCAACCGGTCGTCACAAGTCCCCAGTTGGCTGGCGTTGAGCACATAGCAAAGCGCATTGAACGACACCGTGCGGATAGCCTCCAGCATCAGTCTGGCGTGGTTTTCATCCTGGCTGTTGTTAGGCCCTGGCGTGTCGTGAAATACCAGCCCGGGCGCTGGGCGCGGCTGCACTTTGAAGGTTCCAGCCAAGCTGATGCGCTTGACCTCGGCATTGGCGTTCCAGTCCTTTAGCAAGGCTACCGACGGGGAATGCAGGGAGGCCAACTCGGTGTCGTTGTAGCAATAACAGGCGCCATTGAATCGACGGGCGCCCTGGCGATGCTCGACACGGGTCACGCAGGCAGTGGTGGCTTCATTGGCGGTATACAGCAGTTCCTGGCCAATCAGCGCGTTGATGAACGACGTTTTGCCTGCGCTCATTGTGGCCAACACCAACACATCAAACGTGGTGGTAACAGAAGGTTCCGCCCTCCTGGCCTTTCGAGGTTTTGCAGGCGTAGCGGTGGAGCCCGTCATCAGCTTCTGTCCCTATTGCCGGGTGCCTTGGGCACCAAACACGTGTTAATCCATTGGAGGTTGATCAGCCGCAGTCTTGCACGGCAGTGCGACAGTTCATGTCGCGTAGTCAGTTGACGCATAGAGGTTTTGCATACTGTTCAATC
Source organism: Pseudomonas fluorescens (assembly GCF_001902145.1). GTDB lineage: Bacteria > Pseudomonadota > Gammaproteobacteria > Pseudomonadales > Pseudomonadaceae > Aquipseudomonas > Aquipseudomonas fluorescens_BV. Next base: position 94,395 of record NZ_MRST01000022.1, read on the forward strand.
TGGTGCTGATCTCATCGACCCAGACCTGCGGCCCATGCACGCGGATGTTGTCGTTCAGGCCGAAGATCCACCACAGCGTTTCACGATCCAGCGGCACTTGGGCGCGCAGACGCTTCCAGGTATGCGCGGGAATATCGCTCAAGGTCTGCTCGTGACTCAGCGGGGTCTCGCCGAGCAGGACGGCAATCTGCGGATGAACATCCGCGATCAGCTCTACCTGAATATTGGTTTGGCGATGGCTGAATATTCCGCTCGCGATGTAATCGTCCACATCAAAGGTGGCGTGCAGCACGGACGGCTCATCAAGTACTTGAACGTGCTGAATACGGTGCAGGGCAAACTGGCGCAAATCACCATAGCCATCCACCGAGGCCAGCAAGTAGCTGATGGCATGCCGCGATACCAGACCCGCCGGGTGTAGGCGAAACTGTTTGAGTTCGCCCTTGCTCCGGCTCTGATAGGTCACTTGCAATTGCCTGCGCTCCAGCAAAACGGCAGACACCAGCCCCCAGACTTGGGGATCGATCGCAGCGGGCAGCAAGGTTTTCCCATTAGGAATCGCACGAACCCGTCGCGCCCAATCGGCCAATCCGTTTTGGCCTAGATCGCCAAGGAAATTGCGCGCCCGGCGAAACTGTGGACCGAGTTGGTCTAATACGGTCTGGGGCAGCAGGGTGTTTAAATGGCTCTCCGACAGATACAAGGCCAGTGCGGTGGAGGCATCCATATCCTCCAATCTGAGCGGCGCATCCCGCGTGAAGCTCCAACGAAACGGGATCACGCGCTCGTCGCATTGCAACGAAAAAGGTATCGATAACCGGTTCAAATCACGCTGAACCGAGCGCAGTGTCACGGAAAAACCTCTATCGCGAAGCTTTTCGAGCAGGGTCGGGGTTGCAATACGCTGCGGCTCGGTGGGAATCAGGCGCAATAATGCGAATAGCCGGAGCAGCGTATCCTTCGCTTGAGACATGGTGACTACCTTGTTTGCAATTCGACTGATAGCCAGCAGGCTGACGCCAATTTGGCATCGATGCTACTGACTAAAATGGCGTTTTGCCATCTATTGTATTCAACATGAGACTTTAGTCTTTCGACAACGGCGCGCGGAACTTGAGGTTCAGGCGGGAGAAGACTGGCGCCCTTCCTTGTCGCGCTTCAGTTCGCTGTACTCGCAATACAGTTCATAGCCTTTCTTCAGCACCACACAAAAACCGATGACGGCAAACAGATTTTTCATAATCGTAATCTCCTAGGTCTTTTTGGTCATTTTCCAGGGTAGAGCGACAAGGTGTGTCGCGACTTTGAAGAGTCAATCGTTGAGGCTAAGAAATTGCTCCAAGCGGGTTCTGAGGATTTCATGACGAGTGGCTTCTCGCCCCTCCAGCGAAGGGGTATGACACTCAGGACAAATTATGAACGCTGCTTGGCCGAGCGATGCCAAATCGTTGTGAGGTAGAACTGTTTCTTTCCAAGAACAGTGAGCGCACACAAAGGTGAACGGACGCGGGAAGATTGGCATAGCGGTGTCCTAAACTGTCGAATGGCGCCAGCTTGGGGCACAGGTACGACAATGTGTGTCGCCTCGTTTAGCAGACAAAACTCATCATAATTCGGTCCAATAGAAGTGGATGAGTGTGTTCGCTGCCCTAGCGACCAAATCACGTGCCCATAGGCGTACTAATTCGATTCAACAAAATCTCAACTCTACATAACAGCAATGACACCACTATCAGGAAGGTTCATCCCATGTCGTTGCAGTGTCCTCGTTGTAACTCCCCTAAAGTCGCTTCATTCCATCACGCCATGAAAGTCGGCGCGGCCATCGGCACGTTGGGTGGTGCCGCGCGCGGCGTCAGTACTGCTTTGGCTGGAGGCCAAGCGGGCGCGCTTATTGGCGCTATCGCCGGCCCTGTCGGTATCACACTCGGTTCGGTATCGGGTGCCATCCTCGGTGGGCTGGCCGGCGGTGTCGGTGGCTGTGCTCTCGGCGCCCAGTTGGGTGAGTCGCTCGATCGCTACGTCCTGGCCCACAACCTCTGCCGGCTCTGCGGTCATCGCTTCAACCTGCCGACCTAACCAAGTCAACTTTCCTTCTATTCATTACGTCCGGACAGTGCTGCGCTCTGCGTGGCGCTATATGCCGGTGTGCACCTAAAGGAATCGCAACCATGGCTCATCTCGTCGAAACAATGGCCTACGCTTGCTCTGCCCCGTGGCATGGCCTAGGCAATCAGCTCACGCAGAAACAACCCATCGAAATCTGGCAACGCGAGGCCGGAATGGACTGGCAGATCCAAGAAAGCCCCGTTCACTTCAAAGCCGATACTGTCGGCCATCTCGGAAGCATCCACTCCTTCCCCGAGCAAAAGGTGCTCTACCGTTCGGACACCAAAGCACCGCTGTCAGTGGTTTCCCGGCGCTACCACACCGTGCAGCCTCGGGAAGTGTTGGAGTTTTATCGTGACCTCACCGAGGTCTCCGGTTACGAGCTGGAGACTGCGGGGGTACTCAAAGGCGGGCGCAAGTTTTGGGCACTGGCGCGCACCGGACAAGGCACTGCCCTGAAAGGAAACGATCAGGTCAACGGCTACCTGCTGTTGGCCACATCCTGCGACGGCACCCTGGCCACCACGGCAACACCCACCACCGTGCGTGTGGTATGCAACAACACCCTGACGATAGCCCTGGACGGCTCATCTCGTGCAATCAAGGTGCCGCACAATACCCGCTTCGATCCGAAGGCAGTGAAGAAGCAACTCGGCATAGCCGTCTCCGGTTGGGACGAGTTCATGTATCGCATGCGCCATCTCGCTGAACGCAAGGTTCAGTGGCATGAGGCTCTTGGATATTTCATGTCAGTATTGTGTGAGGTAAATCCGAGCAATCAACTACCGGAGCAACTACCCAACGAACGCGCCCTGCGCAAGGTGCAAGAACTGTATGAAGGCCGTGGTCGCGGCAGCCAGCTGGACTCGGCTCGCGGTACCGCCTGGGGCCTGCTCAACGCCGTAACCGAGTACGTCGACCATGAACGTCGCGCCCGTAGCAACGAGTACCGCATGGACTCGGCCTGGTTCGGCCAAGGGGCGCAGATCAAGCAACGTGCTCTGGACACCGCCCTGCAGCTTGTCGCCTAACCGGTTACTTCCTCCCCCCAAAACGCCCGATCAGCAACGAGGCTGATCGGGCGTTTCTATTTCTGCAAGGTGAACGCTATGAACGCTACTCCGTTGCGCAGCACTAGCAAGGCTCGTCCAGCGCTGCGCCTGATCAGCACGAAGGAACTGCCTCGTGAAGATTGGCTGGCGGTGCGCAAGCAAGGCATCGGCAGCTCGGATGCCGGCGCTGCGGTGGGTCTAAATCCCTACAAATCGCAATTGGAGCTGTGGCTGGAGAAAACCGATCGAGACACCACACTGCCAAAAGCCGACCCACATGATGAAGAAAGTCCGATGTACTGGGGCAACGTGCTGGAGCCAATCGTGGCCTGGCACTACAGCAAGCGTACTAAGAACAAGGTGCGACGGATCAACGCCGTACTGCAGCATCCGAATCCGGATATGTCCTGGATGCTAGCCAACATTGACCGTGAGGTGATCGCCGCGGACGACGTGCAGATCCTCGAATGCAAGACCGCCGGCATAAACGGGGCACGCCTCTGGAAGGAAGGTGTACCCGAGTATGTAGAACTGCAAGTGATGCACCAACTCGCAGTCACCGGCAAGCAGGCGGCAGATGTAGCGGTGCTACTCGGCGGTCAGCACCTGGAGATCCATCGCATCGAGCGAGATGAGCAGATGATCGCCCGCCTGATCGAACTGGAGCGTAAGTTTTGGAACTACGTGGAAACCGATACCCCGCCGCCAGCCGACGGTAGTGCATCGGCCGAGGCGGCTTTGCGCTGCTTGTACCCGGAGGACAACGGTCAGACCGTCGACTTCAGCGGCCATGCAGGATTAGCTGCGGCCTACTTAGAGCTCAAGGCCGTACGCCAGTCGATTGCCGACAAGGAAAAGCGCGAGGCTGAGCTCAAGCAAATGCTGCAGCAGGCCATGGGCGATGCCAGTCGGGCGGAGTTCTCCAGCGGCTACGTCTCCTGGCGCAAGGCCAAGGACAGCATCGGTCTCGATGTCGCTCAACTGCTCCAGAACAAGCCCTACCTGCAGGCCAAGTACCCGCTGCTGAAACCCGGTGCAAGGCGTTTCCTGGTCGGCTGATTTCCACCTCTTTCACTCTTCCCTCCCCTTGGCCAGTCCATGCAGTTCGCGCTGCGTGACTGGTCTTTTTTCATTTCCAGGAGAACCATCATGTTGAAAGGCTTAGCACTGACTCCGCCCGTGCTCGGACGCATCTCCATCGGCAAAGTCGTTGAAAGAAACGGTAAACGCCTGCCGGAGAAAGATGATCAGTTCACCATCACATCCCAGGTACAAAACAGGGATGGCTGGCTGCTACATCCACTCAACGACGAACTGCGCCAGAGTAAGGAAGACAAGCTGCGCAGTATTCCTATACGCCTATTGTTCAACGAACCGGAGCTGAATTTCCGGGCCGATTACACCTTGTTCGACCGGCAGTCCGGGCGACCGTTGTGCGTGGGCAATGGTGAAACCTGTAAGCGCGCTGCCCAGGACGGCATACAGTCTCTGCCCTGCCCTTCGCCCGATGCCTGCCCACTGGCCAAAGATGGTGCCTGCAAGCCTTACGGCCGACTGAATGTGATTATCGGTGATGAGGATTCGTTGGGTAGCTTTGTGTTCCGCACCACCGGATTCAACAGCATCCGCACCCTGGCCGCTCGACTGCATTACTTCCAGGCCATCTCAGGTAATCGACTGGCTTGCCTACCGCTGGAGCTGCGTCTACGCGGTAAATCCACCCGGCAAAGCCATGGCACGCCGATCTTCTATGTCGACCTCACGATACGCGCTGGCATGGATATGAGCGAAGCGCTGCAGAAGGCGAGCGAGCTGGATACACAGCGGCAAACAGCAGGTTTCGATCAGAGGGCTCTAGATGACGCGGCTCGCCGAGGCTTCGGCAACGGCGCCTTCGAGGACAGCGAGGAGGACAGTCACGTCGTGATCGAGGAGTTCTTCGTAAATTCGGAGCCCGCCAGCACCTCTAGCCAGGGTGAATCGCAGCCAGCTCCCAATTCCCTCGCGGGAAAACTAGAAGCCCTCACCTCGCAGGCCCACTGAATCAAACCTGTCGGTACCGAGTACATCGGCCAGGCACAAGATCTTGGAGACCCGCCATGTCGCTACTGCGATTTTTGCTCTGCTTGTTCATATTCGTCGGCGCGCTTGCAGCCGCCGGGGCGCTGGTGCTGAGTATTCTGCTCATGCTGCGCTTCCCACCGCTGTTACTGGCCGTGGTGCTGGCCTGCTGGATCCTGAGTCGCTTGCTCAGACTAATTTCCCCCAGTCGGGGCAATCCCACCTGAAATATTCCAATTAACCGTCAGCGGCCATACACACGGCCGCTTTTACCAGGAGAATGAATCATGCTTCGATACTGCTTGATCTGCGACTCCCAGGCCGTCCTGACTAGGGAAGCAGCCAAAGGCATCGCCCTGTTGCTCGGCCTGGCTGACAGCGCGTTGCGAGAAGTGCAGAAAGCGAATGAGAATACCCAAGCGCCAGGCAGCCATCTGCTCATCAATGGGTTGGCCGCTATCACTCCCGCGTATCCATCGGCGTTGCGGGTAGCCGAGGATGTCGCCAAATATCACTTCGCGGCGTTCAACTGCTTGTGCCTACGCTGTAGTGCTCTGTTCGACGAGACCGGGGAAAAAGAGTCCTCTGAAACAACGCAACCGCCGTGACTGAGCCCATCAGTCGCGATCAAGCCTAGTGACAAGACGCTCCACCATGTCCATGACGAAGTCGCGGTCATGCGCCTCCAGCCTAGACAGCAAGTCATAGAGCCTCCGCGCCTGGTCCTCTGGGCGTGAACTTCCCTCGGTCAGCAGGTCAGCCGTTTCACACCCGAAAATTGCCGCAAGCTCCACCAAACGCTCGATGTTGGGCATAACGATCCCTCGCTCGATACGGGATACGGCCTCGCTTCCAATCCCAAGCTTTTCCGCAACCTGCTCCTGACTCAGCTTGCAACGAGCACGCTGGCGAGCAATTGCTTGGCCAACAAGCTCCGCCAGCTGCTTCGATTCGGTTTTTGACATGCCACCCTCCAATTCAACTTGGATGGTTGGTCATCAACCTATTGACATGAAGGACTTACCAAACCGAGACTCACCCCAAAAGGTTGATATGCGACTTTTTCTCTAAACCACTATCGCTTGCAGCAGAACGTCCGCTACAACAACCAGATCAGTGGGATGTGTCAACGTGGCAAGTGCCGCGTGAGCAACGCAATGGTGGGTGAGTGGAACCAGGACATCCCGTTCCTAATCTCGATGTGGTACCGGATCGGGACCAGCACGGATGACAAACCGGTCGCCTATCGTACCGACGCCTCTCGCCAAGTGTCATACGCGGAAGCAGGTAGTCTGTTGATGAAGCTCTACCTCGATGCAGGTGTCCCGGACAATGAACTGGTCTCGACCTTCGACAAACGTTACATCGGTGGTTGGGTAGCGTGGAATCAGGAGAAGGGCGGAGCTGCATCAGCAGCCGCGAAGACTCCTTCCACTCCCCAATCCGAATGGCCAGAAGTCAAAACCGCCTGGTGCAACCCACGCATGGATGATGACTGTTACATCAACAGTAAAAAAGTACCTATTGCCGAATTGGGCAAATGGTTGCCGGACATCAGCGAATCGAATGCCGACCAGCTAGGAGGTCACTGTGAGACCATCCTCTGCTTCGATAAAGATGATCAGCCGATGGGCTATCTGTTGCAATGAGGACTAGCGCACCGCTGGCCAAGCTAGGCCAGTCACCTTGCTAATCCAAGAAATAGGGGGCATGCCCCCTATTGGCTTCACTTCAGACTTTATTTTTTGGCCTGGTGCATAGCTGACCAGCTATGCACCAGGCCAATGAGAGGGATGTTCTTTTTTTGTCACTCGGGCAGAATCTACGACCCATTTAGCTTGCATTCGAAAACCAATGAAATTGCTCAACACCTACGACGATCGAGATGAAGCCGAAGCTGCAGCCGAAAAGCTCAGCGGGGAGAAACGCCTAGCCAGCGAGCGCGACGCCACCGTGGTCATCTACAACCTTTTCGGCATCCCCAACTGGGGCAACCTCCACCGTCTGGGCATGTACAACCTAAGCGAACTGAAAAACCTGTTGGAGCGCCGCAATTCCTGGCTGCCCAGCGAGCAGACGCGGCACGCTGAAATTCTCGCCACGCTAAAGACCACAGCCAAGAACTACGAAATCGAAATCCCCGAGCACTGGTTTTAAAAGTGGGCGCCGATATAGACGCCCCACCGCATAAATACCTACTCAAACCCGAGCATAGTCAGATCACTTCAGATAACACCTTGGCTTTCGAATAAGCCTTGGATTGAGCTATGACAGGATGACGACGAACTCAAGCATAGTCGCTCGCCAACGCACTTTCGAATAGGCTCTTCGCGCTCGTTGCACTCTTTATTGCTGCCCTGACATCGGGGCGGGTTAAATCCAACACACGTAGCTTACCGCCGGCCTCTGCAATGGACTCGATGCGCCGGTAGGCAATTGCATGGATTTCAGCATACACAGCCAGCCCCTTAAGCTTGGGCAGCGCATCGACCAAATGCAGACCATGTGGGTCAACTAGGTCTACCACCATATTACCGTCTAACTCGACAAAGAAGACAAAATCGGGACGGACGATTTTATATTGCTCATCTTCGACATATGCGATACCCAGCGAGGCCTGTCCTGGCTGCTGCGGATTTCGATACCAAAAGCGGAAGCCGATTCGCTCGGACTCAGTTTCAACAACTGTACGCTCCCAATCGTTGAGTTCGGCCGGGTACTTGCCGCCTTTATCACATAGCAGATGGTGCTTCCAGCTCGGGAAGGCGACCTCCTTATCGTTCTCACGCGCTTTGGTTGGCTCATAGCGAGATTCGGGCTTAGCCAAATCCACGCTCTGCGGCTCGGTGCTCATTTCAATGATTTGCCGGTAGGATTCCTTCCGATCATCACTCAGTGCTTTTATCTGCGGCGCATAAGTCTTTAGCCACACCTTTGCTAGCTTGTCAGCCTCTGTATCAAAGTACGTCTGCACTTCCGTAACCAGCCCCAAACCTGCGACGGTGACGCGTGCCTCGACGATAGCCTCCAAGTATTCTTCCGGATCGTTGTCCAGACTTGCGACCTTCTGCGCTAAATGCTCGACATAGGTGCGGGAAATGTCCGGACTGAAGATACGAGCCGCACGCCGGTAGGCGTCGTCGATCACCGCCATGTCAGCGTCTTCCCAGAACTGATCGAAGTTCTTTTCCTTCCCCTTCAAGTCGGCGATCACCGTCTTACCGTCCACGGTCATCACCGATCCGCGTTTCGCCTCGATTTTTTCTTTCTGGCTTTCCTGGAACGCATCTAGCTCCTTGTGCATATGTGCATGAGCCAATCTCCCTGCGCGCGGAAGGATGTCATCTGAAGCAAGCTCGTGAGCCAATGAGGTCAATCGCCTAGAAGGTTTTGCTCCGCGCTGCGGTCGTGTTTGCGATGGCAGGGCCTCGAATATTTCCCAAACGGCTGCAGACGCATCAGGGTTAGGCGTCACCTCTACGTAGTCGATAAGGATGCGTCCAGAGGGTGGCGCTGTGTCGTCGCCCTGCATGAGGGTATCAACGACCGCTTCAACGGTCTTACGGTTGAACTTTGGCAGCAGACAGTCCACTGCGTTCAACCGATCATTGCCGGGGATGCGACGGGCCAATGGTGAACGCATCATGCGGCCCAGCAACTGGGTGATGTGTGTCCGGTCGCTGGCGGCACGGAAGGACACCATAACCTCAGCGCGTGGGCAGTCCCAGCCGGTACTGATGGCATCTTTGGCAATTAGTACACGCACCCAACTGGATTCTTGGACGCGCTGCGGCTCGATGTAGGGGACGTCGTGGTTGCCGAACCGCTGCGTGGTGTGATCGCCGAAGACGTGCGCCACACTGGCTGCAGGCAACTCAGGGTAGCGCTCAAAGATGGTGTCCAGAGCGCGTCCGATGTCGCTGGGGATAGGTGTGTTGGGAACCTGCAATACCATCAGAGGAACGACGACACGTGCCTCTTCTTGCTGCTTGGCATACTCAGCCCAGGCAACGGTTGATTCTTTCAGTTTGTCGGTCGCACGCCGTACCAGCACTGTATCGAAGTCACCGACTTCATTAGGAATATCCAGCAGGATGGTGTCCTTGATAAGGCCGGACTCCTGAACTTTGGCGGCATCCACCACCACGTTCGGCAGCTTGATGTGTTTGCCCGCAAACTCAATGGCCTTATTGAAACGCTCCACCGTCGCCGAGATCCCCCAGACCACTGAGATGCCTGGGACTCCACCGGCACCATTAATGAGCCGCTGGACTATGGTGCCCTTTTCCTTCGGCGCGGCGCTACCCATGCCCCGATGCGCCTCGTCCAGGACGAGATAAAGCGTCAGGTCAGGATCATCGATGGTGTTCTGTATCGTGTCCCAAATGGTGTAGGCGCGCAGGTCGGGGCGAGTTTCTGGAAGCAGGTCACCCGCCTTGGCCTCTAGTTCCTTTTGGTCATATGCGCGCACCAGTAGGCTGTTCTTGCTCAACTTCTGCGTGTTGAGGAAGTAGATTTTGCCTGCCTCGAACCTTGGACGGTTGAAGTTGTTTTCTACCACAACCAGGTCGGTATGATTGATTCGATCGCTAGCTTCTATCAACCGAAAGCGGGTCTGCTCGTTCAGTGATGGGTCGTCACTAAACCAAATGACCACAGCTCCTGGGTCGGCATCAAAATCAAATTCGTCATCGCCGTGAAAAAGCGCTTCGAATGCGGCGGCGGCCATGACGGTCTTGCCCGCGCCGGTCACAGCGGTCAGCGAGAACGCGCTTTTGCGAGACTTCCGGTGCCAGTCATCTCGCGCGTCCTTCAGATTATCCAACGCATCGCGGACAGCGTCGCGTTGGTAGTCTTTAAGAGTGAACTTCATGCCTTATTCCCCGTTGGCAAAGCTGAAATTGGTCAAATAGGATTCGTACAGACGCACCGGTTCCACTCCGTCAGGCAGTCGCTTGGCTATCGCCTGGAAGCAGCGGTCGTCGTCGGTGACGATGCAAGCGATGCGCAGACCTCTTACTTTGTTGAGCGCGTTGATGAAGGGCGTGGCCTGATCCACCTCGGTAAGCAAACTGTAGCTGTCCGCTACCGCCCAACCCTCCGCAGGCAGCTGGTCGATGCGCTGGCCAATCGCGCCAGCCCGCAGCCACAATAAGGGGGAGATACGTGCGTAGGCGAGGTTGTGGTTGACCGCATTTCTGGTCTCGTAGGTCAGGGTGAAGAATTCGGCGTTTTCCTCGAAACCGTCGGCAATTGAAAATTCATCGGTGAATTTGTATTCACCCTTGATCGGACCACCGTCTGGGGTTTTTCCAGTGATCGCGGCAGCCACACGTGGCTTGGTGATGTAATCGCATATGCCGTACTTTTCCCACTGTGCATCGCCGGGGCGCAGTCCCTGCTCCCGCAGGGTTTTCTGCTCGTCTGCGGCTACCTCGTTGTTGGTGGCAGAGATGCATTGGCGGCGACCGCCATCCTGACGGTTCAGTCGCATGACGGCATGCGCGGTGGTACCGGAGCCGGAGAAGAAATCGAGGATGATGGCTTCTGGCTTATCTCGAACGGTAAGTCGAAGCACATCCTCTACGGCATACAGTGATTTCGGATATGGAAATTTTCTCCCAGGAAGCAATGTCTTCAGCAGGCCGGAACCATGTTCGCTGGCGCTATGACTTACCTTGTCCCACACGGTACGAGGTGCTGATATCCGTCCTCCATCCTCATGGAAGAAGACTTGCAGAACACCCTCTGGAGATTTGCCACGCACCTCCAGTTCTCCCGACTCGATTGCTGAAAGTTGGTTGGATGTAAGGTAGAAGATTGGGAATTGCCCCTCATCGGGTTTTACACGTCCAACTCTGACTGCCCCCATCTTGATCATTTCGCGCAATCGCTCGGGAACGACCGACCATCGTCCATCTTCACCATCGGGACGAGGTGTAGGCCACACAGCAATCAGCCCTTTTCGGGGCGGCACGGAGCTTGCTTCTTGCTCTAATAGCAGAGCGTCGCCGACATCTGCAATCTTGCCGTCCTGGCTGAAGTAAATTGGATAGAACGCGCCGGGGGACTTACTTCGGATGCCGTTTGCGCCCGTTCTCGTCAAGCCACGCCAACGAACTTCTGTGCCGCCACTTCCTTCTTTGATATCACCAACAATTTCCGATGAACCAAATTGTGCGACGAAAATGTATTCGTCCACACGGGAAAATCCATCTCGTGGAACACCTTTGGGGTTGATAACAGAACTCACCATCTGAATCCGCGCCTCAGGAAATACCTGCTCCAACAGCAACCCAAGTCGCAGATATTCCTTTTCGTCGATGGTGGCAATCAGTACAGAATCAGCTGGATTCAACAACTCCTTCGCCAAGAGCAAGCGGCGCTCCATCATCGCCAACCATTTACTGTGACGGTATAGGTCGTCGCCCTCTACATAGTCGTTGTTATATTTCCAATCCTTTGCGCCCGTGTTGTATGGTGGGTCGATGTAGATGACGTCTACCTTGCCGCGGTGTGTGAAGGTAAGCGCCTTCAGCACGTGATAGTTCTCGCCATTGATAACAGTATGGAACGGCTTATCGCCACCGCGCTCCACCTTGCCCGTGCTGATTAAGCCGGGATAGATCGTGTCGCGGAACTCGGCCACAACTACCAGTTCATCCAGTGCCACCGATTGCGTTTCGGCCTCAGCAGCCCCCGGCAGTTCCAAGTCGGCCATCTTCTTAACCTTGTGGATGGCCTTGACCTGCCATAGGCGCTGGTCACCTTTCTTAGTCGCGCCGCGCGGGGGCAGCACGCGCACCTTGTCCCCCTTGCGGATCGGGCGCAATGGTAGTTCTACAGCTTCCGGACTGTGGCGCTCAAAGTTCAGGCCAAATGGCAAGCGCGAGGACAGAACCTTGAATTCACGCTCCAAGTCGGCGCCCATCTGGGCGTTATCGGCCTTCGCTTTGGCGATCAGATCAGTGAGTCGTGACACGGGAGCTCCCTGTGTTTTGCAGTACATACTGCGAGATAATGAAAGGCCGCATGAATGCTCACCTTGTTTGGGATTCTTCTAAAGTCTGGCTGCAATCCATCGGCATGATATAGCCCGGCGCCAGCGCCGCTGTTTCTACTCCATAGAGCAGTAGCGGGTCTTTCAGCCAAAGGTTGTATTCCGCCCCGCGCAGTCGGTGATCCGGCGAGCAGTCGATGCTCCACTTGCGTAGTACATAACCGGCAGTGGCACCACGCAGGCGTAGGCGCAGCACCCCATCGCGCATACCGTAATCCATCGCAGTGATATCCGGATGCGGTTGATCCGGATGCGCTACCAGCTCCACCTCCACAATCCGGGTCCACTGGACGTCTTGTTCGGGTCGCTCATGTTCAGCAACCTGTGAGTCCAGAAGCAATTTGGCTCGCCGGATGCGGGTGATCACAAAGTCCTGAAACGCTCCACGCTTGCGGTCGTAGGCGCGTACATGCCAGCGCAGACCTGTATCGATCAAAGCGAAAGGCACGATTTCCCGCTGGGTTTTGCCGCTGTCCAGGGAGTACTCCACCCGAAGCGGGCAGCGATGATAGATGGCTCGTGTTACTAATCCCAGACTGTCCAGGTCAGGCTGAATCAGGCGACCAGGCGTCACACAGGGAATTCCCGGCGCACTAGTAGCAGGCTCGCCATCTCCGAAACCCTCCGCCAACCAGGCCAATACCCTTTCCGCTGAATATTCAAAGAGCGGCCGAAAACCCTTCGCCGGCGTATAAATCTTGCTGCTTCGGTCGTAGGCCATATTGCTACCGGCCAGCTCACGGTAGGTGGCCAGGTCACGAGTGGCGGCTGCAGTTTGAATGCCAAAGCGCTGTATCAGATCCTGCCGTCCCACCTCGCCCACAAACCGCAGACGCAATTCTAGGTAAGCGAGGCGGTCGCGCTGAGCTTGCGTCAATTGCGCGAGGGAATCGATAGTCACGGCTTGGCCAGCATATAAAGGGGTGTAACGCAGGATAAATGACGATCACAACGCCAGCAAATAGAAATTATAAAAATTGCATATACAGATCATTTTGATCCGCTCCATCATCAGATATCCTCACAAAACCGGAATGCGAGTGCCCTTTGGATGAACATCACAAGGCACGGACAGAGGAGAGGCGGCAAAAAATACGCACCGTGAAGTGCTAGAGGTCAAGAATACCCTTTTTATGGTGGCAAATTAGCATGAGGTGCTGTAATTAGAGGGGACACAACAACTAGTGGGTTTGGTAAGGCTCGCAAACAAGGAGGAAGGCTGGTGACCATTATCCAAGAGATCCACGCGTGGTCGAAGGGGCTCTCAGCCTGGCAACAAGATGCAGTCGCCAGGCTCTATGAGGATCGGACACTTAGCGCAGTCGATCTTGAGGACTTATATGCGCTGGTCAAAGTAGAGGCCGGAATTCCTGACCCAGAAGGTCGTAAACCCAAAAAGCTTCAAGACGCTCAGGTCGCCCCACCTGCCGATCCAGCTCGAATCGTTCAGTTGGTTGGCATCAAGGAGTTGGCACATGTCAACGCATTGGCGCATGGCGGCAGTATCCCAATTGCATTGACAGGCTTGACTGTCATCTATGGTGAGAACGGCGCCGGTAAGTCGGGCTACTCCAGGGTATTCAAGCACGCGTGCCGCGCAAGGGACCGACGCGAACCTATCCTTCCCAATGCGAACCTCGACCCCAAGACTGCCGGCGCAGCTCAAGCTGTATTCGAGACCATGATAGATGGTGTTGCCACAGACTTACCCTGGCGCTATGGAGCGGCTGCTCCCGAGCCGCTATCAGACATTTCCATCTTCGATACCCACTGCGCCCGAGCTTACATCGACAACCATGGCGACTTCGCCTACGCCCCATATGGGCTGGACATACTGGAAGGCCTGGCCAGTGCATGCAACAAACTCAAGGTTCGTGCCACACATGAAAAGACGGCAAACGCTCCGAGTGACGCGGCTTATGTGGCGCTGACGAAGGAACAAACGGCAGTTGCAATGGTGCTTATTGGTATACCGGCCAAGACCAAAGCAGATCAAATTGAAGCACTGGCTCAGGTCACCGAGGCTGAACAGGACCGGCTAACTCTTTTGACAAAGACCTTGTCGGAAGCTGACCCGAAGCAGAAGGCCCAAGCGCTGCGCCAGAAAGCCACACGACTCAATGGATTGAGGGATCGTATCGCAGCCGCGATAGCCTTTGTTGACGACGATAAGATCGCCCAACTTCAAACACTCATTGATAAATCCAAAACGGCAAAATCCGCAGCTGAACTGGCTTCAACCGAATTCAAGCAGACCCCTGGACAACTGATCGGTACCGGCGGAGAGGAGTGGAAGGCTCTCTTCGAAGCGGCCCGAGCATTCGCCCAAACTTGTCACCCTGAGCATGAGTTCCCTGGTCTTCCAGAGGGCGCTGCCTGCCCGCTTTGCCAGAATGTCCTAGGCCCGGAAGGGACCGCGCGTCTTGTCCAATTTGATGCCTTCATCAAACAGAAAGCCGAGCAGACTGCGAAGCAAGCTCGCGAGCTCGCGGCATCTGCCTATAGGGCAATCCAGCAAGCCGCTCTAGATGTGATGTTCCGCGATGCGCTGATTGAGGAACTGACTGAGATTGATCCAATCCTTGCAACAGAATGCACGTCGATGCAGGACAGCCTGCTCCTCCGACAGAAATCCACGTTACGGGCAGCTGCATCTGATCTCCCATGGGCCGAAATTACGAAACTATCGACCAATCCACTGCATGCCTTGACCATCATCATTGAAGGTTTGCAGGAGCAGGCGAAGGCTCTGGAAGCCACAGCTGATGAGGCAGTACGCGCCGCCATGGTTGCCGAGAAACGTGAGTTCGATGCTCGGGTGCGCCTCGGAGAGGTCAAAGACGCTGTTTTGGAGGCTTTAGCCAAGCATGAGATTTGTCGCAAGCTGCAAATCTGCATCGACAGCCTCGATGCCCGTGGTATTTCGAGAAAGTCCACCGAGCTTTCTCGTACAACGGCTAGCCAGGAGTTGGCCGACGCCCTTAATGAAGAACTCAAGCGGCTAAAGGTGCATCAGCTACAGGTCGTAATGAAGCCGGAATCGCCTGGAGGCCGGACGCAATTCAAGCTTGTCTTGCAACTGCCAGGTGGTGGTGCACCTGGGGCAATTCTAAGCGAAGGGGAACAGCGCGCGATTGCCATCGCGTCCTTCCTAGCTGAGATCAAACTTGGCAAGGGACGCGGCGGCATCGTGTTCGATGATCCGGTCTCTTCGCTCGACCACCGGCGCCGGTGGGAGGTGGCTGAGCGTTTGGCAATCGAGTCTCTGACTCGTCAAGTGATCGTCTTCACACACGACATCTACTTCCTTTGCATTCTGGAGCAAAAAATCGAGGAGCTAGCTGGCACACTAACCAAAAACTACATCCGCAGAACAGCCCAAGGCTTTGGTGTCCACTCCCAAGACTTACCCTTCGATGTTTTGGGTACCAAAGGACGCCTGGCTCGACTAAGAGATATGCTGGTGGAGGTTCGCAAAGCACAGAAAGTGGGAAATGATGACGAGCATCGCCACCTTACCGCCGCTTGCTATGGAAAGCTGCGTCTTGCATGGGAGCGGTGTATCGAGGAAGTTCTACTTAATGGTGCTGTTCAGCGGTTTGGCGAGGGGGTTTCAACTCAACGGCTCAAGTCTGTGATCGTGACCGACGACGACTATCGAGAGATTGAAACCGGAATGACTAAAAGCTCAAAATTCGAGCACGATGCCGCTATGGCGGTTGGAAGGCTGCCCATTCCAGAGCCCGATGAACTGGATCAAGATATTGCGAAGCTGGATGCGTGGCGCAAGGCTGTAGATGATCGCCTCAGAACAATCGCAAAAGCTCGAGGGTGATCGCGAGGGGCCTCGGAGCCAGCGTTTGCTGATCAAGCTGGCAAGTTAAGGAAGTCTAGTGGCGCAACGCCAAGAAGCAGGGCGGTCAAGTGCCGCCCTGCCCTTTACAGTATTATGGTTGTGCAGAATCAGGGTGTGTAGTGCGGTCATATCGCATTGGACACCGAAGCTGTCCTTTACGCAGGCACTTACCTCGCAACGGTTTCATACCCAACTGGTGATTTTTGACCAGATAGCGCATCGCATAGTGGACATGCCTCCGGATATCCAGATCGTCTCGTCGTACAACACCGAGAATGCACCGTTCACCGTACTGATCCTTGTCGTGATTGCAACTGTTGAAGCATCCCTGCCCCCTTGTGATACGGTCCCAAAGCTCACCAATCTGTTGGGCTTTGTAGATGTCTCCACGTACCTCGTTGCCATTGAAGAAGTAGGCAGCATGGATGTGGTAGCCACGATCCTCACCCTGCTCAACCGCATAGATGTAACCAGTGAGGTGGTCGAAGATAGGGTTACGCTCATGCTTAGTAAGCATCGAGTCCAAATCATCGAACACTTGTTCGACACGTAATCTGGCTTGAGCTTCAGAACGGTAGTAGAGATCAATCCGGATGATGTTCGTTCGCGAGTAGCGATCAAGCAAAGCATCAACGTAACCGGTGACATTGCCCTCCTGCTGCCTGACCTGATAGCGCCTGTCATCTTTCCGCCGGCGATACCACGGTTCACGAGTCAACTGCCGAATACGATCGACCAAGACGTTCATGCTGCGATGATGGTCCAAGTAAGCTGTACTCTCTTTGTTCAAGCACACAGGACCGGAAGGGTTAGGTTCTAGTCCGATGTCCTGACAAGCCTCCCTGAACGCTTGCAGGTGTTCGCTGTAGCGGTATTCAACTCGGTCATCGAACAGGTCCATCATCTGGCGGATGTGAGTGAAGTACCTGGAGAGCCGGGTCTCCTCTACTCGCTCATAACCTGCACGGGTTTGCCTGAACCGAAAGGCTGGGCTGTCATGCTGCTCAATGGCCTGGACGAGTCGTTCAATCTGAATGGCGATGTCGGACTGGGAAAGGTAGGTGTAGGTGTTGCGCTTGGTCATGGTGACGTACCTGATTGGTGGTTTGCATATCAGGTAGGTGCGCTTTGTACTTTTTAACTGATGACCTATCGCTAGCTTGAGGAGGTGGTGTGTAGCTGAGTTAGACAACCTATTGGATCGTTACTGACTGATAGTTAATAGCTATATAACTAGAAGCACCTCACGCCACGGTGGACGATCCCGATCAGGCTTGGCAATGGGGAGCAACATTGCCAAGCCTGCCTAGAGATTGACCCATTTGGATCCTAGGGGAGTTAGCTGAGAACAAAGGATTCCCCCTAGCGGCATAAGCGCCATGACCAGCTATCAACCGGTCATGGCGCAAATGGTGGTTTCTAGCTGGCCATACTCAGGCGGCCGGGGCGGGCTGCAGCGCTCTCAGCCAAGTCGCGCTCTTCGATTCTTCCCAAAATCCAGTCGTGCACCTCGCTTTCAACCCAACCGACACAACGGTCCCCCAATGAGACCGGCTTCGGGAAGGTGCCCTCCCCGATGTACTTGTAAATAGTCGACCTTGCCAGGCCGGTCGAATCGATGACTTCTTTCAGGCGGATGATCCTCATGAGCAGGCTCCTCTATTGGCTCAGAGGATCTGAAGAGGCGGTTAAAAATGACCTAACCAGCCCAACCCGGCTTGGGATTAGTCTGCAAGCCAAACTGGTAGCGCTCTTCCTCAGTTAGCTGCGTCTCTCCATTGAATGGCTCACAGAAGCCTGACCGCGCATCCCTAATGACCAGGCAACTGGCCACAGGTACCGGCCCCCGTCTCAGCAACAGCGTAGTGATCCGACTACCGTCGTCTCGATCAGGGGAAGGTATCACCTCCATTCGCGAATCCTTAAGGTCGCCCAATACCGTGCCCTCAAGTCGAGACTTGATCTTGGCGGCCCGCGCTACCACAAACCAATGAAAATGGTCGATGACCTCCAACCAATCAATCTCCCCTATCGCCAAGCCTGTCGTGAAATCTCCTTGCGGTCGATTGAAGTCGGCCGAGATCATATTCTTCAGCGGCGCGAACTCCCACGAGCGTTCTGGCAAACGCAGCTCATTCCAATGGTGGCTCAGCAGGTGCGACACATATCGAGCCAACTTTAGATAGAGCACTTCAAAAACAGGCTCCCTAAGCGCCTGGAAGAAACGCAGTGCAACAGCCGGAGCTGCGGCAGAGACAGTCTCCCGACGACCGACTCCATACTCGTGAAGCACGATGGACGCACAGCAGTCTTCCTCTAGCCTCAGCTGCGGGTGGTTCAAATTGAGAAAATAAGTTGTGCTGACCTTGACCTCCGCAAAAATCGAACTGGTCACCCCCGCAACCGAACTACGAATGAACCCCAGCTGAACCAGTCGTCGCAGCCTGGGTTTCAGCTTGACCTCATCCAGGCCGGTGAGCTGCTTGAGCATGGGCATCCCAACCCTGCGAACAACTCCGAGGTCATCCGCATGACACATCAACACAGCCAGAAGCAATCGATTACTGACGCTGAGTCGGTTCGATTTTTTCCTGGCAGGTAGCTGCTTGTAACCAACTGCCTGCTCCGGCTCTCCTACAGCAACCTCCACAATGCTGTCCGACTCCTGGATATCTGGGCAGGACAGCAAGTGCCTGATGAGAGGCCCATGAGTTAGCGAGGCGATGGACTCTGGCCTGCTTCGCTCAACCTCTTGAAGCGCAGGTGCAATTTCATAGCTACGTGTGGGCCGCCCCCGCCCAACTGACACCTCTTTGACCACTAGGAACGCTTCGTCCCTCGCCAACTCAGGCACTACCTCTGTCACCAGCCGCGACGAGATCATCAGACGCCTCGCCAATTCCTTCACCGTAAGCAAAACAGCGCCTTCCCCACCAAAGCGCATCGCGAAAGCCGCCAGGAAAAACCTCGCATTCGGCCCAAGACCTGACACCGGCTTTAGCAACAAATCAACAAACACAGCGTCAATCTCATTTAAATTTATATCGATAAATATACCCTGTTTTTATAAAAAAAGATTTTTAACGTGACTGCATAACGGTATTCGTACTTAATTGAATAAACCCACGTTAAAAGGCTATGATTGAGCGAACCTCACAATCCTCAGAAGGCTAACAATGGGGCGTAAACGGAAACCGGGCTTAGAGTGGCTTGACCCAGAGAATGGGACCCAGCGGCAATGGGCCCTGGATTACTTATGGGCGAAGGGCTTCAAGGTTTTCGATAAAGAGAATCGCGCCGGCTCCCCGATGCATTTTGCGAGACATGGAGAAATGCTGGAGCTCGGTGCAAAGATTGAGCGTCGGAACGATGGACGCGAAATATTCCAAGACATGAAAGCTGCCTGGCGGCAAAAGGACCGGCGGGATTCCGCGAAAGGCAAGAAGGTGTGCGCCTTCACTCTGAACACGTCAGCCAAAACAAACTTGAGTGAAATGGCCGAGGACCAGGGAAGGAGCGCCACAGCATTGCTAGAAAGCCTTATCACAAAGGCCTACAAAGCCCATATCCGCAAGCGACAAACGCAACAATCGAAGCAAGTCCCGCGAGCAGCTCGTAATTACTCATTCCAGGGACCGAACAATACTGGTGAAAGGGATAACGGAGAGTTCCCAAACTCAGCCCGCCACCCTGAGACAACTGTGGAAGACGACGTAAACACTGTGCACGAAGTGACCGAAGTGTACTCAGGTGCACCGAGGCCGTTACCGATTGCGGAAGCCTCCCAGGAACAGCAACGAACAAATACTCCTCTCCCCGAATCACTCCATGGCAGCCAAGTGCCGGCCACAACCACAATTGCGGACGAGCTCCAACCTGAGCAATCAGCTGCGGTGAATTTAAGCCCGCAGACGAATGACAACGTACCTACCTGCGCTCAAGTCGACGCCCAACTGACCACGATGAAAATGGGGGCTCAAAAGAAAAGGCGGTTCACTATGCCCAGCGATCTTTTGCCGAAACCGTGGGAAGCAGATCAAAGCGATTGACGCGCTCGGTTTGACTCAGCGCATAGATCTTAGTATTCCAAAAAGTATTCCAACGAAAAAACAAACCGATATTAATCATTTAAAATCAATCACATACATAATCAATTCAGATTACCCCGGCCCACCACTTCAGCAAAGAAAGACGTCCAAGGACGTCTTTCTTTGTGCCTGGCATTCCAGCAACCGCAATGTTAGTGTCAACCCATGACTACCTATTGCCTCACCCCGACAACCACCACCACGACCGCTTCAAGCGGAGCGTGCGAGGTGTCGTGAGCCAATAACCAACGAACACTTCAAAGGCCCGCCAGCGATGGACAGGGCCTTTTTTATGCCCTTGTGTCGCTGGTTCATACGCAAGGAGATGCACCTATGTACGCCCTGTTGATACTCGATATCCAAGTCGGACTCATCCACAGCCCGGAGAAACCCTGGCGCTGCGACGCGCTGTTGAAAACGCTCAATACCCTGATGGACAAGGCCCGCAGCGCAGGTGCGCCGATTTTTCTCGCTCGCCACATCGGCCCCGCTGGCTCGCCAATCGAGTCGGGCAGCCCGCTTACGCTGGTTGCACCGGAACTGAAGTTGCTGGGTGGGGAAGTGGTGTTCGAAAAGCGTCGGCCTAACGCTTTTGCAATGACTGACCTAGCGGACAATCTGCGCTCCAGCGGCGCCACCGGCGTGGTAGTCACTGGGATGAAAACGCAGTACTGCGTCGACAGCACCTGCCGTGCCGCGCGTGATCTTGGCTTCGATGCAGTACTTATCGCCGACGGTCATACCTGTTCTGACACGCCCTTGATGAAAGCCGAGGCCATCGTGGCTCATCACAATGCCACGCTCAACGGGCCATTCTGCCAGTTGGTTCAGGCTGTGGACTGGAGCTTTTAACAGAGCCTGACGACGGGGGCGGTCAACAGGGCTGGGCTTCGGAATTTTCCTGCAAGACGCCGCGCTATTGATGAACTAGCGCACCCCAACCAACAAGCCTAGCCTTCCCCTGTCGCTGCAAAATCAGCGACCGGGTTTAGCAGCTCGGTTAATATCAAGGCTTGCAAAGCCACCATCCGTTCGAGTGATGCTTTCTGCATCCGCTGGTTCGTGTCATGGCGGCTGTGCGTGGGGCACTTTCGGGTGCGCCGGGTTCCTTGATTCCTGGTCTGCTAACCCGCGTACGGTCGCCACCCTTTTCGTTTAGCAGCGATGTCTGGCGACTCCATCAATCAAGGAGTTTCAGCCATGAAAAAAATCACCCCCAATCCCCCAACCACCCTCTTCACCCTCGCCGAAAACATCCACCCCGAAACCCTGCTAATCCAAGCCAGCGAAACCCTCGCCTCCCTCAACGCGATGACCACCGACCTGGCTTTCGAGCTTGAAGGCGCGCACCGCCACAAGTTGCTGGCCGCTCAGCAATTGATCGTTCTAGGCGAGTTACTCGTAGAACGAGTCCTGAACACCCAGCCATTCACTACCCAAACGCCACAGCCCTAAAACACGAAAACGGGCGAGCTGCCTCACCGCATCTCGCCCGCTGGCATCCCTTCACACTTCCCATTACCCTGACGGCCTTTATCAGACAACCGGAAGTCAGATACCCGTGTTCAAGCCCTTCGCCGTCATCGCCCTCGCCTTCATCCCTTCATTCGCCACCGCTGCCGAGCTGGCCGGGGTTTGGCAAGGCACTTTGGGCAAGTCCGCTATCACCGTGTGTTTCAACGGCGCCGACGGGGAGCATGGCAGTTATTACTACCAGCGCATCCGTACCCCTATCCAACTGACCCAGGCCAACGACAACGCCCCCTGGGTGGAGGAAGGAAACACCGGTTTCTGGGCTCTGCAAAAACCTCAGGGCGATACCCTTTCTGGTGCTTGGAGCAAAACCGATGGCGGTGCGCCGCTGCCACTGGCCCTGCGCCGCATTGGCACGGACGGCTGCGGCAGCGATGCCTATAACGCGCCCATGGAAGCCGCGCCGCTGCCGATCAAGACCGAGAAGAAGGCTTTCAAAAACCACGCCTACCAGCTCAAGACCCAAGGCCCCCGCGTCACGCTCAAGCTGGAGGGAGACAGCCCGGCGGTGCAGAAGATCAACCAGCAGCTCGCTGCCCTGGCCGTCAATGACGAAGATCTAACCGACTATTTTTATGAACGGCGTGAATACCTGGGTCGAAACGGCTCGGTCTATACCAGTGAAATCGAGGTGGAGCCCGCCTATTGGTCATCGCAATTTCTCACCGTGCGGTTCTACCGCTGGGCCGCAGGCCAAGGCGCCATGGGCATCAGTTGGGGGCTGCACTCCTGGAACCTGCAAACCGGTGACAGTGTGGACCCATGGGCCTGGCTCGGCGGTCATCAGCAGTGGTATGACGCCTATTCCGGCCACTTGAAGCTGCCGGCCGCTTTCAGCACTTGGCTGGCCAAGCAAACCACTACCGACGAGGGCTGCCCCGCGATTACCGATTACTCCAATTTTCACCTCAGCTTCAACACCCAGGGCCTGCAACTCTCGACACCGGCCAATGGCGACGGTTGCGACAACGACTTGGCCTTCACCTGGGAGCAATTGGAGCCGGTGCTGACCGAACAAGGCAAAGCGGCAGTGCCCAGCTTGAAACTGCCTTGACGCGCCAGAGAAAAACCCCACGGCCGTTCACCAAAGGTTAAGAATCGCGCTCGTATACTCCCTGACTACCCATGACCGGTCGCCCGATCGGTCTCATGCCTCGGTAGCCAGACTCCATGACGCGCCCCGCTCCCCTGCTGCTTTTGCTTGCTGGTCTGTTGTTCTTCTTCGCCCTTGGCAACCACGAGCTGCAAGGCTCTACCGAAGCCCGGGTGTCCGGGATCGCCATGGCGATGCACCTGGACGATGACTGGGTGGTGCCGCGTCTGTTTCGCGAACCCTTCCTGGAAAAACCGCCCCTGAGCCTGTGGCTGGACGCCGGGGCGATTCGCCTGTTTGGCGCCAGCACCGGGGCGGTGCGATTGGCCTCAGCGTTTGCCGGGTTGTTCAGTGTGATGCTGTTGTACGGGATGCTGCGGCGGTTCGGGCGGCCGCAGACGCTGGCGTTCAGTGCCGCGTTGATCCTGGCGACCATGGCCAGTTACTGGGGCAATGTGCGGGGTGTGGGTGAGGATTCGTTGCTCAGCCTCGGTGTCACCACTGCCTTGCTGGGGTTTTACCAGGCGGTACGGCCCGAGCGTGAAGGTTCGAGTACCTGGGCCTGGGCGTTGTTTACCGCTGGGATGGTCATCGCCACGTTGAGCAAGGGCGTGTTGGGACTGGCGATGCCGGGCATTGTGATTTTTGTGTACTTGCTCAGCACCAGCCTGATGGATAAGCGCCTGCGCATCGGCGACTGGCTCAAGCCGGCGCTGTTCACGCTGTTGGCGTTGGTGCCGCTGCTGATCTGGCTTGGGTTTCTGTTTCAGCGCGGCGGGATGCAGGCGGTGGGTGAGGTGTTATGGACCAATAGCGTCGGGCGCTTCAGTGGTTCGTTTGTCGAAGCCGGGCATTACGAACCTTTCTACTATTACCTCGCCAAACTGCCCGAGGCCTTCTTGCCCTGGAACATCCTGGTGTACCTGGGCCTGTGGCACTTCCGTAAAAGCCTGGTGCACAACCGCTATCGCCTGTTTTTCAGTGTGTGGCTGGTGGCGCAGTTCACCTTGCTGACCCTGGCTTCCAGCAAACGCACCGTGTACTTGATGGCGCTGACGCCAGCCGCTGCGGTACTGGCCGCCGAATATGCGCGAGTGTTGCTGGAGTGGGCCAAGGACCATAAGCCGGGGCTGTACCGTTATCATCGGCGCATTATTGGCGGGGTTTTCAGCCTGGCGATCGCCTGCTACCTGAGCGCAGCGTTCTGGTTTGCACCCAAAGCCGATGTGCGCCATTCATTCGTACCGGTGATGAGTCAGATCCAGGCCCTGCAAGACGAAGGCAGGACGGTGGCGATGTACCAACCCAACGAGCGCATCGACGGCGCCAGCGTGTTCTACCTACAGGCCTACTTGCCGATCCTGAACACCGAAGCCGAACTGCGCGCCTTCCTCAGCGCCAAGCCCGGCAACGTTGCATTGACAGACCACACCGACCGGCTGAAAGAGCCAGTTACGGTGATCAAGCAAATGGCGATCAACCGCCAGCCTTATTACTTCGTGGAGCAGTAAGGCCGGCGCGGGGCATCAGTGCTTGGTGAGCTTGTCCAGGTAGCCCATGGCAAAAGCCGAGACCACGAACGTCATGTGGATGATCACGTACCACATCAGGTGCTGTGGATCGACGTTCTTGGCGTCCATGAAGATGCGCAGCAGGTGGATGGACGAAATCGCCACGATGGAGGCCGCCACTTTCATCTTCAGCGACGAGGAGTCCATGGTGCCCAGCCAGTTGAGCTTTTCCTTGTTCTCGTCGATATCCAGCTGCGAGACGAAGTTCTCGTAGCCGGAAATCATCACCATGACCAGCAAGCCGCCGACCAGGGCCATGTCGATCAACGACAGCAGCAGCAGGATCACTTCCGCTTCCAACATGGTGAAGATGTTGGGAATCACGTGAATGATTTCCTGGAAGAATTTCAGCGCCAGGATCAGCAAGCCCAGGGACAGCCCCAGGTAGATCGGCGCCAGCAGCCAACGCGAGGCGTACATCGTATTTTCGATAAAGCGTTCCATTGAATCTCACACAGCTTGGCTAAAAATGGTGCCGAGTATACCAGCCGCCACCCGGCACCTGTCACCGCGAGAAAACTGACCCAAGTGGCATCTGTAAGAGAATTTTTCTGCTAGTGTCGAGGCCATTCACTCGGCTCGATGATGTCGGACAGGAAAACTCAGATGATGGATGTGCGATCCCCTTTGGCCACTTTCGGCCTGTGCGCGGCGTTGCTGATGGCCAGCGGCTGTTCCCCCAAAGAAGAGCAGAAGCAGGCGACCCTCGAAGAGAAAACCACGAAGTTCGAACAGTCCCTGGACACCATCCAGGACCCCAAGCTGCGCGATGCCATTGCGGACCTGGGCGGCTCGCTGCTGTTGCTGGAGCGCGCGCGCGTCAAGCTCGCCAGCAAGCCCATCGAAGCCGAATACGGCGAAGACAGCCTGGCCCTGCTCAAGCACTACCCTACGCCCCAAGCGCTGGTGGACACCTACATCAATGGCCTTTTCGTACTGCGCAAAACCTCTCATTCCGACTACCTGACGGATTTGCAGCCGGTCTTCCCGTTCAATTTCAACGCCCCGGACCAGTTCCCCTTCCCCCATGGCCTGGAATGGCAGTCGGTCACCCTGAGCAACAATAAAGTCATTCCCTTCCAGCCGGAATGGTCAGAAACCGACCCCGGCATCCAACTGAGCCCCAGCAGCTCCAACCTGACCAACCCCGACGACCTGACGGTGACCTACCCGTTTATCGAAGGCATCGAGACGGAAAACAAGAGCCAGCCACAACCCATCAGCCTCAAGGGCGCGGTGGAGGTGATCACCCCGGGCAAGGTGCTGACGTTCGACCTGAGCAAACAAGACGTGGGCCATAAACGCACCGACGGCAACATCACCCTCAACCTGCTGACGCTGGAAAAGAACTACGCCGAGATCGAGCTGACCAACAGCGAACCCCTGGCCGCAGACGTGGGCGACGAATCACCGAACCCTCTGCTGGTGCAGGCACGGGACAGCACCGGGCAATTTCTGACCCGCTCGGGCTCGATCAACGAGAGTGCCGCGCAAGTGGCGTTCTACGAGAAACAATTGGCGCAAATGCAGAAACAAAAAGCCTGGTCCGACGCCTTCGAGAAACAACTCACCGATGAGCAAAAAGCCTTCGAACACAAGCAGACCAGCCATTACGCCAAGGTGTATTTCAACGGGCTGATCGATAACCTGCAGGTCAATGTGCTGGATTTTTCCAAGGCCACGGTCACCCATAAAGACCTGGACCTGCCGGTGATGCGCTTTGACAGGAACAGCTTGCAACAAACCGTGCAGGCCCTGCCGATGCCGGTCACGGTGTATGACGACGGCGCCGCCAGCTGGCTCAAAGATGCGTCGATGACGGAGGAGCAACTGAAAAACAGCGTCACCATCAGCCAATCGACCGAAGACGCCAGTGCCGCAAAAATCCTGTTCGACCACCCGTTCACCTTCAATGACGACCTGGTCGGTGCCGAACGCAACAACAGTGACGCGCCTATCACCTTTTTCACCGCCGATGACAAGGGCGAACGGGGCGAGCCCATCGAGTTGCCGAGCGAAGCGTTCGAGCTGAATGCCGCCAGCGGCACGCTCACGTACGACCTCAACCTGTTCCCGGAAACCCCGGCGTATGTGGTGGGCTCGGTACCGTTGTTTTTGGCCAGCATCGAGAAAGCCACGATTGACGCCGCCAAGCTGCCCAAGGGCCTGTCGCTCAAGGACAACGCGCTGATCGTCGACCAGAAGGACTTCCCCGCCGACAGCTGGCGCTTCTACGCCAAGGATGCCAGCGGCAATTACCTCAAGGAAATTCTGAATGTCAGCCACCGCGCCGAGGAATACGGCACGGCGATGTTTGACGTGCATTACTTCTACGGCCAGCCGACCACGCTGGAAAGTTACCAGCGCACCGACCTCAGCACCGTGCAGTACGGCTTTGAGGTCAAGCTGGACAAGCCTGAGAGCAAATAACCGGCGCTATAGGGCCAGCCGCTCCTGGCCGCCATTGAGTTGGCGCAGATGGGCCTGCAGGTGCAGGCACCAGATCTGCGGCTCGTCCATTTGCTCGTAGCCGTGCAAGGTCAGGCTATCAACGATGGTGCCCAGCATGCGTTCTGCCACGAAGGGCCCATGGAACGGGCCCTGGGATTTGACGGTGGAAGGCTGTTCGCCCGACATCCCGGCGGCAAATAGCAACGTCCACATCCCGTTATCCCCGGCAAGAGGGCGAATGGAGCATTCGATACGGGTGACCAGGCCCAGGCACTGGCGGGTAAGGCAAAGGTTGCGCGACATGGCGGCGACCCTCGGTAGATCGGTGTTCAGCCCCAGCGCAAGGCGAGGCTGTTTCTATCCTGCGACTCCTGTGGATATCCCTGACTCTGAGAATAGAATAAAAACGCGACAAACCAAGGTTGTAGGGACCAACGGGCGTTGGTCCCTGAGGGTGGAGTCAATTTTGTGGCAGATAACTATGTAGGAGCGAGCTTGCTCGCGAAGAACGCAAGGACACCGAGTTAAACCAGGATGCCCGCGTTATCGTTGACGTTCTTCGCGAGCAAGCTCGCTCCTACAAGGGAAGCATCAGGTCGGCTTGGCTTCGGCCAACGCCTGCTGCGCCAGCTCTTTTTCCGCCTCCTTCAGATCCTCCTCGCTGATCATCTCGGCAATCGCCCGCAAGCGCTCCACCACCCGCGCATTCACGGTGCCTTCCGGGAATTGCCCCTCGGCGTCCGGCTCGCCGGCATCCTCGCCCACCAGCAGGCTCAAGGCCTCATCCGCCTGGCGCACCGCATAGATGTGGAACTGCCCGGCACGCACGGCCTGCAACACCTTCTCGTCGAGCATCAGCGTGGCCACGTTGGCCTGAGGGATGATCGCACCCTGCTCACCGGTCAGCCCGCGGGCTTCGCAGAGGCGGAAGAAGCCTTCGATCTTCTCGTTGACCCCGCCCACCGCCTGCACTTCACCAAACTGGTTGATCGAGCCGGTGATGGCAAAACATTGCTTGAGCGGCGTCTTCGACAGGGCCGAGATCAAGGTGCACGCCTCACCCAGGGAAGCGCTGTCGCCATCCACATAACCGTAGGACTGCTCCAGGGCGATACTGGCTGAGATGGCCAGCGGGAATTCCTGGGCATAACGGCTGCCCAGGTAACCGGTTAGGATCATCACGCCCTTGGAGTGAATCGGCTGGCCGAGGTTAACTTCGCGCTCGATGTCGACAATACCGCTGCCGCCTGGGTACACCGTGGCGGAAATCCGCGCCGGCACGCCGAATGCCGAGTCGCCGACCTCCAGCACCGTCAAGCCGTTGCACTTGCCCACAGCGGCGCCGGCGGTGTCGATCAGGATGACGCCGGCGAGCATGTCGTCGAGAATCCGCGCCGATACACGACCGGTGCGTGTGGCCTTGGCCTTGAGGGCGCGCTCGATATGCCCGGCATCGGTCATTTCGTCGCCCGCCAGGTGACGAATAAAGTCCGCCTCGCTGACCAACTGGAACAGATCGCCAATACGCGCCGACAAGCGCCCCTGATGTTCGGCCAGGCGTGCGCTGTAGGTTGCCAGGCGCGCCACCGCGTCCGAGGTGAGCGGCGCCATGCCCTCTTCCGAGGTACGGGTTTTGAGCAACTGGGCGAACTGCTCCAGGCTCTCGTCAACCATGGGGATGTCTTCGTCGAAATCCACCAGTACCCGGAACATCTCCTGGAAGTCCGGGTCGGCGTCTTGCAGCGCGTAATACAACTGGCGCGAACCGATGATGATCACCTTGACCTGCAAGGGGATCATCTGTGGGTTGAGGGTCACGGTGGCCAGGCGGCCCAGTTCGCCCAGGGGCGATTCCATCTTCAGCTTGCGCGATTGCAGGGAACGCTTGAGCGCATCCCACACAAACGGCTCGCTGAGCATTTTTTCGGCTTCCAGGATCAGGAAACCGCCATTGGCGCGGTGCAACGCACCGGGACGCAACTGGCGATAGGTAGTGTAGAGCGCGCCCTGGTCGGTGCTGTATTCGATACGGCCGAACAGGTTGTCGTAGGTCGGGTGCGGTTCAAACACCACCGGTGCGCCACCGTTGACCGAGTGGCCCACTACCAGGCTCGGGCAGTATTGTTCCTCAAGCAGCTTGCGCGCCTGGGCGTCGGTCTTGGCGTCGTCCACCAATTGCTCCACCACGGTTTTGAGCAGGTACACCTGCATGGCCTGCAGGTAACCACAGACGCCCGCATTTTCTGCGTATTTTTCCGACAGCGGCGCCAGCAAAGGCTGCAGGGCCAGGGTGATGGTTTCTTCGTTGAACTGGCGCAGCTGGTTGTTGGACTCGCGCTTCCACTGCGGCAGGCTGGCCAGTTCCTCGTTGAGGCGTTCTTCCAGCTCGGAGATATCGGTGTGGAAGCGCTCGCGATCGGCTTCGGGCAGTTGCGAAAACTCCGCTTCGTCCAGCGCCTTGCCGTCAAGCATCGGCGTAAAGGCGATGTTGGAGCTGTCGCGGTACAGCGCCACGTCTTTTTCCAGGGCCAGGCGCTCGATCACGTCCAGCGCCTTGTCGTAGCGCTGGTTGAACGCACGGTCGATGGCGCTTTTACGCTGTTGATAAGTCGGGTGTTCGAACACCGCCGGGAAGGTGGCGACCAGGTTATCGACCAGGCCGTTGATATCGGCGATAAACGCCGCGGCGGCGCCACCCGGTAATTCCAGGGCGCGAGGCTCGCGGGGCTCATCGAAATTATTCACATAAACCCAGTCCGCCGGGGTTTGCAGGCGCTTGCCTTCGGCTTTCAGGTAGCGTTTGACGAACGAAAAGCGGCCGGTGCCCGGCTCGCCCATGACAAACACGTTGTAACCGGGGCGTGGCATGGCCACGCCGAACTGCAAGGCTTCAACCGCACGTTCCTGGCCAAGCACACCGCGAAAGGGCTCCAAATCATTGGTGGTCGAGAAGCTGAACTGTTCAGCGGAGAAAGGGCGAGTCAGCGCTTCAGGCGCTAGACGCAAGCTGGCAGCAACAGGATCAGGCATCGGGCTTCCTTACATCAGGCGGGGCAGATGGGGCATTCTGGCTCCGGGTTGAGCGCTCTGGCAAGGCGCGCTTTCGGGAAAGCATAGACACGGCACGCCTCCTACAAAAAAATCGCCCGAGACTGAATGTTTATAAAAAAACACGGAACCCTGGGAACGTGCCTAAACTCCAAACTGCGCGGGTTGGACTAATAACTGGCCCCTAGGGTGCGTTGAGCACCTGAACCCTTGTCCATTGGTTTGCACACAAAGAGAACAAAGCTATGAAACGGATCCTTCTTGGTACTCTCTTCACCGTCGTCTCCCTCAATGCAATGGCAGAAGCACCAGGTGGCCCGAACTGCGGTTGGGGCAACATGTTGTTCGAAGGCCAGCGCGGTACTCCGGCCCACTTCCTCGCCTCCACCACCAACGGTACTTCGGGTAACGCCACCTTTGGCATGACCTCGGGCACCAACGGTTGCAGCACCAACAGCGCCCTGTCCTACGGCGGCAAGTCCTGGATTGCCATGAATGGCATGATGAACGAGCTGTCCGAAGACATGGCCAAAGGCAACGGCGAAGCGCTGACCACCTACGCTGTGGTACTGGGTGTTGCGCCGGAAGATCGCGATCATTTCGCGGCCGTGACCCACGAGCACTTCCAGCAGATCTTCAGCAAGGCTGACGTGACCGCTGACGACGTGCACAACAACACCATTGCTGTACTGAAAAGCGATGCCCGTCTGGCGAAATACGCAACCCAGGCTTAAGCTCGACCTGCCCGCGCCTTTCGAGGCGCGGGTTTTATTTTTTCGACCCGCCCACCTTGGGTCTTTTTTTCCGTCCGACTTAAGTAGCCTCCATGCTCAAACGCCTCGCTTGCCTGGCTCTCTTCGCCTGCGCCCCGCTGCATGCGGCACCGCACCTCGACGATCAACGTTTGCAGCAACTGGCCAATGATCCGTTCTGGCTGTCGCTGGGGCACTACGAAGCCGGCAAGGTCAGTGGCTGGCGCAGCTATGTCAGCGACAAGAAGTTCTTCCTCGCCGCCGATGGCGCTCATCACCCGGACGCAGAACTCAAGGCCACTGTGGAGGCGCTGTATGCGCCGGCCAGCCTGGGTGAAAAGCACGCCCAATGCGTCTACCCCGCACGCACCCGCTGGCTCAAGGCCCAGTTGCAACTCAACGACCTGCCCGCCCTGGAGTGCAAAGAGTTCACCCAGTGGTTCAAGGATGTCGCGCCCCATAGCGCAGTGATGATCTTCCCGGCGGCCTACCTCAACAGCCCGTCGTCGATGTTCGGCCATACGCTGCTGCGCATCGACCAGGCTGACGTGCAAAGCAACAACACCGCCCTGCTCAGCTATGCGATCAACTTCGGCGCCTATATCGAAGGCTCCGACAACAGCATCCTCTATGCCTGGAAGGGCCTGATGGGCGGCTACCCCGGCCTGTTCGCCCTGGTGCCCTATCAGGAGAAACTTTCCGAATACCGCAGCCTCGAAAACCGCGATTTGTGGGAATACCGCCTGAACCTCACCGAGGTCGAGACCAAGCGTATGGTCGAGCACGTGTGGGAGCTCAAGCAGATCCAGTTCGACTACTTCTTCTTCGACGAAAACTGCTCCTACCGCCTGCTCGAACTGCTGCAAGTGGCCCGCCCCGGCCTGCGCCTGACTGAGCAATTCCCACTCACCGCGATCCCTACCGATACCGTCAAAGCGGTAAAAGACGCAGGGCTGGTGGAGAAGATCGACTATCGCCCGTCCCGTGAACGTGAACTGCTGGAGCGCGCCAAGCCACTCGATAGCGATGAGCAACAGTGGGTGCTGAACATCAGCGATGACCAAAAGCAACTGCTGGAGCCTGCATTCAAGGCACTGCCTCGTGAGCGCCAGGCACTGATCGTGGATGCCGCTTACCGCCTGGGCCGCTACCGCGCCAACGGCCTGGAGCGCGATGCGACACGCTCCCAGCGCAGCTTCGAACTGCTGCGCGCGATCAACCAGAACCCGGCGCCAGACCTGAAGATCACCCCGCCTGGCCTGCCGGAAAACGGCCACGAGTCGCGCACCTGGCAAGCCGGCATCGGCACCCGTGGCGACAAAGCCTTCGGCGAATACGGCCTGCGCATGGCCTATCACGACCTCAACGACAATGCCGAAGGCTTCCCCCTGGGCGCGCAGATCGAAATCCTGCAAATGAAATTGCGTCAGTACGAAGGCAATCACTGGCAGCTCCAGCAACTGGACCTGGCCACCATCCGCTCCCTGACGCCGCGCAATGCACTGCTGCAACCCTGGTCGTGGCAAGTCACCGGCGGCCTGGAACGCGTACCGGGCAAACACGACGACGAAACCCTGGTGGCCCACGTCAACGGCGGCGCCGGTGGCACCTGGCAACTCTCCGACGACATGCTCGGCTTCGCCCTCGGCACCGTGCGCGTGGAGCACAACAACGACTTCAGCGAAGCCATCTCCCCGGCCGCCGGCTTCAACACCGGCGTGCTGTGGAAAAACCCGTTGGGCAACCTGAGCCTGGAAGCCAAGGGTGATTTCTTCACCAACGGCGAAGTGCGGCGCAGCATAAGCCTCAACCAGCAGTGGGAACTGTCACGCAACCTGGGCCTGCGCTTGAGCGCCCAGCGTGAGTTCAGCCACCTGTCCACGCCAGTCAATGAAGTGATGCTTGAGCTGAAGTGGTACCACTACTGACTCAAGCCTGGCGAAAATCAAAAGTTGGGCGGCGCTCGCTCTCTGTAGGAGCGAGCTTGCTCGCGAAAAACTCATAGGCGCCGCGGTTATTCAGCAAACACGCGTTATCGTTGACGTTTTTCGCGAGCAAGCTCGCTCCTACAGTTAAGTCCGGCACACCCCTCTGACACCCCCTTCACATACAGCTGACAAATCCCCTTCTAGACTTCCCTTATCAGCCGTTAACCGGCCAGGGGGTACGCCATGTGGCGGTATGCAGTCATGCTGTGCGCTGTGGTGGGGTTGTCGGGTTGCCAGTCAACCCATCAGGAGTTGCTGACCAAGGGTTATCCACCGGCCTTCGCCGACGGTTTTGACGACGGCTGCAGCAGCGGTCGCCAGGCCGCTGGGGTAATTACCGGGGAGTTTCGCAAGAATGTGCCGCGCTATCTGAAAGACCGGCTATACGCCGAAGGTTGGGAAGATGGGTTTCGTCAGTGCAAAGCCATGCGCGAGAGCCAGGAACTGCGCGATTACGAGGAAAACCGCAGGGACGACCGCGAACGCGATTGGCAGCAGGAAAAAGATCGCGACGCCGCCAAAGCCTATCGCTCGCGCTGATCGTGGGAACGATCAGCCCGCGAACGTGGCCCAACTTCCATAGGAAGGAGAACGCCATGAGCCGAGCTTTTGTAAATGAAGACAACGCGGCGGCCCAGGCTGATCAGCCGGTGGAGCGTCAGGTCAGCGCGCAACCTAACCGCCTGACCGCGCAAGGGTTGGCGCAGTTGCAAGCCAAGGTGGCGCAAATGCAGCTTGAGTACAGTGCCGAGTCCGCCAAGGGTGAGCAGGCCGATAAGCAGCGCCAGGCGGACCTTGAGCGGGACCTGCGTTACTTCAACCAACGGGTGCAAAGCGCTCAGGTAGTGGCGCCGGCCACGTCCACCGACAAGGTGCAGATCGGCAGTTGGGTCACGTTCGCCAACGAGCAGGACGAACAGCAGCGCATCCAGTTAGTCGGTGAAGACCAGGCCGATGCCAACGCAGGCTTGATCAACTGGGGCTCGCCCCTGGGCCGTGCCTTGTTGGGCGCCCAGGTGGGCGACGAGGTGCTGTGGCAGCGCCCCGTCGGCGATCAGTTGATCGAAGTGCTGCGCATCGAGCCCGAGGCCTAGACGATCCCCTGGGCCAGCATCGCGTCAGCCACTTTCACGAAGCCCGCGATGTTCGCGCCCTTGACGTAGTTGATACGGCCATTTTCTTCACCGTAATGCACGCAGGCATGGTGGATCGACTGCATGATGTTGTGCAGCTTGCTGTCCACTTCCCCGGCGGTCCACAGCAGGCGCATGGCGTTCTGCGACATTTCCAGGCCGCTCACCGCCACGCCACCGGCGTTGGACGCCTTGCCCGGCGCAAACAGAATGCCCGCGTCGATGAAGATATCCACAGCCTCCAACGTAGTCGGCATGTTCGCACCTTCGGCCACGCAGAGGCAGCCGTTGCGCAGCAAAGTGCGCGCAGCTTCGGCGTCGAGTTCGTTCTGGGTGGCGCAAGGCAGCGCGATATCGCAGGCCAGTTCCCAAGGCGTCTGACCTTTACGGAACTCCAGGCCGAAACGCTCGGCCAGTTCACTGATACGCCCGCGCTGTACGTTTTTCAGCGCCAGCAGCGCCGACCATTGCTCTTCGGTCAAGCCGCTTTCGGCATACAGGGTGCCTTCGGAGTCCGAGAGGGAGATCACCTTGCCGCCCAGGTCCATGACCTTGCGCGCCGCATATTGCGCCACGTTGCCGGAGCCGGACACCGCCACCCGCTTGCCTTCGACGCGCTGGCCTTGGCGCTTGAGCATTTCCTCGGCGAAATACACACAGCCGAAACCGGTGGCTTCCGGACGGATCAAGCTGCCGCCGTAGGTCATGCCCTTACCGGTCAGCACCGAGGTGAATTGATTGCTCAGGCGCTTGTACTGGCCGAACAGGAAGCCGATTTCCCGCGCGCCTACACCGATATCACCGGCCGGTACGTCCACGTCCGCACCGATGTGGCGGTACAGCTCGCTCATGAACGCCTGGCAGAAGCGCATCACTTCGGCGTCGCTTTTGCCCTTGGGGTCGAAGTCCGAGCCGCCTTTGCCGCCGCCCATGGGCAGCGACGTCAGGGAGTTCTTGAAGGTCTGTTCGAAGGCGAGGAATTTCAGCACACCCAGGTTGACCGAAGGATGAAAGCGCAAGCCACCTTTGTAGGGCCCGATGGCGCTGTTCATCTGGATACGGAAACCACGATTGACCTGAACCTTGCCGTGATCATCCACCCACGACACCCGGAACGTGATCGCGCGCTCTGGCTCGCAGATGCGCTCCAGAATGCCCGAGTTCAGGTAGTGCGGGTTGGCTTCAAGAAAGGGCCACAGGCTGCGCAGGACTTCTTCTACAGCCTGGTGGAATTCCGGTTGGTCCGGGTCGCGTTTCTTGAGACGGGCAAGGAAGGAGTCGACGGATTCGGTCATGAACAGTCTCGGCAAATTGATTGTTGTTAAACAGAGAATGAGCCGGACTTTATCAATTCGTTTCGCACCGTGACAGGGCAAAATGTCGCTTTTGTGAAATTAAATGGTGCAATAAGTATAAATAACTCCCCTTTTTTGCCCTTAAATGGGGATTTCACTCTGAGTTTTGCACCAACAGGTTGGCCGCCATCGCAGGCAAGCCGGCTCCCACATGACAGGTGTACTCGATCAAATGTGGGAGCTGGCTTGCCTGCGAAAGCGGTGGTGCAGTAACAGAGGCAGCGACTGACCCAGCGCTTTCGCGAGCAAGCCCGCTCCCACAAGGGCACTAGCGCGTGCCCGGCACCAGGTCGAGTATCTCGTCGATGCCCAGGCAACGTGGCTCCAGCTCCAGCGTCCTGCCATTGGCGAGTATGCCGACGGCGGTATCGCGCATGGCCAGGTAGGCACTGCGCAACATGTGATTGGCATAAATCACCGCGTTGAAACCTGCTCGCTCCAGCACCTCGAACTTCAGGTGAACATAGCTGGTCGGCACGCAAATCAGCGGCACCCGGGGCCGTTGCAGGCGAAACTGCCTGGCGAACTCAAGAATTTCCAGGCCATCCTGCTTGCGGCTGTGGATCATGATGCCGTCCGCCCCCGCCTCGACATACGCCAGGCACCGCGCCATCGCCTCTTCCATGCCGCGATCCAGGATCAAGCTTTCACACCGGGCAATCATCATCAGCCCTGAGCCAGTGCGACTCGTGCAACCGGCCTGGAGCTTGGCGCAAAATGCCTCGATGGACTCCTGCGCCTGGTCGACCTCGATGCCCAAGAGTGAGTTCTTCTTCAAGCCGCACTTGTCTTCGATCACCACCGCCGAGACGCCCGCGCGCTCCAGCATCTTGATATGAATCGCGAAATGTTCGGCCTTGCCGCCGGTATCGGCATCGAATATCAGCGGCAGCGAGCACACATCGAATATTTCGCGAATCCCCGGCAATCGGTTACTGGGCGAAAGAATTTCGATGTCGGGTAACCCGCGCTGGGTCGAGTCAGTCAGCGAACTCGACCAGATAGCGTCGTACCCCACCGTATGCCCTGGGCTGATCTCCAGCCTGGCGCGTTGCGCGAGCAACGCCGATATCGGGCTATGGGCTTCGAGTACGCGCAGGCAACGGTTGCTATCCAATAGCGCCGACAGAGGGCGTCGGCGCGCTTCGGTATCCATCATAGGGTTCAGGCTCCTTATCAGCGGCACAACAAGGGTTATCAGACAGCCTCAATCCCAGGCGGGCTGTTCACACTTGAGCACCGACGCCATCTTTTGCAGATGTTCACAGGCCCTGGCCACGTATTCCGTAGATAGCCGTGCGATACGCGCGTAATCCACCGCCTGCCCGGTGGCGCTGGCATACAGCCGCAACGCCTCTGCGGCATGCTTGAAGTGGCGTGCTTCCACGCTGCCGCAATGCACGCTGAGAAAACTCGCGACGCGGCTGGCCTCTCCGGCGCTATAGCCCCGCACATCGCGCAACCACTGTTTCCATAGCGGGGTCATCAGGTTGTATTCGCCGGTATTGAACAACTCCGTCATGGCCATCATTTCCAGCGCTTCGATGAGTTGCGGCGCCAACGGGCGCTTTTCCCCCACCCAACCGGAGAATTCCTTGGTAATCGGGTTGAGGAATTTGTCTTGCAGGCGCCATTCATCGGAGCCGCAGATGGCCGAAGCCATGCGGTAATACAGCTTGGAGTGGTGCGGATGCCCATGCATTTCACCCAGCCCGATGTCCTCGACAATGATCTCGCCACAATGGGCCGCCG
Source organism: Pseudomonas fluorescens (assembly GCF_001902145.1). GTDB lineage: Bacteria > Pseudomonadota > Gammaproteobacteria > Pseudomonadales > Pseudomonadaceae > Aquipseudomonas > Aquipseudomonas fluorescens_BV. Next base: position 131,297 of record NZ_MRST01000022.1, read on the forward strand.
CTTCAAGCATCTTCAATCTGGCGTCATCGGCCAAGGTTGCCGACTCCTGAAGGATGCGCACGATGATGCTCGAGACGGCATGGGCGGCGCCGTCCGGGCTGCGCCAGCCACAGAAGAACGTACACAGTGACGACTCGCTCCAATTACTGGAGGTCATGTCGACATAGGTCTCGCAGTACTTGTCCAGCGCGGCGGTTTGACTGTTGAAACCGCTGAGCAGGGCCTGGGCCAGATGTCGGTCCTCGACATCCACCAGCGCCTGGTTCACGTACCCGATAAATTGGCGGCTCAGATTATCCACGGCTCATATCCTTTTAAGGTGGGGTTAATGCGCAACGATTTCTGACATGAAACGAGCGAAGCGTGTGAGGCCCTCAATCAGCGCCTCACGCTCAACGGCGTAGGAGATACGGATGCTGTTGCCGTCACCACAGCCAGAGCCGGGCACTACCGCGATATGGGCCTCGGTCAATAACAGATCGGCCAAGTGGTCAACGTCACGAATAACGGTGCCCAGGTAGCGCCCCCCCAACTTGCGGGACACATCGATAAACAGATAAAACGCCCCTTCCGGCGGGGCGCACCGAATGCCGTCGACATGCCCCAGGCAGGTGCAGGCTACGAGCAGTTGCTGGTCGAGGAAGGCATTGACCTGGCGGGTAAAGTGCGGCGCGTCCGCCATCAGGCTGCCGAGCGCGGCATATTGGGACAGGCTGCTGGGGTTGGACGTCGTATGCCCTTGCAGGTTGTGCATGGCGGCGATGACTGGGGCGGGCGCGTACGCATACCCTACCCGCCAGCCGGTGACCGCGTGGCTCTTGGAAAACGAATCGACCAGTACCGTCTGATGTTTGAGCGGCGCAAACAGCGACACGATGTTGTGATGTTCATGGGGCGCGCGCACCAGTTTGCGGTAACACTCGTCGAACACCACCCAGAGCCGGTGTGCGAAGGCGAGTCGGGCAATCCCCAGCAGTTCTTCGCGCTGATAAACCGTGCCCGTCGGATTGTTCGGAGTATTGATCACAATCATCCGGGTGCGCGGGGTCAGGGCCTTCTGGACCGCTGCGCAGGTGAGGCGATAGTCGTCCGCAGCCGTGTCGACATAGACGGGAACGCCCCCAGCCAGCTGGATCTGGGTGGGGAAGGTTTCCCAGTACGGCACCGCGACGATGACTTCATCCCCCGGATTGAGCAGCACCATTGCGGCGTTATACAGCGCTTGCTTGGCACCAGCGGTCACCGCTATTTCATCGGCGGCGTAACTCACCCCGCAGCGCTCCGTGACCTGCTGCGCCAGCGCGTGGCGAAGCTGGGGCAGGCCGATGGGCGGCGTATAGCGGTTGCGGGCAGTGGCGAGCGCATCGGCCACGGCGGCTTTCATGACCGGGCAGGCATCGAAGGACAATTCGCCCGCGGCAAAGTTGACCACGTTGACGCCGGCTTCTTTCAAGGCATTGGCTTTACTGCGCATGCTGGACGTGCCGGGTGCGCTGAGACGTTGCGCACGCTGGGACAACGGCAATGACACGGCAGAGGGTTCACTGTTATTCATTTGTTATACCTGCCAGAACACGCTGAAAAATACGTTCGCCCTACCGGGCTTGGGCCTCCAACCCTTGCTGAACACGCCACGACAGCGGCAAGGTCAGCAACAGGGTGGCGGCCAGCAGCAGGACGGCCATGGGCACACCAGTGGCATCCCCAAGGCTGCCAAACAGCACCGGCGCCAAGGCGCCGCCACCGATAGTGCCGGTGTAGAACACGGCGAACGCCTGGTCGCGCCTGCCCGGCCCTGCCAGGTCCGGGACTGCGCCGTACAGCACCGACGACGTGCCGTTCAGCGCCAGCCCCAGCAGCGGCAACATCACCATCAAGCCGGCGTAGGGCAAGTACACCGCCATGACGATCAGCACGGCCGTGGTGAACTCCGTGGCCCATACCGTTTTCATCATGCCGATGCGCGCACCGAGGTAACCGCACAACAATTTGCCGAAGGCGCCTCCCACGAACAGCATCGTCAGCGCCAGGCCGATGCCCGCAGGCCCGGCGCCCTTGGCCTTGAGCAAAAACGGCAGGAACGTGAGAAAACCCATGCGCACTGCGCTGTCCAGCGTGCCGGTCACGATCAGCGCACGCAGGCCGCTCGCGGAGCCGGCGCCGGCGCCCGTACGGGTGGCTTTCACCGGCGCCGTCCAAGCCTCGGTGCGTGCCGGGATCAGCCACCACAACAGGCCTGCCGCCAGCAGCCCGAGTACACCCAGCAGGGTGACACTGGCGCGCCAACTGATGACCGCCAGCAACAGGCCGATCAACCCCGGGATCAGGGTCTTGCCGATATCGCCGCTGAAGTTGTACTGCGACAGCGCTTGTTTGACGCCCCCGCCGGCCTCGTGCGTATCGGTGATCAACGACGAGGCCAGCGGGTGCTGCGTACTCGCGCCGAGCCCGCCCAGCAGCAGCGCCACCAGCAACACGCCCAGCCCGCCAGCCTGGCCGGCCAGCAGGTAGGCCAGGCCCGCCAACGCAGTGCCACCTACCAGCAAGCGTTCACGCCCCCAGCGTGCGGCAGCACGGCTGGCCAGTAACTGAAAACCGGCCATCATGCCCGCGTAAGCACCGCGCAACAGGCCGATCTGGGCGTAGCTGAGGCCGAACTGCGCTTGCCAGATCGGCAACAGCACATAAATCACATCGGTCAGCCCATCGTGCACGGCATGCGCGCCGCAGCCTGCCACCAGAGCGCGGCGACGCACGATTGCCTGGTCAGGCGGCGACAACGATGGCGCTGCGGTCTGCTTCAGAGTGTTCATCGGGATCAGAGGCTCTCAGGCAAAACGCCGGGTCAACCCAGCAACTGCGCACAGTCGCTCATCACACTGGCTTTACGCTGCAGGTATTGAGCAAAAATGTCGCGCGCCGTGGCGGGGTCCACTTCAATCTGCATGGCGGTGGTGAACTCATTCACCGCTGCCACCGCATGGGCGAAATGGTTGCTTTCGGTACCGCCGGTGTGCACCGTGACCCAGGCCACCGTCGCACGGGATTTCTCCGGCGGCACGCCCATGTCTCGCACGAACCACTGCGAGTACAACGGGTGGATGAATTCCACTTCGCCGTGGGTGTACACCTCGTGGATCAACGTGGTCAGTAACCCCTGCAGCAGGTCGCGATCACGCAGGCGGCGGGTGTCGGTCCAGTCCTTGAACGCCTGCGCCGAGGGCAGGCAATTGTCCTTCAATATCCACTGGTCATCGCCGCACAGCGCGGTGGCCATGGTGTAGAACAGGTCCGCGTGCAAGGTGTTGCCCAACGCACCCAAGTCTTCATCGGTGATGCGTTGCAGGCTGCCGCAGGCGCGGTACAACTGCGCGGCGGCGGCGGAGCCTTCATCGGAGCGCGCCAGCAAGGTAATGCGGTTGGCCAGGCCGGACACACTGGCCGCCGAATTATTGGTTTTGGACCAACTGGCGAAGAACTTGCGCAGTACCGCAGGCGAATGCCGGCGCGAGGTGAGTCGCGCAAAAGCGTCTTCGATATCCACCAGCGCGTCTTCCTGAGCCCAGAAGGCTTCGAACAGGGCGTGGCGCAAGGCACCGGCCGGCATGTCGTTCAATACCGGTTCGATGAGCTTCAACAACTGGCTGCGCTTGATCACGGTGTTAGTCATGTTCACCTCTCATAGTCCTTTATTGGATGAAAAATCAGGCTGGTTTGCCGCGCTGTCCGGCGATCAGGGCCTGAGGCTTTACCGGTTTCCAGCCCAGCAGGGCAATCGCCAGCGACAACAGCTGAAAACCTGCGACCAACGCCACGCAGCCCGGCCAGCCCCACTGATTCCAGAGCATGGCCGGGGCCACGGCGCCGGCGCTGCCGCCCAGGTAATAGCCGGTCAGGTACAGCCCCACGGCGCCGGACTTGTCCGGGCCTGCCGTGGTGGCGATATACGCATTGGCGGATGCCTGTGCCAGGAATACGCCGGTCGAACTCAGGGCCAGCCCCAGCACGATCAGCCACAGGGAGGGCAACAATGTCAGCGCCGAGCCACACAGGCCGAGCGCCACAGCGCCGGTCAGTAACTGCGACTGTGGTCGCGATTTGCTCAAGCGCCCCGCAACAGGAATGACCACCAGCGCCAGCAGGAATACGGCATACAAAGTGCCCAAGGCTGCAGCGCCCAGGTTGAACGGGGCCTGGCTGAGATACAGCCCGGCATAGGTAAAGGTTGCGACTTGTGAGAACAGCACGCAGAAACCGACGCCATAGGCCGCCAGCAAGGGTTTGCGCAGAAGCCGGCGCACCCCGTGCATGCCCACGGCCGCAACGCCGGGCCGCGCCACCGGATTGGCCGGCAACAGCCACACAATCAGCAGGCCGACCAGCAGGCTGATCACCGCCAACAGTTCGAAGGCTTCGCGCCAGCCCACATATTGGGTCATGACACCCGAGACAAAGCGCCCGGCAAACCCACCGAGCACCGTACCCGCGACGTACAAACTGGTGATCTCGGTGACGGTGCCCGCGCGCCAGCGATCGCCGATATAAGCCACGCTGGTGGCGAACACCACTGGGATCAACATCCCTTCGACAAAACGCCACACCAGCAGCTCGGCAAAACTGTCCACATAGGCCGTCAGCAGCGTCGGCAGCGCCAGCAGCAACGCGGCCACGGCAATCACCGTGCGCTGCTCGAAACGTCCGGTCAGGCGCCCGACAAACGGCGCGGTCACCGCCACCGCCAGCGTGGTCACCGTAATGCTCCACCCTGCCTGCCGGGCACTCACCTGGAAGCTTTCGGCAAACGCAGGCAGGATGCTCTGTGTCGCATAAAGATTCAGAAACGCCGCACAGCCACACAGGAACACGGCGAAGCGGGCGTGATGCAGGCGCGGGTTCATGTGGCCTCTCGTCTTATGGTCGAGGATGTTTATAGAATACCCAGCGCCGCGAATACCAATACCGAATTCGGACCGATCAATACCCAGGAAACAGAATGCTTGATCTACGCAAGTTACGTTACTTCCTGACGGTCGCCGAAGAGCTGCACTTCGGCCGTGCGGCCCAGCGCCTGCACCTTGCCCAGCCGCCCCTGACGCGGCAGATTTCGGCCCTGGAAACCGAGCTTGGCTTTCGCCTGTTCGACCGCACCAGTCGCACGGTCACACTGACCGCCCAAGGCCAGCACTTTTTGCCGTATGCCCGCGCAGCGCTGGAACACGCCAGGCTTGCACAAGACATCGCCGCCAAGCTGGCTGCCGGCTCGACCGGCCAACTGGTCGTAGGCTATGCCAGCTCGATCGCGCTGTCGGAGCTCTTCAGCCAAACCCTGCAAGCCTTCGCCCAGCGTTTTCCCGATGTGCAACTGACCCTGGTGGAGAGCGCTTCCGGCAGCCTGCACACGCACGTGCTGGACGGGCGCATCGACGTCGGCATGAGCCGCCTGCTGCCGGAGGCCGGGCAAACCGGCGTCGAGGCTTTGTCGTTGGGGCAAGAACCGCTGGTGGCGGCTCTTTGCAGCGACAACCCGCTGGCGGAGCAGGACGAAGTCACCCTCGCCCAGCTCAGTGAGTACCCGTTGATTCTGTTTCCCAGCGATTACGGTTCGGGCCTCAACGGCTCCATCGAGCACCTGTATCAACGCCGCGGCCTGGCGCTGCGCCAGGGCCCTGCGGGGCGCCAGATCACCTCGATCATCGCCCTGGTGGCGGCAGGCCAAGGTGTCTCGCTCGTGCCCCAGTGCACCCGCACCCTGGCCAGGAAAGGCGTGGTCTACCGCCCTTTGGCAGACCCCGAAGCCTGGGTACACCTGCTGATACTCACGCGCTCGCCGTCACGCTCATTGTTGGTCGAGGCGTTCATGGGGGTGGTCGAAGAGTTGCTGCGCAGCCGCCCAGCGCTCGCGCCCACGACGCTCCCGGCATAACGCAGGCAAAAAAATACCCCTGCGTGAGGGGTATTTTTTCAACAGGCTATTGCAGCATCAGGCCAGCTTTTTGTGACGCACACGGTGCGGCTGGGCAGCGGCCTCACCCAAACGCTTCTTACGGTCGGCTTCGTACTCGGTGTAGTTACCTTCGAAGAACACCGCCTGGGAGTCATCTTCGTACGCCAGGATGTGGGTCGCGACGCGGTCAAGGAACCACCGATCGTGAGAGATCACAATGGCGGCGCCCGGGAAGTCCAGCAGGGCTTCTTCCAGGGAACGCAGGGTTTCAACGTCGAGGTCGTTGGACGGTTCGTCGAGCAGCAGGACGTTGCCGCCCTCTTTGAGGGTCAGGGCCAGGTGCAAGCGACCGCGCTCACCGCCGGACAGGTCCTTGACGAACTTCTGCTGATCGCCACCCTTGAAGTTGAAACGACCGACGTAGGTGCGCGACGGGATTTCATAGTTGCCGATACGGATCTGGTCGGAACCGTCGGAGATCTGCTGGAACACGGTCTTGCTGCCGTCAAGGTCGTCGCGGCTCTGGTCCACACAGGCCAGTTGCACGGTGTCGCCGATCTCGATGCTGCCCGAATCCGGAGTTTCCTTGCCCATCAGCATGCGGAACAGTGTGGATTTACCCGCACCGTTACCACCGATAACGCCGACGATCGCGCCTTTTGGCATGGAAAACGACAGGTTGTCGATCAGCACGCGGTCGCCATAACCCTTGGATACGTTCTTGAACTCGATGACCTTGTCACCCAGGCGCGGGCCGGCCGGGATGTAGATCTCGTTGGTCTCGCTGCGCTTCTGGAATTCCTGCGACTGCATTTCTTCAAAGCGTTGCAGACGAGCCTTGGATTTGGACTGGCGAGCCTTGGCGCCTTTGCGCACCCATTCCAGTTCTTCCTTCATGGCTTTTTCGTGGGCCGATTGCTGCTTGGATTCGGCGGCCAGACGGTCGGACTTGGCTTCCAGCCAACCGGAGTAGTTGCCCTCGTAAGGGATACCAGCGCCGCGGTCGAGCTCGAGGATCCAGCCGGCAACGTTGTCCAGGAAGTAACGGTCGTGCGTGATCGCAACCACGGTGCCTGGGAAATCGTGGAGGAAATGCTCCAGCCAGGCGACGGAATCGGCGTCCAGGTGGTTGGTCGGTTCGTCGAGCAGCAGCATGTCAGGGGCCGACAGCAGCAGGCGGCACAGGGCCACACGGCGCTTCTCACCACCGGACAGGTGCTCGACCTTGGCGTCCCAGGCTGGCAGGCGCAGCGCATCGGCGGCGACTTCCAGTTGGCGCTCCAGGTTGTGGCCATCGCCGGCCTGCAGGATCGCTTCGAGCTTGGCCTGTTCGGCGGCCAGTTTGTCGAAGTCGGCATCCGGTTCGGCGTAGGCGGCGTACACCTCATCGAGGCGGGCCTGGGCGTCCTTGATCACGCTGACGGCCTCTTCGACCACTTCACGCACGGTCTTGGTCGGGTCCAGGATCGGCTCTTGCGGCAGGTAGCCGATGTTCAGGTCCGGCATCGGACGGGCTTCGCCTTCGAACTCGGTGTCGACGCCCGCCATGATTTTCAGCAGGGTGGACTTACCCGAACCGTTGAGGCCGAGCACGCCGATCTTGGCGCCAGGGAAGAAGGACAGCGAAATGTTTTTCAGGATTTCCCGCTTCGGCGGAACAACTTTTCCCAGCCGATGCATGGTGAAGACGTATTGAGCCATGGTGAACCTAGCGTCAGTGACTGATGAATTAAGCGGACGAAGCCCGTGCCAGGCCATGCGCCGCGCGGGCCTTTGACTATCATCAATGCCAGCGAGCAAAAAAAGCCTGAATATCTGGGGCTGGAACGCCCCCGCGTAACCGGCAAAGCTACCTGAATGCGCTGGGGCAGTCCAGCCAAGCAGGACTGGCACTTTGCCACAACTCAAGGCATGCTAGCCGCCCTTCGGGCGTCCGGCTTATAGTGCACGTCGCGCGCCAGTCCAGCCAAACCGCAGGATCACAGTTTGTCCAACGTCACGCCGCCCACGCCCTTGCGCGCCGCTCATATTGCGCCGGGAGCGCCCCTGCACGGCACCTTGAAAGGCGCGTTGGCGACGCTTGTCCTGCTGTTGCTCGCCTTATTGTTCTGGCAGTTGCTTGACCAATTGCAGCAAAACCAGAAAAACCAACAGCAATACACCATCGACTACAGCGCCGACCTGGCCGAGCAGATCAGCCAGAATATGGCCCTGAGCGCGCAGATCGCCCTGAACCTGTTGCCGATTGTCGAGCCGCCGCGCAATGCCGAACAGCAGCAGGCCCTGATGCGCACCTTGCAGCGCTCGTTGCCGGACCTGCGCAGCTTCGCCCTGCTCGCCCCCAGCGGCGCACTGATCAGCGACACTGCCGAAGGCAGCCAAGACAGTGCCCTGCTCGAAGACCTGGTCAAGCGCAGTCACGCCCAGTCCTACTACCTGAGCAACGACAATGACGGCACGGTCATCTACCTGTTGCTGCACCAACCCAGCGGTGGCTCCAAGGTGTACTGGGCCCTGCGCCTGGCGCCCAATTATCTGGTCAACCTCACACGCCAGGATGTCCAGGGCCAGCGCCCGATGTGGGCGATCGAGAACAGCCTGAACCATCGCGTGGTCAGCCGTGACAGCGGGATGCCGGCGCAGTGGTCCGGCGCCCTGACGCCGGAAGAATTGAACCACAGCGTGCTGGTAACGCCCTTGAGCAAAAGCGATTGGCAACTGCGCGGCATGTTTGACCGCAGTGCGGTGCTGGAACAACTGCTGCCGGCCTTTATCGGCAAGTGCCTGCTCGGCCTGGCGTTTTCGCTGATCCCGGTGATCGTGCTGCTCAACATGCGCCGCCGCCAACGCCAAGTAAATGAAGGCCGGCGACGCTACCAGGACATCTTCGAAGGCACGGGCGTGGCCTTGTGCGTGCTGGACCTGTCGGGGCTCAAGGCGTTTTGCAACAAGACCCAGGTGCAAAGCCGCGAGCAGTTGCACGCCTGGTTACAGGCCAACCCCACGGAGCGCAAGCAACTGCTCAAGGAGTTGCGCGTCACCGAGGTCAACCAGATGGCGGTGCGCCTGCTGAACGTCGCGTCCTGCGAGCAAGCCTGGGAGCGGCTGATCGATGATTGCCCGCGCAATACCACGTCCATCGGCTATCAGGTGCTGGAGGCCGTACTGACCCGGCAAAAACAGCTGGAGCTGGAAATCCAGCTCAACGACGTCGCCGGCAACGAACAGTACCTGTGGCTGGTGATGCGTTTGCCGGAGCAGCAGGATGACGTCAAGGCCGTGATTCTCAGCATCAGCGACATCACCAGCCGCAAGCTGATCGAGTTGTCGCTGGTGGAGCGTGAAAGCTTCTGGTCGGATGTGGTGCGCACCGTGCCCGATCACCTGTATGTGCAGGACGTGATCAGCCAGCGCATGATTTTCAGCAACCACCATCTGGGCCACACCCTGGGCTACAACAAAGCCGAACTGCAGCAAATGGGTGAGTACTTCTGGGAAATCCTGCTGCACCCCGAAGACGCCGAGCACTACCATGACTCGCGCGAACAGCAACGCCAGGTCGGCTACACGACCCAACTGCACTGCCAACTGCGCTTTCGCCACCGCAATAACCAGTGGCGCCGCTTCGATATCCGCGAGCAGGCCCTGGCCCGCGATACGTCTACGGTGGTCACCCGGATCATCGGCGTGGCCAAGGACATTACCGACCAGATCGAGGCCAGCGAATCGCTACGCGACAGTGAACAGCGCTACCGGATGCTGGCCGAAAGCATCAGCGACGTGATCTGCTCCACCGACAGCCAACTGGCCCTCAACTACATCAGCCCCTCGGTCAACACCGTCCTGGGCTATGACGTGGACTGGGTGTTCAAGAACGGCTGGCAGTCGATCGTTGCCAACCCTCAGCAGTTGACCGGCATTTACAACCTGATGGAACAGGTCAGCCGCGCCCTCGGCAACCCCGACGCCTTGAACACCTTGCGCGATGAAGTCCAGACCCAACTGTTTCTGTTCGACTGCCTGCGCGCCGACGGGCGCAAAGTGCCGATAGAGCTGCGCCTGGTGCTGGTGTGGGATGAACATGGCGGGTTTGAAGGCATCCTCGGCGTGGGCCGCGATATCAGCCAGCAACGCCGCGCCGAAAAAGACCTGCGCATGGCGGCCACGGTATTCGAACATTCCACCTCGGCGATCCTGATCACCGACCCGGCCGGCTATATCGTGCAGGCCAACGAGGCGTTCAGCCGGGTCAGCGGCTATGAAGTGGCGGATGTGCTCGACCAGTTGCCGAACATGCTCACCGTCGATGAGCAGCAGGAAGCCCATCTGCGTTATGTGCTCAAGCAACTGCACCAGCACAGCACCTGGGAAGGTGAAGTGTGGCTCAAGCGCCGCAATGGCGAGCATTACCCGGCCTGGGTCGGCATTACCGCAGTGTTCGACGATGAAGGCGACCTGGCCAGCTACGTGTGTTTCTTCAGCGATATCAGCGAGCGCAAAGCCAGTGAGCAGCGCATCCACCGCCTGGCCTACTACGACGCCCTGACCCACCTGCCCAACCGCACCCTGTTCCAGGACCGCCTGCACACCGCCTTGCAGTCCGCCGAACGGCAGAAATCCTGGGTGGTGCTGATGTTCCTCGACCTTGACCGCTTCAAGCCGATCAACGACTCCCTCGGCCACGCGGCCGGCGACCGTATGCTCAAGGAAATGGCCACGCGCCTGCTCGGCTGTGTGGCCGAGGACGACACCGTGGCGCGCATGGGCGGCGACGAATTCACCTTGCTCCTGCAACCACGGGTCAGCCGCGATATGGCGCTCAACCGTGCGATCCATGTGGCCGAGCAGATCCTCGCCAGCCTGGTCAAACCCTTTGTGCTGGAAGGCCGCGAGTTCTTCGTGACCGCCAGTATCGGCATCGCCCTGAGCCCGCAAGACGGCAGCGAACTGAGCCAGTTGATGAAAAACGCCGACACGGCCATGTATCACGCTAAAGAACGCGGCAAGAACAACTTCCAGTTCTACCAGGCCGACATGAACGCCAGTGCCCTGGAGCGCCTGGAGCTGGAAAGCGACCTGCGCCACGCCTTGGACCAGAACGAATTCGTGCTCTATTACCAGCCGCAATTCAGCGGCGACGGCAAACGCCTGACCGGCGCCGAAGCCCTGCTGCGCTGGCGCCACCCGCGCCGTGGCCTGGTGCCGCCCGGGGACTTTATCCCGGTGCTGGAAGAGCTCGGGTTGGTGGTGGACGTGGGCGACTGGGTGATCGGCGAAGCCTGCCGCCAGCTCAAGACCTGGCACCAGAACAAGGTGCGCGTGCCGAAAGTATCAGTGAACATCTCGGCGCGGCAGTTCTCGGACGGCCAGTTGGGCACGCGCATCGCCACCATCCTCAAGGACACCGGCCTGCCGCCGGCGTGCCTGGAGCTGGAACTGACCGAAAGCATCCTGATGCGTGAAGTCAACGAAGCCCTGCAGATCCTCGCCAGCCTGAAAAACCTGGGCCTGAGCATCGCGGTGGATGACTTCGGCACCGGCTATTCGTCGCTCAACTACCTCAAGCAATTCCCCATCGACGTGCTGAAAATCGACCGCACCTTCGTCGACGGCCTGCCCTCGGGTGAGCAGGACGCACAGATTGCCCGGGCGATTATTGCCATGGCCCACAGCCTGAACCTGGCGGTGATCGCCGAAGGCGTGGAAACCCATGAGCAACTGGACTTCCTGCGTGAGCATGGCTGTGATGAGGTGCAGGGTTACCTGTTCGGGCGGCCGATGCCGGCGAATCGGTTTGAAGTGCAGTTCAGTAATGATGCGCTGTTCATGTTTGACTGAAAGCTGTGGCGGGGCTTAGGTTTTTTTGTAGGAGCGAGCTTGCTCGCGAAAAACTCACAGGCGCCGCGTTCATTCAGGATGCACGCGTTATCGTTGACGTTTTTCGCGAGCAAGCTCGCTCCTACAGAAGAAGGCGATGGGGCCAGTACCGACACCGCCCATCCCCAGATGAGCCCCACTTGTCCGCGACATGATGTCCTTTCATATGCCATCTAAAACCCATTGGGTTAGAATGCCCTCCTTTTCTGCCCCCGATCCTTGAGGACCGCCATGTTCAGCCGTGATTTGACTATTGCCAAGTACGACGCCGATCTCTTCGCCGCCATGGAGCAAGAAGCCGTGCGCCAGGAAGAGCACATTGAGCTGATCGCTTCGGAAAACTACACCAGCCCTGCGGTGATGGAGGCTCAAGGTTCGGTTCTGACCAACAAGTACGCCGAAGGCTACCCAGGCAAGCGCTACTACGGTGGTTGCGAGTACGTCGACGTGGTTGAGCAGTTGGCCATCGACCGTGCAAAAGAACTGTTCGGCGCCGATTACGCCAACGTCCAGCCACACGCCGGTTCCCAGGCCAACAGCGCCGTGTACCTGGCCCTGCTGCAAGGCGGCGACACCATCCTGGGCATGAGCCTGGCCCACGGCGGTCACCTGACCCACGGCGCCACAGTTTCCTCCTCCGGCAAGCTGTACAACGCCGTTCAGTACGGTATCGATGCCAACGGCCTGATCGACTACGACGAAGTCGAGCGCCTGGCGGTTGAGCACAAGCCAAAAATGATCGTGGCCGGTTTCTCTGCCTACTCGCAGATCCTGGACTTCCCACGCTTCCGTGAAATCGCCGACAAGGTCGGTGCCTACCTGTTCGTCGACATGGCCCACGTGGCCGGTCTGGTGGCTGCGGGCGTTTACCCGAACCCGGTGCCTTACGCTGACGTGGTCACCACCACTACCCACAAGACCCTGCGCGGTCCACGTGGCGGCCTGATCCTGGCGCGTGCCAACGCCGAGATCGAAAAGAAGCTCAACTCCGCCGTTTTCCCGGGCGCCCAAGGCGGCCCGCTGGAGCACGTGATCGCGGCCAAGGCGATCTGCTTCAAGGAAGCACTGCAGCCTGAGTTCAAGACCTACCAGCAACAAGTGGTCAAGAACGCCAAGACCATGGCCAGCGTGTTCATCGAGCGCGGTTTTGACGTGGTGTCCGGCGGTACCGAAAACCACCTGTTCCTGCTGTCGCTGATCAAGCAGGACATTTCCGGTAAAGATGCTGACGCTGCCCTGGGCAAAGCCTTCATCACCGTGAACAAGAACTCCGTGCCGAACGACCCACGTTCGCCGTTCGTCACCTCCGGCCTGCGCTTCGGCACCCCGGCAGTGACCACCCGTGGCTTCAAGGAAGCCGAGTGCAAGGAACTGGCGGGCTGGATCTGCGACATCCTGGCGGACCTTTCCAACGAAGCCGTGATCGACGCGGTACGTGAGAAGGTCAAGGCCATCTGCAAGAAGCTGCCGGTATACGGCGCGTAATACAAAGAAGCCCACTGTAGGAGCGAGCTTGCTCGCGAAAAACGTCAACGATAACGCGTGCATCCTGGGTGCACGCGTTGCCTGTGAGTTCTTCGCGAGCAAGCTCGCTCCTACAAGTGGGCTTTTTTATGCCTGGTAGACCCGCTCAAAGCCTTGGCGGATCTTGTCTTCCGGCAACTCATCGGCAATAAACACAATCACACTCTCGCGCACTTCGCCTTCGGCCCATTCGGTATCCCAGTCGAAGCCGTAGAGCTTCAGCACGCCCTGGAACACCATGCGTCGATCCTCCCCGGCAATGTTCAACACGCCTTTGTAACGCAACAGTTGCTTGCCATGGTCTTCCAGCAGTTCGTTCATGAACTCGCTGAGACGGTCGATATCCAGCGGCTGGTCGGTGCGCAGCACCAGGCTGGAAATACGGTCGACCGAAGGCGCTGCACTGACCGGGCGCAGGCTCATGCCGGCGTTGAGATTGAAGCCGCGCACATCCAGCAACTCGGCCAGGTCGATCTTGCCGTGGTCCACTACGCGAATCGGCGCACGACGGTTGATGCGGGTGAGGCGCTGGCTGAGGGCGTCGAAGCTGGCGTCGTCCACCAGGTCGCGCTTGCTCACCAACAGGCGGTCGGCAAAGCCGATCTGGGCCTGGGCGATGGTCTGGGTGAGGTGATGCTCGGCGTGGGCCGCATCCACCAGGGTGATGATGCCGTCGAGGATATAGCGCTCGCGCAGTTCTTCGTCGATGAAAAAGGTCTGGGCCACCGGCGCGGGGTCGGCCAGGCCGGTGCATTCGATCACCAGTCGGTCGAAGGCAATCTCGCCGCTGTCCAGGCGTTCCAGCAGCAGGTACAGGGCTTTTGTCAGGTCGGTGTGGATGGTGCAGCACACGCAGCCGTTGGACAAGGTCATCACTTGCACCGGCTCGTCGCCCAAGAGCTGGGTGTCGATACCGGCATCACTGAATTCGTTCTCGATCACGGCGATTTTAAGGCCGTGCTCGGCCTTGAGCAGGTGGCGCAGCAAGGTGGTCTTGCCGGCACCGAGGAAACCGCTGAGGATGGTGACGGGGATGGGAGAGGACAAAGAGATTCTCCTTGAAGAAACACAGAAACAAATGTGGGAGCGGGCTTGCTCGCGAAGGCGGCGTGTCAGTCAGCACATGCATCCACTGACCGACCGCCTTCGCGAGCAAGCCCGCTCCCACAGGGGATCACTGCGTGCCCAAGTTATCGAGCTAGCAGCACTTGGGCCCACCCTTGCCGCCGTAACGGGCTTCCTGGCGTTCCCGGAAGAACGCCTTGTAGTCCATCATCGGCTTGTCCGGGTGTTTGGTTTGCATATGCTCGACGTAGGTGTCGTAGTCGGGCATGCCGACCATCAGGCGGGCGGCCTGACCGAGGTATTTACCGAGGCGACTGATGTCATTGAACATGCTTGCAATCCTCGTTTACGCGTCCGGTACAGCCTGGAACGGGGCTTCTTTATCCGTACGCTCTTTATTGCCCCAGGCGGCGACGCCGACTTTGAGCGCATAGAACAGGATGCTGAACACCACGAACAGGAACAGCGCCGTCAGCGTTGCATTGGTGTAGGCGTTCCAGATCACGTGCTGCATCTGGTCGATGCTCTTGGCCGGAGCCAGGATCTGGCCGTTGGCCAGGGCATCGCTGTATTTCTTGGCCAGCGACAGGAAGCCGATCGCCGGGTTGGCGTCGAACAGCTTGATGAAGCCTGCGGTGGTGGTGCAGATCAGCAGCCAGACAGCCGGCAACATGGTCACCCAGATGTAGCGCTGGCGCTTCATTTTGATCAGCACAACGGTCGCCAGCATCAGCGCGATACCCGCCAGCATCTGGTTGGAGATACCGAACAGCGGCCACAAGGTATTGATGCCACCCAGCGGGTCGATCACGCCCTGGTACAGCAAGTAACCCCACATCGCCACGCAGCCTGCGGTAGCAATCAGGTTGGCAGTCCACGACTCGGTGCGTTTGAGCGCAGGCACGAAGGAACCGAGCAGGTCTTGCAGCATGAAGCGACCGGCGCGGGTACCGGCATCCACTGCCGTAAGGATGAACAGCGCTTCGAACAGGATCGCAAAGTGGTACCAGAACGCCATGGTGTTTTCACCTGGCAGCACACTGTGCAGGATCTGTGCGATACCTACCGCCAGGGTCGGCGCACCGCCGGCACGCGCCAGGATGGTGGTTTCGCCGATATCGTGGGCCACGGCAGAGAGCGCCTCAGGCGTAATGGCAAAGCCCCAACTGCTGACCGTCTGCGCCACGGTGACCACGTCGGTACCGACAATCGCCGCCGGGCTGTTCATGGCGAAGTACACGCCAGGCTCGATCACCGAGGCGGCAACCATCGCCATGATGGCCACGAACGACTCCATCAGCATGCCGCCGTAACCGATGTAACGGGCATGGCTTTCACTGGCCAGCAACTTGGGCGTGGTGCCCGAAGAGATCAGCGCATGGAAGCCCGAGACCGCGCCACAGGCAATGGTGATGAACAGGAACGGGAACAGGCCGCCCTTCCACACCGGGCCGGTGCCGTCGATGAACTGGGTCAGCGCTGGCATTTTCAAGTCAGGCATGGTGACCAGGATGCCAATTGCCAAGGCGATGATGGTGCCGATTTTCAGGAACGTCGACAGGTAGTCACGGGGCGCCAGGATCAGCCACACCGGCAGTACCGCGGCAACGAAGCCGTAGCCGATCAGCATCCAGGTGATCTGCACGCCCGTAAAGGTGAACGCCTTGGCCCACACCGGATCAGCGGCAATCTGCCCGCCCAGCCAGATCGAACCGAGCAGCAACAGCACGCCGATGATCGAGATTTCACCGATGCGGCCCGGGCGGATGTAGCGCATGTAGATGCCCATGAACATCGCGATCGGGATGGTCGCCATCACCGTGAAGATGCCCCATGGGCTCTCGGCCAGGGCCTTGACCACGATCAGCGCCAGCACCGCGAGGATGATGATCATGATCAGGAAGCAGCCGAACAGCGCGATGGTCCCGGGAATACGGCCCATCTCTTCGCGAACCATGTCCCCCAGGGAACGGCCGTTGCGACGGGTGGACAGGAACAGGACCATGA
The DNA here is from genome assembly GCF_001902145.1 of Pseudomonas fluorescens. Lineage (GTDB taxonomy): Bacteria > Pseudomonadota > Gammaproteobacteria > Pseudomonadales > Pseudomonadaceae > Aquipseudomonas > Aquipseudomonas fluorescens_BV. The sequence goes on from NZ_MRST01000022.1 coordinate 147,714, forward strand.
AGTCTTGCACTGCACCGGCCAGCACCACCCCGGCAATCAGCCAGAGGGTACCGGGCAGATAGCCCATTTGCGCCGCCAGCACCGGGCCGACCAACGGGCCTGCACCGGCAATCGCCGCAAAGTGGTGACCGAAAAGAATGTGTTTGTTGGTCGGCACATAGTCCAGACCATCGTTGTTGACCACCGCAGGGGTTGCCCGCCGTGGATCGAGTTGCATCACGTTGTTGGCGATGAACAGACTGTAGTAACGGTATGCAACCAGGTAGATGGCCACAGCAGCGACCACAATCCACAAGGCGTTGATCGCCTCGCCGCGGCGCAAGGCCACTACGCCCAGGGCGCACGCTCCTACAATTGCCAGCACCAGCCAGGGTAAGTGGCGTAGCAGGCTATTATTATTTTTCATTTTTATATTCCAGCCAGGGTGGACAGAAAGGACAGCCAGCCCGAGTTTAGCGCTACTGGCCTTAAAGACCAGCCCCCTACGTTGGTCTAGAGCCTTCAACCGTTAAAAAAAGCCGAAATAAACGCCCCTTGATGGCCCCGGGCTACACTCCTCCCATTCACAGAGGGCTTTACCATGACCGAGCATGCGTCTGAACGTCGCCGTTTTCGCCGGATCGCCTTTGATGCCACGGCCGAACTTCGGCAAAACGGCAGCGAATGGCCGGTGAAACTGGTGGATCTGTCACTCAAGGGTTTGCTGGTGGCACGGCCTGAAGCCTGGAAGGGGAATAAAGCACTGCCCTTTGACGTCGACATACGCCTGGACCAGAAGACGCATATAAAGATGCAAGCACGGCTGACCCATGAAGATCATGGTCAATTGGGCTTTGTGTGCAAACACATTGATCTGGATTCGATCAGCCATTTGCGTCGGTTTGTTGAGTTGAACCTGGGTGATAAGCAAGAGCTGGAGCGCGAGTTGGGCGCCCTGCTGGAGATCTGAAAACCCACATCAATCAAAATGTGGGAGCTGGCTTGCCTGCGATGACGGTGTCTCAGGCAAGGATGGGTAAGCTGACCCGCCGCTATCGCAGGCAAGCCAGCTCCCACAGGGGTTATTCGAACAGCGCATCCAAGGCTTGTTCCAGACGGGTAACGCCGATCACCTGCAAGCCTTGGGGCATTTCCTTCGGCGCGTTGCCCTTGGGCACAATCGCCCGTTTGAAGCCATGCTTGGCCGCTTCCTTCAAGCGCTCCTGCCCACTCGGCACCGGGCGCACTTCGCCCGACAAACCCACCTCGCCAAACACCAGCAGGTCATGGGGCAACGGCCGATTGCGCAGACTGGACATCACCGCCGCCATCAACGCCAGGTCGGACGCGGTCTCCAGCACCTTGACCCCGCCCACCACGTTGAGGAACACGTCCTGGTCGTGGGTCGGAATGCCGCCATGCCGGTGCAGAACCGCCAGCAACATCGCCAGGCGGTTCTGGTCCAGGCCCAGCGTGACCCGCCGTGGGTTGGCCAGATGGCTGTCATCCACCAGCGCCTGGACTTCCACCAGCATCGGCCGGGTGCCTTCCCACGTGGCCATCACCACACTGCCCGGGACTTCTTCCTGAGCGCGGGTGAGAAAAATCGCCGAGGGGTTAGAGACTTCTTTCAGCCCCCGGTCGGTCATGGCGAACACACCCAGTTCGTTGACCGCACCAAAACGGTTCTTCACCGCTCGCAGCAGGCGCAGGCGACCGTCGGATTCCCCTTCGAAATACAACACAGTGTCGACCATGTGTTCCAACACCCGTGGCCCGGCCAGTGCGCCCTCCTTGGTCACGTGGCCGACCAGGAAGATCGCCGTGCCGCTCTGCTTGGCGTAACGCACCAACAGCGCCGCGCTTTCGCGCACCTGGGACACGCCGCCGGGTGCCGATTGCAGTTGTTCGGTGAAAATCGTCTGGATCGAGTCAATGACCATGACCTTGGGCTTTTCGATGCGCGCCGTGGCGATGATGCTTTCGATGCAGGTTTCGGTCATGACCCGCAGTTGGTCCTGAGGCAAGCCCAGGCGCCGGGCGCGCATGGCCACTTGCTGCTGGGACTCTTCGCCGGTGACATACAGCGCAGGCATGCGGCTGGCGATGCTGCACAGGGTCTGCAGCAGGATCGTGGACTTGCCGATGCCAGGGTCACCGCCGATCAGCACCACCGAGCCGTCCACCAGGCCACCGCCCAATACTCGGTCCAATTCACCGGAGGCGGTGGAAAAGCGCGGGATCTCTTCGACGCTGACTTCGGCCAGGGTCTTGATCTGCGCCTGTTGCCCGGTCCAGCCGGCACGGCCGGTGGGAGCCGCAGCACCGCCACTCTCGATCATGGTTTCAGTCAGGGTGTTCCACGCCCCGCATTCGGAGCACTGGCCCGCCCATTTGGGAAAGGTCGCGCCGCACTCTGTGCAGCCGTACATGCGCTTGGCCTTTGCCATATGAGAACCTCCAACCGAAAAACCGCGATGATAGCTCAGCGCGACGCCGGGGTCCGGATTTCGCCCTTGGCTAAACGTGAAGCACTGTTACCGACCGGGTCCTCGGCGTTCAGGTCTGCGCCTTTGGCTTGCAGCGCCCTCAGCAACTCGACGCGCTTGAACAGCCCGGCATACATGGCGGCGGTCTGCCCTGCGCCGTTGCGTTGGTCAGGGTTGCAGTCGGTGGCCAACAGGCGCTGGGCGATCTTCAGCTCGCCTTTGAAGATGGCGCCCATCAACGCCGTGTTGCCGCGCTTATCCTGCACGCAGGCGTCGGCGCCGGCATCGAGCAGACGCTCCACATACGGGCCCTGGCCGTGATAAGCAGCCAGGATCAATGCGGTGTAGCCCTTGTCATCCTGGGCATTGAGGCCGTAGCCGGACTCTATGAAGGTATTGAGCATGTCGAGGTCGCCACGACGGGCGGCGTCGAAATAGTAGTCCTGCAACTGTGCCTTGAGCGCCACCGGGCCGGGGGACTCGGCATGAGCGGCAAAGGCCAGCATGGCCATCAGTAAACCGATAGAGATACGCATAGGGTGTTCTCCTGCCAAAGGTCGACGCCCGTGAAGGCGCCGACCGCAACCAACGAATCAGTCGGTCAGTTTTTCCGCCAGCGCCTTGACGCGAGCCAGGTCGCCCTTGGCGACCTTGGCCACGCCGGTGCCGTATTCCGGATCAGCCTTGTAGAGGAACGACAGGATGATGTGCTTGCTCTCGTCATCGGTGGTGGCCAATGAGCCGCCGAAGTTGTTGATCAAGTCCTCACGCTCTTTCTTGGTGTAGGAACGGTACAGGTCACCGGCCTGCTTGAAGTTCTGCTCACGCTGGATCTTGGCCTGCTGGGTGCTGCCCGACAGCGTCGCCTGGCTGTAGCGCGCGGTTTGTGGCTCTTCGCGTGGCAACAGGCGGCTTGGCTGGTAGTTGACGCCTGTGGTGGTCTTACCAAAGTTCATCGCGCCGTCCTGGTTGCCGTTGTTGACGGTGACCCGTGGAGCGTTGATCGGCAGTTGCAGGGCGTTAGCGCCCAGGCGGTACATTTGCGTATCGGCGTAGGAGAACACGCGGCCCTGCAGCAAGCGGTCTTCCGACGGCTCGATACCGGGTACCAGGTTGGCCGGGGCCATCGCGACTTGCTCGGTTTCCTGGAACACATTGGCCGGGTTGCGGTTCAGCACCATTTGCCCGACTTTGCGCTCGGGCACATTCGGCCAGATCTTGGTGGCATCCAGTGGGTCGAAATCAAACTTGGCCAGGTCTTCAGGCTTGAGCACCTGCACATACAAGTCCCACTTAGGGAAGTCGCCTTTGTTGATGTGCGTGACCAGATCATTAGTCATATGACTGTAGTCACGCCCCTGCACCTCGGTAACTTGCTTGGGATCAAGGTTCTTGATGCCCTGCAGGCTCTTCCAGTGGAACTTGACGTAGTGCACTTCGCCTTTGGCGTTAACCAACTTGTAGGCATGTACGCCATTACCGTCCATTTCACGGTAACTGGCTGGGGTGCCGGAGTCCGAGTACAACTCGGTCAGTGTACGAGTGGACTCTGGAACATGGGAGAAGAAGTCGAAACGGCGCGAGTCATCGTCCAGGTTAGTGCGTGGGTCCGGTTTAAAGGCATGGACCATGTCCGGGAACTTGATGGCATCCCGAATAAAGAACGTGGGGAAGTTATTACCGACCAGGTCCCAGTTACCTTCAGCGGTATAGAACTTGGTGGCGAAGCCTCGTGGGTCTCGCAGGGTTTCCGGGGAGTGGTTGCCATGCACCACGGCCGAGAAGCGTACGAACACTGGCGTGGTTTCACCGGCGGCGAACACCTTGGCCTTGGTCAGGTCGCTGAGGTTGTCAGTCACGGTGAAGGTGCCATGGGCGCCCGTGCCGCGTGCGTGCACCACGCGCTCCGGGATGCGTTCGCGGTCGAAGCGTTGCAGCTTCTGGATCAGTTGCACATCTTGCAGCAACACCGGGCCATTGGCACCGGCGGTCTGGGAGTTCTGGTTATCACCGACGTTGGCCCCGTTATCGCGGGTCAGGTTGGCGGCCTGTACGGAGAGGGAAAGCAGACTGGCGGTCACCAGTGCCAGCGCGTGGCGCGCCGACACGGGCCTGCGGCTGATTGGAGTGTTCATCGAGGTTTCCTCTGGTTTTTTTAATGCACATTCAGTTGTGCTTGCCAGAGGCTAGTGACCTGCGAGTCAGAAGATAAATAGAAAAACACCACAGGCCCGATTAAGAAAAAAGTCTGGTAACCCGCTGAAATAGCCGGTATTTCGCGCGCGATTGATGGCACTTTGCAAACTATTTGCGATTTGATGTGTCGATAAAAATCGACAGTGTTAACAGTTGTGTCGAGCAAGCGGTGTTCGACTGAATTACACTGACCTCTACCCTCCTCAACTGTAACAAGGAATAACCTATGGGCGTGATCAGTGAGTTCAAGGCCTTCGCGGTCAAAGGTAATGTAGTCGACATGGCCGTCGGTATCATCATCGGTGCTGCCTTCGGCAAGATTGTTTCCTCGTTTGTAGGCGACGTGATAATGCCTCCCATCGGCCTGCTGATCGGTGGCGTGGACTTTGGCGACCTGGCGATAACGCTCAAGGCTGCGCAGGGTGATGTACCGGCCGTGGTCCTGGCCTACGGCAAGTTCATCCAGAGCATCATCGACTTCGTGATCGTCGCGTTTGCGATCTTCATGGGTGTGAAGGCCATCAACCGCCTGAAGCGCGAAGAGGCCGTGGCGCCAAGCTTGCCGCCGACGCCGAGCCAGGAAGAAGTGCTGTTGGGCGAGATCCGCGATCTGCTCAAGGCACAGAACAACAAGCCGCTTTAACCCGCGGTTGCAAAAAAGGCGCCTCGTAAGGCGCCTTTTTTCTACCAATAATTTTCTACCGCCACCTGGCCAGGCCGTCGGCTCAGGCTCAGTTGCATGTCCCGCTGCTTGAGCAACTGGCGCGTGTCATCAACCATCTGCGGGTTGCCGCAAATCAGTACGCGCGAATCCTGCGCCGTCAGCTCTACACCGGCGGCCCGCTCTAGTTCGCCATTTTCGATCAGGGCTGTAATACGCCCGTTCAAGGCGCCCGGGTGCTGCTCGCGGGTGACGATGGGAATGTAGGTGAGCTTGTGGGCGTAGTCGGCCAGATACTCGCGCTCACCCAGTGTGTCGATCAGCGACTGGTAGGCCAGTTCCTTGGCTTCTCGGGCGCTGTACACCAGGATGATGCGCTCGAATTTTTCCCAGACTTCGAAGTCCTGCAGGATCGACAGGAACGGCGCGACGCCCGTACCTGTTCCCAGCAACCACAGGTCGCGCCCGTCGACAAAGCGGTTGAGGGTCAGAAAACCCGTAGCCTGGCGCTCTACCAGCAAGGTATCGCCCGCCTTCAGGCGGCTCAGTTCACTGGTGAACTCACCGCCGGGGACCACGATGGAAAAGAAATCCAGATGCTCGTCAAACGGCGAAGACACGATGGAATAGGCACGCCAGACGGTGCTGCCATCCGCCTTGGTAACGCCCAGGCGCACAAACTGGCCGGCGGTAAAACGAAAACCGGCATCGCGGGTGGTGCGCAGGGTGAACAGGCTGGGGGTCAGCGATTGCACATCGAGCAGGGTCTGGCGGGTAAATTTCTCAGCACTGGCCGTCATGGGGGGCTCCGTTTTGCACAGGCCGTTAGTGTCCCTCAAAACAGACCGCGCAAACACTGATGATTGGTACTGGCTTTGCAATCGCTCAAGGTTCACGCGGCTGGCCTGCGCGTTTTTTAACCAGTCCAACAGGTAAGCCATGGGCTCCACACTGGCACTAATTATTTGGCTATTAACGCGCCCCGAATACCTCACTAGATGAAACGGCACTTACAGCGACATCACTTTGATACTACCTTCAAGACGTTAAAAGCATTGAAAAAAAGATATCTGCCAAGCGCTCTTATACAAAGCTCCAAGCCTTGTACAAAACCGGCCGACTAAACAAATCCTGTAAGTAAAATATTTTTCAGACTCAGTAATAGGACTTGCCCTACACTTGTTTTCGAGCTGCATTGGGGGATCAGGACGTACCCAGGTTACACAGACACCTATGGAGAGTCACCGATGGTCAATTGGCATAATACCCGGCTGCCCAAGCTGGACGGCGAGAGTGAAATCACCAGTGTGTTTGAGATGGTGATAAACCACACCTATGAACTAGGGTTCGAATATTGCTCCTTTACCATGAGCGCCCAATCACAAAACGCCCAAACAGAACCCATTTTATTCAATAACTATCCAACCGAATGGCTTAGCATTTATAAACAAGCGCACTTCTTCGGTGTCGACCCCGTTGTAACCCACTGTAAAACTTCGGTACTGCCCATTCTCTGGGAGCCAAAAACCTTTGCCAATACCCCCCAGCTGTGGGAATTGGCCCAGTCATTCGGGGTGCATTTAGGCTGGACCCAAGCCGTGCATGATTTCCAGGGTGTATTCAGCATGCTGACCCTGGTTCGCAGCAAGGGCGAGGTCAGCCCTGAAGAGTTTTACGAAAAAGCCGGCCAGGTGTTGTGGCTTTGCCATGCGATGCATGCGGTCGTCGCGCAGAAGTACGCCGACGCACCCGACATCAAAGCGCCCAGCAAATTGACTGCCCGGGAAACGGAAATCCTCAAATGGTCCGCGATGGGCAAGACTGCCTCCGAGATTGCCGCGATTCTTTGCCTGTCCGAGCGCACCGTGGGTTTTCATATCAGCAGTACCTTCAAGAAACTGGGCGTGCATAACAAAATCCAGGCGGTGCTGCGCGCCGCTAAAGCCGGGCTGTTTTAGCCCACGCAAAACACCGCATGTCATCGCGTTGAAAAAAACGTAACATTTACGGCCAATTCTGAGTGTTGAGGGTGCGCTTTCCACGGTTGCCCCGCCGTTCGCTCAGAAGGTCCGTCGATTACCCAGAGCCTTGCCCAGCCATGCCCCTGCTTGACAGCCCTTTCGCCCAGCTCGACCTGATTCGTCAGCCGGAGCAACACAATGATCCGCTGCAAGCCTTCGATGCCGCCGACGAATACCTGCTCAGCCACCTCGCCGCGCAACAGCTTACTGCTGCCACCCGCGTGCTGGTCCTCAATGACAGCTTCGGCGCCCTGGCGGCCAGCCTTCAAGGCCAGGTACAGGTAACCTCCAGCGGCGATTCGTTCCTCGCCGCCCAGGGCCTGGAAAAAAACCTGGTGCGCAACGGCAAGGCCTTCGATGCCGTGCCCTTCATACCGGCCAGCCATCTCGCGACCGGGCCGTTCGATCGCGTACTGATCCGCGTGCCGAAAACCCTGGCGTTGCTGGAAGAGCAACTGATCCGCCTGCAAGGGCAACTGGCGCCCGGCGCCGAGGTGATCGCAGGCGCAATGGTCAAGCATTTGCCACGGGCTGCGGGCGAATTGCTGGAGCGTTATATCGGGCCCATGCACGCCTCATTGGCGGTCAAAAAGGCGCGGCTGCTGATCGCTAGCATCGAGCCGCGCCCTGCTGCAGTCTCGCCCTACCCGACCCGCTACACCCTGGACGCGCCCGTCATCGAACTGCGTAACCACGCCAACGTCTTTTGCCGCGAAGGCCTGGACATCGGCACCCGCGCCTTCCTGCCGCACCTGCCAAAAAACCTGGGCAGTGCCCGCGTGGCGGACCTGGGCTGCGGCAACGGTGTATTGGCGATTGCCAGCGCCCTGCACAACCCCGACGCGCACTATACCTTGGTGGATGAGTCGTACATGGCGGTGCAATCGGCCGCCGAAAACTGGCAAGCCGCCCTGGGCGAACGGGACGTCATCCTACGTGCCGGCGATGGTCTGGCCGGCCAGGAGGCGCAATCGCTGGATGTGGTGCTGTGCAACCCGCCGTTCCACCAACAACAAGTGGTCGGCGACTTCCTCGCCTGGCGCATGTTCCAGCAGGCACGCGAAGCGCTGGTGATCGGCGGCGCCCTGTACATCGTCGGGAATCGTCACCTGGGCTACCACAGCAAGCTGGCGCGTCTGTTCCGTGGCGTCGAGCAAGTAGCGGCCACGCCGAAGTTCGTCATCCTCAAGGCGCGTAAATAAAAAAGCCCTGCTTTTTTAGGAGCGAGCTTGCTCGCGAAAAACCTGAGAACACCGCGGGGCGTCAGGCACCCCGCGTTATCGTTGACGTTTTTCGCGAGCAAGCTCGCTCCTACATTGGTGTCAGTGGGTGCTCAGGCCTGCCGCATTCATGAACATGCGCATCAGGCTGGCCACCACGAACAGGGCCAGTACGCTGCCGGTCCAGATCATCGCCAGCCACCCCAGGCGCCGCCACAACGGCTGCTTCTCGGCCTGTTCAATCTCGTGCAACGAAGGTTTGGACATGTTTCAACCCTCCTAGTGATAGCCGTCTTCGTGGGTGACCTTGCCGCGGAACACGTAGTAGCTCCAGAAGGTGTAGCCCAGGATGAACGGGATGATGAACAGCGTGCCCACCAGCATGAAGCCCTGGCTTTGCGGCGGCGCGGCGGCATCCCAGATCGACACGGACGGCGGGATGATGTTCGGCCACAGGCTGATCCCCAGGCCGCTGTAGCCGAGGAAGATCAGCACAAGCGTCAGCAAAAACGGCGTGTAGTGCGCATTACGTGCCACAGCCCGGATCAGCCCGTACATGGTGACCAGCACCAGGATCGGCACCGGCAGGAACCAGAACAGGTTCGGCAAGGAGAACCACCGCGACGCGATTTCCGGGTGGGTCAGCGGCGTCCAGATGCTGACGATGCCGATCACCGCCAACACCACAAACGCCAAAGGCCGCGCCAGGTTGTGCATCTGCTCCTGCAACTTGCCTTCGGTCTTCATGATCAACCAGGTGCAGCCGAGCAAGGCATACGCCACGATCAGCGCCACGCCGCAGAACATCGTGAAGGGTGTGAGCCAGTCCAGTGAACCGCCGGCGAACTGGCGATCCACCACCGGAATACCGTCGATGAAGGCGCCCAACGCAACACCCTGGAAGAAGGTCGCCGCCAGCGAGCCGCCAATAAACGCCTTGTCCCACAGGTGACGCTTGTGGTCCTTGGCCTTGAAGCGGAACTCAAAGGCCACGCCGCGGAAGATCAGGCCGATCAGCATCAGGATCAGCGGCAGGTACAGCGCCGACAACACCACCGAATAGGCCAGCGGGAACGCGCCGAACAACGCCGCGCCACCGAGTACCAGCCAGGTTTCGTTACCGTCCCATACGGGCGCCACGGTGTTCATCATCACATCACGGTCGACTTTGCCTGGAATAAACGGGAAGAGAATGCCGATACCCAGGTCGAAGCCGTCCATGACCACGTACATCATGATGCCGAAGATGATGATCACGGCCCAGATCAGCGGAAGATCAATACCCATCTCAATTCCCCTTGTGCTGGATGTGGTCGTGGTCGTTATCACTGCCATCGTCGGCAGCAGACAACGGACGCGCCGGGGTGCGTTTCTGGCCGGGGCCACCATGGGCGGGCTCGGTACTGTCGTGGGTCACGGGGCCTTTGCGCACCAGGCGCATCATGTAGCCCAGGCCCGCGCCGAACAGCGCGAAGTACACCACTACGAACAACACCAGGGTGATGGTCATCTGCGTCAGGCTATGCCCGGAGGAGGCATCCGCCGTGCGCATCAACCCGTAGACCACCCAGGGCTGGCGACCGATTTCGGTGGTGAACCAACCGGCAAGAATCGCAATCAGGCCAGACGGGCCCATCCACAGCGCCAGGTACAGGAACGGTTTGGACGTGTACATCTTGTCGCCCCGGCGCAGCCACAGGCTGAACAGACCGGTGAAAATCATCAGGAACCCCAGGCCGACCATGACCCGGAACGACCAGAACACAATGGTCGAGTTGGGGCGGTCTTCAGGCGGGAACTCTTTGAGCGCCGGCACCTGCTTGTCCAGCGAGTGAGTCAGGATCAGGCTGCCCAGGTACGGAATCTCGACCGCGTATTTGGTTTTCTCGGCTTTCATGTCCGGCCAGCCGAACAGGATCAGCGGCGTGGGCTCGTTGCCGATATTTTCCCAGTGGCCTTCAATCGCGGCGATCTTGGCCGGCTGGTGCTTGAGGGTATTGAGGCCGTGGAAGTCGCCGATCACCGCCTGGATGGGCGCAACGATCAGCGCCATCCACATCGCCATCGAGAGCATTTTGCGGATCGCCGGGTTGTCCTTGCCGCGCAGCAAATGCCAGGCCGCCGACGAGCCGACGAAGAACGCCGTGGCCACGAACGCAGCCGTGGACATGTGCATCAGGCGGTAGGGGAACGACGGGTTGAAGATTACCGCCAGCCAATCGGTCGGTATCACGCGGCCATCGATGATTTCAAAGCCCTGGGGCGTCTGCATCCAGCTGTTGGAGGCAAGGATCCAGAACGTGGAGATCAGCGTACCCACGGCCACCATCACCGTGGCGAAGAAGTGCAGCTTGCGCCCCACCTTGTTCCAACCGAACAACATCACGCCAAGGAAACCGGCCTCGAGGAAAAAGGCCGTCAGCACTTCGTACGTCAGCAACGGCCCGGTGACGGAACCGGCGAAGTCCGAGAAGCGGCTCCAGTTGGTACCGAACTGGTAGGCCATGACCAGGCCCGACACCACGCCCATGCCGAAGTTGACGGCGAAGATCTTCGACCAGAAATGGTAGAGGTCACGGTAGGTGTCGTTGTGGGTCTTGAGCCACAAGCCCTCCAGTACCGCGAGGTAACTGGCCAGGCCGATGGTGATCGCCGGGAACAGGATGTGGAATGAGATGGTGAACGCGAATTGAATTCGGGCGAGATCTAGCGCCTCCAAACCGAACATAAGTCTTCCTCTGTCAGGTAATACCGGCTGCTGGCTGGGAGCCTGCACCCACTGCCCCCACGGATATGGAGTGTGGCGAATTTCAATTCGTTTCTTTTATTACCCATCGCGTGGGGAATCTGGTCTTTCGACCGCCAGAACAATCCCGGGGCAGGTTTTGATCTGGATCAAGCATCGTTGAAAGAGTAGTCCCATTTTTGCTGTAGGACTGTGTGGTCTTTTGCCGCGTGACAGCTTGCCTCAGCTCAGTTCTTGCAACTATTTGTTACAGCTTGATGCTAATCTCGCCATTCCTCCGTTGCCGACCTGATTGCCGATGCCCAGTGAACCTGCGTTGCTGTTACGTCACCACCGCCCTTTCATCGCGTTCTGGCTGGCGCGGATCTTTACCGCCAGCGGCTTCCAGATGCTCACCGTGGCGATCGGCTGGAACCTCTACCAGCTGACCGGCAACGTCTTGGACCTGGGCTTGGTAGGCCTGGTGGAATTCGTGCCGCGCGTGCTATTCATGCTGCACACCGGGCATGTGGCTGATCGCTATGAACGCCGCAGGGTCGCCGCTATCTGCCAGACCTTGCAGGCGCTGATTGCCTTGTCCCTGGCCATCGGTGGCCTGACCGGCAACGTGACCCGCGAAATGATCTTTATCCTTGCCTTCCTGCTGGGCGCCGCGCGATCGTTTGAAATGCCCACCACCCAGGCGCTGTTGCCGAGCATCGTGCCCAGCGCGCTGTTCCCCCGCGCCGTGGCCGCCTCGCAATCGGCCCAGCAACTGGCGACCATCGTCGCACCGGCCCTGGGCGGCCTGCTTTATGCGTTTGGCAGTGTGTGGGTGTACGGCCCCACCGTGGCGCTGTACCTGATCGCCTGCGTGCTGACCCTTAACCTGCCCGCGCGCCAGACCCCGCTGAACAAAGCCAAGGCCACCATGGACTCCCTGTTGGCCGGCATACGCTTTATCCGCAGCCGCCCGGACATTCTCGGCGCCATCTCCCTGGACTTGTTTGCCGTGCTGCTGGGTGGCGCTACCGCGCTGTTGCCGGTGTTCGCCAAGGACATCCTACTGACCGGCGCCTGGGGCCTGGGCCTGCTGCGGTCGGCACCGGCCGTGGGGGCATTGCTGATGTCACTGTGGCTAGCGCGCTTTTCGGTGGACCGCCAAGTGGGCCGCGTGATGTTCACCGCCGTCGGCGTGTTCGGGGTGGCAACCATTGCCTTCGGCCTGTCGACTTCGTTCTGGTTTTCACTGGCGGTGCTGGTGGTACTGGGCGCGGCAGACATGATCAGCATGGTGATTCGTGCGTCGTTCGTGCAGTTGGAAACCCCGGATGAAATGCGCGGGCGGGTGAGTGCGGTCAATGGCCTGTTTATCGGTGCGTCCAATCAGTTGGGCGAATTCGAATCCGGGATTACCGCCCACTGGTTTGGGACAGTGCCTGCGGTGGTGATGGGCGGGATCGGCACGCTGGTAGTGACCGGGGTGTGGATCAAGCTGTTCCCGACCCTGGCCAACCGAGATCGCATGCATGTGCCGGTGGAAGAAACCAAGCCATAGGCTTCACCGCCTGACCTGATGTTGGAATACAGTCAATGTGGGAGCGGGCTTGCTCGCGAATGCGGCGTGCCTTTCAGTACATCAGTGACTGAACCACCGCATTCGCGAGCAAGCCCGCTCCCACATTTTTGACTTTCAGTGTTGAGAAGATCCGGTTACAACACCTTATCCAAGGTAATCGGAAACTCCCGAACCCGCTTGCCGGTGGCATGGTAAACCGCATTCGCCACCGCCGCCGCCACCCCAACAATGCCGATTTCCCCCACGCCCTTGGATCCGAGGGCATTGACGATCTCGTCGTGCTCTTCGACGAACAGCACGTCAATCTCGCCAATATCGGCGTTCACCGGGATGTGGTACTCGGCCAGGCTGTGGTTCATGTAGCGCCCCAGTTCATGGTCCACCTGGGTCTCTTCATGCAGGGCCATGCCAATGCCCCACACCACACCGCCGAGGATCTGGCTGCGGGCCATCTTGGGGTTGACCACGCGCCCAGCGGCAATGGCGCTGACCACACGGCTGACCTTGATGGTGCCCAGGTCTTCGTCAACCCGCACCTCGACAAACACCGCCGAATGGGTCGCGCAGGCATAGCCCTGGCGTTTCTTGTCCGGCTCGCTGTCAACCTGTGCTTGCAGCACCTCTTCACCGCTGTCCTTGACCAGTTGCGCCAATGACACACTCACATCACCGGCATGCAGTTGGCCTTCGTCAAACCGCACCGCTTCGGCGTCCTTGAACACCGGGTAGGTCTGCCGGGCGATCTGCAACAACTTGGTATTCAGCGCTTCACAGGCTTGCTGCACCGCCGTACCCACCGAGGACACGGTAAACGAGCCGCCCTGCAACGGCGCGGTGGGCAACGACGAATCGCCCAGCACAAAACGCACGTCGGCCATGGCCACGCCACTGGCCTGGGCGGCGATTTGAGTCATCACCGTGTAGGTGCCGGTGCCGATGTCGGTGGTGGCACTGCTGACGGTGAGTTTGCCGTTGCTATCGATGCGCGCCTTGGCGCTGGCCTTCATCTGCATGGCTTCCCACACCCCGCCGGCCATGCCCCAGCCGATCAATTGGCGGCCGTCACGCATGCTGCGCGGTTCCGGGTTGCGCTGGTGCCAGCCGAAGCGTTCGGCGCCCTCGCTGTAGCACTCACGCAGGGCCTTGCTCGACCAGGGCTTGTCTTCGTTCTGGTTACGTTCGGCGTAGTTGATCAGGCGCAGTTGCACCGGGTCGATGGCCAGGGCGCACGCCAGTTCGTCCATGGCGCACTCCAGTCCGAGCACGCCTAGCGCGGCGCCGGGGGCACGCATGTCCAGCGGGGTAAACACATCCAACGGCGCCAGCTTGTACGTCAGCTGCACGTTGTCACAGTGATAGAGCATGCCGCTCCACTCCACCACGTGCTCGCTGAAATCCTCGAAGCGCGACGTCTGGCCAATCGCGGTGTGCCCCAACGCCAGCAAGCGCCCATTGGCGGCGGCGCCCATCTGCAAACGCTGCAAGGTGCGCGGGCGATAGCCGAAGGTGAACATCTGCTGGCGCGTCAGGGTGACGCGCACCGAACGCTTGAGCGCCATGGCCGCCATCACCGCGAGCGGCAATTGGTATTGCGGGCGCAGGCCCGAACCGAAGGCGCCACCTACGAAAGCGGCAAAGATGCGCACCTGGCGCTTATCCAGGCCGAAGACTTTTTGCACATAGGCCTGGCAGTTCTGCGGGCCCTGGGTCTTGTCGTGGATATGCAGGCTGCCGTCGGGCTGATACAGCACGGTGCTGGCGTGGGGTTCCATCGGGTTGTGATGCTCGATGGGCGTGCTGTAGTGCAGGTCCAGACTGATTGCGGCACCGGCCCATTCAGCGTCGAAGTTGCCTCGCGGTTCGGGTGGGGTCTGGGGCGACGGGTACGCCGCCGCTTGCTGGGTGAGCAGGTCGGTTTCGAAAGCTTCGGGCGCGTAGTCGATCTGCACCAGCGAGCCGGCGCGCCGCGCCAGTTCGAGGTTATCGGCAATCACCAGGGCCAGCGGCTGGCCGCTGTAGAGCACGCGGTCGTTATACAGCGGGCGAAAAGGCGAGCCATCGGCCGCATCGGCATCGGCGAACGCCTCGTCATAGCTGGCGATTTTCGGCCGGTTGAGGTGATGGATCACGTCCACTACACCGGGCAAGGCCAACGCCTTGGACGCATCGATGCGAACCACCCGGCCTTTGGCGATCGTACTCGACACCACGCTGCCATGCAGCAGGCCGTCCTCGGGAAATTCACCGGCGTAGCGCGCTTGGCCGGTGACCTTGAGCAGACCGTCGACACGGTCCAGGGGTTTGCCGATGGCGCTCATGGCTGTTCTCCTGCGACGGCGGCGTCGCTCAGGGCACGAATGATTGCCCGCCGCGCCAGCTTGACCTTGAAGCCGTTGTGTTCCAAAGGCTCGGCGTCTTGCAGCAGGGCGTCGGCGGCGGCGCTGAAGGTTTCGCGGCTGACCGTGCGGCCAATCAGCAAGGCTTCCACCGCGCGGTCACGCCAGGGTTTGTGCGCCACGCCGCCGAGGGCCAGGCGGGCGTCGATGATTTCATCGCCGTCCAGTTCCAAGGCGGCGGCCACCGAAACCAGGGCGAAGGCATAGGAGGCACGGTCGCGGATCTTCAGGTAGTGGCTGTGGCGGGCCAGGTGATCGGCGGGGAGCTCAATGGCCGTGATCAGCTCATCGTCGGCCAATTGGTTGTCGCGTTGCGGCGCATCGCCTGGCAAGCGGTGGAAGTCGGCGAACTCGATTACTCGCGCGCCGCCACGCCCTTCTACATGCACCCGCGCCGCAAGCGCCGACAGGGCCACGCACATGTCCGATGGATGGGTGGCCACGCACTGTTCACTGGCGCCGAGAATCGCATGGATACGGTTCAAGCCGTTGCGCGCCGGGCAGCCGCTGCCGGGCTGGCGCTTGTTGCACGGTACCGCGGCGTCGTAGAAGTAATAGCAACGGGTGCGCTGCAACAGGTTGCCGCCGGTACTGGCCATGTTGCGTAACTGCGGTGACGCCCCGGCGAGGATGGCCTGGGACAGCAACGGGTAACGCTGCTCAATGAGCGGGTGCCAGGCCAGGTCGGCGTTGCTCACCAGCGCACCAATGCGCAGGCCGCCCTCGGCCGTTTCTTGAATGTCATGCAGCGGCAAGCCGGTGATGTCGATCAGGTGCTCGGGATGGCTGATATTTTCCTTCATCAGGTCCAGCAGGTTGGTGCCACCGGCGATAAAGCGCGAGGCGACGCCGCTCATCTGAACGGCCTGCTGCACATCGGTCGGCCTGCTGTAGTGGAAGGGGTTCATGACTCACCTCCCTGGCGGCGGCAGGCCGGCAGCGCGTCTTCGATGGCATCGCGGATGTTGTTATAGGCGCCGCAGCGGCACAGGTTGCCGCTCATCAATTCCTGGATCTGCGCACGGTCGTGGGCGCGGCCTTCATTGGCCAGGCCCACGGCAGAACAGATCTGGCCGGGGGTGCAATAGCCGCACTGGAAAGCGTCGTGCTGGATAAAGGCCTGCTGCATGGGGTGCAGTTGGTCGCCGTCGGCCAGGCCTTCGATGGTGGTCAATTCGGCGCCGTCGCACATCACGGCCAGGGTCAGGCAGGCATTCACGCGCTTGCCGTCACGCAACACGGTGCAGGCGCCGCATTGGCCGTGGTCGCAGCCTTTTTTGCTGCCCACCAGGTCCAACTGTTCACGCAGCAAGTCCAGCAAGGTGGTCCAGGGCAACACGTTCAGTTGGCGATCCTGGCCGTTGAGTGTCAGGCGTATCGGGTGGGCGACGAACGGCTGGGCCGCCGCGCCATTGGGGGTCGCGCTCATAAACACCTCACGGGTTGGTGTACGTCCGCGGCGTTCAGGAAAATCGCCGTCTTAGGGGTACGACTTCCGGGTGTTTTGAGCGTTCAAGATGATTGATCAGCGGATATTGAGCTGGGCTTTCAGGGTGTTTTGCGGCGGGTTGATCGAGGTATTGGTGAATTCGAACCAGCCCTGGGCCTGGACGTTCAGGTCGAACATGTAGATGTAGCCCATCAAGGTACCCACGCCGTTGCACGCCTCACTGATGTTGCCGACCTGGCACACCGCTGTGCGTTGCCCATTCAACTCTGCGCCGTTGAAGCGGCCCATGGGGCTGTTGCCCAGGCCGACTTCCATCACCGAGACCTTGGTGGGCCCGCGGTGCTCGCACATCTGGGTGGTGTTGACCCGCTCCGGGATCGCTTCGCTGCAGTTGGCCGATTCCACCTTGAACACCCGCACCTCGCTCAAGGCCGGTGCAGCCGCGCCCCATGCCGGTGCCGCGCCCAGCCACAGGCTGATACTGGCGATCAGAGCTAGACTCCACGGGTTGGCTTTTTTCATGCTGTCGATGACCGGCTGTTGAACGTCGGCGCAGTATGCCTCAAGCCCATGCGCCACACAGCCTCGGCTGCTGGTATGATGCGCCGCTTTTTCCGATCCTCTCTGAAACCACAAGCGTTTGGCGCAGTTTGTGCTTTGACTTAGAGGTCAACAAATCACGACGCACACTAGCGTCACAGGGAGCCGGCATGCTGGAAAAGCTGTTTCAACTCAAAGCCCACAACACCAATGTGCGCACCGAGATTCTCGCGGGGATCACCACCTTCCTGGCCATGGCCTACATCCTCTTCGTGAACCCGAGCATCCTCGGCGAGACCGGCATGGACAAGGGCGCGGTGTTTGTCGCCACCTGTCTGGCGGCCGCCATCGGGTCCGCCGTGATGGGCCTGATCGCCAACTACCCGATCGCCCTGGCACCGGGCATGGGCCTCAACGCCTTCTTCACCTATACCGTGGTCCTGCACATGGGCCACACCTGGCAGGTGGCGCTGGGCGCGGTATTCATTTCGGCGGTGCTGTTTTTCCTGCTGTCGATCTTCCGCATTCGTGAGTGGATCATCAACGCCATTCCCCTGCCCCTGCGCTCGGCGATTGCCGCCGGCATCGGCCTGTTCCTGGCGCTGATCGCCCTGCATAACGCCGGTATCGTGGTGAGCAACCCGGCCACCATGGTCGGCCTGGGCGACCTGAAGCAACCGGCGCCGATCCTGGCTACCCTGGGTTTCGTACTGATCGTCGCGCTGGAAGCCCTGGCCGTACGCGGCGCGGTGCTGATCGGCATCCTGGCGGTGACGATTGCCTCTATCGTATTGGGCTTCACGCCCTTCATCGGTGTGACCTCGGTGCCGCCGTCCCTGGCCCCGACCTTCCTGCAACTGGATATCAAGGGCGCGCTGGACATCGGCCTGGTCAGCGTGATCTTCGCCTTCCTGTTCGTTGACCTGTTCGATAACTCCGGCACCCTGATCGGCGTTGCCAAGCGCGCCGGCCTGATGGGCAAGGACGGCCATATGCCGAAAATGGGCCGTGCGCTGATTGCCGACAGCACCGCCGCCATGGCCGGTTCCCTGCTGGGCACCTCGACCACCACCAGCTACATCGAATCGGCCGCAGGCGTGAGCGCCGGTGGCCGTACCGGCTTGACCGCCATCGTGGTCGCGATCCTGTTTTTGCTGGCGTTGTTCTTCTCGCCACTGGCTGCCAGCGTGCCGGCCTATGCCACCGCGCCAGCCTTGCTGTTTGTGGCGGTGCTGATGAGCCAAGGCCTGGCCGAAATCGACTGGGACGACATTACGGTGGCAGCGCCGGTGGTAATCACCGCCCTGGCGATGCCCTTCACTTACTCCATCGCCAACGGCATCGCCTTCGGTTTCATCGCCTGGACCGCCATCAAGCTGCTTTCGGGCCGCTACCGTGAGCTGAACCCGGCACTGGTGATCCTGTCGATCCTGTTTGTGATCAAGCTGGGCTGGTTCAACGCATGACTTTCGACGCCGCAAGCTACACCGCTCAACTGCAAGACAAGGTCACGCGCCTGCGTGACCTGCTGGCACCGTTCGACGCACCCGAGCCGCAGGTCTTCGACTCGCCGTTGCAGCACTTTCGCCTGCGTGCGGAGTTCCGCCTGTGGCGCGAAGGCGGCGAGCGCCACTACGCGATGTTCTCCCAGGAGGACAAGCGCACGCCGATCCTCATCGAAGAGTTCCCCATCGCCAGCCAGCGCATCAACCAGTTGATGCCGCAACTCAAGGCCGCCTGGCAAGCCAGCGCCGCCCTGAGCCACAAGCTGTTCCAGGTGGAGTTCCTCACCACCCTGGCCGGCGACGCGATGATCACCCTGTGTTATCACCGCCCGCTGGACGAACATTGGCATACCGCCGCGAACACATTGGCCGCTGAGCTGAATGTGAGCATCATCGGCCGTTCCAAGGGCAAGCGCGATGTGATCGGCCACGACTACGTGGTGGAGAAACTCGACGTCGGTGGGCGCACCTTCAGCTACCGCCAACCCGAAGGCGCGTTCACCCAGCCCAACGGCACGGTGAACCAGAAGATGCTCAACTGGGCCTACGAAGCGCTGGGCAATCGCCCGGACGATTTGCTGGAGCTGTACTGCGGCAACGGCAACTTCACCCTGCCGCTGGCGACCCGCGTGCGCAAGGTGCTGGCCACCGAGATCAGCAAGACCTCGGTGAATGCGGCCCTGAGCAACCTGGATGAAAATGGCGTGGAGAACGTCACCCTGGTGCGCCTCTCCGCCGAAGAACTCACCCAAGCCCTGAACGAAGTGCGCCCGTTCCGCCGCCTGCACGGCATCGACCTGAAAAGCTACGAGTTCGGTAGCGTCTTCGTCGACCCGCCCCGCGCTGGCATGGACCCGGACACCTGCGAGCTGACCCGGCGCTTCGACAACATCCTGTACATCTCCTGCAACCCGGAGACGCTGGCGGCGAATATCGCGCAACTGCACGACACGCACCGGATTACCCAGTGTGCAATGTTTGACCAGTTCCCGTGGACGCACCATATGGAGTCGGGTGTGTTGCTGACCCGCCGATAAATCTGCGAGGTAGGAGCGAGCTTGCTCGCGAAAAACGTCAACGATAACGCGTGCTTCCTGGATAAACGCGGTGCCTGTGGGGTTTTCGCGAGCAAGCTCGCTCCTACTGTTTATTCAAGTGTCTGTTGTCTCTGGGGGCTGCGGTACTTCCTTGCGTGGCCGGCCCCCCTTCTTGCCATTGGCCCGGGCCGCTGCGGTCTTGGCCGCGCTGCTTTTGCGACCATTGCGCGATGCCACCAGGCTGGTTGCCAGGTCCATCAGCGGCTGGCTTGTAGCGATCAACCCTGTGATCGAAACATCCAGGTCCTGCGCTTCACAGCTAATCGCCTTGCCTCCGAAAGTCACTTCCAACTGCTGGAAATCCTTCTCTGAAAACCCTTCGAACTCCGGCAGGCCAGCCACCGGCAACACAACGCGGCTGCCATCGCTGAAGCCAATGGAGAGGCAATCGTTTTCATAACGTACGTTACTGGCGTTGGCGTACAGGCGTTTCAACCTGCGTCCTCGGGCGATTGCCTTGTCAACGTCGGCTTCAGTGAGAGGTACATAAGGTGTGACTTTGGCTTTTATGATCTTTTTCATAAATCGATCTCCACAAAACCTGGGGCTCTGACCAGATTCAAAATTGTTTTCTGCCCTACGACATCGTGTCGGGCACGTGCAATCACGTAAACACCACGCTGAATGACCAATCCAGGAATGAGTTCATCCGTTTCCCAATTCCAGGAATGATTCTCCAGGCAAACCGTCTGCAGTTTTTCCCACCAAATCCTGCGTGCCCGCGCCAAGTAGTGCCGCTGCATGATCGCCCCGCGTATCTCCTTCAGAAGTGCTATGGGTGGCCGCCTCCGTTCAGGCTCTACATCCCACAACTCAACTTCCCCATCCAGGAAACTGAAACGAAACCGCGCATCCCATCCCTTGCCCCTGACATGCACATGGGGCGGGCAATGCTCATCCCTGATAAACACCGAAATGACATAGCCTTTGTAAGCACCTACTCTCATCGTAACCCATCCGTTAGGTTATTTTCCGTCAGGTAACAATTTCCCTCTGCACACCCGACAACCGGCTCCTATTCCCGAAGCTGATTCACAGATTAGTAACCACAAAAAAACCGGCGAATACCGGGTTGTAACCAGGGATGCCAACGACTGGAACAACCCGGTCAATGCTCGAAAGTCCGCCTCGTTCAGCAACCTCGCGCAATACTTCAACCGAATGCACATCAGCCGGTGATCCAGCAATTGCATTGATTAAACGTTCGATCACCGAACAGATCCGCAGCCATCCATTGACCAAATTAACCAACCAGTACATTTTGATTCCACAACCAATAAGAACTGTGGAGAAGCCTCTATGCCGCCCATCGTGCTGGTGCTCAACGGCCCCAATCTCAACCTGCTCGGCACCCGCGAGCCTGCCACTTATGGCCATGAAACCCTGGCCGACATTGCCGCCCTGTGTGGTCGCAGCGCCGACAAGCTCGGTCTGAAGATCGAGTTTCGCCAGACCAACCACGAGGGCGAATTGCTCGACTGGATCCACGGCGCCCGCAACCGCTGCGCGGGTATTGTGATCAACCCGGCGGCTTGGACTCACACTTCGGTCGCGATCCGCGATGCCCTGGTGGCCAGTGAAGTGCCGGTGATCGAAGTGCATTTATCCAACGTGCATGCCCGTGAAGCCTTTCGTCACCACTCGTTTATGTCACCGATCGCCCAGGCCGTGCTGGCCGGGTTTGGCAGCCATGGCTACCACCTGGCACTGGAACATTTCAGCCTGACGCTGAAGGGACGCACGTGATGAAACCACGCATTCTCGCTGGCCTGATCGGCGCCGGCATCCAGGCCTCACGCACCCCGGCACTGCATGAGCAGGAAGGCGATGCCCAGGGCTTGCGCTATCTGTACCGCCTGATCGACCTGGAACCGCTGCACCTGAACCTCGACGCCCTTCCCGACCTGCTGCGCGCCGCGCAGCAGATGCACTTCACCGGCTTGAACATTACCTACCCGTGCAAGCAGGCGATCCTGCCCTTGCTCGATGAACTGTCCGATGAGGCCCGGGGCATTGGCGCGGTCAACACCGTGGTGTTCAAGGATGGCAAGCGCATCGGTCATAACACTGACTGCCTGGGGTTCGCCGAAGGCTTTCGGCGCAACTTGCACAACGTGCCGCGCCAACGCGTGGTGCAGATGGGCGCCGGTGGCGCAGGCGCAGCGGTGGCCCATGCGCTGTTGGCCGAGGGTGTGGAGCACTTGAGCGTCTTCGACGTCGACAGCAGCCGCGCCCAGGACCTGGTGGATAACCTCGCCCAACACTTTGGCGCCGGCCGCGCTCAAGTCGGCAACCAGCTGGAAAACGCCATGGCCGAGGCCGATGGCTTGGTGAACACCACGCCGATGGGCATGGCCAAGCTGCCCGGCACGCCGGTGCCAGCGCGATTGTTGCGGGCCCAATTGTGGGTGGCGGAAATCGTGTACTTCCCGCTGGAAACCCAACTGCTGCGCGACGCCCGCGCCTTGGGTTGCCGTACGTTGAATGGCGGCAATATGGCGGTGTTTCAGGCGGTGAAGGCGTTTGAGTTGTTCAGCGGTGAAGTGGCGGATGCAGATCGAATGCTGGCGCACTTCCAGAGCATGACTATCTAGGGATGCAAACCCAATCAAAAATGTGGGAGCTGGCTTGCCCCAATGCCAGTCAGTTAAGGGCTTTTTGTAGGAGCGAGCTTGCTCGCGAAAAACTCACAGGCGCCGCGTTCATTCAGCAAGCGCGTGTTATCGTTGACGTTTTTCGCGAGCAAGCTCGCTCCTACAGCATCGGGGCAAGCCCGGCTCCCACATTGATTGGATTCGGTCTTGAAAGCAGGTGTTCTCAGGCTTGCAGGTAACGCAACACCGACTCGCAAATCATCGCCCGATGCCGCTGCTTGATCACCTCGTCCGACAACTCAATCTGGAAAATCTCGCTGAAGGTGTGCCGATTGGACACCCGGTAGAAACTGAACGAGTTGATCAGCAAATGCACATCCAACGGCTCCAGCCCTTCGCGAAACAGCCCCAGCTCAGCCCCGCGGCGCAGGGTCTCCCCCAACCCTTCCAGGATTTTGCTGTTCATCGCCTTGATGGTGTCGGTGCGCTTGACGTACTCGGCGTTGTGGATATTTTCGATGCTGACGATGCGTACGAAATCCACATTCTGGTCGTGGTGATCGAAGGTAAATTCCACCAACCGCCGGATCGCCTCACGAGGTTCCAGGGCGGTGAGGTTCATACGCGTCTCAGTGTTGCGGATATCACCGTAGAGCTTCTCCAGCACCTCGACGTATAGCTGCTCCTTGCTGCCGAAGTAGTAATAGATCATGCGCTTGGAGGTATGGATGCGCTCAGCGATAGCGTCTACGCGAGCGCCGGCCAGGCCCTGTTGAACAAACTCGACAATGGCTTCCTGGAGAATATTCTCCCGGGTCTTTTCCGGATTGTTCTTGCGACTCTTGCGCGGTGCGTCAGCTACCGCGGGGAGATCGGGACTCGAGGTCATGGTGCGCTCACGGCCATTGTTGTGCAGGCGCTGATTATGGGCCGCGGCGCTCCCCGAAGGAAGCACCTGCCTTGCGGTTATAGCCGAGCCTGGCGTACCGCCCCACTGCGCGACTTGGCCATCGCCGCCAGACGCACCGCCACGTTGGCAGCGCCGTAGCCGGCATAGCCATTCTTGCGTTGGATGATCTCGAAGAAAAACCGCCCCTCGAACGCCTCGGTGTACACATGAAACAACTCACCGCCCTGGGCGTCGCGGTCGTACAGCACGTTGTAATACGCCAACTCACTGAGGAACTCATCGTCGAAATCGAAGCGTGCCGCCAGGTCGTCGTAATAGTTGAGCGGGATATCCAGCAACGGCACACCGGCCTCTTTGGCCCGGCGTACCTCGGCAAAAATATCCGCGCAATCGAAGGCAATGTGGTGCACGCCCGAACCGCGATAGCTGGAGAGCGCGTGGGAAATCGCCGTGTTGCGGTTTTCGGAAATATTCAACGGCAGGCGAATCGAACTGCAACGGCTGCGCAACGCACGGCTTTTCACCAGGCCGTAGGGGTCGGGCAGGACCACTTCGTCATCGGCTTCGAAATCCAGCAGGCTTTTGTAGAACAACACCCAACTG
This sequence comes from Pseudomonas fluorescens, assembly GCF_001902145.1. GTDB lineage: Bacteria > Pseudomonadota > Gammaproteobacteria > Pseudomonadales > Pseudomonadaceae > Aquipseudomonas > Aquipseudomonas fluorescens_BV. The sequence continues at coordinate 171,679 of NZ_MRST01000022.1, forward strand.
TCGAGGCTGTCGGCCGGCAGCGCCATGGCCATATGGTCGATGCGCAACAAGCCACCACTGGCGGGTGCAGCCGTTTGCAGGTTGAAATCGGTGTCGTACAGCCCGCCTTCGCTGGGGTCGACCAGGTAAATCAGGCTGCCATCCGGTGCACGCACGGCGGCCAATTCCAGCTCGTTGGGGCCGACCAGGCCGCGATAAGGCTGGCCCTTGTAGGCCACCGCCCGCTCCAGGGCCTTGGCACTGTCCTTGACCCGAATTGCCGTGGCGCACAGCGACGGGCCATGGGCCTCGAAAAAGTTGTGGGCGAAGGAATAGGGTTCGCAGTTGAGGATCAGGTTGATGTCCCCCTGGCGCAACAGGCTCACATTCTTGGAGCGATGCTGACCGGCCTTGGCGAAACCCAGGCGCTCCAGCCAATGGGTCAGTTTGGCGCCGAGGCTTTCGTCCACGGCAAATTCAAGAAACTCGATACCGTCGTATTCGCTGGCCGCCGGAGTTTCAAACAGGATATCAACGGGCGCAGCGGGGGCTTCTTGCGCCAGGCGCTGGCGGGTTTTTTCTTCCAGGTACAACAGTGACCGCAAACCATCCGCCGCATTCGCACGGGTCGGCGCAGCGCGAAAACCGTCATTGAAAATTTCCAGGGACAACGGCCCGGTGTAACCACTCTGGATGATCGGCGCGAGAAAGCCCGCCAGGTCAAACTCGCCCTGCCCCGGGAAGCAGCGGAAATGCCGGCTCCACTCCAGCACATCCATGGCCAGGATCGGCGCGTCGGCCATCTGCACGAAGAAAATCTTGTCGCCGGGGATCTGGGCGATGCCACTCGGGTCGCCCTTGAGCGACAAGGTGTGGAAGCTGTCGAGCAACACGCCCAGGCTTGGGTGGTCGACCTGGCGCACCAGGTTCCACACCTGCTGCCAGGTGTTCACATGCTTGCCCCAGGCCAACGCTTCATAGCCGATGCGCAGGCCGCGCTTGCCCGCGTGTTCGGCCAGCAGGCTCAGGTCATCGAGCAGAATACGTTCGTCACCCACGCTGTCGGCCGAGGCGTTACTGCACACCAGCACCAGGTCGGTGCCTAGCTCTTGCATCAGATCGAATTTGCGTTCGGCACGCTCCAGGTTGCGCGCCAGGCGATCACGGCGGCAGCCTTCGAAGTCGCGAAACGGCTGGAACAGGGTGATGGCGATGCCGAGGTCGGCGCACATCTGCCGGACTTCCCGAGGGCTGCCGTCGTAATACAACAAGTCGTTCTCAAAGATCTCCACCCCATCAAACCCGGCGGCGGCGATGGCTTCGAGTTTTTCCGGCAGGGTGCCGCTCAAGGACACAGTGGCAATAGAACGTTGCATGGAAGACTCCCGGCAATTGTTGTTTGTGGCAAATTATTCGCCCCCAGCCTACAGGCAGCAATTAAAATGTACGAACCGGTTAGTTTTTGGTGCGATTATCGAACACTAAGCCTCTTTGGCGAATTGACGACTTTTTAACCACTGCGCACCATCGACCGGGCAATTCGCTCACGTAACAAAGACCCAGAACACACCATAAGAATTTCAAAAAACGGGTACAAACCTCATGCCTCTGCAAAATTCAGCCCTGGCCGCGCGCCCGGGCAACCCGCACGCCGGCATCGGCGACAAGATCCGCGGTGCCCTGGCCGTGGGTAAAACGCGCTGGGGCATGCTGGCCCTGGTGTTCTTCGCCACCACCTTGAACTACATCGACCGCGCCGCCCTGGGCGTGATGCAACCGATCCTCGCCAAGGAAATGAGCTGGACGGCGATGGACTACGCCAACATCAATTTCTGGTTCCAGGTCGGCTACGCCATCGGCTTTGTGCTGCAAGGCCGCCTGATTGACCGGGTTGGCGTCAAGCGCGTGTTCTTCTGCGCCGTGCTGCTGTGGAGCCTGGCCACCGGCGCCCATGGACTGGCCACTTCGGCGGTGGGCTTTATGGTCTGCCGGTTTGTCCTCGGGCTGACCGAAGCCGCCAACTACCCGGCCTGCGTCAAGACCACACGCTTGTGGTTCCCGGCGGGTGAACGTGCAGTGGCCACCGGCATCTTCAACGCCGGCACCAACGTCGGCGCGATGATGACACCCATGCTGCTGCCGTTGATCCTGCACGTGTGGGGCTGGCAGGCAGCGTTCCTGTGCATGTCGGCACTGGGCGGTATCTGGCTGGTGCTCTGGGGCTTGAAGTACTACAACCCGGAAGACCACCCCACCGTTAAACAATCCGAACTGGACTACGTGCAACAGGAAGTCGAGCCAGAACAACCCCGTGTGCCGTTCAGCCGCATCCTGCGCATGCGTGGCACCTGGGCCTTCGCCCTCGCCTACTCGCTCACTGCGCCGGTGTTCTGGTTCTACCTGTATTGGCTGCCGCCGTTCTTGAACCAGCAATACAACCTGGGCATCAACGTGACCCAGATGGGCATTCCGCTGATCATCATTTACCTCACCGCCGACTTTGGCAGCGTGGGCGGCGGGATCCTGTCGTCATTCCTGATCGGCCGAGGGATGAACTCGATCAAGGCGCGGCTGTTGTCGATGTTGCTGTTCGCCTGCTGCATCGTCGGCGTGATCATGGCGGCCGGCTCCAGCCAGCTGTGGGTCGCGGTGTTTGCCATCTCCCTGGCCATCGGCGCGCACCAGGCCTGGACCGCCAACATCTGGAGCCTGGTGATGGACTACACGCCCAAGCACATGATGAGCACGGTGTTCGGTTTCGGCGGCATGTGCGCGGCCATCGGCGGCATGTTCATGACCCAGATCGTCGGCCATATCCTCACGGTGACCAACAACAACTACACGGTGTTGTTCACCCTGATCCCGGCGATGTACTTCATCGCACTGGTGTGGATGTACTTCATGGCGCCGCGCAAGATCCCCACGGTAGACGTTTAACTAACGCCGCCGCTGCTGCCAGGCAGCGGCCAACCCGCTCATGCAGATCACCCCGATACCCACCACCGTGGTCATATCGGGGGTATGGCTGAACACCAGCCAGCCCAACAACCCCGCAAACACGATCTGGCAATAGCCAAACGGCGCCAGCAAGGCCGGCGCCGCGAAGCGGAACGCCTGGGTGAGCATCAGGTGCGCGGTCATCCCGCAGGTGCCCAGCGCCAGCATCATCACCGCATGCCACAGCGTCGGCACTTGCCAGAAGAACGGCACCATTGCACTCATCACCAAGGTGTTGCACAGGCCGGCGAAGAAGTTGCTGGTGGTCGGGCTGTCGTATTGGCTGAGGATGCGCGTGAGCAACTGGTAGAAGCAGAAGAACAGCGCCGAGCACAGCGGCAGCAGTACCGCCGGGGTAAACAGCTCGCCGCCGGGGTGGATGATGATCACCACGCCGATAAACCCGCAGATCACCGCCAGCCACTGGCCACGGGTCACGTGCTCACCGAGCAACGGCACCGACAGCGCCGTCACCAGGATCGGCGCCAGGAAGTTCACCGCAGTGGCTTCGGCCAACGGGATGTAATGCAGCGCCGTGGTGAAGAACAGGCTGGTGCCCAACAGGCATAACGCCCGCACCACCTGCATGCCCGGCCGCTTGCTGCGCAACACGCGCAGGCCCGATTGCGGCAGGAAGATCCCGGCCATCAGCAAGGTGTGGACCATGTACCGCGCCCACACCACCATCACGATCGGGTAAAACCCGGCCAGGTATTTGGACAAGGCGTCGTGGCTGGAGAACAGGAACGTCGCCAGCACAATCAGCAGGATGCCTTTGAACGGATGGTTGACGCCGGAGAGCGGGGTACTGACAGTCATTGAATTCTCTTGTGTGGCGAGCGGGACGCTGAGCGCTGAACCAAGTCGCGCTCAACCCGGTAATCTAGCAGCCGGGCCGGAGTCTGCCCCAAGAGCATAACCAAACACCGGGCGAACAGCGCACTAAATCGATGGATCCGAGTCCAACGCTGCACGCTCGCCCCGGCGTTGCACACTTTTTAACCAAGGCCTTGCCGCTATGAAAAAAATCCTCTTTGCCCTGTCTGCCCTCGCCCTGCTCGCCGCCTGCGATAAAACCCCGAAAGAAGCCCCCAAGCCCGCGCCCGCCTCCGTGCAAGCGACCCTGGTGCCCGAGACCCCGCCCACCGATAAATGGGTCGGCAAGTGGGTCGGCGTCGAAGGCTTGTACCTGACCATCGCCAAGGACGACAGCATTGGCCGCGGCCACTACCTTCTCACCATGCAATACGGCCTGGACGCCGATGACGCCGGCACCTTCAAAGGTGAGGCCGCTGAAGACGGCATCGCCTTCACCCGCCCCGACGGCCCGCAGCAGTTGCGCGCTGGCGATGGCGCCGCCACCGGTTTGAAGTGGCTGGCAGATAAAAAAGACTGCCTGATCGTTGCCACTGGCGAAGGCTATTGCCGTTAATACCGACCATAATCAATCACGGTTAGCACACAGAGGATTGCTCCCATGCTATGGAAAAAAGGCCGACGCAGCGACAACGTGGTGGATGCCCGTAACGACAGTGGCGGCGGTGGCGGCGGTATGCGCTTCGGCGGCGGCAAGGGCCTGAGCCTCACGGCCATCGTGCTGATCGTTGGCATTGGCTGGCTGACCGGCCAGGACCCGATGCAGATTCTTGGCCAATTGACTGGCCAGATGGAACAGGCGCCGTCGGTCAGCACCCAGCCGCGTCAGGCACCGGCGGCCAACGATGAGCACGCCGATTTTGTGCGCGCGGTGCTGGGCGATACCGAAGACACCTGGGGCCAGGTGTTCCAGGAAAACGGCCTGGCCTACAAGAACCCCAAACTGGTTCTGTTCCGTGGCCGGGTGAACTCCGCCTGCGGTGGTGCCACCTCGGCGAGCGGCCCGTTCTATTGCCCGGCTGACCAGCAGGTCTACCTGGACCTGGATTTCTTCCGCGAAATGTCGCAACGCTTCCAGGCCGCCGGCGATTTCGCCCAGGCCTATGTGATCGCCCACGAAGTCGGGCATCACGTGCAAACCCTGCTCGGCATCTCGTCCAAGATCCAGGCGGCGCGCCAACAGGGTCGGCAGATGGAAGGCGACGGCGGTCTCCTCGTACGCCAGGAGCTGCAAGCCGACTGCTTTGCCGGGGTGTGGGCCAACCGGGCGCAAAAACGCCTGAACTGGCTGGAACCCGGTGATATCGAAGAGGCCCTGAACGCAGCCAATGCCATCGGCGATGACCGCTTGCAGCAACAAGGCCAGGGGCGCGTGGTACCAGACTCGTTCACCCACGGCACCTCGGCCCAGCGCGTGCGCTGGTTCAAGACCGGCTTCGCCCAGGGCCAGATCACTCAATGCGATACCTTCGCGGCCAAGAGTCTCTAAATGATCAAACGATTGGGGTTACTGCTGGGTGTGCTCGTGTCCTGTTGCACCTTCGCGGCTGAACACGGCGTCAAGGTGGTCAGCCCCGATCGCTTTCATCTGGAGGCCGGCGACCTCAGCCTGGGCATGAGCCAGGACTGGCGCCAGCCGCTGCCCAAGGTCACTCGCGCACTGATCATCGTGCATGGCCGCCTGCGCAATGCGCAGACCTACCTGCAAAGCGGCATCAACGCGGCCGAGCATGCCGGGGTGGGCGGCACTACGCTGGTGATCGCACCGCAGTTCCTCAATCAAGCCGACGTGAAGCGCAACCACCTGGGCCACGAGGTAGTGCGTTGGAAGGGTAACGACTGGATGGCCGGCGCAGCTTCCACCGGCCCAGGGCAGATCAGCTCTTATGGCGCTCTGGACCAGATCATCAAGCACTTGGGCAACCGCAAACTGTTCCCGGCACTGAAAGAAATCGTGGTCGCCGGGCATTCCGGTGGCGGCCAAGTGGTGCAGCGCTTCGCCCTCACCGGCCACGACCATCCGTTGCTGAACACCGAGGGCATCCGCCTGCGGTATGTGGTGGCTAACCCGTCGTCCTATGCGTACTTCAGCCCGCAACGCCCGGTGACGTTCGACATCGCCAATTGCCCAGACTTCAACGACTGGAAGTACGGCATGCAGAACCTGCCGGATTACGTGGGTGACCGAGGTGCCCAGCAACTGGAACAAGACTACGTCTCACGCGACATCACTTACCTGTTGGGCGTGCAGGACATCGACCCCAACCACCCGGCATTGGATAAAAGCTGCGAAGCCGAAACCCAGGGTGCGTATCGGCTGATACGTGGCCACAACTTCTTTGACTACCTCAAGCAGCGGCATCCGCAGTTGGGTCACCGGCTGGTAGAAGTGCCGGGGGTGGGGCATGACGGGGATAAGATGTTTACCTCGCCAGAGGGAGAAAAGGTACTGTTCACGCAGTAGTCACTGACAAAACCCAATAAAAATGTGGGAGCGGGCTTGCTCGCGAATGCGGAGTGTCAGTCATCCTATTTGATACTGAACAACCGCATTCGCGAGCAAGCCCGCTCCCACATTGGATTTATGCTAACCGATTCAAATCATCCGGCGCAGCACTGCGCAGTCTGCCGCATGCCAATCCGCCAATTCCGGCCACGGGTTCTCCGGCAGGTTCACCAACACGGTCTTGGTCCCCGCCGCCCGACCACAATCCAGGTCAAAGCGATAATCCCCGACCATCACCATTTTGCTCGGTGCTACGTCCCACGCCGCCGCCAGTTTCAACAGGCCACCCGGATCAGGCTTGTGCGGCGCATCATCGCGCCCCAGCACGTCCTCAATGGCAAAGCAGTCCGCCAGGCCTATCGCCTCCAGGGTGATATGGGCCAGCTCCCGCGCATTGCGGGTCAGGATCCCCAGGCGATAACCGCGCCCAGCCAGTTCCCGCACCAGTTCCACGGCACCTGCGGCCGCAACGGAACCCAGCGCCAGCTCGCGTTCGTGCTCCAGCAGCCAGACATGCTTGGCCGCTGCCTCCGGCGCCGGCAAGGCCGCCAGGTGCGTGAGGATGTCGTCTTCGGGTGGAATGTCCAGCGCCACGCGGATCGCGGCAAAATCATGCACCGCCACCGTGAGGGTGCCGTCCATGTCGAACACCCAGTGCTTCACGTCGCAGAGGCTCATGCCCAATCCTTGCGATGGCGAATCAAACCTTCCTGGGTCACCGACGCCACCAGTTGCCCGGCGCGGTTGTACACGCTGCCCCGGGAGAAACCCCGGGAGTTGCCGGCCCACGGGCTGTCCATGGCGTACAGCAACCAGTCATCGGCACGCAGGTCGGCGTGGAACCACAGCGCGTGATCGAGGCTGGCGACCTGCATGTCTTTCTGCCACACGGTCTTGCCATGGGGCAGCAGCGAGGTGGTCAACAGGCCGAAGTCCGAGGCATAGGCCAACAGGTACTTATGCAGCGCCGGCGTGTCCGCCAAGGCACCGTCGGCACGAAACCACACGTACTTGACCGGGTCGGACGGCTGCGGGTTGAACGGGTCTTTTTCGGTGACCGGGCGCACTTCGATGGGCTTGGGGCACAGCAGCTTGTCGCGCATGTGCTCGGGGATCAGGTGCGCACGTTGCTGGGTCAGCTCCAGCTCCGACGGCAGGTTTTCCGGGCCCACTACCACCGGCATGGTGGTCTGGTGCTCGAAGCCTTGTTCGTCGTACTGGAACGAGGTCGTGCAGGTGAAGATCGGATTGCCCTTTTGAATCGCGGTGACACGACGCGTGCTGAAACTGCCACCGTCGCGCACGCGGTCCACCGAATACACCACCGGCAACGCGGCATCGCCAGGGCGCAGGAAATAACCATGCAGGGAATGCACATGCCGAGCTTCTTCTACGGTCTGGCTGGCCGCCGACAGCGACTGGCCGAGCACTTGGCCGCCGAACAGTTGGCGAAAGCCCAGGTCCTGGCTGCGGCCGCGAAAGAGGTTTTCCTCGATCGGCTCCAGGGTCAGCAAGTCCACCAGATCTTCCAATACTTGGCTCATTCAAACTCTCCTCAAAGCAAAACGGTATCTACCTGTAGGAGCGAGCTTGCTCGCGAAGAACGCAAGAGCGCTGCGGTAAACCAGAAGCACTGCGTCATCGTTAACGACCTTCGCGAGCAAGCTCGCTCCTACAGGTTTCTATTGAGCATGACCGCCTGCCTATCCGTGCAGCGTGTCCAACCATTGGGCGCGGGTGATGCGGTACAAAACATGCGGGCGCAGCGGGTCACCGGCTGCGACTTTCGGGTGTTCAAAATCTGCCAGTGGATCGTAATGCATACCGATGGCCTGCATGACTTTTTGTGAGGGCAGATTGGCTTCGGTGGTGAAGGCCAGGATTTCGTCCAGTTGCAAGCGGTCAAAACCACAGCGCAGCGCGGTCCAGGCGGCCTCACTGGCATAACCCAGGCCCCAATGCTCACGGGCCAGGCGCCAGCCGATCTCCACCGCCGGGGTAAAGCCGGCTTCGAAGCTGACATTCGCAAGGCCCGTCAGGCCGATAAATTCACCGGTGTCCTTGCGCTGCAAAGCCCAGAACCCAAAGCCATATTCAGCAAAATGCCCGCGAATCCGGCCGATCAACGCTGCGCTCTCCAAGTGGCTCAATTGAGCCGGGAAGTAACGCATTACCTGCGGGTCGGCGCACATGCGCGCAAAGTCCGGCAGGTCGCTGTCACGCCATTGGCGCAGCACTAAGCGTGCACTTTCCAATTCCAGTATCGGCTCCATGGGTCCCCCCTGCCTTGCCATGTGCGTGAGTGTACAGCGCTGTTAAGATCCGTCGCAGGTTCCCGTCAGAAAATCCCATGCCCTTGCCATTGATCTACCACGAAGACTACAGCCCTGAGTTCCCGGCGGACCACCGGTTCCCCATGGACAAGTTTCGCCTGTTGCGTGACCACCTGGTGGACAGCGGCCTGACTGAAGACAGCCAATTGCTGCGCCCGCCGCTGTGCCCGGCAGATATTTTGGCCTTGGCCCATGAACCTGGGTATATCGAACGCTACATGAGCGGTGAACTGTCCCGCGAAGACCAGCGCCGCCTCGGTCTGCCCTGGAGCGAAGCCCTGGCCCGGCGCACGGTGCGTGCGGTGGGCGGCTCGATCCTGGCCGCCGAACAAGCCCTCGAACATGGCCTGGCCTGCCATTTGGCCGGTGGCACGCACCATGCCCATTACGATTATCCGGCGGGTTTCTGCATTTTTAATGACCTGGCGGTGATCAGCCATTACCTGTTGGCCAGCGGCCGGGTCAATCGCGTGTTGATCTTTGATTGCGACGTACATCAGGGCGACGGCACCGCACGCATTCTGCACGACACGCCGGACGCCATCACCGTGTCGCTGCACTGCGAAAAGAACTTCCCGGCACGCAAGGCCCAGAGCGACTGGGACATCCCGCTGCCCATGGGCATGGGCGATGCTGACTACCTCAAGGTGGTGGATGACGCGCTCAATTACCTGCTGCCGCTCTACCAGCCGGATCTGGTGCTGTACGACGCCGGCGTGGATGTGCACAAGGACGACGCCCTTGGTTACCTCAAGCTGACAGATGCAGGCGTCGCCGCCCGTGATGAAAGCGTGATGCGCCACTGCCTGGGCCGCGACATACCGGTGATGGGCGTGATCGGTGGCGGCTATAGCAAGGACCGCCCTGCCCTCGCCCGCCGCCACGGCATCCTGCACCACAGCGCGCAGCGGGTATGGACGTCATCAGGCTGTCATTGAAGTGTGAGCGTTACCCACAATGCCTGTGGAACGGCCTGTGGATAACTTGAGCGTAAGCGGCTACAAGCGTTTGACCGCATGGCCTGTAGGAAATTGTACGTTTTTTGATCAGGCAGCGGCGTCGTGGTCGGGTAGAATGCTCGGCCTATTCACATCACCGTAGCCCTGCCCATGCCTCAGAGTTCTGCCCACCACGTCTCCATTATCGGCGGCGGCCCCGCCGGGCTGATGGCCGCCGAAATCTTGAGCCAGGCGGGCGTGCGCGTGGATCTGTACGACGGCATGCCGTCGGTGGGGCGCAAGTTCCTGCTGGCAGGCGTGGGCGGCATGAACATCACCCACTCCGAGGCGTACCCGGCGTTCCTGTCGCGCTACGCCGAACGCGCGCCGCACATGGCGCCGCTGCTGCGCAGCTTTGGCGCCGAGGCGTTGTGCGAATGGATCCATGGCCTGGGTATCCAGACCTTTGTCGGCACCTCCGGCCGCGTATTTCCTACCGACATGAAAGCCGCGCCCCTGCTGCGCGCCTGGCTCAAGCGTCTGCGGGAGCAAGGTGTGGTTATCCACACCCGGCATCGTTGGACGGGTTGGAATGCCGAGGGCGATTTACTTATCCACAGCCCGGACGGTGAAATAGTTGTCCACAGCGACGCCGTGCTGCTGGCCCTGGGCGGCGGCAGCTGGTCGCGACTGGGCTCCGACGGTGCATGGCTCAACCTGTTTGAAGGCAAAGGCCTGCCCTATGTGCGACTGCAACCGAGCAACTGCGGGTTTGAGGTGTCGGCCTGGAGCGCGTTGATGGTCAGCAAATTCGCTGGCGCGCCGTTGAAAAACGTCGCCATTGGCCTGGGGGATGACAAGCCTCGGCTGGGCGAATGCGTGATCACCGCCACCGGTATCGAAGGCAGCTTGATTTACGCCTTGTCAGCGCCGATTCGCGAAGCGATCAACCGCGACGGTACTGCTACGGTGCATATCGATTTGCTGCCGAGCAAGCCGTTGGACAAGGTGCAGGCCGCATTGGCCAAGCCCCGTGGCTCGCGGTCGATGAGCAAGCATTTGCACAGTCAGTTGGGGTTGGATGGTGTGAAAGCGGCGTTGTTGCGCGAGCTGACGCCTGGTGAACACTTCACCGATCCGGCGCAATTGGCAGTGGATATCAAGGCGTTGCCGCTGACGCTGGTGAGGACGCGGCCAATGGATGAGGCGATCAGCACGGCCGGTGGTGTGCCGTTTGAAGCGCTGGATGAGCGGTTGATGCTCAAGCCCTTGCCTGGGGTGTTCTGTGCCGGGGAAATGCTCGATTGGGAGGCGCCGACCGGTGGGTATTTGCTGACCGGGTGTTTTGCCAGTGGCCGGGCGGCTGGGCTGGGGATGTTGGAGTGGCTTAACCGCTGAGAGCTGGGTGGATTCAAGGCCGCCATCGCAGGCAAGCCAGCTCCCACCTTTGACTGTATTCGCAACTCAAAGGTGGGAGCTGGCTTGCCTGCGATGAGCATAGGTATCTACACAACTTCGGCACGACGCTAAATCTGTGGCGAGGGAGCTTGCTCCCGTGACGGCCTGGCAGCCGACACAGATATAACTGATGCCCCGCGATCCAATGTGGGAGCTGGCTTGCCTGCGAAGACGGCCTGACAGTCAACACAGTTGGACCGTGTACATATCCATTCCTGCGGTAACGGCCACTTAGGGTTCCGCTTTTACAGTGGCTCACTTTTGAAAAGCGCAAAAGTAAGCAAAACGCTCTTGCCCCACCACTCGGCACCTCGCTTAGGCTCGGTGTACCCGTAATCCGCCAGCGTGGTTTAACGGGGCGCCTAAGATCAAAAGCAGATCAAAAGCGGCTCGCTTCGCATCGTGGTTACCGTTGAGCTTATAGAGTTATGTAGATACCTATGCTGCGATGAGGCCATCAGCCACCGCGCAAAATCACTTCTTCTTACGCGGCCCTGTGTTAAAAACCGGCACCTTGCGCACCGGCTTGATCGAAGGCTCAGCCGGGGCCACGTCCCCACTGTCCACCCACTTGCCCAGGTTGCGCTTGCCGCCACCGCCGGACGCCTTAGGCTTCTTCGGCTTTTTCGGTTTCTTGACCACCTGCCCGCTGGCATCGGTGTCCGGCACGCGGTGCTCCGGCTCGAAATCCGGTTCCATTTTGCGGGTGAGGGTCTGGCGGGTCAGCATCTCGATGGCCGAGAGCATGTTCACCTCATCGGCACACACCAGGGAAATCGCTTCACCGGTGTTGCCCGCACGGCCGGTACGGCCGATGCGGTGGATGTAGTCCTCGGCCACGATCGGCAGGTCGAAGTTGACCACCAGCGGCAGGTCTTCGATATCCAGGCCACGGGCCGCCACATCGGTGGCCACCAGGATTTGCACGTCGCTGGTCTTGAAGCGGTCCAGTGCGCGTTGGCGGGTGGCTTGTGGTTTGTCGCCATGGATGCCGTCGGCGTTGATCCCCAGGCCCTGCAACTTGTCCACCAAGGCGTCTACGCCGTTGCGGGTCTTGGCGAATACCAGCACTTGCTTCCAGCGGCCTTTGCGCATCAGGTGCACAAACAGCTCCGGCTTGCGCTTCTTGTCCACCGGCACCACCCACTGCTTGACGGTGTTGGCGGCAACGTTGCGTGGGCTGACTTCGATGCTCAGCGGGTCGTTGAGCATCTGCCCGGCGAGCAGGCGAATGTCATCGGAGAAGGTCGCGGAAAACAGCAGGGTCTGGCGCTTTTTCGGCAGCATGCGATAAATGTTGGCAAGCTCTTCGGAAAAGCCCAGGTCGAGCATGCGGTCGGCTTCATCCAGCACCAGGGTTTGCAGCTGGTTGAGCTTCAGCGCGTTCTGGCGGAACAGGTCGATCAGGCGGCCAGGGGTGGCGACCAGAATGTCGACGCCTTTGCGCAGCTTCATCATCTGCGGGTTGATGCTCACGCCGCCGTACACCGCGTAAGTGGTCAGCGGCAGGTGTTGGGCGTACTCGGCAACGCTGGCATGAACCTGCTCGGCCAGTTCACGGGTGGGGCACAGGATCAGCGCACGCGCCGAGTTGGCGGCGACTTTCGGCCCTTCCAGGGTCAGCAGTTGCAGCAGCGGCAAGGCGAAACCTGCGGTCTTGCCGGTGCCGGTCTGGGCCGCGGCCATCAGGTCGCGACCGGCCAGCACTGCCGGAATGGCTTGCGCCTGCACCGGCGTCGGGGTCTGGTAGCCAAGCGTCTCAAGGGCGCGCAGCAAGGGTTCGATCAGGCCAAGGGTGGCGAAAGTCATGTAGTTACCGTAGGAAAAATTCAGCGCAAGGGCGTAATGCGCGGCAGTTTACCTTATTTCGGGTTTGGGCTTGCGCCATTGGGGCAGGCTGATCAGCAACACCGCGCTGATGATCACCAGCATTGCCAGGGCTTCTTCCAGGCCGATGCTCTCACCCACGAACACAATCCCCAGCAACACGGCGACGGCCGGGTTCACATAGGCGTAGCTGGTCGCCGCCGCCGGGCGTACGTGCTTGAGCAGGTACATATAAGCGTTGAAGGCGATGATCGAGCCGAACACCGTGAGGTACGCCAGGGCCAGCCAGCCTTCCAGCGGCGGCATGGCCTGCAGGTGCTCGCCAGACAATGCACTGACGATCAGCAGCGCCACGCCAGCCACGAGCATTTCCGCGGCACTGGCCATGGCGCCTTGAGGCAGCGGCAAGTGGCGGCTCCACACCGAGCCGAAGGCCCAGGACGCCGCCGCCATCAACAGCAACACCGCGCCCAGTGGGCTCGACTGCAAGGTACTGCCCATGTTGAGCATGGCGATGCCGATGATCCCCAGCAGCACCCCGGCCCATTCCAACCGCGTATTACGCGCGCCCCAGAAAAACCCACACAGCAAGGTAAACAGCGGCACCGTCGCCACCGCCAGCGCGGCCACGCCGGACGACACGCCCATATGTTCCGCCACACTCACGCCACCATTGCCCACAGTGAGCAATAAAATGCCGATCATCCCGGCCGCCTTCCACTGCGGCCAGGTCGGCGCCGGCACCCCGCGCCATCTGAGGAAGCCATACATCAACACGCCCGCCGTGCAAAACCGAATCCCCGCCAGCAACAGCGGCGGCCAGTACTCCACGCCGATACGGATCACCAGGTAGGTGGAACCCCAGATCACATACAACGCAAAAAAGGCGGCGATCAACGGTAAGGGAAAGCGACGTGGGCCAGGCATTGGGCGGCTCTATGGCAGGAAATGGGAGACTTATTCTAGAAACGAAGGTGCATAAACTTAAGTTACAAAACCTGTTTAAAACGCCAATACACTTCTCAAACCATGGTTATCAAGGCTATAAACCGTGCTTTCGAAAGCCACGCGCAACCGGAGCCTTATCATGGACAAATACGACCGCATGCTCCTCAGCGCCCTGCTTGAAGATGGCCGTGCTTCCTACGCGCAACTGGCGCGCACCGTGAACCTCTCCGCCCCTGCCGTGGCCGAACGCGTGGCCAAGCTTGAGGCCAGCGGCGTGATCACCGGCTACCAGGCCAAGGTGGACTTGTCCAAGGTGGGCTTGCCGATTCAATGCGTGATCGAACTGCGGTTGACCAATCACGGCAGCCAGAAGGTATACGACGCTCTGGCGGAAATTCCCGAACTGACCGAATGCCACCGGGTCACGGGCGACCCATGCGTGATCATGCAAGCGGCGGTGGGCTCGATGCCCGAGTTGGAGAACCTGATTAACCGCGTAGCGAAGTTTGGCTTCAGCAAGACCTCGATTATTTTGTCCAGCGCCATAGAGCGGCGGGTGCCGTTGGGGCAATTGGAAGCCAATGGGAAAAATGCTGGCTGAGCGATCGCCATCGCGGGCAAGCCCCCTCCCACATTTTTGAATGTATTCACAGATCAAAGTGTGGGTGGGGGCTTGCCCCCGATGGCGTCATTGGTTTCATCGCAAGACCAATCCCTTTCATTTGCGGGACGTTTCCGAGAGAATCCCACGGCCTTGTTTCCGTCGGATTCGGTAGCTAGTCTCGCCCTGTCATCTAATGTTCGGTGACCGGACGTGCAAGTCCGACGACGGTAATACGCATAGCCCTCTTAACTCTCTACGCCTGGTTTATCTCAGGCGCTAAGTGTCATGGCAGCTGTACGCGGGAGATCTTCGGATCTACCGGACTCCGTCTCGGTCTTGCACACCCGCGTACTGCTGCCACCCTAATTCGTGTGCAAGCGAACGGTTGCAGCTTCTTACCAGACGGAGAAGTTTCACCATGGTCAAAAAAGTCACCCCCGATCCACCCAGTCCAAAACCGACTTCCTCAGCGAAGACGCCCTGCTCCACCGTCGTGCCATCGACTACTACCTCAAGGCATCCGCCCCGGATGCGCCCATCTTTATCCTGAATGACAACCTGAGCTTCGAAGACGCCCTGGCCCATGCGGCGGATTTGTTGCATTGCGCGGTGGAGACGGCCCATGCCTCGGGTGAGGTGATGAAGGCACCGCAGCGGGCGGTGATGCATTTGGTGGAGATGGCGAAGGGGGTGGTGGATCAGGCGCTGGAGTGCGCACAGCCTCGATAGGCGACGCATAACCCATGTGGGAGCGGGCTTGCCCGCGAAGGCGGTGTGTCAGTCAACTTATTTAGCGACTGACACCCTGCATTCGCGAGCAAGCCCGCTCCCACATGGGGATCTTCAGTGTACTTAGAACCCGCGATGTTTCTTCAGGTGTTCATTGATCTTCGCCGCCGGCACTTTCTGCAAGGTGCACAACAGGTCATGGGACAGTTCACGCAGGCCGTGGGTCTGGCGCAGTTCCTGGGCCAGGTGCGCTGTGAGGTTGGCGGCCATTTCCGCATCCGCCAGCGCCCGGTGAGCCTGGCCGGTGTGGGGCAATTTGGCGTAGGCGTTGAGGGTGCCGAGCTTGTGGTTCGGCGCCGCCGGCATCAGGCGGCGAGCCAGGAGCAGGGAGCAGGCGAATTTCTGCAGGCGGGTGCGGCGGATCAGGCCAAGCTCAAAGTCCCAGAACTTCTGGTCGAACGCGGCGTTGTGCGCCATCAAGGGCGTGGTGCCGACGAACTCATTGACTTCGTTCATCACCCGTTCAGCCGGTGGCGCAGTGCGCAGCATGGCGTTGCTGATGCCGGTGAGCTGTTCGATAAAGGCTGGTACGCGCACACCGGCGTTCATCAGGCTCTGGTAGCGATCCACGATTTGCCCGCGCTCAAGGATGACCACGCCAATCTCCGTGGCCCGGCAGTGGCTGCTGGGGGTGATGCCGGTGGTTTCAAAGTCGATGACCGCTATACGTTCCAAACCTGTTTCAACTCCGTTCTACGATCTATTTGAGCAACAACGCGCCTTCGATCGGCACGTAGTGGCTGGCGGCGCGTATCAATGAGTTGGCCGTCAGCCCCGGCACGCCGTAGGCCACGGCCCGCACGCCATGCTTGTGGATGATGCGCTCGAGCAGCATGTCGAAATCACCGTCACCGGAGGCCAGCACGACTTCGTCGACATGGTCGGCGGCGTCCATGATGTCGAGGGTGATGCCCACGTCCCAGTCGCCCTTGGCGGAGCCGTCGCTGCGCTGGATGTACGGCTTGAGTTTTACCGTGAACCCCAGGTTGCGCAGGATCTGCTGGAACTGCTGCTGCTTGCTGTCGCCGCGGTCGATGGCATAGGCGTACGCCTCGACAATCTGCCCGCGCGCGCTGATGTCAGCCCACAGCGCGGCGTAGTTGAAGTGGCAACCATAGGCCTGACGCACGGTGTAGTAGAGGTTTTGCACATCGGCGAACACTGCAATTTTTTTCACCGCACTTCCTCATGGACAGCCAGGCGCCAGCGCCCGGAAAGGGCGCCAGTATGCCAGCCAAGGGAGCGTTTCCGGGAAAAAATCAGACCGGAGCGCCGCAGCGCCCCGGGCCCGGTGTGTCAGACGAAGGAATCGTCGTCGCCAAAGGAAGAGGAATCGTCGGAATAATCGCTGTCGGCGAAGCTATCGGCGTTATTGCTGCCCCAGTTGTCATTGCCGGCAAACTTTTGGTCATCGTTGCCCCAGTTGCCTTGATCGCTGGCCGGCGCCGGTTGTTCGATGATTTCTTCCACCACCTGCGGCTGCTGGTTGTGATGGAACAGGCTGCTGATCCCTTCGGCCAGCAACACACCACCGGCCACACCGGCGGCGGTCTTCATGGCGCCACCGAGAAAGCCACTGCCGGCTGGCGCGGCTGCCGGTGCTTGCGGCGGCTGATAGTTCTGCTGGGGCGCTGGCTGGTTGAACGATGGCCGCGCCGGTTCACGCCAGCCGCCACCTGAGTTGCTCGGCGCAGGCTGTGGCTCACGGGAGCCGCCGCCAAAGATGCTCGACAGGAACCCACCACCGCTGGCCGGCGCGGGTTGCGTGGCCTTGACCCGTTGCAGCTCGTCCTGCAATTGCTGGATCTGCTGAGCCTGTTGCTTGTTTTGCGCGTCGAGGCTTTGCAGCGCATGTTCCTGAACCAGAATCGACTGGGTCATGTAGTACCCGACGGCGGGTTGGCGAGCCATATGCTCCTTGATCCGCGCTTCGGCCTGGGCGTCGCGGGGGGCTGAGTCCGTTTCGGCTTGTTGCAACCGTGAAAACAGTCCATCGATCAGGGTTTGCTCTTCGCTGTTCATGGCGACCTCGTTAGATTGCCGATAAAAAATTCCGGTCCCGCCTGTGATCAGGCCGGGGGCTTTCCAGTTATGGGGATGTTACGAGTTGTTTCAATGGTCTTTACTCAAGGTTTACGTTTGCGCCCCTTTGAGCCTGATCGGTTAAAGTGTCGCCCTCTGCTTCCAGGCTTGTGATGACCCTGATGAATCCGTTAGACGTTTTGCGCGACTCCTTCCGCTTTACCCAGCGCAACCTGGGCGCCATCGTCCAGCTGTGCCTGCCATTGGTGATCCTCGAAGCCTTGCTGCAACAGGTGCTGGACCACACGCTGGGCCCGGATGCGTTTCCCGGCTACAGCGTGGTCGTGGGTTTGTTGGTGTACCCGCTGTACACCGGCGCCCTGATCCTGTTTCTTGACGCCCGCACCCGGGGCGAGTCGCCGCGCACCAAGGATGTGTGGGCCATGGCCCTGAGCCTGTGGCCGCGCTTCGCCCTGCTGACAGCCATGAGCACCTTGCTGATTCTGCTGGGGCTGTCGCTGTATTTCCTGCCGGGCTTGTGGCTGATGGTGGTGTTGGCGTTTGCCGAATACCTGCTGGTATTGCGCGGCATGCCGGCGTTGGCGGCGATGAAGGAAAGCCTGCGCCTGACCCGTGGGCATTTCTGGCGCATCCTGGTGTGCCTGCTGTGCGTGATGACGCCGTTGTGGCTGCTCAAGGGCGCCAGCGTGGCGGCGTACCCTGAGCCGGCGCCGTTGCTGGGGTTGCTGATGGACAGCGCCCACAGCTTCCTGCAACTGTTCACCAGTGTGGTGCTGTTCCGTTTATTCATGTTGATCGGTGGCGACGCCGACGTGCGGTGATATGCTCCGTGGCTCTTCTGACACGCATATAAGCCGAGCCGATGACCCGTTTATTGCGCATCACCCTGTTGAGCCTGTTGATCATCGCCGGCCTGCTGGCCGCGCTGATCTACAGCCTGACCTGGCGCCCTGCCGACAAAGAGACCCTGCCCGTCAGCTGCGTGGCACCCCGCGCTCCGACGCTGTTGCCGGGGCAGGCGCTCAAGGTCATGACCTGGAATGTGCAATACCTGGCCGGCAAGAACTACGTGTTCTGGTACGACACCCCGGACGATAGCGGCCCGGACGATCGCCCCACCGTCGAAGACATGGCGTTCAGCCTCGACGAAGTGGCGCGCGTGATTCGCGACGAACAACCCGACATCCTGCTGTTGCAGGAAGTCGACGAAGGCGCCAAGCCTTCCCATTATCAGGACCAGCTTGCGCTGTTGCAGGAGCGTCTGGTCGACCTCTACCCGTGCAGCGCCCAGGCCTTCGACTGGAAAGCCGACTTTGTGCCCAGCCTGCATATCTTCGGTAGCGTGGGGCGCAAGCTCGCTACGCTCAGCCGCTACCAGATCGAACACGCCGAACGCCTGCAACTGCCAACCGCCGATGCCAACTTCATCAGCCGTCAGTTCCAGTCTAAGCCCGCCTTGTTGCTGACGTATCTGCCGTTGAGCGATGGCGGCCAGCTGGCAGTGCTCAATACACGCCTGGACGGCAGCGCACCTGGCCGCTCGGCAGCACAAGAACAAGTGCAAGCCACGGCCAAGCTGCTGGATAAGTTCGAAGGCCGGGGCACGCCCTGGTTGATAGGCGGGGATTTCAACCTGCTGCCACTGGGCCAATACCTGCGCCTGGACGCGGCTAAACGTGGGCAGTATGCGCCGGACAGCGAGTTGCACCTGCTGTGGGACAAGTACCCGATGATCCCGCGCAACAGCGAATCCAGCGGGATTGATCGTGAAAAATGGCTGACGCACTTCCCCAATGACCCAAGCCTGGACGGGCCGGATCGCACCTTGGATTATCTGTTCTACAGCCCGCGCATCAAGCGGGTGGAGGCGAAGGTAAGGCAGGAAGACACGTTGCGCATCTCCAATCATTTACCGGTCATTGCCCGCTTCCTGCTGCCTGCCGCGCAATGAGCGTTGACACGCCCCCCCTGTGGGAGCGGGCTTGCTCGCGAAGGCGTCGGGTCAGCCAATACATGCACTGGCTGACACACCGCCTTCGCGAGCAAGCCCGCTCCCACATATTGGATCTTTGTCGTTAGGGTTTGCGCGGTTTGATCCTGGCCGTCGCTTCGGCCACCAATGGATCATCCGGCCAATAATGCTTGGGGTATCGCCCCTTGAGATCCTTCTTCACCTCGGCATAGGTACTGCGCCAGAAGTTCGCCAAGTCCTGCGTGACCTGCACCGGCCGCCGCGCCGGGGACAGCAGGTGCAACTTCACGGCCAGGCGCCCGCCGGCAATACGCGGGGTGTCTGCCAAGCCGAACAATTCCTGCAAGCGCACCGCCAGGATCGGCGGCTGTTCGCTGTAGTCCAGACGCACCGAGGAGCCCGACGGCACTTTCACGTGCTGCGGCGCCAGCTCTTCCAGGCGTTGGGGCAAGGGCCAGGGCAGCAGGTTGTGCAGGTAGCTGGAGATATCCAAGTTGGCGAAATGGCTGAGGCGCGAGACCTTGCCCAGGTAAGGCATCAGCCAGTGTTCGAGGCTGGCGA
This sequence comes from Pseudomonas fluorescens, assembly GCF_001902145.1. Taxonomy (GTDB): domain Bacteria; phylum Pseudomonadota; class Gammaproteobacteria; order Pseudomonadales; family Pseudomonadaceae; genus Aquipseudomonas; species Aquipseudomonas fluorescens_BV. The sequence goes on from NZ_MRST01000022.1 coordinate 191,510, forward strand.
GCAGGGCTTTGTCGCTGAGGTCGGGCCACTCGCTGGTGTTGCCGGCATCCAGTTGGCGCAGCAGCATCACACGGGCTTGCCACTGACGCAGTTCCGGAGTCCAGGGCAGCAGTTCCAGGCCTTTGCGGCGCACCAGGTTGACCAGCGCCTGGCTGCGGGCGGATTCGTCGAGGCCGGTCAGGGGGTCGCGGCTGAGCACCAGTTCACCGACTTTGCGTTGGCGTTCGGCACGCAGGACGCCTTCGCGCTCGTCCCAGTCGAGTTGGTCGACGTTGCGCACTTGCTCGGCCAGCACCGTGTCGAACAGGGCTGGATCAAAATCCGCCGCCAGGTAGATGCGTTCTTCGCGCTGGCCCTGGCGGCTGCCCAGGTCGGCGATCACCAGCCAGGGTTGTTTCATCAGGCTGTCGGCTTCGGCAAACAGCGCCGCGCGGCCGTTGGCCAGGCGATATTCAGCGCCACCGGGGCGACGTTGCTGGGCGACGCGGTCGGGGTAGGCCAGCGCCAGCAAGGCGCCGAGCCAGCGTGGATGGTCGGGGTTGTCCACCGGCTGGGTCGCCTTGCCGCGCAGGTAGCCACGGTATTGCCGGGCCAGTTGCTTGGCACGCTGCACGCCACTTTGGGTGCCTCGCGCACGTTCTTCACCGGACATCAGCGCCAGGCGGCTGTGCAAATCGGCACCGCCGCCGCGCAGGATATCGCGCTCGCCCAACAGGGCTGCCACGTCACAGGCGGTGGCGGCCAACCCCAAGTCCTGACCACGCAACAACAGGTGGGCAATACGCGGGTGGGCGGGCAATTCGGCCATCTTCTGGCCATGGGCGGTGAGCGTTTCTTCTTTCAGCGCACCGAGGCGTTGTAACAGATCCTGAGCCTGGGCATAGGCGGCTGTCGGTGGGATGTCCAGCCACACCAACTGGCTGGGTGTCACGCCCCAGCGCGCCAGTTGCAAGGCCAGCCCGGCCAGGTCGGCGGCAAGAATTTCCGCACTGCCATAGGCGGCCAGACCCTCATGCTGGTCTTCGGACCACAACCGATAGCACACCCCTGGCTCCAACCGCCCTGCCCGGCCGGCGCGCTGGGTGGCGCTGGCGCGTGAGATGCGCTGGGTGTCGAGGCGCGTCATGCCGCTGCCCGGGTCGAAACGCGGCACCCGCGCCAGCCCGGCGTCGATCACCACGCGTACGCCGTTGATGGTCAGGCTGGTCTCGGCGATGTTGGTAGCCAGCACCACTTTGCGTTTGCCGGCCGGCGCCGGGTCGATGGCGGCGCGCTGGGCATTGAGGTCCAGCTCACCATGCAACGGGCATAACAGCACGTCAGGGCGATCACCCAAGGCCTCGGCCAGTTGCTGGTTGACCCGGCGAATCTCCGCCTGCCCCGGCAAAAACACCAGCACGCTGCAGGTTTCATCCTGCAGGGCTTCGAGGATGGTTTGCACCACGCGCGGCTCGATAAACTCCCCGGCCTGGTAGGGGCGCCCCCAGCGCATCTGCACCGGGAACATGCGCCCTTCGCTGCGCAGGATCGGCGCGTCATCCAGCAGTCCGGCCAGGCGCTCGCCTTCGAGGGTGGCGGACATCAGCAGGATCTTCAGCGGCTGCTCGTCGCGAAACAGCTCGCGACCGTTAAGGCTCAGGGCCAGCGCCAGGTCGGCGTCGAGGCTGCGCTCGTGGAATTCGTCGAAGATCAACAGGCCCACGCCGTCCAGCGCCGGGTCGTCCTGCAGGCGACGGGTAAGGATGCCTTCGGTGACTACCTCGATGCGCGTGTTGGGGCCGACTTTGCTGTCCAGCCGAATGCGGTAGCCCACGGTCTCACCGACCTTTTCACCCAGTTCACTGGCCAGTCGTTCGGCAGCAGCACGGGCAGCCAGGCGTCGGGGTTCGAGCATCAGGATGGTTTGCCCGGCGAGCCAGGGCTCATGCAACAAAGCCAAGGGCACGCGGGTGGTTTTACCGGCGCCGGGGGGCGCTTCCAGCACGGCTTCATGGCGATGAGCCAAGGCGTCACGCAGGGCGGGTAAAACATCATCGATCGGCAACGAATTCATACTGGCTCCAAAGCAGAGCGGCGAGTATAACGGCGAACTGCATAATCCCATTGGGAACAGAGTCAGATGTGGGAGCGGGCTTGCTCGCGAATGCGGTGGGTCAGCGACATATCGGATGACTGATACACCGCTTTCGCGAGCAAGCCCGCTCCCACATTTGGACATCATCGCCTTGTAGACTCGCTTATAGTCATTCTTCAAATGCGTTCAGGAGACTTTTTCATGCGTATCGCTTCCCGTGTCATCGGCGGTGTCCTCGCCGTCACCCTGCTGAGCCAACTCACCGCCTGCGGCTCGATTTTCTACCCCGACCGCCGTGGCCAGATCGACGGCAAGATCGACCCGACCATCGCGGTACTCGATGCCCTCGGCCTGTTGTTTTATGTGATCCCCGGCCTGATCGCCTTCGGTGTCGACTTCGCCACGGGCGCCATTTACTTCGAACCGGGCAAGACCGCCCAGGTCGCTCCCGAGAAACTGCACGAAGCCATCGGCGCCGACGGCACGGTCGATAACGCCAAACTGCAAAGCATCATCCAGAAAGAAACCGGTCGCACCTTGCCGCTGGACGACCCACGCCTGATCCAGTTCAAGGGCAGCGTGCAACAACTGGCGGCCCTGGGCCTGCAGCCTGCCGCTTAAGGATTGCTCATGACCAGCAGCCCCGAACACGCAAGGCTCTTGCGCCTGGCCACCCGCGCCTCGGTGGGCGTGGCCTGTGTGTTGATTGTGACCAAGGCCATCGCCTGGTGGCTCAGCGGCTCGGTGAGCATGCTCGCCGGGTTGACCGACTCACTGCTCGACGGCGTGACTTCGCTGTTGAACTTGCTGGCGGTGCATTACGCCCTGCGCCCGGCCGATGACGATCACCGTTACGGGCACGGCAAGGCGGAGTCGCTGGCGGGTATGGCGCAAGCCTTGTTTATTGCCGGCAGTGCGGTGCTAATTGCGCTCCAGGCCTATGAACGGCTCAAGCATCCGGAGCCGGTCGGCGCACCGTGGCTGAGCATTGGCGTGATTGTCTTGTCGCTGGCGCTGACCGTGGCCCTGCTGATGCTGCAACACCGCGTGGTGCGCGAGACCGGCTCCAACGCGGTGCGCGCCGACTCGCTGCACTACCGCTCGGACTTGCTGCTCAATGGCAGCATTCTGATTGCGCTGGTGTTGGCAGGTTTTGGCTTTCATCAGGTTGATGCCTGGTTTGGCCTGGGTATCGCCGCCTACATTCTGTGGAGCGCGATCCAGATCGCCAGGGAAAGCTTTGCGGTGTTGATGGACGAAGAGCTACCGCCGGATGTCAGCCAGCACATGCTGGAGCTGGCCCGTGGCGTGCCCGGCGTGCTGGGTGCCCATGACTTGCGCACACGGGTTTCCGGTAATCATTGGTTTGTGCAACTGCATCTGGAATTGCCGGGGGAGTTGACGCTGTCGGTGGCCCACGGCATCAGCGACCAGGCCGCCGATGCCATTCACCGGGAATACCCGAAAGCCGAAGTGCTGGTGCATGCCGACCCGCAGGAAGTGGTCACCGGCAACAAGGCCTAGTACTGCACCTGATACCCGCGACTGCCCAGGCAGTTGCCCTGGGCCTGGCGGTAGGTTTGCACCACCGCAGGGTCCGGGGCGTAAGTCACGGTGCGCGGGTCAAAGCCACTTTGCTGCACCGCCCAGCGATAACAGTCGTAGCCGTCCTGCTGTACCTGGGCTGGCGATTGGCCGTTGGCCGGGTAAGCCACCACGTCATAACCGTTGCCTTGAGGCGTCGGCGGGGGTGATGGCACCTGCGTCGGTGGTTGCACCACCACGTATTGCTGGGTGCTTTGCTCGTAGGCGTAATAGGCGCCTGCGGCGAGGAACAACAGCGAACCGCCTACCCACACTTCACGCGCATAGTCCGGCAGGTAATGCACGCGAATGCCATACGGCGGCGTCACCACCACATAACGCGGGCCTTGCGGCCGGTACCAGTAGCCGCCCGAGAAGAAGTAATCCTGACCACGGTACGGCACGCGGTAATTGCGCTCGGGGAAACGGTCGATGACATATCCAGGGCGATGCTGCGGGCCTGGGCCCCAGCCATTGCCATGCCCGTCGGGACGACCGGGCCAACGGTTATCGTTGGGATGGTCATTGCCCGCACGCGGCCCAGGGCTACCGGCCTCCCAATGCCTGTTGTCATCGTTGCGTCGGGGGATATCACGGTAATAACCCTGGCGTGGCTCCTGGGTCTGGCGCACGGTATCGGGCCGGCCCTGGATCGGCAGGTTATGCTCAGGCCGCGGCCCACCTTCGGGGCTCCGTTCGTGCTGCCCTTGCGACCCATGCCCCTGGCCCGGTGAGTTATCGCGTTCGTCGGCCATCGCCTGGGAGCCGACGCTGACCACCAGCAAACCAACACCTGCCATACGCCAGATGCGCTTCATGCTTTTCCTCACTGCGGATTGGGGCTTGATCATGAGACTGGAAAAGCCTCGCCCGGTTCTGAGACAGGTTATCAGTCACGAGAACTATTTTCTGAAGGCAAAACGCGCACAAAGAAAAAGGGGTGACCCGTCGGCCACCCCTTGAGAATTTCGTCCGTGCTCAACGCTTTTGACGTTGGCTCACCTCACGCCGTCTTGTGGACAGTGTGCAGCCTGGAGGCCGGCTCAACCCTGCTGGGGCGGCGGCCGCAACGGGCCTGATTGGGCGCGTTGCTGTGGACTGTTGTCCAGGCGGTGATTCTGTTGGTAATCATAGGCGTGACGGGCGGGCAGAGGATTGCGAAGATTGCGTCAATAAACAGTGCTTGCGCAATTTTTAACCCTTCATGGATAATTCACCGCAATAGTTACGACAAAGGCCAACCCAATGAGCAAGCTTGACCGATACGACCTGAGTATTCTGGCGGAATTGCAGCGCGACGCGAGGATCTCCAACCAGGAGCTGGCCGAACGCATCGGCCTGTCGCCTTCGCCCTGCTCACGCCGGGTCAAGCAGTTGGAAGACGACGGCTACATTGCGCGCCAGGTCGCCTTGCTCGACCGCAAGATGCTCGGCCTGAGCCTCACCGCTTATGTATTGATCGGCATGGACCGCCATACGCCGGAGCGCTTCGAAAACTTCGAAGCCGCCATCCGCACCCTGCCGCAAGTGCTGGAGTGCAGTTTGGTGACCGGCATGGACGCGGACTATCAGCTAAAGGTCGTGGTACCAGATATGGATCACTATCAGAAACTGCTGCTGGGCCATCTGACCCGGATTGAAGGGGTGACCAGCGTGCGCTCCAGCTTTGTGCTGAACCAGGTGCTCAACAGCACCGAACTGCCCCTGACCCACCTGCGTACCTGAGAACAACGATGTTCAACTGTAGGAGCGAGCTTGCTCGCGAAAAACGTTAACGATAACGCGTGCTTGCTGAATGAACGCGGCGCCTGCGATTTTTTCGCGAGCAAGCTCGCTCCTACAGTGGCATCAGGGCAAGCCCCCCCCGACAGTTTGACCGCGTACGACTCAGGTCAATGTTGCGTCTGCGACGCTGCCGTATACTGCTCGCTTGTCTTGTCGGAAGAGTCCCATGAACAACATCGACCCCGCCCTGTTTGAAGAATGGATGATGACCGGCCTGGTCACTATCCTCATCATTTTCATGGGCTTCATCGTCTGGGACCTGGCGAAGAAATCCAAGGCCGGGCGCTTTGGTTCGTTCATCCTGTTCTTCGTTCTGGGCCTGGGCGTGGCGGCGTTCATCATCAAGAGCGTGGTGATCGGCCTGATTGAATCCGGCGCTTTATAAGCGCGCCGGCACCGCTTTCCATTGGCCTTGATCCAGGCCGTCGATCGACCAGTCGCCAATACGCACGCGCACCAGGCGCAGTGTCGGCAAGCCTACCGCCGCGGTCATGCGCCGCACTTGACGGTTACGCCCTTCGCGAATCACCAATTCCAGCCAATGGGTGGGCACGCTTTTACGAAAACGCACCGGCGGGTTGCGCGGCCATAATGCCGGCTCATCCAGTTGCCGCGCCTCGGCCGGCAAGGTCATGCCGTCGTTGAGCTCCACGCCTTCGCGCAGGCGTTGCAGTTGCTCTTCGGTGGGCTCGCCTTCTACCTGCACCCAGTAGGTTTTCGCCAGCTTGTGCTTGGGGTCGGCAATCCGCGCTTGTAGCTGACCATCGTTGGTCAACAGCAGCAGCCCCTCGCTGTCACGGTCCAGGCGCCCCGCCGGGTAAATGCCGGGAATATCAATAAAATCCTTGAGGGTCGCGCGCCCGCCTTCGTCGCTGAACTGGGTCAGCACGTCGAAGGGTTTATTGAACAGGATCAACTTCGGCTCGGCCGGTGGCGCCTTGGCAACGCGGCGAGCGGCAGAGTGCGGTGGTTTCACGCCAGGGCGGCGTGAATCGGGACGGTTGGGACGGGACATGGCAAAGGAACATCTAACGGTCAGGACCGACAATGCTAGTGGCCTGACCGCTAAATGACCATCCCAACCGCTTAGCGGAACGGCGGCTCGTCGAAGCTGCGCAATTTGCGCGAGTGCAAGGAGTTGAGTTCGGTGCGCAGCAGGTCGACCGCCTCGATGCCGATCTTCAAGTGCTGGCTGACCGCACGCTCATAAAACGCGTTGGCCGAACCCGGCAGCTTGATCTCGCTGTGCAAGGGTTTGTCCGATACGCATAACAAGGTGCCGTAAGGCACGCGCAAACGGTAACCCTGGGCGGCGATGGTGCCGCTTTCCATGTCCACGGCCACGGCACGGGACAGGTTGATCAGCGGCCGCTCCTGGGCCCAGCGCAGTTCCCAGTTCCGGTCGTCATAGGTCAGCACGGTGCCGGTGCGCAGGCGTTTTTTCAGCTCTTCGCCTTTTTCGCCAGTGACCTTGGCCGCCGCCTGCTGAAGCGCCAACTGCACTTCGGCCAGGGCCGGAATAGGGATGTTCGGCGGTACCACACGGTCCAAAATCCCGTCGCGGCGCATATAGGCATGGGCCAGTACGTAGTCGCCGATGGTCTGGGATTGGCGCAGGCCGCCGCAGTGGCCGATCATCAGCCAGCAATGCGGGCGTAGTACGGCCAGGTGGTCGGTGATGTTCTTGGCGTTGGACGGGCCCACGCCGATGTTCACCAGGGTCACGCCGTGGCCGTCAGTGGCCTGCAGGTGATACGCCGGCATCTGGTAGCGGTGCCAGACCACGCCGGCGGCAATGGCCGAGGCTTCGCCGTGGTCCATGCTCTTGTCGATCACCACGTTGCCGGGCAGCACCATGCGGATAAACCGCGGGTCGCTGCGCAGTTGCTCCAGGCCATGCAGGATGAACTGGTCCACGTAGCGGTGGTAGTTGGTCAGCAAGATCCACGGCTGCACATGGCGCCAGTCGCTGCCGGTGTAATGCACCAGGCGACGCAGGGAAAAGTCCACGCGGGCAGCATCGAACAGGGCCAGGGGCAGTGGGTCGGTATTTTCCCAGTCGTACAGGCCATCGGCAATGCCGTCGGTGGCGGCGGACAGGTCGGTACTAGGGAATACACGGGCCAAGGTCGCGGCGGTCACGCCGGAGCCGGCCAGTTCATCGCCCTGCTCCACCACATAGGGGTACGGGATGTTCTGCTGGCTGACGCCCACTTCTACCGTCACGGTGAAGTCGTGCATCAGCGGCACCAGTTGCTCCAGCAGGTACTTACGGAACGCGGCCGGGTGGGTCACGGTGACGCTGTAGGTGCCGGGCAACTGCACCTTGGCATACGCACGGGTGGTCTGTGGGACTTCGCCGTGGCAGTGGTAGGTCAGGCGCAGTTCCGGGTAGCGAAACAGTGCGCGTTGAGCGGCGTCGGGTTCGACGCGGTCCTTGAGGTATTGCTTGAGGGCTTGATTGAGCGCGCCGGTGGCTCGCTCATGCAGAGCCGCCAGCCGGTCCACGGCTTCTTCGGCGGTTTTGACGACAACAAAAGCTTCGGTCACGGTAAGCATCCTGTGTTCTGGACTTGCAGGCCTTTATCTTGCCTGTATCCAAGCGTCACCGAAACCACAGGATTGGAATGCGGTAAATAATGTGGGAGCGGGCTTGCTCGCGAATGCGGTGGGTCAGTAACTGAATAGGTAACTGATACACCGCATTCGCGAGCAAGCCCGCTCCCACATTTGGATTGTGTTTATTCAGAGGGATTGCGGGGTTGAGCGGGTGACAATCGCTTCCACGTCGACGCCACGCGGCAAGGTGCCATATACGCGCCCCGACGATTCACCCAGCCGGCTGGCAATAAACCCATCGCTGACCGCCGCATTACCCGCCTCCAACAGCAACTTGGCCTGCAACGCCAGGGCAATGTCCTCGGTCAGTTGCCGCGCCCGATACTGGATATCCTGGGTGTCCATGAATGCCGCCTTCAACTGCTCGATATGCCGCGCCAACTGTTTGTGGCCGTGGCCATCGCCCAGCTCGACAAACAACGCCTCCAGTACCCCCGGCTCTTTGGACAGTGCACGCAATACGTCCAGGCACTGCACATTGCCGGAACCTTCCCACGTCGAATTCACCGGTGCCTCACGGTAAAGGCGCGGCAGGATGCTGTCCTCCACATACCCGGCACCGCCCATGCATTCGGCGGCTTCGTTGATCATCGCGGGCGCGCGCTTGCAGATCCAATACTTGCCCACGGCTGTGACCAGCCGGGCGAACTTGGCTTCATGTTCATCATCAAGATGATCCAGGGCGCGCCCCATGCGCAGGCTCAAGGCCAGGGCCGCTTCGCTTTCCAGGGCCAGGTCGGCCAGCACGTTCTGCATCAGCGGCTGCTCGCTGAGCACGCGGCCACCCACCTGGCGATGGGCGCAGTGATGGCTGGCCTGGGTCAGCGCCTGGCGCATCAAGGCGCTGGAGCCGACCATGCAATCGAAGCGGGTCATGGCGACCATTTCGATGATGGTGGGAACGCCGCGGCCTTCTTCACCGACCATCCACGCCAGGGCGCCGCGAAATTCCACTTCGCTGGAGGCGTTTGAGCAGTTGCCGAGTTTGTTCTTCAAGCGCTGGATGTAGAACTCGTTGCGCGTGTCGTCCGGTCGGTGCCGGGGCAGCAGGAAACAGGTCAGGCCCTTGTCGGTCTGGGCCAGGGTCAGGAAGCCATCGCACATCGGTGCCGAGCAGAACCATTTATGCCCCACCAGTTCGTAGGCTTGGCCGGGGCCACCCGCGCCCACGGGGTAAGCGCGAGTGGTGTTGGCGCGCACGTCGGTGCCGCCCTGCTTCTCGGTCATGGCCATGCCGATAGTGGCGCCGGCCTTGTGGGCGATGCCGACATTGCGCGGGTCGTATTGGGTATCGAGGATTTTCGGCAGCCAGAGGTCCGCCAGCTCCGGTTGCAGGCGCAGGGCCGGGACGCAGGCGAAGGTCATGGTCAGCGGGCAACCGCTGCCGGCTTCGGCCTGGCTGTGCAGATAGGTCATCGCCGCACGCGCCACATGGGCGCCGGCCTGCGGATGGGCCCATGGCAGCGAAGGCAGGCCATGCTCGACGGCGGTGCGCATCAGCTCGTGATAAGCCGGGTGAAACTCCACCAGGTCGATACGATGGCCATAACGGTCATGGCTGCTGAACACCGGTTTGTTCTGGTTGGCCAGGAAGCCCGCTGCCATCAACGGCCCACCCGCCAGCGCGCCGTAGGCATCAATGCGCGACTCGGCCCAGCCGGCGCCAAAGCGGCGCGACCATTCCTGCAAAGGCAAGTCGATGCGATACAGGTTGGTGCCGTCCAGGGACGGCGGCTGGTTGGTGACGTCGTGGGTTTCGGCAAACTGATGCAGGTTCATGACGGGCCTCCTGGAAAAAAGCCACATCGATTTCAGGCTGCCTGTAGGAGGAGCTTGCTCGCGAAAAACCTGAGAGCAACGCGCTAACCCAGGCGGGGCGCGTTATCGTTGACGTTCTTCGCGAGCAAGCTCGCTCCTACAGAAAAACACAGATCGATAGAGGCCGGTTTTTCCAGTTAAGCATCGCCATCGCGCTTAAAAAAGTGGCATACGCGCCGAATGCTCGGCGCTTTCACCCTCATCCGCACACAGCACGCTGCGCTCAAGCGCCGCCTGCAAGGCGTCGAAACGCACCGGTTTGGCCAGTCGGTCCGTCATGCCAATGCCATGGCAGCGCTCACGCTCCGGCCCATTGGGCGAAGCACTCAGGGCGATCACCGGCAATTCACCGCAGCCGGGCAATGCGCGAATCTGGCAGCACAACGAAAAGCCGCCCTCTGGCACATCCAGCAGCACGGCGTCGAAGCTGTGCCCCTGCAATGCAGCGAGCGCCGCCGGGCCGCTGTCCACGGTTTTGACCCGGTAACCGAGCTTGAGCAACATGCCACGCACCGCCAGTTGGCCCACGCTGTTGTCGTCCACCAGCAGCACCGTGCATTCCTGAGGCGCACGCTGTGCAGGCAAAGCCTGCGCGGCCGGCGTCACCTGCTGCGGCACCGCGCTGACGTCCACTTCCAACTGGAAGCGGCTGCCTTTACGGGGCTCCGAATGATGGGTCAGGCGCCCGCCCAACAGTTCGATCAACTGCCGACAAATCGCCAGGCCAATGCCCAGGCCGCCGTACTCACGCGTCATCGAGCCGTCCAACTGAAAGAAACGCTGATACAGCGTGGCTTCATCGAGAAAGGCGAAGCCGATACCGGTGTCGGTGACGATAAAGCTCAAGTGCAAGGCGCCATCCCCTTGCGGCACGCCCACCACACGCAAACGCACCGCGCCGACGTGGGTGAATTTGAACGCATTGTCGAGCAGGCAATCCAGGCACTGACGCAACTTTTCGGCATCGCCGATGAGCCGGTCTGGCAGCTCATCCGCGACGTCAATGGAGAACTGCAGGCCTTTGGCCTGGACACTGCCGGTGAACTGCTGGCGCAAGGTATCGAGCTCGCCGCGCAGGCTGAACACTTGCGGCTGGGCCACCAGGCGACCGGCCTGCAACTCGGTGAGGGTGAGGATGCCGTTGACCATGCGCATCATGTCCCGCGCCGAGCCGGCGGCGGTTTGCTGGTACTGCGTCAGGTCATCGTCCAAAGGCACGGTTTGCATCAGTTCCAAAGAGCCGATCACACCGTTCATCGGCGTGCGCAATTCGTGGGTCAGGGTGGCGAGAAATTCGTCTTTGAGGCGATTGCTGCGGGCCAGTTGCTGGTTGAGCGCTTCCAGCTTCTGGCTGGCATCGAGGAGAATCTGCGCCTGCTGTTCGCGCATGCCGTTGATACGGTCAGCCAGGGCCAGGGACAACAGCGCCACTTCAATGGCTGAGCCGAGCTGGCTGGCGTACATGGTCAGGAACACGTTAGGCAGATAACCCAGCACCATCAGGGTATTGATCACCCCGCCGAGCAGGAAGGCCGACCAGGCGATGATGAAATAACGCGCCATGCGCTGCCCGCAATACCAGGCCTTGATGGCCGCCACGAAGATGGTCACGGTAAACACCAGCGCCAGCGCAGTGGCCAGGCGCAGGGCCACGGCGTAACTGGTCAACAGCGCCAGTGCCATCACCAACCCGCCACTGGCCGCCAGCGCCAGCAGGATGCGGTTGAGCCAGCGGCTGTGCTGCGCGGTGTGCAGGAAACTGCGCGCGAACAGGCTGCCGAACAACGCCGCCGAGCCGATCAGGAAGGGTACCGCCGCATTCGCCCACCAGGGGTTGTTCGGCCAGAAGTACTCCACCGCAACGCCATTGACCGACAGCTGATACAAGCCGAACGAAGCAATATAGAAGATGTAATAGAGGTAGCTGGTGTCGCGCACGCTCAGGTAAATGAACAGGTTGTAGATCAGCATGCCCAGCAGCACACCGTAGATGGCGCCGAGCACGTACAAGCGCAGCGGTTGCTCTTCCATGTAGGCGGTGCCCGCCCACAATGTCAGCGGTGCCTGGATCGAGCCTTGGCTTTGCAAGCGCAGGTAGACGGTTTGTTGCTGGTCGGGCAAGAAGCTGAGCTTGAACAGGTAGTTGCTCTGGCTCACCTCACGGCTGGAAAACGGCAATGCGCTGCCGGTGCGGGCGGTGAGACGGTAGTGGCCAGTGCCGTCGTTCTGGTAGAGGTCCAGGCGATTGAGCGGCGGGTAGGCCAGTTCCAGAAACCAGGTGCGTGGTGCGCGGGGATCTTTGGCGGTGTAGTGCAGGTTGACCTTCAGCCAGAACACCGAGCGTGAATAGCCGGCATTGAGGGTGTCTTTGTCGTGGGTCTTGAATTGGGCGGCATAGGCGGGGGAACTGACATCGGCGATGGTGAGGGCATCGGTTGGGTCTTCGAGCACTTGCATGACCCGGCCCAACGGGAGGCTGCGCGTGTCCTGGTTGAACTCGACGGCGCCGGCGAGCATCGGTAGCCCGCACAATATAAACATCAGCAAATAGCGCATAGAGCCCCAGCGTAGCCTGGTCCGGTTGTGTCAAAAGCCCCCCATTCCTTTTGAGAAGACGTACACCGGCGATACAGTAAGTTGTTGGGATGCACTTTAGCATAGCCAGTAAAAGCCATTAGCCACTGCAGGAACTTTTTTTAGAATAGCTCTAGCGCAATGCTTTCAGCCCACTTCGTTGCGGTGTTCAGCCACACAAAGCGACGCTGCAGCAGCAAACTTCTGCTATCGCCAGGCAGCCACGCAAAAAGCGTTTGGTGGTAAGCTCGCCCACCATGAATATCTACAGCTCTCGCCCCGTTGTCCTCTGTCTCTCCGGCCATGACCCCAGTGGTGGCGCCGGCCTGCAGGCAGATATCGAAGCCCTGCTCGCCCAGGGCTGCCACGCGGCCCCGGCCGTCACCGCGTTGACCGTGCAAAACACCGTCAATGTCAGTGATTTCCGCGTGCTTGACCGTGAGTGGGTACTGGCCCAGGCCAATGCCGTGCTCGGCGACTCTGAAGTCGCGGCAGTGAAGCTGGGCATGCTCGGCTCCACCGCGATGGTCGACACCGTGGTCGAACTGCTGCAGGCGCATCCGCATTTGCCGGTGGTCTGCGACCCGGTGCTGCGCGCCGGCGGCGGCGGTAGCCTGGGCAAGGACGAGGTCGGTTATGCGATGCGCGAGCGGCTGCTGCCCTTGTCATTGATCGCCACCCCCAACCTGCCAGAAGCCCGCATCCTTGCGGAACTGCCCGACGGCAGCGCCGACGAATGCGCCGAGAAGCTGTTGCCGTACATCAAGCACCTGCTCATCACCGGCGGCCATGGCGATGAGCACGAAGTGCACAATCGCCTGTACAGCCGCGACGGCACGCGCCAGACCTTTACCTGCCAGCGCTTGCCGGGGAGTTATCACGGCTCGGGCTGCACATTGGCCAGTGCGCTGGCCGGGCGCATTGCCCAGGGCGAAGGCCTGGCCAGCGCCGTGCAATCGGCCCTCAACTACACGTGGCGTACCCTGCGTGATGCCGAACAACTCGGCCAGGGCCAGTTCGTGCCGCGCCGATTGCCGCTGGATTTCTGCTCGTAACTTATCGCTCGTCAGCAAGGGGTTTGCCCGATGAAACTACGCGGCCTTTACGCCATTACCGACAGCCAGCTGTTGGCCGGCAAATTCCTCGCCTACGTCGAGGCGGCGCTGGACGGTGGCGTCACCTTGTTGCAGTACCGCGACAAAAGCAGCGACGAGGCACGGCGCCTGCGTGAAGCCGAAAAGCTGTACGAACTGTGCTCGCGCTACAAGACCCAATTGATCATCAACGACGATGCCGAACTGGCCGCGCGCCTGGGCGTCGGCGTGCACCTGGGCCAGACCGACGGCCCGCTGACCTCGGCCCGGGCATTGCTCGGCGCCAAGGCGATCATCGGTGCCACGTGCCACAGCCAGATCGAACTGGCCGAACAGGCCGCCAACGAAGGCGCCAGCTACGTCGCCTTCGGCCGCTTCTTCAATTCCACGACCAAACCCGGCGCACCCGCCGCCACTGTTGAAATGCTGGCCCAGGCCCGCAAGCGCCTGCACCTGCCGATCTGCGTGATCGGCGGCGTCACCCTGGAAAACGCCGAACCGTTGGTGGCCCACGGGGCCGACCTGCTCGCCGTGGTCCACGGCCTGTTCGGTGCCGACAGCACCCAGGAAGTCACCCGCCGCGCCCGTGCATTCAACGATCTTCTTAAATCTTCAGTTTAGAGAGCCCGATCATGTCCCGTTCCGAAACCCTGTTTGCCAACGCCCAGAAACACATCCCCGGCGGTGTGAACTCCCCCGTGCGTGCGTTCAAGAGCGTGGGCGGCACGCCGTTGTTCTTCAAGCATGCCGAAGGCGCCTACGTCACCGATGAAGACGACAAGCGCTATGTCGACTATGTCGGCTCCTGGGGCCCGATGATCCTCGGCCACAGCCATCCGGACGTGCTGGACGCGGTGCGCCAGCAACTGCAACACGGCTTGTCCTACGGCGCCCCGACCGCGATGGAAACCGAGATGGCCGACCTGGTCTGCTCGATCGTGCCGTCGATGGAAATGGTGCGCATGGTCAGCTCCGGCACCGAAGCCACCATGAGCGCGATCCGCCTGGCCCGTGGTTTCACCGGCCGCGACAACATCATCAAGTTCGAAGGCTGCTACCACGGCCACTCCGACAGCCTGCTGGTAAAAGCCGGCTCCGGCGCGCTGACCCAAGGCGTACCCAATTCCGCCGGTGTGCCTGCGGCGTTCGCCAAGCACACCCTGACCTTGCCGTTCAACGACATTGCGGCCGTCGAGCAGATGCTCGGCGAAGTCGGCCAGGACGTGGCGTGCATCATCGTCGAGCCAGTCGCCGGCAACATGAACTGCGTTCCACCGGCCCCGGGCTTCCTTGAGGGCCTGCGCGAGCAGTGCGACAAGCATGGCGTGGTGCTGATTTTTGACGAAGTGATGACCGGTTTCCGGGTCGCCCTCGGTGGCGCCCAGGCTTACTACGGCGTCACGCCAGACCTGAGCACCTTCGGCAAGATCATCGGCGGCGGCATGCCGGTAGGCTGCTTCGGCGGCAAGCGCGAGATCATGCAACACATCGCCCCGCTCGGCCCGGTATACCAGGCAGGCACCTTGTCGGGTAACCCGCTGGCAATGGCCGCCGGCCTGACCACCCTGCGCCTGATCAGCCGCCCGGGCTTCCACGCCGAGCTGACCGACTACACCACACGCCTGCTCGACGGCCTGCAACAACGCGCCGACGCCGCCGGCATCCCGTTTGTAACCACCCAGGCCGGTGGCATGTTCGGCCTGTACTTCAGCGGCGCCGACGATATCGTCACCTTCGATGACGTGATGGGCAGCGATGCCGAGCTGTTCAAGCGCTTCTTCCACCTGATGCTCGAAGGCGGCGTATACCTGGCACCGAGCGCCTTTGAAGCCGGCTTCACTTCGATCGCCCATGGCGAAGCCGAACTGAAATTGACCCTGGATGCTGCCGAGCGCGCGTTCGCGGCCCTGAAATAAGTGACGGCAACCTCTGACGTTGCCCCTGGCAGCGTCAGATTTGCTACTTTGCTTACAGAGAATTCCTGGTTTTTTCGAGAATTGCCCTGCAATCCGGCAGATAACTTGCCCAAGCAGCAGAAAAACGAGTAAAGACTTTGTAAGCAGAGGCCTGCTTATTTCATAATGCGCGCTAATTGGACTCCCTCGAGGGTCCGCGCGCCCCGTCAGAGGTAAGTCGATTCCCATGAAACGCACCGGCCGCACCCTGGTTCTGGGCTGCCTGTTGCTCCTTCAACCGCTACTGGCACATGCCCAGGCCGGCGGCAACTCGTTGTTAATCCCAGCGATGGGTCGTTGCACCCTCAATACCCCGCCAGAGAGCCAGGCCGAAGCCCTGAGCGCGTGCCAGAAACAGGCCGAGGAAGGGGATGCGCAAGCGCAATACGAGTTGGGCGAGTACTACCACGACAGCAAGAACCCGGCCGTTGACCTCAACAAAGCGTTGAGCTACTTCGAGAAAGCCTCGCTGCAGGGCCACGCCCAGGCGCAATACCAGTTGGGCAACATGTTCTTCAAAGGCGAAGGCGTGCCGGCCAACAACGTCCAGGCGTACATCGTGCTGAAAATGGCCGCGGTCAACGGCGCCGAAGACGCACTGGACACTGCCGACGAAGTCGCCGAGCACATGCAGCGCGATGAACTGGAAGTCGCCACCCAGGTGCTGGGGCAGATTTTCCGCAACTATCTGCAGGAATTGCAGAGTGCCGATGGGCGTTCGCCGTTCTCCCCCCTTCCCTGATTTTTTGTAGACCTTACATCGCTATCGCAGGCAAGCCAGCTCCCACTTTCGACCGCGTTTCAATGCTGGAATGCGGTCAACTGTGGGAGCTGGCTTGCCTGCGATAGGCACACCTCGGTCTAAAGCCTTACTTCTCAGGCATCGGCATCGGGAACGGCATCACATTGCTCATGCCCCGAGCCTCACTGATCTTCGGCGTCCCCAGGCGCTCGACTTCATCGATGCGCACAATCGAATGCATCGGCACAAAGCTGCGCACCACGCCTTCGAACTGGGCCTTGAGCTTTTCTTCGCCCGGATCGACCACCAACTGGGTGCGCTCGCCAAAGACGAACTCTTCCACCTCCAGGAAGCCCCACAGATCACTTTGATAGATCTGCTTGGCGTACATTTCGAACACCTGGCCCTGGTTGAGGAAAATCACCTTATAGATTGGAGCTTCACGTTTGGTCATGGTGGGCGAACAACACATGGGGATATAAAAGAGGGCGCGAACTATAGCATGGCACCCGATGCACAGCGCTAGGAACCGATGGGCATGACCCCTATAATGCGCGGT
Source organism: Pseudomonas fluorescens (assembly GCF_001902145.1). Lineage (GTDB taxonomy): Bacteria > Pseudomonadota > Gammaproteobacteria > Pseudomonadales > Pseudomonadaceae > Aquipseudomonas > Aquipseudomonas fluorescens_BV. The sequence continues at coordinate 208,314 of NZ_MRST01000022.1, forward strand.
TCTTTACCACCAGTTGACGATTCCCATGGCCAAGAAGCTTTACATCGAAACCCACGGTTGCCAGATGAACGAGTACGACAGCTCGCGCATGGTCGACTTGCTGGGCGAACACCAGGCCCTGGAAGTCACTGCCCGTGCCGAAGATGCCGACGTGATCCTGCTCAATACCTGCTCGATCCGCGAGCGGGCCCAGGACCGTGTGTATTCGCAACTGGGCCGCTGGCGCGAATTGAAACTGGCCAACCCGGACATGGTGATCGCCGTCGGCGGTTGCGTGGCCAGCCAGGAAGGCGCCGCGATCCGCGACCGCGCGCCCTATGTCGATGTGGTGTTCGGCCCGCAGACCCTGCACCGCTTGCCAGAGATGATCGACGCCGCGCGCGCCACCAAGCTGCCGCAGGTTGACGTGTCGTTCCCCGAAATCGAAAAATTCGACCATCTGCCCGAACCGCGCATCGATGGGCCAAGCGCCTATGTGTCGGTGATGGAAGGCTGCAGCAAGTACTGCACCTTCTGCGTAGTGCCTTACACCCGTGGCGAAGAAGTCAGCCGGCCGTTTGACGATGTGCTGTCGGAAATCATCCATCTGGCTGAAAACGGCGTGCGAGAAGTGACCTTGCTGGGCCAGAACGTCAACGGTTACCGCGGCCTGACCGACGACGGGCGTCTGGCCGACCTGGCGGAATTGATCCGCGTGGTCGCCGCCGTCGATGGCATCGAGCGCATCCGCTACACCACCTCGCACCCGCTGGAGTTTTCCGACAGCCTGATCCAGGCCCACGCCGAAGTGCCAGAGCTGGTCAAGCACCTGCACTTGCCGGTGCAATCGGGTTCGGACCGCATTCTGTCGGCAATGAAGCGCAACCACACTGCGCTGGAATACAAATCCAAACTGCGCAAACTGCGCGCCGCCGTGCCGGGCATTTGCATCAGTTCGGACTTTATCGTCGGCTTCCCGGGCGAAACCGAGAAAGACTTCCAGCAGACCATGAAGCTGATCGAAGACGTCGGTTTCGACTTCTCCTACTCGTTCGTCTACAGCCAGCGCCCGGGCACACCGGCTGCCGACCTGCTGGACGAAACCCCGGAAGCGTTGAAAAAAGAGCGCCTGAACGCGCTGCAACATCGCCTCAATCAACAGGGCTTTGAAATCAGCCGACAAATGGTCGGTTCGATCCAGCGCATTCTGGTGACCGATTATTCGAAGAAAGACCCGGGTGAATTGCAGGGTCGTACCGAGAACAACCGAATCGTCAACTTCCGCTGTGACAATCCCACGCTGATCGGCCAGTTTGCCGATGTGCACATCGATGCGGCGCAACCGCACTCGTTGCGCGGCTCGTTGATCCAGTAACCCATCGATATTTTTGTCTGATGGAGATCGAAATGTGGGAGCGGGCTTGCTCGCGAATGCAGTGTGTCAGTCGGCATATGCGTCGACTGACACACTGCATTCGCGAGCAAGCCCGCTCCCACATGGGATCCGCGCCACACTCGGGCTATTTAAGTGCTTTCGCACACCGGCGCCTGGCGTTATTCTCTCTCTCACCTCATCAGCCAAAGGGCGGCTAAAAGCAACCTTGAACGCACCCATAGCAGAACCCCATCGTTTTATCCTCGAGCCTTTTGAGGCTCGCCGTTTCGCCAACCTGTGCGGACAGTTCGACGAGCACCTGCGCCTGATCGAACAACGCCTGAGCATCGAGATCCGTAACCGCGGCAATCAGTTCGAGCTCATTGGTGAACCCCAACACACCACGTCTGCAGAAAACCTGCTGCGCCGTCTCTACCGTGAAACCAAGGGTAGCGAGCTGTCGCCGGAGACCGTGCACCTGTACCTGCAGGAGTCGGCTGTGGAAGACCTGGCCAATAACCCGGTGGCCGAAGCCAGCGTGGCCTTGCGTACCAAAAAAGGCATGATTCGCCCACGCGGCTTGAATCAGCAGAAGTACGTCAAGGAAATCCTGGGCAACGACATCAACTTCGGCATCGGCCCGGCCGGTACCGGCAAGACCTACCTCGCGGTGGCCTGCGCCGTCGACGCCCTGGAGCGCGAGCAAGTGCGGCGCATCCTGCTGGTGCGCCCAGCGGTCGAGGCCGGCGAAAAGCTCGGTTTCCTGCCCGGCGACCTGGCCCAGAAGATCGACCCGTACCTGCGCCCGCTCTACGACGCGCTGTACGAGATGCTCGGCTTTGAATACGTGGCCAAGCTGATCGAGCGCCAGGTGATCGAGATCGCCCCACTGGCCTACATGCGTGGCCGTACGCTCAACAACAGCTTCATCATCCTCGACGAAAGCCAGAACACCACCGTCGAGCAGATGAAGATGTTCCTCACCCGTATCGGTTTCGGCTCCACTGCCGTGATCACGGGCGACATCACCCAGGTCGACCTGCCCAAGGGCACCAAGTCGGGCCTGGGCCAGGTGATCGAAGTGCTCAAGGACGTGCCGGGTATCAGCTTCACGCACTTCATGCCCAAGGACGTGGTACGCCACCCGCTGGTGCAGCGCATTGTCGAAGCCTACGAGCGTTTCGAACACCGCGACGACGCGCCCGCCAAGGACGCTCGCCACGATGCTTGAGCTAGACCTGCAGCTGGCCACCGACGCGCCCGCCCCCAGTGAAGCCCAGTTCCGCCAATGGTGTGAGCTGGCCTTGCGCCAGCGCACCGCTGACTCGGAGCTGACCATTCGTCTGGTGGACGAGGCCGAAGGCCGTGAGCTGAACCACACCTGGCGCCAGAAAGACTACGCGACCAACGTGCTGTCCTTCCCCGCCGACGTACCCGACGAATTGCTGGATATCCCGTTGCTGGGCGACCTGGTGATCTGCGTCGCGGTGGTCGAGCGCGAAGCGGCCGAACAAGGCAAGGAACTTGAGGCCCATTGGGCCCATCTAGTCATCCACGGCTGCTTGCATCTCTTGGGTTACGACCATATAGACGATGACGAAGCCGAGGAAATGGAAGCACTGGAACGAACGTTGCTTGCAGAATTGGGTCACCGCGACCCGTATGCAGACGACGAAAGCTGATCAACACTCAACTGTCATATCAAAGGATTTAGAGTAATCGCTATGAGCGAAGACCGATCGAGCAACGGGCAGAAGTCATGGCTGGGTAAACTGACCCAGGCTTTTGCCCACGAGCCGAAAAACCGCCAGGAGCTCTTGGAGCTGCTGCGCGATGCACACCAGAACAAGTTACTGGACAGCGAAGCGCTGGCCATCGTCGAGGGCGCCATCCAGGTGGCTGACCTGCAAGTACGCGACATCATGGTCCCGCGCTCGCAGATGATCAGCATCAAGGCGACCCAGACCCCACGGGAGTTCCTCCCGGCCGTGATCGACTCGGCGCATTCGCGCTACCCGGTGATCGGTGAGAGCCATGACGACGTCATGGGCGTGCTGCTGGCCAAGGACCTGCTGCCGTTGATCCTCCAGGAGAACGGTGACAGCTTCAACATCAAGGACCTGCTGCGCCCGGCCACCTTCGTGCCCGAGTCCAAGCGCCTGAATGTGCTGCTGCGCGAGTTCCGCGCCAACCACAATCACATGGCCATTGTGATTGACGAATACGGCGGCGTGGCCGGCCTGGTCACCATCGAGGACGTGCTGGAGCAGATCGTCGGCGACATCGAAGACGAGCACGACGTCGAAGAAGACAGCTACATCAAGCCGCTGCCCAGCGGTGACTTCCTGATCAAGGCGCTGACGCCCATCGAGAACTTCAACGAGTTCTTCGACAGCGAGTTCTCGGACGATGAGTTCGACACCGTCGGCGGCCTGGTGATGAGTGCGTTCGGGCACCTGCCCAAGCGTAATGAAACCACCGAGATCGGCGCGTATCGCTTCCGCATCCTGAATGCTGATAGCCGCCGTATCCATCTGATCCGTTTGACACCCATCGCCCGCTAAGGACTGACATGCGCCGTATGATCGCACCCGGCTGGCCCGGTAATTTGCTGGCCGTGGTGGCCGGCGCCATCACGACCCTGGCGCTGGCACCGTTCGATATCTGGCCGTTGGCGCTGGTAGCGGTCGGCCTGTTCTATATTGGCCTGCGGGAGCTGACACCCCGCCAGGCCCTGGGCCGTGGCTGGTGTTTCGGCTTCGGCCTGTTTGGTGCCGGCACCAGTTGGATCTACTACAGCATCCACCACTTCGGCGGCGCTTCGGTGCTGCTGGCGGGGTTCCTGATGCTGCTGTTCACCGCCGCCATCGCCTGGTTCTTTGCCCTGCCCGCCTGGCTATGGGCGCGCTGGTTGCGCCGTAACGAAGCACCGCTAGCGGATGCATTGACGTTCGCCGCGTTGTGGGTCGGCCAGGAAGCCTTTCGTGGCTGGTTCCTGACCGGTTTCCCGTGGCTGTACTCCGGTTACAGTCAACTCGACGGGCCGTTGACCGGCCTCGCGCCATTGGGCGGGATGTGGCTGATTTCCTTCGCGCTGGCACTCACCGCCGCATTGCTGTGCAACCTGCCGCGCCTGCTGGCCAGCAAGCGCAATGCCTTCATCGGCGCGGGCCTGTTATTGCTGGTTGCGCCCTGGGCGATTGGCCTGGCACTCAAGCATCACGCCTGGACATCGCCGTCTGGCGCGCCCCTGAGCGTGGCCGCGATCCAGGGCAACGTCGAGCAAAGCATGAAGTGGGACCCGGACCAGCTCAATGCACAGTTGGCGCTGTATCGCGACATGAGCCTGAGTTCCAAGCGTGTCGACCTGCTGATCTGGCCGGAAACCGCCGTGCCGGTGCTCAAGGAGTCCGTCGAGGGCTACCTGGGCATGATGGGTAAGTTTGCCGCCGACCGGGACAGTGCGTTGATCACCGGGGTACCGATTCGCCAGGAAGTGCACCACCAGAAGCGCTACTTCAACGGCATCACCGTAGTCGGCGAAGGCGACGGCACCTACCTCAAGCAAAAACTGGTGCCGTTTGGCGAGTACGTGCCGCTGCAAGATATGCTTCGCGGGCTGATTGCCTTCTTCGACCTGCCCATGTCGGACTTCGCCCGCGGCCCTTCTGACCAGGCCATGCTGCAGGCCAAGGGTTATCAGATTGCGCCGTTCATTTGCTATGAAGTGGTGTACCCCGAATTCGCCGCCGGCCTGTCGGCCCAGAGCGACCTGCTGCTGACCATCAGCAACGACACCTGGTTCGGCCGCTCCATCGGCCCGCTGCAGCATCTGCAAATGGCGCAAATGCGTGCGCTGGAGGCTGGCCGCTGGATGATCCGCGCCACCAACAACGGCGTGACCGGGCTGATCAACCCGTTTGGGCAGATCACCGCGCAGATCCCGCAGTTCGAGCGTGGCATTCTTTACGGCGAAGTGGTGCCGATGCACAACCTCACGCCGTACCTGCAATGGCGTTCGTGGCCGTTGATCATTGTGTGTGTGCTGCTGTTTGGCTGGGCACTGTTGGCTGCTCGGATGGCCAAAACGCTCTAAAAGATGCTACACAAGCCATGCAGGAGTGGGCTTATGTGGGAGCGGGCTTGCTCGCGAATACGGCGTATCAGTTAACGAAAATGTTGACTGGCGCACCGTATTCGCGAGCAAGCCCGCTCCCACATTTTGATCTGCACTTTAATCAGTAGGGTCAGCGGTAGAACAACCGATACCCCACCTGCCCCACCGCTTCATTGATCAACTGCCCGCTTTGCCACACCGCCTTGACCTCCGGCATCCAGCCACCCAGCGGTCGGCCATGGTCCACACCCAGAAAGCCCACCGGCCCTGGCACCACGGTGAAGCCGGCCTTCTCGAAACTCCACACCGAGCGCGGCATGTGCCAGGCCTGGGTCACTACCACCACACGCTTGATGCCTTGGGGCAATAGAATCTCGGCGCTCATCTGGGCGTTTTCCCAGGTGGTGCGGCTGCGCTCTTCTTTCCAGCGCACGGTCACACCGAAGTCATCCTGCATCGACACGGCCATCAGCTCGGCCTCACTGGGCGGCGTACCGTAATGCAAGCCGCCGCTGGTCAGCACCGGTAATCCGGATGCCTTGGCCAGCCGCGCGGCAAAACGCTCACGCTCCAGGCCAATACCGGTGGGCTGGTCGCTGCCCCACGCAATGTCTCCACGCTCGCGCCCCGAGCCCAGCACCACAATCGCATCGGCCCGCTGGGCCAGGCTGGCCCAGTCTTCCCGGGCCAAAGGCGGCTCTGTCTCCAGGGCACGGGCGCCCCATTGCACCATCACTGGCAGGCTGATCAACCACATCCCGCCCAGCCCCAGGGCAAAGCACAAGCCCGCCAGGCGCGGACGGCTGCGGCGAAACCACCAGGCACACGCCAACAACAGCAGAAAAATACCGGGCGGCAACAACAGTTGTTTAATGAAATAACGAAAAGGCATCGGGCATCTCCAAAGATGCCCGAAGCCTAGATGCATCGGGGTTTTGCAACAATCCTTACCGACAACATTTTGATAACGCTAACGGATAACGCGGGGCTCACTTGCACCGCACGGACCGGAAGTTCTCTGGCCCGCGGCCGGCCGCCAGGTCTTTGAGCCAGATGACCTTGGCCGAATGAGCGGGCGGGGAAGCCTGCCCATGGGAGGCGCGGTCGTGATTCAACGCCAGGTAGTTCTTGATCAATTCAAGCTCCGCCTGGCTCAAGCCTCGCAACTCCAGCTCCAGAGGCCGTTCATCACGCAATCGGCCTGCGGTTCTTGCGGCATCCAATGCCCGACCCAAACGGTCGATCAATCCTTCATACAACTGCGGTTTCGTTAAAGTTCGCTGCGATTCAACCATCCCCTCACCTCATTGAAGAAATACTTGCTCCCCACTAAACAGCGTAGCCCCCGTTGCTGCGCCTGCCCGGTGCCGCGACAGACGGCCCTTGGCGCGCAATCAGGGTTTCCCTCGATAGAGTGGGGTCATGTATGCTACGGCGCTTCCTGTAACTCCACTTCCCGCAGGGTTTGGGCACGGACGCGCCGCTTCTTGGTGTCGAACAACCCGGACAGTGCACCGAAGAGGATTAGGCCACCCCTATCCAGTTCAAAAGTAGCCATGCACGAACAATATCAGCCCCGTGAAATAGAAAATGCCGCCCAAACCTTCTGGGACGAGCAGAAGTCCTTTGAAGTCAGTGAACAGCCAGGCAAGGAGACTTACTACTGCCTATCGATGTTCCCTTACCCCAGCGGCAAGCTACACATGGGGCATGTGCGCAACTACACCATCGGCGACGTGATTTCGCGCTACCAGCGCATGCTCGGCAAGAACGTGCTGCAACCCATGGGTTGGGACGCCTTCGGCATGCCGGCAGAAAACGCCGCGATGAAAAACAACGTGGCTCCCGCCAAGTGGACCTACGAAAACATCGCCTACATGAAGACCCAGCTGCGCAGCCTGGGCCTGGCGGTGGACTGGTCCCGCGAGGTCACCACCTGCAAGCCGGATTACTACCGTTGGGAACAATGGCTGTTCACGCGCCTGTTCGAAAAAGGTGTGATCTACAAAAAAAGCGGCACCGTGAACTGGGACCCGATCGACCAGACCGTACTGGCCAACGAACAGGTCATCGACGGTCGCGGCTGGCGTTCCGGCGCGCTGATCGAGAAGCGCGAAATCCCGATGTACTACTTCAAGATCACCGCCTACGCGGATGAACTGTTGTCGAGCCTTGACGATCTGCCGGGCTGGCCTGAACAGGTCAAGACCATGCAGCGCAACTGGATCGGCAAATCCAAGGGCATGGAAGTGCAGTTCCCGTACAACGTCGACTCCATCGGCGAAGCCGGCGCACTCAAGGTGTTCACCACCCGCCCCGACACCCTGATGGGCGCGACCTACGTCGCCGTGGCCGCCGAACACCCGCTGGCCACCCAGGCCGCACAGAACAACCCTGAGCTGCAGGCGTTCATCGCTGAATGCAAAGGCGGCAGCGTGGCCGAAGCCGATGTCGCCACCCAGGAGAAAAAAGGCCTGCCGACCGGCCTGTTCGTCGAGCACCCGTTGACCGGCGAGAAACTGCCAGTTTGGGTCGCCAACTACGTATTGATGCACTACGGCGATGGCGCCGTCATGGCCGTGCCGGCCCACGACGAGCGCGATTTCGAATTCGCCACCAAGTACAGCCTGCCTATCAAGTCGGTCGTGCGCACCAGCTCGGGTGATACCAACCCCGCTCCGTGGCAAGACGCCTACGGCGAGCACGGCACGCTGATCAACTCCGGCGAATTCGACGGCCTGGACTTCCAGGGCGCGTTCGACGCCATGGAAGTGGCCCTGATCAAGAAAAACCTCGGTGCCTCGCGCACCCAGTTCCGCCTGCGTGACTGGGGCATCAGCCGCCAGCGCTACTGGGGTTGCCCGATCCCGATCATCCACTGCCAAACCTGCGGTGACGTGCCGGTACCGGAAGACCAACTGCCGGTCGTGCTGCCAGAAGACGTGGTGCCGGATGGTGCTGGCTCGCCGTTGGCGCGCATGCCCGAGTTCTACGAGTGCAGCTGCCCTAAATGCGGCGCGCCGGCCAAGCGTGAAACCGACACCATGGACACCTTCGTCGAGTCCTCGTGGTATTACGCTCGTTATGCCTCGCCGCACTATGAAGGCGGCCTGGTGGAGAAATCCGCAGCCGACCATTGGTTGCCAGTGGATCAGTACATCGGTGGCATCGAACACGCCATCCTCCACCTGCTGTACGCGCGCTTCTTCCACAAGCTGATGCGTGACGAAGGCCTGGTGAGCTCCGATGAGCCATTCAAGAACCTGCTGACCCAGGGCATGGTGATCGCCGACACTTACTATCGCCGCGAAGCCAATGGCGCCTACACCTGGTTCAACCCGGCGGATGTCGAGCTTGAGCGTGACAGCAAGGCCAAGGTCATCAGCGCGAAGCTGAAAGCCGACGGCCTGCCGGTGGAAATCGGTGGCACCGAGAAGATGGCCAAGTCCAAGAACAACGGCGTCGACCCACAGTCGATGATCGATCAGTTCGGCGCCGACACCTGCCGCCTGTTCATGATGTTCGCCTCGCCGCCTGACATGAGCGCCGAATGGTCCGACTCGGGCGTCGAAGGCTCGCACCGTTTCCTCAAGCGTGTCTGGCGCCTGGCCCACGCTCATGTCAGCCAGGGCCTGCCGGGCAAGCTGGATATCGGCGCGTTGAACGACGAGCAGAAAGCCGTTCGCCGCAGCATCCACCTGGCTATCCGCCAGGCCAGCCAGGACGTCGGGCAGAACCACAAATTCAACACCGCCATCGCCCAGGTGATGACGCTGATGAACGTGCTGGAAAAAGCCTCGCAGGCGACCGAACAAGACCGTGCGCTGATCCAGGAAGGCCTGGAAACAGTTACCCTGTTGCTCGCGCCGATCACGCCGCACATCAGCCATGAACTGTGGAGCCGTCTAGGCCACAGCGGTGCCGTCATCGATGCCGCCTGGCCGGTGCAGGATGACAGCGCCCTGGTACAGGACACGCTGCAACTGGTCATCCAGGTTAACGGTAAACTGCGTGGCCAGATCGACATGCCGGCCAGCGCCAGCCGTGAAGAGGTTGAAGCAGCTGCACGTATCAATGAGAACGTGCTGCGCTTTACCGAAGGCCTGACCATCCGCAAGGTGATCGTGGTGCCCGGCAAACTGGTCAATATCGTCGCCAGCTAAATCGGATCGGGCGCGGGGCTTGGGCCCCGCGCCGAACTAAACCTTTAGGGCCCGATAAGGCCCACCTGGTTTCAAGGGGAGCAACAAAATGATCAAACGCAATCTGCTGGTTATGGGCCTTGCCGTGCTGTTGAGCGCTTGCGGCTTCCAGCTGCGCGGCACCGGCACCAATGAGTTGTCGCTCAAGGAACTCGACGTCAGCGCCCGCAACGCCTACGGCGAAACCGTCACCCAGCTGCGCCAGACCCTGGAAAACAGCGGTGTGCACGTGTACAACGGCGCAACCTACAAACTGATCCTGACGGATGAGCGAGAAACCCAGCGCAATATCAGCTACGCCAGTGCTGGCCGTGCGTCCGACGTCGAGTTGAACACGGCGCTGATGTTCGAAATACAAGGCCGTGATCAGTTGCCGTTGATGGGTGACAAGATTCAGGTGCAGAAAGTGGTGAGCCACGATGGCAACAACCTGGTGGGTTCGGACTCCGAGACCATCCAGGTGCGCAAGGAAATGCGTCGTGAGCTGATCCAGCGCATGATGACTCGCCTGCAAATGCTCACCCCGGAAAAACTGGCTGAGCTGCAGCAAGTTGCCGATAACAAGGCCAAGGCTGACGCCGACGCCCTGAAAGCTGCGCAGGAATATGAAGACAACACACCGAAACAGTCGCCTGTTGAAGTCCCTGTCGAGTAAGCCAGACGGGGCGCCCCTGGCGCCCCGTTCGCCCCGCCTATGAAACTTGCCCCCGCCCAACTCGCCAAACACCTGCAAGGTGGCCTTGCGCCTGTGTACATCGTCAGCGGCGACGACCCGCTGCTGTGCCAGGAAGCAGCCGACGCTATCCGCACCGCCGCACGCCAGCAAGGCTTCGATGAACGCCAGGTGTTCAGCGCCGACGCCAGTTTCGACTGGGGCACGCTGCTGCAAGCTGGCGCGAGCATGTCGCTGTTTGCCGAGAAACGCCTGCTGGAACTGCGCCTGCCCTCGGGCAAGCCGGGTGATAAAGGCGCGGCGGCCTTGATGGAATACTGCTCGCGCCCCGCCGAGGACACCGTGTTGCTGGTCAGCCTGCCCAAGCTCGACGGCAGCGCGCAGAAAACCAAGTGGGGCAAGGCCCTGGTAGAAGGTCCACAGACTCAGTTCATCCAGATCTGGCCGGTGGACAGCAACCAGTTGCCGCAGTGGATTCGTCAGCGCCTGTCGCAATCAGGGCTCGCGGCGACACAGGATGCCGTGGAGCTGATCGCCGCTCGGGTCGAGGGCAACCTGCTTGCCGCCGCCCAGGAGATCGAAAAGCTCAAGCTGATGGCTGAAGACGGGCAGATCACCGTCGAAACCGTGCAAGGCGCAGTGGCCGATAGTGCGCGCTTTGATGTGTTCGGCCTGGTGGACGCCATCCTCAACGGCGAGCCCGCCCACGCCCTGCGCATGCTCGAAGGCCTGCGCGGCGAAGGGGTGGAACCACCGGTGATTCTCTGGGCCCTGGCCCGTGAGCTGCGCGTGTTGGCGAACATTGCACTGCAATACAGCCAGGGCACACCGCTGGACAAATGCTTCAGCCTGGCCAGGCCACCGGTGTGGGACAAACGCAAACCCCTGATGAGCAAAGCTCTGCAACGGCACTCGGCGCAACGCTGGGCGCAACTGTTGCTGGAAGCGCAGCGCATCGATGCACAGATCAAAGGCCAGGCGGCCGGCTCGCCGTGGATGAGCCTGAGCCGTCTGTCGCTGTTGATGGCCGGCCAGCGCCTGGCGTTGCCCCCCGAATAATCCGGCTTCCAAAACACCCTACATTCCAATGTAGGAGCGAGCTTGCTCGCGAAAAACGTCAACGATAACGGGTATTTCCTGAATGAACGCGGCGCCTGTGGGTTTTTCGCGAGCAAGCTCGCTCCTACAGGGGGTCGTCGACGGGCTTTACAGCCGGGTCACTTCGGCAGATGATTTGCACCGTTGCAGTCCACCCCCAAGCGAGAGAATCCATCATGAGCAAAAAGCCATCCAAGCATGGCCCCAACAAGGCCAAATCCATCATCGCCCAGCCACTGTTCCGCAGCCGTCAGGAACGCGCCGGCAAGGGCAAAGGCAGCTACCGCCGCGAAGCCTTCCAGTCTAATAGCTGGGAGGCTTCTTACTTTCTGGCTGCCTGAAGGCAAGCGCCCCTCTGGCATGATAAGGTCTGTACCTGATTTGTAACCCCTGGACCTGTGCATGCCCTCTCGTCTTTCTCGTCATTGGCACCTACGCCAATTGATCGCTGCCTCCAGCCTCATTCTGCTCGTCGCCTGCGCCGAAAAACCTACCGCTGCGGACGCTCAACCCCTGCCCAAGCTCCAGACGGCCCCGGCTATCGCGCCTGCCGTGGTTGCCCCGTTGGCGGTGGACAATCTCGATATCCAGCCGACCCAGACCTTTGCCGAATGGCAGGCTGGCTTCCGTGCTCAGGCGCTGCAAGCCGGGATCACTGCGGCCGTGTTCGATAGCGCTTTTGCCGGCGTCACCCCTGATATGGCGGTGATTCGCGCCGACCGCAGCCAACCGGAATTTTCCCGCCCGGTGTGGGAATACCTCGACGGTGCACTGTCGCCAGTGCGCGTGCGCAATGGCCAGGCACTGCTGGTCAAGTACGCCGATATTCTGCAAAGCATCGAGCAGCGCTATGGCGTCGACCGCCAGGCGCTGGTCTCGGTGTGGGGTATGGAGAGCAACTTCGGCACTTTCCAGGGCAATAACTCGGTGATCCGCTCCTTGGCCACCCTGGCCTATGAAGGACGTCGTCCGGCCTTTGCGCAAGCGCAGTTGCTGGCAGCGCTGCAGATCATCCAGCATGGCGATATTCAGGCCGACCAGATGAAAGGTTCCTGGGCCGGGGCGATGGGCCAGACCCAGTTCATCCCGACCACCTATAACACCCATGCGGTGGACTTCGACGGTGATGGTCGCCGCGATATCTGGAACAGCCCGTCCGACGCCCTCGCCTCCACGGCGCATTACCTGCAAAGCTCCGGGTGGCAGAAAGGCCAGCCATGGGGCGTTGAAGTGCAGCCACTGCCGTCGGGCTTCGACTACAGCCTGGCCGATGGCGGCGTACGCAAAACGGTCGCGCAATGGCTGCAACTGGGCATCCAACTCCCCCCTGGCGTGAGCCTGCCGGCGAATGTCGACCAGCTGTCTGCCGCCCTGCTGCTGCCGGCCGGCTACCGCGGCCCGGCGTTCCTGGTCTTGGATAACTTCCGCGCGATCCTCAAGTACAACAATTCGTCGTCCTATGCACTGGCGGTTGGCTTGCTGTCGGAGCGATTTGGCGGTGGCGGTGTGATTCGGGGCAGTTGGCCAAAAGATGAGTTGCCACTGAGCCGTTCGCAACGCATCGACCTGCAGACGGCGCTCAGCGCCAAGGGGTACGACGCGGGGAATGCCGACGGGATTATTGGCGCCAACACGCGCAAGGCGATTCGTGCTGCACAGCAAGCGCTGGGCTGGCCGGCGGATGGGTATCCGACGGTGAAATTGCTGGAATCGCTGCAGGGTCAGTAAACCGCGACCACCGCCATCGCAGGCAAGCCAGCTCCCACACTTGGAATGCATTTCAAAATGTGGGAGGGGGCTTGCTCCCGATTGGCCCTGATAAGCGACAACTAACTCAGGCCTTGAACACTACATCCTGCTCCAACACCACCCGCTGCTCCCCCGCATCCAGACGCACCAAGGCGCCCAACGGCAATGTCAGGTTCGGGTCGCAATGCCCACTGCGCCAGCCCGCCAGCACCGGAATGCACAACGGCTCGAAGGTCTGCTTCAGCAGACGTGCCAACGCCCCGCTATCCACACCAGCCACATCCCCTACAAGCACACCGGCGACCTGGGCCAGCTTGCCAGCCAGGCGCAGGTGCGTCAGCAGGCGGTCGATGCGATAGAGCGGTTCGTTGACGTCTTCGAAAAACAGGATGATGCCATCGGCGTCTATTTCGTACGGCGTGCCCATGACTGCGGCGATCATCGACAAGTTACCGCCCAGCAAGCGCCCACAGGCCACGCCTGGCTCGATTGTGGTCAGCGCGTAGGCCATCGGGTGCGGCAGCACACTGCCGGCGCCCCGTTGGCCACGCAGCAGGCTGAACAAGGAGGATTCGGTGGGTGGCTGTTTGCCGCCGAGCAGGTCGGCGTTGAGCATCGGGCCATGGAACGTCACAAAGCCCGCATAGCGGTTGATGGCCAGGTGCAAGGCGGTGATATCGCTGTAGCCCACGAACGGCTTGGGGTTGGCGCGCAGCAGGTCGAAGTCCAGCGCATCGAGCAAACGGGGCGTGCCATAGCCGCCACGCAGGCAGAGGATGGCATCGATGTCGGGGTTGGCGAAGGCGGCATGCAAATCGCGAAGGCGCACTTCATCGCTACCGGCCAGGTAGCCGTCGCGCTCGTGCACACCAGGGAAAATGTGCAGGTCGTAGCCACGGGCACGCATCCATTGCCTGGCTTTTTCAACATCCAGCGCGGCGGGGCCGGCGGGGGCGATCAGGCCGAGGGTGCCTTCGGGGCGCAGTGCAGGTACGGCGACGGTCATCCAGGGTTCTCACTATATGACGCAGAACGAAATGTGGGAGCTGGCTTGCCTGCGATGCAAGCGCCTCGGTGTATCAGTCACACCGAGGTGATGCTATCGCAGGCAAGCCAGCTCCCACACAAGCCCGCATTTCACATTCATTCTGGGGGCGGCTTACGAGACCAGGCTCGCCTTGACCAACTTGGCCTGCTCATCGGCGTGGTACGAAGACCGCACCAACGGGCCCGAGGCCACGTTCTTGAAGCCCATCTTGTAGCCTTCCTCGGCGAACCAGGCGAAGGTGTCCGGGTGCACGAAGCGCTGCACCGGCAAGTGGCTGCGGGACGGTTGCAGGTACTGGCCCAGGGTCAGCATGTCGATGTCGTGTTCGCGCATGCGCTTCATGACTTCGATGACTTCTTCGTCGGTTTCACCCAGCCCCAACATCAAGCCGGATTTGGTCGGGATGTGCGGCATCATCTGCTTGAACTTCTGCAGCAGGGTCAGCGACCACTGGTAGTCCGAACCCGGGCGCGCAGCCTTGTACAGGCGCGGCACGGTTTCCAGGTTGTGGTTGAACACATCCGGCGGCTCGGCAGCGGTGATTTCCAGGGCGACGTCCATACGGCCACGGTAGTCCGGCACCAGGGTTTCGAGCATCACGTTCGGCGACAGCTTGCGGATCTCGCGGATGCAATCGGCAAAGTGCTGGGCACCACCGTCACGCAGGTCGTCGCGGTCTACCGATGTGATCACCACATACTTGAGCTTCAGGTCGGCGATGGCGATGGCCAGGCTTTCTGGCTCGTTGACGTCCAACGGCTTCGGACGGCCGTGGCCCACGTCGCAGAACGGGCAACGACGGGTGCAGATGTCACCCATGATCATGAAGGTGGCGGTGCCGCCGGAGAAGCACTCGCCCAGGTTCGGGCAGGAGGCTTCTTCGCATACGCTGTGCAACTTGTGTTTGCGCAGCAGCGACTTGATACGGTCGACTTCCGGCGAAACCGGGATGCGCACGCGAATCCAGTCAGGCTTCTTCGGCAGTTCGGTGGTCGGGATGATCTTGACCGGGATGCGTGCAACCTTCTCGGCGCCGCGCAGCTTGACGCCGGCTTCCACCTTGGCACGCGGGGCCGGGGCTGGACGCTCAGTGATGTCCAGCGTCGGGATCATGGTTTGCACAACATCAGTAGTCATATCAATCGATTCCGCCCGTCAGGGTCGTCTGCTCTGCATAGTCGAGGTGTTTGACGAGCTGCGCGCGCAGCCGGGCACTTACCTCGGCAAATTCTATGGATGTTGCATGGTCACTCAACTGGGTCATCGCAAGCCCGGCGTAACCGCACGGGTTGATTCGCCGGAACGGCGCCAGGTCCATGTCCACATTCAAGGCCAGGCCATGAAAGGAACAACCGTGGCGAATGCGCAGCCCCAGGGAGGCGATTTTCGCGCCATCCACGTACACACCCGGGGCATCGGGCTTGGCCACGGCGGTCACGCCGTAACCGGCCAACAGCTCGATCAGGCACGTCTCCATGCGGCTGACCAGGTCGCGCACGCCAAACCCCAGCTTGCGCACGTCCAGCAGCAGGTAGGCCACCAGTTGACCGGGCCCATGGTAAGTCACTTGACCCCCTCGGTCGACCTGCACCACCGGAATATCACCCGGCAGCAGCAAGTGCTCGGCCTTGCCGGCCTGGCCCTGAGTGAATACCGGCGGGTGTTCCACCAGCCAGATTTCATCCGGGGCCGAGGTGCCGCGCTCATTGGTAAAGCGCTGCATGGCATGCCAGACCGGCTCGTAGGCCATCCGGCCGAGCTCGCGAAAGCCCAGGACTTGCGACATCACAGCACCATATGCACGAAGCCGGTGGCTCGCAGTTCGCTGTTGATGTCGTAGAGCTGGTCTTGACCGGTCGCAACGATGTGCAACTGGATCGTGGTGTATTTGCCGGTAGAGCTTGATCGCTCATCCACACGCTGATCGTTGATCGTCGCGTGTTTACGCACGATATCGAGAATCAGGTCTTTACGGCCGACACCGGTATCGCTGATTACCTTGATGGGATAGTCCACCACCGGGAATTCGATCTTTGGCGCCTTTACTTCTTTATCGGTCATGGCGTAACGGCCTCGTAAGCGTAAGCCGTGGCGACGGGCAAAGCCCCGCGTCGGATCAACGCGGGGCTTTGCAGGTGCACACAATCAGTTGAACAAGCCGTAGAAGAATAGACGGATGCTATCCCATACGCGGCGCAAGATTCCACCTTCCTCGACAGCGTCCAGCGCGATCAGGTCGGCGCTGTGCACCACCTTGTCGTCCAGCTTGACTTCGACCTTACCGATCACATCACCCTTGGCGATTGGCGCAACCAATTGCGGGTTCAGGGTCATGCTGGCGGCGAGCTTTTTGAGCTGGCCTTTAGGCATGGTCAGGGTCAGGTCGTCGGCCAGGCCGGCCTTGACTTGCGAAGTCGCACCCTTCCACACCGGCGCGGTCGCCAGCTCAGCACCCTTCTGGTAGAAGGTCTGGGTTTCGAAGAAACGGAAGCCGTAAGTCAGCAGTTTTTGCGTCTCGGCCGCACGGGCCTGCTCGCTGTTGGTACCGAATACCACGGCGATCAGGCGCTGGCCATCACGTACGGCGGACGACACCATGCAGTAGCCGGCTTCGTCGGTGTGGCCGGTTTTCAGGCCATCGACGGTCTTGTCGCGCCACAGCAACAGGTTGCGGTTAGGCTGCTTGATGTTGTTCCAGAAGAACTCCTTCTGGGAGTAGATCGCATAGTGCACCGGGTCAACGCGGATGATGGCGCGCGCCAGGATCGCCATGTCATGAGCCGACGAATAGTGCTCTGGGTTCGGCAGGCCGGTCGGGTTCATGAAGTGGCTGTTGGTCATGCCCAACTCGCCGGCGGTCTTGTTCATCATGTCGGCGAAGGCGTCTTCGCTGCCGGCGATGTGCTCGGCCAGGGCGACGCTGGCGTCGTTACCGGACTGGATGATGATGCCGTGCAGCAGGTCGCTCACGGTGACTTGCGAACCCACCTTGATGAACATCCGCGAACCACCGGTGCGCCAGGCGTTTTCGCTGACGGTAACCGGGTCGTTTTCACCGATCTGGCCGCGACGGATTTCCAGGGTCGCGATGTAGGCGGTCATCAGCTTGGTCAGGCTGGCAGGCGGCAGGCGCACGTCACCGCCGTTTTCGACCAGCACGTTGCCACTGGCGGCGTCCATGAGGACCCACGACTTGGCGGCCAGTTGCGGGGAGGCCGGCACCATTTCAACCGCCCAGGCGGCCGGGGTGATGATCAGCGAGATAAGCAGGCACGTACGTTTGGCTAAGGTGGTGATGTTCATCCGTCTCTCGAAATTGCTTATGGAAACTTGCCCTCGCGGGCAAAACTATTCAGACAGCCCGCTTCCAGACTGTCACGTGTTCGGTTGCCCGCTCACCCCTTGCCCCTGGGTTTTTATTGTTCAACGAGCCAACAACCAGGGTTCAAGCGCGCAGGCGCGCCTGAGCCATCAATCCCTTACTGCTTATTCTGCGGTGACCACGCTGGGTTGCCCCAGATTGGCCAGGCGCACGCTGTTCTGCACTTGCGCCACCTCGCTCGGCGAACCGATCGGGCCCATGCGTACACGGTGCAAGGTTTGCTGGTTGCGCACGATGGAACTGATGAAGACCGGCGCACTGACCATGCCGCTGAGCTTGGACCTTAACAGTTCTGCCGCATCCGGGTTGGCGAAAGCGCCGACCTGCAGGTATTGCCCGCCGGCCATGGAGGCGCCTGCTGCCGCGTGAGGAACCACCACGGTATCGGGCGCATGCTGCGCCGGTGGCGGTGTCCATTGCTCGATCTTGCCGGTGGAGGCCGTCACTTGCGGTTGTGGGGTTGGCGGTTCGTTGAGCATCAACGGCGCGGGTTTGCCACGCTGGGCCCAATACTGCGCCGGGTCGATACCTTCGACCTTGACCCGTGCGGTGCCGGTTTCGGCATAACCGAGCTTCTTGGCGGCCGCGTAGGACAAGTCGATGATCCGGTCCGAATAGAACGGCCCACGATCATTGACCCGCAGGATCACGGTGCGATTGTTGTCCAGGTTGGTCACGCGCACATAGCTGGGCAGAGGCAGGGTCTTGTGGGCCGCGCTCATGCCATACAGGTCATACACTTCGCCGTTGGCGGTGTTCTGGCCATGGAACTTGGTGCCGTACCAGGACGCGGTGCCCGACTGCACGTAGGTCTTGGATTCCTGCAGTGGGAAGTAATTCTTGCCCAGCACGGTATAGGGGTTGGCCTTGTACGGGCCGGTGTGCAGGGTCGGCGTGGCGTCCGGGATCTTCGACACATCCACATCCCACCACGGCGCGCCGTCTTTGTGCGCGCGGTTGATGTCCAGGCCCGGCTGGGCACGTACCACCGCACCGCCCGCCTTCTTGGCCGGCGCACGGTCAGGGGTGGTGGAACAACTGGCTACCAACAAGGACAACGCGGCGAACGCCACCAGCTTGAGCGGTTTTTTGAACGGCGATACCCGCATTACTTGTTGCCCCGTGCTTGAACCAGCTCATCTGACAGCTGATGCACGGCCATGGCGTACATCACACTGCGGTTATAACGCGTGATTGCGTAGAAATTCTTCAGGCCCATCCAGTATTCAGGGCCATTTGCGCCTTCCAGGCGGAATGCCGTCACCGGCATGTCGTCGCGTGGCGCATTCTGACTCGACCAGCCCAGCGCTCGCAACTCCCCGACGGTCTTGACCGGTTCGATACCTTGGGTCAGGCCCTCGTCGGCGCGCTCGCCCGTGACATCGGCGCGGATAACCACCGGCTCGCCGCCAACCCAGCCGTGACGCTTGAAGTAGCTGGCCACGCTGCCGATGGCATCGTCGGGGTTGCTCCAGATATTGATGTGCCCGTCGCCGTCGAAATCCACCGCGTAGGCGCGAAAGCTGCTCGGCATGAACTGCGGCAAGCCCATCGCCCCGGCGTAGGAGCCCTTGAGGCTCAGCGGGTCGACCTGCTCTTCGCGGGCCAGTAACAGGAATTCGCGCAGTTCCTTGCGGAAGAACTCGGCGCGGGGCGGGTAATCGAAGCCCAGCGTCGACAAGGCGTCGATCACCCGGTAGCTGCCGGTGTTGCGCCCGTAGAAGGTTTCGATGCCGATGATCGAGACGATCACCTGGGCTGGCACGCCGTACTCCTGCTCGGCGCGAGCGAGGACTGCCTCGTGCTGGCGCCAGAAATCCACGCCGCGGGCGATGCGCGCATCAGTGAGGAACATCGGGCGATAGTCCTTCCACTGCTTCACGCGCTCGGCGGGCCGGGAAATGGCGTCGAGGATCGCCTGCTTTTTCTGGGCTTCGCGGAACACGCCCATCAGTTGCTCGCCGGCAAAACCGTAGTCGCGGGTCAGCTCACCGACAAATTCGGCAACCTGGGGAGAGCCATCGTAGTCACCGGCCTGCGCCTCTTGCGTTGCCCCCAGCAGCCCGATCAGGCCCATCCAGGTCGCATGCCGAGTCGCCCAGCCGCGCATTACTTGCATTGACATCTTCACCTTATTCAAACCTGTGCGATCCACTTGCGATGCGTATGAATCGACATCAAAACCCCAAACGCTGACAGCAATGTCACCAGCGAAGTTCCGCCGTAGCTAATGAATGGCAACGGCACCCCAACCACCGGCAGCAGGCCACTGACCATACCGATGTTGACGAAAACGTAAACAAAAAAAGTCATGGTCAGGCTGCCGGCGAGCAACTTGCCGAACAGCGTCTGCGCCTGGGCCGTGATTACCAGGCCGCGACCAATCAACAGCAGATAGATCAGCAACAACGCGCAAATGCCCACCAGGCCGAACTCTTCGCCCATCACCGCAATGATGAAGTCGGTGTGGCTCTCGGGCAAGAAGTCCAGGTGAGACTGAGTGCCTAGCAACCACCCCTTGCCAAATACTCCTCCGGAACCGATGGCCGCCTTGGACTGGATGATGTTCCAGCCGGTGCCCAACGGGTCGCTCTCCGGGTCGAGGAACGTCAGGATCCGTTGCTTCTGGTAGTCGTGCATAAAGAAGAACCACATGGCCACGGCCACAGGCACGGCGGCGGCCAGCACGCTGAGGATCCAGCGCCAGCGCAGGCCACCCATGAACAGCACGAACGCGCCACCGGCGAGAATCAGCAGCGAGGTACCGAGGTCCGGCTGGCGCACGATCAGCACAAAGGGCACGCCGATCAGGATCAGGCTGATCGCCACGTGCTTGAGCTGCGGCGGCAAGGTGCGCTTGGACAGGTACCAGGCAATGGTGGCCGGCATCAGGATCTTCATGAATTCCGACGGCTGGAAGCGAATAACCCCGGGGATGTTGATCCAGCGTGTGGCGCCCATGGCGTTGTGGCCCATGACGTCCACCACCACCAGCAGCAACACGCCGGCGACATAGCCCAAGGGCACCCAGCGTGCCATGAAGCGCGGCTCCAGTTGGGCGATCACCACCATCGACAGCAGGCCCAGGCCAAACGAGGACGCCTGCTTGATCAGCAGGTCCCAGTTCTTGCCGCTGGCCGAATACAGCACGAACAGGCTGCCGGCTGCCAGGGTCAGCAGCAGGATCAGCAGGGGGCCATCAATGTGCATGCGTTGCAGCAACGTCGCACGGCGACGCATCACATCTTCGCTGGAGAGGATGCGGTCAAAATTACTCTTCACGGGCCGTAACCTCGGGGCTTGAAGGGGGGCCGCCATACTCGGGCTTGAGCCGGCCATCGTCGGCCAGCAGCCAGGCGTCCATCACCTGGCGTACCACTGGGGCCGCGACGCCGGAGCCGGACTCGCCGTTCTCGACCATCACTGCCACCACGATTTTCGGGTCTTCCGCGGGGGCAAAACCGACAAACAAGGCGTGGTCGCGGTGGCGTTCCTGCACCTTGGAGCGGTCATACTTTTCGCCCTGCTTGATCGCGACCACTTGGGCGGTACCACTCTTGCCGGCAATGCGGTATTGAGCGCCAATTGCCGCTTTGCGGGCAGTGCCGCGCGCACCGTGCATCACCTGCTGCATGCCGTGGTTGACCTTGGCCCAATCGGACGGGTCACGCAGCACGATGTCAGGAATCGGATTGTCGTCCACCGGCCTTTCGCCTTCGATGGTCCTGGCCAGGTGCGGTCGGTTCCACACGCCTTTGTTCGCCACCAGCGCCGTGGCCTGGGCCAGTTGCAGTGGAGTGGCCTGCATATAGCCCTGACCAATACCCAGGATCAGGGTTTCACCGGGGAACCACGCCTGGCGTCGGGTCGCACGCTTCCACTCCCGCGATGGCATCAGGCCGGGGGATTCTTCGAACATGTCCAGGGAGACTTTCTGACCGAGGCCGAACTTGCCCATGTAGGCAGACAGCCGATCAATTCCCAGTTTATGGGCCAGGTCGTAAAAATAGGTGTCGTTGGAGCGCATGATCGCGGTATCCAGGTCGACATAGCCGTCACCGGAGCGGTTCCAGTTACGGTACTTGTGGTCGTAGTTGGGCAGCATGTAGTAGCCAGGGTCGTACACCCGGCTTGAGGCCGTGACCACGCCAGCATCCAGGCCGGCAATCGCCACCGCCGGCTTGATGGTCGAGCCCGGTGGGTACAGGCCGCGCAACACACGGTTGAACAGTGGCCGGTCGATGGAATCACGCAGCTCGGCGTAGGCCTTGAAGCTGATGCCAGTCACAAACGGGTTGGGGTCGAAGCTGGGCTGGCTGACCATCGCCAGCACTTCGCCAGTCTTCGGGTCCAGCGCCACTACGGCACCCCGCCGACCGCCCAGGGCCATCTCGGCAGCTTCCTGCAACTTGATGTCCAGGCTCAGGACAATGTCCTTGCCCGGCACCGGATCGGTGCGCTTGAGCACGCGCAATACGCGGCCACGCGCATTGGTCTCGACTTCCTCGTTACCTACCTGGCCATGCAACTGGGCCTCGTAGAAGCGCTCGATACCGGTTTTGCCGATATGGTGGGTGCCGCTGTAGTTGATCGGGTCGAGGGTTTTCAGCTCTTTCTCGTTGATACGTCCCATGTAGCCAACGGAGTGGGCAAAGTGCGGCCCTTGCGGGTAATGCCGCACCAACTGCGCCACCACTTCCACACCCGGCAGGCGGAACTGGTTCACCGCAATCCGGGCGATCTGCTCTTCGGTCAGCTCGAACAGGATCGGCACCGGCTCGAACGGCCGGCGCCCCTGCCGCATGCGCTTCTCGAAGACGGCCCGGTCTTCCGGCGTCAGTTGCAGCACCTCGACGATGACATCGAGGACCTGCTTCCAGTCGCCGGAGCGTTCACGGGTCATGCTCAAGCTGAAGCTGGGCCGGTTATCGGCAACCACTACGCCATTGCGGTCGAAAATCAGCCCACGGGTCGGCGGAATCGGCTGCACATGCACCCGGTTGTTTTCCGACAGCGTGGAGTGATAGTCGTACTGGATCACTTGGAGGAAATAGAGTCGCGCAATCAGCACGCACATCAGCACCACCACCAAGACAGCACCGAACACCACCCGCGCGCGTACCAGACGTGCGTCCTTCTCGTGGTCCTTGATGCGGATCGGCTGAGTCATCGGGGGCGGCGCAGACTATTTGTGGTAAGGGTGCCCGGACAGGACTGTCCAGGCGCGATACAGCTGTTCACCGATCAGAATCCTTACCAACGGGTGCGGCAACGTCAGCGCCGACAGCGACCAACGCTGATCGGCCCGCGCACAGACTTCCGGCGCCAGCCCTTCCGGGCCGCCGACCATGAAATTGACCGTGCGCGAATCCAGGCGCCAGCGATCCAGTTCCACCGCCAGTTGCTCGGTGCTCCAGGGCTTGCCGTGCACTTCAAGGGTGACGATGCGCTCATTGGGGCCGACCTTGGCCAGCATGGCTTCGCCTTCCTGACGGATAAAGCGCGCCACGTCGGCGTTCTTGCCCCGGGTATTGAGCGGTATTTCCACCAGCTCAAGCGACAGCTCAGCGGGCAGACGCTTGGCATATTCGTGCCAGCCTTCTTCCACCCACTTGGGCATGCGTGAACCGACAGCGATCAGACGCAGGCGCACAGCCGTTCCTTATTCCTGGTCTTTGTTGAGCTTGTCGAAGTGCGCGTGGCCCACTTCCGGGCTGTGGTGCTTGCCATCGGCGGCACGGCTCTGCTCGGCGCCTTTCCACAGACGCTCCAGGTCGTAGAACTGGCGAGCGTTGGAGGTCATCATGTGAACGATCACATCGTCCATGTCCAGCAGCACCCAGTCGCTGTCGCCCTTGCCTTCTTCACCCAGTGGCTTGACGCCCTGGGCTTTGACGGCTTCGCGAACCTTGTCCAGCATCGCGCCGATCTGGCGGTTGGAGGTACCGGTGGCGATGATCATGAAGTCGGTGATGCTCTGCTTGTCGCGCACGTCCAGCACCTGGATGTCCTGGGCTTTAACGTCTTCCAGGGCAGCCACGGCCACTTTTACCAGCTCTTCGCCAGCCAGTTCCGGGCCGACATGGGCTTCAACCGGCAGCGGCGCGCTTTTGAAGGTGCCTTTGCGCTTAACTTTGCTTACGTCTTTGTTCGTCATATAAAACTCGTTTTGCTCGTATGTTCGGGCGCTTGCTGCACGGTTCGTGCGTTCAAGCGCGCCTTTTCAGTTCGACGCACGGTAAAGCCCGTGCGCATCGATGTAGGCCAGGACCGCGTCAGGCACCAGGAAACGTACCGACTTCCCGCTGGCCAGCAGTTGACGGATCTGGGTGGCGGACACCGCAAGCGGGGTCTGCCAGACGAATGCAATATTCCCGTTCGGCCCGGTCAGGGCCAAGGGGTCACTTACCGACCGCGCGGCCAGCAGGTTGCGCAAGGCATCCGGCGGTTCGCTGTCGGCATCCGGGCGTTGCAAAACCAGGATGTGGCAATGCTGGAGGAGCTCCTCCCAGCGGTGCCAAGAGGGCAGGCCGCAAAATGCGTCCCAGCCCAAAAGCAGAAACAGTGGATCATCCGCGGCCAATTCGGCGCGCATCAGCTCCAGGGTGTCGATAGTGTAGGACGGTTTATCGCGCTTGAGTTCGCGATCGTCCACCACCAACGGCGATATACCTTCTACGGCAACACGCACCATTTCCAGGCGTTGCTCAGCGGCCACCTGCGGCGTGTCGCGATGGGGCGGCCGGAAATTGGGCAGCAGGCGCAACTCATCCAGCGCAAGGGCATCCGCAACTTCCAGGGCACTGCGCAAATGGCCGATGTGCACGGGGTCGAAAGTACCGCCGAGCAGCCCGATGCGTTTAGTCATCAAGTGCGCACATGACCGTCGCCAAACACCACGTACTTCTCACTGGTCAGCCCTTCGAGGCCCACCGGGCCGCGTGCGTGGAGCTTGTCGGTAGAAATACCGATCTCAGCCCCAAGGCCATACTCGAAGCCGTCGGCAAAACGCGTCGAGGCGTTGACCATCACCGAAGCGGAATCCACTTCGTTGAGGAAACGCCGGGCATCGCTGAAATGCTCGGAAACGATGGCGTCGGTGTGCTTGGAGCCATAGGTATTGATGTGTTCGATGGCCTGGTCCAGGTCGTCGACGATGCGGATCGACAGGATCGGGGCCGTGTACTCGGTGTACCAGTCCTGCTCGGTCGCCTCGATGACGTCCGCGCCCAGCAACGCACGGGTTCGCTCGCAACCGCGCAGCTCTACCGACTTGTCACGGTAGATGGCAGCCAGCGGCGGCAGCACGCGCTCGGCAATACCAACGTGCACCAGCAGGGTTTCCATGGTGTTGCACGGCGCGTAGCGGTGGGTCTTGGCGTTGTCGGCGATGCGGATCGCCTTGTCGAGGTCGGCGGCGATGTCGATGAACACATGGCAGACGCCGTCCAGATGCTTGATAACTGGCACCTTGGCATCGCGGCTGACGCGTTCGATCAGGCTCTTGCCACCCCGCGGTACGATCACATCGACGAATTCCGGCATGGTGATCAGCGCGCCCACGGCGGCACGATCGGTGGTTTCCACCACTTGCACCACTTCGGCTGGCAACTCGGCCACGGCCAGGCCCTGCTGGATGCAGGCAGCAATGGCGCGGTTGGAATTGATCGCCTCGGAGCCGCCACGCAGGATGGTGGCGTTGCCCGACTTGAGGCACAGGCTCGCGGCGTCGATGGTCACGTTCGGGCGCGACTCATAGATGATGCCGATCACGCCCAGGGGCACGCGCATCTTGCCCACCTGGATGCCGGACGGCAGGTAACGCATGTCGCGAATTTCACCGATGGGGTCAGGCAGCTTGGCCACCTGACGCAAGCCTTCGATCATGTCGTCGATACGGGCCGGGGTCAGCGCCAGGCGGTCCAGCAAGGCTGGCTCCAGGCCATTAGCGCGCCCATTGGCCAGGTCCAGTTCGTTGGCGGCAGTCAACTCGGAGCGCGAAGCATCCAGAGCATCGGCAGCCGCCAGCAGCGCACGATTCTTCTGCGCGGTGCTCGCACGGGCGATCAACCGCGAGGCCTGCCGGGCAGCGCGACCCAGGCGGGTCATATAGTCAAGAACGGACTCAGTCATGGTCAGGGAGTCTTGGCAAAGAGGAAAGCGGCAGATTATAGCTGTGACGCCGCCCGACTGACAGCGGTGAGGGGCGGATGGTCGAAATGAACTGTAAAAACCCCGGGTTCAGCCGTAATTAAGGTGAGAGTTGTTATGATTCGGTCACATTTAGCCGTATCAACCCTTGACCGCCATGCCCAACTTTTCGCCCCTACTCCCCGCCAGCCCCCTGCCCGATAGCTTCTTCGACCGCGATGCCCAACTGCTTGCGCGTGAATTACTCGGAAAAGTCATCCGTCATCGTGTGGGTGATCTCTGGCTTTCGGCGCGAATTATTGAAACCGAAGCCTATTACGTGGCCGAAAAAGGCAGCCACGCCTCACTCGGCTACACAGAAAAGCGTAAGGCTTTGTTTCTGGATGGTGGCCATATCTACATGTACTACGCCCGTGGCGGTGATTCGTTGAACTTCAGCGCCCACGGCCCGGGCAATGCCGTGCTGATCAAATCGGCATATCCCTGGGTCGACGAAATTTCCGGGGCGGCGAGCCTGGCGCAGATGCTGTTGAACAACCCCAACCCCGATGGCAGCCCACGCCCCTCGCAGAAGCTGTGTGCAGGCCAGACGCTGCTGTGCAAGGCACTGGGCCTGAAAGTGCCGATGTGGGATGCCAAGCGCTTCGATCAGGAACTGCTGTATGTCGAAGACGTGGGCCAGGTGCCCACGCAGATTATCCAGACCACGCGCCTGGGCATCCCCAGCGGGCGCGATGAGCACTTGATGTACCGTTTCGTCGATGCTGGCTATGCGCCTTATAGCACGCGGAACCCGCTGCGTCGGGGGCAGGTCGAAGGCCGGGATTATTTTTTGATTTGATGATATCCGCAACACAGCGGTTCCAATGTGGGAGCGGGCTTGCTCGCGAATGCGATGTGCCAGTGAAGGAATCTGTGTCTGTCACACCGCATTCGCGAGCAAGCCCGCTCCCACAATTGAACTTCTGTGTTTTTTGAATATGTATGCATGGAGTGGATTGTATGGGCCAATGGCTCGAAAGCATCACCGGCTGGTTGACCCTCAACCCACAATGGCTGGCAGCGGCGGTGTTTATTGTCGCGTGTGTGGAGTGCCTGGCGATTGCCGGGTTGATCGTGCCAGGCACGGTGTTGCTGTTTGCAATCGCCGCGTTGGCTGGCAGCGGTGCGCTGTCGCTGAGTGAAACCCTGCTGCTGGGCTTCCTCGGCGGCTTATTGGGCGACGGCGTTTCCTATTACCTGGGCCGCCATTTCCATCAGAACATCCGTCGCCTGCCCGGCCTGCGCCATCATCCTGAATGGATGAACGGCGCAGAAACCTACTTCCACAAGTACGGAATTGCCAGCCTGTTGGTCGGACGTTTCATCGGCCCATTGCGCCCCATGCTGCCCATGGTCGCCGGCATGTGCGACATGCCCTTCCCACGCTTCGCCGCTGTGAGCATCATTGCCGCAGCGGGTTGGACCGTGGCCTACCTGCTGCCGGGCTGGGCTGCCGGCGCCGCGTTCCGCCTGCCGTTGCCGGAAGGTTTCTGGCCGGAAGCGGCCATTATCGCGGCGTGCCTGGCGGTCCTGCTTGGGCTGAGCTTGAACAGCAGTTGGCGCGAGCATCGGCGCGCCACCTTGTGGATCGGTTGCGCCAGCCTGGTCTTGTTGGTTGCGCTGTTTATCGGTTACCCCCACCTCAACGACTTCGACCAGGGCCTGAGCGCCCTGGTGCAGGAGCATCGCAGCCCGTGGCTGGACGAAGTGATGGTGCGGGTCACCCAACTGGGCGAGTTCAAGAAGATGTTCGTCGCCAGCGCCGTGTTCACTGGCCTGTTGCTGTTGGCACGGCAATGGCGCCACGCGGTGTTTGTCGGCGCCACCCTCGCCGGCGCGGCAGTGATCAACACCGGCACCAAGCTATTTTTCGCCCGTGGCCGCCCGGAAATCCTCACAGACCCGCTGACCAGCTTCAGCATGCCCAGTGGCCATGCCTCCGGGGCCTTCGCCTTCTTCCTGGCGCTCGCGGTATTGGCCGGTCGCGGCCATCCCACGCGGCTGCGCCTGACCTGGATGCTGCTGGGCTGCATTCCCGCGGCGTTCATTGCCTTGTCGCGAGTCTACCTGGGTGCCCATTGGCCCACGGACATCCTGGCCGGCACATTGCTGGCGATGACCGTGTGCGCGTTCAGCCTGACGGCAATCGAGTACCGCAGCCCATTGCCAGCCATGTCGCAAAAAGCCTGGTGGCTGGTGCTGCCCGCCGTGGTGGCCGTGCTCGGTTTCATCGCCTTTACCGGCACGCCCCACGCCCTGCTCAGGTACGCCTATTGACCCTTGGCCGGGCCGATCCAGTCCACGGAGGCGCTGCGCCGTTCAACGCAACGCTCGCGGCGCTCCAGCAGCATCTCATCGGCCATTTCGGCGGCGCGCTCGGCGATGTACTCCGCACCCCGCGAGGCTTGCTGCTGGAGTAATTGCGTGGTCACGCTGACAAAATAAGCGTCCCACACGACTTGTTCCGAGGGTGTCAGCCGAATCATGGTTATCTCCGATCATTGTTGTGTGATCGGAAAATAGTGCAGGCGACGCAGTGAAGACGACCGAGCAAAGTCTGAAAGCTCTGTCAGGCAAATCCGAACCTCAGGTGAACAGTTCGCCCTGGAGTTCATCGAGCAACATCTGGATCGCATCCAACCGTTGCTGTGGGTCGTCCAGTTGCAGCAAGTCGATCTTGTCGGCCTCGTTGAATGGAAGCAGATAGGCCAACTGATTGCTCAGGGCTTGCTGGCCTTCGGCCTGGCCGCCCATGTCCAGCGAGGCCACCATCGGGTGCTCGGCCAGGGCCTCAAGCAACGCCAGCAAGTCGGCGTCCTCTTCGCCCAACGGCTGGTCCGGCAATTCTTGCAGCCATTGCACATCAGCCACCAGCAACTGGTCTTTCTGCACGCCGGCCTCACGCACACGGAAACGACGGCCACCTTCGACGCGAATGCCCAGCAGGCCGTTGTCCTGCTGCTTGAAGTCACGAATCAGCGCTTCACAACCGACAAGCGCATAACCGTCAGGGGCCGTGCCCACCTCTGAGCCATCCAGGATGCACACCACACCAAAGCCTTCGCCCTTTTTCATGCAACGGCCGATCATGTCCAGGTAGCGCGCCTCAAATATCTGCAAGTCGAGGGTGCAGCCCGGGAACAGCACAGTGTTGAGGGGGAATAGCGCCAGACTCATAACGGTTTCCTTAAAACCTGGGTTAAACAATGACCGACACCGCCAACGGCAGGAACACCGCCGTGGCCACGCCCATCAAACTCATGGCCAGCGCCGCGAAGGCGCCGCATTCTTCGCTTTCCTGCAGGGCTACCGAAGTGCCGACGGCGTGAGCGGTCATGCCCAGGGCCATGCCGCGCGCTTCGGGGCTGCGTACACCCAGGCGCGACAAGAGCGCTGGACCGATCATCGCGCCGACCACCCCAGTGATCAACACAAACACCGCCGCCAAGGCCGCCACGCCGCCGATCTGCTCGGCCACCAGCATGGCAATCGGCGAGGTGACCGACTTGGGCGCCATGGTCATCAGCACCCTGTGCTCGGCCCCGAACCACCATCCCAACGCCACACAAAGGCCGGTGGCCAATACCCCGCCTACCACCAGCGTAGTAAATATCGGCCAGAACAATTGGCGAATCCGTCGCAGGTTCAGATAAAGCGGCACCGCCAGGGCCACGGTCGCAGGCCCCAGGAGGATGCCCATGATCTCGGTGCTCTTGCGGTATTCGGCGTAGCTCAGCCCACAAGTGAGCAGCACGCCGATCACCAGCAGCATCGACACCAGCACCGGCTGCAGGAAGATCCAGCGAGTTTTCTCGAACCCCGCCAGCACCAGCTGATAGGCGCCCAGGGTGATACCGATACCAAACAGCGGGTGATGAATGACCGCCGTCCAGGCGCCCTGCCAGTCGAGGATCATTGGTCCTTCTCCTTGCGCTTGACCATCTGCTGCATCAGCACACCGACAAAGCCCATGGCGATCACCAGCGACAACACCAACGCCCCGACGATGGCCCAGAAATCCGCCACGATGTCCTTGGCATACACCATCACTCCCACGGCCGGCGGCACCAGCAGCAGCGGCAGGTAACGCAACAGGCTGCCGGCCGCCAGGCTCAGGGGCTCGCCGACTTCACCGCGCCAGACCAGAAAGCCCAGCATCAGCAACAAGCCGAGGATCGGCCCCGGCAGCACCGGCACCAGCAAATGATTGATCGCGGTGCCGATCAGTTGAAACAGCACCAGCCAGGTCAGGCCACGTAACAGCATCCCGCTCTCTCCCCTCAAAACTCGCGCGCATTATAAGCATGCCCGCCCTATGCTCCGGCATTCGCCAAAAGCATGTTGGGTTGACCGGGCTGATTGCCCATGATGATCTACATTGGTTCTCTGTAACCCATAAAAACGCCCCTTAACCATGGGCAAAAATGATGAACCAAGGAGAGACGCAATGCCCTATGTACCCGTAGCGCAGCTCAAAGATTATGTCGGCAAGGAACTGGGACGTTCCGAATGGCTCACCATCGACCAGGCGCGTATCAACCTGTTCGCGGAAGCCACCGGCGATCATCAGTTCATCCACGTCGACCCGGTCAAGGCGGCGCAGACCCCGTTCGGCAGCACCATCGCCCACGGGTTCCTGTCGCTGTCGCTGATGCCCAAGCTGATGGAAGACATCCTGATCATGCCCGAAGGCCTGAAGATGGCCGTCAACTACGGCCTGGACAGCGTGCGCTTTATCCAGCCGGTGAAAGTGAACGCCAAGGTGCGCCTGAACGTCACCCTCACTGACGTCACCGAGAAAAAGCCGGGCCAATGGCTGTTCAAGGCCACCGCCACCCTGGAAATCGAAGGCCAGGAGAAGCCGGCCTACATTGCCGAGTCGCTGTCACTCTGCTTCGTATAATCATCGCCACCCCACTGTAGGAGCGAGCTTGCTCGCGAAGGTCGTCAACGATTACGCGTTCATTCTGAATAAAAGCGGCGCCTGTGAGTTTTTCGCGGGCAAGCCCGCTCCTACAGGTGGTAGGTCCTGCACACAGACCACTAGGTTCGGCACCCCGGCTACGGCATACTCGGCGCTCAATTATCCGGATCCCGCTATGCGCCCACTCGCTCCTCTTGCCCTTGCCCTGTTGCTCACCGCTTGCGGAGACGGCGAATCGCTGTTGCCGCCCGATGCGCGCCTGCCCGATGGCGGCCGTTACCGTGGCGATGTGGTCAACGGTTTGCTGCAAGGCCAAGGTCGTGTGGACTACCCCAATGGCAGTTGGTACGCCGGCCAGTTCGACAAAGGCCAGTGGCACGGCCAGGGCGAATGGCATGGCAGCAATGGCGAAGTCTATAAAGGCGAATTCAAGCAGGGCCTGTTTGATGGCCAGGGTAGCCTGACCACCTCGGGCAGCAGCTACGTGGGCGGTTTCAAGAACGGTCGACGCAACGGCGAAGGCACCCTCAAAGAAGGGCAGATGACTTATCGCGGCGAATTCCAGGACGACCAGTACTCAGGCCTCGGCCGCCTGGAACTGGCCGACGGCAGCCAGTACCAGGGCCAGTTCGCCCACGGCAAGCCCAATGGCGAAGGCCAGCGCAATGACGACAGCGGCAACCAGTTCAGCGGCCGCTTTGTCGACGGCCAACTGGAAGGCAATGGCACTTTCAATAGCGCCGAAGGCGATATCTATGTCGGCCAGTTCAAACAGAACCAGCTCAATGGCAAAGGTCGCTACGAGAACGCCGACGGCGATGTGTGGATCGGCCAGTTCAAGGAAGGCGCGCTGACCGGCAAAGGCGAATTGATCGGGGTCGATGGCAGCCACTATGTCGGCCAGTTCAGTGACTGGCGCTTTACCGGCGAAGGGCGCCTGAACCTCACCGATGGCAGTTTCTATATCGGTGGCTTCGACAGCGACAACTATCAAGGCCGTGGCACGCTGGTACTCACCGACGGCACCGTGCAGTCCGGCACGTGGGTCAACGGCCTGCGCGTGCGCGATGCCGAGGGCAAGCTGCTGCCCGACCCTCTGGAGACCGGCATACTGGCTCAAGGCCGCTTGCTCGATGACGCCCTGGCGACAGTGCCCGCGTCCACTTCGGCCGTCGAGCTGTACACCTTGGTGCTGGCGGGCGACGGCAAGCAAAGCGTGTTCCTGCGCGAGGCCGATTACGTCAGCAACCTGCTCGCCACCCGCTTCGGCGCGCGCGGGCAGGTGCGCCTGGTCAATCACCGCGACCATATCGCCGACCGCCCCCTGGCCACCCGTGAAAGCCTGCGCCGCTCGGTGCAAACCCTGGCCGAACGGACCGGGCCGGAAGACCTGGTGTTCATTTACATGACCAGCCATGGCACCCATGAGCATGAGCTGGTGCTCGACCAACCGCGCATGGAACTGGCCGACCTGCCCGCCGACGAGCTGGCCGCCGTGCTCGCACCGCTGAAAAACCGCGACAAGGTCATCGTGATCTCCGCATGTTACTCCGGCGGCTTCATACCGGCGCTCAAAGATGAGCGCACCCTGATCATGACCGCCTCCCGTGCAGACCGCGTGTCATTCGGCTGCTCGGAAGAAGCAGACTTTACATACTTCGGTGATGCCCTTTTCGCACAAGCTTTCAACCAGACGGACGATTTGCAACACGCCTTCAAACTGGCACAACTGCACGTGGCCGAACGCGAACAGGCGGACAATTTCGAAGCCTCCGAACCGCAGATCTGGGCCCCTAAAGGCGTGATCGCCCATTGGCAATTATTACGCAAACAGCAGGCACGAAAGGCGCTCGAAAGCGTCTCAATGAATAGCAAGGAAGCCAAAGGCAACTAAGCTGTAACGTGTAACAAGGGGGAAACACCATGTACCTGACACCGCAGCATATCTTGCTGGCCGGGGCTTCCGGCCTCACTGGCGAACACCTGCTCGACCGCCTGCTCAACGAACCCACCGTGACCCGCGTGCTGGCACCCAGCCGCAAACCCTTGGCTGAACATCCACGCCTGGAAAACCCGGTGGGCGACCCGGCGGTGTTCCTGCCGCAACTGAGCGGCCGCGTGGATATTGCCTTCTGCTGCCTGGGCACCACGATCAAAAAGGCCGGCTCGGAAGCGGCGTTCCGTGCGGTCGACCTGGACATGGTGGTGGCCTTCGCCAAGCGCGCGCGGGAACTGGGCGCGCGGCATCTGATCGTGATCAGTGCGATTGGCGCCGACCCGAAATCCTCGGTGTTCTACAACCGGGTCAAGGGGGAAATGGAACTGGCGCTGAAAGCGCAAGACTGGCCGCAGTTGACCATCGTACGTCCATCGCTGCTGCTCGGGGAGCGGCTGGAACCGCGCCTGGCCGAGCAGCTGGCCGGGCCGCTGTCACGGCTGATTCCCGGTAAGTACCACGGTATTGAAGTCTGCGAACTGGCCCGCGCCATGTGGCGCCTGGCGCTGGAAGAACAGGATGGCGTGCGGGTGGTGGAGTCGGACGAGTTGCGCAAGCTCGGCAAGTAATGAGGCAGGGCTGGTACTGGCCTCATCGCAGCATAGGTATCCACACAACTTTGTAGGCTGTAGCCGCCGACGGTAACCACGATGCGAAGCGAGCCGCTCTTGATCTTGATCTTGATCTGCTTTTGATCTCAGGCGCCCCGTTAAACCACGCTGGCCGGAATTCGACAGGGATTTGGGGGGTAAACCGGCAGGGATGCCGGTTTAGCCGCCCCGCGCCATGGATGGCGCGTGGCGGCGGCCCCCCAAATCACTGGCGGATTACGGGTACACCGAGCCTGGGCGAGGTGCCGAGTGGTGGGGCAAGAGCCTTTTGGTTACTTTTGGCTGGGCCGGCATTCCGGCTCTTTTCAAAAGTGACCCGCTGTAAAAGCGGAACCAATAGCAGCCATTACCGCAGGAACGGATATGTACGCGGTCTGACCCGAGATCCTGGTCGGCTTTAAGGCCGCCTTCGCAGCGATGCGGCGACCCGACAAGCCAGCTCCCACATTTGGAATGCATTCCCCTGTAGGAATGGACTGCAGCCCTCATATCTGGAATGCAATCCCCCTGTGGGGATGGACTGCAGTCCTGATATTTGGAATGCGATCCCCCTGTGGGAGCCGGGCTTGCCCGCGATGCGGCCGGCCCAGACAACTACTATCTACAGCCCACCCGTCGCGTTGAAGCCCACCCCCAGCACCGTCAACACCGACAGTGGCAACAACAAGGTATCGAGCAACGCGCTGGCCGGCAGGTCGAGATGGGGATAGCTCGGGGCCTCGGCACCAAAGCGGTCCTTGGCGCAGCAGCCGCCATTGATTGCGTACAGATCCAGGCGTGTGCCGGCATACACCACCGGGGCACCCGGTTGCGCGGCATCCAGCGTGCGCGCGGTGGCACAGCCGGCGAGTTGCAGCGCCATCAACAGCAGCAGCAGTGCTTTATTCATCGCCGCCCAGATGGTGCTCGCCCCAACGCGGCAGCATGTCCTGAGGAATGTTCAACAGGTTGAGAATGCGCGCCACCACAAAGTCCACCAGGTCATCGATGGTCTGCGGCTGGTGATAGAAGCCTGGCGACGCGGGCAGAATAGTCACGCCCATGTTCGACAACTTGAGCATGTGCTCCAGATGAATACTCGAATACGGCGCTTCGCGCGGCACCAGAATCAACTGGCGGCGCTCCTTCAAGGTCACATCCGCCGCCCGTTCGATCAGGTTGTTGCAGGCGCCCGTGGCAATCGCCGACAAGGTACCGGTAGAACACGGCACCACCACCATCGCCGCTGGCGCACCGGAGCCTGAGGCTACCGGTGACATCCAGTCCTCTTTGCCGTAGACCTTGATCTGCCCCGCCGCTGCGCCGGTGTACTCGGTGAGGAATGCCTGCATCATCTGCACCTTGGAAGGCAGAGCGACATCGGTCTCAGTCGCCAGCACCAATTGCGCCGCCTTGGAGATCAGAAAATGCACCTCACGGTCTTCACGCACCAGGCAGTCGAGCAGGCGCAGGCCATAGGGCGCACCGGATGCGCCAGTCATCGCCAGGGTGATGCGTTCCGGCCCGCTCATTTCAGTGCCTCGGCCAGCTTGCCGTGCAGGCCGCCAAAGCCGCCGTTGCTCATGACCACCACGTGGGTGCCGGGCTGGGCCAAGGATCTCACATGCTCAATGATGCCTTCCAACGAATCGCAGACTGTGGAGGGCACGGTGCATAGCGCAGCAATCGCGGGCAGATCCCAGCCGAGGTTGGCCGGCGCATACCACACCACCTGGTCGGCATCGTTGACGCTCTCGGGCAGGCCATCACGGTGCGCGCCCAGCTTCATGGAGTTGGAGCGCGGCTCGACGATGGCAATAATCTGCGCATCGCCGACGCGCTTGCGCAGGCCATCCAGGGTGGTGGCAATTGCGGTCGGGTGGTGGGCAAAGTCGTCGTAGATGGTAATTCCATTTACTTCAGCGACTTTCTCCATGCGCCGCTTCACACTCTTGAACGCGCTCAAGGCGGCAATGCCCATGGCTGGCACCACGCCAACATGCCGGGCGGCAGCCAGGCTCACCAAGGCGTTGGCCACGTTGTGTTGGCCGGTCATGCCCCAATCGACGATGCCTTGGGCCTGGCCTTCAAACAGCACTTCAAACCGCGAACCGTCTTCGCTGAGCAACCTCGCCTGCCACTGCCCGCCCGCGCCGGTAGTTTGCACCGGCGTCCAGCAGCCCATGTCGATCACACGCTGCAACGCAGGCTCGGTGGTGGGATGAATGACAAGGCCCTCACTTGGGATAGTGCGAACCAAGTGGTGGAACTGGCGCTCAATCGCCGGCAGATCTGGAAAGATATCCGCGTGATCGAACTCAAGGTTATTCAGGATCGCCGTGCGTGGGCGGTAATGGACGAACTTGGAGCGCTTGTCGAAAAAGGCGCTGTCGTACTCATCGGCCTCGATCACAAAAAACGGCGTCTCCCCCAGGCGCGCCGACACCGAGAAGTTCTGCGGCACACCGCCAATCAGGAAGCCCGGGCTCATGCCCGCATGCTCCAGTACCCAGGCCAGCATGCTGCTGGTGGTGGTCTTGCCGTGAGTGCCGGCCACTGCCAGGACCCAACGGCCCTGCAGCACATGGTCAGCCAGCCACTGAGGGCCGGAGACGTAAGGCAAGCCTTTGTTCAGTACGTATTCCACCGCCGGGTTTCCCCGAGACATGGCGTTGCCGATGACGACCAGGTCCGGCACCGGGTCGAATTGCGAAGGATCGTAACCTTGGGTCAGCTCAATCCCTTGCGCCTGTAGCTGCGTGCTCATGGGTGGATAAACATTGGCATCGGAGCCTGTTACGTGATGGCCCAGCTCTTTGGCCAGAACCGCCATCGAGCCCATGAACGTACCGCAGATACCCAGAATATGAATGTGCATAGTCGACCTCGTAAACATCGAGGCAGGTTAGCGTAGGGTGGAAAAGTTCGCACGCTTTAGCTGAGCGCGAAACGCTCGCCGGTAGGATCCGACGGGCACAAGGGAGGTCTTGAACCGTGCTGCCGGCGTTTTTAAGCTCAGCGTCTTTCAAGGTAGCGCGTGAGACAAAAAACGAGCAGTTCGCAATAACCAAGTTACTCCGACAGCGCCCCTTACTGCATGGCGTCCCGTGAAATGCCATGTTTGCGTAACTTGCGGTACAGCGTATTGCGACTGACCCCCAACTGTTCAGCCACATGGCTCATATGCCAG
The DNA here is from genome assembly GCF_001902145.1 of Pseudomonas fluorescens. Taxonomy (GTDB): domain Bacteria; phylum Pseudomonadota; class Gammaproteobacteria; order Pseudomonadales; family Pseudomonadaceae; genus Aquipseudomonas; species Aquipseudomonas fluorescens_BV. The sequence goes on from NZ_MRST01000022.1 coordinate 244,830, forward strand.
CGCTGCTGCGCCAACGCGTTGAGCAATGCCTGGCGCTCGGCGTTCTCCAGCGGCGAGGCGCACGGCGCATCCACCCTCGCCCCTTGCGGCTGCGCTTGGCGAATCAGTGCCGGCAAGTCTTCAAGACCGACTCGCCCGCCCTCACAGAGCGCCACTACCGTACGCAACACCGTACGCAACTGCCGCAGGTTGCCGGGCCATTGGAATGCTAACAAGGCTCGGCGCGCAGGTTCGTCCAGCATCACCTGCTCGGTGCCCGCTTCCTGGGCCAGGAGGAAGTCCAACAGTTGCGACTTGTCACTGCGTTCGCGCAACGGCGGCAGGGCCACTTCCAAGCCGTTCAAGCGGTAATACAGGTCTTCGCGAAAGCTGCCATCGGCCACGCGCTCTAGCAAATTACGGTGCGTGGCGCTGATGATGCGCACGTTCACCGCTTGAGGTTCGCCGCCGATAGGCACCACCAGGCGATCCTCCAGTACCCGTAACAGGCGGGTTTGCAACGCCAGGGGCATGTCGCCGATTTCATCGAGAAACAGCGTGCCGCCGTCGGCCTGTTGCAGCTTGCCGCGCATGCCTTCTTTAAGCGCGCCGGTGAAACTGCCGGCGCGATAGCCAAATAATTCGCTCTCGATCAGGTTTTCTGGAATCGCCGCACAGTTCAGCGCAACAAAGGCCTTATCGCCCCGCTGGCTAGCCTGGTGCACGGCCTTGGCGAAGGCTTCTTTACCGCAGCCGGTTTCGCCGTTGATCAGCAAAGGCACATCGCGCTCGAACACTCGCGAGGCCTTGCGTAGCTCATTTTGCAACGCCGGGTCGCCCACGCAGATACCCAAAGGCCGTGGCGCCTGCGGCTTGATGACGGGCACCGGCACACTGCGCGGCTGGCCTCGCAGCGCTGCAAACAGAGGCCGACCATCGCGGGTGCGCAGCGGCCAACTGGCCGTGGCATTTGCGCTGGCCCGACCCAGCAACTGATCCAGGGAGCAGTCGAAAAAGGCTTCCACCGGCTGGCCCACCAAGCCGCCGCGTAGCTGCCCCAACAGGTTCAGAGCGCTCTGGTTGACCGCACAAATGCGCCCTTCACCATCGAACGCCAGCAAGCCTTCGCTGAATAACCCGACCGACTCGGCCTGCAGATGGAAACGCAACAGCCAGTGGTGTTCGAAGTGGCGCAGGAAGTAGCAACTTTCGATCATCTTGGCCGACAGGTTCACCAGCGCCATGGTGTGGAACTGGCTCTGGCGCGACACGGCTTCGCGGGCCGAGGACACATCCAGCACCGCCAGCAATTCACCATGAGGATCGAACACGGGGCTCGCCGAACAGGTCAGCCCGGTATGACGGCCGCGAAAATGCTCGTCACGGTGGATCGTCAACGACTGCCGTTCCACCAGGCAGGTGCCGATGCCGTTGGTGCCTTCGCAGGCTTCGCTCCAGTCAGCGCCCAGCCATAAGCCGGCACGCTCGAAGATCTTGCGCTCGGACGGCGCGGTGACACAGTTGAGGATCACCCCCCGCGCATCGGTGAGCAGCACCGCATGACCGGCGCCGGAGAGTTGCTGGTGCAGGCTGTTCATTTCGCTGCCGGCGATGTGCAGCACTTGGCGCAGGCGTTCGCGACTTTCCAGCAGGCGCCCGTGCTCGAGCACGGTGGGCGCGATGGTCAGCGCCGGGTCGAGGTGGTAATCCTCCACGCAGCGCAGCCAGGAACGGGCTATGGACGGGTCGCTGCCAGGCCCTTGGGAAAGCTCTTGGCCACGGGTGACGGTCAAGACTTGCTGGGCATGGCGACTGAAATGATCGTTATGCATGTTCTTATTATTCTCCCTGCGTGAGAACGCCCAGCATCCCCCAGCCATCCGGCCATTGCAATCCCGGCCCGCCCCACCGGTCACAGGCTGTACCGTTTGTGGCACAAACTGTCACCTTGCCTGTATCACTCCCGTCACGGCAAAGCCTTGCAACAAAGCCCAACCTCTTGATTCTGCTGGCCCGCACGGCGATGGCCCAACCTTTGCTCTACGCTTTATAACGCGCTCGCAGCGCTGTACTCCAATAAACATAAAAGCAGGAGATGCCCACCATGCGTTATGCACACCCCGGTACTGAAGGCGCCATCGTTTCGTTCAAGGCCAAGTACGGTAACTACATCGGCGGCGAATTCGTGGCTCCGGTCGATGGCAACTATTTCTCCAACACCTCGCCGGTCAACGGCAAGCCGATTGCCGACTTCCCGCGCTCCACCGCCAAAGACATCGACAAGGCGCTGGACGCCGCCCACGCAGCCGCCGATGCCTGGGGCAAAACCTCGGCCCAGGACCGCTCGCTGGTCCTGCTGAAGATTGCCGACCGTATCGAGCAAAACCTCGAACTGCTGGCCATCACCGAAACCTGGGACAACGGCAAGGCCGTGCGTGAAACCCTCAACGCCGACATCCCCCTGGCCGCCGACCACTTCCGCTACTTCGCCGGCTGCATCCGCGCCCAGGAAGGCAGCAGCGCGGAAATCAACGAACTCACCGCCGCCTATCACTTCCACGAGCCGCTGGGCGTGGTCGGCCAGATCATCCCGTGGAACTTCCCGCTGCTGATGGCCGCGTGGAAACTCGCACCGGCCCTGGCCGCCGGTAACTGCGTGGTGCTCAAGCCCGCCGAGCAAACGCCGCTGGGCATCAGCGTGCTGATGGAGCTGATCGGCGACTTGCTGCCACCGGGCGTGCTGAACGTGGTGCACGGTTTCGGCAAGGAAGCTGGCGAAGCCCTTGCCACCAGCAAGCGCATCGCCAAGATCGCCTTTACCGGTTCAACACCTGTGGGCTCGCACATCATGCATGCCGCGGCCGAGAACATCATTCCGTCCACGGTCGAGCTGGGCGGCAAGTCGCCGAACATCTTCTTCGCCGACATCATGAAAGCCGAACCTGCATTTATCGAAAAAGCCGCCGAAGGCCTGGTGCTGGCGTTCTTCAACCAGGGCGAAGTGTGCACCTGCCCTTCCCGCGCTCTGGTGGAAGAGTCGATCTACGACGACTTCATGAAAGTGGTGATGAAGAAGGTCGAGTCGATCAAGCGTGGCGACCCGCTGGACACCGACACCATGGTCGGCGCCCAAGCGTCCGAGCAGCAGTTCGACAAGATCCTGTCCTACCTGGAAATCGCCAAGGGCGAAGGCGCGCAATTGCTCACGGGCGGCAAGGTCGAGAAGCTCACGGGCGACCTGGCCACCGGTTATTACATCCAGCCGACCCTGCTCAAGGGCACCAACGACATGCGCGTGTTCCAGGAAGAAATCTTCGGCCCGGTGGTGAGCATCACCACCTTCAAGGACGAAGCCGAAGCCCTGGCAATTGCCAACGACACCGAGTTCGGCCTGGGCGCCGGTCTGTGGACCCGCGACATCAACCGCGCCTACCGCATGGGCCGGGCGATCAAGGCCGGTCGCGTGTGGACCAACTGCTACCACCTGTACCCGGCGCATGCCGCGTTTGGCGGTTACAAGAAGTCTGGCGTGGGCCGTGAAACCCACAAAATGATGTTGGATCACTACCAGCAGACCAAGAACTTGCTGGTGAGCTACGACATTAATCCGTTGGGCTTTTTCTAACTTAGCCTTGTAGCAAGCAACCCGCTCCCAACTTGAAATGCAACCAGGTGTGGGAGCTGGCTTGCCTTAATGCCAGTCAGTTAAGGCTTTTTTGTAGGAGCGAGCTTGCTCGCGAAAAACTCAAAGGCGCCGCGTTCATTCAGCAAGCACGCGTTATCGTTGACGTTTTTCGCGAGCAAGCTCGCTCCTACAGAAGGCGATGACCGCTTAACTGACTGGCATTATGGCTTGCCAGCTCCCACATTTGATATCACAAGCAATTGCTACCTCGTTCGGCACAAAGACGCCGAGTCAAAAACAATAAGAATGGAAGGTACTTCCCATGCCTAGCGAACCCACTGGTTCTTCTGTCGACTTCGAAAAAGTCGGCACCGATTATTTTCAACAACGCGAACTGAAAAAAGGCGCCGCCGGCTGGGTACTACTGGTTGGCCTTGGCGTCGCCTATGTTATTTCCGGCGATTACGCCGGCTGGAACTTCGGCCTGGCCCAGGGCGGCTGGGGCGGCATGTTCCTCGCCACTTTGCTGATGGCCACCATGTACCTGTGCATGTGCTTTTCCCTGGCCGAGTTGTCTTCGATGATCCCCACTGCCGGCGGTGGCTACGGTTTTGCCCGCAGTGCCTTTGGCCCCTGGGGCGGGTTCCTCACTGGCACTGCCATCCTTATCGAATACGCCATCGCTCCCGCCGCCATCGCGGTGTTTATCGGCGCCTATTGCGAGTCGCTGTTCGGGATTGGCGGCTGGATGATTTACCTGGCGTTCTACATCATCTTTATCGGCATCCACATCTTTGGTGTGGGTGAAGCCTTGAAGCTGATGTTTGTGATCACCGCCGTCGCCGCGATTGCCCTGGGCGTGTTCCTGGTGTCGATGGTGCCGCACTTCAACGTCGCCAACCTGCTGGATATTCCGATGACCGAGGCCAAGGGCGCGAGCAGCTTCCTGCCGTTCGGCTACGTCGGCGTGTGGGCGGCGATTCCTTATGCCATCTGGTTTTTCCTGGCGGTGGAAGGCGTGCCCCTGGCGGCTGAAGAAACCAAGAATCCCAAGCGCGACCTGCCGCGCGGACTGATTGGCGCGATTGTGGTGCTGACCAGTTTTGCCCTGTTGATCCTGGTGATCGCGCCGGGCGGAGCGGGGACTTACGCGCTGATCAAATCCGGCAACCCGCTGGTTGAAGCCTTGGCGTTGTCCTACGGCGGTTCCACCTGGATGGGCAGCTTCGTCAACCTGGTCGGCCTGGCCGGTTTGATCGCGAGCTTTTTCTCGATTATCTACGCCTATTCGCGGCAGATCTTTGCCTTGTCCCGTGCCGGTTACCTGCCGCGCAAATTGTCCGAGACCAACAAGAGCAAGGCGCCAGTATTGGCACTGGTGATCCCCGGGATTATCGGGTTTGGCCTGTCGCTGACCGGCCAGGGTGACTTGCTGATCCTGGTAGCGGTGTTTGGCGCCACCATTTCCTACGTGTTGATGATGGCCGCCCACATCACCCTGCGCATCCGTCGCCCTAAAATGGAGCGGCCATACCGCACGCCGGGGGGCATCTTCACCTCAGGCGTGGCGCTGGTACTGGCTTGCGTGGCCGTGGTGGCGGGCTTTCTGGTGGACCCGCGCGTGGTGATTGGCGCGGCGATCATCTATGGAGTATTAATTGCTTACTTTGCTTTCTACAGCCGGCATCACTTGGTAGCAGGCACGCCGGAAGAGGAATTCGCGGCGATCCAGGCCGCAGAGGCCGCCCTGCACTAACTGCCGAAAACCTCGACGCGGCGCCTTGCCCACAGCAGGCCCGCGTCATCAAGGAGACACTGTATGGCAAGCTTTTCCCACGCGGTGGGTGCTCAAACCTACCGCTTCGACAGCCTCAAGGACGTGATGGCCAAGGCCAGCCCCGCACGCTCCGGGGACTTCCTCGCCGGTGTCGCCGCCCAGAATGACGGCGAACGTGTGGCGGCGCAGATGGCGCTGGCGAATATCCCGCTCAAACACTTCCTGCAGGAAGCACTGATTCCTTATGAAAGCGATGAAGTCACCCGGCTGATCATCGACACCCACGATAAACAGGCGTTTGCAGCGGTCAGCCACCTCACCGTCGGCGGCCTGCGCGACTGGCTGCTCAGCGACGCGGCCGATGAACAGGCCCTACGCGCATTGGCGCCAGGGCTGACACCGGAAATGGCCGCGGCCGTGTCCAAGATCATGCGCGTGCAAGACTTGGTGCTGGTGGCGCAGAAGATCCGCGTGGTCACCCAGTTTCGCGGCACCCTGGGCCTGCGCGGGCGCTTGTCCACGCGCTTGCAGCCCAACCACCCCACCGATGAACCGGCCGGCATCGCCGCGAGCATTCTTGACGGCCTGCTCTACGGCAACGGCGACGCAATGATCGGTATCAACCCGGCCACCGACAGCATCGCCTCAATCTGCGCCATGCTCGAGATGCTGGACGCGATCATCCAGCGCTACGAAATCCCCACCCAGGCCTGCGTGCTGACCCACGTCACCACCTCCATCGAAGCGATCAACCGCGGCGTACCGCTGGACCTGGTGTTTCAGTCAATTGCCGGTACCGAAGCGGCCAATGCCAGTTTCGGGATCAACCTGAACGTGCTGCAGGAAGGTTACGACGCGGGCTTAAGCCTCAAGCGCGGCACCCTGGGCCAGAACCTGATGTACTTCGAAACCGGCCAGGGCAGCGCCTTGTCGGCCAATGCGCACTTTGGCGTCGACCAGCAAACCTGTGAAACCCGTGCCTACGCCGTGGCGCGGCACTTCAAGCCGTTTCTGGTGAACACCGTGGTCGGTTTTATCGGCCCGGAGTACCTGTACAACGGCAAGCAGATTATCCGCGCCGGCCTGGAAGACCACTTCTGCGGCAAGCTGCTCGGCGTACCCATGGGTTGCGACATCTGCTACACCAACCACGCCGAAGCCGACCAGGACGACATGGACACCCTGCTGACCCTGCTCGGCGTGGCCGGCATCAACTTCATCATGGGCATCCCCGGCTCTGACGACATCATGCTCAACTACCAGACCACCTCGTTCCACGACGCTCTGTACGCGCGGCAAACATTGGGTTTAAAGCCGGCGCCGGAGTTCGAGCAGTGGCTGGCGAAAATGGGCATCTTCACGCAGGCCGATGGCAAGGTGCACTTTGGCAACAGCCTGCCACCGGCCTTTCGTCACGCCTTGGCGCAATTGGGATGAAGGAGCCGACTGTGCATCCAGAATTGCCTGACAACCCGTGGCTGGAACTGCGCCGCCTGACCCCGGCGCGTATTGCCCTGGGCCGCACCGGCACCAGCCTTCCCACCAGCGCCCAACTGGACTTCCAGTTTGCCCACGCCCAGGCGCGGGACGCGGTGCACCTGCCCTTCGATCACGCCGGGCTCAGCCACCAACTGGCCGAACGTGGCCGAGACAGCCTGTTGTTGCACAGCGCCGCCACGGACCGGCACATCTACCTGCAACGCCCGGACCTTGGGCGACGCCTGAGTGATGAGTCGGCACAAACACTGCGCGACTACGCCTCGGCCCAGCCCGGTGGTGTGGACTTGGCCATCGTGGTGGCCGATGGCCTGTCGGCACTGGCCGTGCATAAACATACAGCGCCGTTTCTGGCGCGCCTGGAAGAACAGACCCACGCCGAAGGCTGGTCCTTGTCACCGGTGATCCTGGTGGAGCAAGGCCGCGTGGCGGTAGCCGATGAAATCGGGCAGCTACTGGGCGCCAAGATGGTGGTGATCCTGATCGGCGAACGGCCGGGGCTCAGCTCGCCGGACAGCCTGGGCCTGTATTTCACCTACAACCCCAAGGTCGGCCTCACCGATGCCTATCGCAACTGCATCTCCAATGTGCGGCTGGAGGGCTTGAGTTATGGCATGGCGGCCCATCGCCTGCTGTACTTGATGCGAGAGGCGTGTCGTCGGCAACTGTCGGGAGTCAATCTCAAGGATGAGGCACAGGTTCAGACCCTCGAATCCGACGACCCGGACCTGATGAAAGGTAATTTCCTGCTCAGCCCGGCGGATGACCGATAGCGGCACGATTGCGCTTTTTGGCGTCATTAGGCAGCATCGGGTCACGGCCGCTCGTGTGGTCATACCCCATTTGGAAGTTGAGGCCTGGCATGCGGATTACTCAAGCGACCCTGGAACACCTGGACCTGTTGACCCCGTTGTTCGTCAAATACCGCGAGTTCTACGGGGCCTTGCCGTTCCCGGACTCGTCACGGGCCTTTTTGGAAAAGCGTCTGCGGCGCAAGGAATCGGTGATCTACCTGGCCCTGGCCGACGATGACGACAAGCGGCTGCTGGGGTTTTGCCAGCTGTACCCGAGCTTTTCTTCGCTGTCGCTCAAGCGGGTGTGGATCCTCAACGACATCTATGTGGCCGAGGACGCGCGCCGGCAACTGGTGGCTGACAACCTGATGCGCACGGCCAAGAAAATGGCCAAGGACACCCACGCGGTGCGGCTGCGGGTATCGACCAGCAGCGATAACGACGTGGCGCAGAAGACCTATGAGTCGATTGGGTTTCGCGAAGACACCGAATTCAAAAACTACGTGTTACCGATCAACGAAGACTGAAAACCAGTCAGCCAGACACCGCAATATCCTTGTGGGAGCTGGCTTGCCTGCGATGGCGGAGTGTCAGCGAGCATTTCTCATACTGACCCACCGCTATCGCAGGCAAGCCAGCTCCCACACTTGATCCGGTGACTCAGACGAAGCCCAACTCCTTCACACTTTCACGACACTCCCCGCTACAAAAGCCACACGCTTTTCACCTCTCAATCCGTATAATGCGGACCTCTCAAGGTTGTAAGACCCACGACATACACTTGTAGCCTTATTACCCGTCGTCCCCGCACTGGCCTGCTGAGCCGGGCCTTTCACACAGGTGCCATCCATGGATTTCAACCCGCTCGACCTTATCCTGCATCTCGACGTCTACCTCGACATGCTGGTAACCAATTACGGTCCGTGGATCTACGCCATTCTGTTCCTGGTGATTTTTTGCGAAACCGGCCTGGTGGTCATGCCCTTCCTGCCGGGCGACTCCTTGCTGTTTATCGCCGGTGCCGTAGCGGCCGGCGGCGGTATGGACCCAGTGCTGCTTGCCGGCCTGCTGATGCTGGCGGCCATCCTCGGCGACAGCACCAACTATGTGATCGGACGCACGGCGGGCGAGCGCTTGTTCAGCAACCCGAACTCCAAGATCTTCCGCCGCGACTACCTGCAAAAAACCCACGACTTCTACGACAAGCACGGCGGCAAGACCGTGACCCTGGCGCGCTTTCTGCCGATCCTGCGTACCTTCGCGCCGTTCGTCGCGGGCGTGGCCAAGATGCCGTATCCGCGCTTCTTCGGCTTCAGCGTACTGGGCACCATCCTGTGGGTCGGTGGCCTGGTGACCTTGGGTTACTTCTTCGGCAACGTGCCTTTTATCAAGAAGAACCTGTCGCTGTTGGTGGTGTTCATCATCCTGCTGTCCCTGGTGCCGATGATTATTGGCGTAGTGCGCAGCCGCTTTGGCCGCACGTCCTCCGAAGCCAACCCGCACTGACCGCCCGTGTGGTCCCTCAGCGCCTGGCGTCGCCGGCGCCTGCTGGCCAAGCACCCGATTGCCGATGACAGCTGGCAACGGGTGCGCCACCACCTGACCTTCCTCGACGGCATCACGCCGGAGCAAGACCAGTGGCTGCGCGAAGCCTGCGTGGTGTTCCTCAGCGAAAAACACCTCACCGCCCTGCCCGGCGTCGAACTGCACCAGGAACAACGCCTGCTGCTCGCCGCCCAGGCGCAATTGCCGCTGATGAACCTGGGCGACCTCGACTGGTACCAGGGCTTCCATGAGATCGTGTTGTACCCCGACGACTTCCTCAGCCCGCAACGCCATCGCGATGCCAGTGGCGTGGAGCACGAATGGGACGGCGAACACAGCGGCGAAGCCTGGCAACAGGGCCCGGTTATCCTCGCCTGGCCTGGTGTGCTCGCCAGCGGCCAATGGGAAGGCTACAACCTGGTCATCCACGAACTGGCGCACAAGCTGGACATGCTCAACGGCGACGCCAACGGCCTGCCGCCTCTGCACCATGACATGCGCGTGCAGGACTGGGCCAGCGTCATGCAAGGCGCCTTCGATGATCTCAACCGCCAGTTGGACGCCAACCCGGACGCCGAGACCGAGATAGACCCTTACGCTGCGGAAAACCCGGCGGAGTTCTTTGCCGTCACCAGCGAGTATTTCTTCAGCGCCCCGGATTTACTGGTCAACAGTTATCCACAGGTGTACGCCCAACTCAGCCGCTTTTATCGCCAGGATCCCCTGGCCCGCCTGACTCAACTGCAAGCCAGCGACCCACGTTATCAGCCACAAGGCGAATGACCGTACGACGCTTGGCGCATGGCATCGGCGTCAGAATATGCCTATAATCGCCGCCACTTTTAGGCCAATCCGGCCATGTCATATGGCCAACTAACGGGGGCAACGCCCAATGAGCTACAGCAAGATTCCGGCTGGCAAAGACCTGCCGAACGACATCTACGTCGCCATCGAAATTCCGGCCAACCACGCGCCGATCAAATACGAAATCGACAAAGACAGCGACTGCCTGTTCGTTGACCGTTTCATGGCCACCCCGATGTTCTACCCGGCCAACTACGGTTTCATCCCCAACACCCTGGCTGACGACGGTGACCCCCTCGACGTGCTGGTCGTGACCCCTTACCCGGTCACCCCAGGCTCGGTTATCCGCGCGCGTCCAGTCGGCATCCTGAACATGACCGACGACGGCGGCGGCGATGCCAAAGTCATCGCAGTGCCACACGACAAGCTGTCCCAGCTGTATGTGGACGTGAAGGAATACACCGACCTGCCGCCACTGCTGCTGGAACAGATCAAGCACTTCTTCGAGAACTACAAAGACCTCGAAAAAGGCAAATGGGTAAAGATCGACGGTTGGGGCAACGCAGACGCCGCCCGCGCCGAGATCATGAAGTCGGTTGCTGCCTACAAAGGCTGATACCCGCGCCTCATTGCCACGGCAAATAAGAAGCCCCGTTAATTCGGGGCTTTTTTATGGGCCAGACTAAACATCAAGTTCAATGTTTAGTTGCAGCGTTTAACCAAGTTGCATACATGAAAGATCAAGCCACAACTAAGCCAAATCCTACAACCGCAAATCAACGCATGGTTTATTTGATTAGACTTTCCGGCCAGTAAACTCTGCGTTTATGAATACATCAGGTGATCGTTTAAAAGCACTACTACGGGAAGTTCATCTTTCCGCCTCCGACTTCGCCAAGAACCGCGGCGTCACGCCTCAGCACGTGAACAACTGGTTCAAACGCGGCGTCCCCATGGGCCGACTCAACGAGATCGCAGAATTGCTGTGCGTTTCAAGTCGCTGGTTAAGCGACGGCAAGGGCCCCAAGCACCCGCCCGCCAACTACCTGTTGGAAGGCCCCACCGCAAGGATTGCAACCACCCGCGAAGACACCGGCAAATACCTCACAGGCCCCGCCTGCCGCCCGGAAAAAACCGACGTGGAGATCCCTCTCCACCCCACCTTCACCTCAACCGAACGCATCCGCGTCTCCCTGCACAGCCTCCAAACCCTCAACGTCAACCCCGACCGCGCGATAGGCGCCTACATGGTCGACAACAGCATGATCGACATCATCCAACAAGGGGCCACCCTCGCCATCGACCGAGGCCGCACCCAAATCATCGACGGCGAAATCTACGCCGTCGAACACGACGGCATGCTGCGCATCAAATACCTCTACAACCGCCCTGGCGGCGGCCTGCGCATGCGCAGCCACAACGCCAGCGAACACCCGGATGAATACCTCAACCACGAGGAACGCTTCGAACAAAGCTTCAAGATCGTCGGCTGGGTATTCTGGTGGTCGACCCTCAACAACCGTCGCCCACCCGTCCCCCTGGATGAACACCTGCTGGGCTGGGAAGGCTCTCAATCGGAACCGGAGGTGGGCAACTGAAGTGAATGTGGGTATCATGCGCCGCACATTTGGCAGGGGTCGCTTTTAGCTGACACCCTGCTGGCGAAGCGGAGGAGTTCCCGCGGATGCCCCTACTATTCAGCCTGACGCAATGTGGGCTGAGCGATTTGAAGGCTGGTGAGGTTTGTCAAAAACAAGCTGAGGCAGTCCCCGAGAAGCCGGCCACAAGCCGGCTTTTTAATGCCCGTAAAACACAGTTCAATTACCCAACAGCTGCTGGCCCACCCTTCAATCAATGTCATTGAGGCGGATAATTCATTCCCGTTCTGCGCAGCGGCCTGAGGCCTGAAATCACGCCCCAAACATTGTCCACTTTAAGTTGACAGTAAGACTCCTTCCACCCGATTTATCCCCCGTCACCCACCCATTAATCTGTGCCCATGTTGAAAGCAACGCCCAACCAACCTAAACAAAAAAGGATTCAACCATGAGCACTGCAACCTACAACCGCTTGAACAAAGACGACGCCATTGTTCTGCTGGTCGACCACCAGACCGGCCTGATCTCCCTGGTGCAGGACTTCTCCCCCAACGAGTTCAAGAACAACGTGCTGGCCCTGGCTGACTTGGCCAAGTTCTTCAACTTGCCGACCATCCTCACCACCAGTTTCGAGCAAGGCCCTAACGGCCCGCTGGTGCCGGAGTTGAAGGAGATGTTCCCGGACGCGCCGTATATCGCTCGCCCTGGTCAGATCAATGCCTGGGACAACGAGGATTTCGTCAAGGCGATCAAGGCCACGGGTCGTAAGCAGATCATCATTGCCGGTGTAGTGACGGATGTGTGTGTGGCGTTCCCGACGTTGTCGGCACTGGCGGAAGGGTTTGAAGTGTTTGTAGTGACGGACGCATCGGGCACGTTCAATACCACCGTGCAGCAAGCGGCGTGGAGCCGGATGACGCAGGCCGGTGCGCAGTTGATGAACTGGTTCTCGGTGGCGTGTGAGTTGCACCGCGACTGGCGCAACGATATCGAAGGGCTGGGGAATTTGTTGTCCCAGCGGATTCCTAACTATCGCAATTTGATGAATGGGTATGCGGCACTGACTGCCCAGTCTAAGTAAGTAACCATGCTGTATGACAAGCCTGCTTGTGAGAAGCAGGCTTTTTCATGCCACGGCTTACCCAGCCAGCAATTGCCCAACCACCGCCTCCAGTTTCGCCACCGCTTCTACTCGCTTCGCAGTAGATATCCGCCTGACGTTATGCAGCTTCCATTGCACCGCAGGCAACTCTTCGATCCCAGGCAAATTCAACTTCGCCCAGTCAGGCTCTCCTTGTTTTAGCGAAATCAGAAAGGCGGCATCCTGCTCGCAGAATTGTTGCTGGATCGCAGTCAGCAAAGCCTCTCTGGTTACCTCTAATTCTTCAAGAGTGACCGGTGCTCGCGTCATGCCAGCAAATTCAGCCTGAAACACGTCCGCCAGTGCCTTCCACCGTGGAGCAAGCAGTTCAGCCATGGGCCGCCCATGACTGATCAAATACACCAAGAAGCCTTCAAAAATTTCGCGTGTCAGCCCTTCTTCTCGAAGCATCAACATCACGTCGAAAAGGTCTCTTGGATGTTGCCGATCCAGTGCAGCGCAAATTTTACCGCCGTAGAGGTCGGGCAAGGACACCACCGCTATCGAGGCGAACCCAAATTCATCCTCGACCAACGGCACTACGTCACGCTCCAGGGGCTGCAGGGCAGTCCCGCGCAGCACTGGCGAAACCTCAATTTTAATTTGGGCCTGAGCGTCTCTTACGAGCATCCGAAGCTCATCATCTCGATTTGCTTGAACGGTCGCGATGCCCAAAGGGAGGCCTCGTGCTATGGCACCGGCAATGCGCTCCAACGCCTGACGAACGTCGGCCAGTGCCTGCTGGCGGGCAGAGTTGGGCAGATACGCCAGGTCTAGATCTACCGACAACCGAGGTAAGTCCCGCACAAACAGGTTAATGGCGGTCCCCCCCTTTCAGTGCGAAACATCGTTCTGCCGCTACGTAAGGAATGACCTGCACGAGCAGACGAACCTGAGCGGCATAACGTGGATCAAGTGGCATTGGCAAAACGCTCCGGAACGGTAATGAGGAACTCTTTATCGAGTCGACCGCCCCGGATGATTTGCCGCTTGCCCTTACCCATGTCGATGCTGGAACGATCTATTCGCCCATACCACGCATGGTTCGCATTACGTGCCAGCAAAAGAAATACGCGTTTGACGCGGATCGAGTTGCACGCTTCAAGCAGTTTTTGCAGGCGTTTGGGGCTGAGTGTGGCCAGACCGCTCAATACATCGGTCACACCGCCGAACAGCATTTCATCGTCGCTTTGATGGATAAGCTCAAGCACCGCACGCTCCGGGGTGGAGATTTTTAGCGCAAATTGACGGTAAGGCACTTGGAAAACTTGTAACGCCATATCTTCCAGTTCCACAAAGAGTGCGCCTCGGTAGAAATTTACCTGGGCCTCCCATTCGTGCTTGCGGAACCAACCTGGTAGAAGGGCTTCTGGTATGCCGAACAGATCGACTGTCTGCTTTCCGAAGGTCAGGTAGTGGCTGTAACCGGCCAGGCTCAACGCCGTCGCACCACCCGGCCAAATCTGCACCGTTGCATCTTGTTGCAGCGCGAAGACACCGCCGTGCCAGCCAAGATCGTCGCCGCTGCGTTTCCACGCACCATGCCCCACACGCTCTACCCAGCCCGTGTGCTGATACTTTTGGATGAGGCTCGGCCCAACACCGTGCTCGTGCAGCCACGCTTGAGTAGCAATGGAGCCCGATGGCCAATTAGCGAGAAGATGGTTTATTTTCATGATAGATATCACCCTATAAGGGTATTTATATGAAAAATATTAAACCACGGAAAAGTTGAGCGTGACTATCCTTGCGAAGCTTTTGATTGCAACCGTGAATGGGTACGTTCAATACCAAGGTGCAGTGACGCGGAGCGTCACTGGATGCGTTACCACGCGGAGCGTGGGAACGATCAACAGACTTCCTTAATCAAGGATCAAGTGCGGTAGAAACCGGCTTGAGTCCTTGGTGATCAAGCTATTGTCCTCACGTACACCGATGCCGGCGGCCTGGTCGCCAATTACCCAAGAACCGATCAGCGTGTAGCTGTCACCAAATTTCGGCAGCGGTGCAAACTCTTGAAGGATGAACGGCGCATCCGTGTAGGGGCCGTCTTCTTTTACGATCAGGCCGTCGGCGGTTTGCAGTTCGATGTTCGCCCCTTCCCGTGAGAAAAACGGTTTGCGCACCCAGCCCTTCGGCACGGCTTTGTTTGGGTCGGTGTCCAGGTGGGACGCGAGCAGGTTGGGGTGGCCTTTGTTGAATTCCCACAGCAGCGGCAGGATGCCTTTGTTGGAGAGGATGGATTTCCACGCGGGCTCGAAGAACTGTGTGTCGCTCTGGGCAATCGCGGCCCCAAAGGGTTCGTGGAAGATGAACTCCCAGGCGTGCAGTTTGAACAGGTGAGGGATCCAGCGATCTTCAAGGTCGACGAAGCGGCCTTCGTGGGTCAGGCCGATGTCTTCGATGTCGATGTGGCGGGATTCGATGCCGACCTTTTCGGCAACTAGGCGCAGGTAGTCGGTGGTGCCTTTGTCTTCGATCGAGTCTTTCATCGAGGCGAAGTAGAACGGCTGGTTGATCTGCAGTTGAGCGAAGGCCTGATGCAGTTTGGTGTCGATGCTGTTGAACTGGTCGGCGCGCTTGGGCAGCAAGCCGCGTTCAATGCATTGTTCCAACCAGCCCCACTGAAACGCCGCAGCCTCGTAGAGGCTGGTGGGGGTGTCGTAGTTGAGCTCCAGCAACTTGGCGGGCCCGCTGCCGTTGTAGGAGAAGTCCATGCGCCCGTACAGGTGCGGGTGACCTTCGAGCCATGAGGTTCGGATCATGTCGTAGAAGGCTGCGGGGATGCTCAGGCGTTCAAGCAGTTCTTCGCTGTGGACCACGCGGGCGACGAGGTCCATGCACATGTCATGGATCTCGGTGGTCGGGTCTTCGAGGTCGCGCTCGATTTGCTTGAGCGTGAACTGGTAGTACGCGCTTTCGTCCCAGTAAGGTTCGTCGTCGATGGTATGGAACAGGAAGCCAAGGCTCTCGGCGGTGTGTTTCCAGTCATGACGCTCTGCGCATTGGATCTTCTTCATGGCCGGTTTCCTTAGCTGCTCGACCCGCCGCCCCAGCCGCTGCGTGCGCTGGCCTTGCTGCCGAAGCCGCCCCGGGAGGTGGCCGATGAAACGGAGCTCGACTGGGTGGTAGAGCGCAGCGTGCTGGTGTAATTGCTGCTGCCGTACCGGGCCTGGTTGGAGCGGCCAAAGGTCGCCCCATTGGAGACGCGTTGGTTGAGCGTCGAGTTGCCGTAGTTGCCGCGATCATCGCGATAGCGGTACACCGGTTCCGAGCGGTAGCTGTTGCGGTTGCTGCTCAGCATGTTGCCGATCAGCAGGCCGGTCAGCAGGCTGCTGGTGGAGAAGCCTGAGCCGCCGCCGCTTGCCTGAGCGTTAGCCGCTTGATTGGCAGCATCGACCTGGGATTGGGTCACCTGGCCTTCGGCGGTCAGTTCGAAACCACCCAACCGTGGGATGAATTTGCCGGTGGAGTCTTGCTGGCACCAGTCGGCGACAAAGTCGGCGTCGCAATCGGCCTGGCTGTCATACACCGGCGCAATGCGGCGATGCTCGGCCATGGCCGTCATGTAGGCGTCCGAGCAGACGTCTACCGGAAGCTTTTCATCGGCGCATTGCTGTACCGACTGGAAGTTGTACTTCTTTTGCAGGTCGTAGGTTTTTTCCGTTGGGCCGCAGCCGGATATCGCCATGGCGACCGACGCTGCCAGCGACAGCTGGACGTACTTGCTTCGTTTCATCGGGAGCTCCGTGGGCAATCAGTTCGAGGTGGGCGTCATGCACGCGGCATTCAGCATGCCGACGCTGATGGCCACCGCGGCCACGTAGATACCGGCCGCCAGTTCGCCCTTCTTGATGCGCTCTGACGTGCCTTTGAGCACCAGGCTGGTCAGCAGGAACGCCAGCAGCTGGACGACGGCGGCGATCACGGCCCAGACGATGAAGTCGAGAAGGTTGATCGAATAGGCAATCACGTTGCTGGCCGGAATGGCGAAACCGACGATGGCACCGCCCAGGGCGACCGCTGCGGAGGTGTTGCCCGCACGGATCAGTTCGAACTCTTTGTGCGGGGTGATGCGGGTGTAGATGAACTGGAACAGCGCGAACAGTACCGCAGCCCCCAGGATGTAGAGGACAAAGCCGAGCACGGCAGCTTTGTTGAGGGAGATGGAGAGTGCTTCTAGCATGGACGGCTTCCTTTTTTAGAGCGTAGTCAGGTCGGTGGTATACAGCGAAATTCCAAGGGATGTGCTCAGGCTGATGGTGCCTTCGGCATCTTCTTCGACGGAGAACAGCAGGAACTCTCGACGGTCGGTCAGGCCGGTGTCGCGGGCGTATAGCATCGAACGGTGCTCGACGCTGTAGGTAGCCTCCGGGCTGGTGACCTGTTCGCTCATCGCCACCAATTCGGTCTGGCCGTCCTCGCTGCCCCACTCCCGGAAGAACTCGACGCCGTCGTGGGTGTAGGTCGGCAGCCCGATCAGGCTCTGTGGGCCCGCCAGCCTGCGCAGTTCCGCTTCACTGCTGATGGTGACGTAACTGAGGTAGTTGAACAGAATCACTGACTCGACCTGGCCCGCTATCTGGCCGGTGGTGTGCACCTGCAACCAATAATCTTCGTCGTTCATGTAATAGCGCGACAGCCAGGTGGACTGGCCGAGGTCGATGGTGCCATTGCTCCAGATTTCCTGGGAGCCGGGGATCACCACGTTGGTTTTTTCATCGAGCAACAATTTCAGGGTCGTGTCAAACATCACGCCCTTGCCCGGCGCCAGGCCCAAAGGACCGGTAGCAGGTAGGCTTGAGCTGGCGGTCCGGTTCGAGTCGGTAGTGGCTTTTGGGGCCTCAAGCCCCATCAACTGTTTAAGCCATCCCATGGGAGATTTCCTTAAGGCGAGTGGAAGCGATGTAGAAGAGTTCGCCGCCTTTGACCTGCGTGGCACTGGGCGGGTTGATCGACGGCTGCTGAACACCTTTGGCGCGATAGCCGATGAGGGTGGCGTTGTGGCGCTCCTTCATCTGCGTGTACAGCTCGCCGAACGTTGCCTCAAAGGCATCGGGCAATTTCATCAGGTACTGGGTGGCGCCCTGCCCCACGCACAGCAACTCATTGATGACCACCGACGAGCCCGGATCCTGGGAGGCGCGCACCAGCATTTCGATCGCCATGCTGGACGTGCACTCCAGGCGCGGAGCGTAGGAGCTCGCGAGTGCGGCGATTTCACTTTCGTTGAAGTGGGCGACCACATGCCCGACGGGGCTCAGTTGGTTCACCGCCAGCACGGTGGCCAGCGTCAGGTCATCAGACGGGGTTCGCACCAGCACACGCTCGGCACCGGGCACACCGGCACGCAGCAACAGTGCGGTGGAGGACAGGCTTTCGCCGCGGATGAACGCCGCTTTGCCCGGCATCGGGTTTTCTTCAAGGCTGCAATCGCAGATCACGATCAGGTTGTCGTTCGAGGTTTCGTCTTGCAGCAACAACTCAATCACCCGCTCGCTGGACGCGCCCTCCCAGCCGATCAGCACGGTATGGCCGACCTTGCCGGTGAAATCACCTTTGCCCTTCATGCCTTTTCTCCATGCATCGATAACACTGCTGGTGGTTTTGCCGATGGCTGCCGTGAGCAGCGCAATGCCCCCGAGCATGACCCAGGCAGCCACGAAAATTCGCCCCGCCGAGGTCTGCGGTGCGAGGTCGCCATAGCCGACGGTGAGTGTGGTAGTGAGATAGAAGTAGATAAACGTAGCGAGGGCAGTGAGGTGTTGTTCGCCCAGCAACACCAGGCCCAAGTAAGCCGTGCTCAGGTGGACACCCAGGGCAACGATCAGGCCTGCCCAACCGAAGCGGTGAAAGAGGGACGAGGCGTACATGCGTAACAGTAGGAAAATCGACATTTAGCCCCTGGCTCCCTGGGTACTTGAATCCTGACGACAGCATCGCCTCGGCGTCTGGATGCTCAAGTGCGTTCACCCGGCATTAAACCCGCTGCGAGGCGTGGATAGAAGTACCTTGGCTGCAATAAATCCGGCGAGCGCACCAAACAGATGACCTTCGAAGGAAACGCCCTGCCGGGGAAGGAAGCCAACGATCAGGCCGCCATACAGCAAAGCCACGACAGCGGCTGTTAGCAGGTTGCCCCAGCTTCTGTGGAACCAGGCGCGAGACAGCAGGTAGGCCCATAGCCCGAACACCCAGCCGCTGGCGCCGACGTGTACGCCTGAAAAACCAAACAGCCAGACCAACAAGCCACCCAGCAGAATGACGATGGCACTGACGGCGATGAACCGGTTGACCCCTTCGATGATGACCAGAGAGCCCAGGATCACAAAGGCAACCAGGTTGGCGCTCAGGTGGGCGAAGGAGGCGTGCAAAAACGGTGAGGTGAGGATGCCGAACAGGCCCTGCATTGTTCTCGGGATTAGCCCGAATGCCATGAGGCTGTAACCGGTCGCCACATTGAGCAGTTGCAGCGCGACCATGAAGAGGGCCAGGCCTGCGATTGTCTTGAAACCCTTCAAGGCGTTCATCCTGACCTCAACATACAAAAGAAGGGCACTGCCACTGTGGCGAGGGAGCTTGCTCCCGCTGGGGCGCGAAGCGGCCCCAAAAACAGGACTGCTGCGCAGCCCAGCGGGAGCAAGCTCCCTCGCCACAGAGTTGCAGGCTTAACTGACCTGCGTTGCTTACTCAGCCGACTTTTGCTTCAGACGCTCCAGAATCGCATTGGCACTGCCTTCGTTCGGCGTGATGCCGGCATCGCGCAGTTTGCGTTCCAGGTCTGTCCCCGTCGACGCTTCAGCCAGCTCATCCTGGGCTTGCAGCTCAGCGGCACGTTGCTGCTGCTTGGCCTGCAAGCGATTGAGCGTACCGACGGCAGTTTCCAGCTTGCCGTTGGCACCGCCGCTGGCAATGGAGGCACTGACCTGGGCCTTTTGCACGCTGTCGCGAGCCTTGGCCATGTCCACTTGCTGGCGCAGGCTTTTGATGCGGCTCTCGGCCTTGGTGATGTCTTTGCGCATGCTTTCAGCGTACCCACCGAACTCGGTGGTCTGCTTTTGCTCCACGTCCCGCTCGTTGGTCAGGGTCGAAATAGCTTCGGCCACTTCCAGGGCGAGGTCTTCACGGTTGGCCTGGATTGCGGCCATCGCCTTGGATTCCAGGTCTTTGATCTTGGCGTCGTACTCGCCAACACGATCAGCCGCCAGTTTGTGCTTGGCCATGATGCTTACCAGCTCACGCTTGGCGTTGGCCAAGGCGTTGTCTGCATCGCGAATTTCCTGGTCAAGGATGCGCAGGGCCTGTTGGTCGACGATCGATTCGCCGACTTCGCTGGCACCGCCACGCAGCGCGGTGAACAATTTGCTCCAGATGGACTGAGTCATTGGATTTTCCCGAATAATTAAATGAAGAAACGTTCAAAGGCTTCGCTGGCGCGCTGCACGTTATCAACCAGGGTTTTCACCTCGGTCACGATGTTGGTCAGGCTGGAGTCGGAGCTGAGCGCACCGAACATGTTGTAAACCACCTGCCCGTTCGGCATGGACTCGATGCCGATGGACGACAACGGGAACATCTCCCGACTGCGCAGCACGGCGTCGTTGAATTTCGCGACATCGTTGATGGACTCGGCGTCGACCAGGACGGTATCCACGATGATTTGCTCGCCCACCACCGCGATGTAAATCGGCAAGCCACCAAAGTCGTTCATCTCCAGCTTGATGCTGGACTCGGAGCCTTGGACGAGAGAAAGCGTAATGTCATTGGATGTCACGTCATCCAGCGCCTGGAGAGCACTGAAGAGGCGATCGATATTCCAGTTAGTACCTGCGCTCATGAAATTCTCCGACATGAATGAGCCAGCCAGGATCGGTTGGCGTAGCTGTTTCTCCATTTGCTTGAGCAGGCTTCGATTTTCGGGAAGCACCCAAGTCTCGTGTTTCACATAACCGGCCGCCGCCAGCCCCGCACGCATCTGCTTCATGTAAAAGCTCGACGGCTTTTTTGCGGGCGGTTTCAAGCGCTCTCCCTTGAGGCTTGCTGAATCGGTATCGGGCCCAGTTGATGGGCTCGATGGAGAGCTGCTGTTCATGGTACTGACCTCGCTGTGAAAAGCTCACGCGTGAGAAAATCTACAGGCAATCCGCAAGGTACTCAATAGCTCACGCGTGAGATTTTTCCTTACATTTTTCAACCACCGAAAAGACCCTGCCTACCCCGCCAACTCTCGCTCGATTTGCTCGATGCTAGGCAAGCTCGATTGCAGTTCGGCTGGCAAAGACTCCATCAGTTGATATTCCGCCACACCAATAGGTCGGTTGTTATCGCGCAGTGCGTATTCAGCCACCACTTCATTTTTACCCTTGCACAACAAGAGGCCGATAGTCGGGCCGTCCTGTGGGTGCTTTATCTCGGCATCCACCGCCGCAAGATAGAAGCTCAATTTGCCCAGATGCTCGGGCTTGAACTTGCCTGCCTTGAGTTCGATCACCACATAGCAACGCAGCTTCAGGTGATAGAACAATAGGTCAATGAAGAACTCATCGCCGCCAACACTCAGCAGCACTTGCCGACCTACGAAAGCAAAACCTGCGCCCAACTCCAACAAGAAGTCAGTGACATGCTTGATCAGGGCATTCTCGATCTCGCGCTCTTGTGCATTCTGACCCAGGCTGAGGAAATCAAAGCGGTACGGGTCCTTGAGGGACTCGCGCGCCAGGTCGGATTGCGCTTTGGGCAGATGGCTTTCGAAGTTGCTCACTGCGTTCCAACAGGCGGTTTTCAATGTGCATCACCAAGGTGTTGCGCGACCAACTATGTTTGATCGTTTGGATGGCGTACCAACGTCGCGTTTCAGGGCCGGGAAGTTTGTCCAAAAGCGCGATTTGATGGTACCAAGGCAATTGTGCAAGCACCTCTTGCACAAATTCCGAATCCGGCCAAGCCTCGGCAAAAGCACGCATGTACTTCAGATTACGCGGCGAAAAACCCTTGATGTCAGGAAAGGCCGCCCGCAGATCTTGCGCAAGGCGGTCGATCACTTTGCTACCCCAGCCTTGAGCGTGCTGACGCGTCAAAATATCGTGTCCCAGCTGCCAGTAGAGCAGCACCAGCTCACGATTGACTGCAATTGACGCACGTTGTTGCGCCTGATGGATACGGCCCTTGAGGTCTGTCAGCCAATCGCCGTAGCCCTCAGGAGGCGCGATCAACCCGATAGAAGTTTCGCTCATGCCTTTTTTACTCTGGTGTTTTCGGCAGGCTAGCCAGCCCACAGTACCGTCACAAGCGTTCATGACCACTTCAGGAAGGGTCCCGCGTACCTCACAGAAAGGTCCTGCTGGCACCTGATAAAGCCCTTTGCCAGTCAGTCGAAAAACGGCAATGGCATTAGCCCTGCCCCTTGACTCTCCCCTATACGGCAACCCCTACCCTGAATGCCCTTTTCAGGACCTATCACCATGAGTCAGCGCATTCTGGTCATTCTCGGCCACCCGTCCGCCGATAGCTTTTGTTCCGCCCTCGCGCACACATATATCCACGCCGCTAAAACGGCCGGTCACGAAGTCCGCGTCCTGCGCCTGGGTGATCTCAGGTTCGACCCCATCCTTAATCATGGCTATACCAAGGCACAGACGCTGGAGCCCGACTTGCTCAGCGCCCAGTCCGCCATCCTTTGGGCCGAGCACCTGGCGTGGGTGTTCCCTGTCTGGTGGGGCGGTATCCCGGCACTGATGAAGGGCTTTATCGACCGCGTTTTCCTACCCGGCTTTGCCTTCAAATACCGCGCAGGCAAGGCATTCCCAGACAAGTTATTAAAGGGCAGAACCGCGCACTTGTTAGTGACCCTCGACACGCCGCCGTGGTATTACCGCTGGGTTTATCGCATGCCGGCCATCCACCAAATGCGGCGCACCACGCTGGCGCTGTGCGGCATCGCGACGAGCAAAACGCTGCTGTTGGGGCCGGTGCTGGGCTCTTCGCTGACGCAGCGGGCCAAGTGGCTGAAACAGGCCGGCGCACTATTTGAAAAAGGGAGTTTTCATGTACATCGGCAAAGCCGCGCAGTTGTCCGGCACGACCATCAAGGCGATTCGTCACTATGAGGCGATCGGGCTGATGCCAGCACCTGCGCGTGAGGGCGGTTATCGTGTTTATACCGCGCAGAGTGTCGAGCGGCTGCTGTTTATAAAGTGCGCGCAACATCTGGGGTTCAAGCTCAAGGAATTAAAGGAGATTTTGCAGGGGTACGAGGGTGATGCGCTTCCTTGGGACAAGGCTGATCAAGCCATCGCCAATAAGAAGCAAGCGTTAGCCATGCAAATTGTGGCATTGCAGAATATGCATCGGGGTTTATTGGTCTTCGAGGCCCAATTGAAAGCGGCGCAGGGGGAGTGCTCGGTCGCCACGAAGGCAAGCTGAGACTCGGTGAGCCGAATAAGGTCGCTAATCGGCTCATTGGGTGAGCCGAATAAACCTATCAATCGGCTCACACCACCGTGTGTGCGCCACTCATTTGCCCCAATCCCCCATGTCTGCTAGTGTCGCGCCGGTTTACCGTCTACCGGAATTGCCGCCATGGCCCGCAAAAAAGTTGCACTCGATTTCGAACAATCCCTCGCCGACCTGCAAGCCCTGGTGGAGCGTCTGGAGAACGGCGAGTTGTCGCTGGAAGACTCGTTGACGGCGTTTGAGCAAGGCATCGGCCTGACCCGCGACTGTCAGAGCGCGTTGGCGCAGGCGGAGCAGAAGGTCCAGGTGTTGCT
Organism: Pseudomonas fluorescens; assembly: GCF_001902145.1. Taxonomy (GTDB): domain Bacteria; phylum Pseudomonadota; class Gammaproteobacteria; order Pseudomonadales; family Pseudomonadaceae; genus Aquipseudomonas; species Aquipseudomonas fluorescens_BV. Next base: position 268,356 of record NZ_MRST01000022.1, read on the forward strand.
GGAGCGTGACGGGGAGTTGGCCGAAGAACCTTTCGATGCGGAACAGCCGGAATGATCAGCGCGTATCAGGCCAGTAGCCAAGCCCGGGTGAATGCCGCGCTGGAGCCCCTGTTTGTTGCGCCAAGCCCGGAAATGACGCGCCTCTATGCAGCCATGCGCTACAGCGTGATGAATGGTGGCAAGCGGGTGCGCCCGTTGCTGGCCTATGCGGCCTGCGAAGCCCTGGGAGCGCCGGCGGCCGAGGCCAATGGCGCAGCGTGTGCGGTGGAGTTGATCCACGCTTATTCCCTGGTGCATGACGATTTGCCAGCCATGGACGACGACGATCTGCGGCGCGGCCAGCCCACCACCCACAAAGCCTTCGACGAGGCGTATGCGATCCTGGCCGGTGATGGCTTGCAGAGCCTGGCGTTCAGCGCATTGCTGGACCCGCGTTTGAGCAGCGTCAACGCCGAGATCCGCCTGCGCATGGTCACCGCCCTGGCCCACGCCGCAGGCCCGGCCGGCATGGTTGGCGGGCAAGCCATCGACATGGGCTCGGTCAGCCTCAAGCTGGATCAAAAAGCCCTGGAACACATGCATCGCCACAAGACCGGCGCGCTGATTGAGGCGGCCGTGCAGTTGGGCGCCCTGGCCAGTGGCCGCGCCGGCGCCGAGCAATTGGCGGCCCTGCAGACCTACTCCCGCGCTATCGGCCTGGCCTTCCAGGTGCAGGACGATATTCTCGACGTGGAAAGTGACACCGCCACCCTGGGCAAACGCCAAGGCGCCGATATCGCACGGGACAAGCCGACTTATCCTGCATTGCTGGGGCTGCAAGCCGCCAAGGCGTATGCCGTCGAGCTGCGCGATCAGGCCCTGGATGCCCTGCGACCTTTCGACGCGGCGGCCGAGCCACTGCGTGACCTGGCGCGGTATATCGTCGAACGTCGCCACTGACAGCCGCGGCCATTTGCGCCGCATATCGGCCAAGTTAGGCCCTCTGCGTGGGCAGTTTGCACGGCTTGAGGTAAACTGCCGCCTCTTCTATACCTATAACGATTCGCCTGATGCCCACGACGTTTCAAGAGATTCCCCGCAAACGCCCGTCTACGCCCCTGCTCGACCGCGCTGCCACGCCGGACGGCCTGCGTCGACTGGGTGAAGCCGAGCTGGAAACCCTGGCCGATGAGCTGCGCCTGGAATTGCTCTACACGGTCGGCCAGACCGGTGGGCATTTTGGTGCCGGGCTGGGCGTGATCGAGCTGACCATCGCCTTGCATTACGTGTTCGACACCCCGGACGACCGGCTGGTGTGGGACGTGGGCCACCAGGCGTATCCGCATAAAATCCTCACCGGCCGTCGCGAGCGCATGAGCACGCTGCGCCAGAAGGACGGTGTCGCCGCTTTCCCGCGTCGTTCCGAAAGCGAGTACGACACCTTTGGCGTCGGCCATTCCAGCACCTCGATCAGTGCAGCACTGGGCATGGCGATTGCCGCCCGCCTGCAAGGCAGTGAGCGCAAGGCGATTGCGGTGATTGGTGATGGCGCCCTGACCGCAGGCATGGCCTTCGAAGCGCTGAACCATGCGCCGGAAGTGGATGCCAACATGTTGGTGATCCTCAACGACAATGACATGTCGATTTCGCGCAACGTGGGTGGCCTGTCCAATTACCTGGCGAAGATCCTCTCCAGCCGTACCTACGCCAGCATGCGCGAAGGCAGCAAGAAAGTGCTGTCGCGCCTGCCTGGCGCGTGGGAAATCGCGCGTCGCACCGAAGAATATGCCAAGGGCATGCTGGTACCCGGCACCCTGTTCGAAGAGCTGGGCTGGAACTATATCGGCCCTATCGACGGCCACGACCTGCCCACCCTGATCGCTACGTTGCGCAACATGCGCGACCTCAAGGGCCCGCAATTCCTGCATATCGTCACCAAAAAAGGCAAAGGTTTCGCTCCGGCGGAAGTCGACCCGATTGGTTACCACGCGATCACCAAGCTCGAACCCCTCGATGCCCCCGCCGCCGCGCCGAAAAAGGCCGGCGGGCCGAAGTATTCCGGGGTGTTTGGCGAGTGGCTGTGCGACATGGCCGCCGCCGACCCGCGCCTGGTGGGTGTTACCCCCGCGATGAAGGAAGGCTCCGACCTGGTGGCGTTCAGCGAGCGTTTCCCGCTGCGTTACTTCGACGTGGCGATTGCCGAGCAACACGCCGTGACCTTCGCGGCCGGCATGGCCTGCGAAGGCGCCAAGCCGGTGGTGGCGATCTACTCCACCTTCCTGCAACGCGGCTATGACCAACTGGTGCACGATGTGGCGGTGCAGAACCTCGACGTCCTGTTCGCCATCGACCGCGCCGGCCTGGTGGGCGAAGACGGCCCGACCCATGCCGGCAGTTTCGACCTGTCGTACCTGCGTTGCATCCCCGGCATGCTGGTGATGACACCGAGTGACGAGAACGAACTGCGCAAGATGCTCAGCACCGGCCACCTGTACAACGGCCCGGCCGCTGTGCGGTATCCGCGAGGCACCGGCCCGAACGCCGTGATCGAAAAAGACCTGGAGCCGATTGAAATCGGTAAAGGCATCGTGCGTCGTCAAGGCAGCAAAACTGCATTCCTGGTGTTTGGCGTGCAGCTGGCCGAAGCCTTGAAAGTCGCTGAGAAGATCGACGCCACGGTGGTCGACATGCGGTTCGTCAAGCCACTGGATGAAGCGTTGGTGCGCGAGATCGCCGCTGGCCATGAGCTGCTGGTGACCGTCGAAGAAAACGCCATCATGGGCGGCGCCGGTGCTGCAGTCAGCGAGTTCCTGGCGCGGGAGAACATCCTCAAGTCGGTGCTGCACCTGGGCTTGCCGGATGTGTACGTCGAACACGCCAAGCCGGCGCAGATGCTGGCTGAATGCGGGTTGGATGAGGCGGGTATCGAGGCGTCCGTTCGCGAGCGCCTGGCGCTACTGAATCTGTAATCAGCCCAAAATGTGGGAGCTGGCTTACCTGCGATGACGGCGGCACATTCGCTAATAATGTGTCAGATACACCGCTATCGCAGGCAAGCCAGCTCCCACAGTGGTTTTGCATGACCTTCGAATGCTATGGACAGCCCATGAAACGCCTGTGCCTTGCCCTGCTGCTGCTCCCCTGCGCTGACCTGCTCGCCGACACCCGCGACCAGGCTCTGAAGCTCTCCGACGTGGTCATCAGCGCCAACCGCCAAGTCCAGGCGCGTAATGACAGCAGCGCCGCCAACACCGTCTTCACCCGCGCCGACATCGACCGCCTGCAACCCACCAGCGTCACCGACCTGCTCAGCCGCGTGCCCGGCGTGCAAGTTGCGCCAACCGGTGGGCGTGGCAGTTTGCCGGGCATCTTCATTCGCGGTACCAAGTCTGCGCAGAGCCTAGTGCTGGTGGACGGCCAGCGCATCGCCAACACCACCTCCGGCGACAGCGGCCTGCAATACCTCAACGTCGATCAGATTGAACGAGTGGAAGTGCTGCGCGGTTCGCGTTCGGTGATCTACGGCAGCGATGCGATTGGCGGGGTGATTCAGGTGTTCACCCGGCGCAATGCCGAGCAAGGCTTGCAGCCGCGCTTGAAACTGGGCTTTGGCAGCAACCAGACCTGGGAACGCAGCCTGGGCCTGTCGGGCGGCGATGAACACACGCGCTTCAACCTGGGCGCGAGCCTGGATGAAACCGCTGGCATCAACGCGAGCCACGCGTCGTTCCCCAGTGACGGCGACCATGATGCCTACCGCAACCAGTCCATCAGCCTGAACCTCAGCCATTCGTTCAGCGAAGAGCTGGAGGTGGGTTTCAACCTGTTGGATAACCGTGGCAAGTCGGAGTACGACAACAGTTATGGCCGCTACGACGGCGCCACCGGGCAGAGCTTCGGCCAGAAACCCTACACTGACTACACCGTGAGCAGCGCCAGCGGCTATCTCGATGCCAAGCTCAATGACAGCTGGCAGTCGCGCCTGGAGCTGGGCCACACTGAAAACCGCGACACCAAGCGCGATACCCTCAGCGATGATTACAGTGCATTCAACACCTACCGCGACTCGGTCAATTGGCAGAACGACCTGACCCTGGATGAGCAAAACAGCCTGATCGTCGGCGGCGACTGGTACGAAGACCGTTTCCACGGCTCCACCACCTTTACCGAGAACAGCCGCTGGAACCGGGCGGCTTTCGTGCAGCATCGCTTCCATAGCCAGTGGTTTTCCACCGAGCTGGGCCTGCGCCGCGACCAGAACCAGCAGTTCGGTGGCCAGAATAGTTGGAGCGGCACCCTGACCGTGCCGGTCAACCCTGACAATGACCTGCTCTTGAGCTACAGCGAAGGCTTCCGGGCGCCGACCTTCAACGACCTCTATTACCCCGACACGCAGTACAGCAACCCCAACCTGCAGCCCGAGACCTCAAAGAGCTACGAGCTGCAATGGCGCAGCCAACTGAGCGACAGCACACGCCTGGAAGCCTCGCTGTATCGCACCGACCTGAGCGACGCGATCATCCTTGACGCAGGCAAGCCGCAAAACGTGGCGTCGGCGCGGATCAACGGCTTTGAAGCGGCGCTCAAGCAGGAACTGTTTGGCTGGCAGGGCAACCTGGGCCTGTCGCTTATCGACCCGCGTGACCGTGACAGCGGCCACACCCTGGCACGTCGCGCACGGCGCACGGCGCACGGTGAACCTGGATCTGGACCGGCAATTTGATCAACTCGGCCTCGGCGCCAGCTGGCAAGCGATCAGCAGCAGCTACGACGATGAAACCAACCGCAACCGTATGGGCGGTTATGCCTTGTTGGGGCTGCGCAGCAGCTGGGCGTTGAACCGGGAGGTGTCGTTGTCGCTGAAGGTGGATAACGTGCTGAACAAGTCTTACGCACGGGCGAAGTACAGCTACCTCGGGGAAAGCCAGAATTATCGTGAAGAAGGTCGGGTGTGGATGGTTGGGGTGACGTGGACACCTGAGATCTAAGTAGCCTGAACCGGCGTCATCGCAGGCAAGCCAGCTCCCACAGGAGAATGCATTTCAATTGTGGGAGCTGGCTTGCCTGCGATAGCGTTGTCACAGGTTCGGCGCAATCACCTGGCACAACCGCCCCACCGCCTCCAACATCTGCCCGCTGGGCCGCTCCAGGCCCTTGTCCGGCACTAACCGTACCCGAGCCGCCATCGCTGGCCATGCCTTCCAGGCCTCCTTCTGAGCCTGATCCCCCACCAGGATCACCTCGGGGTCTCGCGCCAGCACCGATTCGATATTCACCTGCGGCGCCGGCAACTTCAGGTCATCAAACACATTGCGCGCCCCGCACATGCTGAGGGCATCGCTGATGATCTGCCCACCGCCCACGGTATAGAGCGGCTGGTTCCACACTTGGTAAAACACCCGCAGCGGCTCCGCCCGCTGGTAGCGCTGGCGCAACTCGGCCAAGCGCTGGCGTAATTGTGCAACACGCTGGCGCCCCGCCTCAGCTCGGCCCAATTGCTCGGCAATGGCCTGCACCTGAGTGGTCAGTTGTTCAAGGCTGTGGGGTTCGGCGACGTACACCGGGATATTCAACCGCTGGAGCTGCTCGCGCTGGGCCGGGCCGACGCTGCCAGGCCACAGCAGGATCAAGTCGGGCTTGAGGCTGAGCAGGCGCTCCATGTCCAACTGGCCGTAGTGCCCGACCGAGGGCACCTTCGCCAACGCCGCCGGGCGGTCACCACCGTCAAGCACGCCGACCAGCAAGTCCTCGGCACCCAGTTCAAGCACGATTTCAGACAGTGACGGGGCCAGGCTGACAACCCGCTCGACCGCCAACGCTTGGGCACTGAATACCAGCAGCAGCGCCAGCCAATAGCGCTTCATCCCAACTGACGCGGTATGCGATAGAGATAGAACAGCACCAGCGTCGACAGCGCCAACAGAAACAGCGGCACCGCCTCCAGGCCGACGAATACCGCCAGCGCGCCAATCCAGGCCGGTAACGCTGCAACCAGCAACGCCGTGCGCCGACGCGCCGCCAGGCTGATCCAGGCCACGGGTTCGTCAGCAGTATCAAGGGCTTTGGAGGTGGCGATCAGCGCGTGTTTGTAGGCATGAAAATAACGCAGGCTGAGGAACATCGAGGCCACGCCGGCGATGAAGAATGGCATGGCCAATACGGGCAAGAAGGATCCAGCGCGGCCAAACAGCAGATTGATCACGAACAAGGGTAACAACGCCAGGGCCAGGTACTGCCACCAGTTGAAGGACAGTCGTCGTTTCACCTGGCCACGGGTCACGCGCGGTCAACCTCGCCCTGATGTTCATTGCCCATCATGTGGTCGAGCTTGCTGGCCTTGGTGGCCAGATAGAGTTTGTTGTGCGGGTTGTGCCCGGTGTGCAGCGGCACGCGCTCGGCCACGGTGATGCCCATCTCGGTCAGAGCTTTAACCTTGCGGGGGTTGTTGGTCATCAGCCGCAGGGATTTTACCCCCAGGTGCTCGAGCATCGGCAGGCAGATGGCGTAGTCGCGCTGGTCGGCAGCAAAGCCCAGGCGCTCGTTGGCCTCGACGGTGTCGGCGCCGCCGTCTTGCAGCTCGTAGGCACGAATCTTGTTCAACAGGCCAATGCCCCGGCCTTCCTGACGCAAGTACAGCAACACGCCGCGGCCCTCACGGGCAATGGCTTGCAGCGCGGCCTCCAGTTGCGAGCCGCAGTCACAGCGTTGGCTGAACAGCGCATCGCCGGTCAGGCACTCGGAATGCACACGCCCCAGCACCGGCGCACCATCCGTGATGTCGCCGAGGCTGAGCACAACGTGCTCGCGCCCGGTGGCTTCTTCAAGAAAGCCGTTCATGGTGAACGTGGCAAAAGGGGTAGGCAGCTTGGAAGCGGCGACGAAAACGACGGGCACCGTGTGCTCCTGATTTCAGATTTCACAGAGGCGGGCATTGTAACAGCACGTTCCTACAGACGCTTAAGCTGAATTATCGCTGATAAAGATCAATAGGTTCGATTGGCCTTTGGATTGATTCTATGTAGGAGCGAGCTTGCTCGCGAAAGTGGTCAACGATGACGCGGGTATTCTGAATCAACGCGGCGTCTATGGGGTTTTCGCGAGCAAGCTCGCTCCTACAAGGGGTAGGGCTGTTTCCAGCGTTCGAAAATCGCTTTCAATTCACCGGTCTTGATCAGGCTGGCCAAACGCTGGTCATACACGGCCATCAATGCCCTGCCGCGCTCGGTGTCGGCAAAGCCTACGTAGAGCGGCAACTCAGCGATATGAGTGAGTTTGAACAGCGCCGGGTCTTGCGCCTGCCTGAGCACGTGCTGGGCTTCGGTGAGGGCATCGATATAGAAATCGGCGCGACCGTGTTGCAACATCGGCAGAATGCCGTTGCGCCGCTCAATCTGGTTGAATCGCTGCACGTTGGGCAGGTACCCCTCGTATTTATAGCCACGCACCCAGGCCAGGCGGTAGTTGCCCAAGGTCGCCAGGGTCGGCGTCGGCGCAGTGGCCAACCCGAGGGCGTAGACGTGATCGGCGTCGAAGTTCCAGCGGGGGTACAGCACACCACTGACCTCATCACGATAGGAACCGACAAAACCATCCACCTCTCCACGCTGGGCCAGGCCAATCGAGCGGGTGTAGGGCACGCTACGGGTGTGCAGGGTGATGCCAGCCGGCTCAAAGACTTGGCGCAACAGGTCCCAGGCCAGGCCGCTGCCATCTTTGTTGGTGTAGTCGTTCCACTCCTCGCTGGCCAGCATGATCTTGCCGGGCACAGGAGTAGCCGCCTGGGCCAGGGAAGCGAAGGTACACAGCACGATCAGCAGCCAGCGGCATGCAGCCATAGTCACGGCCTCTTACTCGGGATAATCGTATAAAGGGTAGCGCAGACCGCCGGCTCAGGGCGTCTGGCGAAAGTGCTGGTAGCCGCGCACGGCAGGGGTGATGTCCTGGCCGTCGACGTCGAGCAGCGTCACGCCCTGCCCCGCTTCGACCCGACCGACCACATGCACCGGCCAGCCATCGGCCTGCAACGGCGCCAACTCGGACGGTGGCAAGGTGAACGCCAGCACATAGTCGTCGCCCCCGCTCAACGCCGCCACTTGAGCCTGGTCTTCACCGACAAACGCCAGCAGGGCCGGGGACAACGGCAACCGCTGGCGCTCAACCACCAGGCGCACCGCTGACGCCTTGGCGATATGCCCGCAATCGGCCAGCAGCCCATCGGAGATATCCATGGCCGCTGTCGCCTTGCCCCGCAGCGCCAGCCCCAGGGCCAGCTGCGGTTGCGGCGACCAGTAATGCGCCAGCAGCGGCTCGGCGATGCCCGCGTCAGCCGTGCGTTGACCCAATACCAGCGGCAAGGCGCCAGCGGCATTGCCCAACTCGCCGCCCACACACAGCAGGTCGCCCGGCTGTGCACCGCTGCGCGTCAAGGCCTGGCCAGCCGGCACACGGCCGAACACGGTCAGGGTCAGGCTCAACGGCCCACGGGTGGTATCGCCGCCCACCAAGCCTACGCCGCAGCTTTGCGCCATGGCGTTCAAGCCTTGGGCATAGTGTTGCAGCCAATCGGCTTCGACGCTCGGCGTGGTCAGGGCAAGGGTAAAGGCGAGGGGGTGGGCGCCCATGGCAGCCAGGTCGCTCACCGCCACGGCCAGCGAGCGCTGGCCGAGCAGGAACGGATCACAGGGGTCGGCAAAATGCACGCCAGCCACCAGCGTATCGGTGGAGACTGCCAGTTGCTCCCCGGCGGGAAGCGCCAGCAAGGCGCAGTCGTCGCCGATCCCCAGGACAATGCCTTCGCCACCTTGCGCACAGGGCGCGGCGGCGAAGTATGTGCGGATCAGCTCAAACTCACCCATTGAGGAATCAAGCGCAGATTAGCGCTTGTGTTCCTTCACTTCGGCTTCACGCAGGCGCGGGGCCAGCTTGTCGAGCACGCCGTTGACGAACTTGTGGCCGTCGGTCGAACCGTAGACTTTCGCCAGTTCGATGCCCTCGTTGATCACGACGCGGTACGGCACGTCAACGCGCTTGAGCAGCTCCCAAGTGGACAGGCGCATCACGCACAGCTCAACCGGGTCGAGTTCTTCGATGGTCAGGTCCAGGCAAGGCGCCAGCGCTGTGTCGATCTCGGTCAGGTTGGCATGCACGCCGTGCAGGATGTCGTGGAAGTACGGCAGATCGGCGAAGGTGAAATCATTGTCAACGCGAAACTGCGCTTCGATCTCGTTCAGCGAAGCACCTGCCAGGTGACGCTGGTACAACGCCTGGGTGGCCAGTTGACGAGCAGCGCGACGCTTTTCGTTCTTGGAAGGCTTGCCGGCGTCCGCAGGGCGAGGCTCGCGCGGGTTGAAACGATCGCTTTCGTCGGAAATCACTTGGCCTCCAACTGCGACAGCAGGCTGACCATTTCCAGGGCAGACAAGGCAGCTTCGGCGCCTTTGTTACCGGCTTTGGTGCCGGAGCGCTCGATGGCCTGTTCGATGGAATCCACGGTCAGTACGCCGAAAGCGACTGGCACGCCGAACTCCATGGACACCTGGGCCAGGCCCTTGGTGCATTCGCCGGCCACGTATTCGAAGTGCGGGGTGCCGCCACGGATGACTGCGCCCAGGGCGATGATCGCCGCGTATTCACCCTGCTGAGCAACTTTTTGCGCAACCAGTGGAATTTCGAAGGCGCCAGGAGCGCGGATAAGGGTGATGTCGCTCTCGCTCACACCGTGGCGAACCAGGGCGTCAACCGCACCGCTTACCAGGCTTTCAACCACGAAGCTGTTGAAGCGGCCAACCACCAGGGCATAGCGGCCTTTGGGGGCGATGAAGGTACCTTCGATGGTCTTCAGGGTCATTCGACAAATCTCTTAAAGAGCCGGGACGCGAAAAGTGCGTCCCTTAGTGATGATTTAACCGCGAACAAGGGGCAAAAATCGCCGGCCTTTATTCGGAGGGCACGTATTCTACAACTTCCAGGTCGAATCCGGATATCGCATTAAATTTCATCGGTGCGCTCATCAGGCGCATTTTGCGCACGCCCAGGTCGCGCAGGATCTGCGAACCGGCACCGACGATGCTGTAGGTGGTCGGTTTTTTCACCGGCACGGCGTCGGCGGTTTCGCGGATATGCGCCAGCAACACATCACCATCGAGCGGGTGACCGAGCAACAGCACCACACCGCTACCAGCCTCGGAAACCGCAGCCATCGCGGCGCGCAGGCTCCAGCGGCCCGGCTGCTTGACCATCAACAGGTCACGCAGTGGGTCCATGTTGTGTACGCGTACCAGGGTCGGTTCTTCTGCGCAAATGTTGCCCAGGGTCAGGGCCATGTGCACGTCGCCTTCCACTGAATCACGGTAGGTCACCAGATTGAATTGGCCCAGTTCGCTGTCCAGCGGCTGCTCGGCAATCCGCTGAACGGTACGTTCGTGGATCATGCGGTAGTGAATAAGGTCGGCGATGGTGCCGATCTTGAGGTTGTGTTCGCCAGCAAAAGCTTCGAGTTCTGTACGACGAGCCATGGTGCCATCATCGTTCATCACTTCGCAGATCACCCCGCTTGGCTCGAAACCAGCCATGCGCGCCAGGTCGCAGGCGGCTTCGGTGTGGCCCGCACGGGCCAGGGTTCCGCCCGGCTGGGCCATCAGCGGGAAGATGTGGCCGGGGCTGACGATGTCTTCAGCCTTGGCGTCTTTCGCCGCGGCAGCTTGCACGGTGCGGGCGCGGTCAGCGGCGGAAATGCCGGTGGTGACGCCCGTGGTAGCTTCAATCGATACGGTGAACTTGGTGCCGAAACCCGAACCATTGCGCGGCGCCATCAAGGGCAGCTTGAGCAATTCGCAGCGTTCACGGCTCATGGGCATGCAGATCAGCCCCCGGGCGTGCTTGGCCATGAAGTTGATGTGCTCAGGCTTGCACGCTTCGGCGGCCATGATGATATCGCCTTCGTTCTCGCGATCTTCGTCATCCATAAGGATGACCATCTTGCCTTGGCGGATGTCTTCAACCAGTTCTTCGATGCTATTGAGCGCCACGCGGCACCCCCTTGGTCAGGATTTCAGGTAGCCGTTAGCGGCCAGAAAACTTTCGGTGATGTTGCCTGATGCAGGCTCTGCGGCCTTTTCGCCCAACAACAGGCGCTCCAGGTAACGGGCAAGCAAGTCCACTTCCAGGTTCACCCGGCGACCCGGCTGGTACGAGGCCATGATGGTTTCGCTGAGGGTGTGGGGAATGATGGTCAGTTCAAATTCGGCGCCATTCACGGCGTTCACGGTCAGGCTGGTGCCATCGACGGTGATCGAGCCTTTGTGGGCGATGTACTTGGCCAGCTCTTTTGGCGCGCGGATACGGAATTCCACGGCGCGGGCGTTTTCGCTGCGAGCCACCACTTCGCCGACACCGTCGACGTGGCCGCTGACCAGGTGACCGCCCAGGCGGGTGGTCGGCGTCAGGGCTTTTTCCAGGTTGACCGGGCTGCCGGCCGCAAGGTCGTTCATCGCGGTGCAGTCCAGGGTTTCCCGGCTGACATCGGCAGCAAAGCCGTTGCCCGGCAGCTCGATGACGGTCAGGCACACGCCGCTGACGGCGATGCTGTCGCCCAGCTTGACGTCGCCGAGGTCCAGCTTGCCGGTTTCAACCAGCAGGCGGACATCCCCGCCTTTGGGGGTCATTGCACGGATGCTGCCGATGGATTCGATAATGCCGGTGAACATTTCGTTCTCCTGAAAACGAGGGGGCTGACGCTCAAGCGCAGGCCGGGAATTATACGCTCGCTGCTGGCAGAGGGATGGCAGTGACTCGCCAGTCGTCGCCCACAGCGCGCATTTCGGTGATCTTGAGTTGGGGGGCATCGGCCAACTTCTCAAGCGGCCAGTCCAGCAACGGGCGGGCAGCGGAGCCGAGAAACTTGCCGGCGATGAATATCACGTACTCATCCACCAGGCCTTGTTGGGCAAACGCACCGGCCAGGCTTGGGCCGGCTTCCACCAATACATCGTTGACGCCACGGGCAGCCAGGGCGACCAATGCCGAGCGCAAGTCAACCTGGCCTTCCTCGCCCGGCACCACCAGGCATTCGGGGCCACGGGGGAACTGGTTCTCCGGGGTAACGCAGGTGATGACCAAGGCCGGGCCGGCCTTGAAGAACGGCGCATTGAGCGGCACCCGCAGGCGCCCATCGATCAGCACGCGCAGCGGCGGGCGCGACATGACCAGGGCGGTGGTTGCTTCATCCAGGCCCAATTCGGCGGCGCGTACGGTCAAGCGGGCACCGTCGGCCAGTACCGTGTCGGCACCGGTCAACACCACACTGGCTTCGGCGCGCAAGCGTTGCACCGCAGCACGGGCGGCGGGGCCGGTGATCCATTGGCTTTCGCCGCTGGCCATCGCCGTGCGGCCGTCCAGACTCATCGCCAGCTTGACCCGCACAAACGGCAGACCGTGTTCCATACGCTTGAGGAACCCCGGGTTAAGCGCTCGCGCCTCGGTTTCCAGCACACCGCTGCGCACCTCGATACCCGCCTGGGCCAGGCGCTGCATGCCCCGCCCGGCCACTTCCGGGTTCGGGTCCTGCATGCCGGCCACCACCCGCGCGACGCCGGCTGTCACCAGCGCATCGGCACAGGGCGGCGTACGGCCATGATGGCTGCACGGTTCCAGGGTCACGTACACCGTCGCGCCACGGGCCTTGTCGCCAGCAGCGCGCAGGGCATTGGGCTCGGCATGGGGCTCGCCGGTGCGCTCATGCCAGCCTTCGCCGACAATCTGCCCGTCACGCACAATCACGCAGCCCACCCGTGGGTTGGGGTGAGTGGTGTACAGGCCCTTGCGCGCCAATTCGAGGGCGCGGGCCATGTAGTGGGCGTCGAGCACAGCCTGTTCAGAGGTCATTGTTTGGAGGGCTCACGGGCCAGGCGGTCGATCTCTTCGCGGAACTCATTGAGGTCCTGGAAGCGTCGATACACCGAGGCAAAACGGATATAGGCGACTTCGTCGAGCTTTTGCAGCTCGCCCATCACCAACTCACCGACCACCAGGCTCTTGACCTCGCGCTCGCCGGTCGCCCGCAGCTTGTGCTTGATGTGCACCAGCGCCGCTTCCAGGCGCTCGACACTCACCGGGCGTTTTTCCAGGGCGCGCTGCATACCGGCGCGCAGTTTTTCTTCGTCGAAAGGCTGGCGGCTGCCGTCGGACTTGATCAGACGCGGCAACACCAGTTCGGCGGTTTCGAAGGTGGTGAAACGTTCACCACAGGCCAGGCATTCGCGCCGGCGACGCACTTGGTCGCCCTCGGCGACCAGACGCGAGTCGATGACCTTGGTGTCGTTGGCACCGCAGAAGGGACAGTGCATGGTTGGCAGGCAACAAAAAATGGGAGGGCCATGGTAGCGCATCCCTGTGGCAAGACAAGCCATAGCCTTTACGGTATATAGGCAGGCTTATATGTTTGATATTGTTTAAACCACGGATTTTGTCCTTTCTGGAGCCGTACATGCAGTTACGACCACTCGTCCTACTCACCCTGTTCAGTTTTCTGGTCGCCTGCAGCAGCGAAGCCCCCAAGCCGGCCGCGCCTCAACCAACCCCCGCACAAGAGAAAAAAGTCCCGGGCATTGAAGACCTCGGCCCCCTGCCCGCCTATCAGCGCGAAATCAGCGGCAGCCTGACCAACGTGCCGGCCGGTGCCGAAGTTGAAATGGCGCTCTTGGTGATCGACGACCGTTCGCGCCCGCAGCAACTGCTCGCCAGCAGCGTATTGAGTGGCAACGGCAAGCCCCTGGCCTTCCGCCTGCGCTTCAATCCTGAAGCCTTCCCGGCCGGTGCCCGCGTTGAATTGCGTGGCCGCGCCAGCCAGTCCGGCCAGTTGATCCTGCATCTGCCTGCCGTGCGCGTCACCCAGGCGATCACCCAGAGCACCGGCCCGCTGCAACTCGTCAAGGCGCCATGACGCCACCGCTGGGCCTGCAACGCGCCTTGAGTGTGTTGATTGGCGATGCGCAATTGGCGCCCTGCCCGCTGCCGGGCACCGCGTTGTCGTTGTGGCTGCTGGACGCCGATAACATGGACCGCGCCTTCAGCCAGGAAGAAACCCGGCGCATCCTGCATGAGCCGCCCTACTGGAGTTTTTGCTGGGCCAGCGGCCTGGCATTGGCGCGTTACCTGGCAGCGCATCCCGAGTGGGTCGCCGGCAAACGCGTGCTGGATTTCGGCGCAGGCTCGGGCGTAGCCGGGATCGCCGCCGTCAAGGCTGGCGCCCTGGAGGTGGTGGCCTGCGACCTGGACCCACTGGCCTTGGCCGCTTGCCGTGCGAATGCCGAGCTCAACCAGGTGTCGCTGAGTTATTCGGCAGACTTTTTTGCCGAAGCCGACCGCTTCGACCTGATCCTGGTGGCCGACGTACTTTACGACCGCGCCAATTTGCCGTTGCTGGATCAATTCCTGACCCGCGGCCGCGAAGCGCTGGTGGCGGATTCGCGGGTACGGGACTTCCAGCATCCGGATTACCAGCGGCTGGAGATCCTCGAGGCCTTGACCCTGCCGGACCTGGCTGAGCCTTGGGAGTTTCGTAAGGTGAGCCTGTACCATTCGCAGCGCGCTTGAAGCCATCGCGGGCAAGCCCCAATGCCAGTCAGTTAAGGGCTTTTTGTAGGAGCGAGCTTGCTCGCGAAAAACTCACAGGCGCCGCGCTCATTCAGCAAGCACGCGTTATTGTTGACGATTTTCGCGAGCAAGCTCGCTCCTACAGTAGGCGATGACCGCTTAACTGACTGGCATTGGGGCAAGCCCGCTCCCACAGGGGAATGCATTTCAATGGTGAGAGCTGGTTTGCCTGCGATAGCGGTCTTGAATCCAGGATACTTTCAGCCAACCTCGCCAGCCCTTATAGTTGCCCCCATTCCCGCTTTATTCGAGACGCCCCATGAGTGAGCCCACGCCGTACATCTTCGACGTCACCACCGCCAACTTCGAACAGGCCGTTATCCAGAACTCCTTCGAAAAGCCCGTATTGGTCGATTTCTGGGCCGAGTGGTGCGCACCCTGCAAAGCACTGATGCCGATGCTGGCGAAGATTGCCGAGAGTTATCAGGGTGAGTTGCTGCTGGCCAAGATCGACTGCGAAGCCGAACAGGACATCGTGGCGCGTTTTGGCATTCAAAGCCTGCCGACGGTGGTGCTGTTCAAGGATGGCCAACCGGTGGACGGTTTTGCCGGTGCACAGCCGGAGTCGGCGGTACGGGCGATGCTGGAACCCCATGTGCAAATGCCACCGCCGGCTGCGGCGGACCCGTTGGAGCAGGCTCAGGCGCTGTTCAGCGAAGGGCGTATCAGCGAAGCCGAAGCGCTGCTGGTGCAGTTGCTGGGCGAGGACAATACCAACGCCGCCGCCCTGATCCTGTATGCACGCTGCCTGGCTGAACGCGGTGAGTTGGGTGAAGCCCAGGCCGTGCTCGACGCGGTCAAGAGCGACGACCACAAGGCCGCCCTGGCCGGGGCCAAGGCGCAAATCACCTTCCTGCGCCAGGCTGCGGATTTGCCGGACGCTGCCGAGCTGAAAAGCCGCCTGGCGCAAAACCCGCAGGATGACGAAGCGGCCTATCAGTTGGCGATCCAGCAACTGGCGCGCCAGCAATACGACGCGGCACTGGAAGGTTTGCTCAAGTTGTTTATCCGCAACCGCAGCTACAGCGAAGGCCTGCCCCACAAGACCTTGCTGCAGGTGTTCGAATTGCTGGGCAATGATCACCCACTGGTCACGGTGTACCGCCGCAAGTTGTTTGCCGCGCTGTATTAACCCGACCTTGTAGGTGCGAGCTTGCTCGCGAAAAACGTCAACGATAACGCGGGCATCCTGAATGAACGCGGTGCCTATGAGTTTTTCGCGAGCGAGCTCGCTCCTACAAAGGGCCAACCCATGTGTAGAGCGGTGTGTCGCCGCCGCTGGCCACCTTCACGTTCGCGCTGTGGCGCAGGCGCACCAACAGTCGCTTGCCTGCCCCGGCATCGCCGGCCAAGCCTTCGAGTTGGTCGAGCAATTCCAGGCCATTGAGTTGCCCTGCCTTGCGCAGCAAATCCTGGGCGTTCTGCCACAGATCTTCGTTCTGTTTGACCGGCGCCGCAGTGGGCGCGCTGGGCGTTGGGGCGGCCTGCAGTTGGGCACCCAATCGCGCCCAATCGCCGTCGTCTAGCTCCAAGGTCAAGTCCACCGGCAACTCACCGATGGTTCCACGAATTCGCAACATCGTCCTTACTCCTGCATTTTTTCTGACGGGCATGCTCCCATGCAGCTTGCGCAACACCAAGCGGGCGGTCAAACTCTCGGATCAATTGTTATAAGATCACATAACAGAACTTTCATCTCTGGAGCCCTCTCATGCGCCGTTTGCTGCTTGCTTTGCCGTTTGCCCTGCTGCCACTGGCTGTCGCTCATGCCCATGAAGACCATGACCACGAGCACGGCAGCCTCGGCGCCCATGAACATGGCGTCGGGCGCCTGAATGCCGTGCTGGACGGCCAGGCCCTGGAGCTGGAGCTGGACAGCCCGGCCATGAACCTGGTGGGTTTCGAACATGCCGCCACCAGCGCCGCCGACAAAGCCAAGGTCGCCGCCGTGCGCAAACAGCTGGAAAATCCATCGGTACTGTTCAACCTGCCCAAGGCCGCAGGTTGCGTGGTCAGCAGCCAGGAACTCAACAGCCCGTTGTTCGGTGACAAACCAGAAGCCGAGCATGACGACGATGACCACGCCACCGACGGCAAAGGCGCAGCCGCCCACAAGCATGATCACGACCACAGTGAAATCCACGCCCATTACCAGTTCACCTGCGCCACGCCGGCGGCCCTGGGCAACCTGGACTTGAGCCAAGTGTTCAAGACCTTCCCTGCGACCACGAAAATTCAGGTACAACTGATCGGCCCAAGCGGTCAGCAAGGTGTTGACGCGACGGCCACCGCAGCCACCCTGAAGTTCTGAGTTCACATGACCCCCCCATTGATCGAACTGTCCAACCTGGGCTTCAACTGGCCCGGTCACCCGCAGTTGCTGG
Organism: Pseudomonas fluorescens; assembly: GCF_001902145.1. Lineage (GTDB taxonomy): Bacteria > Pseudomonadota > Gammaproteobacteria > Pseudomonadales > Pseudomonadaceae > Aquipseudomonas > Aquipseudomonas fluorescens_BV. The sequence continues at coordinate 285,371 of NZ_MRST01000022.1, forward strand.
ACATTCCCGCGTTCCGCCTGGAACCCGGGGAGACCTTGTTCCTCAAGGGCCCGAGCGGCAGTGGCAAGACCACTTTGCTAGGGCTGTTGGGAGGCGTGCAGAAGCCCAGCCAAGGCAGCATCCGCCTGCTCGGCCAGGAGTTGACCGAGCTTTCGGCGGGCGCCCGTGACCGCTTCCGGGTGGACCACACCGGCTATATCTTCCAGCAGTTCAACTTGCTGCCGTTTCTGTCGGTACGCGAGAACGTCGAGTTGCCTTGCCACTTTTCCAAGTTGCGCGCGCAACGGGCCAAACAGCGTCACGGCAGCGTCGACCAGGCCGCCGCGACCTTGCTAGCGCACCTGGGGTTGAAGGACCAGAGCCTGCTGGAACGCCGCGCCGATTCGCTGTCCATCGGCCAGCAACAACGGGTGGCCGCTGCCCGAGCGCTGATCGGCCAGCCAGAACTGGTGATTGCCGACGAGCCCACCTCGGCCCTGGACTACGACGCCCGCGAAGCCTTCCTGCAGTTGCTGTTCGCAGAATGCCGCGAAGCGGGCGCCAGTCTGTTGTTTGTCAGCCATGACCAGAGCCTGGCGTCGCTGTTCGACCGCAACCTGTCGCTGGCCGAACTCAATCGCGCCGCCATGCCCGCAGAGGTTTGAGATGTATCTGTTCCGTCTAGCCATGGCCAGCCTGGCTAACCGCCGCTTTACCGCGATCCTCACCGCGTTTGCCATCGCGCTTTCCGTCTGCTTGCTGCTCGCGGTGGAGCGTGTGCGCGTCGAGGCACGCAACAGTTTCGCCAGCACCATCAGCGGTACCGACCTGATCGTCGGTGCCCGTTCCGGCTCGGTCAACTTGCTGCTGTATTCAGTGTTCCGCATCGGCAACGCCACCAACAACATCCGTTGGGACAGCTACGAGCACTTCGCCGCCAACCCTCAAGTGAAATGGGCGATCCCGATCTCCCTCGGCGACTCCCATCGCGGCTACCGGGTGATGGGCACCAACGAATCCTACTTCGAACACTACCAGTACGGGCGCAAGCAAAACCTCGAGCTGGCCAGCGGCCGCGCCTTCGCCACCGACCCATTCGAAGTGGTGCTCGGCGCCGAAGTGGCCGAGGCCCTGCATTACAAACTCGGCGACAAGCTGGTGCTGGCCCACGGCGTGGCAGTGGTCAGCCTGGTCAAGCATGACGACAAGCCGTTCACGGTGGTCGGCATTCTCAAGCGCACCGGCACGCCGGTGGACCGCACGCTGCACATCAGCCTCGGCGGCATGGAAGCGATCCATATCGACTGGCACAACGGCGTGCCGGCCCAGGGCAAAGGCCGCATCAGTGCCGACCAGGCGCGCAATATGGACCTGACGCCGCAAGCCATTACCGCGTTCATGCTCGGCCTGAACAACAAGATTTCCACCTTCGCCCTGCAACGGCAGATCAATGAGTTCCGTGGCGAGCCAATGCTGGCGATCCTGCCCGGCGTCGCGCTGCAAGAGTTGTGGAGCATGATGGGCACTGCCGAAAAAGCCTTGTTTGTGATCTCGCTGTTCGTGGTGCTGACCGGCTTGATCGGCATGCTCACAGCGATTCTCACCAGCCTTAACGAGCGTCGCCGCGAGATGGCGATCCTGCGGTCGGTGGGCGCGCGGCCTTGGCACATCGCAACGCTGCTGATCTTCGAAGCCTTCGCCCTGGCCTTGTCTGGCGTGATGGCGGGCCTGGGGTTGCTGTACCTGTGCATCGCCGCCTCGCGGGGTTATTTGCAGGCGAACTACGGTCTGGATTTGCCGATGTCATGGCCGAGCGAATATGAATGGACGTTGCTCGCCGGTATCCTGGCAGCCGCCCTGTTGATGGGCAGCGTGCCCGCGTGGCGCGCCTACCGCCAATCTTTGGCCGATGGCCTGTCCATCCGTTTATGAGGAAGGCTTCGATGCGTCGTGCCCTGTTTGCCCTGTTGTTGTTGATGGCCGTGCCTGCCTGGGCGCAGGAACAGCCCAAGGATCTGTCCTGGCAGGAGATGATCCCGCCGGATGCGCCACCTGAAGTGCCCAATATGAAGCCGCTGCACGACCTGTCGAACATGGCCGATGCCTTGTCCGTCGAAGCCGCGCCCGCAGCCAGGCAGGATATGCCCAACGCGCCGGTGGTACAGAGCCTGGACGGCCAGCACATTCGCCTGCCGGGGTATATCGTGCCCCTGGAAGTCAGCGAAGAAGGCCGCACCACGGAGTTTCTGCTGGTGCCGTATTTCGGCGCCTGTATCCATGTGCCGCCACCGCCGTCGAACCAGATCGTGCATGTGAAAAGCGAGGTGGGGGTGAAGCTCGATGAGCTGTATCAGCCGTACTGGATCGAAGGCGCGATGCAGGTCAAGCCATCGTCCAGCGAATTGGCGGACGCTGGTTACCAGATGGACGCTCAGAAGATTTATATGTACGAGCTCGAGGAATAATCCCACACACCGAAGATCCGAATGTGGGAGCGGGCTTGCTCGCGAAAGCGGTGTATCAGTCGCTGCATCTGTTACTGCACCAGCGCTTTCGCAGGCAAGCCAGCTCCCACAGGTTTAGATCAGTGGCGCAAGTGACTGATCACCCTTTCATTGAGCTGCGTCAAAAGACCGAACGGAACGATCTTTACCATTGGACGTACAACTTTTAAACGTCCTTTGGAGCTCCCATGAACAAGTCTCTGCTCGGCGCGTCCCTCTTCGCGCTCGCCCTCGTCGCCCCTGTCGCTCACGCTCACCAGGCGGGCGATATTCTGGTTCGCGCCGGTGCAATCACCGTGAACCCGAAGGCCGACAGCGGCAGCGTCAAGGTTGACCAGGGCCCATTGGCCGGCACCAACCTGGGCGGCAAGGCGACCATGAGCAGCGACACCCAACTGGGCTTGAACTTCGCCTACATGATCACCGACCACGTCGGCATCGAATTGCTCGCCGCGACGCCGTTCGAGCATGACGTGAAGATCAAGAACACCGCCCTCGGCGCCGCCAACGGCAAGCTCGGCACCCTGAAACACCTGCCGCCGACCTTGAGCATCGTGTACTACCCGCTGGATCACAAATCCGCGTTCCAGCCGTATGTGGGCGCCGGTATCAACTACACCTGGATCTACGACGAGCACGTGGGCAGCCGTGCCGAGCAGGCCGGCTTCAGCAACTTCAAGGCCGAGAACTCCTGGGGCTGGGCTGCACAGATCGGCGCCGACTACATGATCAACGACAAGTGGATGATCAACGCCCAGGCGCGCTACATCGACATCAGCACCAAGGCGACTGTGGATAACAACGCGCTGGGCCAGGGCACTCGGGCCAAGGTCAATGTGGATGTAGACCCGATGGTTTACATGGTGGGTATCGGGTACAAGTTCTAACTGAGAGACAATAAACACCTCATACCCCTGTGGGAGCGGGCTTGCTCGCGAAGACGGAGTGTCAGTCAACAGATTCATCGACTGACCCACCGCTTTCGCGAGCAAGCCCGCTCCCACTTTTGGTTTTGGGGGTGTCAGCTATGGCGGTAGAAGCGATCCAGTAGCGCCGGCAAGCCTGCCCGCCATGCCCGTGGCTTGATGCCAAAAGTGTGGAGAATTTTCTTGCAGGCCAGCACCGCATGCTGCGGCTCATCCGCCGCGTCCGGCCGTGCCGCGTGAGCCTGGGCGGTCGGGGACTCGATGGCCAACGGATGGAAGTTGCGCGCTTCAGTCAGAATCGCCTGCCCCAGCGCCAACGGGGTAGTCGCCTCGTGGCCGGCGTAATGGTAAGTGCCCCACAGCGGCGCGGCGCAATCGAGCTGCTTGAGCACTGAGATGATCACCCGCGCCGCATCGTCCACCGGCGTCGGGTTGCCCCGGCGGTCGTCCGCCATCAGTAGCTCGTCGGCGTTCTCGGCCCGGGCCAGGAAGCGCCCGAGCGTGCCGTGGATGCTGTCATCCAGCAGCCAGCCAAACCGCAACAGCACGTGCTGCGGGCACGTGGCGCGCACGCTTTGTTCGATACGCCACAACGCCTGGCCGCGCAGGCCCAGGGGCACCGGCTCGTCTTTCTCGCTGTAGGCGGTGGCGCGGGAGCCATCGAACACACGGTAACTGGAGGGTTGCAGCAGGGTGATGCTGTGGTGCTGGCACAGCTCGGCCAGGCGTTCGATGGCGAACTCCTGGGCGGCCAAGCGGGTTTCGCTCACGGCTTCCGCCTGGAACCAGTCGAAATAGTAGGCGAGGTTGATCAAGGCATCGGGACGGGTGTCGTCGAGCAATTGGGTGAGGCTTGCGGCATCCCAGCCGTCTTGGGGCGGTTTGGGGGCGAGGAAACCGATGTCTTCCTCCGCACCGAGGCGAATCAGCGCCTGCCCGAGGGCATTCCCGCCGCCCAGTAACATAAGGCGCATTCGCATAGATTGAGCAGGCCCGGTCTGTTTGGAACGATGGTTATTATCGACAGGCAGGTGTGCCCTGTCGTAGGTCATTGCCAGAATCGTTGCATTTTGCGGGCTTGTAGCGCAACCGTCACGGATTAAGTGTCTTGACGTCGGGTTCGGCGGCCTCCTGTTTCTGCGCCGCTCGTGGTGCGAGCAATAGCTGCTGTGGATAAGTCTGGGCGAAATGCACCTCGGCGCAGTTATCCACAAGCTTTTTCAAGCGCTGATTAAACGCACGGCTGACTGCGTATTGGCCACCCGACACCGTGCGGAACTGCGCCGTGAGCACCACGCCATTGAGGTCCATCTTGTCCACCCCGAACACTTCCAATGGCCCTTGCAGGTTGTACTTGAGGAACACATCGTCGCGGATCGACTGGCCGGCTTCGCGGATCAGCTCCACGGCCTTGTCCACGTCGGTGTCATAGGTGAACTGCACCGAGAAGAACGCATAGGCGAATTGACGGGACTGGTTGGTGACCGCCTTGATCTGCCCGAACGGCACCGAATGCACAAACCCCTTGCCGTCACGCAGGCGCAGGGTGCGGATGGTCAGGCCCTCGACGGTGCCGGCGTGGCCGGAGTCGAGCACCACCCAATCGCCGATGGACAGGGTGTCTTCGATAATGATGAACAGGCCGGTAATCACGTCCTGCACCAATTGCTGGGAACCGAAACCGATGGCCAGTCCCACCACCCCGGCGCCCGCCAGCAACGGCGCGACATTGATGCCCAGGTTGGCCATGGTGGTGATCGCGCAGATCACCACCAGTATGATCTTCACTGCATTGCGCAGCAGCGGCAGGATGGTTTTGACCCGGGTACTGGGCTGGCGACTGGAGCGTTTATTCACCGGTGGTTTGAGGGCTTCCTGGATCGCGGTGTCGAGCACCACCCAGAACAGCCAGGTCACCAACAGGATCAGGCCGATACTGCTGAGGGAATCACTGATGGCCCGGCCCACCGAGTTGCGCTGGGCGAATTCGAACAGCGAAACGCCCCAGATACGCCCGAGTATCTCGATAAACGCGATTGCCATGACGATACGCAAAATCGCGTGCAGCAAACTCAGGAAGCGTTCCTTGTAGGCACTGCTGCGCTGGATCGATACCTGGCTGCGGGACTTGAACAGGTGTTGCAGCACGGTGCTGAGAAACACCGTGCCGATCAGTAACAAGGTGGTGAGCAACGCGCAGCGCAGGGCCTCTTGGTTGTCGTCACCGGCGCCAATCAGGTTGACCGCCGACACCAGCACCATCAACAGAATCGGCCAGTACCAGAGCCCGGAAAACACCCGCAGCGACTGTTGTAATGCCGGATGTTTGAGGCGCTGGGCCAATGGCCGGTTGCGGATCAAATGGGCCACCGGCCGACGCAGACGTACCACCAGCACGCCAAAGATGACCGCTGCAAACAGGCCGGTAAACACAGCGATGCTGCTAGTGATATTGCCGCCCAGTTGCCGAGCGATTTGCGGGCTGGTCAGTGCATCGCTGAGGGCCGCGAGAAAGCCGATCAGGAATAGAGGCTTGGGGCAATAGTCACGAATGATCCGCACGGCAGGTCGCTTGTGGCCGACGTTGAACATGACAATGACGCACAGCAACAGCGAGGTGGAAAAGATGCCACTGCTGGTGGCGTAGGCGAAACACAGTGCCAGGGCTCGGCCGACAGACGCAGGTAAAAAGTGACTGACATAAAGGGTCAGCGGCAGGCAGATCAGCGCTGGAATCGTGTAGGGCACCACATAGCTCAGCAAGCCTTGCAGCCGTTGACGCCGCGCAAGGAACGGGCGGCGGCTCGATCGTTGCACAACCAGGCGCCCAAGCATCGTCAACAGGGCAAAGGCACCGGCCCACACGCCGGACAACAGCAGGAAATCGCCGGCCACGCTCCATGGTGAGCGGGCGGCAGTCTGGTCCACCAGGCGCCCCACTTCATCCGCGGCGCGGTCGGCACGCAGGCGCCAGGCGTCAATGAGGTTCTGGTTGAGGTCGAGCTTGTCTTGCACCTCATCAATGCTGGAACTGATGGCCCCCAGCAGCCCGCCTTCTACCAGCAGTTCCGGCTTGGCCGGCGTTTCGGCAGCGGGCGCCGTTGCCGCGGCTTGCAGGGCGCCATTGCCGCAGAGCAGCAGCGCGACGAGCAGTAATGCAGTCTTTGGATTCAGCAAAACAGCAAGCTCCTTCAGCAGGGTCTGTAAGGAACTGACGAGCTTGGGCCTTTATCGTTCCCTGCATTTGCAATGCCCCTCCCACATTTCACCCCCTGTACCGCCTGTAGGAATGTGGAAACTTTCAACCAAATAGCGCAGTCATCCCATAACGGAGGTCAACCCACCCACCATCAACGGGAGCACACATGGCGGCGATTCACATCGGCATTTCCGGCTGGCGCTACACGCCCTGGCGCGGGGACTTCTACCCCGAAGGGCTGACCCAGAAACGCGAGTTGCAGTTTGCGTCACGCGCCGTCAACAGCATCGAAATCAACGGTTCGTTCTACGCACTGCAAACCCCCAAGCGCTATGCCCAGTGGTATGCCGATACGCCTGAAGGCTTCACGTTCAGCGTCAAGGCGCCACGCTTCATCACGCATATCCTGCGTCTGCGGGACGTGCACAAACCGATGGCGAATTTCTTCGCTTCCGGAGTGCTGGAACTGAAAGAAAAACTCGGCCCCATCCTCTGGCAGTTTCCACCCAGTTTCAAATTCGACGCCACGCTGTTCGAAACCTTCCTGGCCCAATTACCCACCAACACCCAGCAGGCCGCCGCCCTCGCCCGCCAGCATGAACCGCGCCTTAACGGCAAGGCGAGCATGAAGGCCTATGCCAAGAAGCCCTTGCGCCATGCCGTGGAGATTCGCCACAAGAGTTTTGCAGTGCCCGAGTTTATCCAGATGCTGGATAACTATGGCGTGGCCCTGGTGGTCGCGGACACCGCCGGCAAGTGGCCGTACATGGAAGACGTGACCGCCAACTTCATGTACCTGCGCTTGCACGGCGACAAGCAGTTATACGCCAGCGGCTATAGCGCCGAAGCACTCCAGCGCTGGGGTGACCGCATCGAGCGCTGGGCCCACGGCAAGCAGCCTGCCGATGCACACCTCGTCGACCCGCAACGCACACCCCGCAAGCGTAAACAGCGTGATGTGTTCTGCTTTTTCGACAACGACATCAAAGTTCGCGCCCCCTTCGATGCACGCCAATTACTGCAGCGTTTCGGGCTTGACCAACACCTGTTCACCGAACCTGGCCGGCTGCCGGAACCGGGAGTATTGCCATGACGCATCCCGAGCTGATCCCCACCCCGCCGAACACCGCCACCACCCGTTTCACGGTGCTGACGGTCAATATCCACAAGGGTTTCACCGCGCTGAATCGACGCTTCATCTTGCCCGAGCTGCGTGAGGCCGTGCGCAGTGTGGGCGCGGACATGGTGTTCTTGCAGGAGATCCATGGCACTCACGAACACCATCCACAGCGCTACAGCGACTGGCCGAAAATGCCGCAATATGAATTCCTCGCCGACAGCATCTGGCCGCAATTTGCCTATGGGCGCAATGCGGTTTACCCCCATGGGGACCATGGCAATGCGCTACTGTCGAAATTCCAGATTATCCGTTACGACAACCTCGACATCTCGCAAAGCGGCCATGAAAACCGGGGCCTGCTGCATTGCGTGCTGCGCCTGCCGGGCAGCGGCCAGCAAGTGCACGCGATCTGCATCCACCTGGGCTTGCGCGAGGTGCATCGCCAACAACAATTGCGGTTGCTGGAGCAACGTATTGGCGAGATTCCGGCCGATGCGCCGTTGGTGGTCGCCGGCGACTTCAATGACTGGCGGCAAAAAGCCGACCTGAGCCAAAGCGGCCTGCAGGAAGTGTTCATGCACACCCACGGCAAACCGGCGCGTACGTTCCCGGCACGCCTGCCGTTGCTGCCCCTAGACCGCATTTATGTGCGCAACCTGACCATCCACAGCCCTCGCGTGCTCACCACTCGCCCCTGGTCCCACCTGTCTGACCATGTGCCGCTGTCGGTGGAGGTGGGGTTATGAACGTTGCGGTAGACCATATCGCCACGGATCAGCCGCCGGATGACAGCAAGGCGCGGGATCTGGATTACGGCTGGCAGAGCGGCAACCGCGTGGAGTTGCTGGAGAACGGCGAGGCGTACTTTCCTGCCGTGTTCGAGGCTTTGCGGGCGGCAGAGCGCGAGATCCTGCTGGAGACCTTTATCCTCTTTGAAGACAAGGTCGGCTACGAGCTGCACAGCATCCTCATCGACGCAGCCAAGCGCGGGGTGAAGGTGGTGGTGAGCCTCGACGGTTTTGGCTGCGGCGAACTGAGCCCGGCCTTTCTTCGGGAGTTGGCCGAGGCCGGGGTGATGGTGCAGATGTTCGACCCGGCGCCCAAGACCCTGGGCATACGCACTAACTGGTTTCGCCGCCTGCATCGCAAGATCGTAGTGGTGGACGCCCGCGTGGCGTTTATCGGCGGGATCAATTTTTCCGCCGACCATCTGGCGGATTTCGGCCCCGAAGCCAAGCAGGATTACACCGTGCAGGTGATCGGCCCGGCCGTGGCCGACCTGCACCATTTCGCCCTCGCCCAAAGTGGCCGCCAGGTGCGCAGCCGTCGCGGTTGGCGACGGCGCCAGCAGCGGCCTTCGCCCTGGACAAACGAGCCAGGCGACGGTCTGGTACGCCTGATTTATCGCGACAACATCCAGCATCGTAACGATATCGAGGAGGCGTATATCCACGCCTTGAGCCAGGCCCGGCAGCGGGTGGTGATCGCCAACGCCTACTTCTTCCCCGGCTATCGCCTGCTTCGTGAGATCCGTAACGCGGCGCGTCGTGGCGTGCAGGTGCAGTTGATCATGCAGGGCCAGCCCGACGTGCTGTTGGCGAAACTGGCCGCGCGCATGCTCTATGACTACTTGCTCAAAGATGGCGTGGTGATTCACGAATACTGCCAACGCCCGCTGCACGGCAAGGTGGCGCTGGTGGATGACGAATGGAGCACCGTCGGTTCGAGCAATCTGGACCCACTGAGCCTGGCATTGAACCTGGAGGCCAATGTGCTGATTCGCGACCGGGCGTTCAATCAGCAGCTATACGAACGCCTGGAAGCCCTCGCCCACAATCATTGCCAGACCATGCCGGAAAAGCGCAAGCCACGCCTGTGGCTCTGGCGCTTGACCGTGGGTTTCCTGGTGTTTCATGTGATGCGCCATTTCCCGGTTCTGGCCAGTTGGTTACCGGCCCACAAGCCGCGTTTGAAGCCTTTTGAGATCACGCCCCATGACGCCTGAAGCCCCTTCACAACCGCAAGCCTCTGGGTTCAAGCGCTGGAAGAAACCGCTGACGATTGCGTTCTTCGTGCTGCTGATCGTGTTGTTCACCCTGCTCGCCCGGCGCATCGACTGGAGCGAAGTGTTCCAGACCCTGAGCGAGTTCAAGCTACGCACGCTGTTCATCGCCGGCGCACTGACACTGTGCAGTTTCATTGTCTACGCCTGTTTCGATTTGATCGGCCGCACCTACATTCGCCAGCCGTTGCGTTGGAAGCAGATATTGCCGGTGGGCATCATCAGCTACGCGTTCAACCTCAACCTCAGCGCCTGGGTCGGCGGCATCGCCATGCGGTATCGGCTGTATTCGCGCCTGGGCGTGAGCACCAGCAATATCGCCAAGATCCTCGGACTGAGCCTGGCCACCAATTGGTTCGGCTATATGACGTTGGCCGGGGTGGTGTTCAGCAGCGGGTTGGTCACCCTGCCGCCGGGCTGGAAACTGAGCAGCGGCGCCTTGCAAGGTGTCGGGGTGTTATTGGTGAGCGCGAGCCTGGGTTACCTGGCGGCGTGCCGGTTTTCGAAAAAGCGCGCGTGGTCGATTCGCGGTATCGAAATCAACTTGCCGTCGCTGCGCATGGCCTGTTTGCAACTGGCCCTGGGTGCGTTGAACTGGTCACTGATGGCCGCGGTGATATTTACCTTGCTGCCGGCCAAACTGGATTACCCATTGGTGCTGGGGGTGTTGCTGATCAGTGCGATTGCCGGGGTGGTCACCCATATTCCCGCCGGGTTGGGGGTTTTGGAGGCGGTGTTCATTGCGCTGTTGCAGCATGAGGCGTCGCGGGGGAGTTTGCTGGCCGGGCTGATCGCGTACCGGGCGATTTATTTTATTTGCCCGTTGTTGATTGCACTGGTGATGTATTTGGGGGTGGAGGCCAAGGCCAAGGCGTTGCGGGTCAAGAAAACAGCCAGATAGAACTGAGGTGATGGTGACATCGCCTTCGCGAGCAAGCCCGCTCCCACAGGTGGACCGCATTCAAAATGTGGGAGCGGGCTTGCTCGCGAAGGCGTCAGCCCAGGCACAGATGAATCAACGGGACTGGATAATGCTCAACCGCTCCCCCACCACCATCTCGGTAATCCAGTCCACCAGGATCGAGGTGTACGCCTGCTGCGACACCGGGTCGCTCAAGGCATGGTCGGCGCCGTCGATGATGCGATGGGTCAGTGAATGGGTCTGCTGGCACGCCGCGCGGTAACTCATGATGGTGGCATGGGGCACATGGTCGTCGGTTTCCGACTCGACAATCAGCACATCGCCGGTAAATTGCGCACAGGCATGCAGGGCACGATTGGTTTCGGCGTGCACGAGGGTGCCGCGGTAATCCATCAGGTCGGCTTTATCCAAGTCGCGCTTGGGCTTGAGCCATTCCTGGTCGCGGTACAGTGCCGGCACACGCAGCGCCAGCCAACGTACCGGGCGCAACGAGGTGAGTATCGCCGCCAGGTAGCCGCCATAACTGGTGCCCACCACCGCCACTGCCGAGGTGTCGATAGCCGGGTGGGACAGCAGGCGGTCGTAGGCGGCCAGCAGGTCGCGCAGGTTGTCTTCGCGGGTGACGCGCGACAAGGGGATGCCGGTGCCAGCATGGCCACGCAGGTCGAAGGTCAGGCACACACACCCAAGGCCCGCGATACCTTTGGCCCGATCCAGGTCGCGCTCCTGGCTGCCGCCCCAACCGTGCACGAACAACACACCGGGTACTTTGGACTTGGGACTGAGGAATGTCCCGCTCATCTGTTCGTCGTCTATATCGATGGTGATGCTCTCGCTTCTAGCCGTCATAAGTCTTGACCGTCACATACTTGAGTAGAAAGTCGCTGTTTTCGGCCGGGCCTCGGTATACCTCGATGGCATCCGCCGGCAGCGCTTGGTCTACATAGGTTTCTACCGAGGACACACGGATGGCCTTCAGGCCCGGATGGTTGATAAAACTCTGCAACGCCGCGACTTCCGCGCTGCTGGCCCCGCCCATGCGCCAGGATTGTTCGAGCACACCACTGCGGCGCTGGCCTGCGCTGTCCAGGCCTTGGGCGATGTCGTAGTTGCGGCGCGAGGCGAAGAAGCCCGGGTAGGCCTCATTCGCAGCACGGTCGAAAACCAGCGCCTGTTCGATGGCCTCACGCACGTCATCAGGCAGATCCAGTTTGAGCAGCGCTGCGTAATCACCGGGAACGACCAGCAGATCGGAACCGCCGTAGACCTTTTCCCCTTGCCCGTCTTGCGTCAGGTGCTGCTCGCCGCAGTAACTCAAAAGGTGATCGCCGATAACACTCTGGCCCACACTGTGGGTGACCACATCGTGCAGGTCTTGTTCCAGCACGACGCCTTCATCGAACATTCTGGCCGCTTCCGGGCGCGCCAGTATCGCGTCGAACTCATCCAGGCTGTGGATAACTTCCTGGCCCCTTCCTGCACAGGCGTTTACGGGTTTCAGACGAATCGGGCCGCTGTAGAGCAAGCGGGTCGCGGCAGGCCGTGCATCCTCAAGGGCGAACACGCTCACACCGTCCAACACCACGTCACGCACACGCTCGCAGAATGACGGCGACCAGCCTTCGGGCGCCTTGGCCTCGGGACTCAGCAGGCCGTGACTGATGGCTTTGGTGCAGATGAAAGCGTGATCGACATAGCCGCCCCACAGATCTTGTGGCCCCTTGATATTGAGCTGGCGCGCTTGGGCGGGCCCGACCAGGGTTTGCGTGGGCAGCAGGTACAGTTCCCGACTCGCATGCAGGGCTGGGTCGTAACTGCCACCGAACTTGAGCCCCAGGATCTGCGCCAGCCAGCGTGCGAGGGCTCGGTTGGTTTCGATTTCATGCAGGGGCGCACCTTCTCTCATCGAGTGGGCAACCACCCACTTCTTGGGACTTATGGGGGTCATGCGTTCCCCTTTCTATCAGCCGTTGTGTATCAAGAGGGGTGCATGGATCAGGCCAACGCTGGGCTTGAGCGGATGGTTGTTAAATCAATCAGTTGCGCAAAAAGTGATGGCCGTTAGCCTGTTTTATTCTGCACGACCGCAGGTCAATCCTACGGCGTTCTGCACGATTCAAACCCCAAAGCGGTTGCGGTAATCGCTGGGAGACAGGCCGGTGATTTTTTTGAACATGGCGCGAAAGGCGCTGGGGTCCTGATAGCCCACGGTCCAGGCAATGTGATCGATCGTGCCGTTGGTGAACTCCAGCATCTGCCGCGCCTTGCCGACCCGCAGGTGCTGGCAGTACTCGGTGGGTTTCAAGCCGGTGGCGTTGCGAAAGCGCCGCAAGAACGTGCGCTCTTCCAGGTTCGCCTCCTGCGCCATCGCCGCCACGGACACATCCACCGCGCCACTGGCTTGCAGCCAATGCTGGACCTTGAGGACCGCACCATCACCATGCCTGAGAATCGGCGCAAAATTGCTACCGCACTGGCTGGCGCTGGCGCTGTGTTCGATCACCAGAAAACGCGCCGTGTCGGCTGCAATGCTCGGGCCCATCAATCGGTCGACCAGGCGCAGGCCCAGTTCCGACCAGGCCATCAGCCCCGCGGAAGTGATCAGGTCGCCGTCATCGACAATGGGTTTATCCGCTTCCAGGCGCACCGCCGGGTAACAGGCCGCAAAGGACTTCGCGGAAGACCAGTGAGTGGTGGCGCTGCGGCCATCCAACAGGCCGCTGCGCGCCAGCATGATAGAGCCTATGCACACGCCGCCCAGCACGGTGCCGGCTGCATGTTGCTGGCGCAGCCATTGCAGCAGCGCAGGCGGCGCCTGGTCTTCGGTGAACTCGGCAATCGAGGGTGGCACCAGCACGGCCATCATCGGTTGGTCGGGGCCGGGGTGACTATCGAACGCGCGGACGGGCGTGCCATGGGCATCTACCTGCCAGTGGCTGACCCGCAGCAGCGGTAGTTGCGCAGATTCATGCTCGGCGGCGATGCGGTTAGCGACCCCGAACAGGTCGGTCAGCCCGTGGACTGCGGCGAGTTGCGCGCCCTGGTAGATCAACACACCCAGCTCGACAGTGCTGCGTTGCGCGGCCATTGTCAGTTTTCCCCCTGTTATTGTCGGTGCAGCCAATTCTCGGTGTGATCGACAGCTAAGATACTAGGCCCATCAACCCATCACGAGGCAACACACATGGCCAAGCAGGCGCTCATCCTAATCGATATCCAGAACGACTACTTCCCCCTGGGCAAGTGGCCGCTCGACGGCGTGGAAGCCGCAGCGGACAAGGCGGCGCAGGTGCTAAAGGCGTTTCGGCAGGCAGGCGATGCAGTGATTCATGTACGCCATGAGTTCGCTGGCGACGACGCACCGTTCTTCACACCGGGCTCCGAAGGCGCGCACTTGCACGCCAAGGTGCTCAACGAGGGCGATGAACCGGTGGTGCTCAAACACTTTGTGAATGCGTTTCGCCAAACCAACCTGCGCCAATTGCTGGAACAGCGCAGCATCACCGACGTGGTGGTGGTGGGCAGCATGAGCCATATGTGCGTTGACGCCGTGGTGCGGGCGGCAGCGGACCTAGGCTACAAGGTTACGGTGATCCATGATGCCTGCGCGACCCGCGACCAGGAATTCAACGGCCAGGTGATTGCGGCGGCGCAGGTGCACGGGGCGTACATGGCCTCCCTGGCATTTGGCTATGCGGAAGTAGTGTCTGCAGAGGAATATCTGAAAGCCCAAGCAGCGGCTGCGTGACCACCGCCCGGGCTGATCGCTTTAGCGTGTGGCGATGATGAACAGCCGCGGAAAGGGCAACAACACCGTGCCATCGGCCAGGGCTGGATAAGCCTGGGTAATTCGCGCCTGGTATTGCTGCAGGAAGGCGGCTTTTTCATCGTCCGTCAACGGCGCAAGAAAAGGCCGCAATGCCGAAGCCTTGAACCACTCCACCACCGCCGCGTGGTCCGCCAACGGGTGTTGATAGGTGGTGCGCCACACATCCACGGTAGTGCAATGCTTGCTCAGCAGTTCGTAGTAGTAACTGGCGGTGTGCCGTTCATTGTGTTTGACCGCCCCGATCTTTGCCGACCATGGGCCATCGGCCGCGACTTCTCGCGCAAGACGATGGGCGGGCTCGTCAAGGTTGTCCGGGGTTTGCACCGCCAGCGTACCGCCTGGGTTCAGTTGGTGGACCAAGTGCGGGTAGAGCGTGGCGTGGTCGGGCAGCCATTGCAGCGAGGCATTGGCCAGGATCACATCCAAGCGTTGCGCAGGATGCCAGGCGCCGATGTCTGCCAGCTCGAAGTTCAACCTGGGTAGGCGTTTGCGGGCGTCCACCAACATGTCATCGGAGCTGTCCATACCCGTGACCTCTGCTTGGGGGAAACGCTCGGCCAGTACTTCGGTGGAGTTCCCCGGCCCGCACCCCAGGTCGACTGCGGTGCCCACGTCGGTGTTAGGAATTGCCGCAACCAGGTCACGGACGGGGCGAGTGCGCTGCTGTTCGAACATCGTGTACTGCTTGGCGGACCAGGTCATCACAGCCTTCCTTCTTTCTTAGAGGTGGCGACAGACTAAATCGTGTGAGCCATGAGAACAAATGCTGGGGTGGGTGTGCTGCCTGTACAAAGGCATCCCGTGCGCGACGCATGGGCGTCGTCTATAAAAAACCCCCGATGCTTTCGCTATCGGGGGTTTTGTTTGTTCAGGGTCGGTCTTGGACCTTAGAACGGGATATCGTCATCAAAGCTGTCGAAATCCTGAGCTGGTTGCGGAGCAGCCTGTTGTGGCGCTGGGCGCGACTCACGCTGTGGCTGCTGGCTTGGCTGCGGACGCGACTGCTGTGGGCGCGGCGCCGAGTTGGACATGCCGCCCTGGCCCTGTTGGTCGCCCTGTGGACGGCCGCCCAGCAGTTGCATGGTGCCTTGCATGTCGACCACGATTTCGGTGGTATAACGCTTGATGCCGTCTTTTTCCCACTCGCGGGTTTGCAGTTTGCCTTCGATGTACACCTGCGAACCTTTGCGCAGGTATTCACCGGCGATCTCTGCGACCTTGCCGAACATCGACACGCGGTGCCATTCGGTCTTCTCGACCTTCTGGCCGGTCTGCTTGTCGGTCCACTGTTCGCTGGTCGCCAGGCTCAGGTTGGTCACGGCGTTACCGTTAGGCAAGTAGCGAACTTCGGGATCCTGGCCGCAAGTACCGACCAATATGACTTTGTTAACCCCACGGGCCATAACGTTCTCCTAGGCTGGGCGCGCTGTCGGCACTGGGTTGACCAGTTGCTCGAGCGTCGCGCGATCCAATAATTCGGTGTCCAATTTGATGTAAATCGCAGCTTCTTCTGCGACCACTACTGCGTCCGTTACTCCAACGACGGCCTTCAGGCGCTCGGCCAAGCCAGCTTCGCGGCTCGCTTCAGGCGATAACGGCAAGCGTAGGCTCGTCACATACGGAGGTTCGCGCATGGTAACAGCAAAGACCAGCCAAAGTGCAGCCAGCGCGGCGCATCCGAGAAACACAACCGACAAACCGCCATGCTGGAACATCCAGCCGCCCATGATGCCGCCTAACGCGGAGCCCAGGAACTGGCTGGTGGAATACACCCCCATGGCCGTGCCCTTGCCGCCTGCCGGTGAAACTTTACTGATCAGCGACGGCAACGACGCTTCGAGCAGATTGAAGGCAGTGAAAAACACCACCGTACCGATCACCAGTGCGCGCAGGCTGTCGCCGAACTGCCAGAAGAATAGTTCAGTGAGCATCAATGTCGCGACGGCGCCGAGTAAAACTCGTTTCATTTTGCGTTTCTTCTCGCCATAGATGATGAACGGGATCATGGCGAAGAACGAAATCAACAGCGCAGTGAGGTAGACCCACCAGTGCTGCTCCTTGGGCAGGCCGGCTTTTTCCACCAGGGCCAGGGGCAAGGCGACGAAGCTGCACATCAGCATGGCGTGTAATACGAAGATACCTAAATCCAGGCGCAGCAGGTCTGGGTGCTTGAGCGTCGGCAACAGCGCCTGGCGCGCGACGCCGGACTCACGATGCTGCAACGTGCCGGTGGAGCGCGGCACCATAAAGGCCACGATCAGGATGCCAAACAACGCCATGCCGCCCGTGGCCAGGAACAGCCCATGCAAGCCGAACGCACGCGTGAGCAAGGGGCCGACCACCATGGCCACGGCAAACGACAGGCCGATGGTCATGCCGATCATCGCCATGGCCTTGGTGCGGTGTTGTTCGCGGGTCAGGTCCGAGAGCAGCGCCATCACGGCGGCGGAAATCGCACCGGCGCCCTGCAGGATGCGACCGGCAATCACGCCCCAGATGGAATCGGACTGGGCCGCTAGCACACTGCCAAGGGCGAATACGATCAGCCCGAGATAGATCACCGGACGGCGGCCAATGCGGTCGGAAATAATCCCGAACGGGATCTGGAAAATCGCCTGGGTCAGGCCATAGGCACCAATCGCCAGGCCGATCAAGGCGGGGGTCGCGCCTGCGAGATCCATCCCATAGGTGGCCAGCACCGGCAGCACCATAAACATGCCCAGCATACGGAAGGCGAACACCAGGGCCAGACCGCTTGCCGCTCGGGTCTCGTCGCTACTCATGCGTTCGCTGTGGGGATCGTGCATGGAAAAACCTCGTGTGAACCGGCGGCGATTCTACCAGTCCCATCGATTGAGAGGGTATATGCGGCGCTTTGCCGCGCAGCTTTCATGTAAGGCTGCAAGCGGCGTTTTGACAGTGTATATTCATCCAGTCTTTAGCCGTATACTCCGGCATCATTTACGCCCGCCGTGCGAGGCCATCTTGGACAAGATCCTGATTCGTGGGGCTAGAACCCACAACCTGAAGAACATCGACCTGACCCTGCCCCGGGACAAACTGATCGTCATCACCGGCTTGTCCGGCTCCGGCAAATCGTCCCTGGCGTTCGACACGCTGTATGCCGAAGGTCAGCGTCGCTATGTGGAATCGCTGTCGGCCTACGCGCGGCAGTTCCTGTCGATGATGGAAAAGCCCGATGTCGACACCATTGAAGGCCTGTCGCCGGCTATTTCCATCGAGCAGAAATCCACGTCCCACAACCCACGCTCCACTGTGGGTACCATTACCGAGATCTACGACTACCTGCGCCTGCTCTACGCACGCGTGGGTATCCCCCGCTGCCCGGACCACGATATCCCCCTGGAAGCCCAGACCGTCAGCCAGATGGTTGACCTGGTGCTGGCCCAGCCCGAAGGCGCCAAGCTGATGCTGCTGGCGCCCGTCATTCGCGAGCGCAAAGGCGAACACCTCTCGGTCTTCGAAGAGCTGCGTGCCCAGGGCTTCGTGCGTGCGCGCATCAACGGCAAGCTCTATGAGCTGGACGAAGCGCCGAAGCTGGACAAGCAGAAAAAGCACTCCATTGATGTGGTGGTCGACCGATTCAAGGTGCGCGCCGACTTGCAGCAGCGTTTGGCGGAATCGTTCGAAACCGCGCTGAAGCTGGCCGATGGCATTGCCCTGGTAGCGCCGATGGATGACGAGCCGGGCGAAGAGATCATCTTCTCCGCACGCTTCGCTTGCCCGATATGTGGCCATGCCATCAGCGAGCTGGAACCCAAACTGTTTTCCTTCAACAACCCGGCCGGCGCCTGCCCGACTTGCGACGGCCTGGGTGTGAAGCAGTTTTTCGATATCAAGCGCCTGGTCAATGGCGAACTGACCTTGGCCGAGGGGGCGATACGCGGATGGGACAGGCGTAACGTCTACTACTTCCAGATGCTTGGGTCGTTGGCCTCCCACTACAAGTTCAGCCTGGAGGTACCGTTCAACCAACTCCCGGCAGACCAGCAGAAGGTCATTCTAAATGGCAGCGGTTCGCAGAATGTCGACTTCAAATACCTGAACGATCGCGGCGATATCGTCAAGCGCTCGCACCCGTTCGAAGGCATCGTGCCGAACCTGGAACGCCGTTACCGTGAAACCGAATCGGCGAGCGTGCGCGAGGAGCTGGCGAAGTTCCTCAGCACACAGCCATGCCCGGATTGCCGTGGCACGCGCCTGCGCCGTGAAGCCCGGCATGTATGGGTGGGCGAGAAGACCCTGCCGGCAGTGACCAACCTGCCGATCGGCGATGCCTGTGAATACTTTGGCGTGCTGAAGCTGACCGGTCGTCGTGGAGAAATTGCCGACAAGATCCTCAAGGAGATTCGCGAGCGATTGCAGTTCCTGGTCAACGTGGGCCTGGACTATCTCTCGCTGGACCGCAGCGCCGATACCCTGTCTGGCGGTGAGGCACAGCGCATTCGCCTGGCCAGCCAGATCGGCGCCGGCCTTGTGGGCGTGCTGTATATCCTCGACGAGCCGTCGATTGGCTTGCACCAACGGGATAATGACCGCCTGCTGGGCACGCTGAAACACCTGCGCGATATCGGCAATACCGTGATCGTGGTCGAGCATGATGAAGATGCTATCCGCCTGGCGGACTACGTGGTCGATATCGGCCCCGGCGCGGGCGTGCATGGTGGCCATATCGTTGCTGAAGGCACGCCTGCCGAGGTGATGGCACATCCTGATTCACTGACCGGCAAATACTTGTCCGGCCGTGTGAAGATTGAAGTACCCGCCAAGCGAACGCCGCGTAACAAGAAGATGGCGCTGCATCTCAAGGGCGCGCGCGGGAACAACCTGCGCAATGTCGACCTGGAGATTCCGCTGGGCCTGCTGACCTGCGTGACCGGTGTTTCCGGTTCGGGCAAGTCGACGCTGATCAACAACACCCTGTTCCCACTGAGTGCCACCGCCCTGAACGGCGCGACCACGCTGGAAGCGGCAGCACATGACAGCATCAAGGGCCTGGAGCATCTGGACAAGGTGGTCGACATCGACCAGAGCCCGATTGGGCGTACGCCTCGCTCCAACCCAGCCACCTACACCGGGCTGTTTACCCCTATCCGTGAGTTGTTCGCTGGCGTGCCAGAGTCGCGCTCACGGGGTTATGGGCCGGGCCGGTTCTCGTTCAACGTCAAGGGTGGGCGCTGCGAAGCGTGCCAGGGCGATGGCCTGATCAAGGTGGAGATGCACTTCCTGCCGGACATCTACGTGCCGTGCGATGTGTGCAAGAGCAAGCGCTACAACCGCGAGACCCTGGAGATCAAGTACAAGGGCAAGAGCATCCATGAAACCCTGGAGATGACGATCGAGGAAGCTCGCGAGTTCTTCGACGCGGTGCCGGCGTTGGCGCGCAAGCTGCAGACGCTGATGGATGTGGGCCTGTCGTACATCAAGCTGGGGCAATCAGCGACCACGCTGTCGGGTGGCGAGGCGCAGCGGGTCAAGCTGTCTCGCGAGCTGTCCAAGCGCGATACCGGCAAAACCTTGTACATCCTCGATGAGCCGACCACTGGCCTGCACTTCGCGGATATCCAGCAATTGCTGGACGTGCTGCACCGCTTGCGGGACCACGGCAATACCGTGGTGGTGATCGAGCACAACCTTGATGTGATCAAGACTGCCGACTGGCTGGTAGACCTGGGGCCAGAAGGTGGTTCGAAGGGTGGCCAGATCATCGCAGTGGGCACGCCGGAGCAGGTTTGCGAAATGCCTCAATCGCATACCGGTTACTACTTGAAACCGTTGCTGGAACGCGACCGGGCCTGATTTTTTCATCGCCCAATAAAAAGCCCCTGTCACTTTCCGGTGACAGGGGCTTTTTTGTAACCGGGAATCAGAACTGCGATTGCAGATAATTCTCCAGGCCGATCAACTTGATCAGGCCCAACTGCTTTTCCAGCCAGTAGGTGTGATCTTCTTCGGTGTCATTCAACTGCACCCGCAATATTTCCCGGGTGACATAGTCGTTGTGCTGTTCGCAAAGCTCGATGCCCTTGCAGAGTGCGGCACGGACCTTGTACTCAAGGCGAAGGTCGGCGGCAAGCATGTCAGGCACTGTAGTACCCACGTCCAGATCATCAGGACGCATACGCGGCGTGCCTTCGAGCATCAGAATGCGGCGCATCAGGGCGTCAGCGTGCTGTGCCTCTTCTTCCATTTCGTGGTTGATACGCTCATAGAGCTCGGTAAAGCCCCAGTCTTCGTACATACGCGAATGGATGAAATATTGGTCACGAGCTGCCAGTTCGCCCGTCAGCAACGTGTTGAGGTAATCGATTACGTCGGGGTGACCTTGCATCGCCCTACATCTCCCTGCTTGAAAGACTGTAGTTTGAACCATGCTGACTTGAAGGTCACGGGACAAACGGCAGAAAAGCGAAGATTTCCGGAGAAAAGTAACTGAAATAACGCAAAAACCGCCCAAATGAGGGCGGTTCTGCTTATCGTTTAGAGTCAGTTAAGCGATACACCCAGTGCCTTTGCGATTGCTTCTCCATAAGCCGGGTCGGCCTTATAGAAGTGTTGCAATTGACGCTGGACCACATCACTGGAAACGCCACCCATTGCACCGGCGATGTTATTGGTGAGCAGGGCTTTCTGCTCATCATTCATCAAACGGAACAGCGCACCGGCGTGGCTGTAGTAGTCCGTATCTTCGCGGTGATCATAACGATCGGCAGCACCGCTCAGGGCCAGTGCCGGCTCTGCGTACTGCGGGGCTTGCTTGGGCGCGTCGGCATAGCTGTTTGGCTCGTAGTTCGGAGCCGCCCCACCGTTGCTGCCGAAAGCCATGGAACCGTCACGCTGGTAGCTGTTAACCGGGCTACGTGGCGCGTTCACCGGCAGTTGCTGGTGGTTAGTGCCCACACGGTAGCGGTGAGCATCGGCGTAGGCGAAAACCCGGCCTTGGAGCATACGGTCTGGCGACAGGCCAACGCCTGGGACCATGTTGCTTGGGCCAAATGCCGCCTGCTCAACTTCTGCGAAGTAGTTCTGCGGATTGCGGTTGAGCTCCAGCTCACCCACTTCAATCAACGGGAACTCTTTTTGTGACCAGGTCTTGGTCACGTCAAACGGGTTCTCGTAATGAGCGTTTGCCTGAGCCTCAGTCATGATCTGGATGCAGACGCGCCATTTCGGGAAATCACCGCGCTCGATCGCACCAAACAGGTCACGCTGGGCATAGTCAGGATCGGTACCTGCCAGGCGTGCAGCCTCGGCCGGCGCCAGGTTCTTGATGCCTTGCTTGGTCTTGTAGTGCCATTTCACCCAGTGCCGTTCGCCCTTGGCGTTGATCAGGCTGTACGTGTGGCTGCCGAAGCCGTGCATGTGGCGATAGCCGTCTGGGATGCCGCGGTCCGAAAACAGAATGGTGACCTGGTGCAATGCCTCAGGGGAGTGCGACCAGAAATCCCACATCATCTGCGCGCTTTTCAGGTTGCTCTGGGGCAGACGTTTCTGGGTGTGGATAAAATCCGGGAATTTCAGCGGATCACGAATGAAGAACACAGGGGTGTTGTTACCCACGATGTCCCAGTTGCCTTCCTCGGTGTAGAACTTCAAGGCGAAGCCACGTGGATCGCGCTCAGTGTCAGCCGAACCACGCTCCCCCCCTACCGTGGAGAAACGCAGGAACGTAGGCGTCTGCTTGCCAACGGACTCGAACAATTTGGCGCTGGTGTATTGGGTAATGTCTTTTGTCACCGTGAAGGTACCGAAGGCACCCGAACCTTTGGCGTGCACGCGACGCTCAGGGATGTTTTCACGGTTGAAGTGAGCGAGCTTCTCGATCAGGTGAAAATCGTCGAGCAGCAAGGGGCCACGAGGGCCGGCGGAACGTGAGTTCTGATTGTCCGCAACGGGCGCGCCGCTGGCGGTGGTAAGGACTTTATTCTGGCTCATGCGCATCTTCCTCAGGTCGGGCTTGGAACTGCCGGCTAATCGGCTTGGAGGGAGTATTGACCATCCACATGACACCTACAAATTCATTAAATTGTAGGCTTCAATAGAAAATAACTACCAACATGCCCGACGCTCATAGTGAAGCGTGTCGCCTGGAGATTCTTGTACGGAACGCGCTTTTGTTGCGCGCACAAAAAACCGGGCACTAGGCCCGGTTCTTCGTTGCAGCTTGTCGTATTACTCGGCGCTTACAGCTTCGCCGGCAGTAGCACGATCAACCAACTCGACGTACGCCATAGGCGCGTTGTCGCCAGCGCGGAAACCGCACTTGAGGATGCGCAGGTAGCCACCCTCACGGGTAGCGTAACGCTTGCCCAGGTCGTTGAAGAGCTTACCAACGATAGCTTTCGAACGAGTACGGTCGAAAGCCAGACGGCGGTTAGCCAGGCTGTCTGTCTTGGCCAAAGTGATCAGCGGCTCAGCAACGCGACGCAGTTCTTTAGCTTTCGGCAGTGTAGTTTTGATCAGCTCGTGCTCGAACAGCGACACCGCCATGTTTTGGAACATGGCCTTGCGGTGCGAGCTGGTACGGCTCAGGTGACGACCACTTTTACGATGACGCATGGTTCATTCCTTACCAAACTCACGTTCGGTGATTACGACGATCAGGCAGTCGCCTTGTCGTCCTTCTTAAGACTTGCAGGCGGCCAGTTGTCGAGGCGCATGCCGAGGGACAGACCGCGGGAGGCCAGAACGTCCTTGATTTCAGTCAAGGATTTCTTGCCCAGGTTCGGAGTCTTCAACAGTTCTACTTCGGTGCGCTGGATCAGGTCACCGATGTAGTAAATGTTTTCCGCCTTAAGGCAGTTAGCCGAACGTACAGTCAGTTCCAGATCGTCAACCGGGCGAAGCAGGATCGGATCGATCTCGTCTTCCTGCTCGATTACCACTGGTTCGCTGTCACCTTTGAGGTCGACGAACGCAGCCAACTGCTGTTGCAGAATGGTTGCAGCGCGGCGGATAGCCTCTTCAGGATCCAGGGTCCCGTTGGTTTCCAGATCAATAACCAGCTTGTCCAGGTTAGTACGCTGCTCGACACGGGCGTTTTCCACCACGTATGCGATACGGCGAACCGGGCTGAACGAAGAGTCAAGCTGCAAGCGACCAATGCTGCGGCTTTCGTCTTCATCGCTCTGACGCGAGTCGGCCGGTTCATAACCACGACCACGAGCTACAGTGAGCTTCATGTTCAGGGCGCCGTTAGACGCCAGGTTAGCGATTACGTGATCGGGGTTAACGATCTCGACATCATGATCCAGCTGAATATCGGCAGCGGTAACCACCCCCGAACCCTTCTTCGACAAGGTCAGCGTAACTTCGTCACGGCCGTGCAGCTTGATAGCCAGACCTTTAAGGTTCAACAGGATTTCAATTACGTCTTCCTGTACACCTTCGATGGCGCTGTACTCGTGGAGCACACCGTCAATCTCGGCCTCGACTACTGCACAGCCGGGCATTGAGGACAACAGGATGCGGCGCAGCGCGTTGCCCAGGGTGTGGCCAAAACCACGCTCGAGAGGCTCGAGAGTAATTTTGGCGCGGGTTGGACTGACAACCTGCACATCAATGTGGCGGGGTGTCAGGAACTCATTTACCGAAATCTGCATGGATGCACCTATTTTCTAGCCCTTACTTGGAGTAGAGCTCGACAATCAGGCTTTCGTTGATGTCGGCGGACAGATCACTGCGAGCAGGAACGTTCTTGAAAACGCCCGACTTCTTCTCAGTGTCTACTTCTACCCATTCTACGCGGCCACGTTGGGCACACAGATCGAGAGCTTGGACAATGCGAAGTTGGTTTTTTGCTTTCTCGCGAACTGCGACCACGTCACCAGCACGAACCTGGTAGGACGGAACGTTTACGGTCTGACCGTTAACGCTGATCGACTTGTGCGATACCAGCTGACGGGATTCGGCACGAGTCGAACCAAAGCCCATACGGTATACAACGTTGTCCAGACGGCATTCGAGCAGTTGCAGCAGGTTTTCACCGGTTGCACCTTTCTTGCCAGCAGCTTCTTTGTAGTAGCCGCTGAACTGACGCTCGAGAACGCCGTAGATACGACGGACCTTCTGCTTTTCACGCAGTTGGGTGCCGTAGTCGGACTGGCGACCGCGGCGTTGGCCGTGGATACCAGGTGCTGCTTCAATGTTGCACTTCGATTCGATCGCGCGCACGCCGCTCTTCAGGAAGAGATCGGTGCCTTCGCGACGAGCGAGTTTGCATTTTGGACCAATGTAACGAGCCATTCTTTACAATCTCCTGGATTACACGCGGCGCTTCTTCGGCGGACGGCACCCGTTGTGCGGGATTGGCGTCACGTCGGTGATGCTGGCGATCTTATAGCCACAGCCGTTCAAAGCACGGACAGCAGACTCACGACCTGGACCTGGACCTTTGACGTTAACGTCGAGGTTTTTCAGGCCATATTCCAGCGCAGCTTGACCAGCACGTTCAGCAGCTACTTGAGCAGCAAACGGGGTGGACTTGCGGGAACCGCGGAAACCCGAACCACCGGAGGTAGCCCAAGAAAGCGCGTTACCTTGACGGTCGGTGATGGTCACGATGGTGTTGTTAAAAGATGCATGGATGTGGGCGATGCCATCAACCACTGTCTTTTTAACTTTTTTACGAGGACGAGCAGCAGGTTTTGCCATGATAATTTTCCTGTCGATTCGCTGGGGCGATTACTTGCGGATCGGCTTACGCGGACCTTTACGGGTACGCGCGTTAGTCTTGGTACGCTGACCGCGTACTGGAAGACCACGACGATGACGCAGACCGCGATAGCAACCGAGGTCCATCAAACGCTTGATTTTCATGTTGATTTCGCGACGCAGGTCACCTTCAGTGGTGAACTTCGCCACTTCGCCACGCAGCTGTTCAATCTGCTCGTCGCTCAGATCCTTGATCTTAGCGGCTGGGTTTACCCCAGCAACTGCGCAAATTTTCTGCGCAGTAGTGCGACCAACACCATAGATGTAGGTCAGCGAGATAACAGTGTGCTTGTTATCTGGAATGTTAACGCCTGCAATACGGGCCATTCAGTGGGACTCCAATTGACAGCTACCTACGCCCCGGAAGCCAAGAAATAGGGCGCGAGATAATATCGCTGTAATAACAAATAATCAACCCGGCAGCGCACTAGCTGCCGGGCTTCAAGCGGATCACACTCAGCCTTGGCGCTGTTTGTGACGCGGTTCCGCGCTGCAAATTACTCGAACAACACCTTCGCGGCGAATAATCTTGCAGTTACGGCACAGCTTTTTCACCGATGCACGAACTTTCATCACCAACTCCTCGAACCTTATGGGGTACTCAGCGCAACATGCCGCTGCCGTAGCCCTTCAGGTTGGCTTTCTTCATCAGGGATTCGTACTGGTGCGAAACGAGGTGCGATTGTACTTGGGACATGAAGTCCATCACAACCACGACCACGATCAGCAACGAGGTCCCGCCAAGGTAGAACGGAACGTTTGCTGCAACCACCAGGAACTGGGGCAACAAGCACACGGCCGTCATATATAGAGCACCGAACAGGGTCAAACGAGTCAGAACGCCATCAATATAGCGTGCCGACTGCTCACCTGGACGGATGCCCGGAATAAAGGCACCGGACTTCTTCAGGTTTTCCGCTACGTCTTTCGGATTGAACATCAACGCCGTATAGAAGAAGCAGAAGAAAATAATCCCTGCACTAAACAGCAGAATATTCAACGGCTGACCAGGAGCGATCGACTGAGAGAGGTCCTGCAGCCAGCCCATATTTTCAGACTGACCAAACCAGGTACCCAACGAAGCCGGAAACAGCAATATGCTGCTCGCGAAAATTGCCGGAATAACACCGGCCATATTCACTTTCAGCGGCAAGTGGCTGGTCTGCGCAGCAAAGACCTTACGGCCCTGCTGACGCTTGGCGTAGTGAACAGCAATACGACGCTGGCCACGCTCAATGAACACCACAAAACCGATAATCGCTACTGCCAGCAAACCGATGGCAACCAGGGCGAAGATATTGATATCACCCTGACGTGCAGACTCGAAAGACTGCCCGATTGCTCTCGGAAGACCGGCGACGATACCTGCGAAAATCAACATCGAGATACCGTTACCAACACCACGCTCAGTAATCTGCTCACCCAGCCACATCATGAACATCGCACCAGCCACAAAAGTGGATACCGCGACGAAATGGAAGCCAAAGTCACCAGTGAACGCAACGCCCTGCCCTGCCAGGCCAACGGACATGCCGATAGCTTGAACCAGGGCCAGGACGACAGTGCCGTAGCGGGTGTACTGGCTAATCTTGCGACGGCCAGCTTCACCTTCCTTCTTCAACTGCTCCAGCTGCGGGCTGACGGCTGTCATCAACTGCATGATGATCGATGCCGAGATGTACGGCATGATCCCCAGTGCAAAGATACTCATCCGCTCCAGCGCGCCGCCGGAAAACATGTTGAACAAGCTAAGAATGGTCCCCTCATTCTGTCGAAACAGGTCTGCGAGTCGGTCCGGGTTGATACCTGGAACCGGGATGTGTGCGCCTATTCGGTAGACGATAATCGCCAGGAACAGAAAACGCAGACGAGCCCAAAGTTCAGACATACCGCCTTTGCCGAGCGCTGAGAGAGCACCTTGCTTAGCCATTTATTCCTCGAACTTGCCGCCAGCTGCTTCGATAGCCGAACGCGCACCTTTGGTGGCGCCGATTCCCTTGCCGATAGTGACAGCGCGAGTCACTTCACCGGACAGCATGATTTTCACACGCTGTACGTTGACGTTGATCACGTTGGCATCTTTCAGGGTCTGCACAGTAACGATGTCGCCTTCCACTTTAGCCAGCTCGGACAGACGCACTTCTGCGCGATCCATGGCTTTCAGGGATACGAAACCGAACTTAGGCAGGCGACGATGCAGCGGCTGTTGACCGCCTTCAAAGCCTGGAGCGATGGTGCCACCGGAGCGGGAGGTCTGACCTTTGTGACCACGGCCACCAGTCTTACCCAAACCGCTACCGATACCACGGCCCGGACGATGCTTTTCGCGACGGGAACCCGGCGCTGGACTCAGATCATTGAGTTTCATCGATTAACCCTCTACACGCAGCATGTAGTAAGCCTTGTTGATCATCCCGCGATTCTCGGGAGTATCCTGGACTTCTACAGTGTGACCGATGCGACGCAGACCCAAACCTTTAACACACAGTTTGTGGTTAGGGATGCGGCCGGTCATGCTTTTGATCAGCGTTACTTTAACGGTAGCCATGATCAGAAGATCTCCTTGACAGTCAGACCACGCTTGGCAGCGATGGACTCAGGAGATTGCATAGCTTTCAGACCCTTGAAAGTGGCGTGAACCACGTTTACTGGGTTAGTCGAGCCGTAGCACTTGGCCAGAACGTTCTGAACGCCAGCAACTTCGAGGACAGCACGCATAGCGCCGCCAGCGATGATACCGGTACCTTCAGAAGCAGGCTGCATGTACACCTTCGAAGCGCCGTGAGCGGACTTCATTGCGTACTGCAGAGTGGTGCCGTTCAGATCAACTTGGATCATGTTGCGACGAGCAGCTTCCATTGCCTTCTGGATCGCGGCAGGCACTTCACGTGACTTGCCACGGCCGAAGCCAACACGCCCTTTACCATCACCCACCACGGTCAACGCGGTGAAAGTGAAGATACGGCCGCCTTTAACGGTTTTGGCTACGCGGTTAACTTGAACCAGCTTCTCAATGTAGCCTTCGTCGCGCTTTTGGTCGTTATTTGACATAACTTAGAACTCCAGCCCAGCTTCACGAGCAGCATCAGCCAGCGCTTTCACGCGGCCATGGTACTTGAAGCCAGAGCGGTCGAAAGCCACTTGCGAGACGCCAGCGGCCTTAGCACGCGTAGCGACCAGCTGGCCAACCTTTGTGGCCGCGTCGATGTTGCCAGTGGCACCATCACGCAGTTCTTTATCCAAAGTCGAGGCGCTTGCCAGGACTTTGTTGCCGTCGGCCGAGATGACCTGGGCGTAGATGTGCTGCGACGAGCGGAACACGCAGAGACGCACGACTTCGAGTTCGTGCATTTTCAGGCGTGCTTTGCGAGCGCGACGCAGTCGAGTAACTTTTTTGTCGGTCATTTGCTATGCCCTACTTCTTCTTGGCTTCTTTACGACGGACGACTTCGTCCGCGTAGCGCACACCTTTGCCTTTGTACGGCTCTGGTGGACGGAAGTCGCGGATCTCAGCGGCCACTTGACCTACCAGCTGCTTGTCGATGCCCTTGATCAGGATATCGGTCTGGCTAGGAGTCTCAGCAGTGATGCCCGCTGGCAGTTCGTAATCCACTGGGTGCGAGAAGCCAAGGGCAAGGTTCAAAACCGTGCCTTTTGCTTGCGCTTTGTAACCAACACCGACCAGCTGGAGCTTACGCTCGAAGCCTTGGCTTACGCCTTGGACCATGTTGTTTACCAACGCACGCGTGGTACCGGCCATTGCGCGAGTTTGTTGATCGCCATTGCGAGCAGCGAAACGCAGCTCACCAGCTTCTTCAACGATCTCAACGGACGAATGGATGTTCAGTTCAAGAGTACCCTTGGCACCCTTCACCGAAAGCTGTTGGCCTGCGAATTTGACTTCGACACCGGCTGGCAGCTTAACGGGGTTCTTAGCGACGCGAGACATGCTTATCCCCCCTTAGAACACAGTGCAAAGAACTTCGCCGCCGACACCGGCAGCGCGCGCAGCACGATCCGTCATCACACCTTTGTTGGTGGAGACGATAGACACGCCCAGACCGCCACGAACTTTCGGCAGATCTTCAGCGGACTTGTACTGACGCAGGCCTGGACGGCTAACGCGCTTCACTTCCTCAATGACCGAACGGCCTTCGAAGTACTTCAGCTCGATGGACAGCAGTGGTTTGATTTCGCTGCTGATCTGATAACCCGCAATGTAGCCTTCGTCTTTCAGGACTTTGGCAACAGCTACCTTCAACTTGGAAGATGGCATGCTTACGACGGACTTTTCAGCCATCTGGGCATTACGGATACGAGTTAGCATGTCCGCTAACGGGTCCTGCATACTCATGGGCTAGACGCTCCTAATACAAAAAAATTAGCCTTGCGGCTACATATGTCGCCGAGAATCTCCGAGCACAAAAAACACGGGCTCAGGCGAGCCGCGTATTTTAGACATACTCCAGAAATGAAACAAGCCCCAAAAGGGGCTTGATCCAGATTCAAGGTCACCGGCGGTCAGTATCTTGCGATTCCGACCACCCGGACGTTGAAAGTACTTACCAGCTGGCTTTAACCAGACCAGGTACGTCACCACGCATTGCCGCTTCACGCAGTTTGTTACGGCCGAGGCCGAACTTGCGGTAAACGCCGTGTGGACGACCGGTCAGGCGGCAGCGGTTACGCATGCGCGAAGCGCTTGCGTCACGTGGCTGCTTCTGCAGAGCAACTGTAGCTTCCCAACGCGCTTCTGGACTTGCGTTCAGATCAACGATGATTGCTTTCAGTGCTGCACGCTTCTTGGCGTACTTGGCAACCGTGAGCTGACGCTTCAGCTCGCGGTTTTTCATGCTCATCTTGGCCATGGTCCTACTCCAATCAGTTGCGGAACGGGAATTTGAAAGCACGCAACAGGGCGCGACCTTCATCATCGTTCTTGGCAGTGGTGGTCAGGGTGATGTCCAGACCGCGGAGAGCATCGATCTTGTCGTAGTCGATTTCCGGGAAGATGATCTGCTCTTTCACGCCCATGCTGTAGTTACCACGACCATCGAAGGACTTGGCATTCAGGCCGCGGAAGTCGCGAACCCGAGGCAGGGAGATCGACAGCAGACGATCCAGGAATTCGTACATACGCTCACGGCGCAGAGTCACTTTGACGCCGATCGGCCAACCTTCACGGACTTTAAAGCCAGCGATGGATTTCCGAGCGTAAGTCACAACGACTTTTTGACCGGTGATCTTTTCCAGGTCGGCAACAGCGTGCTCGATGACTTTTTTGTCGCCGATCGCTTCGCCCAGACCCATGTTCAGGGTGATTTTGGTGACGCGCGGAACTTCCATCACGTTCCCGAGCTTAAGTTCTTCCTTAAGCTTAGGGGCGATTTCCTTCCGGTAAATCTCTTGTAGTCGTGCCATGGTCTAATCTACCTAGCAGTGTTCAAGCATCAACCGCTTTTTGGGTCGACTTGAAGACACGAATTTTCTTACCGTCTTCTACTTTGAAACCAACGCGGTCAGCCTTGTTGGTTTCGCCGTTGAAGATGGCGACGTTAGAAGCGTCCAGCGGAGCTTCTTTCTCGACGATACCGCCCTGCACGCCCGACATCGGGTTTGGCTTGGTATGACGCTTGACCAGGTTCAGACCACCGATAACCAGACGGTTATTAGCGAGAACCTTAAGCACCTTACCGCGCTTACCTTTGTCTTTGCCGGCGATCACGATGATCTCGTCGTCACGACGAATCTTTTGCATGTCGGATCTCCTTACAGCACTTCTGGGGCGAGCGAGACGATCTTCATGAACTTCTCAGTACGAAGTTCACGGGTCACTGGCCCAAAGATACGGGTGCCGATCGGCTCTTGCTTGTTGTTCAGAAGAACAGCAGCGTTGCCATCAAAGCGGATAATGGAGCCATCAGCACGACGTACGCCGTGACGAGTGCGGACTACAACAGCAGTCATCACTTGGCCTTTTTTCACCTTACCGCGAGGAATTGCTTCCTTCACGGTAACCTTGATGATGTCACCGATACCAGCGTAACGACGATGGGAGCCACCCAGCACCTTGATGCACATAACACGGCGAGCGCCACTGTTATCGGCCACATCGAGCATGGATTGAGTCTGAATCATATAATTTCTCCGACCCCTAGTCCTTAGACTTCCACAGCGCGTTCGAGAACATCAACCAGTGCCCAAGACTTGGTCTTGGCCATCGGACGAGTTTCACGAATAGTGACTTTGTCGCCGATGTGGCACTGATTGGTTTCGTCGTGCGCGTGCAGCTTAGTCGAACGCTTAACATATTTACCGTAGATCGGGTGCTTAACGCGACGCTCGATCAAAACGGTGATGGTTTTGTCCATCTTGTCGCTGACAACACGGCCAGTCAGCGTACGGACAGTCTTTTCGGCTTCAGCCATGATCACTTACCTGCCTGCTGGTTGAGCACAGTCTTCACGCGAGCGATGTCACGCTTAACTTGCGAGAGCAGATGAGACTGCCCCAACTGGCCAGTTGCTTTCTGCATACGCAGATTGAACTGGTCGCGCAGCAGGCCGAGCAGTTGCTCGTTCAGCTGCTGTGCGGATTTTTCACGAAGTTCATTCGCTTTCATCACATCACCGTCCGTTTAACAAAGGAGGTGGCGAGCGGCAGCTTTGCAGCAGCCAGGGCGAAAGCCTCACGCGCCAGCTCTTCAGAAACACCCTCGATTTCATACAGGACTTTGCCTGGCTGAATCTGGGCTACCCAGTATTCCACGTTACCCTTACCTTTACCCATCCGAACCTCGAGAGGTTTTTTGGAGATCGGCTTGTCCGGGAATACACGGATCCAGATCTTGCCGCCACGTTTTACGTGACGGGTCAGAGCACGACGCGCTGACTCGATCTGACGAGCGGTGAGACGACCACGAGCTACAGACTTCAGCGCGAACTCGCCGAAGCTGACTTTGCTACCGCGCTGAGCCAGACCACGGTTGTGGCCTGTCATCTGCTTGCGGAACTTCGTACGCTTAGGTTGCAACATTTGGCGTACCCCTTACTTAGCAGCTTTTTTACGAGGCGCTGGTGCTTGTGGTTTCAGTTCTTCTTGGCGACCACCAATTACTTCGCCTTTGAAGATCCAAACCTTTACACCGATCACACCGTAAGTGGTGTGAGCTTCGTAGTTGGCATAGTCGATGTCGGCACGCAGGGTGTGCAGTGGCACACGACCTTCGCGATACCATTCAGTACGTGCGATTTCAGCACCGCCGAGACGACCGCTCACTTGGATTTTGATGCCTTTGGCACCAATGCGCATGGCGTTCTGTACGGCGCGCTTCATAGCGCGACGGAACATTACGCGACGCTCCAGCTGCTGAGCTACGCTCTGCGCAACCAGCATACCGTCGAGCTCCGGCTTGCGGATCTCTTCGATATTGATGTGCACAGGCACACCCATTTGCTTGGTCAGGTCCTGACGCAGTTTCTCAACATCTTCACCTTTCTTCCCGATAACGATACCTGGACGAGCGGTGTGGATGGTGATACGTGCAGTTTGGGCCGGACGATGGATATCGATACGGCTTACGGACGCGCTTTTTAGTTTGTCTTGGAGATACTCACGCACCTTCAGATCAGCGAACAAGTAGTCCGCATAAGTCCGACCGTCTGCGTACCAGACGGAGGTGTGCTCCTTGACGATTCCCAGGCGAATGCCAATGGGATGTACTTTCTGACCCATCTCTTCGACTCCGTTACTTGTCAGCAACCTTGACAGTGATATGGCAAGACCGCTTGACGATGCGATCAGCACGGCCTTTGGCACGTGGCATGATGCGCTTCAGCGAACGCCCTTCGTTGACGAAAACGGTGCTGACCTTCAGGTCATCAACGTCTGCGCCTTCGTTATGCTCGGCGTTGGCTACGGCCGACTCCAGCACTTTCTTCATGATCTCGGCGGCTTTCTTACTGCTGAAAGCCAACAGGTTGAGCGCTTCGCCCACCTTCTTCCCGCGGATCTGGTCGGCGACCAAGCGGGCTTTCTGGGCGGAGATTCGAGCGCCCGACAACTTAGCGGCTACTTCCATTTCCTAACCCCTTAACGCTTGGCTTTCTTGTCTGCCACGTGCCCACGATAAGTGCGGGTACCGGCAAACTCGCCCAGTTTGTGGCCGACCATGTCTTCGTTAACGAGAACTGGGACGTGTTGACGACCGTTGTGTACTGCGATGGTCAGACCGACCATTTGTGGCAGGATCATCGAACGACGCGACCAGGTCTTAACTGGTTTGCGATCGTTCTTTTCCGCCGCCACTTCGATCTTCTTCAGTAGGTGAAGATCAATAAAAGGACCTTTTTTCAGAGAACGTGGCACTGTCGTATCCCTCTATTTACTTGCGACGACGGACGATCATTTTGTCGGTACGCTTATTACCACGAGTCTTCGCGCCCTTAGTCGGGAAGCCCCATGGCGATACCGGATGACGACCACCAGAGGTACGACCTTCACCACCACCGTGTGGGTGGTCAACCGGGTTCATGGCAACACCACGAACGGTTGGGCGAACGCCACGCCAGCGTTTGGCACCAGCTTTACCCAACGAACGCAGGCTGTGCTCGGAGTTCGAGACTTCGCCCAGGGTCGCACGGCATTCAGCCAGTACTTTACGCATCTCACCAGAACGCAGACGCAGGGTCACGTAGACACCTTCACGAGCGATCAGCTGAGCCGAAGCACCAGCGGAACGAGCGATCTGTGCGCCTTTACCTGGCTTCAATTCGATGCCGTGTACGGTGCTACCAACTGGAATGTTACGCAGTTGCAGAGCGTTGCCCGGCTTGATCGGCGCCAGAGCACCTGCGATCAGCTGGTCGCCAGCACTCACGCCTTTAGGGGCGATGATGTAGCGACGCTCGCCATCTGCG
Organism: Pseudomonas fluorescens; assembly: GCF_001902145.1. Classification (GTDB taxonomy): domain Bacteria; phylum Pseudomonadota; class Gammaproteobacteria; order Pseudomonadales; family Pseudomonadaceae; genus Aquipseudomonas; species Aquipseudomonas fluorescens_BV. The sequence continues at coordinate 319,564 of NZ_MRST01000022.1, forward strand.
TACAGCAGCAGAGCGATGTGAGCAGTACGGTTTGGATCGTATTCGATACGCTCGACAGTGGCAGCGATGCCATCTTTGTCGTTGCGACGGAAGTCGACCAGACGATAATGCTGCTTATGGCCACCACCGATGTGACGAGTGGTAATACGACCATTGTTGTTACGACCACCAGACTTCGATTTTTTCTCGAGCAGCGGTGCGTGAGGAGCGCCTTTATGCAGCTCCTGGTTGACCACCTTGACCACAAAACGGCGGCCAGGGGAAGTCGGTTTGCATTTAACGATTGCCATGATGCACCCCTTCCTTACTCAGCACTGCTGCTGAAATCGAGATCTTGGCCTGGCTGAAGGGAGATAACTGCCTTCTTCCAGTCATTACGCTTGCCCAGACCGCGAGCAGTGCGCTTGCTCTTACCCAGAACATTCAGGGTAGTAACACGCTCTACTTTCACGCTGAACAGGCTTTCGACGGCCTTCTTGATTTCCAGCTTGGTTGCGTCAGTTGCAACCTTGAAAACGAACTGGCCTTTCTTGTCAGCCAGAACCGTAGCCTTTTCGGAAACGTGCGGGCCAAGCAGAACTTTAAATACGCGTTCCTGGTTCATCCCAGCAGCTCCTCGAATTTCTTCACGGCCGACACGGTGATCAACACCTTGTCGTATGCGATCAGACTAACTGGATCGGAACCTTGCACGTCACGTACATCAACGTGTGGCAGGTTGCGAGCAGCCAGGTACAGGTTCTGATCAACAGCTTCAGACACGATCAAAACGTCGGTCAGGCTCATGTTGTTCAGTTTGCCCAGCAGATCTTTGGTTTTTGGACTTTCAACAGCGAAGTCCTGAACCACGACCAGACGATCAGTACGCACGAGTTCAGCAAGGATGGAGCGCAGAGCTGCGCGGTACATCTTCTTGTTGAGCTTCTGAGAGTGATCCTGTGGACGAGCTGCGAAAGTGGTACCGCCGCCACGCCAGATTGGGCTACGGATAGTACCGGCACGAGCACGGCCAGTGCCTTTCTGACGCCAAGGGCGCTTACCGCCACCACGCACGTCGGAACGGGTCTTTTGCTGCTTGCTACCTTGACGGCCGCCGGCCATGTAGGCCACGACTGCTTGGTGAACGAGCGTCTCGTTGAATTCGCCGCCAAATGTCAGTTCGGAAACTTCGATCGCTTGAGCGTCATTTACATTTAATTGCATGTCAGCTTCCCCTTAACCGCGAGCCTTGGCCGCTGGACGTACAACCAGGTTGCCGCCAGTAGCGCCAGGAACAGCACCCTTGACCAACAACAGATTGCGTTCAGCGTCGACGCGCACTACTTCGAGGGACTGCACGGTCACGCGCTCAGCGCCCATATGACCGGACATTTTTTTGCCCTTGAATACACGACCAGGAGTCTGGCACTGGCCAATAGAGCCCGGGACGCGGTGGGAAACGGAGTTACCGTGAGTGTTGTCTTGACCACGGAAATTCCAACGCTTGATCGTACCCTGGAAGCCTTTACCCTTGGACTGACCGGTTACATCAACCAGTTGACCAGCGGCGAAGATTTCAGCGTTGATCAGATCGCCAGCCTGGTAGTCGCCATCTTCAAGACGGAACTCCATAACAGTGCGACCAGCTGCAACGTTTGCTTTAGCGAAGTGACCTGCTTGAGCAGCAGTCACGCGCGAAGCACGACGCTCGCCGACAGTGACTTGCACTGCACGATAGCCATCGGTTTCTTCAGTTTTGAACTGGGTGACGCGATTCGGTTCGATCTCAATGACCGTGACCGGAATGGAGACACCTTCTTCGGTGAAAATACGGGTCATACCGCATTTACGACCGACTACACCAATAGTCATGTTGTAAACCTCATGAGTGTACGGGGCTTTCACCCGCTATGGCCGCCCATTTCAGAGCGTTACACGACTAAGACCCAAGTCTTAGCCGAGGCTGATCTGTACTTCCACACCGGCCGCCAGATCGAGCTTCATAAGTGCATCAACGGTTTTATCCGTTGGCTGGACGATGTCCAGTACGCGCTTATGAGTACGGATCTCGTACTGGTCACGCGCGTCTTTGTTGACGTGCGGGGAGACCAGAACGGTGAACCGCTCTTTACGGGTAGGCAGTGGAATTGGACCACGCACTTGAGCACCAGTACGTTTCGCGGTTTCCACGATTTCCTGGGTGGATTGGTCGATCAGGCGATGGTCAAAAGCCTTCAACCTGATACGGATTTGCTGATTTTGCATTGGATTTCAGACTCCGGCTGCTATTCCCACCGGGCGCAATACGCCCGTTAAAAGGAGGCGCAATTCTATAGACGCCCTAGATAGGTGTCAACCCAATAAAAAAGCCCCCGCTAAGCGGGGGCTTTCTCAAAACATCAAAGCTCACTCAAAAGAGAGATTACTCGATGATTTTAGCTACAACGCCAGCACCAACGGTACGGCCGCCTTCGCGGATTGCGAAGCGCAGACCGTCTTCCATAGCGATGGTTTTGATCAGGGTGACAACCATTTTGATGTTGTCGCCTGGCATTACCATTTCTACGCCTTCCGGCAGTTCGCAGTTACCAGTCACGTCAGTAGTACGGAAGTAGAACTGTGGACGGTAGCCTTTGAAGAACGGAGTGTGACGACCGCCTTCTTCTTTGCTCAGCACGTACACTTCAGCTTCGAACTTGGTGTGCGGCTTAACCGAACCTGGCTTGACCAGAACCTGGCCACGCTCAACGTCGTCACGCTTGGTACCACGCAGCAGAACGCCGCAGTTCTCGCCAGCACGACCTTCGTCGAGCAGTTTACGGAACATTTCAACACCGGTGCAGGTGGTGACGGTAGTGTCACGCAGACCAACGATTTCCAGTGGATCTTGAACCTTGACGATACCGCGCTCGATACGACCAGTTACAACAGTACCGCGACCGGAGATCGAGAATACGTCTTCGATTGGCATCAGGAACGGCTTGTCGATAACACGGACTGGATCTGGGATGTAGCTGTCCAGAGTCTCAACCAGTTTACGAACGGACGTGGTGCCCATTTCGTTATCGTCTTTGCCTTCCAGAGCCATACGAGCAGAACCGATGATGATCGGAGTGTCGTCGCCTGGGAAGTCGTAAGTGCTCAGCAGATCGCGCACTTCCATCTCAACCAGTTCCAGCAGCTCAGCGTCGTCTACCAGGTCGGCCTTGTTCAGGTAAACCACGATGTACGGAACGCCAACCTGACGGGACAGCAGGATGTGCTCACGGGTTTGTGGCATCGGACCATCAGCGGCCGAGCAAACCAGGATTGCGCCGTCCATCTGGGCAGCACCGGTGATCATGTTCTTCACATAGTCAGCGTGACCTGGGCAGTCAACGTGAGCGTAGTGACGGATCAGCGAGTTGTATTCAACGTGCGCGGTGTTGATGGTGATACCACGAGCTTTCTCTTCTGGCGCGCTGTCGATTTTATCGAAATCAACGATTGCGGAACCGAATACTTCGGAGCAAACGCGAGTCAGAGCAGCAGTCAGAGTGGTTTTACCATGGTCAACGTGACCGATGGTGCCAACGTTGACGTGCGGTAGGGAACGATCAAATTTTTCTTTAGCCACGACAATTAACTCCTTGCCTAAAGGACTGAATCAGCCTTGTTTTTTGGATACAGTTTCAGCGATGTGCGCCGGAGCTGTGTTGTATTTTTTGAATTCCATAGAGTAGCTTGCGCGACCCTGAGACATGGAGCGAACGTCGGTCGCATAACCGAACATCTCACCCAACGGAACCTCGGCGCGAATCACTTTGCCGGAAACCGTGTCTTCCATACCCAAGATCATGCCGCGACGACGGTTAAGGTCGCCCATGACATCACCCATATAGTCTTCAGGTGTAACAACTTCTACCGCCATGATTGGCTCAAGCAACTCACCACCGCCCTTCTGGGCCAGTTGCTTGGTTGCCATGGAGGCAGCCACCTTAAACGCCATCTCGTTGGAGTCGACGTCGTGGTAAGAACCGTCAAAAACGGTTGCTTTCAGGCCGATCAGCGGATAGCCGGCAACAACACCGTTCTTCATCTGCTCTTCGATACCCTTCTGGATAGCAGGGATGTATTCCTTAGGAACAACACCACCCACTACTTCGTTCACGAATTGCAGACCTTCCTGACCTTCGTCAGCAGGAGCAAAACGGATCCAGCAGTGACCGAACTGACCACGACCGCCGGACTGACGAACGAACTTGCCTTCGATTTCACAGTTCTTCGTGATGCGCTCACGATAGGAAACCTGAGGCTTACCGATGTTGGCTTCGACGTTGAACTCACGGCGCATCCGGTCAACCAGGATGTCCAGGTGAAGCTCGCCCATGCCGGAGATGATCGTTTGACCAGTCTCTTCATCAGTCTTGACGCGGAAAGATGGATCTTCCTGAGCAAGCTTGCCCAGAGCGATACCCATTTTTTCCTGGTCATCCTTGGTCTTAGGCTCTACGGCAACCGAAATAACCGGCTCCGGGAAGTCCATGCGAACCAGGATGATTGGCTTGTCAGCGTTGCACAAGGTTTCACCGGTGGTGACGTCCTTCATGCCGATCAAGGCCGCGATGTCACCAGCGCGCACTTCCTTGATCTCTTCGCGGGCGTTTGCGTGCATCTGCACCATACGACCCACGCGCTCTTTCTTGCCTTTAACCGAGTTGATCACGCCGTCACCGGAGTTCAACACGCCCGAGTAAACGCGGACGAAGGTCAAGGTACCCACGAATGGGTCTGTGGCAATTTTAAATGCCAGAGCGGAGAACGGTTCTGCGTCGTCTGCATGACGCTCCAGCTCGATAGTCTCGTCATCCGGGTCGGTACCCTTGATGGCAGGAATATCAACCGGTGCCGGCAGGTAGTCGATCACAGCATCGAGAACCAGGGGAACGCCCTTGTTCTTGAACGAGGAACCGCAAACAGCCAAGACGATTTCGCCAGCGATAGTACGCTGACGCAGAGCGGCCTTGATTTCCACGTTGGTGAGTTCTTCACCTTCGAGGTACTTGTTCATCAGCTCTTCGTTGGCTTCGGCTGCAGCCTCGACCATATTGTTGCGCCACTCGTCAGCCAGCTCCTGCAGTTCAGCAGGGATTGGCTTACGAACAGGAACCATACCTTTGTCAGCATCGTTCCAGTAAACAGCTTCCATGGTCAGCAGATCGATCTGGCCTTGAAAGTTGTCTTCGGAACCGATAGCCAACTGGATTGGCACCGGAGTGTGACCCAGGCGCTGCTTGATCTGACCGATCACGCGCAGGAAGTTCGCACCAGCACGGTCCATCTTGTTTACGTAAACAAGACGTGGAACGCCGTATTTGTTGGCTTGACGCCATACGGTTTCCGACTGAGGCTCAACACCCGAGGTACCGCAGAACACAACGACAGCGCCGTCGAGTACACGCAGGGAACGTTCAACTTCAATAGTGAAGTCTACGTGGCCTGGGGTATCGATTACGTTAAAGCGGTGCTCGTCTTTGTACTGCTTCTCGGAACCTTTCCAGAAGGCGGTAATAGCAGCAGAAGTAATGGTAATACCACGCTCCTGCTCCTGAACCATCCAGTCTGTGGTCGCGGCGCCATCATGCACCTCGCCCATTTTGTGACTTTTGCCAGTGTAAAAAAGGACGCGCTCGGTGGTGGTGGTTTTACCAGCATCCACGTGAGCAACGATACCAATGTTACGGTAGCGATTAATCGGTGTAGTACGAGCCATAAAGCCCTCGCAAAATGAGTGACGCTGGATTTAGAAGCGGTAGTGCGAGAAAGCTTTGTTAGCTTCAGCCATACGGTGCACGTCTTCACGCTTCTTAACAGCAGCACCTTTACCTTCAGCAGCGTCCAACAGTTCGCCGGCCAAACGCAGGGCCATAGACTTCTCGCCGCGCTTACGGGCGAAGTCTACCAACCAGCGCATTGCCAGAGCGTTACGACGGGACGGGCGAACTTCAACCGGAACCTGGTAAGTAGCACCGCCTACACGGCGCGACTTCACTTCGACCAGCGGAGCGATGGCGTCGAGAGCTTTCTCGAAGATTTCCAGGGGGTCGCTGTTCTTGCGTTCTTTAACCTTTTCCAGCGCGCCATAAACGATACGCTCGGCAACGGCTTTCTTGCCGCTTTCCATTACGTGGTTCATGAACTTGGCCAGAATTTGGCTTCCGTATTTTGGATCGTCAAGCACTTCGCGCTTGGCTGCTACGCGTCTTCTTGGCATGGATAAGCCCTCAAACGGTCTTCAGGTTCGCTCGGAATCGGTGCCCTTTCGGGACGCCTCCGACCTTACTCTTATCGACTCAGAAAATAAGATGATTCAGGTTTACAAAAAGCCGCTACTACTTAGGCTTCTTGGTACCGTACTTCGAACGACCCTGGTTACGACCTTTAACGCCGGAAGTATCCAAGGAGCCGCGTACGGTGTGATAACGAACACCTGGCAAGTCTTTTACACGACCGCCGCGGATCAGTACCACGCTGTGCTCTTGCAGGTTGTGGCCTTCACCGCCGATGTACGAGGAAACCTCGAAACCGTTGGTCAGACGCACACGGCATACTTTACGCAGTGCCGAGTTAGGTTTTTTCGGCGTGGTGGTATACACACGGGTGCATACGCCACGACGTTGCGGGCAGTTCTGCAGCGCAGGTACGTCGGATTTCTCGACGATACGCTTACGCGGCTGACGTACCAGCTGGTTGATAGTTGCCATCTACTAGCTCCACTGTTGTCTTGCGACGCTATTGTCTTGCAAGAAAAGCAAAATGGCAGGAACGAATTCCCGCCAAATTTAGGGGTACAAGAGTCTAAAGAGGATCTTGCCCCCAGTCAAGGCAAGGCCCCGACCTCCCCTCGCGTCGAACCGGGGCAAAAATGCCTCGATCCGACGAATGGGAGTGTCAGGGCCCAGACTCATCTATCGCAGAACTCAGTTACCGCTTGAGTTCAGCGCTTCGGTCAGTGCAGCTTCCACTTCACTGGCGCTTACGCGCAGCGGCTTGTCAGCATCACGGCGACGCTTACGCTCGCTGTGGTAAGCCAAACCGGTACCCGCCGGGATCAGACGACCCACGACCACGTTTTCTTTCAGGCCGCGCAGGTAATCGCGCTTGCCGGTTACCGCTGCTTCGGTCAGTACGCGAGTGGTCTCCTGGAAGGAGGCCGCCGAGATGAACGACTCAGTGGACAACGACGCCTTGGTGATACCCAGCAGCACGCGAGTGAACTTGGAGACAAATTTCTCTTCGTTCGCCAGGCGCTCGTTTTCTACCAGTACGTGAGTCAGTTCCATCTGGTCGCCCTTGATGAAACTGGAATCGCCGGATTCAGCGATTTCAACTTTACGCAGCATCTGACGCAGGATGGTCTCGATGTGCTTGTCGTTGATCTTCACGCCTTGCAGACGGTAAACGTCCTGGATCTCGTTAACGATGTACTTGGCCAGCGCACTCACACCCAGCAGGCGCAGGATGTCGTGTGGATCGCTCGGGCCATCGGAGATAACTTCGCCGCGGTTTACCTGTTCGCCTTCGAACACGTTCAGGTGACGCCACTTTGGAATCAGCTCTTCATACGGATCGCTACCGTCGTTCGGAGTAATGACCAGGCGGCGCTTGCCCTTGGTCTCTTTACCGAACGCGATGGTGCCGCTGACTTCAGCCAGAATCGACGCTTCTTTCGGACGACGAGCTTCGAACAAGTCGGCAACACGCGGCAGACCACCGGTGATGTCACGGGTCTTCGAAGTTTCTTGCGGGATACGCGCGATAACATCACCGATCGCGATCTTCGCACCATCCGCTACACCGACCAGGGCGTTGGCTGGCAGGAAGTACTGAGCGATTACGTCAGTACCTGGCAGCAACAGATCCTTGCCGTTGTCATCGACCATCTTCACGGCAGGACGGATGTCTTTACCGGCAGCTGGACGATCTTTGGCGTCGAGTACTTCAATGTTGGTCATACCGGTCAATTCGTCAGTCTGACGCTTGATCGTGATGCCCTCTTCCATGCCCACGTAGGTCACGGTACCTTTCATTTCGGTAACGATTGGGTGAGTGTGCGGGTCCCACTTGGCCACGATTGCGCCGGCGTCGACCTTGTCACCTTCTTTAACCGAAATCACAGCACCGTACGGCAGCTTGTAACGCTCACGCTCACGACCGTAGTCATCAGCGATGGCCAGCTCACCGGAACGGGACACAGCAACCAGGTGGCCATCCACTCGCTCAACGTGCTTGAGGTTGTGCAGACGGACAGTACCGCCATTCTTCACCTGAACGCTGTCGGCTGCGGAGGTCCGGCTTGCCGCACCACCGATGTGGAACGTACGCATGGTCAGCTGGGTACCCGGCTCACCGATGGACTGGGCAGCGATAACGCCGACCGCTTCACCGATGTTCACCTGGTGACCACGAGCCAAGTCACGGCCATAGCACTTGGCGCAGATACCGTAGCGGGTTTCGCAGCTGATCGGCGAGCGAACGATCACTTCGTCGATGCTGTTGAGTTCGATGAACTCGACCCACTTCTCGTCAACCAGGGTACCGGCAGGAACGATAACTTCCTCGGTACCTGGCTTGAATACGTCACGAGCAATAACACGACCCAATACGCGCTCACCCAGTGGCTCTACAACGTCACCGCCTTCAATGTGCGGAGTCATCAGCAGGCCGTGCTCGGTGCCGCAATCAATCTCGGTTACAACCAGATCTTGTGCAACGTCTACCAGACGACGAGTCAGGTAACCGGAGTTAGCGGTTTTCAACGCGGTATCCGCAAGACCCTTACGAGCACCGTGAGTGGAGATGAAGTACTGGAGTACGCTCAAACCTTCACGGAAGTTCGCAGTGATCGGCGTTTCGATGATGGATCCGTCCGGCTTGGCCATCAGGCCACGCATACCGGCGAGCTGACGGATCTGCGCAGCAGAACCCCGTGCGCCCGAGTCGGCCATCATGTACATCGAGTTGAAGGATTCCTGGTCAACTTCGTCGCCGTGACGGTCGATGACTTTCTCTTTCGAGAGGTTGGCCATCATCGCCTTGGAAACTTCGTCGTTCGCCTTGGACCAAAGGTCGATCACCTTGTTGTACTTCTCGCCCTGGGTTACCAGGCCGGAGGCGTACTGGCTCTCGATCTCTTTCACTTCGTCAGTAGCAGCACTGATGATGCGAGCTTTTTCATCCGGGATAACGAAGTCGTTAACGCCGATGGAAACGCCGGAGATAGTCGAGTAAGCGAAACCTGTGTACATCAACTGGTCAGCGAAGATAACGGTCTCTTTCAAACCAACCACGCGGTAGCACTGGTTGATCAGCTTGGAGATCGCCTTTTTCTTCATCGGCAGGTTGACGACGTCGTACGACAGACCTTTTGGCACAACCTGGTACAACAACGCACGGCCGACAGTGGTGTCCACGATACGGGTGTTGCTCACGCTGCCGCCGTCACGGTCGTTGACGGTTTCGTTGATCCGCACTTTGACCTTGGCGTGCAGTGCGGCTTCGCCAGCACGGAACACACGGTCAACTTCTTGCAGGTCAGCGAACACACGACCTTCGCCCTTGGCGTTGATCGCTTCACGGGTCATGTAGTACAGACCCAATACAACGTCCTGCGACGGAACGATGATTGGCTCACCGTTGGCTGGCGACAGGATGTTGTTGGTCGACATCATCAACGCACGCGCTTCCAACTGGGCTTCCAGTGTCAGCGGTACGTGCACGGCCATTTGGTCGCCGTCGAAGTCGGCGTTGTACGCAGCACAGACCAGAGGGTGCAGCTGGATAGCCTTACCTTCGATCAGTACAGGTTCAAACGCCTGGATACCCAGACGGTGAAGGGTCGGTGCACGGTTGAGGAGAACCGGGTGTTCGCGAATCACTTCAGCGAGAACGTCCCAGACCTCTGGCAGTTCGCGCTCGACCATTTTCTTGGCCGCTTTGATGGTGGTCGCGAGACCACGCATTTCCAGCTTGCCGAAGATGAACGGCTTGAACAACTCGAGCGCCATCTTCTTAGGCAGACCGCACTGGTGCAGACGCAGGGTCGGGCCTACGGTAATTACCGAACGACCGGAGTAGTCAACACGCTTACCGAGCAAGTTCTGACGGAAACGACCTTGCTTACCCTTGATCATGTCAGCCAAGGATTTCAGAGGACGCTTGTTCGAACCGGTGATAGCGCGGCCACGACGACCGTTGTCGAGCAGGGCATCGACCGCTTCCTGCAACATACGCTTTTCGTTGCGCACGATGATGTCCGGAGCGGACAGATCAAGCAGGCGCTTCAAGCGGTTGTTACGGTTGATCACGCGGCGGTACAGGTCGTTGAGGTCGGACGTCGCGAAACGACCACCGTCCAACGGTACCAGCGGACGCAGGTCTGGCGGCAGAACCGGCAGAACGGTCAGCACCATCCACTCTGGCAAGTTGCCGGAACCCTGGAAGGCTTCCATCAACTTCAGACGCTTGGACAGTTTCTTGATCTTGGTTTCGGAGTTGGTTTGCGGAATCTCTTCGCGCAGGCGACCAATCTCGTGCTCCAGGTCGATAGCGTGCAGCAGCTCGCGGACAGCTTCGGCACCCATGCGGGCATCGAAATCGTCGCCGAACTCTTCCAGCGCTTCGAAGTACTGCTCGTCGTTCAGCAGCTGACCTTTTTCAAGGGTGGTCATGCCTGGGTCGATCACGACATAGCTCTCGAAGTAGAGAACACGTTCGATATCACGCAGGGTCATGTCCATCAGCAAGCCGATACGGGACGGCAGCGATTTCAGGAACCAGATGTGGGCAACCGGCGAAGCCAGTTCGATGTGCGCCATGCGCTCACGACGAACCTTGGCCAGTGCGACTTCAACGCCACACTTCTCGCAGATCACACCACGGTGCTTCAAGCGCTTGTACTTACCGCACAGGCACTCGTAATCCTTTACCGGGCCAAAGATCTTGGCGCAGAACAGGCCGTCACGCTCAGGTTTGAACGTACGGTAGTTGATGGTTTCCGGCTTTTTAACTTCACCGAACGACCACGAACGGATCATCTCAGGCGATGCCAACCCAATACGGATGGCGTCGAACTCTTCGACTTGACCCTGGTTTTTCAGCAAATTCAGTAGGTCTTTCAAGGCCTTTCCTCCTGGCGGAGCAGAGAGCGGGCTAAACAGCCCCGCTCTCGATTCGCGTCACGTGTTATTCGGTTTCCAGATCGATATCGATGCCGAGGGAACGAATTTCTTTGATCAACACGTTGAAGGACTCGGGCATGCCCGGCTCCATACGGTGATCACCGTCCACGATGTTTTTGTACATCTTGGTACGACCGTTCACATCGTCCGACTTCACTGTGAGCATTTCTTGCAGAGTGTATGCAGCACCGTATGCTTCCAGTGCCCAGACCTCCATCTCCCCGAAACGCTGACCACCGAACTGAGCCTTACCACCCAGCGGCTGCTGGGTAACCAGGCTGTACGAACCGGTAGAACGAGCGTGCATCTTGTCGTCTACCAAGTGGTTCAGCTTCAGCATGTACATGTAGCCAACAGTAACCGGGCGCTCGAACTTGTTGCCGGTACGGCCGTCGAACAGCTGCATCTGGCCGCTTTCTGGCAGGTCTGCCAGTTTCAGCATGGCCTTGATTTCGCTTTCCTTGGCACCGTCGAACACCGGGGTAGCCATTGGAACGCCGCCGCGCAGGTTCTTCGCCAGATCCAGGATTTCCTGGTCGGAGAAGGTGTCCAGCTCTTCGTTGCGACCGCCGATCTCGTTGTAGATCTCGTGCAGGAACTTACGCAGGTCTGCGACCTTGCGCTGCTCTTCGATCATGCGGTTGATCTTCTCGCCCAGACCTTTGGCCGCGAGGCCCAGGTGGGTTTCAAGGATCTGACCAACGTTCATACGCGAAGGTACGCCCAACGGGTTGAGGACGACGTCGACCGGGGTGCCATTGGCATCGTGCGGCATGTCTTCAACCGGCATGATTACGGAGACCACACCTTTGTTACCGTGACGACCGGCCATCTTGTCGCCCGGCTGGATGCGGCGACGGATTGCCAGGTAAACCTTGACGATTTTCAGCACGCCTGGAGCCAGGTCATCGCCCTGCTGCAGTTTGCGCTTCTTGTCTTCGAACTTGTCGTCCAGCAGACGGCGGCGATCAACAATATAGGCCTGGGCCTTCTCGAGCTGCTCGTTCAGAGCATCTTCAGCCATGCGCAGTTTGAACCACTGGCCGTGCTCAAGACCGTCGAGGATTTCGTCGGTGATGTCCTGACCTTTCTTCAGGCCTGCGCCGCCTTCAGCCTTGTGGCCTACCAGAGCGGAACGCAGACGTTCGAAGGTCGCGCCCTCAACGATACGGAACTCTTCGTTCAGGTCCTTGCGGATCTCGTCGAGTTGGGTCTTCTCGATGGACAGTGCACGAGCATCACGCTCAACGCCGTCACGGGTGAAGACCTGTACGTCGATGACCGTACCCTTGGTACCGGTAGGTACACGCAGGGATGTGTCTTTAACGTCGCTGGCTTTTTCACCGAAGATGGCACGCAGCAGCTTCTCTTCCGGCGTCAGTTGGGTCTCGCCTTTTGGAGTGACCTTACCGACCAGAATGTCGCCAGCGCCAACTTCAGCACCTACATAAACGATACCGGCTTCGTCCAGCTTGTTCAGTGCAGCTTCACCCACGTTCGGGATGTCTGCAGTGATTTCCTCAGGCCCAAGCTTGGTATCACGCGCCACACAGGTCAGTTCCTGGATGTGGATCGTGGTGAAGCGGTCTTCTTGAACCACACGCTCGGACAGGCAGATGGAGTCTTCGAAGTTGAAGCCGTTCCATGCCATGAACGCGATGCGCATGTTCTGACCCAGAGCCAGTTCACCCATGTCGGTGGACGGGCCGTCGGCCATGATGTCGCTACGCTGAACGCGATCACCCTTGCTCACCAGCGGACGCTGGTTGATACAGGTGTTCTGGTTCGAGCGGGTGTATTTGGTCAGGTTGTAGATGTCGACACCGGCTTCGCCAGTTTCTACTTCGTCATCGGCAACACGAACCACGATACGGCTGGCATCAACGGAGTCGATCACGCCGCCACGACGAGCCACGACGCAAACGCCGGAGTCACGTGCTACGTTGCGCTCCATGCCGGTACCTACCAGCGGCTTGTCAGCACGCAGGGTCGGTACAGCTTGACGCTGCATGTTGGAACCCATCAACGCACGGTTGGCGTCATCGTGTTCCAGGAACGGGATCAGCGACGCTGCAACCGAAACTACCTGCTTCGGAGAAACGTCCATCAAGGTGACGTCTTCCGGCGCCTTGACGGTGAACTCGTTCAAGTGACGAACAGCTACCAGCTCGTCGACCAGGACTTTCTTGTCGTTCATCGTGGCCGAAGCCTGAGCGATCACGTGATCAGCTTCTTCGATGGCGGACAGGAATACGATCTCGTCGGTGACCAAGGCGTCTTTCACCACGCGGTATGGGCTTTCGAGGAAGCCATACTGGTTGGTGCGCGCATAGGCAGCCAGGGAGTTGATCAGACCGATGTTCGGACCTTCCGGCGTTTCGATCGGGCAAACACGACCGTAGTGCGTCGGGTGTACGTCACGGACTTCAAAGCCAGCACGCTCACGGGTCAGACCGCCCGGGCCCAGTGCAGAAACACGGCGCTTGTGGGTGATCTCGGAGAGCGGGTTGTTCTGGTCCATGAACTGCGAAAGCTGGCTGGAACCGAAGAACTCTTTCACCGCCGCAGCCACTGGCTTGGCGTTGATCAGGTCTTGCGGCATCAGGCCTTCGCTTTCAGCCATCGACAGACGCTCTTTGACCGCACGTTCAACACGTACCAGGCCAACGCGGAACTGGTTCTCGGCCATTTCGCCTACGCAGCGAACACGACGGTTACCCAGGTGGTCGATGTCATCGACGATGCCTTTGCCGTTACGGATGTCGACCAGAGTCTTCAATACCGCGACGATGTCTTCCTTGCACAGCACGCCCGAACCTTCGATCTCGGTACGACCGATACGACGGTTGAACTTCATCCGGCCGACCGCAGACAAGTCGTAGCGCTCGGGGCTGAAGAACAGGTTGTTGAACAGGGTTTCGGCAGCATCTTTGGTTGGTGGCTCACCAGGACGCATCATGCGATAGATCTCGACCAGCGCTTCCAATTGGTTGCTGGTGGAGTCGATCTTCAGTGTGTCGGAGATGAACGGACCGCAGTCGATATCGTTGGTGTACAGGGTCTCGATGCGAACAACCTGGGCCTTGGCGATCTTGGCCAGGATCTCGGTGTTCAGTTCGGTGTTGCACTCAGCCAGGATTTCGCCTGTGGCCGGATGAACGATGACCTTGGCGGTAGTGCGACCCAGGACGTAGTCCAGTGGCACTTCCAGCTCTTTGATACCGGCTTTTTCGATCTGGTTGATGTGGCGCGCAGTGATACGACGGCCAGCCTCAACGATGACCTTGCCTTTTTCGTCCTGGATGTCCAGGACAGCAATTTCACCACGCAGACGCGAAGCGATCAGCTCCAGCTTGAGGGTTTCATCCTTCAGGCTGAATACGTTGGTGGTGTAGAAAGCGTCCAGCACCTGCTCAGTGGTGTAACCAAGCGCACGCAGCAATACCGAGGCCGGCAGCTTGCGACGACGGTCGATACGCACGAACACGCAGTCTTTCGGGTCGAACTCGAAGTCCAACCACGAACCGCGGTACGGAATGATCCGCGCGGAGTACAGGAGTTTGCCGGAGCTGTGCGTCTTGCCGCGGTCGTGGTCGAAGAACACGCCCGGGGAACGGTGCAGCTGGGAAACGATTACACGCTCGGTACCGTTGATTACGAAGGTACCGTTCTCAGTCATCAATGGGATTTCGCCCATGTAGACTTCTTGCTCTTTGATGTCCTTGATCGCTTTGTTCGACGATTCTTTGTCGAAAATGATCAAACGGACTTTTACCCGCAAAGGTACGGCGTACGTAACGCCACGCAACACGCATTCTTTGACATCAAATGCCGGTTCGCCCAGGCGATAACCGACGTACTCCAGCGCAGCATTGCCGGAGTAGCTGATGATCGGGAAAACGGATTTGAAGGCCGCATGCAGGCCCACGTCGCGGAACTGATCTTTGGTCGCTCCCGCCTGCAAGAATTCACGATACGAATCCAGCTGGATAGCCAGAAGGTACGGGACATCCATGACGTCCGGCAACTTGCTAAAGTCCTTGCGGATACGTTTTTTCTCAGTATATGAGTAAGCCATCAGCGTTCCCCAGCTTGGTCACCTGCTTGTTTGGCCCCTCCGACGGGAGCAGCCAGAAAATCTTGCAAACCCCATGGTTTGCACCACCGCTTCGGGTGGCTACAGCGCGTTAATGGCGGCGACCGAGTCGACAGCCAAGAACGGAAAAAGGCCGGTGGCAAGAGCCACCAGCCATCAGCCTTCAGCTTAACGCTTGGGCTGGAGACGCAAGGTCGATGCTTACTTCAGCTCGACTTTAGCGCCTGCTTCTTCCAGAGTAGCTTTGGCTTTGTCAGCGGCGTCTTTCGACACAGCTTCCAGAACCTGGGCAGGAGCGCCGTCAACTACAGCCTTGGCTTCTTTCAGGCCCAGACCGGTCAGTTCACGTACTGCCTTGATCACGTTTACTTTCTTCTCGCCAGCTTCCAGCAGCATGACGTTGAATTCGGTTTGCTCTTCAGCAGCGACAGCAGCAACAGCTGGGCCAGCGGAAGCAGCGGCAGCGGAAACGCCGAATTTTTCTTCGAAAGCTTTGATCAGCTCAACAACCTGCAGAACCGACATTTCAGCTACGGCGTTGAGGATATCGTCTTGGGAGATAGACATTGCTGTATTTCCTGAATTGGGGGACGGCCTACGCGGCCATCGAAATAAACAAAAATACGCGAGAGAATTTGCTCAGCCTTAGGCTGCGGCAGCTTCTTTTTGCTCGCGAACTGCAGCCAGAGTACGAGCCAGCTTGCTGGTAGCGCCTTGAATCACGCTCATCAGCTGCGAAATAGCTTCGTTACGGGTCGGCAGTGTTGCCAGTACGTCGATTTGGTTAGCTGCGAGGAACTTGCCCTCGAACGCAGCTGCCTTGATCTCGAACTTATCCTGACTCTTGGCGAATTCCTTGAACAAACGGGCAGCAGCGCCTGGATGATCTTTAGAGAACGCGATCAGAGTCGGGCCGGTGAACACATCGTTGAGAACACTGTATTCAGTGTCAGCAACGGCGCGCTTGAGCAGGGTGTTACGTACAACACGTACGTATACGCCAGCTTCACGAGCCTCTTTACGGAGTCCGGTCATAGCGCCTACTGTCACACCACGGGCATCAGCCACGACAGCGGACAGAGCAGCTTTGGCAGCCTCGTTGACTTCAGCGACGATGGCCTTCTTGTCTTCGAGATTAATTGCCACGGGTTTAACTCCTGCTTGTTACCGTTTCATCTGGCCTAGGCCTGATGTCGTTTTGGTGTCTGATTCGGTAAGGAACCGGGAGCACCATCTGCGTAGGCTTGTTGGTTTAAGACTTGCGTCGCCTACGGTCTTGGATAGCCCCCGCCAGGCAGGGACCCCAATCTTTCAATTGGCGCAATTGCACGCGCCAATTTATGTCTTATACGTCCAGCGAGCCTTGGTCGATGACCAGACCTGGGCCCATAGTGGTGCTCAGGGTAACGCGCTTGACGTAGATACCTTTCGAGGAAGCAGGCTTGATACGCTTCAGATCGGCGATCAGGGCTTCAACGTTTTCCTTCAGCTTGACGGCATCGAAGCCGACTTTGCCAACGGAGGTGTGAATGATGCCGTTTTTGTCGGTGCGATAACGAACCTGACCAGCTTTGGCGTTTTTAACCGCGGTAGCTACGTCTGGAGTTACGGTGCCGACTTTAGGGTTAGGCATCAGGCCACGTGGACCGAGGATCTGACCCAACTGACCTACAACGCGCATTGCATCCGGGGAAGCAATTACGACGTCATAGTTCAGGTCGCCGCCTTTCATTTCGGCAGCCAGGTCGTCCATGCCAACGCGATCAGCACCAGCGGCCAGAGCAGCTTCAGCAGCTGGGCCTTGGGTGAAGACGGCAACACGTACAGTCTTGCCAGTACCGTGTGGCAGCACAGTAGCGCTACGAACGACCTGGTCGGATTTACGTGGGTCAACGCCCAGGTTCACAGCAACGTCAACAGACTCGCTGAACTTGACAGTCGACAGCTCGGTCAGCAGGGCAGCAGCGTCTACGAAGTTGTAGGACTTGCCCGCTTCGATTTTGCCGGCGATAGCCTTTTGGCGCTTAGTCAGCTTAGCCATTACACACCCTCCACGTTAAGGCCCATGCTACGAGCAGAACCGGCGATGGTACGCACGGCTGCATCCATATCAGCTGCAGTCAGATCCGCGTTTTTGGTTTTCGCGATTTCTTCCAGCTGAGCACGGGTTACGGTGCCAACCTTAACGGTGTTAGGACGAGCGGAACCGCTGGTCAGACCGGCAGCTTTCTTCAGCAAAACCGAAGCCGGGGTCGACTTGGTTTCGAAGGTGAAGCTACGGTCGCTGTATACAGTGATGATCACTGGAGTCGGCAGACCTGGCTCAAGACCCTGAGTACGGGCGTTGAAGGCCTTGCAGAATTCCATGATGTTCACGCCGTGCTGACCCAGAGCTGGACCGACGGGTGGGCTAGGGTTGGCCTGAGCGGCCTTCACTTGCAGCTTGATGTAAGCGGTAATCTTCTTGGCCATGAGGCACTCCAATTACGGGTTCAAACGCCTCGAAAGGCTCCCCGGTTACTTGCGCGTTTATCCCAGTGACGACAAAACCCCACAGCCTAGGCTGCGGGGTTGGGATGCTTGTCCTGCTAGACCTTTTCGACCTGGCTGAACTCCAACTCTACCGGGGTAGAGCGACCGAAAATGAGCACCGCCACTTGGATCCGGCTCTTTTCGTAGTTAACTTCTTCGACCGTACCGTTGAAATCAGCGAACGGACCGTCTGTAACGCGAACAACCTCACCCGGCTCGAACAATGTCTTCGGCTTGGGCTTGTCGCTACCGTCAGCAACACGACGCAGAATTGCTTCCGCCTCCTTGTCGGTGATCGGAGCAGGCTTATCGGCAGTACCGCCAATGAAGCCCATGACGCGAGGGGTATCCTTGACCAAGTGCCAAGTACCTTCGTTCATGTCCATCTGTACCAGCACGTAGCCAGGGAAGAACTTGCGTTCGCTTTTGCGCTTCTGCCCATTCCGCATTTCAACCACTTCTTCAGTGGGAACCAGAATTTCGCCGAAGCCATCTTCCATGCCTGCCAGCTTTACGCGCTCCAGCAAAGAGCGCATAACATGCTTCTCGTAACCCGAGTAAGCATGCACAACGTACCAACGCTTAGCCACGGGACACCCTTAGCCAACAATCAAGGAAACAAGCCAGCCGAGCAGGGAGTCAAGCCCCCACAACAGCAACGCCATAACCAGAACAACAGCCACGACAATCAATGTGGTCTGAGTGGTTTCTTGGCGAGTCGGCCAAACGACTTTACGAATTTCGGTGCGAGCTTCCTTAACCAGTACCGCGAAGGACTTGCCTTTGGCAGTTTGCAGACCTACAAAGGCAGCTACAGCAGCAAGGGCAAGCAAAGCGAGTACACGGTACAGGATCGGCGAAGCAGAATAGTACTGATTGCCAACAACGCCTACGACCACCAAGGCGACTACAGCGAGCCACTTTACCAGATCGAAACGAGAGCTTTGAGCTTCAGCCTTAGGAGTCATCTATGAAGATCCTGTGAAAAGAAAGCCAGACACACCACGTGAATCTGGCAGGTCAGGAGGGAATCGAACCCCCAACCTACGGTTTTGGAGACCGTCGCTCTGCCAATTGAGCTACTGACCTAAAACAAATCAGGCCGACCATTATGCAGGCCTGAAAAAGACTTTACAACAACCAACCCCACAAGACCTGAAACACTGAACAACATTCAAGCCGAGGCAGCTGTTAAAACAAAGGCAGATATTTTCATATCTGCCTTGTCATATGGAGCTCTTGAGCGGATTTGAACCGCTGACCTCACCCTTACCAAGGGTGTGCTCTACCAACTGAGCTACAAGAGCGAAACACCTTGCACAACCTGCAAACTTGGAGCGGGTAGCGGGAATCGAACCCGCATCATCAGCTTGGAAGGCTGAGGTTCTACCACTAAACTATACCCGCGGAGCTTGCAGCTCACGCTAAAAATGGTGGAGGGGGAAGGATTCGAACCTTCGAAGTCGTAGACGTCAGATTTACAGTCTGATCCCTTTGGCCGCTCGGGAACCCCTCCTAAGCGAGGCGGCATTTTACATCACGCCGACCTTCTGTCAAGCATTTTCTCATTTAAATTATGAGGTTAGCTGCATTGACGGTAGCTTTGCACTGTAGCCCCTAAAGGTCTTCACTGCGAAGCGGGCGCCATTCTATGCAAACTATTCGAGAGTTGCAATGCCTTCGCACAGCATTATTTTATGTTTTAACTCATTGAATTCATTAGCAAGGCTTTCAAAAGGCAGATCGTCAGCCAGGCGACGGCTCTCGGGGGCCACACGCAACCAATAACCCGAAGCGTTCGGCGCACTCAGCAACTGGACCGTGACCTTTATATCCAGGCTCGTGAGCCTCTGCTCGAGAGAGGAGGCTTGGCGTCGATCCGAGAACCCACCGATGTACAAGCAGGTATTCTGCGCCTCCGCCGACCTCGCTCGATCACGCCGAGCCACCGCATCTGCCGACTCACTCAAGAGGCGAATATCTTGCTGTGCTCCCCGATGGAGATTCAAGGGCGTGACATCCTTGGCCCGCAATGGCGCCTCTTGCTGATGCCAGACGTAATAAAAAACATTGAGGACCAGTAAAAGTAAAAACAGCCAGCGCATAATCACCTCAAGACAAAGGACACGCCATCGCCAACCCAACAAACACCAGGTCCGGGACGAGCCGGGCCTGAGGCGCAGCTTCCCTGACCAGGTCAGCATCCCCTCCAGTCAGGAAGACTGTGAAATCATCCCCCCAATAGCCTCGCGCCAACTCGAGCTGAGTCAGCACGAAACCTCTAAGCATGAGCGTACAACCACGCTCGACGGCCTCTACGGTCGTCCGACCAGGAGAGAGACGCTCCAGGGCCCGCTCAGCGGCCGCGTCGTCATAGCGTATCTTGCGGGTATGGGTTCGCAGTTGATTACGCATAAGCGGCATACCTGGGCAAATAAAACCACCCAGGTGCCCGCCGTCCGGGCCGACAAAGTCTGCGGTCGCCGCCGTACCGAAATCGAGCACCAAGCATGCACCTGACGCCAACTTGAAAGCGCCTAGCATCGCAAGCCATCGATCCATCCCAAGGCGCTGGAAGTCTTCGTAGCCGTTGTGCACTCCGCTCATTTCTCGCGCAGAGGTAGCACAGGAAACAGCGACGCCAAATGCCTCAACCAGCGCAGCTATCAGCTTATCGGTCTCCTCAAGCGCGCGAACACTCACCAACCGACAACGCGTGAGCAATAGACCAGGCAGAGCCACCAAGCTGTCGATCAGTGCGAGATCCGAACCTGCGATGCCTTCTGCACGCACGCGCGCCTCACCCGACTCAAGGACGCGCCACTTGATAAAGCTATTTCCACAGTCGAGCTCAAGAATCATTACGCAACCTCAGGCTTAACTCACCACCGCTATATATTCTCTCAACGCCACCGACATCCAAACGCAAGGCGCCCTGACGATCTACGCCCAGCACAACCCCATCAATCTGATTGACGCCCGCGATAAGCGACACGGACTTCCCTTGCCACGCGTGATGCTGCTCCCATTCTTCTTGCAACCCGGCAAAGCCCGCAGCCCTGTGTCGGCCCAGGTAGGCTTGTAGCTGCAAACCCAGTCGCGCCACTAAATGATTACGATCAACAGGAGAGCCCGTCTCGAGCTGCATTGAGGTCCATTGCTGATCAACCTCTACAGCCTTCTGCATATTCACATTGATACCTATCCCTAGCACAACGTGACAGATATCTGCAGGGTCTCCCACCAACTCAAGCAAGATGCCTGAGATTTTCTTGTGCCCAACCAGGACGTCATTTGGCCACTTCAAAGCTGCGCCCTGCACACCCGATTCACGCAAAGCCTGCAGGACTGCCAATCCCACCACTAGGCTCAGCCCTTCCAGTTGCCGCAGACCGCCCTCAATACGCAATACGAGGCTGTAGTAAACGTTTTGCGCAAACGGGCTAACCCATTTGCGGCCCCGCCGCCCCCTACCAGCCGTCTGCTGCTCCGCTAGCACAACAAAAGGTGCCGCACCGCCCGCATCGACAAGACGTAAGGCCTCAGCATTAGTAGAGTCAATGGAGTCGAAAATATGAACAGGCCAAGCCAAGGAAGCCGCCCCCTGAAAAATTTCCTGCGCATTCAAAAACACCAATGGCGCAGCCAATCTATACCCGCGGCCCCGAACCTTATGAATGGGGAGATTCAATTCTGCCTCAAGATGCTGAAACTGCTTCCACACGGCACTGCGACTGATGCCGAGGGCGGCGCCAAGCGCTTCTCCAGAATGAAACCGACCATCTTTCAGAAGTTTCAACAACGTCAGCATGCACATATCGCCTCAGAATGAGGCACGCATGATAGCCATGCGCAGGGTCATTGCATAGAAAGGCTGGATATCAGTCATGATCGACGCTCTACTAGATTTTCGAGCGCCCAAAACAAAACCCCAACTGCTTTCGCAATTGGGGTTTCGGAATTTAATCTTGACGATGACCTACTCTCACATGGGGAAACCCCACACTACCATCGGCGATGCATCGTTTCACTGCTGAGTTCGGGATGGGATCAGGTGGTTCCAATG
Organism: Pseudomonas fluorescens; assembly: GCF_001902145.1. Lineage (GTDB taxonomy): Bacteria > Pseudomonadota > Gammaproteobacteria > Pseudomonadales > Pseudomonadaceae > Aquipseudomonas > Aquipseudomonas fluorescens_BV. The sequence continues at coordinate 341,456 of NZ_MRST01000022.1, forward strand.
CTCTATGGTCGTCAAGAA
>NZ_MRST01000021.1 GCF_001902145.1 Pseudomonas fluorescens
GGTGGGCCGGGCTGTCGATGTTTGGCAGTGACAAACCCAAAGTACCCTCTGCGCCGATCACGCCGATGTTGTTGGCGCCGCGGCCTGGTCCCGCGGTGCCCAGTTTGGCAACGATGGCAAATGGTATTGCTGGGCGACAGGCTCCTATGTTGTCTCAGGCAGGTCCGCTGATGGTGCCGATGGCGCCTAAGTTAGGCGACGTCACGCGCTCACTTGCTGCGCCTGTTGCTCCCAAACCCGCCAGCCTGGTTATTCAGGCGCCTGTGGTACCTAAGCCAGAGCCTGCGCGAGTAGACCAAAAGTTCAGCTATTCGCTGAATATGCCGGTCACGGTCGAGGGTGATGCCAAGGATCCGCAGCAGTTTGTTCAGCAGCTTTTACCTCTGATGCAGCGCGCACTGAATGACGCCGCGCAGCAGGAAGCCCGACGCAATCTGTACGACGACGCCCATACATAAGGAGGGACCATGGAATACCTGGAGCAAATGCAGTCCGGCTTCAAATACCTGGTCAGCGCGGGCGAGGCGGGCCGGCGGAGCATTGATGGGATTATGGGACCGGTAAACGGCGCGATCAGCGAGATCACTGGTGCAGCTGCTGAGCTTGAAAATGTGCCGTTCCTACCGCCAGGTGCAGGTGAAAAACTTCAACGGGTCATGCGGGGGATTGGTGCAGCACAGGCCAAGGTCGGCGCGGTGGTTGAGACATACAGCCGAGCTTCGCGAGCGGCCTCACAAATAGACGAGCGCCTTGGTGTCCTCAAAGAACAAGCCGCCAAGGCCGGCGCGGCCATCAATAAGGTGGCAGGGAAGGTCAGTCCATCATTGGCAAACGTTCTACCGACTGAAGCCCTGGGGCTATCCCAGACTCCCCTCGCTGAGGCCGTGAAGCCGTTTCCTCACCTGCTGATCATCCAGCCGCTCAAGCCAAACACCCAACCCTACTACTTCAACCTGGATACGGCGGCCTTCGACGAGTTACGCCGGCAGACGGAGTTTCGCTGGGCTGCGCAAGAACGCCTCAGCCGTCGACCGGCGCAACAGGCCATTGGAATGGGTGAGGAAAAAATGACCCTTAAAGGCTCGATCTTTCCGGGCTTCAAGGGAGGGCTCAAGCAACTGGACACCCTACGCAGCATCGGGGCCCAGCTGATGCCTCTGACCCTCACCACCGGCTACGGGGAAGTGCTGGGTACCTGGTGCCTGAAGAACCTCGACGAAGAACAGAGCGCGCTGCTGCAGGGAGGGATCCCGCGTAAGCAATTATTTACCCTGGAGTTTGTACGATATGGCGATGACCTGCAGAACGTCTGACGGCGACGTGCTGGATACCCTGTGCAACCAGCTTTACGGGCACCTCAATGGCACCGTGGAGGCGGTGCTGGCCCACAACCAAGGACTGGCCGATCAGCCGCAACCACTCAAGGCTGGTTTGTTGATTGTCTTCCCCGACCTTCCGCCCGTCACGGATGAAACGGTGCAGTTGTGGGATTGATAAGAGTGCTTTGAATCAACTGAGCACCCATCCATAACGAAGCCCCGCATGACGGGGCTTTGTCGTTTCTGGGGTATAGAGATGAAACCAACTTTTAGAATTGTCGCGGACGGGACCGATATCACGGCCCTGATCAACGACCGCCTGCTGTCCCTGCGCACCGTCGATAAACCCAGCATGGAGTCGGATGACTTTGAGCTGCGTATCGATGACCGCGATGGTGCGGTGTCACTGCCCAAGCGCGGTGCCGGCATTGAGATCTACCTGGGCTACGCCGGCAACAGCCTGACGCGCCTGGGCCGCTACATCGTGGATGAGGTCGAAGCATCCGGCCCGCCGGACACCATCGTCATTCGCGGTAAAGCCAGCGACATGCGCGGATCCGGCAAAACCACCCGTACCGGTAGCTGGGAAAACGTCACCCTTGCGCAGATTGTCACCGACGTGGCCGCTCGCAACGGCTGGCAACCAGTCTGTTCCATTACCACTGTGGTGCCTCGGGTCGACCAGATCGGCGAATCCGACTTCAACTTTATCACTCGCTTATCCAAGCAATACGACTGCACCGCCAAGGTCGCCGACGGCAAGCTGTTGGTGATGCAGCGTCAAGCGGGCCAGAGCGCGAGCGGCAAAACCCTCGGCGTGGTCACCATCAGGAAAAGCGATGTCAGCCGCTGGCAGTTTCGTTTCGCTGATCGCACCACGCAAAAGGCGGTCAAGACACGCTACCAGGACAAAAAGAGCGGCGAGCTGGTAACCCTGGAGCTGGGCAATGATGACGCCCCGGAAGGCATGCCGCCGGTACATACCGACCGACATATCCATCCCAACAAGTCTGCAGCGGAACAGGCTGCCAAGGCACGGCTGAATGCGTTCAACCGTTCCTCTGCAGCAGTTCGGCTGGAGATGGTGGGGCGCACCGACTTGTTTGCCGAGCGCCATATCAACGCGCAGGGCTTCAAGGACGGATTGGATGGGGATTTTCTGGTGGACTCGGTGGAGCAGGTGTTCACCCAGGCCGGCTGGTCCACCACGGTAGAGTGCAACGCCGGCAAAAAAGGCAAAGCCAAGGCCAAAGGTAAGAAACAGAAAAAGCCGCTCACGGTGCTGACGGTGCCGTAACCGCCTAACGCAATCGACAGACCCGCAACGACGAACTCAGGAGGCGCCATGCCCATCACCGAGCAACAACTTCAACGCATCATGCCCAACGCCCGCCGCCAAGCGGGCGTTTTTGTATCTGCTCTAAATGCAGCGATGATCAACAGGAAGATCAATACACCCAAGCGCCAGGCCGCATTCCTCGCCCAGGTCGGCCACGAATCCGGTCAGTTGCAATACGTACGCGAACTGGGCAGCGATCAGTACCTCAGCAAATACGACACCGGCGCCCTGGCGGCCAAGCTCGGTAACACTCCCGACGCCGACGGTGATGGTCAGCGCTACCGTGGTCGCGGCCTGATTCAGGTCACCGGTCACGATAACTACCTGCGCTGCAGTCTGGCGCTGTTCGGCGATGAACGATTGTTGCGCACACCGGAGCTGCTCGAGCAGCCGCAATGGGCTGCAGAGTCGGCGGCGTGGTTCTGGTCGATGAATGGGCTGAATGCGCTCGCGGATCAGGACCAGTTCAACACCATCACCCGCCGGATCAATGGCGGCCTCAACGGCCTGGAGGATCGGCTGCAGCTGTGGGGTAGGGCGAGGGCGGTGTTATGCGTCTCTTCGACCTGATTCCCGCGCAGTTTCGTATCGCTGTCGTCGGCGGCTTATTGCTGATGGTCGCCGCCGGATCCGCGGCGTTGGCCTGGACTGCGCAGGACTGGCGTTATGGCCGTGTGTTGGAGCGCCAGGCCCGGCTGCAGGCGGACACCCTCAACGAGATATCCAAAGCGTCTGCTGACCTGCAGCGCATCGAGCGGGAAAAACGCCTGGCCCTGGAGCTACGCCTGCAGAACAAAGATGAAACCCACCACAAGGAACTGACCGATGAGCAAACCAAGCAGGCTCGCCTGCGTGATCGCCTGGCTACTGCTGATCTGCGGTTGTCAGTCGTACTCGCCGCTACCGAAACCACCGGCAGCTGTGCAATGCCAACCACCACCGGCACCGGCCGCGTGGTTCATGGCACCACAAGAGCCCAACTTGACCCAGCGCATGCTCAACGAATTATCGGCATCACCGATGTCGGCGACCAAGGATTGATCGCCCTGCGAGCCTGTCAGGCTTACGCAAAAGAGGTTTCTACACCGAAGTAAAAGGAGCGGTCGGGCAGGATGCGTCAACATCCCACCCGGCCACCTTCCCCGCAGATCGTCCCTGCAAGTCCAGCCAAGGCTCCTGCTTCGTGCACAAAGCGGAGCGAGCCTAGCACTGTTTATCCATACAGCAAAGGTCTTGCTTTTTATGTCTACACCCATCATCCCTTGGATGGGCGGCAAACGCCGCCTGGCCGACCGTCTTATCCCGCTCTTCCCGCCACACGAATGCTACGTTGAAGTGTTTGCCGGCGGCGCCGCGCTCTACTTCATGCGTCCCCAGGCAGCACCGGTTGAGGTCCTCAACGACATCAACGGCGACCTGGTGACGCTGTACCGCGTCGTGCAGAACCACCTTGAAGAATTCGTCCGCCAGTTCAAATGGGCGCTCAGTTCCCGCCAGGTGTTTGAGTGGCAGAAGATGACCCGCCCTGAAACCCTCACCGACATCCAGCGCGCCGCTCGGTTCTTCTATCTGCAGCACCATGCCTTTGCTGGCAAGGTGACGGGGCAGACGTTTGGCACCGCGACCACTGGCCCAGCGATCAACCTGCTGCGGATTGAGGAGAATCTATCTGCAGCGTGGCAGCGTCTGTCAGGTACCTATGTGGAAAACTTGGGCTGGCTGGAATGTGCCGAGCGCTACGACCGTGCCCATACCTTCCACTACATGGACCCGCCTTACTGGCAGACTGCCGGCTATGGCGTGGATTTTCCCTTTGAGAATTACGAGCGCATGGCTGACTTCATGCGGCGCTGCAAAGGGAAGGTCATGGTAAGCATCAACGATCACCCGGACATTCGACGCGTGTTTGAAGGCTTTCATTTTGAGACTGTAGACATTCGGTACAGCACAGCGAACCAGCGGCAGGGCGTGACGGCTATCAGCGGAGAATTGATCATCATGAATTGGCAACCAAACCCTTTGGGGTCACTTTTTTAAGTTTTCGCCATGGGGTCATCCATAACCCTAAGCAATCTTAGATTTTTTAGGACTTCAAAATCTCCCAGGCTTTACGTAGAGCTTCAAAAACGTTAGTAAGCGCAATCACTAAAGCGATCCATTTCATGATGTTTTCTCTGTAATGAAGTTGGACCCTTCTGGGTCCGATATATCGTTTTCGAAAATCAGTGAGGCTACGTGCTAGCTCTGCGGTAAATTCAGCTGCTTTTGGTTTTGTGGGAGGCTGGGGGGCCTTAAGTCCTTTTAAGGCTAGTATGTGGCTGGCTTTTAAGTCAATACCCGATTTTGATTTTTTTCTGATGTTCGCAAGTTGCGGAAGTTATGCAACTTGCGCAAATTTCCTAAGCTTGACCCTCTGCGGGTCCCGTTTTCATTGGGTTTTTCGGTTGGAGGCGATTCGCACGCCTTTGGCGTCAGCGATTCTGCGGCTATCGATAGCGCTGTACGTATTTACGTATTTACGTATTTGCGCAAAGCGGTAGCTTCGACGGAAAGACGGAAAGACGGAAAGACGGAAAGACTCCTAGGTGCAAAGGTACAAAGGTACAAAGGTACAAAGGTACGAGGACGCTGATTGATGGATTAACGCAATAACGCAATAACGAATTAACGCAATAACGAATTAACGAATTAACGAATTAACGCAATAACGCAATAACGCAAGTAACCACCAACCGCATTTTAGCGGCTAAAATTTTCCTCAAACTGTGCTGCTGTTGGGGCAGACTATTTCTCATCAGATGGGAGAATCAAAGAGGCCCCTTGATTCCGAGGGTTGCCGACGGCTTTGTTCACTGTGTACCACTCAAAGTCTTCAGTTGGTTGGCAGCAACCGCGCGCGATTTCTTCGGCTTGTGCTGGAGTGAGATTCGGATCAAGCCATTCCCTAGCGTGATCAGCTGTTAGCACCAAAGGTTTGCGGTCGTGTATATCCACCATGCCCTGATCACTGGCGGCGGTGATGATCACGAACCCATCGCCGTCGTGGGGATCCAGGCCAGAATGAACTTGGGCGAGCGCGCCAAAGAACATGGGTTTCTGACTCTTCAGGCGAATGAAGTAGGGCTGCTTTCTCTTCGGATCGTCAGGGTCTTTGACCCATTCGTACCACCCCTCACTCGGCACCAGGGCTCGGCCATTCGGCCAAAGTTGCTTGAAGAACTTTCCCGTGGTGACCGTCTCTACGCGGGCGTTGATCGGATCGGGGCGCTTGCCCTTGGCCCTGAACGGCGCCCATCCCCATTTGACTGCATCGATATGCAGCCCATCTTCTGCAGCGTGTAACACCTGCACCCGGGTCGACGGCGCGACGTTGTAGCGATCAATAGGCTGAGCGTCGTAACCGCTGAACAGCTCTATCTGGGGGCTCAGTTCTTCAATGAAGATCGCCATCCCTTCGTACTGCACGAATCGCCCGCACATACGCACCTCTCCGCCTGTCGAAATCCCCTACAGAAAAATTGACCGCAAGCGCCCTACAAAGTTAACTGTATATTCGTACAGTATCTGTAAAAGGCCGTATCATGAGCTTCACCATTCTAGGTCCTATCGCTGAGGCAGGCGCAAAGCTGCCTATGTGCTCGTTCCAGGTTCCAGCCGGTTTTCCATCGCCGGCAGCGGATCATATTGAGCAGCACATCTCATTGGATGAGGTTCTGAATATCCGTGCACCGCATGTGTACCTGGTAGCAATCACCGGGGAAAGCATGCAAGGGATTGGTATCTTCGAAGGTGACCTCGCGGTGGTGGATCGTGCCATTGAGCCTGCTCACGGACATGTAGTGGTGGCGCTGCTGAACAATGAGCCCGTCTGCAAGCGCCTATGCAAGCGCGGCCGGGAGGTGATCCTTCTATCAGAGAACCCCAAATACCCGGCGCGTTACGTTCTTGAAGGGGATGAGCTGTCAATCTGGGGCGTGATTACCAGCACAGTGCGCAGCCATGTCTAAACAAGAACCGACCTTTGCGCTGATCGACTGCAACAGTTTTTATGCCAGTTGCGAGCGGGTGTTCCGGCCGGACCTGGCGAAGGTGCCCATTGTGGTGCTGAGCAATAACGACGGCTGTGTCATTGCTCGCAGCTACGACGCAAAGCCGTTTATCAAGATGGGCGAGCCGTATTTCCAGATCAAGCACAAACTCAGGCAGCACGGCATTGTGCCGTTTTCCTCCAACTATGCGCTGTACGGTGACATGAGCGAACGGGTGATGAGCCTGATCGAGGCGATGGTGCCGGCAGTCGAGGTGTACAGCATCGATGAGGCATTCGCCGACTTAACCGGCATCGGTGGGCTGGATACCTTAGGGCGGCAGATCCGCGCTCAAGTGCTTCGCTGCACCGGCATTCCAGTCGGTGTTGGTATTGCTCACACAAAGACTCTGGCGAAACTGGCAAACCACACCGCGAAGCGCCTGCAGGTTCAAACCGGTGGTGTGGTCAACATCACCGACCCGGTTAAGCGGGACTGGGTGCTGCGTAATACGGACGTGTCGGAGGTGTGGGGCGTTGGCCGCAAGATGAAACTTCACCTCGATGCGATGGGTATCAAGTCTGCAATGGACCTGGCTAAGGCGGACCCATGGACGCTTCGTAAGAGGTTCAGCATTGTGATCGAGAAGACGGCCAGGGAGTTGAGCGGCACGCCTTGCTTGGAGCTGGATGAGCCGGATCCGCCGAAGCAGGAGATCTGCTGCAGCCGCATGTTCGGCAAGAGGCTGACGGAGCTACCTCCAATCAAAGAGGCGGTGGCCACCTACATGATGCGTGCCTCGGAGAAGCTCCGCGCTCAGAAATCGCTGTGTAAGAAGGTGCGCGTGTGCATCCGTACTGGCATGTTTAACCCGGAGGAAGCGAAGTACGCGAACGGTGTGGTGGTGGATATGCCGTATCCCACTGACGATGTGCGCTTGCTCACTCAAGCTGCGGTTGGTGCGCTAGATCGCATATTTCGGCCTGGCTTTAAGTACAGCAAGGCCGAGGTTATGTTGCTCAATCTGTGCCAGCCAGGTGAGTACACCGATGATTTGTTCGCCACGTCTCAGCCAGCGGAGGTAACAAGCGTGATGACCGTGCTAGACCAGATTAACGAACGATGGGGCCGAGGAACTCTGCGTTCGGCCAGTGTACCAATTGACCCGGACTGGGCAATGCGCCGAGAGATGATGAGCCAGAGCTATACGACCAAGGTTGATCAGCTTTGGAGCGTTGAGTGCAAATAGATGCGTGAAGTAGGATCGTTTTGCTCTCTCCGGGTCATCGCTGATTAGCATTTCACATAATTCTATTGTCAATAACGTTGATAGTTATGATTTTAGTTTGTACGTCTAAAAATTCGTATATTGCATGCCCTTTTTTTATCATTCCTATGTCCGACGAATACAGGGTGTCAGCGAAGGACGCTAATGCCACATGGTTTGCATCACTAGTCGCAGAGGTAAAGCGATGGCTGAGCTTTAAGTCGCTGTCATTACAGTAGCCAATTACATTTAATACGTTATATGCAGAAAGTATTTTGCTTGATGTGGGTATGCAGCCATCCAAGTTTGGTGGAATGTAATTTATTCCTAGGAAATCTTCAATTGAAAAGTTGTGCCCTCTATATCCGTCAAGAGCTTTGTGAAGGCTCCATATTTTTTCAATTATTTTTGGACCTTTAATGTTGTTGAGCTCTCGCGGTCCTATGCCAACCTTTGCTCTGTAAGTATTTATTATTGAGGCGTTGTCGTCGGTTTGGTAGTTTAACATCATTTTTGTCGAGAGCTCTTGAAGTGTTTTCTGGTGCTGAAGGGTTCTCGATATGTAATTCTTGAGCTGAGTTAATTGCTCGTTTGTTAGCGTGTCGGCATTCGACAATCCTTGCGTTAAATTTTCTAGAATCATCATGAAATCGGAGTTTTGTTGTCGGTCCAATTCTTCAATGCTCGGCAGAGACTTGTCCCCGTAGAATTTTCTCAGGGTGTTATTGGTTGCGGTGTATGTTTGGTTAATGATGTGTAGCTGGCCGCATAATCTGGCATATTGCTCAAATGGATCTGCATCTGAAATGATCGCATCATTGGTGCTTTGATGGTTTTCGTCTACGAAAATTTTGAAGTGCATTGCGTTCAATTTTTTAAGTACGTTTAAAAAATTATTCTCTTCTCCCTTGCTTCTATTAATTTCTCTAAGCGTTTCATCGGAGTACACTACTTGATGCTCTTCGAAAATCTTCTCGAAAGCGGATGTTTGGGGGTAGCGTAAAAAGTAGTTCAAGATATTGTGATCTAAGTATGCAGTTGGTTTTCCCGCATAGGGAGGTTTGGGTTTGATCATAGTGGGCTCAACGGTATGAATTTATGATAGCTTCAGACTAGCACCTTAGGCGTACGACAAGGAAAGTCTAATGTTTCGAATGCTTGTGTTTTTGGTTGTGGCCCTTGGATCGGTTGCCAATGTGCATGCCGACAGCGTTTCCCCATGGGAGCCAGGCCAAGATATTGAGGCGTTTTACGCTGAGTACTGCCTGGAATCGAATCTCGAAAAGCACTTTTTCCCATCCCTTGATCCGAAACAGTTGGCAGGAATTACGCGACTCATTTCAGAGGTATTGTGGGCTGACATATCGGAGGATTTGGTAGGGCGTCAAGGTGCCTCCAAAAAGGTTCTTGATCGGATGAGGGCGTTGGGGCAACCCGTAGCCCCTTCATTCACCCACATGCGCCAGCAGGCTGCTGAAGAGCCTATGCGCAGCAAATATGTGTATGCGTATAACATAAATGCGGACCAGCGAGATTATGCCGTTAATGCGTTTAGAAAATTGGGTAAGAGCGACACTCGGCTAGGGGCAGCAATGGTGGCCGTACTTGAGTGTCGGATCATTCGCAATGTTAAAACCATGGATCCATTCGTGGCCCAGCGGGTGGATCAGATTAAAGCTACATCACTTCCTAGAACGTCTACGCGCTTGAACAGCGCCGGATCACGTAACGGCTACTCTGACTCAGACTGTAGCTGCGGTGGGGGAAATTTTTGTTACGGGCCTCGGGGTGGGCACTATTGCATTACATCGGGTGGTAAAAGGGCCTATGTGAAGTACTGACAGATCTGTATCCCGTCCCCGTTCTTTCCAAAGGCACCACCTGGTTGAGTATTCGCTGGGTGGCGCCATGCTTTGAAGAAGTTATTCTGAATTACCTAAAATTTAATTCAGCCCTTATGCTCGGCTACTTCTTTGTCATAGTCGCCCCAGCTTGCAAAGCCAATAGGGCGTTTCGGAGCTTCAGGATGGGAACGTTTCTGCTTTACCAGCATTACACTGATTTGCGTCACATGCTGAATTAGCTCAATCGGGGATCCATCGGCCTTTTCTCCATAAAAACGGATGAGTGAGGGATTGAAATAGCCTATACCGGTGAAGCTGAACGTTACCTCTCTCCCGAAACTAACCAGTTGCCCACCCACCTCGTACTCATCGTCCAATTCCCGGTGGAAATCGTTCACCATTTCAATTAGCCGCCAGTAAAATTCACTTGCGCTGTTTGGGTCGGTGGGTGGGGTCATTAATTCGACCATGGATGCATAGCGATTCAGCTCTACGTTCATAAGATCACCTTTATTAGTGGATAGAGGACAACTAAGGATACTCATTGTTGGCAAGTAAGATTTGGAATCTGCATCGCTGATGTTGTTCGCTTTGTGACTTCTGAATCACTGGGGTGGGCAAGTTCCTACTCGCCCATGGTTGCAGAATTCTGATATCAAGTAATTTTGCCAGCGTTACCATTTCAGTAGGGATTAAGCTTTTCAAGCCCTGCCAACCAGTCGTCCCATGTGTCTACGCCTTTGGCCAGCTCGATCATTTGCTCAATGTCGATCCCTCGGTTCAGTCCCTTTGAGACCTGCTGGTCCAGCCAAGCGCTTTTTAGGTTCACCAATCGCTTGCGGAGAATTCCAGCGAGGTAGCTACGGCGTGTGGCCAGGGTGCCCTGCTGCTGAACCATATGAAGTGCAAGGGCATCAACGACGTCAGTTCCCAAGGTCGTGTTTGAAACTTTGGCCAATGAGCGCAACTCCACAAGTAGGCTGGGAGCCCCGTATCGTTTTGTCAGTGCACTGATCCGTTTAAGCCCCACTTCATTGAGGCGGTGGGACCTCAGACTCAGGATTTCATTGATGCCGGCGACGACCGTCTCCTCTGCTGCCGCAACTGGGGTCGCCCGGCCGATCTCCAGGGACAGCCTGTCGAGTTGTGACTGCAAATAAACCAGCTGTGAGCCGCTGGCACTGACCACAGAAGCCCGGATTGATTCCAGGTGTTCAAGCACGCCTTCTGGCAAATCACTGCCCATCAGTCGCCTTTCAAAATTGAATGCGACTACGCCCTCAGGCCTTCGGACTAACCCCCACTCGGTGAGTACACGAATGTAACTATCCTTGGCGTCACCGGTGAGGTCAGCAGCCCTGGCAGTCAAAGCATCTGCAATACCCCGCTTAAACAAAGGTTCCAAGTCCGGTGCGAACTCAGGATCAAGCAAACCGCAGTACGGTGAATCAGCTGTGGCCTCATCAAAGATGTATTGCGTCAGGGCTTGGTCATCAAGCTGATCAAGAGGAAGGTCATCGTTCATAAGCGTGAAGTTGGCCGAGGTCGGCTTACGATTGAACAGTTCACAAAAATAGGGGGTCAAGGGTTTCAGGTCGAAGCAACCCATGTAGGAAGCGTCCACAAGAATTTCGTCGCGGAGGTCCCCCGCCGGCAGTAGTGGAACGATCCGAGTCGCCCATTCAGCTAAAAGCGAGTGAGGGGCTCTCCAAGTACCAGTATCCCATCTCCGCCATGTGATTTTTAACAGGCGCTCATGTATGACCATATCCCAGCCGAGGTTTGGGCCCTCAGCATTTTGTAGCTTCGTAATCGAGACCAACAAAGCGTTGGCGTTGCCGCTATTCATCGCTTCCAGCACTTGAATCTCTGGCAGCTCCATGGCGACTTCACGAAGTGGGTCCGGCAGCTCCTCAATCAGTTCCAGATCACACGCTTGAATCGCAGCCATGGCGACCGTAGCAGCAAGGTTTGGATGCCCATCGAACCGAGCGCACAATACTGAAATCACCTCCCGAGCGACCCCCGTATTCCCAACCAGCACCGCTGCCGTAAATACAAAACCGAGCACTGGACACTCCGTCAGATCCATTTGCTCGATCAGTTCGTTGAGCGACCGAGTGTCGGTTTGATGGATGCTTACCTGACGGGCCATGGCGAACGCCTCCATGCAATCAGCGTACGGCTTGGACATTTCCTTGAGTGCGGTGACGGCCTTAGCACAGCTTGCTGGGTAAAGGGGTAGCCCTTCTGTGCGATTCAAACGCATGGACACAGCAACGTAGATCGCCGATGACAACAACTGGATGGCGAATGGAAGTTCGTCCTTGCGCGCCAGCACGCTATCCACAAGGTCAACGATCGTTTTATCACTAGCCCCGGAGTTGAAAATTGTCATGGCAAATGCGCGGAGTTCCATGGCAATGCCGTCTTCAGTGGTCAAATCTACGCCATCGCCTAGGGTTGCCCAGGCTGCCTCGTTACCGAGCGCCCATAGCGCGAAAGACATTTTTTCTCTTAATGGTCGAGCTGGGCCATCAATGCGCTGGTAGACGGCCAGAGCCTCTTCAAAATTTTGTCCAAGTAGCAGTCGGTCACCATCAGCTTCAATCGAAGTGCCCTGCACATCAAAGTCGCTGAATCGGCCCCGCATGATTTGTCCCGTCGTCAGGGTGTTCTCCACCGTGATTTTGGTGTGAGCTTCAGCAGATCCCATCAGGTTCTCCAGTCAAAGTCAGCTTTCATCAGAATTAGTGAAACGATGCCGCCGCGATTTTATGGGCTTTCGAGTTGGTCGGCGGTCGTCCAAAATCGCTGACCTGGCGACAGGCGAAGGGTGACGAATGAAGGATAAAAAAACACCGCAGCCGTCGACAGCCCCACTAGCATGAGGCGTTGAGGTCAGTGGTGAATAGCCCCTAGCTTCGTAGAAACATCCGACTGACTCCTTTTGGCCGATTGCTGTCCGTCAGCGCGCATTAGACTGCCCATCATAAGGATTACCTGGGACGATCCTGCAGTCGCCTCAGGAAGCTGATGCCTAGCCGAGATTTGTACCTCTGAGTTTGGCCAAGCCCTGTTTAATGTGGCCGGCGTTTTCCCCGATAGCTTCCAAAGCTCCACGAATATTGTCGCCTACCTTTGGCGCAGCGCTCTGTTCCACCCATAGCGTCAGTTCCATTACCGCCGCCTCCAAGGCGAGCTGATTCTCATAGATCCTTTCCAATACATCGGGTAGTGAGTAATCACCTGACATGGGGCCGACTCCTTTGGAGAAAGTCTAAGCATAGCAGCGGGAGTGTTGAAGAGATTTAGGGCAAAATTAGGGCATATCTAGGGCCGCCATAGACCGCAGGGCACCATGAATAAAGGTTGAAAGCTCCGTATTTTCTGGCCTTAGGCGGTATACAGGGCCGTAAGAAGGGGTTCGAATCCCTATCTCTCCGCCATTTTTTACTTAAAAGCCCCGTTTTTACGGGGCTTTTTTGTGTCTGACTGTTTGTGTTCCCCCATTCGGATTTTGGAAAGGTGTCCTTGTCGTCAGGTCGTTCACGAGGGGGTGCTTTTCCACTTGGCAATCTACGCTGGCGCTTGGTAAGCGTCCGGGCATCCCGCCTTGCGCCACTAAGCGGGTTGCCACCGATGCGCATAGGTATCTACACAACTTTATGGCGACGCTGGACCTGTGGCGAGGGAGCTTGCTCCCGTGACGGCCTGACAACCGACGCTTATCTACCTGACACACCTCGATCAAACTGTGGGAGCTGGCTTGCGAAGACTGCAAAGGGGCCAGCACATTCGATACTAATGTGATTTTTGCAGGATCAAATCAGTGGGCTCGAGCAGTGCCAGCAGCCTTGACCTGGCTTGTGGATTGGCGCCGTATCGGGCCGCCACATAGGCGTCGAGCAATTGGGTGAACTCTTTCGCAATGCCGCTGCCCTTGAGCGTCATGACCCGCTCACCGTCCATGTAGACCGGCGCCGAAGGGTGTTCGCCTGCCCCGGGAAGCGAGATGCCGATATCGGCCAGTCGGCTCTCGCCCGGACCGTTGACGACGCACCCCATGACGGCGACATGCATCTGTTCGACACCGGGGAATTGTGTTTTCCAGTCGGGCAACCGGGCATGGAGGAAGTTCTCGATCTGCTGTGCCAGCTCCTGGAAAAAACTGCTGGTGGTACGCCCGCAACCAGGACAGGCCACCACCGTCGGAGTAAAGGCCCGTAAGCCCATGGTCTGCAAGATCTGCTGGGCCACCTGCACTTCGCGGGTGCGGTCGCCATTGGGCTCGGGAGTAAGGGAGATTCGCAGCGTGTCGCCGATACCTTCCTGCAACAGTACTGCCAGTGCCGTGGACGAGGCGACGATACCCTTGGAGCCCATGCCGGCCTCGGTCAGCCCCAGGTGCAGCGCAAAATCGCAACGCCCGGCAAGGTTGCGGTACACCGCAATCAAATCCTGCACATGGCTGACTTTGGCCGACAGGATAATCCGGTCCGCTGGCAAGCCGACTTCGATGGCGCGCCGGGCATTTTCCAATGCCGACACCACCAATGCCTCGCGCATGACGGCATCGGCCGCCAACGGCGACGCCATCGCTGCGTTGACGTCCATCATCCGTGCCAGCAGGTCCGGGTCCAGGCTGCCCCAGTTGACGCCAATCCGTATCGGTTTGTCATAGCGGCAGGCAACCTCGATCATGCTGCAGAACTGTTCGTCACGCTTGGCGCCCTTGCCTACATTACCGGGGTTGATGCGGTATTTGGCCAATGCCTCGGCGCATGCGGGATAGGCGGCCAGCAAGCGATGGCCGTTGAAGTGAAAGTCTCCCACCAGCGGTACATTGATATTGCGCTTGTCCAGATGCTCTCGAATATTGGCCACCTGGGCCGGGGCGTCGTGGCTGTTGACCGTGATACGAACCAGTTCTGCGCCCGCCAAAGCCAGGCTTTCGACCTGCCGAGCCGTGGCGAGCGCGTCGGCGGTATCGGTGTTGGTCATGGCTTGCACGACAATGGGGCCCTGGCTGCCCACGGTGACCGGGCCGATGGCAACTTGGCGGGTCGTGCGCCGAACGATGGTATTGATCATGTATCCGACTCCTGAGTAGTCGCACCTTACTGACGGGCAATCAGCCCGTCGGGAAGACGAAAGTGAACATGCTCTTCGCGTCCTGGCAGGTTCTCGATCTCGAGGGGAAAGATCCTTTTCAAGGTATCGAGTACGTCTTCGATCATGGCCTCGGGCGTAGACGCGCCGGCCGTAATGCCGATGCTCGATTTATCATCGAACCAGCCCCTGCGCACCGAACCGCCGTCGGCGATGAGGTAGCTGGGTGTTCCGGCCTCTTCGGCAATGTCGCGCAATGTCACGGAGTTGGCGCTTTTGGGGCTACCAATGACCAGCACGACATCGACCTTTCGGCACAGTTCACGCACAGCGGTCTGGCGATTCTGCACGGCATAGCAAATATCCCGCGTGTCGGGCCCAATGATTTTCGGATAGCGCCGCTTGAGCATTTCGACCAGCGAATGGGTGTCGTCGACGCTGAGAGTGGTTTGGGTGATATAAGCCAATGAGGTGTCTTGTGCAAACGTCAGGGCCGCGACTTGCGCCTCGGTTCGTATCACGACGACCGGGGCGGGAATCTGCCCCAGGGTACCGATCACCTCAGGATGGTCCGGCTCGCCAATCAGGATCACCTGGTATCCCCTGGCTGCGTACTGGCGTCCCTGGTTATGTACCTTACTGACCAGCGGGCAGGTGGCGTCCAGCACTTGCAGACCCTGGTGACGCGCCTGGTCTTCAACGTCCTTGCCCACCCCATGAGCGCTGAATATCGTCACCGCGCTTCGTGGTATTTCATCCAGCTCTTCGACGAACAACGCTCCCTTGTCCCGCAGGTCCTGGACCACGTGTTGGTTATGAACGATTTCGTGGCGCACATAGACCGGTGCGCCAAATTGCTCTAGGGCCAGCTCGACGGTTTCAACGGCGCGAATGACGCCGGCGCAAAAGCCCCGGGGTTGGGCAAGGACGATTTTCATGGCAGTTCCTCATGGTCACCCGTTGCTTGTTTGATGGGGTGCGTGAGGTTGCCGCGCGGGGTCGTATTCCCAGAACCATCTCAATGCATCTATCTCGATGGGTTTTGTATTCTGGAAAGATTCCAGGGGTTGTGGCTGCGTCAAGGCTCCCCCTTCAAAGGCGCTGTCATCTGTATTGCCACTCATTGATTTATAACGTCGAGTATTTTGTGACCAGACAGTCGCACCGACGTAGTAACGCACGACGGATTCGATGTAGGCCTTCACACCCTCCGAAGCGTCTTTTTCTACTTCTTTCCTCAGCCGCACAAATAGGCCCAGCAAACGTAGGCGCATCTCCTGATATTCATCAATGGCCGCTTCGAATGTGCAGTCGCGTTCGCGCATCAGAACACGGATCAGGTTGTGCTCTTTGTAATTCGAACCCCGTACCATTTCCTTCAGATAGGCATGGGGTTCGGTTTCCCAAGCCATTAAGTGCCCCAGCATTTCGAACAGTGCCCGTACCCGACGATCCTCATAACTTCTTTGAGAAATGTCCACGTTGGCAATCACGTGCCCCAGCGTAGGGAATGACCAGGCGCCGCCGCCGGTCAATCGCATGGAAATGTAGTCGTTAACCGAAGGTACCGGATTAATGGCTTTCCACATTTCAGCCATCATGTAGATACGCATGGATTCGACAAAGCGCGCGGTTTGCTCCGGCTTGGCAAACTTATCAAGGCGAATACGCAGGTCACGGGCCGCCAGGGCATAACGGTCTTGCGAAAGCTTGTATTCTGGCGATTCGAACTGACGCCATATTTCGGCCGAGGCCTGGATGAATTTGCCCGGATCGCTGGAAATAGGCCCTTCATCGCAATATTCGTCGTCATAAGCAAAAGCCCACATACAAAAATCGATACCCACCTGCAGCAGTTCCTCACTCCCGACGGGGTACATCATCGAACCTAACCAACTGCAATGAATATTGGCCTGACGTGTGCGTTGTTCATCGTTTGGATAAAGTTCGAAGTGATCGGCATAAGCACGGGTGGCTTGTTCAAAGGGGTGCTTGTCGTAAGCATCCGAATCCAGATAAGAGTCCGGAGCGTCCACCGCGAAACTTGGATGAATCGCAAATGTGAACGGTTGGAGAAGGGAGGGAAGTTTTAGGCTCATGACTTTGTCCTTGGATAGAATTGTGTGCTCCACCGGCGATAAATCGCCATGTTGGATTCGTCGCATACAAGTTTGGGAGCACTCATGAAACGCCGATTGCTCCACACGTCGAAGTCTTCCTTTACTGTTTTCACGAACCAGCGATGGATATAAAACAAGGGCAGTGCATAGGCGATATGACGTAGCGACTGCGGCAGGGCTTTTACCCTTTCAAACCGGATGGTGTCGATCATGCGGAATGTCCAGTTCAGTGGCGCCGTCTGGGTACCCAGAGCCTGTGTTCTGGCCAGTAGACCCAGGCGTTCGAAGTAAGCCTCCCCCACCGCATAGCCAATGCCGTAGCACGTCATTTTCATGGTCACGACTTGGCCGAAGACTTTTGCACGCATGGTGTAGATGATTCGGTGCTTCTCCTCTTCCTGCTGTGTGGTGACTTCTTTTAGCCCATGCAGATATGAAAAATGGTTGGGGTCAGCGCTATTCTCGGTCATGTCTTGGGACAAGCCCTGTAATTCGAAGGTCTCGTGACAGCCCCGAGAGAAGCCAGCACAGTCCAGCTCGGGGAGCTCCCAGTAAGGCGGCAGATTGTCTTCGTGTCGCCAGACAAAAAGTACGTTATCGACTTCTTTGAAATAGCGCTGTGTCAACGCAGCGGCGGGGGGCTTCTTGCCATTTCCCGTCTTGATGCAGTGCCCTTGCGGGTTGAAAGTGAGGCCATGAAACGGACAGACGAGATCCTCGCCAACAACCTTGCCGCCATAGCCCAAGTGGGCGCCTAAATGCGGGCAATAAGGGTCAATCGCTCGGGCCAGACCTGAAGAGGTACGATAAAGCACCAATTCCTGGCCCATGAAGGGAACCCGTTTTACCTTGCCTGGCGTCAACTCGTCACTAAAACAGGCGGCGAACCATCCATTGGGATAGGGCAATGGGTCTTGTGTTATGCCTGTTGCACTGCGCTTATTGTCAATGATTTGCAGGGCAGGAATTTTAACAACCTCGTCCTGCCTGATCGAAGATACGTCCATGATCTGCTCCTTGACTTTCCTGTTTTCGATCACGTGGTAACTCGAAGAAGTTAGCCCGTTGTCTCTCTGGACTTTACTTCGCAAGGAATCCCAAACTATTGTGTTGCATCGGTGGTGATTGGATTGTTTGTCTTAGGGACGGTCTCCATGCTGTGCGTAATTGTTTTAATGCGCAGAGGATAAAATTGAGCCATCCAGCGCCTAAAGGCCACCATGTTTCTTTCTTCAGCGATAAGTTTTGGATGCTCGGGATGACTCCTGTAGAACCAGATTGCAAAGTCATTTTTCACCTCTTTCATGAACCAGCGCTGCATTAATAGGCCGAGCACCGCCTGTATTCCGTTGCGAACCACGGCGGGTAAAATATCGAGTCGTTTGATGTGTATTGCGTTGGCCAGACGGAGCGTCCATTGATGCGGCGTCGTTTGCGTGGCAAGTGATTGGGTAATAATTCGTAAGCCAAGGCTGAAAAGTTCCGTGTCTCCCGCCGCAAATCCCATACCGTGGCAGGAGACGCGCATTTTAACGGATAGTTTATTTACGCATCCTTCCATGATGTTGATCATCTTATGCCCATCTATTTGCTGGGTTATGGATGCGTTTTTAACTCGATGTACCCATGCGAAATGGATAGCGTCAGCGCTGTTTTCCGCCATGTCTTGCGAGTCGCCCGGTATTTCAAACGTACTGCCTCTCAAGGGGCTGTAGCCTTCCAGGTCGAGCGACGGCACATTCCAAGAGGGAGGACGACCTTCGTGGTGATGCCACACATAGATCACTCCATCTTTCTCATCTACAGGCCAGCTGGTTAATCTTGCATGGGGCGGCGGGTGGCAACTTCCGGTCCTGATGCAATTTCCGCTGGGTCCATAGGTGAAGCCGTGAAAGGGACATACAAGGTCCTCGTTTTCGACTTTGCCGCCATGTCCAAGATGCGCACCTAGATGGGGGCAATAAGGATTAACCGCATGAACGGTTCCTGAGCGGGTTCGATACAGCACCAATTCCTGGCCCATGAAGGGAACCGTCAATACCGCTTCGGTCTTGAGTTCGCGACTATAACTTGCGGCAAACCATCCGTTTGGATAGCGCGTTACCTCGTCTGTCGCGCTATCAGGAGTTTTAAGTTTCATGACTGCTCCTTTGTATCTGGAAGTGACCCTGCCTGGAGTGATGCCGGCGGCGAGAAGGCGAGTGCAGGGGTTTATCGCTTCACAATCACGCTATAGGTCGACACCTTGTTTTTAATCAGCGCCACCGACCAGTTCTCCGCCAAGACTCGCAACTCTTCCAGTGCCCCGGTCACGCCATGAGGGAACAATTCCTCGTTTTCAACGTTGGCCTTGGAATCCATCAACCAGCGAACGACATCGATATTGGAGGGCAGTACGCACATGTCATGGATCTTGAAACCGCTCTTGACCAACACGCCGCGAAAGTATTCAGGCGTCTTGCGGTGTTTACAGGCCAGGCGATCGACATCGTCTGGGGTATCGGGTTTGTAATCCTGGGGAGGGGTGTTGTAGAGATTGTCCGAGATGATCACGACACCGCCTTTACGCACACGAGGTAAAAGTGAGCGCATGGTGTTTTCGTAAAGCTCATCGGGGAAGTGCGAGATGACCCCGCGGATGATCACCAAGTCATAAGGCTCGTCGTAGTCGGGCAGTAACTCGACGTCCTTTGCATTGCACAGGTACAAGTTGATGCGCTCGGAAAGGCCTTGCTCGGCATGAAACTTAGCGCAGTAATCGAGCTGGCGCCGACTGACATTGACCCCGTCCAGGCGTTGGCACTCAGGAAACCGTTCGGCCAGGTACTTGAGGATATAACCCCAGCCGCAACCGATATCGAGGATACGCTTGATGGGCGCGCGGTTCGGGTCTTCCAGTCCGGCCAGTTTCAGTTGTCGCTCGAAATAACGGATACCCGATTCGTCGAGGCTGATCGGCGGGGTTGAACGCGGGTCGTCGTAGACACCGAACTGGAAAAGAATGTAATTGCCTATGGCCTTGCGCCAATCTTCCGGACTGTCGCCATAGGTATATACGACCTTTTCCTGATAGCTGTCGACGCTGGATCCTTGAATGATCTGAAAGGGAAGATGGGTTTCATCGGCGATGACAGGCTGCCGGGTGGGTATGTTCATCACGTTTCTCCTTGTGAGTTTCACTTCAGGCTGTTGCCCGCATTGCGACGGCATCCGGCGCGTTGCGATTGTTGAAAGACTCCAAGCCATGCAGCGCCAGGAAGGCTTCTATGGAGCGGGCGATCCCGGGCGCATCGAGCCCGCACAACGACAGGATCTTGTCGGGTGCGCCATGCTCGATGAAATGATCACTGAACCCCAGTTGCAGCACGGGCGGTGAGTGACCGAGCGTCGCCAGGTGTTCCAGGCACGCCGAGCCGACGCCACCCATGACGCAACCTTCCTCGACGGTCACCAGCAGGTCATGGTCGCGTGCCAATTGCTCGATGAGGGCACCGTCGAGGGGTTTGATGAAACGCATGTTGGCGACCGTAGCGTCGAACGCTTCGGCGGCTTCAAGGGCGGGCACGACCATCGAGCCGAACGCCAGGAGTGCGATGCGACAACCGACCGATTGCGTCGAGGCCCTGCGGACTTCACCTCGCCCCACCGGCAAGTTCCTGAGTGCCGAGGACGCCGCGACACCGCGGCCGCTGCCCCGTGGGTAACGCACAGCGCTCGGGCCTTCCAGTAACAGTGCCGTGTGCAACATCTGCCGACACTCGTCTTCATCTGCCGGGGCCATGACGGTCAGGTTCGGTATGCAGCGCAGGTAGGCGATGTCGAAGGCGCCCGTGTGGGTGGCGCCATCGGCACCAACGATGCCGGCCCGATCGATGGCAAATACCACGGGCAGGTTCTGGATCGCGATATCGTGAATGAACTGGTCATAAGCCCGTTGCAGGAAAGTCGAATAGATTGCGACCACCGGCTTCAAGCCGTCGGCGGCCAAGCCTGCGGCGAAGGTCAAGGCGTGCTGTTCAGCAATGCCGACATCGAAGTATTGGTCAGGGAAGCGCCGTTCGAATTCCGTCAGGCCCGACCCTTCGCGCATGGCCGGGGTGATTGCCACCACCCGGCAATCCATCGCAGCCTCATCGCATAACCAATCACCGAACACCTGTGTGTAGGTCGATTTACCGGCCACCGGCGGATCGATACCCTGTGCTGGGTCGAATTTTCCCGGCCCGTGATACAGCACCGGATCAGCCGCCGCTGGCGTGTAGCCGTGGCCTTTTTCCGTGACGATATGCAGCAGTTGTGGCCCACGCAGTTTTTTTAACGCAGACAACGCGGTGAGCAACTCTTCGAGGTTGTGTCCATCGATGGGGCCGGTGTAGTTGAAGCCAAAGGCTTCGAACAAGGTCGCATCGCCCGCTAGTCCTTTGACCTGTGCCTCGAGTCGATGGGCCAGTGCGCGGGCAGTGGAGCCATTGCCCAACAAAGCTTTTATGTTCTCCTTGGCCGTTATCGCACAGTGGTTGGCTGTCAACGTGCCGAAGTAGCGGCGCAAGGCACCGACAGGGGGTGAAATCGACATGTCGTTGTCGTTGAGGATCACCAGCAATGGCAGGTCTTCGAATGTTCCGGTGTTGTTCATGGCTTCATAGGCCATGCCGCCAGTGATGGCGCCATCACCGATCACTGCGATGCAATGGCGCTGTTGCGACTGATTGCGAGCTGCCAGGGCCATGCCCAATGCAGCCGAAATGGAGGTGCTGGAGTGTGCGGTGCCGAAAGTGTCATACGGCGATTCGCTACGCCTTGGAAAACCGGAGATGCCTCCCTGTTGACGGATGTTGGCCATGGCTTCGCGGCGCCCTGTGAGGATCTTGTGGGCGTAAGCCTGGTGGCCCACATCCCAGACGATCCGATCATTGGGCGTGTCGAATACATAATGCAGGGCGATGCTCAGTTCCACGGTGCCAAGGTTTGCCGACAGGTGCCCGCCGGTTTTCGAGACGCTGTGCAGAATAAACGCTCGCAGTTCGTCCGCCAGTGGGCCCAGGGCTCTGGCATCCAGTGCCCGCAACTCAACGGGGCTGTCGATGGTCTCGAGTAATTCGAACATGGGCGGTTCCTTCCCTTGAATGGGTTGCGGCGGATTCGCTGAGGCTTCAATGCAATCGGTTGATCACCAGGTCCACCAGTCCATGCAAACGGTCGGTTCTGCCGGGTAACGCTTGCAATGCCTCGTACGCCTGCGTGCCCAACTGCTGTGCCAGTTTTCTGGACTGTTCCAGGCCAAGGATCGAAACATAGTTAGGTTTATGGTCCTGAGCGTCCTTGCCGGCGGTCTTACCCAGGGTCGCGGTGTCTATCGTGGCATCGAGAATGTCATCGACCACTTGGTACGCCAGGCCGATCGCTGCGCAGTAACCATCCAGGAGGTCGAGATCGAAGGATGCATCCTCGGCGCACAGGACGCCCATGCGCACTGCAGCTCGGATCAAGGCGCCTGTCTTCATCCGGTGCATCTGCTCGAGTTGGGCAATGTCCAGTTTCTGACCGACACTATCCATGTCAATCATCTGCCCGCCAGCCATGCCCAGCGAACCCACCGCCATAGCCAGCTCGCCCATCAGCAAGGCCTGGCGCTCGGCCGTTATCGGTACACGGCATAAGGTGATGAACGCCTGGGACTGCAAGGCGTCGCCAACCAGAATCGCCGTGGCCTGATCGAACTGAACATGCACCGTGGCGCGGCCATGACGCAGCTCGTCGTCGTCCATGGCAGGCAGGTCATCATGGACCAGCGAGTAGATGTGCATCATTTCCAGCGCGGCCCCGACCATATCCAGAGCCACCGGGTTGGCTCCGGCCGCAAATCCCGCGGCCTGGCACAACAGCGGGCGCATGCGTTTGCCACCACCCAGCACGGCGTAACGCATGGCCTGGTGCAGGGTCGATGGTGAGATTTCTGAGGTAGGTAGCTGCTGTTCGAGCATGCGCTCGGTACGCTCGACCGCATCATGGCGCCATGAGTCGAACAGCGCGTTTCGCGCCTGCGCTTGCCAACTGCGCAAACCTGCGACGTCGTGATGTTCGAAGATCCGGCGAAACCAGATACTGAAGGTTTGCGGAGCCTGGCTGATGCATCGGGATACTTGCGTCAGGCTCAGCCATTGCCAGGCATGTGCTTCTTCGGGGTTGGCGATGGGGTCCTGCTGACAAATGCCGGCGAACACATGATCGTATTCATGTTCGATCAATTGGTTGGAAACCTGTTCATGGTAGAGCAGTTGGAACACGCTCTGAAGTTCGCATTCAAGCCCCATTTCCTCGTACAGGCGGCGTTTTGCCGCTGCCGCAGTGTCTTCGCCGCACCGCGGATGACCACAGCAGGTATTGGTCCACAAACCCTGCGAGTGATACTTGCCCAAGGCCCGTTGCTGTAGCAGCAAGCGACCTTGTTGATCGAAGATGAAAATCGAGAACGCCCGGTGCAAAAGCCCTTGCTGATGGATATAAAGTTTTTCTGCAGAGCCAGTCTGGCAGTCGTTCTCATTGACAAGGATAAGTGTCTCTTCCATGAAAGCTCCGATACAACTCCATAGTGATCCGTAACTACAATTTCATGACTGGTCACATTAGATGATTCTCAAGTTGTCGCAAGGGCAGTCGATATACTTTTTTGCTTCAAGTGTTATTGACATTGCTTCTAAGTTGGGGTCAAAACGCGCATGCGATAATTGGAGTGGCTTTTGATAGAATCATAAGCAGGACAAATACTTTTTTCTTATTTCGATTTGTTAAGTTGGATTTCTGGTGAATGTCTTTTCTTTGCTAGCCTAGGGAACTTGCGGTTTCTAGGTTTATAAATAAATCCAGCAGTCTCCATCCATTTTTGCGTATATCAAATTCTACTCTCCCAGCGGTCTGGAGCTTGCTCAACAGTATATGACCGCCAGCTATTGCTACGAAATGTCCGAGGAGCGTTTCGATTCACAGCCTTGCGAGGGATTTTTCTGTTTTGGCACTTTACGCCTGCCTTGAACTTGACCAAATAGCGGTTACCATCGAGTCAAAAAACAGCTATATCAACCCGGCCTTGCCTGGGCGTATTTTTGGCTCCGGCCGAATAGAACATCTGAAAGGTGAAATCTGTTTCACCTCAGGCCAATTGAGCAATGAGGCAGGCAAGGTCCTGGCCACTGCGACAGCGACTTACCGCATCAGCAAAATGAATTTTGCTGATGCGAAGGGTGTGGACCCAGCAGCGATGTCTAATTAACCGTAGGCCCGCTGGTACATGCTTGGGAGCGAAATCAGCGTAACAAGTGGCAGGATCGCGACGCCGCGGATGACGCAGTGACTTACTCAAAGGAAAAGTAACCTTCATTGAATACGCTCTTCGCCGATCCTCCGAGGCGGCTGAGCCGACATACCCAGGGTTTTTGAGACGTTTCGCAAGTGGGAAAAGTCTGATGCTGGCTTACCATAGTGCAAATGTTTTAGTCACGAGGCCACTCCGTGCGCCAGTCTCAGCCGCCAGCTCGTTCATCTCTGTCTCGCAAGATTACTCCGCAGACCCAATTGAGCACATTTGCCGCTCAATTCCGTCACGCGATGGCTCAACAGGACTATTCCGTCGCTCGCCTTTGCTGTGAAAAAGCATTGAAGATGATGCCGGGAAATATGTCAGTGCTCAGCGACTATGCCTTGTGTCTGTTGCGTGAGGGCCGGCATGCAGAGTCGTATGCCATCTACCAGCAAATCTATCAGTCCCCGCAACGTGCCAACGCTTCGGCGACCTGGCTTGACGGCCTGACCGAGGTGTGTGGCTGGTTAGGTAAAACAGATGAGTTGCGTCGTTACGGGTATGAGTCACTGACCTCTGCTGACGAATCCCTGAAGCATTGCAAGAAATGGCAGAAACCACAGACGCCGCTGAAACCGTTTGATGCCAGCCATCCTGAAAAGAACGTTATTGCCTTCAGTCTTTACGGTGATCAGCCACGTTATTGCGAAACGTTGATCGAGAATGCCTCGCTGGCTCGTGAGCTGTATCCCGCCTGGACATGCAGGGTTTATCTGGATAACAGCGTCCCGACTCACGTACAGACGCGTCTGCAGCGCGCGGGAATGATCCTGGTCGACATGAGCGCTGAAAAACAGATATTACCGACCCTTTGGCGCTTTCTGGTCATGGATGACCCCAGCGTCGAGCGTTTCATCGTTCGAGATGCCGATTCCCTTCTTTCCGAGCGCGAAGCCGCGGCGGTGGAGGAGTGGCTGGATTCGCCCTTTCACTTCCACCATATGCGCGACTATTTCACCCATACGGAGTTATTGCTGGCGGGGCTGTGGGGCGGTGTGAACGGATATTTCCCGCCTGTGGAAGGGATGATGCGGGCATTTATCCAGCAGTATCAGGGTAGCGAGCGTTTCACCGACCAGTCCTTTCTCCGTCACGTCCTGTGGCCGACGATCAGGGAAAGCCTGTTAAGTCACGACAATATATTTGGTTTTCATCAGGCGCGGCGCTGGCCGCAACACAAGCCAATTCGGTGGCAGCATGCAGCGTTCCATGTCGGCAGCAATACCTCTTATTCCAGCCTTAGCGGCCCTTGCGGGTTGCCGGAGGGAGAGCGACAGCCGGTGGATCTGGTCCGCCAAGGTATGACGTTCCGGTATTACGCTACGGTAAAGGATGGTCAGTGGTTTCTCGGCGTGCCGTTCTTTCTTGTCGATGAGTTCAAAGCGGGAACGATGCGAGTGGTGCTGCCTCTTCCTGGCGCACCTCATCCAGGATGACCCGGAAAATGTATGGGGTTTCTGACAGCTTTTTCTCGTCAGCTCGTTGTTTTTTTACTAGTATCCCTCGCCTACGCACTCACCGTGAGAGACTGCGCGTCTTGAGGCTAGAATCTTTTACACTCGATCATTGAATGAGTTATTACCGTTACCCAGTACGTAACAACTCAGGCAACCATAATGACTCTTTGGTGAAACCGATGAATAAAATTTCCGGCATGGTTGTATTGGCAGGGCTTGCTCTCTCGGGATGCGCTACTAAGGCTCCAGAAAAACCGGTGACACCGCCGCCTGCGGTCGTCCAGCAAGCACCGCGCGCGCCCGTACCTGTGACGCCGCCAAGCCCGCCAGTGCGACCCGCTGCAACTGCCAGTGCTGACACCCAAACGGCCGCCCAATCAGAGCCAGCGACAAACTCAAACCAGCTGCGCGTCCAACAATGCCGCAGAGAGCTGGATACCATGAAGCTTTACAACAAAGCGTCTTATGACAAGTACGAGGCGGAATTCCAGGTCATTGCCAGCAAGACCAATAAATATATGCAGGTTAAAGACTCAATTAGCCCGGATATCAACGATATGGTGATGCCGGGTTATCAATTCCAGATTCGTGAGTTCTGCTTCCGCGTCAAAACCCGCCTGTCGCAGCTAGTGGTTCGTCAAGCTCGATAAATGTTTAGACTTTAGGGCGTGCCCTGCGCCCTGAAGATTTAACGATCCAGTACACCAAAAAACAGTACTCTCCCTTCCGAACGTTATCTGCGTTGCCAAGACTCGGCGATGGTTGTCGCGCGTAATAATAAAAAGAATAGGTTCGCCGCAGCATGCGGTTGAATAGGCTGCCTGAAATAAGGGGGCTGAGTTCGTGCGGCATAGGATAATGCCGTTGAAGAGCTATTGCGAAAATCGAATTAGGGTAATGCGTGGAGCCTGGCGATGTCCACGGCTTGAACAAGATTGTCTGTGCAGAGCTTTTTAAACAAGCTTTTCTTATGGGTGCTTACCGTTTTGCTACTTAAGTGCAGCTGGTCAGAAATTTCTTTGTTGGAATAGCCTGCCGAGAGTTTTTTGAGGATCAATTGTTCGCGTTCGGTGAGGCTGTCTTTTATGAACCTGTCGAAATCGTCAATCTGAATGGATATCTGCGCCCTTCCTAGCGCGGGATAATACTTCTCCCCACGTTCCATTGAAGCCATGGCGCTTATGATTTCGAGAGAGTCTAGATGCTTGGGGATGTAGGCGCTGATGCCCGACGCCAGGCATTCCCTCTGATAATGCACGTTGTCGTATTCAGAGAAAACAATGATTTTGTCTTTGATATTCAGTGTGCTGGCAACGTGGAGGAATTCTGCGCCACAGATCAGTGACTGGGTCGTGTCGATTATGATGAAGGAAGGCTGGTTCTGTAAAATGACGGTGTAAATGTCTTCACCTTTGCTATAGCCGTTAATCAGGTGATAGCCATGCTCTTTGAGTACTTTTTCCAGCCCGATATAAACCAGGGGGTGGCGATCAATCAGTACTACTTTCTTTTCCATTTTTGTTGACTCGCTAGTTCGATTGTATGCAGCTCGCCGTACCCAGGGTGAAGCCAGGCATGCCATCAGCAAGTGCAGTTATCATGCCCTTTCATACCTGAAAAGACACGGGCAGATACTTTGATAGCGTGTTGTATAAAGGTGCTTCGCCTGAAGTTTCAGTGACGAATGAACAGGCTGGTATTTATAGCGCACGTTAAAGTTCAGCATCAAGCGAGTCACCGCGAAAGTCATCCATTCAGACACTATTTGAGACGGGTCTTGTCTTGTCTGAGGTCTCGAAACGATAAGCCCGTGCGCGGCCCTTTCAAGTGCGCGCCATTACCCGGTCTACCTTACAGCCCCCTTGCGATCTGCCCTGCGGTTTTTGAGACATGTCTCTAGTGGGTTTTGCCCTGTCCGCGGCCACAATTCCAATACTAGGCTGACGTGTGTCTTTTTCTCACGGAGGTCTCAACTGCGTCGCCGGACCGGCGGACGTGAAGAGTACTACTCGTATTAAGGTAATTATGATGAGTGTAGTTCCAGTAAATGCGGCCGTTGTCGATGAAAATACGATTGTCCAGGCGCAAGTTCTGTCCCAAGGCAAAGTCGCTAAAGTCAAAGCTATTGCGAATGGTAAATACATCCTTTCCGAGGGTGAAAACGGTGTAGCCCCGGAAAACGTCA
Organism: Pseudomonas fluorescens; assembly: GCF_001902145.1. GTDB lineage: Bacteria > Pseudomonadota > Gammaproteobacteria > Pseudomonadales > Pseudomonadaceae > Aquipseudomonas > Aquipseudomonas fluorescens_BV. The sequence goes on from NZ_MRST01000021.1 coordinate 28,029, forward strand.
CGCTTAAGCGCGTCGGCAAAGACCTGCAGGTTTTCCTTGAGGGCGACGATCAGCCGCAGCTGATTATTGAAGGTTTCTACGACCAGCCCGGAACCTTGGTAGGTAAAGGCGAAGACGGCGAGTGGCACGAATATATCGCGACCAGCGGCGAAGACCGTGACGATGCTGCCTTCCTGATGGACGGCGAAAGCTCGGCGGTTGCGTTGGGTGCAGGCATTTTCTCCGGCATCGGCGAGCTGGTGGCGGCCGGGACGGCATTCTCTCCGGCCTTGCTGGCACTGGGTGCATTGGCCGCGCTGGGCGCAGCAATCGGTTTGGGCCGCATGCTGGACAATCGCGACTCAGGGAACGACGACGTAGGTATTGCAATCGCCCGGCCTCCCGCCCCCTCTGTCGAGGGCGGCATCGACGACAAGGGCGACATTCAGGGCCCTATTAAAAGTGGCGACACCACGGACGACGATACTCCGACCTTAATCGGGACCGGTACGCCAGGTAACGTCATCATCGTAAAAGATGGCGATGACATCATTGGCTCGACTGTTGTCGGCGATAACGGCCGCTGGGAGTTCACTCCGGACGTCCCGCTCGCTGAGGGGGAGCACGTCCTTACGCCTATCGAGCGTGATACAGGCGGCAACATCAGTGAACCGGGTGATGGCTTTACGGTGATCGTTGACACCACCGCACCGGACAAACCGGGTACAGGCGGTACCGGTGGCGATGGTATTGGTAACGTTTGGGATGATATTGGACCCATCCAAGGCAACGTAGGGCGCGGTGGATACACTGACGACACCATGCCGACCCTGGAAGGCAGCGGTCTGACGCCGGGCGACATCGTGACCATTATCGACAACGGTCAACCTATCGGTTCGGCCCTTGTGGACACCAATGGCGGCTGGAGCTTCACGCCGAGCACTCCGATGCCCGACGGCGACCATAACCTCACGCTGATCGTGCGGGACCAAGCGGGTAATCCCTCCGTGGAGTCCGACCCGTACCTGATCATCATCGACACCCAGCGGCCAAATGCGCCGACCATCGACAGCGTTATCGACGACCAGGGCGCTCAGACCGGCCCGATCACCGCCGGTGGTCTTACTGACGACGCGCAACCGCAAATCAGCGGTACCGCCGAAGCCGGCAGCACCGTGATTATTTCCGATAACGGCGTGGTCATCGGCAGTGCGCCTGTCGATAGCGCCGGCAACTGGTCGTTCACGCCAGTACCGCCGCTGCTCAACGGTCCGCACAACCTGACCGCCAACGCACAGGATGTCTCCGGCAATATCAGCTTGCCGTCCAACCCGTTCGGTTTCGACGTGCTGGCAGGCGGCAACGCCACAGCTCCGTCCATCACGGGCGCCTGGGACGATGTCGACGGTCATACCGGTATGTTGCACGGTGGCGACCTGACCAACGATGCCATGCCTGAACTGCGCGGTACCGCTCAGCCGAACCAACTGGTCTTCCTGACTGTCGATGGCGTGATCGCCGGCAGCGTAACGGCTAACGCTACCGGCGATTGGAGCTGGACGCCTCTCGTCAAACTGCCGGACGGTACCCACAACTTCGTGGCCTCGGTGATCGATGCGACTGGCAATCCGAGCCGCACCGGTGATTTCCGTCTGGACATCGACACCACGCGCCCTGACGCCGCGGATGATGTGACCGCCAACGATAACGTCGGCCCGACCGTCGGCCTGATCCCTCAGAACGGCACGACCGACGACAGGACCCCAGCCATTGAAGGCTCCGGTACTCCTGGCGATGTGGTGATCATTGAGGATAACGGTAAGGTGATCGGTTCTACCGTGGTCGAAAATGACGGCCAGTGGAGCTTCACGCCGACAACTCCGATGCCGGACGGTCCGCACAGTGTGGTGGTGGTGATTGAAGACCCGGCGGGCAACCGCTCTGACCCAAGTGCACCGGTTGATTTCATCGTAGACACCTCTGCGGTCGTCATCAGCCTGGATTACGCCGTTGATAATGAAGGCAGCCTGACCGGCAACCTGGGCAGTGGCGCCGCGACGGATGACACCACGCCGACGTTGGTCGGTCGTGCCAGCCCGAACAGCGTGATCGAAGTGTTTGATAATGGCGTGTCGCTGGGTTCGGTGCGCACTACTGCCCAAGGCGACTGGAGCTTCACCCCGACGACCGCGTTGCCGGAAGGCAGTCACTCGTTCCGCGCCGTGGCCACCAACACTGCGGGCGCCGTGAGTACACCGACGGCCGATTTCAACCTGGAGATTGACACCACCGCACCGGACAAACCGGGTACAGGCGGTACCGGTGGCAATGGTATTGGTAACGTCTGGGACGACGTAGGGCCAACCCAAGGCAACGTAGCGAACGGCGGACATACCGACGACAACACGCCGACCCTGGAAGGCAGCGGCCTGCAGCCGGGCGAGACCGTGACCATTATCGACAACGGTCAGCCTATCGGCACGGCCATTGTGGATGCCAATGGCGGCTGGCGCTTCACGCCGGACACCCGTCTGAACGACGGCGACCATAACTTCACGCTGATCGTGACCGACCTTTCGGGCAACCCTTCCGTGGAGTCCGACCCGTACCTGGTCATCATCGACACCCAGCGGCCGAATGCACCGACCATCGACAGTGTCGTCGACGACCAGGGCGCTCAGACCGGCCCGATCACCGCAGGTGGTCTTACTGACGATGCACAGCCGCAAATCAGCGGCACCGCCGAAGCCGGCAGCACCGTCATTATTTCCGATAACGGCGTGGTCATCGGCAGTGCGCCTGTCGATAGCGCCGGCAACTGGTCGTTCACGCCAGTACCGCCGCTGCTCAACGGTCCGCACAACCTGACCGCCAATGCGCGCGATCTTTCCGACAACCTCAGCCTGCCGTCCAACTCGTTCGGTTTCGACGTGCTGGCAGGCGGCAACGCCACAGCTCCGTCCATCACGGGCGCCTGGGATGATGTCGACGGTCATACCGGTATGTTGCACGGTGGCGACCTGACCAACGATGCCATGCCTGAACTGCGCGGTACCGCTCAGCCGAACCAACTGGTCTTCCTGACTGTCGATGGCACGATCGCCGGCAGCGTAACGGCTAACGCTACCGGCGATTGGAGCTGGACGCCTCTCGTCAAACTGCCGGACGGTACCCACAACTTCGTGGCTGTGGTGATTGATGCTTCTGGCAACCCAAGCCGCACCGGTGATTTCCGTCTGGACATCGACACCACGCGCCCTGACGCCGCGGATGATGTGACCGCCAACGATAACGTCGGCCCGACCGTCGGCCTGATCCCTCAGAACGGCACGACCGACGACAGGACCCCAGCCATTGAAGGCTCCGGTACTCCTGGCGATGTGGTGATCATTGAGGATAACGGTAAGGTGATCGGTTCTACCGTGGTCGAAAATGACGGCCAGTGGAGCTTCACGCCGACGAATCCGCTGCCGGACGGTCCGCACAGTGTGGTGGTGGTGATTGAAGACCCGGCGGGCAACCGCTCCGACCCAAGCGCCCCGGTTGATTTCATCGTAGACACCTCTGCGGTCGTCATCAGCCTGGATTACGCCGAGGATAATGAAGGCAGCCTGACCGACAACCTGGGCAGCGGCGACGTAACGGACGACACTACGCCGACGTTGGTCGGTCGCGCCAGCCCGAACAGCGTGGTCGAAGTGTTTGATAATGGCACGTCGTTGGGCACTGTGCGCACCACGGCCCAAGGCAACTGGAGCTTCACCCCGACGACCGAGTTGCTGGAAGGCAGCCACCACTTCACCGCCGTAGCGACCAACCTCTCGGGTGCCGCGAGCCCGCCGACGGCCGATTTCACCCTAGACATTGACACCACCGCACCGGACAAACCGGGTACAGGCGGTACCGGTGGCAATGGTATTGGTAACGTCTGGGACGACGTAGGGCCAACCCAGGGCAACGTATGGAACGGCGGACGTACCGACGACAACACGCCGACCCTGGAAGGCAGTGGCCTGCAGCCGGGCGAAACCGTGACCATTATCGACAACGGTCTACCTATCGGCACGGCCATTGTGGATGCCAATGGCGGCTGGCGCTTCACGCCGGACACCCGTCTGAACGACGGCGGCCATAACTTCACACTGATCGTGTCCGACCTGGCGGGCAACCCTTCCGTAAGGTCCGACCCGTACCTGATCATCATCGACACCGCGGCGCCGACCGCGCCAGTGATCACCAGCGTGATGGATAACGCGGGCACCGCCATGGGTGATATCGCCAACGGCGGTATAACGGATGACACCACGCCAACGTTGCAAGGTACGGCCGAAGCGAACAGCATCGTGCACGTTTATAACGGCGCGACCCTGTTGGGCAGCACCCTGGCGACCCCTGCTGGCACCTGGGAGTATACCCACCCAACAGCGCTGACCGACGGCACGACCTACACCTTCCGTGCGACCTCCACGGATGAGGCCGATAACGTCTCGGTTTACTCAGCCGACCGAGCGGTGACCATCGACGCCACGGCGCCGGCCGCGCCGGTGATCACCACCGTGATGGATGACGCGGGCACCCTCAGGGGTGACATCGCCAACGGCGGTAGAACGGACGACAGGACGCCAACGTTGAACGGTACGGCTGAACCGAACAGCATCGTGCACATTTATAACGGCGCGACCCTGTTGGGCAGCGTCCAGGCGACCGCTGCTGGCGGATGGAGCTATACCACTCCGACGCTCAACTTCACCAACTATACGTTTAGAGCGACCGCTACAGATGCGGCGGAAAACACGTCGGGCTACTCCGCTGAACGTTCGATAGTAATCGACACTGCCGCACCGGCTGCACCCGTGATCACCACCGTGATGGATAACGCGGGTACCGCCACCGGCAACATCGTCGATGGCGGTAGAACGGACGACAGGACGCCAACGTTGAACGGTACGGCCGAAGCGAACAGCATCGTGCACATTTATAACGGCACGACCCTGTTGGGCAGCACCCAGGCGACCCCTGCCGGCACCTGGAGCTATACCACTCCGACGCTGAACTTCACCAACTATACGTTTAAAGCGACCGCTACAGATGCGGCGGAAAATACGTCGGGCTACTCCGCTGAACGTTCGATCGTCATCGACACTGTGGCGCCGGCTGCACCCGTGATCAGCACCGTGATGGATAACGAGGGTACCGCCCTCGGCAATATCGTCGATGGTGGTATAACGGACGACAGGACGCCAACGTTGAACGGTACGGCCGAAGCGAACAGCATCGTGCACATTTATAACGGCACGACCCTGTTGGGCAGCACCCAGGCGACCCCTGCCGGCACCTGGAGCTATACCACTCCGACGCTGAACTTCACCAACTATACGTTTAAAGCGACCGCTACAGATGAGGCGGAAAACACGTCGGGCTACTCCGCTGAACGTTCGATCGTCATCGACACTGCGGCACCGACCGCGCCAGTGATCACCGCCGTGATGGATAACGCGGGCACCGCCACCGGTGACATCGCCAACGGCGGTAGCACGGATGACACCACACCAACGCTGAGGGGGACGGCCGAAGCGAACAGCATCGTGAAGGTTTATAACGGCACGACCCTGTTGGGTAGCGTCCAGGCGACCCCTGCTGGCACCTGGGAGTATACCCACCGAACAGCGCTGACCAACGGCACGACCTACACCTTCCGTGCGACGGCCACGGATGCGGCCGAAAACGTCTCGGGCTATTCCGCTAACCGAGCGGTGATCATCGACACCACGGCGCCAACCGCGCCAGTGATCACCACCGTGATGGATAACGTGGGCAACGCTACCGGGAATATTGCCAATGGCGGTAATACTGACGACACCACGCCAACCTTGAACGGTACCGCCGAAGCAGGCAGCGTGGTGCGTATTACCGTGGACAACGGGGCTGTCTACAGCGTCACGGCTACCGGCGGTACTTGGACATGGACACCGCCAGCGGGTCTGGCGCTGGGTAACCATAGCTTTAGCGTGACGGCGACAGACGCGGCGGATAATACGAGTGGCGCAACAACGCGTACGTTGACAATCGTTGCACCTACGACTTCCGGGACAGAGAATTTTGAAGGCGCTGTTACTGGAAAACCTATGTCTTATGCCTCAGGTTTGAACATCATTAGTGCACCGGGAAATGACACTGCAAGGATCGTTTACAGTCAGGTAGGAGGCCCTGCCGATTGGAGCAACGGTTTACACTTTGGCCCAGATAGCGGGGGGGGAACAGTTAGTCCAGGCCCGATGGTGTTCAACGTAGGCGGAACAACAGATATTACCTTTAATATCTCTGGGTATGGCGGCTCGGGGCAGGCAGGTCAGGTTGCCAGTATCATCATACTTGATACCGCCGGTGCCCAACTGTACTCAGGCACTACCGGTGGAACCTCGTTCACGTTTACCGCGCCGACGGGTAGGCTGATCGGGAATATCTCGCTTGATACCAATGACAACAGTGGTTTGATGATTGATAACCTCGTCTGGGGCGCACAAACCGTAGTGACTACTGCGGCTATTAGCAGCACTGAAAGTGTTGAAGAGGTTGAAAGTTCAAAAGAGACGGCGGCAGATGAACATGCAGCGGCAACGCTGGATCATGATACTCATACGTTGACCCTGACAAACGCAGAGCAACCTATTGATCTGAGTTACATCCTTGGCAACAACGAGCCCGTGACCACCGTGGATATGGCCAACGGGACCCCGGATGTCCTGAACATCACGCTGGATGACGTACTCTCTCTTGGTGAAATGAATGCCTTCATCGAGGACGGGATGAAGCAGATGATGATCCAGGGCGAGGAAGGTGATGTCGTCAATCTTGACGATCAACTCAACGGTACCGATCCGACTGAATGGGCGAAAGCGACACAAGCCGTAGAAGTGGCCGGCGTTCGCTACGATGTGTTCCAGCACAGCACTTCAAGTGTTGAACTGCTGGTTCAGGAGGGTGTGACAACCAATCTTACTTGACCCCAGGTTTTACTGACGTCGTCGCTGGGTATGGGCGGCGTCATTTCACCGGGTTTATTTGATTTTTCTACTCACACCTTTTGAAGAGCGGCCTCGTTGTGAGGCCGTGGAGAAGTTATGAATATGTTCAAAACTTGCACCTTGACCGCGTTGATTGGCGGCGCTTGTGTCATGTTTTCCGCTCAGGCTGCAGAGGTATTTGGCCAGGGGTACATGCCCGTTGCAGGCGTGGGCCCGAGCCAGGCGCAGGTGGTGCTTTATCGCGAGGCTGATCAGGCCGCAGGCAGCGCCAACGTGTATATCGATGGCGAGTTCCAGTCGGCGCTGTTGCCTAATGGCTTCACCACTTTCTGTGTCGTGCCCGGCAATCACAGCCTGGGGGCTTTCGTCAAAGACGCTCCGCTTTACCAAGGCAAACATGACCAGCCTTGGCGCAGCGACTTGAAAGGTGGGCAAACCTACTTCATGAAAGTGAGCAGTGGCATGGATGGCAAGCCACAACTGCTGAAGCGTGCGGATGCGGAAAAAGCCCTGCGCGGCATGAAGGCACAGGCACATATGTTGTCGCGCGCCTCTGTGGTTGAAGCCTGCCAGTACGTGGCGGAGAAACCCAAGGACTACACGCTTTCGGGCGATGTGTTGTTCCGTTTCGGTAAAGCCGATCGCAGTAACATCACCGCTGAAGGGCACCGGGCGATCACCGATCTGGTACGAAAAATTCGTGGCGAAAACAGCACCATCCACAGCGTGCAAGTGACGGGGCATACCGACCAGATTGGTGCCGAGAGCACCAACATGCTGCTCGGTCAGCGCCGTGCAGAAACCGTGCGCTTGCTGATGATTCAGGCCGGTATTGCGGCGCGCGACATTACCGCCAACAGTGCCGGCATGGCCGAGCCGGTGGTTACTGACTGCTATGGCAGCAAAGCCGAACAGATTGCCTGCTATGCCCCAAACCGTCGCGTGAGTGTGCGTGTCGAGGGCACCAGTGCCGTGGGTGAGTGAGTATTAGCCAGCATGGCTTGATCGCTCACACCTTGTTGTGATGTGAAATTTTCGGGACGGAATTATCCGTCCCGTTTTTTTTCCTAAGAAAAAACCTGCAATTAATCGATTTTCGTCGTTCATATCCCTCCCTTTAAACGCCGGCTCGTCCAGCGCCCCTTAGCCCTAATGCCGTTCAGTTAAGCGAGCGCAATGCTCAAAACCACGAAGGTCCCCTGTGGGAGCTGCGCCAGGTGCTGATTTTGTGGGCAATCCATGACCAATGTGGGAGCTGGCTTGCCTGCGAAAGCGGTGGTTCAGTTGAAGAATCAGTGACTGACGCGCCGCCTTCGCGAGCAAGCCCGCTCCCACAGGGGATCTGCGCCAGGCGCTGATTTTGTGGGCAATCCATGACCAATGTGGGAGCTGGCTTGCCTGCGAAAGCGGTGGTTCAGTTGAAGAATCAGCGACTGACGCGCCGCCTTCGCGGGCAAGCCCGCTCCCACAGGGGATCTGCGCCAGGCGCTGATTCTGTGGGCGACGCATGACCAGTGTGGGAGCTGGCTTGCCTGCGAAAGCGGTGGTTCAGTTAAAGAATTAGTGACTGACGCGCCGCCTTCGCGGGCAAGCCCACTCCCACAAGGGATCTGTGCCAGGCGCTGATTCTGTGGGCGACGCATGACCAGTGTGGGAGCTGGCTTGCCTGCGAAAGCGGTGGTTCAGTTAAAGAATTAGTGACTGACGCGCCGCCTTCGCGGGCAAGCCCGCTCCCACAGGGGATCTGCGCCCCGCCTCTCGAAAACCAATGGTTTATCCCAATAAAACGGCGTTTTGCGCCGAGCAAACAGCACATTTAAGAAATGTCTTGTCCTGCACTTTTACCTACCAGTGTCAGAATTTTCCGACTCATGCAGCGATGCCTTTTTTGTGTAGGCGCTGTTCAACCTACGTTGATTGCACGGAGAACAGCAGATGCGAAATGAAGCCGATCCGAAGGTAGGGGAGGAGGCCGTGGAGGTAAAACCTTTTACCCGCCTCGACGACAGTTTGCTGCGCAGTGTTTCCTGGGTCTGCCACCACTATGGCTTGGGGAAAACCGACCAGGGCTTGCTGGCCGGCCTGCCGCGTGCCGGCTCACTGACGCCCTCCCTGGCGCTCAAGGCCTTGGAAAACGCCGGGTTGACCGGTGGCCTGGTCGAGCGTGGGCTGCAAGAGCTGCCTGAGCAAGTGATGCCGATCATTCTCATCCGTGACGGTTCTGCGGGCTGTATCGTGCTGTCGCGCCGCGCATTCGTTAATGCGGACGGTAAAAGAGACCTGGCGTATCAGATCATCCTGCCGGAAGTGAGCGACCAACCGGTCGAAGTGCCTCACGCAGAACTGATGAGCTATTACGCCGGCTACGCGATTCTGGTCAAACCCTTGGCGAAGGTGGAAACCAGCGATAACGACCCGCTGCCTCAGCCCAAGGGGCACTGGTTGTTCAGCACGCTGTGGCGCTATCGGCGTTACTACCGCAGTGCAGCGATTGCGGCGGTGCTGATCAACCTGCTGGCGTTGGCCAGCATTTTCTTCACGATGAACGTGTATGACCGCGTGATCCCCAACCAGGCATTCGTGACGCTGTGGTCCTTGGCCATCGGTGTGACGTTGGCCATGGTGTTCGAAGCGGTTACCCGTTACATCCGCGCGCATTTGATCGACGTCGCCGGGAAAAAAGCCGACCTGGTATTGGGCAGTATTTTATTTCGCCAGGCCCTGGCAGTCCGTATGGAGCACAAGCCCGCTTCCTCGGGCAGTTTTGCCAACCAGATCCGCGAATTCGAATCCGTGCGTGATTTCATCGCCTCCGCCACGCTGGCGGTGATTACCGACCTACCTTTCGTGCTGCTCTTTCTGGTGGTCATTTTTGCGATTGGTGGGCCACTGGCCTGGATACCGGCGCTGATGATCCCGCTGATCATTCTGGTCAGTGTCGGTATCCAGTGGCCGCTTGCGCGAGTCATGAAGGAAAACCTGCGAGAAGCCTCGCTCAAACAAGGCGTGCTGATCGAGTCCATTGAAGGCATGGAAACGCTGAAATCCACCAACGGCGAAGCCTGGATGCAGCGCCGCTGGCAGCGGTTCAGTGCGATGCAATCGGCGTCAGGCATGCGCTCCAGGCAATACTCGGCGATTGCGACCGGGGTTGCGACCTTCTTGCAACAGTTTCAGACCGTGGCGCTCATTGTCACCGGTGTTTATCTGATCGACGCCGGTACGCTGACCATGGGCGCGCTGATTGGTACGGTCATGCTCGCCGGTCGTTGCACCGCGCCGCTGAGCCAGGTGGTCGGGTTGGCCATTCGTTTTCAGCAGGCCAAGGCCGCCCTTGATGCGCTGAACAAACTGATGGATATGCCGGTGGATCGCGATAAGACCTGCAGCTATCTGGCGCACCCGGAAATCAGCGGGAATATCAAACTACAGGGCGTTAACTTCTCTTATCCCGCCCCACCGATGCAACCGAACCCGGAAGTCCTCAAAGGTATCAACCTGAGTATCCAGGCCGGGGAGCGTGTGGCGATCATCGGGCGCATCGGCAGTGGCAAATCCACCTTGCTGAGGCTGATTGCTCGCCTGTACCAACCGGTCAAGGGCCAGATGTTTGCCGACGACCTGGATGTGAGTCAGATCGACCCTGCGGACTGGCATCGCAGTGTGGGTTTCGTTGGCCAGTCCGCCCGTCTGTTCCACGGTACGTTGCGTGAGAACGTGATGATCGGTTGCCAGGATGCCACCGCGCGTGAACTGCTGCGTGTGCTCAAGCTCACCGGCCTGGACCAGGTAGCCGCACGACACCCGGCGGGGATCAACCTGCCCGTTGGTGAGAGCGGTGACAGCTTGTCCGGAGGCCAGCGACAACTGATTGCCCTGGCACGCACCTTAATTGCGAACCCCACGCTGTTACTGATGGATGAGCCAACCAGTGCGATGGACGCCCAGACAGAACAGCATTTCATCAGTCAGTTGAAGCTGGCCATCCAGCAACAGACGCTCATCGTTGTCACGCATCGCCCATCGATGTTGGCGCTGGTCGACAGAATCATTGTCGTCGAGGAAGGCCAGGTCGTATTGGACGGGCCGAAAGACACGGTGCTGGAGAAACTCAAGCAAAAGTCTGCGACGCCTGCGGTAAGCCGAGTCAAGCCCGTGGATGCGGCGATGACACCTGCCGGGCATTCATCAACGGCACCCGAAAGCCAGCCGGCTTCGGTCTGAGGTCATGATGTTATTTAAAGCTAAAAAACAGGAAATTTCGCGCAACGACTCGGCCTTCATGAGCGATATCCACGAGTCGCTGCTCGCACAAACCACGCCCGGCTCCATGCTGGTGCTTTACATGGTCATGCTGGTGTTGGGTGGTGGGTTGATCTGGGCACACTTTGCCCGCGTGGAGGAGATTACCCGTGGCGAAGCCAAGGTGATTTCCAAAGGCCGCGAACAGGTGATCCAAAGCCTGGAGGGCGGCATCCTCGCCAGTATGAAGGTGCACGAAGGGGACATTGTCGAGCGTGGGCAACCGTTGCTGCAGATGGACCCCACTCGCGCTCAGTCCAGTTTTCAGGAAGTGCGACGTAAAGCCATCGGCCTGAAGGCCACCATCGCGCGTTTACGCGCAGAGGCGTTCGATATTCCGCTGGAATTCGACAACGAAGTGCTTTCCGTTCCGCGCGAAGTGGAACTGGAAACCAGTGCCTACCGATCACGTAAAAAATCCCAGGATGCAAGTGTGGGTGCCTTGCAAAAAAGCTATGAACTGTCGATGCGAGAAATTGCTCTGGCGGAGCCATTGGCTGGCCGGGGATTGATGTCGGAAGTCGAACTGCTGCGTATGCGACGCCAGGCTAACGATCTGCTTTCCCAGATAGCCGACCGCAAAAATCGCTTCCAGTCAGAGGCCAATACCGAGCTGACCAAGCTGGAGCTGGAACTGGCCCAGACGACGGAGAGCCTGGTAGGGCGTGCGGACGTGGTGGAGCGCACCACCATCACCGCGCCGCTGCGTGGCACGGTGAAGAATATACGCGTCAGCACGATTGGCGGCGTTATCCAGCCGGGTGAGCGCATTCTGGAGATTATCCCGCTGGAGGATCAACTGCTGGTTGAAGCGCAGATCCGCCCCTCCGACGTGGCTTTTTTACACCCCGGATTAAAAGCGACGGTGAAAATCACCGCGTATGACTATGCCATCTACGGCGGCCTTACCGGGCAGATCGAGACGATCAGTCCGGATACCTTGAAAGACGATCAGAAAGCCGCGGCCGGTCGCCCCGACGCTATCTATTACCGCGTGATGATCCTGACCGACAAAAGCAGCCTTGAGGCGGGCGGCAAGGCACTGCCGATCATCCCTGGCATGGTCGCGAACGTTGAAATCAAAACAGGTGAAAAGACCATTCTTGACTACCTGCTCAAGCCCGTTTTCAAGGCTCGTGAAGCCTTTCGCGAGCGTTGATAATGTCTAGAGAAAAAACCTCACGGTTTCCCGTCCGTTTGCTGAGTTTGGCCGTCGCGCTGGCGCTGTATGGCTTGGGCAATAACACGTCACTTGCGTCGGAAGATGATGAACTACTGATGTTTACCGCGTTACGACATGGTGCGGTGGAGAAGCCTGCGCCGGTCGTTCCAGTGGCGGTGGCCCCAGCTCCGGTGGCTCCAGCGCCGGTCGCCCCGGCACCGGTGGCTCAAGCGCCGGTCGTCCCGGCTCCGGTGGCTCCAGAACCGGTCGTCCCGGCACCGATGGCTCCAGCGCCGGTCGCCTCGAGTCCGGTGGCTCAAGCGCCAGTCGCCCCAGCGCCGGACGTTCTGCCGAGCAAGTCGTTCATCAAGGATGTTGAGGTGGTGCCGCCGACGGTGATTGCGAGCCAGCCTGTTGCTCGGCCCGCTGAAAAGCCGTTGCCTCCGCCTCCTCAGCCACCCGCTCTACCTGAGCCTGCGACTCCCGTTGTGCAAGCGCCTTTGGTGACGCCCGCCGCTGACAGTGCTGTTCCACAACCCATGGGCGTTTCTGCGCTGAGCTTGCGCTCGAAAACTACCTTGCCGGCGCAAAGGAAACTGTCGCGTGCCGAACTGGAAAATTCGCTTTCCGAAAGCGAGGTCAGAACCTTGTTTTCCCAAGCGGTCATGCAGGCCCTGCAGATCAATCCAAAAATCAACAGCAGCCGGTCGCAAGCGGACGCCGCCCAAAGCAGTATCGATGAAGCGAAAGGGCAGCGCTGGCCGCAGCTCAATGTCAGCAGCAACAGTAAAAATCTCAACTTCGGCAGTGGCAGTCGCCGGGAGAATGAGGATGCTGTTTCCCTGAACCTCAACCTGGCCACCACGCTGTATGATTTTGGCCAGACCAGCCACACCATCAAGACGCGTGAGGCTCAGGCCGAAGCCGCTACGCTGATGATCAGCGCGGAGTCGGAATCCACCGCATGGGACGTGAGCAGTGCGCTCACCGAACTGAGTAAACAACGCTTGGTCATTGCCGTCAGCCAGGATTACGTCGCGCGTATGAACGAACTGACGAAGATGCTGCAAGGCATCGTGGCCGTGGATCAGGGACGCAAGAGTGAGCTGACTCAGGCAAAAGGACGATTGCTGTCCGCCGAGTCCCAGCTTGATGCCGCCGTGGCTAAAGCACGTGATACGGAGATTGTGCTTCAGCGTTTATTGGGAGAGTCTTCGATCACGTTGCCACCCGCCACCCAGTGGCGTTTGCGCCTCCCCGACCCGCAGAGCCAGCTGAGTAAGGTGGAGTCGCATCCGACTGTTCTGAAAGCGCGGGCCGATACGCAGGCCGCAGAGTCTGAGGCGGCCGTTGTCCGCGCGTCGGGTTTACCGACGTTCAGTTGGGTCGTCAGCAAGAACACCGGTCAGGATGAGTTGGGACGCAGGCAGGCTTATGAAACCGGTATTCAGGTCAGTTGGGGGTTGTTCCGCGGTGGTTCCACCCGGGCTGCGGAGCGTGCCGCACTGGCGCGAGCCGAGGCGAGTCGTTATTTGGTGGAAGATCAGCAGCGCGATTTGGAACAACGGATCAGGGCTGCCAATCAAGACGCCAGTTCATTGCTCGAGCGCGCGGACCTTTATCACAGCTTGACCGCGGAGACAGACCGTATTCGGGTGGACTTTTTTGATCAGTGGTATCATCTTGGCAAACGGAGTTTACTTGACGTGCTAAGTTCGGAGTCAGACTACTATAACAATAGAGTCAGTGAGGTCAGCAGTCGCTTTGATGGTTACGCTGCTATCATTCGAAGTTATGCGAGTTCTGGTACATTGATTAGCTGGTTGAATAACCGCTCAAGTGAAAACTGACACAGCTGTTCGGATCTGAAAAGATGGATGTTGTCAATGAGGAAACCGTTATGATTTCGAATGTGCCCACCAAACTTCGCGTGGCAGTGGTTGACGATCATCCGTTGATTCGTAAAGCTATCCAGTACAGCCTGGCACACGAGCCGGATATGGTGCTGACCGCTAGCTGTAAAGACCGTGATGAAATTACTCCGCACCTGGCCAGTGGGAAAGTTGATGTTCTTGTACTCGACTACTTGCTCGAGGGCAAAGATAATAATTCGGATGGGCTGCAGCTGGTCAAACACATCATCCTGAACTACCCCAAGGTGAAAATCCTGGTGTATTCCTCCGTTGAAAGCGCTGCGGTGGTCAAGTTAGTAATCAAGGCCGGGGCGAAAGGGTTTATTGGGAAAAGCAAAGAGCTGGAAGAGTTGATCGAGGCTATTCGTTATGTAGCCACGGACAAACTGTTTTTAACCGCCGACATGCAGCATGAGCTGGACAAGTTTTCCGTTGCAGAAAAAAGCATGCGGCCTTTTATTCCCATTCGACCTGAAGGCGCAGAGGCGGAAGTGCTGTTTCGTGCGTTATCACCGCGTGAAGTGGAAGTGATTCGCTGCTACCTGGGCGGGCAGAGTATTTCAGACATTGCCCTTAAATATAACCGTAGCCGTAAAACGATCAGCGGGCAAAAACAGTCAGCCTTACGCAAACTGGGTCTGAACGCCGATGTGCAGTTATTCAAATTTAAAGATATGTTTTAGTTCCTGGGCCGGCCGCATCCATGGCCCTTTGTAGGAGCGAGCTTGCTCGCGAAGATCGTTAACGATAACGCGGGGCCCCTGGAACCACGCGGCGCTCTTGAGTTTTTCGCGAGCAAGCTCGCTCCTACAGATTGGGGCTGCGGCTGTGCTTGGGAAATTTCCTACAAGTATCTGCTCCCCAACCCTGATCATCATTGAGCCGTCATCTTTCAAAATGCTTTTCCTGGCTCGCCGAAGTAGCAAACGAAAAATGATCTCACTGCGTATTCTGGTTTTAGAAAAGCACTCCGTTCAGCGCAACGCGGTGGTCGCCGCGCTACAGCAATTGGGTATTTTCAATATTGTGCAAGCGAGCACCGGCGAGCAGGCGCTGGCGTTGATGCAAAGGCAGGGCGCGGTGGATGTGGCCTTGTGCGACCTGGCGCACAAGGGCATGGACTGCCTGGATTTCCTTAACTGCGCCGGCCAGCTTCTGATGGTCCGGTCGGTAATCCTCTACTGCGATTTCCAACCGCAGCTGCGTCGCGCAATCGAACAGATGGCCTCGTTTTCCGGTCTTGAACTGCTCGGTACCCTCAGTACCCCGATCCGCGCCGAAGCGTTGCAGAAGATCCTGCAGCGTTACCAGCGCGACTGCCTGGCCACCGCCGCGATACCGTCGCCTGCGACGACGCTGCCGAACGAAGGCGACATTCGCCGCGGCCTGGCCCTGGGGGAATTTCGCGCATTCTTCCAGCCCAAGTTTATGCTGGCCAGCGGTCAGGTGACCGGGGTCGAAGTCCTGGCGCGCTGGCAGCACCCGACTAAAGGCTTGCTGCTGCCCAAGGATTTCCTGGCGGCCGTATTGGCGTATGACTTGATTGACGTGATGTTCACGCAGTTACTGGAACAGGGCCTGAGCCTGCTGAGCGTATTGCAGCGCGATGACCGGGTCCTGGAGATGTCGTTCAACCTGCATGCTTCGCAGTTACGAGAGATGGGGCTGATCGACCATATTCGTCAGGCAATGAAGCGTTATGGCATATGCGCGTCGAACCTCACCTTCGAACTTGCAGAGAATGGCCTGCTCGAGATTCAGCCCAGGATCCAGGAAGGTTTGCTGCGTTTGCGCGTGATGGGCTGCGGGCTGTCGGTCGATGACTTTGCCGTCGGCTTTTCCTCGCTGAAACTGCTTTGCCAGTTGCCCTTCACCGAAATCAAGCTGGACGGTGAGTTTGTCCGCAGCATCCATGAGCCGCGCAGCAAAGCGGTGATCGCCAGCACCGTGGCGTTGGCTCGCGCGCTGAACATGGCGCTGGTGATCGAAGGGGTCAGCAGGCAGCGCGAATGCGATGCGTTGATCAAGATGGGGTGTGAGCAGGGCCAGGGTTTCTACTACGCCAAGCCAATGTCATCCCATGAGCTTCTAACGTGGCTGCAAGTACCTGTCGTTGCTGGACAGGAGGGCATTTAACGAGCATTCGAACCCGCAAAAACAAATCGCAGGCAAGCTTGCAAAGCTTCGAATATGCTAGAGGGCATGACATAGATTGTTACTGGGCGTTTTTGGTATAGCGCCGTTATTTTTTCCGCCCTTGGTGTCGTTATTTTTTCTTAGAGGCTCTTATGCTCAAAGCCATGATTGTGGACGATCACCCGTTCATTCGTTCAGCCGTAAGAATGCTTTTGAAGCAAGAGCTCTACCAGATTGTGGCGGAAGCCGGCAACGGCGCCGATGCGATCCAGCTGACTCGCGAGCATCAGCCGAACCTCGTGGTGCTGGATATCACCATGCCGGGGGTGGATGGCCTGAGTGCCCTGAATCGCATTTCGGAGCTCAAGCTGCCAGTTAAGGTCCTGGTGTTGACGTCGCTGTCTGCAGAGTTTTATGCCATGCGTTGCATGCGAGCGGGGGCGGCCGGCTTCGTTTCGAAGCAGGATGACATGGAGGAGTTAGTGAAGGCCGTCAACGCCATCAAGTCCGGCTATACCTTCTTTCCCGACCTGACCATGAATTCGGTGCGCAGAAAGGACGTCGATGCCTCGGAGCACAAGCTGATAGAGAGCCTTTCCGATAGAGAACTCTCAATCCTGCAACTGCTTGCCAGGGGCTTGAGTAACAAGCAGATCGGTGAACACATGTTTCTCAGCAACAAGACCATCAGTACGTATAAAGCTCGAATCGTTGAGAAACTCAACTTGAGGTCCTTGGTGCACCTGTCGGATCTGGCTAAACGAAATAACCTGGCCTGATGAAATATTCTCTACGGTTGTGCCTGTGCCTGTTTCCACTGGTGTTGCTGGTTTTCGGAGGGATGCAGCAGGCCCTTTCCGTTGAGCAGCCCGAGGTGGAATCCCTGCCATTGCTTGGGCGCTCTACGCTGGGCGAGCATCAGGTCGAACTGGCGGAGGCGGACTGGAGCTGGTTGCGCAAAAAAGGCACTTTATACCTTGGGGTGTCGGCACCGGATTACCCGCCCTTTGACCTGATCGGCAATGGCCGTAACTACGAGGGCCTGACCGCTGACTATGCGGGGATGCTGGCTCAGTTGCTGCATGTTCAGATACACGTGCGCCGATATGCCTCCAGAGCCGATGTGATCCGTGCGCTGAAAGAGGGCGAGATCGATCTGTTGGGCACCGCCAACGGTTTTGAAGCGTCGGATCCGGAACTGGTGATGTCGAGCGCTTATGCCGAAGATCAGCCGATGATCGTCACCCGCAGCGATGCCGGGGCTTCGTTTAGCCCGGATATGGCGGGAAAAAAGCTCGCCATGTTGTATCACTACCTGCCGCCGCAGACGGTCAGTCGCGCCTATCCCGATGCTGAACTGCAGCTCTATCCTTCGACCTTGAGTGCCATTGGTGCGGTTGCCTTCGGCAAGGCGGACGCTTACCTGGGCGATGCGATCGGTGCCAATTACCTGATCAGCATGGACTACCTGAATAACGTCAAACTCACCGACTTTTCACGGCTCGAAGGCAGTCGTTTTGCCTTTGCCTTTTCCGCCGCCAACACCCGGCTGCTGGGCATTACCAATGCCGCCATCGCGGTGATTCCCATTGAAGAACGTATGGCGATCCTGCGACGCTGGAGGGCCTCCGAGATGAACATCCCGGGGCTGGGCAGCTTGCACCTCACGCCCAAGGAACAACGCTGGCTGGAGGAGCATCCTCGCGTCACCGTGGCGGCGATGGAAAACTTCCTGCCGCTGTCTTTCTTCGATAAAAAAGGCGCGCTTCGCGGCGTCAGTGCCGACGTGCTGGCCAAGATCAGCCTGCGTACAGGTCTGAAGTTCGACGTAGTGCGCGGCACCTCCATGGCCCGGCAGATCGACACCCTGCATGCCGGGCAGGTCGACCTGCTGGCTGCCTTGACCCCGAGCTCCGAACGGGAAAGGCAGATGCGCTTCACAAGGCCGTATCTTTCCACGCCTTATGTGCTGATCAGCCGCGTCGGGCCGAACAGCCCGACGACCCTGGGCGACATGGCCGGCAAGCGCCTGGCGATCATTCGCGGCATGTTCCTCACCGACTACATCACCAGCCGCTTTGCGCGGGTGCAGATTGTGTATGCCGACAACGCCGCCCAGGTCATGGCGATGGTTGCCAACGGTGAGGTCGATGCCGGCGCCAATTCATTGCTCAGCGCCCGCTATATGATTTCGCGTCAGTACCGGGACCGTCTGCAGGTCACCAGCACCGTGGGCGTCGAGCCCGCCCGGTTTGCGTTCGTCACCAACCGTGGCGACCTGGAGCTGTATTCCATCCTGGATAAGGCGCTGCTGAGCATTTCGCCGGAGGAGATGGGCGAGATCACCAGTCGCTGGCGCAGTGAAGTGGTGGTCGATGACACTTTCTGGCTGCGTAATCGGGGCACGATCATCCAGGGCTTCTTGGTCGCCGGTGTCTTGCTGTTAGTGGCGATTGCCTGGATCGCTTACCTGCGCCGCTTGATCCATCGCCGCGAAGTGGCCGAGCGGGCACTCAACAACCAGCTGGAGTTCAAGCGGGCGTTGATCGACGGCACGCCCCATCCTATTTATGTGCGCGACCTCGAAGGGCGCATGGTGATCTGCAACACCAGTTATCTCGATGTGCTGGAGTTGAGCAATGAGGACGTGCAGGGCAAGCGCATCACGGACAACGTATTTTTCGACAGCGCCGAAGCGGCCAGCTTTCACGCCGAGTACCTGCAGGTGGTGCGTGATGGTGTGTCCAAGACACAGGACCGTGTAATGGTGCTGCCGGATGGGCGCCGGTTGACGATCTATCATTGGATGCTGCCGTACAGGGACAGCGAAGGGGTGATCAGCGGCATGATCGCCGGCTGGATCGATATCAGTGAGCGCGAACAGTTGCTGGGCATGGTCCAGGAAGCCAACCGGGCCAAGACCACCTTCCTGGCGACCATGAGCCATGAAATCCGCACGCCGCTGAACGCGGTGATCGGCATGCTCGAACTGGCCCTGAAAAAATCCGACCAGGGTGTGCTCGACCGCTTCGCGATTGAAGTCGCATCGGGCGCCGCCCATGGCTTGCTGGACCTGATTGGCGACATCCTCGATATCGCCAGGATCGAATCCGGCAAGCTGTCACTCACCCCCGGCCGCGCCAACCTCATGGAGCTGGTCAGGTCGGTGGCGCGGATCTTCGAAGGCTTGGCGGAGCAGAAACAGCTTAAATTGGAGCTGGAGCTCGATGCCCAGTCCGATTGCGATGTGGCGATTGACCCGTTGCGTTTCAAGCAGGTCATCTCCAACCTGGTCAGTAACGCGATCAAGTTCACCAGCGAAGGCCAGGTACGTGTGCACCTCGAGGTATTGGCCGCTCCCCCCGGCGAGCCGATGTCGATCCGCCTGGTGGTGGAAGACAGCGGCCAGGGCATCAGCGCCGAAGACCAGCAGCGCCTGTTCAGCCCCTTCACCCAGGCCAGCAACAATAACCAGTCTGGCCGCAGTGGTTCTGGGCTGGGGTTGGCCATCAGTCGTACGCTCTGCGAAATGATGGGTGGGCAACTGCGCTTGAACAGCGTGCTGGGGCAGGGCACTCAGGTCGAAGTGGTGCTGCAGGTCCCTGTGCTTGAGCCGCTGCCTGAGCAAGCGCCTTCCACCGTTGAAGAGTCCCCATCGCGGTCGCTGACAATACTGGTGGTCGATGACTACCCGGCCAACCGTCTGCTGTTGTCCAAGCAGCTCGGCTACCTGGGGCACACGCTGGTCGAGGCGCATGACGGTGCCCATGGCCTGCGCGCCTGGCGCAAGCAGCGCTTCGATGTGGTCATCACCGACTGCAACATGCCGGTCATGAACGGCTATGCCTTGGCCCGCGCCATCCGCGCCGAGGAGGCCGATCGTGAATTGCCGCGCAGCCTGATCATCGGCTTTACCGCTAACGCCCAACCGGATGAAAAGGCCCGTTGCCTGGACGCGGGCATGGACGACTGCCTGTTCAAACCCATCAGCCTGGAATCACTCAAGCAGCGCCTGGATGGGTGCGAGGTCGCAGACACGGAGTCTCCGGCGCAAGAGGGGCCTTCGGCGCAGACCGATGGCATCGACTTTGCCGCCCTGGAAAAACTGGTGCGCGGTGATCAGGCCGCGTTGCTCGATTTGTTGAATGACCTGGCCGTCAGCAACCAGGAAGACATGGAGCGCTTGCCCGAAGACTTCTCCACCCTGGACTGGCAAGAGATTTCGAACCTGGCGCACAAGGTCAAGGGGGGCGCACGTATCGTCAAAGCCAGAAAGCTGATCGCAGCGTGCGAACAAGTGGAAGCGGTGTGTGAGGCGAAGGACGATGCCCAGGTGGTGGAACAGGCGGTCGCTGGGTTGAGGCTGGAAATGTCGAAGCTGGCGACCTCTATGCAGGAGTATGTGCTAAACGCTTGAAAGGCAGAGGCTTCACTCGCCCAGCGTACGTGCCGTGCTGCGGTCATGCATGGGCGGGTCTGAAGCTGTAGGAAATTCCCTACACGGTCTTGGGCCGCGATAACTGTTTCGAGCCATACCACCTCCTTATCCTAGTCACAGGTGAACGGGTACAAGGTAAACAACGTCAACCTTGGTCCTAATAACCTTTCTTTGGATTTGGTCTACTAGAGGTGGTTTATGAGCTTTTCTAAAAAAGTCTTGTTGGGTTCTTTGTTGGCATTGTGTACTACCAGTGTGTTTGCTGTTGACTCGGCTGATTTGCGGGTGATTGGTACTATTGCGCCAGCGGCGTGTACGCCAACTTTTGCTGGTGGTGGCACTGTCGACTATGGCCTGATTTCCACGTCATCGCTGAATGCGGCAACAGCTACGCCTCTTGCGAAAAAGACGATTGACTATAACATCACATGTGATGCACCTATCAGCATTTCTACTGCATTCACTGACAGTCGGGCCGGTACTGCTTTTATACCAGGCCCGGCAAGCTTCGGTCTTGGCATGCAAGGTGCTGCCACCATTGGGCGATATACTGTTGCACATGTTGTTGGGTCAGCGACAGGAGACGGGAACGCAGTTGTGATTCTCCAGCAAAACAACCCGACCCGACCTTGGGCTGCGACTGTTACTGGAGATGTCTACCACGATGGTCTGCGCACTTATTCATACGGCAGCGCAGCGTCTCCAGATACACCAGGGACATATACCACTGTTACTGGTACCCTTGCCGTCACCGCAACAATCGCCCCCACCGATACTCTAAACTTGAGTGAGACGATCACGCTCGATGGTCTTTCTACTATGACGGTGCGCTACCCGTAATACTTATCGAGTGTATCAAGGTCGCGCCTTGCGATCGTGATGTTTGATTTTTACATTTGAATTGGATGTTTCGCGCTTCGCACTGTTTTTTAGTGTTTTGGGGCGGTGCGATGTCGCGTTCTCTCCGGGCAAATGTAAAAACTCTGTAGCTTGTTGTAGGTAAAGAATGGAAAGTTCAGCTCAGTCAGTTTTGGCCTAAATAACCGTTCTTTGAATTTGGTTTTTACAGGTGTTACTTATGGGTTTTTCTAGAAAATTAGCATTGGGTTCGTTGTTGGTGTTGAGCGCTACCCCTGTGTTTGCTGTGGATACGGCTGACTTGCAGGTGATCGCTACCATTGCCCCAACTGCATGCACTCCAACGTTTGCGGGTGGTGGCGTCATCGATTATGGCCTTATTCCTACTACGGCGTTAAATTCTGCAACAAGAACTTTGCTTCCCGTTCGAAGCATAAATTATTCCATTACTTGTGACGCCCCTATTGCGATTGGTACGTCCTGGCAAGATAGTCGAACCTCCAGCGCGGTGGGTGGCGGTCCTAGTGCCTTTGGACTGGGTATGCAAGGTAGCGCCAGTATTGGGCGCTATACCATTACGCAACGACCCGGCAGCGGTGCCACCGGTGACGGAGCGGCGGTGGATCTACTCCAACGGGATACTAATGGACCATGGGTCGCTGTCACTGTTGGCTTGCAGACTAATAGTAGTGCCCGTATTCAGGCATATGCTATGCCAGGTAATCCGGATCCGGCGGAATTTACAGTCTATGCGGGCACTTTTGAGGTGGCGCCCAGTATCGCCCCTACGAGCACCTTGGACCTAAGTAAGTCTATTGCTCTGGATGGTTTGGCGACGATGACGGTTCGTTATTTGTAACTCGCATGGGTAGTGTTGTGCCTGCGTAGGTAGGCGCAGTTTTAAATGTAAGTGCGCGGAAAAGTGTCTGAGGTTGTCAGTGCTTTAACCTCTTATCAAGTCTGTGTGGATCAATAGTTTTTAGTGGTTATGATTTAAAGGCTTGTGTTTTTGTTAAGGTTTTACCTGTTTTAATTAGTGTTCTTAACTCTTTAAGTGTCGGTGGGTCGGTTTTTTTTGTCAGGCGAGCTGGCCGTTATCAAGTGAGTGATTTTAACTTTGCGAGGTTTTTCTGTGAAAAGTTCATATAAGTTTGGTCTGTGCGCGTTGGTCGTGATTTCGTTAGTTATAGTCAGTGATATTTGCCGCGCGGCCGGCATGGTGCCTGAGACGTCTGTGGTTCTAATTAATGTCGGCGAAGGTGAGGGCACCATCAATGTCACCAATACCGATAGCAAGACCGCCTTGCTGTACACCTCATTGGAAAACCTGCCGGAAGATCAGGAGAGCTTCATCGTCGTGACGCCGCCGGTGGCTCGGGTTGAGGCGGGCGAGAAACAGCTGGTCCGATTTATTGTTCAGTCCGAGAAGCCGATCACCACGCAACGCCTCAAGCGCGTGGCTTTCGAGGGCATTCCGCAATCCGACCCCACAACCAAGGCGAAAATCGGTGTGACGGTACGTCAGGACCTGCCGGTGCTGATCAGCCCGGCAGATTTACCCGCCAAGACCGATCCCTGGACCTTGCTGGAGTGGAGCCTCAATGGCCGCAACCTGACGGTGAAGAACGACAGCCGTTACGTGGTGCGCCTCAACCAGGGCTTCAGTGTGATGCCGGCCAATCTCAAGCTGTCGCTGCCGGGTACCTACATCCTACCGGGGCAGACTCAACAGTTTGAATTACCCGCCGGCTCTTCCGTGGGGGCTGACGCCAAGGTGCGGATCTACCCGGTGACGACCTATGGCTTCGCTACCCAGCCTTTCGATGCACCACTGAAGACCCAGTAATCCCGTCCCGACCTCTTGAGTGGTATGCCCATGATTTTGCGACCAACGATGGCGCATTCCCGTCCAGGGAGTGCGTGTAACACCCCTGCGCCAATGCCAGCCTTGCGGGTCAAGCCGTTGCTGGCGGTGATCGCCGGCCTGATCGCTTGCGGCACACAGGAAGCCAGGGCCCAATCGCCTGCGGCACTCAAGGATGCACCCGCCCTGGCGTCGTTCGACATGGGCATGCTGAAAAGCCGTGGCCTTGACCCGAAAGTGGCGGAATACTTCAGCCACGCGCCACGGTTCTCCGAGGGGCGCCGTCGGGTTGGCCTGCACGTCAACGGCAGTCCTCGCGGCAGCGTTGAAGCGCGGTTCGATACCGAGGGTTCGTTGTGTTTCGACCGGACATTTCTGGACCAGGCCAACCTGCGGGTTCCCGGGGACAAGTACCGGCTGGGCAAGGGCGAAGCGCAGGCCGGCAACGACTGCTACGACTTCGCCGCGGCCTACCCACAAACCGAAGTGCAACTGCGCCCGAACCGCGAAGAAGTGGCCTTGCTGGTCAGCAGCGACGCTCTGCGCCCGGTCAGCGAAGACCTGGGCATCTACCAGGGCGGCGGCAGCGCCGGGCTGTTCAACTATGAAGTGCTGGGGCAGAACAACCAGTTCTCCGGCGGAACGAGCAGCTACTACGGGGCCAATACCGAGCTGGGTTTCAACGCCGGTGACTGGATTGTCCGCAGCCGCCAGGCGTACTCGATGCAGAATGAGGTGAGTAACTTCCAGTCGCTCTACACCTACGCACAGAAGACTTTCGTGCCGTTGAAATCGACGCTGCAGGCGGGGCAGATCAATATCAGCAACTCGGTGTTCCAGGGTGCGGCGATCACCGGTGTGCAGGTTATCCCGGAAGCGGCGTTGCAAGGTCGCAGCCAAGGCGGCGCCACGGTGGAAGGTATTGCCCAGAGTGCGGCGCGGGTGGAAGTGCGCCAGGCCGGTGCGCTGATCCACACCAGCCTGGTGCCTGCCGGGCCTTTCAGCCTGGCAAACGTCCAGCTGTTGAATGGGCGCACAGACCTAGATGTACGGGTGATCGAATCGGATGGTTCGCAGCGCAGCTTTACCATTCCCGCCGCCTCCCTGGCCCAGGTGTCGCTCAGCGAGCCGGGTTACTCGGTGGCTGCCGGTAAGGTGCGTACCTTCGACACCCGTGACATGCAGTCGCCGATGGTGGTGACTGGCTCGGGTGGCTGGCTGTTGAACCCCAATAACAAAGTGTCGACGGGGCTGATGCTCAGCGACAACGACTATCGGGCCGCGGCCTGGACCCTGGATTCGAGCCTGAGCCCCAGCACCTCAATGAGCGTGCAGAACAGCTTTTCCAATGCCGGCGAAGAGGGTAAGAGCGGCACCAAGGCGAGCGTTTCGCTGAGCACCAGCCTGACCTCGAAGATCAGCGCCGGCGTCAACGTCACCCAGCAGACCAAGGGCTATCGCGAACTGCTCGACACCACCCGTGAGCGGACTCCCGGCTATATCGAGGGCTTGACCCAAAGTCAGTACGGTTTTTCTCTGGGCTGGAACGATGAGGTGCTGGGTGCCTTGACCACCAGCTACTCGACCGGCACCAGCTTCGACGGGCGCAACACGCGACACCTGAATGCTTCCTGGACGAAAACCCTCAAGCACGCAACGGTCAGCCTGAACGTCGAGCGCTCCCTGGGCGGCAATCGCAAGGAGGATGAGTTTTATCGTGGGCGGCGCTCCTCCAGCGACGATGGCAACGCGATGTACCTCACGGTCAGCGTGCCCCTGGGCGGCAAACGCAATGTGCGGGCCTATGCCAACAAACGTGACGGCAGCACGCGTTTTGGCACCACTTTTGACGACAACAGCAATGATTTCGCGACCTATCGCTTGAGCGCCGAGCGCAACACCGAGCGCAAGGAACAAGACTTCTCCGGCAACGTCAACCTGATGCCGCGTTATGCTCAGGTCAACCTCGGTTATGCGCGTAACGGTACCGACAACACCAGCTACAGCGGCCAGTTGCGTGGCGGCATGGCCGTGCATGAAAACGGCGTGACGCTGTCGCCCTATGCCTTGACCGATACGTTCGGCGTGGCCAAGGTCGGCGACGTCGGCGGCGTCAAATTGACCACCCCGAGCGGCCCGGTATGGACCGATCCGTGGGGCAATGCAGTGATCCCGCAGCTCAATGCCTACCAGAACACCCGGGTAGAAATCGAGACCAAGAGCCTGCCGCGCAACGTCGATATCCAGAACGGTTTCAAGTCGGTGTCGGCCGGCCGTGGTTCGGTGCACAAACTCGACTTCTCGGTGGTCAAGTCGCGCCGTGCCTTGCTGAGGGTAACCGGTGCGGATGGCAAGCCGCTGAGCAAGGGGCTGGCCGTGTTCGACGCCAAGGACAACTTCGTCACCACCGTGGTGGATGATGGCAAGGTGTTCTTGACCAACGGGCAGTTGAGCGAAGGCCTGAACATTCACACCACCGAAAGCACTTCCTGCGTGATTCATTTCAGCCTCCCGCCAGAGCAGGACCTGAACGTCTATTTCGAAACCGCCAACGCCACGTGCGCGGCCGGTTGATGATCGATCCCCGTGT
Source organism: Pseudomonas fluorescens (assembly GCF_001902145.1). Classification (GTDB taxonomy): domain Bacteria; phylum Pseudomonadota; class Gammaproteobacteria; order Pseudomonadales; family Pseudomonadaceae; genus Aquipseudomonas; species Aquipseudomonas fluorescens_BV. Next base: position 54,296 of record NZ_MRST01000021.1, read on the forward strand.
GGGGCGAGGAACCCTTATGAAAACTTCAATGTTCAGCCTCAAAGCGCTCTCCCTCAGCGTACTGCTGATCGGTGTCGCCGCGATGAGCGGGCAGGCGCTGGCCGATGAGTGCCAGATCAACCTGAGCGAGTCGCAGATGGATTTCGGGCAGGTCATTCCGCCCAGTTCCAACGCCGCCCTGAATGCGGGTAACCAGCACAATCTGGGCAGCCGCGTCATCAGCCTCAACGCCAGTTGCCCGCAACCGTCGAAGTTGCTGCTGGTGCTGCGCGGCGAGCAATTGGGTGCGGACTTCAAGTTCGCCAAGCAGGGCCAGACCCACGTGGCCTTGAGCAACGCCTTGCTCGATGGGCGCAGCGTCGACCTGGCCCTGGTCAAGTCGCCCGGTGCGGCACCGACGGCCTCCAGCCCGGTGGTCAACGCGGCGCCGGGGGACATGGTCATTCCGGTCAGCGGTGGCGTGCCGGCCACGGGGTCGGTGCTGTCATTGCAGGTGAACATCCAGCCCGTGGTACCGGTCGCCGAACTGCGTACTCGCGATGCCAAGACGCTGGAAGCCAACCTGTCGTTCCAGATAAGAACCTACTGAGCGGGATAAACGCTTTGTTGTAATACCGATGTTCCCTCCCTTTGCCCAGCGTTTGCTGGGTTTTTTTTACCCGGCTTTTTTAGTTCCACGTTTTTCCTTACGGGGCAATCCTTGGGAAATTTCATACAAAAACTGAGGCGGTTATCTCGGTTGTTTGCCCAGCCGCTAAAGCAAGATGAGCCTCAGCACTTCTCATGGAGAGTCCACATGCCTGTTTCTTCGTTGCGCGTCATCGTTCTTGAAGATCATTCTTTCCAGCGCACCATTGCCGTCAGCATGTTGCAGCAGCTGGGCTGTACAGCGGTGTTTCAGGCGGCGGACGGCGTAGAGGCCCTGGCGGTGCTGAACAAGGTCGGCCCGGTCGATATCGCACTGTGCGACCTGCGCATGGACGGCATGGATGGCCTGGAGTTTTTGCAGGCGGTCGGCCATGCGGGGCTGGTGGGTTCGGTGATCATCAGCAGTTCGCTGTCCGAGGAACTGCGTCGCACGGTGCGGCAGATCATCTCCTTGTTGGACCTGGAGTTGCTTGGCGATATTGGCAAGCCGCTGGATGAAGACGCCTTGGAGCGCTTGCTAAAAAAGCATTGCAGTCTGCCGCGTACTGGAGCACCGCCAGAGCCGCTGGAGGTACTGCCCGATGAGGCCGAGGTACGCCAGGCACTGGCGGCTCATGAGCTGTGTGCTTTCTTTCAACCGAAATTTATCCTGGAAACCGGGGAAATCAACGGCGTCGAAGTGCTGGCGCGTTGGCGGCATCGGTCGGGGAAAATACTGCCTCCACCTTGTTTTTTGCCGGTCCTGGAGCAGTGCGGCTTACTCGATGAATTGCTGTGCCAGCAGTTGCACGAAGGGCTGGCACTGCAACAGCAATTGCGGGCGCAGGGGCACGACCTTAATTTTGCCTTCAACCTTCACGCCGTGCAGTTGGCCAATGGCACCCTCGCTGCGCAGATCGCCAGCCTGCTCGGTGAGTACGGCGCGCGCGGTTCGAGCCTGACCTTCGAGTTGACCGAGAGCGGCCTGCTGCAAGCACCGGAAACCAGTCTGGAGTGTCTGTTTCGTCTGCAGATGATGGGTTGCCGATTGTCGATCGACGATTTCGGCACCGGCTTTTCTTCACTTCAGCGCTTGTCCCAACTGCCCTTCAACGAGATCAAGCTGGACGCGGGATTTATCCGGGCATTGGCGCAAGAACCGCGCAGCCATGCAGTGATCAGCAGCACCCTGGCGCTGGGTGAAACGCTGGGGATGACGGTGGTGGCAGAAGGCATCGAAACCGATGAGCAGCGCCAATCCTTGCTGAACATGGGCTGCACCCAAGGGCAGGGTTATTGGTATGCCAAGCCCATGAGCGGCGGCGACCTGTTGCGCTGGCTTGACGGCGAGCACCAGCGGAGTCGACGCGTATGACCAACAAAGCCCTGCGCATCCTGATCGCCGATGTTCGGCATGAGCCCTTGCTGCACATCGAAAAGTTGCTCAACCGCCTTGGCTATTACCGCATCGCGCCGATCAGCAGCTTCGATGAACTGGTGTTGCTCACCAGCGACCCGCATCAGCCATTCGACCTGTTGATCGTCAACAAGGCCCTGGCGGTGCCGTATGGCACAGATATCCAGCAGTTCTGCAGCGCCCGTCCGCATATCCGACATGTGCTGTTCTATGACAGCCCGGCGCCGTCGTTCCAGCCGGACGCCGGCTCGCTGAGCCTGTTGATGGGCCTCATCGATCCGCCATCCCAGTGGGCTTGCCTGAAAGCGCTGCCGTGGTTGCGCGCCCCGTTCGGGCCTGCGCCGTCCGACAGGAAATCTTTTCAATAATGGAGAGGCAATTACACAGGCGTTGGATGCGCCACTTAACCCAAGCGTGATGCTTTTATTTAAACCGTAAGAGAAAAAGAAAATGCAAATGTTCAAGACCCTTCCTGTACTGCTGCTGGTCGGTTCTGCCGTCCACCCGTCCCAGGCAGTTGCCGCCCCGGCCGACGAGCAGGGTTACTACGGCGTCGCCCGGGTGATCAGTGCCGAACGCAAAGCGCGCAATATGGATTCCAGCGCCCGCCCTGGTATTGGTTCGTTCGTGTCTGGCGACGACAGCCAGAAAGACATGACAGGGTCCATTGGCGTGGGTTACCGCTTCGGCAATGGCTGGCGCCTGGAGGGCGAGTTGAGCTTGCCGCAAAGCGATACATTCACCAGTGGCTCGACCACCTTCCCGACCAGTCTCAATGAGCACCACATCGACTCCCAACGCGTGATGCTCAATGCCTATCGCGACTTCCGTATTACCGAGAAGGTATCGATTTATGGTTCTGCCGGGCTGGGTCTTGCCCGTCTTGAGTCCAAGGGCTGGCAGGGCAATGAGTCGCGCCAGTATGGCGCCTCGACCCAGACCAACCTGGCCTGGTCGGTCGGTGCGGGTGTTGCCTACGACGTTACAGATCGCCTGGCTCTGGACCTAGGCTATCGCTACATCGATATGGGCGATACCGAAAGCGGCTGGAACAACTTCCCGAATGCCCGTGGCCTGCAGGATGAGAAGATGAAGGCTAACCTGGTCTCCAGCGAGTTCACACTGGGTGCTCGCTGGGCTTTCTAAATATAAAAGGCTAATGCCGGTCAGTTAAGTGAACGCACTGCTCAGAGCAACGAAGATCAAGTGTGGGAGCTGGCTTGCCTGCGAAAGCGGTGGTTCAGTTGAAGAATCAGTGACTGACGCGCCGCTATCGCGGGCAAGCCCACACAGGAGTCTGCGCCTAACTGACTGGCATTAAGCATTATGGCGGGGTCACTTGACCCCGCTCGTTCCTACAGGATGGCCGGCGGCGTACCTGATAAAATGCACGCGATTTACGCTATCCGACGTGTCAGTTATATCTTCACCATTACATAGAAAAGCTGCGGTTATTCACGGCTGCTTCAGGGATTGGCTGTAACAGTGCCTAGCGTTGGGCAAGGCGCTCAGATGCTTTGTGATAAGCCTGATCTCGCTCACGTTTATCAACGGCGACCACGAACACCGTAATTTCCTGATCGATCACTTGATAGACCAGCCTGTACCCGCTACTACGTAGTTTGATCTTGTAGCAGTCAGGCAGGCCATGTAGACGGTTAGCCTCAATACGTGGGTTGTTCAGGATTTCGACCAGCTTCTTCTTGAATTGCTGACGGAGGGTGTCGCCGAGTTTTTGCCATTCCTTCAATGCACGCGCATCAAAATCAAGGCTATAGATCATCCAACGAAACCCTCACTCGTTGAGGCGACGCAAGGCGCTCACGTACGGTCGCCATCAAGGCCTCGTCGTCTTCAGTCATCAGGACAGGCTTAAATGGCAACTGGCCGCGTTCGGCAACATATTGCAACGCCTGACGTATCAGTTCGGAAGGGGTGACACCGAGTTTCTCCAGCTCCAAGTAGGCGCGAGCTTTCAGGTCGTCATCGATACGGATGTTGATAGATGCCAAGGGATAGCTCCTCTTGTAATGACGTTGGTCATTACATTGGAGCAAGTGTGTTTCATTGGCAAGTCTGTCTGGACATACGGCAATCGCTCTCATTTGTTGATCCTATTTCTTGACCTTGGGCTTTGCCGGGCGCTTTTTATCCGTTTCCCTCACCGTTTCCCTCGGTCTTTTTTTCGCCTCTTGCTCTGTAACGTATTCACCGGTGACCGCATCGCGATATCTCGTTGGCATATAAGCATCCTTGATAGTATGCCGCCACGGTGGCGACCTCTTCAGGCTAGCTCAGAGGCTTATCTGCACAAGGTTCGATGCGCGAATTCTGGTTACCAAGCTTTTCCGAAACAGGTGCTTACGTTGTGCCGGCTCAGCAGTTTTCGGGCAGGGTTGCGTTGGCTGGGGTAGGGCGCTAACCTTCCGCCGTCGCCCTCATGGCGACCGGTTTTGACAGACTGATTTACAGGTGTACGACCTCCATGCGATTACAGGCTTTTCTGCTGTGACGTCGTTTTATGGCGGCTGTGCGTGGGGCATCTTCGGGTGCGCCGGGTCCTGTATACCGGTCTGTCAACCCGCGCATAGCTGCCACCTGATCTTGTTTGACAGCGGGATGTGGCAGCTTCCATTGCATACAGGAGCTACACAATGAGCAATTTCGATTTTGATTCCGCACTTTCCCCTCGAAAAATATTCCATGTAGGTGCAGATGTCGGCACCGAAGAAGCCCTGACAAACGCCACCGAAATCCTGTCATCCGCCCTTCAAACCGCTTACCAATGCGCCGAAGATCCAGTCAGCACGCAGTCGCCTGTGATCATGGCCCTGGCTCAACTGATCGAGAACGCGCAAGCCCTGGTGGAGGCTGTCCTCGAGCGTGATTTCCCCGCGGCCCAATAAATACCTGCCCCCTGAAATGAAAAAAGCCTGCTGAACTCAACGCTCAGCAGGCTTTTTTGCCGCGATCACCTGGTCAGGCAGGCTGCGCTACCAGGCTATTACTCACCTTGCGGCCCAACACCAGCACCGTCACAAAACCACACCCCACCAATATGGTCGCCAGGCTCAACAACACCGCGCTGCCGAGTTGATCGACGATCCGTCCACCAAAGAAAGAGCCCAGGGCAATGATCACCTGAAACAACGCCACGAATAGCGGCATGCCTCGCTCCACATCCTTGGGCGCCACCACGAACATCCAGATACTGGCGCAGGCCGGGAAAGCGCCAAAGGCGAAGCCCCAGAGGGCGATCAGCACCACGGCGCCCGTCATACCGGTGGCGAAGTAGGGGAACAGGGCGGTGCTGGTACCGATCATCAGCGCCACCAGCAGCAAGGTGTTGCGTACGCTGCGGTTGGCGGCGAAGCCGGCGAACACATTACCCAGCACGCCTGCGACGCCATACAACAGCAACAATGAGCCAATCGTCGGCCCGTCGAAGCCGGAGCTGTGTTTAAAGAAGGGCGCGACATAAGTGTACGCGGCAAAGTGCGCCAGGCCGATCAGCAGTACGGCGATCAACCCGACCCGCGCTTGTGGGTTGATAAACAGGGCCGGCAGGTCGCGTACCTCAATGGCCTTTTCCGGGTTGAGGCGCGGCAGCAGGAAGACTTGCGCCAGCAGCACTGGCACACCCACCAGCGCGGTGACCAGAAAGGTCATGCGCCAGCCCATCAGGCCGCTGAGCCAGGTGCCTACGGGCACGCCGAGTACGGTGGCCAGGGTCACACCCATCATGATGATCGACGTAGCTTTTGCGACGCCCACGCCCTTGGGCGCCAGCCTGCCGCTGAGGGCGATGGCCGTGGCCCAGAAACCGCCGATGCTGATGCCCAGCAGTACGCGGCCGAACAGCAGCAGGCTGAAGTCACTGGCAAAAGCCACCACCGCGTTGGCGAGGATCATGACCAGCGTCAGGCCGATTAGCAGATAGCGGCGGTCCATGGCGCCAATGCCGACAGACAGCAACGGCGCGGCGAGGGCCGCCATGATGCCGGGCAGGGTGACCATCAGGCCTGCGTGGCCGGCACTGATGCCCAGGTCGCTGGCGACGTCGTTGAGTACGCCCACCGGCAGAAACTCGCTGGTCACCAGGGCAAAGGCACCCACGGCGACCGAAAGAATCGCCAGCCACTGCTGTTTGACGCTTTGTTGATTATGTTCGGGAAGGCCGCTAGGGGCCTGGCTCGCGCTTGGCATGGTGTGGGGTTCCAAGGTGAAAGTCGCCTGAAAGCAGACGCAGGAGAGGGAAGCTGGAGGCGATTATAGGAATCAGTGCTGGCAATCGAGCAGGCGCTCGTTTCGATAGTAATCATCAGTGCTATCGATGTGAGGTTTTGAAGAGTCCTCACTCTGCATCACAAACGAAAGCCCGAAGTTGATTCAGCTCCGAGCTTTCCGGTTATGACGATGTTTAAGGAAGGCGCAGCGGTAAATTTTTTAGCTAGCCAACGCATTCAGCACATGTACTGGGTCATTATGGATAGCTTTCAATAACGCCTTTGCCGGCCCAGTAGGTTCGCGACGACCCTGCTCCCAGTTGCGCAACGTGCCGAGCTGAACGTCAATCAGCGCTGCGAATTTAGCCTGGGTGAGCCCTGTCGCCTTACGGATCTCTTTGACTCGCATTGAGTCAATATGGAATTCACGGGAAGGCTCCCGTTCTCCGCTCAGGATCTCGTTCATCTCTTGAACGCTTTCCATCAAGTCATCAAAAAATCTGCTCATAGCTATCTCCAGTGCTCAATCGCAGCCTTCAGTGACTTGCGCTCGTCGGCGCTCAAGTCCTGCTGTTCATTTTTGGGATAGATCATCAGTAAAACAATCTGTGATGCCGAGACGAAGTGGTAATAGATCACACGTGCCCCGCCTCGTTTTCCATGGCCCTTGGCTGCTACTCGTATCTTGCGAATGCCACCCGTACCCTCGATAACGTCGCCGGCAGCGGGATTCACTACAAGCACGTTCTGAAAGGCCATGTAGGCATCCTCGTCGATCAGTTCTTTAACGCGACGGGTGAAGACCGATGTCTCTATGAAAATCATCGCTAATGTACGCCATTGGCTTAGTTCGCTGCAATCCTAGCCGTGCGTGCTTCGGTGCGCACTCGGTGAGTTGTAACTGCTTTTTGACCCACTCGGATACGGCCAATTATGTTCTGGCCAACCGCCCCAAAAGACATTCAATAAATACCCCCTCCGCCCGACTCATCTTCTGCTCCCGATTCCACAGCAGGTGAATATCCACATCCGCAATGCCCTCATCCGGCGGCAGCCGCCAGAGCAGCCCTTTCTCCACATCCTCAGCCACCACATGCACCGGCAGGCATCCCAGGCCATACCCGGCAATCACCAGGCGCCGCACTTCTTCCAGGCTGGAAGACGACGCTACGATCCGTCCACCGAACCCTTGTTGATCGCGAAAAATCGTCAGCGGCGACAACATGCCGCCGATCTGGTCGCTGGTAAAACTCACGAAGTTTTCCGATTGCAGATCCCCTTCGACCAACCCTGTGCGTGCGAATAATGGGTGGTGTTTTCCACAAAAAAACGCATAGCGCTGACGCAGGAACAGATGCTGTTCCAGGCGCGGTTGCGGCCGGCGATTGAGGCTAAGCCCCAGGGTTGCGGTTTTTTCCAGCAGCGCGGCGACGATGTCGGAGCTGCGCATCACTTCGACCTCCAGGTCTACCCGTGGATGCTCGCGATGAAAGCCTGCGAGGAAGTCATCGAAGGTGGCCGAATTAATGCGGCTGATCATCAGCAAGCGCACCTTGCCGATGACTTCATCACCAGGCTTTTGCAGGGCATTGCTCATCTGCGAGACCTGGCCGTACATCTCGCCGGCAATCGCGAAAATCTGTTCACCGGCCTCGGTGAGCACGAAGCGCGGGCCACGACGCAGGATGAGCTGGCAGTCGAGCTGTTCTTCCAGGCGCTTGAGCGCCTGGCTGATTGCCGGTTGCGTCAGGTGCAGGCGCGCGGCGGCGCGGCTGATGCTCAGTTCCTGGCCGATCACGCGGAAGGTGCGCAGCAGGTTCCAGTCCAAGCGGTCGTTGAGCAGGGGGGGAATGTCGCGGCGGGACTCGGGCATGGTGTCGCTCGATAATAAGCAGTATTTATAATCAAGATAATAAATAGAAAATTGACTAATCATAGCCCCAGGCCGAAAAATCAGGCTTAACAAGTGCCATCAGAGCGCATCGGTTTGACCTTCTCCTGCCAAAAAAATAACCAAAGGAGCCAGCCCCATGAAGCCTTCCGCTTCGCCGCAGCCTCGCCGTGCCGCGGCCGCCGCCTTTATCGGCACCATGATCGAGTGGTACGACTTTTACATCTATGCCACCGCTGCGGCGCTGGTGTTCGGTCAGCTGTTCTTCCCCTCCGACGATAAATTGTTCAGCACCATGGCCGCATTCGGCACCTTCGCTGTGGGCTTTTTCGCACGGCCGTTGGGCGGCATCGTGTTCGGTCATATCGGCGACCGCATCGGCCGTAAGAAATCCTTGGTGATTACCCTCGTGATGATGGGCGTGGTCACGGTGTGCATCGGCCTGTTACCGACCTATGCCCAGATCGGCGCCGCCGCGCCAGTGCTGTTAATCCTGTTACGCGTGGTGCAGGGCATTGCGGTCGGCGGCGAGTGGGGCGGGGCGGTATTGATGGCCGGGGAGCACGCGCCAAAGGGGCGTCGTAACTTCTTTGCATCCTTTGCGCAGTTGGGTAGCCCGGCGGGTTTGATCCTTTCCCTGCTGGCGTTCAGCGCCGTCACTCGTCTGCCGGAAGAAGACCTGCTCAGTTGGGGCTGGCGCCTGCCGTTCCTGGCCAGTGCGTTGTTGCTGATCGTTGGCCTGGCGATTCGCCTGGGTGTGAACGAGTCGCCGGAGTTCCTCGAAGACAAAGCCCTGGCGGAAAAAGCCCGTGCCATCAAGAAGGACCAAGCCCCCGTGTTGGAGGTGTTGAAGACCGCTTGGCGTCCACTGCTGCTGTGCATTGGCGCCAACACCCTGGGCATTGCCGGCGTGTATTTCACCAACACCTTCATGATTGCCTACAGCACTCAGCAACTGGGCCTACCGCGATCGCTGATCCTGGAGTGCCTGTTCTTGGTTGCCATTATCCAGTTCTGCGTTCAGCCATTGGCCGCCTGGGTGGCGGAGAAGGTCGGTGCTACGCGGTTCCTGTGCGCCATGTGCGTACTGGCAATGGCCTCGCCGTACCCGATGTTCGTCTTGGTCAGCAGCGGCCAGGCACCCTTGATCATCCTCGGCATTGCCTTGGCGGTGGTGTGCATGGCGTCGTTCTACGCCGTCATCGCGGGCTTTGTCAGCGGCCTGTTTGAAACCCGTGTGCGTTACACCGCGATCTCCCTGGCTTACCAGGTATGCGGCGCGTTGGCCGGCGGCCTGACACCGTTGATCGGCACCTGGCTGGCCCATCAATACCTGGGCCAATGGTGGCCGATGGCAGTGTTTTACAGCGTGATCGCGGCGGTCTCGTTGGTGTGCGTGCTGGCCTTGTCCCGCCGCCACGCTACGGCCCACCGCCTGGAAATGGCACACAGTTGAAGGAGTCAGCAATGTTGAAGATTAATGGCGAGCGCCTGTGGCATAGCCTGATGGCCATGGCAGAGATCGGCGCGACCGCACGCGGTGGCAGCTGCCGCCTGGCATTGAGCGCCGAAGACAAGGCCGGTCGTGAGCTGTTCAGTCACTGGTGTAAAGCGGCTGGCCTGACGTTGAGTGCGGATGCCATCGGCAACCTGTTCGCCCGTCGCGCAGGTACTGACAATGACGCCGCCCCGGTGATGATGGGCAGCCATCTCGATACCCAGCCCGAAGGCGGGCGCTTTGATGGCGTGTACGGCGTGTTGGCTGGCCTGGAGGTGATCCGCAGCCTCGACGACCACGGCATCCAGACGCGCAAGCCGTTGGAAATTGCGGTGTGGACCAACGAGGAGGGCGCCCGTTTCACTCCGGCGATGCTGGGCTCGGCGGTGTTCACCGGTGCCCTCGCTCTGGACAAGGCGCTGACCACTGCTGATGCTGAGGGTGTCAGCGTGGCCGAGGCGTTGCGCAGCACTGGCTACAACGGTGAGCGCCCGTTGGGTGGCGCGGTGGATGCGTATTTCGAAGCGCATATCGAGCAAGGCCCGATCCTGGAAGACAACGCCAACAGCATCGGCGTAGTCACCGGTGGCCAAGCGATTCGCTGGCTCGATGTGCGGGTCCAAGGTATGGCCGCTCACGCCGGCACCACGCCGATGCCGTTGCGTAAAGATGCGCTGTACGGTGCGGCGAAAATGATCCAGGCCCTGGAAAACCTAGCCGCCGATTTTGCCCCGCAGGGTCTCACCACTGTGGGCGAATTGAGCATCGCCAAGTCGTCGCGCAACACCATTCCCGGTTTGCTCGATTTTACCGTCGACCTGCGCCATCACCGCGACACCGACATCGACGCCATGGAGCAGCAAGTGCGTGCACGCCTGCAGGCAATCGCTGACAATCGCGGCCTGAGCGTCACCATCACGCCGCACTGGACCAGCCCGGCCACGCCGTTCGACGCCGAGTGCGTGGCCTGCGTGCAGGCTGCGGTGGACGCCTTGGGCTACAGCCAGCAGACCATTGTCAGCGGCGCGGGTCACGATGCGATTCACTTGGCGCGCTATTGCCCCACCGCGATGATCTTCATCCCTTGTGTCGGCGGCCTCAGCCACAACGAAGCCGAAGATGTCTTGCCCGACGATGTGCGCCAAGGCACCGATGTCTTGCTCAACGCCGTATTGAAACGCGCAGGGCGCGTTCATTTCTAAAGGCCGACGCCGTGCCCCTGTGGGAGCTGGCAAGCCAGCTCCCACAGGGGCTGTGTTTATCCAGGAGCACCCTATGAAGACGTTTTTCCACCCCGAACAACTCTTGCACCACCCGCGTAGCTACTATTCCCGCGGCCAGATGCGCATGCCGCAGGAAGTCCCTGAGCGTGCGCGCAACCTGCTGCTGGCTGCGCAAACCCTGGGCTTCGATATCCAGCAACCGACCGATCACGGTATGGATCCTTTGCTCGCGGTGCACGGCGGCGACTACCTGGCTTTTCTTCAAGACGCTCACCAGCGTTGGAAGGAGATCCCCGAAGACTGGGGCGACGAAGTCATGTCCAACATTTTCGTGCGTGAACCCAATGCCCTGCGCGGCATCCTGGCCCAGGCTGCACGCTACCTGGCCGATGGCAGTTGCCCCATCGGTGAGTTGACCTGGCGCTCGGCTTATTGGTCGGCGCAAAGCGCCGTCGCCGCTGCGGCTGACATCCTCGATGGCGCACCCGCCGCCTATGCCTTGTGCCGGCCCCCGGGCCACCACGCCCGCTTCGACGCGGCCGGTGGCTTCTGTTACATCAACAACGCGGCGGTGGCTGCGCAAACGCTGCGCCAAGGTTTCCAGCGCGTTGCCGTGCTCGATACCGATATGCATCACGGCCAAGGCATCCAGGACATTTTCTACGACCGCGACGACGTGCTGTATGTGTCGATCCACGGCGACCCGACCAACTTCTATCCTGGCGTGGCAGGCTTTGCCGAAGAAAAAGGCAACGGCGCCGGCGAAGGGTTCAACCTCAACCTGCCGATGGCCCATGGTGCCAGCGAAGCGGTGTTCTTCGAAAAACTGGAGCAGGCCCTGGCAGCGGTGAAGGACTTCTCGGCGGATGTGCTGGTGTTGTCACTGGGCTTCGATATCTACGAGCTGGACCCGCAGAGCAAAGTCGCGGTAACGCGGGAGGGATTTGCGCAGTTGGGGCAGTGTATTCGAGGGCTGGGGTTGCCGTGCTTGATCGTGCAGGAGGGTGGTTATCACCTGGAGACGCTCGACAGTAACGCGCAGGCGTTTTTCAGTACGCCAGCGGCTTGGGGGAAGCTATCAGGCGACTAAGCGCTAAAAGCCTGCTGATCAGTTTTCAGTAGGCAAACCGTCCCGGCACACATGGCGTCCCACGGGCTCCCATACGATAATGCTCGCCACCTCGACCCCTTTGGCCTGCCTCCCGTGATCATCAACTTCGACCTCAACGACCTCCAAGCTTTCCGCGCCGTGGTAGACAAGGGCAGTTTTCGCGGTGCCGCCGAGGCTATCCGTATCTCGCAACCGGCCCTCAGCCGGCGTATCGAAAAGCTCGAATCCGCGCTGGATGTAAAGCTGTTCGAACGCACCACGCGGCGGGTCAGCCTGACCATGGTCGGGCGTGCATTCTTGCCCCAGGTTGAGCGCATGCTCGACGATCTCGATATCGCGCTGATGGGTATCAGTAACGTCGCCTCGACGCGCATGGGGAATGTCACCATCGCCTGCGTGCCGTCTACCGCGTACTACTTCATGCCCCACGTGATCTCCGAGTTCCACAAGCTGTATCCGAAGATTCGCCTGCGGGTGCTGGATGCCAGTGCCGGCGAGGTGTGCAATGCGGTGGCCAGCGGCGAGGCGGATTTTGGCGTGAGTTTCAGCGGCAGCCTGGCCGATGAGGTGGAGTTCGAGTTGCTGTTGCAGGAGCGCTACGTGCTGGCCTGTCGGCGTGATCACCCTCTGGCTGCGCGTGACAGCGTGAGCTGGACCGAGGCCTATGAGCATGACTACATCGAGGTGGACAAGACGTCGGGCAATCGCTTCCTGCTCGACCAGGCCCTGCGTGGGGTGCGGGTGAAAAAGCCGAGTATCTGCGAGACGCACCACGTGACCACCATGATCGGGTTGGTGGAGGCGGGGTTGGGCGTAGCGATGGTGCCGTCGATTGCGATGCCGGCGCACACTCACCCGATTCTGGTCAGTGTGCCGCTGGTGGAGCCCCACGTACTGCGCAATGTGGGCTTGATCAAGCGCCGTGGGCGGACGTTGCCACCGGCGGCGCTGGAGTTGGAGCGACTGGTGCGGGAGATGCCGTTCCGGTCAGCGTGACACCGAGTCCAGGCCGGTGGATTGCACCTCCGGCTGGGCCTCGGGCGAGGCCATGAACTGCAACAGCGCCTTGGCCTGCTCAGGGTGTTTGGCGTTCACTGGAATACCGGCGGCGAAACGGGTAACGGACTGTACGTCTTCCGGGATCTTGCCTACGAACGTCACGCCCTTGACTGGCAACAATTCCGCCACTTGTTGCAAGCCGACCTCGTAATCACCCTTGGCCACCTGTTCGCCCACCGGCACGCGTTGGATCATGGTGCCCTTGGCCGGCATGCCGAGTTTCTTGAACAATTCCTTCTCGACATAAACGCCGCTGGCGCTATCCGAATAGGCCACCGATTTGGCTTTGCTCAGTACGGCCTTCAGCTCGGCGTCTGTATTGATCACAGGTTTGGCCGCACCTTCCTTCACCACCAGGCCGATCCGCGAGTCCGCCAGCTCCACGCGGGACGCGGGGTCGACTTTGCCTTGTTTGATCAACTCATCCAGGGCATAACCGACCATGATCACCACATCGGCCTGTTCGCCACGGGCCAGGCGGTTGGGAATCGCTTCCGGCGCCTTGCCCATGGACGGGCCAAGGATGGTGTCGAGGGTGTCACCGCTTTGCTCGGCGTATTGCGGGCCGAGCAATTTATACGCGGCGGTGAAGCCGCCCGAGGTCATGACCTTGAGTTGTTCGGCCTGGGCTGATAGCGCCAGGGTGCCGAGGACGACAGCCGCGAGGGTCTTGAACAGCGGCTTCATTGCGCAGCCTCCTGCATGACTTGGCCACGGGTATTGGCGCGGCGATACAACGCCAGGGTCGAACACAATGCACACAGCGCGGCGAAGATCATCCAATACGCAGGTGAAGCCTTGTCTTCGGTGATGTGAATGAACCATGTGGAGATCGCTGGCGTGAAGCCACCGAACACTGCTGTTGCCAGGCTGTAAGCCAGCGAGAAACCCGCCACACGCACTTCCACCGGCATGATTTCAGTCAATGCCGGGATCATCGCGCCGTTATACATGCCATACAGGAACGAGAACCACAGCAGGGTTTCCAGCATGTGCGCAAAGCTTGGTGCGTTGACCACGTAGGACAATGCCGGATAAGCCGTAAGGACAGTCAGCACCGTCATGGCAATCAGCACGGGTTTACGGCCGAAGCGGTCGCTTAACGTGCCGCCGATCGGCAGCCAGAAAAAGTTCGAGATCGCGACCAGCAAGGTCACCAGCAAGGCGTCCGAGGTGCTCAGGTGCAACACGGTTTTGCCGAAAGTCGGTGCGTACACGGTGATCAGGTAGAACGCCGTGGTGGTCATGGCCACCATCAGCATGCCGCCGATGACCACGGTCCAGTTCTTCACCAGGGTCGCCATCACTTCACGCATGGTCGGGCGGTGCTTGCGGTTGGCGAACTCTTCGGTTTCCTGCAGGTTGCGACGCAACACAAAGATAAACGGAATGATCACGCAACCGACGGCAAACGGAATCCGCCAGCCCCAATCGGCCACCACCGCAGGTTCCATCCACACGTTCAGGCCATAACCCAGGGCCGCGGCGACGACGATGGAGATCTGTTGGCTACCCGACTGCCAACTGGTGTAGAAGCCTTTACGGCCCGGCGTGGCCATTTCGGACAGGTACACCGACACACCACCCAGCTCCGCACCGGCCGAGAAGCCTTGCAGCAGGCGCCCCAACAGCACCAGCAACGGCGCCCATAGGCCGATGGTTTGATAGCTCGGCACCAGCACGATCAACAGCGTGCCGCTGGCCATGATCGCCAGGGTCACGATCAAGCCTTTACGACGACCTACGTCATCAATGTAGGCACCCAGAATAATCGCGCCCAATGGACGCATCAGGAAGCCGGCGCCGAACACGGCAAAGGTCATCATTAATGACGCAAACTCATTAGCGGCCGGGAAAAACGCGGCAGCGATATAAGTGGCGTAGAAACCGAACAGAAAGAAGTCGAACTGTTCGAGGAAATTGCCCGAAGTAACGCGTAATACCGCGCCTACTTTCGAGGGGGCAGCCGCAGGCCGGGAAGGGTTAGTCATGGTTTTGTGTCTCCAGCGTTCTTTTTAAAGTGCTTGTTTCGCTTAAGACTTGGGATAGTGGCTGACACATTTAGAAATGATAAGTGACTAATTTGGATGAATTGATGCGTATTGGCTATCAATCATGGCGAGCGTCAAAACAGCCTGCGGTGCTCTATGCTTGAACCTGTGTCCAATTTTTACGGGCGGAGGTCGCTATGGGGAACGAACGCAAGCAGCACGACGAGCCGGAGCGTGAAGAAACCCGGCAGCAGCGTGAAGAAGAAAAGCCGCAAACCTGGAAGCATCCGGACGACGGCACCGAGCTTTCAGAGCGTGACCAGGAACGTCCGCTCAAACCCTGATTTCAGGGCAGACGTGATCCAATTGTGGGAGCGGGCTTGCTCGCGAATGCGCAATGTCAGTCAACAGAGTTGTCGGCTGATCCACCGCATTCGCGAGCAAGCCCGCTCCCACATTTTGTATTGGTGGACTTCTGAGCGGGGAAACTATTTGACATATTTGATTTGTGATCACATATTGAGGCCATAACAACCACAATACAGGTTTTGCCTCATGACCGATGGCTCGCTCCTCCTGCCTACCCTGCGCCAGGTGTCCCGCGATACTTTGCAAGACCAGGTCTACCGTCAGATCCGCGAAGCGCTGATGAGTGGCCGTTTCCAGCCTGGCCAGAAACTCACCATCCGTGGCCTGGCCGAAGCGCTCGGCTCCAGCCCCATGCCGGTACGCGAAGCGTTGCAACGCCTGAGTGCCGAAAACGCCTTTGAAGTCACCGAAACATCCCGTCTGCGGGTACGCCTGATGACGGTCGAACGCCTGCGTGAAATTCGCGACACGCGGGTAGCGCTCGAAGGCTTGCTGGCGGAAAAAGCCGTGCTGCTCCTGCAAAAACACGACCTCGATGAAATCACCGACCTGTGCCGCCAGATGCAACACGCCGCCGATGAGGTCGACGTGTCCCGCTACCTGTGGACCAACTTCGCCTTTCACCGACGCATCTACGCGGTGGCCCAGGCCGAATTGACCATGGCCACCGTGGAGAATTTCTGGCTGCACATGGGGCCGTGTTTTGCCCTGGTCGCCCCGGACAAAGCGCATCTGCAACGCTCGATGGAGGCGCATACGCGCATCGTCGAAGCCCTGGCTGCCCGCGATGGCGCCGGCGCCCGGGCGGCGGTGACCGACGACATCATGCAGGCCGCCGACTCCCTGGCGCGCCTGCTCGTCAAGAACGACCGTGCGCGGTCGTCTGTATCTGGAGGTAAACGTGCATGAGTGTCCTACAACGGCTACAGCCTTATCCTGGGTTACGTGTGTTGATTTCCGGCGGGGCTGCCGGCATTGGTGAAGTGTTGGCGGCGGCTTATCTGGAAGCCGGCGCCCGGGTGCATGTGTGTGATGTGAGCGAGTCGGCCCTGGCGGCGTTTCGGGATAAATACCCGGGCAGCGTCGCGACCCGGGCCGATGTCAGCGATGCCGCGCAGGTCGAGGCGGTATTCAAGGTGCAGCGCGAGCAGTTCGGTGGTCTGGATGTGCTGGTCAACAATGCCGGGATCGCCGGGCCTACGGGGGGTATCGACACGATCGGCGACGCCGAATGGCAAGCCACCATCAACATCAATCTCACTGCACAGTACCGTTTTGCCCATCACGCGGTGCCGATGCTCAAGGAATCGTCCCACGGCCATTTGCTGCATATCGCCTCGGTGGCGGGGCGGTTAGGCTACGCGTGGCGTACGCCCTATGCAGCGACCAAATGGGCCATCGTCGGCCTGATGAAATCCCTGGCTTCGGAGCTGGGCGAGAGCGACATCCGTGTCAACGCCCTGCTGCCCGGGATTGTCGAAGGCCCGCGCATGGACGGCGTGATCCGCGCCCGCGCTGAACAACTCGGCGTGCCCGAAGCCCAGATGCGCCAGGAATACCTCAACAAGATCTCACTCAAGCGCATGGTCACCGCCGAAGACGTGGCCGCCATGGCCTTGTTCCTCTGCTCGCCCGCCGCACGCAACGTGACCGGCCAGGCGATCAGTGTCGACGGTAACGTCGAGTACCTGTAAGCCCGTAAGCACACATCGCGCCGCACCCAGGATTTTTTTCAGAAGAATAAAAGTTGGAGAATCGTCATGTCCAAAAAACGACCTGTCATCATCACCTGCGCTGTTACCGGTGCCATCCATACACCGTCGATGTCACCGCATTTGCCCATCACTGCCGAGCAAATCGCCGATGCCGCCATCGGCGCCGCCGAAGCCGGCGCGGCCATTGTGCATCTGCATGCCCGTGACCCGATTGACGGCCGCCCCAGCCAGGACCCGGCGCTGTTTGCCGAATTTCTGCCGCAGATCAAGGCGGCCAGCGACGTGGTGATCAACATCACCACCGGCGGTGCACCGACCATGGGCGTGGAAGAACGCCTGCAACCGGTGATGCAGTTCAAGCCGGAGTTGGCCTCGCTGAACATGGGCTCGATGAATTTCGGGCTGTACGAAATGCTCAACCGCTTTACCGAGTTCCAGCACGATTGGGAACGCCCGTATCTGGAAGAGAGCGACGACCGGATCTTTCGCAACACCTTTCGCGACATTACCCACATCCTCAATGCCTGTGCCGATAACCGCACCCGCTTTGAAATCGAGTGCTACGACATCGGCCATCTCTACACCGCCGCGCACTTTCTGGAACGCGGTCTGCTCAAGCCACCGCTGTTTATCCAGTCGGTGTTCGGCCTGCGGGGCGGCATCGGTGGGCATCCTGAAGACCTGGCGCACATGCGGCGCACCGCCGACCGCCTGTTTGGCGATGACTACGTGTGGTCAATCCTCGGTGCCGGGCGCGGGCAGATTCCGCTGGCGACCATGGGCCTGTCCATGGGCAGCAACGCACGGGTAGGCCTTGAGGATTCGCTGTGGGACGGGCCGGGCAAGTTGGCGGCTTCGAATGCCGACCAGGTACGGCGCATTCGCACGGTGATCGAAGCTCTCGGCCACCGCGTCGCCACGGCCGATGAAGCGCGGGAAATCCTCGGGCTCAAGGGGCGTGACCAGGTCAATTTCTGACTTCGTTTATTTATCGAAAAAGGTCGCGTCATGACTTGGCCGACATTCCCGCACAACAACAATAAGGGGATCACACCATGCCTATCGAAGTGCCCAAGGACGTCAAGACCGCCTCACCCCGCGAACCGCAGGCCCTCAACCGGCTGATGTTCGCCAAGTTGATGCCGCTGTTGATCATTGCCTACATTCTGAGCTTCCTGGATCGCACCAACATCGCTCTGGCCAAGCATCACCTGGACGTCGACCTGGGTATTTCCGCCGCCGCCTACGGGTTGGGCGCCGGACTGTTTTTCCTGACCTATGCACTGTCGGAAATCCCCAGCAACCTGATCATGCACAAGGTGGGAGCGCGATTCTGGATCGCCCGCATCATGGTGACCTGGGGCCTGATCTCCGCAGCGATGGCGTTTGTGCAGGGCGAAACGTCGTTCTATGTGTTGCGCCTGCTGCTGGGCATTGCCGAAGCCGGGTTGTTTCCCGGGGTCATGCTGTACCTGACCTACTGGTTCAACCGCGAACAGCGGGCGCGCGCCACCGGGTATTTCCTGCTGGGCGTGTGCTTTGCCAACATCATCGGCGGCCCTGTGGGCGCGGCCTTGATGCGCATGGACGGCCTGCTTGGTTGGCACGGCTGGCAGTGGATGTTCCTGCTCGAAGGCTTGCCCGCCGTGGCGTTTGCCTGGGTGGTGTGGCGCAAGTTGCCGGACCGTCCGAGCAAGGCGCCGTGGCTGTCGGCCGAAGAAGCACGCGGTATTGAACAGCGTATCGCCCAGGAAACCGAGGAAGGTGCGGGGGCGGGCGGCCATGCGTTGAAAAACTGGCTGACGCCGCAAATCCTGCTGGCGATCTTTGTGTATTTTTGTCATCAGATCACCATCTATACCGTGATCTTTTTCTTGCCGAGCATCATCAGCAAATACGGCGAGTTGAGCACCATGAGTGTCGGCCTGCTGACCTCGTTGCCGTGGATCGCGGCGGCACTGGGTGCGGTATTGATCCCGCGTTTTGCGACCACGCCCGGGCGTTGCCGCCGGCTGCTGGTGACTGGGCTGCTGACCATGGCGTTGGGGCTGGGCATTGCGTCGGTGTCGGGGCCGGTGTTCAGCCTGTTGGGTTTTTGCCTGTCGGCAGTGATGTTCTTTGTGGTGCAGTCGATCGTGTTTCTCTACCCGGCCTCGCGCCTCAAAGGCGTGGCGTTGGCGGGAGGGCTGGGGTTTGTGAATGCGTGCGGGTTGTTGGGCGGCTTTGTCGGGCCGTCGGTGATGGGCGCCATTGAGATGAGCACGGGCAATGCCATGAACGGCTTGAAAGTCATTGCCGTGGTGTTGGTGGTGGCTGCGTTGTCGGCTTTACGCCTGCGCCAGGGCCAGGAAGCGTCTCACACCAGCAACGAAGTAGGGAATCCGGAAGCCAGCACCAGGTAAGCCAGCACCGCCGCCAGGCACAAACCGACAAATGCGCGCAGCAGTGTCCTGGCGGTGGGATGCACAATGAATTTGATGGCCCAGAGCAAAGCCCCGCTGAGCAGGACGCTTAAGGCGAAAATGACCAGCACAAGGGGGTACCTGCAACCTTCAAGACCTGATTTATAGTCCCAAACCCGTTTATTGAACAGTGCGCACATAGACGCAGCCCCGCAGCCTTCCTAAACTGCCGCTTGTCTTGGGCAAAGGGGCAGGCGCCGATGAATCGCAATGAATTACGCAAGGCCGACATCAACCTGATGGTGGTCTTCGAAGCACTGATGCTCGAGCGCAATGTGACGCGGGTGGCGGAGAAGCTGTTTCTCGGCCAACCGACCATCAGCTCGGCCCTCAACCGCCTGCGCACCCTGTTCAACGACCCGCTGTTTATTCGTGTCGGCCATCGCATGGAGCCTACGGCTCGCGCCGAGGAGATCATCCAGCACCTGTCGCCGGCCTTGGATTCCCTGTCTTCGGCCCTGAGCCTGACCCATGATTTCGACCCGTCCATCAGCACCATGACCTTCCGCATCGGCCTGTCCGATGACGTTGAGTTCGGCCTGCTGCCACCCTTGCTACGGGCCTTGCGCCAGGAAGCGCCGCAGGTGGTGTTCGTGGTGCAGCATGTGGACTATTGGCGCATTCCCGACCTGCTGGCTTCTGGCGATATTACCGTCGGCATCACCCAGACCCGCGGGTTGCCGGCCAATGCCAAGCGCAAGTTATTGCGGCACATCCGCCCGTGCCTGCTGCGCGCCGATGCCTCGGATACCCCGCTGACCCTTGACGAATACTGCGCACGGCCCCACGTGCTGGTGTCCCACACCGCCAATGTGGCCGGGTTTGCTGATGAGTGGCTGGCAGAGGTGGGCCGCAAACGCCATGTAGTGCTCTCGGTGCCGCAATACAGTTCGTTGCCGGCCTTGCTTGCCGGCACCGACATGATCGCCAGCCTGCCGGATTACACAGCCCAGGCCATGGCTGCCAGCGGGAATCTGTTCTGCGAGCCGTTCCCGTTCGAAACCCCGACCCTGGATTTGTCCATGGTCTGGCTCAGCCATGTTGACACAGACCCGGCGGAACGCTGGATGCGCTCGCGGCTGGAGGCATTCATGAGTGATCGCGGGTTGGTAGCGAATAAAGCCTGAGGCTTATATCCGTGCTATGGGCAGGGGGCGGCTCAAGAACGGCTAATCCTGAACGTGCTCTTCTTGAACGGGGTTGCTAATCAGCGACGCACGCAAAATACGGATGCGTTGCTCGCAGTGATAGGCGCCTGCTTCTGTAAACCTGAGGAATGCTCGCGAGCAACACCTACAGCCCCAAATGCTTGAAATATTATAAGGAAAGAAATCAAAGCAGATAGGCGCGTCTTCAGACCAGAAATGGGTACCGTTCGGGTGATATTCCTCAAGGCTGAGTTCTTGTGCCCTATCGGTCGAGATTTCACCTAAGAAACGCAATAGGCTGCTCGCCTCGAGTGTTTTGGGTAAGGTTTCCCACCCCTGTGACAAGCCCCGAACACAAGAGCAGGCAGTAGACTCCAGCGAAGAGCGTTCGGCAATCTGCCTGATATTTTCTGGCGTGAGTATCATTTTTATGCAGTTCCAGGCGGTAATAGCTCAAATTCGATTCTTGCTTAAAACCAGTTTGTTCAAATAGCTTTCAATTTTGGGTAAAACAAACTGCAGTATCTTCGGCATGGTGTGAATAGGCAGTTGGCAGCATGCAAAATACAACGCCATTGTGGGCGATAAGCTGACACCAAGAGCAGACCATAATAGTCCAACATTTCTATTGCCACCGTTGAGTGCCATGGTGAACTTGGCGATCAATGACCCGGGGTATAAACAGCCCATGAGGAGTTGCAGGCAGACGTTGATGCAGTAGGCGATGGCGATCATTGAGATGGCCAACGAAGGGGTCTCCAGAATGACCTGCTGCATGCCCGCCATCGTGCCGACTGCAAAGAGGAAAAGCGCGATGACGACAATACCGTCAATAGCCAGGCCGTGCGTGGCGACGAAGGTGTGCGAAAAACGACGTATCAAGATAGCAGCGCCTTCGGCGCCTCCTATCAACACGGCCAGTCTGATCGCCAGGTCAACAGGGTTCAAGGAGAGTGAAAGGCCATCAGCGAATAGGTGGAGTATCAGCGGAGCGGTGACAGGGATAATTGCCATTGAGCAGAGTGCAGTCACCAGTGACATGGAAGGGTCAAGCCCGAGCATTCTCGCGACGGCTGCATTTCCGCTCGCGGGCGGGGCGGCAACAGCGATGGCTATCGCAAGGGATAGTTCTTGATTGCCGGTGAGGTAAAGCGAAAGCATTCCAAAGATATAAGGGCAAGCCACCACCATCAGGGCTGGAAATATCAGGGATATTTTCAAGTTTCTTGCTGCAGTGATGACTTCAGCGTTGTTAATACGCAGAAGAGTGCCCAGGACAAATATGAAAACCATGACGGGGAGCAATGGCCTCGCCAAGTCTGCAAGATAGGGAATAGCCAATCCAATTGCGCAACCGCATGCGAGTACGGTAGGCCCTCTGCGCGTAATTTCGGGCAGAATTCTATGCATATGAGTGCTCTCGAGGCGACGTCCCTTTCGGGACGCTGCTATTAGGTACGCAGAGTTATTTCAGGTGTGACAGATGGCGGTGGCGAGTTCCTGGATTGCCTCACGACCAGGCGCCCATCGATCAGAATCGAGGTAATACTTGGAAGGTCACCACTGCTGAAACTTCCAAGTACGCTGGGTTGCGCTCCTCCCAAAGGCCCACAGGCGACCAGAATGTCGGCTTCTCTTCCGACACCCAGAATCCCGCGATTCAACTTTCGCACCTTGGCGGTGTTACCCGTTGCGAAGCAGACGGCCTTTTCCGGTGGAACGTCGCCGAAACTACTGAGCAAGGCAATTGCCCTGAGCATGCCAAGCGCGGGAACCCCACATCCGGCAGGAGAATCTGTGCCAATGACGATACGGTCCAGTTGGTTCATTTCTCGTGCGTAATTCAGGGTGGTGACCGCCGCGAACTCATTCCCGTTATGTACGATTTCCAAGGCACCCAGACAGCCTTCACACAGGCATCTGATTTGGCTTGGTGCCAGTGCGGTATAGCCGCCATTGATATGCCCGATGATATCGGGCGCAATTTCAAGGATTTCTTCTGCGCCCATGCTCTGGGAGGTAGAAATTGAAGGACCGCCCGTGTGGGTAATGGAGGTCATGCCGTGTTTGCGAGCCATTTTGACCAATTCAGCTGCACGACTGACTGACTTGACAGGGCCTATCCCAACCTCTCCCAGTTGGTTGATGCCTTGAGCAACCATTGCGGCGAAATCCTCATCCGAAAATTCATCGTTGAGCAGTGGCGCGCCGGCTTCCATTTTTATTCCGCTAGGGCGCGCATTGGAGAAAGAGCGCTGCGCTGCGATTGCCATGGCGATAGTACCGACCCTGTCGGTCGGTAGCCCTGGAACATGCACTTCGCCGGCAGAGATCATGGTCGTCACGCCGCCCTGCAAGGAGTGCCAGATCCAATTGTGGTTGCCAGAGCGCGGGCTGTACTCACCCAGGGTCGGGTGAGTGTGGTTGTCGATCAAGCCTGGCATGACCGTGCTCTGTTTGGCGTCAATCAGCAGGTCTGCGTGTGAAAAATCTACATCTACTGCCTGACCAACGTAGGTGATCATTCCATCAACACTGACGAGGGTATCTGCAGTAATGAGTGGAGTCGCGAGATCACCTGTGAGGAAAGTGCCTATATTATGAATAATTGACGTATATGGCTTATGGTTCGACATTTAATTTATCTCTTTATATCATCGAGTAACGGGTTCGAAGATTCGCGCGCCACACTTGTTGAATGAACGGAAGTTCCACAAGTTGTTCGTGATGAACAAACGCTGGATCCAACGATACGCATGCCCCTCTGGATCGAAACTCGGGGTGAACTTATCACGCGAATGGAGCATGAAACGATTGTTGATGTACACCAACTTGCCAGGTTGAATGTCCAGCGGCCGCGCTACGCTTTTAAGCGCGTTGTAAAACCTCAACAGGGTATTTTGCGCTTCGTGATCAGCGGCAATTACCATGTCTGGGTAAAACGCGGCAGTCACTCTAGGGTGAGTCAGCGGGCCGCTCAGAATAGGGTATACATGAGTCTCTTTCGCCCCTGCGGTACTGTTCCTCCAGCGGTAGGGCTGGCGAATGATGAAATGTTTGCCATATAGGATTTCAATATCGGCCCGTTCCAGAACCTGAAGGGCTTCCCTCGCATCGGCAACCCAGGTTTTCGGGCCCACTCCGGCAGGATCACCGCGAACGCCGAGAAGCAAAAGTGCCAGCGGCGAGGTGTCTCCACGGGAGTCATAAGCCTGGAATGCATTTTCGGTGTGCAGGTCCAACTCCAGGTCCGAACCGTTGCCGGTATACTCGCCTACGGCCTCCGGATGCGGTACCAAGTCATTGACCAGTTTTGGCCCCTCATGCTTGATGGAGTAAGGCTCCGCTATCAAACTGCCCAGGGCAACCAGCACATTTTCAGAAAGATAACCACTTTTGAAGTTCAAGCTATTAGCGTCGCCTTGCGGGCTGCCAAATGTGTCATCAATCGGAAGGTTCTCAAATACACAATAAGAAGCATCGTCATCTTTAAGTGATTCAAGCTTTTTTAGAAGTCGCGCGGGAAACTTTTGATAAGCGGTCATGCGAATGAGGTGAATGTAGTCTCGCCCTCCCGTTGGCTCGTAACAAATGTCTATGAGCGCGTCCCGAATACTCTCTTTTTCAACGGCCGTCAGCCAGAAGCTGTTGGCGTCTGCACATGAATCGTCCACACGCACTCCTTTAAAGATCTGATTGATTTGTCATGAGTTGAGTTATAGGTAAATTACGACTTTCAAGCACTGAGGTGGGGGGCTCCGTAACCACGACCTGACAGTTTCCATGCTTTGATAAGGCCCGACCTGAGTGGGTGACTCAACCTAAGAGCTTATCTGTATACGCACCGGTGAAATGATGGGTGTTGAATTGGCCATCAGCATCATAGGGTTGTCCTTCATCGGTGCTGATGATTCTTGATAACCGCCCACGATGATAGGCAGTCAAGAAGTTGAAGAATGGCGTGCTTTCTTCTCTTGTGTCAGATATTCCGTAAAGCCTCAACTGTTTGATTATTGCAGCTTCAAGTTGTGGCAACATATACCAAGGGCACGTTGGAAAGCAGTGGTGGGCCGCGTGGTAACCAAAATTCAAAATAATCAGATTGAGGAAGGTAAACTTTCTTGCCACCGGTACGGAGAAGGTATTGTGGATTTCGTAGTGTTTTCCATGGGTTAGCTTTTCTCCCGCCGTATACACCTGCTGGAAAGAATGCTGGAAACAGTCGACGAATCGTACGATGTGTATCCTCAGGAAGGAGGAGGCTTGCCATACCACCACAAGTATCAGGGAGAACCGGGCGAACGTAGCGAAGGCTACAACGTAAATGCACAGGCTTCCAATACCCCTTGCAACCTCGCGCCTGCTGCCACTAAATATCACGGAGTAAATATTGGTAAGCTTGATCACATAGTAGAAGGCGGGAAGGTATATTTTTTCTGCAACAATGATTGCACTAAATAGCCTTGGATGAGCGACAGCAAAGTGACCACTATCGAACCCACCAATATCAATTCTTTCGGCATGATGGCGAACATGATCTTTTCTATAGGCTTCAAATGAAAAGAAAGAGAGGCCGTTAAGGAAAGACAGCAACTCTCCGACGACAGAATTGACTTTCTTCGACTTGAAAACAGAATTGTGCGCGCAATCGTGGCTCAGGTACCAGGACCAGATTTTCGCCAGGGCAATCAAGATAATCGCACCGAGTACCGCAACGATCTGTTGAGTACACGCCAGGAATATGCCCCAACCAGTGAAGGTTGCTATCGCACTTAATACAATCAGCGATGGCAATAGCTTTCGCTCTTTGGCTATTGAAATAAGCAGGGTTTTCACGTTGGCGTCTTTGATGGCGCGCAGATAATTATCAGCATACAGTAAAGACATCTCATCACCTTCAAGAGCAAAATCACTGAAACGCTTATTGAGCTGGTTTGGGGGATAGCATTGAACAACCGATCATGCCTGGACAGGTGTAATTACTTCCGTGCGCATGTGGAACTGACGGCGGGGCTCGAATATGTACATACACAATGCCAAAGATGTATTGCAGGTGTACGGGTGGCTAGGGTTCTTTTGCTGCATCTGGCGCCAGTGAAGGCGGCACTAGCGAGACCGTAGCGTGTGTATCCGCGCCCAAGGATTGTTCGCCGCTACTGGATTTGTAGCCGATCAGTATCACGCCGACGATGCACAATAAAACACCGGCAATGTTTAAATAGGAGAGTCCTTCTTTAAGCAGAAATACCCCGATGAAGCCGAGCGCAATATTGATAATGGCGCCGGTAACGATATTGCCCGTACTGAGGTCCCATCCACTGCGATACATCATCAAGAAGCCGATTTCCATCATTAGGATGCAAAACGCGATGCCTCCCTGAAGCCAGGTCATTTGCTTCAAGCCCGCGAGTAACGTTCCACTGCCCAGAAAAAACGGCAACATCAAGGTGGACAGGATAACAATTGCCACATAAATACTGACAATTGAAACCAAGGGGTTGATCGTAGACGGTATTTTCTTCATGAGCATGTGATAGCCCACGGTGCCCAGTATCGCTACGATCGCTGATAGATAGAATGTGTATTCTTTACCTAGCACGTTCAATGCTCCTACTAGTTGGGTTCAAGTTCACGAAATGTGGTGGTTTCCAAGAACCTCTGGTCCATGTACTCACCCGCGATGATCGGTTTGTATTTTGCAGGACTGCCATCTGCGCAACAGCTGGGTAGGCACTCCACTTTGGCGGTGTAGTCTGGGTCCATAAAAAACGCCGCCGAGTGGCGTAATTTGCCAGAGGTATTTATCACTCGATGCAGCGTTGCCTTGTAACGGTCATTCGTCCAGCGAGACATCAGATCCCCGACGTTGACGACAAAGGCATTTGGGATGGGTTTGACTTTGATCCAGGTGCCGTTAGCACTCTGTACCTCCAACCCCCCGGTGGCACTTTCCGAGATCATGGTTATCCAGCCGAAGTCTGTATGCTCTCCAGCACCCATCGGCGCTCCCTGCGTATATTGAGTGGAGGGATAACGCAGGACTCTCAATTGGGCCATCGGCTTCTTGAATTTATCATCGAAGTAATCGATCGGCATATCGAGCGCAAGGGCAAACACGTTAAGCAGTTTTTTTCCGAACGTGAGCATTTGCGAGTGATATTCCGTCATCGCAAGCTTGAAGTCGGGCAATTCCTCTGGCCATACATTGGGGCCGTAAAAAGGTAATTTGGCTTTTACGAACTCGTCGTCAAGCGACAAGTCCGCTGCCATGTCAAAACCCTCTTTGACATCGCCCAATAGGCCATCCGACTTATCAGCGCCTTCGCTAAAGTATCCACGCATATAGGGAGATTTATGAATTTCGATTTTTTCCTTGGCCTGAACAGGCAGGTCAAAAAACGATTCTATTTGAGAGAAGACAGTTGAAATAAGCGTGTCATCTACACCGTGATTGACGACGGTGAAAAATCCGACCTCCCTGCACGCGTTGTCGATCTCCTTTACTAGACGTGGCGATATCTCTGCGCCCTGCGTCAAACTACCGACGTCAATAATAGGTATGTTCTTTTCCATGGATGCACCATTTGCTCTAAAAAAGGCGCAACGAGACCTACTCCATGAATGCTGAAGTGCAATCAGGGATAGACCGTATATAGGCCGGTGTCATTTAGTTAGACTAAGGAATTCCGTCAACCCGCAAGCGCTGTCAATAAGTACTCGACACTCTCGAACGGCTCGCCTCCTCTTACAGGCTAGGTGGCGTAGCCTAGAATTCACTTCTATGAAAGCGAAGGCAAATCAGATAAAGTAAGCCTGGCTTAGTTTTTTTACCATGGAAGGGGGATTGATTAATGTTCGCAAAATTGCCGTTGACAGCCATTCGTGCATTTGAATCTGCCGCAAGACTCGGTGGGTTTAAAGCAGCCTCCGCAGAGTTGTTTGTCACCCCGGCGGCAGTATCACAACAAATAAAAACACTTGAAAATTTGCTGGGCAGTATGCTTTTTGTGCGCACTTCCCACGGTGTTCAACTCACTGCGAACGGTGAGAGGCTATATTCAAAGGTGCATCTTTCTTTTCTGGATATAAGCGGTAGTATGTCGTCGCTTAAACCACCCGCCGACTCCAACACACTCCGAGTTTCTACCACGCCGGCATTTGCGTCTTTATGGTTGATTCCTCGGCTGGCGAAATTTTACAGTGAACATCCAGACATTCATGTCAGTGTTGAAACCAGTAATGAAGTGGTGGACTTATTTCGTGACTCATCTGTTGATTTAGCCATTCGTTGTGGGTTTCGCGATTTTCCAGACTTGTACAGCCACGCGCTTATGCGCGAACAGTTTGGTGTTTTCTCCCACGCCCACTGGAAGCAAGAAGAAACTGAAACTTCGTTGAAACTTATAAATATACGTTGGGCTACGTCATCGCCCGCTTCGATTAGTTGGGCGTCCTGGTGCGCGGCTGCGAATCATGAAAGTTGGCTATCAAACGCGGTCTATCGTGAATACAACGATGAGCATTTTGCGCTCCAGGCCGCTATTGCCGGGCATGGCTTGACGCTGGCGAGCACGGTCTTGGCGGCAGATTATGTTGCGAATGGATTGCTGATTCCTTACAGACCCGACATCAAGATTCCGGGCGCGCAGTTTTCGGCTGTGTGCGTGCCGGGGCGTGAGCGTTCAGGTGCCGTAAAGCAGTTTCTGGCATGGATGGTCAAAGTGATAGCAGACTGCCATACCGATTGCCCTGTCGCTCGGGATGACGCGTCGCAGGCTGTCACTAAGCGCCGAACGTCACTGGCTATCTGATTAGGGTGTGGAGAGCTTGAGCAGGCGCGTTCCTACAACAAACCCTGATCCGCACACACCTTCACCACTTGTTCTCGAAACCAGGTATTGGCGCTGTCCTGCCCACTGGTTTCGTTCCACTGCATATCCAGGGTGAAACCCGGCAAACCATGGGGGGCTTCGCAAACTCCGAATGCCGGCGCTGGTGCCAGCAACTTTTGCACACGGCGGGGCAGGGTGACGATAAAGTCGGTGCCAGCAATCATCTTCAACGCAGCGCTGTAGCTGTTGGCCCGCGCGATCACCTGGCGCTTGCGGGCCTGGCGCGCGAGCCAGCCGTCGATCATGTTGGTGTCGGAGGTCCAGGGTGTAGGGAATACGTGGCGCCGCTCAACGAAGGACTGCAGGCTGAACGCCTGTTCCCTGGGCGCTGAACGTTGGTCGCACACGCAGACCAAGTCGTCCTCCAACAGCATCTGGGTCTTGAAGTCTTTATGGGCGCGGTGAAAGTGCGGGCCGAAGCAGATCACCAGGTCCAGGCGGCCTTCACGCAGGTCGTCGGCGGGGATGTCGGTTTCCAGCTTCTGCACGTTGACGATCACCGGCAGGTCGGCATGGTCGAAGCGCTTCAACAGGCGCGGCAGGATCAACTGTTCGAAATATTCCGGCGCGCACACATTGAAGGTCACGGTCTGTTGGGTCGGGTCGAAAACCTGGCCACCGGCATGGCACAGGTTGATGCTTTCCAGAATCTTCTGCACGTGCTCGTACATGGTGGTGGCCTTGTACGTAGGACGCATGCCTGCGCGGGTGTTGATAAACAGCTCATCTTCAAAGCTGGTGCGCAGCTTCTTCAGGCTGTAGCTCACGGTGGACTGGCTGACGAACAGCGTTTCAGACACCTCGGTAACGCTGCTCTGGTCGTAGACGGCGATAAACACCATCAAATCCTGCATATCGAGCTTTCTGAGCAAGTTACTGTTTAGCATCGGTTTCGTCCGTAAACCCTTTGTACCGAACTCAGTACAAGACTGAGCAAAATGTTAACGGAACGCTCGTACCAATAGAAAGCTCTGTAGGACCTTTCAATGTTTTGTGTGGGACAAAAAATGTTTTTAATACGACGTCAGCGGATATGGCGTGCGTAATGCGCCGGGTTGAAACGCATGACGATCAGCAGCATCAGCCCGCTCACTGCCATCAATGACCACCAGGCCCATTCGAAGCTGCCCAATTGGTCGCGGATCATGCCGGCGATGAGCGGCGACAGGCCGGCAATCAGATAACCGATGCCCTGCACGAACGCGGTAAGGCCACCGGCACGGCGCGGGTTGTCGAGGTGGTCCAGGGACAGGATCAGGCTCATCGGAAACAGGCCGCCAATCCCCAGGCCGAGCAGGCATGGCCACAACAGGCTCCAGTGTTGGGGGCTGAGTATGAGGCCGCAAAACCCCAGGATGATCAGCACCAGCAACACCGCCACCACGCCACGCTTATCCTGGCGGCGGTTGGCGATGGCCGGGGTGACCAGGCCGGAGATCACTTCCATGGCGGTCAAGAAGCCCAGCAGCAAGCCGGCATTCTGTTCACTCCAACCCTGCTCGACGTAGTAGGGGGCCAGCCACGCCAGCACACAGGTGTAAGACGCGGTGCCGAGGCCAAAAAAGATCGCCAGCAACCAGGCGCGGCGATTGCTGAAAAATGCCTCCTGGGGCCCCGAACCGGCTTGAGGCAGGGGCGGCAGGGCCGAACGCTGCGCATACCAGAACACCAGGGCCAACAACGCCAGCATCGCCCAGATCGCCAGGCCAATACGCCAACTGCCGGTCTGGGTTTGCACCAGCGGCGAGAACGACGCAGCCAACGCGGCGCCGCCCATGATCGCGGTGACATACAGGCCCATGAATAACGAGACGTTGGCGCTGAACCGCGACTTGATCAGCGCCGGCATCAACGCCTGGATCAACGCAATGCCGACACCCGCCGCAATGGCACTCACGATCAGCTCCAGTGCCGAATCCAGGAACAACCGCGACAAGGTCGCCAGCCCAATCACCAGCAGCGATACCACAATGCTGCGATGCTCGCCCACGCGCTTGGCCAGGCCCATGCCAAAGAACATCGCCAGGCCCATGGCCATGACCGGCAACATGGTCAGTAAGGCGGCGCTGCTGAAACTTAGCGGCACATCCGCACGAATCGACGCCAGCAACGGCCCCACGGCCGCCATCGAGGGGCGCAAGTTGAGGGCGACGAGCACCACGCTGATCATCAGCCAGACGGCGGTGGTGGATTTTGCCTGAACGTTTTCCATGGGCCTGCCTTGAATGAACAAGGGCGAATCAGGCCATGGAGCGCGCAGCGGGGCAAATCAGAAAGTCGCAGGGGCTATTGAAAAAATGCGGATGCCGAGTGGTGAGGTAAGCGCGCATTGGGCGTTGGCTGGCAGGGCGTCGCGGGAGCAAGCTCCCTCGCCACAGGTCCAGCGCAGCGGGATTACAGGCTCGTCAACTCCCATCGCCCCTGGTCGATTTCAAGCAGCGTCGGCCCCTGGCGGCCAGCAGCAGCATGCAACGCGGTGCGCAGATGTTCGATGCCGCGGATGCTTTCTGCCGCGCAACCCAGGGCCGTGGCCACGCCGATAAAGTCCGGCGTGTAGATGTCCACACCCACCGGCTCGATGTCACGGTTGACCATGTACTTCTTGATCTCTTCATAACCCTGGTTATTCCACAACAGCACAATCACCGGAGTACGGGCCTCCACCGCGCTGGCCAGTTCCGGCAAGGTGAATTGCAAACCGCCGTCGCCGATCAGGCACACCACCGGTTGGCCATCGCCGCGCCCGAGCCAGGCACCAATGGCGGCGGGCAGGGCATAACCCAGGGTGCCGTAACCGGTGGAGGCGTTGAACCACCGGCGTGGGTGGTCGAGGTTCAGGGTCAGGTTGCCGCTGTATACCGGTTGAGTGGAGTCGCCCACGAACACCACGCCGGGCAATTCCTCCAGAACGGCGTTGAGAAACCGGGTTTGCGCACGCGTCGCAGCGTCCCAGGCAGGTTCCAGCTCGGCCCACAAACGGGCGACGCGTGCTGCACCCCAGTCGGCAGTGCGCGGCGCCAGCGGCTGGCGGTTGAGTGCGGTAAGCAGGGCCTGGGCGGCGATGCGTGCGTCGGCCACCAGTGCCACTTGGGGCGGGTAGTTTCGTACGGTCTGGTCCGGGTCGATATCGATGCGCAGCAGCGTTCCGGGAATGTTGAAACCGCCGGCGAAGGTGACGTCGTAGTCGGTCTCCGCCAACTCCGTGCCGATCGCCAGCACCACATCGGCTTCAGCCACCAGGGCACGGGTGGCGGGCAGTGTTTGCGTGGAGCCGATCAGCAGCGGGTGCGCGGCGGGCAACATACCCTTGGCGTTAATGGTCAGGGCCACGGGCGCGCCGAGGGCTTCTGCGAGGTGGGTCAGTTCGGCGGCTGCGTCAATGGCGCCGCCACCGGCCAGGATCAGCGGGCGCTTGGCCGCAGCCAGCCTCTGGCTCATCTGCTGCACGGCCGCCGGTGCCGCGCCAGCGCGGGCGACGCTGACAGGCGTGCTGCCCAGCAACGCGTCGGCATTTTCCACCAACACATCCAGGGGGATCTCGATATGCACCGGGCGCGGCCGACCGGCCTGGAACAACGCAAACGCCCGCGCCAGCACGCCCGGCAGTTGCGCCGCCGACATCAAGGTGTGGGAGAACGCCGCCACCCCGGCCACCAGCGCGCTCTGGTTCGGCAGCTCATGCAACTTGCCGCGCCCGCCGCCCAACTGGCTGCGTGCCTGCACGCTGGAAATCACCAGCATCGGGATCGAGTCGGCATAGGCCTGGCCCATGGCTGTGGTGATATTGGTCATACCGGGGCCTGTGATGATAAAGCACACGCCGGGCTTGCCACGGGTGCGCGCATAGCCGTCGGCCATGAAGCCGGCGCCCTGTTCGTGGCGCGGGGTGACATGCCGGATACTGGAGCGCGCCAAGCCCCTGTACAGCTCCACGGTGTGTACGCCGGGAATGCCGAATACGTGGTCCACGCCGTAGCGTTCCAGGAGGTGCACCAATACTTCGCCGCAGGTCGCCATACAGGTCGCTCTTGTGATGGGGTCGAAGCGCTATTGGAGCGGTTGGCCGGTGGCGGCAACAATCGATAAAAAGTCATACTCGCCATGTCCTCCCGTCATGGCTGCGCCCGATGAAACGCCTCCCACCGTTACCTGCACTGCACACCTTCTGGGTCACGGCCCAGTGCTGCAACTTTACCCGTGCCGCCGAACGCCTGCACATTACCCAGGGCGCGGTGAGCCGACAGGTCGCCGGGCTGGAAAGCCAGTTGGGCTATGCCTTGTTCCAGCGCCAGGCGCGGGGCTTGAGCCTGACGGAGGAGGGGCGCGAATGGCTGGCGTGCGCGCAACAGGTGTTCGGCTTGCTCGCTGACGCGGTGGAACACATCGGTGACCGGCGCCGAACCTTGCAGCTCAAAGCGTCCACCTGCGTGATGCGCTGGCTATTGCCGCGCTTGCTGCAATGGCAAAAAGAGCGCCCGGATGTGCCGGTGGAGCTCACCACGACGGTGGCCTATAACGTCGACTTTCGTCGTGAGCCGTTTGACGCGGCGGTGATCTACGGGCCTATCGCCGAACAGTCGGCCGAGGCGCGGCACTTATTCGACGAGCGCCTCACGCCGGTCTGCGTGCCCGGGTTGCTAGGTAGTTTGCATACGCCGCAGGATTTGCAGCACCAGGTGCTGTTACACCCGACACGGGACGAGCGCGACTGGGCGTTGTGGCTCAAGGCTGCCAATACCTGCTTGAGCGATCCCATCCAACGGCATCACTTCGAAACCTTGGACCTGGCAATGACCGTGGCTTCCCAAGGCACCGGGGTGGCGATGGGCGACAGTGCGCTGATTGGCGAGGATCTGAAGGCGGGACGGCTGGCGATGCCGTTTGAACTGCGGGTGTCGACGGGAATGGGGTATTACCTGGTGTATCCGCCGGGGAAGGAACCGTTAGTTGGGTTGGTCGAGCTGATGGATTGGTTGGTCAGTGAGGCCAGTGTGGGATGACAGCTAACGCCTATCTACCTGACTCGCCGCGATCCAACTGTGTGAGCGGGCTTGCCTCAATGCCAGTCAGTTAAGCGGTCATCGCCTACTGTAGGAGCGAGCTTGCTCGCGAAAAACGTCAACGATAACGCGCGCTTGCTGAATGAACGCGGCGCCTGTGATTTTTTCGCGAGCAAGCTCGCTCCTACAAAAAGCCCTTAACTGACTGGCATTGGGGCTTGCCTGCGATGACGGCCTGACAGCCGACGCTTATCTACCTGATACCCCACGATCCAACTGTGGGAGCTGGCTTGCCTGCGATAGCGGCCTGACAGGCGACGCTGTTATACCAAGTACATATCCATTCCTGCGGTAACGGCCACTTAGGGTTCCGCCCTGACGGCGGCTCACTTTTGAAAAGCCGGAATGCCGGCCCAGACAAAAGTAAGCAAAACGCTCTTGCCCCACCACTCGGCACCTCGCCTAGGCTCGGTGTGCCCGAACGCAGGCTTGAATCCGTGGGCCGCCGCCACGCGCCATCCATGGCGCGGGGCGGCTAACCCGGCGTCCTGCCGGGTTACCCACGAATTCAAGCCTGCGTTCGGCCAGCGTGGTTTAACGGGGCGCCTGAGATCAAGATCAAAAGCAGATCAAAAGCCAGATCAAGAGCGACTCGCTGCGCATCGTGGTTACCGTTGACCGCGCTGTGTCAGTAACCGACCGTAAAGCGCTGGCGCGAGTGCTTCGGTGTTTCCACTTCATCCAGCATGGCGATGGCGAAGTCGGCAAAACTGATTGAGCTGTTGCCGTCACTGTCCATCAGCAGATCATCCTTGCCGAGGCGGAATTTGCCGGTGCGCAGGGTGCCGTCGAACAGGGCCGATGGCGACAGGAAGGTCCAGTCCAGTTCCTTTTCCTGGCGCAACGTTTCCAGGAAGTCAGCTCCGGCACTGGCTTCAGCTTTATATTCAGCCGGGAACCCTTCGCTGTCGATCACGCGCCCGCCACCGGGCAACAGCAGCGAACCTGCGCCGCCGACCACCAACAAACGTTTCACCCCGGCTTTTTTCACCGGGCCGATCACGGCGCTGGCGGGAAGGGTGGCGAAGTGCGCCGCGCTGATCACCACGTCGCTGCCGCTGATGGCGTGTTGCAAGGCCTCGGCATCCAGGGCATCAACCTGTTTGACCGTCACGCCAGGATGCACAGCCAGCTTGTCGGTATTGCGGGCGATGGCAGTAACGGTATGCCCGCGACGCAGCGCTTCTTCCAGCAGTTGGCTACCGGCACGGCCGGTGGCACCAATGATTGCGATCTTGCTCATGATGTTCTCCAACAGGGTTAAGGTTTAAAGCCAATTACCACTTCATCTCGCCCTTGGCGACTTTGGCGCTCAGTTCCAGCGAGCTTTCGTCGGCGAGGGCGGGATAGCGTTTTTTCATGGCCGCAATCAGGGCGGCGGAATCCTTGGCCTTGGCGGTTTCGAGGTCGAAGGCCTTGATGTAATCGGCGGTGAAGGTGACTGAGGCCAGCGATGGCGTGCCCAGGTAATGGCCCGGCACCACGGTGTTCGGTTTCAGGTTTTCAATGCGCTTGAGGGTGGCCAGCCAGTCTTTATGGGATTGAGCGCTCTGGGTATCGGCCATCCAGACGTGGATGTTTTCAGCGACAACCACACCACCGACCACGGCCTTGATCGACGGGATCCACACAAAGCTGCGATCCGGCTGCGGGCCGTCGAGGCCCACCACTTCAAGCTGCTGTCCTTCCAGGGTCAGGCTGTGGCCTTTAAGTACCTGCGGTACAAGGGTCTTGGCCGGTTTGTCGGCACCCATTTTCGGGCCCCAGAAGGCCAGCTTGTCGGCGACGGTGGCGTTGATATGGTCGACCACCGGCTGCGGCGCCAGTACCTTGGCGTCGGGGAACGCGGCGGTGAGGGTGTCGAGGCCGAAGTAGTAGTCCGGGTCGCCATGGCTGATGTAGATGGTGGTCAGGTGCTTGCCGCTGGCGCGGATTTTCTGCACCAGTTGCTCGGCTTGGCCTTTGCCGAATTGCGCATCTATCAGGATCGCGTCTTTCTCGCCGCTCACCAGCACCGAGCTGACCGGGAAGATCGCGGCTTCGCCTGGGTTGTACACGTCCAGTTTCAGCTCTGCCGCCGCTGCGTGAGCAGCGAAGGCCAGGGCGGCGGTGGCCAGGGTCAAGCGTTTGAAGGTCGAGAACATCGGGCAGCTCCTGCCATCGGTAAGGGATGCACAGAGCTTAGTTGCATAAAACGCGACAAAAAATGCGATGCTGGGACATAGTTTGTTTCTAAAAGCGGGCAAATCATGGATCGTCTTCAAGCAATGC
This sequence comes from Pseudomonas fluorescens, assembly GCF_001902145.1. Lineage (GTDB taxonomy): Bacteria > Pseudomonadota > Gammaproteobacteria > Pseudomonadales > Pseudomonadaceae > Aquipseudomonas > Aquipseudomonas fluorescens_BV. The sequence goes on from NZ_MRST01000021.1 coordinate 90,256, forward strand.
GCGTGTTTGTCACCGTGGTGGACCTGGGCAGCCAATCCGCCGCTGCCGACCACCTTGACCTCTCGCGCCCGGTGGTCTCGCGCTACCTGGCCGAGCTGGAAGACTGGGTGGGCGCACGCCTGTTGCACCGCACCACGCGCAAGCTCAGCCTCACCGCCGCCGGGGGTGAAACGCTACCGCGTTGCCGGCAATTGTTGGATTTGTGTGGGGATATGCAGGCCGCCGTCAGCGAACCCGATGATGCGCCCCGAGGTCTGTTGCGCCTGAGCGTCAGCACCTCGTTCGGCCAGGCGCAGCTGGGCGCGGCGATTGCCGAATACGTCAAGCGCTACCCCCTGGTGACGGTGGATTTGCAGATGCTTGATCGCACGGTGAACCTGGTGGACGAGCGCATCGACCTGGCGATCCGCACCAGCAACGATCTGGACCCCAACCTGATCGCCCGGCGCCTGACCGTATGTCGCTCGGTGGTGTGCGCCACACCGGCTTATCTGCGCGAGCATCCGGCGCCGCAGAAAGTCGAAGACCTGGCCCGGCACAATTGCCTGACCCACTCTTACTTCGGCAAGAGCCTGTGGCATTTCGAAGAAAACGGAGAGCACGTGTCGGTGCCGGTCCACGGCAATATCACGGCCAACGAGGCCAGCACGTTAATGCGCGTGACGCTGGCCGGGGCAGGGGTGGCGATGCTGCCCAGTTATCAGGCCGGTGAGCTGATTCGCAATGGGGAGTTGGTGCGCTTGCTGCCGCACGCCGAGCCACGACAAATGAACATCTATGCGGTGTACGCCTCACGCAAACACATGCCTTCGGCGCTGCGTAGCCTCCTGGATTTCCTGGTGCTGCGCTTCCCCGAAGAGCCGGCTTGGGATGTCGGGCTTTGAGCTGAAATAAGCGCGCTGAATGGCATCGCATCATGGCAAGTTGACCTATGCTTTAAACAGCACCCTGTAGATCCGTTCAGAGGTCTGTGCCATGAGCATTAAAACCAGAAAGTACCTGACAATTTTCACCCTCTGCGCATTGGCGACAGCGCTGTATGGGACTGCCGCCTACCGCGTCGAGCAAACGCGCATGCAGCCAGCGGCGTTCGCTATCAGCTGCCATCAGGACCAATGCGTTCCCCGCACCGGCAGTTTCAGTGCGCTCAGGTAGGCTGCTCTGCCTTCAGTTGTTCACGAAACGCCTTGGGTGAAAACCCGACCCTGCGGCGAAACAGTCGTGAGAAGTTGGTCGGGTCGGAAAAGCCCAGCACTTCGGACATTTCATTGATGGTCATGCTGGTGTAGGTCAGCAGGCGCTTGGCTTCCAGCAACTGGCGGTCATGCATGATCTGCAACGCCGGTTGCCCACCCAACTCCCGACACGTCCCGTTCAAGTGTGAGACCGAGATGCCCAGCTTGTGGGCCAGGTCTTCAATCTTGGGGTGTTCGCGGTAATGCTGTTCGACCAGTTGCGTAAACCGCCGAAAGTACTCGCGACCTCGCGGCGCGCGTGGGTGGCGGCGCTGGATCGCCTGCCGGCTGACCCACACCAACAACACGCTGACCAGGGCGTGCAGCATCATGTCCCGTGCCGGTTGGTCATCGGCGTATTCGTCCTGCAAGCGCACGAACAGGCTGTTCAAGTAATCGCTGTCCTTGCCCGCGGGGTAACTGCCAAGTGTGTGCAGGCCATCGACGGTAGAGCCCAGTTGCGCCTGCAAGTGGCTGACCAGCGGCGCCGAAAGCGTTACCACAAACCCTTCCACATCCTCGGAAAAACGAAAGCCATGCACGCAAAGCGGTGGCAGCACTTGCAGGCTCGACTCGTTAAGCGTGGTGCGCTGGCCCTCGATTTCCAGTTGTGCCTGGCCTTTGTGTACATACAGCAACTGGCACAGGTCCGCGTGCCGGTGGGGCTGAATTTCCCACTGGTATTCCCGACTGCGCCGGGAAATGGTTTCGCAGTGCAACAAATCGGGAGTCGGCCACTGCTGGCTTTCCCCGTAAAGCTTGAAGACCGGAATCGCGGTTTTGGTCATGGTTTCAATCCGATACTCAGGGTAATGGTTCGGTAATCGCCCCGATTGGCGAAAAGCACAGGTTTTGACGCAGTTTTCACCTTCTTATGAGCCTCACTCAAGTGAAAAATGTCAGCCACAAGAGCAATGACAACTCTTTCACTCCATACGTTCGCGTGAAGCTTGAAGGTCATAAAAATAATGAAAACCCTGAAAACCCAAGTCGCCATTATTGGTGCCGGTCCTTCCGGATTGCTGCTCGGCCAACTGCTGCACAATGCTGGCATCCAAACCCTCGTTCTAGAGCGTCAGAGCGCCGATTACGTACAAGGCCGTATCCGCGCCGGCGTGTTGGAACAGGGCATGGTCGACCTGCTGCGCGAAGCCGGCGTCAGCCAACGCATGGACGCCGAAGGTCTGGTGCACGACGGGTTTGATATTGCCGTCAATGGCCAACTCACCTCTATCGACCTCAAGGCCTTGACCGGCGGCCAGTCGGTGATGATCTACGGCCAGACCGAGGTCACCCGCGACCTGATGGCTGCCCGCGCAGCTGCGGGTGCCATCACCCTGTACGAAGCCTCCGATGTTCAACCCCATGACCTGAAAAGTGAACAGCCATGGCTGACCTTCGAGCATGAAGGCCAAGCCTGTCGCCTGGAGTGCGACTACATTGCCGGCTGCGACGGTTTCCATGGCGTGGCCCGCCAGTCGATACCGGCGCAAGCGCTGAAGGTGTTCGAACGGGTCTATCCCTTCGGCTGGCTGGGCGTGCTGGCTGACACGCCGCCGGTACATGCCGAGCTGGTGTACGCCAAACATGCGCGGGGTTTTGCGCTGTGCAGCATGCGGTCGCCGACCCGCAGCCGTTACTACCTGCAAGTGCCGGTTGAAGAGAAGCTGGAAGACTGGGCGGATGAACGCTTCTGGGATGAACTCAAAAGCCGCCTGCCCGGCTCATTGGCCGAACAATTGGTGACCGGCCCGTCGATCGAGAAAAGCATCGCGCCGCTGCGCAGCTTTGTGGTGGAACCCATGCAGTACGGGCGCCTGTTCCTGCTCGGCGATGCCGCGCACATTGTGCCGCCCACCGGTGCCAAGGGCTTGAACCTGGCGGCCAGTGATGTGAGCACCTTGTTGCGCATCTTGCTCAAGGTGTACCGCGAAGGGCGCCTGGACTTGCTGGAAAAATACTCGGCAATCTGCCTGCGCCGGGTGTGGAAAGCCGAGCGGTTTTCCTGGTGGATGACCTCGATGCTGCATCAGTTTCCCCAGGCGGATGACTTCAGCCAGCGTATTGCCGAAAGCGAACTGGACTATTTCATTCACTCTGAGGCCGGGCGTAAAACCATCGCAGAAAATTACGTCGGCCTTCCTTACGAGCCTATCGAATAGCCTGCTATCGTATCGAGCATTCCCACCGGTGACCGTTGCCTGTGGGCCCTGCTCGAAGGTTCTGCCGTGACTCACCTCAATCAGCCCGCTCCAACCGTCCCCGCCGTGCGCAGTATCCTGGTCGCGCTGATGATGGCGATCTTCCTGGGTGCCCTGGACCAGACCATTGTCGCCGTGTCCATGCCGGCCATTTCCGCCCAGTTCCATGACGTCAACCTGCTGGCCTGGGTGATCTCCGGCTACATGGTGGCGATGACCGTGGCGGTGCCGATCTACGGCAAGCTCGGTGACCTGTATGGGCGCCGGCCCATGATGCTCATCGGCATGGGCGTGTTCACCCTCGCGTCGCTGTTCTGCGGCTTGGCGCAAAGCATGGAACAACTGGTGCTGGCGCGAGTTCTGCAGGGTATCGGCGCTGGCGGGATGGTCTCGGTGAGCCAGGCGATCATTGGCGACATTATTCCTCCCCGAGAACGGGGACGTTATCAGGGGTATTTCAGCAGCATGTACGCGGTGGCCAGCGTGGCCGGGCCGGTGCTGGGCGGCTATATGACCGAATACCTGTCGTGGCGCTGGGTGTTTTTGATCAACCTGCCACTGGGCGCCGGCGCCTGGTACGTGGCCCATCGCACTCTGGTGGGGCTGCCGGTGCCGCAGCGCAAGCCCATCATCGATTACCTCGGCACGGTGCTGATGATTGTCGGCCTGACTGCCTTGTTGTTGGGCATCACTGAAATCGGCCAGGGCCATTCGTGGCGTGACGATCAAGTGCTGGGGTTGCTGGCCTGTGCCCTGTCGGCCTTGAGCGTGTTTGTGTGGCACGAACGCCGGGCGCGGGAACCGCTGTTGCCGATGCACTTGTTTGCCAACCGCAGTGCGGTGTTGTGTTGGTGCACGATTTTTGTCACCAGCTTCCAGGCGATTTCCCTGACGGTGCTGATGCCCCTGCGCTACCAGAGCGTGACCGGAGCCGGTGCCGACAGCGCGGCCCTGCACTTGCTGCCGTTGGCGATGGGCTTGCCGATGGGCGCGTATTTCGCCGGGCGCATGACCTCGGTGACTGGCCGCTATAAACCGATGATCCTCAGCGGCGCGGTGTTGAGCCCCTTGGCGATCCTCGGCATGGCCTACAGCGCCCCCCAGGCGGTGGCGCTCACCAGCGTCTTCATGTTGTTGTGCGGTATCGCCGCCGGCATGCAGTTCCCGACCTCGTTGGTGGGTACGCAGAACTCGGTGGAGCAACGGGATATCGGTGTGGCCACCAGCACCACCAACCTGTTTCGCTCCCTGGGCGGGGCAGTGGGGGTGGCTTGCATGTCGGCGTTGCTGCTGGCGCTGTTGCACGATTCCAGTTTCGCCCATTTGACGAGCGGCGCACTGGTGGCCGAAGGCAGTTCCGGCAACGTACTGCTCGACGGCCTCAACGCCGCACCCGGCCCGGCGCAGGATGCGTTGCGCGACGAGTTGGCGGTGACGTTCCGGCATTTGCTGATGGTGAGTGCGGCGGTATCGCTGCTGGGGTTGGCCGCTGCGATCGCGATGCCCAACCGGGTACTGCGCGGTCGTGAAGACAAGGCTCGATAATTGAGACTAACGGTACACCGCCCTCTGTAGGAGCGAGCTTGCTCGCGAAAAACGTCAACGATAACGCGGGCTTCCTGAGTAACCGCGGCGCCTTTGAGTTTTTCGCGAGCAAGCTCGCTCCTACAAAAAGCGAGCAGAGCGTCAGGGGCTGTAGTACCCGACTGCCACCATGAAATGCCCGCTCTTGCGCACATAGGCATGCTTGTTCTCGACCTTGCCGGTCACCGGGTTTTTCCAGCGGTATTTGTATTCGCCCTGGTCCTGCTCGGCCATCATCTTGAGGATCGGCACACCCACCGGTTTGCCATCCGGGTCCTTGATCTTGGCAAAATCGGTGTTGATCAGGCGCAGGTTGGTGCCATGGGCGACGTAGCGCCGCGTGTTCAGGTCCACCACGAACACGTAGAGATCATCTTGCAGGAAGCCGCCCTGCAAGGAGTTGATCGCCTTGAGCGTGCCGGTTTCATCCTTGACCAACGCCTCCACCGCCTTGTTGCGCAGCGCCCGTGCCTGTTCTGGTGTGGCGCGCGGCAAGTAATAACCGACCGCCAGGATGCGTTCGCCCACCCGCTGATAAAACACATGCTTATGTTCGACCTTGCCGTCATTCCAGTTCTGCCAGCGGTAGTCAGCCTGCTGGATACCCTGGCCTTCCGGCACGCTCAAGGCTTGTTTGAACGAGGCTTGCAGGTCGGGCCCGAGTACCTCGGACACGTCGCGACCGATCAGCGCGGAGGAGGGCCCGCCACTGGCCAACAGCACGCCTTGGGTATTGACCACAAACACATAACGGTCCTGGTCGATGAACTCGCCCTGACGGCTGAAGGCGGCGAACGCCTTGTCACCTTGCTTGTGGTAGTACGCCAAGGCCTTTTCCAGCAGGGCCTTGGCGGCTTGGGCATCCGCTTCCTGTGCCGTGGCGGCATGCACCTGGCTGCAACACCACAGCAGCAGCCAGGTGAATCGGAGCAGTCTCTTCATTTACCCGTCCCTCGTTCTTGTTGGTGTGCCAAGAGCGTAGACGGTTGGCGGCAAATCAGAAGGGTTTGGTCGGCAGGTATTTGCCGTCCAGGGTGATGACCGCACGGGAGCCGCCGTCCGGGTCTGCGACTTTCTTGATGTCCAGCTTGAAGTTGATGGCGCTGATGATGCCGTCGCCGAATTGCTCATGCACCAGGGCCTTCAAGGTAGAGCCGTAGACCTGCAGCATTTCATAGAAACGGTACATGGTTGGATCGGTGGGCACGCCGCTCGGAAAGCTGCCACGCAGGGGCACACTTTGCAGCAGGCGGCTGGCGTCCTCGTCGAGGCCCAGTTTGCCGCACACGATGTCGGCCGCCTCCTTGGGCAGCGGGTGCTGGCCGAGCAGCGCGGCGGTCACGAATGCCAGGCTAAGGCCGGTGCCGTCGGTGAGGTCCTGCCACGACAGGTTTTTGCGTGCCTTGAGGTCAATAACGGTGTCGGCCAGGGCCAGGCGTGGGGTTTGGGCGAATTGGGATTGCAACATGGTGACGTCCTTTTGGGTTGATTAGGGTTCAGGCGGCGTGGGCGCGGGTGCTGGGGTGGTCGAGCAGGGAGACGAAGCGCCCGGTGTGCCCGTCCAAAGCGTCAATGCCGCCGGTTTCGATGTCGTACACCCAGCCATGCAGGTTCATCCGGCCTTGTTCCAGCGCCAGGGCGACCGAAGGGTGAGTCTTGAGATTGGCCAGTTGGGCGACCACGTTTTCGCGCACCAACGAATCCAGGCGGGCAGCGTCCGAGACATGCGTGCGGGCGGCATTGATCACCTTGGCCGACTCGGCATGGCGCAACCAGTTGGCCACGGCGGGCAGGTGGTCCAGGCATTTGCAGGTGGAAATCGCGGTCATTGCGCCGCAGTCCGAATGCCCGCAAATCACAATGTCGCTGACGCCCAGCACCGCTACGGCATATTCGACTGTGGCCGACACGCCTCCCGGCTCCGGGCCATAGGACGGCACTATGTTGCCGGCGTTACGGATGACGAACAGGTCACCGGGTTCCTGCTGGGTCAACAGCTCGGGGACTACGCGGCTGTCAGAGCAGGACACGAACAGGGTGCCGGGGTTCTGCGTGGTTGCCAGGTGTTTGAACAAGTCACTGCGAGGGGTAAAGGCTTCACGTTGGAATTTGCGAAAGCCGTCGATGAGATGCTGCATGGTGGTTCTCCTTGCGTCGCTGCTGGGGCAAGGATGGAAGTTTTCGGCTATAGCGTCCAAGACCGGTTTATTATGCTTTCTATAAGTCATGCCTATAGTTGGAGCGCTGCCCATGCTGTTGCGTCATATCCGATACTTGCTGGCCGTTGCCGAGCATCGCAACTTCACGCGTGCCGCCGAGGCGCTACATGTGTCGCAACCGACCTTGTCGCAACAGATCAAGCAACTGGAAGAAAGCCTGGGCGCGCCACTGCTGGACCGCTCCGGGCGCAGTGTCAGCCTGACTGACGCGGGGCAGGCCTATGTGCGTTATGCGCGGCTGGCCTTGCAGGATCTACAGGCCGGCACCCGCGCCATACATGACGTGCAGGACCTGCGCCGGGGGCATTTGCGCCTGGCCATGACGCCGACCTTCACCGCCTACCTGATCGGCCCGCTGCTGGCACGGTTCAATGCGTTGTATCCCGGCATTACCCTGAGTATCGAGGAACTGACCCAAGACCGCATCGAAGCCGCCCTGGGCGAGGACCTGCTGGATATCGGCATCGGCTTTACCGGCGAGCATGGGCTGGAGATCGACTGTGAGGCGCTGTTTGTCGAAGAACTGAGCCTGGTCGTCAGTGCCAGCCATCCCGAACGCACGCAACCAGCCTGGCTCGAACAGCCCCTGGTGCTACTGAACGCAGGCTTCGCCACCCGCCGCTACATCGACGACTACTGCCACCAGCAAGGGGTTAAACCGCAGATTGCCATGGAGGCCAATTCCATCAGCGCGATTATCGAAATCGTGCGCAGCACGCCCCTGGCAACCATCCTGCCCCGCGCACTGGCCGAGGCCCAGGCAGGCCTGCGTGCTGTGGCGATTGACCCACCGTTGCCGCAGCGCACTGCGGCACTGCTGAGCCGCAAGGGCGCGTATCGCAGCGCTGCGTGTGCGGCGTTTGTAGCGTTGATCAAGGTGTAGGACCGTGCTGACACCCCAGGATCCAAATGTGGGAGCTGGCTTGCCTGCGATGACCATAGGTATCGACACAACTTTGTAGGCTGTAGCCGCCGACGGTAACCACGATGCGAAGCGAGCCGCTCTTGATCTTGATCTGCTTTTGATCTTAGGCGCCCCGTTAAACCACGCTGGCGGATTACGGGTACACCGAGCCTGGGCGAGGTGCCGAGTGGTGGGGCAAGAGCCTTTTGGTTACTTTTGGGCTCTTTTCAAAAGTGACCCGCTGTAAAAGCGGAACCAATAGCAGCCATTACCGCAGGAACGGATATGTACGCGGTCTGATCCGAGATACTGGTCGGCTTTCAGGCCGCCTTCGCAGGCAAGCCAGCTCCCACATTTGGATCGCGAGGGAGTCAGGTCAATGAGCGTCGGCCACATTCATGGCGCAGCCAACCACTGCCCCACAATCCCCGCATACGCCCCCGTCGCCACACTCAAATGCAACCACTGATCCACGTAACTCTTCCAGGCCACATCATCGCGCGGCAACAAAAACGCTTTTTCACTGTACTGCATCGGTTGCTCCGGGTTGACCGCACACAACCCAGGTTTGAGCTTCTGCTGATAACGCGCCTCGCTGGCGTCGGTAATCATCACATCGGCTTTGCCCGCCAGCAGTTCATCAAAAATCGTCACGTTGTCATGCAGGCGAATCTGCGTCTGGCCCAAGTGCGCACGGGCAAACACTTCATTGGTGCCACCGGCGGGTTCGATCACTCGCACCTGGGGCTGGTTGATCTGTTCCACCGTCTGGTAGCGCTGCACATCGGCGCAGCGCACCAGTGGGATCTTGCCATCGACCCCGAGCGACTGGCTGAAGAAGGCTTTTTTCTGACGTTCCAACGACACGGAAATACCGCCCACCGCGATGTCGCAGCGTTGGGCCAGAAAGTCCGGCATCAGGGTTTTCCAAGTGGTGGGCACCCAGTTGATTTTGGCGTTGAGGCTCTTGGCCAGGGACTCGGCCATGGCAATGTCGATACCTTCATAGCCACCGTCGCTGCGCAACGAGGTGTAGGGCTTGTAGTCGCCGGTGGTGCAGACGGTGAGGGTGCCGCGCTGAAGCACTTCATCCAGGCGCGAGGCGGCGGTGTCGGCCTGGGCGGTGCTTGCCAGGGTCGCCAGTACACAGAGGGTCAGAGGCACTTTCATGGGAATCGAATCCTTGGAGGCCACGCGGGGGGGGGGAGGGCCATTATTTCCAGCAGAGCGCCAAGGTAGCAAGAGGGCGGCGATTGTTTGGTTGCATTGCAACAAAACGTTATAGAACCTGAACCTAACTCGCGATCAACGCGTGCTAAGGTGCTTGGCATCTACCTCAATGTGACTTGCGCATGGACGGTTCTTCCCCTCATCCCGCGACATTGCCTGTACCCGGCCCGGCCGATATTGAGGCGCTACCCTCCGAACTGGCCTTCTGGGCCTTGTTTCACTGCCGACACGCACGCCCACCCGATATCTTTTTCCTACGTTGAGCTACCCCATGGATGACGCGCTCCTGTGCGCATCTGCCTGACCCAAACGTATGAGAAGCCCCCATGAGTGTTTTTGCCAGCCTGCACGAAGCCCAGGCGTTCCTTGAACAGAACCCGGACATCGAGCTGTTCGAGCTGTTTATCCTCGACAACAACGGCGTACCACGCGGCAAGCTGCTGCACCGCGACGAACTGCTGGCGGTATACGAAAGTGGCCGGCCTCTGCCTAGCACCATCCTCGGCTTGACCATCAATGGCGATGACGTAGAAAACTCCGGGCTGGTCTGGGAGGTGGGGGATATTGACTGCCGCGCCTACCCGATCAGCGGCAGCTTGCAGCGCATGCCCTGGCGCTTGATCCCTACCGCTGCGGTGCAAGTCAGCATGCACCCCACCGAAGGCTTACCCGCCACCGTCGCCGACCCCCGGCACTTGCTGGCTAAGGTCATCGATGCGCTCAAGGCCGACGGTTATTACCCGGTGATGGCGGCGGAGCTGGAGTTCTACCTGCTCGACCAGAAACCCGACAGCAACGGCCGCCCACAACCGGCGCGGGATGTGGACGGCAATCGCCCGCGCTCGACCCAGGTGTATGGCCTGCGCGAGCTGGAGCAGATCGAGCCGTTTCTCGCCGACCTCTACAGCGCCTGCAAACTGCAAGGGATTCCGGCGCGCACGGCCATCTCCGAGTACGCACCGGGCCAAGTGGAAATCACCCTCGAACACCGCACCGACGCATTGCGGGCGATGGACGAAGCCGTGCGCTACAAACGCCTGGTCAAGGGCGTGGCCCACAAGCATGGGATGACGGCGTGTTTCATGGCCAAGCCATTCGATGACCTGGCCGGCACCGGCATGCATATGCATGTCAGCCTGGCCGATGCCCAGGGCCATAACCTGTTCGCCAGCGAGGCGGCTGATGGCACGCCGCTGTTGCGCCAGGCGGTGGGCGGCATGCTCGACACCTTGCTTGATTCGTTGCTGATGTTCTGCCCTAACGCCAACTCTTATCGGCGCTTCCAGACCAACAGCTACGCGCCCCTGGCCGCCACCTGGGGCGTGGACAACCGCACCGTCAGCCTGCGTGTGCCCGGCGGCCCGGCCCATTCCCGGCATATCGAGCATCGCATTTGCGGGGCTGACGCTAATCCTTACCTGGCGGCCGCTGCGATGCTTGCCGGCATCCACCGCGGCATCCGCGAACAGAGCGACCCCGGTGCCCCGGTGGAAGGCAACGGCTACGCCCAGGCCAAGGAGTTGCTGCCTACCGATTGGCTGACCACCCTGCGCGCCCTTGAGGGGTCAAATTGGGCACGGGATGCGTTCGGCAGTGAATTCCTCGGCGTCTATCTGGCGGTTAAACGCGAGGAATACCGCCAGTTCATGGGCGAGGTGGGGGCGCAGGATTGGCGTTGGTACCTGCACCAGGCGTGACCGACTCACGGTAGTGAGGCTTTCGACCTTTTTTTCACGTTGCGGTGGTTAAGCTGCGGGTCAAGGTCGTTCACTACCGTTCTATCCACATGAGTCCGCGATGTCGCCACAACCCCCATCCTCCATTGAGATCGAATTCGCTGAGCGCTGTGGCCGTGAGCACGCCAGGGTCTGCGGTGACCCGCGCCCGCCCCGGCTGCTGCAGCGCCTGGCGGCGTGGCGGGATGCACGGCTGGTGCGCCATGCATTGAAGGTGGCCGGGGAGCCGGGGCTTATCCTTGACCTGGCATGTGGTTCGGGGCGTTTCTGGCCGGTGTTGGCTGAGCACGTCAACCGGGTGATCCTGGCCTCGGACCACTCCCAGGCCATGCTCGATCACGCTTGTACCCATCATCCGGGGGCGCTGCTCAAGCGCGTCAAGACATTCCAGGGCTCGGCGTTTTCCATTGGCCTATCGGCGAATGCGGTGGACTGCATTTTCTGCTTGGAATTGTTTCGTCATGTGCCCAGCAGCGATGTGCGATTAATGTTGCTACGCGAGTTTCACCGCGTCAGCCGCGACACGGTCATTGTCGCGGTGAGCGTAGGAACACCGGTGGAAGACGAGTTTCGTCAGGCAGGCTTCAAGATTCTGAATTATCAGGAGTTCCTGCCGGGCTCCAGGCTGTGGTGCGTCTACGTTCTGCGTAAGAGAGGATAACTTCCATTCGTCGGACTATTCTTCATCCCCTGTCGGAGTTTTCATGATCGTGTGTGCACTGCGGATGCTCGCAAGTCCCTTTCGCGATATATACTGCGCGCCATTCTTCAAGGGAGAGCCGTGTGGCCATCGATATTCACTGGATCTGCGACAACGATAGCCTCGGCCAGCATTGCGCCGAATGGCAGCAGTTGCCATTCGTCGCCCTCGACACCGAATTCATGCGGGTCGACACCTTTTACCCTATTGCCGGGCTGATCCAGATCGGTGATGGCGTGCGCGCTTACCTGATCGACCCCCTGACCATCGACAATTGGCAACCCTTGGCCGCCTTGCTGGAAAACCCTGCGGTGATCAAGGTGGTGCACGCCTGCAGCGAAGACCTGGAAGTGCTGTTGCGCCTGACCGGCAGCTTGCCGGTGCCGTTGTTCGACACTCAGTTGGCTGCGGCTTATCTCAACCTTGGTTTCTCCATGGGCTACTCGCGCCTGGTGCAAGCGGTGTTGGATATCGAATTGCCCAAGGGTGAAACCCGCTCCGACTGGCTGCAGCGGCCCTTGTCGGAGACGCAGATCAGCTACGCCGCCGAAGACGCGGTGCACCTGGCCGAGGTTTACACCCGCCTGCGCCCGCAACTGTCGGACGACAAATACGCGTGGGTATTGGAAGACGGCGCCGAACTGGTGGCCAACCTGCGCCGTGAGATCGACCCCTACGAGGTCTACCGCGACGCCAAGCTGGCGTGGAAACTGTCCCGTGCCCAACTCGCGGTGCTGCGTGAACTGTGCGCCTGGCGCGAGCAGCAGGCCCGTGCCCGCGACTTGCCGCGCAACCGCATCATTCGTGAACACTCGTTGTGGCCCCTGGCCAAATCCCAGCCGGATAACCTCGCCGCCCTGGGCAAGATCGAAGACATGCACCCGCGCACCGTGCGCCAGGACGGCCAGTTCCTGCTGGACCTGATCAAGCGCACCGGGAGCGTGCCCATGGACCAATGGCCGCCTGCCGTGGCTGAGCCTTTACCGGTGGACGCCGCCGCGCTGATCAAGCAACTGCGAGCCCTGGGCCAAACCTTCGCCGAGCGCCTGGACATGGCGCCGGAACTGATGCTGCGCAAGAAAACCCTCGAAGCCCTGGTTAAAAGTGGCTACCCCGATGGGCCTTACCAATTGCCAGACTCGCTGCGTGGCTGGCGCCGTGAGTTGATGGGCCAGGCGTTGCTCGACAGCCTGGCCAATGCCGGAGAACAGCCTTGAAACGTATTTGCTCCATCTACCGCAGCAAGAAAAAAGACGGCATGTACCTCTACGTGCTCAAAAGCGATGCCCTGGAGCGTGTGCCCGAGCCGTTGATGCAAGCGTTCGGCAAGGCACATCACGCGTTTGACATGGTGCTGACGCCGGAGCGCAAGCTGTCGCGCGAAGACATCACCGTGGTGCTGGAAAACCTCGACAAGCAGGGCTACCACCTGCAAATGCCGCCGGCCGAGGACGAGTACATCGAGCACTTGCCCGAAGAGCTGCTGCGCCGTAACGACCCGATGTGATCGATCAGTGCCCACATCAGGGCACAGCTTCAATGGAATCGTATTAGAGGACGGTGGCCGTAAGGATGCGGGCGGCCGTCTGCACTGCTTTTGAAAGGTTTGAACCATGCGTGTTCTGATTGCTGAACAGGATCATCCGCTCTACGCCCAATTGCTTAAGGACGCCGCCCCAGACCTTGAAGTGCTGACCAGCGGCGACTCGGCCGAACTCTCGCGCCTGGCCGCCGACTGTCCGGTGTGGCTGGGCCAGCCCGATCTGTTGGCGACCCTGCTGCGCCAGGGCCATCATCCGCAATGGCTGCAATCGACCTGGGCGGGCATCACGCCACTGCTGGCCGATGGCTTGCCCCGCGACTATCGCCTTACCCGCGCGGTAGGCATTTTTGGCCAGGTCATGGCCGAGTTTGTCCTCACCTACATGCTGGGCCACGAGCGCGAAGTGCTGGCGCGCTTGGTCAGCCAGGTGGAGCGCAAGTGGGATAACCGCATGGGCCAGAGCCTGGCGGGGCGCAAGGCGCTGATCGTCGGCACCGGTGACATCGGCCAGAGCGTGGCCGAGTTTCTGTTGCCGTTCGGCGTGCAGCTATATGGCATCGCCAGCCAGGCTCGCGAACAGGCACCGTTTATCGAAGTGGCGGGGCTCGACCAGTTGGGCCGGCTGGTTGGGGAGGTGGATTACGTGATCAACCTGTTGCCCAACACGCCTGATACCCATGACCTGTACGACGCGGCGCTGTTCAAGCAATTCAAGCCCACCGGTTTGTTTATCAACGTCGGGCGCGGCGTGGCGGTGGTGGACGCCGACCTGGTCGAGGCGCTCAAAGAAGGGCATCTGGCCGGCGCGGTGATCGATGTGTGCCGCCAGGAGCCCTTGCCGCAACGCCACCCGTTCTGGACGGCGTGGGGTTTGCTGTTGACCGGGCACAGCTCGGCGCCGACCTCGCCGCCAATGATGGTGGAGTTGTTTGTGCAGAACCTGCGGGCGTATCAGGCCAAGCAAGCGCTGCGCGGGGAAGTGGATTTCGAGCGCGGGTACTGAAGAGCTTGCCCGATGGCCTCATGTAGGAGCGAGCTTGCTCGCGAAGAACCTCAACGATTACGCGTAGTTTCTGGATAAACGCGGCGTCTGTGAGTTTTTCGCGAGCAAGCTCGCTCCTACAGAGGGTGAGAGGGCGATAATTGCGCAAGGCTTAGAGGCTGAAATCACCCTCGGACACCAGCTCGCTCAACGGCTTGCGCGGGCTCGGCATTTCGCGCCCTTGCAGGTACTCCGGCAAACTCGACTTGTCACCCAGCTTGCCTACCGCCACCGCCGCATGCAGCGCATAACCCTGGGGAATCTTCAGCTCCTTGCGCGTCAGTTTCTGGTCGAAACCGGCCATGCCGTGGGTGTGCCAGCCACTGAGGCTGGCTTGCAGCGCCAGGTGGCCCCAGGCCGAGCCGGTGTCGAAGGTGTGCCACAGCGCCGGGGTTTCTTCGGTAGCACCTGGGGCGATGAAGTCGGTTTTCGACGCGATGATGATCAGGGCCGACGCGTGCTGCGCCCAACCACGGTTGAATTCATTCAGCAGACCCAGGAAACGCTCCCAATCCGGCGTGTCACGGCGCGCATACAGAAACCGCCATGGCTGCGAGTTGTAGGCCGAGGGCGCCCAGCGCGCCGCTTCGAAGAAACTCAGCAAGGTCTCTTGCGGGATGCTTTCGCCGGTAAAGGCGCGGGGCGACCAGCGCTCGGTGAATTGGGTGTGGATCGGATAATCGGCAACACGGGGGTTATTGCTCATGGACAGACCCTGATGAAAAAAACCGGGATTCAAAACTACTGCGCCCACCCAGGCCTGACAAGTCTTGCAACACCGTCAGTCGTAAGCGCTTGGCCCCAACGGGCTTGGGCACTAGACTGGCGGCCTTTCAACATACCGATACTGATGCAGAGCCATGGCCGCCAAAGTCGAACCTTTCTGGATACGCAAAACCCTTGAGCACCTCGACCAGGAGGAATGGGAGTCGCTGTGCGACGGCTGCGGCCTGTGCTGCCTGCAAAAGCTGGAGGATGAGGACGACAACAGCGTCTATTACACGCGTATCGCCTGCAAACTGCTCGACCTCAAAACCTGCCAGTGCACCGACTACCCGAATCGCCGTGCCTCGGTACCCGATTGCATCCAGCTCACGCCGGGCCAGGCCGATCAGTTCAAATGGTTGCCGCCAACCTGCGGTTACCGCCTGGTCAGCGAGCGCAAGGACTTGCCGCTGTGGCATCACCTGGTCTGCGGCGACCGTGACGCGGTGCATCACGAACGCATTTCCCAGTCCGGGCGCATGCTCAGCGAAGGCAGCGTGCCCGAGGACGACTGGGAGGATTACCTGATTTTCCGCGCAGGCTGAACGAGGAGTGTGTATGAAGGTGGCCGCCAAGTGGGCAGCGAGCCTGGTCGTGCTGGCGCTGAGCGGGCCGGGCTGGTGCGCGAAGAAAGTCGACCTGGATTACCACATCAAGCTGTTGCCCCAAAGCCAGCAGGCCGAAGTGCGCGTCAGCCTATCCCAAGGC
The DNA here is from genome assembly GCF_001902145.1 of Pseudomonas fluorescens. GTDB lineage: Bacteria > Pseudomonadota > Gammaproteobacteria > Pseudomonadales > Pseudomonadaceae > Aquipseudomonas > Aquipseudomonas fluorescens_BV. The sequence continues at coordinate 106,123 of NZ_MRST01000021.1, forward strand.
GCGGTGGTGCGCAGCCTGAACTTTGACCTGGGTCGCGACGGTGACTACAGCGACTTCAAGGCCGATGGCCAGTGGCAGGTCACGGGCAACCGTGGCCTGTGGCAACCCAGCCCTGACAAGGCCAGCCTGACCTACCGGGTGCGCCTGGCGCATGCGCGCAAGCCCGGTATTTACGACACGCGGATCACGCCCGGCTGGGCGTTACTGCGTGGCGAAGACCTGGTGCCGGCCGCCCGTCTCGACCAGCAAGACGGTATCGAGCTGGTCTCACGCCTGATGTTCGAACTGCCGACCGGTTGGAAGAGCGTCGAAACCGCCTGGCCGCGCATTGGCCCAAACAAATTTCGCATCGACAACGTGTCCCGGCTGTTCGACCGCCCCACCGGCTGGATGCTGGCCGGCAACCTCGGCAGCCGCCGCCTGCGCCTGGGTGAAACCGACGTCACCGTGGCCTCGCCAAAGGGGCAGGGCATGCGCCGCATGGACGTGCTGACGTTGCTGACGTTTGTCTGGCCCCAGGTGGAAGCCGCGTTCCCGCGCCATCCCGGCAAACTGTTGATCGTCGGCGCCAGTGACCCGATGCGGCGGGGTGCTTATTCGTTGCGCGATTCGATCTACCTCAACAGCCGTACGCCACTGGTCAGCGAAAATGGCAGCAGCCCGGTGCTGCGCGAAGTGGTGCAGGCCATCGGGCGCTTCAATGACCACGACAGCAGTGACTGGATCAGCGAGGGCTTGGGTGAGTACTACGCGATTGAGCTTATGCGACGTGCCGGTGGCATCACCGATGAGCGCTATGCGGCGATCCAGGCACGGCTGACCAAGGAAGGCAAAGACGTCACCACCCTCAAAGGCGAGCACGTCAACGGCGCGACGCTGGCGCGTTCGGTGGTGGTATTGCAGGAACTGGACCGTGAGATCCGCGTGAAGACCCACAACAAACGCTCCCTGGACGATCTGGCGCAGGCGGTGATGCGGGTGAACAGCATCAACACCAAAGAGTTCGTGCAGTTGGCCGAGAGTGTGATCGGTGAGTCGTCGGTGGTACTGGATAGCAAACTGCTGCGCTGATCCCAACCCCTGTGCAATTCAAAATGTGGGAGGGGGCTTGGCCCCGATGGCGGTGGGTCAGCAAAAAGTAGGCTGCTGACACTCTGCTATCGGGGGCAAGCCCCCTCCCGCATTTGAATCTCCAGCATGTCCAAGTCTTAGGTCAGGCTTTAGGTTTCACAACCTTTTCAGCCGCCACTTCGGCCTTGGTCTTCAGGTTCTTCAACTCTTCACCAGCCCGTTCGATCTTGGTGCGCACGCTGTTCATTTCCTGGCGGCCCTGTTCCAGTTTGTCCTTGAGCGAACTGTGCCCGGTAAAGCCACGGGCCAGTGCCACGCCACCAATCGCCACCTGGATCAGCCCGAAAATCCCGCCGCGGCGCAGGCCTTTACCCACCATCATCACGCCACCGGCCACCGAGCCGATGCGCTCCCAGCCGTGCACGTTCTGGTTGGGTTGCGGCTTCAACGGTGTGGCTTCGATGACAGGTCGCAAGGTTTTGCTGTCGCTCATGATCAGTCTCCAACAAGGGCAAGTGTTACTAGCTGACTGCGCGCACGTGCCGGATGTTCCCGCAATATCAGTACTTGGGGCCTGAACGGGTGTTATTGCCCTTGGCCAGGCGGTCGTAGAGCACCACGTTGACCGTAGCCGCAAGGTTCATGCAGCCGGTAGTGGGGATGTACACCACGTCCTCGCACCAGTCGCGGATCTCTTTGTCCAGGGAGCCGTCTTCGGGGCCGAAGATATACAGCGCGCGGTCGGGGTGGGTGTATTCAGGCAACGGGCGGGCGCCTTCGACCAATTCCACGGCCACCGGGATGCAGCCCAGGGGCAGGATCTTTTTCAGGTCGTCGATGCCGATCAGCGGGATATCGTGGTGCACCTTCTTGGTGTCGGTGATGAAATCCCGGGCGCGCTCGTAACGCACGCCGGTGTAGAACACCGAGGCCACGCCGTAGCAGCCGGCGGCACGCATCACCGAGCCGACGTTTTCGGGGGATTTGGGGTTATACAGACCGATGCAGCTGTAGCGTTTATTGCCCACGGGGAAGGGTGCCTTGAGAAAAACGGCGATTATACGGGGAATGTGGGAATGCGGTCGGGAACAAGTTGTGTGTTGTTGCAGCAGCCGCCTTCGCGAGCAAGCCCGCTCCCACATTCAAACGCATTCCAAATGTGGGAGCGGGCTTGCTCGCGAAGGGGCCAGGGCAGTCAGCGCAGAGCTTCAGTCGTCTTTCTTCATCAGCCCGGCCAACGCCGCAAACGGGTTGTGCGTGGCCTTGGCAATGCTCGGGCTGCTGGTGGAGCCTTCACCGAAGTATTGCTGGTCGGTGTAGCGCGAGTGTTCGTTATCGTGGCAGTACAGGCACAGCAACTCCCAGTTGGAACCGTCCTGGGGGTTGTCATCATGGTTGTGGTTACGGTGGTGGACGGTCAGTTCACTCAAGCGCTTGCCGGAAAACTCACGGGCGCAGCGGCCGCACACGTGGGGGTACATCTTCAAGGCTTTATCGCGGTAGCCCATTTCGCGGTCGCGCTGGGCATCGGCGAGGATGCGGTCCAGCTTGGCGGTGTGGGAGGGCGGGTTGGTCGAGCTCATCATGGCTCCTGGCTATTGGGTGGTCACGGACAGGTTGATTCTAGCTAATTACAGCGCAATTAGCCCTTGAGCTTCTCTGCAATCCAGATGGTATGCCGCGTGCCCTTGTTGCCGTGGGCAAACACCTGCACCTCCTCGGCCTTGAAGCCGGCCTTGCGCAATTTGTCACTGAACAGCTTGTCGGCACTGGCCGACCACACCGCCAGCACGCCCTTGGGCCGCAGGGCCTTGGCGCACGCGGCCAGGCCACTGGCCGAGTACAGCCAACTGTTGGCTTTTTGCGTGAGCCCCTCGGGGCCGTTGTCGACGTCGAGCATGATCGCGTCAAAGCCTTGGGGCTCGGCCTGCAGTACCTTGGCCACGTCTTCCTGGCGGATTACGGTGCGCGGGTCCAGCAGCGGGCGTCCGGATTTCTCCCCCAGCGGCCCACGGTTCCATTCCACGACGCCGGGCACCAGTTCGGCCACCACCACTTCGGCGTTTTTGCCCAACTGCTTGAGCGCCGCGGCCAAGGTAAAGCCCATGCCCAGGCCGCCGATCAGCACCCGTGAACCCGGGCGACCGGCCACCTTGCGGCAGGGAATCTCGGCCAGGGCATCTTCGGAGCCGTGCATGCGCGTGTTCATCAACTGGCCACCGTCACCGCCCTGGATCTTGATGACGAAGTCCTCGCCGTATTCGAACAGGCACAAGGCACCGCCGTTGTCGGGGATCGGAGTGGTGTCCAGCAGAACGAAACGTTTCATGGAAATCTCATTGGGAAGGGCATTCTTGCGCGGTTGGGAGTAGCCTTACGACATTCCGGTCAGGCCATGGAGCCATCGATGAAGTGCAGCATTCTAACGGTCATTGTGTTGAGCGCGCTCGCATTGGGTACCGCGCAGGCTCAGGAGTTACAAACCGTACCGGTCGCGCCCGCGCCAACCCCAGGCGCGCCGGGCACGCCAACGCCCACGTTATACCCGCAAGTCACTCCGCCCGTTGCGCCCAAGACCCATAATGGCTCGCCACCGCTGGTGCCCATCGTGCTGCCGGCGCCGCCCAAGGACCAGACCGTCCCTGGCCTGCTGCAAAACGACAGCAAGCCAAAAGCGCCGGGCGGTTAGACCAGACCGAGGGCCTTGAACACAAAGGCGTATTCGAGGGCGACGTCACGTAGCCCCTGATAGCGCCCGCTCATGCCGCCATGGCCGGCACCCAGCTCGGTCTTGAGCAGCAGCAGGTTATCGTCCGTCTTGGTATCCCGCAGCTTGGCCACCCACTTGGCGGCTTCCCAGTACTGCACGCGGCTGTCGTTATAGCCGGCGATCACCAGCGTGGCCGGGTAAGCCTGTGCGCTGACGTTCTCGTACGGCGCGTAAGCCTTGATGCGCGCATACACCTCGGGGTCCTCGGGGTTGCCCCATTCGTCGTACTCGGTGATGGTCAGCGGCAGTTCCGGGTCGAGCATGGTATTGAGCACATCGACGAACGGCACTTCGGCAATCGCCGCCTGGAACAATTCCGGACGCTGGTTGAGTACGGCGCCGATCAACAGGCCACCGGCACTGCCGCCGCTGATCGCCAGTTGCTGGGCGGTGGTCAGGCCCTCGGCGATCAAGTGTTCGGCGCAGGCGATAAAGTCGCTGAAGGTGTTCTGCTTGTGTTCCTGCTTGCCGTTGCGATACCAGGCTTCCCCCAGCTCACCGCCGCCGCGCACATGGGCGATGGCAAACGCCACCCCACGGTCGAGCAAGCTCAGGCGCGCATGGGAGAACCACGGGTCCAGGCTTGAGCCGTAGGCACCGTAGCCATACAGGTACAGCGGCGTCGGCTTGCCGAGCTGGTCACGCTTGACCACCAGGCTGATGGGTACCTGGGTGCCGTCGGCGGACGTGGCCCACAGGCGTTGGCTGACGTAATCGTCGGCGTTGAAGACGCCCAGCACCGGAGTTTCCTTGAGTACGACCTGCGCGCCTGTCGCCAGCTCGAGCTGGCGCACTTGGGCCGGGCGATTCAAGGCTTCATAGCGCAGGCGGATCTTGTCGCTGGGAAACTCCAGGCTGTTCTGCACGTAGAGGCTGTAGGCGGCGTCAGGCAATTGCACCCGATAGGCCGGCACATCCTCAGGGTGCACTTCGATGACCGGCAGGCCACCGATGCGCAGGCTCAAGGTCATGGCGTTGGCGTTCAGGCTCACGCCGTCAAGCATGACCTCGTCGCTGTGGGGGATCAGGTTCTGCCAGTCCGCTTCGGTGGGCGGCGTGCCGGTGTCGGCGGCAACGTACAGCGCATGGTTGATGCCGTCGCGGTTGCTGCGGATAAACCAGGTCCATTCGCCGTTACGCTTGCCGTGGTCGACATCGTACTCGTGGTCTTCGACCCGTGGCGCCAGGCAGGTGAAGGCCAGGTGCGGTTGATCGGCGTCCAGCGCCCAGACTTCGCTGGTGGTCTTGCTGCCCAGGGCCAGCAACAGCTGGCGCTCGGAGCTGGACCGGTAGCAATGCAGGAAGAAACGGCCGTCGGGCTCGTGGAACACTTCCTGCGCGGCGGTGCCGTCCAGGCGATACCGGTACAGTTTGTGCGGGCGATGGGTGTCGTCCAGTTCGCCGAAAAACAACGTCAGGCTGTCATTGGCCCAGGTCATGCTGCCGTCGCAGTTGTCGAACGCCAGTTCGCTGACCTTGTCGGTCGCCAATTCCTTCACGAACAGGGTGTAGATCTCTTCGCCGCTGGTATCGAGGCTGTAGGCCAGGCGTTGGTGATCGGGGCTGATGCTGAACGCGCCCAGGGAGAAAAAGCCGCCATTGGCCAGCACGTTCGGGTCCAGCAACAGCTCTTCGCTGCTGGTGTCCACCTGGTTGCTGTCATCGGCCGGGCGGCGGCAGCGGTAGTGGCGGGCGTATTCGTCGCCGGCGGTGGTGCGGGTGTAATACAGATACGGGCCCCAAGGGGAGGGCAGGGACAGGTCGGTTTCCAGAATGCGGCCCTTGATCTCGTCGAACAGGGTCTCGCGCAACGCCTGCTGGTCGGCGAGTTGGGCTTCCTGCCAAGCGTTTTCGGCCTTGAGGTAGTCGAGCACCTCAGGGTTGTCGCGTTCTTGCAGCCAGGCGTACGGGTCTGGGCCTGGGGCCTTGCGGGCAATCGGTGCGGTGGAAATAGGCATGGATAATTCCCTATCTGGCAGACGGTGGCAGGCATTGCAGCCGCGACACGCAAAAGCCGTTATCATAGCCGCCTGTTTGCCAACCTTGCCATGGACACCATGACCGAGAACGACTATCTGACCGCTTGGGGCCTTTACGCCTTCGCCGCTTTGGGCTGCCTGTTGGTGTGGTGGCGCATGACCCGCTGGATCTGGCGCTGGCTGCGCGAGCCCCTGCAATTGCTGATGGCGGTGTTGCTGCTCAGCCCGACCATTGTCGACCCGGTCAAGACCCAGTTTGCGCCGGCCGTGGCCATTACCGCCCTGGACCTGGTGCTCAAGGTCGGCAACAACGCCTGGCGCGCCATTTCCGACCTGTTCATGTACACGATGATCGTGTTTGCCCTGTACATCGTGTTTGTGCTGATCCGCTGGCCCATCGAGCGCGCCGCCAACGCCCGCCGTGAGCGCAAGGCCGCTGCCGATGCGGCCTTGGCCGACGAGCCGCAGGACGATGAGCCGTTCCGTCGTCCTGCGCCTGCGGGCGGTATGCGGGTCGAACCGCGCCTTTAACGTTGTCCGCCCTGCAGCGAGAGCCCTGGCATGTGTGAATTATTGGGCATGAGTGCCAACGTCCCCACCGATATCGTATTCAGCTTTACCGGGTTGATGCAGCGCGGTGGGCGTACCGGCCCGCACCGCGATGGCTGGGGCATTGCCTTCTATGAAGGCCGCGGCCTGCGCCTGTTCCAGGACCCGGCTGCCAGTAGCGAGTCGGAAGTCGCCTTGCTGGTGCAGCGTTACCCTATCAAGAGCGAAGTGGTGATCGGCCATATCCGTCAGGCCAACGTGGGCAAGGTCAGCCTGGCCAATACCCATCCGTTCGTGCGCGAGCTGTGGGGCCGCAACTGGTGTTTTGCCCACAACGGCCAACTGGCGGACTTCAATCCCCGCGCCACCTTCTACCGGCCGGTGGGCGATACCGACAGCGAGGCGGCGTTTTGCGACCTGCTCAATCGTGTGCGCGAAGCCTTCCCCGAGCCGGTGGACATCGAACAGGTGCTGCCCGACCTGATCGCCGCCTGCGCCGAATACCGCAGCAAGGGCGTGTTCAACTGCCTGCTCAGTGACGGCGACTGGCTGTTCTGCTATTGCTCGACCAAGCTGGCACAGATCACCCGGCGGGCGCCTTTTGGCCCGGCGCGCTTGAAAGATGTCGACGTGATCGTCGACTTTCAGGCCGAAACCACCCCCAATGATGTGGTAACGGTGATCGCCACCGAGCCGTTGACCGACAACGAAAACTGGACCCGCTACGAACCGGGCCAATGGAGCCTGTGGCGACGCGGTGAATGTGTCAGCCAGGGCGTTACCGAGTAAGGAATCGAGCATGTTGCTTAGCTATCTGCGGTTGGTACTGTTTGCCGTTGGCTTGTTGGTCGGCGTGCAGGTGCCGGGGTTCATCAATGACTACGCCAAGCGCGTCGAGGCCCACCTGATCGAGGCCCAGACGGGCTTGCGCGGTTTCGAGTCCACGGCGCAGCAGTTTTTCAACGGTGATATGCAAGCCTTGGTGGCGCATTACCGCGCCAGCGATGACCCGGTATTCCAGAGCGACGCCAGCAGCCTGGGCGCCATGCTCGATCGCCAGGTCGAGTTGGACAAGCAATACCAGGCCATGCAAGGCCCGTGGTACATCCGGGCGCTGCAAGTGGCGGTGGCCGCCGACCCGGATATCCGTCTGGAAACCTGGAATGGCTACAACTACCAGATCTTGCTGACACCCGAGGCTATGGGCTGGGGCTTGGGCGGGGCGATGCTGTTGTCATTCGGTATCGAATGCCTGTATCGCTTGATCGATTGGGTTGTGCTGGGCGGCCGACGCCTGCGTCAGAGCCGGCCCATCGAAGAGCGGGACCTCAAGGGCCTGTAGGAGCGAGCTTGCTCGCGAAAAACGTCAACGATAACGCGTGCTTCCTGAGTAAACGCGGCGTCTGTGGGTTTCTCGCGAGCAAGCTCGCTCCTACAAAAGCCTTAGGGCAAGCCAGCTCCTACAGTTTCAATCGGGTTTATTCAGTTGCATGCGTTCTGCACCGACTTGCTCGGCATAGCGGGCGACGACTTTCTGGCACAACCCCACAATCTCCTCCACCAACTCCACCCCCACGCGCCACGACACCACCACCTGCAAGTTCGGCAGGCGCTGGGCCATGGGCAGCATCACCAATTCCCCTCGCTCCAGCTCTTCGCTCACCAGCACCGGCGGCAGTGCGCCGATGCCGAAGCCATCGCGCAGCAACCGGGTAATCGCCGACACCGAATTCACGCAGTTCATGCGCGGTGCCGCCACGCCATTGGCCTGCATCAAACTCAATACGTCCTGATGCGGGTGAGAGTTTTTCGAGTAGGTGATGATGCGCTCCTGGGCCAGTTCGGCAAGGGAGGCGTAGTCGCGGTTGTAGATCGACTGGCTGGCCACGATCCAGGCCATGGGGTGGCTGGCCAACTCCAGGCTGCGCACGGTTTCCAGGCGTAGCAGGTCGGTTTGCAGGATCAGGTCGAGAAAGCCTTTTTGTAGCTGATCGCTGAGGTTCAGCGCGGTATCGGCGATCAGCTCGATCTCCACCAGCGGGAACAGCTTCATCAGTTCAGCGACCAGCGGGCTGAGCCAGGTATGGATCACCGTGTCCATCGCGCCGATCCGAATGCGCCCGACCTTGCTGCTGGTGGTTTCCAGAGACTGCTTCAAACCCTGCATGGTCACCATCATTTGCTCGGCATAGTCGAGCACTTTCAAACCGTCCGGGGTCAGGCTCACGCCTCGAGAGTCACGCAGGAAAAGCTTCACCCCTAGCTCGCTTTCGAGCACGGCGATGCGGCTGGAGATCGAGGCCTGGGTGGTGAACAGCTTCTCGGCCGTGAGCCGGAAGCTCTTGAGCCTGGCCACCCAGACGAAGGTTTCGAGGAACTTCAAATTCATGGGATCAACTTTTTCTTATGCATGGATCGGTTTTTATTAGTTGGACGTCGCACCGGGCAAGCGCCAAAAATCGAGCCGTTCCACGATAAGCGTCGTCGGGGTGCCAGGACAAGTTGCGAGTTCTGTGTAATACATCCCACACTACAAAAAACAAAACCTACAGGAGCGACCACCGTGAGCCGCCTGCTACTGAACTGCGACATCGGCGAAAGCTTTGGCAACTGGACCATGGGTCTGGACGCCGAAGTCATGCCGTTCATTGATTGCGCCAACGTGGCCTGCGGCTTCCATGCCGGCGACCCGAGCATCATGCGCAAGACCGTCAGCCTGGCGTTCAAGCACGGCGTGCAAGTGGGCGCTCACCCGGCCTACCAGGACCTGCAAGGCTTCGGCCGGCGCTCCATGAACTACACGCCGCAGGAAATCCAGGACCTGTTGCATTACCAGATCGGCGCGCTGGACGGCATCTGCCGCGCCCAGGGCGGGCGCGTCAGCTATGTGAAACCCCACGGCGCGATGTACAACGACATGATGGCCAACCCCGCGCAGTTGCGTGCGGTGATCCAGGCCGTGGCCGCCTATGGCGACCTGCCGCTGATGCTGCTGGCCACCCGTGATAACCGCGCGGCCCAGGCCTTGGGTGATGAATATGGTGTGACCCTGTGGTTTGAAGCCTTTGCCGATCGCGCCTACGACAGCCAGGGCCATCTGGTGTCCCGCCAATTGCCGGGCGCGGTGCACCACGACGCCGACACCATCGTGCAGCAGGCCCTGACCCTTTCCCGTGGCGAATCGCTGATTGCCAGCGACGGCAGCTCATTGGTACTCCAGGCCAATACCCTGTGTGTGCATGGCGACAACGCCAGCTCGGTGGCTGCCGTGCAGCGTATCCGAGAAGCGTTGAAAACAGCATGAAGCCACGCATCGAAGTGGTGGCGATCGACTGCCTGATGGTGCGCCTGTTTGACGTGATCGCCGAAGCCAACATGCCGTGGATGCTCGCGGCTACCGAGCGCCTGCGCAATGGCTTCGGCTTGGCATTGGTGGACCTGGTGCCGTCCTACACCACATTGATGGTGCATTACGATCTCACTGCGCTAACCCCGGCCCAGGCCCGGGCGCTGATTGACCAGGCCCTTACCGACCTGCAACCCCAGGCTCAGGGCAGCGGCCAGTGCCATGTGTTGCCAGTGTGGTACGACCTGAGTGTCGGCCCGGAACTGAACTTGTTGTCCCAGCGTAGCGGGCTGGCCGTGGAGGAGGTGGTCCGCCGCCACAGCGCCCACGAGTACCAGGTGTTCGCCCTGGGCTTTGCCCCTGGGTTTGCCTTTATGGGGCTGGTGGACGAAGTGCTCGCCACCCCACGCCTCAACACGCCGCGCAAACGTGTGGCCGCTGGCAGTGTCGGTATCGCCGAGCGGCAGACCGCCGCTTACCCGGTGGTGTCCCCAGGCGGCTGGAACCTGATCGGCCGCACCCCGGCCAAACTGTTCGACCGTGAGCGCGACGGCTACAGCCTGATGCAGCCCGGCGACACGGTGCGCTTCGCCTCGGTCAGCCACGCCGAATTCATCAACTTGGGTGGCGATGACACGCCGTTGGAGGCGTAAGCATGAGCCGTTTGATCATCGAGGCCAGCACGCCACTGTGCCTGTTGCAGGACGCCGGTCGTTTTGGCGTACGCCACCTGGGCGTGACCCAGGGCGGCGCGCTGGATTGGGTGTCGATGTCCTGGGCCAACTGGCTTTTGGGCAATGCCCTGGATGCGCCGGTTGTGGAAATTACCCTGGGGGGCTTTACCGTACAGGCTGAGGATTATTGCCTGCTGGCCTTGGCCGGTGCGGACCTGGGCGCCTATGTCGATGAGCGGGCGATAAGCCCCGGTCGCAGTTTTATCCTGCAAAAGGGCCAGCGACTGCGCTTCACCCAGCCGTGCAATGGGGCACGCGCTTATCTGGCCGCGCCCGGTGGCTTTGATGCGCAGGCGGTACTTGGCAGTTGTGCCACCGTGGTGCGTGAAGAATTAGGCGGGGTGGACGGCTTCGGCAAGGCCTTGGCTGAAGGCGGGCGGTTGGCTTATTCCGGGACAGGTGGTGCGATGAAGGTGCTGGCAAACCCGGATGTGCAATCAGGTGCTGCACTGGACGTGATCGTCGGCGCGCAGATTGGCCAGTTCAGCGGGCAGAGTCTGTTCGATGCCTTCAACACCGAATGGGTGCTGGACAGCCGCGCCGACCGCATGGGCATGCGCTTGCTCGGTACGCCGCTGCACTATCAAGGGCCGTCGTTGATCTCTGAAGGCATTCCGTTGGGCGCGATCCAGGTGCCACCGGATGGTCAACCGATTGTGCTGCTCAATGACCGGCAGACGATCGGCGGTTATCCGCGCCTGGGCGCGTTGACGCCTTTGTCACTGGCGCGGCTGGCGCAGTGTTTGCCGGGGGAGAAGGTGCGGTTGTCACCGATGGTGCAGGAAACGGCACATCGCCAGCATGTAGAGTATTTACGCAGGTTTTCAGAGTAAGCGGGTTTAAAGACAAGTCCTACGACATTGCACAAGTTTGCCGTCTTCGCCCCGGCGCGTGGCTATGCAAGCCTTGATTGGCTTATTCACTATCAGGCTTTGTTATGCGCTATTTGAAGATATATGCCCAAGATGTACTCGATAACGATATTCCCGATGTGGTCTATCTGGAGTTTTATGACACCGCCCAAGCCCCCGCGCTTATCCATCGGGCAACGGCTTTTGATATTACCGACGATGGTCAATTTGACTGGATTATTGCGGATGACCTTAATCGAGACGGCATTGTCGACAATGTCGACCGGGAAATGGCACTGCAGTTTTCCCAGCTGTTTCTGGCCTTCAAGTGGTTCAGTCTCGACGAGCCCTTTGACAAATACCTGAGGGTGTTTGCCAGCGACTTCGATGACAACGGGATTCCCGATACGGTACGGCTGCACTTCCATCAGGGCGAGGGGGACCCTCGAGATGAAACCATCGTCTATTCGGCGGCGGTGTACAGCGACGGGAATGGTCAAGGGGCCAGTGTTTCGATCAATCAGGATGTGAACAACGACGGGAAAGTAGACCGCCAGGATTCTGAACTGATCAAACAGTTCGCTGCGCTCTTTCTCAGGTTTTCCTGGATCGACAACGAGCACTGCTGAGTGCCGTGCCTGTAGCCGATAGCATCGGCTACAGGCCAGGGTTCACTTGGATAGAAAACGCATGCCCTCTTCAAGCCCGCGCAGCGTCAGCGGATACATCTGATCCTCCACCAACTCTCGCACAATCCCCGTCGACGCCGTATAGCCCCAGGTATCTTTTGGATAGGGGTTAATCCAGATCAGCTTCTTGTACTTGGCCATGAAGCGCTGCATCCACACATACCCTGGCTCCTCATTCCAATGCTCGACGCTGCCGCCGGCCTGGGTGATTTCATAGGGCGCCATGGCCGCATCGCCGATAAAAATCACTTTGTAGTCGGCGCCGTATTTGTGCAGCAGGTCCTGGGTGGAGGTGCGTTCGGAAGTACGGCGCTGGTTGTTCTTCCACACCGATTCGTACACGAAGTTGTGGAAGTAAAAATACTCCAGGTGCTTGAACTCGGTCTTGCACGCGGAAAACAGCTCTTCGCAGATCTTCACGTGGGCATCCATCGAGCCGCCGATATCGAACAGCAGCAACAGCTTGATGGTGTTACGCCGCTCGGGGCGCATCTGGATATTCAGCAAGCCGGCATCGCGGGCGGTGTGGTCAATGGTGCCGTCGATGTCCAGCTCTTCGGCCGCGCCCTGGCGGGCAAACTTGCGCAGGCGGCGCAGGGCGATCTTGATGTTGCGCGTGCCCAGCTCCACCTGGTCGTCGAGGTTCTTGTACTCGCGCTGGTCCCAGACTTTCACCGCCTTGCCCTGACGCTTGCCGGCGTCACCGACGCGAATGCCTTCAGGGTTGTAGCCGCCAGAACCAAAGGGGCTGGTGCCGCCGGTGCCGATCCACTTGTTGCCACCAGCGTGGCGTTCTTTCTGTTCTTCCAGGCGTTTCTTGAACTCCTCGATCAGCTTGTCGAGACCACCCAGGGACTGGATCTGCGCGCGTTCCTCATCGCTCAAGGAACGTTCGAATTCCTTGCGTAGCCATTCTTCGGGGATCAGCGCCTGCAGGTGGTCGTCGAGCTTTTCCAGGCCGTTGAAATAGGCGCCGAAGGCCCGGTCGAACTTGTCGAAGTGCCGCTCGTCCTTGACCAGGATCGCCCGGGCCAAGTAGTAGAACTCGTCCATGTCGGCGAAGGTCACGCGCTGTTTGAGCGCGTTGATCAGGTCGAGCAGCTCGCGTACCGATACCGGCACCTTGGCGGCACGCATTTCGTTGAACAGGTTAAGCAGCATCAGCGATTACCGCGACGGCTCATGAACGCCAGACGCTCCAGCAACTGCACGTCTTGCTCGTTCTTCACCAGGGCGCCAGCCAGGGGAGGGATGGCCTTGGTCGGGTCGCGCTCGCGCAGCACTGCTTCGCCAATATTGTCGGCCATCAACAGCTTGAGCCAGTCGACCAGCTCGGAGGTGGACGGTTTTTTCTTCAGGCCCGGCACCTTGCGCACATCGAAGAACACATCCAGCGCTTCACTGACCAGGTCTTTCTTGATGTCCGGGTAGTGCACATCCACGATCTTTTGCAGGGTGGTGCGGTCGGGGAAGGCGATGTAGTGGAAGAAGCAGCGGCGCAGGAACGCGTCCGGCAGCTCTTTTTCGTTGTTGGAGGTAATGATGATGATCGGGCGCTTCTTGGCTTTGATGGTCTCGTCGATTTCGTAGACGTAGAACTCCATCTTGTCGAGTTCTTGCAGCAGGTCGTTGGGGAACTCGATGTCGGCCTTGTCGATTTCATCGATCAACAGGATCACCCGCTCTTCGGACTCGAAGGCTTCCCACAGCTTGCCCTTCTTCAGGTAGTTGCGCACGTCGTGCACCTTGTCCACGCCCAGTTGCGAGTCGCGCAGGCGGCTGACCGCGTCGTACTCGTACAGGCCCTGGTGCGCCTTGGTGGTGGACTTGATGTGCCAGGTGATCAACCTGGCACCGAAGGATTCGGCCAGTTGCTCGGCAAGCATGGTCTTGCCGGTGCCCGGTTCGCCCTTGACCAGCAGCGGCCGCTCCAGGGTGATGGCGGCGTTGACGGCCAGTTTCAGGTCATCGGTAGCCACATAGGCCTGGGTGCCTTCGAACTTCATTGGTCATTCCTCGGATTCATCAATGGCCCGACTATACCCCGCAGCCCCGGCGACTGTGAACGCAGACGGGGCATTCAGTCTCTGAATGGCGGGTCTGTAGGAGCGAGCTTGCTCGCGAAAAACTCCCAGGCGCCACGTTCCTTCAACATGCACGCGTTATCGTTGACGTTTTTCGCGAGCAAGCTCGCTCCTACAGAAGGACCGTTAATCAGCGCTGGGTTTGGGTTGTTCATACCTGGCATTAAAGGCCTGGATAAACCCATTGCGCAGGATTGCGATCACCGCAGAAAACGCACTGACATTTTGCTGATGCACGCTACCGCTCAGCTCTACACGGGTGGCGAACTGGTTTTTACGCTGGTTTTTCAGCACGGTTTCGCTGGCGCCCACCACGGCTTCCCAGATCGAACGGAAGATATTCTTGTCCTGGTTTTCAACGTCTTGTTGCCAGTCGAACACCTCTACATCGCGCAGCAGCGGCTTGATATAGCCGGTGAGCCGGCCATTTTCAGCCTGGGCTTCGACCACCACATCGCCCGTGCCGGCCTTGAAGTCGAACTTGCCATAGGCGGAGGCGAAGTTGTTCATGCGCTTGAGTTGCAGGTCGCGGGCGCGGAAGCGGAAATCGAACTCTTCGAAATCGCTCAGAGGGTCAAAGGTGGCGTTGGCTTCCAAGGGCGCCTGGCCTTGCAGCAGTGCCTTGCCTTCAAAGCGCGCGTCACGCTTGCCTTTGACATCCACCACATTGGTCAGGTTATAGAAGCTGGCGTTGACCCCGGTGGCGTTGATATTCACCTGGGGCTTGGAGCTGAAGTTATGGAAGGCGATCTCGCCGTCTTCGATGCGCACTTCGTTGAGGGTAATCGGCAGCAGCTTGCGCAGTTGTTCCTGCCAGTCGGTGCCTTTACCGGTCTGGGACGCCTGCTTGTTGGCACCGCCATCGACGAAGTTGATCTGCGGGCGCACAAAATGCCCCTCGGCCACGACGGCATGGTCGTACCACAGCGAATGCCAGCTCACCGCGAACTCGATCAGTGGCGCCTTGACGAACGGCACCGGGACCTTGCCGTCCACCTTGACGACTTGCAGGCCATTGATCCGGTACGCACCGCGCCATAGTGCCAGGTCCACATCGGCAATCTCGCCACGGTAATCGCCCATGTTGGCGAGTTTGTCGTTCAGGTAGTTGCGCACCAGGTAGGGCAGCGCAATGTGCGCGGCAATCAGGACCAGCACCAGAGCGGCGATTGTCCCTAACGGCCAACTGTAGCGACGTTTCATAGGGCAGTTCTCCTAGCTTGTAGGGGATTGACTGTTCTGATCGTCGCAACGTTCCTCCTTCTGGACGCTTGGGAGCACGAGGCATACCCTTGGGGCCTTTCCCAACGTCTCGACAACAGGAATCGCCATGAGCCGCATCTTCGCAGACAACGCGCACTCCATCGGCAATACGCCTCTGGTTCAGATCAACCGCATCGCACCGCGTGGCGTGACGATCCTGGCCAAGATCGAAGGGCGCAACCCGAGTTATTCGGTCAAGTGTCGCATTGGCGCCAGCATGGTCTGGGACGCGGAAAGCAGCGGCAAGCTCAAGCCGGGCATGACCATTGTCGAGCCGACTTCGGGCAACACCGGCATCGGCCTGGCCTTTGTCGCCGCTGCCCGTGGCTACAAGTTGCTGCTGACCATGCCGTCGTCCATGAGCCTTGAGCGCCGTAAAGTGCTCAAGGCTCTGGGCGCCGAACTGGTACTGACCGAGCCGGCCAAGGGCATGAAGGGCGCCATCGACAAGGCCGCCGAGATCGTCGCCAGCGACCCGGCCACCTACTTTATGCCGGCCCAGTTCGACAACCCGGCAAACCCTGCGATCCACGAGAAAACCACCGGCCCGGAAATCTGGAACGACACCGATGGCGCCGTGGACGTGCTGGTGGCAGGCGTGGGGACCGGCGGTACGATCACCGGGGTATCACGCTATATCAAGAACACGGCGGGAAAGCCGATTCTGTCGGTGGCCGTGGAACCCATGGTTTCCCCGGTGATCACCCAGGCCTTGGCGGGTGAAGAGATCAAGCCCAGCCCGCACAAGATCCAAGGCATCGGCGCCGGTTTCGTGCCGAAAAACCTCGACCTGTCGATAGTCGACCGCGTGGAGCTGGCGACCGACGAGGAGTCCAAGGCCATGGCCCGGCGCTTGATGCTGGAAGAAGGCATCTTGTGCGGAATCTCCTGTGGCGCCGCCATGGCCGTGGCCGTGCGCCTGGCCGAGAAGCCGGAAATGCAGGGCAAGACTATCGTGGTGATCTTGCCGGACTCCGGTGAGCGCTACCTGTCGAGCATGTTGTTCAGCGATGTGTTTACCGAGCAGGAAAACCAGGCCTGAATACTGTAGGAGCGAGCTTGCTCGCGAAAAACCTGAGAGCGCCACGTTGTGTCAGTAAGCCCTCGTTATCGTTGACGTTCTTCACGAGCAAGCTCGCTCCTACAGGTGTTGATACAGGTCAGTCTGGTTTCCTGGGCCTTCTGCATAATGGCTCAAGTGTTTATCATGGCCGGCTGTTACGTCTGGTTTCCCATTGACGGAAGTTTGCTGGCCAGGCGCTTATTTCCAGGAGTTGCTGCATGACCTTTTCTTTGGCCGCCAAACTGTCGGTGTTGCTGCTGTTCATCGGCAGCACGCTGTATGTGCACCTGCGTGGCAAGGCCCGTTTGCCGATGTTGCGTCAGTTCGTCAACCATTCGGCGCTGTTCGCCCCGTATAACGCCCTGATGTACCTGTTTTCCGCGGTGCCGTCCAAGCCCTACCTGGACCGCAGCAAGTTCCCGGAACTGGATGTGCTCAAGGACAACTGGGAAGTGATCCGCGAAGAGGCCATGCACCTGTTCGACGAGGGCTACATCCGCGCCGCCGAAAAGAACAACGACGCCGGTTTCGGTTCGTTCTTCAAGAAGGGCTGGAAGCGTTTCTACCTCAAGTGGTACGACAAACCGTTGCCATCGGCCGAGGCGCTGTGCCCCAAGACCGTGGCGTTGGTGAGCAGCATCCCTAACGTCAAGGGCGCGATGTTTGCGCTGTTGCCGGGTGGCAGTCACCTCAACCCGCACCGCGATCCGTTTGCCGGTTCCCTGCGTTATCACCTGGGGCTGTCCACGCCGAACTCCGACGACTGCCGTATCTTCGTCGACGGCCAGGTCTACGCCTGGCGCGACGGTGACGACGTGATGTTCGACGAAACCTACGTGCACTGGGTGAAAAACGAAACCGAACAGACCCGTGTGATCCTGTTCTGCGACATCGAACGGCCATTGAGCAACCGCGTGATGACCCGCATCAACCGCTGGGTCAGCAAGCAACTGGGCCGCGCAACTGCACCGCAGAACCTCGATGACGAGCGCGTGGGCGGCATCAACCAGGCGTACGCCTGGAGCAAGACCTTCAGCGACAAGTTCAGCGGCCAGGTCAAGCAGTGGAAGCGCAAGCATCCCAAGGCCTACCGCATTGCGCGGCCGGTGCTGGCGGTAGTCGTCTTGGTACTGCTGTGGAAGTGGCTATTCGGCTGATCTGAAATACGGTCAAAACTGTGGGAGCGGGCTTGCTCGCGAATACGGAGTGTCAGTCGATACATTCTTGACTGACTCACCGCCTTCGCGAGCAAGCCCGCTCCCACATTAGTTTTGCGGCGTTGGTCAGGAGGCGATCAACTGGCGCAGCACATAGTGCAGAATCCCGCCGGCCTTGAAGTACTCCACTTCATTCAAGGTATCAATCCGGCACAGCACCTCAACCTTCTCGCTGCTGCCATCCTCCCGAGTGATCACCAATGTCAGGTTCATCCGCGGCTCGATCTCGGCATCGGTCAGCCCGAGGATGTCGATCTTCTCCTTGCCGGTGAGCTTGAGTGTCTTGCGGTTCTGATCCAGCTTGAACTGCAACGGCAACACGCCCATGCCTACCAGGTTGGAGCGGTGGATACGCTCGAAGCTCTCGGCGATCACCGCCTTGACGCCCAGCAGGTTAGTGCCCTTGGCCGCCCAGTCGCGGCTGGAGCCGGTGCCGTATTCCTGGCCGGCGATCACCACCAGCGGTGTGCCCGAGGCTTGGTACTTCATGGCGGCATCGTAGATCGCCATTTTCTCGCCGGTGGGGATATACAGCGTGTTGCCGCCTTCCTCGCCGCCAAGCATTTCATTGCGGATACGGATATTGGCGAAGGTACCGCGCATCATCACTTCATGGTTGCCCCGGCGTGAGCCGTAGGAGTTGAAGTCACGCGGCTCTACGCCCTGTTCGCGCAGGTAGCGCCCGGCCGGGCTGTCGGCCTTGATATTGCCTGCAGGGGAGATGTGGTCGGTGGTTACCGAATCGCCCAGCAGGGCCAGGACGTTGGCGTCCTTGACGTCCTCGATCACCGGCAGCGGGCCGGCAATATCGTCGAAGAACGGCGGATGCTGGATGTAGGTGGAGTCCTGCTGCCACACGTAGGTGGCTGCCTGCGGTACTTCAATGGCTTGCCATTGCTCGTCGCCGGCAAACACTTCGGCATATTCCTTGTGGAACATGCTGGTGCTGACTTGGGCCACCGCCTCGGCGATTTCCTGGCTGCTGGGCCAGATGTCCTTGAGGTACACCGGATTACCCTGCTGATCACTGCCCAGCGGCTCGCTGCTGATGTCGATGCGCACGGTGCCGGCCAACGCGTAGGCGACGACCAGGGGCGGCGAGGCCAGCCAATTGGTTTTCACCAGTGGGTGCACGCGGCCTTCGAAGTTACGGTTACCGGACAGCACTGAGGCCACGGTGAGGTCGGCCTTCTGGATGGCTTTTTCGATCGGCTCGGGCAGGGGCCCGGAGTTGCCGATACAGGTGGTGCAGCCGTAGCCCACCAGGTCGAAGCCAAGCTTGTCCAGGTACTGGGTGAGGCCCGCAGCCTTGTAGTAGTCGGTGACCACTTTGGAGCCCGGCGCCAGGGAGCTTTTCACCCAGGGCTTGCGGGTCAGGCCTTTTTCCACGGCTTTTTTCGCCACCAGCCCGGCCGCCATCATCACGCTGGGGTTGGAGGTGTTGGTGCAGGAGGTAATCGCGGCGATCACCACCGCGCCGTTTTTCAGGCGATAGGTGTTGCCTTCGTATTCATAATCCGCCTCGCCGACCAGGTCGGCATTGCCCACGGCAACGCCGCCTCCGCCTTCGCTTTCCAGGCGTCCTTCTTCTTTGCTGGTGGGCTTGAATTGCAGGTCGAGAAAATCGCTGAACGCTTGGCCTACATTCGGCAGGGCGACGCGGTCCTGTGGGCGTTTGGGCCCGGCAAGGCTGGCCTCGACAGTGCCCATGTCCAGGGCCAGGGTATCGGTGAAGACCGGCTCCTGGCCGGCGTTGCGCCACAGGCCCTGGGACTTGGTATAGGCTTCCACCAGCTTGACCGTCTCAGCCGGGCGGCCGGACAGGCGCAGGTAGTCCAGGGTCACCTCATCCACCGGGAAAAAGCCACAGGTCGCGCCATATTCCGGGGCCATGTTGGCGATGGTCGCGCGGTCGGCCAGGGGCAAATCGGCCAGCCCGTCGCCGTAGAACTCGACGAACTTGCCCACCACGCCTTTCTTGCGCAGCATTTGCGTCACGGTCAGCACCAGGTCGGTGGCGGTGATGCCTTCCTTGAGCTTGCCGGTGAGCTTGAAGCCGATCACTTCCGGGATCAGCATCGACACCGGCTGGCCGAGCATCGCCGCCTCGGCTTCGATCCCGCCCACGCCCCAGCCCAATACGCCGAGGCCGTTGATCATGGTGGTGTGGGAGTCGGTGCCTACCAGGGTATCGGGGAAGGCGTAGGTGCGGCCGTCTTCCTCTTTGGTCCACACGGTGCGGCCCAGGTATTCGAGGTTGACCTGGTGGCAGATGCCGGTACCCGGCGGTACCACGCTGAAGTTGTCGAAGGCGCTCTGGCCCCAGCGCAGGAAGGCGTAGCGTTCGCCGTTGCGCTGCATCTCGATATCGACGTTCTGCTCAAAGGCGCTGGTGCTGCCGAACTTGTCGACCATCACCGAGTGATCGATCACCAGGTCCACCGGTGACAGCGGGTTGATCCGCTGCGGGTCGCCCCCGGCCTTGGCCACGGCAGCGCGCATGGCGGCCAGGTCGACCACCGCGGGTACCCCGGTAAAGTCTTGCATCAGCACGCGAGCGGGGCGGTACTGGATCTCGCGGTCCGACTGGCGTTCTTTGAGCCAGGCGGCGATGGCCTTGAGGTCGGTGCCGGTGACGGTCTTTGCGTCTTCCCAGCGCAGCAGGTTTTCCAGCAGCACCTTGAGGGACATCGGCAGCTTGTCCAGGTCACCCAGGCTCTTGGCGGCTTCGGGCAGGCTGAAGTAGTGGTAGGTTTTGCTGTCTATTTGCAGTGTCTTAAGGGTTCTCAGGCTATCAAGGGATGACATTACATGACTCCTTATGGTCCGCACGGCTACGGACCTGACGGGACGAACAGAGCTTTCACGTTAGCGCTGTTTTCATTAGCAGGCTAATAACTGGACTCTATCGCTGAGTCCAAGGTTCCGAACTCGGCTATCATGCGCGCGTTTTCATGACAGGTATTGCGATAGCGCAACGCCGGTTGATTCACCAGGAGATTCAATGAACACCCTTTTTATGCACTGCCGCCCGGGTTTTGAAGGCGAAGTCTGTTCCGAGATCGCGGAGCACGCCGCGCGCCTGAACGTTTCCGGCTACGCCAAGGCCAAGACCGGCAGCGCCTGCGCCGAATTTGTCTGCACCGAAGAAGACGGTGCCCAGCGCCTGATGCACAGCCAGCGCTTTGCCGAGCTGATCTTCCCCAGGCAGTGGGCGCGCGGGGTGTTTATCGACCTGCCGGAAACCGACCGTATCAGCGTGATCCTTGCCCACCTGCGCGACTTCCCGACGTGCGGCAGCCTGTGGCTGGAAATGGTCGACACCAATGATGGCAAGGAACTGTCGAACTTCTGCAAGAAATTCGAAGTGCACCTGCGCAAAGCCCTGCTTAACGCCGGTAAGCTGGTGGACGACCCGAGCAAGCCGCGCCTGCTGCTGACCTTCAAGAGCGGCCGCGAAGTGTTCATGGGCCTGGCCGAGTCGAACAACTCGGCGATGTGGCCCATGGGCATCCCGCGCCTCAAGTTCCCGCGTGACGCACCCAGCCGCTCCACCCTCAAGCTGGAAGAGGCCTGGCACCATTTTATCCCCCGTGACCAGTGGGACGAACGCCTGCACGGCGACATGACCGGCGTCGACCTCGGCGCAGCGCCGGGCGGTTGGACCTGGCAACTGGTCAACCGTGGCATGCTGGTGACCGCCATCGACAACGGCCCCATGGCCGAAAGCCTGATGGACACAGGCCTGGTGCAACACCTCATGGCCGACGGCTTCACCTTCGTGCCCAAGCAGCCGGTGGACTGGATGGTCTGCGATATTGTCGAGAAACCCGCGCGCAACGCGGCACTCTTGGAAACCTGGATTGGCGAAGGGCATTGCCGCGAGGCGGTGGTGAACCTGAAGTTGCCGATGAAACAGCGTTACGCCGAGGTGAAGCGCCTGCTGGAGCGCATCGAAGAGGGCTTCAAGGCGCGTGGCATTCGTGTGGAGATCGGCTGCAAGCAGCTCTACCACGACCGCGAAGAAGTGACCTGTCACCTGCGCCGCCTGGTAGACGTAAAGAAATCTAAAGGCCGCTGATATTAAATGTGGGAGCTGGCTTGCCTGCGAAAGCGGTATAACAGTCGAAATTTATGTTGAATGTGCCCCCGTCATCGCGGGCAAACCCGCTCCCACATTGTTGAGCGGTGCCAGTTTCAGGAGTGAAGTATGAGTGTTGATTTACCGGTTGATGGCACCCTCGACGCCACCGGCCTCAACTGCCCGGAACCCGTGATGATGCTGCACCAGCACATCCGCGACCTGCCGGCGGGTGGCCTGCTCAAGGTGATCGCGACCGACCCGTCGACCCGCCGTGACATCCCCAAGTTCTGTGTGTTTCTAGACCACGAACTGGTGGATCAACAGGAAGATGCTGGCACCTACCTGTACTGGATCCGCAAGAAACCTGATTGACCTGTAGGAGCGAGCTTGCTCGCGAAAAACCTGAGAGCGCCGCGTTAAATCAGAAACGCTGCGTTATCGTTAACGTTTTTCGCGAGCAAGCTCGCTCCTACAGGGCGCGCGTGAGCGCGTTGCCTGCGCGAATGCGTCGGCGTGCACTGCGCGCCAGGCGCACCAGCAACATCCCCGCCGCACAGCTCAAGCCCACGATCAGCCCTTGCCATAAACCGCTCGGGCCGCTGGGCTCACCGAGCCAGTCGGTCAGGCCCAAGGCATAACCCACTGGCAAGCCCACACCCCAATAGGCGAACAAGGTCAGCACCATGGTCACCCGGGTGTCCTGGTAGCCGCGCAATGCGCCGGCGGCGGTGACCTGGATCGAGTCAGAGAACTGGAACAGCGCCGAGAACACGATCAGCATCGATGCCAGGTGGATCACCACCGGGTCGGGGGTGTAGATCGCTGCAATCTGCTCGCGAAACAGCAGCATCAAGCTGCACGACAGGCACGCATAGGCCAATGCAGTGCCCATGCCGACCCCGGCCGCAAAGCGCGCTTCACGCGGTTCGCCACGCCCCAGGGCCTGACCGACGCGCACGGTCACGGCCATGCTCAGGGAGTAGGGGATCATGAATACCAAAGAACTGACATTCAACGCGATCTGATGGCCGGAAACCACGGTAGCGCCCAGGCTGCCGAGCAACAGGGCAATCACTGCGAAAATGCTCGACTCGGCGAAGATCGCCACGCCAATCGGCAGGCCGATGCCCAGGATGCGCTTGATCACCGTCCATTGCGGCCAGTCGAAGCGCTTGAACAGTTCGCTGCTCTGGTACACCGGGCCCCAGCGCGTCCAGCCGGCCAGGCCGAGCATCATCACCCACATCGCAATGGCAGTGGCCCAGCCGCAGCCCACGCCGCCCATGGCCGGCACGCCGAAGTGGCCATAAATGAAGATGTAGTTCAGCGGAATATTCAGCGCCAGGCCACAGAGGCCCATGACCATGCTCGGCCGCGTACGGCCCAGGCCATCACTGAAGCAGCGCAGCACGTAATACAGCGCAATCGCCGGCATACCCGCGGCGATGCCATGCAGGTAACCCATGGACGGCTCGATCAGGTCGGGTTCGACCTTCATCGCATGCAGGATCGGCTCGGCACACAGCAACAGCAGCGCACCGCAGAGGCCGACCACCACGGCCAACCACAACGATTGGCGTACCAACGGCCCGATCTCGGCCAGTTTGCCCGCCCCATAACGCTCGGCCACTTTCGGTGTGGTGGCCAGCAAGGTGCCGGTCATCAGCAGATACACCGGGATCCAGATCGAATTACCCAGGCCCACCGCCGCCAGGTCCTGCGGGCTCACGCGCCCAGCCATCACCGCATCGACAAAACTCATCGCGGTGGTTGCCAGTTGGCCAATCATGATCGGCAAGGCCAGCGTCAGCAGGCCACGCACTTCCCGGCTGATGCGGGCGGGGCGGGAGAGGGTAGCGGTGGCAGTGTTCACGTACAGGTGTCCAATCAAAAGGCAGTCGCAAGGACGGCGGATTCTACGCGTTGACGCAGCGGTCAGGAAAAAAGCTGTGTTGCTGATTTGTAATGCAACCTCGCAGGCGCCCCATATCTCTTGTGGGAGCGGGCTTGCTCGCGAATGCGGTGGGCCAGTCAGAGGTGTACTGACTGATACCCCGCATTCGCGAGCAAGCCCGCTCCCACACTCGATCTACGCTGGAACATAGATCCCATGCCTGTACACTGCCAATCCGCCAAAGGAGCCTGCCATGCTGATTGTTGCCGACGAAAATATCCCGCTGCTCGATGCATTCTTCGAAGGGTTTGGCCAGATTCGCCGCGTGCCTGGTCGTTCCATCGACCGTGCCACGGTCGAGCAGGCCGACGTGCTGCTGGTGCGCTCGGTGACCAACGTCAACCGTGCCTTGCTCGAGGGCAGCCAGGTGCGCTTTGTCGGCACTTGCACCATCGGCACCGACCACCTGGACCTCGACTACTTCAAGCAAGCGGGTATCCAGTGGTCCAGCGCGCCCGGCTGCAATGCGCGGGGGGTGGTGGACTATGTGCTTGGCAGCTTGCAGACCTTGGCTGAAATCGAAGGCGCTGACCTCAAGCAGCGCACCTACGGCATCGTCGGTGCCGGCGAAGTCGGCGGGCGGTTGGTCAAGGTGCTTAAGGGTCTGGGTTGGAACGTGCGGGTGTGCGACCCGCCGCGCCAGATCACCGAAGACGGTGACTACGTCAGCTTGCAGCAGATTATCGAGCAGTGTGACGTGATCAGTTTGCATACGCCGCTGATCAAGTCCGGCAATGGTTCGACCTGGCACCTGTTTGATCGCCAGCGCCTGGAGCAACTCAAGCCTGGCACCTGGCTGATCAACGCCAGCCGTGGCGCGGTGGTAGATAACGCCGCCCTGCGCGAGGTGTTGCTGGCGCGCGAAGACCTGCAAGCGGTGCTGGACGTGTGGGAAGGCGAGCCCGAGGTGGACGTCGACCTGGCCGACCTGTGCGTGCTGGCCACGCCCCATATCGCCGGCTACAGCCTCGATGGCAAGCAGCGTGGCACGGCGCAGATATACCAGGCGTTCTGCACGCACCTGGGCCAGGAGCCGAGTATTCACTTAAGTGATTTGCTGCCGGCACCCTGGCTGGCCGAAGTGCACCTGAACGCGACGACTGACCCGGCCTGGGCGCTGGCGACCTTGTGCCGCAGTGTGTACGACCCGCGCCGTGATGACGCGGATTTGCGTCGCAGCCTGGTAGGCACCGTGCAGGAGCAGCGCCAGGCCTTCGACCTGCTGCGCAAGCACTACCCGGAACGTCGCGAGATCGACGGCTTGAAGGTGCGCATCAAGGGTGAGTCGGGGGTGCTGTCACAGATCGTCACTGCTCTCGGCGCCGAACACCTGTAACTGTAGGAGCGAGCTTGCTCGCGAAAATCGCCAACGATAACGCGGGAAACCTGGAAAAACGCGATGCCCTTGCGTTTTTCGCGAGCAAGCTCGCTCCTACAGGGGGCATAAAAAACCCGGCCACCTGGGCCGGGTCTGAAAGAGCGTGGGCGCTTCAGCCTTGCTGGGCAGGCTTGACCAGTCGCTGTTCCAGCTCGCTGCAGGCTTGCTGGATCATTTCTTCGGTAATCTGCACTTCCCGGCCCTTGGCATCGATATACGAGCAAGGCAGCTGCTGCGGCTGGCGGATCACTTCAATCTTGGCGTCGCTGCTATTTTGCAAGGTCATGGCCTGTCTCCTCATCAGGTTGTGTACCTACTTTAATTGCCCCACATGAACGCGCTGTTACAACTCCTTACACGCTCGTCGGTTCGAACACCCAGTCCACCAGAAACCGGTACATATTTCCAGATGAGTCTTAGACCGATAGCCTCTAGCGGCCTGCATCGGTGGGCATAATTAACCTGACTCATTGTTATTTGTGCAAGTTCCCCCAATGTTGATGTATAGACTCTCCATTGGTGATCCTTCCATGTTCTCAATCCGTCAACGCCGTGCGATTCGCCTGGCCAGCCGCTTTATTGCGCCCTACCGTTGGCAGGCGCTTGGCGCACTGCTGGCGCTGATCGTCACCGCTGGCATCACCTTGTCCATGGGGCAGGGCATACGCCTGTTGGTGGACCAAGGTTTCATGACCCAGTCGCCGCACCTGCTCAACCAGTCAATCGGCCTGTTCATGCTGCTGGTGCTAGGCCTGGCCGTGGGCACCTTCACGCGGTTTTACCTGGTGTCGTGGATTGGCGAGCGGGTGGTGGCCGATATTCGCCGGCAGGTGTTCAACCATCTGATCTACCTGCACCCCGGCTTCTACGAGAACAACCGCAGCTCGGAAATCCAGTCGCGGCTGACCACCGACACCACCTTGCTGCAATCGGTGATCGGCTCATCACTGTCGCTGTTTCTGCGCAATGCCCTGATGGTGATCGGCGGCATCGTGTTGCTGTTTATCACTAACCCCAAGCTCACCAGCATCGTGGTGGTGGCGTTGCCGCTGGTGCTGGCGCCGATTCTGATCTTCGGGCGCCGGGTGCGCAGCCTGTCGCGTTTGAGCCAGGACCGTATCGCGGACGTCGGCAGCTATGTCGCCGAGACGCTGGGCCAGATCAAGACCGTGCAGGCCTATAACCATCAGGTGCAGGACGAACAGCGCTTTGCCGTTACCGTCGAAGACGCCTTTGTCACGGCACGTAAACGCATCTTGCAGCGCTCCTGGCTGATCACCCTGGTGATCATGCTGGTGCTCGGCGCGGTGGGCGTGATGCTGTGGGTGGGCGGCATGGACGTGATCAGTGGGCGCATTTCAGGCGGTGAGCTGGCGGCGTTCGTGTTCTACAGCCTGATTGTCGGCAGCGCCGTCGGCACCCTGAGCGAAGTGCTTGGCGAGTTGCAGCGTGCCGCCGGGGCAGCCGAGCGTATCGGTGAGCTGTTGCAGTCAGGCAACGAGATCCAGGCGCCGGCCACAGGCGGCGTACGTTTGCCGGAACGGGTCAGTGGCCGCATGGAACTGCAAGACCTACGCTTTTCTTATCCATCGCGACCGGACAGCTACGCCATCGACGGCTTGAACCTGACCATCAACCCGGGCGAAACCCTGGCGTTGGTAGGGCCGTCCGGTGCGGGCAAATCGACGATTTTTGATCTGCTGCTGCGCTTCTACGACCCCCAGCAAGGCCGCATCCTGCTCGAAGGCCAGCCGCTGACCGAGCTTGATCCGTTAGACCTGCGGCGCCATTTCGCCCTGGTGTCCCAGAGCCCGGCGTTGTTTTTCGGCAGCGTCGAGGACAACATCCGCTACGGCAACCCCTCTGCCACCACCGCCCAGGTAGAAGCCGCCGCCCGAATCGCCCACGCCCACGACTTCATCCTGAAAATGCCCGACGGCTACCAGACCCATTTAGGTGAAAGTGGCCAGGGCCTCTCCGGTGGCCAGCGCCAACGCCTGGCTATCGCTCGCGCCTTGCTGGTCGACGCGCCGATCCTGCTGCTGGACGAAGCCACCAGCGCCCTCGACGCCCAGAGTGAACACCTTATCCAGCAAGCGCTGCCGCAGCTGATGCAGGGGCGCACCACGCTGGTGATCGCTCACCGTTTGGCCACGGTGAAGAATGCCGACCGCATTGCGGTGATGGACCAGGGCAAGCTGGTGGCGGTGGGCACGCACCAGCAGTTGATTGCGAACAACCCGTTGTATGCGCGGTTGGCGGCGTTGCAATTCAGTGATGGGGATGAACAGGTGAGTCAGCGCCCATAAAAAATGCCCGCATCTATCGATGCGGGCAATGGAACCTCTGTAGGAGCGAGCTTGCTAGCGAAAAACTCATAGGCGCCGCGTTCATTCAGTAAGCACGCGTTATCGTTGACGTTCTTCGCGAGCAAGCTCGCTCCTACAAACTATTACTGGTCGTCAAAGTAACGCTCATGCCAATCCACCAACGGCTGCGGTGAGTTGAGCTTCTGCCCGTAGATCACCGAATAAGACAGCACGTTCTGCACATACTGGCGGGTTTCGTCGAAAGGGATGCTTTCCACCCACACGTCGAAACTCAGGTGGTCTGCGCCGCGCAGCCATTGGCGCACGCGGCCGGGGCCGGCGTTGTAGGCGGCCGAGGCGAGCACGCGGTTGCCGTTGAACTGGCTGTGCACCTGGCTCAGGTAGGCAGCACCGAGCTGGATGTTTTTATCCGGGTCCAGCACCTGGGCCGGGGAGGCCAGGGGGATGCTGAACTTGCGTGCGGTTTCTTTGGCGGTGCCGGGCATCAGTTGCATCAGGCCGCTGGCGCCGACGCCGGAGCGGGCATCGTCCATGAACGCGCTTTCCTGGCGGGTGATGGCAAAGATCCAGCTGGAGTGCAGGCCGCGTACCTTGGCTTCACGCACCAAGGTGTCGCGGTGGGCCATCGGGAAGCGGATGTCGAGGTCGTCCCAGTACTGCGCCTGGCTGATGGTGCGGATCGCCGGGAAGTACCACTTCATGTCGTAGGCCAATTTGGCCTGGGCGACCATCTCGTCGCGGTTGAAATGACGGCTGACGTGGTACCACTCGCGCCGGCCATCCACGATCTGGCCGCGGGCGTAGAATTCCAGGGCACGGCGCACGCCTGGGGTGTTGCGGACCTTGTTGACCAGGGCCTGGCTCATCACCAGCGGTTTGTTGTTCAACTGGTAAGGCGATTTGGAGCGGTCAGCAGCAAGGAAACCATAGAAGTCCCGTTCCTTTGCCACGTTTTTATACAACACCATGGCCTGCGGGTTTTTCGGCTCGGCCAGCTCCAGGCTGCGCGCTTGCCAGTAGCGCCAACGGTTGGTGGTGGCCAGGTCTTGTGGGAGTTTGCGGGTCAACTGGTAGGCGTCTTCCCAGCGCGCCAAACGCAACAGCAGGCGCAGGCGCCACTCGGAAACCGTATTGTCGCGCAACTCGGGGTCGTACTTGGTCATGACCTCCAGCGCGCGCGGGTCGAAGCGCTTGGCCAGGGTCAAGCCGATCTCGCGGGCAATCGACACTTTTTCGTCACGGGAGAAGTGCATGCTGCTGGCGTAGCCATCGAGCAGCGACATGGCTTTGTCCGGATCCTGGCGCGCCAGGCGACGCAGGCCCAGGCCCACGGCATCAGACATAGCCTCGGTGGCCGGCTGGAAGCGTGATGGGTCGCTGAGCATGTCGGGCTTTTGCGCTACATCCACCATCAGGCGGCCTTGGGCGCCGAGGGTGGGCAAGGTTTTCACCAGGCTGTTGGCCAGCACGTAGTTACGCGCTTCGGCGGCGAGCTTGGCGCGGTCCCAGATCTTCTGCTCGGTGAGTTGGCCGGCGGCGGCCCATTGGCCAAACGTGGCATCACAGGCGGCGGGCTGGGATTTGCCGGTCATCCACAGTTTTTCGGCGGTCTTGTAGCCTTCGGCCTTCAGGTTGTGGCTGAGCTGGTATTGGCCATGCAGGCAGTCCAGCTCGACGAAATTGAGCTTGGTGTCGTAGTACTTTTCAAAGGTCTGCCAATCGCCGCGTTCGGCCAGCCAGCGCAGCCAACGCAGTTTCATCCAGTTGGCCTGTGGCAGGTCGCCGTGTTTGGCGAGGAATTGTTCGATTTCCTCGTTGCTCGCGGTTTTCAGGCGCGCCGTCAACTCGTCATAGGCCAGGTAGGGCGTGAGCGGGTAGTCGGCCAGGGCCTGGCTGTATTGCATGTAAGGGCCGGTGTCGCCCTTGGCCAGGGCGCGTTTGGCTTGATCGTAATACTGGCGTTGAGTGGTGAGATCCACCGCCTGGGCGGATTGAACGGCAGTGGCGGAAAGAAGCAGACAAGATAAAAAGTTGAAAAGGCGACTGCGCATGAGACGTCCGTGCAGAGAAATCACGACTAGCACCGGCACCGCCGACACTGATTGCCCCTAGCTTAGCCTTTTGCCAGCGACCCGCGAAAGCTTTGCCGGCTGGTTCGTTCAAGTTCGCCGGAAATGTCCTACAGAACGTGTCTATACAGAAAAACCCGACCGCATCTCACCCTCAACTCAGGTAGAATGCGCGCCCAGTTTTTGGAGAAGCGTATGACCCTGCTCAAATTCAGCGATGTGTCCCTTGCTTTCGGCGCCATGCCGTTGTTGGACAAGGTGTCCTGGCAGATCGCCCGTGGTGAGCGGGTGTGCATCATCGGCCGCAACGGCACCGGCAAGTCCAGCATGATGAAGCTGGTAAAAGGCGACCAGAAGCCCGATGACGGCTCTGTCTGGCGTGCCCCGGGCCTCAAGATCGGCGAATTGCCGCAAGAATTGCCGGTGGCCGACGGACGGACAGTGTTCGACGTGGTAGCCGAAGGCCTGGACGGCGTTGGCGAGTTGCTCGCGCAATACCATCACCTGGCACAGAACTGCGTCACCGAAGAAGACCTGGACAAACTGATGCACGTCCAGCAAGACCTCGAAGCCCGTGACGGCTGGCGCTTGCAGCAACTGGTGGACAGCACCCTGAGCCGCCTGCAACTGCCGGCCGACAAGACCCTCGCCGAATTGTCCGGTGGCTGGCGTCGTCGCGTGCTGCTGGCCCAGGCCCTGGTGTCCGAGCCGGACCTGCTGCTGCTCGACGAACCGACCAACCACCTGGACATCGGCGCCATCGCCTGGCTTGAAGAGGCCATCAAGGACTTCCAGGGCGCCGTGCTGTTTATCACGCACGACCGTGCATTCCTGCAGAGCCTGGCCACGCGCATCCTCGAGCTGGACCGTGGCGGCCTGATCGACTGGAACGGCGACTACGCCAGCTTCCTGGTGCACAAGGAAGCCGCCCTGGCGGCCGAAGAAACCGCCAACGCACTGTTCGACAAGAAGCTGGCCCAGGAAGAAGTCTGGATCCGCCAGGGCATCAAGGCCCGTCGCACCCGTAACGAAGGCCGCGTGCGTGCCTTGAAAGCCTTGCGCGTCGAGCGCAGTGAGCGCCGCGAGCGTACCGGCAAGGCCAATATCCAGCTCGATACTGCCGACAAGTCGGGCAAGCAAGTGATGGTGCTGGAGAACGTCAGCTTCCATCACCCGGACGGCCCGTTCCTGATCAAGGACTTCTCCATGGTCCTGCAGCGTGGCGATCGTATCGGCCTGCTGGGCGCCAACGGTACCGGCAAGACCACCTTGCTCAAGCTGATGCTCAGCGGTCTGCAACCGACCAGCGGCAAGGTAGAAGAGGGCACTCGCATCGACGTGGCCTACTTTGACCAGTTGCGCCACCAGTTGGACCTGGAAAAGACCGTGATCGACAACGTCGCCGAAGGTCGCGACTTTATCGACATCGACGGCCAGAGCCGCCACGTACTCAGCTACCTGGGCGACTTCCTGTTCAGCCCGCAACGTGCGCGCACGCCGGTCAAGGCTCTGTCTGGTGGTGAGCGCGCGCGCCTGCTGCTGGCCAAGCTGTTCAGCAAGCCGGCCAACCTGCTGGTACTCGACGAACCGACCAACGACCTCGACGTGGAAACCCTGGAACTGCTGGAAGAGGTTTTGCTGACCTTCAACGGCACCGTGCTGATGGTCAGCCACGACCGGGAATTCCTCGACAACGTGGTCACCAGCACCCTGGTCTTCGAAGGTGAAGGCAAGGTGCGTGAATACGTGGGCGGTTACCAGGACTGGCTGCGCCAGGGCGGTTCGCCGCGCTTGCTGGGCGTGACCGAGAGCAAGTCGGGCAAGGCGGACCTGAATACGGCGGTGGTTGCCACCGTGGAGGCTGCTGCACCGGCTCAGGAAGCTGCACCAGCGGCCAAGAAGAAACTCAGCTACAAGCTCCAGCGGGAGTTGGAAGCTTTGCCGGGTGATATCGACGCCAAGGAACAACAGATCGCTGCGATCGAAGCGGAAATGGCTGACGCCGGTTTCTACCTGCGCCCTGCTGCAGAAACCGCCAAGGTCATCGCTTCCCTGGAGACGTTGAACCAGGAGCTGGAAGCGTTGGTTGAGCGTTGGGCCGAGCTGGATGCCTGAGTAATCGCACCGCAATAAAAAAGCCCGGCACTCTTCTATGAGCGCCGGGCTTTTTAATATGAAATGCGATTCAACTGTGGGAGCTGGCTTGCCTGCGATAGCAGTCTGTCAGTTGATGCATCGGGTGGCTGATACAGCGCTATCGCAGGCAAGCCAGCTCCCACATTAGACCTTCATCGGTCTTACGAACTCTTTACCAGTTTGACGGCCAGTACATCGCACGGCGCGCCGTGCAATACGTCATTGGCGGTCGAGCCCAGCAGCAGTGCCAGACCGTGTCGCCCGTGACTACCCACTACGATCAGGTCACACCCCTGTTCTTTGGCCAAGTGGTGGATTTCCTGGCGCGGTTGGCCGTAGGTAAGGTGGGAATTTTCCTTGCTGACTTTGGGATACTTGAGGATCAAGCGGTCAAGGCGCTCCTTGGCCTGGTCGAATTGTTGCTGCTGCAGCTGGGAAAGGTCCATCGGCACGTCACCACCAAAGGCCATGGCCATGGGCTCGACGATGTGCACCAGCGACAGTTTGGCGCCATTGGCAATCGCGGATTCCTGTGCGCGCTTGATCACTGGATCGCACTCTTCGGTCAGGTCGACAGCGACCAGAATATGTTCGTAGGGCATGAGGCGTTCCTCCAGGGGGACTGCAATAAGTTCAGTATGGCTGCTTTCAAGCGGATGGGGGTTGCCGCAGGTCAAATCCGCTCATCTAGAAATTCGGGAGTACACATATGACGGTCTGGATAGTGGTGTCAATCCTTGCGGTGGTTTTAAGCCCCCTGGTATGGCTGCGCCCTTCGCGCCAGCAGAGTGGGCGCATGGCCCTGCGCATGGAGGCACGTCGCATTGGGTTGGCCATGCAGTTGGCGCCCCAGCAGTGGCCGCACTGGCTCAAACAGGAGCCGCCGAGCCCGTGCGCGCAGTATTGCCGGCCACGACGCGGCAACGCGCCCGCAACCTGGAGCTACTGGCAGCTGGAGCCGGGGCTATGGGTCAATCAGTGGCGTGAACCCTGTGTGGATGAGAAGTTGTTGCCGCATTTTGCAACGCTGCCGGCGAACGTCTACAAGGTCGAGGCCGACAAACAAATGATTGCCCTGTATTGGGGCGAAAAGGGCGACGCAAGCGTCCTGAAAGATATTGATACGCTGCTCAAGGCCCTGGCCTGACCCACACACCTTGTAGGAGCGAGCTTGCTCGCGAAAATCGCCAACGATAACGCGGGTAATCAGGTTATACGCGGCGCTCTCCAGGTTTTCGCGAGCAAGCTCGCTCCCACAAAAAAGCAGGCAATAAAAAGCCCGACATCATCATCGGGCTGGAGATGGCCAGGCAGGCCGGTAAATCTGGAGGTTGCCGCTAGCCTAGACGTGTATTCCTTTCTGTACAGCCCTTTCCCACATCTTTTCTATTATTGATCCTGTGAATATTTGAATATTGACGGGTGGCCAGCCTGTGGGCCGGGTTCTGAAATGACTGGAAAGTCGCGTTTTTCCTAGCCTTTGGAGCGATTGACAATTGCTCGGAATTGGATGAAGGTGGCGTACCCAAATCAAACGGGCGTATGAATTGAGCGTTTGTCTGTCAGACGACTCATACAAAACCCGACTATCGCACTGGCGGGTGTGCCTGGCGGATTGGCGTGAGCATTGATTCAACTGTCAATGTCAAACCAGAGACCAGCGTCCAGTGTGTACTGTTCAGCTTCCATATCGTGGAGATCAGTTGATGATTTACGAAGGTAAAGCCATCACGGTTAAGGCTCTTGAAAGTGGCATCGTCGAACTCAAATTCGACCTCAAGGGTGAGTCCGTCAACAAGTTCAACCGTCTAACCCTGAACGAACTGCGTCAGGCCGTAGACACCATCAAAGCAGATGCTTCGGTCAAGGGCGTGATCGTCTCCAGCGGCAAGGACGTGTTTATCGTCGGCGCTGACATCACCGAATTCGTCGACAACTTCAAGCTGCCCGATGCCGAGCTGGTGGCTGGCAACCTCGAAGCCAACAAGATCTTCAGCGATTTCGAAGACCTCAACGTGCCGACCGTTGCTGCCATCAATGGCATCGCGTTGGGCGGCGGCCTGGAAATGTGCCTGGCGGCAGACTTCCGTGTCATGTCCGCGACTGCCAAGATCGGCCTCCCGGAAGTCAAGCTAGGCATCTACCCAGGCTTTGGCGGTACCGTGCGCCTGCCGCGCCTGATCGGTGCCGACAACGCGATCGAATGGATCGCCGCCGGTAAGGAAAACAAGGCCGAAGACGCACTGAAAGTCGGTGCTGTCGACGCTGTGGTTGCCCCGGACAAACTGGCCGAAGCCGCGCTGAACCTGATCAAGGGCGCCATCAGCGGCGAATTTGACTACAAGGCCAAGCGTCAGCCGAAGCTGGAAAAACTCAAGCTCAACGCCATCGAACAGATGATGTCGTTCGAAACCGCCAAAGGTTTCGTGGCAGGCCAGGCCGGCCCGAACTACCCGGCGCCGGTTGAAGCGATCAAGACCATCCAGAAGGCCGCGAACTTCGGTCGCGACAAAGCCCTGGAAGTGGAAGCGGCAGGCTTCGTCAAACTGGCGAAAACCTCGGCGGCCCAGAGCCTGATCGGCTTGTTCCTGAACGATCAGGAGTTGAAGAAAAAGGCCAAGGCCTACGACGAAATTGCCAAGGACGTGAAACAGGCTGCCGTACTCGGCGCCGGTATCATGGGTGGCGGTATCGCCTATCAGTCGGCGTCCAAAGGCACGCCGATCCTGATGAAAGACATCAACGAACACGGTATCGAGCAGGGCCTGGCCGAAGCCGCCAAGCTGCTGGTGGGCCGCGTTGATAAAGGTCGCATGACCGCTGCAAAAATGGCTGAAGTGCTTAACGGCATTCGTCCTACGCTGTCCTACGGCGATTTCGGCCACGTCGACCTGGTGGTCGAAGCGGTTGTCGAAAACCCGAAGGTCAAGCAAGCCGTACTGGCTGAAGTGGAAGCCCAGGTCAAAGATGACACCATCCTGGCCTCCAACACCTCGACCATTTCCATCTCGCTGCTGGCCAAGGCCCTCAAGCGTCCGGAAAACTTCGTCGGCATGCACTTCTTCAACCCAGTGCACATGATGCCGCTGGTAGAAGTGATCCGTGGTGAGAAGTCCAGCGAATTGGCTGTGGCCACCACCGTTGCCTACGCCAAGAAAATGGGCAAGAACCCGATCGTGGTCAATGACTGCCCGGGCTTTTTGGTCAACCGCGTGCTGTTCCCGTACTTCGGCGGTTTCGCCAAGTTGGTCAGCGCCGGTGTGGATTTTGTGCGCATCGACAAGGTCATGGAAAAATTCGGCTGGCCAATGGGCCCGGCGTACCTGATGGACGTGGTCGGCATCGACACCGGCCACCACGGTCGCGACGTCATGGCTGAAGGCTTCCCGGACCGCATGAAAGACGACCGTCGTTCGGCTGTCGATGCACTCTACGAAGCCAAGCGCCTGGGCCAGAAGAACGGCAAGGGTTTCTACGCCTACGAGACCGACAAGAAGGGCAAGCAGAAGAAAGTGGCCGACCCGTCGGTGCACGAAGTACTCGCTCCGGTCATCTACGAACAGCGTGAGGTGTCTGACGAGGACATCATCAACTGGATGATGATCGCCCTGTGCCTGGAAACCGTGCGTTGCCTGGAAGACGGCATCGTCGAAACCGCCGCCGAAGCCGATATGGGCCTGGTGTACGGTATTGGTTTCCCTCCATTCCGTGGTGGTGCGCTGCGTTACATCGACTCCATCGGTGTGGCCCAGTTCGTTGCCCTGGCTGATCAGTACGCTGATCTGGGCCCGCTGTACCACCCGACCGCGAAGCTGCGTGAAATGGCCAAGAATGGCCAGAGCTTCTTCGGTTAAGTGCCCAGACGACTAGAGCGAGAATATTTATGAGCTTGAATCCAAGAGACGTCGTGATCGTCGACTTCGGTCGTACGCCGATGGGCCGCTCCAAGGGCGGCATGCACCGCAACACTCGCGCCGAAGACATGTCGGCGCACCTGATCAGCAAAGTGCTGGAGCGCAACACCAAGGTCGACCCGAACGAAGTCGAGGACGTGATCTGGGGCTGCGTCAACCAGACCCTGGAGCAGGGCTGGAACATCGCACGCATGGCGTCGTTGATGACCCAGATCCCGCACACCGCGGCCGGCCAGACCGTCAGCCGTCTGTGTGGTTCGTCGATGAGCGCGCTGCACACCGCTGCGCAAGCGATCATGACCGGCAACGGCGATGTGTTCGTGGTCGGCGGCGTGGAGCACATGGGCCACGTCAGCATGATGCACGGCGTCGATCCTAACCCGCACATGTCCCTCTACGCGGCGAAAGCCTCGGGCATGATGGGCCTGACCGCGGAAATGCTCGGCAAAATGCACGGCATCACCCGTGAAGCCCAGGACGCGTTCGGCCTGCGCTCCCACCAGCTCGCCCACAAGGCGACTGTGGAAGGCAAGTTCAAGGATGAAATCATCCCGATGAACGGCTACGACGAGAATGGTTTCCTGAAACTGTTCGACTACGACGAAACCATTCGTCCGGACACTACCCTGGAAAGCCTGGCGGCCCTCAAGCCAGCCTTCAATCCAAAGGGTGGCACCGTGACAGCCGGTACTTCCTCGCAAATCACCGACGGTGCTTCGTGCATGATCGTGATGTCGGCGCAGCGTGCCCAGGACCTGGGTATCCAGCCGCTGGCGGTGATTCGTTCGATGGCAGTGGCGGGTGTGGATCCGGCGATCATGGGCTATGGTCCAGTACCGGCCACACAAAAAGCCTTGAAGCGCGCAGGCCTTTCCATCTCCGATATCGACTTCTTCGAGCTCAACGAAGCTTTCGCCGCACAGGCCCTGCCAGTGCTGAAAGATTTGAAAGTACTCGACAAGATGAACGAGAAGGTTAACCTGCACGGCGGTGCGATTGCCCTGGGCCACCCATTCGGCTGCTCCGGTGCGCGTATCTCCGGCACTTTGCTTAACGTGATGAAGCAAAATGGCGGCAACCTTGGGGTTGCAACCATGTGCATTGGTCTCGGCCAAGGCATCTCTACCGTCTTCGAACGCGTCTAAACGTTCGGTTGACGGAAGCCGGGGCCCAGTGCCCCGGTTTTTGTTTTTTGGAACTTTTAAATATTTTTTTTCAACAAATTTTGCATGAGGGCCAGAGCATGAAAGTCGAACCAGGGCTCTACCAGCATTACAAGGGGCCGCAGTACCGTGTTTTCAGCGTGGCGCGCCACTCTGAAACCGAAGAAGAAGTGGTGTTTTACCAAGCGCTGTATGGCGAATACGGCTTTTGGGTGCGCCCTTTGAGCATGTTCCTGGAGACCGTTGAAGTTGACGGAGAGCAGGTCCCGCGCTTTGCTTTGGTCACGGCCGAACCCAGTCTTTTTACAGGGCAATAACGGCAGGTCGCGCAGAATGCTGCGCTTGACCTCATCCGGTTGCCACTATATATAGCGTTGCCGCGTCAGGCGCCAACTGCCTTTCACTTCTCGAATTCAGGAATTTTCCGATCCATGGGCAAATCGCTGGTCATTGTGGAATCCCCGGCTAAGGCCAAGACCATCAACAAGTACTTGGGCAACGAGTACGTGGTGAAGTCGAGTATCGGCCATATCCGAGACCTGCCCACCAGCGGTTCGGCTAGCGCCAGCAAGGAGCCTGCTGCCAAGCGCGGCAAGGCCGCCGCGGGCGAGGGGCCGGTACTCACGCCTAAAGAAAAAGCGCGCAAGCAACTGGTTTCGCGCATGGGTGTGGACCCGGACCATGGCTGGAAGGCCAAGTACGAAATCCTTCCGGGCAAGGAAAAGGTCATCGAAGAGCTGCGCCGGCTCGCCAAGGATGCTGACACCATCTATCTCGCGACGGACTTGGACCGCGAAGGGGAAGCCATTGCCTGGCACCTGCGCGAAGCCATCGGCGGTGATGACAGCCGCTACAAGCGCGTGGTGTTCAACGAAATCACCAAGAAAGCCATCCAGGAAGCCTTCTCCAAGCCGGGCGAGCTGGACATCGACCGTG
Source organism: Pseudomonas fluorescens (assembly GCF_001902145.1). Classification (GTDB taxonomy): domain Bacteria; phylum Pseudomonadota; class Gammaproteobacteria; order Pseudomonadales; family Pseudomonadaceae; genus Aquipseudomonas; species Aquipseudomonas fluorescens_BV. The sequence continues at coordinate 143,703 of NZ_MRST01000021.1, forward strand.
TCAACGCCCAGCAGGCCCGTCGTTTCCTCGACCGCGTCGTCGGCTACATGGTCTCGCCACTGCTGTGGGCGAAGATCGCCCGAGGCCTGTCCGCCGGCCGTGTGCAATCGGTGGCAGTCAAGCTGGTGGTGGAGCGTGAGCGCGAGATCCGTGCGTTCATCCCTGAAGAATACTGGGAAGTCCACGCCGACCTCGGCACTGCCAAGGGCGCCAACGTGCGCTTTGAAGTGGCCCGCGAGAAAGGCGAGGCCTTCAAGCCGCTGAACGAAGCCCAGGCCATGGCTGCGCTGGAAAAGCTCAAGGCTTCCAGCTACAGCATCGTCAAGCGTGAAGACAAACCGACCAGCAGCAAGCCGTCGGCGCCGTTCATCACCTCCACCCTGCAACAGGCCGCGAGCAACCGCCTGGGCTTCGGGGTGAAGAAGACCATGATGATGGCCCAGCGTCTGTATGAGGCTGGCTACATCACGTATATGCGTACGGACTCCACCAACCTGTCGCAAGACGCGGTGGCGATGGCACGTACCTATATTGAAAGCGAATTCGGCAAGACCTACCTGCCGGAGAAGCCGAACGTCTACAGCAGCAAGGAAGGCGCACAAGAGGCTCACGAAGCGATTCGTCCGTCTGACGCCAACACCACGCCTGCCAAGCTGAGCGGCATGGAGCGCGACGCTGAGCGCCTCTACGAGCTGATCTGGCGCCAGTTCCTGGCTTGCCAGATGCTGCCGGCGCAATACCTGTCTACTACCGTCAGCGTGGGCGCGGGCGATTTCGAGCTGCGTGCCAAGGGTCGTATCCTCAAGTTCGACGGCTATACCCGTGTGATGCCGCAGATCGCCAAGCCTGGCGATGATGATGTGCTGCCGGACATGGCCCAGGGCGACACGTTGAAGCTGATCAAGCTCGACCCGTCCCAGCACTTCACCAAGCCGCCGGCGCGTTATTCCGAAGCCAGCCTGGTGAAAGAGATGGAGAAGCGCGGTATCGGTCGTCCTTCGACCTACGCGGCGATCATCTCCACCATCCAGGACCGTGGCTATGTTGCGCTGCACAACCGTCGTTTCTATTCGGAAAAGATGGGTGACATCGTGACCGAGCGTCTGTCGGAGAGCTTCTCCAACCTGATGGACTACGGCTTCACTGCCGGCATGGAAGAGAACCTCGATGACGTGGCCCAGGGCGAGCGTGACTGGAAAAACGTGCTCGATGAGTTCTACGGCGACTTCAAGAAAAAGCTCGAAGTGGCTGAGAACCCCGAGAGCGGGATGCGCGCCAACCAGCCAGTGATGACGGATATTGCGTGCACTACCTGCGGTCGACCGATGCAGATTCGTACCGCCTCCACCGGCGTGTTCCTCGGTTGCTCGGGCTACAGCCTGCCGCCCAAAGAGCGCTGCAAGGCGACCGTCAACCTGGTGCCGGGCGATGAAATCGCGGCGGACGACGAGGGTGAGTCCGAGTCGCTGGTGCTGCGTGGCAAGCACCGCTGCCCGATCTGCAGCACGGCGATGGACGCCTACCTGCTGGACGAGAAGCACAAGCTGCACATCTGCGGTAACAACCCAGATTGCAACGGCTACGAGATCGAAGAGGGCACCTACCGCATCAAGGGCTATGAAGGCCCGAGCCTGGAATGTGACAAGTGCGGCAGCGAGATGCAGCTCAAGACTGGCCGTTTCGGCAAGTTCTTCGGGTGCACCAACCCGACCTGCAAGAACACCCGCAAACTGCTGAAAAGCGGTGATGCGGCGCCGCCGAAGATGGACCCGGTGAAGATGCCTGAGCTCAAGTGCGAGAAGGTCAACGACACCTACATCCTGCGTGACGGCGCTTCGGGGCTGTTCCTGGCTGCCAGCCAGTTTCCGAAGAACCGCGAGACCCGTGCGCCACTGGTGATGGAGATCGTGCCGCACAAGGACGAGATCGATCCGAAGTACCACTTCCTGTGTGAAGCGCCGAAAAAGGACCCGGATGGTCGCCCAGCCGTGATCCGCTACAGCCGCAAGACCAAGGAGCAGTACGTGCAGACCGAAGTGGACGGCAAGCCTACTGGCTGGAAAGCGTTCTACGACGGCGGCAAGTGGAAGGTCGAGGACAAGCGCCAGGGCGCTTGATCCGCTAGTCTGTTAACGCCAAAAGCCGTCTGTATGACGGCTTTTGCTTACTGTAGGAGCGAGCTTGCTCGCGAATATCGTTAACGAAAACGCGGGAAGCCTTACACCCAGCGGTGCCTGGAAGTTTTTCGCGAGCAAGCTCGCTCCTACGCAGCCAGCATCACGCCTATTCGTTGTGGAGATTGCCGTCATGGCCAACGAACTCTATACCCGTACCAATCAGAAAATTTACTTCGCGGGTTTATCCCTGGAGGCCCTTGGCCGTGCCGAGGAAGGGAAAGAGATGAACGCCATCGCGCTGGTACAGGCGGGGCGCGAAGCTGCGTTGTTCCACCTGTACGGTGCCTTGCTGGGGCTGTGCCATGAGATCGCTGGGTTCTACCGCTTGCCCCAGGCGGGCGCACCTCGGGCGGAAATGATCATGAATCGTGAAGTGCTGGACTCCATGGCGATCCCCGAGTTGGCCGAACTGGTGGAAATGGCCCAGAGCCCCGACAGTTGGGTGGCGCGCCTGCTCAAAGCCCATGCGGATATGTTCCAGCCGCCGCGTATTCCCCATGTGCCCAAGGGGGATGTCACCCAGCCGCTGATCGTCGCCGTGGCCTTGGAGCAGGATGAGCCCAAGCCGTTGAGCCGTGAGGAGTTGGAAGGCTGGCGCCAGGAGTTGAAGAAGATGGCGCTGCGTTTTCGTGAAGGGCTCAACGAGTGCTGAAGGGGTAAATGAGGGGGCTGGCTGCGCAGCGACGCTGAACCTGTGGCGAGGGAGCTTGCTCCGCGACGGCCGGACGGCCGACGCTTATCTACCTGACGCCCTAGGATCTAAATGTGGGAGCTGGCTTGCCTGCGATGGCGGCCTGACAGGCGACCCTGTTATACCGAGTACATATCCATTCCTGCGGTAACGGCCACTTAGGGTTCCGCCTGACGGCGGGTCACTTTCGAAAAGCGCGAAAGTAACCAAAGCGCTCTTGCCCCACCACTCGGCACCTCGCCTAGGCTCGGTGTGCCCGAACACAGTCTTGAATCCGTGGGCCGCCGCCACGCGCCATCCATGGCGCGGGGCGGCTAACCCGGCGTCCTGCCGGGTTACCCACGAATTCAAGCCTGCGTTCGGCCAGCGTGGTTTAACGGGGCGCCTGAGATCAAAAGCAGATCAAGAGCGGCTCGCTTCGCATCGTGGTTACCGTTGGCTGCTTCAGCCTGCAAAGTTGTATAGGTACTTATGCTGCGATAGCGTTGGGTCAGTTTGCTGGTTATTCGCTGATACTCCGCCATCGCAGGCAAGCCAGCTCCCACACAGAGAAGCGTGTTCCCTAGGTCACCATTCATCACGCCGTAAACAAACCTGTCCATATCCCCTGCGAGGCTGGGTGGATGACTGATATAATCCCAGGCCTTTCGTGGAGAACAGACTTTTATGCCAACGTCCTTTCTGGAAATTGTTGAACTGCCTGACGGCCGAATCGAACTGCGCCGGGCGGAGGACGAGGGTTCTCTGGTTATTCTGGATTTCTCCGAAGACGCCAAGGTCTTCCTGCAAGGCCAGCACGTCGAAGTGGCTAAAGCCATGTTGAGCGTGGGCGTGCAGATGGCAGGTCGCCTTGCCGAAGGCGAGCCGGAGAAAGAAGAAGAAGGGCCGCGCGTTCTTCACTGAGTCCTTCGTGAAGGCTGCTTCTGTGGCGCGCCCATCATTACCCCAATCGAATATTCAAACTCTGTGCATCACCCGTGCGCGCAGCGCTGATCAGTTGTTGCTTGGCGCTGGCATTCAGCGGGTTCAACCAGCTCACCACCGTATGGCTACGGCCCAAGCGCAAGGCTTCGCAGGTTAGCTGCTGGGCGCTTTGTGCGCCGCGTGGTTGCAGCAACAGGATACGCTCGCGGTTGAGTCCGGCGTCCCGCAGCCAGGCCTGGGTGAGGCTGGCGGGCGGGGCGATCAATGTCAGCCAGCGGGCGTCCTGATCTTCGCTCAACTCGCGCAGGATAGGTGCCAGCAGGTTCAGGCAGCTCTCAGCCGCACCGCGCAACGACAATTCACTGAACGCCTCAGGTTCGCCGCCCCAGGGGGCTTCGACCGTTTCCTTGAGGATTGGCGCAAGGGGTTGGGCCATGAAGGCCTCGAACAGCGACAGTTGTGTGTGTTGTGGGGTGTGCACGAGCTGCATGATGCCTCCTTTAGCGGCGAATGACGCCGACACTCAAGCCTTCGATCACCAGGTCCTGGTCTTTCAGGTTGACTTCGATCGGGGCAAACTCAGGGTTTTCGGCCAGGAGCCAGACCTTACTGCCTTCGCGCTTGAAGCGTTTGACCGTGACCTCGTCGCCGATACGGGCAACGACGATCTGGCCATTGCGGGCTTCGCGGGTGGTATGCACGGCCAGCAGGTCGCCGTCGAAGATGCCCACGTCCTTCATGCTCATGCCGTGCACACGCAACAGGTAGTCGGCGCGAGGATGGAAGAAGGTCGGGTTGATGTTGCAGGATTCCTCGACGTGCTGCTGCGCCAGGATCGGCGCACCGGCGGCGACGCGACCGATGATCGGTAATGTCGACTCGTCGGCCTTGGCTTCGAAGCCAGGGATGCGAATACCCCGTGAAGCACCCGGAGTCATCTCGATCGCCCCTTTGCGAGCGAGGGCCTTGAGGTGTTCCTCGGCGGCGTTCGGGGACTTGAACCCCAATTCCAGGGCAATCTCCGCACGGGTAGGCGGGTAACCATTGTCATCAAGGCAGCGCTTGATAAAAGCCAGAATCTCAGCTTGGCGTGGCGTCAGTTTTAGCATGTTGATCGCTCTGTCTTTTTATACAGTGACTGGGATTATATACAGTGAACTGCGCTTGGCAATCATCCTTTTTGGCGGCTCCGCTGGACGGTCATCCGTCAGCCGTCCTACAGGGCAGGAGCGGCGCTGCCTACAGAGCTGCGAGGATATGATTAAATAGCGATGAAACAGATGACCGACCAGCCGCAAAGCGGACCCGCAGGCTTGACAAGACACACTCTGAAACGTATGTTTCAAACAAGTGTTTGTCAGGCGGAGTAGCCATGGCCCAGTCGGAAACCGTTGAACGCATTCTCGATGCTGCCGAGCAATTGTTCGCGGAAAAAGGATTTGCTGAAACTTCATTGCGGCTGATCACCAGCAAGGCTGGGGTCAACCTGGCCGCCGTGAATTACCATTTCGGCTCTAAAAAAGCCCTGATCCAGGCGGTGTTCTCACGCTTTCTGGGCCCGTTCTGCGCAAGCCTCGACCGTGAGCTGGAACGCCGCCAGGCCAAGGCCGATCACAAGCCCAGCCTGGAAGACCTGCTGGAAATCCTCGTGGAACAAGCGTTGGTCGTGCAGCCCCGCAGCGGCAACGATTTATCGATCTTCATGCGCCTGCTGGGCCTGGCATTCAGCCAGAGCCAAGGTCACTTGCGCCGTTACCTGGAGGACATGTACGGCAAGGTGTTCCGCCGCTATATGCTGCTGGTCAACGAAGCGGCGCCGCGTATTCCGCCTATCGAACTGTTCTGGCGCGTGCATTTCATGCTCGGCGCCGCGGCTTTCAGCATGTCCGGTATCAAAGCATTGCGAGCAATTGCCGAGACCGATTTCGGTGTGAACACCTCCATCGAGCAGGTAATGCGCCTGATGGTGCCGTTCCTTGCCGCTGGCATGCGCGCCGAAACCGGCGTCACCGACCCGGCCATGGCCGCCGCCCAGTTGCGCCCCCGCAGCAAAACCGTACCGCTCGCCGCCAAGGTTTGATCGCTGCGGGTGGGCGCGGCCGCTTGCATCCGCTAAGCTAGCCGCCATGCCGATTTCAGCTATTTATTCGCAACCCGTCGTCCTTGCCGTGCCTGGCAGGGACGATGGGTTGTGTGCGTTATTTAAGGAAGGTTTATGACTGCTGCCCTGCAAGGTTCTTTGATGGTCGACGTCGCCGGTACCTGGCTCACGGCCGAGGATCGTCATCTGTTGCGCCAACCGGAAGTGGGCGGCCTGATCATTTTTGCGCGCAATATCGAGCACCCACGCCAGGTTCGCGAATTGAGCGCAGCCATTCGCGCAGTGCGCCCGGACCTGCTGCTGGCCGTGGACCAGGAAGGCGGCCGCGTACAGCGTCTGCGTCAAGGCTTCGTGCGCCTGCCGGCCATGCGTGCGCTGGCAGATAACCCCAACGCTGAATACCTGGCTGAGCAGTGCGGCTGGATCATGGCCACCGAGGTGCTGGCGGTGGGCCTGGACCTGAGTTTTGCCCCAGTGCTGGACCTCGACTACCAACGCAGCGCCGTGGTCGGTACCCGTGCTTTCGAAGGCGACCCCGAGCGCGCTGCCGTGCTCGCGGGTGCATTTATCCGTGGCATGAATAGCGCCGGCATGGCCGCCACCGGCAAGCACTTCCCTGGCCATGGTTGGGCCGAGGCCGATTCCCACGTCGCCATTCCCAATGACGAGCGCAGCCTGGAACAGATTCGCGCCAACGACCTGGTGCCTTTCGCACGCCTGAGCAAGCAACTGGCGGCAGTGATGCCTGCGCATGTGATCTACCCGCAGGTTGACAGCCAGCCCGCCGGCTTCTCACGCCGCTGGTTGCAGGACATCCTGCGCGGTGAGTTGCAGTTCGACGGGGTGATCTTCAGCGATGACCTGTCCATGGCTGGCGCCCATGTGGTCGGCGATGCGGCCAGTCGGATCGAAGCGGCGCTGACCGCCGGCTGTGACATGGGCTTGGTGTGCAATGACCGTGCGGCGGCCGAGCTGGCGCTGAGTGCAGCACAGCGGATGAAGGTCACGCCATCGGCGCGGATTGCGCGTATGCGCGGCCAGGCGGTTGCGTCGACGGACTATAAGCAGGACCCGCGTTGGCTGACAGCGCTTACTGCGTTGCGTGATGCGCAGTTGATCGGCTGAAGACCGCGCCCCGGCCATCGCAGGCAAACCAGCTCCCACATTTTGATTTGTGAATACATTCAGGTGTGGGAGCGGGCTTGCTCGCGAAGGCGGCCTAACAGTCAGCGCTTTTCTTGCTTATTGGGCAACGGCGCAAACAACGCCTCAATCTCCTCGTTACCCAACTGCCAATCCCCTGTCGTACGCCCATCCAGCACACCCGCCGCCAGATCGGACTTCTCCTTCTGCAGGTGCTGGATTTTCTCCTCCACCGTGCCTCGGGCAATCATCTTGTACACGAACACCGGCTTTTCCTGCCCGATGCGGTACGCGCGGTCGGTGGCCTGGTTTTCCGTGGCCGGGTTCCACCAGGGGTCGTAGTGGATAACCGTGTCGGCTTCGGTCAGGTTCAAGCCCACGCCGCCGGCCTTCAGGCTGATCAGAAAGATTTGCAGCTTGCCGCTCTGAAAATCCCTCACCGGTGTGCGCCGATCCCGGGTCTGGCCGGTCAGCAAGGCGTAGGCAATGCCGCGTTTTTTCAGTTCGGCCTCGATCAGGCTCAGCATCGAGGTGAACTGTGAGAACAGCAGAATCCGGCGGCCTTCGGCAAACAGCTCGTCGAGCATGTCCATCAGGCTGTCGAGCTTGCCCGAACTGCTGCCGCGCGCGGGCAGGGTGGCGTCGTTGACCAGGCGCAGGTCGCAGCACACCTGGCGCAGTTTGAGCAACGCTTCAAGGATGATGATCTGGCTGCGGGCCACGCCCTTGCGGGTGATCTCGTCGCGGACCTTTTTATCCATGGCCAGGCGCATGGTTTCGTATACGTCGCGCTGGGCCTCGTTGAGGTCGACCCAGTGGATAATCTCGGTCTTGGGTGGAAGTTCGGTTGCCACTTGTTCCTTGGTACGGCGTAGCAGGAAGGGCTTGATCCGACCGTTGAGGTGCTGCAATCGCACCTCGCTGGCACGCTTTTCAATCGGCACGCGGTAATCACGGTTGAAGCTCTTCACATCGCCCAGCCAGCCCGGTAGCAGGAAGTGGAACAGCGACCACAGCTCTCCCAAGTGGTTTTCCAAAGGCGTGCCGCTCAGGCACAAGCGCTGGCGGGCATTCAGCTCGCGTGCGGCCTGGGCTGCCTTGCTGGACGGGTTCTTGATGTACTGCGCTTCATCGAGGATCAAGACGTGCAAGGGCAGGGCGGCGAGCTGTTCAATGTCCTTGGGCAGCAGGGCGTAGGTGGTCAGCAGCAGGTCGTAGTCATTCAGGTTGGCGAAGTGTTTCTTGCGCCCTGCGCCGTACAGAGCCTGCACCCGCAGTTGCGGGGTGAAGTGCGCGGCTTCATCCAGCCAGTTCGGGATCAGGCTGGTAGGCATCACGACCATGCACGGCCGATCAAGGCGCCCCGCGATTTTTTCGGTGAGGATATGCGCCAGGGTCTGCAAGGTTTTACCCAGGCCCATGTCATCCGCAAGTATCCCACCCACCTCCAGTTGGCGCAGCGACTGCATCCAGCTCAAACCTTCCAGCTGATAGGGGCGCAAGGTCGCATTCAGGCCTTCGGGCGCCACGCAGGTGAAATCCTTGATATCGCGCAGGCGCTGGGCGAAGTTGCGGATCTTCTCGCCGCCTTCCCATTGCAGTGGCAGGTCTTCCAGCGGGTTGAGGCGTATGGCGTCGGCCTTGGCCAGGCGCAGCGCGGTGGTGCCGGCTTCCTGCAGGTAAAACTCGCCGAGGGTCGCCAGTACAGGCTTCAAGCGGCCATAGGGCAGCGCCACTTGCAGCGGGCCGTGGCCGTTGGGCAGGCCGGGGATGTTTACCAGGATCAGCTCTTCATCGCGGCGCCGCGCGAGTTTCTCCGGGTTGAGGATCTCGGTGTGAGAGCGCATCAGGTTCAGCAGGATCGGCAACAGGCTCAAGCGTTCGCCGTTGACGATGATGCCCAGCTCCAGGTCGAACCAATCGCGTTCCGGCCCTTCATCGACCGTGGCATACCAGTCATCGACGGGGCTCAGGTCAAAGCCGAAGTCCTCGTCGATCTGCAGCTCCCAGCCCTCGGCACGCAAAGTGGGCGACACATTGAGGGTGAAGTTCAGCCAGGCACTGTCATTGACCATTTCGAATAGCTCGCCGGCGCTTTCCGGCAGGGCCTTGCTCTGGCGCGTGGCGATCTTGAAGCCAAGCAGGCGCAGGTGTTCGCGATAGGCCTGCTCTTGCTCGGGTTGGCGCTTGATCCGCAGGCTCTGCGTCTCCTGGCGCACAATGATGTCGGCATTTTTTTGCCCGCTGACATAGTTGCCCAGGTAGTTGAACGACAGCGCCGCACGGTGCTGGATATAGCGCTGCATCTTGCCGTTGCGCGGCTCGAACGCGCTGAACTCCACACTGGCCAGCCACAAGCGTGGCACCGGTTGCACGTCGTCCATCAGCACCTGCGGCAGGACTACGCGGTTATCCAGCACCGCCTGGAGCTTTTCCAGCAGTTGCGCATCCTGGGCCGCTGCCGGGTAGGCCAGGGTTTCCTGGACCTTGAGCAGCACCGCCGCGATGTGTTTGCAGTTGGTGTGCACCGGGCACGTGCAGCGGCTGTCCACCAGGATCAGCAGGCCCTTGGCCGATTCGCGCAGTGAGATGGTCTGGCGGTAAACGTTGCCGCCCGAGCCTTCGCAACTGGCGGTGATGGTGCTGTCTCCGCACTCGACGATGCGCACGCGGTTTTCCAGGGCGTAGCGCCGCCCGCGCTCGAGGCTTTGCTCTTTAAAGCGATTGGCCCATGAAGGGGCCAGGGGTTTGGTCAATGACGACGTCAGGGGCATGGCGCGCAATCAGTCCTGAAGGTCGGGCGGTGGTGCGCTGGGTGGCTTGGCGGTCAGCGAGGTGATCTTGATCAGCAGCGCCAGGTGGCCGCCATCCAGGTAGTTGAGCTGGTTGTTCTTGGTGCGCACGTCTGTCTGGCTCAAGTGTTCGCTGGCAATCACACTGCCGTTGCCGTCGAACTGGTTGATCCAGAAATCCGCGTCGATATCGGTAAAGCGCCCCAGTTGCAGGCTCAACACCCCTTCGATAGGGAACTGGCCGAATTGCTCCTGGCCGTCGGTGATCGCCACCTTCACCGGTTGCTCGCCCAGGTTCTGTTCCCAGGCCTTGTGGGCGAGCACCGTGTAGTTGGCGTCGGCGCGCAGCTTGTCGACGATATTACCCAGGCGCGGCGGGCTCATCCGCTCACCCAGGCGCGGCGCTCCCGCATCCCAGTTTTCCGGGGCGGCGCGGCTGTTGATCACCGGTTCTGCATTCTGGCGCACCAGGATCATTTCCACCTGATACAGGCTGTCGGCAAAGGCCGAAGGTGCGAGTACCACCAACAACAGGCTCAAAATGCGGAACACGCGCATGGGGGGCGTCCTTAAACGGATTTCGGAATGAGGCGTTCAAACAGCGCCTCCAAGGTGTTGAAGCGTTCTTCGGCGCGTTCCATCGGCACCATGAACTTGAACAGCGTAGCCCCTTCGAACTTGTAGCGGTTGGGCTGGCCCTGGATCAGCTTGATCAGCACCAACGGGTCGACCGGCGTTTGCGCTTCGAATTCGATACGCCCGCCTTGCGGCCCGGCGTCGACTTTCTTGATGCCCAACTGCTCGGCCTGCAACTTGAGCAGGGTCAGGCGCACCAGGTTCTTGGTCGGTTCCGGCAGCAGGCCGAAACGGTCGATCATCTCTACCTGCAAGTCCTTGAGGCCTTCTTCGTCGGCCGCCGAGGCAATGCGCTTGTACAGAATCAACCGTGCATGCACATCCGGCAGGTAGTCTTCGGGAATCAACGCCGGCAAGCGCAGGTTGATCTCCGGGCCGCCGCCCAAGGGTTGGTCGAGGTTCGGTTGTTCGCCTTTGCGGATGGCTTTCACCGCGCGCTCGAGCATCTCCATGTACAGCGTGAAACCCACCGCCTGGATCTGCCCGCTCTGGCCGTCGCCGAGCAATTCACCGGCACCACGGATTTCCAGGTCGTTGGTGGCCAATACAAAGCCGGCCCCGAGGTCTTGGGTATTGGCGATCGCTTCCAGGCGTTTTTCCGCATCGGAAGTGATCTGCTGGCGCGGCGGTGTGAGCAGGTAGGCATAGGCCTGGTGGTGACTGCGCCCGACGCGGCCGCGCAATTGGTGCAGCTGCGCCAGGCCGAACTTGTCGGCACGCTCGATGATGATGGTGTTGGCGCTCGGCACGTCGATGCCGGTCTCGATGATGGTCGAGGCGATCAGCACGTTGAAGCGCTTGTGATAGAAGTCGCTCATCACCTGTTCGAGTTCGCGTTCGCGCATCTGTCCGTGGCCGATGGCAATACGGGCTTCCGGCACCAGTTCGGCGAGGTCGGCGGCGCATTTCTCGATGGTTTTCACATCGTTGTGCAGGTAATACACCTGGCCGCCGCGAAGCAGTTCGCGCAGCAGGGCTTCCTTGACCGTGCTCTTGTTTTGCTCCATCACGAAGGTGCGCACCGACAGGCGACGCGCCGGTGGCGTGGCGATGATCGACAGGTCGCGCATACCCGACACGGCCATGTTCAGCGTGCGCGGAATCGGCGTGGCGGTGAGGGTGAGGATGTCGACTTCGCTGCGCAGGGCCTTGAGCTGTTCTTTCTGGCGTACACCAAAACGGTGTTCTTCGTCGATGATCACCAGGCCCAGGTTCTTGATCTTCACATCGTCCGACAGCAGCTTGTGAGTACCGATGACGATGTCGATCTTGCCCTCGGCCAGATCGGCGACGGCGGCATTCACTTCTTTGGCGGACTTGAAGCGGCTCATCACCTCCACGGTCACCGGCCAGTCGGCAAAGCGGTCGCGGAAGCTGTTGTAGTGCTGTTGGGCGAGCAGGGTGGTCGGCACCAGGATCGCCACCTGGCGACCGCCGTGCACCGCAATAAAGGCAGCGCGCATCGCCACCTCGGTCTTGCCGAAGCCGACGTCGCCGCACACGAGGCGGTCCATCGGCTTGGGCGCGAGCATGTCGGCGCGCACCGCTTCGATGGTGGTTTGCTGGTCCGGGGTTTCTTCGAAGGCGAAGCCGGCGCTGAAGGTGGCGTAGTCGGCTTTCGGGTCGGCGAACGCATAGCCTTCGCGGGCGGCGCGGCGGGCATAGATGTCGAGCAGTTCGGCGGCCACGTCGCGCACCTGTTCGGCGGCCTTGCGCTTGGCTTTCTGCCAGGTCTCGGAGCCCAGGCGGTGCAACGGCGCCAAGGCGTCGTCGCTGCCGGTGTAGCGGGCGATCAGGTGCAGGTTGGCCACCGGCACGTAGAGCTTGGCGCCCTCGGCGTATTCCATGGTGAGGAATTCGGCGGCCTGGTTGTCGATCTCCAGGGTCTGCAGGCCCAGGTAGCGGCCGACACCGTGGTCGATATGCACCACCGGCGCGCCTTCGCGCAGCTCGGTGAGGTTCTTGATCACCGCGTCGTTGTTGGCGTCGGCGCGTTTTTCACGGCGCCGACGCTGCATCACGCGTTGGCCGAACAGCGGGCTTTCGGCGATCAAGGCAAGTGCGGGGTCATCCAGGCGTAGCCCTTCGTCCAACGGCGCGATGGTGATCGCCAGGCGCTCTTTGCTGGCGACAAAATCCGGCCAGCTGTCGACGGTTTTTGGCCGCAGCTTCAGGCGCTCCAGCAGCTCCAGCAGCACTTCGCGGCGCCCGGCGGATTCGGCGGTAAACAGCACGCGGCCCGGGAAGTCACCGAGGAAGTTCGACAGCGCCTCCAGCGGTTGCGTGGCTTTGGCCTGGATCGCCAAATCGGGCAACGCGCTCGCCGGGAAACGCTCGCGGCCACTGCCGGCGTCCACGTCCTGCTGGCTGGCGACCACACGCGGCCAGTTTTTCAGGCGCGCGAAGCAGTCTTCAACCGGCAGGAACAGTTCAGATGGCGGCAATAAAGGCCGGGACGGATCGACGCGGCGCTCTTCATAGCGGTTGCGCACGTCGTTCCAGAAGTTTTCCGCCGCCTGTTCGATACCCGGCAGCGAGAACACCTGGGTGTCCTGGGGCAGGTAGTCGAAGAGGGTGGAGGTCTCGTCGAAGAACAACGGCAGGTAGTACTCGATACCGGCAGGTGTAATCCCGCTGCTCAAGTCCTGGAAAATCGGGCAGCGACGGAAGTCGACATCGAAGCGCTCACGAAAGCGCGCCTTGAAGCGTGTTACCGCGTCTTTTTGCAGCGGGAACTCACGCGCCGGCAGCAGCTTGATCGAGTCGACCTTGTCGATGGAGCGCTGATTCTCCGGATCGAAGGTGCGCAGCGTCTCGATCTCGTCATCGAACAGGTCGATGCGATACGGCAACTTGCTGCCCATCGGGAACAGGTCGATCAACGCGCCGCGCACCGCGAACTCACCGTGCTCGTACACCGTGTCGACGCAGCGGTAGCCGCTGGCTTCCAGGCGCGTGCGCATCTGCTCGACGTCAAGCTTCTGGCCCACGTCCAGCACCAGGCTGCTGCCGAGCAGGAACTTGGTCGGTGCCAGGCGGTGCAGGGCGGTGGTGATCGGCACCACCAGCACGCCGTGGGCCAGTTCCGGCAAGCGGTACAGGCTGGCGATGCGCTGGGAGATGATGTCCTGGTGCGGCGAGAACAGGTCGTAGGGCAGGGTTTCCCAGTCGGGAAAATGCAGCACCGGCAAATCCGGGGCGAAGAAGCTCAGCTCCTGCTCCAACCGTTCGGCACTTTGGCTGTCGGCGGTGAGCAGCAGGGTAAAGCGCTTGGCTGCGCTGGCAGCCTCGGCAATGGCCAGGCTCAGGGCGGCACCGGGCAGGTTGCCCCAGTGCTGTTTACCTGCCGCGGCAGGGAGTAGCGGTAGACGCAGAACGGGCACGGAAGGTTGAGCTCCAAGCGTTGCGACAAAGTCGGTAATTGTAACGGCCCCAGGTGCCGCCTGTCAGTTGCTGACTGTGCCTATTACGGTTTGCAGGAAATGTAGTGGCTAAGACAAACAATGGCGGGTTTTGACTCAATATGTAGTGCCAAAATGCGCGAATGTTTAGGAGGGTTACGGACAAGTCGGCCTGCTCGTCAAACTAGTGGCCTTCTGGAACCCGCGTGTTTCCTGGGCTGTAGCGCGGTGGTATTTTTTTGCAAGGGCTTTTTGTTGCCCTTCGCGCATTGCTCAACGCTCAGTCGGGCGACATAATGTAGCCCCTTTTTTCTGCCCCTACATGTGGAAGGTTCCCGTGACTCAGAAGCCCGACCAGTGTCTTGGTGAATGGATCGACCGTGAAGCACTCGCTGAAGCGATGATTCCGCTTATCGGTCAGCTGTACCGCAATAACAATGTGGTGAGCTCGATCTATGGCCGCAGCCTGATCAACCAGTCTGTCATCGCGATTCTCAAAGCCCACCGCTTTGCGCGCCATCGCTCCGCCGACGACAGCGAACTCTCCGTCCACGAAACATTCCCACTGCTCAAAGCCATGAGCGAGCTCAAGCTCGGCGCGGCTTCGGTAGACCTGGGCAAGTTGGCCTACAAATTCCGCAAGGAAGGCGCTGGCCGCACCGCCGAGCAGTTCGTGCGTGAAGAAATGGCCGATGTGGTTGGCCAGCAAAACGCTGCCGCCCGCAAAGGCACCGATGTGGTGTTGTACGGCTTTGGCCGTATCGGCCGCCTGCTGGCGCGCATCCTCATCGAGAAAACCGGTGGCGGCGACGGCCTGCGCCTGCGTGCCATCGTGGTGCGCAAAGGCGCCGAGAACGACCTGACCAAGCGCGCCAGCCTGTTGCGTCGCGACTCGGTACACGGCTCGTTCAATGGCACCATCACCATTGACGAAGAAAACAACACCATCACCGCCAACGGTAACCTGATCCAGGTGATCTACGCGAAGAACCCGACTGAGGTGGATTACACCCAGTACGGCATCCAGAACGCCCTGCTGGTGGACAACACCGGCGTATGGCGTGATGCCGAGGGCCTGGGCCAGCACTTGGCATGCCCGGGTGTCGACCGCGTGGTGCTGACCGCGCCTGGCAAGGGCAAGCTCAAGAACATCGTGCACGGCATCAACCACGCTGAAATCACCGCTGACGACAAGATCGTGTCCGCCGCGTCCTGCACCACCAACGCCATCGTGCCGGTGCTCAAGGCTGTGAATGACAAGTTCGGCATCGTCAACGGCCACGTTGAAACCGTTCACTCGTACACCAACGACCAGAACCTGATCGACAACTTCCACAAGGGCGATCGCCGTGGCCGTAGCGCCGCGTTGAACATGGTGATCACCGAGACCGGTGCTGCCACTGCCGCTGCCAAAGCCCTGCCTGAACTGGCCGGCAAGCTGACTGGTAACGCGATCCGTGTACCGACGCCGAACGTGTCGATGGCCATTCTCAACCTCAACCTTGAGAAAGCCGCCACCCGTGAAGAGATGAACGAGTACCTGCGCTACATGGCGCTGCACTCCGACCTGCATAAGCAGATCGACTTCGTCAATTCCCAGGAAGTGGTCTCCACCGACTTCGTCGGCTCGCGCCATGCTGGTGTGGTGGACGCCGAAGCGACCATCACCCAGGACAACCGTGTTGTGCTGTACGTGTGGTACGACAACGAGTTCGGCTACAGCTGCCAGGTGGTTCGCGTGATGGAAGACATGGCTGGGGTCAACCCGCCTGCGTTTCCGCGCTAAGCCTTTGGGCTGAATGAGAAAGCCCCGACTGGTTCGGGGCTTTCTCATGACTGGGGGGTTGTGTTGTCTGGGAGGGCCTCTTCGCGAGCAAGCCCGCTCCCACATTTGATCGCGTTTCTTCAAGATGTACTCGGTCAAATGTGGGAGCGGGCGTGCTCGCGAAGGCGGTGGTGCAGTCGATGCATAGGTGACTGTTGCACGTATTTCCAGCAGGATGGACTGGCCTGTGACGCGACCAAGGGTTAATGTTCGCGGCGCTCGGCCTTCTATAGACTGTGCCCCGGTTCACACACTTGAGCCAAATTGTCCTTCATGACCGCTGGCCGCGGCATGATTTAGCCCGGCGTCCAACCGTACGCCTGGCCTGTTCTGAGGAGTACGCATGGCTGTCTACAACTACGACGTGGTGGTATTGGGTTCCGGCCCGGCTGGTGAAGGCGCGGCGATGAACGCTGCCAAAGCAGGGCGCAAGGTGGCGATGGTCGATAGCCGTCGCCAGGTCGGCGGTAACTGCACCCACCTGGGTACCATCCCGTCCAAGGCGTTGCGTCACTCCGTGCGCCAGATCATGCAGTTCAATACCAACCCGATGTTCCGGGCCATTGGTGAGCCGCGTTGGTTCTCGTTCCCGGACGTGTTGAAAAGCGCCGAAAAAGTCATCTCCAAGCAAGTCGCTTCGCGTACCGGCTACTACGCCCGTAACCGCGTCGACCTGTTCTTCGGCACCGGCAGCTTCGCCGACGAGCAAACCGTCGAAGTGGTCTGTGCCAATGGCGTGGTCGAGAAGCTGGTGGCCAAGCACATCATCATCGCCACCGGTTCGCGCCCGTATCGCCCGGCGGACATCGATTTCCACCACCCGCGCATCTATGATAGCGACACCATCCTCAGCCTGGGCCACACCCCGCGCAAACTGATCATCTACGGTGCCGGCGTGATCGGCTGCGAATACGCCTCGATCTTCAGCGGCCTGGGTGTATTGGTGGAACTGGTGGACAACCGTGACCAATTGCTCAGCTTCCTCGACTCGGAAATCTCTCAGGCGTTGAGCTACCACTTCAGCAACAACAACATCACCGTGCGCCACAACGAGGAGTACGAGCGGGTCGAAGGCCTGGACAACGGGGTGATCCTGCACCTCAAGTCCGGCAAGAAGATCAAGGCCGACGCCTTGCTGTGGTGCAACGGCCGTACCGGCAACACCGACAAGCTGGGCATGGAAAACATCGGGGTCAAGGTCAACAGCCGTGGCCAGATCGAAGTGGATGAGAACTACCGCACTTGCGTGCCGAACATCTACGGCGCCGGTGACGTGATCGGCTGGCCAAGCCTGGCCAGTGCCGCCCATGACCAGGGCCGCTCGGCCGCTGGCAGCATTGTCGACAATGGCAGCTGGCGCTACGTGAACGACGTGCCGACCGGGATCTACACGATTCCCGAGATCAGCTCCATCGGCAAGAACGAGCACGAACTGACCAAGGCCAAGGTGCCTTACGAAGTGGGCAAGGCGTTCTTCAAGAGCATGGCGCGTGCGCAGATTGCCGGTGAGCCGCAAGGCATGCTGAAAATTCTGTTCCACCGCGAAACCCTGGAAGTACTCGGCGTGCATTGCTTCGGCTACCAGGCCTCGGAGATCGTGCACATCGGCCAGGCGATCATGAACCAGCCAGGTGAGCAAAATACTCTCAAGTATTTCGTCAACACCACCTTCAACTACCCGACCATGGCCGAAGCCTATCGGGTAGCGGCCTACGACGGCCTCAACCGGCTTTTTTGAGCGGCTCCGGCCGGTGGCCTGAGCCGGCCGGGGAGACCGATTTCAGTAATTCTCGAGGGTGGCAGTGGCCAAACCGGGAAAGTCTGTAATCAGGCTATCTACGCCGAAGTCGGCGAGCCTGCGCATCAGCGCAGGTTCGTTGACTGTCCACACGGACACATGCAAGCCCTGGCGCTGGGCTTTTTCCAGCCGCTCGGGAGTGCACAGCGTCCAGTTCAATGCCAAATACTCACAGCCGTAGTTCTGCGCGACCTTCAGCGGGTCGAGCCAGGCGTATTCGGCGACCAGCCCGCGTGACAGGTCCGGGGTGAGTTCCACGGCGGCCTTGAGCACTTCCCGCGAGCTTGACGTCACCGTGACCTTGTCCATCAAGCCAAAGCGCACCGCCATTTCGCGAATCGCCAGCACAGTGGTGGCGGCACGGGTACGCGAGGCGCTTTTGACTTCCAGTTGCCAGTGATCGAAGTCGCACTGTTCGAACAACTCCTCCAGGCGTGGAATCGGGCAGGGGCTTACCCAGCCTGGGCCGCCTTTGCGCGCGTCCATTTTCACCAGATCAGCCGCCGAGTACTCGACGACCTTGCCGCGCCGGTCGGTGGTGCGCTTGAGGGTCGGGTCGTGGATGACCATCAACTCGCCGTCCATGGACAGGTGCAAGTCCAGCTCGCAGCGGCGTACGCCGTGCTTGAGGCACTCCTGAAAGCTGGTCAGGGTATTTTCCGGTGCTTCGCCTTTGGCACCGCGGTGGCCGTAAATCAGGGTCACAGTTGCTCCTTTGCGCCAGGATGGCTGGCGTCGTGAATACGCATTCAGAGGTCTTCGCTTTGTTCGCGCGCCAGGCGGCGTTCCTGGGCCTGTTTCTGCAGGATATAGCGCGCCAGCAGTTGGCGTTGGGCATCGGTCATGGATTCGAACTCCGTGCCCACATCAAAACCGTCGCCCTTGGGGTCGCAATGGGTCACCCGCGCGCGCAGCAACAGGCCGAGCGCCTGGGGCATCAGCACCAGCTTGATTGCCAGGTGAGTGTCGGGAGCCAGCGGCGTCGGGTGCTGGAAGTCGATGCCGCCCTCGGAGAGGATCACCGGTTGTGGCGCGCCGACCTCGTTGAGCAAGCCGCGGGCCATGACCTGGCTGAGCAGATCCAGACGCTTGTTCTGCACTTTGAGGAAGGCCGCCAGGCTGCGGTCTTTCTCGCTGATCTGGCGCAGCAGGTGCTGGGCTTCGAATTCGCTCAGGTGCAGTTCGCTGAGCAAATTGAACAGCGGCGAATCATCCAGCAACACTTCCTTGCTCGCCGCGTCGGGGCCAGACAGGGGTTTGATTTGAAGTGCGATCATGTCGTCGATACGGTAGTATTCGCGGCGCTCTTCTTCATCTAATGTCGACATGGCGAACCCCAGGTAACGGTAATGGTCTGAGTGTAAAGCTGCTGACCAGACCCCGCCACCGGGACGTCTTCTTTTCCTCCGAACAAGCCCCGACATGTTCAGACCTCTCTTCGTATTTATTGGCACGCGTTATACCCGTGCAAAGCGTCGCAATCATTTTGTGTCGTTCATTTCCCTGACCTCGATGATCGGTCTCGCCCTGGGCGTGGTCGTGATGATCGTGGTGCTGTCGGTGATGAATGGCTTCGATCATGAGATGCGCACCCGCGTGCTGGGCATGGTGCCCCACGCGACCATCGAGGGCGATGCGCCCATCAACGACTGGCAAAGCCTGGCCGCCAGGGTCAAGCAGAACCCCAAGGTGGTAGCGGTAGCGCCGTTTACCCAGATGCAGGGGTTGCTGACCAACGACGGCAAAGTGCAGAAGATCCTGCTCAACGGCATCGACCCGGCCCAGGAGCGCAACGTCTCGATCATCGACAAGTTCATGCTGCAAGGTAAGCTCGACGAGCTGGCGCCCGGCAGTTTTGGCATCGTCATCGGTGACAAGGCCGCGGCCAAGCTGGGCGTGGGGGTTGGCGACAAGCTGACCTTCGTCGCCCCGGAAGTCACCGTGACCCCGGCCGGCATGTTCCCGCGCATGAAGCGCTTTACCGTGGTGGGCACCTTCCACGTCGGCGCTGGCGAAATCGACGGTTACATCGGCTTGACCAACCTCACCGACCTGGCCCGCCTGCATCGCTGGCAGCCCGACCAGGTGCAGGGCCTGCGTCTGAAGTTCAACGACCTGTTCGACGCCCCGCGCGGCGCCTGGGAAATTGCCCAGCACCTGGGTGAGACCGAGTACTACGCCCGCGACTGGACCCGCTCCCACGGCAACCTGTACCAGGCCATCCGCATGGAAAAAGCCATGATCGGCCTGCTGTTGCTGCTGATCGTCGCCGTGGCGGCCTTCAACATCATCTCCACGCTGGTGATGGTGGTGAACGACAAGAAGGGCGACATCGCCATCCTGCGTACTTTGGGCGCCACGCCGGGGCAGATCATGGCGATCTTCATGGTGCAGGGCACTGTGATCGGCGTGGTCGGCACCTTGATCGGCACGGCGGTGGGCATTCTGGCCGCGCTGAACGTCAGCGCCGCCATCGCCCTGCTTGAAAAAGTGATCGGCCACAAGTTTCTCAACGCCGACGTCTACTTCATCGACTACTTGCCGTCCCAGGTGCAAACCCAGGACGTGCTGATGGTGGGCGGCGCCGCGTTGGTCCTGAGCTTCCTTGCCACCCTGTATCCAGCCTGGCGCGCGGCACGTACCCAGCCAGCACAGGCATTACGTTATGAGTGAATCGGGCATGAGTGAAAAAGCAATCCTGAGCTGCCGCAACCTGGGCAAATCCTACGAGGAAGGCCCGGAATCGGTGGTGGTGCTGTCCAACCTGCAGCTTGAACTGCACCCTGGCGAGCGCGTGGCGATCGTCGGCAGTTCCGGTTCCGGCAAAAGTACCTTGCTCAACCTGTTGGGCGGCCTCGATACGCCGTCCCAGGGCAGCGTATGGCTGGCCGGTGAAGAGCTGTCGGCCTTGAATGAAAAGGCCCGCGGCCAACTGCGCAACCGCTCGTTGGGCTTTGTATACCAGTTCCACCACTTGCTGCCGGAATTCACCGCCCTGGAAAACGTGTGCATGCCGCTGTTGATCGGCAAGACCGCGATTCCTGAAGCGCGTCAGCGTGCCACTGCCTTGCTCGAGCGCGTCGGCCTCGGCCATCGCCTGGAGCACAAGCCAGCGGAGTTGTCCGGTGGTGAGCGCCAGCGCGTGGCGATTGCCCGTGCCCTGGTGAACAACCCGGGCCTGGTGATGCTCGACGAGCCGACCGGCAACCTCGACTCCCACACCGCCCAGGGCATCAAGGACTTGATGCTGGAGTTGAGCACCCAGATGCGCACCGCGTTCCTGGTGGTGACCCATGACATGAGCATGGCCCGGCAGATGGACCGCGTACTGCATTTGCAGGAAGGTCATCTGGTCGCTATCTGACCTGTTGCAAGCCCGGTTTTTTGAGGCCGGGCTTTTTCATTTTTCCAACGGTGCCCGCGAATGTTCAGACCGTTATCGATTTTTATCGGCACGCGCTATACCCGCGCCAAGCGCCGCAACCGTTTTGTCTCGTTTATCTCGATGACCTCGATGATCGGCCTCGCCCTGGGCGTACTGGCGATGATCGTGGTGCTTTCGGTGATGAACGGCTTTCAGCGTGAAATGAGCTCGCGCATCCTCGGCATGGTGCCCCACGCCACCATCGTCGGCGTAAAGCCGATTGATGATTGGCAGCCGGTGGCCGCCGCTGCGATGAAGAATCCGCAAGTCACCGCCGCTGTGCCCTTCACCCAGATGGATGGCATGTTTTCCTATAAGGGCGCGATGCAGCCGATCGAGATCAGCGGCGTCGACCCGGCCCAGGAAGGCAAGGTGTCGATCGTGGCTCAGCACATCGTGCGCGGCAAACTCGACGACCTCAAACCCGGCGAGTTCGGTGTGGTGGTCGGTGATATTACTGCGCGGCGTTTTCGCCTGAACGTGGGTGACAAACTGACCCTGATCGTGCCGGAACTCAGCAGCGCGCCGGGCGGCATCACCCCGCGCATGCAGCGCCTGAATGTGGTGGGCATCTTCAAGGTCGGCGCCGAGCTGGATGGCTCCATGGCCCTGATCCACATGGCCGACGCCGCTGAAATCCAGCATTGGCAGCCCAACCAGGTGCAAAGCGTGCGCCTGGCGGTGAAGGACCTGTATGCAGCGCCCAAAGTCTCGGCAGATATCGCCGCCAGCCTGGGTGCGGCTTACAAGCCCGATGACTGGACCCACACCCAGGGCAGCCTGTTCAGCGCGATGAAAATGGAAAAGACCATGATCGGCCTGCTGTTGCTGATGATCGTCGCCGTCGCCGCGTTCAACATCATCGCCACCTTGATCATGGTGGTGAACGACAAGGGCGCGGACATCGCCATCCTGCGCACCATCGGCGCCACACCTCGGCAGATCATGGCGATCTTCATGGTGCAGGGCACCGTGATTGGCGTGGTCGGCACCTTGATCGGAGGTGTACTGGGGGTGGTTGCGGCGCTGAACGTGAGTGAACTGGTGGGCTGGCTGGAGCGGGTGAGCGGGCAGCATATCTTCAGTTCGGATGTGTATTTTGTCAGCAACCTGCCTTCGGAGCTGCAAGGCGGGGATGTGTTGCTGATTTGCTCGGCGGGGTTTGTGTTGAGCTTCCTGGCGACGATTTACCCGGCGTATCGGGCGGCGAAGATTGAGCCGGCGCACGCCCTCAGGTATTCGTAACCTTTAAGACCGCTATCGCAGGCAAGCCAGCTCCCACATTGTGAATGTATTCACAGTTCAAATTGTGGGAGCTGGCCTGCGATAGGGCCGGCCCAGCTTGCATCAATCTCCCTTGGGCAACTCAATCACAAACCGGGTCCAGCCTGCCTGCGACTCACAATAAATCCTCCCGCCATGCGCCCGCACAATCGACTGGGTGATCGCCAACCCCAGCCCCGCATGTTCACTGCTGCCGGCACGCCTTGACGGGTCGGCTCGGTAGAAACGGTCAAACAGCCGCGGTAGTAACGGCGCAGGAATGCCTTCCCCGGTGTTCTCAACCGTCAGTGTCACGCCACGCTCTATCCGCACCCGCACTTGACCGCCCGGTGGGGTAAACCGCAGCGCGTTATCCAGCAAGTTCGACAGGGCACGGCGCAACATGCCGCGATCGCCCATCGTCTGAGCGGCGCCTTCGCGCACCAGCGTCACCTGCGCATCCTCCGCCAGCAGGGTAAAAAATTCCAACAGTGCGTCGACCTCATCGCCCAGGTCCAGGGCTTCACGGCTGGGCATCAGCAAGCCGTGGTCAGCTTTGGCCAGGTAAAGCATGTCGTTGACCAGTTGCGCCATCCATTGCAGCTCTTCCAGGTTGCTGTGCAGCGCCTCGCGGTAATCCTCCAGCGGGCGTGGCTGGGTGAGGATGACTTGGGTCTGGGTCAGCAGGTTGGACAGCGGTGTGCGCAGCTCGTGGGCGATATCGGCGCAAAAGGCAGACAGGCGCTGGAACGCGTCGTCCAGGCGGGCCAGCATGGCGTTGACGGCCTGGGCCAGTTCCGCCAGTTCCACCGGCATTTGTGCTTGGGGTAAGCGTTGCGTGAGGGAGTGGGCGGAGACGCTGGCGGCCACTTCCCCCATGCGCCGCAGCGGTCGCAACCCACTGCGTGCGGCCCAGGCGCCGAGCAGGGCGGTGGCCAGGGCCGAGAGACCGACGGTCAGCCAGATCAAGCGTTGCATGCGTTGCAGAAAGTGCTGGTGGTGGGTGATGTCGAGGATCAGGGTCAGCTGTGGCGAATCCAGTTGGCTGGGCGTCAAGGGTGCGATGAATACGCGGTAGTCGGTGCCCGCCTGCTGCAGGCTATGCAGGCCGGGCGCCTGGGGCAAGCTAAGGTTGGGCGCGCCGTCCAGCCAACGTTGACCCGCCCCGGTGATGCGCAAGGTGAGGTCGGGCTGGTGATCGAGTTCGGCGCGCAGTTGAGGGGTTCGCTGGGCGAGGTCTTGCCGTGAGGCCACACCCTGCAAGGTGCTGCGCAGGGCCACCAGTTTGCTTTCGAGCTGTTGCTGGTCCAGCTCCATGAAATGCGCCTCGCTGGCCTGGTTGAACAACACCCCGGCGACTAACGAGACCACCGCCGTGCACGCGGCAAACAGCAGCGCCAGGCGGCTGGTCAGGGACAGGCGCTTGATCACGTGAACCGTTCCTCCAGCACGTAACCCATGCCGCGCACGGTGTGGATCAGCTTATTGGGGAAATTGTCGTCGACTTTCAGGCGCAGGCGGCGAATGGCGACTTCGATGATGTTGGTGTCGCTGTCGAAATTCATGTCCCACACCTGGGAAGCGATCAGCGTCTTGGGCAGCACTTCCCCTTGGCGGCGTAGCAGCAGTTCCAGCAGGGCGAACTCCTTAGCGGTGAGGTCGAGGCGCTGGCCGCTGCGCTCGACGCGGCGGCGGATCAAGTCCAGGCTCAGGTCGGCCAGTTGCAGCGTGGTCTCCTGCGGCGTGCTGCTGCCACGGCGCAACAAGGTGCGAACCCGCGCCAGCAGTTCGGAAAAGGCGAAGGGTTTGACCAGGTAGTCGTCGGCGCCCAGCTCCAGGCCATGTACTCGGTCTTCTACGGCATCGCGAGCGGTGAGGAACAGCACCGGGATGTCCAGGCCGGCACTGCGCACCGCCTGCAGGATTTGCCAGCCGTCGCGGCCGGGCAGCATCACGTCGAGGATCAACAAGTCATAGTCGCCCGTCAGCGCCAAGTGCTGGCCACTGGTGCCGTCGGCCACCAGTTCGGTGGTAAAGCCCGCTTCGGCCAGGCCCTGGCGCAGGTAATGACCGGTTTTGGGTTGGTCTTCGACGATCAGCAGTTTCATATCGGGCTCTTAATAGGTGCTATGTAGGAGCGAGCTTGCTCGCGAAAAACGTCAACGATAACGCGGGCTGTCTGGCTTAACGTGTTGTGCTCAAGCCCTTCGCGAGCAAGCTCGCTCCTACAAAAAACATCGGGCTTTATACCTTGGGTTTCAGGGTATGGGCGCAAGCTGACAAAGTTGTAATCTAGCAGTCAGCTGGCTGGCAGCGAGGCTATCTTAAAGTGCGGCCCAAGCTGGTCACCTATTTTTGGAGCGTGAGAAATGGCGTTGCGTACATCCCTGTTAACGGCGGGTTGCTTGTTGGTGTTGAGCTTCAATGCGCTGGCGGATGCGGCTCATGGTTACGCGTTCGGCCAGCCGGCTCCGGCAGCCAAGGCCACGCGTACCGTGGAAGTCACCCTCCAGGACATTGCCTTCGAGCCCAAGAACCTGGACGTAAAGGCCGGTGAAACCGTGCGCTTCGTGCTGGTCAACAAAGGCCAGTTGCTTCACGAATTCAACCTGGGCGACGCAGCGATGCATGCCGCCCACCAGAAAGAGATGCTGCAGATGCAAGCCAGCGGCATGCTCACCGCCACTGGCATGGGCAAGATGGACCACAGCGCCATGGGCCACGGCGACATGGGCGGCATGAAGCACGACGATCCCAACAGTGTCTTGGTGGAGCCGGGCAAGACTGCCGAACTGACCTGGACCTTCACCAAGGCCACGGGCCTGGAATTTGCCTGCAACCTTCCAGGGCATTACCAGGCGGGCATGGTCGGCAAACTGACCGTTGAGTGAGGCGTTTGTTAAGGGCGGGGGCAAAGGCTGGTAGACTGGCGCGGTTTATTTAGCCAGGTTTCCGCCATGCATCCCGCAGCCGAACATTCGCCGCTGGGCAAGTCCAGTGAATACATCTCTACCTATACGCCTTCGTTGTTGTTCCCGATTCCACGCGCCGCCAAGTGGGCCGAACTGGGCCTGAGCGCCGAGACCCTGCCGTACAAGGGCGTGGATTTCTGGAACTGCTTCGAACTGTCCTGGTTGTTGCCCTCGGGCAAGCCGGTGGTAGCCATCGGTGAGTTCAGCATTCCGGCCGACTCGCCGAACATCATCGAGTCCAAGTCGTTCAAGCTGTACCTCAACTCGCTGAACCAGACCGCGTTTGCTGATACGCAAAGCCTTGAAGCCACCTTGCGCACCGACCTCAGCTTTGCGGCCGGCAAGCCAGTGAGTGTGCGTATTCGCAGCCTGGCCGACATTGAGGCAGAAGGCGTGATGGCGTTGCCGGGCGTGTGCATTGACGGCCTGGATATCAACGTCAGCAGCTACGAACACCCGCGCCCGGAACTGCTGCGTTGCGATGATTCGCGCGTGGTGGAGGAGAGCGTGCACAGCCACCTGCTCAAATCCAACTGCCCGGTGACCAGTCAGCCTGACTGGGGCAGCGTGGTGGTGGAATACCGTGGTGCGGCGCTGGATCACGCCAGCCTGCTGGAATATATCGTCAGCTTTCGCCAGCACTCGGACTTTCATGAGCAGTGTGTGGAGCGGATCTTCCTGGACTTGCAGCGCTTGCTCAAGCCGGAGAAGTTGACCGTGTATGCGCGGTATGTACGCCGGGGTGGGTTGGATATCAATCCTTACCGCAGCACTGAGAACACCCAGTTCCTGAACGTGCGGCTGGCGCGTCAGTAAGCCTGTACACAAAACTCAATGTGGGAGGGGCTTGTGTGGGAGCGGGCTTGCTCGCGAATGCAGTGGATCAGTTACACATGAGCTGACTGATCCACCGCATTCGCGAGCAAGCCAGCTCCCACATTTGGTTTTGTGTTCGGCTTGGGCTTGGGTTAGATGCCGATATTGCCCAGGGTCAGCACGATATTGCGCAACGTCCCGGCAATGCCTGGATGGTCCAGTTCAAAACCTTCCACTGCCCGGTTCACATCGTCAGCGATGCTGGGCGTCTGGGTGGCCGGTTCCATTTCCAACTGGACTTCGAACTTGGCGATCAACTCTTCCAATGCTTGACGTTTCTCGGCGGGCAACTCGGGATGATTCTCCAGTTGCTCACGCACAATATCGGCCTGCTGTTGTAACTTCTCGCGATCAGGCATGACGTTCTTTCCTTTTATCGATAGGCACTGGCATAGACCGCGGCGTACCGCGAAAGGTCTACGGGCTGACCTGTAGATTAATCCACTGGGGCCAACCGTGCATGATCTCGATCAGGGCTTCTCGCCCTTGAGCTGGCGCAGGCGGATGTCGGCCAGGCAGGTGCCGAGTTCGCCGAGGTGGTCGATCACCGAGTGCACGCCCAGGCCATAGAGCGCCACCGTGGCCTTGCCGCGCTTGTGTTCGCGTTGCTGATCGGTCAGCGCCTGCCATTGCTGGGGCGACAGGCCGCAGAGCGAACCGCAGGAGGCCAGGCCGATGGTCCACAAGCCGGCATTCAGGCCCGATTGCAGCAGGCGCGGCTCGCCGCTGACCAGTACGCAGCCTTCCAGGCGTTGGATGTTCAACTCCATCAAGGCTTGCCAGCAGGCGTGGGGCGCGGGCCAGCGAATGGAGGAGGGCGAGGCGGCCTTGAGCCAGCCAGGCAGGCCGGCGCAGAGTGGCGCGGTCACGGCGGGAGGCAGTTCGTCCAGCCAGGCGCAGGGCACGCCTTGTTCTTTGAGGCTGCGCAGGATTTTCAATGCGCCCGGCGTGGCCTCGGCGTCGGCGCAAGGGGAGTCTGCGCGCGCCAGGGAACCAAAATCCACCAGGCAGCCACTCAGGCCAAATAACACGGCGGTCAACGAGGGGGCGGCGGCGACGGCAATCTCGGCGTGTGGCATCTGAACGTCCCTGAAATAGCAACCACGTTATCGGGGCGCTATGACAAGGGGATGACACTGTCGATATTTGTAGGAATTTTGTTCATTTTAGGTAAGTCGTTTCGTTGTGGCTGCCTAAACGAACACTTCCGTCATATACTGACGGCCTTATTCAGGGCATAGCGCCCATGACAGACCATTCAAGGAGCAAAAGCTATGCGCTGGAGCCAATACTTCGCTCAGCTGTCGGTGTGTGCCACTATCCTGTTGGCACCGTTCGCCGCCCAGGCCGCGTCGGAAGATGATCCCTGGGAAAGCGTCAACCGCCCGATCTTCACCTTCAACGACACCGTTGATACCTACGCCCTCAAGCCGATCGCCCAGGGCTATCAGTTCGTCACCCCACAATTTGTGCAGGACGGCGTTCACAACTTCTTCCGCAACATCGGCGATGTCGGCAACCTGGCCAACAATGTGCTGCAACTCAAGCCGCACAATGCAGGCGTCGACACCGCCCGCTTGTTGGTCAACACCACATTTGGCGTACTCGGCTTTATCGACGTCGGCACCAAAATGGGGCTGCAGCGCAGCGATGAAGACTTCGGCCAGACCCTCGGCTACTGGGGTGTGGGCAGCGGTCCCTACGTGATGATCCCGTTGCTGGGCCCAAGCACCTTGCGTGATGCGCCGTCCAAATATGTCGACAGCTACACCCAACCGTACCGCTACATGAACGACATCGGCTGGCGTAACAGCACCTTCGGCCTGAACGTCGTCGACGTGCGTGCCAGCCTGCTCGACAGCGAGAAGCTGATCACTGGCGACAAGTACACCTTCATTCGTAACGCTTACCTGCAGAACCGCGAGTTCAAGGTCAAGGACGGCAAGGTCGTTGATGACTTTTAAGCTGTGACATCTTGAAATGAAATAAGGCGACCTCCTGATGGTCGCCTTTTTTATGCCTGTCTAAACCTTACTTTGCGTTGTGGTCGAGACGGTTCTTATAACTCCCGGTGATTTGCGGTGTAAAGACGCCCGGCGACCATCGGCATGAGCTTGAAACCCCTCACGGATGGGAGTACCGTCTGCGCCTTAGAAGGGCACCTCTGCTTTACCGTTGTGCATGGGCCAAATCCCAATGCTTTGTAGGACAGAGAGGCTAGAAAGCGAATCCAGTACGTGAGCCCGGCCATTGCCGAGCCGCCTACGCCAACCTAATTCTGGCGCCGTTTGCCCACATGCAAAAAACCAGTGCCACGCTGCTGATAATCGATGACGACGAAGTAGTGCGCGCGAGCCTCGCGGCCTATTTGGAAGACAGTGGCTTCAGCGTCCTGCAGGCCAGTAATGGCCAACAGGGTCTCCAGGTATTCGAGCGCGACAAGCCCGACCTTGTGATCTGCGACCTGCGCATGCCCCAGATGGGCGGCTTGGAGCTGATTCGCCAGGTGACCGACCTTGCCCCGCAAACGCCGGTGATTGTCGTGTCCGGTGCCGGGGTCATGAACGACGCCGTTGAAGCCTTGCGCCTGGGCGCCGCCGATTACCTGATCAAGCCCCTGGAAGACCTGGCCGTGCTGGAGCACTCGGTGCGCCGCGCCCTGGACCGTGCACGCCTGCTCGTGGAGAACCAGCGCTACCGCGAAAAGCTCGAGACCGCCAACCGCGAACTCGAAGCCAGCCTGAACCTGCTCCAGGAAGACCAGAACGCCGGTCGCCAGGTGCAGATGAACATGCTGCCGGTCAGCCCCTGGACCACCGACGAATTCAAGTTCGCCCACCAGATCATCCCGTCGTTGTACCTGTCGGGTGATTTTGTCGACTATTTCCGTGTGGACGAGCGACGTGTGGCGTTCTACCTGGCCGACGTGTCCGGCCATGGCGCGTCTTCGGCTTTTGTCACCGTGTTGTTGAAGTTCATGACCACACGGTTGTTGTTCGAGTCCAAGCGCAATGGCACCTTGCCGGAGTTCACCCCCTCCGAGGTGCTGGGCCACATCAACCGGGGCCTGATCAGCTGCAAGCTGGGCAAGCACGTGACGATGGTGGGCGGCGTGATCGACGAAGAAACCGGTCTTTTGACCTACAGCATTGGCGGTCACCTGCCGATGCCTGTTTTGTACACTCCTGACAGTGTGCGCTACCTGGAAGGGCGTGGCCTGCCCGTAGGCTTGTTTAACGAAGCCACCTACGAAGACCACATCCTGGAACTGCCGCCGACCTTCAGCCTGACGCTGATGTCTGACGGTATTCTGGACCTTCTTCCAGAGCCTACACTCAAAGAGAAAGAAGCCGCCTTGCCCCAAAAGGTCAAGTCGGCGGGCGGCAGCCTGGATGGCCTGCGGCAGGTTTTTGGATTGGCCACGCTAGGGGAGATGCCGGATGATATCGCCCTATTGGTGTTGAGCAGGAATCTTTGATGAGTACCGGAAGAATCCAATTCGCCGAGCAAGACGGGACCTTCGTCCTGAAATTTGTCGGTGAAGTGCGCCTGACCTTGTGTTCGGCCCTGGATGCGACGATCGAGCGGATCTTCACAGCGCTGAACTTCTCGGCGATCGTGATCGACCTGACCGAAACGCGCAGCATCGATAGCACCACCCTGGGCCTGTTGGCCAAATTGTCCATTCTGTCGCGGCAGAAGGTCGGCCTGTTGCCGACCGTGGTCACCACCCACGAAGACATCACCCGTCTGTTGCAGTCCATGGGTTTTGACCAGGTGTTCAACATCGTTGACCGCCCGATCCCGTGCCCTGAGTGCCTGACCGACCTGCCGTCCCAGGA
The DNA here is from genome assembly GCF_001902145.1 of Pseudomonas fluorescens. GTDB lineage: Bacteria > Pseudomonadota > Gammaproteobacteria > Pseudomonadales > Pseudomonadaceae > Aquipseudomonas > Aquipseudomonas fluorescens_BV. The sequence continues at coordinate 173,568 of NZ_MRST01000021.1, forward strand.
CCAGTCCGAGGAAGTGGTGCGGGTCAAGGTGCTGGAAGCGCACAAAATCCTGATGGGCTTGAATGAGTCCAACCGCGAAGCCTTCCACGACCTCGTCAACGCCCTCGAGCGCCACTGACCTCCAGTTGCAATAACATTCCAATGTGGGAGCGGGCTTGCTCGCGAATGCGGTCTGCCAATGAATACATCTTTGGCTGAACCACCGCATTCGCGAGCAAGCCCGCTCCCACAGGTTGATCTGAGGCTGGCTCAAGATGGTCGAAAGACAAAAAAGGGCGGCACCCTCACAGGTGCCGCCCTTTTTGTTGCTATCTGCCTTTACAGCTTGGCCGACAACAACGCCTCCAGCTTCTCCTGGTCCCGAGCAAACTGACGAATCCCCTCCGCCAGTTTCTCAGTCGCCATCGCGTCCTCGTTGGACTCCCAACGGAACTGCGCTTCAGTCATATGCACCCGCGCCTCACCGGAGTGGCCTGGCGCCAACTTGCGCTCCAGCTTGCCTTCATCGGCTGCCAGCTTCTCCAGCAGGTCCGGGCTGATAGTCAGGCGATCACACCCGGCCAGCTCTTCGATCTGGCTGAGGTTACGGAAGCTCGCACCCATCACCACCGTCTTGTAGCCATTGGCCTTGTAGTAGTTGTAGATGCGCGTCACCGACTGCACGCCCGGGTCATCGGAACCGGTGTAATCGTTGCCGTTGGCCTTCTTGTACCAATCGTAGATACGGCCCACGAACGGCGAAATCAGAAACACACCCGCTTCGGCACAAGCCACGGCCTGAGCGAAGGAGAACAGCAGCGTCAGGTTGGTCTGGATACCTTCTTTTTCCAGCTTCTCGGCGGCACGGATGCCTTCCCAGGTAGAAGCGATCTTGATCAGCACGCGATCGCGGCTAACCCCGGCTTTGTCGTACAGGTCGATCAGACGGTGCGCACGCTTGAGAATGGCAGCTTCGTCGAACGACAGGCGCGCATCCACCTCAGTGGAAATACGGCCCGGTACTACTTTAAGAATCTCCTGGCCTACCGCCACCGCAAAACGGTCGCTGGCCAGGCCCACATCGCCGTTGCAATCCTGCACACACTCATCCAGCAGCTTGGCATAGCCAGGAATCGACGCAGCCTTGAGCAGCAGGGAAGGGTTGGTGGTCGCGTCTTGCGGCTTGAGCTTGGCGAGGGTAGAAAAATCGCCGGTATCGGCTACGACGGTGGTGAATTGCTTGAGTTGTTCCAGCTTGGAAGTCATGGGCGTGCTCTGTCCTGTGGGTCTGTTGACATTACCCGAGCGCTGGCAGGCGCTCAAGGGCGCAAATGCGTTAGGTCGTTTGCGAGGGCAATAACCTGGAAACAGCCGTTTGAATCACCGGCCGTGGTGCTAACTAGGAGGCCAAAATCGCCGACAGGTTCCCCCTAACTGCTCGATGCCCTCCGATCAAACTGTGGGAGCCGACTTGCCTGCATGACACCAGCCCAGCCACTGACATTCACCTGACCCCCATCAGTCAAACTGTGGGAGCTGGCTTGCTCGCGAAAGCGGCCTGTCAGTCCCAAATATCCCCACTGACACCCAACCCATCACCGCCCCTCCAACAACTCCCCCGCCTGATCCAGCAACGCCAACGGATCCGCCGCCTTATGAATATCCACCGACAACAACTGCCTAAACCTGCGCGCCCCCGGAAAACCAGTGCCCAGCCCCAGAACATGGCGCGTGATGTGATGCATCGAGCCACCTGTTGCCAGGTGCTCAGCTATATACGGGCGCAACTGCGCCAACGCCTCCGCCCGGCTAATCACCGGCGCCTCACTGCCAAACAACCGCTGATCCACCTCCGCCAACAGATACGGATTGTGATAAGCCTCTCGCCCCAACATCACCCCATCAAACGTCTGCAAATGCTCATGGCACTGCTCCAACGTCTTGATCCCGCCATTGAGATTAATCTCCAACCCCGGAAAATCCCGCTTCAACTGCGCCGCCACGTCATAACGCAACGGCGGAATGTCCCGGTTCTCCTTGGGCGACAACCCCTCCAGAATCGCAATCCGCGCATGCACGGTAAAACTGGTGCAACCGGCATCCCTCACCGTCCCGACGAAATCACACAACTCGGCATAACTGTCCCGCCCATTGATACCGATACGGTGCTTCACCGTCACCGGAATCGACACCGCATCACGCATCGCCTTCACACAGTCCGCCACCAGGGCAGGGTGCGCCATGAGGATCGCGCCGATCATGTTGTTCTGCACACGGTCGCTGGGGCAGCCGACGTTCAGGTTCACTTCGTCATAACCGGCGGCCTCGGCCATACGGGCGCAGGCGGCCAGGTCAGCCGGGACACTGCCGCCTAGCTGGAGAGCAAGCGGGTGCTCGGCTTCGTTATGGCGCAGGAAGCGGTCGTGGTCGCCGTGGAGGATTGCGCCGGTGGTGACCATCTCGGTGTAGAGCAGGGCGTGTTTGGAGAGCAGGCGTAGGAAGAACCGGCAATGGCGGTCCGTCCAGTCCATCATGGGGGCGACGGAGAAGCGGCGGGAGAGTGGGGCGGTTTGTAGGGACATGGGGGATCTGAGTCAGCCAGGCGAATGGGGCGTAGTTTATCAGGGATGTATGTCAGGTACTTGGCGGGTTCTCAAGCCTAGCCAGTCAGCCTTCGGTGATAACCAAAGCACACGCTCGGTCAGGCTTTCGACGCGCACCTTGTGTTGATGATTTATTGTGGCTACGATAATCGCATGCAGATTACCTATGACCCAGCCAAAGACGCTCGTAACGTTGAAGAACGTGGACTCCCGTTTGCGTTAGTGCGGGACTTTGAATGGTCTACGGCCTTGATCGTGGAAGATGATCGATTCGACTACGGTGAGTGTCGTTACCGAGCGATGGGATACATAGGGGATCGGCTGCATGTCGTAGTGTTCACCCCACGGGGTGACGCGGCCCACGTCATCAGCTTTCGTAAAGCCAACAAACGGGAGGTCAAAAATTATGACCAAGAAACCCAGTCCTGAGAAGGTCGATACAGCGAACCCGGAATGGTCGGCTGAGGACTTTGCTAAGGCCAAGCCAGCCAGAGAGGTGCTTGTGGGATTGTTTGGCAAAGCTCAGGCGAAGGAAATGCTCAAACCCAAGCGCGGGCGGCCAAAGTCGGTAGCCACTAAAGAGCACGTTAATGTTCGTTTTGATGCTGACGTGCTGGAGCGATTCAGAGCTTCTGGGCCGGGCTGGCAAACGCGAATGAACGCCGCCTTGGCTGATTGGCTCAAGACGCACACGCCGGATGAACTGAAGGCCTAAGGCAAAAAGCCGCGGATGACGCGGCTTTTTGCTGCCTTGTAATTAGATTTTTCTCAGCGATGGTATAAATAAATCTGTCCCCGTTTTTGTATTCAGAAGGGTGAGCACGACATGCAAAAAAAATGGCACCCATGGGCATGGGCGCCAGTTGTGTTGATTGTTACTGTTTCATGCGCGTAGAAGGCTGCAATCTAAAACCGCGTAAATTCGGATTCATCCGGGGCAGATGCCATATTGTATGCAAATGCCTTTGGTGACCTTTCTGTCGATTTAGATAGTTTACTTATATTTACTTTATTGTGGGTTTGTAACTCGTTTCCACCGATGACCTTGAGAGTCAATAGGCCTGTGGCTTTGTCGTAACGCTGAAATAAACCGTCTATAGGTTTTTTCTCGTTATCAGATCCAATAAGGCGTTCGTTGGGTTTAGCGGTAGCTAAAGTGTCTTCTAGTGAAGTGGCCATGATTTTAACCTCCGTCGATGTACTGGCGCAGGTTAATCTTTGTGCGAGAGGTAGCGATACTGTAATACTTGACAGTTTTTTATATTAAAAAGAATGAATGTTAGGTGCTATTTGTTATAAGGTGCCTGTTAGATTTTTTAACAGCCCGTCACGAATTAAGTCTAGATCATCCTCGGTGAAGCCCAGTACTGGGGGGGCGCCGCCCTCCGCGCGTCCTTCAAACCGAATTGGTGAACCCTGGCGATGCGGGAGATCCGCCTGGTGAAACCCACGGTCACGGCATTGCTATCGCCTCGGGCTTTCATGTAACTGGCGGTACGCAGCTTTTGAACATCTCAACCTTGCGCCGTATGCGGCCTTGCTTGCCGCGCAAGTCCCGCTTTTTCCGTGGTGCGAACTTGCTGCCATCGGGTTTTGCTGTGTCAGTACCCGCTTTTGCTGGCTGCGCCGCAGTTCCTGGCCGATGGCGCGGGCGAGTTGATTGCGGGCGGCTGGCTGGAGTTGCTCCAGCAGGCCGGACGCCCAGGTCTCCAGGGCTTCCAGCCGTACCATATCGCCTTGTTCGGTCGACTCTGGCACCACCAGCAGATCCCCGTCCCGCACGCGGAGTTTCTTCACTGCTTCGAAGTCAATCATGCCGCCACCCCCTGTCCGCACTCATAACCAGCGTGCCGTTCATAGGCACGCTGCAGCTTGGTGTCGTAAAGATTGCGCAGGTAGTCCGGCCCGTTGTAGAGCCGGGCAAACTCGGCCCATTTGCGGGCTTTCAGCACCTTGTGCAGCACCGGGTCGGTTTCGATGAAACGGGTGAAAGCGTCGAACTGCTGCGATTCGCCGGCACTCATCGCCGCCACGAAGTCGTGCACGCTCGTGTGGCCAAGGCGCTCCCAGTGATACCCATAATCTGGAAAGCGCCCCAGGATGCGGATTCAAGTGCGGCCGTATCGTCGATCTGGCGGGCCATGGCCAGGCGTTGGTGCTCGGCGGTACCGCCGATATAGCCACCGGCCGACGCAGTCGAAAATGGCATCCGAGAATTCGTCAGCGGCTTTTGGATTTTCGAGAGCGATATAGTTCGCTTCGTCTTCCAGATTTTTGAGTGCTTTTTCAAGCCACTCAACCCGGGTTCCTGCTCCAGCGCCTAGCGCGCATGGCTGCTACTTGGTCATCGATGGCGAATTTGCCTTGGTCGGCTTCCTTTACTGCCCGCTCGATTTGAGCCGTCAGCGTTTTTTCGTGCTGTATGTAGTCGCGAAGAACCTCCATCGCCAGATAGCTCGCTGTCTGGCCGTTGGTTTTGGCCAGGTCGGAGAGAGAGTTGGATAGGTCTTCCGGCAGGTTTAGGGATATCCCAGTCATGGCGGCCTCAATGGTGGACGGATGTTGGGCATCTTACGCTGTGAAGCGTCGGGTTGAAGCAGCACGCCGTCGCGAGGTGTGTCTGGGAGTGAATCGTTTGCTTTTCCTCTGCCAACTCATAGCCGGGTGTTGTGGCCTGATCCCAGTATCCGAGGAGGTTTTTTGCTGCCTGCTCTCTTTATCTCCGCGCCTTCAAAAACCGCCCTTCGTAATCCGCCACCGGAAGACGGGTGGAATTATACTTCCCAAATAATCTATAGCGATTTATAGCGATTTTGTCGTACATCCAATCTCGCAGGGCCGCTGGGACGACGCGGGCAGCCGTTAGCCAGCGCCACGGAGCATTCAGGCGTGCCAAGATCTCGAACATCGCTTCGGAACGCACGGACACCTTGTCATTCGAGATGAGAACAATGGTGTTGAATTTGTCCTGCGGTAGCCCCGCCCATTGTAATAGCGCTTGACCTTCCGGCGATTGAACCGCAGCAAGCTGAATTTGACGAGCATGGTCATAGTGAATAATAAATCGTGCCCAGCCATTGCATAGCTTGCAGGTGCCGTCAAAAAGGACTGCTGTTTCGCCTGGTTGCAGAAGCGGGGCGGGAGATTGGGTTTGAATGGTCATCGGGTCTGCCGTATCTGAAGATAAACCATTTTGGAGGCTGTCATTTAGCGATCGTTTTTATAACTTAGCGATCTTTGTTGTCTCTACGCCTGTTCAGCAAGTCTCTCGCTCAGGTTTGGGAGGATATGCCATGGAACGTCACAAAGGGCATCCCACGTGTCGCTAGCGTTCCTCCACTCTGGAGCGCATACGACGTTGTTTAAAGCATCTTACAGCTCGCAGACGTAACGAAGTTGGTAATGGTGCTGGCCGGGAGTTTTAGATCCAGCCCTTGATACGCCTTAGGGTATTTCCTACACATTTCTCGGCTTGCCCCTCAGACCACCCCTAGCTAACCTCCTCAAGCCGCTGCAAACCAGTGGCCGGAGGTGGAAGTCCGCATTGCTAAGGCGTTTTAACTCCCGTAAATATTTGGAGCTTCGCCATGCACAACAACACACGAAATTCTTCTATTGATCACGGTACATCGTCCGCCGATCCCAAGCTTCAAGCCGCAGCCCACCGAGCAATCCATCATCACTTGCCCCCATCCGACGACGCTGCACCCGTCGAACGCCCAAGCAACAACCTATTCCTCGTAAACCCAACCCTCGACCCCGAAACCCTCCTGGCCAACGCCGCCGAAAACCTGGCATCCGCCAACGAAATGGCCGCCACCTTGGCGTTCGACCTCGACGACGCCCAACGCGCTATCGCCTTGGGCATTCAGCAGTTAATCGAGTTGAGCTCGCTGCTCGTTGATCGAGCCCAGGAGCAAGTTGCGCCCGCGACTGCCTCAGTCAAAGCCTGACAACCAACCCTGCCGCCTTACCCAGGCGGCAACCTGAACTCCTGCTGTCCCCCAGCAAAGTTTCATAATTCCCTGTGCCGTTGAGGTCTACGATTCCCTGCAAAAGAGGGCCCCAGGGCCTCCAGCCCACAGGGAACTGAAACCATGATCTCGAACCTCGTCAAAGCTGTGATGATCGCCGGCACGTTGATGTTGAGTGCTTGTTCATCTTCACCAGCCGTGAGCAGTGACCCTTGCTTTTCAGGCGGATGCCAGGCGTTTGGTGACCATAGCCCCAACAAGGCCGCAAAGATGAATTTCGGTGGCAGTGGGCTGGGGAGTAGTTATGGGGAGTATGGTTCGGGGTTGTTGCATGATGATTGATGGGGTGGTGGGGCAAGAGTGTTTTGCTTGCTTTACCGCTTTGCAAAGTGAGCAGCCGTTGGGGTGGAACGCTAATTAGCCGTTGCCTGAGTAACGGATAGTAAGCGGTCTGATCCCGCATTTTCGTCGGCTGTCGGGCCGCCTTCGCGAGCAAGCCCGCTCCCACAGTTGGAGTGTGGGAGTCAGGGAGATAAGCGTCGGCTGTCAGGTCTTCACGGGAGCAGGCTCCGTCGCCACAGGTGCAGCGTTGTGCCGAAGTTGTGTAGATATTTGTGCTGTGACGGCGGTGGGTCAGTTAACTCATCTGTCACTGGTATACCGCTATCGCAGGCAAGCCAGCTCCCACATTGGCCATGTATCGCCCGCAGAACCAGCGTCTGGCCCAGATCCCTGTGGGAGCGGGCTTGCTCGCGAAGGCGGCGTGTCAGTCACTGGAATCTATGACTGAACCACTGCTTTCCCAGGCAAGCCAGCTCCACACATTGGGTCTTCGTTGTTTTGAGTATTGTTTTCGCTTAGCTGATCGGTATTAGGCAAGCCGTTAATGGCCGCCTTTCATACGCCGGGCAATCAGGTAGAGGCCCAGCCCCACCAGCGCTGTAGCAGCACCGATGTAGCCGGTACTGGTCCAACCCAACCCTGCCGTAATCGCCATCCCCCCAAACCACGGCCCCAGCGCATTCGCCAGGTTGAACGCCGCATGGTTCGACGCTGCCGCCAAACTCGGCGCCTCATGCGCAATGTCCATCAAGCGAATCTGCAACGGTGCCGCCAACGCGACCATAGTGCCAACCAACCCCATGCTCAGCAGCACGCCCCACAGCGAGGAGGCGGCGAAGGGGAAGAACAACAACACCGCCATCGACCACACCAATATCAAGCCCACCGCCCGGAACTGCATGCGATCAAACAGTTTGCCACCGGCAATGTTGCCGATAATGCCGCCCACGCCAAACGCGGCGAGGCCAAACGGAATCCACTGGGGCGAGACCTTGGTCACTTCCAGCATGGTCGGCGCCAGGTAGCTGAATACGCAGAACATCCCGGCAAAGCCAATTGCGCCGATGGACAGGGCCATCCAGACCTGGGGTTTGGTGAAGGCGCGCAGTTCTTTGCGCGGGTCGCTGCGTTGTTCGTCGTGGCGGTGGGGCACGAATTGCCAGACCAGGGCGATGGTGAGCAGGGCGATCACGCTGACCAGGGCGAAGGCCGAGCGCCAGCCCAAGTGTTGGCCGAGGAAGGTGGCAATGGGGTTGCCGAGCAGCATGGCCAGGGTCAGGCCCATCATGACGCGGGCCACGGCGCCGGCGCGTTTGTCGGTGGGCACCATGCTGGAGGCGACCACGGCGGCGATGCCGAAGTAGGCGCCGTGGGGCAGGCCGCTGATGAAGCGGAAGGCCACCAGCGAGCCGAAGGTGGGGGTGAAGGCGGTGGCGAAGTTGCCCAGGGCGTACAGGCCCATCAGCAACAGCAGCATGTGTTTGCGCAGCAGCTTGGCGCCGAGGATGGCCAGCAGTGGGGCGCCGACCATGACGCCCAGGGCGTAGGCGCTGATGGCGTGGCCGACCTGGGGTTCGCTCAGGCCCAGGTTCTGGGCGATGTCGGGCATCAGGCCCATGATGGCGAATTCGCCGGTGCCGATCGCGAAGGCGCCCACGGCCATGGCCGCTTCCATTTTGGCGGCGCTGCGCGCGGGCAGTACGTGCCCGGGTGTTTGCTGGATAGTCATGGGTAACTCTGTGTGGAGGGTGTGCACGAAGGACTGTCGCCGATGCTACGCAAGCCGCGACGAAGGTGTCTAGAACCGCCATTTTCGGCAGAGTTCCACGCCTGTGACCGCAGGTCGCGGCTGCCAGGCTTGACAGGGGCGTATTAAAAGCCGCGATTTAGGCCTGTCAATTGGCCAAACGGCGCATAAACGCTGTTTAGCGTGATATTCTGCGCGCCGTCTTGGGCTAGTCTTTCCTTGGTGCGTACACCCGTATACGTCCCAGCGGTTGGCTGTCGCCCAGGTAGCTGAAGCCAATAATGATAAGAAGTCAGCGCAGAAGGGACATAACAGTGAGGTCGATCCATCGGCCTTGTGTGCCCACCCTGCAGCCTTTATGTGACTGTGCAGACCCCGCGGTACGTTGCCTGACGTAGCGTGAACGAGGGTTACTCATGACCAGGGGCGGTAGGGCGGATGGCGTTTTATCATAGGTGCTACTGATGTTTAAAAAAGTAAACACTGCCCTGCTGGGGCTGGCTTTGTCGATGGGGATCACGTCCGTTCACGCGGAAGAGGCAAAGAAAGTCGATGTGCTGCTGATCGGCGGCGGCATCATGAGTGCAACCCTGGGTGTCTGGCTCAATGAGCTGGAGCCGGGCTGGTCGATGGAGATGGTCGAGCGCCTCGATGGCGTGGCCGAAGAAAGCTCCAACGGCTGGAACAACGCCGGTACCGGTCACTCGGCCCTGGCTGAGCTGAACTACACCCCGGAAGACAAGAACGGCAACGTTGAGATCCCTAAAGCGGTCGAGATCAACGAAGCGTTCCAGATCTCCCGTCAGTTCTGGTCCTGGCAGGTTCAGCAGGGCGTGTTGAAGAACCCACGTTCGTTCATCAACTCCACACCGCACATGAGCTTTGTGTGGGGCGATGACAACATCAAGTTCCTGAAAAAGCGCTACGAAGCCCTGCAAGCGAGCCCGCTGTTCGCCGGCATGCAGTACTCCGAAGACCCGGCGCAGATCGCCAAGTGGGTTCCGTTGATGATGGAAGGGCGTGATCCCAACCAGAAAATCGCGGCCACCTGGAGCCCGATCGGTACCGACGTGAACTTTGGCGAGATCACCCGCCAATTCGTCGCTCACCTGCAAACCACGCCGAAGTTTGACTTGAAGCTGTCGAGCGAAGTGCAGGACATCACCAAGAACGCCGACGGTTCGTGGCGCGTGAGCTACAAAAACCTCAAAGACGGCACCAAGACTGAAACCGACGCCAAGTTCGTGTTCATCGGCGCTGGCGGCGGTGCCCTGCACCTGCTGCAGAAGTCGGGCATTCCCGAAGGCAAGGAATACGCAGGCTTCCCAGTCGGTGGTTCGTTCCTGGTGACAGAGAACCCGACCATCGCCGAGCAGCACCTGGCCAAGGCCTACGGCAAGGCTTCGGTCGGTTCGCCACCGATGTCGGTTCCGCACCTGGACACCCGTGTGCTGGATGGCAAGCGCGTGATTCTGTTTGGCCCATTCGCGACCTTCTCGACCAAGTTCCTGAAGGAAGGCTCGTACCTGGACCTGCTGACCAGCACCACCACCCACAACATCTGGCCCATGACCAAAGTCGGTATTCGTGAATACCCACTGGTCGAGTACCTTGCCGGCCAACTGATGCTGTCCGATGACGACCGCTTCAAGGCGCTGCAAGAGTATTTCCCGAACGCCAAGCAATCGGACTGGCGTCTGTGGCAAGCCGGCCAGCGCGTGCAGATCATCAAGCGTGACGAAGAGCAAGGCGGCGTGCTGAAGCTGGGTACCGAAGTGGTCAGCTCTGCCGACAACTCCATTGCCGGCCTGTTGGGTGCATCGCCAGGCGCGTCCACTGCGGCTCCGATCATGCTGACCGTGCTGCAAAAGGTGTTCAAGGACAAAGTAGCCAGCCCGGCCTGGCAGGAAAAACTGCACCAGATCGTGCCAAGCTACGGCACCAAGCTGAACGACAGCCCTGAAGCGGTTGCCAAGGAGTGGGCCTACACCGCCGGTGTCCTGCAACTGACCCCGCCACCTGCGATCCCGCAGCTGGCTGCTCCACAGGCCACCGAGGCTGCCAAGCCTGCGGCTGAGCCAAGCAAGCCGGTTTCTGACCTGGCGCTGTAAGCCACACCCACGAAAAAGCCCGCTGAACCGGTGACGGTCAGCGGGCTTTTTCATGGGCCAATGTTCAGGAGCGCGGCGGGTGTCGCTCCACCGGGGGCAGCTCAACCGCACGCTCGGCCGCCGCCAGCGCAGCCTTCAAGCCAGCCTGGTCCAGGGGTACGCAATACGCAGGTTTGGCCCGCTCGAATCGCCAGCTTTCATCCAGCCCACCGGCGTCGACAGCATCGAACCCCAGCTCATCGAGCAGCTTGGTCACGACGGCCTTCGCGGTGGCGTCATCCGCCGCGACGGGCAGCGCCCGCCGATCAGGTGCACCGTGAGGGCGGGCGTCTTGCGTCAGGTCGGGGGCGAAGATCGCGTTAAACACTTTCACCACGTGCGAATGTGTCAAATGGTCGGCCAGCAGGCGGCTGGTAGTCGTTTCAAAGCGGTCCAGCTCTGGGATATGCCCATCGCGGTCGGGGTAGTAATTGTTGGCATCCATCACCGTTTTACCCTCCAGCCATTGCGCGGGCACGCTGCGGTAGTGTTGAAAGGGAATCGCCACTAGCACCACATCGCCGAACCGTGCGGCATCGTCTGCGCTGCCAACTTGCACACCGAGTATGCCGCTTACCACGCTGCTCATGGTGTGCGGGCCCCGGGAGTTGCTCAGCATCACCTCATGCCCGGCGGCCAGGGCTAATTGCGCCACGGCCCGTCCAATAAAACCTGCTCCAATTACGCCAATCTTCATGTGCTTGCTCCGATGGAAGTACGAAGTGGCTATGATGATTGGCAACCATTTGGTGATAAATCGCAGTTGTGGCGCGGCTGTTGTTACTGGGAGTAGAGAATGATGGATCGTTTATCAAGCATGAATGCCTTTGTGATGGCTGCTGAGCTCGGCTCCTACGTGCGTGCCGCTGAACGTTTGAATATGTCACCGCAAATGGTGGCCAAGCATGTCACCGCCTTGGAACAACGCTTGGGCGCGCGCTTGCTTAACCGTACTACGCGAAGGCAAAGCCTTACGGAGTTGGGGAACGCTTACTACGAACGTTGCAAGCACATCCTGACGGAGACTGAGGCGGCGGATTCCCTTGCGCAAATCATGAACGACACCCCGCGTGGCAAGCTGAAAATCACCGCCCCGGTGACGTTCGGCTCCTACAGCCTGATGCCGTTGATCACCGGATTCTTGCGTGACAACCCGGATGTGCAAATCGATCTGCACCTTACGGATCGTTTCGTCGACCTGGTAGAGGAGGGCTATGAGGCAGCCTTTCGTATCGGCCCCCTGGGGACCACCGGCCTGACCGCCCGGCCGCTGGCGCCGTATCGCCTGGTTGTCTGCGCGGCGCCGGCCTATTTGCAGGTGCGGGGCACACCGATGACGCCGGCAGACCTTGAGCATCACGAATGCCTGGGCTATGCCTTCTGGTCACGCCCGGCGGATCGTGAATGGGTTCTTTACCAAGGCGCGGTCCCGCACAGGGTGCAGGTAAGCAGCCGTTTGCAGATCAACGAAAGCAGAGCACTGATGTCGGCGGCGCTGGATGGTTTCGGTATCGTGCTCGGGCCAGAAGACTTCTTGCGCAGGGCACTGGCCGAGGGCCAGTTAGTGCGGGTACTGCCGGACTTTGACGCGCCAAGTCGATCGATGCATTTGGTCTACACCGCGAATCGGCAGCGCACGGCTAAGTTGCGGCGGTTTGTCGAGGCCGTATTACAACGTTTTGGCTCGGTTTAAACGCGCGGGCTCTCTCACCTGTTCATGCAGATGCAGCGCCAGCAGTGCCCGTTCGACTTGAGGCCGGTGGGTTCAGCAATCTGACAGACATTTCCTGTTAAAAATAATCAAAGCCCATGCAGGAGCCCGGCTGGAATAAAGGCGGATTACTTTCTGATGCAGGTGCAGGGCGTTCGCGCTCGAGGATTTTATATGTTGTTACGTTATGCAGCATTGGCCGCCATGGTGGTCGCGGCGTCCGGGTGTGTACAAGAGCGTGTAGTACATGAGCGCAGGCCGGTGCAACGTGAGTATGTCGAGGTGGTGGCGCCGCAGCCGCCTCCGGTGCAGGTGATAGAAGTCGAACCGGCGGTACGCGAGGGTTATATCTGGTCACGCGGTTACTGGCGTTGGGAGGGCGGGCGTTACGTGGCGGTGCACGGCCATTGGGAGCCGGTGCGCCAGGGCTATCGTTATGTACACCCGCACTGGGTGCAGCGTAATGATGGCTACCATTGGCAGGTCGGTGGCTGGATACGCTGACCAAACCTCCTCTCCCTCTCCTCTGTAGGAGCGAGCTTGCTCGCGAAAAGCTCACAGGCACCGCTTGCAATCTGAATGCTCGCGTTATCGTTGACGTTCTTCGCGAGCAAGCTCGCTCCTACAAAAAATACGGGCTAACCGAGCCGTTTCATCCCCGCTGCCTTGGCCGCGTTCAGATCAAAGGTGGCGGTGTACTCGCAGCCCGCCGCATGGCCACAGCGTTCAACCAGGCAGTCGTCAAAGTCGGCTTTGCCTGCGCTGAACTTGCGCAGTGCCTGCCAGATGATATCGGCGTGCTCGACGGTCAGCTCCCGCGTGTGCAACAAGGTTTCCAGCACCGTCACCACGTCGCTTTTGGCCGACTGGTAGCAGGACTGCAACACCCACACCAACTCCGTAAGCGTCACCAGGCTGACAAAGCCTGGCGAGGCGGCGGTGAGCGATTCGATGAGTTGGGACGCCTTGGCTGATTGAACCGGGTCGTCCTGGGTCAGGTAGCGTACCAGCACGTTGGTATCCAGGCCGATCATCCAGCTGTTGCTCCCTGGGCTGCGATGGCGCGGTTCATGTCTTCGATAGACACGGCATGGGCGGGCTTGCGGATCAACCCCTTGAGGTCCTTGACGGTTTTGCTCGCGGCAATCATGGAAAACTTGCCGTCTTCCATTTCGACAAATTCCACCCGGTCGCCTGTTTCCAGGCCCAGGGCCGTCCTGACCTGGACAGGGATGGTGATTTGCCCTTTTGAAGTGAGTGTGGCGGTCGTCATAGTGAAGATCTCCATCGTGATATTCCTTACCTTAGGGTAAGGAGCGACAGAGGACAATATCCGTTGGTCCATAGGTCGCTCGTTGAGGTGGGTGAGTTGGGAATAGTAAAACCCTAGTCCGAACTCTCCCTCCTCACACGCCGGGCCATGCCCCAAACGGATACAAACTATGACTGACCGCCGCGGCCTTATTGCACCACGCGATAGCACGGCACATAGGCCGCGCCGCCTGGCAACTTCATGCGGTGCTGGGCCACGAATGCCTTCAATAGCTCATCCAGCGGTTTCATGATGGCCGGGTCGCCGTGAATCTCATACGGGCCGTTTTCTTCGATCAGGCGAATGCCCTTGTCCTTGACGTTACCCGCCACAATCCCGGAGAACGCCCGGCGCAGGTTGGCCGCCAGTTCATGGGCCGGCAGCGCGTGGTTGAGTTGCAGGCTGGCCATGTTTTCGTGGGTAGGGTCGAACGGGCGCTGGAAGCCTTCGTCGATCTTCAGCAGCCAGTTGAAGTGGAACGCGTCGTTACGCTCGCGGCGGAACTGCTTCACCGCCTTGAGCCCGGTGGTCATCTGGCGGGCCACTTCGGCCGGGTCGTCGATGATGATCTGGTAATGCTTCTGCGCCGCTTCGCCCAGGGTGGCGCCGACGAACGCGTGTAATTGTTCCAGGTAAGGCGCGGCATGTTTGGGCCCGGTGAGCACCACCGGGAACGGCAGGTCGCGGTTGTCCGGGTGCATGAGGATGCCCAGCAGGTACAGGAACTCCTCGGCCGTGCCGGCGCCGCCGGGGAAGATGATGATGCCGTGGCCGACACGCACGAAGGCTTCCAGGCGTTTTTCGATGTCCGGCAAAATCACCAGTTCGTTGACGATCGGGTTCGGCGCTTCGGCAGCGATAATGCCTGGCTCGGTCAAGCCCAGGTAACGACCATTGGTGATGCGTTGCTTGGCGTGAGAAATGGTCGCGCCTTTCATCGGACCTTTCATTACGCCGGGGCCGCAACCTGTGCACACGTCGAGGCTGCGCAGGCCCAGTTCGTGCCCGACTTTCTTGGTGTATTTGTATTCTTCGGTGTTGATCGAATGGCCGCCCCAGCACACCACGATCTTCGGCTCCACACCCGGGCGCAGCGTACGAGCGTTGCGCAGCAGGTGGAACACGTAGTCGGTGATGCCTTGGGAGTTGCTCAGGTCGATACGCTGGCTGTCCAGCTCGTTCTCGGTGTAGACGATGTCGCGCAGGGCGCTGAACAGCATTTCGCGGGTGCTGGCGATCATTTCGCCATCGACGAAGGCATCGGCCGGGGCGTTGAGCAGTTCCAGGCGTACGCCGCGGTCTTGCTGGTGTATGCGTACTTCAAAATCTTTGTAGGCGTCGAGGATGGTCTTGGCGTTGTCGATATGCGCGCCGGTGTTGAGAATCGCCAGGGCGCATTGGCGGAACAGGGTGTAGATGCTGCCGGTACCGGCTTCGCTCAGTTGCTGCACTTCACGTTGGGACAGGGTTTCGAGGCTGCCCTTGGGGCTGACGGAGGCGTTGATGACTTGACGTTGGGGCATTCTGATTCCTTGAAAGCACAGCCACCGCGTGCGCTTGGGGCGATGGCTTGAGAAGGGTGAGCGCCAGTTAAGGTCGCACGAGACGGTTATTTACCTCAGGCGCAAGGCCCAGCGCAAATACCGCCCAACGCCATCATGCCGCAGAACTTACTGAATCAGCTTCCAGTTTTTGTAGAAAACCCGACGCAGGGTAAAGACCAGGCCGGCAAACCCTGCGATCAGGGCGTTGAGCACCGAGGGCAGCAGGGTCGGGCGCACAATATCAATGAACAGGCAGTAGCGTTTGGCGTCGTTTTTGTTGAAGGACGCGTGCATCAGCGTGTCATCGAAAATAAACAGCGGGTCGTCGTGCCAGTAGTGCTTGTGCTTGCCGACCTGGATATACACACCCTCATGGTGCGGTGCCGGCGCCATGTTGTAGAGCACACGGAACATCATGCGCAGGGGGCCGAAGTGGAAAGACGTCGAGCGGTTCTCGTTGAACACCGAGACGCCGATGGTTTTCACGAACGGCAAACTCTTGCGCAGCTGCGGGATATCCAGGGTGGTTTCGATCGGGCGACCGTACCATTGGAAGAACAACATGCCGCGTTTCTTCTCGGCCATGCGCTCGTCCAGGTAGCTGATGATTTCATCCTTGCGGGCCATGGCGTCGTCGATCACCTGTTGCAGGTCTTCGCGCCAGGCCGGTGGCAGGTCGTTCATGGTGTAGACATGCCGGTTGCGGCTGCTGAGCAGGTCGAGAAGGGTGTTGAACGGTGCCAGCACCCAGGTATTACGGCCGTTGCCGATAAAATATTTCTTGATGGTGTCGCGGTCGTACAGGCCGTTACGCAGGAAGTCATAAACACCGCAGCACACCACCAACAGCAGAAACACCAGGCAGCAATGTGGGAAACAGTCGATCAACAGCAGAACGCCGAGCACCCAGGCCAGGGACACCAGTTTTTTGCCGACAGCATGTTTGCTCATGAAACGAGGCTCCAAGACTGAAACATATTGAAACAATATCGTCATCATAGGGGTTTCTGAAGCTCGCAGGCGTTTTTAAATAAGGTGAAATTGTGAAGCCCCTGCACAATTTGTAACCGTTGCTGTTCATGCTCTGGTGTTTTGTGGATTGAATTTTGAGAACAGAAGATTTGCGACTATCGTGACGCTTCGGTTTTTCAGGCGTCATAGACCGGTACGATTGAAGTTGAATGGCCACTATTGGCCTTCGGCACCTTGGAAGAGGCAGAAATTTTTATGATCATCAAACCGCGGGTTCGTGGCTTTATCTGTGTGACCGCTCACCCTGTTGGCTGTGAAGCGAACGTCAAAGAGCAGATCGACTACGTGACTCAACACGGCGTCATCGAAGGCGGCCCTAAAAAGGTACTGGTCCTCGGTGCCTCCACCGGCTACGGCCTGGCCGCGCGCATCAGTGCTGCGTTTGGCTGCGGCGCCGACACCCTGGGCGTGTTTTTTGAGAAAGAAGGCGAAGAAGGCAAGCTGAGCTCCGCCGGCTGGTACAACAGCGCGGCGTTCGAGAAGTTTGCCGTGGAAAAAGGCCTGTACGCCAAGAGCATCAACGGCGACGCGTTCTCCGACGAGATCAAGCGCCTGACCATCGAGACCATCAAGAAAGACCTGGGCAAGATCGACCTGGTGGTCTACAGCCTGGCCGCGCCACGCCGTACCGACCCGCAAGGCGTGGTGCACAACTCCACCCTCAAGCCAATCGGCAAGGCCGTGACCCTGCGCGGGATCAACACCGACAAGGGCGTGGTGGTCGACACCACGCTTGAGCCTGCGACCCAGGAAGAAATCGACGGTACCGTGAAGGTCATGGGCGGCGAAGACTGGCAGCTGTGGATCGACGCCCTGCGTGACGCCGATGTATTGGCCGAAGGCGCCAAGACCACCGCGTTCACCTACCTGGGTGAGAAGCTGACCCAGGACATCTACTGGAACGGCTCCATCGGCGAAGCCAAGAAAGACCTGGACAAGAAAGTCCTGACCCTGCGCGACAACCTCGCTGCGCTCAAGGGCGACGCCCGTGTGTCGGTGCTCAAGGCCGTGGTCACCCAGGCCAGCTCGGCGATCCCGATCATGCCGCTGTACCTGTCGCTGCTGTTCAAGGTGATGAAAGAGCAGGGCACCCATGAAGGCTGCATCGAGCAGGTCTACGGCCTGTTCAAGGACAGCCTGTACGGCAGCAAGCCGAAACTCGACGCCGACGGCCGCCTGCGCGCCGACCTGGCCGAGTTGGAACCGAAGGTCCAGGACGCCGTGGCCGCGCTGTGGAATCAGGTGACCGACGACAACGTCAACGAGATCAGCGATTTTGCCGGTTACAAAGCCGAGTTCCTGCGCTTGTTTGGCTTTGAGGTCGACGGCGTGGATTACGACGCGGATGTGAACCCGACCGTCAAAATCAACGGCCTGATCCAGGCTTAAAACCAT
This sequence comes from Pseudomonas fluorescens, assembly GCF_001902145.1. Classification (GTDB taxonomy): domain Bacteria; phylum Pseudomonadota; class Gammaproteobacteria; order Pseudomonadales; family Pseudomonadaceae; genus Aquipseudomonas; species Aquipseudomonas fluorescens_BV. The sequence goes on from NZ_MRST01000021.1 coordinate 191,357, forward strand.
CGCCTTCTTATAGGAGCGAGCTTGCTCGCGAAAAACGTCAACGATACCGCGTGCTTGCTGAATGAACGCGGCGCCTTTGAGTTTTTCGCGAGCAAGCTCGCTCCTACACTCACCTCGGCGGGCGCCTCCCTCTTTCAGATCTGTCAGACTCCAGCAGCTATCAAGCCACGCTAACGGAGGATCTGATGACGATTCGTGCAGTAGTTTTTGATTTCGGCGGTGTCCTGTTCGACTGGAGCCCGCAGCACCTGTACCGCAAGCTGATTGCCGACGACGTCGAGCGACAGTGGTTCCTCGACACCATCTGTACCCAGGACTGGAACACCGAGCAAGATGCCGGTCGCTCCCTGGCTGAAGCCACCCGTACCCTGGTTGCCCAATACCCCGAACACAAGACCCTGATCCAGGCTTATTACGAGCGCTGGCCCGAAATGCTGCGGGCTGAATTACCCGAGGGCGTGGCGATTCTCGAAGCGTTGCACCAGGTTGAGATGCCGCTGTTCGGGCTCACCAACTGGTCAGCTGAAACCTTCCCTTACGCCCGGGCCAACTACCCATTTTTGAAGCGCTTTCACAATATTCTGGTGTCTGGCGAGGTGAAGTTGATCAAGCCTGACTCGGCGATCTACCACGCCAGCCTCAGTCAGGTACGCGCGCACCTGCCAGACATCCAGGCCAGTGAAGTGGTGTTTATCGACGACGTCGCGGGCAACATCGAGGCCGCCGTCGCGTTGGGCTGGCAGGGTATCCACCATGTGTCGGCCGATCGTACCGCTGCGCGTTTGCGGGAGTTGGGCGTGGCGTTCTAGCGCGCCCATTTCTCCATCACAAAGTCGACGAACGCCCGCAGCTTGGGCAGGCGATAGCGGTCTTGGCGATACATCAGGTGCATGGGGCGGCTGGGCAGTTTATAGGTGGTCAGCAAGGCCACCAGCTTGCCGCTCTCCAGGTCCGGTTGCACCAGGGCGTCGGCCAACATGCTTATGCCCATGCCGTTGATGGCGGCCTGGCGCAAGCCTTGGGAGCTGTTGATGGTCAATGAGCCAGACACCGGCACCTCCACCTCACCTTCATCGTCTGTCATGCGCCAGAGTTTATCGGTGTCGCGCCAGTTGTCGTTCGCGGGGTAGGCGAATGCCAGGCAGTCATGCTGCTGCAGGTCATCCGGGGTGTGCGGTGTGCCGCGTCGCGCCAGGTAGGCAGGGGAGGCGCAAAGGGTGAGGGTATAGGCCTGCAGGGGCCGGGCGATCAGGCTGGAGCTTTCCAGTTCGCCGAGACGGATCGCCACGTCAAAACCGCTGTCGACCAGGTCCATGCGCTCATTGCTCATCACCACGTACAGGTCGATAAGTGGGTAGCGCTGGGAAAACTCACTCAAGGCCGGCACCATGCGTTCGGTGCCGAACACGGGGGGCGCGGTGATGCGTAGGCTGCCTTTGGGGGTTTCGCTGTGGACCTGCTCGGCCAATAACTCGGAGTCGGCCACCAGCCCCAGCACTTCCAGGCAGCGCTGATAATACTGCCCGCCAAATTCGGTGAGGTTTTGTTTGCGCGTGGTGCGTTTGAGCAAGCTGACGCCAAGCCGTTGTTCCAGCGCTCGCAGATGGTTGCCCACCATGGTGGTCGAAATCCCGCATTCCTGCGCGGCGGCGGTCATGCTGCCGGTCTCGACGACTTTCACGTACACCGACATTGCCTGGAACAGATCCATTATCAAGCCCTGGTTTAAAGTTATTGCAGCAATACTGCGTTTATCCAGCGAGGGTGGTTAACCATACTTGATCCACCCCAACGATGCACTGGAGCCGCAACCATGACCGCCGCCTGCCTGATGAGCACTTATCAACCCCTGGCCCTGAGCTTCACCCGCGGCCTGGGCACGCGCCTGTGGGACCAACAGGGCCGCGAATACCTGGACGCCGTGGCCGGCGTGGCGGTGACCAATGTTGGCCATTCCCACCCAAGGTTAGTGGCCGCCATCAGCGAACAGGCCGGCTTGCTGCTGCACACCTCCAACCTCTACAGCATCGACTGGCAACAACAATTGGCCCGGCGGCTGGCCCAACTGTCCGGGCTGGACCGCGCGTTCTTCAACAATTCCGGCGCCGAAGCCAACGAGACGGCGCTGAAACTGGCGCGCTTGCACGGCTGGAAAAAAGGCATCGAACAGCCGTTGGTGGTCGTGATGGAGAACGCCTTCCACGGCCGCACGCTGGGCACCATGGCCGCCAGCGACGGGCCTTCGGTGCGCCTGGGGTTCCAGCGCCTGCCCGGCGATTTCATCAAGATTGGGTTTGGCGACATGGCGGCCCTGGAGGCGGTCACCGCACAGTTCGGCACGCGCATCGCGGCGGTGCTGCTTGAACCGATCCAGGGCGAAAGTGGCGTGTTGGTAGCGCCCCCGGGTTACCTCAAAGCTTTGCGCGAGCATTGCACGCGCCACGGTTGGCTGATGATGCTCGACGAAATCCAGACCGGCATCGGGCGCACTGGCACCTGGTTTGCCTTCCAGCACGAAGGCATTGTGCCGGACGTGATGACCCTGGCCAAAGGCCTGGGCAATGGCGTGCCCATCGGCGCCTGCCTGGCCCGCGCCGCCGTCGCGCAACTGTTCACCCCGGGCAGCCATGGCAGCACCTTTGGCGGCAACCCGCTGGCGTGCCGTGTGGGGTGTACGGTGCTGGAGATTATTCAGGAGCAAGGCTTGCTGGAAAACGCCGCACGCCAGGGCGAACACTTGCTGGCGCGGTTGCGTATGGAGTTGGAGGGCCATCCGCAGGTGCGGGCGATTCGTGGCAAGGGCTTGATGGTCGGGATTGAACTGGCCAGCCCTTACCGCGACCTGGCCCAACGTGCCGCCCAGGAGCACGGGCTGTTGATCAACGTCACGCGGGGCAAGATCATTCGCCTGTTGCCGCCGCTGACGCTGGAGCGCAAGGAAGTGGAGATGATCGTGAGGGCCATCACCCGCCTACTGAGCTGAAATACGATTAGAAAATGTGGGAGCGGGCTTGCTCGCGAATGCGATATATCAGTTTGCGGATGCATTGACTGAACCACCGCATTCGCGAGCAAGCCCGCTCCCACAGGGGAGCCTGTATGCCTTTAGAGATCACCACCATTCAGCCACTCCTGATTCATGGTTTCGGTATCCCCCAGGTACTCCAGCAACCACGCCATGGCGGGCGACAGCTTGTTCTGAGCCCAGGCCACACACGACGGGCTGGCTGGAAATGGCCGGCTCAACTGCAGCGCCACCAACTCCCCGCGCTCGATCCATGGCAATACCTGATGGGCCGGCGCCATCCCTACACACAGGCCATCGCGCAGGCAATCCAGGGCCGACGCCCAGTTGGGCACCACCAGGCGGCGCTGGTTATCCAGGGTCCAGGTGTCGCGCTTGGGCAGGTTGCGGGAGGTGTCGGTCATGCACAGCGAGGCAAAGGGGCGCAGTTGGTCATCACTGAGCAAACCTTCCACCGCCGCCAACGGGTGCCGGGCGCTGACCACGCACAGCCAGTTCAACAGGCCCATGTCGCGGAAGCTGAAGTGGCTGGCCACCGGCACCGCGCTGGTGGCGCCGATCACGATGTCGGTGCGTTCATCCGCCAGTGCATCCCACACGCCGTTGTACACCTCGTATTCGAGCAGCAATTCCACTTCGGGAAACTGCCGATAGAAGTCGAGCACCAACTGCCGGCAGCGCTGGGGTTTGACGATGGAGTCCACGGCCACCTTCAATTGGCCGCTCCAGCCATTGGCCACCTGTTGGCACAGGCGCCGGGTGCCAAGCATTTTTTTCATCACGCCGCGGGCTTCGTCGATAAACAGGCGGCCGGCAGGGGTCAGTTCTACGTCGCGATGCCGACGCACAAACAGCGGCACGGCCAGCCATTCTTCGAGTTGGCGCACGGTGTAGCTGATGGCCGACGGTACGCGGTGCAGTTCCTGGGCAGCGGCGCTGAAGCTGCCGTGACGGGCGACTGCGTCGACCACATCCAGGGAATATTCTGACCACATAGGCGTTGCCTTCAAAATTATTGATAAGAGTGTCCAATTATTATCGCTTCACACAGATATTGTCAGCTTCATAATGGGTGCCAGTCAGCAAATAGTTTGATGGCAGTATCTACAAGGCTTCGATGAAAAATTCTTTTGGTTTTACCTGGTACCTGGCGGGGCTGAGCATGCTCGGCTATCTGGCCATGGACATGTACTTGCCGGCGTTTGGCGCCATGGGCGAGCAGTTGAACATTGGTGCTGGCGCGGTGGGCGCCAGCTTGAGTATTTTCCTTGCCGGCTTTGCGGTGGGGCAGTTGCTGTGGGGGCCGCTCTCGGACCGCCTGGGGCGCAAGCCCATCCTGCTCGCCGGCCTGAGCCTGTTTGTGCTCGGCTGCCTGGGCATGTTCTGGGTCGGGACTGCGCCGCAGCTGCTGGCTCTGCGTTTTATGCAGGCGATTGGCGTGTGTGCCGCCGCCGTGAGTTGGCAGGCCTTGGTGATTGATCGCTACCCGGCCGACAAGGCCCACCGCGTCTTCTCCAGCATCATGCCGTTGATGTCGCTATCGCCGGCCCTGGCCCCGCTGTTGGGCGCCATGGTGCTGAATCACTTTGGCTGGCAGGCGATCTTCGGCGTGTTGTTGGTGGTGTCGTTGTTGTTGCTGGTGCCGACCCTGTTCCTGCGCAATGTGCCCAAGCGTTCGGAGCACAAGGGCAGCCCGGTGCGTCTGGGGTATGGGCAATTGCTCACCTCGCGGGTGTTTACCGGCAATGTGATGATCTTCGCCGCCTGTTCGGCCAGCTTCTTCGCTTGGCTGACCGCCTCGCCGTTCATCCTCGGTGGCATGGGCTACAGCCCGAACGACATCGGCCTCAGCTACGTACTGCCGACCCTGGCGTTTCTCGTTGGCGGCTACAGTTGCCGCAGCGCCTTGCAGCGCCTGCCGGGTAAAACCCTGCTGCCGTGGTTGCTGGTCGCCTATTGCTTGAGCATGGTGGCGTTGTACCTGGTGGCCACCTTGAGTGTGCCGACCCTGACCACCTTGTTGATCCCGTTCTGCCTGATGGCGCTGTGCAACGGCGCCAGCTACCCGATTGTGGTGGCGAATGCGCTGATGCCCTTTGCAGAAAACTCCGGCAAGGCGGCGGCGCTGCAAAACACCTTGCAATTGGGCCTGTGTTTTGTGGCCAGCCTGTTGGTGTCGTCGATGATCGAGCAGCCGCTGTTGATTACCGTGATAGTGATGTTGGCGACGGCGCCCCTGGCGGTGTTGGGGTATTGGCTGGCACGGCCGAAGGGCAACTCTTCCGAACTGGCCAACGCCTGAGCTGACAATGCGATCAAAATGTAGGAGCGAGCTCGCTCGCGAAAAACCTCAACGATAACGTGGGCTTCCTGAATGAACGCGGCGTCGATGAGTTTTTCGCGAGCAAGCTCGCTCCTACAAAAAGCCAGCTGAGGTTCTTCAGTTAGAACGTTACTTCCATGTTCAGTGTCGGTGTTGAGGTGCGGCTTCCCCGGCCGCCGTCCACGCCGAACTTGTTATGCCAATACTCATACCCCACCCCCAGGTACAGGTTCGGCTTGACGCTTTTACCCGGTCGCACCGCCACCATCAGCGCTGTACGCATCAAGGCCTCCGCTGCCGTATCGCGGCCATGGTAATCCTCGCCTTTCTCCCCGACGTAATTGATAAACCCCTGGAATTTCGCCGCATGGTTGCCAACCTCGAACGGTCGCATCCAGCTCAGGTTGAGCATGTAGGTAGCGTCGAAGGTGTGGTTCGACTCTTGCGCGCCGGGAATGCCGGTGTGGTTCTTTTCCTTGTAGTACATCAGGCTCAGGTCCAGCACGCCGACAGTGCCCCACTTCAACGTGGGGCCGATCACCAGGGCGCGCTTCTTGGCGGAAGCGAAGTTGTTGTTGCGGTTGGCGTCGAAGCCCAGGGTCAGCGCGTAATCCTTGATCAGCCCCGTGCCCTGCGGCAAGTCGAACACGCGTGAGGCATACAGCTGATGCCGATACACGGCGTACACCTCGCTGCCACCGTGGTCGGTGCCCCTGCGGGGGTCGCTGCTGTCGGACAGGAACACATCGAGGTTGAGGAAATTGCTGCCGTAACGGTAGCCGCTGGCGTGGGTAAAACTGTAGATGCGCTTGCTGAAGTCGTCGGGGTTGTTCGGGTTGGTGAAATGCTGCCCGTAGCGAAACCCGACGCTGTTGTTCATCCACTCCACCGCAACAGCCTCCCCGCCGCCGAGAAGGGTCAATGCGACGGTGGCGCCCTGTAGTGCCTTTTTCATTATTTTGTCCTTTGGCGTTCTGGCTCGTGACGGCCGGATTGTTTTTGTAACGCCGTTGGAGGGTATCTTGTTCGATTGATTGTATACAACTCTATGGACATACAGTCTGAACATTGCATACAGTGAGCGCACAACAAAAACAGAGAACCCCTCACCATGACTATTCCGAAGGCGTCACCGCAGCGGCCCGAAGATGAAAATCTGGGCGTCGCCGCCAACATGGCTTACGGCCTGCAGCATGTGCTCACCATGTATGGCGGCATCGTCGCCGTGCCGTTGATCGTCGGCCAGGCGGCCGGGTTGTCGCCGGCGGATATCGGCTTGCTGATTGCTGCGTCGCTGTTTGCCGGTGGCCTGGCCACGCTGTTGCAAACCCTGGGCCTGCCGTTCTTCGGCTGTCAGTTGCCGCTGGTGCAGGGCGTGTCGTTCGCGGGTGTGGCGACCATGGTGGCGATTGTCGGCAGCGACGGTGCTGGCGGCGTACCAGCGATTCTCGGCGCGGTGATGGCCGCGTCCTTTATCGGCTTGTTGATCACCCCGGTGTTCTCAAGGATCACCAAGTTTTTTCCACCGCTGGTGACGGGCATTGTGATTACCACCATCGGCCTGACCCTGATGCCCGTAGCGGCGCGCTGGGCCATGGGTGGCAACAGCCGGGCGGCAGATTTTGGCAGCATGCCCAACATCGGCCTGGCCGCGCTGACCCTGGTGCTGGTGCTGCTGCTGAGCAAGATCGGCAGCGCAGCCATCTCTCGCTTGTCGATCCTGCTGGCCATGGTGATCGGCACGGTGATCGCGGTGCTGCTCGGCATGGCGGACTTCTCCGGTGTGATGCAGGGGCCGATGTTCGGTTTCCCCACACCCTTTCACTTCGGCATGCCCACCTTCCATGTGGCGGCGATTATTTCCATGTGCATTGTGGTGATGGTGACGCTGGTGGAAACGTCGGCGGATATCTTGGCGGTGGGCGAGATCATCGACACCAAGGTGGACTCCAAGCGCCTGGGCAACGGCTTGCGTGCCGACATGTTGTCGAGCATGTTCGCGCCGATCTTCGGTTCGTTTACCCAGAGCGCATTCGCCCAGAACGTCGGCCTGGTGGCGGTGACCGGGGTCAAGAGTCGGTTTGTGGTGGCCACTGGCGGGGTGTTCCTGGTGGTGCTCGGCCTGTTGCCATTCATGGGCCGGGTGATCGCGGCCGTGCCCACCTCCGTGTTGGGCGGGGCCGGGATTGTATTGTTCGGCACGGTGGCAGCCAGTGGTATTCGCACGCTGTCCAAGGTGGATTACCGCAACAACATGAACCTGATCATCGTTGCCACGTCTATCGGCTTCGGCATGATCCCCATCGCCGCGCCGAGCTTCTACGATCAGTTTCCAAGCTGGTTCGCGACCATCTTCCACTCGGGCATCAGCTCGTCGGCAATCATGGCGATATTGCTGAACCTGGCGTTCAACCACTTCACGGCCGGCAACTCGGACCAGCAGTCAGTGTTTGTGGCGGGGACTGAGCGCAGCTTGTGCTTTCGCGACGTGGCTGCGTTGCGCGATGGGGATTATTACCGGGGTGGGAAGTTGTTTGATGCTGAGGGCAAGGAAATCCCCCTGATAGCAGATACCTCAAAGAAATCTGCGAGACCCGAAACCACTGAGGTTTAAACATGTAGGAGCGAGCTTGCTCGCGAAAAACGTCAACGATGACGCGTGCTTCCTGAATAAGCACGGCGTCGATGAGTTTTTCGCGAGCAAGCTCGCTCCTACAGAGGGCGGATTTCAGCCGGCCTTGAGGGCTTTGTGCGGCAACGAACACGCCTCATCCAGAAACTTCACCACCGTCCCCATGCACGCTTGGCGTTCTTCCACATGGGGCATGTGGCTGGAGTCTTCAAACAGTGCCCAGCGCACGTCCGCTATCTCATCCAGGAATGGCTTGACCACCAACGGTGTGGCTTCGTCATGTCGACCGGAAATCACCAGGGTTGGCACCTTGATGGCTGACAGGCGGCCGATCACGTTCCAGTCCTTCAAGCTGCCGATTACGTGGAATTCGGTCGGGCCGCTCATTGCGTGGTACACCGTCGGGTCGGCATCTACCTGGGCGAAGGTGCGTGCCACTTCTTCGGGCCACGGGTTGACCCGGCACACATGCTGGTCATAGAAAATCCGTGAGGCCGCCAGGTATTCCGTGGCTTGGTAGGTACCGGCCTGCTCATGCTTGAGCAGGGTTTCATGCACGCCTTCAGGCAACAGCTTGCGCAGGCGGTTGGCTTCGCTGACCCAGGTGCGCATGCAGGTGGGGGAGTTGGCAGGGATAAACGCGCGCAGGCCCTTGGGTTGCAAGATCGCGTGTTCGCTGCCAAGCATGCCGCCCCAGGATTGACCGAGGATCGCGTAGTTCTCACTGATTTGCAGGTGGTCCAGCAGGTTGTTCAACTCGTCGAGGAACAGGCCGATGGTCCAGAACGACGGGTCTTTTTCCGGCAAGTGCGTGGAGCGGCCGTTGCCCAGCTGGTCGTAGTGGATCACCGCATGACCGCTGGCGGCGACGTCCTTGAAGGCGTCGACGTAATCGTGGGTGCAGCCCGGGCCGCCATGGATGATCACCAAGGGCGTGCGGCCTGTGGTCAGGTCGCCCGTGACGCGATACCAGGTCTGATAGGCGCCAAAGGGCGCGTAGCCTTCGCGAACTTTTTCGATGAATTCCATTTCGTACCCTGCTCTGAAAAAAAGGATCAGGGTTACGATAGTCTGAACAAAAAGTTTAGGTAACTAGCAAAACAGATAGGTTTTTGCCGAAAGCTCAACCTTCCAGCAAGCGGTAATGGGTGGCGCGAACCACTGCCTGAACACGGTTCTTGGCGCCCAGTTTGTGCATGGCCGAGGCCAGGTGCAGGGTGACCACCGCCAGGGAACGGCTCAATTGCGTCGCGATTTCAGCGGCGGTCAGGCCTTCAGCCGCCCATTTCAGGCATTCGCGCTCGCGCTTGGTCAGGCGGATGTGCGGATAAGCCCGCACCTCCTTGCTGAACAGCGGGTACGCCGCTTCCTGGAGGGCATGGGTAATCAGGCTGAAATCGGCCAGCGTGTGTTGGGCGTCCTTCAATACCGTGTGCGCCTTGCCGGTGCGCAACCCGGTCAGCGAGGCGAAGCCGCCCCGGGGCAGATGAATCGGCACGCTGACGCCGCAGGTCAGCTGGCGTTCATGCAGGTAGGAGGAGACGGGGGCGTGGCAGGGGTCGATGATCTTTTGCAGGGCCGTCTCGGTCTTGGCCTCATAGGACCAGACAAACGGCGACACTGTGCTCAACGCCAGGTGTTGCACCGGGTCGATCTGGTAAAACCCTTCGCTGCACCATAAGGCGTGCCAATCGGCCGGTGTGTTGCGCAGTTGCAACAGCGAGGGGGTGATCAGTGCACCGTTGAGGTCGATGGGCACCGGGGTGTAGTCATACACCAAGGCATCGAAGCCCAGTTGTTGGGCAAGGATAAACGTATTGTCCATTTGTTCATCCAGGCTCCTGCCCGGAATGAGGCGATTATTGAAGGCGGTCAGCTTGGCCAGCATCCGTTCTGCTCCCGAATTCATTTGAATCTCGACTTGCTGCAAGTAGAATGCCACGCCCCGGCGAAGGACTGCCAGGCCAAACCTATAAGAAATACTAGGTTATGGACGCACGGCATCCTCGGTAGTGTTGACCTGATAAACGGCCGCTACCCGCCAGGCCGATACAACACAAGGAATGTATGCATGTGGCGTGAAATTGCCCCCGACCAGCAGTACAACGTGCAAGTCGACGGCCATAACCTCGTGGTCTACAGCTTTGGCGAAGGCGATGAGGTGCTGCTGTGTCTCAACGGCGGGCCGGGCCTGCCGTGTGACTATCTGCGCGACGCCCATGGCTGGCTCAAAGCACATAACCTGCGAGTGGTTGCATTCGACCAGCTTGGCACGGGCGCATCAGCCAGACCGACCGATGCCTCACTGTGGGAAATCCGCCGTTATGTCGAAGAAGTCGAGACCGTGCGCCAGGCGCTGGGCCTGGGCCGCGTGCATTTGCTCGGGCATTCCTGGGGCGGTTGGCTAGGAATCGAATATGCCGTGCATTATCCCGGTGCGCTCAAAAGCCTGATCCTGGAAAACACCGTCGGCGACATCCCCCACCTGTCCCAGGAACTGGAGCGCCTGCGCGGCGCTCTGGGCAGCGAAACCGTGGCCATGATGCAACGCCACGAAGCCATGGGCACCCTCGACCACCCGCAGTACCAGGCCGCCATCACCTTGCTCAACTACCGCCACGTGTGCCGGCTCGACGAATGGCCGGAGCCGGTCAAGCGGTCCCTGGGCGACTGGAACATGGGGCCTTACGAAACCATGCAAGGCCCCAACGAGTTCCTCTATATCGGTAACCTCAAGGACTGGAACCGCCTCAAGGAAATGGCCGAGTTCAAGATGCCGATCCTGATCACCACTGGCCAGCATGATGAACTCACCCCCGCCTGTGCGATGCGCATGAAGCTCGCGGCCCCCCACGCCGAGTTGCATGTTTTCCCCAACAGCAGTCATATGCCGTTTTACGAGGAGCCGCAGGCGTACTTCCCGGTGCTGCTGGACTTTCTCGCTCGCCATCGAGGCTGACGCATGAACCTGGCGCGCTACCGTTTTGTGTTGTCCCGGCCCCTGCAATTGCTGCCGGTGCTGCTGGGCATCAGCCTGATCACCTTCGTGTTGGTGCGCTCGATTCCTGGCGACCCGGCGCGTGCCTTGCTGGGTTCGCGCAGCACGCCGGATGCGCTACTGAAGATCCGCGCCCAGTTCGGCCTCGACCAGCCCTTGTGGCTGCAGTACTTTTACTTCCTGAAAAACCTGCTCAAGGGCGACCTCGGCCAATCGCTGCTGTACAAGGTCGACGCGCTGAAACTGATCGTCACCCGGATCGAGCCGACTCTGGTGCTGGTGGTGGGCAGCGTGGTGCTCGCTTTGCTGATAGCGGTGCCACTGGCAACGATTGCCGCGCGCCAGCAAGGCCGTTGGGCGGACAAGCTGATCCGCGTGTTCACCACGGTCGGCCTGGGCATGCCGGCGTTCTGGCTGGGGTTGATGCTGATCCTGCTGCTCAGCGTGAAATGGGGCTTGTTCCCGGTGTCCGGTTATGGGCGCACCTGGCTGGACAAGGCGCACCACATGCTTTTGCCGTGCCTGACCATCGCCTTGGCGCTGTCGGCGGTGCTGGTGCGCAACCTGCGGGCCAGTATGTTGATGGAGTTGCAGGCGGACCATGTCACCGCTGCCCGGGCGCGCGGGCTGTCGGAGGCGGCGGTGTTTCGCCGGCATGTGCTGCCCAACGCCCTGGTGCCGGCGGTCAACCTGCTGGCGGTCAACATCGGCTGGCTGATCAGCGGCACGGTGGTCATCGAAAGCCTGTTCGCGATTCCGGGCATCGGCCAATTGCTGGTGCGCGGCATTTTCACCCGTGACTACATGGTGGTGCAGGGCGTGGCGATGGTGCTGGCCTGTGCCACGGTGGTGGTCAACTTCCTGGCCGACCTGGTGACCGTGGCCCTCGACCCGCGGGTAAAAATGCAATGAGCAGTCGCCCCCTGGTTGCCCCGTGGCGCTTGCGCCTGCGCTTTGGTTTTCGCAATGGCCGACTCACCGCCGCATGGGGGTTGTTGATCCTGTTCGCGTGGTTGGCCCTGGCGCTGTTTGCGCCGTGGGTCGCGCCCTATGACCCCATCGTGCAGGACACCAGCATGAGTTTGCTGGCCCCCAGCCTTGCCCATCCATTGGGTACGGACAATTACGGCCGGGATATCCTGTCGCGGGTGATCTGGGGCGCACGCATCGACCTGCAACTGGCGGTTATCGGGGTGATCTTCCCGTTCATCATTGGCACCTTTATCGGTGCGGTCTCGGGTTATATCGGCGGGCGTTTCGACAGTGTCTGCATGCGTGTTATCGATGTGGTGCTGGCATTCCCGTTCCTGGTGCTGATGCTGGCGATCATGGCCATCCTCGGGCCGGGCTTGCAGAGTTTTTATATCGCCATGGCACTGGTGGGCTGGGTGTCGTACGCGCGTCTGATTCGCTCGCAGATACTGGTGCTCAAGGAAAGCGAGTTCGCCCTGGCCGCCAAGAGCCTGGGGTTTGGCCATGGGCGCATTCTGTTCCGGCATTTGCTGCCCAATGCGCTGTTTGGCTCCATTGTGTTTTCCATGTCCGACGCGGTGCTGGTGCTGCTCAACGGCGCCGCCGTCAGCTACCTGGGCCTGGGTGTGCAACCGCCGACCGCCGAATGGGGGACGATGGTGGCCGAGGGGCAAGCCTTTATCACCACCGCCTGGTGGATCTGCACCTTCCCGGGCCTGGCCATCGTGACCTTGGCCATGGGCTTCAGCCTGTTGGCCGACGGCGTCGCACAGGTATTGGGGGAGCGCTCATGAGCCTGCTGCAGGTACGCGACCTCAGTGTCATCGCCACCAACGCCGGGCGTGAGGTCACCCTGGTGGATCGGGTGTCCTTCGACCTGGCCGAAGGTGAAATCCTTGGCCTGGTGGGCGAGAGCGGTTCCGGCAAGACCATGGCCTGTCGTGGCCTGATGCGTCTGTTGCCATCGCCCAATCTGCGCGTGCAGGGCGGTGCGGTGCAGTTGGCCGGCCAGGACCTGTTGGCGCTGGATGATGCCGGTATGCGCGCCGTGCGCGGCGGGCAGTTGGGCATGGTCTTCCAGAACCCCAGCAGCCACCTGGACCCGTTGATGCGCATCGGTGAGCAGATCGCCGAGGGCATCCGCCTGCACCAAGGTGCGTCGAAAAAAGACGCGCGCTTGCAGGCGATCGAGGTACTGCGTCAGGTCGGGATTCCTGATCCACAGGCGCGGGTCGACAACTACCCCCATGAGTTTTCCGGTGGCATGCGCCAGCGCGCAATGATCGCCGTCGCCCTGGGCTGTAACCCGAAGGTGTTGATCGCCGACGAACCGACCACTGCCCTGGATGTGACGGTGCAGGCGCAAATCCTGCGGCTGTTACTCGACCTGCGCGACCAGCGTGGCCTGTCGATCATCATGATCACCCATGACCTGGGCGTGGTGGCGCAAACCTGCGATGCCATCGCCGTGATGTATGCCGGGCGCCTGTGCGAGCACGGCAGCAAATACGAACTGCTGGCCCAGCCGCAACATCCGTACACCGCAGGCCTGATCGACTGCCAGCCGGCCCATAGCAGCGGGCATGCGTTGCTGCGCACCATTGCTGGCCAACCGCCGTTGCTCGATGCATTGCCCGACGGCTGCCGCTTCCACCCCCGCTGCCCACAGGCCGGCGCCTTGTGCACCGAGTTGCTGCCCCAGGGCGCACGCGTGGCCTGTCACTACCCGTTGGGAGCGCGCCCATGAGCTTGCTGCAGATCAAGGATTTGGACGTACGCTTTGCCGCGTCCGGCAGCGGCCTGTTTGGCCTCAACCGCCAGTGGGTGAGGGCGGTGAACGGGGTGTCGCTGAACCTCGCCGCCGGTGAAACACTGGGTTTGGTGGGCGAGTCCGGCAGTGGCAAAAGCACCCTCGGCCGGGCAATTCTGCACCTCAACCCGATCAGCGCCGGGCAGGTGTTGTTCGACGGTGTCGACATGGCCCATGGCAGCGCCATCGACATCGCCCGGCTGCGGCATGAAACCGCGATGATTTTCCAGGACCCCTACGCCGCGCTGAATCCGCGGCACTCCATCGGCGAAACCCTGGCCGAGGTGCTGCGGGTACAGCGCAAAGTGGCGGTGGGGCAGATTCCTGGACGCGTCAACGAACTGCTGGCGCTGGTTGGCCTAAGACCGGAGTTGGCCAGCCGTAAACCCGGCTCCCTCAGTGGCGGCCAATGCCAGCGTGTGGGTATCGCCCGGGCGCTGGCGGTAGAGCCGCGCCTGATCATTGCCGATGAATGCGTGGCGGCGCTGGATGTGTCGATCCAGGGCCAGATCATCAACCTGCTGTTGGAACTGCAGCAGCGTATGAACCTGGCGATTCTGTTTATCGCCCATGACCTGGCCATCGTGCGACGCCTGTGCGACCGCGTGGCGGTGATGTACCTGGGCAAGATCGTCGAGGAAGGCCCGGTGGAGGCGGTGTTCACCGCGCCGCGTCACCCGTATACGGCGGCGCTGATCCAGGCCATCCCGGAGATCGATCCGCACCGGCCATTGCCTGCGCAGCCATTGCCCGGCGAGCCGCCCAGCCCGCTGAATCTGCCGACAGGCTGTGCCTTTCACCCGCGTTGCCGGTATGCGCGAGCCATGTGTTCCACGGTATTGCCCCCCACCCATTTCCTGCACGAGCATCGGTACAGTTGCGTGCTTGAAGACCCTTTGCTTTGACCCTCTGCCATTCATTAACAAGGAGTTGTGATATGCACTCGCGCCACTTGAAATTGCTCGCCGCCGCTACTCTCACGGCCTGGTCGCTGACTGCTGGCCTGGCCCAGGCCGCCGGTGTGCTCACCATCGGCTGCCGTGAAGACAGCACCACCTTCGACCCGATCAAAAGCGCGCAAAACCGCGACACCTGGGTGTTTGCCAACGTCTACGACACCCTGGTGCGCGTGGATAACCTGGGCACCAAGATGGAACCGGGCCTCGCCGAAAGCTGGGACATTTCCAAGGATGGCCTGACCTACACCTTCAAGCTGCGCGAGGCGAAGTTCTCTGACGGCTCGCCGATCACCGCCGCCGACGCCGCGTTCAGCCTGCTGCGCATCCGCGACAACAAGGCCTCGTTGTGGAGCGACCCGTTCAGCCTGATCAACACCGCCACGGCCAGCGATGCCAAGACCCTGGTGGTCACCCTGAAAACCCCGGCGGTGGCCTTCCTCTCGCAACTGGCGTCGCCAACGGTGTCGATCCTGTCGGAAAAAGCCATGACCACGATGGGCGAAGACGCCTACTCGGAAAACCCGGTGACTTCCGGCGCGTTTACCGTGGACGAGTGGCGCAAGGGCGACCGCGTGATCCTGAAGAAAAACCCGAATTTCTGGCAGGCCAGCAGCGTGAGCCTGGACGGCGTGGAATGGGTGTCGGTGACCGATGACAACACGCGCATGCGCATGGTGCAGAACAACGAGCTCGACACGGCGATCTTCGTACCGTTCTCCCGGGTGCAAGAGCTGAAGAAAGACCAGAACGTGGTGATCCACGCCGACCCGTCCACCCGTGAAGATCACCTGTTGATCAACCACGAGCACGGCCTGTTGGCCAAGCCGCAAGTGCGCCAGGCCCTGGACATGGCCATCGACAAGCAATCACTGGTCAAAGCCGTCACTTACGGTCAAGGCACCGTGGCTTATTCCTACATTCCAAAGGGCTCGCTGTACCACTACGCCAACAACCTGCAACGCCCGTACGACCCGGCCGAAGCCAAGAAGCTGCTGGCCGCTGCGGGTGCCCAGGATTTGAAGCTCAACTACGTGGTCAACGCCGGCAACGAGGCCGACGAGCAGATTGCGGTGATCATCAAGGACCAGTTGGCCAAGGTCGGCGTGACCGCCAACCTGCAAAAAGTCGACCCGACCCAAAGCTGGCAGATGCTGGTGGACGGTGAGTACGACATTTCGGTGATGTACTGGACCAACGACATCCTCGACCCCGACCAGAAAACCACCTTCGTGCTGGGCCACGACACCAACCAGAACTACATGACCCGCTACAAGAACGACCAGGTCAAGGCCTTGGTGGCGGCCGCGCGGATCGAGGCAGACTCGGCCAAGCGCGAGCAGATGTATGTCGAGTTGCAGAAGCTGGCCAAACAGGATGTGAACTGGATTGACCTGTACTACAGCCCGTATATCAACATCTCACGCAAGAACGTGAGCAATTTCCTGCAGAACCCGTTGGGGCGCTTCACCTTGGAGGAAGTGGTGAAAAACTGAGTTTTTGACTACACCACAAAGCAGTGTGGGAGCTGGCTTGCCTGCTCCCACCTTCGTTTTGCGGTGTGTCAGGGCTTATTGCGCATCGAAGGCCTGGCCATTGATGCCCGCACTGTCCGGCCCCATCAGGTACAGGTACACCGGCATGATTTCTTCCGGCGCCGGCCTTTCCATCGGGTTTTCGCCCGGGTACGCCTGGGCACGCATACTGGTGCGGGTGCCGCCCGGGTTGATGCTGTTGGCGCGCACTGCGGCCACATCTTCCAGCTCATCGGCGAGGGTCTGCATCAGCCCCTCGGTGGCGAACTTGGACACGCCATAGGCACCCCAATAAGCACGGCCCTTGCGCCCGACGCTGCTGGAGGTGAACACCACCGACGCATCCTGGGACAGCTTGAGCAGCGGCAGCAAAGTGCTGGTCAGCATGAACATCGCGTTGACGTTGACGTGCATCACCCGCATGAAGTTCTCGCCGGACAACTGCTCGATGGGCGTGCGCGGGCCGATGATCGAGGCGTTGTGCAGCAGGCCGTCGAGGTGGCCGAATGCCTTTTCGATCATCGCTGCCAACTCATCGTATTGATGGGGCAGGGCGGTCTCCAGGTTGAACGGGATCACCACCGGCTGTGGGTGGCCCGCGGCTTCGATCTCGTCATACACCTGGGCCAGGTTGGCTTCGGTCTTGCCCAGCAACAGCACGGTGGCGCCATGGGCGGCATAGGTCTTCGCCGCTGCCGCGCCAATCCCGCGACCGGCGCCGGTTACCAGGATGATCCGGCCTTTGAGCAGTTCTGGCGGTGCAGAATAATCAAACATAAATAGCCTCAGATTTGAAAACGCTGAATCTCCCTGTGGGAGCGGGCTTGCTCGCGAATGCGGTGTGCCAGTCACTGAATCTGATACTGAAACACCGCATTCGCGAGCAAGCCCGCTCCCACATTTGGATCTCCATCGGTCAGTAAAGTCAGTGAACCATCAGCAACTGCACAGCGCGTTATCCAGCACCTTGCGCAACTCCAACGGGTGGTCCACCACCACATCGGCGCCCCAGTGGCGTGGGTTGTCGTCCGGGTGGATATAGCCATAGGTGACCGCCGCCGTGCGCGTACCGGCGTCGCGGCCGGATTCGATGTCGCGCAGGTCATCGCCCACGAACAGCACGCTGGCCGGGTCCAGTTTGAGCATCTTGCACGCCAGGATCATCGGCTCCGGGTCCGGCTTGCTGTTTTTCACATGGTCCGGGCAGATCAGCACGGCCGAACGCTCGGCCAGGCCCAGGCGCTGCATGATCGGTTCGGCAAACCGCAGCGGCTTGTTGGTGACCACGCCCCAGATCAGGTTGGCTTTCTCGATGTCTTCGAGCAGTTCGGCCATCCCGTCGAAGAGCCTGCTGTGGACTGCGCAGCCCTTGAGGTAGCGCTCGAGGAATTCCTGGCGCAGGTCCTCGAAGCCCGGGGATTCAGGGTCCATCGAGAAAGTCACGGCGACCATCGCCCGCGCACCGCCGGAGATTTCATCGCGGATGTGCTGGTCGTTGACTGGCGGCAGGCCGCGATCGGCGCGCATGGCCTGGCAGATGGCGATAAAGTCCGGCGCGGTGTCCAGCAGGGTACCGTCCATGTCGAAGAGAACCGCTCGCAACTTCACAGGCTTACTCCTCGCGCAGGGTCTGGATCATGTAGTTGACGTCAACGTCGTTGGCCAGCTTGTAGTGCTTGGTCAGCGGGTTGTAGGTCAGGCCGATGATGTCCTTGACGGTCAGCCCGGCCTGGCGGCTCCACGCACCCAGCTCGGAAGGGCGGATGAATTTCTTGAAATCATGGGTGCCGCGCGGCAGCAGTTTCATGATGTATTCGGCGCCGATGATCGCGAACAGGTAGGCCTTGGGGTTGCGGTTGATGGTGGAGAAGAACACCTGGCCCCCGGGCTTGACCATACGGAAGCAGGCGCGGATCACCGAGGACGGGTCTGGCACGTGTTCGAGCATTTCCAGGCAGGTGACCACGTCGAACTGCTCGGGCATTTCTTCGGCCAGGGCTTCGGCGGTGATCTGGCGGTATTCCACGCTCACGCCGGATTCGAGCTGGTGCAACTGGGCCACGGCCAGCGGCGCTTCACCCATGTCGATGCCCATGACGGTGGCGCCGCGCTGGGCCATGGCTTCGCTGAGGATGCCGCCGCCACAACCGACGTCCAGCACCTTCTTGCCGGCCAGGTTGACGCGCTCGTCAATCCAGTTGACCCGCAGTGGGTTGATATCGTGCAGGGGTTTGAATTCGCTCTCGCGGTCCCACCAGCGGTGAGCCAGGGCTTCAAACTTGGCGATTTCGGCGTGGTCGACGTTGCTCATGGTGAATCCTCTGAATCTGATAAGTCGGTGTGTCGCGGCTGAACCCAAGGCTTCAGCCGCGTCGTTATTCGCTGTGCCCGCTGATGCGTTGGCCCCAGGCAATGGCCGTGGCGGTCAACTGTTGTTCATCCATGCGGGTCAATTGCCGGTCGTCGAGCAATGGCTTGCCGGCGACCCAAAGGTGTTTCACGCAATCGCGTCCGGTGGCATATATAAGCTGTGAGACCGGATCGTAGATCGGTTGTTGCGCGAGCCCGGAAAGATCAAAGGCGACGATGTCTGCCGCCTTGCCGACTTCCAGGGAGCCAATCTGGCTGTCCAGGCCCATCGCCCTGGCACCGTTGAGTGTGGCCATGCGCAAGGCGCGATGGGCATCCAGCGCAGTGGCCGAACCGGCCACGGCTTTGGCCAGCATCGCCGCCGTTCGGGTTTCGCCGAGCAAATCCAGGTCATTGTTGCTGGCAGCGCCGTCGGTGCCGATGGCCACGTTGACGCCAGCCTGCCACAAGCGCTCCACCGGGCAAAAGCCGCTGGCCAGTTTCAGGTTCGATTCCGGGCAGTGAATGACGCTGGTGTTGCTTTCTACCAGCAAAGCCAGGTCGTCTTCGCTGATTTGGGTCATGTGTACGGCCTGAAAACGCGGGCCCAGCAGGCCAAGGCGAGCCAGGCGTGCCAGTGGTCGCTCGCCGGTCTGCTCGACGGCTTGCTGCACTTCAAAGGCGGTTTCGTGAACGTGCATATGGATCGCGGCGTCCAGCTCTTCGGCGATCACCCGGATCTTTTCCAGGTTGGCATCGCACACGGTGTAGGGCGCGTGGGGGCCGAAGGTGATTTTGATGCGCGGATGGTGCTTGAGGTCGCCGAACAGCTCGATACCCTGGCGAATCGCCTCGTCGGCACTGCTGGCGCCGGGAATCGGGAAGTCGAGGATCGGCAGCGCGATCTGCGCACGCATACCGCTGTTGTGCACGCAGTCACTGGCGACCTTTGGGTAGAAATACATGTCCGAGAAGCAGGTGATGCCGCCCTTGATCTGCTCGGCAATGGCCAGGTTGGTGCCGTCGCGCACGAACGCTTCATCAACCCACTTGGCTTCGGCGGGCCAGATGTGCTTTTCCAGCCAGGTCATTAGTGGCAAATCGTCGGCCAGGCCGCGGAACAGGGTCATGGCTGCATGGCCGTGGGCATTGACCAGGCCGGGGCTGAGCAGCATGCCGGGCAGTTCACGCACCTCTCGCGCCGCCAGCTTCAACGCCGCGTCCCGTGGCCCGATAAAGGCAATGCAGCCATCGCGAATACCCAGGCCGTGCTCCTTGAGCACCACGCCAGCGGGCTCGACGGGTACCAGCCAGGTCGGCAGCAGCAACAAGTCGAGCGGGGCGGCAGTGGAGGTCATCGCAGGCTTCTTCCCAGGCAGCTATAAAAGAAGGGCGAAGTATACCCGAGCGTCCTGGCTGGCGGATCGCTATAATCGGCGGCTTTTGTTCTTGAGTGCGGGGTAAGGGATGCGCGACCGACTGTTGGCTGCAGAGAAAGTGAAGGCCATCCAATGGCGTGATGGCGCGCTGCACCTGCTCGATCAGCGCGTTTTGCCGTCCCGGGAGCACTGGGTGGCCTGCCGTACCGTTGACGCGGTGGCCGACGCCATTCGCAACATGGTGGTGCGGGGCGCACCGGCCATCGGCATCTGCGCCGCCTATGGCTTGGTGCTGGCCGCCCGCGAGCGCATCGCCGAGGGTGGTGACTGGCAGGCCGCGTGGGAAGAAGACTACGCCTTGCTGGCCCATACCCGGCCGACCGCGTCGAACCTGTTCTGGGCCTTGCAGCGCATGCGCGACCGCCTGGACCGCCTCAAGCAGCACGCCGACCCGCTGGTGGTGCTGGAGGCCGAAGCCGTCGCGATCCATGAGAGCGATCGGGAAGCCAATGTGGTCATGGCCCAGCTGGGTATGGAGCGGATTCGCAAGCACCAGGGCAATGCCCAGGCGATCCTCACCCATGGCAACGCCGGCGCGTTGGCTTGCGGCGGCGTTGGCACAGCCCTCGGGGTGATTCACGCGGCGTATCTGGAGGGGTTGGTCGAGCAGGTCTATGTCAACGAAACCCGCCCATGGCTGCAAGGCTCGCGTCTGACGGCGTGGGAGTTGGCGGGCCAGGGCATTCCGGTGGCGGTGAATGCCGACTCAGCGGGGGCGCATATCCTCAAGACCAAAGGCGTGACCTGGGTGGTGGTGGGTGCTGACTGTATTGCGGCCAATGGCGATGTGATCAGCAAGATCGGCACTTATCAGTTGGCCGTCTGTGCCATGCACCATGGCGTGCGCTTTATGGTGGTGGCGCCGAGTTCGACCCTCGATTTGATGATGGCTACGGGTGATGATGTTGCGCTGGAGCAGCGGGATATCGGCGAGCTGCTTGAGGTTGATGGGCAGCGGTTGGACGTGCAGGCGTTCAATCCGGTGTTTGATGTGACCCCTGCGGATCTGGTTGATGTCATCGTCACTGAAAAGGGCGTGGTGGAGCGGCCGGATGTCGCCAAGTTGGCCAAGTTGATGTGTCGTAAGCGGCTGCATTGAGGGCTTTGGCGCCTGTGGGGACGCTATCGCAGGCAAGCCAGCTCCCACATTTGATTTGTGAATACATTTAAATGTGGGAGCTGGCTTGCCTGCGATTGGCCCTTGAAGTCAATAAAACTTCTGCATTCCACCCTCGCAAAAAAGCACCACCGCGCCTCTGAGCCCCTCTCGTCCCCTTCAAGCCTGTCATCCGTCAAATTACTAGCCTCCATGCGCATCAGGGGGATAGGTGCGTGGCGGCGATTGTGATAACATCCGGCGGTTTCCAGGGCTGCCCCGAGGGGTTGCCTATAACGTGCAGATCCGTGACATAACTCGTTGATTTGTCGTAAGTCGTTGTCAGGCACCGTGCCGGCAGCGGCGAGCTTCGTTCGTCCCGAATGGATGTGACGAGGTTTCACCCGAAAAAGGAATCAGGCTTCTCATGGGCGAACTGGCCAAAGAAATCCTCCCGGTCAATATCGAAGACGAGCTGAAACAGTCCTACCTCGACTACGCGATGAGCGTAATTGTCGGTCGGGCACTGCCTGATGCGCGCGATGGCTTGAAGCCCGTGCACCGGCGTGTGCTGTTCGCGATGAGCGAGCTGGGTAACGACTGGAACAAGCCGTACAAGAAATCTGCCCGTGTTGTCGGTGACGTGATCGGTAAGTATCACCCTCACGGCGACACTGCGGTGTACGACACCATCGTTCGGATGGCGCAGCCGTTTTCCCTGCGTTACCTGCTGGTAGACGGCCAGGGCAACTTCGGTTCGGTGGACGGCGACAACGCCGCGGCCATGCGATACACCGAAGTGCGCATGACCAAGCTGGCGCACGAGCTGCTGGCCGACCTGCATAAAGAAACCGTGGACTGGGTGCCGAACTACGACGGCACCGAAATGATCCCGGCTGTCATGCCAACCCGTATTCCCAACCTGCTGGTCAACGGTTCCAGCGGTATCGCCGTGGGCATGGCCACCAATATCCCGCCGCACAACCTCGGTGAAGTCATCGACGGTTGCCTGGCCCTCATCGACAACCCTGAGCTGACCGTCGATGAGCTGATGCAATACATCCCCGGCCCGGACTTCCCGACCGCCGCGATCATCAACGGTCGCGCCGGTATCATCGAAGCCTACCGCACCGGTCGTGGGCGCATTTACATGCGCGCCCGCTCGATGATCGAAGACATCGACAAGGTCGGTGGCCGCCAACAGATCGTCATCACCGAACTCCCGTACCAGCTGAACAAGGCACGCTTGATCGAGAAGATCGCCGAGCTGGTCAAAGAGAAGAAGCTCGAAGGCATCACCGAACTGCGCGACGAGTCCGACAAAGACGGTATGCGCGTGGTGATCGAGCTGCGCCGTGGCGAAGTGCCTGAGGTGATCCTCAACAACCTCTACGCCCAGACCCAGCTGCAAAGCGTGTTCGGTATCAACGTGGTTGCCCTGATCGACGGCCGCCCGCGCATCCTGAACCTCAAGGACCTGCTCGAAGCCTTCGTGCGTCACCGCCGCGAAGTGGTCACCCGCCGCACCGTGTTCGAACTGCGCAAGGCCCGTGAGCGCGGCCACATCCTGGAAGGCCAGGCGGTTGCGCTGTCGAACATCGACCCGGTGATCGCCCTGATCAAGGCCTCGCCGACGCCGTCGGAAGCCAAGGAAGCACTGATCAAGATGCCATGGGAATCCAGCGCCGTGGTCGCGATGGTTGAACGCGCCGGTGCCGACTCGTGCCGCCCCGAGACCCTGGACCCGCAATACGGCCTGCGCGAAGGCAAGTACTTCCTGTCGCCGGAACAGGCCCAGGCCATCCTGGAACTGCGCCTGCACCGCCTCACCGGCCTGGAACACGAGAAGCTGCTGGCCGAGTACCAGGAAATCCTCAACCAGATCGGCGAGCTGATCCGCATCCTCAACAGCGCCGTGCGCCTGATGGAAGTGATCCGCGAAGAACTGGAAGTGATCCGCGCCGAATACGGCGACGTGCGCCGCACCGAAATCCTCGATGCGCGTCTGGACCTGACCCTGGGTGACATGATCCCGGAAGAAGAACGCGTGGTGACCATCTCCCACGGCGGCTATGCCAAGACCCAGCCGCTGGCGGCCTACCAGGCCCAGCGTCGTGGCGGTAAAGGTAAATCGGCTACCGGCGTGAAGGATGAGGACTACATCGCTCACCTGCTGGTCGCCAACAGCCACACCACGCTGCTGCTGTTCTCCAGCAAGGGCAAGGTGTACTGGCTCAAGACCTACGAAATCCCGGAAGCCTCCCGCGCTGCCCGTGGTCGTCCGTTGGTCAACCTGCTGCCGCTGGATAGTGACGAATACATCACCACCATGCTGCCGGTCGAGGAATACACCGAAGGTCACTTCATCTTCATGGCCACCGCCAAAGGCACCGTGAAGAAGACCCCGCTGGAATCCTTCAGCCGTCAACGCAGCGTGGGCCTGATCGCCCTGGAGTTGGATGAAGGCGACGTGCTGATTTCCGCAGCCATCACTGATGGCGAGCGCGAAGTCATGCTGTTCTCCGATGGCGGCAAGGTCACACGCTTCAAGGAATCCGACGTACGTGCCATGGGCCGTACCGCCCGCGGTGTACGCGGCATGCGCCTGCCGGAAGGGCAGAAGCTGATTTCCATGCTGATCCCGGAAGAAGGCAGCCAGATCCTCACCGCTTCCGAGCGTGGTTATGGCAAGCGCACCGCCATCAGCGAGTTCCCGGAGTACAAGCGTGGCGGCCAGGGCGTGATCGCCATGGTCAGCAACGACCGTAACGGCCGTCTGGTCGGCGCGGTGCAGGTGCTCGATGGCGAAGAAATCATGCTGATTTCCGACCAGGGCACCCTGGTGCGTACCCGTGTGGCGGAAGTGTCGAGCCTGGGCCGTAACACCCAGGGCGTGACCCTGATCAAGCTGGCCAAGGACGAAAAACTGGTCGGCCTGGAGCGTGTGCAGGAGCCTTCGGAAGTCGAAGGTGAAGAGCTCGAAGGTGAGGAATTTGAAGGCGAGGTGATCGCAGCTGGCGATGACAACGTTGACGAGCCAACCCTCGACGCTGCCGCAGACGAAGAAGAACCGCAGGAGTAAGCGGACACACAGGGGGCGGATGAAGATTCGCCCCCTTGTTGTTTGTCCGGATGGAAATATCGACAACCATGGAGATCCCTTGTGGGAGCGGGCTTGCTCGCGAAGGCGGACTGACATTCACCCAAGGTGGCGCCTGTTAGATCGATTTCGCGAGCAAGCCCGCTCCCACATTGGGTCCGGTGTCGGCTGATATGTTTGCCTGACTACCACCAGATCAGAGTGAGATTGGATGTGAGCAAGAGAGCCTATAACTTCTGTGCCGGTCCCGCGGCGCTTCCTGAAGCAGTCCTGCAGCGTGCGCAGGGTGAACTCCTCGACTGGCATGGAAAAGGCCTCTCCGTGATGGAAATGAGCCATCGCAGCGATGAGTTCGTGTCCATCGCCAACAAGGCCGAGCAAGACCTGCGCGACTTGCTGGACATCCCATCCAATTACAAAGTGCTGTTCCTGCAAGGTGGTGCGAGCCAGCAGTTCGCCCAGTTACCGCTGAACCTGCTGCCCGAAGGCGGCACTGCCGACTATATCGACACCGGTATCTGGGGTCAGAAGGCCATTGAAGAGGCCTCGCGCTACGGCCATGTCAACGTGGCAGGCACCGCCAAGCCCTACGACTACTTCGCCATTCCCGGTCAGAATGAGTGGAAGCTGTCCAAGGACGCGGCCTACGTTCACTACGTCGCGAACGAAACCATCGGTGGCCTGGAATTTGATTGGGTGCCGCAAGTAGGTGACGTGCCACTGGTGTGCGACATGTCCTCGGACATCCTCTCGCGCCCGATCGACGTGTCCAAGTACGGCATGATCTACGCCGGCGCGCAGAAGAACATCGGCCCGAGCGGCATCCTGGTCAATATCATCCGCGAAGACCTGCTGGGTCGCGCCCGCTCGCTGTGCCCGACCATGCTCAACTACAAGGTCGCGGCCGATAACGGCTCGATGTACAACACCCCGCCGGCGTTTGCCTGGTACCTGTCGGGCCTGGTGTTCGAATGGCTCAAGGAGCAGGGCGGCGTGGCGGCCATGGGCAAGCTCAACGAAGAGAAGAAGCGCGTCCTGTACGATTTCATCGACGCCAGCGGCCTGTACAGCAACCCGATCAATCTCACCGACCGCTCGTGGATGAACGTGCCGTTCCGCCTGGCTGATGATCGTCTGGACAAGCCGTTCCTGGCTGGCGCCGACGAACGCGGCCTGCTGAACCTCAAGGGCCACCGCTCGGTGGGTGGCATGCGCGCCTCCATTTATAACGCCGTCGACATCCACGCCATCAATGCGCTGGTTGCCTACATGGCAGAGTTCGAGAAGGAACACGGCTAATGTCTGAGCAAGAACTCAAGGCCCTGCGCGTACGCATTGACAGCCTGGACGAGAAAGTCCTGGAGCTGATCAGTGAGCGTGCGCGCTGCGCCCAGGAAGTGGCCCGGGTGAAGATGGCTTCCCTCGCGGAAGGCGAAGTGCCGGTGTTCTACCGCCCCGAGCGTGAAGCCCAGGTGCTCAAGCGTGTGATGGAACGCAACAAGGGGCCGTTGGGCAACGAAGAGATGGCGCGGTTGTTCCGTGAAATCATGTCCTCGTGCCTGGCGCTGGAGCAGCCGCTGAAAGTGGCTTACCTCGGCCCTGAAGGCACCTTCACCCAGGCAGCGGCCATGAAGCACTTCGGCCATGCGGTAATCAGCAAGCCGATGGCGGCTATCGACGAAGTCTTCCGTGAAGTCGCGGCCGGTGCGGTGAATTTTGGCGTGGTGCCGGTGGAAAACTCCACCGAAGGCGCGGTCAACCACACGTTGGACAGCTTCCTCGAACACGACATGGTCATCTGCGGTGAGGTGGAGTTGCGTATCCACCACCACTTGCTGGTGGGTGAAAACACCAAGACCGACAGCATCAGCCGTATCTATTCCCACGCCCAGTCCCTGGCCCAGTGCCGCAAGTGGCTGGACGCCCATTACCCGAATGTCGAGCGCGTGGCGGTGTCCAGCAACGCCGAAGCGGCCAAGCGGGTCAAGGGGGAGTGGAACTCGGCGGCGATTGCCGGCGATATGGCTGCCGGCCTGTACGGCCTGACGCGCCTGGCCGAGAAGATCGAAGATCGCCCGGATAACTCCACGCGCTTTTTGATGATCGGCAGCCAGGAAGTGCCGCCCACCGGCGACGACAAGACCTCGATCATCGTTTCCATGAGCAACAAACCCGGCGCGCTGCATGAGCTGCTGGTGCCGTTCCACGATAACGGGATTGACCTGACGCGCATCGAGACTCGTCCTTCGCGCAGCGGTAAATGGACCTACGTGTTCTTTATTGATTTCATTGGCCATCACCGCGACCCGCTGGTCAAAGGTGTGCTGGAGAAGATCAGTCAGGAAGCCGTGGCACTCAAGGTGCTGGGCTCTTACCCGAAAGCGGTTTTGTGAGGCTTTGACATGAGTGGCAACTTCCTCGCCCTGGCGCAGCCGGGCGTGCAACAACTCTCGCCTTACGTTCCAGGCAAGCCTGTGGACGAGCTGGCCCGCGAGTTGAATCTGGATCCGTCTAAAATCGTCAAGCTGGCGAGTAACGAAAACCCGCTGGGTCCGAGCCCCAAAGTGTTGGCGGCCATTCGTGAAGAGCTGGCCGAGCTGACCCGTTATCCCGATGGCAACGGTTTTGCTCTCAAGTCGCTGCTGGCAGAAAAATGCCGGGTCGAGCTGAATCAAGTGACCTTGGGCAACGGCTCCAACGACATCCTTGAGCTGGTCGGCCGTGCCTACCTGGCGCCAGGTTTGAATGCGGTGTTCAGCGAGCACGCGTTTGCGGTCTACCCGATCGTGACCCAGGCGGTGGGGGCGGATGCTCGGGTGATTCCTGCCAAGGACTGGGGTCATGACTTGCCGGCGATGCTGGCGGCCATCGATGCCCGGACTCGCGTGGTGTTTATCGCCAATCCGAACAACCCGACCGGCACCTGGTTTGACGAGCAGGCACTGAACGAATTCCTGCAGGGCGTGCCGGAGCATGTGCTGGTTGTGCTGGACGAAGCCTACATCGAGTACGCCGAAGGCAGCGACCTGCCCGACGGCCTGGATTTCCTCGCGGCCTACCCGAACCTGCTGGTGTCGCGTACGTTCTCCAAGGCTTATGGCCTGGCGTCGTTGCGGGTCGGTTATGGCTTGTCCACGCCCGTGGTGGCCGATGTGCTGAACCGCGTGCGCCAGCCGTTCAACGTCAACAGCCTGGCCCTGGCGGCCGCCTGTGCGGCGGTGAAGGATGCCCAATACCTGGAAGAAGGCCGTCGCCTCAACGAAAGCGGCATGCTGCAATTGCAGGAAGGCTTTCGTGAGTTGGGCCTGGGCTGGATTCCGTCCAAGGGCAACTTCATCTGCGTCGACCTCGGCCAAGTGGCCGCGCCGGTGTTCCAGGGCTTGCTGCGCGAGGGCGTGATCGTGCGCCCCGTGGCCAACTACGGCATGCCGAACCACCTGCGTATCACCATCGGTTTGCCGGCTGAGAACAGCCGCTTCCTTGAGGCGTTGGCCAAGGTTCTGACCCGTGGTTGATGTCACTGCATTGCAACCTGCTGTGCCTATGATCGGTCGCCTGGTGGTGGTCGGCCTGGGGTTGATCGGTGGCTCCTTCGCCAAGGGCCTGCGTGAAAGCGGGCTGTGTGGCGAAGTCGTAGGCGTGGACCTCGACCCGCAATCGCGCACGTTGGCGGTGGAGTTGGGCGTGGTGGATCGCTGTGAGGCGGACCTGGCCGTTGCGTGCCAGGGCGCGGATGTGATCCAGCTCGCCGTGCCGATCCTGGCCATGGAGAAATTGCTGGCGGTACTGGCTGGCATGGACCTCGGGCAAGCGATCCTTACCGATGTGGGCAGCGCCAAAGGCAACGTGGTGCGCGCAGCACGATTGGCGTTTGGTGGCATGCCGCCGCGCTTTGTGCCGGGCCATCCCATTGCTGGCTCCGAGCAGAGCGGGGTGGAGGCATCCAATGCGCAGCTGTTCCGTCGGCATAAGGTCATCCTGACGCCGCTTGCGCAAACCGATCCCGCGGCGTTGGCAGTGGTGGATCGTCTCTGGCGCGAGCTGGGCGCGGATGTGGAGCATATGCAGGTCGAGCGTCACGACGAAGTGTTGGCAGCGACCAGTCACTTGCCGCATCTGCTGGCATTTGGCTTGGTGGATTCGCTGGCCAAGCGCAACGAGAACCTCGAGATTTTCCGTTACGCGGCGGGTGGTTTTCGCGATTTCACGCGGATTGCCGGCAGCGATCCGGTGATGTGGCACGACATCTTCCTCGCCAATCGCGAAGCGGTGTTGCGTACCCTGGACACCTTCCGCAGTGATCTCGACGCCCTGCGCGACGCCGTGGATGCGGGAGACGGCCATCAACTGCTGGGCGTGTTCACCCGTGCACGGGTGGCGCGTGAACATTTCAGCAAGATCCTCGCACGCCGGGCCTATATGGAAACCGCAGTGAACACCGATGACCTGACCTTCATCGCCAGCCCGGGTGGCCGCTTGAGCGGGCGCATCCGCGTGCCAGGTGACAAGTCGATCTCCCATCGGTCGATCATGCTAGGGTCGTTGGCCGAGGGCGTGACCGAGGTAGAAGGGTTCCTCGAGGGGGAAGACGCCCTGGCGACTTTGCAGGCCTTTCGCGACATGGGCGTGGTGATCGAGGGCCCACACCATGGGCGCGTGACCATTCACGGTGTCGGCCTGCAGGGCCTGAAGGCTGCGCCGGGGCCGATCTACGTGGGCAATTCCGGCACGTCGATGCGCCTGTTGGCAGGTGTATTGGCGGCGCAGAGCTTCGACAGCGTGCTGACTGGCGATGCTTCGCTGTCCAAGCGCCCGATGAATCGCGTGGCCAAGCCGCTGCGGGAAATGGGCGCGATCATCGAGACCGGGCCAGACGGGCGTCCGCCGCTGACCATTCGTGGCGGGCAAGCGCTCAAAGGCTTGAACTATGTACTGCCCATGGCCAGTGCCCAGGTGAAATCCTGCCTGTTGTTGGCGGGGTTGTACGCTGAGGGTAAAACCTCGGTGACCGAGCCCGCACCGACCCGCGACCACACCGAGCGCATGCTGCGCGGCTTTGGTTACCCGGTGGCGGTGCAGGGCGCGACGGCGTCGCTGGCGTCGGGGCGTGGGTTGACCGCTACACGTATTGAAGTGCCGGGGGATATTTCGTCTTCGGCGTTTTTCCTGGTGGCGGCCTCGATTGCCGAAGGCTCCGAGTTGCTGCTGGAGCATGTCGGTATCAACCCGACCCGCACCGGGGTGATCGATATCCTGCGGCTGATGGGGGCTGATATCACCGTTGAAAATCAGCGTGAGGTGGGCGGCGAGCCGGTTGCGGATTTGCGTGTGCGTGTTGCCGCGCTCAAGGGCATCGAAATTCCAGAGGCCCTGGTGCCGTTGGCGATTGATGAGTTCCCCGTGCTGTTTATTGCCGCAGCCTGCGCTCAAGGCCGCACCGTTTTGCGCGGTGCCGAGGAGCTGCGCCTCAAGGAGTCCGATCGTATCCAGGTGATGGCCGACGGTCTGTTGGCCCTGGGCGTGAAGTGTGAACCCACGTCTGATGGGATTATCATTGAGGGCGGCCCGATAGGCGGCGGTGAAGTGTATGCCCATGGCGATCACCGCATTGCCATGGCGTTCAGTGTGGCTTCCCTGCGGGCGATGGCGCCTATTCGTATCCTTGACTGCGCCAATGTTGCTACGTCTTTTCCGAACTTTCTGACACTGTGTGCCCAAGTCGGCATCCGTGTTGCCCAAGAGGCTCAATTGTGAATATCAAAGCACCGGTGATTACCATCGACGGGCCTAGCGGCTCGGGCAAAGGCACAATCGCTGGCATTCTGGCCAAGCGCCTGGGTTGGTGCCTGCTGGATTCTGGCGCGCTGTACCGCCTGCTGGCGTTTGCTGCGCACAACCATGGTGTGGACCTGACCAACGAAGAGTTGCTGACGAAACTAGCCGCGCATCTGGATGTGCAGTTCATTGCGGCGACCGAGGGTCAGTTGCAGCGCATCATTCTGGAAGGTGATGAAGTCAGCGATGTGATTCGCACCGAGAGTATCGGCGCGGGTGCCTCCCAAGTAGCCGCGCTGCCCGCCGTGCGCGAGGCGCTGCTGCAGCGCCAGCGCGCATTCCAGGAAGCGCCGGGCCTGGTGGCCGATGGCCGCGACATGGGCACGGTGGTGTTTCCCGAGGCGCCGCTGAAGATTTTCCTGACCGCCAGCGCCGAGGAGCGGGCACGCCGCCGCTACTTGCAGTTGAAGGGCAAGGTCGATGGTGTTAGTCTGTCGAGTCTGCTAGATGAGATCCGTGCACGCGATGAGCGTGATACCCAGCGTGCGGTAGCCCCGCTCAAGCCGGCGGCTGACGCCATACAGCTGGATTCCACGGAGTTGTCCATCGAGCAGGTGCTGGAACGCATCATGAGTGAAATCGCCATTCGCGATATCGCCGGGTGATCAAGAAGGCCGCAGGGGACCAGTCATAGTCCTGCGGTGGCTTCTTTTAACTGAAACTGACCCACACCGTCTGGGGTGTGGAGATGGGCGTATTCTTCGCCCTTATCAACAGGAATTAAAATGAGCGAAAGCTTTGCGGAACTCTTTGAAGAAAGCCTAAAAACCCTGAACCTTCAGGCAGGCTCCATCATCACCGGTGTTATCGTTGATATCGATTACCAAGCTCGCTGGGTAACCGTTCACGCTGGTCTGAAGTCTGAAGCTCTGATCCCGCTGGAACAGTTCTACAACGATGCTGGTGACCTGACTATCAATGTCGGTGACGAAGTTCACGTTGCTCTGGACTCGGTTGAAGACGGTTTCGGTGAAACCAAGCTGTCCCGTGAAAAAGCCAAGCGCGCTGAATGCTGGATTGTTCTCGAAGCAGCCTTCGCAGCTGAAGAAGTGGTCAAGGGCGTTATCAACGGTAAGGTTAAAGGCGGCTTCACTGTCGACGTTAACGGCATCCGTGCGTTCCTGCCAGGTTCTTTGGTCGACGTTCGTCCAGTGCGCGACACCACGCACCTGGAAGGCAAAGAACTCGAATTCAAAGTCATCAAGCTCGACCAGAAGCGCAACAACGTTGTCGTTTCCCGTCGCAGCGTGCTGGAAGCAGAGAACTCCGCCGAGCGTGAAGCTCTGCTGGAATCCCTGCAGGAAGGCCAACAAGTCAAAGGTATCGTCAAGAACCTCACCGATTACGGCGCATTCGTCGATCTGGGTGGCGTCGATGGCCTGCTGCACATTACCGACATGGCTTGGAAGCGTATCAAGCATCCTTCCGAAATCGTCAACGTTGGCGACGAGATCGATGTCAAGGTTCTGAAGTACGATCGTGAGCGTAACCGCGTTTCCCTGGGCTTGAAGCAGCTGGGCGAAGATCCATGGGTTGCTATCAAAGCTCGTTACCCAGAAAGCACTCGCGTAACCGCGCGTGTTACCAACCTGACCGACTACGGCTGCTTCGCAGAGCTGGAAGAAGGCGTGGAAGGCCTGGTACACGTTTCCGAAATGGACTGGACCAACAAGAACATCCACCCTTCGAAAGTCGTACAAGTCGGCGACGAAGTGGAAGTTATGGTTCTGGACATCGACGAAGAGCGTCGTCGTATCTCCCTGGGCATCAAGCAGTGCAAATCTAACCCATGGGAAGATTTCTCTGGCCAGTTCAACAAGGGCGATAAAATCTCCGGCACCATCAAGTCGATCACCGATTTCGGTATCTTCATTGGTCTGGACGGCGGCATCGACGGCCTGGTTCACCTGTCCGACATCTCCTGGAACGAAGTTGGCGAAGAAGCTGTTCGTCGTTTCAAGAAGGGCGACGAGCTGGACACCGTTATCCTGTCGGTTGACCCAGAGCGCGAGCGCATCTCCCTGGGTATCAAGCAACTGGAAAGCGATCCGTTCTCCGAGTACGTTCAAGAGAACGACAAAGGCGCCATCGTTAAAGGCACTGTGAAAGAAGTTGACGCCAAAGGCGCCATCGTCGTTCTGGCCGACGATATCGAAGCGACTCTGAAAGCCTCCGAAATCAGCCGTGACCGCGTTGAAGACGCGCGCAACGTTCTGAAAGAAGGCCAGGAAGTAGAAGCCAAGATCATCAGCGTTGACCGCAAGAGCCGCGTGATTCAGCTCTCCATCAAGTCCAAAGACGAAGTGGAAGAGAAAGAAGCTATCCAGAGCCTGAAAGAAGCTGCTCCGGAAGCTGCTGCTGACACCACCATGGCGGCACTGCTGCGCCAGGCAATGGCTAAGCAGAACTAAGTTCTGTAAAGCTGTAGAAAAAGGGCGACTTCGGTCGCCCTTTTTTGCGCCTGAAATTTGATGAAGCAACTGCACCGAACGAAGGCGTTCAGCCCAATGTCAGAACTGACTATAGTCTTGAAAACGGCTATTTCGCGTTGCTGACTCAATAAGGGTTTGAATGAACAGGATTATCGTAATGCTTGCGCTGCTAGTGCTTGCAGGCTGCTCCTCCACCAGCGCCAAAACCCACGCCAAGCGCGGCGTCAGTGGTATCGAGATCGATTGCTCCGGCTTGGGTAACAAGTGGGAGAAGTGCGAGAAGCGTGCCGCCCGTGAGTGCAAGATGCAGGGCTACAAGGTCATTACCCGCTCCAGCGATGCAGAGGACGAAGAGGGCGACTACCTGTTCGGCTGGAACCCTGCTGGCGCAGTGACGCGGACCATGTTAGTGATCTGTAAGTAAGGGGTTGGCTGCTCGCTGAACGTGTTTATTCAGCCTCAGATAAGTTGACATATGGGCTGTTCAAATTCATCAACTCATGCTAAAACCTTCGGAGCGCTTTTCCTAGCTGCTTGAAAAAGAAGGGAAAAATATGACGAAGTCGG
This sequence comes from Pseudomonas fluorescens, assembly GCF_001902145.1. Taxonomy (GTDB): domain Bacteria; phylum Pseudomonadota; class Gammaproteobacteria; order Pseudomonadales; family Pseudomonadaceae; genus Aquipseudomonas; species Aquipseudomonas fluorescens_BV. The sequence goes on from NZ_MRST01000021.1 coordinate 224,426, forward strand.
AGTTGATCGAACGAATTGTCACCCATCAAGGGCTGCTCTCATCCAAGGATGTAGAGCTGGCTATCAAGACCATGCTTGAGCAAATGTCCCAATGCCTTGCCACCGGAGATCGCATCGAAATCCGCGGCTTCGGCAGCTTCTCACTGCACTACCGCGCACCGCGCGTAGGCCGCAACCCAAAAACCGGCCAGTCCGTCAGCCTCGACGGCAAATTCGTTCCCCACTTCAAGCCGGGCAAGGAATTGCGCGATCGGGTGAACGAAGAAGAGGAAGAAGGCGTCTGAGTGTTTTTGAGTAAGGAGAAGGGTATGCGTGGGGTTAAGCGCGTTGTTGCGGTGTTGATTGCAGTGCTTGCGGCTTTAGTGGTTCTGGCGTTTGTGCTGGAGAACCAGCAGGGTGTGGCGCTGTCGTTCCTGGGGTGGAGTACTGCGCAGATGCCGGTGGCGGTGTTTGTGGTGGTGGCTTTGATTGTGGGGATGGTGATTGGGCCGTTGTTGGGGGTGGTTGTGCGGAGGCGTCGGGGTAAGGCGGTGGTTTAGGGGCTCAACTGGCATGGTGATGGAGATGGTGGCGTTGGCCGACCGTTTGTCAGAAACCTAATCATGCTGAGCGCTTTGAGCTGCCTAGCTACCTATTCCCGCTGGTTACGACAGTTCTCCTGGTGGATTAAGAATCGTCCTACATACATGTCAAGACTTGTAATATACCAAAGAGATGGCAGAATGGAATCTGTTCTCGATAACGGGCATTTTGTGCGCTCAAGATTTGGCAGAGACGCTGGGTTTTGGCGATCATCCAATTAGAATAAAAAAACGCAATTTTGTCTGCATAACGAGCCCGCAGTTTCTCTTTGAAGGCAGGTTTTTGTTGTGAGTAGTAGCTTTCGTATCCCTCCTGTATCTCAAAACGACGAGATCGATATCGTCGAGCTTGTGCAATCCATTTGGCAGCATAAAAAGCTGATTCTAGCATTCGCGCTAGGTGCCGGTTTGCTCGCGACTGCCTATGCTTTTATAGCTACCCCTGAGTACTCTGTGAATAGCGTGTTGCGACCTGCTGCGCTCAACGAGTTGGACGCACTTAATCGTTCTGAAGTTTATAAGTTGCCCCCAGAGGCTGCGTTGATAAAAGTTGGGGCGTCACTTGAATCTTACGAAGTGCGTTTAAACTTCTTTAGAGAAAACCAGAAGCTGTTTGACGCGTTCGTGCGCCCAGGTCGGACATTAGAGCAAAGCTTTGAAGAGTTTAATCGTAATTCAATTGTTCTGACCCGATCGGATCCGAAAAATAATACAACAATAGATTCGAATATAACACTGCATCTTAATTATCCTGCAGGGGTTGATGGTGTCGCTATACTTAATAACTTCGTAGGTTACGCTGTTGAAGCTGAGCGCTTGAAAATCGCTTCTGATATGCGTGTTATTGTTAAAAATCGAATAAACGAAATTCAAGGTAAACTTGAAGCTGCAAGAGCAGGCTATGATAATGACAAGCAGGCGAGAATAGCGTTCTTGCTTGAGAGTGATAGCATGAAGCGCTCACAATTACAGGACGAACTCAGGGCGCTAAGGATACAGTTAAAGGAGCTGCGAGCGGATCGAATTTCCCAGCTCGAAGAAGCTATTGTGATTGCTAGATCATTGGGTATTCATAAGCCTACTACCCCCTCTTTGCTTGGGGAGGCCGATCGTCCTAATTCGAGCGTAATGAAGACCGAGATAAATAATCAACAAATACCACTGTATTTTATGGGGGCGGAGGCATTATTGGCGGAGCGTTCTGCTCTGCAGCGTCGGACCAGTGATGACTTTGCTGATGGCCGGATAGCGCAAATATCAAAAGAGCTTCAACTATTGCGTACGAACCGTGAAGTGGAAGTGTTAGAAAGTCGCGCAAATGAAGAGCTCTTCCTCAGCGGCGTCCAGCCATTACGCGCAGAGATGGCTCGGTTGCAGAACCTGAACATCGACTTGGACGGATTGAAACTGGTCAGCATCGATAAGCTGGCTCTTGAACCAACTACTCCCATTAAGCCCAAACGGTTTCTAGTCATTGTAGTTGGTGTATTGTGCGGAATCATCTTGGGTCTGGCGATTGCGGTAGTCATGTATTTCTCAAGACGTTCGAAAATAGCGGTAATGAATGAGGTACCACTCCTAAAATAGCGGTGATCATGAATCATACTCTCGGTTTGTAATAGTGGCTAAATAATGGCTTGTGGGCTCGTCGTTTAGCTGCTTGACCGAGTCTCGCCGTTGGGGTGGGGGCGAAAGGGCGACGGGGTGGAATAGATGATTTCGTTGAATTTATCTTCGTTGCGCTGGTCATAAGCGTATGAAGCACGAGCATTCCGAGTGGTATCTTGGATTGAGCCTGTCAGGCATAATACCCGTATGTTGGCACACACGATACAGAAGCACCGTGCCAATCATGAGCGGGTCTGGGCTTGCATTAATGAGTGCCTTTAGGCATCAAGATCGGTGTTCAGGTTTAGGCCAAAGGTTTTAATAATGAGCTCGGAGTATGGATGGACAGTAATTTAGTGAGTGTATTCGAATTCATCGTGATTTTTACATTGGTGGGGGCACAGGTTTTTGATGTGTACGCTGTCATGGTTCGAGCGAAGGTGAATGTGGATGGTACTACACAAGTTTTAGCTGTTGCTAACTGGATCCAGTACCTGGCACGCATTATGAATATGGTTTCTGTGTTCAGCATATCTCTGTTGTTGGAAAGTAAGATTAGCACCATTGGTGTGCCTGCGATGTTTGGCTATTCAATGTGCCTTGGGTTGGTAATGATCGGGCTCGTTTGCAAGTTTAGTTTTACCAGTCCAGTACTGAGAGTTCTCCAGTGTGTAGGATTTACTCCGGTGTTTGGTGAGCCTGGTAAGAAGGCGTATTGGTGGCGTGTAAAGTTTGATTTTTTTTCAAGGCTTACTTGGTTTTCTGTGTTGGTTAGTTTGTTTATAAACTTGGCGATTATCATGCCTTTTATGTTAAGTGTGCGATATCCAGAGGTTAGGATGACGCTGGCGTATACCGGCCAATTACTTAATTTTTGTGCGTCGATTATAATGTTTACTTATGTGGATCGCGTTTTTTTCAAAGCGCTTGATGCCGGTAATGAGTTTGACTGTGCTAATAGAATTATCACGGGGAAACTTGTAGCGCAGTTCATACTGGTGCTGGGTGTTTTTTGCTTTTATTTTACCGTTGGGGGTTAAGGGGTGAGTGTAGAAGCCGACGCCGTAGCTAAGCTTGAAAAGGGTGGGGCGCAATCACGCTCTTTTTCGGGTAGTTGGTATGTCTATCTCAATCTGCTTTTTGTGCTTGCCCTGCTTGTTGTTTATTATTTCATGGGGGGTTGGTCGTTTCCGGATTATCCAAATTATGTAACCATCGTTAATAATGGTGGGTACTTGTTTAGTAAAGACGAATATATGGCTGAGTGGGTTTCTCGACTGTTTTTAAGTGAGGGGCTCCTTTTTTTTGACAATGCCGACCATGTTGTCGATTTTTTTGCCTTGTTTGTCCAGATTTTTTATGTGTTATTTGTTTTCTATTTTGGTGTTGTTAAAGGTGGTATATCGAGGCGGGGTTGGTTTTTCTTTACCGCCGTTTTAGGTCCTTTATTGATTACTACGGCGCTGCGAGCCTCCCCGGCATATATATTGGTTGCCTATATAGCGGCTACCGGGGGGAGGTTTAATTTAAAGTTCATACTGCTCTCTATTTTAGCCGTTTCCTTCCACGATTCAGCGTTGATTCTGGTTGCTGTGTATGCTGCTAGCTGCATAGCTACGTACATGTTTAAGTCGATTGGTCTGGTTTTTTACCAATTTTTGATGTGGTGTTCTCTCACGTTGATACTGCTTTCACAGCAGGTCGCTTATATTTTGTTCTCCGTAGTATCAAAATTAAATATTGGCATTCGGTCAGTTTACTTTCAAGAACTCCCTGAAACGTCAACTGTAAAAAAGATTTTCATGGTTGTGATTTGGGTGGTGGCCTATACCACGATAAAAAATCTAGCGGTGCAAGCGAGGACTAAGCTGTTTGTTTGTGGCGCTATGTTACTGACAGCGCTTTCCTTTGCGTTGAGCGAAGTTGTCGGGGTTCGATTTGCTTTATATGTGTTGGGCAGCTGCGTTTTGGCCAAAGGGGCTTTTTTATTTACCGGGCAGAGTAGCAGTAGATATCGCCAGGTAGACGTCATATTTGCCGTTGGGTATTTTTGCTTGGTGTTTATGGATATTCTTCGAAATGCGGGAGGTGCATGATGGCTAAAATTGCGGTGCTGTTGGCAGCTTACAATGGTGAGCCATTTATTGTTTCTCAAGTCAATTCGATCCTGTCTCAATTGGATGTTGATGTCGATCTTTATATTCGTGACGACGGGTCAACGGATAAGACGGCCGATGTTATCCAAAGCTTTGCAAGCTTGATGAATGTAACAATTATCGAGGACGATGCTAGCACCCGGTCGGCCGCGGGAAACTTTTTTAAAATTTTCTCTCAAATTGAGATAGAAAACTATGATTACGTGGCTTTTGCCGATCAGGATGATATCTGGGATCCCGAAAAACTGAAGCGGGCGCACTCAAAGATAGTCGAGGGTGGCCATGAGGGTTATAGCGCCGATTTAATTGCTTATTCGAATTCAAAAGGTCATGCCCAATATTTAAAAAAGTCTTATCCGGCTAAAGATTTCGATTATTTATTTCAGGGCGCATCGGCGGGTTGTACATATGTAATGACTGCAAAGTTGGCAGCCCTTGTGGCGCGCTACACTGCGAACTTACAAAGTGCGGATTTCATAGGCCGCTCTCATGATTGGTTAGTGTATGCAATTGCTCGTGCCAACCAGATGAGCTGGTGCTATGACGCTTATGCGCCTATTTTTTACAGGCAGCATGCCAGTAATGTTTATGGTGCCATGACGACCCTAGGCGGGCTGCTGGAAAAAATAAAACTTGTCCGAGGCGGGTGGTATAGGTCTAACGTATTGTGGATAGCAGAACATTGCGGTGCCGGCGATAGAGAGAAGGATGTAATAGCGTTAGTTAAAAGAAATAGCTTTCTTGATCGTTTGAAACTTATCGGTCGCGTTGGTTCGTTCAGACGCAAGACTTCTGAGTGCCGTGTGTTGAGTGTGTTCTTTTTCTTCGGGTTATTTTAGTTATATGAAAAGATTAATGGATATAGTGATCTCTGGCCTGGGTTTGCTTTTATTGTCTCCTGTCATGATAGTCACCTATTTACTGGTGAGGTGGTATCTGGGAGGTCCGGCATTTTTCAGGCAGGTGAGACCTGGCTTTGAAGGGAGACCCTTCGAGATGCTAAAATTTCGCACAATGCTTGACGCGCATGACGCGGCGGGTACGCCGTTACCCGATTCCGAGCGTTTGACCAAGTTCGGGCGGTTCCTTAGGGCTAGCAGTCTTGATGAGCTTCCTGGTTTGCTAAATGTGCTAAAAGGGGATATGAGCGTTGTGGGGCCGCGGCCCTTGCTGATGGCCTATCTCCCCCTATACAGTGCAGAGCAGAATCGCAGGCATTTGGTCCGTCCCGGAGTGACGGGGCTCGCTCAGGTGAGCGGACGGAACGCGCTCTCTTGGGAGGAAAAATTCAAACTGGACGTGTGGTATGTGGACAACCAGTCTCTGCTGCTGGATCTTAAAATCATTATTTTGACCTTCAAGAAGGTGTTCTTGCGAGAGGGCATCAATCAAGAAGGGCAAGCAACTATGGAAGCCTTCAAGGGTTCCAACGACAACGAAATTGATGGGGAAAAGAAATGAGCAACGATATTCTGAACTTGATCGCAGAAGCCAAAGAAGCTGACGAAGGCTCTGTTAAGCTGGGCGATAAATTGGATTGGGATTCCATCGCCGTCGTAACATTCATGGCTTTTCTTTCTGAGCGAGATATCAGTGTTTCTGCTGACGGTCTTAATAAGTGCGAAACCGTAGATGATGTCGTGGCCTTGGTCGCTGCTAAAAGTGCATGATAAGCTTTAGGCTTACCTAATCCATACCGCTCAAAATACTTCACAATTTTGAGTGGTTTGGATTTTTTATTTTAATGATTTTATCGAATTTGCTCGGTATAGCGTTATACAAGAATTGAAGAGGGTGGGGTGTTTATGAATGTTGAATTGGACTCGAGTAAAATCGAAAGAGATTTAGTTGAGTCATACTGGCACCCCCTGTGCTTTAATTCTGATTTGCCGAACGACAGAGATTTTTTACGCTTTGATGTTTTGGATTTTGAGGTTGTCATATTTAACGATAAGGGACGTCTCATTGCATTCGACAATCGCTGTCCACATCGAGGAAGCCGGTTTTTCACCGAGGATTATGGTAACCGAGGTGTCGTCTGCCGGTATCATGGTTGGAGCTTTTCGGATGGCCGTTTACGGATACCCAATGCGGCGTCGTTTGTTGGATGCGATATAGAAAAAGCTTCTCTCAATCAGTTCAAATTGGCAACCTGTGGGGAGCTGGTTTTTTTTGCAGTGAACCCAAGTGTGTCGCTCCAGGAACAGATTGGTAGTGAGGTCTACGGCGTTGTCGAACGCTTAGGTAAGGATGTACAGGCCTGTAATGATTTTAATCGTTATGAGTTTGAGTGTAATTGGACGATTGCCCTGGAAAATGCACTTGAGCCTTACCATATACCATTAATTCATCGTAATACGCTTGCGACATTGAAGTTAGGTGTTGGCGAGAATGTTTTTGAAGGCGAGAATTCTATTTGGTATTCGCCGGTAGAGGATGAGAGAGTTCAGCGCCGGCTTTCGGGACTCAGCAAGTTCTTCGAAACCACCGATCCTTATCAAGGTTACATGAGCATTTTTCTTTTCCCCTTTGCGATGATCTCGTCGACATATGGGTACTCCTATTCGATGCAGAACTTTTTCCCTTCTCCGAAGGTGGATCGTGCGTTTTTTACTAGCCGGCTCTTTCCGGCGAAAACATCCGATCCGCGTTACAGTGAGATCACCGGCCTGTTTTCCAAGTCTACCGCTGAATTGAATCGTCAGGTCTTCGAGGAAGATCACCAGATTTGTCAAAGGGTCCCTAGTGATTCTTGGACCATGTCTCCTCCAAAATATTTGAGCTCGTTAGAACAGAAAATTGCGCACTTTCGTCAATCGTGTGCAAAGGGACGCAAATAGTTTGCTCTCTGTGTTTTATTGCTATCATTTAATTTGTATTTTTCGGTAGGGGTGGGTGATTATGTCAGCGAGTAATTTTGAAAATATTAGAGTTGTAAATAATGTTCGAGTCGAAGGCATTGCGTGCTCAATGCCAGAGAAAATTTCAGAAGTTTCTGATCTCGCTGAAAAGTTCGGTGCGGAAAGTATTCAAAAAATAATGGCAAGTACGGGTGTCTTCCGTCGACATGTAGTCGATAGTGAGTGCTCATCTGATCTTTGTGTTGCTGCAGCTGAGCGACTGATGGCAGACCTCTCTATCGATCGGTCCTCTATCGATACATTGATATTCGTATCTCAGACTCACGATCATACATTGCCCGCCACGGCTTGCATTTTGCAGGAGCGACTGCAGCTTTCCGTAGGCGTGGCGGCGTTTGACGTTGCTCTAGGTTGCTCAGGCTATGTATACGGATTATGGCTAGCTTCTTCCTTGATATCGGGAGGGGGCAGCCGACGTGTTTTGTTATTAGTTGGGGACACTATCAGTAAGATAGTATCCGGCGAAGATCGTTCTGTCGCCGCTCTTTTTGGAGATGCTGGCTCGGCGACGTTGCTTCAATATGACGAAAGTGCCCAACCAATGTCTTTCTCGTTAGGGACTGATGGGCGTGGTGCGAAAAATCTCATTGTGCCGGCGGGTGGTTTTCGTGATCGTACCGGTGGCCTTAGTGAAGTCAGCGAACCCGAGGTGCGTGGAGCGTTCGACTTGTTCATGAATGGAGCAGAAATTTTTGCTTTCACCTTGGCACGGGTTCCCTCTTTAGTAAAAGCGCTTCACGAGAGCCGTTCGGATTTGGGGGCGGGCATTGACCATTACGTCTTTCACCAAGCTAATAAATTCATGCTCGAACATTTAGCAAAACGCATGAAGTTACCTCGTGAAAAGGTAGTACTTGATCTGGAAAATGTAGGAAACACGAGTTGCACATCTATACCGCTTGCATTGTCATTAGCTGATCTTGAAAAAGATAATCGGGCGACAGGCTTGATGATGCTAGCGGGATTTGGTGTGGGTTATTCCTGGGCGGGTTGCATTGTAGACTTTGATAAAGTGTGGGTAAGTGAGATGTCCTACACGTGTGCTGTGAAGGAGTCAGTATGAATATGCCAGGTTTTAATCCGTTTTCCTTGGAGGGAAAACATATTCTGGTTACCGGCGCGTCGTCCGGAATCGGACGTGAGGTCGCGGTATGGCTCAGCAAGCAGGGTGCCCGTATTACTCTGGTCGCCAGGGACACACAGCGCTTGGAGGAAACACTTCAACGCCTGGATGGGAGCGGTCACACCATCGCGGTAGTGGATTTTCTAAATGAACCTGATATATCCGGTTGGATGAAGAAAATTGCAAAGGAAACTGCAGCTTTTGACGGGCTGGTTCATGCAGCAGGTGTTCAGGCGCCCATGCCTATTCGAGCAACAAGTCTGGCGCATTGGGAAAAGATAATATCAACAAACGTAACCTCATCTTTTTCGCTGATCAAAGCGTTCCGGCAGAAAGGTGTATGTCAAATCGGTTCAAGTATTGTGTTGATTTCATCGGTCATGGCCAAAGTCGGTGAGCCTGCGCTTCTGGGTTACTGCGCGAGTAAAGGTGCGGTGGAATCAATGGTCCGGGCTGCTGCCATTGAGCTGGCTCGCGAGGGTATCCGCGTTAACTGCGTAGCGCCAGGTGTTGTCAAAACTGAAATGGCAGAGACACTCAAGGACTTGGTGGGTGCGGAATCGATGGAGTTGATTGAGCAAAAGCATCCGTTAGGTATTGGTGCTCCTGCAGATGTTGCCTATGCAATTAACTATTTACTCTCTCCAGCGGCCCGTTGGGTAACTGGTACATCTCTCGTAGTCGATGGGGGGTACCTGGCATGAGTAAGAAATTTTTAATAGTTGGGGCTGGTGGGTTTGGGCGCGAGGTATATGTTTGGTTAAAAGATTGGATTGAGCATAGTGAGACACCCAATGAGTACCAGATTAATGGGTTTCTGGACGATTCGCCTGCGGCGCTGGAACGCTTTTCGGATGCACCGTTAATTATTTCCTCTATAGAGGACTACGTGCATCAGGAAGGCGTATTTTTGGTATGCGCTATTGCGGATCCGACGATAAAGAAAATTGTATCAGAGAAGCTGGTTGCTAAAGGTGCGCAATTCTTTTCTCTTGTGCATCCTACAGCGATAGTCGGTACTAGAGTGGTGATTGGGCAGGGTGTTGTCGTTTGCCCAAACACAATTCTGTCAACAGATCTGGAAATTGGCGATTTTGTAACGATTAACTCTTGCACCACCATCGGACATGACACCTCTGTCGGAAGCTACAGCACTATCAGTGGACATTGTGATGTTACTGGTGGTGTTCAGCTGGCAGAGGGCGTATTTATGGGGTCTCATGCAGTAGTTGTACCTAAGGTGACTGTAGGCGCTTTTGCTGTTATCGGGGCTTCATCGGTGGTCATACGCAAAGTAGCTCCTGGCGTGACGGTTTTTGGTGTTCCCGCGAAACGAATAGCTGGGTAATAGAATGAAATTTGCAAAAATCACTGCAATAGAATATGAATTGCCTAGCCATTCGTTAAGCAACGAAGATTTGGCGCGGGAATTTCCGGAGTGGGATGTTCCGAAAATTTTTGGTAAAACGGGTATAAATGATCGCCGGATAACGGCTGAAAACGAATGTGCATCGGATCTAGGTTTTCGAGCGTGTGAGAAAATCTTTGACTCCGGCGTCGTTGATAGATCTGATATTGATTGCCTGATTCTATGCACACAGAGCCCAGATTATGTACTTCCGTCGACGGCGTGCATTCTTCAACATCGTCTAGGGCTACCCACGGCATGTGCAGCGTTTGATTATAATCAAGGTTGCTCGGGATTTATTTACGGCTTGGGTATGGCGAAGGGGCTGATAGAGACCGGCCAGGTCAAGAATGTCCTTCTGGTTACCGCTGAAACTTATAGTAAGTATATTCACCCGGGCGACAAAAGCGTTCGCACGCTTTTTGGTGATGCGGCGGCGGCAACCCTAATTAGAGCAACAGATGACACTGTAGCGATTGACCGCTTTCGTTATGGTACGGATGGTTCTGGCGCAGGAAGTCTGATCGTTCCGGTAGGGGGGGCAAGGTTCCCGGCGTTGCTCAACTCTAATTTGGAGACTCGTCAGGACGACAGCGGTAATATCAGGACTGACGCCAACCTTTACATGAACGGTCCGGCGATTCTGGAGTTTTCGCTAAAGCGCGTTCCTGAGTTATTTGAATCCTTGTTCGATGATAACTTTACGTTAGACATGGTTGACCACTTTGTCTTTCATCAAGCCAATAAATTTATGCTTGATGCGTTAAAAAGAAGGTTAAAGCTGCCTGAAGAAAAATTTGTCAGGGAGTTTGAGCACTGCGGCAATACGGTATCTTCTACTATCCCTATAGCACTTAAGGAGTCTCTTGAGAAGGGTAACATTAAATCGGATGATATCGTGGCGTGTGTCGGATTTGGCGTAGGCCTGTCATGGGCGGCGTGTACGATTCGTTTTTAAATCAGATTTGCTAGGCGTTTTGCGATCTTAATTTTATAGGTATTGGTTATGCTGAATTCTCCATTCGCTCCTTGGCCATCATTTACAACTGAAGAGGCTGATGCCGTTCGAGATGTGGTCCTCTCGAACAAGGTTAACTATTGGACGGGCACTGAATGTCGAGAGTTTGAAAAGGAGTTCGCGGCTTTTGCTGGTACTGAATATGCAATTGCACTAGCAAACGGTACCGTGGCGTTGGATTTGGCACTAAAGGCGTTAGGTATTGGTGCCGGAGACGAAGTTATCGTCACATCTCGCACATTTCTTGCGTCTGTTTCCAGTATTGTCAACGCGGGTGCTACGCCGGTTTTTGCCGATGTTGATCTGGACTCTCAGAATATCACTGCCGATACCATCCGCGCGGTTATCACTTCCAAGACGCGGGGCATTGTCTGTGTTCACTTGGCAGGATGGCCTTGTGACATGGACGAAATAATGGATGTGGCCCATGCCCATGATCTGAAGGTGATCGAAGACTGCGCTCAAGCTCATGGCGCGCTCTACAAAGGCCGTCCAGTAGGCTCTATCGGGCATGTTGGAGCATGGTCATTCTGCCAGGATAAAATTATGACCACTGGCGGCGAGGGAGGTATGGTCACGACTAACGACCGTGAGCTTTGGGCAAACATGTGGGCTTACAAGGATCATGGAAAAAGTTGGGAAGCTGTTTACGAGCGCGAGCACGCGCCAGGCTTTCGTTGGCTGCATGAGAGTTTCGGCACTAATTGGCGCATGCTAGAGATGCAAGCCGTTATTGGCCGGATTCAACTTCGAAAGATGGCGGAGTGGCAAGCTACCCGTCAGGCGAATGCGGCGCTTATTTGGAATTGTGCTGAATCATTGCCTGCACTCAGGGTACCCGTGCTGCCGGCCGGTGTTCGACATGCGGCCTATAAATGTTATGTATTTATCCTGCCTGAGCTTCTTCGCGAGGAGTGGTCGCGTGATCGAATTCTTGCTGAAATCAATTCTCGTGGTGTTCCGGCGTTCTCCGGGTCGTGCTCCGAGGTTTATCTTGAAAAAGCGTTTGATAACACGGGATGGCGTCCGGAGGTTCGTCTCGCAAATGCACAGCTTTTAGGTGAGACTAGCTTAATGTTTCTAGTCCACCCCACATTAACCGCAGCACAGATAGATTTGACGTGCAGGGTATTAGCCGACGTAATAACCGAGGCAACTGATTCAGTATGAAGGCTTTGTGGACCGCTGGTGTGATGGGTGATCGGTGTTGGAGCGACAGAGATTGAGAGGGCACATGGATAACATTCGCACACATTTGTTAAGCCTTTCGCGTCGCAAGAAGCGAATTTTGCAGGTTATCGCAGATACTACCCTTGTCTGGGTCGCTTTGTGGATGGCCTTTGTAGTGCGTTTGGGTATTGATGAAATGATCAACCCCGTCAAAATGCATTTCTGGCTGTTCATATGTGCACCCATTGTCGCCATTCCTTTATTTGTGCGCTTTGGCATGTATCGTGCGGTAATGCGATATTTTGGAAATGATGCACTAATTGCTATTATCAAAGCTGTCAGCCTGTCCTCTCTAATCTTGGCATTCGTTGTTTATTGGTATAGCAATCACGAAAATGTGGTTCCTCGGTCAATTATTTTCAACTATTGGTGGTTGAGTCTGATTATGATCGGCGGAATGCGACTTGCCATGCGGCAGTATTTTCTTGGTGACTGGTTTGCCGCGGTGCAGCATGTACCTTTTACTAGTCGGGATAACGGTCTGTCTAAAGTTGCTATTTATGGTGCCGGCGCAGCCGGTAATCAACTCGTAGCAGCGCTGAGAATGGGTCGGGTAATGCGACCTGTGGCTTTTATTGATGATGACAGTAGTATCGCTGACCGCGTCATTTCAGGTTTGCAGGTGTTTAAACCCAAACATATTCAGCAAATGATCGAAATGACAGGGGCTCAAGAGGTACTGTTGGCAATACCGTCGTCATCTCGGGGTCGTCGTCGCGAAATTCTTGGCCTGCTCGAAGGATTCCCGCTGCATGTCCGTAGCGTACCCGGTTTTATGGATCTGGCTAGCGGTCGGGTAAAGGTTGATGACATTCAAGAAGTGGACATAGGTGATTTGCTCGGTCGTGACGCCGTTCCCGCTCAGGCTGAATTGCTTGAGAGGTGCATCAAAGATCAAAGCGTTTTGGTCACCGGAGCCGGCGGTTCTATTGGCTCAGAATTATGCCGTCAGATTCTCGAATTACGTCCCACCACCCTTTTGCTTTTCGAGCATAGCGAGTTTAATCTTTATTGCATCTTGTCCGAATTGGAACAGCGAATTAGCCGTGAGTCACTTTCCGTACGTTTGCTTCCTATTCTGGGTTCCGTACGTAATGAGGAAAAACTGTTAGATGTCATGAAAACTTGGCATGTGGATACCGTTTACCATGCGGCAGCTTACAAGCATGTTCCAATGGTAGAACACAATATTGCCGAGGGGGTGCTGAATAATGTGATTGGCACCCTAAATACAGCTCAGGCTGCGTTGCAGGCGGGTGTTCAAAACTTTGTACTCATTTCAACCGACAAGGCTGTTCGACCTACGAATGTGATGGGTAGTACAAAAAGATTGGCGGAATTGACTTTGCAGGCCCTCAGTCGCGAATCTGCCCCTGTATTATTCAACGATAAATTTAATATTTCTCGAGTGAATAAAACACGTTTTACCATGGTGCGCTTTGGTAATGTTTTAGGTTCTTCTGGTTCGGTTATTCCGCTTTTCCATAAGCAGATAAAGTCGGGAGGACCGTTGACTGTTACCCATCCCAAGATTACTCGCTATTTCATGACCATTCCTGAGGCTGCTCAATTGGTTATTCAGGCGGGTTCAATGGGGCAGGGTGGGGACGTTTTTGTATTAGATATGGGGGAACCGGTAAAAATTGTTGAATTGGCCGAGAAAATGATTCATTTGTCTGGGCTAAGTGTTCGTTCTGAAAAAAACCCTCATGGCGATATCGCGATAGAATTTACTGGACTTCGCCCTGGTGAGAAGCTATATGAGGAGTTACTAATTGGTGATAACGTCGTGGCAACACAGCACCCTATGATCATGAGCGCGAACGAGGATTTTATTTCTTGGGACGCGCTAAGGTTAAAATTAGCCGATCTTCTCTCGGCGGTCGACGAAGATGATTATGGTCGAGTCCGTCAATTGCTGCGTGATACGGTTAGCGGCTATGCTCCTGATGGTGAGATTGTTGATTGGATTTATCAGCAACGTCGGCTTGAGCCTTGATCTAAAACTCATACAAAGGCGAGAGGGAACTGGCCTTTGTATGCGTTAATTCAAATATATTGCTGCAGGTTGTTTAGCTTTTTGCTGCCACCTTATTCTCTATCCCTCTCAAAGAGTTTTCAAAATTTTTGCGGGAATGCCAGCGGCAACCGAGTAAGGTGGTACGTCTTTCGTGACTACAGCTCCCGCACCTATAACGGAACCCTTGCCGATGGTCACGCCTTTTAGGATGGCTACTTTTTCCCCTATCCAAACATCGTCCTCAATTACCACCGGTGCATAAACAAGTTTTCTCTGGTTGGGGTGTATTAAAAGCTCTTCTTTTGTTATCTCCCCATGGTCATGATCGGTGATATAAACTTGGCTGGCGATTAATACGTTGTTACCAATTGTTATCGAATCAAGCGCTGCGATATGGCAGGCGTCATTTATTTCAACATGACTACCTATGGTGAGTGTTTTTTTGCCTTCTTTACCATTGGCCGCCTCTATTCGACAGTATTGCCCCGTTGTAAAGCCGGTACCAATTGACATGTTTTCCCAGCCTCTTACTCGAGTGGGCTGCCTGATGATTCGGGCGGGGCTATAAAATATCTTTGTAGTTGTAAAAGACCAAGCTAGTCTGAAGAAATCAAGTGTTGAATACTTTGATCTCATGCTGGGTTCCATGGAACTCTCCGTTTCCAGTTTTTTTTGGTTGTGTTTTTGCTGTTGGCGACGTGATTATACCCAAATGACGAAGCGGTTGAAAGAAAGATAATTGTTTGTGCAATGTTTATGCGTGTGGTGGTTCTGCCGTTCGGTAGCTTTAAGTATTTTGTTTGGTGTTATTTTTTGTTGGTTTGTTTTTGTTGCGTTTTTCCTGTGCGCATTATATTGATTTCAGCGTGTGATCTTTAATGCCGCTTAAGAAAATTTCAGCTTCATAGGTTAGCTTAGCTCACACTTTGTAACTTACTAGTTTTGACTAACTTCTATCATCGCCTAACGTAGAAAAGCAGCTTCGGAAAAGCTGCTTTTTTTCTTACCGATATCATGGAGCGTCATCAATGCAAAACCTCTACATCTCGTCCCTCATCTTCGCCTTCCTCACCAGCCTCTCCGTCGCCACCACCGCCGCGCCGTCCATCAAGCCGGAACCCCCAACCGCCATCTCCACCCAAATGACCAAGACCGAGCAGTCCACCAAGGTCAACCTCAACGCCGCCGACGCCGAAACCCTGCGTCGCGATCTGTTCGGCATTGGCGCTTCCAAGGCGAAGGCAATCATCGCCTATCGCGAGAGCAACGGCCCGTTCACGGCGGTGGATGAGTTACTGGAAGTGAAAGGCATCGGCAAGGCATTGCTGGAGAAAAATCGCGACAGGTTGGTCATTAATTGAGGATCTGAAAACAGCGCGAAGGGCCGGTTGATGACCGGCCTTTCCTTATCCGGCCTTGCGAGTTCCCCTCGCCGGCAGCATTGGCACGAAACGTGGTTACCTCTTCCTCAGTGATTGTTCAACAATCTCGAGGTAACGATGCCACCCACTTTATCTTTAGCCGACCAAATCGCCCTGGAACTCCGCGCCGACATCATCGGCGGCCGGCTGTTGCCAGGCATGCCGCTAATCGAGGCCGACCTGGTCAAAGCCTACAACGCATCACGCAATACAATCCGCGAGGCGCTGCATCGTCTGGGCCAGGAGGGCCTCACTCGCTATGTCCGCAACAAGGGCGTAATGGTTCGGCGCTTGGAGCGAGCAGAAGTGCGCGACCTCTTCGTAGTCCGCCGCACCCTGGAATTGCGGGCGATAGCCCAATGCGGTCCGCTGACGGACGCTCAATCAGGCCGTATGCAAAACGCCATCGATGCCACCACCTTGGCCCAGGAGCGCGAAGACTGGCGTGCGGTGGCCACCCACAGTCTCATGTTCCACCAACAGATCGTCGCATTGATGGGCAGCCCACTGTTCGATGAGTTTTTCGCCCAGGTGATCGCCCAATTGCGCCTGGCGTTCTGCGCCGCGCCTGATGAGCAGCGTTTCCAGTCACCCTGGCTGGAGCGCGACCTGGAGATATACACGCTGCTAACCCGCAACCAAACCCAGGCCGCGAGCGAGGCGATGAGCCTGTACCTGGACGATTCGGAACACCTTTCCCTCGCCTTGTTTGATCACCCTTGATGGAGGATTGCCCCATGTACAAAGACTATCCCGCCGCGTACCAGGTCAGCAAAGGTTCGGCATTGCAGGTGGATACGGCGTTCTATGAGCGTATTCGTGATCAGAAAACCCAGCGCACGTTGATCGAACAGTTCGAGGTGCCGATCCGCACGGGAAGGGCGTGGAAGGTGCCGGCCGGGCATGTGTTTCGTGTGACCACACCTGTGGGGCCGCAGGTGGGGGACTTTAATGTCTGGAACGCCAACGACCCACGCGAACGTTTGTGGGCCGCGCGCACCCGGCAGCTTCAAGGCGCTCATGTCAGTACCCATGATCGGTTGTGGTCGAACCTGCCTTTTCTAAGGCCCTTGGTCACTATTACCGATGACAGCCTGGCCAGCTACGGCATTGATGAGCACGGTGGGCGTTTGCATGATTTGTTGGGCACGCGGTGCGACCCCTATGTGAACCGTATGCTGACGGGGGAGGACTTTCATCACCATTGCCACTCGAACCTGACCCGTGCGGTATTGCCCCATGGGCTGACGGAGTTCGATGTGCATGACGTGTTGAATATTTTCCAGTGCACCGGGCTCAATCAGGATGACATGTACTTTATGAAAGCCTGTCCGGCGAAGAAGGGCGATTACCTGGAGTTTTTTGCCGAGATTGATTTGCTGTGTGCGTTGTCGACGTGCCCAGGCGGGGATTTGTCGCTACCGATGTGGGGGCCGGATGCGCAGGACCCGTTGACGGTGTGTCGTCCATTAGGGGTTGAGATCTATAGGCTGGAGGATGAGTTGCTCAGTGGCTGGAGCCAGCCGGAGCGTGCGGCCTATAAGGGGCAACATGGGTTGCATATTGCCAAGGCGAAGTGGGAGTAGGGGGCTGCTTCGCAGCCCAGCGGGAGCAAGCTCCCTCGCCACGGGGTTACACGCGTTTTATCTGTCTTGCGCATCCTTGGCATCCGCCTGCGCATTGCGCTCGGCTACGCGTTTGCGTTGTTCGTCGGTGAGTTCTACCTTGTTGGCGCTGTCACGCAGCATCATCAGGCCACCGACGATCGACCCGATCGCTACTACCATAATCAACCATGCATACCACGGCATAAGACGCTCCTTGAGGCAGATGTCCGTGGGAAAGTTTCCCACGGTAATCACTGCTTTGAGTGACGGGCTTTCTGAGTAGTTCAGTGTAGGCCCGTTCTGCCTCATAGGCGCTATTGTCCGGTCAACATCGCATCCGCCGGCGCATCGACACGGTCTTGTGCGGTCAGCTGGAAGTAGATGAAACCCACCGCCATGAAGCCCAGGGAGATCAGCCCGATCAAGGCATTGAACCAGGCCATCGCCACCAGGCACACCACGGCCAGTACCAGTGCGATACCCGGCACGATGGGGTAGCCCGGCGCGCGGAAGGTGCGTTCCAGTAGCGGCTCGGTCTTACGCAGTTTGAACAGGCTGAGCATGCTCATGATGTACATGACGATGGCACCGAACACCGCCATGGTGATCATCGCGGCGGTCAGGGTCATGCCGCCCAGGTTGATCAGGCCGTCGCTGTAGATGGCGGCGATACCCACCACGCCGCCGGCGAGGATGGCACGGTGCGGAGTCTGGAAACGCGAGAGTTTGGCCAGGGAAGACGGCAGGTAACCGGCTCGGGCCAGGGCGAAGAACTGGCGCGAGTAGCCGAGGATGATGCCGTGGAAGCTCGCCACCAGACCGAACAGGCCAATCCATACCAGCATGTGCAGCCAGCCGGAGCTGTCGCCGACTACGGTTTTCATCGCCTGGGGCAGTGGGTCGTTGATGTTCGACAGGGTGCGCCAGTCACCCACGCCGCCGGCGAAGAACATCACGCCCATGGCCAGGATCACCAGGGTGAGGATGCCGCTGATGTAGGCTTTTGGAATCGTGCGCTTGGGGTCCTTGGCTTCTTCGGCCGCCATGGCGGCGCCTTCGATGGCGAGGAAGAACCAGATGGCGAAGGGGATGGCGGCAAACATCCCGGCAATCGCCGGGGCGCCGAAGGTGTCGGAACCGGCCCAGCCGTTGAGGGCGAAGTTGCTGAAGCTGAACGCCGGGGCGACCACGCCCATGAACACCAGAAGTTCGGCGACGGCGAGCACGCACACCACCAATTCGAAGGTAGCGGCAAGTTTGACGCCGAGGATGTTCAGGCCCATGAACACGATATAGGCGCCGACGGCGGCGTGCTTGGGGTCGAGTGCCGGGAACTGCACGTTCAGGTACGCGCCAATGGCCAGGGCAATCGCGGGCGGGGCGAAGACAAATTCGATCAAGGTGGCCAGGCCGGCAATCAAGCCGCCTTTCTCACCGAAGGCGCGACGGCTGTAGGCAAAGGGGCCTCCTGCGTGGGGAATCGCAGTGGTCAGTTCGGTGAAGCTGAAGATAAAGCAGGTGTACATCGCGGCGACCATCAACGAGGTCACCAGAAAGCCCAAGGTGCCGGCGACGCCCCAGCCGTAACTCCAGCCGAAATACTCTCCGGAGATCACCAGCCCTACGGCGATGCCCCAGAGATGCAGGGTGCCCAAGGTGGGTTTGAGTTGTGTGTTCATTGTGCTGCGCTCCTTGAACCATTTGGAATGATTCAAGGTGTTGCAGCGGTTATGCCAGGCTGAGGAACCCTGTCGCAAAGCAGTGCTTGTGTCGCCTGGGGGATGGTTTGGCGTTTGAATGTGGCTCGGTGTGCACCAGATAGGGGCGATGGTGTCTGACCTGCCGCTATCGCGGGCAAGCCCGGCTCCCACATTTGGAATGCATTCCACTGTGGGAGCCGGGCTTGCCCGCGATGAGGCCCTCCCAGCCACTGCAGATCTTCCTGTAAACCCCGCATAAACCCACTCTTTACGCCATCTTTACGCCCCACCCAGCCCCTCGCTCTCGTTCCTTTACACCGCTCCTGCGGACAATGGCCCTACACGCGGCAATCGCCGCAAGACGGGGAGATTTCCATGAGCGTTCTGGACGGGGTGTCACTGCTATTGGCCGTGGCGCTGTTCATTTATTTGCTGGTTGCGCTGTTACGCGCGGATCGGAACTAGGAGCGGGCTATGCACAGTTATGACTATTGGCTGATCATCGCCTTCTTCGCCGTGGTATTGGTGCCGGCACCGTTCCTGGGGCGGTTCTATTACAAGGTGATGGAGGGCCAGCGCACCTGGCTGACCCCGGTGTTGGGGCCTGTCGAGAAGGCCTGTTATCGCCTCTCGGGCGTGGACGCACAGCAGGAACAAAGCTGGCAGAAGTACATGCTGGCCTTGCTCGCATTCAACCTCGCCGGCTTCCTGTTGCTCTTCTCTATTCTGTTATTTCAAGGCTCCCTCCCGCTGAACCCGCAAAAACTGCCGGGCCAGGAATGGACCCTGGCGTTCAACACCGCCGTCAGTTTCATGACCAATACCAACTGGCAGAACTACAGCGGCGAGGCATCCCTGAGCTACCTCAGCCAGATGGCCGGCCTTACGGTGCAGAACTTCGTCAGTGCGGCGACCGGTCTCGCCGTCCTGGTCGCCTTGTGCCGTGGGATCGGGCGCAAATCTGCCCAGACCCTGGGCAACTTCTGGGTCGACATGACCCGCGCCACCCTCTACGGCCTGCTGCCGTTGTGCCTGGTGCTGGCGCTGTTTCTGGTATGGCAGGGCGTGCCGCAAACCTTCGCCCATTATGTTGATGCCGTCACGCTGCAGGGCGTGGACCAGGTGATTCCCCTGGGGCCGGCCGCCAGCCAGATTGCGATCAAACAACTGGGCACTAACGGCGGTGGCTTCTTCGGCGTGAACTCGGCGCATCCATTCGAAGACCCGACCGCCTGGGCCAATCTGTTCGAAGTGGCCTCGATCATTCTGATCCCGGTGGCGTTGGTGTTTACCTTCGGCCATTACGTCAAGGACCTGCGCCAGAGCCGGGCGATCCTTGCGTGCATGCTGGCGCTGTTCCTGATCGGCGGTGCGACGTCGCTGTGGTCCGAATACCAACCCAATCCAACCCTCAACAACCCTGCCGTGGAGCAAACCGCACCGCTGGAAGGTAAGGAAACACGCTTTGGCACCACCGGTACCGTGTTGTGGTCGGTGACCACCACCGCAGCGTCCAACGGTTCGGTCAATGGCATGCAGGACAGCCTCAGCCCCCTGAGCGGGATGGTGGCGCTGGTCAACATGATGGTCGGCGAAGTGATCTTCGGCGGTGTCGGTGCCGGTATGTACGGCATGTTGCTCAACGTGCTGATCGCGGTGTTCCTCGCCGGCCTGATGATCGGCCGCACGCCGGAATATCTGGGCAAAAAACTCCAGGCCAAGGAAGTGCAATTGCTGGTGGTGACCCTGCTGGTGATGCCGGTCGGCGTGCTGGTGTTGAGTGCCATCGCTGCCAGCCTGCCCGGCCCGGCAGGTGCCATCAGTAACCCAGGCCCCCATGGCTTCAGCCAGTTGCTGTACGCCTACACCTCGGCCAGTGCCAACAACGGTTCGGCGTTTGCTGGCCTCGGCGCCAACACCCCGTTCCATAACCTGATGTTGGGCCTGGGCATGCTGATCGGCCGCTTTGGCTACATCCTCCCGGTACTGGCCCTGGCCGGCAGCCTGGCGATGAAGAAGACCGCGCCGATTGGCCAGAACAGCTTCCCCACCCATGGTGCGCTGTTTGTGACCCTATTGACCGTGACCATTTTGCTGGTGGGCGGCCTGACTTTCCTGCCGACGCTGGCGCTTGGGCCTATCGCTGAACATCTGAGCATGGGCTTCTAAAGGGACATGAAAATGAATATGCCTGCAAAAAACGCGGCCCCGGTCAAACCCCAGGAGCCCGCCAAAACCGCTATCTCGGCCCTGTGGCGCCCGGCACTGGTCCAGGCGTTCGTCAAGCTGGACCCACGCCAACTGCAACGCTCGCCAGTGATGCTGGTGGTGGAGCTGACGGCCATCCTCACCACCGTGTTGTGCTTTGTGCCCGATACCACCGTGCCCACCTTTGTTGCGGTGCAAATCGCGGTGTGGCTGTGGTTCACCGTGCTGTTCGCCAACTTCGCCGAAGCCTTGGCCGAAGGCCGTGGCAAGGCCCGCGCCGACAGCCTCAAGGCTGGCAGCGAAGGCTTGAGCGCCCGCCGCCAGGAAGCCGATGGCAGCTTCAAGGTGGTACCGGCCACCAGCCTGCGCAAGGGTGATGTGGTGCGTGTGGCCGCCGGAGAAATGATCCCCGGTGATGGCGAGGTCGTCGAAGGTATTGCAGCGGTCAACGAAGCGGCGATCACCGGCGAATCTGCCCCGGTCATCCGCGAGTCCGGCGGCGACCGCTCGGCCGTCACCGGCAACACGCGGCTGGTCTCGGACTGGCTGCTGATCCGCATCACCGCCAACCCGGGCGAGTCCACCCTGGACCGCATGATCGCGCTGGTGGAGGGCGCCAAACGCCAGAAAACTCCCAACGAAGTCGCGCTGGATATCCTGCTGATCGGCCTGACCCTGATCTTCCTGCTGGTGGTGGTGACCTTGCAGCCGTTCGCCCACTTCGCCAATGGCAGCTTGCCTTTGGTGTTCCTGGTCGCACTGCTGGTGACGCTGATTCCTACCACCATTGGCGGCTTGTTGTCGGCCATTGGGATTGCCGGCATGGACCGCCTGGTGCGTCTCAACGTGATCGCCAAGTCTGGCCGCGCGGTGGAAGCGGCGGGGGACGTGCATGTGTTGCTGCTGGACAAGACCGGCACCATCACCTTCGGCAACCGTCGTTGCTCGGCCGTGGTCGCTGCACCTGGCGTCAGTGGTCGCGAATTGGCCGAAGGCGCGCTGCTGGCGTCCCTGGCCGATGATACGGCGGAAGGCAAGTCCATCGTTGAATACCTGCGCGCCTTGCACCCCCAGGCCGAGCCGAGCCTGGAGGCGTTGACCGCGGTGCCCTTCAGCGCCGAGACCCGTTTGTCCGGTGTCGACTATCAGGGCCGTGTGTTCCGTAAAGGCGCGGTGGACTCGCTGCTGGCGTTTATCGGCCAGCAACGCAGCGACCTGCTGCCTGCGCTGTCGCGGGAAATCGACAAGATCGCCCAAAGCGGCGGCACGCCCTTGCTGGTGTGCGCCGATGGCAAGTTGCTGGGGGCGATCCATCTCAAGGACGTGGTCAAGCCAGGTATCCGTGAGCGTTTTGCCGAGTTGCGCAAGTTGGGGATTCGCACCGTGATGGTCACTGGCGACAACCCGCTGACCGCCGCCGCGATTGCCGCTGAAGCGGGGGTGGACGATGTGCTGGCCGAAGCCACGCCAGAGAAGAAACTCGCGCGTATTCGTCATGAGCAGAACGACGGTCGCCTGGTCGCTATGTGCGGCGACGGCGCCAACGACGCCCCGGCGCTAGCCCAGGCTGACGTCGGCATGGCCATGAACGACGGCACCCAGGCCGCGCGCGAAGCCGCCAATATGGTCGACCTCGACAGCGACCCGACCAAGCTGCTGGACGTGGTGCAGATCGGCAAGGAATTGCTGGTGACCCGTGGCGCGCTGACGACCTTTTCCATCGCCAACGACGTGGCCAAGTATTTTGCGATCCTGCCGGCGCTGTTTGCCTCGATCTACCCGCAGCTGGGCGTGCTCAACATCATGCACTTGCAGAGCCCGCAGAGCGCGATCCTCTCGGCCATCGTGTTCAACGCGCTGATTATCGTGGTGCTGATCCCGTTGGCCCTGCGCGGTGTGCGCGTACAGGCGGCGAGTGCGGCGGCCTTGCTGCGGCGCAACCTGCTGATCTATGGGCTGGGCGGATTGTTGGTGCCGTTCGTGGGGATCAAGGCCATCGACATGCTGCTGACCGCGCTGCACCTGGTTTGACCTGTCTGATTTATTGAGGATTTGACTATGACAAACATCATCCGCCCAGCCCTGAGCTTGCTGGTACTCATGACCCTGATCACCGGCGTGGCCTACCCGCTGGTAGTCACCGGCGTGGCCCAAGTGGCCTTCCCCGATCAGGCCAATGGCAGCCTGGTGCGCGACGCCAGCGGCAAGGTGCGCGGCTCCAGCCTGATCGCCCAGGACTTTACCGGCGACAGCTGGTTCCACCCACGCCCGTCAGCCGGTGCTTTTGCCACAGTGTCCAGCAGTGCCAGTAACCTGGGCCCCAGCAATCCGGCCTTGGCGACACGCATATTCGAGGATGCCAGCAAGCAGTCAGTGCCTGGCCAGGGCCCGGTGCCACTGGCCTCGCTGACAACCTCCGGCAGCGGCCTTGATCCACACTTGCCACCGCAGGCGATTGCCTATCAACTGGCGCGAGTAGCGGCGGCGCGAAATGTGCCAGTGTCGACCTTGCAGCGGTTGCTGGATGAGCACATCGAAAGCCCGTTGGTAGGCCCGCCCGTAGTAAACGTCCTGGCCCTGAACATGGTCCTGGAACAACTCTGACCCACTGTAGGAGCGAGCTTGCTCGCGAAGGTCGTTAACGATAACGCGGGCGTCCAGCCTAAACGCGGCGCTCTTGAGTTTTTCGCGAGCAAGCTCGCTCCTACATCATTGAATTATCGAAGGACCACAGCATGAGCGACGCCGGCCGCGCCGATGCCCTGTTAGCCGATCTGCCCCGGGACGGCCGTGGCCGGCTCAAAGTCTTCCTCGGCGCCGCGCCCGGTGTGGGCAAGACCTACGCCATGCTTCAGGCGGCCCACACCCAACTGCGCCAGGGCGTGCGCCTGATCGCTGGGGTGGTTGAAACCCACGGCCGCGCCGAGACCGAAGCTTTGCTCAGCGGCCTGCCGCAACAACCGCTGTTGCGCAGCGAATACCGTGGCGTGATGCTCGAAGAAATGGACCTAGACGGCCTGCTCGCCGCCAAGCCAAAGCTGGTGCTGGTGGACGAACTGGCCCACAGCAACGCCCCCGGCAGCCGTCATGAAAAACGCTGGCAAGACATTCAGGAACTGCTCGCCGCGGGTATCAACGTGTTCACCACGGTCAACGTCCAGCACCTGGAAAGCCTCAACGACCAAGTGCGCGGTATCACCGGCGTGCAAGTGCGCGAAACCCTGCCGGATTGGGTGCTGCAAGAGGCCGACGAACTGCTGCTGATCGACCTGCCGTCTCGCGAGCTGCTCGAGCGCCTGCGTGACGGCAAGGTGTATGTGCCCGAACAGGCGCGTGCGGCCATCGATGCGTTTTTCACCCAGACCAACCTCATGGCCCTGCGCGAGCTGGCCATGCAAACCGCCGCCGCCCACGTCGACGATGACCTGGCCCAGGGCTATCGCCAACTCGGCCAGGCCGCGCCGGCGGTGCGCGGGCGCCTGCTGGTCGGCGTGGATGGGGATGCGCAAGCCGAACGCCTGGTGCGCCATGCCAGTCGTGTGGCCCAGCGTCGGCATTTGCCCTGGAGCCTGGTGCACATCGACAACGGCCGTGCGCGGGATGAGCAATCGCGCCTGCGCCTGCAGAACGCCCAGCAACTGGCGGAGCGGCTGGGCGGGGAGGTGGTATTGCTGCGCGCTGGGGAAGTGGCCAAGACCCTGATCCAGCACGCCGCCGAGCGCCGTGCCAGTTTAGTGCTGGTGGGGCAGTCACGGATGCGCTGGCGGCGGCGCCTGTTCGGTGGCGGCCTGGCGGCACGCCTGTTGCGCAATGCTCGCGGCTTGGAAATCAACGTCCTCGACAGCGATGACATGCCTGCACCGCCACGCCTGCCGGAGGTACGCGGGTTGGTGTGGTTCGATTACGCCTTGGCGGTGGTGGCAACCCTCGTTGCTACCGCAGTGGCCTGGGCCGTGTCCAGTGCGTTGCCGCTGCCGAATATCTCGCTGGTGTTTCTCGCCGCCGTGCTGTTGGTGGCGGTGCGCAGCAGCCTGGGGCCTTCCCTGGTGTGTGCGGCACTGTCGTTTCTGACTTACGATTTTCTGTTTATTCCACCGAATTTTTCCTTCGCCATCCAGCGCGAAGAAGACGTGCTGACCCTGTTGTTCTTTCTGTTGATGGCGGCGTTGACCGGCAACCTCGCCGCACGCCAGCGCCGCCAGTTGCAGGCGTTGCGCGATACCCAGGAAGAAACCAGCGAGCTGCTCGACCTGTCGCGCAAGCTCACCGCTGCCACCGACCGCCAAGCCGTTATCAGCGCAGCCGCCCACCATCTGCAAGGTTGGAACGAGCTCGACCTGTGCCTGGTCAATCGCGACGGTCAGGGCGGCTGGACGGTCGAGACCGGTGGCCCGTTGACCCTCACCGAAGCCGAACGCGCCGCCGCCGATTGGGCCTGGCAGCATGATCAGCCGGCCGGCATGGGTACCGGCACCTTACCGTTTGGACGTTGGTGGTGGTGGCCGCTGTCGGGGGAAGAGGGGCCTTTGGGGTTGCTGGGTGTCAGTGCCAAGCCTGGCCTGGAATTGAGCGGGCAACGTCGACGCTTGCTCACCGCGTTGAGCCAACCGCTGGCCCAGGCGCTGGCGCGGGCACAATTGGGGCAGGAGTTGGAATCGGCGCGCCTGCACGGCGAAACCGAACAGTTGCGCAGCGCTTTGCTCGCTTCGGTGTCCCACGACTTGCGCACGCCGTTGACGTCCATGCGCGGCAGCATCGACAGCCTGCTGGCCCTGGGTGAAGCCATCCCCCTGGAGGATCGTCGCGAGTTGCTGGAAGGTACCCGTGATGAAGCCGAGCGCCTCGACCGCTATATTCAGAACCTGCTGGACATGACACGCCTGGGTCATGGTGCGCTGAAACTGGCACGCGATTGGGTGTCGCCCGGCGATATTGTCGGCAGTGCCCTTGGGCGATTGCGCGCCGTGCTGGCGCCGTTGCAGGTGAGCACCGATGTACCGCCGGAACTGCCTTTGTTGTATGTGCATGCGGCATTGATCGAGCAGGCCTTGGTCAATGTGCTGGAAAACGCCGCACGGTTTTCGCCACCCCAGGGTCGCTTGCAGTTGCGCGCTGGTGTGCAGGATGAGCAGTTGTTTTTTGCCGTAGCGGATGAAGGGCCGGGGATTCCCGAGGAAGAGCGTGCGAAGATCTTCGACATGTTCTACACCGCAGCCCGCGGTGATCGCGGCGGGCAGGGCACCGGCCTCGGCTTGGCGATCTGCCAGGGTATGGTCGGCGCGCACGGCGGGCATATCAGCGTGGCCGATGGCATTGACGGGCGGGGCACCTGCATCACTTTGTTTTTACCACTGCCCACACAACCCGCCCTGGAACACAACCTGTAGGAGCGAGCTTGCTCGCGAAGGTCGTTAACGATAAAGATGGCGTCCTGAATGCACCCGGTGCCTAGAGGTTTTTCGCGAGCAAGCTCGCTCCTACAGGGGGGTGATTTTTTAATGGGTTTTGATGAGACACCATGAGCCAGACCGCGACGATTCTTGTCATTGATGACGAACCGCAGATCCGCAAATTCCTGCGCATCAGCCTGGCCTCCCAGGGCTATAAGGTGATCGAAGCCGGCACCGGCAACGAGGGCCTGGCGCAGGCGGCCTTGAGCAAACCGGATCTGCTGGTGCTCGACCTGGGCCTGCCCGACATGGACGGCCAACAGGTGCTGCGCGAGTTTCGCGAATGGTCCACGGTGCCGGTGTTGGTGCTGTCGGTGCGGGCCAGCGAAGGTCAGAAGGTCGAGGCCCTCGACGGTGGCGCCAATGACTACGTGACCAAACCGTTCGGCATCCAGGAGTTTCTTGCCCGTGTGCGTGCGCTGTTGCGCCAGGCACCGGCCGGAGATGCCCAGGAAGCCGCCTTGAGTTTTGGCCCGCTGACGGTCGACCTGGCCTATCGCCGCGTTTTGCTGGACGGTGCCGAAGTGGCGCTGACCCGCAAGGAATACGCAGTGCTGGCGCAATTGGCGCGGCATCCGGGGCGGGTGATTACCCAGCAGCAACTGCTCAAGGACATCTGGGGGCCAACCCATACCGAGGACAGCCACTACCTGCGGATCGTGGTGGGGCACCTGCGCCAGAAGCTGGCGGATGACCCGACCCAGCCGCGGTTTATCGTGACTGAGGCGGGGGTGGGGTATCGGTTGCTAAGTGCTTGAGTTTATCGCTGTCTGGGCCGGCCCTTTCGCGAGCAAGCCCGCTCCCACACTTTGAATGTATTCACAGATCAAAATGTGGGAGCGGGCTTGCTCGCGAAAGGGCCATCAGCAACACCCACACGCTCACTCAACTCTGCTCACTCTCATACCGATCCAACGTATCACTGGCAATCTCCCGCCCCAAAGCAATCAACTCCGGCGCTTTATAAAACTCGAAAAACCGGCACACCCGCTTCGGCACGTTGATCAGCACATCGGGCGGATACCCAGCGATCTTGTATTGCGCCAATGAGGTTTGCATCACCTCGAAACTCTGGTTGATCAGGTCCAGCAGCGACGCAGGCCCGACGTTATCGATGATGAACGAGCCGGTTGCCGACTTCGGTGCGCCGGCTTTCTCCGGCGCGGCGGCAGGTTGTTGGGCTTCGGGTTCGGCAGACTCCAGCCATGGGTTGATTTCGGCGGCCTGGGCCTGCAAGGCTTCTTGTTCCAGCTTCATCAACTGCTCGGCCTGCTTGCGACGAAACGGCAGGTGCGAGCCCAATGACTTGGCCAGGCTGTTGAAGCGGCTCTTGAATGCGGGCGGGCGCTGGATTACCGGTAATTGGTAGTGCTTCTGGTTGGTGGCATTGAGGTTGACCGCAATGATCAAGTCGCAATGGCTCGACACCACCGGCACGATGGGCAGCGGGTTGAGCAGGCCGCCGTCCACCAGCATGCGGTTGCCCTGCATCACCGGCGTGAACAGGCTGGGGATTGCCGCCGAGGCGCGCATGGCTTGGTGCAGGCAGCCTTCCTGGAACCAGATCTCCTGTTGGTTGGTAAGGTCGGTGGCGACGGCGGTGTAGGGGATGCGCAACTCTTCGATATTGATATCGCCGACAATCTTGCGGATCTGCCCGAACACCTTCTCACCACGAATTGCCCCCAGGCGAAAGCTCACATCCACCAGGCGCAATACGTCGAGGTAGTCCAGGCTTTCGATCCAATTGCGGTACTCGTCGAGCTTGCCGGCGGCGTAGATCCCACCCACCACGGCGCCCATGGAACAGCCGGCGATACAGGCGATGTCATAGCCGCGTCGTTCGATTTCTTCGATCACCCCGATATGGGCGTAGCCCCTGGCCCCACCGGAGCCCAGCACTAAGGCAACACGTTTTTTCATGGCCGGATCCTTCGCAAAACAGGGGCCCACAATGCACCCATCAAGGGGCCTGCTTCAATCCTTGCTGACAGCGCGCAAGATTTTTCCAGGCTGATGATCAGGCTCGGGTATGCTCTGGCAATAGGTACTACCGATTTCAGGCTAAGGACAAGGCACTTTTCCCTGTAGGCAACGTCTACAGGCTACGACTGAATTTGTATATTTGAGGTGTCATCAATGAAAGCCTGGATGTGTGTGCCTGTGATCGTGTTGGCCTTGGCTGGCTGTGCCGGGAAAACCGCGTATCGCGACAGCTGCGGCTCGCAATTGGATGCCGCCTGGAAAGAACTGGACCTGGCCAAGGCCGAGGGTTTTGCCGGCACTGTCAGCTATTCCAAGGCGTTGTCGCTGTTGACCGGCGCCAAGACTCAGCAGCAATTCGAAGCGTTCGAAGGCTGCTCCAACAAAGCCCAGAAGGCGCGGTTCTATATTCGTGAGTCTCGCGCTGGGCGATGACCTGCAGCGGCGAGTAGGATTTTTCATCGGAAAGTGAGGGCAGGATGTCAGCGTTGGTCAATCAGTTAGTCGCTCAGGTCATTGGCCTGGAAGTAGGGTTACTGAGCTGCCAGGCTCGCCTCGCCGCCGTCACTGACGATGAAGCCTTGCATGATTTGCGCACCACGGTACGCCGCCTGCGCAGCCTGTTGCGCCCTTTGCGCGGGCTGCCCGGTGTCGAACAGCTTGAATTGGCCGCCAGCACGGTTGGCCAACTGACTACGCCGCTACGCGACCGAGAGGTGTTGGCGGCGTATTTGCATCAGCACGGCTATCACGACGCGGCTGATCGGCGCCTGCGTTTGCAGCCTCAGGCTTACCGCCAAGTGGCGCAAAGCCCGGAGCTGGCGCACTTGCTGTTGATCCTGGATGCATTCCCGCGCTTTATCCGCGCATCCCAGCACCAGAAACTGCTCAAGGGCTTGCGCTCGCTTATCCAGAAACGCCTGGCCAAGCAATGGCAGGCACTCGATGACGCCCTGAAAGATCCCGATCATGATCGCCACCGGCTACGGTTGTTGATCAAGCGTGTGCGCTACGCCGCCGAGGCGTACCCCGAACTGGACAAGTTACCCGCCAACGCCTTGCCGCAATTAAAGAAAGCCCAGGGCGCACTGGGTGACTGGCATGACTGTTGGCAGTGGCTGGCCCAGGCCGGGCACGAGCCAGACCTGCAACCCTGCGTAGCGGTGTGGCAGCGCACCATGCTCAAGGCGCAAGGCAAGGCCGACCGCGTGCTGGATACACTCAGCGCCGAATGTTTTTAAACCGGTCCGGTTTTTGGCCGGAATAGGCGCTGTGCCTGTGCAATTCGATGGTTAAGATTCCTCCACGACTTTCTTGAAGTGAGGTCGCCATGCGCTTTAGTGATTTGCTCGACGCTGCCCGTAGCAATCCGCTGGATGTCACCATCCCTGCCGAATGGGCCCAGGGCCGGGCCACCTTTGGCGGCCTGGTCGCTGCCTTGCAGTACGAGGCGCTGCGCGCCCAGGTGCCGGCGGATCGACCGCTGCGCTCGCTGGCCATCACTTTTGTCGGCCCGGTAGCGCCGGATGTACCTGCCAGCTATCAAGTCGAAGTGCTGCGCGAAGGCAAGGCGGTCAGCCAGTTGCTGGGGCGCGTGGTGCAGAACGGTGAAGTGGCGACCCTGGTCCAGGCCAGTTTTGGCGCCTCTCGCCCCTCCGAAATTGACGTGGCAAGTGAGCCGCCACCGGTATTCAAACATTGGGATGAGTGCCAGGAACTGCCCTATATCAAGGAGGTTACCCCCGAATTCATGCGCCACCTGGCAATGCGCTGGAGTGTCGGTG
The DNA here is from genome assembly GCF_001902145.1 of Pseudomonas fluorescens. Classification (GTDB taxonomy): domain Bacteria; phylum Pseudomonadota; class Gammaproteobacteria; order Pseudomonadales; family Pseudomonadaceae; genus Aquipseudomonas; species Aquipseudomonas fluorescens_BV. The sequence continues at coordinate 254,644 of NZ_MRST01000021.1, forward strand.
GCCTGCCATTTACCGGCAATAAATCCCGCGACATGGGCGGTTGGGTACGGTTGCGCGGGGATGTGAAAGAAGAACCTTTGACCGAGGCGCATATCCTCGCCCTGGTCGACGCCTGGCCACCGGCGTTGCTGCCGCACCTGAAAAAGCCCGCGCCGGGCAGCACCCTGACCTGGACCATCGAGTTCATCCAGCCGCTGCAAGACCTGACCACCCTCGACTGGTGCCAGTACCACGTCAATATCGAACACGCCCGCGACGGCTATGGCCACGCGGCCGCTGCCTTGTGGAGCCCGACCGGCGAGTTGATCGCACTCAGCCGCCAGACCGTGGTGGTGTTCGCCTGAGCCTGCCGGTCAGTGGTGGTGCCGCTGCCGCCAGGCGCGCCACCAGCCACCGCTGAGCACAAAGCGCGGGAAGGTCACGAACTGCTCGACCACCAGGCGCTGCACTGCATCTTTACGATCGCTGAACGGCTCACTGGCCTGGGCTTCCAGGCTATGGCCATGACGTTGCAATGCCAGGCCCGCGACAATACCAATCACGCCGACGGCGAAGCTGGCCAGGCTGAAGCTGAACACGCCCGACACGATCAGCAGGAAACCGACGATAAACAGCGGCACGGCAATCAGGTGCAACGCCAGGTTGGTCGGGTGCTGATGGTTTTGTGGGTACTGACGCCATTGCCAGGCGGGGAGATTGGGGTGACGTTTGCCCATGGTGGTGAATCCTCTGTCCGTTGAAACAACTTGAACAGAGTTTAGGTTGAGGTGGGCGAGGTGGCGAATTGGGGCTGGCTATGGGGCTCATAGGCTGCAATTTAGGTGGAGTGACACTCATGCCCAAATGACACAGTCATGATCATCCATGTGTACTAAGAACGTCAGCTCGTTATCGGTTATCCAAAACGGATATCCGGTGGTTTCGCCTAACACAGAGGCTAGCACTCGAGCGTTTTCCATTCTCCAGGCGCTATACGCTGAGTCAAATACCAGCAGAACCAGGCCATTCCCGCTAATGCGATGCGGCATCTCCTTCCAAAAGTCAGGGTTGTGTTCGGTGCTTTTCTCGTTCAGTTCGATGGGATCAAGCACATTGCTCTGCGCTTTGAAGAATTTTCTCGTCAGAGAGCTTATCAACAAGTTGAGTTCGCTCGAATCAAGCTTTCCCGCGTCGAGGTTCAGCGCATTACAGGCTTCGTCTATTTCGTCTTCCAGGTAACTCATCAGGGGACACCTATTCTGGACCGGCTGACAGGAACCAGTTGGAGCAGTATATGGCCTCTTTTGGCTCCTCCGTCGCCTCTCTTTCCAGGTGTTTGATAGCCAATATGAGGTGATTTCGGGCCTTCTTTACTTGGCACGAGCATAGGATCGTCAATATTCACTTCCGCTCCTCTATTGGGACCGGTTTGTACTCGCCATTCTGTTGGAAATGATTTGCCATATTGGTCTTTGCCCCATTTCGATACGCTGTATTCGGTCTTGGGTATGCTCGTCCTGCGAAAAGGCTCATCCAAACCATCGGTGGGAAAGCGTAGCGCCGCGGGTTCGAATGAGGAAGGAATGCCAGTCAGTTAAACGCAGATCCCCTGTGGGAGCGGGCTTGCCCGCGAAGGCGGTGTGTCAGTCACGGCATCTGTTACTGCACTACCGCTTTCGCAGGCAAGCCAGCTCCCACATTTGATCTTCGTTGCGTTGAGCATTGCGTTCGCTTGACTGATCGGCACCAAGGCTTGCCCCCGATGTTGTTGGGTCAGTTTGCACATGCATTGGCTGGTTCACAGCTATCAGGGTCAAGTCCCATCCCATATTCGATATTCAGGGGGTTTAGGGTAAGGGGACTTACCTGAATGTCATCAAGACTGTATGAAGTACAAATTAGATGTGGATCCTTCGATTTTCTTGGCTTTGCCCTTTTTTAGGTACGCATTGAACTCACGTTCCAAGGCTTGTTTGTCTGTATATTTTTTGTACTTGCTGGGTGTTTCGCGTGCGTACATATACAGCCTCCACGAGTCGAAACCGTCGACCCTATCGTCCGGACCGTAATCAAAGTCGACACATATTTCAGATAAGTAAACACTGCAACCAATACCGTGCACCTCGTAGGTGACATTTGCAGCGACCGTCCCGCGCTGCGGGATTTTTTTGGATCGCCACAGACCAATGATATTTTTGGTTCCAAACACTTGCTCAAGTAAGTCGGTAGCCTTTTTTACTTGTTCCAAGTATTCGGTGATCAAATTTTCTAGAGTTTGAGCTCTCATCTTCTTGGCCTTTCTAGTCTGTTCAGTCCTAGTGCATAGCTGTCGGTGCCCTTCAGCAACGTGAGTGAAAAGGGATGAGGTGAGAGGGAATAAATTTAATTAATGATTGGACGGTATTAATTTTCTAACATTTATGTTGAGGATTATGGAGCGCTGCCAAGCGCTGATCTGGTCGAGCTGACTAGCTTTCTACGGCAAGCGGTCTCCACGGAGAGCGGCAAATGGCGGTGCGAACACCATGTGAATATTTTCTTCTCAAGCAGGAAGCTTTGTAGGATTTATTTATTTTGATTCACTTGCGTTAGCGTCCAAGTTGTAGTGCTCTAGGCAGCGAAGTAGCACTTTCATAAATTGCTTGTGATTAGTTATTTCATCATCAAAATAAGTGTCGAAAAACTGAAATACAGATTCGAAATTCTCATCCATATTTAGGTAATGGTGAAGTGTGTCAATATGCCATTGACGCTCTTCGGGTCTGTAGGATAGAAATTCTGGTTTAGTTAATTTGTCAAAAAGCTCCGTAAGTTCCTTTTCATCATTGATATTTTTTGATGCTATGAAGCGTTCTCTTTCAGGGTCGTCGTAATTTTCAATGCTGTAGGTGAATAGTAAGCTTTTGATGACTGATAGTTTTGGGGTGAGTTTCATGACCTAAAACTCCGTGTACGCAGTGATTGGATTTCCGTTGATATCCAGGATCACAATGGCTTTGCTTTGCTTCCCATATTCAAAATTATTTTTTTTGTATCCTTCGCCAATTATTTTTCCCATATTCATCGGTTCTCGAGAAGTCTCTAGGTTTGTGTACCTAAGTATAAGTCTGGCACGGTAAATAGCGTTAAGCTGGTCTCGATGGCTGAGGTACCGAGTAGCAGCAGTAGGTATTTTGGGCTCGCCATCTTTGTTTCCGCCAATGTATCTTTCAATTTCTCCTGTGGTCGGATTTTTACCTGATTGTACTCTTTCAAGTTGAGAACCGCGTGTTGTCTGCGCGCCGTGCTTCTCCAAAAAATGTGCTCTTGGGAACGCTTGCTCGATCTCTTTCAGACGTCTGTAGGCGTTTGCCTCTGCAAGCTCATCAATTCTCGCCTGCCGCTCCGCACGGGTCAGTTGCGGTAGGGCCGGTTCTCCGTGGTTAACACTTGCCGCAGGATTTTGAACGCTAGCACTGGGTTTACACCCGTCACTGTCTGGGCATGAATTCAAGCCTAGCGGGTCTACCCACCCCGTAGGGTTAGGTACATACCGGTACCCATTGATCCCACCCGCCAACTTCACCGGATCCGGCGTCAGGTAGCGACCAATATCCGGATTGTAGTAGCGATGGCGGTTGTAGTGCAGCCCGCTTTCCGGATCGAAATACTGCCCTTGAAAACGCAGCGGATTGTCGATTTTGCCTACGTCGAGCCGGGCGACCTGGCCGTAGGCGCGGTAGTGGGCGGACCAGACGATTTCGCCTTCGGTGTCGGTCAGTTCTTGCGGAGTGCCGAGGTGGTCGAGTTGGTAGTGGTAGGGCTTGGTCTCTTTTGGGCCGAAACCTTCCAGCAGCGCCAATGGGCGGAAGCTGTCCGGTTCGTAGAGGTAGCTTCGATGACGTTCCGCGTGATGCTCGGCAATCAACTTGTCGCCTTGCCAGAAAAACTCGGTGGTCTGGCCCTCGACAGTCTTGCTGATGCGCCGCCCAAATGGGTCGTACCGATAGCTGGCGGTTTGCCCGTTGGGCGTGGTGACGCCAATCAGCCGATGCTGGCAGTCGTAGCGGTATTCCGTGACAAGTTGCTGGCCCTTACCGCGTCGTTCGCGGATGAGGTTGCCGAAGGCGTCGTAGTCGTAATGGCGGTCGCCCTGGATCATCAGGCGATTCGCCGCGACGATGTCCGGGCCGGGGCGGTCTTGCATCAGCAGGTTGCCGGCCGGGTTGTGACCGAAGCGTTCCTGTACGTCTTGGGAGTGATCGGCGCGGGTCAGGCGGGCGAGGGGGTCGTAGTGGTAGCGGTGTTCGCCTTTACGGGTGTCGAGCAGGCGGGTGAGGTTGCCGGTTTTGTCGTAGTCGTATTGGCGTTGGTAGCGGTGGTTTTGTTGCTGGGTCACCGCGTGGGCGTGTAGGCGGTTTTGCTCGTCGTAGTGGTAGTGGCTGAGCAGTTGGCCTTGTTGGCGCTGATGCTCTCGACCGCTCCTGAACAGATGTGAGGTGAGTACTTTACCGTTGAGTTCGACGGTGGCGAGGTGGCCGCCTTTGTCGTGGTTGAAAGTCAGGCGGTTGTTGTCCGGTAGGCACAGGTTTTTCAGCTGGCCGCAGGCGTCGTAGCCGTAGCGCAGGGTGCCCCAGCCTTGGTGTTCGGCGGTGAGGCGGTTTTGGCGGTCGTACTCGTAGGCCAAGGCCCAGTGGCCGTCTTCGACGCTGAGGAGGTTGCCTTGGCGGTCGTAGGTATAGTCGACAACGCTGTTATCGGGCAGGGTTTTTCGTACGAGGCGCCCGGCGTGGTCGCGCTCGTAGCGGGTGATTAGCTGACTGTTATCGTCGCCGTATTCGGTCTTCTCCAGCAGGTTGCCGTTGAGGTCGTAGGCGTAGGCAGTGCGCTGGCCGTCGAAGCCGGTTTCCTGGCGGATCAGGCCATTGGGGTGGTAGGCGAGTTGGTAGGTTTCGCCGGTTTCGTTTTCGATCTCGGTGAGCAGCAGCCGAGTGTTGTCGTAGCGGTACTTGATCTGGGTGCCGTCGGCGTTGAGACGGCGGCTGATCAGGTGCAGGCCGTCTGCGTATTCGTAGCCGGTGACGTGGCCGAGTTCGTCGCGTTCGGCGATGATTTTGCCGTAGGGGTTGTAGCTGAATTCTCGTGTGGCGCCATCTGGTAATACAAGGCGAATCAACCTACCGACGCTGTCCCATTCATAGACTGTCTGCGCGCCGTGTTCATCCTCACGGGCAACTTGCCGCCCCAGATCGTCATAGCGATAACGCTTGATGCCGCCATTGGGCAACTGCTCCTCAAGCAGTTGCCCACGCTCGTTCCACACCAGCCGATGGCAACTGCTGTCGGGATACCAAACCCCAATTAATTGCCCATGTTTGTCATAGCTGTAGTCAGTCGAATTGCCATCCGGGTCAGTCTTGCGGATGACATCGCCCTGAACACTGCGCTCATATTTCCAGACCGCCTCCCCACGCCTGACAACTCGTACAAAACCGTTGTCATGCTCGTAGGACGTTGGCTCATCATCCCCCGGAAACAGCGCCACCAAACGTCCGGCATCGTCATACTGATAGGCCGTCACCGCGCCCATCGGGTCTTGCTCGACAGTCAGCCGGCCTTGGTCATCGTAGGATTTGTAATGCTGAGCGCCGTCCGGATCGATGCGCTGTACCAGCCGCGCACGGTCGTCATGAACATAGACTTCCTGGCTACCATCGGCGTTATGCACGGTGACACGCCCGTCATCGCCCCAGGCATAGCGCGTGTCCATCTGCGAAAAACTCGCCCAATGCCGGACACAGCGTGACGCCTTGCCAGCGCGTTCCCATTCCCAAAAGAAACTCGCCCCACCGGCCAGTTGCCGCTCCAGAATGACGTGCTGATCGTCGTAGCGATAACGCTCGCTTTCCCCCACGGCATTGGTCGCGCAAACCAGTCGTCCGTCTTCGTCATAGGCGTAGGAAACAACGTTCTGCTCGGTCTCCCACACGTAGGGCGCACGCCCTGTGGCGCGATGCACCTGGTAGTCCACCGCCACGATGCGATCCAACTCATAACGCAACAGCAACGAGCGCCCCGCGCCGTTATCCAGCCGCTCAATCCGTCCTGAACGATCCCGGCAAAGGCGCAGCCGGTTGTCATACGCATCGCTGATGGTTGTCAGCACACCATCGCGAAAGTGATAGAAACGCGACGCCTGGGCCAGCACCAGTTCATCAGGCGAGGCTCCCAAATAGATCGCCGCTTCTGCCAGGCTATTGGTGATCGCGGGTCGAACAACCGTGGGCAAGGGAAACTGAGTACGGCGATTCTCATGGTCAGTCCACACCACCGAATCGCCCGACACCACCAGCCGATGAGCCAGCGCATGGCTCCAGCCAAACCCCAACCCACAATCGACTTCCACCGCACTGGTGCGGTACAGCCGCGTCCACTCAAACGGCAAGATCCCATCCAGCGCGCCATCGGTGAGGGTCAGCAATTCCTCGCCGGTGACCATCGACACCGGGCAGCCGTGAGTGACTGTTTTATCCGCAGGCGCCGCCGCATCGCCCTTCGGATTCGACGCCACAGCTGGCATATCATCGACAGGCTCATGACGGACCAACGTCGTGCGCTGGGCCTTGCCGCGCACCATTGGCACCGGGTTCGAAACCAGCGTGTCGCCCGCCTTCAACGGCACAGCCGGCACCGCCTTGACCGGCGTCGCCGCACTGCTCAGCAACACCGGTTTGGCGGCCTCGACATGGGTTTCCAGCCGAGGCCCTGTCACCTGCTTGGCCAGCAATTCCAACAATGCCCGCGCACGCCCGGACTTGATGCCACTAAGCACCTGAGCACCCAGGCGCAGCTGTACCCCAATGCCCCGCGTGGCCCAGATCAGCAGCAAGTTGATCAACACTTCGCCGGTGATTTCACCCAGCAGTTCATACCGGTCGGGTGGCGGCAGCATGCGTATCCAGGCCACCAGTGCCGACAGGTAGATAAACAACAGCGGCTCATCACTGAGTACCAGCAACCCCTTGGCCAGCGTGTCTTTGCTCAGCTTGAGCAGTGCATCCAGCTCGGCCTGGGACAGGTACTTCAGCAACTTTTCGCTGTTGGATTTGAGGTTCGCGAGCAGGTCGTACAGCTCGGTGATGTTGTCCCACAGGTTGTAGAGCGCCTTGCCGAGCCCGGTAGCAAAGGCCATGCCCTGCATCGCACTGCGCTTGTAAGCAGGCGCTTTGGCAAAGTCTGCCCATCGAGGCTTGAACTGCTCGGTCCATGCCTTGCGCAAATCCGTTTCCAGCCCGGCAATCACAGTCTCATAGGACGCATACAGCGCCTGGACGTGAGCCTTGGAAACAGTGGGGTAAAAGGTGATTTGGTACTGCTGGTCGCGGGTACAGTCGCTGACTTCAAGAATGCCGCTGGGGCCAATGGTCCGATGCAGTGGCGCACCTACCGGGCTGCCGTCCGGTGCAACGGCTTGCAGCATCACGGGCGTGTTGCCGATAGGCACAAACTGCGTGCTTTCGAACAGATGCACCAGGGTCAGCCCACCCTGGGCTTTGCATTGAGCGACCGTGCGGCTGGATTTTTTCGAAGAGACCGGCGCTACCAGCGCGACGTCTTCTCCCACCTTGAACACCTGCTCTACGCTAAGTGCCGAACCACTTGAAAAGGTGTCGGCCCACTTATCAAAGGTATTCAGGCAGGTACGCAAATCCGCGAATACGCGCTCAACCTTCGGCGCTTCGGGATCCATGGGCACCAGCACCAGGTTGGCAAGTACCGAGATCAAGAGACAGCCCCATTCACCAGGGCTCTAACGAACACCACCATCTGCAATCCCTCGCACTGTTTGATCAGGCGAGGGACTTTGCAGCGGTTGTCAGGTAAAAAAAGTCGGCGTTATGCGCGGAAATAGCGAGGAAGTTTCGTCTTAACTTCAGGTAAACCGAGGCTTGGTCGTAGGAGTCGGATTACAGCTGGAACAGTCTTACAACCTCAACTGCCCAATCGCCTTGCTCAACTCCCCGGCCAACGTCGCCAGTTCATTGCTGGTAGTCGCCGAGGCCACGGTTTGACGTACGGTGTTTTCGGTCACATCGCGAATGCTCACCACGGCGCGGTTCATCTCTTCGGCAACATGGCTTTGCTGCTCGGCGGCCACGGCGATCTGGGTGTTGCTTTCGCGCATCTGTGCCACGGCTCCGGTGATTTCAGCCAGGGCCACGCCAGCTTCCTGGGCCTGCTGCACGCAGTCATCGGCCTTGAATGAGCTTTCCTGCATGAAGTCCACGGCGTCGCGGGTGCCGGCTTGCAGCGCCGAGACCATGCGGGTGATTTCGTCGGTGGAGCTTTGCACACGCTTGGCCAGGTTGCGCACTTCGTCGGCGACTACCGCGAAACCGCGACCCATTTCCCCGGCGCGGGCGGCTTCGATGGCTGCGTTGAGGGCAAGCAGGTTGGTCTGTTCGGCGATGCTGTGGATCACACCGACCACACCGTTGATTTTCTGGCTGCCTTCGGCCAGTTTCTGGATCATTTCGGCGGTCTGCTGTACGCCACTGGACAGCCCGGCGATCGAACGCTGTACCCGGGTGACCACTGCCTGGCCGCTGCCGGCGAGGGTGTCGGCGGTCTGGGACAAGTCACGGGTGGCGCCCGCGTGCTGGGCGATGTGGTAGACGGTGGCGGTCATTTCGTTGATGGCGGTGGCGGCTTGGTCGGTTTCGCTTTGCTGGCCCAGCATGCCGTGTTGCACCTCGTTCATGCTGCTGGCCAGGCGTGCGGCGCCGTCGTCCAGTTGCCGGGCGGTGCGTGCCACGGTATTGACCACGCGCTGGTAACCGGCTTGCATGGCGTTGAAGGCGCTGGCCATCTGGCCGACTTCATCCTTGCAGGCCAACGGCACCCGCGCCGACAGGTCACCCGTTTTTTCAACGTGCAGCATTACATCCTTGAGGGTGTTGAGCTGACTGAGCAGGAAGCGGATCAACAACTGCGAGGCGCCAAGCATGGCCAGCATCAGGACTGCCACGGCAACGGCGTAATTGGCGAAGCGTTCACTGAACACCTGGCTCAGGCTCGGCGCGTAGGCGAGGACTGCGACCTGCTGGCCGTCGGCCCGGCTGACCACCTCGGCGCCGATCAGCGGGTTTTCACCGAACAACGGCATGTGGTTGAGTTCAGTCCAGCCGTTGGCAGTGCTCAGGGCGGGCAGATCCTGGGGGATCTGGTCCTTGGAAAATGCGAGCCAGTGCTCACCTGTGGGCAAGGTTCTGTCGGCTGGCCAGGCGCTTAGCAAGTGTCCCTGGGCCTGGGCCGATGCCTGAGACGCCTGGCTGCGCGCCTGTTGCTCAAGCTGTACGGCGTACAGCACCAGTAGCAGGGTGGTGATGAAGGCGACCGCATTGACGGCCCAGAATTTGTATTTGAGCGAGATATTGCTAAGCCAGGCACCCATGGAAGGTTTTCTCTGATAGCGGAAACAGTATTGGCAAGGTGCCATTATTGTGCCGCTATTCAGAAAAGCGCTTTTGACATGGGTCAACGCGCCGCATCAATCGATGGCAGGCAAGCCGAAAAAGCGGCGGGCGCAGGCGGTGCTGTGCAGCGCCAGGTCTTCCATCGTTTCGTTACGGTGCAAGGCCACTTCGCGCAGTACTTCGGGGAGGTACGCCGGTTCATTGCGACCATTCTTTGGCTTGGGGCGCAGGGTGCGTGGCAGCAGGTAGGGCGCATCGCTTTCCAGCATCAGACGGCCTCGGGGAATTTCCCTTACCAGTGGATGCAGGTGGGTGCCACGGCGTTCGTCGCAGATCCAACCCGTGATGCCAATGTGCAAATCCAGGTCCAGGTAGCTGAACAGCGCTGCCTGTTCACCGGTGAAGCAGTGCACCACGGCGGCTGGCAGGTGGTCGCGGTAGTCCTTGAGGATTTCCAGCAGACGCTGGTTGGCATCGCGCTCATGTAGAAACACCGGCAGTTGCAACTCGACGGCCAGGGCGAGGTGTTCTTCGAGGACTTTTTCCTGCTGGGGGCGAGGGGAGAAGTCCCGGTTGAAATCCAGCCCGCATTCACCCACGGCGCGCACTCGGCTGTCGCCCAGCAAGCTGCGCAGGCGTTGGGCGCTGTCGCTGTTCCAGTCGCTGGCAGAGTGAGGGTGAATGCCGGCGGTGCTGAACAGGCGCTGGCCGCTTTCGTCGAGTTTTACACACAGTTTCAGGGCCTGTTCGCTGCCCTCGACGCTGGTGCCGGTGAGTACCAATTGGTGCACGCCAGCGGCGTAAGCGCGTTCGAGAACGGCCGTGTGCCTCTCGTCGAAACTGGGGTTGGTCAGGTTGACGCCAATATCAATGAGTTGCATGGTGCTATCTCCGCCTGCGGCCGGAAAGCATATCAGAGCTGTAGATTGATAAGAAAAACCAAGAACTACAACGCGTTAACGCTGTCTTTGAACGTCGCAAGCGACATTGTGGTGGGCCGATTGCCTGCCACCGTGGCGCTGTTGCACGCCTTGCCAGCGCATAAAGCGCTCTGTTTCTGACCACCAGCACTGCGTTATTCGCGAAGGCGCTGGCCAGTTTTCTTTCCGGAGAGCGGATGATCCGACCCTCGGCGTTGCTTATGTTGTGCCTGACGTTGCTGCTGCCCATGGCGGCGGTCGCACGTCTGGATGGGCCGCTGCAAGTGGCCAAGCCCGGTAAGGTCCGCGACCTCGCGCAAATTCGCTCCAGCCGCACCCTGCGCGTATTGGTCAACCAGAGCCGCAACAGTTCCGGTGAAGTGCAGGGCCAGGCCATCGGTGTCGAATACCATCGGTTGCGTGCCTTCGAGCAGTACCTCAATGGCCATGCCCGTGATGGGCAGGCCATCAACCTCAAGATCATCCCCAAGGCCAAGGACCAGTTACTCGGCGCGCTGGCCCGTGGCGAGGGCGACCTGGTGGCGCCCGGTGAGTTGCTGGACGTGAAGGGCGTGCACAAGGTCAGCGCCAGCGACCCGATTGTCAGCGATGTGCCGTTGTGGCTGGTGGGCGTCAAGGGTGAACGACGCTTTACCAGGCTGGAGCAACTGTCGGGTCGCACGCTGACGCTGACCACGGGCAGTGCGGCGGCGGATGCCATCAGTCAGGTCAATCAAAAACTGGCTCTGCACAAGCGACCACCGGTGAAAGTGGAATGGGTTGACCCCAGCCTGGCGGTGGAAGACGTCCTGGAGATGGTGCAGGCCGGGATTTTTCACCTGACGATCGTAGAAAAACCGATTGCCCAACGCTGGTCGAAAATCCTGCCCAAGTTGCGCTTTGACAAGCAGGTGGTGATCAGCGAGCCGGGCGACGAGTTCTGGTTTGTGCGCCAGGATGCCTCGATGCTGCGCGCCAGCATTGATCGGTTTCTCAAGACCTATCACACGCCTTCCGACCAGGATGTGGCTTTCCAGCGTATCTATAGACGCCTCTACCAGGTCCGTAACCCGTTGGCGCGGGCTGACCGCCAGCGCCTGGAAAAACTGCGCCCGGTTTTGCAAAAACATGCGCGTGAGCAAGGTATGGACTGGCTGAACCTGGCGGCGTTGGCATTCAAGGAGTCTTCCCTGGACCCAGGCGCACGCAACAGCAGCGGCCCTACCGGGCTGATGCAGATTACGCCGTCGGCGGCCCAGCGGGTGGGGGTCAATAATATCGAGACGCTCGACAGTAATGTGCAAGCGGGGGCACGTTACCTGGCGATGATCCGCCGCAAGTTTTTCTCCAGCCCCAAGCTCAATGAGCGTGAGCGCATGGCCTTTATGCTGGCGGCGTACAACATGGGGCCGGAGCGGGTGCAAGGCATGCGCACCGAGGCCAGGCGCCGCGGGCTTAACCCCAATCAGTGGTTCTTCCAGGTTGAACGCATTGCCATGGAGCAGGTAGGGATGGGCGGCGTCAGCTATGTTAATAGCGTCAACAAGTATTATTTGGCGTTCGATCGGGAGCGGAAGTCCCTGGAGCCGCCAGCGGCTAAAATTGCGTCACGTAAATAATCGATTTAGTCGATGTTTATCAGGCAATATTTCGGCTTTTATCATTGCTTAAACTGATTAATATAGCGGCCAACCAACCCCTACCTGGAAAAGGATTTACCCCCATGAGCCCAATGATTACCCGTGTACTGTCCACCCGCGCCGGTTATGGCCTGACTATTCTGCGCATTTTCGTCGGCATCATCTTCGCTGCCCACGGTTCGCAAAAACTCTTCGGCTGGTTTGGCGGTGGTGGCTTGGCGGGCACCGCACAATGGATGGAAAGCATCGGCCTGGCGCCGGGCACGCTGATGGCGCTGCTGTCGGGCGGTACCGAGTTCTTCGCCGGCCTGGCCCTGATCATCGGTTTGCTGGCTCGCCCTGCTGCATTGGGCCTGACCTTCCTGACACTGGTGGCGATTTTCTCTGTACATATCCATAACGGGCTGTTCATGGCCAACAACGGTTATGAGTTCGCACTGGCGTTGCTCGGCGGCGCGTTGGCGGTGTTGCTGGAAGGTGCGGGCAAATTGTCTGTCGACCGCGCGATCACTCACTGATCGTTCAGCAAGCTGCACAAAAGGCCCGCTGATGCGGGCCTTTTCGTTGCCCGGGATTCTTGACACTGCCCCACCGGCTTCTCTAGGATGCTGCTCATGCGCCGATTTAAACAGCTAATTGCGGGGCGCCACTGGGTCTCAATGCAGCCCGACAGAAGCACGCTTGCTCACGCAGGGCGTTCTTCGAAATACCGCTAAAGCGCTGGTTCGGTGTTGCCTCTCACCTGCCCGCAGACTTTTGAGGCAGAGACACGACACGATGAATGCAATACGCCCTCTCATACGCCTGGCCCCGATCACCGCGGACCTGACTCAACGCAATCCGAAAATCCTCCTGGGCGGTAAGCACCAGCCGACGCTGCTGCGTTATCTGGACGGCTGGCCACGTCGTTCCGGTCGACCTTCGGCGTTCCTGATCCAGTTTGTTGAGGACGGCGATTCCCTGGCCCGTTTTGCCAGCGATAGTTTCGACCTTGCAGTGATCCAGGCACCGAATGCCAGCAACGCCGATGAGGTGATCCATCAACTGACACGCATTGCCCGCCAAGGCCTGATCACCCGTCGCTGAGCGAGTGGTGATAGGCCGCCAACGTAAATGTTCGACGCCGGCGCTGGTATAGGAAAAGTACCCAGGCAATCAGGCACAGCAGCAGCGGTATTGTGACGACCATCAGCCATTGCAGGTATCGTTCGAAACGCAGCAGCGGGGCGTATGCCTGGGCCTTGAGCGCCTGCAACTCGATGGGCAATTGCAGGCGCTCTTTGTTGAGTGCCTGCAACTGGGTAGTGGTATCCACCGCTTGGGTCATGAGGCTGGTGTGGGGTGGGTTCAACCTGCGCCATGCTTGTTCTGTCTGCTCAAGTCGTCGCTCCATCGCAGTCGCACTTTTGCGATAAGCCTGTGCGGCTTCGTCGTGCATGTGTTCTAGCCTGTGCAGTGGTTGGCGCATGACACGAGATTGAATACTTCTGAGTGCCTCGGGTGCTGCCAGATTATCCAATGTGTTCAATACAAACTGCGCGTTGCCGTTTGGGAGGGCATTGTTGAGCGTGTCTGCGAGCAAGTCGGTGTCGGCCACGATCACCATCTGGATCTGTTCTGCCCTCTGCAGCCCGGGCGGCTGGCCCTCCAGGCCGTCGGGAAACGCTGAATAAGCAGGCCCGTCAAGGCGGGCGGCGATGACATGACGCTGCCCTGAAGTCGCTGATTCATCTATGAGTGAATCGAACGTAGTTGCAGAAGCAAAGCGTTCTGCGTCCACCAATGCCGATTGGCCTGAGCTCAGCAGAAGCGGGGTCAACAGCGAGCGGCTTTTGGGCGCCAAGGAGAGCGCGCCGCTGCTCGATACGATGACCGAATGCAGTCCCCAGGTGCTGATATCCGTTCTGGTCATTGCCTGCCTTGGCAGATGTAGTCTGGCCGGGTGCAGTACCGCGGGCATTCCGGTGCCGGGCGTTGCTGATGAGGCATAAAGATTATCGACCAGCAACTTGTCCGCAGGCATCTGGATGCCCCATGCGGTCAGCAGCGCATCCAGCCTGGCGTTTGTCGATACGGCGTCGGCGCCTATCTCGCTCACCGGGTCGATGAACATCATCAGCTTGCCGCCTTTGAGTACCCATTGCTCAAGGGCATATAGGGCTCGACCAGATAGAGCGTGTGGCTGCACGACCATCAGTGTGTTCATGAAGGGCGGTACTTGGGTGATGTCCGCTGCCAATTCCACCACATTGAATTGCTCGCGCATCAACTCCAGTAACCCGCCGGCCGATTTGCCCAAGGGCAGTCCCGACAGTAGGCCAACAGTGGAGCGATCAGGGTGCATCAACTTATAGATCAGGTGGCTGATTTCATACTCGAGCAATGATTCATGCTCAGGGCTGAACGCTTGGATGCGTTGGGCGCCCTGGCCGGCACGCGTACCGATAAGGCCAAGGAATCCTTGTGTGTCATCAAGGCCAAACAAGCTGGCTTTATAGGCGTCCTCAGAGAACGGGGTGGGGTTGATAATATGTAAGTTGATCATGCCGTTGGCAGCTTTTTCGAATTCCTTGAGCAAGTCTTCCACGCGCCGGCCATAACGTTTCAATACCGGTTTTTTTTGCGGTGCATTGCGGCTGTTGAAGAAATATAAATCCAGTTGGCTTTCAAGTGAAACGAGTAATTGCCGCGCCGGTGGCGATAGGGTGTGGGTGTTTTCTTGGGAAAAGTCCCAACGGACAGTTGGCAGTTTGGGTACCCAGACTAGATTGAATGCCAGAAACAGTAGTGATATGACGATCAATGTCATACCCGCGCGAAAAGCGGATCCCATCAGTGGCGTTCCTATATCAGCTGTTTCTGTAGTTGAGTATGAGAGTGGTCGCAAACAGAAAAGCCAAGATCATGCTTATGAAGTACAGGCAGTCATGCAATGTCAACTTGCCGTTATCCATCGCGCTGAAGCGGGAAATCGGATCAAGGGATATCAAACTGTCGATAATCCATATGGGGGTCTGCTGTTCCAGTGCATCCAACGTTGAAGATATCCCACTGGCGGCCAGCAACAAGCACAGCGTCAAGAGGGAAATCATAACGCGTTGGTTCGTCAGCACACAGGCAAAGCAACCCACAGAGAGATAGCTTCCCGCCAACAACCAACTGGCGAAGAACTGTGATGCGATAACGGTATTGTCGGCGGTGCCAAGATAATTGACAGCCATCACCCAAGGGAAGTTAAGCATTAAAGCGATGCCACAGACGATCCATGCCGCCATAAACTTTCCAACCACCCGCTGCATCGGAGTGACGGGTAAGGATTTCAATGTGTCGCAAAAGCCGGTATTGGATTCGTCTGACCATAGCTGCGTCGATAAAATCGGTACCAGTAGCAGGTAGAGCCATGGATGCAGTTCGAAGAAGGCCTGCAAATCGCTGCTGTTTTGCTCCAGCCAGTGATGGCTGTGCAACCCCAGCGTCGCACCCAGCACAAGAAAAACCGCCACACTAAGATAAGTGCTCGGTGACGAGGCATAGCTGGCGAGTTGTCGTTTGAAAATGATGGCTAGCAGTCTCAAGTATTTACCTCATGGCTCAGATGGTGAACGACATCGTTCAGGCGACCCGGCTCCAGATTCATTGACGTTATGTTCCAGCCACGGTGGGTGATGAGCGCGTTGATCGAAGGGAAGATGGAGTGCCCGGGCATGGCCAGAACAGTCACCTTGCCGGGGGCATGCCGGTCTTCTTCGATGCCTGCGACGCCAGGTAATACGGCAAGTGCCAGCAAATCCAGCGGGGTGTCCGCCGCCAGGGTCACAGCCTGGAAATGCCGGGAACTGCGTTGCAAATCCGGCAGTGAAGCGTCGGCCACCAGGCGGCCACCGGCGATGACCAAGGCACGGGTGCAGGTATCCGCTAACTCTTGATAACGGCGGGAGGCGATGATGATCATCATTTCCTCGGTCAGGGATTGGATGAGTGCCCTGAACTTGAGCCGTTGATCAGGGCATAGTCCCTCCGTGGGCTCATCCAGCAGGAGCAGGCTTGGGGAGTGCAGGAGTGCCTGGGCCATTGCGACTCTGCGCTTCAAGCCAAGTGGAAGCACATCGATCGGGCAGTTGAGCACGGGCAGCAGTTCCAGTCGCGTGACTATCTGCTCGACTCGACTGCGCTTTTCAACACCGCTCAAACCGCGAATAGCGGCAATAAAATCGAGCATATGCCTGACGGACATCCTGTGATGATTGAGGCCGTTCTGGAGTTGATAGCCAACGACTTTTTTGGCTTGGAGTGAATGGGTCTGGGTATTGAAGCCTTGGATAGTGATTTGTCCTGAAGTAGGTTTGATTGCCCCGGCAATCAAACTCAGCAGTGTTGTTTTTCCTGCACCACTCTCTCCCAGCAGGGCCACACACTCCTGGCGCTGTGCGCAGAAGGAGAGGTTGGTGATGACGCTTTTTTTGCCCAGCTGTTTTGTCAAGTTGCTTATCTCGATCATATTTTTACCGAATAAGTTTTGCAGGGCGTGTGAGAGGTGCCGGCCGTATGGGAGAGCGCTTTAAAAAGGGTACGTTCAATAAAGTGGCTTGGGAACGCGAGACGTCACTAATAAGAAAAATCCTACGTTCAGCTCGATAATTCGCTGAAACAATTGTTTTGTTTGGAAGACTTATTAATGCTCGGATGTTTATCTGGTGTTTATATAAGGTTTTATCTCTTGTAATGAGGCCTGATTGCCATGATGCTTCTACGTACTCTTGTTCTTGAACGTAACGACGAAGACGCGCCCGTTAACGGCGCGTTGCTTTGTGGGTTCGCTGTCACGCAAACCGGGTCCAACTTTCTCGTGTATAGCCTGGATGAGGAGACCGAACCCGGTCACTCCCGGGTCTATATCGCGGTATTACGTAA
The DNA here is from genome assembly GCF_001902145.1 of Pseudomonas fluorescens. Taxonomy (GTDB): domain Bacteria; phylum Pseudomonadota; class Gammaproteobacteria; order Pseudomonadales; family Pseudomonadaceae; genus Aquipseudomonas; species Aquipseudomonas fluorescens_BV. The sequence goes on from NZ_MRST01000021.1 coordinate 271,549, forward strand.
AAAGCTCGAACGATATTTTCTGGGGGGGGTTGATTCAAAAGAGGACCTGCAATCAGCGATGCAGGTCTTCAAGCAGATCCTGATGATGGCGGCCGCGTCAGGCTCGAAGGCAGGTTCGATTGGCGACGCCGAGGTTCCCTTTCACTTTATTGACTTGAAGGGCTGCCGGCTGCCGCCTGCCAGGCCCGAGGATCATCACTCGGTGATCATCAAGAAGGCATTGGTCATGAAGGTGATCACCTTGGGTATGTCTGCGCCGGCATTGCCTGCGATCGAGAGCAGCGCAGTGATCGTGCCGTCCATTCGCTTTTCGTCGCAAATGGTTGCGCCGCCCCGAAATCCGCGCTCACCCACGTCTGCGCCGCAGCCTATGGATGAAGACACCTTTGAAGAGCCGGCGCAATCGCTGGCCGCGATACCGCAGTTGCAGGTCAAGACCAGTGCGCCGCCTGTCCCGGATGAACAAAATGACAGTCAGTTTGAGCCACACAATCTGCGGCTGGAGCCACCCGAGCCCGACCACTTGGACCCGCCTGCCCACCTGGAACATACCTCTTTGCTTGAAATGGACAGCGCGCTGAGCAATCTGGCCAAGGTCGCCCAAGAGTTGACGCAAAAAAAATGCGCCGTCCTCGAGAAGGAACAGATGCTTGAACAGTGGCAGGCATGCCTGCAACAGCAGCAGAGCCAACTGGATGAAAGAGGCCGTGAACTTGAGCAGCGCCATACCTATTTGCAGAAGCAGGGGTTGGAGGTCAGTCAGAAAGCCGAAAAACTGACAATGATGATGTTGCAGCTGTCCGGCATGCGCCAGCGCATGCAGGGCATGCTGCTTGAGTTGGATCAAGTCCTGGAGGGCCATGGGTGAGGTTACAGAGGCGCCGGCCTGGATACTTTCCAGGGTTCATTTATCATCAGTCCCAGCCAGCCGCTGCCTGGGCATGATGCCCTGGCGTATCGGCACCATTAGACATTGCCTGGGGATGCGAGCGTTTGAGTACCAAGCTGATTACCAAAGAGGGTCATGAAGCGCTGAAAAAAGAGCTGGATTACCTATGGCGTGAAAAACGTCCGGATACCACGCGCAAAGTGACCTGGGCAGCCTCCCTGGGAGATCGCAGTGAAAACGCCGATTACCAGTACAACAAGAAGCTGTTGCGCGAGATCGACCGACGGGTGCGTTACCTGCGCAAACGCCTGGAAGACATGCGGGTGGTGGAGTACATGCCCGAGCAGGAGGGAAAGGTATTTTTCGGCGCATGGGTCGAAATCGAAAACGAACAGGGCGAGACCAAGCGTTTTCGCATCGTGGGTTATGACGAGATCTACGACCGTATGGATTACATCTCCATCGACTCACCCATGGCACGGGCCCTGCTGCGCAAGGAGGTGGATGACGAGGCAATCGTACAGACCCCAGGCGGAGAGGTGTGCTGGTGGATCACCAAGATCGAATATGTAAAGCCCGCCTGATGGCACGTACCCTTGGCAGAGTACGCGCCATCGGGGTCAGCTTTCGCGCAGAACGGTCAGCGGGCTAGCATTCAGCGCACGGCGCGTGCCGAACACTCCGGCAGCGCCAATCAACACAGCACCGATCACAGGCAGCAGTAACAACCACGGGTGGGGATGCCACGCCAGGTCAAAGGCATAGCGGTACAGCACCCAGGTCACCAGTTCGGTGCCCAGTGCCGCCAACAAGCCGCTGACGGCGCCCAGCAGGCCGAACTCAATGCGTCGGGCCTTGACCAGCAACTTACGCTCGGCACCCAAGGCGCGTAGCAATGCACCTTGGCGGATTCGTTCATCCAGGGTGGCCTGCAGGCCAGAGAACAACACCGCCATGCCCGCCGCGAGGACAAACAACAGCACGTATTCGACTGCCAGCGTTACTTGGGCAAGGATGCTGCGCAACTGCTCCAGCAGGGCCTCGACCTGCAGGATAGTGACCGCCGGGAAGGCCCGTGACAGGTCGACGATCTGTTGGTCATGGCCGGGAGCCAAATAGAAGCTGGTCAGGTAGGTCGCCGGCAGATCCTTCAAGGTGCCCGGTTGGAAAATCATGAAGAAGTTGGGCTGGAAGTTATCCCAGTTGATGGTGCGCAGGCTGGTGACCCGCGCTTCACGGTTTTCCCCGCCGATGGTGAACAACAGATGGTCGTTGAGCTTGAGCTTCAAGCTCTCGGCCACTTTGGCTTCCACCGACACGCCAGGAACCCCGTCAGTGGGTTGCGCCGACCACCAGGTACCTGCCGTCAGGACGTTACCCGCTGGCAAGTCGGCTGCCCAGGTCAGGCTCAGGTCACGTTGAGTGGCACGGTCGCCACTGGAGTCCTTGCTGACAATCTCCTGCACGGGTTCGCCATTGATGCTGATCAAGCGCCCTGGCACCACCGGGTAGAGCGGCGCTGCTTGTGCCTGGACGTCCAGCAGGCGGGCGCCAAAGGCGTCCTTGTCGGCTGGCAGGATATTCAGGGCGAAGTAGTTGGGCGCATCCTTGGGCAGCTGGTTTTGCCAGGTGTCGAGCAATTCGCCCCGTAACAGCGCGATCAACCCCATGGACAACAGGATCAAGCCAAAGGCCAGGGATTGGCCTGCCGCCGCCAACGGGTGCCGCAACAATTGGCCCAGGCCCAGGCGCCACGGCAGGGAGGCGCGAGCCAGTAACCGCCGAAGGCTCTGTAGCAACAACAGCAGCAAGCCACCCAGGAGCAGCGCAGCGACTACACCGCCGCCGAGTAACGCGAAGGTCAATACCAGGTCCAGGCTCAGGCGCCACATGATCAGCCCCAAGGCAAACAGTGCAGCGCCGTAGACCATCCAGGTGCTTGAAGGAATAGGCAGCAAATCGCGGCGCAATACCCGCAGCGGTGGTACCCGCCCCAGTGCGGCCAGCGGCGGGAGGGCGAAGCCGGCGAGGGCGACCAGCCCGGTGCCGATCCCGGCGACAGCCGGCAGCAACCCGCCTGGCGGTACGTCGGTGGGCAGCAGGTCGTGCAGGAAGTAGAACAGGCCAAATTGCGCCAGCCAGCCGAGCAGGGCGCCGGCCAGGCTCGCCAGTAAGCCCAGCACGCTCAGTTGCAGGCTGAACAGCAGCATGGCTTCACGGCGCGACAGGCCCAGGCAGCGCAACAACGCGCTGGCATCGAAACGTCGACTGGCGAAGCGGTTGGCTGAAAGCGCCACGGCCACGCCAGCCAGCAGCACGGCCACCAGGCTGGCCATGTTCAGGTAACGTTCGGCCTTGCCCAGCGCGCCGCCGATTTGCTGGTTGCCATCGCGGGAGTCCTGCAGCCGCTGGTTGGCGGCGAGGCCCGTTTTGACCAGGTCGCGATAGGTTTGCAGCGCAGTGCTGCCTTGTGGCGCACGCCATAGTTCGCGGTAGCTCACACGGCTGCCTGGCTGGACGACACCGGTGGCGTCCAGGTCCGTCAGGTTGATCATGACCCTGGGCGTGAGGCTGTAGAAGTTCCCGGCCCGGTCGGGCTCGTAGGTCAGGATGCGCGCCAGGCGCAGGGTCTTCATGCCGACATCGATGCTGTCGCCGATTTTCAGGTCCAGCGCCGTCAGCAATCGTGCTTCCACCCAGGCTTCACCGGGTTTGGGACCACCGCCCGGGGTTTGCGTACCGAAGGGCTCGGTGCTGCTTTTAAGCTCGCCGCGCAAGGGGTACTGCTCGTTGACCGCCTTGATGCTGGAGAGCTGGATGCCGTTATCGGTGGCGATAACGCTGGAGAACTCCACGATGCGAGCATGATCCAGGCCCAGTTCGATCCCGGATTTGATTTGTTCGGGACGGGCCGGCGAGCTGCCTTCGAGCACCAGGTCGGCGCCGAGGAACTCGGTGGCGCGCAGCAGCATGGCGCCGTTGAGGCGCGCACCAAAGTAGCCGATGGCGGTGCTGGCAGCCACGGCCACCAGCAGGGCAAAGAACAGCACGCGCAATTCGCCGGCGCGGGCATCGCGCAGTAACTGACGCATGGCAAGGCTGAACAGACGCAACAGCGGCAAACGTGCCATCAAGGCTCCAGGGGCGCGACCATCAGGCCGGCTTCAAGGCGGATCAGGCGCCGGCAACGGTGGGCCAGGCGCTCGTCGTGGGTGACCAGTACCAAGGTCGTACCGCTCTCTTTATTCAACTCGAACAGCAGATCGCTGATGCGCTCGCCAGTATGGCTGTCGAGGTTGCCGGTGGGCTCGTCGGCAAACAGCACGTCCGGTTCGGCGGCAAACGCGCGGGCAATCGCCACGCGTTGTTGTTCGCCACCGGACAGTTGGCGGGGCGAGTGGGTCAGGCGCTGGCCCAGGCCTACGCGCTCCAGCAGGTGTTTGGCTCGCTCGCGGGCGTCCTGGCGACCGTCCAGCTCCAGCGGCAGCATCACGTTTTCCAGCGCGTTCAAGCTGTCGAGCAATTGGAAGGATTGGAATACGAAGCCCACATGCTCGGCACGGATGCGTGCGCGCTGGTCTTCGTCCAGGGTGCTCAGGGCTTGCCCGGCCAGGGTGACTTCGCCGCTGCTGGGCAGGTCGAGGCCGGCCAGCAGGCCCAGTAGCGTGGATTTGCCGGAACCGGAGCTGCCGACGATAGCCAGGCTATCGCCCTTGTTCAGTTCCAGGCTCAGTTCGTGCAGGATAGTCAGTTCACCTTCCGCGCTGGGAACCACTTTGCTAAGGTTTCGCGCGGTGAGAATGCTTGCGCCCATGGAGAATCCGATGCGAGTGTGGTTTTTGAGTGCTGGCCTGGCCTTGATGTGCATGGCCCAGAACGCAGCGGCGGGTACAGTCCTGATCGTTGGCGATAGTATCAGTGCCGGTTTCGGCCTGGATACCCGCAAAGGGTGGGTCGCCTTGCTGGAGCAACGGCTCAAACAGGAGGGTTTTGACGATAAAGTGGTCAATGCTTCCATCAGCGGCGACACCAGTGCGGGAGGCCTCGCACGGCTGCCAGCGGCCCTTGCAGCGCACAAACCGGACGTGGTGGTGATCGAGTTGGGCGGCAACGATGGCTTGCGCGGCCAGCCGCCTGCGCAATTGCAACAAAATCTTGCTTCGATGATCCAGAAGTCCCGGGACAGCGGCGCCAAGGTGCTGTTGTTGGGCATGCAGATTCCGCCCAATTACGGCAAGCGCTATGTCGAAGCCTTTGCCAAGGTATTCGGTGATGTGGCACAGAAAGAAAAGGTGCCGTTTGTGCCGTTTTTCCTCGAGGGCGTGGGTGGCCATCCGGAGTTGATGCAGGCTGACGGGCTGCATCCGGCAGTCGCGGCGCAAGACAAGTTGCTGGAAAATGTCTGGCCAACGCTAAAACCACTGTTATGACGCTTTTCTACCGGCAGGCTTTCGGCTAAGGTGGCGCCCCCCCGATTTGGAGCCCTCGATGTCGCGCCCTGCCTGGTCCCTGTTTAACTACCAACTGATCGAGCCGGACGAGCAGCTGGACCTGTTCGCCTGCCAGGAAGTGCGGGTGCATCTGGTGGCGCGTCAATTGGAACTGGGCGGCTCGATCGACCGCACGCTCTGCGGCACTTTATTGCCGGCGCAACCACGCTGGTCATCGGTCAACCGCTCGATTTTCCAAGACCAGCGACTTTGCCCTTTGTGCCGGGCGATTCTCGAATCGCAAAAGCGCGGCACGCCGCCGATCTGGCCGGAGCTGCGCTTCGAGTTATAGAAGCAGCTGCAAGCTTCAAGCTATAAGCTGTAAGCTAGCGGCTGAAAGCTTGTAGCTCGCTTTTTACCTACCCGTCGTCTTGCGAAGGATTTTCCGGATGTTGTCGCGCCTTTCCGTCGTCACCTGCTGCCTGTCTCTTGCTGCGCTTTGTGCGGCAGGTTCGGCAGCGGCCTTGCAGTTGCCCTTGCCGCCGCCCGGTGAGGACATTGTTGGCCAGGTCCAAGTGATCAAGGCCAAGTACGAAGACACCTTTGCTGACCTTGGCACCACCTACGACCTGGGTTACTCGGAAATGGTCGCGGCCAACCCGGGCGTTGATGCCTGGTTGCCGGGCGCGGGCACCGAAATCGTGCTGCCGACACGCTTTATCCTGCCGCCCGGGCCGCGGGAAGGCATTGTGATCAACCTGGCGGAATACCGGCTCTACTACTATCCAAAAGGCCAAAACGTCGTCTATACCTTCCCGCTTGGTATTGGCCGAGAGGGCTGGGGTTCGCCGATCGCCCATACCAGTATCATCGCCAAGACGCCGAATCCGACCTGGACGCCACCGGCCTCGATCAAGGCCGAGCACGCCGCCAACGGTGACCCGCTGCCCAACGTGGTGCCTGCCGGCCCGGACAACCCGCTGGGGCCCTTCAAGTTCACCCTGGGTACGCCGGGTTACCTGATCCACGGCTCCAACATGAAATTCGGGATCGGCACGCGTACCAGCCACGGGTGCTTCCGCATGTTCAATAACAACGTGTTGGAAATGGCAGGCATGGTGCCGGTAGGCACGTCAGTGCGCATCATCAATGACGCGTACAAGTTCGGCAGCAGTGGTGGCAAGGTCTACCTTGAGGCCCACACGCCGTTGAATGATGACGGTACGCCATCGGTGGTCGACAAGCACACCGCGGTCATCAATGCGTTGCTCAAGCGCGAAGACCTGTCCAATAACCTGCGCGTCAACTGGGACCAGGTGCGTGATGTGGTCGCCGCCGAGGATGGCTTGCCGACCGAAATTGGTGTGCCAGGCGGCGCACCTGTGGCGTCCAGCACCCCGCTCGATCTTCAATAATAAGCCTGAGCGAACATCCCTGTGGGAGCGGGCTTGCTCGCGAAGACGTCGGCCCAGCAAACATTGATGTTGACTGATCCACCGCTTTCGCGAGCAAGCCCGCTCCCACATGCCAAATCAAAGGCAAAAAAAAGCCGACCCATAAATGGATCGGCTTGATAACAACCCCGAAGGATTATTACTTGCGGCTTGCTTTTTCAAGCATGCGCAGAGCGCGCTCGTTAGCTTCGTCAGCAGTCTGTTGTGCTTTTTGAGCAGCAGCCAGAGCTTCATCAGCTTTACGGTAGGCTTCGTCTGCACGGGCCTGGGAGCGAGCTGCTGCGTCTTCAGTTGCAGTCAGACGAGCTTCGGTTTCTTTGGAGACGCTGCTGCAACCGGTAGCCAGAACTGCGGCCAGAGCCAGAGCAGAGAATTTCAGAACGTTGTTCATCGTGTTCCCCTTCAAGGACTTTCAATTTAATGGCTACTTTCTCAGAGTGAGCTAATAGCCGGCGTACATACTACCCATTACTTGTAGTAAGTAAACTGACGTTGCGCAAGAAGCAAAAAAAATTCTTGTGCCGAATCTATTTTGGCTAATCTTTTGACGGTTTGTATGAAAACTGTCCAGGTTTTTGCACCTCGACGAACGTTGGATCCAGGCTGAAAGGGCCGGCCTGCATGTGTTAAGCCTTGTAAACAGATGAAATTTTATATAACGAAGCGGGGCACTTTGGTTGCGCTGGGCTTTACTGCGCCAGGCATCTTTCGCGCATCTAGAGGTGACTTTAAGAGCGGCAGTTCGTCTCAAGGTTCAACTGCCGGCAATGTTCAGGCTATCGGTCACCGGTTGATCGAGGCCCTTTCTATATCCACCAGCGGCGGGGAATGACGAGTGCGCCTTGAGCAATTTCAGGATTGGTGCCTACTATTCCCTATGTGCTGGTTGTGAGCGCTCACGGTTTTCTCGTTGTCGAAACCGGCACGGGGTGGCGTAGATGTTCCTTCGCCGGAAAAACATCGGTAAGGTAGGGTCGTTAATTCAGACCCGCGAGGAGTAGTGATGAGCGAGGCGTTGTCCATCCACCATGACCAGGCTGGTCATCAGTTCGAGACCAATGTGGACGGTCATCGTGCCTACCTGACCTACATGGACCTCGGGAAGCAGACCCTGGATATCTATCGCACCTTCGTGCCCAACGCACTGCGAGGGCGAGGCATTGCGGCTGCATTGACCGAGGAAGCCTTGAAGTATGCCAAAGAGGCCGGCTATGAGGTGATCCCGTCGTGTTCCTATGTCGAACGCTACATGGAGCGCCACCAGCGCCATGCCGCGAAGCTGTAACTGACCAGTTGCCAATAAAAAACGCCGGGCTACGCCCGGCGTTTTTGTGTGCGCGAAACGGGTACAGGCTCAGGTGCGTTTGCGCAGCGGCAATACGTCCTTGAGCTTGGCGTGCATGCTGCGCAGAGTGGTTTCGGTGGCGGACCAGTCGATACAGGCATCGGTGATCGATACACCGTACTGCAAGTCGGCCAGATCCTTTGGAATCGCCTGGCAACCCCAGTTCAAATGGCTCTCGACCATCAAGCCGATGATCGACTGGTTACCTTCCAGAATCTGGTTGGCAACGTTCTCCATTACCAACGGCTGCAACGCCGGGTCTTTGTTTGAGTTGGCGTGGCTGCAGTCAACCATGATGTTTGGCTTGATCTTGGCCTTGTTCAGTGCCTGTTCGCACAGGGCGACGCTGACCGAATCATAGTTGGGCTTGCCATTGCCGCCACGCAGCACCACGTGACCGTAGGCGTTGCCTTTGGTCGTCACGATGGACACGCCGCCTTCCTGGTTGATACCCAGGAAACGGTGAGGGCTGGAGACCGACTGCAGCGCATTGATCGCCACGGTCAGGCCGCCGTCAGTGCCGTTCTTGAAGCCTACGGCCGAAGACAGGCCGGACGCCATTTCGCGGTGGGTCTGGGATTCGGTGGTGCGTGCGCCGATGGCCGACCAACTGATCAGGTCCTGCAGGTATTGCGGGGAGATCGGGTCGAGGGCTTCGGTTGCGGTGGGCAGGCCCATTTCAGCCAGGTCCAGCAACAGCTTGCGACCGATGTGCAAGCCGTCCTGGATTTTGAAGGAGTCGTCCAGGTACGGGTCGTTGATCAAGCCTTTCCAGCCGACGGTGGTGCGCGGTTTCTCGAAATAGACGCGCATGACCAGGTACAAGGTGTCGGACACCTCTGCTGCCAGCACCTTGAGGCGCTCGGCATATTCGTGGGCGGCCTTGAGGTCGTGGATCGAGCAGGGCCCGATCACCACGAACAGGCGGTGGTCGGTGCCGTCGAGAATGTCACGGATGACTTCGCGGCCCTTGGTGACGGTCTGCAGGGCAGCGTCGCTCAGGGGGATTTCGCGCTTGAGCTGATCGGGGGTGATCAGGGTCTCGTTGGATTCAACGTTAAGGTCATTGATCGGTAAATCAGCCATCGTGTTACTCGCCAGGGTCACGGGTGCCGGCCGCCAGCTATCCCCGTGCGGCGGGCACAGCATGATTTGAATGCAGGGGGGAGGAACCTTAGCGCGTAACACGGGCCCGCGACAATGGGCAAAGCCCGGTTTAATCCAGCGCTGGCTGCACAACCGCCTCATGGGAGAACTCGCCGGCATGGCGCGACACCCAGTCACGGGCCATGGCTTCAAGTTGTGCAGGCGTTGGCTCGGCATCTTCGTGCAGGCGGCAGTAACGCTCGATCTGGCACACTTGCTCGCCCATCCGCGCACCGAACAAGGCGTGTTCATCGGTGAAGCAAATACCGATGCGATAGCCCTGTTCGACTTTGCGGCACCAGGCGACATAGCCTGGATAACGGGCGCTGGGCCCCAGGGAAGGGATACGCAGGTCAACCGCCGTGCCGGCGCGCCAGGCACGCGGCCAATTGCAGGCGACGCCGCCGCGGCCGATAGTGTGCAGGCGTTGGCGGGGCAGGGCGGGAGAGGGACGTTGGATCAACTCGACAGCGACATCATCAGGGTGAGGTAAAAAACGACCCATGTACACGGACTCCGAGCGCCGTCCAGTTGACGGCAATGGCAGCAGTATAGTGAAGGAACTGGAATTGACCGACCTGGATATTGACCAGCAATTGCTGGGATTGCCAGGTATTTCGCTGGTAGTGTTCACCAGTGTCGGTTGTGCCAGTTGCCGCTGGGCACGCCAGCAGTTGCCCGGCTGGCACTTGCCGGTGAACCGCGTGTGCTGGGTGGATGCAGGGCACAACGGCGGTGCGGTGGAACGCTACCAGATCTTTCATTTGCCGGCGTTGTTCCTGGTGTGCGAGGGTCAATTCCTTGGGCAATTACAGACACGTCTTACAGCATCCGACCTCGCCGAATGCGTAAACCAGGCGCTCAATCGAATACCAGAGGATTTGCCATGACAGCAGTTGCAGCCCCGTCGCCACGCATTGGCATTATCGGTACCGGTGCCATTGGTGGTTACTACGGACTGATGCTGGCGCGTGCCGGCTTCGATGTGCATTTCCTGTTGCGCAGCGAATATGCCGCGGTGAGCAGGCATGGCCTGCACGTCAACAGTACGGTGCATGGGCAACTGCACCTGCATCCGGTTCAGGCCTATGCCAGCGCCGCCGACATGCCGCCGTGCGACTGGCTATTGGTGGGCACCAAGTCCACCGGCAATGTGGACCTGGCGCCAACCATCGCCCAGGTGGCGGCGCCGGACGCCAAAGTGGTGCTCTTGCAAAACGGCCTCGATGTCGAAGACAGCCTGCGTGAACACCTGCCGCCGTCGCTGCATCTGTTGGGCGGCCTGTGCTACATCGGTGTGCACCGCTCGGCCCCCGGAGTGGTCGAGCATCAGGCGTTGGGCCGGGTCAACCTGGGCTATCACAGTGGCACGGCGGCCAACGATGAGGTGCAGCAACAGGCGATTGTCGAAGCCGGCGCCGGGCTGTTTCATCAAGCTGGCATCGAATCCCAGGCCATGGCCAATGTGCTTCTGGCGCGTTGGCACAAGCTGGTCTGGAACGTGCCGTTCAACGGCCTCTCGGTATTGCTGGGCACGGGCACCACAGCCATGATGGCCGATGAGTCCAGCCGCGAGTTGATCCAGGCGCTGATGGCCGAGGTGGTGCAGGGCGCTCATGCCTGCGGGCATGAAATTCCTACCAGTTACGCTGGGCAGATGTTCGCCATGACAGAAACCATGGACGACTACCTGCCCAGCATGTACCACGACCATCTGCACAAGCGGCCGCTGGAGCTGGCGGCCATCTACGCCCGTCCCTTGGCCGCTGCCAAAGCGGCCGGTTGCGAACTGCCACGCATGCAGGCGCTCTATCAGGCCTTGAGTTTTATTGATCGGCACAACCGCTGAGTAGGGGGAACCACCATGGTGAAGGGATTAGCTGACAAACTGGTGCTGGCGATTTCCTCACGAGCGCTGTTCGACCTGAGTGACAGCCACAAGGTTTATCTGGCTGAAGGGGTCGAGGCTTACCGCAAATACCAGATCGAGCACGAGGAAGAAACCCTCGAGCCTGGCGATGCCTTCCCGCTGGTCAAGAAGCTGCTGAGCCTGAATGCCAGCCTGGGGCGTGCGCGGGTCGAGGTGGTGTTGGTGTCGCGCAACAGTGCCGATACCGGGCTGCGGGTGTTCAACTCGATCCAGCATTACGGCCTGGATATTTCCCGCGCCGCGTTCGTAGGCGGGCGTAGTCCCTATCCCTATTTGGCCGCCTTCGGTTGTCATCTGTTTCTCTCCACCCATGCTGAAGATGTGCGCAGCGCCCTCGATGCCGGGTTTGCGGCCGCGACGATTTTGTCCGGCGGCCCGCGCCGCGCTTCCAGCGAAGAGCTGCGCATCGCATTCGATGGCGATGCCGTGCTGTTCTCCGATGAGTCCGAGCGTGTCTACCAGGCCGGCGGGCTGGCAGCCTTCCAGGCCAGCGAGCGAGAGTCGGCGCGCCAGCCTTTGCACGGCGGTCCGTTCAAGGGCTTCCTGGCGGCACTGAACCTGTTGCAACGTGAGTTTGCCGATGAGGCCTGCCCGATCCGTACCGCGTTGGTCACCGCACGTTCGGCACCGTCCCATGAACGCGTGATCCGCACGTTGCGCGAGTGGGATATCCGCCTGGACGAGTCGCTGTTCCTCGGTGGCCTGGAAAAATCCGCGTTTCTGGAAGCCTTTGCCGCCGATGTGTTTTTCGATGACCAGGCCGGCCATTGCGAGAAAGCCAGGGAGGTAGTGGCCACCGGGCACGTGCCCCATGGCATCAGCAATGAGTTGAGAATCCAGACCGAGAGCTAGCTGCTAAGCTCATTCAATTCCCGCCATCCTGGCAGTCCAGGAGGTTTTATGATTCGCTCGATGCTGTTTGCCACGGACCTCGGTCTGTATGCACCCTATGTGATGCAACATGCAGTGGCGCTGGCGCGAACGTTCAAGGCTGACCTGTATGTGATCCACGTGGTCGAGCCCATTGGCTTGTTCGCCGAATCGGTGTTGCAGAGCTACCTTGATGAAACCGCCTTGAGCGAATGGCAGAGCAAGGGGCTGAGCACGGTGATGGCGACGATTGAACAGCGCGTGCTGGACAGCTTTCGCGAGGAGTGGGAGGAAGGGGAGCAGGACCTGCAATGGATTCGCTCGGTCAAGGTTATCCAGGGGGACCCTTGCGAGGTGATTCTCGACCAGTTGCGAAAACTGTCCGTCGACTTGCTGGTCGTAGGCAGTCATAGCCAGGCAACCGGAGTGGCCGTCCCCCTTGGGCGTACCGCCGCACGGGTGTTGCAGTTGTCGCCGGTGCCGGTTTACCTGGTGCCGTCGCTGCAGCGTCGGCGCAGTGACGATAGTTGATCGGTAAAAACGATAAAAAGTTCTAGATTTATCCGTCAAACCTTTAATATAGTTATATATCGTCGCTGATACCCGTGGCGTCTATCTGCTTTGAGGGATTCATATGAAGCTTCAACAACTGCGCTACATCTGGGAAGTGGCGCACCACGACCTCAACGTTTCCGCTACCGCTCAAAGCCTCTATACCTCGCAGCCTGGTATCAGCAAGCAGATCCGCCTGCTCGAAGACGAGTTGGGCGTCGAAGTCTTCGCACGCAGCGGCAAACACCTGACCCGCGTCACTCCAGCTGGCGAGCGCATCATCACCACCGCCGGCGAGATCCTGCGTAAAGTCGAAAGCATCAAGCAGATCGCCCAGGAATTCTCCAACGAGAAGAAAGGCACCTTGTCGATCGCCACCACTCACACCCAGGCGCGCTATGCATTGCCGCCGGTGATCCGTGATTTCATCAAGCAATACCCGGACGTGGCCCTGCACATGCACCAGGGTTCGCCGATGCAGATTGCCGAGATGGCCGCTGACGGCACCGTCGATTTTGCCATCGCCACCGAGGCCCTGGAATTGTTCGGCGACCTGGTAATGATGCCCTGCTACCGTTGGAACCGCTGCGTGGTTGTGCCCCAGGGGCACCCTTTGGCCAAGCTGCCGAAGCTGACCCTGGAAGCCTTGGCTGAATACCCGATCGTGACCTACGTGTTCGGCTTTACCGGCCGTTCCAAGCTCGACGAAGCGTTCAGCCATCGCGGCCTCACGCCCAAGGTGGTGTTCACCGCTGCCGATGCCGACGTGATCAAGACCTATGTTCGCCTGGGCCTGGGCGTCGGGATCGTCGCCAAGATGGCGGTCGACACCAACCTCGACAAAGACCTGGTGGTGCTGGATGCCAGCGAATTGTTCGAGTCCAGCGTGACCAAGATCGGTTTCCGCCGCGGTACCTTCCTGCGCGGCTTCATGTGCGACTTCATCGAGAAGTTCGCACCGCACCTGACCCGTGAAGTGATGGCCAAGGCGATCCAGTGCCACAACAAGCAAGAGCTGGAAGAGTTGTTCGACGGCGTTGAATTGCCCGTCCACTGACCGCGATGACCTTGTAGGAGCGAGCTTGCTCGCGAAGATCGCCAACGTTAACGCGAGGTGCCAGGTTGTATGCGGCGCCCTTGCGTTCCTTCGCGAGCAAGCTCGCTCCTACAGGGAAGCTGCAGGTTATCTGGCCTCGGTAACCGTAAAGTGCTGCCGAGCGCCGGTCACCAGAATCTCCACCTCTTCATCGATGCGCTTGCCCAAGAGGTTTTTGCCCAGGGGCGAGCGCGGCGTGATGACGGTCACCGGTTGCCCGACCACATCCACTTTCAAACCCGCTGCATCCGGCGCCAGGAACAGCCATTGCTGACGACCGTCCTCGTCTTCCAGGCCCACTAGCGTGCCTGTCTCTATCCCGCGTCGATCATCGTATGCACGTAGCTGCAGTTGCTGGCACAGCACCAGCGATTGCTTGATCTCCTCCACTCGCCGGGCCTGCCCGGTGGCCAGGTACGAAGCCTCCAGGCCGAGGGTGTCGTATTTGTTCTCGGCAATGTTTTCTTCGTGGGTCGCGGTTTCGTAAGCGGTCTGCGCGGCGCGTTGGACGATGTCGAGGTCGACGGTGAGCTTTTCCAGGATCAACTGGAGCACGGCGTGTTTATTCATGGCGGTATTTGGCATCAATCGCAGAATTGCAGGACATTGGCCCGCGTCTTTTCATTGGGGGCGTTCTGGTCTTGTTGCAGCCAGAACTGGCATTTGGGGTTGGACAGGTTACGCGCGTTGCTTCGGGCCTGGTCCAGGGCCTGTTGTTGTTCCTGTTTTTGCAGGTTCTGTTGGTACTGTTCGAACAGACGGTTCGGTGGCTGCGGTTCAACCATCGCCGGTTTGCCCAATTGCTGAACCGCCTGTGCCACCGGCGCCAGGCCCTGGGGGAACAGGTAGCGAGACGCCAGCCAGGTGGTCAGCGCAATGGCGATAAACCCTAGCCACACGCCTGCGGCAATCGCGATGCAGAGTTTGAGCGGCGATAACGGACGGTCAGACATAAGGGCCTCCTGGCAGGCAATGACGGCATGACGGTGATTGTCGCACAGCCTCCGTGCAGAATAATCGCGATCAAGCCTTCTGCATCCACGCATTTATGCGGACAATCGAACCTTTGATCGATGGAGCCCGGAATGAAAGCCCGCTGGGATATTTTTTGCAGTGTCGTCGACAACTACGGCGACATCGGCGTGACCTGGCGCCTGGCCCGGCAGTTGGTGGTGGAGCATGGCTGTGACGTGCGCTTGTGGGTCGATGACCTGCGGGCCTTCGAACGCATGTGCCCGGACATTGATGTGCAGGTGGGCCAGCAATGGCAAGAGGGCGTCGAAGTGCGTCACTGGCCGGCCGAATGGCCAGGCGCGCACCCGGCCGATGTGGTGATTGCTGCGTTCGCTTGCCAGCTACCGCCTGAGTACATGGACCGCATGGCCGAGTGTGAACGTGCGCCATTGTGGATGAATCTGGATTACCTCAGCGCTGAAGACTGGGTGGTGGGTTGTCATCGCTTGCCTTCGGTGAAGTACAAAGGCGTGCAGAAATACTTTTTCTTCCCCGGGTTTCGCCCTGGCACCGGCGGCCTGTTGCGTGAAGCCGGCTTGTTGGAGCGACGCCAGGCGTTTCAACAGGACGCCGCCGCGCAGCAACAGTTCCTGCAAAGCCTGGGCGTTGCTCCGACGGCCGGCGCGCGTTTGATGTCGCTGTTTGCCTATGAGAATGATGGCTTGGCCGGCTGGCTGGACGTGCTGGCAGCCGATGGGCGTAGGACGCACTTGCTGGTGCCGGAAGGGCGCATTCTGGGGGATGTGCAACGCTGGCTGGGGGTGAGCAGTTTGTCGGCGGGAGACATTCAGGTGCGCGGCGCGCTGACCGTTCAGGTCATTGCATTCGTGCGTCAGGAGCAATATGACCGATTGCTATGGTGCTGCGAATTCAACGCCGTACGTGGCGAAGACTCGTTCGTGCGTGCCCAGTGGGCGGGGAGGCCAATGCTATGGCACATCTACCGCCAGGACGAAGACATCCACCTGGACAAGCTCGATGCCTTCCTGGAACTGTACACTGCTGCACTTTCACCGGCCGCCAAGGCTGCCGTCGTCACGCTTTGGCAAGCCTGGAACGCTGATGGCGATATGGCTCAGTCCTGGAAAATGCTGCTGGAACACTGGCCCGAGGTCGCCCAGCACGCTGAGAAGTGGTGTCTGGAACAAGGCTTGCAGGCCGATCTTGCGACGGCGCTGGTACAGTTTTATGAAAGTTGGATATGATACGCCACCTTGATTTTTGTCAATCCCATCCAAATTTCGGATATACGCAATGAAAACTGGTAAAGAACTGAAACCCGGTACAGTGATCCGTCTCGAAAACGACCCTTGGCTGGTTCAGAAAGCTGAGTTCACCAAGTCTGGTCGTAACAGCGCAATCATGAAGACCAAGCTGAAGAACCTGCTGACCGGTTACAAGACCGAGATCGTCTACAGCGCCGATGACAAACTGGACGACGTAATCCTCGACCGCAAAGAAGCGACCCTGTCCTTCATCAGCGGCGACACCTACACGTTCATGGACACCACCGACTACACCATGTACGAGCTGAACGCTGAAGACATCGAAGCCGTTCTGCCGTTCATCGAAGAAGGCATGGAAGACGTCTGCGAAGCGATTTTCTTCGAAGAGCGCCTGGTGTCCGTAGAGCTGCCGACTACCATCGTGCGTAAGGTTGCCTACACCGAAGGTTCCGCTCGTGGCGACACTTCGGGCAAGGTGATGAAGCCTGCCAAGCTGAGCAACGGTACCGAACTGCAAGTGGCCGATTTCATCGAAATCGACGACCTGATCGAGATCGACACCCGTGAAGGTGGTTCGTACAAAGGTCGCGCCAAGAAGTAATTCTGGCCCCGGCGATACGAAAAAAAGCCCGACCTTGAGTCGGGCTTTTTCATGGGCGTCTGTTTTTCAGACCGTTACATGCAAGCGCACATCAACGTTGCCACGGGTGGCGTTGGAGTACGGGCAGACTTGGTGCGCGGCGTCGACCAGGCTTTGCGCGTCATCCTGGGCCAGGCCCGGCAGGCTGATATGCAGGTCGATATCCAGGCCGAAGCCGCCAGGGATCTGGCCGATGCCAACGTGGGCGGTGATCGAAGCGTCATCCGGAATTTTGCGTTTGGTCTGGCTGGCAACGAATTTCAGTGCGCCGATAAAGCAGGCGGAGTAGCCGGCAGCAAACAATTGCTCGGGGTTAGTGGCTTGGCCGCCGGCGCCACCCAACTCCTTGGGAGTCGACAGTTTGACGTCGAGGATATTGTCGCTGGAAACGGCGCGACCATCACGGCCGCCAGTGGCGGTGGCTACTGCGGTATAGAGCGTTTGCATGGGGCGTTCCTCTTGGTTTTTAGCGCTAAACATTTGCGCGCTAAGTAGTTGGTGAGGCGAATGTATAGCGCTAACTTTTAGCGCGCAAGTTAATTTTTCAGTTTTTTGACTGATTGGAAAATTTGAGGGCACCGCAGAGCAAAAAGTGGGAGCTGGCTTGCCTGCGATGACGGTGTGTCAGTCAATGCATTGTTGACTGATGTACCGCAATCGCAGGCAAGCCAGCTCCCACTTTTTTTTAGGTGTGTGTTGCGTCAGATGCTGGTTTGCAGATTGGCGCGCAACGCGATCAGGTCGCCTTGCAGCTTGCGCAATTGCTCCAGCGCCATCCCGCTGGCGCCCAGGATGCATTGCGGAACATCCTTGGCCTTCTCCTGCAAGGCGCGCCCGGCGTCGGTCAGTTCCACGACTACCACTCGTTCATCTTCGCGGCTGCGGGTACGGCTGAGCAGGCCCTCGGCTTCCAGGCGCTTGAGCAGTGGCGTCATGGAGCCTGGGTCCGTCAGGAGGCGGCTGCTGATTTCGCTGACGGTCAATTCATCCTCTTCCCACAGCACCATCATGGCCAGGTATTGCGGGTAGGTCAGGCCGATGGCTTGGAGCAGCGGCTTGTAGACCTTGGTCATCAGCAATGAAGTAGAGTGCAGGGCGAAGCACAGCTGGTTGTCCAGCAACAGCGATTCGCAAGGATCAGGGTTTTTGCTCATGGTGGCGTCTCGAAAAAGCATGTCTGGGCTGGAATCTAGCGGGCAAATCTTTAATGCGCCAGATAATTGTTGCCCTAGGCGTCAGACCAGGCCGCTTTGCAGTGCCAGATCCCAGGGTGGCACCGGGCTGAAACGGGATTTGAGGTATTCGAGCAACAACCGGCTACGCGCATTGGGCTGCTGTTCCAGGCGCAGCGCGTAAATGCCGGCGGTTTCCGGGCTGGGCAAACCCTCTTCACAAAACAGCGGCAACAGTTCGCCGCGCACCAGGTATTCACTGGCCAGCCAGGTCGGCAGGTGAGCGATGCCCAGCCCGGCCAGTGCACCCGAAAGCAGGGCTTCGGCGTTGTTGGCACTCATGCGGATGCGTCGCGGGCGATAGGTGGTGCGGCGCCCGTCCAGTTCGAAGCGCCAGGCGAACATTGGCGCCAGCCCGTCCCAGTCGAGGCCGTCATGTTCGCTAAGCTCTTGAGGGTGGGCCGGCGTGCCACGGCTTTTCAGGTACGCGGGGCTGGCACAGGCGATACGCACAATGCTCGCCAACGGCGTAGCGACCAGCCGGG
The DNA here is from genome assembly GCF_001902145.1 of Pseudomonas fluorescens. Taxonomy (GTDB): domain Bacteria; phylum Pseudomonadota; class Gammaproteobacteria; order Pseudomonadales; family Pseudomonadaceae; genus Aquipseudomonas; species Aquipseudomonas fluorescens_BV. Next base: position 289,858 of record NZ_MRST01000021.1, read on the forward strand.
TGTCGACAATATGCCCAGCGCGCAATACCAGATCGACCTTGCCCAGATGCGCGCCCTGCATATCGACAAAGCTGTCGATCAAGTGCAGGTGCACATCCAGTCCTGGATACAGGCTCAAGAAGTCCGCAATGACCGGCGCCAGGTGTCGGCGGCCGAATGCTGCGGGCGCATCGACCCGGATCAACCCCTCCGGCGCATGGCTCAGCGAGACCGCTTCGGCCCGTGCCAGCTGCAACTCGCTGACAATACGTCGTGCCCGCTCGGCAAAGGCCAGGCCCGCCGAGGTGGGCACCACCGCATGGGTGCTGCGTTGGAACAGACGGCTGCCCACTGAGCTTTCCAGGCTGTCGATACGCCGGGCCACCGCTGAAGGCGTCAGCGGATGGCGGCGCGCGGCGGCGGAAAAACTGCCGGCTTCCAGTACATCCAGAAACAGGCTCAGTTGGTCGGTCAAGGTGTTGGGGTTCATGGCTCGACGCTTATGCGAGATTGGCACAGCCATTGTGCGTTGCTGTGCGTTTCCGCGCCAGGGCCGACTGCGTAGCATGCCAAGCTTGGAATTGCGGAGTAGCGAGCGGTGTGGGATTTAGTGATGTACCTGGCATTGGGTGCGGCGTTGGGCACCGTGGGTGGGCTGTTTGGCATTGGCGGCGGGCTGATTGCTATCCCGGTGCTCGGCGTGTTGTTCGGGCTGGATCAGCAAATTGCCCAGGGCACCGCTTTGGTGATGGTAGTGCCGAATGTGATGCTCGCCCTGTGGCGCTATCACCAGCGTAACCGCATCGAGTTGCGTCACGCCTTACCCCTGGGGGTGACCGGCTTTTGCTTTGCCTGGCTGGGATCGATCTGGGCGGTGGGGCTGGATGCGGGCGCCATGCGCATCGGTTTTATTGCGTTCTTGGTGGCGCTGTCTGCCTATAACCTGCTGCGCATGTTCACCCGCAACGCGCCACCGACCACGCAGATGCGTTATTCATGGCCCTGGCTCGGCGTCTTGGGCGCGGCGTCCGGCTCCATGGGCGGGCTGTTCGGGGTCGGCGGCGCGGTGGTCGCCACGCCGGTACTCACCAGTGTCTTCGGCACTACTCAAGTGGTCGCCCAAGGCTTGTCGCTTGCCTTGGCGTTGCCCAGTACCGGTGTGACCCTGGTCACCTATGCCTGGCACCACGAGGTGGATTGGATGATCGGCCTGCCGCTCGCAGTGGGTGGTCTGCTGAGTATCAGCTGGGGCGTGAAAGTCGCCCATGCCTTGCCGGAACGCCTGTTGCGCGGCCTGTTCTGCGGGTTCCTGGTGGTGTGCGCGGTGATGCTCACCTTTAAAGTTTGAAGCCTTCGACGATGTACTCTGCCAGGCATTCGGTGATCGGCGAGGTCATCTGCGGGTTACGCAGCAAGCGCAGGTTCATCGACGGCAAAGGCGGGAAGCCTTCGTCGCTGCCGAGCACTCGCAGGTCGTCGGTGACCAGGCTTTCCATGCTGACCATCGCCGCCAGGCCCGCACTCACCACCGCCAGGATCGCAGCTCCGTTAGAGCTGTGATAGGCCAGGCGATAATCTCGCCCGGCCGCGTCCAATGCGGCACGTGCCCAATGGGTATACAGGCACTCGTCGCCGGACACCGCCAGGGGCAGGGCATCGTGCTCCTCCACACAAAAACACGGTGATGCTGCCCACACCATGCGTTCAGTGCGCAATAACTCACCCAGATCATTGCCGGGCTCGCGGCTGATCACGGTCAACGCCAGGTCCCGCCGCTGCATCAATACGGTCGATGCTTCGCAGTGCATTTCGATCTGAATCAGTGGGTAGGCTTTGGAGAACTGTTTCAGGATCCCTGGCAGAAAGCGCATCACGTAGTCATCCGGCGTGCCGATACGCACCAACCCCACCATATGCGGCTCGCGCAGGGTATTGAACACCTCGCTGTGCAGTTTCAGGATGCGCCGCGCATAACCCAGCAGCACCTGGCCTTCGGGCGTTAGCCGTACCTGCCGGCCATCGCGCTCGAACAGTTTGCGTTGCAACACGTCCTCTTCCAGGCGCTTCATCTGCATGCTCACCGCCGATTGAGTGCGGTTGACCTGCTCGCCGGCGCGGGTGAAACCGCCTTGGTCGGCAATGGCGACGAAAGTGCGCAGCACGTCTGTGTCGATGCTGGGATAGGCGGACAATTGATCAATCTCCGAGATGTATTGCATAAGAAACATTCGTTGGATTGATCATAATCCCAGGCACACACTGTCGTCATCCCCACTGGAGGGCGAGAAGATGAAAGGCCAAAAAGGTTTCATATCGACGGATAAATGGCCGTTTGCCGGGTTGTTCCACACATTCGCGCGTTGGCAGCTGTTACGTCAGGAGCGGCAGATGCTGGCGACCCTGAGCGATGACGCACTCAAGGACATTGGGCTCAATCGCGCCGACGTCGCGCAGGAAAGCCATCGGCATTTCTGGGAAGACCCGCTGCGAAAATAAGCCCGGATGCAGTAGGGTAGGGGGCGAGCCTCTATGGAGATTGCCATGCCCGCCGACCTGTGTTTTTCACTCAAGCAAGCTCGACGCATGGCGCTGGCTGCCCAGGGGTTTTCCGGGCGCCTGGCGCCTGCACAGATAAAGGCCACGCACCTCAACCGCTTGATCGAGCGCCTGGGCGTTTTACAGATCGACTCGGTCAATGCGCTGGTGCGTTCCCACTACCTGCCCGTGTTTTCCCGCCTTGGTTCTTATTCCCCATCCATTCTTGAGCAGGCGGCCTGGAGCCTGGGGCGGCGGCGTTCTCTGTTTGAATACTGGGGGCATGAGGCGTCGCTGCTGCCCTTGGCGCTGTACCCGTTGATGGGTTGGCGCATGGAGCGCGCCCGGCAAGGGCAGGGGATCTATTCGCAGATGGCACGTTTTGGCCGTGAGCAGCAGGCGACGATCCAGCGCGTGTTGCGCACCGTCGAAGAGCAGGGCGCCTTGGGGGCGGGTAGCTTGTCGACCCGCGAGGAACGTGCCGGGCCCTGGTGGGACTGGAGTGATGAAAAGCACGCGTTGGAATGGCTGTTTGCCGCAGGCTTGGTGACGGTTGCCGGTCGTCGCGGGTTTGAGCGGCTCTACGATTTGCCCGAGCGCGTTATTCCCGCCGAGGTGCTCAAGGTCTCCATGAGTGAGGGTCAAGCGCAGCGCGGCTTGCTGTTGCACAGTGCGACGGCGTTGGGCGTCGCCACCGAAAAAGACCTGCGCGATTACTTTCGACTCGACCCCTCCGACAGCCGCAACCGCTTGGCCGAGCTGGTCGAGGATGGGCAACTGCTGGCGTGCCAGGTGCGGGGCTGGAAACAACCAGCGTATTGCCTGGCGGCGCCCAAACTGCCGCGCAACGTGCCGGCCAGTGCATTGTTGTCGCCGTTCGATTCGCTGATATGGGAGCGCAGCCGTACCGAGCGCTTGTTCGACTTTCGCTATCGCCTGGAGATCTACACTCCGCAAGAAAGACGCGTGTATGGCTATTACGTCCTGCCGTTTCTCCACAACGAACGCATTGCTGCACGCGTCGACCTGCGGGCCGAGCGTGCCCATGGGCGCCTGGCCGTGCATGCCGTGCACGAGGAAGAACCTGGGCTGGATGAGGAAGGTATGTTGGCGCTGGCCTTGAACCTGCGAAAGATGGCCGACTGGCTAGGGCTGGAACAGATCCAGCTCAATTGCCAGCGGCCCAGTGCTGCCCGATTAAGGGCGGCGATGCTGAACCGGGATTAAACCAGCCATCGCCACCTGTAGGAGCGAGCTTGCTCGCGAAAAACGTCAACGATACCGCGTGCTTCCTGAATAAACGCGGTGCCTGTGATTTTTTCGCGAGCAAGCTCGCTCCTACAAAAAGCCTTGAAGGCGTTATCCCGGTGGATAAAACATCAGCGCTTTACCTGTTTCAAGGTCTCGGCAATCAGGAACGCCAACTCCAGCGACTGATCGGCATTCATCCGTGGGTCGCAATGGGTGTGATAGCGGTCTGACAGGCCATCCTCGGTGATCGGCCGTGCGCCGCCGATGCATTCGGTGACGTTCTGCCCGGTCATCTCGATATGGATCCCGCCGGCGTAGCTGCCTTCTGCATGGTGCACCTGGAAGAAATCCTTCACTTCGCCAAGGATCTGCGCAAAGTCGCGGGTCTTGTAGCCGCTGCTGGCCTTGATGGTATTGCCGTGCATCGGATCGCAGCTCCACAGCACTTGCTTGCCCTCGCGCTGCACGGCACGGATCAGGTTGGGCAAATGGTCGCCGACCTTGCCTGCACCCATACGGGCAATGAGGTTGAGGCGGCCAGGGTCGTTATCCGGGTTGAGGATGTCGATCAGGCGGATCAGGTCGTCCGGGCTCATGCTCGGCCCGACTTTCACGCCGATCGGGTTGTTCACCCCGCGCAGGAACTCGACATGGGCGCCGTCCAACTGACGGGTACGGTCGCCGATCCACAGCATATGCGCCGAGCAGTCGTAGTAATCGTTGGTCAGGCTATCGCGGCGTACGAAGGCTTGTTCATAGTTGAGCAGCAACGCTTCGTGGGCGGTGAAGAAGCTGGTTTCGCGCAATTGCGGCGAGCTGTCCATGCCACAGGCGCGCATGAAGGCCAGGGTTTCGTCGATGCGGTCGGCCAGTTGGCTGTACTTTTCGGCGAGGGCGGAATTGGCGATGAAATCCAGGTTCCACTTGTGCACTTGGTGCAGGTCGGCAAAACCGCCCTGGGCAAAGGCGCGCAGCAGGTTGAGGGTGGCGGTGGACTGGTGGTAGGACTGCAACAGGCGGTCCGGGTCTGGCACGCGGCTTTTTTCGTCGAAGCCGATGCCGTTGACGATATCGCCACGGTAGGCGGGCAGGGTGATGCCGTCGATGGTTTCATCGTTGGCCGAACGTGGCTTGGCGAACTGGCCGGCCATGCGCCCGACTTTCACCACCGGGCAACCGGCGGCGAAGGTCATGACAATGGCCATCTGCAGCAGCACCTTGAAGGTGTCGCGGATCTTCGCGGCGGAAAACTCGGCAAAGCTCTCGGCGCAATCGCCACCTTGCAGCAGGAAGGCACGACCCTGGGTCACTTCGGCAAACTGACGACGCAATTCGCGGGCTTCGCCGGCAAACACCAGGGGCGGGTAGCTCGCCAGGCTCTGCTCCACTTGCTCCAAGTGCGCGGCGTCCGGGTATCGGGGTTGCTGCTGGATCGGCAGGGCTCGCCAGCTATCGGGACTCCAGGGGTGGCTCATCATGAACTCGTTTGCAGGTGGATGTTAGGCCGTCAATGTTAGCAGCAATTAGTGCGTGACCTGTGGTTGCCGCTTGGCCGACAATCGCGCCTTTGTCGTGCGGTAAAACCCTTTAGGAGTAGTGATGAGCGAGGAGCGTGTCGAGCGCCTGCTGGCCGAAGTCCATGATGAATTCGGCATGATCCGTGTGCTTGAAGTGGCTGATTACCGCTTTCTTGAATTTGGCGACGCCATCGAGCAAAGCTGTGTGTTCACCGCTGACCCGAGCTGGCTGGAGTACGACTACACCCGCGCGATGCTGATCGGCGCGTTGTGCCATGAACAGCCGGAAAGTGCGTTGTTCCTCGGCCTGGGCGCGGGCACGCTGACCCAGGCATGTCTCAAGTTCCTGGCGCTGGAAGATGTCGAAGCCATTGAGCTGCGCCCCGATGTGCCGCGCCTGGCGATTGAATATCTGGGGCTGGATGACGATCCGCGCTTGTACATCCGCGTTGGTGACGCGCTGCAATTGCTCGACAGTGCTGAATCGGCCGATCTGATTTTCGTCGACCTCTACACCGATGTCGGCCCGGGCGTGGGGCATCTGGCCTGGACCTTCCTGGAAAACTGTCAGAAGAAGCTCAACCCCGGCGGCTGGCTGGTGATCAACCAGTGGGCCACCGATGACGGCAAACCATTGGGGGCGGCGTTGCTGCGTGGGTTGTACCACCGGCATTACTGGGAGCTGCCGGTGAAGGAGGGCAATGTGATTCTATTGGTGCCTTCGGAGCTGGATCAGGTGCTGGACCTGGATGCGCTGTCAGCCCGCGCCGAAGCCTTGGCGCCGCGATTGGGGTATTCGTTGCAGCCGTTGATCAAGGCGATTCGGCCGGCTACTTAATTGCCAGTTCGGACGCTTTCGCGGGCAAGCCCGCTCCCACAGGGGATTGCATTTCAACAGAGAATGCAATTCAACTGTGGGAGCGGGCTTGCCCGCGAAGAGGCCCTCACTGCCGACGGCTAATTCAGCTTGTTCAAATCCCCTTGAACACCCCGGGCCGCTTCTCGACCATCGCCCGAACACCCTCCTTGGCATCCTCACTGTTGAGCAGTTTATCCACCATGGGCGGCAGCGCGGCGGCTGCGACGGCCTCACCCTCCATACGCGCCAGCCGCGCCGACATCAACGTGGCCTGCACACCCAGCGGCGCCTGGCGCGCAATGCGGTTGGCCAATTCAATGGCGCGGGGCAACAGGTCCTCACTGGCCATTACTTCCTGCACCAACCCCAGGCGCAAGGCCTCATGGGCGTCGAATTCGTCGCCGGTGAGCAGCCAGCGCATCGCATTGCCCCAGCCGGCAATCTGATGAAAGCGCAATGTCGCGCCGCCAAACGGAAAGATGCCGCGTTGCACCTCCATCTGTGCAAAGCGGGTATTGCTGGCGCAGAGATTGATATCCGCCGCCAGCATCAACTCGATACCAATGGTCAGGCAGTAACCCTGGGCGGCGACAATTACCGGCTTGCTCACGCGCGGGCCGGCAAAGACCCCCCACGGGTCGCACCCTCCCAGCGGCGATTGCCAGCCGCCGGCCATTACGCCGCTGACATTGGCCAGGTCCAGCCCTGCGGTGAAGTGATCCCCATGAGCAAACACCACGGCCACCCGTGCGTCATCGTTTCGATCAAATTCGCCATAGGCCAGGCTCAGTTCATTGAGCAGATCCAGGTCAAAGGCGTTGCGCTTGGCCACGCGGTCCAGGCCCAGCAACAGAACATGGCCCTCAAGTGTGCGGCTGACACGGCTACTGCTGGCTTGATTCATCGTGTGTGCCCTCGGGGCGCATGTAAGGTTTCAGACCAAAGGGTCTCAATGGGTGGGTGAACCGTTTAAGCTCGATGACCAACAGGGCCGGGCCTTTGAAAAATAGACCCTGGCGCACAGATCTGCAAAGCGCGTGACGCAGTGCGGTTTATCGGTGCCTGGCGATAAAAAAAGCTCCCTTTTTCAGCTATTTCCGGTATAGTGCGCGCCGGCCTTTAACCGGGCCGCGTTTAGGTAGCGCAATTCCCCGAAGTCAGCTTCGGCTGCACGTCCGCACAGCGGACTCTTCCTTGACGAATCTTTTTCATTCATTCGTTTTCGCAAATCCCCGCCGACAAAGCAGCCAGGGCGACTCTTGAGTCTCAACACGGCATGCGCAGCTTTGGAGCATGGGTCTTTGCGGATGCACTTAGAGGCAGACCCATGACCCAGGAAACCGGCGGCTTCGCCGCTTTTAATCTTAACCCGAATATTCTTGCAGCCGTCGCAGCGACCGGCTACGAAGAACCTTCGGCGATTCAGCAGCAATCGATCCCGATCATCATGGCCGGTAAGGACATGATTGGCCAGGCGCAAACCGGTACCGGTAAAACCGCCGCGTTCGCCCTGCCTATTCTGCACTGCATCGATCCTGCCAAGCGCGAGCCGCAAGCCCTGATCCTGGCGCCAACCCGTGAGTTGGCGCTGCAAGTAGCAACCGCCTTTGAAACCTACGCCAAGCAAATGCCGGGTGTAACTGTTGTGGCCGTTTACGGCGGCGCGCCTATGGGCCCACAACTGAAGGCTATCCGCAATGGCGCACAGATCGTTGTCGCCACTCCGGGCCGTCTGTGCGACCACCTGCGTCGTGACGAAAAAGTCCTGTCGACCGTGAACCACCTGGTTCTGGACGAAGCTGACGAAATGTTGAAGCTGGGCTTCATGGATGACCTGGAAGTCATCTTCAAGGCACTGCCAGCGACCCGTCAGACCGTACTGTTCTCGGCTACCCTGCCGCAGTCCATCCGTGCCATTGCCGAACGCCACCTGCGCGATCCGGAGCACGTGAAGATCCAGACCAAGACCCAGACCGTTACCGCGATCGAACAGGCTCACCTGTTGGTTCACGCTGACCAGAAGACCTCGGCTGTATTGAGCCTGCTGGAAGTCGAAGACTTCGACGCCCTGATCATGTTCGTGCGCACCAAGCAAGCGACCCTGGACCTGGCCAGCGCCCTGGAAGCCAAAGGCTACAAAGCCGCTGCGCTGAACGGTGACATTGCCCAGAACCAGCGCGAGCGCGTGATCGACTCCCTCAAGGATGGCCGTCTGGACATCGTTGTGGCGACCGACGTTGCCGCCCGTGGCCTCGACGTTCCACGTATCACCCACGTGTTCAACGTTGACATGCCTTACGATCCAGAGTCCTACGTTCACCGTATCGGCCGTACTGGCCGTGCCGGTCGCGAAGGTCGTGCATTGCTGCTGGTGACTCCACGTGAGCGCCGCATGCTGCAAGTGATCGAGCGTGTTACCGGCCAGAAAGTTGCCGAAGTCCGCCTGCCGGATGCCCAGGCCGTTCTCGATGCGCGCATCAAGAAACTGACCAACAGCCTGGCGCCACTGGTGGCTGACGCTGAATCGACCCACGGCGACCTGCTGGACCGCCTGACCGCCGATATCGGTTGCACCCCACGTGCCCTGGCTGCAGCCCTGCTGCGCAAAGCTACCAATGGTCAGGCCCTGACCCTGGCAGCCATCGAAAAAGAACGCCCACTGGTTCCGAACAGCGCGCCACGCGGTGATCGTCCAGAGCGTTCCGGTGACCGTCCAGACCGTGGCGACCGCGAGCGTCGTGCTCCAGTGCCATTGGCTGAAGGCCGTGCTCGTTGCCGTACCGCGCTGGGTGCGCGTGACGGTATCGCGGCCAAGAACCTGCTGGGCGCTATCCTCAACGAGGGTGGCCTGGCACGTGAAGCCATCGGTCGCATCCAGGTGCGTGACAGCTTCTCCCTGGTGGAGCTGCCGGAAGACGGCCTGGAAAAACTGCTGGCCAAGCTGAAAGACACTCGCGTTGCCGGTAAGCAGCTCAAGCTGCGTCGCTACCGCGAAGATTGATCCGCCCTTGGGCTGATTGATCGCACATAAAAAATCCCCGACTGGTTCGGGGATTTTTTTTGCCTCATGTTTAGTCTCCGACGCGATCAACTATGGGAGCTGGCTCCCGTGACGACCTGATGGTAGATGCTGATCTAACTGATGCCCCGCGATCCAAATGTGGGAGCTGGCTTGCCTGCGAAGACGGCCTGACAGCCGACCGGGATGTGGGATCAGATTGAGTACATATCCGTTATTTAGGTAACGGCCACTTAGGGTTCCGCCCTGACGGCGGCTCACTTTGCAAAAGCGGCAAAGTAAGCAAAACGCTCTTGCCCCACCACTCGGCACCTCGCTTGGGCTCGGTGTGCCCGAACGCAGGCTTGAATCCGTGGGCCGCCGCCACGCGCCATCCATGGCGCGAGGCGGCTAACCCGGCGTCCTGCCGGGTTACCCACGAATTCAAGCCTGCGTTCGGCCAGCGTGGTTTAACGGGGCGCCTAAGATCAAAAGCCAGATCAAGATCACAAGCAGGTCAAGATCAAGAGCGGCTCGCTTCGCATCGTGGTTACCGTCGGCTGCTATTGCAGCAAGCCAGCTTCTAAGGTATGACGGCGTCAGTCAAAGCGATAGATATCCATGCCCAGGGCGCCCAGTGTGAAGCCTTGGTGCGCGACGCTGAAATCTGCGCCCGCACCCCGCGCAAAGTACAGCGGCAGTAAATGCTCATCGCTGGGATGGCTGCGCACGGCATGTGGCGCCTGGCGGCGATAGTCATGCAAGGCGTCGTCGTCATTGGCCGTTAGTCTGTCGACCACCCAGTCGCGAAATTCCCGGGCCCACGGTGTGATCGTCTCCGGCCCGGCGCGCCAATCCAGTTCGCCCAGGTTGTGGGTGATGCTGCCGGAGCCGATCAGCAGCACAGCCTGTTCGCGCAGGCTGGCGAGTGCATGCCCGACCCGAGTCTGCAAAGCCGGGCCCAGGCGGCTGGGCAAGGAGACTTGTACCACCGGGATGTCCGCTGCCGGGTACATCAGCGACAGTGGGACCCAGGTGCCGTGGTCGAAGGGGCGTTGCTCGTCAATACGTGCAGCCAGTCCGTCGGCGTGCAGCAGTTCGACGATCTCACCGGCCAGCTGCGGGTCACCCGGCGCGGGGTATTGCACCGCAAACAGCTCGCGCGCAAAGCCGCCGAAGTCGTGCCAGGTTTCGGGGGCAGGGCTGCCGCTGACCAGCAGTTCCGGGCTTTCCCAGTGCGCCGACACCACCACAATGGCTTTGGGCCGTGGCAGCTCGGCAGCCAGGCGCTGCAGCGCAGGGCCGCTGGCGCCGGGTTGCAAGGCCAGGATGGGCGAGCCGTGGGAGATAAACAGGCTGGGGAGCATGAGCAGGGTCCTGAGGGTTAAGATGGAGCCATCTTCAATCAGATCATCAATCTAAATCTAATATAAGTTTTAGCGCCTTTTGATCGAATTTTCGGAGTGATTCATGCAGCCTGAATTTTGGCAGGACCGCTGGGCGAGCAATCAGATCGGTTTCCATCAGCAGGAGGTTAATCCCCATTTGCAGCAGCACTGGCCCGTGCTGGGGGTGCCCGAGGGGGCAAAGGTGCTGGTACCGTTGTGTGGCAAAAGTCTGGACTTGGTATGGCTCGAGAGCCAGGGGCACCCGGTAATGGGCGTGGAGCTATCGGAGCAGGCGGTTGAGGCGTTCTTCAGCGAGCAGGGGCTTGTGCCGCGCGTCAGTCAGAAGGGCGCCTTCAAGGTCTATCAGGCGGGCCAGGTCGAACTGTGGTGTGGCGATTTCTTCAGCCTGGGTGCTGAGGCGGTGGTCGGTTGCCGTGGCGTATATGATCGTGCCGCGTTGATCGCATTGCCCCCGCTGATGCGCGCGCAATACGCCGAGCACCTGAATGCCTTGCTGCCCTCAGGCTGCCAGGGGTTGCTGATTACCCTCGATTACGACCAGGCGCAGAAGGCCGGCCCACCCTTTGCTGTCACGGACGAGGAAGTGCAGGTGCTATTTGCACTGCATTGGGCGTTGGAGCGGCTGGAGGAGCGGGACATCCTGAGGGAGAGCGGAAAGTTCCTGCAGGACGGTGTTACTCGCCTTGAAGAGCGTGCTTATCGGCTGACCAGGCGCTAAAAGGGTTTTCCCTTTTGTAGGAGCGAGCTTGCTCGCGAAAGACGTCAACGATAACGCGTGCTTGCTAAATGAACGCGGCGCCTGCGAGTTTTTCGCGAGCAAGCTCGCTCCTACAGAGAGCGGTGAAATCAGCAGGCATCGGCATAGGGGGCGGCCTTCACAGGCCGCTCCCCTGCCACACCACCCGGCATGCGGGTCCGCACCGGGCGGTTCGAGAGATTGAGGTTATGAGAGACGTACTAATCCCAGCCTGTCGAACCACGC
>NZ_MRST01000020.1 GCF_001902145.1 Pseudomonas fluorescens
ATGTCCTGCACGAACGGCCTGCGACTCCAGAATTGAGGGATCGACGAAGGCAGGAGCGAGAAAAGCTGAAGGCTGCCCAAGGCAGCTTTCAGCTATGAAACATGTTTACCGGACACTAGTGACGCTCTGCGTGGGAACGCATCCTGTGACGCTCTGCGTCACCCTCGCGCGATCAGGCGTTGATCGGGCGAGTCACCAACCGCTCCAGCGCTTCACCCAACCCCGATGCCTTGTCACCCATCAACAGGTGCCAAACACCGCTGTCGAGCTGACTGACACCTTGGCAACCAAGCGCAGTGAGTTGAGCCTCAGACAACCGCGAATCATCCCCCAACTCCACCCGCAACCGGGTCATCGCCACCGCTTCCAGCTGGCGCACATTCTCCCTGCCACCCAGGGCATTCAGCCATTTCTCGGCTTCCTGCACATTCACCATCACCGGTTTATCCACAGGTGCAACCGCTACAGGCGCTGCAGCAACAAACCCCGGCATGGCCAAGCGAATTTCATCGGCAATGCTATCGGCCATCGGCCCAACCACCACCTGCAAACTGCCGCCGTTCCCCGGCCGCACCACAGCCATGGCCCCCAGCGCTTTCAACTCTGCGTCCACCGCCTTGTTGCGATCCACCATGTCCAAGCGCAGCCGCGTGGTACAAGCACCCACACTCAGCAAGTTCTCAGCCCCACCCAACGCCTGGATATAAGCCGTCGCCCGCTGGTTATCGCTCATCGCTTCAGCCTGCACCACCTGGATGTCTTCACGGCCCGGCGTCTTCAGGTTGAAGCGGCGGATGCAGTAGGCGAACACCGTGTAGTAGATCACCGCGTAGGCCAGGCCCACCGGCACCACCAACCAGCCATTGGTGGACTTGCCCCAGCCCAGCACCATGTCGATAAAACCACCGGAGAAGGTAAAGCCCAGGTGGATATTCAGCAGGTCGGTGACCGCCATCGACAGGCCGGTGAGCAGCGCGTGTATCAGGTACAGGAACGGCGCCAGGAACATGAAGGCAAATTCAATCGGCTCGGTCACCCCGGTCAGGAACGAGGTCAGCGCCATCGACAGGAAGATCCCGCCCATCACTTTGCGCCGCTCAGGCAACGCATTGCGGTACATCGCCAGGCAGGCAGCAGGCAAGCCGAACAGCATCACCGGGAACATGCCGGTCATGAACTGGCCACCTTTGGGGTCGCCAGCAAAGTAGCGGGTTAGGTCGCCCGTGACCACCGCGCCGGTTACCGGGTCGGTGAAGCTGCCGAACACAAACCACGCCATGTTGTTAAGGATGTGATGCAGGCCGGTGACGATCAGCAGGCGGTTGAACACGCCAAACACGAACGCACCTAGGCTGCCGCTTTCCATCAGCAGCACGCCGAAGCTGTTGATGCCATGCTGGATCGGCGGCCAGATCAGGCCGAAAATCACACCCAGGCCCACTGCGCTGAAGCCGGTGACAATCGGCACAAACCGGCGCCCACCGAAGAACGCCAGGTACTCCGGCAACTTGATGTCCTTGAAGCGGTTGTACAGCCCACCGGCCATCAAGCCGCTGGCGATACCGGCGAGCATGCCCATGTTGATGGTGGTGTCCATCACCTTGAGCGTGGAGATCATCACCAGGTAACCAATTGCGCCGGCCAGGCCCGCAGTGCCGTTGTTGTCACGGGCAAACCCCACGGCAATGCCGATGGCGAAGATCAGCGCCAGGTTGGCGAAGATCGCCTGCCCGGCATCGTGCATCACCGCGATGTTGAGCAAGTCGGTATCGCCCAGGCGCAGCAACAGGCCGGCGATCGGCAGGATCGCGATCGGCAGCATCAAGGCGCGGCCCAGGCGTTGCAGGCCTTCGATAAAATGTTGGTACATGGCGTGTCTCCCTATTCTTGTTGTTTTCAGCTCAGCGGCCAGTGGTGTTGACAGGCTTGGCGAACGGCCTTGGCGCTGCTCAGGTCGAGCAGTGCCTGGCTCAGTTGCCGGCATTGCGCCGCGTCCAGATGACGGACGCGGTCCTTGATTTCGCCGATCTGCGGCGGGCTCACCGACAGCTCCGTGACGCCCAGGCCGACCAGCACTGGCGTGGCCAGCGGGTCAGATGCCAGGGCACCGCACACGCCGACCCAACGGCCGTGCTTGGCTGCGCCGATGCAGGTTTGCGCGATCAGTCGCAACAACGCTGGGTGCAGCGCGTCGACACGGGCGGCCAGCCCTGCGTGGTCGCGGTCCATGGCCAGGGTGTACTGGGACAGGTCATTGGTGCCGATGGACAAAAAGTCCGCATGTTCGGCCAGTTTCTCGGCCATCAGCGCGGCGGCGGGCACTTCGATCATCACGCCCAGTTCAGGGCGCTGAGTCAGTTTCAGCTCCACGCACAACTCATCCAGGCGCTGGCGGATGTGCAGCAGTTCGTCCACTTCACTGACCATTGGCAAGAGGATGCGGCAACGCGTCAGCGGCGAGACTTGCAACAGGGCGCACAGTTGCTGGTCGAGCAGTTCGGGACGTACCTGAGCCATGCGAATGCCGCGCAGACCCAGCACCGGGTTGGCTTCGACGGGCAGCGGCAGGTAGTCGAGTTGCTTGTCGCCGCCCACATCGATGGTGCGAATAATCACCGACTTGTCGCCCATGGCATCCAGCACAGCCTGATAAGCCTGGCGCTGTTCCTGCTCGTCCGGCGCGGTACGGCGGTCGACGAAGAGGAATTCGGTGCGCAGCAGGCCGACGCCATCGGCACCATTTGCTAATGCCAGCTGGGCCTCGCTGCTGGAGGCGACATTGGCGGCGACTTCGATGGTCACGCCATCGCGGGTACTCGCCGCCTGCTGGGCTTGGGCCTGTTGCTGCTGGCGACGCAGTTTTTGTGTTTCGCGAATCTGGTGGACTTCGGCATGGCGCGCTTCGCTGGGGGCCAGTTCCAGGCGCCCATTGGCGGCGTCGAGCACCACCCGTTGGCCTTGGGGCACGTCGAGCACTTCATCGCCCAACGCCACCACGCAGGGCAAGCCTTTGCCCCGCGCCAAAATGGCCACATGGGAGGTCGCGCCGCCTTCGGCCATGCAGATGCCCGCTGCTTGTTGTGTGCTCAGTTGCAGCAAGTCCGAAGGCGTCAGTTCATGGGCGCTGACAATCGCACCGGCCGGCAATTCGAAGTGCCAGGCTTCACCCAGCAAGGCACGCAGTACTCGTTGTTGCAGGTCGCGCAGGTCGTTGGCGCGCTCGGCAAACAGCGGCTTGCCCAACGCCAACAGCACGGCGCATTGAGCCTGGATCGCATCGCGCCAGGCGTGGGTGGCCGCGCTGCCCTGTGTGATGGCGGCGGTGGCCGCGTCGAGTAATGCGGGATCTTCCAGCAGGGCGAGGTGGGCGGCGAAGATGTCTTCTTCTTCGACGTTCTTGCGTTGGCGAGCGTGGTCCAGGGTGCTGCGGATTTCGCCGCGCACTTGCTCAAGGGCCGCATCCAGCTGTTGCCGTTGCTCGTCGATGTTGTGAGCGCTGGTGTCCTCCGGCAGCTCGATGCCCGTCAGGCGGAACAGCGGCCCGCACACCAGGCCCGGTGCCGCGCACACGCCTTGCAGTACATTGGCTTCTGTATTCACGCGGCGGGGCGTGGCCACGACCGGCGCTTGATGTTCCTCGTGCACCACCACAGACAACGTGGCGACCAGTGCCTGCAACGCGGCTTCGCAATCGGTGCCACGGCAGGTCACCCGCACCTCGTCGCCTTCGCCAATGCCCAGCCCCATCAGGCCGATCAGGCTGTCGCACGCCGCGGATTTATCACCGCTGTGCAACTGCGATTGGCTGCTGAAACCTTGCGCCGTCTTGCGCACCAGCGCGGCAGGGCGCGCATGCAAGCCGCCGCGGTGGGTGATGCGCACGCTGGCGCTGGCTTCGGCGCTGGAGTTATCCACAGCTACCTGCGCGGTGATGGCCGAACGCACGGCCAACTGCATCAGCGGCTCACCAGCCTTGACGGTTTTCACGGCCAGAGGCGTCAGCTCAAAACGGTCGCTGTTGGTGAGAATGATCAGGCTCACCAAGCTCTTGCACTGGCGCGCAATACGGTCGAGGTCAAACTGCACCAGCGCCTGGCCCTGGCTCACCCGTGCGCCTTCCTTGACCAGCAAGGCAAAACCTTCGCCATTGAGTTCAACAGTGTCGATGCCGATATGCATCAACACCTCGGCGCCGTTGTCGGCGCGAAGAGTCAGCGCATGCCCGGTGCGGGCGACATGGATGATCACGCCATCACAGGGCGCCTGCAGGCAGCCGTTCAGCGGGTCGATAGCGAGCCCGTCGCCCATGGCGCCGCTGGCGAACACTTCGTCGGGGACGCGGTTCAGGGCCAGCACCGGCCCACTCAAGGGGGCGCTGAGGGTCAATGGATTATTGTTGTTGGACATGGGCACGGTACTCATCAGGAAAACGCCGCTTTAGTGCGTGCGGGTGACTTTGCTCAGGTGGCGTGGTTGGTCCGGGTCCATGCCCCGTGCCTCAGCCAGGCCGGCGGCCATCACGTAGAAGCTCTGGATCGCCAGGATCGGGTCCAGGCTCGGGTGTTCGGCGCGGCTCAGCGTCAGGTCGCGTTCGGCGATATCGTCCGGCGCAGCTAGCAACACGCGAGCACCGCGTTGGCGCATATCGGCGGCCAGGCTCAACAGGCCGGCCTGCTCGGCGCCGCGTGGGGCGAACACCAGTAGGGGGTAGTTCTCGTCGATCAAGGCCATCGGCCCGTGGCGCACTTCGGCGCTGCTGAAGGCTTCGGCCTGGATCGCCGAGGTTTCCTTGAGCTTGAGCGCGGCTTCCTGGGCGATGGCAAACCCGGCGCCACGGCCGATTACCATCAAGCGCTGGCTGTCTTTAAGGGCGTCGATGGCCGTGCGCCAATCCTGTCTGGCGGCGTCACGCAGGCCCTCGGGCAAGGCGCGGCAGGCTTGCAGCAGGTCGTCCTCCTGGTTCCAGTGGCCGACCAACTGCGCGCTGGCGCTGAGGGTGGCGATAAAACTCTTGGTGGCGGCCACGCTGAGTTCCGGCCCGGCGCACAGCGGCACGTGGAACTCGCAGGCGGCTTCCAGCGGCGAGTCTTCGGCGTTGACCATTGAGATGCTCAAGGCACCACGTTTGCGCAACAGGCGCAGGCTGTTGACCAGGTCCGGGCTCTGCCCCGATTGGGAGAACCCAAACGCCACTTGGCCGCTGACCTTCATCGGCGCCTGCAACAGGGTCACCACCGACATCGGCAACGATGCCACCGGAATGCCCACGTGCTGCATGGCCAGGTAGGCGAAGTAACTGGCGGCGTGGTCGGAGCTGCCGCGGGCGATGGTCATCGCCACCTGCGGCGGTTGGCGACGCAGGCGCCCGGCCACTTCTTCCAGCATCGGATCAAGGCGTTGCAGTTGTGCCGCGACGGCGTCGCAGGAGGCCAGGGCCTCTTCAAGCATTTTTGAAGTCAATGGTGTCTCCTTCGACCATTACGTCGGTGAGTGTCAGGGAGCGGTCCAGGCGCACGCAGTCGGCAAAGCTGCCGGGTTGCAGGCGGCCGCGTTCTTCCAGGCCCAGGTAGTCCGCAGGAAATTGCGACAGGCGTTGCGAGGCTTCACTGAGCGGCAGGCCGATTTTCACCAGGTTGCGCAGTGCCTGGTCCATGGTCAGGGTGCTGCCGGCCAGGGTGCCGTCGGCCAGGCGCACGCCGCCCAGGCATTTGGTCACGGTGTGGCTGCCCAGCTTGTATTCGCCGTCGGGCATGCCGGCGGCGGCGGTGGAATCGGTGACGCAGTACAGGCATGGGATCGAGCGCAAGGCCACGCGCATGGCGCCGGGGTGCACGTGGAGCAAGTCCGGGATCAGCTCGGCGTACTGGGCATGGGCCAGCGCGGCGCCGACGATGCCCGGCTCGCGGTGATGCAGCGGGCTCATGGCGTTGTACAAATGGGTGAAGCTGGTGGCGCCAGCGGCCAGGGCGGCAACGCCTTCTTCATAGCTGCCCAGGGTGTGGCCGATCTGCATGCGCACGCCGCGTTCGCTGAGCGCGCGGATCAGGCCGTCGTGGCCGGCGATTTCCGGGGCGATGGTGATCACCCGGATCGGCGCCAGGCGCAGGTAGGCTTCCACTTCCTGCATCAACGCGGTGTGGGCGAAGTTGGGTTGGGCGCCGAGTTTTCCCGGATTGATGTAGGGGCCTTCCAGGTGCACGCCGAGTACGCGGGCGCTGCCGGCTGGGCGCTGTTCGCAGAACGTGCCGAGCTCACCAAGCACCCGGGAGATTTCTTCCACCGGCGCCGTCATGGTGGTGGCCAGCAGCGAGGTGGTGCCAAAACGAACGTGGGTACGGGTGATAGTCTCGAAGGCGCCCGCACCTTCCATGATGTCCGCGCCGCCACCGCCATGCACATGCAGGTCGATAAAGCCCGGCAGCAGGTAGGGCAGGTCGTTGTCGGCCGGGTCGCACGGCGTGCCGTCAATGGCGACAACCTTGCCGTGCTCGTGCACCAGGCGACCACGCATCCAGCCGCTGGGCGTGAGGATATTGTCTTCAGTCATGGGCAGTTCTCTAAGTTCGCAATTCGGCGGAGTAATCATGGCGGCGCAGTTCTGCGACAAAGTCGTAGTAGTCGTTGCGGCAGTAGGTGTCGGTGATTTCAATCGGCGTGTTATCGGCGGTGTAGCCCACGCGGGTCATCAGCAGCATGGCGGTGCCGGGGGCGATGCCCACCAGCGTGGCGAACTCGTCCGAGGCATTGATCGCCTGGATATGTTGCAAGGCGCGCACGATGGGCTTGCCGATGCCTTCCAGGTATTCGTACAGCGAATTACCGATGGCTTGCGGTTGGGGCAGCACGGAGGCGGGCATGGTAGTCATTTCAATCGCCATCACCGTGTCATCGGCTTTGCGCAGGCGCTTGAGGCGCGCCACTTTGTCGGTGGGCGACAGGCACAGGCGGATCAGTTCTTCGTGGGTCGGCGGGGTGATGTCGCGCTCCAGCCACTGGGAGGTGGGTACAAAGCCCTTGAGCCGCAGCATCTCGCTGAACCCCGACAGGCGCGACAAGGGTTGTTCCAGGCGCGGCGTTATGAAAGTGCCGGAGCCTTGGCTGCGTCGGATCAGCCCTTGAGCCAGCAACACTTCCAGTGCTTTACGGGCGGTGACCCGCGAGATGCTCAACTGCTCGCTGAGGGCGCGTTCCGAAGGCAAGGCCTGTTCGGACTTCCACTGGCCGGCATGGATAGCGGCTTCAAGGCTGCGGGCCAGTTGCAGGTACAGCGGCGTGGATTGCTTGTCGTCGGGGCGCAGGGCCAGGATGGGATTCATCTGTCAGGTTTCCGATGCGTTATTGGAATGT
Source organism: Pseudomonas fluorescens (assembly GCF_001902145.1). Taxonomy (GTDB): domain Bacteria; phylum Pseudomonadota; class Gammaproteobacteria; order Pseudomonadales; family Pseudomonadaceae; genus Aquipseudomonas; species Aquipseudomonas fluorescens_BV. Next base: position 7,348 of record NZ_MRST01000020.1, read on the forward strand.
TGTCGCCCGGTAATGGCCGAAAACTAATACCACTTAAATACCATGTCAATGCTACCAAAACGGTGCCAAACCCTGTTTCAGGGCGCTTTAATGGGGCTTGGTATCAAGTGGTATTAGAGAGGTCTTTGTGGCGCGCACAAGTGCAGGGTCCCGCGCGGTGAACTGGTATTCACCGGCAGGCGCTGCCTGGGGCAGGAATTATTTTCGAATTATTTTACGAACGGCACGCGATTACGGCCGAATCTCGATGAGGGTGCCGTCTTTGACCAGGTTCCACACTTCGCGCATATCCACATTGCGCATGCCGATGCAGCCGTCGGTCCAGTCCAGGGTGTGGAACCACTGCTCCGGGTAGTCTTCGGTGTCGGGGGTGCCGTGGATCATGATCATGCTGCCCGGCTTTACGCCTTCGCGGCGGGCGCGGGCGGCGTCGCTGATGTTCGGGTAGGAAATGTGCATGGCCAGGTTGAAGCGGTCGCTGGTCTTGCGCCAGTCGATCCAGTAGAGGCCTTCGGGTGTGCGGCGGTCGCCTTCGATCAGCTTGTGGCCCTTGGGGTTCTTGCCCAGGGAAATGCGATAGGTCTTGAACGGCTTGCCGTCGTTGATCAACTGCAACTGGTGGGCGGATTTGAGCACCAGGACTTTCTCGACCGTTTTACCGTCAAGGGTTTGCACCGTGGAGGCCGGGGACAGCGTGGCAAACGACAGGCAGATCAGAGCAAGCAACCAACGCATTGAAACGGTATCCCTTTGGCGACATTGGCCGGCTTGTTATTGGGCGGGCTTGGACAGCGGTGGCACGGACTCGCTGCGCACCGGGTACACCTGTTGGCGACGGTCAGCGAAGAAGCATTCTAAGGTACGCCCGACCGTGCGGAAAGCCAGCTCGGACCAAGGGATATCGGCTTCATCGAATAGCTTCACTTCAAGGCTTTCCTGGCCTGCGGCAAAGTCCAGGTCGATCAGTTCGGCGCGGTAGAAAATATGCACCTGGCTGATGTGCGGCACATTGATCAGGGTATAGATGCTCAGGTTGCGCACCCGGGCGCAGGCTTCTTCCAGGGTTTCACGCATGGCTGCCTGTTCGACGGTCTCGCCATTTTCCATAAAGCCTGCGGGCAGGGTCCAGTAACCCAGGCGTGGCTCGATGGCGCGGCGGCACAGCAGCACTTGGTCGCCCCACACCGGCACGGTACCGGCGACGATATTGGGATTCTGGTAATGAATGGTCGAGCAGTGGTCGCAGACATAGCGCAGGCGTGCGTCGCCTTCGGGAATGCGTTGGGTCACCGGTTTGCCGCACTGGCTGCAGAAATTCATGCTGGGGTTCCTGGACAATGGGCACATCTTGGCTTGGTGCCGGGCGTTCCTGCAAGTTGTCGTTTCGCGACAGCCCTGCGGTTTTGGGGTTGGGCGCTCGCACGCTTTGGTGCATGATGCAAGGTAGCCAACAGACCGAGATGACTCATGCTGGACGAGCTACTTCGCCGGGTAAGCAATCACACCCCCCACACCCTGGAAACCGACGGGCGTTTCCCCGAGGCTGCGGTGCTGGTGCCGATTACCCGCAGTGACGAACCCGAGCTGATCCTGACCCTGCGCGCCAGCGGCCTGTCGACCCACGGTGGCGAAGTGGCTTTTCCCGGCGGGCGCCGTGACCCCGAAGACCCGGACCTGATCTTTACCGCCTTGCGCGAAGCCGAAGAAGAAATCGGCCTGCCGCCGGGGCTGGTTGAGGTGATCGGCCCGTTGAGCCCGCTGATTTCCCTGCACGGCATCCGTGTAACGCCCTATGTGGGGGTGATCCCCGACTACGTCGAGTACCTGGCCAACGACGCCGAGATTGCCGCCGTTTTCAGCGTGCCTTTGGACTTTTTCCGACAGGACCCACGCGAACATACCCACCGCATTGATTACCAGGGCCGCAGTTGGTACGTGCCAAGCTACAGGTTCGGCGAATACAAGATATGGGGGCTGACGGCGATCATGATCGTCGAGCTGATCAACCTGCTCTATGACGATGCCAAGATCAGCCTGCACCAGCCGCCCAAGAGCTTCATCAATCTATAAGCCATCGTTCAAATGGCATGCCGTGAGGAAAAACCATGAAATACCGCCTGGGCGACGCCCGCGTCGAGACGCATCCCCACAGCTGGGTGGCACCCAATGCCACATTGGTGGGCAAGGTCAAGCTGGAGGAGGGCGCCAACGTCTGGTTCAACGCGGTGTTGCGTGGCGATAACGAGCTGATCCTGATCGGCAAGAACAGCAACGTGCAGGACGGCAGCGTGATGCACACCGACATGGGCTACCCGCTGACCCTTGGCACCGGCGTGACCATTGGCCATAACGCCATGCTGCACGGCTGCACCGTTGACGACTACAGCCTGATCGGCATCAACGCGGTGATCCTCAATGGCGCCAAGATCGGCAAGCACTGCATCATCGGCGCCAATTCGCTGATCGGTGAAGGCAAGGAAATCCCCGATGGCTCGTTGGTCATGGGCTCGCCGGGCAAAGTGGTGCGCGAGCTGACCGAGGCGCAAAAGCGCATGCTCGAAGCCAGCGCCGCGCACTATGTGCATAACTCGCAGCGTTATGCCCGTGACCTGGCTGAGCAGCAGGAATGAGCACGATTGAACGACCGGTCGCCTCGCCCTGCGTCAGCATTTGCGCGCTGGATGATGACGATATCTGCACCGGTTGCCAGCGCAATGTGGATGAGATTACGCGCTGGAGCCGCATGGACAACGCCGAGCGCCGGGTGGTGCTGGGGTTGTGCCATGAGCGGGCGGTGGCGAGTGGGATGATGTGGATGACGCCTGGGAAATCTGGCGCCTGACTGCCCCCCCCCTGTAGGAGCGAGCTTGCTCGCGAAAAACCCAAGAACACCGCGTATAGTCAGATTCCCCGCGTCATCGTTAACGTTTTTCGCGAGCAAGCTCGCTCCTACAGGTTTTCTGCCCCATGTTTTTCCTGATCGCCTACATCAGCAGCGTCGTGCTGATCAACTTCGCCTTCTCCACCGCCCCGCACCTGGACGTCATCTGGTCCGCCTGGGGTGGCCTGGTATTTATCCTGCGCGACATGGTGCAAACCCGCTTCGGCCATGGCGCGATCATCGCCATGCTCGCGGCGCTGGTGCTCTCCTATATCACCTCCGACCCATCCATTGCCCTGGCCAGTGCCACGGCGTTCGCCGTGTCCGAGTGCATCGACTGGCTGGTGTTCAGCATCACCAAGCGCCCGCTGCATGATCGCCTGTGGATAAGTTCGGCGCTGAGCATTCCCCTCGATACCTTTATCTTTTTCGGCCTGATCGGCGCACTTACCCCGGCGGTGGCGGGCACGGCGTTGGTATCCAAGTTCGCCGGTGTCACCGTGGTCTGGCTGATCATGGCCTGGCGCATCCGCCGGCGGGCTGTCGCCAACTGAGGCCAATTTTCACAGTTCATGTAAAATGCCGGCCTTTCTCCCCCATGATCCGCTCCCCTGAGGACCTGAGATGACCCGAATCGGAACTCCATTGTCGCCAACCGCGACCCGCGTTTTGCTGTGTGGCTGCGGTGAGCTGGGCAAGGAAGTGGTAATCGAACTGCAACGCCTGGGCGTTGAAGTGATTGCCGTGGATCGCTACGCCAACGCGCCGGCCATGCAGGTGGCGCACCGTAGCCATGTGATCAATATGCTTGACGGGGCCGCATTGCGTGCGGTGATCGAGGCGGAGAAGCCGCACTTCATCGTGCCGGAAATCGAAGCCATCGCCACCGCCACCCTGGTTGAACTGGAGGCCGAAGGCTTTACCGTAATCCCGACCGCCCGCGCCACATCGCTGACCATGAACCGTGAAGGCATCCGTCGCCTGGCCGCTGAAGAGCTGGACCTGCCGACCTCGCCGTACCACTTCGCCGACACCTTCGAAGACTACAGCAAGGCCGTCCAGGACCTGGGCTTCCCGTGCGTGGTCAAGCCGGTGATGAGTTCGTCGGGCAAGGGCCAGAGCTTGTTGCGCAGCGCTGACGACGTGCAGCAAGCCTGGGACTACGCCCAAGAGGGCGGGCGTGCCGGCAAGGGCCGGGTGATCATCGAAGGTTTTATCGACTTCGACTACGAAATCACCCTGCTGACCGTGCGCCACATCGGCGGTACCACTTTCTGCGCGCCGGTGGGTCATCGTCAGGAGAAGGGCGACTATCAGGAGTCCTGGCAGCCGCAGGCCATGAGCCCCATTGCCTTGGCGGAATCCGAGCGCGTTGCCAAAGCCGTGACCGAAGCCTTGGGTGGCCGTGGCTTGTTTGGCGTGGAATTGTTCATCAAGGACGATCAGGTGTGGTTCAGCGAAGTGTCGCCGCGCCCCCATGACACTGGCCTGGTGACCCTGATTTCCCAGGACCTGTCGCAGTTTGCCTTGCACGCGCGCGCCATCCTGGGCCTGCCGATCCCGTTGATCCGTCAGTTCGGGCCTTCGGCGTCGGCCGTGATCCTGGTGGAAGGGCAGTCGACCCAGACGGCGTTTGCCAACCTCGGCGCTGCATTGAGCGAGCCGGATACCGCGTTGCGTCTGTTTGGTAAGCCAGAAGTGAATGGCCAGCGCCGCATGGGCGTGGCACTGGCGCGGGATGAGTCGATTGACGCGGCTCGGGCCAAGGCGACCCGGGCGTCCCAGGCTGTTGTCGTAGAGTTGTAAGACGGCTCCTGTAGGAGCGAGCTTGCTCGCGAAGGTATTTCAGGCACATTGCGGTGTCGGATGTACCTTTTTCGCGAGCTCGCTCCTACAGTTTTTGACTTTCAGGCAACCTTGTTCAAGTCGTTATCCCGCGTCTCTTTCAGGCACAGCACCGCAATCAAACTTAGCAACGCTGCCGCCGATACATATCCCCCGACATAACTCAAACCACCCATCGCCACCAGCTTGGTCGCGAAGAACGGCGCCGCCGATGCGCCGACGATCCCACCCAGGTTATACGCGGCCGAAGCGCCGGTATAACGCACACGGGTCGGGAACAATTCCGGCAGCAGTGCGCCCATCGGTGCGAAGGTCACGCCCATCAAAAACAGCTCCAACGCCAGAAACAGCGCCACGGCCCAGGTCGAGCCATGGGTCAGCAGCGGCTCCATGGTAAAGCCCGACAGAATCGCCAGGATTGCGCCGACAATCAGCACCGGCTTGCGCCCGTAACGGTCGCTGGCCAAGGCGGCCAGCGGTGTCGCCAGCCCCATGAACAGCACCGCGAAACACAGCAGGCCGAGGAAGGTTTCACGGCTGTAGCCCAAGGTGGAAACGCCGTAGCTCAACGAAAACGCCGTGGTGATATAGAACAGCGCATAGCACACCACCATCGACGCGGCGCCCAGCAGTACCGGCAGCCAATGCTGGCTGAACAGTTCCACCAGCGGCACTTTCACTGGTTTTTCCTTGGCCACTGCATTGGCGAACACCGGCGTCTCATGCAACTTGAGGCGTGCATACAGGCCCACCATTACCAGTGCGGCGCTGAGGATGAACGGAATGCGCCAGCCCCAGCTGCGAAATTGCTCGTCATTCAGGCTCATGGCCAAAATCAGGAACAAACCGTTGGCCGCCAGGAAGCCTATCGACGGGCCCAGTTGCGGGAACATGCCGAACCAGGCGCGCTTGCCCTTGGGAGCATTCTCGGTCGCCAGCAAGGCCGCGCCGCCCCATTCTCCACCCAGGCCGAGGCCTTGGCCGAAGCGCAAGACACACAAGAGGATCGGGGCCCAGGCGCCGATGCTGTCGTAGCCCGGCAGCAAGCCGATCAGGGTAGTACATACACCCATCAGTAGCAGTGAAGCCACGAGGGTTGATTTACGGCCGATACGGTCACCGAAGTGACCGAACAACGCCGACCCCAGAGGGCGGGCGATAAAAGCGATACCGAAGGTCAGGAACGATGCCAGCATCTGCGCGGTGCCGGAGGTCTGTGGGAAGAACACCGGGCCGATCACCAGGGCGGCAGCCGTGGCATAAATGTAGAAATCGTAGAACTCAATGGCAGTGCCGACGATGCTCGCCGTGGCGACGCGGGCGGTCGAGTTGGCTGGGGCGGCGCTCGCGGCCTCTTGGTAGGTGGTGCTCATGACGTTATCCCTGACGGTTATTGCGCGTTTGGACGCGGATTATTATTGGTCGAACACCCATGGATCAGGGCTGTGCGCGGGGCGGCTCGGGATGGGAGCAAACACCGGTCGGACATGGTAAGGCGGTGCCAGGACACGCTGGGTGCGGGTAGCACGCGGTCGGGCGGGGCTTGGGTAAGCCGCAGGGATTATAGGAAGGGGTTTGTGGGTTTGGGAACCCGATCGGTTGAATACAGCAGATCAAGTGTGGAAGCGGGCTGGCAGGCGGTTAGGCGGCCACTGGCACACGGCTGGTATGCCAGATCAACACTTTGCTCACCCGGTTGTCCTCTGTCTCGAGGATTTCCAGGCGATACCGGCCCACTTTCAGGCATACCGCGCAATCGGGAATGGTCTCCAGCGCCTCGGTCACCAGGCCGTTGAGCGTCTTGGGACCGTCGCTGGGCAGGTGCCAGCCCAGGCTTTTGTTCAGTTCACGAATCGAGGCGGCGCCGTCGATGATGTAGCGACCATCGGGCTGGGCTTCGATATGCGGGTTATCCACCGCCTGATCGCTTTCGAATTCGCCGACGATCTCTTCCAGAATATCTTCCAGAGTGATAATGCCCAGCACTTCACCGTACTCGTCCACCACCATGCCCAGGCGCCGCTGCTGTTTGTGGAAATTCAGCAGTTGCAGCTGCAACGGCGTGCTTTCCGGCACGAAGTAAGGCTCGTGGCAGGCGGCGAGCAGGGCCTCTTTGGTCAGGCTGGCGTCGGGCAGCAGGTGTTGGACCTGCCGGGTATTGAGCACGGCCTGCACCTGGTTGATGTCGCTGTGGAACACTGGCAGGCGGGTGTGCGGCGAGGTGCGCAACTGTTCGATGATGTCTTCTATCGACTCATCGAGGTTGATGCCGTCCACTTCGCTGCGCGGCACCAGGATGTCGTTGACCGTGATGTTGTCCAGGGCATGGATGCCGGGCAGGCCGGGCGTGCGGTCGGCATCGGTGTCGGGCTCTGGGTCGTCGTCATGGGCGGGCAGGGGCTCGTCGCTGTTTTTCACCACGCCGGATTTGCGTGCAAACGGGCGCAATAGCAGCAGGCTGATGCCATTGAGCAGCCAGGCCAGGGGGTAGAGGATTTTCAGCGGCACGCCCAGCAACGTATTGCCAAAACCCAGCACTGCTTGCGGATGACGGGTAGCCAGGGTGCGGGGCAGGTAGTCGGCCAGCACCAGCAGCCCTGCGCAGGAAATCAGCCAGCCTAGCCAGGGCCCGTTCTCTGCCCAGGCATAGATCGCCAGCAGGGTGCAGAGAATCACCACGGCGGCGCGGCACAGGCTGTTGCACAGGATCAGGCTATGGCGGGGGAAGCTCAGGCGCGCGGCCGCCTTGTCGCCCTGGCGTGTACCAGGGCGCAGGGCCAGCAGGTGTTGTTGCGCAGCTTCAATGGCGGTAAACAGCGCCGCCCATAAAATCAGCAGGGCAATTACGGCGAGCATCGGCCCTAAGGGCAAGTTGTCCATGATCACTGCCCGTCAGATATGCAGGATGTATTCGCGAACCAGCTTGCTGCCGAAATAGGCCAGCATCAACAGGCAGAAACCGGCCAGGGTCCAGCGAATGGCCTTGTGCCCACGCCAGCCGAGGCGGTTGCGCCCCCACAGCAGCACGCTGAACACCACCCACGCCAGGCACGCCAGCAAGGTTTTATGTACCAGGTGCTGGGCGAACAGGTTTTCGACGAACAGCCAGCCGGAGATCAGCGACAGCGACAACAAGGTCCAGCCGGCCCACAGGAACCCGAACAGCAGGCTTTCCATGGTTTGCAGCGGCGGGAAGTTCTTGATCAGCCCGGATGGGTGCTTGTGCTTGAGCTGGTGATCTTGCAGCAGCAGGAGCAGGGCCTGGAACACCGCGATGGTGAACATGCCGTAGGCGAGGATCGACAACAGGATATGCGCAAGGATGCCCGGCTCCTCGTCGATCACCTGTACGGTGCCAGTAGGGGTGAACTGGGCGAGCAGCACCGTCAGCATTCCCAGGGGGAATAGCAGCACCAGCAGGTTCTCCACCGGAATCCGGTAGCAGGCCAGCAGCGTCAGCGCTATGACGGCCGCGGCGATCAGGCTGGCGGCGCTGAAGAAGTCCAGGCCTAGGCCGACCGGGGTCATCAGGTGGGTGAACAGGCTGGCGGCATGGGCCAGCAGGGCCAGCACGCCAAGGCCGACGAGCAGACGTTTGTCCGCTTTGGTGCCTTGGGCCAGACGAGTGCCCTGATAGAGAGTCGCAGCGGCATACAAAATGGCGGCGGCGAGGCTGGGTAGCAAACTGGGTGACAAGGGGAGCATAAATCCTGGTAGGCAAGCCCGAAAGGCGTTGAGTTTGGCACACACCTGCGTTGCACGAAAGACTCCCGGGCCAGACAGCGGGTGTGCATGGGCGCAGTCTTCGCTATAATCCGCGACCTGCCCACGCCGCAGGCTCGGCGAACGCTGTTTTTAATAGCGATTTCCCCCAGCCTGGGCCGCCATTACCTCGGTCTACCTGCATTTCGATGAATAGGGCCTGAAAGGATCGCGCATGTTTGAAAACTTGACTGACCGTCTCTCGCAGACGCTGCGCCATGTTACCGGCAAGGCCAAGCTGACCGAGGACAATATTAAAGACACCCTGCGTGAAGTGCGCATGGCGTTGCTGGAAGCCGACGTGGCTTTGCCGGTGGTGAAGGACTTCGTCAACTCGGTCAAGGAGCGTGCGGTCGGCACCGAAGTGTCCCGCAGCCTGACCCCGGGCCAGGCCTTTGTGAAGATCGTCCAGGCCGAACTCGAAAGCCTGATGGGCGCGGCCAACGAAGACCTGAACCTCAGCGCCGTGCCGCCAGCCGTCGTGCTGATGGCGGGCCTGCAAGGTGCGGGTAAAACCACCACCGCCGGCAAACTGGCGCGCTTCCTTAAAGAGCGCAAGAAGAAATCCGTGATGGTGGTATCGGCCGACGTGTACCGTCCGGCGGCCATCAAGCAGTTGGAAATGCTCGCGGGCGAAGTGGGCGTGACCTTCTTCCCGTCCGACCTGAGCCAGAAGCCGGTCGACATCGCCAACGCGGCTATTAAAGAAGCCAAGCTCAAGTTCATCGACGTGGTCATCGTCGATACCGCCGGTCGCCTGCACATCGACGAAGAGATGATGGGCGAGATCAAGGCGCTGCATGCCGCGATCAACCCGGTCGAGACCCTGTTCGTGGTCGACGCCATGACCGGCCAGGACGCGGCCAACACCGCCAAGGCCTTTGGTGACGCACTGCCGCTGACCGGCGTGATCCTTACCAAGGTCGACGGCGACGCCCGTGGCGGTGCCGCGCTGTCGGTACGTGCCATTACTGGCAAGCCGATCAAGTTCATCGGTATGGGCGAGAAGAGCGAAGCGCTCGAGCCGTTCCACCCTGAGCGTATCGCCTCGCGCATCCTCGGCATGGGTGACGTGCTCAGCCTGATCGAGCAGGCCGAAGCCACGCTCGACAAGGACAAGGCCGACAAACTGGCCAAGAAGCTGAAGAAGGGCAAGGGCTTCGACCTCGAAGACTTCCGCGACCAGCTGCAACAGATGAAGAACATGGGCGGCCTCGGCGGCCTGATGGACAAGCTGCCCAACATCGGCGGTGTGAACCTGGCGCAAATGGGCAACGCCCAGGGCGCGGCAGAGAAGCAGTTCAAGCAGATGGAAGCCATCATCAATTCCATGACCCCGGCCGAGCGCCGCGACCCTGAGCTGATCAGCGGTTCGCGCAAGCGCCGGATCGCCATGGGCTCCGGCACCCAGGTGCAGGACATCGGTCGCTTGATCAAGCAGCACAAGCAGATGCAGAAGATGATGAAGAAATTCTCCGCCAAGGGCGGTATGGCCAAGATGATGCGCGGCATGGGCGGTATGTTGCCCGGCGGCGGCATGCCTAAAATGTAAAAGTTTCGAGCGGGAGTTCACTCCTGCTCCGACCCACAGGGATGTGGGATCTCCAGCAAACCCGCCGTTGGCGGGCGCTGACTCGCCGTTTTAACCGACGGCTCTATAGCAGATCTGGATGGCACGCTGATAGGCGCCAGAAAAAGACATTTGCAAAAGTCCGGATATTCCTTAGAATATGCGGCCTTTCGGGCACCTATGCCCGCTGTGCATTTAGATTTGCAGCACCGACTACAGGAACGATGTTCACATGCTAACAATCCGTCTTGCCCTTGGCGGCTCCAAAAAGCGCCCGTTTTACCACTTGACCGTAACCGACAGCCGCAACCCGCGTGACGGTTCGCACAAGGAACAGGTTGGTTTCTTCAACCCTGTTGCTCGTGGTCAAGAAGTTCGTCTGTCCGTGAACCAAGAGCGCGTAGCCTACTGGCTGAGCGTTGGCGCACAGCCATCCGAGCGCGTTGCAAAACTGTTGAAGGACTCGGCTAAGGCCGCAGCCTGAGCAATATGAACGCGACGCCAGCTGTTGCTGATGATTTGATCGTTATCGGCAAGATTTACTCTGTTCATGGCGTTCGCGGCGAAGTGAAGGTGTATTCCTTTACTGATCCGACTGAAAACCTGTTGCAGTACAAGACCTGGACGCTCAAGCGCGAGGGTAGTGTGAAACAGGTTGAGCTGGTCAGTGGACGCGGGAGCGACAAGTTCCTGGTCGCAAAGCTCAAGGGTCTTGATGATCGTGAAGAAGCTCGTCTTCTGGCCGGTTATGAGATCTGCGTGCCGCGCAACCTGTTCCCTGAATTGACCGACGGCGAGTACTACTGGTACCAGCTGGAAGGTCTGAAGGTTATTGATCAACTCGGGCAATTGCTGGGGAAAATCGATCATCTTCTGGAAACCGGCGCCAATGATGTAATGGTGGTCAAGCCTTGCGCTGGCAGCCTGGATGACCGTGAACGCCTGTTGCCCTATACCGAGCAATGCGTGTTGGCCGTCGACCTGGCCGCGGGCGAGATGAAGGTGGAATGGGACGCGGACTTCTAAGCGTGGCTAATTTGCGCATTGAAGTGATCAGTTTGTTTCCCGAGATGTTCTCCGCCATCAGCGAGTACGGCATCACCAGTCGGGCGGTGAAACAGGGGCTGTTGCAGCTCACCTGTTGGAACCCGCGAGACTACACGACGGATCGACATCACACTGTGGACGATCGCCCATTTGGCGGTGGCCCGGGCATGGTGATGAAGATCAAGCCCCTGGAAGACGCGTTGGTTCAGGCCAAGGCAGCCGCCGGGGAGAAGGCGAAGGTGATTTACCTGTCCCCTCAAGGCCGTCAGCTGAAACAGGCGGCGGTACGCGAACTGGCGAATGAGGAAAGTTTGATCCTGATTGCCGGTCGCTATGAAGGCATTGACGAGCGTTTTATTGAAGCTCATGTCGATGAAGAGTGGTCGATTGGGGACTATGTCCTGTCTGGCGGCGAGCTGCCGGCGATGGTCCTGATAGATGCGGTTACACGACTGCTGCCCGGAGCTTTAGGGCATGCGGACTCCGCGGAGGAAGATTCCTTCACGGATGGTTTGCTGGATTGCCCGCACTACACCCGTCCGGAGGTGTATGTGGATCAGCGTGTTCCCGACGTATTGCTAAGTGGCAATCACGCACACATCCGGCGTTGGCGTTTACAGCAGTCCCTTGGTCGGACCTATGAACGACGCGCCGATCTTCTGGAAAGCCGCTCGCTTTCTGGAGAAGAGAAGAAGCTGCTCGAGGAATACATCCTCGCGCGGGACGATAGTTAACAACGTATCGATGGTAGGTCCATTGACTTACCTTAGGAGCACAGCATGACTAACAAAATCATCCTTGCACTCGAAGCAGAGCAGATGACCAAAGAGATCCCTACCTTTGCCCCGGGCGACACCATTGTCGTTCAGGTGAAAGTGAAGGAAGGCGACCGTTCGCGTCTGCAAGCGTTCGAAGGCGTGGTAATCGCCAAGCGTAACCGTGGTGTGAACAGTGCTTTCACTGTTCGTAAAATCTCCAACGGTGTTGGCGTAGAGCGTACTTTCCAGACCTACAGCCCGCAAATCGACAGCATGGCCGTCAAGCGTCGCGGTGACGTACGTAAAGCCAAGCTGTACTACCTGCGTGACCTGTCCGGTAAAGCAGCTCGCATCAAGGAAAAACTGGCTTAAGTCCAGCTTCCCGATGCAGAAAAAAGCAGCCTACGGGCTGCTTTTTTGTGCCTGAAATTTGCCTATCTGCCGGTATTGACCCATGACCACCCGCCTCGAAGAAATCCAGCGCCGCACCGACCTGTCGGTCACCCACGTGACCAAGGCCGTCTTCCCGCCCACCACCAACCACCACAACACCCTGTTCGGCGGCACCGCCCTGGCGTGGATGGACGAAGTGTCGTTCATCACCGCCACGCGTTTCTGTCGCTTGCCTTTGGTGACGGTCTCCACCGACCGTATCGACTTCAACCACGCGATCCCGGCGGGCTCTATCGTTGAGCTGATCGGTCGGGTGATCAAGGTTGGCAACACCAGCCTCAAGGTCGAGGTTGAAGTGTTCGTGGAGAGCATGAGCGCTGATGGCCGTGAAAAGGCGATCCAGGGCGTGTTCAGCTTCGTCGCGATTGACGCGGATAAACGCCCTGTCCCGGTACTGCCTGGCTTTGTTGACTGATTACTCGGCGGTGCTGGCCTGCGGTTGAATGACCGCCAGCAAGGTCCAGCCCGCTACAGGCTTCAAATTGCTCTCGGGCGAGACCACGTGCACCCAGCCGCTGGTGTCTCGGGCAAACAGCAAGGTGGCGCGCTCCCCGTGCAACGCCTGGTACTGCTCCCAGCCAAAGCCGTCGGTGAGGCTGGTGCTGTACAGCTCGGCGCCTTGGCCTAGCAGGCTGGCCAATTTGGTGTAGCTCAAGGGTTGGCTGCCCAGCAAGTGGCCACGGTGTTCATGGCTGGCCTTGTGCTTGTCGGTGCGACGGTTTTCCTGGCGGCTGGCCAGGGCGAACAGGCGATGGCCGAAGTCATGGCGAAAACGCATGGTGGCCAAGGCATTCAGTTCGCCAGAAGGCGAGAGTGCGAGCAGATGCCCCAGGCCGACCAGGTCCAGATGGGACTCGGCATGCTGGGAGGCCGGGTTGCCGAAGTACGTAGGCAAGCCTTCCATACGACTGGCGCGGATGTTTTCCCAGCTGGAATCCGTCAGTAACACGCGGCTGCCCAATTGCTGCAACGCCTTGCCGAGCGCCCGCGCCGGGCCGTTCGCACCCACGATCAGGAAGCCGCTAGGCGCCGGCTCGGCGACTTTCAGCAGGCGGGCCAAGGGGCGTGCCGTGGCGCTTTGCAGCACCACGGTGCCGATGATCACCGCGAAGGTCAGCGGCACCAGCAACAACGCGCCTTCGTGGCCAGCCTCATCCAGGCGGATCGCAAAGATCGCTGACACCGCCGCCGCCACAATGCCCCGTGGGGCGATCCAAGCCAACAGCGCGCGCTCGCGCCAGTTCAACCCCGAGCCAAAGGTCGAAAGCGCCACGTTCAACGGGCGTGCAATGAATTGGATGATCAACAGCAGGATCAACACGAACGGGCCCAGGGCGATCATGGCGTTCAGGTCCAGGCGCGCCGCCAGCAGGATGAACAGCCCGGAAATCAGCAACACGCTGAGGTTTTCCTTGAAGTGCAGGATGTGCCGTACATCCACGCCTTTCATGTTCGCCATCCACATGCCCATCAGCGTGACCGCCAGCAGGCCGGACTCATGCATCACTTGGTTGGAGGCGATGAAGATGCCCAGTACACCGGCCAGCGTCGCCAGGTTATGCAGGTATTCCGGCAACCACTGGCGACGCATGATCTGCCCCAGTACCCAGCCACCGGCGATGCCGAACAGGCTGCCGCAGAGGATGACGCCGCCGAAGGTCAGCAGGCTGTGGCTCAAGCCGTCGCCCGACGCACGGGCGATGATGAAGCTATACACCACCACGGCCAGCAGTGCGCCAATCGGGTCGATGACGATGCCTTCCCAGCGCAGGATATTAGCGATGGAGGCTTTGGGGCGCACCACACGCAGCATGGGCACGATCACCGTCGGGCCGGTGACCAGTGTCAGGGTGCCGAACAGCAGCGCCAGCATCCAGTCGAAGCCCAGCAGCCAGTGGGTGGCCAGGGTGATCACCGCCCAGGTCGAGAGTGCGCCGACGGTGACCAGCCGGTGGACGACGCTGCCGATTTCCTTCCATTCCGACAGGTGCAGGGTCAGGCTGCCTTCAAACAGGATCAGCGCCACTGCCAACGACACCAACGGCATCAACAAAGGGCCGAACATTTCCTGCGGGTCGAGCCATCCGAGTATCGGCCCTGCCAGAATCCCGCTCAGCAGAAGAAACAGAATCGCTGGCAGTTTCAGGCGCCAGGCCAGCCACTGGCAGCCGAGTGCGGCCACGCCAATGCCGCCAAAAGCCAACAAAATCTGTTGTTCGTTCATTAAAGCTTCCTGTTCCTTGAAATAGCGGGCTATGAAAGACTAGCGGCCCTTGTCACAGTTCACTAAATAATTCGCACAGTCCCCATGCTGCGCTGCTTCGAGTACCCATGCCCGCCATCGACCACCCTTTGATCGACCGTTTCCTCGACGCCCTCTGGCTGGAAAAAGGCCTGTCGGACAACACCCGCCAGGCCTACCGCAGCGACCTGGCCCTGTTCAACGGCTGGCTGCAGGAAAAAAACCTTGAGCTGATCAATGCCGGGCGCGAGTTGATCCTCGATCACCTGGCCTGGCGCCTGGAGCAGAACTACAAACCGCGCTCCACTGCGCGATTCCTCTCCGGCGTGCGTGGCTTTTATCGCTACCTGCTGCGGGAAAAACTCATTGCCGTCGACCCGACCCTGCAAATCGACATGCCGCAGTTGGGCAGGCCGTTGCCCAAGTCCTTGTCGGAAGCCGACGTCGATGCTTTGCTCGCGGCCCCGGACCTGAGCGAGGCCATCGGCCAGCGCGACCGTGCCATGCTGGAGGTGCTGTATGCCTGCGGCCTGCGCGTGACCGAACTGATCAGCCTGACCCTGGAGCAGGTCAACCTGCGCCAGGGCGTGTTGCGCGTGATGGGCAAGGGCAGCAAGGAGCGGCTGGTGCCGATGGGCGAGGAGGCGATTGTGTGGGTCGAGCGCTACATGCGCGATGCGCGCCACGAACTGCTTGGTGGGCGCCCCAGCGACGTGCTGTTTCCCAGCCAGCGCGGCGAGCAAATGACCCGCCAGACCTTCTGGCACCGCATCAAGCACCAGGCCAAAGTGGCCGGGATCGGCAAGGCGCTGTCACCCCACACCTTGCGCCATGCGTTCGCCACCCATTTGCTCAACCACGGCGCGGATTTGCGCGTGGTGCAAATGCTGCTTGGGCACAGCGACTTATCCACAACCCAGATCTACACCCATGTGGCACGCGCACGTTTGCAGGACATGCACGCCAAGCATCACCCGCGCGGATAAAACCGTTAGAAATGGCCCATTTTACCTGTCGCGGTCTGCCCTCCCGCCCAACTGTGGTAGGCTTTGCCGGTTCGCAAAGGGGACGGCATCCATTGTGGTCCAGATCAGTATTCTGCTCCCGTCCCTGCCTCTGCCTTCAGGAGTTCCCATGCGCTTGACCCAGATTATTGCCGCCGCAGCCATTGCGTTGGTTTCCACCTTTGCGGTCGCCGATGATGCGGCCGAGCAAACCATTCGCAAGAGCCTGGCCAACCTGGCGCTCGACACGCCTATCGAAAGCATCAGCGCCAGCCCCATGGCCGGCCTGTATGAAGTCAAGCTCAAGGGCAGCCGCGTGCTGTACGCCAGTGCCGATGGCCAGTACATCGTCCAGGGCTACCTGTTCCAGCTCAAGGATGGCAAGCCGGTCAACCTGACCGAGAAGGCCGAGCGCCTGGGCGTGTCGAAGCTGATCAACGGCATCCCGGTGGCTGAAACCGTGGTTTACCCCGCCATTGGCGAAACCAAGACCCACATCACCGTGTTCACCGACACCACGTGCCCGTACTGCCACAAGCTGCACGCTGAAATACCGGCGCTGAACAAGCTGGGCGTGGAAGTGCGCTACGTCGCCTTCCCGCGCCAGGGCCTGGGTTCGCCGGGTGACGAGCAGTTGCAGGCGGTGTGGTGCTCGGCCGACAAGAAAGCAGCCATGGACAAGATGGTCGATGGCAAGGAAATCAAATCGGCCAAATGCGCCAACCCGGTTTCCAAGCAGTTCGCCCTGGGCCAGTCCATTGGTGTGAACGGTACACCGGCCATCGTTTTGGCCGACGGCCAGGTGATTCCGGGCTACCAGCCGGCGCCGCAAGTTGCCAAACTGGCACTGGGTGCCAAGTAAGCATTTATCGTTGAGCTTTTGACGATCATGGCCCGCCGAACCGTCGGCTGGCCATTAATTGAGAGCCGCAGTTGTGCGGCTGTTTTCACGGCCGACCTAGCGTCGGCCGTTTCATGGGGAGTTCTTCAGTGAAACCGGTCAAAGTAGGCATCTGTGGGTTAGGGACCGTCGGTGGCGGTACCTTCAACGTACTTCAGCGTAACGCTGAAGAAATTTCCCGCCGCGCAGGTCGCGGGATTGAAGTGGCGCAGATTGCCACGCGTTCACCAAAGCCTCAGTTCGAAACGACCGGTATTGCGATTACCAACGATGTGTTCGCCGTGGCCACCAACCCTGAGATCGATATCGTTATCGAGCTGGTAGGCGGCTACACCGTGGCCCGCGAGCTGGTGCTCAAGGCCATCGAGAACGGTAAACACGTGGTCACCGCCAACAAGGCGCTCATCGCCGTGCACGGCAACGAGATCTTCGCCAAGGCCCGCGAGAAGGGCGTGATCGTGGCGTTCGAAGCCGCGGTGGCCGGTGGTATCCCGGTGATCAAGGCGATCCGCGAAGGCCTGTCCGCCAACCGCATCAACTGGGTGGCCGGCATCATCAACGGCACCGGTAACTTCATCCTCACCGAAATGCGCGAGAAGGGCCGTACCTTCGAAGACGTGCTGGCCGAAGCCCAGGCCCTGGGTTATGCCGAAGCCGACCCGACCTTCGACGTGGAAGGCATTGACGCGGCCCACAAGCTGACCATCCTGGCGTCCATCGCCTTTGGTATCCCGCTGCAGTTCGACAAGGCCTACACCGAAGGCATCACCAAGCTGACCACCGCCGACGTCAACTACGCCGAAGCCCTGGGCTACCGTATCAAGCACCTGGGCGTGGCGCGCAGCACCCCGGCGGGCATCGAGTTGCGGGTTCACCCGACGCTGATCCCGGCCGACCGCCTGATCGCCAACGTCAACGGCGTGATGAACGCGGTGATGGTCAACGGCGACGCCGCCGGTTCCACCCTGTTCTACGGCGCCGGTGCCGGCATGGAGCCGACCGCGTCGTCGGTGATCGCCGACCTGGTGGACGTGGTTCGCGCCATGACCAGCGACCCGGAAAACCGCGTGCCGCACCTGGCGTTCCAGCCGGACTCGCTGTCGGCCCACCCGATCCTGCCGATCGAAGCCTGCGAAAGTGCCTACTACCTGCGTATTCAGGCCAAGGATCATCCAGGTGTGTTGGCGCAGGTCGCCAGCATTCTGTCGGAGCGCGGTATCAACATCGAGTCGATCATGCAGAAGGAAGTCGAGGAGCAAAACGGCCAGGTGCCGATGATCCTGCTGACCCACCGCGTGCTCGAACAGCACATCAACGATGCCATCCACGCCTTGGAAGCCTTGCAAGGTGTGGTCGGCCCGGTGGTGCGGATTCGCGTCGAACACTTGAACTAACCGATTTGTTCCAGGGGCCCCGTCCATCCGGCGGCCCTTGTTCGAGAATGTTTTAGAGGAGCCAGTCATGCGTTACATCAGCACCCGCGGCCAGGCACCGGCCCTGAATTTCGAAGACGTTCTGCTGGCAGGCCTTGCCACCGACGGCGGCCTGTACGTGCCGGAAAACCTGCCACGCTTCACCCAGGAAGAAATCGCCTCCTGGGCCGGCCTGCCGTATCACGAGCTGGCTTTCCGAGTGATGCGCCCGTTCGTGACCGGCAGCATTCCGGATGCGGATTTCAAGAAGATTCTGGAAGAAACCTATGGCGTGTTTTCCCACAACGCCATCGCGCCCCTGCGCCAACTGAACGGCAATGAGTGGGTACTGGAGCTGTTCCACGGCCCGACCCTGGCGTTCAAGGACTTCGCCCTGCAACTGCTCGGTCGCCTGCTCGACTACGTGCTGGAAAAACGTGGCGAGCGCGTGGTGATCATCGGCGCCACCTCCGGCGATACCGGCTCGGCGGCCATCGAGGGGTGCAAGCACTGCGAAAACGTCGACATCTTCATCCTGCACCCGCACAAGCGCGTGTCGGAAGTGCAACGTCGGCAGATGACCACCATCTTCGGTGAGAACATCCACAACATCGCCATCGAAGGCAACTTCGATGACTGCCAGGAAATGGTCAAGAACAGCTTCGCTGACCAGAGCTTCCTCAAGGGCACGCGCCTGGTGGCGGTCAACTCGATCAACTGGGCGAGGATCATGGCCCAGATCGTCTACTACTTCCACGCATCCCTGCAGCTGGGCGGCCCGGCGCGTTCGGTGTCGTTCTCGGTGCCGACTGGCAACTTTGGCGACATCTTCGCCGGTTACCTGGCGCGCAACATGGGCCTGCCGATCAACCAGTTGATCGTCGCCACCAACCGCAACGACATCCTGCATCGCTTCATGAGCGGCAACCAGTATGTGAAGGAAACCCTGCACGCCACGCTGTCGCCGTCCATGGACATCATGGTGTCGTCGAACTTCGAGCGCCTGCTGTTCGACATGCACGGTCGTAACGGCGCAGCCCTGGCCGAGTTGATGAACAGCTTCAAGCAAGGTGGCGGTTTCAGCGTCGAGCAAGAGCGCTGGACCGAAACCCGCAAGCTGTTCGATTCCCTGGCCGTGGACGATGCGCAGACCTGCGAAACCATCGCGCAGGTCTATGCCGAGACCGGCGAAGTGCTCGACCCGCACACGGCTATCGGCGTGAAAGCCGCCCGCGAATGCCGCCGCAGCCTGGATATTCCAATGGTGATCCTCGGTACCGCGCACCCGGTCAAGTTCCCGGAAGCGGTCGAGAAAGCCGGCATTGGCAAGGCGCTGGAACTGCCGGAGCATTTGACCGACCTGTTCGAGCGCGAAGAGCGCTGCACCGTGTTGGCCAATGACCTGAAGGCGGTGCAGGCGTTCGTCAGCCAGCACGGCAATCGCGGCAAGCCGCTCTGATCGACAGTGCGTTCTGAAGGCCGATGGGCATCTTTCTGCTGCCCATCGATCCAAAATGTGGGAGCGGTTTCATCCACCCAAGACGCGGTGGGGCAGCATTCAGCTTTTTGCAGTCGGCCAAGCCCGTCCTCGTGACGGGCTTTTTCATTCTGGCGAGCCATACTTGCCCATTCGCCCAATCAAGGAAACCCAACCGGTGCAGGTTTTGATCCAATGGACGTTGAAGCTGGTGTGCCTGTTGTGGCTCATCCAGGTGCCCATGAGCCTGGCCGCTGTCAGCCTGCCGTTCAAACTGGTGCCGGCGTTTATCCCGCTTGAACCTATGCCTCTGGCGCCAACGGAGCAGCAGTGGCTGGCGGCGCATCGGACATTGAAGGTGGGCATCTCGATAGATGACTACCAGCCGATCGACATCACCCGCGACCGCAATCGCTACCAGGGCATCAGCGCCGATTACTTGAGCCTGGTTGGCGCGCGGCTGGGTGTGCCCATGCAAGTGCTGGGCTTCTCCGAGCGCGCCCAGGCGGTCGAAGCGCTGCGTAACGGCACCATCGATATTCTCACCAGTGCCAACGGCTACGAGCGTGACGTACCCGGCCTGCAGTTCACCCCGGACTACATGCCCGACCGTTCGGTGGTGGTGCTGCGTCGCGACGATACCCAAGACGACGATCTGGCCGGCAAGAAGCTGGTGTTGCTCGACGGCTACGCCAACGTGCAGAAGGTTCACGCGGCGTATCCGGACAGCCACATCATGCTCGCGCCCAACCTCTACAGCGGCCTCGAAGCCTTGAAGCAAGGCGACGCCGATGCGTTTATCGGCAATGAAGTGATTGTGCGCGCCTATAAATCGCTGCGGCCTTACCTGGGGTTGCAGATCAAGGAGCAGAGCCGGCTGGCGCCCATCGGTTTTGCCTTCGCCACTCGTCAGGCCGATCCGTTGCTGGGGGCCATGATGAACCGCGCGCTGGCAAGCCTCGACGAGTCGGTGCAGCGCGAAATTCTCGCACGCTGGACCACCGGGCTCGGCGTCGGCATCAGTGGGGAGCGCGTTGCGTTGTCGGCGTCGGAGCAGGCCTGGGTACGAGAACATCCCCATGTCGTGGTGGTAGCCCAGCAATTGTCGCCTTACATCTTCAGGGACAAGGATGGCCGCTGGGTTGGCTTGAATGTCGACCTGTTGAATCGCATCTCGCGCATGACCGGTTTGCAGTTCATCTATGAAGAGGTGGGCTCTACCGCGCAAACCCTGGAATGGCTGGAAACGGGCCGGGCGCAGATGAACACAACCCTGGCTGTGAATCAGGAGCGCAGTGCGCTGCTCGACTTCAGCCATGGTTTCGGCGGTTCCGGCTGGGTGTTTATCGAACGTACCGATGCCGCGCCCTTGACTGGCTTGAACCAGTTGGACGGTAAGGTGCTGGCACTGCCGGCGCGCCACGTCATGGAGAGCCAGATTCGCCATGACCATCCGCTCATCAAGTTGCGCCTGGTGGACAATTACATCCAGGCCCGTGAGCTGGTACGACGGGGCGAGGCTGCCGCTACGATACAGACTGAAGTGGAAGTGCAGAGTTACCCGGAAGATGGCCTGCGTATCGGTCGCAGTGTCGATGGCAAGTGGTCGTCCAACTGCCTGTCGGTGCGCAAGGACCAGCCTGAGCTGCTGAGCATTTTGAATAAAGCCCTGGAGGCGTTGCCGGTAGCGGAGTTGAGTGCCTTGCGCCTGCGTTGGATCGGCGCCGTCGCGATCCCGCCGCCCGCCTGGCAACGCGTACCGCCATGGGCCTATTGGACGGTGGCCACGGCGCTGCTGTTTGTGTTGGTGTCGCTGGTGTGGAACAGCCGGCTCAAGCGCCAGATTCGCCAACGGCTGGAGGCCGAGCAACGGCTCAATGACCAATTGGCGTTCAAGCGCGCATTGCTCGACGGCATGCCCAACCCGCTGTTCGTCCGCGACCTGGCCGGACGGCTGGTGACCTGCAATAAAAGTTATGAACAGCAACTGGTGACCCGGCTGGAGCTGATCCAGGGCCTGACGCTGATGGAGAGCAAGGTCATGCCCGACGCCACGGCGGCACGCCTGCACGCTGGACACATGGAGCAATTGGCCACGCAGCAGCCGTTGTTTGTCGACCGGCAATTGGAGCTCAACGCCGGCACTTATCACGTCTATCAGTGGACGGTGCCCTTTTTCGACGCCCAAGGTCGCCTGCAAGGGTTGTTAGGCGGCTGGATCGATATCAACGAACGCAAAGACCTGGAGCGCCAGTTGATGGACGCTCGTCAGGCCGCCGACGAAGCGAACTACGCCAAAAGTGCATTTCTATCGGCCTTGAGCCACGAGATTCGCACCCCCATGACTGCCATCATTGGCTTGCTCGAACTGGAGCAAGAGCGTTGCCTGGCAAGCGGCCAGCCGGTTTCCGAGGCGCTGCAGGTGGCCCATCGTTCGGCGCGCGAGCTGATTGCGCTGATGGGCGACAGCCTGGACTTGGCCAAGATCGAGGCCGGCCACCTGCAACTGGCGCCACAGACCACTGAGTTGAAGCGCTTTTTCGAAGGTATCCAGAGCCTGTTCGAAGCCACGGCGCAAAAAAAGGGCCTGCATCTGACCCTGGCGTTTGATCCGGCTGCTCAGGGTTATTACTGGTTCGACCCGCTGCGGTTACGCCAGGTGATGCACAACCTGTTGGGCAATGCGCTCAAGTTTACCGAGCGGGGCGGGGTTCACCTCAGCGTGACCTGCCAACGGGATGAGACCGATACCGAATACCTGCACCTGTGCGTCAAAGACAGCGGCCCGGGCATCAGCGCCGAGCAGCAGCCGCGGGTGTTCAAACCGTTTACCCAGGTGAGCGCCTTGACCGCCGCGCAACACGGCGGCACCGGTCTGGGCCTGAGCATCTGCAAGCAACTGGTGGAATTGATGGGCGGGAGCATTCACCTCGACAGCGTGGTGGGTGAGGGGACGGTGGTGTGTATTGACCTGCGCCTGGACCGGGTCAGCACCGATGATGTGCCGGCAACGCCCACCGCGACGTTGTCACCGACGGGGCGTAGCCTGTCGGTACTGGTGGTGGATGATTTGGCGGCCAACCGCCTGGTGCTGGCGCAGCAGTTACAGTTCCTCGGTCACCAGGTGGTCGCCCTGGAGTCGGCCGAGGCCGCGTTGCAACGCTGGCGTGAGCAGCGTTTTGATGTGCTGGTCACCGATTGCCAGATGCCCGGCATGTCCGGCTATGCCTTGAGTGCGGCTATACGGCGCCTCGAAGCCGAGGAGCAACGGCCTCGCAGCGCGCTGGTGGGTTGCACCGCGAACGCCATGAAAGATGAACAACGCCGCTGCGAGGACGCCGGTATGGATGAACTGCTGGTCAAGCCGGTGACCCTGGAACACTGGACCCAAGTGCTGGCCCGCGTGGCGCCCCAGCGTTCGTTCGATATCCAGGCCCTGCGCACCATGACCCAGGCCGATGGCCCGGTGCTGCAGAGCATGTTGCAGGAACTGGCCAAGAGCCTGGACCACGAACACGAGATATTGGCGGGTGCCCTGGCCGAGCGCGACGTGGCACGTTTGAATGCATCGCTGCACCGGCTCAAGGGCATTTGCTCGCTGGTGGATGCACTGCCGCTCGCCAAGGCCTGTGTCGCTCTTGAGCAGTGCGCCCGCGAGCAGCGCGGCGCCGAGCTTGAAGCACCCTGGTTGCGGTTGTCCGGGGTGCTCAAGGCGTTTCGTCGCGACCTGCAACCCTATCTGGATGCCTAACACACTGTAGGAACGAGCTTGCTCGCGAAAAACTCACAAGCGCCGCGTTTACCCAGGAAGCCCGCGTTATCGTTAACGTTTTTCGCGAGCAAGCTCGCTCCTACAGACCCCATTTAGGACACGTCCTATGGGGTACACCACAGCATATGGCTACTGTGCAGGACTTTCCCTGTACCGACACCCTTACCCATGCGATCCCTGAACGTCCTGATCCTCGAAGACAATCCGTTTCAACTGATGGCGCTGCACCAGATGCTCAATGCCAACGGCGTGTTCAATGTACGGGCCGCGGAAACGGTCGAAACCGCCCGCCAGTCTCTGGACAGCAAAGGCCCGGTGGATATCGCCATCTGCGATCTGTACCTGGAGCAGGGCGATGGCCTGGAATTGATCCGCGAGTTGGCGGAGCGCCGCCTGGCCCAGGTGTTGATCCTGCTCAGCAACGCCGAGCCCGACGTGCTGGAGGGCGTAGCGAACATGGCCCGGCATTTGGGGCTCAAGGTCCTGGCATGTTTGCCCAAGCCGGCCTCGGCCAAGCTGATCGGGCGAGTACTGAGCGATTGTCAGGAGCACTTGCGCCCAGGGCCAGCGGTGCTGTCCTGGGAGCGCGTGCGCCAATTGCTGGGCTTGTGCGAGCGGGAACAACTGCCGCCCTCGGCGGATGTCAGCCAGGCAACTATCGCGGCGTGTGGCAGGGTCTGGTACCAGCCCATCGTCAGTCAGGCCGGTGTGTTGCAAGGGGTGGAGGCGCTGGCGCGTTGGCAGTTGCAGGACGGTGAGTTGTTGCTGCCTGACGAGTTCCTGCCGGTGCTGGAGTTTGCCGGCATGGAAGAGGCGTTTACCTGGCATGTGCTGGAGCAGGCGCTTGGCCTGGCGAACCAGGTGATGGGCGAAAGCGGCCAGGTGCTGCCAGTGGCTGTGAATATTCCCGGGCGCATGCTGGAGCGCGAGCACTTCCCCCAGGTGCTGCAAGGGCTGCTGCAGTTGCACGGTGTGCCCGCCCATAGCCTGACCCTGGAGCTGGTGGAAACCTCGACATTGAAAACCGATAGCGTCCATGTCACCGGGTTGCTGCGCTTGCGCATGTTGGGTTGCCAGTTGTCCATCGGCGACTTCGGCATGGGCGGTACCAGCCTGCAGCATTTGCTGGAACTGCCGTTTACCGAGCTGAAAATTCCTCCGGCGTTTGCCTGTGGGATGGCCAATGATGACCGCAAGGCCGCTGTGGTGGCGGGCGCCATGAGCATGGCGGCGCGCCTGGACGTTGCCGTGGTGGTCACCGGCGTGGAAACCGCCGCCGACTATCACGCCGTGGGGGAACTGGGGGCGGCGTGGCTGCAAGGTTGCTTTATCGCCCGGCCGATGGACGCCGAGGCGCTCAAGCAATGGATCGCGTTCCAGGCTAGGCCAGCCCGTGTTCCTGCAAGTAAATAAACAGGGCGGCATCGTTGACCAGCCCCAGCTTGCGCATGGCGCTGACTTTTTGCGCGCTGACGGTCTGCTTGCTGCGATGCAGGTGCGCGGCGATCTCGCCCACCGTCATGCCACCGGCCAACAGGCGAATCACCTCCAGCTCCCGGGGTGACAGGCGCTCGTGGGAATGCAGGCGATCGGCGCCGACTTCCCCGGCCAGGCTCAGCGCCTGGCGGATGGTCTGGGCCACATAGGTGCGTTGTTGGCGCACCTGGCGGATCGCCTGGGGCAGCTCATCGGCCAGGCTGGCCTTGCTCAGCAAGCCCATCACACCCAATGCCAGGATGGAATGAAACAAGCCGGCGTTGTTGAGCATGGTCACCACCACAATGGGCAGGTGCGGATAGTGCCGGCGCAGTTGCTCGATCAAGCGCAGCCCGTCGGCCTGGGGCTCGACGGGCATCATGAAGTCGGTCACCACCACATCGCAGGCACAGTGTTGCAATAACGCACTGAGGGCCTGGGGGGAATTGGCCTCGCCGACGATGCTGACGTGCGGGTCACGTTCGAGCACGGCGCGCAGGCCAATCAGGAAAATCGGGTGATCATCGGCAATCACGATACGCAAGGGCGGTTCAGACGCAGCTCTCAAGGCAGGCTCCCGGGACAATCCAGGGATTCTAGCCTGTGCGCCGTTGTTTTTTCTCTGTCATCTTTTCCGTGCATGCTCGTTTTCCTCAAGCAGTGGATTACACAAAAGGTAGAACTTTCTGCTTTGAGCACGGGTCACTTGAATGTCAGCCTCTTCGTGACATTTTTGTTTTTCGAACCTTTTTCGAATGATTGAGTGGTGATCGAGATGGAGAGTATCAACCTATTGCTCAGCCAAGCACTGAGCCCTTATCAGGTTACGCTGACCTCTGCCGGTATGCGCGACGACTGCCTGGTAACCGTGAAGAACCCCGGTGGCGCCATCGTGGTTGAACGTGAAGTCGATCGTGCGCAATTGAGCGACAAGCGCGCGCTGGTGGATGTGGTGGATTGCCTGCTCCGCGACCTGAAAATCGCCGAAGGGCGCCTGGAACCTTCAGTCATCGCTGCCTTGCGCAACGCCTCCCAAACCCGTGGCGGCGCACTGGCATGAAACATTATTTTTCTTCGGAACCTTCCTACAAGGTGGTCAGTCAGAGTTTGTAACAGCAAGAGCAGGCATTGTGCTCCGGTGTTTGTCGCTTGCTGTGCGGGTCTTTTTGTAGACCACGTTTAACCCCGAGTTGTCTCCCCACTGCTCGGGGTTTCTTTTTGCCTCGGATTTGTCAGATCGCGCCATCCTCGCGCAGGCGAGTGATAGCCGCCGCGTCGTAGCCCAGGGCATTGAGCACCAGGCTGTTGTGTTCACCCAGTTGCGGCCCTACCCATTCGCAACTGCCTGGTGTGTCCGAGAGCTTGGGCACGATGCCGGGCATCTTGAAGTCCTTGCCGCCCGGCAACTGCGCCTTGAGGAACATTTCCCGGGCCAGGAATTGCGGGTCGCCCAGCATGTCTTCAGCGCTGTAGATGCGGCTGGCGGGCACCTCGGCTTTATTCAGATGCTCAATCACCTGGTCGAGCGACAGCGAATTGACCCAGCGATCAATCACGCCGTACAGCTCGTCGCGGCGAGCGTCACGCCCGTCATTGCTGGCCAGTGCAGGGTCGTTCGCCAGGTCGTCACGGCCGATCACGCGCATGAAGCGCTTGAAGATCGCATCGCCATTGGCGCCGATCTGCACATGCTTGCCGTCTGCGGTGGTGTGGATCGAGGACGGGGTGATGCCAGGCATGATGTTGCCGGTGCGCTCACGGATAAACCCGAACACATCGAACTCGGGGATCATGCTTTCCATCATGGCGAAGATGGCTTCATACAGCGCCACATCCACCACCTGGCCCAGGCCGCCGTTGACTTCGCGGTGACGCAGCGCCATCAGCGCGCCGATCACCGCCCACAACGCGGCAATCGAGTCGCCGATGGAGATCCCGGTGCGCACTGGCGGGCGGTCCTCGAAGCCGGTGATATAGCGCAAGCCGCCCATGGACTCGCCCACCGCGCCAAACCCCGGCTGGTCCTTCATCGGCCCGGTCTGGCCGAAGCCCGAGAGGCGCACCATCACCAACTTGGGGTTGAGGGCGTGCAGGGTTTCCCAGCTCAGGCCGAGTTTCTCCAGCACGCCTGGGCGGAAGTTTTCGATCAGGATGTCGGCGTCGGCCAACAGTTGCTTGAGGATCGCCAGCCCCTCAGGGTGCTTGAGGTTGAGCGTCAGCGACTGCTTGTTGCGCGCCTGCACGAACCACCACAGCGAAGTGCCTTCATACAGCTTGCGCCATTTGCGCAGCGGGTCGCCGCCGTCCGGGGATTCGACCTTGATCACCTCGGCGCCGAATTCGGCGCAGATGCGTGAGGCAAACGGGCCGGCGATCAAAGTGCCCAGTTCGATGACTTTCAGGCCGGCGAGTGGTTTGGCAGTGAGCGACATGGTGATCCTTACGAGCGCGGGACGATGATGTACTGCTTTTTAACATAGGCGAGCCGCGCGGATGCAGCGCAGTATTCGTTCAATGCCCTCGCCATCGGTTAGACTGGCCGCCTTTCCTTGTCTTTAGAAGCCCGTTCATGGCCCAGCCGTCCACGACCTACAAATTCGAACTCAACCTCACCGATCTCGACCGCTCGGTGTACGAGAGTGTCAAACAGACCATCGCCCGCCACCCTTCGGAAACCGAAGAGCGCATGACCGTGCGCTTGCTGGCCTACGCCCTCTGGTACAACGAGCAATTGGCGTTCGGGCGTGGCCTGTCGGATGTAGATGAACCGGCCCTGTGGGAAAAAAGCCTGGATGATCGGGTTTTGCACTGGATCGAAGTCGGCCAGCCGGATGCCGACCGCCTGACCTGGTGCTCGCGCCGCACGGAACGCACCAGCCTGCTGGCCTATGGCAGCCTGCGCGTGTGGGAAGGCAAGGTGGTACCGGTGGCCAACAACCTGAAAAACGTGCACATCGCTGCCGTACCTCAGGAAGTCTTGGAGACCCTGGCCAAGGACATGCCCCGCGTCATCAAGTGGGACGTGATGATCAGCGAAGGCACGATCTTTGTAACCGATGACCGTGGCCAGCATGAAGTGCAACTGCAATGGCTGGTCGGCGAACGCGGTTGAATCCTGGCTGAGCACGGCCCCCTGTAGGAGCGAGCTTGCTCGCGAAAAAACCCAAGGCACCGCGTTCACCCAGGCACACGCGTCATCGTTAACCACCTTCGCGAGCAA
The DNA here is from genome assembly GCF_001902145.1 of Pseudomonas fluorescens. Classification (GTDB taxonomy): domain Bacteria; phylum Pseudomonadota; class Gammaproteobacteria; order Pseudomonadales; family Pseudomonadaceae; genus Aquipseudomonas; species Aquipseudomonas fluorescens_BV. Next base: position 35,168 of record NZ_MRST01000020.1, read on the forward strand.
GCTCGCTCCTACAATTATTAAAGAGAAGTTATCACCACCGTATGCGTATCGATCCCCGCCCATTGCCCGCCGTCCTGCCTTTTCTCGGTGAACTGCCGCCGCTGTTGACCCGCCTTTACGCCGCACGCGGGGTGCAGTCGGAGGCCGAGCTGGACAAGAGCCTGGCGCGGTTGATTCCCTATCAGCAGCTCAAGGGCATCGACGCCGCGGTGGACTTGCTGGTGACGGCCCTGGAGCAGCGTCAGCGCATCCTGATCGTCGGTGACTTCGACGCCGATGGCGCCACGGCGAGCACCGTAGGCACCCTGGGCCTGCGTTTGCTCGGGGCGGCCCATGTCGATTACCTAGTGCCCAACCGCTTCGAATACGGCTACGGGCTGACCCCGGAAATCGTCGCGGTGGCGCTGCAGCGCGAGCCGCAGTTGCTGATCACCGTGGACAACGGTATCTCCAGCGTCGAAGGCGTGGCGGCGGCGAAAGCGGCGGGGTTGCAGGTGCTGGTGACCGACCACCACTTGCCCGGCGATGAACTGCCGGCCGCCGACGCCATCGTCAATCCGAACCAGCCGGGCTGCACGTTTCCCAGCAAGGCCCTGGCCGGGGTCGGCGTGATCTTCTACGTGTTGATGGCCCTGCGTGCACGGTTGCGCAGCCTGGGTTGGTATGACAGCAAGCCCCAGCCGAACATCGGTGAACTGCTCGACCTCGTGGCCCTGGGCAGCGTCGCTGACGTGGTGCCGCTGGACGCCAACAACCGCATCCTCGTGCATCAGGGGCTGGAGCGTATTCGGGCCGGTCGGGCGCGGCCGGGGATCAAGGCGATCCTGGAAGTGGCCAAGCGTGATCATGCGCGTATCACCTCCACCGACCTGGGTTTTATCCTCGGCCCGCGCCTCAATGCTGCCGGACGCCTGGATGATATGAGCCTGGGCATCGAATGCCTGCTCACCACCGACTTCGCCGCTGCACGGGAAATGGCCGCGCAACTGGACGGCATGAACCAGGACCGTAAATCCATCGAACAAGGCATGCAGCGCGAGGCCCTGGCCCAGCTCAAGGACTTGCCGATAGAGTCGATGCCGTACGGCTTGTGCCTGTTCGACCCGGAGTGGCACCAAGGGGTGATCGGGATTCTCGCGTCGCGTATGAAGGAGCGTTATTTCCGCCCTACCATTGCCTTCGCCGATGCCGGCGATGGCTTGCTCAAGGGCTCTGGACGCTCGGTGCAAGGCTTTCATATCCGCGATGCGTTGGCGGTCGTCGCCAGCCAGCATCCCAACCTGATCGCCAAGTACGGCGGCCACGCCATGGCGGCGGGGCTGACCTTGCCCAAGGCCAACTTCCCATTGTTTGCGCAAGCCTTTGATGCCGAAGTGCGTCGGCAACTACGCGAAGAAGACCTCACCGGCCGCCTGCTTTCAGACGGCACCCTGGCGGTGGAAGAGTTTCACCTGGAACTGGCCCGCGCCCTGCGCCATGCCGGCCCGTGGGGGCAGCACTTTCCCGAGCCGTTGTTCCATGGCGTGTTCCAGTTGGTGGAGCAGCGGGTGGTGGGCGAGCGGCATCTGAAAGTAGTGCTCAAGAGCGAATGCGGGTCTGTGAAGCTCGATGGCATCGCCTTTGGGGTAGACCGCGAAGTGTGGCCAAACCCGACCGTGCGTTGGGTGGAATTGGCCTACAAGCTGGATGTGAATGAATTTCGTGGCAATGAGACGGTGCAGTTGATGATTGCGCACATCGAACCGCGTTAGATACAGCTCACAATGCAATTCAAATGTGGGAGGGGGCTTGCCCCCGATAGCAGAGTGTCAGTCAATGATGTTGTGACTGATCCACCGCCATCGGGGGCAAGCCCCCTCCCACATTGGGTCTTGTGTACAGCCTGGGATTACTCGGCTTTGGCCTGATGCTTGACGATAACATCCACCAACCGCTTGGCCAGCGCCGGGTAGTTTTCATCGAAGTGATGCCCGCCCGGCAGCTTCATGGCTTCGCCCACGGCGGTCTTGTCGGTGCAGCCACTCTCGTCGACTTCTTCGGCGCCGTAGATGCACACGACTTTCTCAGGCGGCAGCTTGGCCATTTCCGGGCCGGTGGCGGCTTCTTTGCCGGCGTTGCCCAGCCAGCCTTCCACTTCGATTTCAAAGCTGCCGGTGCGGGCGAAGGCCAGCAGGATGATCGCGTCTACCCGTTGCTGTTCGTTCTCTGGCATACGGTTGTAGATCGCTGGCAATACGTCGGCGCCGAACGAGTAACCGGTCAGCACGAAGCGCTTGGTGCCCCACTTTTGCCGGTAGTGTTGCATCAGCTCGGTGAGGTCCTTGGCGCTTTGCTCCGGCGTCTTGTGCTGCCAGTAGTAGCGCAGGGTGTCGATGCCCACCACCGGGTAGCCGATCTTCGCCATCTCGCCCGCCACGTCGCGGTCCAGGTCGCGCCAGCCGCCGTCACCGGAGAGGAACAGGGTCACGGTGTCCTTGGCTTGGCCGGCGGGTACTTCCACCACCGGAATCGCCAGGCCGCCGTTGTCCGAACCGACTAGTTGCTTGCGCAGTTCGTTGTTCAGCACCTGTGGGTAATGAATGTCGTAGTCGCTGATGCTGGTGGTGGCGCGCGGTGTGTCGCGTACGAAACTGGCGCTTTCATCGTCGGGGTTATCGTTCCACGCCACCAGCCAGCTGCCATGGGCGGCGGTTTTCGGCAGCGGGTCGTTGCAGCCTTCCTGTTTCAGGGCGAAGCCCACGGAGATGGCGTTGGCCTTGTCGTCGTTCTGGGTGGCCAGCCAGCGCCAGGCGAGTGCGGCGCCAGGGCCGATGCCGCTGACCAGGGTTGCCGGGCCTTTCAGCTGGGCCAGGGCGCCTTGCAGGGCTTTTTCCTGCAGCGCGCAGTCATCTTTTGGCAGCACCACCTGAACCAGTTGCGCTGAACCGCCTTGGCTCAGGGCAATCAGTTGGCTGTCGGTCAGGGTTTCGTCGGCCATCACTGCCACGGCCACGCGGGCTTTTGCGTTGCTGGCCGGGGTTACGCGGGTCATTACCGAACCGTCGGCCTGGGGCAAGTGCTCCAGGGTCGGCTGCGGGGCAGGGCGGTTCCAGTACCAGAAGCCACCCGCCGCGATCAGCGCGAGCAGCACCACTAAGGCCAATACATACCGCCAGGAGCGTCGAATCATCAGCGTTTCACCAATCCAGTCAAGCCGCCCGCGATCAGGGCGGCGGTATCGGCCAATGCCACCAGCGGATCCAGTCCTGCGGGCACGGCCATGTAACGGGGTTCCCAGTCGGGCTGGAACTTGTCTTTGAAGCGGCGCAAACCTTGGAAGTTATACAGTTGCTCGCCACGGCGGAACACCATCGAGCCCAGGCGCTGGGTCAGCGGCGCGCCACGGCGCGGTTGCAAGCCCGACAACGGCACCATGCCGAGGCTGAAGCGCGCGTAGTCGTGGCTCTTATAATGTTGAATCAGGCCCACCATCATGAATTCCATGGTCAGCTTGGGCGCGTCCGGGTGGGCACGCATCAGGTCGAGGCTGGCAAGGTCATGATTGTAGGTTTCGAGCAAATTGGCGAAGGCCACCGGGCGCCCTTCGAAGCGAATGATCGCGATACGAAAGTGCTTGAGGTAGTCATCGCTGAAACGGCCCAGGGAGAAGCCCTTTTCCCGCACATTCTTACCGGTAAGCCAGGCATCGGAGATGACTTTTAATTCATCCATCGGCGCCTTGCCCGGGTCGCAGATTTCCAGGGACAGGCCGTCCCGGGTGCCACGGTTCCAGGTGTAGCGCAAATCCTTCATTTCTTTGCCCTTGGCTTCCAGGTCAAAGCGTTTGAGGTCGACGCGGGCTTCTTCACCCAGCTTGATCGCGGTAAGGCCGATGTCCATGTAGTACGGCAGGTTCTCGGCGCGTACCTGGTAGAACACTGGGCGGGCGTGGTGGATGTCGCACAGGTCGCGGAACTGCCAGATCATCTCGGCGCGCGGTTGGGTCGGGCCGATCGGGTCGTACAAAGCCACCAGGCTACGCCCGCGACGGGCATACATCAGGAAGGCTTCATCGTTGGGGTGAAACAGCAGCGCCTTGTCGCCGGTGAGCGCCAGGCCGCCGTCGGGTTGGGACGAGGCCATCAGGATCTTGCTGGCGCGCTCCAGTTCTTCCGGGGTCGGCAGGTGGATGACCGGGCGTGCCGTGCGCAGCAGCCAGGTCAGCGACACGATCACCAGCAACACGGCAGCGCCGAGCAGCGAACGCAAACCACGCGGGGCGTTGGCGTCGAGGGTGAACTGCCACCAGAGTTGATGGCTGTAGGGCACGTCCTGATAGGCAAACAGCAGCAGCCAGATCGAAGCGCCGAGCACACAGACACTGGCCACCAGGTACAGCGGCGAAAACGGTAACTCGGTCAGGCGACTGGCGCGGTAGAACGAGCGGCGGAAGATGGCCAGCAGCACTGCGGTCATGGTCATCAGGCTGGCTTCTTCCCAGTCGAAGCCTTTAAGCAGCGAGAGCAGGGCGCCGACCAGCAGCAACACCATGGTCAGCATCCAGGCGGCCGACAACCGCCGGCGCAAGCCCTGGGCGAGCAACAGGCACAACACGCCGATCAGGCTGGCACCGAAGTGCGACGCGTCAATCAGACGATGGGGAATCAGGAAGCCGATGTTTTCCAGGCGTGAGTCGATCTCTGGCGTGGCGCCGGAAAACAGCAGGACCACGCCGGACAAAAAAACCAGGACGGCCAATACTGGCGCTGCCAGCCCCGACGCTACCCGCAGGCTTTGCTGGGTCTGGAACAGGCGCTGGGCCTCGTTGACCAGCAGGAATACACAGGCGACCAACAGTGGCAGCACCACGTAGATCATGCGGTACAGCAGCAAGGCAGCAGCCAGGGGCGCGGCACCGAGTTTGTCGGCGAAGGCCGCCAGCAGGATCGCTTCGAATACGCCCACGCCGCCCGGCACATGGCTGAGTACACCAGCGGCCAGGGCCAGCAGGTACACCAACAGGAACGGGCCGAAGGGCGGAGCTTCCGGCAACAGCAGATACAGCACGGTGGCGGCTGCGGCGACGTCCAGTGCGGTGATGATCAGTTGCAGGAAAGTCAGGCGTCGGCCAGGCAGACGCAGGGTACGGCGCCCGGCCTTGACCAGCAGGTTGTCGGGGTAGGGTTGCTCCGGCAGGCGGCGGCGATAGATGCCGATGCACAGCAGGGCCGACAATAGCAGCACGGCGCCGGCAATGCCGCCGAGCAGGCTTTGCGATAAATGCAGGTAAGTGGAGGCGGCTGGCAAGTTGCTCAACGTGGCCAGCGCGGCCAGCGGCGGCAGCGCACAGCCCAGGGCCAGGCTGGCGAATACGGTCATGTGCGCCACTTCCGAGGCACCGATGCCATGGCGTGCATATAAACGGTAACGCACCGAACCGCCCGAGAGCATCGACAAACCAATGGCGTTGCCGATAGCAAAGGCGGTGAAACCACCCAGGGCCAGGGTCTTGGCGGGTAATTTCACCCCGGCATAGCGTGCGCCGGAAAATTCATAACCGAGCAGGATAATGAAGCCTGCGACCGCCGCGGCAAACGCACCGAGCAAGGCTGGCTTGGGCACTTCCAGAATCGAATCATGGAGTGCGTAGAGGTCCAGCTCCAGCAGCAGGTGTCGGCAGGCGATCAGGGCGATTGCAAACAGCAGGAGCGTCACGGCCAGGCCGATGGGCTGGCGGTACTTGCTCAACAGGTCCAGCCACCGCAAACGGGTGGGAGTGATCGGTTGTTCTGCTGTGACGGTGTCTTGTGGTTCAGACGAGTTGGCGCGCATCAATCACCTCGTGGATTGTGCGCGACAGGATGGAGGTATCCAGCCAAGTTACCAATCCCTATGGACAAAATAATTACAAATATTAACGCGGATCGCCCGGGGCGGCGACTGCGGCCATTGGTCGTAGAGGGGTAGCGCTTGAGCATTGAGCATAGTGTGCAATGAGATGGACTCTGCAAACCGTCTACGGTTTCATGAAAGATGCCATGCCATTGTTTCAGAAGAACTTTTTTGCCAGATACAAAAAAGGCCACTCTTTCGAGTAGCCTTTTTTGATGTTTGGTTGCGGGAGCCGGATTTGAACCGACGACCTTCGGGTTATGAGCCCGACGAGCTACCAGACTGCTCCATCCCGCGTCTGTGGGCGGCATTCTACAGCCCAATGCCGGGGTGTCAACCGTTAATGAGCCGATCGCTGAAATAAGCGCTAATTATTCTGAAATCAAGGTGTTGGCCGCATTGTGCAGGTGTACAGGCGCAAAACGGACACGCACAAAAAAGGCCACTCTTTCGAGTAGCCTTTTTTGATGTTTGGTTGCGGGAGCCGGATTTGAACCGACGACCTTCGGGTTATGAGCCCGACGAGCTACCAGACTGCTCCATCCCGCGTCTGTGTGTCGGCATTCTACAGAGGAACGCGAGTGTGTCAACCTGTGAATCGAAGAAAAGCGCTTTTGCTTCAATCGGTTAGCGCTTGATGAGGGGCTTCTTGAGGCCTCGAAGCCAGGCAGGGCAAGGCTTTCAGCTCTATTGGGATGCTGGATTCGATTGAGAAAATATATTCATCTACGAAATTTCCTACCGCTCAGACAGAAGATTCAAACTACTGGTGCTATATACAGGGGTGAGTGCGATACTGGCCACCCGTTGGTTAACACCCCGTTTATATGACGCAGCGCAAAATCATCCACGTCGACTGTGATTGCTTCTACGCCGCCATCGAGATGCGCGACGACCCGAGCCTGGCGCAAAAGCCCTTGGCTGTCGGTGGCTCGGCAGATCGACGCGGCGTGATCGCCACCTGCAATTATGAGGCGCGGGCGTATGGGGTGCGTTCGGCGATGTCGTCACGTCACGCCCTCAAGCTGTGCCCGGACTTGACCATCGTTAAGCCGCGCATGGATGCCTATAAAGAAGCATCGAAAGAAATCCAGCTGATTTTCCGCGACTACACCGACTTGATCGAGCCGTTGTCGCTGGATGAGGCTTACCTCGACGTGTCTGACAGCCCGCATTTTGGCGGCAGCGCCACGCGTATTGCTCAGGACATTCGGCGCCGGGTCTCCAACCAGTTGCATATCACTGTGTCTGCGGGCGTTGCGCCCAACAAGTTTTTGGCCAAGATCGCCAGCGACTGGAAAAAGCCCAACGGCCTGTTTGTGATCACGCCGGACCAGGTTGAAGACTTTGTCTCGCAGTTGCGTGTCAGCAAGCTGCATGGCGTGGGCAAGGTCACCGCCGACAAGCTGGCGCGCCTGGGCATCGAAGACTGCCTGCAATTGCGCGATTGGAACAAGCTGGCGCTGGTGCGCGAATTCGGCAGTTTTGGCGAGCGCCTCTGGAGCCTGGCCCGTGGGATTGATGATCGCATGGTGCAGAACGACAGCCGGCGGCAATCCATCAGTGTAGAAAATACCTTCGACGTGGACCTGCCCGATCTTTCAAGCTGCCTGGCGAAACTGCCGGAACTGATGGAGACCTTGGCCGGGCGCATGGCGCGTATCGACAGCAGCTACCGGGCGGGCAAGCCGTTCGTGAAAGTGAAGTTTCATGACTTTACCCAGACGACGCTGGAGCAGGCCGGGGCAGGGCGGGATCTGGAGAGTTATGAGCAGTTGATGACCCAGGCGTTCAATCGCGGGGGTAAGCCGGTGCGGTTGCTGGGGATAGGCGTACGGTTGCTGGACCTGAGCGGCGGCAACGAACAGCTCGAGTTCTGCTGGTAAAAACCGGGTGCCCCCTGTAGGAGCGAGCTTGCTCGCGAAGAACGCCAACGATAACGCGTGTTTGCTGAATAAACGCGGTGCCTGTGCGTTTTTCGCGAGCAAGCTCGCTCCTACAAAAAAGCCTGGGGGTCAGCGAGCGCCAGGATCTGCGACGAGTCGCCCCCCATCCTTGGTCAGCGCCTGCACAAACTCCTGCTGCAACTCCGGATCATTGCGCGTCAGTTCGATCAGGCTTTGTTCCAGCTCGCTGGCTTCTTCTTCCAAGCCCAACTCCGACAGGCGCTTGACGCGGTGCACCCACTGGTTCACCTCGTCATCTTCCAGGTCGTCGTAGATCAGGGCATGAGCTTCGAGCAACTTGCTGCGTAGCGTGTTGCTGACCGCCAGGGTCGAGTCGGTATGCACGTCGTCCTGGCCATCCTCCACACTGATTTTCAGTGTGGTGACGCGGTTCAGGTCCTGCTCGGCAAAGGGGCTGTCCAACAGGTTCAGGCGCAGTATGCCGTTGCGGTCGGTGGTCAGCTCATGGGTCTGCTTGCCGGCAGTGACTTGTACCGGGCGCTCGCTCCAGGGCAGGCTCGAATACTCCAGGCGCTTGTCACGCTGGACTTCATCGATAGCCGCCAGGTTCTGTTGCGCACGGCCGTGGGATTGCACGTTCATGAACGGGTTGATGCCGTCCACGCCATAGCTCAACCAGTCATGGGTCACACTCGTGGGCAGGTTGCCGAGGGCGAAGATATTCACCACGTTGGCACCCACGCCCGCCACCAACGCCACGGCACCCAAGGGCATCTCATAGAGTTTGCGCCAGGGCTGGTAGGGCGTGTAGCGGTCGTAACGACGGGTGACTTCGAATTCGGTGACCTCGAAGGTCTTCTGCTCATGAATGCGAACCCGGCGTTGCGGCAGCTCCAGCACTTTAGGTTCGCCTACATCGATCTGCAGGCTGTGGTCGAGCAACTTACGCTCGACCCGCTCCTCGTGCTCGCTGCGTTGCGACATCTGATTGGCGCAGCCGCTGACCAGCAGGGCGCAGCACAAGGCGGCGCCCCCCAGGGCTCTGGTGTTTCGCTTGAACATGACTTCTCTTGATCTGGTTTTCAGCGACGAATACGCGCCTGGAGGAAAGACAGCACGTCAGCCACCGGCAACGGTTGGGCTTCGGCTTCGGTCCGGCTCTTGTATTCCAGATTGCCATCAGCCAGGCCGCGGTCACTGACCACGATCCGGTGCGGGATGCCAATCAGTTCCATGTCGGCGAACTTGATGCCCGGGCTGGTTTTCTTGTCCCGATCATCGAGCAGCACTTCAAACCCGGCCGCGGTGAGTTCCGCGTACAGTTTGTCGGTGGCTTCGCGTACTTGCTCGGTTTCATAGCGCAGTGGCACCAGGGCTACCTGGAACGGCGCCAGCGCGTCACTCCAGATGATGCCTTTCTCGTCGTTGTTCTGCTCGATGGCAGCGGCAACTACTCGGGATACGCCGATGCCGTAGCAGCCCATGTCCAGGGTGATCGGCTTGCCGTTCTCGCCCAGCACTTCGCATTTCATCGCCTTGCTGTACTTGTTGCCCAGCTGGAAGATGTGCCCGACTTCGATGCCGCGCTTGATCTCCAGGGTGCCCTTGCCATCCGGGCTTGGGTCGCCGGCCACGACGTTGCGCAGGTCGGCCACGGTCGGAACCGGCAGGTCACGCTCCCAGTTCACGCCGAAGTAGTGCTTGTCGTCGATGTTCGCGCCGATACCGAAGTCGCTCATCAGCTCGACCGAACGGTCGATGATGATCGGCAGTGGCAGGTTCAGCGGGCCCAGGGAGCCAGCACCGGCGCCAATGGCGTCGCGCAGCTCGGCATCGGTGGCCATGACCAGCGGGCTGGCCACGCCAGGCTGGTTGGCGGCCTTGATTTCGTTGAGCTCGTGGTCGCCACGGATCACCAGGGCGATCAGCTTGCCTTCTTCTTCGGCGCGCACGATCAGGGTCTTGATGGTCTTTTCAATCGGCAGATTGAATTTCTCCACCAGGGCCGCGATGGTCTTGGTGTCTGGCGTGTCGACCAGGCGCAGCTCCTCGGTGGGAGCAGGGCGCGAGGTTTCACGTGGTATGGCTTCGGCCTTCTCGATGTTCGCCGCGTAGTCGGAACCGTTGCTGAACACGATATCGTCTTCGCCGGACTCGGCCAGCACGTGGAATTCGTGGGAGCCGGCACCGCCGATGGAGCCGTTGTCCGCTTCAACCGGGCGGAACTTCAGGCCCAGGCGCGTGAACACGTTGCAGTAGGCCTGGTGCATGCGATCGTAGGTCGCTTGCAGGGAAGCCTGGTCGGCGTGGAACGAATAGGCGTCCTTCATGATGAACTCGCGGCCACGCATCAAGCCGAAGCGCGGGCGGATTTCATCACGGAACTTGGTCTGGATCTGATACAGGTTGAGCGGCAACTGCTTATAGCTGCTCAGTTCGTTGCGCATCAGGTCGGTGATGACTTCTTCATGGGTCGGGCCGGCGCAGAAATCGCGGCCATGACGGTCTTTAAAGCGCAGCAACTCAGGGCCGTACTCTTCCCAGCGCCCGGATTCCTGCCACAACTCAGCCGGTTGGGTGCTCGGCATCAACACTTCCAGAGAGCCGGCAGCGTTCATTTCTTCACGAACGATGGCTTCGACCTTGCGCATCACCTTCAAGCCCATGGGCAACCAGGTGTACAGGCCCGAGGCCAGTTTGCGGATCATGCCGGCGCGCAGCATCAACTGATGGCTGATTACAACCGCGTCGGAAGGCGTTTCTTTCTGTGTGGCGAGCAAATATTGACTGGTACGCATGGTAGGCCGTTGTCGGTTGCTTGGACTTGAAATGACTTGGGATTGTACGGGCGCAGAGTGCTGGAGTACAGGTATCAGAATGCAGAGGGGTCTGTGGGAGCGGGCTTGCTCGCGAATGCGGCGTGTCAGCCTCCGAGTCTTGGACTGACCCACCGCATTCGCGAGCAAGCCCGCTCCCACATGTATCAGTCTTCCTGCGGGGGATTCAACCGGGCGCGGCGGTTCTCCTGGAACCAGTGCAGCGCAATCAGGAGCAGCGTCGGCACGCCCAGCAGGCAGGTGATCATAAAGAAGTTGTGATACCCGAACTTCTCCACCATCACCCCTGAATAGCCGCCGATCAAACGTGGCAGCAACAGCATGATCGAACTGAGCAGCGCATATTGGGTGGCGGAGAACTTGAGGTTGGTGAGGCTCGACAGGTAAGCCACGAACGCCGAGGTGGCCATGCCCGAACTGAAGTTGTCCAAGGAGATGGTGACGATCAACATCTGCAGGTCGGGGCCCATGTCGGCGAGCATCACGAACAGCAGGTTGGTGCCGGCCGAGGCCACGCCGCCGATGAACAGGATCGGCAATATCCCGAACCGCACGATCAACAGGCCGCCCATGCCGGCGCCGAGCAGGGTCATGATCAGGCCGAAGATCTTGCTCACCCCGGCGATCTGGTCCTTGGTGAATCCCTGGTCGATATAGAACACGTTGGCCATGACGCCCATCACCGTGTCGGACATGCGATAGGTGGCAATCAGACCGAGCAGCAGCAGCGCCTGCCAACGGTAGCGCAGGATAAAGTCGTTGACCGGCGTGAGCACGGGCGCCAGGCCCCGGCGGCCCATGGCTGAAAGGCACAGGGTAGTGAGGGTGATATAGAGGATGGCGCGCAGGAACGCGCGGTCTTCCATCAGCAGTTCCCACAGGCTTACGCCCTGGAACAGCACGCTGGCAAAGTCGGTGTTGTACAGCTGAGTGAACATCGCCGGCACCGAGACCAACAGCACGATCAGCACAAACACTGACACCAACTGGTGCGCGAAACTGTAGCGCCCGGCCTGCAACTGGGTGCGCAGTGGCACATCAGGTTCACGCATGAGGAAGGTGGTGAGCAACGCCGGCACCATCAACACGCCGAACAGCACATAGGTGCCGGTCCAGGCCGAGTGTTTATAGTTGAAGCCGGTGGAGCCAAAGCCTTCGGCAAAGAACAGCGCACCGGCCGTGGCCAGCAGGGCGGCGATGCGATAACCGGACATGTAGCTTGCCGCCAGGGCGGCCTGACGGCTGTCGTCGGCGATTTCCAGGCGGTAGGCATCCACCGCGATGTCTTGCGTGGCCGACGCGAAGGCGACGATCACCGCAATGGCGATCAACCAGGACAGGTGTTTTTGCGGGTCACAAAAACCCATGCCGATCAATCCGAGGATCACCAGCGATTGGGCCAGCACCAGCCAGGAGCGACGACGCCCCAATTTGCCAAGCAACGGCAGGCGCCATTGATCGAGCAGCGGCGACCAGACCCATTTGAAGGCGTAGGCCAGGCCGATCAGGCTCGCATAACCAATGGTCTCGCGGGCCACACCGGCTTCACGCAGCCACACCGAAAGCGTCGAAAACACCAACATGTAAGGCATGCCGGCGGCGAAACCGAGCAGCAACAGCACTAACGTCGAAGGGCTGGCATAGGCGGCGAGCGCGGCGCGCCAGGTTTTACGGGGCATGGGCTGGAGTCTGCCTCAGATTTGCGGAAACAAAGCGCGCACTCTAACCGCTGTGCTCTACCGGGCGCCAGCCATGACGCTGAATATCAACACGATTGTTCAGGATGGTGACGCCTTCGCTACGTAAACGCGCACGTTGTTCGTCACCCGAGGCGCTGCCCACCGGCAGACTTATCCGACCACCGGCAGCCAGCACCCGATGCCAGGGCAACCGCGTGTCTTGCGGCAACTGGCTCAGGGTACGCCCGACCCAGCGGGCAGCCCGCCCCAAACCGGCCAGGTGGGCCAGCTCGCCGTAACTCACCACGCAGCCTTCGGGCACCTGCGACAACGTCAGGTAGAGGGCGGTGCGGCGCATCTCGGCGGGGCTTTGTGGCGTATCGGCAGGTAGGATCACTGTGGGTATATCCGTTGAGATCGTCGTTGTTTTGTCAGAAACGTCTGTAAACATGACGATGAGTATTGAACTCAATATAAATCCTTGAGTCAGTTCTAGCCATGTAACACTATAACGCCCCTTATTTTCGCCAACCCCGAGTCCCGTACTTGCTTATGTTGTCCAGAACCCTGTTGTGCCTTGCTGTTTTCAGTGCTTCCACGCCCTTGCTCGCCGATACCGTCTGGTTGAAAAACGGTGATCGGCTCACCGGCAAGATCAAAGTCTTCGACGGTGGCAAGTTGCTGATCCAAACCGACTACGCGGGCTCCATTGCGGTGGACTGGAAACAGGTCAAAACCCTGGAAAGTGATCAGGAACTGCTGGTCAAGCAGGACGCCTACAGCGGTGAAAAGGCCAAGTCCTTGCAGGCATCGGATGATGGCAAGGTGGTGCTGGCCAATGGCGAGGCGCCCAAGACGGTGGAACTGGCAAGTATCCAACAGATCATGAAGCCCAAGCCCGTGATCGAAGACCTGGTGTGGAAGGGTAACGTCGACCTGGCGCTGGACTACAAGCGCGCGGACAAAGACACCAACGACTACGACATCGACTTCAAGACCTCGGCCCGTCACGGCCAGTGGCGCCATACGGGCAAGGGCGAATACAACCGCGAGTTCCAGGACGACGTCACCACCACCGACAACTGGGCCCTGGAATACGACCTGGACCGCTTTATCACCGAACACTGGTTCTGGCAGGGGCGACTGACCTACAAGCGCGACAAGGTCGAAGACCTGGCGCGCCAGCGCACCGTGGGTACCGGCCCGGGCTACCAGTTCTGGGATGATGAGTTGGGTGCGTTCTCCCTCGGATCGCTGGTCAACCGCACCGATTACGAATATGCCGACGGCGGCAAGGACAACTTCTATTCCCTGGCCATGAAGTGGAACTACAACCGCTACCTGGTGGGCAAGACCGTGGAGTTCTTCACCAACGGCGAATTGGGCAAGCCTCTGGACGGTCCGGCCGATTACTCCCTGGATGCCGAGATGGGCCTGCGCTACAAAGTCACCGAATGGGCGTCCCTCAACCTCAAGGCCGAGCGTGACGTCATCAGCGGCGACTCCGACAGCAGCTTGAGCAAGACCCGCTACACCGCAGGCTTCGGCGTGGCCTGGTAAACCGGCGTCGGCCACTCTGGCAACCTGCGCAGATATTGATTACCTTGTGTTGAGATCCATTCCCATATGCCATGGGCCGCGGAACACCCGAGGAGTCATCTATTGAGCACGCAGGTTGCCAAGAACGCCCGAGAGCTGTTGCTCAAGGAATACCGTGGGGCGCTCGCCACACAGTCCAAAGCCATGCCCGGCTTTCCCTTCGGCTCGGTGGTGCCCTACTGCCTGGACGAGCAGGGCCGCCCGCTGATCCTGATCAGCCGCATTGCCCAGCACACCCATAACCTGCAAAAAGATCCCAAGTGTTCGCTGCTGGTGGGTGAGCGCGAGGCCGATGATGTGCAAGCCGTCGGGCGCCTGACCTACCTGGCCGAAGCCGAGAAGCTGGAAGACCCTGCCGCCATCGAAGCGGCTGCAGAGCGCTACTACCGCTACTTCCCCGATTCGGCCAACTACCACAAGGCCCACGATTTCGATTTCTGGGTGCTCAAGCCGGTGCGCCACCGTTATATCGGTGGGTTTGGCGCGATCCATTGGGTCGACCAGTTGACCTTGGCCAATCCATTTGCGGGCAAGGCCGAGCGCAGCATGATCGAGCACATGAACAGCGATCACGCCAAGGCCATCGCCCATTACGTCGAGCTTGGCGGCTTGCCGACCACCGAGCCTGCGCAGTTGGCCGGTATCGATAGCGAAGGCATGCACCTGCGCATTGGACAATCGTTGCATTGGCTAGGGTTTGCCGAGCCCTGCAACACGCCGACACAAGTACGTGAAGCCCTGGTTTCATTGGCGCACGCTGAAGCCTGGCCGAAAAAAACCGCGGCTACTGCTTGAATTCACACAACGGCGACGTCATCTAAGGTGAACTGGCAAGGCATTCTTGCGTTGAGGAACCATTTGATGCGCCCTTTTTTATTGCTCTTTCTGCTGTTCCCGGTGCTGGAGCTGTTCGTATTCGTTAAAGTCAGCGGTGCGATCGGGTTTTTCCCGGCGCTGTTGCTGATCATCGCCGGCTCCATGCTCGGTGTGCTGGTGCTGCGTGTCGCCGGCCTGGCAACCGCGCTGCGTGCCCGTGAAAGCCTGAACCGCGGCGAACTGCCGGCCCAGACCATGCTTGAGGGCCTGATGATGGCCCTGGCCGGTGGCCTGCTGATCCTGCCGGGCTTTATCAGCGATGTGCTCGGCCTGGTGCTGTTGCTGCCGTTCACCCGCAAGCTGCTGGCTGGCAAGATGCGCCAGCGTGCCGAAGAGGCCGCGATTCGCCAGCGTGCGTTCGCCGACGACCTGCAACCCCGTGGCGGCCCGGCTCCGCGCCAACCCCTGGGGCGTGAAGGTGATGTGATCGAAGGCGAATTCGAACACCGCGACCCTAAGTAACCGCTTCACTGGCACGGCACCTTCGGGTGCCGTGTTGCATTTATCCTTGAACCGACACAAAAAATTTCATCCCCGGCCCCTTGTAATAAGCCTGGGCGCCCTTATGTAACGGTCACCGCAAGGTTTCTGGTGGTGACACTAGACAGACTTCCGCGTCTCGCCCCGCGAGCCGCGACCGGCACCGCCGGAATTTAACCCGCCGGAATTGATACCGGCCGATGAAAAATACACTTAGGAGAGATCGACAATGAAGCTTCGTCCTCTGCATGACCGCGTCGTCATCCGTCGCAGTGAAGAAGAAAAGAAAACCGCTGGCGGCATCGTCCTGCCAGGTTCGGCTGCTGAAAAAGCCAACCACGGTGTGATTCTGGCTGCGGGTCCGGGCAAGGCTCTGGAAAACGGTGAAATACGTGCGCTGGCCGTGAAAGTGGGTGACAAGGTTGTTTTCGGCCCTTACTCCGGCAGCAACACTGTGAAAGTCGACGGCGAAGACCTGCTGGTAATGAGCGAGAACGAGATTCTTGCCGTTCTGGAAGACTGATTTCCCCGCTCATTTTCCCGTTACTACTAAAGTATTTAAGGAATATCGATCATGGCTGCTAAAGAAGTTAAATTCGGCGATTCCGCCCGCAAGAAAATGCTCACCGGTGTCAACATCCTGGCTGACGCAGTAAAAGCGACCCTGGGCCCGAAAGGCCGTAACGTGATCATCGAGAAGAGCTTCGGCGCTCCGACCATCACCAAGGACGGCGTTTCTGTAGCCAAAGAAATCGAACTGGAAGACCGTTTCGAAAACATGGGCGCGCAGCTGGTCAAAGACGTTGCCTCCCGTGCCAACGATGACGCAGGTGACGGTACCACCACCGCTACCGTACTGGCTCAGGCTATCGTCAACGAGGGCTACAAGGCCGTCGCTGCCGGCATGAACCCTATGGACCTCAAGCGTGGCATCGACAAGGCGACCATCGCCATCGTTGCCGAGCTGAAAAACCTGTCCAAGCCATGCGCTGACACCAAGGCTATCGCTCAGGTAGGCACCATCTCCGCCAACTCCGACAGCTCCATCGGCGACATCATTGCCGAAGCCATGGAAAAAGTCGGTAAAGAAGGCGTGATCACCGTTGAAGAAGGCTCGGGCCTGGAAAACGAACTGTCGGTTGTAGAAGGCATGCAGTTCGACCGTGGCTACCTGTCCCCGTACTTCGTCAACAAGCCGGACACCATGGTTGCCGAGCTGGACAGCCCGCTGATCCTGCTGGTCGACAAAAAAATCTCCAACATCCGCGAAATGCTGCCAGTACTGGAAGCCGTCGCCAAAGCCGGCCGCCCACTGCTGATCGTTTCCGAAGACGTTGAAGGCGAAGCCCTGGCGACCCTGGTTGTGAACAACATGCGTGGCATCGTCAAGGTTGCAGCTGTCAAGGCTCCAGGCTTCGGCGACCGTCGCAAGGCCATGCTGCAGGACATCGCCGTATTGACCGGCGGTACCGTTATCTCCGAAGAGATCGGCCTGAGCCTGGAAAGCGCCACCCTGGAAAACCTGGGTAGTGCCAAGCGTGTGACCATTTCCAAGGAAAACACCATCATCGTTGACGGTGCTGGCGTTGAAGGCGACATCGAATCGCGTATCGCCCAGATCCGTGCCCAGGTTGCCGAGACTTCCTCGGACTACGACCGTGAAAAACTGCAAGAGCGTCTGGCCAAGCTGTCTGGCGGCGTTGCAGTGATCAAGGTTGGCGCTGGTTCCGAAGTCGAGATGAAAGAGAAGAAGGCCCGCGTTGAAGACGCCCTGCACGCAACCCGTGCTGCCGTTGAAGAAGGCGTTGTACCTGGCGGTGGCGTTGCGCTGATCCGTGCTCTGGAAGCCCTGACCAACCTGACCGGCGACAACGCTGACCAGAACGTCGGTATCGCTGTGCTGCGTCGTGCCGTTGAAGCACCGCTGCGCCAGATCGCTGCCAACTCCGGCGACGAGCCAAGCGTTGTGGTCAACGAAGTCAAGAACGGCAAAGGTAACTACGGTTACAACGCTGCGACTGGCGTGTACGGCGACATGATCGAAATGGGCATCCTGGACCCTACCAAGGTGACCCGTTCCGCGCTGCAAGCAGCATCCTCCATCGGCGGTCTGATCCTGACCACTGAAGCGGCGATCGCTGAAGCACCGAAGAAAGAAGGCTCGGCTGGCGGCGGTATGCCAGACATGGGCGGCATGGGTGGCATGGGCGGCATGATGTAAGCCAGCCTTACCCGGCACTATAAAAAGCCCCGCCTGCAGTGATGCAGGCGGGGCTTTTTTATGAGCGGCTGTATCTACCCGACGGCGGCCTGACAGCCACGCTTATCTAACTGATGCGCCGCGGTCAAAATGTGGGAGCTGGCTTGCCTGCGAAGACGGCCTGCCAGCGTGCAGGAATGTTGGATCAGGGCGAGTTCATATCCGTTATTCAGGCAACGGCCATCTAGGGGGCCGCCCTGACGGCGGCTAACTCTGCATTCTGCCGGGTTACCCACGAATTCAAGCCTGCGTTCGGCCAGCGTGGTTTAACGGGGCGCCTGAGATCAAGATCAAAAGCAGATCAGGATCAAGAGCGGCGCGCTTCGCATCGTGGTTACCGTTGGCTTTCGCAGGCAAGCCAGCTCCCACATTTGATCTTCGTTGCATTCGCTTAACCGACCGGCATTACGGCTTGCCGTGAAGGCCGGTACAGCAACAAGCAATACAGCCCCAGGCAGATCAGCCAGCAAAAGATCGCTGTCCACACGTTGTGGGAAAAGAAATGCGCACCTTGCAGCATGCGACTGACTGAAAACACGCTGCCCAGGCTGAAGGCAAAGATGAACGCGTAGCGCGCCAGCCGCGGCCGCCGATCCCGCAGGGCAAAGAACCAGGCGAACAAGGCAAACCCTGTGGCTGCATGCCCGCCGGGCCAGCAGCGGCCGGGTTTATCGGTCGGCGGGCGCGGGCTGAGCAGTTCGCTGTAGGTTTCCTGGCCGCCGAATTCCTTGAGGCTCCAGGGGCATTGCACGGCGGTGATGGTTTTCAATGGCGACACGAACGCCGTCGCCATTCCCAGCGACAGCACCAGGCACACCAGTTCACGGCGGTACGGCTTGAGTCGCTGCAGGATGAAGCTGCCGACCAGGCCCAGAATCGCCAGCACCGAAAACAGGATCACCAGTTGCTTGGCACGGTCATGCAGGATGTCTTCAAGCAAGAAGCTATAGCGGCCAATAAAGCCGCCAGCCTCTGCGCTGTAGAAATGCCTGGCCAGGTCCATGTCCAGTGATGTCAGCTCCAGCAACAGCATGGCCACTGCAGCGCTGGCAGGCAGGCCCAGGCACAGCCAGAAATCAAGCGGTTTGGAAACCGGTAAAGAGGAGGGGGATTTCATCACGAACCTTGGTGAAAAAGCCCCGTACTCACCTGCACGGGGCTTTTTGATTAGCGTTTGCTTAAGACTGGAGCCTCTTCCTTGGGCGCTTTCCAGCTCAGCAGTTGCTGTTTGTAGTCATAACTGGCGGCCTGGTAGTAGGTGATCGCCCGTTGAATCAAAGGGTCATCGCTACCGACGCGCAGCTCCTGGCTCTCGCCCAGGGCCCGGTCGTGGCGACGCAAGCCTTGGCGCGGACTGAGGATTGCCAGGTCCTTGCCATCAAACAGACCCAGGTGCTGGTAATTGCCCACTACCACCCGTGCAGGCAATGGGTTGTCTTGCAGCAGGTTGCGGCCAAAGAATGTCGATTCGTAGCTCAGGTTGAGCAGGCCCAACAAGGTCGGCGCCAGATCGATCTGGCTCGCCAGTTGGGTGGACTCCCGTGCGTCGATCAGCTTGGGCGCGTAGATAAACAGCGGGATCTGGTAGTTGGTGATAGGCAGGTCTTCCTTGCCCGCGCTGCCGGCGGTGTGGTCGGCGACGAACACGAAGATCGTATTATCGAACCACGGTTTCTGGCGGGCGGCCTCAAGGAACTGGCCGATGGCGTAGTCGGTGTATTTCACCGCGCCGTCGCGGCCCTTGCCGGACTTGATGTCGATACGCCCGTCCGGGTAGGTGTAAGGACGGTGGTTGGAGGTGGTCATCAGTTGCAGCAAGAACGGCTGTTGCTTGGCGTAGTCGGCGTCGGCCAGTTTCAAGGTCTGCTTGAACAGGTCTTCGTCCGCCATGCCCCAGGCGTTTTTGAAGGAGATTTCTGACTCGGGCACGCTGCTCTGGTCCACCACCCGATAGCCGTTGCCGCTGAAGAACGCGTTCATATTGTCGAAGTAACCGCGCCCGCCATAGACAAACACGCTGTCATAACCGATGGCCGAGAGCTGTTGCCCAAGGCTGGCGAACCCGCTTTCACGGCCGATGCGCTTGACGATCGAACGCCCCGGCGTCGGTGGAATTGCCAGGGTAATGGCTTCCAGGCCGCGGTCGGTGCGCGTACCGGTGGCGTAGAAGTTATTGAAGTACAGGCTCTGTTGGCGCAATGCATCCAGGTTGGGCGTGAGGTTGCGCGTATCGCCATTGCTGCCCATGTACTTGGCGCTGAAACTCTCGATGGTCACCAGTACGATGTTGGGCTTGCGCAGTGTGCCGGGGTTGGTGATGGCACGGCGAATATCCAGCGGGTCCTGGTCGATAAAGCGGGCGTTGGGTTCACTGAGTTCGGCGCGCAATTGCTTGGCGACGACGTCGGTCGGCAGGCTTTTGTAGAACTGGGTGTAGTCCAGTTCGTTGTTACGGAACGCGGCAAAGAACTGATAGGGGCCGTTGCTGGCCAATTCGTTGTTGTACGCGTTGCCGCCTTGGGTGCGCGGGCTGTCCTGGCTGACCAGTTGCAGGCTGAGGCCGGCGAGCACCAACAGGCCCAGGGCGTTGACCAAACGGCCACGCAGTGCAGGCAATGGCGCTGCCATCGCGGCATTGAAGGGTTTGCGCAGAGCCACGCTCAGCAGGATAGCCAGCATTGCCAGCAGGCTCAGCAGCTTGCCGATCGGATAGGACTCCAGCAGGTTGTTCAATACCTCATCGGAGTACACCAGGTAATCGACGGCGATAAAGTTGAAGCGCACGCCAAACTCATCCCAGAACAGCCATTCGGCCACCGAAGTGAACAGCATGGCGAACAGGCTGACGGTCAGCACCGCTTGCAGGAACCAGCGATGGCCACGACGGCGCCACAAGGCAGGTGGGCAGAGCAGCACATACAGGCCAAGCGGCAAAGCTGCATAGGCGAGGAAGGCCAGGTCGTAGAGCACACCCACGCCAAACACCGGCAGCAGGTTGCCGCCGACTTCATCCAGGTGAGTGATGAGCAGCACACTGCGGGTGAGCAGGAAAACCACTAACCAGGCACCGGTGATCAACAGCAAATAGCGCATTGGCGCGGTTTTGAAAAAACCCATGTCTATGTTCCTTAGAGCAATGGGGGCGATCTTCTTCCTGAGGCTGTAGTCAGTTTGTGAAGCTATAGTGAAAAACCTGTTCGGCTCTGCAAACAGTTGAAAACCTTTATCAGCGGGGCTCTGCGCTCTATCCCTGAGCCCCGCTTGGCCTTAAGCTGCGCGAGCCAACACGGCCGTTACCGCGTACGGAGACACTGCCCATGCGAATTCTATTGGTTGAAGACAACCGCGATATCCTCGCCAACCTGGCCGACTACCTGGGGCTCAAAGGCTACACAGTGGACTGTGCGCAGGACGGTTTGTCGGGCCTGCACCTAGCGGCCACCGAGCATTACGACCTGATCGTGCTCGACATCATGCTGCCCGGCATCGATGGCTACACCCTGTGCAAGCGCCTGCGCGAAGACGCGCGTCGCGATACGCCGGTGATCATGCTCACCGCTCGCGACCAATTGGACGACCGGCTGCAGGGCTTCAAGTCCGGCGCCGATGACTACCTGCTCAAACCGTTCGCCTTGTCGGAACTGGCTGCGCGTATCGAAGCGGTGCTGCGCCGTGCCCAGGGCGGCGGGCGTCGTGCCCTGCAGGTGGGTGACCTGAACTACGACCTCGATACGCTGGAAGTCACCCGCGAAGGGCGCCTGCTCAAGCTCAACCCCGTGGGCCTGAAACTGCTCGCCGTGCTGATGCAGAAAAGCCCGCACGTTCTGCGCCGGGAAATTCTCGAAGAAGCCCTGTGGGGCGACGACTGTCCGGACAGCGACAGCCTGCGCAGCCACGTTCATCAACTGCGCCAAGTGATCGACAAACCCTTCGCCAAGCCGTTGCTGCAAACGGTGCACGGTGTGGGTTATCGCCTGGCCGAGGGTCGTGATGGAGTTTAAGCAAAGCCTTGCCCAGCGGATCATCATCGCCTTCGCCTTGATGAGTGCGTTGGTGGCGGGGGCCTTCGCCATCGGCATCATCGCCACGGTGCACCTGGTGGAGGAGAAGTTGATCTCGGCCGGCCTGGGCGGTGACCTGCAGCGCCTGTTGCTGATGGACAGCGTCGAAGACTGGAGCCACCGGCCGGAGCCCGATCAGTTGTTCTATTTCAGCGGCGGGCGTGGCGATTTTGAACTGCCCAAGGATCTGCGCCATCTGGACCCGGGGTTTCATGAGGTGTTTCGCGAGGCGCTGTCGTACCACGCCATGGTCGAAGTGGTCGATGGCCGGCGTTATGTGTTGCTGCAAGACCAGAGCGATTTCGAAGAGCGTGAGCGCGTGCTGTTTGCCGTGGTGCTGGTGGGCTTCGTGCTCAGCCTGGCGCTGGCGGTGTTTCTCGGCTGGGTGCTGGCCCGCAAGGTGATGGCGCCGGTGGTACGTCTGGCCCGCCAGGTCCGCCATCGTGACCAACTGTTGGGCCTGGCGCCGCCCTTGGCGCCGGATTACGCCGCCGATGAAGTGGGCGAACTGGCGGTGGCGTTCGACGCCACCCTGGGTCGCTTGCGTCAGGCGTTGTCACGCGAGCAACTGTTTACCAGTGATGTGAGCCATGAGTTGCGCACGCCCTTGATGGTCTTGGCCAGTTCCTGCGAACTGTTGCGGGAAAACCCGGCCATCGATCAGCGCGGTCGCAACCAGGTAGAACGGATTGCCCGAGCCTGTGAAGAAATGCGCGAGCTGGTGCAAACCTTCCTGATGCTCGCCCGCGCCAAACACGACGACGCTGCCAGTTCGCCCCAGGGTAACCTCACCCAGGTGGCCGAAGACCTGCTCGGTATCTGGCGCGAGCCCATCGAGAAAAAAGGCCTGACATTGGTCTACCTGCCAGGCAACCCCCTGGACACCTGCTACAACACCACCTTCTTGCATGCGGTGATGGGCAACCTGCTGCGCAACGCACTGCATTACACCGAGCACGGGTTTATCCGCCTGACTCTGGAGCCCAGTGGTTTCACAGTGGAGGACTCCGGTGTCGGCATCCCGGAAGAGAAGCGCGAAGCGATGTTCGAGCCGTTCGTGCGCGGTAGCGAGAAGCGTGGCGAGGGCCTCGGCCTCGGCCTGTCACTGGTGCAACGGATCTGCGAAAACCAGGGCTGGAGCGTAAGCCTGAGCACGATGGAACCCAATGGCTGCCGTTTTCACGTGGAGCTCAATCCAGTCAAAACCTGACCCTTCAGTCTGTCGTTTTGCTGATGCAGACTGCCTGCTTTTCGGCGAAGATGGCCCGGTGCTACTGAATGTTTCTGTAAAGTCCTGAAATGTATGCAGTTGGACAGGACAAGATTTTCACAACGAGTTGACCTGTTGATCACAGTTCGCTGCTTAAGGTTGTAGGCATCAGTTACTGGAGACGTACGATGCCTTCCCCGATCAAGCTGGAATTTTCTGACAAGTACGACGATCAGCACGCGCAAAAATATTTGCTCAAGCATCAGGACAATCTGGCTCGCCGGTTGTCCCACAAGCGCGACGAGCAGTTGGCGCGCGGCGCATTGGCCATGGCCGGTGAGCCTGGGCTGGTGTTGGACCTGCCGTGTGGCGCTGGACGCTTCTGGCCGTTACTGGCCGAAAAACCCAACCGTGTGATTATCGGCGCTGACAATTCGGCGTCGATGTTGAAGATCGCTACCGCTGCCCAACCGGCAGAGGTGGTGAAACGGGTACGCCCTTTGCAAACGTCTGCCTTTGATATCGATTTGCCAGATAACTCCGTCGACAGTATTTTCTGCATGCGCTTGATGCACCACATCGGTGAGCCCGAGCACAGGCTGACAATACTGCGCGAGTTTCAACGTGTTACCCGTGACAGCGTAATTATTTCGCTGTGGGTAGACGGTAATTTCAAGGCCTGGAAGCGCAAGCGCAGCGAAGTACGTCGTCGCAAAAAAGGTGAGCAAGAAGGTTACCAAAACCGGTTTGTGTTACCGGCTGCTACTGTCGAGGCAGAATTCGAGCAGGCCGGTTTCCGTGTTCAGGAATCCCTGGACTTCATACCGCTCTACGCCATGTGGCGAGTGTATGTATTGCGCAAGAGGTAACAGGATGGCAGTTGAGTGCGTAGTAGGCAGTCATGTAGCTCCCGAAGAACGATTTGATTTTTTCTGGCGTCAGCAAGGTGAGTGGGTGGAAGAACCCAACCGTCGCCGTGGTGGTGAAAGTGGCGTGCAACGGGTGATCAGCCCTAACGGTCGGCTGCTTTATAGCAAGCGTCAGACCGGCCACATTTACCGCAGCTGGCTGCACCCCTTTGGGCGTCCGACCGTGCTGCGTGAACGTGATGCCCTCAAAGGCCTGCGTTTGCTGGATGTGCGTGTGCCGGAACTGGTGTTTTGCGAAGCGCGTCGCGACCCGGAGCACCAATGGAAAGCCCTGTTGGTCACCGCGTCCCTGGACGGTTTCGACGAGATTGAAAACTGGTACGCCGCCGGTGGCCGCCAACAGTATGGCGAGGCGGTCCACGAGCGCCTGCTGCAGGAGTTGGCCGGCACCTTGGCTCGTATGCACAAAGGCCGTTGGCAACACGGTTGCCTGTATATCAAGCACATTTTCGTGCGGGTTACCGGTGAGCCCGATGCGGCGAAGGTGGAAGTGGCCCTGCTGGACTTTGAAAAATGCCGCCAGCGCCTGACCGCTTATCGGGCCGCGTCCCACGATATGCTGCAATTGCGTCGCCATTCGTCGTGGAATGATACCGACTGGAAAAAACTCAGCTACTTTTACGAGACGGCGTTTGGCAGCGCTATCAAGGGTTTAACCAGATGAAGCTAGAAATAGCACGAGGTTTGTTTCTGGTCGGGGCATTGGGTGTTGCAGCCCTGGCCCTGGCGGTGTGGGAACAACCTCGTACACAAGTGTTGAGTGCGGTAGACGGTGGCGGGCAATGCCTGCTGCCACGCATTGCCAAGACGAGTGTGGCGGCCAAGCCCGACCATGAATTGCTGTTATTCATGTTCGGCATGTCTCAAGCGATGAGGCCGCAAAGTTGAAACGATTCAACCTCCCGAGAAGGGCCTTGCGATGCGAGGCCCTTTTTTTTGCAGGTAGAGGCGGTGCTGCCTGCGATCAGGGGCCTGTATTTTCGGGATGTTCATCCTGCACTCGATCGTTGTAATACCCCGGGCAGACGAACCGATACGTTGTTCCGTCTTTGCCAGGGATCCCAACCGGGACTTTTGTCAGGTCTATCGGCGCGGGTGACCCCCTGTAATGAGGCAACTTCGGGATTGTGGGGGGGCGTTCAATTTGTCCTGCTCCCGCAGCGGGGTGAGCGGAATACGATAAGCGTCGGGGCTTACCGGGTAGCATTCCGGGTTTTGCCAGGAAGGTGTAGACACAGGGCAGTACAAACAGGGTGAACAAGGTGCCGATGGACATGCCCGTGGCGATCACCAGGCCGATGTCAAATCGGCTCACAGCCCCAGCGCCGCTGGAGAGAACCAGCGGAACGACCCCCAGTACCGTGGCGATGGTGGTCATCAGAATGGGGCGCAGGCGGGTCGCACAAGACTGCTCGACGGCTTCGCGCGCAGTCAGGCCTTGCTCTCTGCGCAATTGATTGCTGAATTCGACGATCAGTATTCCGTGTTTGGTGATCAAGCCGATCAATGTGACCAGGCCTATCTGCGTATAGATATTCAGGCTCGACCAACCCAGGAAAAGGGCGATCAAGGCGCCGCAGACTGATAAAGGAACACTCACCAGGATCACCAGCGCGTCGCGATAGCTTTCAAACTGGGCGGCCAGCACCAGGCCGATAACCGCCAATGCCAGGCCGAAAGAGCCCCATAAGGCGCCACGTTCCTGCATGAATTGTCGCGTGGCGTTGCTGTAGTCGTGTGTGAAGCCCGGCGGCATTTCCTCTTGCACAATAGCGTGCAGGGTATCGATGGCGTCGCCCATGCTGACAATCGGAAAGCCGGCGATCAGGACTGAGTTCATTTGCTGGAATTGGTTGAGCTGGTGTGGACGGGCCTGCTGCTCTGACACCGTGATCAGGGTGGACATAGGCAACAACTGCCCCTTGTCATTCTTGACGTAATAATGGCTCAGCCAGTCTGGCGTATTTCGATAGGCCTGTTCGACTTGCGCAATCACCTTGTATTGGCGTCCATCAATGCTGAAGCGGTTGATATCCGTTTCTGCCAGCAGCATTGACAGGGTCAGGCCCAGATCCTGCATTGAAACGCCCATCTGCGCGGCCTTGTTTCGGTCAATATCGACCACGACTTCTGGTCGATCGAAGGCCAGGTCCATGTCCAAATAGGCGAACTTGCCGGAGTCGATAGCGCGCTGTTTGATCCGCTCGGCCACTTGCAGCAGTGCTTGATGATCGTTGGATGTACTGATAACGAAGCCGAAGGGCAGGCCTTCGCCAGAGCCCGGCAAGGCGGGCAGGTTGAAAGCCAGCACCTGCACGCCGGGAACACTGTCGAGTTTTTCGCGTAATGGCTGCAGCAGCTGCATTTGTGTGCGGTCACGCTCTTCCCAGGGCTTGAGCAGGAAGCCACCTATACCGGAATGCACGCTCTCCAGGCCATTGATCTGGAAAGCGGCGTGGTACTCCGGGAACGTCTTGAACAGATCGACGAACTCCCTGGTGTAGGTATTCATATACGCGAGGTTGGCGCTTTGCGGTGCCTGGGTCAGCATGAATATGACACCTTGGTCCTCATCCGGCGCCAACTCCGAAGTTGTCAGCGCCAGCATCGCCGGAATCAGGAGGGACACGATCAGGGCGAACACCAGCACCGTAGAACGTGAATCCAGTACCGCCTGCAATGTGTCCAGGTAACGCCACTTGAGGCGCTCAAACGCCCTGTCCAGCATGAGCGGTTTTCCTCTCGCGGGCCTTGCAGGGCGCAGCAGCAGGGCGCACATCATGGGTGACAAAGTCAGCGCCACGATGCCGGAAATGACCACCGCGCCCGCCAGGGTCAAGGCAAACTCTTTGAATAACGACCCCGTCAGCCCCTGCAAAAAAGCGATGGGGGCATACACTGCCGCCAGTGTGATGGTCATGGACACCACGGGTGTACAGACTTCCCGCGCCCCGATGATGCTCGCAGCGAAGGGCGGCAGGCCTGCTTCAATATGACGATGAACGTTCTCCATCACCACAATCGCGTCATCCACGACCAGGCCGATTGCCAGCACCATCGCCAGTAACGTCAACACGTTGATGGAATACCCCATCAACTGCATGAAAAACATCACGCCGATCAGAGACAGGGGAATGGTAATGACCGGAATCACCACAGAGCGTAGCGATCCCAGGAACATAAACACCACGATGACCACGATCAATACAGCCTCCAGCAACGTGATGACGACCTCGTCGATGGACGCGTGAATAAATTGTGTGGAATCAAAGGCTATATCTGCGCCTAGTTCGGGAGGCAGCTTGGACTGCAGTTCAAGCATCAGCGTGCGTACCTCCCGGCCCAGTTCCAGAGGGTTAGCGCCGGGTGCAGGCTTGATGCTGATATAGGTGGCGGGTACACCCTTGTATGAACTGAAGCTGTTGTAGTTTTCCGAACCCATTTCGACCTTTGCCACGTCACCGAGGCGAACCTGGCTTTCGCCGTCGCTTTTCAGGGGAATCGCGCTGAAGTCTTGCGCGGTGCGCAGCAATGTATTGACGTTGACGCTGGTGACCACGTAGTCGCCGGTGACCTCACCGGCGGTTGATTGCACATTGTGATGACTGATCGCCTGGCTGATATCGGTGGCACTCAAACCGAACCCGGCCAGCTTGATCGGGTCTAGCCACAAGCGCATTGCCAGGGTCTGGTTGCCGATAATGTCGGCAGCGGCCATGCCAGGCAAAGTCGTCAATCGAGGTTGTATGACCCTTTCAAGGTAGTCGGTGACTTGGGCGCTGTTCATCGTTTGGCTGGAAAAGCTCAGGTACATCAAGGCCGTAGACTCGGCGGAGACTTTACTCAATGTAGGGTCCTGGGCCTCTCGTGGCAGTTGGCTGCGCACCTCATTGACTTTTGCCAGCAGCTCGGTAAACAAGCGGTCGCTGTCGGCACCGTTACGACCGTGGATCGAGATGACAGACACATTCTGGCGGCTCGCGGACTTTATGTAGTCGATACCCTCTACGCTTGCCAGATTCTTCTGGAGCGGCTGAGTCACTTGGGTCTGGATGGACTCTGCATTGGCACCGGGGTACAGCGTGGTGACGGTGATCAGAGCCGTTTCTATTTGCGGGTATTGGCGCAATGGCAACTGGTAATAGGCTTGTACTCCCAACAATAAAATCAACAGGCTGACTACTGTGGCCAGTACCGGGCGCTGAATGAACAGGTCGGTGAATTTCATGGCTCAGTGCCTTGGCTGCCGGTACGGGCGGAGTCGGGAGGGAAGCTTCTGTCAGCGCTGATTCGAATCGCTGCACCCTGTTTGAGCTTGAGTTGGCCTGCGGTGACCACTTGCTCGCCTGCGGCCAGACCTTGACTGATGATGACTTGGCCATCGCGTCGTTCGCCGGTCTTGACCAGGCGTTGTTCGGCGATTTGCACTGTGCCCGGTGATACACCTGGCGGGACTTCCAAGCCATCTCGTTGCGACACGACATACACGTACTGCCCATAAGGGCTGTAACTGATTGCGCTCTCCGGGACAGTCACGTGCCGCTCAGGTATTGCCAGTTGCACCAGCAGGCTGGCGTACATGCCGGGCAGTAGGCGATTCTCTGGATTGGGCAGGGTTGCACGTACTCTGACATTACGGGTGCTGTCATCGACGATAGGGTTAATGGCACTGACGGTGGCAAGTGTGTGTTCCCCCGGGCGAGCGGAAACTTCTACGGCTACCGACTGACCCACTTCAATCAGGTGAACTGCCTGCTCCGGCACGTGGAAGTCGACGTACAGGCTGCTGGTGTCTTGAAGGCTGGCGATCACCGAGGTGCTTTGCAGATAGTCGCCGATGTCGACCTGGCGGATGCCGATCGTGCCGCTGAAGGGCGCTGTGATTGATTTTTTCGCCAAGGCTGCGGTGGACTGTTCAACTAGCGCATTGTGGCGGTTGAACTCAGAAGAAAGTCGATCAAATTCGCTCAGTGAAATAGCCTGGCTTTCAACGAGCTTCTGACCTCGCTCGAACTCCTGTCGGGCCAAATGACGGTTGGCCAGGGCCACGTCTAACTGCGCCTTCTCCATCTTGTTGTCTAACTGCAACAATGTTTGCCCGGCTGTGATCGACTGCCCGGAGTCGAAGTGCATTTCGGTCACCACGCCCGGGACTTCGATACTCAGGTCAATACCTTGAAGCGCTCTGAGGCTGCCGGCTGCAGGCAATTTGGGCTGCCAGGTCTGTTCGACAGCAACTGCCACGGTTACGCTGATGGGGGCGTCGGGCGCATGCAGTAATGCCAGTTGCTGCTTTATCCAGATTGCTTTATACCCCGCCAGAATGGACACAACGATAAGGACGATGATGAGCATCGTGACCATGTTGCGGCCAGGCATAGGTAACTCCTTGGGGACGACGGCGAGGGGCGCTCATTGTCATCAAGGCTGGTACGAAGGATAAGGCAGAAAGTCTCGCAGGACTGTGGGAAGAAGAGCTTCCCCTCAGTAGGACATTTACTGAGGTAATGCGTGAACACGGGTGTTCAGCCGCTCACGTGCTTGCCAAGCGGGAGCGGCCATTGCCATGGGATTCAGACCAGGTGCAAGTGGTTGTCCCAAAAGCCCGCGGGCAATTCCAACGGTTTGGCCAGCAACTGCTCCTGGCGGCAATCATAGAAGCGGCACCGCCCCTGTCCTGATGTCACGACAAACCCATCCGCCACCGCACCCACCCCTGCACAGTCAGGCAAGGGCCCATCCAGGCGCAGTTCGGCGGTGTCCATGTCCCAGATAAAAAAGCGATTGCCGCGAGGTGCTGTCAACGCCACCAGGCGCAGTTCGCTGTGCACCGCCACGCTGGCGGTGTAATGCCCCATCGCCTGCAACTGTTGGTCAGCCACCGGGAACGCCACGAACGGCTGCCCCGGGCGCTTGATCGCCAGCAGCTCGGAACGCTCCTGGGACGGGCCCATGAACTGCTGCCCGGTCAGGATGGTGCCATCGCTGGCGATGCCCATGTGCCGCACGCTGTTCATCTGCTGGGCCAGGGTTTCCTTGCTGATCAGGCTGCCGTCGCGCCGCATCAGCACCAGGCTCGGCTCCATGGCATTGAGGTTCATCTCTACCCGGCTTTCGGCTTCGGTGCGAATGCCACCGTTGGCCACGATCAGCGTCTCGCCGTCGGGCATCCACGAGACTTGATGCGGGCCGATGCCGTGGGTAGAGATCTCGCCGCTGTGCACCAGCCGCTCACCTTCAAACTTATACACACCCAACAGGCCGCGGCCAGGGTCGGAAGTGTCGTTCTCGGTGGCGTACAGCCAGTCACCGCTCTTGTGGATCACCGCATGGCCATAGAAATGGCGGTTGGCGTTGGAGGTGATGGTTTGCAGCAGCCTGCCATCGCGCAGGTCGATCAGGTAACTCTCGGTGCCCGGCCGACGGGCCACGAACAGCGCAATCGGCAATGTCGGGTGGTTAATGATGTCATGGCAGCGCTGGCCGACCTGGGTGGCAAATACCGGCTTGCCGTCCAGGCGATAGCCGACAGCGTAGTGCTTGCCGTCGGCATCATCGCGCGCCGACAGCAGCAGCGGGCCTTTGTCTTTGTGCTTGAACAGCGTCCAGCCACCCAAGGTGATAGCGCTGAGCAACACGCTGCCCACCGCCAAAGCCTGTCGCCTGAGCATCATCAGTCACCGTCGTTGGCGTTAAAGCCCAGTTGTACGCCCAGCGCCTTGGCCAGTTCACCTTCATGCAGGCGGTGGACTACGTTGAGGCTGTCGTAGATGTCGTTGAGTTGCTGGCGCCCGGCGTCGTCGTTCAACAATTCGTTGAGGGTGCGCTGGTTGCTGGCGAACAGTTTCAGCGACGCTGCGTAGGCGGCGTCGATTTTCTCGGCCAGTGGTTTCTGGTCCGTCGGCAGCAGGCCACGCAGGCCTTTGTTATCGACGCCCACCCACACGGTCTGAGCCGCGGCGAGGCTGGCTTCCAGGCTTTGCAGGGACGACTGGCTGCGCCAGGCATCGGCCTGGAACGGTTGCGGGATGCCCTTGGTCTGGCGGCCCATTGGGGTGCCGAGTTTTTTCTTCAGGGTGTCCAGGGCGGTCACTTGCACGCGCAGCAGGTCGGCGATGGCTTCGTGGGAGTCAGCGTAGCGCTGGTTCGGAAACTTGGTCATCTGCGCGAGCATGCCGTCGGTGCTGTTCCAACTGGCCAGGATTTCTTCGGCCAGGACTTTCTGGCGTTCACCGATCGCCATCAGCAGCGGGCAATAACGTGCTTTCTGGGCTTCGTCGGCGACGTCGGGCTTGGCGTCGTAGAGGATGTATTCGTAGGCCGACAGGCCCTGCACCACCACGCTGGATTTCGCCAGGGCCGCGGCGTCGATCTGCGGCTGGGCGCTGACCAGTTGCTCGACCTGGCGGCCCACCAGGTTCTTCTTGTCTGGCCAGAATTGCACCTGCCACGCACGGTTGCCTTCGGCCAGCGGGCCGATCAGCAGCGGTTGCAACTCGGCCCAGGCTTTTTGCGCGTGCAGGAAGTCGGCGCGGGCGGTGTCCAGGCTTTCCTTGCCTTGGCAGTAGGCCAGGGCGCTGACGGCCAACTGACGGTCGGCCTCAACCCAGCGGCTGTAGGTCGGCAGGATCACTTGCTTGGCGATGGCCGCCGAGGTCACCGCTTGCGGGTCCTGGGGCGAGCAGGCGCCCAAGGCCAGGGCGGCGAGGCTGGTGAACAACAACTTGGGACGAAACATGTCGAGCTCCCTTCTGTAAGTGGGGCAGAGCTTATAAAGAATTCAGGAACGCCAGCAACGCAGCACGCTGCTCGGCATTAAACGACAAAACATGTTGCTGCGCCGCTTGGGCTTCACCGCCATGCCACAGCACGGCTTCAAGCAGGTTGCGTGCGCGGCCGTCATGCAGGAACTGGGTGTGGCCACTCACGGTTTGCGTCAGGCCAATGCCCCACAGCGGCGGGGTGCGCCAGTCGCGGCCAGTGGCTTTGAATTCGCTACGGTTGTCGGCCAGGCCTTCGCCCATATCGTGCAGCAGCAGGTCGCTGTAGGGGCGAATCAACTGGTTGGCCAGTTCAGGTTCGGCGGCATTGGCGGCGGTGGTGAAGCTGGGCTTGTGACAGCCCTGGCAACCGGCCTGGTAGAACAGGTTCTTGCCGGCCAGCACTTGCGACGTATCAATGTCCCTGCGTGCGGGCACCGCGAGATTGCGGGTGTAGAACAGCACCAGGCGCAGGATGTTATCGCTGACTTCCGGCTCACCCTGCGGGCCATTGCCGTTGGGCGCCTGTTTGCAGGCCACTTGGGCGTCGGTGCAGTCATCGAAGGGTCTCAAGGAGGTGGTGAGGCCCATATCACCCGAAAACGCGTGAACGTTTTGTTGATTGAGGTTGGGCTGCCCGGCTTTCCAGCCAAAACGCCCGAGGACGGTTTTGGCCTGAGCGTCATCCCAGACCCAATTGGCGCGGCCCACGATGGCCTCTTTGTCGGCGGTATTGGGGTCGGTGTTGCGCAGGATATCGGCATCGCTGATCGCTTCGAGCAGGCCCAGGCCGATCATCGGCGGGGCGATACGCGCCGAGAAGCGTGTATCGGGGTGCATCGGGCCGTAGCCGAGTTGGCTGATCTGCAGGTCGGGCTTGCGTAATTCAACGAGCGTACCGTCCTTGAACCTGACGTTGACCGGTGTGTAGTCGACCCGCACCTTGCCCTCAGGCGCAACGCCGGGCACGGCCATGTCCTGGAGTTGCCCGCCGTAGACCGGCTCGGGTACCACGCCGATCTGTTCGATGAGCCTGGCGTAGGCTGGCTGCTCTGTAATAGAGGGATGAATGGACAGGCGCACCAGCATCGACACGGCATTGGGCGCGTCGGGCAGCGGCGGATGGCCACGACCATCCTTGATATGGCAGTTCTGGCAGGCGTTGGTATTGAACAGTGGGCCCAGGCCATCGCGCGCCGTGGTGGTGGACGGCGCAATCACCCACGGGTTGCGAAAGAAACTGTTGCCGACGCTGAAGTCCAGGCGCCGCGTCGGCGCCAGGTTGGCCGAGGGCAGGGAAAAGGCGTTCTGGTCGCGCTTGTTTACCGTCGCCGCGCCACCGGCCCGCGATTCACCCGGCTCTGCTTTCGTGAAGCGAGGGGCGTCATCGCAAGCAGTCAGGCTTAAAGCCATCAACGCTGCAGGCAGGTACAAAAGCGCACGGAACATCGAGATTCCTGGACGAGGGCAAAAAATTAAGGCGCAAAGTCTAACAGGGCAGGGCGGATTGAATAAGAGCAATTATCGTTTGGTGGCATCCCGATTCTTTCCCGCTAGAATGGCTGCACATTTTTTTATGGAGGTGGCCAATGCAGGCTCTCGACGCTTTGCTCAACCGTGTTTCCGTGCCCCGTTTGCTCGACCCGGCACCGACCCAGGAGCAGCGCGACCTGCTGTTCGCCGCCGCCATGCGCGCGCCCGACCACGGTCAACTGCGCCCGTGGCGTTTTCTCACCGTGGAAGGCGCAGCCCGTGAACAGATGGGCACGCTGTTGGCCGAAGCCGCCCGTCTACAGGATGCCGACGCACCGCAAGCCGCTATCGACAAGGCCCAGAACGGCCCGCTGCGTGCGCCGCTGGTGGTGGTGGTGATTGCACGTGTGCAAGAGCATTTCAAAGTGCCCAAGTCCGAGCAATTGCTGGCCGCCGCCTGTGCGGCCCACGGCATTCTGCTGGCGGCGTATGCCCAGGGTATTGGCGCGGTGTGGCGTACCGGCGAATTGTCCTACTCGGCTCATGTGGCCAAAGGCCTGGGGCTGGCGGCGAATGAAGAAGTGATTGGCTTTCTCTACCTGGGCACACCGCAGAACCCGCCGCGTACGGCGCCGAAGGAAGACCTGACGCCGTTCGTCCAGGCCTGGCCCGGCCTGTAATTCCCCACCATTCTGATCTATCTCTGTAGGAGCGAGCTTGCTCGCGAAGAACTCGAAGGCGCCGCGTTTATTCAGGAATCACGCGTTATCGTTGACGTTTTTCGCGAGCAAGCTCGCTCCTACAGGAGTCAATGTTTCAGAACCGAGTCAGACCCTGAACTGATCCATCAACTTCATCTGCTGGCTGGCCAGTGCATTGAGCTGGCTGCTGATCGCTGCCGACTCGGTGGCCTGGCCGGTGAGGGTTTCGGTCACGGTGCGAATCGCCGAGACGTTGCGGTTGACCTCTTCGGCCACCGCGCTCTGCTGTTCGGCCGCGCTGGCGATTTGCAGGTTCATGTCGCTGATCACGGTGACCGCTTCGCTGATCTTGCCCAGGGCTTGCACGGCTTGATGGATCTGCCCGGCATTGCTCTGCGCCTGGTGCTGGCTGGAGTGCATGGTCGCCACTACGCCACGGGTGCCGCTCTGGATACGCTCGATCACCAGGCGGATTTCCTCGACCGAGTCCTGGGTGCGTTTGGCCAGGTTGCGCACTTCGTCGGCCACCACCGCAAAACCACGTCCGCTTTCCCCGGCGCGTGCCGCTTCAATCGCCGCATTCAACGCCAGCAGGTTGGTCTGTTCGGCAATGCTGCGGATCACCTCCAACACTGAACCGATTTGCTCGCTGTTGACCGCCAGGGCTTCGACTTCGCCCACGGCTTTGCTGACTTCGTCGGCCAGGGTGGTGATATCGCGGGTGCTCTGCTCGATGATCGACAGGCCTTCGCGAGCCGACTGGTCGGCGCCGCGTGCCGCGCTGGCGGCATTGGAGGCGCTGTTGGCCACATCGTGGGCGGTGGCGCTCATTTCGTTCGACGCGGTGGCGACCTGGTCGATTTCACGGAACTGCACCTGCATGCCTTCGCTGGTCTGGCGCGCAATGGCGGACGACTGATCGGCCGTCCCACGAGCTTCGGTGATGCTTTGCTTGATCTGCGCAATGGTCGGCTGCAGCTTGTCGAGGAAGCGGTTGAACCAGTTCACCAGCTCGCCCAGTTCGTCTTTCTTGGTGTAGGCCAGGCGCTGGGTGAGGTCGCCGTCACCGCTGGCGATGTCCTTGAGCATGGCGGCCACACTATTGATAGGGCGGGTCACGCCAGTAGCGGTCAGCCAGATCAACAGCAAGCCCAGCAGGCCAGCGGCGGCGGCCACCAACAGGGCTTTGAGCGTGCCCGTTGCCTGGGCCTCGTCGAGTACGGCTTGCAGTTTTTCGTTGTCGGCCAGCATCACCGCTTTGGGCAGCTTGATCAACACACCCCAGGATCTGGCACCGGCAATCGGCTTGAGGGGGTACACGGCACGAATGGTGTCGTCCTGTTCACGGATAACAGGCCGGTCATTGGCGAGCAGTTGCACAATCTCCTTGCCTTCGGCGCCGATGCTGTCGATCAGGTTCTTGCCGACTTTGGCCGGTTCACCGCTGTAGGCGGCGATCAGGCCGGTGCTGGACACAATCTCCAGGTGGGCGGCGCCGTTGAACAGGTCTTTTTGCGCAGCATCGGTGGTCGCTTGCAGGGCGGTGAGGGCGATGTCCACGCCGACGACACCGATGACTTTGCCTTCGACGATCAGCGGCAAGGAAATAGTGGTCATCAGTACCGGTTTGCCGGCCACCGTGTCTTCGTACGGGTCCAGCAGGCAAGTGCTGCGTGTGTCCCGTGGGCAGGTGTACCAGATGTTGTAGGGCGTGCCGCTGAGGTTGAGGGTGGTCTTGGTCAGGTCATCTTCGACCATGATGGTGTTCTGACCTTCGCCGCCAGCCCGGCTCCAGTAGCTGGAAAACCGGCCTTTTTCATTGGAGACGCGCGCCTTGTCGTCGATGAATTCACTGTCCTTGCCATCCAGCCCGTTGGGTTCGAACGACAACCAGATGCCCAGCACTTTGGTGTTGCGCTCGAACGCGGTTTTGACGCTGCGGTTGATTTCTTCACGCAGGGCCAAGGCTTCAAGGGAACGCTGGGTGCCCAACTGGCGCAGGTCTTTGATCTGGTCGGCAAGGGCTGTGACCACCAGCAGGTTTTCGCCGAAGGTCTGCTGCAAGTGGCCGGCCTGTTCGGCCGCTTTGGATTGCAGCAACTGCTCCACGCTGGCGGTGAGCATTCGTGAGCTTGAATCACTGACCAACCGATCGTTCTGGTTGGTGTTGTAGATAGTGATGCCGACCACCAGTGCAATCACACCCAGCAGACACAGGCCGGACAGCAACACGATTTTCAAGCGAATGGAGAGGGTGTCGAACATAGGTTCACTCACGAATGGACTTGTTGGAATGCACGCAAACGCGCCAAGTCCATTCGGCGTCATGCCTGAAACATCGGCGTCACAAATCAATTCATGAGGAACAGGCGATGAGCGGTAGGAAAGCGCCTACACGCAGCCTCAGGCGGGCCGTACGAGCTGTTCGGGGCGGGACCAGATCCACAGGTTGCCCAGGCTCATCCCGGCAATCGCCAGGTACACCGGCCAGCCGTGATCGAGCATCACCAGCATCAGCACGGCGCATAGCAACATGCTCAGTGTGGCGCTGACCTTGGCGCGGCGGGCGATGATCTTGCCGTTGCGCCAGTTGGACAGGATCGGCCCGAACAGGCGATGGTTTTCCAACCAGGCGCTGAGACGCGGCGAGCTTTTGGTGGCGGCCCAGGCGGCGAGCAGGACGAATTCGGTGGTGGGCAACCCCGGTATGACAATCGCCACCAAGCCGATGCCCAGGCTGACGTAGGCCAGCAGGCCAAAGAGGACTTGGGCGATTTTGGAGGAGGATTGGGGTTTGCCGGTCATGGGTAGGGAGATCGCAGAAAATCAATTTGAAATGAGGGCTAAATGTGGGAGCGGGCTTGCTCGCGAATGCGGTGTATCAGTCGCCTGATCTGTTGGCTGACCTACTGCATTCGCGAGCAAGCCCGCTCCCACATTTGATTGCATTTCAATCCAGGGTTACGCCAGTTCTGGGGCGCTAGCGTACGCCTGTTCCAGCAGCACGGTGAAGCGCACGAACGCATCAATCGCGCCTTTTTCCACGGCAGCTTCTTCCTCGGCACTGAACTCCAGGCCGTCGAGGGTGCGGGTGAAGTGCTTCCAGCCCTCGGCGCGACCACCGGCCGGCTCGCCCAGGTGGCGCGCACCGAAGGTTTCACTCAGGCCCAGGCCCACGGCGCGCTTGATCAGGAACGCAGCGCCCAGCTTGGAGCCTTCGGAGACGAACAGCCAGCCCAAAGCTTCGGCTTGGCTGGGGTTGTTCACTGCGCCGGCAACCGGGGCCGGGATTTCGGTGTCCAGGTCTGCCAGGTCGAGCTTGGCGGCTTCGGCGCGGCAGCGGGCGGCCAGGTCAGGGATGATCTGGTTCAGCTCGGCATCGTTGTACAGGGCCACCAGTTCCGATTGGAACAGGTACTGGGCCACTACGAAGCGGGCGAAATTGGCTTGGGTTTCGAACGGCGCGTGAGCCTTCACCAATGCGTCGAGCTTGGTGTGCGGCTCGTTGGTGATCTGGTTCAGGCGTTGAGAGCGCAGGCTTGGGCGTTCTGCGGTGGAAGAAGCGATCATGAAAAAAGTCCTTGAGAAGAGAAGCGCCTGGGCGCCCTGAAGAGAGCTGTTATCAACTAGACGAACAAGAAGACGCAGCACAGTAAAAAATCCTCACCTCGCCGTGGATGCAATGGCGGCGAGGTGAGGCGGATGGGTCAGATGTCCCAGATCACGTTGATCGCAAAGTTGCGACCGGGCTGGGTCAGGCGGTCGAGGTTGGCCGGGCCGGTAACGCCGGCTTCGCCGACGCTGTCGTAGCTGCGCACGTCATCCCAGTTCCAGTACTTCTTGTCGGTGAGGTTGTAGAGGCCACCGTTGACGGTCACGTCTTCGCTCACCTTGTAGTAAGCGGTCAGGTCGAGGATGCCGAAGCCCGGGGTTTTGAACGGGCCGTCGGTGCCGCCGTCGGGCGCGTGGAAGGTCGTGCTGTCGACGCGGTCCTGTTTTTTCACCAAGGTCCAGCTCACCAAGCCGCCGTAGTTGTCCTGGTCGTAACCCAGGCCAAATACGCCCTTGAGCGGGTTGACGCTGTTCAACGGCTCGCCATTGTCGTCGTTGCGACCGTAGGTGTAGGCAACCGAGCCCTGGGTATACAGGCCCTTCGGCGCGCCGAAGGTATCCAGGTTCAGGCGGCCCTTGGCTTCCACGCCCTTGATGGTGGCGCGCTTGATGTTGACCGCCTTGAATTGCTCCACGGTGCCGCCGACCACGGCGTTGTCTTCGTCGATAAAGTCACGGTACTTGTTGTAGTACACCGCAATATCGAAGGAGCCCTCGTCGAATTTGCCGCGAATCCCGGTTTCGATGCCTTTGCTGGTTTCTGGCTTGAGGTCGGGGTTGGGTTCGACGGTGTAGCCCAGGTTGAGGTTTTCGAAGCGACCGTACAGGGCCTTGGCGGACGGCGTGCGGAAGCCCTCGGCGTATTGACCGAACCAGGTGTAGTTGTCGGTCAGGGCATAGGTGAGGCCGAACTTGGGCGTGACGCGGTTCCAGGTCTTGTCTTTGCCATCGACGGTATAGGCGCCGGTCGGGTTGACGGTGTTGAGGAATTCCTGGGTCAGCTTGGGCTTGAGCCGGGTGTAGTCATAACGCACGGCGGGCAGGAAGGTCCATTTGTCCCAGGTGATCTGGTCCTGGGCAAACAGCGAGTAGGTGTTGATGGTCGGGTCGGGGAAGTCGCTGGCCTTCTTCACGCTGTCGCCGGCTGACGGGCTGGGCCCGCCGATGGCGGTGCAGCCGGCGCCAATGGCCAGGCACGAGGCCGAGCCTTCGCGTGAACCGGTGACTTTCTGCTGCTTGAGGGTGGTGCCGTAGGTCACCTGGTGCTCGGTTTCACCCAGGCTGAAAGCCTTGTCCAACTGAGCGTCGAAGACCCACTGTTTTTCTTCGTAAAGCGTGTCGCGGGTGCGCAGCACGCGACGGCCCGCCTGGTAGATCTCGGCGGTGGTCTGGTCGGTCTTGGCGATCTGGTAGTTGAGGCTGGTCTTGATGCGGTCGGCAATCGGCGACTCCAGAGCGAAGGTGTTTTCCAGGCCGAAGCGCTCGCGGGTAATGGTGTCGTTACCGCGACGGTCGCGGTACAGGTTCATGCCTCGGCCACCGATGAACGGACCGCCCACTGCGTTTTTCAGATTGACGTCGCGGTCGTCCTTGAATTTCTCATAGGTCAGGCCCAGGCGGTTGTCATCGCCATAGTTCCAGCCCAGCTTGGCCAGCACGTTGGTGGTGCGCGCATCTTCCGGGTTGGCGCCGGTACGGGCCAGGCCGGTGGCGTTGTTGCCATCGTAGGATTCGGTTTCGTGGCCATTGCGCTGGCTCAGGTGCAGCAAGCCGTCGAAGTCCTGCACACGCCCGGCGAAGGTGCCGGAGGTCAGCCAGCTCTCGTCGGCGGAGCTGTAGCCGGTCTTCAGGCGGGCGCCGACGTCCTGGCCTGGCTTGATGATGTCATCCGGGTCGAGGGTGAAATAACTCACCGCGCCGCCGATGGCACTGCTGCCGTAAAGGGCCGAGGCCGGGCCGCGCAGGATCTCCACGCGCTTGACGATTTCCGGGTCGACGTAGTTGCGGCGGGTCTTGGCGTAAGGGCCGTTGAAGAAATTGTCCGGCACTTCGACGCCATCCACCTGGGTGAGGACGCGGTCGCCGTCGATGCCACGAATGTTGTAGCCCGCGTTACCCGAGCGTGTACCGGCGCCGCCGACGGAGACGCCGGGTTCATAGCGCACCAGTTCACGGATGTTGTTGACGTTCTGGCGGTCCAGTTCTGCGCGGTCGTGCACGCTGACGGTGCTCGGTACGCTGTCCACATCCTGTTCATTGCGGGTGGCGCTGATGGTCACCTGTTGCAGGGCGAGGGCGCTGCCGGCGCTACGTTTTTCCAGCACGATGTTGTTGGTGCCCAATTTGCGATAGCTCAGGTTGGTCCCCACCAACAGCCGCTCCAGGGCTTTTTCCGCTGGCAGCGGGCCGCGCACGCCAGGGGACGATACGCCCTGGCCCAGTTCGGCCGGCAGGCCGACTTGCCAGCCGGTCACTGCGGTGAAAGCGTTGAGTGCCGACACCAGTGGCTGCTGTTCGATGCTGAACGTGTAATTGGCGTGGCTGCGAGCGGCAGGTTCCGCGGCGGTGGCGCTCATGACGGGCGCACCAGCCAGCAGGATCGCGGCGGTCAGCAAGGACAAAACGGGCGAAGCAGACCGGCGGTTGAAACGAGAGGACATCGAGAGCGCTCCGGGATACGAATCTTATAGTTGCGAACCGAACCAAATAGGAATCAGTTGCATTGGCTATAACGAGACGTATCGCCGGTTAACATCGAGTAAAAATAATTCTCATTTAGTTCAGGATCACCAGCGCCGGGTACTCCGACAGCTTGGCCGAGGTGATGTGAGCCAGGGAGCGCACCACGTCCAGGGGCTGATCGAGGCGGTAGTTGCCGGTGACGGCGACGCTGGCCAACTGCTCGTTGTTGTTGACGATCCAGCCGGGGTAATAGCGGCGCAACTCAGCCAGCACTTCGCTCAGCGGGCAGTTTTCGAATACCAGCCGGCCCTGGACCCAGGCCAGGTCCTTGCTGGGGTCGAGCTTGGCCGGTTGGCCGAAACCCTTGGGGCCGATGCGGATGCTTTCACCGGCGCTCAGGCGCACACGGGCATCGTCGAAAGTGTTGCTCAGGTCGACATCGCCGCGCTGCACTTGAACCTGGGCTTCGCCATTGAGGTAGCGCACGGCAAAGGCGGTGTCACGCACGCTGGCGCGCACCGGGCCGGCGTCGATTTCCAGGGGCAGGCCACGGGTGGGCGCTATTTCAAAGAACGCTTCGCCCTGGTACAGGCGGGCAATGCGCTGGTGGTCCTTGATGGTGCTGGAAAATGCCGAGTTGGTGTTCAGCAGCACCTTGGAGCCATCGTCCAGTTGCAGGCGCTGGCGCTCGCCGACCACCGTCAGATGGTCGGCCTGCAAACGCACCGGCAGGTTGCTGAAACTGAACAGGCCGATCACCAGCACGGCGGCGGTGGCCAGGGGTTTCCAGTGCGGTTTGATTCGGCGCCAACCGCTGGGCTTGCGCGGTGCGGCGAGGGCCACGGCGGCGCTGTGTACCGGCGCGTCACCCCAGGCGGCCTGGGCCTTGCTGAAGGCGTGGACATGGGCCGGGTCCTGGGCCAGCCAGGCGTCGAACGCGGCTTGCTGCCCAGGTTGCGGGCACTGCAAGGCGATCAGCCAATCGAGGGCTTGGTCCATGGCCGCGTCTTGCAACACCTCATGAGCCAACGCATGGGGGCGCAGTTTATTCGGGTCCGTCACGGTGTTCCTCGGGTCTTCGCCACGTTCTATTCATTTTTTCGTACAGCCTGGATCGATAGCTCTGTCGGATGAAGCTTAAGGCTGATCCAACCGTTCGGCCACACCCACACAGATAGCCATGATCAATTTGAGTTCCTTTTGCACCGTGCTCAAGGACACACCCAACTGATCGGCAATCTCCTGATAGCTGCAACCGTGCAGGCGGCTGAGGATGAAAATCCGCTGCTGGCGGGCGCTCAACTGGCCGAGGCTGACACTCAGATGCTCCAGCAACTGCTCGGCCTGGGTGGCTTCCTCCGGCGTGCTGGCCGGCGCGGCAACGCTTTGCAGGACGTCCAGCGGGACATCCTCTTGCAGCGTACGCGCCTGAATTCTGCGCGAACGCAAGTGATCCAGCGCCAGGTTGCGCGCTGTCTGGTAGACAAAGGGTTCAAGGTGGTCGATTGGCCGCTCGCTCAGGGCCCGAGTCACGCGCAGGTAGGTTTCCTGCAACAGGTCCTCGGCAGTGCTGTGGTTATGCACCATGCGTTGCAGAGTACGTAGCAGGATCACCCGTTGGGTGAGAAAGACGTGGTTGAAGCGAGATTGGCTCACAGTGATACCAGACCGATTTGCAGTTAATGATAATGCTTATCATCAACTGAAATGGCAAGTGGCACTTTGAGATGCCTTGGAGATCATGTGGGAGCCAGGCTTGTGTGGGAGCCGGGCAAGCCCCAATGCCAGTCAGTTAAGGGCTTTTTGTAGGAGCGAGCTTGCTCGCGAAAAAATCACAGGCGCCGCGTTCATTCAGCAAGCACGCGTTATCGTTGGCGTTTTTCGCGAGCAAGCTCGCTCCTACAGTAGGCGATGACCGCTTAACTGACTGGCATTGGGGCTTGCCCGCGATGCAGGCGACTCGGTCTTTCAGTTAAACCAAGGTGATGCTATCGCAGGCAAGCCAGCTCCCACACAAGCCAGCTCACACAGTCCAGCCCAGGGATTACTCGGCGTTGCACAACGCCAGGCAGTTATCCAGCATACGGTTGGAGAAGCCCCACTCGTTGTCATACCACGCCAGCACTTTGAGCAATTTGCCGCTGACCTTGGTGTGATTGGCGTCGAAGATCGACGACAGCGGGTTATGGTTGAAGTCGCTGGAAACCAGCGGCAGAGTGTTGTAGCCGAGGATCTTCGAATGCTGGCTGGCGTGTTTGAGCAGGGCGTTGACTTCATCGGCCGTGGCTTCTTTCTTCAACTGCACGGTGAGGTCCACCAGCGACACGTTGATCACCGGTACACGCACTGCCATGCCGGTGAGCTTGCCTG
Source organism: Pseudomonas fluorescens (assembly GCF_001902145.1). GTDB lineage: Bacteria > Pseudomonadota > Gammaproteobacteria > Pseudomonadales > Pseudomonadaceae > Aquipseudomonas > Aquipseudomonas fluorescens_BV. The sequence goes on from NZ_MRST01000020.1 coordinate 77,475, forward strand.
CCAGTTCCGGCAGCACCAGGCCCACCGCTTCAGCGGCGCCGGTCTTGCTCGGGATCATGTTCTGAGTGGCCGAACGCGCGCGGTACGGGTCGGTGTGGTACACGTCGGTCAGGTTCTGGTCGTTGGTGTAGGCGTGAATGGTGGTCATCAGGCCGCTTTCGATGCCCAGCTCACGGTGCAGTACCTGGGCGACCGGCGCCAGGCAGTTGGTGGTGCACGATGCGTTGGAGATGATCTGGTGGGACTGACGCAAAATGTCATGGTTTACGCCATACACCACAGTGGCATCCGCGCCCTTGGCCGGGGCCGAGATGATTACTTTGCGCGCGCCGGCGCTAATATGGGCGGCAGCCTTGTCACGGTCGGTGAACAGGCCGGTGCATTCGAATACCACGTCGATCTTGTGCGCAGCCCACGGCAGGTCGGCGGGGTTGCGAATGGCACTCACGGCAATCCGGTCACCGTTGACGGTCAGGCTTTCCTGATCGTGGGCAACCTCTGCGTCGAAAGTGCCGTGTACGGTGTCGTACTTGAGCAGGTGGGCATTGATCGAGCTGTCGCCCAAATCGTTGATGGCGACGATCTGCAGATCCTGGCGATAGCCTTGGGTATACAGTGCGCGCAGGACATTACGGCCGATACGGCCAAAACCATTGATTGCGATTCGAAGAGTCATTGGAAAGTGCCTGTCGTCGATTTGTTGTAAGAATTACAAGATTATTCGCATAAAAATAGAAAACAAGCCTTTTTAGTGGCAATATTTTGTTCAATCTACAACGAGTGACCTGAATCAACTGGTCCGATGATCCAAACGACCCCCTGCCATCCCATGAGCCGTGGGCGTTTGATCAGCATAGGAACGAGGGTCGCCACATCCGTTAGCCTGGAGTTCTATACATGCATCCCCGCGTTCTTGAGGTCACCGAACGGCTCATCGCCCGCAGCCGCGCCACCCGCGAGGCTTACCTTGCGCTCATTCGCGGCGCAGCCAGCGACGGTCCGATGCGCGGCAAGCTGCAATGCGCCAACTTCGCCCACGGCGTGGCCGGTTGCGGCACCGAAGACAAAAATAGCCTGCGCATGATGAATGCCGCCAACGTGGCAATTGTTTCTTCTTATAACGACATGCTCTCGGCGCATCAGCCCTACGAGCATTTCCCCGAACAGATCAAGAAAGCCCTGCGCGAAGTCGGCTCGGTCGGCCAGTTCGCCGGCGGCACCCCCGCCATGTGCGACGGCGTGACCCAGGGCGAGCCGGGCATGGAGCTGAGCCTGCTCAGCCGTGAAGTCATTGCCATGTCCACGGCGGTAGCGCTGTCCCACAACATGTTCGACGCCGCACTGATGCTGGGCATCTGCGACAAGATCGTTCCTGGCCTGATGATGGGCGCGCTGCGCTACGGCCACTTGCCGATGATCTTCGTGCCCGGTGGGCCGATGCCGTCGGGCATCTCCAACAAGCAGAAGGCCGATGTGCGCCAGCGCTATGCCGAAGGCAAGGCCAGTCGCGAAGAGCTGCTGGAATCGGAGATGAAGTCCTACCACAGCCCCGGCACCTGCACCTTCTACGGCACCGCCAACACCAATCAGTTGTTGATGGAAGTCATGGGTCTGCACTTGCCGGGCGCTTCGTTCGTCAACCCGTACACGCCGCTGCGGGATGCGTTGACCCGCGAAGCCGCGCATCAGGTCACGCGCTTGACCAAGGCCAACGGCAACTTCACGCCGATTGGCGAGATTGTCGACGAGAAGTCCATCGTCAACTCCATCGTTGCGCTCAACGCCACCGGCGGCTCCACCAACCACACCCTGCACATGCCGGCCATTGCCATGTCGGCAGGCATCATCCTGACCTGGCAGGACATGGCCGACCTCTCCGAGGTGGTACCAACCCTGTCCCACGTGTATCCAAATGGCAAGGCTGACATCAACCACTTCCAGGCGGCGGGCGGCATGTCGTTCCTGATCCGCGAACTGCTGGAAGCCGGCCTGCTCCACGAAGACGTCAACACCGTGGCCGGCAAGGGCCTGAGCCGCTATATCCAGGAACCTTTCCTGGTGGATGGCGAACTGGTCTGGCGCGACGGCCCGATCGAAAGCCTCGACGAGACCATCCTGCGCCCCGTGGCCCGTGCGTTCTCGCCGGAAGGCGGCTTGCGCGTGATGCAAGGCAACCTCGGCCGTGGCGTGATGAAGGTTTCGGCGGTAGCCCCGGAGCATCAGGTTGTCGAAGCGCCGGCGGTGGTGTTCCAGGACCAGCAGGACCTGGCCGATGCCTTCAAGGCCGGCCTGTTGGAAAAAGACTTCGTCGCGGTGATGCGCTTCCAGGGGCCGCGCTCCAACGGCATGCCGGAACTGCACAAGATGACCCCGTTCCTGGGCGTGTTGCAGGACCGTGGTTTCAAAGTGGCGCTGGTGACAGACGGGCGAATGTCCGGCGCGTCGGGTAAGATCCCTGCCGCGATTCACGTCAACCCCGAAGCCCAGAGCGGCGGGCCGCTGGCGCGGGTCCAGGATGGCGATATCATCCGTGTGGATGGCGTTACCGGCACCCTGGAGCTTAAGGTGGACGCCGAAGTATTTGCAGCGCGCACGCCTGCGACGGGCCTGTTGGGCAATAACGTGGGGGCCGGCCGCGAGCTGTTTGCATTTATGCGCTTGGCCGCAAGCTCCGCAGAGCAGGGCGCCAGCGCCTTTACCTCTGCCTTGGAGACGCTTAAGTGAAGCTTGCGCTGGTCGGTGACATCGGGGGGACTAACGCCCGTTTTGCGTTATGGCGGGATCAGGAACTGCATTCGATCCGCGTGCATGCCACGGCGGATCACGGCAGCCCTGAAGAGGCGATCAAGGTCTATCTCAAAGAAGAAGGCCTGCAAATCGGGGACATCGGCGCGGTGTGCCTGTCGGTGGCCGGGCCGGTAAGTGGCGATGAATTCAAGTTCACCAACAACCACTGGCGCCTGAGCAAAACCGCGTTTTGCCAGGCCCTGCAGGTGGATGAACTGTTGCTGGTCAACGACTTCTCGGCCATGGCCCTGGGCATGACCCGGCTCAAGCCCGACGAATTCCGTGTGGTCTGCAAAGGCATGCCGGAGCCCTTGCGCCCGGCCGTGGTGATCGGCCCAGGCACCGGTCTTGGCGTCGGCACCTTGCTGGACCTCGGCGCAGGCCGTTGGGCAGCATTGCCGGGGGAGGGTGGGCATGTCGACCTGCCCCTGAGCAGCCCACGGGAAACCCAGCTGTGGCAACACATCTACAGCGAGATCGGGCATGTCAGCGCCGAAACCGCGTTGAGCGGTGGCGGCTTGCCGCGGTTGTACCGGGCGATTTGTGCGGTAGATGGGCATGAGCCGGTGCTCGACACCCCCGAAGCCATCACGGCGGCGGGCCTGGCCGGCGATCCGGTGGCCATGGAAGTATTGGACCAGTTCAGCATCTGGCTGGGCCGGGTGGCGGGCAATAACGTCTTGACCACCGGTGGGCGCGGTGGCGTGTACATCGTGGGTGGGGTGATACCGAGGTTTGCCGACTTCTTTATCGCCAGTGGTTTCGCCAGAAGCTTTGCGGATAAAGGCTGCATGAGCGACTACTTCAAGGGTATTCCAGTGTGGCTGGTGACGGCGCCGTATTCCGGGTTGACTGGGGCTGGTGTGGCTTTGGAGCAGGTTTTTGCATAGGCGCTGATGGCCTCTTCGCGAGCAAGCCCGCTCCCACATTTTGATTTGTGAATACATTCAAGTGTGGGAGCGGGCTTACTCGCGAAAGCGGCCTCAAGAGCAACAAATGACTTAAGCTTGGCCATAACAACAAGGAGGCCCCCGTGAGCGTAATCAGTAAATCCATTCTCCTCGTCGACGACGACCAGGAAATCCGTGAATTGCTGCAAACCTACCTCAGTCGCGCCGGCTTCCAGGTGCGTGGCGTGTCCGACGGCGCGGGGTTCCGTCAGGCCATGAACGAGGCGCCGTGCGACCTGGTCATCCTCGATGTCATGTTGCCAGACGAAGACGGCTTCAGCCTCTGCCGCTGGATCCGCCAGCACCCGCGCCAGGCGCAGGTGCCGATAATCATGCTCACCGCCAGTTCCGACGAAGCCGACCGCGTGATCGGCCTGGAGCTGGGCGCCGATGACTATATCGGCAAGCCATTCAGCCCCCGCGAGTTGCAGGCGCGCATCAAGGCACTGCTGCGCCGCTGCCAATTCGGCCAGGAGCGCAGCAGCGGCGGCGATGTGTGGGTGTTCGATGAATGGCGCCTGGATATGATCAGCCACCGCTTGTTTCATGTGGATGGTGAAGAGGTAATCCTCTCCGGTGCCGACTTCGCCTTGCTCAAGTTGTTTCTCGACCACCCGCAACAGATCCTCGACCGCGACACCATCGGCAACGCCACCCGTGGTCGTGACCTGATGCCCTTGGACCGTATCGTCGACATGGCCGTCAGCCGCTTGCGCCAGCGCTTGCGCGACACCGAGAAACCTCCGAGGCTGATCCGCACCGTGCGTGGCAGCGGCTATCAACTGGCAGCCAGCGTGGTTGCCGGCAATGCCCACTGAGCCGCTGAACGAACGCCGTCGTCGCTTCCCGATACCCCGCTCGCTGCTGGGGCGCATGTTACTGCTGACCTTGCTCGCGGTGCTGGTCGCCCAAGCGCTGTCCAGCGTGATCTGGGTGTCGCAATTGCGCGCCACCCAGCTTGAGGGCCTGGTCACCAGCGCCCGCAGCCTGGCGCATTCGATGACCGCCAGCGTGAGTTATTTCCGTTCGCTGCCGGTGGCCTATCGCCCGTTGGTGCTGGACCAATTGCGCAGCATGGGCGGCACGCGTTTTGTGGTGACCCTCAACGATCGCCCGCTGGACATGCAAATACTGCCCGAAACCCCGCGCAAGCAAGCGGTGCTGGTGGCGGTGGATGAAGTGCTGCGCCAGACCCTGGGTGCCGACGTGCATATCTCGGTGGAGTTTGTCAGCGCCGAAGACCTGCGCATTTTCAATGCCGGCCTGAAGCTCGACGAACTGCCACGCTCCTGGGCCCATTACGCGTTGACCCTGGAACCGGTGAACCCGCCGGTGCTGGTCACCCAGATCCAACTGGCGCCCGGTGAATGGCTGTACATCGCCTCGCTGTTGCCCGAGCCCTACACCAGCCTGGAAGAACAAGGCCTGCCGTCCCAGCAGGTGTGGTTTATCGTGCTCACCAGCGGTTTTCTGCTGCTGTTCATCGGCCTGCTGGTGCACTGGCAAAGCCGGCCACTCAAGCGCCTGGCACGAGCGGCGCGGGACATGTCCCTGGGCGCCGATGTGGAGCCGGTGGCTGAAGGCGGCGGCAGTGAAGTGGTGGAAGTGGGCCGTGCATTCAATGCCATGCGTGAACGCATCAGCCGTTACCTGACCGAGCGCAGCCAGTTGTTCAGCGCGATTTCCCATGACCTGCGCACACCCATCACCCGCCTGCGCCTGCGTGTGGAATTGCTGGAAGACGAGAACCTGCAAAACAAATTCGGCCGTGACCTGGATGAGTTGGAATTGCTGGTCAAGGGCGCGCTGCAATGCGTGAAAGACACCGACATCCACGAAAACATCCAGCCGGTAGACCTCAACCACGTCCTCGAATGCCTGGTGGAGCCGTACCTGGCGCCCCATGGCAATGGCCGAGTGACCCTCGATGGCGCGGCCCTGTCAGCCTACCCAGGCAAGCCGCTGGCGCTCAAGCGTTGCATCGGCAACCTGATCGACAACGCGCTCAAGTACGGGCAGAACGCGCATTTGCATATCGAGGACGATGGCGTGCAGTTCATCCTGCATGTGGATGACGAGGGGCCTGGTGTGCCGCAGCAGCGACTGGAGCAGGTGTTTGAACCGCACTTCCGCCTGGCCGGCCAGCAGCAGGGTTACGGATTGGGGTTGGGGATTGCGCGCAATATTGCCCACAGCCATGGGGGGGAGGTGAGTTTGCAGAACCTGCGCGAAGGCGGCCTGCGCGTCACCTTGCAGCTCCCCCGAACCTTGGATTAGTAGACGCCGCCGATCAACTGTGGGAGCTGGCTTGCCTGCGATAGCGGTGGCTCAGTTGACTCATCAGTGACTGACACACCGCCATCGCAGGCAAGCCAGCTCCCACATTTTGCTCTGCGTACATCAGATGCTTTGGCGCAGTCTGGCCAGGTCTCTCAGGGGCGGCGCACCGAACAACCGGCTGTACTCCCGGCTGAACTGCGACGGGCTTTCATACCCCACCCGATACCCCGCCGCCGAGGCTTCCAGCCCTTCGGCAATCATCAGCCGCCGGGCTTCCTGCAAGCGCAGTTGTTTCTGGTATTGCAGCGGGCTCATGGCGGTGATCGCTTTGAACCGATGGTGCAAGGTCGAGACGCTCAGGTTCACTTCCTTGGCCAGGTCGTCGATACGCAGCGGCTGTTCGTAGTTACCGTTCAACCAGGTGATCGCCTGGCTCACTCGATGGCTCTGGCTGTTAGCCACAGCAATTTCATACAGGCGATAACCCTGCGGGCCACGCAGCAAACGGTAGAGGATTTCACGGTTGATCAGGGGCGCGAGCATCGCGATGTCTTTAGGGGTGTCCAGCAAGCGGGTCAGGCGCAGCACCGCGTCGAGTAGTGCGTGATCGATGCGGTCGACGTACATGCCTCGTGAGGTCGGGCGCGAGGGCACGCCCATTGGCCCGGCCTCTGCGATCAGCGCTGTGAGCTGCGCCGGGTCGATATTGATACGCACTGAGAGGTTCGGGTCCTCGGCGGTGGCGTCGATGATGCGGCCGGCTACCGGCATCGCCACCGAGAACACCAGGTAGTTGAGCGGGTCGTAGGCAAAGATCTCGTCGGCCAGGCGCACTTCCTTGCTGCCACTGGCGAGGATGCACAGCGCGGGTTCCACCAGCACCGGCATGAAATCCCGTGGTGCATTGTGGCGGTTCAGGTACAGCGAGGTGATCGCCGTGCCGTAGGAGCCGTCCTCCCAGGTATGGCGATGCACGATACTGGCCAGCTCGGCGCGTTGTTTCTCCATCTCGGCATCGAGGGGAGTGGACTTGGATTCGGGCGACGGCATGGGGCGTCCTCTACACGCTGCTTTGATGGGCTCAGCTTAGCGGTGGCTTTTCAAATAGTGTTACGTCGATTCTGCAGGATCCTTGCCTGATCCTGCGAGATAGCGTGAATCAGGCAAGTGCGCAGCCTGTCATCAGCCTGAAACATGAGGCCTGGGCCTGGAATAAGTCCTGGGGCCGAACGTCCTCCCTACGTTTCTCGCAGGATTGTGCAATAAGCCTGCAGGAATCGACTAACCGCGCCCACCCCCGCGCCGTTATCTTTGATCCTGTGGCAACACGCCCTCATTGTGCTTGCCGAGCATCACTTCTCAACGGGAGAGTCGAACATGTCCACCCCCATTCCCGCGAGCCATATGGCCTTTATCCGCGCCCGTAGCGGGTGCAGCACCGAACTCGGTGCACGCTTGAGCAGTTTGATTGAACCAGGCCGCCAGGCCCAGGGTTGCCTGCAATTCTCGTTGCAGCATTCCCAGGTCGATCCCGATGTCTGGCTGGTGTCCGGGTTCTGGAGCAGCGAGCAGGCCATGAGCGCCTACTTCAACTCTGCGGCCCTGATGATCTTCACCGAGCTGTTGAACGACATGGTCGTACGCAGCATGGACTTCCAGACCTTCACCGATGCATCGGCCGCACAGGCGTACGGTGAGTACCTGCAACTGGCCGGTTAACGGTTAGAATGGCCGACTTTCCATTGGCCAGGACCTGCAACATGGCACGTAAACAATTTGCCCACCACGAAGCCGTTTCCGCCGTCGTACCGGGCGAGGGTGGCTACAGCGCCGCCGTCGCCGTCAAGGCACTGGATGGCATGGGCGCACCCAGGTTTCACAAGATCCTTGATGGGCAGACGTTCAAGACGGCTTCGGATGCCGATGATGCGGCGACGGTGCAACTTGAGCGCCTGGTCGATGTGGATGCAGAAGGCCAACTGAGCTGGGCCCCCGCCGTACTGTAGGAGCGAGCTTGCTCGCGAAAAACTCAAGAGCACCGCGCTCAGCCTGGTGCCCGCGTTATCGTTAACGATCTTCGCGAGCAAGCTCGCTCCTACAGGGGCTATTGAGGTCTGTGCATTTTGAACAGGGCCTCAGGCCCCAGCTGGAAATAATCCGCCGGGCCACCCCCGCGCAAAATCGGCTCGGCAGCGGCGGTGTCGTAGATGCCATCCTTGAGCAACCATTTGGCGATGTGCACCGCAACCACTTCGCCCAGCACCAGCCAGCTCGGCACCAGCGCCTTGTCAGCGCGTTGCAGCTGGATGATCTGCGTCACCTTGCACTCGAACGACACCGGGCTCTCGCCCACCCGTGGTACGCCAACGATTTTCGAAGCCACCGGCGTCAGGCCGGATAGCTCGAATTCATTCACCTCGGGCGATACGGCCGCGCAGCTCTGGTTCATCTGCTCGGCCAGCGGGCGAGTGGCCAGGTTCCAGACGAATTCGCCGGTCTGTTCGATATTGTTCAGGCTGTCTTTACGGCCGACACTGGAAAACCCAATGATCGGTGGAATGTAATTGAACGCATTGAAAAAGCTGTAGGGCGCCAGGTTCAAGCGGCCTTCGCGATCGTGCGAGGAGATCCAGCCAATCGGGCGTGGGCCGACGATCGCATTGAACGGGTCATGGGGCAGGCCGTGGCCGTTGGCGGGTTCGTAAAAGTGGATGTCGTCGGACATGACCTGCTCCATACAGAATTCTGGGGCACGCATCATAACGAATGTGGGAGCGGGCTTGCTCGCGAATGCGGTGTGTCAGTCGACAGGTTTATTGACTGATCCACCGCATTCGCGAGCAAGCCCGCTCCCACATTTTTAGTCGGTGGTGATTCGAGAGTGCTTGCGAGTGTCTTTCATGGTCACGTACACCATCAACGACACCGCGATACACGCGGTCACGTACCAGTAGTAGCCAGTTTCCATACCGATGCTCTTGAACCACAGCGCGATGTATTCAGCGGTACCGCCGAAGATCGACACGGTCAGGGCGTACGGCAGGCCTACGCCCAGTGCGCGGATTTCGGTCGGGAACAGCTCGGCCTTCACCACGGCGTTGATCGAGGTGTAGCCGCTGACGATGATCAGCGCCGCCATGATCAGGAAGAAAGCGCCCCACCAGCTCTGGATGGTGTGCAGGGTGGTGAGGATCGGCACGGTGAACAGGGTGCCAAGCACGCCGAAGGCGATCAGGATCGGGCGGCGGCCGATTTTATCCGACAGCCCGCCGATGATCGGTTGCAGGCACATGAACAGAAACAGCGTTGCCGCCGAGATGGTGGTGGAGTCGGAGATGCTCATGCCGACGGTGTTCACCAGGTATTTCTGCATGTACGTGGTGTAGGTGTAGAACGCCAGGGTGCCGCCCATGGTCAGGCCGACCACAGTCATCAGTTCCTTGGGGTGGCGCATCAAGGTGCGCATTGCGCTTTCCTTGGCTTTTTCTTTCTTGGTGAACGACTCGGTTTCTTCCATGCCGCGACGCAGGTACAGCGCGACCACTGCACACAAGGCACCGATGGCGAACGGGATACGCCAGCCCCAGGCATACAACTGCTCGGTGGTGAGCACCTGTTGCAGCACGATCAGCACCGCCAGGGCGATGAGCTGGCCGGAGATCAGGGTCACGTACTGGAAGCTGGAGTAGAACCCGCGACGTTCCTTGGTCGCCATCTCACTGAGGTAAGTGGCAGAGGTGCCGTATTCGCCGCCGACCGACAGGCCTTGCAGCAGGCGGGCAAACACCAGCAGGATCGGCGCACCGATACCAATGACTTCATAGCCAGGGCTCAGGGCAATCAGCAGCGAGCCGAAGCACATCAGGTACACCGAGGCCATCAAGGCTTTTTTACGCCCGACTTTGTCGGCGTACAGGCCCATCAGCCAGCCACCGATCGGGCGCATCAGGAAGCCCACGGCGAAGATCGCGGCGGTGTTGAGCAATTGGGCGGTGGTGTCGCCTTTGGGGAAGAAGGCTTTGGCGAAGTACAGCGAGAAGGCGGCGTAGACGTACCAGTCGTACCATTCGACCATGTTGCCGACCGATCCGCTGAAAATCGACTTGATGCGGCTGGAGGTGGTGCGTTCTTTTGCCGGCGCAGACGCCGATCCCAGAGGCAGGGAGTTGGAGTTATCCATTGAAGGATCCTTCATCTAGTTGTTTTTATGGAGCGTGCTTGAGCACTGCCTGGCTTGGGCTATAGCAGAAGCTGTGCCAGGTAGAGGAAGGCCCGGAATAGAAGGGTTACGAATTTTTTTTGAGCGGAAAGTCGCTGATAATTTTTAGCTGATGAGCGGAAATCCGCTTATGGCTGCCGTCGCCATCGCAGGCAAGCCAGTTAAGCGGTCATCGCCTTCTGTAGGAGCGAGCTTGCTCGCGAAAAACGTCAACGATAACGCGTGCTTGCTGACTGAACGCGGCGCCTTTGAGTTTTTCGCGAGCAAGCTCGCTCCTACAAAAAAGCCTTAACTGACTGGCATTAGGGCTTGCCCGCGATGGCGATCCAAAGGTCGCTACACAAACATCTCCCTTACCAACCCATGCCGCTGCATCTTCTCATTGAAGGTACGACGCGGCAGTTGCAACTCGGCCAGCACCGCCTTGATATCACCCTTGTGACGCGTCAACGCGGCCTTCAGGCAGTGTGCCTCGAACGCCTCCTGCTGCGCCGCCAACGACTGCCCGGCCTCGATCCCTTCCGGTTCCGGCTCGTCCAGCCCCAACACCTGGCGCTCGGCGACGTTGGCCAGTTCGCGCACATTACCCGGCCAGTCATGGCTGAGCAGGCGCCCCAACTGTGGCCCACTCAAGGGCTCGACCTGGCGGCCCAGGCGCTCGGCGGCGCTTTGCGCAAAATGCTCGTACAGCAGCGGAATATCTTCGCGACGTTCACGCAATGGCGCCAGGCGCAGTTGCGCGACGTTGAGCCGATAGGCCAGGTCTTCGCGAAAGCGCCCGGCACGGGCTTCTTCCAGCAGGTCGGGCTTGGTGGCGGCGATGATGCGCAGGTTCACATGGATACTCTGGTTGGAGCCCAGCCGCTCCAGCTTCTGCTCTTGCAACACGCGCAGCAATTTCACCTGTTGGGCCAGGGGCATGCTTTCGATTTCATCCAGGAACAACGTGCCGCCGTGGGCATATTCCAGCTTGCCGATGCGTTTGCCCTGGGCGCCGGTGAAGGCGCCGCTTTCATGCCCGAACAGCTCGGCTTCGAACAACTGCTCGGGGATTGCCGCGCAATTGAGGGCCACGAACGGCTTCTTGGCGCGTGGGCCGAAGTCGTGCAGGCAGCGGGCGACCAACTCCTTGCCGCTGCCGGTCTCACCCCGGATCAGCACATTGACCGGCAAACTCGCCAGGTCCAGCACTTGGCGTCGCAAACTGTGCAGTCCCTTGGACACGCCCAGCAGGCTGGACTCCAACTGTGCGCGATGATCGGCCTGTTGATGCAGGCGACGGTTTTCCAGGATCAGGCCGCGCTTGTCCAGCGCCCGGCGCAGGCTGTTGAGCAAGGCGTCGGGGCTGAAGGGTTTTTCCAGGAAGTCGTAGGCCCCGTCGCGCATGGCTTCCACGGCCATTGGTACGTCGCCATGGCCCGTGAGCAAAATCACCGGCAAATCGGCATCGCGGCGCTGCACCTCGGCCAACAGCTCAAGGCCGCTGAGCCCGGGCATGCGCACGTCGCTCAGAATCACCCCGGCAAAGTCCTTGGGCAGTTGCGCCAGGCACTCTTCGGCGCGGCTGAATAACTGCACGTCAAACCCCGACAGGCTCAGCCATTGCTCGACGGCCGTGCGAATACTGGTTTCGTCATCGACCACAATTACCGCGTTCAACATAGGTCTGGCGTCTCCAGGGCGATAGGCAGGGTCAAGGTGAAGATTGCACCATCACCACGGTTAGCGGCACTCAGGCGCCCCCCCAGTTCATGCACGATAGCGTAGGACACCGCCAGCCCCAAGCCGAGCCCGTCGCCCACCGGTTTGGTGGTGAAAAACGGGTCGAACACGCTGCTCAAATGTTCTTCGGCAATCCCGCCGCCGCTGTCGCAGACACTCAACTGCCACAGCTGCTGATCAGCGTGCAGGTGGATTTCCAGGCGTTTGCGCGGTTTATCGGCCATGGCGTCGAGGGCGTTGCGCAGCAGGTTGATCAACACCTGTTCCAGACGGATCGCGTCGCCGCGTACACAGGCCGGGCGCGTCAGGTCCAGCACCACACCGATGCTTTCGTCACGCAGGCGCGCGTCGAGCAGGTGCAGGGATTGGTCGACCACTGTCGCCAGGTCCAGCTTTTCGCGCAGGCCGCTGGGGCTCTTGCGGGCGAACGTCTTGAGGTGGCCGGTGAGCGCGGCCATGCGCGTGAGCATGTCATCCAACGGTGTGAGGGCCTTGTAGGCATCGTCCACGCGACCATGGTCGAGCAACAGCCGCAGCGTCGCCAGTTGCATGCGCTGGGCGGTCAGCGGCTGATTGATTTCATGGGCGAGGGCGGCCGACATCTGCCCCAGCGCCGCCAGCTTGGCTGACTGCACCAAACCATCCTGGGCGGTGCGCAACGCCTGGGTGCGTTCTTCGACCAATTGCTCCAGTTCTTCACGGCTGCGCTGGCGCAAGCGGGCCAGGCGCCAGCGCTGGCTGAGGAACAGCACTAAGAATACCAATGCCAGCCACGAGCCTGCGGCGGCAAGGCCCGCGTTACGTTGGTCTTCGAAGGCAAACTGGGGTTTGCGCAACAGGTGCAGGGTCCAGCCTTCGTGCTTGAGCGGTAGCGACTCCCAGATGTAATTGGCGTTGCCGTCGGGGCCGTTGACGCGGATCAAGTGGCTGTTTTCGTCAAAGCGCAGCAGAGGCTGGGTGTCCAGCGGCTGCAGTTGCTTCTTGTCGTATTGGCGGGTGGCCTTGAGTTCAGCCAGGTCATTTTCGGACAACGGCCGCAGGTTGCGATAACGCCAGCCCGGCTGGTTGGCGATAAACACGATGCCCCGCGCATCGCTGACCAACAGCAGGTCATTGCCCTGGGCCCATTCGCGCTCCAGCTCGGGGAACTCCAGCTTGACCACCATGGCACCGAGGAACTGCTCGTGCTCATCCACGACCGCGCTGGAAAGAAAGTAGCCCGGAATACCGGTGGTCACCCCCACCGCATAAAAGCGTCCGGTGCCCTGGCTCAAGGTCTGGCTGAAATACGGCCTGAACGCGTAGTTGTGGCCGACATAACTGCTGGGCAGGTTCCAGTTGCTGGCGGCCACGGCCAGGCCGGTGCGGTCCATCAGTTCCAGGGTCGAAGACTGCGCAGCGCCGTTGATGCGCTCCAGCTTGCGGTTGAGCCGGTCTTGCGTGGCGGCGTCCAGCGGGCCCTTCAAGGCGCTGATCATCTCCGAATCCAGCGCCAGTACGGCGGGCAGGGCACGGTAGCGTTCGATCAGGGTGTGCAGCGAGTTGGCATACAGCGCGAGCTGCTGATTGGCACGGGCGGCGTCGTCCACCAGGGCCTGGCGTTCGGCATGGCGCGTGGCCAAGGCGGCGGCCAGCACCGCACCGGCGATGATCAACAGGGAATAGAAGGTCAGGCGCAGGGGGCGAGGGATCACGATCATACGATGATGAACAGGCACGGTAAGGGGCGAGCACCATAGCATGGGCGGCTCATATCTTGTGGCCAAGGAGCTTGTGTGGGAGCTAGCCCCCTTGCTCCAGGCAGAAAAAAAGGCGACTGGGCCATGGGGCCGCAGTCGCCTTTATTCTTTTGGATGAGGTGCTTACTGCACTTCTACCGCCAGGCTGTCACTGATCTTTTTCTGCCAGATGGCAGGACCGGTGATGTGGACTGACTCACCTTTGCTGTCCACTGCAACGGTGACCGGCATGTCTTTGACGTCGAACTCGTAGATGGCTTCCATACCCAGTTCGGCGAAGGCAACCACGCGCGACTTCTTGATGGCTTGGGCCACCAGGTACGCGGCGCCGCCCACGGCCATCAGGTACACGGCCTTGTGGTCCTTGATCGCTTCGATGGCGGTCGGGCCGCGCTCGGACTTGCCGATCATGCCCAGCAGGCCGGTTTGCTCGAGGATCTGACGGGTGAACTTGTCCATCCGCGTCGCGGTGGTCGGGCCCGCCGGGCCAACCACTTCTTCGCGCACCGGATCAACCGGGCCGACGTAGTAGATAAAGCGGCCCTTGAGGTCCACCGGCAAGGTTTCGCCCTTGTTCAGCATCTCGACCATGCGCTTGTGCGCCGCGTCGCGACCGGTGAGCATCTTGCCGTTGAGCAGTACGGTTTCGCCCGGCTTCCAGCTCTGCACTTCTTCCGGGGTCAGGGTGTCGAGGTTGACGCGACGGGCCGATGGGCCGGCTTCCCAGACGATTTCCGGGTAGGCGTCCAACGGTGGCGCTTCCAGCGACGCCGGGCCCGAACCGTCGAGCACGAAGTGTGCGTGACGGGTGGCGGCGCAGTTGGGGATCATGCACACCGGCAGGGAGGCGGCGTGGGTCGGGTAGTCCATGATCTTCACGTCGAGTACGGTGGTCAGGCCACCCAGGCCCTGGGCGCCGATACCCAGTTGGTTGACCTTCTCGAACAGCTCCAGGCGCATTTCTTCGATACGGTTCTGCGGGCCGCGCTTTTTCAGCTCGTGGATGTCGATGGACTCCATCAACACTTCTTTGGCCATTACTGCGGCTTTCTCGGCGGTACCGCCGATGCCGATGCCGAGCATGCCCGGTGGGCACCAGCCGGCGCCCATGGTCGGAACAGTCTTGAGCACCCAGTCGACGATCGAGTCGGACGGGTTGAGCATGGCCATTTTCGACTTGTTTTCGGAACCGCCACCTTTGGCCGCCACGTCCACTTCCACGGTGTTACCCGGGACGATGGAGTAGTGGATGACCGCAGGGGTGTTGTCCTTGGTGTTCTTGCGGGCGCCGGCCGGGTCGGCGAGGATCGAGGCACGCAGGACGTTTTCTGGCAGGTTGTAGGCGCGACGCACGCCTTCGTTGATCATGTCGTCCAGGCCCATGGTGGCGCCATCCCAACGCACATCCATGCCTACGCGCACGAACACGGTGACGATACCGGTGTCCTGGCAGATCGGGCGGTGGCCGGTGGCACACATGCGCGAGTTGATCAGGATCTGGGCGATGGAGTCACGGGCCGCCGGCGATTCTTCGCGCAGGTAGGCTTCGTGCATGGCCTGGATGAAGTCAACGGGGTGGTAGTAGGAAATGAATTGCAGGGCGTCGGCAACGCTCTGAATCAGGTCGTCTTGCTTGATCACGGTCATGAGTCGCGCTCCTCTATAAGGGAACATTCAATAAAGATGGCGTCAGTGTTGCATCGGTCGGCTGAAGCCATCTTTCCAAGGCACGCCAGAATGGTGCAGGCGCGACGCTAAAAAGGCGCGGCAGTATAACCCGGCACGGTGGCCGATACACCCGACTATGGTCACGAATGCCCGGCCCGGTTATCTGTAGGAGCGAGCTTGCTCGCGAAAAGCGTGAATCTGGTGGGTTTCATCAGGTTGTCCGCGTTATCGTTAGCGATCTTCGCGAGCAAGCTCGCTCCTACCTATAGAGGTAACGGCGTTATGCCTGAACTGTACGTCGGCGAACGCCACTGGTCTGTCTCCCCCGGCAGCAACCTGCTGGATGCCTTGAATCAGGCCGGCGTGGCCGTGCCCTTCAGTTGCCGGGCCGGCAGTTGCCATGCGTGCCTGGTGCGTTGCGAGGGCGAGGTTGACGACCAGCAGCCCGAGGCCCTGAGCCCGACGCAGCGCCAGCAAGGTTGGCGCCTGGCGTGCCAGTGCCGGGTCAGTGCGGACCTGAAGGTCGAAGCGTTTGACCCTCAGCGCGATGGCCTGCCCGCCCAGGTGGTGGGCGCCGATTGGCTGAGTTCGACGGTACTGCGCCTGCGTCTGCAACCGGAACGTGCCCTGCGGTACAACGCCGGGCAGCATCTGGTGCTGTGGGCGGGGCAGGTGGCGCGCCCTTATTCCCTGGCGAGCCTGCCTCAGGAGGAGCCGTACCTGGAGTTTCATATCGAGTGTCGCCAACCCGGTGCATTCAGCGATGCGGCGCGACAGTTGAAGGTCGGTGATCCTTTGCGCCTGGGCGAGCTGCGGGGTGGAGCGCTGCACTATGATCCTGACTGGCAATCGCGGCCTTTGTGGTTGCTGGCTTCCGGTACCGGCCTGGGGCCCTTGTGGGGTGTGTTGCGTGAGGCTCTGCGCCAGGATCATCAAGGCGAGATTCGCGTGATTCACCTGGCCCATGAGGCCGAGGCTCATTATCTGGCTGAACCCCTGGCAGCCCTTGCCGCCCAGCATGGGAACCTGACCGTGGAGCTATGGACCGCGGCGCAGTTGCAGCCGGCATTGGCGCAACTGCGGCTGGTTTCCCGGCACACCCTGGCCTTGCTTTGCGGGCACCCAGCCAGCGTCGAGGCCTTTTCCAAGCGCTTGTTCCTGGCGGGACTGCCGCGTAATCAATTGCTGGCGGATGTGTTTCTATCCCGCCCTTTCACTTTATGAAAAGCCTGCTCAAGTCGGTATCGGAGTTTATCGCCCGGCGCTGATGACGCCATCGCAGGCAAGCCAACTCCCACAGTAGACCGAGTTGTCTGACCAGACACGGACTACTGTGTGGCTTGCCTGCGATGAGCATAGGTATCTACACAACTTTGTAGCCTGTAGCAGCCGACGGTAACCACGATGCGAAGCGAGCCGCTCTTGATCTTGATCTGCTTTTGATCTTGATCTTAGGCGCCCCGTTAAACCACGCTGGCCGGAATTCGACAGGGATTTGGGGGGTAAACCGGCAGGGATGCCGGTTTAGCCGCCCCGCGCCATGGATGGCGCGTGGCGGCGGCCCCCCAAATCACTGGCGGATTACGGGCACACCGAGCCTGAGCGAGGTGCCGAGTGGTGGGGCAAGAGCCTTTTGGTTACTTTTGGGCTCTTCAACAGTGACCCGCTGTAAAAGCGGAACCAATAGCAGCCATTACCGCAGGAACGGATATGTACGCGGTCTGATCCGAAATCCTGGTCGGCTTTCAGGCCGCCTTCGCAGCGATGCGGCGACCCGACAAGCCAGCTCCCACATTGGATCGCGGGGCATCAGTTAGATCAGCGTCGGCTGCCAGGCCGTCTTCGCGGGAGCAAGCTCCCTTGCGTCGCATTAAAGTTGTGTAGATACCTATGCTGCGATGAGGCCCTGAAATTCAACACATCGGCCTGCATTGAAATGCAAAAAGCCCCGCCATTCACATGGCGGGGCTTTTGTTTTTCAGCCTGTCACTCAGACCTGCGGGTCGCCCACATGCAGGATCTTCATGCCATTGGTGCCACCGGTGGTGTGGTAGCTGTCGCCCTTGGTCAGGATGACCCAGTCGCCTTTCTCCACGACGCCGCGTTTGACCAGCTCGTCGATCGCCTTCTGGCTGACTTCGTTCGGTGCCAGCGACGCCGGGTCGAACGGGATGGTGTACACGCCACGGAACATGGCCGCGCGGGCCTGGGCTTCGCGGTGTGGGGTGAACGCGTAGATCGGCACCGAGGAACGGATGCGCGACATGATCAACGGCGTGTAGCCACTTTCGGTCAAGGCGATGATCGCTTTCACGCCCGGGAAGTGGTTGGCGGTGTACATGGCAGCCAGGGCGATGCTCTGGTCGCAGCTTTCGAAGACTTTGCCGATGCGGTGGCTGGAAGTCTTGCTGGTCGGGTGCTTTTCGGCACCGACGCAGATACGCGCCATGGCCTGCACGGCCTCCAGCGGGTACGGGCCGGCAGCACTTTCAGCCGAGAGCATCACGGCGTCGGTGTAGTCGAGCACGGCGTTGGCCACGTCGGACACTTCGGCACGGGTCGGCATCGGGTTCTGGATCATCGACTCCATCATCTGGGTCGCAACGATCACCGCTTTGTTGTGACGGCGTGCGTGCAGGATGATCTTCTTCTGGATACCGATCAGCTCGGCGTCACCGATTTCCACGCCCAGGTCGCCACGGGCAACCATTACGGCATCGGAGGCCTTGATCAGGCCGTCGAGGGTTTCATCGTCGGCCACGGCTTCAGCACGTTCGATCTTCGCTACCAGCCAGGCGGTACCGCCGGCTTCGTCGCGCAGCTTACGGGCGTATTCCATGTCGGCGGCGTCGCGCGGGAAGGACACGGCGAGGTAGTCCACTTCCATTTCGGCGGCGAGCTTGATGTCGGCCTTGTCTTTTTCAGTCAGGGCCGGCGCCGTCAGGCCGCCACCGCGACGGTTGATGCCTTTGTGGTCCGACAGCGGGCCGCCGATGATCACGGTGCAGTTCAGTTCGGTCGGGGTGGCGGTATCGACGCGCATCACCACACGGCCGTCGTCCAGCAGCAGCTCGTCACCGACGCCGCAGTCCTTGACCAGGTCTGGGTAGTCGATACCCACCACGTCCTGGGTGCCTTCGGTCAGCGGGTGGCTGGTGGAGAAGGTGAACTTGTCACCGATCTTCAGCTCGATCCGCTTGTTGGCGAATTTGGCGATACGGATTTTCGGGCCTTGCAAGTCACCCAAGAGTGCAACGAAGCGGCCATGCTTGGCGGCGAGGTCACGCACCAGCTTGGCGCGAGCCTTGTGCTCGTCCGGGGTGCCGTGGGAGAAGTTCAGACGGGCGACGTCCAAACCAGCCAGAATCAGCTGTTCGAGGACTTCCGGCGAGTTACTGGCCGGGCCAAGGGTGGCGACGATTTTGGTACGACGGACGGACATGCACGGACTCCTGAGTTCAAGCGCTGGGGAAGGCTACTATGCTCTTTCGTTGTAGTCATTGTTCGTTTGCACTACTTATCGACGATTGGCTTGTTTTGGCTGCGGTTGAATAGGCAAACACCTTGAAGATTTTCGACCAGGGGTCGATACACTGCACAAGACAGGAGAACCCCATGCGAATTTTGCTCGTTGCTGCCCTGGCCGTCAGTGTTGTCGGCTGTACCCGCTGGTCGATGGACCACCATTTGAACAACGCTTACCGCGCCTATGGGGTTGGTGATTGCCAACGTGTCACCCTGGAGTTGTCCCAGGTCGATCGCGAGAGCCGTACCCGCCGCTACGTGCAACCGGAGGTTTCGATGTTGCGCGGGCAGTGCCTGGAACGCCAGAAACTGTTTGTCGATGCCGCACAGACCTATCAGTTCATCATCGGCCACTACCCGTCGAGTGAGTACGCCTATCGAGCCCGTGCGCGGCTCGATACCTTGCAGCAATTAGGGCATCTGCCGGCTGCAGGCCTGGCAAAACCAAGGCCTGCGTCGTTGTAAGGGTATTTGTCGCTTCATGGCTGGCCTGTCGCCAGTCTTGCGCTAATCTTTGAATGTCTGTTTGTGCAGTTTCCCATTCGAACGGATGCAAGGCCCGGATTCGGCAGCTGTTTGGTGACAAGCGGTACGTGATGTCACACCGAGATCCAGGGAGAGCGAGCGATTGCTTGTTCCGAATCACTGGCACGGCCAGATTTTTGGCTATTGGATGGCAACTTCACCATGTTTACCGAACGACGGATCGAGCGGCATCAACTGCCGTATTTTCTGCAGGTGTTCAATCGTATTACTGACAAGCCAATCGGCTATCTTGGAAATGTGTCTGAAAACGGTCTGATGTTGATCAGCTCGTTACCCATGATGACCGAGGTGGATTTCGAGCTGCGCTTGAAAGTGCCGGTGGCGCAAGGCGAGTTCAAGGCGATTGACCTCACGGCAACCTGCTTGTGGAGTCACGAGGATGTCACCCCGCAGCATTACGACTCGGGGTTCAGCGTGCTTGAGGCGCCCGAAGAGTACCGGCACCTGATCAGCGCGCTGTTGCAGTACTTCAGCTTTTACCCTTTGCAGGCCTCTGTCTGAGTTATGCGTGGGGTCGTGGCCATTTCCTGGTCATGACCCTGCGCAGTCATCCTCAGAATACCCCGGCCTTTTTCCACTCCAGATAGCGCGTGATCAGCCCGGCACCCAGCGCCGATGGCAAGGTATCGAGCACCGACAGCCCATGGGCACTCAAGCGATCATGGCGTTGGTTGCGGGTGTTGAGGTAATCGATCGTGCCGCTGTAAGCCAGCGCTTCGGGCAATGTCTGCACAGGCGCCTGGCGTAGTTGGTCGAGGACTTCTTCCCTCAGGCTGGCCACCAGTACCCGGTGATGCCTGCCGATACGCTGGACGGCAGCCATCAGCGCTTCATCCTCCTCATCCCGCAGGTTGGTGACGATGATCACCAGCGCCCGGCGTTTTTGACGTGCCAGCAACTGGCTGGCGGCCGCCTGGTAGTCGGCGGTTTTTCGCGTGGTCTGCAGGTCATAGACCGCATTGAGCAACAGGTTCAATTGGCCACTGCCCTTGACCGGCTTCAGGTAGCGCGGCTGGTCGCTGGCAAACGTGCACAGCCCTACGGCATCGCCCTGTCGCAAGGCAACGTAGCTCAGCAGCAGGCAGGCATTGAGTGCGTGGTCGAAATGGGACAGTTCATCATCCTGGCTGCGCATGTGCTGGCCGCAATCGAGCATGAACACGATTTGCTGGTCGCGTTCATCCTGATATTCCCGGGCAATGGGCGTTCGTTGGCGGGCGGTGGCTTTCCAGTCGATCTGGCGCAGGCTGTCACCTTCACGAAACTCGCGCAGTTGATGAAACTCCAGGCCTAATCCTCGCCGCTGATGTTGGCGCACGCCCAGTTGGCTCAGCCAGTTATCCACACCCCGCAACTGCGCACCGTATAAACGTGCGAAATCCGGGTAAACACGGGTGGCATCGTGGGTTTCGACCCAGCGTCGTGCCGACCACAGCCCCAGTGGGCTGGGCAGCAGCAGTTCGCAGCGACTGAAATGGAAGTGCCCGCGGCGCAAGGGGCGCACGCGATAGCCCAGCTCAGCACGTTCACCGGGGCGTAGTTGAATGGATTGAGGCAGGTTCTCTAGGCTCAGGCCGTCGGGCACGTGATCAAACACCTGCACGGTCAGTGGTTGTGGATAGTCGTGCTCCAGGCTCAGGCGTATTTCTTCCCAGCGCCCCAGCGCCAGGCTGCCGGGCAATATCCTGTACACCCAGGCCGTAGGTCGGCGACGCAAGCGTGCGGCATCCAGCATCGCCAACAGCAACAGGGCCAGCAGAAGGCCCCAGGCCACGGAATGCAAGGTGGCGGGTACTTTCAACTGCAACGCTGCCGAGGCACCCAGCAGGGTGCTCAGTCCGAGCAGAACGCTCAGCCAGGTCAGGAGCAGACGGGTCGGTTTCATGGCTGCGTCATTGCCTTGGTGCCGCAATCTGGTCGAGTAACTGCTGGAGCACCTGGTCGACTTCCAAGCCGTCGATGTCCAGTTCTGGTGCGATGCGTACCCGGTGACGCAGTACCGCCAGGGCGCAGCCCTTGATGTCATCGGGGGTGACGAATTCGCCACCGCGCAACAGCGCACGGGCACGGGCGCCGCGTACCAGGGCGATGGAGGCCCTGGGGCCGGCACCGATGGCCAGCCCTGGCCAACTGCGCGTGGCACGGGCCAAGCGCACGGCGTAGTCGAGCACCTGCTCATCCAACGGCAAGTCACTGGCAATTTGCTGTATCCGTACTACGTCCTCGGCTTGCAGCACGGTACGCAACGGCTGCACCTCCAACATGTCTGCCTTGGACGAGCGAGTCACTTCGCGGACCATATCCAGCTCTTGTAGAGCATCCGGGTAGTCCATTCGCACCTTGAGCATGAAGCGGTCCAGTTCGGCCTCGGGCAGTGGGTAGGTGCCTTCCTGTTCGATAGGGTTCTGGGTCGCCAGCACCATGAAGGGCTGGCCGATGGGCAACGCCTCGCCCTCCAGGGTCACTTGACGTTCCTGCATGGCTTCCAGCAGCGCTGCCTGGGTCTTGGCCGGCGCACGGTTGATCTCGTCGGCCAGCAACAGATGGGTGAATAACGGCCCCTTGCGCAGTTTGAACTGTTCGGTCTGCAGGTCGTAAACGGCGTGGCCGGTGACATCGCTGGGCATCAGGTCCGGGGTGAACTGGATACGCGCGAAATCACCGCCAAAGCAGCGGGCCAGGGCTCGTACCAGCAAGGTCTTGCCCAGGCCAGGCACGCCTTCCAGCAGTACGTGGCCGCCTGCGATCAAGGCGGTGAGCACGTCGTCAATCACAAGGTCCTGGCCAATCACGGCCTTGCGCAATTCCACGCGCAGCGCCTGGGCCTGCTGGCTGGCATGCTGAAGGTTTTCGGCGGTCAGGGTGGTGGCCAGTGGAGAGTCGCTCATAAGGCATTCCTGAGGGTTTGCAGGTGCGCCACCTGACGGCTGAAGTCGGCACTGGAGAGCCGCTTCAGCGCAACGGGCTCAAGCGCCTGGCTGATGATGTGAGGGGGTTGTCGCGTAAGGTGTTCCAGCACCTGCCGTTGCCCTGCCGCATTGAGGTGTTCGAACCCGGGATGACGTCGCCGGGCTGCGCGCAGAATGTCGTGTTGCAAGGCTTGCAGCAAAGTGCCCTGGCCGCTGCGGCGCAACAGGAAGTCCGCGCTGGCCTTCAAGTGTTCCTGCAGTTGGCGACGTGCCTTGGGCGCCGGTGCCTGGATCGGGCCGTGGCGCATGCCTGCCTGCCACAGCCCCAGGGCAACCAGCGCAATCAGGGCGACGAGGGCCTGGGGGAAATAACGGAACAACAGGGTAAACAGATCGTCCGTGTCGCTGTTGAACAGCAAGGTGACGTCGGTGCCCTGGTTCAGATACCACAGCAACCAGGCGTTATCATGTTTGCCGATATTGGTGGTTGTCCACAGGTCGCTGTCGGTGATCACCGTTACGTGGCCTTGCCCGAGGTCAAGTTGCATCAGGTGGCTGGACTTGGCGCTGTTGGCGGAAAACTGCGCCAGGTGCTTGGGGTCGGTGAGGTTGAAGTCGGTGTCAAAACTGAAGTACGCCGGGGCGGTTTCGTTGTCGACATAGAGCTTGGTCAGGTCCGGCTTGGTTTTTTTACGCGGTGGCGCGGGTTCGTCGAAGGTTTCGCTCAGGGCTTGGCGGATTGTGAGGCGATCAAGCAGCAGGTCACCGCTTGTGCCGGTTTCCTCATCCCATAATGCTTCGGCGACTAATAGCAGGTGGCCACCGGCTTTTGCCCAGCCCAGCAGTTGTTCGACCTGGCGCGGGGTCATGTTGCTGCGCTCCCCCAGCAGCAACAGGCTATGGCCTTTGGCAGGCAGGTCGGCGAGTCGTTCAAGGCCATTGGCGTGCGCCACCGCCACGCCTTGCTGGCGCAGAAAGTGCTCGGCGGCCAGGTAAGGGTTGGCGCGTGCCTCTGGCGAAGGGCCGCGATCTACCACTTCGTCGTAGGGAGTTGCCTTGTGCCAGACATATAGGCTGCCCGCACCCAACAGGCACGCCAGCAACAGCGCTGTCCACAATAACGCCCGGTTCATTGGCTCGCTCCGTCACTGAAAAGAGCACGCCAGTCGCTGCACAGTTTCTGTTGGGCTGAAGAGGGCGGCAGACGGTGACCATAGGCCAGGTTTTGCCAGTGGCGTGTCAGTTCGTCGCTGAACGCCAGTAATTGCGGTTGTTGCAAACGATGAACGCGCTCCAGCACCTGCCCCTCGGTATCGGCGCTTGTCAGTGGCAGGTCGAACTCATGCAACAGCCGGCTGAGCAACCCGCGATACAGCAGGCCAAGGGCTTCCCGTGGCTGGGTGGGCCATAGCTGTTCGGCGGTGCTGGCGATGTCTTCGGGCAATGTCTCGGCGCCCAGCTCCAGCCCGAACAGCTGAGCGGGAGCGGATGAGGGGGCGGTAGTGCGAGTGGGTCCAAGGCGGCTGACGAACGTGCGCAACCATTCACGGTAACGCCAGAACACCAGGGCCAGGCCGCCAATCACAAGGCTCCAGAGCAGTATTTCCAAGGTTTTGGCGACGTATTTGAAGGTGTCGCTGTTAAGGTTGTCGAGCAGTGCCTGGAGCCAGCCAGGTAATTTGCCGTCGCCCTTGGCCTTGTTTTTAACCGGCGCTTTTTCTTCGCCAAACCGATAGCGTGTGACGGTTTCCGGGTTCTTGAAAGGTGGCTTTTCCAGCAATGCCTGGATGGATTGGCTGGCGGCCTGGGTGCTAAGTGGCTTATGGGCTGTGGTTTCATCTGCCATGGTCGGTGGGCTGACTTGTAGCAGTGCCAGGCCAACGACCAGCAACAACAGCGGTGCAACGTTGCTCAGGCGCTGGCGCAGGCGACGGAATACCAGTTCCAGGTCCCAGGCCTCCAGCACCGTGCGGCGGTTGAGGTACAGGCTGAAGCCACAGGCGACGTAGATGGGTTCCCAGAACACCAGGACCAGCGCATAGAAGGCATTGCTCAGGTGCTCAAGCCAAAGCACGTCCGAGCCTGATGCCAGTACCAGCCGTTGCCAGTCCCAGTCCAGTTCAACCTGTTGCGGGATGAAGAGATAGAACAGGGCCATGCCGCCAAACCACAGGCCGATTTCCAGGTGCACGCCGATCGTCGTCAGCCAGCGTGCGGCGCCAGCGTTATGTTGCAGCAACACTCCAAGGCGCCGTTGACGTGCGTCACCGTCCAGGCCTTCCAGTTGGCTGACGGGCAGGGTGAAGCTGCGGCTCATGCTCAGCCGCCTCCAGGTCAGGCTGGCGAACAGTTGCCCCTTGAGCAACTGCGGCCAATGGCGAACGGCCTGTTTGAGGCTGGGGCGCTCACCAAACAGAGCCTGGGAAAGAATGTACAGCGGCAAGCGGTCGAAGGCCGGCTTGAGCCACCAGAACAGGAACATGACCAAAGACGGGTAATTCCAGAGCAGTACCGTCAACAGGCTGAATACCGGCAGGCTTACCAGCGCCCAACTGCCCATCAGCAGGACACGGTGTTCCCTGGCCATCAGCACACCCAGGTCCATGGCTTCCCAGGAAGTGCGCGGGCGAATCACTACGCTGGCGTCAGTCAGGCGCATGGCGACTCCGCCCGGCCAGGGTCAGGTAAGCGGCCACCAGCAGCCAGAGCGCGACGCCTACTGCGTATTTGATCCAGGGCTCAATGCGAGTGGTTGAGGACCAGTAGGCTTCGATAAAGGCGGCGATCAACAGGAACACCATGACACCGCAAAGCATCCGTACGCTTTTGCGTGCGGCCAGGCGCAGGGCTTCGCTGCGCGCCAAGCGCCCGGGGGCGACCAGTGACCAGCCCAGTTGCAATCCTGCGGCACCGGCCAGTGTGATGGCGCTCAGCTCGAATGCGCCGTGACCAATGACAAACGACCAGAAGGTTTGGCCATAGCCAATGTCGGTAAGGTGCCCGGAGACCGCACCTATGACCAAACCGTTGAAAATAAGGAAGAACGCACTGCCCAGGCCAAACAACAGGCCGGCGGCAAAGGTCTGGAAGGCGATGCCGATGTTGTGCATCACGTAATAGCCAAACATCATCCAGTCTTCGCTGGCGGCACGTTCGGCAGCGCGGCCCAGGCGGCTGGCGTCGGGGTTGTACATGCCCTGCATCTCGGCCACCTGCTGGGGGCTGATGATGCTGTAGACCAGGTCGGGGAACAGGTACACCAGCAGGGCTATCCCCACCAGGCTGCCAAAGAACAGCAGGCCGGCGATCAGCACGAAGCGCCATTGTTCGCGTACCAGGCGCGGGAAGTCGGCGAGAAGAAACGCCAGTATGTTTGCTGTCAGATGGCTGCGATGACGATACAGTTGTTGATGGCCACGCAGTGCCAGTTGTTGCAACGGATCGATCAGGTAACTGCTGTAGCCGCGTTGCTGAGCCAGGGCCAGGTGTTGACACAGGCGTCGATATTGATGCGGGAAGTCGGCAACATCGGCGGCCTTGGCTTTACCTTGCTCCAGTTGCTTCAACTGCTCGGCGAAGGTTTGCCATTGATGCTGGTGGCGGCTTTCAAAAAGGCTTTGCTTCATGTCGGCCCCAACAAACCACGGGCTACACCGTTGAGTTGCTCCACGGCACGCGGCGCAGACACCTGCAGGGGCCCTGCGAGAATGGCGGCCAGTTCATGCACCCGTTCGGCCGAGAGTTCGGCCTGGCGTTCGGCGAAACCGAGGATGGCCCGCTGTTCGCTCAGCTCCAGTGCGAAGGGCAGGCGCAGGGCGGATGCTTGAGGGATGCTTGGACGTACCAGCGGCAGCTCGCGGTAGACCACCAGCGTACCTGCCGCCAGGTCGCCGAGCCGCTTGAAGTGCGGATGCTGCAGGCAACTGATCGCGCCGAGGAAATAACCGAAGGGCAGCATGTCGACAAAGCGCAGCAGGTTGCGGATCAATGATGCCGACCAGCCAATGGGCGTGCCGTCATCCTGCACCACGCGCAGGCCCATGACCTGCTTGCCCGGCGAGCAGCCCTGGTTGAGCACTTCGAACAACACCATGTACCACCAGCTCACCAGGAACAGCAGCAGCGAACCCAGCCCGATCCCCACATTG
This sequence comes from Pseudomonas fluorescens, assembly GCF_001902145.1. GTDB lineage: Bacteria > Pseudomonadota > Gammaproteobacteria > Pseudomonadales > Pseudomonadaceae > Aquipseudomonas > Aquipseudomonas fluorescens_BV. Next base: position 103,968 of record NZ_MRST01000020.1, read on the forward strand.
CCGAGCAGCGCCAGCGGCACTAGCAGGATACCCATGATGATCCCTCGCACGCCCAGGTCGAATGCGAAGGCCAATGCCCGAGAGGGCAGGCCAGCAGGGCGCAGGGGCAGGTCGATGCCCTCTGGTGTTTCTATCTGATAGTGGGTATCCAAAGGCGTAGATGGCATTGCGATCCTTGGCAGTGCGAGGCGACTTGAGAGACACGGATGCTAGCAGTGTCGACGGTGGAAGCAACCACCCGAGGTTTTTCTGGGTATTTATACAGTAAGGTATCGCTGGCCCCGAACGCCTTGCAGCGCCTAGACTTTGTCGGTCTTCAGCACAGGAATAGCCCGTGACCTCGATTTTCTGGTACGACTATGAAACCACCGGCATCAACCCGCGCAACGATCGTCCGCTCCAGGTAGCCGGTATCCGCACCGACCTTGAGCTCAATGAGGTCGGTGCGCCGATCAATCTTTATTGCCAGCCCAGCGACGATATCCTGCCTCACCCGGCAGCGTGCGCGATCACGGGCATCACGCCGGGTGTCCTCGCCGAGAAGGGCCTTGCCGAAGCCGATTTCATGACTCGGGTGCACGCCGAGCTGGCCGCGCCAGGTACCTGCGGCGCCGGCTACAACACCCTGCGATTCGACGATGAAATGACGCGCTACAGTCTGTACCGCAATTTTTTCGACCCGTATGCGCGCGAGTGGCAGGGCGGCAACAGCCGCTGGGACTTGATCGATGTGATGCGCACCGCCTACGCCCTGCGGCCGGAGGGGATCAACTGGCCCGAGCAGGATGGGCGTGTGACCCTCAAGCTCGAACGCTTGACCGAGGCCAACGGCATCGACCATGGCCAGGCCCATGACGCGTTGTCGGATGTGCGTGCAACCATCGCCCTGGCGCGGTTGGTCCGGGAGAAACAACCGAAGTTGTATGAGTGGTTGTTTCAACTGCGCAGCAAACAGCGGGTCATGGATCAGGTGCGGTTGTTGCAACCGATGGTGCATATCTCCGGGCGATTCTCTGCCGAGCGCCATTACCTTGGCGTGGTCTTGCCCCTGGCCTGGCACCCGCGCAATCGCAATGCCTTGATCGTTTGTGACCTGGGGCTCGATCCACAAGGGCTGTTGGACCTGGATGCGGCGACCCTGCGCCAGCGTCTCTACACGCGCCGCGATGAGCTGGCCGAAGGTGAGCTGCCGGTTCCGCTCAAGTTGCTGCATATCAACCGCTGCCCGGTGGTTGCGCCGTTGAAGGTGCTGCGCCCTCAAGACCTTGAGCGCCTTCAATTGGATAAGGAAGCTTGCCTCGCGCGGGCGCTGCGGCTAACTGACGCACAGGAAGTTTGGCGGGACAAGTTAGCGGCCATTTATGCCGAGGAAGACTTTGCGTCGAACTCGGACCCGGAGCAGCAGCTCTACGATGGTTTTATGGGTGACCGTGACCGCCGTTTATGTGAGCAAGTTCGCATGGCAGAGCCCGCGCAATTAGCCCGTCAGCAGTGGCCGTTCGATGATCATCGTTTGCCGGAATTATTATTTCGCTACCGGGCGCGTAACTTTCCTGAAACCTTGAACAATGAGGAGCAACAACGCTGGAAACTTTTCTGTCAGCAACGTTTGTCGGATGCACAGTGGGGGGCGCCGAATACCCTGTTGGCATTTAAGCAGGCACGTGAGGAGTTGGCGGTTAGTGCTACATCGTTTCAGTGCCAGGTACTGGCGCAATGGCAGGACTATGTGGATTCCTTAGCGGCGCGCCTGAATCTGTAGGCGCATAACTACAGAATATTCAGACAATAAAAAACGCCAGCAAGCTGGCGTTTTTCATGTGTGACGTATCGGGTGAACGTCCGACCGGGCTTAGCCCAGCAGGGTTGCCCAACCTTCAACTACGTCACCGCCCCACTTGGCTTTCCACTCTTTCAGAGTTTTGTGGTTGCCACCTTTGGTTTCAATCACTTCGCCGTTGTGTGGGTTTTTGTATTGCTTGACCTTGCGAGCACGCTTGGTGCCGGTAGTTTTCACAGCGCCGCGAGGTGCTTTAACTTTCGACTCTGGATCCAGCAGCGCGATGATGTCACGCAGGGATTTGGAGTATTCACCCATCAGGGTGCGCAATTTGCCTTCGAATTCCAGCTCGGTTTTCAGCTTGTCGTCTTCGGACAGGTTCTTCAAACGGGCTTGCAGCTCTTTGATAGCTTCTTCGGTGGCGCGGTATTCGTTGATCAGTGACATGTGGACTACCTTATGTAGAACGCTGATTGACAGGGTGAGTGGCCTAATAATAGTCAGGCAATTTCATCAAGTAAACATTTAAGACGGTATTTAGGTGAATGATGTTGAATGTGTGTGAGAAAACCTGGCCGATGAGTTAATTAGTAAGCGTTATGCGCAAAAGATAATCGCCTTAATTTTTTGCTACCGGCCTGAGCATGCCGTTGTATCGTCATATAGCGGTGGTAAAACCTTACACGATTAAGGGGTGTTACCACGGCCATGCCTCAAGATAAGGTGCAAGGGAATACTGCAGTTTTTCTGCGTAATCGCTAGAATAGCGGCCTTTGTGAAGTTCTGGAGTTTCCCCCTAATGCGCACTTTTCGGCTGGTGATTGCTTGCCCGGACCGGGTTGGCATCGTTGCCAAGGTCAGTAACTTTCTGGCTTCCCATAATGGCTGGATCACCGAGGCGAGCCATCACTCGGACGATCTCAGTGGTTGGTTTTTCATGCGTCACGAAATCCGTGCCGATACGTTGCCCTTTGGCCTGGAAGCCTTCCGCGAGGCGTTTGCGCCGATTGCCGAAGAGTTTTCGATGACCTGGCACATCACCGATACAGAGCAGAAGAAACGCGTGGTGCTGATGGCCAGTCGCGAATCCCACTGCCTGGCAGACCTGCTGCACCGCTGGCACAGCGACGAACTCGATTGCGAGATTGCCTGCGTGATCTCCAACCATGACGACCTGCGCAGCATGGTCGAATGGCATGGCATCCCTTATTACCATGTGCCGGTCAACCCACAGGACAAGGAGCCGGCATTCGCCGAAGTGTCGCGCCTGGTCAAGCAGCATGACGCGGATGTAGTGGTGCTGGCGCGTTACATGCAGATCCTGCCACCAGAGCTGTGCCGCGAATACGCTGGCAAGGTGATCAACATTCACCACAGCTTCTTGCCGTCCTTTGTCGGTGCCAAGCCGTATCACCAGGCTTCCCTGCGTGGCGTGAAGCTGATTGGTGCAACCTGCCACTACGTGACCGAAGAGCTGGACGCCGGCCCGATCATCGAGCAGGACGTGGTGCGCGTCAGCCACAGCGACAGTATTGAAGACATGGTGCGGTTCGGCCGTGACGTCGAGAAGATGGTGTTGGCCCGTGGCTTGCGCTACCACCTGGAAGATCGCGTGTTGGTGCACGGCAACAAGACCGTGGTCTTCTGACCCAGCGGTTCTGATTGAAAGACACCGGGGCCTGGAGGTAAAACTCTCCAGGCCCTTTTTTATTTTTGTTTCAGGAGATTCCCATGAGCGACCCGCTCGATAAAGCCACCTCACGGGCGCCTGCTACCTTGGGCGAGGGCTGTTTGAGTCGTTACGACCCGGACGCGCTGGATGCCGAGGATGGTACTGATTTTCCAGGCGCGGCGCGTTTATGGGAACAGACACAGGCGCAGGATGAGTCGCCTGCCGCCCCTGAAAAAGACGCTTGAGCAGCGGTTTGCCGACCATCAATAGAAACACTGGCGCACCGGCCAGCAAATAGAAGTAGTAGGTCACCGCGCGCCAGATCAGAATCGCCGCCGCCGCTGTGGATGTGCCCACCATGGGCGCCAGCAGTGCCGCTGACGTCAACTCCGCAGCGCCGGCCCCGCCTGGCGCCAGGCTGAACTGCCCGGCAGTCAGGGATAACATCTGGATCAGAAAGCTCCAGGCCCACTGCACCTCGCCCCCCAGCCCGCGCAGCGCCAGGTACAGCACGCTGTAACGCAGCAGCCAATGCAGGCTGGTCAGCGCAAAGACCCCAAGCAAGGTGTGCCAGGGTAGCTTCAAGGTTGCGCTGAACGCCGCAAGAAAACGCAGCAACCGGCGTGCCCAGCGTCGGCGGGTGGCAGCGCTGACCTTCATGGCCTTGAGTGCCAAACCCGCCAGGCGAATCAGCCGTCGGTGAAAATGCACCACGGCCCAGCCACTGATTACCCCACCCACCATCGACACGGCGCTGAGCCCCAGCAACCACTCCAGGCGCGGGCTGAGGCTATGGAACAGCGCATACAGCAAGATCCCCACCAGTGCGCAGAGAAAAAACATCAGGTCGCTCAACTGGTCCATGGCAAACACCGCGCTGCCTTGGGCGGGGCGGATGCCATTGCGTGCCAGCAGGGCCATCAGGGTCAACGGCCCGCCGCTGCCGCCGGGTGTTGCACACATGGCGAACTCGGTGGATATCACCACGCCAAGGCTTTTAAGCGGGCCTAACTCGCCGCGATGCTCGCCAAGCAGCAGGCGGATACGCAGACTGTTGATCAGCCAGCAGCCAATGATCATGGCGAACATCCCCAGTAACTGGGGCAACGGAAACTGGCGCAGGCGCGCAATGCTTTCGCCGCCGCCTAGCCACAATGGGACCACCAGCGCCACCAAGAGCGCCAACACTAACCAGATCAGTCGGCCCATGGCTGCGTCGCCAGCCAGGCGGCCTTGGTTTGGGGGACGCGCCCCGCATTGAGCAGGCGTTGCAGGGTGTGTAGCCAATAATCCCGGGAAAACCTGTGGCGCATGTCCACTGGGTGCAATCCCAGTCGGATCAGCGGGGCTGCCTGCCACCGCTGTTCACGGCGGTCACTGAGGATTTTGGATAATCCCCGGCGCCAGGCACTGCGGGCACTCCACACCAGGCCGGGGGCGTTGATAGGCGTGAAATCCGGCAGGCGATAAAGATGTTGCGGGTCGCTGGTGTAGCTCAGCGGCAACTGGCGCAATGCTTGTCGGGTACCGTCGCTCATCAACCAGGCGGGCGCAACAAAGCCATGCAGCGGCCAGCCATTGCGCTCAAATACCTCAATGCCGGCGGTCAGCCGCCGCAACGCCTCGGCTTCGGACAACTGGTAAAACTCGCCTTCGTGGGTATAGATGCGTCGCATAAACCACTCTTTTGGCGTACGCGGCCGAGGTTGGTCGTCGCAATGGTAGTAACCGTGCAAGGTGAGTTCATCGCCCTTGGCGACACGGCTATCGAGCAGGCGCCGAAAATCGCGGTGGGCGGCCAGGTTGTCATGGTGATGGAAGTCCGGCACCACCAGCCAAGTGATGGGCACGTTGCCCAGCGCATCGACAGCCTCGACGAAGGGCCGGTAGTCGGCCCAGGTGTGCGGTGCCACGTCGTGCAGGACCAGCATCAGCGCGCGCTCAGCCATGGGCGAGCATCGGTTCATGGCTGCCCAGCACGGCGCAGTAATGCCCCAGCAAGCTATCGACCACCGTATCCCACGCATAATGCAGCTCGACATGGCGCCGAGCCTGAGCACCCAGGCGTCGGCTGTCGGTACTGAACAGCTCGCGCACCGCATCGGCCATGGCCTTGGGGTTGTTTGGCGCGCACAGCAGGCCACAACGCTCGTCGACTATCTCGGTAAAGGCCCCGGCCGCCACGGCGACCACTGGAATACCACAGGCCATGGCTTCCAGGATCACCAGGCCGAAGGTCTCCTGGTCGCCACCATGCAGTAAGGCGTCGGCGCTGGCCATCAGCCGAGCGACATGTTGGGCGGGCCGGAATCCGTCAATCACAGAGACATTGTCTGGCACGTTGGCCGGCATGCCGGAGCCCACCAGCAGCAAGTGGTAGCCTTCCCCTAGGCGCTTCATGCAATTAAGCAACACCGGCAGGTTTTTTTCCTTGGAACCGCGCCCGGCGAAGATCAGTAGCCGAGTGTCTTCGCCGATCCCCAGTTCGGCGCGCAGGCCGGGGTCACGTACCTCAGGGGTGAAGGTTTGCAGGTCTACGCCCAGGGGTTGCACGAAGACATTTCTGACGCCAAGCCCGGTGAGCTTGTCGGCCATTACCTGGCTGGGGGCGAGCACCCGGTCAAAATTCCCATAGAGTTTGCGCACATAGGCTTCAACATTGGGTGTAAACCAAGGCCCCATGCGGTTACTCACCAGCAGTGGCAGGTCGGAGTGGTAGAAGCCGATGACCGGCACATCCAACTGACGCCGGGCATCCAGCGCGGCCCAGGCGGTCAGGTAAGGGTCGCCAACTTCGATCAGATCGGGCTGTAAATCGTGCAGGACATTTCGCCAGGGCGCCAAACGAAGGGGGAAGCGATAGCCTTTGCCGAAGGGCAGGGCGGGCGCTGGTACTTTGAATATGCCGTCCTGCTCGCTCAAATGTGCGCCGGGAATCAAAAGGCTGTGGCGAATGCCCGGTTTGAGCGCCAGACGCCGGTGCTTGGCGTCAAGGTAAGTGCGTACGCCACCGCTGGCCGGGGCGTAGAACATGGTTATGTCAGCGATATGCACGATGAACATCCCTCCGATCCATTGCTCTCCCTAGATGGACCTGAGGTAAGGATAGATGTTCGGTTTAGATTCGCAGGAGGAAGGCGCCGGGAGCCGACAAACGCACTCTGTAGGAGCGAGCTTGCTCGCGAAGAACGTCAACGATTATGCAGCGCTGTCAGGTAGCACAGCGTCGTCGATGGGTTTTTCGCGAGCAAGCTCGCTCCTACAGGTGGGTTAAGGTGGGGGACCTCAGATCCGGAAGCTGCCCACCAATTGCTTCAAGCGCGAGGCCTGTTGTTCCAGGTCCGAGCAGGCGCGCAGGGTCGATTGCAGGTTTTCCACCCCTTCCTGGTTGAGGGTGTTGATCTCGGTGATGTCCATATTGATCGACTCCACCACCGAGGTCTGTTCTTCAGTGGCGGTGGCGACCGACTGGTTCATGCCGTCGATCTCGCCAATGCGCTGGGTCACGCTGTTCAGGCGCTCGCCGGCCAGGTTGGCGATTTCCACGCTGTCCAGGCTGTGGCGTTGGCTTTCGCTCATGGTCGTCACCGAATCCCGTGCGCCCACCTGTAGTTCCTCGATCATCGTTTGCACCTGTTGCGCCGACTCCTGCGTGCGATGGGCCAGGTTGCGCACTTCATCGGCCACCACTGCAAAGCCACGCCCGGCTTCCCCGGCGCGCGCCGCTTCGATCGCCGCATTGAGCGCCAGCAGGTTGGTTTGTTGGGAAATGCTGGTGATCACCTCAAGAATCTGGCCGATATTCACCGTTTTGCTGTTAAGTGCTTCGATATTGGTGCTTGAGGTGCTGATCATGCTGGATAACTGCGTCATCGCCTTGATATTGCGTTCAACCACCTGCTGGCCGTCTTCGGCCAAGTGCCTGGCATCGCTGGCCTGACTGGAGGCTTGGGCGGCGTTGCGTGCGATCTCCTGGGCTGCGGCCCCCAGTTGATTGATGGCCGCAGCGACGCTGTTGGTGCGGTTGGCCTGCTCGTCCGAGTTGACCATCGACGAGTTGGAGGCGCTGACCACCCGCAGGGCCACTTCATTGACGTGCTCGGTAGCTGAAGACACTTCGCGAATCGAGGTATGAATACGCTCGACGAAGCGGTTGAAAGCGTTGCCCAGGGTGCCGAATTCATCATTGTTCTGGATGGTCAGGCGGCGGGTCAGGTCGCCTTCACCGTCAGCAATGTCCTGCATGGCGCGGGTCATCAGGTGCAAAGGTTGCAGCAAGACGCGGATCAGCATGCCGAGCAGGGCAATGATGATCACCACCGCGATGATCGTGGCGATCACCGCCGAGGTGCGGAACTCACTGAGCATGGCGAAAGACTTGTCCTTGTCCACCGAAACGCCCAGGTACCAGTTCACCGATGGCAGGCCCTTGATCGGTGTGAACGTCACGATATTGGTCTTGCCATTGGCTTGCACTTCGCTGAAGTTGCCGCTGATCTTCGGGGTGTCGTTCGGGTACACGTCAGCCAGGGTCTTCATCACCAGGGCTTTATCGGGGTGCACCAGCACTTTGCCGTCGGCGCTGACCAGGAACGCATAGCCCATGCCGCCAAAATCCAGCGCGCCGATGTTATCCACCAGGGTCTGCAGGCTCAGGTCGCCGCCGACTACGCCGATGCTCTGGCCACCCTTGGCGCTGGGCGTGGCGACAGAAATGATCAGTTGCCCGGTCGCCGCGTCGATATAGGGCTCGGTCAGGGTCGAGCCATTACTGGCCTGGGCGCCTTTGTACCAAGGGCGAACACGCGGGTCGAAGCCGTCGGGCATCTTGGTGTCGGGGCGGATAGTGAACGCGCCCTGGCTGTCACCGACGTAGGTGGCCATGAATGACGAGGTCAGCGCTTTCTGCTCCAGCAGGCTGGCGACCACGCTTTGTTCAGGGTTGATGGCGATGTTTTGTGCGGCGTTTTCCACCAGGGCGATACGCCCGGTGAGCCAGGTCTGGATGTTGCTGGCGGTAACGTCGCCCATCTCGTGCAGGTAGTTGTTGAGGTCGTCGCGAATCGCGTTGCGCTGCAGATAGTCGTTGTAGAGGGTAAACAACGCAAAGGCGGCGATGACGATAAGGGAGGCTGCAAGCAGGATCTTGTGGCTGAAGCGCAGATTTTTGTTCATGGCTTGAAGGGTCCGCTAAGGTCTTAATATCCGAGGCGCATCCAATGCGGGAAGCGCGAAATGGCAGCGTTAAAAAAGGTGTGGTATTTCTGGTGATAGCTCCGTTGGTCTGTATCGGAATTATCTGACCGTTTTTTAGTCTTTGTCGGGCTTACATCCGTCTATATCGACCTCGCGGCACTAAAGATTAACCATAGGTGACGAAATGCCTGACTCCACACAACTGCTTATCGGTGCAGGCCTTGACGGCCAGCCCATCGCCCAGTCCATGCGCCTGGCCAACCGTCATGGGTTGATCGCCGGCGCCACGGGCACCGGCAAGACCGTCACCTTGCAGCGCCTGGCGGAAGCCTTCAGTGATGCGGGCGTGGCGGTGTTCGCTGCCGACATCAAAGGCGACCTCTGCGGCCTGGGCGCCGCCGCCAACCCCCAGGGCAAAGTGGCCGAGCGTATCGCCGGTATGCCCTTCCTTAATTACACTGCCCAGGCGTACCCGGTCACCCTGTGGGATATCCACGGCCAATCCGGTCATCCGTTGCGCACCACCATCAGTGAAATGGGCCCGCTCTTGCTCGGCAGCCTGTTGGAGCTCACCGACAGCCAGCAATCGGCGCTCTATGCGGCGTTCAAAGTGGCCGACCGCGAAGGCCTGTTGCTGCTGGACCTCAAGGACCTCAAGGCGCTGCTCAATCACCTGCGCTATCACCCGGAACTGCTGGGCGAAGACGCCGCCTTGATGACCACCGGTTCCAGCCAGGCCTTGTTACGACGCCTGGCGGTGCTGGAACAGCAGGGCGCCGAAGCCTTGTTTGGCGAGCCGGCGCTGCAACTTGAGGATATTCTGCAGCCTGCCAGTGATGGGCGTGGGCGCATTCACCTGCTGGACGCCAGCCGCTTGGTGCATGAGGCGCCGAAGGTCTACGCGACCTTCCTCTTGTGGCTGCTGGCAGAGTTGTTCGAACAATTGCCGGAACGCGGCGACGCCGACAAACCGTTGTTGGCGTTGTTTTTCGATGAGGCGCACTTGTTGTTCGCCGATACGCCAAAAGCCTTGCAGGAGCGCCTGGAGCAAGTGGTGCGCCTGATCCGTTCCAAAGGCGTTGGCGTGTATTTCGTCACCCAGTCGCCGGGCGACCTGCCGGATACGGTGCTGGCGCAACTGGGCCTGCGCATCCAGCACGGTTTGCGCGCATTCACCGCCAAAGAGCAGAAATCCCTGCGAGCGGTGGCGGACGGTTTTCGGCCCAACCCGACGTTCGATACCTTGTCAGTGCTTACAGAGTTGGGCACCGGTGAGGCGTTGGTGGGAACCTTGCAGGAAAAGGGCACGCCGGAAGTCGTCCAGCGCGTACTGGTTGCTCCCCCGCAATCGCGGATCGGGCCGCTCAGCGAAGCAGAACGCGCAGCGTTGGTCGCCAGTTCGCCACTGTTGGGGCGCTACGACAAGCCGGTAGATCGTGAGTCTGCCTATGAAGTGCTGATGGCTCGCAAGGAACTTGGGCCTGCCGAGGAGGCCGCGCCGGCCAGCGAAGAGCCGAGCTTCACCGACAAGGCCGGTGCCTTCCTGGGGACCACGGCGGGCAAGGCGTTGAAGTCAGCCATGCAGCAGGCCGCCAATCAGATGGGGCGACAGTTGGTGCGTGGTCTGCTGGGTTCGTTATTGGGCGGCAGCAAACGCAAATAGCGCTTCAGGCTTTGGGCCGGGCATGGGCGGCCAGCCGTTCCAGGGCGGCGCGCAAGCCCGGGTCGTTGATCCCTTCGGCGGTGGCCTGAAGGGTTTCGGCGGCCGTTTCCGACAGGTCCATGGTATGCCCCACTGCGCCTTGCGGCACGGTGGGCGGCTGTACCTTGAACTGGATGCGCGTCAAGCCGGCGAATTCTTCAAACACCATCAGCTGGCGCTGCAAGCGTTTTTGCTGATAACGCAAGCGGGTCGCCCAATGGCCATCTGTGACAATTAATAGCAGATTGCCTTCGCGCCAGGACGCCACATGACAGTGCTCGCGTGCGGCAGGTTGCAGCTGGCTTTCAAGCAGGCGTTGCAGATGGCCCAGGCGCTTGGCATGGCCAAAAATGGCTTTCAACGGCTTGGCTTCGCGAAGCAACACGCCGGGCGCGCGGGCTGTAAGAGGGCGAAATGCCATGTTTAGACACCTTAGGTAACAGAGCGGCTATCTTAGCAGAAAGCGCCTGCACGCCCTGAGGCTCTGCATCGCCAGGGCTTTGTTCGTCAAATCAATAAGTAACTTCTGCACCTGATGGGTTGAAGTTCCAGCAAAAGCCCTTATTTTAAACAAGCCCTCTCACAGCGCCGTGCCTGCCTCGGGGAACAACGCCACTTTCCTCACCCACGATTCCGGGTAGAATGCGCGTTCGCAATGCGGCCGTGAGGGCTGCTCGGGCCACTCACGGTGCGCCCTCCATCCCTATGTGTGGAAGAACCTGCCGATATGTTTGCGCCTTTGTTAAAGAAACTTTTTGGAAGCAAGAATGAGCGCGAAGTCAAACGCATGCTCAAGACGGTGCAGCTGGTCAATGCCTTCGAAGAGCAGATGGTTGCTCTGTCGGACGAGCAATTGCGCGCCAAGACCCAAGAGTTCAAGGCCCGCATAGCCAAAGGTGAAACCCTCGACAAGCTGCTGCCCGAAGCCTTCGCGGTCGCCCGTGAAGCCGGTAAGCGCGTCATGGGCATGCGCCACTTCGACGTCCAGTTGATCGGCGGCATGACCTTGCATGAAGGCATGATTGCCGAAATGCGCACCGGTGAAGGCAAGACCCTGGTGGCAACCCTGGGCGTCTACCTCAACGCACTGTCCGGCAAGGGCGTGCACGTTGTGACGGTGAACGACTACCTGGCTCGCCGGGACGCCAACTGGATGCGCCCGCTGTATGAATTCCTCGGCCTGACCGTCGGCGTGGTAACGCCGTTCCAGCCGCCGGAAGAGAAGCGCGCCGCATACGCCTGCGACATCACCTACGGCACCAACAACGAATTCGGTTTCGACTACCTGCGCGACAACATGGCGTTCAGCATGGATGAAAAATTCCAGCGTGAACTCAACTTTGCCGTGATCGACGAAGTCGACTCCATCCTCATCGACGAAGCCCGTACCCCGCTGATCATCTCCGGCCAGGCCGAAGACAGCTCGCGCCTGTACACCGAGATCAACAAGTTGATCCCGCGCCTTGAGCAGCACATCGAGGAAGTGGAAGGCGTGGTGACCAAAGAAGGTCACTTCACCATCGACGAGAAGACCCGCCAGGTCGAACTCAACGAAGCCGGTCACCAGTTTGTCGAAGAAATGTTGACTCAGATCGGCGAACTGGCCGAGGGTGAAAGCCTGTACTCGGCGCACAACCTGGGCCTGTTGACCCACGTGTACGCTGGCCTGCGCGCCCACAAGCTGTTCCACCGCAACGTCGAATACATCGTGCAGGAAGGCCAGGTGGTACTGGTTGACGAGCACACCGGTCGTACCATGCCCGGTCGCCGTCTGTCCGAAGGCCTGCACCAGGCCATCGAAGCCAAGGAACACCTCAACATCCAGGCCGAAAGCCAGACGTTGGCGTCCACCACCTTCCAGAACTACTTCCGTTTGTACAACAAGCTGTCCGGCATGACCGGTACCGCCGACACCGAAGCGTTCGAGTTCCACCAGATCTACAACCTGGCCGTGATGGTCATTCCGCCGAACAAACCGTTGGCGCGTAAAGACTACAACGACCTGGTGTTCCTGACCGCCGAAGAGAAATACGCGGCGATCATCAATGACATCAAGGACGGCATGGCCAAGGGCCGTCCGATCCTGGTGGGTACCGCCACCATCGAGACCTCCGAGCACGTGTCCAACCTGCTCAACAAGGAAGGCATCGAGCACAAGGTACTGAACGCCAAGTTCCACGAAAAAGAAGCCGAGATCATCGCCCAGGCCGGCCGCCCAGGCGCGCTGACCATCGCCACCAACATGGCCGGTCGTGGTACCGACATCCTGTTGGGCGGCAACTGGGAAGTGGAAGTGGCCTCGCTCGACAACCCGACACCTGAGCAGATCGCCCAGATCAAGGCCGACTGGCAGAAGCGTCACCAGGCCGTGCTGGAATCCGGTGGCTTGCAGGTGATCGCGTCCGAGCGTCACGAATCGCGTCGTATCGACAACCAGCTGCGTGGCCGTGCCGGTCGCCAGGGTGACGCCGGTTCCAGCCGTTTCTACCTGTCGCTGGAAGACAGCCTGATGCGCATCTTCGCATCGGACCGGGTGAAGAACTTCATGAAAGCCCTGGGCATGCAGTCCGGTGAAGCGATCGAGCACCGCATGGTGACCAACGCCATCGAGAAGGCCCAGCGCAAAGTAGAAGGCCGTAACTTCGATATTCGTAAGCAATTGCTCGAGTTCGACGACGTCAACAACGAACAGCGTAAAGTGATCTATCACATGCGTAACACGTTGCTGGCCGCCGACAACATTGGCGAGACCATCGCTGATTTCCGCCAGGACGTGCTCAACGCCACTGTCAGCGCCCATATTCCGCCACAGTCGCTGCCTGAGCAGTGGGATGTTGCCGGCCTGGAAGCGGCATTGAAGAGCGATTTCGGTGTGGACTTGCCGGTTCAGCAATGGCTGGACGAAGACGACCACCTGTACGAAGAAACCCTGCGCGAAAAACTGATGGCCGAGCTGCTGGCGGCGTACAACGAGAAAGAAGAGCAGGCGAGTGCCGAAGCACTGCGCACCTTCGAGAAGCAGATCGTATTGCGCGTGCTGGATGACCTGTGGAAAGACCACCTGTCGACCATGGACCACCTGCGCCACGGTATCCACCTGCGTGGCTACGCCCAGAAGAACCCGAAGCAGGAGTACAAGCGCGAGTCGTTCACGCTGTTCTCCGAACTGCTGGATTCGATCAAGCGCGATTCGATCCGCGTGCTGTCCCACGTTCAGGTGCGTCGCGAAGACCCGATCGAGGAAGAAGCACGCCTGCGTCAGGAAGCCGAGGCCCTGGCGGCGCGCATGCAGTTCCAGCACGATGAAGCGCCGGGCCTGGATGCGCCTGAGGCCTTGGGCGAAGAGGTCGATGTGGCCCTGGCCCAGACCCCGGTTCGCAATGACCAGAAGCTGGGTCGCAACGAGCTGTGCTACTGCGGTTCGGGCAAGAAATTCAAACACTGCCACGGCCAGATCGAATAAGATTTTCGCCTGACGCTGCAACACCCCGCGCCGCGACCGGCTTTTGCCGTCGCGGCGTTTTGCCATTAATTCCCACCGTCGATAGCGACGGCACAGACATCACCTATTTTTAAGGAGCGCATTCATGGCTGTTGGTCTTGGTCCTTTGCCCACGTTGCACCCGGTTGCCGGTTTTGAACTTGGTATCGCTTCGGCCGGCATCAAGCGCCCGGGGCGCAAAGATGTGGTGGTGATGCGCTGTGCTGAAGGCTCGACCGTGGCGGGAGTGTTCACCCTTAACGCCTTCTGCGCCGCGCCGGTGATTCTGGCCAAGCAGCGCGTGGCCGGGTCGATCCGTTACCTGCTGACCAACACCGGCAATGCCAACGCCGGTACCGGCGAGCCGGGCCTTGTCGCGGCGGCGCGCACCTGCGCCAAGCTGGCCCAGTTGACGGGCGTCGATGCCAGCCAGGTGCTGCCGTACTCCACCGGTGTGATCGGTGAGCCGCTGCCGGTGGAAAAAATCGAAGGCGCCCTGCAAGCCGCGCTCGATGATCTGTCTGTGGATAACTGGGCGGCTGCGGCTACCGGCATCATGACCACCGATACCTTGCCCAAAGGCGCGAGCCGTCAGTTCGTGCATGAGGGCGTGACCATCACCGTCACCGGTATCAGCAAAGGCGCAGGCATGATCCGTCCGAACATGGCCACCATGCTCGGTTATATCGCCACCGACGCCAAAGTCTCCCGTGATGTGCTGCAACGCCTGATGCTGGACGGCGCCAACAAGTCGTTCAACCGCATCACCATCGACGGTGACACCTCCACCAACGACTGCTGCATGCTGATCGCCACCGGTCAGGCCAACCTGCCGGAAATCACCTCTACCGAAGGTCCATTGTTTGCGGCATTGAAGCAGGCGGTGTTCGAAGTGTGCATGGACGTGGCCCAGGCCATCGTGCGTGACGGCGAGGGCGCGACCAAGTTTGTGACTGTTGAAGTCAACGGCGGCGGCAACCACCAGGAATGCCTGGATGTGGGCTACACCGTGGCGCACTCGCCGCTGATCAAGACCGCGCTGTTTGCATCGGACCCTAACTGGGGCCGTATCCTCGCGGCTGTTGGTCGTGCTGGCGTGCCGGACCTGGACGTGAGCAAGATCGACGTGTTCCTGGGTGATGTGTGCATCGCCAGCCGTGGCGCCCGTGCCGAAACCTACACCGAAGCCCAGGGTTCGGCGGTGATGCAGCAAGAAGAAATCACCATCCGTATCGAACTGGGTCGTGGTGACTGCAGCGAAACCATCTGGACCACCGACCTGTCCCACGAGTACGTGAAGATCAACGCGGAATACCGTACCTGAAAATGACCCTCCCCCTGTAGGAGCGAGCTTGCTCGCGAAAAACTCAACGCCACCGCGTTTATCCAGGATGTACGCGTTATCGTTGACGTTCTTCGCGAGCAAGCTCGCTCCTACGGGGGCTACAACGAGAGGAAGCAGTGGCGTGAAACGAGTGCATGTAGCAGCAGCGGTGATCCGCGGTGTCGATGGCAGGATCCTGCTGGCGCGCCGTGCCGATACTCAGCATCAAGGCGGCCTGTGGGAATTTCCTGGCGGCAAGGTGGAGGCCGATGAGTCGGTTGCCACGGCCTTGTCCCGTGAATTGCAGGAAGAGCTGGGCATCCAGGTCACTACGGCGCGGCCGCTGATCAAGGTGCAACATGACTATCCGGACAAGCAGGTATTGCTGGATGTCTGGGAAGTCTCGGCTTTTACCGGCGAGCCCCATGGCGCTGAAGGGCAGCCGTTGGCGTGGGTGGCACCGCGGGACCTGGTCAACTATGAATTTCCGGCGGCGAATGCGCCGATTGTCGCTGCAGCACGCTTGCCCGCCGAGTACCTGATCACCCCTGGTGAGCTGGAAACCCCGACGCTGTTGCGCGGTATCCAGAAGGCTATTGCCGGTGGCATCAAGCTGGTTCAACTGCGTGCGCCCAACGGCTATGACCCCAAGTACCGTGACCTGGCGGTGGATGCGGTGGGCCTGTGTGCCGGCAAGGCGCAACTGATGCTCAAGGGGCCGTTCGAGTGGCTGGGGGACTTCCCCGCTGCCGGCTGGCACATGACCTCGGCGCAATTGCGCAAATACGCCAGTAAGGGCCGCCCATTGCCCAAAGACCGTTGGCTGGCGGCTTCGTGCCACAACGCTGAAGAGCTGGCCCTGGCAGAAATGATGGACGTGGATTTTGTCACCCTGTCGCCCGTCCAACCGACCCAGACCCATCCGGACGCCCAGCCGTTGGGGTGGGAGCAGGCGCAGCAGTTGATTGCTGGGTTCAGCAAGCCAGTGTTTCTGTTGGGCGGGGTTGGGCCGGCGCAGCGGGAGCAGGCTTGGGAAGCCGGGGCGCAAGGTGTGGCAGGTATCAGGGCGTTCTGGCCCCAGGTGTGATGCAGCTCTGATGGCCTCATCGCAGGCAAGCCAGCTCCCACATTTGATAGGTGAACACTTCAAGTGTGGGAGCTGGCTTGCCTGCGATGGGGCACTATCAAGCGGTACATAATGGTCAGTGTGGCTTGGCCGCAGCCTGCCACAACACTTCCGCAACGCCTTGGCGCTTGGCAATCACCCTTGCCGCCACAAACAGCAAATCCGACAACCGATTGATGTACGCCAACCCCACACCCTCCAGCGGCTCCACCGCATTCAGGTGCTGACAGCGGCGCTCGGCGCTGCGCGCCAGGCTGCGGCACACATGGGCCTGGGCAATCAAGGCTGAGCCGCCGGGCAGGATGAAATTCTCAAGCGGCCCGACTTCCTCGTTCCAGCGATCAATCGCTGCTTCCAGCCGATCCACTTCCCCCGCATTCAGCGCCTTGTACACCGGCATCGCCAGTTCACCGCCCAAGTCAAACAGACGGTGCTGGCAAGGTGTGAGCACTTCAATCACGTCCTTCAACGCCGGGTGCTTGCCGCTTTGTTCTTCAAGGTTGGCCAGCAGCAGGCCCAGCTGGCTGTTCAGGGTATCCACCTCGCCAATCGCTTCCACGCGTGGATGGTCCTTGGGCACGCGGCGGCCGTCGCCGAGGCCGGTCTCGCCTTTGTCGCCGGTACGGGTGTAAATCTTCGACAGGCGAAAGCCCATGGTCAGTGCTCCAGTTGGGTAAGTTCAGTGGGGGGCAATTGGCTGCCGGCCAAAGGCAGGCGCAAGGTAAAGCAGGTGCCCTGGCCCAGGGTGGAATGCACCTCCATCTGGCCCTTGTGGTTGTTGGTGATGATGAAGTACGACACCGACAGGCCTAGCCCGGTGCCCTGGCCGATTTCCTTGGTGGTAAAGAAGGGTTCGAACGTACGCTTGCGCACGTTTTCGCTCATGCCGATGCCGTTGTCTTCTACCTGGATTTCTGCCCACGGCGGGTTCAGGCGGGTGCGCAGGATAATGCGCCCAGGTTCGCTGTCATCTTCACGCAGGTGAATGGCCTGGGCGGCGTTTTTCAACAGGTTGAGCAGCACTTGCTCCAGCTCGTTGGCGGTGCCGGGTACCGGGCCCAGTTGCGGATCGAACTGGCGGATGATCGCTTGGCCCTTGAAGTCGAAACCAATGGTCAGGTCGAAGTCGTTGCCAGCGATTTCCACGGCCTGGTCGATCAGCGCGGGCAAATCGCAGGGCGCCATCTGGCGATTGCTGCGGCGGCTGAAGCTGAGCATGTGGGTAACGATTTTCGCGGCACGCGCCCCGGCCTGCTGGATGCCGTCGAGCAATTGCGGGACTTCGCGGCCTTGCAGGTAACGGTTGACCGTCTCCAGCTCGATGCCCACCTGTTCGGCAAGTTCCAGGTTCTTGGGCAGCTCGGGGGACAGGCGCCGGCGAATGTTCTGCACGTTATGCAGGATCGCGCCCAGCGGATTGTTGATCTCATGGGCCATACCTGCGGCCAGGCCGCCCACGGAGAGCATTTTTTCCGATTGCACCATCATTTCTTCCAGGGACAGGCGCTGGGTGATGTCGTCGATTCGGATTACCACTCCGCGCCCGGCGCCGCCCATCAACGGGTAGAACGTCAGCGCATAATGCTTGGGCTCGTCGTCCTTGATCCAGGTGACCCGTTCTATCCGCTCCACCGTGTGCTGTTCCACGGTCGCCTTGATTTGCGGCAGGTACGGCTTGAGCGGCTGGAAGGCCAGGAATATCGGCTGGTTCAGGGCTTCGTCCAGGCGCGTACCGGATAGGGCGGTGGCTTCCTGGTTCCACTGAGTGACGTAGAGTTGTTCATCCAGGGCGATCAGCGCCGAAGGCATCGAGTCGATGATGCTGTTCAGGTAGTTCTGGAAGCCCGTGAGCTTTTTCTCGATCTTGCTGCGTACCTGGACTTCCAGTTCCAGCTTGCGGTTGGTATGCCGGGTTTCTTCAGCCAGGCCCTGAGCCTGGTCATACGCAGCCTGGGAGTCGTCGCGTGCGCGTTTGAGCTGCTGCTCGCGGGCTTCGATGCGCGACAACATGGTGTTGAACGCTTCGGCCAGGCTGCCGATTTCATCACGGTTGCCACGCCCGGCGCGTAAAGCGTAGTTCTCCTCGCGGGTCACCTGGCGGGACAGTTCTTCAAGTTCATGAATCGGCCGTGTGATCAGGCGTTTGATCTGCCTGGCGATGACCAGCCACAACAACACACTGAAAATCAGGATACCCAGGCTCGCGGTCAGCGTGCCGGTATAGAACGCCACCGGCAGCTCACTGCTGGCCACCAGCAACAAATGCCCCGAAGGCTGAGTGCCACGGGGCAGGGTGATGACTTGGTTGCTGCGAAATTCAGTGAGGCGCCACGCTTCGATATGCCGGTAGTGGTCCGGCAGGTGCAGGCGGTCGCCGTGCTGCATCTGCGCCAGGCGGTTGCCTTCGCCATCGTACAAAGCGGCGGCGCGCAACGGTGAATAGCTGGTCAGCTCATTGAGCAGCGCCTCGGCCTTGGTCGGAGACTCAAGGGCCTCGGCGGCGAGCGCGGGGTTGGACACCAGTCGACCAATGGACTGCAAGGCCTGGGGGGCCATGCTTTCCTGGGAGATCCAGTAGGCGGCGCTGATAAACGTCAGGTTGGCCACCAGCAATACGGTGGTCAACAACACCAGCAGGGCCGCCAGCAGTTTCTGCCCTACCGGTAGATTTTCAAGACGCTGGCGCAGTGGCATCAGGGTTTTCCGAGGTGATAGACAGGTAGGCAGGGTAGCGCGTGCCTCAGTCGCTGGCCAATCCGTGTGCGCGCAGATATTCGACCAGGCGCGCTTGCAACTGTTGCAGGTGCGGCAACACCAATTGATGGCGGGCCGCCGCCTGGCAGGCGTAGCCCAGCAGGTAGCTGATCTCGGTACGTCGGCGGTTGGCCACGTCCTGGTGCATGGACGAGTAATTGGCCGCCGTGGCCTGGATCACCCGCTGCACTTCGCTGTGCAGGTCCTGTGCGGCAGCAGGCTGGCCGCAGCATTCCAGCAGCTCGGCCAATTCAGCGCACAAGGTTGCCACTTCACACGCGTGGGCTTGCAAACCGCCGTTGCGGCACTGGTAAAGCACGGTCAGCGGGTTGATGGCGCAATTGAGCGCCAGCTTGCGCCACAGGCGCGTGAGGATATCGCTGGCCCAATCGTGGGGAATGCCGGCCGCTTGCAGGTCGTCCAGCCACAGCGGTGGCGTGGGGTGGCTCGCATCCCCCAGCCAGGTGTAACCATGGCCGGCAAATACCACCCGCCAGTCGCCTTCGCGAAACGCGCCTTCGGTACTTGAGGCATAGATGCAACGGGCCAACGGCACTTGTGCAGCCACTGCGTCCTGGCTGCCAAGGCCGTTTTGCAGCAGGATCAGTTCGGCGTCGGGCGCCAGTCGATGTTGCAACTGGGCGATAGCGCTTTGAGCATCGTAGGCTTTGCACGCGACCAGCAGGCGATGAATCGGCTCCGGGCTGTCAGGCGTTTCACCGACTACCGGGTAAGTCTGTTCCACACTCTGCTCGACCAGGGTCAGCCCTTGGCCGGCTCGATAGTCGGCCAGGCGCGCCTCATTGCGCAGGATCAGCCTGACGGGAACGCCTGCGCGGGCCAGACGCGTGGCCCAGAGAGTGCCCAGGCTGCCGGCGCCAAGAATATGCCAGGGGGTCGACATCAGTGTGTACTCCATAAGGTCGCCAGCGGTGAACGGCGCGAAAGAACCGCTATAATGCCCCGGCATTTTAGCTCGGGCGCGCTCCATCTCTACTGAGCCCGCCCCTTATATTGGAGAAATCACATGCCTTCGTTCGACGTGGTATCTGAACTGGACAAACACGAAGTCACCAACGCCGTCGAGAACGCCGTCAAGGAACTGGACCGTCGCTATGACTTGAAAGGCAAGGGCAGCTTCGAATTCAAGGAAAAGGAACTGACCGTCAACCTGACCGCTGAAGCCGATTTCCAGCTCGAAGCAATGATCGAGATCCTCAAGCTGGCCCTGGTCAAGCGCAAGATCGACGTGCAGTGCCTGGAAGTCAAGGACGCCTACGCTTCCGGCAAACTGATGAAGCAGGAAGCCGTACTCAAGGAAGGCATCGACAAAGAACTGGCCAAGAAAATCGTCGCGCACATCAAGGACGCCAAGCTCAAGGTCCAGGCCGCCATCCAGGGCGAGCAGGTTCGCGTCACTGGCAAAAAGCGTGACGACCTGCAAGAGGCCATCGCGGCCCTGCGCGCCAAGACATTTGACATGCCGCTGCAGTTCAATAACTTCCGCGACTGATGGCACTTTGGGGAACCTGTGGGCACTTTTGACGTCCCACGCCCCAGCATCATTGCCTACAATTGAGCCCTTCGGGGCTCAATTGCGTTTTCAGGCAGTCAATCGAGCCTTATCGCCGCACCACAGGAGAAAGTAGATGGATTTGAACGCTGAAATGGATCACCTGATCAAGACCTCCCAGTCCTGGATCCCCATGATCATGGAATACGGCAGTCGCGTATTGCTGGCGTTGATCACCCTGGCCATCGGCTGGTGGCTGATCAATGTCTTGACTCAACGCGTGGGCCGCTTGCTGGCCATGCGTAACGCAGACTTGGCACTGCAACACTTCATCACCAGCCTTGCGAACATCGCGCTCAAAGTCATGCTGGTGGTCAACGTGGCCTCGATGATCGGTGTGGCTACCACCTCGTTCGTGGCCGCGATCGGTGCCGCTACCCTGGCTATCGGCCTGGCCTTGCAAGGCAGCCTGGCGAACTTTGCTGGCGGCGTGTTGATTCTGTTGTTCCGCCCGTTCCGTATCGGTGACTGGATCGAAGCCCAGGGTACCTCGGGTACCGTCGACAGCATCCAGATCTTTCACACGGTGCTGCGTACCGGCGACAACAAGACGGTGATCATTCCCAACGGCAGCCTGTCCAACGGTCTTATCACCAACACCAATCGCCAGCCGACCCGCAAGGTTGTGTTTGACGTGGGTGTGGACTATGAGGCGGACCTGCAGAAGGCCCGTGAAGTGCTGCTGGCTTTGGCTGAAGACCCGCGTGTTCTGAAGGACCCTGCCGCCGTGGCGGTGGTGTCGACCTTGGGCGACAGTTCCATCACCGTCTCCCTGCGTTGCTGGACCAACACCCCGGATTATTGGGACGTGGTGTTTATGCTCAATGAATTGGCGCGTGACCGTTTGAAAGCGGCCGGGATTGATATTCCGTTTCCGCAACGGGTTATTCGGGTGATGCAGGAAAGTGCGCCGAAGTAACTTGGCGTGATGCTATCGAAGTTGGCCGAAAGGTCAGCTTTGAAAAACTAGTTACTTAGCTTGCTAGTTGTTTGTTGCTTGAAATAAAACTGCAATAAAAAAGCCGCTCCCTGTTTAAACAGAGGAGCGGCTTTTTGTTTAAGGCCGAAGCCTTAGGTCATCGTTGTAATTGAACCGGCAATTACAAGATGTTCAGCGGGTAGTTGGCGATCAGACGCAGCTCGTCGATCGACGGCGAACCGTAGTACACGCCATCACCGGAACGGTAAGTCGCTTGACGCAGGCGCAGGCTCAGATCTTTTGCCGGGCCGCTCTGGATCACGTACTTGGCTTCGATGTCGCGTTCCCACTCTTTGCCGTTGCTGGTAGTGCCGGTGTTGGCGCCGCTGCCGGTGACGTAACGAGTCATGAAGCTCAGGCCAGGGATGCCGAAGGTCGCCATGTTGATGTCGTAACGCGCCTGGAAGGACTTCTCGCCTTCGGCGTTGAAGTCGGAACGGGCGATGGAGTTGGCCAGGAACACAGTGCCGCCGCCGTCTACGCCGTAACCGTAGTCGCCGTCACCGGTGACTTTCTGGGCTGCCAGGGTGAAGGTGTGAGCGCCAATTGTGTAGGCACCCTGCAAGCTGAAGGCGCGGTTGTCGAGCTTGGTCACGCCATCTTTTTCTGCGCGTTGCAGGCCGGCGCCGTCGCTCTTGGTGTCGTAGATGTTGAAGTCCAGCGCGAACGACTGATCATCGCTCAGGGCGTGGGTCCAGTTCAGGTTGCTGTAGTACTTGCGGAAGTAATCTTCGGTTTTCGCGTAGTACAGGCTGCCGGTGACTTCTGGAGTGAAGGCATACACACCGCCGACAAAGTCGGTTTTGGTCAGGCCCAGGCTGTCGTGGTAGGTCTGGTTCTGCGCGACGCTGGAAGTGAAGTGACCGCCTTCAAGCTTCAGGCCCTTGATTTCATTGCTGGTGATGGAGATGCCTTGTGGCAGCTCTGGCAACAGGCGGCTGTCGTCGGAGGCAAACACTGGGGCTGTGGTGTATTGGTCACCGACTTTCAGCACCGTGTTGGAAATGCGGAACTTAACCGCGCCGCCGCCTTTGGAGTAATCGTCTTGCGAGCGACCGTCGGAACCGGTTGGGAACAGGCCGGTGCCGGCGCGGCCCTTGCCGCTGTCGAGCTTGACGCCCATCAGGCCGATCACGTCGACACCGACACCAATGGTGCCCTGGGTGAAGCCCGATTCGTACAGGGCATTGAAGCCCAGGCCGGTTTCTTCAGCACGGCTCTTGGAGCCTGGGCCCGACGGGTTGTTACGGAAGTCACGGCTGAAGTACAGCGCGCGAGTATTGATGCTGAACGTGCTGTCTTCAACAAAGCCCTTGGAATCGTCCTGGGCGGACGCCATTGCGAACTGCGAGGTGCCTGCTGAAACAGCCAGGGCGATCATGCTCCACTTCATCACGCGCATCGTGATTTGCTCCTTTGGTTTTAGGAAGAGTACTGCCGTCCCACCTGTATTTTTATCTGGGCGGCTCTTTCTTTTTGTGTCGGCGCAAAGTTATCTCACGCAGACCCTATTGACGATACTTACTCAATTATCCTTTCAGCTTCTTTACGAGGCTGTCGTAAATCGCTAGATCCATGTCGCAAATTCACAGCCAGAAATGTATCCAGGCTGACAACTTCAATGCTGTTTTCAGACTTCTTTCAAAGTTTGAACGCATCCCTGATACACATTGAAACGCCACTACTTTTATCGCGAAACACCTGTGTCCAAACGGGTGTCGTTGCCGACGATATGGGGGTGAATGCAACAAGCGTGCTCAAACCACTTACCGAATGTCATTTTTTCGTGAAAAGTGTGATGAACCTGTAAAAACCGCATAAGCACGGGGGGTTTACGCCATTTCGGTTGGGCTTGACGCCAGGGTGTTATCCCGGTTCGGTGGTACCTGAATCCTGTACCTGGGTAAAACGTTACCGGTTGACCCTTATCAGTGGGTAATCGGCGGATCCCTTTGAGGCACAGGTGGGTCATTTTGGTGCATCCCGTTGAGGCCCGGCCTAGCGTTGCTCACCTGGGCTATTGCCTCTAAAGGGTGCATCTTTTTGCCTGGTTGCCTCAAGGCCGCCAGCATTGCCCGTGAAGCCTTGGGCATTCGAAGGTATGCTGGGCACCTGTTACCGACCTGCCGAACGGAGTGCCACGTGTTCGCCTTAGATCAACGCCTGCAACAAGATACCTTGGCCATTGGGGACTTCCCGCTCTGTCGCCTGCTGCTGTCCAATGACGCAAATTACCCCTGGTTCATCCTGGTGCCGCGCATCGAAGGTATCAGCGAAGTGTTTCATCTGGATGTCGCAGATCAACAAACCTTGTGGCAAGAAACGACGGCCCTGGCGCAACTGCTTAACGAGGAACTGGCGGCCGACAAGATGAACATCGGCGCGTTGGGTAATGTGGTCAGTCAGTTGCATGTGCATGTGATTGTGCGCAAGCGCGACGACGCCGCCTGGCCAGCCCCGGTGTGGGGCAAGCATCCAGCCCGGCCCTACACCGAAGAGCAGGTGGCCGCGATTCGCAGCCGATTGCGTGAGCTATTGCCTGCCGACTTCATCTTTACCCAGGACTGAACCATGGACCTGCAAGAACGCGTCACCGACCTGGAAAGCCGCCTGGCCTTCCAGGACGACACCATTGAAACCCTCAATGACATCCTGGTCACCCAGCAGCGGGCCGTCGAACGCCTGCAATTGCAAATGACTGCACTGCTCAAGCGCCAGGAAGAAATGGGCGGGCAGTTCGAGTCATCCGAAGAAGAAGCGCCACCGCCACACTATTGAGTGCGCACGCAATAAAAAAACCGCGACCCAGCCAAGGCTGGATCGCGGTTTTTTTTGCTGCGAGGGCTGGGATCAGCGACGCGGCAGGGCAGCAATGACATCTTCGGCTTGCAGGCCCTTGTCACGGTTCATCACCGAGAACTCTACGCGCTGGCCTTCGACCAGGACGCGATGGCCTTCGCCACGAATTGCTCGGAAGTGGACGAAGATATCGTCGCCCGAGTCGCGGGAAATGAAGCCGAAGCCCTTGGAGGTGTTGAACCACTTGACGGTCCCGGTATCCCGGTTGGTCATGTCATAGTTTTGCGACGCGGCCGCTGGAGACGAGCGGTAGAAGCTGATGGCCAGGTGAAGAACGATGGCGACCACAGCGATCACCAGGCTGAGCAGGATGGCCGGATGGCCCCCGACTTCAGGCATGGGCGCCAGGAGGGTGAGGGTTTGTACGACAACAGTCAGCACCAGCAGCGCACTGACCAGGTTTTGCAGTTGATGACGCGTGCCTTTGTTCCAGTAAGGGATTACCGGTGCGAGCGTCAGGTTAAGAAGGCCGAACAAGGCCAGGTACAGGGCGTCGTGTTGTTCCAGGTAGGGCAGGCTTTCAGGCTGCAGGCTCGGAATAAAGGACAGCAGCAAGGCTGCAACGCCCGTTAGCAGGTGGACGATTTTCAACATTTTGGTTAACTCACGTTAAGACGGATCACAAGGAAGAGCTGACTGGCACGGTTCGCTTCTGAACAATGGGAGGCGTTGAGCACGTGCGCGGGTATCAGCCTATGTGACGTGCCGCAGGAATAAACGGCAGCCACACCGCGTCTATTTAACAGCAAAGGCTGTGCCTACTCAAATCAAGCATTTCGGGGTGTTGCCACGGCTACGGCATTTCTGCGGCAAACGCTTGTCCTAGACAGGTGCGGGATTTTTCAGTGGCGGCCTAGACCCTTCCTACAGGTAAACAGGCTTGCCAAGTCAGATCCCGCAGGCGGTGCGGGGCGATTTGCCGCATGCCGCCCGAGTGTGTCGGGCTGCACGTGGCGCACTCTCTTGCTAGAGTGGAGCTGCACCTGATCAATGAATGCTCGTCAATTGAAGGGGAAACACATGGCAATCGATATTGGTATCAGTGAAGAAGACCGTAAATCCATCGTCGACGGACTTTCCCGCCTGCTCTCCGATACCTATGTTCTGTATCTGAAGACCCACAATTTCCATTGGAACGTCACAGGCCCCATGTTTCGTACGCTGCACCTGATGTTCGAAGAGCAGTACAACGAGCTGGCGCTGGCAGTGGACTCCATTGCCGAGCGTATCCGTGCCCTGGGCTTCCCGGCGCCGGGTGCCTATTCGATTTACGCCCGCCTGTCTTCCATCAAGGAAGAAGAGGGTGTGCCGAGCGCCGAAGAGATGATCAAGCAGTTGGTGGCCGGCCAGGAAGCGGTCACGCGTACCGCGCGAGGCATCTTCCCATTGCTCGACAAAGTCAGTGATGAGCCCACGGCGGACCTCTTGACCCAGCGTATGCAGGTTCATGAGAAAACCGCGTGGATGCTGCGC
This sequence comes from Pseudomonas fluorescens, assembly GCF_001902145.1. GTDB lineage: Bacteria > Pseudomonadota > Gammaproteobacteria > Pseudomonadales > Pseudomonadaceae > Aquipseudomonas > Aquipseudomonas fluorescens_BV. The sequence goes on from NZ_MRST01000020.1 coordinate 129,887, forward strand.
TCCCTGCTCGAAAACCAGTAACTGTCGAACCCTGGCGGCGCCTTTTCAGCGCCGCCTGCTGGTTTCCCTGCGCTTCCTGGCGTTGTCCTACAACTAACAACTCCCCGTCTTCTGGCTGCTCTGCGCTGGCTGCTGTTTTATAAGCCATCGTCCAATGGGAGAAGCCTGTTGGCTGCTGTTTGGCAATGGAGTGTCAGGTGTATGTCACGTGGAGTGGGTAAGGGAATGATGGAAACCTGTGGTTTTCACAAGATAAAGGTCGACCCTTTTGCCAAGGGTTTTGATATGGGGCTGGCCAAGCCACTGTCCCGTTCGGTCAGGCTCAATGGGTTTTCTACCTGCCTGCGGCTTGAACAGGTCTATTGGAATATCCTGACGGAAATCGCCAGGCTCAATACCTGTTCGGTCAGTGCGCTGTTGTCCTATGTCGATCGGGAAGTGCATTTGCGTTACGGAGGCGTGAAGAACTTCAGTGGGCTGGTGAGGGTGGTGTGCGTGGTTCACGTTCTTAAAGGCCGGGGCGCCCTCACGTCCGGGGATACGCTCGCGCAGTAGTCCGATGACCGGCTCCTCAGCCCGACGGGCCGGGTCCTGGGCACAAAGCCGGCTGCGCTGTGTTGATTTACCAGATATAATCCCGCGCTTTGCTGCGCATGCCGGGCTTTATGCACAGGGCAGGGCGTGGCGCTGTAACGATCTGATCGCCGAGACATCTCCATGCCCATGTACGACTATCAATGCGCTTCCTGTGGTCATCAGTTGGAAGCCATTCAGAAGATCAGCGCCGCGCCGCTGGTCGATTGCCCTGCCTGCCAGGCACCTGAGTTGAAGAAGATGTTGTCCATGCCGGGCTTCCGTCTGAGCGGCAGCGGCTGGTACGAGACTGATTTCAAGACCGGTGCCAAGAAGAACCTGGCCGGCGGCGACAAAGCAGACTGAGTTGAACTCTACGCGCAGGCTCCTGCATTATCCGTCCCCTGCTTGACTGTGCGGTGACGAGGCAGGCCTGCCACCGAATTTCGAATTACGAGAAGTGAAACCACGACCATGATGCGCAGCCATTATTGCGGCCAACTGAACGAGACCCTGGAAGGTCAGGAAATCACCCTTTGCGGATGGGTTCACCGTCGCCGCGACCACGGCGGGGTGATCTTCCTCGATATCCGTGACCGTGATGGTCTGGCCCAGGTGGTGTTCGACCCGGACCGCGCCGAGAGTTTCGCCGCCGCCGACCGCGTGCGCAGTGAATACGTGGTGAAGATCACCGGCAAGGTACGCCTGCGTCCGGCCGGTGCCGTGAACAAGAACATGGCGTCCGGCGGCATCGAAGTGCTGGGCTATGAGCTGGAAGTGCTGAACGAGTCGGAAACCCCGCCGTTCCCACTCAACGAATACTCCGACGTGGGCGAAGAAACCCGCCTGCGCTACCGCTTCCTGGACTTGCGTCGTCCGGAAATGGCCGAGAAGCTGCGCCTGCGCTCGCGCATGACCACCAGCATCCGCCGTTTCCTCGACGAAAACGGCTTCCTCGACGTCGAAACGCCGATCCTCACCCGGGCCACCCCGGAAGGCGCGCGTGACTACCTGGTGCCTAGCCGCACCCACGCCGGCAGCTTCTTCGCCTTGCCGCAGTCGCCACAGCTGTTCAAGCAACTGCTGATGGTGGCCGGCTTCGACCGTTACTACCAGATCGCCAAGTGCTTCCGTGACGAAGACCTGCGCGCTGACCGCCAGCCGGAATTCACCCAGATCGACATCGAGACCAGCTTCCTCGATGAAAAAGAGATCATGGGCCTGACCGAGCAAATGATCCGCAACCTGTTCAAGGAAGTGCTGGACCTGGAGTTCGGCGAATTCCCGCATATGACCTTCGAAGAAGCCATGCGCCGCTACGGTTCCGACAAGCCAGACCTGCGTAACCCGCTGGAACTGGTGGACGTGGCCGACCAGCTCAAGGACGTCGACTTCAAGGTGTTCAGCGGCCCGGCCAACGACCCTAAATGCCGCATCGCTGCCCTGCGCGTGCCTGGCGGCGCGAGCATGCCGCGCAAGCAGATCGACGACTACACCAAGTTCGTCGGCATCTACGGTGCCAAGGGCCTGGCGTACATCAAGGTCAACGAGCGCGCCAATGGTGTCGACGGCTTGCAATCGCCGATCGTGAAAAACATCCCTGAGGCCAACCTGAACGTGATCCTCGATCGCGTCGGTGCGGTTGACGGCGACATCGTGTTCTTCGGCGCCGACAAGGCCAAGATCGTCAGCGAGGCCCTGGGCGCGCTGCGTATCAAGCTCGGTCACGACCTGAACCTGCTGACCTGCGAATGGGCACCGATGTGGGTGGTCGACTTCCCGATGTTCGAAGAGAACGACGACGGCAGCTTCAGCGCCTTGCACCACCCGTTCACCGCGCCGAAGTGCTCCCCGCAAGAGTTGGAAGCCAACCCTGCAGGCGCGCTGTCCCGTGCCTACGACATGGTGTTGAACGGTACTGAACTGGGTGGCGGTTCGATCCGTATCCACCGCAAAGAGATGCAACAAGCGGTATTCCGCCTGCTGGGCATCAACGAAGCGGAGCAGGAAGAGAAGTTCGGCTTCCTGCTCGACGCCCTGAAATACGGCGCGCCGCCGCACGGTGGCCTGGCGTTCGGCCTGGACCGTCTGGTGATGTTGATGACCGGCGCCCAGTCGATCCGCGAAGTGATCGCCTTCCCGAAAACCCAGAGCGCTGCGGACGTCATGACCCAGGCTCCGGGTGTGGTGGATGCCAAGGCACTGCGCGAGCTGCACATCCGCCTGCGCGAGACGCCGAAGGCTGAGTAAGGCTGCTGCGTGAAAGCGCAATAAGGTAGCAGGCAGTCAAAAAGGCGCATCTTCGGATGCGCCTTTGCGTTTAAAAGAGGGAAATCTCGCCTGGGGCGGGATTGATAAGGTTTCTAGAGAATTCGGAGTTGTGTTATGGCTGGCCATTCCAAGTGGGCGAACATCAAGCACCGCAAAGAGCGTCAGGATGCCAAGAAAGGCAAGATCTTCACCAAGTGGATCCGCGAACTGACCGTCGCGGCCCGCCAGGGTGGCGGTGACCCGGGCTCCAACCCGCGTCTGCGCCTGGCGCTGGACAAGGCGTTGGGCGCGAACATGAGCCGCGACATCATTGACCGCGCCGTGGCCCGTGGTGCCGGTGCGGCCGATACCGACGACATGGTCGAGCTGACCTACGAAGGCTACGGTCCGGGCGGCGTGGCGGTGATGGTCGAATGCATGACCGACAACCGCAACCGTACCGCGGCAGCCGTGCGCCATGCGTTCAGCAAGTGTGGCGGCAACCTCGGCACGGACGGCTCGGTGGCCTACCTGTTCGAGCGCAAGGGGCAGATCACCTTCGCACCGGGCACCGATGAAGACGCGCTGATGGAAGCCGCGATGGAAGCGGATGCCGATGACGTAGTGACCAACGAAGACGGCTCCATCGATGTGTTCACCTCGTTCGCCAGCTTCTACGCCGTGCGTAACGCCCTGGAAACCGCTGGTTTCAACGGCACCGACGCGGAAATCGTGATGCTGCCGACCACCAGCGCCGAGCTGGACCTTGACGGTGCGCAAAAGGTGTTGAAGCTGCTGGACATGCTTGAAGACCTGGATGATGTGCAGAATGTGTATTCGAATGCCGACATCCCGGAATCGGTAGCCGAACAACTCACCTGACACCCACCACTGTAGGAGCGAGCTTGCTCGCGAAAGTCGTTAACGATAACGCTGGGTCTCTGACACCCCGCGTCGCTATCGAGTTTTTCGCGAGCAAGCTCGCTCCTACAGTGGAATAGCGTCGCTTCTGACGCCTCAACTGATAAACCCGCAGGCGTTATGACTTTAATCCTAGGTATCGACCCCGGTTCGCGCATCACCGGTTTTGGCGTGGTGCAGCAGACCCCACGCGGCTGTGTGTACGTCGCCTCGGGCTGCATCCGCACTGGCGCAGGGGAATTGGCCGAGCGGCTGCAGATCGTTTATCGCGGCGTGCGTGAAGTCATCCAGACCTACGGCCCGGTCACCATGGGCATCGAAAAAGTGTTCATGGCCAAGAATGCCGACTCGGCGTTGAAGCTCGGCCAGGCTCGTGGCGCTGCCATCGTGGCGGGTGCCGAGGAGGGCATGGAGATCGCTGAATACACCGCGACCCAGGTCAAGCAGGCCGTGGTCGGCACCGGTGGCGCCAATAAAGAGCAAGTGCAGATGATGGTCATGCACATGCTCAAGCTCACTTCAAAGCCGCAGATCGATGCCTCGGATGCCCTGGCCATCGCCATTTGTCATGCACATACCCGCTCCAGCCTGCTGCCTCACGGCTTGGGCACAGCACGTAGTCGTGGCGGGCGCCTGCGTCTCTGATAGCATCAGCGCAATCGTTATTTTTGCGGTCAGGCTCCGATCTGACCCCCAAGCTTTAAGGATCTGAACCGTGATTGGACGCTTGCGCGGCACCTTGGCTGAGAAACAGCCGCCGCACCTGATTCTGGATGTGAATGGGTTGGGTTATGAGCTGGAAGTGCCCATGACCACCTTGTATCGCCTGCCGTCGGTCGGCGAGCCGATAACCTTGCACACTCATTTAGTAGTGCGCGAAGACGCGCAACTGCTCTATGGTTTCATCGGCAAGCGTGACCGCGATTTCTTCCGCGAGCTGATTCGCCTCAATGGCGTGGGGCCAAAACTGGCCCTGGCATTGATGTCGAGCCTGGAAGTGGACGAGCTGGTACGTGCCGTTTCCGCCCAGGACACTTCGGCCCTGACCAAGGTGCCGGGCGTGGGCAAGAAAACCGCCGAGCGCCTGTTGGTGGAGCTCAAGGATCGCTTCAAGGCCTGGGAGGTGGTGCCGAGCATGTTCGCCCTGGTACCGAACCAGCCGGATATGCCGGCAGGCCAGGTCGCCAGCGCCGAAAGCGATGCAGTCAGTGCGCTGATCTCCCTGGGCTACAAGCCCCAGGAGGCGAGCAAGGCGGTATCGGCCATCAAGGACAAGAACCTGAGCAGCGAAGACATGATCCGCCGAGCCCTGAAGGGAATGATTTAAGTGATTGAAGCTGATCGTCTGATCGCGGCCACCGGCCCGCGTGACCGTGAAGAAGTCCAGGACCGGGCCATCCGCCCCCTGAGCCTGGCCGAGTACATCGGCCAGCCTACCGTGCGCGAGCAGATGGAGCTGTTCATCCAGGCTGCGCGCGGGCGCAGTGAGTCCCTGGACCACACCTTGATCTTCGGCCCGCCGGGGTTGGGCAAGACCACCCTGGCCAATATCATCGCCCAGGAAATGGGCGTGTCGATCAAGTCCACCTCCGGCCCGGTGCTGGAGCGTCCTGGCGACCTGGCGGCGCTGCTGACCAATCTTGAACCCCACGATGTGCTGTTTATCGACGAGATCCATCGGTTGTCGCCGATCGTCGAGGAAGTGCTGTATCCGGCGATGGAGGACTTCCAGCTCGACATCATGATCGGCGAAGGCCCGGCGGCCCGTTCGATCAAGCTCGACCTGCCACCGTTCACCCTGGTCGGGGCGACCACCCGCGCGGGCATGCTGACCAATCCGCTGCGAGACCGTTTCGGCATTGTTCAACGTCTGGAGTTCTATAGCACCGCAGATCTGGCGACCATTGTCAGCCGGTCGGCGAGTATCCTTGGTTTGCCCCTGGACCCGGAAGGCGCCTTTGAAATCGCTCGACGCGCCCGCGGTACTCCACGTATCGCCAACCGTTTGCTGCGCCGCGTGCGTGACTTTGCCGAAGTGCGTGCCAAGGGCCACATCACCAAGGCCGTGGCGGACCTGGCCTTGAACCTGCTGGATGTGGATGAACATGGCTTTGATCACCAGGATCGACGCCTGCTTTTGACCATGATCGAGAAATTCGACGGTGGCCCGGTCGGCGTGGACAGCCTGGCCGCAGCCATCAGTGAAGAGCGCCATACCATTGAGGATGTACTGGAACCGTACCTGATCCAGCAGGGCTACATCATGCGTACCCCGCGGGGCAGGGTGGTGACGCGCCATGCCTATTTGCATTTCGGGCTAAACATTCCGTCACGATTGGGAGAGATGCCCGTGGTAGACGAATTCCTCGATGCAGTAGACGATTAAAAATTGTAGGAGCGAGCTTGCTCGCGAAAAACGCCAACGATAACGCGGTATGTCTGGCTATACGCGGCGTGCTCAGGTGCTTCGCGAGCAAGCTCGCTCCTACAGGGTATTTGCCATGTGGGGTGATTTATCCGAGCTTTGTGCTGTCCCAGTGTCTGGCGTCGTCATTTGAAAGCGTTCAGGAATGAAAAAACAGTTGCCCAGCCAATTGGCAACCTGAGGAGTAAGCACTAGAGTATGCGCGCGCAAAACGGGGATCAGTCGTTCGCACATCGCTGTCGCGTTTATTACGAGGACACCGATGCCGGCGGCATCGTTTATTACGTCAATTACCTGAAATTCATGGAACGGGCTCGAACCGAGCGGCTGCGGGAGTTGGGTTTTGCCCAGTCCGAGCTTGTAGGCGAGGACCTGTTATTCGTCGTGCACTCCAGCGAGGCGCGGTATCACGCGCCGGCGCGACTGGACGATGAATTGCTGGTCAGCGCTGAAGTCATCGAATTGAACCGTGCCAGCCTGCGTTTCAAACAGCAGGTCAGGCGGGCCACGGATGCAACGCTGCTCTGTGAGGGGCAGTTCCTGGTGGCGTGTGTGCGCACCAACAGCTTGAAACCTCGGGCCATTCCCGAAACTCTACGCGCGGCCTTTGCCGCCGTGAGCGGCGCGGGTCAACAATCAAAGCAGGAGATTTAGCGTGGAACCTACCGTCGTCGACCATTCCTCCATGTGGAGCCTGGTCAGCAATGCCAGTGTCGTGGTTCAACTGGTCATGCTGACCCTGGTAGCCGCATCGGTTACCTCTTGGGTCATGATTTTTCAGCGCGGCAACATGCTGCGCGCCGGTCGACGTGCCCTGGAGAGCTTTGAAGAGCGCTTCTGGTCGGGTATCGACCTGTCCAAGCTGTACCGCCAGGCCGGCAGCAACCCGGACCCGGACTCAGGCGTCGAGCAGATCTTCCGTGCCGGCTTCAAGGAATTCTCCCGTCTGCGCCAGCAGCCTGGCGTCGATCCAGAAGCGGTGATGGAAGGCGTGGCCCGTGCCATGCGCGTGGCCATCTCCCGCGAAGAAGAGAAACTTGAGCAGGGCCTGCCGTTCCTCGCCACCGTGGGTTCCGTCAGCCCGTACATCGGCCTGTTCGGTACCGTATGGGGCATCATGAACTCCTTCCGCGGCCTGGCCCAGGCGCAGCAAGCCACACTGGCCACCGTGGCCCCGGGTATTGCCGAAGCCCTGATCGCCACCGCGATCGGCCTGTTCGCCGCTATCCCCGCAGTAATCGCCTACAACCGTTTCGCCGCAACCAGCGAAACCTTGATCGGCCGTTACTACACCTTCGCCGACGAATTCCAGGCGATCCTGCACCGTAAAGTGCACACCAGCGAAGAATAAGCAGGTAATTCCCAATGGCTTTAATCGCTCGAGCTCGCAAAAAGCGCAAGCCGGTCGCCGAGATGAACGTAGTGCCCTACATCGACGTGATGCTGGTGCTGCTGGTGATCTTCATGGTGACCGCGCCGATGCTCAACCAGGGCGTGAAGGTTGATCTGCCCAAGGTTTCCAGTGAAGCCTTGCCGCAGGACAACAACACTCAGGTCCTGACCATTTCGATCAAGGCTGACAAGACCTATTACTGGAACCTTGGCAGTGAAGTCGACACGCAAAAGCAGCAGGACAAGGCCCTGACCTTGCCGGCCATGACCGATGCGGTGACCAAGATCATTCGCTCCGGCAACGAAGGTGGCAAGCACACCCAGGTGTTTATCCGGGGTGACAAATCGGTCGACTACGGCTCCGTCATGGGTGCCATGGGCGGGCTGCAGAAGGCCGGCGTCGGTAACGTTGGCTTGATTACCGAGGCGCCCTGATGCAGCAACAGCGAGAGCCGTCCGCCTCGGAAAGCTACTTCTGGCCTGGCGTGTGGGCAATTGCCCTGCACGTCCTGGTGTTCGGCATGCTGTTCGTCAGCTTTGCCATGACCCCGGACCTGCCGCCAGCCAAGCCGATCGTGCAGGCGACCCTGTATCAGCTGAAATCGAAAAGCCAGGCCACCACCCAGACCAATCAGAAGATTGCGGGTGAGGCCCAGAAGTCGGCTGCGCGCCAGACTGAAGTCGAGCAGATGGAACAGAAGAAGGTCGAGCAGGAAGCGGTGAAGGCTGCTGCGGAACAAAAGAAAGAAGAGGCGGCTCAAAAGGCCGAGGAATCGAAAAAGGCTGACGAAGCCAAGAAGGCCGACGAGGCGAAAAAGGCTGATGAAGCCAAGAAAGCCGAGAAAGCTGCCGAAGCGAAAAAGGCCGAAGAGAAACAATTGGCTGATATAGCCAAGAAGAAATCTGAAGAAGAAGCCAAGAAGGCTGCCGAAGAAGAGGCCAAGAAAAAGGCCGCTGAAGAAGCCAAGAAAAAGATAGTCGAAGACGCGAAGAAGAAAGCCGCCGAAGACGCCAAGAAAAAAGCTGAAGCAGACGAGGCGAAGAAGAAAGTCGCCGACGAAGCGAAGAAGAAAGCTGCCGCCGACGCCTCCAAGAAAAAGGCCCAGGAAGCAGCACGCAAATCCGCCGAAGAGAAAAAGGCCCAGGCCCTGGCAGATTTGCTTTCCGACACGCCGCAGCGTCAGCAAGCCTTGGCCGATGAGCGTGGCGATGAAGTCGCGGGCAGTTTCGACGACCTGATTCGGGCGCGGGCAGCGGAAGGCTGGACACGTCCACCTTCGGCACGTAAAGGCATGACAGTAGTGCTGCAGATCGGCATGTTGCCGGACGGTACGGTGACTTCGGTCAGCGTGGCCAAGTCCAGTGGTGACGGTTCGTTCGACAGTTCGGCGGTTGCCGCGGTCAAGAATATTGGCCGGTTGACCGAGATGCAGGGAATGAAACCAAGTGACTTCGCTCCCTATCGTTCATTCAAGATGACATTCACACCTGAGGATCTAGCCTTGTGAGAAACCTTCTTCGAGGAATGCTTGTCGTTATTTGCTGTATGGCAGGGATAGCGACGGCGGATGAAAAGAACATCCTGGTAACCAGTGGCAGTGATCGGGCCACCCCGATTGCAGTCGTGCCGTTCGGTTGGCAGGGCGGCAGCGTGCTGCCGGACGACATGGCCCAGATCGTCAGTGACGACCTGCGTAACTCCGGTTACTACGCGCCGATTCCGAAAGGCAACATGATCAGCCAGCCAACCCAGGCCAGCGAAGTCATCTTCCGTGACTGGAAGGCCGTCGGAGCCCAGTACCTGATGGTCGGCAGCATCACCCCGGCCGGCGGTCGCCTGCAGATCCAGTACGCGTTGTTCAACGTGGCCACCGAGCAGCAGGTATTGACCGGCAGCGTATCGGGTACCGCCGAACAACTGCGCGACATGGCTCACTACATCTCGGACCAGTCGTTTGAAAAACTCACCGGTATCAAAGGAGCGTTCTCGACGCGCCTGTTGTATGTCACCGCTGAGCGTTTCTCGGTAGACAACACGCGCTACACCCTGCAGCGCTCGGACTACGACGGTGCTCGTGCAGTGACCTTGCTGCAGTCCCGTGAGCCAATCCTGTCGCCGCGCTTCGCGCCGGACGGCAAGCGTATTGCCTACGTATCGTTCGAACAGCGCCGCCCGCGTATCTTTGTTCAGCACATTGATACGGGGCGTCGCGAGCAGATCACCAACTTCGAAGGCCTCAACGGTGCGCCAGCCTGGTCGCCGGATGGTTCGCGCCTGGCTTTCGTGCTGTCCAAGGACGGCAACCCGGATATCTACGTGATGAACATGGCCTCGCGTCAGCTCTCGCGTGTGACCAGCGGCCCGGGCATCAACACCGAACCGTTCTGGGGTAAGGATGGCTCGACCATCTACTTCACCTCTGACCGTGGCGGCAAGCCTCAGGTCTACAAGGCAAATGTGAACGGCGGCGGCGCAGAACGTGTGACCTTTATTGGTAACTACAACGCCAACCCCAAGCTTTCGGCCGATGAAAAGACGTTGGTGATGATTCACCGTCAGGATGGTTTCACTAATTTCCGGGTTGCGGCCCAGGATTTGCAGCGTGGAACGGTAAAAATCCTTACAGATACCAACCTTGATGAGTCAGCCACTGTTGCGCCCAACGGCACCATGGTAATCTACGCCACCCGCCAGCAGGGCCGGGGAGTCTTGATGCTCGTGTCCATCAATGGACGCGTAAGGCTCCCACTTCCTACCGCACAAGGCGAAGTCAGAGAACCATCCTGGTCCCCTTACCTGAACTGACGCGGCGCTACAAAAAGAAGTACTTAACACACTGGGGTTCATTAGGAGTTTCACGATGGAAATGCTGAAGTTTGGTAAGTTTGCTGCTCTGGCTCTGGCTCTGTCCGTAGCCGTTGGTTGCTCCTCTAAAGGCGGCGACAATGCCGGTGAAGGCGCAGCTGTTGATCCAAACGCTGGTTACGGCGCCAACACTGGTGCGGTCGACGGCTCCCTGAGCGAAGAAGCTGCTCTGCGCGCTATCACCACTTTCTACTTCGAATACGACAGTTCGGACCTGAAGCCAGAAGCCATGCGCGCTCTGGACGTTCACGCCAAGGACCTGAAAGCTAACGGCGCTCGCGTTGTTCTGGAAGGTAACACTGACGCCCGTGGTACTCGTGAGTACAACATGGCTCTGGGCGAGCGTCGTGCGAAAGCCGTTCAGCGCTACCTGGTACTGCAAGGTGTTGCTCCAGGCCAACTGGAACTGGTTTCCTACGGTAAAGAGCGTCCAGTTGCGACTGGCAACGACGAACAGTCGTGGGCTCAGAACCGTCGCGTCGAACTGCGTAAGTAATTCGTCATGCGAACGTGCCGTCGTGCTCTGACTGTATTGGCTCTCAGCTTCGCACCGCTTGCGGTGTGGGCTGCGGTTCCTGTAACGGATAGCAACTCAGGCTATAACAATAGCGGGAGCAGTTATCCGCCAGCGGGTTATGGCACGAACGGCGCCTATGCGGGGGGAGCGGCTACGTCCGCTCCCTCGGCACAGGGCGAACTGTTCAACCAGCTGCAACGCATGCAGGATCAATTGGCCCAGCAACAAGGCGCCATTGAAGTTCTGCAGAACCAAGTGAACCAGCTGAAGCAAGAAGGCCTGGAGCGTTACCAGGATCTTGATCGTCGTATTGGAGCCGGTGTTGCACCTGCCGCTACTCCTGATAATTCTTCTGCCGGTGGCGCACCCAGTGCCGCTGCCGGTGGCGCAGCAGCGGGGGCCGCCGCTGCAGCTCCTGCCGCCAGCAGCGAGCCTGGCGATCCAGCGAAGGAAAAACTGTATTACGATGCAGCCTTCGACCTGATCAAGGCCAAGGATTTCGATAAGGCCAGCCAGGCCTTTACCGCTTTCCTGCGCAAATACCCCAACAGCCAGTACGCGGGCAATGCCCAGTACTGGTTGGGTGAGGTCAACTTGGCAAAGGGTGATCTGCAGGGGGCGGGCCAGGCTTTTGCCAAGGTCAGCCAGCTGTACCCCAAGCACGCCAAGGTGCCGGATTCGCTGTACAAACTCGCTGACGTAGAACGCCGCCTGGGTCACACCGACAAGGTCAAAGGCATTCTGCAGCAGGTGGTTGCCCAGTACCCGGGCACCTCCGCGGCGCAGTTGGCCCAGCGGGACCTGCAACGCTTGTAAGCAATGCAGCCCGTTTAGAAGAAACCCGCGCTTGTCGCGGGTTTTTTCGTTAGAATCCACGCCCTTTTATGAAACACGCTTCCTGGGGTTGACGCGTTGGCGCAATCCCTTGAAGTGCCTGACGGAGGCGGACAGCCTGTTTAGCTGTTACGCCCGTGGCGACTATGCAAGACACATTACGTATTACCGAAGTCTTTTACTCGTTACAGGGTGAAACGCGCACCGCTGGCCTGCCCACCGTATTTGTACGGCTCACCGGCTGCCCGTTGCGTTGCCAATACTGTGACAGTGCCTACGCCTTCAGCGGCGGCACCGTGCGTACCCTCGACGACATCCTGGAACAGGTTGCCGGTTACCGGCCGCGCTACGTCTGCGTGACGGGCGGCGAGCCACTGGCGCAACCCAATGCCATCCCCTTGCTTAAGCAGCTGTGTGACGCCGGCTACGAGGTCTCTCTGGAAACCAGTGGCGCCCTGGACATCTCTGCGGTCGACCCGCGCGTCAGCCGAGTGGTCGACCTCAAGACCCCAGGCTCCAAGGAAGCCCACCGCAACCGCTACGAGAACATGGACTTGCTGACGGCCAACGATCAGGTCAAGTTTGTCATCTGTTCCCGCGACGACTATGACTGGGCGACTTCCAAGCTGATCCAATACGGCCTGGAGCGTCGGGCGGGCGAGGTGCTGTTCTCACCCAGCCATCACGACCTGAACGCCCGCGACCTGGCGGACTGGGTAGTGGCCGACAACCTGCCGGTACGCCTGCAATTGCAACTGCATAAGTACCTGTGGAACGACGAGCCTGGCCGCTGATCAGGCGGCTGCGATAGGCGTTCTACCCACCGAATTACAGTTCAAATGCGTTTTTTCTGATTTATTTAAAATAAGGTGTTGAATAATCCTTAGAAATCAGTATTATACGCGCCACCACACAGCGGGTCGTTAGCTCAGTTGGTAGAGCAGTTGGCTTTTAACCAATTGGTCGTAGGTTCGAATCCCACACGACCCACCATTTTTGGCGGTTTAGAAAATCCGGAAGGCCCACGCAAGTGAGGATTTCCGGGTTTTTTTTTGCCTGTCATTTGGCCCTTCCAGGTCGACGCTGAGTCATCGCTGCTCAGATGCCTGTCGTCATCAAAACACGCCTTCAAATTCATGTATTCATATCCCGGATCGGTGCTGACCGAAGAGTCCGGTCGTTTGTATGCGCGCTCGATGTGTATCAAAGCCCATACCGCTGGTCGGAAACCGAACATAAATTTCAAACGATATTCTTTGTTATCTGAATATATTCATTGTTTTTCAATTGGTTATAGCTTTTCTAGGAAATTTCCTAAATTTGAGCCAGATTATTGGCTAGCTAGGTGGGTGATGTTAGTTTGCCGGCCTTCGCAATTCGATGGATCGAACATGTCGCCCTTACTGCCACGGACTCGGTATTCACTGAGCATCTTCCTGCTCGCCTGCCTCACTTCCCCAGGCGTGTTGGCTGCCACCCTGCCGGGCGATCAGGACCTGATCCGCGAGCGGCAAAACCGCCTGTTGGAAGATCAGCAGCGACGCCTGGAACAGCTCAAAGAGCTGCCCGGCAAAGAGGCCAGGCCCGAAGCGCCGGCAGCCCCGGTGGACAGCCGTTGCTTCCCGATCCAGACCATTGAACTGCAAGGTGCCGAGCACCTGCCTGCCGCTGAGCGCGAGCATCTGCTCAAACCGTACACCGATCAATGCCTGGGCGTTTCCCAGCTCAACGCCCTGCTCAAAGACCTTACCGACTTCTACATCGACAAAGGCCTGGTCACCAGCCGCGCTTACTTGCCCCAGCAAGATATGTCCAAGGAGCATCTGCAAGTGCTGGTGGTGGAAGGCAAGCTCGAAGGCCTGAAGGGCGCCGACAGCAGCAAGTTGTCGGACCGCGAGCTGGCCATGGCCTTCCCCGGCAAAAGCGGCGAGATATTGAACCTGCGGGAAATCGAGCAGGCCGTCGACCAGCTCAATCGTTTGCCGTCCAATCAAGCCCAAATGGAGCTCACTCCGGGAGAGGCCGTGGGCGGCAGCTCGGTGTTGGTCAAAAACAACCCGCAGACGCCTTGGCGCGCCAGCCTGTCGCGCAACAACGATGGCCAGAAAAGCACCGGCGAACAGCAGTGGGGCACCGGCTTTGAATGGGACAGCCCGCTGGGCCTGGCCGATCAGCTGATTCTGCGTGGCGGCCATGACGCGGTCAGCGACCATCAGAAAACCTCAAAGAACGCGATGCTCTACTACAACGTGCCCTGGGGCTGGTGGAACTTCAGCTACAGCTACAACCAGAGCGATTACCGCTCGGTCGTCCAGGGCGACGGTTTCGACTTCAAGCAAACCGGTGACAGTGAAAACCATCAGTTGCGCGCTGAGCGGGTGATTCACCGTGATGCCCTGAGCAAAACCTCGCTCAATGTCGGCGTGTCCCACCTGCGCACCAACAACTACATCGAAAGCAGCCGCCTCAAAGAAAGCAGTAATCGCATCAGTGAACTGCAGCTGGGCATCAACCACGGTCGTCGCATCGCCAGCGCGTTCGTCAACGTGGATGTGGGCATGCAAAACGGCACCGGCGCCTTCGACGCCCAGGGCAACCACAACCCTCGGCCTGGCGTACCGGATGCGCGCTACCGCAAATACACCGCCACCATCAGCTACCTGCAACCGTTCACGCTGTGGGGCGAGTCGTTCAGTTTCACCAGCCTGGCCACCGGCCAACGCAGCGAAGACGTGCTGTTCAGCCCCCAGCGCATGAGCCTCGGCGGCTCGGCGTCTATACGCGGCTACAAGGATCAGCAACTGACCGGCGACAGCGGCGGTTACTGGCGCAATGACTTGCGCTGGAGCCGGCCGGTGACGCTCGGTTGGCTGCGTCCGGTGTTCGGTGAATACGGTGCCAGCGTGGGCTACGACCAGGGCGTGATCCGCAATGGTCGCTACAACGGCGAAGTGCACGGCCGCGTCTCAAGCAATTCCTTTGAGCTGTTCGCCCGTGGCCAACACGTGAGCACCAGCGTGACCTTTGCCCACTCGCTGGAACGACCGGCCGCGCTGCTTGAGCGCGAAGCACCGATCTACTTGCGCATGGATTTTTTCCTGTAATTCAACGCCCAGTTGCAACGAGAATTTGAAATGGATGTTCGCCAATTTGCCTTCCTGGTTCGCCAGCCTTCTGCTGCCCTGAAAAGCCGTGACGCGTTCCTCGGCCTGCCCAAACGTGGCCTGGCGCTGATCCTGGCCAACGCACTGTTCTGGCAGCCGCTGCTGGCCCAGGCCGAAGGCATCGTGGTCAGCGCGCCCGGCACCACGGTCGGCCAAGCCGGCAATGGCGTGCCGGTGGTGAACATTGCCGCCCCCAATGGCAGTGGCCTGTCCCACAACCAGTTCAAGGACTACAACGTCGGCGCCAACGGGGTGATCCTCAACAATGCCACCGGCCGTACCCAGTCCACGCAACTGGGCGGCATCATCCTTGGCAACCCGAACCTGCAAGGCCGCGCCGCCAATATCATCCTCAACGAAGTCAACGGCGGCAGCCCCAGCCAACTGCGCGGCTACACCGAAGTGGCGGGCCAGTCCGCCAAGGTCATCGTCGCTAACCCCTACGGCATCACCTGCAGCGGCTGCGGCTTCATCAACACCCCCAACGTCACCCTGACCACCGGCAAACCCATCCTCGATAACGGCCGCCTGGACCGTTACCAAGTCGATGGCGGCGCCGTAACCATCGACGGCCAGGGCTTGAACGCCAGCAACGTCGACCGCTTCGAAATCATCACCCGCTCGGCCAAGATCAATGCGCAGATCAATGCGCGCAACTTGAGCGTGGTTGCTGGGCGCAATGATGTTAATGCGCAGACCTTGAGTGCAACCGCACGGGCCGATGACGGCAGCGCCAAGCCAGAACTGGCGATTGACTCCACGGCGTTGGGCGGCATGTATGCCGGCGCGATCAAACTGGTGGGCACCGAGGCCGGTGTGGGCGTGAAGCTCGACGGTACGTTAATGGCCAGTGGCGGCGATATTCAGCTCGATGCCAATGGACGTCTGAGCTTGGCCAATGCCAAAGCCAGCGAAGCGGTGGTGATCAAGGCCGGGCAGCTGGACGCTGCTGGCGCGGTGTATGCCGGCACGCGAGTCGATGTGCAAACCTCGGCAGGCCTGAGCAACCAGAAAAGCCTGGCTGCCCGCGACAGCATTACCCTGACCAGCGGTGGGGCGCTGGTCAACAGCGGCATCATCGAAGCCGGTGTCAACGCTGATGAAAGCCGCAACGCCAGCGGCGATGTCAGCCTTTCAGCCGCGAAGTTGAGCAATAGCGGCAGCGTAGTTGCCAGCCGAACCCTCACGGCTACCGCCAGCCAGACCTTGAACAATCAAGGCGGCACATTGAGCGGCACCAGCGCCGTGATTAACGCCGGTCAACTCGACAACCGCGGCGGTCGCGTATTGGGTACCGACTCGCTCAAGGTCACGGCCACCAGCCTGGATAACCGCACCCAGGGTTTGCTGCACAGTGAAAACAGCACCGACGTCACGGTGACCGCTGCGCTGGATAACCAGAGCGGACGCGTGATCGGTCTCAAGAACCTGGTGCTCAACGCCGGCCAACTGACAAACGATAACGGCCTGGTCGCCAGCCAGGCGCAAGCCCATATAACCGCCGGCCAACTGAGTAACCAGGCGGGGGAAATCTCCGCCAACCAGACCACCGTGATTGCCACGAACCTGGATAACCGTTCTGGCAAGTTGCTGGGCGGCAACCTCAACGTGACCGCCAGCGGGGCCATCGATAACCGCCTGGGGATTTTTTCCGCCGTCAGCTTGCTGACCGTACAGGCAGCCAGCCTGGATAACCGCGATAAAGGTTCCGTTGCCAGCCAAGGCATGATGAATCTGACGGTCACCGGGCTGCTGGACAATCGCAATGAAGGCAACCTCATCAGCCAAGGCGCTCAGCAAATATCCGCTGGGCAGTTGAACAACAGCCAAGGTGGGTTGCTGTCCAGCAAAACCACCATGGCGCTGCATGGCGACAACCTGATCAACCAAGGCGGCCTGGTGATTGCCGACGACGCGCTGACCCTCACCGGCGGCGATCTGGATAACAGCCAAGCGGGGGTGATCAGCACCAAGGCCACAGCGCACCTGCAACTGAACCAGTTGAACAACCGCAACGGCGGCAAGTTGAGCAGCGATGGTGCGTTGACCCTCAACGCCAACCAGCTTGAAAACGGCGCCGGTCGCATCAGCGCCAAGGGCGACTTGCAGGCAACGGTCGGTGTGCTCAATCAACACACAGGCGAACTCGTCAGCGACGGGGCACTGACGCTGAGCGGCACCTCGCTGGACAACCGCAATGGCGGCCTTATCGCGGCCACCAACGGTGTGGACCTGCGCAGCCAGAGCATCCTCAACCAGCAAGGCGAGATATCCAGCCAGGCCAAGGTGCTGGTGGTCGCCGAACAACTGAACAACACCACCGGCAAGGTCATCGGCGACAGCGGCCTGACCCTCACGGTGCAACGCCTGCTCAACCAGAGCAAAGGCTTGCTAGCGGGGCGTGACAGCCTCGTGTTGAGCGGCGCTCACCTGGACAACAGCCAGGGTGGCCGTGTCACCAGCCAAAAAGGCCTGCATATCACCCTGACCGGCGACTTGCTCAACCAAGGGCAGGGCACGCTGCTCAGCGAGGGCGGGTTGACGGTCAATGCCGGCACGCTGGACAACAGCCAGGGCGGCATTCTTTCTGCGGCCAAGGCGCTGGCGATCACTACTCAGGGCCAGCTGAACAACCAGGCAGGCAAATTACTCGCCGATGGCACAGCCACGCTGGCCAGCGCTGCGCTTAACAACAGCCAGGGCGGTGTAATCAGCGCCAAACAGCACGTTGACGTGCGCAGTGCCAGCCTGAATAACAGCCAGCGCGGCAGCATCAGCAGTGACGCCGGTATAACCCTCAACGCAGGCCAGCTGGACAACAGCCAACAAGGGTCGATTTTCGCCAAGTCCACGGTCAAGGCAAACCTGACCGGGCTGGACCAGCATGACCGTGGTGAGCTGGTCAGCAACACCCACATCGAATTGGACTTGCAGCATGGGCAACTGATCAACCGCGACCACGGCCTGATCGCGACACCGGGCCAGTTGCTGCTGAACAACCTGGGCAACGTCGACAACAGTCAGGGCGGTGAAATTTCCAGCACCCAGTCATTCCTGCTGGTGGCCGATGCGCTGAATAACCGTGGCGGCAAAGTCATCAGTGGCGACAGCCTGCAGGTACGTATCGCCAAGGCGCTGGATAACAGCGTTGAAGGTGTGTTGTCCGCGAAGAACCTCTTGCAGGTGGATGCAGATAGCCTGGACAACCAGGCCGGTGGAGCGCTCGCCAGCCGTGGTGCGCTGGACCTGAAGGTTACCGGCGTGCTGGATAACCATAACCACGGGCAGATCACCGCCGCTACGGTTTTGACTACCACCTCAGGCTCATTGAACAACAGCGACAAGGGCAGCCTCTCGGCCGGCACGCTCCAGACGCTCAACACCGGCGCGCTGGACAATCACCAGGGCGGGCGCATCGTCAGCGACGGTAGCCAGACAGTCACTGCCGCCAATGTGAATAACCGTGCAGGTGTGATCGGCAGTCAACAGTCGCTGAACCTGACCACTGCCAACCTCGATAACACCGCCGGGTTGATCAACAGCCAGGCAGGCCTGACCCTGACCGGGCATACCGTCGACTCAAGCCTGGAAGGGGAAATCTCGGCCAAGGGCGATTTGAAACTCATCGTTCAACAGCTGATCCAGCGCCAGGGCCGCCTGATCGGCGAGCGCGCTGTGAGCCTCGATTTGCAAGGCGGCAACCTCGATAACAGCGCCGGTTTGATCAGCGCCAAAGGCCCGCTGACCTTCGCGCGCCTGGCTAACCTGACCAACCGCGAACAAGGCGAAATCTCCAGCCAGACGGCGTTCACCGTAGCCGCCAAGCGCATCGACAACGGCGATCGCGGGGTCATCCTCAGTGCCGATCAACTGCGCCTTGAAGCGGATGCAGTGGTCAACGCCAACAAGGGTCTGATCTCCGGCTGGAACGGTCTGACGGTGGTCGGCAAGAGCCTCGACAACAGCGCCGAGGGCACGTTGTCGAGCAAGAGCGGCACCCTGCACACCGACCTCAGCGGCGTATTGGATAACCACGCAGCCGGCGCCCTGGTCAGCCAGGGGAAACAAACCCTCATCGCGGGCAGCCTGAACAATGATCAGGGGATCATCTCCGGCCAGGCTGACGTCGACCTCAACGTTGCCGGTCGCCTGGATAACAGCAACAACGGTCTGATTTCCGCGGCTCAACACCTGGGTTTCAATAACGCCCAGAATCAGATCCTCAACCGTGGTGGCCGGATCAACGCGGCCAACATCACCTTTATCGGTGGGAGTCTGGACAACAGCGCGGGTCAACTGATCAGCCAAGGCACCTTGGACGGCACCCTCAGCGGCGCGCTGATCAACGCCAACAACGCGCGCCTGGCCAGTGGCGCAGCACTGTTGCTGAGCGCCGCCAGCCTGGACAACCGAGGGGGCCAACTGGTCAGCCAGGACCGCCTTGACCTGACCCTCGCCAATGGCGACCTGGATAACAGCGCCAAAGGCACGCTTGCCAGCCAGAAAGACCTGGTGATCAAGCTGTTGGCCGGTGACGTTCACAACCAGCTAGACGGCCTGATCTTCAGCCAGAAGGGCAAGCTCGACATTACCGCCCGCACCCTCACTAACTACCAAGGCACGCTGCAAAGCCAGGCCGATAACCGCCTGCGCCTCAGTGGCGCCCTGAACAACCAAGGCGGTCGCGTCGACAGCCTCAGCGGCAATCTGGACCTGGAAACGGCCAGCGTCGCCAATACCGCAGGTGGCATCCTCAACAGCAGCAAAGGCTGGATCAAACTGGTCACAGGGCTGTTCAACAACGGCAGCGGCATCACCCAGGCGCAGTCGTTGGACATCCAAGCCAAAGGCGGCCTGCTCAACCAACTGGGGCACCTGTCGGCCCTTGGCGGTGACAGCCAGATCATCACCACTACCCTGAATAACCAGGGCGGCGGCGTGTATGCCGACACCTTGCTCAAAGTCACCGCCAACAACTTCGATAACCAGGGCACTGCGGCCAACAACGGCGGCAAGGTCGGCGCACGCACCATCGACTTCGGCCTCACGGGCACCCTGAGCAACCGCTATGGCCTGATCGAAAGCGACGACACCCTGAGCCTCGTCGCGCAGACCATCGACAACGTCAGCGGCAACCTGCGCGCCATGGGCCGGGTTGGCACCACCGATATTCGCACCACGGGCCTGTTCGATAACCGCTTCGGCGCGCTGGAAAGCGCCAACGAAACCCTCAACCTGCAAGCGGCCAGCCTGGATAACAACGGCGGGCGTATCGTCCACACTGGCGGCGGTAAATTTGACCTGACGTCCGATCAAGTCACCCGTGCAGGCGGCAGCTTCGTCACCAATGGCCAACTGGACATCAAGGCCGCAAGCTGGACCAACAGCAGTGTGATTCAGGCCGGGCGCCTGAACCTCGATATCGGCCAATTCACCCAGACTGCCAGCGGCCAATTGCTTGGGGCACAAAGCCTGACCGGCATCGGCGACACCTGGACCAACGACGGCCTGCTGGCCAGTGACGGCACCCTCAAGCTGACCCTCACCGGTGGCTACAGCGGCAACGGCCGCGTCAGCAGCCTGGGCGACATGACCCTCGCCGCCGCCAACATGGACCTGAGCGAGAGCGCTCGTATTGCCGGTGGTGCCGTCACCCAAATCACGAGCAGCAACGTCCTCAACAACCGTGGTCGCCTGACATCAGTAGGTGATCTGACGGTCAACGCCGCTACCTTGAACAACTACGGCACCCTGGGTGGCTCCAAGAACGTTCGCCTTAACGCCACGCATGTGCTCAACGAAAAAGGCCTGCTGTTCAGTGGCGAAGACATGACCCTGCGGGTCAACGAGTTCAGCAACCGCTTTGGTGACGTCTATAGCCTGGGCGGCCTCGACATCGCCCGCGATGATGCCAACGGGCGCAGTGCGCTGATCGAAAACGTCTCCGGTACGCTGGAAAGCGACGGCAATATGCGCTTGTTGGCGGATACGCTGAGCAATCGTCGTGAACAGTTCACCACCGAAAAAAGCCTGGTTTCCGCCAGCATCAGTGTGTACGGCAACGACTATTGCAAAGGCAAAGGCTGCGAGCTGAAGTTCAGCGGCGTCGAAACCTATGAGGACGTGATCAAAGGCAGCTCCGCCTCCGCATTCATCAATGCCGGTGGCGACCTGACGGTGGGCAGCCAGACCTTCGATAACCTCTACAGCTCGGTATCGGCATCGAAAAATATCCTGATCAACACCGACGTGCTGAACAACATCGGCGCTGCCGGTGGTGAGCAGCGTAATTTCGGTTACGCCTACTACACGCGCAACCGGTCGGCTTACGCGTTGCTGATGAGCGAAGTCGAGCAGTTCAACCGTAGCAACGATCCCAACTCAAGTGACTATAAGCCGGGTGAGTACACGTTCGACCAGTTCGTTGAGAAGACGAGGTTCTCGGACACCTTCTTTACTTCACCTATCGACTACACCGTCCCCACCTCTGGCAGCGTGATCGCCCAAGCGGTCATCCAGGCAGCCGGATCGGTCACCGTTAACGCAACCAAAGAAATCAACAACAGCGTCATCCGCCCGAACGCTACCGACATCGACACCCCGGTGGCCAACCGCAACACTAACTCGGATGTATTTGCTTCCACGGTAAAACCGGCCATTACCGCGCAGCTACCGCCAGACCTGGCCCAACGCCAGGTCAACCCGGTGACCTTGCCTGGCTTCAGTCTGCCAACGGGTGAGAACGGCCTATTCCGCCTCAGCGGCCAGGCAGCGAAGGGCGGTGCAGCGGGCAAAGCGGACACTGCCACCGGAGACTTCAACGTCAACGGGCGTGTCATCACCGCCGCCGACCGCGAGAAAACCCTCGACTACACCGCCGTGCAAGAACGCGGTTTCAACCTCGACGGCCAGCCCACCAGTGGTGCGGTCAACGGCCAGGGCCCGCGGGCCTTGGACAGCAGCACCCAATCGGTCACCCGCGTACAAGGCCTGCCGGAAATCACCCCGGTGGATAACAGCCACAAATACCTGATCGAAACCAACCCGGCGCTCACCGACCTCAAGCAGTTCATGAGCTCCGACTACCTGCTGGGCAAACTGGGCTACAACCCCGACGCCAGCTGGAAGCGCCTGGGCGACGGCCTGTACGAGCAACGCCTGATCCGCGAAGCCGTGGTGGCCCGCACCGGCCAACGCTACATCAACGGCCTCGCCAGCGACGACGCGTTGTTCCGCTACCTGATGGACAACGCCATCTCTTACAAGGACTCGCTCAACCTGCAACTGGGCGTATCCCTCACCGCCGAACAAGTCGCGGCCCTGACCCACGACATCGTGTGGATGGAAGAAACCGAGGTCAACGGCCAGAAAGTCCTGACGCCCGTGCTCTACCTGGCCCAGGCCGACAACCGCCTGGCGCCCAACGGCGCGCTGATCCAGGGCCAGGACGTCAGCCTGATCACCGGTGGCGACCTGCGCAACAGCGGCACCCTGCGCGCCACCAACAACCTGAACATGGTCGCCGGCAACATCGACAACAGCGGCCTGATGCAAGCCGGCAACCGCCTGGAAATGCTCGCCACCGACTCGATCCGCAACACCCGTGGCGGCATCGTCAATGGCCGCGACATCAGCGCCACCGCCGTGACCGGCGACATCATCAACGAGCGCACCGTCACCACCTTCAAACAGGACGGCCAGGGCTACCAACTGCGCAACGACGTGGTCAGCGAAGCCTCACGCTTCGAAGCCACCGACACGCTCAAGCTGAACGCGGGCCGCGATGTGCTCAACCTCGGCAGCAACCTCAAGGCCGGTGGCAACGCCAGCGTGACCGCCGGGCGTGACGTACTGATCGCCAGCCAGACCGAACAGGACGACTACGCCTACCAACGCCGTCGCATCAGCGGCACCGAGCAAACCATCCTGCAACACACCTCCGCCGTGGACGTGGGCGGCAACCTCGCCATCGACGCCCGCCGCGACATCGCCGTGGTCGCCAGCACCGTCAGCGCCGCCAAAGACCTCAGCGTCAAAGCCGGAGAAAATCTGACCCTGGCTGCTGCCGCCAACGAACAACACGACTACTCCAAAGGCAAAAAAGGCGGCACCAAAACCACCACCCAACTGGACGACATCACCCAACAAAGCGCCGAACTCAAAGCCGGCGGCGACCTGATCGCCATCGCCGGCACCGACCTGACCCTGGTCGCCAGCAAAATCAGCGCGGGCAATGAAGCCTATGTGCATGCGGATAACGAACTGCAAATGCTGGCGGCGCAAGACAGCCACTACTCGCTGTATGACATGAGCAAGAAGGGCAGTTGGGGCAGCAAAAAGACTCAGCGTGATGAAGTAACCGATGTGAAGAATGTCGGGAGCGAGATCAAGACTGGGGGTGATTTGACGCTGGAGAGCGGGGGGGATCAGAAGTATCAGGCGGCGAAGCTTGAGAGTGGCGGGGATATTGCGATTGTCAGCGGTGGGGCGGTCGAGTTTGAGGCGGTGAAGGATCTGCATGACGAGAGTCACACCAAGAGCAAGGGAGATGCGTTCTGGACATCGTCAAAAGGTAAAGGAAATACCGATGAGACCCTGCGCCAAACCCAAATGGTGGCTGAGGGCAATATCGCGATCAAGGCAGTGGAAGGCCTGAAGATCGACGTCAGACAGGTCAACCAGCAAACCGTCAGCCAATCGATTGATGCGATGGTCAAGGCAGATCCGCAATTGGCCTGGATCAAAGAGGCCGAAGCGCGTGGGGATGTGGACTGGAGGCAGGTCAAGGAGATTCATGACAGCTTCAAGTACAGCAACTCGGGGTTGGGGCCGGCGTCGCAGATCATTATTGCGATTGTGATGGCGGCGGTGGTTGGGCCATTGGCTGCAGGTGCAGCTGCCAGCGCAGGGGCGGGCGTTGGGGTGGCAGCTGGAGCTGGAGCAGTGGCTGCAGGAGCAGCGACCAACGCTACGGTCAGTGTCGTTAACAACCGTGGCAACTTGGGCGCGGTACTCAAGGACGTGACTTCTTCGGATGCGATGAAGGGGTATGTGATTGCTGGCGTCACGGCTGGCATGACCGCTGCTTATTTTGGTGATTGGACGGGGACTCAAACAAACACAATTACCGGGAAAGTTACGACACCGGGTCTACTGAACACTTGGAGCGGTGTTGGTAAATTTGCCGCCAATCAGACATTGCAAAGCGGCACATCCATGCTGTTGAGCAAGGCGCTCGGGCAGGGCGGTAGCGCCAGCGATGCATTAAAAAGTGCGCTGTTCAATACGTTGGCGGCAGCCAGTTTTAACCTAGTGGGCAATTACACCCAAGGCGTAATTGCCGATGGATCGGCACCCAAAGTTGCGATTCACGCGATGGTGGGTGGTTTGCTGGCTGAGGCTACGGGCGGCGATTTTAAAACCGGTGCGTTGGCGGCGGGGGCGAACGAGGCGCTGGTTACTCATCTGAATACGCTGGTTAACGGCAACGAAGAGTTGCTGACGATGAGTTCGCAGATCGTGGGTGTGTTGGCGGCTGCTGGGCAGAAAGATGCGGATGCTGCCAAGATCGAGAAAGGGGCTTGGGTTGCGCAAAACCTGACGCAATACAATTTTCTGGAGCATCTGCCACCAGGTTTAAGTGAATACGGATCAGCGGCGACTACTCTGGCAAAGGACATGCTGGAAAAAGGTGCCACTAACGACCAAATTGCCCAAGCACAGCTGGAGCTGGCCCGAGGGCAAGGTTTTGAAGGGGTTCAACCGGCTAACGAGTTCGTCAAGGCTTGGGGCTATTTTATGGCCGGCGAG
Source organism: Pseudomonas fluorescens (assembly GCF_001902145.1). Classification (GTDB taxonomy): domain Bacteria; phylum Pseudomonadota; class Gammaproteobacteria; order Pseudomonadales; family Pseudomonadaceae; genus Aquipseudomonas; species Aquipseudomonas fluorescens_BV. Next base: position 154,639 of record NZ_MRST01000020.1, read on the forward strand.
CTCACAGGTGCGGGGCTGGCGGCAGTATTAGGTCGGCTTGTGATGGGGGGGGCAAAAGGTAGTGCGTTCGCTGGGAAAAACATTGATGATTTGTCAAATGCAGGAAAACTGCTTGATCCGGCCGATAAATCAGGACAACTTTCATTAGCGGGTCGAGCACTCCAAAAACACGGTAGTCGTGAAGGCAGTGCGTTTCCTAGCGTTAAAGGAAGCCCTTCTGAAATCAACGCTCAAGGGCAAAAAATAGCTGACGAAATTCTGAGCAATCCGGCGGCCACTGTAACCTACAAAGACACCGGTAGATTTGGGAAGGTCATGGATGTGATTGCCCCCGATGGCCGTGGACTTCGCTACGATTCAAATGGGAAATTTATTGGTTTGTTGGAGCCTCCAAAACGATGAATCTTTTATCTACTGTAATAACAAGCCCCCCAGATCGAGAGAATTGTGTATTCGAGATTTGGGCGGGCTCGAGTCAGTTGGCTGAGGTATCACATGAGCCAGGAAGACCAATTGAAATAGAAATTTATCCCCCCGCTGAGGGAGGTAAGTGGAATTTCAATCTTGAGGACCTTATGACTGCTTTGCATCAGGCGGCTAAGACTTTAAGCTCTCACGAATAAGTTGGTGCAAAAAGCTCTGGAGGTGCAATTGACGCTGGCTTCGATACGAGAAAAGGGAACAGATTTATTTTTAAATTTTAGGTTTGGCGAGGGTTTTTAGTTATCGACCAAAAAGGGTGAAAAATAAATCTGTCCCGAATGGCACTTACTTAAGGCCACTTTTCTAAAATCGGCCCCTTCCGTTTATGAAAGCTGCATATACAGAGTGTATGGCATCCCCTCGGCGCGCCTCTTATTCCACTTTCCCAAAAGTTTCACGCCAACAAATCAAACACCCAATAAGGACATTCCGTGCTCCAAACCCTCTTCAAAACCGCCGCACTCCTCACGGCATTGTCCCTGACCGGCTGCGTTTCCTACACCGTCACCGGTCCATTGAGCGCTCCGCCCCACTCCGCAAAGGTCAGCAGCCCCCGTACCGCACAAATCGCCGACGTTTCTGTCGCCATCCCAGACACTGACGACGCCACCCGCACCGCCATCAGCCGTTCACTCACCCATCAGCTCAACCAATACGTCAAGGCCGGTGGCTACTTCAAGGATGTCACCGAATACCCCGTGCGCCTGGGCGAGAACGACGTGGTGCTCAAGTTCAACGTGACCTCGCTCAAGGGCCATCGCGCGCCGCACCCTGCTTACATCCCGGGGGCTTTGTTGACCCTGACGATCTGGATTTGGGTAAACGGGCCCATCTACGTCGACAGTTTCGATATGGCCGGTGATCTGTCGATCGTTGACCGTAACGGTAAAGAACTGGCTGCCGCCAAGGAGCAGATCAAGTTTGAACACAACGTGGGGCTTTACGGGCGGGAGTATTGGTCGCCGGTAGTGGGGGGCAAGAAGTTGAATGAACTGGTTTCAACGCTGCTCGATAACGCCACGGCGAAGTTGGCACAACCACAACTTAAGGAAGAACAAAAATGATTGGGTCAATCAAGCACTGCGTGGTGCTCGCTGCGGTTCTGTTATCTGGCTGCGTGACGTATTCGCAGAACGAGTTGCCTCCCGTGCAGGCGTGGCCACCCACGGCCAATGCGCCGCAACAGAAACCGAAGGTGTTCGTGCGCACCACGGTCATGAATCAGGTCAACGGTGGGCCGGCCAATACGGCTGCGGGGGCTGCGGCAGCGGTTGGGGAAGCGACGGTTGCCGAGGGCTTTCGTGAGTCGGGGCGTTTTGCGTGGGTGAGTACGGATAAGGCCGAGGCGGATCTTTATGTTGAGGCCACCTTGTACAACAACGAACAGTTCAGCATGGCGTCGGCCATCATCACCGGGGTGACGTTCTTCATTATCCCTTCTACCGCAAAGAACACCTTCACCCTGGAGACCGTATTCAAGGACAAGGACGGTAAAGAGCTGGGCCGTGTGCACAAGAGCGAGTCGCTGCGTACCTGGATGCAGTTGCTGTTGATCGTTGCCGTGCCTTTCCGCCAGGACACCCACGAGGTGGTGCAGGCCCTGACCCGCAGCACGTTGGATGAGGCGGTGCAGCGGCGCTTGTTGTAGTCGTTCGTTTTATATCTGTAATCGCCATGGGTTTGTGGCGTTGCTTTCTGTCGTACATGGAGTTTTCAAATGAAGCAAAAACCGTTCAAGCAGAAACTGTTGGCCGTGATGGTCGGTGCAATCAGCAGCCAGGCATTGGCGGTTGAAGTGGATCTGGGTCAAGGCAAAACCTCGTGGAAGGGTGAGACGTTTAATGAGTCACTGACCTTCACCGGGAGGCTGACCCAAGCAACCAATCAAACCCCCACCCCTGAATCTGGCACTACTGCGTTGATGGGGGTCAGTGTTTCCGAAACCCACATCCAAGGTTCGCTGATTAATCGTGCCGATATTGTGATGACGTCGGACGGGCGCTCCATCCGAGCGTTTGCCGTGGACCCATTCGGTTTCAGAGATGGAACTTCAACCCCCAGCACAATTACGGGCGATCTGATTCAGGCCGGTAACATCACCATGAACAATGGGGGTTATGAAGGTTTTGAGATCGGTGAAGCCGTGATTGGGGGCAGCGTAATCAACTCCGGCACCATTAAAACAACTCCCGTTGTATCGGGCACTTCTGCTTTTGGTGGCACGGTTGGCGGCGAGGGTATGTTCCTGCATAACACCCAAGTGGCAGGCGACGTTGCTAACACGGGCGTGATCGAGGTGGTTGGCGATGAAGTAGTGGCGCTGGCAGTGGATGGCCCGAGTGATTTCCCGATCAATATCGGCGGCAAAATCATCAACTCCGGAACTATCACTGCAACTGGCCAGCGCGCCTGGGGCATAGAAGTTGAAACCACCACGAGCCCACTGCGTATCGAAAACAGTGGCCTGCTGTCTGTGAACGGCGCAGATGCTTCCGGTATTGTTTTTTATGCCGGCACCGTCGACTCCATCCTCAACACCGGCACCCTCGAAGCCCAAGGCACCCACGCCAAAGCGATCGATCTCCTGGGCGCCACCTTCACCCAAAACAACCCCACCGGCTCCCGCGGCATCATCAACCGCGGCACGATCATCGCCGATGGCACGGCCATCTCTGTTGACGCAGCCGAGCAAACCTCCACCTTTGAAATCAACCAACAAGCCGGTGAAATCCGCAGCAATTCCGGCATTGCCATCGACGCAGCCAACCGCGCCACCCTCAACTGGACCGGCGGCAAAATCGTCGGCGACGTACTCAACGTCAGCACGGTGAACATCGCCGGCCAGGCTGACTTTTCCGGCAGCCGCATCATCGCGCCAGTGTCGATCAACTCGGGCTCTCTGAACCTGTCGGCCCCCGGCACGGTGCTCACCGGTGACCTCAACATCGCCAGCGGTGCAGGCATTGATATGCGCCTGGCCAACAGCGTGGTGCCGACCACGCCATACCTGACGGTCAACGGTGCGGCGAATTTTGCTCAGGCATCGAAAGTAACCTTGAGCGCCACCCCTGGCGATTTCACCGCCGTGCCAAGCGGCACCGAATACACCTTGCTGCAAGCCAGCAGTCTGCAGAACAACGGCCTGTCGGTTGCCAGCACTTCGTCGCTGCTGGACGTGCTCAGTTATTCGGCCGATGCACAGACGGTCAAGGCCGTGGTGGGCTTGAAGAGCAATCAGCAAGTGCAAGAGGAACTGACCGGCGCGGGCGCCACTGAGCCGGTTGTCACTGTGGTCAACGAAGCAAAAAATGACGTGCTCGGGCAGTTGGCAACGGATGATCCGGTGTTCCAGGCCCTGGCCAACGCAGGCACGGCGCAGCAGTTGGCGCAGGTGGGCGAGCAACTCAAGCCGGACGTCAACCGTGGCGCGCTGGACGTGGCCTTGTCGGGCCAGACGGTGGTCAATGGCGCGATCCTCAATCGCCTCTCGGGCCAGCGTGATAATCGCGAAGCCGTGGGTGTGTGGTTGCAAGGCTTGAGCAGCAACATGGATCAGGATGGCCGCAGCGGCGACAACGGTTATTCGGCCAACAGCAGCGGCATGGCGGTGGGTGTGGATGGTCGGTTGAACGACAGCACCACGGTGGGTGTGGCTTACAGCTACCTCAACTCCAACATCCATTCGGACCTGGGCACCAAGACTGACGTGCAGGGCCATGCGCTGTCGTTGTACGGCAACTGGTCGCTGCAGAACTGGTTCGTCGATGGCAGCTTGAGCTACGGCCATAACGACAATGACAGCAAGCGCCGTGTGGCGGGCACTACCGCCAAGGGCAGCTACGACAGCAATGTGTTGTCGGCCAGCGTACTGGGCGGCTACAGCTTCAAGCTGTCGGATGCTGCCGTGATTGAACCGCGAGTGGCGGCACGTTATTCCAACGTGCGCATGGACAGCTTTACCGAGAAGGGCTCTTCAGCGGCGCTGAGTACCGGCTCGCAACGCTATGAAGTGGGCGAGTTGGGCGCGGGTGTGCGCTTGGCCGGCAACTTGCGGTTGGCCACCGGCAGCCTGCAACCGGAAGCCACCTTGATGGCTTATCACGACCTGATGGGCGACCGCGTGGCGCAAACCTCCAGCTTTGTGCTGGGCGGTTCGGCGTTTACCGTCACGGGCGCTTCGGTCGCACGTGACAGTTACGAAGCCAGCCTGGGCCTGAATTATCAGGTGTCGGCGCTGACGGTGGGCGCCAGCTATACCCGTCAGGCGCGTAGCGGGTTTGATGCTGATGGGGTGATGGTCAAGGCGCGTTACGCGTTTTAGGGTTAAGCCCGAACAGGGGCTCTTCAAGAGCCCCTGTTGTCCCCACAAGCAATAATCTTTCTTTGTTGAAATCCACTCGCCGATATTCTGGTTTTTTTAATTTTTACTTTGCGTTTTTTCACAGTACCCACCCCAATACGCAATTCCCCGCCCCCTTTCTTTGTTTAGTATTGGATCCAGTGGCCACTGAGGCCCACTCTGTTCAAAAAAGGAGAAGCGACATGATGCCCAAGGATCCTTTCAGCGCTGGCCGACCTAACCTGTTCGCGGCCTCCTGAAATGAACGCGCATACCTCTTTGGCAGCCCTCGCCGGTAACTACGTGCACGGCGACATCGTGGCTCCCCACCGACATGACGAGGGCCAATTGGTCTATGCCATCAACGGTGTGATGCTGGTGTCGGTGCAGCAGGCAACCTGGGTGCTGCCTTCCGGGCACGCCTTGTGGGTGCCACCGGGAATCGAGCATCAGATCCGCATGACCGGCGAGGTGCGTATGCGCACCTTGCTGATCTCGCCGGGGGCGCACGGTCGGTTGGCGCAGGCGTGCGAGGTGATCAGGGTTTCACCGTTGCTGCGCGAGCTGATTGTGGCTGCAGGTGATGAGCCTGACAGCCAGGCGGCGTCGTTGCGTCATGTGCAAATTGTCGAGCTGATTTTCTCTGAGCTTGACCGCGCGCAGCGGGTGCTGGCGCATGTGCCGATCCCGCATGAACCGAGGCTCAAGGCGCTGTGCGCGGAGTTTATCGACAACCCTTCCCAGGAGTCGAAACTGGAGAGATGGGCGGTGCAGCTCAATATGAGTTCACGCACCCTGGCTCGGCTGTTCCAGAAAGAGTTGGGCATGAGTTATGGCGAGTGGCGCAAGCGCACGCGGTTGCTGCTCAGCATGCAGCGGCTGGCCAGTGGGGCCTCCATCCTGGAGGTGGCATTGGAGCACGGTTACCAAAGCCCGAGTGCATTTACCGCGATGTTCAAGCGCACCCTGGGTTACACCCCGAGTCACTGCCGCCTGGTCTGAATTCACACCGGTAGCCGTGACTGGCACGTTGGCGAGGGGGCGACGAAGATCCAATGTGGGAGCTGGCTTGCCTGCGAAAGCGGTGGTGCAGTAACAGATGCATCGACTGACACACCGCCTTCGCGGGCAAGCCCGCTCCCACATTTTTGACCGAGTTCGACGCCTTGAACCGGTAGGTTCTGACGCGATCAGTGGCCACGATTCAGACGCGTTGTCCCACCTTGTCCCAATCGAAACGATGGTTGTCCAGAACTCGGGAGATGCGCACCCCGTTGCGCTTTTACCCTGCGTCTCTACTTGGCTTTCTGGATTTCTTCGATGGGTTCGCCTTCTTTTTTCCTACGGCATGGCCGTCTCTCGCTGCTCGGCGTGGCGGCGGTGGTGTTGGCGGGGTGTTCGTCTTGGGCTGCGCATACGCCCGCGCAGCCCCATCCGGAACGCATCAATGCCCTGAGTCGCCTGCCGCAAGGCGTGTCGGCCCAAGCATTGCCCGAGCGTTGGTGGCAGCTGTACAACGATCCGCAACTTGATGCGCTGGTGCAAAAGGCGTTGTTGCACAACCGCGACCTGGCAGCGGCCCAGGCCCATGTGCAGGCGATGCTGGCCGGCATCATGCAGGCCGATGCCGAGCGCTGGCCGTCTACCCAGGCGTCATTGGGCGCCGCTTACGGCAAGACCGCCGATGACCAGACTCTGGCCAAAGCCACCGACAGCCATGCGCCTTCAGAATGGGCGTTCAACCCAGGCTTCGAACTGGCTTATCAAGTGGATGTCTGGGGCCAGGTTCAGCGCACCATTGAACGGGCCCAGGTGCAAGCCGCGGCGGCGCAGGCTGCCGAAGACTTGCTGCGCATCACGGTCGCGGCACAAACCACCCGCGCTTATGTGAATGCCTGCGCCTTGGGTGCGCGTGCCAAGGTCCAGCGCCATTCGTTGGACGTGGTCGGGCATAGCCTGGCGTTGATCGATCGCCAGCGCCAGGCCGGTGTGGTGACCGACCTTGAATACCGCCGCATGCAAGCCCTGCAAGGCGAAACTCAGGCCCTGCTGCCGATGCTGCAGGCGCGTCGACAAGCCGCGCTGTACGAGTTGGCAATGCTGACCGGCATGGCTGATCTGGACCAAGGCTCTGGCGCCGCAACCTGTGAAGTGGTGCCACAACTCAATGCCGAGTTGCCGGTGGGCGATGGCTGGCAACTATTGGCGCGCCGCCCCGATATCCGGCAGGCCGAGCGTGCGCTGCAGGCGGCCACGCTGCAAGTGGATATCGTCCAGGCCGACCTGTACCCCAAGGTCACCTTCGGTGCTTCAGTGTCTTCCTCGGCCAATAAACCCCATGAGCTGGGCGACAGCAGTGCGCTGATGTTCGGCATCGGCCCACTGATCACCTGGCAGTTCCCCAATTGGCGCGCCAACCGCGCACGGGTCAACCAGGCGCAAGCGCTTGAGCGGGTAGAGGTCGCGCAATTCGAGGCCAGCGTGCTCAAGGCTCTCAAGGAGGTGCGCCAGGCCCTGGCCTTATACGACGGCGAACGCCAGCATCACGCGGCCCTGAGCCAGGCGCTGGAGAGCAGTCGCCAGGCCTACACCTTGGCCCAATTCAACTATGACGCGGGGGCCATCGACTTTCTCGACGTACTGGACAGTGAGCGTGAACTGATCCGTTTGCAGGCCGCACGAGCCGACGCCGATGGCCAGTTACTGCAACGCCAGATCAGCCTGTTCCGTGCCCTTGGCGGCGGTTGGCAGTCCGGCGCCGTCGATACCCCGGCCGCTGCGCCCACCCACGCGTCTATCCCTTCTTCCGGTACCCAGCCATGAATATCGCCGTTGATGAAAAAACTGCTGTCCAGAACGAGCAGGAGAATGTGCTCGAGCAACTTATGCATGCGCGTAAGCAACGGCGCAAAAGAAACCTGATCCTGCTGGGCGGCGCCGCGTTGTTGATCGCGGCGGTGGTGTTCGGCGTGTACTGGATGACCGTCGGCCGCTATCTGGAGCAGACCGATGATGCGTATGTGCGGGCCGACTGGATCCCTATCAGCCCGAAAGTCTCAGGCTACGTGGCCGAGGTGATGGTAGAGGATGATCAGCCGGTCAAGGCAGGGGATGTGCTGGTGCGCATCGAGGACCGTGACTACCAGGCCCGTTTGGCACAAGCCCGCGCAGAACTGGCCGAGACCCAGGCCTCGGTGGCAGCGCAAGAGGCCAACTTGAAAGTCACTGACAGCCTGATCGCCCAGCAAAAGGCCGGGGTTGCCCAGGCTGAGGCCCATGCTCGCAGTGTGGCCGCTGAGTTGCGCCGCGCAAGCCTCGACCAGCGTCGCTACGAAGGCTTGGTGCGCGAACATGCTGCCAGCGCGCAGCGTCTGGAAACGGCCGCCGCCAGCTACACCCAGGCCAATGCTGCGGTCGAAATTGCCAAGGCGATGCAACGCCAGCAGGAAACCCGCTTGACCGTGGCCATCACCCGCCGCCAACTGGCCCAGGCTTCGCTCCAGCAGCAGATAGCCCGGCGCAGCCAGGCCGAGGCGCAGTTGAACCTGGCGACGCATGCGTTGGAGGACACCTTGATCCGCTCACCCATCGACGGCGCGGTGGGGCAGCGCAAAGTGCGTACCCGCCAATACGTCGCGCCAGGGTTGCCGCTGCTGGCGGTGGTGCCTTTGCAGCAGGCTTATGTCGTGGCCAACTACAAAGAAACTCAATTGCGCGATATGCGTGCCGGCCAACCGGTGGATATCAGCGTCGACAGCTATTCGGGGCGCAAGCTCAAAGGCCATGTGGTGAGCTTTTCGCCAGGCTCCGGGGCGGTGTTCGCACTGTTGCCGTCGGATAACGCCACCGGCAACTTCACCAAGATCGTGCAACGCTTTCCAGTGAAGATCGTCATTGATGAACATGATGAAGGCGGACCTATTCTGCCGGGCATGTCGGTGATCACCACGGTGGACACCCGCCCAGCTGAGCAGGGCGCTGCACATGACTGAAGCGGCTGAAAAGAGCGTCTCCTTTCGCGCCTGGGTGGCGGTGATCGGGGGGCTGTTCGGCTGTTTCATGGCCGGCATGAACGTGCACGTGACCAGCGCCGCGCTGCCGGAGATCGAAGGCTCCCTGGGGGCGACGTTCGAAGAAGGCTCGTGGATTTCCACCGCCTACCTGGTCGCGGAAATCGTGATGATTCCGCTGACAGCGTGGCTGGTGCAGGTATTCTCCCTGCGGCGAGTGATGCTCGTGGGCTCGTTTGTATTTTTGGTGGCGTCGATTGCCTGCTCCTGGGCGCTCAACCTGGAAGTGATGATCATCATTCGGGTGATCCAGGGCGCTGCCGGCGCAGTGCTGATTCCCTTGTCATTCCAACTGATCATCACTGAACTGCCGCCCAGCAAGATCGCGATGGGCATGGCCTTGTTCGCGCTGTCCAACAGCGTCGCCCAGGCCGCCGGGCCGTCCATTGGCGGCTGGCTGACCGATGCCTATTCCTGGCGCTGGATCTTCTACCTGCAACTGGCTCCCGGCATTCTCTTGCTGTTGGCGGTGGCATGGTCGATCGATGCCAAGCCCATGCAGTTGAGCCTGCTCAAGCGCGGCGACTGGGGCGGAATCATCGCCATGATCGTCGGCCTGGGTGGCTTGCAGATCGTGCTGGAAGAAGGTGGCCGCAAGGACTGGTTCGGCTCCGATTTCATTGTGTGGATGTCACTGATTGCCGGCGTTGCCTTGGTGTACTTCGTGCTGTCGCAGTTGTATGGCAGTCGCTCCTTCATCAACCTGCGCCTGCTCAAGAGCTACAACTTCGGCGTGGCCAGCGCAGCGATGTTCATCTTTGGCGCGGCCACCTTCGGCCTGGTGTTCCTGGTGCCTAATTACCTGTCTCAGTTGCAGGGCTACAACGCCCGGGAGATTGGCATCAGCCTGATCGCCTACGGCATGGTGCAACTGGTACTGGCGCCGTTCATGCCGCGCCTGATGAAGTGGCTCAACCCGAAACTGATGGTCGCCAGTGGCTTTTTCATCATGGCCCTGGGGTGCTATCTCGGCGCGCACCTGGACGTGGACAGCGCCGCCAACGTGATTATTCCGTCCACCGTGGTACGGGGCATCGGGCAGCCGCTGATCATGGTGGCGCTTTCCGTGCTGGCGGTGTCTGGCCTGGCCAAAGATGAAGCCGGCTCGGCCTCGGCCTTGTTCTCCATGCTGCGTAACCTGGGTGGTGCCGTGGGCACGGCGGGCCTGACGCAGATCGTGGCCATGCGCGAGCGCTTTCACTCTGAGCGGGTAGGGGAGTCGATCACCCTGTTTTCCCCGTCCTTTCAGGAGCGCCTGCGGGCGAGCATGGCCGACAGCGAAGCTTTTATCTTCAACCAGCTGTTACCCGCTCAACAGCAGGTGATCGAGGGCTTGATCCACACCGTGCGGCGCGAGGCGTATCTGATGGCCTACAGCGATGCGTTCTACGTGTCCTGTATCGCGTTGATCGTGTGCGGGGTTGCGGCCTTGGCATTACGGCAGTCAGCCAAGAACGGATAGCCACGCCAAGCAGGTGTTGAACTTGTACAGCCCATTGCGTTTGGCAGGAGCCCACTATCCGCCCCCCGGAAAAAGGAGCTCTCTCATGCAACAACCCGATACCCTGGTTCGTAACCCGGTCGGCAGCCCTGTCGTCGCCCGCGTCAGCGTGAATGGCGATGCGCGCAGTGTGTGGAGTGTGGTGGGGGATTTCGCTGGTTTCGCGAAGTTTATCCCTGCCTTGTCCCATATCGAAATGACCGGCGAGGGCGTGCGTTCGGTACGCAAGAAACTCTTCAAGGACGGCAATGTCGTGATTGAGCAACTCAACAGCCATGACGACCAAACCATGACCATGACCTGGTCGCTGATTTACACCTCGCTGAACATCGGCAACCTGTGGGCGCTGATGGAGGTGGTGCCACAAGGCCCGAACCAGAGCCTGGCGACCTGGACCATCATTGGCCAGCCCTGCACGGGCGGTAAGGAAGACGTACCGGCGTTTGAAGCTTTCCTGCAAGGCTTTGCCGATGACGCGATGAAGAACGTACAGGCGCTTTTCAACTGATGTGTAGGAGCGAGCTTGCTCGCGAAAAACCTGAGGGCGCCGCGTACTCCAAGCACACCAGCGTCATCGTTGACGTTCTTCGCGAGCAAGCTCGCTCCTACAGAAGGGTGGGCATTACCCTTTAGTTGATGGCCTGATCAATCCCCGCCTGCAAAGCCTGGCTTTCACTGTGCCCACCCGCGCGCAGCGGGCCCAGGTTGAAGGCTTGATCCTTGCGCGTGGCGTCGTCGTGTTTCTGGGTCAGTTCGTCCTTGGCGCCCAGTGCCAGGTTGACCGGTGACTTCGACAGGTTCAGCCCGACATCGGCGCGGTAGTCGCTGCCGGCCAGTGTGGTTGCGGTCACCTTGGAGCCACCCAGCTCGACCTTGCCATTGGCCGCACTGACCCGCGCGCCCGTGAGCTGCGTATCACCTTTCACCTGTACGTTAACGCCTTGGCTCCCCTGGATGCCTGACGCTTGGGTGACGCTGTCCTTGACCCCATGGCTGACGTCCAGATACAGGGTCGGGGTGTAGTTGGTGTTGCCGCTCTTGTCGCCGAACAACACGCTTTCGGCGGTATTGGCCACCTTGCTGCCGGTGGTGTCTTTGCCACTGACGGTGTAGCTGTCGCTGGTTTTTGGCCAGACCTTATCCTTGAAGCCAGACAGGCGCGTGCCCAGGGCATCGGTCTTGTCTGCCAGGTAAGCCTTGGCCTTGTCCACGCGGGTGCCGAAGGCGCCACGGGGCTCTGGGTTCACGTCGTAACTGCCACTGCGGGTGAGTTTTTCACCCAGGCGTTCCTTGGCATTGACGACGCTGTTGACCACGCTGTCCTTGGCCGAAGCCAGGTGCCCGGTGCCTTTATCGACGACGTTCTCCAGCTTGTCGCGATGCTTGTCGAACGCCCCTTCAGCCTTGGCTTGTACCTTGTCCTTCAGTGGGCCGCTGGCTTTGGCCAGCTTATCCACCACCCCCGGCTGGTTTTTTTCGACATCCAGCCTGGCGTCGACATTCACCTGAGTGCTGTTGACCTGGTCCTTGCGGCTTTCGACGATGAGGTCGCCGCCCACCGTGCCGTGCACCTGATCGGCGTCGATACGCGCTCCGGCCAGATGGGTATCGCCGGCACTGTTGAGGGTGACGTCACCCGCCGTGATCACGCTGTTGTGCTGGGTGGTGCCTTGCAAGTGATCCACATCGACTTTGGCCCGCGCATTGAGGCCGCGCTGGGTCTTGGGTGTCTCATGTTCACCGGCGTCGGCCAAGGTGGTTTTGCCGACGCTGCCCCCTGCGCCCAGGGTGACGCCCCAGTTGCCATGGGACTGGGTCGATTGCGCAGACTCTTGCAGGATGCCGCCGTTTTGCGCATCGAGGCTAACGCTGGCTGCGCTGACCTGAGTGCCCTGCAAGTGGATGGCATCGGTTGTATCAGCGCCGCTGGCGAGGCTGACCTTGCCGCTGCTGTGCAATTGCCCGACGACGGCGCTCTTGTCGCTCTCCGCCACTTTACCGATGTTGAAATTGGCGCTGAGGCTGCCGGTCTTGCTGTTGCTTTCGGCGCTGCTGGTCTTGCCGGCACCGAGGGTCAGGCCGCCGCCCAGGTTGCTGCCGTTGCTGACGTGGCTGTCGGTGGCGGCTCGCAGGTCCAGCTTGCCGCCGGCATTGAGGCTGATATCACCAGTCTTCGCGCCAGTACTGCCGATCTGCGTGCCTTGCAGGGTCATGTCAGCGCCGCTGCTGAGCTGGACGGGGCCGCTGCCCTGGATAGTCGCGACCTGGGCCTGGCTGTCCTGGGTGTCCAGACGCTTGTTATCCAACTGCACGCCGGCACCGAGGTTGACGTTGCTGCCATTGGCGCCGGGCGCGGTACCCACCGTCAGTGAGCCGTTGCCGCGCAGCGTGCTGCTGTTTTTGCTCTGGGTGTTGGTGGCCTGGTTAAACGCCAGCTCACCGCCGGTCTTGAGGTTGACCCCGACCTGGCCGCCGTCGAACTGGCTGCCTTCATAACGGGCATCGCCCTTGGTCTCGATGCTCACGCCTTGGCTGGCCACATAGCTGCCGACCACCGCCGTGCTGCTGGACTCGCGCACATCGCTGCTGCCGCCCAGGCCGCTGCCGCGCACATTCAGGTCTTCACCGGTGGTGGTATAGACCCGCACGCCAGCCTTGGCGTCCACGCCTTGCTCGCTGCTGCTGTGGGTGTTGGCCGCTGCGGTGGCAACGTGCTCGCCCGCCTTGATGTTCAGCCCGCCGTCGGTGGCGCGGTACTGGGTGCCCTCGTCCTGCAACGTGCCGGCTGCATTGACCTGCACCGTGGCGCCACTGAACTGGCTGACCACGGCGGTGCTGTCCTGTGTTGTGCCGGTTTTGTTCGTGTGGCCGACTTCCACATCCAGGCCGACATTGGGCTGCTCGAACGCGTCCAGCAAACCGGGCTGATGGAACTTGGCCTGGGCCACGCCCTCGACGGCTTTTTCGATCGGGCGGGTAATGCCTTTGTATTCCACATTGGCGCCGACATCGGCGGTCCAGCCATTTTCCTTGTGGGTGCTGGTTTCGGTGGAATGGGCAGCCTGGTTGTCGATCTGACCAGCGTTGACCTGCAGTTCGGCGCCGGCCTTGGCCTGTGCACCCTCGCTGGTGAAGGTGTTGCCAGCGTTGATGGTCAGCTTGCCGGTCGCGGCCACGGTGCTGGTTTGCGCCGTGGTTTTTTCAGCGGTGTCTTGGCTGCTTTGGTGGCTGAACTGAGCGCCACTGCCTGCCCGATCAATGCCGCCGGTGTAGTAGAAACTGCCTCCGGTGGCGGTTTTGTCGACGGCTTCGGTGCGCTTGTCGTGGGCGGCCAACAGCTCGACGTTTTTGCCGCTCAGGCTCGCATCGCCTTCGGTGGCCTGGAGGTTGGATCCGGTGATGCTGACATCGCCTGCGGCATTAACCGCCACACTGGCGCCTTTAAGGCTGGAAGCCTGCTGCCCGGTGGTGTCGGTCTGGTGGGTTTGCTGCTGGTCTTCATAGCTCAGGCCCGCACGGTACTGGCGGCTGACACCCTCGGTTTCCTTGGCGTAGCCATCGAAGCCACGGGTATGGGTGCGGGTGGTGTCGTGAGTGGTGTTCTCGGCGGCAACGACCTTGATATCGCCCTTGGCATCCGCTTGCAGTTCACCTGCGGCGGACACTTGGGAGCCACTGACGGTGATGTCCTTGGCACTTTGCAGCTTGAGGTTGCTGTCCGAGCGCAGGTTGCTGGCAACCACGGTGCTGTCCTTGAGGTTCTTGCGACTTTCGTCCTTGGAGATACCGAAGAACTTGCTGTCATTGCTGTAGCGGTTGTCGTGGGAGGTGTCCTGGACGCCGTCGATCACCAGCGAGCCTTTGTCGCTGATGACGCTGGCCTGTTTGCCGCCTCGGGCCTGGCTGCCGCTGATGCGCACGTCGTCGGCCTTGACGATCAGCTTGCCGTCGGCGTTGACCTTGCTACCAGTGTTCGACGTCTTGCCCTGGTTACCGTCGCCTTGCTTGCCGAAGAAGCTGCCACCGGTGAGGTCGCCGGAGTAGGCATTGTCGCGGCTGCTCTGGGTACGGCTGGCGCTGGTGATTTCCACGTGCCGGGCGGCCAGTTGAATATCGCCGGGGGTTTTCAGCTCGGCGCCTTGCAATTGCAGCTTCTGTTGGCTGGTCAGCTCCAGTGTCTTTCCGGCCTTGAGGCTGCTGGTGATGCTGCGTTGTTCGCTGCTGGATTTATCCCAGTTGGCTTTCCACAGGTGCTTGCGATGGTTGCCCTGGTCGCGGGTTTCATGGGTTTCGGTGGCGGCGTTAACGTGCAGGTCGGCACCGCTGTCGACGCGCAGAGTGTTGCCCGCTTCCACATGGCTGGCTTTGATCTCGGTGTTGGCGCCGGAAGACAGCGCCGCATCCTGTTGCGCCACAACCTTGTTGCCGTGCTGGCGCGAGTCTTTGTCGGTGGTGGTGCGGTCGTAGGTTTCGTAGGTGAACAGGAAGTTGCTGTTGTTCCACTGTTCACGCTTTTCCTGGAGCTTGCGGCTTTCCAGGCTGCTGAGGGTGAGGTTGCGGCTGGCGTCGAGTTTGACGTTGCGCCCGCTGACGTCGGTGGCGGCCAGGTTCAGGTCCTTGGCGCTGTGCAAGTTGATATCGCCCTGGCGGCTGTGCACGCCAGCGCGGGTGGCGTCGAGGCTGTTGGCATGCACCTGGCCGCTGATATCAAGGTCGCCGGCCGAACTGATCTTCACCCCGTCAGTGCCTTGCACCTGCACGCCGCCCACGCGTACACCGGCGCCTTCGGCGGTGCTGATGATGTTGATGCGCCCGGCCTGCATGGCGCCGAACAGGCGCGCGTCGATGCGTTGGTCCTGGGTCTTGCTGGCCGGGTCCACCTGGCGTACCTGCCCGCTGGCGAAATCGACCTGGTTGCGGCCGACGGTGAGGTTCAATTGATCGCGGGCACTGAGGCGACCTTCGCTGTCGATGCGCGGCGCGATCAGGTTGATGGAGCCTTCGCGGTTGTGCAGGCCCTGGCCTTGCACTGTCAGTTGGCCGTTGGCATCGCGGGTGCTCAAGGCTTGCAGCTTGCCGTCGTTGAGTTCAGGGCGGCCCACCACCAGGTTGGCATTGGGCGTGTTGATGAAACTGCCGCCATTCACCGAAATACCGTTAGGGTTGGCCAGCACGTAATCGGCCGCCTGACCGAAAATCTCCTGGGCACCGTTGAGGGTCGAGGCATTGCGGCTGATCACTTCGTTGAGGATCACGCTCGCCGCCTGGCCCTGGAACTGCGGGTTGGCCGCCAACTGCCCGGCAAGTTGGGACTGGCCGGCCTGCAAGGCGTTGTTCAACACCAGGCCCTGGCGGTCGACGTTGTAATCCAGGAACTGGTTATGGGACAGGCCACCGGCGTTCGGCGCGACGATGTTGACGATGGGTACACCGCCCTGGTTTTGCAGTTGCGGCGTGCCGCCAGGCCCTTCGACGACGGTCAAGCCTGCGGCGAGCGCGAGCTGCGGCAGCAGGAACAGGCTGGCGATGGCCCAGCGCAGTTTGCCTTGGGGTGAAAGGTGGAAGCTGTGTGGAGTAGTCGGCATAAATAATCTCGCTCTGTGTTGGCTGATCCACGACGCGGGTTGTTCGTTGCAACGCTGCTTGGGGTGGTCAGGTACGGCGGTGACTCAGGCTAAAAACAGGTGTTGGCTTATCGGTGCACACTCATATCAGCACGCTGAGGCGCGTCAGCCAGACCTCCGGCTCCTGGCGAAAACCTGTGGGGGTGTTGAGGTTGCGTTGGTAGTCGACGTCGAGCTGCACGTTCTTCCAGCTCAGGTTGAGCCCCGCGCTGGCGCCGCTCAGGCGTTGGCTCTGGGCACCGTGTTCGTGCTTGACCCAGCCGTTGTCCAGGCCCAGACGCGGGGTAAGCTTCACCGGCAAGTCAGTGTTGAGCGGCAGGCGCAAGGTGTTGCGCCATACCGCGCCAATGGCACCGGAACTACTGTTTTCGCGGTAGCCGCGCACGGCCGAGTCGTCGGTGATCAGCAGCTGTTCGATGGCGGGCAATGCATCCGGGCTGTACTGCACCGACAACTGGCTCTGCCACTGCCATGGCTGCGCTGCCCATCGGCCGTTGCGCCATTGGGTGAGGTTGGCGCGGTACTTTTGAAACTGCGCCTTGGGCCGGTTTTTCTGCACCTGGTCGGCATCGCGATCGGCGCCGAACCAGGTCAGGCCCTGGGCGTAATTGACGTCCAGGTTCCACACCGCGCTGTTGAGCCAGAACAGGTTCAGGCCCGCTTCGGCGACGGTCAGCGTGGGGCTCTGGATGTCCAGGTGTACCTTTTGCAGGTAGCTGTCGACGTCTTTGTAGGCCAGTTGCAGGTTGGCGCTCAGTTGGTGGCCCTGGTCGCGCCACAACACACGGTCGCTGCGCAGGCTGACCTGATCGGTGCGGCCACTGTTGTAAAACGTGGTGCGGCTGAGCTTGAACGGCGAGCGGTATTCGGCATGGCTGGCGAACAGGCTGTAGGTCCAGTAACCGTAGGGGATCGAGTAGAACAGGCTGTGGCTGCGGCTGTAGCGCGGCCCATGGTTGAGCGTGTCGCTGAAGCTCAGGTTGAGCGAGTCGTTGATTTGCAGCGGGCTGTCCAGGCTCAAGTTGATCGCATTGCGATCACGCCCGGTGCCAGCGCTGCCGAGGTTATCCACTCCCAGGCCCAGGGCCCAGCGCGAGGCACTGCTGCGCGAGCGCAGGATGATGCGCGACGCGCCCGCCGTACTGCCTGGGGCGATGTCGGCGGTGAGGTCCACCGAGCGCAGGCGGTTGAGCTGGTCCAGGCCCTGTTCCAGGTCTCGCAGGTTCAGTGGTTTGCCGAGCATCCCGGGGAATGCCCCGCCCAATGACACCGGCAGGCTTTGGTCGGCCAGTTCGATAGCCTCCAGGTAGCCTTCTTCGACGTGAACATCCAGCGGTTGCCCGGCGGCGGGCGCACTGATCAGGTAGGGGCGGCTGGCGATATAACCGGCCTCGACATACAGCCGGGTGATCTCGGCCAGCAGGCGGTTGATCTGCGTGACGCCCATGCAAGGCGCCACGTAGGGCTCGATATGTTTGTCCAGCTCGGCACGGCTGAACAGCGTGACCCCGGCCAGGCGCGTACCGCTCAAGGGCCAGCAGCGTTCATCCTTGGCGATGTCCGTGGGCAAGGCCGGTGTGACCGGTGGGGTACCGAAACTGCCGCGTTGCATCTGGCGCTGGCGCTGCTCCAGTTGCAATTGCTGCAGGTCGCGTTGCTGTTGTTGCTGCAAGCGCAGGGCTTCCTGGCCTGGCTGTGGTGCCTCGGCGGCAGCCACTGGCAGCGCGCACAGGCAGAGCAGGGCGATGCCCAGGTTCCGGGTACAACACAAGTGTCCGGTTGAGAGCAGATTTGGCACTCGACATCCTTAACGTAGAAATACACACGATCCACACCGCACGAGCTAAACCTTGAACTCAGCGCAGACTTGCCCCACTTGAGTGAGTGCTGAACGGTTTGTTACATCGCCGTAGGATTTATTGCACATTCTGTAAGAAAAATCGTGTGATGCAGTGCTCAAATGCACAAATTTAGTGCGCGAAGGGGCATTTCAGCCCAAGAATCCTGACTTCTCAGGGGGCGGGAGGGGGACGGGGCGGTTTTGATTGTTGTGTGGGCTTCACCTAATCGGCGTGCTGCGACCAGGGACTGAGCACCTTGCCCGGTTGCCAGATTAGGCTTTTGAATCCATTGGATATTCTGTAGCCTTGCGCAGCTTTAAGCTTTACCCGTGCTTGATGAACAAAAACACTTCGTCCGGCGGCGCCCGAAGGGCTCCTGAGCCGGTGGTACACTCGACTTTCGCGCTACTGCGCCTGCAGGTCTTGCGAACATGACGCACATTTCCGAACGCCTACTGGTTCAAGCCCACCTCGATGCCAAGCAGCCCAAGGTACTCAGCGCTGCCGAAGAGGCGAGCCTGCGAACCGCCATCGCCGCCGAGCTCAAGGCTCAGGACGCGGTGCTGGTTGCCCACTTTTATTGCGACCCGGTCATTCAGGCCCTGGCCGAAGAAACCGGTGGCTGTGTTTCCGACTCCCTGGAGATGGCGCGCTTCGGCGCCGCTCACCCGGCCAAAACCGTACTGGTGGCTGGCGTGCGCTTCATGGGCGAGACCGCCAAGATCCTCACGCCTGAAAAACGCATCCTGATGCCTACTCTGGAAGCCACCTGCTCCCTGGACCTGGGTTGCCCGGTGGATGAGTTTTCCGCGTTCTGCGATCAGCACCCTGAACGCACCGTGGTGGTCTATGCCAACACCTCGGCGGCGGTCAAAGCCCGGGCGGATTGGGTGGTGACTTCCAGCTGCGCGCTGGAAATCGTCGAAAGCCTGATGGACAACGGCGAGACCATTATCTGGGGCCCGGACAAACATCTGGGCACCTACATCCAGCGCCAGACCGGTGCCGACATGCTGCTGTGGGACGGTGCCTGCATCGTCCACGAAGAATTCAAATCCAAGCAGCTCGAAGACATGAAGGCGCTGTACCCGGATGCGGCAATCCTGGTGCACCCGGAGTCACCGACTTCGGTGATCGAATTGGCGGACGCGGTGGGTTCCACCAGCCAACTGATCGCTGCGGCGCAACGCTTGCCGAACAAGACCTTTATCGTCGCCACCGACCGCGGCATCTTCTACAAGATGCAGCAGTTGTGCCCGGACAAAGTCTTTGTCGAAGCGCCTACCGCTGGTAACGGCGCAGCCTGCCGCAGTTGCGCGCACTGCCCGTGGATGGCAATGAACACACTGGAGCGTACGTTGCAGTGTTTGCGTGAGGGCAGTAATGAGATCTTCGTGGAGCCGGCGGTGATTCCGCAGGCGGTACGACCGCTCAAGCGCATGCTCGACTTTACCCAGGCAGCACGGTTGAAACTGGCCGGCAACGCCTGAACACAAATCAAAATGTGGGAGCTGGCTTGCCCTCTGTAGGAGCGAGTTTGCTCGCGAAAAACGTCAACGATAACGCGTGCTTGCGGAATGAACGCGGCGCCTTTGAATTTTTCGCGAGCAAGCTCGCTCCTACAGAAGGCAAGCTCCCACAGTTGATCTGTGATGCGCTTGAGTTACTTCTTTTGCTTCGGGATCCGCACCAACTGCGTATCCGAATAGATGTCATGCCAGCTGCGTTTGTGTTTATCGAACAACGACCAGATAAACCCCAACCCCACGCACAGCCATGACGCAATCGACACCACAAAACGCAGCAGTGCCTGCCACAGGCTGATCCGCGACCCGTCGGCGTTTTGCACGCGCACGCCCCACACCTGCATGCCCAGGGTTTGCCCCGAATGGGTCCAGAACTTGGCGAAGAACCCGAACAGCACGAACAGCAGGATCGTGGACAGCAACGGGTCACCGTCCAGCGCGCCGGATTCGGTGAGCGTGCGCATCTTCGCTTCGCCCACGAAGGCGATCCACACCAGCTTGTAGATAAACGCGGTGACGATCAGCAGTGCGGTACATAAAAGAAAGTCGTAGAACATCGCTGCCAGGCGGCGGCCCAGGCCAACGGCGGGGAATTCGCCCTGGGGGCTCAACAGGGGTTTGGACATGGCAGGGCTCTCTGGAGAAAGCACGCAGTTTACGCAATGGCGCCCATAAAAAAGCCCCTGATGTCATATCAGGGGCTTTTTGTCGCAGGAAGGATCAGCCCTCTGCTTGAACTTCGTCAGCCTGCAGGCCTTTTTGGCCTTGAACTGAAACGAAGGTGACCTTCTGGCCTTCCTTCAGGCTCTTGAAGCCATTGCCCTGAATTGCACGGAAATGCACGAACAGATCCGGGCCGCTTTCAGGAGTGATAAAACCAAACCCTTTCTCGTCGTTGAACCACTTGACGGTACCGCTCTGACGTCCACCTTTATCCGACATTTTCTTCTTTCCTTTGACGCTAAAAATTAATGACAGCCCCTTTCACACGAAAGAGTACTGGGCTGGGTTGCAGGAAAGTAAGAGACGTCGAACGGGTTGTAGCAAACTACTTGAGCTACTGCCCAGGTCCAGGTTCCAAGCGACCCATGCAAACACAGTGGGCAAACTCTACGCCAACTAATATGAAAAAAACAAGCCCTTGTGCAGGCCCTGATTTTACTGGGGCTCATGACACTTTGTTGAATGTTCTGATAATGGCTTGTTCGATAGAGTTATTCACTTGTTATAGAGCATCAGCTATAAAAAGCCTATCGTGAATGCACTGTTTTATGGCGGTCGCGTTACAGTTTAGTGCACGTTAACGCAACCGCGTTACTTATAGAAACAGTTAATCAGCCACGGTAGTAACGTTGCGGAACGAATGGCATTTTACTTACACGCAGTGGCACCTTTTTCCCACGTACCATTGCGCAAACTTCGGTATCCAGTGCGACAAATGCGCTGTCCAGGTAACCCATCGCCAGAGGGCCACCCAAGGTTGGACCAAAGCCTCCGCTGCAGACGCTGCCGATAACCGTACCTTGTGCATCGACAATTTCAGCGCCTTCGCGCACCGGGGTACGCTCCTGCGGCAGCAGGCCTACGCGTTTGCGCGCCACACCGGTTTGCTGCTGAGTGAAGATGCGGTCGGCGCCAGGGAAGCCGCCGGCCCGTGCGCCATCGGCACGTCGAGCCTTGGAAATCGCCCACAGCAGGCTGGCTTCGATTGGCGTGGTGTCGGTGTTCATGTCGTGGCCGTACAAACACAGGCCGGCTTCCAGGCGTAGCGAATCGCGAGCGCCCAGGCCGATGGCCTGCACTTCGGTTTCGGCCAGCAGGCTGCGGGCCAGGCTCTCGGCATTGGCCGCCGGCACGGAGATTTCAAAGCCGTCTTCACCGGTGTAGCCGGAGCGGCTGACGTAGCAGTCCACGCCCAGCAAACGCAGGGTGGCGAATTGCATGAAGGTCATCTGGGTGACTTCAGGGGCCAGGCGCGCCAATACTTTCACTGCCGCCGGGCCTTGCAGGGCCAGCAGGGCGCGTTCTTCGAACAGCGGTTCGATGGTGCATTGGTCGCCAATATGTGTGCGCAGGTGCGCCAGGTCCTGGTCCTTGCAGGCGGCGTTGACCACCAGGAACAACTCGTCGTTGCCCAGGTTGGCGACCATCAGGTCGTCGAGGATGCCGCCTTGCTCATTGGTGAACATCGCATAGCGCTGCATGCCTACTGGCAGGTCGATGATATCGACGGGCACCAGGGTCTCCAGAGCCTTGGCGGCATTCGCGCCAGTGAGACGAATCTGGCCCATGTGGGAGACGTCGAACAACCCGGCCTGTTCACGGGTATGCAGGTGTTCCTTCATCACGCCCAATGGATACTGCACCGGCATGTCGTAGCCGGCGAAGGGCACCATGCGTGCGCCCAGTTCCAGGTGCAGGGCATGCAATGGGGTTTTCAACAGGGTTTCGGTGGACATATTCAGCTCCTGAAAAACGTGCCGACGCGCTTGTGGGCGTCAGCACTCGATAATGTTGACCGCCAAACCGCCACGGGCGGTTTCCTTGTATTTGCTTTTCATGTCGGCGCCCGTCTGGCGCATGGTGCGGATGACCTTGTCGAGGGACACAAAGTGCTGCCCGTCGCCACGCAGGGCCATGCGCACCGCATTGATCGCCTTCACAGAGCCCATGGCATTGCGCTCGATGCATGGCACCTGCACCAGCCCGCCAATTGGGTCGCAGGTCAGGCCGAGGTTGTGTTCCATGCCGATCTCGGCGGCGTTCTCCACTTGGGACACGCTGCCGCCCAGCACTTCGCAGAGTGCGCCTGCGGCCATGGAACAGGCCACGCCGACTTCGCCCTGGCAACCGACTTCGGCGCCTGAGATCGAAGCGTTTTCCTTGTACAAGATGCCGATGGCGGCGGCTGTGAGCAAAAAGCGCACCACGCCGTCTTCATTCGCGCCGGGAATAAAACGCATGTAGTAATGCAGCACGGCAGGAATGATCCCGGCCGCGCCGTTGGTGGGCGCAGTGACCACGCGCCCGCCATTGGCGTTTTCTTCGTTGACTGCCAGCGCATACAGGTTGACCCAATCGAGCACCGACAGCGGGTCGCGCAGCGCCGACTCCGGGTTCTTGCACAACTGCCGATGCAAGGCCGCCGCCCGGCGCTTGACCTTCAAGCCTCCGGGCAAGATGCCTTCGTTGCGACAGCCGGCATCGACGCAATCCTGCATGACCTGCCAGATCTTCAACAAACCGCTGCGGGTTTCGGCTTCCGGGCGCCAGGCGCTTTCATTGGTCAGCATCACCTGGCTGATAGACAGGCCATAGGTGGTGCAGTGGCCGAGCAAGTCCTTGGCGTGTTTGAACGGGAAGGTCAGGGGTGTGGCGTCTTCGACGATACGGTCGGCGCCCGCCGCGTCTTCATCCACCACGAAACCGCCACCGACCGAGTAGTACTCGCGGCTGCGAGTCTGGATGCCGGCAGCGTCAAAGGCACGAAAGATCATGCCGTTGGGATGATAGGCAAGGGGCTTGCGGATCATCGCCAGGTGTTCTTTCTCGTTGAACGCGATGCTGTGTTCGCCGAGCAGGTTGAGGCGCCCGTCACTGCGCATCTGCGCCAGGCGTGCTGCCACGGTTTCGGTATTCACGGTGTCCGGGTGTTCGCCTTCCAGGCCCAGCAACACAGCCTTGTCGCTGCCGTGGCCTTTGCCGGTGGCGCCCAGCGATCCGTAGAGTTCCACCTTGATGCCGGTGGTGGCCGCTAGCAGGTTGTCACGCTTGAGCCCCTCGACGAATCGAGCGGCGGCACGCATCGGGCCGACGGTGTGGGAACTGGAGGGGCCGATGCCAATCTTGAACAGGTCGAACACGCTGAGGGACATGGTTGTTCTCCGGTTTCTTATTATTTTCTGAAAGCCGACTCGGTCAATGTGGGAGCGGGCTTGCTCGCGAAAGCGGTGGGTCAGTCAAATAATCAACATCTGAAAGACCGCATTCGCGAGCAAGCCCGCTCCCACATTTTTGACCGGGTGCATTCTCAGGTTATGCGTAGCTCTCGATAGAAGGGCACGCACACACCAGGTTGCGATCGCCAAACACGTTGTCGACCCGGCCAACCGGCGGCCAGTACTTGCCTTCGATCAACGACGCCACTGGGTACACCGCTTGTTCACGGCTGTAGGGGTGGCTCCATTCGCCCACCAGTTCCGCAGCCGTGTGCGGTGCGTTCTTGAGGGGGTTGTCGTCTTTGTCGAGGGTGCCGTTTTCTACCGCGCGGATCTCTTCGCGGATGGCGATCATGGCGTCGCAGAAGCGGTCCAGCTCTTCCTTGGATTCACTTTCGGTCGGCTCGATCATCAAGGTGCCGGCCACCGGGAACGACATGGTCGGCGCATGGAAACCAAAATCGATCAGGCGCTTGGCCACGTCGTCCACGCTGATGCCGCTGCTGTCTTTCAACGGGCGCAGGTCCAGGATGCATTCGTGGGCCACCAGGCCATTGCTGCCGGTGTACAGCACGGGGTAGTGCTCTTCCAGGCGGCGGGAAATGTAGTTGGCATTCAGGATCGCCAACTGCGACGCGCGCTTGAGGCCGGCGCCGCCCATCATGCTGATGTACATCCAGGTGATTGGCAAAATGCTCGCGCTGCCAAACGGCGCGGCGCACACCGCGCCTTCCTTGCGTTCCATGGCTGCGTGGCCTGGCAGGAATGGCGTGAGGTGCGATTTGACGCCAATCGGGCCAACGCCCGGGCCGCCACCGCCGTGGGGAATGCAGAAGGTCTTGTGCAGGTTCAGGTGGGACACATCGCCGCCGAACTTGCCCGGTGCGCACAGGCCGACCATGGCGTTCATGTTGGCGCCGTCGATGTACACCTGGCCGCCGTTGTCATGAATGATCCCGCAGATTTCGCGGATACCTTCCTCGAACACGCCGTGGGTGGACGGGTAAGTGATCATCAGTGCGGCGAGGTGCTCGCGGTGTTCGATGGCCTTGGCGCGCAGGTCTTCGATGTCGACGTTGCCGCGTGCATCGCAAGCGGTGACCACCACGCGCATGCCGGCCATGTTGGCGGTCGCAGGGTTGGTACCGTGGGCTGACGACGGGATCAGGCAGATGTCGCGACGTTCTTCGCCACGGCTCTGGTGATAGGCACGGATGGCCAAGAGGCCGGCGTACTCACCCTGGGAACCGGCGTTGGGTTGCAGGGAGATCGCGTCGTAACCGGTCGCTGCACACAGCATGGCTTCCAGTTCGCTGGTCAGTTGCTGGTAGCCGGCGCTTTGCGCGGCGGGGGCGAACGGGTGCAGGGCACCGAATTCGGCCCAGGTCACCGGGATCATTTCGCTGGCGGCGTTGAGCTTCATGGTGCACGAGCCCAGCGGGATCATGGTGCGGTCCAGGGCCAGGTCCTTGTCGGCCAGCTTGCGCAGGTAGCGCATCAGCTCGGTTTCCGAGTGATAACGGTTGAACACCGGGTGGCTGAGGATCGGCGACTGACGCAGCAATGCGCTCGGCAGGGTGCTTTCGGTTGCAGCAAAGGCTGGCAGGTTTTTGCCGTCGGCGAAGATGGCCCACAAGGCTTGGATATCGGCTTGGGTGGTGGTTTCGTCGACCGACAGGCCAACGCGCTCGCCATCCACCACGCGCAAGTTGATGCGCTGGGCGCGGGCCTTGTCGTGCAGGGCTGCGGTGTGGGCGCCGGTGTGGATTGTCAGGGTGTCGAAGAAGTGTTGCTGCTCGACTTTCAAGCCCAGGGCCGTCAAGCCCTTGGCCAGGATCGCGGTCAGCTGGTGAATGCGCTGGGCGATCTGGGTCAGGCCCTTGGGGCCGTGATACACGGCGTACATGCTGGCGATGTTGGCCAGCAGCACTTGAGCGGTGCAGATATTGCTGGTGGCTTTCTCGCGGCGGATATGTTGCTCGCGGGTTTGCATGGCCAGGCGCAGGGCCGGCTTGCCGAAGCGGTCTACCGACACACCGACCAGACGGCCTGGCATGTCGCGCTTGAACGCATCCTTGGTGGAGAAGTACGCGGCGTGCGGGCCACCGAAGCCCAGTGGCACGCCAAAGCGTTGTGCGCTGCCAATGGCGACGTCGGCGCCGAATTCGCCCGGCGGCGTCAGCAGGGTCAGGGCCAGCAGGTCGGCGGCCACGGCGACCAGTGCGTTGGCGGCGTGGAAGCGCTCGGTCAGTTCGCGGTAGTCGAACACGTCGCCGTTGCTGGCCGGGTATTGCAGCAGGGCGCCGAAGAACGGGCTGACGTCGGTCAGTTCGCGCTCATCGCCCACCACCACATCGATGCCCAGTGGTTCGGCGCGGGTGCGCAGGACGTCTAGGGTTTGTGGGTGGCTATGCACCGAAGCGAAGAACGCGTGGCTGCTTTTGTTCTTGCTCAGGCGCTTGCAGAAGGTCATGGCTTCGGCGGCAGCGGTGGCTTCGTCGAGCAAGGAGGCGTTGGCGATCGGCAGGCCGGTGAGGTCGCTGATCAGGGTCTGGAAATTCAGCAGGGCTTCCAGGCGGCCTTGGGAAATCTCGGGTTGATATGGCGTGTAGGCGGTGTACCAAGCCGGGTTTTCCAGCAGGTTGCGCAGGATCGGCGACGGCGTATGGCAGTTGTAGTAGCCCTGGCCGATGTAGGTCTTGAACAGTTGGTTCTGGCTGGCGATGGCCTTGATCTTGGCCAGGGCCTCGGCTTCGCTCAGGCCGTCTTCCAGGCCAAGCACGCTGGTGCCCTTGATGCTTTCGGGGATGACGCTTGCGCTCAGGGCTTCGAGGGAATCAAACCCCAGGCTGGCGAGCATTTGCTGCTCATCTTCCTGGCGCGGGCCGATGTGGCGGGCGATGAATTCGTTGGCGGTGGTCAGATTAACGGTCATGGCGCGCTCCTCAAGCTTCAGCGTTGGCTTTGATCAGACGGTCGTACGCATCCTGATCCAACAGCTTAGCCACTGCACTGGCATCGGTTGGTTTAAAGCGGAAGAACCAGCCTTCGCCCATCGGGTCTTCGTTGACCAGTTCCGGGCTGCCATCGAGCTTGTCGTTGACTTCCAGCACTTCGCCGTCCAGCGGCATGTACACACCGCTGGCAGCTTTTACCGATTCCACGGTGGAGGCTTCGGCGCCCTTGGTATAAGCCTGCAACTCCGGCAGTTGCACGAAAACCACGTCACCCAGCGCGTTTTGCGCAAAAGCGGTGATACCCACGGTGACGCTGCCATCGGCTTCGGCGCGCAGCCATTCGTGATCTTCAGTGAAACGCAACTCGCTCATGGAAACTCCTCAGGGCCAGAATCGTCTGGTGGACGGGATTGGAATAATGAGGAGTTGCTTAGCAATATCGCGGCCAAGGTTATTAATTCGTTATAGATCAACGATTTAAGAGTTGTGGTAAGGGCGGGGATGTATTTGACTGTAGCGATTTCGCTACAGTCGGGTGCGTAAAAAAAAGCCTATGTGGATCAAAGCCTTGCATGGCACGCAAAAAACAGGGCTGTAGCGATATCGTTACGCTGTAGCGCTTTCAGTACACTGAATGTCGTTCTCAGACCAAATCTGGGTTTCGCCCACTGTAGGAGCGAGCTTGCTCGCGAAGATCGCCAACGATGACGCGGGAAGCCTGGATGAACCTAGCGCCCTCGGATTTTTCGCGAGCAAGCTCGCTCCTACAGTGGATAGAACATGGCTCAAGGCTTGTTGGGTATGCCGTATTTGCGCAGGCGATGGGCGATAGCCGTGTGGGAGGTTTGCAGCCGGCTGGCCAGTTGGCGGGTCGAGGGGTAGCGGCTGTAGAGGCTTTCCAGCAGGCTGCGCTCGAAGTCTTCCACGGCCTGTTCCAGGCTGTCGACTTCACCATCGCTCTGGCGCGCCACGGAGGTGCCGGCGATGTCCAGGTCGCCGATGTCCACCAGGCTGCTTTCGCAGATGGCGGCGGCGCGGAAGATCACGTTTTGCAACTGCCGCACGTTGCCCGGCCAGTGGTTGCCGAGCAGGGCTGGGTAGGTGCCGGGCGCCAGGCGGCAGACCGGGCGCTGGATCTGCGCGCAGGCTTGCTGCATGAAGTAGCGCGCCAGCAGCAGGATGTCCTGGCCGCGTTCGCGCAAGGGCGGCACGGCGACGTTGAGCACGTTGAGGCGGTAAAACAGGTCTTCGCGAAAGGTGCCTTCGCTGACCATCTTTTCCAGGTCGCGGTGGGTGGCACTGAGGATGCGCACATTGACCTTCACTTCGCGGTCACCGCCCACGCGGCGAAAGCTGCCGTCATTGAGAAAACGCAGCAGCTTGGCTTGCAGGTACGGCGACATCTCACCGATCTCATCGAGGAACACCGTGCCCTGGTTGGCCAGCTCCATCAGCCCTGGTTTGCCACCGCGTTGCGCGCCGGTAAAGGCGCCAGGGGCATAGCCGAACAATTCACTTTCGGCGAGATTTTCCGGCAGTGCCGCGCAGTTCAGTGCCAGAAACGGCGCACTGTGACGCGCACTGATGGCGTGGCAGGCGCGGGCCACCAGCTCTTTGCCGGTACCGGTTTCGCCCTGGATCAGCAGCGGTGCATCTAGCGCCGCCACCCGTTGCGCCCGCGCCTTGAGCGTGCGGATCGCCGGGGACTCGCCCAGCAGCGCATCAAACCCTTCGGCGTGGTCATGGTGCAGCGCCGACAGTTGTTCGCCGATGCGGTTGGGCTGGTAGAGGGTGAGCAGGGCGCCGGCGTCGGTGATCGGCGTGGCGCCCAGCAGCAGGGTCTGGCCGTTGACGCTGATCTCGCGCAACGGCAATCGAAAGCCCTGCTCCAGCAGGGTCTCCAGCAAGGCCGGATCATCGAACAGCTCGGCGATGCTTTCCCCGGCCGGTTCGCGCCCGTACAAGGCGATCAACGCCGGGTTGGCCAGCAGGATCTTGCCCGCGCTGTCCAGAGCCAGTACCGGGTCGGTCATGGCCGCCAGCAGGGCGTCGAGTTGCAAATGGCGGCGCTGGCCCGGAAGGATGTCGACCACCTTCACCGCTTGCACGCCGTGCACGCTGAACAACGCGTCGCGCAGTTCTTCGAGCACCTCGGCGCTGAGGGTCGGCGCATCGATATAGACATTGGGCGGCACCATCTCCACCGCATCCAGATTGAGATTGCGCCCACCGAGCAAGGCCAGGACTTCCTGGGTGATGCCGACGCGGTCGATGAAGCTGACGTGGATACGCATGGGGCGGTTGGCAATTCTGAAGAGCAGAGGCGGCAAGTATGCCTTGGAGCGAGTGGAGATCAAAATGTGGGAGCGGGCTTGCTCGCGAATGCGGTGGGTCAGTCAGCTGATTATTGACTGATCCACCGCATTCGCGAGCAAGCCCGCTCCCACAGGGGATTTGCGGTGTTTTTACTCCAGGTGTTCGGGTTTGACTGGGTCGCCGGACTTCATGTCCAACTGCTTGCGCACATCCTCAAACATCAGATCGTAATGCTTGTGCTGTGAACCGACGCTGCTATGAGCCTTGGGAATGCCGTATTTTTCGACAATCTTGGTCACATTGCTGGCGAAGTTGTAGGCCTGGTCCTTGGGCAGGAAGAAGGTTTCCTTCATGTCCTTGCCCTGGATGCTGCCATGCAGGGTGAACTGCATGCCTTTGCCTTCGCGGTCATCCGTGACAACTTCATAGTCCAGGCGCAGGTCGTAGCTGACATCGTCCTTGTTCAGCGCGTGTCGCTCGATATGCAAGTGACCGGGTTCAAAGGTAGCCATAGGCGATTCTCCTCAACTTCACAGGTAGGTGATGCCAGGTTTGGCCGTGCTGATGCGCGTGCCGGCGCTGCCCTGGACGATGGCTTCGATGTCCGAGAGTGAACCGATCACGGCGGTTTTGCCAGTCTGGCGGGCGAACTCGCAGGCGGCCTGTACCTTGGGGCCCATGGAGCCGGCGGCGAAGCCGAGTTTCTCCATATCGTCAGGGTGGGCCTGGCCGATGGCCTGCTGGGTGGGCTTGCCGAAGTCGATAAAGGCGGCGTTGACGTCGGTGGCGATGACCAGCAAATCGGCCTCCAGTTGCGTGGCCAGCAAGGAGGAACACAGGTCTTTGTCGATCACGGCTTCAATGCCGCGCAGCTTGCCGTCTTCGCCATACATGGTGGGGATGCCGCCGCCACCGGCGCAGATCACGATGGCTTTTTTCTCCAACAGCCATTTGATCGGGCGAATTTCAAAGATGCGTTTGGGGCGCGGGCTGGCCACTACGCGGCGGTATTTGTCGCCGTCGGGCGCGATGGTCCAACCTTTCTCGGCGGCGAGTTTCTCGGCTTCGGCTTTGGCATATACCGGGCCGATGGGCTTGGTAGGGGTCTGGAAGGCCGGGTCCTTGGCATCCACTTCCACCTGGGTGAGCAAGGTGGCGAACGGCACTTCAAAGTCCAGCAGGTTGCCCAGTTCCTGTTCGATGATGTAGCCGATCATGCCTTCGGTCTCGGCACCGAGCACGTCCAAGGGGTAGGGCGAAACACTGGTGTAGGCCGCCGCCTGCAATGACAGCAGGCCCACTTGCGGGCCATTGCCATGGGCGATCACCAGCTCGTTGCCGGGGTGGATCTTGGCGATCTGTTCGGTGGCGATACGGATATTGGCCCGTTGATTGTCCGCGGTCATGGGTTCACCACGACGCAGGAGGGCGTTGCCGCCCAGGGCTACGACGATGCGCATAATGCAATCCTTCTAGAGCTCGCAATCCTGTGTAGGAGCGAGCTTGCTCGCGAAGGCGGTCAACGATAGCGCGCCCTTTCTGGATGAACGCGGTGCCCTTGAGTTTTTCGCGAGCAAGCTCGCTCCTACAGTGGGATCGCGGCAGGGTTTAGATGTCTGCCAACGCCGACACCAGGATCGCCTTGATGGTATGCATGCGGTTTTCCGCCTGCTCAAAGGCGATGTTGGCCGGCGACTCGAACACCTCTTCGGTCACTTCCACGCCATTGGCCAGGTGCGGATAGCGCGCCGCGATGTCCTTGCCGACTTTGGTTTCACTGTTGTGGAACGCCGGCAGGCAATGCATGAATTTCACCCGAGGGTTGCCCGAGGCTTTCATCATCTTGGCGTTGACCTGGTACGGCAGCAGTTGCTCGATGCGCTCGTCCCACGCTTCCACCGGTTCGCCCATGGACACCCAGATATCGGTGTGGATGAAGTCCACGCCCTTCACGGCCTCTGCAGGGTCTTCGGTGATGGTGATGCGTGCACCGCTTTCCTCGGCAAAGGCCTGGCATTGCTTGATGAAATCTTCATGGGGCCACAGCGCTTTCGGCGCGCCGATGCGCACGTCCATGCCGAGCTTGGCGCCGATCATCAGCAGCGAGTTGCCCATGTTGTAACGGGCGTCCCCGAGGTAGGCGTAGCTGATGTCATGCAGCGGCTTGTCGCTGTGTTCGCGCATGGTCAAGGTGTCGGCGATCATCTGGGTCGGGTGGAATTCGGCGGTGAGGCCGTTGAACACCGGCACACCGGCAAACTTGGCCAGCTCTTCGACGATTTCCTGCTCAAAACCACGGTACTCGATGGCATCGAACATCCTGCCCAACACGCGGGCGGTGTCTTTCATGCTTTCTTTGTGGCCGATCTGCGACGACACCGGGTCGATGTAGGTAACGTGGGCGCCCTGGTCATGGGCCGCGACTTCGAAGGCACAGCGAGTGCGGGTCGAGGTTTTTTCGAAGATCAGCGCGATGTTTTTGCCCAGCAGGTGCGGGCGCTCGGTGCCGGTGTATTTGGCGCGTTTGAGGTCGCGGGACAGGTCCAGCAGGTAATGCAGCTCGCGGGTAGTGTGGTGCATCAGCGACAGCAGGCTGCGGTTGCGCATATTGAAAGCCATGATGGAATCTCCTTAATAGTCGATAGGGTCGCGGATGATCGGGCAGGTCATGCAGTGGCCGCCGCCACGGCCACGGCCGAGTTCACCGGCGCTGATGGTGATGACTTCCACACCGGCCTTGCGCAGCAGGGTGTTGGTGTAGGTGTTGCGGTCGTAGCCAATCACCACGCCCGGTTCCACGGCCACCACGTTGTTGCCGTCATCCCATTGCTCGCGTTCGGCGGCGAAGCTGTTGCCGCCGGTCTCCACGACACGTAGCGCCTTGAGGTTGAGCGCTGCAGCCACGGTTTCGAGGAAGTTGGTTTTCTCGCGCTGGATGTCGATGCCGTGGGGCTTGCTCTCATCAGGGCGCAGGGTGAAGGGCACGATCTGGTTGACCACTTCGGGGAAAACGGTGACCAGGTCGCGGTCGCAGAAGCTGAACACGGTGTCCAGGTGCATCGCGGCGCGGGATTTGGGCAGGCCGGCAACGATGACGCGTTCCACGGCTTTGTTCTGGAACAGGTTGCGCGCCAGTTGGCCGATGGCCTGGTGGGACGAGCGTTCGCCCATGCCGATCAACACCACACCGTTGCCAATCGGCATCACGTCGCCGCCTTCCAGCGTCGCGGCGCCATGTTCCTGGTCGGGGTCGCCGTACCAGATCTGGAAGTCCGCGTTGGTGAACTCAGGGTGGAATTTATAGATGGCGCTGGTCAGCAGGGTTTCCTGGCGGCGCGCCGGCCAGTACATCGGGTTGAGCGTCACGCCGCCGTAGATCCAGCAAGTGGTGTCGCGGGTGAACTGGGTGTTGGGCAGCGGCGGCAGAATGAAACTGGCGTGGCCGAGAAAATCGCGGAACATCTCGATGGTCTTGCCACCGAAGCTGCTCGGCAGGTCGTCGGCAGACACGCCGCCAATCAGGTACTCGCTGATTTTGCGCGGCTCCAGGCTGCGCAGCCACGAGCCGACTTCATCGACCAGGCCCAGGCCTACCGTGTTGGCGGTGATCTTGCGTTCCAGAATCCAGTCCAGCGCTTCGGGGTTGGCGACGATGTCGGTGAGCAGGTTGTGCATTTCCAGCACATCAATGTCCCGCTCGCGCATCTTGGTCACGAAGTCGAAGTGGTCGCGCTTGGCCTGGGCCACCCACAGCACGTCATCGAACAGCAGCTCGTCGCAGTTGTTGGGGGTCAGCCGCTGGTGGGCCAAACCTGGGGAGCACACCATGACTTTGCGCAGTTTGCCGGCTTCGGAATGTACGCCGTACTTCACTTTTTCCGTGGTCATTACAGATCCTCCAGTGAACAACAATTACAGGGTCAGGAAGCCGTCGTAGAGCCCATAGGCCGCCACCAGGGCGCCAATGACCACGGCGGCGAAAATCAGCTTCTCGACGGGGGTGAAAATCGGTTTGCCCAGTTCACGCTTGGCCTTGGCGAACAGGATCGCGCCGGGGGCGTAGAGCAGGGCGGAGAGCAGCAGGTATTTGGTGCCGCCGGCATACAGCAGCCAGATCGCATAGATCAGGGCGATGGCGCCGATGAACAGGTCTTTCCTGCGCTCTTTGAGGGCGTTCTCGTAGGTCTCGCCGCGCACCGCCAGCAGCAGGGCATAGGCCGCCGACCACAGGTAAGGCACCAGGATCATCGAGGTGGCGAGGTAGATCAGTGACAGGTAGGTGCTGGCGGAAAACAGCGTGATCACCAGGAATATCTGCACCATTGCGTTGGTCAGCCACAGGGCGTTGACCGGCACGTGGTTGGCGTTCTCCTTGCGCAGGAACTCCGGCATGGTGTGGTCCTTGGCGGCGGCGAACATGATCTCCGCACACAACAGCACCCAGGACAGCAGCGCGCCGAGCAGGGAAATGATCAAGCCCACGCTGATCAGCACCGCGCCCCAGTGGCCTACGACATGCTCCAGCACGGCGGCCATCGACGGGTTCTGCAGCTTGGCCAGTTCCGGCTGGGTCATGATCCCCAGGGACAGCACGTTCACCAGCATCAGGAACAGCAAGACGGTGATAAAGCCGATCACGGTGGCCTTGCCCACGTCGCTGCGTTTCTCGGCGCGGGACGAGAAGATGCTCGCGCCTTCGATGCCGATAAACACCCACACGGTGACCAGCATCATGTTGCGCACCTGGTTCATCACACTGCCCAGGTCAGGGTTTTTCACGCCCCAGATGTCGGCGGTGAAGATGTCCAGCTTGAACGCGAACAGCGCGATGAGCACGAACAGCAGCAGCGGCACCACCTTGGCGACGGTGGTCACCAGGTTGATGAACGCCGCTTCCTTGATCCCGCGCAGCACCAGAAAATGCACGGCCCATAACAGCACTGACGCAGCGATCACCGCCGTCGGGGTATTGCCCTCGCCAAAGACCGGAAAGAAGTAGCCCAGGGTGCTGAACAGCAAGACGAAGTAGCCGACGTTGCCCAGCCAGGCGCTGATCCAGTAACCCCAGGCGGACGAAAAGCCCATGTAGTCGCCGAAACCGGCCTTGGCGTAGGCATATACCCCGCCGTCGAGGTCAGGCTTGCGGTTGGCGAGGGTCTGGAACACGAAGGCGAGGGTCAACATGCCGATGGCGGTAATTACCCAGCCGATCAACACCGCACCGACATCGGCGCTGGCGGCCATGTTTTGTGGCAATGAAAAGATGCCGCCGCCAATCATCGAACCGACGACAAGTGCGACCAGGGCGCCTAATCGAAGTTTTCCGGGAGTTTCAGACATTGCATGACTCCAATGCAGGAGAAGAGAGACCACAGAATAATTCCGTGCGCTAATCAAACAGCTGACTCAGATCACTTCATTGGCACATTCCATTGTGAATTAACGACTTAGGGTGAGGTTTTGCGGGCAAGAAAATCCCGCAAAGACGCTGGGTAGAGCGCTCTTTGCTTTATGGTTAATCAATTGGTTGGGGCATGGGTGTTGACGCTAGTTCTTATTTGCGAATGTGCAAATTTTTTGTGCGTTGTTTGACGAGTACTTCATAATTGACGTATTTAAATTCTAAATAAGCCTAAACTTCGTACCTTTACATATCCTTATGTTATGACAACGTCATTAATTTGAATTACTTGCGTGCGCAGTTGTCGGCCAACCGTTTATTTCGAGGAACCTGCATGACCCAACCCGCCCAGAAACTCCGGCTCAGTGCCCTGATCGCCCTGGTGGTGGGCTCGATGATTGGCGGCGGGATTTTCTCACTGCCGCAAAACATGGCCGCCCGTGCCGAAGTGGGCGCCATACTGATCGGCTGGGCAATCACCGCCATTGGCATGCTGACCCTGGCCTTTGTGTTCCAGACCCTGGCGAACCGTAAGCCCGAATTGGATTCCGGGGTCTATGCGTATGCCAAGGCGGGTTTCGGCGACTACATGGGTTTTTCGTCCGCCTGGGGTTACTGGATCAGTGCGTGGATGGGCAACGTCGGTTATTTCGTCTTGCTGTTCAGCACCCTCGGCTACTTTTTTCCGGCGTTCGGCCAGGGCAATACCCCGCTCGCCATTGGCTGCGCGTCGCTGTTGTTGTGGGCTGTGCATTTTCTGGTGATGCGCGGGATCAAAGAGGCGGCGTTCATCAACCAAGTCACTACGGTGGCGAAGATCGTGCCGCTGCTGATGTTTATCGTGATCGCCGCCGTTGCGTTCAAGGCGGATATTTTCACTCGCGATATCTGGGGCCTGGGCAATCCGCAGATGGGCAGCGTGGTCGAGCAGGTGCGCCATATGATGCTGGTCACGGTGTTCGTATTCATCGGGATCGAAGGCGCCAGTGTGTATTCAGCGCGGGCTCAGAAGCGCTCGGATGTCGGGCGTGCCACCGTGATTGGTTTCGTCGGCGTGCTGGCCTTGCTGGTGCTGGTGAATGTGCTGTCCCTGGGCATCATGAGCCAGCCGGAGCTGGCGCAATTACAGAACCCGTCCCTGGCGGGGGTGTTGGAGCATATCGTCGGGCCTTGGGGCGCGGTACTGATCAGTATCGGCCTGGCGGTTTCGCTGCTCGGGGCGCTGCTGTCATGGGCGCTGCTGTGCGCGGAAATCCTCTATGCCACCGCCCAGGACAAGACCATGCCGGCGTTCCTGAAGAAGGAAAACGCCAATCAGGTGCCGGTCAATGCCTTGTGGCTGACCAACGTGATGATCCAGGCGTTCTTGGTGATCACGCTGTTTTCAGCCAGCACCTACACCACCCTGATCTACCTGGCGTCGTCGATGATCCTGGTGCCTTACTTGTGGTCGGCGGCCTATGCGGTGCTGTTGAGCGCACGCGGCGAAACCTATGCAGGCTGGCAGGGTCGGCGCATGAAAGATCTGCTGGTGGGGCTGATTGCCCTCGGCTATGCGATCTGGCTGCTGTATGCGGGGGGCTTGAAGTACTTGCTGCTGTCGGCGTTGCTGTACGCACCGGGTGTGATCCTGTTTGCCCTGGCCAAGCGCGAGCAGGGCAAACCCTTGTTTACCACCGTGGAAAAAGGCATTTTCGGCGGCGTGATCGCGGGCGCCGGGTTGGCCGCGTATGGGTTGTACAGCGGAGTATTGTCATTGTGAAGTTGGCGTATCAAGGGCCCTACGACTGGGCGGCGATGCTGGGTTTCTTATCGGCGCGGGCGATTACCGGGTTGGAAACCGTGGTCGCCGGCGTATATCGACGCAGCATCAGTGTGGCTGGGCGATATGGCTGGGTCAGCGTCGAACCGGGTGCGGGGGATTGGCTGGAGGTGACGGTCGACTTTCCTGAGCCTGCCGCCATGCCCGAGATCGAGCAGCGCTTGCGCAGGATGTTTGATCTGGATGCCGTGCCTGAGGTAATCAACGCGCAATTGGCGCAGGACCCCCTGATGGCGCAACTGGTTACGGCCCGCCCTGGCCTGCGGTTGCCTGGCACCTGGGATGGGTTGGAACTGGCGATTCGCGCGGTGCTGGGCCAGCAGATCACCGTAGTGGCGGCGATTCGCCTGGCGGGCAAACTGGTGGCGCAGTATGGCCAGACCCTGCCAACCCCGCACGCCGGTATTACCCACCTGTTCCCGGCACCTGAGGTGCTGGCGGCGGCGGACCTGGCCACCCTGGGCATGCCCAAGGCGCGAGGCCGTACCTTGTCTGGTGTGGCCCAGGCGCTGTTGGATGATCCTCAGCTTTTCGAACCCAAGGCCAGCCTCAAGGACGGCGTTGCACAGTTGGTGGCGTTGCCGGGGATTGGAGAGTGGACCGCGCAGTACATCGCCATGCGCCAGTTGCGTGAGGCGGATGCGTTTGCGTCGGGGGATATCGGGCTGATCAATGCCTTGGCGGCCTTGGAAGGTGGGCCGGTGTCGGCGCGGCAGTTATTGGCGCGGGCCGAGGCGTGGCGGCCGTTGAGGGCGTATGCGGCGCAGCATTTGTGGACAACCCTGTAGGAGCGAGCTTGCTCGCGAAAAACCTGAGAACGCCGCTGTGTATCAGGTTTCCCGCGTTATCGTTGGCGACCTTCGCGAGCAAGCTCGCTCCTACAGGGTATCAGTCACCACTGTGGCCGGTGCGAGCCCAGTTCCACCGCCGGCAAATCCCACTGCAACGGCGTGCCACTGATGCTCAGCGGCGCGAGTAGTCGATGAGCCTGGCCCCAGGCTGTCTGCTCCACCACCAGGCCTTGGTCATTGATGTCTTCCTCACGCAATGCCGCTTGCTGTGGCACTTGCCCGGCCTCCACCAGCAATTTCGCGGTGCGTGCCAACGACAAGCGCGCCGAACCGCCACGGCCAGTTTCCAGGCGCTCGGCCAAAGCCCGAATCGCACTGGCGGCCATCAGGTAGCCGGTGGCGTGATCCAGCGCCTGCACCGGTAGCGGCAGCGGTTTATCTGCCTGTTTCCAAGCCATGCCAGCCTCGGCAATCCCGCTGCTCATCTGCACCAGGCTGTCAAAGCCGCGACGATTACGCCATGGGCCGCTCCAGCCATAGGCGTTGAGGCTGACGTCGATCAGGCCGGGGGCGATGCGCTGTCGTTCGCCAAGGGTATAACCCAGTTGCTCCAGGGCATCGGCGCGATAACCGTGGAACAGGATGTCGGCGTCCTTGAGCAACGCTTCGAACACCTGGCGGTCGTCGTGGCTCTTTAGATCAAGGCGAGTGCAGCGTTTGCCCAAGGTCATTTCCGGGACGACGCCAGGTTCGTTCCAGGTGGGCGAGTCGATACGCAGTACGTCGGCACCCAAGCCGGCGAGGAAACGACTGGCCACCGGGCCGGCTAGCACCCGGGTCAAATCCAGCACCTTGATGCCAGCCAGTGGACGCGCCGCAAAACCGAGCCAGGGTTTGTCGGTGCCGGGTTCGAAGACCTGGCGCTGGATCAACGCCTCGGCGTTTACCGCCAAACCTTGGGGATGCTGCTGCCAGGCTTGCCAGCTACGCATCTGCGCCGCACAACCGCCCGCATCGACAACCGCCTGTTCCAGTTCGGCGGCTTTCCAGGTCGCGACTCTACTCGCCATCGCTGCGCGATCAGCGGCAGGTCCCAATACCCGCTCGGCCGCTGCGCGATGATGGGGCGCGTTGGTGTGCAGGCGGATCCAGCCATCGACGCTGGAGTAATCACCCGCTACCGGGTCCCACAAAGGCGGCACTTGCCACCCCACGGGGCGAATCGACGAGGAGAACCACAACGAGGCCAGGCGCCGATCCACGCTGACGCTGGGCAGGCGGCCGGTTTGTTGCTCAATCAACTGGGCGACGGCCTGGCCCGCGGCGCCGATGCTGGCGGCCGCCAGGTCTGTCACGGCGAAGGTCGAGGGCAAGGCACCGGCCTGGGTCAGGAGCAGTGGGGCGTGCGGTAAAGCGAGTGCGGCTTGGATGGGAGTCAGCAGGTCAGTCATCAAAGGCCCTCCGTAAGAGAAGGGCCACTATAGAAGATCATCCCACCGGTGTGGCAACCCCAGGGATCAAGGGCAGTTCGATGCTGGCGATAAAGCCGCCATCGGGATGGTTGGCCAGGATCAGGTTGCCGCCGTGGCGCTCGGCGGCGCGACGAGCGATGGCCAAGCCCAGGCCATGGCCTTGGGCGGTCTGGCCGGGGGCACGGTAGAACGGCTCGCCCAATTGGCTCAGGTGCTCGGCCTCCACGCCGGGGCCGTGGTCGCGTACGCTGATCAGAATGCGCCCGTCTTGATGCCGGGCCTGCAATTCAATCGGTTCGCCAACCGGGTTGAAGCGCTGGGCATTGCGCAGCAGGTTATCCACGGCGCGTTCGATCATGGTCGGCCAGCCTTTAAGCTGCAAATCATTGGCAGTCGTCAGTTGCACCACTTGCTCGGGGGCACTGAGTTGGGCGTCCTTTTGCAGCGTTCTAAGCAACGGGTTGAGGTCGATGTCTTCTGCGCTGGCGTTGTCGGCGTCGACCCGTGCCAATACCAGAATCTCGCTGATCAAGGCTTCCAGGCGATCGCATTCGCGGGTCAGGCGCGGCCAGAGTTTTTCCCGTTCTTCGGGGCTGGCGCGTTCGGCCAGGGCCAGGGCGATACGCAAGCGTGCCAGGGGCGAGCGCAGTTCGTGGGAGACGTCGCGCAGCAACTGGCGCTGGCTGCCGATCAGGCTTTGCAGGCGGGCGCCCATGCGGTTGAAGTCGTTGGCCAGCACGCCGAACTCATCACGCCGATTGGCCAGCTGCGCCAGGCTGTTTTGCTGATAGGTGGTTTGCCCCAGGTCATGCACCGCGCCGCGCAGACGGCTCAGAGGGCGGGTGATGGACAAGGTCACCAGCAGGCTGAACAGGGTCAGCACCACCAGGGTAATCGCCAATGCACTGAGCGGCCACAGCAGGCTGCTGCGGTGCCAGGCGTCCAGCTCCGGGTGAGGAATACGGTAGATCAGCAGGTAGGTATCGCCGGTTTTGTCACTGGTGTACTCGGCGGTCAGGCGTCGCCACGGCAGGTGGCCATCCTGGCTGTCGTTCTGCCGGGCTTCGAAGGCGGCGGCGCGGCGCGGGAAGGTGCCGCGCACCACCGGCTCGCCGCTTTCGTTAAGCACTTGCACGTCGATGTGGTACTGGCGTTTGCGCTGCTGCAGCAACTCTTGGGCGGCGTCTTCGCCCTGGGTTTCGTAGAGCTGCGTCCACTCTTGGGCCAGGTTGTTGAGGCCAGGGTGGCGGCTGAGAATCCAGGCGTCCTGGTTGAGCATGTGCCCAAGCAGGATCGACAAACCGGCAACCAGGGCGATGGCCAGCCAGAAACTCGCCAGGATACGCCAGAACAATGAACGCACAGGAAACCCTCAAACAGGAAAAGCCCAGCGGCGCGAACCACTGGGCTGGGGTGAAGCTAGGCCATTATTGCGCTTTTTGCGCTTGCTGGGCTTTCCAGTCCTGGAACTCTTTCCATTCGGCGCGGCGCTCGGCTTGCTTCTTGACGATCTCGTCGTACTTCTTCTGTTGGTCGGGCTTGAGCACGGCACGGATATCGGTCTGGGTTTTCTGCTTGCCGGCGGCGATTTCGTCCTGCATGGCCTTCTGGTCAGCGGCTGGGAGTTTGTCCAGGTATTTTTTGACCAGGTCTTTGCGGGCGTGCCATTGGTCACCCATCAGCTTGCGGATCTGCTCGCGCTGTTCCTTGCTCAAGTCCAGCTGGCTGAGCGGGCCGCCTTTGCCACGCGGACCGTGTTCACCGTGGCCTGGGCCGCCCATCATGTGGCTTTCAGGACCACCCATCGGGCCTGGGCCTTCCGGCATTGCCATGGCAACGGTGGGCAGGGCAGTGGCGAACATCAAAGCGATAAGGGTCTTGCGCATGGTGATTCTCCTGTCTCTATTCCGGTGAGTCCGGATGTGAGTAGGTTACGCAGGGCAAGGTCAGCGGCGGTCAGGGGAGGGTAAAGCTTCGGTAAAGACGGTTTTGATAGAAGCTGACAAAACCCTGTCTCTGTAGGAGCGAGCTTGCTCGCGAAGAGCGTAGAGGCACCGCGTTTAATCAGGATGCCTGCGTTATCGTTGGCGTTTTTCGCGAGCAAGCTCGCTCCTACAGGCTGTAGTAGTAACCACGACTACGCAGCGCCACGATGCGTGGCCGGCCATCGGGGTGTGGGCCGATCTTTTTGCGCAGGTTGCTGACGTGCATGTCCAGGCTGCGGTCATACAGGGTCAACTTGCGGCCCAGGGCGATCTGCGCCAGTTCCTGTTTATCCAGGGGCTCGCCGGGCTGGCGCAGCAGGGCTTCGAGCAGGCGGCTTTCGGAGACGGTGAGGGCGAACTCCTGTTCATCGATGCTGACCACGCCGCGCACCGGGCTGAAACACAGGTCGCCCAGCTCAAGCTGAGTCGACACCGCGGCCGGGTGGCTGCGGCGTAACACGGCGCGCAGGCGCGCCGTCAGCTCGCGCGGATCGCAAGGCTTGGCCAGGTAGTCGTCGGCGCCCAGTTCCAGGCCGAGGATGCGGTCCAGGGGTTCGCCCCGGGCCGAGAGCATCAGCACCGGCAGCTCCGGGTGGTCGTTGCGCAATTGCTTGAGCAACTCCAGGCCGCTGCCGTCGGGCAGCATCACGTCGAGCACGACGGCCGCAGGCGCACTGTCGGCCAGGGCTTTTCGGGCGCTCAAGCCGTCGTGGCAGGCGCGTACCTGGAAACCTTCCTGGCTCAACCAACTGGTCAGCAGCTCACAGAGCTCCTGGTCATCATCTATCAGTAACAGCTCGCTCATGACTCACTCAATTTAGCCATTGTCGGCGGCGAAGGCCCCACCGGTGACGCCGTGAGCCATTAGGAGTACGCCGAAACGATTAGGTTCGACGCAGCCAGGCTCAAGGCAAGACTTGCTTGAACGGCTTGATCACCACATCGGCGTAGACGCCTGCTGCGACATAAGGGTCAGCCTTGGCCCAGGCCTGGGCGTCGGCCAGGGAGGCGAACTCGGCCACGATCAGGCTTCCGCTGAAACCGGCGTCGCCCGGGTCGTTGCTGTCGACGGCCGGGTGCGGGCCGGCCAGTACGATGCGGCCTTCGGCTTGCAGCTGTTTGAGGCGCTCGACGTGGGCCGGGCGTACGCTCAGGCGTTTTTCCAGCGAGTTGGCAACGTCGGTGGCAATGATGGCGTAGAGCATGTCAGTCCTCGGTTTTCGGTGTGGTGTCATGCAGGTGACGCGACAGGTAGATACCCTGGCCGATCAAGAACAGCACGGTCATGCCCAGGCTGCCGAACACTTTGAAGTCGACCCAGTAATCCTGGAAGGTAAAGGCCACGAACAGGTTGGCGGCACCGCAGAACAGGAAAAACACGATCCAGGCCACGTTCAGACGCACCCATACCGGCTCCGGCAAGGTCAGCGCATGGCCCATGATCCGCTTGATCAGCAGGCGGTCACCGATGAAGTGGCTGCCGATAAACACCAGGGCGAACAGCCAGTTCACCACCGGGGCTTTCCATTTAAGGAAGGTTTCGCTGTGGAAGGCCAGGGTCAGGCCACCGAACACCAGGCAGGCGACGAGGGTGAGCCATTGGCTTTTTTCCAGCTTGCGCTGGGAGATGAAGATGGCACCGTAGACCACGATGGAGCTGACGATCAGTACGGCCGTGGCGCTGTAGATACCCCCGAACGATAGTTGGTGGCCGGCGATTTCGATGACCCTGGGGTCGAGTTTGGTAACGATGAAAAACAGCAACAGCGGGATGAAGTCGATGAATTGTTTCACAGTAAGAGCCAGAAGCTGGATGTGGCGGCATAATAACAAACATCCTTGGTTGCGATAGCGCCAGCTGACTTGAGGTTACACACCCCCGTGAATGTTGATTTGCACTGCCACAGCACGGCCTCCGACGGCGCCCTGGCGCCCGCGGTACTGGTTGCGCGTGCGTTTGAAAAAGGCGTGCGAGTTTTGGCATTGACCGACCATGACACCCTTGAAGGCCTCGACGAAGCCCGCCAGGCCGCGCACTCCCTGGGTATGCAGCTGGTCAACGGCGTGGAATTGTCCTGCACTTGGGGCGGCGCCACCATCCATGTGCTGGGCTACGGTTTTGATCAAAAGGCCCCGCCCTTGGTCGCGGCGATTGCCCAATTGCACGATGGCCGCTGGCTGCGGTCCGAAGAAATAAGCCGCAAGCTCAGCCTCAAAGGCATGCCAGGTGCCCTCGACGGCGCCCGTGCTGTCCAGCAGGAACTGGGCGACAGCGGCAACGCACCGGCCCGTCCGCACTTTGCCGACTGGATGGTGCGTGAAGGGTATGTGAAGGATCGTGCCGAAGCCTTTCGCAAATGGCTGGGCGCCGGCAAGTTGGGCGATGTGAAGCTGCACTGGCCGACCCTGGAAGACACCGTCCAGACCCTGCGGGCCTCCGGGGCCTGGGTCAGCCTGGCGCATCCCTGGCATTACGATTTCACCCGCAGCAAGCGCCGCAAGCTGATCAGCGACTATATTGGAGCGGGTGGCCACGCCATTGAGGTGGTCAACGGGCATCAACCCGCCGAACAGGTCGGCAGCCTGGCGATCCTTGCCCGCGAATTTGGTCTGCTGGTCAGTGCCGGCAGTGATTTTCATGGCCCAGGCGGCTGGTCCGAGATTGGCGAGTATCGCCAGGTCCCGGAAGATCTGCCGCTGTTGTGGGGGCGATTCAAGCATGACCCCATTATTGCCACCGTCTGAACAGGTAGAGTACGTGAGCCAATTCTTCCAGATTCATCCGGAAAACCCTCAGGCGCGCCTGATCAAGCAGGCCGTGGAGATCATCCGTGCCGGTGGTGTAGTCATCTACCCGACGGATTCGTCCTACGCCATTGGCTGCCAGATCGGCGACAAGAGCGCGGTCGAGCGGGTACGACGCCTGCGCCAGCTGGACGACAAGCACAACTTTGCGCTGATCTGCAGCGACTTGTCCCAGCTCGGGCTGTTCGCCAAGGTCGACACCGGTACCTTCCGCCTGCTCAAGGCCCACACGCCGGGGCCCTACACCTTCATCCTCAACGCCACCCGTGAAGTACCGCGTCTGTTGCTGCACCCGAAAAAGCGCACCATTGGCCTGCGCGTGCCGGAACACCCGATTGCCCTGGCGCTGTTGGCCGAGTTGGGCGAACCGCTGATGAGCGTGTCGTTGATCCTGCCGGGCGAAACCGAGCCATTGTACGACCCGTACGAAATGCGCCGTTTGCTGGAGAAGCACGTCGACCTGATCATCGACGGCGGCTACGGCGGCAACAAGGCCTCCACGGTGATCAACCTGGCCGACGGCGAGCCAGAAGTGGTGCGTGTGGGTTGTGGCGACCCGACTCCGTTCATGGTCGAGGCCTGAATGTCGGCCGTGGAAGCCGCTGATCCTCAGGCTGGCGCCCAGCAGGAACTGCCATTTGCCATGGTGTACGGCCAGGCGGTCATGGAAATGCCCCTGGACCTGTACATCCCACCGGACGCCCTGGAGGTTTTTCTTGAAGCCTTCGAAGGCCCGCTGGACTTGCTGCTGTACCTGATCCGCAAGCAGAACATCAACATCCTCGACATCCCGGTGGCAGAGATCACCCGCCAGTACATGGGCTACGTCGAGCTGATGCAGTCGGTGCGCCTGGAGCTGGCCGCCGAGTACCTGGTGATGGCGGCCATGCTCGCCGAGATCAAGTCGCGCATGCTGTTGCCGCGCTCGGAGACGGTGGAGGCCGAAGAGGATGACCCGCGCGCCGAGCTGATCCGCCGCCTGCAGGAGTACGAACGCTTCAAGGCCGCCGCCGAAGGTATCGACGGCCTGAGCCGTGTGGGCCGTGATGTGGTGGTACCCAAGCTCGATGCCCCCGAGGCGCGTGCGCGCAAGTTGCTGCCAGACGTGAGCCTGGAAGAATTGCTGATGTCCATGGCCG
Organism: Pseudomonas fluorescens; assembly: GCF_001902145.1. Lineage (GTDB taxonomy): Bacteria > Pseudomonadota > Gammaproteobacteria > Pseudomonadales > Pseudomonadaceae > Aquipseudomonas > Aquipseudomonas fluorescens_BV. The sequence continues at coordinate 198,649 of NZ_MRST01000020.1, forward strand.
AAGTACTGCGTCGTGGCGATATGTTCGAGAGCCACCAGGTCAGCCGTGAAGCGCTGTCCACCCGCGAGCGCATGAGCGATGTGCTGGAACGTCTCAAGGGCGGTGGTTTTGTGCCCTTTGTCGAGTTGTTTACTGCCGAAGAGGGCCGACTGGGCGTGGTGGTGACCTTTATGGCGATCCTTGAGCTGGTCAAGGAATCCTTGGTCGAGCTGGTGCAGAATGAGCCTTTTGCGGCTATCCACGTGCGGGCGCGAGCCGAATAACGAGCTGAATCGATGAATCTGACTGAACCCCGCGAACTGGCCCCTTTGCTGGAGGCCTTTCTCCTGGCCTCGGGTAAACCGCAATCTCTGGAGCGCCTGTTCGAACTCTTTGAAGAGGCCGAACGCCCGGAGCCGCCGGTCTTCAAGAAGGCCTTGGAGATCCTGCGCAAGTCCTGCGAGGGCCGTGCCTTTGAACTGCGCGAAGTGGCGTCGGGTTACCGCCTGCAGATCCGTGAGAAGTTTTCACCGTGGGTCGGGCGTTTGTGGGAAGAACGCCCGCAGCGCTACTCCCGCGCGATGCTGGAGACCATGGCGCTGATCGCCTATCGCCAGCCCATCACTCGGGGCGAGATCGAAGATGTGCGTGGTGTGGCGGTCAACAGCCATATCGTCAAGACTTTGCTTGAGCGTGAGTGGATCCGTATTGTTGGCTACCGCGATGTGCCGGGCAAACCGGCCATGTTCGCCACCACCAAGGTGTTTCTCGATCACTTCAACCTGAAAAACCTCGACGACCTGCCACCCCTGGCCGAGCTGCGCGAAATGGAGGCCGAGCCTGTGCTCGACTTCGACGACGCGCCGGTGCCGCAAAGCCTGCAGGAACTGGCCGACGCCAGCGCCGAGCCGGAGGAGCCCAAGGACGAGACCAGTTTCCATACGCTATTGCTGGAGCTGGACGATATGGAGCAGGGGATAAAGACCGACTTCGACGATTTGCTGCGTGACGGTGGGGCGGAGTCGGAAACCCAGGTGAACGTTGAATCCGAGCCTGAGGTCCACACCGAGGAAGATATTCTCGGCGTGGCCGACGCCCGGGAAAAACTCCTGGCCGCCGTTGCCGCCCTCGAACAGCCGCCCCTGAGCGACGAAGAAGACGAAGCCCGGGCGTTGGCCGAAGCCATCGAAAACGAACGCCGTCAGCTCGAAGACTGACCCGGTATTTCCAAACACCGCAATACCCCATGTGGGAGCGGGCTTGCTCGCGAATGCGGTGTATCAGCTTGCAGATACATTGACTGAACCACCGCATTCGCGAGCAAGCCCGCTCCCACATTTAATCAGCGTCGCCTGGGGAAGTGTATGAGTTCGACCAAAGACCCGTGCATCAGCATCTGCAAATTCAGCGACGACATCTGCGTCGGCTGTGGCCGCAGCAAGCGCGAAATCCGCGCCTGGAAGAAACTCGACAAAGCCGACAAGCGCACGGTATTGGCCGAAGCCGAACTGCGATTGCTGGCCCTGGGGGCCACCGGTCGGCGGAAATGCAAATGAGCTGGGCGTTATCGACTAGTCTGTGATGCGCAACACGCGCCATGCGCGTATGATTCGCGGCCCCTTGCCGAGCTATTTGGCCAAGGCCCCGCTTTCAATACCCTCAGGCCACGCCTGAATCGACCCACCGGGAGGTGCTTACGATGAATGACCAAGACCAGAAAGACCAGGAAATCGGCCCAGCAGGCGAAAAACTGCAAAAGGTGCTGGCGCGTATCGGCGTGGGCTCGCGCCGCGACGTCGAAGCCTGGATCACCCAGAAGCGCATCAAGGTCAACGGCGTCGAGGCCACCCTTGGCCAGCGCGTCGACCTGCACGATGCAATCACCATTGATGGCAAGGTCATCAAGCGTGAAGAGGCCGCCGAATCGGTGCGCCGTGTGATCATGTACAACAAGCCCGACGGCGAGATCTGCACCCGTGACGACCCGGAAGGCCGTCCGACCGTGTTCGACAAGATGCCCAAGCCTAAAGAAGGCCGCTGGATCAACATCGGCCGCCTGGATATCAACACCACCGGCTTGCTGATGTTCACCACCGACGGTGAGTTGGCCAACCGCCTGATGCACCCGTCCTACGAGATGGACCGTGAATACGCCGTGCGTGTACGTGGTGAAGTCGATGACGAGATGATCGAACGCCTCAAGGCGGGCGTGGTGCTCGAAGACGGCCCGGCCAAGTTCACCGACATCAAGCAGGCGCCGGGTGGCGAAGGTTTCAACCACTGGTACCACTGCGTGGTGATGGAAGGCCGTAACCGTGAAGTGCGTCGCCTGTGGGAGTCCCAGGGCCTGGTGGTCAGCCGCCTCAAGCGCGTGCGTTTTGGCCCGGTGTTCCTGAACTCCGACCTGCCGATGGGCCGCTGGCGCGAAATGAGCCAGTACGAAGTCGATATCCTCAGCGCCGAAGTGGGCCTGGCGCCCGTCGCCATGCCGCAGATGAACGCCAAGAGCAAAGACAAGCTTGAGCGTATGCAGCGTAAATCTTCGCGCCCAGTGCCACGTACCGAACGTGTTGCCCGCACCCTGCGCCCTGCGCTGGATGCACCGGCCACCGGCGGTCGTATCTCGCGTCAGCCGCACATTGAAGGCGAGCGCCGCCCCACCGCACCATCGCGTCAGGAAGGCGAGCGTGCGCCACGTACGCCGCGTCCTGCCCCGGCGGGTGGTCGCAGCAACCGTGGTGAGGATCGCCCGGCCGATAACGCCAGCACCAAGCGTCCAGCCAAGCCAGCGGCGAACAAGCGCCCTGGCCCGAAACTGGTAGCCGATGAGCCGTCGGGCAAGCGCCGTGGCGCCCCGGCGGGTTCCGGCCAGCGCCCTGGTTTTGGTCGCAAGAAGCCGCAGTGATGCGCTAAGCGCTGCACAAAAACGCCAACCCTAGGGTTGGCTTTTTTTTTAATCTGAATTTGAAATGCAATCCGCTGTGGGAGCTGGCTTGCCTGCGATAGCGGTGGGCCAGTCACCTTTATGCTAACTGACCCACCGCTATCGCGGGCAAGCCCGGCTCCCGCAGGGATCTCTACCCGTCTGTTGATCTTTTAAAAGGCAAAGGAGCCATCAAACACCGGCTTGTCATCCAGCGCCAATACCCCACTGGCGAAGATCAGGTCCAGGTGATGACTGCCTTTCTGCCCGCCCCCCAAGCCCAGGTGCAACCCGCAGTGGCGCTCTTCAAACCCGGCATTGCGCGCATACAGGTCCTTGACCCCTTCATTGGTGCCAATGCCCAGTTCCTCCACACGGCGGTTGGACGGGTTGGCATTCAGGTACTTGTTGAAATCATCCGCCAGCCCCGGCACATCGCTGGCCACGCTGCAAACGGTGGAGTTCTCGATCCATAACTCCAGCGGCGATTGCAGCACGCCGTATTTGCGTGCAAAGGGGATGGTACTGAGGAAGGTGCCGACAAACCGCACCTGGCCGTTGATGGCCTCGCTGTGGGTGGCGATTTCGCCGGGCGCCAGGTCGTGGTTGCCGACGCCGTTGATATTGGTCCACTTCTTGATGCTGCTCATCGGCGCTTCCAGGCGCGAACCGTGTTTGTCGGTAAAGCTCAGCACGTTGGCCTGGGCCATGCGCCGGATCAGTGTGGCGTTGAGGTCGGCGATGCGTTGGGGCTCGACGCTGAAGGTGTCGTAGAAATAGTCGCCGTAATCCTTGAACAGCAGGGATTTTTTCCAGTGCTCGGCCATCACGCCTTGCAGGGCGCGGATAAAGTCAGGCCCTTCGGCGCGCGGGTTGGGCAGCGTGGAGGAATCGTAGAGAAACAGGTACAGGTCACAGGTTTGAATGGCCTGCGCCAGGGTGTCGGTGGGCGCCAGGTCCAGGCGTTGCAGTTGGAAGTTGAAGCGGGCGGCGCTGCCGTGGGTGATCGCCTGTGCGATGGCGTCATAGCGCTCGGTATGGCCCAGCAACACGGTGGGGCGGTTCAGGCCGTTGAGGGCGGGGTGGTGCGCAAGGTAGTAGAGAAAGTGTTCGACGGCGCGGGCCTTGTCCATGACGGGTGTCCTTCTGTGCCTTGGGTAAGGGGGCAGGCGCCGTGCACAGCGCCTGCCGGATGCCTGCCGGGTATTAGAAAGGCCACATCGCGGTGCCAAAAGGCACAACGGCATCGGCTTGCATCATTTCAACGGCGGCCTCATGGGTCGGCGCTTCAAACCAATCGTCGAGTTGCAGTTCGGTTTCCAGGTCGTTTTCCAGTGCTTGCATGGTGTATCTCCTAGAGGACGTTGATTGAGAACGGCTCACCCACGGGCTTCGCGGGCAAGTGGAAAGAACCTAGAAGAGAGTGTTTCGAAATGCAAAAAATTTATTGACACGGTTTCATTTGGATTTTTTCTTCTGTTTTTTGGCGGATTTTTTTATTCAGGCAAAACAGTAAATTGGCTGAAGCGATTCTTCAAACGTTGCCTTCCGACAGAATTCCGTTGAGGGCTGCAAAAAGCTGACTGTAACGAAGATTTTCCGGCGCGTAACGATAGGTTTACGAAAGTGCCCTGGCGTTGTTGATTATCGCGCGGATGTAAGAATTAGCTGACAGATTCACCGGTGCACTTTCCCGGTGCGTGCCGAAGCTGTCGAGCGGTGTACAATGCGCCGCGTTTTACTGTGACCCCCCTTGCGTACCCACGCAAAAGGCCAAGACCTCAGGGTTTGATCCCCCTGATCACTCCGCCTGGCCACGAGCCGGACGGGTTCGATTTCGTCACAGATAAAAACAAACAGGTGACGCATGACCATTAGAAAGACGCTGTACTCCTGGTGCCTGCGCTGGGGTTTGAGCGGCGCTGCTTGAGTCGGTAATTCAAGGCAGCAACCTGCATTCAACTCTTCAAACCTTGCGTGAGACCCTTTTCATGAGTGGACCCCATTCTTCTTCAGGCGAGCTGAAACGCGGCCTGAAAAACCGGCATATCCAGTTGATCGCCCTTGGTGGCGCCATCGGCACCGGCCTGTTCCTGGGCTCGGCCGGGGTGCTCAAATCCGCCGGCCCGTCGATGATCCTGGGCTATGCCATCTGCGGCTTTATCGCCTTCATGATCATGCGCCAGCTTGGCGAAATGATTGTCGAGGAGCCGGTCGCCGGCTCCTTCAGCCACTTTGCCCACAAGTACTGGGGCGGTTTCGCCGGCTTCCTGTCGGGCTGGAACTGCTGGATCCTGTACATCCTGGTAGGTATGTCGGAGCTGACGGCCGTCGGCAAGTACGTGCACTACTGGTGGCCGGAGATCCCGACCTGGGTCTCTGCGGCGGCGTTTTTCGTGCTGATCAACGCGATCAACCTGGCCAACGTCAAAGTCTTCGGTGAGGCCGAGTTCTGGTTCGCCATCATCAAGGTGGTGGCTATCGTCGGCATGATTGCCCTGGGCAGCTACCTGCTGGTCAGCGGCAGCGGCGGCCCGCAAGCCTCGGTCAGCAACCTGTGGGAGCATGGTGGTTTCTTCCCCCATGGCGTCGGCGGCTTGGTGATGGCCATGGCGATCATCATGTTCTCCTTCGGCGGCCTGGAAATGCTCGGCTTTACCGCTGCCGAAGCCGACCAGCCACGCACCGTGATTCCCAAGGCGATCAATCAGGTGATCTACCGCATCCTGATTTTCTACATCGGTGCCCTGGTGGTGTTACTGTCGCTCACACCGTGGGACAGCCTCTTGGCGACCCTCAACGCCTCTGGCGATGCCTACAGCGGTAGCCCGTTCGTGCAGGTGTTCTCGATGCTGGGCAGTAACACGGCCGCGCATATCCTCAACTTCGTGGTGCTGACGGCCGCGCTGTCGGTGTACAACAGCGGCACCTACTGCAACAGCCGCATGCTTTTGGGCATGGCCGAGCAGGGCGATGCGCCCAAGGCGCTGGCGAAGATCGACAAGCGCGGCGTGCCGGTGCGTTCGATCCTGGCCTCGGCGGCGATCACTCTGGTGGCGGTGCTGATGAACTACCTGATGCCCCATGACGCGCTGGAATTGCTGATGTCGCTGGTGGTGGCCACGTTGGTGATCAACTGGGCGATGATCAGCTTCTCCCATTTCAAGTTCCGCCAGCACATGAACCGCACCGGCCAGGTGCCGCTGTTCAAGGCGCTGTGGTACCCCTATGGCAACATCATCTGCGTAGCGTTCGTGGTGTTTATCCTGGGCACCATGTTGATGATTCCCGGCATTGACCGCTCGGTGTACGCGATCCCGGTGTGGGTGGCGTTCATGGGTGTGTGTTACTGGGTCAAGAACAAGCGGGCGCAGCAGTCCATGGACATGGCGGTCCCAGCGGTGAAGTAAGCGTCAATGTTGTTAAGCAGACCCGGCCTTGTGCCGGGTTTGTTGTTTGAGGAGATGGCCAAGGTGCATTCGCGTATCCTAGGGCTTCTTCCGGAGGACCGTGTTACTCATGCTGGTGATTTCCAACAATGTACAGTTGCCCGATGCCGAGATCGAGCTGACCGCCATTCGCGCCCAGGGTGCTGGTGGGCAGAACGTCAACAAGGTGTCGAGTGCGGTGCACCTGCGGTTTGATATCCCTGCGTCGTCATTGCCGGAATTCTACAAGGAGCGCCTGCTGGCGCTGCGTGACAGCCGGATCACCAGCGAAGGCGTGCTGGTGCTCAAGGCCCAGCAATATCGCACCCAGGAGCAGAACCGCGCCGATGCGCTGGAGCGCCTGGTGGAGTTGATCCAGAGCGCCACCAAGGTCGAAAAAAAGCGCCGTCCGACCAAGCCCACCCTGGGTTCGAAGAAACGCCGTCTGGAGTCCAAGACCAAGCGCGGCAGCATCAAGGCCGGGCGCGGCAAGGTCGACTTCTAGGCGTCGCGTGTTTCTCGGGCCTTGGGCGCCTGGCGGTACAGGTAGAAGCTCAGCAGCAAACCGGCGAAAGCTGCGAGGGCGGCGAACAGGAATATCGAGGCAAAGCCAAAACCTGCCGCCACCGCGCCCGCCAGCGGCCCGGTGATGCCCAGGGACAAGTCGATAAATAGCGAGTAGGCGCCCACCGCCGAGCCACGGCTGGAGGCCGGCACCAGGTTGACCGCCTCTACCCCCAACGCGGGGAACACCAGGGAAAAGCCGAAACCGCTCAACGCTGCACCCGCCAACGCCAGTTGGGCATCCGGCGCCAGCCACAGCAACAGCAGGCCCAGCACTTCCACCGACAGGCAAGCGATTGCGACGCGAAAACCGCCAATGCGGTTGATCAAATTGCCAAACAGCAAGCGTGCGCCGATAAAACTGGCACCGAACAGGCTCAAGGCCCACACCGCGTTATCCCACTGCTGGGTGCTGTAGTACAGCGTGATAAAGGTGGCGATGGTGCCAAAGCCGATGGAGCCCAGCGCCAGCGCGCAACCATGGGGCAGCACGCGGCCCAGCACATTCATGAATGGCAAACGCACGCCGGGCACAATCGGCGCGGCTTGTTTTTTCCAGGCCAACAACACACCCAGCACGGCCAGCAGAATAATGCTGACCCCCATGCTCCACAGCCCGAAATGGCTGACCAGCAACACCCCCAGCGGTGCGCCGACCGCCAGCGCGCCGTAGCTGGCGATGCCGTTCCAAGAAATAACCTTGGCCGTGTTCGCCGCGCCGACGCGGCCAATGCCCCAGCCAATCGCGCCCGACCCCACCAGGCTTTCAGCGCTGCCCAGCACCAGTCGACCTATCAGCAGGCAGCCGAGGCTCAGGGCCGGCAGGCTGGAAAACCACGCCGCCAACAACATGAGCACGCCACTCAAACCACAGCCCACCAGGCCGATCAGCACGGCGCGCTTGCTGCCCAGGTTGTCGATGATCTTGCCGGCATAGGGGCGGCTCAGCAGGGTTGCCAGGTATTGCACGCTGATCACCAGCCCGGCAATGACGGCGCCATAGCCCAGTTGGCTATGGACATAACCCGGCAGTACGGCCAGGGGGATGCCGATATTCAGGTAGCCGATGAAGGTAAACAGCACGATGGAAACGACTTGCAGCGTGACCGCCATGGGGCGCTGGGTATCTGGCATGGGAGAGATCCACTGTCGCAGCAGGTAAAGATAGGCTGCTAATGATACCGGCGCGCAGGCCGGGCAGGGCGGTAAAAATGTAAAACGTCAGATCTAGGGCAGATCAAGCGTGGGCGGGGGCCAGCAATTGGGTGGTCACCAGGGCCGCCAGGGCGTTTTCCTGGGTGCCGAAGCGCTTGAGCAGTGCGGCTTGCTTGTCGGCACTGAGGCGGTTCCAGACTTCGACCATCTGCAAGGCAGCGTCGAGTACAGCGGCGTCTGGCGTGTCGGGAGGGGAAGTGGTCATAGTGAAGGTCTCGGATGATTCAGGCAGTGTGGAAAGCGCTCAAAGGTGCGCTTTCCACACGGTCTGGTACGGCGTCAGTCCCGGCTTTCGCGCTCGACTGGTTTTGCTTCTTTGGCCTCAGGCTGCTTGTCGCTGGCCTGCTGCGGTGTTGGCTGCTCAGTTGGGTGCAGGCTTGGGAAGGGGAGATTAGGTATCTCGTGCATCGTGGTCGCTCCTCGCAAGGTCTGTTTTTTCAATCGCAGGTGATTCCGCGCTCTCAAAAAGCCTTGGCAGGATACAGCACCGTAAATGACAAAAAGACTTTTATCTCCCCGGATGCATAATTTTTCATGGTTCAGTCGCAAGTGACATGAGGTCACACCCCTAGAACGGCACCTTGCCGAGGATCATGTCGCGGTACATCACAAAATCCCCCAACAAGCTGTAGAACGGGTGTTGAAAGGTGGCGGGGCGGTTCTTTTCGAAGAAGAAGTGGCCAATCCAGGCAAAGCTGTAGCCCACCAGAGGCAACGCCAGCAGCAGGACCAATGAGCCTCTGCCGATGGCGTACGCGAGAATGCCTATTACCAGGGTGGTGCCGATAAAGTGCAGGCGTCGGCAGGTGCTGTTGCCATGTTCGCTCAGGTAGTACGGGTAGAACTCGGCAAAACTGTTGAATTTCTTGATGTTTTCCACGGTCACCGGCCCTCTGGTTGTTGTGCCGCCAACGGGTGCGCGGCGGGGAGCTTATTTGAGTCTAGAGTGATCGGTGCTAACAGCCAGTGACAATAGATGCCACTTTAGTATCCTTGGCTTCCTGGCTGCCGTTTGAGCCTGCTTTCAATAAGAAGACGCCATGAGCGAACGAACAACTTCTGCAAGCTGGGTGATGGGCATCGTCAAGGCATTGGAAATGGATGGCCTGGATTGCCGTGCCTTGTTCCGGCAACTGGGCCTGGACTATGGGGCCCTCAGTGACCCCGATGCGCGCTTCCCGCAAGACGCCATGACCCGCCTGTGGCAGCGCGCGGTGGAGGTGTCGGGTAACCCGGCGATTGGCCTGAACATGGGCAAGGTGGTGCGGCCTGCCTCGTTTCATGTTGCCGGTTATGCGTTGATGTCCAGCAACACCCTGGCCGAAGGCTTTATGCGATTGGTGCGCTACCAGCGCATCATCGCCGAAAGCGCTGACTTGAGCTTCCGACTCTTACCCGAAGGCTATGCGCTGATTCTGACTGTGCATGGCGATCACCTGCCGCCCACCCGTCAAAGCGCCGAAGCCTCGCTGGCCAGCGCCCTGGCCCTGTGCGGCTGGCTCACCGGGCGCACACTGCAGCCCCGCAAAGTGCTGCTGCAAGGCGAGCAGCCAGCGGACCTGGCGCCCTACCAACAGGCCTTTCATGCGCCTTTGCAATTCAATGCACACTATGACGCGCTGATTTTCGAGCAGGCTGACATGGAGGCGCCGCTGCCCACGGCCAACGAAGCCATGGCGCTGTTGCATGATCGCTTTGCCGGTGAATACCTGGCGCGTTTTTCCGAAAGCCGCGTGACTCATAAGGCGCGTCAGGTGCTGTGCCGCCTGTTGCCTCAGGGCGAGCCCAAGCGCGAAGCGGTGGCCCAGACGTTGCACCTGTCACAGCGCACTTTGCAGCGGCGGTTGCAGGAAGAGGGCACCAGCTTCCAGGCTTTGCTCGATGACACCCGGCGCGAACTGGCCGAGCAATACCTGGCACAACCCAACATGACCCTGCTGGAAATTGCCTATTTGCTGGGGTTTGCCGACCCGAGCAACTTTTTCCGCGCATTTCGCCGCTGGTTCGATGCAACGCCCGGGGAATACCGGACGCGCTTGCAACAAATGTCGACTGTCAGTGACGCCAGAACGCCGGAATGCACAACACAAACACGGTAATGATCTCCAGGCGCCCCAACAACATGCCCAGGGACAGGATCCACTTGGCGGCATCCGGCAGGGTGGCGAAGTTGCCGGCCGGGCCGATGGTCTCGCCCAGGCCCGGGCCCACGCCGGATACGGTACTGGCGGCGCCGGTCAACGCGGTCATCCAGTCCACGCCCAGCAATGACAGGGCCAGGGCGATCATGCAGATGGTGATGGCGAAGAAAAACGAAAAGGTCAGGATCGAGCGTACGATTTCTTCATCAAGGCGGTGGCCGTTGTACTTCTGCTTGATCACCGCGCGTGGGTGGATCAACTGATTCAAGTTGGCCTTGAGCAGGATGTAGGCCACCTGGAAACGGAAGATCTTGATACCGCCTGCGGTGGAGCCCGAGCAGCCCCCGATAAAGCCCAGGTAGAAAAACAGCATCAGTGAGAAGTTGCCCCACAGGCTGTAGTCCCCCAGTGCAAAGCCGGTGGTGGTCACCACAGACGTCACGTTCAGCGCCACATGGCGCAAGGCATCGAGCCAATGCAGGTCGGTGGTCCACCAGTACCAGGTGCCGAGTACCAGCCAAGTCACCAGCAGCAGGCCAAGCAAGCCTTGCACCTGCTGGTCCTTGATCAGCGCCCGACGGTTGCCGCGCAATGTGGCCACATACAGGGCGAACGGCAAGCTGCCCAGGATCATCACCACCACCGCGACCCAGTGCACCGCCGGTTGTTTCCAATGGGCCAGGGACTCGTCCGAGGTGGAAAACCCACCCGTGGAAATCGCCGACATCGCATGGTTGATCGCATCGAACACGCCCATTCCGGCCCACCAGAAGGCCAGGCTGCCGAAGATGGTGATGCCCACATACGCCGCCACGATCAGGCGCGCCACCATGTGTGAGCGAGGCATGACCTTTTCCGAGCGGTCTGAGGATTCGGTCTGGAACAGGCGCATGCCACCAATGCGCAGCAGCGGCAGGATCGCCACCGCCATGCCGATAAAGCCGATACCGCCGAGCCAGTGCAGCAGCGAACGCCACATCAGGATACCCGGCGACATGCTGTCCAGGCCGCTCAAGACGGTGGCGCCGGTGGCGGTGATGCCGGACATGCTTTCAAAGAACGAGTCGGTGTAGCTGATGTGCTGGGTCAGCAAAAAGGGCAGGGCGGCGAAGATGCACACCACCACCCAACTGCTGACCGTCAGCAAGTACATGTCCCTGGGGCGCAGGTGCACATGCTCTGGGCGGCCAGGGATGACCAGCGCCAGTCCGGCGATAAAGGTAATCAGGCTGGCCCACAGGAACGAGGGCAGGTCGCTGGTGCGTTCGAAGATCACCAGGGTCGCCATCGGGATTACCATGGCGACCGCAAGGGTGATCAGGAAGATGCCGATGATGAAACCGATGATGCGCAGGGTCGGCAACGCCATGAAGTTCGCTCGGGTGATTGGGCAGAGGCGCCATTCTACCTGCGGTGCAGGTCTTGTAAACCAAGGGCTGCCGGTTGATGGAGAACCCCTGCGGAAGCTGGCCTGCCAGCCGGCGCATATCCACCTGACGCCCCGCAATCCAATGTGGGAACTGGCTTGCCTGCGATGGCGGTGTGTCAGTTACAGATTAGTCGACTGAACCGCCGCTATCGCAGGCAAGCCAGCCCACAGGGATAGGCGCGGCAGTTATTGCGCGCATGAAAAAGGCGACCCGCAGGTCGCCTCTTTCAACTGCGCTTGATCAGAACTCGTGATCAGCGCTGTCCGGGTTCAGGTCACTGATGCCCAGCTTGCCGGCAGCGGCTTCGATCGAACCGGTCTGCTTGACCAGGGCGGCAATCGAGTCACGCACGATCTGGTTGCCCTTTTCATTGTCAGCGGCGATCAACTGGTCGTAGTGCTCGCCGTTGTTGGCGTGGTCGACCATCACCTGAATCTTCGCTTCGGTGGCCGCCAGGTCAGCCTTGAGGGCTGCATCGGCTGCCGGGTCGGCCTTGGCCACCAGGGACGACAGGCTGGCGCCGGTCAGCTTGGTGCCGTCAACACGAGTGTATTCGCCCAGGTAGACGTTACGGATGCCCTTGGCGTCGTAGAAGTGCGAGTAATGGGTGTTGTCGCTGAAGCAGTCTTGCTCGTCTTCCGGCGAGTTGGCTTCCAGGGACACCTTCATGCGCTCCCCGGCGAGTTCGCCCAGGGACAGGCTGCCCATGCCGAACAGCATTTTACGCAGGCCATCGGTCGCAGGTTCCGACTCCAGGGTGGCGCGGTAGTTGTCTTCGACGTTGGGCTTCCAGTTGCCGACCATTTCCTGCAGGTCGCTGACCAGCAGTTGGGTGACAGCGCGCAGGTAAGTGCGGCGACGCTCGTTGTGGCCGCCGGTTGCACCGTCACCGGTCATGTAGTCCGACGCCGGGCGGTTGCCCGCGCCTGGGCCGGTGCCGTTAAGGTCCTGGCCCCACAGCAGGAATTCGATGGCGTGGTAGCCGGTGGCGACGTTCGCTTCGGAACCGCCCAGTTCATTGAGGCTGGCGAGTTTTTCCGGAGTGATCTCCTTGACGTCGACCTTGTCTTCGCCCACCTGGATCTCGTTATTGGCGATGATATTGGCGTTGGCTCCTGGGTTGCCCAGCGCGTGTTCGTAGGACTTGTCGACGTAGTCGATCAGGCCTTCGTCCAGGGGCCAGGCGTTCACCTGGCCTTCCCAGTCGTCGATGATGGTGTTGCCGAAGCGGAATACTTCGCTCTGCAGGTAGGGTACGCGCGCGGCGATCCAGGCGGTACGGGCCGCTTTCAGGGTTTCGTCGTTCGGGTTGGCGAGGAAGGTGTCGACTGCGGTCTGCAGGGTTTTTGCGGTGGATTCGGCATCGCTGTACACCGCAAACACCATGTCTGCGTAGTGCGCGACCACGGCCTTGGCGGCCGCTTCGTCGACCTGGCCTGCCGGGGCAGCCGCCGGTGCGGTAGTGCTGGCGGCAGCGGGTGCCTGGGGCGCGGCGGCCTTGTCTTTACCTTCGCCGCAACCGGCGAGAGAAATGGCAATGGCCAGCAGACTGGCGGTGGCCAGGGGCATACGAATCATGGCGAACATCCTGCTTCGGTTGTTGAAAGGGCGCGCGGGGAGCGCAAACGCTGCGACATAATGCGAAAGATTTGCATTTTGTGTAAAGGCTTATACGCAGGAAATGTTGAGTATCGAAGTGTAAATTCAAAGACTCACGGCGTTACTGCGCTCGGACTGCTTCAGATAAGCCGTCAACTCCCGGGCCTGCAGCGGTTTGCTGTAGTGATAACCCTGCCCCTCATGGCACCCCTCGGAGATGATGTAGGCCTCCTGTTCGGCAGTCTCCACCCCTTCGGCAATCACCTGCATGCCCAGGCTTTTGCCCAATTGGATAATGGCGCGCACGATGGTGGCGTCATCGTCGTCGTCCTGCAGGTCCTGGACGAAGCTCTTGTCGATCTTGATCTTGTCCAGGGGCAGGCTCTTGAGGTAACTCAAGGAGGAGTAGCCGGTACCGAAGTCATCAATGGCGATCAGCGCCCCGGAGCGGCGCAGGCTCAGCAGGTGCTGGGCGGCGGTGCTGATGTCTTCCATCAGGCCGGTCTCGGTCACTTCCAGCTCCAGGCTGCGGGGCGGCAGGCGATAGATCTGCATCAGGTTGTTGACCACCCGCGGCAACTCGGTGTGGTGCAGTTGCACGGTGGACAGGTTGACGGCCATGCGCAGCGCGGTGAAACCCTGGTCATGCCATTCGCGCAGTTGCCGGCATGCCTGGTCCAGCACCCATTCGCCAATGGGAATGATGGTGCCGTTCTGTTCCGCCAGCGGAATAAACAAGTCCGGCGGTACCAGCCCATGTTCCGGGTGTTGCCAGCGCAGCAGGGCTTCCACACCGACCACGTGATGGTCGAGATAGCTGATTTGTGGCTGGTACACCAAGTGGAACTGCTCGCGGCCCAAGGCGTCTCGCAAGTCTTTCTCCAGTTCACGGCGCCGGCGCATTTCGCTGTCGACGCTGGCGATATAAAACTGATAGCGGTTGCGCGAGCGGCTCTTGGCCAGGGTCATGGTCTGCTCGGCTTTCTGGAGCAACTTCTCGGTGCTGTCGCCATCTTCCGGGAACAGCGTGATGCCGATGGTGGCGCGCAGGCGGATCAGGTCATGCTCAAGGGCGAACTCTGCTTCCAGGTCATCGAGAATGCTTTGCGCCAGTTCGGCGGCTTCGTAGGGCTGGTCGATATCGGCTTGTACCAGGGCGAACTGGTCACCGCCCAGGCGGGCGAGCGTGCCCAGGCGGCCACTATGGGCGCGCAAGCGATCAGCCAGCGCCAACAAGAGTTTGTCGCCGGCCTGGTAGGTGAATTGCTCGTTGACGCTCTTGAAGTCATCCAGCCCCACGCACAACACCGCGACACGGCGTTGCCGGCGGCCGGCGTCCGTGAGGATTTTATCCAGTTGCGCCTGCAACTTCTGGCGGTTCGGCAGGCCGGTCAGGAAGTCGTACTGGGCCATGCGCAACAGGCTCGATTCGGCCTCGTGGCGCAGGTGGGTATTGCGCTCGATGGATTCGAGCAATTGGTTGGCGGTGTTTATCCACTGCCCCAGTTCGTTGCGTTCGTGGCCCTTGAGCTGAGGGATCTTGTGTTCGCTGGGACGGTCCGGGTTGATCGAAGTCAGGTGCCCGATCATCCGCGACAGCGGTTTGGTGAGCATCCAGTGATACACCAGGTACAGCACCAGCCCCATGACCAGGGCGCGCAATACGCCCGAGATAAAGATGATGACCGAGCTGACCAGAAAACTTCGGCCATAGGTCGCGGTGTCGAGGGTGATGCTGAGGTCGCCGTAATATTCGCTGTAGGGGCCCTTGCCGACCAACGCAGTGGTAAAGGAACGTTCCTGGCCAAGAATCAAGTCGGTCAACCAGCGGCTGGGAGACTGCTGCAAAGCGCGGCTTTTTTCCGCCAGCATGGTCTCGTTGGGGTGACCGATAGAGGCCATGCGCACGGCGTCGTCCTGAAACAGACCTTCGATCACTTGCATGCCCATCTCGCGATCCAGGCTGTACACGGCCTGGGTTGAGGGGTCACGAAACATGTCGAGGATACGCTGGGCATCACCTTCCACGGCGTGGCGCGTCTTGTAGGCATCAAAAACGATCTGCGCCACGCTCAGTGCCACACCCACAATCAAGGCCGACAGCAGCACAACCCGTAGCAACTTCACCGACAAGCTGTTCTTGAGTTCCAGCTTCAAAGGGGCATTCCTTGTCTCATGCGGGTGGCCGTCAATATGCCATGAGTATTGGCAATCTGGTGATGGCAGTCAAAGGGACATTCGGGCCTGTGATCAATTGAGGGGGATGGCGAAACGCGCAGGAATCCCAGCTTATGTCACGATGTTTTAGACGTGGACAAAGGGCCGGGCGTACGCTGGAGGCTTGGCAGAGAAGAAGGCGGAGCAGACCCCGCCTTCTATTTGGCGACGCTCTCAATAATTGACCTTGCCCTCTGGCTGTTGCTCTTCCCCACCGACCTTTGATTGTTCACCTGCTATGTCTACGAGTTTGCCCGTCAAGTCCAGTGCGCTTTTTGCCAGGTCCATTCCCTTCTCAAGAAGACCGGATAACATTGGCATTGCACCCGCGGCCGTTGAAATAGGATCCATTGTCATTCTCCACATTGGTTCTGGAGGTTTATTCCTCCTGGCGCTTGTGTGGTGAATGACTACCGTTGGGTTCCGGACTTTCTGGCATGGCAATCAGGGCACCCATGAAAAAGCCCGGCAATCGCCGGGCTCTTTCTACTGCAAGCGTCGCTTAGGCAGTGAAGGCCTTGCCTTCGAACTGCTCAGCCACGAACTTCCAGTTGACCAGGTTCCAGAACGCTTCCACATACTTTGGACGCACGTTGCGGTAGTCGATGTAGTAGGCGTGTTCCCAGACGTCGCAGGTCAACAGCGGGGTGTCGCCGTTGGTCAGCGGGTTGCCGGCACCGATGGTGCTGGCCAGGGCCAGGGAACCGTCAGCCTTTTTCACCAGCCAGCCCCAACCGGAACCGAAGGTGCCGACCGAAGTCTTGGTGAACTCTTCCTTGAACTTGTCGAACGAACCGAACGCAGCGTTGATGGCTTCAGCCAGTGCGCCGGTTGGTTGGCCACCGGCGTTTGGCGCCAGGCAGTTCCAATAGAAAGTGTGGTTCCAGACCTGAGCGGCGTTGTTGAAGATGCCGCCCGAGGAAGACTTGACGATCTCTTCCAGGGTCTTGCCTTCGAACTCGGTGCCAGGCACCAGGTTGTTCAGGTTCACGACATAGGTGTTGTGGTGCTTGTCGTGGTGGTATTCCAAGGTTTCCTTGGAGATGTGCGGCTGCAGGGCATCGTGTGCGTAGGGCAGCGGCGGCAATTCGAAAGCCATGATGATTCTCCTAATCAGGTCAGTTGCGGTGAGCGCAAGGCCGATCACGGGCGGCCAAACATGCGCCGGGGAGTTTGTACTCTTTGCGGCGCAGGGGTCCGATCATAGCACCGGGGGTGCGGCATAACCACGCAACAACTGTGTGGGATAGAGGTTCCAGAGCGTTTTGGAATATTGCTCAGGCGCTGATCAGTTGATAGGCCACCGAGAACATCATCGCGGCCACCAGCAGGTCCAGCAGGCGCCAGGTGGCCGGGCGTGCCAGCCAGGGTGCCAGCCATGCCGCGCCCAGCGCCAGGGTGGCGAACCACAGGAACGAGGCACTGGCTGCTCCGGCTACATAAGCACCAGGTTCGGTTTGTTGCGCGCCCAGGGAGCCGATCAGCAGGACGGTGTCCAGGTAGACATGGGGGTTGAGCAAGGTGACCGCCAAAGCGCTCAGCAGCACAGCGCGCAATGAGCGCGTCTTGAGGCTGTCGCTTTGGTCCAGGCTCTGCTTGGAGCACGCCCTGCGCAGCGCGCATGCGCCGTACCAGAGCAAGAACGCTGCGCCGCCCCAGCGTGCCACCGCCAGCAGTATCGGGCTCTGCGCCAGCACGGTGGCTAGCCCGAATACCCCCGCGGCCACTAGCAATGCGTCGCAGATCACACACAACGCCGCCACGGGTAAGTGATGTTCGCGGCGCAGGCTCTGCGCGAGTACGAATGCATTCTGGCTGCCGATTGCCATGATCAGCCCGAGGGCCACCAGCAAACCGTTCATATAGCTTTGCCACATAGGGGAGATCCTTGTTGATGCTCAAACGATGCTGGCTATGGTGCGGGTCGGGGCTGTATAAGAAAAACCAATATTGCTGATCGCTCATTAGAGAAACTGATGTTCGACTATAAATTGCTTTCCGCCTTGGCGGCGGTGGTGGAACAAGCCGGCTTCGAGCGCGGTGCCCAGGTGTTGGGACTGTCGCAGTCAGCCATCTCCCAACGTATCAAGCTATTGGAGGCGCGCGTCGGCCAACCAGTGTTGGTGCGCGCCTCGCCGCCGACACCCACCGATATCGGCCGGCGCCTGCTCAACCATGTGCAACAGGTGCGTTTGCTGGAGCGTGACCTGCAAAGCCAGGTGCCGGCCCTGGACGAGGAGGGCATGCCCGAGCGCCTGCGCATTGCCCTGAATGCCGACAGCCTCGCCACTTGGTGGGCCGAGGCGGTCAGCGACTTCTGCGCCGAACAGCATTTGTTGCTGGACCTGGTGGTCGAAGACCAGACCGTGGGCCTCAAGCGCATGCGCGCTGGGGAAGTGGCGGCCTGTATCTGCGCCAGCGAACGGCCCGTGGCTGGCGCTCGCAGCCTGTTGCTGGGTGCCATGCGTTATCGGGCGCTGGCCAGCCCGGCCTTCCTGGCGCGGCATTTTCCTGGAGGGGTGCGGGCCGACCAGTTGGCGCGCACGCCTGCGTTGGTGTTCGGCCCGGACGATTTCCTGCAGCACCGCTACCTGGCGTCCCTGGGAGTGGACGGTGGTTTCGAACACCATCTATGCCCGTCGTCCGAAGGTTTTATCCGCCTGACGGAAGCCGGCCTGGGGTGGGGCCTGGTGCCTGAATTGCAGGTGCGCGACCAGTTGGAAACCGGCGTATTGGTCGAGTTATTGCCAGATAAGCCCATCGACGTGCCGCTGTACTGGCATCATTGGCGCAGCGGCGGGCAACTGTTGGGCTTGTTGACCGACCATCTGGCCGATGTGTGTGGCCATTGGTTGGTGCCGTTGGAGTGATGGCGGGCGTCAAGGCAACAGCGATGAAAAACGAAAGAACACGGAGTACAACATGAAAATTCTGGTCACCGGCGCAAGCGGCTTCATTGGCGGGCGCTTTGCGCGCTTCGCCCTTGAACAAGGCCTGGACGTGCGGGTCAACGGGCGGCGCGCCGAGGGTGTGGAACACCTGGTGCGGCGCGGTGCCGAGTTTGTCCAGGGTGATTTGAATGATGCCGATCTGGTACGCGACCTGTGCCGCGATGTCGAAGCCGTGGTGCATTGTGCCGGCGCCGTCGGGCTGTGGGGCAAGTACCAGGACTTCCACCAGAACAACGTGCTGGTCACCGAAAACGTCGTCGAAGCCTGCCTGAAACAGCGCGTCGGGCGCCTGGTGCACCTGTCGTCGCCGTCGATCTACTTTGACGGTCGCGATCACCTTGGTCTCACCGAAGAGCAAGTGCCCAAGCGTTTCAAACATCCCTATGCCGCCACCAAGTACCTGGCCGAGCAGAAGGTGTTCGGCGCCCAGGAGTTCGGCCTGCAAGTGATAGCCCTGCGCCCGCGCTTTGTCACCGGGGCCGGCGATATGAGCATCTTCCCACGCCTGCTGAAAATGCAGCGCAAGAACCGCCTGGCGATCGTCGGTGACGGCTTGAACAAAGTTGACTTCACCAGCGTGCACAACCTCAACGAGGCGCTGCTCAGCAGCTTGCTCGCCACCGGCTCGGCGTTGGGCAAAGCCTACAACATCAGCAACGGCGCACCGGTGCCGATCTGGGATGTGGTGAATTACGTGATGCGGCAAATGGAGCTGCCTCAAGTGACGCGTTATCGGTCCTACGGTTTGTCCTACAGCGTGGCGGCGTTGAACGAGGCATTCTGCGCGATGTGGCCGGGGCGGCCGGAACCGGCGTTATCGCGTCTGGGCATGCAAGTGATGAACAAAAACTTCACCCTCGACATCAGTCGCGCCAGGCATTATCTCGACTACGAGCCCAAGGTCAGCCTGTGGGCCGCGCTCGACGAGTTCTGCAGTTGGTGGAAAGCCCAGGACCCGGGCCGCCAATAACCTCATAAGCTGCAACACTTCGGGAACCCAATTCCAGGTTCCGAGTCGATCCATGCGCCGGGAGTGCGGTTTATACTCCTGCCGCTCGGCTTTACAGCCAGCCATCTCATTGATTCAGGGTAGATTCATGCGTAACGATGCTAAAGACGACTTCGACAACGTTCCCAGCCTGCGGGCCGACCTTGGGGATGACGATGATTTCGTGCCGACCCCCGCGACGTCGGTGCGTTCGCGAACGACGCCCGTGGTCAAGGTCAAGAGCGCCAGCACCGGCCCGTTGTGGGCACTGGTCGGCGCGCTGTTGATCGCCTTCGCGGGCCTGGCTTGGTGGAGCTTCCAGCAGATCTCCCTGATGGGCCAGCAGTTGGTCGCCACCCAGGAAAGCTTTGCCCGCATCAGCGAGGAAGCGGCGGGGCGCCTGCAGGCGATTTCCGGGAAGGTCGTGGCCAGCGAAGCGAATGTAAACAACGGCAGCGAAGCCTTGAAGCTGCAGATCAAGCAGCTGGAAGCCCAGTTGCAGGAGCAGGGCAAGCAACAGTTGGGCGTAGCGGGTCAAGCCACCGAGTTGGACAGCCGCCTGGCCCAGATGAGTGCCAGCAACACCGAGCTGACAGCGGCCAATACCAAGCTGCAAGGCCAGGTGCAGGCCCTCACTGACGCGGTCGCCAGCCTCACGGCAGCACAGGCCGAGAGCAAGGGCCTGGCCACCGATGTGGCGGCCTTGAAGAAACAAGGCAACCCAAGTGCGGCCATCGCCCGCCTCGAGCAGGACGTGCTGGTGCTCAAGAGCGCCCAGGAAAACCAGCCGGCCAATATCGACGCGCCGACCAACAAGGAATTCGACGTGTTCCGCATCCAGACCACGCGCAATATCACCACCTTGCAGAGCCAGGTGCAGAACTTGAATCAGCGTCTCAATGCGCCTGCTGCGGCCACGCCACTGGGCCAATGAACGCAAATCGCCCTCTGTAGGAGCGAGCTTGCTCGCGAAAAACGTTAACGATAACGGGTACTTGCTGAATGAACGCGGCGCCTGTGAGTTTTTCGCGAGCAAGCTCGCTCCTACATGGATTGTCACCGCTCGGTGACATTTCTTTTCCCCTTCGTTACTTGCCCCTGCCGCGCCCTTGTTTAGACTCCGGTCATCCCAAAAAAACAATAAGGGCCACCCATGACCACCCATCCACTGCCTGCCAGCAGTTGGCTGAATGCACCTGCCCATCACGCTTGGCTCGCCGCGGAAGGCCAGCGTCTGCTGGCGTTCGCCAAGGCCTCGCGCCTGCCGGACGGTTTCGGCAACCTTGACGATAAGGGCCAGTTGCCGGCCAATGCCCGCGCCGAAACCATGAACACCGCGCGCATGACCCACAGCTTTGCCATGGCCCATGCCATGGGGTTGCCGGGTTATGCCGAGCTGGTGGCGCACGGTGTGGCAGCGCTCAGCGGCCCGCTGCGTGACAGTGAACACGGTGGCTGGTTCGCCGCGCCCCACGCGGCTGACGGCAACACCGGCAAGGCCGCCTACCTGCACGCCTTCGTGGCCCTCGCCGCCAGCTCTGCCGTGGTGGCCGGCGCGCCGGGTGCGCACACATTAATGAACGACGCCGTCCATATTATCGACCAGTTCTTCTGGAGCGAAGAGGAGGGCGTCATGCTCGAATCCTTTTCCCGGGACTGGAGCGGCGTCGAAGCCTATCGTGGTGCCAACAGCAACATGCACGCCACCGAAGCTTTCCTGGCGCTGGCCGATGTCAGTGGTGATACGCGCTGGCTGGACCGCGCGCTGCGCATCGTCGAACGGGTCATCCACACCCACGCCGTCGGCAACCAGTTCATGGTGATCGAACATTTCGACGCGCAGTGGAAACCTTTGCTCGGTTACAACGAAGACAACCCTGCCGATGGCTTTCGTCCTTATGGCATCACCCCCGGCCATGGTTTCGAATGGGCGCGGTTGCTGCTGCACCTGGAAGCTGCGCGCCTTAAGGCCAAGCTGGCCACGCCCGACTGGCTGGTGAGCGACGCCAAAGGCCTGTTCGCCAGTGCCTGCGAGTACGCCTGGGCGGTGGATGGTGCGCCGGGCCTTGTCTACACTCTGGATTGGAACCAGCGCCCGGTGGTACGCGAGCGCCTGCACTGGACCCACGCCGAAGCCAGCGCCGCTGCTCAGGCGCTGCTCAAACGTACCGGTGAGCTGCATTACGAAACCTGGTACCGACGCTTCTGGGAATTTTGCGAAACCCACTTCATCGACCGGCTCCAGGGCAGTTGGCACCACGAACTCAGCCCGCACAACCAACCCAGCAGTAAAATCTGGGGCGGTAAACCTGACCTGTACCATGCCTGGCAAGCGGTCGTGCTGCCTGCACTGCCCTTGGCGCCCAGCCTGGCCAGCGCATTGGGCAGTGGATGCTATGTCACCAGATGGTGACATTTGTGCGTCCCTTTGTTACCTGCGCCCTGAAAATCCATGTTTAAACTCCGTGCAGCGCAAGCTCTAGACTTGCATGCATAACAACAAGAAAAGGTACTCAGATGAACGCGATTAATCGCCTCGCCGTCGCTATTTCCATTGCCTCGTTGTTCCCCCTCAGTGCATTTGCCGCCGACTCCAAAGGTACGGTGGAAGTGGTGCATTGGTGGACCTCCGGCGGTGAAAAAGCGGCTGTGGATGTCCTGAAGGCCCAAGTTGAGAAAGACGGCTTCACCTGGAAAGACGGTGCCGTAGCCGGCGGCGGTGGCGCCACCGCCATGACCGTGCTGAAAAGCCGCGCGGTCGCTGGCAACCCGCCAGGCGTTGCCCAGATCAAAGGCCCCGACATCCAGGAATGGGCGTCTACTGGCCTGCTCGACACCGACGTGCTCAAAGACGTCGCCAAAGAAGAAAAATGGGATTCGCTGCTCGACAAGAAAGTCTCCGACACCGTGAAATACGACGGTGACTACGTGGCCGTGCCGGTGAATATCCACCGCGTGAACTGGCTGTGGATCAACCCGGAAGTCTTCAAGAAAGCCGGCATCACCAAGAACCCAACTACCCTCGAAGAATTCTACGCAGCGGGCGACAAGCTCAAGGCTGCAGGCTTCATTGCGCTCGCCCACGGCGGCCAGCCTTGGCAGGACAGCACCGTGTTCGAAGCGGTGGTGCTCTCGGTGATGGGTGCCGATGGCTACAAGAAAGCCCTGGTCGACCTGGATAACGGCGCCCTGACCGGCCCGGAAATGGTCAAGGCCCTCACCGAGCTGAAGAAAGTCGCGACCTACATGGACGTCGACGGCAAGGGCCAGGACTGGAACCTGGAAGCTGGCAAGGTCATCAACGGCAAGGCCGGCATGCAGATCATGGGTGACTGGGCCAAGTCCGAATGGACTGCGGCCAAGAAAGTCGCCGGCAAGGATTATGAGTGCGTAGCGTTCCCGGGCACCGACAAAGCCTTCACCTACAACATCGACTCCCTGGCGGTGTTCAAGCAGAAAGACAAAGGCACTGCCGCGGGCCAGCAGGACATCGCCAAAGTTGTGCTGGGTGAAAACTTCCAGAAGGTGTTCAGCATCAACAAGGGCTCGATCCCTGTGCGTAACGACATGCTGACCAAGATGGAATCCTACGGCTTTGATTCCTGCGCCCAGACCGCCGCCAAGGACTTCCTGACCGACGCCAAGACTGGCGGCCTGCAGCCAAGCATGGCCCACAACATGGCCACGACCCTGGCGGTACAGGGTGCGTTCTTTGACGTCGTGACCAACTACATCAACGACCCGAAAGCCGACCCGGCCGATACTGCCAAGAAGCTGGGTGCTGCGATCAAGTCGGCCAAGTAACAGTTGTGGAGCGGGCTTGTGTGGGAGCGGGCTTGCTCGCGAAAGCGGTGTATCAGACAGCATGTTTGGTGACTGACCTGCCGCTTTCGCGAGCAAGCCCGCTCCCACACGAACCGCGTACCAGACGGTTCACCTTGTAGTCCTTTTTCCCTGTACTGGATTTTCCCATGAGTTCTGTTGCTGTGTTCAGCAAGGCCTCGCCATTCGATGTGCTGCAGCGCTGGCTCCCTAAACTGGTGCTGGCGCCGAGCATGTTCATCGTGCTGGTGGGCTTTTATGGCTACATTCTGTGGACGTTCGTGCTGTCGTTCACCACCTCGACGTTCCTGCCCAGCTACAAATGGGCGGGCCTGGCGCAGTATCAGCGGCTGTTCGATAACGACCGCTGGTGGGTGGCGAGCAAGAACCTGGCCGTGTTCGGCGGCATGTTCATCGGCATCACCCTGGTGATCGGTGTGCTGCTGGCGATTTTCCTCGACCAGAAAATCCGCCGCGAAGGCTTTATCCGCACCATTTACCTGTACCCGATGGCGCTCTCCATGATCGTGACCGGTACCGCCTGGAAATGGCTGCTCAACCCGGGCATGGGCCTGGACAAACTCCTGCGGGACTGGGGCTGGGAAGGCTTCCGTCTCGACTGGCTGATCGACCCCGACCGCGTGGTCTACTGCCTGGTGATCGCCGCTGTGTGGCAAGCCTCCGGCTTTATCATGGCGATGTTCCTGGCCGGCCTGCGTGGGGTTGATCAGTCGATCATCCGCGCCGCCCAGATCGACGGTGCGAGCCTGCCGCGCATTTACTGGAGCGTGGTGCTGCCCAGCCTGCGTCCGGTGTTCTTCAGTGCGGTGATGATCCTGGCGCACATTGCGATCAAGAGTTTCGACCTGGTGGCGGCGATGACCGCAGGCGGCCCGGGCTACTCGTCCGACCTGCCAGCGATGTTCATGTACTCGTTCACCTTCAGTCGCGGCCAGATGGGCATGGGCTCGGCCAGTGCAATCCTGATGCTCGGTGCGATCCTCGCGATCATCGTGCCGTACCTGTATTCCGAGCTGAGGACCAAACGTAATGACTAGTCTCGTCGCCAAACCTGCCATCAGCCTGAGTCGCATCGCGATCTACGCGGTGCTGATCCTGGCGGTGCTGCTGTACCTGGTGCCGCTGGTGGTGATGCTGCTCACCAGCTTCAAAACCCCGGAAGACATCAGCACCGGTAACCTGCTGAGCTGGCCCACCGTGGTCAGCGGCATCGGCTGGGTCAAGGCCTGGGCCACCGTGGATGGCTACTTCTGGAACTCGATCAAGATCACTGTTCCTGCTGTGCTGATCTCTACCGCCATTGGCGCCTTGAATGGCTACGTGCTGTCGTTCTGGCGCTTCCGCGGTTCGCAGCTGTTCTTCGGCCTGTTGCTGTTCGGCTGCTTCCTGCCGTTCCAGACTGTGCTGCTGCCCGCGTCGTTCACCCTCGGCAAGATGGGCTTGGCCAGCACCACCACCGGCCTGGTATTTATCCACGTGGTCTACGGCCTGGCGTTCACCACGCTGTTCTTCCGTAACTACTACGTGAGCATCCCGGATGCGCTGATCAAGGCGGCACGCCTGGACGGAGCGGGTTTCTTCACCATCTTCCGCCGGATCATCCTGCCGATGTCGACGCCGATCATCATGGTCTGCCTGATCTGGCAGTTCACCCAGATCTGGAACGACTTCCTGTTCGGTGTGGTGTTCTCCAGCGGCGACTCCCAGCCCATCACGGTGGCGCTGAACAACCTGGTCAACACCAGTACCGGGGCCAAGGAATATAACGTGGATATGGCGGCGGCGATGATCGCCGGGCTGCCGACCCTGCTGGTCTATGTGATCGCAGGCAAGTATTTCGTGCGCGGCCTCACGGCCGGCGCGGTCAAGGGGTAATCATGGCTACGCTTGAACTTCGCAATGTAAACAAGACCTATGGCGCCGGCCTGCCCGACACCTTGAAGAACATCGAGCTGTCGATCAAGGAAGGCGAGTTCCTCATCCTGGTCGGCCCGTCGGGCTGTGGTAAATCCACGCTGATGAACTGCATCGCCGGCCTTGAGACCATCACCGGCGGCGCGATCATGATCGGTGATCAAGACGTGAGCGGCATGAGCCCCAAGGACCGTGACATCGCCATGGTGTTCCAGTCCTACGCGCTGTACCCGACCATGAGCGTGCGCGAGAACATCGAGTTCGGCCTCAAGATTCGCAAGATGCCGCAAGCCGACATCGACGCCGAAGTGGCGCGCGTAGCCAAGCTGCTGCAGATCGAACACCTGCTCAACCGCAAGCCGGGCCAGTTGTCGGGTGGCCAGCAACAGCGCGTGGCCATGGGCCGTGCCCTGGCGCGCCGGCCTAAGATCTACCTGTTCGACGAACCGCTGTCCAACCTCGACGCCAAGTTGCGCGTCGAGATGCGCACCGAAATGAAGCTGATGCACCAGCGCCTGAAAACCACCACCGTCTACGTGACCCACGACCAGATCGAAGCGATGACCCTGGGCGACAAAGTGGCGGTGATGAAGGACGGCATCATCCAGCAATTCGGCACGCCGAAAGAAATTTACAACGACCCTGCCAACCTGTTTGTGGCAAGCTTTATCGGTTCACCACCGATGAACTTCGTTCCCATGCGTCTAAAACGCCAGAACGGTGGTCTGGTCGCGCTGCTCGACAGCGGCCAGGCCCGTTGCGAGTTGCCGCTGGGCATGAATGACGCCGGGCTTGAAGATCGCGATGTGATCCTGGGCCTGCGGCCTGAGCAGATCGTGCTGGCGGCAGGCGAGGGCAATGGCTCGTCGAGCATTCGCGCCGAAGTACAGGTGACCGAGCCGACGGGCCCGGACACCCTGGTGTTTGTGCAGCTCAACGACACCAAGGTCTGCTGCCGCCTGGCGCCGGACGTCGCGCCGCAGGTGGGCGAGACGCTGACACTGCAATTCGACCCGGCCAAGGTGTTGCTGTTTGACGCCAAGACCGGTGAGCGATTGGGGACTGCTGCTTCGTTGCCGGCACAGGGGCATGCCGATAACGTGACCCAGTTCAAGGGCCGCTAAGCAAGATAACTGGTTGTTTTCGTTAAAAAATGTAACCCGCGTTAGATAAAAACAGTTTAATAACAATAAAGACGAGGATGTAGGGATGAAAAAGCAACACAACAACACCCGGCTGATCTGCCAACTGTCAGCGGCAGCAGCCCTTGTATTGTCCGCCAATGCGATGGCGGCCGATGCATTCAGCGCCGATTCCAAGTGGATGACCGGCGATTGGGGCGGCGAGCGTACCAAGCTGATCGAGCAAGGTATCGACATCAAGGCCGACTACGTGGGCGAGATGGGCTACAACGCCCACGGCGGCTACAACGACGACAAGACCGGTCGTTACTCCGACCAGTTCGGTCTGGGCGTGGCGCTGGACCTGCAAAAACTGTGGGGCTGGGATAACACCCAGGCCAAGATCCAGTTGACCAACCGTAATGGCCAGAACATCTCCAATGACCGCATTGGCGACCCGCGTGCCGGCACCTTGAGTTCCTCGCAAGAAGTGTATGGCCGTGGCCACATGGTGCGTCTGACCCAGTTCTGGATTCAGCACCAGATGTTCGACAACAAGCTGGACGTGAAGCTGGGTTACTTCGGTGAAGG
Organism: Pseudomonas fluorescens; assembly: GCF_001902145.1. GTDB lineage: Bacteria > Pseudomonadota > Gammaproteobacteria > Pseudomonadales > Pseudomonadaceae > Aquipseudomonas > Aquipseudomonas fluorescens_BV. Next base: position 225,553 of record NZ_MRST01000020.1, read on the forward strand.
CGAAGACTTCAACACCTTCCCTTGCGACTTCCAGAACCTGTCGTTCTGCGGCTCCCAGGTCGGTAACTACGTCAATACCTGGTACAACTGGCCGGTCGCCCAGGCCGCTATCCGCGTGAAGTACAACATCACGCCTGAGCTGTATGCGCAAATCGGTGCCTACAACCAGAACCCGTCGCAGCTGGAGCACGGCAACGGCTTCAAACTCAGCGGCAGTGGTACCAAGGGCACCGTGATCCCGGTGGAATTGGTCTGGTCGCCGAAGGTTAATAACCTGCCGGGCGAATACCGTGTGGGTTTCTATAAAAGTGCCGCCGATGCCTCTGACGTTCGCGAAGACATCAACGGCAACGATGCCGCTACCACTGGCGCTGATTACCGTACCCGCAGCAGCAAGAAAGGCTACTGGTTCGTTGCGCAACAGCAACTCACCACCCATAACGGCGACGCTTCCCGTGGCCTGAACATTGCAGCCAACGCGACCTTCCATGACAAGGAAACCAACCTGGTCGACAACTACCAGTCGTTGATGCTCGTGTACAAAGGCCCATTCGACGCGCGTCCAAAAGATGACGTCGGCATTGGCGTCGCTCGCCTGCATGTCAACGATGACGTGAAGAAGAACTCTCAATTGCTCAACGCCGCCAATGGTGTGAGCGACTACGACAATCCGCTGTACACGCCGATTCGTGAGACTGAGTACAACGTCGAGCTCAACTACGGTTTCCACGTCACCAACTGGCTGACTGTGCGTCCGAACCTGCAGTACGTTGTCCAGCCTGGCGGCGTGGATAAAGTCGACAACGCGCTGGTAGCGGGCCTGAAAATTCAGTCTACGTTCTAACGCTGTTGCGATAAGCTCCTCTCTCTGTGCGCATTTGCGGGTAGCCATGGCTATCCGCTTTTTTTTGCGTGGCACTGTGATATTCGGGACCTGGGCACATGCACGAGCAACCGCTGCAACGCTTTTTCAAATCCCTGCGCGAGCGTCCGGTGTTCGCCTGGGAGCGCTTTCAGATGCGCGATGTGTTGGTGATCGACCATCCGCTGTGCCAGGCGGTGTTCAGTCGCCAGGGTGCGCAACTGTTGCATTTTCAGCCCACCGGCCAGAAACCCTGGCTGTGGTGCGCGGCCAAGTGGCCGCAGGTCGGCGCCATTCGGGGCGGCGTACCGGTGTGCTGGCCGTGGTATGGCCGCCACCCCAGCGAAAATGCCTGGCCTTCCCACGGTTGGGCCCGCTTGATCGACTGGAAGCTGCTCGACAGCAGCACCGATGACAACGGCGTGCGCCTGCACTGGCAATTGCAGCTGTGTGACTGGCAGGTGGACTTGCACGCGCACCTGGGCGACACCCTGGAACTGCGCCTGAGCACCGAGCATCACGACGAGCTGCCGTGCCAGTTGAGTCATGCATTGCACGCTTACTGGCGTATTGGTCACGTTGATGAGATAGCGCTGTCTGGGCTCGAAGGGGCGCAAGGCTACGACCAACTCAATCGCCAGGTTTGCCAGCAGGAAGGCGACCTGCGGGTCGATGGCGGTTGCCAGCGGGTGTTCCAGCATGAGGGCGAACTGCAACTCAAGGACCACGCCTGGCAGCGTGAATTGTGCATCGACACGGGCGACAGCGCCGACACGGTGGTGTGGCACCCGGGGAGCCGGCCGCTGTTGGGCGTGAGCTTTAACGAAGCGTCGGGGTTTGTGTGCGTAGAGGCGGCGATGGCGGCGGCGAGCCTGGCGCCGGGGGAGAGGGCCCATCTGAGTTTACAGGCGCGGGCTGGCGCTTAGCGGTGTGGCTGATGGCGCTATCGCAGGCAAGCCAGCTCCCACATCTGGAATGCATTCCCCTGTGGGAGCTGGCTTGCCTGCGATAGCGCCGGTACTGCTGGCAAAGATTACTGCTAGTTGAACTCATCCCCCACCGGATACCGGCTGTCATTCAAGCTCTCTTTGATCTTGCGCAGATGCGGCTGGAAATCCACCCCGCGACGCAAGGTCATGCCGGTCGCCAGCACATCCAGCACCGTCAACTGGATAATCCGAGAAGTCATCGGCATGTAGATATCCGTGTCTTCCGGCAACGGGATGTTCAGGCTCACCGTACTGGCCTTGGCCAGCGGCGAGTTTTCGGCGGTCACGCCCAGCACTGACGCACCGTTTTCCCGAGCGATACGCGCAACTTCCACCAGCTCGCGGGTACGGCCGGTGTAGGAAATGATCACGAACAACTCACCGGTGTGCGCCACCGAGGCGATCATGCGTTGCATCAGCACGTCCGCGTGGGCGGTCACCGCCAGGTTGAAGCGGAAGAACTTGTGCAACGCATCCATGGCCACGGGAGCCGAAGCGCCCAGGCCAAAGAAGTGGATTTGCCGCGCCTGGATCAACAAGTCCACGGCCTTGCTGATCAACGCCGGGTCCAGGGCCTGGCACGCACTGTCCAGGGAGGCAATGGCGCTGCCAAAGATCTTCTGGGTGTACGCCTCGGGGTTATCATCGGCCTCCACGGCGCGGCTGACATACGCGGCGCCACTGGCCAGGCTTTGCGCCAACTGCAATTTGAGTTCAGGGTAACCGCTGACACCGAATGAACGGCAGAAACGGTTGACCGTCGGTTCACTGACCGATGCGGCCTGGGCGAGGGCGGCGATCGAGAAGCGTGTGGCCTGCTGCGGGTTGAGCAGGATCACTTCAGCGACTTTGCGCTCGGCCTTGTTCAATTCTTCGAGGCGGTTCCGGATCTGTTCCAGAAGATTTCGCACGCGGTCCATTCAGTCTTTCCTTCGGGCGACGATGCAAATAAAAAGGCGGTAACCAATCGATGAGTGGCTTTTCGCGGTGGCCTATCCTACTGAGGGTAGCTGAACACCACCACTCGCAATGCGTATTTCCGGAAAATGTTGTGGTTATTACTACATTTTTCCTTGAGTGATGCCTTGAAAAAAGGTATTTGTAGCTTAACTTGATAAAAGAACAAACATCATGCCTTCGATAACCGTGGAACCCTGCACCTTTGCCCTGTTTGGCGCCTTGGGTGATCTGGCGCTGCGCAAGTTATTTCCTGCCCTTTATCAACTCGATGGCGCCGGGTTGCTGCACGACGACACCCGCATCCTGGCCCTGGCCCGTGAAGCCGGCTCCGAGCAGCAACACCTGGCCCATATCGAAAAAGAATTGCGTAAATACGTTGGCAAGGAACTCGACGAAGCCGTGGCCCAGCGTTTCCTCGCACGCCTGGCTTATGTGCATGTCGACTTCATGAAGGCCGACGACTACGTCGCCCTGGCCGAAAAAGCTGGCAGCGATCAACGCCTGATTGCCTACTTCGCCACCCCGGCGGCGGTGTACGGCGCGATCTGCGAAAACCTGTCCAAGGTCGGCCTGGCGGAAAATACCCGCGTAGTGCTGGAAAAACCCATCGGTTCGGACCTGGAGTCGTCGCGCAAGGTTAACGACGCCGTGGCGCAGTTCTTTCCGGAAAACCGCACCTACCGCATCGACCACTACCTGGGCAAAGAGACGGTGCAGAACCTGATCGCCCTGCGTTTCGCCAACAGCCTGTTCGAAACCCAGTGGAATCAGAACTACATCTCCCACGTGGAAATCACCGTGGCCGAGCAGGTTGGCATCGAAGGCCGTTGGGGTTACTTCGACAAGGCTGGCCAACTGCGCGACATGATCCAGAATCACCTGTTGCAACTGCTTTGCCTGATTGCCATGGACCCGCCCGCCGACCTGTCTGCCGACAGCATCCGCGACGAGAAGGTCAAGGTGCTCAAGGCCCTGGCGCCGATCAGCCCCGAGGGCCTGACCACCCAGGTAGTTCGTGGCCAGTACATCGCCGGCTACAGCGCCGGTAAAGCCGTGCCGGGTTACCTGGAAGAAGACAACTCCAACACCCAGAGCGACACCGAGACGTTCGTTGCCCTGCGTGCCGATATCCGTAACTGGCGCTGGGCCGGCGTGCCGTTCTACCTGCGTACGGGCAAGCGTATGCCGCAAAAACTGTCGCAGATTGTCATTCACTTCAAGGAACCGTCCCACTACATCTTCGCCCCCGAGCAGCGCCTGCAGATCAGCAACAAGCTGATCATCCGCCTGCAGCCGGACGAAGGTATTTCCTTGCGTGTGATGACCAAGGAGCAGGGCCTGGACAAAGGCATGCAACTGCGCAGCGGGCCACTGCAATTGAATTTTTCGGACACCTATCGCAGCGCACGCATCCCCGATGCCTACGAGCGATTGTTGCTGGAAGTGATGCGCGGCAATCAGAACCTGTTTGTTCGCAAAGATGAAATCGAAGCCGCGTGGAAGTGGTGTGACCAGTTGATCGCCGGGTGGAAAAAATCCGGTGATGCGCCCAAGCCGTATGCGGCGGGGTCCTGGGGGCCGATGAGCTCCATTGCACTGATCACGCGGGATGGGAGGTCGTGGTATGGCGATATCTGAATTGAAACTGCCTCAGGGCGTCACTGCCCATGAGTACCGTACGCCTGCGCTGCTGGCCGATGGACTGGCCAATGACGTGGCTGAACAACTGCGCTCGGCCATCAGTGCTCGTGGCGAGGCGACGTTGGTGGTGTCCGGTGGCCGCAGCCCCGTGGCGTTTTTCCAGAACCTGGCCAAGCAGGGCCTGGACTGGTCCAAGGTCACCATCACCCTGGCCGATGAGCGCTGGGTGCCGGTCGAACACGCCGACAGCAATGCTGGCCTGTTGAAGCAACACTTGCTGCAAGGTCCGGCGGCCAAGGCGAAGTTCTTGAGCCTGTACAGCCCCGCTGCCAACCTTGAAGACGCTGCCGAGCAGGCCGATCGCCTGCTGGGCGAGTTGCCAGCCATTGACGTGCTGGTGCTGGGCATGGGCGATGACGGTCACACCGCGTCGCTGTTCCCCAACAGCCCCAACCTGAGTGAAGCGCTGAAGGCCGACGGTACCCGCCGTTGCTGGCCGATGCTGGCGCCCACTGTACCGCACCAGCGCCTGACCATGAGTCGTGCGTTGCTGGCCACGGCCGACTACACCGTGCTGTCGATTTCCGGCAGTTCGAAATTGACCACCTTGAGCGCCGCCCTGGCCAGCGACGATGTTGCTGCCATGCCGATTCGCGCGTTTTTGCAACCTACTCTCGAGATTTACTGGTGCCCATGAGCCAAGGATCAGCCGCTATGAAAAGCCCTCAACCGACCGTGTCCATGGCGGATAAAGTTGCCTTGATCGACAGCCTCTGCGCCAAGGCGCGGATCCTGCCGGTGATCACCATCGCCCGCGAGCAGGACATCCTGCCGTTGGCCGACGCCCTGGCAGCCGGCGGTTTGACCGCGCTGGAAGTGACCCTGCGTTCCGAGTTCGGCCTCAAGGCCATTCAGGTCTTGCGCGAGCAACGTCCTGAGCTGTGCACCGGTGCCGGTACCGTGCTCGATCGTCACATGCTCGAAGCGGCAGAAGTGGCAGGCTCGCAATTTATCGTCACCCCTGGCGTCACCCGTGACTTGCTGGAAGCCTCGGTGCACAGCCCGATCCCGCTGCTGCCGGGCATCAGCAACGCCTCCGGCATCATGGAAGGCTATGGCCTGGGTTATCGCCGTTTCAAGCTGTTCCCGGCTGAAGTCAGCGGTGGCGTTGCTGCCATCAAGGCTCTCGGCGGCCCGTTCGGCGAAGTGAAATTCTGCCCGACTGGCGGTGTTGGCCCGGCCAACATCAAGAGCTACATGGCGTTGAAAAACGTGATGTGCGTGGGCGGGAGCTGGATGCTTGATCCGGAGTGGGTCAAGAACGGCGACTGGGCACGTATCCAGGAAGTCACTGCCCAGGCGCTGGCGCTGCTGGACTGAACGGATTTATCGAATCGTTGTTGCTGTGCTTAACGGCATTTTTGCGGCGCACTTGGTCGGTGTGCCGCTTTTTTTTGCCTGTAATTCTAGCTGTAGGAGCGAGCTTGCTCGCGAAAAACGTCAACGATAACGCGTGCTTTCTGAATAAACGCGGTGCCTGTGCGTTTTTCGCGAGCAAGCTCGCTCCTACAGTTTTAAACGGTGTTTAGTTCGGTAATTGCGTGGACTAGCGCGTTGATGTCCGCCGCCGACGTCACCAGCCCTGGCGTCACCCGGATACAGGTGCCAAACGCGGCCCCCGTGCGCGTGGTGGCGAACAGATCGTGCTCCTTGAGCAACCTGTCCACCATCGCCTGCTGATCACGCCCGATGAACTTGAAGGCTGTGATCCCGCAATACAGTCGCGGGTCATCCGAAGTCAGCACTTCAATCCCCACCAACGGCCGCACCTGGTTCACCCACAGGTTGCGCAGGTAATTGACGCGTGCGCCCTTGGCCGCAGCGCCACCCAATTGTCGATGCTCTTCAAACACCAGGGGCAAGGTCATCAGCGCCGGAAAGTTCGGCGTGCTGTAGGACGTACGCGCTCGCACATCGGTGGCTGGGTAGTGAAACTCGCCCATATCCGGGTCGATATCGGCCAGGCGCTCCGGTGCGATGTACAAAAAGCCCAGGGTCAGCGGCGCGCCGATCCACTTGTGCAGGTTGAAGCCTGCGAACTGAATGCCCAGTTCGGCCAAGTTGAATTCGATCTGGCCCAGGGCGTGGGCGCCGTCGAGGATCACGTCGATTGCGCGTTCGCGCGCGGCCTTGGCAATGGCTGCAACCGGCATGACCAGGCCCGTACGGTGGGTCACATGGGTCAAGGCCATTAATTTCAGACGCGGGTACTGCACAAACGCATCGTGATAAGTCTGCACCAGGTTGTCGAAACTGGCCGGGTGGGTGTGGGCCACCTCTATCACTTCCACGCCGCGAGTCGCTGCCAGCCAGCGCATGGCGCCTTTGACCGTGTCGTACTCCAGGTCGCTGATCAGCACCTGGTCGCCCGGTTGCAGGCGGTTGTAGTTGCGGATCAGCGACTGCAAGGCTTCGGTAGCGTTACGGGTGAAAGCGACCGATTCGGGGTCGACATCAATCAACCTGGCCAACTGGCGGCGTATCTCGTTGTTTTCACCTTGCTCAAAGCGCTGGCGCACATGCACCGCGTTGCTGCGGTTGATAAAGCTGATGTGCTCAAGGTACTGGGCCTGCACCGCCCGGCTCATGCGCCCGAAGTAGCCGTTTTCCAGGTTGATCGGGCCGGGCTCGCACTCATAGCGCTGAGCGATGGCGTGCCAGTGTGGTTCGTTATCAGCATTCCTTGGCATGGCGATCTCTTTAGTGACGGGGGGCAGGTTTACCGTGTTTGGCGCGCAGCGGTTCAAGCAATTCGGACAGGCCGTTGTGGTCGATTTCCTGCATCAAGGCCAGCAAGCCGCCCAGTTCCCCGTGGGGGAAACCTTCACGGGCGAACCAATTCAGGTAGGGCCCAGGCAGGTCGGCAATGATCCGGCCTTTGTATTTGCCGAAGGGCATTTGGCGGGTGATCAGCAGTTCGAGTTTTTCGGGATTCATGAGCGTCGTAGGGTTGAGGCCAGGCTTTCGAAAATACAGGCATTCTGCATGAAGGCCAAATGACAGATCATGCAAATAACCGCCATACAGATGGTTCAATAATTCGTAACTTATTGAAAGTAAAGATAAAAATTGTTTATGAAAACCTGGCACGGGCGCTGCAATAACCCATACAACCTTCTAACCCGTATAAGGAATTGAAAAATGACTGATATCAACAAAGAATCGATCTCCGTACTGAACGACCTGATCGAGACCAGCATCGACGGCCAAAAGGGTTTCAAGGAATGCGCTGAAGATATCAAGCATCCAGAACTCAAGGCCCTGTTTGCCAAGCGCTCCGCTGATTGCGCGACAGCCGCCGCTGAACTGAAAACTGCTGTGCGTGCCTTGGGTGGCGATCCTGAAGATTCCGGCAGCATGGCCGGCGCGCTGCACCGTGGCTGGGTCGACGTGAAGTCGATGGTTACTGGAAAGGACGAAGAGGCCGTATTGAACGAAGCCGAGCGCGGTGAAGACCACGCACTGAAGGCTTACAAGGAAGCGATCGAGAAGATCAACAAGCACAACCTGGTGGGCATTCGTGACTTGGTTGAGCGTCAGTACCACGGTGTACAGCGCAACCACGACCAGGTAAAAGCCCTGCGTAACCAGGCTCGCGCTCAGTCGTAAGCCCTTTGCTGGAAAAGCCCTGAAGAATGTGGGAGGGGGCTTGCCCCCGATGGCGGAGTATCAGTCACTGCAGCTGTGATTTGACTTGCGCTATCGGGGGCAAGCCCCCTCCCACATTGGTACTGCGTGCATGTCAGCCGATGCTGATCGGTGGCAACTCGGTCAAGGTCACGACTTGCTGCTTACGCGGCGCCAGAATCTCCGCCTCGCCATCGACGACCAACTCATCACGCTGGTTGAACACCCGGGTGGCAATGCGCACGCGAAACTTCGGCAGTTTCTCGAGGATTTCCAAGCGCACGGTCAGGGTGTCGCCGATCTTCACCGGCTTCTGAAAGGTCATCTGCTGGCCGATGTAAATCGTGCCCGGCCCAGGCAGCTCGCAGGCCACTGCCGCGCTGATCAGCGCACCGCTGAACATGCCGTGGGCAATCCGCTCCTTGAACATGGTCGCCTTGGCGTATTCAGCGTCCAGGTGCACCGGGTTGTGGTCACCCGACATGGCGGCGAACAGCTGGATATCGCGCTCTTCGACGGTTTTGCTGAAGCTGGCAGTCTGGCCCACTTCAAGCGCTTCGTACGGGGTGTTGGTTACCTGGGTCATCTCAAGGTGCATCCTGTGGCTTAACGGTAATTAATCGGCTGATTTTAAAGCAAAAACTATTCGCAGCGGGCGGGCCTGCGCAACGCCAGCGCCTGTTCGAGCCAGGCCAGCAGGTCGGCGGTGACTTCATCGCGGTTGGTTTCGTTGAACACTTCATGGCGCGCCTGCGGGTAAAGCGTCAATTGCACGTCCTGGCAACCGGCCTCACGCAGGGCGTGGGCCAGGTTCTTGAGACGCTTGCCTTCACTCACCGGATCACAATCGCCGCCCATCACCAGGATCGGCAGGCCTGGATCGATCTGCGCCAGGTTGGAGACTTTGCTGATTTGCTGCAAGCCACCCAGCAGGTCGATCCACAGTTGATTGGTGCAACGAAAGCCACAGAGTGGGTCGTTGATGTAGTTGTCCACTTCAACCGGATCGCGGCTGAGCCAGTCGAACTTGGTGCGATTGGGTTTGAAGGCTTTGTTGAATGAGCCGAACGACAAGAAGTCGATCAACGCACTGCGTCCTCGCAGGCCTTGGCGTGCTCGCTCGATGCGCGCAATGATTTGCGCTGTACGGTAAAGGGCCACCGGCTGGAAATTCGAACCGCTGAGTATTGCGCCATGCAAGCTGGCGCTGTGATGCAGCAAATACGCCTGGGAGATATAGCTGCCCATGCTGTGGCCCAGCAAGATGATCGGCAGCCCGGGGTGCTGTTGGCCGATGTGCTGATTAAGGCTGGCCAGGTCGCCCACTACTTTGTTCCAGCCATCCGTTTCAGCATACAGCCCAACGGTGCCGGCCTCGGCGGTACGGCCATGTCCGCGCTGGTCCAGCGCATATACGCCATACCCTGCGCCACACAACGCTTGCGCCAGGCGCGCATAGCGACCGCCGTGCTCGGCCATGCCATGGGAGATCATCACCACGGCGCTGGGCGGGCCATCGGGCATCCATTGGTTGACGTACAGACGGGTGTGGTCGTTCGCGGTCAGCCAGAAGGTGCTGTGGTTCATGGCGGCTTCCTTTGCTCAGGGTGGTTGCATTGTATAGCTCATCCGGCGTGGGGCGGGGTATCTGCCTACGCCTTAGGTGCAAGATTCATACAATCAATGACACAGTTCAGCGTCTTGCCTGTTTGGCCATAGCTGCTAACTTCCCCAAGGCTCCGCTTCTTATTGCTGCACATTTGCATGGCAGCGGCCGGACACACTCAGGTAAAGAGGACAAGAATAATGCAACCTGATTTCTGGAATGACAAACGCGCGGCGGGAGTCCCCAATGCCATCGACCTCAGCACCTACAAGTCGGTGATCGAGGTCTTCGAGCGTTCCTGCACGACCTTTGCCGACCGTCCGGCATTCAGCAGCATGGGCATTACCCTCACCTACGCCGAGCTTGAGCGCCAGAGTGCGGCGTTTGCCGGTTACCTGCAGCAGCACACCGACCTCAAGCCCGGCGAGCGCATCGCGGTGCAACTGCCCAACGTGCTGCATTATCCGGTTGCGGTGTTCGGCGCACTGCGCGCCGGGCTGATCGTGGTCAATACCAACCCGCTCTATACTCCGCGCGAGATGCGCCACCAGTTCAAGGATGCCGGTGTGCGGGCGCTGGTCTACCTCAACCTGTTCGGTTCACGTGTGCAGGAGGTGTGCGCCGACACGGAGATCGACTACCTGATCGAAGCCAGGATGGGGGACTTCATGCCCGCCGCCAAAGGCTGGCTGGTCAACACCGTGGTCGATAAAGTCAAGAAGCTGGTCCCGGCCTACCACCTGCCGCGGGCAGTGTCGTTCAAGCGCGCCCTGCGCATGGGCGCGGGCCTGGGGGTGACGCGCCATCCGGTGACCCTGGACGATATCGCGGTGCTGCAATACACCGGCGGCACCACCGGGCTGGCCAAGGGCGCGATGCTCACCCACGGCAACCTGGTGGCGAACATGCAGCAGGTGCGCGCGTGCATGTCGCAACTGGGCGACGATGGCCATCCGCTGATCAAGGAAGGGCAGGAGGTGATGATTGCACCGCTGCCGCTGTACCACATCTATGCATTCACGGCCAATTGCATGTGCATGATGGTCTCCGGTAACCACAACGTGCTGATCACCAACCCACGGGACATCGGCGGGTTTATCAAGGAGCTCAAGCAGTGGCAGTTCTCCGGCCTGTTGGGGCTGAACACACTGTTTGTGGCGCTGATGGACCACCCGGATTTCAAGACCCTGGATTTCTCCCACCTGAAGATCACCAACTCCGGCGGCACCGCCCTGGTCAAGGCCACGGCGGAACGCTGGAAGGCGGTGACCGGCTGCGCCATCGGCGAAGGCTACGGCCTCACCGAAACCTCGCCAGTGGCCAGTACCAACCCCTACGGCGGCCTGTCACGCCTGGGTACCGTGGGCATCCCGGTGCCGGGTACGGCGATGAAAGTCGTTGATGATCAGGGCCATGAACTGCCCTTGGGCGAGCGTGGCGAGCTGTGCATCCAGGGCCCGCAAGTGATGAAGGGCTACTGGCAGCAACCGGCCGCCACCGCCGAGGCCCTGGACGCCGAAGGATGGCTGAAAACCGGTGACATTGCGGTGATCGATACCGATGGCTACATCAGTATTGTGGATCGCAAGAAGGATTTGATCATCGTCTCGGGCTTCAACGTGTACCCCAACGAAATCGAAGACGTGATCATGGCCCACCCGGCCGTGGCCAACTGCGCCGTGATCGGCGTGCCGGACGAGCGCACGGGGGAGGCGGTAAAGCTGTTCGTGGTGGCACGGGCCCAGGGGGTGAGCCTTGAGGAACTGAAGGCGTACTGCAAGGCCAACTTCACCGGGTACAAGGTGCCCAAGCATATTGTGTTGAGGGAGTCGTTGCCGATGACGCCGGTGGGGAAAATTCTGCGCCGGGAGCTGCGCGACATCGCTTGAATTGAAATAGGGTACAAAAATGTGGGAGCTGGTTTGCCTGCGATAGCAGTGTTTCAGTCGCCTGTTGAATTGACTGATCCACCGCTATCGCAGGCAAGCCAGCTCCCACACTGTATTTTTCGCCCTTGAGAGCCTGTTCTAGAGCCATTTCTGGCGTTATAGAATTTTTGCTCTAAAAGTGACCATTGGATATTCTTGAGTCATGTTTATGACTGTAGGGCCCTCTTTTGGCTCTAGGCGGCCCTTGGCAAAGCTGCTACTCTCGGCGCGCTTTGTGACTTCTAGGCCTGCTTGAAAGCGCCAGATTCACCTAAAAACATACACCAATAATAATCGCATCAAATGCGATGATGAATTCGCGTCGCTGAGGAGTGGGCTTCCATGAATGAAGACTTTTGGAAGGATAAGTACCCCGCCGGGATTGCTGCACAAATCAATCCAGACGAGTATCCGAATATTCAGGCGGTACTGAAGCAGTCCTGCCAGCGCTTCGCCAACAAACCGGCTTTCAGCAACCTGGGCAAGACAATCACCTATGGTGAACTGTACGAATTGTCCGGCGCATTTGCCGCGTATCTGCAACAGCATACCGACTTGAAGCCTGGCGATCGAATCGCCGTGCAACTGCCCAACGTTCTGCAATACCCCGTCGCTGTATTCGGTGCCATCCGCGCCGGCCTGATCGTGGTCAACACCAACCCGCTGTACACCGCGCGGGAAATGGAACACCAATTCAATGATTCGGGGGCCAAGGCCCTGGTTTGCCTGGCCAACATGGCGCACCTGGCTGAAAAAGTCGTGCCCAAGACAGCCGTCAAGCACGTGATCGTCACCGAAGTCGCCGACCTGCTCTCGCCCTTCAAGCGCGTGCTGATCAACAGCGTGATCAAGTACGTGAAGAAAATGGTCCCGGCCTATCATCTGCCCCAGGCCATCAAGTTCAACGACGTACTCGCCAAGGGCCATGGCCAGCCGGTCAACGATGCCAGCCCGGCCAGCGGCGATGTGGCTGTGTTGCAATACACCGGCGGTACCACCGGCGTGGCCAAGGGCGCGATGCTGACCCACCGCAACCTCGTTGCCAACATGCTCCAGTGCAAGGCGCTGATGGGTTCCAACCTCAATGAAGGCTGCGAGATCCTGATCACGCCGCTGCCGCTCTACCACATCTACGCCTTCACCTTTCATTGCATGGCGATGATGCTGATCGGCAACCACAACATCCTGATCAGCAACCCGCGCGACCTGCCGGCGATGGTCAAGGAACTGTCGAAGTGGAAGTTCAGCGGCTTCGTCGGCCTCAACACCCTGTTCGTGGCACTGTGCAACAACGAAGGTTTCCGCAAGCTGGACTTCTCTGCACTGAAAGTCACCCTGTCGGGCGGCATGGCCTTGCAACTGGCAGCGGCGGAGCGTTGGAAGGCCGTGACCGGCTGCGCGATCTGCGAAGGCTACGGCATGACCGAGACCAGCCCGGTGGCCACGGTCAACCCGATCCAGCACATCCAGATCGGCACCATTGGCATTCCGGTGCCTTCCACCGCGTGTAAAGTCATCGCCGACGACGGTACCGAGCTTGCACTGGGCGAAACCGGCGAGTTGTGTGTGAAAGGTCCGCAAGTGATGAAGGGCTACTGGCAGCGCCAGGACGCCACCGACGAGATGCTCGACAGCGAGGGCTGGCTGAAGACCGGCGACATCGCGATCATCCAGCCAGACGGCTACATGCGTATCGTCGACCGCAAGAAGGACATGATTCTGGTCTCCGGCTTCAACGTGTACCCCAACGAGCTGGAAGACGTACTGGCGGGCCTGCCGGGCGTGCTGCAGTGTGCGGCCATCGGCGTACCGGATGAAAAATCCGGCGAGCACATCAAGCTGTTCATCGTGGTCAAGCCAGGGGCTACCCTGACCAAGGACCAGGTGATGGAACACATGCGCGCCAACGTCACCGGCTACAAGGTGCCCAAGGCCGTCGAGTTCCGTGATGCGCTGCCGACCACCAACGTGGGCAAGATCCTGCGGCGTGAATTGCGTGATGAAGAGCTGAAGAAACTCGGTCTTAAAAAGTAACCCATAAAAAACCCCGCTGATGCGGGGTTTTTTATGGGGGCGCGTTCATCGCCTTCTGTAGGAGCGAGCTTGCTCGCGAAAAACGTCAACGGTAACGCGTGCTTCCTGGAAAAACGCGGTGCCTGTGAGTTTTTCGCGAGCAAGCTCGCTCCTACAAAAGTCCTGTCAGGGCAGCCCGCACGGTTTTTAAAGGGCGAACTGCGCGAAACTCACACCCGCACCGGCGGGGCGCACATCCTTCAAGAACGAATCCTTGTCGGCACTCAACTCCAGGGTAATTTCTGGCTTGCGCTTGCCCGCATTGCGCACCACCAGCCCTTCGAGTTTTTCACGCAGGAACACGGTCGGCACCTTCAGGTGCAGCAACTGGTCGGTGTCGGCGTTGTGCATCAACAGGTGGATCCACTCGTACTGGCCCACGGCAATGCGCCCCACCGGCAGGTCGAACCACCAGATGTTGCGTTTGTGGTCCAGGTCGGTGAAATGGCAGTTGTTGACGCCGAGTACGGCACCGCCCAGTTCCTGGTTTCTGCGGGCGATGGCCTGTGCTTTATTGAGTTTCATAACCTTCCTACGGGATCTGTTATTCAGCGTTGCAGCCTGAATGTGCCGGGCATTCTCGTGGGTTGGCCGCAAAACATAAAGCCAAACCTGCCGCTTTCGATGAAATGCTCGTGCAAAAATAATTGAAACTCTGCCGCTGCGCTTCAGGTCAACCGCTACGTAGTGACCAAAAACCATTTGATTGTTATCAGGAGTAATACCATGAGCAGCACTTCCGATAAGGTAAAGGGCTTGGCGAACGAAGCTGTCGGTAACATCAAGCAAGGCGTCGGTAAAGTCACAGACAACGATAAACTGCGTGCTGAAGGCGTGATCCAAGAGAAAAAAGGCGAAGCGCAGCAAGCAGTGGGCAAGACCAAGGACGCAGTGAAAAAAGCCACTGAGTAACACGTCCCGGCTGGCTGACCCCAGCAGCCCGACGGCCATCCACGGATGGCCGTTTTTGTATCTGGCGGTGCAACTAAACTTTCGAAATTGTTTCAAAGTCGCCAAATGGGCTACTTTGATGTAGAAAACGGCCCCTGAGTCGCCCACGAACTCAACCTCTTTGCGGCGAAAGGAGACGCTATGCTTTTTCCGGTACTCGATGGTCTCAAGCTGCACAAGGTGCTGATGCGCACCGTCACTGAATTTCTCGATGACGAGATGCCGACTTACGCCTCGGCACTGGCCTACCAGATGCTGTTCTCGTTGTTCCCCTTCCTGCTGTTCCTGATCGCCCTGATCGGTTTCCTGCACCTGCCTGACTTCTTCACCTGGTTGCGCCTGCAGTCGGAACTGGTGTTGCCGCCCCAGGCGCTAGAGCAAGTCAACCCGGTGATCGATCAGTTGCAGCAGTCCAAGGGCGGCTTGCTCTCGGTGGGTATTGTCATCGCACTGTGGACGGCCTCCGCGGGCGTGCGCCTGATGATGAGCGCTATGAACGCCGCCTACGACGTGGTTGAAGGGCGGCCGATCTGGAAGCGTTTCCCGCTGTCGATTTTCTACACCGTGGGCATCGCCGGCATGCTGCTGGCCGCCGCCGCGCTGATGGTGCTGGGCCCGCAAGTCATGGAGTGGCTGGCCGGGCAGATTGGCATGCAGGAATTCGTGGTCACGCTGTGGACCATCCTGCGTTGGCCGCTGATTGTCATCTTGCTGATGTTCGCCGTGGCCCTCATGTACTACGTGATGCCGGACGTCGAGCAGGAATTTCGCTTTATCACCCCCGGCTCCGTCTTGGCGGTGGTGGTATGGATCGTCGCATCCCTGGGCTTTGGCTATTACGTCAAGACCTTCGCTGACTACAACGCCATGTATGGCAGCATCGGTGCGATCATTGTCTTGCTCCTGTATTTCTACATCTCTGCTGCCGTACTGCTGCTGGGCGCGGAGATGAACGCGGTGATCGAGCACATGTCTGCCGAGGGCAAGGACCCCGGTGAGAAGGAAATAGGCGAGCCGGGCCACACCGATGAAAAACAACACGTCTCAGGCCTAGGCCGGGACCACTCCAAGCCCATGACCGAGCCTGAACAATGATCCGTGAAATCCTGAAAATGGGCGACGAGCGCCTGCTGCGTATCGCCCCGCCGGTGCCGCCGGAAATGTTCGACAGCCCAGAATTGTGGCAACTGATCGACGATATGTTCCAGACCATGGAGCACGTGGGCGGCGTTGGCCTGGCCGCGCCGCAGATTGGCGTGGACCTGCAACTGGTGATCTTCGGTTTCGAGGCCAGCGAACGCTACCCGGACGCGCCGCCGGTGCCGCAGACCATCCTGATCAACCCGCTGATCACACCGCTCAGCCCGGTGCTGGAAGAGGGCTATGAAGGTTGCCTGTCGGTGCCCGGCCTGCGCGGCGCCGTGAACCGTTACCAGCAGATCCGCTACGAAGGGTTCGACCCCAAGGGCGAGCCGATCGTACGTTTTGCCGACGGCTTCCATGCGCGGGTGGTGCAGCATGAGTGCGACCATTTGATTGGCCGGCTGTACCCATCGCGGATTACCGATTTCAGCAAATTCGGGTTTATTGAAGTGATGTTCCCGGAGCTGGACCCAACGGCTGACGAATAGCCCTTCTGAACCCACATTGGATCAGTGTTTATTCAGGACTGGGGTATTGAGCCCCATTGCAATCATCGGCTTATTGCGCTTGTAACGCACCAACCGTTCACTCAGCGATTGCGGCAAAACCGTGTCCTGGCTGAACCCCATGCGTTGATACAACCCTTCCAGATCCGGATGGCACAGCAACCAAACCGTCCCCTCACGACTCGCCACCGCCTCGCCAATCAGTCGCGCCGCTAGCCGCTGGCCACGATAAGTCGGCGCCACAAACACCCCCGTCAGCCACTGCCCACCCACCACCGGGCTCAAGCACAAGCCGGCCACGATCTCGCCATCTCGCACTACCCACAAACGGCCGCCCTTGAGCGCCTTCATCGATGAATTGTGGCTGCGGTAAAACTTGTTCAGCAGTGGCCACAGAGGCTCGGCCAGCGGTTCGATGTGCAATGGGGGCATGGGGTTCAGACAAGCGTTATCCAGGGCAGGGGATTATAAGCGCCTTCTGCCGGGCAATAGGTGGTATACCCAGTGCTACATCCCCTGTTAGTGGAGCATGCATCATGGCCAAAGGTATGGATTCAAAGAAAGCCGCGAAGAAAAAACCGGCAAAGACCGCGGATGAAAAACGCGCGGACAAGAAGACCAAAAAATCCGAAGCAGGCCTGTTCGGTCACTGAGTTACAAGCTTAGAACCAAACGATCTGCAAGATTTTCCCGCCTCATTGCACAGAGCAGGAAACACCTGCTCTGAGCTGCCGATGGCCAATTACCTTGATCCGACCCACCGCCGGGAAATCGAAGCCCTGGCGACGACCTTTGTGGCAAGAACCGAGTGGCCGACCTGGCTGCTGTTGATCGGCTTGTATGCCGGCTGGTTTGCGGTGATCCTTGGCAGCCGGTGGCTGGGCATGTTGCTAAGCATGTTGCTGCTGATTCCGCTGGTGACCCTGTGGCTATCGGTGCAGCACGAATTGCTCCACGGCCACCCGACCCGTTCGTTATGGCTGAATAAACTCCTCGGCTATGCCCCTTTCGCGGTGTGGTACCCCTACACGCTGTACCGCGACAGCCACCTGTTGCACCATAACGACCACGACCTGACCCTACCGGGCATCGACCCGGAAAGCCGCTACCTCAATCAGCAGCAATGGGACAACAGCTCGCTGTTCGAACGTGGCGTGCATTGGCTGACCAAGACCGTGCTTGGCCGCTTCCTGCTGGCTGCGCCGTTGGCGATTGGCCGGTTGGCGCGTCACGAGTTTCAACGCCTGCCCCAGGTATGGCCAATGTGGCTGGCCCACGGCGCCGTCACTGTGCTGATGCTGAGTTTCATCGCCTACTACAGTGCGCTTGCGGTCTGGCATTACCTGCTGCTAGTCAGCGTGCCAGCCTTGTCCCTGGCCTCGATCCGTTCCTACTATGAGCACCGACCCCATCCTCGGCCGGAACAGCGCACAGTGCTCAACGAAGCGTCCTGGCCCTGGGCCTGGCTGTTTCTCAACAACAATCTGCATCTGGTACACCACGATCTGCCGATGTTGCCGTGGTACCTGTTGCCCAGGGTGTACCGTGCCCGGCGCGAACAGTGGCTGGCGCGCAGCGGTGGTTTCCTGGTGCAAGGGTACGGCCAGTTGATCAGCCGCCACGGCCTCAAGGCCATCGACAGTCCCCGGCACCCGTTTGCCTGAGAGACGACCATGAGTGAGCACTACGCCGACCTGCGCATGTACGTTGCGCCCGAGGCCATCCAGCAGGCCAATCAACATTGGCTGGCGCGCATCCTCGAGCGCTTGAAGCTGCATCGTCTTGACGCCGACCACCTCGACTTGCCCGGCCTGTGGCTGGCGCCGCAATTGCTCGTCAGCCAAACCTGCGGCTACCCACTGATGACCCAACTGCGCGGCCAGGTGCGTATCATTGGGCGCCCCCGTTACGAGTTGGCCCACAGCCGCCACGGCGAACATTGCAGCCTGCTGTTGACCCGCGCTGACAACCTGCGTACCCGCCTGGCGCAGTTCTACCAGAGCCGCGGCGTGATCAACGGCCACGACTCCAACAGCGGCATGAACCTGCTGCGTGACTGCCTGGCGCCGTTGCAGCGCGACGGGCGGTTCTTCGCCAGCGTCGGCATCAGCGGTGCCCACCGCGAGAGCTTGCGCTGGCTGCGTGAAGACCGCGGCGACCTCGCCGCCATCGACAGCGTCACCTACGACTACCTCGCCCGATTTGCCCGCGAAGAAGTGGCGGGCCTGCGTATCGTCACCCGCAGCGCGCCGAGCCCGACTTTGCCCTACATAGGCGCGCTGGGCTTGAGCGATGCGCAGGTAGCGCAGATTCGTGAGGCGATGAACCTGGCGTTGCAGGACCTGCCGCAGGTGGCGCAAACCCTCGGTGTGCGAGCTGTGCTTCCTGCCAGCGAAGATGACTACCAGGTGGTGTTGGATTACCAGCGCAAAGCCACCAGCATCGGCTATCCGGTACTTCAATAAGGTTATATAAAAATGCGTTTTAAATATTATTAAAGCATAAGAGGCCTTGCTAGGATCGCTTCACCGGAACACCGGACATACCGCGCAACCTACTCAGAAGGAGCCACCATGTCCGGCGCCGATAGTGCTCACAGCGACTACGTGGGCTCACTGTTTCGCATTCATTACCCTTGGCTGTGCAGCCGCTTGCACCGCTACCTCAACTCCCGTGCCCACGCCGAAGACATCGCCGTCGACGCGTTTGTCCAGCTCCTGAGTGCGCCTCAGGTAGCGCCGATACGACAGCCGCGCGCATTGCTTACCACCATTGCCCAGCGCCTGGTGTACCAGGTGTGGCGCCGGCGTGACCTGGAGCGTGCCTACCTCGCTGCGCTGGATAACGATGCAGCCTGCGCCGAGGACCGTGCCCAGGTACTCGAAGCCCTGCAAGCCATCGATCTATCGCTCGACCGCTTGCCGGCCAAGGTCAAGACCACGTTCCTGTTGTCCCGCGTCAACGGCCTGACGTACCCCCAGATCGCCGCCGAACTGGGGATTTCCCAGCGCTCGGTCAGTGACTACATGGCCCGTGCTGTTACCGGCCTCGAATCCCACACTGACGGTGCTCACTTTGAATCTGAATCGAACCACCAAGAGGCAACTTATGAAAGCAATCAAACACCTGCTGGGCAGTTCGCTGCTGGCATTGGCGGTACTGGCGCAACCCACCTCGGCGGCCGAACCTTCCACGCTGCGCATCGGCTACCAGAAAAGCTCGGTCAGCATGGTGCTCGCCCGTGAGCACAAGCTTTTCGAAGCCGCACTGCCGGGTACCCAGGTGCAGTGGACCGAATTCCTCGGTGGCCCGCCGCTGATCGAAGCGCTCAACGCCGGCAGCCTGGACATCGGCAATATTGGCGATATCCCGCCGATCTTCGCCCAGGCGGCCGGGATCGACTTGCAGTATTTTGCCGTCGAGCCCAACGAGGGCAAGGCCGAAGCAGTGCTGGTGCCCAAGGCCAGTAGCGTGCAGAACATGGCCGAACTCAAGGGCAAGCGCGTGGCATTGCTCAAGGGCTCCAGTGCACACAACCTGTTCCTCAAAAGCCTGCTGCACGCCGGGTTGCAGTGGAAGGATGTGAACGTGGTGTACCTGTCGCCTTCCGACGGCCGCGCCGCGTTTGAACAAGGCAAGGTGGACGCCTGGGTGGTGTGGGACCCGTACTACTCGGCCGCCGTGATCGACGGCTCGGCACGTGTGCTGCGGGACGGGCAAGGGTTGAACCCGGCGGGCAGTTTTTTCGTGGTCAACCACCCGTTTGCCAAGCAGTACCCAGAGGCCATCGCCACGATTATCCAGACGCTTGGTAAAGCGCAGCGCCTGTCCCTTGACCAGCCCGACGCGAGCATCGCGCTGATGGCCGGTACCCTGGGCCTGCAACCGGCTGTGGTCAAAAGCTACTTCGAACATCGCTCGCCTGAGCCGATCCGACCCTTGGCGGCCATCGACATCGCCAACCAGCAACGCACCGCCGACTTGTTTTTTGCCAACGGCCTGATCCCGAAAAAAGTCGATGTGCAGCAGGCTGTCTTCAAGCCTCTTGGTCATCCATGAGTCAGACCCCTGAACCGAACAGTGTGGGAGCTGGCTTGCCTGCGATGCAGACACCTCGGTGTATCAGTTGGGCCGAGGTGATGCTTTCGCAGGCAAGCCAGCTCCCACCTGTTTAGATCGCGGCCAGGGTTTCTTTCACTGCCTGGGCTGGCGAGGCAGTAGCCTTCGCCGCTACCTGCTGCTGTTGCTGCTCCTTCAAGCGCTCGGCTACTTGCTTGGCGATGGCGTCTTGTTTGTCCTGGGGCATCGCCTGCACTTGTTCTTCGGTCAGCCCTTGTTCCTTGAGCAGCTGTTCACGAATGCGTTCGGCTGGGGTCTTGCTCATGTACTCGGTGAACTCGGTACGCGCCTTGGTGGTCGTGGCCTGTAATTGCACGCGGGTTTGGGCGAAGGCTTCGTCGATGCGATCGCTGGCCTTGTCCAATTCCCTCTGCGCGGCGGGCACTGTCACGCTGTGTTGCGCAGCCTGCAGGGCGCCGCTGTACAGCGCACTGGCGGCGGCGTTGGCGGGGTCCATGTCGGGTCGCGTGATCTGTTGCACGTTCGACGCCGCTTGAGTGTTGTTAACCAGCATGATCGGTCACCTATGAAAACAGACGGTGCGACAGCTGGAGCAAATACTGTGCCGGTTGCCAGACCCCAGTGTTTACTGGGGCTGGCGTCGTCGGCGCGGCAAGCCTTCTCCTTGTGCGGCCAACCGTTGCCGTCAGTGAGCGATGTTCTCCAGCGCCAGGTTGCGCGTGCGCGGCCCAAACCAACTGATGGTAATCATCACGATCAACATGCTGCTGGCAATAAACGCCAACACGCCCGGCGTGCCCAGGTGCTCGAGGATAAAGCCGATCAACAGGCTGCTGAACACCGTGGATAAACGGCTGAACGAATAGCAGAACCCGACCGCCCGAGCACGGATATTGGTGGGGAACAATTCGCTCTGGTAGGAGTGATAACTGAAGCTCAGCCAGGCGTTGCAGAAGGTGATCATCACCCCGCAGAAAATCAGCCCTAACGCTGTGGTTTGCAGGGCAAACAGGCTGCCGAAGATCACCGCACCCATGGCTGAGCCGACGATCTGCCATTTGTTCTCAAAGCGGTTGGCCACCTTGACGAACAACAGCGGGCCCAGCGGGTAGGCGAGGGTGATGATGAAGGCGTAGAGCAAACTGTGGGTCACGCTGACACCCTGGCCCGAGAGCAAGGCCGGCAGCCAGTTGCCAAAGCCGAAGAAGCCGATGGCCTGAAACACATGGAACACGATCAGCATCAAGGCACGACGACGGTAGGGCGGCTGCCAGATATCGGCGAAACGGCCACTGCCCTGCACACTGATCGCTTCGGGTTCGGGTTCGTCCAGCGGCTTGCCGTGATCCTTTCGGCAGCGTGCCTCCAGGTTGTTCAGGATCGTGTCGGCCTCTTCGAAGCGTCCCTTTTGTGCAAGCCAGCGCGGTGACTCCGGCAGGCGCTTGCGCAGTTGCCAGATAAATAGCGCAAACACCGCACTTGAGAGCACCACCCAGCGCCAGCCCGCGATGCCGAAGGGCGCCTGTGGCACCAGCCACCACGACATCAAGGCCACGGCCGGCACCGACAGAAACTGGATAAAAAACGCAAAGGCAAACGCCGAACTGCGCATGCGCTTGGGCACCAGTTCCGAGAGGTAGGCGTCGATGGTCACCAGTTCGATGCCAAGGCCAATGCCCACCAGAAAGCGCATGCAGATGATGCCCACGGCCGAGGTTTGAATGCCCATCAACACCGTGGCCACTGTGTACCAGACCAGCGCAAAGGTAAAAATCGCGCGTCGTCCGAAGCGGTCAGCGATGGGGCTGAGCAGGCTGGCGCCGAGGAACAGGCCCAGGAACGTGGCCGAGGCGAAAGCGGCCTGGTCCGAGAAGCCAAACACGCCTTCGCTGCCGGTATGAAAAATCCCGTCGCTGATCAGGCCAGGGCTGATATAGGCGGTCTGGAACAGGTCATACAGCTCGAAAAAACCGCCGATGGAGAGCAACGCCACCAGGCGCCAAACAGTGGCGACGGCGGGCAAGCGGTCGATGCGTGCGCTGATGTGGGCGGCGCGGGTGGGGTCGATGGCGGAGGCGGTAAGTGTGGACATGAACACCTTCAGTTCGCGGCGAGTTTTAGCTTCAAGCTTGAAGCGCATAACTGCTTTCTAATTATGCCCGTCGAGAGCGAAGGCCTTGAAACCGGCGTGCTGGCCGAGCCGTTGGTAATACGCCGCTATGGCGGGGTAGAGCGGCCGCTTCATGGGTGTCACCTGCCAACGATGCACCGAGAGTCCGATAAGGATATCGGCGAGCGTGAAATCATCGCCGGTCACATAGGCGCCTGTCTTAATCAGCTGCTGTTCCAGAATGCCCATTTTATCGTTCCAGACCTTTACTGCGACGGCGATCTGCGTCGCATCCAGGCCGTCCGGATTATTGCGTACCAGCGCGGTGAACGCGTCGCCCCAGGCGCGGTTGAGTTCGACGGCTTGCCAGTCTATCCATTGCTCGACGCGGGCACGTGGTGCCGGCTCGATGGGTAGAAGGTCATGGCGCTGATAAAGGCCGACCAGGTAGCGACAGATGGTATTGGACTCCCACAGCACGCCATGGTCGTCGATCAGCACTGGCACCTGGGCGTTGGGGTTCAAGGCGAGGAAATCGGGGGATTGGGTAGGCTTGAAACCGATGCCCCAGTCTTCGCGCACGTAGTCGATGCCCAGTTCCTGGCAGGTCCACAGCACTTTGCGCACGTTGATGGAGGAGGTACGACCCAAGATTTTCAGTGAATGGCCCATGGTGCTTCCCTGGCATTTGGAGAATGACCAATCTAGCAGGGGCCGGGCACGGCGGCGAGGGTGTGAAGCGGGCACGGTCGAAAATGTGGGAGCTGGCTTGCCTGCGATAGCGTCGTATCAGGCAACACCTTATTGACTGACACAGCGCTATCGCAGGCAAGCCAGCTCCCACAGGGATCGTGTATTGCTTCAGCAGCGTGGTGCGTGCTGGTCCATGGCCTTGCCCACCAGCAATACGCTCAGCTCGCTCAATTGATGAATGGCCAGGGCTACATCGCGGTGTTTGCCGGTGAGGTCATCGGACAGGTCGAGCAGTAGGGTACTGACGGAGCAGACGGTTTCGTAGCTGTTGCTCAGTAAAGATTCGAGGGAAGTATCAGGGATGACGGTGAAAAGCGTATGCGTGGGATGGATGCTTTGCATTGTTGAAATACCTGTTTTGGGCTGATACCTCATCGCTACTAAACGAAGGGTGGCAGCTGTACGCAGGTTAGTAGACCGGTATCCCACACAAACCCGGCGCACCCGAAGGCGCCCTGCGCACAGCCACCATCAAACATCGATAGGCTCATGCATCTTGTGTGAGGAAGCTCAGGCTACTAAACCCGATCACCGAGAAATTCAGCGATCGTCAAACCTTAGAGACCGCCACCGAGGCGCACAAGCCGGCGGATTCTGACGTAAGCGTAGGCAGCG
Source organism: Pseudomonas fluorescens (assembly GCF_001902145.1). Taxonomy (GTDB): domain Bacteria; phylum Pseudomonadota; class Gammaproteobacteria; order Pseudomonadales; family Pseudomonadaceae; genus Aquipseudomonas; species Aquipseudomonas fluorescens_BV. The sequence goes on from NZ_MRST01000020.1 coordinate 249,457, forward strand.
GAGCAAGGCGCTTACCGCAATGTAAGCTGCGTCCTACGATGATCCTACGTTCGTCTGATCATTCTCACGGCTCTCCGTGGGAAATAAGTTCTGCCGAGGGGGGAATGGCATCAACTCATTTTTATGATGAATGAACAGCGACTCCCGGGCATAGGAAGTCAATGTGGTACCCCGTTGTTCCATCCCCAACTGCCACATGGACTCCGCTGATGCCTTCGTTCATTTGGGAGTTGACCTTGAAATCAATCAGTGGGGCGATTGCCTGGTTTACGCCGATTGCGAACTCAGTGAGCTTCGCAGCCCTGGGCCCCGCCGCGTTTTGAATGAGGTCTATGTAGTCTCGGTCACCTACTTTGAATGACGTGACCGTGTTGCCACTGATTTTGAGTGAGGCTTTTTTGGAGGCAACCTCTTCGAGCAACCTATCAAGTGAGTTTTTAAAAGCCCGGTCCCTATTCTCTGTCTTCCTGCACACCGTCAGAATTCCCGCAACATAAAAATCGCCATCTACATAAAACGGACATGGGGCTTGAGGTTTCATATGGGCGAAATGAACCTCGAAAAGCTCTGCAACTGAATGAACGAAATCACCCTGCAAGTCTTCTTCAAATACAGCATAAGGAACGGCATCGTTTGAAAGGGTTACGTTCGAGTGCGTCATGGGGCCAGACAGTTTTAGCGGGGTCTTGCAGTTAACCAGCTCTACCATTTTTCTCTGTTCGGTCAAGGCATGTGCGATGTTGCTTTTGTTGAGTCGTTCTAAGCCATAAAGGGCGTTATCTATGGATGCCTCAAATACATGTACGGGGCAAAAGATGCAGCGTTTTTGACTAGTAAGTTTCGCCAGTTCAAACGTTTTTTTTGCAGCGCTGTCAGTGAACGAAAACACGATGCTGTTTCGAGCCAGTGACTCAGCCGCCATAATGTTTTGCGTAACGAAGTTTTGTTGAGCGCAGCGTTTCAAGAACGGTTCGGAATCTGAGAATACTTCAAAGCTGGTTATGTCCAAAAATTGTGGTTGGGAACGCGTCATGTTCACTCCTCCTGGGCGAGGGCGCCAAGGCATTGGCCTTGGCGCGTTCGTGCTCTAGTTAAGGCCATGAGAGTGGTGGCCAAGTAAATCCTTCAGCGTCGGATGTTATGTGATTGAGCTTTGGTTCGAATGGCTCAATTACTGAAGCAGCTTCTGAAATTTTCATTTTTTCCTCCCGTAGGAATTGATTGGATGCCCTGATGGTAGGGCGAGATCATTAAAGCGCTAGATAGGTGGAGAGGAAACTGTTGATTTGTATTTTTTATATCGATTATTTTTAAGGGGAGATTTTTTATAAGGAGTGAGGGTTTCTGTAGGCGTTGTCTGTAAGTTCGATCTGATAATGTAGTTTTTATAGGGTGGGTTGTTGATCTTGTTTGTTTTTTAAGCGTAGTTTTTAACTTTCGTTTGCGCAGTTGGATGGCGCGGATAGTGGAGGGGTGATCATGCGTTTATTCAAAAAGGTAATAACTGCCAGCGAGCTACATAAGGCACTTACACTTACGGACCTCACCGATGTGACGCCTGAACCTCATGCGGTCCGACTACTGCTCGATGAAATACTTTGCGAGCTGACTCGGCGTCACTGGCCTGAACCTCAACTCCTTGAGGGGCCGCGAGTGGTAACGGCTCAAGATAACTATGGCTTGCTTGGTTATGACGGGGATGAAATTACATTGGGCAGCGCTCATACGCGCTGGGTCGACAACTTGAGCCTGCTCCGTACGCAAACCACCAGCTTGATTCCCGCCGCATTGCAGCAGTCAAGCGCAGTCCGCCAACCTGGGCAAATTATGATGTTGGCTGCGCCAGGCATGACGTTCAGACGTGACAGCCGAGACCGCTGGCACTGTGCTGAGCCCCACCAGATGGACATCTGGGTATTAGGTGACCCGCAGCTTTCTACCCAAAATCACCTCCTGCGCTTGGTTGGGGATGTTCTGGACGCTGCGGTACCCGGTATGGCCTGGGTTTTCTCGGACAGCCCTCACCATTACACCGAGGGGGGTATCGAGGTGAACCTGATGCTTGATGGGAAACCGATTGAGGTACTGGAATGTGGTTGTATTGCTCAATCACTTCTTGAGCGCTTGAACATCAATCCTCTGCAGCACGGTGGTTTGGCATTGGGCATGGGGCTGGACCGGTTGACCATGCTGCGCAAGGGCATTCCGGATATTCGGCTCCTGCGTGATACCCATCCCCGTGTCAGGGCCCAAATGTTTGATTTGAAACCCTGGCAACCGATCTCTCGACTGCCGTGTATCACTCGGGACATCTCCCTCGCGGTCACGCCAGGGCAAAGCGAAGAAACCATCACCGAAAAGATGCTGCTCGCAGCCGGGGAGGATGCTGTGTGGGTGGAAGAGATGCAGATCAAGGGGCGCTGGTCTCGAGATGAGTTGCCGGCGCAAGCAATTGCTCGCCTGGGGTTATTGCCTGGGCAGGAAAACATCCTGCTTCGCATCGTGTTGCGCGATTGCTCGCGCTCCATCAGTTCAGAGGAGGCCAACGCGCTCTATGAGCGTGTCCAGGCAGCGTTGCACGAAGGTGCGCAGGGCAGTGGTTACCGGCTCCCTGCGTCTGATTAAAACGAGGCGCTCAGGTGCTCTCGCGCACTTGCAACTCAAACCCCATGTCCACCACTGGCTTGGCCACCTTGTTGCCTGCCATGATCGTCAGCAAATGCTCTGCCGCCCGGCGCCCGATGGCTTCCCGTGGGGTGCTGATGCTGCTCAGGCGCGGCACCATGAATGACGAGGCGGGGAGGTCGTTGAAGCCCAGCACCGCTACACGTTCCGGCACCTTGATGCCGTGGCGCAGGGCTTCGAGCAGGGCGCCCTGGGCCAGGTCGTCGTTGCCGAAGAAGATCGCGTCCACATCCGGGTGGGCGGCCAGCAGTTGCAAAAACAGTTCGCCACCCAGGCCCACGGAAGACGGGCGTGGCGTCAGCAATTCCAGTGCCGGGTCGTACATGCCTGCTTGCTGCAAGGCGCGACGAAAGCCTTCGCCACGCAGCAAGGTACGTTGGTCCAGTTGTGCGCCGATATAGGCCAGGCGCTTGCGCCCCCGAGACAGCAAGTGCGCCGCCGCGGTCTCGCCGGCGGCCAGTTGTGAGAAGCCCACACAGTTCACCCCGGCATTGGGGTCCAGATCCATCATGTACACACAGGGCACATTGCTGGCCTCGACCATTCGTCGCGCGCTTTCGGTGCGGTCAAAACCGGTCAGCAACAAACCCCGTGGCTGGTAGGCCATGTAGTTGCGCAGCAGGTCTTCTTCTTCATCGCGCGAGTAATGGGAGTTGCCGATCAGTACTTCAAAGCCCTTGGGCCGCAGTACTTGATGGATAGCTTCCAGGGTTTCGATAAACAGCAGGTTGGACAATGACGGCACCAGCACCACCACGGAGTGGCTCTGCGCCGAGGCCAGGGCGCGGGCGGCGGGGTTGACCACGTAGCTCAGTTCGGCGGCGGCCTGTTGCACTTTTTCCACCAGTTCGGTGGCCACAGTGCTGATACCGCGCAGGGCGCGGGAGGCGGTGATCGGGCTGACGCCAGCCAGGCGCGCAACTTCATTGAGGGTAGGGCGACCCGTCGTGCGGGTATTTTTATCGTTCTTGGAGGTCATCAGGCGGCTTGCCAAACAAAAATCGAGGCACTAAGGTAGCGCTGTCTCCAAGGGGCTGCAAATTATTGGATAAAGGGTTGCCTGATCCTGTCCAGCTCTTGAAGTCAGTCTGTTGGAACGGATGCACGCGTCACTCCATAAAAATGACAAGTCGGCGCGGGAAAAGCCTGTTTTTGCACTAGCCTTACGCTATGCAAAGGTAGCGCTATCTGCGTCCTGAGGTGTTTCATGAGTCAACCTGTTACCGCCCTGGTCATCATGGGTGTTTCCGGCTGTGGCAAGTCCAGCGTCAGCCAAGCCCTGTGCGCCCTTAATGGCGCCACTGCCATTGAAGGCGATAGCTTTCACCCTGCCGCGAACATCGAAAAGATGAGCGCCGGCCACCCCCTCAACGACGACGACCGCGCCGGCTGGCTCGACATCCTGTGCGATGAACTGCGCCGCGCGTTGAAAGCCGGCGAGCATCCTGTACTGACCTGTTCGGCCCTCAAGAAAAAATACCGTGACCACCTGCGCGAAGCCGCGCCGGGCCTGGGTTTTGTCTTCCTGGAGCTGACCCGCGAAGTCGCCGCCGACCGCGTGTCTCACCGCCCCGGCCATTTCATGCCGGCAAGCCTGATCGACAGCCAGTTCGCCACCCTTGAATCGCCCAAGGGCGAGCCGCTGACCCTGGCCCTCAACGCCAGTGAAGACAGCGTCGAGGCGCTGGCCGCGCAGACCAATACCTGGTGGCGCAAGCACGGCTTTGAACCTACTCATTAATTTTTTGCCGGAAAGATAGCGCTATCCCCGGCAGGAAGTTCAACACCCGCTTTAATAACAACAACAAACAGGAGAGACCCCCCATGTTTGGCATGTCCCACGAGTCTTACCTGCTGCTAGATGCAGTAGTCACTATCATCGGGTTGATCGTTCTGATCACCAAGTTCAAGGTGCACCCGTTCATTGCACTGATCATCGCGGCCGGTTTCCTCGGCCTGACCTCGGGCATGCCCGTGGACAAGATCATCAAGGCGTTCCAGGACGGTTTCGGCGGGGTGCTCGGCTTTGTCGGCATCATCCTCGCGCTGGGCACGATGCTCGGCAAGATGATGGCCGAGTCCGGCGGTGCCGATCAGATCGCCCAGACCCTGATCCGCGCCTTCGGCAAGGAAAAGGTCCAGTGGGCCATGATGTTCGCCGCGTTCCTGGTGGGCATCCCGTTGTTCTTCGAGATCGGCTTTGTGTTGCTGATCCCGCTGGTGTTTATCGTCGCCCGCCGTACCGGCGTGTCGCTGATCAAGATCGGCATCCCGCTGCTGGCCGGTCTGTCGGCAGTGCATGGCCTGGTGCCACCGCATCCAGGCCCGCTGCTGGCCATCGGCGTGTTCGGCGCCGATATCGGCAAGACCATCCTGTACGGCCTGATCGTTGCACTGCCGACCGCCATCATCGCCGGCCCGATCTTCGGTACGTTCATCGCCAAGTACATCCCGGGCAACCCGTCCCAGGAACTGGTGGACCAACTGGCCCGCGAGACCGATAACAAGTCGCTGCCAAGCTTCGGCATTACCCTGGTCACCGTGCTGCTGCCGGTGTTCCTGATGCTGCTCAAAACCTTTGCCGACATCGCGTTCGCCGAAGGCAACGTGGTACGCAACTGGATGGACATGATCGGCCACCCGATCACCGCACTGCTGCTGGCCTTGCTGCTGTCGCTGTACACCTTTGGCCATCGCCAGGGCATCCATTCCAAGCAGATCCTCAAGTTGCTTGACGCCAGCCTTGCGCCGACTGCTGCGATCATTCTGATTATCGGCGCCGGTGGTGGCTTCAAGCAGATGCTGGTGACCAGCGGCGTGGGCGACGTGATCGGCCATATGGCGGTGAACGCGCAGATCAACCCGATCCTGCTGGCGTGGCTGGTGGCGGCGGTGATTCGGATTGCCACCGGTTCAGCGACGGTTGCGACCATTACCGGCGCGGGCATTGTGGTGCCGGTGGTGGGGATGATCCCAGGGGTTAACCGCGAGTTGCTGGTACTGGCGACGGGCGCGGGTTCGTTGATCCTGTCTCACGTCAACGATGCGGGGTTCTGGCTGGTCAAGCAGTATTTCAACATGACCGTGGCCGAGACGTTCAAGACCTGGACGGCGATGGAGACCATTCTGTCGATCGTTGCGCTGATCTTCATCATGTTGCTGTCGTTGGTGGTCTGACAAAACAGAGGTGAAAACCCAATCCAAATGTGGGAGCGGGCTTGCTCGCGAATGCGGTGGATCAGTCGCCAAATACATTGACTGACACTCCGCATTCGCGAGCAAGCCCGCTCCCACATGTTTGACCGCATTTCTTCAGGTGGATCAGGTCAGGCTTTGGTCACCAACCCATCCGCCCTGAACATCCCGCGAATCCCACGCACGGCCTGGCGAATCCGGTCCTGGTTCTCGATCAGCGCAAAGCGCACATGATCATCACCATACTCACCAAAGCCGATCCCCGGCGACACACACACCTTCGCTTCCAGCAGCAGTTTCTTGGCAAACTCCAGCGAGCCCATGGCGGCATACTGCTCGGGAATCTTGGCCCAGACGTACATTGACGCTTTCGGATTCTCCACCATCCAGCCCAGCTCATGCAGGCCCTTGACCAGCACATTGCGACGCTGGCGGTACTGCTCGGCGATGTCCTTCACGCACTGTTGGTCGCCTTCCAGCGCCGCAATCGCCGCCACTTGCAGCGGGGTGAAGGTGCCGTAGTCGTGGTAGCTCTTGATGCGTGCCAGGGCGTTGACCAGTTCAGGGTTGCCGACCATGAAGCCGATGCGCCAGCCGGCCATGTTGTAGCTCTTGGACAGGGTGAAAAACTCCACCGCAATGTCCTTGGCGCCGGGCACTTGCATGATCGAGGGGGCTTTCCAGCCGTCGTAGACGATGTCGGCGTAGGCCAGGTCGTGCACCACCAGCACGTCGTACTGCTTGGCCAGGGCGATCACCCGTTCGAAGAAATCCAGCTCCACGCACTGCGCGGTGGGGTTGGACGGGAAGCCGAGGATCATCATCTTCGGCTTGGGGATCGAGCCACGAATCGCGCGCTCCAGCTCAGCGAAGAAATCCACGCCCGGTATCAGCGGCACCGAACGCACCTGGGCGCCGGCAATCACTGCGCCGTAGATATGAATCGGGTAGCTGGGGTTGGGCACCAGCACGGTATCGCCCTGGTCCAGGGTGGCCAGCATCAAGTGCGCCAGGCCTTCCTTGGAACCGATGGTCACGATGGCTTCGGACTCCGGGTCGATATCCACCGCGTAACGGTCCTTGTACCAGCGCGAAATCGCCCGGCGCAGGCGCGGAATGCCTTTGGAGGTGGAGTAGCCGTGGGTGTCTTCACGCTGGGCGACGGTGACCATTTTCTCCACGATATGAGGTGGCGTGGCGCCGTCAGGATTACCCATGCTCAAGTCGATGATGTCTTCGCCGCGCCGACGCGCAGCCATCTTCAGCTCGGCAGTGATATTGAAAACATACGGGGGGAGTCGATCTATGCGCGCAAAGCGGCGCGGCGAACCTTGGTCTGCCATTGTTGCCTCGAGGTACGTAAGCGCCCGGAACCGTCCGAGCGACGTCGGCCACTGCGGTGGCCTGCGGGGCAGACAATACGGGCGATGATGGCCAGTTGTCCAGATGCGTAGGAAATTTTTCTACATGGAGTACAACGCGGATATGCCCCTATACTCGATGCGGGTTTGTTCCCTTATAAGAAGGAGACTGTTCGTATGGATCAGCAGACAAAACAACCGTTGGAGCCACGCCTGGAAGCCGGCAAGGCCCTGGTGATCGCCGGGGTACAAGGGCGATATTCGAAGGCCACCGTGGGCGATATCCCACGGCTGTGGGAGTTGTTCGATACCTGCATCAAGGACATCAAGAAGCGCGTTGGCGGTGTGACCTACGGGGTGTGCCATAACCCGCATCACGGCGAATTCGATTACCTGGCAGGTGTTGAAGTCCCGGCCAAGAAGGACGTGCCGAGCAATTTCGAGGTGATCGAAATCCCGCCACTCAACTATGCCGTGTTCCCCCACTACGGGCCGGTGCAGGCGCTGGAGCAAACCTACGAGCGCATCATGTTCGAATGGCTGCCGCACTCGGGCTACAAGGTCATGGGCGCGGATTTCGAGCGCTATAGCGCGGATTTCGATGCCAGGAAGGGCACGGGGACGGTGGAAATCTGGTTGCCGATCGGGGAGCGGGGCTGAGCTATCGGCCGAAGAGCGTTTATGTTCTTCGGCCTTTTTTGGAAGAAGGATTTTTCAGCCGCCGAAACTCTGAAGATAGCTCTGTGCGGATTGCCGAATGGCTTTCGCGACATCAGGTGCTAACCGGCAGTAATCGTCTTCGCGCTTGAGCACGGTTTCAAGGGCTTGAAGCAGCGCCTGAATGCGCCTCTTGGGGTTTTCGATTTCGCAGGTTCGGGCAAATTCGAGAATGCCCAGGCGTGAAGCAAACAATGATTTATTGCCGCCGAGGTCCAACGCAAGCGTGTCCTCGGGGATATAGCAGGTGGTGTTTACGATGTCGTAAGCCGGTGCCAAACACGCATCGAGCTTCACCGGGTCACTGTAGAGCACACCAAAGTTTTTAAGATGAGCATCGCCGTTACCCACGATGCAGCTCAGCGCCACACTGTCGAACAATTGGTCCAACGAACTGCGCTGGTTTTGCGGTGAACAAAACATCCTTACCGCCTTGGCGATGGCGGTGTAGCTTTTAGCGTATTTCTGTTCGGCGGACAGGCCCATCAGCGTGGTCATGTCTTCGAAGCCCAGCGGGTTGAGCTGCTCGTCCCGGTCAAAGCGGCGCATGATGAATAGCTTATGGTTTTGCGACAGGTAAAACGGTGGTACGGGCAGGCCCGCCTCCTGGGCAATGGACATGCACAGGTATTCATTGATAGCCAACCCCGGAAACTCTTCACGGCCGCTCTTGATAATCAGGTCATCGGTCTTCGACGTGAATTTCTGCTCGGGTGTTTGAGCTTTTTCGGGCACCAGCACTTTAGGCTGCACGCCGGAAATGCCGGCTCGCAAGATATAGCGGTCTACGAGGTTGGCGAACAGGTCTTCTGCACCATCCCAGGCGAGAATTTCGTTAAGGTTCTCCCCTGTGGCCTGAGGGCTGTTGCGTTGGACCAATTCATTGACTTGATCCGAAGACACAAATACTCGCCCGATAGGTGCACTGCTACCCGATAACGCCAGTAGCAGCATCGGGTCGACTTTTACCGTCTTGGCAAGGCGGTTGCGCAATTGCTCAAGCACGTAGCCTTCTGGCAGGTTCATTTGAAAGATGGGGTGAAGTTCGCGACGGGCATACTCTTCTGCCCGCACTGGCATCGCCAGGCAGAGTGCGCTGCTTGCGAGTGCGTGGTCGCTGTAGCGAAACAGGTAGTTGTCGGTGCTCCTCAAGACGCTACCGCTCTCTCCTTGAGGGGTATGCACACGCAGGCTATGCCTATTCATCAAACAAGTCCTCCAGCTCATCCAGTGTGGGCATCGTGACGGGCACCAATTTGACCTCACTGCCCAGGGCTGCGATGACGCGTGCATAGGCATTCATGGCAACCGAGAGGCTGCCTTTTTCGATCTCGATGAGTTTCTGACGAGTGATGCCCGCCAGCGCCGCGAGGTCCGCTTGTTTGTAGCCACGATTGATGCGCATCGCCCGGATCTGATTGCCCAAGCGCTGAGTGATCATTGAAGTGTCCATGTCACATATACATTACATTGATGTTCATAAGTCATGTATACGTGACATTTTGGGTGCGTCAAGTGTTTCCTGACCAAACGTCCAACTCAGTCGTCGTTCAAATCCCACCCGGCCCTTGTACGCCTCACCGCGATCCACCCATCCCGCCCCCAGATACAACCCCATTGCCGCCAGGTTGTGGGCATCCACCGACAACTCCAACCCCTTGATCTGCGGCCACGCCTCGCGCGCCACGGCGGGCAACGCCTGCAAACACACCTTGCCGTATCCACGCCCCTGCTGATGCCGGTCTACCTGTAGCGCGTGGAGTGTGGCGCTGTGTTCATCCGCCCAATGAGGCAGGCACGGTGGGCGCTTGAGCAGCAGGAACGCCACGGGAAGGTCGTCGGCCAGCAGCGCAAAGCCCTTGACCCCAGGGCTCGGGTTGGCGAGCAGGGTATTGAGGGCGCAATACATATCACCGCAAAACGGCAGTTGTTCAGGGTGAACTTCGATGGCGCCGACTTGCTGTTGTTGCACAGCGTTCAGCGCCTCGTAGGCAACGAGGCGGGTTTGCATGGGGCTATCCGAACGGCTGCAAGGGAAGTGGCAGTTTATCGGGTTTGAGCCACGGGAAATTATTTTTCAGGGGGATGTCGATTTCCCTCGGGGCCATTCGACTAAGGGTGTCTTCCGTGATTTTCCACCCCAAGGAGTCATCGCCATGAGCACTGCAATCAAAAGCCTGATCGAACAATGGAAACACGCCGTCGTCAGTCGCGATATCGACAAGATTGTCAGCTTTTACGCCGACGATATCGTCTCGTTCGACGCCGTAACCGCTCTGCAATTCAAGGGCAAGGCGGCCTACCGGACGCACTGGGAAGACTGTATGAAACACTGCCCCGGCCCCGGTATCTTCGAATTTCATGAACTGCATATCGTCCAAGCGCCAGACAGCGCCTTCGCTCACTGGCTGGCCCACTGTGGCGGCGCCGGGCCGGATGGCGAGGTGAAGGCCTGCTGGATGCGCGTGACCGCCGGCTACCAGCGTATCGATGGCCAATGGAAGGTGGTGCACGAGCACTGGTCGGCGCCGTTTGATATGCAAAGCGGCACGGCGTTGTTCGACCTGAAACCTTGAGCACCGCGAACTATAGTCAGTAGTCCGAAAACGGAGAACGCCATGAAATACCTGTGCCTGATCTACAGCGACGAACAGGTGTTGCACACCTCGCCCGACAGCCCCCACGACTCGGAGTGCCTGGCCTACGCAGAGGCCATCCAGGCCAGCGGGCGCATGCTCGCCGCCGAACCCCTGGAGTCGGTGACCACCGCCACCACCGTGCGAATGCGCAACGGCAAGCTGTCGATCACCGACGGGCCGTTTGCCGAAACCAAGGAGCAGCTCGCCGGGTTCTACCTGATCGACGCCAAGGACCTCAATGAAGCGCTCCAGGTGGCTGGCGGCATTCCGGCGGCCCGGGTCGGCAGTGTGGAAGTGCGCCCCGTGCGCCAACTGAATCTCTCAACACAATAATCAAAAGACTTGAGGAGGTTTCCCCGTGAACACTCAACCCGCCCAATTTGAACTGTCCATCAGCCGCTTGATCGATGCGCCGCGCCGCCGGGTGTTTCGCGCCTGGACCGAGCCAACCCTGCTGCAACAATGGTGGGGCCCCCACGGCATGACCACCCCTGAATGCGAGATGAACCTGTGGGTCGGCGGCTTGTTCCGCACCTTGATGCGTGCGCCCGATGGCAGCGAGTACCCGACCCAGGGCGTTTTCCTGGAAATCGACGCGCCCAACCGCCTGGTATTTACCGACGCGTTCATGCCGGGCTGGGTGCCTTCGGGCAAGCCGTTCATGAGCGCCGAAGTCACCTTTGAAGATGTCGGCGGCAAGACGCTCTACACCGCGCGCGCCATGCACTGGAGTGCCGAGGACAAGCAGGCCCACGAAGCCATGGGCTTTCATGACGGCTGGGGCCAGAGCCTGGACCGCCTGGTGAAGTTGGTGACCGAGGACGTGGTCGATTGACCGCGCAGATCGACGCTATTTACCGCCGCGAATCACGCCGCGTGCTTGCGACGTTGATTCGTGTGCTGGGGGATTTCGACCTGGCCGAGGAGGCGCTGCACGAAGCGTTTTTCGTCGCCCTGCAGCGCTGGCCCGAGGATGGCGTGCCGGATAATCCACGGGCGTGGCTGGTGTCCACCGGCCGCTTCAAAGCCATCGACCGCCTGCGTCGGCAGTCGCGGTTTACCCCGTTATTGGAGGAGCAGGCCGAGGCGTTGGAGGCCGCGCCGTGGAGTGATGAAGACGTGGAAGACGACCGCCTGCGCCTGATGTTCACTTGCTGCCACCCAGCGTTGGCAGCCGACGCCCAGGTTGCGCTGACCTTGCGCGAGATCTGCGACCTGAGCACCGAGGCCATCGCTCACGCTTTTCTTGCCACGCCCACCACCATTGCCCAACGCATCGTGCGCGCCAAGGGCAAGATCCGTGAGGCGAAAATTCCCTATCAAGTGCCGTCCCGCGCCGAATTGCCCGAACGATTGGACAGTGTTTTGCGGGTCATTTACCTGGTGTTCAACGAGGGCTATTCGGCCTCAGCGGGTGCCGACCTCACCCGCGAGGACCTGACCTTGGAGGCCATTCGCCTGGGGCGTTTGCTGCTGGAGTTGCTGCCCGAGCCGGAAGTCATGGGCTTGCTGGCGTTAATGTTGCTGCACGAGTCGCGTCGGCCTGCCCGCACTTCTGCCAGCGGCGAACTGGTGCTGCTGGACGCTCAGGATCGTACGCTTTGGGACAGGGCCTTGATCGCTGAAGGCTGCGCATTGGTGGAGCAGGCGCTGATTACCCCACGCTTCGGGCCGTATTGCTTGCAGGCTGCGATTGCCGCCGTGCACGCCGAGGCACCCAGCGCGGTGCAAACCGATTGGCGGCAGATTGTCGGGCTCTACGATGTATTGCTCAGGGCTGTGCCGTCGCCGGTGATCGAGTTGAACCGTGCGGTAGCGGTGGCGATGGAGCAGGGGCCGTTGGCGGGGTTGGCGCTGGTAGACAACCTTTTGCAGCGCGGTGAGTTGCAGGACTACCACTTGGCGCATTCGGCGCGTGGGGAGTTTTGCCGGCAGTTGGGGCGGTTTGATGAAGCCCGCAGCGCGTACGAAAAAGCCTTGTCCCTGACCCAACAGGCGCCAGAAAAACGCTTCATCACGCGACGCCTCGCCGAACTCAATTCCCCCAGACAGTGAGGATCCAAATGTAGGAGCGAGCTTGCTCGCGAAAAACTCACAGACGCCGCGTTTCTTCAGGAAGCACGCGTTATCGTTGACGTTCTTCGCGAGCAAGCTCGCTCCTACAGGCTCATTCCAGCATCTTGCCCAACAACCAGCTCCCCGCAGGCCCCGGCGGCTGGTGCCGAGACCACAGGGCATCCACCGCCACCGAACGCGGCCAACTGCGCACCTTGAGTTCAACCAACTGGTTGCCGCCAAAACGCTCCACCAGCCAGCGTGGAATCGGTGCCCAGCCAAACCCCAGCTGTGCCATTTCCATCAGCATCAGGTAACTCGGCGCCGACCATACTCGCTGCGTGCCGCGGTTTTCATTGGGGCTGATGATGCTCGCCAAACGCAACTCCCGGTGTTGTTGCAAGGTGTGCGGGTGAACCTTGTCCAGAGTCGCCAATGGGTGTCCAGGCGAGGCGAACAGCGCGATCTCCGTGCGCTCCTCCACGGTGGAGAAGGAAAGGTCCGGTGGGTAGGCTTCTTGTTTCTCGATAAACGCGATCTGCGCCCGGCCACTTTGCACCAGCGCGATCAAGTCTTCGCATTCCGCGATCAGGCATTCCAGCTCAAGGTCCGGGTAGCGTTGCTCGAAGGCCGTGAGGGCGACCTCGAATCGATCGGATTGATAAGTATCGGACATGGCGATACTCAACTTCGGCTCCAGGCCTTGCGATAACTGACTGGCTGCCAGCTCCAGGCGGCTACTGGCTTCCAGCACCTGTTCTGCCCGTTGCAGCAACACTTGCCCCGCCGGCGTGAGGGTCGGCTTGCGGCTGCTGCGGTCAAACAGCACCACGTTCAGGTCAATCTCAAGGCTGGCCACTGCCGCGCTCACGGTGGACTGGCTTTTGCCCAGCTTGCGCGCCGCCGCGGAAAACGAGCCTTGGGTGGCAGCCTGGACAAACGCCTGAAGCACTTCATGGGAGGCCATGACTATCGCCTTGATCGATGGTTATTGGTTATGAAGTATCGAGACAAAGCCTGATCATGGCAACCATCGTCACACACGGAGCCGGGTCATGAACCCTACCAAATCCCTTATTGAACGCGTGTTCCAAGCCCTTGGTTTCGAGGGGCTGGCCTTATTGATTTGCACGCCGCTGTTGGTGTGGATCACCGGCCGGCCGGCTCTGGAGATGGGCGCAGTGACCTTGGGCATCAGCCTGTTGGCACTGAGCTGGAACGTGATATTCAACAGCCTGTTCGACCGCCTTAAAGCCCGCCTGCAACTGGCCAACGGTGGTTGGACCCGTGTGCTGCACGCGCTGCTATTTGAAGGCGGCCTGATTCTCTTGGCAGTGCCGTTGATTGCCGCCTTGATGAAGATCAGCCTGCTGGAAGCCTTCATCCTCGACATTGGCGTGTTGCTGTTCTTCCTGCCGTACACCTACGTGTACCACTGGGGTTATGACGTATTGCGCGAGAAATTCGCCGGTAAAACCCCTGTCAACGGTAGGAGCGAGCTTGCTCGCGAAGATCGCTAACGATAACGCGGGGCCCCTGGAACCACGCGGCGTTCTTGAGTTTTTCGCGAGCAAGCTCGCTCCTACAGAGGGGGCAGCCGTTTAGAGGAACATCCCGCCCGACGCCTCGATCCGCTGGCCGGTGATCCAATGACTGCCATCGGCCAGCAAGATCGAAATCGCCCCGCCAATGTCGTCCGGCAAGCCAGCGCGGCCCAGGGCGGTGTTATTGGCAACCATCGCATTCACATCGGTGTTATCGCGTACCGCGCCGCCGCCGAAGTCAGTGGCAATCGCGCCCGGTGCCAGGGTGTTCACGGTAATACCCCGTGGGCCCAGCTCTTTAGCCTGGTAGCGCGACAAGACTTCCACCGCGCCTTTCATGGACGCGTAGGCGGCATAACCCGGCAGGCTGAAGCGCGCCAGGCCGCTGGAGATATTGATAATGCGCCCGCCATCGCTGATCAGCGGCAGCAGTTTTTGCGTGAGGAAAAACGGTGCCTTCACATGGATCGCCACCAACTGGTCGAACTGGGCTTCGGTGGTTTCGGCGAAGCTTGCATAGGTGCCAACCCCGGCGTTGTTGATCAGGAAGTTGAAATGATCCTGGGCGAACACATCCTTGAGCAGGGTGCCGATCTGGCCAACGAATGCATCGAAGGTTGCGCTCTGGCTGACGTCCAGTTGCAGCATGGCAGCGCGACCGCCCAAGGCCTCTACCTGGGCAACCACGGCTTGGGCTTCGGCCGCTGCGCTGTGGTAAGTGCCGATGATGTCGATACCTTGCGCAGCCAGGTGCAGCGCGGCGCTTTTGCCCAGGCCACGGCTGGCGCCGGTGATGAGTGCGATTTTACGGGTCATGGTGCAGTCCTCAGTGGGGGTCAGTGGGAGTGAGTGTATTTGTCCGCCTATAACGTGATAAACAGTGCTATTGCGGAATCACTGGCCGGATAAGGCGAACAATCCATGAACAAGCTAGAGCTGCTGCGCACCTTCGTACGGGTGACCGAATTGTCGAGTTTCACCCAGGCCGGTGAAAGCCTCGGCCTGCCGCGCTCCACCGTGTCCGAGCATGTGCAGGCCCTGGAAGAGCTGCTCGGTGCGCGACTGTTGCAACGCACCACGCGCAAGGTGCAGGCGACCCAGGATGGCCGTGTGTTGTATGAACGCAGCAAGGACCTGCTGGCGCATATGGAAGAGCTCGAGGGCCTGTTTCGCCAGGATGAGACCCAACTGGCCGGGCGCATTCGGGTGGACATGCCCAACGTCATGGCACGCAGCGTGATCTTGCCGAACTTGCCCGCCTTCATGGCGCGCCACCCGCTGATCGACATGGAAATCAGCTGTTCGGACCGTCAGGTAGACCTGATCGCCGAAGGCTTCGACTGCGTGGTGCGTGTCGGCGCCCAGCCCGATCAACCCGTGGTAGCGCGACGGATGTGCAGCATGCCGATGGTCAACTGCGCGAGCGCGGCGTATCTACAACGTTATGGTGTGCCCGAGACCTTGGCGGACCTGGCCAATCACCAACTGGTGCATTACGTGCGGCCACTGGGCGCACGCTCGGCAGGCTTTGAGTACTTGGTGGGTAACAAGGTGCAGCGGTTACCGATGGCCGGCCGGGTGACGGTCAACAGCACAGATGCCTATCACTCGGCATGCCTGGGCGGGTTTGGCATCACCCAGGTGCCCCAGCTTGGGATACGCGACTTGTTGGCCAGCGGTGAGTTGGTGGCGGTGCTGCCCGATTACCAGGCACCGCCCCTGGATGTGTCGCTGTTGTATGCCGGCCAGCGGCATTTGCCCTTGCGGGTGCGGGTGTTCATGGACTGGTTGGCCGCCACCCTGCAAGCCCATCTTTAGCGGCGTGCCGACAACTGCTGGGGCGCCAGGAACGCGTCGTGGAAATAATCCCGGAACGCTTGCATCGCCGGGGTAAAGGCGCGTTCGCGGTGCCAGGCCAGGCCGACGCTCATGGGCGTGACCGGGTCGGTCACGGTCAGGGTTTCGATGCGTTTGCCTTCCAGGGACCAGGGCCGGTGCACCAGGTCTGACAGGATCGCCACGCCGCTGCCGTTGGCGACCATGCTGCGCACCGCCTCCACCGAGCTGGTGCGCAGCCGTACCTTGGGGGTTTGCCCGGCCTGTTCCCAGTAGCGCATGGCGCTGTGTTCGGCTTCATCGACGGTGAGCAGGATGTAGGGTTCTTGTGCCACGTCGGCCAGGCTCACGGCACCGCGTTCGCACAACGGGTGATGGCTGGGCAGCCACAAGCGGCGCTCGGAGTTGAACAGAATTTCCGAGACGATATCCGCGTGGGTAAGGTTGGCGGTCAGCACCACGGCCATGTCGAACTGGCCGTCGAGCAGGCCCTGTTCGATGGCCTGGCGCTCCTGTTCGAACACCTCGATGGTTACGTCCGGATGCCAATGCTCCATGCGCTGTAAATGGTGCGGCAGGAAATAACCCAGCACGGTGTAACTGGCCGCCACCCGCAGCACGCCGCTGGCGCGGTAGTCCGGCAACGGGCTGTTGAGGGCGTCCTCCACGCTGCGCACAATCACATAGGCACGGTTGAGAAAATGCCGGCCGGCGTCGGTGAGGTTCATGCCCTGGGCCGAGCGCACGAACAACTGCACGCCGAGCATGGCTTCCAGCTCCTTGATCGCCGTGGTCACCGCCGATTGGGAAATATTCAAGTGAATCGCCGCCTGGGATATCTGGCCGATCTCGGCAGTGGCGACGAAGTAGCGAATCTGGCGCAAGGTGAGGGACATGAGCGATATCTGATTTTCAGAAGATGGGCCATCTGATAATAGATCTTCCCAAGGGGTCAAGCCCCGGCCTACTTTGCGGGCATCACCTTTGGCGGAGCGACCTCGATGCAGGCAGTGGATTTCAATTCAGACATGGGCGAAGGCTTTGGCCCCTGGACCATCGGCGACGGCGTCGACGCAGAACTGATGGCCTCTATCAGCTCGGCCAATATCGCCACCGGCTTTCACGCCGGCGACCCTGGCACCATGCGCCGCACCGTCGAGCGCGCCAAGCAACTGGGTGTGGCCATCGGCGCGCACCCAGGCTTTCGTGACCTGGTGGGTTTCGGTCGCCGGCATATCAACGCACCGGCCCAGGAACTGGTGGACGACATGCTCTATCAGCTCGGTGCCCTGCGCGAAATGGCCCGCGCCCAAGGCGTGACCCTGCAACACATCAAGCCCCACGGCGCGCTCTATATGCACCTGGCCCGCGATGAAGAGGCCGCCCGACTGTTGGTGCAAAACCTGCAAATCATCGAGCCCACGCTGTTGCTGTACTGCATGCCCAACTCGGTGATCTGGCGCATTGCCAAGGAACTGGGGCAGCCGGTGGTGCGCGAGTTCTATGCCGACCGTGAGTACGACCTGAGTGGCTCCATCGTGTTTACCCGCCAGGTGCGGGCGCTCGACCCAGCCACGGTCGCAGCGCGGGTCTTGCGTGCCTGCCAAACCGGCCTGGTACGTACCGTCGAAGGCGAAGACCTGGCGATCGAATTCGATTCCATCTGCCTGCACAGTGACACGCCCGGTGCCCTGGAGCTGGTGGAGGCCACCCGTGAAGCCTTGGACCAGGCGGGTATCGACGTCAGAACACCCCAATAAGATCCAACCCTTACTTTTTTGCCTGCCTTTCTACAATGATTCCAAGAGGAACAGACATGGCTGAAACGTCCCCCATCCGCTACAGCTTCGGCGGTGATGAACACCTGTTTGCCGAGGTCAGCGACAGCATGTCCCTGGAGGCTTTTTTCAAGGGCATGGCGGTGACCCGCGCCGTGGAGCGCCTGGCGCTGGAAGGCGTACTGGATGTCTGCCTGGCCAACGCATCGTTCCAGATTCGCTTCGACCCTGACCGCATTACCCCCCACACGTTGCTCGACGCTGTGCAAAGCGCCGAAGCCCAGGCGGTGACCGAGCGCACCTTGCGCACGCGCATCATCGAAATCCCGGTGCTCTATAACGACCCCTGGACCCACGAAACCCTGATGCGTTTTCGTGACCGCCACCAAGACCCCAGCGGCACAGACCTGGAATACGCGGCACGCATCAATGGCCTGGCCGACGTGGACGCGTTCATCGCCGCCCACAGTGGGGCGCCGTGGTTTGTGTCGATGGTCGGCTTTGTCGCGGGCTTGCCGTTCATGTTCCAGATGGTCGAACGCGAGCGGCAATTGCAGGTACCCAAGTACCTGCGGCCACGCACCGACACGCCGAAATTGACCCTGGGCCATGGCGGCTGCTTTGGCTGTATCTACTCAGTGCGTGGCGCGGGCGGTTATCAGATGTTCGGCGTTACCCCGGCGCCGATCTACGACCCGGCGCAGCAGTTGGCGTACCTCAAGGAGCACATGGTGTTCTTCCGCCCTGGCGATATCGTGCAGTTCAAGCCGATGGACCGCGAGGCTTATGACCGGGCGGTCGCCGAGGTGGACGCCGGGCGTTTCGACTTGCGCATTCGCCCGGTGGAATTTTCCCTGGATGCCTTTCTCGCCGACCCCATCGGCTATCCGAAAACCCTGCAGGAGGCGCTGGCATGATCAAGGTCCTTAAACCTGGCCTCGCCACCTCCGTGCAGGACCTGGGTCGCGAAGGCTATTACCACTTGGGCATCCCACCGTCGGGGGCGCTGGACCAATACGCGTTGAGTGCGGCCAACCACCTGGTGGGCAATCCCGTGGGCGCGGCGGGCCTGGAATGCACGTTGATCGGGCCGCAGCTGGAGTTCCAGCAGGACGCGCTGGTGGCCTTGAGCGGCGCCTTGATGTCGCCGCGCCTGGACGGTGAAGTGGTGCACCAGGACACCGCCTTTGCCGTACGCGCCGGGCAGGTGCTGCGGTTCGAGTTTCCCAAGGCCGGCGCCCGCACCTACCTCGCTGTCGCCGGCGGAATCGATGTGCCGTTGGTGCTCGGTAGCCGCTCCACCTACACCCTCGGCGCCCTCGGCGGGTTCAATGGCCGGCGCTTGCAGGAGGGCGATCAATTGCCGATCGGTACCGCCAGCGGTAGGGGGCGTGCGGGCAACAGCTTGCCGATGGCGTTGCGGCGTTCGGTCGGCGGCGATGTGACGTTGCGGGTGGTGCCGGGGTTGTATTACGAACGCTTGAGCTTGGAGGCCAAAAGCAGCTTTTTCACCGAGCCGTGGACGGTCGGCTCCGAGGCCGATCGCATTGGCTATCGCTTCAAGGGCGGCAGCGCGTTGAGTTTCCAGCCACGGGAACAGCCGTTCGGTGCCGGCTCCGATCCTTCCAACATCGTGGACAGTTGCTACCCGATTGGCTCGATTCAAGTACCGGCGGGGCTGGAACCGATTGTGCTGCATCGCGATGCGGTGTCAGGCGGTGGCTACGCGATGATCGGCACGGTGATCAGCGCCGACCTGGACTTGATCGGGCAGATGCAGCCCAACCAGCGGGCGGGGTTTGTGGCGGTGAGCCTGGAGGAGGCTCTGGAGGCGCGGCGGCTGTACAAAAAGCGCCTCAAAGCCATGGCCGGACTCTTTAATCACTGAATGAACGCAAACTTCTGTGGGAGCTGGCTTACCTCAATACCAGTCAGTTAAGCGGTCATCGCCTACTGTAGGAGCGAGCTTGCTCGCGAAAAACGTCAACGATAACGCGTGCTTGCTGAATGAACGCGGCGCCTGCGAGTTTTTCGCGAGCAAGCTCGCTCCTACAAAAAACCTGGGGCTTGCCTGCGATAGCGGTGGGTCAGCTTAAGAATTTGCGGAATGCCCACCGCCCGGCGATCAAGGCCGCGCCAGCATCGTGAGGGCGATGGCTGGACGCTTCCATCACGGAATAAACGCAAACTCCTGTGGGAGCTGGCTTGGCTGATACACCGCAATCGCAGGCAAGCCAGCTCCCACCTTTGGATCTCACTTCAATTTGAGAATTTGCGAAAGGCCCACCGCCCGGCAATCACGGTAAAGGTGGCGACCAGCGCCACCAATATCCAGAAGCCTTCCGGGTCTTGAGACAGCGGCACCCCACCCACATTCATGCCAAAAAAGCCGGCAATGATGTTGATCGGCAGCGCCAGCACCGTCACCACCGTGAGGGTAAAGAGTGTGCGGTTGCTCTGCTCATTGAGGTTGGCGGCGATCTCTTCCTGTAGCAGCTTGATGCGTTCGCCCAGGGCGGTCAGGTCGTTGATGATCAGCGCAAACTCCTCGGTGGATTTGCGCAACTCCTTCACGTCTTCCTTTTGCAGCCATTGGGGCGGGCGATTGAGCAGGCGCAGCAGCGAACCCGGTTCCAGCGCCAGCAGGCGTTGCAGGCGCACCAGCACGCGGCGGGCGGCACCCAGTTCGGCACGGTTGGTGGACAGGCGCGAAGACAACAACTGATCTTCGATATGGTCGACGCTGATACTGGTTTTACGCACGATCTGCGTCAGCACTTCGCCCTGGTCGCGCAGCAGGTGCACCAACAGCTCCAAGGGGGAGCGAAAGTGTTCGCCGGCCTTCACCGACGAGCGCAATTTATCCACCGAGTGCAACGGCTGCAGGCGTGCGCTCACCAGCAAGCGGCTGCGCGCGCATACCCACAGCGTGGAAATATCCGACGACACCATGCTGCTGAAGTTGAACACCACATCGTTGACCACGGCCAACAAGGCCGAGTCCACATGCTCGATGCGCGTGGAGCGTGAGCCCTCATGCAAGGCTTCAAAAAACTCTTCTGGCAGTGACAAATGCGCCTGCATCCAACGCTCGCAGGCGGCGTGCGCCAGGTTCAGGTGCAGCCACAGGAATTCTTCCGGATCTGGCGGTTGCTGCAAGGCGGCGAGGGCGGTGGCGGAATCAATTTGCTGGCCTTTCTCGCCGGGGCGAAAACGAAAACCGTAAAGCAGGCCAAACAGATCGGAGTCCTGATGGCCGTGGTCGATGCTGTGGTTCATGGCGACTCGCAGAGAAAGGGCCTGTAGGACATTTCACAGGCTCCCTGCGCGAATCATTGCAAGGCGCGATGACGATTATGTGACGATTTGAGGAGGCATAAAAAACGCGCCACCCGAAGGTGGCGCGTTTTTCAAGGTTCAACTCAGGTGTCTTGCTTGTCTTCCAGCACCGCACCGGTTTTGGCGTCGAGCTTCACATCCCATTTCTTGCCGGTGGTGTCGGTCAGGTCCACTTCGTAGACCAGCTTGCCCGCTTCGTGATCCAGCTCGGTATCGTTGATGGTCGCGCCGGCATGTTTAGCGACGGCAGCGGCGTTGAGCTTTTCGAACGCCATCACTTCACCGGACTTGAGCAGGCTAGGAATCTGGTCCGGACGAACATCAGCCTGGGCCAGGCCGGCAGTCAAAGTCAGGGCAGTAGCAGCGAACAGGGCAGTCAAGGTTTTCATCGTGTGTGTCCTTCTTAGGTTGAGCTGTTTAAGTGGCGCCAGATTAACCGGCGCAACTTAACTCATCCTTAATGGCTCACTGACACTAGCGCTTTTAGTATTTATGGTCGTTGAGCAGGTCTTGCACGCTGGACGACGGCCAGCGCTTGTAGAACTTCAACAGTTCGGCGGCGCGGTTGGTGAAGATGCCATCGACGCCGGCCTTCATTACCTTCTCGAAGTCCACCGGCTCATCCACCGTATACACATGCACCAGCAGGCCCTTGTCGTGGGTCAGCTTGTTCATTTCCGGCTTCACCAGGTCGGTGTAGCTCTGGTCACCGTGGTCGGTCAGCTCTGCCGACGGGCCGGTGCCGATGGCGCCGAGGCTTTTGGCCTGGTCGACCCACTTTTCGAACTCGGCGGGGTCTTTCGGCTCTTGCTTGGCATAGTAGGCGGCCTTGGTGGTTTCGCCTGACTCGGCAAAGGTCACTTTGGATTTGGGCTCGATACTGCCTTCACCCACCCACAACAGCAGGATTTTCGGGGTGTTGGGCATTTCTTTCTGCAGCTCTTGCAGGCTGGCTACCTCGAAGGTTTGCAGCACCACGCGGCCACGGCCTTGGCCGACGCCGGTGTTGCTCTTGCCCAGCTTGGAGCCGGCGGAGCTCAGCCAGCCTTTGTCCAGCAGCTTGTTTTTCAGGTCGGCTTCGATGCCCGGGAATTGCTTGGGCTCCTTGGTCTCGATGTACAGGCCGGGTTTGTGCGAGGGGTTGCCTTCGGCGATCTTGATGATGTCGTCCAGGCTCTGAATCTTCAGGCCGACGAAACCAGGGCGCGCACGGTCCGGGTAGGCGGCGTTGAACCAGCTGCCGGCGTCGAGAGTTTGCAGTTCTTTCCACGTGAACTCGTTGGCCGGCGCGTCTTTGCGCTCCGGGAACTTGGAGGCCACGTCGGTGGTGCGCTGCAGGTTGTTGTCGTGCAGGGCGAACAGCACGCCGTCCTTGCTGCGTTGCAGGTCCAGTTCCAAGTAGTCGGCGCCCAGGTCGCGTGCAACCTTGTAGGCAGCGGCGGTGGATTCAGGCGCATCGTAGGAAGCACCACGGTGAGCGATCACGGCAGGGTAGGGTATGCCTTCGTTTGTCGCCAATTCAGCCGGGCTGACCGGCTCGGCAGCCTGTGCCTGGCCAAGGCCGAGCATCAACGCCAGCAGCAAGGCGCTTTTGGAAAACGTGACAGGCATATGCGAAGTCCTTTCGTGGAGGTAACTTTGAGAAGGTGTCCTTTTTAACAATTGATTGCGAACGGCGCTATCACCAAACCGACATTAACGTGCGCACCGGCCAATTTTGTCGACTTTTTTGCAGGGTGTTGCAGTATTCTTACGGGTAGCTGCCCCGTCAGAGGGCGGTAATTTCCGCCACGCGTGTAAACCATCTTTCCAGTCCATGTGGGACTTTTCAGTGAGGTTTACCATGCGCATCACTTCCGAGCTTATCTGCCAAGCCGCCGACCAACTCCAGGGATTTGTCGGCCTCAACCGCAAGACCGGCCAGTACATCGTACGTTTCAGCGAAGACTCATTCGGCATGGACGTGGCTGATGACGGCATCATCCCCACGGCCGAGTTCGTCTGGTTGCCGGCCGCCGACCACACCATGACCCTGTGCCGAGCGCGCCTGCAGTTGTTGCTCGACCAGAATATCGATGACCGCATCAACATCACCGAGCCGCTACGCGTGTATATGCGCCGGGTAGAGATCCCGCAGATCAGCGCGTTGCGCAGTTTGGTGAGCTAGACCCGCACCCTTTTCTGGCGTGTGAAGATCCAAATGTGGGAGCGGGCTTGCTCGCGAATGCGGTGTGTCAGTCTCTGGATTATTGGCTGACACACCGCATTCGCGAGCAAGCCCGCTCCCACAGGGGTTCAGTGTTTCAACGGGGGAAGGCGTAGGCCCGCTCTACCTTGCATACCCTTGTGTGAAACGCCGCATACCAGGTGGCCCGCCCTTGCTCACGCACCTGCCGATGCTCGGCCTGCTGTTTCCAGGCCAGGATCGCCGCCTCACTGGCCCAGTAGGACACGGTGATCCCCAGCCCATCCTCCCGCGCCGATTCCACCCCAAGAAACCCCGGTTGTTGCCTGGCCAGTTCCAGCATGCGTGTGGCGGCCTCGCCATAACCTAAGTCAGCGTCGGTGCGCAGCGAGCTGAAAATCACCGCGTAATAGGGTGGGGCGGGTGTCTTGGCGATCATGCCGGTACCTCCTGGCAGGCCTTGAGCAGCGCAATCGCCAGCGGCGGCGTGATGCCCTTGAGTGCGGCGCGTTCGGGCTGGAACAGGGTGGCGACGAAGAACGGGTGGTCGAGCAGTTCCACCGCGCGCAGGTCGCCCGCCGAATCGTGGCCGGTGGGGATCAGGTTGGCGTCCAGCAGGGCGTCGGCGAAGGTGGGGTTGATGCCGTAGCGGCAGCGGTAACCCTCGTGGATATCCTGGCGGCCATAGGCGTGGGCAATGCGCGTGTACGGGGCCAGGCGCACGGTGTCGCTCACTTCCACCAGGGAGCAATCCAGCGGCGTGATGACGGTGCGCTCAGCATCCGGCATTAATTCGCCGTGCTGGGCATCGGCCCAGCCAAGCACGTTGCGGGCATATTCCAGCACGGTATGTTGAAAGCCGCCGCAAGTGCCGAGGAAAGGACGGCCTTGTTCACGGGCAAAACGTATCGCCCGCAGGGCGCCGTCGGCATCGCGATAGGGGCTGCCGGGCACGCACCAGAAGCCGTCAAAGTCGTGCAGGGCAGAGGTGGAGGCGAGGGTGTCGGTGTCGAGCCATTGCACTTGGACGTTCAGGCCCAGAGCGTCGGCGGCCTGTTGCAGGGCAATGGGAATCGCCTGGTGGGCGGTCACATCAGGGTTGTAGTCACCGATCAGGGCAAGGTGCAGCGCGGGGGTTGGCATCATGTACGTCCCATGACTTGTGGTGGGTTGATACCCACTATAGATTGGCGCTCACGCAATCAATATTGGCGTTTGCCCACATGTTCAATGCAGCCATGCACTATCAAATCGACTACGCCGACCTGTCGTTGATCCTGGCCTTGGTGCGCGGCGGTACCCTGGCGCGGGCAGCGGCGCTGCTGCGGGTCGATGTGTCCACGGTGTTCCGTGCGGTGCGGCGGCTGGAGGCGGCGCTGGGCCAGACCTTGTTTGAAAAAAGCCGCGCCGGTTATCTGCCCACCAGCCTGGCGAGCAACCTGGCACAACAGGCCGAGCGTGCCGAGCAGGCGCTGGAGGCCGCGCGCATTGGCGTGGAGCAGGGCGGTGAAGTGATCAGCGGTACCGTGCGCCTGACCTGCACCGACTCGGTGTTGCAAGGCTTGCTGCTGCCGGCCCTCGCGCAGTTCATGCCGGCCTACCCGGCGTTGACCCTGGAACTGAGCACCTCCAATGACTTCGCCAACCTCAGCCGCCGCGATGCGGATATCGCCCTGCGCCTGACCAAGACGCCGCCAGCGCATCTTGTCGGACGTTGCCTGGGGGCGGTGACCTATCAGGTGTGTGCCAGTGCCGACTATGCGCGCCTGCACCCAGACCATGAGTGGGCCGACCTGGCCTGGATCGCGCCGGACGATTTTTTACCCGATCACCCCACCGTCATCTGGCGCCGTGAGCATTTGCCGGGTGTGCGCCCCCGTTATCGGTGCAACAGCATGCAGTCGGTGACCGAATTAGTGCGCGCGGGGTTGGGCGTGGCGGCGCTGCCGGATTTTCTGATGGGCGATGGCCTGCAACCGCTGGGCCCTGCGCTGGCAGGGCACGATACGGCGCTGTGGTTGTTGACGCGGCCTGATTGCCGGGCGTTACGCTCGGTGGTGACGCTGTTTGATGAGCTGGGGCGGCATGTGCGCTGGCTGCGAAGTTAACCTCCAGACAGCCAGCGCCAATGGCTCAGCGATTGCCCCGCTCATTGGCAAACGCACTTACCGCTTGTACTGCCTCGCCGGTGCCCTCGCGAATCTGCAGGATCACCGTGCCGGCCTGGTTGGCCAGTTCCACACCTTGGGCGGCGCGGTCGCGTGTGGCGTCCATGCTGTCGATGGCTTGGCGGGTTTCGTCCTGGATCATGGCGATCATGCCGGAGATTTCGGCGGTGGAGCCGCTGGTGCGCGCCGCCAGTTGCCGCACTTCATCGGCCACCACGGCGAAGCCACGGCCCTGCTCGCCGGCGCGGGCGGCTTCGATGGCGGCGTTGAGGGCCAGCAGGTTGGTCTGGTCGGCAATGCCGCGAATGGTATTGACGATGGCGGTGATCTGTTGCGAGCGTTCGCCCAGCTTGGCGATCAGTTGCGAAGAGGTGTCGATATCAACGGCAATTTCGCGCATGCCGCTGGCAGTCTTCTGAATCACCTCGGCGCCTTTTTCCGCCATCTCCTGGGTATTCAACGACAGGTGATAAGCCTGGGCGGCGCTCTGTGCGTCAGCGGCATGCTGTAGCACGCGGGCGGTGACGTCCGAGGCGAACTTCACCACTTTGCACAGGCGCCCGCTGGCGTCGTACACCGGGTTGTAGTTGGCTTCCAGCCACACGACCTGACCGTGTTTGTCCACCCGCTCGAACTGGCCATTGAACAGCTCGCCCTGGTTCAAGCGCTTCCAGAACTCGCTGTAGGCCGCACTGTTGGCCAGCTCGGGCGTGCAAAACAGGCGGTGCTGCTTGCCCTGGATCTGCGTCAGGCTGTAGCCCATGCGCTGCAGGAAATTGCCGTTGGCGGTGATGATGGTGCCGTCGAGGTTGAACTCGATCATCGCCATGGCGCGGTCGATGGCTTCGAGCTTGGCGTTGGCTTCGCTTTCGGCTTGCAGGCGCGGGGTGACGTCCATGGCGTATTTCACCACTTTGATCACATTCCCCGTTTCATCCCGTACCGGGTTATAGCTGGCTTCCAGCCACACCGAGGCGCCGTTGGCGCCTACTCGTTCATAGGTGCCCGACTGGAATTGGCCGTTGCGCAGGTGCGTCCACAGCAGGTTGTAGTCCGTGCTGCGGGCGAACGCCGGGGTACAGAACATCCGATGGGGCTGGCCCAGGATCTGTTCGGCGCGGTAGCCCATGGTCTTGATGAAGTTGTCATTGGCGCGCAGCACGGTGCCTTGCAGGTCGAATTCGATCACGGCCATGGAGCGCTCGATGGCGTCCAGCAGGCTGGTCTGTTGGGCAAGGCTGTGTTGCAGGGTATTGATGGTTTTCTTGTGAGCGTTGAATAGCATGGTGGAGGGCTCGGGCATGCAAGCGTATGCGGGGTCCATGTATTTGCGCCTGACCCCGTAGGGCCCCTGGCCTTACGGTTGACTTGCTCATTGCCAGCTTCCTGATGCTGGCAGAGGGGGTAGAACAACGGTGTCAGAGTGATCAACCGACCTGGAAGTTCGCCCGTCAGGCAGGACTATTTTGACCAGCCGACCAATGGCGGCATTATGCTATTGCGGCAGGCCGGCGCATGACGTTTCAGACGAGGTGTCATCAGACAACTCAGGTCGGATGGGCGACCACGCAACGGGTGGAATACGCCAAAACGCTGTGCAATAACTCGTCTTAGTGTGAGGGTGGAGTGCTGACTTCGTAGCCGGCCAGGAACAGGTCGATGGCCGATTCGATGACACCAGCCTGGGCGGCAGGGTCGAGGGTGGGTTGGCCGAGGGTAATCTGCGGCCAGAATGCAAACGCCTTGAGCAGGCTTTGGATCTGGTGGGCGGCGAACGCCGGGTCGGTGCAGGTGAGGCGGCCGTCTTCCTGGGCGGCGCGCACCCATTGGGTAAAGCCTTCTTCTCGTGCGCTGAGGCGGTTGACCATGTCTTGAGCGCGTTCCGGTGAATGAATGGTGGCAGCAATGGCCACGCGTGCCAGGTCGAGGAAGTTGGCGTCCGACATCATCTGCATTTTCGCTTCCAGCAACGTGCGCAGCTGGTCGCGCAGCGGGCGGTCGCTGGTATAGATCACGTCCAGCTGGGCAACGCTGCTGGCCCACAGTTGGTGGAGAATTTCGGCGAACAGTTCTTCCTTGCTGGGGAAATGGTTGTACACCGTGCGCTTGGAAACGCCAGCAGTGGCGGCGATTTTGTCCATGCTGGTGACCTCGAAGCCGTTCTCGCGAAATTCGGCAATCGCCGCAGCCACGATGGCTTCGCGTTTACGCTCGGTGAGGCGTTTGGGGGCAGTCATGGAAGGCATTCGACTCAACAATGAAATTACACCGGGCAGTTTACTTGCTCCGGATTTTGTTGCAATCTAGAAACTACACTGTGCAGTGTAATACTTGAGCGGACCGCAGGAGTCACTTCGTCATGGCCACTATTTCAACCCGTCTCGACCCTGCGCCCTCGGCGCCCAAGCCTGCCGAACAGGGCCTGGGGCATTTCAGCAACGACGCCCCCGTGCAACACGGTAGCTTGGGCAAGACCCTGCGTATTTTCTGGAACATGCTGTTCAACAAACCGCGCACGACCCGGCCGGTGGGGCAGATTCCGGTGCAGCCACTGACCCGCGAGCAGTTACTGGCCGCACCTGATCACAGCGTGTATCGCCTGGGCCATTCGACCGTGCTGCTGAAAATGCGCGGTAAATTCTGGGTCACCGACCCGGTGTTTGCCGAACGCGCCTCGCCATTCAGTTGGGCCGGCCCCAAGCGTTTTCATCAGCCGCCCATCAGTCTTGATGAGCTACCAGCGCTGGAAGCGGTGATCCTTTCCCACAATCATTACGACCATCTCGACCGCAAAGCGGTGGTCCAATTGGCCGAAAAGACCCGCTACTTCCTGGCGCCCCTGGGCGTGGGTGACACGCTGGTCAAATGGGGCGTAGACGCCAGCAAAGTGCGCCAGTTGGAGTGGTGGCAGGGCATCGAAGTCGATGGCGTTCGTTTTGTCTGCACGCCGGCGCAACACTTTTCCGGGCGCGGCCTGTTTGATGGCAATCAAACCCTGTGGTGCTCATGGGTAATGATCGACGCTACGCGACGTATCTTTTTCAGCGGCGACACCGGCTATTTCGACGGTTTCAAACGCATCGGCGAGCAGTACGGGCCGTTTGACCTGACCCTGATGGAAACCGGCGCTTACAACGTCGATTGGCCCCATGTGCACATGCAGCCGGAGCAAACGTTGCAGGCGCATATCGATCTGAAAGGGCGCTGGCTGCTGCCGATTCACAACGGCACCTTCGATCTGGCCTTCCACGCCTGGCACGAACCGTTCGACCGCATCATGGCCCTGGCCTGGGAGCGCAATATCTCGATCACCACCCCGGCAATGGGCCAGGCGTTCCGCCTGAACCAGCCCGAACGCGGGCATGCCTGGTGGCTGGAAGTGGAGCCTCAACCGGTCAACGAGCACGCGGCAGGCTGAGCCGAAAGCCCGCTTGGAAAAGAGTTTTTCAGCGAATTTCTGCTCTGCGACAAAGGTCAAATGAGAGTGCGATGATCCCGCGGGAATTTTATTTCCGGGAGGATGTTTCGATGGACAGCCACTGTAAGAAGCTTTGGAAGATGGGGGTACCTTGTGCCACAGCCCAGCCGCTACCCCCGCCAATGAACGCCGCCGACGTGCCGGCTTCACCACCCCATGCAGCACCCACTTCTATTGTCTTCGGCACCGAACAGGCTGCGGGCGCCATGCTCGTTCCTGGGTATAACGCCCTGGCGCCCCATATACGGCCGGTGCGTGACCCCGCGCTATCACTTGTCGCCCTCAGCGGTGAGGACCCTACCGAACCGGTGATGGTGGAGGTACCGCTCGTGTTGAATAACACCACGTTCACCGCCACGCGGGCGTTGACGGGGTATCGGATCGGCTATGTCGAGCGCTATGTGCAGGGCAATCACGTTGAGCGGGTCGAACACAGTGAGGCCTTGCATCGAGTCTTCGACACTCTGCGCAAGGCCGGTGTCCAATGGGTAGCGGTGGACATGCAGCGTAGCGGCGACAGTCAGCAGGCCTGTCGTGAAATCGATGAGCTGGTGGCGGGCCTTCGCCTGGATGCCTTGGTGTCGGAGGATCCCGAAGCCGCCTTTCATAACGCCTCCAGAAGCGGATACCCCACGGTGTGTGAAACCCTGGAGGGTGGCTCCAGAATCTGGTTTTACGGTGCACGCTGGGCAGGTGATCGTTTGGCGGCACTGGTACGCGCTTACCGCCAGCTACGCCCATAGACGTTATTGAAGCCTACGTCGGGCTGGGAAGAGTAGGACGCAGCAGCAGGATTCGCCCGAAACAGTGATGGGGTGTCGCCTCTTAGACTGGTGCGGTGTTATCGACCGATAACTCTCACATCCAGTTAAACAGAGGGGAACTTCATGATCGGACCAGTTTCGGTAAGTGGATGGGCGACAGGCCTGCTTCAGGAGCTTTCAAACCCTGTGCAAGGTTTCAAGAGTGCCTGCCAGATGTCAGTGGAGATGGGCCAAGGAGGCGGCGTTACCTCAGAGTCACTGTTGAGGGACTCGCTCAAGCAGATTGCCAATATTGATCGTGGGCTACAGGGCGGCAATGCGTTTTTGGAAACCAACCCGGATGCCATCAGGGAGGCGAAGGCCCGCGACCAGGAACGTGCCAATGGCCGCGTACGCGGGCACTTGCATGGCGTGCCGATAGCGCTGAAGGATGTCTTTGAAACCAACGACCGCATGCAGACCAGTGCAGGTTCGAAGGCCTTGGTGGGCGCACCGGCTACTAAAACCGCCAAGGTTGTCGACAATTTGTTGAAGCACGGAGTGGTGATTGTGGGGAAAACCAACATGAGTGAGCTCTCCAACTTTCGCTCACTTTCACCTGCCGATGGCTGGAGCTCCCGAGGTGGCCAGACGCTGAACCCTCATCGACTCGGAGGGCCGGTGGCGGGGTCGAGCTCAGGTTCGGCAGTGGCGGTCGCCCAAGGGCATGTGCCTGTGGCACTGGGGTTGGAAACCAACGGATCGATCATCAGCCCCGCCGCCTACAACGGTGTGTTTGGCCTGAAAACAACGACGGGCCTGGTCAGTACTGAAGGCGTCATGACCAGTACCCGCATGGATGCGGTGGGGACTTTCACCCGCAATATCTGTGATGCAGCAGAAGCGCTTAACGCGATGACCGAGACCACTGCCTACACCCAGGGTCTGCGCTCTGATGCCTTGAAGGGCAAGCGAATTGGCTACACCCCTTTACCCGAGCTGTCCGTAGAGGAGGCCAAGGACCCAGCCAAGCGGGCAGACCGCAAGCACTATGCGGCGGCGCTCGAAGTGATGACGGCCCAGGGGGCGATTCTGGTGCCGATGGAGCGGTTGGATGCTGGCGTCCCCGATCAAGCCTATGAGGTTTATAACGATGCGCTGTTCTCGGAGGTCAAGCAACAGCTTGAAGACTACCTGGCTGGGCGAGAAGGTCTGCCGGTCAAATCACTCTCTGAGCTGATTGCGTTTATCAACCGCACCCAGAAACCTGGTGAGCCTGACCAGAAACTGCTGGAAATGATCAATGAGCTGGAGACCACCCAGGAAAAACGCGATGCGCTGTGGGAAGCCATCCTTCCTATATTTCAGAAAGTCATTGATGACCCCATGAAGGAGCACAAGCTCGACGCCATGGTGTCGAACTTCCAATCCCACAATTACTTTTTCAGTGCTGCGGCCGGGTACCCAGGCATATCCGTTCCGTCAGGCATGGATGAGGAAGGCATGCCCACGGCACTTTACGTGTCTGGCTCCGCGAACAGTGAAGCCACCTTGCTGTCAGTCGCCTATGGTTATGAACAAGCCTCAAAGGCCATTCAAAAACCGGCTTTTCTCCCAGGTGCTCCCTTCACACCGACACCTGCCAGTACAGATGACGTGGTTGAGACTACTGAAGCTTGAGTTTGAATCAGCCTCTGCAGACAGTTGCCTCGCAGAGGTTGTGCCAGGGTTCAATCGACCGCCACGGGTACATTTGAAACCATTGAGGCGCCCGGAGAAACGCCTGGACTCTACGCACCATTGGGTTGAGGCGTTTGTGAGTCGATGGTTGCGGTGGTTGAACCCATCAACCGGGAAATGAGGCCTTGCGCAGAAGGTTGCGCTGCGACGGTATCAAACCGGCGTGCACTCATCCCCCACCCCGGCGCGAATCCCGGGAAAAACACCAGCCCTTCGGCTTCCAGGCGGAATGCCAGGATCAAACGGGTTTCATCGTCCACGTCGCCGTGGCCTTCCAATTGCTCAATGGCTTGCACCGTCACGCCAGCCTGGCGAGCCAGCTCTTCGCGGCTCCAGCCCAGCATGACGCGCGCCTGCGCGCAGTGTTTGGTGGTGAATTGATGCAGGACGATCTGTTGTTCTACGAAAGAACTCATTGCCAGAGAGGACATGGGGTTTCTCCAGGTTCGACAGGGGAGGTGCAACTATACTGTGTTTTTGTACAGTTGTTTCTACCGCTCATCTACTGGCGGTGCAACCCCTCATGATTCCAGCCCCGGCGCCTCGCGAATAATCAGGTGATCCAGGTTCTCGATCCTGGCGCTGAATACCCCGAACGTCTGCTCGGGTTTTTTCTGGCTGGGCACCTGCACAAGCTGCGGCGTGACCCCATAGAAAAAGCAATACAGCGGCCGTTCGCTGCTGGCCGCCGCCTTGATCTGTTCCAGGAATGCCGTGCGCTTGCGGTAGTTTTCGATAAGCTTTTTGCTCAGGTAGACATTTACCGAATAGGGCTTCTTGTCGAGCCACACCTTCTTTTCGAAGTCGATGCGAAAGCTGCTGGTGTAGTCTTTGATGGTCTTGATCTTGCCCCAGTAAATCAAACCCTTGTTGTCTTGCAGGTATTCGATCTTCTTGAAGAATGCCCAGTAGGTCGCCGTGTGCTCACCTATCTTCAAGGGCATGGCCTTGAGCTTTTCCTTGTCATCGATGTTGGACACGTAGCACTCCACTGGGTGTGCGAATACGCTGGTTTTGTCCGGGATCGAGTCATTGCTGCCAGAAGATGTGGTAGCGCGGTTTGCGGGCGCTTTCGTCGGCTCCTGCAGGACGCCTCCAGCGGTGCCGACTACCGGCGTTCTAGGCTCGTACAGTCGCCGCGTCAGCACAAATTCCGATGGGAAACTTTCCTCACGCTCGTCGTCACTTTCACCCGTCGCAGGTTTATGGCTGCCGGCATAGCGGCAGCCGTCGATATGCCGCGTGCCAGGTTTGTTCTTGAAGTGCGGCGTGCGCTGGTAGTTGACGTTCTTGGCGTTGAAGGTGCTCAACGTGGCGCTATCGAACGCCGCGCGGCAGGCGTCGTTGGGGCACAGGAAGCTGTCCTTGTCGGAATCGAAGGCGGTGGTTTCGTCGAAATTCAGATCTCGCACGTCGTAGATCGACACCTTGTCGTCGAGACTCAGGCTGTAGGCCGTGTCGAATTTCATGGGGCTCGGGTCCGTCAGGGGTTTGGCTATTAATAGCCGGATCTTGCGTAAATATCAGCAAGAACCTGCCACGCGTCGCCCGCTCAAGAAACACAGGGTGCCGCCCATGGCCGTGAGTGCGGCCAAGGCAAAGAACATGCTGGTGGGCGCCGCATTGATCAGCAGATAGCCACAAATCACCGGGCTCATGGCCCCGCCAAACGCGGCCAGGTTCTGTGCGCCGTAATAACTGCCCCGTAGCGCATCCGGCGCGATGGTGTCGATAAACAGAAACTCCGAGGGGTAGATGATCATCTCGCCCAGGGTGAACACGAACATCGCCAGGCACCAGGTCAGCAGACTGTGCGCCTGGCTGAAGCCGACCAACCCGGCAATAAACAGCAGGGTGCCCAGCACGATCCAATGGCGCAGTTGCTCGCGCTTGAGGAAACGACCGATTTGGTACTGCATCACAATCACGGTGATGGCGTTGCAGGCGAGCACCGCAGACAGAATTTTCAGTGCCTGCTCGGGTTTGTAGGCTACCAGCAAAAACTGCGACAGATACAGGGTGTAGCGCCCATGGACAATGGTGCTCAACAGGCTACCGCTGGTGAACAGGATCAGTGTGCGGTCGCTGCGCAAGGTGCGCAGGGTGCTGAGAAAACTCTGGGGTTTATGACGCTCGTCCCGTTGAGTCGGCGCAATACCGATCATCAGGAACAGGCTGCCAAAGGCAATGGCACTGGCGATCAAAAACGGTGCCCACGGCAATTGACCGGCAATCACCACGCCCAACATCGGGCCCGTTGCATAGCCGACATTGGTCAAGGTGTAGCGCAGGGAAAACACCTTGGCGCGCTCACCCACCGGCAGGTTCTCGCTGATAATCGCCTTGGAGCCGATCAGGAACAGCGCCGACGCGGCTTCAGTCACAACAAGGGTCAGCGTGGTGAGGTAGAGGTTGCTGGCAAAGGTCAGCAACAAAAAACCTATGGAGCTGGAGAGCATGGCCAGGATCAACAGCTTGCGCTTTTCCAGCCGGTCGATGATGTAGCCGCCGTACAACCCCAGGAGCGTGGCGATGAATACGGCAACCCCCATCAGCAGGCCGATGTCCTGCTGGTTGAGGCCCAGGCGTGTGCTCAGCCAGAGGGCCAGCAACGGGCTGGTCATGGCACGGCTGACCACGATGGTCACCGAGCAGATCATCAAGCGACGGATTACCAGGGAGTAGGTGGCCACGGTGGGGTGGGGATCCTTGTTATACCTTCACGACAACACAACTTGAATGTGAACACCGATCCAATGTGGGAGCTGGCTTGCCTGCGATAGCGGTAGGCCAGTTTGCATCGTCATTGGCTGATCTACCGCTATCGCAGGCAAGCCAGCTCCCACAGGGTTTTGCAGTGTTTACTGGCCTGCGTTTATGCTGATCTTCTCGACCGCACCTTGTTCCAGATCCCACTTCTTCAGGATCTTGCCGTAGGTCCCGTCATCAATCATGCCCTGCAACGCCTCACTGATCGCCGTGACCAACTCGGTATTGCTCTTCTCAATCCCAAGCCCGGTGAATTGCTTGGAAATCGCCAGGCCCACCGGCTTGTACTTGCCCTTGTCCAGCGACATCAAATAAGGAATGGTCTCGCTGCCCTGCATCGCCGCATCCAGGCGGTTCTGCTGCAACTGTGCCCGCGCATCTGCCGAGCCTTCGGTGCCGATCACCACGATTGCCGGTTTACCCGCTGCTTCGCAGTTTGCCTTGCTCCAGGCGGTAATTTCCGACGGCCAGGTGGTGCGGCGGCTGGTGCCGACTTTTTTACCGCACAGGTCGGTCAATTCCTTGATTTCTTCGCGCTTGGCCAGGGTGTACAGCTGCGGGCCGCTGGTGAAGTAGTCGATGAAGGTCACGGCCTTCTGGCGCTCGGCGGTGTCGGTCATGCCCGACAGCACGATGTCGACGCGCTTGGTGGTCAGGCCGCTGAGCATTTGTTCGAAACCGGTTTCCTGCCATTTGATCTTCACGCCCAGTCGCTCGGCCAGGGCGTTGCCCAGGTCGAAATCAAAACCGGTGAGTTTGTTGGTGGCCGGGTCCTTGAAGTCCATCGGCGGGTAGTTCGGCACGATGGCCGCGCTGATCTCACCCTTGTCCTTGATGGCTTGCGGCAAGGCTGCGAATACACACGAGGAGGCCATCAGGCCTGCAAGCAAGGTAGGGATAAATATTTTTTTCATGGGGGCGTTCTCGTTAGTTTTTTAGTTAAGTGCGAACGGCAGAAATAAAGCTTTGGGTACGCGGGTTTTGTGGGCTTATTAGAATGTCTTCCGGGCTGCCGGCTTCCACAATCTGGCCGGCGTCCATAAACACCATGCGGTTGGAGACTTCACGAGCGAAGCCCAATTCATGGGTGACCACGATCATGGTCATGCCGGTGGTGGCCAAATCGCGCATCACCGACAGCACTTCGCCTACCAGCTCCGGGTCGAGGGCTGATGTGGGTTCGTCAAACAGCATCAACTTGGGGCGCATCGCCAAGGCACGGGCGATTGCCACACGCTGTTGCTGGCCACCGGACAACTCCACCGGGTAGGCGTTGCGCTTGTCCGCCAGGCCAACGCGGGCCAGCAGTTCCAGCGCATCTTCGATGGCTTCCTTGGGCGAGCGCTTGAGCACCTGGCACGGGCCTTCGATGATGTTTTGCAACACGGTCATGTGCGGGAACAAATTGAATCGCTGGAACACCATGCCGGTGGCCAGCCGCTGGCGGGCGATCTGCGCTTCGTTCATCTCGTGCAGCTTGTTGCCGACCACCCGATAACCGACCAATTCGCCATCGACCCACAGGCCGCCCTTGTCGATTTTTTCCAGCTGGTTGACGCAACGCAGCAGGGTACTTTTGCCCGAGCCGGACGGGCCGATGATGCACATCACTTCGCCTTGCTCGACTTCGATATTGATGTCACGCAGGGCGTGATACTGGTCGTAATACTTGTTCAGGTTGACGGCCTTGACGATGCTTCTCATGGGGCAAATCTCCTCAACCCAGACTTACGAACGCTTGCCGGCGCCGCGGGCAAAACGACGCTCGAGGCGGCTTTGACCAAATGAAAGAACAGTCACCACCGCCAGGTACCAGATGCCCGCCACAATCAGCAGCTCCATCACCCGGGCGTTGGCGTAGTAGATGTTTTGCGCGTTGTGCAGCAGCTCCGAGTACTGGATCACACTGGCCAGGCTGGTCATTTTCACCATGCTGATGAACTCGTTGCCTACGGGCGGGATGATCACGCGCATCGCCTGCGGCAGAATGATCCTGCGCAGCGCCTGCAGGCTCGGCATGCCGATGGACTTGGCCGCCTCGTATTGGCCTGTGTCCACCGACAGCAAGCCGGCACGCACCACCTCAGCGGTATAGGCGCCCTGGTTGATGCTCAAGCCGAGCAGGGCGGCCACGAATGGTGTCATCAGGTCGACGGTGTCGATGCTGAACAGGCCCGGAATCGCGATCACCGGGAAGATCAACGCCAGGTTGAACCACAGCAGCAGTTGCAAAATCAGCGGTGTACCGCGAAACAACCAGGTGTAGGTGATGGCCACGTAACGCAGGATCGGGTTGGCCGACATGCGCATGATCGCCGTGATCACTCCGATCACCACGCCCAATGCCATCGCCAGGATCGACATGACGATGGTGTTCACCAGGCCCCAGAGGATGGCTTCAGACGTAAGGAACTGGCCAATGTAGGACCATTCGATCTGACCATTGGCAAACGCGCGCAACAGCGCAGCCAGCACAATCACGATCAGCGTGGCAAAAAACATCCGCCCGTAATAGCGCCGCGGCACATGCTCGTACTGGGTGATATCGAACTGGTTTTCGGACAACTTGCGCTCTATCTCCAAGCGCTCGGCTGGGGTTTGGTTCATGGCTCTACTCCAAATGCTGTACACAACCGTCCACTTGGAGCGAGCTTGCTCGCGAGAATCGTCAACGCAAACGCGGGAAACCTGACGCCCCGCATTATTTTCGGGTTCTTCGCGAGCAAGCTCGCTCCTACAAAGTGAGCGCGTTCAAATTCTGAAACCGGTGTAGGTGTCGGCCCATTGCTGCTGAGCGACCAGTGCAATCTTCAACCGCCCAATCTGCTCCCTCACCCGCTCCGGCGCCGTCCCGCCCCAGCCACTGCGCGCCGCAATCGCCGCCTCCAGGGTCAGGCAGTCGCGCACGTCTGGTGTGAGTCGCGCATCCACCTCGGCCAACATTGCCGGCGAGGCTTCCCACAATTCAATCTCATGCTGCTCACAGGCCTGCACTAAAGCGCCGGTAATCTCGTGCGCCTCCTTGAACGGTACGCCACGAGTCGCCAGCCAATCCGCCACCTCAGTCGCCAAGGTAAAGCCCATCGGCGCCTGGCGCCGTAGCTCCTCTACCTGCACCTTCATGGTCGCGACCATCCCGGCCATCGCCGGCAACACCAGCAGCAAGGTGTCTACGCTATCCAGCACACTGTGCTTGTCTTCACTCAAATCGCGGTTGTATGACAGCGGCAACGACTTGAGCGTCGACATCAGCCCGGTCAGGTTACCGATCAAACGCCCGGCCTTGCCCCGCGCCAACTCGGCAATGTCCGGGTTCTTTTTCTGCGGCATGATCGAACTGCCGGTGGCGTAGGCATCGTCCAGCAGCACCCAGCGAAACTGGCGCGACGACCACAGGCAAAGCTCCTCCGACAGCCGCGAAATATTCACACCGAGCATGCCGGCCACAAACAGGAACTCCGCCACATGGTCGCGGCTGGCGACAGCGTCGATGGAGTTTTCGCATGGCCCGGTGTAGCCCATTTCCTTGGCCGAGTGTTCCGGCTGACGCGCTATCGCCGAACCTGCCATGGCGGCCGCGCCCAATGGCGACAGCGCCGTACGCGCATCCCAATCCACCAGGCGCTGCACATCGCGCAGCATCGACTGCGCGTGAGCCAGCAAGTGATGGGCGAACACAATGGGTTGCGCCTGCTGCAAATGGGTAAAGCCCGGGCAGATGCTCTCCACATGCTGCTCGGCCTGCTCAACCAGCGCCTGCTGCAAACTCAACACCTCAGTGGCGATGGTGCGTGCGTGGTCACGCAGGAACAGGCGCAGGTCGTTGGCCGTCTGGTCATTGCGCGAGCGTCCGGCGCGCAACTTGCCGCCCAGGGCACCGAGGCGCTCGGTCAATACGCGTTCGATAAAGGTGTGCACGTCCTCGTCATCCAGGGTGGGCTGCAGGCGACCGGCGGCGAAATCCTCACCGATATGGTCCAGGGCTTCGAGGGTGCGCAGGGTTTCCGACTCATCCAGCAAACCGGCGCGCTGCAACTCACGGGCATGGGCGCGGGAGCCGGCCAGGTCGTAGGGCGTCAGGCGAAAATAGCGCTCAGGGCAACGCGACAACGCGGCCAAGGCTGCAGACGGACCGGTCTTGAAACGAGCGCCCCAAAGGCGGTCGGTGGGCTGGGACATGGGTGTTCCTCACGCTTGTTTTTAGAAGAGTCGGAGGCAGTTTCAACAGAAGTTTATCGGTGTAGAACCGGCATCTGACGCGCCGTATTCAAGGTTGCCAAGGGCGGATGTTTATGTTCATTATCGCCGCCTGGCTATGTTCAAGGATTGGGTTCAAGCCTGTTGAATATGGCACTCGAGGTCAACGCGCATTATGGAAACCCCACTTTCCACTTCTGGAAACCTGCCGCCAAAACCCGGCACACGAGCACCGCTGCAACTGAGTGGGCTGGACTTCAAATTGCTGCGGGTATTTATGGCCGTGGTCGAAGCCGGTGGCTTCAGTGCCGCGCAAAACGAGTTGAACGTGGGCCTGGCGGCCATCAGTAAACAGATCTCCGATCTCGAAATTCGCATCGGCATGCGCCTGTGCACACGGGGCCGCGAGGGGTTCGGGCTGACTGAAGAAGGCAAGTTGGTGTATCAAGCATCCATCGAGTTATTTACCTCGGTGGACAGTTTTCGCGACAAGCTCAGTTCGGCGCAGAATGAACTCATCGGCGACCTGAGTGTGGGCGTTATCGATAACACCGTCTCCGACATTAATTCTCCGCTGATTACCGCCCTGAGCAACTTACATCGCCAATCGCCAAAAATAAGATTGCGCTTGCATGCCTCGCAATTGGACGAAGTTGAACGCGCAGTAGTGGAAGGGCGCCTGGCCGCCGGCATCGTCCCGGTGTACCAACGCCGTGAAGAATTCGACTATTTCCCGCTTTACGAAGAAAAGGCCCACGCCTACTGCGCCGTAGGACATCCACTGTTCACTGCGAGCGACATCACCCCCGACGCTCTTCGCCAATACGAAGTGGTGAACCATCGGTATGCGATCCATCGCGACAAAGCCAACTTCGTCAATCACGACAGCCAGTCCGCCTCGGCTTCACAAGTGGAAGCCGTCGCCATCCTGATCCTCACCGGCCGCTTCCTGGGCTTTCTGCCAGAACACTACGCCACGCCACTGGTAAGGGAAGGGCGCCTGCACACGCTGTGCCCAGAGCAGGTTCATTTGAGCACCGCGTTCAACCTGATCCTGCGCCACAACGCGCCGAGAAGCCCGATGGTAAAAGCCTTCGCCACAGCCCTGGGCGTTGATCTCAAATCTTCCACCTGACTCACCTGCCAAGCCCCCATTGCACCGAGCGACACAGACCCAATTTGGGAGCTGTCGAGCCCCAGCGAGGCTGCGATGGGATCGCCTCGGTCTCCCCGCCAACCCCACCCACCCGCATCACCGATGCAACCGAGCCCGCTTTTTCTTCTTCGCATGAAAATGCCGAAAATGCGCATCCTGCGCCGCCGCCAGCAACTCCCGGTCTCCACGCGTATCGCCCCAGGCCCTGAGCCGATACTCCCCCAGGTCTCCATACACCGCTTCAAGACGCAGCACCTTGTTCTCGCAACGGCAGTTATTGCCGGTGAGCTTGCCGGTCAACACGCCGTCGACCACCTCAAGCTCAGTGCCGATCAACTTGATCCCCAGCCGATCCGCAAACGGCTGCAACACCAACGCTGGCGACGCCGAACACAGCGTCACCACCGCCCCTGAGCCCAACTCCTGCTCCACCGACAGCACACCCGCCGGGCGCATCAACCGCGCCCAATTGCGCTGGCAATACTCCTCGGCCTTCTGCTGCACCCACGTCTTCTCCACCCCGGTCATAAAGGTGCGAATCAACTGCGCCTTCAACTCATCCCGGCTGATCTGCCGCACCAAAAACCGCAGCCCCGGCACCGCCAGCTTGACCATCCGGCCATAAAACTCACCGGGGCCAAAGGCAAACTTGAGGAAGGGTACGAAACTGTCGTGGTGGGTGAGGGTGCCGTCGAAGTCAAAGACGGAAAGTACTTTGGCGTCTGCGGGGCCGGCTTCGAGCATGTCTGGGTTCACGGGTGGTCCTTATCAGGTAGGGCGGTTTCATAGCGTTGTGACTGGCGCTTGCCTGCCGGGGTTCAGGTTGAGGGTGCAGCCTGGTCGCGGTGGGTCAGTATCTGCGCTCTTTTTTGTGTGTGCGAGGGGCCACGCGCTTATGGCGACATGAGTTTACTACCCCAGAGCCAGTATTGGGGCGGCGGAGATTCCGGCACGTTCGCTCGAGAGCGAGTGCAGGTGGCATAAAAAAGCCCTGAACAAGTCAGGGCTCTTTGGTGTTACTTGGCTTGGGAATCAATCCCAGCTCAACGCACCACCCGTCTGGTACTCGATCACACGGGTCTCGAAGAAGTTCTTCTCTTTCTTCAAATCCATAATCTCGCTCATCCACGGGAACGGGTTAGTCGTCCCTGGATACTCTTCCTTCAACCCAATCTGCGTCAAACGACGGTTGGCAATGAACTTCAAATAGTCTTCCATCATCGCCGCATTCATGCCCAACACCCCACGAGGCATGGTGTCACGAGCGTATTCAATCTCCAGCTGCGTACCCTGCAGAATCATCTGGGTCGCTTCTTCTTTCATCTCGGCATCCCACAAGTGCGGGTTTTCGATTTTGATCTGGTTGATCACGTCGATACCGAAGTTCAGGTGCATCGACT
>NZ_MRST01000019.1 GCF_001902145.1 Pseudomonas fluorescens
CGCCCCCACCACCGCCGCGCCCGCTGCTGTTGAGAATCGCCAGCAGGATAGCGCCCACTGGCAAGCCCATGCGATTGCACAGCCACAGCACGCCGATCAGCAGAATAAACAGGCCGATGGAAAAACCGGGATTATCCATGGCGAAGTTCGCATCCGCCACATGAGCCGGCACCGCCAAGGGCTCACCGCCCACCACCTGGATCATCGCGGCCACGCCGTCGCTGATGCCCTGGCTGAAATTGCCGACCTTGAACTTGGGCAGGATCACCTGGTTGATGATCACCCAGGATTGCGCATCCGTCAGCACGCCTTCCAGGCCATACCCGACTTCGATGCGCAATTGGCGGTCATCACGGGAGACGATCAACAGCGCGCCGTTGTCCTTGCCCTTCTGGCCAATGCCCCACTGGCGGCCCAATTGATAACCGTAGTCCTCAATGGGCACGCCTTGCAGGTCGGGCACGGTGACCACCACCAGCTGGTCACCCGAGGTTTGCTCCAGCGCTTGCAATTGCTGCGTCAGTTGCTCGCGCACAGCCGGGTTGATCATCTGCGCGCTGTCCACCACCCGCCCGGTCAGCGCCGGGAAGGTCAGCGCCGGGAAGGTCAGCGCCGCCTGGGCCACGCCCACGCAGGCCAACAGCCACAGCGCCAGGCCTATCCGTAATAAACGCATCGACACCTCAGTGCAGCCTTATTTGAACTTCACTTGCGGCGCTTTATCGGCATCGGCGCTGGTGGCTTCAAACGTGGCGCGGATCGGCAAGTCGCTGTACATCACGCTGTGCCACAGGCGGCCCGGGAAGGTGCGGATCTCGGTGTTGTAGGCCTGCACGGCCTGGATAAAGTCACGGCGAGACACGGCGATACGGTTCTCGGTGCCTTCAAGTTGCGATTGCAAGGCCAGGAAGTTCTGGTTGGCCTTCAGGTCCGGGTAACGCTCGGACACCACCATCAAACGGCTGAGTGCGCCACTCAGGCCATCCTGGGCTTGCTGGAACTGCTTGAGTTTTTCCGGGTTATCGAGCGTGCTGGCATCCACCTGGATCGAGGTGGCCTTGGCCCGTGCTTCAATCACCGCAGTGAGGGTTTCCTGTTCGTGGGCGGCATACGCCTTCACCGTTTCCACCAGGTTGGGGATCAGGTCGGCACGGCGCTGGTACTGGTTCTGCACCTGGCCCCAGGCGGCCTTGGCCTGTTCGTCCAGGGTCGGGATGTTGTTGATGCCGCAACCGCTCAGCACGCTGCTGATCAGTAACAGCGCCGCAGCCTTGAAGCCCCAGCGATAAGTGTGTGCTGCTTGCATGGTGTTTCTCCTGCCCGATCTTGATGGAATGTGACGACTAACCCTATAAACCACGCGCTTGGGGCATAATCCGCCACCACTGGAATGCTTCGAGCCAATCAGCTACAAAGATGCCCAGCGCGAAAAAGAGTTCAGAGTGTGCTGCATTTATCTGAACAACACCCGAACAACAATAGACGTTCCCCACATTTTGGTTGGCCGACAGCATCGCTTGAATGCTGCGCAATAGCCGAAAAAGGATATTCATGAAGAAGCTGTGTTTGCTCGGCCTTGTTGCCACTCTGGCCACTCACCCCGTATGGGCAGAAACAAAGCCTGCTGCGCTTAACGACAAGGACGCCTTCGTCAGCGACCTGCTCAAGCAAATGACCCTGGATGAGAAGATCGGCCAATTGCGCCTGATCAGCATCGGCCCGGAAATGCCCCGGGAGCTGATCCGCCAGGAAATCGCCGCCGGCCGCATCGGTGGCACGTTCAACTCCATCACCCGCCCGGAAAACCGTCCGATGCAGGACGCGGCCATGCGCAGCCGCTTGAAGATCCCCATGTTCTTCGCCTACGACGTGATCCACGGCCACCGCACCATTTTCCCGATCAGCCTGGCCCTGGCCTCCAGCTGGGACATGGACGCCATCGGCCGCTCCGGGCGCATCGCCGCCCAGGAAGCCGCTGCCGACAGCCTCGACATCACGTTTGCGCCGATGGTCGATATCTCCCGCGACCCACGCTGGGGCCGCACCTCCGAAGGTTTCGGTGAAGACACCTACCTGGTGTCACGCATTGCCGAAGTCATGGTCAAGGCGTTCCAGGGCACCAGCCCTGCGAATGCCGACAGCCTCATGGCCAGCGTCAAGCACTTCGCTCTCTATGGCGCGGTGGAAGGCGGGCGCGACTACAACGTGGTCGACATGAGCCCGGTCAAGATGTACCAGGACTACCTGCCGCCCTACCACGCGGCGATCAAGGCCGGCTCCGGCGGCGTGATGGTGGCGCTCAACTCGATCAACGGCGTGCCTGCCACGGCCAACACCTGGCTGATGAACGACCTGCTGCGCAAGGACTGGGGCTTCAAGGGCCTGACCGTCAGCGACCACGGCGCGATCGTCGAGCTGATCAAGCACGGCGTGGCCAAGGACGGGCGTGAAGCCGCCAAGCTGGCGATCAAGGCCGGCATCGACAT
Source organism: Pseudomonas fluorescens (assembly GCF_001902145.1). GTDB lineage: Bacteria > Pseudomonadota > Gammaproteobacteria > Pseudomonadales > Pseudomonadaceae > Aquipseudomonas > Aquipseudomonas fluorescens_BV. The sequence goes on from NZ_MRST01000019.1 coordinate 2,487, forward strand.
GAGCATGAACGACTCGCTGTACGGCAAGGAATTGCCTGGGTTGCTCAAGTCCGGCGAGATCCAGCAGAGCGACATCGACAACGCCGTGCGCGAAGTGCTCGGCGCCAAGTACGACATGGGCCTGTTCAAGGACCCGTACCTGCGCATCGGCAAGGCCGAGGATGACCCGGTCGACACCTACGCCGACAGCCGCCTGCACCGCACCGAGGCCCGCGACATTGCGCGTCGCAGCCTGGTGTTGCTGAAAAACCACAACGACACCCTGCCGCTGAAAAAATCCGCGACCATTGCCCTGGTCGGCCCGCTGGCCAAGGCACCCATCGACATGATGGGCAGTTGGGCTGCTGCCGGCCGGCCTGCGCAGTCGGTGACCCTGCTCGACGGCATGAACGCCGTGATCGGCGAAAAAGGCAAAGTCATCTATGCCCGTGGCGCCAACATCACCGGCGACAAAGCGGTGCTCGACTACCTCAACTTCCTCAACTTCGATGCCCCGGAAGTGGTGGACGACCCGCGCCCTGCCCAGGTGCTGATTGACGAAGCGGTGAAGGCGGCGAAGAACGCCGACGTTATCGTCGCGGCGGTGGGCGAGTCCCGTGGCATGTCCCACGAGTCGTCGAGCCGCACCGACCTGAACATCCCGCAAAGCCAGCGCGACTTGATCAAGGCCCTCAAAGCCACCGGCAAACCGCTGGTGCTGGTGCTGATGAACGGCCGTCCGCTGTCGATTCTCGAAGAGAACCAACAGGCCGATGCGATCCTGGAAACCTGGTTCGCCGGCACCGAAGGCGGCAACGCCATTGCCGACGTGCTGTTCGGCGACTACAACCCATCGGGCAAGCTACCGATCACCTTCCCGCGTTCGGTGGGGCAGATTCCGACCTACTACAACCACCTGACCATCGGCCGACCGTTCACCCCAGGCAAGCCGGGCAACTACACCTCGCAGTACTTCGATGACACCACCGGTCCCCTGTTTCCGTTTGGCTATGGCCTGAGCTACACCACGTTCAGCCTGTCGGACATGGCGCTGTCGTCCACCACGCTGAACAAGACCGGCAAGCTCGACGCCAGCGTCACCGTGAAGAACACCGGCAAGGTCGATGGCGAAACGGTTGTGCAGTTGTATATCCAGGACGTGGCCGGCTCGATGATCCGCCCGATCAAGGAGCTGAAGAACTTCCAGAAGGTCATGCTCAAGGCCGGCGAAGCGCGCACGCTGCACTTCACCATCACCGAGGACGAGCTGAAGTTCTACAACAGCCAGCTCAAGTTCGCGGCGGAACCGGGTGAGTTCAATGTGCAGATCGGGCTGGACTCCCAGGATGTGCAGCAACAAACCTTCGAACTGCTCTGATCTGAAGCTGTATGTAGGAGCGAGCTTGCTCGCGAAAAACTCACAAGCGCCGCGTTCATTCAGAAAGCCCGCGTTATCGTTGACGTTTTTCGCGAGCAAGCTCGCTCCTACATTGGATTGAGGTGACCCGCCTAGCCGCGCCGATCCAGCAAATTGACTACCAACCGATCAATCCAGCCCCACACCCGCTGCTTCACCCGCCGCCACAAAGGCCGCGCCTTCCATGCCTCCAGGCTCACCACCTGGCTTTGGGCAAAGTCCGCCTCGAAACTACCCACCACAGCCGCCGTCAGTTGCGGGTCCAGCGCTTCCAGGTTGGCTTCCAGGTTGAAGCGCAGATTCCAGTGATCGAAATTGCACGAACCGATGCTCACCCAATCGTCCACCAGCACCATCTTCAGGTGCAAAAAGCACGGCTGGTATTCGAAGATCTGCACCCCTGAACGCAGCAGGCGCGGGTAATAACGGTGCCCGGCGTAACGCACCGACGGGTGATCGGTGCGCGGGCCGGTGAGCAACAAACGCACGTCCACACCGCGCCCTGCCGCCCGGCGCAAGGCGCGGCGCACGCTCCAGGTTGGCAGGAAGTACGGGGTCGCCAGCCAGATACGCCCCTTGCTGCTGTTCAAAGCGCGAATCAACGATTGCAGGATGTCACGGTGCTGACGCGCATCGGCATACGCCACACGGCCCAGCCCCGGCCCGGTGGCGGGCACCTTGGGCAAGCGAGGCAAACCGAAATGGGTCGCCGGTTTCCATTCACGGCGCGCGGCGTTAGCGTGCCATTGCCGGTCGAACAGGGCCTGCCAGTCCAGCACCAGCGGGCCGCTGATCTGCACCATCACTTCATGCCAGTCGGCGGTGTCTTGCCCCGGCGTCCAGAACTCGTCGGTGACACCGGTGCCGCCGACCACCGCAATGCGCTGGTCGATCAGCAGCAGCTTGCGATGGTCGCGATACAGGTTGCGCATCCAGCGCCGCCAGTTCAGGCGGTTGTAAAAGCGCAGCGCCACGCCGGCATCGGTCAAGCGCTTGCGCAGCCCCAGGGTAAACGCCAGGCTGCCGTAATCGTCGAACAGGCAACGCACCTGCACGCCGCGTTCGGCGGCCAGCACCAGTGCCTGCACCATGGCCTCGGCGCAGGCCCCGGCTTCGACCAGGTATAATTCAAGGTCAACCTGCTGCTCGGCCCGGGCGATACCTACCAGCATCTGCGGGAAGAAATTCGGCCCGTCGATCAGCAATTCGAACTGATTGGCGCTGCGCCACGGGAACACCGCGCCGCTCATGTCAGCGCGCCGTGAAGATCAGCACCGCACCCACCGGCACCGACAAACTGATCGACTTGAGCCCCGCCGCCTTGCGCAAGGTAGCCACGCCGGGCGCCAGGTCGAAATCTTCGGCATGCAGCACCACCGGCTCCAGGGTTACCACCTGGAAACGCCGCTCATCCAGGCGCGTGGCCAGCAGTTCGGCGCTGTAGGTCTGGGTCTTGCCGTGCAGCGTGACGCTCAAGGGCAAGCGCAATTCCAACTGCGCGCCGGACGCCAGGTCATTGATGGGCTGCAGATTGATTTGCGCACTGATCTGCGCTTCGGGGAAGGTCTTGATCTCGAACAGCTCTTTACGCATACGCTCGTCGCGCAGCGGGATGCCGCTGTTGATTGAGTCCAGCTCGACTTCCAGCCGCGCCGCGCCTTTGGCGTCGACCTTGCCATGCAGCACCAGGAAGCGCTGGACTTCAGCCATCTCGGTGTTTTTGGTGGTGACGAAGGACAGGCGTGAGGATTCGTTATCCAGGTACCAGTCGGCGTGGGCGGGCACGGCAGCACAGGTCAGCAGCGCGAGGACCAGAGGTTTGACATTGAACATAAAGACTCGTGGGGCAAAAAACCTGGGCGAACCTTAAGCGCAATCTCACAACCGGCGCAAATTCAATGTGGGAGCTGGCTTGCCTGCGATGGCGGTGTATCAGTCAACCATTTCTCGCCTGGCAGACCGCTATCGCAGGCAAGCCAGCTCCCACAGGGTTTTGCAGTGTTTTCATACAAGCGTTCGCTGCACTTCGCAGACCGCCTGTTCAAGGCTGGCCATATGCAAATTCAACACCCGCTCCACCGGCGCCTGATGCATCGGCCAATGCAATGCCATGCTCCCCACCAAGCGGCCATTGGCACGCACCGGCAGCGCCACCGCCCGGATCAGGAAGGGCAAACGCACCGGGTATTCCCAATAGCCCTCGGTACGCTGGCCGAAGCCCTGATGCTGCGTTTGCTCGCATGCGCGATAGTGCTCGTCTGCCGCCACATGATTGCGGCCTGCCAGGCGCTGTACTTCTTCAGCCGGCAATTGCGTCAGGCAGGCCTTGCCCATCGCCGAGTGGAACAGGCTGGCGTACTGGCCGACGATCTGGCAGTTGTTCGGGTACAGCTTGCGCAACACGCTGGGGATCGCGCTTTCCATGACCTCCAGGCGCTCGCCATCGAAGCACGACAAGTCCACCACCAGCCCGGTGCGCTCGCTGAGTTCCAGCAACCAGGGCGCGGCGCTCTCCACCACCTGGCGCTTGAAGCGTTGCTGGGTATCGCCGAACAAGCGCCGGGCACGCAGGCGGTAACGCCGATCACTCAGGCCCCGATAGACCCAGCCCTGCTCCTGCAAGGTCAGCAACATGCGCGACACCGTGGCCTTGGGCAAGCGGGTGAGGTAGTGCAGCTCTTCCAGCCCCAGGGCCTGGTGCTCGCCCAGCAACTCGACGATTGCCAGAGCGCGCTCAACCGAGCGTACGGTGCCTGTCTCCATGTTCGATCTCCCTGTTGCCGGTGGATGATCTTTTTTTCACAGCAAGATACAGGCCCGGTTACCGCTCAGCGGGTCGTTGCAAGGCACGCCGGTGGCCGGCGTTGTACCCATTGGGTCAGCTGTTCATGGGCGTAAGCCAATTGCAGCACGGCCCTGTCGGCCTGGGCCGGGCCAATGATTTGCAGGCCCATGGGCAAGCCCTGGGGGTTGAAACCCACGGGGATGCTCATGCTCGGCAAACCGGCGAGGGTCGGGCCGATCACCACCTCCATCCAACGGTGATAGGTGTCCATTTCACGCCCGCCGACGAGGCGCGGCCAAGGCTGTTGTGCATCGAAAGGGAACACCTGGGCAGTGGGCAACAGCAGGAAATCGTAACGTTCAAACAACTTGGCCAAGGCGCGGTACCACTCACTGCGATCCACCGACGCCTGGTAAACCTGGTGGGCACTCAAGCCCTGGCCGCCCTCCACTTCCCACTGGGCCTCGGGTTTGAGCAGGGCGCGTTTTTGCGGGTTGGCGTAGGCCGCGCCGAGGTTTCCGTGCACCAGCCAATGGCGGTGTACCAACCAGCAGCGCCACAGGCGCGCCATGGAAAAGTCCGTTTGGCAGCTGTGCACTTCACAGCCCAACCTGGCGAAATCATCCAGCGCCGCTTCGCACAGGCTCATCACCCCATCATCCATCGGCAGATAACCGTTGTAGTCCCCCAGCCAACCGAGGCGCGCGCCCTTGAAGTCGCGCTGCAACGGCTGGCCCAGCACCGCCGGGTCGCCCTGGGAGGACAGCGGCGTGCGGGGGTCGTAACCGGCCTGGATGCTCAGCAACCGCGCCACATCCGTCACGCTGCGCCCCATCGGGCCTTCGGTGCCCAGTTGCTGCACGAACAGTTCCGGCATCGGGCCGTGGGGCACCCGCCCCTGGGAGGGGCGCAAGCCGAACACGTTGTTGAATGCCGCCGGGTTGCGCAGCGAGCCCATCATGTCGCTGCCGTCGGCCACCGGCAGCATGCGTAGCGCCAGGGCCACCGCCGCTCCGCCACTGCTACCGCCGGCCGCCAGGCGCGGGTCATAGGCATTGCCGGTGGTGCCGAACAGCGTGTTGTAGGTATGGGAGCCCAGGCCGAACTCCGGCACGTTGGTCTTGCCGATGATGATCGCGCCACTGGCCCGCACCCGCGCCACACTGATGGCGTCTTCGCCCGGCACATGCTCGGCGAACAACGGCGAGCCCAAGGTGGTGCGCAAGCCCCGGGTGGCCGCCAGGTCCTTGATGGCCTGGGGCATGCCATGCATCCAGCCACGGGAATGGCCCCGGTCCAACTCACGGTCACACGCCCTCGCCTCGGCCAGCACCGCCTCGCTGTCGCGCAACGACACCAGCGCATTCACGCCAGGGTTAAAGCGCTGGATCTGCATCAGGTACGCCTGCATCACCTCTTCGCACGACACCTGCCGCCCGTGAATGGCCCGCGACAGTTCAGTGGCATCCCAATCAACAATACTCAAGGCTTCACCTCTCTGGAAAACGGCAACGGCTTGCTCGCCCGGGGTGCCTCGCGCATGCAGTAAGTGCCCAGCAGCGTGAGCACACACGCAAACAATACATAGAACGACGGCGCAACCGGCGTGCCCAGCACCTTGCTCAGCCAGGTCACGATCAACGGCGCGAAACCACCGAATACCATTACCGCCACGTTATAGGCCACCGACACACCGGTCGAGCGCACCTCAATAGGGAACTGTTCGGCCAATGCCGTCGGCGCTGGCCCGAAGAACCCGCCAATCGCCGTGCACAACATCACCTGCATCACCAGCAGGCGCTCGATGGACGGCGCGGCGGCCACCCACACATACAACGGGTAGACCATCAGGAAGAACGCCAGGGTGAAGGCCATCAACACCGGTCGCCGTCCCAATCGATCCGAGAGCAGGCCGGACAAGGGGATCACCACGGTCATCAGCGCCACCGCAAACATCTGCACCATCAGCACCTGGTCCAGCGGCAGGCCGAGGTTCTTGTGGGCGAAGGTCGGCATGTTCACCAGCACCACGTAGAACGACACCGTCGCCCCGCAGGCCAGGCCCATGGACACCAGAATACTGCGCCGATGTTCGCGCAGCACCTGCATGAGGCTCGGCGCCGGGCCGGTGGCGTTTTTACGCGCCTGGATAAATTCTTCCGGGTCTTCCATGTGCCGACGAATCCACAACCCCACCGGGCCGATCAACAAGCCCAGCACAAACGGCAGGCGCCAGCCCCACAGGTCGAGGGTTTCAGGCGAAAAGAAATGCGTGACCAACGCCACCATCGCCGCCCCGCCGAACACCGCCAGGCATTGCCCTACCAATTGCCAGGAACCATACAGGCCCTTGCGATGGGCCGGTGCGCTCTCTACCAAAAATGCCGTGGCACTCGCGTACTCACCGCCCGTTGCAAAGCCCTGCAGCATGCGCGCCACCACGATCAACAACGGCGCGCCCATGCCAATAGCGGCATAGTTCGGCGCGAAGGCGATCAGCGCGATGGACACGGTCATCAGCCGGATAATCAACTGCATTGCCGCCTTGCGGCCTTTGCGGTCAGCGTAGATACCCAACAGGATGCCGCCCACCGGGCGCATGAAAAAGCCCACGCCGAAGGTCGCCAGCGCCATCAGCAGCGAGGCGTATTCGTCCTCCGAGGGGAAGAACTGCCGGGCGATGATGCTAGCCAGGAAACCGTAAACGATGAAGTCATACCATTCCAACGCGTTGCCGATCACCGCCGCCACCACTTGGCGGGTGCGGGAAACGCCGGGTTTTGCAGTCTGCATGAGGAACACTCCATTCAACCGATCAGGGAAAGGGTCCAGCGGCAGAAAAAGCGTTGCTGTAGGAGCGAGCTTGCTCGCGAAGGTCGTTAACGCTGACGCAGCGCTTTCAGGGAGCCCCTGTCGCCTGTGCGTTTTTCGCGAGCAAGCTCGCTCCTACAAGGGTTCGGGTTATCCGGCCGGCTTGAGCCAGCTCTCGGCCAGCGCGCCCCAGTAGGCGGCGCCGGTCAGCAGGATGTCGTCGTTGAAGTCATAGGCGGGGTTGTGCACCATCGGCCGCGACACGCCGTTGCCGATAAACAGGTAACTGCCGGGGCAGCGCTGCAGCATCCAGGCGAAGTCTTCGCTGCCCATCAGCGTGCGGGTGTTGCCATCTACGGCGTCGGCACCGAGCAAGGCCACGCCGACCTGACGGGCGAATTCGGTTTCTTCGGCGTGATTGACCAGCACCGGGTAGGCCGGGCGGTGTTCGACCTGCACCGTGCAGCCGAAGCTGGCGGCCTGGGTCTGGATGATCGCGTTGACCCGTTCCAGCATCTGTTCGCGTACCTTGGGGTTAAGTGCGCGCAAGCTCAGGCGCAACAGGGCTTGCTGGGGAATCACATTGGCGGCTTGCCCTGCTTGAAGGGCGCCGACCGTGACCACGGCAGCTTCCTGGGTGTCGATATTGCGCGCTACCACCGTTTGCAAGGCCATGACCATACTGGCGGCAGCCACCAGCGGATCGACGGTAAGGTGCGGCATGGAGCCATGGCCACCTACGCCTTCGAGCGTCACGGTGAGCAGATCCTGGGAGGCCATCATCGGGCCCACTCTCAAGCCCAGATGCCCCGCCGGCAAGCCCGGCATATTGTGCATGCCGAACAGCCCATCGCAGGGGAAGCGTTCCAGCAAGCCGTCCGCCAACATCGCCTCGGCGCCGCCCTGGCCTTCTTCGGCGGGTTGGAAAATCAGGTTCAAGGTGCCGTCGAATTGCCGCGTCGCCGCCAAGTAACGCGCGGCGCCGAGCAACATGGTGGTGTGGCCGTCATGCCCGCAGGCGTGCATGCAACCGGCGTGCTGGCTGGTATAGGAAGCGCCAGTGTTTTCGACGATGGGCAAGGCGTCCATGTCGGCGCGAATCCCCAGAGTGCGCGAGCTGTTGCCATTGCGCAGCACGCCGACCACGCCGGTCTTGCCGATGCCGGTGTGCACCTCGTAACCCCACTCCTTGAGTGACTGTGCGACCAGCGCTGAGGTGCGGTTCTCTTCAAAGCCGAGTTCGGGGTGGGCGTGAATATCGTGACGCACAGCGTGCAAGTCGCTGGCAACGTCGCTGAGCCAATCCAGGATGTGCTGGTGCGGGCGCATGGTGATTCTCCTCACAGGCGGGTGGTCCCGTTCTTGTTGGCGACACATCGACAGCTAAGCGCGATGTGGGCGTGAGGACAATCAAAGGTGGTTCCACCCTGTGGAACCTCAGGGCCGGTTCTTTTTCCGAGAACCCACGCAGATAATCTAAATGTGGGAGCTGGCTTGCCTGCGATGGCGGCGGCACAGGCACCAGTGATGTTGGCTGACCTGGCGCTATCGCAGGCAAGCCAGCTCCCACAGGGGAATTTGGGTGTGTCAGGGGTTGAGGCGGCAGCCTTGACGGTCGCCCAACCACCGCGCCGTGTGCGTACGCCCTAAACCGCTTGCCGTGACTTCACTGCGTTCCGGAGAGTCAGTGAACGCACTGGTTGGCACGTACTGCTTCACATACCCCAGGCAATACTGCGCCGGGTTGTTCGCCACATACCGGCACGAGCAATACTCCTTGGCCGTGTACGCCGCGATGATGTCGGGGAAGGCTTGCAGGTTGACGCGCTCGTGCCAAACCCAGCCCAACAGGGCGAAAAACAACACCAGTAAAACGCTGAGGAACGGATGACGACGGATCATGAGCGCACCGCCGCCAGCACACGCTTGAGCAATTCGTTATGCCGGTAACTGCCATCCCGATCATCGCCGTAACGCACGATCACCAGGTGTTCGTCGGGCAGCACAAACAGCGCCTGGCCCCAGTGCCCCAACGCGGCGAAGGTGGTGGCCGGTGCGTCGGGCCAGGGTTGGGGGGCGCCGGTGTTGAGCCACCAATGACCACCTGGCACGGCTTCATCCTGGCCGGCTTTGTAGTGGTCGAAGGGCCGGCGGTTGAAGGCGACCCAGTCCTTGGGCAGCAGTTGCCGCTCGCCCCAACGTCCATCCCGCGCCATCAGTAGCCCTACTCGTGCCAGGTCCCGGGCCGTGAGGTAGGCATAGGACGACGCGACAAACGTCTCATCGGCATCGGTTTCCCAGGTGGCGTTGCGTATGCCCAGGGGCTGGAACAGCGCGTCCCACGGGTAGGTCATGTAGGCCTTGTGGCCGAGCATGCCCTTGAGCGCGGCGGACAGGATATTGCTGTCGCCACTGGAATAACGGAAAGCCTGGCCAGGGGCGGCGACGGCCTCGATATCCGCCGTGAATTGCGCCATGTCGGTGTGGCCACGGGTGTAGAGCATCGCCACCACCGAAGATTTCAATGGGGCGTACTCGTAGTCTTCCTGCCAATCCAACCCCGAGGCCCAGTGCAGCAAGTCGGCCATGCTCACCTTGGGGTGCTGCTTCATCGGCGGGTAGAAACGTGCGACAGGGTCGCCGAGTTTGAAGCGGCCCTGCCCATAGGCCACGCCCAGCACGGTAGCCATCAGGCTTTTGCTGACGGACCAGGTCAGGTGCGGCGTGCTGATCGTGGTAGGCGCGGCGTAGCGTTCATAGATGATTTCGCCATCCCGAATGACCAGCAACGCATCGGTGCGAATACCGTTGCGGGTGGCATTGTCACGGGGTGGGAAAGCGTAGGCGTCCAGGGCATCGACAGCGGGACCGGTGAGGGCTGTGCCCACGGCCCACTCCTTTTCAGGCCAGATTTCAGCGCGGGCATTCACGGTGACAAACAGCAGGGCAACGCACAACAGGCCTCGGACCATGGACGCAAACTCAAGGGGGCATTCAAGCCCGCGAGCCTAGCTCACGCCAGTGACAGATTTGCGACAAGGGGGCTGTCATCCAACCGTCACCGTAACTTCATGGAGCTGACACCGAGGCTACATAGCCTGACTTTGGACAACAAAGTCGACTGGCCGCAACCTGGCCGGCACTCGGAGACTCGCTATGACTCAGATCGCCCGCATCAGCGACAAAGGCAATGAACGCCGTCTGCAAGCCGAACGCCTGGTAGGCGCACAGGCATTGCAGGAAGCCCAGGCCCTGCGGTTCAACGTGTTCAGCGGCGAGTTCAACGCCAAGCTGAAAGGCGCGGAACTGGGTCTGGACATGGATGACTATGATGTTCACTGCAGCCATATCGGCGTGCGGGACTTGAACAGCGGTCGACTCGTCGCGACTACCCGCCTGCTCGACCACCAGGCCGCCAGCACCCTGGGCCGGTTCTACAGTGAAGAAGAATTCAGCCTGCATGGCCTGCTGCACTTGCAGGGCCCGATCCTGGAAATTGGCCGCACCTGCGTCGACCCTGCCTATCGCAATGGCGGCACCATCGCGGTGTTGTGGGGCGAGTTGGCCGAAGTGCTCAATCAGGGCGGCTACAGCTACCTGATGGGCTGCGCGAGCATCCCGATGCACGATGGCGGCATCCAGGCCCACGCGATCATGCAGCGCTTGCGCGAGCGCTACCTGTGCAACGAACACCTGCGCGCCGAACCGAAAAAACCACTGCCGGCCCTGGACCTGCCGTCCAACGTCATCGCCGAAATGCCGCCGCTGCTCAAGGCCTACATGCGCCTGGGCGCGAAGATCTGCGGCGAGCCGTGCTGGGATGAAGACTTCCAGGTGGCCGACGTGTTTATCCTGCTCAAGCGCGACGAGCTGTGCCCGCGTTATGCACGCCACTTCAAGGCGGCCATGTGATGAACCGCCTGCGCATTTACGGGCGCATCGCCCGCGTGCTGTTGGTGGTGGGGCTGGGGTTGAGCATGGCCAGTGTGTTTGGCCTGTTCGAGCGCCTGGGCGTGGCTAACTCGATGGTGCGGCGCCAGCGCTGGTCGCGCTTCTTCATGGCGCGACTGACCAACGCCCTGCCCTTTCGCGTGACGGTGCATGGCGAGTTGCCGCAAACGCCGATGCTGTGGGTGAGCAATCATGTGTCATGGACGGATATCCCGTTGCTGGGCATGGTGGCGCCGATGTCGTTTTTGTCCAAGGCCGAGGTGCGCACCTGGCCGGTGGCCGGCTGGCTGGCGGCCAAGGCTGGCAGCCTGTTTATTCGTCGCGGATCAGGTGACAGCCAACTGATCCGCAAGCAGATGACCCGCCATCTGGAGCAACAGCACCCCTTGCTGATGTTCCCCGAAGGCACCACCACCGACGGGCGCGGCCTGCGCACGTTCCACGGGCGCTTGCTGGCCAGCGCGATCGACGCGGATGTGTCACTGCAGCCGGTAGCGATTCGGTATCTGCGCGACGGCCAAGTCGACCCGCTGGCGCCATTCATTGGCGATGATGATTTGCTCTCGCACCTGATGCGCTTGTTTTCCAACGACCAGGGCGATGTAGAGATTCATGTGCTCAAACCGATTGCCTGCGCCGGTCAGGAACGTGCGGCATTGGCGTATCAGGCGCAGCAGGCGGTGCAGAAGGCGTTGTTTGGGCCGTTGCCGGAAGCTGAGCAAGTGGCTGCTCGGCCTGCATTCGCAGCCTGAAGCGATGTGAACACAATCCAAATGTGGGAGCTGGCTTGCCTGCGATGGCGGTGGGTCAGTCACAAAACTCTCAACAGGTAGGCCGCTATCGCAGGCAAGCCAGCTCCCACATTCAGATCTCAGTCGTCAGTTGAGATTGTGCAAATTTCTGCAGCTCTGGGTAGAACAGCCGAAAATCTTCACTCAGCGGCTCATACAGAATCCGCAATTCCTGCATCGCATACCCCAGTTCCTCAGGCTGTGTCAGCCGCCGCGAAATCCCGCGCAGCACCTGCTCCATCACCGCGAACTCGCGATACGAGCCCAACCAATCATCCGCTGCCATATACGGCGCAATCTGCGCCAGCCGCCCCGGTAGCGCAGGTTCGGCGGCCAGTGCCCGATATACCTGGGAGGTGAAGAGCTCCAGAGGCTGGTCGGCATACAGCGCCCAATCCCGCGCCAGACAATGGTCGAAAAACACATCGAGGACGATCCCGGCATAGCGCCTGCGGGTCAGACTGAAGCGCGACAACGCCTCGCCCACCAGCGGATGGCTATCGGTAAAGCGGTCGATGGAGCGATGCAACTGGATCGCCGCTTCGATTTGCGGGCTGAACTGGCCCTGCAGGCGGCCTTTGACGAAGTCGCCATAGAGGCTGCCCAGCAATTGCGCAGGAAGTTGGCCGCCCAGGTGCAGATGTGCGAGATAATTCATGGCGCGCAGTCTACCACTGCCACCAGCATATCGTTATAACCCGATATACCGATTCGAATTGACCTCAGATCAAAATCATATTGGTCTATCGGGATATTACGATTTAAAGTTCGCCTTATCGCGATATAACGCTTTACGACACCGAGCCCCCTGCCATGCCCATCGACCTCGACGAAATAATAAAAGCCCTGGCGCACCCAGTACGACGAGACATCCTCACCTGGCTCAAAGACCCGAAAGTGCAGTTCCCCGAGCAATTGCACAACCACGAATATGGCATCTGCGCCGGGCAGATCGACCAGCGCTGCGGCCTGTCCCAGTCGACCGTGTCGGCCCACCTGGCCACCTTGCAACGGGCGGGGTTGATCAGCAGCCAGAAGGCCGGGCAATGGCACTTTTTCAAGCGCAATGAGGAAGTAATCCAAGCCTTTCTCACTGCACTCATCACCGAACTCAGCGCACCGTAATAACCAAGGAAAAGCACGCATGCCCCTCTCGCTACTCATACTGGCCCTGAGCGCCTTCGCCATCGGCACCACCGAGTTCGTCATCATGGGCTTGCTGCCCGATGTGGCGGCGGACCTGGGTGTGTCGATTCCCGGCGCCGGCTGGCTGGTCACCGGCTACGCCCTGGGCGTGGCCATCGGCGCACCGTTCATGGCACTGGCCACCGCCAGGCTGCCACGCAAGGCGGCGCTGGTAGCGTTGATGGGTATTTTCATTATCGGCAATCTGCTCTGTGCCCTGGCCAGCGACTACAACGTGCTGATGTTCGCCCGTGTGGTCACAGCGTTGTGCCACGGTGCCTTCTTCGGGATTGGCTCGGTGGTGGCAGCCAACCTGGTGCCGGCCAACAAACGAGCGTCGGCCGTGGCGCTGATGTTCACCGGGCTGACCCTGGCCAACGTGCTGGGCGTGCCCCTGGGTACGGCGCTGGGCCAGGAAGCCGGCTGGCGCTCGACCTTCTGGGCCGTGACCGTGATTGGCGTGATCGCCTTGATCGGCCTTATTCGCTTCCTGCCGGCCAAGCGTGACGAAGAAAAACTCGACATGCGCGCCGAACTGTCCGCCCTCAAGGGTGCCGGTATCTGGTTGTCGCTGAGCATGACCGCGCTGTTTGCCGCGTCCATGTTTACCCTCTTTACCTACGTCGCGCCGCTGCTGGGCGATGTCACTGGCGTGTCGCCCAAGGGCGTGACCTGGACCCTGCTGCTGATCGGCCTGGGCCTCACCGTGGGCAACATCATCGGCGGCAAACTGGCGGACAAGCGCCTGGCGGCCACCTTGATCGGCGTGTTCATCAGCATGGCGGTGGTCTCCACGGTGCTGAGCTGGACCAGCGTTGCGGTGATACCGACTGAAATCACGCTGTTCCTGTGGGCCACCGCCTCGTTCGCCGCCGTGCCGGCGCTGCAAATCAACGTGGTGACCTTCGGCAAGGCCGCGCCGAACCTGGTATCCACCCTGAACATCGGCGCCTTCAACATTGGCAACGCCCTCGGCGCCTGGGTCGGTGGCAGCGTGATTGCCCACGGCTTCGGCCTGACCAGCGTGCCCCTGGCCGCTGCAGCACTGGCGATTCTCGCGCTGCTGGTGACCCTCATCACTTTCCGTCAGGGCGCCAATGCCGACCTGGCCCCCGCGACCAACTGATCAACTTAAAGACAAAGGTATTTTCCCATGACGACTATTTTCGATCCGATCACGCTGGGCGACTTGCAACTGTCGAACCGCATCATCATGGCGCCGCTGACCCGCTGCCGCGCGGATGCCGGGCGCGTGCCCAACGCGCTGATGGCCGAGTACTATGTGCAACGCGCCTCCGCGGGGCTGATCCTCAGCGAAGCGACTTCCGTGACACCCATGGGCGTGGGCTACCCGGACACCCCCGGCATCTGGTCCAACGATCAGGTACGCGGCTGGGCCAACATTACCAAGGCCGTACATGGCGCGGGCGGCAAGATCTTCCTGCAGTTGTGGCACGTTGGCCGCATCTCCCACGAGTCCTACCTGAACGGGGAAACCCCGGTGGCCCCGAGCGCAGTTCAGGCTAAAGGCCACGTCAGCCTGGTTCGCCCATTGGCCGACTACCCAACCCCGCGCGCCCTGGAAACCGCTGAAATCGCCGACATCGTCGACGCTTATCGCACCGGCGCCGAGAACGCCAAGGCCGCCGGTTTCGACGGCGTGGAAATCCACGGCGCCAACGGCTACCTGCTCGACCAGTTCCTGCAAAGCAGCACCAACCAGCGCACCGACCAGTACGGCGGCTCTTTGGAAAACCGGGCCCGCCTGTTGCTGGAAGTCACCGACGCCGCCATCGAAGTCTGGGGCGCCGGCCGCGTGGGCGTGCACCTGGCACCGCGTGCTGATGCTCATGACATGGGCGACGACAACCTCGCCGAGACCTTCACCTACGTCGCCAGCGAACTGGGCAAGCGCGACATCGCCTTCATCTGCTCCCGCGAAAAAGAAGGTGCGGATAGCCTCGGCCCACAGCTGAAAAAAGCCTTCGGCGGCGTGTACATCGCCAACGAACGCTTCACCAAGGACAGCGCCAATGCCTGGCTGGCGGCGGGCAAAGCGGATGCAGTGGCCTTCGGTATTCCTTTCATCGCCAACCCGGACCTGCCGGCGCGACTGAAGGCCGATGCGCCGTTGAACGAGCCGCACCCGGAAACCTTCTATGGCAAAGGCCCGGTGGGTTATATCGATTACCCGACGCTGCCGATCTAACGTCATCCGCAAATACTGTAGGAGCGAGCTTGCTCGCGAAAAACTGACAGGCGCCGCGTTTATTCAGGAAGCACGCGTTATCGTTGACGTTTTTCGCGAGCAAGCTCGCTCCTACAGTATCAAGGGCAAGTCCCCTCCCACATTTGTGCCTGTGTGTAGCCCTTTGGAAACATCGCTTCACAGAACGGCAACAATATCGCTACAAAATACTTAGCCGGCTACCTATCAACCGCCCGCCAGGCCGTATATAAAGTCACCCCACAAATCAGCCAGAAGGACGATTGACCGTCCTTAGGCTTTACTGTTGACACAACTGGTCGCAATTACGCATTTTGTCTCAATTGCGCAGGCTTGGGCTCAGGCGCAGCATGTCCAGCCCTATGTCAGCCCAGCGCTCGGCGTCTTGATGCAGTTGAAAACTGTCAGGCACCAACAGCCACTGACCGATCAGACCGTGGATAAACGCATGGATGCATATGGCCCCGCGGGTGGTATCGAGCGTTTCAGGAAGTTGCCCGCGATGGACCGCGTTACGCAATGTCAGGCCGATGCGCAGGTTGCATTCCAGGCTGTGGGTCTGGCGTTGGCGGCGCATGTCACACATTTCATCGGTGAACTCGCACTTATGAAACAGGATTTCGTTGATGCGCCGGGTTTTCGGGTCCAGGGCCACTTCATGGTAGAGATGAATCAGCAACTTGCGCATACAGCCCAGCGGGTCGACTTCCTCCTCGCTTTCACTCGCGCGGGCCAATTCGTCCAGGGGTTCGTGCAGCGTATCGAGCAAGGCCTGGAGCAAATCGGACTTATTGCTGAAATGCCAATAGATAGCCCCGCGCGTCACTCCAGCCAGCGCAGCGATATCCGCCAGGGTGGTGCGCGCTCATAAAAGGCTTGCTCGGCGGCTTGGAGAATCTGGCTGCGCGTTTCCTGAGCTTCCTCTTTGGTGCGACGAACCATGGCAGTAAAACCTCAATCAGAACACTTGGGACTATCGTTAACGCAACGTTAATAGACGCGAACGATCATCTGAATAATTGTGGGACGACACCGCCAGGGGCGCCGAACGTACTAGAATCGAGGCTTGCAGCGGTGCTTTGTCAACATTCCGCAAAGCCTGTCAAGAGTTTACAAACAACCATGAACGTAAGTATATTGCGTAGCAAGCTACTTATCCACTCACGGCTTGTTTTTTACCCTTCCACACTTCTTGTGCGCACTCTGCGCGCCTGACCCGAGGATCTTCATGCAACTTAAGCCAGCTGTTACCGCTCTGGTCACTGCCGTCGCCCTGGCATCGCTGCTCAGCGGATGTAAAAAGGAAGAAGCGGCACCGCCCGCTCAAACCCCTCAGGTCGGCGTGGTCACCATTCAACCGCAAGCCTATACCCTGACCACCGAGCTGCCAGGCCGCACCACGGCCTACCGCATCGCGGAAGTCCGGCCTCAGGTCAACGGCATCATTCTCAAGCGCCTGTTCAAGGAAGGCGCCGACGTGAAGGAAGGGCAACAGCTCTACCAGATCGACCCGTCGGTGTATGAGGCCACGCTCAAAAGCGCCCAGGCCAGCCTGACCCAGACCAAGTCCATCACCGATCGCTACAAGCAATTGGTCGAGGAGCAAGCCGTCAGCCGTCAGGAATACGACACTGCCGTCGCCAACCGCATGACCGCAGAAGCAAACGTGCAAACCGCCCAGATCAACGTGCGCTACACCAAGGTGTACGCGCCGATCTCCGGGCGCATTGGCCGTTCTTCGGTGACCGAAGGCGCACTGGTCAGCAATGGCCAGACCGACGCCATGGCGGTGATCCAGCAACTGGACCCGATCTACGTCGACGTCACGCAATCTTCGGCTGAAATGCTCAAGCTGCGTCGCGACCTGGCAAGTGGCCAACTGGAAAAAGCCGGCGAAAACGCCGCCAAGGTCAAGCTGACCCTGGAAGACGGCACGCCCTACGCCCAGGACGGCAAGCTCGAGTTCTCCGAAGTGTCGGTCGACCAGACCACCGGTTCCGTGACCCTGCGTGCCGTGTTCCCCAACCCTGACCACGTGCTGCTGCCGGGTATGTTCGTGCACGCCCAACTGCTGGCCGGTGTGAACAGCAAGGCCATCCTGGCTCCGCAACAAGGCGTGACCCGTGACCTGAGGGGCATTCCGGTAGCACTGATCGTGAACAAGGACAACAAGGTCGAGCAACGCGAACTGGTTGCCAACCGTACCGCTGGCGCCTACTGGCTGGTGGAAAAAGGCCTGGACGCTGGTGACCGTGTGATCACCGAGGGCCTGCAATTCATCAAGCCGGGCATTGAGGTACAGGTCAAGGACGCTGCCAACGCTAAACCCGCCGGTACTGCTGCAGCGCCTGCTGCCGCTGCTGGTCAAGGGGAGTAATCCATGTCGAAATTTTTTATCGACCGTCCCATTTTCGCCTGGGTAATTGCCCTGGTGATCATGTTGGTCGGGGCACTGTCGATCCTGAAGTTGCCCATCAACCAATACCCGGCCATTGCGCCAACGGCCATTGATATCCAGGTGACCTACCCAGGCGCATCCGCACAAACCGTGCAGGACACCGTGGTGCAGGTCATCGAGCAACAGCTCAACGGTATCGACAACCTGCGTTATGTCTCCTCGGACAGTAACTCCGACGGCAGCATGACCATCACCGTGACGTTCAACCAGGGTACCAACCCGGATATCGCCCAGGTTCAGGTCCAGAACAAGCTGAACCTGGCCACCCCGCTGCTGCCGCAAGAAGTGCAGCAGCAGGGTATCCGTGTGACCAAGTCGGTGAAGAACTTCCTGATGGTGATCGGTCTGGTGTCGGAAGACGGCAGCATGACCAAGGACGACCTCTCCAACTACATCGTGTCCAACATCCAGGACCCGATCTCCCGTACCGCGGGGGTGGGTGACTTCCAGGTGTTCGGTTCGCAGTACGCCATGCGTATCTGGCTCGACCCGGCCAAGCTGAACAACTACCAGCTCACGCCCGTGGATGTCAGCAATGCCATCAAGGCCCAGAACGTGCAGGTGGCTACCGGCCAACTGGGCGGCCTGCCTGCCCTGCCCGGCACCCAGCTGAACGCCACGATCATCGGCAAGACGCGCCTGCAAAGCACCGAGGAATTCGCCAAGATCCTGATGAAGGTGAACACCGACGGCTCCCAGGTTCGCCTGGGTGACGTCGCGCGCATCGAACTGGGCGGCCAGAACTACAGCATCAGTGCACAGTTCAACGGCAAGCCGGCCTCGGGTATGGCGATCAAGCTGGCATCCGGTGCCAACGCACTGGACACCGGCAAGGCCATCCGCGAAACGGTTGCGTCCCTGGAACCGTTCTTCCCGCCTGGCATGAAGGCGGTGGTGCCGTATGACACCACCCCGGTGGTAACCGAGTCGATCTCGGGTGTGGTTGACACCCTGGTCGAAGCGATCGTGCTGGTGTTCCTGGTGATGTTCCTGTTCTTGCAGAACTTTCGCGCCACCATCATCACCACCATGACCGTACCGGTGGTATTGCTGGGTACCTTCGGGATCCTGGCGGCGTTCGGTTTCACCATCAACACCCTGACCATGTTCGGCATGATCCTGGCCATCGGCTTGCTGGTGGACGATGCCATCGTGGTGGTGGAAAACGTCGAACGGGTAATGGCCGAGGAGCATCTGTCGCCCAAAGAAGCGACGATCAAGTCCATGGGCCAGATCCAGGGCGCCCTGGTGGGTATTGCCCTGGTACTGTCGGCGGTACTGCTGCCAATGGCGTTCTTCGGTGGTTCCACCGGTGTGATCTACCGGCAGTTCTCCATCACCATTGTTTCGGCGATGGCGTTGTCGGTACTGGTTGCCCTGATCTTCACCCCGGCCTTGTGCGCCACCATGCTCAAGCCGATTGATCCAGAAACCCACGGCCAGCCCAAGCGCGGCTTCTTCGGCTGGTTCAACCGCACCTTCGACCGTGGCGTACTCAAGTACGAGCGCGGCGTGGGCGGCATGATCAAGCACAAGATCCCGGCATTCCTGGTGTATGCGCTGATCCTGGCCGGCATGATCTGGATGTTTACCCGTATTCCAAGCGCGTTCCTGCCTGAGGAAGACCAGGGTGTGATCTTCGCCCAGGTGCAGACACCGGTCGGTGCTTCGGCTGAGCGCACGCAAAAAGTCGTCGACGACATGCGCGCCTTCCTGCTGAACGACAAGGAAGGCGAGCCAGGCGAAGGCAAGGCGGTGAAGTCGGTGTTTACCGTGAACGGCTTCAACTTCGCCGGTCGTGGCCAGAGCTCGGGGCTTGCGTTCGTAATGCTCAAGCCGTGGGATGAGCGTGACTCGACCCAATCGGTGTTCGAAGTGGCCAAGCGTGCCCAGGGTTACTTCTTCGGGGCCTTCAAGGACGCCATGGTTTTCGCCATCGTGCCGCCTTCGGTGCTGGAGCTGGGTAACGCCACCGGTTTCGACGTGTTCCTGCAAGACCAGGGTGGCGTCGGCCACGACAAGCTGATGGCGGCACGTAACCAGTTCCTGGGTGCGGCGGCGCAAAGCAAGGTACTGGCCGGCGTACGTCCTAACGGCGTGAACGATGAGCCACAGTACGAGCTGACCGTGGACGACGAAAAGGCCAGTGCCCAGGGCATCAGCCTGGCGGATATCCAGCAGACCCTGGCCATTGCCTTGGGTGGTAGCTACATCAACGACTTCATCGACCGTGGTCGCGTGAAGAAGGTGTATGTACAAGGTGACGCCGCCAGCCGGATGTCGCCCGAAGACCTGGACAAATGGTTCGTGCGCAGCAACGACGGGAAAATGGTGCCGCTGTCGGCCATCTCGTCGGGCCAGTGGATCTACGGTTCGCCCAAGCTTTCGCGATACAACGGTGTAGCGGCGATGGAAATCCTCGGTACCCCGGCACCGGGCTACAGTACCGGTGATGCGATGGCCGAAGTCGAACGCATTGCCAAAGAGCTGCCGGCCGGTATCGGTTATGCCTGGACAGGCCTGTCGTACGAAGAACGCCTGTCCGGTTCCCAGGCGCCAGCCCTGTACGCACTGTCGCTGCTAGTGGTGTTCCTGTGCCTGGCGGCACTGTACGAAAGCTGGTCGATCCCGATCGCGGTGATTCTGGTTGTACCCCTGGGTGTGATCGGCGCACTGATCGCCACCAGCATGCGTGGCTTGTCCAACGACGTGTTCTTCCAGGTAGGCCTGTTGGTAACGGTGGGCCTGGCGGCGAAAAACGCCATCCTCATCGTGGAGTTCGCCAAGGAACTGCATGAGCAAGGCAAAGGCATCGTCGAGGCGGCTATCGAAGCGTCCCGCATGCGTCTGCGCCCGATCATCATGACCTCGTTGGCGTTCATGCTCGGCGTACTGCCGCTGGCGATCTCCACGGGCGCCGGCTCAGGCAGCCAGCATGCGATCGGTACCGGCGTGATCGGCGGTATGATCACGGCCACTGTGCTGGCGATCTTCTGGGTACCGCTGTTCTACGCAACGGTATCCGCCGCTGGCGAGCGTAAAAAGAAAGACACTACTGAAACTCCTAAAGAGGCTGGCCAATGAGCAAGTCGCTACTTTCCCTAGCCGTCACCGCATTCGTGCTCAGTGGCTGCTCGCTGATACCTGACTATCAGCGTCCCGATGCGCCGGTGGCCGCCCAGTTCCCGCAGGGGCCGGCGTATTCGTCGGCCCAGGCGCCGAGCCAGGCAGCCGCCGAGCAAGGCTGGAAGCAGTTTTTCCATGACCCTGCCCTGCAACAGCTGATCCAGACCGCGTTGGTGAACAACCGTGACCTGCGTGTCGCGGCGCTGAACATCGACGCCTATGCAGCGCAATATCAAATCCAACGTGCCGACCTGTTCCCGGCCGTGTCGGCCACCGGTAACGGCAGCCGTTCGCGCACCCCGGCCAAGCTGTCGCAGACCGGCGAATCGACCATTGCCAGCCAGTACTCGGCGGGCCTGGGCATCAGTTCGTATGAGCTGGACCTGTTCGGTCGCGTACGCAGCCTCAGTGAAGAGGCGCTGCAAAAGTACTTCGCCACTGAAGAAGCACGTCGCAGCACCCAAATCAGCCTGGTGGCCAGCGTGGCCAATGCCTACCTGACCTGGCAGGCCGACAAGGAGCTGCTCAAGCTGACCCAGGACACCCTGGCGGCCTTCGAGCAGAGCTACAAGCTCACCTCGCGCAGCAATGAAGTCGGCGTGGCCTCGGCCCTCGACCTCAGCCAGGCACGCACCTCGGTGGAAAACGCCCGTGTGCAACTGGCCCGTTACACCCGCCAGGTGGCCCAGGACGAAAACAGCCTGACCCTGCTGCTGGGCACCGGCCTGCCGGCGAATATCGCCAGCAAGCCGCTGTCCGATGACCTGCTCAGCGAAGTGCCGGCCGGGTTGCCATCGGACCTGCTGCAACGTCGCCCAGACATCGTGCAAGCCGAGTACAACCTCAAGGCCGCCAACGCCAACATCGGCGCTGCCCGTGCGGCGTTCTTCCCGAGCATCAGCCTGACCGCCAGCGCCGGCACTGCCAGCCCTACCCTGGGTGGCCTGTTCAAAGGCGGTTCGGGTACCTGGGCGTTTGCCCCGCAGATCAACATCCCGATCTTCAACGCCGGTAGCCTGCGCGCAAGCCTGGACTACTCCAAGATCCAGAAAGAGATCAACGTGGCCAACTACGAGAAGGCCATCCAGACCGGCTTCCAGGAAGTCTCCGACGGCCTGGCCGCACGGGAGACCTACAAGCAGCAACTGGATGCCCAACGCGGCTTCGTCGAGGCTAACCAGGATTACTACCGCCTGGCCGAGCGTCGCTACCGCATTGGTGTCGACAGCAACCTGACCTTCCTCGACGCCCAGCGCCAACTGTTCAGTGCCCAGCAATCGCTGATCACCGACCGTTTGGCGCAGCTCACCAGCGAGGTCAACCTGTACAAGGCCCTCGGCGGTGGCTGGAACGAGCAGACTGCGAAGAACGAGCCATTGAAAGAAGAAGCACCGCCGTTGAAGTTGTTCTGATAGCGCAGGTGTGAAAAACCGCTTCCCTTACCGGAAGCGGTTTTTTTATGCCTGCATTGTTGCCCTTACAACTTGCGTTCGATCATCGCCCACAACCCACCCTCCCCTACTTTCATCGCCCCTGCACCGCCGCGCACCATGGCCGCCACCTGCATAAACCCAATAACAACAGGTTCACACCATGAGCACTTTCAAACCGCGCCAGCTATTGCTGGCGGCTGCTGTCGCCAGTTCTGCCCTGCCCGTTTTCGCCCAGGAGCACGGCTTTCTCGAAGACGCCAGCGCCAACCTCAACCTGCGTAATTTCTTCTTCAACCGCAACTACACCAATCCGACCAAGGTTCAGGGTGGCGCGCAGGAGTGGACGCAAAGTTTCATTCTCGACGCCAAGTCCGGGTTCACCCAAGGCACAGTCGGTTTTGGTGTGGATGTGCTGGGCTTGTACTCGCTCAAGCTCGATGGCGGGCGTGGCACGGGTGGCACGCAGTTGCTGCCGCTGGACCATGACGGTCGGCCAGCCGATGAGTTTGGCCGGCTGGGCGTGGCATTCAAGGCGCGCGTTTCCAAAACCGAGCTGAAGGTGGGCGAATGGATGCCGGTGCTGCCGATCCTGCGCTCCGACGATGGCCGCTCCCTGCCACAGACCCTGCGGGGTGGGCAGATCACCTCGAAGGAAATCGACGGACTGACCCTCTATGCCGGCCAATTCCGCGCCAATAGCCCGCGGGACGACGGCAGCATGAGCGATATGTCGATGTTCGGCAAAACCGCCTTCACCTCCGACCGCTTCAATTTCCAGGGCGCCGAATACGCATTCAACGACAAACGCACCCAAGTCGGCGTGTGGAATGCCCAGCTCAAGGACATCTACAGCCAGCAGTTCGTCAATCTGATCCACAGCCAGCCTGTGGGCGACTGGACCCTGGGCGCCAACCTGGGCTTCTTCTACGGCAAGGAAGACGGCAGCGCCCGCGCCGGCGACCTGAACAACAAAACCTGGTCCGGTTTGTTCTCGGCCAGGTATGGCGGCAACACCTTCTACGTCGGCCTGCAAAAACTCACCGGCGACAGTGCCTGGATGCGCGTCAACGGCACCAGCGGCGGCACCCTGGCCAACGACAGCTACAACTCCAGCTACGACAACGCACAGGAAAAATCCTGGCAGGTTCGCCACGACTACAACTTCGCCGCCCTCGGTGTACCGGGCCTGACCCTGATGAACCGCTATATCAGCGGCAGCAACGTGCACACCGGCACCATCACCGACGGCAAGGAGTGGGGCCGCGAGACCGAAGTGGGTTATACGGTGCAGAGCGGCACCCTGAAAAACGTCAACGTGCGCTGGCGTAATTCGAGCATGCGCCGCGACTACAGCAACAACGAGTTCGATGAAAACCGGTTGATCGTCAGCTACCCCATAAGTCTGCTGTAAACCGGCGCCGGACTTACTGTATGGTGCGCGCCTGCCGCTGCTGATCCCCCAAGCAGCGGCCTTTATCGAGCCTGCGTACCTGATGAAACCCTTTGCCGTAGCGAGCGTATTATTTGCCCTGGCCCTGAGCCTGAGCGGCTGCATCGGCGCGCCCATTGCCCTGACACCGGCAACCCAGCAACGCTTGCAAGCCCAGGCGCCGATCCGCTTTCTGCTGACCTTCGATGACGGCCCAAGCGCCTCGGGCTACAACAACCCGAGCCGTTCGGTAGTGGCGGACCTGGCCAATAACCCGGTGCTGCCGGGGATCAAAGCGGTGTTCTTTCTGCAGACCGAAGCGGCCCGCTCCGGCGGCAGTACCCGGGGGCGCAAGACCATGGAACGTGAATTCGCCGCTGGCCATGTCCTGGCCTTTCACACCGCCACGGCGTTTCACACCAATCATCGCTGGTTGAACGACGCCACCCTGGAACACACCCTTACCGAAGGGGCCGCAGACATTGCCGCCATCACGGGCGCCCCCCCAGTGCTGGTACGCCCGCCCTTCTGGAACTACGACAAGCGCACCTTCGCCGCCTACCAACGCCACGGCATGCAGGTACTGCTGACGGACCTGAGCGCCAATGACGGCAAGATCTGGGGCTTCAATGCCAGCCCGCGCCGCCGGGCCAACCTGTATCGACAATTGTCGGTGGTGCGTGAGCGTATTGCCTTGGGTGAGCTGCCGACGGTGGAGGGAGTGATCCCGGTGGTGGTGACCTTCCATGACATCAACCGCTACACCGCGCGGCATATGCAGGAGTACTTGCAGATCCTGATGGACAGCGCGCGGATCAACGGATTGAAGACCGCTGACGAGCCGTTCTATACCGACACGGCCCAGGTTGAACGCGCGGCGATTGCGCGAACCGTGAAAAATGTGGACGACCCAGTGCATTTGCCTGGGATTTGGAATCTGGTGTGGGACGCAGACTCTCATTAACCTCGTCGCAACAACGGATAACATCTGCTGCCGTCCCCGCCCACCTGCTGTCGGGAACCTCAATTCCAGCATCACCACTCAGGGTCAACACACAATGAGATGACCCACATGAATACGTCTTCGCTATCTGGCGCATACGCCGTCAATCCACAACCCATGGCGCCCGTGGAGGCACCTTCCAGCACAACGTCACCGCGACCACCCATCCAGATCAACGCTAAATCTGCCGGGTATGTAGGACCGGACAGGACAGTGGATTTCCTGTACTTTTCCAGCCATTCCAGGCTCGCGCCTGATCAGGACCCGCTAGACACAACCCAAAAAAAATACATCAACACCGATGTGTTGCGTCATGACGCGAACGTAAAGATCTATCAGGAGATAACTTACTCAAGCAAAAACGGCAAGCCGATAGGGGCTACTGGTAATGAATGTGTAATCGAGACAACTGACCGTGCCGATAAGGTCATTATCAAAAAAGGCCCGGACGACAGTCTGGTCGCCACCATCAATAACATTCCGTATCAACTGAACCTTGCTCGCTCCTCTGACGGAGCTGAAATCCAGCCCCTGCGCATAAGAACCAAAGGCGGCGACGACTGCGTTGTGATCCACCCAGACGTTAATAACGACATTCGCATTGAACTGGGCGAGGGCAATGATTACGCCCGTGCTGGCTCGGGTAATACGCGTCTATATGGGGGCGCAGGGAATGACCGGCTAAAACTGGGCAGCGGCATCGGCATCGCATTTGGTGATGATGGCGACGATTTACTCATCGCAGGCTCCGGCAGTGGCATTCTCAAGGGAAACAACGGTAATGACCGCATGCAGTCAGGAGAGGGTTCTGCTGATCGCCATATCTACATGGACGGTGGTGACGGTCACGACTTTATGATTAGCACCAGCAATGACTCCCCAAACCCGATAGTCATGCATGGAGGCAAAGGTGAAAACCTGATAGTCACGCAGGGCCCTGCCACGATTTATACCGGGCGCGACAAAAATATTGTCAGGTCCAATAGCGATGACACCGTCATTTATGCCAAGCCTTCGGACGAGATTCACCGCACGCCAGGTTCCACGCTCATTCACACGCAATACCGCGAAGCAGGAAAAAGTGGCTATGTCGTTGAAGGCTCTCCCGAGTTCATACAATACGTAGAGGACGACATGGAACTGCTGAGAATGTCCCTGCCAGGCAAAAAAATGTTAAGCACTGCCGATAACTCGGCCCAGCGCAATGACTCTCCGGTGCACATCACTGAAACGGCTGATGATAACGGCTCTTACATTTTTAATAACGCAGCGGTGCGCAACCACCTGGCTACAGGTAAATCCCTGGAGACCCTTGAACCAGCAGCCCAGGGCTACATTGCCCACAATCAACGTGGCGCCTTCGCGACGGGCGCACAATTACAATACAACCCCTCCTTCGTGCCTAATGACGAAACTGCTCCGGTCAACGTCCTATTCCATGAAATGGCCCACGCCTACAATGGGGCCACGGGTACCTTCCTCGAAGGTCAAACAGTCATAGACGAGAATCCTGAGGGCGAGCCCAACGACGAACGTCAAGCAGTAGGCTTGCCTACAGATGCATTATCGTTCGATTTTGACGATCATCGTGCAACCGAGCCCACGACAAGCAACCCCCCTGCATTTACTGAAAATGCACTGAAGGAAGAAATGCGCCGCCCACTACGTACGGAATACACCTAGACCGCGCCCCGCGACTCCACGCCCAACTCATCCCACACTGACTCCGCCAGGTGAAACGTCGCGTTCGCCGCCGGGATCCCGCAGTAAATCGCACTCTGCATCAGCACTTCCTTGATCTCGGCGCGGGTCACGCCGTTGCTGGCGGCGGCACGCAGGTGCAGCTTCAGTTCTTCACTGCGGTTCATGCCGATCAGCATCGCGATGGTGATCAGGCTGCGGGTATGCCGAGGCAGGCCGGGGCGGGTCCAGATGTCACCCCAGGCGTGGCGGGTGATCATTTCCTGGAACTCGCTGTTGAACTCGGTCAGGGCATTGAGGCTGCGGTTTACATGGGCATCGCCCAGTACTTCGCGGCGCACCTGCAGGCCCTCGGCGTAACGTTGTTTCTCGTCCACAAATAGCTCCTCAGTGGGCCTGCAAAAATTCGATCACACGGTTGCTGAACGCAGCACCGGCCTGAACGTTGGACAGGTGCGCCGCATAGAACTCAGCATATTCGGCGCCCCGCACATGGCTCTGGATAAAGTGGCCGCCGGCTGGCGGCGTCACCGCGTCTTCAGTGCCGGCAATCACCAGGGTCGGCACCGTGATCGAGGACAATTGCTCACGAAAATCCGCATCGCGCACGGCAGCGCAGTTGGCGGCATACCCCTCGGGCGACGTGGCCGCGAGCATGTCGGTGATCTGCTTGGCCTGGTGTGGGTTGGCGGCGGCAAAATCTGCGGTGAACCAGCGCGCAATCGACGCATCGCGCAGCGCCACCATCGCGGCTGCGCCATCACGCAGGACCATTTCGATACGGGGGTTCCACACCTCGGGCGTACCGATCTTGGCCGCGGTGTTACACACCACCAGGCGTTGCAGGCGCTCGCCGGCATGAATGCCCAGCCATTGGCCGATCAAGCCGCCCATGGACAGCCCGCAAAAATGCGCCTTCTGGATATCCAGCGCATCCAGCAGCGCGATCACGTCTCGACCCAGTTGCTCGATGCTGTAAGGCCCCTCGGTCACCAGGGATTGGCCGTGGCCACGGGTGTCGAATCGCAGCACACGAAAATGCTCGGTGAAGGCCGGGATCTGGATATCCCACATATGCAGGTCGGTACCCAGGGAATTGGACAGCACCAATACCGGTGCGTCGGCGGGCCCCTCGAGTTGGTAATGCAGTTCGCCCTCGGCGAGTTGTACAAAAGCCACAGCGGTCTCCTCAGGCAGTCAAAGCAAAATGTTCGGTCACCGCACGCGTGACCCAGGTAGACGCCTGGCCCAGGTAGTGGGCCGGGTCGAGCAGGCGATCCAGTTCAGCCGCCGACAGCTCGGCGGTGACGTGCGGCTCATCCGCCAGTACCGCGCGCAAATGGCGCTGCTCGGCGACCGCACGTTTACAGCACTGCTCCAGCAGATGGTGCGCGGTGTCGCGGCCCACGCGTTGGGCGAGCACGATACTCACCGCTTCGGCCAGCACCAGGCCCTGGGTCAGGTCGAGGTTCTGCGCCATGCGTTCGGCATTCACCTCCAGCCCTTCACTGACCAGCAGTGCCTGGTGCAAGGCACCGGACACCAAGCGGCAAATCTCGGGCAAGGTCTCCCATTCGGCGTGCCACAACCCCAGGCTGCGTTCGTGTTCCTGGGGCATGGCGCTGAACATCGTCCCCACCAGGCCCGGTACGCGGGTGGCCGCGCTGATCAGCACCGCGGCGCCCACCGGGTTACGCTTGTGCGGCATGGTGGACGAACCGCCCTTGCCCGGCGCCGAAGGCTCGAACACCTCCGCCGCTTCGGTCTGCATCAACAGGCTGATATCGCGGCCCAACTTGCCGAGGCTGCCGGCGATCAGGCCGAGCAGGCTGGCAAACTCCACCAGGCGATCACGCTGGGTGTGCCAGGGTTGCTCCGGCAAGCCCAGTTGCAACTCGGCCGCCAAGGCCTCAGCCACAGGCATGGCGTGTTCGCCGAGGGCCGCCAAAGTGCCCGACGCGCCGCCAAATTGCAGCACCAACAAGCGTGGTTTCAATTCGGCCAGGCGCTGGCGACTGCGCGTCACCGCGCCCAGCCAACCGGCGATTTTCATCCCCAGGGTGACCGGCGTCGCGTGCTGCAACCAGGTGCGCCCGGCCAACGGCACGGTGGCGTAACGCTGGGCCTGGGCGGCCAACACCTCCCCCAGGCGAGCCAGGTCGGCCTCGATCAGTTCCACCCCACGGCGCAGTTGCAGCACCAGGCCCGTGTCCATCACGTCCTGACTGGTTGCGCCCAGGTGTACATAACGCTCGGCGTCGGCGTCCTCACTGGCGATCAACTTGCCCAACGCCTTCACCAATGGAATCGCCGAGTTGCCCGCCGTGGCAATCGCGCTGCCAAGGGTATCCACGTCATACAGCGACGCCAGACACGCCTGGGCAATCGGTGCGACGGCGGCCTGGGGAATCAACCCTACCTGGGCCTGCGCCCGAGCCAGTGCGGCTTCGAAATCCAGCATGCCCTGCAAGCGCCCCTGGTCACAGAACACCTCGGCCATGCTGTCAGCAGTGAAATAAGCGTCGAACAGTTGATTGCTCGTGCGCAACGTCATAACTCATCCCTTACAGATCGTGATGCAGGTACGCCGCCTGTTTCGGCAGGCGCAAGCTGAACAGGAAGGCCACCGCCATCATCGCGGTGACGTACCAATAAAAGGTGTTTTCCATGCCGATGGATTTGAGGCTCAGCGCAACCACTTCTGCCGAACCGCCAAACACCGCGTTAGCCACCGCGTACGCCAGGCCCACACCCAAGGCACGCACCTGCGGCGGGAACATCTCCGCTTTGACCAGGCCGCTGATGGAGGTGTAGAAGCTGACAATCGCCAAGGCCAGGGTGATCAGCACAAATGCCAAAAACGGGCTGGTCACGGTTTTCAAGGTCAGCAGGATCGGCACGGTGAACAGCGTGCCAAGGCCGGCAAACCAGAGCATCGAATTACGCCGGCCAATCTTGTCGGCCAACATGCCGAACAACGGCTGCATACACATGTACAGGAACAGCGCGCCGGTCATGATGTAGCTCGACGTCTTGGCGTGCATGCCCACGGTATTCACCAGGTACTTCTGCATGTAGGTGGTGAAGGTGTAGAAAATCAGCGAGCCGCCGGCGGTGTAGCCCAGCACCGTGATGAAGGCTTTGCCGTGGTCGCGAAACAGCGCGACGATACTGCCGGCGTCCTTGTCTTCGCGCATTTCCTTGCTGGTGGTTTCTTTCAGGGTGCGACGCAGCAGTAGGGAGATCACGGCGGCTATGGCGCCGATCACAAACGGGATGCGCCAGCCCCAGGCACGCAGTTCTTCTTCGGTGAGGATCTGTTGCAGGATCACCACCACCAGCACCGCCAGCAACTGGCCGCCAATCAGGGTCACGTACTGGAACGAAGCAAAGAAGCCACGCTGGCCCTTGAGCGCGACTTCACTCATGTAAGTGGCCGTGGTGCCGTATTCGCCGCCCACCGACAAGCCCTGGAACAGCCGCGCCACCAACAGCAACGCCGGCGCCCAGGCACCGATGGCGTTGTAGGTGGGCAAGAAAGCGATAACCAGGGAGCCGCCGCACATCATCAGCACCGAGATCATCATCGAGTTCTTGCGCCCGTGCTTGTCGGCCACCCGGCCAAACAACCAGCCACCGATCGGTCGCATCAGGAACCCGGCGGCAAACACACCGGCGGTGTTGAGCAACTGCACCGTGGGGTCGTCCGAGGGGAAAAACGCCGGAGCAAAATAAATCGCGCAGAAGGCATAGACGTAGAAGTCGAACCATTCGACCAGGTTGCCGGAGGACGCACCGACAATCGCAAAGATCCGTTTGCTGCGTTCTTCTCCGGTGTAGTGGCTGGTTTTTGTTGTCATGTTTTTTACTCAGTGGGAACGGTTATAGCCTAGACATACTTTGCAACAACCCTGTTCCGCAAGCAGACTTTTGGATAGGTGGAGCCTGAAGCCTTACCCCTGTAGGAGCGAGCTTGCTCGCGAAAAACCTGAGAGCGCCGCGTTCATTCAAGCTGACCGCGTTATCGTTGGCGATTTTCGCGAGCAAGCTCGCTCCTACAAGGACCGGTCAATAGTCGAAGAACACCGTTTCCTTATCTGTGCCCTGCAAAATCACATTCCACTGATAAACCCCTGCCGCATCCGCCTGGGCAATCAAGGTGCCACGACGTTCTGCCGGCACACACGCCAGCAACGGGTCATCGCCGTTCAAGGCCTCACCGTCAAAATAAATCCGCGTCAGCAAGTGCTTCACCAACCCACGGGCAAACACCAGCACCACCAAGTGCGGCGCCTGGGTGGTGCCCTTGAGCCCCGGCACGCTGCCCGGCTTGATGGTGGTAAAGCGGAAACGCCCTTCGGCATCCACCGGCACGCGGCCAAAGCCTTCGAAGTTCGGGTCTAGCGCTTTGTCCTGTTCGTCTTCGGGGTGGGCATATTTGCCGGCGGCATTGGCTTGCCAGACTTCCAGCATGGCGTCGTTGACGACATCACCGTTGCCGTCCACCACTTGCCCGCTGATCGCCACGCGTTCGCCGAGGGTGGCGGTGACGGTCAGGTCTTCACGGTTCAGCCAGGTCAGGCCGATGTGGTAATACGGCCCGACGGTGTGGGACGTGGTCGCGTTGAGTGTCATCTCATTTCTCCATCGGCGTGGCGTCGCGGCCGCGCAGGACGATGTCCCAGCGGTAGCCGAGGGCATAGGAAGGAATGGTTTTTTCCAGGTCGAAGCTAGCGATCAAGCGTTGCTTGGCGCTGGTATCCGGCACGCAGTTGTAGATCGGGTCGTACTCCAGCAACGGATCGCCCGGGAAATACATTTGCGTCACCAAGCGCGTCAGCACACTGGGGCCGAACAGCGAAAAGTGGATATGCGCCGGGCGCCAGGCGTTGTGGTGGTTGCCCCACGGGTAGGCGCCGGGCTTGATGGTCTGGAATTGGTACCAGCCGTCGGCGTCGGTGACGGTGCGCCCGGTGCCGGTGAAATTCGGGTCCAGGGGCGCATAGTGCAGGTCGCGCTTATGGTTGTAGCGGCCGGCGGCATTGGCCTGCCAGATCTCCACGAGGATGCCCGGCACTGGCAATCCGTTTTCGTCCAGCACACGGCCATGAATGATGATGCGCTCGCCTTGCGGCTCGCCCTCGTGCTGGGCTGTCAGGTCGTTGTCCTTCTCATTGATACGTTCGGCGCCGATGGTCGGGCCGGTGATTTCCGACAAGGAATGGGGCAGGAACACCAAAGGCTGGGACGGCGAACGCAGGTTCGTCGACTGGTAGGCCGGGTGCAGGTAATCAGGTTGAGTGCCCGCTTGCGGGCGCCGATAACCGGGCTTGTCACTCATGGAGCAATCCTCTTTTATTGATCAGACGCGTTCAATCGCCAGGGCCAAGCCTTGGCCGACGCCCACGCACATGGTCGCCAGGCCTTTGCGACCTCCGGTTTTTTCCAACTGGTGCAGGGCCGTCAGTACCAACCGCGCACCACTCATCCCCAAGGGGTGACCGAGGGCAATGGCGCCGCCGTTGGGGTTGACCTGGGGCGCATCGTCCGCAATACCCAGCTCGCGCAGCACCGCCAGGCCTTGGCTGGCGAAGGCTTCGTTGAGTTCGATCACATCAAAGTCGGTGACCGCCAACCCCAGGCGCTCCACCAGTTTGCGCACCGCCGGCACCGGGCCGATGCCCATCACACGCGGGGCGACACCGGCGCTGGCCATGCCCAGCACACGGGCGCGAGCGGTGAGGCCGTGTTGCTTGACGGCCTCGGCGCTGGCGAGGATCAGCGCGGCGGCGCCATCGTTGACGCCAGAGGCATTGCCGGCGGTGACGGTCTTGTCCGCGCCGTTGACCGGTTTGAGCTTGGCCAGGGCTTCCAACGTGGTGTCCCGTGGGTGTTCATCGTGTTCCACCAGGGTCTCGCCTTTTTTATGGGCGACCCGCACCGGAACGATTTCCTCGGCAAAGAACCCGGCGGCCTGGGCGGCGGCGGTGCGTTGCTGGCTGCGCAGGGCGAAAGCGTCCTGGTCGGCGCGGGAAACCTGGTAGTCATCGGCCACGTTATCGGCGGTCTGCGGCATGGCATCCACGCCGTACTGGGCCTTCATCAGCGGGTTGATAAAGCGCCAGCCAATGGTGGTGTCTTCCAACTTCATGTTGCGCGAGAACGCCGCGTCGGCCTTGCCCATCACAAACGGAGCACGGGACATCGACTCGACGCCACCGGCAATTGCCAGCTCCATTTCACCGCTGGCAATCGCACGAAAGGCGGTGCCGATGGCATCCATGCCCGAGGCGCACAGGCGGTTGAGGGTCACACCAGGAATGCTTTCCGGCAGCCCCGCCAGCAGCAACGCCATGCGTGCCACGTTGCGGTTATCTTCACCTGCCTGGTTGGCGCAGCCGAGGAAGACTTCGTCTACGGCGCTCCAGTCCACCGACGGGTTGCGCTCGATCAGCGCCTTGATCGGCAGTGCCGCCAGGTCGTCGGCACGCACCGTAGACAGGCCACCGCCGAAACGGCCGATAGGCGTGCGAATGGCATCACAGATAAAAACCTCGCGCATCAGGCTTCTCCCGGTGCTTGGCCGTGGGCAGCCGCGGTGCGCGCTTCGAGGTCACGCAGGGCGGTCAGTTCAGTCTCGGTGGGTTCAGCGGTGGTGTTCACCTGGTCGGCAAAGCGAATCGCCCAGCCGGTGGCGGCGACCACTTGCTCACGGGTTACGCCCGGATGCAGTGCAGTGACCACGAACTCATGGCTGCCCTCCTCCGGCTCCATGATGCACAGGTCGGTAATGATGCCCACCGGGCCGGCGCCGGGCAGACCCAGACGCTTGCGTGAGTCGCCACCTTCGCCGTGGCCGACGGAGGTGATGAAGTCCAGTTTGTCCACAAACGAACGGGACGACTGCTTAAGGATGATCAACACGCTCTTGGCGGAACCTGCGATTTCCGGCGCGCCACCGGCACCCGGCAAACGCACTTTGGGCTGGTGATAATCCCCCACCACGGTGGTATTGATATTGCCGAAACGGTCGACCTGGGCCGCACCGAGAAAGCCGACATCAATGCGCCCGCCCTGCAACCAGTAGCGAAAGATCTCACCGGTGGGCACCACGGTGTCGGCGGTCTCCGCCAGCTCGCCATCACCGATGGACAGTGGCAACACGCTGGGCTTGGCCCCAATCGGGCCCGACTCGTAGATCAGCACCACATCCGGCGAAGACGTCAGGCGCGCCAGGTTGGCCGCCTTGGATGGCAGGCCGATGCCGACGAAGCACACCGAGCCGTTCTTGAGGCGGCGCGCGGCGGCGACGGTCATCATTTCGTTGGTGGAGTAAGCCATTACTTAGCCTCCTGCGCGGCGGCCAGCTTGGCCTGGAATTCACTGAAGTCGGCAGTGCCGTGGATGTATTCGTCGATCCAGGCGGTAAAGGTGCCACGGTCGCGGGCAATCGGGTCCCACGCCTGGTAGAAGCGGTTATCCCGTTCGTTGTAACCGTGCGCGTAGGACGGATGGGCACCACCGGGTACGTGACACACCGCCGTCAGCGCCCAGGTCGGCAGCACGCAGCTGTTCATCGGCGCGTTCAGGTCGTCGACGATTTCCTCGACGGTGACGATGCAACGCTTGGCCGCCAGGGCCGCTTCCTTTTGCACCCCGAGAATGCCCCAGAGCAGCACGTTGCCTTTGCGATCGGCTTTCTGCGCATGAATCACCGTAATGTCCGGACGCACCGACGGCACCGCCGCCAGCACTTCTCCGGTGAAGGGGCAGGTGACGGTCTTGATCAGCGGGTTGACCTTGGGCAAGTCGGAACCGGCGTAGGCACGCAACACCGCGAACGGGAGGCCAGAAGCACCAGCGACGTAGGCATTGGCCAGGTCGGCGTGGCTGTGCTCTTCGATCTCCAGCGCTTGCGGCCATTGTTTCTCTACCGCGTCGCGCAGCCGATGCAGGGAACCCACGCCCGGGTTGCCGCCCCAGGAGAAAATCAACTTGCGCGCACAGCCGGCACCGATCAACTGGTCGTAGATCAGGTCAGGCGTCATGCGCACCAGTGTCAGGTCTTTCTTGCCCTGACGAATGATTTCATGGCCTGCGGCCGTAGGGATCAGGTGGGTGAAGCCTTCGAGGGCGACGGTATCGCCGTCGTTCACGAAGCGCTTGACCGCATCACGCAGGGTGAGGATTTCAGCCATGGGGGTTGGGCTCCCGGTGTTGATCGAAAAAGGCGCTGAGGTGGCGCCGAAGTGCCTGAAGATTAAGCCGGGGAAATGGGCCAAACAATCCGATAATCGACTGAGTGTTCGATTATCGAACCGATTGTTGCCTAGCTAATCTTCTGTTCGAACGCCATCCAGAGGTGGCAGGCGCCGAGCCCTTTGTAGGAGCGAGCTCGCTCGCGAAAAACTCAAAGGCGCCGCGTTCATTCAGAAAACACGCGTTATTGTTGACGTTTTTCGCGAGCAAGCTCGCTCCTACATGTTCAAACTGT
This sequence comes from Pseudomonas fluorescens, assembly GCF_001902145.1. Classification (GTDB taxonomy): domain Bacteria; phylum Pseudomonadota; class Gammaproteobacteria; order Pseudomonadales; family Pseudomonadaceae; genus Aquipseudomonas; species Aquipseudomonas fluorescens_BV. The sequence goes on from NZ_MRST01000019.1 coordinate 37,277, forward strand.
ACTGGGGCTTCAGGTCGCATCGGCATGGCTGACCATGCCCTTGATCACCACCGCTGCCGTGGCCAATGCCGCCGGAATCACCAGTGCTGTAAGCACCTGCTCGAAGTTCCAGCCCAGGCCCAGCAAGGTCGCGCCCATCCACGCCCCTAGTATCGCGCCGAAGCGACCGATGCCGAGCATCCACGACACTCCGGTGGCACGGCCCTGGGTGGGGTAGAAGCGTGCCGCCAGGGACGGCATCGCCGATTGCGCACCGTTGACGCACATGCCGGCGACCAGCACCAGGGTGGCCAACAGCGTGATGTTGCCCAGACTCTGCCCGACCGCGTAGGCAAACACCCCGGCCAGCAGATAGAAAGTGCCGATCACTTTGTGCGGGTTGAACCGGTCCATCGCCCAGCCCACGCCCACTGCACTCAATACCCCACCAAACTGGAACAACGCGCCGATAAACGCGGCCTGCTCCATGCTCGCGCCGCTGTCACGCATCAAGGTGGGGAGCCAACTGGTCAGCAGGTAAACAATCACCAGGCCCATGAAATACGTGAGCCACAACAGCAAAGTGCCAGCGCTGTAGGTGCCCGAGAAGATCACCGCGAACACGTTGCGGGCCTTGACGGTTTTTTGCTCCGGTACGCTGAAGTGAGTGGCCTGGGCAACGATGTTTGGCTCGATAGGGGCCAGGGTCTTGCGTACCTTGTCGGTGCCGCGATTGCGTACCACCAGGTAACGCGCCGATTCCGGTAGCCATACCAGCAACACTCCCGCCAGGATCAACGGCAGGATGCCGCCGATCAGCAACAGGCTGTGCCAGCCGAAGGCCGGGATCAGCTTGGCCGAAATAAACCCACCACCGGCCATGCCGAGGTTGAAGCCACAGAACATGCTGGTCACCAACAAGGACTTATGCCGCTCGGGGGTGTATTCAGACAGCAAGGTGGTGGCATTCGGCATGCCGGCGCCCAGGCCCAGCCCGGTAAGAAAGCGCAGCACCAGTAGCTGATCGACATTGGTGCTGTAGGCCGACGCCAGGCTGAACGCACCAAACACCAACACCGCGCCGACCAGCACGACTTTGCGGCCAAAGCGGTCGGCCAGCGGGCCGGAACCGAGTGCGCCAAACACCATGCCGATCAACGCGGCGCTCATCACCGGGCCAAGGCTGGCGCGGTCGATGCCCCAGTCCTGGGACAGTGCCGGCGCGATAAAGCCCATGGCGGCCGTATCGAGGCCGTCGAGAAAGACAATCAGGAAACACAGGATCACCACGCGCCACTGATAGCGCGAGAGTGGCTGGGTGTTGATAAAGGACTGTACGTCCAGGGTGGTACCTACAGAAGGCTGATTCATTATTTTTATTCCACACCGATGGCGGGCTGACGACCTGGGGCCGTCATTCTTATTGGGCAGCTCCTCAGAGCGCTGCCGCACATTAATAAGCCAAGGGAAACACCGTCAATCGAGCCAGCCGGGATCTGTGCGGTCACCGAACAGCTTAGGCAAACAGTTGCGCACTCAGCTCACGGCTGGCGCTGAGCATGCTCGGTAGAAAGCGCTGCTCCAACTCACTGCGGCTGACCCGAGCGGCGTGAGTGCTGACATTGAGCGCGGCCAACACCTGGCCGGACGCGTCATACACCGGCACCGCGATGGAACGCAGGCCCTGCTCCAGTTCCTGGTCGACAATGCACCAGCCCTGCTGGCGTACCTGTTGCAGGCATTCGAATAACGCTTGCGGCGTGGTCAGGGTGCGGCTGGTCTTGGTTTGCAGGTCGGCATGGTCGAGATAATCCTGCAGCGAGGCATCGTCGAGGGCGGCCAGCAGAATGCGGCCCATGGACGTGCAATACGCAGGCAAGCGCCCGCCCACCGACAGGTCAACCGAGATCAGGCGCTGGGTGGTGGCGGAACGGGCGATATAGAGGATGTCATCGCCTTCCAGGGTAGCCATGTTGCAGGCTTCATGGAGCTGCTCGCTCATGCGGTCCAGGTAAGGTTGGGCCGAGACGGCCAGCGGTGTGGATGACAGATAGGCATGGCCGAGGGTCAGCACCTTGGGCAACAGCGAGTAGGTGCGCCCATCCGTGGTGGCGTAGCCGAGCTTGATCAAGGTGTGCAGGCAGCGGCGCACGGCGGCGCGGGGAATTTCGGTGCGGTGGCTGATCTGGGCGATGGTCAGGTGACGCTTGCGCTCCTGGAACGCCTGCACCACGGCCAGGCCACGGGCCAGGGACGTCATGAAATCCGGATCACCGGTGAATGCCTGGATGCGCTTGGCCGGTGAAGCCACGATCGGCGGCGCCACTGATGCAAAGGAGTTGCGCAATTGATCGTTCATTTCAACGGGCCTTCTCTTGTTATCACCACGGGAGGGTTGGCGGCTATTACAAGCCGTGCCGGCCGCCCTGTACAAGTCAGCGCCGGCAACATTGGGCGATTATCGGACAGCCATGCGATTATCGCAATTTGGCCGGCACGGGTGCAGATCCCGCAGTCAACGCTTCAGATTTACGTGATGTCGCCAAAAGTGTAGGCATTTACCCTGCCGTCAGAATGAATACAGATATGAAGATGACGCTGTTCACAAATACGACGGCGATATGTAACAAAACCCAAGCACGCCGTTGACGCTTTTTAACTTCATGATGATAGTGTTATTCAAATGCGCCGCTATAATGCAACCTGTGCAGAGGTCAGCCTGGTATCACTATCGGGAGGGGAGCTCACCAGGCATTGCAGGCTGCAGGCAACGCCGGTCACAAGTACTCGCTTAAAAGAACGGCCCTCAGGCCCGTATACCAACTTGAACGGTTCTACTGTTCTATTTGGAATCGCCCCGAGCACGACTTTCAGGCATGACTCTGCGCAATCAATAAACTCAACTCAATTAGGTAATACTGTGACGAAAGATGAACTGCGCGCGGAACTTGAGCGCCAGGAGCAACGTTACAAGGACGTCTACGGCGGAGAAGTCACCACCTACGCCGCGCAACCTGAGCCGGAACGCAAGCCATGGCGCAAACGAGCCAGCCTGCTGGACCAGGCATTTGCCCAGGAAATCCAAAAGATCGAGCAGGAACTCAAGACCGAGGAGCCTTGAGCGCTTCGGTCGAGTTCAACGCCTTGCAGTCGCGGCTGGTCAACCACTGGTTCAGCGGCCGCTGGTCAGTAACCTACAGCCACCCACGAAATTTCATACAAATGTTTCAGCCATGACGTTTTCATGACGAAAGCCGGTCTTTGGCGGCCTGCGCTTTATAAATCAAAGACTTGCCAAAGCCCCGAAAACCCTGGGATGCGTGCGTCTTGCCGCGGTTTTTTCCAGGAAGATTGTTACCGATGAGCAGCTAATGCATCGATTACTGATGTTTTCTGGCATAATCGCGCCCCCTTACGACCGGGTCAGAAAACCTTCATGATCGATTTATTCAGCGGACTGGATGCTTGGGTTCTAGTGAGCCTGTTGCTCGCCCTGGCCTTTGTCCTCGCCTTCGAGTTCATCAATGGCTTTCATGACACCGCTAACGCGGTGGCCACAGTCATCTATACCAAAGCCATGCCGCCGCACCTGGCCGTGTTCTTCTCCGGGGTGTTCAATTTCCTCGGCGTATTGCTCGGTGGTGTCGGTGTCGCCTACGCCATCGTGCACTTGCTGCCGGTGGAGTTGCTGATCAATGTGAATACCGGCCATGGCTTGGCAATGGTCTTCTCGTTGCTGGCGGCGGCGATCACCTGGAACCTGGGCACCTGGTACTTCGGTATCCCCGCCTCCAGCTCCCACACCCTGATCGGTTCGATCCTCGGTGTGGGCCTGGCCAATGCATTGATCAACGACATCCCCCTGGCCGACGGTGTGAACTGGCAGAAGGCCGTGGATATCGGCGCGTCGCTGGTGTTCTCGCCAATGGCGGGCTTCCTGGTCGCCGCACTGGTGCTGATCGGCCTGAAGTGGTGGCGCCCGCTGTCGAAGATGCACAAGACTCCGGACCAGCGCCGCAAGCTTGACGACAAAAAGCACCCGCCGTTCTGGAACCGCCTGGTCCTGGTGATTTCGGCCATGGCCGTGAGCTTCGTGCACGGCTCCAACGATGGCCAGAAAGGCATCGGCCTGATCATGCTGGTGCTGATCGGTATCGTGCCGGCGCAGTTCGTATTGGACCTTGGCAGCACCACTTACCAGATCGAACGTACCCGCGACGCCACCCTGCACCTGAACCAGTTCTACCAGCGCAACCACGAGACCCTCGGTGAGTTCCTGGCCCTGGGCAAAAGCGTGAAGGATGATCTGCCGGGCAAGTTCCGCTGCAACCCGCAGCAGACCGAACCGACGATCAACGCGCTGCTGGGCACCCTCAAGGGCGTCTCGGACTATCACTCGCTGACGGCCGACCACCGTATCGAAGTGCGTCGCTACCTGCTCTGCCTGGATGACACCGCGAAAAAGGTCGGCAAGCTGCCAGGCCTGGACTCCCGTGAGAAGTCCGACCTCGACAAGCTGCGCAAAGACCTGACCGCCACCACCGAGTACGCCCCGTTCTGGGTGATCCTCGCGGTCGCACTGGCCCTGGGCCTGGGCACCATGGTGGGCTGGAAGCGCGTGGTGCTGACCATCGGTGAGAAGATCGGCAAGCAAGGCATGACCTATGCCCAGGGCATGTCGGCACAGATCACCACCGCCACCATGATCGGCTTCGCCAATATCTTCGCCCTGCCAGTTTCCACCACCCACGTCCTGTCTTCTGGCGTGGCGGGCACCATGGTTGCCAACAAAAGCGGCTTGCAAGGTGGCACCGTCAAGACCATCCTGATGGCCTGGGTATTGACCTTGCCAGCGACCGTAGGCCTCTCGGCCGGGTTGTTCTGGTTGGCATCCAAGGCTTTGGGCAACTGATAGCCAGCCGGCAATAAAAAAGGTGCGATCCGCGAGGGTCGCACCTTTTTTTATTCAAAGCGCACCGCAGTCCACCTGTGGAAGCTGGCTTGTCGGGTCGCCGCATCGCTGCGAAGGCGGCCTGAAAGCCGACCAGTATCTCGGATCAGACCGCGTACATATCCGTTCCTGCGGTAATGGCTGCTATTGGTTCCGCTTTTACAGCGGGTCACTTTCGAAAAGCGCGAAAGTAACCAAAGCGCTCTTGCCCCACCACTCGGCACCTCGCCCAGGCTCGGTGTGCCCGTAATCCGCCAGCGTGGTTTAACGGGGCGCCTGAGATCAAAAGCAGATCAAGATCAAGAGCGGCTCGCTTCGCATCGTGGTTACCGTCTGCTGTTACAACCCACAAAGTTGTGTGGATACCTATGCTCATCGCAGGCAAGCCAGTTCCCACATTTTTTTACCTTCTGCCATTAATTAACAGCCAAAAAAAAAGGGCGACCGAAGTCGCCCAAAATGCCTTGCGTGCTCATGTAACCCGGAAAGACTTAAGGTTTTTTACGCTTGTTCGCGTCTTTCCAGATAAAAAATCCAAACCCTACAAAAAACAGCACCATGAGGCTAACAGTCAGCACTCCGGCGAAAACCACATTATCGAAAAACATGACCGGCCTCCTGCACTTGCCCTGTTGCGATAGGGCTAAGTTAATGGAGAAGGCGCAGTGGGAAATTGATCAGGATCAATGTCGCCCACAACGGGGCGTAAAGAAGGGGAATAACTGACCTGCATCAATGGATGCAGGGCGTTTCAACGCTTTTTCGGCTTGTTCTTGGGCTTGCCCAGGGGCATGGCTTGTTCAAAGGCTTGGCGCACTTCATTCAAGCGTTTGTCATTGAGGTCGTGCACGCGCTTGGCACGTTCGGCGTTCAGGTCGATCAGCTTGTCGTCATCACTCATGGCTTGGCTTACGTCGTGGCGGGAATGCCTCAATAATGCGGCCTGCCCCGCCCGACGGCAATTAAGCGGGCGACAAAATGTAGGCCGTCGACCAAAAACGATTAAACCTCGATATCCACCCACAGGCCCTGGCGCGGCGCGTCTTCGATCAGCGGCGCCACGGGCACGGTGTTGTCAGCGTTGAGCAAGTCGCCGGGAATCGGCAAATGCTGCGCCGAGTCGTCGTCGGCTTCACGTCGACGTTTCTGCTGCTCCTGCTGGCGACGCTGCTCTTCACGCAGCAAAAAAGTCGATTGCTCGGCATCGCCTTTTTTCAGGTCGATCGTGCTCTCGTTGGAGCCCGGTTGAACGGGCACCACCGGCGGAATATCCGGTTTCTGGCGTGCCGGGTCGAGTTGCGACGTGACCGGCACAACACTGACGGGCAGCATGGGTGGCAGCATGATAATTATTCTCCTGATCAACAGGCTTGTCGGCGGGTGGCAGGGCGACTTGAGCACCCGCGTGCCAAGCTGTGACTCAGTCGACACTCTCAAGTGCCCGCCACCTGTCGATTCAATTTCCGCCTGCCCGTACAAACAGCGTAGTTTTTGTCAGAGTTCTTGGGCGCCGGGCCGTGTTCCGTTAACATAGTCGGCTTTTTCACGGCGGGAGTCAGGCAGCATGGCGCAGCAGTATCAACCGGGGCAACGCTGGATTAGTGACAGCGAAGCAGAGCTGGGGTTAGGCACCGTTCTGGCACAGGACGGCCGCTTGTTGACCGTGCTCTATCCGGCCACTGGCGACACTCGCCAGTATGCGCTACGGAATGCGCCCCTCACTCGCGTGAGGTTTTCGCCGGGTGACACCATCACCCATTTCGAAGGCTGGAAAATGACCGTACAGGAAGTCGACGACGTCGATGGCCTGCTGGTCTACCACGGCCTCAATGGGCAGAACGAGCAGGTCACCCTGCCGGAAACCCAACTGTCCAACTTCATCCAGTTCCGCCTGGCCAGTGACCGTCTGTTCGCCGGGCAGATTGACCCGCTGGCGTGGTTCTCGCTGCGCTACCACACCCTGGAACACACCAGCCGCCAGTTGCAGTCCTCGCTGTGGGGCCTGGGTGGCGTACGCGCCCAACCGATTGCCCACCAACTGCACATCGCCCGCGAAGTCGCTGACCGTATCGCGCCACGCGTGTTGCTGGCGGACGAAGTGGGTTTAGGCAAGACCATCGAAGCAGGCCTGGTGATCCATCGCCAACTGCTCTCGGGCCGCGCCAGCCGCGTACTGATCTTGGTCCCGGAAAACCTGCAGCACCAATGGCTGGTGGAAATGCGCCGCCGCTTCAACCTGCAGGTCGCGTTGTTCGATGAAGAGCGCTTTATCGAAAGCGATGCCACCAACCCGTTCGAAGACACCCAGCTTGCACTCGTTGCGCTGGAATGGCTGGTGGACGACGAGAAGGCCCAGGACGCGCTGTTCGCCGCTGGCTGGGACTTGCTGGTAGTCGACGAAGCCCACCACCTGGTGTGGCACGAAGACAAGGCCAGCGCCGAATACTCGCTGGTCGAACAACTGGCCGAAGTGATTCCTGGCGTGCTGCTGCTGACCGCCACCCCGGAACAACTGGGCCAGGACAGCCATTTTGCGCGCCTGCGCCTGCTGGACCCGAACCGCTTCCACGATCTGCAAGCCTTCCGCGCCGAGAGCGAAAACTATCGCCCGGTGGCCGAAGCCGTGCAGGAGCTGCTGGACAAGGGCCGCCTGTCGCCGACCGCGCACAAGACCATTCAAGGCTTCCTCGGTGACGAAGGCGAAGCCCTGCTCACCGCCGTCAACGATGGCGACACCGAAGCCAGTGCACGCCTGGTGCGTGAACTGCTGGACCGCCACGGCACCGGCCGCGTGCTGTTTCGCAACACCCGTGCCGCGGTGCAAGGCTTCCCCGAGCGCAAGCTGCACGCCTACCCGCTGCCGAACCCGGACGAATACCTCGAACTGCCCCTGGGCGAACACGCCGAGCTGTACCCGGAAGTCAGCTTCCAGGCGCAACCGGATATCGAGGAAGAGAACCGCTGGTGGCGCTTCGACCCACGGGTCGAGTGGCTGATCGACCAATTGAAAATGCTCAAGCGCACCAAGGTCCTGGTGATCTGCGCCCACGCCGAAACCGCCATGGACCTGGAAGACGCCTTGCGTGTGCGCTCCGGCATCCCGGCCACGGTGTTCCACGAGGGCATGAATATTCTGGAGCGTGACCGCGCCGCTGCCTATTTTGCCGATGAAGAGTTCGGTGCCCAGGTGCTGATCTGCTCGGAAATCGGCAGTGAAGGCCGCAACTTCCAGTTTTCCCATCACCTGGTACTGTTCGACCTGCCGTCCCACCCCGACCTGCTGGAACAACGCATCGGGCGCCTGGACCGGATCGGCCAGAAACACGTGATCGAACTGCACGTGCCGTACCTGGAAACCAGCCCGCAAGAGCGCCTGTTCCAGTGGTACCACGAGGCGCTCAATGCCTTCCTCAACACCTGCCCGACCGGCAACGCCTTGCAGCATCAGTTCGGCCCACGCCTGCTGCCCTTGCTAGAAGCCGCCGACGACGGCGAGTGGCAAGCCCTGATCGACGAAGCCCGTGCCGAGCGCGAGCGCCTGGAGCAGGAGCTGCACACCGGTCGCGACCGCTTGCTCGAACTCAATTCCGGCGGTGCCGGCGAAGGCGATGCACTGGTCGAGGACATCCTCGAACAAGACGACCAGTTCGCCCTGCCGATCTACATGGAAACCCTGTTCGACGCATTCGGCATCGACAGCGAAGACCATTCGGAAAACGCGCTGATCCTCAAGCCCAGCGAAAAAATGCTCGACGCCAGCTTCCCCTTGGGCGACGACGAGGGTGTAACCATCACCTACGACCGTAACCAGGCGCTGTCGCGCGAAGACATGCAGTTCATCACTTGGGAGCACCCGATGGTGCAAGGCGGCATGGACCTGGTGCTGTCCGGTTCCATGGGCAACACCGCCGTGGCGCTGATCAAGAACAAGGCGCTCAAGCCAGGCACCGTATTGCTTGAACTGCTTTATGTCAGCGAAGTGGTAGCCCCGCGCTCTCTGCAACTGGGTCGCTACCTGCCACCGGCCGCCTTGCGCTGCCTGCTGGATGCCAACGGCAATGACCTGTCGGGCCGCGTGTCGTTCGTGACTTTGAATGACCAGCTGGAAAGCGTGCCACGGGCCAGCGCGAACAAATTCGTGCAGGCACAGCGCGACCAACTCACACCGCGCATCAACGCCGGGGAGGAGAAGATCGCCCCGCGTCACGCCGAGCGTGTGGCCGAAGCCAAGCGTCGCCTGGCGGCAGACACCGACGAAGAGCTGGCGCGCCTGACCGCACTGCAAGCGGTCAACCCGACCGTGCGTGACAGCGAGTTGGTCGCCTTGCGCAACCAGCGCGAGCAAGGCCTGGCCATGCTCGATAAAGCGGCACTGCGACTGGAAGCGATTCGGGTGTTGGTGGCGGGTTGATCACCGCCTGCTGAAAAAGAGAGGCCCGCATACAATGCGGGCCTTTTTTATGTGCCTTCAGGGCCCTATCGCGGGCAAGCCCTAATGCCGTTCAGTTAAGGCTTTTTGTAGGAGCGAGCTTGCTCGCGAAAAACTCACAGGCGCCGCGTTCAATCAGGAAGCACGCGTTATCGTCGACGTTTTTCGCGAGCAAGCTCGCTCCTACAGAGGGCGATATACGCTTAAATGAACGGCATTAGGGCAAGCCCGGCTCCCACAGCTGACCGAGCAAAGTTCAGTCAACTCGTTCAAAGGTGGGAGCTGGCTTGCCTGCGAAGGGGTCACCGCGGTTTCATGCGGTCGCCGCCGCAGCCGGTACCTCAACCGCACTCAACCCTTCCTTCATCCGCTTGGCATCGCGCACAAAACTGCGCGAGGCCTGGAACAGAAACAGCATGGTCAAGAACAGCGCCACCGGAATAAGGTACATGGCGTCATGCAAGCCCACGGCTTTATAAGCCTCGGTCATCTGCTGCGCCCCGGCCGCATACATCGCCGAATGGGCAAAGTGATCGGACAACGCCCCGACCACCACTGGTCCCATGCCACCACCGAGCAGATACAGCCCAGCGAAGAACAGCGCCATCGCCGTGGCGCGCAAGCGTGGTTCGACCACGTCCTGGATCGCGGTATACACGCAGGTATAGAAGTTGTAGGCAAACAACCAGCCCACACTGAACAGCGCGACAAACACCCCGATTTCGACACGCCCGGCATGTAATGCCCAGGCGGTGGTGACCGTGGAGATGATCAAGCTGAAGGCGGCAAACAATAACCGGCCATTGGCGACCCGCTGATGAATCTTGTCGGCAATCCAGCCCCCCAGCGTCAGGCCCACCAAACCGGTCAGGCCGACGATGACACCCGTCGCGACGGCCGCGTCCTGCAACGGCATGAGGAAATAGCGTTGCAGCATCGGCACCAGGAACGAGTTGCACGCATAGGTGGCAAAGTTAAAGCACAACCCGGCCAGCACCAGCCACAGAAAGGTCGGCACAGCCAGCACGCGACGAATCGGGCGGTCGACGCGCTCTTGGGAGACTTGCACGGTTTCCGCCGCACCACGCTTGGGTTCTTTTATGTAGAACATAAACACCGCAAGGATCAGCCCCGGCACCGCCGCGATAAAGAAGGGCGCGCGCCAGCTGTCGAACGCCTTGACCATCGCACCGATCGTAAAGAACGCCAGCAACAGGCCCAACGGCAGGCCAAGCATGAAAATCCCCATGGCCCGGGCACGGCGGTGGGCGGGAAAGAGGTCGCCAATCAGCGAATTGGCCGCGGGTGCATAGCTGGCTTCGCCGATGCCAATGCCCATGCGCACCAGCAGGAAGGTCCAGAAACTGCCGACCATGCCGTTGACCGCCGTCAGCCCGCTCCAGGCGAACAGGCCCCAGCCCATCAACTTGCTACGTGAACCGGTGTCGGCCAGGCGCCCGAGCGGCAGCCCGGCAATGGCGTAGACGATGGTAAAAGCGGTGCCGATGATACCGAGCTGGAAGTCGCTCAGGTGCCATTCCATGCGGATGGGCTCAATGATGATCGCGGGAATGGTGCGGTCAAAAAAGTTGAACAGGTTAGCGAGGAACAGCAGGAACAGAATGCGCCAGGCATTCGCCGCTTGGGTCGAGTTCTGCATGGGTCCGTCTCTTTTATTGTTATGAGAGCTGCGATGCCCGATGCATCCTGCTCAGGTCACTGCAACATAGTCAGGCTGGCGGTGATTGTCTGTAATGATTCGTAAAGCTGATAGGGCATGATTTCACCCAGGCAACAGCGGATTTTGCCCACGAAAATATAAGTGCGCGTCCCTCTTCCCAATGGCGACGGCACGGATAGAATGGCGAGCCTTTCGTAGCACCCTCCTCCTACCTTTCTTATTGATGACGCCCATGTCCGAAGCCAGTCCGTGTCTGAATTGCGGTGCCTGCTGTTCACACTTTCGCGTGTCTTTCTTCTGGGGTGAGTGCGCCTCGTCCGGGGGCACGGTGCCCGATGACCTGGTGGTGCAGATCAACCCCAGCCGCGTGGCGATGATTGGCACCGATCAGAAACCGGCACGGTGCTGCAGCCTTGAAGGTGAAGTCGGACAGGCCACCAGCTGCTCAATTTATGAGCAACGCTCCAGCGTATGCCGTGAGTTCGAGTCGTCCTGGAGCCAGGGCGTGCAAAATGTCGATTGCGACGCCGCCCGTGCCGCATTCGGCCTGGCGCCACTGGAGGCCCCGCACTTCGAACTTGACCTGCCCATCAGCGCTTAGCACCAAATGCTATGGAAGGCATGTCAAAATAATTTGAGATCAAAACGCCATTACTCATGGCAAATCTCGAGAGACTTCTATACTCGACCTCATAGGTCATCGCCGCTGGCAATGACATGGCTCTGTGACGGGATAAGCTATGGAATGGCTGGGGCAGCATTTTTTTACCGACCTTCCAGACAGCGGGCATTTATTACTCAATTGCAGTCATAACCCCTTTCTGGTGCTACTGGCGTACCTGGTCGCCTGCGCGGCGGGCTTCGGTACGCTGGACATGGCCGAACGTGTGGGCCATGTCGAAGACCCCACCGCCCGTCGCCATTGGCGCTGGCTGGGCGCGGGTTGCCTGGCAGGCGGAATCTGGTCGACCCATTTCATCAGCATGCTGGCCTTCCAGGCGCCCATTGCCATTCACTACGAATTGATCATAACGTTCGCCTCGCTGCTGATCGCCCTGATCGCCTCGCTGCTCGCCATGCAGACCCTCAGTCATACCCACCTGCGTTTTCATCAGTACCTGATGGCTTCGGTGTGGATGGGACTGGGTATCGCGCTGATGCACTACGTGGGCATGTCGGCCATGCGCTCCCAGGCCCAGGTGTACTTCGAAACACGGCTGTTCGTGGCCTCGGTGGCAATTGCCATTGGCGCCAGCCTGGCGGCACTTTTGCTGTCCAGCTACCTGCGCAACGGAGCCGGCGTGTTTCACCAACTGCTCAAATACGCCGCCAGCCTGGTGCTGGGGGCCGGGATCCTGAGCATGCATTTCACCGGCATGGCAGCCATGCAAATGCTGGTGCCCGTTGGCGCGGATCTTTCATTGCCGGTGGAGGGTAGTCCGATTCAATTGGGGTTGTCGGTGGCGGTAATTACCTTGCTGGTGATCGGCAGTAGTGTCAGCGCAGCCCTGGCAGATAAAAAGCTGCAACACAAAGAGCGGGATCTGCGCCGGGTCAATGCGCTGCTCAGCGAACTCGACCAGGCCCGCGCTTCACTGCAACAAGTGGCCCACTTCGATGCGCTGACCAGTCTGCTCAACCGCCGTGGTTTCAATCAGATCTTCGCGGAAAAGGTTGCGGAAAAAACCCGAAGCCAAGGCATGCTGGCGGTCATCTTCCTTGATATTGATCACTTCAAGCGCATCAATGACAGCCTTGGCCACGATGCGGGCGACCAGTTGCTCACGGTGCTGGCCGGGCATATCAAGGGCTCGATACGCAGCCATGAAGATGTAGTGGCACGCTTTGGCGGCGATGAATTCTGCATTCTGATCACTATTCATCATCGCGACGAAGCTCGGCAGATGGCCCAACGCATCATGCAGAAGATGAAAGAGCCCATCGAGCTGGCTGGCCGGCGCATGGTGATGACCACCAGCATCGGCATCAGCCTGTTTCCCGAGGACGGCCACACCTGCGAAGAGTTGCTCAAAACTGCCGACCTGGCGCTGTACCAATCCAAGGACGCCGGGCGCAACAACTTGCACTTCTTCAGCTCCAACCTGAAAACACGCGCCTTCCTTGAGCTGCAACTGGAGGAAGAACTGCGGGCCGCCTTGCGTACGCGCAACCAGCTGGTGCTGTTTTATCAGCCGATCTTCGACATGAAGCTGGGTAAGGTCACGCGCCTGGAAGCCTTGGTGCGCTGGCAACACCCCCAGCACGGACTCCTGGCCCCGGACCGCTTTATCGGCATTGCCGAGAACAACGGGTTGATCGCCGAACTGGATCACTGGGTATTGCGCCAGGCCTGTCACGACCTGAGCCTGTTGTCTGACCGGGGCTACACCGCGTTGATCATGGCGGTGAACTGCTCGGCGTTGAACCTGGCGCGTGACGAACTGGCCGATGAAATCGAAGACGCCCTGCGCTTCGCCGGCATAGGCACCAACCGACTTGAACTGGAAGTCACTGAAAATGCCCTGATGGGCAACATCAGCAGCACGTTGGCACTGTTGCGGCAGATTCGCGCCCTCGGTGTGTCACTGGCCATCGATGACTTCGGCACCGGCTATTCCTCGCTGGCTTATCTCAAGCGCTTGCCGCTCAACACCCTGAAGATCGACCGCTCGTTTATCCAGGACATCCCCAAATCCACCGCAGACAGTGAAATTGTCCAGGCGATTATTGGCATGGCCCACACCCTGCACTTGCAGGTGGTCACCGAAGGCGTGGAAACACAGGCGCAGTTCGAGCTGTTGCAAAAGCATGGCTGTGACTACATCCAGGGCTACCTGCTCAGCCCGGCGGTGCCCTTCGATGACATCATCGGCGTGATGCAGGGGATTGCCATGCGCAATCCGCTATATCCGCTCAGCGTGGAGAACAACGACGCTCCACAGCCAAAAGACCCGGCGCCAAGGCGTATCGGCCCGCCATCTATTGTCAGGCCGATTCGCTGAGCCCCATGCACGGGGAGTGGTGATGTGATCGTTGCTTCTCTTCACGCCGGGTCATACCTGGAAACAATTGCGCCACTGATTCCTTCGGACCTCAACTGTTCCCGTGACGTTTACGTCACCCTCGGCTGTGACCTTTCTCTACGGCAAGGTGCCATCACGCGTTCAGCGGTTACTCGGCTACACACTTCACCGCGTGAAAAATACGCACCTTTTTCGTGCGCGCCATTCCTAGTCCGCCCTTTCCTGGATCAGGATCCATGGCGAGACCACCACCGCCCACAAGCTCGGATCCCGTTCGACCAGGTCCAATGCCCGCGTCGCAGACACCTCGCCAAGGGTGCCTGCAGCCAACCAGGCGGCGACTTTGTCACGGTTGTCTTCGGCCATTCCTTCGGCGGCCTCGATCAAATCCAGGCTGGCATCGACCCACAATAGGGCACCCTTGGCAAAGAACGGTTCAAGCTCCTTCCAGGAAATTTCGGCGGTTTCCCCGAGCAGCTTGGCATAGAGGGTGCTTGGTTCTTGCGTCATGGGAGTTCACCTGAGTAAAAAATCGGCGCAATCATAGCCTCGTAACCCAGGCAGAAAAACCCAGTAGCAAATGAGGTAGCGATTGAAAGTGCCAGGAAAGCCAAGGAATGCGTTGAAAGCTGTTAGCAACCCGGCGCGATTCTGTCTTTTTCTTTCATTTAAGCGACACATCCGGGTTTTGCCCCCAGCTGCCAGCTTTTCAAGCGATCAGCCAGCGCTCTACACTGTACCGGTACAGTTGCCAGGGCAATGCCGGGGGGATATCCGCGATATCTGATCCGGTTCTGCAGCTCACAAGGCCGCTAGAACTATAAAAAATACAACAGTAAGAGTGGAGCACTATGAATAAGGCTACTAAGCAGATTTCCAAACTGTTTGCCGCTATGGTCCTGGCTGGGGTTGCCGGCCATTCGTTCGCAGCCGACACCATCAAGATCGGCATCGCCGGTCCCAAGACCGGTCCGGTAACGCAATACGGCGACATGCAATTCATGGGTGCCAAGCAGGCAATCGCCGACATCAACGCCAAAGGCGGCGTAGACGGCAAACTGCTTGAAGCCAAGGAATACGACGACGCTTGCGACCCCAAACAAGCCGTGGCCGTTGCCAACAAAGTGGTCAACGACGGCGTCAAGTTCGTAGTCGGTCACCTCTGCTCCAGCTCCACTCAGCCAGCGTCGGATATCTACGAAGACGAAGGCGTCATCATGATTACCCCGGCTGCCACCAGCCCTGAAATCACTTCCCGTGGCTACAAGCTGATTTTCCGCACCATCGGCCTGGACAGCGCGCAAGGCCCAGCGGCCGGCAACTACATCGCCGACCACGTGAAGCCGAAAATCGTTGCCGTACTGCACGACAAGCAGCAATACGGTGAAGGTATCGCCAGCGCCGTGAAGAAGACCCTTGAAGAAAAAGGCACCAAGGTTGCCGTCTTCGAAGGCCTGAACGCTGGCGACAAGGACTTCTCCTCGATCATCCAGAAACTCAAGCAAGCCAACGTCGACTTCGTCTACTACGGCGGCTACCACCCTGAGCTGGGCCTGATCCTGCGCCAAGCCAAGGAAAAAGGCCTGAACGCCAAGTTCATGGGCCCAGAGGGCGTGGGTAACGACTCTATCTCGCAAATCGCCCAGGGCGCTTCCGAAGGCCTGCTGGTAACCCTGCCGAAATCCTTCGACACCGACCCTGCCAACAAAGCCATCGTCGAAGCGTTCGCCAAGAACAAGCAGGACCCAACCGGTCCGTTCGTGTTCCCGGCCTACTCGGCGGTTGAAGTCATTGCCGGCGGTATCAAGGCCGCCAAAAGCGAAGACACCGCCAAAGTGGCCGAGGCCATCCACGCCGGCACCTTCAAGACTCCTACGGGCGACCTGAGCTTCGACGCCAAGGGCGACCTGAAGGACTTCAAGTTCGTGGTCTACGAATGGCACTTCGGTAAACCAAAAACCGAAGTTTCCCCTCAGTAAGCCAGGCGTTACTGGTCAACAAGCCCACTGTGCAAGCAGTGGGCTTTGTTTTACGAGGTTTATGGGCCATGTCACCCGCGATCCGGGCGCTGGCTCACCTGAAAATCTTAAAACCGTCACCAGCGGTTCGCTGGCAAACGCTTTGTGCAACCTGGTCACAGAACAGGGCACAGAGCCGGAAATGACTCCACCAGTGAAATGCGTATCGGGTTTTTAGGAGCGCTGTAATGCCTGAGATCTATCATTTTTTCCAACAGCTGGTTAATGGCCTGACCATTGGCAGCACCTATGCCTTGATAGCCATTGGCTACACAATGGTTTACGGCATCATTGGAATGATCAACTTCGCCCATGGCGAGGTGTACATGATTGGTTCCTACGTGGCCTTTATCGCCCTTGCCGGGCTGGCCATGATGGGGATCCACTCCCTGCCGCTATTGATGACCGCTGCGTTCCTGGCGTCGATCATCGTAACCAGTGCCTATGGCTACAGCATCGAGCGGGTTGCCTACCGTCCCCTGCGGGGCAGCAACCGTTTGATCCCGCTGATTTCTGCCATCGGCATGTCGATTTTCCTGCAGAACACCGTATTGCTGTCCCAGGACTCCAAGGACAAGTCCATTCCCAATCTGATCCCGGGGAGCATCTCCTTCGGCCCGGGTGGCGCACAAGAAGTGCTGATTTCGTACATGCAGATTCTGGTTTTCGTGGTCACCCTGGTGGCCATGCTGGGCCTGACGCTGTTCATCTCCCGCTCCCGTCTGGGGCGCGCCTGCCGGGCCTGCGCCGAAGACATCAAGATGGCCAACCTGCTGGGCATCAACACCAACAACATCATCGCCCTGACCTTCGTCATTGGTGCTGCGCTGGCGGCCGTGGCGGCCGTGTTGCTGAGCATGCAATACGGCGTGATCAACCCCAACGCCGGTTTCCTGGTGGGCCTCAAGGCCTTTACCGCAGCGGTATTGGGCGGCATCGGCAGCATTCCGGGCGCCATGCTCGGCGGGCTGGTGCTGGGTGTGGCCGAAGCCTTTGGCGCCGATATCTTCGGTGACCAGTACAAGGACGTCGTCGCGTTCGGCCTGTTGGTTCTGGTGTTGTTGTTCCGTCCGACCGGCATCCTGGGCCGTCCGGAGGTTGAGAAAGTATGAGCAGATATCTTAAATCGGCGTTTTTCAGCGCCTTGCTGGTATGGGCCGTGGCCTTTCCGGTACTCGGTCTCAAGTTGAGCATTGTCGGCATCAACCTGGAAGTGCATGGCACCGGGCCCGTCACCCTGACCGTCATCGCGCTGTGTTCGGTGCTGATGTTCCTGCGTGTACTGTTCACCCAGCAGGTCGGTGCCTTGTTCAAGGGCAACCGTGGCCCGTTGGTGTCGCCCAAGGTCAGCCAATTTCTGACCCTGCCGCGCACCCAGCGCTACATCATCATAGGGCTGATCATCGCGGCGCTGATCTGGCCGTTCTTCGGTTCCCGCGGCGCGGTCGACATTGCCACGCTGATCCTGATCTACGTGTTGCTGGGCCTGGGCCTGAACATCGTGGTGGGCCTGGCCGGCCTGCTCGACCTGGGTTATGTGGGCTTCTACGCCGTGGGTGCCTACACCTACGCGCTGCTCTCGCATTACCTGGGCTGGAGCTTCTGGATCTGCCTGCCACTGGCCGGTATGGCGGCGGCCACGTTCGGCTTCCTGCTGGGCTTCCCGGTGCTGCGCCTGCGCGGTGACTACCTGGCCATCGTGACCCTGGGCTTCGGCGAAATCATTCGCCTGTTCCTGCGTAACCTCACCGATATCACCGGTGGCCCCAACGGTATCAGCAGCATCCCCAAGCCGACGTTCTTCGGGCTGTCGTTCGACCGCACCGCCGCCGAAGGCATGCAGACCTTCCACGAGTACTTCGGGATTGCCTACAACCCGGTGAGCAAAGTGGTGTTCCTGTACCTGGTGGCGCTGTTGCTGGCATTGGCGGCCCTGTTCGTGATCAACCGCCTGCTGCGCATGCCCATCGGGCGCGCGTGGGAAGCGCTGCGCGAAGATGAAATCGCCTGCCGCGCCCTGGGCCTGAACCCAACCATCATCAAGCTTTCCGCATTCACCCTGGGCGCTGCGTTCGCAGGTTTTGCCGGCAGCTTCTTCGCCGCTCGCCAAGGCCTGGTGACGCCGGAATCGTTCACCTTTATCGAGTCGGCGATCATTCTCGCCATCGTGGTATTGGGTGGCATGGGCTCGCAACTGGGCGTGATCCTGGCGGCCATCGTGATGATCCTGCTGCCGGAAATGATGCGTGAGTTCAGCGAATACCGCATGTTGATGTTCGGCGCCATGATGGTGCTGATGATGATCTGGCGCCCTCAAGGCCTGCTGCCCATGCAACGTCCACACATGGAGCTGCGCAAATGAGCCGCGAGATCCTGAAAGTCGAAAACCTGAGCATGCGCTTCGGCGGTTTGCTGGCGGTCAATGGGGTGGCCCTGACCGTCAAAGAGAAACAAGTGGTAGCGCTGATCGGCCCCAACGGCGCCGGCAAGACCACGGTGTTCAACTGCCTCACCGGCTTCTACAAGCCGAGCGGCGGCAGCATCCTGCTGGACGGCCAACCCATACAGGGCCTGGCCGGCCACGAAATCGCCCGCAAAGGCGTGGTGCGTACCTTCCAGAACGTGCGGTTGTTCAAGGACATGACGGCGGTCGAGAACCTGTTGATCGCCCAGCACCGTCACCTGAACACCAACTTCTTCGCCGGCCTGTTCAAGACCCCGGCGTTCCGCAAGAGCGAACGCGAGGCCATGGAATACGCGGCGTACTGGCTGGACAAGGTCAACCTGACCGAGTTCGCCAACCGCCCCGCCGGTACCCTCGCCTACGGCCAGCAACGTCGCCTGGAAATCGCCCGTTGCATGATGACCCGCCCGCGCATCCTGATGCTCGACGAACCTGCCGCGGGCCTGAACCCCAAGGAAACCGAAGACCTCAAGGCGCTGATCAGTGTGCTGCGTGAGGAAAACAACGCCACGGTGCTGTTGATCGAACACGACATGAAACTGGTCATGAGCATCTCCGACCATATCGTGGTGATCAACCAGGGCACGCCGCTGGCCAACGGGACGCCGGAGCAGATCCGCGACAATCCTGAAGTGATCAAAGCCTACTTGGGGGAAGCGTAAAATGCTGCAATTCGAAAACGTTTCCACTTTCTACGGCAAGATCCAGGCCCTGCACAGCGTCAATGTGGAAGTGCGTCAGGGTGAGATTGTCACCCTGATCGGCGCCAACGGTGCCGGCAAATCGACCTTGCTGATGACCTTGTGCGGTTCGCCGCAAGCCTACAGTGGCAGCATCCGCTACATGGGTGAAGAACTGGTGGGCAAGCACTCCGCCGAGATCATGCGCAAGAGCATTGCGGTGGTGCCGGAAGGCCGTCGGGTGTTTTCGCGCCTGACCGTGGAAGAGAACCTGGCCATGGGTGGGTTCTTTACCGACAAAGGCGATTACCAGGAGCAGATGGACAAGGTGCTGCACCTGTTCCCCCGCCTCAAGGAACGCTTCAGCCAGCGTGGCGGCACCATGTCCGGCGGCGAGCAGCAAATGCTCGCCATCGGCCGGGCGCTGATGAGCAAGCCCAAGCTGTTGCTCCTGGACGAGCCTTCCCTGGGCCTGGCACCGATCATCATCCAGCAGATCTTCGACATCATCGAACAGCTGCGCAAGGACGGTGTGACGGTGTTTTTGGTGGAGCAGAACGCCAACCAGGCGCTGAAAATCGCTGACCGTGCCTATGTGCTGGAAAACGGTCGGGTGGTGATGCAAGGCACTGGCGAGCAACTGCTGACGGATCCGAAGGTGCGGGAGGCGTACCTCGGCGGCTAAACGAAGGCTGCTATAGGAACCGGATCAAAAATGTGGGAGCGGGCTTGCTCGCGAATGCGGTGAATCAGCCAGGAAACTGTTGGCTGACACGCTGCATTCGCGAGCAAGCCCGCTCCCACATTTGTTTGGTGTGAACCGCAATATTTAGTTTATTTTCGAAGTTTGTGTAACGCAATTCGTCGAGCCCTCTCTAGTGGTGCATGCAGGCAATCAAGCCTGCGCATTCAACCACTGCTGGAGACACACCATGACCACCAAACTGTCCGCTGCCACCCTCGTTCTGGCCCTTGGTTCTGCCCTGAGCCTGTCCGCCCTGACCACCACCGCCCACGCGGCCGATGACATGCAGAAATGCTTCGGCGTGGCTGAAGCCGGCAAGAATGACTGCGCCGCGGGCGCCGGTACTTCCTGCGCCGGCACCTCCAAAACCAAAGACCAGGCCAATGCCTGGAAGCTGGTCCCCGCCGGCACTTGCACCAAGACCCCAAGCACCACCTCGCCGACAGGTTTTGGCCAGGAAGCGGCTTTCACCGCCAAATCCTGAACCCCACGCAGCCTGAGTACTGATGATGACGCTTACAGCCCAACACGCGGTCTCACCGGCTCAGGTGCCCGGCCTTCCCTATCGGGCCGGGCTGGGGCTCAAGACCGAGCACTTCACCGAGGTGCTCGAGACCCGCCCCGACATCGGTTTTTTCGAAGTACACGCCGAAAACTACATGGTGGCCGGCGGCCCGTTTCATCACTACCTGGGATTGATTCGTGCGCAGTACCCCCTGTCACTGCACGGCGTCGGCCTGTCGATCGGCGGAGAAGGCCCCTTGGACCGCGAGCACCTGGCACGCCTGGCCACACTGATCGAACGCTATCAACCCCAATCTTTCTCCGAACACCTGGCCTGGTCCAGCCACGGCCCGGTGTTTCTCAACGACCTGCTGCCCCTGGCCTACGACGCCTGCACCCTGGAGCGGGTATGCGAACACGTGGACCAGGTACAGAGCACGCTCAAGCGGCCGATGCTGCTGGAAAACCCCTCCACTTATCTGCAGTTTCAGCGCTCTACCCTGGACGAAACCGACTTCATCAGCCAGATCATCCGCCGTACCGGTTGCGGCCTGCTACTCGACGTCAACAACGTCTACGTGTCCTGCATCAATCACCAGCGCGACCCGCTGGCCTACATCGATGCCTTGCCGTTGCACGCAGTGGGTGAGATTCATCTGGCCGGTTTTGCCGAGGACACCGACAGCCTGGGCGACCGCCTGCTGATCGACGACCACGGCGCGCCGATCGATAACGCCGTGTGGCAGCTGTACGCACAGGTACTGGCGCGAACCGGAGCGGTGGCGACGCTGATCGAGCGGGATAACCAGGTGCCTGCGCTCGGCGTGTTGCAAGCAGAGGCCCGGCAGGCCGAATGGTATTTGTCGCAGGTGGCCCGATGAGTATTCAGCAAACATTCGCCGAGGCTCTACTGGCCCCGCAAGCAACCTGCCCCGAGGGCGTGTTCAGCAGCAACGGTGCCGAGCCGGCGAGCCGCTTTGCGGTGTATCGAAACAATGTCCATAGCGCTTTGATCAATGCTTTGGCAGCCGCCTACCCGGTGGCGCGGCAATTGGTCGGTGATGAGTTTTTCCGCGCCATGGCCGGCCTGTATGCCCAGGCTCACCCGCCCACTAGCCCGTTGATCAGTGAGTACGGCAGCACGTTCTCTGACTTTATCCAGGGTTTCGAACCGGCATCGAGCGTGCCCTACCTGGCCGACGTCGCCCGGCTGGAACGCTTGAGGGTTCGCGCTTATCACGCGGCGGATTGCCAGGTTCTGAATCAGCACTGCGTACTTGAGCAACTGCAAGGCTGCGCGCAACTGGGGCAACTGCGTGTACGACTGCATCCGTCACTTGCCACGCTGGAATCTTCCTACGCGGTGGTATCGGTTTGGGCGGCGCACCAGGCCGACGGGACCATCGCCAGCTTGAACCCCTGGTATGCCCAAGGCGGGCTGGTCTTGCGCCAAGGGTTGGCGGTCAAGGTATTCGCCATCGACAGCGGGTCTGTGACCTTTATCAACCGACTCATCCAAGGCGCCGGGCTGGAAATGGCCATCGCTGACGCCCTGCAGGCCTGCGACGAATTCGATTTGCACCAATGTCTCACGCTGTTGATCAGCCACGACGCCATCACCCATTTGCATCTGCAACCAGAGGTATTGCCATGAACATTCCCGCTCCCTGCCTGGTAAAGCGAACCGTCGCACTGTTTGAAAAAATCCCCTACAGCCTGATCGCCTTTATCGCGCGCTTCTCCATTGCGGCGGTGTTCTGGAAGTCTGGCCAGACCAAGGTCGAAGGCTTTGCCATTGACCTGATCAGCGGCACCTTCCAATGGGGTGAGCCCAAACTTGCCGCCTCGACACTCTTTTTGTTTCGCAGCGAATACCAATTGCCTCTGCTGTCGCCGCAGGTGGCCGCGCACCTGGCAACCTTTGCCGAGCACTTTTTCCCGGTATTGATTCTGCTGGGGTTCGCCACGCGCTTCTCGGCCCTGGCCTTGATCGGCATGACCTTGACCATCCAGCTGTTCGTCTACCCTGACGCCTATCCCACTCACGGCACCTGGCTTGCGCTGTTATTGCTGTTGCTTGCCAAAGGCCCAGGCTGCCTGTCCATCGACCACCTGATTGCCCGTCGCTATCGCTGAAGCCGATCCAGCGCTTCGCCGCTGCGCTTGAACCAGTCCACCAGGTAGTCGGCCAACACCTGGGTACGCCGTGGCAAGCCGCCCTGATAGGGATGCACCAGGTACATCGGCATGCTGCGTGTCTGATAGTCGCGCAGCAGCCAGCGCAATCGGCCGTCAGCCAGCTCCGTGGGTAGAACGTAGGACGGCAGGCGGGCAATACCGGCGCCGACCAACGCGGCTTTTTTCAGCAGGTTGTAGTGGTTGGAGGCGAAGGTGCCGCTCACCTTCACCCGCAGCAATTCGTGTTGCTGGTGGTACAACCATTCCTCGCGGCCACTGTAATGACTGTTGAGCAAACAGCTGTGCGCCGCCAGGTCCGCCGGGGTCTGCGGCTCGCCATGCTGTTCCAGATAAGCCGGGCTGGCGCAGGTCATCTCATGCCAGGCCAGCAAAGGTTTAGCCACCAAGCGTTCATGTTCGATGGCGCCCGAACGTACCCCCAAGTCAAAGCCATCCCGTGCCAAGTCTCGGTAGCTGTTATTGAGCTCCAGCTCGATTTGCACCTGCGGGTATTGCTTGGAGAACTCCAGCAGCAAGCCATCGAAGAAGGTTTCACCCAACGACACTGGAACGGTCATACGCACAGGGCCAGCCAAATCATCTTTGAGCCGCGCCAATGCCTGGCGAGCGCGTTCCACCTGCACCACCAATGCTTGTGCCTGGGGCAGCAACGCCGCGCCGGCAGCGGTAAGGCTCAGCTTGCGCGTGGTGCGGTGCAGCAAAACCACGGCAAACTGCGCTTCCAACTGGCTGATGCGCTTGGACAACTGCCCTTTGCTGCAGCCCAATTGTGCGGCCGCCACGGTGAAACTGCCGGCTTCGATCAGCACGGCGAACGCCGCCAGGTCATCCATTTCGCTCATGGACTGTTTCCATTTGAAAACCAAAGGTTGCCTATTAGCACGTTTATCCGGCTAAAAAGCCACACTAAACTGAATGCGAACCCATACCACTGTAGGAGCGAGCTTGCTCGCGAAGAACGTCAACGATAACGCGGGCTACCCGAAGAAACGCGGCGTCTGTGAGTTTTTCGCGAGCAAGCTCGCTCCTACAGGTCGTTAACCCAGAGGAACAGAACGATGAAAATCCTATTGATCGGTGCCAGCGGCACCATCGGTTCAGCGGTCAAAGCGGAACTGGCCCAACGCCACGAAGTGATCAGCATCGGCCGCACCAGCGGCGACTTTCAGGTGGATATCAGCGATAGCGCCTCGATCCGTAAGCTGTTCGAGCAGACCGGTAAGTTCGACGCCCTGATCTGCGCGGCAGGCAGCGTCAACTTCGTGCCCCTGGGAGACATGAACGACAGCGATTTCGAATTGGGCCTGCGTGACAAGCTGATGGGCCAGGTCAACCTGCTGTTGATCGGCCGTGAGTACGCCAACGATGGCGCTTCATTCACTTTCACCAGCGGCATCCTGAACCGTGATCCGATCCGCACCGGCGCTTGCGCGGCGTTGGTCAACGGTGCTCTGGACGCCTTCGTCAAAGCGGCGGCCATTGAATTGCCACGCGGCCTGCGTATCAACTCGGTCAGCCCGACTGTGCTGCTGGAAGCCATGGGCAGCTATGCCCCTTATTTCCGTGGCTACAAACCTGCCCCCGCCGCCGATGTGGCGCTGGCTTACGCAAAAAGCGTCGAGGGCCTACAAACTGGTCAGACTTTTATCGTGGGGTGAGGGTGAGTGCTGTAAGAAACGCCTGAAGCTGGCAAGCGGGCTTGTGATGCACGGCCAGCCTGCGTAACGTGGCGGCACTTGCCTGGAGACCCGATAATGCGCGCCGCCCGTACCCTCGTCCTGTTTGCCTTGCTTCCTGTATTCGCCGCCTGCCAGTTGTTCGAAAGCGAGCCGGCCAAGCCATCGACTGTCGGGCTGACCCGTATGCAGGGTGAGTTGACCGCGGTGGACGGCAAACTGCTGTTCCAGCCCTGCGGCGACCAGCGTAGCTACGTGGTCAACGACACCGGCGGCACCAGCGTCCTGCAGGAAGCCGCCTCGCTGGCCGGCCAGCAGGGCATGCTGTTTGCCGACCTGCGTGGCAAGTTTTCCGGGGTCGCCAGCGGCACCCAGGGTTCAGTAGACCTGCAACAGCTGTATCGCGTCGAACGCTCGACCTCAGCGTGCTCCGACCCGGACTTCAAGCGCATGATCCTGCGGGCCAACGGCCATAAACCCGCCTGGGCAATGAATGTCACGGCCAAGGGCATGGTACTGGAACGCGAAGGCCAGCCACCTTTGGCAGTGCCGTACGTCGAGGAACAACTGGGCGACGGCCGCTTCAACCTGATGACCGAAGCCAATAACCAGCACATCGAACTGTGGGTGGCGCCCCAGCGCTGCGTCGACAGTGTGAGCG
Organism: Pseudomonas fluorescens; assembly: GCF_001902145.1. GTDB lineage: Bacteria > Pseudomonadota > Gammaproteobacteria > Pseudomonadales > Pseudomonadaceae > Aquipseudomonas > Aquipseudomonas fluorescens_BV. The sequence goes on from NZ_MRST01000019.1 coordinate 62,287, forward strand.
GCAGCCTGCAACACATGAGCGCCGAGTTGCGTGTGAACGGCCAGGTGCAGCGTGGTTGCGCAGCATTCGGCGGCTCGCGGGACGACTGATTAGGCCCTGTGCTGTTTTAACCTGACGGAAACTTGCCATTGGGGCTTATAATCGCCGGTTTGCAAAACAGCCGGCCTCCTTGCCCGCCGCCTACCGGATCCTGTCATGTTACGAATCACCGAACTCAAGCTGCCCATCGACCATCCCGAAGAAGACCTGCGCACTGCCATCGTGCAGCGCCTGGGCATCGCCAGTGATGACCTGCTCGATTTCACCCTGTTCAAGCGCAGCTACGACGCGCGTAAAAAGACCTCTGAGCTGTGCTTCATCTACACCGTCGACCTGAACGTGAAGGGTGAAGCCGCCCTGCTGCTCAAGTTTGCCGACGACCGCAATGTCAATCCGGCACCGGATGTCAGCTACAAGGTGGTGGGCCAGGCGCCGGAAGGCCTGGCTGAGCGGCCAATCGTGGTGGGCTTCGGTCCCTGCGGGATCTTCGCCGGGCTGCTGCTGGCACAGATGGGCTTCAAGCCGATCATCCTCGAACGCGGCAAGGAAGTGCGCCAACGCACCAAGGACACCTGGGGCCTGTGGCGCAAAAGCGTGCTCAACCCCGAGTCCAACGTGCAATTCGGAGAAGGCGGCGCAGGCACCTTCTCCGACGGCAAGCTGTACAGCCAGATCAAGGACCCGAAATTCCACGGTCGCAAAGTGCTGCACGAGTTCGTCAAGGCCGGCGCGCCGGAAGAAATCCTCTACGTCAGCAAGCCGCACATCGGCACCTTCCGCCTGACCGGCGTGGTGGAAAACATGCGCGAGCAGATCATCGCCATGGGCGGTGAAGTGCGCTTCGAGCAGCGGGTCACCGACGTGTTGATCGAAGACGGCCAGTTGAACGGCGTGGTCATCGATGGCGGCGAGCAGATCCTTTCCAAGCACGTGATTCTTGCCTTGGGCCACAGCGCCCGTGACACCTTCCGCATGCTCCACGACCGTGGCGTGTACATGGAAGCCAAGCCGTTCTCGGTGGGTTTCCGTATCGAGCACCCGCAGTCGCTGATCGACGCCGCACGCCTGGGCAAATACGCTGGCCACCCCAAGCTGGGCGCAGCGGACTACAAGCTGGTGCACCACGCCAAGAATGGCCGTTCGGTCTACAGCTTCTGCATGTGCCCGGGCGGCACCGTCGTGGCTGCGACCTCGGAACCCCATCGTGTCGTGACCAACGGCATGAGCCAATACTCGCGTAACGAGCGCAATGCCAACTCCGGCATCGTGGTAGGCATTACCCCCGAGGTGGATTACCCAGGTGGCCCGCTGGCCGGTATCGAGTTGCAGGAGCGCCTGGAGTCCCACGCCTACATCCTCGGCGGCAGTAACTACGAGGCCCCGGCGCAACTGGTAGGTGACTTCATTGCCGGCAAACCCTCCACCGCACTGGGCAGTGTGGAGCCGTCCTACAAACCTGGCGTGTCGTTGGGCGACCTGGCCCTGGCCTTGCCGGACTTCGCCATCGAAGCCATCCGCGAAGCCTTGCCGGCGTTCGAGAAGCAGATCAAAGGTTACTCGCTGCACGATGCGGTGCTGACCGGCATCGAGACTCGCACTTCGTCACCCTTGCGCATTACCCGCGATGAGTCGATGCAGAGCCTGAACGTCAAAGGCTTGTTCCCGGCCGGTGAAGGCGCGGGGTATGCAGGTGGGATTCTGTCGGCGGGTGTCGACGGGATTCGGATCGCCGAGGCGTTGGCGCGGGATATGCTCGGCATCGAGGCCTGAAGCACTCTGTCGGCAAGCATAAATCCAGTGTGGGAGCTGGCTTGCCTGCGATACGGTGGTCCAGTCGATAAACTTGTCGACTGACATTCCGCTATCGCAGGCAAGCCAGCTCCCACACTGCTTTGTAGGATGTCAGATATTAGCGCGCAGGATGTTAGCGGGTAGCGCCTCACCGCGTTCGACACTCGCCGCAACTGCCGCGATCAACCCTTCCAGCTCATAGCCCTGCCCCGCCAGCCACGCTTGATCGTAATAGGTCGTGGCATAGCGCTCACCGCCATCGCACAAGATCGCGACGATCGACCCCGACGCCCCCGCCGCTTTCATCTGTTGCGCCGCCATCAGCGCACCGATCAGGTTGGTCCCGCTGGAACCGCCAACCCGTCGCCCCAGACGCTCAGCCAGGTAATGCATGGCCGCCAGGGACAATGCATCCGGCACCTTGACCATGGCGTCAATCACCGCCGGCAGAAACGATGCCTCCACCCGTGGGCGACCAATCCCTTCAATCCGCGAGCCACAGTCCAGGCGCAGGCTGGCGTCACCACTCTGGTAGAAGTCGAAGAACACCGAGCGTTCGGCATCGGCACACAACACCCGCGTGCAATGCTGGCGATAACGCACATAGCGGCCCAGGGTCGCGGTGGTGCCGCCGGTGCCAGGGCTGGAAATCAACCAACTCGGCTCCGGGTGTTGTTCAAAGCGCATCTGCTGGAAGATCGACTCGGCGATGTTGTTGTTCGCACGCCAGTCGGTGGCACGTTCGGCGTAGGTGAACTGGTCCATGAAGTGACCACCGCTTTCCTGGGCCAGGCGTTCGGATTCGGCATAGATCTGCGTCGGGTCCTGGACCAGATGGCTCTCGCCACCGTAGAAGGCGATTTGGGCGATCTTCTCTTGGGACGTCGTAGCGGGCATGACGGCAATAAACGGCAAGCCGAGCAAGCGCGCGAAATAGGCTTCCGAGATCGCCGTGGAGCCGCTGGACGCTTCAATCACAGGAGCACCCGGCTTGAGCCAGCCATTGCACAGCGCATACAGAAACAACGAGCGCGCCAGCCGGTGTTTCAGGCTGCCGGTGGGGTGGCTGGACTCATCCTTGAAGTACAACTCGATGCCTGGCAAACCCGGTAATGGCAGCGGGATCAGGTGGGTATCGGCGCTCCGCTGGAAGTCCGCTTCAATGATACGAATGGCTTCGCGGGCCCAGGTACGGTGGTCGCTCATGGTGGGTTCTCTAAAGGTTTTCAGCGGTGATCTTAGGATGTTTCCTACACTTCACACAGATACAGTGACGACGCAATTGGACACACAATTGCTAGTCTTTGGCCCACCGATGCCCTGGCCCATCTCTTATAACAAATAAGAATATAACTTTTGTTTTAACAACTAACGGTACGGGTTAGGGTACCCACCTATTGAACCTGGATTGGAGAGCATCCCTTGCCTCTGCGTAGCACTTTCACCCGTTTCTTCCAGCTGGAAGCCGCCAGCGGCCTGTTGTTGATCGCCGCTGCCGCCTTGGCGCTGATCATCAACAACTCTCCGTTGTCGCACCTGTACAACGCCTTTCTCGACACGCCGGTAGTGGCACAGGTGGGCGCGTTGAAAATCGCCAAGCCAGCGCTGCTATGGATCAACGATGGCCTGATGGCCCTGTTTTTCCTGCTGATCGGCCTGGAGGTCAAACGCGAGCTCCTGGATGGTCACCTGTCCAAGCCTTCCCAAGTGGTGCTGCCTGGCGCAGCGGCCATCGGCGGCATGGTGGTGCCGGCGCTGATCTACTGGGCGCTTAACAAGGACAACCCGGCCGCCCTGGCCGGCTGGGCGATCCCTATGGCCACCGACATTGCCTTCGCGCTGGGCGTTCTGGCCCTGCTGGGCAAGCGCGTACCGGTGTCGCTGAAGCTGTTCCTGATGACCCTGGCGATCATTGATGACCTTGGCGCCATCATCGTCATTGCCTTGTTCTATTCCGCTGACTTGTCCACGGCATCCCTGGTGGGCGCGGGGGCGTGCTTGATTGCGCTGATTGCGATGAACCGCCTGGGCGTGATCAAACTGGGGCCGTATATGATCATCGGCCTGATCCTGTGGGTGTGCGTGCTCAAGAGCGGTGTGCATGCGACCTTGGCGGGTGTAACCCTGGCGTTCTGCATTCCACTGCGCACCAAGAATGCCGAAACCTCACCGCTGCTGAGCCTGGAACACGCCCTGCATCCGTGGGTGGCCTATGCCATCCTGCCGCTGTTCGCGTTCGCCAATGCCGGTGTGTCCCTCACCGGTGTCAGCCTGGAGAGCTTCACCCACTCCGTACCCATGGGCATCGCCGCCGGCCTGTTGATAGGCAAGACTGTCGGTGTGTTCGGCCTCACCTGGCTGGCGATCAAGACCGGCATCGCCTCACTGCCTAGCGGCGCCAATTGGGGCCAGGTACTGGGTGTGGCGATCCTGTGCGGGATCGGCTTCACCATGAGCCTGTTTGTCGGCTCCCTGGCGTTTGTGCCAGGCGCCAGTGAGTTTGCCGGTGAAGATCGCATGGGGATTCTGACCGGGTCGATCCTGGCGGCCTTTATCGGATACGCGGTGACGGCGATGGCAAGTCGCAAGAAAGCCGTCGTTGCATGATTGAAGTCAGTCAGTTGTAGGAGCGAGCTTGCTCGCGAAAAACTTACAGGCGCCGCGTTCATTCATTGAGCACGCGTTATTGTTAACGTTTTTCGCGAGCAAGCTCGCTCCCAAACAAAACCCCCAACCGGTCACCCGGTTGGGGGTTTTTCTTCGCCTGTAGCTTAAGGCTTAGCGAGTAACGCGGCTGGTACCGTCGACGGTCATGATGCGTACGCGGTCGCCAATGCGGAAAATTTCATTTTCCTGCACGGCTTGTACGTAGGCACGCATGCTGCCGTCGTCTTCGCGCACGGTGATTTCCACACCCTGGGTACGGGTCAGGCCTTCTTCGGTGGCCGAGCCCAGCAGGCCGCCCGCAACTGCGCCGATCACAGCAGTCACGATGCTGCCACGGCCGCCACCGATGGCGCTGCCGCCAACGCCGCCAATGACTGCGCCCGCGGCGCCGCCGATTGGGGTTTTGGTGCCTTCGATTTTCACTGGACGCAGGGATTCGATGGTGCCCATGCGAACGGTCTGTACACGACGCGCCTCATCACGAGAGTACGAGTCGCCGGTCAGACTCGAGGCGCAGCCACCCAACAGCAACGACAGGGTGGTAAAGCAGGCAACTAGTAAAACGGACTTACGCATAGCATCAACTCCAAAGGACAGGTATTCATTAAACGCTGTGGCTTGGCGCGTGTCACGGCGCACCAGGCAGAAACTTGCTTTCATTCAGCCTGAGTACAGACTGCCAGCACCAGAGAACTCGACGAACGGTAACCAAGCCAGGGTACAGAACGATGCCATAACCGGCTCGATCAGTGTAGCCGCACAGCCGAAAGCGTCCGAAGTCTCTTGAACAGAGACTTCGACGCAACGGTGCTGATTCAGGTGGGATGACGAAAGGTGACGCTCAGGGCGCCAGGCGCTCGCGGCACCATTGGCCGTCTTGCAAGCGGTAGTTGAGGCGATCATGCAGGCGGCTGGCGCGGCCTTGCCAGAACTCGATGCGCTCAGGCAGTAAACGGTACCCACCCCAATGCTCGGGGCAATCGGGCTGGGTATCGCTGAAACGCTCTTCAGTGGCCTTGAGCAGCGCCTGCAGCTCTTCGCGATCACGAATGACTTTGCTCTGCGGAGAGGCCCAGGCGCCCAGGCGGCTGCCCAACGGGCGCACCTGGTAATAAGCATCCGACTCTTCAGGCGCGACCTTGACCACGCGTCCTTCAATGCGTACCTGGCGCTCCAGGGTTGGCCAGAAGAAGGTCATGGCCGCAAACGGCCGCGCCGCGAGTTGCTCACCTTTGGCGCTCTGATAGTTGGTGAAGAAGGTAAAGCCCTGTGCATCCAGGCCCTTGAGCAGCAGGATACGGCAGTGCGGGCGACCGTCCTGGTCGACCGTCGCCAGCGTCATGGCATTGGCCTCCACCGGGGGCTGTTCGGTTTTCACCGCATCGCCAAACCATTGGTGGAACAACGCAAACGGCTCGTCCGGGGCCTGGGCCTCGCTCAAACCGTCCCGTGTGTAGTCACGGCGCATATCGGCCAGTGCCTGGGTCATGCGGCTTTATCCTTGTGGTTCGACAGCTCAGTTTTTCGCCTGGTCGTTCGAAGCGGGTGCCGCCTTGGCTTTTGCCGTGGCAGGTTTCTTCGCTGCCGGCTTGGCCGCAGCCTTTTTAGCCGCTGGCTTGGCCGCCGCTTTCTTGGCCGTGGCCTTTTTGGCAGGCGCTTTTGCCGCCGGTGCTGGCGCAGGCACATTCTGCACCGCGACCATTTCGGCTACGGGCGGGGTCTTGCCGGAGTTGTACTTGCTCAGCAGTGCCAACATCGTTGTACGCTGAGTGAACATGATTTCCATGCGACGGTTCAGCGCACGCCCCTGATTGCTGTCGTTGGCGGCACGCGGCATAAGGTCGCCCATGCCACGCAGCATCAAGCGATCCTGTTTCAGACCACTCAGGCTGAAAATCGAGGCAATGGACTGCGCGCGTTCCTTGCTCAACGCCTGGCTGGCCGGGGCGCTGCCCGTGGCATCAACGTGGCCCAGCACCAGTACGGCGGTCTTCGGGTCAGCTTCAACGGCCTTGGCCACCCGCGTGAACGGGCCCAGGGTCACCGGCAGCAACATGGCCGGACGCTTCGGGTTGTAGGAACCGTCTACCGGGGCAATCACCACCAGGGTGTTGTCACGGCGCTCCAGTTGCAGGTTGCTGTCCTTGATCGCCGCACGCAGGCGTGGTTCGTATTCGTCCAGCCAGGCTTGGGTGATCTTCGGGTCAGGCATTTGTACATTGGTCACATCGACCTTGGCCAATGGCTTTGGCTTGCTTTCGAACGGCCACCACCAGCGCGGCTCGCTGTCGGTCTTGGCCACGACAGGCGCCGCGTCCGAGGCCGGGGTTGCCGCCTTGAGGTCGGCTTTCAGGTCGGCCTTGGCGTCGGCGGCTTTTTCTTCGGCGCTCTTGGTGGAAAACGGCCACCAGCTGTAACCGGTGTCAGCCTTGGCGGCCGGGGCAGGTGCAGCAGCAGCGGCGACAGGTTCAACAGGCTTGGCACCGGCGGCCGGCTTGGCGTCGGGTTTGGCATCTGGCTTGGCGTCGGTCTGGGCCACTGGATCCTTGGTCGCAGCTTTTTCAGATCCAAATGACCACCAATGCCCACCTTCGGCATCATTCTGTGGAGTTTGTGCACAACCCGTAATAGTGAGGCACAGCGCCAGTGCCAAAGACTTGTTCGATAACATGAGATATCCACAAAATGAGAAAAACCAGAGGGTCGCGGGACCCGTTAAATAGACGCTAAAAGAACATTCAAGTTACAACATGTCGTTCAGCATCTTTTTTATACTTGCCTTTGTAACAAAAAATTGTGAAACAGCAAGGGGTTTATAGACAACCGGCCAATATTCCGACCAACTTCTGGGCCCGCGGGTCCATAAGTACGTAAGGCCCCAGGGTATTAGTCACAAAACCGAAGGCTACATCATGTTCTGGGTCGGCAAACCCGACCGAGCCTCCTGCCCCGGGATGCCCGAATGCACGTGGCCCAAGGCCGAACGTGGCATTGGGCAACTGCGGTTGATCCAACATGCAGCCCAGGCCGAAGCGGGTTTGGGTCAATAAGGTTTTATCCAGCCCGATACTGTGCTCGCGGGTCAATTGTTCGAGCATGTCGCTTTCCAGCAAACTACCGTCCAACAAACCACTATAAAACCCGGCCAGGCTGCGCGCATTACCGTGGCCATTCGCCGCAGGCTGCTGCATGCGTCGCCATTCGGGCTTATTAGTGCTGGTCAGAATAGACGGTGGGTTGGCAAATGCACGGGTAGTCATCGCCGCCGGCTCGCGCATCATTACTTGAAGTAACCGTTGCGCGGCTTCATCCCCCATAGTGCCTTTGCTGCGCGCTATATGAGCGACTCGATAAAACTCTTCATCCGCCAGGCCTACATGGAAGTCCAGCCCCAATGGGCGTGCCACCCGCGCCACGATCGACTCCCCCGGCCCGCGCCCGTCGGCGCGGCGCAACAATTCGCCAACCAGCCAGCCGTAGGTGATCGCCTCATAGCCGTGGCCCTGGCCCGGTGTCCACCACGGGGCCTCGGCCGCCAGGGTATCGACCATCAACTGCCAGTCGTACAGAGCCTCGGTGGGCAGCATTTCGCGGATGGCAGGCAGCCCGGCCTGGTGGCAGAGCAACTGGCGCAACGTGATCGCGTCCTTGCCAGCAGCGGCAAACTCCGGCCAGTACTCGGCCACCGGCGCATCAAGCTTGAGCTTGCCTTCGGCCACCAGTTGCAGGGCAGTCACTGCCGTGAAGGTCTTGGTGCAGGAGAACAGGTTGACGATGGTATCGCTGTGCCAGGCCTCGGCACCGTCCTTGTCGGCCGTGCCGGCCCACAGATCGACGACGGTTTGCCCACCGATCTGGATGCACAGCCCGGCACCACGCTCCTGGGGGTCATCGAACAGGGCGGCGAAAGCTTCGCGCACCGCTTCGAACTGCAGCTCGTAATGACCCTGAATCTGCACCTGAACCCCCTAGGAAAACGCCATCAAAAGTGGTCGCCATTCTTTCAGCCATTGTAGGTTTTGTGAACCCGTCAACGATGAATCAATGCCCATTCCCAGCGTGCCCACCGGCATGCCCAGCGCCCTGCCCCGCGCCATTGCCGTCGCGCCCCGGTTTGCCGGCGTCACTTTCACGCGTCGCTTGGGTGGCCTTGGCTTTTTGCGCCTCACGCCCTAATTGGTCGAGCGCGGCCAGGTTGCTCTTGCGCACCATCTCGACAAAGCCCTGGAAGGGTACATCGGTGATGCCGACCAGGCCGAAATGGCCGTTTTCACCATCCAGCAGACGCCCGGTTACCGGCTGGTCCAAATACTGGAACCAATGCACTCCGACAATCGACGGCTCGGCCACCGCCTGCTTGAGGAAGGTGGAGTACGCCGCGCCGCGGTCCTCTTCGCGGGCCAGTTGCGTCACGCCGCCCCAGAACGGGCCGCGGTCGGCGGAGCCAAAGTTGAATTCGGTGATCAGTACCGGTTTGTCCAGCGCACGCAGCGCGGCGAAGTCATAACCGTCCTGGGGTTTCAAGGTGTACATGTTGAAGCTCAGCACGTCGCAATACTGCGCGCACGAAGCGACGGCCTCGGGCGTGCTCACCGCAAAACGGCCGCCCAGCAACAGCTGGTTGGGCGCATGCCACTTCAGCGAATCGGAAATGGTCTTGAAGTAAGCATCGGCGAAGGTCTTCTGGAAATACTTGAAGTCGGCTTCGATTTCCGGGTGTTCAGGGCTGGGCATCGGCGGCTCGAAGCCTGGGTCTTCCATCAGCTCCCAACCGGCCAGGTGAATACCCCAGGCTTTGGAAAGGCCCTCTTCATTGCGGTATTTATCGCGCAGTTGCTTGAGGAAGGCGCGCTTGGCCGGCACGTCGGTGGTCATGCGCAGGGTGCCGTACGCCAGGGCGTAGCGGGATTTTGCATCCTCGCCAGGACCGGCCCAGGCCAGTTCGTTGTCGGCAAAGAAACCGATCAGCCAAGGATCGTCGCGGTGATCGCGTGCGGCAATAGCCACTGCGCGCTCGGTGGCCATGGCAAAGCGCGGGTCGAACGGGTCGGGCATGCCGCCCCACCAGTCGGTGCCGGTGCTGATGCTGGCATAGTCACCGACAATCGACAGCGGCAAGGTGTACGGCACGCGGTCGGCAGTGGCCAGGTCCGGATCGCTCCAGTTGCCGACGGTGTTGAAGCCCCAGGCTTGCAGGCGATCGAGGGTATGGGTCACCCAGCGTGGCTGGTTCAACGCGTCACCGCCGTAAGTGCGCTGCAAGTTGGCCCCATAGAAATCGTACCAACGCCCCGAGCCAAAACCTCGGCCTTCACCGGCGCCGTTGCCGGTGCGGCTGTCGTCGCTGCCGTAGTACTTATCAAAGGGTTCGCCGGCCTTGGGCAGCGCCGCGAACATCCACTCGCGCCCCGCCACGTAGGTCTGGCTGTTGTCCGGCGCCACGGTGTTCACCCCCAGGGAGTAGAACGGATGCCCGTCCGGCGTCACCAGGTACCAGCGGCCGTCGCGCTTCTGGGTGCGGAAAAAACCGCTGGCGTCGAAGGCCGGGCCCTTTTTCCAGCCACCGTATTGATCCAGGGAGGACTTGTCCCGCTCGGCCAGCCAGGTCTTGAGCTGCTGTTGTTCCTTGGCGGCCGATGCCTTGAGTTGCTCGTCGCTGCTGACCTTCTCCGGCCAGCGTGCGCGGCTGGATTGGCCATAGGCATCCACCAGTTCAGTGTAGGCAGCCTTCAATACCGGTTCGCTGTCCTGCACGCCAAAGCGCTCCAGCAGGATACTTTGAGCGGCATTGGGCTTGAGCATCGACAGGGTCACCGAGACGACCTGGCTGCGGTCGATTTCCCCGGCGCTGGCGGCCAGCAATACCCGCTGGCCATCCACGGTCATCGGCATCGGCGGGCCGGCCTTCATGCCCTGGCTCAGCGGTGAGTTGGCTTGCAGCGGGACGAGCAACGTCTGGGCCGGGCCGGCCGGAAGGTCGATGCGGCTGACGAGCGTCTTGCCGTCGGCGCTCTGCACCTTGACGTAAAGGGTCAGCGCCCAGTTCATCGCGCTCTGGATACGCAGGCTCATGGCGCTCGATTGCGACCAATCCCAGGTACCCGTCTGCGGGCTGAGCACCAGGCTCGGCTCGGCCGCTGGGTTGAAGGTGATGCGGCGCAGCACCTCGCCTTCGGGCGTTTGTTCGGCGTTGTATTGCGGCAGGCTGGCGTCCTGGGTCGCCACCTTGACCACATCGGCAGGCCGGACGAAGTTGAACAGCGTTTGTTGCCCCTCGGGCGCCGCCATCAAGGGCGTCGCGAACAGCAGGGCAAAAAGAGCGGGCAGCGTGCGAATCATACGAACAAGGTTCTCCCAAACGGCCGGTGACTGGCCTGGTGATAGTGATGAGATAGACCACAGAGTGGGCGAATCCGCCCACGGTGGCTTAAGAAATTTCGCGCCTGAATGGCGGCAATGCATTGAGGATCGCCTTGCCATAGCGCTGGGTGACCAGGCGACGGTCGAGCAAGGTGATGGTGCCGCGGTCTTCTTCGGTACGCAGCAGACGCCCGCAGGCCTGCACCAGCTTCAGTGAGGCATCCGGCACCGAGATTTCCATGAACGGGTTGCCGCCCCGGGCTTCGATCCATTCGGCCAGTGCGGCCTCGACCGGGTCATCCGGCACCGAGAACGGGATCTTGGCGATCACCACGTGTTCGCAGTAGGCACCGGGCAAGTCCACGCCTTCGGCAAAACTGGCCAGGCCGAACAACACGCTGGAATCCCCACCGTCGACCCGCGCCTTGTGCTTGTTCAGGGTTTCCTGCTTGGACAGGTTACCCTGGATAAACACCTGCTTGCGCCAGTCGCGGTCGAGGCCGTCGAACACGTCCTGCATCTGCTTGCGTGATGAGAACAACACCAGGGTGCCCCGCGAACCTTCCACCAGGGACGGCAGATCACGGATGATCGCGGCCGTGTGCGCCGCCGCGTCCCGTGGGTCGGCCTTGAGGTCTGGCACCCGCAGTACGCCGGCGTCGGCGTGATGAAACGGGCTGGGCACCACGGCCGTGACGGCCTTTTTCGGCAGGCCGGCGCGCATGCGGAAGCGGTCAAAGGTGCCCAGGGCCGTCAGCGTGGCGGAGGTTACCAGGCAGCCGTAGGCGACGTTCCACAGGTTGCGGCGCAACATTTCGGCGGCGAGGATCGGACTGGCATTGACCTCGATGTCGAACAGCGCACCGCTTTCCGACAACGTCAGCCAACGGGCCATGGGCGGGTTGTCTTCCGGGTCTTCGACGGTGAAGGCGGTCCATAGCTCCCAATTGCCTTGGGAACGAGACAGCAAACTGCCGAACAAGGGATACCACTCTTCGGCCTGGTTGCTGGCGATGCCGATATTGACCTCGCCATCCATGCCTTCCTTGAGCAAATCCGTCAGGCGGGTGAACAGGTCGGTGAGGCGCGAAAAGCCTTTCTTAAGCTCGATGCCCATTTCGCGCATGTGCTCGGGAATCATTCCGCCGACAAAACGGTGGCGCGGGCGCTCGCGGCCCTCGACGTCTTCGCCGGGCTTGAAGTCTGCAACCTGCTCGCAGGCGCTGAACATGAACTGCTGCTGGGTCTTGATCTCGCGCGCCAGCTCCGGCACTTGCTCAATCAACTTGCCCAGGTCGCCGGGCAATGGGTGCTGGGCCAGCAACTTGGTGAGGTTCTTGGCAGTGGTTTCCAGCCAGTCGGCCGTGGAGCGCAAGCGGGTGTAATGGGCGAAATGGCCAATGGCCTTGTCTGGCAGGTGGTGGCCTTCGTCGAACACATAGAGGGTGTCGCGTGGGTCGGGCAGTACCGCGCCGCCACCCAGGGCCAGGTCAGCCAATACCATGTCGTGGTTGGTGACGATGACATCTACCTTGCCCATGCCTTCGCGCGCCTTGTAGAAGGCGCACTGGCCGAAGTTGGGGCAATGGCGGTTGGTGCATTGGCTGTGGTCGGTGGTCAGGCGCGCCCAGTCGGAATCTTCCAGGGCGGTGGGCCAACTGTCGCGGTCGCCGTCCCATTTGTTGCCGGCCAGCTTCTCGATCATGCTGGTAAACAGCTTCTGGCTGGCCTCATCCACCTCGATCTTGAAGCCTTCTTCTTCGAACAGCGAGGCGGTGGCCGTTTGTGCGTGGCCTTCCTGCAGCAATACGTCGAGCTTGGACAGGCACATGTAGCGGCCACGGCCCTTGGCGAGGGCGAAGGTAAAGTTCAAGCCGCTGTTGCGCATCAGGTCGGGCAAGTCTTTGTAGACAATCTGCTCTTGCAGCGCGACGGTGGCGGTGGCGATGACCAGGCGCTTGCCAGCGGCCTTGGCCGTGGGGATCGCGGCCAGGCTGTAGGCCACGGTCTTGCCGGTACCGGTACCGGCCTCGACGGCCACTACCGCAGGCTCACCCTCGCGGCGGCCTTCGTCGTCGGTGTCGATATCCCCGAGGACCTTTGCCACTTCGGCGATCATCAGGCGTTGGCCGTAGCGCGGTTTCAAGCTCTTGGCTTCGAGAAAACGCGAATAGGCGCCCTGGATCGTGGTTTTGAGTTCAGTGCTGATCATGGATAGTCGGGCGCAAAAAACGCTGGATAAATTTTCAGTGGTTCGGATCGGCCGCTATCATACCCCGCTAATTAATCCCGCGCAGAACGGAGTACCACAATGACCGCGTTTAGCCTCGCTTACACCCTGCATGTACTGGCCGCCCTGATCTGGGTCGGCGGCATGTTTTTCGCCTGGATGATCCTGCGCCCCGCCGCCATGGCGGCGCTTGAGGGCCCTGCGCGGCTCAAGCTATGGGCAAATGTGTTTCAACGTTTTTTTGTATGGGTATGGGTGGCGGTGGTGCTTTTACCGATCAGTGGCATTGGTTTGCTGCAACTGCGCTTCAGTGGTTTTGAGACCGCGCCGCGTTATGTGCAGGTGATGATGGGGTTGTATCTGGTGATGACGGCTTTGTTTATCCGCATCCAGGCGTTGAAGCTCCCGGAGCTGAAGGCAGCGGTGGCGGCTGAAGATTGGCCGGCGGGCGCGGCTGCGCTGGGGCAGATTCGCAGGTTGGTGGGGATTAACTTGGTCGTGGGGTTGGTGGTGGTGGCGGTGGCTTCGGCTCGGCCGATGTTCTGAGCTGTTGGCTTGCCCTAACGCTTGTAGGAGCGAGCTTGCTCGCGAAAAACTCACAGACGCCGCGTTTATTCAGGAAGCACGCGTTATCGTTGACGTTTTTCGCGAGCAAGCTCGCTCCTACAGCCGCTGAATAGTCACAGACCCCGCAGGCCCAGCCGGCCCCGGTTGCCCTTCCAACCCTGGCCGGCCCTTTTCGCCGCCGTCCGCGCGGTACACCAGGCAGCCCTTGGACTGCCCGCCCTTGCCGGGTTTACCCGCAACCCCCGCCAGGCCACCCGGCCCGCCATCGACCAACACCTTGATCTGGTCAGCCGGGAACTCCTGCGGCAACTCCAGGCGCACCTGCGCGCCCGCCGCCCCTGGCCGGCCATCGCCGCCGTTATCGCCATTGAAACCGCGCCCGGCTGAACCCCAGGTGCAACCCGGGTCCACGCCGTTGGCACCATCCAGGCCAGCATACCCTTGGGCCCCAGCGCCACCACGGGCATCCACCGACAGCGCTTCGGCGGTCAGCGAATTAATGCGCAAGGTCAGATCACGCCCAGCCTTGGCGGGTTTTTCGTGGGTGCCGGGAGCGCCCCGAGAAGTGATCTGGCTACCGTGCTCCAACTGCGCCTCGCGTACCTGCATTTGCAAGGCGGTATTGCCGGGCACAATGGTGATACGTGCGTCGCGCCCCAAGTGCAACTCGTCCACCGTGACCTGGCTGATGGTGGCCGGAATCAGCAAGGTGCCGTAGTCCGCGACGTCCAGGCGCTCGAGCTGCAACACGCTGGTGCTGCTGGGCAAGCGCATCAACGAATGGGTTTCGACACTGACGCTCTGGGCCAGGGCAACGGGGCTGACCAACAGGGCCAACAGAAAAACCTTACGCATCATGGGGCTCCTGACTGTTTTCAAATTTTTCTTTGAGCGCACAGTAACGACTTCTACCGGCGATTTGCCAGTGAAGGATCAAAAAACTTCAGTTCCACCTCGGTGGGTATCGACCGCCGCGCTCTAGGCCCACGCGCCCAGCCGCGCTAGTCTCTACGGTCTTGATGCGAGGATCTGCAATGACCGCTGGAATTTCTGCCCGTACGCCCCAACAAGCCTTGGCGGCCCTGCTGGACCTTCACAGGCCAAAACGTCTGCTGTTAGTGGGCGCCAGCCAATTTCCGGCGCTGGATGCCTTCCGGGCTGCGCACCCGGATACCGAGGTGTTCTATGCCGCGCCAGGGCCGTTGCCGGAAGACCTCGCTGTGCAGCGCTTTGACCTCGCGCTGGTGGTCGACTGCCTGGAGCACCTGTCCAAACCCCAAGGCCTGACCCTGCTCGGAGGCATCCGTAACCTCAACGCCAGCCGCATTGCCGTGCTGGCCGACCTGGTCGCCTGCGGCTGGAAGGACACCGACTTTTTCTCCCTGGCCCTGCAAGCCGGCGAACGCTTCCAACGCGATGATCAGGTGCTGACGCTGTTTACCTATGATCTGCTTGACTATAAACAGGTGCCGGACTGGCTCAACGCCCGCTTCTGGGCCAACCCGGAAAACTTCGGAAAGTATTGGTGGTAACCCGATGAGTACATCCATTTGCCCGTGCGGCAGCGGCAATCTGCTGGATGCCTGCTGCGGCCATTATCACGCCGGTCACCCGGCGCCCTGTGCCAGCGCGCTGATGCGCTCGCGCTACAGCGCCTATGTACTGGGCCTGGTCGATTACCTGGTCGCCACTACGCTGCCTGCGCAACGGGCCGGCCTGGACCGCGA
Source organism: Pseudomonas fluorescens (assembly GCF_001902145.1). Classification (GTDB taxonomy): domain Bacteria; phylum Pseudomonadota; class Gammaproteobacteria; order Pseudomonadales; family Pseudomonadaceae; genus Aquipseudomonas; species Aquipseudomonas fluorescens_BV. The sequence continues at coordinate 77,668 of NZ_MRST01000019.1, forward strand.
CGCCATTGCCGCCTGGAGTGCCCAGAGCACCTGGCTGGGCCTGGAGGTGGAAAGCTCCGAGGTGTTCGGCGGCCAACCGGAACACGCCTTTGTCACCTTTACCGCGCGCTGGCACGACGCTACTGGTGAACATAGTCACCGCGAGCAGTCTTCTTTCGTACAGAATGGGGGGCGCTGGTACTTCATAGACCCAACGGTAGAAGTGAGGGCCGGACGTAACGATGCCTGTTTGTGTGGCAGTGGGCAGAAATTCAAGAAGTGCTGTTCCAGTTACTTCTAATCACCCGACGGGGATAGCGCCATGCTTCGGATGTATAGCTTGATGCTGGCGTTGACCCTGGGCCTGACCGGCTGCGCGTCCTGGTTCGAAGACGACGCGCCGCCACCCCACGTTTCCCTGGTAAAGGTCGAAGTTGTACGGGCCAAGCTGCTGGAGCAGAAGTTCAAGCTGTACTTTCGCGTGGACAACCGCGACGACGCCGACCTTACCGTGCGTGGCCTGGTCTACAAGGTCAGCCTGGGCAATCTGGTGTTGACCGAAGGCGAGTCCAACGAGTGGCTGACCGTACCGCCACGCGGTCATAAATTCTTCAAGGTCTCTGTGCGCACCAACCTCTGGCCACAGGTGCGTGAGGTGGTGCAGATGCTGAAAAATCCCGACCGGCCCGTGCCTTATCGTTTGGAAGGCGAACTGAAAACCGGATTATTCATCGGTAATGACGTGCAGGTGGCACACAATGGCGAGATAATCCCCGGCGATTTTATTCCGGAGCAACATCGATGACACAGCAACCCCATGTCCATGGTCCTGACTGCAACCACGATCATGACCATCATGATCACGACCACGGCCATGTCCACGGCCCGAACTGCGGCCACGCTCACCAAGAGCCGGTGCGCAATGCGTTGAAGGACGTCGGTCGCAACGATCCTTGCCCGTGCGGCAGCGAGAAGAAATTCAAGAAGTGCCACGGCGCTTAAACCGCACGAGTAGGAGCGAGCTTGCTCGCGAAAAACGTCAACGATAACGCGTGTTTCCTGAATAAACACGGCGCCTATGGTTTTCTCGCGAGCAAGCTCGCTCCTACAAAGCCTTGAGCCAACCCCCACCTCGATTGGTGGCTGTTTCAAGTTCTCACGCAATTGCCAAAACTCCCGCTTGCGTCGTTTCGCCGCGCTCACTAACGTAGCGCCTTTACTGACGCTACCCCCCGCAGGAGCTTTGCCATGGCCTCGCCAGCCCTCTTACATTTTCTTCCCCGGTTCGGCGTTGCCGCGGCAGTGGTCAGTGCCTTGGGCCTGGCCGGTTGCCAGCTTCAGAACACCCAGGACACCCTGCCGCCCGTTGCTGGCGTGCAGCCAATCAAGGGCCTGGCACAGAATGTGTCGGTGCGCCGCAATGCCCAAGGCATGCCGCTGATCGAAAGCAACACCTTCCACGACGCACTGTTCAGCCTCGGTTACGTGCATGCCAGCGACCGCATCACCCAGATGGTCACCCTGCGCCTGCTGGCCCAGGGCCGTCTGGCGGAAATGTCGGGGCCGCAAGTGCTGGACGTCGACCGTTTTATGCGGGCGGTCAACCTCAAGAAAAGCGCTGGCGAGTTGTATAACGCCTCATCGCCGCGCCTCAAACGCTTCTTTGAAGTGTATGCCCGAGGCGTCAACGCCTACCTGTTCCGCTACCGCGACAAGTTGCCGACGGACCTGGCCCAGAGCGGCTACAAGCCCGAGTACTGGAAGCCGGAAGATTCGGCGCTGCTGTTCTGCCTGCTCAATTTCAGCCAGTCGAGCAATCTGCAGGAAGAGCTTTCGTCCCTGGTGCTGGCGCAGAAGGTCGGCGTCGACAAGCTGGCCTGGCTCACCCCAAGCGCACCGGACGAACCCGTCCCGCTGGCCGAAGCCGACAAGCTCAAAGGCGTCAACCTGAACCAGATCACCGGCCTCGCCGGGCTGGAGACGGTGGGCCAGCAATTGCGCGGCCTCAATGCCCTGGGCGTCACCACCTCAAGCAATTGGGCCATCGGCCCGCAACGCAGCCGCAGCGGCAAAAGCCTGTTGGCCAACGATATCGCCGCCCAGCCACAAGTACCGTCGCCGTGGAACTACGTGCAGATTCGTGCACCCAAATACCAGGCCGTCGGTGCTTCGATTGCCGGCCTGCCGACCCTGCTGGCGGGTTTCAACGGCAAAGTGGCGTGGAGCATGAGCGCGGTCAAGGGCGACACCCAGGACCTGTTCCTGGAGAAGGTCAAACGCCAGGGCAGTGCGCTGTACTACGAGAACAACGGCAAATGGCTGCCGGCCGGCGTGCGCAACGAAACCTTCTTCATCAAGGGCCAGCGCTCGATTCGCGAAGTCGTATACGAAACCCGCCACGGTGCCCTGCTCAACAGCAGCCAGGCGCTCACCAGCGGTCTTGGCCTGGCCTTGCAAACCGCCGACTTCAAGGACGACAAGAGCCTGGATGCGTTCTTCGACCTGTCCCGCGCACAAAACGCCGGCAAGGCCTCGGACGCCACCCGTGAGATTCGCGCCATCGCCTTGAACATGATCTTCGCCGACGCCAGTAACATCGGCTGGCAGGTCACCGGCCGTTTTCCCAACCGCCGCGAAGGCGAAGGCCTGTTGCCATCGCCGGGCTGGGACACGCGCTTTGACTGGGACGGCTACGCCGACGCGATGTTGCACCCGTACGACCAGGACCCGGCCCAGGGCTGGATCGGCACCGCCAATCAGCGCACCGCGCCGCGTGGCTACGGTATGCAACTGTCCAACGCCTGGGATGCACCGGAGCGCAGCGAGCGCCTGGCGCAACTGGCCAACGCCGGCAAGCATGACAGCCGCAGCCTGATCGCCATGCAATACGACCAGACCACCCTCTTCGCCGCCAAACTCAAGAACATGTTCCAGGCTCCCGGCATGGCCCAGCCGCTCAAGCAGGCCATCGAGGCCCTGCCGACAGCGGAACGTGCCAAGGCCCGCGAAGCACTGGAGCGCCTGATGGCCTTCGATGGTCGGCTGGCAACCACCTCGGCTGACGCGGCAATCTACGAACTGTTCCTGCAGGAAAGCGCCCGGCAGATCTTCCTGGACAAACTCGGCCCGGAAAACAGCGCCAGTTGGAAAGCCTTCGTCAGCAACGCCAGCCTGTCCTACTCGGCCATCGCCGACCACCTGCTGGGCCGTGAAGACAGCCCATTCTGGGATGACACGCGTACAGCGCAAAAAGAAGACAAACCCGCGATCCTGGCTCGCACCCTGGCCGCCGCCATCACGACTGGCGACAGCCAACTGGGCGCCGACCACAAGGCCTGGCAGTGGGGCAAGCTGCACAGCACCACCTGGAAAAATACCAGCGGCCAGGTCATCCGCGGTCCCTTTGCCAGCGGTGGCGACCACAATACCTTGAACCCGGCGCCGTATAGCTGGGGCCAGGATTTCAACGCGACCCAGGTGTCGGCGCTGCGCATGATCATAGACTTCGGCCAGGCGGAACCGATGATGGGCCAGGGTGGCATCGGCCAATCCGGCAACCCGGCCAGCCCGAACTATGCCAACGGCATCGACCCGTCGCTGAAAGCGCAGTACCTGAGCTTCCCGATGCAGCCGCAGAACTTTGAAAAGGTGTATGGCAAGTCCAGGTTGACCCTGACGCCCGGTAAGTAACCGGGCTTCCCTGACGAAACCTGATAACGCTGTGGGAGCTGGCTTGCCTCAATGCCAGTCAGCTAAGGGCTTTTTGTAGGAGCGAGCTTGCTCGCGAAGAACTCACAGGCGCCGCGCTCATTCAGCAAGCACGCGTTATCGTTGACGTTTTTCGCGAGCAAGCTCGCTCCAGTAGGCGATGACCGCTTGACTGACTGGCATTGTGGCTTGCCTGCGATAGCAGCCGAGGGTAACCACGATGCGAAGCGAGCCGCTCTTGATCTTGCTCTTGATCTGAAGCGCCCCGTCAAACCACGCTGGCCGGAATTCGACAGGGATTTGGGGGGTAAACCGGCAGGGATGCCGGTTTAGCCGCCCCGCGCCATGGATGGCGCGTGGCGGCGCCCCCCCAAATCACTGGCGGATTTCGGGCACACCGAGCCTAAGCGAGGTGCCGAGTGGTGGGGCAAGAGCCCTTTTGGTTACTTTTGGGGCTCTTTTCCAAAAGTGACCCGCTGTAAAAGCGGAACCCTAAGTGGCCGTTACCGCAGGAATGGATATGTACTCGGTATAACAGCGTCGCCTGCCAGGCCGCCTTCGCGAGCAAGCCCGCTCCCACAGTGGGATCGTTGGGGTGTCAGGTAGATATGCATCGGCTGTGGGGCCGTCATCGCAGGCAAGCCAGCTCCCACATTTAGATCGCGGGGTGTCAGGTAGATAGGTGTCGGCTTTCAGGCCGGCATTGAAGGCAAGCCACCTTTGCACTACCTGCATTCAGATAGAACTTCTATACCCAGCCCCGCCTCATAAGTAACAAGCCCACCGCCCCGGCAACCCCATGGACCTCGTCATCGCCCGCCCCGAAGGCCTCTACTGCCCTGCCGGTGATTTTTATATCGACCCCTGGCGCCCAGTGGATCGTGCGGTCATCACCCACGCCCACGGCGACCACGCCCGCACCGGCAATCAACACTACCTGGCCGCCGCCCCCGGCGAAGGTATCCTGCGCTGGCGCCTGGGGCAGGACATCAACCTGCAAACCCTGGCCTACGGCGAACGGTTGGTGCATCACGGGGTGACCTTGAGTTTCCATCCGGCCGGACATGTACTGGGCTCGGCCCAGGTATGCCTGGAATACCAGGGCGAGGTCTGGGTGGCGTCCGGCGACTACAAGGTCGAACCCGATGGTACCTGCGCGCCCTTCGAACCGGTGCGTTGCCATACCTTTATCACCGAATCCACCTTCGGCCTGCCGATATACCGCTGGCAGCCCCAGGCGAAGATTTTTTCCGGGATCAATGAATGGTGGCAGGCCAATATCGCCAGCGGCAAAGCCAGCGTGTTGTTCTGCTACTCCTTCGGCAAGGCCCAACGCATCCTCCATGGGCTGGACGCCAGTATCGGCCCGATCCTCAGCCACGGCGCGGTCGAACCGTTGAACCGGGTGTACCGCGAAGCGGGCATCTACATCCCCGAGACGCTGTATGCCGGCGACTTCAAAAAGACCGACCCACTGCTGCGCCAAGCCCTGATCATCGCCCCGCCCTCCGCTGGAGGCAGTACCTGGATGCGCCGCTTTGGCGACTACAGCGACGCCTTCGCCAGCGGCTGGATGCGCCTGCGCGGTACCAGACGGCGGCGCGGCGTGGACCGTGGCTTCGTGCTCTCGGACCACGCCGACTGGCCGGGCCTGTTATGGGCCATCGAACAAACCGGCGCACAACGGGTGATGGTCACCCATGGTTCGGTCGGTGTGTTGGTGCGTCACCTGCGGGAAAAGGGCTTGGATGCCCAAGGCTTCAGCACCGAATACGGCGATGACGAAGAAGAGGCCACTGCATGAAAGCCTTCGCCGAGCTGTACGCCAATCTCGACGCCACCACATCCAGCAATGCCAAGCTCGCGGCCCTGCAAGCCTATTTCCTGCAGGCGCCGCCGGCCGATGCGGCCTGGACGGTGTACTTTCTCAGCGGCGGGAGGCCACGGCAACTGGTGCCGACGCGCCTGCTACGGGACATGGCCACCGAAGCGGCCGGTATCGAACCCTGGCTGTTCGAAGAGAGCTACCAGTCCGTAGGTGACCTGGCCGAGACCATCTCCCTGCTCCTGCCAGAATCCACCTATACCTCCGAAGACGGCCTGGCCGTGTGGCTGGAAGAAAAACTCCTGCCCCTGCGCGGTCTGCCACCCATGGACCTGGCAGAAAGGCTGCCAGCGCTGTGGGCGCAACTGGACCAACCGAGCCTGATGGTGTGCATCAAGTTGATCACCGGCAGCTTCCGGGTCGGGGTATCCAAACTGCTGGTGACCCGCGCCCTCGCCGCCATGGCCGATCTCGACAGCAAACGCGTGGCGCAACGGTTGGTAGGCTACACCGACCTGTCGAACCGTCCGACAGCCGAGGGCTACCTCAAGCTGATCGCCGCCGAATCATCCGACGAGCACGCGCAACGTGGCGGGCAGCCCTATCCGTTTTTTCTTGCCCACGGGCTGGCGCAACCAGTGGAGCAATTCGACACGCTGCTCGGTTCACCCGCCGATTGGCAGGTGGAATGGAAGTTTGATGGCATTCGCGCACAACTGGTCAAGCGCGAGGGACGCCTGTGGGTCTGGTCTCGCGGTGAAGAGTTGCTGACTGAACGCTTCCCTGAACTCCATAGCCTGGTCAGTGGCCTGCCCGACGGAACGGTGATCGATGGCGAAATCGTGGTGTGGAAAGACTCGGTACAACCCTTCGCGCTGTTGCAACAGCGCATTGGCCGCAAGACCCTGAGTAAAAAAGTCCTTGAGGATGCGCCAGTGGCGGTGCTCGCCTACGACTTGCTGGAGTATCAGGGCGACGATTGGCGCAACCACATCCAGGCCGAACGCCGCACCCAATTGGAACAAGTGATCGCTGCGTGCAACCAACCGGTGTTATTGCCTTCGCCGTTGCTGGAAGGCAAAACCTGGGCAGCCTTGGCCGAACAGCGCGAAGCCTCTCGTAGCCTGGGCGTGGAAGGCATGATGCTAAAGGACCGCAACGGCCTCTACGGTGTAGGCCGCACCAAGGACATGGGCCTGTGGTGGAAATGGAAGGTCGACCCCTTCAGCGTCGACGCCGTGTTGATCTACGCCCAGCGCGGCCATGGCCGACGCGCCAGCCTCTACAGCGACTACACCTTCGCCGTATGGGACGGCCCACCGGGCAGCGAGCGCACACTGGTGCCGTTCGCCAAGGCGTATTCCGGGCTGACCGACGAGGAAATGCGCAAGGTCGACGCCATTGTGCGCAAAACCACAGTGGAGAAGTTCGGCCCGGTCAGCAGCGTGACGCCGAGCATGGTGTTTGAGCTGGGTTTCGAAGGGATTGCCCTGTCCAAGCGGCACAAGAGCGGGATTGCGGTGCGGTTTCCGCGGATGCTGCGCTGGCGCCAGGACAAGGCGGTGGAGGAAGCGGACAACCTGGCCACGCTCCAAGACCTGTTGGCCTGATATAGCCAGCTCCCACCTTTTGATAAGTGACAGTTCCAGAATGGTGCAGTGGAAATTCCATGCCCATTTTTGGGCGCCGCCTACACTTGGAACTGCCTTATCCCACCGTTTAAAAAGCCCATCCGGAACTATGGTGCAGAAATTGCTACTTGTGATGCGTCTGACACCGTTCAGTAACAGTCCTAATCGCGCCACAAGCGCTTATCTTGGTTTCCAGGGATTACATAATGAAAAAAGCATTGCTGACCCTTTCTGCACTGGCTCTGTGCATGGCCGCTGGTGTAGCTACGGCCAAGGAATACAAGGAATTGCGTTTTGGTGTCGACCCTTCCTACGCACCGTTCGAATCCAAGGCCGCCGACGGCAGCCTGGTGGGCTTCGACATCGACCTGGGCAATGCGATCTGCGCGGAGCTGAAGGTCAAGTGCAAGTGGGTCGAAAGTGACTTCGACGGCATGATCCCGGGCCTGAAAGCCAATAAATTCGATGGCGTGATTTCGTCGATGACCGTGACCCCAGTACGCGAGAAGGCCATCGACTTCTCCTCCGAGCTGTTCTCGGGCCCGACTTCGCTGGTGTTCAAGAAAGGCGCTGGCTATTCGACGCCAGAATCTCTCAAGGGCAAATCCGTAGGTTACGAGCAAGGCACCATCCAGGAAGCCTACGCCAAGGCCGTACTGGATAAAGCCGGGGTGACCACCAAGGCTTACGCCAACCAGGACCAGGTGTACGCCGACCTGACCTCCGGGCGCCTCGACGCTTCCGTGCAGGACATGCTCCAAGCCGAACTGGGCTTTCTCAAGTCGCCAGCCGGTGTTGGCTATGAAGTGAGCGCCGCTATCGACGACCCGCTGCTGCCGTCGAAAACCGCCATCGGTATCAAAAAAGGTAACACTGAACTCAAGGCGCTTTTGGATAAAGGTATCAAAGCGTTACACGATGATGGCACCTACGCCACTATCCAGAAGAAACACTTTGGCGATCTGAACCTGTACAGCGGCAAGTAATGCCTGGGGCGCCCTGCTTCGGGTGGGGCGCTTTTTTATCGCCATAGGTCCTGATTTATGTTCGAAGATCTGTTGCAAACCCTCGGGCTGAGCGCATTCAGCCTGAAGGGTTTCGGCCCGCTGTTGCTGCAAGGCACCTGGATGACCATCAAGTTGTCGGTGCTGTCCCTGGCCGTCAGCGTAGTGCTGGGCCTGCTCGGCGCCAGCGCCAAACTGTCCAGCCTGGCCATTGTGCGTATCCCCGCCCAGCTCTATACCACTCTGATTCGCGGTGTGCCGGACCTGGTGCTGATGCTGTTGATTTTCTACAGCCTGCAAACCTGGCTCAGTGGCTTTACCGACTTTATGGAATGGGAATACATCGAGATCGACCCATTCAGCGCCGGGGTGATCACCCTGGGCTTTATCTACGGTGCGTATTTCACCGAAACCTTTCGCGGTGCGATCCTCGCCGTGCCCCGCGGCCAACTCGAAGCCGCCACCGCTTACGGGCTCAAGCGCGGGCAGCGGTTTCGCTACGTGACCTTCCCGCAGATGATGCGCTTTGCGCTGCCGGGCATCGGCAATAACTGGATGGTAATGCTCAAGGCCACCGCGCTGGTGTCGATCATCGGCCTGGCAGACTTGGTAAAAGCCGCCCAGGACGCTGGCAAGAGCACCTATCAACTGTTTTATTTCCTGGTGCTGGCGGCGCTGATCTACCTGTTGATCACCAGCGCCTCCAACTTTGTCTTGCGCCGACTTGAACGTCGCTACTCCGCAGGCGCCCGGGAGGCAGTGCGATGATCGACCTATTGCAGGAATACTGGCGCCCCTTTCTTTACAGCGACGGCCAGCACATCACCGGTCTGGCCATGACCTTGTGGCTGCTCAGCGCCTCACTGGTCATCGGTTTTCTGGTGTCTATTCCACTGTCCATCGCCCGCGTTTCGCGCAAGCGCCTGGTGCGCTGGCCCGTGCAGTTCTACACCTACCTGTTTCGCGGTACGCCGCTCTATATCCAATTGCTGATTTGCTACACCGGCATCTACAGCCTTGCCGCCGTACGCGCACAACCGGTGCTGGATGCGTTCTTTCGCGACGCGATGAACTGCACCCTGCTCGCCTTCGCCCTCAACACCTGCGCCTACACCACGGAGATTTTCGCCGGGGCAATCCGCAGCATGGCCCACGGCGAAGTCGAGGCGGCCAAGGCTTACGGCCTCAGCGGCTGGAAGCTGTACGCCTACGTGATCATGCCGTCCGCGTTGCGACGCTCGTTGCCCTACTACAGCAACGAAGTGATCCTGATGCTGCACTCGACCACCGTGGCGTTTACCGCGACGATCCCGGACATCCTCAAAGTGGCGCGGGATGCCAACTCCGCCACGTTCATGACCTTTCAGTCATTCGGCATTGCCGCACTGATCTATCTGACGGTGACCTTTGCCCTGGTCGGCCTGTTTCGCTTGGCAGAGCGGCGTTGGCTGGCCTTCCTCGGGCCGAGCCACTAAGGAGCTTGCATGCACCATCAGCTACATGACCTGATCGCGCCGGTGCCCGGCACGGCGCGGCAGATCCACAGTTTTCACTTCGGCCCGCAGCAGCCCGAAGGCAAGGTGTACATCCAGTCCTCCCTGCATGCCGATGAATTGCCGGGCATGCTGGTGGCCTGGCATCTGAAGGCACGCCTGGCAGAACTTGAAACGGCCGGGCGCTTGCGCAGCGAAATCGTGCTGGTGCCCGTCGCCAACCCGGTGGGTCTCGAACAGGTATTGATGGATATCCCGTTGGGCCGCTACGAACTGGAAAGCGGGCAGAACTTCAATCGCCTGTTCGTCGACCTCAGCGAAGACGTCGGTAACCAGGTCGAAGACCTGCTGGGCGATGATCCCCAGCGCAATGCCCAATTGATCCGCAGCGCACTGTCCAACGCCCTGGCTGCGCACACCGCCCAGACCCAGTTGCACTCCCAACGCCTGGGGCTGCAACGCCTGGCTTGTGATGCTGACGTGGTGCTGGACCTGCATTGCGATTTCGAAGCCGTGGCGCACCTGTACACCACGCCCGAAGCCTGGCCGCAGGTAGAGCCGTTGGCACGCTACCTGGGTTCGGAGGCCAACCTGTTGGCCACCGATTCCGGCGGGCAGTCTTTTGATGAATGTTTCACCCTGGTGTGGTGGCAATTGCAGCAACGCTTCGGCGAACGCTACCCGATCCCCATGGGCAGCTTGTCGGTGACCGTCGAGCTGCGTGGCCAGGGCGATGTCAACCACGGCCTCGCCGCGCTGGACTGCCAGGCCATCATTGATTATTTGATCCACTTCGGCGCCATTCGCGGCGATGCAGCCCCCTTGCCTGCCCTGGCCTACCCGGCTACGCCGCTGGCGGCGGTGGAGCCGGTGACCACTGCGGTGGGTGGCTTGCTGGTATTCAGCGCCCTGCCGGGGGAATACCTGGAGGCGGGGCAATTGGTCGCTGAAATCATCGACCCCATTACAGACCGCGTGACGCCCGTGCACTGCCAGCACGCCGGGCTGCTTTACGCCCGTTCGCTACGCCGCATGGCCACTGCCGGCATGGTGATCTGCCATGTCGCCGGCACACAGGCCTACCGCAGCGGTTATCTACTTTCGCCTTGAGGATGCACGCCCCATGTACAAACTGACCGTTGAAGGCCTGCATAAAAGCTATGGCGACAATGAAGTGCTCAAAGGTGTGTCGCTCAAGGCCAAGACCGGTGATGTGATCAGCTTGATCGGCGCCAGTGGCTCAGGCAAGAGTACCTTCCTGCGCTGTATCAACTTTTTGGAAACCCCCAACGATGGCGCCATGACCCTGGACGGCCAAGCGATCCGCATGGTCAGCGATCGCCAGGGCATGAGGGTGGCTGACGACGCCGAGCTGCAACGCTTGCGCACACGGCTGGCGATGGTGTTCCAGCACTTCAACTTGTGGAGTCACATGAGCGTGCTGGAAAACATCACCATGGCCCCCCGCCGCGTGCTGGGTTGCAACAAGAAGGACGCCGAAGACCGTGCGCGCCGCTACCTGGACAAAGTCGGGCTGCCGGCGCGAGTGGCTGATCAATACCCGGCGTTCCTCTCCGGCGGCCAGCAGCAGCGTGTCGCCATCGCCCGCGCCCTGGCCATGGAGCCGGAGGTGATGCTGTTCGATGAACCCACATCGGCCCTGGACCCGGAGCTGGTGGGCGAAGTTTTGAAGGTGATCCAGGGCCTGGCCGAGGAAGGTCGCACCATGATCATGGTGACTCACGAGATGAGCTTTGCGCGCAAGGTTTCAAGCCAGGTGCTGTTTCTGCACCAGGGCCTGGTGGAGGAGCAAGGCTTGCCGGAGGATGTGCTGGGCAATCCGAAAAGCGAACGCCTGCAGCAGTTTCTGAGTGGCAATTTGAAGTAGGAGCGAGCTTGCTCGCGAAAATCGTCAACGATAACGCGGGCATCCAGGTTAAACGCGGCGCCTGGGCTTTTTTCGCGGGCAAGCCCGCTCCTACAGTTGGAACGTCGGCACTGCTTGAAGGGTCTTTGAACTAACCCTTCCAGAGCGTCCGCTGCCGCATGGCAAAAACCCACGATTTCGCCAAGCAATGGTTTGCCACTCAAGGCTGGAAACCGTTCGCCTTTCAGAAAGAGGTATGGGCCGCGGTCAAGGCCGGCCAGTCGGGGCTACTGCATGCCAGCACCGGGGCGGGTAAAACCTATGCCCTGTGGTTTGCCGCACTCAACCGTTTCGCCATCACCCGCCCGCCCGCCACAGGCAAACGCAAACCGCCTGCCGAGCCGTTGACTGTCCTGTGGATCACGCCGATGCGCGCCCTGGCCGCCGACACCGCACGTGCCCTGCAAGCCCCGCTGGAGTCCCTGCAGATTCCCTGGAGTGTAGGTCTGCGCACCGGTGACACCAGCAGCAGTGAACGCGCGCGCCAGACCCGCCGCCAACCCACCGTTCTGGTCACCACTCCGGAAAGCCTGACCCTGATGCTGGCCTGTGCCGACAGTGAAACCAGCCTGGCGCACCTGCGCATGGTCATCGTGGATGAATGGCACGAACTGATCGGCAATAAGCGCGGGGTGCAGTTGCAACTGGCGCTGGCACGCTTGCGGCGCTGGCATCCTGAGTTGATGGTGTGGGGAGTTTCCGCGACGCTGGGTAATCAGGCCCACGCTTTGGAGGTACTGGTCCCACAGGGCGGGGGCATCAATGTGCAGGGGCAAACGGCCAAGGTACTGAAGGTCGACACCTTGCTGCCGCCCGTCACCGAGCGCTTTCCCTGGGCCGGGCATATCGGCTTGAAGATGTTGCCGCAAGTGGTCGCCGAGGTAGAGGCCAGCAGCAGTTGCCTGGTATTTACCAACACCCGGGCCCAATCGGAAATCTGGTATCAGGCGATTCTCGACGCCCGACCGGACTGGGCCGGATTAATTGCACTGCACCACGGCTCGCTATCGCGGGAGACCCGGGACTGGGTGGAGCGAGCGTTGAAAGACGGGCAACTCAAGGCGGTGGTGTGCACCTCCAGCCTCGACCTGGGCGTGGACTTCCTGCCGGTGGAACGGGTGCTGCAAATCGGCTCAGCCAAGGGTGTGGCGCGGCTGATGCAACGCGCCGGGCGTTCCGGCCATGCGCCAGGGCGGCCCTCACGGGTAACGCTGGTGCCAACCCACAGCCTGGAGCTGGTGGAAGCCGCGGCCGCCCAGGATGCGATCGCCCAACGGCACATCGAAGCGCGGGAATCACCGTACAAACCACTGGATGTGCTGGTACAACACCTGGTCAGCATAGCCTTGGGCGGCGGCTTTACCCCGGCGGCACTGCTGGACGAAGTGCGCGGCGCCTGGGCCTATCGCGACCTCACCGAAGCGGATTGGGCCTGGGCCCTGGGGTTTGTGCGCCATGGTGGCCTGTCACTCACCGCTTATCCGGATTACCGCCGCGTGGAGCCCGATGAGCACGGCATCTGGCGTGTTCCGGATGCCCGCCTGGCACGCCGCCATCGCATGAGCGTCGGCACCATCGTCAGTGATGCCAGTATCCAGCTCAAGTTCTGGAGCAAAGGCGGCGGCGGCAAGAACCTGGGCAGTGTCGAGGAAAGGTTTATTGCAAGGCTCAAGCCGGGGGATGGGTTTCTGTTCGCCGGACGCTTGCTGGAACTGGTGCGTGTGGAAAACATGACCGCCTATGTACGCCGCAGCAACGCGAAAAAAGCCGCCGTGCCACGCTGGAATGGCGGGCGCATGCCACTTTCCAACGAACTGGCCCAGGCGGTGGTCGAGCGTTTTGATGCCGCCGCGCATGGGCACTTCGACGGCCCAGAGATGAAGGCGGTGCAACCGTTGCTGCACACCCAATTGCGCTGGTCGGGGCTGCCGACCCGCGAGCATTTGCTGGCTGAAACCCTGCGGTCGCGAGAGGGCTGGCACTTGTTTCTGTATCCGTTCGCTGGCCGCCAGGTACATCTGGGCTTGGCCAGTTTGCTGGCATGGCGGGTCAGCCAGCAGCAGCCGCTGACCTTTTCGATTGCGGTGAATGATTATGGCCTGGAGCTGTTGAGCGCCACCGAGGTGCAGTGGCCTCAGTTGTTGAATACTAGGGTGCTGAGCCCCCAAGGCCTGCTGGCGGACGTGGTCGCCAGCCTCAATGCCGGCGAACTGGCCCTGCGCCGCTTTCGCGAGATTGCGCGAATCGCCGGGCTGGTATTTGCCGGGTATCCCGGCGCGCCGAAAAGCACGCGACAAGTGCAGGCTTCCAGTGGTTTGTTCTTTGAAGTATTCAAGCAATATGACCCACAGAACCTGCTGCTGGCCCAGGCAGGGGAAGAAGTTCTGCGGGACGAGCTGGATATTCGCCGGCTGGAACAGACGCTGAATCATCTGTCGACATTGACGTTGGACCTGCACAGGATCCAGCGTCCCACGCCCCTGGCCTTTGCGCTGCTGGTAGAACGGATGCGCGAAAGCATGAGTTCGGAAAAACTCTCGGAGCGCATCGCGCGGATGGTCAAGGACCTGGAAAAAGTCGCCGACAAAGGGCAAGGCTGATGCATTATCCCCTCACGCTGGAAGGCGAAGATCTATGGCTGTTGCCGGACAAGGCCGTGTATTGGCCCGCACGTCGATGCCTGCTGATTGCCGATGCGCATTTTGGCAAGGCTTCGGCCTATCGCAGCCTGGGGCAACCGGTGCCACAGGGCACGACTACGGCCAACCTGGAACGCCTGGACAGGCTTTTATGGGCCCTGCCGTGCGCGCAGTTGATCTTTCTCGGCGATTTCCTGCACGGTCCCGGCTCTCACGCCAGCGGCACCCTGAACGCAATCCGGGCCTGGCGTGAGCGCAATCGCACATTGGCCTTGACCTTGATTCGAGGCAATCACGACAAACGCGCCGGCGACCCACCACTGGACTTGGGCATCGACGTGGTCGCGGAGCCTCTGCTGATGGGCCCTTTCGCCTTGCAACATGAGCCAGACGCCCACGCCAGCCATCATGTACTGGCGGGGCATGTGCATCCGGTGTACCACCTGCGCGGCAAAGGGCGCCAGCGGCTACGCCTGCCGTGCTTCCAGATCGGCACTCAGATCAGCCTGCTGCCAGCCTTTGGCGCGTTTACAGGGGGTTATGCCGTGGAGCAGGCCCAGGACCGCCGAATCTTTGTGATTGGCGATCACCAGGTCTGGCCGATTCAATGAATCGAGACAGGCCTGCTCAGGCAACAGGCGCGGGTGGCGGCTCATCCGGTAGGGTCGGCTCACCCGGCTCGGTAGGCTGCGGGTAATCAGGTTCGGGCTGACCAGGGATGCCCCCCGCGTGCGCGGGGTTGGCCATCAAGGACCAGGCCAGAACACCAATCTGGTTGGGTTCAAGCCGGGCGAGTTCTGCGCTGATTCGCGGGTCGATCTTCATAGGGTACTCCTCAAGTATGGCCCGGCGCGTTTCACACGCGCCGAAGCAGTACACCTAGATAGAGTCACTTTCTGCAGACAAATTCCCTTTACCCGTAGGCGCTTTCGATCAAGCGCGTGGGAGAGTGACGCCGCGTTGGCCCTGATACTTGCCCGCGCGGTCTTTGTAGGACACTTCACAGGCCTCATCGGACTGCAGGAACAGCATCTGTGCCACGCCTTCGTTGGCGTAGATTTTCGCCGGCAAGGTGGTGGTATTGGAGAATTCCAGGGTCACGTGGCCTTCCCACTCCGGCTCAAGCGGCGTGACGTTCACGATAATGCCGCAGCGGGCATAGGTGCTTTTCCCCAGGCAGATGGTCAACACGTCGCGAGGAATACGGAAGAATTCCACGGTGCGCGCCAGGGCGAAAGAGTTGGGCGGGATGATGCACACGTCACTCTTGACGTCGACGAAGCTCTTTTCGTCGAAGTTTTTCGGATCGACGATCGCCGAATTGATGTTGGTGAACACCTTGAATTCATCGGCGCAACGCACGTCGTAGCCATAGCTGGAAACGCCGTACGAAATCACGCGCTCGTCGCCTTCGCCACGAATCTGGCGCTCGACGAACGGCTCGATCATGCCGTGTTCCTGCGCCATGCGGCGAATCCACTTGTCCGATTTGATGCTCATGGCGGTGTCCTGAATAGCGAGGCGAAAAAAATCTGTGGGCCATCTTACCGGGGGCGGCGTTGGGGTTCAAAGGCCGCACGGGTTTTCTTGATGAATGTACTGCCAGCTATAAGCCGCAGCCAGCGTGGCCGGGGCCCGGACGGCAGGCGCCAATGACTGTAAATACCACCGCCAGTCACGAAATTAGAGAAACCTTCGGAAATACCATTGGCACGTTCCGGAAAAAGGGTTAAGGTGGCGTCACTGTGCTGCTTGTGTCACTGAGAATCTCTACACGATATGTTGAATTTCGATCCAACCATCTCCAAGAATTTTTCCTGCTCTTTGCACTCAGTCTCGGCCAGGGCTTTTCCTGAGTCGCAGTTAACTTTGTCCAAGGAGATACACCATGTCTAATCGCCAAACTGGTACCGTTAAGTGGTTCAACGATGAAAAAGGCTTCGGCTTCATCACTCCACAATCCGGTGACGACCTGTTCGTTCACTTCAAAGCTATCCAATCCGACGGCTTCAAAAGCCTGAAAGAAGGCCAACAGGTTTCTTTCATCGCTACCCGCGGTCAGAAAGGCATGCAAGCTGAAGAAGTTCAAGTTATCTAACTTGTACTGACTTAGTCGAAAAAACCCCGCCCTTAAAAGCGGGGTTTTTTTATGCCTGGATTTTGGTGGCACACATAAAAACAGGAGCGGAACTTATGTGGGAGCGGGCTTGCTCGCGAATGCGGTGTGTCAGTCACTGAAACTGTCGACTGATCCAGCGCATTCGCGAGCAAGCCCGCTCCCACACAAGCCCGCTCCGGTATTTCGTCGTGCGTCGCTTATTGGAACAACGACTCGCTCGACAAACCATTCTTCTCCAGGATCTCACGCAAACGCTTGAGGCCCTCCACCTGGATCTGCCGCACCCGCTCACGAGTCAGGCCAATCTCCAGGCCTACATCCTCCAGGGTGCTGCTCTCATGGCCGCGCAGGCCGAAGCGGCGAATCACCACTTCACGCTGCTTGTCCGTGAGCTCTGACAGCCACTGGTCAATACTTTGGGAAAGATCATCGTCCTGCAACAGCTCACAAGGATCCGTCGGACGATCATCAGTCAGGGTATCCAGTAGGGTCTTATCCGAATCCGGCCCCAACGAGACATCGACCGAAGAGACACGCTCGTTAAGGCCCAGCATGCGCTTGACCTCCCCTACCGGTTTTTCCAGCAGGTTGGCGATTTCTTCAGGCGAAGGTTCATGATCGAGTTTTTGCGTCAGCTCACGCGCTGCCCGCAGGTAGACGTTGAGCTCCTTGACCACATGGATCGGCAACCGGATCGTGCGGGTCTGATTCATGATCGCCCGTTCGATGGTCTGGCGAATCCACCAGGTGGCATAGGTGGAGAAACGGAAGCCCCGCTCAGGGTCGAACTTCTCCACAGCCCGGATCAAGCCCAGGTTGCCCTCCTCGATCAGGTCCAACAGGGAAAGCCCACGATTGACATAGCGTCGGGCGATTTTCACCACCAGGCGCAGGTTGCTTTCAATCATGCGCTTACGACCGGCCGGATCGCCCTTCTGCGACAGACGCGCAAAATGGACTTCTTCTTCGGGGGTCAACAGAGGGGAAAAGCCGATTTCATTGAGGTACAGCTGGGTCGCGTCGAGCGCCCGCGTGTAGTCAACGTACTTGTGCTGCTTCAACGCGGCAGCATTTTTGGATTTGGTGCGAACTGAAGGTGGTGAGACCCCTTCATTATCTGACATCGTTTCCAAATCGATGCCGGCCTCCATAAGGAGAACCTCATCGTCGATGTCAAACTCCGGCACTTCTTTACTGAGAGCCATTGTTATAGTCCTTTGGTGAGTTCGACCTCAAGCTCAAGCGACGCCTCTATCCTTGGCAACGCTGGAGCCTGTTCCTTCTACGTGAGGGAACAGGCTGTGCAACACATCAACGACGGGGCAGGAATTGCAGCGGATCTACAGGCTTCCCTTGGCGGCGAATCTCAAAGTGCAGTTTCACCCGGTCTGTGCCCGTTGACCCCATTTCGGCAATCGTCTGTCCGACCTTGACCTGCTGCCCCTCCCGAACCAACAACCTGCGGTTATGACCGTAGGCACTGACGTAGGTATCGCTGTGTTTGATGATGACCAGCTCGCCGTAGCCCCGCAAACCACTCCCGGCGTACACCACCGTCCCATCAGACGCAGCTAAAACAGGCTGTCCCAAATCCCCGGCGATATCAATGCCTTTATTCAAACTACCGTTTGAAGAGAATTTTCCAATCAACACTCCGTTTGAAGGCCATCCCCAGCCTGTCGGCGCAGGCCCGGCGGGTGGCAGCGGCGCGGGCGCCGGCTTGCTCGCAACCGTAGGCGCCGCGCTGCCTGCAGGCCGGGTAATGATGGTGGTCTTGCTCGACGACGATGGCGAAGATCCCGACTTTGTCACAACTGCCGTAGGTGCAGAGCCTGAGCGACCATCGAAACGAATGGTCTGCCCAGGATGGATCGTATACGGCACAGGAATGTTGTTACGGGCGGCGAGTGCCTTGTAGTCCCAGCCATAACGGAAAGCAATCGAGAACAGTGTGTCGCCTTTGCGCACCACGTATTGGCCGGTGGTGACCGTGGGTCTCTGGGGGGTTGCGTTGGTACGGTCAACGACCCGAGCACCGCCGGATGGCGTGCTCGAGCAGGCTGCCAATAAGGAACTCAAGACAAGGCCAAGCACCAGTCGCTGAAAGCTTGTTTTACTCATTCGCTGCGCAGGACCTGTGAGACTCACCCGCCGCTCCCTTTGTGGTGGCTGAACGTTAACGCCTGTATCAGGCTTGAAATATGACGCAAGTATAACTGGGCATTGGCTTTTTACTGGCACCTGACTGAAAGGAAAAATTCATCATGTTTAATCGTGGCTGCCAGGCATGTTGATTCAATGGACCCCGCCGTAAGACACATCCCCGCTTACAGAATTCACTGCCCGCGAATAAATGATCAGGCCAGCGGGCCGTTGAGCAAGGGTACGAAACGCACGGCACCGAGTACATGCCGGGAAAAACCTTCGTCCTCACGGATAATAAGCATCAACTGTTGCACTTCGCCGGAGCCCACCGGGATGACCAGCCGCCCGCCAGGTGCCAATTGATCCAGCAAGGCTTGCGGCACATCGGTGGCCACGGCGGTGACGATGATACCGTTGTAGGGCGCCAGCGCCGGCCAGCCCTCCCAACCATCGCCCCAGCGGAATACCACGTTGCGCAGGTTCAGCTCCACCAGACGCTCTTTGGCCCGGTCCTGCAGCACCTTGATGCGCTCGACCGAAAACACCCGCTCTACCAGCTGCGACAGCACGGCCGTCTGGTAGCCGGAGCCGGTACCGATCTCCAGCACCTTGTCCAACGGACCCGCCGCCAGCAATAGCTCGCTCATACGCGCGACCATATAGGGCTGGGAGATGGTCTGGTTGTGGCCGATGGGCAACGCCGTGTCTTCATAGGCGCGATGCGCCAGCGCCTCATCGACAAACAGGTGTCGCGGCGTGCGCCGGATCACTTCCAGCACCTGTGCGTTGGACAAGCCTTCTTCATACAGGCGCTGGATCAACCGCTCTCGGGTGCGCTGGGAGGTCATCCCGATGCCACGGCGCAACAAGTCGTCTTGTTCACGAGCCATCAACGCAGTCCCTCCAGCCAGCCATCAAGGCCACTGAAGGCATCACTGAAGGTACGATCAAACAGCAGAGGGGTGACGGAGACATAGCCTTGCATCACCGCATGAAAGTCCGTGCCCTCGCCGCCATCTTCGGCGTCGCCGGCGGCGGCGATCCAGTACCCTTCCTTGCCGCGAGGGTCGACCACCTTCAAGGGCGCCGCCGCACGGGCGCGATGGCCCAGGCGCGTGAGTTGGATACCGCGAATATGGTCGAGGGGCAAGTTGGGAATATTGACGTTGAGCACCGTACGCGGCGGCAGGTCCAGGGAAGCATGGGCCTCCACCAACTTGCGCGCGTAGTAGGCCGCCGTCGCCAGGTTATCCAGTTGCCGCGAAGCAAAGGAAAAAGCAAAGCCGGTGCGGCCCAGGAAGCGCCCTTCAAGGGCGGCCGCCACAGTGCCGGAATACAGCACGTCATCACCCAGGTTGGCGCCCAGGTTGATCCCCGAGACCACCAGGTCTGGCTGGTGCTCCAGCAGACTGTTGATTGCCAGGTGCACGCAGTCGGTGGGGGTGCCGTTAACGCTGATAAAGCCATTGGCCAGGACCCGCGGATGCAGCGGACGGTCGAGCGTCAGCGAACTGCTGGCGCCGCTCTTGTCCTGGTCGGGGGCAACCACCACGCACTCGGCGTAATCCTGCAGCGCAGCATGGAGCGCGGCAAGACCGGGTGCGGTGGCACCGTCATCGTTTGATATCAGAATACGCATGGGCTGTCCGTCTGCCCCACCGGCACCAGATCAACAAGCTCGCGCACCAAGACAGTGGCGAAGCATCCGGCCGGCAGGACGAATTCCAATTGCAGAATGTCAGGCCCGGGATAATGCCACGTCAACCCGCCAATGGGCAGTCGCAGAATGCGACGTTCCTGGCTCATTCCCGCCTTCACCAACCAATCACGTAGGTCTGCTTCGCCAGCGGCGACAGATTGTTCCAGCTCGTACGTAAGACCTTTCGCCGGCGAGTCGCCTTCGCCCCACTGCGGGCCGGTGGGATGCAGGTCCAGGATCGCCAGACGCGGGTCACTGCATTCAGCTTCCCCGGCCGGAAAAAAACTGCGACTGTCGGTAAACGCCAGCAGATCGCCAACTTGGGCACGCTGCCATGAACCGTCGGCGACGCGAGCCGCCAACACTTGGTTGAACAGGTAACTGCGAGCCGTGGACAGCAAGCGCGAGCGCACGTTGCGCTGCTCGGGCAGGGCCTTGCGGGCAGCCCACTCGCGAGCATCCACCACGTTGCCGCCGTTGTGGCCAAAACGCTGGGTGCCAAAATAATTGGGGATGCCGTGCCGGGCAATCAACTGCAGACGTGCGTCGATGGCAGCGGTGTCGCCGGCCAGTTGGGTCAGGCGCAAGGTGAAACCATTGGCCGAATGGGCCCCACGCTGCAACTTGCGCTTGTGACGGGCGGTTTTCAGGATCTTGAGGGTGTCGTTTTCCGCGCCGCTCATGTCCGGGTCGGCCTTGCCGGGCAATTGCACGCTGAACCACTGGCGGGTCAGGGCCTGACGATCCTTGAGCCCGGCATAGCTGACGGTGCGCAATGGCACCCCAGCAGCCTTGGCGATACGCCGTGCCGCTTCCTCAGTGTTCAAGCCGCGCTTTTCCACCCACAGCCACAGGTGCTCCCCATCGCCGGTCAGCGGGATGTCCAGCACCTCATCAACCTGGAAGTCTTCGGCCGTGGCCTTCAGTACCGCGCTGCCCAGGGCCTCGCCATAGGCCCGCGGGCCCAGCAGTTGCAGGTCGTTCATGCGCGCAGCAACAAGGCGACGGAGTGCACCGCAATGCCCTCTTCACGACCGGTAAACCCGAGCTTTTCGGTGGTGGTGGCTTTCACGTTGACTTGATCCAATTCAATTTGAAGGTCTGCGGCGATCGCTGCGCGCATCGCTTCAATATAGGGGGCCATTTTCGGCGCCTGGGCGACGATGGTGTTGTCGACGTTGCCGACCTTCCAGCCCTTGGCATGGATCAGGCCAACCACATGGCGCAGCAACACACGGCTGTCCGCGCCCTTGAAAGTGGGGTCGGTGTCCGGAAAGTGCTTGCCGATATCGCCTAATGCAGCCGCGCCGAGCAAGGCATCGCTCAAGGCGTGCAAGACCACGTCGCCGTCGGAATGAGCCAGCAACCCATGGTGGTGCGCAATGCGCACGCCGCCCAGGGTGATGAAATCGCCTTCAGCGAAACGGTGCACATCGTAGCCGTGGCCAATACGCATAAAAAAACGCCCCGATTTAATTCAGGGCGTGATTCTACCTACTTTTGCCTCAGATTAACCGAGCAAAGCACGACCATGATGTCGCAAATGGTCTTCGATGAAGCTGGCGATAAAGAAGTAGCTGTGATCGTAGCCGGGCTGCAGGCGCAGTTCCAGCGGATGGTTGGCTGCCTTGGCCGCCTGCAGCAGGGCTTCGGGCTTTAGCTGAACGGCGAGGAAATCGTCCCGATCGCCCTGGTCCACCAACAGCGGCAACTTTTCCGAGGCTTCGCTGATCAGCACGCAGGCATCCCATTCACGCCACTTCGAGCGCTCTTCACCCAAATAACGGGAAAAGGCTTTCTGGCCCCAGGGGCAGTCCATCGGGTTGTTGATCGGCGAAAACGCCGACACCGACAGGTAACGTCCAGGGTTGCGCAATGCACAGACCAGCGCACCGTGACCGCCCATGGAGTGGCCGCTGATGCCGCGTTTATCCGACGCAGGGAAATGCGCCTCCACCAGTGCCGGCAATTCCTGCACCACGTAGTCATGCATCCGATAGTGCTTGGCCCAGGGTTCCTGGGTGGCATTGAGGTAGAAGCCGGCGCCGAGGCCGAAGTCCCAGGCATTGTCCGGGTCGCCCGGCACGCCGGGGCCACGGGGACTGGTGTCCGGCGCGACGATAATCAAGCCCAGTTCGGCGGCCATGCGCTGGGCGCCAGCCTTCTGCATGAAGTTCTCATCGGTGCAGGTCAAGCCGGACAGCCAGTACAGCACCGGCAACTTGCCGCCCTGCTCTGCTTGCGGCGGCAGATAGACGGCGAAGGTCATGTCGCAACCGAGCACATCGGAATGATGCTTGTAGCGTTTATGCCAGCCGCCGAAGCTCTTCTGGCATGACAGGTTTTCCAGACTCATGGCCGACCTCAGAAGTGAATGACGGTACGAATGCTCTTGCCTTCATGCATCAGGTCAAACGCTTTGTTGATATCTTCCAGGCCCATGGTGTGGGTGATGAAGGTATCCAGCGGGATTTCGCCGGTCTGGGCCATTTCCACGTAGCTTGGCAATTCGGTACGACCGCGCACGCCACCAAACGCCGACCCACGCCAGACGCGCCCGGTGACCAGTTGGAATGGGCGAGTGGCAATTTCCTGGCCAGCACCGGCCACACCGATGATCACCGACTCGCCCCAGCCTTTGTGGCAGCACTCAAGGGCCGCACGCATCAGTTGTACGTTGCCGATGCACTCGAAGGAAAAGTCCACGCCGCCGTCGGTCAAATCCACGATCACATCCTGGATTGGGCGATCGTAGTCTTTCGGGTTGATGCAGTCGGTAGCCCCCAGCTGCTTGGCGATTTCGAACTTGGCCGGGTTGATATCGATGGCGATGATGCGCCCGGCCTTGGCCTTGACTGCACCGATAATCGCCGACAGACCAATGCCGCCCAGACCGAAGACGGCCACGGTGTCGCCCGGTTTGACCTTGGCAGTGTTGATCACCGCACCGATACCGGTAGTGACACCGCAACCGAGCAGGCAGACTTTTTCCAACGGCGCTTCTTTAGGAATCTTGGCCACGGAGATTTCCGGCAGCACGGTGTACTCGGAGAACGTCGAGGTGCCCATGTAGTGGAAAATCGGCTGGCCCTTATAGGAGAAACGCGTGGTGCCATCCGGCATCAAGCCCTTGCCCTGCGTGGCGCGAATGGCCTGGCACAGGTTGGTCTTGCCACTCAGGCAGAATTTGCACTTGCCGCATTCCGGGGTGTACAGCGGGATCACGTGATCGCCCACAGCGACCGAGGTCACGCCCTCGCCGATGGCTTCAACCACCGCACCGCCTTCATGGCCAAGGATCGACGGGAAGATGCCTTCCGGGTCGGCGCCCGACAAGGTATAGGCGTCGGTATGGCACACGCCGGACGCGACCACGCGCAACAGCACCTCGCCGGCCTTGGGCATGGCGACATCCACTTCAACAATCTCAAGGGGCTTTTTCGCTTCGAAGGCTACGGCGGCACGGGACTTGATCATCCGGGTTTCTCCAGGGAGTTAAAAACTGAGCTGATGAGTGTAAAACATGGCTCAGTGATTAATAATCCAGCCAAAAGCAAAACTTTATTGCTGCACAGGGATAATCGATATGCTGGAAAATCGCTGGGAAGGCATCGATGAGTTTGTCGCCGTGGCCGAATGCAGCCAGTTCACGGCGGCAGCCGAGCGGCTAGGGGTATCTTCGTCGCATATCAGCCGGCAGGTGGCGCGCCTGGAAGAGCGGCTGCAGACGCGATTGCTGTATCGCAGTACGCGCAAGGTGACGCTGACCGAAGCCGGCCAGACCTTCCTGCAGCACTGCCAGCGTTTGCAGGACGGCCGCGAAGAAGCGCTGCGCGCAGTGGGCGACCTCACTAGCGAGCCCAAGGGCATGTTGCGCATGACCTGCGCAGTGGCTTATGGCGAGCGCTTTATCGTGCCGCTGGTCACGCGGTTCATGGGGTTGTATCCGCAGCTACGCGTGGATATAGAACTGACGAATCGCCAGTTGGATCTGGTGCATGAAGGCCTCGATATGGCCATTCGCCTGGGTCGCTTACAAGACTCTCGCATGGTTGCCAGTCGCCTGGCTCCTCGACGCATGTACTTGTGTGCGTCGCCGTCCTACCTTGCGCGCTATGGTCGACCGCATAGCTTGTCGGAATTGAGCCGGCATAACTGCCTGATTGGCAGCTCTGACATTTGGCAACTGGCCCAGGACGGGCGGGAGTTCT
The DNA here is from genome assembly GCF_001902145.1 of Pseudomonas fluorescens. Taxonomy (GTDB): domain Bacteria; phylum Pseudomonadota; class Gammaproteobacteria; order Pseudomonadales; family Pseudomonadaceae; genus Aquipseudomonas; species Aquipseudomonas fluorescens_BV. The sequence goes on from NZ_MRST01000019.1 coordinate 102,048, forward strand.
CCCAACGCGTGCAAGGCAACTGGCGCTGCAACAGTGGGCAGGCAGTGCTGGATGCTGCGTTGCAAGGCGCGGGGCTGTGCCAACTGCCGGACTATTACGTGTTGGAGCACTTGCACAGTGGTGCGCTGGTGTCGTTATTGGAGGCGCATCAGCCACCGAATACGGCGGTCTGGGCGTTGTATCCGCAGCAACGGCATTTGTCGCCTAAAGTACGCAAGCTGGTGGACTATCTTAAAAAAGGCCTTTCAGAAAGGGCGGAATACCAACCACCTACAACTTAAGCCCAAACACAACTCCACGCCCACAGCAACTGTCAACTATGACAGTTGCCATTCTGGGTCAGTGATGTTTTTCTAAAGCGGCCCAGCAGAACATATTTAAAAGAGTTGTTAGACCGTACTTGTTGGCTGGAGCATCCATTCATCCGGAGAGGACTAATAACATGAACAGCCAAAATACGCAAAGATGCAAAGACTATCTTGCCCAGCACCCACTGAATAGCCAACAGCCAAATACCAAGACTACCGGTTCGGCCCAGTCTACGTTCAGCTACGCTACGACACTGAACACCGACCAAGTATTACTGGAGAATTCCGGCGACTTAAGTTTAATAAGAGTATTTTTCGAACTTGACGCCGATGGGCAAAGCTACCATTCAGAACTAAGCATTCTGTCAGCGGGCGAACCTTTTAAAACTGGAATTTTCGACCTATATGAACACCCCAACATCGTGATTTTCAGCGTGTTCTCTAGCTATGTTCACGCCCAAATAAACAGTGGTCACTTATGTTTGGTCGTTGACGATAAAAAAATAGAAGGCATTGTTCTCGGAGGAAGCACTATCACTAAGGCCGACTATCATGTCAATGCGCACTTCAACCTCACAAAGCCCTAACATAGATTGAAGCCTACCCAGTCAGAAACTCTGATCACTTCAGTTGCGAGGCTGTGTCCATTGTCGCTAATGGGCACTTTAAAATTAGCAACGACTAAACTATAAAGCCTCGATATACCCGAGCCCACCCCTCTCATAACACCAACACAGGTAAATGACGAACCGTCATCACCGGTTGATCCATCGCAGCCGCAGCCATTCGAGGTCTTCGGGGCGGGTGACCTTGATGTTGTCCGCACGCCCTTCGATCAGGCGCGGCGCCTGGCCGGACCATTCCATCGCCGAAGCCTCGTCGGTGATCACCGCATCGGCTACCAGGCTGTCGGCCAAGGCGCGATGCAAGGCGCCCAGGCGGAACATCTGCGGCGTGTAAGCCTGCCAGATCAGGCTGCGATCAATGGTGTCCACCACACGGCCGTGCTTGTCGACACGTTTGAGGGTGTCGCGCGCCGGCACCGCCAGCAGGCCGCCTACCGGATCGTCAGCCAGTTCCGCCAACAATTTGTCGAGGTCATCACGGCTCAAGTTAGGTCGCGCAGCGTCATGCACCAACACCCAGTCTTCATCACTGGCGCCCAGGGCATTGAGTTGCAGCAGCGCATTGAGTACCGAGCCGGAACGTTCCGAGCCCCCGTCGGCACGCTGGATACGCGGGTCATTGGCGCATGCCAAGGTGGGCCAATAAGGATCGTCAATTGCAAGACTGACCACCAGGCCCTTGAGGCATGGATGGTCGAGAAAACAGCCGAGGCTGTGTTCGAGAATAGTGCGCCCGCCCAATTGCAGGTATTGCTTGGGACGGTCCGCAGCCATACGGGCACCGACGCCCGCAGCAGGAATCACGGCCCAGAAGGCCGGTAAATCGTGGTTCATTGGGCCAACTGGTAGAGGGTCTCGCCCTCCTTGACCATGCCCAACTCATGACGAGCCCGCTCTTCAACGGTCTCCGTACCTTTTTTCAGCTCAAGCACTTCGGCATCGAGGACGCGATTACGCTCCAGCAGGCGTTCGTTTTCGGCACGCTGGTCGGCAATTTGCTGGGTCAACTCTTCCACCTGCGCAAAGCTGCCATTACCGACCCATAGGCGGTACTGCAGGCCAGCCAGCAACAAGAGCAAGACGAGGAACAACCAATTGGGACTGCGCATCGAAATCCGGGTATCCATTGAATAAAGACAGTCATGCAAACCTTTTGCAGCAACTGATAGCACAAAGCCTGGAAAAACCAGGCTTGCGCTTGTCAGTCAGCAGATTAGCGCCGAAATTCACACTTCCGTGAGATTTCTGACGCAATCCGCCGACTTTTTACCATTTACTGCTTAGCCGCGAAACTCGCCGCGACCGTTGTACTTGGCTTTACCTGCCAATTGCTCTTCGATGCGCAGCAATTGGTTGTACTTGGAGACGCGATCGGAACGGCACAGGGAACCGGTCTTGATCTGGCCCGCCGAAGTGCCCACGGCCAGGTCGGCAATGGTGGAATCTTCGGTTTCGCCGGAGCGGTGGGAGATCACGGCGGTGTAGCCTGCAGCCTTGGCCATCTGGATGGCTTCCAGGGTTTCGGTCAGGGTGCCGATCTGGTTGAACTTGATCAGGATCGAGTTGGCGATCTTCTTGTCGATGCCTTCTTTCAGGATCTTGGTGTTGGTCACGAACAGGTCGTCGCCCACCAGCTGGACTTTTTCGCCGATCTTGTCGGTGAGGATCTTCCAGCCATCCCAGTCGGACTCGTCCAGGCCGTCTTCGATCGAGATGATCGGGTAGCGCTGGGTCAGGCCCTTGAGGTATTCAGCGAAGCCTTCGGAGTTGAACACCTGGCCTTCGCCGGACAGGTTGTACTTGCCGTCTTCATAGAATTCGCTGGCGGCGCAGTCCAGGGCCAGGGTCACGTCGGTGCCCAGCTTGTAGCCAGCGTTGGCCACAGCTTCGGAGATGACTTTCAGTGCATCTTCGTTGGAGGCCAGGTTCGGCGCGAAACCACCTTCGTCACCCACGGCAGTGCTCAGGCCACGGGCCTTCAGTACAGCCTTGAGGTGATGGAAAATCTCGGTGCCCATGCGCAGGCCTTCGGAGAAGGACTTGGCACCCACTGGCTGCACCATGAATTCCTGGATGTCGACGTTGTTATCCGCGTGCTCGCCACCGTTGATGATGTTCATCATCGGCACCGGCATCGAGTAGACGCCCGGAGTGCCGTTCAGGTTGGCAATGTGCGCGTACAACGGCAGGTCCTGGTCCTGCGCAGCCGCCTTGGCAGCCGCCAGGGATACCGCGAGGATGGCGTTGGCGCCGAGGCTGCCTTTGTTTTCAGTGCCGTCGAGCTTGATCATCGCGTGGTCCAGGGCTTTCTGGTCCAGCGGGTCCTTGCCCAGCAACAGGTCACGAATCGGACCGTTGATGTTGGCTACAGCCTTGAGTACACCCTTGCCCAGGTAACGGCTCTTGTCGCCATCACGCAGTTCCAGCGCTTCGCGCGAACCGGTGGAAGCACCGGACGGCGCGCAGGCGCTGCCGATGATGCCGTTATCGAGAAGCACGTCGGCTTCGACGGTGGGGTTGCCACGGGAGTCGAGAACTTCACGACCTTTGATGTCGACGATTTTTGCCATTGTTGTAAACACTCCAAAGTTGACGAAAACGACGCAGCTGAAGGAAATCTTTTGACCGACCGCAAGGGTGGAACAACGGGGCAGGCTTGCAGACGACAAGGCTCAGGCCCGGGGGCCTGAGCGTAAAGCGTGGGAAATTCTACCGGAGAAATGCCAGTTACGCGGTCTCTACCGTCGGAAAACTCTTGACCAGCTCGTCCAACTGCTTGAGCTGGGCCAGGAATGGCTCCAGCTTGTCCAGGCGCAGGGCGCATGGGCCATCACATTTGGCGTTGTCCGGGTCCGGGTGGGCTTCAAGGAACAGGCCCGCCAGCGACTGGCTCATGCCCGCCTTGGCCAGGTCCGTTACCTGGGCACGACGCCCGCCAGCGGAGTCCGAACGACCACCGGGCATTTGCAGCGCGTGGGTCACGTCGAAGAACACTGGGTATTCGAACTGCTTCATGATGCCGAAACCGAGCATGTCCACCACGAGGTTGTTGTAGCCGAAGCTCGAACCCCGCTCGCAGAGGATCAACTGGTCGTTACCAGCTTCCACGCACTTGCTCAGGATGTGTTTCATCTCCTGGGGTGCGAGGAACTGGGCTTTCTTGATATTGATCACAGCGCCGGTCTTGGCCATGGCGACCACGAGGTCGGTCTGGCGTGACAGGAAGGCCGGCAACTGGATGATGTCGCACACCTCGGCGACCACGGCAGCCTGCTCAGGCTCGTGGACGTCGGTGATGATCGGCACACCGAAGGCTTGCTTGATGTCCTGGAAGATCCGCATGCCTTCTTCAAGGCCCGGGCCGCGATAGGAGGTCACGGACGAACGGTTGGCCTTGTCGAAGCTGGCCTTGAAGACGTAAGGGATACCCAGTTTCTGGGTGACCCGCACGTACTCCTCACACACCTGCATCGCCATGTCGCGGCTTTCCAGCACATTCATGCCGCCGAACAGCACCATGGGCTTGTCGTTGGCAATCTCGATATCGCCTACACGAATGATCTTCTGGGCCATCAGGTTTACGCCTTCTTCTGATGTTGCGTCAGTGCAGCTTTGACGAAACCACTGAACAACGGGTGACCGTCGCGCGGCGTCGAGGTGAACTCCGGGTGGAACTGGCAGGCCACGAACCACGGATGATCCGGTGCCTCGACCACTTCAACCAGCTTGCCATCACCGGAACGACCGGAGATTTTCAGGCCAGCTTCTTTGATCTGCGGCAGCAGGTTGTTGTTCACTTCGTAGCGGTGACGATGGCGCTCGACGATCACGTCCTTGCCGTAGCAGCCGTGTACCAGCGAGCCGGCTTCCAGCAGGCAATCCTGTGCACCCAGACGCATGGTGCCGCCCAGGTCGGAGGTTTCGGTACGGGTTTCAACGGCGCCGGTGGCGTCTTCCCACTCGGTGATCAGGCCCACGACCGGATGGCCGCTGGTGTGATCGAACTCGGTGGAGTTGGCGTCTTTCCAGCCCAGCACGTTACGGGCGAACTCGATAACAGCCACTTGCATGCCCAGGCAGATACCCAGGTACGGCACCTTGTTTTCACGGGCGTACTGCACTGCGGTGATCTTGCCTTCCACGCCACGCAGGCCGAAACCGCCGGGAACGAGGATAGCGTCAACACCTTCGAGCAGCGCGGTGCCCTGGTTCTCGATGTCTTCGGAGTCGATGTAGCGCAGGTTGACCTTGGTACGGTTGCTGATACCGGCGTGGCTCATGGCTTCGATCAGCGACTTGTACGCGTCCAGCAGTTCCATGTACTTGCCGACCATGGCGATGGTGACTTCATGCTCAGGGTTGAGCTTGGCGTCGACAACCGCTTCCCACTCGGACAGGTCGGCGCCGCCGCACTGCAGGCCGAAACGCTCGACCACAAAATCATCCAGCCCCTGGGAATGCAGGATGCCCGGGATCTTGTAGATGGTGTCGGCGTCTTCCAGGGCAATCACCGCACGTTCTTCAACGTTGGTGAATTGCGCGATCTTGCGGCGCGAGGAAATGTCGATCGGGTGATCGGAGCGGCATACCAGCACATCCGGCTGCAGGCCGATGGAACGCAGTTCCTTGACCGAATGCTGGGTAGGCTTGGTTTTGGTTTCGCCGGCAGTGGCGATGTACGGCACCAGTGTCAGGTGCATCAGCATCGCGCGCTTGGCGCCGACTTCGAAACGCAACTGGCGGATGGCTTCGAGGAACGGTTGGGACTCGATGTCACCCACGGTGCCACCGATCTCGACCATCGCCACGTCGGCATCGCCTGCACCCTTGATGATACGGCGCTTGATTTCGTCGGTGATGTGCGGAATCACCTGGATGGTTGCACCCAGGTAGTCACCACGGCGCTCTTTGCGCAGTACGTGCTCGTAGACACGGCCGGTGGTGAAGTTGTTGTTCTGGGTCATGGTCGTGCGGATGAACCGCTCGTAGTGGCCCAGGTCCAGGTCGGTCTCGGCGCCGTCGTGGGTGACGAACACTTCACCGTGCTGGAACGGGCTCATGGTGCCCGGGTCAACGTTGATGTACGGGTCCAGCTTGAGCATGGTGACCTTAAGTCCCCGCGCCTCCAGGATGGCCGCCAATGAAGCGGAGGCAATGCCTTTCCCCAATGAAGAAACAACACCGCCCGTGACGAATATGTAGCGCGTCATGAAAAACCCTAGAAGTCTGCGTTAAAGCGGTCCGAGCCGCCGGGGAAAGCGAAGGAAGGCCGAAGCCCCCGATCACCTGCATTAATCACAGTGCACCTTTCAAAAAAACCGCCGCGTTGTGACAGACCAGCAATGAAGCACCGGTACGTTGATCGCTACACATTTTTTGGAATCGCCCAGCAAAGACTGCTTGGTAATCGGCAACGACTGCGATTCAGGCGAATCCACAGAAGTTGTATCAAGAAGGGAGCGTAGTCTACCGGAAAGGCGCTATCAGCTCAAACCTTGATCGCAGGTCTGTGGCAACCAATCCAATTGCACCTCACCCACCGACCTGGACCATGCCCCCGCAACGCTTGGCACAGCCAGCAATTGCTCGCCCCGATAGACCAGCGGCAATCTGCCACGGGCGAAGCCCGGCATGCCACTTTCATTCAGTAAACGCTTGAGATCCCGCCGGCCTCGGCCCGGGACGTCGATGATTTCGCCACCCTGGCGATAACGAACCTCCAGCGGGCCTTCGGGGGCCTTGCCGATAAATCTCAGTTGACCATTGCCCGTTAACTCTAGTGGATCTTGCGGATCGGGCCAGCTCACCGATGCGTCGGAAAACTCCGACCATGTTGAGGGCAACCACCAGATGCGTTCACCGCTACGCTGTATTTGGCCGTCGGCCAGGCGCCACAGAGGCTGTGCGTCACTCTTGGCATCGCGCAGGGCATGCCAACCGGCCCAATGATCGCTGTCGGGCAAACGAGTCAGCGGAGTCAGCCAATGCCGCAGGGCGTTGCGCTGGCGCGCATCGGACAATTCGCGCAATGGTTCAAGCGCCAGGGACAGCAGAGGCAACCAGGGAAAAGCCGAAGGCTGATCGGCGCTCCGCAGGTCCATCACCGCCAACTCGTCGAGCAACCCTTGAGCCTCAGCCATGTGTTCAGCCGTGCGAGCCAAGTGGATGATCGCCTGTGGCCAGCGCTCCGTCAGAGTAGGGAGTACACGGTGACGCAGGTAATTGCGGGAAAACCGTGGATCAACGTTGGAGGGATCTTCGATCCATTGCAACTGATGATGTTGCGCGTAGGCTTCCAGCTCGCTACGGGAAAATGCCAACAACGGCCGCACCAAGTGACCCCGCGCTAAGGGGCGATGCTCAGGCATAGCCGTCAGCCCTCGCACACCGGCGCCACGCAGCAGGCGAAACAGCAGGGTTTCGGCTTGATCGTCGCGATGCTGGCCGATGAAAAGCACCTCCCCTGCCCCCATGACCTGCATGAACGCTTGGTAGCGCGCATCGCGGGCCGCCCGCTCAAGACTCGCGCCAGGCATGACCTGCACGCGCATGACGCGCAGGGGGACCTCCAGGCTGTCGCAGACCGATTGGCAATGAGCAGGCCACGCATCAGCAGCAGCTTGCAGACCATGGTGGACATGGACAGCGCTGAGGGACGGTAATGTTTCGGATTTTGCCAGGGTAGCCAGAAGATGCAGCAGCACGGTGGAATCGAGCCCGCCGGAGAAAGCGATATGCCACGCCGGGGCGTTGCGCCAGGGGGACAGGGCTTGCAGGCATTTGGCGGATAAGCTGGGTGTCATGACAAAGTACCGCCATTCATCTGGAATGAAATAAACCAGCCTGCACAAAACAAATGTGGGAGCGGGCTTGCTCGCGAATACGGATTGTCAGCCACTGTATATGTGTCTGATACACCGCTTTCGCGAGCAAGCCCGCTCCCACATTTTAGTACTACGTCGCTCTTAGAGGCCGTAGCTCATCAGGCGCTCATAACGACGAGCCAGCAGCGCTTCGTTATCCAGCTTCTTGAGCATCGCCAGTTGCGAACCCAACTCGGCACGGATGGTCGCAGCGGCGGCAGCCGGGTCACGGTGGGCGCCGCCCAGTGGCTCGGCGATGACCTTGTCCACGATACCCAGGCCTTTGAGGCGATCGGCGGTGATGCCCATGGCTTCGGCAGCGTCCGGCGCCTTTTCGGCGGTTTTCCACAGGATCGAGGCACAACCTTCCGGCGAGATCACTGCGTAGGTCGAGTACTGCAACATGTTCAGTTGGTCGCAGACACCAATGGCCAGCGCACCGCCGGAACCACCTTCACCGATCACGGTGGCGATGATCGGGGTTTTCAGGCGGGCCATGACGCGCAGGTTCCAGGCAATCGCTTCGCTCTGGTTGCGCTCTTCGGCGTCGATACCCGGGTAGGCACCCGGCGTGTCGATGAAGGTCAGGATCGGCATCTTGAAGCGCTCGGCCATCTCCATCAGGCGGCACGCCTTGCGATAGCCTTCCGGGCGCGGCATGCCGAAGTTGCGGCGTACTTTCTCGCGCACTTCACGGCCTTTCTGGTGACCGATCACCATCACCGGCTGGTCGTCCAGGCGAGCGATACCGCCCACGATGGCTGCGTCGTCGGAGAAGTGGCGGTCGCCATGCAACTCGTCGAACTCGGTGAAGATGTGCTCGATGTAGTCCAGGGTGTAGGGACGGCGCGGGTGGCGAGCCAGGCGCGCGATCTGCCAGCTGGTCAACTTGCCGAAGATGTCTTCGGTGAGCGTGCTGCTCTTGTCTTGCAGGCGAGCGATTTCATCACCGATGTTCAGCGAATTGTCATTGCCGACCAGGCGCAGCTCTTCGATCTTGGCTTGCAGGTCAGCGATCGGCTGTTCGAAATCAAGAAAATTCGGGTTCATAAGCGTCCGTCTTGGGTCGACGGCCAAGGGGTGCCTGGCCAGCCGGTTGTCTATTCGCGCCCTACCTTAAGGGAGAGGCGCGTTTAGGTCGAGATTAAATGTTTAGTCGAGATCAGATCTATCTGACCGTCAACGGTATTGGAGGAAGACGTTGTCTCGCCCGAACTGGTCACGCAAAGCTTGAATCAAGCCATCGGCGGGATCAATTCGCCACGTCTCACCAAACTGCAACATGGCCTTGGCATCGCTGCCGGTGTACTCCATGGTCACCGGGCACGCGCCACGGTGGCGTTTGAGCAGGTCACCCAACCAGCGTAGCTGATCGCCTTTAAGCGCTTCGGTCTTGACCTTCAGGCGCAGGCTCTCGGCCAGGTTGGTGCGGGCGTCTTCCATGCTCATCACGCGCTTGATGCGCAGGCGCAGGCCACCGGAGAAGTCATCGTTGCTGACCTCCCCTTCCACCACCACCATGGCGTCGGTCTGCAGCAGCGACTGGGCGGAGTGAAACGCATCGGCAAACAATGACGCTTCGATGCGGCCCGAGCGGTCATCAAGGGTGATGAAGCCCATCTTGTCGCCCTTCTTATTTTTCATCACCCGCAGGGCGATGATCATACCGGCGACGGTCTGGGTATCCCGCGCCGGTTTCAGGTCGATGATGCGCTGGCGGGCAAAACGGCGGATTTCGCCTTCGTACTCGTCAATCGGGTGGCCGGTGAGGTACAGACCCAAGGTGTCTTTCTCACCTTTCAGGCGCTCCTTGAGGGTCAGTTCCTTGGCCTTGCGATGGTTGGCGTAGACATCCGCATCTTCTTCGACGAACAGCCCGCCAAACAGGTCGGCGTGGCCGCTGTCATGGGTACGGGCGGTCTGTTCGGCGGCCTTGATCGCCTCTTCCATGGCGGTAAGCAGCACCGCACGGTTGCGGTCGATATTGGCCTGGTAAGCTTTCGGCTCATCATGGAAATACGGGCCAAGACGGTCGAGTGCGCCGCTGCGGATCAGGCCGTCGAGGGTACGCTTGTTGATGCGCTTGAGGTCCACCCGGGCGCAGAAATCGAACAGGTCCTTGAACGGCCCGTCCTGACGCGCTTCGGTAATGGCCTCCACTGGGCCTTCGCCCACGCCCTTGATCGCGCCGAGGCCATAGATGATGCGACCTTCGTCGTTCACCGTGAACTTGAACTCCGAAGCGTTCACGTCCGGCGCGTCGAGGCGCAGCTTCATGGTGCGCACTTCCTCGATCAAGGTCACGACCTTGTCGGTGTTGTGCATATCCGCCGAGAGTACCGCCGCCATGAACGGTGCCGGGTAGTGGGCTTTCAGCCAGGCGGTCTGGTACGACACCAGGCCATAGGCGGCGGAGTGGGATTTGTTGAAGCCATAACCGGCAAATTTTTCTACCAGGTCGAAGATGTTACCGGCTAGGTCGGCATCGATGTTGTTGGTGGCGCAACCTTCAATGAACCCGCCGCGCTGCTTGGCCATTTCCTCGGGTTTTTTCTTACCCATGGCGCGACGCAGCATGTCCGCACCACCTAGGGTGTAGCCAGCCATCACCTGAGCGATCTGCATCACCTGTTCCTGGTACAGGATGATGCCGTAGGTCGGTGCCAGTACCGGCTTGAGGCCTTCGTATTGGTAGTCGGAGTGCGGGTAAGCCAGCTCGGCCCGGCCGTGCTTACGGTTGATAAAGTCGTCAACCATGCCCGATTGCAGCGGGCCCGGACGGAACAAGGCCACCAGTGCGATCAAGTCTTCCAGGCAGTCGGGCTTGAGCTTTTTGATCAGCTCCTTCATGCCCCGGGATTCAAGCTGGAACACTGCGGTGGTTTCGGCTTTTTGCAGCAGGCTGTAGGTCGGTTTGTCGTCCAGCGGGATAAACGCGATATCCAGCGGTTCTTCGCCGACCTTGGCACGGTCGCGGTTGATGGTCTTGAGTGCCCAGTCGATGATCGTCAGGGTACGCAGGCCGAGGAAGTCGAACTTCACCAGGCCAGCGGCCTCCACGTCATCCTTGTCGAACTGGGTGACCAGGCCGTCGCCTTCTTCATCGCAATAGATCGGCGAAAAATCGGTGAGCTTGGTCGGGGCGATAACTACACCACCGGCGTGCTTACCGACGTTACGCACCACGCCTTCGAGCTTGCGCGCCATGTCCCAGATTTCGGCGGCTTCTTCATCGACCTTGATGAAGTCGCGCAGGATTTCTTCCTGCTCGTAGGCTTTTTCCAGGGTCATGCCAACTTCGAACGGGATCATCTTCGACAGGCGGTCCGCCAAACCGTAGGACTTGCCCTGCACCCGCGCCACGTCGCGGATTACCGCTTTAGCCGCCATGGAACCGAAGGTGATGATCTGACTTACCGCGTTGCGGCCGTACTTCTCGGCCACGTATTCAATTACGCGGTCACGGCCATCCATGCAGAAGTCGACGTCGAAGTCGGGCATGGATACACGTTCCGGGTTCAGGAACCGTTCGAACAGCAGGTCATATTCCAGCGGGTCAAGGTCGGTAATCTTCTGTACGTAGGCCACCAGCGAGCCAGCACCTGACCCCCGGCCGGGGCCTACCGGTACGCCGTTGTTTTTGGCCCACTGGATAAAGTCCATTACGATCAGGAAGTAGCCGGGGAATCCCATCTGGATAATGATATCCAGCTCGAAATTCAACCGATCGACATACACCTGGCGCTTGGCTTCGTAGTCCTCGGTGGTGTCCTTGGGCAGCAGGACGCTGAGGCGTTCTTCAAGGCCATCGAAGGACACTTTGCGAAAGTATTCGTCGATGGTCATGCCATCGGGAATCGGGAAGTTGGGCAGGAAGTGCTTGCCCAGTTTCACTTCGATATTGCAGCGTTTGGCGATCTCGACGGAGTTTTCCAGGGCCTCGGGCAAATCGCTGAACAGCTGCGCCATTTCATCGGCGCTTTTGAGGTACTGCTCTTCGCTGTAGTTCTTCGAGCGGCGCGGGTCGTCCAGGGCCCGGCCTTCTCCGATACACACGCGGGTCTCGTGGGCTTCGAAATCTTCTTTCTTGATAAAGCGCACATCGTTGGTCGCTACCAGCGGCGCACCCAGTTTATCGGCCAGGGCTACGGCAGCGTGCAGATGCTCTTCATCGTTGGGGCGGTTAGTGCGCTGGACTTCCAGGTAGAACCGGTCTGGGAAAACCTGCATCCACTCACGCGCCAGCACTTCGGCTTCCTGAGGGTTGCCGCCCAGCAGCGCGATACCGATTTCACCCTCTTTGGCCGCCGAGAGCATGATCAGGCCTTCGCTGGCTTCGGCCACCCACTCGCGCTCGATGATGATCGAGCCGTTGCGCTGCCCATCGATAAAGCCACGGGAGATCAGTTCGGTGAGGTTGCGATAACCCACGCCGTTCATCGCCAGCAGGCTGATGCGGCTCAGGGGGTTATCCGGGTCTTTGTTGGACAGCCACAGATCGGCGCCGCAGATCGGCTTGATGCCGGCGCCCATGGCGTTCTTGTAGAACTTGACCAGGGAACACATGTTGTTCTGGTCGGTAACCGCGACCGCAGGCATGTTCATGCCCACCAGGGTTTTGACCAGCGGTTTGATCCGTACCAGGCCGTCGACCAGGGAGTACTCAGTGTGCAGGCGTAGATGAACGAATGAAGCCGGCATAGTGATCCTGTCTTGATACATGAAAACAACAAGGCCCGGATTGTACCGGGCCTGGGTAAAAACATCAGCCTTGCTGCTAAACCTCGATCAGACTTTCACGGGCCTCATAAGCCTGGCGTACCGGGGCAAACGAGCGGCGATGGATCGGGGTGGGACCGAGCCGAGCCAGGGCTTCCAGATGAACGGGCGTCGGGTAGCCTTTATGGCCACCAATTCCGTAGCCGGGATAGATCAATTCGAACGCGGCCATTTCACGGTCGCGGCTGACCTTGGCCAGGATCGAGGCGGCGGCAATGGCGGGAACCTTGCTATCGCCCTTGACCACCGCTTCGGACGGCATCGTCAGCTTGGGGCAGCGGTTACCGTCGATCATCGCCATTTTCGGGGTGATGTGCAGCCCTTCCACAGCGCGCTGCATCGCCAGCATGGTGGCGTGCAGGATATTCAGCTCGTCGATTTCTTCGACTTCAGCCCGGGCGATATGCCAGCTCAGGGCCTTTTCACAGATCTCGTCATAGAGCTTTTCGCGACGGGCTTCGGTGAGCTTCTTCGAATCGTTGAGCCCCAGGATCGGGCGGTTCGGATCAAGGATCACCGCCGCCGTGACCACTGCGCCACACAGCGGGCCGCGCCCGACTTCGTCAACACCCGCCACCAGTTCGTGGGCTTGGGCAACGAGGCTGAAATCCAGGCCCATTTGCATGGTCATAAGGCTTCCTGTTTATGGCCAATCAAGGTCAACACCGCGTCAGCCGCCTGGTTCGAGGCATCACGACGCAACGTGCGGTGAATGTCGTCGAAACCACGGGTCTGCTCTTCACCGCCATCGATCAAGGGTAGTAGGGTTTGCGCAAGCGCTTCGGGCGTTGCATCGTCCTGCAACAACTCCGGCACCAGCAGGCGCTGGGCCAGCAGGTTGGGCAAGGAAATGTAAGGGCTCTTGACCATGCGCTTGAGGATCCAGAAGGTCAGCGGCGCCAGGCGATAGGCTACCACCATCGGCCGTTTGTACAGCAGGGCCTCAAGCGTGGCAGTGCCCGAGGCGATCAACACCGCATCGCAGGCTGCCAGGGCCAGGTGGGACTGGCCATCGAGCAGGGTCAACGACAGGTTGCGACCTTCCAGCAGCGTTTCGATCTGCGCACGGCGTTGTGGACTGGCGCAAGGCAGCACAAAGCGGATTCCCGGCTTTTGCGCCTGGAGGCGTTCGGCGGCATCAAAAAACAGCGCGCCCAAACGTCCTACCTCGCCGCCACGACTGCCTGGCATCAACGCTACCAACGGGCCATCGGGCAAGCCCAGCTCGGCGCGCGCAGCCGCACGATCAGCCTGCAAGGGAATGGCGTCAGCCAGGGTGTGGCCGACAAACCGCACCGGCACGCCCTTCTCTTCGTAGAACCGGGCTTCGAATGGCAGCAACGTCAACATCAGGTCGCAGCCTTCGCGGATTTTCAACACACGCTTCTGGCGCCACGCCCACACGGATGGGCTGACGTAGTGCACGGTCTTGATCCCGGCCTGGCGCAACTTGAGTTCGATATTGAGCGTGAAGTCCGGCGCATCGATGCCGATAAAGACGTCAGGCTTTTCTTCGATCAGCGTCTTGATCAGCAGCTTGCGGCGAGCCAGCAGCTCACGCAGGCGCCCCAAGACTTCCACCAGCCCCATGACCGACAGGCGCTCCATCGGAAAGTAGGAGGTCAGGCCTTCGGCCTGCATCAACGGGCCACCGACCCCGATAAATTCCACCGCCGGATGCTGGGCCTTGAGCGCTCGCATCAAGCCAGCACCCAGGATATCGCCGGAAGCTTCACCGGCCACGAGCGCAATACGCAGAGTGGCCATGATCAGCGGGTGATGCCGCGAGTCGAGGTCTGGATAGAATCACGGAACACCGCGACTTCCGGGAACTGCGCGGCAGGCTCGGCCAACTCGGCCAGGGCCTGCTCCACGGTCAACCCTTGGCGGTAAACCGTCTTGTAGGCACGGCGCAGGGCGTGGATGGCTTCTTCGCTGAAACCGCGACGACGCATGCCTTCGAAGTTCATGCTTCGGGCTTCGGCAGGGTTGCCGAACACCGTGACGAATGCAGGGACATCCTTGCCGATGGCGGTGCCCATGCCGGAAAAGCTGTGGGCGCCGATATGGCAGTATTGATGTACCAGGGTGAAGCCGGAAAGGATCGCCCAGTCATCAACGTGCACATGGCCCGCCAAGGCTGTGTTGTTGACCAGGATGCAATGGTTGCCGATCACGCTGTCATGGCCGATGTGCGCATAGGCCATGACCAGGTTGTGATCACCCAAGGTGGTTTCGGCGCGATCCTGCACGGTGCCACGGTGAATGGTGACGCCTTCACGGATAATATTGTGGTCACCGATTACCAGGCGTGTTTCTTCACCCTTGTACTTCATGTCCGGGGTGTCTTCGCCTACCGAGGAAAACTGGTAGATGCGATTGTGTTTGCCAATACGGGTCGGACCCTTGAGGATCACGTGCGGCCCGATGACAGTCCCCTCGCCGATTTCCACACCTGCGCCGACGATCGACCAAGGGCCGACCTCAACGTCGGCGGCCAGTACGGCCGACGGATCGATGATTGCGCGAGGGTCAATCAAACTCATAGTTTGCGTTCCGCACAGATGATCTCGGCAGAGCACACCGGCTTGCCATCTACCGAGGCCTGGCATTCGAACTTCCAGATCTGGCGTTTGCAGCTGATGAACTTGGCTTCCAGGATCAACTGGTCACCCGGGGTGACCGGATTGCGGAAACGCAACTTGTCGGAGCCCACGAAATAGTAGAGCGTGCCGTCGGCAGGCTTGAGGTCGAGCATTTTGAAACCAAGGATACCGGCAGCCTGGGCCATCGCTTCGATGATCAACACACCTGGCATGATTGGATGCGCAGGGAAGTGACCGTTGAAGAATGGTTCGTTGATGCTGACATTCTTGTAGGCACGAATGCGCTTTTCCTCGACGTTGAGGTCCACTACGCGATCCACCAGCAGGAACGGGTAACGGTGAGGCAGGTATTCGCGAATCTCGTTGATGTCCATCATTTCGGGGGGAAGCCTGTAATAAAGATTGGGGGCGGGCGCACTAGGCGCACGCCCCGCTAGCAAATCAAGGAGGCCGTCTAGCGGCTGCGCACACTTGATATGGAAATGGTATCAGCCTTCTGATGAAGCATTACCGCCAGGGGTCACGTCCCCGACACGCTTTTCAAGCTGTTTGATACGTCGCGCCATGTCGTCGATCTTCCTCAAACGCGCGGCACTCTTGCGCCATTCAGCCGCAGGTTGCATCGCGGTACCGGACGAGTAGGCCCCTGGCTCTGTGATCGAGTGGGTCACCATGGTCATGCCGGTGATGAAGACGTTGTCGCAAATATCGATATGCCCCACCAGCCCTACGCCACCGGCGAGCATGCAGTGCTTGCCGATCTTGGTGCTGCCGGAAATACCCACGCAGGCAGCCATGGCGGTGTGATCGCCAATCTGTACGTTGTGGGCGATCTGGATCTGGTTATCGAGCTTCACACCGTTACCGATCACGGTATCGGCCAGGGCCCCGCGATCCACAGCGGTGTTAACGCCGATCTCCACGTCGTCCCCGATCAATACGCCACCGACCTGTGCGATCTTGTGCCAGATGCCCTTGGCATTGGCAAAGCCGAAGCCTTCACCGCCGATCACGGCGCCCGACTGGATGACCACACGCTGACCGATACGCACATCGTGGTACAGGGTCACTCGGGGAGCCAGCCAGCCATCGGCACCAATTTCACAGCGCGCGCCGATGAAACAGTGGGCACCCACGGTGACGCCTGCACCAATACGCGCCCCACTCTCGATCACGGCAAACGCGCCGATGCTGGCCGCAGGGTCAACCTGGGCATCATCGGCGATCACGGCAGACGGGTGAATACCGCCAGCCGCCTTCGGCTTGGGATCGAACAGGTGCGACGCCTTGGCGTACGACAGGTACGGGTCGGCCACCACCAGCGCATCCCCGGTAAACCCTTCGGCGTCAGCGGCCTTCAGCAACACGGCTGCGGCCTGGCAGTCGACCAGGTATTTACGGTATTGAGGATTTGCGAGGAAGCTCAACTGAGCTGGGCCAGCCTCCTGCAAGGTGGCTAGCCCAGTGATTTCTTTCTCCTTGGAGCCACGCAAGGTGGCCCCCAGGAACTCGGCCAACTCGCCGAGCTTGATAGTCGCTGTCATGGTTTACTTCAGCTGGTTCATGCGCTCGATCACCTGGCGGGTGATGTCGTATTGAGGCTTGACGTCGATCACGGCGCCACGCTCGAACACCAGGTCAAAGGCACCCTTCTTGATGACTTCTTCCACAGCGCTGTCCAATTTCGGCTTGAGCTGCTTGAGCATTTCGCGGTCGGCCACAGCCTTGGCTTCGTTCAGCTCCTTGGATTGGAACTGGTAGTCACGGGCCTTTTGCTTGAATTCAAGCTCCAGACGCTCGCGCTCGCCTTGCTGCATCTTGTCGCCACCGGCTACCAGACGGTCCTGGATACCCTTGGCGCTGCTTTCCAGCGTCTTGAGCTTGGTCAGTTGCGGACCGAACTTCTTCTCGGCATCCACGGCGTACTTCTTGGCCGCATCGGATTCCAGCAGGGCCATCTGATAGTTCAGGACGGCGATTTTCATTTCGGCGAAGGCCGGGGTGGTGACCAGCACAGTGGCCAGCAAGACCAATTGAGTCAACTTACGCACGATGTACTCCTACAGAATCCGTTGTCGTTATCTTAGGTCAGACGCTTAGAACGTCTGGCCGAGGGAGAATTGGAAAATCTGGGTTTCAGCGTTATCCGGTTTCTTGATCGGCATGGCCAGAGCAAAGCTCAACGGGCCCAGCGCAGTCACCCAGGTCACACCCACGCCCACAGAGCTCGCCAGGTTGCTGAGGCTCACGTCGTTGCATTGGGTGTTGGACTTCACGCCACTTGGGTTTTTGATCTGCTCGCACTTGGAGTCGAACACGTTACCCACATCCCAGAAGACCGACGTACGCAGCGACCGCTGGTCTTTCACGAATGGCAGCGGGAATAGAATTTCCGCACCACCCTGGATCAGCACGTTACCACCGAACGGAAGCGGGTCGTTGTCGGAGTCCACTTGCGTACCCTGGTTACCCGTAAATGCCTGGCCGCGGCTCGGCGTACCACGCGGACCCAAGGTGCTGTCCTTGAAGCCACGTACCGAGTTGAAACCACCTGCATAGTAGTTCTCGTAGAACGGCAAGCCATCGGTCGAACCATAACCGTCGCCATAGCCCAGCTCTGTGTGCAGGCGCATGGTGTAGTTATCGCTCAACGGCTGGAACAACTGGCCGCGGTAGTCGAGCTTGAAGAACGACAGGTCGCTGCCCGGCGTGGTGACTTCCGCGGTCAGGCTCTGGGAGTGACCGCGGGTTGCCAGTACGCCTTTGTTCAGGGTCGACTCGGACCAGCCGGCAGACGCCTTGAAGTTCAGGAACTTGTCGCCTTCACGACGGGTGAAGTCGAAGATTTCATCCACGGTGTACACACCGGTCTTGATCTCATCCTGCTGGGCGGTAAAGCCGAAGGTCAGGCGCGAGGTCTCGCTGATCGGGTAACCCACGTTGACACCGGCACCCAGGCTGTCGATCGCATAGCTTGCAACGTCAACATCGAGGTCTTTGTAGTCGGTGGTGCGATAGAAGGCGTTGTAGCCCAGGCTCACACCGTCTGCAGTCCAGTAGGGGTCGGTGTAGCCGAAGTTGTATCGGCTCTGGTATTCGCTGCGGGTCAGGCCGATGGACACGCGGTTACCGGTACCCAGGAAGTTGTTCTGCGTGATGGAACCACCCAGGATCAAACCGGCGCTCTGGGCGAAACCGACGCTGGCGGTAATCGAACCCGAGGCCTGTTCTTCTACGGCGTAGTTCACGTCAACCTGGTCATCCACACCCGGTACGGCCGGGGTTTCGACGTTGACTTCCTTGAAGAAGCCAAGGCGTTCAAGACGGGTCTTGGACTGGTCGATCAAGTAGGTCGACGCCCAGCCACCTTCCATCTGACGCATTTCACGACGCAGCACTTCGTCCGCGGACTTGGTGTTGCCACGGAAGTTGATGCGGTTGACGTAGGCACGCTTGCCTGGATCTACGACGAAGGTGATGTCCACGGTGTGGTCTTCATCATTCGGGGTCGGCACGCCGTTGACGTTGGCGAAGGTATAGCCTTCGTTACCCAGGCGGCGGGTGATCAATTCGGAGGTGGTGGTCATCAGCTTGCGCGAGAACACCTGGTCCTTCTGCACCAGCAACAGGGACTTGACCTGGTCTTCAGGAACTTTCAGGTCGCCGCTGAGCTTGACGTCACGAACCTTGTACTTCTCGCCTTCGTTGACGTTGACGGTGATGTAGACGTGCTTCTTGTCCGGGGTGATGGACACCTGGGTCGAAGCGATGTCCATGTTGATGTAGCCACGGTCCAGGTAGTAGGAGCGCAGGCGTTCCAGGTCACCGGAGAGCTTTTCACGGGCGTACTTGTCATCGTTCTTGAAGAACGACAACCAGTTGGTGGTCTTGAGTTCGAACAGGTCGACCAGGTCTTCATCAGGGAACTTGGTGTTGCCCACGACGTTGATGTGCTGGATGGCGGCCACGGTGCCTTCGTTGATGTTGACCTTCAGGCCCACACGGTTACGAGGCTGGGGGATCACTTCGGTTTCCACGGTCGCGGAGTAGCGGCCCTGGGCAACGTACTGGCGTTGCAGCTCGTTACGCACACCCTCAAGGGTAGCGCGCTGGAAGATCTCGCCCTCGGCCAGGCCCGATTGCTTCAGGCCCTTCATCAGGTCTTCAGTGGAGATGGCCTTGTTACCTTCGATCGCGATACTCGCGACGGAAGGTCGCTCGACGACCGTGATGACCAGGACGTTGCCTTCGCGACCCAGTTGGATATCTTGAAAGAACCCGGTTTTGAACAGCGCACGAGTGGATTCCACCAGGCGACGATCATCCGCCTGTTCCCCGACGTTCAACGGCAAGGCACCAAAGACGCTACCCGCGGAAACCCGCTGGAGGCCGTTGACGCGAATATCGGAGATGGTGAAGGACTCGGCGTGAACTTCGGCGATCATCAATACGGTGAGAACCGCAGTTAGCAGCAGACGTTTCATGAAGTCCTTTCTTATTCCAACTGGCAATAAACAAACTGCCGCAAATGCGGCAGATTCGCAATTCAGCGAAGCGTTACAGACGTCCCAGATCGTTGACCAGGGCTAACAACATCACCCCGACCACCAAACTGATACCAATCTGTATCCCCCAACCCTGCACCCGATCCGACAAGGGGCGACCACGCACCCACTCGACCAGATAAAACAGCAGATGCCCCCCATCCAATACTGGAATGGGCAGCAAATTCAGAACCCCAAGGCTAATACTCAGATAAGCCAGGAAATTCAGGAAATCCGCGACACCCGACTGGGCAGAAGCGCCCGCCACTTTAGCAATGGTTATCGGTCCACTCAAGTTTTTTACCGAGAGCTCACCGAACAACATTTTCTTGAGGGATTCGAGGGTCAGCACGCTCATGGTCCAGGTGCGTTTCGCGCCCTCTCCAATCGCTGCCAAAGGCCCGTAGCTGACCTCTCGCACCATCGATGGCGGCCATTCGACACCTTTGACCCCAGCCCCCAGGTAGCCCCCGGCCGCCTTGGCTTCGCCTCGCACCGACAGGGTCACGGGGACGTCGATCTGAGCACCCTCGCGCTCAACTTTCAGCACAATTCTGGTATCAGGGCGCACACGCACCAGGTCGACCACCTGCTGCCAGTCACCCAGCGCCTGGCCATCGAGGGCCAGCAAGCGATCACCCGTTTTCAGGCCAGCAGCCTGGGCCGGGCCTTTCGGATCGAGCTCGGCCAGCACCGGCGGCAAGGCCGGACGCCAAGGACGAATCCCCAGGGATTTGATCGGATCGGGCTCATCGGCGCCCTTGAGCCAATGGTCCAGCGCCAATGCCCGCGGGGTTTCGGCGCTGGAATCCTGATCACGCACCACCACATTGACGGTGCCGCTCTCGCCCAGACGACGCACCAACTGCAAATTGACCGCGCCCCACCCCGTGGTGGGTTCGCCATCAATGGATACAATTTCCTGCCCTGCCGTCAGGCCAGCCTTGGCCGCGATGCTGTCGGCTTCGACCGCGCCAATGACCGGGCGCACCTGCTGGCTGCCCAGCATGGCCAAGACCCAGAAGAACACCATCGCCAACAGGAAGTTGGCAATCGGCCCCGCCGCAACAATCGCAATACGCTGACGAACGGTCTTGCGATTGAAGGATTGGTCCAGCTGGTCTGCAGGCACTTCGCCTTCGCGCTCATCAAGCATCTTGACGTAGCCGCCCAACGGGATAGCAGCAATGACAAACTCAGTGCCGCGGCGATCATGCCAGCGCAACAACGGCATGCCGAAACCGACGGAAAAGCGCAATACCTTGACGCCGCAACGACGCGCCACCCAGAAGTGGCCGAATTCGTGGAAGGTGACCAACACACCCAGAGCAACCAGGGTGCCGACAATCATGTAGAGCGCACTCATCTAATTTCTCCGCATTTCAATCCAATGCCTGAAGACTCAAACCTGCCTGCGGCCTAACCCGCATTGCGATTCAACCATTGCCCGGCCAGGGCTCGGGCCTTGGTGTCGGCCTCGAACACCGCCTCCAGGTCATTCACTGCCACTACCGGCTCAAGCGCCAGGACGTCCTCGATGATACTCGCGATCTGCGGAAAGCGGATGCGCCGCTCAAGAAACGCCGCCACGGCCACTTCGTTGGCCGCGTTAAGCATCGCCGGGGCACTGTTGCCCGCCTCGGCCGCTTGCCGCGCCAGGCGCAAACAAGGGAAACGCTGCTCGTCCGGGGCTTCGAAGTCCAGGCGCGCGATTGCAAACAAGTCCAACGGTGCTACGCCGGAATCAATCCGCTCAGGCCACGCCAAGGCGTTGGCGATCGGTGTGCGCATGTCCGGGTTACCCAATTGCGCCAACACCGAACCATCCACGTAATCGACCAGTGAATGGATCACACTTTGTGGGTGAATGACCACCTCAACCTGGTCGGGCCGCGCATCGAACAGCCAGCATGCCTCGATCAACTCCAGGCCTTTGTTCATCATGCTTGCCGAGTCCACCGAGATTTTGCGCCCCATGGACCAGTTCGGGTGGGCACATGCCTGATCGGGAGACACATGTTCCAGCTCGGCCGACGGAGTCTGGCGGAATGGGCCACCCGATGCCGTCAGCAGAATCCGGCGCACGCCGACCTGGCTCAAGCCGCGGGCGAAATCACCGGGCATGCACTGGAAGATTGCGTTGTGCTCGCTGTCCAGAGGCAACAGCACCGCGCCGCTCTTACGCACCGCTTGCATGAAGAGCGCACCGGACATGACCAAGGCTTCTTTGTTGGCCAGCAGGATTTTCTTGCCAGCATCGACTGCCGCCAAGGTCGGGCGCAAACCTGCCGCACCGACAATCGCCGCCACTACGGTATCCACGTGCGCATCGGCCGAGACCTGGCACAACCCTGCCTCGCCAACCAATACCTGAGTGGCCAGCCCGGCAGCCCGCAGATCATCCTGCAGACTGCGAGCCGCAGCCGCCTCTGGCACCACGGCAAAACGCGGCGAGTGACGCACGCACAAGGCCAGCAACTCGCGCAAACGCGTGAAGCCGGTCAGGGCGAAAACCTGATAGCGATCGGGGTGACGCGCAATGACGTCCAGCGTACTGAGCCCGACCGAGCCGGTCGCGCCCAGCACCGTAACCTGCTGCAGGCGGCTCACGAAGCGATCATCCACAACAGCACGGCAAAGATCGGCAGCGCGGCGGTGAGGCTGTCGATACGGTCAAGCACACCGCCATGACCTGGCAGCAGGTTACTGCTGTCCTTGATGCCAGCCTGGCGTTTGAACATGCTCTCGGTAAGGTCACCCACCACCGAGATGAAGACGACGATAGCCGTCCCCAGCAAGGCCAGGAGCACTTCCTTTACCGACCAGTCACGCACCACACCGACCACCAGGGTGATCAGCAGCGTCAAGGCCAGGCCGCCGTATACGCCTTCCCAGCTCTTGCCTGGGCTGACGGCCGGGGCCAGCTTGCGCTTGCCAAAGGCTCTACCCGAGAAGTAGGCACCAATGTCAGCGCCCCATACCAACACCATCACAGCCAGGATCAATTCGTTGCCCAGAGGGTAACGCTTGATCTCCACCAGCCCTTGCCAGGCCGGCAAGAGGATCGCCAGGCCAATTACCAGCTTGCAGGCCACGCTGGACCATTGGCCACTGGTGCGCGGATAGGTGAGCACCAGGAAAGTCGCCAACGCCCACCACAACACTGCTGCCCCCAGCACCCAGGGCGCGATGTCCGGCAGGATGTACATGAAGAACAACAGCAGCGCGACCAAGGCGGCATAGGCCACACGCGGCAACTGGTTGACGAAGCCTGCCAGGCGCGCCCACTCCCACGCACCAAGGGTCACGACCAGGCCGATGAACAGCGCAAAGCCGGAACCGTCGAGCAGGAAAAAACCGCACAAGGCAATCGGCAGCAGGATCAGCGCCGTGATGATTCGTTGTTTAAGCATTTAAACCCGGGCTCCAGCTTCGATCTGCTCGCTCGTTTTACCGAAGCGACGCTGACGGGAAGCGAAATCAGCCAGTGCATTACGCATGGCATCGTGTTTGAAGTCCGGCCAGAACAGGTCGGAGAAGTACAGCTCGGTGTAGGCCAGCTGCCACAGCAGGAAATTGCTGATGCGATGCTCGCCACCGGTACGAATGCACAGGTCCGGCAACGGCAGGTCGCCGGTCACCAGGCAGGTTTGCAACAGTTGGGGCGTGATGTCGTCCGCACGCAGATGACCGGCCTGCACTTCGCGGGCCAGCCGCTGCGCAGCCTGGGCAATGTCCCACTGGCCACCGTAGTTGGCTGCGATCTGCAACACAAAACGGTTACTACCGGCAGTGATGGCCTCGGCTTCGCGCATGGCGGCTTGCAGTTCCGGATGGAACCGCGAGCGATCACCGATGATACGCAGACTGATGTTGTTGTCATTGAGGCGCTTGGCCTCACGACGCAGAGCCTTGAAGAACAGGTCCATCAAGGCACTGACTTCATCGGCGGGTCGCTGCCAGTTCTCACTGGAGAACGCGAACAAGGTCAATACTTCGACCTTGGCCTCGGCACACACCTCAATCACCGCCCTTACCGCGTCAACACCCGCTTTATGCCCGGCCACACCCGGCATAAAGCGTTTTTTCGCCCAGCGATTATTCCCATCCATGATGATCGCGACATGGCGCGGCACCACGGAGGGCACAGTCTGCTTGGTCTTTTCCATGAAGGCGTCCTGACCCCTTATACGGCCATCAGGTCCTTTTCTTTTTCTTCGGTCGCCTTGGTGATCTGGGCTTCGGCGTCTTTGGTCAGCTTGTCGATATCAGCGACGGCACGGCGCTCTTCGTCTTCGCTGATTTCCTTGTCCTTGACCAGCTTCTTCAGGTCGCCCAGCGCATCGCGGCGGATGTTACGCACGGCAACGCGCGCATCTTCAGCAGCACTGCGCGCCTGCTTGGTGAAGCCCTTGCGGGTCTCTTCGGTCAGGGCTGGCATGGAGATCAGCAGCAACTCGCCCAGGTTGGTCGGGTTGAGGTTCAGGCCGGCACTCTGGATAGCCTTGTCGACAGCCGCGAGCATGTTACGCTCGAACGCCACGACTTGCAGGGTACGCGAATCCTTCACGGTCACGTTGGCCACACCGCTCAGCGGGGTGTCGGAACCGTAGTAAGGCACCATCACGCTGCCCAGGATGCTTGGGTGGGCCTTGCCAGTACGGATCTGGCCAAAGGCGTGGCTCAAGGATTCCAGGGATTTCTGCATACGCGCCTGGGCGTCTTTCTTGATTTCGTTGATCATTGTTGGCCTTCCTCGATCAGAGTCCCTTCTGCGCCGCCGTGTACGATATTCAGCAGGGCGCCGGGCTTGTTCATGTTAAATACGCGCAGCGGCATCTTGTGGTCGCGGCACAGGCAGATAGCGGTCAGGTCCATGACACCCAGCTTGCGATCCAGTACTTCATCGTAGGTCAGATGATCGAACTTCTCGGCATGCGGGTCTTTGAATGGGTCTGCAGTGTATACGCCATCCACCTTGGTCGCCTTCAACACCACGTCGGCATCGATTTCGATAGCACGCAGGCATGCGGCCGAGTCAGTGGTGAAGAACGGGTTACCTGTGCCAGCGGCAAAGATCACCACTTCCTTGGAGTTCAGGTGGCGCATGGCTTTGCGGCGATCATAGTGATCGGTCACGCCAACCATGGAAATTGCCGACATCACGATGGCCGAGATGTTGGCGCGCTCCAGGGCGTCGCGCATGGCGAGGGCGTTCATCACAGTGGCCAGCATGCCCATGTGGTCGCCGGTAACCCGGTCCATACCGGCCGCACTCAGTGCCGCACCGCGGAACAGGTTGCCACCACCAATCACCAGGCCGACCTGCACGCCGATACCGACCAATTGGCCGACTTCCAGCGCCATGCGGTCAAGCACCTTGGGGTCGATCCCGAACTCTTCCGAGCCCATCAGGGCCTCGCCGCTGAGCTTGAGTAGAATGCGTTTATAGCGAGCCTGATAACCACTGCCCTGCTGAGCCATTGCGAATCTCTCCTGCGGCGTATTTTTTAAAAATTCTTGGCGAGCCGTTTACGGCTTGCGTTCACTCTAGCTGGACGCTGTCACAGCGCCATCGGAACACGGCTTTGTAAGCCAGTTCCGAGAGGAAACCAAATAAAATTGGCCTTCCCATTTGAAAAGAGGCTGCGCGCGTGAGCGGGCAGCCTCTTTCGGCGACAGTTTGGAACTGTCTTATTGCTTGGCGGCAGCCAGCTGGGCAGCAACTTCTTCAGCGAAGTTGTCGACCGGCTTCTCGATGCCTTCGCCTACTTTGAAGTAAGTGAAGGAAACGATTTCAGCACCGGCTTTCTTGGCCAGTTCGCCAACCTTGATTTCAGGGTTCTTGACGAACGCCTGCTCAACCAGGCTCGCTTCAGCCAGGAACTTGCTGATGCGGCCCTTGATCATGTTTTCAACGATGTTCTCTGGCTTGCCGGCGATCTTGTCGGCGTTGAGGCTCAGGAACACAGCTTTTTCACGTTCGATTGCGTCGGCAGACACTTCCGAAGGCAGCAGGAACTCAGGGTTGCTTGCAGCAACGTGCATTGCGATGTCTTTAGCCAGCTCAACGTCGCCGCCTTTCAGAACAACTGCAACACCGATCTTGTTGCCGTGCAGGTAACCACCAACCACATCACCTTCAACGCGAACCAGGCGACGGATGTTGACGTTTTCGCCAACCTTGCCGACCAGTACCAGGCGATCAGCTTCTTGAGCTTCGATCAGCGGGGCGGCGTCAGTCATTTTCTCGGCGAACGCTTTTTCAACGCTGGCAGCAACGAATGCCTTGAAGTCGTCCTGCAGAGCCAGGAAGTCGGTCTGGGAGTTCACTTCCAGCAGAACGGCGGACTTGCCGTCTTCTTTCAGAGCGATAGCGCCTTCAGCAGCCACGTTGCCTGCTTTCTTGGCAGCCTTGATGGCGCCGGAAGCACGCATGTCATCAATGGCTTTTTCGATGTCGCCGCCGGCCTTGGTCAAGGCCTTTTTGCAATCCATCATGCCTTCGCCGGTACGCTCACGCAGTTCTTTAACCAACGCTGCAGTAATCTCTGCCATTTCAAAATCCTCTTGGATAGGTTTTCAACCATTCCACCCGATCAAACGGGCGATCAATTCTTCCCGAATCTCCGCTGTAGGCCGCTGCACGTTACAAATGCTGTAGCTGCGCTGCCGACAAATGGTTTTCGAGGTGGCAAAAAGGGGGCCAAGCCCCCTTTTTGCTTACTGAGTCAACGCCAGGGCGTCAGTTACTCAGCGGCAGCTACCGGAGCTTCTTCAACGAACTGCTCGGTACCACCAGCAACGTGGTTGCGACCACGGATTACAGCGTCAGCCATCGAACCCATGTACAGCTGGATAGCGCGGATTGCGTCATCGTTGCCTGGGATGATGTAGTCAACGCCTTCCGGGCTGCTGTTGGTATCGACTACGCCGATAACCGGGATGCCCAGCTTGTTGGCTTCGGTGATCGCGATGCGCTCGTGATCAACGTCGATAACGAACAGTGCGTCAGGCAGACCGCCCATGTCCTTGATACCACCCAGGGAACGATCGAGCTTTTCCAGGTCACGGGAGCGCATCAGCGCTTCTTTCTTGGTCAGCTTGGCGAAAGTACCGTCTTCGGCTTGCACTTCAAGGTCACGCAGACGCTTGATGGAAGCACGGATGGTTTTGAAGTTGGTCAGCATGCCGCCCAACCAGCGGTGATCGACGTACGGCGAACCGCAACGTGCTGCTTCTTCAGCAACGATCTTGCCAGCGGAACGCTTGGTGCCGACGAACAGGATCTTGTTTTTGCCCTGGGCCAGACGCTCTACGAAAGTCAGCGCTTCGTTGAACATTGGCAGGGTTTTTTCAAGGTTGATAATGTGAATCTTGTTACGCGCACCGAAAATGTACTTACCCATTTTCGGGTTCCAGTAACGGGTCTGGTGACCGAAGTGCACACCGGCCTTCAGCATATCGCGCATGTTGACTTGGGACATGATAGTTCCTTAATAAGTCGGGTTTGGCCTCCACGTATCCCAATGACCAACCAGCGGCATCAAGGCCTCCGGCACCCAGGTCATCGTGTCGACACGTGTGTGGATTTAAGCTTTGCGGGGTATCCCCGGAAAGCGGCGCATTTTATACCACAGCATCGGCAAAAACGAAACCCGCAATCACACTTGCCCGTCGTCACCTTTGCGTAAGCCCTTGAATACAGCCAGCATGCCTCTACCTCATAGAGAGAAGCGATCACCAGACGCGCATGATTTGCCAGCATCGTCTGTTAGAATCGCGTTTTTTGGGACTTGTGCGAATGCTGTAACCTTTTGTCGCGCCCCCGTGAACCGTATTGATTTCAGCGCGTCGCGCTAGAGAGAGCCTGTATGACCGTTACCTTGAAAACCGCCGAAGACATCGCAGGCATGCGCGTTGCCGGCAAACTGGCTGCCGACGTGCTGGAAATGATCGCCGAACACGTCAAGCCCGGCGTCACCACCGAAGCGCTGGACCGTATTTGCCACGACTATATAGTTGACGTGCAAAAAGCCATCCCTGCCCCGCTGAATTACAAAGGCTTTCCCAAGTCGATCTGCACCTCGATCAACCACGTCGTCTGCCACGGCATTCCCGGTGACAAGCCACTGAAGGACGGCGACACCCTGAACATCGACGTCACGGTGATCAAGGATGGCTACCACGGCGACACCAGCCGCATGTTCCACGTCGGCACTGTGCCGGTGTGGGCCGAGCGCCTGTCCCAGGTCACCCAGGAATGCATGTACAAGGCCATCGAGATCGTCAAGCCCGGCTGCCGCCTGGGTGACATCGGTGAAGTGATCCAGAAGCACGCGGAAAAGAACGGCTTCTCGGTGGTACGCGAATTCTGCGGCCACGGTATCGGCAAGGTGTTCCACGAAGAGCCGCAGATTTTGCACTACGGCCGCGCCGGCACCGGCATGGAACTCAAGGCTGGCATGACCTTCACCATCGAACCGATGATCAACCAGGGCAAGGCCGACACCAAGGTGCTGGGCGACGGCTGGACCGCCATCACCAAGGACCGCAAGCTCTCGGCCCAATGGGAGCACACCCTGCTGGTCACCGAGACCGGCTACGAGATCTTCACCCTGCGCGCCGACGATACCATCCCACGCGTTTCGGCCTGAAGGTTGCCCAGGTTTTCCCGCAGCGTGTTGTGACTGACTGATAGATAGAAAGGAAAGCCGAACGATGCCCCAGGTGGATCCCGAACTCTTCGACCGTGGCCAGTTCCAGGCCGAGCTGGCACTGAAGGCAAGCCCCATCGCCGCCTTCAAGAAGGCCATCCGCCAAGCCCGCGAGGTGCTCGATGCGCGCTTTCGCAGCGGTCGGGATATTCGCCGCCTGATCGAAGACCGCGCCTGGTTCGTCGATAACATCCTGCAAAAGGCCTGGGAGCAGTTCAATTGGAGTTTCGACGCCGATATCGCCCTGGTGGCGGTTGGCGGCTACGGCCGCGGCGAACTGCACCCCTACTCCGACATCGACCTGCTGATCCTGCTGGACCAGGCCGATCATGAGACCTTTCGCGATTCCATCGAGCGTTTTCTGACGTTGCTGTGGGACATCGGCCTGGAAGTCGGCCAGAGCGTACGCTCGGTGGACGAATGTGCCGAAGAGGCCCGTGCCGACCTGACGGTGGTCACCAACCTGATGGAAAGCCGCACCATCTGCGGCCCCGAGCGCCTGCGCCAGCGCATGCTCGAAGTCACCAGCACCGCACACATGTGGCCAAGCAAAGACTTTTTCCTGGCCAAGCGCGCCGAGCAAAAAGCCCGGCACCACAAGTACAACGACACCGAATACAACCTGGAACCCAACGTCAAAGGCTCACCCGGCGGGCTGCGGGATATCCAGACAATTTTGTGGGTGGCGCGCCGCCAATACGGCACGCTGAACCTGCGCGCCCTGGCCGGCGAAGGCTTTCTGGTGGAGAGCGAAAATTCCCTGCTGGCCTCGTCCCAGGAATTCCTGTGGAAGGTGCGCTACGCCCTGCACATGCTGGCCGGTCGTTCCGAAGACCGCCTGCTCTTCGATCACCAGCGCTCTATCGCCACCCTGCTGGGCTTTGAAGGCGAAGATGCGAAGACCAGCATCGAAAGCTTCATGCAGCAGTATTACCGGGTAGTCATGAGCATTGCCCAGCTCAGCGACTTGATCATCCAGCACTTCGAAGAAGTGATCCTGGCCCCCGAAAACGAAGCGCCGCCGCAGCCGATCAATGCGCGTTTCCAGTTGCACGACGGCTATATCGAAGCACGCAACGACAACGTGTTCCGCCGCACGCCGTTCGCCATGCTGGAAATCTTCGTGTTGATGGCCCAGCAGCCGGAGATCAAAGGCGTGCGCGCCGACACCATCCGCTTGCTGCGGGAAAACCGTCACCTGATCGACGACGATTTTCGCAACGACATTCGCAATACCAGCCTGTTTATCGAGCTGTTCAAGTGCCGCATCGGCATCCACCGCAACCTGCGGCGCATGAACCGCTACGGCATTCTCGGGCGCTACCTGCCGGAGTTCGGCTTTATCGTCGGGCAGATGCAGCACGACCTGTTCCACATCTACACCGTCGATGCCCACACCCTGAACCTGATCAAGCACCTGCGAAAGTTGCAGTACACCCAGGTGTCAGAGAAATTCCCGCTGGCCAGTAAGCTGATGGCCAAGCTGCCCAAGCCCGAGTTGATTTACCTGGCCGGCTTGTACCACGACATCGGCAAGGGCCGGCATGGCGACCACTCGGAGATCGGCGCGGTGGATGCCGAATCCTTCTGCCAGCGCCACCAGTTGCCATTGTGGGACAGCCGCCTGATTGTCTGGCTGGTGCAGAACCACCTGGTGATGTCGACCACGGCCCAGCGCAAGGACTTGTCCGACCCACAGGTGATTCACGACTTTGCCGGCATCGTCGGCGATGAGACCCGTCTCGACTACCTGTATGTGCTGACCGTCTCCGATATCAACGCCACTAACCCCACGCTCTGGAACTCCTGGCGCGCCAGCCTGCTGCGCCAGCTGTACACCGAGACCAAGCGCGCCCTGCGCCGTGGCCTGGAGAACCCGGTGGACCGCGAAGAGCAGATCCGCCGCACCCAAAGCGCAGCCCTGGATATCCTGGTGCGCGGCGGTAACGACCCGGACGACGTCGAGCAACTCTGGTCGCAACTGGGTGACGATTACTTCCTGCGCCACACCGCCGGCGACGTAGCCTGGCACAGTGACGCAATCCTGCAGCAACCCGCCGATGGCGGCCCGTTGGTCTTGATCAAGGAAACCACCCAGCGCGAATTCGAAGGCGGCACGCAGATCTTCATCTACGCGCCCGACCAGCACGACTTCTTCGCCGTGACCGTGGCGGCCATGGACCAGCTCAACCTGAACATCCATGACGCCCGGGTCATCACCTCCAGCAGCCAGTTCACCCTCGACACCTACATCGTGCTCGACGCCGACGGCGACTCGATTGGCGACAACCCGGCGCGTGTGAAAAAGATCCGCGAGGGCCTCACCGAAGCCCTGCGCAACCCCGACGACTACCCCACCATCATCCAGCGCCGGGTGCCGCGCCAGCTCAAGCATTTTGCCTTTGCGCCCCAAGTGACCATTTCCAACGACGCACAGCGACCGGTGACGGTGCTGGAGCTCAGCGCACCGGATCGCCCAGGCCTGCTGGCGCGTATCGGCGGAATTTTCCTGGAGTTCGACCTGTCATTGCAAAATGCCAAGATTGCGACCCTGGGCGAGCGGGTGGAAGACGTGTTCTTTATCACCGATGCCGACAACCAGCCACTGTCCGACCCGGAGCTGTGCCTGCGTTTACAGGCGGCAATCGTGGAGCAGTTGAGCGTGACCCAGGAACCCGGTGTCGAGCTGACCAGACTGACTATTTGAATTCTTAACTTTGTGAACACGAGCCAGCTCCCACAGGGTCCGCGCTCACCGTGATAGAGGCTTATATGAACAACGCCCTTAACCAGTTGCAGCCCTACCCCTTCGAGAAGCTGCGCGCCCTGCTCGGCAGCGTGACGCCGAACCCGGACAAACGCCCGATCGCACTGTCCATCGGCGAGCCCAAGCACAAGTCACCGGCCTTCGTTGCCGAGGCCTTGAGCAATAACCTCGATCAAATGGCGGTGTACCCCACCACATTGGGCATCCCGGCACTGCGTGAAGCCATCGGCGCCTGGTGCGAACGCCGCTTCAACGTGCCCAAGGGCTGGCTGGACCCGGCGCGCAACATCCTGCCGGTCAACGGTACGCGCGAGGCGCTGTTTGCCTTCACCCAGACCGTGGTCAACCGTGGCGACGATGCGCTGGTAGTGAGCCCCAACCCGTTCTACCAGATCTACGAAGGCGCCGCGTTCCTGGCCGGGGCCAAGCCGCATTACCTGCCGTGCCTGGATAGCAACGGCTTCAATCCAGACTTCGATGCTGTCTCCCCCGATATCTGGAAACGCTGCCAGATCCTGTTCCTGTGCTCCCCCGGCAACCCGACTGGTGCGCTGATTCCGGTCGCCACCCTGAAAAAACTCATCGCCCTGGCCGATGAATACGATTTCGTCATCGCCGCCGACGAATGCTACAGCGAACTGTACTTCGACGAACAAACCCCACCACCGGGCCTGCTCAGCGCCTGCGTCGAGCTAGGGCGTCAGGACTTCAAGCGTTGCGTGGTGTTTCACAGCCTGTCCAAGCGCTCCAACCTGCCAGGCCTGCGCTCAGGCTTCGTGGCCGGCGACGCCGACATCCTCAAGGCCTTTTTGCTGTACCGCACTTACCACGGCTGCGCGATGCCAGTGCAAACCCAGCTTGCAAGCATTGCGGCCTGGCAGGACGAGGCCCACGTACTGGCCAACCGTGACCTGTACCGCGAGAAGTTTGACGCGGTGCTCGCGATCCTCAAGCCGGTGCTGGACGTGCAAAGCCCGGACGGCGGCTTTTACTTGTGGCCGAATGTACAAGGCGATGACGCCGCCTTCTGCCGCGACCTGTTCGTGGAAGAGCACGTGACCGTGGTGCCAGGCTCGTACCTGTCGCGAGAGGTAGACGGCACCAACCCCGGCGCCGGGCGTGTGCGTATGGCACTGGTTGCGCCGCTGGCGGAGTGTGTAGAGGCAGCTGAGCGGATTCGCGACTTCATCATCCGCAGCCGATGACAATCGAAACCCGCCCCTGCAACGGGGGCGGTTTTCTAATCATCTGCATAAGTAATAATTCGCCTTACACCCACCTGGAACACTTCTCCCAACACGATCACTCAAAGAGCACAACCATGTGCCATAGATCGGAGTAACCATCATGATATCGCCCGCTACCAGCGTGCTCCCCCCGCCCTCAACGTTCCATGCGACTTCCCACTCTTCCGAGCCTGTTTCAAGACCCAAACGAAATGTCGGTGATTACGAAAGGTACTGGCCACAGGGTAAAACCTTGAAAATCGCCATGTATGACGCCGACCCAGCCTTTGTCAAGAAGGTGAAAGAAGCCGCCAGCAAATGGCTGCCCCACATCAATCTGAAATTTGATTTTGTATCGGGCGATGAGGGAGATATTCGTATTGCACAAACGCGCATAAGCAAACAAGGCAGCTCGGCGATAGGCACTGACGCACTGAAAATGCCGGAAGACGGTCCGACTATGCTGCTGCCCCATGACCATCAAGACCCAAGGTTCGCTTATGTTGTAACCCACGAGTTCGGTCATGTGATCGGGGCACTGCATGCGCATCAACATCCAGATACAGAAATCCCCTGGAAGACGTCTGTGGCGTATTCGGCCTACAACCTGGGTTTGGGAAAGTCCAAGGACCAGGTCGACGCCCAGATTCTGCCGCTTCCCAGGAAGGACACTTACCAATACGAGCCCTATGATCGCCACTCGATAATGCATTACGACATCAATAAGCTCACAACCTCTGGGGGATGGGAGCAAAGGGAGAGCTGGGAACTCAGCGCTGGCGATATTGCATTGGCAAGCAAGGCTTACCCCAGGATCACTTCTGCGACCCCAAGTTCGCCTCGCTCATATCCAACTCTGCCAGAACTTCCCGAAGAATATCGTCGCCTATGGCGTGATTCCGACTGAGCCTGTATAGCTCCAGGCGTTGAGATCGCAGGGCCTTGAGCCGTAACTTGCGCTCCAGTTGGTCCATTCGAAACGCCAGCGCCTGGGCTTCGGCCGAATCATTGAACACGTCCAATTGATGACGATACTCCGCCATCAGCCGCGCCTTGAGCTCGGTGGCCAGCGCAGCTTGAGCGGCATCCGGGGTTTCGGCTTCGGCGGGCTCTTGGGCCTCCAGCGCATGGATCGCCGCCACGGCGGTCTTCTTCCAAGCCTCGCGCACTTCGTTGTGGCGCTGTTCATCCGGGCCTTTTTCGACACCACGCAACAGTAACGGCAGCGCGATGCAGGCAGCGACCAGCGACAGCAGAATCACCCCGGCAGCGATAAAGATCAGCAGGTCGCGTTCGGGAAAATCCTGGCCAGGCGCCAACAGCAAGGGCACCGACATGACGCCCGCCAGGGTCACCGCACCGCGTACACCGCCGACGGTCAACAACCAGCAGGAACGGGCCGTCGGCACCAGGGTCAGCGCGCTTTTGCCACGTAGCCTGCGCAGCAACCCCGACAGCCGCCAGATGCTCTGCACCCAGATAAAGCGCAACACCACCAGCACCAGAAAAATCGCGATCACATCCAGGCAGCGATACAACAGGGTTGGCCACAGCGTCGGCTCATGGCTGACCACCGCTTTGATGATGTCTGGCAGTTGCAGGCCGAGCAGCAGGAAGATCAGGCCGTTGAAGGCAAATTCCAGCAACGACCACACGCTGCGGTTGAGCAGGCGCGTGCTGGTCTGGCGGGGCAGCAGGTCGAGCCAGCTTTGCATCATGCCTGCTGCCACCGCCGAGAGAATGCCAGAAGCGCCCAGGCGTTCAGCCAGTACGTACGCAGCAAAGGGCAGCAACAACATGAACACCACATGGGTCGCCGGGTCATCCCAACCGCGCGCAATCATCCAGGCGCGCAGGCGGCCGACCAGCCAGCTCAACGCCACGCCGATCGCCAGCCCGCCCACCGCCACCAACACAAACGTCAGGCTGGCATCCGCCAGGGAAAAGACCCCGGTCAACGCCGCGGCCAGGGCGAACTTGAAAGTCACCAGGCCCGACGCGTCATTCATCAAGGCTTCGCCCTGGAGCATGTGCATCAGCGGCTTGGGCAAACGATTCTGGGAAATGGCCGACACCGCCACGGCGTCCGTCGGCGAGAGTACCGCTGCCAGGGCAAAGGCCACCGGCAAGGGAATCGAGGGCAGCAACCAATGAATGAAGTAACCGGCGCCCACCACGGTGAACAGCACCAGCCCCACCGCCAATGTCAGGATCGGGCCACGCAGGCGCCACAACTCGCGCTTGGGCATACGCCAACCATCGGAGAACAGCAGCGGTGGCAGGAACAGAAACAGGAACAGCTCCGGGTCCAGCGCCACATGCAGCCCCAACGTGGGCCAGGCCAGCAAGGCGCCGGCGGCGATCTGCACCAGGGGCAACGGCAGTGGGATGATGCGCCCGACCAGGCGCGAAAGGCTTACCAGCATCAGCAGGATAAGAACGGTGTAGGCGGTTTGCATAACGCGGTTTTCCCGGACAATCGACTTGCAACGACACATCAGGCAACAACTGGCCGTTGAAGTGCCATATTACCCGGCTATGTTACCTCGCTATGTTACTCGCCTATGCTATGCGCTGGCTTTTGCACAAAAGTCGCACGCTGTTGACGAGCGGCGCCGAAACCCGCTGGTCGTGGCATAATCCGTGACCTTTCATTTTCATACGTCCAAAGGGGGGCAATTCCTTGAGTGCTTCAAGCAAAACCTTGCACCTTTTCGGCATCAAAGCCTGCGACACCATGAAAAAGGCGCGCACCTGGCTCGATGAGCACGCGGTGAGCTATGAGTTCCATGACTATAAAACGGCCGGTATCGACCGCGAACACTTGACCCAATGGTGCAACGAGCACGGTTGGCAGGTGATTTTGAACCGTGCGGGCACCACCTTTCGCAAACTCGAAGACGAACGCAAAGCCGATCTCGATCAGTCGAAAGCCATTGAATTGATGCTCGCACAACCCTCGATGATCAAGCGCCCGGTGCTCGATCTCGGTGACAGAACCCTGATTGGCTTCAAGCCAGATAGTTATTCGGCGGCCCTCAAGTAGGCCAGCCTTCCATTTTTGTAGAGGTAACAGCATGTCCAATTCCCTGTTCAGCCTGGGCTTCGGCGTCGGCACTCAGAACCGCCAAGGTGCTTGGCTGGAAGTGTTTTACGCACAACCCTTGCTCAATCCATCGGCTGAAATCGTTGCCGCCATCGCACCGATCCTCGGTTACACCGAAGGCAACCAGGCGATCACCTTCACCGTGAGCCAGGCCCTGCAACTGGCCGACGCGCTCAAAGGCGTCGATGCTGCCCAGGCCGCCCTGCTCAGCCGTCTGGCTGAAAGCCACACGCCGCTGGTCGCGACCTTGCTGGCCGAAGACGCCGCACTGACCTCCACGCCTGAGGCCTACCTCAAGCTGCACCTGCTGTCCCATCGCCTGGTCAAGCCCCACGGCCTGAGCCTGGCCGGTGTGTTCCCGCAGTTGCCGAACGTGGCCTGGACCAGCCAGGGCGCTATCGACATCAATGAACTGGCCGAGCGCCAACTGGAAGCGCGCCTGCGTGGCGACCTGCTGGAAGTGTTCTCGGTGGACAAGTTCCCGAAAATGACCGACTACGTCGTACCGGCTGGCGTGCGTATCGCTGACGCTGCACGTATCCGCCTGGGCGCGTACGTGGGCGAAGGCACCACCGTGATGCACGAAGGCTTCGTCAACTTCAACGCGGGCACCGAAGGCCCGGGCATGATCGAAGGCCGCGTATCGGCGGGCGTATTCGTCGGCAAGGGCTCGGACCTGGGCGGTGGTTGCTCCACCATGGGCACCCTGTCGGGCGGCGGCAATATCGTGATCAAGGTGGGCGAAGGTTGCCTGATCGGCGCCAACGCCGGTACCGGTATCCCATTGGGCGACCGCAACACCGTGGAGTCGGGCCTGTACATCACCGCCGGCACCAAGGTTGCCCTGCTGGATGAGCAGAACCAACTGGTCAAAGTGGTCAAGGCGCGCGAGCTGGCTGGCCAGTCAGACCTGCTGTTCCGTCGCAACTCCGTAACCGGTGCCGTGGAGTGCAAAACCCACAAATCGGCCATCGAACTGAACGAAGCGCTGCACGCTCACAACTAAGCAGCCACTCGATGCCACTAGCGGGCCGCACCTTCGGGGGCGGCGCGCTTATACGAGTCTTGATCACCATGCTTGTGCCCTCCCCCTGGCGCGCCGATTTCCCGGCTATCGCCACCCTGCAACGGCAAGACCAGACCTATCTGGACAGCGCCGCCACCACGCAAAAACCCCAAGCCCTGCTGGATGCCATCAGTCATTACTACGCCAACGGCGCAGCGAATGTGCACCGTGCCCAGCATTTGCCCGGGGCCCATGCTACCCAGGCCTTTGAA
Source organism: Pseudomonas fluorescens (assembly GCF_001902145.1). Taxonomy (GTDB): domain Bacteria; phylum Pseudomonadota; class Gammaproteobacteria; order Pseudomonadales; family Pseudomonadaceae; genus Aquipseudomonas; species Aquipseudomonas fluorescens_BV. The sequence goes on from NZ_MRST01000019.1 coordinate 138,868, forward strand.
GACAGCCGCAGCAAGGTCGCGCAGTGGTTGAATGCAGGCGACAGCGGGCAGATCGTGTTCACCCACGGCGCAACCTCTGCGCTGAACCTCTTGGCCTATGGTCTTGAGCACCTATTCAATGCGGGCGATGAGATAGCTATCAGCGCCCTGGAGCACCACGCCAACCTGTTGCCCTGGCAGCAGTTGGCCAAACGTCTCGCGCTCACGCTGGTGGTGTTGCCCCTGGGCGATGACGGCGTGATCGACCTGGACGCCGCGGCCACCTTGATTGGCCCGCGCACGCGCCTGCTGGCGGTGAGCCAGTTGTCCAACGTGCTGGGCACCTGGCAGCCGCTCGAAGCGCTACTGACGCTGGCTCAGGCACACGGTGCCCTGACCGTTGTGGATGGCGCCCAAGGCATCGTGCATGGTCGCCATGACGTACAGGCCCTGGGCTGCGATTTCTACGTTTTTTCCAGCCACAAGCTTTACGGCCCGGACGGCGTAGGCGTGCTGTTCGGCCGCAACGCAGCCCTGCATCACCTGCGTCACTGGCAGTTTGGTGGCGAGATGGTGCAGCAGGCAGATTATCAAGCTGCGAGCTTCCGCCCTGCCCCACTGGGGTTCGAAGCCGGCACGCCGCCTATCGCCGGCGTGATCGGCCTGGGTGCCACCCTGGATTACCTGAGCTCATTGGATCAGCAAGCCGTGATCGCCCATGAAGCGGCACTGCACGACTATTTGCTGCGTGGGCTCAAAGCACGCAACGGCGTACGCGTACTGGGATCACCGCAGGCAGCGTTGGTGAGTTTCGTGATCGAAGGCGTGCATAACGCTGACCTCGCCCACCTGTTGACCGAGCAAGGCATTGCCGTGCGCGCCGGGCACCATTGTGCAATGCCACTGCTCAAGGCGATGCGCTTATCCGGCGCCATTCGCGTATCCCTGGCGCTGTACAACGATTCCGATGACCTGGAGCGCTTCTTTGAAGCGTTGGACCAGGCGCTGGATATGTTGCGATGAGCTTGCCAGTGGACGCGATGGCCGCCCTGGAGGCATTCCAGGCCGTCGGCAGTTGGGAACAGCGCGCGCGGATGCTGATGCAATGGGGCGAACGCTTGCCCGTCTTGGCTGATGACGAAAAGGTCGATGCCAACCTGGTGCAAGGTTGTGAAAGCCTAGTGTGGTTGGTGGGCCGCCTGCAGGACGGTCATTGGCAGTTTGCCGCCAGCGGCGAGGCGCGCATGATCCGCGGGCTGGTGGCGTTGCTGCTGGCGCGGGTCAACGGCTTGTCGGCTGATCAATTGCAAGCGGTCGACCTGCCTGGCTGGTTCAATCAACTGGGCCTGTCGCGCCAACTATCGCCGTCGCGCAGCAATGGCTTGAATGCCGTACTGCAACGCATGCGAGACCTGACGCGTACACAAAACTAATGTGGGAGCGGGCTTGCTCGCGAATGCAGTGTATCTGTCACAACAACTTTGACTGACAGTCCGCATTCGCGAGCAAGCCCGCTCCCACAGTTTGGATCTCTGTAGGGTAGTGAGATCTAGGTGGGCTTGACCCGCTCCGACGGCCTGCGCACTCCCGCCACAATCTTATCCACCGCCTTGGTCGCCGCCACCATGCCGAACGTGGCGGTGACCATCATCACCGCGCCAAACCCTCCCGCGCAGTCAAGCTTGACCCCGTCGCCGACAAAACTTTTCTGCAAACAGATACTGCCATCGGGTTTGGGATAGCGCAGTTGTTCGGTGGAAAACACGCAGGGCACGCTGTAATGACGGGTCACGGTGCGCGAGAAGCCATAATCGCGACGCAAGGTAGAGCGTACTTTCGAGGCCAGCGGGTCATTGAAGGTGCGGTTCAAATCGCACACCTGGATCAAGGTGGGGTCGATCTGCCCGCCGGCGCCGCCGGTGGTGATGATCTGGATCTTGCGGCGCTTGCACCAGGCAATCAGCGCCGCCTTGGCGTTGACCGCGTCGATGCAGTCGATCACGCAGTCGATAGTCGGGGTGATGTACTCGGCCATGGTGTCGCGGGTGACGAAGTCTGCCACCGCGTGCACGGTGCACTCAGGATTGATACCGCGCAGTCGCTCGGCCATCACTTCGACCTTGGGCTTGCCCACGGTGCTGTCCAGGGCATGCAACTGGCGGTTGCTGTTGCTGACGCAGACATCGTCCAGGTCAAACAGCGAAATCTCGCCCACCCCGCAGCGGGCAATCGCTTCCGCCGCCCAGGAACCTACGCCGCCGACGCCGACAATCGCCACATGGGCCGCTTTCAAGCGTTCCAGGCCCTCAAGTCCGTACAAGCGGGCAACGCCTGCAAACCGCGGATCTTCTGTACTCATCATCATTACCCCAAAAACCGGCGCGCATTATAGGGCTACGCAGCGCCAAGTTTTAAGCTACAAGTTACAAGTGAAGAACTTAGCTGGAGTTTCGCAGACTAACGTCCGGCTTTTCTCTGTCTGCTGTACGCTCAGGGAAGCGCCAGTGTAGGATGCGCGCCGTTCGGCGCAGGCCGACACCTCTTTCGTTCCGCACCCTTTGGAACCCGACATAACCATGGCATCGCGTAAATTTGGACTCAACCTGGTGGTGGTGCTGGCAATTGCCGCGCTGTTCACCGGTTTCTGGGCGCTGATCAACCGCCCGGTCACCGCTCCCAACTGGCCAGATCAGATCTCCGGTTTTTCCTACTCGCCGTTCCAGCAAGGCCAGTACCCGCAGAAAGGCCAGTACCCTACCGACGAACAGATGCGTCAGGACCTTGCGATCATGAGCAAGCTGACGGACAACATCCGTACCTACTCGGTCGACGGCCCCCTGGGCGATATTCCCAAGCTGGCCGAAGAGTTCGGCCTGCGCGTGACCCTGGGGATCTGGATCAGCCCGGACCTTGAGCGTAACGAGCGGGAGATCCAGCGCGCTATCGAGATCGCCAACACCTCGCGCAGTGTCGTGCGCGTGGTGGTCGGCAACGAAGCGCTGTTCCGTGAAGAAATCACCCCCGAAGCCCTGATCGTGCTGCTCGACCGCGTGCGCGCCGCCGTGAAAGTCCCGGTGACCACCTCCGAGCAATGGCACATCTGGGAAAAGAACCCGCAACTGGCCAAGCACGTCGACCTGATCGCCGCGCACATCCTGCCGTTCTGGGAATACATCCCGATGGACAAGGCCGGCCAGTACGTCCTCGACCGCGCCAAGGACCTGAAGAAAGCCTTCCCGAAAAAGCAACTGCTGCTATCGGAAGTGGGCTGGCCGAGCAACGGCCGTATGCGCGGTGGCAATGAGTCGTCGCCCGCCGACCAGGCGATTTACCTGCGTACGCTGGTGAACAAGCTCAACCGCCAGGGTTACAACTACTTTGTGATCGAGGCCTTCGACCAACCGTGGAAGGTCAGCGACGAAGGTTCGGCGGGGGCGTATTGGGGTGTATTCAATGCCGCGCGCCAGCAGAAATTCAATTTTGACGGCCCGGTGGTGGCGATTCCGCAATGGCGGGTACTGGCCATTGGTTCGGTGGTGCTTGCGCTGCTGTCCCTGACCCTGTTGATGATCGATGGCTCGGCCCTGCGCCAGCGTGGCCGTACCTTTCTGACCTTCATTGCGTTCCTGTGCGGGTCGGTGCTGGTCTGGATCGGCTACGACTACAGCCAGCAGTACAGCACCTGGTTCAGCCTGACAGTTGGCGTGTTGCTGGCACTCGGCGCCCTGGGCGTGTTCATTGTGTTGCTGACCGAAGCCCACGAGCTGGCGGAAGCAGTGTGGACCCACAAGCGCCGGCGTGAATTCCTGCCCGTGGAAGGCGACTCGGACTACCGTCCAAAAGTGTCGATCCATGTGCCGTGCTACAACGAGCCACCGGAAATGGTCAAACAGACCCTCGACGCCCTGGCCGCCCTCGACTATCCGGACTACGAAGTCCTGATCATCGACAACAACACCAAGGACCCGGCGGTGTGGGAGCCGGTGCGCGACTACTGCGAAACCCTGGGCCCGCGCTTCAAGTTCTTCCACGTCGCGCCCCTGGCCGGTTTCAAGGGCGGTGCGCTGAACTACCTGATCCCGCACACCGCCAAGGATGCCGAAGTGATCGCGGTGATCGACTCGGACTACTGCGTATCGCCGAACTGGCTCAAGCACATGGTGCCGCACTTCGCCGACCCGAAAATCGCCGTGGTGCAGTCGCCCCAGGATTACCGCGACCAGAACGAAAGCACCTTCAAGAAGCTCTGCTACGCCGAATACAAGGGCTTCTTCCATATCGGTATGGTCACCCGTAACGACCGTGACGCGATCATCCAGCACGGCACCATGACCATGACCCGTCGCTCAGTGCTTGAGGAACTGGGCTGGGCCGACTGGTGCATCTGTGAAGACGCCGAACTGGGCCTGCGTGTGTTCGAGAAAGGCTTGTCGGCAGCGTACTACCACGACAGCTACGGCAAGGGCCTGATGCCGGATACCTTTATCGACTTCAAGAAACAGCGTTTCCGCTGGGCCTATGGCGCGATCCAGATCATCAAGCGCCACACCGCCAGCCTGTTGCGCGGCAAGGACACCGAACTGACCCGTGGCCAGCGCTATCACTTCCTCGCGGGCTGGTTGCCGTGGGTGGCCGATGGCATGAACATCTTCTTTACCGTCGGCGCCCTGTTGTGGTCTGCGGCGATGATCATCGTGCCGACTCGGGTCGACCCGCCATTGCTGATTTTCGCAATCCCGCCGTTGGCGTTGTTTGTGTTCAAAGTCGGCAAGATCATCTTCCTCTACCGTCGTGCGGTAGGTGTGAACCTGAAAGATGCGTTCTGCGCGGCGCTGGCCGGGTTGGCGCTGTCTCATACCATCGCCAAGGCGGTGTTGTACGGCTTCTTCACCAGCAGCATTCCGTTCTTTCGTACACCGAAAAACGCGGATAACCACGGCTTCTGGGTGGCGATTTCCGAAGCTCGCGAAGAAATGTTCATCATGCTGCTGCTGTGGGGCGCGGCGCTGGGGATCTACTTGGTGCAAGGCCTGCCGAGCAATGACATTCGCTTCTGGGTGGTAATGTTGCTGGTGCAGTCGCTGCCGTATGTGGCGGCGCTGATCATGGCGTTCTTGTCGTCGCTGCCCAAACCTTCGGCGGCGCCTGAGCCCGCGCCGGCGGCGTAAAAAGTGACGCAATGCACTAAACGGCGGCCCTTGGCCGCCGTTTTGCTATAAGATAACGGCCCTTTTGCGTGCCTTACACCCATCACTGTAGGAGCGAGCTTGCTCGCGAAAATCGTTAACGATGACGCGGGCATCCTGAATGCACGCGGTGCCTTTGAGTTTTTCGCGAGCGGGCTCGCTCCTACAGTTAGAACGTCGCCGCCTCGATTTCCGGAGTTCCCCCCATGACGGCCCATGCCGACCTTTCGCCGACCCTTCAACTTGCCATCGACCTGATCCGTCGCCCGTCGGTCACACCGATCGATGCCGATTGCCAGAAGCTGATGATGCAGCGCCTGGGCGACGCCGGTTTTGCGCTTGAACCGATGCGCATCGAAGATGTGGATAACTTCTGGGCCACCCACGGCAAGCACGAAGGCCCGGTGCTGTGCTTTGCCGGTCACACCGACGTGGTGCCGACCGGCCCGGTACAGGCTTGGCTGAACGACCCGTTCGACGCGTTGATCGATGAAAACGGCATGCTCTGTGGCCGTGGCGCGGCGGACATGAAAGGCAGCCTGGCGGCGATGCTGGTGGCGGCGGAACGTTTCGTCAGCGACTACCCGGACCACAAGGGCTCGGTCGCCTTCCTGATCACCAGCGACGAAGAAGGCCCGGCGCACCATGGCACCAAGGCCGTGATTGAGCGCCTGGCCGCACGCAAGGAGCGCCTGGACTGGTGCATCGTCGGCGAACCGTCGAGCACCAGCCTGGTGGGCGACGTGGTCAAGAACGGCCGCCGTGGCTCCCTCGGCGCCACTTTGACCGTGCGCGGTGTACAGGGCCACGTGGCTTACCCGCACCTGGCGAAGAACCCGATCCACCTGGCAGCACCGGCGCTGGCCGAACTCGCCGCCGAACATTGGGATGACGGCAACACGTTCTTCCCGCCGACCAGCTTCCAGATTTCCAACCTCAACTCCGGTACCGGTGCCACCAACGTGATTCCGGGTGACCTGACGGCGGTGTTCAACTTCCGTTTTTCCACCGAGTCCACCGTCGAGGGCCTGCAACAACGCGTCGCGGCCATTCTCGACAAACATGGCCTGGACTGGCATGTGGACTGGGCGCTGTCGGGCCTGCCGTTCCTCACCGAGCCAGGCGCTCTGCTGGATGCGGTGTCGGCCAGCATCCTGGCGATCACCGGGCGCGAGACCCAGGCGTCCACCAGCGGCGGTACTTCCGATGGGCGGTTCATTGCGACGTTGGGCACCCAGGTGGTCGAACTGGGGCCGGTCAACGCGACGATCCACCAGGTCAACGAACGCATCCTGGCCAGCGACCTCGACGTACTGACCGAAATCTACTACCAGACCCTGATCAAGTTGCTCGCCTGATGCTTGCCTGCCCCATTTGCAGTGCACCGCTCAATACCGTGGACAATGGCGTGGCGTGCCCGACCGGGCACCGCTTCGACCGCGCGCGCCAGGGTTATTTGAACCTGTTGCCGGTGCAGCACAAGAACAGCCGCGACCCAGGCGACAACCTGGCCATGGTCGAGGCACGCCGCGACTTTCTCAACGCCGGGCACTATGCGCCAGTGGCCAAGCGCCTGGCCGAACTGGCCGCCGAGCGGGCACCGCAGCGCTGGGTAGACATTGGCTGTGGCGAGGGTTACTACACCGCGCAAATCGCCCAGGCCCTGCCCGATGCCGATGGCTACGCGCTGGATATCTCCAAGGAAGCGGTCAAGCGCGCGTGCAAACGCAACCCGGCGCTGACCTGGTTGATCGCCAGCATGGCCCGCGTGCCATTGGCCGATGCCAGCTGTCAGTTCCTCGCCAGCGTGTTCAGCCCGTTGGACTGGCAAGAGGCCAAGCGCTTGCTCAGCCCCGGCGGCGGCTTGATGAAAGTCGGCCCCACCCGCGGCCACTTGATGGAACTGCGCGAGCGCCTGTACGACGAAGTGCGCGAGTACACCGACGACAAACACCTGGCCCTGGTTCCGGACGGCATGAGCCTTGCTCACAGTGAAACCCTGGAATTCACCCTGAGCCTGGCCGAAGCCCAGGACCGCGCCAACCTGCTGGCGATGACGCCCCACGGCTGGCGGGCCAGTGCCGAGCGCCGCCACGAGGTGATCGAGGCGGCGGAGCCGCTGCAGGTCACGGTGTCGATGCGCTACGATTATTTCGTGCTTCAATGACTGACGTTCACCCATCCGCGAATGGATTTTCGAATCCCGCAACGAGGAACATCCATGCGCCAACCCGATATTGAGATTTACCTGAAGGACGCCGACGTCGATCACAAGGCCATCGCCGCCTGGCTGGGCGCCGCCCTGGGCCCGTGTACCGACTGGGTCCAGAAAGGCCAGACCTACAAGTGCAAGGCCGGCAGCGTGCCGGTTACCTGGCTGCCCAGGGCGGTGGGCAAATGGAACAGCCTGTACCTGGAAAGCGACCAGACCCCATGGGACGACGACATCGCCTGCGCCCGCGCCGCGTTTGCCGCGCTGAACGTCGAAGTGCGTTGCGCGCCGGGTACCTGGGTTGAGGAAGAAGGTGAGGAAAGCGCCGACACCTGGATTCGCATCAGCGAAGACGGTGAAGAGCAGATCACTTGGAAAACTGCCTGACAGCGGTTTGCTAACCCAATCAATGTGGGAGCTGGCTTGCCTGCGATGCAGACACCTTGGTCTATCAGTCAGACCACAGTGATGCTATCGCAGGCAAGCCAGCTCCCACAGTTGAATGGGTTAGCAAAACAAAGTTGTTACAGGCCCACCACATCCTCCGCCTGCAAGCCCTTCTCGCCCGTCACCACGGCGTACTCCACCTGCTGGCCCTCGGCCAACGAACGGTGGCCTTCACCGCGAATGGCGCGGTAGTGCACAAACACATCCTTGCCATCCTCACGCTGGATAAAGCCGTAGCCCTTTGCATCGTTGAACCACTTCACATTGCCGGTTTCGCGCGTTGACATCTGTTCACTCCCACTGGTTTTTTTATTGTTGAGTCGCTTGCATTGAACTGCCGAGTATAAGACAGGCTCAAAAACCATCAACTCAACTTTACATCGCTGCTTTTTTGCCGATTTTCGGCGAATACGGCACACTACCCGCCCGAGCGCCTGCTCGGTTTTTTCCACTTGAAGCAGCTCGCCTATGACCCGCTCCCCGTTCCGCCGTCTGGTGTTTGGCACCTTGCGCCGACTGTTGTACCTCTGGGTTCGCTCGGAGACGATCAACCAGTCGTCCCTAACCCTCAACCTGGACCGCAGCCGGCCGGTTTTCTACGTCCTGCAATCACCCTCCCTCACCGAGTTGGCGGTGGTCGATGCCGAGTGCACCAAGGCTGGCCTGCCACGTCCGGTGCTGCCGGTATCGGTGGGGCCGCTGATGGAGCCTGCGGCGTTCTTCTACCTCACGCCGGACCCGGATTGGCTCGGCCGCCAGGACAAGCGCGGTGCGCCGCCTACCCTGACGCGCCTGGTCAACACCCTCACCGAGCACGCCGAAGAGAATGCACAAATCATTCCGGTCAGTGTGTTCTGGGGCCAATCTCCCGAAAGCGAGTCCAGCCCGTGGAAGCTGCTGTTCGCCGACAGCTGGGCGGTCACCGGGCGTCTACGCCGGTTGTTGAGCATCCTAATCCTGGGGCGCAAGACTCGCGTGCAATTCTCCGCGCCCATCAACCTGCGTGAATTGATCGAGCACAATAAAGGCCACGAACGCACCGTGCGCATGGCCCAGCGCATCCTGCGTGTGCACTTTCGTAACCTGAAGACGGCAGTGATCGGTCCCGACCTGTCCCACCGGCGTAATCTGGTCAAGGGCCTGGTCAATATGCCGTTGGTGCGCCAAGCCATTGCGGATGAAGCCGAACGCGAAAAGATCGCCCCGGAAAAAGCCAAGGCCCTGGCCCTGCGCTATGGCAACGAGATTGCCTCGGACTACACCTACACCGCGATCCGCTTCCTGGAAGTGGTATTGAGCTGGTTCTGGAACAAGATCTACGACGGTATCAAGGTCAATAACATCGAGGGCGTGCAAAAGGTGGCCCAGGGCTACGAGGTGATCTACGTGCCTTGCCACCGCAGCCACATCGACTACCTGCTGCTGTCCTACCTGCTGTTCAAGAACGGCCTGACCCCACCGCACATCGCCGCCGGCATCAACCTCAACATGCCGGTGATCGGCAGCCTGCTGCGCCGTGGCGGTGCGTTTTTCATGCGCCGGACCTTCAAGGGCAACCCTTTGTACACCTCGGTGTTCAACGAATACCTGCACACCCTGTTTACCAAGGGTTTCCCGGTGGAATACTTCGTCGAAGGCGGCCGCTCGCGCACCGGGCGCATGCTGCAACCGAAAACCGGGATGCTGGCGATCACCTTGCGCAGCTTCCTGCGCTCCTCGCGCATGCCCATCGTGTTCGTGCCGGTGTATATCGGCTATGAGCGTGTGCTCGAAGGCCGCACTTACCTGGGCGAATTGCGTGGCGCGAGCAAGAAGAAAGAGTCGATCTTCGATATTTTCAAAGTGGTCGGCGCGCTCAAGCAGCGCTTCGGCCAAGTGGCGGTCAACTTCGGCGAGCCGATCAAACTGGCAGAGTTCCTCGACGCCGAGCAACCGGGCTGGCGCGCCCAGGAACTGGGCCCAAATTACAAACCGGCCTGGCTCAACGAAACCACCAATCGCCTCGGCGAACAGGTGGCGCGCCACTTGAACGAAGCCGCTGCGGTGAACCCCGTGAATCTGGTCGCGCTGGCGCTGCTGTCCACCACCCGCCTGGCGCTGGATGAACAGGCCATGGCCCGCCAACTGGACCTGTACCTGGCGTTGTTGCGTCGCGTGCCCTACTCGCCCCATACCACTTTGCCGGAGGGCGATGGCCTGGCGCTGATCAAGCACGTCAAGGACATGAACCTGTTGTCCGAACAGAGCGATGCCCTGGGCAAAATCGTTTATCTGGATGAGCAGAATGCCGTCCTGATGACCTACTACCGCAACAATGTGCTACACATCTTCGCCCTGCCAGCGTTGCTGGCGAGCTTCTTCCAGAGCAGTTCGCGCATGACCCGCGAACAGATCCTGCGCTACACCCATGCACTCTACCCGTACCTGCAATCGGAGCTGTTTATCCGTTGGTCGCTGGAGGACCTGGACAGCGTGGTCGACCAGTGGCTGGACGCGTTCGTCGAACAAGGCCTGCTGCGTTTCGAAAACGCCGTATACCTGCGCCCGGCGCCGAGTTCGCGGCACTTTGTGCTGCTGACGCTGCTGTCCAAAAGCATCGCCCAGACCCTGCAACGTTTCTACATGGCGATCTCGTTACTGCTCAACAGCGGCCAGAACAGCATCAGCGCCGAAGAGCTGGAAGACCTGTGCACGATCATGGCCCAGCGCCTGTCGATCCTGCACGGCCTCAACGCTCCGGAATTTTTCGACAAGAGTCTTTTCCGACATTTTATCCAGACGTTGCTGGAGCAAGATGTGCTGCGCCGTGATGAAGCCGGCAAGCTGGGCTATCACGACCTGCTCGGCGAACTGGCCGAAGGCGCGGCCAAACGCGTACTGCCGGCGGATATTCGCCTGTCGATCCGCCAGGTTGCCTTGCACCGCGTGGACGGCGCAGCCGAGGCTGCGGCCGAACCGGTTGCCGTCAACCCTGAAGCACAGCGCTAGACTGAATGAGGCGCCGGGCGGATTCCGGCGCCGTTGAAAAGGAGCCGCACCGTGAAAAAACTCATCCTCCTGGGCCTGACCGCCCTGCTCGGAGCCTGCCATTCGATGACCCCAACCCCGAAGGCCAGCCTGGACGGCGAAGTGTTCTACCTGCAACGCATCGCCCTGCCGCCAGCCGCCACCTTGAGTGTCAGCCTGCAGGACGTGTCCCTGATGGACGCCCCGGCCGTGACCCTCGCCGAACAGAAAGGCCCGGTCAAAGGCCAGGTGCCGCTGCCGTTTCACCTGAGCTATGACCCGGCCCAGGTTAAGCCAGGCCACACATACTCGGTCAGCGCTCGCATCGAGCTGGACGGCAAGCTACTGTTTATCACCACCGAGCGGCACACCGTGCAGCTCAACGGCCAGGACCCGCAACCGCTGCGCCTGCGGGTGGATGCGGCCGCACACTGATCATTCCCACTTCATAAGGAAGCGCCCATGCTCCGCAAATCTCTTCGCCTCACCGCCCTGTGTGCTGGCTTGCTATTCGGCGCCAACGCCATGGCCCTGGATCTCGGCAGCCTGTCCCAGGGTGACGCCAGCGGCGGCCTCAAGGATGCCTTGACCCAAGGTGCACAGATTGCTGTGAAACAACTCGGGACGCCCGGTGGTTTCAGCAACAACCCGGACGTGAAGATCGGCCTGCCGGGCAAACTCGGCAAAGTCGCCGACAAGTTGAAAATGTTCGGCATGGGTGACCAGGTCACGCAGCTGGAAACCAGCATGAACAAGGCAGCAGAAACCGCCGTGACCCAGGCGCAGCCGATCCTGGTCAATGCCGTGAAGAACATGAGCGTGACCGACGCCAAGGGCATTCTCAGCGGTGGCCAGGACTCCGCCACCCAGTACCTGAACAAAAGCAGCCGTGAAGAAATTCGCGCCAAGTTCCTGCCTATCGTCAAGGCCGCCACCGACAAAGTTGGCGTGGCCCAGCAGTACAACACCCTGGCCGGCAAGGCCGCGGCCTTTGGCGCGGTGGATGCCAAGAGCGCCAACGTTGAGAACTACGTGACCGAGCAGGCCCTGGATGGTTTGTTCAAGATGATTGCGCAGCAGGAAGAAACGATTCGCAAGAATCCAGCGGCTGCGGCTACCAGCTTGGCCAAGAAGGTGTTTGGCGCGCTGTAAAAACCTACCGATCTGCCCTGCCCCCCAAGCGCCTCGTATTCTCGAGGCGCTTGCGTATAAATAGCTTAAAAATCAGTAATTTATGGCAGATCTCATGACAATCTTCAGCTCAACGGTTTTCATGTAGCAACACTTCGGAGGGGGCTCGGGATTGCAATACTCAGGAGGCTTGGGCTTGTAATACTCAGGGGGGTTGGGTTCGCAATCCTCAGGAGGCTTGGGTTCGCAATACTCAGGGGGGTTGGGTTCGCAATCCTCAGGAGGCTTGGGTTCGCAATACTCAGGGGGCTTGGGTTTGCAATACTCAGGGGGTTTGGGTTTGCACTCCTCAGGGGGTTTGGGTTTGCATTCCTCAGGAGGCTTGGGTCTGAAACTCTCAAGCGGCTTGGGTTTGCAATACCCAGGGCGCTTGGGCTTACAACGCTCAGGAGGCTTGGGTTTACACTTTTCAGGAGGTTTTGGCCTGCAGGGCGGACGCAGAAAAGCCTTCAAACTAGCTATACACATGGCGAACTCCTTCAATTCATTCCAATCACTACTGTTTCTGCCGACGAGCAAGAGCAGTAGGTACCTGCCAACCAGGTAACATTGAGTGGCAATCAATAAGGAAAGGTTCCTAGCCCCGTGTAGTGAGCTTCCTATCTCTCACATAGGAAGATTGCTCATTCTGCCGCATGCCAACGGAGAAGGGCGCGTACTATCCACGCCCCGACAACCGAGATGACAGCCTGATTATCCAGCGTCCTTTTTGACGCGAAACCACGCAGCATAAAGCGCAGGGAGAAAGAGCAAGGTCAGCGCCGTAGCCACGATCAACCCCCCCATGATCGCCACGGCCATCGGCCCGAAGAACACACTGCGCGACAGCGGAATCATCGCCAGCACCGCCGCCAGTGCCGTCAGAACAATCGGGCGAAAGCGTCGGACCGTAGCTTCGATAATCGCCTGCCAAGGTGCCAGGCCGGCCTTGATGTCTTGCTCGATCTGGTCCACCAAAATCACCGAGTTACGCATGATCATTCCCGACAGCGCGATGGTGCCAAGCATGGCGACGAAGCCGAAGGGTTGGTGGAATACCAGCAGGAACAGGGTCACGCCGATCAGCCCCAACGGCGCGGTGAGAAAGACCATCGCCGTGCGCGAAAAGCTGCGCAGTTGCAGCATCAGCAAAGTCAGCACCACCACGATAAACAGCGGCACGCCGGCCTTCACCGAGTTTTGACCACGCGCTGAATCTTCAACCGTGCCGCCCACTTCCAGCAGATAACCGTCCGGCAGTTCGGCACGCACATCGGCGAGCGTCGGCAAGATCTGCTGCACGAGGGTCGCCGGCTGTTCCTTGCCATAGATATCGGCCCGCACAGTCACCGTGGGCAAGCGGTTGCGATGCCAGATGATGCCCTCTTCGAATCCATATTCGAGGGTGGCAATTTGCGACAGCGCCACGCTTTTACCATTGTCGGTGGGCACGGCAAGGCTCGGCAGGCGCGACAGTTCGCTACGCTCATGCACGGTGCCGCGCAGGAGGATCTCGATCAATTCGTTGTCCTCACGGTACTGGCTGACGCTGGAGCCGGTCAGGGAACTCTGCAGGAATTTGGACAGGTCGGCAGTGCTCACACCCAGGGCGCGGGCACGGTCCTGGTCGATATTCAGGTACACGATTTTGCTCGGTTCTTCCCAGTCCAAGTGCACATTGACCACATGCGTATTTTCGCGAACCTTGGCCGCCACTTTGCGCGCCAGCGCTCGCACCTCTTCGATGTGCTCGCCGGTCACGCGAAACTGCACCGGGTAGCCTACGGGCGGGCCGTTCTCCAGCCGCGTGACACGCGAGCGCAGGTCGGGGAATTGCTCGTTGAGGGTTTCGATCAGCCAGGTTCGCAGGCTTTCTCGCTCCTCGATGGTGTTAGCCAGCACCACAAACTGGGCGAAGCTGGCAGCGGGCAATTGCTGGTCCAGTGGCAGGTAAAACCGCGGCGAACCGGTGCCCGCGTAGGCGACATAGTTGTTGATGCCAGCATGTTCCTTGAGCAACGTCTCCAGGCGTTTGACCTGTTCGGCGGTGTTGCTCAGGGAAGCGCCCTCGGCCAGTTTCAGGTCGACCATCAACTCCAGGCGACCGGAAGCCGGGAAGAACTGTTGCGGCACGAAGCGGAACAGTGCAACCGAGCCGATAAACAGCAGCAAGGTCAGCACGATCACGGTTTTACGCCGCTGCACGCACCACTCCACCAGACGTCTTACACGCTGGTAGAAGGGTGTGCCGTAAGGGTCCGGGCCGTCGGTACCGTGTTTGGCGGCGTGGATCTTCGCTAGGTCGGGCAGGAGCTTTTCTCCCAGGTACGGCACAAACACCACGGCCGCCACCCAGGAGGCCAGCAGTGCGATGGTCACCACCTGGAAGATCGAGCGGGTGTATTCCCCGGTGCTCGATTGCGCGGTGGCAATCGGCAAGAAGCCCGCCGCCGTGATCAGGGTGCCGGTGAGCATAGGGAACGCGGTGCTGGTCCAGGCGAAACTCGCAGCCTTGAGCCGGTCGTAGCCCTGTTCCATTTTGATCGCCATCATTTCCACGGCGATGATCGCGTCATCTACCAGCAAGCCCAGGGCCAGGACCAAGGCGCCAAGGGAAATCTTGTGCAGGCCGATGCCCAGGTAATACATGGTGGCAAAGGTCATCGCCAGTACCAGCGGAATCGCCAGGGCAACGACCATGCCGGTGCGCACGCCGAGGGAGAAAAAGCTCACCAGCAAAACAATCGCCAACGCTTCAGCCAGTACCTGGACGAACTCGCCGACGCTGGTCTTCACGGCTGCCGGTTGGTCCGACACTTTGCGCAGCTCCATCCCTGCCGGAAGGTTCTTTTGCAGGCGTGCGAATTGCGCTTCAAGGGCCTTGCCCAGGACGAGGATGTCGCCACCGTCGCGCATGGCCACGGCCAGGCCGATGGCATCTGCGCCCATGTAGCGCATGCGCGGTGCCGGTGGGTCGTTGAAGCCTCGATGGATGTCAGCCACGTCACCGATGCGGAAGGTGCGATCCCCCACGCGTATCGGAAAGTTGCGGATCTCTTCCACCGTCTTGAAGTTGCCAGACACGCGCAGTTGCACGCGCTCGGTGGGGGTTTCAAAGAAGCCGGCGGTGGACACCGCATTTTGTTCCTGCAACGCCTGCTGTACCGCGGCCAAAGGCAAGCCGAGGGTGGCAAGCTTGAGGTTGGACAGCTCGATCCAGATCTTCTCGTCCTGTAGGCCGAGCAGCTCGACCTTGCCCACATCCGGGACGCGTTGCAGCTGGATCTGGATGCGGTCGGCGTAGTCCTTGAGCACGGCATAGTCAAAGCCATCGCCGGTCAGGGCGTAGATATTGCCGAAGGTAGTGCCGAACTCGTCGTTGAAAAACGGCCCCTGGATATCCGGCGGCAAGGTGTGGCGGATGTCGCTGATTTTCTTGCGCACCTGGTACCAAAGCTCAGGAATCTGCGCCGAACGCATCGAGTCACGGGCAATAAAGGTGACCTGGGATTCACCGGGGCGGGAGAACGACACGATGCGTTCGTACTCACCGGTCTCCATGAGTTTTTTCTCGATTCGCTCGGTGACCTGGCGCGATACCTCCTGGGCCGTGGCCCCAGGCCAGTTGGTCTTGATCACCATGGCCTTGAAGGTAAAGGGCGGGTCTTCGCTTTGCCCCAGCTTGGTGTAGGACAAGGTGCCAACCACGGCCAGCAGGATCATCAGGAACAGTACGATCTGGCGATTACGCAACGCCCATTCGGAAAGATTGAAACCCATGGGGACTACTCCTTGGCCGCCAGATTCACTACACGGTTGGAGCGATCCACCGGGCGCACCGGTTGCCCCTCATGGAGCACATGCACGCCTGCGGCAACCACCCAATCGGTGGCGGCCAATCCTTCCAGTATCGGTACGGTGTTTTCGCCAAAGGCGCCAATGCGCACGGGGGTGCGTTCAAGGGTGTTGTCCGGTTGTACGCGCCAGACGTAGGACGCGCCGTTTTCGGCACTCAGGGCAGACAAGGGTACCGACAGCGCAATGACCCCGTCGGCCTGGATGAAAACCCGCGCACTTTGGCCCAGTTCGGCGGGCACTTTGCCGCCGGTGAAGGCCACGCGCGCGGCGAAGGTGCGGGATTTGGGGTCGGCGGCGGGGGACAGCTCACGAATGCGCCCGGCAAAACGTTGCTCTGGCTGGCTCCATAACTCCACCGACACTGGCTGGCCGATCTTGAAGCGGCCAAAGCCCTGTTCGGGCAAGCTGATCAACACTTCACGCTCGCCATCGGTGGCCAGGGTGAACACGGTCTGGCCAGCGGAAACCACTTGCCCCACTTCGACGGCACGCTTGGCGACCACACCGTCCTGAGGCGCACGCAGCACGGCGTAGCCGGCCTGGTTGCTCGACACATCGAACTCGGCCTTGATCTGCTTAAGGCGTGCTTCACCGGCTCGGTAGAGGTTTTCGGAATTGTCGTACTGCGACCGACTGACCATCTGCCGGTCCATCAAGGTCTTGTAGCGGTCTCGTTCCGCACGCACCAGGCTGAGATTGGCCTCCGCGGCGGCCACTTGGGCGCGGGTCGCTTCCAGTTGCAGGCGCACGTCCTGGGGGTCGAGTTCGGCCAGCGGCTGGTTGGCCTTGACTCGCTCGCCCTCCTCCACCAGGCGCTTGCTGACTTTGCCGCCGATGCGAAAGGCCAGGTCCGGCTCATAACGGGCACGCACCTCACCGGGGTAGCTGTCCATCGCCTGTGCCGAAGGCTGCGGTTGCACCACCATGGCCGGACGTACGGTGGCCTGGGTCGCTTCTTCATGGCCGCAAGCGGCCAGCAGGAAGACCAGGCTGACAGGCAAAGCAAGGGGCAGGAAAGCGCTGCGCATGCTGAAGGACCTTTCGCAAATAGAGCTTGGAATAATTATACTGGCCGGTATGTTATTAATACCAAACTCACCAGTCCAGTATTAAAGGTGAAAATGTCCGACAATCCTCTGAACACCGCAAGCCCAGGGCGTCCCAAGGACATGGCAAAACGCCAGGCAATCCTCGAATCGGCGAAATCGCTGTTCCTGGACAAGGGTTATGCGAACACCAGCATGGACGCCGTTGCCCTGGCGGCCGGCGTATCGAAGCTCACGGTCTACAGTCACTTCACCGACAAGGAGACGCTGTTCACTGCGGCGGTGGTGGCCAAATGCGAAGAGCAATTACCGGTGATGTACTTCGAGCTTCCCGAAGGCATGCCCGTCGAGACGGTGCTGCTCAACATCGCACGCGGCTTTCATCGACTGATCAACAGCGAGGAGTCGGTAAACCTGCATCGCCTGATGATGACCACCGGCAATCAGGACGTGAAACTCTCCCAGATATTCTTCAACGCCGGCCCCATGCGCATGCTGCAAGGCATGGAACGCCTGCTCGGCAAGATTCACCAGGGCGGCGCCCTGAGCATCGACACACCGTTCAAAGCCGCGGAGCACTTCTTTTGCCTGCTCAAGGGTACGGCGAACTTTCGTTTGTTGTACGGGTGTGGCGGGCAATTGAGTGCGCAAGAGGCCGAAGAGCATGTGCAGGACGTGGTGAAGTTGTTTATGCGGGCCTATCGCGGTCCGGGTCTAGAAACAACTACGTAGGTTGCAACAACCGAAGGTAACCACGATGCGAAGCGAGTCGCTGTTGCTCTTGCTCTTGCTCTTGCTCTTGCTCTTGCTCTTGCTCTTGCTCTGCTTTTGATCTTAGGCGCCCCGTTAAACCACGCTGGCCGGAATTCGACAGTGATTTGGGGGGTAAACCGGCAGGGATGCCGGTTTAGCCGCCCCGCGCCATGGATGGCGCGTGGCGGCGGCCCCCCAAATCACTGGCGGATTACGGGCACACCGAGCCAAAGCGAGGTGCCGAGTGGTGGGGCAAGAGCGTTTTGCTTACTTTTGCGCTTTTCAAAAGTGAGCCGCCGTCAGGGCGGAACCCTAGGTGGCCGTTACCGCAGGAATGGATATGTACACAATCCAACTGTATTGACTGTCAGGCCGCCTTCGCGAGCAAGCCCGCTCCCACAATTGGATCGCGGGGCGCCAGGGAGATAGGTGTCGGTTGTGAGGCCGCCATCGCAGGCAAGCCAGCTCCCACAGTTGGATCTCGCCGCCTCAGCGAGATAAGTGCTGCTGTTTGCAGCTTATGGCTTGAGCGCTTTCTTTGGATAAATATCGTAGCGGCTGGACTTGCCATCCAACGCATGGCTCGGCTTCGGCCCCTCAATACAGGGTGCCTTGCGCGGCCGCTTGACCACCACCCGATGGCTGGCCAGGGCCAGGGCGGCCGCAAGCAACGCCGGTGCATCCGGGTCATCGCCCACCAGCGGCCGGAACAGGCGCATTTCCTTCTTCACCAGCGCGGTTTTCTCACGATGCGGAAACATCGGGTCCAGGTAGATCACCTGGGGCGGCTCGCCCTGCCAATTGAGCATCACGTCGATGGAGTTGCCCTTGAGCAGCTTCATGCGCGCCACAATCGGCGCCACGTCAAAATCCTCGGCAGCGCGGGCCAGGCCATCTTCGAGTAAGGCGCCGATCAACGGCTGGCGCTCGATCAGGCTCATCTCACACCCGAGGCTGGCCAGCACGAACGCGTCCTTGCCCAAGCCAGCCGTGGCATCCAGCACCCGCGGGCGCACGCCCTGGGCGATGCCCACCGCCTTGGCGATCATCTGCCCGCTGCCGCCGCCATACAACCGCCGATGCGCCGCGCCGCCTTCGACAAAGTCGACCCGCACCGGCCCTGGCGCATCAGGCCCAAGCTGTTGCAACTGCAAGCCGTGCTCCCCCACTTGCAGGGAAAAATCCGCATCCGCCACCTGCAGGGGCAACCCCAGCAGCGAAGCCCACTGTTCAGCGCGGGGCTGGAAGCTGTCAGCCAAGGCTTGGACCTGGATGCGGCTGGCCGCTGGTTGTTCGTTCATCAATCGCCACGCTCAAAAATATTAAGGATCGGCAAACAACGGCCGATAAAAATCACAGTCAGGTATTTTGCCAGAGCTGAGCGTCGACCGAGAAAAATGTCAGACATTCTTCCCCTTTCCATCGGTGTACTGCCGACCCACAACCATTACGGCCTGCGCAACACCCAAGCGCTGGCCGGGGTGAGTCATGTGTGGCAGGACTTCTTCGCCCGTGCGTTGGCCGAGCAACTCGGTGAAACGCCTGACGCGCTCGCCGCCAAGGCAACTGCCCCAGCAGACCCGGCGGTTGAACCCCGCGAAGGCGCCGACCTGCTGGCGCAGATCCTCACCCAGCGCGAGTGCGATGTGAAAGACACCGAGATCGTGCCGCCTGCGCCGTTGTTCCTGCCGATTGCCGAGTTCGAAACCGAGCTGCTGCCACCGGCCGCGACGCCGCTCCCGGAAGAAGAAATAGTCGCCCAGCAACGCCAACAGGACTTTGAGAGCGAGTGGGTGCGCCCCATCGTGCTGAATGCCGGCCAACCGTTGCCCGAGCCGGGCCCGGCGCCAACGCCACGCCCACTGCACCTGCCGATTGCCGAATTCGAGCTGGACCTGCTGCCACCGGCCGCCACGCCGTACCCTGAAGAAGAGCTGCTGGCGCAGCAAAAGGCGCTGGATTTCGACTACTACTGGGCGCGCCCGCTGGTGACCCACAACCTGCGCCTGGCCGCCTAAGCCTTAGCGACACACCCACCAACGCCCCATGTCCAGATGGAAATGGTTGCGATGGGCTGCGTTGTAGTCCGGGCTCAGCACCACGTTGAAATCCTCACAAGCGCCATCACGTACCAAACGCAGGAAACGCGCGCTGTCACCCTGCCCCGGCCAATCCTTGAGCACGCTGATGCTGCGTCCATCCGCCAGGCGAAAACCAGCGATATCCAGGGCATTGGCCGATGCATGCTGGCTGAGTCGACCGTCGGCGCGATTGTAGATATTACGGCAGGCAAAACTGCCCAAATGGTCGACGCGACTCACCGCCTGGCCGAACACGGCCTGGGCCGCCGGTTGCAGGCTGTGGCGCTCGAACAACGCGAACGCCACCGCCAGCGGGCAGCTGGCGAGAAAGCTGCTGCTCAAGGCCACGTCAGCGCCCTGCACACGCAGGACATTGCGCAAGGGGCACGCCGCATCAGCCGGTGTATCGGCCTGGCGGCTCACGCGCAGACCAGAGGTGTTCAACACCTGGTCACACAGCGCCGGATCGTCCTGCAAACGACTGAGCTTGTAGCGCGTCAACAGGTTGGGGCTGGCCCGCACATCCAAGGGCGCCCAGGGGTTCCACTCAGCCGGCATCGACACCCAACCCCGCCAGACAGCCAGCGCAAATGCGCCCACCAGCACCAGCAACACACTCAACGTCTTGACCACACCCACGGCTCAACCCTCAAAGTAGCCCGAGCTGCTCCGCCACGGGTTCTCGATGCAAGGCAGGCAGCGGCGGTAGCCCTGGCAGACGCACCATCAGCTTGGCGTGGAAGCGCAGCGCCAGCTGTGCCGCGAGACGGTTGTCCGACGTGTGCAGGAACATATAGGGCGTGCGGCCCTCTTCGATCCAACTGGCGATCTTTTCTACCCATGGAATCAGGAACGGGTCATTGGCCTCAAGGTCCGGATGCCCGATGAAGCGCACCTGGGGAAACTGCGTCAGGGCCGCTGGGCGCGGTGGCACCCGGGGCTTTTTGGACTGGGCATGCAGCACCGCTTCCGAGGTAGAGGTACAACTGAACAGGGCACGTGGATCGAGGCAGATGCGCTCGACACCGCGATCGCGCAACAGGCGGTTGAGCATGCGCTCAGCATCACCCTTGGCGAAGAACTGTTCATGACGCACCTCCACGGCCAGCGGCCGATCAATGCCATCGAGAAATCCAGCCAACTCCGCCAGGCGTGGCGGCGTAAAGCTCTTCGAGAGCTGCAGCCACAGCGGTGAAACGCGCTCACCCAAAGGGCTCATCAGGCCGACAAAACTTTCTGCCGCCGGCAACTGTTCACGCAAATCGCCAGCATGGCTGATATCGCCGGGAAATTTGGCGGTGAAGCGAAAATCATCAGGCATGATTTCGGCCCAGCGCTGCACAGTGGCGGCCGAGGGGCGAGCGTAAAAAGTCGTATTGCCCTCAACGGCGTTGAAGACCTGGGAATAGAGCCCGAGGTAATCGCTGGAACGTGCCTCAACGGGATACAGGTACTCGCGCCAGGCGTTTTCACTCCAGGACGGGCAGCCGATGTAATAAGGCAAACGCATCAGATATGGATATCGAGACCCAGCACTTCCATATCCCATTCGACAAAGCCGGCGGTGGTCAGGTAGCTGGCCAAGGCGGTGGCAACGCTTTTGCTCATGGAACGGGGAAAGACCATGTCTTGCTGACGGGCAGGAACGCCGCTGATGCGTGCGCTCGAGGCGCCTTGAGCTTTGGAAGGCGTGTCGGTGTGTACTTCGATGAAGTCCGGTGAATCCTCGACGGACTCGTCTACCGTCACGCTCGCCTTGCGCGGCTTACGCTTGAGGGGGTAGGACTGTGAGGAAAAACCGTCTATACGCATACATGCAGACTCGGTATCAATGATGGCAATTTAGCGGCGCTTTCCATGGCGCGCAAATGCTCTGGTGATAACTAGAACACATAATTTGTAAAAGGTTTAAAAACCCAGGCAAATTCTGACGATTGGCGAAATTTGCCGCGTAACGCCCACATTTTTGGCGTCAAATAATCCCGCGTTCGGCCTTGGTCTGTGCGACTTTATCGCGCAGGTACACCGGTGCTGCCTGGTCCGCCGCAATCGCCTCGCCGCGCTCGAATGCGAAACGTGCCAACGCCAGCAGGTCTTCGGCGTGGGGCAACATCGCCGCGTCCTGCTCGGCACAGGTCACCTTGATGCGTTCGCCATAACCCCAACCCGTTCCGGCACCGAACCAATCGCCGCTGGCGTCAGCGGGCAACTGCGCCGCTTCGGGGGCCAGCACCGCTTCCGCACCGACCAGGCGCATTTCGCCTGCGGTCTCACGGTAGCAACCCCAGTAAACTTCATCCATGCGCGCATCAATCGCCGCTGCCACTTGCGACGCCCCGTGCTCACGCAACGCGCGCTGGGCCAGTACCGCCAGGTTGGACACCGGCAGCACCGGGCGCTCCAGCGCAAAGGCCAGGCCCTGCACCACGCCAATGGCAATGCGCACGCCAGTGAATGCACCGGGGCCACGGCCGAACGCGATGGCATCCACCGCCGCTAGGGTGGTCCCGGCGTCTTCAAGCAATTGCTTGATCATCGGCAACAATTTCTGCGCGTGCAGGCGCGGGATCACCTCGTAGTGGCTCGTGACCTTGCCATCGTGCAGCAAGGCAACGGAGCAAGCTTCAGTCGCGGTGTCCAGGGCCAGCAGGGTGCTCATCGGTGTGGGTGTCCAAGTCGGAAAAAAGTGCGCCAGTATAAACAACAACGACCCGCAAGCGGGCCGATGTCTGTGCCGCCGATCAAAGGATCAGCTCAGTGCTTGCAGCACCTTGGCGGTGATGGCCTCTACCGAGCCCACACCTGGGATGTGGCTGTATTTCGGCTTGCCCTGGGCTGCGGACAGCTTCTGGTAGAAGTCCACCAGGGGCTTGGTCTGGGAATGGTAGACCGACAGGCGATGACGCACGGTTTCTTCGGTGTCGTCTTTACGCTGCACCAGGTCTTCGCCGGTGACATCGTCCTTGCCTTCCACTTTCGGCGGGTTGTAGACGATGTGGTACACACGGCCCGAGCCTTCGTGAACGCGACGGCCAGCGATACGCTGGACGATCTCTTCGTCTTCAACCGCGATTTCGACCACGGCGTCCAACTCCACGCCCGCCTTCACCAAGGCTTCAGCCTGGGGAATGGTGCGTGGGAAGCCGTCGAACAGGAAACCGTTCTTGCAGTCTTCCTGGCTGATGCGTTCCTTGACCAGGTTGATGATCAGGTCATCGGAGACCAGGCCGCCGCTGTCCATCACGCTCTTGGCGATCAGGCCCAGCTCGGTGCCAGCCTTGACGGCCGCACGCAGCATGTCGCCGGTGGAGATTTGTGGAATGCCGAATTTTTCAGTGATGAACTTTGCCTGAGTACCTTTACCGGCCCCGGGAGCTCCCAGCAGAATGACGCGCATCGATGTGCTCCTCAATTTTTTATAGAGATGACGCTCGGATTCGCCGCGTGGGGCCAATCTCGTAAAAATGTGGTTCTAGGCCGATCAAACGGCCAAAGGCTGATCAAGATACACAGCGGGCCCTCACCATACAAGCCGCCAAAAGTAGGAGAAACCCGCGCCGCACATGCGTCAGCGCCAGGGTGTGCCTGAGCGCAACCCACCCCCTCAAACAACGGCCGCCCGTTTCCGGGCGGTCGTCGCGGCTTATACGCAAGCCGTTGAGTACACGCAAAAAACCTCAGCCGGTGTTGCGCAAACCGGCCGCGATACCGGCCACGGACACCAGCAGCGCCTGTTCCAGAGGGCTGTCTTGGGCAGCCTCCTGCTGGCGCGAACGTGCCAGCAACTCGGCCTGTAACAGGTGCAAGGGGTCGAGGTAGGTGTTGCGCAGGCGGATGAACTCAAGAGTGTCGGGGCTATGGGCCAGCAGCTGCGACTGGCCGGTCAGGCCAAGCACCACGTCACACGCCTGCGACAATAGGTCGCGTAAGTGCGCACCCAATGCCAGCAGGTCCGGCTGCACCAGGCGCTCATCGTAAAGACGGGCGATATCGGCATCGGCCTTGGCCAAGACCATTTCCAGCATGTCGATGCGCGTGCGAAAGAACGGCCACTGCTCGCGCATCTGCCCCAGCAATTCACCTTCACCACGTTCCAGCGCCTTGCTCAGTGCCGCTTCCCAGCCGAGCCAGGCGGGCAGCATCAGGCGCGTCTGGGTCCAGCCAAAGATCCATGGGATGGCGCGCAAGCTTTCAATCCCGCCCGCACGGCGCTTGGCCGGGCGGCTGCCCAGGGGCAAACGGCCCAGCTCTTGCTCCGGCGTGGACTGACGAAAGTACTCGACGAACTGCGGATTTTCCCGCACCACGGCACGGTATGCGCTGACACCGTCTGCCGCCAACTCGTCCATCAGATGACGCCAGGCAGGCTCGGGAGGCGGCGGCGGCAACAGGGTCGCTTCCAGTACCGCGGCCAGGTAGAGATTGAGGTTCTGCTCAGCGATATCCGGCAGACCGAATTTGAAGCGAATCATCTCACCCTGCTCAGTGGTGCGGAAACGCCCCGCCACCGAGCCCGGTGGCTGCGACAGGATGGCAGCGTGCGCCGGGCCACCGCCACGACCAACGGTGCCGCCACGACCGTGGAACAACAACAGCTCCACCTGTTGCTCGCGGCAGATATCCACCAGGCGCTCCTGGGCGCGGTACTGTGCCCAGGCGGCGGCCGTGGTGCCGGCGTCCTTGGCCGAGTCCGAGTAGCCAATCATCACTTCCTGCGGGCCCTGCAAGCGCGCGCGGTAACCCGGCAGTTGCAGCAGGCGCTCCATCACCGGCCCGGCGTTGTCCAGGTCGGCCAGGGTCTCGAACAATGGCACTACGCGCATTGGCCGCTGTACGCCGGATTCCTTCAACAGCAGTTGCACCGCCAGCACATCCGACGCGGCGCCGGCCATGGAGATGACATACGAACCTAATGATGCGGCTGGTGCGGCGGCGATTTCCTTGCAGGTATTGAGCACCTCGGCAGTGTCCGCCGAGGGTTTGAAGTACCCCGGCAGCAAGGGCCGCCGATTGGTCAGTTCCTGGGTCAGGAAGCTGATGCGCGCATCCTCATCCCAGTCCTCATAACGCCCCAGGCCCAGGTAATCGGTGATTTCGGTCATGGCCGCCGAGTGACGGCTGGAGTCCTGGCGCACATCCAGGCGCACCAGGAACAGGCCGAACGTCACGGCCCGGCGCAGGCAGTCGAGTAGCGGGCCATCGGCGATCACGCCCATGCCACATTCGTGCAGGGACTCGTAGCACAACTCCAGCGGGTCCAGCAGGTCGCGATTGTTCTGCAACACCTCGGCCGGCGCCGGGGTGGCGCTGGTCAACGAGGTGTGGGCCCACTGGCGCGTGGCGCGCAGGCGTTCACGCAGTTGTTTGAGCAAGGCACGATAGGGTTCGACGCTGTCGCCGACTTTGGCTTGCAACGCCGGGCTGGCCTGTTGCATCGACAGCTCGGAGGCCAGTTGATCAATGTCACGCAGATACAAATCCGCCGCCATCCAACGCGCCAGCAACAGCACTTCGCGGGTGACCGGCGCGGTGACGTTCGGGTTGCCGTCACGGTCGCCACCCATCCACGAAGCAAAGCGAATCGGCGCCGCCTCCAGGGGCAGGCGCAAGCCGGTGGCGGCGTGCAGAGCCTGGTCGGCCTTGCGCAGGTAATTGGGGATGGCGTGCCACAGCGAATGCTCGATCACCGCAAAGCCCCATTTGGCTTCGTCCACCGGCGTGGGGCGCACGCGCCGGATTTCTTCGGTGTGCCAGGCTTCGGCGATCAAGCGTTGCAAGCGCTCGCGGATCTGCTCGCGCTCGGCGGGGGTGAGGTCACGGTGATCCTGCAAGGCCAGTTGCGCGGCAATGGCATCGTATTTCTGGATCAGCGTGCGGCGGGCCACTTCGGTGGGGTGGGCGGTGAGCACCAGCTCGATGTCCAGCCGCGCCAACTGCCGGGCCAGGGATTCATTGCTGTGCCCTTCGCTTTGCAGGCGGGCCAGCAACTCCGGCAAGACCCGGGATTCGAACGGCGCCGGTTGCGACTCATCGCGCCGATGAATCAACTGATATTGTTCGGCAATGTTGGCCAGGTTGAGGAACTGGTTGAAGGCTCGGGCCACTGGCAGCAACTCGTCCTCCTGCAACTGGTTGAGGCTGGCGCTCAACTCATCGCCAGCGGCTTTCTCTGAAACGGCTCCGCGACGGTCGGCCTTGGCGCCTCTGCGGATCTGCTCGATCTTTTCGAGGAAAGCCTCGCCGTACTGCTCTTGAATGGTGTTGCCCAACAGCTCACCCAGCAGGTGAACATCCTCACGCAAGCGTGCATCGATATCACTCATCAGCCAATCTCCAGCCAGAAATCCGGGACGCGCAGGGGGTTCAGAGTGCCGCCGACGTCGGGTTCTGACAAGGCCGAACGCAAACGACTTTAAACCTTGGCGCTTGCAGCTAGTCTCAACGGTGAGTCGCCGCGTCATCCACGCAGGCGGCTGGTCACTCATCACCGCCTGCCATCGCAGGCTTTATTGAGGTAGCCATGAAAATTCGAGAACTGGCCCAGCATTGGGAAGAAACCGCCAAGGGTCGTTTGACAAAGACTGAGTACGCAATTCACCTGGATGTAGAAGCCGCTGCCCGGCTGGCGGCCATTGCCGAGATGTACCCCAAGCGCCACGTCGAAGAACTGCTCGGCGAGCTGATCGGCGCCGCCCTTGAAGAGCTGGAAGCCAGCTTTCCCTACATCCAGGGCCAGCAGGTGATCGCCACCGATGAAGAGGGTGACCCGCTGTATGAAGACGTCGGCCCCACGCCACGCTTTCTCACTTTGTCCCGTCGCCACTTACATGATTTGTCGGCCGGCACTGACGAACAAAAGCACTGATAAACTTTTATTGACGTCAATTAAACCAGCGTATTCCGGGCCTTTTACGGGCCCGGAGGTACCGCCGCACGCCGCGAAAGTTCCATTTTTCAAACACTGACCAGTCAGTCAGATATTTTTTTAGGCAAATCGCCATATCCGCTGAACTTTTGAAAAAAGCCTCCGGTCACAGCCAGTAGCCATCACGTGTGGAACGGTCGTTTGAACGGACGCCATGTGCTTTACCGACGGGCCCGAAATCGATACGCCCCGATGGATTTTGATGTTTTTCAGGAGTTATCCAATGGAGTTGAAGACGATGAACACCAGCACTGCCAAATCCTCGTTTAACCACCTGCGCGGGCTCAAATTGGCCGCGCTGGCAATCGGCACCAGCTTCGTTCTGGCGGGCTGCGCCGGCAACCCTCCAACCGAGCAGTACGCCGTGACCCAATCGGCCGTCAACAGCGCAGTCAGCGCGGGCGGTACCGAGTATGCGGCGGTGGAAATGAAGTCGGCCCAGGACAAGCTCAAAGAAGCTGAGATTGCCATGCACGACAAGAACTACGACAAGGCTCGCCAATTGGCTGAACAAGCCGAGTGGGATGCCCGCGTCGCCGAGCGCAAGGCCCAGGCTGCTAAGGCTCAACAGGCTGTGAAGGATTCCCAGAAGGCTGTTGAAGAGCTGCGTAAGGAAGGCATGCGCCCAGCTGCAATCATGCAGAAGTAAGCCGCAGCCCCTTGACTGCATCGCACCTGATATCGAATTGAAAGGACGACACGACTATGCGTAAACAATTGATGATCCCTGCCCTGCTCGCGATGAGCGTTGCCTTGGCGGCCTGCTCCACCCCGCCTAACGCGAACCTGGAAAATGCGCGGACCAATTTCTCGGCCCTGCAAACCAACCCGCAAGCCACCAAGTTGGCGGCGCTTGAAACCAAAGATGCCAGCGAATGGCTGGACAAGGCTGACAAGGCCTATCGCGACAACGAAGACGAGAAGAAAGTCGACCAACTGGCCTACCTGACCAACCAGCGCGTTGAAGTAGCCAAGGACACCATCGTCCTGCGCGAATCCGAAGCCAAGCTGAAAAACGCCGGTGACGAACGTGCCCGCGCCCTGCTGGACGCCCGTGATGCGCAAATCAAGCAACTGCAAAACAGCTTGAACGCCAAGCAAACCGATCGAGGCACCCTGGTGACTTTCGGTGACGTGCTGTTCGCCACCAACAAGTCCGACCTGAAATCCAGCGGCCTGGTGAACATCACCAAGCTGGCTCAGTTCCTGCGCGATAACCCAGACCGTAAAGTGATCGTCGAAGGCTACACCGACAGCACCGGTTCCGACTCGTACAACCAGAGCCTGTCTGAGCGTCGTGCCGCTTCTGTTCAGCGTGCACTGGCTCAACAAGGCGTGGATATCTCGCGTATCGTGACCCAGGGTTATGGCAAGGAATACCCGGTTGCCGATAACGGCAGTGTCTCCGGCCGTGCCATGAACCGTCGCGTGGAAGTGACCATCTCCAACGACAACCAGCCAGTCAAGCCACGGTCTTCCGTTGCTAACTGATTGATGCTGCATAAAAAACCCACCTTACGGTGGGTTTTTTTTGGGTTCGTCGAACCCGACTGGACGATGTGTATCTTCGAGCGGCATTTCTATCTTCGCGCTCGACAGCTTGTCCATCAGCTGGCTAAGCTCATGCGTCTGGGCAACTTTGCGCTCCAGTTCTTCATGCCCTCTCGCCATGTTCAACATGTTGCGTATCGCAGCAATAGTAATCGCCACTGTCTCGGCCCCAATCTTTATGAGTCATGACGCTTTTTGTGGCTTCTGACGCAAGACGGTTCCCGTTGTTCATGTTACTGCTGGAAATCAATGGAAATCTTTGTTCCATCCTCGCCACCAGGCTTACTCCCTTCGCCACCAGCGCCTTGACCCTCTTGGCCTTCCATAGCTTTAAGCTTTTCCTCGAGTCCTTTCAGCAATTTTTTAAGTTCATCCATAATGCCTTGCGAATCGCCGCCGCCTTCTGAACCGCCGCCGCCCTCTGAACCACCGGCACCTTGAGATTGCATCTGACCTATTTGCTTCTTCAGACCCTCAATCTCTTTCTTGAGGCTGCCCACGTCACCGGATTGTTGACCTGCATCTTGAGCGCCAAAACCACCTTGGGAAGGACCAACTCCACCTATAGACATATGTGACTCCAAATCAAGTTAAAGAGTTAACCGAATCAGCGTTGCTGCTCGGTCCCAAATCAGTGGTAACTCACTCAAAATGGTTCCAGCTTTCCCCACATTGCCTGTCCTATTGCTCCAGTTTCGGCGTTTCTTGACCTATACAACGCACGGCCTGCTTCTTGTTGTTCACCAGCACGCCGCTCAAGCCTTTCTGCTCGGTATCAAACATCACCAACACACCGTCAACACACTGCGCCACTTGCGCGGCAGGGGTCAGGGAGACTTTGTAATCTTCGCCCGGTATGGTCTTGAGCATG
Source organism: Pseudomonas fluorescens (assembly GCF_001902145.1). Lineage (GTDB taxonomy): Bacteria > Pseudomonadota > Gammaproteobacteria > Pseudomonadales > Pseudomonadaceae > Aquipseudomonas > Aquipseudomonas fluorescens_BV. Next base: position 167,953 of record NZ_MRST01000019.1, read on the forward strand.
GTGAAATCGCTGAGCAGCAACGCATCTTCCGGCTTGGCGAAGTGCAGGTAGCCGTAGTACCACAGGCAGCCAACGGTGCCGATGATGGTTCCGATGCCGGTGAGGATCAGCGGGATCATGTTGCGTTCTTCGCTCATTGCGGGCTCTCTGATGAGTCAACTTTAGGAATAGGGTAATTCGGAATTTCGCCCAGGCGGCGCAAGCCGTTGAAGTGCAGCGGGTCGTCCAGATAACGCAGCATGACGGTTTGCCAGGTTTTGTCGGCAAAGGTCTGCACATGACCGCCACGGGTCAGTTGCAACACCCTGGGCGGTGGCGCCGCTTGATACAGGCGGATGCCATTGGCCACCGGCACGATCGGGTCATCCAGGCTGTGGAACAGCAGCTTGGGCACACCGGTCAACCGGGGCATGGCATTGATCGCACTGTCGGCGTCGGGCACCAGCCACGACAGCGGCACCTGCAACGGCCAGGTTAACCAGGAAGTGCTCAGGGCGAATTGTCCTACATCACGATAACTGGCAGGCACGCCATCCAGTACCAAGGCTTTTAGTTGGGCTAGACGCTCCGGGTGGGCTGCGAGGTAATGCACCGCCAGTGCACCGCCCAGGCTTTGGCCGAGAATAATCAGCGGTTGACCCTGGGTTTCAGGCGCCTTGTCGATCCAGCCGAATGCGGCGTCGATATCCTGATAGATCGCCGGCAACGACGGCTTGCCTTCCGACAGCCCATAGCCGCGATAGTCCAGCAACAGCACTTGATAACCCTGCTCCGGCAACCACCAACTGCCCCCCAGATGCCAGGCGAGGTTGCCGCCGTTGCCGTGCAAATGCAGGACTGTGCCCTTGAGCGGTACACCGGGTTTGGCCGGCAGCCACCAGGCGTGCAGTTTCACGCCATCTGCGGTGGTGAGCGTGATGTCGCGGTATTGCAGGTGGGCTTTTTCCGGGGTGAAGGGTAGGCCGGGCTCGGGGTAGAACAGCAAGGAGCTGCAGCCGTTCAATGTGAGTAGCAGGCATACAATGCCGAGGATTCTCATCCGTTGAAACCTCATGGTGATTGACGCCCACTGTAGGAGCGAGCTTGCTCGCGAAGATCGTCAACGATAACGCAGTAATACTGAAGAAACGCGGCGCCCGAGAGTTCTTCGCGAGCAAGCTCGCTCCTACAAATAGGATTGCACTGGTCAGAGGATATTGGAGTAATCCGCCTCGATCCGGTCCAGGCTCAAGTGGTTGAGGAAGTTGGAGAAGCACATCCAGGCCGCCAGCGCGTTCATGTCACGGAACTGCTCCGGCAGGTACTTGGGCGGCACCACCAGGCCTTCGTCGACCAACTGGCGCAGGGTACGCATGTCTTCAAGGGTGGTCTTGCCGCAGAACAGCAGCGGCACTTGTTCCAGCTTGCCTTTACGTACAGCGAGCTGGATGTAGTTGTAGACCATGATAAAGCCCTTGAGGTAGGACAAATCCTTGGTAAATGGCAGGCCGGTGGGCACCGAACCACGGAATACCCGGCTGGCATTCCCATAGCTTTCGGCCATTTCAAAGCCTTGCTCGCGGAAGAACTCGAACACCTGCAGGAAGTCGGCGCCCTCCTCCACCATATGGATGGCGCGAGTCCGGTTGGTGAGTTTGCGCAGGCGGCTGGGGTAGGAGGCAAACGTGATGATTTCCATCAGGATCGCCAGGCCTTCCTGGGTGACGGTAGACGACGGCGGGCCCTTGGACAGAAACGTGCAGATCGGCTGGTTCTGGCCGTTGAGGGTGGTGCCCACATGCACCAACCCTTCATGCACTTCGAGGGCGCGCACGTCGCGGTCGTTGAACATCGCATCGGCGCGGATCTTGATGTAGTCGGCGCCCGCCGCCGCATCGGCGACGATGCCGTCGGACTCGAACACGCGGATGGTCTCTTCGGCTTCGCCAAACACCTTGTTCAGGCGCGTTTGCAGCAGGCTGACCGCGTCCTTGGCGGTGAGGGTCTTGGCTTCGTCCTTGAGGTCACCCCGGCCATCGATGTTGTTCAGGTAGTCGGAGAGCATCAGGCCAAGGTCGGCCAGGGTCGGGTCGCCGGCGTGGAACGCATCGGAGGCGGCGCCGTAAAGCTCTTGGGAAATCAGGCCGAAGTCCTCGGTGCCGCGCGCTTCAAGCATGCGCACCACCATGCGGTATTCACGGCACATGCGCCGCATGATCTGCCCCACCGGACTGAATTGCCCAAGGCGACGGGTAATGTCGCGCTCGATGTTCTGGAATTCCAGCTTCACCGCACTGGAATCGAACGACAGCGGCCGGTTCAGGTAGTAATCACGGTCTACGGCAGGCATCGCCTTGCCCTTGGCCTTGAGAAATCCCTGGCGAATATTCTCGTCCCATTTCACCGCATCGAGGACGCGGATCGGTGTTTGCGCCAGCACAATGCGATCGGACAAGGTGCGTATCGTCTGCTGGTAATCGTCCACCCGATGCTTCCTCTTTAAACGTTATTGGCCCACGCGCAGGTAGCGCACGGCTTCACATCTGAGCAGCAGGCCCATCAGAGGTGGGAGCTGGCTTGCCTGCACCCACCCAAAGCAGATTGCGCACAGGGCTAGGCCGAGGCCAATACCAGGTGCATGTGACGCTTGAGGATTTCAAGCATCTCGTCACCCGTCAGAGGCTCTGCGCCGCCCAACAGGCCCTGATATTCCATCCGACTGATGATAGCCGTCAACACCTTGGCATCCTGCTGTGGCTCACGGGAACCCAATACCTGGAAAAACTGCCCGGTGCCCTGCAACAGGATCTGTTGATGGGAGCGTACCAGTTCGGCCAGGCGCGGGTTGAGCAGGGCTTCCTGGCGAAAAGCCTGCTCGGCCATCAGGTATTCGCGGCGGTTAGTCAGTTGGCGCAGCACATAATCGGCGGTCAGGCGCGCGATATCATCGGCCAGTTGCGAGCGCGACTCCGGGCTGCCGTCACCATAGGCGACCATCTCGCGCAACAGGCCTTCGTTGCGCACCCACAACTTGCCCATGAAAGCGGCGCTGCGCTCCACGTATTGGGCGAAGGTGTCGGTGAGCAGGTCGTCGATGTCTTTGAAGTAATAGGTGGTGGCCGACAGCGGCACCCCCGCCTCTGCCGCCACTGCCCGGTGACGTACGGCCCGCACGCCATCGCGCACGACGATACGCATGGCCGCATCGAGAATGTCTTGCCGGCGTTGCTCGCTGCCCCGCCGACTGGCCTTGCGGCCCTGGTACTGAACGCTTTCAGCCACGGCAGCAGCAATGCCGGCGGCACCTTCTTGAGCCATTACGCGGTTCACCACACACATCCTTGAATAGAACAAAACCTGGCGCTGTTTGCTTGACACTAGTACAGGCCACATAAAAAAGCCGCCTTATAAAAGGCGGCTTCGGATTTCGCTACGGTTACGCTTGTGGCCGCATGTGCGGGAACAGGATCACGTCGCGGATCGACGGCGAGTTGGTCAACAACATCACCAGACGGTCGATACCGATACCTTCACCGGCAGTCGGCGGCATGCCGTATTCCAGGGCACGTACGAAGTCGGCATCGTAGTGCATGGCTTCGTCATCGCCGGCGTCCTTGTCGGCCACCTGGGCCATGAAGCGCTCGGCCTGGTCTTCCGCGTCGTTAAGCTCGGAATAGGCGTTGGCGATTTCGCGGCCACCGATGAACAGCTCGAAACGGTCGGTAACGTTCGGGTTGTCGTCGTTGCGACGAGCCAGCGGCGACACTTCGAACGGGTACTGGGTAATGAAGTGCGGCTGTTCCAGCTTGTGCTCCACCAGTTCTTCAAAAATCATCACCTGCAGCTTGCCCAGGCCTTCGAAGCCCAGCACCTTGGCGCCGGCTTTCTTGGCAATGGCACGGGCCTTGTCGATGTCGTTGAGGTCGCCAGCGGTCAGCTCGGGGTTGTACTTGAGGATCGAGTCGAACACCGACAGACGCACGAATGGCTCGCCGAAGTGGAACACCTTGTCGCCGTACGGCACGTCTGTGCTGCCCAGCACCAGCTGTGCCAGCTCGCGGAACAGCTCTTCGGTCAGGTCCATGTTGTCTTCGTAGTCGGCGTAGGCCTGGTAGAACTCCAACATGGTGAATTCAGGGTTGTGACGGGTCGAGACACCTTCGTTACGGAAGTTTCGGTTGATCTCGAATACTTTCTCGAAGCCACCAACAACAAGCCGCTTGAGGTACAGCTCAGGCGCAATGCGCAAGAACATTTCCATGTCCAGCGCGTTGTGGTGGGTTTCGAACGGCTTGGCTGCGGCACCACCCGGGATGGTCTGCAGCATCGGGGTTTCCACTTCCAGGAAGTCACGCTGCATCAGGAAACTGCGGATGTGGGCAATGACTTGCGAGCGCACGCGGAAGGTCTGGCGCACGTCTTCATTGACGATCAGGTCAACGTAGCGCTGGCGATAGCGCTGTTCGGTGTCGGTCAGGCCGTGGTGCTTGTCTGGCAGCGGGCGCAGGGACTTGGTCAGCAGGCGTACATTGGTCATCTCGACGTACAGGTCGCCCTTGCCGGAACGGGCCAGGGTGCCTTCGGCTGCGATGATGTCGCCCATGTCCCAGGTTTTCACCGAGGCCAGGGTTTCTTCGGACAGGGTCTTGCGGTTGACGTAGACCTGGATGCGACCGGTCATGTCCTGGATCACCATGAATGAGCCACGGTTGAGCATGATGCGACCTGCCACCTTGACCGGGATCGCAGCCTCTGCCAGTTCTTCCTTGGTCTTGTCCGCGTATTGCTTCTGCAAGGCATCGCAGTAGTTGTCGCGACGGAAGTCGTTGGGGAAGGCGTTACCCTTGGCGCGCTCGGCAGCAAGCTTTTCCTTGCGCAGGGCGATCAGGGAGTTTTCTTCCTGTTGCAGGGCTTGCGGGTCGAGTTGTTGGTCGCTCATGTCTTTAAATATTCCATCAGGTTCGTTGCCCCCAGCCTTCGGCGGGGGATCGCGGGCAAGCCCGCTCCCACAGAGGGTATTAGAGGCCGGATTTCAGGCTGGCTTCCAGGTATTCGTCGATATCACCGTCGAGTACCTTGTCGCAGTCGCTGCGTTCGATGTTAGTGCGCAGATCCTTGATCCGCGAGGCATCGAGCACGTACGAACGGATCTGGTGGCCCCAGCCGATATCCGACTTGGTGTCTTCCAGCGCCTGGGAAGCGGCGTTGCGCTTCTGCATTTCCTGCTCGTACAACTTGGCCCGCAGCATTTTCATGGCGGTGTCCTTGTTGGCGTGCTGGGAACGTTCGTTCTGGCAGCTGACCACGGTGTTGGTCGGTACGTGGGTAATACGTACGGCCGAGTCAGTGGTGTTTACGTGCTGGCCACCGGCGCCGGAGGAACGGTAGGTGTCGATCCGCAGGTCGGCCGGGTTGATCTCGATTTCCACTTTGTCGTCGATCTCTGGCGAGACGAACACCGCAGAGAATGAGGTGTGGCGACGGTTGCCGGAGTCGAACGGGCTCTTGCGCACCAGGCGGTGCACGCCGATTTCGGTACGCAACCAGCCAAAGGCGTATTCGCCCTTGATGTGCACGGTCGCGCCCTTGATACCGGCCACTTCACCGGCAGACAGTTCCATGATGGTCGCGTCGAAACCGCGTTTGTCGGCCCAGCGCAGGTACATGCGCAGCAGGATGTTGGCCCAGTCCTGGGCCTCGGTGCCACCGGAACCGGCCTGGATGTCCAGGTAGGCGTTGTTCGGGTCCATTTCATGGCTGAACATGCGGCGGAATTCAAGCTTGGCGAGGTTTTCCTCGAGACGGGCCAGCTCGGCGACAACATCGCCCACTGCGCCTTCGTCGTTTTCTTCGACGGCCATGTCCAGCAGGTCGCGGCAATCACCCAGGCCAGTGTTCAGTTCGTCGAGGGTATCGACGATCTGTGCCAGCGCAGCGCGCTCGCGCCCCAGTTCCTGGGCGTATTCAGGTTTGTTCCAGACACTCGGATCTTCAAGCTCGCGATTGACCTCGGTCAGACGCTCATGCTTTTGATCGTAGTCAAAGATACCCCCGAATAGTTTCGGAGCGCTCGGACAGGTCCTTGATGGTGTTAAGGATCGGGTTGATTTCCATGGCGGGCAGCACTCGTTGGCGAACTTTTGAAAGCCGGCGAGTATAACGGCAAACGGCTGGAAACGGCAGCCCGCTTGGTCGAAAAGGCGGGGGTTTGTACAGGATCCATAGGCAGATAGAGATCAAATGTGGGAGCTGGCTTGCCTGCTCCCACAGGGGCGCGCGGCGCTTGGGATTATTCGATACCAACCTGATTACGCCCATTATGCTTGGCAGTGTACAAGCCCTTGTCCGCCGCCATGATCAACTGCCGACAGTCCGTACCCTGAACCGGCGTCAACGTCGACAGCCCAATACTGATGGTCAGGCTGGCACCTTCAGCCGGGGCGATGTGGGGGATTTTCAACGCGGCCACGGCCATTCGCAGTTTTTCGGCTACCAGGCGTGCGCCGCCCGGCGAGGTGTTGGGCAGGACCAGTGCGAACTCTTCGCCACCGTAACGCGCCGGCAAATCCGAAGGGCGGCTGCTGGCTTCACGGATGGTGTTGGCGACTTTGCGCAGGGCTTCGTCGCCCTCGACGTGGCCGAAGCTGTCGTTGTAGGTCTTGAAGAAGTCCACATCGATCATCAGCAACGAGAGTTGGGTCTGGTCGCGCATGGCTCGGCGCCATTCCAGTTCCAGGTATTCGTCGAAGTGGCGGCGGTTGGACAGCCCGGTCAGGCCATCGGAGTTCATCAGGCGTTGCAGCACCAGGTTGGTGTCCAGCAACTGTTGCTGGCTGACCCGCAACGCACGGTAGGCCGCGTCGCGCTGTAACAGAGTCATGTAGGACCGCGAGTGATAGCGGATACGCGCCACCAGTTCGATGTTGTCCGGCAGCTTGACCAGGTAATCGTTGGCCCCGGCCGCAAAGGCCGCGCTTTTGATCAGTGGGTCCTCCTTGGTGGACAGCACGATGATCGGGATATTCGCGGTGGCCGGGTGATTGCGGTACTCGCGCACCAGGGTAAGGCCATCCAGACCCGGCATCACCAGGTCTTGCAGGATCACCGTGGGCTTGATGCGGATCGCCTGGGCAATTGCCTGGTGCGGGTCGGCGCAAAAGTGGAAGTCGATGTTCTCTTCATGGGCCAGGCCACGCCGCACGGCTTCACCGATCATGGCCTGGTCGTCGACCAGCAGCACCATGGCGGCGTTTTCGTCGGTCTTGAAGTCGTCGAGCTGTAAATCATTCATGTGCAATCACCTGAATTACTACCTGCAAGCCAGCACGGCGGGAGATTTTTGTTCATTTTGCAAAGATCTCCAGCAATCGGGGCGCAATTCTATCCAGTGGGCGAATTTCAACAGCAGCGTCAATCGCCGCCGCCGCTTTGGGCATGCCATACACCGCCGAGCTCTGTTGGTCCTGGGCGATGGTCAAATATCCTTGTTCGCGCATCAACTTGAGGCCCTGGGCCCCGTCGCGCCCCATGCCGGTCAGTAGTACGCCGACGGCGTCACCGTTCCAGTAACTGGCGACGCTTTCGAAAAACACGTCGATGGAGGGCCGGTAAATCTCGTTCACCGGCTCTGCGGTATAGGCTAGCGTGCCATTTTTCAACAAGCGAATATGGTGGTTGGTGCCGGCCAGCAATACCACGCCAGCCTGGGGCGCCTGGCCCTCACAGGCCAGGCGCACCGGCAGGCCGGAGGCGCTGCTCAGCCACTCGGCCATGCCGGCGGCGAAGACCTGGTCCACATGCTGTACCAGCACGATGGCGGCGGGAAAATCCCGCGGCAAACCCTTGAGCAGAACTTCCAGTGCCGCCGGCCCACCGGCCGAAGAACCAATGGCCACCAGCCGTTGACGCTTGCCGGTGACCCGCTGCGGCGGGGTTTCGGCACGCACCCGCGTGCCGCGCTGGCCGATCAGCCAGCCAATATTGAGGATTTTGCGCAGCAGGGGCGCGGCCGCATCCTTGGGGTTGCCCACGCCCAATGCCGGGGTGTCCACCACATCCAGGGCGCCGTGGCCCATGGCTTCGAATACACGGCTGACGTTGGCCTGGCGGTCGACGGTGACAATCACGATCGGGCAAGGCGTGTCGGCCATGATCTGCCGGGTGGCCTCCACCCCATCCATCACCGGCATGATCAGATCCATCAGGATCAGGTCCGGGGTCAGCTCGGCGCAACGCTGCACCGCTTCCAGGCCATTACTGGCCACCCACACCACCTCGTGGGCGGGCTCGTAGCTCAGGGCGCGGCGCAAAGCCTCCACCGCCAGGGGCATGTCATTGACGATCGCAATCCTCATGCCCGGGCGCCTCCAATCAGTTCAACCACGGCGTCGAGCAAGGCGTCGTCATGGAAACTGGCTTTGGCTAGATAATAGTCGGCCCCGGCGTCGAGGCCACGGCGGCGGTCTTCTTCACGGTCCTTGTAGGAAACCACCATCACCGGCAACGATTGCAGGCGACTGTCACGGCGCAAAAGCGTGACCAATTCAATACCGTCCATGCGAGGCATATCAATATCCGTGATAAGCAGGTCGAAGTCCTCGGAGCGCAATGCGTTCCAACCATCCATGCCATCGACCGCCACGGCGACTTCATAACCCCGGTTGAGTAACAATTTGCGCTGCAACTCGCGCACCGTCAGTGAGTCGTCCACCACCAGCACGCGCTTGCGCGGCGCTTCGGTGGCCTGCTGGCTGCGCCGGGCGATGCGCTCCAGGCGACCGGTGTTGAGCAATTTATCCACCGAACGCAGCATGTCTTCGACATCGACGATCAACACCACCGAGCCGTCATCGAGCAAGGCCCCGGCAGAAATGTCCTGGACTTTGCCCAGGCGATCATCCAGCGGCAACACCACCAGGGTTCGCTCGCCGATAAAGCGCTCCACGGCAATCCCGTACACGGCATCGCGTTCGCGGATCACCACCACTTTCAAGGTATCTGACGGGGTCTGCCCCGGCGGGCGCTGCAGCAACTGGCTGGCGGCAACCAGACCGACGTGCCGGCCCTCATGCCAGAAGTGCTGGCGGCCTTCCAACTGCACGATGTCGTCGGGCGCCAGGTCACACATGCGTTCGATATGCGCCAAGGGAAAGGCATAGGCTTCTTCGCCGACTTCCACCACCAGGCTGCGCACCACGGACAAGGTCAACGGCACCTCCAGATGGAAGCGGCTGCCCTGCCCCGCCGTCTGCTCCAGCACCACCGCGCCGCGCAACTGGCGAACCATATGCTGCACTGCGTCCAGGCCCACACCGCGCCCGGACACTTCGGTGACTTTGTCACGCAGGCTGAACCCCGGCAGGAACAGGAAGGTCAGTAGCTCCTCTTCGCTCAGGCGCAGAGCCGTTTCCACGGGCGACAAATTCCGGTCGACGATGGCGCCGCGCAGGCGCTCGAGGTCGACACCGTTGCCGTCATCGCTCAATTGCAGCACCAACAACCCGGCCTGATGGGACGCGCGCAGGCGAATCAAGCCTTCCGCCGGTTTGCCCGCCAGCACGCGCTGCTCAGGGGTTTCGATGCCGTGGTCGACGGCATTGCGCAATAAATGAGTGAGCGGGGCCTCGAGTTTTTCCAGCACGTCACGGTCGACCTGGGTCTTTTCCCCCTCAATCTCCAGGCGCACTTGCTTGCCCAGGCTGCGACCAAGGTCACGCACCATGCGCGCCTGCCCGGCCAGCACATCGGCAAACGGCCGCATGCGGCAGGCCAAGGCGGTGTCATAGAGCACCTGGGCGCGCTGGCCGGCCTGCCAGCCGAACTCATCCAGCTCGGCGTTTTTTTCCGCCAGCAAGGTCTGGGCTTCACTCAGCAGGCGACGGGTGTCGGCCAGGGCTTCCTGGGCTTCCAGGTTCAGATCCAGCGACTTGAGCTGGCCATCCAGGGCATCCAGCGCACGCAAGCTGTTGCTCTGAATGCGCTTGAGGCGCTGCAGACTGGCCAGGTAAGGCTTGAGCCGCTGGGTTTCCACCAGGGACTTGCTGGACAGGTCCAGCAGGCTGTTCAAACGCTCAGCCGTCACCCGCAGCACACGCTCGCCGCCTTCGGTCATGCGTTTGTTCTGGCGCGGCGCTTCACTGCCGAGCGGTGGCGCGGGCTCCAGCTCCGGCTCCAGCAGCAACGCGTCAACCCTCGTAAGGGAGATGGCCTCGGGGCTTGGCGCAGGCGTGGCAATCGGCTGCGAGGGATCGAGCAAGCGCTCCATCAGCGCTACGTACGCCTCGATATCTGCCGGTCCCACATCATTGCCTGGGGTGGCGATACGCATCAGCAGGTCAGTACCTTGCAGTAATGCGTCGATATGTTCAGGTTGCAGGTACAGGCGGCCTTCCTGGGCGCTGACCAGGCAATCTTCCATGACGTGGGACACGCTGACTCCGGCATCCACGCCGACAATCCGCGCCGCCCCTTTAAGTGAGTGCGCGGCGCGCATGCAGGCTTCGAGCTGGTCGGCCTGGGTCGGGTTGCGTTCCAGCGCCAGCAGGCCCGCGCTCAACACCTGGGTCTGCGCATCGGCCTCCAGGCTGAACAGTTCCAACAGCGAGGCATCGCGCATCTGGTCGGGGGTCATGCGAGGCTCCGGGTCACGGCGGACAACAATTGCGCTTCGTCCAGCCAGCGCAGGCTGCGGCCTTTCCACTGCAACACGCCTTGGGTGTAGCGTGCGCTGGCCTGAGTGCCGGACACCGACGCGGCCTTCAAGGTGCGCTCATCAATGGCGTGGATGCCGTCTACCTCATCCACCGGTACGACGACCGGGCCGTCCTGGGCAGCGATGATCAGCATGCGCGGCATGATCCGCCCGCCGCTGGCGCCGGCACTGGTGCTGTCCAGGCCCAACAGTTCCACCAGGGACAGGCATGCCACCAGCGCCCCACGTACGTTGGCCACGCCCAGCAGCGCCCGGGAGCGCTGGTGCGGCAGCGAGTGGATCGGCTGCAACGGCGCGACTTCCACCAGGCAACGGGTGGCGATACCGAGCCATTCTTCGCCGAGGCGGAACATCAACAGCGAACGGGTGACCACCTCATTATCCGCTTCGGCAGTTGCCTGCGCGTGATGGTCGTCCTGTTGCAGTGCGTAGCGGTCGAGCAGGCGTGTGGCGGCGGCGGAATACACCGAGCAATTGCGGCAGTGGATATGCTCGGCCAACAACGGGCAGGACTTGTCGCCATGGATACCGATGCGGTTCCAACAGTCGTCAATGGCTTGGGTATCGGTCAGCGTCAGGTCCAGGCCTGCGGTGTCGAGCGCGTCAGGGCTACTCATCGTTTGGCCTCATTGTCAGCTCGCTCGCTACGGGCGGCGCGTGCCTGAAGACGACGCGCGCCGGCACTGTCACCCTGGGACTCGAGCAACGCGGCCAAATGCATCAGGGCCTGCGGGTGCTGCGGTTCCAGATACAGGGCTTTTCGGTAATACCCCTGGGCCTCCAGGGCACTGCCAGCCACATCGCTGAGCAGCCCCAACCAATAAAACACCTGGGCGGCCGGTGGGTGACTGCTCAAATACCGCTCGCAGGCCGCTCGGGCCTCGGCACTTTTGCCCTCGTTGGCCAGGGTTGCGATCTGGCTGAGCAAATCCCCGGCATCGGTAGCCACTACTTTGACCGGTGGCACGTTGGGGCTGACGGTGCTGAACGGCCGCGGCTTGAGCGATATCGGCGCCGCCCTGCGTTGCGGTAGCGGCGCAGGCATCGGTTTGACCACAGGTGCGGCCGGCGGGGTCGGTTCTACATGCCGACTGAAGGCGAAGGACTGCGGCACGCCGATGGAGCGCATGCCGTGGCGCCCCAGCAGGCTGCCCTCGGCCGGGCCGATAAACAGCACGCCGTCTACGTGCGTCAATGCCTTGAGCACGTCAAAGACTTGTTTCTGGGTCGGCTGGTCGAAGTAGATCAGCAGGTTGCGGCAGAACACAAAATCGTAGGTCGGCTCGTTCGCCAGCAGTGCCGGGTCCAGCAAGTTGCCGACTTGCAGGCGCACTTGTTCGCGCACCCGGTCGGCGATGCGGTAATTACCTGCGTCTTCAGTGAAATGGCGGTCGCGAAACTCAAGGTCGGCGCCGCGAAACGAGTTCTTGCCGTACACGCCCCGCCGCGCGCGCTCCACCGACAGCGGGCTGACATCCATCCCCTGCACTTTGAACTGGTGGGGCGCCAACCCCGCATCGAGCAAGGCCATGGCAATCGAATAGGGCTCTTCGCCGGTCGAACACGGCAGGCTGAGAATACGCAGGGCGCGCAGCTGATTGATCTCGGCCAGGCGCACCTGGGCCAGGCGGGCCAGGGTTGCAAAGGATTCGGGATAGCGGAAAAACCAGGTCTCGGGGACGATCACCGCTTCGATCAGCGCCTGCTGCTCGTCATGGGAGGTTTGCAGGTGTTGCCAGTAAGCCTCCGCCGACTGCGACTGGGACGACTGGCAGCGCTGGCGCACCGCGCGTTCGATGATCGCCTCGCCCACCGAAGCGACGTCCAGGCCGATGCGTTCTTTCAAGAACGCGAAAAACCGCGGGTCATTGCTCATAGGCTCAACTCGGCGGAAAACAGCAAGGCGCGCACTGGCGCGGTCAACAGATCCGCAACGCCAATCCACTGCATCAAGCCCTGGGCATCTTCACGCACCGGCCCCAGGTACGGCGCCTGCCGGTTGTCCAGGCCATAGGGCTGGAATTCGGCGGGGTCGCAACGCAGGGTGTCGGTGGCCTGTTCCAAAATCAGCCCCAGCCAACGCGCCTCACTCCAGGGCTGCGGCTGGTAATTGACCAGCACCAGGCGCGTGCTGGTACGCGCCTGAGCCGAAGTGCCGAACGTCAGGGCGCTCAAGTCGATGACCGGCACCAGCACCCCACGATGGGCGAAGATACCCGCCACCCATAAGGGCGCTTGGGCGATAGGTTTGAGCGCCAGGCGCGGCAACACCTCGGCCACTTCCGTAGCCTTGAGGGCAAAGCGTTCGTTGCCGATGCGAAACACCAGGAACAACGCCTTTTTCGCTGCCGGGACGGCACCGCGTTTAGCCGCGAGCTCGCTCATCAGACTTTGAAACGCGAGACGCCGCTGCGCAGACCGACCGCAACCTGGCTCAGTTCATCAATGGCAAAGCTGGCCTGGCGCAGGGATTCGACGGTCTGGCTGCTGGCATCGCCCAATTGCACCAGCGCGTGGTTGATCTGCTCGGCACCGGTGGCCTGGGCCTGCATGCCTTCGTTGACCATCAACACCCGCGGCGCCAGGGCCTGTACCTGATGGATGATCTGCGACAGTTGCTCGCCCACTTGCTGCACCTCAGACATGCCGCGGCGCACCTCCTCGGAGAACTTGTCCATGCCCATTACCCCCGCCGACACCGCCGACTGGATCTCACGCACCATCTGTTCGATATCGTAGGTCGCCACGGCGGTCTGGTCGGCCAAGCGACGCACTTCGGTGGCGACCACGGCAAAGCCGCGCCCGTATTCACCGGCTTTCTCCGCCTCGATGGCCGCATTCAGGGACAACAGGTTGGTCTGGTCGGCCACCTTGACGATGGTCACCACCACCTGGTTGATGTTGCCGGCCTTCTCATTGAGGATCGCCAATTTGGCGTTGACCAGGTCGGCGGCGCCCATTACCGAGTGCATGGTTTCTTCCATGCGGGCCAGGCCCTGCTGGCCGGAACCTGCGGCCACCGAGGCCTGGTCGGCGGCGGTGGACACTTCGGTCATGGTGCGGACCAAGTCCTTGGACGTGGCGGCGATTTCGCGGGAAGTGGCGCCGATTTCGGTGGTCGTCGCCGCCGTTTCGGTAGCGGTCGCCTGTTGTTGCTTGGAGGTCGCGGCAATCTCGGTGACGGAGGTAGTGACCTGTACCGATGAACGCTGCGCTTGGGACACCAGGGCAGTCAGCTCGGTCATCATGTCATTGAATCCGGTTTCAACCGCGTTGAATTCGTCCTTGCGCTCCAGGTTCAGGCGCTTGCTCAGGTCGCCGGTGCGCATGACTTCGAGGATTTGAACGATGCGCTGCATCGGCGCCATGATCGCGCGCATCAGCAACAGGCCACACAGCGCAGCGGCGAGAATCGCCAGCAACAGCGAAACCCCCATACTGATCTTCGCGGCCGCTACAGCATCATCAATGGCGGCGGTGGCATTGTCGGCGACCTGCTTGTTCTCATTGATAATCTCATTGAGCTTCACACGGCCTGCTGTCCAGGCGGGGGTCAGTTGCTCGTTGAACAACCTCAGCGCTTCGGCTGCGTTATTGCTCTGATGGGCCGCCAAGACCTGGGCGAGAATCTGGTTGTAACGCTGGTGCAGTTTTTCGAAGGCATCGAACTGAGTGCGATCCTGAGTGATGTTGATTGTCCCCGCATAGCTGGCCATGTGCTGCTCGAGCCGCGCTTCGAAAGATTTGTAGTCCTGCTTGTCCTCTTCGGAAATGCCCTGGTTCTCGTGGATCCCGACCAATTCCTGGGTTTGCAGGTAGCTGTCGACCCAGGCGCTGCGAATCATCGAGCTGAAAAACACCCCGGGCACCGCGTCGTCCCGCACTGAATTTTCGCTGGTTTCGATTTTCAGCAGGCGCGAATACGAGACCACGACCATCAGCAGCATGATCGCGATAATTACCGCAAAGCTCGCCAAAATCCTTTGGCGCAGGGTCCAGTTCTTCACAGTAATTCCTCGCAGGGCCATTCAAATGGAGGGGAGTATAGCTGAGCGGCTGTGCGCTTTTATCAAGGCTTTTGATGTGCAGTGCACAGAATGCAGATGTGCTCGCGTTGGCCACAGCAATCTACACAATTTTGGTACGGCGCTGGACCTGTGGCGAGGGAGCTTGCTCCCGTGACGGCCTGACAGCCGACGCCTACCCACCTGCCCCCCACGATCTGAATGTGGGAGCTTGCCTGCGATGGCGGCCTGACAGCCAACGCTTATCTACCAGACACCCCGCGATCCAACTGTGGGAGCGGGCTTGCTCGCGAAGGCGGCCTGCAGGTAACACAGTTGGATTGTGTACATATCCATTGCTGCGGTAACGGCCACTTAGGGTTCCGCTTTTACAGCGGGTCACTTTTGGAAAAGAGCCCCAAAAGTAACCAAAAGGGCTCTTGCCCCACCACTCGGCACCTCGCTTTGGCTCGGTGTGCCCGTAATCCGCCAGTGTGGTTTGACGGGGCGCTTAAGATCAAAAGCAGATCAAGAGCAAGAGCGGCTCGCTTCGCATCGTGGTTAGGGTGTTGATACCTATGCCCCGATGGCGTGAGCCAGTCAGAAATAGAGTGACTGGTCTACCGCATTCGCGAGCAAGCCCGCTCCCACATTTTTGATGAGCGTGTGGCCTTGTTTATGAGTTAAGCCGTACTTGTTTTTCCAGCTCAAGCTTCAAGCCCGGCTCAAGTTTCAGTTGGCGGGCCAGTTCGTCCAGGTAGGCTTTTTCCATGAAGTTTTCTTCGTCTACCAGCATCACGCTGGCGATGTACATTTCGGCGGCCATTTCCGGGGTGCTGGCGGCGCGGGCGACGTCGGTGGGGTCCAAGGGCTTGTTGAGTTCGGCGTGCAGCCAGTGTTGCAGCTCCTGGTCGTTGTCCAGCTTGGTGAATTCGCCTTCGATCAAGGCGCGCTCGCGCTCATCCACATGTCCATCCGCCTTGGCCGCGGCTACCAGTGCCTTGAGAATGCCCTGGCTGTGTTGCTCCACCTGGGCAGCCGGCAGGCGGTCGATGGTTTGCGGCTCGCCTTGGGGCGCGCTGGCCTGCTGGGCTTGCCAGTTGCCGTAAGCCTTGTAGGCAATCACACCCAGTGCGGCCAGGCCGCCGTAGGTGA
Source organism: Pseudomonas fluorescens (assembly GCF_001902145.1). Lineage (GTDB taxonomy): Bacteria > Pseudomonadota > Gammaproteobacteria > Pseudomonadales > Pseudomonadaceae > Aquipseudomonas > Aquipseudomonas fluorescens_BV. Next base: position 183,802 of record NZ_MRST01000019.1, read on the forward strand.
GCGCCTTGCCGCCGAATTTGCGGGCTTTCTTGTTGCCCAGCAGCAAGCCCATAGCCCCCGCTGCCAGGGCGCCGCCGCCTGCACCGCCGAGCATGCTGCCGAGCCCGCCACCGCTGAGCAAGCCGCCGAGGGCGCCCTTGTCATTGGACTTGCGTTGGCCGCCGGCCTTGTTTTGCAACATGTCCTGGCCAGACTTGAGCAACTGATCGAGCAATCCACGGGTATTCATTCGTAGCCTCCAGACACTTGGGTTCGTAGGACCAATAGGCCTCCAGCGTAAAACTAAGTGCCAAAAAGCCGCGATCTAGAGTGCTTCCAGATGTAACGTTCTACCGCAGTGCTGGAAATGTCTTGTTGCACATGCAACGCCATCATCCCGCCATCAATCAATTTGCCTTGTTCATCGAACCGCTTAAGCTATCCGGCGTCTGTTTATTGTCCGTTGCGTTTGGCCGAAGGCATGTCCGAACCGTTATTTCTGATCCGCTACGTGCCAGGAACGGCGCGGGATTTGCTCACGACAGGTTGTCTCTATGCATCGCAGGAATTTGCTCAAAGCATCCATGGCCATTGCGGCTTACACCGGTTTGTCGGCCAGTGGCCTGCTGGCCGCGCAGGCCTGGGCCGGGAATCGGGCTGCCGATGGCAAGGCCGTGGCGTTCGATTTCGAATCGCTCAAGGCCCAGGCCAAGCAATTGGCCACCCGTGGCTACCAGGACACTAAGCAGGTGCTGCCGCCGACCCTGGCCACCATGACCCCGCAGAATTTCAACGCCATCGGCTATGACCGTAACCATTCGCTGTGGAAGGAGTTGAACGGCCAACTGGACGTGCAGTTCTTCCACGTCGGCATGGGCTTCAAGACGCCGGTGCGCATGCACAGCGTCGACCCCAAGACCCGTGAAGCCCGCGAAGTGCATTTCCGCCCTTCGTTGTTCAATTACGAAAAAACCACGGTGGACACCCAGCAACTGACCGGCGACCTGGGTTTCTCCGGCTTCAAGCTGTTCAAGGCGCCGGAGCTGGACCGCCATGACGTGCTGTCGTTTCTCGGCGCCAGCTACTTTCGAGCGGTGGACTCCACTGGCCAGTACGGCCTCTCGGCACGTGGCCTGGCGATTGATACCTACGCGAAAAAACGCGAAGAGTTCCCCGACTTCACGCAGTTCTGGTTCGAAACCCCGGACAAGAACGCCACACGCTTTGTGGTCTACGCCCTGCTTGACTCGCCAAGCGCCACCGGCGCCTACCGCTTCGATATCGACTGCCAGGCCAACCAAGTGGTGATGGCGATCGACGCGCACATCAATGCGCGCACCGCCATCGAGCAACTGGGCATCGCGCCCATGACCAGTATGTTCAGCTGCGGCACCCATGAGCGCCGCATGTGCGACACCATCCACCCGCAAATCCACGACTCGGACCGTCTGGCCATGTGGCGCGGCAACGGCGAGTGGATCTGCCGGCCCCTGAACAACCCGGCCAAGCTGCAATTCAACGCGTTCGCCGACATCGACCCCAAAGGCTTCGGCCTGGTGCAGACCGACCATGAATTCGCCAGCTACCAGGACACGGTCGACTGGTACAGCAAGCGCCCAAGCCTGTGGGTTGAACCAACCACGGCCTGGGGCGAAGGCTCCATCGACTTGCTGGAAATCCCCACCACTGGCGAAACCCTGGACAATATCGTGGCCTTCTGGACCCCGAAAAAGCCCGTGGCCGCCGGTGATTCGCTCAACTACGGCTACAAGCTGTACTGGAGCGCACTGCCGCCAGTGAGCACGCCGCTGGCACAGGTCGACGCGACCCGTTCGGGCATGGGCGGCTTTACCGAAGGCTGGGCACCCGGCGAGCATTATCCGAAGGTATGGGCGCGGCGTTTCGCCGTGGACTTCAAGGGCGGCGGCCTGGATCGTCTGCCAGCGGGCACCGGCATCGAGCCGGTGGTGACTTGTTCCCATGGTGAGGTGAAGGACTTCAGCGTGCTGGTGCTGGACAACATCAAGGGCTACCGCATCCTGTTCGACTGGTACCCTACCAGCGATAGCGTGGAACCCGTCGAATTGCGCCTGTTTATACGAACCCAGGACCGCACCCTGAGCGAAACCTGGCTGTATCAGTACTTCCCACCTGCGCCAGAGCAACGCAAGTACACTTGATGCCACACTGCACGATCATTCCCACGCAATAACGTGGGAATGATCGGATGTGGCTCAGAACCGCGACACGCTTTTCATTGCGCCAATCAGATACCGCATCGCCACCTGATCGCTCTCGGTCAGCGCCCGATATTGCACCAGCAACTCCATCTCATCTGAACTCAACCTTCGACCCCGCAAGGACATCCGGCTGCTCAGAAAAGACGCCACCGCACCCGCTACGCCATAGGACTTGGCCATGGACCGCTACTCCTGATATCAGTCAAACACTCCTGGTGCCCATTTCCCAACTCCTCGAAGCGCAATGCTTTCGTGGACAAGCAGCCTGCCTCCCCGGGCCAGAAACCAGGCTCACCCTAAGCTTAGAAACTATCTCATCGTACGTGGGATTTTTTTAGAGTATTCACTTAAAAAAATAGGCCGGGTTATAAAACCCTACAGCCATTACTCACGCAGTGGTCGGTACAGGTGAATGTCTAAAGGCTCTTGTGCATAAAGCTCAGCATGGGGTTGCTGCATCAGTCGGCAACCATGGCGCAGGTAAAAGTCCACGGTGTTGCGCGACTCTGTGGCCGAGATATACAGCGCTTGGGCCCCCACTTGCCGGCCGTGCTCGCAGGCCAACGCCAACAACCGGCCGCCCAGGCCCGAACCACGCGCCGCGTGACTGACATGCGGGAATTTCAACTGCCGCATCAGCAGGCCCTGATGCTGAAAGGGCTGATTGTCCACCACCACGGCGGCGACCAGCGCGTGGCCGTCAAAGACGCCCCACAACCACCCACCACGCTGGAGGCAGGCACGCAAGGCCACTGCATCCTGCTCGGCCTCGCCTTCGGGCCAGCCGCGCATGTCATGGTGCGCGGCATACAACACCAGTTCACCACGGTCCATGCGGTAGCACGCCTGGATCAGTTCCGTACGGTCGATGGTTGCCAGCAAGGGGATATCGTTTTCGGTTAACGCGCGTTCCACCAGCATAGGGGTCTCCTGCTTCACGACCCGCAAGGATCAGCCTTCCTTTAAACGCGGGCAAGAAAAAACCCACCGTATCAGGGTGGGCTTGGCAGAGAGGTAAGCGGGGTCAATCCCGCAGGTCCGACTCGTGGATCGGCTGGTCCCGATGCGTCGCCCGCTGGTACTGCGCCGGCCAGATCGCCTTGCGCCCACCCAGGTCATCGTCAGCGTGCAGTGGCCAGTAAGGGTCACGCAGCAGTTCACGAGCCAGGAAGATAATGTCGGCCTGACAAGTGCGCAGGATATGCTCGGCCTGGGCGGGTTCGGTGATCATGCCGACCGTACCGGTGGCGATGCCCGACTCCTTGCGCACGCGCTCGGCGAAGCGCGTCTGGTAGCCAGGGCCGGTGGGAATCTCGGCATTGGCGGCGGTGCCACCCGACGACACGTCGATCAGATCCACCCCGAGGTCTTTCAGGCGGCGCGCCAATTCCACGGTTTCATTCGGGTTCCAGCCGTCTTCCACCCAATCGGTGGCCGACACGCGCACAAACAGCGGCAACTCCTCCGGCCACACGGCGCGCACGGCCTTGGTCACCTCCAGCACCAGGCGAATGCGGTTATCGAAGGAGCCGCCGTAGTGGTCCTGACGCTGGTTGCTGATCGGCGAGAGAAACTGGTGCAGCAGGTACCCGTGGGCGGCGTGGATTTCCACCACTTCAAAGCCTGCGGTCAAGGCACGCTTGGCGGCGGCGACAAAGTCGGCGATCACTTGCTGGATCTGTGCTTCATCGAGTGGTTTGGGCTGCGTGTGATTGGGGTCGAAGGCAATCGGCGAGGGCCCCACCGGCACCCAGCCGCCCTCCTCCGGCTTGACACTGCCATGTTTGCCGATCCATGGCCGATGGGTGCTGGCCTTGCGCCCGGCATGGGCCAGCTGAATCCCAGCCACCGCGCCCTGGGCCGCGATAAAACGGGTGATGCGCCGCAATGGTTCGATCTGGGCGTCGTTCCACAGGCCCAGGTCCTGGGCGGTGATGCGGCCATCGGCGGTCACCGCCGTGGCCTCGGTAAAAATCAGCCCGGCGCCGCCCACGGCTCGGCTGCCGAGATGCACCAGGTGCCAGTCGTTGGCCAGGCCATCGTCGCTGGAGTATTGGCACATGGGTGAAACCGCGATGCGGTTGAGCAGGGTCAATTGGCGCAGGGTATAAGGTTCGAGCAGCTGACTCATGGCACACCTCTTCTGGGCTTCATAGGCATTTTTGTAGGAGCGAGCTCGCTCGCGAAGGCCTCACAGGCGTCGCGTTTATCCAGGATTAACGCGTGATCGTTGACGTTTTTCGCGAGCAAGCTCGCTCCTACCAGCCTAGTCGACAACCATCGTTTGCACAGGGTTCAGAAGGAAAGCGGGAGCCGATTGCCGGCTCCCGGTAGGCAGCGCCTTACATCTCGACCTGGGTGCCCAGCTCGATCACACGGTTGACCGGCAGTTTGAAGAACCGCAGGTTGCCGTTGGCGTTTTTCAACATGAAGGCAAACAACACTTCGCGCCAACGGGCCATGCCTTTGATGCGCGAGGCAATCACCGTTTCACGGCTGAGGAAGTAGGTGGTGCGCATCGGGCTGAAGTCCAGATCATCCAGATGGCACAGTTTCAGCGCTTCAGGCACGTCCGGTTCATCGGTGAACCCGAAGTGCAGGATAACGCGGAAGAAGCCTTCGCCGTAGGCATCCACCTCAAAGCGTCGCGCCGCAGGCACCCGTGGAATGTCTTCGTAGACAACGGTCAGCAGCACCACCTGCTCATGCAGCACCTGGTTATGCAGCAGGTTGTGCAACAGCGCATGGGGCACGGCGTCGGGCCGCGCGGTGAGGAACACCGCCGTGCCCTGAACGCGATGGGGCGGCTGTACGCGGATACTGCTGATAAAGATCGGCAACGGCAGGCCACCCTCGTCGAGACGGCCGACCAGCAATTGCTTGCCGCGCTTCCAGGTGGTCATCAGCACAAACAGCACGATCCCCGCCAATACCGGGAAGGCGCCGCCCTGGATGATCTTCGGCGCGTTGGCCGCGAAGAACAGGCCGTCCACCAACAGGCAGCAGAGCAACAGCGGCACGGCCAGCACCGGTGGCCATTTCCACAGCAGCAGCATCACCGCCGATACCAGGATGGTGGTCATCAGCATGGTGCCTGTTACAGCTACGCCGTAGGCTGAGGCCAGGGCGCCGGAGGATTCGAAGCCCAACACCAGCAGGATCACGCCGACCATCAACGACCAGTTCACCGCACCGATGTAGATCTGGCCCTGTTCGGCACTGGAGGTGTGCTGGATATGCATGCGCGGGATGTAACCCAACTGGATCGCCTGGCGGGTCAACGAGAACGCGCCGGAAATCACCGCCTGGGAAGCAATCACCGTGGCCAGGGTGGACAAGCCCACCAACGGGACCAGCGCCCAGCTCGGCGCCAGCAGGTAGAACGGGTTGCGCGCCGCCTCCGGATCGCCCAGCAGCATCGCGCCCTGGCCGAAATAGTTGAGCACCAGCGCCGGCAGCACCAGAAGGAACCAGGCGCGGGCAATGGGTTTGCGACCGAAGTGGCCCATGTCGGCGTACAACGCTTCGGCGCCGGTCAATGCCAGCACCACCGCGCCGAGGATCGCCACGCCGATACCGGGGTGAACCATAAAGAAGCGCACGCCCCAAGCCGGGTTCATCGCATTCAGCACTTCGGGTTGCTGCAGGATGCCGTACACCCCCAGGCCGCCCAACACCAGGAACCAGGTAACCATCACCGGGCCGAACAGCTTGCCGATGCGGTCGGTGCCGTGTTTCTGGATCAGGAACAGCGCCACCAGCACCACAAGGGCGATGGGCACCACCCATTTTTCCAGGCCGTCGAACGCCAGTTCCAAGCCTTCAATGGCTGACAACACCGAAATCGCCGGGGTGATCATGCTGTCGCCGTAGAACAGCGCCGCACCACACAGGCCACACACCACCAGGAAACTGCGCAATTTCGTGTGCTTCCCGGCAGCTCGCCGGGCCAACGCGGTGAGGGCCATGATGCCGCCCTCGCCCTGGTTGTCGGCGCGCAGCACGAACAGCACGTACTTGATCGATACCACCCAGATCAACGACCAGAAGATCAGTGCCAGAATCCCCAAGACGCCGTCATGATTGACCTGCACGCCATAACCGCCATTGAACACCTCTTTAAGGGTGTAGAGCGGGCTGGTCCCGATATCGCCATAAACCACACCAACCGCCGCCACCAGCATGCCAATCGGCTTGGCGCTGGAATGCTCGGCACCTGCTGCTTGACTATTTGCCTGACCCATCAACCACTCCTGCCCTTTGACCTGCGGTCTTTTATAAACAGCGCTTCTAAGCTGACCCTAGCATGCGCTGTTTTACTTCTCGTAACAGACGTTTTATTGACCCAAGGGCTTTACCCGTGCGCAACGGCGCGAAGCATAGCGCAGCACTCGTCGCATTTCCCTGCATAAAGCTGGTCAAGTGCGCTGCCCGCCGATAGAATTGCGCACTTTTTGATCAGAGGCGCACCAAGCGCCCGTCCGTTGCCTTGTCGTGCACGACCGGCAGCGTCATTCAATACCGAGGTTAGCCAACCCCAAGGTTGGCTTTGTTTCCCTGGGTTGCCCCTAAGATCTTTACTCCACACCTTCATTTTCTTGATCTTTAGTAACAACCCCCTTAAAGGCAAGGCCATAGGCGGTTGGCAAAAATGGGATAGAATGAAGGCTGACGGAGGGATACAGCGTGAACAAAGCAGCTCAGCAAAAAAAACATACCCGAATTACGCACGGCAAAATGGTTTCCGTGACCATTCGTGGCCGGGACGGAAGCTTCAAGGCTCTCCTTTCAAGCGCGGACGATGTGGTTGAACGGCATGTCACGAAAAGCCTCTCAAGCAGCGTGTTGAGTCAAAAAGACTCAACGCATCGTCCGGTGCGTGCGCCCCACCTGTCTGGCCTTGAACGCGATCTGGAAGAGCTGAAGAAGGTTGTTGCGGCACTGGCCGTGCGCTCGGTTGCGCATGAAGAGAAGGCCGCTGATTTTGATGTCGAGGGCTTAACCGTGCTTGACGCCAACACAGCGTACCAACTGCTAGATAATCCCCCTGAGCCCACTGACACACTTCGCAACCTGCTTGCCTTGCGCTAAGGGCTTTCAATGGACTTCATCACCGTCGACTTCGACAAGTCGATTGATCGCTCTGCATTTGATTGCGGGGCGCACCCAGCCTTAAACACGTACATTGCCCAGCACGCAGGGCAAGACCAAAAGCGAAACATCTCCCGCACATTCATGTACGTCGAAGATGGGGCGCTGCTGGGCTATTACACCCTAGCGAACGCCTCTGTAGCCCTTGAAGAGCTAAGCGATGACCAAAAAAAGAAAATGCCTCGGTATCCTATGCCGGCAGTGCTTTTGAGTCGTCTGGCGATCGACAAAGGTACTCAAAGCAAGGGGCTCGGCCAGAGATTGATGTCTGACTTCTTCCGTCGCGTGCACACGGTTTCCAAGCAGTCTGGTGTAGCTTTTGTGATCGTCGATGCGAAAGACCAAGATGCTGCGGATTACTATCAGCTTAAGTTAGGGTTTGTGCCATCCACGAATAACCCCCTTCGCTTGGTACTTTCTACCGCAACCTTCATCCAGACGTTAGATGCACGAAAGTAACTTCCCGCAGACATAGCTCGTACCTGGTCATCCACAGGGCAGCAGTGTGCACATTTGTGCAAACCGGTGAACCTAGAAGATTTGACCATAGCCCACGTAAACCGTGGCATTCCTTCTCCCAAGCCATCTACCAAGCTTTGACTTAGAGCGCCTTTCCGCAGAGCAGCACTGATTACAGTTCTTGATGGTTTTTCAATTTTCCGCCTAGGCAAGCCGAAGGCTTTAGGAATCTGCGTCTCTCAGGGTCTAGCGCTCACTGTAACTCTACAAAGTGCGAAATTGCCGATCCCCTGCGGAGCCCCCCCGGGCCCGCTTGGGCTGCAGGTTCGTTTGCACGACATCCCGTTTTGCACAAAAAAGGACGCAAACCCCGTCGGAGGGAGGGGGATAAGTGCTTTTTCCTAGTGTTTTTTCTTCTATCGTAAGCTTTCAGCATAAGAGGTGGATGTGCCACCGGCCCCAGAACCTTCCTCCCGGCCGCTGAGCGTGCTCTGGCGAAGATTGCAAAGACTGGCCCGGCCTGAGTGGGATTGAATGCATCGTTACACGTGCATACGCACAGGCCTGGTGGCGCCTGCAAAGACAGCCGCGCTCAATAGCTTTATGGGGGAGGAGGCATTTCTGCTTTTCTAAAGAAATGCGTTTACGAAAAACACTTGAAATGCAAGTAGCAACACTGGCCTACTCACCTCATCAATCGGAGCAGGTCAGGAGTAGAAATGGAAATTTTCGCAATTACACAAGAAGAATTGCAAAAGCTGCTGGACTTGAATGAAGACCACTTTAACGATGTTAAAAGTTTTCGTATCAGCCCCGCAAAATTGCAGGAGTCATTTGTTGCCTTTGCAAATTCAGATGGAGGAGACCTCTACATTGGCATCGAAGATAAAGCAGTATTAGGCGAAAGAATAGTCGGCTTCACAGAGCAGGAGAAAGCCAACGACTTAATATCCACACTCCTTGAACAAACTACCCCTGCCGTAGAAAACGTAGTAGTCGAGTTTTTCGACACTGGAGATAGAGGATTTATTCTGCACTTCGGCATACCTAAAAGCCCGAAGGTTCATTACGCTGCAAATGGTGATTGCTATATCAGGGTGAACGCTCGAAAATCAAAAATCAAAGGCGAACGAATCACTCAACTTGGTTACTCAAAAGGAGCCGAATTATACGAACGAAAAGCAGTTGACGACCTTGAAGTTGAGGAAGTCCTAGAGAGTCCACATCTAAAAAGCTACATACACAGAATTAAGTCCTTACTGGATCCGGAAATCTTTCTCCGAAAACAAAGATTACTGACAAAAAAAGATGACGTACGCCTACCAAATGTTGGATGTGTATTATTATTCGACGAGACACCACAGGCCACGTTACAAACCCGCTGCGCAATTAAAGTTTATCGCCTTCGCACTACTGACAAGGAATACAAAAGAGAGCAGCTTGAGGAAATGCCCGTAACCATCAACGGGACAGTGGAAGAGTTAATCAGCCAGTCTATCGCTCAAGTGGCAAAGTATATCGATGGTGCCTCTTACAATGATGGCAAAAGCATCGTAAAACTCCAGTATCCGGCAGAAGCGCTTAAGGAAGTTCTTGTTAACGCTGTAATACATCGCGACTACAGCCTCAACGATGATATTCACATTAGAATATTCGATAACAGAGTAGAGATCAGAAGTCCTGGCCGACTTCCTGGATACATGACCACCGATAACATTTATGATGATAGGTTCTCGCGCAATCCCAACATCGTTCGCATGCTCCACAACCTACCCAACCCAGTAAACCATGACATCGGGGAAGGTTTAGATACAGCAAGAAATGAGCTTAAGAAAGTCGGCCTCGTCGAACCAGACTTTGAAGAAGCAGAAAACGCGTTTATTGTAACAATTAAGCACCAAAGGATCGCATCAGTGGTTGACGTCATTGAAACGTACTTGGATGAAAACCCAGGAGCCATTCTAACAAACAAGTTAGTAAGGCACCTCAGCGGTGAAGATGATATGCAGAAAGTCAAAAAAGCACTTCAGCGCCTACGTGCAGATGGAAAGATAAAACCCGTCGACGAAAAGGTCCAAGTATTCAAGTATGAATACATCAAGGCTTAAGTTAATTTCGTAGCTTCACATTGTAACTGCCCTTTAGGGTGGTAGAGAAATGTAACGCCTGAGCCGCACCGGCCTTAAATACTGAAGCAGTATTTGGGGGTGGTGCAGGGCCATAAGTATGCACAGACAATTGGGAGTTCATCTCTCGCAACAGATTAAGCGTGTCGCATACGACTTCGAATAGGTTCACGTCCTCAGAACCGAGCCAGGTCTTGGGTGCCATAAGCCGCTGCCCCCAGAGCCGCCGCACTCTCACGCAGCCCCTCGATCCTTTCAACCATATCAGCACCCACCGTGGCGTTGTGCTTCTGCCCCACCACCAGATTCAAGTCGCGCCCAGTCGCCTGATGCAAATCATCCACCGCCGCCAGGCTTGCAGATCCACCCGACAGCAGCTTGAACACGCTCAACGCCTCGATCGTCTTGAGCCCCACCCAATGCTCAGTTGAATGGTCGTCCACCGTCCTGGTGTGATTCTGGAACGTCTCCGTGTTTCCCATCGCCTCGACTTCCCGCTCGATCGCCTTGTCCCGGATCTTCCCGTCCGTTTGGTGCAGTCAGTTGCCGTCAGCGTCCACGCGCTGCTGGCACGCCTCGCTGTGCTGCCACACCTGATCACCCTTCGGCACGCTGGGCATACTCAGCCCGTGAGGCAGAATGGTTTGGATATAAGGCTTGTGCGGAAGGCCGTAGGCAAAACACACCACAACCTGGGTGCCTTCCTCGGGAAACGCATAGATGCCCATTTCCTCGCCACCAGTGGGCAGTAGCAACGGTACGCCCGCCAGGATCGGCAGCTTGGGATCTGGTTCTCCGTCCGGCCCCATGACCTCGATGTCAACCGCATAGCGCGGCCGGAAGTCGTCACAGATGCCGGCGCCGGCCGGGGCGTCGGCTACGGCGACAACGCGGGCAAAGCGTGGCAGGTGATAACCACCGGTGAGTTCAGGGAATTGTCGTTCTACGCTGCAGCGGATTGCGTCGTCCATCGGATGGCCATCTGATTGTCGATGAGCGCCACACTGGTGATGCGCTCGTCGTGGTTGATTGTTGCACCTGGTCGCAACCCGGGAAGGGCTGCAATCATCGCGCTTTGATTGCCCTGGTAGTCGTCGAACAGTTCCACCGGCAGCTGTAGCGGCGGGCGAACACCAAAGAAGCTGTCGGCCCAATAGCCCACGAACACTTCCCCTGCACCGTGCTGCTGCCAGGTAAAGTCGGGGATGTTGAAAACCCGGGCCAGGCTGGCCATGGCGTGGTAGCCAGCGGCCAGACTGTAGAAGTACGGCGCGTTGAAGTCGGCGTCCGTCAATCCAGGACAGGAAAGCACAAGCGGAAGTGCTGACTGATCTCAACTAGGGCGATATTCACGCCCAGCGCAGCACTCGTCGCATTTCCCTGCATAAAGCTGGTCAAGTGCGCTGCCCGCCGATAGAATTGCGCACTTTTTGATCAGAGGCGCACCAAGCGCCCGTCCGTTGCCTTGTCGTGCACGACCGGCAGCGTCATTCAATACCGAGGTTAGACATGTCCACCACCATCGCAAAAGCCAACCCCAAGGTTGGCTTTGTTTCCCTGGGTTGCCCGAAGGCGCTTGTCGACTCCGAGCGCATCCTCACGCAATTGCGTATGGAAGGCTATGACGTCGTGTCCACTTACCAGGACGCCGATGTGGTGGTGGTCAACACCTGCGGCTTCATCGACTCGGCCAAAGCCGAGTCCCTGGAAGTGATCGGCGAAGCCATCAAGGAAAACGGCAAGGTCATCGTGACCGGCTGCATGGGGGTGGAGGAAGGCAATATCCGCAACGTGCACCCGAGTGTGCTGGCCGTGACCGGCCCGCAGCAGTACGAGCAGGTGGTCAACGCCGTGCATGACGTGGTGCCGCCACGCCAGGATCACAACCCGCTGATCGACCTGGTGCCGCCTCAAGGCATCAAGCTGACCCCACGCCACTACGCGTACCTGAAGATTTCCGAAGGCTGCAACCACAGCTGCAGCTTCTGCATCATCCCGTCGATGCGCGGCAAACTGGTGAGCCGCCCGGTGGGTGATGTGCTCGACGAGGCCCAGCGCCTGGTCAAGTCTGGCGTCAAGGAGCTGCTGGTGATCTCCCAGGACACCAGCGCCTATGGCGTCGATGTGAAATACCGCACCGGTTTCTGGAACGGCGCGCCGGTGAAAACCCGCATGACCGAGCTGTGCGAAGCCCTCAGCAGCCTGGGGGTGTGGGTGCGCCTGCACTATGTTTACCCTTACCCGCACGTGGACGAATTGATCCCGTTGATGGCCGCCGGCAAGATCCTGCCGTACCTGGACATCCCGTTCCAGCACGCCAGCCCGAAAGTGCTCAAGGCGATGAAACGCCCGGCGTTCGAAGACAAGACCCTGGCACGCATCAAGAACTGGCGCGAGATCTGCCCGGAGCTGATCATCCGTTCCACCTTCATCGTCGGTTTCCCCGGCGAGACCGAGGAAGACTTTCAGTACCTGCTGGACTGGCTGACCGAAGCGCAGCTGGACCGCGTCGGTTGCTTCCAGTACTCGCCAGTTGAAGGTGCTCCGGCCAACCTGCTGGACTTGGCCGTGGTGCCGGACGACGTCAAGCAAGACCGTTGGGAGCGCTTCATGGCGCACCAGCAGGCCATCAGCTCGGCGCGCCTGCAACTGCGCATCGGCAAGGAAATCGAAGTGCTGATCGATGAAGTCGACGAGCAAGGCGCGGTGGGTCGTTGCTTCTTCGACGCCCCTGAAATTGACGGTAACGTGTTTATCGACGATGCCAGCGGCCTGAAGCCGGGTGACAAAGTGTGGTGCACCGTGACCGACGCCGACGAGTACGACTTGTGGGCGCAAAAGCGCGACTGATCGCACGATGATAAAAAAGCCTCGCCTCTGACAAGATGCGGGGCTTTTTTAGGTCTATCGTATTGCCCATCAACCCCGAATACAGCAAGGACAGCGGGTATGCGTCAACATTCGGTGATTCACACACCTAAAACCAACGACTACGCGCGCCTGGTGCAGATCTGGGAGGACTCGGTACGCGCCACCCACGACTTCCTCCCGGACAGCTATATCCACATGTTGAAAAACCTGGTGCTGACCCGCTACCTCGATGCGGTCATGCTGATCTGCACCAAGGACTCATGCCAACGCATCACCGGGTTCGCCGGAGTGTCGGCGGGCAAGGTGGAGATGCTGTTTATCGACCCGCACTACCGTGGCCAGGGACTGGGCCGGCAATTGCTGGGTTACGCGATCGAACACATGAATGCCGATGAACTGGACGTCAACGAACAGAACCCCCTGGCCCTGGGTTTTTACCTCAAGCAAGGCTTCGAGGTGATCGGGCGCACAGAGCATGATGGCCTTGGGCAGCCTTATCCATTGCTGCACCTGCGCCTACAGCAGCAACAGGCCCGTAATGCCTGAAACCACACCGTACAAACTGTGGAAGCTGGCTTGCCTGCGATGGCGGTATACCGGCACCCGATGAGTAGACTGACCCGACGCATTCGCAGGCAAGCCAGCTCCCACATTTGACCCGTGTTGCGTCAGTTAAATAATTGTTAAGGCACATGCGCTGAAATGGAGCCGGGATTAACCGGCGCCAGGCAGGTACAATAGTGGCCCCCTTTTGTTACGGCCCTTGTCATGACTGACCCCATACGCCTCTCCAAACGCCTTATCGAACTGGTCGGTTGCTCCCGTCGGGAGGCTGAGCTGTTTATCGAAGGCGGCTGGGTCTCGGTGGACGGCGAAGTGATCGACGAGCCGCAGTTCAAGGTCACTGACCAGAAAGTCGAGCTGGACCCGGAAGCTAAAGCCACCGCGCCAGAGCCGGTGACTATCCTGCTGCACGCCCCCGCAGGCGTAGATGCTGAAACCGCCATGGCCTCGATCAGCGCCGAAACCCTTTCTGAAGAACACCGCTTCGGCAAGCGTCCGCTCAAGGGGCACTTCCTGCGCCTGAGCGCCAGCGCCGACCTGCAAGCCAAGGCCAGTGGCCTGCTGGTGTTCACCCAGGACTGGAAGATTCTGCGCAAGTTGACCGCCGATGCCGCCAAGATCGAGCAGGAATACGTGGTGGAAGTCGAAGGCGACATGGTTGCCCACGGCCTTAACCGCCTGAACCACGGCCTGACCTACAAGGGCAAAGAACTGCCTGCCGTCAAAGCCAGCTGGCAGAACGAGAACCGCCTGCGCTTTGCGATGAAAAACCCGCAACCCGGCGTGATTGCGCTGTTCTGCGAAGCGGTTGGCCTCAAAGTCATTGCCATCCGCCGCATCCGCATCGGCGGCGTGTCCATCGGCAAGGTGCCAGTGGGCCAATGGCGTTACCTGTCCGGCAAAGAGAAGTTCTAAGCCGTTCCCTTTTCCCGACACCGCCTGATTCCGGCGGTGTCATCAGTTGAATACCAGGATTGCCCACCATGATTCACAACGACGTACTGCGCAGCGTGCGCTACATGCTCGACATCAGCGACAACAAGATGGTCGAGATCATCAAGCTCGGCGGCATGGACGTGACCAAGGAAGATCTGCTGACCTACCTCAAGAAAGATGAGGAAGAGGGCTTCGTGTTCTGCCCGGATGAAGTCATGGCTCACTTCCTCGATGGCCTGGTGATTTTCAAGCGCGGCAAGGACGAAAGCCGCCCGCCGCAGCCGATCGAAACCCCGGTGACCAACAACATCATCCTGAAAAAGCTGCGCGTGGCCTTCGAGCTGAAGGAAGACGACATGCATGCAATCCTCAAGGCGGCGGAGTTCCCGGTGTCCAAGCCAGAGCTGAGCGCGCTGTTCCGCAAGTTCGGCCACACCAACTACCGCACCTGTGGCGATCAGTTGCTGCGTAACTTCCTCAAGGGCCTGACCTTGCGGGTCCGTGCCTAAGCCATGAGTTACAAGGTCTCGCCCGTCGGCTTCGTACACTCCTGTTTCAAGGAGAAGTTCGCCATCCCGCGCCAACCGCAACTGGCACCGGCTGCCCGTGGCGTGCTGGAACTGGTGGCGCCGTTCGACCAGGGCGAGGCGGTGCAGGGGCTGGAACAGGTCAGCCATGTGTGGCTGCTGTTTCTGTTTCATCAGGCCCTGGAAGACAAGCCACGCCTGAAAGTGCGCCCGCCACGCCTGGGCGGCAATACGTCCATGGGCGTGTTTGCCACCCGCGCAACCCATCGGCCCAATGGTATTGGCCAGTCGGTGGTGAAGCTGGACAAGGTGGAACCGGGGCGGCTGTGGATATCCGGCATAGATTTGCTCGATGGCACGCCGGTGCTGGATATCAAGCCGTATGTGCCGTATGCCGACATTGTCGACAGCGCTACCAACACCATCGCCAGCAGCGCGCCGCAACTGATTGCTGTGCAGTGGCTCAAGACAGCGCTGCAACAAGCCCAGGGCCACGCCGAGCGCCTGAGCGAGCCACTGGTGGCGTTGATTGAGCAGTGTTTGGCGCAGGACCCGCGGCCGGCGTATCAGGTTCCGACGTCGGAACGCGAATACGGTGCGCAATTCTGGGATGTGGATGTGCGCTGGCACTATCCGGAACCCGGGATGATTTGTGTGCTGGAAGTGGTTCCGGCACAGTAAATCGCACAAACGAAAAAGCCCGCGCTGCCTTCACAGGCAACGCGGGCTTTTCTTTGCAAACGCATTCAACTGTAGGAGCGAGCTTGCTCGCGAAAAACGAACAGGCACCGCGTTGAGTCAAGATGCCAGCGTTATCGTTGACGTTCTTCGCGAGCAAGCTCGCTCCTACAAGTGAGCCGAAGTCATTTCTCGACGAACGCACGCTCGATCAGATAATCACCCGGCTCACGCATCCGTGGCGAAACCTTGAGGCCGAAGCTGTTCAACACTTCGCTGGTCTCATCCAACATGCTTGGGCTGCCGCACAGCATGGCGCGGTCGTCTTCGGGGTTGATCGGCGGCAGGCCGATGTCGCTGAACAGCTTGCCGCTGCGCATCAGGTCGGTCAGGCGACCTTCGTTTTCGAACGGCTCGCGGGTCACGGTCGGATAGTAGATCAACTTGTCACGCAGGGCCTCGCCGAAGAATTCGTTCTGCGGCAAATGCTCGGTGATGAATTCGCGGTAGGCGACTTCGTTGACGTAGCGCACGCCGTGGCACAGGATGACTTTTTCGAAACGCTCGTAGGTCTCCGGGTCCTGGATCACGCTCATGAATGGGGCGAGGCCAGTACCGGTGCTGAGCAGATACAGATGCTTGCCCGGCTTCAAATCGTCAAGCACCAGGGTGCCCGTCGGTTTTTTGCTGATGATGATCTCATCGCCTTCCTTCAGATGCTGCAACTGGGAAGTCAGCGGGCCATCGGGCACCTTGATGCTGAAGAACTCCAGATGCTCTTCCCAGTTCGGGCTGGCAATGGAGTAAGCGCGCATGAGCGGGCGGCCGTTGGGCTGTTGCAGGCCGATCATCACGAACTGACCGTTCTCGAAGCGCAGGCCCGGATCGCGGGTGCACTTGAAGCTGAACAGAGTGTCGTTCCAGTGATGAACACTGAGGACACGCTCGTGGTTCATGTTGCTCATGTACGGGGGACTCCTGGAAATGGGTCTGCGCCAAAGGTATGGATGCGCAATTGCACAGCATTCTAATGGCGGCGACAATATCTGTTAACTGGATTATTAAGATAAGGGTTATCGGTTATATCGATATGCGATTTACTCTCCGTCAACTGCAAGTCTTCGTTGCCGTCGCCCAGCAGGAAAGCGTCTCGCGCGCTGCTGGCCTTCTGGCCCTATCCCAATCCGCAGCCAGCACGTCAATCACCGAGCTGGAGCGTCAATCCAGCTGCCAATTATTCGACCGCGCCGGTAAACGCCTGAGCCTCAACGCCCTCGGTCACCAACTGTTGCCCCAGGCCGTGGCGCTGCTGGACCAGGCCAAG
Source organism: Pseudomonas fluorescens (assembly GCF_001902145.1). GTDB lineage: Bacteria > Pseudomonadota > Gammaproteobacteria > Pseudomonadales > Pseudomonadaceae > Aquipseudomonas > Aquipseudomonas fluorescens_BV. The sequence continues at coordinate 200,657 of NZ_MRST01000019.1, forward strand.
GAGATCGAGGACCTGCTCAACGGCAAGTCCGGCTTCGGCTCCCTGGCGGTCGGCGCCACGCTGACCATCGGCAATTACCTGGCGACGCTGCTGATTGGCAGCTTTATGCAGCAACACCCCGAGAGCCAGGTAAAGCTGCATGTGCAGAACACTGCCCATATCGTGCATCAGGTTGCCCACTACGAAATTGACCTGGGTCTAATCGAAGGCGACTGCAGCCACCCGGATATCGAGGTGCAGACATGGGTAGAAGATGAACTGGTGGTGTTCTGCGCGCCCCAGCATCATTTGGCCAAGCGTGGCGTGGCCACCATGGACGAATTGACCCACGAAGCGTGGATCCTGCGCGAACAAGGCTCGGGCACGCGCCTGACCTTCGACCAGGCTATGCGTCATCACCGTAGCGCACTGAATATCCGCCTGGAACTGGAACACACCGAGGCGATCAAGCGAGCTGTGGAGTCGGGCTTGGGCATTGGCTGCATTTCGCGGCTGGCGCTGCGGGATGCCTTCCGCCGTGGCAGCCTGGTGCCAGTGGAAACCCCGGACCTGGACCTGGCCCGGCAGTTCTACTTTATCTGGCACAAGCAGAAGTACCAGACCTCAGCGATGCGCGAGTTTCTCGAACTGTGCCGCGCCTTCACCGCTGGGGTGCAGCGCAGCGACGAGATCGTGCTGCCGAGTATCGCTTGATCGTCAGATCAGGATCACGGCCCACACCAGGGTGATCATGGTCAGTGCCACGAATTGCGCGGCGCTGCCCATGTCCTTGGCGTTTTTAGACAGCGGGTGGCGGTCCAGCGAAATACGGTCAATGGCCGCTTCTACCGCTGAGTTAAGCAATTCGACGATCAGCGCCAACAGACACACTGCAATCAGCAGCGCCCGCTCAACCCGGCTGACCTGCAAGAAAAAGCTCACGGGGATCAGGATGACGTTCAGCAACACCAGTTGGCGGAATGCCGCCTCGCCGGTGAAGGCCGCGCGCAGGCCATCCAGGGAATAGCCTCCTGCATTGAAGATACGTTTGATACCGGTTTGACCCTTGAAAGGCGACATAGATGTAGGCAACTGAACCAAAGAAGTGGGGAAGCTAGATCACGCAAAGTCAAAAAAGCGTGAAGCGGCTGTAACTTAATGTTGCGAGATTGACTCAAGTTGCTGCAACAGCAATGCCGCCTGGGTGCGTGTACGTACACCCAACTTACGGAAAATCGCCGTAACGTGAGCCTTGATGGTCGCTTCCGACACGCTCAACTCGTAGGCAATCTGCTTGTTCAACAACCCTTCGCAGACCATGGTCAATACCCTGAACTGCTGGGGCGTCAAACTGGCCAGGCCATCACGGGCGGCCTTGGCCTCATCGGACACATTGATTTCTTCAAACGCCTGGGGTGGCCAGGACACATCGCCATCCAACACCGTACGCACGGCTTTCTGGATATCTTCCATCGCGCTGGACTTGGGGATGAAACCGCTGGCGCCAAACTCCTTGGAGCGCACCACCACGTCGGCTTCTTCCTGGGCCGACACCATCACCACGGGGATCTGCGGGTATTGACCACGCAGCAGCACCAGCCCGGAGAAACCGTAGGCGCCCGGCATGTTCAGGTCGAGCAACACAAGGTCCCAGTCGGACTTTTCGGTAAGGCGGGCTTCCAGTTCGGCAATGCTGGCCACTTCGACCAGACGTACATCGGGGCCAAGGCCCAGGGTTACGGCCTGATGCAGTGCGCTGCGAAACAGCGGGTGGTCATCGGCAATCAGGATTTCGTATGTGGCCATTGGTTAAATGATCCTGTTTTTTATGGGAGCCCTGATGGGTTCAGGGCTCACCAATACACGAGGCGACGGCCAGGCAGCGATCGCCACAGGGCCCGCTCAACGTCAAAAACACATGAAACGACGTCGATAATTCACGGTTGCGCCCAATCGGCGCACAGCATGCCCAGCGTAGCCTGGAGGGTCAAGCACTACGCCCGTGGGGATTTTAGCGGGTTGCGGGCTTACAGTGCCATCATGCAAACGTCGTCTGGTTATACCGCCGGGATGTAGGGTGCAAGGCGCGTATGCACGGTGTCTGCCGCATCCAGGGGCAGTTGGAACTTGGCAGCCAGGTAATGGGTGCTGAACACATCGAGGTAGGCATCCAGCACTTCGCTGGCGGCCAGGTCATCCGCCAGCTCCAGGCACAGCGCCGCCACCTCGGCGGTGCAGAAATGGTCATCGCGCTTGGAGCGTCGTAGTTTGTAGCGCGACAACTGCTCGGGCGCCAGGCTCAACACCGGTAAATGTTCCAGATAGGGGCTTTTGCGAAACATCTTGCGCGCTTCGCTCCAAGTGCCGTCAAGCAGGATAAACAGCGGGCGCGTGCCCTCCTCCACGCGCACCTCGCTGACCACCCGCTCGGGCGCCACGAACTCACCGGGAAATACGATGTACGGCTGCCATTGCGGGTCAGCCAGCAACCTGAGCAAATCGGGGTCGACTTCGGTGCGCGACCAGGCGAATGCAGTGGTTTCGTCAATGACATCGGCGATCAGCCAGCCCGTGTTGCTGGGTTTCATCGGTTCAACGTCGTGCATCAACAGGCACATGGCGGACCTGGCTTCTACCTGAGGCCGCCAGGCACATAGGCAGTATTCAGGAATGACCCGACAGCCGGAACAGCGCTCAGCACGCGAACCCCGATTGAGAAACGGCCTGACGGCACGCGCCAGACGCTGGGTACGCAAACGGGAGACGGCGTGACTCATCGGGCACGCGGCGAAGAAAAGGAAATCGACACGGAACAAACTCGTGAAAAACAGAAGTCCCGCAGTTTACCAGCGATACGCCTGGCTGTAGTGGCAAGGGCTCACCTATAATTGCGCGCCACTGAACGCACAGCCCAGTGGCTGGTCTATGCACCAGTAACCGAATCAGGAGAGTTTCATGCTGCGTTCCATGCTGCGCCTTGTTGCCCCATCCGTCGCCCTTGCGCTGGTCTTGCCTACGGGCGCCCACGCGGCCTCGCTGCTGGAGGCTCAAATGAACAGGAAGCTGCAAAGCGTCGCGGCTGAAAGCAACAAAGACCTGCCCCGGGAAATCGATGAAAAAACCCTGGAAGTCGCCTACACCGTTGAAGGCATGCAACTGATCGATCACCTCAGCGTGCTGCCTGACCGTGCCGAACAGATGCGCGCCAACCCCAAGGCTGTGTATTTCCAGCTGGGCCGCAGTGTGTGCACCAACCCAGGCTACCGCGAGCTGATGGCCAAGGGCGCGGTGATGCGCTACGAAATCACCGAGAACAAGACCAATCGGCCGGTGGCTTCGGTAAAGTTCGCAGAGGCCGATTGCCCGGCTCCGGCGAAAAAGAAAAAGTAACCTCTGCTTGACCCTCCCGCGCTGCTTCCCAGCGGCGCACACGCTTGCTCTGCGTTTGCCATCAACGACTAAACTGCGTAATGAGCCACCAATAAGCGGTTGCCAGCCAAGGGTTTTTCGGCCCATGATCAGTTCATCCCAGATGCCCGCCCACCACAGTTTTTAATGCTGTTCTGTCATATTTTCAGGGCAAAAAAGGCCTGCCCTCCTGCGGCATGCCGCGACACAAGCAGTGTCGTGGCCCAGTCGACGTTCTCGTCGACTACCCAGGCCCTGTAAAGAAGGAGAAATTGAATGCCTCATGAATCGAATGATCTGTTGCTTCGTCATTTTGAAGAAAACGGGACCGACCTCACCCAGCAAGTCGACGCACAAATTCAGTTGATCGCCCCCAACAGCCCGAATATCTCCCTTTATCGAGACATGATCCTCACCGTCCTGCGCATGGCCCAGGACGACCGTGATCGCTGGAACGCCAAGATCACCCTGCGTGCCATCCGTGAACTGGACCATGCCTTTCGGGTGCTCGAACAGTTCAAGGGCCGGCGCAAAGTCACGGTATTCGGCTCGGCACGTACGCCAGTGGAAAGCCCGCTGTATGCGCTGGCCCGAGAGGTGGGTGCAGCGTTGGCGCGTTCCGACCTGATGGTCATCACCGGTGGCGGTGGCGGCATCATGGCCGCAGCCCACGAAGGCGCGGGCCTGGAGCACAGCCTGGGGTTCAATATCACCCTGCCCTTTGAACAGCACGCCAACCCAACCATTGATGGCACCGACAACCTGCTGTCATTCCACTTCTTCTTTACCCGTAAGTTGTTCTTCGTCAAGGAAGCCGACGCGCTGGTGTTGTGCCCTGGCGGTTTCGGCACCCTCGACGAGGCATTGGAAGTGCTGACCCTGATCCAGACCGGCAAGAGCCCGCTGGTGCCGGTAGTGCTGCTGGATGCGCCGGGCGGTGGATTCTGGCAAGGCGCCCTGAATTTCATCCGCAGCCAGTTGGAAGCCAATCGCTATATCCTGCCCACCGACCTCAAACTGGTCCGCCTGGTCTACAGCGCCGAAGAGGCCGTGGACGAAATCAACCAGTTCTACGCCAACTTCCACTCCACCCGCTGGCTAAAGCGTGAGTTTGTGGTGCGCATGACTCATCCCCTGAGTGATCGCGCCCTGGCCCATATGCAGCAAGCGTTTGCCAGCCTGCGGCTCAGTGGCGAGTTCCAGCAATTCGCCTATACCGGCGAAGACCATGACGAACCGAGGTTCAGCCATTTGACGCGCCTGGTGTTCAATTTCAACGGCCGTGATCAGGGGCGACTGCGGGAGTTGGTGGATTACATCAACCTGCCGGAGAACTGGGCGCAGGCTCAGGGCAAGGCGCAGCAACGGATGACGCCAGAGACAGCGTGATTTTTTGCAGACGAAAAAAAGGCCCACTATTTTCATAGTGGGCCTTTTGTTTTTTGGCGTTCAGTCGTCCATATCCCGACCGCTCAACAAGCGGCTGATCATGTCCATCGAAAACCCGCGATAACTCAAGAAACGACCTTGCTTCGCACGCTCCTTCGCATCTATAGGAAGATGCCCCGCAAACTTGCGACGCCAGGTTTCCTCCAACTGCGACTGCCAACTGATACCGCACTCACGTAGCGCGAGGTCAATATCGGCACGTTGCAGTCCACGTTGGCTCAACTCTTCGCGAATCCGCGCAGGGCCGTAACCGGAGCGTGCGCGGTAAGACACAAAGCTTTCAAGGTAACGGGCTTCCGACAACAGCCCTTCTTCCGTCAACCGGTCGAGGGCTGTTTCGATCATTTCAGGCTCTGCGCCGCGCTGGCGCAACTTACGTGTCAGCTCGACTCGACCATGCTCGCGGCGAGCGAGCAGGTCCATTGCAGTGCGCCGAACAGCGACGAGTGTATCCAGTACAACAGTCATCGTTTGCTTCAGATGTCAGTATCGGCTTCTTCCATCTCGTCAACCGGCTCGCGGTTAGCGGCAGCTTTCACGTCCGGCGCCGGGGTCAACAGCTTGTCGCGAATCTGCTTCTCAAGCGTGGCAGCGATATCCGGATTGTCCGCCAGGAACTTGGCCGAGTTGGCCTTGCCCTGACCGATCTTGCTGCCGTTGTAGGCATACCAGGCACCAGACTTCTCGACGAAACCGTGCAGTACGCCCAGGTCGATCATCTCGCCGTTCAGGTAAATACCCTTACCGTAGAGAATCTGGAACTCTGCTTGACGGAATGGCGGCGCCACTTTGTTCTTCACGACCTTGACGCGGGTTTCGCTACCCACCACTTCGTCGCCTTCCTTCACCGCGCCGGTACGGCGGATATCCAGACGGACCGAAGCGTAGAACTTCAGCGCGTTACCACCGGTGGTGGTTTCCGGGCTACCGAACATCACGCCGATCTTCATACGGATCTGGTTGATGAAGATCACCAGGCAGTTGGCGTTCTTGATGTTACCGGTGATTTTACGCAGCGCCTGAGACATCAGGCGGGCTTGCAGGCCCACGTGCATGTCGCCCATTTCGCCTTCGATTTCAGCCTTGGGCACCAGTGCAGCCACGGAGTCGACCACGATCACGTCGATGGCGTTGGAGCGCACCAGCATGTCGGTGATTTCCAGGGCTTGCTCGCCGGTATCCGGCTGGGAAACCAGCAGATCATCAACGTTGACGCCCAGCTTGCCGGCGTATTCAGGATCCAGGGCGTGCTCGGCGTCGACGAACGCACAGGTGGCGCCCATTTTCTGCGCCTGGGCAATCACCGACAGGGTCAGGGTGGTTTTACCGGAAGATTCAGGACCGTAGATCTCAACGATACGGCCTTTTGGCAGGCCGCCAATGCCGAGCGCGATGTCCAGACCCAGAGAGCCAGTGGAAATAGCCGGGATCGCCTGACGGTCGTGATCGCCCATACGCATTACGGCACCCTTGCCGAATTGACGTTCGATCTGACCCAGGGCCGCAGCCAAGGCTTTCTTCTTGTTGTCGTCCATTAAAGTCCTCACGTAATCAATAAGGCCTGACGGCCAACACCTGTATAAGTAGACAGTATTGTTCCACAAAGATCCGAGATCGCCTACCCCTGATTGTCTATTTCTGCTGCAGCTCGTCGCAACAAGCCCTCCAGCGCGGCTTTTACCGTTTGTCGGCGGACCTCGTCGCGGTTGCCGGGGAAGTGCGCAAGCTCGGTCGTCACCTCTTCGCCCACGGCAAAAGCCAGCCAAACGGTGCCCACCGGCTTGTCCGGCGAGCCGCCATCCGGGCCGGCGACACCGCTGACCGCCACGGCAAACCGCGCCAGGCTTTTTTCCTGCGCGCCGCGGGCCATCGCTTCCACCACTTCCTGGCTGACGGCGCCGACTTTGGCGAACAGCTTTTCCGGCACATTCAACTGCCGGGTCTTCTGTCGGTTGGAATAAGTGACATAACCCGCCTCGAACCAGGCCGAACTGCCCGGGATCCGCGTGATAGCTTCGGCAATACCGCCGCCGGTACAGGACTCGGCAGTGGTGACGTGGGCACTGAGCACCTGCAAACGGCGACCCAGTTCGGCAGCCAGTTGAGTGATTTCCTTCACGGTCGTCTCCAGGAATGGGCGGGGGTCTGCCTACCCTACAGGAGCCCATCGACCATGCAAGGTACAGAGTGCATCAAGAGGCTAATGCGCGACGGCCTGCACGTAGGCCTGGCAAGCACGCAAGGCGATCAGGGCGTTATCGCCGTCGTCGGTGATACGGATAATTCGCTGAGCATGCGCCGGGTCAAGTCGGGCTCGCGAGGTTGCATGAACCACGCCGCCGGCGCTGGGGGCGGCAGGCACTGTGCAGCCAATGGCGACGGTGTCGAGAAGGACTGACAGCCGCACATCAGCAGTGGCCAGGCGATCACGCAGAGCAGCTTGGTTACGCTGGGCATCGTTCAATTCCTGAATGTGTTGGTGGTCGCTAGTAGAGAGCTGTTGTTCAAGGGCCAGGCGCTTGGCCTGTTCAGCCTGTTGCAGATGAAGGATTGCCTGGCTTTGCTCGCTGAGCTCCTGCGCGTGGACCACCGATTGCAGCTCCAATTGCGCCCCGTATCGCCACGCCTGCACCTGCCACACAAGCGCCATGAGTAGGCATACGCCGATCAAGCGAAACGCACCTAGGAAACGCATAGCACCGCCTTCGCCCGCGCCCACAACTGCAAACGGTCCTCCAGCCCGTTGAGGCCGCCGTTGATGCGACGCGTGATGGCGGTGAACTGCCCTTTGTCGGCGAGCTCGTTGAGGCCGTTGCTTTGCCAGAACCAGGCGGCGGATTCGCAGGCCCATTGCGGTTGTTCCAGCAGTTGCGGCTGGAGCAACAGGCGATCATCGCCGAACAGCGCCTGGCTGCACGCCATGTAATTGCGGCGCCCGGTTATCTGGATCAGCCCCCTGCCACGATACTTTTGTCCATCTCCGTCCGCTTCGGGGGTGTTGCCCAGGCGTGCGGCCAAGGTGCCGGTGTCGTATTTGCTCAGGTACTGATCACTGCCCAACTCTCGTAAATAGAACAACTGACCCGATTCATGGCCGACTTGGGCAAGGAATGCGGCAGTGCGCTCGGGTGTGGTGATTTGGTAATGAGACATGGCCGTGTTTAAGGTCGAAATGAAAACGCCCGCCTTGAGGCGGGAGTTTGGTAATACTTTAATTAGCTGTTGCTCAGACACCACCATGCAACCCTCCTCCTTGGGGTCAAGTTTTCAATGAAACACGACTCAGGCGTATTTTTCATTCAGTGCATACAAGATCGCGCACGTTTCTGAATCAAGCACACCGTCATAGTTTTCAGGGCGAAAGTGCAGTTGAAAAGCACTCAGTGCAGTGTCCTGGACGTAAGCGGGTCTGAACAATGCGCGTCACGCCTGTTCCGCCAACCCACCAGCCATGATCGAACTGCGATACCCCGTCGCCGGGTCGCCAACGTGTGTCACCTTGGTGATCGACCAGCGCCCCTGCATGTACACAGGCCAGGTGTCATCCAATACCAGCAACCCTTCGGCCGCCAGCAACGGGTTACCTGGGCACTCGATCTGTAACTTCAAGCCTTCACGGCCCACACGGCGCAGTTCGCCTTCGGCCACGGCGCGGGCTTCGGCTTCGTTCTGGCAGGGCTGGCGCAAGGTCTTGAACGGGGCGATCCCGACCTGGACCACGCGCTGCTTGCCGGCGGCGGCGTCCCACCATCTGACGCGGCTGCCCATGTATTTGGAGCGCGATTTTTCATCGAGCTTGGCGGTAATAAAGGCCTGGTCGCCCGGGCGGTTGTCGTGTGTCACGGACAGCTTCACTTCGGGCAACAGCTGACCGGTGAGTGACTTGGCCTGCCCCGCTTCGGCCAGCACATAGAGTTCATTGAACGGTTTGGTGACTGCGTTGTAACGCTTGGCCAGGCGGGTGATGAAGGCCATGTCGCTTTCGTTGGACTGGTCGATATGCTCAATCGCAATACCGTCCAGCGTCGGTGCCACACGCGGTGAAAAGCCGTGACGGCTGACCAGTTGGCGGAACAATGCGCCCAAGGTGGTCGGCCCATGGCTGGCGGAACGGCGCTGGCGGTAGCCGCTTTTATCCACCACGCTGAAGGGCGCAGCAGTGGCCACGATCATCAGGCGCATCGGAAACAGCACCGGGGTTCGCTGGGTGACGACAAACTCGCCTTTTTCCACCAGGCCGGTTTCCTGATAACCGACGCGCAGGCCGATCTTGCCGCTGAGGCTGGGCAAGCCTTCCAACCCCTCGATGTTGAGGGTCAGTTCCAGCCGATCGGTCTCGATGCCCGCGGCATCGGTGTGGCTCCAGTGCATCAGGCGTTGATTGAGCAGCGCCGCATTGGCGCCGTAGAACTCCACGATCGGAGTGAATCCCTGTGTCATACAGCCTCCTTAGTCCCAGGCCAGGACAGGACGTATGGCGGCCGGCCTGGCTAGCATCTCCGGCACGATCACCCATACGCCTGCGGGCAGTACCGGGCCGTATTCGGCAAGGTCCGGGTTCAAGCGCCAGAGGGTTTCTTCGGCCGCGTCATCGCAACGGCCCAACTCGCGGTAAAGCAACAGGTTGACCGAGTCACCGGCAATACTTCGCACTCTACGCATTGACGAATTCCTCCAATTCCAGGGTCCAGGTCATGACCATGGCAGTGCCGTCATCAATCACATTGCTCTGGCTTTCCATCACTGCATTGATCCGCCACTGGCCCCAGTTACGGCCGATGCCATCGACCAGCGGCAACGGCGCCCGCGCATTTTGCAGGGCGCGCAATTCGTCCAGGCGTTGCATCCCGACGGCGTACATGGCGGTGCCGCTGAATGTGAGTTTTTCCAGCTTCTGGCCGTTCTGCCGCGACTGGGGTTTGCTGGCAATAATCGCCAGGTCGCTCCAACCGCCATCGCTGTTGCGCGTCAGTGTGGAATAGGCGAACCCCCGGGATAACCCAAAAATAAAGTCGCCCAGTACCATTTGTTGTCGCATCAATCACCTCCTGAGGGATCGGCCAGTGCCGCGTTGCGCCGCACGCTCAGGGAGTCGGTGAGCATAGGCACGCATTGGAACTGCAAGGCCTGGATCACTTGATTGACCACCTGCTGAGCGTCCGCCGGGTTGACGCCGGTGATCTGGATGCTCGGTGAGAGCGTGATCTGAACGTTGTCCGTTCGCGCGCTGCTGAGTTCTTTACTCAGCGCGTTTGGCGCAGGCAGACGATCACTTGAACCGAACAACTTGCCCCCAAGCCAGCTGCCTGCTTCGCTGCCGAGCAAGCCACCGATGGCGCCGCCGACTGCGGTGCCGATACCCGGGAAAACCAGGGTGCCGAGAGCGGCGCCGGCGGACGCGCCGGCCCAGGCGCCACCGGCGGTGCTCAGGCCCGAACCGACAGCCTTGGCGTCGCCAGTGCGTACGCCCTGGATCACATCCACCGCGGTGTCGACATACTTGAGTGGGCCAAGGCGGCGGGCGCCGGCCAATCCCAATCTGCGCGCTGTTCCCAGTGGGCTGGCAGGTATCTTCAGCGGGCCAGGCAGAGGCTCACGCCTGATATCGCGAGTATTGGCCGGGGCAGTTACCCGACCTTCGAAAGGCATGGGGATGAGCTTGCGCTCTACTGCTTCGATCAGCCCAGGGCCTTTGCTCGCTGTCGACGGGCCTGCGGATCGGTTCTTTGTTCGACTGTTCGTCAGGACTGCACGAGGTTGCAACCGCCGAGCCGGGCCACCGGCATCCAAGCCCAAAAACGGCGGAGGCAACATTGCTTTTGCATCACGTTCGAGGCTACTTAGAATCCGGGCAAACACACCGCCGTTCCTGCCTGCGGGCGATCGTTTGGTCGAAGCTGTCTTCGGTGAAAGCGGCTGTTTCTTTTGCCTGTTCTGCGAGCTTTGAGGGCTTCGAGATCTCTGCTGTTTTTGCGAGGTCGACTGACGAGGACTCTTTTTCCCGCGGGAGCCCTGCGAGCGCGAACGTCGACTTCCAATGGGGCGCTCAGTTGCCGTCGCGCAGCAGCACGCTTTGCCTTTCTCGGAACCGCCATCCTTGAACAGCTTGCCAACACCGGGGAGCTTACCCAGCGTCGCATCGACCACGTTGCCGGCAACGCGGCTTTTTATCGTGTCTCCCAAACCTGAGAACAGTTCGGTAAACACCGGCGTAACAGCTCCAGCCGTTTTAATCGCGCTCGCCAGAACCGGTGAGTCTTCAGCGGCGACATTGGCGCTGTCCGTCAGGCTCGTCTTGGCTTTCAGCCAAAGCGATTCTCCCCAGACCGATGTGGCATCCAGGGTCTTAGAGAAGCGTTTGCTGCTTTCGTTGGACTCCTCGCGCAGCACCTTTACTGACTTTTCCGACGTCGCGGCGTTGTCAAATTTCAAATGGCTGCCTGAATGCTGCAGCGCACTTGCCAGGTCTAGTATCTGGGCATTGCCCAGCGTCATGGCCTCGCGGGTATGGCGCAAATTCTCAGAGGTGGTCGAAGCGGATTCAGACACCGTCTTCGATTCTGTAGGCTCACCCACATTGGATGAGCGCACATCAACTGCCCTCAACGACGACAAGGCGGTGTCGAGAGAATCCACACCCTCACGCAATGAGCCGAGCGACAGTGCCAGTTCATCAAGTTTCAGCGTTGCGTCGGTGAGCGCGGCAACTGTTCCGGACAAGGCAGCCAAATCTGTTGACGGGGTAGAGCTGCCAGCCGACAACGCGCCAGGGCTGAGGATATCGGCGTCATGTGCGCCGTTTGTACTGCCGAACGCATCCCGGCCATTCCTGGCGGCGGCATAGGCGAGCGAATAATTGTCCTGCATCCCGCTTACTCCTGTTTGACGCCAAGGCGAGTGATCGCGATGTCGTAGCGGCGCAATGCTTTTCCGGCGTCCCAGTCGAGGATCTCTGCCTCATTGACCGAGTAGATCAGCGGCACCACATCAAGGATCACTTCGATGTCGCGCTGCGAAAGAAGTCCGCCGGTTTGTTTAAAAAATCGTCGATGCGCTCCTGCAGCTCGGTCCAGTCGGGCACGGTCAAACCGGCCAGGTCGGGGATCATCAGGCCAGTGCAATGGGCAGTGATGAACTCGGCGCGCTCTTTGTTGGTGGCGAGTTTTTTCATCACTTTGGTGGCGCGCAAGGCCGGCATTTCCAGGGGCAGCTCGGTCAGGGTTCGGCCGGCGGCTTGCAGGGGCAATAGCAGAGGGACAGGTTGGTCGTGGGTCGTCACGTCCTGTTCCTTCAGGAAGAACGAGGCCGGGCGCGTCGATATTTCGTGTACGTACTGCGCAATGCTCACGTAGTCCGGGCGCTTGAGTTGGTCGAGCTCTTTTTCCGACAGGCCGGTGGCGAGTTTCGCCAGTTCGAAGAACTGGTCGTCCTCGTCATCACCGGCCCGGGCCAGCGCGTCTTTCTGCGCGGCGTAGAACAACGGTTTGAGTTGAACCTGCTCGATCATTGCACCGGTGTCGGCGGTGATCGGGGACAGCAGGATGTGCAACGGTGGCATCCAGGCCATGGGGAGTTCCTTGTTGAGCGGTGTTGAAAAGTGCGAAAAATCTAAACCTGAGCACGGCCCCTGTGGGAGCTGGCTTGCCTGCGATAGCATCCACTCGATGCTCCAGGGATACCGAGTCGCCTGCATCGCAGGCAAGCCAGCTCCCACCTTGACCGTGCTCGCTTCAGATTGCGCTGGCCCTTAAGGCATCAGTACGGCGCGGCGCGCATCGCCAAGAATGTCGACGCCGTTGAGCACGAACTTCTGGGTACGAACATCGATGTCGATCACCGAAATACCATTTTCCAGACGGTTGTAGGTACGGCAGGACAGCTCCAGCGTGGTGGTGGCCTTGTCGCCCATTTTCAGCTTCGCCTCCTCCAGGGATTTGAGCTTGCCGCCCACGGTGTGGTAGGTGAAGTAGGTCTTGCCGTCTTGATCCTGGCCGGCTTCACGCACGTTCAGCAAAATGTCGTCGCCCGTGCGCACGCCCAGGGCCAGCATGATTTCCGGGCCGGCACCTTGCAACACCAGCTTGGCATTGAGCACCTTGCCGCTCTTGGCCATTTCCTCGGCAATAAAGCGCCCGCCGGACATGGCTTCCATGTCGAACTCGATCTTCGGCGGGGTGAACTCTTCCACGGTTGCGGACAACGGCAGGCCTTGAAGGGTGGCCGCAATGGCCTGTCTGACTCGGTTGGTAAACATTAGAGAACGTCCTCCAGGAACTGCTCGATGATTTCATCGCGGGCGTTGAGTTGATAAACCATGTGTTCGTTCGGCGCGTAGCGGCCGTAGTCGATGACGATGAACCAGGTGCCGTTCTTGTACTTCTCGACGCTGTTCAGTTCCGGGTGCAGGTACACGCTGCCGCCGGGGATGGTTTCGTCGGCCACCAGGGTTTGCAGCCAGTCGTTGATGCGCTTGACCTCCTGGTCCATGAAGGACTTGGTGAGGTTCTTGGCCATGGCTTTCTGGCCGGCCTTGACCAGCTTGCGGCTGATGGCATCTTCAAGGCCCACGTAGCTGATGAATTTGCCGGTGATGGAGCGGTTACCCAGCAACGAGAAACCGCCGAGGATGGTGCGAGCGTAGTAGCTCACGCCGTAGCGGTTGAGCAGGTCGCCTTCGGTGGAGGTGTCGAGGATGTTGTACTCGACCACGCGGGAAACGTCCTCGGCGAAGGTCACCTGATTACCTGGGCTTTCCCACTGCTTGACCTTGGCCAATGCGGCGATGGCCAACGAGGATGGCGACAGGAATACATTCTTCTTCGCAGCCTTGGAGTACACCGACGGCATGTTGTGCACCAGCAGGCAACGGTCGAAGCCCAGGTCTGCACCGCCCAGTTCGCCGCTGTAGGTCACTTGGTCGGCAACGGAAGCGTCCTTGCCATCCAGTACCACACGGGCCTTGATGCGCTTGCCGAAGGAGGCGAACTCACCGGCCACGGCCTTGGTGCCGGTAAAGCCTGGAGCGCCGATGATGGTCAGGTCTTCCGGGACGCTGCTCAGGGCGGCCAGGCCCAGCTTGCGACCGGTGACCGGGTCGTTGCCGCCGATCACATTGTTGATCGTATCGGACGGGGTGGCGCCTTCTTCGACGATCACGACATAGACCGGCACTTTCACCACTTTGAGGATCTGGTACACCGCCTGGAACAAGGTGCCCGACTCAGTGCCGGTAGGGTCCAGCAGCGCCTGGGTGGTGAAGCTGTTGATGCGAAACGGCGCGTTTTTCGGGATCGACGCATGGGCGTTCGGCGCGGTGCCGACCAGGCCGATGACGTTATCGCCAAGGCCACCCATGGCCTCGGGAGATTCAGTGGCATTTACAGTGATGCCGTTGTGCTCGAAGTTCAGGACTTCTGCCATGGTTATTCAGCCTTCTTGGGGGTGGAGTTGAGGACGCTGGTCAGTTCCAGACGGCCAGCGGTGCGCAGGGCGGATGCTTCGACGTCGAGCAGCTCCAGTTCCTCGCCGGCGGTGGACCAATGGCCGTTGCCGATGGGGAATGGGATGAGGACGGTGTAGGTTTGGCGGGTGGGCATGGGTGGAAATCTCCGGGGGGGAAATTCAAAAGCCCCTGCGGGAGGGGCTTTGGGGAGGCGAAAAAAAACCGCTTTCGCGGTAATCAGTTATTTGAGGAAATCGGGTTTGGATGGCCAGAGCACTACGTCCGGATCTTCTCCCTGATCTGGAATATCACGCAGCTTTTGACGATACTCAGCGAATATGAGCTTATTGGTTTCGAGCATCGGATAGTCTGGCATTGCAGCATAATCACTCGCCGACAAATCTTGATCCCTTGCCTTACGGATCATTTCCCACTTGATAATCGGATGAAGTTCAGCAGGTACAAATAGCGGTTTCATATTTTCTCCTCAGCCTAGAGCCAACATCGTTCCCCAATCACCTGGGTTGGTTACAACGCCTGTGCAAGCCCCTGCCAGCATCACCTCAACAACGCCTGTGGATGAGGTGCGCATCGGATGCAGATGGTAATAACTTCCAAACAGTTCTGTAGGAGAAATAACACTGGAACACCAGCGCCATTTGCCTTTTTCAACGCCATTACTCCATGCTCCAGACACGTTACCTTCCAAAAGACGCACGAAGGCGCCTACCGTCAGGTAGGAGTTCTGCGGTACTGCACCAGAGCCATTCGCGAGCGCCATATCGACCGTGTATGGGAACGCAAGCCAAGGACTAACGTCTGACACCGACCACTTCATTTGCCACAGATATACAAACGTGCGCCAATAATCGCTCGCCCTGATTTCAAAGCTTGGATATTGTTCACGCACATCTGCCTGCACCTGAAGCATGAAATCCACATCAGCTTGCGGGCGTCCGGCCGCTTGAGAAGCAGGAGTGATAGTTCGCAGCTTAGTGGGCGTCACTTCAGCATGAATCCCCCAATTTTCAATCAATGTTCCGTCAGCGTTGGGGGAAAGATTGAAGTTTTTGGTGACCGCCAACCTTGGGAGTCTATTTTTCAACTCCGCCAATTGTGCGTCATACGCCAAGCGGGCATCAGCTATCGCCTTGTCAATTTCTCCGACTTTTCCGGTAATAACGTTAGTTAAGTTGTTTGCCGCACTAACGACGGCAGCAAGTTGCTGTTCAGTACTCAAATGGATGCTCCTAAACGCCTGATGAGCGTCATGTGAAATCAATTAAAAAACGCCCTATTTCTTTTCGACTTCCATCACCCGAAATAGAACCCCTACACCGCGTGCCATATTGTCTATGCTCGCGGCCGATAAGGCCGCAATTTCATCAGTCAATAGCACATTCAAATTGTCACTCCCCACCACAATCGTCACGCTATCCGCCGGCAACGGCGAAACATCCAGCGTAAACTTCTGCAGCACCCGCGCCGCCGCCGCTTTATACGTCAGCAACTTCCCCGCCACGGAATACACCGCCAGCAAGGTGCCGCTGGCGAGGTAAAAACCGAACTCGCCAATCTCATACTCACCGTCGCCATCAAACAGCGCGGCCATCCTGAGTTGGCGCTCGCCCAGGTCTTCGTAATCGACGATGGCCACCCGTTGGCGCTCGTCACGCAAGGCAACTTCGCTGCCGTCGGGGTTGTAGCGGCCGGTACCGGCGCCGATGTGGGTGATTTCGCCTTTGAGGCCCTGGTTCTTTGCCTGCAGCACTTCATCCAAACCTTTGGAGGTGAAGCGCACCAGGCGCGTGATTTCATCTGTCATGGCTGCGCCCTGAGGTCGTAGTCGTTAATGGTGTAGTGCTGGGCAACCCCGGCACTGTTTAGCCGAGCCACCAGCGCCAATTCCGGCAACGCACCGTTCAGGTAGAACTCGCCGTCGCTTAAAGGCGCGTCGAGCACTTGCGTGAGCGCGAGCTGGCCTTCGGTTTCATGCACGATGGTAATCGTCGCCTGGTCGCGTTCACTTTTCGCCGCGTTGATACGCCGGATCAGCCGGTTGTGATCACCGCTGGACCAACTGCGCCCGATGATCGCCTGCACGTCGAAGGTGTAAGGCACGCCCAGCGGACGTTGCTGGTACCAGGCACTGATATTGGGCGTGAAGCCCAATGACTCCACCGCATGACTCAGCGCCTTGGGTGTGCCGGCCTGGCGCTGGATCTGCCAGGACAAGGCCACGGTCAGGCGTTTTTCCGCCTCGCTGGCTTCGGCATCCCATTCGCTGACGCCACGGTCGGCGGCCAGGTAAGGCAGGAATTCGCTGGGGGTGTGCTGCGGGTTCATCAGTGCCGGAAACGGCGGGGTGACGCGCTCAAGCAATGTGCCGAAGCCCAGGTCCAACGCCTTTTCCAGCGGTGAGCTGTTGGCGGGCAGCAAACTCGCTTTGGGTTCACTCATAGCGTGCGCACCTCCACCTCGACGCCCGTGCAATACGGGGCCTGGAACGCGGTGCTGACAATCGGCGCCAGCGGTTCGAGGATTTGCAGTTGCGCAGCGCCGGCACTGTGGATGGCGTAGTCGATCCAGCTGGGGTCCACTCGCCCTTCCAGGCGGTGGCAGGACTCTGCGTAATCTTGCAGCAGTTTCTGCGCCGCCACTTGGGTCAGCCCCGAGTCCGGGCCGGCGTTGATCTTGGCCACCACGCGAATTTTGTAGGGCTGAATCTGTGCGCCCTGGACGCTGACCAGGTCGGTTTCAGGCCGTACATCCGGCCGTGCGAAATGGCGTCGTACACCGTCAAGCAAGTCGGCAGACGGCGTACCGTCGCCCTCGCGGGAAAGCACGGTGACCATGACTTCACCCGGTGCGGTGCGCCGGGCGTTGCCGTCCTTGACCTGGGCTGCATAGCCGTCCGGGTCGAAGGTGTAGGTGACCGTCACCACACCCGGCGTCGCGCTCTGTACTTTCACCGCCGGGCGCTCGCCAAGGGTGAACACTTCGCGGCGATACTGCATGCGCGAGCCCGCTGCCGGAGCATGGGGCGCCAGGTAGTAACGCAGGCGAGCGTCGTCGTCGCTTTCCAAAGTGGGCGGCACCGGCGGGAACGCCGCAGGGTCGCCAGGGTCGAGCACTTGGCGTTCCAGGCCCATATCGGCCAGGCGCGCATCCAGGTTGCTGCCGGTTGCCCACCACGCCAGCATCTGCTTGATGCGCGCATTGTATTTGCGCTCATGGGTTTGCAGGCGCACGCAGAAGGCTTCCAGGGCCAGGGTCAGCAGTTCGCTTTCGTTGTCGAGGCTGACCTGGAGTTTGGCTGCGCTTTGCGGCGCGCGGGTGGCGACATAGTCGATGACAAACGCTTTGAATTCGGCCAGCAACGGCTCGAACTCATCGACCTTGATGATGGCCGGTTCCGCCAGTTGGTTCTGGCCGGGGATCAGCATGCTCATGTCACGACCTCGAAGGATTGTTGGCGGTTTTTCCAGGTGCCGGCGAACCGCAGCAGCAGGCCGGCGCCTTGGCGAGTGGCGACGATGACCTGGGGGTCGAAGTCGCCGATACCGTTATGGGTGTTGTAGAAGGCCTGTGCAGCGTGGCTTTGGGCGAGGATCAACAGGTCATCGCCGAGGTTCTGGCCGAGCAACTGCGGAATCAGCGAGCCGTACAGCGGGCGTTTTTGCCGAGTGCCCACGGGGGTGGTCAGCGCTCGGGTGGCACGCTGCACGAATTGCAGCCAGTCATCGACGGCTGCCCCGGTGTTCCTATCGATTCCGATCATGGGGTGTCCTTATCGGGGGCTGATGACGCGTCCTTGATGGTCCACCACCGGGCCGCTGAAGTGCGCGCCGCCGGCATCCAGCAACAGGCTGGTACCGCCGATTTTCAGGGTGATGCCCTGGGCGTTGAGGGTCAGGCTGGTGGCACCGACCTTGGCCTCGACCTGCTCGCGGGAACCGCTGAAGGTGGTCGGGCCATTGACCCAGTTGAAGGTGTGGCTGGCGTCGTCGTAGTCGCTTTGGGTGCCGTCTTGATGGCGACGCCGGGTGAGCGTTGCCACGCTGGAGACCGGCGGGAAGCGATCACTGTTGAGCCCGAACAGCGCCACAGACTGCACCCCGCCCTCCCCCCCGCCGTAGTTGAGCAGCAGGCATTGCTCACCCACCGTGGGAATGCGGGTTTCCGTTTGCGCACCGGCGCTGGGGTTGAAAAAACGGATCGCCGGGGTGAGCAAGTCACCATGGCTGACCTTGCAGGTGTTGCTGGCTGCATCGACCTGCTGGCAAATGCCGATCCGACAAAAGCTTTCGGCGCGGCGGTAGAGGTCTTCGAGCTGGGACTCCATCTCGGCCAAGCGTTCGACGATCGGCCCCAATTGCATGCGTAATAGCGCGTCGAACATGGGCTACTCCGCCAGTGGTTTGTATTGGGCCGGGTCGTCGATGTTCGAGACCTCCCAGGTGCAGGCAAACAGCGGCTGACCTGTGGGATCTTCGAGTAACGCCGGCCCCAGATAGAGGGTTTGAGTGAAGGAAACCGTCCAGGTGTCGTAGTCCGCATCCAGGGTGCTGCGCACAGCCGGAGCGGCGACGATATTGGCGGGCAAATCACACTGTGCCTGGGGCAGGTTCCAACGGTTATCCAACACCAGGTCCATCAGTTGGCTGGCCAGGTCGCAGGCATCGAACGGCAATGCACCGGGAGCGACCATGGCCCTGAGTGAAATGCTCAGCACGTGGGCCTTGCGCCCTTCGCGAGAGCGAATGCCCGGGCCATTGCCTTCGACCGTGACCTGCACACCGGTTTTTTCTGCGTCGCCCTGGAAGTCCTGATGACTGCCGACCTTGAGGTCCGGGAAGGCTGCATGCAGCGCAGCGCCCACGGCCTGGGGCAGTTGGGATGGCTTTTCGATAAGCGTCATTTTAAATAGCGTCCTTGCAACAATTACTGCGGGTCCTGGCGGGAGCCTTGGTTTATCCCGATGCGCTTGGCCGCCCAGCGCTCATACAGGCCGATAGCCACGTCGGCACCGGCCATGGCGGTCAGGCAACCGATGGCGCCGGCGGTCCAGATCGACATGCCGGCGGCGTAGCACAGCATCAAAGCCGAAACCCCGCAAACCATGCATGCGCCGGAACGCAGGGCCAGGCGGCGGATCAGCGACCAACCGCGAGCCCCCTCCTTGTCGGCCCGCCACATCTCACCGGATACACCGCCGATCACTGCCAATACGATGACCAGCCAGATAGGCATCTCCGCTAACGCTTGCTGTTCATTTGTCATGTCACGCCTCCTGGCTGAGCAATAAATAGTCCGTATTTCATTTACAAATGCTTGATAGGTAGGCATTCCAAAAAGCCCGGTCGCCCGGGCTTTTCAGTAATGATGTCCTCGGACTTTCGGCGCTACTGGCGCGGTACGGTCCTTTCCTCGATGTTTTTCCGACCACGATCCCTGTCTGCCGGATAACTGCTTCTGGTGCTTTACGCTGCACACCCGGGTCAGTTGCCAACCCTCTGAACCGTTAAGGCCGGTTCATCGCTGCCTGTTGTCGAAGCTGTGTGAAACTAAAGAGCGTCGGCATCCTTGCCGGTGTTGCCTGGCCTCCCTGCCATCGCTTCGATGGCGTCCTTGCCGATGTTGCGTGCCTTCCTTGTCTTCCTTGGCAGCATCCTTGCCGCCTCCACCAGGCCTTGTTGGCTGGCTTGAGATGAAGAATATGCATGTATGCATATACAGTCAATGCACAAATGCATTTATTTTTGCTATAGGAATGCACTGACGCATTCGAAGCCTGGCGGGCTTGGGCTTTGCCGGTTTTCTATGGGCGAAAAAAAACCCGCACATGGGCGGGTTTCTTCTTACGCGTGGAGGTTAGCGGGCGTACATGCCCCACCAGAAAACATGACCGAGGATGCTGATCTGCTCGTCCTGGATATCCTGGAAGCTGTAGTCCTCATCGGGGTGTTCATCACGGTTGAAGCTGCGCAGGCGAATACCCGAAGGCAGACGGTAGAGCTGTTTAACCCGCAACTGGCCGTTGTGATTGATGGCATACAGGTCGCCATCCACGATATCGCCAATGCCGCTCTTGCCGGCATTCACCCCCACCGTGGCGCCGTCGCGCAATACCGGCAACATACTGTTGCCACGTACCGTCACGCATTTGGCCTGGTCGAACTGCACACCATTATGCCGCAGGCTGCGCTTGCCGAACCGCAGGCTGGCCTTCTCGCTTTCCTCGATGACGAATCTTCCTGATCCAGCAGCCAATTCAACCTCGCGCAGAAAGGGGATCGACACCTCGTCATCATTAACGGGGGTGTCGTCGTCCCACAGGCTTATGTCCTTGAGTTCCGAATGCATCGGGTCGCGCCCGTCATCGCGCAAAGCGCCCACTGCTGCGCGCCCGCGCAGGTAATCAGTGCTGACGCGGAAATACTCGGCGATACGGGAGATGTGTTTATCCGACGGATCAACGATCTTGCCGCTGAGGATCCGGGACAATGTGGATTGAGGCACGCCAGTGCGCCGGTGAAGCTCCGTGGGGGAGATCCGGTCGCGATCCAGCAGTTCTCTTAAGACGATAGAAACGTTGCGTTTTTGCATAACGCGGATAGTGACGGGAGTTTTTGAGGTTGGCAAATGCTAATTTGCATATTTATGCATTAAACATCCAATTTCAATTAGTCTGAAACAAAATACTGTATATGCAACCAGTTATTCGCGCTCTATTATTGCGCCACCTTGATATTCCTGCAGGGCGACACCTTGCTTGTCGACAACTCAGGGCCTATGTATAAAACTCTTAACAACGTAGCCAGTAACGACGGAGGTGCTCATGGCTTATTCAGCGCTAGCTGTCGCTAACGCCTTCATTGAACGCGCGAAGGAAGGCAAGCTTTCGGGCCTGACACCCATGAAGCTGCAAAAACTGCTGTTTTATACGCAGTCCTGGCACCTGCGCGAGCGGGATCAACCCCTCATGGATGATCACTTCGCACGCTGGCAATATGGCCCGGTCATTCCATCGCTTTACCATGAGTTGAAGTCCTACGGTAATCGTCCGGTAACGTCGCTGCTCAGCAACCTGAAGCCCGACGCCGAAGACGTTGTCTTCGTGACACCGAGGGTTCCCGAGAGCGATACCTACACCCATCGTTTGATTGACCGGATCATTAACAAATACGGCAAATGGTCCGGCACCCAACTGTCCAACCTGTCCCACGAGGACGGCACAGCCTGGGCCCTCAGGGGCGCCGACGGCTCCGCCATCGACTGGCAAGACATGGCAACACTCATTCACCCAAAGAGCCGCATCCGTGAGTGAAGAACTCGACAACCTGGAACTCACCCTGCCCCCCGCGGCAGGGCCTGACCAGGACACCCAAGCCGGTGGCGAGCAAGCCATAGGCACCGACGATGAAAGAAACCAGAACTTAAAAGACCAGAAGGCCGAACGGCAACTGCGCAAGAAATATGCGGGACGTGCATTCTGGTTCGCCGCCTGCGGTGTGATCTTCTGGGCAGTTCTTTTGGTTTGGAATGGGTGGTCGACGTATTACTCGGGTAAAGCGCCGTTCTCGGACAATGTATTGATTGCCATCACTACGGCGACTTCAATCAACTTGTTTGCGGCGTTTCTTGGGGTGATCAGAGGGTTGTTTCCGGCCAGTGGGCGTAGATCCAAATAGTCTGATCGTATTCACGATCTGCGTTTCTATCCGTATTGAGATATGAATGCGCATAAGTCAGCTCATAATTTTCGAGGCTCTGACCGGATTGTCTAACGCTGCTGCAATGCCTGATTAAACCGCCACAGCTATGTTGGTGTTTCTTGAGGCGGCACCGCTTTCGCGGTTTACCTAGCCGCTTGCGACCTGCGAAGGTCCGACCTCGCGTGTTAACCTTGCCGCCATCGCAAAAAATGCTGGGCCAAGCGCCCCCTTTGCCCCATCACTTTCAACGAATTTGCCTATTACCCAATGAGTAAAAACACCTCCGATCTGTCCTCCCACACCCCGATGATGCAGCAGTACTGGCGCCTGAAAAACCAGCACCCTGACCAGTTGATGTTCTATCGCATGGGCGACTTCTACGAGATCTTCTATGAAGACGCGAAGAAGGCCGCCAAGCTGCTGGACATCACCCTGACCGCGCGCGGGCAGTCGGCGGGGCAGTCGATTCCGATGTGTGGGATTCCTTACCACTCGTTGGAAGGCTATCTGGTCAAGCTGGTGAAGCTGGGTGAGTCGGTGGTGATCTGTGAGCAGATCGGCGACCCGGCCACCAGTAAAGGGCCGGTGGAGCGTCAGGTAGTGCGCATTATTACGCCGGGTACGGTGAGTGATGAGGCGTTGCTGGATGAGCGTCGCGACAACCTGATTGCGGCGGTGTTGGGCGATGAGCGTTTGTTCGGCCTGTCGGTGCTGGATATCACCAGCGGCAACTTCAGCGTGCTGGAGATCAAGGGCTGGGAGAATCTGCTGGCGGAGCTGGAGCGTATCAATCCGGTGGAGTTGTTGATTCCGGATGATTGGCCCAAGGACTTGCCGGCGGAGAAACGTCGTGGGACCAAGCGGCGTGCACCGTGGGATTTTGAGCGTGATTCGGCGCTGAAAAGTCTGTGCCAGCAGTTCTCGGTGCAGGACCTTAAAGGCTTCGGTTGCGAAACCCTGACCCTGGCCATCGGTGCCGCAGGCTGCTTGCTCAGCTACGCCAAAGAAACCCAGCGCACTGCCCTGCCGCACTTGCGCAGCCTGCGCCATGAGCGTCTGGACGATACCGTGGTGCTCGATGGCGCCAGCCGTCGCAACCTGGAACTGGACACCAACCTGGCCGGTGGGCGTGATAACACCCTGCAATCGGTGGTGGACCGTTGCCAGACCGCCATGGGCAGCCGTTTGCTGACCCGTTGGTTGAACCGTCCGCTGCGGGATTTGACTGTGCTGCAAGCACGTCAGTCTTCCATTACCTGCCTGCTCGACGGCTATCGCTTTGAAAAGCTGCAACCGCAACTGAAGGAAATCGGCGATATCGAGCGCATCCTCGCGCGGATCGGCCTGCGCAATGCGCGGCCCCGTGACTTGGCTCGCCTGCGCGATGCCTTGAGCGCCCTGCCTCAGTTGCAAGTCGCGATGACCGAACTGGACACGCCGCACCTGCAACAGCTGGCCGTGACGGCCGGCACTTATCCAGACCTCGCAGCGTTGCTGGAAAAGGCCATCATCGACAACCCGCCAGCGATCATTCGTGACGGCGGCGTGTTGAAAACCGGCTACGACAGCGAGCTGGATGAGCTGCAATCGCTGAGTGAAAACGCCGGGCAGTTTCTGATTGATCTGGAAGCCCGCGAAAAAACCCGTACGGGCCTGGCTAACCTGAAGGTCGGCTACAACCGCGTGCATGGCTACTTTATCGAGTTGCCGAGCAAGCAGGCGGAGTCGGCGCCTATCGACTATCAACGTCGCCAGACCCTCAAAGGCGCCGAGCGTTTTATCACCCCTGAGCTCAAAGCGTTCGAAGATAAGGCGCTGTCAGCCAAAAGCCGCGCCCTGGCGCGGGAAAAGATGCTCTACGAAGCCTTGCTCGAGGACTTGATAAGCCGCCTGGCGCCGTTGCAAGACACCGCCGCCGCCCTGGCGGAGCTGGATGTGTTGAGCAACCTCGCCGAACGTGCGCTGAACCTGGACCTCAATTGCCCACGGTTTGTCAGCGAACCGTGCATGCGCATCGTGCAAGGTCGTCACCCGGTGGTAGAGCAGGTGCTGACCACGCCGTTCGTCGCCAATGACCTGTCGCTGGACGACGATACCCGCATGTTGGTGATCACCGGTCCGAACATGGGTGGTAAATCCACCTACATGCGCCAGACCGCGTTGATCGTGTTGTTGGCGCATATCGGCAGTTTCGTACCGGCAGCCAGTTGCGAATTGTCCCTGGTGGACCGCATTTTCACGCGGATCGGCTCCAGCGATGACCTGGCCGGTGGCCGTTCGACCTTTATGGTGGAAATGAGCGAAACCGCCAACATTCTGCACAACGCCACCGAACGCAGCCTGGTGTTGATGGACGAAGTGGGTCGCGGTACCAGCACCTTCGACGGCCTGTCCCTGGCCTGGGCCGCGGCCGAACGCTTGGCGCATCTGCGTGCGTACACGCTGTTCGCCACGCACTACTTCGAGCTCACGGTGTTGCCGGAAAGCGAGCCGCTGGTGGCCAACGTGCATCTCAATGCCACCGAGCACAACGAGCGCATCGTGTTCCTGCACCATGTGCTGCCAGGACCGGCGAGCCAGAGTTACGGCCTGGCCGTGGCGCAACTGGCCGGTGTGCCCAATGATGTGATCACCCGCGCCCGCGAACACCTCAGCCGCCTGGAAACTACGGCTCTGCCCCATGAAACCGTGGTCGCCAGCCCGGCCAAGGCCAGCAAGAAACCTGCAGCGCCGCACCAGAGCGATATGTTCGCCAGCCTGCCCCATCCGGTGCTGGATGAGTTGGCCAAGCTTGACCTGGATGACTTGACGCCGCGTAAAGCACTCGAAATGTTATATGCACTGAAGACTCGGATATAACGCAGACGCTTGCAAGCTGATAGAATCTCGCGCGGTTTGGGATGCTGCGGGCTTTTAGCCTGGTCCGCAGACTATCGCTCTCAAACCTCGCGAACCCCACCACAAGGGGTTTCGCTGCCGCCGCCTGAGGAGAAAATTAGAAATGACCTTCGTCGTCACCGACAACTGCATCAAGTGCAAGTACACCGACTGCGTAGAAGTCTGTCCGGTGGACTGCTTCTACGAAGGCCCGAATTTCCTGGTTATCCACCCGGATGAGTGCATCGACTGCGCCCTGTGTGAACCAGAATGCCCGGCCGTCGCGATTTTCTCCGAGGACGAAGTGCCTGCGGGCATGGAGCAATTCATTCAATTGAACGTCGAGCTGGCGGAGATCTGGCCGAACATTACGGAAAAGAAAGACTCGTTGCCGGATGCGGCAGAGTGGGATGGCAAACCAGACAAGATCGCGCACCTCGAGCGCTGACAGCACAGCAAGCCCTCCAAAAAAGCCCCTTGCGGGCTTTTTTGCATTTCTGGGGCAGGCGTTCACTTTTCTACAGACAAAAAAAAGGGGCGGTATGACCCGCCCACATTTTTTCCCTAGTCCCTGTATTCCTTTTCATCATCCTGATGAATCGCATCCTGCGACGTTCCTTCAAACCATCGTTCCTTGATGGCTGTGCCAATCCGTGGACACAGGGCTGATGTTAGAGCGTTCCGAGGGAAGTTCAACGCGATGCTCTCGGCAGGCTGACAAACATCGCCGCTCGTTTGAGCGAGAATAATCTTTATTTTTCAATAACATAGATAATGGCTTCGTCGATACAAGACGTACGCAACCGCTAAAAAACCCAAACACTTACGAAAAAGTAAGCGAATGCTTACACGCGCATTACGCAAAGTAGCAACAAGCCCTATTGGCGCCCCACCTGTAGGAGCGAGCTCGCTCGCGAAAAACCTGAGAGCACCACGGATCGTCAGGCTTTTCGCGTAACCGTTAAAGCCTAATCAATCGTCGCTCACCGTAATGGTCGGCATCGCCGGCGCCGTCGCTTCCTGCAAAACAATCCGCGCACCGACATGACGGGCCAATTCCTGATAGATCATCGCGATCTGCCCATCAGCCTCTGCCGCGACGGTAGGTTTGCCACCATCGGCCTGCTCGCGAATCTCCATCGCCAATGGCAACGATGCAAGCAGTTCAACGCCATACTGAGTAGCAAGCTTCTCACCCCCGCCCTCACCGAACAGATGCTCGGCATGCCCACAGTTGGAACAGATGTGCACCGCCATGTTTTCCACAACACCCAGCACCGGGATGTTGACCTTGCGAAACATCTCCACACCTTTCCTGGCGTCCAGTAGCGCAAGGTCCTGAGGCGTGGTGACAATCACCGCACCGGCCACCGGGACTTTCTGCGCCAGGGTCAACTGGATGTCGCCGGTGCCTGGCGGCATGTCGATCACCAGGTAGTCGAGGTCGCCCCAAGCCGTTTGTGTGACCAGTTGCAGCAACGCACCGGAGACCATCGGCCCGCGCCAGACCATCGGCGTGTTGTCATCGGTAAGGAAGGCCATGGACATCACTTCCACCCCCAATGACTCGATCGGCACAAACCATTTCTGATCCTTCACCTTCGGCCGCGTGCCTTCGGCGATGCCGAACATCACGCCCTGGCTCGGTCCGTAGATGTCGGCATCGAGAATACCCACGCGCGCACCTTCCCGCGCCAGGGCCAGGGCCAGGTTGGCCGCGGTGGTGGATTTGCCCACGCCGCCCTTGCCGGAAGCTACCGCCACCACGTTCTTGACGTTGGCCAGGCCCGGGATCTGCGCCTGGGCCTTGTGCGGCGCGATCACGCATTGGATGTCGACCTTGGCCGAACCCACACCGTCCAGGCCCTCGATGGCCATTTGCAGCATCTGCGCCCAACCGCTTTTGAACAAACCCGCGGCATAACCCAGTTGCAACTGCACCGACACCTGGTCGCCCTGGACCTCGATGGCACGCACACAGCCGGCACTGACCGGGTCCTGGTTCAAATAAGGGTCGGTGTACTGGCGAAGAACGGCTTCCACCGCTGCGCGATTGACGGCGCTCATGGGCTACTCCCGAAAAAAGACTGACTGAAACAGGCGGCTATCCTAACCGTTCCAGCCGCCGAACGGCATGCTTTCGAAGGTACGGAAGATTCTGAAACAGCGTCACGGGGTGAAATAAATTTCCCGGCGCTTTATAGTGGCCGACCTCCGTTTCATCAAGTAGCCGAGCCCCATGTCCGAGCCACGCAAGATCCTCGTCACCAGCGCCCTGCCCTATGCCAATGGTTCGATCCATCTTGGCCATATGCTTGAGTACATCCAGACCGATATGTGGGTGCGCTTCCAGAAGCATCGCGGCAATCAATGCATTTATGTCTGCGCGGACGACGCCCACGGTTCGGCCATCATGTTGCGCGCCGAAAAGGAAGGCATCACCCCGGAACAACTGATCGCCAATGTGCAGGCTGAACACAGCGCCGACTTTGCCGAGTTCCTGGTGGACTTCGACAATTTCCACTCGACCCACTCCGAAGAAAACCGCGAGCTGTCGAGCCAGATCTACCTGCGGTTGAAGGAAGCCGGGCACATCGACCAACGTTCGGTGACCCAGTATTTCGACCCGGAAAAGAAAATGTTCCTGGCCGACCGTTTCATCAAGGGCACCTGCCCGAAATGCGGCACCGAAGACCAGTACGGCGACAACTGCGAAAAATGCGGTGCGACCTACGCACCGACCGACTTGAAGGATCCCAAGTCAGCGATCTCCGGCGCCACTCCGGTGCTCAAGGACTCGCAGCACTTCTTCTTCAAACTCCCGGACTTCCAGCAAATGCTGCAAACCTGGACTCGCAGCGGCACCTTGCAGGACGCCGTGGCCAACAAACTCTCCGAATGGCTCGACAGTGGCCTGCAGCAGTGGGACATCTCCCGCGACGCGCCGTACTTCGGCTTCGAGATTCCGGGCGAGCCGGGCAAGTATTTCTATGTTTGGCTGGACGCGCCGATCGGCTACATGGCGAGCTTCAAGAACCTGTGCGACCGCACCCCGGAGTTGGACTTCGACGCGTTCTGGGGCAAGGACTCCACCGCCGAGCTGTACCACTTCATCGGCAAGGACATCGTCAACTTCCACGCGCTGTTCTGGCCAGCAATGCTTGAAGGCTCGGGCTACCGCAAGCCGACCGGCATTGCCGTGCACGGCTACCTGACGGTCAACGGCCAGAAAATGTCCAAGTCCCGTGGCACCTTTATCAAAGCGCGCACCTACCTGGACCACCTGTCGCCGGAATACCTGCGCTATTACTACGCGTCCAAGCTGGGCCGTGGCGTCGACGACCTGGACCTGAACCTGGAAGACTTCGTACAAAAGGTCAACTCGGACCTGGTGGGTAAAGTCGTCAACATCGCTAGCCGTTGCGCCGGGTTTATACACAAGGGCAACGCCGGTGTATTGGTAGCCGAGAACGCCGCACCGGAACTGACCGACGCCTTCCTGGCCGCCGCGCCGAGCATCGCCGACGCTTATGAAGCCCGCGACTTTGCCCGCGCCATGCGCGAGATCATGGGCCTGGCCGACCGCGCCAACGCCTGGATCGCCGACAAGGCGCCGTGGTCGCTGAACAAGCAGGAAGGCAAGGAAGCTGAAGTTCAGGCGATCTGCGCCACCGGGGTCAACCTGTTCCGCCAGTTGGTGATCTTCCTCAAGCCGGTGCTGCCATTGTTGGCCGCTGATGCCGAGGCGTTCCTCAACGTGGCGCCGTTGAGCTGGAACGATCACACCACCTTGCTCGGCAATCATGAGTTGAACGCGTTCAAGCCCTTGATGACCCGGATTGACCCGGTGAAAGTCCAGGCCATGACCGACGCTTCGAAAGAAGACCTGGTTGCCAGCCAGACCGATACCGGCCAATCCGCGCCGGCGGGCAATGGCGAGCTGGCCAAGGACCCGATCTCCCCGGAAATCGATTTCGACGCCTTTGCCGCCGTGGACCTGCGCGTGGCGCTGATCATCAAGGCCGAAGCCGTGGAAGGTGCCGACAAGCTACTGCGCCTGACGCTGGATATCGGTGACGAACAGCGCAACGTGTTCTCCGGCATCAAGAGCGCTTACCCGGACCCGTCCAAGCTCGATGGTCGCCTGACCATGATGATCGCCAACCTCAAGCCACGGAAAATGAAGTTTGGCATTTCCGAAGGCATGGTGATGGCAGCCGGCCCCGGCGGCGAAGAAATCTATCTGCTGAGCCCGGACAGCGGCGCCAAGCCGGGTCAGCGCATCAAGTAACCTCTGCAAAATGCCCCGCTGTTGCTAACGGCGGGGCTTCTCAGCTTGCCCTCCTCCCTGGGCCGGGCGTCAACGCTATGATCACAGCATGAACCTCATTCAACGTATCGACGCGCTGCTGCCGCAGACTCAATGCGGCAAGTGCGGGCACCCGGGTTGCAAGCCCTACGCAGAAGGCATCGCTAAAGGCGAAGCCATCAACAAGTGCCCGCCCGGTGGGCGGGAAACCATTGCCGGGCTCGCGCAACTGCTGCGCCTGCCGGTACTGGAGCTGGACACCAGCCGTGGAGATGCGCCTGCGCAAGTCGCCTATATCCGCGAGGCCGAATGCATCGGCTGTACCAAATGCATCCAGGCCTGCCCGGTAGACGCCATTGTGGGTGCCGCCAAGTTGATGCACACCGTGATTGTCGACGAGTGCACCGGTTGCGACCTGTGTGTTGCGCCCTGCCCTGTCGACTGTATCGAGATGCGCCCAGTTGCTGACGTTGTGCCTATCGTCGGTGACTTGGCCAGCAACGATGATGAACGGCGCGCACGCGACCTCAAACGCGCCCGGGCGGGGCGGCGCTTCGAACAACGTAACGCCCGCCTGCAACGTGAAGAAGCTTGCAAGCTCGCCGAACGCCTGGCACGAGCCAAGCGCACAGCGCCGATGGAGGTGGCACCGGTCGATAACACTCAGGGCGCTCAGGACGCTGCGATCAAGCAGGCCAAAAGCAGTGTCGCCATGAGTCGCGCTCAGTTGCACAAATCCTTGAAAGCGTTTGGGCATCCGCCGACCTTTGAGCAACAGTCGCAATTGATTATGCTGCAGCGACAGTTCGAGGCGTCCGAGCAGGCGCTTGCCGCACTGGAGGCCAACAGCTCACCGCAGCCACCAAAGACGGCCACTAAAAGCGCCGAGTTCAAGCGCGCAAAAATCCAGCTGGCCATGCGCCGTGCAGCGCTGAAAAAGGCTCAGGATCACCATGCTGACGAGCATCAATTGGCAACCTTGAAAGCCGCATTGAATGACGCCGAGCAAACGCTGCAAGATGCCGAGGCCAACGGCTGACCCATTGCGCTGTGTATTGCTAACATCACGCCGACCGCCTGCAAGGAAACGTCTGACCCTATGAATGCCGCAAAGCGCCTGGAAATCTTCCGCAGGTTCCATGAAGACAATCCGGAACCGAAAACCGAACTGGCCTACTCCTCACCGTTCGAATTACTGATTGCGGTGATCCTTTCGGCTCAGTCCACGGACGTTGGCGTTAACAAGGCCACGGCGAAGCTGTACCCCGTGGCCAATACACCCGCCGCGATTTACGCGCTGGGTGTGGAAGGCCTGTCCGAATACATCAAGACCATCGGCTTATATAACAGCAAGGCCAAGAACGTGATCGAGACGTGCCGCCTGCTGTTAGAGCTGCATGGAGGCGAGGTACCACAAACCCGCGAAGCCCTCGAAGCCTTGCCTGGCGTGGGCCGTAAAACGGCTAACGTGGTGCTCAATACGGCATTTCGGCAGCTGACCATGGCGGTGGATACACACATTTTCCGCGTCAGCAACCGAACCGGCATTGCGCGGGGCAAAAATGTGGTTGAGGTAGAAAAGCAATTGATGAAGTTCGTGCCCAAGCCCTATCTGCTCGACTCCCATCATTGGCTGATCCTGCACGGACGCTATGTTTGCCAGGCTCGCAAGCCGCGCTGCGGCAGCTGCCGTATCGAAGATTTGTGCGAATACAAGGACAAAACCTCCGACGATTGAGCGATCATTGGTTTTTGTGATCAGGCGATTGAAAAAATCTTTTTTACCCGTTCGCGGATTATCGCTATAAGGAGCCCCAATGGCAGTCTGAGCCTGGAGTTGACCTTATGAGCGCTGGCAACGAACAACTGGAAGTGGAAGACGACCTCGTTGAGTCGGATGACGATGTGGTAGAGGCACCTGTGGCAGAGGTGGCCAAGACCAATTTAAGCAAACGCCGCACTATCGACAATCTTCTGGAAGAGCGACGCTTGCAAAAACAGCTGGCCGATTACGACTTCGATTTCTGATCGAGCCGTTGACGGCCGGAAGCCTCCCTGACGGAGGCTTTTTTCTGCCGGTTACACGGGTATTCAAGGGGTGCAATATCCTCCTAGACCAGGCCGTTGCGCTGGGCCAGTTCGATCAGGTCCACGAGGGACCTGGCATTGAGCTTGAGCAGCAAGCGCGTCTTGTAGGTACTGACGGTTTTGTTGCTGAGGAACATGCCATCGGCAATTTCCTTGTTGGTTTTGCCACGGGCCAGTTGCTGCAGCACCATCATCTCCCGCCCCGACAAGCGTTCGACCATATCGGCTTCACTGGCATTGCCCATGGTTGACCGCACTGAGTTGAGCGCCTGGTTCGGGAAATAGCTATAGCCGGAAAGCACCGCCTTGATGGCGCTGAGCAACTCTGTCAGATCCTGCTGCTTGCACACATAGCCGGCGGCACCCGCCTGCATGCAGCGCATGGAAAAATGGCCAGGCGCCTGGGACGTCAGCACCAGCACCTTGAACGAGACGGCTTGCTTGGTCGAAGCCAGCCGACAAATAACTTCCAAGCCGTCGAGCTTGGGGATTCCGATATCCAATATCACAATATCCGGCATATGTTCCCGTGCAAGTTGCAACGCATCGACACCGTTATCAGTCTCGGCAACGACCTCATAACCATGACGTTCCATTAGCATGCGCACAGCAAGACGAATGACGGGATGATCATCCACGATCAGCACTTTATTCATGAGAAAGTCCAATTTCGCTGTTCGAATTATTTAGAGCAAACACAATAGCCTAGTCGATTACTAGTTGGCATAGCATTCCCCCCCGAGCAAGAGCAGGCAGAGACCCAACCCACAAGAAGATAGGAATCAGCCTACAAAAAAACGCCAACTTAGATGCATAGAGCTTTATGGTTGCTTTCAGACCTTTCTCGACGGGTACATATTTTGAGTGAAATGTCTTGGGTATGAGCCCCTGAGGGTAAACGTGCCGCACAGGACTTTCAGGAAATGCCCCTTGTTTGTCGCAATAACGCACGCAAACCGAGCCGGAAAAACCGTTCGCATTAGTTCCATTTAACATATTTTGGCACTTCCATAATTCCTACAGAAAATTCAACATCTCACGCATCACTTGCAACTACATGAGTGAATTTTCTGTCAGACATAGTTCCTGCTCAGATGTAAAAAATCATTCAGCCTTAAAAAGTCAAAAAAACAGGAAAACAATCGCACAAGTTACGAAAAACCCGTAAACACAAGCTAAACACTAATAAACAGCGCTGCATTAAAAATGCCAGGCAAAAAAAATGGCCCCTTTGCACAAGGAGCCATTTTTTTCACAACAGGCGCAGGACTCAGAACAACGAGCGGCCCTTGTTGGCAGCAATACGCATGCGCAATGCGTTCAACTTGATGAAGCCTGCCGCGTCCGCCTGATTGTAGGCGCCGCCGTCTTCTTCGAAGGTGGCGATGTTGGAGTCGAACAGCGACTCATCGGACTTGCGACCGGTGACGATCACGTTGCCCTTGTACAGCTTCAGGCGCACGACACCGTTCACGTGAGCCTGGGAGGCGTCGATCATCTGTTGCAGCATCAGACGCTCAGGGCTCCACCAGTAACCGGTGTAGATCAGGCTGGCGTACTTGGGCATCAGCTCGTCTTTGAGGTGCGCGACTTCGCGGTCCAGGGTGATGGATTCGATGGCGCGGTGGGCGCGCAGCATGATGGTGCCGCCTGGGGTTTCATAGCAGCCACGGGACTTCATGCCAACATAACGGTTCTCGACGATGTCGAGACGGCCGATACCATGCTGGCCGCCGATACGGTTCAGAGTCGCCAGTACGGTGGCCGGGGTCATTTCAACGCCGTCCAGCGCAACGATATCGCCGTTGCGGTAAGTCAGTTCCAGGTACTGCGCCTTGTCTGGAGCGTTCTCCGGGGAGACCGTCCATTTCCACATATCTTCTTCGTGCTCGGTCCAGGTGTCTTCCAGCACGCCGCCTTCATAGGAAATGTGCAGCAGGTTGGCGTCCATCGAGTACGGCGACTTCTTCTTGCCATGGCGCTCGATCGGAATAGCGTGCTTTTCAGCGTAATCCATCAGCTTTTCACGGGACAGCAGGTCCCATTCACGCCACGGCGCAATGACCTTAACGCCTGGCTTGAGTGCGTAGGCACCCAGTTCGAAACGTACCTGGTCGTTGCCCTTGCCGGTGGCGCCGTGAGAAATGGCGTCGGCGCCCGTTTCGTTGGCGATCTCGATCAGGCGCTTGGCGATCAGCGGACGTGCGATGGAGGTACCCAGCAGGTACTCACCTTCGTAGACAGTGTTGGCGCGAAACATCGGGAAAACGAAATCGCGGACGAACTCTTCGCGCAGGTCGTCAATGTAGATCTCTTTCACGCCCATGGCTTGCGCCTTGGCACGTGCAGGTTCGACCTCTTCACCCTGACCCAGGTCAGCGGTGAAGGTCACCACTTCACAGTTATAAGTATCCTGCAGCCACTTGAGGATCACCGAAGTGTCCAGGCCGCCGGAATACGCGAGAACGACCTTGTTTACGTCGGCCATGCCATCACTCCACGGGGTTGTACGGAAAGGCGACGATTCTACCGATCAAAACCGTGAAATTACAGGGGCGCGACAGCAAATGAAGATAAAGCGACAGATTATGTCGAGTGGGCGACCGATGGTCGCCTCTTATGAGGTAGCCGCCGGGTTGCTCGGCGCAGTGGCCTGAGGCGCCGGTTTATCTGGGGTAGCCACCCGCTCAAGCTGAATATTCACACGGCGGTTACGTGCGCGGTTGGCGGCATTAGTGTTGGGTGCCAAGGGGTAGCTTTCGCCATGGAAGCGCATCGTGATCTGCGATTCCTGGATGCCGTTGGCCTTGAAGTAATCCATTACCGCCAGGGCGCGGCGCCGTGAGACGTCGCGGTTGGTCAGGCGGTTGCCACTGTTGTCGGAATGGCCGTTCAACTCGACGTGATTGACCGTGGGATCGGCTTTCATGAATGTCAGGATCACCGACAACTTCTTCTTGGCCGCCGCGTCCAGCTCAATACCACCACCGGGGAAGCCCACTTCGGTCTGTTTGACCTGGTCGTAATTCATGGGCAGCAGCTTGGTGGTGCACACCTGATAATCGTTATACGCCTTGTTGAACTTCACAGGCAGCAGGCGAATTTCCGAGTAGCCGCCTTGACGCCCGTAATGCCGCACGGTCGGGCTGCGCCCTTCAAGCAAACCCGTGAACAGGCGGCCAGCCTGGGCCTGGGAGCTATTGAACAGCACGTCTCCGCTGCCGACACGCACGGCCCCAAGGTTGATATCACCTCGGCCCGGCTGCCACGGCGCGGCCGCGGCCAATAAGGTTGCCGAGCCGGCGCCAAGGGTGCTGCCATAGGTTTTCAGACGAAACGTCGCCTGCTCGCCGGCCCGGCGCACGAACTCACCGGAACCGAAATCGGTGATCGGCTGGGTGAGGCGGCACTCGAACTGATCGCCCTCTACCTTCCACTCAATATTCTCCAGACGTGTCTGGAACGTGAGGGCCGCCGCAGGCAGGCTGGCGAACACACTGAGCAGGGCTAGATAATACTGGCGCACGGGAGGCTCCACAGGTTTCTACAACACTTCAAAGCGTCATACATCGTTAAGGCATACCCGGAGATATCGGTAGCATCCGGCAAAACTTGATAGCGAGTGCCTGCAAGAGTCTTTTCCGGTAGCATTCCCACCAGATTGACCCGCCTGGAATCCCCAATGTCCGACCGCCTGACCCTGCTGCGTCCCGACGACTGGCATATTCATCTTCGCGATGGTGCTGCGTTACCCCAAACCGTGGCCGATGTGGCCCGCACGTTTGGCCGTGCCATTATCATGCCTAACCTGGTACCTCCGGTGCGCAATGCCGCAGAAGCCGACGCCTATCGCCAGCGCATCCTCGCTGCACGACCGGCCGGCAGCCGCTTCGAACCGTTGATGGTGCTCTACC
The DNA here is from genome assembly GCF_001902145.1 of Pseudomonas fluorescens. GTDB lineage: Bacteria > Pseudomonadota > Gammaproteobacteria > Pseudomonadales > Pseudomonadaceae > Aquipseudomonas > Aquipseudomonas fluorescens_BV. Next base: position 235,841 of record NZ_MRST01000019.1, read on the forward strand.
TGACCGACCGCACCCAGCCTGAAGAAATCCGTGAGGCCAAGGCCAGCGGTCATGTGCACGCTGCCAAGCTTTACCCGGCGGGCGCGACCACCAACTCCGATTCCGGTGTAACCAGTATCGACAAGATCCTGCCGGCGATCGAAGCCATGGCGGAGGTCGGCATGCCATTGCTGATCCACGGGGAAGTCACCCGTGGCGACGTGGATGTGTTCGATCGCGAAAAAATCTTCATCGATGAACACATGCGTCGTGTGGTCGAGCTGTTCCCTACGCTCAAAGTGGTGTTTGAACACATCACCACCGCCGATGCGGTGCAGTTCGTCAGCGAAGCGTCGGCCAACGTTGGCGCGACCATCACCGCTCATCACCTGCTCTACAACCGCAACCACATGCTGGTGGGCGGGATTCGACCGCATTTCTATTGCCTGCCGATCCTCAAGCGCAACACCCACCAGGTGGCACTGCTGGATGCCGCCACCAGCGGCAGCCCGAAGTTCTTCCTCGGCACCGACTCTGCGCCACACGCCCAGCACGCCAAGGAAGCTGCATGCGGCTGTGCCGGCTGCTACACCGCGTTTGCCGCTATCGAGTTGTACGCCGAAGCGTTCGAACAGCGTAACGCGCTGGACAAACTCGAAGGTTTCGCCAGCCTCAACGGCCCCCGTTTCTACGGCCTGCCGGCGAATACCGACCGCATTACCCTGGTTCGTGAAGATTGGACCGCCCCTGCCAGCCTGCCTTTTGGCGAGCTGACCGTTATCCCGCTGCGCGCCGGTGAAACACTGCGCTGGCGCCTGCTGGAGGAAAGCAAGTGAGTGAAGACCATTACGACGACGAACAAGAGCACGGCGGTGGCGGCTCGCGCCATCCGATGGCCGAGCGTTTTCGCGGTTATCTGCCGGTTGTCATCGACGTAGAAACCGGTGGTTTCAACTGCGCCACCGACGCCTTGCTGGAAATCGCCGCAACCACCATCGGCATGGACGAACAGGGCTTTGTGTACCCGGAACACACCCATTTCTTCCGCGTCGAGCCGTTTGAAGGCGCCAATATCGAAGCCGCTGCCCTGGAATTCACCGGTATCAAGCTCGACCACCCACTGCGCATGGCGGTAAGTGAAGAAGCGGCGCTGACCGATATCTTCCGTGGCGTGCGCAAGGCATTGAAGGCCAATGGCTGCAAACGTGCGATCCTCGTCGGTCACAACAGCAGTTTCGACCTGGGCTTCCTGAACGCCGCCGTGGCGCGGTTGGACATGAAGCGCAACCCGTTTCATCCGTTCTCCAGTTTCGACACCGCAACGCTCGCCGGCCTGGCCTACGGTCAGACCGTTCTGGCCAAAGCCTGCCAGGCGGCCGGTATCGACTTTGACGGGCGTGAAGCCCACTCGGCCCGCTACGATACCGAGAAGACCGCCGAGCTGTTCTGCGGCATCGTCAATCGGTGGAAACAGATGGGCGGCTGGGAAGACTTCAACGACTGAAGTCAAATCCCGCGCATAAAAAAACCGGCCTTTTTCAGGCCGGTTTTTTTGTACCGTGACGTTGGCTTACAGCTTGCCAGCGTTCTCGGTCAGGTAAGCCGCAACGCCTTCTGGCGAAGCGTTCATGCCTTTGTCGCCTTTTTTCCAGTTGGCAGGGCAGACTTCGCCGTGCTCTTCGTGGAATTGCAGCGCGTCGACCAGACGGATCAGCTCTTCCATGTTACGGCCCAGCGGCAGGTCGTTGATGATCTGCGAGCGCACAACGCCCTTGTCGTCGATCAGGAACGCGCCACGGAACGCCACGCCGCCTTCGGACTCAACGTCGTAGGCCTTGGCGATGTCGTGCTTCATGTCGGCAGCCATGGTGTATTTGACTTTACCGATGCCGCCGTCGTTGATGGCGGTGTTGCGCCAGGCGTTGTGGGTGAAATGGGAGTCGATGGAAACCGCGACCACTTCAACGTTGCGCGCCTTGAAATCGTCCATGCGGTGGTCCAGGGCGATCAACTCCGAAGGGCAGACGAAGGTGAAGTCCAGCGGGTAGAAGAACACCAGGCCGTATTTGCCTTTGATGGCTTCAGACAGTTTGAAGCTGTCTACGATTTCGCCATTGCCGAGGACGGCTGGTACGTCGAAATCCGGGGCTTGTTTACCGACGAGTACGCTCATTGGATATCTCCTGATATAGGGGTGACGATTGAAGTAAAAGGACCGGTCGAGTCTGCCTGTGGAAACAGACAGAAATATGACGCAATCACGCTTCGTGAAGACCGACCATCATACACCGAAAAAACCGTTCGTCAGCGCACGGGCAATTCCCCCCGAAATGCCGCTGAAACTATTTTGACAATCATTCTCGTTAACATTAAGATCCATCGCACTTAAGCCATAAACCCGCGACGGTTCTCACTTATGTATGTCTGCCTCTGCACTGGCGTCACCGACGGACAAATCCGCGAAGCAATCTATGAAGGTTGCTGCAGCTACAAAGAAGTGCGTGAAACCACGGGCGTTGCCAGCCAGTGCGGCAAATGCGCTTGCCTGGCCAAGCAAGTGGTACGGGAAACCCTGACGCAGCTGCAAACAGCCCAGGCCGCACTCCCCTACTCGACAGAATTTACACACGCCTGATAGGCATGTTTTAAAGAACCGGACCTTGTGTCCGGTTTTTTTATGCCTGTAATTCAATTAGTTAGCGCCAAGACGCGGAACACAAACATTCTTATTCCGATTAATTTTCATTTATTATTCAATAACTTAGGTTTGACACTAGGATTTTCACCGCTCAGACTCCGCCCTATACACAGCTATTACAGGGCAGGACCCCAGTCATGAAAGGCGACATCTCAGTCATCCAGCAACTCAACAAAATCCTTGCCAATGAACTGGTCGCGATCAATCAGTACTTCCTGCATGCGCGCATGTACGACGACTGGGGCCTGGAAAAGCTCGGCAAGCGTGAATACAAAGAATCGATCAAGGCCATGAAGGACGCCGACGCGCTGATCAAGCGTATCCTGTTCCTGGAAGGCCTGCCGAACGTGCAGGACCTGGGCAAGCTGAACATCGGCGAGCACACCCAGGAAATGATCAGCAGCGACCTGGGCTTTGAGCGCAAGAGCCACAGCGACCTCAAGGCCGCTATCGCTCACTGCGAAACCAAGGGCGATTTCGGCAGTCGTGAACTGTTGGAAGATATCCTGGAAGATCAGGAAGAGCATATCGACTGGCTTGAAACCCAGTTGGGCCTGATCGACAAGGTCAGCCTGGAGAATTACCTGCAATCGCAGATGGGTGAATAACTGCGCTTGCTATCACTGTAGGAGCGAGCTTGCTCGCGAAGGCTCCCCAGGCAACGCGTTAAACCAGGCGCGCTGCGTTACCGTTGACGTTCTTCGCGAGCAAGCTCGCTCCTACAGAAAAGCTCAAAAAAAGCCCCGCTCTCTTGTGAGAAGCGGGGCTTTTTTATTGCTCGCCAATTAGGCGTCAGTCTTGGCCGCTGCTTTTTCCGCTGCGTCTTTGATCAGCGCTTGCAGGGAACCATCCGCTGCCATCTCGGTGATGATGTCACTACCGCCAACCAGCTCACCGGCTACCCACAGTTGCGGGAAAGTCGGCCAGTTGGCGTACTTTGGCAGGTTGGCGCGGATTTCAGGGTTTTGCAGGATATCCACGTAAGCGAACTTCTCGCCGCACTGCATGATGGCCTGGGACGCTTTTGCGGAGAAACCGCACTGAGGCGCGTTAGGTGCGCCCTTCATGTAAAGCAGAATGGTGTTGTTGGCAATCTGCTCTTTGATCGTTTCGATGATATCCATGGAACACCTCTGCAGGAACTTTGCGACTCACGGGTCGGCACGGTGGCGCATTGTAACGCAAAAATCCAACAGGATGCTCAGGCCGCCGCCACCTTCACCGGTACGCCGTTGAGCGCCGCATTACCCGACAACTCGTCCAATTGCCGCTCGTCGGTCAAGTCATTGGCACTCGCCCCCGGCTGGCTGCTCGCGATGCTCATCTGCACGCCCGGACGACCGTGGCCCCAGCCGTGAGGCAGGCTGACCACACCCGGCATCATGTCCGCGCTGGCTACCACTTCCACTTCGATCATGCCGATGCGCGAACTCACTCGCACCCGTTGCCCATCGCTCAGCTGCCGACTGGTTAGGTCGTCGGGGTGCATCAACAGTTGATGGCGTGGCTTGCCCTTCACCAGCCGGTGATAGTTATGCATCCAGGAATTATTGCTGCGCACATGCCGTCGGCCAATCAGCAACAGTTCGTCGGCCAGCGGCATCGGCTGGGCGGCGAAACGCGCCAGGTCTGCGAGGATCACCGTCGGTGCCGCTTGCACCTTGCCATCCGCGGTTTTCAAACGTGCCGCGAGGTTGGGCTTGAGCGGTCCGAGGTCCACGCCATGGGGATGATCCGCCAGCATCGCCACCGATAGCTTATGACTGGATGCGTCACCATAGGCACCCGCACGCAGCCCGAAGTCGACCATCTGCGCGGGTGGCAGGGTGGGCTTGAGCACCGCGCCAGTGTGCGCCGCAAACGCCTTGGCCAAGCCGACAAAGATCTCCCAGTCATGCAGCGCACCTTCCGGCTTGGGCAGGATCGCGCGATTGAAGCGCGTGACATTGCGCACCGCGAACAGATTGAAGGTAGTGTCGTAGTGATCGTTTTCCAGCGCTGAGGTGGACGGCAGGATCAGGTCGGCATAACGCGTGGTCTCGTTGATGTACAGGTCGACGCTGACCATGAATTCCAACCCGTCCAGTGCTTGCTCCAATTGGCGACCGTTAGGCGTGGACAGTACCGGGTTGCCGGCCACCGTCACCAGGGCGCGGATCTGCCCTTCACCCTCGGTCAGCATTTCTTCGGCCAGGGCTGACACCGGCAGTTCTCCACCGTACTCCGGGCGCCCGGACACGCGGCTCTGCCAGCGGTTGAAATGGCCGCCGCTGGTAGAGGCCACCAGGTCCACCGCCGGGCTGGTGCAGAGCGCGCCGCCGACACGGTCCAGATTGCCGGTCACCAGGTTGATCAGTTGCACCAGCCAATGGCACAGCGTGCCAAACGCTTGGGTCGAGACGCCCATGCGGCCATAACAAACGGCCTTGTCAGCGCCGGCGAAGTCCCTGGCCAACTGGCGAATTTGCTCGGCAGGCACCGCACACTGGCGGCTCATGGCCTCGGCATCGAAGCCGGCAATCGCCTTGCGTACATCATCCAGGCCTTGCACCGGCAAATGGCTGTCGCGTGTCAGCCCTTCGGAGAACAACGTGTTGAGCACCCCAAACAACAACGCCGCATCGCCGCCGGGGCGTACGAACAAGTGCTGGTCGGCGATGGCTGCCGTCTCGCTGCGCCGAGGGTCGACCACCACCACTTTTCCGCCCCGCGCCTGGATGGCCTTGAGGCGTTTCTCAACATCGGGAACGGTCATGATGCTGCCATTGGAGGCCAATGGGTTGCCACCGAGGATCAACATGAAGTCGGTCTGGTCGATGTCGGGTATGGGCAACAACAGGCCGTGGCCGTACATCAGGTGACTGGTGAGGTGATGAGGCAGTTGGTCTACCGAGGTCGCGGAAAAACGATTGCGCGTCTTCAACAGCCCTAGAAAGTAGTTGCTGTGGGTCATCAACCCATAGTTATGCACGCTTGGGTTGCCCTGATACACCGCCACCGCATTCCGGCCATGCCGCGCCTGGATACCCGCGAGCCGCTCGGCCACCAGGGCAAAGGCTTCATCCCAGGCAATCGGCTGCCATTCGCTGCCCACCCGCCGCATGGGTTGGTGCAGGCGGTCCGGGTCATTCTGGATGTCCTGCAGGGCCACGGCCTTGGGGCAGATGTGGCCGCGACTGAAACTGTCCAGAGGGTCGCCCTTGATCGAGGTGATCGCCAGGCTACCGTCTTCGGCTTGGGTGGTTTCCAGGGTGAGGCCGCAAATGGCTTCGCACAGGTGGCAGGCACGGTGGTGGAGAGTCTTGGTCATGGCCAGTCTCTTTTATAGGGGCTTTGGCTCAACTATGGGCCGCGCACCCTTGAGGCGCCAGCAACCTTCGCGTTGTGAATCGACGGGCATAGGCCAGGGCATGGCTAAGCATGAGCAAATGTTTCAGAAACCTTGCCAGCAGGCGCTGAAACCGACGCGACCTGGCCCAAGCCCGCCCCCGCGCATTGCAAAAGGCCTGGACGCCAGTGTACAAATGGCTCGCTGCTGTCAGGAAATCGTCTTCAAACGCGCGCCAGCGCCCTGCTTGAACACCCCTAAAGCCGTAGCCCTATTGGTAAAACGCGACATTTAATGTCAATATCGCGTCTTCCCCTATTTCGTCGCCCCGTGCGGCTTTCGCCGCAGGTCTCGCCCGTTGTCGCAATAAACAAGGCTTTGAGTATCTGCGGTCTGTTGCAAAAGGTAGTTAATGATGAGCGCAAGGCACTTTCTCTCCCTGATGGATTGCACGCCCGATGAGCTGGTCAGCGTGATCCGTCGAGGCATTGAGCTTAAAGACCTGCGTAACCGCGGTGTACTGTTTGAGCCGTTGAAAAACCGGGTGCTCGGGATGATTTTCGAAAAGTCCTCGACCCGCACACGCCTGTCGTTCGAAGCCGGCATGATCCAGCTGGGTGGCCAGGCCATCTTCCTCTCCCCGCGCGACACCCAATTGGGCCGTGGCGAGCCGATCAGCGATTGCGCCATCGTGATGTCGCGCATGCTCGATGCCGTGATGATCCGTACCTTCGCCCACAGCACCTTGACCGAATTTGCCGCCAACTCCCGTGTGCCCGTGATCAACGGCCTGTCCGATGACCTGCACCCCTGCCAGTTGCTGGCCGACATGCAAACCTTCCTCGAACACCGTGGCTCGATCCAAGGCAAGACCGTGGCCTGGATCGGCGATGGCAACAACATGTGCAACAGCTATATAGAAGCGGCGATCCAGTTCGACTTCCACCTGCGTATCGCCTGCCCTGAAGGCTACGAGCCCAGCGCCGAGTTCATGGCCAAGGCCGATGGCCGTGTGCAACTGCTGCGCGATCCAAAGGACGCAGTGGCCGGCGCGCACCTGGTCAGCACCGACGTCTGGACCTCCATGGGCCAGGAAGACGAAACCGCCAAGCGCCTGGCTCGGTTCGCGCCGTTCCAGGTGACCCGCGCATTGCTCGACCTGGCCGCGCCAGACGTGCTGTTCATGCACTGCCTGCCCGCCCACCGGGGCGAAGAAATCAGCCAGGACCTGCTCGACGATCCGCGCTCAGTCGCGTGGGATCAGGCCGAGAACCGCCTGCATGCGCAAAAGGCCTTGCTCGAATTCCTCGTACCGCCGTCGTACCACCACGCATGAGCCAGTCATTACTGCTGAACCTGCGCAATCTGGCATGCGGCTATCAAGACCAGCGGGTGGTGCAAAACCTCAACCTGCACCTCAACGCCGGCGATATCGGTTGCCTGCTCGGCTCTTCGGGCTGTGGCAAGACCACTACCCTGCGCGCGATTGCTGGCTTTGAGCCGGTGCATGAAGGCGAAATCAGCCTGGCGGGCGAAGTCATCTCCCGTGCCGGTTTCACCTTGGCACCGGAGAAACGTCGCATCGGCATGGTGTTCCAGGACTACGCATTGTTCCCGCACCTGAGCGTGGCTGACAACATCGCCTTTGGCATTCGCAAGCACCCGCAAAAAGAGCGCGTAGTCGCCGAGTTGCTGGAGCTGGTCAACTTGAAGAACCTGGGCAAGCGCTTTCCCCATGAGCTTTCCGGTGGTCAGCAACAACGCGTCGCTCTCGCCCGGGCCCTGGCGCCGGAGCCGCAACTGCTGTTGCTGGATGAACCTTTTTCCAACCTCGATGGCGAACTGCGCCGCAAGCTCAGCCATGAAGTGCGCGACATCCTCAAGGCTCGCGGCACCAGCGCGATCCTGGTGACCCATGACCAGGAAGAGGCCTTCGCCGTCAGCGATCACGTCGGGGTCTTCAAGGAAGGCCGCCTTGAGCAGTGGGACACGCCCTACAACCTCTATCACGAACCGCAGACGCCTTACGTCGCCAGTTTCATCGGCCAGGGGTATTTCATCCGTGGTCGGCTGAACTCGCCCGAATCGGTCAGCACTGAACTGGGCGACCTGCGCGGCAACCGTGCCTACACCTTGCCGACCGGCGCTGCGGTGGACGTGCTGCTGCGCCCGGACGATATCGTGTATGCGCCGGACAGCGCGTTGAAAGCCCGGATCGTCGGCAAGACTTTCCTCGGCGCCTCAACGCTGTACCGGTTACAGCTGCCGACCGGCGCTCAATTGGAGTCGATTTTCCCCAGCCATGCCGATCACCAAGTGGGCGCAGAGGTGGGGATTCGTGTGGCGGCTGAGCACCTGGTGTTGTTCCAGGCATCCGGCAGCACAGCGGCGCAGATTCCTGCTGTTGAGTCAGGCGTGCGCCGCCACAGCGTCGCTCACTGATAAAACCGGGCCAGCTCCCACAGCTGAGCGCCACGGTGTTCAAAAATGATTATCAGGCCCGGCCGATCGGTGCGAATTTGGCCTGGGTGTGTTCAGCCAACACCGCCGCTGGCAATTCAACTTCCAAACCTCTCCTGCCCGCGCTGACAAAAATCGTTGCAAAGGGTTGCGCCGTTTCATCGATAAATGTGCGCAGCCGCTTCTTCTGCCCCAACGGACTGATGCCGCCCAACAGATAGCCCGTGGAGCGCTGCGCCGCTGCCGGGTCAGCCATTTCGACTTTCTTCACACCCGCAGCGTGAGCCAGGGCTTTCAAGTCCAGACTTCCGACGACCGGCACCACCGCCACCAACAATTCGCCCTTCTCGCTGCTCGCCAACAGCGTCTTGAACACCTGGGTCGGGTCCAGGCTCAATTTTTCCGCGGCCTCCAGCCCATACGAGGCTGCCTTGGGATCATGTTCATAACTATGCACACGATGTTCGGCGCGAACTTTTTTCAACAGGTCCAATGCAGGGGTCATAACGGCTCCGGGCGGGCAAACTGATGGCCAATTCTAGGCCAAGCCTACCTAAAACGCTCTAGCACAGACCTATCACCGCAAAAGCAACGCGCCTTGGCCATGATCATTCACCACACCAATAGTTCGGAAATGACCAATGGTTCACTTTCGACCTTTGACAGCGGTCATTCTTGTCTATATTTTTTCGTTTCCGAATACCGCAGGAATTATCCTCTGGTGCTCCGCAATAAGCCGCGATCCAGGATGGGGATCCTTCTCGCGGTGAATATCGCGCAACTGCCCGTTGAGGCCGTGCGCAAGACAAGAACAACAATTGAGGTTTTCCATGACAACTGCTCTTCAACAGCCTTCACTTTCGAGCCAATGCATGGCCGAATTCCTGGGCACCGCGCTGCTGATCTTTTTCGGTACAGGATGCGTCGCCGCGCTCAAGGTCGCGGGTGCGAGCTTTGGCTTGTGGGAAATCAGTATCATCTGGGGGGTCGGCGTGAGCATGGCGATCTACCTGAGTGCCGGTATTTCCGGGGCTCACCTCAACCCGGCGGTCAGTATCGCCCTGTGCATCTTTGCCGACTTTGAAAAGCGCAAACTGCCCTTCTATATTCTTGCCCAGGTCGCCGGCGCCTTTTGCTCCGCCGCCCTGGTGTACACGCTCTACAGCAATCTGTTTTTCGATTACGAACAAACCCACCACATGGTCCGCGGCTCCCAAGCCAGCCTGGAATTGGCCTCGGTGTTCTCCACCTATCCCCATGCGCTGCTGAGCACGGCCCAGGCATTCCTGGTGGAAATGGTCATCACCGCCATCCTGATGGGCGTGATCATGGCCCTCACCGATGACAACAACGGCCTGCCACGCGGCCCGCTAGCGCCCCTGTTGATCGGCTTGCTGATCGCGGTGATTGGTAGTGCCATGGGCCCGCTGACCGGCTTTGCGATGAACCCTGCACGGGACTTCGGCCCCAAGCTGATGACCTTTTTCGCCGGTTGGGGTGAAATGGCCTTTACTGGCGGTCGCGATATTCCTTATTTCCTGGTGCCGATTTTCGCCCCGATTGTCGGCGCATGCCTGGGTGCTGCGGCCTATCGCGGGCTGATTGCTCGCCACCTGCCGAGCGCCGCACCGGCTATCGCTGAAGAAACACCTGACACGGCTGTCAACGGCAAGACTCGTATTTCCTGAAAGCGCCAGCCTGGTCCCCTGCCCTTCGCGGCCCAGGCTGATTTCTGACTTCCTTATTTCGTCCAAGGCAATTGACATGACCGACCTTCAGAATAAGAACTACATCATTGCCCTTGATCAGGGCACCACCAGTTCCCGGGCGATCATCTTCGATCGTGACGCCAACGTGGTGTGTACCGCCCAGCGTGAATTCGTCCAGCACTACCCGCAGGCTGGCTGGGTTGAACATGACCCGATGGAAATCTTCGCCACCCAGAGCGCGGTGATGGTCGAAGCCCTGGCGCAGGCCGGCCTGCACCATGACCAGGTGGCCGCCATCGGTATCACTAACCAGCGTGAAACCACCGTGGTCTGGGACAAGATCACCGGCCGCCCGATCTATAACGCCATTGTCTGGCAGTGCCGCCGCAGCACCGAGATCTGCCAGCAGCTCAAGCGCGACGGCCATGAGCAATACATCAGCGACACCACCGGCCTGGTCACCGACCCGTACTTCTCCGGCACCAAGCTCAAGTGGATCCTCGACAACGTCGAGGGCAGCCGCGAACGTGCGCGCAATGGCGAACTGCTGTTCGGCACCGTCGACAGCTGGCTGATCTGGAAATTTACCGGCGGCAAGACCCACGTCACCGACTACACCAATGCTTCGCGCACCATGCTCTTCAACATCCACACCCTGGAGTGGGATGCGAAGATGCTGGAGATTCTCGACATTCCGCGGGAAATGCTTCCCGAAGTGAAGTCATCCTCCGAAATCTACGGCCGCACCAAAAGTGGCATCGCTATTGGCGGCATTGCCGGTGACCAGCAAGCGGCCCTGTTCGGCCAGATGTGCGTGGAAGCGGGCCAGGCCAAGAACACCTACGGCACCGGCTGCTTCCTGCTGATGAACACCGGCGACAAGGCGGTGAAATCCAAGCACGGCATGCTCACCACCATCGCCTGCGGCCCGCGCGGCGAGGTGGCCTACGCCCTGGAAGGCGCAGTGTTCAACGGCGGCTCCACCGTGCAATGGCTGCGTGACGAGCTGAAAATCATCAACGACGCCCACGACACCGAATACTTTGCCGGCAAGGTCAAGGACAGCAACGGCGTGTACCTGGTACCCGCCTTTACCGGTCTCGGCGCGCCCTACTGGGACCCGTATGCCCGTGGCGCACTGTTCGGCCTGACCCGTGGCGTACGCGTAGACCACATTATTCGCGCAGCCCTGGAATCGATTGCCTACCAGACCCGCGACGTCCTCGACGCCATGCAACAGGACTCGGGCGAACGCCTCAAGGCCCTGCGCGTGGACGGCGGCGCGGTTGCCAATAACTTCCTGATGCAATTCCAGGCCGACATCCTCGGCACCCAGGTAGAACGCCCGCAAATGCGCGAGACCACCGCCCTCGGCGCGGCCTACCTGGCGGGCCTGGCGTGTGGCTTCTGGGGCAGCCTGGACGAGTTGCGCGGCAAGGCGGTAATCGAGCGCGAGTTCGAGCCACAGCTGGACGAGGCGGCCAAAGAGAAACTCTACGCCGGCTGGCAAAAAGCCGTGAGCCGCACCCGTGACTGGGAGCCGCACGAAGGCGCCGAATAAGCCAAGCGCTGGCTTACGGCAGGTTGTAACTGGCAGGGAGCGGATTCCTGCGTCATCATGGGCCACTTTTGTATGGCAGCCCAAAGGACGCCCCATGAATCTGCCTCCCCGCCAACAACAAATCCTCGAACTGGTCCGCGAACGCGGGTACGTCAGTATCGAGGAAATGGCGCAGCTATTCGTTGTCACCCCGCAAACCATCCGCCGCGATATCAACCAGCTGGCGGACGCCAACTTGTTGCGCCGCTATCACGGCGGCGCAGCCTATGACTCCAGTGTCGAGAACACCGCGTACGCCATGCGTGCCGACCAGATGCGTGACGAGAAGCAACGCATCGGTGAAGCCATCGCCGCGCAGATTCCCGATCACGCCTCGCTGTTCATCAACATCGGCACCACCACCGAATCCATCGCCCGTGCGCTGCTCAATCACAGCCACCTGAAAATCATCACCAACAACCTCAACGTCGCCACCATGCTCAGTGCCAAGGACGACTTCGATGTGTTGCTCACCGGCGGTAATGTGCGCCGTGACGGTGGTGTGGTCGGCCAGGCCAGTGTCGACTTCATCAACCAGTTCAAGGTCGATTTTGCCTTGGTGGGCATCAGCGGTATCGACGAGGACGGCAGCCTGCTGGACTTCGATTACCAGGAAGTGCGGGTTTCCCAGGCAATCATCGCCAATGCGCGACAGGTCATCCTGGCGGCGGACTCCAGTAAATTCGGGCGCAATGCCATGATTCGCCTGGGGCCGATCAGCCTGGTGGACTGCCTGGTGACTGACCAGCAGCCGGTGCCGGCGTTGGTGCAAGTGCTGAATGAGCACAAGGTGCGACTGGAAGTCGTGTAGCGCCTGCTCAGGCGTCATCGCGGGCAAGCCCGGCTCCCACAGTTTGAAATGCGATCAAATGTGGGAGCCGGGCTTGCCCGCGATGACGGCCTCACCAACACCAACACATTCACCTTTGTTCATAATTCTTCCTTTCCCCACCCTTCGATGAGTTTTTTCAATCGAAGTCGGGTGGCTGTGCCCGCAATTATCAGCTACCATTTTCGCAAATGAACATTAATGTTCGAATTCCAAGACGAAAAGATCGCGAGGCCAGCCGATGAACCCTTCCACCTTGCCTGCTCCACCGCTTGCCGAAGTCTATGACGTTGCCGTAATTGGTGGCGGGATCAATGGCGTCGGGATTGCGGCAGACGCAGCCGGTCGCGGTTTGTCGGTATTCCTTTGCGAAAAGGATGACTTGGCCAGCCACACCTCCTCGGCCAGCAGTAAGCTGATCCACGGCGGCCTGCGTTACCTGGAACACTACGAATTCCGCCTGGTGCGCGAAGCCCTGGCCGAACGTGAGGTGCTGCTAGGCAAAGCCCCACACATCGTCAAGCAAATGCGCTTCGTGCTGCCGCACCGCCCGCACCTGCGCCCGGCGTGGATGATTCGCGCTGGCTTGTTCCTGTATGACCACTTGGGCAAGCGCGAAAAACTGGCAGGCTCCAAAAGCCTCAAGTTCGGTGCCGACAGCCCACTGAAAAGTGAAATCACCCGAGGCTTCGAATACTCCGACTGCTGGGTCGATGACGCCCGCCTGGTCGTGCTCAATGCCATGGCGGCCCGCGAGAAAGGCGCGCATATCCATACGCAGACCCGTTGCGTCAGCGCCCATCGCAGCAACGGTCTGTGGGAAATGAACATGGAGCGTGCCGACGGCAGCCTGTTCTCGATCCGCGCCCGCGCCCTGGTGAATGCTGCCGGCCCTTGGGTGGCCAAATTCATCAAGGACGACCTGAAGCTGGATTCGCCCTACGGCATCCGCTTGATCCAGGGCAGCCATCTGATCGTGCCGCGCCTGTACGAAGGCGCCCACGCCCATATCCTGCAGAACGAAGACCAGCGCATCGTCTTCACTATTCCGTACCTGAACCACTTGACCATCATCGGCACCACCGACCGCGAATACACCGGCGACCCGGCTGCAGTGGCGATCACCGAAGGTGAAACCGACTACATGCTCAAGGTGGTCAACGCGCACTTCAAGAAACAGTTGAGTCGTGACGATATCGTCCACACCTACTCCGGCGTGCGCCCGCTGTGCAACGACGAGTCGGACAACCCATCGGCCATCACGCGTGATTACACCCTGGCCTTGTCCGGTAGCACCGGCGAAGCGCCGATCCTGTCGGTATTCGGCGGCAAGCTGACCACCTATCGCAAACTGGCTGAGTCGGCCATGGCCCAACTGGCGCCGTACTTCACCCAGATGCGCCCAAGCTGGACTGCCACGGCCAGCCTGCCCGGCGGCGAACACATGACCACCCCTGAAGCCCTGGCCGACGCCATCCGCGCCAAGTTCGACTGGGTACCGAGCGAGATTGCCCGTCGCTGGTCCACCACCTACGGCAGCCGCACCTGGCGCCTGCTGGAGGGCGTGCAATCGCTCGCCGATCTGGGTGACCACTTGGGTGGCGGCCTCTATACCCGCGAAGTCGACTACCTGTGCGCCGAAGAGTGGGTGACACAACCGCAGGACGTGTTGTGGCGCCGCACCAAGCTGGGCCTGTTCACCACGCCGCAGGAGCAGGAAAACCTGCAACGCTACTTGTCCAGGGTCGAGCAGAACCGCAGCAAGATCGAAGCCGCTTGACCGCTATCCCCACCCTGTAGGAGCGAGCTTGCTCGCGAAAAACCTGAGAGCGCCGCGTTTATTCAGCATAAACGCGGCGTTTTTGCGTTTTTCGCGAGCAAGCTCGCCCCTACAGACCATTCGGTTTTCCGAACGCACCCCTCTGCGCTATTCGGTTTGCCGGACCGAAGACCGAAAACATCGCCGAAACAAAAAGTTAATTTCTATATAAATCATTAAGTTATCCTTTTGTTTTCGGTATGGCACGACTCATGCTCTACACTCTTCAACGATTGCCTGAGGCGCCATAGGAGCCGTCACGGGCAATCGCTGTACAAGAGAGCCGTTCAGCTGGCTTCATAAAAAAAACAAATGTCGAGGAAGTATTGATGCGCATCGTTCCCCATATCCTGGGCGCAGCTATCGCTGCTGCTCTGATCAGCACTCCAGTTTTTGCCGCCGAACTCACCGGCACACTGAAGAAAATCAACGACTCCGGCACCATCACTCTCGCTCACCGCGACAGCTCCATTCCGTTTTCCTACATCGCGGATGGCTCGGGCAAACCCGTGGGCTACTCCCACGACATCCAGTTGGCCGTTGTCGAGCAACTGAAAAAAGACCTGAACAAACCCGACCTCAAAGCCAAGTACAACCTGGTGACCTCGCAAACCCGTATCCCGTTGATCCAGAACGGCACCGCGGATCTGGAGTGCGGCTCCACCACCAACAACACCGAACGCGCCCAGCAAGTTGATTTCACCGTCAACATCTTCGAAATCGGCACCCGCCTGCTGGTCAAGAAAGACAAGGAAGGCAAGCCGTCCTACGCTGACTTTGCCGACCTGAAAGGCAAAAACGTCGTGACCACCGCCGGCACCACGTCCGAGCGCATCATCAAGGCGATGAACGCCGACAAGCAGATGGGCATGAACGTTATCTCCGCCAAAGACCACGGCGAATCCTTCCAGATGCTCGAAAGCGGCCGCGCCGTTGCATTCATGATGGACGACGCCCTGCTGGCCGGTGAAGAAGCCAAGGCCAAGAAGCCCGATGACTGGGTCATTACCGGCACTCCGCAGTCCTTCGAAGCCTATGCATGCATGGTTCGCAAAGGCGACCCGGCCTTCAAGAAAGCCGTGGATGACGCCATTGTCGCCCTGTACAAGTCCGGCGAGATCAACAAGATCTACGCCAAATGGTTCGAAAGCCCGATCCCACCGAAAGGCCTGAACCTGAACTTCCCGATGAGCGACAAGGTCAAGGAGCTGATCGCTAACCCTAGCGACAAACCAGCGCCAGAAGTAAAAATCTGATACCTGACTAAGCTTATGTCCTGAGGGAGCCAACCCTCCCTCAGGCGTCTGTAATTACCTGCTGGTTTCAACTTGGAACACTCGACCTGGCGGTTTTCGAGCCGATCGTGTGTGCCTGGCGTTCAACGTCAGGCGGGAACGGATCTTCCCCAAGCGGGTGCTTGTACATCGATCGATCTCGAGGGGAGACCCTAATGAATTACAACTGGGACTGGGGCGTGTTCTTCAAGTCCACCGGCGTGGGCAGCGAGACTTATCTCGACTGGTACCTCTCCGGGCTGGGCTGGACCATCGCCATCGCTATCGTGGCATGGATTATCGCCTTGCTGCTGGGCTCCATTCTGGGGGTCATGCGCACTGTGCCAAACCGCATCGTATCGGGCATCGCGACCTGCTACGTGGAACTGTTTCGTAACGTGCCGCTGCTGGTACAGCTGTTCATCTGGTACTTCCTGGTACCGGATATGCTGCCGCAAAACCTGCAGGACTGGTACAAACAAGACCTGAACCCGACCACCTCGGCCTACCTGAGCGTCGTGGTGTGCCTGGGCCTGTTCACCGCCGCCCGTGTGTGTGAGCAAGTGCGTACCGGTATCCAGGCGCTGCCACGCGGCCAGGAATCCGCTGCGCGCGCCATGGGCTTCAAGCTGCCGCAGATCTACTGGAACGTGCTGCTGCCCCAGGCTTACCGCATCATCATTCCGCCGCTTACCTCGGAATTCCTCAACGTGTTCAAGAACTCCTCCGTGGCGTCCTTGATCGGCTTGATGGAACTGCTGGCGCAAACCAAACAGACCGCCGAGTTCTCGGCCAACCTGTTTGAAGCCTTCACCCTGGCCACGCTGATCTACTTCACCCTGAACATGAGCCTGATGCTGCTGATGCGCGTGGTCGAGAAGAAAGTCGCAGTGCCCGGCCTGATCTCCGTGGGGGGCAAATAATGGACTTCGATTTCAGCGGTATCATCCCTGCCATTCCAGGCCTGTGGAACGGCATGGTCATGACCTTGCAGTTGATGGTCATGGGCGTGGTCGGCGGCATCATCCTGGGTACGATCCTGGCGCTGATGCGCCTGTCGTCGAGCAAACTGCTGTCGCGCGTGGCCGGCGCCTATGTGAACTACTTCCGCTCGATCCCCTTGCTGCTGGTGATCACCTGGTTCTACCTGGCGGTGCCGTTCGTGCTGCGCTGGATCACAGGCGTTGACACGCCGATCGGCGCGTTCACCTCCTGCGTCGTGGCGTTCATGATGTTCGAAGCCGCGTACTTCTGCGAAATCGTACGAGCCGGCGTGCAGTCGATTCCCAAGGGCCAAATGGCGGCGGCACAAGCCATGGGCATGACCTACGGCCAGACCATGCGCCTGATCATCCTGCCCCAGGCGTTCCGCAAGATGACGCCGTTGCTGCTGCAACAGTCGATCATCCTGTTCCAGGACACCTCCCTGGTCTACACCGTGGGCCTGGTGGACTTCCTCAACTCCGCCCGCTCCAACGGCGACATCATCGGCCGCTCCAATGAGTTCCTGATCTTTGCCGGTGTCGTCTACTTCATCATCAGCTTTTCCGCCTCGCTGCTGGTCAAGCGTCTGCAAAAAAGGTTTGCCGTATGATCTCTATCAAGAACATCAACAAGTGGTATGGCGACTTCCAGGTGCTGACCGATTGCAGCACCGAGGTTAAAAAAGGCGAAGTGATCGTGGTGTGCGGGCCGTCCGGCTCGGGCAAATCCACCCTGATCAAGTGCGTCAACGCGCTGGAACCGTTCCAGAAGGGCGACATCGTGGTCGACGGCACCTCCATCGCCGACCCGAAGACCAACCTGCCAAAACTGCGTTCGCGCGTAGGCATGGTGTTCCAGCACTTCGAGCTGTTCCCGCATCTGACCATCACCGAAAACCTGACCATCGCGCAGATCAAGGTGCTGGGCCGCAGCAAGGAAGAAGCCACCAAGAAGGGCCTGCAACTGCTCGACCGCGTGGGCTTGTCGGCACACGCCCACAAGCACCCTGGCCAGCTCTCCGGCGGCCAGCAACAACGTGTGGCGATTGCCCGCGCCCTGGCCATGGACCCGATCGTCATGCTGTTCGACGAACCGACCTCGGCGCTGGACCCGGAAATGGTCAACGAAGTGCTCGACGTGATGGTGCAACTGGCCCACGAAGGCATGACCATGATGTGCGTGACCCACGAAATGGGCTTTGCGCGCAAAGTGGCCGACCGCGTGATCTTCATGGACGCCGGCAAGATCATCGAAGACTGCCCGAAAGAAGAGTTCTTCGGCGACATCAGCGCCCGCTCCGAGCGTGCGCAGCATTTTCTCGAGAAAATCCTGCAGCACTAAAAGCAACTCGCTCCTGCCCCTGTAGGAGCGAGCTTGCTCGCGAAAGACGACAACGATAACGCGTGTATCCAGGACTAACGCGCTGCCCTTGAGTTTTTCGCGAGCAAGCTCGCTCCTACAGCTGGCAGGCGAGAAGTAGCTGACCCAAGGCATCTGTGATGAAATGCGACCCCAATCAATATCGCGCCGCGCCGCCATCACTTGCCGTGAAGCCTCGTCTGATACGCCAACTGTTCCTGCCGCCGTTGATCATCGCCCTGATGGTCGGCCTGGGTTATATCGGCTTCTGGGTCAGTGACTACTACGGCATCCGCACCCTCAGCGACAATGGCGAACGCCAGTTGGAGCTGCACGCCCGCACCGTCGAAAGCGAACTGAGCAAGTACACCTACCTGCCCAGCCTGCTGGAACTGGAGTCCAGTGTTTCCCAACTGCTCGCCGACCCGAACCAGGAAACCCGCAAGACGGTCAACGACTACCTCGAAGGCCTGAACCGCCGCAGTCGCAGCCGCGCCATCTACGTGATGGACACCACCGGCCGCGTGCTGGCCACCAGTAACTGGCGCGATGCCGACAGTTACCAAGGTGAGGACCTGTCCTTTCGCGCCTATTTCCAGAACGCCGTACGCGGCCAGCCCGGTCGTTTCTACGGCATTGGCAGCACCAACGGCGAGCCCGGCTATTACCTGGCCCATGGCCTGGAAGAGCACGGCAAGATCATCGGTGTCGCCGTGGTCAAGGTGCGCCTCGAAGCCCTCGAAGAGCGCTGGCAGCGCGCCCGTCTCGAGGCGTTTGTGAGCGACGAGAACGGCATCATCATTTTGTCCAGTGACCCCGCGCGCCGCCTCAAGGCCGTACGCCCACTGAGCGATGACACCAAGGATCGCCTGGCCCACAGCCTGCAATATTACTGGGCAACGCTTAATGAACTGCAACCTCTGGCCCGCGAGCGCCTGAACGAAGGCACCGAGAAACTGACCTTCCCAGCCAACACCGAAGTGGTCAACGACCAGCACGCCGTCAGCTACCTGGCGCAGACCCGCCCGCTCAACGACACGCCGTGGAACTTCACCCTGCTCACCCCGCTCAATGACCTGCGCCGGGCCGCGATCAACCAGGGCATCCTGGTGGCCGTCGCCTTTGGCCTGGTCGCCTTCCTGCTGATTGCCTGGAACGAGCGGCGCAAGGTCATCGCCACTCGCCTCGCCGCACGGGAAGCCTTGCAGGAAGCCAACAGCCAGCTGGAGCGGCGGATTGCCGAACGCACCGCCGACCTGCGTGCCAGCAACGAACGGCTCAAGGGCCAGATCCGCGAACGACGCCAGGCCGAAGAAACCCTGCGCCGCGCCCAGGACGAACTGGTGCAGGCCGGCAAACTCGCCGCCATTGGCCAGATGTCCACCAGCATCGCCCACGAGCTGAACCAGCCGCTGGCGGCCTTGCGCACGTTGTCGGGCAACACCGTGCGCTTCCTTGAGCGCGGCGCCCTGGACACCGCCAGCACCAACCTCAAGACCATCAACGAACTGATCGACCGCATGGGCCGCATCACCGCCAGCCTGCGCTCGTTTGCCCGACGCGGTGACGACCAGGGCGAAGCCAGCCTCGGCAAGGCCGTGGACGCCGCGTTCCAGGTGCTCGGTGCACGCGTGGACGGCCTGCCGTTGACCTTGCACCGCGACTTCGCGCCGGCTCAATTGCAGATCGACCAAACCCGCCTGGAACAAATCCTGGTCAACCTGATCGGTAATGCTCTGGACGCGATGCAGGCGCAACCGGCGCCGCAGTTGTGGCTGGAGGGCCAAAGCGGCGACGGTAAATACCGCCTGCGAGTGCGTGATAACGGCCACGGCATCGACCCAGAGACGCGCAAGCATTTGTTCGAACCCTTCTTCACCACCAAGCCCGGCGAACAAGGCCTGGGCCTGGGCCTGACCCTGTCCGCAAGCCTCGCGGCCGCAACCGGCGGCAGCCTTGCCGTGGAACATCCGGCCGATGGTGGTACCGCCTTTGTCCTGAACCTGCCATTGGTGGGCGCTCAACGAGCTGAGTCGACATGAATACACAAGCCCAAGACCTTACTGTCCTGATCGTCGAAGACGACCCCCATGTACTGCTCGGTTGCCAGCAAGCACTGGCGCTCGAAGACATTACCAGCGTCGGCGTGGGCAGCGCCGAAGAAGCGCTCAAGCGTATCGGCGAGAACTTTGCTGGCATTGTCATCAGTGATATTCGCCTGCCGGGCATCGATGGCCTGGAACTGCTGACCCGCCTCAAGGCGCTGGATAAAAGCCTGCCGGTGGTGTTGATCACCGGGCATGGCGATATCTCCATGGCGGTTGGCGCCATGCGTAACGGCGCCTACGACTTCATGGAGAAACCCTTCTCGCCCGAACGCCTGGTGGACGTGGCACGCCGCGCCCTGGAACAACGCGGGCTGGCGCGGGAAGTCTGGTCGCTACGCCGACAACTGGCCGAACGCGACTCGCTGGAAGGCCGCATCATCGGCCGCTCGCCGGC
Source organism: Pseudomonas fluorescens (assembly GCF_001902145.1). Lineage (GTDB taxonomy): Bacteria > Pseudomonadota > Gammaproteobacteria > Pseudomonadales > Pseudomonadaceae > Aquipseudomonas > Aquipseudomonas fluorescens_BV. The sequence goes on from NZ_MRST01000019.1 coordinate 256,382, forward strand.
CATGCAGAACCTGCGCGAACTGATTGCCAATGTCGCCGACACCTCGGCCAACGTGCTGATCGAGGGCGAGACCGGCACCGGCAAGGAACTGGTCGCGCGCTGCCTGCATGATTTCAGCCGGCGCCATACCCACCAGTTCGTCGCGCTCAACTGCGGTGGCCTGCCGGAAAACCTGTTTGAAAGCGAGATTTTTGGCCACGAGGCCAACGCCTTCACCGGTGCCGGCAAACGTCGCATCGGCAAGATCGAGCATGCCCATCAAGGCACGCTGTTCCTCGATGAAGTAGAGAGCATGCCGATCAACCTGCAGATCAAATTGCTGCGGGTGCTGCAAGAACGCACGTTGGAACGCCTGGGTTCGAACCAGAGCGTGGCGGTGGATTGCCGGGTAATCGCTGCCACCAAATCCGACCTCGACGAACTGAGCCGCGCCAGCCAGTTCCGCAGCGACCTGTACTACCGCCTCAACGTGGTCACCCTGGAACTGCCACCTTTGCGCGAGCGCCGTGAAGACATCCTGCAACTGTTCGAACACTTCCTGCAGCAATCGTCACTACGCTTCGACCGGGCGGTGCCGGAGCTGGACAACCAGACCCTGTCCAGCCTGATGAGCCACGACTGGCCGGGCAACGTGCGTGAGCTACGCAACGTCGCCGAACGTTTCGCCCTGGGCCTGCCCGCCTTCAAGAAAAGCGGCGCCGGCAGCGGCAACCAAGGGGTTGCCTTTACCGAGGCGGTGGAAGCCTTTGAGCGCAACCTGCTCAACGACGCACTGCAACGCAGCGGCGGCAACCTGACCCAAGCCAGCCAGGAACTGGGGATGGCCAAGACCACCCTGTTCGACAAGGTCAAGAAATACGGGTTGAGTCACTGATGGATCTGTTCTTGAAGGCTGCGCTTGGCGCCGCAGTGGTGCTGATCCTGGCGGCGCTGGCCAAGACCAGAAACTATTACATCGCAGGCTTGGTGCCGCTGTTTCCCACTTTTGCGCTGATCGCCCATTACATCGTCGGTAAAGGCCGAACGGTTGCGGAATTGAAGACCACGATCCTGTTCGGGATGTGGTCGATCATTCCGTACTTTGTGTATTTGGCGACGCTGTATGTGATGGTGGACCGGATGCGGCTTGAGGCATCGCTGGCAGTCGCTGCCGTGGCCTGGTTGATGGCCGCGACCGTGCTGGTCAGCGTCTGGGTACGCCTCCACACCTGACACAACGCGGTTAAACAGGTGGGATCGCCCTTTGTAGGAGCGAGCTTGCTCGCGAGAAACTCACAGGCGCCGCGTTTATTCAGGAAGCACGCGTTATCGTTGACGTTTTTCGCGAGCAAGCTCGCTCCTACAACATGTTTAATCACAGTGTGTCAGCGGACTATTTTATCGACCTGAATCCCGAGCTTCTTCAAGCGGTACCAGAAGCTGCGCTCGGAAATCCCGATCCGCTGCGCCGCCGCGGCCTGCACCCCATTGCTCTCCTGCAACGCTGCCAGAATGTAGGCTTTCTCCACCTCGGCCAGCGCTGCATCCAGATCCTGAGGTACGCCCGGCCCTTCGCTGAGGATCGCGGTCACATCGCCCTCGCTCGGTTTGGAAGCAAACAGATACCCCGGCAAATCAATATCCTCGATCACCGATGAAGCCGCCACGATGGTTGCGCGCTCCACACAGTTTTGCAGCTCGCGGATATTGCCCGGCCAGTGATACGCAGCCATGGCCTGCAACGCCTCCGGACTGAAACCGGTGATGCGTTTGCCGGTGGTCGCGCTCAGGGTGTGGGCGAAGTGGCGCGCCAGGGGCGCGATGTCTTCCACGCGTTCGCGCAAGGACGGCAACGGAATCGGGAAGACATTGAGGCGGTAATACAGGTCTTCGCGAAACTCCTTGGCCGCCACCGCATCCAGCAGGTTCTTGTTGGTGGCGGCAATTACCCGTACATCCACCTTGCGCTCTCGGGGGTCGCCTACCGGCTCGATAACCCTCTCCTGCAAGGCGCGCAGAATCTTGGCCTGCAAAGCCAAGGGCATATCCCCCACCTCATCCAGAAACAGCGTGCCCTTGTCGGCCTGCATGAAGCGCCCTACCCGGTCAGCCACGGCGCCGGTGAACGCGCCTTTGCGATGGCCAAACATCTCGCTTTCCAGCAGGCCTTCAGGAATGGCCGCGCAATTGACCGCCACGAAAGGTTGGTCGGCACGGCTGCCATGCTTGTGGATGGCGCGGGCGACCATTTCCTTGCCGGTGCCGCTTTCGCCGGTCAGCAGGATGGTGGCGTTGCTGTCGCGCACCGAATCCACCGCCTGAAGCACCTGCCGAAACGCCGGGCTGTCGCCCACCAGGCTGTCGAACTGCGCATGTTCGTCCAGCTCGGCGCGCATGCGCGCGTTGTCGCGCATGATGTCGCGAAATTGCAGGGCCTTGGTCACGGTGATGTCCAACTCGTCGATGTCGAACGGCTTGGCAATGTAGTCATAGGCACCGTTACGCATCGACTGCACGGCGTTTTTTACCGTGCTGTAGGCCGTCATCACGATCACCGGCACATGGGGATAGCGCACCTTGATCTCGGCCAAAAGAGCCGGCCCGTCCATGCCCGGCATGCGCCAGTCGCTGATGACCAGGTCGATGTCCTCCTCGCCCAGCACCTTGAGCGCATGCAGGCCATTGCCCGCGCTGAACACCTGGATGCCGTTCTGGCTCAAGGCCTGGGTCAGCAGATCACAGAGCTTGGGCTCGTCGTCGACCACCAATACGTTATGCGTCATGCCCGTCCTCATCTTCACCGTCGTCTTCACCGTCAGCCGGAATGTACAGGCTGAAGGTCGCGCCGGCATCTTTCTCACTGGCGCATTCGATGCTGCCGTCGTGACTTTCCATGATCGAATAGACTTTGGCCAGGCCTAAACCTGTGCCCGAGGCCTTGGTGGTGACGAATGGCGTGAAGATGCGTTCCACCATGTCCGCCGGGATGCCTTCGCCGGTATCAGCAATGCTGATCAGGGTGTTGTCACCCACGCTGCGAATGCCCAGGGTCAGGCGCCCGCCGTCGGGCATCGCATCGATGGCGTTGAGAATCAGGTTGAGACAGGCCTGTTTGAGCTGCTTGGCATCGGCGTAGATCGTCGCGCCAGGCGCCTGGTCGTCGATCTGCGCGTCAATGCGATGGCTACTCAGCTCCGGGCCGCAAAAACCGAGGATTTCGTCCACCAGGGCGCGTGCCGGTTGCTGCACGCGTATCGGCGGGTTGGGCTTGGCGAAATCGAGGAACTCGGTAATCAGGTCGTTGATGCGGCTGACCTCGCTGATGACGTATTCCAGGTGACGCTTGTCGGTTTCCGCCAGGTCGGCGCGCCGATGCAACAGTTGGGTGGCGGTCTTGATGATGCCCAATGGGTTGCGAATTTCGTGGGCCAGCCCCATGGCGACTTCACCCAGGGCATGCAAGCGGTCACGCCGACGCAGTTGGGCTTCCAGATGATGCAACTCGCCCAGGCGTTCGGTCATGTGGTTGAAGGTGCTGCTCAATTGCGCCAGTTCGTCACCGCCACTGACCACCACACGGTGCGCATAACTGCCCGAGATCACTGCATCCACGCCCTGGGACAAATCGCGCAGGGGCTTGGTCAGGCGCCGCGACACCAGCAAGCCGGCCGCCAGTGACAGCGCCGAGCTGACCAGGAAGATCAGCACGAACAGATTGCTCTGGTTCACCAACCCCACCAGGCTGGTATGGCGTAGCAGGCCGCTGAAGATCACGCCTTGCAACTCGCCGGCATCATTGAAAATCGGCCAATACAGACCGCTGTACTGGTTAGTGAACTGCTCGCTGGGCTGCTTGGTGCTGCGCAGGTAGGCCTCGACATTCTTGGGGATGCGCGAGGGGTGATTGGCGAAGCGCTGGGTGGAAAATATCTCGGAAAAACCTGCAGGGTTGGCCAGGTACAAACGCAGGTCGAGGGAATGCACATCGGCCACGCTGGTGAGGAAACTGCTGTCCAGGTAAGTGGCGACCAGCAACAGGTAATCAACGCCGTCACGGCTGGTTTCGAAGGTGGACACCACCAGGCCCGTGCTCACGCCGGCGACTTGCACGGTTTGCAGCACCGCGTTGCTGGTGAGGTTGATCTGCCTGACGATGTCATCGGCGGCCGTGCTGAACATCACTTTACGGTCGCTGGTGCGAATCAGCGCGACCACGTCGATATCGGTGGCATCGGCAATGTCAGCGGTGAGCCGGTCATGCCGCTCGGCATTTTTGGACGACGGCGGGCTGGTGTAGCGCAGGAACAGCTTGGCCATGCGCGCGTTGTCGTGAAGGATGTCGCCGATTTCGTCCTTGACGATCTTGGTCGACTCTTGCAGCCAGATACGCACGTTGCTGTCGAAAATCTGCGACAGCGTGGTGGCGGCCAGCTCAGCCGCGATCATGGTGGGAATCACGCTGACCAGCCAGAACGCCAGCACCAGCTTGCGCTGGACGCTCCAACGCGAGATGGCAAAGGGGCGGGCTTTCTGGCGGGTCTTGGTAATCATCAGGTTTCGCTTATCGCAGCAGCCATGGCAGGGTCGGAACGATCCGGTCGAATAAACAGTTTTACAAGCGTGAGCAGGCCGTTGACCAGCCGATTGCGGTGGCGGAAGAACAGGCTGTTGCCCTCGAACTCGCACCCCAGGCGCAGTTTACTGGCATACCCGGCCTGGCCGCACTCGTACAGCGGAATATGGTGTTCAATACAGTAGTCGACATTGGTCAACCAACTGCGGAAGTACAGGTTGTACTCGCGGCTGAACTCCAGGTCATGGCCAAAGAACTTGTCCACCAGCCGATGCTCATCCAGCAAGATAAGGTTGAACGCCACCAGGCGCTCGTCCACCCAGTACAGAACACAGACCGCCCGCTCGTGCAGGTGTTCGAGCACACCCGTGAAGTAACCGGCGGGCAGGCGTTCGAACTGCAAGTCTGCACGTGTGAGCGTGGCTTCATACAGGCGCATGACCTCGGGCAGCACGTCATCGATATTGCGCCGCCACTCGACCCGCGGCCCTGGTGCGCGCAGTTTGCGGCGCAGGTCCTTGCGCGTCGATTTGCCCAGCGAACCCAGGTAGGCATCCACCGAGCCATAAGGCAGCGGCAACACCCCTGTGGGCAAGCTGGGCATGCTTTGAAAGCCTGCGGTAAGGCAGCTCTGGGCCCAATGCGGGTCGTTGGTGGGCGCATCCTTGACCGCCAGCAAGCCGATACCGAGCGCGTCGGCATCGCTGCGCGCAGCCGCCAGTAACTGCTGCAACAGCAACGGGCGCCGGGATTCGGGCACATGGCTGGCGACACCGGCATCACAGCGTTCAGCCACCGGCGAACCGATGGCGTACAACGCCAGTTGCAAAACGCCAGGCCACAGCCGCTCCAGGCGCTCGGTCAAGCGTTTGCCGCCCCCCGACACCGTGGTGTCGAGGCGATAATGGGTGATGAACGCGGCAGCCACGGCCACCAGCGTGTCATCCTCGAAGACCGCGAGGTAACGCCACTGAAAGTCATCGATCGCGGCGTTTTCCACGGCCAGGTAATAGTCCCAATCCTCCAGGGCACCGGGAAAACAGTCGTTCCAGGCATCGCGCTGGATAGCCCGGATGGTCGGGTAGGCTTGGGTGGTTATCACAGTTTTTCCTTATCAACACCGCTCTACTGTAGGAGCGAGCTTGCTCGCGAAAACCGAACAGACACCGCGTTCAAACTGGCAGTACGCGTTATCGTTAACGACCTTCGCGAGCAAGCTCGCTCCTACAAGTAACTAATCACGCCACGCGATTGAGTTGCACTGCGTGCTGCTCGACAAACCCGGCACTCAACTCGATCACCCGCCGGTACTGCAAATCGACCGTGATCATGTGGTAGCAGTTGTCCAACAGGATCTTGGTCACCGGCCCACCGAGGTGGCGCTCCACGTAATCGGCGTTCCAGCGGCTGGTGATGTCGTCCTCGATGGAGTGCAGCACCAGCGCCGGCACGTTGATCTGGGGCATGCGTCTCTTGACCACGGCGTTCATGCGATGCAGCTCGCGCACGGTGATGCCTTCCATGGTCAGCAAACCCGCCTCGCTGCTCTCGCCTTCCTTCATCTGCCGCTCGACGATGGCCCGCAGGCGCTCGTTCTTGATGCCGTAGGGCGGCTTCTCTTCGAAGCTGCAAATGTGCACGCCGAATGGGATCCTCATCAGCAAGGGCGTGAGGAACGCCAGCTTGTTAATGCTCCAGCCGTCGTACTTCAAGGTGGTGGAATACATCAGCAGCCCGGCGACTTGCCCTGGGTGTTCAGATGCGACATACATCGACATCACCGCCCCCATGGATAAGCCACCGACGAACACCTGCTCGTGGCGTTGCCTGACCTGTACGAAGGTCTTGCGCACGCCTTCGTACCAGTCCAGCCAACCGGTGGCTTGCAGGTCGCTGTTGTCGCCGCAGTGCCCGGCCAACGTCGGCACATACACCGTGCAGTTACCCGCCTTGGCCAGGCCCTTGGCAACCTGGCGCAATTCCGTCGGGGTGCCGGTCAGGCCGTGGATCAACAGGATCCCGACCGGACCATCACCGAGAACGAAACCGGCAGTGCCTTCACCGAGGTCGATCCCTTGAGCATTCACCGCGTGGTCGCTCGCACCAGCAGTTGCTCCAGCAACTTCAGGCCCAGGTCGATTTCCGGGTAGCTGATTTCCAGGGACGGGGCCAGGGTGATCACGTTCTTGTAGTAACCGCCTACGTCGAGGATCAGCCCGAGCTTCTGGCCGTCTACCACCATGTCGCCTTTCATGCCTTCTTCGACCATGTAGTCCAGGGTCGCCTTGTCCGGGGTGAAGCCATCCGGCCCACAGATTTCGCAGCGCAGCGCCAGGCCCAGGCCATCGACGTCGCCGATGATCGGGAAGCGTTTCTGCAAGTCTTGCAGGCCTTCCAGGAAGTATTTGCCCTTGGCCATGACCATGGCGCCGTAGTCGACTTCGCTGGTCATCTTGAACATTTCCAGGCCCACCGCCGTGCCCAGCGGGTTGGAAGCGAAGGTGGAGTGGGTCGAACCTGGCGGGAACACCGTCGGGTTGATCAACTCTTCACGGGCCCAGATGCCGCCCAGTGGGTTGAGGCCATTGGTCAATGCCTTGCCGAACACGATCACGTCCGGTTGTACGTCGAAGTGCTCGATCGACCAGAGCTTACCGGTGCGGTAGAAGCCCATCTGGATTTCATCGGACACCATCAGGATGCCGTGCTGGTCCAGTACGTGCTTGAGTTCGCGATAGAAGTTCATTGGCGGGATCACGTAGCCGCCGGTGCCCTGAATCGGCTCGACGTAGAAGGCCGCGTATTCGCACTGATTGGTTTTCGGGTCCCAGACACCGTTGTACTCGGTCTCGAACAAGCGGGCGAACTGCTGCACGCAGTGGCTGCCATATTCTTCCTTGGTCATGCCCTTCGGGCCACGGAAGTGGTACGGGAATGGAATGAAGTTGGCGCGCTCGCCGAAGTGGCCATAGCGACGACGATAGCGGAAGCTGGAAGTGATCGACGAGGCGCCGAGCGTGCGGCCGTGGTAGCCGCCTTCGAAGGCAAACATCAGGCTCTTGCCGTTGCTGGCGTTACGCACCACCTTCAGGGAGTCTTCAATCGATTGCGAACCGCCGACGTTGAAGTGCACACGACCGTCGAGGCCGAACTTGTTCTTGGCATCGACGGCGATCATTTCCGACAGCTCGATCTTGCCTTTGTGCAGGTACTGGCTGGCGATTTGCGGCAGGGTGTCGATCTGCTTTTTCAGCGCGTTGTTCAGGCGCGGGTTGGCATAGCCGAAGTTGACGGCCGAGTACCACATTTGCAGGTCGAGGTAGGCCTGGTCTTCGGTGTCCCACACATAGGAGCCTTCGCAGCGGCTGAAAATACGCGGCGGCTCGATGTAGTGAACGGTGTCGCCGTAGGAGCAGTACTTGGCTTCTTTATCCAGGAGAACCTGGTCTTCGGCGGTAGCAATACGGATATCAGACATGATGGAAGAGTTCCTGATTGTCAGAAGAGGTGTTGAAGGTGGTGGCGTTGGCGGCGATGCCTTGGGGCAGCTTGGCCAGTAACGCCGGCACTTGCGCAAAGGTGTCGAAGCGCGCATGAGGAATCTGGTGGGCGACGCAGTAGTCGGCGAGGCTGCCCTTGGCGAACACGAAGTCGGCGGTGGAGGCCACGCACATGTCGGACTTGCCATCGCCAATCACCAACACGCGCTTGTTGCGCGGCGTGGATTTGCACTTGCAGTTGCCGGCAGCGGCGCGGCAGGCATCGCTGGCATACGGGAAGTCGATGCGCCAGCTGTCCTGGTCGACCTGGCGCAGGCGGTTGGCGAGGATCGGCAACAGGGTCACGTAGTTGCGCGAGAGGATGCGGGCAATGCCCTGCTCGATGCCGTCGCTGACCACTTCGATGGAAGCACCCAGGCCCATGACGTGATCGACGAAATCCGGGAAGTCCGGGTCGATCTCGACGCTGTCGAAGTACGCCAGCAGTTCAGCCGGGGTCGCCTTGATCAGCGCCAGTTGGCGGCTCAGGCATTCGCGTGAACCGATGTGCCCATCCAGCCATTCCTGTTCGATGGTTTCCCACTCGGGGCCGGCGAAGCGTTGGAGGACGTTGTCGATGACATCGGTGGGAGTAATGGTCCCGTCGAAGTCACACACGATATGCCAGTTGATCATCTGCCTTTCCTTTAGGTAAAGGGCCTTGGAGGAGCGCGCTGTATGCGCTTGCCAAGGGATAGAGCAGGGACTGTGCCAACTGACCAAAACCCCGCAGGGCTGGGGGCTGAGGCGAAATGCGCAGCGATAGGTGTCGCAGGAGCTACAATTTTTGTAGCTTGCTACAAACAACATGAGTGCTTGCGCAGGCGCGTCGGTTTGCGCGTTCATGCGCGCCTGCCCACCTTCAGGAAATATCCCCATGTCCAAGCTCGCTGCTGCTGTATTCACCGGTTTACTTGGAGGGTGGGGCCTGTGCAGTGCCGCGTGGGCAGAGGGCATCACGGGCGACGTGGGCGCTGGTCTCAGCTATCAGCCCCACGACCCCAGCGGCAGCCGCTACGAAACCCGGCCTGTGCCGTACCTGGACCTGGATTGGGGCGACGTCAGCCTGAGCACCGATGACGGCCTTACCTGGAGCGCCCTGGATACCCACGGCCTTACCGCTGGCCCCTATATCAACTACCTGCCGGGGCGTACCTCCAACGGCGAGTTGCAGGGCCTGCGCAACGTGTCGGACATGGCCGAAGTGGGCGGTTTCGTCCAATACGCCCCGGCCAATTTCTGGCGGGTTTATGCGCAATTGGGCCAGGCCGTGGGCGGCGGGCATTCCCAGAGCGGCGCCCTGGGTAAAATCGGCGGCGAACTGGGTTACCCCGTGGGTGGCGGGATTATCGGCAGCAATGGCCTGGTTGCGCATTTTGCCGATGCACGCCAGGCCAATACCTTCTTCGGTGTGGACGACAACGAAGCTGTCGCTTCAGGCTTGCGGCCTTATAACGCGAGTGGCGGCTTGCAGAATGTGACGCTGAGCCAAAGCTTCGCCTTCCCCCTGGCGTCCCACTGGGCACTGCTGACCAGCGCCAGCTGGGTACGCCTGGCGGGGTCGGCGGCCAAGAGCAGCATCGTCAAGGAGGCAGGCCATGTGAATCAGGGCCAGGTGCAGACGGCGATCAGCTACACCTTCGACTGAATCACCTGGGAGCAAAATGTGGGAGCGGGCTTGCTCGCGAAAGCAGTGTGTCAGTCACCCGATGCTTCACTGATCCACCGCATTCGCGAGCAAGCCCGCTCCCACATTGAGCCTGTGTTTCATAGCACTATCTTCAGTGTTCTTCGCCCTCAGCCAACAGCGCGATACCCCCGATAATCACCACCACGCCCACCCAATGCAACACGCTGATGTGCTCCCCCAACCCCAGCCAAGAGCCCAGCAGCACCGCCACAAACACCAGCGAACTCAGCGGAAACGCCAGGGACAAACTGCTACGCCGCAGGATCAGCATCCACACAAAAAACGCACCCAGATAGCTGGCAATCGCCGCCAGAATTCCCGGGTTGCGCGCCACGTCCGCCAGCCATTGCCAACTGAAGTCCATCGGCCCCAATTGATCGCCGGCCACCTTGGTGAACAACTGCCCGGCGCTTTCGGTGGCGATCAGCAGTGCCCATAGCACCAGGGTGCCAAGCCGCCCATGCAACCAGCCTGTATCGATTGTCTGCGTCGTCATGCCTGGCTCCCCGCAATCGCCACCAACATTACGCCCAAGGTAATCACCAGCGTGCCCGCCCAACGCCGGGGGCTGACGGTTTCCTTGAGCACTACCCTGCCCGCCAGTACCACCAGGCAATACGCCAATGCCGCCAGCGGAAACAACAGACTCAACGGTGCACGGGACAAGGCCTCGAGCCAGACGAAAAACTCAATCACATAGGCCCCGACGCCGGCCCACAACAGCGGCGCATTGAACACCTGGCCCCAGAAGGCACGCAGGCGAAAGCCGCCATCGAGCTGTGGCAAACGGTCTACGCCCAACTTGAAACACAACTGGCCAATCACATCGAGGACTATGGAAAACGCCAGTAACAACACCACGGTCAGGGTCACGGGAACAGCTCCTCAAACAGGTCGATCAAGGCTTCATTGGTTGCGGCGTTGCGCTGCAAGTCTTGCGGGCTCCAGCGCTCCGGTGGCGGCTGGTCGGACTTGGCTTCCCAGCGCTTGAACGCGTTGCTGAATGCCGGCGCAGCGAATTCCCCGCAAATGTCGATGCCGATGATGCGTTTACGCGCCGCCAGCGCCCGCAGGGCCTGGAGCAAATGGGCCAGGCGCATGCCGCCCTGGTCCCAGTTGGTGGCGGCGTCTTCACTGGCCAGCACATCTTTGTCGATGGTGATCCAGATCGCCTCGGTGGGCAGGCTGGCAATCATCTGGTCGAGGAAGGCGCCCCAGTCCAGGTCCGCCAGGTTGCGCCAATGCAGGTGGTTTTCCTGTTGCTGGTGGCCGGCGCCGTCCCCCACCCGGCCCCAGACCTTGGACGGCGGATGCTGCCAGGGAAACAACTGCAAACGCCCGCGCTTGAGGGCGCCAAGGTTGCCGCCGCGCAGTTGCGGGTTATGCAGGTCATCGCTGCACGGGCCAAGAGTGACGATGCGTTGGATCGCCGGCATCTTCAATGCCCGGTTGACCCACGAACCGCAGTGCCGCTTGGGTGCAAAGCGCACCCAGTCGGGGTGGTTGTCGAAGTGGATCAGGCTGACAGGCTCTTTGAGGTCGGCCAAAAACGCCGGCGTAAGGTGGTGATAATCGCCGGAGCCGACAAACAGGATTTCCGGGCGCGCGTCACGGGGCCGTGGCCGTTGGGCCAGGCGCTCGACGAAACGCTTCCAGGTTTTTTCGGTGGACCACAAACGCAATTTCGGGCCCAGGTCCAGCAGGTCCAGGCGCGTGGCCAGACCGCTGGCCAACCGCCGGGCAATCGGTGCCTGGCCGGTGAGGCTGTGGTCAAGGTCAAGAATGTTCAAGGTAAGTTTCACCCCTAATGGCAGCGCCCAACCGCAGGCCGGTTGGGCTTTAGGGGGGTAATGCAAGGGATGGGCCAGCGCTTGGATGAGCGCCATTTTTGCAAACAATGAGTATCAAGTGTGGGAGCTGGCTTGCCTGCGATACAACTTCGGCACGACGCTAAATCTGTGGCGAGGGAGCTTGCTCCCGTGACGATTAGACAGCCGACGCCTATCTACCTGACACACCACGATCAAACTGTGGGAGCGGGCTTGCTCGCGAAGGCGGCC